>CAVUUK010000001.1:0-3587 GCA_963744625.1 uncultured Acidobacteriaceae bacterium
GGAAGTCGGTGGTCAAGGCGTGCTGTACTTTACCCTAGCCCTAGCTGGCGCTTTTTCCTACATGCTCGATAACGTGCTGGCTCTTGGGCTTCTTGGACCCGAGGCCTCGGCCCGTATGACGATCGCAATGCGAATCTGCATTACAGCCGTCGGCGGCCTCGCCGTTGTCTCTCAACCACTTTGGCCTGCATTCGCGGATGCTGCCGAGAAGGCTGACCGAAGATGGATCCTCAAGGTTGTGCTCCATGGCTCAGCCCTGCTGGCTGGAATTACCTTGGTCGGCTCCGTCCTGCTGGTGGTGTATGGTGAGCGGCTGTTGCGGTGGTGGTTACATACGAATCTGGGTATCGGCAGTGGGTTGCTCTTCGCGATTTCCGCGTGGGTACTCGCTCAAGCACTCTTGCGTGTGCCGAACCTTCTTTTGAATGGACTTTCCATACTTCGCTATCAGATCGTCATGTTCTCAGTCGCCACAGTTCTCGCGTTTGCACTGAAATTCGCTCTGGCACCCCATTTTGGGGTTGCCGGAATTCTCTGCGGTACGACAACGACAATCTTGTTGATTGTAATCCCGGCAAGCATCTGGCGCGTTTGGCGATGGGCGATACATCGCGCCCTGAGAGTAGAAGAACTCTCCGGAAATCAGACCGACGTGCTTATCGGTCGTTTCTTGCCATAAGACTGCCATGAGACATTCCTAAGTTCGCGCGCCTGTCAGCGATAAAGGGGTCCACCGGAGACGAAAATGACCAACTGCATTTGCGGGACAAGCAGCGGTCGCCCGTTCGCTGTTTCTGAGCACCACTTCGGTCTTGGCGATCAATTCACCTACCTCGAGTGTGAGACGTGCGGCAGTCTTCGCATCCAAACCATTCCGCCCGATCTTGTCCGTTTCTACCCGCGGAACTACTATAGCTTTTGCGACAGCGACAGAGGCTGGCGTGACGGCTTGCAGCCGGCTGCAATGAGGTTCGCTCTACAGTTCGCCGTTCCCGCATTGCCGTGGGTGTATTTCCCATGGGCATCCATAGTTCAAAAAATGGATATTTCACGTGCGGATCGAGTCCTGGATGTGGGTAGTGGAGTTAATGGTATGACAGTGAATCTCCGCGCGGCCGGACATCAGAAAGCTCTCGGTATCGACCCTTTTGTACCTTACGAAGTTCAGGACGGGTATGGGCTTGCGGTCAGGAAGGCTCATCTGTCCGAGATGGACGGTCCATGGGATATCATCGCCTTTAATCACTCGTTGGAACATGTTATGGACCCGAGTCAAGAACTGAGGATAGCCAAATCACTTCTTTCGCCAAATGGCCGTATCATCGTTCGCACGCCCGTTGCCGCTTGGGCCTACCGCGAATATGGTTCATGTTGGTACCAACTCGATGCGCCTCGGCACCTGTTGATTCCGACCGAGCGAGGCTTCCGCCTGCTCGCCACGCGGATTGGGATGCGCGTAACCAAGGTGATATACGACTCGAATTATATGCAGTTTTGGCATAGTGAAAATTACCGCAAAGGAATCAGCCTCGTATCTGGCAGCCCACACTACTGGGGCGTCAGAATGCGCTCTCAGCGGTTCCGTATGACCCGCCGTGCAGCCCGCCTGAATCGATCGAATGAGGGGGATCAGGCGGCGTTTTTCCTGACCGTAGGTTCGTGAAACGTTAGTGGATCCGACCGCCAATGCTGCGATGCACGGCCATAAGAAATGTGTCTGTCACCCAAGAAGCTGAAAAATCCCTACCGCAGCGGTCGTGACTGCAACCATCCATCAATGCGGCCTCGAAAGGTCAGCCACTCCTTGCTGGCAAGATGGCCGTTGCCACTTACCACCTGCTTGATCGCGCGAGCAAACGGAAACAGCACGATCGCGCCCGCATACCACAACGGAACGGAATACTTCCGAACCATGCTTCCCTCACCATAGCCGTACTGATACCGTTTGCGTTTGCCCTTTTCGTCCGCGATGCCGGGCAGAGTCTGGGGATGCCTGACCAATAAGTCCGTCCGATATTGAACATGAAAACCTCCTCGAATCACTCGATGCAGATAATCGATATCCGAGCCTGGGTTCACTAGGCTGATTCCTTCTCCGATAGCCTCGTCAAACGTACCGATATCCTCGCAGACGTCGCGGCGATAGAAGACGCTGGTCGAGCAGCCGCGCATGCCGATGTTTGTCTTCGTCAAACGGCCGGGATGTTTGTCCCAGCGCGCAATCGATGGCCGACCCTGCTCGTCCGCCGTCGGAACGGTTAGGCCGTCCCAGTCCGAATGTGCCTGAAAAAGATTCGCAAGCCGTTTTAAAAAATCCTGTTCATACCAGCAGTCGTCGTCTGGGAATCCTATGACTTCCCCGGTGGCGTGTCGTAAGCCCAGATTGAAGGCACGGCAGACTCCTGCCGGTGATTGGAGTCGTATCACGTGAAGCTGTGGGAACGTCGCCAGAATCCGTTCGGCCCTGTCGTCGGCGTTTTGGTCGACCAGCAGCAGCTCAAAGTCACGATGCAACTGCGTGGCAAGAGACGCCAACATGCGCTCCAACTCGCGAGTCCGTCCGGCAGTGCCGCAGATCAGGGAAAAAAACATGCTCAGCCTAGGTACCTTCCAGTACTCCCGCTCCGGAACCATCGGGCCAATACTTGCAACAGCTGTCCGGCGAACCCGCTGGCGGCGCGCCGCGAAAAACTAAACTCAAGACCAGCTGCCAATTCGCGCACGCGCACCCGCTCGGCCGCGCTGGGTCGTTGCGTTATATATGCGTGCAAAAAAATAATCGCCAACCGGGTATGGAGGTCCGCTAGCGCATCTCTCGGCACACCCACACCCTCCAGGATGTATTTCATTACCTGCAGCCCTTCAATGACTTGCTCCCATGTGTGGGTCTTTGACCGCATCGATTTCCCGTGCGCGCGAAAGTAGTTCAATGGTTCCGCCACAAACACAAGATCAGAGACCAAGAGCAGCGACGCCCAGAATTTCCAGTCGGAACACAATCTGAGACGCTCGTCGACGCCAGAGGCAACATCATACAAATCTCGTCTGAAAACCACCGCGCTGGCATTCGGGATTGTGTTTTCGCGCAGTAGGAACCGGATGCATTCTTCCCGGCCGTCGGCCACAAAGTCGCGCAGCCAGCGGTCGCGGTTCACGTCGTACATCGTCGGTAAGACCAGTTCTTTGACGTTGCCCGTGTCATCGACCCGCTTCGACCCGCAATATGCTATGCCGCATCGCGGGTTCTGGTCCAAACGTCCCACCATGACTTCGAGAAAGCGCTCGTCGGCATAATCATCAGCTTCGGCGATCCAAACATATTGCCCGGTCGCCAGGTTGAGGCCCTTGTCCCACTGCTTAAAGGGGCTACCCGAATTCCGATCGTTGCAAATTAGAATGCACTGATGCAGCCTTGCGAATCTCTCCAGGGCCTGCACGCCCTCGTCGGTCGACGCATCATCGAGAAGAATGACTTCAAAATCCCGAAATGTCTGCCTTTCGATACTGCCGAGTCGTTCGCCAAGAAATCGCGCATAGTTGTAATTCGGTACGATAATTGAAACCTTGGGCATGGCAATCGCTGTGCC
>CAVUUK010000002.1:0-26149 GCA_963744625.1 uncultured Acidobacteriaceae bacterium
ACAAGGTCGGCCAGGCGAAGCAACCTTATTGTTTTGAAGTCAATCGAGGCGAGCCCTTCTCATTTGCCGGGTTATGGGAAACGTGGAACGATCCAGACGAGAAAGCCCTAGAAACGTGCTCGATTTTGACAACAACTGCTAATGTGCTCACCGCTTCTGTCCATGACCGAATGCCGGTGATTCTCGATCCACAATGCTACGATCTATGGCTCGATCCGGGCACGACGGATACGACGGCGATTTCAGAACTCTTGAAACCATTTGATGCGCGGCTGATGTCGTGCTTTCCTGTCAGTTCGCGGGTCAATCGACCGGCCAATGATGACTCAGAATGCTCGGCACCGGTTGAGATCACTCAACCTCAAGGGAGTCTGTTTTTGTGAAGATCGAACGCAAAGGCGAGAGCGCACCAAATTCACCGAGGGTGTTACCGGCAAGTCCTCCGGGCTTCGCGGCTGGCCAGCGATCGCGCAATTTCTCGGCATGCCCCGTTCCACGGTTCACCGTTGGGCGAAAGAAGGAATGCCCGTTCGTCGCGAGGGCCGAAACGTGGTTGCGAGTCCGGACAAGTTGAATCGATGGCTACAGCTTACATCGGGGGAGGCCGTTGGCGTTCATGTCGTTACGCCAAGCTCGGATCTCTTGAAAGACTTGCGGGCCTCTGTCGCTGCCCACAAGAGTAGTAAGAAGGTTCCGCCGCAACCCAAGAATGAACCGCCACCGCGTCTTCGGACGAAGATGCGCAACGCGAAACTGTCGCGTAAATCCTAATCAGCGACTATGCCGGTCGCCGCTATGGCAATCAGCCGCGTGGCGATCAAAGGCACGTTGCAAGCTCTCAATGTATTCAGCTTTTTGCGGGCGGTGATGAGACGATGCCGCGCGGAACAGCGCCTCGGGACACAACGAACAGCAACCTTCGACCGGAATGTCCTTCAGCCATTTGGTCACTCGCAGTGTAGGTTTCTTCATCTCGCCGATGAGGAAGTAAAAGGCCGGGTAGCAGCCGGATTATCCAGACGACCTGACTCCACCCGACCTCGCTACAAAACTATGCCGCCTTCTTCTGCTCCGCCCGAAACTTCGCCCAGCGCGCTTTTTGTGCCGCGGCGATCTTCCTGCGGGCTGATGCCGACAAGGTGCGTTTCGCAGGAGCGGATCCCGCCGACTCTTTTCGTATCCCCGCCCATCGTGCTTTCTGCGCCTGAGCCATTTTTCGGCGCGAAGCCGCTGATACGATCCGCTTCGGCCGCCTTGACTCATCGGATGGCCCCGTGCCGTTCAGAGACTCTATTCCAAGAATTATCTGGTCTAACTTCTCAATTTCTATCTGCGCCCTCTTGCGTTTCTCACGAAGCTCCTGAAGCGCGTTCTGTAGATTCGACATTGTTACCCCCTCGGATATTTTGACAGCGGCTCAATTGTATAAGAGGAGAGTAACTTGCGGCGGTTGGCGGGGTTCCAGAGGCGTCATCACTCGTTTGAGGAGGTCGATTTGGGCCAGTGAGTGCAATCGGGGTTTCGACAACGGGTAATAGATGCTGTGGCGGTTTTTCGCGCAGCACCTATTTCGAGACAATTCCAATCGTTCGTAGCCACGTCTCCACTAGTTGAGGCCATCTCGTTATCGGAAGGGGCGTGCGCCGCAGCCCGAAGGCATGGCCGCCTTGTGCATACAGATGCATCTCCACGGGAACACCGGCGTTTTTCAACGCAACATAGTAAACGAGCGACTGGTTTACGCCATCTACGTGGTCATTCTGCGCCTGAAGCAGAAATGTAGGCGGGGTGTCGCGAGTCACGTGAACGTACGGATTCAAGCTAAACTTGTCTTCCGTCCAGAGATGCCCAGGATAAATTGCGACCGCAAAATCGGGCCGGCAGCTTTCTCTGTCTCCAGCATCGATAGGTGCGTACAAACGGCGCTCAAAATGCGTGCTTATTTCCGCCACCAGATAGCCGCCGGCAGAAAACCCGAGCACTCCAACTTTGTGGGGGTCGATGTGCCACTCGCTGGCGTGAAGTCGCACGAGCCCCATTGTCCTCTGCGCATCTTCTAGCGCAAGTGTCGACTCGGCGAGATCGTTCGGTCGGCAATCGCAGTGCCAGTCATATGGCAGGCTCGGCACTCGATATTTCAGCAGCACACACGTAATCCCCCCAGACGTTAGCCAGTCGCAAACCTCCGTGCCCTCCAGGTCGATGGCCAATCCCTGGAAGCCGCCACCGGGAAAGACGAGGACTGCCACCCCCGCATTCTTCCCTTTAGGCGCGTAGACCGTCATCGTTGGTTCGGTCACGTTGAACACACCTGTCACATGCCTGCCGGCAACGAGAGAGTCGGAATCGATTTTCATCGTCTCTGGCCCGGGGGCAGGTTGTGCATCCGGCACCGTGCTCGGCCATATAGGAACCTGTATATGTCCCGGCGACGGCTGCCAGGATGCCGTTTGCGCCCCCAAAGTGAGAACACTCACGAAAACGAAGATAGCGAGAAATAGGGGCTTCATCACCTCACATCCTCCACGATTGCGATGTTCACGGCAGCAGTCTAAGGGGCCGGGGCCTGTTTTGCGAGCGAAGGAATCTACGCAGTCAAATAGTCGAAGAGTCTGGGGGAAGTCGCGTTGTCGACGCTGGAGCAGAGACCCCGTGTAGAGGCACTGGCTAAGAACAGGCGATAGCAGGTTTCGACCACGGTGAGCGCTATTGATTCCATGACAATGTCGGCTCCTGTAGCCGAGTAGACTTTGGTGGCTACCAAACCAACCAAGAGCGCTAGGGAGGAAGGAGCCGAACATGAAGACGCATCCGGGAGTAGGTGCGCTGACGGCGTTGGCCTTCGTGATGATCATCGGGCGAGCGGAGCGGTTCCAGTGTGGCAAGCAGATCGCGTGTTATCTTGTGGGGTTTGCCCGTTCGATGTTGCATTAGCAACATAGTTATGTTGTAATGACAACATGGAGGTGATCAGCCATGAACGAGACCCTGGACGTGATCTTCCAAAGGCGAGCGGTTAAGGTCTTTGAACCCGTAGAAATTTCCGAAGGGCTGCGCGAGCAAATTCTCAACGCAGCCCGCCATGCCCCCTCAAGCTTTAACAGCCAGCCGTACAGGTTTTATTGGGTGGGGTCCGCGGCCAAGAAGGCCACGGTGGCGAAACTGTGCCTCGGACAGAAGCCCGCGGAAACCGCCTCCGCGCTGGTCGTGGCCGTTGCCGACGTCGGATCGCTCTCTGCCACGGCGCAAGGCCAGTTGGAGTGGATGCGCACGAGCAACTTCACCGAGGAAAAAATTCGAGACTACGAGCGCAAAGCAAAGATCGGCCGGATCCTGTTCATGCCTGGGCCATTTGGAATGTTTGCTGCGATCAAACGGGCGCTGTTCCGGCTGCTCAATCTGCGGATGGTGATCGGGATGCCGCCGCTGTCGCGGCAGGAGTTGTTCAAATGGGCGACGAAGAGTACATCGTTGGCTTGCCAGAATCTGATGATCGCTGCCGAAGCGCTGGGTATGAACTTGTCCGATGGAAGGCTTTGATGGGCGCAGGCTGTCTCAATATCTGGAGTTGTCCGCCGACCACGAGATCGTGATGGTGATTGCGATCGGGAAGAAATCGCGTGCCCACAACGAGCCACCGCAGTGGCGAAGACCTCTCGATGCGACGGTGACCGTCCTATGAACATCCTCCCAAGAAAAGAGATTCCTGATGACATTCTGAAAGACTCGGTGCTGGCCCATATCGCAGCGGCGTACTTCTCGGTGGGAAAGAGACTGGAGCGAAAAACGCGGTGCTCGGCGACACGCGGCTATATCCTGTCGACATTGCGTGGCGGAACGACGCTGAATCAGAATCAGATCGCCACGCTCCTCGGTTTCGACCGGACCGTCGTGCACCGGGCGATCAAGTCACTGGCGCGGGAAGGACTCGTGTCGGAGCACAGGGCAAAATCGGGAAGAGCAATTCGAGTCCAGTTAACGGCCAAAGGAAGGAAGTACCGAGAACGGCTAATCAAAGCTCGCGTGGCCGCCGATGAGAGTGTCCGGCGGCAAATGAGCTCGGAGGAGCGCGAGACGCTTCTTCGGCTTTTGAAGCTAGTTGCGGAATGCGAGCTCTGAGCTCGCCTTAGGCCCATACGGGGAAGAGCAGCGAGTCAAGCTGGCACAGGTCTGCTCATCTTCGCATCCTCCGTGGCCGCGTTCTACGCCTTCGCGAAACGCTCTTTCTACGGGTGTAGACGCTTCGCGAATTCAACGAACCAATGTCGGCGGACACAGAACGTTTCGCCCGAGCATCCTCGCGCCACAACTGAGCGACTATGATGTCCTAAACGCCGGTGCTGCGGGCACCTTTGTTGTTCGCAAACCTGGATCCCGTGCTAAATTCCGTACTGCATTGCTTCGCAAACCGCCGTTCGAAGCGGAAATTGTGCTGTGCGAAGGCCACGATCTTATGCGGCTGGAGACGGAGAACCCGTTTGAAGCTCAGCCATAAGCCTTCCATCGGACAAGTGTTCATACCCAGCGCTTCGGCAGCGATCAATTGCCGCGATGGAGGCCGGCAAACTCTGAGCGGACAGGCTAGAAGGCAAAGCTCAAGGACATCTGGATCTGCCGCGGGCTGCTGATAGTTTTGTTTGTGATGCCTATGCCGCTTGAACTCGGGCATTGGTACAGTGCCGTATAGGTCGTGTCGCAGGGAGTCGTCGTTGCCGGCTGGCCGACATAGGGAAAGCCGTCGAAGTTGATGTTCTGCGTGATGTTTTCGATCGGAATATCGAAGCTGGCAGTGTTGGTAAGGTTGAAGATGTCTAGCCTGTATTTGAGAGAGTAGCGCTCGGTGAGCTGCATCGCCTTCGTGACCGCGATGTCCGCCCGCCTCTGCCAGGGTTGCCGGAAGATATTTCGCTGCCCGTGGTCGATGAAGTTAGTCTCGTAAGGATCATTCGTCGGAATCGCGCCGTCCAATGCCCCTTCTGCCAGCAAAGGAAGGCCAAAACAATTCGGGTTGAGCGCCGGTTTGCCCGCGTACACTCCCGAATCCCCGGTGAGTGCCTGCTGCGGGGTACAACCGGAGAGAGGCACGACGGGATTCGTGATGCCGTCGTTGACGCCGTAGAAGACGCTGCCCACCGCGCCGGTGTAATCGATCACGCTGTAGGGCTGGCCGCTCTGGATGATGGTCAAACCGGAAATGGCCCATCCATCGACCACCTTCCCCTTCCATGAAGAGAGCGAGAAAAAAATCGGCACTTCGTAGGTGTAGGTGAAATTGATGATGTGTTTGCGGTCATAGTCGGATAGGCCATAGCCGGAGCGGAGATTCTGTGGATTGTTGCCGTTGTAAAACAGGCCCATTGCGCTTTGCTCGTCGGTCGCGTGAGAGAACGTATACGAGAAGCCAAGCTGAAAGCCGTGACTCATTCGCTTTTCAAGGTGAGTCTGCAGCGCGTTGTAAGCCGAAATGCCGGCCGCCGTATAGGATTCTGATTCGGCGGAATAGCCGATGTAGGGAACTCGGAGGTCGACATTTCCTCCTTCAAATGTTTGCAAGTACGGCTGGCCGCTGTCAGGTAGATTGCTGATCGGAAGCGTCGCGGGGGTGAAGCCGCCTGGCTCCGTGACAATCGAATAGCCATACGTGTGATCCTGTTCAAACTGCGTGCCCTTTAAGATTGGATTAGAGGGCGAGGCAATCCGTGCCTGGTTGAAGGGCAGAGGAACGATTTCATGTCGGCCGAGATTGCCGACATAACCAATCTCGATCGCGAGATCATTACGCGGCTGCCATTGGATGTTGAGCGTTTCGTTGAGAGTGTAGGGAAGCTTGTTGGCGCGGTTGTAATCGGCGAACGAGAATAGCGGGATTCCGGTTTCGATGTCGCTCGCATTTGGCAGAAAGAGATTCTGAGGATTGCCGCTGGGAGCCGGATTGAGCGAAGGCCCCCACGGATTTTCGAAACTGCATGATGTGTCATAGGCATATGGACTGCAAGCCGTCGTACCCACCCACGGTGGAGTCTGGTTCACTCCAAAGGGACCGCCTGCGATCAACCCAGAGGCGAAACCGGGAGAAAGGTAGGTGAAAAGTTCTCCGCGATCGTAGTACATTCCCCAGCCCGCGCGCACGACGACCTTGTCATTAAACATACGCGGGCTCCACGCTACTCCAAAGCGCGGTGCGAGACCCCATTGGCGCCCGGTTAGAGTCGAATCGCTGACCCCTTTCGTCGGGAAAAGAGGATTGTTACCGGCGACAATGAATCCGTTCGAAATGATGGTGTCCGACGCCGGGTCGTAGCTGTAGAGCGCCGGATCAAAATTGAAAAGCCTTCCGTATTTTTCCGTTAAGCCGCCGTGATAATCGAAGCGCAGACCAGCGCTGATGCTAAGATTCGGACGAATCTGAAACTTATCTTGTACGTAGGTTCCGTTTTCGTTCGAGCGATAATAACGATTGGCATTACCTTGCAAAAATTGCGTGGCAACGAATCCATCCGCGGTATACGTGATGGGCGTGCCCTCGAGGAAATTGGCGAAATTGGTAAAGCCGATGATCCCCGAGTTGGTTCTTTGATCGCGCGCATTGAGCTGGGTGTAAGAGTAGCTTCCGCCAAAAGTAATCGTGTGTTTGCCGTGGTTCCAAATAGCATTGACGGAAGGCATCCAGCGATTTTGAAAGATTCCGGTAAACGCGCCCTGCGAAGCTGCCGTCGATCCGATACCCAGCCCGGCGTTGAAAACGAAGTTTGTATTGTTCGGTGACGCGTTCCCTAAATCATCGACAATCGTAATTCCCGGGAAAACGGAAGAACCGAACGCGTTGATGTCCATCGCTTGTGGCGTGAAGGGCTGGGCCACCGTACTGTAGGCCTTTTCGCGAATGAACCCAAAAACCTCCGTGATACTGAAGTTCGCCGCAATGGATTGTGTATTGGTAATGCTGGCGACCTGGCTGCCGGCGTCCAAATGTTGCGCAAATCCCTGAACCGAGGAATATCCAAAAGGCGCCGTGGTGGGGTCATGCTGGTAGTAATACTTTAATGAAAGCGTGTCCTTCGAAGTCACCATGTAATCCAGATCTGACACGGCCTGGTCGGTGATGAAATACGCCCGCTGCGTGATGAAGGCATTTTCCGGAAAGTTAAGCGTCGGCGTGAAAGACGGATTCGCCGACGGGATCATGAACTGGCCGTTCGGTAACTTGTAGTTCAGCATGTTGAAGGCAACCGCGTCGATGTCGCCTGGTGTTGTGCCCACCACGGGCTGTATATCGGAACCTGGCCAGTTGGTATTGGCAACGTTGGCCAACGCCGTGGGGCTGCGATCGTCGGTCAGCCCGAAAGGCACGGCCGTGCGCGAAGTTCCAATCTCCAGATCGGAAACGTGAGTGTGCTGATAGCTCACAAAACCGAAGAGTCTGTCTTTGATGAGCGGTCCGCCGAGCGTTCCGCCGGCAATGTAGCGGTGCAACTCGGGCACTTTGTCATTGCTGGGGATGTTGGGATCGGCGTTATAGAAAAACGGAGCGGCGTTGAGCCAGTCGGTTCCGCGATGGACGTAAGCGCCGCCATGAATAGCGTTGGTACCGGATGCAGTGCTCATGTCGATGTGCGCGCCGCTGGTCGATCCCTGTTGCGCGTCATACATCGAAGTGTTCACTCTAAATTCCTGCACGGTCTCTGGTGCGGGAGTCGGCAACGCTTGTCCGATGGATAAGTAAGGCGATGCCGAGGTCTGTACGATTTCCGCGGTAGTGTTGGAGGCGTTGGCAACGCCGGTATTGTTCACGATGCGGGCAGAACCTACCGAACTCGTGGTCTTGCCGTTGAAAAGGTTGCTGGCATCCACGCCATTCAGAAGAAAAGTATTGCTAGTATCGCGCTGGCCGTTGGCCCAGATGGGCTGGTTGCCCAAGCCGTGGTTGGCGCCGGTTCCGCTCGATAGTTCCGCGCTTACCCCGGGGGAAAGAATGGCGAGACCGGTGAAACTACCGGTGGGCAAGGGGACGGATTCAATCTGGTTTTGTTCGAGGATGTAACCGTTTGTAGTATCCACGGCATTCAGCATCGGATCGGCCTGGACCTCGACCACCGTTCCGACCTGGCCGACGGGCAGTACCGCATTCACAGTCGCGGTGCGGTCGGCCTGAACCGTAATCGACGGAATCTTCTGCGTCTCAAAATCGTTATGAGTGAACGTAAGTGTGTAAGTGCCGATCGGAAGATTGACGAAATCGTAAATGCCGCTGGCATTGGTTTTCTGGGAGCGCGTGAGTTTGGTCTGGTCGCCCACGATCGTGACGGTCGTATCGGGCAGAACGCCGCCTGTCTTGTCAGAGACCGCGCCGGTGATACCTCCGAGCGTCTGCTGCGCGTGAGCCGGGATGACGAAAGGGAAGGGAATCCATAGTGAGAGCCCGGTGAGGAGAACGACCAATCCAACCCATTTGATCATCGATGACCTCAGGAGACTGTTTTGAAAGACCCGTGCACCGCCGCGAACGGCCATTCCACTTTCTGTTGCATGAAGCATTGACTTGTGTGAAACGATGTTCGCGGCAAGGCTGGTTAGCTCGCGTCTGCACGTCAAAAATGATTGACCGAATTTACGCGAGTTGAGCAGGGAAGGAAAGCGTTCCCGCTAATCAAAATTTCTTTCGTACTTATTCGATATTTCCATGCACGAACAAATCGGATGAAGAGAACGACGGTTTTGGCTAGATCTCGGCCAGCGCCGTTTCTTTGTTGCGTCGGCGAATTACGAACCAGAGAAGCCCGGCCGTTAGATAGGCAAGATAAACAAAAGGCAATTTGCCGTACGGTCCCTCCGGCACGGGATATAGATTTCCAACGAGCGCCAGCAGCATGGCCATACCCGCCAGCCAGGGGATGACTTGTGCTCCAGACCGGAACGCACCGTGATCGCGCATGTAGCGCGGCAGGGCGAAGCACACCAATGCGTAGGCGACAATAAAACCGTACGTGGCCAGCGAACCCAGCCAGCCATAAACATCCAGACCGCTCGCGCCACGGCCCGCCAGTACGACAACCGGCAGCAACGCGGCGATGCCGGTGAGGACAACCGCCCGGCTCGGCGTCTGATTCCGTGCGTGCGTCGCACGTAAAGAGTCGTGGGCAAGTCCGTTGTGCGCCATCAGCAACATTACTCGTGCCGCAGCCGTGATGCATGATAGCGTGCACGCAAACAAACTCACGAGCGCGCCGATATCGATTAGCAATCCCAGCACCGGCACGCCGCCGACTCGTGCCACGACATGCATCGGATCTTGGCTGACCCCGAGATCCTGCCCGGCCGTATGAAAACCCAATACCTCCGCATAGGCGCAGATGGTAAAAAAAGCTCCAGCGAGAATAGCGCTTTGGACAACCGCACGCGGAATCGTCTTCAGCGGATTGCGCGCTTCAGACCCCAACGTAGTTGCGCTCTCAAAGCCAACGAAACTGAATAGTGCGAGAACCAGCCCGAGCCGCAATCCGCTGCCGGTCATTCCGTGCAAATGAAGTTGCTCCCCGTCCCAATGCCACCCGTGGCGCACCAGAAGTAGCACAACCACCATCACAATCACGGATACCGACGCAGCTTCGATCCAGAGCATGAGCCGCGCGGAGATTCTTATGTCGCGATATGCAATCCAAATTGATACCGCAGTCACGAACGCAGCCAACAACACGGCAGAGTAGACGTGTCCCGTGGCGTCGCGCAGCAACAAGTTCGCGTAGTGGTAAAAGCCGCCGATAACGCTCGACCCGGTCGCTACGTAGGCGAGCAATAGGCTCCAGGCGACGGTCGCGCTTAACCAGGGAGGCAGGGTCATCGAAGCGTAGGTGTACAACGAACCCGGAGATGCCGAGTGACGCGCATAACGGGCGATGCACAATGCGACGAGTGCCACGGCCGAGGTCGCCAACGCATAGGCCAGCCACGTGCCGTTGCCCGCCAGCGCGCAGACGAGCGGAATGGTGGCTGCCGGAGTCGTCGTGGGTGCAATGGTCGAAACCGACTGCGCCAGCGTTTCCATCGGAGATAGTACGTCCCCGCGCAAACCGTAGTGACTGTTGTCGTGAACCTCTGGGGCCGTTTGCGTCATGGAGAGCGATCCTTGTTCGCGCCAGTTGTATTGGGGTCGGATTGTACAACACCCGAATTACGAGACAGGCAGATAAACGATATCGGCGTCTTTGGAAGGCAAGTAGGCGAATTCTTATATTCGATGACTTATTCGCGGCGCTTATGACTATTGGGAAAGCGCTGCTAATGTTTCTGCGAGTACCAACGTCCCGCGAGCGATTTCTTGCGGCGATGCATATTCGTCAGGACGATGACTATATCCGTTTCGACACGGAATGAAGAGCATCGCGGTAGGAACGATGTGTGACATAAACAGCGAGTCATGGTAGGCGCGGCTGACCATGGGAAGAAAATTAAGATTGTGTTTTCGGCAGGACTCGGAAAGGGCCTCGACGACCAGAGGGGCGCAAACGGCCGGAGCATCCGCGTTCACTAGCTCGTTGCGGACCGACACGTGCCGTTTTTCTGCGATTTCCCGTCCGGCAGTTTCCATCTTCCATCGCACCCGGTTACGCCGCTCAAGATCGGTGTCACGGATGTCGACACCGAGGCGTACGCGGCTTGGTATGCTGTTGATGGCCCCGGGGAAAACCTCACAGATGCCGACCGTAGCCACCGTGTCGATGGCTCCGCTACTGCGTGCGGCGTTCTCTATCGCGAGGACCAATTCCGACGCGGCGCAGAGCGCATCGTGACGAGCTGGCATCAGAACTCCTCCCGCATGCCCGCCCGAACCTTCGATGAAGATCTGTAAACTGGCGGGTCCCGCAATGCTGGTCACCACTCCTAGCGGAATTTGGTCGCGCTCGAGCACAGGGCCCTGCTCGATATGCAGTTCGACAAACGCCTTGTAATAAGCGCTCGGCAATTTGACTGCTTCGAGTTCTCCCGCCATGCCCGCTCGTTTGCGAACTTCATCGAGCGGCGCAGCTTCTCTGTCCTTCAACTGTCGCGCGGCATCGGCCGAGAGACTTCCCGAAAGCATGCGGCTGCCGAGGCACCCAATGCCGAAACGCGTGGGCTCCTCCGCGGTAAATACCAGTAATTCGATGGAATGCCTGGGTTGGAAGGCGGCGCGCCGCAACGCGCGAATTGCTTCGAGACCTCCAAGAACGCCGACCACGCCGTCGTATTTTCCCGCGTGTGGAATCGCGTCGATGTGAGACCCGGTGCCAACGGCCGGAAGCGTGGGATCGGAGCCGATCCAGCGCACAAAAGTGTTTCCAATTGGATCTTGCCGAACGGAAAGGCCGGCACCTTCGCAGCGTGTTTTGAGCCAGGCGCGAGCCTTCAGGTCGGCCGGTGTAAAAACAATTCGGGTTACGACGGGCGGTTCGGCGTCAGAGATGGCGGCCAACGCTTCGATCTCCGATAACAGCTTCGCTTCGTCAACATCAAGCTTCATGGTCGCGCGCCCGCAAACGGATGCCGGTTCCAATCTTTGTAGATGAGATATTTGGCGGGCACTTTCCCGATGGCTCCGAACCACTGTGGACACCAGGGCGCCATCCAGATGAAGTCCCCCGCAGTGACCGGATACCAGGAATCTCCCAGCCGATAGATTCCTCCGCCTTTGAGCATGATGAGTCCGTGCTCCATGACGTGCATTTCGACCATGCTCAACGCGGCGCCGGGCTGGTAGACCATGGTGTTGACGGCAAAATCGAAGCTCATGTCGTCAGGCAAAAGAGACTTGACCTGCAAATCCGGATCGTCCCCGAGCGGATGCGAGGCAACCTTGTCCTCGTGCGAGACAATTAAACGCGGTGGCGCGGTCTCGGCCACCGTTTCGTATGATTTTTCAATCACAGCGACGCGGCTCTTCGCGGCCGCCGTGATCCGTTGCGGCAACCCTTGCGGCAGATAGGCATAACCGCGCTCGCCAAGCGTAAATTCTTGGTCCGGCGTCTTCAGTTTGATTTCGCCTTCCATGACGAAAATGAAGCGCTGCACCTCGGTCCCGCCCATTTCGCCGGCGGCCTCAAATTCCGTCGTGTACTCCATAAACCGCGCGCCTAATGCCGGCGCGGAGTGCACAATCGCGGCGCAACCCTTCATCCCCGGGAGCGTTGTGCGCACAAATGTGTCGGGCGTCAGCAGAATGTGATTCGCCTGATGTGAGCTTCGCGTGTTGCCGAGATTATGCATGCGGTGTCTTTCTTCGAAATTCAGACGAGGATGCCAGCTGCTCAACCAAGTGCACTCCGCACCCGATGGCATTTGCCACATCGGTGGGATTTACCGATTCTGCCGGATCGTGGCTGATGCCGCCGGGCGTGCGCAGAAAAATCATTGCCGACGGAACTTTCTCCGCCATTATCATGGCATCGTGGCCGGCGCCGCTTACCATGCGGTAGGGGTTGCACCTGGTCCTGCCAACAGCGTCCTCTACCTGGCTCACCAGGAATGGATCCATCAGCGCGGTCGGCTGGTCCATCAGGACACTCCAGCGCACACTCAACCCGCGACGCGTGGCGATATCTTCCGCCTGTCGAACAAAATAGTCCACCGCTCTTTGTCGCGCCTCGTCCGATTGATGACGTACATCCAGACTTAGCCGCGTCTTGCCCGCAATGACGTTGCCAGCACTGGGTCTGGCTTGAATTGAGCCAACCGTGGCCACCAATCCGAAACTATGTTGCGAAGCGCCCTGCGCATGGCGTTCGACTGCGCCGATCCACTCGGCTGCGCCCGCGAGAGCATCGTGGCGAAGATTCATCGGCGTTGTTCCCGCGTGATTGGCGCGGCCCATGAAAGTAAACTCCAGCCGGCTCTGACCGGCAATAGCTTCAACGACTCCCAGTGGACGGCCAAGGCTCTCCAGCACTGGTCCCTGCTCGATGTGGAATTCGATATAGCCGAGAACTTCGTCATGCACAGCAGCAGAAGGAAGTTCCGCGGGATTTAAACCAAAATTCTCGATCGCCTTGCGTATCGAGATTCCGTGCGCATCGCGGCGGTTCAGAAGTTCTTCATCCAGGGTACCCACGAGCGCGCGACTGCCGATGAACGGAACGCCGAAGCGCACGCCTTCCTCTTCGGAGAAGCCGACGACCTCGAGGGCGAAGGGAAGCCTGATGTTCTTGAAGACACCGAGCAGCGAAATGGCAAGGACAACCCCGAGAATGCCATCGTAGGCCCCGGCATTAGGCACGGTATCGAGGTGCGACCCAATGAGCAAACGCGGCGCGTTGCCTGCAACTTCCGTCGGATAGTGGACGCGTAGGTTTCCCGCAGCATCCACTCTGGACGTTGCTCCAAGCGGCGCAATCCACCGTGCCACCTCCCGATGGCAGTCGCGCATGGGCTGCGAGAGGAATGTTCGGCGGATGCTGCCCGCATCTTCGCTGAAGCGCGCGAGAGTCTGACAGCGTGCAATCACCTCGCCGGCTAAGGCTTCGCAGTCACGCATATTCGTCGAGCAAATGAAGTCATTCCTGGCGACGAAGGCGCGCCTGGATATTGCCATGCGGTTCGTCGACTGGTACAAAGATTTCGTTTGGATTGTCCTGTCCGAAGCGCGAAAGATCGACCAGCAGGCAATGCTTGTTCGGCAGGGTCAATTCGATGTCCTTAACCTCGGCTACTTCTTCCAACACGGCTTTGCCCATGGCATAGAGCGTGTGCTGGACAGACTTGCTCTGGTGTGCGGCAAACTTTGAAAGGAGAATTTCGCGGATTTTCCCGCGCAAAGATGTGAACGCCACAACGGCCCGCGCGTAGTCCCAATTGACACGCATGGAGGTTCCCAGCAAGCGATCTTTTGACGGAGGCAGTGTGGTCAGCGAATCCCCAATGTAACCTTCAAACGCGGACCCTGAGGTCTTCATTATGATGAGGTTCTCAAATCCCGCCCCGACAGAAAAATCGCTCGTCTGCGTTCGCGTCACTTTGGTCGTCTGGATTTCCCCGCTTGCCTGGACAAATGTCGTGGGATGAGGATTGGTGCCGTTCTGAAGATGTTCCCACGCTTTCTCTTCTATCGACACCTCCGCGCTTGACGCCTGGGGATTGCGACGAAGAAGAAAGTCGATCACCTCCTTGGCAAACTCTTCCATGCATTCCGCGGAGGAATCGCGCGCCAGCGAATAGACGGTGTTTTTCATCGTGTCCGTGGGAAGAATCTTGCTGTTGTCTCCTTCTATGAAGCATCCGTCAAAATCTCCTTGCAAGAATATCTCCAGGCTCCACTCGTGAAGGTCATGCCAGCCGTTCCTGCGCTTTACTCGGACCAGGCGGACCCGTGACTTCCCGTATTTGTTTTCGGCCAGAACAATCATGGTTCAGCTTCCTCGATACGTGGTATAGCCGTTGGGGCTAAGCAGCAGCGGAATATGAAAACGCTGTTCGCCTTCTCGAACCTGAAAGGTGATCTCGACCAACGGATATAGGCCGTTAAGTTTATGCGCGGCAAAATAGGTCGTAGTCTCGAAACCTAAACGATAAAGCCCTGGACTCAGTGGGTCGTTCTCGGGTAGCAGTTGAGCGCACCGGCCGTCCTGATCAGTCCGAGCGGCTGCCAGCAACCGCCATGCGCCCGACGCATCTCGCCGCTCTAAACGCACGGGAATCTCCTTTGCCGGTTGCCCTCGGGCGATATCGAGAATGTGGGTAGAAATCGACTTCATCGTTGTCACCCCTGCAGCCACTTGCGCAGGCGAATCTGCGTGATTCGTCGTTGCTGCTCCGCGGCTTCGTGAAGTTCAGTTGACTCGTCGTTTTCGAGCCGGCGTCGCAAAATCTCCAGAATTTCCTCCGGCGACTTGCCGGTCGCGCTCACGATGAAGATGCGATCGAACCTGCTTTCGTACGCACGATTTGCCTCCGCCAACGCAACTCTTATGGCGTCGTCCGCGCCCGCGACGTTCCGCTGCTCCTCGACTGACCAGGCAACGGACCGGCCCAGCACCGCTTGAGGCGAGCGCGGTTCGCCGATGCGCTGATGGCTTCGAAACGCTTCCAGCCAGTTCGCTTCGGTCAAGCTCCGCCAAACATCGTCTGACGCCACGAGCAGTCTTTCCTTGGTGGGGAGAGGTCTCGCTTCGCCATCTCCTTTGCCCAGGCCCGCGAGCCACAGCGCGGCAGTATCTCATTCGTCGCTTCCGCTATGGGAATAAAATTCCAGCGCGTGAGCACTTCACTCATGCCGTCGCCCTGGTACCGCTCCCAGTTGTTCCCAATCGCTCAATGAATTCCGCAACCAGATTGCCAGCCACCGCCGAACGGTATCTCGCCGTCGACCGAATGTCATCGATCGGGTGGATCGCAGCGGCCACCGCCTTTCTTGCGAGGTGAGCAAGTTCTCTATTTGCGGGCATGCCCTTGAGCATCCGTTCGACCGACGTCAAACGAAGCGGAACCGGCGCCACGCTGCCGACGGCGATGCGAACGTCTTCAATCTCGCCGCTAATGGTGCCATCGCGAAGCCGGCCCAACGCCGCAATGCAGATCTTTGAGATGGCCTGAGAGTTGCGCGCTCCCACTTTGCGCGCGTAATGAAGGTACCCTGAAAACCGGCGCTGGATGCAAATCGCTCGAATCAACTCGTCGGGTGCCAACGTCATCTTCTTATATCCCGTGTGGAAACCGAGATAAGGCACCTGGCGCTCCCCGCGAACTGAAACAAGAATCAAGTTGGCCTCGTATGCCAGGAGCGCCGGCAACGAGTCTGCCGCGGGTGAGGCATTGACGATGTTGCCTCCGAGCGTTCCACGGTTCTGGTTTGCGATTCCCCCAGTCCAACTAGCCGCGCTCGCCAGTAACGGAAATTCACGGGAGATCACATCATTGTGACGCAGTTCGGTGTACGTACACCCGGCGCCAATCCTGATTTCGTCCGGCAAAGTCTCGATGGCTCGCAGTTCTGCCAGATTCCAAATACTGACTAGTTTCCGCGCCGGAAGCCGTCCCGCCGCGTACTGCACCATCACGTCGGTTCCTCCGGCTATCGGGAGCCATTGGCCCTCTTCCTTCCCGAGAAGCGACAGGACCTTCTGCAGTTTGCCCGGTGCAACGAGTTCATAGTCAGCCGGAGTGGACCTCATGCGGAATTCCTGCGACGGGCTGCCTCAGCGACTGCGTCGAAAATCTGCATATAACCCGTGCAACGGCAGAGATTGCCCGAGAGCCCTTCGCGGATGTCCTCGAGCGTGGGCTCGGGTTTCTGGTCGAGCAGATGGCTACTGGCCAAAATCATTCCCGGCGTGCAGATGCCGCATTGCGCGCCACCGCATTCCAAAAATGCCGCCTGCAGCGCGCTCAGTTGCGGACCTTCGCTGAGGCCTTCGATCGTGGTTAGACTTGAGCCCTCCGCCTGAAGAGCCGGAACGAGGCAGCTATTCACCAACTCGCCATTCATCAAAACAGCGCAAGATCCGCACTCGCCCTCGCCACAACCTTCCTTCGTGCCGGTCAAACCAAGTTCGAGACGCAGAACATCCAGCAAGCGTTCCATGGCAAAGACGCGGACGGTTCGGGCTTTGCCGTTTACGGTAAAGGAAATCTCGCATTTGCCGCAGCCTCGGGAAGAGTCAGTCATGATCGGGGTTATTGCTCTCGATTCGTCAATACTGCTTCGAAGATATCTTCTGGCAACAGCGGAATGGAATCGAAGTGAGTTCCCAGAGCACCCTCGATCGCATTCACTATGGCCGGAGCCGGGCCATCGATCGGAAGTTCGCCGATGCCTTTTGCGCCGTAAGCTGCGTGGATATTGCCCATCTCCTCGAAGAACACCCGTATCGGTGGCAAGTCGGTCGAAGCCGGCATGATGTAATTGGTCATCTGTCCGTTCTGCATGCGCCCATTATTCCAGACCACCTTTTCGTACAAAGCAAATCCGATTCCCTGCGCCACGCCGCCGGCGATCTGCCCCTTTGCGAGAATGGGGTGAAGAACCCGCCCGATTTCCTGCAAGGCCACGAAATCCTCGACCCGTGCACTATAGGTCGAAAGGTCCACGACGACTTCCGCAACATAAATTGCCCAGGCAAAAGAAGCATAGGCTTCGCCACGATAGTTCTGGTCATCCCAGAAAATCCCCTCGGGGGTCTGATAGTGGGCAAAGGAACGCAATTCGCCGTGCGCCGCAATATACTTTTTGCAAGCGGTCCGGAATTCTTCCGGTGAATGGGATTTGTGCAATGTGCCGGTTGCAATCAGTGTTTGCTCGATTCCCAGGCACGCCGACCGAACGAGGCTTCCAACGACCATTGCCGTGCGCGACGCGACCGTTGGTCCACTGTTCGGAACTCGATCCGTATCCGCCGGCGCAATTCGAACATCTTCGTAGCGCAAACCCAGAGCTTCGGCCGCGATCTGGCAGAGCACGGTGTTCGTGCCCTGCCCAAATTCGGTGCTCGAAACCAGCACGCAAACGCTGCCGTCAGCGCCGCCTTCCACTCCGACGATGGAAGCCAGATAGCGCTCGCCGGAACCCGTAAAGCCCGCGCCATGCAGGAAGGCGGCGATTCCTATTCCTCTCTTGGCCAGGCCCGAGTCATTCTCTTGCGAAAAGCGGGCTTTCTTTGCGTCGTAGTCCGAAAGGGCGAGAGCGCGATCGAGAAGTTTTCCGAGATCAATCTCCTCACGGATCGTTTGTTCTGTGATCGTGGTTTGGCCGGGCTTGAGGAAATTTCGGCGCCGAATCTCCGCGGGAGAAATTCCCACAACTTGTGCGATGCGGTCCATGTGCCGTTCCATCGCAAACAGACTTTGCGGCGCGCCAAAGCCTCGAAAGGCGCCGTGGGGAGGGGTGTTCGTCGCCACGGCTCTCGCGCGAATGCGGATGTTCGGCCAGTAGTAACAACCGCCGGCGTGGATGGTGCCCCGCGAAAGAACTACCGAAGATAAAGTCGCGTACGCCCCGCCATCGATGGCAAAGTCGATTTCGCCACCGAGAATCTTCCCGTCTTTGGTGACCGCTGTCCGATGACGCGTGCGCGATGGGTGACGCTTGGTGGTTGCGGTCATATCTTCCATGCGGTCATAGACGATCTTCACGGGCTGGCCGGACTTCCTCGCTAGCAGCGCTGCATGGCCGGCGATCATCGAGGGGTAATCTTCCTTACCGCCAAAAGCGCCCCCGGTTTCAACCTGCACCACCCGAACTTTTTCCGCCGGCAGATTGCACAACGCCATCATCGCCTTGTGTACGTAGTAAGGACATTGCAGCGAGCCCCAGACAGTGAGCCCGTCTTCGGCGTGGAACGAGGCGATCACCCCGTTGTTTTCAATGTAAAGCTGCTCCTGCGCTCCGGTTCTGTACTCGCCTTCGACGATGTAGTCGGCTTTGGCCCAGATTCCGTCGACGTCGCCCTTTGCGATCAAGAAGGTCTTGAATGCATTGTCGCTGCCCCAAATGATTTGCACGCAATCTTCGCTTTCTTCGAGAGTGAAAATCGCCGGCAGCGGATCGTATTCGATGGATACGGCGTCGACCGCCTTCCGCAGCACATGCGGGTCTGAATGGGCCAGCAGCACGATCGGTTCTTCGGCATGATTTACCTTGCCATCCGCCAGGCAGGGTTGATCGTCGTCGATCGAAGCAACGCAGTTCTTGCCCGGAATGTCCTTTGCGGTGATGATGACAAACTCGCTCCAGTCGACTTGCGGATCGAAAGAGATGTTCTTAATCGTCCCGCGGGGAATCTGGCTACGAACGGTGGTACCGTAAAGCATCCCGGGCATGCTCATGTCGTCGATGTAGCGCGCGGCGCCGGTCACTTTATCGCGGCCTTCCTTGCGCGGTACCGACTTGCCGATGATGCGTTCTTCTGTCATGCGATAGTTGTCAGGTGATCTCCTGCCCTGTCGCTTCCGGAGCAAACTGCCCGCCGCTGAACACCATTTGCCCGCGCACGTACGTTGCTTTTACCACGCCCCGCAGCGTTTCCCCAAGATACGGAGACAGAGGGTGCCGATAATACAGCCGATCCTCGGTCACAACGAAGTCTGCTTCCGGTTCGAAGATTGCGAAGTCGGCATCATACCCTTCTGCGATGCGGCCCTTGCGACCGCTGCACCCCGCCAGTTTAGTCGGTGCCTCCGCCATCCAGCGTGCAAGATCGATCAAACTGAAGCCTCGTCGGCTGGATTCAGTCCACATCACGGGGAGCGCCAACGAAAGACTGGCAATCCCTCCCCACGCGGTTTTGAAATTTCTTTCGTCGAGGTGCTTCATCCCGGCCGGGCAAGGGGAGTGATCGGTGGCAACCAGGTCGATGATTCCATTTCTCAAGCCCTGCCACAATTCTTGGCGGTTGTCGCGCGAGCGAATCGGCGGAGCACACTTGCGCAACGTATCCCCATCTGAAATTTCTTCGGCGCAAAAATGTAAATAGTGCGGACAGGTTTCGACGCTGACGGCAAGCCCTTCCGCTCGCGCGGCGCCAAGCTCGGCAAGCGCAGCGGCCGCCGAGAGATGCACGATGTGTAATCGGAACCGGTACTCGCGGCACAGTGAGAGCAGCAACCGGATGGCCGAAAGCTCAGCCTCCTCCGGACGCGATCGAAGATAGGTCGAGTAGCGGCTCCAATCCTCATCCCGCAACCGCCGAGTGGCTTCGTCCACAGGGCCGGGGAGTTCGGCATGAACCAGCAGCGGCAGACCCGTCCGCGCCACGTGAGGCAATGCGGCCCGGAGCTCCGCCTCGGTCACCATGGTGAATCCACTAATTCCGGGATGGATCAGAAAGCACTTGAAACCGGCGACGCCCGCCAAAGCGAGTCCTTCAATATCAGACTGATTGTCGTTGACGACGCCTCCCCATGCCCGCCAATCAACCCGGCATCGCCCCTCGGCGGCCTTGCGCTTCAGAGCAAGCGCAGCGACAGTCGTTGTTCCTGGCAAGCAGTTGAGCGGCATGTCGACGAGGGTCGTATAACCGCCCGCGGCCGCCGCCCGCGTTGCGCTCTCAAATCCTTCCCACTCGCTTCGGCCAGGATCGTTGATGTGCAAATGCGAATCAACCAGTCCGGGCAGGATCGCCGATTCCGCGAAGTCGTGCACCACGAAATTTCCGGGGATTTGGTCGGCAGGAACGACGCGGTCAATCCTCCCCTCGCGCACTAAGACCGCGCCCGATCGGATTCCAGCGGGGGTGACGATGCGGTGAGAAAGAAAAGCGTGGCCGTCCATGTCCGAGCCTATCGTGCCTTTCTGGCTTTTTCAACCTGTGAGCGCAGCTGAGCGGCGCAGATACCGGTCGCGGTTCGTCGGTGGCGTTGGCGACACCAGGTAGGGAATTGCGAGAAAAAGTTTGCGTACCTGGCGCCTCCGCTTATACTTGCTTTCCAAACTAGCGACTGCGAAAGAGTCCATGACGACCGATTTGCGCGCAGGTGCAAGATTGCCGGATATCGGCAAGCCCTTGACGATTACGCGATGACGGAAACGCTTCACATGGACAGCGCTTTCATGGCTCGCGCCATTCAACTCTCCCTCGAAAATGTTCGCTCGGGACGCGGCGGCCCCTTCGGTTGCGTGGTCGTCAAAGAAGGCGCCGTCGTCGCCGAAGGTGTCAATCGGGTGAGTGCGATCAACGATCCCACGGCGCATGCTGAAATATCGGCCATTCGCGAGGCCTGCCAGAAGCTGCGCTGTTTCGAACTCCGCGATTGTGAGCTCTATAGTTCGTGCGAACCCTGCCCGATGTGCCTGGGCGCCATCTACTGGGCCCGGATCAACAAAGTCTATTTTGGCAATCTCGCCGAAGACGCCGCCAAGATCGGCTTCGACGATTCCGCGATCTATGGAGAAATCGCCCGGCCGCATGCAGGTCGCGCGATTCCTATGATTCAGATGATGCGCGAGGAAGCGCTGACGGCGTTTCGAGAATGGGAGCAACATCCAGGCAAGATCCTATATTGAACGCTTATTCAACTCATCTCTTTTGACCGGTTCTGGCAGTTACATTGGAGAGAAACCGCAAGGAAGACAACTTGATAGCTCGTTATTTCAAACTCGCCGAGAACCAAACGACCGTCAAACAGGAGATGCTGGGCGGTCTGACGACATTCGTGACGATGGCATACATCATCGTCGTGAATCCGCAGATCCTGGCGCAAGCGGGAATGCCGGCCGAAGGCGTCCTATTCGCAACTTGCATCTCGGCCGCGGCCGCCACGTTGGTGATGGGCTTGTACGCCAACTACCCGATCGCGCTTGCGCCGGGGATGTCGCTGAACGCCTATTTCACTTACGCGGTCTGCCTCAACATGCATGTTCCATGGCAGACCGCTCTCGCGGTTGTTTTCTTTTCGGGCGCGTTATTCCTGCTGCTGACCGTAACCCGTGTGCGCGAACAAATTGTCAACGGCATGCCTGATTGCCTGAAGCACTCCACCGCGACAGGCATCGGAATGTTCATCGCCTTTATCGGTCTACGTAATGCCAAACTCGTGGTCGCAAATCCCGCAACTTTCGTCGGCCTGGGGTCCTTCTCCAATAAGGAAGTGCAAACCGCTTGCTTCGGAATTGCATTGACTCTTGTCCTCGTGGTGCGCAAGGTCAATGGCGGAATCTTGATCGGTATCCTGGGAACTACGCTGGTAGGAATTCTGCGCGGCATTTCTCATTGGCCGACCGCAATTCTGGCTTTTCCACATCCTTCGTCTACTTTCTTGAAGCTGGATTTTCGAGGGGCAATCCATCTCGGATTTCTCGAAATCCTGTTCGCATTCCTTTTCGTTGACCTTTTTGACAACGTGGGCACACTGGTCGGGGTGTGCGAGCAGGCGGGTTTCGTTAAAGACGGCAAGATTCCTCGCGTGGGCAGGGCTTTGGTATCCGATGCCGTGGGCACACTATTCGGCTCGTTGACCGGCACGTCGACAGTCACGAGTTATATCGAGAGCGTGGCGGGCGTGGCGGCAGGTGCGCGTACCGGCCTGAGCAACGTTGCTGTTGCCGGACTTTTTTTGTTGGCCACATTCTGTTCACCCCTCGCCACCGCGATTCCAGCCTACGCCACCGCACCTGCGCTGATTATGGTCGGTGCGCTGATGACGCAGTCCATTTCGCACATCGAATGGAGCGACCTCAGCGAGGCGATTCCGTCCTTCATCACGATGATCGCCACTCCCTTGACCTTTAGCATCGCCACCGGTCTCAGCTTGGGGCTGATTTCCTACACGGTGGTCAAAATCGCCATCGGCAAATTTCGAGACATTACGATATTGATCTGGATTCTGACCGCGCTTTTCATACTGCGATACGTCTATCTCGCTGTCGCGTGAAAGGCTTGCAGTCGAATCAGACGCAAATGGGGCCGTTCCTATAAAAAAGAAGAAGTAGCCAACTCGCCCGTTCATGCGTCACGAGCGTATATGAACACGGTATAGTGAGGCGATGGTCGGGAGACGTTATTCTATTCTTCGCCCTTTGCGTGTTCTATGCGCATTACAGCGGCCAGCCGGTTACTCCGTCGGAGTGGAAGGGTGGTTCACTTTTCACACCAGCGATCCGCGAAGTTGACGGCGAGCTGCGCATCTACGCCAGGTCAGCCGGGTGTGACAAGGCGGTCATCTTTGTCCAGTTGGCGGCGCTCGATGCACTGCGAGCAGCCAAAATTCCGTTGCGGACAATATTCCCTGCCAATTTCGCGAAACTGGAGCGACTATCAGGCGCCTGCGCGCATCTTGTGATGTTCGCTGGCCTGCACTCCCTTGTCGTCGGCAAAACCGGAATGTTTCTTGGAATTTCTCAGCCAGGCGGCAGCTCTGCTTTCGGCTTCCGCAAGTTGTTGCGGAGACATCGTCAGGCCAAGCGTTTTCTTGCCGAGGCGAATCTGTTCGAGCATGGGGACGGCGGTTTTCTCCGCCAGCAGGTACCACATATAGGCGGTGATGCAGGCTGGTTGGAACCCAGGGATCTGTGCGTCCGTCGTATGCTCTAAATCTCTGGTCTTCGAGAAGTGTTCGGCCATAAGCAACTGTGCCGACGGGTCGCCGGCCTCGGCCGATTCGATGATCGCGGAGAATCCGGTGTTCTCTCGCTGAGCACCCGTTAGTGAAGCCGTCGAATTGTTCATGGTCAGATAAAGCAATTCGGTGCGGCTCGACACGCCCAGCTTGTCGAAGATGCGGAACAGATAATTCTTGACCGTGTGCGAACTGAGCTTGAGAGCCGTCGCGATTTCGCGATTCGACAGCCCTCCCGCGACGTGTTGGATCACCTGGCGTTCGCGTGCCGAGAGCAGTTCGATCCCCTTGTGATTGGTGGAGCGGACAAGCGGCGAGTTGGCGAGAGCATCAAGCGCATGATCAAGGTCAACGCTGCGCGCCCAGACTTGGCCTTCATGGACGCTGCGTATGCACTTGCACAGGCTCTCAATCCGTTCTTGCTTCGAGAAAATACCTCTCGCGCCGGCGCGAAAGCATTCCAGGACATCCTCGGGTTTCGAGGTGTCTAGCAAAATGACACCCTTGATCTGGGGTCGAAGCGTGCGCATCTCCCGCAACACTTGGGTGCCGTGTCCAGGCTGGTCGTCCAGATTGTGACTGATGACCACGACGTCGATAGGTACGCGAGTGACAGCGGCCAAAAGTTCTTCGGAATTCGAGGCTGCGGCGACAACCTGCAAACCGCGATCATTACGCAAGGCGTCCGCCAGAAGTTGCGTGTGGATGCGCGTTCCGTCCGCAACTACGATGCTGACGAAATCCGAGCCCTGTTCCGCGTGGGATGGCATCGGCTCTCCTCTTCCTTATTTATCAGTTCCTTTATGTATGAAACCTGCACGAACCGGATGGGGGAAACGGAAAAGCTCCGTTCGTAACACTGGTCAACACGCGGGGGAGTAGCAAAGCAGCAGAGTCGGCCAGAAATCCTCTTACTACTACCGTACAGAGCGTCCCTGTACAGCGACGACTTTATCACCAAAGTCACTGTGGGGCAAGCAATTGAGCTGCAACGTATGCAAGAGAATGCACTCTTCACGCGGCCTCTGTGGATCGCTGAGTCGAGTGCAACACATTGCAAATACGCGGATCGGTGACAATACCGGAAATTGCCACTTGGTAACATCTCCAATCCTGCACTAACTATAATGTAATCATCGATATATGTGATTTACATTCCAGTAATCAATGAGCAGTGAAATTGACATCGGCTTGGGCCCTTCCAATGTCTATAACACGGCTGTGCCGGAGAATAGTGTCTCTGGGGCGTCCACCTTCGTAATGAGAAAATTAGCCCCGCTCCGGATAGAGTCGATTTGTCCTAGGAACTACGACCACTTGCACGCTCTTGCAAGTGACGTTAACTTTTACCAACAAGCAACTTCCCCTAAGTTTTTCCTTGGTGCTTTTCTCCCCCGTAAGACGTTGAGAGCGTTTCCCCGTGTGATTTTCAGGCGGACCCATCCATGGGACCCAGAGGGCGAAGCTATGAGTGCCGGTCACGGTTTTGACAGTCAAAGTTTTGAAGTGAGCCTGGGGCTAGCCCGTCGGTATCACTGGAGGAACAGCGCTGGTACGCGCTGCACACTCGAGCGCGTCACGAGAAAGCGATCGAGCGAAGATTGCGCGATCAAGGCATGGAGACGTATGTGCCGACGACGATGGAAGTCCATCGCTGGAGCGATCGCAAGAAGAAAGTGGAAGTGCCGTTGTTCAGCTGCTACGTCTTTGTGCACTGCGTCCTAAACTCGCAAGACCGCATGCGCGTCTACCAGATCGATAGCGTCCATGGATTTGTCGGCACGCATGGTTCGAGTTTGCCGATCCCCGACGAACAGATCGAGAGCATTCAGAAAGTCCTGATGCAAACCGCGCCGTGGCGTTCGTATCCTTTTCTCAAGGTGGGGCAGCGAGTCCGCGTACGCGGTGGGGCGATGGACGGAGTCGAGGGCGTATTTGTTTCCGAGAACGGCGACCACAGCCTGATCATTTCGATCGACGCGATTCAGCGTTCGATGGCTGTGCGTATTGATGGGTACGACATCGAGCCCGTCTGAATAATCAAGAGTCGAGCGTCCGGCCAGTGAATCAGCAAGTTTTCTTCCCGGCGACTAGCGATTTTTCCTGACAACCTTTCCGTTTAGCTACTCAGAAACCATGTATCAGCCAGAATTCGAGCGAATCAGCGAAGAGCTGTATTTCATCGCGGCCAGCCCGGCAACGCGCCGGCTGCGTACGCAAGCGGACTTACTCTCGCAAACCGACGTGCCGGTGCTGATTACCGGGGAGCCCGGAAGCGGCAGACTACTGCTGCGCAGCTCATCCATTCGCTCTCCATTCGGTCGAGCTTCCAGTTCATGCGCGTCAAATGCGCGGCGCTCACCTCGGACCTGCTGGAAAACGAGTTATTCGGCTATGAACATAATTCCGCCAGCGGGCGGCCCGAATCGACGCCAGGAAAGATCGAGCAGTGCGCCAAAGGAACGATTTTGCTGGACGAATTTGACGCCATGCCAGAAGCTGTGCAGCGTCGGCTTTTGAAACTGCTGGAAACGGGGGAATTCGTGCGCTGCGGCGGCCAGAATCCGATCCGAGCCGACGTCCGCATCCTCGCGGCTACGTGCGGCGATCTGCAGTCGGCGGCCACGGAGAAAAGGATTCAGGAAGAACTTTTCTATCGCTTGAGCGTCTTCGAATTGCGAGTCCCGCCTCTGCGTGATCGTCAGGAGGAAATTCCGCTCTTGCTTGGGCATCTGATGAACCGTCTGACCCGGCGCTACGGCGTTCCTGCTCCGCGTTTTTCAAGCACGCTGCTCGATGCATGCCAGCAGCATGCGTGGCCCGGAAATCTGCGGGAATTGGAGACCTTCGCCAAGCGTTTCCTCGCGCACGGGCGGCACGAAGAAGCGGCATTGCACGAGTTGGTCTCGCATCCCGATTACGGCCACGCCGAGAAGGGCGAGAACGGGAACGGGAATGGACACGGCAAATCCGCATATTCGTTGAATGGGCACGCATCCGAAGAGAAATCTTCTCTGAAGTTGCTGGTAAGGAACGCGAAAGGCGAAACCGAGCGCGGCGCGATCGCGCAAGCGCTCGAAGAAACACGCTGGAATCGCAAAGCGGCCGCCCGCCTATTAAATGTCAGCTATCGAGC
>CAVUUK010000003.1:0-60659 GCA_963744625.1 uncultured Acidobacteriaceae bacterium
ACGGGACGTTTCCCAATTTCCCGTTACGAAAAAACGGCAACGTCACTGCTGTCCCCAGTTTTTCATCTCATCCAGTGAATTTTAATTTCCCCTTCGAGCGGCTTGAACTCCGCGTCCCCAGTCACGAGTTCGGCCTTGTTTTCCTTGGCGAGCGCGGCGGCGAAAGCATCGGCCAAACTCAACTTGAAACGTGCTTTGAAATCGGCCGCAGTGTCGGCCAACGCGCGGGTGGTGGAATGAAAATCAATGGGCAGGCCCTCTAGAACCTTTGCGGCTTCCACCCAGGCTGCGGCGCCGTCTTTTTTCACGATCGAGTACTTCACCTCGGCGTAGTTCACATCGGTCATGTGGAGCGGGCTGTCTTTTTTACTGGCGGAGACGAGGAGTTGCTCGATCGCTTCCGCGCCCGATTCGTCGCGGAAGTAGGCGATGAGCGCGAAGCTGTCGAGCACCTTAGCCGGCATGGCGATCCTCGAGCGCTCGTTCCCGCTTTTTGTGTTCGGCCCAGTCCTCGGTCAGCGACCCGTGTCCCGGCGCGCGCTTGAGGATACCGCGCCCGCGTCTGATGAGCGCCGCAGTCACCGGTTTGAGGAGGATACCCTCCGGTGTCGCCTGAACCACCGCTCTGGTTCCGTCCTCGATTTCAAATTGCTTGCGAAGGCGAAGCGGGATGACGACTTGCCCTTTTGTCGTAAACCACACGGTGTCGGGTTTTTCAGTCATACTCATACCTGGTAGTATTATACAATTGTCATAGTCCGTCAATGTATATTGAGTAAGACTAATAGCTATTAGGAGGATGTTATATTGTAATCCTTACACATCGTCGGAATACCGGACAAACGGGGGAAGACGGAACGTTCCCTAGCTTTTCGAACAAATCGAGACTGTGAACAAAACGGAAAAACATGCGGCCTGCCCCAGTTTCTTTGTTTATATGTAAAGTATACTTGACATTCTATCAATGTTACTTTACTTTGTGGATGAGGTTCCAAATGATTACTAATCGAACGTTTCCATCCCGCTTTAAACGCCCTGTTTTTCTCTGGGCGGTGGCTGCCGCTCTGACGGAGCTCCTGGTGACATGGCTTGTGGCTCACGGGCAAGTACCGCGTTGGCTGGGGCTTTTGCCGGTTTTGCCCTACCTGATCTTTTTCGCGGCAATGGTACGCAGCGTCCTGAAGATGGACGAGATGCAAAAGCGCATCTGCCTTGAGTCGACATCGGTCGCGTTCCTGTTGACGCTCATCATCACTGCCTTTTTCAGTGGCGTCGAGCAAGCGGGAATCGGCCAACCCCCATGGGAGAAGGTAGGAAGTTTCATGATGCTGCTATGGGCGGGCGCCTATGCGGTTTCAGCCTGGAGATACCGATGAAGCGGCTATGCGTTACGGATTGCCCACGAGGCGGTGCGCGATGAAAAACCGCCTTCGGGTTCTCCGGGCAGAGCGCGAGTGGTCGCAGGCCGACCTGGCTGGCCGGCTCAAGGTATCGCGGCAAACGGTGAATGCCATCGAAACCGGCAAGTACGACCCCAGTCTGCCGCTGGCTTTTTCCATCGCACGACTGTTCGAGCAACCCATTGAAACCATCTTCGAACCCGGCGACAGCAAATCCGCCGGCTGACCGTGCCAGCTTGTTGGGTGGCGAGCAAAATACTCACAATCAACCAAAGGAGAATTACCTCATGAACACGAATAAGGCGTTGCGCTTCGGATTCCTGGCGGTGCTGGTGACCATGATCGCATCCACTTCGGTCCTTGGCGCCACAACAACAGCTTCAGTCTCGGCGGCAATCGGTGATTGGGAAGGAACGATCGACACCGGGAATGGCAGCTTGCGAGTGATCGTTCACCTTTCGCAGGCAGCCGACGAAACATTGAACGGAAGCCTGGACAGCCCGGACCAGGACTCCACCGGGACGGCAATCGACTCCGTCACTTACAAGGAGCCTGATTTGCACTTTGCAATTCAAAGCTTCGGAAGCACCTTTGACGGCCAGATGAACAACGACCACTCGGAGATCGCGGGTGTGTGGAAGCAGAGTGGCCGCTCCCTGCCGCTCGTGTTCAAGCGCCGCAGTCGGTGACGACCGGGGAGAAATCGGGGACCAGACGGAACGTTCCCCGATTTCCCTTCAGGAAAAACGGAAAACGTCACGTCTGCCCTTGGTTCGTCCCCAGGTTCGTCTAAAGCGCGGAAGAAGCAAGATTTCCAGGGCGATTTGTCGATTCCGGCCTGGCCGTTCGACTATGTGGTGAAGGCCGGGCGACCGGTCCGCCAGAAAGTGTTTCACGGGTGATACGCTGTGCGAAAAATCTGCAAATCGCGTGTCGATTCCGGGCCACCCGTTCGACTAGTAAGTGGAGCCGCACCGCGCACTGGGCGCCTGGCAACTCGCAACTTTCTGTGCCCAGCGCGGTCCAAGCTCTTATATAAAAGTAGCGGCCCTGAGACGGTGTCCGCACAACACTCAAGGAGAACACCATGCGCTTCATGATGATCATGTTTCCGAAGGTCTACGAAAACGCAAAACCCGGCTGGGTACCCGATTTCAAAGACATGGATGCAATGGGCAAGTACAACGAGCAACTACAGAAAGCCGGCGTGCTGCTCGCGCTTGACGGGCTGACCCCGCCTGCGACGATGAGCGCGCGCGTCACCTTCAAAAACGGAAAATCGAAAGTTACCGACGGTCCGTTTACCGAAGCGAAGGAAGTGGTTGGTGGCTACTGGATCATCCAGGTGAAGTCGCGCGAAGAGGCGCTCGAATGGGCCTCGCGCATCCCCGGAAAGGATAATGAAATGGTCGAAGTTCGCCGCATGTTTGACCTAACCGACTTCGATCCCGAGACCCAAAAGGAGATTCAAAAGAAGTTCGGTGACGACGTCGCCGCTGAGATGCGCCCGTAGTAAGAAAACCCTCTGCGCTTTGTCGATTTCGCGAAGCCTCGTTCGACGTCTATGTAGCCGCCACCGGAGAATGGAGAAATCATGCCCAGTAGTTGGTTGCTATTCTCCAGCCCGACGATTACGACCCGTCCGTCGAGGTCTCAATCTGAGTTCACCGGTTAGCCAATCAATAGCTAAACTCGAAAACAAGCCACCCAACCACCGCTCAACCCAAAGGAGATTTCGCAATGCGATTCATGGTCATCGTCAAAGCAACCCCAGAGTCAGAAAAAGAAGGCACCCTCCCCGATCCACAGCTCCTGCTCGAGATGGGCAAGTTCAACGAAGAGCTCATGAAGGCTGGCGTCCTGCTCGCCATGGATGGCCTCCATCCCAGCTCCAAAGGCGCACGCGTCAAATTCTCCGGCAAGTCACGTACCGTCATCGACGGCCCCTTCACCGAGGCCAAGGAGCTCGTCGCCGGCTTCTGGCTCTGGCAGGTCAAGTCCCTCGAAGAGGCCATCGAGTGGGTCAAGCGTTGCCCCAACTGCGGCGCCGGAGACTACGAAGTCGAAATCCGCCAGGTCTTTGAGATGGAAGAATTCGCACCCATCCTGTCCGAAGAGCAGATCAAGCACAAAGTAAAGCTCCGAGCTGAGCTGCCAAATCAGACCGCCAACAAATAGCCCACCCACATCCATGGATGCGCGACGACTCTAGGATGAACGATCCAGCGCGCAAAGCTGCTGCCGGCTCCCACTTAGAGGAGGAGAACATGAAATACATCTGTTTGGGATACCTCGAGCCCGGGAAATTCGAAGGGATGGCCGAGGACGAGCGACACGCAGTGCTCGACGACTGCTTTGAGTACAACGACCATCTGCGCGCCAACGGACATCTGGTTGCCGAGTTAGCTCTTCAGCCTCCGGAGACCGCGTTGACCCTGTACTGGAAAAACGGCAAAATCGCGACGACCGACGGCCCCTATGCGGAAACCAAGGAACAGGTCGGCGGCATTCAGATCCTTGAGGCGCGAGACCTCAATCATGCCGTTCAGCTTGTCTCACAGCTTCCAGGCTTTAAGTATGGACTTGGACCGATTGAGATACGGCCGGTTGCGGATTTGACCGAAATAATAAAGGAGAGCGAGCAGCGACGGCGAAAGGATACCTCGCGATGAGGGCAATCAAGACATCCCACTGCTCCGGCATGGCAACCCGAGCGGTCTGCCCGGTGAATTGTCGGCAAACCAGAAACTGGTCAATAGAGGCAGAAGTACCGCGGTTGGGCGGCGGGGATAGTTTGACTGACTGCCAATCAGTCGAAATTCGCGGTGTTGGTCGGCTTTTTCGTGTGCCAACTGTGGGCGAAATATGGAGATTCACTCGCTCTGTGAGCGTGCCTGTTGCACCATTTCGACCAAGACTTTCCGAGTCTCTGCCGGATTGCTTACTTCTCGCAAGAATGCAATACGAGCGCCTCGCATACCATCCGGCGTACGCAATCGGACCTGAAAACCAAGCCGATCGACTGTTGTCATGGTTGCTTCCGTTGACTCGATGTGAGAAAACCTCCGGGCAAGCAAGACGAGCGCATCTTTGTGGTCGGTGTTCATGTGCTGAATGATTTCGGACATTGAGTCTGCAAGAGGATCGGGTTGGCTGCGGTCATAATCGGATGCAGATACCCAGCCCATCACGCCGAAACTGCCCACGTAATAAATATCCACCACGTCCAAAAAAAGAAAAATCTTCGAAATCCACCCAATATTTGCTGTTGGCGTGACGCTCCAGGTACAGCTTGCGCACCTCAGTCAACTCGGTGTTCGGTACTGGAAGAACATTCCCCACCAGCGTGACCCTCGATGCGCCGAGCGGTTCGCCGTCGGTGTCTTCCTGGGTAACAAGCAAACTGGCGCGGGCATCGGCCTGCAAGTTCTGCGTGTGCATGGCCATGGTGCTGATCAGAAAGATAGGATGGCCGTGTTCGTCCAACCCGTAGGGCATTACAGATCCAAACGGGAATCCAGGCTGTTTGCGCGACATAGTGGAAAGACTGCCGACGCGGCCCAGATACATTAGCGTGCGCGCACGTTCGGCGAACGTGGGTTCGGGGGCTGGAGGCTGGTCACTCGCCGCGCCAGTGCCCGCGTGTTTTCTGATGGAGGGGGAAGTCATGTTTGATACCTCTTGGAATATTAGATCGCTCTTTGAGGTTGTGCGCAGCGTTGCTGGGCATGGCCGATTATCGCCAACCTTGCGGATATGCTGTGCCACTTTTCCCTGGGGGTTGCGAACGAGATCAGAAACGATGTTGGTATCGAGAAGGTAGCGCATCAGAGATCGACCGGATCAGGATGCAGGTCACCGATGGGAAAATCTTCCACCAGCGCTCCCAGCGTAGCCAATACGGCCAGCAAAGACTTAGGGGGAGTGGGCTCGATGATAAGCCGGTCGCCATCCTTTCGCATGATGGCCTCCTCGCCAGGAAGTTCAAACTCACAGGGGATCCGCACTGCCTGGTTGTGACCATTCCTAAAGACTTTGACGTGGCGTTCCGGGCTCATAGCGGCATCCCTTGGCATATGTCTGGCACCTGCCAAGAATGGTCTTATCTCCACCTGCAACGGTCAATAGCTTGGACCGGGCGGGCAGCCAGGCACAATTTCATTCCGTTTCATTCCAAAGCCCGGGTAAGCGAAGCAGGAATGGATGCAGCGCGTTCCTGCGTGATTTCGGCTATGACACCGAAATGCTCGGTTGGGATGAGGTGGACGAAACTCAGCTCGTCGCTCTGAAGGGCGTGGTCAAGGTCAGCCACATCGTTTTTCAACGGCGCTTCCCTGCTCCGACTTGACGGCTTTGCTTCTGCCGCCCGATGGGAAGCAAGCTCCAGACGCAGCTCGGAGCCAAACGTAACGCGGTGCACGAGGCGAAATTCTCCGGGCCACCATTTCCGAGTGAGCCCGTCACTTTGGGTGAACATAGTCACAGCAACTCCGTTTTGATTTTAAATGATGGACTCGATCTGCCACGTTTTTGTGCGCACGAATCCATGCGCAGGAGCGTGCGGGTCGTCCAACTTGCCACGAAACCAGGGAAAACAAATCGGGATTCCCCCTCGGATGGCCTGGCCTTCCTCCCAGCGGGATTTCGTGCTGATGAAGAGCACTTCGTCATTGCCCGCGGGCTTCCAGGAAGTCACGTGGGCGCCGTGGAGATACATCTCCCCTCCCCGAAAGCGCCCGCGATCTGTACTCGCGCCAACCCACCGTTGCCTTCGGAAACTTTTGCGACTCTTGGGATTACCAGTTGGCGGTCAAGTTCGGCCACCGTGAAAACTCCGTTCATTGAAGCTCTCCTTCGCAAACAAGGCGAGAAGTCTGCTCGATTGACCTCACCGGCGTGGCGAACGCGCCGCCCGCCTTCGAACTCCTTTTCTGGAGTTTTACTTCGAGATTCTCTTCCCGTCTGATTCAAAGGCGAGCGGGGCACCAAATCCCTTCCCATTGGTTCCGGACGCACTGCTGACCAGAAGGAGTATTCCTTCGTTCACCACAACTCACGCCGCAGGAATTACCGGCGCGTCATTGACTCTCCCCCGTGGTCGTCATGCGACTTTTCCTTTCCGAGCGACAGATTCACTCTTGGCTCGCATTGATTTGACCAGGTCGGCCGACGACGCTCCTTCGAGCGACAATCCGTAGCCAACTTCTCGCACGATGCGCTCCTTCAACGGTTGAATGAAGTGAATGCGTGTGTTGCGGCGTGTTACTTCCGGGGCCTTCAGGTATAGCCCAGCCAATTCCCGCGCCCGACCGAGCGCCTTACCGTTCGGCACAACCTCGGCAACCACTCCCCATTCGCGTGCAGTATGCGCCGGTAGCGGTTGTGGGTTCAGCAGGAACGCCTCCGCCCGTCCCGCTCCTGCGCGATAACTCCACGTGGTAAAGATTCCGTCACCAGGGGCAACGCCCGCGGAGAAGTGGGCCACATCCTGGAAAGTCGCGCCCTCCGCAGCCACAATCACGCTGGCAAGAAGTGCGTAGTCGGAATGCACATGGGCGCGTCCCTCGATAGCCGCGATCACCGGCACGCGTATGTTGGTTATATTTTCCAACACCTGAACGCCTTCGTCGTGAACCTGACTCCAAACGCCGGGATCGGCGACGTCGCCGAAAGAGGACCAATCGACATCAGTAATGAATTCCCCACCTGCACCCGTGAGGATTACGATTTTGTTCGCGCGATCTTGCGAAATCCGATAGAAGGCCTCGACAAATTCTGTGTGAGCTGGCGCGGACATAATGAGTGGCCCGCCGTTATTGTGGAACTCAGCAACGAGCACACCTTTGTCATCTCGGGTCAGCTTTAGGTTGTGATAAGCAGTGAAGTAATCACTTTGAGGTTGCATAAGATTCTCCTTTCCGTTTCTCCCTTCCGATTGAATGTTCCTTGCGCATCAGCAGGCGCCCGGTTATGTAGTTTGCGTCCGCAACTGTCTGAGAGTTTCAGAAGGCTCAGGGCGAATTGTGTAATCTGCGTTCACATCGGCTGCGCGGATCGTGCCAGCTTTATCGATGATGTAGCGTGCAGGCATCGGCAACCGATATTCCGGTTCATCGTTGAATCTGTCCAGAGTGCTTCCAAAGGACTTGTAAAGGTCGCGCAAATAATCGGGCAGTGTGAAAACGAGCCGAAACTGCTCAGCGACTTTTAGGTGAAGATCCGTCAGAATATCGAACGACAGGTTCAGCTTCTTGTGCAGAGCCCGCGTATACCGTTCGAGCTCAGGAGTGATTACAACAATCCGTGCACCCAGCGCTCGCACCTCGGAATGGATCTGCTGTAGAGCCTCCAGCTCCATATTGCAGTAGGGTCACCAGTGCCCTCGGAAGAAGCTGACTACCAGCGGCCCCTGGCGGAGGAGATCGGCCGAGTCTACCTGTACGTGATCCTGATTAAATAAAGTAAAGCTGGCAGCACGGTCCCCAACTTTCAACGCTCGCCCTTCAATCCCCGTAGCCTTGAGCTCGGCTGTGGCACGATGCATGGTTTCGATCGCTTCGTGCGGTGCGTTGTATGGCGGAGCTCCGGATTCAAATGATTTCTTAAATTCGTCCAGTCGTTCCTGAAGACTTGCCATTGCATTTCCCCTTCGGCGGCGCGGAACCGAGGATTGAAGAAGTTAGAGAAGCAGATTTTACAATTTTACTTCAGATCGCGGTGCGCCCTCCATCTACAGCGAGCTTTGCACCGAAAATGAAACTGGCGCGATCTGTTGCCAAGAAGACAATTGCCTCCGCTATCTCGTCCGCGGTAGCCGGACGTCCTGCCGGTGCCTGCGCAGCTAGCTGCTCCAGACCCTCGCCCATCGCATCCGTACCTTCTGTGCGCGTGGGCCCAGGGCTCACGGCATTCACCCGGACTCCGCGGGGTCCGTATTCAGCAGCCCAAGCTTTCGTCAACAGATTGATCGCGGCCTTGCTCGAACCGTAGAGGCTCATCCCCGGCGCTCCGAAATCTGCAGCCATGGTCGACAGATTCACGATTGCACCTTTGCCTCTCTTTGCCATCAGCGGGGCGAGTTCCGCTGCCAGGAAATACGGGACCTTCACATTGATTGAAAAAACGCGGTCAAACTGTTCTTCTGTCATTTCATGCGTAGGCCCGAACGGATAGATCCCAGCATTGTTGATCAGAATATCGACGTGGCCATTTCCGAGTTCGAGCGCTTTTTTCGCCACGTCGCGTGCGCTGGTTGCGTCTCGAAGATCAGAGGCAATAAAATCTGCTTTGCCTCCGGCCGCGCGAATTTCATCGACTGCGTTCTTGCCGCGCTCTGCATTACGTCCCACGACCAAAACATGGATGCCAAGCTGAGCCAGTTTGTTGGCTGTCGCACGACCAATTCCGCTCGTTCCTCCCGTGACAAGTGCTGTCGAAACGTTGGCCATCGTGGCCCAATCCTCCGGAGGAAACTACGAGACGTTAGATTCACACGGACGAACTCTGGTTTCACCAAAGCAGTAATCCTCCATTCGGCCGTCGTTTCCGCGGCATTCTTCTGGCGCAGGTCTTGTTTCTTCATGCGCCAGTAGATCCGCTGGGTATTACGCGCTTTGACACTGATCTATTGATGACACTGACTTATTGATCAAACGCCTCCGTTCAGACTGCAGCGCGCTTCTTTTCAGCAGGTAATTTCCAGGTGCGTTTGGCGGCCGGGTTGCTGTCAGTGAAATGGAGACGAAGATCGCGCCCATCATCACCAAGTATTGGGTTGAAGATGCTTTCCCATCCGAAATCCTGCCCGCACTGAAAGAGCTCAACATTGGCGGCGTCGGCATGCAGGGCTATGGCTGCGGAGGTGGAAGTGTGCAGCTATTTGGCCTAATCGCCATGGAAATGGCGCGTGTCGATTCATCGATCGCTACATTCTTCGGAGTGCACGACGGTTTGGCGATGGGTTCGATCTACTTAGGTGGCTCGGAAGAACAGAAACAGAAATGGCTTCCGCCGATGGCGCGCTGGGAAAAAATTAACTGCCTCGGCTTGACTGAACCGCTAGTCGGATCAGATGTCCTCCAAGCTCGTCTGCAGACGGCAAGTGGCCCAAATCAACACAACCGGCCATACATCCATGTGCCAACCTGTCGTTTGGAGCACTGTAGGCAGCCGCTGTGCTAGTTCACGACATTGATCGGGTGACCATCAAGGAAAGCGCGTAAGTTCGCAGCCGCTAATTCAATCAAACGCGTGCGCGCTTCTTTTGTCGCCCAGGCGATGTGGGGTGTAACTATACAGTTCTCCGAATGCAGCAGAGGATTATTGAATGATGGCGGCTCCTCGGAAAGCACATCTACAGCCGCGCCGGCCAAGCGTCCCTGATTGAGCGCGTCTGTGAGGTCCTGTTCGACCACGAGTGGCCCGCGCGAGGTGTTGATGAGAAATGAGCCGGACTTCATCCTGGACAACGACGCCGTATTGATCATTCCGCGAGTTTGCGGCAACAGCGGACAGTGCAAACTCACCACATCGGCGGCCGACATCAGCTCATCGAAATCGCACCAACGGAAGCCCGGCCAGTTAGGAGCATCACTTCTGTCCGCATTGGCAGCGATCACGCGCATTCCCATGGCCACGGCGATCTCGGCCACGTGGCGGCCGATCCGGCCGAATCCTACGATGCCCATGGTCTTGTCCTGCAACTCGATCAAGGGCGTTTTCCAGAAGCTAAAATCCGGGCATCGCGACCATTCTCCGGCGTGAGTCGCCGCGTTGTGAAGCGCGACGTGATGACAGAGTTCCAAGAGGAGCGCAAATACCAGTTGGGCCACCGATGCGGTTGCATAAGTCGGGATGTTCGTGACGATCAGGTTAAGTTCGCGCGCAGCCTTGAGATCGATCTCGTCATAACCAGTGAATATGGCCCCCACATAACGGAGTTGCTTAAGTTGCATGAGGGTTTGCGCCGACAAAGGAACTCTGGTGGTCAGCAGCGCCTCGGCTTCTTTCGCACGAGGCACGATTAAGCTTTCGGGAGTCCGGTCAAAGACTTCTAAACTGCCCAAGCTCCGCAGAGCGTCCCAGCTGAGGTCGCCTGGGTTTATTGCGTGGCCATCAAGAATGACAATTTTCATGAAGAACTCACTCTTTTGAGGGGAACCTCAAACAAATAATCCCGCCCAACGTTGGCCCATACTGTGGCACACGGCACGGTCCAGTTCAAGTTAGAGAGATCCGCCGCGCTCAACGGGCATACAATTTCGCAACGCCGCATCATCGCGAAGCCGTCAAGAGTTCCTCGAAGCCCGTTTTCTGGACAGTCCCCGGACAGCCGACCAGCCGCCAAGCGACCTGCATCGTCCTGAACGGATGCGTTCTCCAGGTAGGTGTATCCTGGTGGCGGTTCTAGCCCAACCTGCTCGGTCAACGACGCGCGACACCGAGGCGGCAAACGGCGTCCGCCGACAGCGTCTCATGGCTCTCAGCCAGACCATCGAGTTCGACGGAGGTCTTTCCAGGTACCGCCGTCCACGTCGCGCTCGGGATGCAGGATCTTCGAACGAGGATCTTCCGCAGTGTCCAGTTGAAGGACCATCCACTTCGGATACGGAACGCCCGGATCAGAGGCCGCGTCAAGGAGTCGAACGTCGTCCTCCGAGAGCTGGAGGTCCACGGCGCCAATATTATCCTCCAGTTGCTCGGGCTTGCGGGCTGCGATGATCACGCTGCTGACCGCCGGCCTTCCGAGCAGCCACGAAAGCGCAACGCGGGCCGGGCTTGCACCATGCCGTGCGGCCACTTCCTTCAGTGCTTCTACGACGCGGTAGCCCATCTCCTTATCAAAGGGCACGAAATTGCCCGCTTCAGCGAAGCGCGTGCCCGCAGGCGCAGGGTTGGTGCGGCTGTATTTGCCCGAGAGAAACCCGCCCGCCAGCGGGCTCCAGACCAGGATGCCGATGTTGTAATACTCGGCGAACGACTGGAACTCGTCTTCAAGACTTCGACCGACGAGGCTGTAGTACATCTGTGCCGTTACATATTTCTCTAACCCCAGGTGCTGCTGCAGCATTACCGCAGTCGCCGCCTGCCATGACATCAGGTTCGATAGACCGATATAGCGGACCTTGCCCTGGCGGACAAGATCGTCGAGCGTCCGCAGCGTCTCCTCGAGCGGCGTGTTGCTATCCCATCCATGCACCTGGTAGAGATCGATGTAATCGGTCTGCAGCCGCCGGAGACTGCCCTCAACTTCGCGCATGATGTTCACGCGGGTCGCGCCGCTCCGGTTAAAGTTCTCGCTCATCGGAAGCCGGACTTTGGTGGCGAGGACAATCTCATCCCGCACGCCCTTCACGGCATTACCCACCAGCGTTTCGCTTTCCCCGAGGCTGTACACGTCCGCCGTGTCGATGAAGTTAATTCCTCTGTCCAAGGCTAGCTTCACCATGCGCGTTGTGTCGTCCTGGCCCAGGTTGCCCATGTTCATCTTGCCGCCAAACTGCATGGTGCCAAGTGCCACGCTGCTGACGATGAGACCGGTATTTCCCAGCTTCCTATACCTCATCTCTCATGCTCCTTCCTCTGCAAACGAACTCATATGGATGGCGGATGATCCACATCCACATAAGTTTGCGTCGACCCGGCAATTATTATGCAATATTGGCGGCTCGGCGGGACAGATCTCAAGCGAGAACGACCAAACTGCGCTAGTCCTCATAAGTCGGCTTCGAGAAAATTCCTTAATCGATCTCCTCGAAGCCGTTTGCACTAGCGTTAGTAGATGGTTTCTGGTTTGCCGACGATTCACTCAGGACGCAAAATTTGGGTCTTGCCACGCTGTTTCAAAATGCGATGGCGCAAGGAGCATGAATCGAAATTTCCGCGCGGGGCCGAGGGGTTTGCAATAGTTTGGATTGCAAACGGACCTGGCTGCTGCGGGTGCGCGCATGGCCGTGAACTATTCTTCTGACCGGCGAGGCGCCCGCGCGACACGGGCCGGACTGAGGTGGCACCCGCAGTCGCATCGACATGGGGTTCAGGGCGAAAAATACGTTGGTTCGTCCGTGCTGGTAAGTGCATCAAAAAACGCGGAAGACTAGGCGCGATTCCCGGTTTCAGTGGGGGAGGATTCCCCCAATACACAAGCTACTATGTGGATCGTTAGGCTAGCGCTGCGACGGCCTTATACCTTCGTGGTATTGGCCATACTCATCCTCGTGATGGGTATGGTCGCAATCTACCGCACGCCGACCGACATTTTTCCCAACATCAATATTCCCGTCGTCAGCATCATCTGGAACTACGCCGGCCTCATCCCCAAGGACATGAGCGAGCGCATCGTTTATGTGACTGAGCGGTCGCTGACAACCACGGTCGACAATATCGAGCACATTGAATCGCAGTCACTCTACGGAGTGGCCGTCGTCAAGGTCTTCTTTCAGCCAAGCGCGAATATTGAGCGGGCCATCGCGCAGATTACGGCGATCTCGCAGACACAGTTGCGACAATTGCCGGCGGGGACGACTCCGCCGCTGATTCTGGCTTACAGCGCATCTAGTGTGCCAGTCCTGCAGCTCGCTCTTTCGGGAGAGGGACTATCTGAACAGCAGCTCAATGACTACGCTCTCAACTTCATTCGTACGCAGCTTATTACGGTTCCCGGAGCTTCGGTCCCATATCCATATGGGGGCAAGACGCGCCAAGTACGTGGCAGTGCTGGCCGGCAAACCTCCGGCTGAATTCGCACTTTCACCGCTGCCTGTGACTACCCCTCCGCCTCCGATTCCTGTAGGTGTACCGTCAGAGTTGCTGGAACGACGTCCCGACATTGCTGCTTCCGAACGCATGGTTGCGTCAGCGAACGCGCAAGTTGGCCTTGCCAAGCTTGCGTATTACCCCGTAGTGAATCTCGTTGCCTCGGGTGGGTTCGACAGTAAAACCATTACCACACTTATTCAGGGTCCCAGCGCTATCTGGGCGGTTGGGGCGTCTGCCGCGGTTACCGTGTTTGACGTAGGCCGGCGGCGTGCGCTGAACGACCAGGCCAGGGCCGGCTATGATTCCACTGTGGCCTCTTACCGCCAGACAGTTCTTACTGCCTTTCAACAGGTGGAAGACAACCTGGCTGCATTGCGGATTTTGGAAGAAGAGGCGGGCGTTCAGGCTGAAGCTGTGCAAGCCGCAGAGCGGTCGCTTGCCCTCTCCAACACAAGATACGAAGGTGGTGTGACCAGCTATCTCGAAGTCATTACCGCACAAAATGCCGCGCTGTCGGATGAGGTCACCGCAGTAAATATTTTGGGGCGGCGCATGGCGAGCGCGGTTCAACTGATCGAAGCGCTTGGTGGAGGCTGGAACCGATCTGATTTGCCTCGATCTCCTGAGTGTTGCGGAAAGCTTATCAGCAACAGCGCAAGTCCTTAATCTGCGTGGCAGGTCAATCGGTGCTTGTTTGACTGCTTGATGTACTTAGCGTTGCTAAGGGATTTGATCGATCCCAGCGGATTTGCGGCGCTGGAGTTCAATCTGCTCGATGTTCTAGCCCTTAACGGGGTTTACGTGGTCACAGCATTCCCGGTGGTGATCATCCGGTGCAAATTCAAGGCGCCGAACCGGTCCGCCAGTTGGTTCTGGATAATCAGGTAATGCTGGGCAGCGTCAATGCTGCGCATGGCCACTTTCACATGGGAGCGGATGATTTGTTTCCGGCTCACCCGCGTTGGGGCGGTCACATCGCCGCTCTGATCACAAATCAGGCCAGGCCTTCGGCTCTGCGACTTAAACTTGGAGGACTATCACTAGGACCAACGGATTAAAACACCATGCCGATGAAGAACCCGCCACATCCCGGAGATTTCATTTGGACGGAGATTGTCGAGCTCGCGGGCCTCTCGGTAACGGCGGTGGCAACCGCGCTTCAGGTTTCCCGGCCCGCGATGTCTAGTCTTATCAATGGCAAGACCACCTTTCCGGGGATATGGCACTCCGCATTGAGAAAGCCTTTGGCGTGAAGATGGAGACGCTCATGCGGATGCGGGCCCCGCCGGGCGCGGCCCTGCGACATCGTGCGATGGCCAGCAGCACTTACGGATGGGATGTGATCGCAACGATGGTGATAACGGGAGTTCGTTTCTTGCCCTTGGTTTCATCGGGGCCGTAGTGCCAAAAAATGCGGTAAGCGCCGGGGGTCTTGTTTTGAGCGTACGCCTCGAACACTTTCTCGCCATTGGCACCAGTCAGGGAGGTGAACTCGTGCGTATTAAGGCTTGGATGGTGTGGGTCGATTTCCAGGTAACCGATGGCCTTCCGAACCTGCACGAAGATCGCAGCTTTCGCATGTTCGAGCGCCTTGTACTGCTCATCTGCCGTGGGCGTGAATTTGATTTTCCGTTGCACGCCTATTCCTTGGCGTGCTTGGCAAACGAGCCGCGATAGACCCTCTTCCCCTCCGCGGACTCCCTCAACCCTCGTTTCACGCTGGCGAGGGCCTGCGGGTTCTCGTAAAGCCACATTTCAGAGGCAGGAACGGCCTTTACCGGATCGAGAATGAGTTGGCCGAGGGTATTCCGGTAGATGTTGTACGCCGTGACGCCACTGAGAGCCTCTCCCAGCGACAGGCGCTTTTTCGCATCGGGCTGCGCGAACTCTGCGATCAACTGGAAATCGTCGTTTTTGATGACTACGGAAGTCGGCATAGGGACAAAATAACAGTAGTGGGAATATATGTCAAGTGGGCCAAGCCCACCACACGAGTTCCGCTTCTGGCGGCAGGCATGCGTCGCCTTGCCCACGCGCCATGAACCAGTACTACGTTTTCACTCAACTGTTCTGCGCTTGGACGGTTGTCACGGCTAGCGCTGCAAGCAATGCCACGTAAACAAAACCGACTTTGAGTGTGCTTTGAAACATACAAATTCTCCTTTGACATTGGTCCCCTATAACACGATCTCGCTCGGACCACATCGGCCGTCTATTTACACAGTGCGAGCCCGAGCCGACAGCCAGATTTACGTCGGGCGATGTGGTCCCCAATTGCATTTGTGGCAGCGGACAATTGGTGAATATTTCTCACACCCTTGCGGCTCGTCACGGCTGCACCTCAGCTGAAAAGTCCACTCGCGCGTGGCCGTTTGATAGCTCTTTCCCGCGAACCACTTTTCTCATCCTGGGGCTGTCCTCCGTCGGACTCGAACAAGCAGTTGCGCTCAGTCGACTGAGCAAGCGCAAGACGTTCTCTCCGTCGCCGTTCACAATTCCGAATCGCGCTTCGATCCAAACGCACTACGAACTCGAAAGACAGTTGGTCACGGCCCCGGTCCGTCAGCAACAGCTTCACGTTGACAGCCGTATCTTCACGGCATTCGGCGGGAACAGTCACGTGCCCGTGCCCAACAATCACACCCTCCAGTTGCCGAGAACGCAGAGCAACTTTGTGTTCGAGCCAACGGTTCAGAACCGTAGGTGGGTCACAAATCCGCCGGCCGATTGCATTTTGATAATCTGAAATTTCTTCCGGATCCACTAAATCGAGTTGGGTCTCCTCCCACGGGGTAACCATCATTGCGTCCGTGACTAAGGTCCCCGAGCGTACAACCGTCAACTTCACTGGTACGACAACTACGACCTCAGCCAATGGGAGTTCGTAAATACTCCCGGGTTCTGGAGTCTGCTCCAGGGTAAGGGGGTCGGGGTCGGGCGGAGCAGCACCACAGTCCCCGATCGGAATCCCCAATTCCCCAAGGTGGGATAGCCGGTTGCGGTATTCCCGGTCTTCGACTTTGGTCAGCCTCGGTTTTCGCATTGGCATCTTTCTCTCCGGCGAATGCCTTAAATGAAGAAATTCACAAATTACCTCCATAACCACCAGAACCTGCATAACTCATTTGGAAAGAGATGGTTCTACCCCGTCGCAATGCGGGCAACGTATCTCGACCCGACCTTCGCGGGGCAGACCGTACGCTTCGGCCAATCGGTGTACGCGCTTGCCGGTTTCCCGGCCCAGCACGACTCGCCGGCCGGAACTGCTGGTTTGGCGCGGAATAGCCAGGCCGCGGAGCCTCCAGCCGATTTCCTCCGCACTGTACGCGAGGATTTCTCCCCGCGACCGCAGCAGCGCGTTCACGTCCGCCGCAAGCGCGTCGACCCGTACTTCGCGCCGCGTTCCCCCGTGAATCATTCCCCACAGCACTTCGATGATCCCGCGGTTCACGTCGAAGGGCCAGCGCCCACGCATTTCGTCATCTTGCTGGCGAAGTAGCTCAACAGCTTCGCGTGCCAATTCCGGATCGTCGGGGAAGCACGCCGCGATGGCGCGCGCTAGTTGCTGCGTGGCAAAAGTGAAGCCCGATACTTCGACCGGAGACTCGGGCAGTTTTCCGCAATTCTTGAGACGATACATCAGAAGGCGGGGCTGGAAGTGTTCGGCGATTTCGTCTTGAACTCGCAGGTCCAATGCGGAGGAAATCGTCATCCGGGAGGGAGCCGCGGAGACCTCGATCGCCCCGCCGCCCAGGTCGACTGCGTCGTTCCCACAGAAAATCGCTTTCGGACCATAGAGGTCGATGACCTTTCCTCGATTTCCCAGCAGGTGCACACCGCGGAAACGCGACGCGCGGAAAAGTCTCTCCATTCGAGAGTTCGTTCCCTCCTGACAGACAAGGAGGGTGAAGCCGAACTGCGTCGGCAGCGAGCGGAGGGCACCCGCGGTGAGTTCTGCCGACATAAGTGGGTGGCGACAAACACAGTCAAGCAACGCTAACACCGAAATTCCGATTTCCTGTTCAGGTCCAGAAATCGTGAGGATTGGGGCCGTGGGCAATTGGTCAACCAGCCAACTGGCGACAGCAAAACAGGCCACCAGAGCCGACTCTCGGTCGGGAAGATCTAGGCGGTGTTTGAATAAATCGGAGATCGAGGCGAAGAGGCTGCGCGCTGAGCCGTAGTCATCGCAACGGGAAGGAAATCTGGTTGCCCGGTATACACTCGAGGGTAGCTCCTCCGCCTCGTAAACGAGACCGCCGTGTTTGACGCGCGGTGCGACAACCGCCGTGTGCCCGTCCCAGAACAGCAGACAGGGTCTATCGGTCTCCGAGGGACTGGAGATCAGTTCGATCATCGAACCGTCAACGAAAATCTCACCAGTACTGGCGATACCTTTCGCGGACCGAGGCGCACCGCTGCGTCTCCCGTTGGTGCGATTTGGGTCTACCGATTGAGATGAAGTCTTTCGATGGAGCACGTGATCCTCGAATCGAAGAGATTCCTGATGAATTGGGGAACCACATTGAAAACAGGTCGGGGATCACGTTGAAGACAGGAAGCAAAGCGTAACGAAACAACGCAGGAAACACTTATCATACCACGATCTGGACAAACTCGGGAAAGACGGAAAGATTTGGTAGTGACGCACTATGAATTTCGGTAGCATGGAATCACGGCGCAGCGTGTGGCATACTCATTTCGTGGCCAAACGTCCGCGCGATCCCGTTCAGCTTGCCAAGCAGGTATTCGACATCGCTATTGGCGAAGCTGAGGATGCTGTGAGCGAATCGAAGAGGCGTCCGATAGGCAAGCGCAGGGCAGGCGGCTTGAAGGGCGGAAAGGCTAGGGCAGAGCATCTCAGTCCTGAACAGCGCCAAGACATCGCAAGAGTGGCAGCGCGGGCGCGATGGAAAAAGAAGGATTAGATTCGCTAATGTTCGCTTAATTTTCGTCGCGACAGGATACGGCCTTTCGTTATACAGTGTTTGCCCGAGACAAGCCCTATACTTTCCGATGTAACCTGAGGAGTATGACAATGGAAAATCAAATAGCCAACCAGCCCACCGTGGGATATTTTGTTGCCGGAGAATTTGGTCAGCCAATGGCCTCAGTTGAGATTCACGGTGACAAGTGGTGCGTCCTTGGGAATAGCCGGGTCTCTGATCTCGTCGATGATACCCTTGTCTATAGCGAACTTCAGGTCTTTGGATTCTCCTTGACGAAATAGTTCCCTGATCTCGGCTTCCGACATTTTGGTTCGCTCTGCAACGATAGAGGCTATTTTCGTTTCTTCCCGTTCAAAACTACTAAGATTTTCCTTCAACTGAAAGAAAGTAAGAGACGCACCAGCCGCAAAATTCCAGCTAATACCATGGAACAAGAAACTGGAATGCCTTGCGGCGTAGCGTTTTGAGGCTGCCAAGAAGATTACGTTCGCAATGGAATCGATGGACCCATTATTGTGCATCACGATTTCAACAGGTAACGACCTCAAGAAATTGTACAGAGTGATTCCCGACGCAACCTGCCCTCCTGCGGAGGAAAACAAGAAATAGATACATCGCGGCTTTTGTTTGGCCACAATATCAGAGCAAATCGCCATCAGAGCCTTTGTTTTTGCATCGTTTATCGAGTCGAAGTAGTTAACGTAAATCGTGTCAATTGGCGATTGCAGCGTTGCGGGTTGAGTTGCCATCAATTTAAATTCCTCCGATCAAGCCACATCCACTTCTGCTCTCTTTGGTTTCATTCTTTGAAGTTCCTGCCGTTCCGCTACGTCCTCGGTATAGTCGAGCACTAACTGAATGGCTGGCCGCTTTCCCCGGTTCAGGTCGTTATATACATCCACATCAGTCTTTAACTGGAGATTATCGCCTATGATCTGATCACGGCGCTGAGCGAAAGCTTTTTCCATGTGCTCATGCGAAGCAAACCCCATCGTTCCCCAGAACGTGAGCTGAACTCCGCCCTTGCTTATCCGAACAGCATGATTTACCCGGTAACGGCGACCGTCGGGATGCGTCTCGTATTCATCACGAAGCGCCTGAGACATTTGTCCGGCTAGAACTTCGTAGGGATCGACCTCCGGCAGTTCTAACAAACCCTCAGCAACAGCCCATCGAACAGCTTCCCGCGTGCTCGTGGGCTGGTGCCCATGATCGGAATCGTAATGGTGCCATACCTGCTGTAACCGCTCTTCTTTAGTTGCCATCTGATTCTCCGCTATAAAGACACAGGAACTACTTGTCCCCATCCATCAGCAATCGAACCGGGCAGCACAAACTGCCGCACTTTGACGAGATAACGAGCGAGATAATCGTACCTATTTAGACGATGCTGCATCTGTCCAACAACCAAACCGGGATGTCTATTTAGGAGTCTTGCAAATGCGATCACGTCCTTCTCGTAATAGAAAGGGTGTTTCCGTGCCAAGAAAGACGAAAGCCTTTCATTTGGCACGCAAAAGTCAGCCGCCGCCGCGTTTGCAAGTCTCTCCTCCGGGGGAAGGGCATCACTGGTCGATGCTTTCTCGCCCTCAAGGTTGTCGTCAATTATTTCTTCCGATCGCCCATGTCCTCGAAGCACGTGCTCGCATTCGTGTCGGAGCACGAACCAGAAATTGTCTATCTTGTCGCGCCGCGTTGTCATGCCGATGACGGGCGAATCCTCATCTAGCCAAAAGCACACGCCGTCAATGTCTGCATTAGGCAACTTCTCCACGAGGATAAAACGAATGCCGCACTCCATGAGGATTCGTGGCACGCGCCGAATCTCATCGGGTGCATACAGCAACTTTTCGAACTCGCCCAATGCTGAGCGCAGAGACTTCTCCGAGTATTGAGGCACGCTGATAGACCGGGCGATCTGCCGGACCCTGAATAACCACGCTAATTGAGCTGGTGGTACCTCTCTCTCTTCGTAGCTGCCTTTCTTGGCAGCGTGTTCTCCAAAGTATGGGATGTCACTCGGCCCTTCGACACAGAAAAATCGAGCGAGTTGAGTTTCAATCATGGCAGCATCGGAAAGTTCAATCCATCCCCGCTTTATCATCTCGCGAACGGGGTATGTGGTTTGCATGTTACGGCGCGCGGCTATACTCGGCTCAGGACTGCGCGCCTGAGCCAGATCGTAAGCCTGCTGTAGATTTGCGAAGAACTCAGCCGGGACATCGAAAGCCTCTCCGAGCGCCTTTGCCATGTCCGGGCTTATCCCACGCTTGCCGCTCAAGAGCGGGTTTAATGCTTGGTCCGTTAATCCGAGAATGAAGGCAAGGTCACGCTGCGACCAGCCCCTAGCCTCCATCTCTTCCTTGATGTAAAAGCCAGGATGCTTTACCCAATTTGCACTCATCGTTGCCATAGGTAGCCCCCTGTCAGTGGTAATCTTCGACGCTCAAAACTTTGATCTTGTTCGGCTTGCACGCTGTTTCGATTAAGAAAACAACGCGCCATTGCTTGTTGAGACGGATTGATCTTTCTCCCTCTTGTCCCTTTAACTTTTCGTAATGGAGACTCTTCCAATTTCTCAGCGTCCTTTCGTCCGGTGCCGCACGAAGCACGACCATCTTGTCGCGGAACGAGTTGATGACCGAAGCTGGCAGCTTTGTTTCCGCCGCACGGTCGGTTTCTATCAGTGACAGGCTCTTTTCCCGAAACTCTATGTCCATGCACCATAATCCGATCTGTCGGGGAACAAAGTAATCGTAAGCTGCTGATAGCGCTTTGTCAACATCTAATTAACTACATGTGTTAAACTGAATTTTATGCTTGACAAATAGTCCTGCATCGCCTACTATTCTTCCCATGAATCGCCTATCCGTTGCCGAACGCGCCGCCATTCTGGGGATGCTAGTGGAGGGGAACAGTCTTCGCTCCTGTGCGCGAATGGCTGACGTTTCCTTGAACACCGTTACTAAACTGCTTGTTGACTTCGGCCAAGCGTGCGAGCAATTTCATGATGAGCACGTTCGGAATGTGCGCGTGCGCCGACTACAGGCGGATGAAATCTGGTGCTTCATCGGCGCGAAGGCAAAGAACGTCACGCCGGAGAAGAAAGCGGAAGGATGGGGCGATGTTTGGACGTGGACGGGCTTGGATGCCGACACAAAACTCTGCGTTAGCTACTTGGTTGGTGGTCGTAGTGCGGATTGGGCAGTCGACTTTATGAAAGACGCGGCGAGCCGCATTCGTGGCCGCGTCCAGATCACGACTGACGGCCACAGGGCTTACCTAGAGGCAGTCGAAGAGGCATTCGGAGCGGACGTTGACTACGCGCAGTTGCAGAAGATTTACGGGGCACCCGCAGAGAATGACACGCGGTACTCGCCCGCTACTTGCATCGGCTGCGAAATGAAAACGGTGAGCGGCGATCCCGATCCCAAGCATGTAAGCACGAGCTATGTTGAACGACATAATTTGACGATGCGGATGGGGATGCGGCGCTTTACGCGGCTAACGAACGGCTTTTCCAAGAAAATCGAGAATCACATTGCGATGGTTGCGATTCATGCCGTGTATTACAATTTCGCCCGAATCCACAAGACGCTGCGGATCACTCCCAGTATGGCTGCTGGCCTGAGCGATCACGTTTGGAGTCTTGAGGAAATCGTTATGATGGTCGATAGCTACATGCCGCAACCGGGAAAGCGCGGCCCCTATAAACAGAAAAGAATTTCAAACTGAGGCACTACCAAAGATTTCGGTAGTGGGCTACTTTTTTAGCCGCAAACTGGAAAACCATGCGGCTGCGACCGCGCTAAATTATTTCGCCTACAACTTCATCAAGATTCATCGTACACTTCGCGTGTCTCCGGCTATGGCCGCAGGGGTGACGGATCGGCTGTGGAGCGTAGAGGATTTGGTTGCCCTCTGGGAAGCCTACGAACAGCGGAGGGCGGAAAGAGCGGCGTAGTTTATCTTAGAAACTGTTCAAAATTGACCGTTCACTAGGTATATGGATTTGGCATCATGTTTAACGCGATGAAGAAAGAGCCAAATCCTAAAGATGCCCTCACCGTCCGTTGCCCCACCTGTGGTGCTGCTCCGGGAGAGAAGTGCGAGCTCAGTACAGGTCAACCACGATTTGAGTCACATCGCGACCGCCGAGAGATTGCAAAAGACGACGATTCAAAGTAGCCCACTACCAAAGATTCCAGACCCGACGTCGGCGAAACGCTGAAAACAAAGCACGCTTCGGCTTCGTTTCGTAAGCGGCTCGTGGAACCGCTCTCGACCGAATCGCTGTCCGCGACGATCGATTTGGAATCGGGCAGATCCCACATTCTCGCTTTGATATCTGCAGGTCGCGATCAACGAACAAATCCGATCGCTTCTTTAAGAAAAACCACGGAACGATTCACAGTCAAAACAATTCGCGGAGAACTCACGCAGGTGGTTCTGATTTCATCACCGGCAGTGATGTGGATTTCTCGTGCATCGATATGTCGATACTGTTTTGATATCAGTCTCTAAACTCTCTCTTCGGGCTCCGGGTGAAAAGCTACTTCTGACGCTGCGAGCGACCGCGTGCGCCGCCGACCGATGGATCAAGGATCTGGAACGTTCTTCGACGTTCCGCTTCGTCGTGCTCCAACTGAGTTGCGATCTGCAGTTGCTCGTCCGCTTCGTGCTTGCGCCCCACGCGGGCGAAAGTGAGTCCGAGATAATAGTGAGCCTCACGCATCGAACTGTCACTTGCTATGGCCCGTTGCAGTAAATCCAAGGCTTCGGTGTAACGCTTCTGTTCAAATGCCACCCGTCCAAGTGCCGTCAATGCGCCCGCATGCGTCGGTTCGCGATCGAGCACTTGCCGCAGATTCTTGCCTGCCGAGTCCAAATCTTTCGAATCGAGGTCCAGGAGTCCGAGCCGGAAGTAAGAGTCGGTTTGCGCGGGATCCAGTGCGATAGATCGCTCGAACTCCGACCGAGCCTCTCTCGAATCCTCAAGAGCGGCAAGAGTCATTCCCAAAGCACAATGACCGGAAGCATCGTCCGGACGTACTTCGACGTACCGGGCAAACTGCTGGCGTGCATCCTCGAATTTCCATAACCCGATATAAGCTCGTCCCAGACCATAGAGCGCCAACGGGTCGTTCTTCCGCAGCTTCAATGTTTGTTGGAAAGCCGCGACCGCGTCCTCCCAGAATGACGTTTGCAACGCCGTCATCCCGAATTCGAATTGAACATCGGCGTTATCGGGCGCATATTTGCGGGCGTCGGTCAACAACGCCAAAGCCCTTTGGGAGTCTCCGGACGCGACCGCCGCTCGACTTTGCTCTTGCAAGATGTGTACCAGGGCGTCAGACGCATCCGTTCGAGCAGGATCAATGCGTAAGGCTTCGCGCAATTGCGGAACAGCTTCCTCGGGACGCCCTCTCTGCGCATACAGCAGCCCGAGGTGCGCATGTGCGGGTGCAAACTTCGGGTCTTTCTGGATGGCCCTCAGGAAGCATTCTTCCGCCTCTGTCTCACGATGTTGCAGGACACGGACAACCCCCAAAAGATCGTAAGCGCGATATTCCTCCGGAGTGGAACGGAGCACAGACTGTAATTCTTCTTCAGCTTGTTTCAGGTTTCCACCGGCGATGGCCCTGGCGGCGTCCTGCAGTTCCGATATCTCAGCCCCCTGCCTGGGAGCCTGAGCAACGGACATCGCACTTACCGAGAGGAACAACATCCCGACGCACAGCAATTCGTTTCGCATCGTGCAACTGCCTGCAATCGCTATTTTACTGGCTCGGTGACGGTCATGGTCTGGTCAGCCTTCTGATCACGCACCACCTGGCGAATGCCGCTCGGCCAGCGGACTTCTATTTCGCGGACAGAGTCCGCAGAACCAAGGCCGAAATGCAATCGCTTATCGCTGGAGGATTCGTAGCTGCTGCTCGTGGTTACCGTTGCAAATTGATCGCCCGCCGAAGTTGAGATTCTGACTTGTGCGCCAATGGCGTCGCGATTGCTCTTCACGCCCACTAGTTTAAGCGTGACCCAGTGGTTGGGAGCGATGGTTTGGTTCAGCAAGACCCAGGCTGGGCCGTCGTTGGAGGTTACGACCGCGTCCACTCTCCCATCATTATTAATATCTCCGATCGCCAAGCCCCGTGCCGCCCATTTCTGATGGAACACATCGCCGGAGGCTGCCGAAACATCCACAAAGTTCTTCCCATGTTCGTTGTGCAACAGCAGTGGCGGCTCGCGGTAGCGGATATTCGGATCGTACATCTGAATTGTATCGATCACGTGCGACTGGACGATCAGCAAATCCTTCCAGCCGTCATTGTCATAGTCGATAAAACGCACACCCCAACCGGAATGCAGGAGTGAAATTCCGTTTAACCCTGTGACTGAAGTGGAGTAATCAAACGTGCCGTCCCTAAGATTGGTATAGAGCGCGTAGCGCTGGTACGCGAGATCGGTGATGATGATGTCAGGCCAGCCGTCGTTGTTGTAGTCCTCAAAGTCCACGCCCATCCCGGCAAAACTGTTGCCGTTGCCGTCGAGTCCAGCACCGGAAGTCAGCCCTACTTCTTCAAATGTTCCGTTGCCCAGGTTGTGGAATAGATATTCCGGCATCGAATCGTTGGCAAGCAGAATGTCCATAAAGCCATCGTGGTCGTAGTCCGCGATGGCGAGTCCCAGTCCTTTGCCTGGCTTGTCAATCCCGGCACGGTGCGATACCTCGGTGAACTTTCCATTCCCGTCGTTGTGAAACAACAAGACCGACTCCGGTTTGAAAATATCCGGATGGCAATAAGAGCGGAGGCTTTCGTTTTCTCTGCGCCCACAGTAGATGTCATCGAAGTCCCACTGCATGTAGCGCGCAACCACCAGATCAAGCCGTCCGTCGTTGTCATAGTCAACCCATGCGGCACTCGTCATCCAGCCCGAGCCGCCAACGCCCGCCGCGGCCGTCACGTCCGTGAACGTGCCGTCTCCATTGTTGTGGTAAAGGGTGCTGTGACCATACCCGGCGACATAGAGGTCTTCGAATCCGTCGTTGTCGTAGTCGCCAACCGCAACCCCGGTGGAATAGCCGAATCCCGTAAGGCCTGCGCGCTCCGTGACATCTTCGAAGGTTCCGTCAGGTTTCTGGTGATAGAGCCGGTTCCAGAACTTCGGGCTGTCTTTCCTGGGAATTGTGCCCTTCGGTGTCGGATCATCGAGTCGCGCACCGTTGGCGAAAAAGATATCCAAGCGGCCATCGTTGTCGTAATCGAACAAGGCGACGCCTGAGCCCATCGTCTCCAGAAGATATTTCTTGCTGGTCGGAGAAGCTTGCCGGCGGAAGTGAATGCCAAGCTTTTCCGTGACATCTATGAAATGCCCAGGCAACGGCAAGCTCTGAGTATCCAAACCCCCGGGTCTTTCTAATGCCAACGCCAGACCCATCCCGACGAGCAGGGCAATTCCCGACAGCATCCACCGAAACGTCTTTGTCAATGCTGTCTGAGTGAAGAACTGAGTCGGCACAGTTTGTCCAGCTTACCAGTTGAAGCGCGGCGAATTGACGCCCGATATTCCAAGGGCTCTCACCGGTGAGAATCGCAGTGACAGCGGATAAAAACAACAGGCCAATGCATGGCAATGGCCGTTTTAGGTTGAGATTAGCACCGTTTTGGATCACAAAAGAACAAATATAGGACCGTTTATGACATAAAACGAAATAAAAATATTGACTATTGCTTAAGGACGGCAGTAGCATTGCGGTGATTTGCACACTCTTTAACCATGTGAACTTCACGGACGCGGGAGACCTCGCCATGACGCGAAATGTGCAGTTTGTCAAAGGAAATTACTCCACTGTCGGCGTGCATTTGATCGTCTTGCTGGTGCTTCTTGGTTTCGGAGCGCTGCCGCTGCTTGCACAATTCGACACCGGTACCATCACAGGAACTGTGACTGATCCTTCTGGCGCGGTAATTCCCCATGCCGCCGTGACCATCGTCAATACCGGGACGGCAATCCAGAGAACCTTGCAGGCGGATAGCAACGGGGGTTTCGTTGCTTCTGCCGTGCCCTTTGGAAATTACATAGTCTCGGCGACGGCGGAAGGTTTTAAGGAATCGAAGAGCCGAACCATCGAACTGAACGTCGGCGCCACGGTTAACGTGAATCTTTCGCTTTCGTTGGCTTCCTCGCAGGAGAGTATTGAGGTCACAGGTACGCTTACGAGTGTTGACACCTCGTCCAGTACCTCCGGAACAACTTTGGATACCAACCAAATCGCCAATCTCCCGGTTAACGGAAGAGACGTCAGCGACTTCCTGGAGATTAGTCCCGGATCAGTGGCATCAACGGGTTTCTTTCAGGGCAGCGTCAATGGACTGGACAATATTTTCACCGGACTGAATATCACCTTGGACGGCCAGAGTGCGATGCGCGGCGATATCAATGGCTTCCTCGATACCGAGGGTCAGGAAGGAGCCCGGATCACGCGAGCCAGCGTCGATAGCATCCAGGAAATTGACTACGCCAATAGCGGCTATACCGCCGAAAATGGCCATTCCCTCGGTCCGCAGATGAACATCATCACCAAGTCGGGAACGAATGACTACCACGGCGAGCTTTTTGAATTCTTCCGCAATGATGCCCTGGACGCGAAAGATTACTTTGAAACCTCGAAACAGCCATTGCGACTGAATCAATTCGGCGGCAATTTAGGCGGCCCGATCATCAAGGGGAAGCTCTTCTTTTTTGTGAACTACGAAGGTGATCGCACTCACGTCACCAACATCAACGCTCTGAACCATACACTGAGCGCGGCCGCTCGATCGCAATTCGTGCCGTCCATGCAGCCAGTATTGGCCCAGTTTGCGCCTCTGCCGGCTGGCTGCACCGCCATTCCGGCGCCAGCATCGTGTGTGTATCCGGGGTTCCCAGATCCTAATTCAGCGTTGGGGTCCGATATGGTTTATGACCCGGCGGTTCTTCCTAATATTGTTCGCGAGGATACTGGGTCAGTGAGGGTCGATTACAACTTCTCGGAGAAAGACCGTGTGTTTTTTCGATATAACATCAACGATTCGCTGACCAACTATACCTATGGCATGAATCAAGGGCAGCTGGCGCCGCAGGCGCTGAGAACACAATTAGGGAAATTCGACGAGACCCATACATTTAATTCGACTTTACTGAACGAGTTCAGCGTGGCCTTCAACCGCTTCAATTCCAATACGAATTCAAACACCCCTCAACCGCTGGCGGGATTTGCCGGGTTCTTCACTGACTTAGGTTCGCTGCCCGGACCGAATACGTTCAATCAGATCACTCCATTCACTGACATCGAGATTTTTGACAATGTATCCAAGACCATCGGGAAACACACGTTACATTTCGGTCCGCAAATTCGTATTAACCGAAACAATGAATGGCTGCGCCCGCAACAAACTTACGACTTCGCCAGTATCCCGAATCTGGAAGACAATGTGCCTTTTGTCCTGGCCAAAATCGGATTCCCGAGTTTTGTTGGCAATAGGAATACTAATTGGGATTTCTATATTCAGGACGATTGGAAAGTGAATCACAAACTAACCGTGAACCTCGGTCTGCGGTATGACTACAACACCGTCTGGGCCACGGGCCCCAATCAGGGGCAGAATTTCGATGTGGCGACGCAGTCACTTCTTCCACTCAACCAGCCCGCATACAGTGCGCCGAAAGGCGACATAGCTCCTCGGGTTGGTTTTGCCTGGGATCCCTTTGGCACCGGGAAGACCGTCATTCACGGATACGGCGGATTGTTCTACAATCCGATGCACTTTAACTTCGTCACCACCACCAATGTACCCGCGCTTTCCAGTTACAACGTCAACCTCTTTCAGGCGGTGATCACTTACCCGTCGCCGAATCCTCCTTTACCCGCTGGAACACAGAACGTGAGCGCATTTCCTCAAAATCCTAAAGACCAGGTTTCCACCAACTGGCTATTCGGCATCGAGCAGGAAGTGGCACGGAATACGATTCTGACGGTGAATTATGTCGGCAATAACACCCATCACATGCAGGCAGGCGTCGATTTCTACCCTCTTAATGCAAATGCCGCCAACGTCTTCACCGACGCTCGCCCGTATTCGGGTTTTGCTAATGAAGACATAGATGCTGACGGGCTCGGTTCGAATTACAATTCGCTGCAAGTAAAGCTCCGCCGGAACGTGGGAAATCTAACCTTAGAAACGAACTATACGTGGTCCCACGAATTCGACGATATGGTTGACATCTTCAGCCCCGGTTTCGAGGATCCGCTGAATCCAAAATTCGATCATGCCAGCGGAGACTGGGATGTGCGCCACAATCTGACCGGCAGCGTGGTTTACAGCCTGCCAGATCTAAAGGGCTCTAGCTCCCTGGTTCGGGGAGCGCTGGGCGGGTGGCAAACTTCGGGCATTCTGCAAACTCGCTCTGGTCTTCCAACCAACATCACCCTGATCAGCGGATTCTTTGGCAATCCCGAGCGACCCGACTACGTGCCAGGTCAGCCTTTATGGGTTCCCAACCATAGCTGGCCGAATTCGAGCTACAACATAAATGCTTTCCAGCCCAATCCAGCTTATGACGGGACACCGGGTGAAAACCTCGGAACGGTTGGGCGCAACTCTCTGCGCGGGCCAGCTTACTTTCAATTTGATCTCTCTGGCATGAAGAACTTTACGATTACCGAGAGGATGAAGGTCCAATTTCGAGCGGATATTTTCAACCTCTTTAACCATCCCAACTTCGCCAATCCCGACGGCGGGATCTGCACGACGTTTTGCACCCCCAATCCCCTCTTCGGGGTCACTGGCCAAACTATCGCCGACGAGGACATGACTCAGATCGGCGGCGGCACTAACCGGCAGACACAATTCTCCCTGAAATTTATTTTCTAATTTCGCAGCTATCGTCATGCGGCGGCAACAATCGATCGTTGCCGCTTTATTTTTGAAAGGACACGAGTAGAGAGCAAATGTCGAGGCGCTACATCTCTAACTACGATAAGTATCCCGTAGTTCCCGTCTCCGCTTCGCGCGACGACTGCGAGACAGGCTGGCAGGCGATTGCCCGTCGCTTGCAATCCAGCATACGGGCAGGCCGCTTCGTGGTTTGCGTCGAGTGTTATCCCGGCTGTTTCGAAAAAGAAATTGAAAAGCAGTTGGTCGACGCGCTCAAACCGCAGTTGGTACTGCGTGTCGCAGAATGTTACTTGCCCGAAGCGGCGATTCAATCCCTCTGCGCCCGCGATCTGGGCGACGATCTGGTCTTTGCCTTTATGGGCAAGTACGAGCTCCACGAATTCCTGGACAAGCGCGAACTCGCAAAACAGAGAAATCGTTTAAGCCAGGCATCGGGCCTTACGCTTGTTGTCGGCACGGGCGCAACCCTTCTCGCCGAGCAGTGGGACCTGCTCCTTTACTGCGATATGGCGAGGTGGGAGATCCAGCAGCGCCAGCGGACTGGCGAAATCCCGAACCTCGGATTGCAGAATTGCACGGATCGTCCGCAATTGAAGTACAAACGCGGGTATTTTGTCGACTGGCGCGTCGCCGACCGTCTGAAAAAAACGCTGATTTCAAAGATTGATTTCCTGCTTGACACCAATCAGCGCGACCTGCCGAAAATGATCAGCGGCGCTCAGCATCTCGAAGGCCTGAAGAATGCCGCCCACCGGCCATTTCGCGTGGTGCCTTTCTTCGATCCCGGACCGTGGGGTGGGCAATGGATGAAGAAAGTTTGCGATCTGCCGCGCGACGCTGAGAACTATGCATGGTGCTTCGATTGTGTGCCGGAAGAGAACAGCTTGCTGCTCGGCTTCGGCGACGTAAAGGTAGAAATTCCGTCGATAAATTTGGTCTTCCAGCGTCCGCACGAATTGCTAGGCGAAGCCGTGCACGCGCGTTTTGGAACCGAATTTCCCATCCGCTTCGATTTTCTCGACACCATGGACGGCGGCAATCTTTCCTTTCAAGTACATCCGCTCACCGAATACATCCATGAACAATTTGGAATGAGCTATACGCAGGATGAGAGCTACTACATGCTGGATGCAGGCGACGACGGCTGTGTGTTTCTCGGACTGAAAGAGAACATTGACGCCAACCAGATGATGGCAGACTTGCTCGAAGCGCAAGAGGGCGCGATTCAATTTGACGCCGACAAGTACGTCAATCGCTTTCCCGCCAAGAAACACGACCACTTCTTGATTCCGGCGGGAACTCCGCACTGCTCAGGCAAGAACAGCATGGTCCTTGAAATCAGCGCGACTCCCTACATCTTTACCTTCAAAATGTGGGACTGGGGACGGCTCGGCTTGGACGGCACCCCACGCCCGATCCATCTCCAACACGGGTTTAGAAATATTCAGTGGGATCGAACAACGCCTTGGGTCGAAAAAAACCTTGTAAATACGATCGCACCGGTGGCCGAGGGCGCGGGCTGGCGTGAAGAGCGCACCGGACTGCACGAACGTGAATTTATCGAGACGCGGCGGCACTGGTTCACGGCACCTGTGCCGCACTCTACCGCTGGCGCCGTGAATGTCTTCAACCTTTGCGAAGGGCAAGAGGCCACGGTTGAGAGCCCGCGCGGAAAGTTCTCGCCATTTATCGTGCACTATGCAGAAACTTTCATTGTCCCGGCTGCCGTCGGGGATTTCACGATTCGTCCGCACGGCCCATCCGAAGGCAAGCAGTGCGCTACGATCAAGGCATTTGTGCGTACGAACCCGTAGCCACTACTCAAGCTTAATTTCTTCATCGCCATCGCCCTGCACAACCAGACCGTTGCCTGAATGGCGAACATCCTTGATCCGCGTCCACTCTGCCGGAACCGGGCAGACGAATAACTGATAGTGTGTCTTTATGCTCGATTTTCCGGCGATCGAGGCGAGCACGGGCGTATCAAACAAAGTGCGGGTTGCGCGCGCATGATCGAGCCCCAGGGGCATGGGGCTGGTGCCAAACTCGACTCCGCGAACCCGTGTCCTTCCATTCCACGGAGCATAGCTGCGAGCACAATTTTCCTCCCATAAAGCAATCCATGGAAATTGGGCGCGATCAAACAAATATCCGCCAACCAGAGCGTGCCGTCTGTTGTGGACAGCCACGAAGGCGCTCTCGCGATTGGGGTCGGCAAGCAAGGCAACGACGAAGCCAGTTCCATCCCGCATGAATGGCTGCGAGAGATCGATCTGTTCGCCATCTTTCGTTTGCGCGTACGGCCACTGATATTCGGCAGCGTTCGCGAGGACTTCATGGCCCTCATATCCGAGAGGCCATGTCATACCGCGAGTACCAGATATAAACAAAGCCGATTCGCCGTTCGTGAAAAAGGGCTCGCCGAACGCCGCGTGTTCTACCCACTGAAATTCGACTTCGTCGTCGCTGCGATTCGTAACCTCTTCTGCGATGGAGACGGCGTACCTTGTGGGACCCAGCGAAATCTCACGTCGAAAGTGCAATCGGCAGACGGGAAGCTCAACCTCCAGCGCAAGCGATGCATAACCGTCGTCGCGGGCAACGGGAAAGACTCTCCACTCCGAACTGGCGGCCTCTCCATGCAGCGACAACCCTTGAGCGGCCTCGGCGGGAGACGGTAACCCGAAGTATCCGAGCGCCAGCGCGTGCCCGGTGTAGCCCGAGAGAAACTTCCCTACCGGGGCGTCGCCGTAAAGCAGGGCGCGTTCATGCGGAGAGAATGTTTGCGGCTCGATGGTTGGCCAAGGCGCTTCCCACAGGACATTGATCGGCGAGCCACAGAGGCGAAAATCCGCGATGTGCCCGCCGCCCCGCAGTACCGTTAGTTCGACCGTGCCATTCGATAGACGATATGCGCGGCGATTTTTCCATTGAATGAAATCCGCTTCGCGGTGTGGCATTCAGAAACCGAAGCCTCCGTCGATGGCGAAAGCCTTGCCCTGGACCTTCATTCGTGGGTCGCAGCTCCCGTACCGCCCTCCTGAAAACCCATGCCCCCCGCCGGCACGAGCATGCCTCCATCCACCACCAGGGCGGCGCCGGTAATAAACGAAGCCATTGGTGATGCCAGATAAACGATCGAGTCGGCAACCTCCTCTGCTTTGCCGATGCGTCCCATGGCGTGCATACGGTCGCAGGTGCGGATCACTTTCTCAGGATCGGGAGACAGCCCAGCTGCCCAGCGAAGCATGGGAGTATCGATTGTGCCGGGACACACGCAATTTACGCGAATGCCTTTTTTCGCATAATCGAGAGCCATGGCGCGCGTTAGTCCCAGCAGACCGTGTTTCGAAGTGACATAGGCAACCGAGTTGCTGATTGCCGACAGACTTTGCACTGAACCGACAATTACGATAGCGCCGCCCTCCTTGAGCATGTGCGGGACGACGAATTTCGAAACCAGAAAACAACCTTTCAGGTTGATTCCCATGAGTCTGTCCCAATCTTCCTCCGTGGTCGTCACCACGTCGCCGTAGAGCTGGATGCCGGCGTTGCTGACGAGTACGTCGATACCCTCGTGCTTGCGGACAACCGTGTCAACGGCTCGCGAGACCTCCGCACCGACACTGACGTTGCATGGGATGAAGTCGCATACCGCACCGTTCTTCGCAATCGCATCGGCGGTCTTGCCCCCGGCATCGCGGTCCACGTCGAAGATGGCCACGGACGCTCCAAAACCGGCGAGTTTTCGCGCCGTAGCTTCTCCAATGCCCATCGCACCGCCGGTCACAACCGCGACTTTACCTTTGAAGTCAATGCTCATTAAAAGCCACCTCGCTCGATGTGAGGTGCTGTGCGCAGCCTGAGAGTGAGCACCTGGAATGGCTTGATCGAAACGCTGAGAGTATTGCCCGCGAACTTAATCTCGACCTGATTCTCTTCGAGCAGATTGCACAACCAGGCACGCCCGAACGCCAGATACTGGCTGCGAATTGTCATATTGATTGATTCGCCTGCTGTTTCCTGCAGCCGCAGAATCGTCCCATCACCATCTTCTGCGCGCTTCCAGGTCAACAGTGTAACGTCGGGATTTGCAACCTCAAGCAAACTCGCTTGTCGATTCGGAAGCACGGAAGCATCCTGCGAAGCTGCGACTTCATCACGTTCAAGTGGCGTCAACGCATCCCAACCGAAACGCGTAAGGGAGCCAAAATCGAAGTGCTGATTACTGGTTATGGCGTAGCGGAACGTAAAATCACCGCCCTGCCACGCAGGAAAATTCGTGCCCCAATAGTTGTTCATAATCCAGGAAAAGATCGTGCTGCTCTTTGGCTCGAACTCCGCGGGCCAATGGCCACGAACAATATCTCCAAAAGCCATCAGCGGGGCGTCCAGCGGAACGACGGCGGCATCGAATTGCGGATCGTGGACAGAGGCAAAGGTCGTAGGCAGATACCATTCTCGGCAACCGCCTGGGAGTTCGTCTTTCGCTGGGTTTATCCATCCGCTCTGGGAACCATACGTGAACTCAGGGTTCGCAACGGCAAAAGGAAAAGCAACGTACGCCGATTCGCGCGTCAGCACGCGCTCCTTGTGCAACCGATAAGTAATCAGAATCTTCTTTTCGGTGTTCGGGAGTAAGATCTCGGTCTGAATCGACGGGGTGTTCGGAGCGGAGGAAGTCAATGTCGCCACGGTCCCGATGGGTGTCTTCGTCACAGAGACGACGCTCCCCGATTGCGCTGGATGCACCGTCAATGCTGGCGGTTTAAGACCGGCTCCAAACCGGTAGAGTGAATTATCGGGATAGTCGTCTCCGCCGGTCACGTACAGATACTCGCCAAATTTGTATGGACTCGCCAGGTCAACGAGTTCGCGCCCCAGTTGCTTGTCGAAAACGCTTGCGATGGATCCGGAAGATGGATCGAGAATGATTCGATAGAACTGGTTTTCGACAATATTCCCTGTGACTTTCGCCGCTGTAGCGGGGCCTTTCGCGCTGACCGGCCTGATCGAGTAGAGTTTATATCCGACTGCGGGCACACCAGCGGCCAGGAAGCGAACGCGAAGATTGACTGGTCCGAATCCCGGCAGCGGAATGCCTTTGCCTTTCCAGAGTATCTCCAGCGGGACATCCGATTCCGTCGACGGATCAACAAGCGTCGTACCGTCAGGCAAATCGGTTTCCACCAAGCCACTCCGCGACCAGTTCAACGGATTGAAAACGGCAATCGAGTTTTCTTTGGGCTTCACGAGCGCTTCTAGCTGTGCCCATCCCCGTTGAATGGATTCGCTGATGTCGTCGCGAGCGCGAGTTACTCGAGCCTCTTTCAGCGCAAGTTGGTCTTCACTTTGGTGGTGCTCCGGTTGTGTTGTCGCGCCGACATAGGTCCACGTGTGCTCGTCAAAGAGGAGTTCGTTATGCCAGGCATCGTCGAGCATGGACTCGTCCGGCCGCACTCGCGGGTCGATCGAAGAGACGGCCGCGCCGATGATCTCGGCGGTGGCAATTCGATGCTGGTTCGCCCGATGAATAGCCGTATGTAGGGCATCAGAGCCGTATCCGTCTTCCCAGTACGGACCAAAGTCGCCACGAACCACGGGCATCTCGCCCTTCCACTCGCGCTCGATCTGTTGCATCGCCGAGTGAACGGTGGAGAACTGAAGTCTTGGCCATGCGTATTCGTGGTTGAACGTCGAAACGATCTCGCTCTGCGCCTTCGCCAGCGGAGTATTTTCCAGTTGTGTGCCGAAGATGATCGCGGTGTTGGCGCTGTAATCAGGGCGTGTATAGGCTTGCAGAAACACTGGTAAGGCATCTCGAATGGATTCCATTCGCCATGGACTGCCGAAGAGGGTATGTGCTTGCAGGTACGCCCACGAATACCACATCATTACTCGGCCGCCGTCCGGGCCCTCCCAGTAAAAGGGTGACTTTTCATTCCACCGCCCGAGCAGCATCACAGGAGCACGCCAACTGTTGCTCGCCGCGATCAAGTACTTAATGCCCGCGTCGTGCAAGACTGAGGCATAGCCCCAGGTGTAAGAAGGAACGTCGACAATTTGCGCCGCATCCGCGGCCGGCAAATTGTATTCCTGTGAGAGACGATGCTGATCGTAGAGCGATCGGGCAAGGCCTTCCCACGACGCGTTGCCGGTATGTTGATTGGCGAATTCAGGCGGGATAATAATGTTCCCGACGCGAACATGTTCGAGAAACTGCTGCCGCGCCGGGGCGCTACGTCCATTCAGATATTGTTCGGCGACCCAGCTTCCATCGAGCGTCCAGCGGAACGCTGGCCTCTTTTTCATCAGGTCCATCGCCTCATCGATGGATTGCGAGTGGAGTTCCGCTACCTTAGCCGCGTAATCCGTGAATCCGATGTCAAGATGCTCGTGCGGGATGATCGCGACGGTCCACTTCTTTGCGGGCTCGATCTTAGACGGGGCCGCGGTGCGATGGCCCATCTGTACCGTGGCCTCGGCGGTGCCGCTCCATTCTGGCACTTCAAATTCGAGCCGATGCTCGCCGAACTCGTTCTCTGTTGCGAAAGGCTTGCTGAATACATGTCCCGCGACTTGAAATTCTACCGACGCGCTCTTCGGCAGCTTCGAGGCACTGACAAAGACATCAACCACCTCCAACATCCCCGTAGCTGTCTCGTGATAGAAGATCGTCGGCTCGATGCGAGCTGCAAACGCATTGAAATCGTATTGCCCCGCCTCGTCCTGCGCGAACTCGAGCGCATCGTACATCAGGCCGGTGTGCCCTGGCGCGATTGCCCCGAGCGATGTCTGTGCCGTGGCCGGATCATCCATCGCAGTAAGAACAAATTTGTTCTCACCTTGCCGGAGCCACTTGGCCGGAATATCAATCGTCTTTTCGTCCGCCGAAGTCTGTGGAACAAACGTACCTTCCCAGTCGCCCGCGCGGAAATCAAGTTTGGGATGGAAATAGAAGTATCCGGAATGCCCGTCAACATCGAGCATTAAGAATGAGAGGCGCGGCATCTCGTACAACATCGCAATCTTCAGGTGATAGACGCCACGCGGAGCGCTTGTCAGCGAAAACTTTATGGTGAACGGGTGCAACCGCGCGCCAGTCATTCCATTCGCGGGTCCCGGCTGAAAACGATACCAGTCCTTATCGCCGCTTTGGCCCACCACGAAGATCGGATCACTCTTCGGATCGGCGTAATCGATGTTCTGACTCTTGAATTCGCTAGAGGACGCATCGAAGTTACCGATCTTCCAAAGCGTTTTCTCGGCCGAAAGCGCCACTGCCGGCAGCATGACGATCATAAAAAAAACCGCCAGTGCCGCTTTGGCAACCTGTCTCATATTCACCATTTGGGCTGAGTGATCACCGTGCCCGGGCGTCGCGGGTCATCTGTCCAGGAACCCATCTCCTGACGCTTTGAGAGTTCGTGGTAGTGCGCCAGCTTATCGGGATCAAGAGTCACGCCAAGGCCTGGACCGGTTGGCACTGCCATCGCTCCGTTCTTGTATTGCATCTTGCCACCCTCAATAATGTCGTCCGTCAAATGGTGGTAATGCGAATCTGGGGCTAGCGTCAAATTCGCGAGGCTTGCGGCGAGGTGAAGCATGGCGGCCTGCGAAATCCCAAACTCTGCGCCGCTGTGCATGCCCGCATCCACCCCCATCGCCTCGCAAATCTGACCTGCAAGCTTGGCGCGATAAATGCCCCCGTACCAGTGAGGATCGATCAGAACGACGTCGAGCACGTCCGACATAACCGCCGGAGCGAGGTCTTCAAACGCGAACACCGACATGTTCGACGCCAGCGTGACCCAGGGCGCCTTCGCGTTCACGCGCTGCATCGCGCGCAGCCCCCACACCGGATCTTCCAGATACTCCACGTTGTAATCGTGCAGGCGACGGGCGACGTCGATGGCAGTGGTAACCGTCCATACAGCGTTTGGATCCAATCGGATACGGTGCTTGGGAAAGGCCTCGCGCAGCGCAATGAACGTATCTACCTCTTCATCAGGAGGGAGCACGCCGTTCTTGTACTTCAAGGTCTTGAAGCCGTGCTTGCTGACTAGCTTTTTGGCAAAATCGATCATCTGCGCGACGTTCGATACTTCGCCGACGCCGTCCGCATTGGCATAGCGATAGAAAAGGTACGCGGAGAAGGCAACCTCATCCCGAATCCGTCCCCCAATCAGGTCACACACCGGACGATTCAAAGCTTTTCCCTGAATATCCAGGATCGCGAACTCAAGTCCGGCGAACCCGAGGGCGTAGCCGAATAGCTTCACCGAACTTGGCGCCGCCAGCTTCCAGCGAATTCGTTCGAGGTTCATGGGATCTTCGCCGATTAGCAGCGGCTTTAAATCAGCGAGTTGGCCGGCGCGAGTTGCGCCGGAGTAGCACTCGCCCAGACCGGTGATGCCTTCGTCGGTTTCCACCTCGATAACGATGCGCGAGAATCCAGGGTGCGATCCCACCGAGTAGCGCAAGGGTGCCTCAATCGGTATAAAGGCGGAGGTCCAACGAATGTCAGTGATTCTCATCGTACCTCCAGGTGACTAGCGTTGGTTGGCGAGCGACTGACCCGTGATCCCGACCCGCGCCCTGCAAATATGCCAACGGTTCAGGTTAGCGAAATACATCTCGTCGAAGTTCACGCCTCCAAATGCGATGTTGGTGGGGCCGGCGATCATCGTCCCCTCGGGGTCGACTGCAAATAACGAAACTTTTCCACGCGGCGTCACTCGATACACATTGTGCGAGGCATAACAGGTCACATACAGATTGCCTTGGCCGTCGAGGGCCGCGCCGTCGGGCACGTGGTGCAATCCCGAAGCGTGAACACGCGGCTTTCCAACCGACCCTGAGCCTGGGATCGGCACTGCGAGCACATTGTCTCTGGTGCTCTGCACGACATATAACGTCCGTTCATCGGCGCTGAGCGCCAGACCATTAGAAAACGCCAACTGGTCGAGCAGTTGCTCGATCTTTCCGTCCGGCCGAAGAACAAACAGGAATCCGTCATCCTTGTGGAACGCTCCGGAATCGGTGAAATAGAGGTTGCCCTCGCGATCGAAAACCGAGAAATTCGGATTGCGAAGACGGTATTGGCCCACTCTTTCCCACGACCGAATCGTTTTGCCCGATCGGTCGAGTTGTATCAAAGCACCCAGCTTGAAGTTACATACAAATAAATCCTGGGTCGCGGAAAACGTCAGGCCGAGATTGAAGCCTCCGAGCGCCGCGACCGTCTGAACGTTGCCTTCCCGATTGATCCGATAGACTTGCCCAAGCTCGCCGCCCGCCCAAAGGTCTCCATCCGCGTCGAACGCGAGTCCTTCCGGATGGTCAAGCCCCTCGGCGAACGTCTCGAACCGTTGCAACGGAATTTGAGGCCGCATCTCAGGATCTTTTGTGGAAAAATAAGGCTTACGACTTGTTTGTCAGACAATTGAACATATATAGTGATTTGAGTGTCAAGTCAACGGCGAAGTCGAGGTCGTTGCGGAAATGCCCGTTGAAGATTCTTTGCTTGGTTCGTACGACAAAGTCGTGCCGGGAGTGAAGATGGCGTCGGCTCGCAGTATTGCACCGGCCACAATTCCGCTCGAACCAATTCGTCGCGAAACCGTGATGGACACGGTGGCGCGCAGGATCGAGCAACTTGTGCGCAGCGGCACTCTTAAGGCCGGCGACCGACTGCCCCCGGAGCCTGAACTCGCTCAGATCCTTTGCGTCAGCCGAGGCTCGCTGCGCGAGGCGCTTAAGGGCCTGATGTATCTTGGCCTGATCAAGTCGCGTGCCGGCGATGGGACGTACATCCAGTCTTCCTTGAGTCGCGTTCTTAATCAGCACTTCCAATGGATGATCCTGTTGAATGAAGTGAAGTACCTCGAAATCTATGAACTCAGAAAGATCATCGAGCCTGAGGTTGCCGCTCTGGCCGCGAAGCGGGCCACTCGCGCCGATCTCGAATCTCTGGACGCCGCTCTCCACGGCATGGCTCAGGGCCTCGGAGATCCCGAAATGTTTCTCGCCTTCGATATTCAGTTTCACGACACATTTGCGCAAGCATCGGGCAACGTCGCAATTCAAACCACGATGCGGATGCTCTATCATGCGACATCCGAAGCCCGGAAGGCTGCCATGCCATTCATCGATGATTGGGACAAGCACTGGCGGCGACACGAGCGCGTGTTTAGGTGTATTCGCGATCACAAGCCGGAACTGGCTCGCAAGGCCGTACTGGAAGACCTGCTGTATGCCGAGATGCTCCTGCGCGAGCACGTTACCTCGCTCGGGACCAAAAGATCTAAACCTCGGTCTGGCACCGGCGCCCTGCTCGAAGGCCTGGCTAAGCCATTAAGGCGACGAAAGCGTCGCTCGCATTCGTGAAGTGACTGGCGTTCCCGACCGCATTGCTCGGAACGCGCATAATTTATCAACCGATGCGCGACGGACGCGCATATTTAGGATGTGTTCCCAATGCGATCGATGATCAAGTGGATTGTCTTTATTTTCGCTCTACTTTCAACCGTTTTCGTTTTCGCGAACGACCAGCCTCGTTTTGACTGCACTCCGTCGTTTCCCCTCCAAAAGCCATGGCTCGGCGCGGACGCCGCCTACTCGATTCCGTTGCCAGATGGCCGTGACGTGTGGATTTTCGGCGACACGCTCTATGGCGATAAGCGTCAAGTTACGGGCAATGAGCCGCGGATGGTGCACAACAGCATCGGGATTTCGACGTGCAAGAATAGTCAGTGGAAGATCGACTACTCGATTAAACGTGGCGCCGAGGGCAATTTCGATAGCTTCTTCAAGCCGCAGCAAAACAACAACACCTATTATTGGGCGCTCGACGGCGTGGAATATGAGCATGAGTTGTGGATCACGCTGCTCTGCGTTCGCAATCTGCCAAATTCAAATGCTTTCGCGCTTGGGTTCGAAATCTGCGGAACCGACATGGCGCGTGTGACCGGACTGAACGAGGATCCGCAGCACTGGAAAATTTCGTACTTCCCGCTCGTCCCGGACGGCGTTCACGCCAATCCTTCGGCTTCCACACTGATCGAGGGCGATTATCTGTACATTTACACCATGTACGAAAATGGAAACCGGCCGCAAATCCTTACGCGCATTCCGCTGAAGGGGCTCGACGATCCGAAAAAGAACCTGCAGTACCTCGGCAGCGACGACCAATGGCACGATGGGATTGAGCCGGCGAAGGCGAAAATCATCATGGGTAAAGGCGCCTCGGAGATGTCCGTCCGTTACCATCCGGATTTGAAGAAATGGATCGCAGTGCTCGTCGATCCCACACTCTTTTCCGACAAAGTCTTGCTCCGCACCTCGCCAACACTAACTGGGCCCTGGACGGACGGTGATGTGATCTACCGAATCCCTGAATTGCAGAAGACTTCCCCCGGTTATGACCCCGACACCTTTTGTTATGCCGGCAAGGAGCACCCCGAATTTGAGAAGCCCGGCGAACTCCTGTTCACCTATGTGTGCAATACCATGAAGCCGAAAAAACTAGAGACGAACGACGGCATCTATTTTCCAAAAGTGGTTCGGATGCCGATGCCGGCGTCCGCGCTCGAAACCGCAAAGTAACTTTCTGCTTGGAAAGAACTACTTGGAACGAACCGCTTTACAGAAGGCGAGCGTCTGACGAACGTGCTCTGTCCAATAGGGCCAATCGTGGCCACCGGGAAACTCCTGGTATTCATGACGAACATTCATGCCTGTCAACGCCCGATGCAGTTGGCGATTGGCTTCAATGAGCGGATCATCGGTTCCACAGTCAAACCGCATTGGCGGAAGATGATCGCCATTGATCTTCGCCCAGTGCAACAGGTCTGTATCCTGTTCGCCTGCATACCGAAACGCCGCGGCTGGAAAGGGAATGAACTGCGACAATTGACCGACCTGCGTGATCGACGAATGAGCAGAAATCCCCTCCACTCGCGAGGCATACTTCATACCCAACCGTATCGCGCCATAGCCGCCCATCGAAAGACCTGCGATAAAAACTTTTTCGGAATGCACTTGTGGAAACAGCTCACGCAGGCAGCCGGGAATATCGTCGACGATCCACTTTTCGTAATTCGCATGCGCGTGAGGAACATACCCGCTTCCGTCACCCCAAAGACCGTCAGACGGCATGGCGATCATCATCGGAAGCATTCTTCCATCGTTGAGCATTTCCGTGGCGACCGAATCGATATCGCCGTTCAGCCACCAGTTCCACTGGCAGCCATACACCCCGTGTAGGAGCAACAACAGTGGCACGCGCTCGAGCGTCTCAAATCCCGGCGGCGCAAATAACAGGACATCGCCACGGCCCCCGAGACCTTCACCGCGAAAGTTCAAGAAGCGCAGATTTTCATTTCCGGGCAACAGACGCGAAAGCTGAGCATTGGGAAACTGTCTTGTCATATGCGATTACACATTTCCTGCAAGCAGCGGTAGGGCGCCGAAAAGCCCGGCGTCGTTCCCCAATTGTGCGGCCACGACCTGGACCTTTCCCCATGGCGTCCACGCGTGCGTGTTCACATAAGTTTGAATGTAAGGAAGTATGAATCCCGCGCTGCGCATCACCCCGCCACCCATCACGATTCGTTCCGGATCATACGCATGGATTAGTCCCACCGCCGCGCTTGCCCAAACATTCAAGCAGTACTCCCGAATCTCCCCTGCGACTCGATCGCCAGCGCCCGCCAGTTCGAAGAGCGTTTGGAAATTAATCTCCCGGCTCTCGGCTAACCCGCTCGTAGCAAAACCGTTCCACTCGCGTGCCATCAGCGGCAGTGCCCATCCGGATGCTTCGGCTTCCAGGCATCCAATTGCGCCGCAGGTGCACACGCGACCGCCGACTTTCGCCGGCAGGTGTCCGCCCAGGCACCCGGCTTGTGCGTGCTTTCCGCGGAGCAGCTTGCCTTCAATCATGGCCGCCCCGCCAATACCCGTGCCCAAGGTAATCATCACAAGGTCGTCGCAACCTCGCGCCGCTCCAGCATGGCGTTCGCCCAGGAGGGCCATCCGCGCATCGTTCTCAATGCCAAACCGCAGCCCGAACTCATGATTGCTCCACTCGGTAAAATCAATCGACGGCGCGTCTTCGTACTTTTTATTGGTGGAGACAACTCGTCCGGTGCGCGCATCGACCAGTCCGCAAAATCCGAGAGCGATCCCTTCGCATTCCGCGGAGTCGATCTGCAGTTCGGCTAATAGCGCACGAATTGCCCTCGCAAAAATGGCCAGTGACGGACGAAGCTCCTGTGCTGAGTCCAAGGGAACCTCGTGAGATGCCAGCAGTTTGTTGCCATCGACGATCGCGATCGTTGCGTGGCTGCCTCCCAAGTCGATTCCAATCGAGGGTCGTGTCCTCATCAAAATAAGCCCTCACTCCACCGAAGAGAAACCTCATATTAGGCGCTTTTGGCCCAAGAAAGGTCAAAAATCTGTTCTTTTTGGTTGCATTAGAAACATTCGTTCACTAGCCTATTACTTTGTTATGGACCCCATCTTCGCGTTCGTCGACTGGGCCGATGGCAAGCTCCAGGTGCCTGGCCTTCGGTCGTCCGAAAAGAAACTCGGACAACTTAAAGGAATCTTTGAAAACGAGCAAGCTTGGCGGCAACTCGATCCCGAGACCATAGTCTACCGAGTCTGGTGGTGGGAACCTGTCCCTTCCGGCACTGAGGGTGGTTTGTTCTGGGGAACCACCGAGATTCAACCCGGCCGCGTCGGTAACGAGTACTTCATGACGCGCGGACACCGGCACGTCGTTCGCAACCGAGCGGAATTCTATGGCACGGTCGCAGGCAGTGGGAAGCTCCTTTTGAAAGACAGCGCCGGGCACACTTGGTTTGAAGACATGACGCCCGGGAGCCTGCACTACGTTCCGGGTGAGGTCTCGCATCGTGTCGTGAATACCGGAGACATTCCTCTTCGATTTATCGCTTGCTGGCCGAGCGATGCCGGCCACGATTACGAAATCGCAGGCGGCCGCGGATTCGGCGCGCGGATCACCGAACAGCAAGGCGTGGCGGTCTTCACAACTGTAGGGAGCAACCCGTGAGTTCCAGTCGCCAGGTTCCGCTCAAGTTCGATCCAAAGCTTGGAGTGCATAGCCCGGCCGACCTGCAATTTACCTACGATGACAGCGTCTTCGGGCCGAAACCTGAGTTCCGGCATCTCGACGATATCCGCCGCAGCTTGCGAGATCCCAAGTGCGAGGGCCCGGATCCGGTTTACTCGATTGTGATGGACGTCGGCCGGCACGAGCATCGCGAGGAGCTCGAGCGACGCATGCTTTTATTCGGAGTGGTCGTGTATGCCGCCGGTCAACTCGGAGACGAACCGGTTCGCAGCCAGGGTCATGTCCATGCCATAGCACCGCACTGCGGATGGTCTACCCCTGAGTTGTTCGAGATTTGGGAGGGTCGCGCGATTATCTACGCGCAAGAGAGCGCCGACGATGATCCCGGCCGTTGCTTTGCCGTAACCGCGAATCCCGGCGATAAGGTTGTCGTTCCTCCAGGTTGGGCGCATAGCGTCATCAATGCCGATCCCGAAAATTGCATGATGTTCGGTGCATGGTGCGATCGCCAATATGGATTTGTTTACGACGCGATCCGCGCGCACCATGGCCTCGCATGGTTCCCTGTTCTAGACGCTGGGCGGAACATTGACTGGGAGCCGAATCCTTCCTATCGATTCTCTAGCCTCTCAATTCGAAGCCCGCGTGCCTACCCCGAACTTGGCTTGGATCCAAACACGCCCATGTATGAGCACTTCGCAGCCAATCCCGATAGCCTCCAATGGATTTCGCAACCGGCACGCGTCGCAGCGTTTTGGCCCGCCTTCGAAATGTAACTTCGGATCCCGTCAGTTCGCGACCCCCAGCCGCTGTTCCAGCTTTTCCAACGAGACTCCCTTGGTCTCCGGGTACACCGTCGCCACGAGGATGAAGTCGATCAGCATCATGGCCGCGAAAAAAAAGAATGGCGTCGCGCTCGACTTCTTCGCGAGCACCGGGAAGACCGCCGATATCAGAGCATTCATCACCCATAGGGTCGACGTTCCAATTGCCTGGCCCTTGGCGCGAACCCGCGTCGGGAAGACTTCGCTGATATATACCCACACCACCGCTCCTTGCGACATGGCGAAGCATCCCATGAACGCCATCACCAGCCAGATCAACCAGCCCGGGTGCGTGCCACTCCGGAAGAGCTCTCCGATCGCAGCTAGAAACACGAGTATGCCCCCGGTTCCAGCGAGCAAGAGCTTCTTCCGGCCAACCAAGTCAATGACCGACATGGCGATCAAAGTGAAGATCAGGTTGGTGCATCCAATTACGACCGATTGCATGCCGGCCGAATATTTGCTGGCTCCAGCTGCTGCGAAAATGTCATTCAAGTAATACAAACACGCATTGATGCCAGTGAGTTGGTTGAAGGCGCCCGCTGTCACAGCGAGCACGATCGGCAACCGGTATTTCCGTTGGAAAAGCGGCTCTGCCGCGGAGCTACGTTCCAGGTGGATCGAGGCCACGATTTCGCTGAGTTCCCGTTCAGCGTTTTCGTTGCCGGTCAGGCGCAGAACATCGAGAGCTTCGCTTGTGTGGTTTTTCATCGCCAGCCAGCGCGGACTGCGCGGAATGAAAAACAGCATCAGTAGAAAAAGCAGCGCGGGGAGCGCGGCAATTCCCAGTTGCCAGCGCCATTCCGCGACTCCAAAGTTCATCCGCCCAATCAGGAAGTTCGACAAGTAGGCCACCAGGATACCCAGAACGATATTCACCTGAAAGAAACCAACCAAACGGCCGCGCCACTTCGCTGGCGACAGCTCGGCGATATACATCGGGGCGAGCACCGACGACCCACCGATACCGAGGCCTCCGATGATGCGGAAGGCGATCAACGATCCCCAACTCCACGCAAAAGCGCACCCCAACGCCGACAGAAAATAAAACATCGCCATGATGCGCAAACTGTCTCGCCGCCCGATTCGCTGCCCCGGATATCCGGCTGTCATCGCCCCGGCTACTGTGCCCCATAAAGCGCTCGAAACAGTCAATCCCAATAAATATGGAGTAAGGCTATAAACCACGGTCAGTTGGTGCGTGGTGCCGGCGATGACGGCGGTATCGAAGCCAAACAGCAGTCCCCCGAGAGCGCTCACGAAGGTGCTCTTCACGAGATATCGATTTATTCCCATGCGTCGCGGTTCCTTGGCACAATGAACGAATACTAGCGAAAAGAACAGAATTGGTCTATGTAATAGATCGATTCGGCGTTATAAACTTCCGATAGGAACCTATTTTGATTCACGATATCCACTGTTCGAGGCGGGCATGACTTTTGGTGGGGATGTGGATCGTCGCACATTTCTTAAGCTAGGGGCTGCTGGGGCAGCCCTGGCCGCCGTGAACCCGAAAGCGCTGGCGTCTTCAAGGTCGGCCAAAGAGACACTTCCATGTCCGCCTTCCGTAGCGGCCATGGCATCCGACCGGCTGACGCACCGACTGCGGGATCTCTTCAACTGTCCCGTGGCCATGAATGAGCTGGGCTATACACAGGTCGGAAAATCTGTTTCGGCAATTACCGCCATCTCCTTCCCGCCATACGCCTGCTGCGGCGTGCCCGAGACCTCCTGGAGTCCTGGCTTTCTGTCGACCTGCGAAGTCTTCCTAAATGGCCGATTTCTCGCGATCGCCGCGCCGCCCGACGGGGATATCGATTATCAGTGGTTCCCGCATTGCGTGCTTCGGACGCAAACCGCGGATCGCTTGCAGTTTACGACCCGCACGTTCCTGCCAAGCAGCCGCCGCTCCGTCGTGCAATCGATCGTAGTGAAGAATCTCAGCGGAGCGCAGCGTCGTTTCACGCTGGCCTTCGATATGCGAGGCGCCGTCACCAAGAAAACCACGCCCTGGTTCGCGAATTCGCCAGGAGAAGCTGACAACAAAATCACCTGGAACGAGCAGCGGGGCTGTCTCCTGTTCGAAGCGCAGCATTCGGAAATCGCCGCCGCGCAGGGATTTTCCCCTGCGCCCAATCGACTCGAGCACAAGCGGATGCTCGTCTTCGATATGCAACTTGGCCCCGGGGAACAAAAGGAACTCAATTTCATAATCGCCGTTGGTGAAAACGCTCGCGCTGCATTTGCACTCTACGATGATCTGCAGGCAGGCTTTGCCGGCCTCGACAAGAAAAATGAGGCGGAGTTTACCGATCTCGTGCAAGCGGCATTCACCCCGGGAAATTCCGAATTTAGCGGAAACCTTCCGCGCCTTATTACGAACGACGAATCGCTGTGGAAGCTCTACCACAACGGTTTTGCCAATCTGCTCTTCGCGCGCAGGGCCTCACCTGATTCGGTCTATGGACCAACCTATCTGACTTTGAGCGGACATGTCCTGCCAACTCTAAGCTTCCCGTGGGACACATCGCTTTCCTCTCTCGCGCTGGCACTGCTCGATCCCCTTCCGCTCCGCAATCTCGTCGAGGTCTGGACGAAGAACGGCATGCACGATCATCATTCCACTGATTACGTAACCGGGGAGCCCGTCGGGCCATGGTATGCCGTCAACGACACGGCGATCGTTCGCTGTGCCTGGCGCTACGTCTGCGTTACCGGCGATTTTGCCTGGCTCGACAAGAAGGTCTCCGATCGGACAATCCTCGATCACCTCGAAGAGCATGCCCTCTATTGGAAAAAACTCGATCGGTTCGGACATGGTCTAGGCGATTACGGAACCATCGAGAACCTGCTCGAGGTGGTCAGCACCTATTTGCACGAAGTGGCCGGGATGAATGCTGGCAACGTGCACAGCATGCGCGTTGTAGCCAATTTTCACGAACGCCGCGGTAACGCCGCCCGTGCCCGAGAACTGCGCGCGGAGGCCAAAGCTGTGGCGGAGCAGATCAACCGCTTACTCTACGTAAACGGAAAAGGCTATTGGCGCTGTGGCCAGCCCGACGGAAGTTTCAATGAAGTTCGCCATTGTTATGACTTGCTCGCGGTTCTCGACAACATGGCCGAAGATCTCAGCTCCGCGCAAAAACATGAGATGAGCCAATTCTTCTGGCGCGAACTGCATAGCGAAAAATGGATGAGAGCGCTCTCCCAGAGTGACGTGGACGCCACCTGGAACATACGCCCGGATCACAGCTGCCTGGGAGCGTACGCCGCCTGGCCGCCGATGACGGCCAAGGGTTTATACAAAATCGATTCCTCCGAGAAGATCGTACCTTGGCTGCGAGAAGTGGCGAAGGCTGGCAACCAGGGTCCGATCGGGCAAGCCCATTTTGTCGAGGAGGTCAATCCGCCGGTTAACGGGGGCGCCTTCAAGTCATCCGAGGACGCGCCTTTCATCGAAGATTGGTGCTGCATCGCCGGAAGTGCCTTCACCGAACTCGTCATCGACTCGATCTTTGGCGCTGAGCTCACGATGTCGGATGGAATCAAGGTGAACTCGCGCCTCGCTGCCTTCGATCCCTCGGCACAACTCGAAGACCTGCGATATCAGGGTAGCTTGTACACAGTCACCAAAGACGGAGCGCGAAAGCAGAAAGCCTGATCCCCTCAGACGCGCATGACTTCGACACCGAGCTTTTGGAACGGCGCAATCGATTCGTCGGTCGCCGCCGCGTCGGTGACCAGAATATTCAAATCTGTGGCCTTGCAGATTCGCCAGTTTGCCACCACGCCCAGTTTGCCGGAGTCCACTACCGCTACGCGGCGCCGCGCCAGCCTCATCATCGTCGAGTTAAGTTCCGCCTCGTCCGCATTGAAGCAACTCGCGCCCCACGCGGCATCCAGGCCGTCTGCCCCGATGAACATGGTCTTGATCAACATGTTTTCGAGGGATTTCAGCGCCGCCGAACCTACTAGAGAAAACCACTCTCCGTGCAGATGCCCGCCAGTTACAAAAACGTAAACGTCCTTGCGCTTGGAAAGCTCCATGGCAACGTTGACGGTGTTCGTCACCACCGTGATGTTGTAGTTCATCGGCAGGCCACGGATCACCTCCGTCGTCGTTGTGCCCGGCGTCAGCGCGATCGTCTCCCCGGGATTGATGAGAGTCGCGGCGGCCCGCCCGATGCGTCGTTTTTCGTCGGCTGCTCGCTCGACCTGCGCCAGGAACGATCGGTCGCGGCGAAATGGCTCGTAAAAAAGGGGCTCAATCGAAACCGCCCCGCCATGAGTGCGCCGCAGCAGTCCTTTCTGCTCAAGTGCGTCTAAGTCTCGCCGAATCGTTACCACCGAGACGTCCAGTTGCTGGCTTAGCGTTTCTACCGCAACCCGTCCAGTTTGCTGGAGCTCTGTCAGAACCGCCATAAAGCGGACCTGCTGTTTATCTTGAGGTACGGTCTCTTCCGACTGTGGACGTCCGTTCGGAGCCATCCCCGGTGGGGTCGGCGCCCGGAGTTTACTCATGCTGTTCTCCTTGATACTTCATACTTCCAGCGATACTTCATGCTTCCAGCACTCGAAACGAAACTTGTGGCTCAACGGCGGTTTCGATTTCCGAAGAAACGAAAGCGGTTCTCAACCATGGTACTTCCGAACTACTGCTATTGCAAAAAAGATCGCATCCGTAACCTGGAGCTCCCGTTAACACCTACAAATTTTGTATCACGCCATTTTCGGTAGAAATATCTTTGCTTATACTCAAAATAGCAACATTCAGGTGATCGATTGTGTGGTCGCACGCGCCCATTCCTTGGTATGTCCGAGCGCTGCGGAGTTTCGAGAGGAAACGTTATGACCTTGGATCGCCGTCAGTTCGTGACTGCGCTGGTGGTTTCTGGCGCTGTTACCGCCGTGGGGGCACCCGCGGTTCAGAATTCTCCTGCCGCTGCTCCGCCCGATACTTTGCCGCGAGGGGTCTCGTTTTCGGGGCCGTCCAACGCAAAAGTCGATTTTCGATATGCCCCGCACGATTCGCAGTCGACAATCTGTTTTCCCGACGATCCCCTAAAGACCATTGTCGGTCAGGCTGGCGACTTGCGTTACGGATTCGCAAAGTCATTGTCCGTCGGCATGAAAGACTTCAGAACCTTTGTCGAGTTTTCGCTAGCGGGTTTTGAGGACGACAAGATCTTGCGCCAATGGATTGAGGCCCCGTGCATTCCCGTCGTGCATACCCTGATCGATCGTCCAGCGGCCACGCTGGAATTGATCGCGTTCGCAACCCGCCACGCCGCTGAGGGCCGTGTCGACAATGTGTTGCTATCGATTAAGTCAAAGCGCGGTACCGTCGCGGTGATGCCGAAGCTCCACATCCGTACCTGCGACAAGCTTCAGCTGGAAAGCTACACCGTTCCAACCGCCACGGTCAGCATTCTCGAGAGCAAATCACCCTTGCTGGTTGCGGGCCAACTCAACAATGATCTCGGCACCTGCATGTTATGGGAAGAAGAAGGATTTACGCTTTATCTTCCGCATGGCCAAGCGAGCGAAGAGCAGGAAGCGCGTTATTTCGTCCGGTTCCCGCAGGAGAACCAGTCGGCTGCAACCCTCTACCAGCATTTACAGGATCCCGAAATGCTGCTCGCCGAGGCGCGTGACTTCTGGAGCAACTGGAAGCCATTCGGTGCCACGGAATGGACCTACCCAAGTCCACAAGGAGAATTTCTCACGGTCTGCGCACGCAATATTCAACAAGCGCGGGAGGTGAAGAACGGCCAACTCGTCTTCCAGGTCGGCCCCACTGTCTATCGTGGCTTGTGGATTGTCGATGGAAACTTCATTCTCGAAGCGGCGCGTTATCTCGGCTACGACCACGCGGCCGACGAAGGCCTTCGGTCCGAATGGTCCAAGCAGGTAGACAGCGGACAGATCATCGCTGCCGGCGGTGGCCAGCACTGGAAAGATACCGCCATTGCCATGTTCACGCTCGTTCGGCAATGCGAGCTCAAACAGGACTGGACGTTCTTCCGCGACCTCGAACCCAACGTCTCGCGTGCTCTGGATTTCCTCATCCGATTGCGCGACCAGGCTCGATCCGAATCGAACACCAATGGACGTTATGGTCTACTCCCGCCCGGTTTCGCCGACGGCGGCATTGGTGGTGTCCGCTCCGAATTCACCAATACCGTTTGGACGCTGGCCGCACTCCGCGCCGTCGCGGGCGCTGCCGATACTCTGAAGATGTCATCGCTCGCCAAGGCCAATGCATTCTTCCGTGAGCTCTATGCGGCGTTTCAGCAAATGGCAAAGAAAGAAATGGTACGGCATCCCTTGGGATTCGAATACCTGCCAATGATCGCGCACGACGATCCATCCCTTAGGGCCCCCGATCCCTGGAACCGGCCTCGCCCGCAGACTGCGCAATGGGCTCTTTCCCATGCCATCTATCCCGGTCTGGTGTTCGACAAGAGCGACCCGATTGTTCGAGGACACATTGCTCTCCTGCAATCATGCACGCAGGAAGATGTCCCGATTGAGACCGGTTGGCTTTGGCATGACAGTTTGTGGACTTATAACGCTTCCTTCGCGGCACACGTCTATCTTTGGGCCGGACTGCGCGACTGGGCGCATCGCACGTTCACCGGCTTTCTCAACCACGCATCGCCTCTGTACTGCTGGCGCGAGGAGCAGCCACTCCAGAATGCTCTCGTCGGGCAGGACTGGGGAGATATGCCGCACAACTGGGCCAGCGCGGAATGTATCCGCTACTTGCGTCATATGCTCGCGCTGGAAGACGGGAAATCGCTACGCTTGCTCGACGGCATCACTCCGACGGATCTAATGCCGCCGGCGCGTTATACCCTGCGCAATTCTCCGACTCGTTTCGGAAGAATTGATCTCGACCTCGAACCAGTGGGCGCCGGTCGCTGGCATCTGCGGTTCAATCGTGGCGAGGGACTGTCTCCATCTTCCCTTTTATTGCCGAGGGCAATTGGCGCGTTGACGGTGAACGATGTATCCGGCGCCAGTTCAAAAGTTACGGCCGAGGTTGTCCAAATCGATCCCGCAGCCAGGAAATGGGAAGCGTTTCTCGAGTAAAACGACTGGTTCATCGAAGGGATCTTGCGCGGACGGTCGGAGCTGAAGAAGAGACTATTCGCTATAGCCGACGACCGGATTCGTGGCGATTGGCATCAGCGCTGCAAGAAATAGATTCTATTCGTCCAGTCACAAATCCCAGTTTCTCTTGCCAGTCTGGTCAAGGCCCAGACCAAGCCGCCGATATCCGCGGCGAAATTGTCTTTTCGCAGTTCCCAGAGAAAAGCGGCTACTGCTGCCTGTAACCCCATCCGCAGTTCTCGTGACACTTGCCTCTCCCCAATCGAGGCATCCACAACCGATGCGGGCATCGGATGTTCCGCCGGTCCGCTGCTGCTTGTGATCGTCTACGGTTTCAGTCACACCATCGATCAGAACCTCATCCACCCGAAGATTCCACGGCCCCGGTTGCTATCGCCGGGGGGACGGCGAAGTGTACCCGTGTCGCGCGAGTGAGCCCACTAGAGCCGCCAGAGCTCCGTTATTTTTGGCAGGCATAGTGATCGTTCCCGAGCGACGGGCTACTCTGACGTAACCCGATTGGATGCCCGCTTCTCGGCGCTCAATACATTTCAAGTCTTTGGGAATTCTGAAAAGCCCCCCACGCAACAATGGCTTGCGGGGCGGCATCGCGGTCGAGCGACCTTAACGGTCAGGGCCGCCGGCCTTTGCAAGGGGGAGAAGGTGACCCAAAACCTCTAGTATCCGGTGCGACAGAGAATGGGAGCGGTTCAAAAGGATAAACCGTCGTATAATCTCGCGCGCGCAACTGGGGAGCAGAACATATGAACGTACAAGAACAAATCGAGAAATATATTACCAACCAACCGGAGCCAAAACGCAGTGACATGCGAGAGTTGCATCGGCTCACACTTCAAGTGTCACCAGAATGCAAATTATGGTTCTTCGATGGTAAAGACAGCAAAAATCATACTGTTTCCAACCCTACGATTGGATATGGATTTCACACAATAAAATATGCCAATGGAAAAAGTAGAGAGTTTTTTCAAATTGGTGTGAGCGGAAACAAAACCGGAATCTCTGTCTATATTCTTGGTCTCAAAGATAAGAGGTACCTAGCCAAAACGTACGGGAAAAAACTAGGCAAGGCGAGCGTGACCGGATATTGCATTCGGTTTAAAGCTCTAAAGGATATAAACATCGATACGCTTGAAGCGGCAATACGATATGGGCTTGCAGCTCAGAATGAAAAAGACAAGCTGACGAAATAATTCCGTCGAGGCGAGCGAGAAACCTTCGCCAGTTGGCAGAGGCGAGAAATGGGCCACGATGCGACGATGTGATCTAATGGGCCCGCGTGGATATACCGCCTGCCAACAGTACTCGAACAGAATCTTCGGCGGCAGAAGAGCGCGCCGCATCTTTGGCGAATGGAATTGCTCTTGGGATGGAGCTCGGTCCGGAGAACCGGCTTTTGTCCGAAAAGCTGGGCGAAGAGCTTTGGCGAGCGGCAGGCGCGGAGTTGGTCGAGGTAAGCAGGGCGGAGTTTGCACAGGCCCTGGAGACGATAGGAGCGCGGGACAATTACGGCCTCGACCCAGAAAAACATGCCAATGAGCGGCAGCGAGAAATGTTCTGGCGGGCGCTGCATCTGGAGGAGCTTGCTCTTGCGCGCGGGTGCGCGCTGGGACGCGAGTCGGCATGGCGGCGCTTCCTTGCGCAATATCGGGAGCCGCTGACAAGAGCGGCGGTGGATATGACGGGATCGGCGGCATTGGGCGAAGAGCTGGCGAGCGCACTTTACTCCGAGCTGTACGGGTTGACGGAGCGCGAAGGGAGGCGATGGTCACCGCTGCTGCGATACTCGGGGCGAGGCTCGCTAATGGGATGGCTGCGGGCGATCCTGGCGCAACGGCGCGTCAACCAGTACCGGAAAACCGGCCGGGAAACCGAACTGGGTGAGATCGAGCCGGCGGCAGCGGTTTCCGAGGCGCATGGCCTCGAACGAGTGGAAGATTTACGGCTCGCTATAAAGAAGACGCTGAGCGAGGCTTCCGCGGAGGAACGCTTTTTGCTCTCGGCCTATTACCTGGACCAGCATACCCTGCATGAGATGAGCCGCGTCCTGCGAGTTCATGAAGCGACGATCAGCCGCAAACTGAAGCGCGCGACCGAGCGTCTGCGCAAAGAGCTGCTGCGGACTCTGAGGGCGCGGGGCTTGAGCCGGCGCGCGGCCGAGGAGGCGCTGGGCACCGATCCTAGGGATGTGGACATCAATCTGCATAAGTTGCTGCAAAAATCGGACGGTGAACCGATCTCCGATAAGGAGGGGCAAGGTTGAGCCCGAATTTCCAACCCGGGATACATCCAGACGCTGACAAGATCAGTGTGTTCGTGGAGGGCGCAGCCACCGCGCGGGAAAAGGAGCGGATGCTGGCGCACCTGGCCGAATGCGGGGAGTGCCGGAAAGCTGTATTCCTGATGCAGCCGCATGAGGAGCTGCAACCAGCCGCGATAACGCTGGAGAGACGATGGGTTTGGCGAGGATGGACATGGCGGTGGCTAGTGCCCGCGGCAGCGCTTGCGTGCGCGCTGATTGCAGTGCTGATTTATATCCGGCCGCATGGCACACCTGAGACCCCTCAACCGATCGCAAGCGTCAGGCCGCCAGAGAGCGAACGGCCTGGAACGGAGGTTGCGCCAACCAGCAATTTGGAGCAGAGCAGGCCAACCGGCAACGCGGATCGGGCGCCAGCCGCCAATTCGGAACTGGTTGAGCGATCCGTTAAACCTCAGAACGGCTTGGCGCCGAACGCGCCGGTACCGAACACGGCCTTGCCGAACTCGACGGCCCCGAATGTCTCTAGGCAAGAGAACCAGACCGCAGGCGTACCTTCGCAGACAGCCGGTGCCGCTCCTTCTGTTGTAGGGGGGCCGATTGGCTCGGTTCAGACTGCCGATTCGACGCTGGCGCAGAGCACCGCCAGTACGACGGCGACATCCAATTTGCCGTTGAATGGGCGGAATTTCGCGCAACTTCAACAACTGCCGCCCGCCGGCACACAAGGCGCGGCGACACAAAACACCTTGGCCAAGAAAAAAGAACTGCCCGCGTTGCAGATTCAGACCGCGAGCGCACAAAACGAGACGCTTGCGGGAATCTCCGGCCGCGTCACGGACCGAACCGGCGCGGTCATCGCGGGGGTGACGGTAACTGTGCGCGATGCGGCCGGCAAGACGCGACAAACGACAACCGGCGCCGATGGCAGCTTCCATCTGACACAACTGCCGTCTGGACAGTACCGGTTGACAGCGACGGCAATTGGCTTCAAGACGGAAAATGAGTCGATCGAGTTGAAACCGAGCGAAATAGCCATGCTGCAGCCGGTGCTGGACGTGGGATCGGTCTCAGAGGTGGTTGAGGTGGAGGCGGGCGCAACATCGATCCAAACTGAATCGGCCAACGTGAGCAATCAGGTGGTGGCGGAAACGCGCGGCGCGCGCCGGGGAAGAGCGGCACCATCCGACCGGCCGATTTTGGCGACTGTGTCGCAGGGCAAGCGTGTTCTTTCTCTTGATGACGCGGGCAATCTCTTTCTGAGCCGCGATGAGGGCAAGAGATGGAAGAAGATCAAACCGCAATGGGCCGGCAAGGTGGTGCGCGTCGAGTCGACGACGGCAGCCAGCGGTGAAGCTTTGGCAAATGCCAAGGACAAGATAGGTAGTGCGAGCGAGGGGGCTGTCTTCCAGCTAACCACAGACGCCGGCATCACTTGGAGCAGTAAGGACGGACTCCACTGGCATCAACGGTAACTATCAGCAAGATAGTAGTTTCCGATAGCAGCTTTCGATAGTAAGTACCAATACTAACTTCCCACGAATTCCCCAAAAAATTGTCTGCAAGACTTCCAACCGGGCGCGAACTCCGATTGAACGACAAAGCGCGGCGCGGCGGATGGCCGCTTGCCGCGAGGGGACGCGCCATGTCTCGTGTGTTTCAAGCTCTCTCAGGATTGGCACTGCTACTTGCGGTGACCTTTGGCAACGTGGAGTCGAGAACAATCTCCGCCGTCTATTTTCGCGATGCTCTTGCTTTTTCCGTGCCCTACGAAGCCGCGCACAGCGGCGAGGCGGAGCTGAAACTGGAGTTGCTGAGCCCCGAGGATCACGTCCTTGGCGAAGTGAACCGCCATAAGCGCGTAACCGAAGGAAGCGCGGTCTGGAATGCGAGAATGGTTCTCGGCGAGCGGATGACGTTGGATGAACTGGTGTGGCAGCGTGTGCGTTTTACGCTGCGCTATGAAAACCAGACGTCGCCTGATCTCGAGGAGATACGCTCGCTGTTGGAGATTCTCGAACGGCCCGTGCTGCGCGTTCTGGGGCAGCGATCGTATATCGCGGGAGCGCCTGCAGCCATGCGGGTAATCGTCACCGGTTCCAGCCCCGGCGAGACGGCGCTGATAGTCAAGCGGGGAACGGTGAGAATTGAACTGCTCGATTCCGATCACGTGCCCAAGCTGCTGTTTGCTGGAGAGCTCGACCGCCGGGGATCCGTCGCGGCGGATTTTCGGTTCCCCGAAGGGTTGACGGGCAGTTTTCCTGTGCGCTTCTCGGCCGATACGCCGCTGGGCCACGTGGAAACCACGGAGACAGTGCAACTGGAAGACAAAGTCTCTGTGCTGCTAACGAGCGAGAAGCCTATCTATCAGCCTTCGCAGACCATTCATTTGCGCGCATTGGCATTGGACCGCGCCGATCGACATGCCGCGGCCGGCCGCGCACTGACCTTCGAAGTAGAAGATCCGCGCGGGAACAAGGTATTCCGCAAAAGCACCGCGACGGACAATTTCGGCGTGGCATCGGCGGAATTTATGCTGGCCGACGAAGTGAATCTGGGAACGTATCACGTTCGCGCCAAGATAGGCGAGGCGAGCGCCACCGAATTGGCAGTGAATGTGGAGCGCTATGTATTGCCGAAGTACCGCGTGGCGATCGAGTTCGATTCGAAAAATGGCAAGCCGAAGCGCGATTACCGGCCTGGCGATCACGTCACCGGCGCCGTGAAAGCGAATTACTTTTTTGGCAAGCCTGTGGACAATGCATCGGTCACGATGAAGGCGTCAGGGATGGATGCGGAGCTTTTCGAAGCGGCATCGGCCAAGGGACGCACGGATCGCGACGGTGCCTATCGCTTCGATCTGGTGTTGCCGCAATTTTTTGCCGGCAACGGAAAGCGCCATGGCGCGGCGCCGGTGGTGGTGGAAGCCACGGTGAAGGATGCAGCCGAGCACTCGGAGACGCGCGGCGAGCCGATCACCGTAAGCGAAACATCGTTGCTGATTACGGCTGTTCCTGAAGGTGGCAAGCTGGTGCGGGGCTTGGAGAATGAAGTGTTCGTTCTGGCATCGTATCCGGACGGAACGCCGGCCAAAGCGGACCTGGTAGTGCGCACGGCCACTGCCCAGGATCGAGTGCAGACGGACGAGGCCGGAATTGCCACAGTTCGGATTCTGGGCAATGACGCCAACAGCGTTTTGCGCATCGATGCTGACGATCACAAAGGCAATCGCGCCTCGGATAGCGTGACGCTAGAGACGCGTGCCGGAGAAGATCAGGTGCTGGTGCGCACATCGCACTCTGTAGCCAGGCCCGGTGATCGCATGGAGATCATGGTGCTGTCGACGCGGCAACGCGGAGCGGCTTACATCGACCTGGTGCGCGATGGGCAGACGATTCTGACGCGCGATGTTGATCTCGAGAACGGACGCGCGGAGATGAGCGTGGTCGTCGGTCCGGAGATGAGCGGGACACTGACGATCGACGCCTACGTGATTGGGCGCAGCGGCCACGAGGTCGAGGACCAAAGGCTGGTCTTTGTGCAGCCTGCCGAGGAGTTGCATATCGAAACCGTGGCCGACGCCAGGAGTTACTTGCCCGGCGGCGAAGCAAAAGTGCATTTCCACGTAACTAATCAAGAAGGTGAAGGCGTCAGCGCCGCGCTGGGACTAGAGGTTGTGGATCAGGCGGTCTTCGCGCTCGCCGAGAAACAGCCGGGTTTCGCCAAGGTCTTCTTCTATCTGGAACAGGAAGTGATGAAGCCGCACTACGAAATTCACTCGATCTCTTCGACGCAGGTTATCGAGCCAGCGGAAGACGAGTCTGACGAGTCGCACGATCGCGCCGCGCGGGCGCTGTTTGCCGCTGCGGAATCGGTTGCGGCGCATACGCTCGAAAGCGAGGCCGGGCGCGCGCTGCCGGAGACGGAAAAAGCCGATGCCATGGCGCGGTATCAGGATGCGCTTCTGGACTACGTCCGCGGGCTTGCGGCGAAGATGACCGACCTGCACAGTGAGCAGAGTGTCTTGCCGGCATTCAAGGAACTGAAAGACGCAAGCGGCCACTCGCCACGCGATGCATGGGGTACCGATCTCCGTATCGATGCTGCGCCGTGGCGGAATGGAAACTACCGCTCGTATCGGGTGACGAGCGCGGGTCCCGACCGCACGTTTGGCACGGCGGACGATCTTACATTGTGGCTGGAGCCTAAAACCGCATGGGTGTCGAGCCAGCCACAATGGAATGCCTGGAGGTCGGCAGAAAATACGATCACGATGCGGATGGAGCATGGGGTCGGCCCCGAGAATGGTCTTGCCGAAATCGACGGCACGGTCACGGATGTGAGCGGCGCAGTGGTTTCGGGCGCGCGAGTTCAGATTCAGCGCATGGAGGATAAGAGCAGCCGAAATACCGTTGCGGATGCGGCAGGAAAGTTTTTTTTCGCGGCATTGCCTCCGGGACGCTACCGGGTGCAAGTCGAGTCGGCTGGATTCAGAACCAGCGTTCGAGTGATCTCCCTCGCGGCCCGCGACCGCGGTGTTCTCTCCGCGACATTGCAGATCGGCGCCGTCAATGAAATGGTGGAAGTTGAAGCGGGGATGGCCCAATTGGCGACGATGGATGGAGCAATCGCCGGGGCTACCCCTCAGGCATTGCCGATGAACGGGCAAAATTTTACTGAACTGGCGCAGTTCCAGGGCGCCAAGAAAACCAGGGAACAGGCAAGGGCGAAAGACGGGCTGGGCGCGACGGGCGCTGCGGCCGCGCCGGGCGGTCACGTGCGCAGTTACTTCCCCGAGGCTCTCTACATCAATCCCGAGATACTCACCAATGGCGAAGGCAAGGCGAGCATCACGATCCCGCTGGCCGATTCGATTACGACCTGGCGCATGGCGATGCTGGCCTCCACGCAAACGGGCGCGCTGGGAACCGGAACTTCGGAACTGAAGGTCTTCCAGGATTTCTTTGTCGACCTCGATCTTCCCGTGACCCTGACGCAGGGAGATATGGTCTCGATCCCGGTGGCTGTCTACAACTACGCAGGCCATTCCGGCGACGTGGATTTGAAACTGGAACCCGGGGATTGGTTCTCGCTGGAAGGAGCGGGCGAGCGGAGCGTCTCGGTCGGCGCCGGGCAGGTAGGCGCGGCGCAATTCACCATCGCGGCGAAGAAGATCGGCAAGTTCAAACTCACGCTCAGCGGCCGCATGAACGGCGGCTCGCAGCGCGAAGACACTGTGGTGCGCGAGATTGAGGTTGTGCCCAATGGAGAGGCCAAGGAGATCGTCTTCAGCGGACGGCTGGATTCGTCGGTGCGTCACACCGTGAGCTTCCCGGAAACTTCCATCCCGGATGCAAGCAAGATTTTCGTCCGGCTCTACCCCGGCCCATTGAGCCAGGTGATCGAGGGGATGGACGGTATTCTGCGGATGCCTTTTGGCTGCTTTGAGCAGACCTCGTCGGCCACTTATCCCAACGTACTGGCGCTCGATTACATGAAACGTACAAAGAAGCTGACGCCGGAGATTCATGCGAAGGCGGAAGGCTTCGTCGCAACCGGCTACCAGCGGCTCCTGACCTTCGAGGTTCCGGGAGGCGGATTCTCGTGGTTCGGCAATGCTCCGGCCAATAAAATTCTGACCGCATACGGGCTGATGGAATTCCACGACATGGCGAAGGTTTACGACGTGGACCCACGGGTGATCGCTCGCACGAGCGACTGGCTGGTGCGGCAGCAGCAGCCCGACGGGAGCTGGAAGATACGCAGTTCATCAACGAAGGAGCGACGAACCGCTTCAACGCTGATGTCGTGCGCATCACAGCGTACATCGCGTGGGCGCTCGAATCGGCTGATTACAAAGGCGCGGCGATCGACAGAGCCACGCGTTTTGTCGAGAAACATCTCGACGGCAGGATGGACGCGTACACCCTCGCCGTGGTTGCGAACTTCGCGGTAGAAAACGGCAAGGACTCGGAGTTCGCGCGGCGGGCCTTGGAAACGTTAAGGGACGCGGCATCGGAAAAGGGCGACTTCGTGTGGTGGTCGGCGGACGAAACCAGTGTCTACGCGACTGGCGACAGCGCGGCCGTCGAGACGACAGGACTCGCAGCGCAGGCGTTTCTCAGGGCCGGAGGATACACCGATGTCGTCCGCAAGTCGCTTTCGTGGATCGCTTCAAAAAAGAGTGGCGACGGCAATTGGGGGACGACGCAGGCAACGATCATGGCCTTGCGTGCACTTTTGCTGGCCTCCGAACAAAGCGGGAGCGATGCACGCGGAACGTGCGAAGTTCTGCTCGATGGGAAGAAAGTTACGAGCCTAGAAATCAATAAGGAGAACAACGATCTGTTCCACCAGTTCGTCCTGTCGCAAACGGACGCGGATCGCGACAACGAAATTGAGATTCGTTTTTCCGGAAAGGGCGGACTGGCCTATCAGATCGCCGGACGCTACTTTGTTCCGTGGCAGCATGTCGCAACGCATGAGCCGTTGGCAATCGAAGTGAAGTACGATCGCACGCGCCTTGCCCAGGATGAGATAGTGACGGGGACGGCGAAAATCCGCAACAATCTGGATAAGACTGCAAAAATGGTGATGGTAGATCTGGGGATTCCTCCCGGATTCGAATTGCTGAGCGAAGACTTGCAGAAGATGGTGGAGAAAACCGCGGGCACAAAAAGCGGGCGGCTGGAAAAATTCAGTATGACGGCAACGCAGGCGATCTTATATTTCGATTCGATTGCGCCGCGCGATTCGTTCGAAGTGCGGTACCGGCTGCGAGCGAAGTACCCAATCCACGCGCAGGCGTTTGCCTCGCGCGTGTACGAGTACTACGATCCGAACATCAATGCGACAGCAAAACCTGTACGCTTTGAAGTGAGCGGACGCTGATCAAGCCGCAGCCGAGAATGCAGGTTGCAGGATTTTGCCGGCGGAGTCGAACATAGCAAATTCTGACTCCGCCATGAATGCGGACAGTCTGACTGCATCACCTGATCCTCGATTTCGTCTTTGGCATTTGTGAACCGAATTGTGGTTGGTCCCCAAATTGGCGATAAACGAGTCCCAGGAACTAACCGGATTGGTACCGATAAGTCTTAGTGCAAGTCGGCTTCTCGGCAGCAATCACAGCTGACGAGATGCGCGTTTATCGTTACCTATGTGGTGAAACTTCCCAGAACCTTCTGGCCAACGTCACCCGCCTGAAGCCGTGAAAATGTAAACTCCCGGTCCGGCCGTGCCGCGTAGTCATCAATAGCAAAGAGGCAATCGATGCTCTTCGTTTGGGGGTGCGAAC
>CAVUUK010000004.1:0-860440 GCA_963744625.1 uncultured Acidobacteriaceae bacterium
CATAGGATTGATCGTAGGAATTTCATCCGGCTGGCTGGGCAGCTTCGTCGGGCTCGGCGTCACTTGCATGGTTGTCTACACATATGAACGGCGTAAGTTTCCATTGCGCGCCGCTCTAATTGTGATTCCGATAATCTTGTTTTTTCAGCCGGCCAAAACGGCATTTCGTGAACGCTATTGGAGTGAGGCGTCCACCGGTAGCTATTCGGAACGCATTACGTTCTGGGCGGAAACGTCCTGGAATATGTGGGACCGTGCGATCGCGGACAAGACGGGCGAACAGAGCAAGCGATTGGCTGATGCTACTCTCGACCGTCTTTCTCTCCTTGAACAGACCGCCAACATCATGGAATTGACACCCAGCAGAGTGCCGTATCAGCATGGGCGCCTGTATTCGTACATGGCTATCACCTTCATTCCTCGCTTTTTGTGGCCTGAAAAGCCGTCCGCAAATGATGCCAATCGTTGGTATCAGGTGTCCTATGGGCTCACGTTGCCGCGCCAGCTTTCGCACGTTTCAATTGCAGTCGGCACGCTCGCCGAGAGCTACATTAGTTTTGGTTGGTTAGGACCGCTCCTGATCATGTTCCCTTTGGGAATTTTCCTCGGTTCCATCCAACGGATTTTTTTGCGCGCGGACTCGGGCTTATTGCTCAGTAGCTTGGGAGCAGTGATGGTCCCACAATTGCTTGCGGTCGAATCGCAAATGGTCGAATACGTGGCAGGCTTAGCGCAGCAGACCTTTGTCGTTCTGCTTGTCCTCATACCCATTCTGAAGTCTCGCAAGGAAAAAGCAGCTCCAGCAGTAGCGCTAGCACCGCACGCAAACGGAGACGTAAGAATCAGGATGACCGCGGCCTTTAAGAATCGGAGTTGAAATGATCCAGCGCTTTTAACTCAGAACAACACAAGCGGGATCTCGCCAGGAGATCATCGGCTCCCGGAGGGGAGGAGGCCTACCCGGTCTACCGTGTGTCCTCTCTTGTTGTCGGCGACAGCCGTTGACATTAACGGTGCTAGGGCACGTCGGAGACGGGCGGCAAAATGTTCTTCCAAAAAAGTACTTTGTACTCTTCCCCGACCTGAACGGCCCAAAGTTGATGCAAATTGCGCATTGCTCAAAACGGGAATCGCGGCGTTCGCGATACTTTCTCTACCTAGGTCTCTTGCGACCGCAACACCTTCACCGTTGGGAAACAGTTCCTCCACGACCGTTCCCGCCAGTCCTAGCACAGGAACTCCGAAGGCGAGAGCTTCAATTCCGGCCAACCCGAAGCCTTCTTGCGACGAGGGATAAAACAGTATGCGAGCCGAGCGGTAGGCGAGGTCTCTTTCCGCATCGCTCAACCGGCCGCGAAACTCGATTACGCATAGCCGCTCTTTCTCGGCGCGCCGGCGCAAACGCGGTTCATCATCTCCCGTTCCCACAATGATGAGTTTCGCATCAGGTACCGCCGCACGGATGAGCGGCCATGCATCCATAACGGCATCGTGTCCCTTGTAGCATTCGGAACTGCTCATTCTGCCCACGATCAAGCCCACAGGCGGCAACGCACCAACATCGATTAACGGCGACTTAGCCGATACTCCCAACCACACGACCTCGACGTCCGGCAGCCACGGATTCGCCGCCCGAACGGTGGCAATGGTAGTAGCAGAGTTGGCGAGCAAAAGGCTCGCTCCAAGCAACGCCTCCCGTCTTCGTCCAGCGAGCGGTTGCCATGCCTCCACTCCGTGCAGAAAAACTACATACGGAATCTGCCGCAGGCGTGACATACTGCCATGCAGCACCGCGAGATGAAGATGGTCGTATATAATCAGGTCGGGCGGGTCTAGCGAACCGAAAAAGACTTGCACACTCACTTTCGCTATGCGCGCTAAGCGTGGCCAAAATGTAGGGTGCCGCCAGACGCAGACGTCGCAGGAGGGTTCCAAAGCAGATTTAATTAAATTAGCGACAACGCCTACTCCGCCGTACGCGGAGCCCAGTCCGGATGTGACCAACGCGACTCTCTTGCGCAAAGAAACAAGCCCCAGTAACGAAATGATGGCTGACTAAAACCTGAACTAGTTGATGTATTATACGCTTCAACCTTGGAGATCTTACCCGCGCGCGATTTGGTTGTATGAAGGTCCTTCATGTGAGCCCTTCCTTTTATCCGGCAAAGGCGTATGGCGGGACAATACGCTCCGGATTCGGTTTGTGCCACGGCTTGTCCCAGCTTAGCTGTGACGTGCTGGTCCTGACTACTGACACGAACGGCCTTGGTCATGCCCTCAAAGTGCCAACGGGCGAGGAAGTGCAGCTCGATAGTCTGCGTGTGCGTTATTGCCACAAGTGGCTTCGCCATTCCGTTTCTCCGGTATTGCTGCAAGTCTTACCCAAATATGTCAAGTGGGCGGATGTGGTACACCTTACCGCCGTCTACTCGTTCCCAACGTTTCCAACCTTGGGTTATTCCCGTCTATTCAACAAACCCGTTGTTTGGTCTCCTCGAGGAGCGTTACAGAGGTGGGAGGGATCCTCTAGGACGATTCTCAAATCGATCTGGGAATCCATCTGTGGCAAGTTAGCCGACAAGAACAAGGTGGTTCTGCACGCGACTTCTCACGGAGAGGCGAAAGAGAGTTCGAACAGATTTCCGGGGATGCGAGCGGTCGTGATCCCCAATGGCGTGGAAATTCCTGGGAGCGTCAGGCGAACTGATTCAAGTGGTAAATTGCGTCTTCTGTATCTGGGTCGTCTACACCCCATAAAGGGCATCGACGCGCTGCTGGAGGCGTGCGGGATTGTCGAGAGGCATTCGACAGACTGGCATTTACGGATTGCTGGTGCAGGCTCGCCATCGTATGTTGATTTTCTCAAATTGAAGGCGCAACAACTCCGTGTATCAGAACGGGTGGAGTTCCTCGGTGAAGTCTTCGACGAAGAAAAGGAGGCGCTCTTTGCCGAATGTGACGTCGCGCTCGTTCCCTCGCACGTAGAAAACTTTGCAATGGTGGTCGCTGAGTCTCTTGCCCACGCTGTACCAGTTATTGCAAGCAAGGGCACTCCTTGGAAAGGCCTGGAGATGAACCGTTGTGGCCTCTGGGTCGACAATGACTCTGAGAGCTTGGCCGCTGCAATATGCGCGATCCGCGCCATGCCACTGCGAGAAATGGGGCAGCGAGGGCGGATGTGGATGGAGAGAGATTTTTCCTGGGAATCGGCGAGTGTCGAGATGCTGAGGCTTTATCGCGAATTAGTGGACAGCCGGGCAAGGTGAGAAGGCGTTGGAACCCGCCATAGACAAGTGTGGTTCCATGAAGGGATGATCAGCGAGAGGCTATGTGTGGCATTGCGGTGATCTTGGGGGCAATACCGCCGGACCAAGTTGAGGCGTCTCTGCGGGCCATGCTGGATGCGCAACTTCATCGAGGTCCTGACGATGGGGGTTGGGTTGTCGTTCCCATGGCGGGATCTGTGCTCGGCCTAGGGAACCGCCGTCTTGCGATTCAAGATATTTCTCCGCTCGGTCACCAGCCAATGGGCAACCAAGATACCGGGGACCTTTTGGTCTACAACGGAGAAATCTATAATGCTCCTGAGCTTAAGAGTGTCTTAGAAACGGAGGGGTACCGCTTCCGTGGCCACAGCGACACAGAGATACTGCTTCGCGCCTACGAATACTGGGGGATCCAGTGCCTGGATCGACTACGGGGGATGTTTGCATTCGCGGTTTGGGAAGCCCGTCGCTCACGGTTGCTTATAGCTAGGGATCATCTTGGGATAAAGCCGCTCTATTACAGCTGCGGCGAGCACGGATTTGTTTGTGCGTCCGAACTTCGCGCGCTTATGCAGAGCGGATTCGTGACCGATGATATCGATCGCCGTGCACTAGCCGGTTACCTGGCTTATGGCGGTGTTCAGGAACCGTTTACCATATGTGAGAACGTGCATTCGCTTCCACGTGGCTCTTGGCGGGAAATGGATTGTACGGGGAAGATCCTAGCCGAAGGCAAATATTGGCAATTTCCACCAGTGCAACAGTCGATTAGAGAGTACTCGGTACCCAGCATCGTAGAAGAGGGGCGGGCGCTTTTGCAGCAGTCGGTGCGCCGCCATTTACTCAGCGATGTACGAGTAGGCATTTTCCTCAGTTCCGGCTTAGACTCCACTGCGATACTCGGTCTCAGTCAGGACCAAAATCGAATCGAGCCGGTTGATGCCTTCACTATCACTTTTCCAGACAGACCTCAGTTCGACGAGCGGGAAGCAGCGTGTGCGGCCGCTGTTCGCTTCAAAGCTCGCTTTCACGAGTATCCAATTACGGACACTGTTGCTCAGAATTGGATTCGTGACGGCTTGAAACACATGGACCAGCCGTCTATGGACGGTTTCAATACGTACATGGTGGCTCGGGCTGTACGAGAGCAGGGAATCGTCGTCGCATTGTCAGGCCTGGGCGGCGATGAGATTTTCGGCGGTTACGACCTGTTTCGTCGCGTGCCTCGGACATATGAGGCCATGTCTTGGCTCAGCCCATTGCCGTTGGGAATTCGGCAGACTCTGGCTCGATTTGCGACGATTGCGACAAGTCAGGTTGGTAGGCGTAAAGCCATAGAAATTGTAACTACAGACTCGGGGCTGATCGGAACCTACTTCCACTATCGTCGGCTCGTTGCTAACTCCGACCTCCAAATGCTCGGCTTCGACTTGAAGACCCTCGACTTATCTGACGATCTTCAGGCCCGCGACTTCCGTTATAAAGATTGTTATATTGCAGCTGACCACGTGGCGTCAGTGGGAAGATTGGATGCTACTTTTTACCTCCAGAATATATTGCTGCGCGATAGTGATGTATTCGGCATGGCAAACTCCGTCGAGATTCGTGTGCCTTTCCTGGACCGCGATGTCGTGGAATGGGCATTTCGCCTGCCGGGCGATGTGTTACTGCCAAAAAATATGCCATTGAAATCCCTCCTGCGAAAAACTTGCGCCGATCTGTACACCAAGCCACAGATACACGCGAAGAAGCGGGGATTCACGATGCCGTTGAACGCTTGGATGTTGGGTCCCCTGCGCGAGACCCGTGACGAGGGTTTGGATTCCTTGCGCCGCTCTGCACTTCTGGATCCCGCAGGCATCGAAACACTATGCAACATGTTTCGTCAGGAACCACATGGTCCAGCATGGTCGCGCGTCTGGGCACTAGTGACGCTCGGCCACTGGCTGGAAAAGCGAGCTGCAGACCGCAGAGTGGCAGCCGTTCGAACCACGTTGTGACGTGGGAATAATCGGCCGCCGCGCAGATAATCAATTTCCTGCAAAGCGGCAAAGCGGGCGACGCAACCCAGTACGCGATCTTACAACGGATGCGGCAAACGGGGCGGAGGGGGCGGATACGGCTGCTACGAAATCGCTGTTGACCATCTCCGTACCAGTGCAGCCCAAGAACTACCGTGGTTGCTCACAATGCCCCGTCGGGCCCTGTTTAGGTATCCAGAACAGATGGCCCTGATCGTCAGGCGGTCCAATCGTGCAGAACGAGTTCAACAGCGCTGTGTGCAATTCGTCGAGAGCAAGGCGCCATGGCCCGTCAACGTATGCGTCCGGATCATCGAGGCTCACGTTGTCCGGATTGAACTCGACAAGCGCGACGGTTCTATTCCGTACCGCATCGGCATACGCCTGCGGAGTGCTTCGGAGCCACCAACTTGTCTGGACCTCGGTGTTGATTACGGGGAGGGGTGGGTACCGTCTAGATAACCAATACATTTGGGCCCCTCCTGTGACCGCTATGAACTTTTGATTTGGTTTTACGAGTGACTGCAGTTTCGTCTGTAATGGGAGTTCTTCCGCGAAGGTTCGCCACGATACGAATCTCCTGAGGACATGGGGAGAATAAAGGGCTGCAACGGTAGAATAGAGGTAGACAGCAGACGCGACTAGCGCGATCAGAACAGCGACTGCCGCTACGGCATGCTTGAGTTTGAAAGTAGGATGTTCAGTGGCGGACGTCCAAATAACCCAGCTTATGAACAAGCATAGGAACGCGGCCCCTGGGAAGACGTAATGGGCGGCTTGATTCCTGAAGAGAGTCCACAAAGATATAGCACCCATCACGACGGCGAGTTGGATGTTTCGCTCGGCCCGAATTCGCCGTCTGATCGATTTGCGGATGGAAAGAGCCACACAGATGGCGGTGAGGACGAAAAACCAAAGAAGCTTAGTGTAAAGCTTTGCAAGCATTTGAGTGCTGTGGGGGTAATGCAGCAGTGGAAATATAAAGGTCCATGTCAGAAACTGTGACCCGCGGCCTGTCGCGTAGAAATACAGGAACTGCGGAGCAAGACCACACGCAAAACCTAGTCCTACCAAACAGGCCCTTCTTATAGCGCTGAGAACATCAAATCGAAGCTTATTCCGCGGAAGCACGACATATACAACCACGGCTAAGACGTAGAATGCGGCTACAGCCTTGAATGCGCAGCCGATCGCGCCCAAGAATCCCGCCCAGAACACCTTGGACGAACTCGGTTCAACCACATCCGTATCGGTTTCAGCCAAAAGGTTGTAAGCCGCAAGACCGCAAAGGTAAACAAGTGGCTCCGGCTCGAGAAAGTTCAATTCCATGAATGCTGCGCAGAGACTGACCAAAGCTGTATTGAGGACAGCTACACCGGTTCCAAACAATCGGAAGGTCACATACCACGTGCAAATTACCATTGTGGCAAACAGGGATGTGACTAGAGCAGAAACTCCAATATGCGTGCTAGGGACGCCCAATTTAAGTGCGGTCGCGACGAAAACATAGAGACCCCAGGACTTGGACGGAATGAAGGAATAAAGGGAATACCCATCTAATAGAGAGCGTCCGATCACGAGATATTCGAGTGCGTCAAAACCATACCCTGAATTGTACGAATAGACAAAAAAAACAGTGACTTCCAAAAGCGCTGCAACCACAAGCACCGGCAGACGGAAATAAAATCGTCCCTCCCGTTCCCGACCAATTTGATGAGTTGTGAACAAATCGTAAACTCCTAATCTGAATAACGTCGAGCTTGCTTCGGTTCGTAATTTAATTTGCTTTTGCAAACGATTATTTGCTTCGGCGCATGTCTCTGCGTTTGGCAGCTTTCACGACTTACGTCCAAGCCGCATGCGCCGCAGCTTGGTGATCAACAGCCTCAGATGCTCGATCCCGCTTTCGCTGAGCGCAGTTTGCTCATGCGTTGCGATCACCTTGTCGTGTTGCGCGGCAATCAGGGCTTTCAACGCATCCGGATGCGGTATATCAGATCCAGAAACATCAAGACGAACATGTGCGGAGTATCGCACAAACCTTGGCGACGTCATCTCCTTCGCCGCAAAAAAGTTGTGCAAAAGCATCTCGGACGTCACGCCGATGGATGCGGTCCCGGATATGTTCTGGCTGCCAGTCACTTGCGCCCATCCGAACACCGGGTTGGCGTCGACTCGGCGCGCCGCGCCTGCCCCCCCAGGCCACTCCTTCCGCCAGCGTCTCGTCGACGAGACGCCGCTTTCTCCTCTTCGTTTGCGCTGTGGCTTGGGTGCGGTAAAAGCCTGGCTCCTGAACAAATCTGTCACTTGCTTGGAACTGTCGATCTCCGCTCCGAGTGAACACGATGGGTGGTGTCCAAGTCGCAACGTTGACTTGCTCTCTCGCACCGCTGTTCGGCAGGACGCGTACTCAACCAGTGCGGGTGCCGTGCAGTTGGCCGTTGCACATTCTTGCAATGATAGAATTGCGTGACAAGTTCTTGACGTATGATCACGAGTGAAAAGTGACGTGCCCCTGTGCCACTTAGTGTCGTTGTCCTGACGAAAAATGAAGAGAGCAATCTAGGGCGTTGCCTGGAGAGTGTTGCCTCGTGGTGTCGAGAAATTTTTGTGGTGGACTCTGGGAGCAACGACGGGACAGTTAAAATTGCTGAGCACTACGGTGCGGTCGTTGTGTCACATCCTTTTGAGAGTCACACGAAGCAATGGAATTGGGCATTAAGGAATCTCCCGTTCCAATGCGAGTGGGCCCTCTGCTTGGACGCTGACCAGCAGATCACACCAGAGCTGCGTCGCGATATAGGTTCTTTGTTGTCAAAGGACGCGGGAAAAGTTCCGCAGAATGGCTTCTACATTAAAAGGCGGCAGATCTTTCACGGGAAGTGGATCAAGCACGGCGGGTACTATCCCAAGTATTTGTTGAAAATGGTGCGACATGAGCTGGCTTGGTGCGACGAGAATGAACGACTGGATTCGCGTTTTTATGTGAAGGGCACCACTGGCGCGCTGAAGCACGACCTAATCGAAGACAACCAAAACGAGAATGACATAACTTTCTGGATTGAGAAACACAACCGCTATGCCGTCGCGCAGGCGTCTGAAGAGTTGCATCGTCGGAATGGGCAGGTAGCATGGAGTGTCAAGCCAAAGTTCTTTGGTACTCCTGACCAGAGAACTCTCTTTTTGCGCGAGATTTGGTACCGCTCGTTACCGTTGTATCTGCGGCCATTTCTGCTTTTCTTCTACCGCTATTTTTTGCGTCTCGGCTTCGTGGATGGAAAGCAGGGCTTGATTTTCCACTTTCTTCAATCCTTGTGGTTTCGCTTGCTTGTGGATATAAAAATTGAAGAACTGGCCGAGTCAGGCGGCAAGGGTGCCAATGTCGTTACAGCCTTTTCAGCCCCTGATCAAATGAGTAACCATCAGTAACGCAGGAGTTCGCGTTGTACATCTTGGGAATTAACGCTTACCACGGCGACGCCTCTGCCGCGATCATAAAGGATGGTCTGCTCATCGCGGCCGCAGAGGAAGAACGCTTCAACCGCAAGAAGCACTGTGCGGGGTTCCCTGCTGCTGCAGTCCGCTATTGCCTGCAAGCGGCTAACATTTCGGTTGACGAGCTCGACCATGTTGGCATATCGCGGGACCCGTCCGCGCACCTGCACAAGAAGGTTCTGTTCTCGATCACGCGCCTACCGAACCTTTCCGGGCTAATCGCCGCCCGGCTTGCAAATGCCGCCAAGGTACATGACCTGCGCGAGGAGCTGGCACGCGCGCTCGATGTGCCGCCGCAGTTTCGGGCCAAGATCCATAAAGTAGAACACCACAGGGCACACATGGCCAGCTGCTTCCTGGTTTCCCCATTCGACCGCGCTGCCATTTTGTCCATTGACGGCTTCGGTGACTTCATCAGTACCATGTGGGGAGTCGGCGAGAACAATCACATGGACGTGATTGGGCAGGTCGAATACCCACACTCAGCCGGAATCGTTTACACCGCCACGAGCCAATACCTGGGTTTTCCCAAGTACGGTGATGAAGGTAAAGTAATGGGACTTGCACCCTATGGGGTTCCTCGTTACTTGGAACAATTCCGCGAGATTATCCGGACAGAGAACGGCGCCGGTTTCAAGTTAGACCTCAATTACTTTAAGCACCACTCTGAAGGCGTGGACATGACCTGGGAAGACGGCTCGCCGACGATCGGTCGCATTTTCTCGGACAAGTTTATTGATGCTTTCGGACCCGCACGTCTGGCTGGCGAGCCGCTTGCCTCGTTGCATGAGGACATCGCCGCCTCCCTCCAGGCCCGCTTGGAGGAAGTCAGTTTTCACATTCTGAACCAACTGCATCAGCGAACGAAAACCAACCAGCTTTGCCTGGCCGGTGGAGTCGCATATAACTCGGTGATGAACGGAAAGATTCTGCTCAACACTCCGTTCCAAGAGGTGTTCGTGCAGCCGGCAGCCGGCGATTCCGGCACGGCCCTTGGAGTCTGTTACCACATCCACAATGTCCTACTGCAACAGCCGCGTTCGTTTGTGATGGAGCACGCCTATACCGGTCCGGAGTTTGCAAACGGGCACATCGATGGCATAGTGCGAACGAGCGATTTTGATTGGCGCGAATTGAGCGATCGTGAGCTCACGCAGACAGCAGCGCAAGCTGTCGCTGATGGGAAAATTGTGGGTTGGTTCCAGGGCAGGATGGAGTTTGGGCCACGGGCTCTCGGCAATCGCAGCATCGTCGTGGACCCGCGCCGCGCCGAGATGAAGGACATCCTAAACGCACGGATCAAGAAGCGCGAACCCTTCCGCCCCTTTGCTCCTTCGATCCTTGAAGAGCGTGTCGGAGACTACTTTGAGCAGACACATCCTTCTCCGGCCATGCTCATGGTTTATCAGGTCAAGCAAGACAAGCGTTCAGTTATCCCTGCGGTGACACATGTGGACGGCTCTGGACGGCTGCAGACCGTCGCTCGTAATACTAACCCTCGTTACCATCAGCTCATTTCCGACTTCGAGCGGTTAACCGGTGTTCCTGTTGTGCTTAACACTTCCTTCAATGAAGACGAACCGATCGTGTGCACTCCAGAGGAGGCTTTGAATTGCTTCCAAAGGACACGAATGGATGTCTTGTTCTTGGGCAACTATATGCTGCAGCGGTGACAACCGAGGAAGTGTCCGGCTGATGAATGTGTTGATTCTGAACCAGGCTTTTTATCCGGACGTTGTCTCGACCGCTCAGCACGCGAGTGACTTGGCAGCGGGCCTAACGCAGGCGGGACACGAGGTCACCGTCATCTGCAATTCCCGAGGCTATGACGATCCGAAGCTTCGATTCCCGGACCAGGAAACTTGGAACAGGGTCAAAATCGTTCGCGTACGATCGACTGGGCTCGGCAAGAGTTCCAAATGGCGCCGGGCCGCCGACTTCACAACGTTCATGACAAGTTGTGCGTTTCGTCTGTGGTCATTGCCTCCGTTCGACGTTGTCGTTGCGATGACCTCGCCGCCCCTGATTTCTTTTGTCGCGAGTTTGGCTGTGCCGGGCAGGGCTCGCAGCCTGGTTTTCTGGTCGATGGACCTCAATCCCGATGAGGCAATCGCTGCAGGATGGCTGCGAGAGAACTCTCTGATTGCGCGTCTGCTGTCTCGCATGTTATCGCACAGCTTGCAAAGAGCTGATCGAATCGTAGCGCTGGATCGATTCATGAAGGCGCGAATCGAGGCGAAGGGCGTCCCCGCGGAAAAGGTTCTGCTCGTGCCGCCTTGGTCGCATGATGATCATGTCAGGTTTGATCTAGGGGGCAGGGAAGAGTTTCGGGCGGTCCATAAGCTTTCCGGCAAATTTGTCGTGATGTACTCGGGAAACCACAGCCCATGCCACCCTTTGGAGACGCTCCTTCAGGCCGCTGAGAGACTTGCTGATCATGAAGATATCGCTTTTTGCTTTATCGGTGGCGGAAGTGAGTTCCGAAAATTGCAGGAACGTGCGCGAGACCGTGACATGCGGAACGTGCTGTGTCTCCCCTACCAACCGATGGAGAAACTATCGGCATCGTTGTCCGCGGCCGACCTTCACGTTGTAGTAATGGGAGACAAGTATGTGGGCATTGTCCACCCCTGCAAAATCTACAACGTGTTAGCGGCGAACAGAGCGTTCCTTTACATTGGTCCAACGGAGAGTCACATCCAGGACGTCATCCGCCAAGCCGGACCGGGGGCATATGTTGCCGCGCACGGTGATGTAGACGGAGTCGTGTTAAACATCCTGCATGCTATGCGATGCGGAACGACTTCTTCGCCGGCGACTGCCAAACTGGGGAAGCGCTTCTCAAAGGAGCTGCTGATTCCACAAATGATCTGTGCGATTGAGCAGAGCGGGACTACTAGTCGAGCTCTTTAATAGACTCGGTATACAGCCGCGGTTGCAGCGCTGGTGGCAACTATCGAAGTAGCTGCGAGAAGATCCTTTGTACGGCTGCTCGGGACGAAGATTATGTCTTCGGCCGAAAGTGGAATATCGGCAGTTTTGCCCCGCAGGAGGTCCTTCAGCGGCACAGGTATCTCTTGCAGCCCATTCGGAGTCCGCCGAAGCATCCTGGCGCGGCCCGCAGCGGCAAGGTGCGTCGGTCCCCCGGCTGCGGCCACCACTTGCAACACCGTCACGACGCCGGTCGAGTTTAGGATATATCCGCCTGGTTTATTCACTTCTCCTAAAACATAAACCATCGCTGCCTTGGCGGCGAAAACTGTGTCGCCGGGACGTAATTCGACATTGCTGCGCGCCATCTCCGCCGGGTCTCTCGAAAGCTCAACTGTGACAGGGTGTTCTTGGCTGCCTTTGTGCGAGATGGTGACTGAGCCCGAGGCTCTTTCCGATAGCCCTCCGGCGGTTTGGATGATGTCGAAGAGTCGGTGCGGCCCCAGAGCCGAATAGACACCGGGCCGATTGACCTCGCCGGCTACAGAAATTCCGCTGCTGTTGTAGTCCTTGACGTATACCGAGACTTGGGGATCGTTGAGAATGCTATTTTGGCGCAACCTTGCTTCGATGGCCGCTTCCGCTTCGCTGCTAGTCAAGCCCGCTATTCGCACATAATCGATCAGCGGCATCGAGATGTTTCCGTCGGCGCTCACGCGGGCGTGCTCGGAAAGATCGGGCGCGCCATACACTGTGACCTCCACCTCATCTCCAGGGCCGATGACGAGCGCCGAAGAATTGGGCAGCGGAGTGCTCTTTTGTTCGGGGGATCCAACGGGAGGCTGCGTGGCAATTCTCGATGGCTCCGTGGTTACGTTGCCCTGATGGTTGGCGTCTTGTACCGGGCCGCTGTTCTGTGACAGGGCCGCTTGGAGCAACCCAGCGACGCCCAACAGAACCACAAGCTTCAAGAGCTGGGCGAGGATATTGGGAATGCGTTGCATGACGTCACACAATTTTAAGCCGCGCGGTGCAGACGCACAACCCGAGTTTGTGCACTCATTTGCTTGCGACATCACAGGAGGTGGCCGGAACGCACGTCTAGTGGCCGGTCCCGGAGTTTTCCACAAGTTCGGCAAAAGGATTATATTGCAAAGCCGCAACTCCGTGTTGTAGCTTTGTTCTTCTAAATTGTTCTTCTAAACTCAAAGCTTTATTGGGCAGCCCCTGGCCGCTATTTGCATGGTGGACTGCGTTAGTACCGCACGAAGCGAGTAAGCTCGGCAAGCACAAATGTTCTCCGTTTGGAGTTCGAGACGGAATCTCTTGCTCGGCGAGCTCTCAGGAGGCTCGGGAATATGGGTAAGCAAAAGCGGATATTGGTGACGGGCGCAGGGGGCTTCATTGGCCACCATTTGGTGAAGAGACTCAAATCGGATGGGCATTGGGTCCGGGGTGTTGACATCAAGTATCCGGAATACGAAGCTACCGCAAGCGATGCATTTGAAATCCTTGATCTGCGCAAGGCGGACAACTGCCTTATGGCCACGCGCGGTGGGATTGATGAGGTCTATAACCTTGCCGCCGACATGGGCGGCATTGGCTATATCACCGCGTATCTCGCCGACATCAGTCGCCATAACATACTTATCAATGCCCATATGCTCGAGGCGAGCCGTCAGAACGGGGTCCAGCGTTTCTTGTTCTCCTCGTCCGCTTGTGTGTACAACCAGAGCAAACAGCAAGATGCAGTAGTCACTCCTCTGCGTGAGGAAGATGCTCATCCCGCCGATCCCGAGCCGGGCTACGGCTGGGAAAAACTCTTTACCGAGGAACTCTGCCTTTATTACTACAAAGACTATGGCTTTGAGACGCGAATTGTCCGCTTTCACAACGTCTACGGGCCGCTTGGCACATACGAAGGCGGAAAGGAAAAGGCCCCAGCGGCGATCTGTCGCAAGGTGACTCACACGGAAGATAACGGCGAGATCGAAGTGTGGGGTGATGGCGAGCAGACACGCTCCTTTATGTATGTCGGTGATTGCGTGGAGGGACTTATCCGGATCATGGCTTCAGACCACCGCGACCCTATCAATTTGGGGACGGATGAACTTGTAACGATTAACGGGCTGGTCGACATGGTGGCTAGGATTGCTGGCAAACGGTTCACGAAGCGCCACAACCTGAGCGGGCCTCAGGGCGTGCGTGGTCGAAACAGCGACAATACTCGTGTGCGTGAAGTGCTGGGTTGGGAACCCTCGATCCGGTTGGAGCAAGGGCTAGCCGTTACCTTTGAATGGATCGCAGCGCAGATTCTCTCGAAGGGTCATGTATCAGTCGTGGTTTCCGCAGCGGCGGACTAATGGGAGAGAAAATGAAACTAAGTTCTCTGGTGACTATCTGCGTGTCGGTTCTAGCCCTGTTCCTTGGAGGCTGTTCCTCGATGGTTCCCGTGGAAATCTCTGTTACACCCCAGAACACATTTGTCTTCTCTACGCAGACCGTTCAGCTGGCAGTTATGGATTCCCGAGGCCCCTCCGATGTCGTCTGGTCAGTGACAGGCACCGGGGGAGGCTCGGGGGTTGGGACGGTCGGTGCATCCGGACTCTTCACTGCACCCCAAGTGGTTCAGAACACCACCAACATCGTCACCGCAACCAGCAAGAGTCAGCCCTCGGAATCGGCTGCCGCGACCATCACCGTCATTGCTCCCGGCCAAATTGCCACCACCAACAATCCGCAGGTCGCGCTCTATACTTTCACGCCCCCCGCCGGAACATCGAGCTTCATCCAGTTCGGCACCAGTACTTCTTATGGTTTGGGTACCTGGGCTCAACCCGCCCCCACGTCCGGTGGCACACTCAGCTTCCTCGTCGCAGGTATGCTCGCCAACGCCGAATATCATCTGAGTGCCGTCGTTGGAAACGGGCAGGGCTACACGGCAAATGATCTGGATCATACCTTCACCACCCAGTCGATTCCAGCGAACCAAGTGCCCTCGGTGACGGTCACAACGACCTCTGGCATGACCCCGCAGCCAGGTATCGAAATGTTAGATCTCCTCACTACGGGTGGATCTCTGGCAAGCCCCTTCGCGGCTTTTGATCTTTCCGGAAATCTGCTTTGGTCCTATCCGGCGCAAGGTACTTTGAGTGATTCGGTTCAAGGAGTTCATCTTCTCCCGAACGGGCACTTCCTGATGGGTATAGATCCGACGTCTATAGCACCGCTCGAGCCGGGTTCGATCCTTCCAGATACCATAAATGTGCTTCGGGAGATCGATTTAGCGGGGAACACGATACAAGAGGAAACGCTCGCTGAACTCAACGCGGCTCTGCCGGCCGCCGGCTTCGATTTCACTAGTGTCGGGACCTTTCACCATGATGTAATCGCTCTTCCAAACGGCCATTGGATCGCACTTGGTAATATTTTGGAGCCCTGCGTCGGATTGCCCCAGTGCTCCGCCGATCCCAACATTCTCGGCGATGTTTTAATCGACTTGGCACCTCAAGCCGACGGCACATTTCTCCCGGTTTGGGCTTGGAACTCCTTCGATCACCTGGATGTGAGCCGCGCCCCCGCAGGGTATCCGGACTGGACCCACTCGAACGCCATACTCTATTCTTCGGATGACGGCAATCTTCTCCTGTCCATTCGCCACCAAAGCTGGATAATTAAGATTGACTACGCCAATGGCAAGGGCTCCGGTGATATCATCTGGCACCTCGGTGAAGGAGGCGATTTCACCTTGGTCGGAGGAACCGATCCGACCGATTGGTTCTATGGACAACACGGTCCGAGCTTCGCGACCACCAACACGACTGGGAACTTCGATCTCGCTGTCATGGACAATGGGTATCTCCGTGTGTTTCCTCCAGGTGTAACTTGTGGTTCTCCAGGTGAGCCAGTTTGTAACTACAGCACCTCGCCTCTTTTGGCGATTGATGAGACCGCGAAAACGGCGACCATTCTTTCAAATTATGTTCCAGGCGAGTATTCGCTTTGGGGGGGCAACGCAGAACAACTCGCCAACGGTGACATCGAGGGCGACTTTAACGCTGGCGCTCCTGGCGGTCTCTCTGACATTTTCGAAGTCACAGGCGGTAGCAATCCTCAGGTCGTTTGGCACCTGCGAACTGCATTGCAGAATGCGTACCGAGGATTTCGCCTGCCCAGTTTGTACCCAGGGGTGATATGGTAGCGGCAACTTGTTACTCCTTTACTGCCGGACTTTCGATCCTCCGTTCGTTCGCTTTTCAGTCTCTATAAGGGGCCTCAGGCCGCAACCAAAGGGCAGAAAGCTTGATAGTGTTCCCCATGCGCCAAGAGCGCCAAGATGACGCGGGCGTTCTCGTTGGCCAGAGCGACTGCGGCGATGTTCCGATTTCTCCGCGCGATCAAAGCTTCGAGCCATCGGTCGGCTCTCTGATGTACCGGCGGCTGGTCCGCATGGATTGTTTCCTACGCCCGGCGGTGGCAATCACCGAATGCGCACCATGAATCAGCAGCGTCCTCAGGTAGCAATCGCCGCGTTTGCTGATACCGCGTAACTTCGACTTGCCGCCCGTAGAGTGCTGCCGAGGCACCAGCCCAAGCCAGGCCGCAAGCTGTCGGCCGCTGCTAAAGTTCCGGGCATCGCCCACCGATGCCACCATCGCACCCGCCTTGAGGGCGCCAACCCCGACAACCGCACTCACTCTTTGGCTGGTCTTCGTTCGTACCATGCCACCGCTGAATCGCTGAATCCATGGCGAGCAGACACGCTCCTTTATGTACGTGGACGATTTTGTGGAAGGACTTGTTCGGATCATGGCTTCAGACCACCGCGACCCTATCAATTTGGGAACGGATAAACTCGTAACGATTAATGAGCTGGTCGACATGGTGGCGAGGATCGCTGGCAAACGGATCACGAAGCGCCACAACCTCAGCGGACCTCAGGGCGTGCGTGGTCGAAACAGTGTATGTGGACGATTGCGTGGAAGGACTTGTCCGGATTATGGCTTCAGACCACCGCGACCCTATCAATTTGGGAACGGATGAACTCGTAACAATCAATGAACTGGTCGACGTGGCGGCTAAGATTGCTGGCAAACTTTGAGCTCCTGTGCGTGCGCGTGTTGGCTGGTGCAGAGCTGGCTCCCGATCGGACCGGATGCATTGGGAATCGGAATCTCTCACCGCTCGAATGGAGCGAAGTTCTTCGGCTGGCTGAGCACCATGGGGTTCTTCCGCTCATGGCGCGTAACCTGATCGAAGATGATCGCGCCGAACACGGTGGCGGGCTTCCACCGGAAATCGAGCGCACGCTGCGATCTGCGTACGAAGCGAACCTGCGGCGGAGCATGTGGTTTGCTGCAGAGCTGGCGCGGATCATGCAGCACTTCGAGCGCCGGGCAGTTGCGGGCGGTACCGTACAAGGGGTCGGTGCTGGCGCAATCGCTTTACGGCGATCTGGGGCCGCGAAGTTTTTCAGATCTCGATTTTTTGATTTTTCCCAAGGACTTCTGCGCAACCGATGTCAAACTGCGGTGGTGTCCGGTAGTGGGTCAATCTGATTTCCACAGCGAACTTTATGGTTTAACTCGCCTTCTTTTCCTCGCCCAGCTCTCGCGCTTCTCCCGCATGGGCCAACTCCACCCCGGCGAGATCAACTTCGAGAGACAGCCCGGTCAGATCCGCGCTGTTTGCGATTCGGAACAAGACTTCAGAAACGCGGGAGGCTGCATCCTGCAGTAGGTGCTCCTGCTTCTCTGGATCGGCGATGTACGAAACCATCGTCATTTGGGTGAGGGCATTGCGAACGTGATGGTTCAAGAAGGCTAGTTCTAGCGTTCGTCGGATGGCTTGCTTCCGGCGTTGTTCAAGAACGATGGTCCCTAGGTCTATGACCGTATGGAGATGTATATCTGTAGATACTCGTGGAAAGAGCAGAAGAGCGGCATAGTGCAGGCATGCGAGCCTACCATCGGGTGCATGTCCAGCTAACCAAGAAGGATCGTAAGCAGATCGCCGGGATGTTGAACAAGGGGTGGGAATCGGCGCGGGTGTTGCGGCGGGCCGTGATCCTGCGGGAACTCGGCCAGGGGCAGACGGCCGGGCAGGTAGCCCGCCATGTGGGTGTAGCCTCCAAGACGGTGCGGGCCATTGCCCGGCGCTACGAGGAGGAAGGGCTGGAGTCGGCCTTGTACGAAAAGCCGCGTCCGGGCCAGCAACGAGTGCTGGACGCGGGCCAGAGTCAGCGCATCATCGCCCTGGTGTGCGGCCCGCCGCCGGAAGGCAGGGCGCGGTGGAGTGTGCGACTCATCGCCCAGGAAGCGGTGAAGCGGAAGTTGGCACGGCGGGTGGGCCGGGAAACGATCCGCATCCTGCTCCAGAGCCATGACCTGAAGCCGTGGCGGGAAAAAAATGTGGTGCGTGGCGGAACTGGACCCGGAGTATCTCGGGCGCATGGAAGACGTGCTGGCCTTGTATGAGAAGCCGCTCTCGGAGGCGGAACCGGTGGTGTGTATCGATGAAAAGCCGGTGGTCCTGCATGCCGATCTCCGCCCCTCCAGGCCGATGCATCCGGGACAAGTTCTGCGGCGCGACTGCGAGTACGAACGCCGCGGCACGGCCAACGCATTTTGCGGAGTGGAGCCTAAGGCGGGACGGCATTATCCGCGGGTGACTCCGGACCGTTCCTCGCCCGAGTTTGCCGATTATCTGCTGGAGATCGCGGAACATTATCCGGCCGCCGACACCATTCATCTGGTCATGGACAATCTGAGTTCGCACACCCGCAAGGCTGTGGTGGAGCGGTACGGCGAGAAGGCGGGAGGCTGGCTGTGGGACCGGTTCCGGGTCCACTACACACCGAAGCACGGAAGCTGGCTGAATCAGGCGGAAATCGAAATCAGCCTGTTCTCCCGGCAGTGCCTAGGACGGCGAAGAATCCCATCGCTGGGCGATCTGCAGCGGGAAGCCAGGGCCTGGGGTCGGAGAATGAATCGTAATCGGGTCACCATCGACTGGCGCTTTACCCGCAAAAAGGCACGCTTGAAGTTCGGTTACAGAAGAAACCAGATTATGCGGTCACAGACCTAGAACGGTGACGATTAGCATTTGTACCAAACCGTCGACCGTGGCGGTCACGGACCAAGAAGTTTGCCCATAGAACCACACAACATTCAGGGCGACTCCAACCAATCCTACGAAAACTCCGATTGTTGCTGCGGTGGTCAGAGACTGGAAGAGAGAAGCGGACTTGAAGTCGAAGACATGGTGCGAGTGTTCGTAGCTGTGGGCGTGCTCATGCTCATAAGCTCTCATGACCCAACCCCTGTCACGGGAACGTACCTATAAGTTTACTCTACCACCAGCCGCTTCCTTGTCAGGAGTTTCTTCTAGTGTCAGTTGAGGTACCTCTCAGACGACAGCGACGACGGGTGGCATACGGTGGTTAGTTTGCGATGTGTTCTGCAGAGCATGCAAGGCGTATATCGCGTCATCCAGTGCCAAAGCGAGGTTCTACACCACTACCGGAGACAAGCGTTTCCGGAGCCATACGGGTATCGAGCCGACCCGCGCCGACTTGGGCAGGCGTGCCGATAGGTTGGCAGGTATGCGGAAACTGGGGCACTGGTCCTGTGGGTTTCCTCGCTTGTGCATCTAGCTCGGTTTCGTGCGTATGCATGTGCCGGTGGTAGACTGCGCGTATGGCCAAGAACAAAACTAATAAGAAGCGCACGAAGCCGGAGAGATCTGCCGGGAAGAAAGGGAAGTCGATAAAGAAGACGGTTAAAAAGAAGCTGGCTAAGAAGAAGGGAACTCCGAAGAAGAAATTGACGAAGAAGAAGCCCGCTTTGAAAAAGATGGCGGTGAAAACGAAGGCTCTCGGGAAGAAGACAACAGGTGCGAAGACGCCGGACTCACTCCGGACACGGGTTCGGAGAAAACGCCAGAGCGTGGATACGGAGGCGTTTGCACCCGAAGCACTGAGAGCGAGGGGCGGGCAATCGGGAGATTTGCAGGGATTGTCCAACATCGAAGGTGCGGATTCGGAGAGTGTGTCCGAGTTGATCGAGGAAGGAAACGCGTTCGAGGCCGACGCAGTGACGGGCGTAGAACACGCGGGTGACAGTGACGAGAAGGAGGTTCGCACGCATGAGGTGCCGCAGGATGATGTTCCCGGCGAGTATCTGGATAAAGAGCAATAAGTCAGTGGCTCCTAGGTGCGAGCGTTGAGCTTTTGTCCAGTCCACAGCCATGCTCTAACCCCACAGTCCCACTACTAGAAGAGACGATTCTGAACCTTGGCAAGTTCCACTGGTGAGGAGCATTCCTCGTCGTCGTTAGCCACGCGGTTGGCCGAAGTGCTTGACCTTGGGCGTCAGGCAGCGAGTGCAAGGTAGCTGCAGACCACCCGAACCTCGGGCTATTAGGACTCTTGAAATGCTATGTTTACTTTGCCGGTCTGCCGTGATGCAGGCATAGTGCGACCAGATCCGAGACGTTCGCTTCGCCCACGCACATGACCGTGTCTGCGCCCCCCCAATAGATTTTCACGGTTCCATCGGACTCTAGAACGGCACCACAGGTGAAGACCACGTTGTGGACGTATCCAGTTATTTCCCAAGGATCTTCCGGTTGCAAAATCCACGAGTCGCCCACACCGATGACCTTTGCCGGGTTCTCGAGGTCATGAAGAGCAACCCCCAAACGATAGACCGATCCATCCATAGTTCGGAAAACTCCGTGATAGATGGAAAGCCATCCCTGGTCCGTTTTGATCGGCGGCGCGCCAGGACCGATCTTCATTTCATCCCAGTGATATGGTTCAGGCTTCATGATGAGCTGAGATTGGCCCCAATAGCATAGATCCGGAGAGTAGGAAATCCAGATTGACCAGGGGGCGATTTCCGAATGAGGACGGTCAAGCCGGGCATAAAGCCCATCAAACTTCTCGGGAAAGATCACCACATTCCGATAATCCGCCTCCGTGATTAGGGAAACTCTTTCCACCTGACTGAAGTCCTTCGTCTTGGCCAGGGCGATCCGCACTCCATTTCGCGAGTAGGCGCTGTAGGTGATGATGTACTCCCCCTCCAGCCGGGTCACGCGTGGGTCCTCCACGCCGAACTCTTCATAGGCGGCAAAAGGGCTGTCCTGCGCAGGAATCAGAAAGGGCTGTGGATCGGCGGTGAAGCGGAATCCGTCGGGACTGCGTGCCAAACCAATGATGGACCGTCCGGTGCGGAGATGGGAGCGGAAAAGCATGATGTATTCGTTCTCATGCTTCACGACCGCCGCGTTGTGAACGGTTTCCACTGGATAGGGGATTTCGGCCTTGGTGAGGATGGGGTTGTGGCGGTACCGTCTGACAATGTCTAGCTTCATGGTCGTCTCTTCGCTTCCAGATCAAAAATCGTCGAGTAAACCCGTTCGTATCCCTCCAGCATGGCATCGATCGAAAAGTATTGCTGGACACGGCCGCGGCAGGCACGACGATCGATTTCAGAAATTCGTCCAAGGGCCCGAACTGCTTCAGTGACGTTGTCAACCAGAAAACCGGTCTGCCCGTCCTTGATCACCTCACGGCAAGAGCCGAGATCCATCGCGATGACGGGCACGCCAGCGGCATTGGCTTCGACCAGGACAAGTCCGAATCGCTCCGGGATGGTGTTCAGGTGCAGTAGAGCTCGGGCTCGTGCAAACAGTTCGTTCTTGCCCGGCACGCCCACCGGTCCGATATAAAGGATGTTTTGATCGTCAAGATGGGGTTTGACCTGGTCCCGGAAATAGGCCTCATCCTGGATAATACCAGCGATGATCAAACGCATTCCGCTCAGACGAGCAACCTCGATGGCCAGATGAACACCTTTATCCGGGTGGATCCGACCGAGGAAAATCAGGTCATCACCGCCGGGTTCCTGAAGCGGGTACAACGAGAGATCGATGCCGTTGTAGACGGTCGCCAGGTAATTCAGCCCTGCGGCTCGATCGGAGTCGCTGATGGAAACGAAGTATCCGTCACGATACTTCTGATAGATGGGCATGATTTTGGCTGACGAGAATCCGTGGATGGTAGTGAGGACCGGTGTCTTGACCAGCCGGGTGTAGGTCAGAGCCATGAAGTCGTAGTGGCTGTGGATGAGGTCAAACTCAGCAGCGCGCTCGAACGCTTCGGAGATGTGAAGGTATTCGGCTACTTTGGGATCGACGGCGGAATCCTCTTCATATCCCTTGTCCACCACGGCATGCAGGTGAGCCCGGGTCACAGAATCCCTGCTGGCGAACAACGTCACATCCCAGCCACGGGCGACGAGCCCTTCGGTGATGTTGCTAGCCACCGTTTCCCAGGCGCCGTATTGCCGAGGAGGCGTTCGCCAGGCTATCGGCGACAGGACAGCCACTCTTTTGTCGCGCTTTGTCATGCTGTTCGACGATATTTCCTAGTGCATGGCAGCCAGCACTTCATCGAGGGGAACGGTAGCGAAACCGGTGGCGTGGTCGGCCATGCCATAGGGAATGATCAGTTCGCCGTTGTGGAGGAGAGCGCCACAAGTATAAACGACGTTCGGCACGTACCCTTCACGCTCCCTTTGGTCCGGTCTGAGCAAGGGTTCGCGGAGGCGGCCGATCACTTTGCCGGGATTATCGTGATCGAGGAGGAACGCGCCGATGCAGTACGTTCGCAGGGGGCCGACACCGTGGCTGAGGACCAGCCAGCCCGCTTCGGTCTCAATGGGGGACCCGCAGTTCCCAAGCTGGACCAGTTCCCACGGAAACATCGGTTTAAGGAGCACCTCGCGTTCATACCAGAAGTGGACGTTGTCGGAAAACATGAGGTAGATGTTCTCGTTGTCCTGGCGGGAGAGCATGGCATAGAGGCCGTTGATTTTCCGGGGGAACATGGCCATGCCTTTGTTTTCGGCGGCCGGACCGTTCAGGGTGATGAACCGAAAGAGGAGGAAGTCAGAAGTCTCCACCAGCTCTGGCAAGACCACCTTGCCATCGAAGGCCGTGAAGGTGGCGTAGTAGACGTGGGTACCGTCCTCGTTCTGGAAACACACGAACCGGGCGTCTTCGATGCCGTTGCGTTGCGACGGCGTGGCCGGGAAAATGACGCGTTCACACAGCCGCTGTTGGGGCTGAAACTGAACCTCGTAATTGGACCGGGCCAGCATCAAAATTCCCCGGATGGCGTTCCGATCCGACAGGCGGGACTGCATTCACGTCGGCTTCGAGATTTGCGCGCAGTTCTTCCAATGCAAACGACTCCCCCAACTTGTTCATAACCCGGCGCGTGAATTCGTTGGTCAATCCCAGCTCAAAGAGTTTCCGCTCGAAGAGTGCCTTCTCGTAACGGGGGTTCGGGATTTGACGCGGCTCGGTGAGGAATCCGGTTGGGGGTAGGACCTCGATCCGATGGTCGACGTGGATGATACCCGTCCGAAAAGTGATGGAGGAGATGTGTCCCTCCCCGGTGGCGCGCAAGCTGAGGATAAAACGCAGAGCGCCGGAAGGCAGATCAGACTGGTCAGGGTGCGGGACGATGGACGGATTGAACAGGGCTGCGGATTCTAAGGAGAATTCGCAAACGAAATAGGAGCCGATCAACAGCTTTCTTTGTTCGGAAATTTTCTCATCGGTCAACAGGAGGTCTCGGACCTGTTCGAATCGTTCCAGAAAGGATTTGTGGATCTGCTGGTGTCGCTGGGAGAATTCGGCGGATACTTCGTCCAGGAGAGGGCCGACCCGGTCTTCCGGGAGCGACATGATCCTGGCGATAATCCTGCCGGTCCGCTGCGGATCCCCCTGACTAAACGGCCGCAAGAGAACACGTGACTGGTCGGGCCTCAGGACCGTGGCCGTGCGCGTGACGTGAATCGAGTTGTCGCTCATGGACTGGTCATTCCACAGGAACAGGACCGGAAGCGGTGATTTTACTTTTAGACGGCGATCGGTTCCCTAAAACTCGTCAGCATATTTTGCGCCAAGCGCATCTCCCCCAGCGAAAGCAGGAAGGCCAGGGTTGATTCCGCTCCCTGGTTCCGGTTGACCCGATCCACGTGGAGCCCATCGCGACAGCCGCCTGTTCTGGGAGAATAGAGTTCCAATGCGAGATCGTTCCAGCCGATGAACCAGTCGAAGGCGCGTTGCGCCTGCTCGTACCACCAGAGATCTGATGTGGCGCGATAGGCTTCAAGACAGGCTGAGACCATTGCTTGCGCTTCGATGGGCTGCTGGTCAAAGTTGGCACGCATGCCGCCGCGGCGATAAAATCCGTTGCTGCCGATGGGTCGAAAGTGACCCTTCTCGGAGATTTGCAATTCCGTCAGCCAGCGCAGGGCCTGCAGGCCTCGCTCAAACACCGCTTGTTGTCCGGTTGCACGTCCGCTCAGAATCAAGGCGTGTGGGAGCTTCGCGTTATCGTAAGTCAACTCCTCTTCAAACCAGCACCAGTCCGGCTGGGCGGTCCTTTCGAAAAGTTCCATGAGTCGGGAAGTGAGTGTCTCACGGGTTTGGTTGACCCGGCTGTCACCGCTCAACCGGCGCAGGTATTCATGAATGCCGATAAGGCCGAGCGCCCACGCCCGCGGCGAAGTGAACTCCGTCAGAGCTGGCAACGCCAGCGCGAAGAGTTGTCCAGCCATGGTCTGGAAGCTCCGATAAGGCGAACGCCCCACGCCCACGCCCAGCGCCCAGAGCGCTCGTCCGTGACAATCCTCTGACCCTGGTTCATCGAGCCAGCGGCGGTCGAAACTCAGGTGGTTGTGAAAGCGTTTCACTCTGAGATCGAACGCGTGATGCAAGAACGCCGCGTAGGTTGTGGCCAGGGTCCGCACGCGCTCTGGCTCTTCTCCCAATTCACTGAGCAGTACGGCGAGGATGAATGCGCGAGCGTTGTCATCCGTACAGTAGCCTTCGGAAAAATTCGGAATGCTAAAAATAGCATGCTGGAAGATTCCGGTCGAATCGGTCATTCGCGAGAGATGACTCAACTTCAACTCCGGCAGTTCTCGCGGCTTTTGGTCGAGCGTCTTCGTGGCGAGAGATTTTCGAGATCGCGCCGTCCCCTCGATTTGTGAAAACTCGAACGAGCGCATATAGAGCCGCGCCACGTTGCTCCAGACCATCTCACGGCCCAGCTTGTAAGCATTCTTGCGAATGGCATGCCGGCGGGTGTCGTCGCGCAGCAAGCCAATCACCTCGCGGGCTATGGCTTGGGCGTCGCCGAACGGCACCAGCACGCCGCGGTCTTCCGCCAACAATTCTGCAGCGTGCCAGTACGGTGTCGAAACTACCACTTTGCCCGCACCAAACGTATAGGCTAGCGCGCCCGACGTGATCTGCGCTTCGTTGAGATAAGGCGTGATGTAAAGGTCTGCGGCGCCGATGAACTCCTTCAGATTTTCAAGTTCTACGAACCGGTTGTAGAAGATGACGTTCTTCTCGAGTTTGTTCTTTTTGGCGAGGATTTCAAGGCTGAGCCGGTAGGCTTCGCCATGCTCGCGTAGTTCGTGGGGATGGGTGGCGCCCAGGACAATATAAACAACGTCGGGAAACTCCGCCAGAATGTGCGGCAGGGCGTTGATCACATATTCGATCCCCTTGTTCGGCGAAAGCAGCCCGAACGTGAGCAGCACTACCCTGCCTTCCACGCCGAACCGGTCCTTGAAATGGGTCGGATCGACAAAACCTACATCGGGAATGCCATGCGGGATAAGATCGATCTTGGCTGGCGGTGCCTGGTAAATCTCCTGCAACATCTGTCGCCCGCGCTCAGTCATGACCACGAGTCGGGTCGAGAGCGCGACTAACTCGTGCATCACGCGCCGTTGGTCGGCTTTCGGCTCCCGCAGAAGGGTATGAAGGGTAATGACAACTGGCATTCTCAATTCGCGCAGGAGTGCCAAGATATGGCCGCCGGCCGGCCCGCCGAAAATGCCGAATTCGTGCTGCAAGCAGACGATGTCCACGTCGCTGATGTTGAGGAAATCCGCAGCACGTAGATAAGACGACAAATCCTGCTCCTCAATCTCGAAGCGAACTACTTCCGGGTATTCGTAGCCACCTTGAATGTCATTCACCGACACCGAGAAACACTGGCTTTGGGGATGCGCGGTTGCCACGGCGGCAAGCAGGTCAGACGTAAACGTCGCAATGCCGCACTTGCGCGGTAAGTGGTCGCCGACAAACGCGATCTTGCGAACTTTAGAAGCTTCTTCCATGAGGCTGTCTTTAGATTCCTCGCGCCCAGCGCTGCTATGCACAAGAGTCTGAGCGCCAACTGCAAATATGCCGCCTCAGCCTGAACTGGGGAAGGACTTCGGTAGTGTAGATTCCGTCCTTCGGGCGGTGGTTTTCAAGGCATGCGGCTCTACGGATCCGATGCGGGTTGGCAGGAGCGCGAGAAGGATATTCGCGCAGATGCAGTGATCGTCTCGATGAGCCCAACCAAGCTATCCCTCGGCATGGTTGCATCCCTGCAGAGCCCGCTGCCGTTTCACCCGACAAAATTATTGTACCTCGCATCGTGATTGCAGGAGTGATTCTCGATCAGCCTGCTGGCGGCGGAATTGGCGCTGCTAAGCGTGGGGCGTTGGGTTTGCGGTCGCGTGAGGCGAGATCTCGCGGTCATGCCTCAGCCTGAGGCCGGCGTAAAGAAGCCTCAGCCCATGGTTGTTCTGCACGACTGCAGGATGGCTGGGGTCGTCTCTCACGAGAAAACTTGTACGTATGAAAGTGCCCGAGCAATTGATAAAACGGATGGCAGAACTTGCAAAGTCTAGCCCGTGCTGACACCGTTGCAGAAGAGATTCGGCAAAAGGGGAGCAAACCGCTGCATTGCAACTCGAAGAAAGGGAACAGTGAACCAGACCGAGAGTGATTGGAAGCGACTTTATGAGACTTGGTCCACATGGGTTTCGCCCACATCTTGCGCCGGCAAACGGATTGGCACTGTTACAACGATTACATAGGGCGAGAATCTGGCCTGGATCGGCATGATGCTCGTCGCGCAGAAACATCGCGGCCGAGGAGTTGGCAAGTAGCATTGTTCGCCACGATACGAAGAGTTCGGGCAGTAGCCCAGCCGGTATCAACTACTGCTCGGCCCGTTCGGTAGGCTCTTGTAGAAATGGGCTCTTCTGGATATGCCGTGAGTGCGCCGAGACGTGCACGTAGGGAAAGCCCAGGAATTGTTTAGCGGAGACTTCCGTTATTTCCAAGCAATTAAATTTCGACGGTGCCGCCTTTGCCAGCACTCGCTCCATCGCCCTCCGTACGGTTCTCTCTCCCCAATAGCCTATGGCGGTCGCCTGAATGTTGGCAGCAAGAAAAAAGAAGTTCCAGTCAGCTCGTCGGACGTCTCGATCAACGGAGTTGCCGTCGGAATTCTTGATTATTTCCCAGTCCCGTGAATATGGTTCCGTTTCTACTCGCAAGGACTGGGGAATAATGGTGCCCGCCTTCATCATGATAGTGCCTGTTTTGATGGTGCCTGACAATCGAGTCTCCCCTTATGTTCAGGTCAATGAAAAAAACGTAAGGAAAAGACAGAGCATCGTCCTGCGACGAGGCTTCCGTAGTTTTCGCGTTATTCCGATTAGACGTTGAACTATGACCCACAGCCGCAGATGCTCTTCACGTTCTCATGTGATTTCGGCTCACCACGTCGAAAAGGAATGATTGTTGCGCCAAATAGCAAAGGGCGATTCGCGACGTGCGACCGCCCTTCTCATAACCGTCTGCCGTTACGCAGCTCGGACGTTCTCAGCTTGCCACCCCTTCGGTCCCTTTGTGACCTCAAACTCCACTTTTTGGCCTTCCTGCAGGCTCTTGAAGCCGCCCGCGTGGATAGCCGAGAAGTGCACGAAAACGTCTTCGCCATTCTGGCGGCTGATAAAACCGTAGCCTTTGGCGTCGTTAAACCACTTTACTGTACCTTGTTCCATGTTACTGGTGTTCCTTTAAATCGATTTTACGCTGGAGGGGGGTCGGAGGTAATGCTGGGCAGGTACTGGCTGATAAAGCGAGAGCGCCTCCCACCAATTCAGATCTAGCGCGCTTTCATCGTACTCCCTCTGATCTCAGCGGGCCATCCGATTTATCTCAGTGCTTCACCCCAGTCGGCAGATTTCCGGAGTTTTTCCCTGGTTCTTCAACCGGCAAGGGAAGTAATCAGTTGTTGGTCCGCGCAGAGTCTCACTTCCATACAGAACGGCACTGAAAGAGATTCGACTTGGCTCTTGACGACATCACGAAACTCATTGTCTTGCTTGGGAAACTCAGCAGGCTCAGCAGCGGGGAAATTACTTGACACGGTAGAGGTGTGGTCGAGTTCTCCTCCTGAGTGGACAATGCATGTGCTGGTCGGAGATGCGTCGGATGGGTACGGCTGACAGACGCCGTAGTCCTTGGCCACCTTGGTTGCTGCCCATCCAACGGTCTTTTCGAGGCCAGCCGACTTTACTTTCTTACCCTGTAGCTTCATCCGATCGCCTGGCTTGATGCCGACCGTATTGCCAGATAGCACGTAAACGCGCTTGTCTTTTTCATTGGTAAGAGACATTCCGCCACCAGCCGAGCCAACGCACCCCGTGATGGACCTTTTTTTCGTCGAATAGTACACCACCACAATGATCACAGTGGCCGCGCCCACTGCCGCCCCCGCGATTGCGCCTGTGTACGGCCCGCCTCCGATTTGACTCGCCGAAACGCACGGCGGTGCAACCAGAACCAGACTCAGTGCGATGATCAAAACCGTGGACCACAAGCTTCTTGACGTCATGCTGTTTTCCTTATGTGACAAAGTTGATTTCTACCGTATGTGACAAGGTTTATTTCTGCTGTCCTCGCGGACTCTGTCTGACCTGCCGTCAGCTGTTGGCAGTATGCTTCGTTGCTCCCCACGACCACACCGGCGACGAGGCCCGGATGATGTCGAGACGCGGACCACGTTTTCGCGCTTTATTGAGACATCAGAGCTGTGTTCCTTCAGCGTGAACAATTCATCGGTGACCATGACAAATTCACCGTCGTGGCGTTTCATGCTGGAATCGATCACTTCGATTCCCTGGCCCGCCCTGAGGCCATTTAGCCTGGACCAGGAGAGCTGCTTTTGAGCAAACACAATAGAGGAGATCCCGAAGAAGAAGATCAGAATCGAGTAGGGCCGCAACGCTGTGAATCGCCTTCTGGATCGTGCATGCATCGTTCGGGAGTGCCCAGAAACTTGGCGCCGATTGGCCCGAGTTTCTGTCAGCTCTCGAACCGACGCTATCGCATCCGCCTTATTTTTCATTGTGCCTACCCCCGAGGAATCGGCCGCCACACCGCAAGGGAGTCCGAGGACAGAGAAGCTAATCGCCGCTTCGATCCAATGGGCCGAGCAGATCATGCGGAAGATTGATAATGTGTTTTCGGGCTGAGGAGCCATTCTTTGGAAGAGCGGGCTCACCCGTTCACCACTCCCGATCCCCGCTCGAAATCCATATCGACCTTCTGTCGTCCAGCCTGAATTGCTGCCTCAATCGCGGACTCCTGCGTGGGGAAAGGGTCGGGCGGGTAAAGGGGGAGCTTTCGGGTGTCTAGCGCCAGCGCTTCACTTTCGGCCAGAACTGGGTCAGGGTGCCGAATTTCGTACCCTTGCAAAGAAAGACGTCGATTTGTTTTTCCAGAGCGTAGGGGTTGTCAGCGGACGTGCCTACGTACTCCACGTGCTTCCAGAGGCCTTCGAGAACTTCTCTGCGGTCGTCGAGCACGATCATGCAGTTGCCAGAGTAGCCACGCGGGCCCCAGAGGAACCATGTCTGGTGACCGCTGAGGGCTGGCGGGAGGCCGTCGCGGCGGCCGAAGAAATCGATGGCGCCGGCTTGGCCGTAGTCTTGGGCGAAGATGCCGCAGTCGTGGCGCTCGTCCGCGGGGATGCGATTCCAGGCGACAGCAGTTTCGTCAGAGATTTCTTTCCAGCCGAACTGGTCCGAGTACCACTGCGGCAGCGCGGCCCTGGCGTGCGAATGTTCCATGACGGGGAGTTTGAAGGGGAGATATTTCGTGTAGGCGAGGAAGCCATCAGGAGAAAGAATCGGCACCACAACGGGGGCAAGATGTGCGCCGCTGACCAGCAGGACGAGTGCGATGGCCGGTTTTAGCCATTGGCGGCGGGGATTGGCATTTTCCCTACCATCAATCGCGGACTCAATCACGACGGCGCCGGCGGCGAGCAACATGGGATAAATCGGAGCCAGGTAGTAGTTCTTGCCGTGGAGCAGGAAGAAGACCGTGTAGCAGACCAGATAGCACCAACCCAGTGCGCGGTAGGGCTTGAGGCGCGGAGAGAACAGCAGCGCGAACAATCCCGCCAGCCAGATGGGGGCGGTAAGGGGATTCACGAGCAGCGTCTGCTGGAAGAAGTAGGGAAACGGACCCAGCACCACGTCACGGCCTTCGGCGCGGATGGCCCTCATCAGTTGAACAAACGGCCAGTCGTACTTGATGTTCCAGAGCACGTTGGGAAAGAAGATGAGGAAGGCGGCGAGTCCGCCGAGCCAGATCCATTTGTTGAGAAAGACGCGGCGTTGCTCGGTCAGCAGCAGACCGACGACGATGCCGAGGCCGAAAACGGCAATGGAGTATTTTTCTTCCAAGCCAAGACCCGCAACCACGCCGAACCAGAGCCAGTAGCGAGGATCATTTCGCTTGATGGCGAGGATGGCGAAGTAGGCGCAACCCATCCAGAGGTTGGGTTCAAGACAATTCGTGCCGAGCAGGCTGCCGTTGGAAAGGTATTGCGGTGCGATGAGCGCGCAAAGGGCACTGAGGAGGAGGGCGTAACGGCGACCGCCGAATTCGCGGGCGATTGCGGCCGTCTGCACGATCAACAAGGAAGAGGCGAGCGCGGGGATAAAGCGAATGCTGCGCAGGGAGTCGCCAAGTACGGCGCGGCAGATATGGATCAAAAAGGGGATGAGCGGGGGCTGGTCAACGTATCCCCAGGCGAGGTGATCGCCGCAGGACATGTAATCGAACTCGTCGCGGAAGTATCCGTAGCGGTTGTTGAAGTAGATGTGGAACAACAGATTCGCCAGGGCGATGAACCAGATGACCGCCATGCCCGTGGTGAAGAACGATTGGTGATTGCGGTCGGTAGCAGAAGATGGTGGGGCGATGCTGGCCATAGGGGATGTCTAGGATAACGGAAAACGCTGGAAGCTAAAATTGCGTTTTGGTCACGCCGGATGTGGTATGGCGTTGAGAGCGCCGTTTATCGTTTCTCAGGGACCTGCTCCGGTGGCACATTTGTTGTTTAGAGGGCAGGAGAAGCGTACGATCCGGGACAGGGTCTAAATCAGAAATTCCGACTTAGGAGGTGGTTATGAGACGTTCAGTCGTTGCGGGTTTGATGCTCTGTAGCGCTCGTGCCTCTTCCGGGTTGGCGACACCGAGATCAGCGAAGATGTTTCCACTGCCTTCAACGTACCCATGCTTTTTCATCGTTCTCCTGTGCAGGTCTACTGACCCTGATTTGTTGATTCGAAACCTGCCGGCACGCGCCCACGCACGGTCCAGTCGCAAGGTGCGTCTTATCTGTGCCGCATCTCGATGTAGCCGCCTTCTGCTAGTTCGCGGATCTTCGTCGCCGGAATCTGCCGTGCCTGGTTGAAGTCGAGCTCTCCCAGCGTCTTCAACCGCGGCAACTTGGCATCGCGCAGCTGTTCCTGAATGGCGTGCCGGTCGCGCTCTTCCGACTCCATGGTGAGCAGCGCTTCCAAATATCCGATGTGCCTGCGCTGTTCTTTAATGGCCTGCTCCGCCAGTTGCACGAAGTTCGCTCCGATCATGGGGACGCGCAGCGCCTTGCAATACTGCTTCACACTGGCCTGTTCGAGTGCCTGGGTTTGCTCTTTCATGGCGCCACCTGCGCGACGAGTAACTGGTCATACTCACTCATCTGTGACAGCGGGCGTTCGTAGCGCTCCAGTCCATTGACTCAAGGAACTCGGGGTGCGAACGACACAAACGCCGGCCGGACTTGACCGCGGGTGTACACTTGTTTTGTCGAATCTGTCATTATCTGTATTGTCCCTCGAAGTATTCTCTTCGGACACTGTCGCGAACGTAAATCCTCTGACAACGAAGCGTTAAATCGCGACCTAGGCTCATGTCTGCCTGGGCTCCGTGACGGACGAAGGGAGTAACCCATTGAATCCTGAGGGCGGCGTTCCTAACCTCGTTATCCCGACGGCGGACGGGATCCCCGATGATGCAACTGTGATGGAGCTGGCGGAAGACCCGTCCCAGCCGAATGCGCTGACTCTGCTTCGATGGGACGGGCACGAACTGGAGGTTGGTTCCCAGATCGTGCACCAAGGCCGTCGGTACAATCCCTCCCCGATCTCCCCGCCGGGCTGCGCACCAGGCGGGTCGACGATGCAACTTTTTGCCCGACGCCTAGACGTCTTTGAAAACTTTACCGACCTGCCGGAGCATGCGCGGAATGCCGTCGTCGCATTTTTGTTTACGTCCTGGATCCCCGACCTTCTTCTCGTGCCCGCGACCCTGTTCCTTTGGGCGCTGCCTGTATTTAGGCCGGCCTCTATCGGGGGAAAACCATGACACTTTCTGGGATTGCGGATTCATCCCCAATTGTGAGCGCCGTTCTGGCGACTGGGGATCAGATCGAGTTGATTCGCACAGGCGCGAATTCCACCAGCCTCTTGCGCTGGAGTGGCGGTCGCGCCTCCAAGTGCCGCGAATTCCAGTTTGGCCGGCAACGGTTTACTCCGGCGGAACTCGGTGAAGCTCTCCCGAGCGAGATCAGACTTGCGACTGGCGTTTCCGATTACGAGTCTACGCCGCGCCTCTTCGACAGCATTGTTGGGACCTTCGAATCGGTGTGCGGCATGGATCGCAACAATGCGGAGATGGCAACTTGCTTTGCCTTCGCGACTCACTTCGCCGAATGCCGGGATCCCGCACCTCGTGCGATCGTAGCTGGTATCGATCCGTGGGAAGTTTTGCAGTTCCTTAAACTGTTAGGATGCTTCTGCCGTCACGCAATCCCGACAGCTCTTTTCGAACCGGCTGGCCACTGGAGTTTGCCGTCGGGCTGTTCACCGACGTTTGTCATTAGCGATCCGAGGCGGTTCCGCGCTTGTCTCCAATTTCTGGATGCGACGCAGCATGGCGGATTTGGGATAGCGCGATCGAAACGAACTGTGAACCGGCGGTTTTCCGCCGTGATTCTAGAAAGCGACGACGAACTCGACCACATGGTTCCGCGCACGTTCTGCCGGATAAATGCAACGCCGCAGAGCCGCCCGCTCCTCCTTGACGCAAAAGAGTTGCGAAAAATTTCAGATGCTTTCCAGCCGCAAATGCTGCTGTATCGGTTGAAAAACAGGTCTCGTGTGCAAACGTAACTTTCGATCCCAGCAGCTTAAGCGGGGCCACTCGCGCCCTGGGATCTGTCCTTGGGTCTTGTTTTCCTGACAGCAAGGAACTGCAAAATCGTGTGGCGAAACTCTTGGAGCCGCAGGACGAGGAACGTCGCCTGGATCATGCCCGATGTGAATCGGCGGTCGTTCTCGACGCTCTCATGATGGCGTGCCACGAAGGGCGGGAACGTGGGCATGCTGGAGAGATCGCGGAGGTCGCGAACGGAATCTTAGATCTTCGCGGCGACGGGTACCAGCTGACGGCGCGCAAGGTCGGCAGCATTCTGCGCTCCTTTTCCCTTGGACTGCGTCGGGACAGGCAAGGGTATGGATTCTCGCTCTCGACCGAATGCAAACGGAGAATCCATCAGCTTGCCCGTTCCCTGGACGTTCCTTTCCTTCGGGGGCAGATCGAGAAATGCGAAATGTGCAGAGAGCTTTCGCCTAGCGCTTTGTGAGTGCAGGTCATGAACGTTGTGTACGTCATGTACATTGCAAGAAAAATGGAAAAGGGGCCCGCCGATGCCAAACACGAAAAAGATCGAGATCATGCGCCGGATCCGAGGCGCTGGCTATCTTTGCGAGATCGATAACTCTTGCCACCTCAATTTGCCAAAGCTAAAGATCGAGAATAATCCCTTCCACAGCTTCGTCTTCGATTTCCACGGCGGGATGGGCGTCATCCTCGAGCTGCGGATAGCCTCGGATCGTGCTGTACAAATTCAGGATTTCGGTGACCTCGAACTTCTGGGAAGCCCGTGCAGCGTGGACTGGTGGGCAAGTGAGAAAGAGGTCTACAGGTTCGATAGGGGCCCAGAATATCCTCGTGATGTCGTGATCAATCACCGCATCGGTGTGGTGGTGAAGCCTGGGCGGCCCTTGGAAGGCATGCTCCTGGGATGGTCAACAACACGTATACCTCCACAGTGCTCTCACGGTTTCAAACTACCGCTGATGTTGACGATTGTGGACGGATCCGATACCCCGCACATCGCCCAATTGCTCGTGCAGGTGGATGAGCAACTGTGCTCCTCCATCCGACGACCAAGTCGAGGTTCGGTCGCTCCTCGTCCGGGAAAAAATCCAGATCGAGGAGATGGAGCGGGACACTTTGTGCCAAGGCGGGAACAAACCGACAGGTATGTGTCCGAGGTCGACGCCGCCGAACCATGGGCGGGGGGAGTACCAACATCGCGGGCGTAGATCCGCGGCAAGAGTTGCCAGCTGGAGTTGGCCCGTATTGCGATATCTCTGGCGACTGGTCTGGAGGCCGAGCACGGGCGGTGTTGCGGCGGTGCGATTGCCGGAAGCGCTTTTCATCAAATCGTGCGGATGGGTCGCTTGATGCGGAAGCTGGTCCGGTGACGGAATTCAAATTTTGTCAGTGCGTTTCGCTCGTTGCCAGGCACGACGTCCGGACTTTCGACCTGTTGCGCAAGGACTTCTATTGGGCTCGATGTTGTCAGGAAGTTATGATAGGTTACATGTAACCATTTTTGGGAGGTTGGAAATGGGCACACGTGCTCCATCCAAGTCGTCTCGAGATAAGGTCAGAGCGCATCGCAAGCGCCTGCGCCAACAGGGCTTGCGGCCTATTCAGATTTGGGTACCTGACATGAGATCGCCTGCTTTTGTGGCAGAGGCGCACCGGCAGTCCGTGGCTGTCGCCATGAGTCCTCACGCTAAGGAGGATCAGGACTTTATCAACGCTGTCTCCGATTGGGGCGCGATGTGAAGCGCGGCGAGATTTGGACTGTCGCTGGCGGCAAGGACTACGCGGGAAAGCCCCGTCCCGCTGTCATTATTCAAGACGATCGTTTCGACGGGACGGATTCGGTCACGGTGTGCGCATTCACTACCGACCCAACCGATGCTCCTCTGTTTCGGTTGCCCGTTGAGCCAAGCGAGGGCAACGGCCTGCGCGCTGTCTGCCGATTGATGGTGGATAAGATCACGACCGTTCCGAAGGCAAAGATCGGCGCGCGCGTCGGCCACCTTGCTGACGAGGATATGGTGCGGTTGAATCGTGCCGTTCTGGTCTTCTTGGGCATCGCCGCTCCGACCAATAACGAGCAACTGGAATCGGCATAAGGTTTCTTCAGCGTCCCCGCGCATAGCAACTCAAATCTTTCCCACACCAGTTTCTGCGGTACGTCACCGCCAGAATCAGCCTGTCCCCCGAGCGCCAACCTTACTCTTTCCCCTCCTAACTGAGCTCTGCGCAACGGATAAGTTCCGAGGAAGCGGCGCCGAGAGGTCGCCGTCGCCCACGCTGCCGCTGGGGACCGCGCGAGTTTTTTTGAATCACGCGTTGACATTTTTCTACAGGATATCGAGAAGAATATTGCAACTCTGGATTGTGAATTGTTATAGTTCTCCCGACGCATACCACTTCGCGAAGATTTTAGGTTATCGGACCTGTCGTAGTCGGACTTGTATCCAGGTAGTTTGCTTGGCGCGAAGGAGTTAGTGTCTCTGACGTCGCCAGTAGAATATTTGTCAGCCGCGAGCCGGGAGATGTATAGTTTCTTGCAACCAATATTGCGAATTTCCTTCGCTGGTAAGAAAACTTTATCTGGAAGAAGAGCCGCCCTCCGGGCTTGGCCTGAAATGCCGGATGTTTCGGTCGGAAGGGAAGTTGGAGTGTGACGCTCCTGTTTTTTGGGCTTTTCGCGTTCTCATTGGCCGTGTCGTTTGTGGCGACTCGTCAAGTACGTGACATGGCCACGCGCCGAGGATGGGTTTCCATTCCGAGCAGCGGCCGTCATGTCCATCAATCTCCCCTTCCCCGGCTGGGTGGAGTAGCGATTTTCCTGGCTTTCTCGGTCAGCTTGAGCGTGTGGCTGGGGCTCTCCCTGATATATCCCCGCCTGGGCGATGGACTTGCTCCTGCCTCGCTTCTCCGTATTTATGTTCCGGCCTGCCTGATTTTTTGTCTCGGAATCTACGATGATCTCCACGACGCAGGTCCGTATTTAAAGTTTGCCGTGCAGGCGATAGCCGCTGTGATGCTCTTCGCCGGCGGAATGCGCATTCTCAATCTACCGGTGCTGTTCGGCCAGCACGTACTACCCTGGTTCATCGGTTTGCCCCTTACGGTGCTCTGGGTGGTTGCGATCACGAATGCGTTCAACCTAATCGACGGCCTGGATGGCTTGGCCGCAGGATCGGCCTTGTTTTCGACGATCGTGTTTTTTGTCGTCTCGCTGGTTGATCATTCATGGCTGGGCTCCCTGATGAGCGTGACACTAGCCGGTGCCATCCTGGGATTCCTGCGCTTCAACTTCAATCCGGCCACGATATTCCTGGGCGACTCGGGCAGTATGTTCATCGGTTTCATGCTCAGCGCGTTGGCTCTGGCAGGAGCGCAGAAAGCGCCGACGTTTGTAGCCGTCGCCATCCCTGTGGTTTCGTTTGGTTTGCCGATCCTCGAAACCCTGCTCTCAGTTGTCCGACGCCTTATCAGCGGCCGCCCCATTTTTACCGCCGATCGGGAGCACATCCACCATAAGTTGCTCCAGATGGGTTTTACGCATCGCCAGGTGGTGATCGTTCTCTACGCAGTCTCTGCTGTATTTGCCATGCTTAGCCTGTTCCTGCTTTGGCCGACTGGAAGCACGCTCGGACTCGTGCTGGCAGTGGTGGGGACGGGCATCTGGCTCGGAGTTCAGCATCTGAACTACCTTGAGTTTGGCGAACTGCGTCGAGTGGCGCAGCGGACGATTGATCAGCGACAAATCGTGATCAACAATCTTTCCGTGCGCCGCGCGATCGAGGAACTCAAAAGGGCAGTCGATTTCGATCAGGTGCGCAAAGTTCTGGTTAGCGCTTTCGATAGCAACGATTTTGATGCCTTCGAATTGCTGCTCAAGTCGTTTCCCGGTGATCAGGCGGGAACCAGCGAAACTGGCTGTCATTTTCATTGGAGCAAGTTTCCTCACATGATGGCGATTTCCAGTCAGCCGTGCTGGAAGCTCACGCTGGACTTGTTGACCACTTCGAACCAGCGCCGTGGTTCACTCGTCATCTACCGCATTTACAATCATCGCGATCTCCAACTCGATGTCAACCTCCTGACCTGCGAGTTTCCCGTTGCCCTCGCCGACGCGCTGGATCGGGCGCTAACTGTCGCTCCCGTTTTCGTCCCGGCCGCCCAAGCCGACCTCTCGCGTATGGCTGCCAACCTCTAAGCGGATCTCCTGCCCCGTTGTTCCTGCCCCGTTGTTCCTGCTCCCTTCCTTTCTCTCTCTGAGTTAATATGGTGGCAACTATTTATGGATCGCAGCATTGGCCGATTGCCGGATCCAGTCCCGAGGGCTCCCGACACGGAGCGCCGCCGTCGCGTTCGTCAACAACTTCACACTCCCGTCTACGTCAGCTTCAACGGCCCGCAGACCGGAATGGTCGTTGATCTCAGCGAATTGATCGACCTCCACGAAGAAGGCTTTGCCGTTCGCACCGGTGAACCGCTCGAGGCCAACCGCGCCGTCACCCTTTGCCTTGATCTGCCCGAAACCAGAAGCTTCGTTCTCGGTACCGGTGAGGTGATCTGGAGCGATGCTGCCGGCCGCGGCGGTATCCGCTTTTCGCAGCTCTCCGAAAGTTCGCGAAAAATACTAAAAGAATGGCTTTTTGCCAACCTGCTCATCGGCTGCTCCAACCACGCGGCCCGAACCTTGCAACTCGCGCACCACGAAGAACAGAAGTTATTGGAGCCACCCACCGTTCCATCGAGCGCGATGCCGGTCTCCGATCGAAGCGAAAATCCGCTGGAAGCAGTGCGTCGCGAAGTTCACGAACTTGGCGAAGACTTCGATGCCGCCTTGCAGCTCATCACCGAGCGCGCCTTGATTCTCACTGGAGCCAGCGGCGTGGCCCTCGCATTTACAGACCGTGCCATTGCCGGCTCTGCCTTCGTCGATGCCAACCAGATGATCTGCCGTGCGCGAGCCGGAGAGCCAGCTCCCCCCCTAGGAAGCCCGGTCAGCCTGGAACACGGCCTCTCGGGAGAATGCGTTCGCACTGGCTCCTTGGTCTCGTGCGAAGATACCGAAACCGATTCGCGTGTCGATCCTGAAGTAAGTCGCGCGTTGGGCATTCGCTCACTCATGGCTGCTCCCATCTTTTCCGATTTCCGCGTAGTCGGCTTGCTTGAGATTTTCTCGCCTCATCCGCACGCCTTCACCGAAGCGGACGAGACGGTTTTGGAACGCCTCGTCGAAATGATTCCCAAAAGCCATCGCGAGGAGATGCCTCCAGAAATTGCGCGTATCCAGTCTCCGTCCCGATCGGAATCTCGTTCGCCCACGCCCGTCTCCACTTCGACCCTTATCGCGTCAGCTCCCGTCGACTCAGACTCGCTCCACGCCGTCCGTGAGGCTTTATGGGATGCAAAAGCGAATGCCCGCGAAGAAGCCTCGCCTCAGGTCGTAGCCGAAGTCGCGGCGAACAAGGCCGTGCACCAACATCCGGAGCTAACCCTAGACGCCCCTTCCACGTCTCCGTCCCGCCTTCTTTATCGTACGCTGCTGGGACTTGCTGTCGCCGTGGTGGCCTTGGTCGTCGGTTACTTGATCGGTCCCATCATCGAGAAGCGTTGGAATGCCTCGCCTTCAGTCTCAGCCCACTCGACCATTTCGCCTTTTTCCGGCCAAAATACCGCCCGCAATGCCCAACCGAAATCCCTCGCCGACCTGCAAAAATCAGCCGAGCGGGGAGATCCTGATGCGCAATGGCAAATGGCCATCCGCTACCACGATGGAGAAGGTGTTCCTCAGGACGACACCGAGGCCATGAAATGGTTCGAGCGCGCCGCCGAGCAGGGCCATGTCGATGCCCAGTCTCACCTCGGCGCCTACTACTGGGCCGGTCGTGGAGTTCCTGTGGATTTGTCCAAAGCCTACTTCTGGTCCGCAATCGCGACCGCTCAAGGTGACGAAATCAGCAAGGCTCGGCTCGAAGGCTTGTCCTCACAAATGACCGACTCGCAGGTCGCTGCCGCTCGCCAGCAGGCCGAAGCTTGGATGCGCGCCCATACCCAACGCGCGACATCCGCGCCGAACTGATCTTTTCCCAGCTCCAAACGCGCCTGCAAATAACAGCGCCGCCGCAATCTCTCCGCCGTAAAATATAGGTGTGAGCACCCTTCAAGACATCTTGACCGCCAGCGAGCGCGTCCGCGAAGCCGAGCCTGCCCTATGGGAGAAGCTCGATCGCAATCGCATACGCTGCTATTCCTGCGGTCATTGCTGTCCCATTCCCGAGGGCCAGCCCGGCGTCTGCAAGGTTCGGTTCAACCGTGGTGGCCAGCTCTATGTTCCCTGGGGATACGTCGCCGGGGTCCAGTGCGATCCCATCGAAAAGAAGCCGTTCTTCCACGCCTATCCCGGAGCCCTCGCCTACAGTTTCGGAATGCTCGGCTGCGACCTGCACTGCTCCTACTGCCAGAACTGGGTAACGTCGCAGGCGCTGCGCGATCCAAACGCCATTTCGCCGCCGCTCGAAGCCGATCCCGAATCACTGGTGAACGATGCGCTCGCCCAAGGCGCAAAACTCGTAGTCAGCACCTATAACGAGCCTCTCATCACCAGCGAGTGGTCAGTCGCGGTTTTCCGCCAAGCTCGCCGGGCTGGCCTGCTTACCGCTTTCGTCTCCAATGGCAATGGAACTCCCCAGGTCCTCGAATATCTTCATCCCTGGATCGACCTCTACAAAGTCGACCTCAAAAGCTTCGACGATCGCCACTATCGCCAGCTCGGTGGACGCCTCCAGCCCATCCTCGATACCATAAGCAGCGTCCACAAGATGGGTATTTGGCTTGAGATCGTCACCCTGCTCATCCCCGGTTTCAATGATAACGACGACGAATTGCGCCGGCTCACCGCATTTCTAGCCGGCGTCTCGCCCGATATTCCCTGGCACGTAACCGCCTTTCATCAGGATTACAAAATGACTTCGCCCGCCGATACCCGCCCGCAAGATCTGCTGCGCGCCGCCGCCATCGGCCGCCAGGCAGGATTGCGTTACATCTACGCCGGCAACCTTCCCGGCCGCGTGCAAGATCTGGAAGACACTCATTGCGCTCACTGTGGCGAACTGTTGATCCAGCGCTTCGGATATTTCATCCAAAAATACAACCTGACTCCCGAAGGCGATTGCCCCGCCTGCCACACCGCGCTTCCCGGTCGCTGGTCCCAGAAATTTGACGGCCAGATTGCCCACTCGCCTTTTCTGCCCCGCGGACGCTCGCAATTGGTTAAAATCCTTTCGCAACCATAACCACCATTCATGCGAACGGCAAAAACCTTGCTGCTGGCCGCCCTGCTCTGTTTGGGCCTGGGTTGTTCTCCCCGGGATTTCCTCACCCGCCGTCTCGCCGCCGACCTCATCTCTACGTCCGATGGCTTCAAAGCCTCGCAAATCTTCTGGCTCAGGACCGGCGTCCTTTCCAACAAAGACTTCAACACTCCCGACTTCATGGTCCTCCAGCGTCACGGTTGGATCGCTGGTAAGCAGACCAATTGTCCCGAGGGCGTCGATCCTCCCCCTTGCTGGGACGTGGTACTCACCCCGATCGGAGTCGACACCATTCGCCCCCTGATTTCGAGTGCCTTGCCCGACAATCGTTCAATCGCGCTCCAGGTCGCCCGTCGCGAACTGATCAACATCTCCGGGATCAGCAAGGCCGGCAATTTCGCCGACGTCGAATTCAACTGGCGCTGGGTTTCGATCAATCAGGTTGGAGCTGCTCTCTACGACAGCGGAGTGCAATATCGTTCGACCGTAGGATTCCGCGGCTACGACGACGGATGGCGCGTAGTAGAACAAAATGTACCCAGCAATCAATCGCTGGATGACGCACTCCGCAATGCGCAACCAACCGCGCCATGAAAAGAAAGAGAACGCATTGTAGTCAACAACTATGAACCGCCCGTCAAAGAACGTGAACCGCCGGCAAGAACATGAACCGCCGTCAAAAATATGAACTCTTGTTCAAGAAATTGTCATCCCGAGCGAAGCGAGGGATCTGCATTTTTCCTCGATCTGCCCAATCCCTCGCCCCGCAACCAACAAGAATCTCAAATACCATTTCTGGGAACCCTATGCGACCATTCTCGATCCGTCGAATTTCTCTGCAGCGCTCAATCCTCGTCCTCTCGTTCCTGCTCTCCCTCGCAACCGCGCTCTTCATCCACTTAACCATCGTCCATGCGCAAACCAAACCTAAACTGACCTTAGACGAGTTCTTCAACTCGGTCAGCTTCGACACCGTGAAAGTCTCGCCCGACGCCAGTTCCATTGTGATCGCAGCCGAACGCGCCGATTGGGATCAGCAGATCTTCCGCAAAGATCTCTGGCTCTATCGCACCGCTTCCGATTCCTTGCTGCAGTTGACCGAATCCGGACACGACAGTTCGCCCGAGTGGTCCCCCGACGGCCGCTGGATCGCGTTCCTGTCCGACCGCAAGCCCGGTGCCAAAGACGCCGACGCCGGAGACAGCAAAAAAGCAGACGCCAACACAAAAGCCGCCAACCAGAAAGATGACCCGAAAGACAAAGACGTAGCGCAGCTCTTCCTGATCTCTCCCGACGGCGGCGAATCCTTCGCTATCACCTCCGGCGAAGACGAAGTTCACTCCTTCGCCTGGGCTGCCGACTCGAAATCCATCTATTACGCCACGCGCCAGCCCTGGACCAAGCAGCAAAACGACGACCACAAAAAAGAATGGAAAGACGTGATCCGATACCGGGGCGACGAGCGCGTCGACGTAATTTTCCGCCTCGATCTCGATGAAGCTCTCGCCCGCCACGCCGCTCTCGGCGTCAAAGAAACTCCCGACACCGAAAAAGATTCCGGCGCCACCCCTGGAGCCGTTGCCATCGCCAGCACGCCTTTGCGCGCCGATCAAATGAGCGTCTCGCACGACGGCCACCGTCTTGCCTTCGTCACGTCGTCAATCTCCCAGCGTCAGGAGAAGGTCGAAGACATCGAACTCTATCTCGTAAACTTGACGAATCCCTCCGCCGACGTCGCGCCCATCCGCCTCACGCACAACGAAGGCGTCGAACTCAATCCCGAATGGGCGCTCGATAATCGTCATCTCTTTTTTCAAGTCAACCTCGGCTCGGTCGAACATAAGTACGAAGATCCGCAGCCGCGCCTCTACTGGATCGACATCGACGCCGCCTCCGCGCCCAACAGCGCCCCCGATAACGATAAAAAATCAATCCAGCGCTGGTTCGCCGATTACCCCGGAGAAGTCGTCCAATACACGCCGATTCCCAACGGCTCGGTGCTCTGCGCCTGTCGCATCGGCACCGAAATCCATTTCGCCACCGAAGCTAATCCCGCAGCGCCCATCGTCAACCACGAAGGTTGGCCTGGAACCTACGAAATCCCCGCCGCCTCGCAATCGCAAAGCGCCCGCATCGCCTTTGCCTATTCCGCCACCGAGCGCCCCACCGAAATCTACGTCGCCGACAGCCTCGCCAAACTTGCCGACGCGCGCCCCATCACGGCTTTCAACAAACTCTTCACCGAACGCGATCTGCCCAAGGCTAAGCCCTATCGCTGGACCTCCGACGATGGCACGCCCGTCGAAGGCATGTTGATGTACCCTCCCGGAAAATTTGAAGCAAGAAATCTGCCCATGTTCGTCTTCATCCACGGCGGGCCGCAGGATGCCGACGGCAATCACTTCGAGGCTGATTGGTATCAGTGGGATCGTCTCGCCGCCACCGCCGGTTGGCTCGTCTTCGAACCAAACTACCGCGGATCGACCGGCTACGGAGACAAGTTCGCGCTCCAGATCGTCCCCGAAATCGTCTCTCGTCCCGGCAAGGATATATTGACCGGCGTCGATGCGCTCGTGAAAGATGGAATCGCCAATCCTAGCCGGTTAGCCGTCGGCGGTTATAGCTACGGTGGATACATGACCAACTGGCTCATCACCCAGACCACGCGCTTCAAAGCCGCCGTCACCGGCGCCGGAGCCGTCGAGCACCTCGCCAACTGGGGGAACGACGACACCGTCTTCGACGACGCGTATTTTCTAGGCGGCCTGCCTTGGGAAGCTCCCGATCGCTATCGCAGTGAAGCCGCGATTTATCAGATCAACAAAGTTCGCACTCCTACCCACATGGTCGCCGGAGCCGACGACATCCGCGTCTCCGTCCTCGAGGACTATCTCCTCGACCGCGCCCTGCACCAGTTGAATATTCCAAGCGATTTGCTGATCTTCCCCGGGGAAGGCCACAGCCTGGACAAGAATCCTTGGCACGGCAAGATCAAAGTAAGAGAAGAATTGAAATGGCTCCAAAAATATGGAGGGGTAACTGCACCGAACTGAGATCGTATCGAGCGCAAGTGTTTTGGAAGCGTGTGGAAGCGGGACTCCTGCCCACTTAAGACGAAGCGAAGCCCCGTCATCCGGCGGTAATTATCGGCGGTAAATAACCAGACAACAGAACTCATCCGACCGCTCTTCATGTCGGTTCTATATCTGTGGGTTTGGATGATGAAGGATGAACCGGTCGCCGCGCTACCGACGCCCCACCTGTAATTGCGCTACCTTCGCATGTGGAGAGGCCTGCTCATACCGCGCAATGCCCTGATAGAGCGCCTCCGCGATCTTCTGCCGGTAAGCCTCGCTCTCCAGGTTATGCTCGTCCGCCGGACTGCTCACAAAAGAAATCTCGGTCAGGATCGCGGGCATCACCGTGCCCGTCAGCACCGCAAAAGCAGCATCTTTGATGCCTCGGTTACGGATGTCAGGACTGCTTGCCGCGAGCGTCGCATACAGCGAACGCTGAACACTCGTCGCCAGCCGCCGCGACTCCTCGATCTTTTCGTGCAACCCGCCCGCTGACAACGAAACCGGCGTCAGCTGCGCAAAGGTTCCATCTGTATGTTTTTCAATTTCCTTCGACCCCGGAGCCGAAAACAGGTTCGTATAGTAAGTCTCCACCCCGCGTGCCGTCGCCGCACTGCTGTAATTCGCATGTACCGAAACGAATAGATCGGCCTGCGCCTGGTTGGCAATGTCCGCCCGTTGATCGAGCGGCAGGTAAGTGTCGCCCGTCCGCGTGAACACCACGTCCGCGCCCAATCTTCCTTGCAGCAATTTTCCCAGCCGCTTAGTCACGTCCAGCACCAGATTTTTTTCCAGCAATCCCTGCCGTCCTACTGTGCCCAGATCCCAGCCGCCGTGTCCGGCATCAAGCACGATGCGGAATTTCCCCGTTCTCGCCGGAACCGGCTGCTCCACCGCCTTCGCAGCCAATGCCGCTGCATCCGCGGCTTTTGCCGGAGCCAGCATCCCTCCCGTTGGCATCTGACTTGAAGATGTCTGGCCGGCAATACCATGCCCCGGAACTCCATGATTCCGATCAAATGGATTCGCCGGCGCGTTGCTTGCCGTCAAGGTTCTGTCGGTCCCGCGCAACTCCACCACCAGCCGGTACGGATTCGACTCCATGCTCACCGAGAAATTCGAATCGTCTTTGGTGTCGAGCACGATGCGCGTAATCCCCGCAACCGGCTGCGCGATGCGCACTCGACTCAGCGCAGCATCGTCGACGTCTATCGTCTTGCCTTCGAGTTCCGGCGCCAGAACCGTGTCGTGCAAATCGAAGTAGATTCGCTCCGGCGACATCAACCGATGCACTTCATACGGAACCGAATCTTGCATATCGATGACGACCGTGCTCCCGATCGATGACGACCAGTGCCGCACACCTGTAATCTTCGGAAGCGCCGCCAACTTATCCTCCGGCACTGGCGTCAGCGTCACCGAATCGGAAGTCACGCTCGCCGCGCTCATCAGATTGTCAGAGGCCGCCGGAGCGAGAACATTCGTCGGAGGCGCAGGCGGCGCCGTCACCGGTTGTGGCGAACTCGCCTCTCCGGAAACGCTCTTTATTCTCGCTACCTGAGAATTCGCCGCGCCCGCGATGGTCGCGTTCTCGTGAACCCGCATGCCCCACCACGCGCCCGCCGAAAACAATGCAGCCACAGCTACCAGTCCGATCACCACGCTCAATCCCGGCCGCGAACTGCTGGCCAGAGAGATTCTTTGCAGGAATGGCAACACCTGTGCCGACTCATCCGGCACAATCAGTTGACTGGCCCCGAAGTGGAATTCAAAACCTTCATCGATGGCGTCATCCTCAGCCAACTCAACCGCAGGCTCTGACCGATGTAACTCGGCCGAGACCGCAACGAAGTCTGCTGGAATGATTTCTGCTGGAATGATTTCGGCCGAAATGCTCGCCGTTGGCGCAACCTCCGCAGGAACAACCGCCAGCTCCGCCAACACAGCCGCCGGCTCTGTCTCGGCAATCGAAGTTATCGCGTCCGACGCAGCTGCCGCAGAATTGCCCGGCTCGATCTCCGGAATCACAACTGACGCCGCGCCAGCCACACCCACCGCCGCCGGCTTCGCCCGCAACACTTCGCTCGCCACGTCTGACAACCAATGAATCCGCCGATCCTGATCCTCGGGTTTCAGTGCTGAGAGAACCAGCTCCGCAAACAAGTCGAAACAGCGAATATCGTGGTCCGTAAAAGCCCACGGAGTCAGCGAAAGCGCCTGCAGAACTCCCACCTGCTCCCGTTGCCCCCGCAACGGAACCATTACCGTCGATCGCGCTCCCATCTGGTGTGCGAAATCCAGTTCCACCCGCGTATCAATCGCGCAATCGTCGCAACGCAGAATGCGTCCCGAGTCCAGGCAATCCTGCAGAAACTCCGATTCGCCGATGAGATGAACGCCACGTTCCACGCCGAGCGGTCCCGCCGCGGCCCGGCACACGGTTTCTGCTCCTTCAGTAAACGCAATCACGATGCTGTCCGCCCGCGTGAGCGCCTGGGCGCGGTCGCAGATCAGCTGCAGCACTTCATCCAAAATGAAGCGCTCCGTCTCGAACAGATCGCGACCCGAGGCGCGTCCCGTAACCATGCGCCTGTTCCGTATCGTCTCCCGCAGGTCCGAGAAAGCCCGCAGCGCCCGCAGCGCCTCTTGCCGCGCAATCGATTCGAGGACGAGGTTGCCCTCCTGCATCGCCGACGCGGCGTCAGCCGCCGTCGCGTCCCAGTCAGCTCGGGTTGGATTGGCACTCATCCTTGCGCGATCCCTAGCACAAAAAACCTGTATTCATCGTATCCGTGGCTCGTTCGAAGCCTCATTGCCGCTCTTGGTTCCGCGAACTTCGTTCGATAGCCCTGCTCGAGAGAACTCAGATCAGCGGTCACGATTCAACCGATTTGCCTCGATACAAGCCGAGCCTGCCGTTCCAATTTTCAGCGTAATAGTCGTTCGGGGGGTACCGCAATGTCCGTTAGTACACGTCCAACCGCGTCATTCTCCGACGCAGCCGACTCCGCTGCCCTCGAGCCCTCTGAGCTACGAGCCTTCAGATTTTGCTCTGCGCCGCGATTTGTCCTATGTTGAGAGGTGGCTAAGAAGCAGTCCCAAACCAGCCCCGGAGAGTCGATGATCAACCCTGCAGTCCAGCCAAAACCCGACAAACCCAAGAGATCCAGCTGGTGGTGGCCGGGCGTCGTCGCCACCAGCCTCGCCGGAGCAGCCGTCGTGGCCTTCCGAGGCTGTTGGCATCGCAGAACGGGTTGGCCCGTCAGCGTCCAGGGCTATTCCTACCGGGTCTGCCTCGATTGCGGCGCTATGCGCCTATTCGACGAGAAGACTTTCAGCGCCTATGGCGCCCCTTCCGCTATGGCCTCGACGACCTCATCGCCTGGCAGAAGTCCGCGCAAGCGAAATCCCACCGTGCAGGGAAGGTACAGCGCCCCTGATAACTAAATTGACCCTCGAAGAATGATCCCGCGTGGCGCGGGGCTTTCCCCGCTAGTCTGCTTATGCGCCGACCGGCAACCCCTGGTTCTTGTACCACTCGACCGTGCGGTACAACCCGTCTTCAAAGTTCACTACGACCTTGTATCCCAGATGCTTTTGCGCCTGCGTGATGTCGGCCAGCGAATGCTTGATGTCCCCACCCCGCTCCGCACCATGCTCCACGTCGCCCTTGTACCCAGTCAGACCTTTCAATGCCTTAAAAGTTTCATTCAACGTAACCCGTCGTCCCGTCGCGCAATTGAACACCCGCCCCGCGCACTCCGCTGCCGGAGCCCCGCAGGCCAGCAGATTCGCCGAAACCGCATTGTCGATATATGTGAAATCGCGGCTGGTTTCGCCGTCGCCAAAAATCGTTGGCCGCTCTCCGCGCAGCATCTGCATGCTGAACTTCGCCAGCACGCCCGAGTACGGAGAAGACGGATCCTGCCGCGGCCCAAAAATATTGAAGTACCGCAGGCACACCGTCTCCAACCCATAGCAGCGGTAGAACGACACCATGTAAAGCTCGCTCGCCAGTTTCGCCACCGCATACGGCGAAATCGGATTCGGATTCATCGCTTCATGCTTCGGAAGCGATGGCGTATCCCCATAAGCCGACGACGATGCCGCATACACCACCCTCTTCACCTTCGCGTCGCGCGCCGCCACCAGCACATTTACCGTCCCATCGACGTTGGCCCGGTTACTCCCCAGCGGATCGAGCACCGATTTCGGAACCGAGGGAATCGCAGCCTCGTGCAGCACATAGTCGACGCCCGCGCACGCCTGGCGCATGGCGTCCAGATCGAGAATGTCCGCCTCCCTGAACTCCATCCGCGAAAGCACGTCCGAGAGGTTTTCCCGTTTGCCGGTCTCAAAATTATCAATGCCGCGGACCTGCTCCCCACGCTCTAGCAGCGCGCGCACCAGCGAAGATCCAATGAATCCGGCTGCGCCTGTCACAAGATATTTGGCCATATCCTCTTAATCATAAAGGATCACTCACCCACCAGCCTCCATCACCAGAGTAACCGCCTCGCAAAAGCCCGAGGAACCGCGCCAATAAACACGAATTGCGTAAGAGATATTGGTTTGAGCTTTGAAAGGAGGTGACTTTCAGACCGCCGCAACTACCGGAGTTTCCTTTCGTGCCCTTAGTGGTGAGCGGTTTCGACGCCGAAAGAGTCGCCGAACATTAGGCTCCTTGGGGGGAATCAAGACCGCACGATTTGAGCGCCAGATTCACCTTCGTGTCCGTCGGAAATGTGTTCGTCATCTCCACATAGCATCCGTGTACGCTGATATCGGTCAGCGTTCCCCACATCCGCACGTCCGTGCCCTCAGCCCGAAACTCGACGCTTCCCGAACAATGAAGTCGCGGCGCTCTCCGCCGTTCTTTCAGCCCCAGCGCAGTCATCGCGGCCGCTACCTTTTCGTCCTTCGGCGCCGACTCCACGGGCGCACTGGCCGGCACGCTTTCTTTGAGCCGGCGAAGATAATTCACTCCTTCGCCCTCGTTACCGCCATGGCCATCTTCGCCCACACCGGTTCGTTCCTGATAAATATGCGTGTCCACGAGCGCCTCCGCCAAACATGCTGCTCTTGGTTGGATCGGAAAATTGCGGAAAAATTTTAGGCCACCGGGAATTGCGCCATCGAAGCTCGAATCTGGTTCCACAACTCGTCTTTCCCAACGCCCGTCTTCGCCGAAAAGGCCACGATCGGAACCCCGCCGTAAGCTTCGCCCAGCGCGCGCATCGCCTGTTGCAGTTGGTTGCCTGACAGCCGGTCGCATTTCGTGGCTACGATCGCGTGCGGCCGTCCTTTCGAAGCCAGGAATTCCAGCAGCTGCCCGTCGCTTCTCTGTGGAGGAATGTTCGAATCAACCAGCGCCAGGCAAAGCGCCAAACTTGCCCGCTGGTGAAGATAAGGATCGACAAACCGCGCCCAGTCGTCCGAGATCTCGCGCGAAACTTTCGCGTACCCGTATCCCGGCAAGTCGGCGAACAACACGTCAGGAGTAGGCTGTCCTGCTCGCCGCACTTCATAAAAATTTATGCTGCGCGTTCGTCCGGGAGTGTTGCTTGTGCGCGCCAGTTTTTTGCCCACCAGCGAATTGATCACGCTCGATTTCCCCACATTCGACCGTCCCAGAAACGCTATCTCGGGCACGCTCGCCGGAGGAAAATGACTCAAGTCGCTAGCCGACAGCATGAATCGCGCCAGAATTCGCATGGCAACAGTTTCCGGTGTTCGGGTGGCGCGTGGCAAGGCCTGCGAAAAAAATATGTCGGCTTAAAGCCCCAGCGGACGTTTCGGATGTACGTCCTGCTCTTTGATCGGATGCATGCGGTGCCAAAGCGTCAACGCTCCCGCAATGACCAGTCCAATCACAACGCTGATCAGAAAGAACCAGCGATAAGCCGGCAGCGCGATCAAGAGAATCGCCACCACTGCGATCGCCACAATCAGCCCCCCCGACCCCTTCAACCTGAATCCAGAGCCGCCGCCGGATTCCGTCTCCATGAATTTATTTTAGCGCTGCTTTCGAAAGACGATTCTCCCTCAGTCCTTCTGCGTCCTGTCGGCTTGTCAAGCCCCCCGGCTGGCAACTTTCGGCCTAACTCCCTGCAATCGCGAATAAGATACTGTGCGATCCAATGTCCATCCCGGCGGCTGGCGATTGCTATAATGGAGGTGGGCAGGAAAAGGGTGCGGAATCATTTCCACGCCCTTTCGTCATTTGTGCCCGAGATTCTGGTCTGTGAAGCTATCGGCTTTTAGAATTGAATCCAAGTCCTTATTTCATAATACTTTGACAATAAACCATTTAAACTCAAAGACATGGCGTGATTTTCTCGCTAAACCAATGATTTCAAAGTACCGATAAACAAAAAAATTCCCTGACCAGACCCTGATCGAAATTCCAAACCTGACTCCTGTTAATTTGCCGGATAAGAGACAGAGTCTCTGCCCCGCTTGAACATTAGGACTTCAGAACAGCGTCCCCTTCTGCAATCCTTTGTTGCCGCGCGCCGCAAACCAGAAAAAAAATTGTTTTTCTGTCTTTTAAAATCAATGATTTAGCTGGAAATTTCTCCTAGGTCTTTGGGTTTAAACGACTTATATGCAAAATATTGCTTCGTAATGACTTAGGAGATGATCTCTTGGCTCTTACTGGTGTCTGATGCTTCGCCAGAATCCCGACTCGCGCTACTAGCGCTCGTCGAAATGTGCGCCCTTCGTCCGTTTTAACGGTCTGTAGGAAGCGCGCCGAAGGACTCAATAAGATTCGAGGCAATTTTCATGCAATCGGCTCGATCAGGAACCTCCCCGACGACGCGACGTGGATACTCATCGTAAGTGCGACCATCAAGCAGTCTTCCGGCTCTAGCTTTTCTAACGCCGCCCCATTGCTTGAAAAAAAGAGGCACGCCTTGGGTTTGGCACTGCTTTCGAACGGAAACGACCCACTCCCTCTTCATCGGACGCGCGACCGGGCCGCTTTCGCCGCCAACGATCACCCATGCGATGCCCGAAAGGTCGATTTCGCCAAGGTCTTCGAGCAATGGCTCAATCGATAAGAAGCGAACCTTCGCCGGAGCCTGCCGTAGATCGTCCACTCGAGGCAGACCGTATTTTCGGTCTTCGACACTGACGCCCCACCAGATATTCTCTTGCTCGGCTGCAAAACGTAATCGGCCCTGAAGCAACCGTAGCAGCCGCTCCGACCTTTTCGTCAGGAGCTGATAGGTGTGCCAATCCGCTGCTGCCATTACGCGCGAGACGGCCTCCGTGTAGGCGTCCGGCACCCCCCACCTGGAAAAGGTCGCTCATTGAGTTCACAAAGACCAGTTTGGGGGAGCGCCAGACAAATGGCTCTATCAGCTTTTCCGGTACCAGACGGAGGTCAAATCCCTGTTCGTAGGGGTGCCCTCGAACACCGCGAAACCGCTCGGCAAAGGTTTCGGCATAGCAATGCTTGCAGCCCGGACTGATCTTGACGCACCCGCGAACAGGGTTCCATGTTGCATCGGTCCATTCGATGTGAGAGTTAAGTGACATGAGGCCCCTCGAAGTTAAACGTGGTCTGCGGAGTACTGTACTTGAGCACCTGATCCCAAAATGTGTATGCACGGGGGTGTCGCGAGAACAACGCGGGCCGGTAAAGTCGGACGTTCATCTCAGGGATGTTCACCGACTTCATCTTGTAAAACGGCTGTGCCTGGTACCGCAACGTCTCCATACTGCTAGAAAACTCCTCGGCCAAGAACTGGGGAAGGAGGGTTCCTTCTTGTACACTGATTTTCCACCTTTCGCGCCAAGTCGGTGAACCGAGAAACTCGTCGATCTTTACCGCCTCTTCCTTCACATAGTTTTCGAAGTTTCGATTTGCATCCATGTAGAGGGCGAGCAAGATCAGAAAATCCACATACCTGTCCGACAGTCTGCGCAACGTCTCGAACTTTATGCCAATGTCGAACGGATCGACAAAGCATAGCGACAAAACCCGATGTCCGAGGGAGTGTGGAGGAATCGCTACTAAGATTTCGCCGGCACATTGGTTGCAATCACCCGGCATGTACGCCACCTTCGCAGACGGCGCCGTTTTTTCAACCCGAGCCCGCAAAGCGTTTAGCTCTGCGCGCCCCTTCTCGCAGAAGATATATTTGTCAAACGGATGTTCTAAGGTAAGAGCCAGGATCGGGGAACCGGCTATCATCCTATGTCTCGAATCTTGCTGTAACCGGCGCCCGCGTATAGTTCGATATAAACGCGTTCATCCCACTTTTCTTTCATTCTAGTGGAAAACAGCTTTGCATAAAGCGATACGAGGTTATGTTTCTCTTCAGACTGTTTTCCGACTTCTGAGTAGAACAATCCGTCATCGCAAACGTCCACGGCTGTTGCTCCTTATTTTCGCCTTGTGTTCGCTCTACGTGATTGTTTTCATTCTGTCAGATTGCCCGGCTAAACTCGATAGCTCTCCTGCTACCCTCTGCCTATTCATGAGTTCCGGGCGGAGGTTTTGGCCCGCGGCGCCATCACATAAGATGCGAATAAAATGCTATAATCGCATCATGATCGATGTCACCCAAGACATTCATTCCCTAACTACGTTCAAGCGCAACTCCTCGGGCCTGATGAAGCAGATGAAGAAAACCGGGCGTCCGCTGGTGCTCACCGTGAACGGCAAAGCCGAGGCTGTCGTGCTCGATGCCAAGGCTTATCAGGAGGTCGCCAGTCAACTGGACGCGGTGGCGAGCATTCGCCGCGGCCTGGTGCAGGCTCGCAAAGGCACGGGTCGGCCGGCGGATGAAGTGTTTGACGAACTGGAATCCGAAGACGCGTAGATGACTTACCGCGTCATCGTTACTCCCGCCGCCGAGAACGATCTCAGGATAGCCTACCGATATATCCGCCGCCAGGCTCCCCGTGCGGCGCGCGACTGGATACGGCGCGCACGCCAAACTGCCAAGAGTCTTGCGCGTCATCCCGAGCGGTGCCCCATGGCTCCCGAAAGCGCGTCATTCGATCAACCCATCCGGGAGCTGTTCTTCGGCTCGGGCAACCGCGGCACCTATCGTTTTCTCTTTGTTGTGTTTGAGGATGAAAAATCAGTCTACATACTGCATGTTCGACATGGGTCCATGCTCCCGCTCTGGTAGCTTCTAGTCTACTGTCTTGCCGCAGGAATTTCCGGGACGGGCGGTGTGGCAATCGGAGCCATGGTCTCGGCGTCAGATGGTATCTGCGGCAGCGGGCCTTCGAGCGCTACCGCCAGCACCTGATCCATGTTGTCGACGAAGTGCAACTTCATCGCGGTCCGCAGGTTTTCGGGAACCTCAGCCACATCTTTCTCGTTTTCTTGCGGCAGGATCACTTCAAACAGCCCGGCGCGGTGCGCGGCCAGCAATTTCTCTTTCAGTCCGCCGATCGGAAGCACCTTGCCGCGCAGCGTGATCTCGCCCGTCATAGCGATGTCACGACGCACCGGAATGCGGCTCAACGCGCTCGCCAAAGCGGTACCGATGGTAATGCCGGCCGATGGTCCGTCTTTCGGAATCGCGCCCTCGGGCACGTGCACGTGAATGTCGAGATTGCGGTAGAAGTCGCGGGGTAGTCCAAGGCGCGCCGCCCGCGAACGGATGTACGACATCGCGGCCTGCGCCGATTCCTGCATTACGTCGCCCAGTTTGCCGGTAAGCGTGAGCTTGCCCTTGCCGTCCACGACCGTCGCTTCGGTGCTCAGGATCGAACCGCCCACCTCGGTCCACGCCAAGCCCGTCACCAGGCCGACTTCGCTCTTCTCGTGCGCCAGCGTGTCGCGGAACTTCAGCACGCCGAGGTAGTCGTTGATCTTTTCTCCCTCGATCGCGGCCGAGAACTCCGCGCCCTCTTTCACCACCTTGCGCGCGACCTTGCGGCAAACGTTGCCGATCTCGCGCTCCAGGTTGCGCACGCCCGCTTCTCGCGTGTAGTTGCGGATGATCTGCCGGATCGCATCATCGGAGAATTGCACGTTCTTCTCCGTCAGCCCGGCCTGCGCCATCTGCTTCTTGACCAGGAACTGTTTCGCGATCTCGACTTTTTCCGGCTCCGTGTAGCCGTGCAGCCGCAGCACTTCCATGCGATCCTGCAAGGCCGGCGGAATCGTATGCATCACGTTCGCCGTCGCCACAAAGAAGACCTGCGACAGGTCGTACTCGACGTCGAGATAGTGATCGACGAACATGAAATTCTGCTCGGGATCGAGCACTTCGAGCAGCGCCGCCGACGGATCGCCGCGAAAGTCCATCGACATCTTGTCGACTTCGTCGAGCATGAAGACGGGATTCTTCGTCCCCGCCTTCTTCATCATCTGGATGATCTGACCGGGCAGAGCTCCGATATAAGTGCGCCGATGCCCGCGGATCTCCGCTTCATCACGCACGCCGCCAAGCGACATGCGCACGAATTTCCGGCCAGTCGCTTTCGCAATCGACATCCCGAGCGACGTCTTGCCCACGCCCGGAGGCCCGACGAAACAAAGAATCGAGCCCTTGGGATTCTTGACCAGTTGACGCACGGCCAGAAATTCAAGAATGCGTTCCTTGATCTTCTCGAGACCATAATGATCTTCGTTCAGAGTTTTTTCGGCGCGCGAGATGTTGCGAATTTCTTTCGACCGCTTCTTCCATGGCACTGCCAGCAGCCAGTCGAGATAGTTGCGCGAGACGGTCGATTCAGCCGACATCGGCGGCATCGCTTCCAGCTTCTTCAGTTCCTGGATCGCCTTGTCCTTGACCTCTTTCGGCATCCCAGCGCTTTCGACCTTCTTCTTCAGTTCGTCGAATTCGCTCTTCTCGCCGCGCCCCAGTTCCTTCTGGATGGCCTTGATCTTCTCGTTGAGGTAATACTCTTTTTGCGCCTTCTCCATCTGCCGCTTCACCCGCGACTGGATGGTGCGATCCATGTTGAGCTTTTCGATTTCGACATCCAGCACATCGCCGATGCGGTTCAAACGCTCCGCCGGATCGAAGATCTCGAGCAGTCCTTGCTTTTCTTCAATCGAGAGCTGCAGGTTGGCGGCGATCGTGTCAGTCAGCTTCGCCGGATCTTCCATGCGCACGGCCGCAATCATGGTTTCGTAGTTCAGCGACTGGCAGAGCTTCACGTACTGCTCGAACATGCCGGTGACACGCTGCATGCCCGCTTCAATCTGCGCCGTCGTCTCGGTCGCGTAACGCGCTACCCGCACGGTGGCCTGCAGGTAACCCTCGGTCTCGACCACCTGCAGAATCTTGCCGCGCTCGATGCCTTCGACCAGGACCTTAATATTGCCGTCAGGCAGCTTCAGGCTCTGCACGATGTTCACGATGGTGCCGACCTGAAAGATGTCTCCGGCTTTCGGCTCGTCAATCGATGCGTCATGCTGAGTAGCGAGAAAAATCTTCTTGTCGCTGGCCAGAGCTTCTTCGAGCGCGCGTACGCTCGACTCCCGGCCCACCACGAACGGAGTCATCATGTAAGGAAAGATGACCACGTCACGAATGGGCATCATCGGCAGTTTCTTGCTCTCGAACTTTTCTTTGGGGTTCGACAACTCGCTCTCCCGTCTCTGGTCAGTCTACTGGATATCCCGTCTGGCGCTGTCTTTCTGCGACGCCAGTGTTTGCTAACTTGCCGCTTTTTCGATCATGGCCAGCGAGACATTGCGCTTTTCCACCATCTCGCGAGTCACTTCGAACTCTTTCACTTTTTTCTGGCTCGGCAGGCTGTACATCAACTCCAGCATCAGCTCTTCCAGAATCATACGCAGACCGCGTGCTCCCACTTTACGCGCCATCGCTTGCCGCGCAATTGCCCGGTTAGCTTCGTCGCTGAACTTCAGCCGCACGTTCTCGAACTCAAACAGCCGCTGGTATTGTTTCACGATCGCGTTCTTGGGCCGCGTCAGGATCTCGACCAGAGCGTTCTCGTCCAGTTGCTGCAACACGCCCATGACCGGGAGACGCCCGACAAATTCGGGGATCAGCCCGAACTTGATCAGATCCTCGGGCTGCGCCTCCGAAATGAGCTCGAAGTTGCGCTTCGACGAGGCAACCGTCTGCTCGCTCTCCTCTTCGGCGCCCGTCCGGAAGCCGAGAGCTTTCTTGCCGACGCGCCGCCCGACAATCTTTTCCAGTCCGACGAAAGCGCCGCCGCAGATAAAGAGGATGTTCGTCGTATCGACCGGAGTGAACTCCTGGTGCGGATGCTTGCGTCCGCCCTGCGGCGGCACGTTCGCAATCGTACCTTCGAGAATCTTGAGCAGCGCCTGCTGAACACCCTCGCCCGATACGTCGCGCGTAATCGAAGGATTCTCGTCCTTGCGCCCGATCTTGTCGATTTCGTCAATATAGATGATGCCCGTCTGGGTGCGGCTCACATCGCCTTCGGCCGCCTGCAGAAGTTTGAGAATGATGTTCTCAACGTCTTCTCCAACGTATCCGGCTTCGGTCAGGGTAGTCGCATCGACGATGGCAAACGGGACATCAAGCATCCGGGCCAGCGTTTGCGCCAGGAGCGTCTTGCCCGTTCCCGTCGGCCCGATCAGCAGGATGTTCGACTTGGTCAGTTCGACGCCGTCACCCGTGCGCTGGCGGTTCATGTAGATGCGCTTGTAATGGTTGTAGACGGCGACGGCCAGCTTCTTTTTCGTCTGCTCCTGCCCGATTACGTACTCATCAAGAAATGTCTTTACTTCCTGCGGTTTGGGCAGTTGGTTTGGAACCGCTGTGGCAGGGGTCGCGGTGCGGTCATCTTCGAGAATGGAGTTGCACACGGCTACGCATTCGTCGCAGATGTATGCCCGCGGGTAGTCGCTCGGCGACGAGATCAGCTTTGCGACCGCGTCCTGCGACTTGTGGCAGAACGAACAGCGCAACATCTCCTCTGAACCCGATCTGGTTTTCACTCGGCCTTACTCCTTTTCTGGTGGCCTAGCCGCTCTCTGGACTTCTTTGAACAGCCTTTCCTGTGCAGTCCATTTTCAGACTGCGGCTGGCCCCGATGACGCCGAGACCTGCTGGCACTGACCTGGCTCCCGGCGCCCGTCTGCCCCCAGTCGCCGCGAACGCCGATCATACCCTCTATCTCGTCTTATAGATGATATCGTCGATGATTCCGTATTCCTTAGCCTGTTGCGAGTTCATGATGAAATCGCGTTCTACGTCCTTCTCCACTTTATCGAGCTTCTGGCCGCTGTGCTTGGCCAGTAACTGATTAGTAATCTCCCGCATTCGCAGTATCTCACGGGCATGGATGTCGATGTCGGTCGCCTGTCCCGACAGTCCGCCCATCGACGGCTGGTGGATCAGGATACGCGAATTCGGCAGCGCGAGACGTTTCTTGGCCTCGCCCGCCGAAAGCAGCAGCGCCGCCATCGATGCCGCCTGCCCGATGCAGATCGTGGTGACATCGTTCTTCACATACTGCATCGTGTCATAGATCGCCATGCCCGCCGTGATCGACCCGCCCGGAGAGTTGATGTAAAGCTGTATGTCCTTCTCCGGATCTTCCTGCGCCAGAAACAGCATCTGGGCGATCACCAGGTTGGCGATGTTGTCATCAATCGGCGTGCCAATAAAGATGATATTGTCGCGCAGCAGCCGGGAGTAAATGTCATAGGCCCGCTCGCCCCGGCCGGTTTGTTCGATCACCATCGGCACCAGCATCATTTGTGGGTCTTTCGAGTTCACGTTCGCCCTTTCCACACTCCCGCCCTGAATTCCGTCTCGTCGTTCTCAGGGGAGGATCGAATTGTCCGCCTCATGCGTGCTTACGCGGACTGGTGATATAAAAAATCGAGGGTCTTCTCGTTGCGGATTCGTGTCCGGATTCTATCGAGGCCCCCATCCCGTGTCAAACGAGCGCGCACCGCTTCCGACGTCTGTTTTGATTGCCGCGCCAGCGCTTCCAGTTCACGATCGAACTCTTCATCGCTGACCTGTATGTTTTCTTCCTCCGCCACTCTTTCGAGCAGCAGCGCCGCCTTTACATCATGAATCGCCTGCTCGCGCTGTCCCGCGCGCAGCCGGTTCAAATCCATTTTCTTCATCTGCTCGGCCGTCAAACCCTGCGCCGCCAGCGCCCGCAATCCGCGCTCCAGCCGTATGTCAATCTGCTGCTCGATCAGCGACTCGGGCACTTCGAAATCGTTGCGCTGAATCAGTTCGCCCACCAGCTTGTCCTTGGCGGTGTGTTCCGCCTCGTGTCTGCGCTCCGATTCCATCTGCTCGCGAATCGCCTTGCGTACATCGTCCATTGACTGGAACTCGCCCATCTGTTTCGCGAACTCGTCGTTCATTTCAGGCAGACTCTTCTGTTTGATTGCCTGCACCTTCACCGTGTAGGTGAACGTCTTTCCGGCTAGGCGCTTGTCCTGCGTGTCTTCGGGATAGTTCACCTCGAAGGTCCGCTCGTCGCCGGCGTTCGTACCGCGCAGGTGTTCGGTAAACTCGGGCATCGTGTTCTTGCCTGCGATCTCGACCAACACTTCATCCATGTGGACGGGCTGTCCGTCTTCTGTTTTGCCTTCGCCGGTCTTCGGATGACCATCGAGCGATACCTGGGCGAAATCACCGTCCGTCAGGGTTCGGCCCTCCAGTGGATTGAAGGTGGCATGACGTTCGCGTAAATCGGTGAGCGCCTGCTCCACATCCGCCTCTGAAACCGCGATCTCGGGTTTGTCAGCGCGCAACTCTTTGTAGCCTTCCAGCTTGATTTCCGGCAGCACCTCGAAGGCTGCCTTGAAGCGGAGCGGTTGGCCATCGTGCAGATGCAGGTCGGTCACCCGGGGTTGCGATACTGGATGCAGGCTTAGACGCTCAGCCTCTTGCCGGAAGAAGCGCGGAATCAGCGCTTCGACCATGTCGGTCTTGATTTCTTCTGAGAAACGCTGGCGGATAATCGACGCTGGAACATGGCCGCGCCGGAAACCAGGAATGCGCGCCACCTTCTGGTATTTCTGAATCAGCGAATCGGTCTGGCGGTTGACATCCTCTACCGGAATCTCGACCTCAATCTCGCGTTTGGTGGCGCTTTCACGGGGCCCGGTTTCATTGGTCGTAGTCCCGTTCGTCGTACTGTCTTTTGTCTCAGCAGGGCTCACAATTACCTTTCCAAGTGCGGCTGCAGCAGCGGAGGTCGGGAGGGAAGTGCTCCACTGAAAAATGCCTTCTGCCGCAACCTTGAGTGTAAAGACTCTGGAAGAGCAACGTCAAACTGCGGGAGGGGAAGTTTTGCCCACTAAAGTAACGGGGTAGGTTCCTTGTGGCGCGGACACTCTTGTCCGCGAAAGGCGGGCAGCGAGCGTCCGCGCCGCACAACCAAATACAATAACCGGAATGGCCACTCCCAACTGGCTCAAGGTTCTGAATGCCGAGGTCGTCGCCTGCACCCGTTGTCCGCGGCTGGTCGAATATCGCGAGCGTATCGCCCGCGAAAAACGCCGCGCTTACCGTGACCACGAATACTGGGGCAAACCCGTTCCGGGGTTCGGCGATCCTCACGCGCGCGTTCTCGTTCTCGGACTCGCGCCCGGCGCACATGGCTCGAATCGCACGGGCCGCCCATTTACCGGAGACGCGTCCGGCAACTTCATGTACCCGGTGCTATACGAAACCGGATTTGCCAATCAGCCAACGGCGACCGACCGAAACGATGGACTCGTTCTGCGCGGCCTGTATATCACGGCGGCAGCCCGCTGCGCTCCGCCTGACAACAAGCCCTTGCCCGAGGAACTCTTCAACTGCGCTCCCTATCTCGAACGCGAACTGGAAGGACTGAAAGAACTGCGCGTGATCGTGGCGCTCGGAAGGATCGGATTCGAGGCCTACCTCAATTACCTGGTCCGCAAGAAACAAATTGCCGGCAAGCGCGACTACGAATTCTGGCACGGTGCCGAATACCTTATGCCGGATGGGCGTGTCCTATTAGCGTCCTACCATCCCTCGAACCAAAACACGAACACCGGGAAGCTGACCAAAGACATGTTCCAAAGGATATTCAAGCGCGCGCGCGAACTGTGCGAGCGTGTATAGAAAGGGTTGGTCCAGAGGGCCTAGTCGCGACCTTCATCCTCGATTTCAGTTCTCTTTGGTCGCAGTTACATCGAGTTGGAAGCGCCGCTTGCTGGCAGGATCCTCCATGCTGCTGACCATGGTTGGAGTGCCAGGACGGATCAAAGAGCGAATGTCGGATTTCATCTGACCGATGACAGGGCCTAGACCGGTGCTCGGGTTTGGAACGCCATGCGCATCGGTCCCTTCAATAACGCTGGAATCGACGACTGCATTAAGCTCAAGATACCCACCCCCCCGCTCCACCACGCGGCAGTCAATGCTTACTCCGATATCCAGATATTGATACTGGGTGCTTTTGTCGACAGTTTCCGTCGCGATAGGGTATCTGGTCCCCGAGCGCAGCTTATTCATTTCGTCCTCGCGTGCGGTGACACTGTAGCTCCGCGTGTTGACCTTCTTGCCATCGACGAATTCGCTGAGCGCGAAATCCAGCCGGTATACGTTGAGAGGTTTATCGACCGCAGCGTTTCCGTTCTGGGCTACGGATTCTGCGTTTTCCGTTTTCTTGTCACCATGTGCTGCCGCGGAACGTGACGCAAGGCCAAGTATTACGAGTATTCCAAGCAAAGCAATTCGTCTTGCGATTCTCATGATCTTCTCCTTTTAGTTTGTCTTACTTTCGGAAATTTCAATATCGGGAATCTGGAGAGGGCGAATCTCAAGGCTATCGATGCTGAGGTCAACCTCCGCGCGGGTTGCGGTGGCTTGGAGCAATGCCTCGTTGTCGGATTGTTCATTTAGGCGCCGAACCAACAACAACTCCTCGCCCGACAAATTTCGCGGCGAAGGGAACTGTTCCAGCTTTGGTGCGCTCGATGCCGCCAGATCGCGAAGCGCGCCACGATTCACGGGCGTGCGCCCTGCCACTTGGCTTGCTGGGAAACCTTTAGCCGGATGTGCGACTCGTGGTGCAGGCACGGGCTGGATCGAACCCCGAAACTCCTCACTCGGAGTCGTCGAGGTTCCCGCCGTCTTTACTGGCTTTCTTACGCGACCGCTTTCTCCGACCCACACCGCCGCTACGATCGCAGCGAAGGCCGCCGTAGTCGCGATTGTCCACCACCAGGACCGCCGCGATGCCCGCCGAGATCGCTCGGCCTGAAGGCTGGCCAAGATGCGATTCTCCAATCCCGACCGCGGCTCGGCCTTGCCGCATTGACCAAGCGTCGATTCCAGCCACTGATTCAAATCACACTCTCTTGGAATGGGTTCTTTACCTGTTTGATCCATGTTCATGTCTCTAGTCATTCCTTGGTCTAGTCAGTGCCAAAAGTTTCTCGCGCAGAATCTCTCGCGCACGAAATGACCGTGAACGCACAGCCGCCTCGCTGATCCCGAGCATCATCGCGACTTCGCGCGGCGCAATTTCTTCCAGAGTGGAAAGCACCAGCGCATCGCTAAGCGGGCTCGGCAATCCTGAGATCAACTGCTCCAGCACCACGTTGCTCTCGTTCTCCAGCAAAATGCGTTCCGCTCCGTGGCCTGGCGATACTAGTGTTTCCCCGGCCTCTTCAGTTTCAGCGGCCGCCTTGGCCATGCCCTTGCGCTTTTCAACGGCCACGCGCCAAGCAATCCGCGCCAGCCATGCTTTCTGGTCGTTGATTCCGGCCATCCGGTTTCCGTAGCGCAGAACGCGGAGGAAGGTTTCCTGGGTTGCATCTTCGGCGTCGGCGGGATTGCGTAAGACCGAGTAAGCGATGCGGTACACGAGGCGGGCATGTTCACGCACTGCCGTTTCCAGCCAATCGCTCTCGTGCCGCGCCAATACTATGGCCTCGCCCGCCATTGCGGATTCTGCAATCACCATTGCTCCTGTCCATGAAGAACGTCAGAAGTCGGGGTTTGTTCGCAAATAATTTGCTAAAGCAGACGGGCTACGGTGCCGATGGGCAAACTGGGCAGATCCCGCGGTAGGCGGGCACCTCTGGGCCGGCATGGGGGACCCGTCTGCTCCGGGATGCGCCGCCCTTAACTTACGCGTAGGAACGGACGAGAGCCGCCGTCCAACAATAGCTCTGCGCTCAGAATCCGACGAAGACCGGCTCCGGCCCCAGCCGAATCCCCCACTCCTCCAGCACGCGCCGCTGGATATCATCTTTCAGCCCAACTATATCGCTCGCGGTTGCGCCGCCTCCACGATTGATCAGCGCCAGCGCGTGTTTTCGTGAGATTCCCACCGCTCCTGCCGCATATCCCTTTAAGAAGCCCGAATGCTCCACCAGCCATGCTGCTGAAACCTTGCGTTGCGCATCAAGCGCAGGATAACTGGGGATGCCGATCCCCTTCGCCGCGGCGCGCGCCGCCAGTTCTCGAAACTCCGCGTCGCTCAGCACGGGGTTTTTAAAGAACGATCCGGCGCTGCGGCAATCGTCGTCTCCCTCGACGATCAACATCCCTTTGCTTCGCCGTATTTCGCGCACCGCCTCGCGCACTTCGGCGAGCGATGGCATCTTGCGATCAGCCGCGCGCTCCGCAAAGAACCGCTGCAAGTCGGCATACTTCAGACTGGGAGAGCCTCCACGCTTCAACCTGTAATTCACCCGCAGAATCACGTAGCGCCCACGTTCCGTCGTATTGAAGATGCTGGCGCGATAGCGGAATCCGCAGGCCGGCTTGGGCAAGACCACGACGCGGTTTTCCTTCAGATCGAGAGCGCGTACCGATTCGATCGTGTCGGCGACCTCCTGCCCGTAGGCGCCTACGTTTTGTACAGGCGTGCCTCCTACGCTGCCCGGAATGCCGCTCAGGCACTCGACCCCGGCAAAATTTTGTACGACCGCCTGCGCAACAAAGTCATCCCAGTCCACGCCTGCGCCCGCGCTGAAAAGCACGTTATTGCGCGTGGGTTCGCTTGAATTGGGAGTTGAAATTCCGCCGATCGCGACCTTCACTACCATCCCCGGCCAGCCGGAATCGGCGACCACAAGGTTGCTTCCTCCGCCAAAAACAAACAAAGGCAGACCGCGGGTTTCTGCAAACTGCACGGCCTCACGAACTTCGTCTTCTCTTTTCGTTTCCGCAAAGTATCGTGCCGCTCCACCGACCTGCAGGGTGGTCAACGGCGCCAGCGGAACGTTTTCCTGAATCGTCATAAGGGCGATTTCGCTCTATATTGGATTGAGCATCTCATGTATGCCTGTCACTGGCATATTGAGAAGCGAGCTACGCTGCGAGTCTTGACGGCGAAATATAGTTGACGGTTGTCATCCCGAGCGAAGCGAGGAATCTGTAGTACGGCAAAGTTTGAGATTCGCAAGTCTGAGATTGAAGATAGAAGGAAGATAGAGGAGACCCAATGTATCCCGAAATTATGGTGGTTCCGATGCGCGAAGAGCTGACGCGTTTGGGTATTGAAGAATTGCGTACGGCCGAGGATGTTGATCGTGTCCTGTCGGGTTATCCGGGGACGACCATGGTGATCGTAAATTCGATTTGCGGATGCGCCGCTGGCCGCATGCGTCCCGCCGTGCGCGTTGCGCTACAGCATTCGACCATCCCCAACAATATCGTAAGCGTGTTCGCAGGGCAGGATGTGGAAGCGACCGAACGCGCCCGCTCCTACTTCACGGGATATCCCCCGTCGTCGCCGTCTATCGCAATCCTTAGCGATGCTAAGCTCCTATACATGATGCCGCGCAACCAGATCGAATCTCGCGAAGCCTCTGCCATCGCAGCCGATCTAAAATCCGCTTTCGACCGGTACTGCGCAGTCCCATCCGCTCGCTAGATTTGCTATCACTCGGGACACAAGGCGCGAAGAAGATTGCTCTGCTTCTTTCGTGAACCTTTGTGTCCTTTGTGGTTTAATGCCGTTCACAGGAAAATATGAAACGTCCTCTGGTTCTCATTCTTGTTCTATCCGCCGTTTCATGGGCCGCTCAACCCTGGCAGGTTCCGGCGGCGCAGATCGATGCCGTTTATCCTCAGGTCGAATCGCTCTATCTCGACCTGCATCGCAATCCCGAGTTGTCGTATCACGAAGAGAAGACGGCGGCCAAGATCTCCGACCAGCTTCGCAAGCTGGGTTACGACGTCACCACGGGGTTCGGCGGCACGGGCGTAGTCGGCGTGTTCAAAAATGGTGCTGGCCCAGTCGTGATGCTGCGCGCCGAACTCGATGCCTTGCCGGTCCCCGAAAAAACCGGCTTGCCGTATGCCAGCCATGTCACCGCTCATGATGATCGCGGAGTCGAAGTTCCCGTCATGCATGCCTGCGGCCACGATCTGCACATGGCGATCGGTATCGGAACCGCCGCCCTGCTGGTACAGAATAAGGATCGTTGGCACGGTACCTTCATTTATGTGGGTCAGCCTGCCGAAGAACGCATCGGTGGCGCCAATGCCATGATAAAAGAAGGCCTGTTCACGCGGTTCCCGAAACCTGACTACGCTTTCGCTGTCCATGACACCAATGGGCTTCCCGCTGGAAAAGTCGGCTACACGCCAGGCTACAGCGCGTCAAACGCCGATTCCGTTGACGTCACTATATACGGTGTCGGTGGCCACGGCTCGGCCCCGCAGGAGACAGTCGATCCCATCGTGATTGCGGCGCGCACCATCGTAAGCTGGCAAACGATTGTTTCGCGCGAAATCGATCCGCAGGATCCGGCTGTCATTACCGTTGGCACGATCCACGGCGGCACGAAAAACAACATCATCCCTGACGAAGTCGTGATGCAGTTGACGGTGCGTTCATATAAGGATGACGTCCGCAAGCATCTGCTGGCTTCGATTGAACGCATCGCCGATGCTGAAGCGGAGGCTGCGGGAGCTCCGAAGAAGCCTCTGGTCAAGCATGTAGAAGGTGTCGGCGCTGTGTATAACGATCCTCCGACGACCAACCGTCTTGCCGAGCGGCTGAAGCAGGTGATGGGAGATTCGAATGTCGTGCTCGAACGTCCGATTATGGCGAGCGACGACTTTGCCGAATATCGCTACGAGGGAGTTCCAAGCGTGATGCTTGAATTGGGCGCCGTAAATCCCGAAAAGTATGCGGAAGCCATGAAAACCGGAGAGCCGCTGCCGGGACCCCATTCACCTTACTTTGCGCCCGATCGCGAACCGAGTCTCAAGACCGGAATCGAAGTCGAGATGGCTGCCATCCTCGATTTGATGAACAAAAACTGATAGCGGGCTCGGTGCCATGAGTAATGCCGGTCGGCGCTCCTCATCGTGGTTCTGCGTTCTGTCTATTTCGTCACAACTGCAGGTAAGGCTTATCACAGCGGAGTTCGCCCGACTGGTGCATGATAGCGCAACGCATGACATCGGAACGGCATCCACCCGGAGATGCAGGCCACGACCCTCCCGAATCGCTCAGTCCCGCGCAGGAGGCAGTCTTGCGGAGCGCGCTCGCCAAGCTAGTCGAGTTTGGATCACGAGTTGGGGTCACTCCCGACCAGATGATCCGATTACTGAAAGCGGGCATGACGATCGTCGAGTTGCTGGAATATCTGGCGGACCGGGCTGGGGAAGACCCTTGATGACGAGCTTGCTTTCTACGCTTTTGAAGATTCTTTTTCCCTAGCGTTTGCCGCAGGGCTTGCGATTGAGTAATCTCTATCGATGTCATGTCGCAAGGCAATCGGCATTTTAAGAAAGATCCTCGTTGAGCAGTCTACTTGTACGCACCTGCTCCGAGCGTTGCTGTCTACGTTGATTCTTGGATCCATGATCGCGTCCGGTTCGACTCGCATGGCCGCGCAGCAGCCGCAGGTGCAGCCCAGCCCGTCACCGGCCGCGCGGCCTCCTGACGGTCAGACGCCGAATGTTCCGACGCCGCCAAAGCCAGTGGCCTTGTACAATCTGCTGCAGAGCAAGTCCATCGTCTTCCCCGATATTGCTTACAGCACCGAGCGGCTTTCGACGGGGCAGAAATTCAAGCTCTTCGTGGACAATAGCGTTGCCGTGAATGCGGTTACGTGGGCAGCACTCGGTTCGGCAATCGGTCAGGCAGATAATTCGCCAACCGGCTATGGGCAAGAGTGGGGAGGATATGGCAAGCGATTCGGGGCTGACCTGGCGCGCGAGTCGTCGACCGAATTTTTCGGGACCTTCGTGCTAGCCTCCGCGCTGCATGAGGATCCGCGTTTCTACGCGGAGATCAACCCAAAGTTTTTTCATGCGGTAAAGTATTCAGTGCAGCACGTTTTCATTATGCAGAATGACGACGGTCGCACCGTCATCAGCGGGTCGAGATTGGGCGGGCCGCTGATGGCCGAAGCACTAGCGAATGTTTACTGGCCAGACCGAAACCGCACAGTTGGAGATACCTTGTTCCGCTATGGTTTGGATCTGGCCAGTCGAGCCGGTGGAAACATGCTGCGCGAGTACTGGCCGGTGTTATTGGCGAAGATTAGCCACACGCGCCAGCCAGCATCGGGGCACGAATAACCTCCGGGAAAAAGGTGAGCTTTCTTGATTCTGTGCCCGCATCTAACTTGAAAAGCAGCGAGCGACTCCAGACGATTGGCTTTACCACTTGTGACTCTGTCCCACGAAACAGGAGAATTGAGATTGAAGAACCGGATACTGTTCTTATTTGCATTTTGCGGTCTCATAGCGTCGGCTTCGGCACAATCGACTTTCAATCGTTTCACTTATAGCGCGGGCGGCGGACTCGGCATCGGGCGAGATGATGTTGCCAGTTATGTTGGCAACTCCTTCAACGGCGTCGTCGCTGGAGGAATGAACTTCACCCGCATCTTCGGCGCGGACGCCGAATATATGTACTATGACCTCAACTTTAGACCGAGCGTGATCAACACTGAATCGTTGCCGAACCAACACGGACGTATGCAGTCCTTCAGTTTGGATGGCATCGTGAACGTGCCCCGACATCTCGGCAAATTTGGAGCCTACGGAATCTTCGGATTGGGTTTCTATGATCGCAGCGTCTCGGTAAACACTCAAATCCTTCCGGTCGGGACTCGCTGCCAGCCAGCGTGGAGATGGTGGGACCTAAACTGCGGTCTGAACGGAGTCACCACCTATCAGCAAACCATGTCCTCAAACTCCAAGGTTGCGGGCGGCTTCAACGTTGGCGGCGGTATAACACATCCTCTGAACCACCTCCACAATGCCAGCATCTTTGCCGAAATCCGCTACCATCGCGCCTATCAGAGCGACGGCCAGACGATTGTTATGCCGATCACGATTGGTTTCCGCTGGTGAAATCTCGCTCGCCGTTTCTATAAGCTGGATTGGGCAAGGCCCTTTTTGTTGCTTGACCTTCTGGGCTTACTCTGCCGGACCTCGGTAAGGGATGGTCGGATGCCCCAGTAGCGTGCTCCTGATCTGCTTTCGTTGCTCAGCGCTCAAGGCGGTAAATTGAAATCCGTATTCGGTTCCCAGAGCGCGAATTACTTTCGCGGGGATGGTTTGCATCGCGGAAGTCGCTAGCGGAATTTCAAGTATCACGAGATCGCCGAGCCCGAGCACATCGGCCACGAACGCGGCCAAACCGCTTTCGCTGAGATCTCGGGCCCATCCCTGCAGTGTAACGCTCTTGCCGCTCCGTACCAGACGAACCTGAATTCTCGCTTCGAATACGTGCCGAGGCGAGATCCGGTCCGTCGATATAGTGGGGTCCTCTGAAAATGGGTTCGACATTGGGCGAGACGTTTTCCAGAATGAGACAAGACAGAATATCAGAGAACACGGCACAGGCCAGATGACGAAGGAATTGGGCAAAGCCGCACGGCCTCTCAAGCTTTCTAAGTTGGAGGCGCAGAAAGTCGATAAAACCAGAAACGGGAGGGACAAGGAACAACCAGGATTCCCTCGCGCAGATTGAGAGCACTTTCATGGATATACGGGCCTTCATTGTGGATGACTCTTCCGTCATGCGAAAAATGGCGGGACGCTCATTGCGCCAACCGGGTTTTGAGCTCCGCAAAACGTTCGAGGCATGCAATAGTGCCGAGGCATTGAGCGTATTCGGCGAAAACCAGGTTGACTTGATTCTTTGTGACACCAACGTGCCGATCATGGACGGGCTGGAATTCATCAAACAGCTTCCGGGAGTGGCCAACGCAATGAATGTGCCTCCGGTCGTGATTACGACCGAGGGCAGCGAGGCGCTCATGTGCGTCAGGCCCTGTTCCTCGGCGCCCGCGGCTATATCCGCAAGTCATTCACCCAGACCAGGTGTAAGAACATGTCCTGCCCGTGCTGTGAGGTAAATCATGAAAATCAGGGGCGGCGGTTCGCTTGGAATTTAATCAGAGGACTCCTTCGTGCGGCGAAGCGTCTTCGAACCACGGTTGAAGTAGGATTGCAGGTACCCTGATGCGCTCTCGGAACATCTTAAGAAGTTGGTCGGGAAGGGAATGGAAGGGACCTATTTGGCTTGTTCCGTCGGTGCGCCATGCTGAATATTAAGAGAATTCTTTTGCCCGTCGACTTCCCCAACGCCTCGCTCGGCGTGGTTTATCAGGCGGCGACGCTGGCCCATCATTTCCACGCCGAAATCGTAACTCTGCACGCGGCGACGATTCAGAGCCACGCTGCCGGCGTGCCGGAGAGCGGGCCCAAACTTGCTGATTGGAACATTCTCATGGAGGTGCTTCGATCCGTCCCGAAGCACCTGAGCTCGTCTCTGCGGCAAGAATTGGAGGGCCTTACGATCAAGTGCGTGGTCGCGGAAGGCGACCCAGCCCAGGCGATCATGCGGACGGCGCAAGAGGAAAAGGTCGACCTGATCATGATGCCATCCCACGGCTTCACTTTTAACCAGTTCCTTTTGGGGTCGGTTACTGCAAAAGTATTGAATGGAACCGAGTGTCCTGTATGGACCGGCGCCCATGCGCAAGGCTCCTGGGCAGAGAAGTATGTGATCCGCAGCGTCCTATGCGCTGTTGATTTCCGCTCTCATAGCCACAAGACGGTCTCATGGGCGGCGCAGATGGCCGGAGAATTTGGAGCCCGCCTGACGCTTGCGCACGTCACCGGCCGCGTGGAACTCTGGGGACCAGGGGGCAGCACGGTCAATGCGGAATGGAAGGAAGCGCTCGTGGGCGATGCTTCGCGGCATATGGCAAAGCTCCAGAAGGACATGGGGATCAAAGCAGACGTGTTTATTGGCAGTGGTGACGTGCCCGACGTGCTCGCGGAAGCCGCAAGAAAGAATAAGGCGGACTTGCTGGTTACCGGGTCGCGTCCCTATGGTGGCCACCTGCGAACCCACGGCTACGCAATTATCTGCTCTGTACCGACTCCAGTGCTGAGCGTGTGAGGTAGTCCAATGTATCGTGTGATCGACCTTACCGAGTCAGTTTCGCCGCTGCGCCTTCGTCGAGCATCCACAGCAATTTTCCATCAGACGGCTGTACGACCTGTGAAGGAAGCGGCGGCGTGTTCTTGACCTCGAGGACCTGATGCACCATATCGGCCTTGTCGGGTCCGCTCGCCAGAAATATCACCTCGGCCGCATGGTTGATGACCGGAAAAGTAAACGTAACGCGGTGGGTGTTGAACTTCGCAACCCAATTCGCGACCACCAGGCGCGACTGCTCTTCGAGCGCCTTCGAATCAGGGAACAACGAAGCGGTATGGCCATCGGGACCCATACCAAGCAAAATCATGTCAAAGCGCGGAAATTCTCCCGAGCGAAGTTCGAAGAATCGACGCAGTTGATTTTCGTACTCCAGCGCGGCCACGTCGGCATCGGGATCTTCAGTACGCACGCGGAAGACATTCCCCGAGGGAATCTTGATTTTCGTCAGCAAAGATTCGTTTACCATCCGGTAGTTACTTTCGGGGTCGGTAGGTGGCACATGACGCTCATCGCCGAAGAAAAGGAAGACGCGGTTCCAAACGAAGTCAGCGTAGTCACTGGCGAGGAGCGAATACAGAGACTTGGGCGTCGAACCGCCGGAGAGTGCGACTGTGAATCGTCCTTGGGCGCCGATGGCGGTGCGGCCCAGGCGGACGAACTCTTCAGCAGCGGAGTGAAAAAGAGCGGCCGGGTTCGGGAGCACTTCAATGGATCGAGTAGAAGGCATAATCTATGTCACGGTATTCACAGTGACACTATTCGTAACCTTGTGCCCGTCGCCGTTGGCGTGTCTCTCAGGGCGCGCCGACGCGTGATGCGCGCCATAGCACGCGGCTCCGAGCAGCCCGGTTTTTTCGTTGGTAATGACGCGTACCGGAATTACTTCGAGCAGCGGTTGCAAGCGTCCTTTGTTGAGGAAGGCTTGCATGAAAAGTGGACCAGCGAGCTTTGGCAGAATTTTGGGTGCGATTCCTCCGGCAAGGAATACACCACCGGATGCCAGAACCTTGAGCGCCATGTTGCCGGCCTCGGCGCCGTAAATCGAAATCCATAGATCGAGCGCAAGCTCGGCTAGCGGCGCCTTGGCGGAAAGCGCGGCTCGCGAGATTGCCGCTCCCGGATCGCCGGCCGCGATTTCATCGCGCAGCCATTGCGGTTCCTCACCGCGGTGCGTGTCCTTGAGAAACAAGTAGACGTTCACCAGACCAGGACCGGAAACGATCCGTTCGTAACTGACATGTCCGAATCGGGCCAGCAGATAGCGCAGGAGTTCAATTTCCAGCTCGTTGCGCGGCGCGAAGTCGCAATGGCCGCCCTCACAGGCAAAAATGTGCTGGCGTTCTCCGTCCCAGATGAGCCCGGCCTCTCCCAGGCCTGTGCCCGCCGCGACCACGGCCTGATTGCCCGCCGTTGGGTCGTGGCCGATCTGATTGAGAGCGACTGTGTCCGAAGGCCCCAGGCATTGGATTCCCCACGCCTGCGCCTCGAGATCGTTGATCAGATTCACGGCATCCAGCCGCAGTTCCGCGGCAAGCCGCGACGATTCGACAACCCAAGGCAGGTTTGAGGTCTCTACTCGTCCATTGCGCACTGGGCCCGCAATTCCGAAGCAGGCGATGTCAGGATGCACGCCAGTTTCAGACACGAACTTGAGCACGATCTCATCCAAGCCTCGAAATTCACGACTCTCAAAAACATGTTCGTGAACGGCTGTAAAATGGCCGTTCTGGTTCTGGTAATAGCTGAGGCGCGCGTGCGTTCCACCGATATCGGCTGCCAAAATCATTTTTCGAAGTCTCTCCATCGCCGGCCATCGCGTTCCATCAGTTCGTCGGACTCTTTCGGTCCCCAGGTTCCCGAGGGATAGTTCGGGAAGTTCCGCGGAGGCAGTGCCTTCCACACATCGAGCACCGGATTGACAATGCTCCAGCCTGCCTCGACCATGTCGGCTCGCTGGAAAAGCGTGGCATCTCCAGTCATACAGTCGTGCAGCAGGCGTTCGTATCCGGTCGAAGGCGTGAGTCCGAAATAATCAGCATAGGCAAAATCCATGTTCACCTCGCCCAGTTGCATGGCGGGCCCGGGAGTCTTGGCCGCGAAACGTAGTGAGATGCCTTCCTCGGGCTGGATATGCAGCACTAATTGATTGGGCATCATGTTTTCTACCTGAGTTTCGCGGAAGAGCATGAAAGGCGCACGCCGGAACTGAATCACGACATGGGTATTTCGACCCGGCAGCCGTTTCCCCGTTCGGAGATAGAAAGGAACTCCCGCCCAGCGCCAATTGTCGATCAAGAGCCGCATGGCAACGAACGTTTCCGTGCGCGAGTCCGGAGGCACGCCATCTTCAGCGCGGTAGGCGGGCACATGCTGGCCGTCCACGATTCCTTCTCCATATTGCCCGCGAACGGTTTTGCTGAGCACGTCCTCGTTGCTGAACGGCTGAATGGCGTGCAGAATCTTGGCCTGCTCGTCGCGCACCGCGTTGGCTTCGAATGAAATCGGTGGCTCCATTGCAGTCAGGGTGATGAGTTGCATGATGTGGTTAGGCACCATATCGCGCAAAGCGCCCGCTCCATCGTAGTAGTCGCCGCGCTTTTCCACGCCCACGGTTTCGGCGACGGAAATCTGCACATGATCAATATAGCGGCGGTTCCAGATTGGCTCGAAAATTCCGTTGGCAAAGCGAAGCGCCAAAATGTTTTGAACCGTCTCTTTTCCTAGGTAGTGGTCGATCCGGTAAATTTGGCATTCGGAGGCGACTTTCAAAATTTGCTGGTTCAGCGTTTTGGCCGAATCGAGATCGTGGCCGAAAGGCTTTTCGATGATCACCCGCCGCCAATGGCTGTTCTCTTCCTTCATCAGCCCAACTTTCGAAAGGCGCTCGACGATGTCGCCGAAGAACTTGGGCGCGGTGGCGAGATAGAAGAAATAATTGCCGTGCGAGTTATGCTCCTCATCGACCCTGGCCAACGTCTCCTTCAGACGGTCGTACATAGCCGGATCGTCGAAATCTCCGTTGACGTAATTGACGCGGCGGACGAACCATTCCCATAGATCTTTGTCGATCGTGCCGGTGGCAAAGTGTTTGAAGTCTTCGGTGACCTTCTTCCGTGCGTCGTCATCGCTCATGGGACTGCGGCCAATGCCGATCACGGCGAACTCGCGCGAAAGCAGTTGTTGGCTGGCGAGGTTATAAAGGGCTGGAATAAGCTTGCGGCGCGTCAGGTCGCCGGTAAACCCGAAGATCACCATGACGCAGGGATCACCAGTGCGCCCCACCCGCGGCTTGGTTGTTGCTGGCAGAACTTCTGTTTGAGCCATCGTCTCCTCGTCGTCGTCGAAGCACTGGGTAGATCTAGCTTCAAATCATCGATTCAACATCCGAATGATTGAATCGCCAAGTGATTCTAACGATGTAACAATCCCTCGATTCAATGACTAACTCTTTCATTTCGTTGTTGGTGCTTTCAGTTCGATATGGCCGCCGAATTTCTGTCGCATGGCAGAGAGCATCTTGTCCGCGAACGTGTGCTCCTGGCGCGAGCGGAAGCGCGCGTACAGAGCAGCTGTCAGCACCTCGGCTGGAACCGCCTCCTCGACCGCGGCCTGAATGGTCCAGCGTCCCTCGCCGGAATCCTGCACGTAGCCGCTATATTCTGAGAGTGTCGGATTCTCCACCAATGCCATTGCGGTCAAGTCAAGCAACCACGAACTGATCACGCTGCCACGGCGCCAGACCTCAGCTACGTCGGGCAGGTTGAGATCATAACGGATGTCTTGAGGAAGATCTTTATTGGTAGCGTTCTTGAAAATGTCGAAGCCTTCCGCATAGGCCTGCATGATGCCGTACTCGATACCGTTGTGAACCATCTTGACGAAGTGTCCGGCACCGTTCGGGCCGCAGTAAAGATACCCTTCTTCGGAGGTGCCACCCATTCTTTCGCGACCAGGAGTGCGCGGGATGTCGCCACGTCCCGGCGCCAGCGTCTTGAAGATCGGATCGAGGTGCTGGACGATTTCCTTCGGGCCGCCAATCATCATGCAGTAGCCGCGCTCCAGCCCCCAAACCCCGCCACTGGTGCCGACGTCAACGTAGTGCACGCCCTTGGCTGAGCAAATTTTTGCCCGCCGAACGTCGTCTTTGAAATACGAATTGCCACCGTCGATGATCGTGTCGCCGGCCTGCATTGTCGCCAGCAGCGATGCCAGAGTTTTCTCCGTAGGATCACCCGACGGCACCATAATCCAGGCGGCACGCGGCGCCTTCAACTTGCCGACCAGGTCGTCGAGGGAAGAAGAGGCCACAGCGCCTTCGCCAACAAGACCTTTGACGGCGTCCGGGCTCAGGTCAGACACCACTACCGTGTGGCCGCCACGCATGAGGCGCCGAGTCATGTTAGCGCCCATCTTCCCCAAACCTACCATTCCCAGTTGCATTCACCGCTCCTTGGCCGCGACTGTGAAACAGCGGCTACGACGTTCTTTTTCAAAAATCCCGCGTCTGAACAGCTTACGACAATGCTTGGCGAACCAGTTCCACCAGCTTCGTGAGGCCCGCGTTGACATCGCTGCCGATGTGAACACGCAGCGCGCGCCGCTTGCGATCGGCCAAAACCTGGAAATCTCCCCGAGCCTGCGCTGCTTTGACTACGCCGAAAGTGTACTTCTGCCCAGGAACCGGCAAGTCGTGAGCATCGTCGCAGGTGATCTGTAGGAACACCCCGCTGTTGGGCCCACCTTTATAGGCTTGTCCTGTGGAGTGGAGAAAACGCGGTCCGAAGCCAAGGCATGTAGCCACGTGTTTGCGATCGCGGACGGCCATGCGCAGGCTTTGCAACAACGCCTCGTGCTGGGCATTCATTTCGACGTAGCCGAGCACGGCAAAGTAATCGCCAGCGCCAAGTCGCGCAAGATGCGCACGCAGGTAGTTCTTTACCTTGCCGTCGGATGAAGCGCCGGTGGCCAATCCCTTTGCCAGTTCGGCGGCATTCTTTTCGTCCGTAAAGAGTTTGATTCCCGCCTCCTCGACGATCGGTTTTTCAGGAGGAAGAGAACCCGAGCTTTCATACGCGGTGGTCAGCTGTTTGGTTACGATTTTGCTGGCTTCGACGTCCGGTTGATTGAAGGCGTTGATTCCGATGATCGAGCCTGCCACAGCAGTCGCAATCTCCCAGCGGAAAAATTCCTGGCCAAGACGGTAGATGTCAGACACGTCAATGCGCACTACGGGCTGACCTGCTTTTTCTATCGCGGCGACGTTGGCATCCTGCGCCGCGTCGGGCGCGGTTTCCAGACGAAGATAGGCGAAGATGCGGTCACGGCCGTAGACATCGGGCGCACCCAACTCTTCGCGATCGACCGGAATGATACCCTTGCCAATCTTACCGGTGGATTCCGCGATCAACTGTTCGAGCCAGGCTCCGAGGTCGACAATTCCGGGTGAGGCGATGAGCGTGATTTTGTCGCGGCCAAGCGTTGCGGCTGTGCCAATGATCAAGCCCAGCATCACTCCCGGATTCTGTTCCACAGGAACGGAAGCCTTGCAGGCTTCGACCATCTCTTTCGTGCGACGAAGAAACTTGTCGATGTCAAGACCGATGGCCGCGGCGGGAACCATGCCGAAATTAGAAAGCGCCGAGTAACGTCCGCCGATGGAGGGTACGCCGTAAAAAATGTGGCGGAAGCGATCGCGCTCCGCGACCAATTGCATCTTCGAACCAGGATCGGTGATGGCGATAAAACGGCTGCCCGCCTTGTCGGCACCGATGGTCTGCTGGACACGCTCGAAGAAGTACTGCTTGTAAATATTGGGTTCGAGCGTGCTGCCGGATTTGCTCGAAACGATGAAGAGGGTGTTACCCAGATCGATCTTTTTCTCGATGCTCCTGATCTGCGCCGGGTCGGTTGAGTCGAGAATGTGCAGCCGTGGGAAGCCGGGCGTTTGCGGGTAAGTCAGCGAAAGCACTTCCGGGCAAAGGCTCGATCCACCCATACCCAGCAGCAGAATGTCTGAGAATCCGCCGCTCTTGATCTCTTCGGCAAGCGCTTTCAGTTTGCCGGTGTTGGCAAGTTGCTCGTCCGTCACGCCCAGCCATCCCAGCCATTTGACCTCATCTTCATCGGTCCAAAGTGATGCGTCACCCTGCCATAGGCGCCTTACTTTTCCCGAGGCGCGCCAGTCGTTAAGGTTTTTTTTTACCGCACCAACCATATCGGCCGGAAGGGAAGCGCTCTGGGAATTGACTTGGGGTGTATTTGGGCGCTTCGTGTTCTTTTCCACTGCAGCCAGGAGGGTATCGAAAGCGTCGGCGAACAGCTTCACGCCATCGGCGGTTAGCTTGTCGGTCACGTCCTTCATGACGATGCCCACAGCAGACAGATCGGCCATCGTCTTCCTGGCGCCATCCAGGTTTTCGGTCAGGCTTTGGCGTGGTTTGCCATGATCGCGGAAGGCATCGAGCGTCGCGGGAGGAACGGTGTTAACCGTGTCTGGCCCAATCAGTTCTTCGACATAAAGTACGTCACGATACTTTGGATTCTTCGTGCTGGTGCTTGCCCACAGAACCCGCTGCGTCTGCGCGCCCTTTCCGGCGAGCGCGTTCCAGCGCGGAGAAGAGAATATCCGTTGATATGCCTCATAGGTCAGTTTGCCATTTGCGATGGCCACCTTCCCAAGGATCCCATCCAATTTCATTTTGCGGCCTGCATCGGTTTCGGTCTTGAGCTTATCGCCGACAAGCGAGTCGACCAGAGAATCAATACGACTGATGAAAAAGCTGGCCACGCTGGCAATCTTGCTCACATCGCCGCCCGCAGCGGCAAACTTTTCGACTCCGTCAATGAAAGCTGCGGCAACGTCCTCGTACACTTCCTGCGCGAACAGCAGAGTCACGTTGACGTTGATGCCCTCGCTGATAAGTTGGCGAAACGCCGGTATCCCTTCCGCCGTGCCGGGCACTTTAATCATCAGGTTCTCGCGACTTACGCTCTTCCACAGACGCCGTGCTTCGTCGAGTGTTCCGTTAGTGTCGTGCGCCAGATAGGGCGATACTTCGAGGCTCACGTACCCGTCACGCTTCTTTGTGCTCTTGTACACGGGCGCTAGGAGGTCGGCGGCGTCCTGTATATCTCGGATCGCCAGCAGTTCGTACCGGCCTCTGGCGTCGAGGTCGGTGCGATTGGCGAGGGAGTCGAGAAAATCCTGGTACTGCGTCGACCCGGCAATGGTCTTCTCGAAAATCGCAGGGTTCGAAGTCATCCCGCGCAGTCCGTCTTCGGTGATCAGGCGCTGAAGTTCGCCACTCTTGAGCAGATCGCGTCGGATGTAGTCGAGCCAAATCGATTGGCCAAACTTATTTAACTGGAGAAGAGGATTCGCGGCTTTTGCGGTTTCAAGTGTGTCGACTGGATTCATGACCATCTCCTGAACTGAGTCAAGCTGCAGAATAAACGCCTGACGTTAATAAACTGTTACGACCCGACGTAGAGCGAGAACACTTTGCGTTGACTTGCCTGGTGGCTCCGGTCGGTGTGCGTGCCTTACCCAAACCGGGTAAGTCCCGTCGCTACACCAGTTGTTCGCGCGCGGCCGCAACGACGGCGTCGGCCGTGAAGCCGAACTTCTTCTGCAAATCCTTGAGCGGCGCCGACGCTCCAAATGTGTGCATTCCTATGATGCGTCCTTTTGGACCTGCGTATCGCGCCCAGCCAAGGATCGATGCCTGCTCAACTGCCACACGCGCGGTGACGCCAGGTGGAAGCACCTCATCGCGGTAATGCTGATCCTGATGTTCGAACAATTCCCACGACGGCATGCTGACAACGCGCGCCCGAATGCCTTCGGCCTTCAGCTTTTCGTAGGCGTCGATGCACAGATATACCTCGCTGCCGGTCGCCATCAGAATGACCTGCGGCTTTGCTCCGTCGGCATCGGCCAAAATATAGGCTCCGCGAGCCAGGCCGGCGGCGGAAGCATACTTCGTGCGATCGAAGGTCGGCAGGGCTTGGCGCGTGAGTGCAAGCGCCACCGGTTCCTTTTTCAGCTTCGTGATGACCTTCCACGCCTCGACGACTTCATTGGCATCGGCGGGGCGCAGCGTTATCAGGCCGGGGACAGCGCGCAGCGTGATCAATTGTTCGATCGGTTGGTGCGTGGGTCCATCTTCGCCGACGCCGATGGAATCGTGGGTAAAGATCCAGATCGATGGAATTTCCATCACCGCCGACAGTCGGATCGGCATCTTCATGTAGTCGCTGAAGATCAGGAAGGTCGAACCATAGGCTCTAATCTTGGACAGGACCATCCCATTGACGATCGCACCCATCGAGTGCTCGCGAATGCCAAAGTGAAAGTTGCGTGCGTTGTAGTTGTTCGCCTCGAAATCACCGGCGCCGTCGAACGTAAGGCGCGTTTTCGTGGAGGGGTATAAATCAGCCGATCCGCCCATGAGCCAGGGATCGTTCTTAGCAATCGCGTTGAGAACTTTGGAAGAAGAATCGCGCGTTGCCAGTCCCTTGGCATCGGCCGCAAATGTAGGCAACTCCTTGTCCCATCCACTAGGAGACTCTTCATGCTGCATGTGCTCGAACTCCGCTGCCAGATCCGGATATTGCGCGCTGTACTTGTCAAATAAAGCATTCCACTGACTGCTCAGATGTCGTCCGCGCTTGCCCATAACGTCGCGGAAGTTTTCGCGCACTCCGTCAGGCACCAGAAACTTGGCGTCTTCGGGCCAGCCGTAGAAGCGCTTTGTCAGTTTCACTTCTTCTTCGCCTAGCGCTTCTCCGTGCGCTTCTTTTGTATCTTGGCGATGGGGGGAGCCGTAGCCGATATGGCTGTCAACGATGATCAGTTTCGGACGGTCCTTCACACTGAGCGCACGATTGTAAGCATCGGCGAGCGCTACCAGATCGTTGGCATCGTGAAGGTGCTGAACATCCCAGCCGTACGCTTCAAAACGCGCGGCCACATTTTCGTCATAGGCCAAATCGGTGTTGCCTTCAATCGTGATGTGGTTGTTGTCGTAAATCCAGCACAGGTTCGAAAGCTTCAGGTGGCCGGCAATCGAAGCCGCTTCCGAAGAAATCCCCTCCATCATGTCGCCGTCGCCGCAAATCGCCCAGATGTTGTAGTTGAAAACTTCAAATCCCGAACGATTGAAGTGCGACGCCAGCCAGCGCTCGGCGATCGCCATCCCCACGCTGTTTCCAACGCCCTGGCCAAGCGGACCCGTAGTCGTCTCGACCCCTGAGGTCAATCCATATTCAGGATGCCCCGGCGTTTTGCTGCCGAGTTGCCGAAAGTTCTTAATCTCGTCGAGCGACAGGGAAGGAGTGGAAAGAACTTTGCCATCGGCGCTCACATCGCGCACGCCCGTCAGATGTATCAATGAGTAGAGCAGCATTGAGGCGTGGCCATTAGAGAGAACAAATCGATCGCGGTTCGGCCAAATCGGATCTTCCGGGTCATAGCGGAGAAATTGCTGCCACAGACAGTAGGCAACGGGCGCCAGCGCCATTGGTGCCCCTGGATGGCCCGAGTTCGCCTTCTGGACCGCGTCAATGGAAAGAGTACGAATCGTATTGATACACAGTTGATCGAGTTGTGTACCGGTGGCGACAGACTGGTCACTGACAGCCATCAATTCTCTCCTGGCCGATCGGCTAGCATTACCGCTACTTCACAATTAGATGAAACCCATACCAATATAGATACAACTCAGCTAACGCAAATTTATATTGACAGTTTACATCGACGCCGAGAAATGGGAACGGGGCACGCGAGGATTAACTCTACACTGAAGGGAATTCGGTTCGCTTGCGGCGCTTAACGAGCATCAAAGTCAGCGGAGACCAGGCTGCAGAGATTCGAGCAAAGCGAACGAGAGTTGACTGCGCGATTTCAGGAAAAAAAAGTCCTGTCCTGGCTGATCCTGTGTTGCAGGGTGGCCGCTAACTGATCGATATCCACGGCGGCCAGGTTCATCACATCAGGCTCAAGCATCGGGATCCGATTGGTTCCGACCGCATCTCGCCGCACCTGGATCAGCAGGGCCTGAAGCGCCTGGGGATCGTATTTTTGCGGCGTCATGCGGATCAACTCCTGTAGCGCGGCGCCCACGGACAGACGCTGGCGATAGGGTCGCTCGCTGGTCATGGCGTCGAAGGTATCGGCCAGGGCCACAATGCGCACGGCCTGCGGCGTGTCTTCGCCTCGCATGCCGTCGGGATAACCTGACCCGTCGCCGCGTTCGTGGTGCCAGCGCACGATTTCGGGAATCTTAGGCCACGGAAATTGCACATGGCTTACGATCTGATGTCCCACAACGGTGTGGTCCCGCATCTCTCGGTATTCTTCGGCGTCGAGTTTCGAAGCCTTTTCAAACAGCCGCTTGTCCACAGCAACCTTCCCGATGTCATGGAGGTAGCCCGCCGATCGCAGCGACGCGGATTCGCCCGGGTCCATCGCCAGCGCCTCGCCGATCGCCTGAGAATAGCGACCGACCCGCAGCGAGTGTCCGTGAATGTTGACGTGTTTGACATCGATCGCAGTGGCGAAAGCTTCGAGCGCATTGTCGTAGAAGCCGTGGAGCGAGGCTAGCAGACGCAGATTTTCAGAGACCCGCTGTGCGAGCGTCTGCCCGAGGCTGTGATTCTGCACGGCTAGCGCCACATAATGGCTCAGCATTTGAAAAGCGTCAAGCGCGTCTTCTTCGTACGGGGCGTCGCCTTCGCGGCGTCCTAAAGCGATGACACCGACGAGTTTTCCCCGGACTTTAAGCGGACAGATGCACTTGAAGAGCTCCGGCGCAACGTTACCGTTGGAACTGAGAAAGACATCGTAAGTCGCGCTGTTGAGCAGTACCGGACTAACCGCGGCCGTCAGCGTGTGTACGTGGCGTGGGAGCAGCCGGATCACCGAAGGATCCGGCATGAGCACGAATCCCTCAGAATCCACTGAAGTGAGCCCGGTAGGCCGGTCGCTGAAGGAAAAGAGCACAGCCTCGCGCGCGCCGGCCGCTTCCATCACCGCTGTCAGCATGGTTCGGGCGGTTTGGCGGAAGTCGCGGTCCGCTGTAAGTTCGGGGCCCAGGTCCGTCAGGGCTTCGAAAGTTCGTAACAACTTCTTGGGATCGGTTCTCTGCAATGCTCGTGCGGAGCAGCGTGCGAGAAACCAGAGCGCTATCAGCGTAGCATCGCCCCGGCAGCCGGATTGTTGGTTAGTTTGGTGCCAGCGGTGAGGTGATGTTTTGGGTGAACTTTCGACTGCAAAGCGCGAATTACACAGAAGGACGATCGCCGCATGACTTGTCTTGACACTGGCCGGAAGTTGGCTCATACTTCGGCCAAATCGCCCGCGCCGCTTGCGTTCTGCCGGTTTTACCCGGCAACATACCAACAGAGAATTACGAAGAGAGAATCCGTGGTTGTGCCCCAATCCAAGCCATTACGTCCTGGGAGAGTACTAGACGCCGTTGGTCGCGATGCTTCGGGCGAAATTTTCTCGAATGCCTCCGACTCGGAAAGCTCCGGCAATGTGGACCAGAGCACGGTCTTGTCGTCTCTGAAGGAAATGATCGCTGCCGGGGACCGCCGTCTGGATCCGATGCTCGCCACCGTCGCTGATACCGCGCGACTTCTCACTGGATCTTCGGGTGCAGCCCTGGCGATGTGGAAAGAAGGTGCGATGGTGTGCCGCGCACGAAGCGGCCATACAGCTCCACCGCTCGGGGCACGGCTCAGTGCGGAGACCGGAATTTCTGGAGAGTGCCTACGCACCGGCAAGCTTCAGCATTGCGTCGATACCGAGGACGATCCGCTAGTCGACGTCGAAGTCTGCCGCAGCCTTGGTTTGCGCTCGATTGCCGTCTTGCCGATTCACGGCTGGCGTGGAATCAATGGAATTCTAGAGGTGTTTTCGACTCAGCCGGCGGCTTTCACCGAGCACCATATCTCACTTCTTCAACAACTCGCAACGTTGGCCGAAAGGGCGCGTGCCTCGCAGCCACACGGCTCATCATCTGCTGCGCCGAAGCCCTCCGCGGGTGATAAGCCCCAATCTTCAGGATTGTTGCCGGCGTCGGATCGCGTCGGTGACGTGGCTCTAGCGTTTATTGGGCAGCAGTCCAGGCCGTTGGTTTTGGGCGGCATCGGACTCGCGGCGATTGCGCTGCTTGCTCTCGTGATCTGGCTGGGGTGGCGCGGGCCTGAAGATTCCGATGGCAAAACACGTGCGGCAGCGGCGACAGTAGCCAATGCCGCAACCAACGCTGCCTACGCGGCGACCTCCAACTCGCTGACTGCGCATCCTCCCGACAATGACCCAGTTTGGAGACCGAATCCTGGCGGCGAAGAGATGTTTCCCTCCGGAAAGCCTTCGGCCGGAGCGCCAGTGAAATTTGCTTCGAAGGTGGATGTCATCGCCGGGAAGAAAGCGCGAGCAGATCGGTCTCCATTGCTCGCCGATCTGGCGGACAAGGTGGCGCTCCCACGTACCGGTCCTGATTCAGCGGTGGCATTGCCATCAGCAGCGCCGCCCGTCGATAAAGACTCCGTGCAGCCGATGGCGACTCCTGGAAATTCTACCGATCAGTCCAGGCTCAACGGAGTGCTCTCCGCGAAAGTTTCGTTGCCGAGGTTGTCTCAACCCGTGTCGGAAGGAGTTTCAGGCGGCCAAGTTGTGCGCCGGGTTCCGCCGGTTTATCCCGTCCAGGCTCGTCTCTTGCGTTTGGAGGGCACTGTCGTTCTGACCGCCACGGTCTTAGAGGACGGAACGCTGAGTGGTGTCAAGGTCGTGGAAGGATCGCCGGTGTTCGCTCAGTCCGCAGCCGACGCGGTCAAGCACTGGCGGTACAAGCCGTTTCAACTTGATGGAAAAACGGTGAAGAACGAAGTCAGAATCAATGTCGACTTTAAGCTTCCGTCGAACGATGCTACGCGCTGAGATGGATCCCGCAGAATCATTTAGCCATTTAGTCGTTGAAACATCAAGTCGTTGGACCTCAGACCAATGGAAAATAATTCGATGACGAAGTGATTCAATGCACTTAATAATTCAATCTAACCGCTAGACTCCCACAGGGAATGGTTTGTTATGAGTTTCTGATCCCACCGAAAGTCCCGCGAACCTTCCCTGCAGCAGTGACATCAGTCCCGTGCACCAGTAACCGACAACGAACAGTATCAGGAATGGAACAGTGAAATAGTTCTCGTTGTCGACGGCATAGACAATGGCTAGGGCAAAATAAGCTCCGATCAGCAGTTCGATCCACGGAACCCATCCCAGACGCTTGCGGTATTTTGCTCCTAAGACTTTGTCTTTCTTCGATGCGACGCGATACTTCGGAGTGCGGGCAAACGCGGTCTGCTTGCCGACAAGCGCCTCGAGCACCGCAATCGTGTTTGTAATCGTCAGCCCGATGCCCAAAGACATCAACAGTGGCAAGTAGAGCAGCGAACGGAGCCAGCTCTTCGGAAACAGTTCCTTTTGCGAAACGAGATAGAAGCTCGAAATGGAGAAGGTTGAAGCCATGAACAGCGGTAGATCGATGTAGAGCATCTGAAACCATCCCTGATAAAAGCGGATGATCATGGCAGGCATCAGCAGCACCGAGAGCACGATCATCAGCGGATAGCTGAGGTTCGCCGTCAGGTGGTACCAAGCTTCGATTTTTACATGCCGCGATTCGTCGCTCGACAGCACGCGGGGAAGTATTTTCTTCGAGACTTGGATCAATCCCTTTGCCCAGCGCGCCTGCTGCGTCTTGAATGCCGTCATCTCTACCGGCAACTCGGCAGGGCATTCGACGTCCTGTAAATAAATAAACTTCCATCCCTTGAGCTGGGCGCGATAGGAAAGATCGGTATCTTCGGTGAGCGTGTCATGCTCCCACCCGCCCGCTTCATCGATAGCGCACCGACGCCACATGCCAGCCGTGCCATTGAAATTAAAGAAAACGTCGGTGCGGGCTCGGGCGGAGTGTTCCAGCACGAAATGTCCGTCGAGCAGGATTCCTTCGACCTCGGTGAGGAAGGAGTAATGACGGTTGATGTGCGTCCAGCGCGTTTGCACCATGCCGATCTTCGGATCGGTGAAATGATGGATGCACTTCATCAGAAAGTCTGGCGGGGGAACAAAGTCGGCGTCAAAGATGGCGACGAATTCGCCCTTCGCGGTTTTGAGTCCCTCCGCTAAGGCACCGGCCTTGAAGCCTTCACGATTGGCGCGGTGCAAGTAAACGACCGGGTGTCCCAGGGCGCGGTAGCGATCCACGAGCAGCCGGGCAACCTCGACGGTCTCATCCGTCGAATCGTCGAGCAACTGAATATCAAGCTTGTCTTTCGGATAGTCGAGCCGGCACACGGCATCCAGTAACCGATCCACAACGTACTGCTCGTTGAAAATCGGCAACTGCACGGTCACACGCGGCAACTCGTCGAAATAGCCCGCAGGTTCGATCGTCTTCTTTTTCTTATATTTGTAGTAAAGATAGACCATCCAGTATCGGTGGGCACCGTACGCCGCCAGGACGACCAGCACGATGAAATAAGGAATCAGCAGCATCAGGTCAAACGCATTGACCTGGTAAAGCCCCTGAAAAGTCTTATCCAGAAAATGCTGGCGCAGGTAGGTTCCCCAACCCTTAGTGGCAAGGATCAGGGCAATGGCCAGATGGGAAGACGTGAGAGTCAAATCCATGAACTCAAAGGACCACGAATAAGGGCAACACAGCGGTCCAAACATTGTACCTGAGCGGGGACGAAGCTTCAGCGACGCACTCTATCGCCATTCTTCGCCCATCGGACTAAGCTTCAAGTCGACTCTCTGATCCGAGCCCTCTTCCACTTTCACCGCTGTTCCTTTCGCTTCCTGCGACTTCAGAAAGTCCGGATCGCGCCAGACGCCATCCTCCAGATCCCGCCACGCGTAAAGCGTGTAGCTGCCCGGAGCCAGGCCTCGAATCGCGAAGCCTCCCCGCTGGTCCGTCGCTCCGGTCACAAACCGATCGGGGAGCTTGCGATATTTTTCCTCAGGCACCGCTACTACAGTGGCGTTGGCCACAAGATGATCTTCGTCGGTGTCTTTCGCCTTTTCACTGACCGTTCCTTCGAGCATGCCTCCCTTGGCGCTTATGACCACGTCAAGCGACGCCGGTTCGGCGGCAGTGAATCCAGTTGCAACGTCTCTTCCGCCGAGCGTCACCGATTTCACGAAGAAGCCCTGCCCGTCACCTCCGTAAATCTGCACAATGTAGTTGCCCGGGTTCACGGCCTTCCACTCAAAATTACCTCGCCGATCCACCGATGCATTTGTCCCGAAGAAATCCAGCGGCATAAAAAATCCCAGATCTTCCGGTAATTCTGTTGGCCGCAGATTTGCCGAGTACTGCGTAAGATCCCCTGCGCCGCCGTCCAGCCTGAGATGCCCGGAGAGAGTGAACGAAGGTTGAGGCAGCAGTTTCAGACCATCCACATCGGCAGCAACGACGCTAATCTCCCGCCGCGCCGTGACCGATTGCGAATCCGTGCCGGCCGACACTCTCAGCAGATACGATCCTGGTCCCACGCCGCTCAATTCGAACTGTCCGTCCGCCCCCACGTCAAACGATCGGACCGAATCGCCCGTTTCAGAAACCAGTTCAACGACCGGTTTTGATGTTGCGGGAACTCCAGTTACGATGCCTCGAACTCGGTAGGTTCGCGCCGGCGCCAGCGTAAAATCGACCGGCATTTCATCCCCCGCTTTCACCGTCACCGGCGAGGCCTGCAACGCGTCATATGTACCTGGATAGTAGGTGGTGAGATAGCGGGTATCCGTCCGGCCATCAGTCCCCTCATTCCTTAGATCGCCGCCCACTGGCGATTTTCCAGTCTGCTCGTAATCTCGAAAGTCGGGAGGCGGCGTCGCCACGATCCAATACTGGCCGGGAAATAGACCCGCCAGACGGTATTCGCCCAGATCGTTCGTTCCTACCGTTGCGACGCTTTCTCGTGCGGCCTTCCCCGGTTTCTTCTTTTGCGCGATTACTCTGACCTCGGGCATCGGATCGCCATCTTCGTCGGTTACGCGTCCCGTGATGACGGCCATTGGCAACATACGAAAGAGCAGATCGTCGACCGATTGCCGAGCCTGAATCGTCAAAACGGTGACGTCCGCCTTGAGCCCTCGGCCATTCACGCCAACAAATCCCGTTCTCTCGACGAATATCCGATAGCGCCCTGGGACAATATTCTCGATGCGAAAATGACCATCGGTGTCGGTTGCGACAGTGTAGTTCTCGCCTGATTTCTGATCCTCCGCGATGACTTGCACCAGCGCCTTTTTAAGCGGTTCGCTCCCGGGCCCCTTGATCACCATGCCTGAAAGTGAAGACGACTTCGCGGAAGCGGCAGGCTCTTGCGCGCTAGCCAGCAGAGCGCCGCTGAGGAAGATCGCGAGGGCTAGTGAGCGCGTCATGATTGAATGATTGCGACGCTGATTTAGCGATTCAATGCCTCAATGAGTCTGATTCAGTTCAGAAAATATTGCCGGTATAAAGTGTCTCTTTGCGCCGGACGAAAACCGGCGTCGCGGATGATGCGACGCAACTCTTCTTCTGTGGTGCAATTGCTCACACCCGCAGCGCGGACGACATTTTCCTCGAGCATCACCGAGCCCACGTCGTTGCCGCCAAAACGCAGACCCATCTGGCACACCTTCAATCCCTGCGTTACCCAACTCGATTGCACGTTCAGGAAATTGGAAAGATAGAGTCGCGAAATCGCCAGAACCTTTAAGTACTCAACCGCCGTTGCCTCATCCCAGCGACGTCCGCCGAGCGCGGTATGCGCGGGCTGAAAACTCCACGGGATAAATGCGGTGAAGCCGCCCGTCTCCTGCTGCAAGTCGTAAAGACATTGGAAGTGGTTGATCCGGTGCTCGATCGATTCGCCGACGCCAAACATCATAGTCGCGGTAGTGCGCATTCCCAGTTGGTGTGCGGTGCGATGTACGTTGAGCCAATCCGCGGTGAGGCATTTTAGGCGCGCGATTTTGTAACGGACTTCGTCGTCCAGAATCTCTGCGCCTCCCCCTGGAATTGAATCGAGCCCCGCGTCGCGCAGCCGCGCAATCGTCTCCCGAACGCTCAGATTGCTGTATTCGGCAATCGCCAAAATCTCAGACGCGGAATAGCAGTGCAGATGAACCTGTGGAAAGCGGAGCTTGATGCCGCTAAGCATCTTTTCGTGCCAGTCAATCTTCAGATCCGGATGCAGCCCGCCCTGCATCAGCACGCCCGTGCCGCCGAGCTCGACTGTCTCGCGAATCTTCTCGCAGATCGTGTCGAAGTCGAGGATGTAGCCTTCGCTTGCCGCCGGTCCCTTCAGCGGACGGTAGAACGCGCAAAACGTGCAGTACTCCGTGCAGAAGTTCGTGTAGTTGATATTACGGTCGATGATGTACGTTACAGTGCCCTCGGGATGCAGTTTGCGGCGGGCCGCGTCGGCCTCCATGCCGATCCCGATCAGGTCATCAGACCGGAACATCTCCAAAGCTTGCTGCTTAGTCAGCGACATCGTCTCACCCCACAAGTAATGGCTATTTTAGCTGGTCAGCGGCTATGGAGGCGAGTTCTGCCCTAAACGGTCTTGTGACGAGCCTGAGGACGAGGGCGGGCGTCTTTGGGATTCCTCGATTTCTGCCTGCGTTCGTACTTGAACAATCCCCATAATCCAGCAGCTACGGAGAAAACGATGAGAGTTCCGAGCAGCGGCCAGTAGTATTGGGCAAAGAACTTTACAATGTGCCGCCCGTAGTGGAAACCAAGATAGGTAAGAAGCGTGTACCGAATGCCGCGTCCCACGGCTAAAGCCGCTAGGAATCGTTTGGTTGGATATTGCATGGCGCCAGCGGCCAAAAGCATCGGGACAATGGGAAATGGCGGCGGAAGGAGAGCGGGAATGGCTACGGCAGCGAATCCCCACCGTTCAAACATCGAGTAAACTTTCCCAACCTTCTTCGCCGAGAACCTCTTCTCCAGCGTTTCTTTCCCGCCCCTTCGAGCCATGCGATAAGTAAGGTAGCCACCAACTAAGGCTCCCAACGTCGCCATGATCGAATAGTAGAACCACGGTTCTCGACGATGAGCGGCCAGCAGGATCGTCACAACATCCATACTGCCCGGTAGAGGGATGACCGAGTTATCGATGAGACCCAGCAAAATGAGACCTGGGCCACCCAGATGAATCAGCCAGCGCATGGCGCTTTTCGTCGTCGCGAGCAGGATCATCGAGGGTATCGGCATGGCCTATTAGAACAGGTTTGCGGGTGGCAAGTTGCAAAGATCCGTCCGCTGCACGGATGGTCTGTCACCTTGTCGGCGTGGCAAAGCCGTCCTATCGGCGGCCTGCTGTAACCGTTGTGGTTACCTCAGTTTTTGGACCACCCCGCAGAAGAATACTGAGTTTCAAGAAGCCGAATATAATGCACAACTAAGCTCAACGTTTAGTGTTCATCCTTTAGGGACCGTGGCTTACCAGGCAATCGGAAGGCTGCTGGCAGGTTCCAGCGTGATCTGGGTTTGTGAAGGAAGCAGTGGCGTGTCGGACTCGGATCGAAAACGTTCTGGGTCTTGAATTCAAAGCAATATGAAAAATCTGGAGGACTGATGAGTTTGGAGACGCGTAAACACAACATCTTGCGCAATTTTATGCTGGTTTTGGCACTGATGAGTATCTCGGTGTTTGCATGGGGGCAGCAGCACGAGAAGGAATCCAAAGAATCCAAGGCGCCGGCTCAACACGCGAACAAGGCGAGCCATCCCGTTAATCAGAACCACGGTGGCGCGGCGAATCATGAATCCGCTCCCAATCGCATGAACAGACCCAACCAGGGGAATCACACGGGCGCTCGTCCTGGGGGAGGGACGAATAATCGCCCAGGGAATGCTTCAACTCGTCCTGGGAACACTCCCAACAATCGCGGCGGCAACGCAACCGGCAATCGAGGTGGAAATCCCGGGGCCAGCCGTGGCGGATCTGCCGCCGGTAATCGCGGAGGCATGGCAACTCGCCCAGCTCCCGGCCGCGCCGTTGCTCTGAGAGGCGGCGGGTCGGCGAGCATTCGCCCGAACGGACAGATCCGCTCGATCAACCGGAACGGAATGCAGATTCAAAATAACCTGCACGGCGGGCGCACCATTGTGAGCGAGCGCAATGGAGTGCGCGTCGTGGGCGTGGGAGGTGGACGCGGCTATGTACAGCGCGCCTATATCACGCGTGGCGGCCATTCTTTTTACGCGCGCACGTATTATTCTCACGGCGTCTATCGCGTAGGAGTCTATCGCGGCTACTACTACCGTGGTTTTCACTATTATGGTTACTATCCATCGTTCTGGTACCACCCCGCGTTTTACGGATGGGCCTACCGTCCATGGGGCGCACCGGTGTATTGGGGTGTAGGAATCGGCGGTTGGGGCTGGGTTGGAACGCCGTGGTTTGGCTTCTACGGCGGATATTTCGCACCTTATCCAGTGTATCCGTCAGCTGCGTTCTGGCTCACGGATTATTTGATTGCAGCCAATCTGCAAGCGTCCTATGCGGCGCAGGCCGATGTGGCTACGGATCCGGGCTATGATCCTGGTCCGGCAAACTACGGCGACGGAGGCGGTCAAGCGGCAAACTCCGGCCAAGTCACACTGACTCCAGAGGTGAAGCAGGCCATTGCCGAAGAGGTAAAGGCGCAACTTGCCGAACAGCAGCAGTCTTCCTCCGCGGGACAGGGCGACGACTCGGCCGGGGGGCAGGCTCCGGCGCCCGCAAGCGACCAGGTACCCCCTGCGCTCAATCCCGCACAACGTACATTTGTCGTATCAAACAATATTACTGTAACCGCCGATGATGGGGAATGTGAACTCACACCAGGTGATGTCGTCACGCGGCTTACCGACACCCCCGATGCTGATCAAAAAGTCACCGCGAGCGTTTCAGCCAGCAAGAAGGCGGATTGCGCCGCGGGTAAGTCAGTGTCGGTCTCTGTGGATGACTTGCAGGACATGTACAACCATTTTCAGGAGCAACTGAACGACGGCATGAAGACGCTGGCAGCAAAGCAGGGAACAGGCGGATTGCCGAAGGCTCCTGATACCAGCACGACGGCCTCCGATGTGCCGCCACCGCCACCCGACACGGACGCTGCCAAGGACTTGGCTGATCAGCAGACGGCGGCAGATCAAACCGAGGCGCAGGTAAAACAGGAAACCGCGCAAGGCTCAGGTGGTGGGGATCAGTAGCTGGTCGAAAAGGGACGCGAAGAATAACGCGGCAGCAATCGTGATTTTACGAAGGCTGCCGCAATTTTTTCAGCGATCGCGCGGGCGTCCAGAGAAAATCCAGTGCCGGTGCCGGCGGCAGGGCTCCGATTTCCGTCCCCAAGCGATAGTAAAGCTCCAGCCCGTCAAGGCTCGGCGGATCAAGATAATAATGAATGTTCTGCGTCAAATACAGGCGCAGATCCTCGACGGCAACGCTCAGACGTAGCGTCCATTCCTGCGCGATGACTTCGAGATTCTTTGGGTCCAAGCCATGATCTCGGGAGCTTCTGAACGCCTCCACGATCGCAGCTGCATTTCGTCCGACAAGCGCGCTTCTGCGAATCGCCCAGAAGGCGAAGACAAATGACTTGCCCGTACGCGCTACCCACTCTTCGGCAAGATCAAGGGTGAAATAACGGGAGCGGTTGACCTGAAGCGCCGGATCTCCAATCAGCAACGCTGCATCACACTCCCTCAGCATCGCGTCGAGGTCCGGTGCCATCGGCTTATACTCACGTGCTCCGCCCAGCCATTTCGCAAACAAAATCTTAGTCAGAGCAACCGAGGTCATGGAAGACGTATCGAGTGCAACGGTGCGAACACGTTCCCACCAGGGATAGCCCGGCGCGTGAGAGACGCGATCAAAACGCGATTTGCCCGGCTTCTTGCCGACCAGCAGGATGGAGCGTACAGCCCTTCGCGCGGCGATCGCCACGTCAGGAATAATGACCAGATCCGGAACCGTTGTATACGCAGCGGCGGGAATGATGCCAATATCCGCTGTGCCTGTGCTCAAAGCTTGGGCGCATGCTGAAGGAATGGTGTACGAAATGTCGAAATCAGCAGTGGCGCCTGCCTGGCCGTGCTCAAAATCCCACATGAGAGGCGCCGTATTCAGGTAGGAAATGGCCGAAATCTTTAACCGGCTCATCAATTTACGAATTCTACCAAAAATGATGTGCGCGCCATCCTTGACAAGCCTTTTCGCCGCACGCTACGGTCACGCGATATCTCGAATGTTGCCATTGCCGTTCCGCACCCGGCCTCCGAACAAGGGTGATACTGGTTCGCGTTGTCGCTGACTCCGGGACTTGGACCATCGCGGATCAGGAAACTGATCGAGCAATATGGCACAGCCGAACGCGTCTTCCAGGCCAGCCTCACCGAACTCGAAGCCACGGGAATGCGGGCCGTTTCGGCGCAATCAATCGCAACAGGGAAATCGATCGAACTCGCCCAAGAGGAATGCGGAAAAGCGATCGAGGCACGCGCGAGAATCATCTCGCTCAGCGATCCGAATACCCAGCACGCCTGAAGGAAATCTACGACCCGCCCGTGGTCCTGCGGCACGCGTATCACTTCGCGGCTCGCCCTTGAGCAAAATCGCAATGTCTACGCCGTCCCAGGCAACGTGACCAATAAAAATTCCTGGGGTCCGAACACGTTGATCAAGCAGGGCGCGAAGCTCGTTGCCACATGGGAAGACGTGTGGGAAGAGCTTCCGCCGGACGTCCAAGCCACCCTAACTTCCATGCCGAATGAATCTCCCGAGCCGCAAACCGCATCTCTATTCCCGGACGAGGTAGCCTCGCCCCACGAAAAAAACATCCTCAAGTTGCTGAAAGCCGATGAATCCAGCACCTCGACGAACTGGTCGAGTCGCTGGAAAACGCAATGTCGTCCTCGGAAATCTTCGCTGCTCGGTTCGAACTTGAATTGAGCGGGAAAGTGCGGCAACTGCCGGGAAAGAATTTCGTAAAAAGCTTCTAACTGCCGGTAAGAACTGACTGCCGGAGCACACACACGACGTCAGCCGAAGTGCGAGGGAACGTTCACCCGGCCTCATACAAACGCGTCAACGGCAAGGTTAAGTGCGTGGCTCGACTACAGTCCGCCGTCCAGTCTTTGGAAGCTAGTCGCTAGTAGCGAATAACGCACTCGGAGTTGTTGCACCGCCCGAATTCGTGCTAGCTTCAATTCCATTACTCTGAAACTGAGGAACCATTGTCTAAAGGTCTAGTCATTGTCGAATCGCCCGCTAAGGCGAAAACTATCCAGAAATATCTGGGCAAGGGGTTCACGGTCGATGCTTCGTTCGGCCACGTGAAAGACCTGCCTAAAAGCAGCCTCGGTGTCGATCTCGACAACGAGTTCGAAACCGAATACGTCGTCATTCCCGGCAAAGAAAAGGTTCTGACGAAGCTGAAGAAACTCGCCCTCTCGGCCGATCATATCTACCTCGCTCCCGACCCGGACCGCGAAGGGGAAGCGATTGCCGCCCATCTCGCCGCCGAACTCGGCGAAGGTCCAACCAACAAGAAAAAGGGCAAAAAGAAGTCGAAAGCCGACGACACGGGCGATGATGCGCGTATCCGCCGCGTGACTTTCAACGAAATTACACAACGCGCCGTGAAGGCGGCCTTCGAGCATCCTCGCGACATCGATCGTAATCTGGTTGATGCCCAACAAACCAGGCGAGTACTCGATCGTCTGGTGGGATATCAGGTCTCTCCTCTTTTGTGGGACAAGGTCCGCCGCGGTCTCTCCGCCGGCCGTGTGCAGACCGTCGCCCTGCGCCTGATCGTTGATCGCGAACGCGAAATTAAGGCCTTCGAGAAAAAAGAATACTGGACGATCGACGCCAATCTGGCCGCGGCTAAGCCTCCCGCCTTCGACGCGCGTTTCCTGGGCAAGGGCGAAGAGAAAATCGAAATCGCGAATGGCGAAGACGCGGAAAAGATCCGCCTGGCGCTTGAAAAGGCCGCTTGGGTCGTCCGTTCGGCCGAAAAGAAAGAACGGCGGCGCAACGCGACTCCGCCCTTTACCACGAGCAAGTTGCAACAGGATTCGTCGCGCAAGCTTCGCTTCAGCGTAAAGCGCACCATGATGATTGCGCAGCGTCTTTATGAAGGTGTCGAACTCGGCGACGAAGGCTTGGTGGGCCTGATCACGTACATGCGAACCGATTCGACCCGCGTGGCGCCTGAGGCGATCACAGAAGTTCGAGAGTACATCGGCACCGAGTACGGGGCGCCGTATTTGCCCGAGTCTCCCAATACATACAAGGAGAAGAAAGAAGCACAGGCGGCGCACGAGGCTATTCGTCCAACGTCGGCAGCGCGGCATCCCGAGCAGATCAAACAATATCTGCAGGAAGACGAATTCAAGGTTTACAAACTGATCTGGCAGCGTTTCGTTGCCTCGCAGATGAACCCCGCCGTGTTCGACCAGACCTCCGTCGATATCGACGCGAAATCAGGGGGCGATGTCTTCTGGTTCCGAGTGACCGGATCCGTCATGAAGTTCGATGGTTTTCTCAAGGTTTACGAGGAATCCAAAGACAGCAAGGACGAGGAAGACGAGGAACTGAAGCATAAACTCCCGCCGTTAGAGGCTGGGCAAAAACTGACTTTGAAGTCGCTGCTTCCCGAGCAACACTTCACCGAGCCGCCTCCGCGCTTTAACGAAGCTTCGCTGGTGAAAGAACTCGAAGAACGTGGCATTGGCCGGCCTTCGACTTACGCCACCATTCTCAGCACCATTCAGGAGCGTCAATACGCGCAGAAAATCGGCGGCAAGTTCGTGCCCACGGAAATCGGCCTCGTGGTTACGGATCTGCTTGTCGAGAATTTCAAAGACATCTTTGACTTCCAATACACCGCGCACCTCGAAGAGGAACTCGACGAGATTGAAGAAGGCAAACAAACCGGCAACGAAGCCCTGACCGATTTCTACAAGAAGTTTTCCAAGGATCTCCGATACGCCGAAAAGCACATGGAAAACATCAAGCGTATGGAGAAACCCACCGACGAAAAGTGTGAGCTCTGCGGCGCTCCGCTCGTCATCAAGTGGGGAAAGCACGGCTCGTTCTACGCCTGTAGCACCTACGACAAGGAAAATCCAGACAGCTGCAAATTCACCAAAGAGAATCCGATTAACCTGCCCGATCTCGACTCTGCCGACGTGCAGGAGACGGCGCAAGAGGAATACTGCGAAAATTGTGGCCGTGTGATGGTTCTAAAGCGCGGACGCTTCGGTCAGTTCATGGCCTGCACTGGCTATCCCGACTGCAAGACGACGCGCCGGCTCGATCAGGGCAAGAAAGTGCCTGACATTCCGCTCGATGAACTATGTCCGCAATGCGGACGCAACCTGATCCTGCGCCATGGCCGTTATGGCGAGTTCACGTCCTGCAGTGGATACCCTGAGTGCAAGTATGTGAAGCAGAACTTCATCGGCGTGAAGTGCCCGGAGTGCAAAGAAGGCGAGCTCGTCGAAAAGCGCGCGCGCAAGGGCAACACCTTCTACGGCTGCGGCAATTATCCGAAATGCAAATTCACATCCGCGGCCAAGCCCATTCCGGAGAAGTGTCCGGATTGCGGTCACGAGTATCTGGTCGAACGAATGCGCAAAGACGGAATAGTGATTGCGTGTCCGAACAAAGAGTGCGATTACGAACGAGCGGTCGAACGTACGACCGCAGACGTTTCAAAAGCCTGACAATGCAATGTTCTAGCAACCAATTTCAGGAATAACCTACTTTTCGAAATATTACGCGAGGCGAAAATATGGCTAAGAAAGCAACTGCGCACGATGCGCAAGTGATTATGCAACTCTATGATCTGCGCCGTGAGGCGGAATTGCGCAAGGCTAGAAACTGGTACATGGCCGACTTCTGGCCACAGAACGCCGACGACGTCATCAAAGTCGTCAATGCCTTTCCCAGCCAAGAAAATGCGTGGATGCGACAGGTCGGCGGTTATTGGGATATGGCCGCGTCGATGGTGTTGCATGGCGCCATTAATGAGGAACTCTTTCTGCAGCCCGGCGTCAGCGGCGAGATGTTTTTCCTTTTCGCCAAGATTCATCCTTTCTTGAAGGAAATCCGCGAAAAGATGAACAACCCGGAGTCATTCGCGAACATTGAAAAAGTAGCCACAGGCTCAAAGCTGGCGCGCAAGCGACTGGAGCGCATTTCGAAAAACGTCGAGAATCGCCGCAAAGCGATGGCCAAGAAAAATTGACGAAGCCGCGGCCCATTCCGCCCAGGAGTGCTTCCGGGCACCCGTGCGCGCTTGCACATCTGCTATCCTGAATGCGTTGTGCGGATGCTCTGGTGGTTTCTCATACTGGCTGTCAGTACCGTGGTTGTCGTTTCGGTTGCGCTCTCGATCTACATGCGGGTTCGGCGGCAAATGAAGCGCTCGGCCGCCCACAGAGCGGAATTGGACGGCCTCGATCACTCGTCGCCTGAAGCCTGATTCCCGTTATCCGTCGCACGAAAGGAATGCCATGTCGAGAACGACCACCCAAGTTTTGGGACCTACTGTTCAAGGAAAAGACTCGGGTAAGGACTGGGCGAAGCAGACTGCCATCGTAATCTCCGCCAGTTTGTTCGTTGCTTTGTGTGCGCGTGTGACCGTGCCGCTGCCCTTCACTCCGGTTCCCTTGACATTGCAGAACTTCGGCGTCCTGATTGTGGGGCTGTTCTTGGGGTCTCGTCGCGGTTTCGCTGCGCTCGTGCTTTATCTCGCTGAAGGCGCGATGGGATTGCCGGTATTCAGCCCCGCAATTCTAGGCAGCGGGATCGCTCATCTTCTCGGGCCAACGGGTGGATTCCTCATGGCCTATCCGGCGGTGGCATTCGTTGCCGGCTGGATATATGAGCAGAAATCGGAAAGCCGGTCATCACAAAACGCGCATCGTTTCGCTTGGGCCGCGCTGGCATCGGCGACCGCCGAAATTGTGCTCTTTGCAGGCGGACTCAGTTGGCTCGCGGTCCTCACTCACTCGGTTTCACTGGCAATTAAGTTTGGCTTCTACTGGTTTGTTTTCGCGGAAGTCATCAAAGTTCTCATGGCCTCTGCTTTAGCCGCTCGATGGCCAGGTCGGCTGGCTTTACATCAATAGCTTTACATCGATAAATGAATGTCTATTGTTCGGCCAAAGTTTGAGTGCGGCGCGAGTTTTATGTTTCTCTTAGCGGTAATGTGAAGTTTATAGAACAGGATTGCCTAATCTTATGAGTACCGTTTCTTCTCCGGTCCGTGAAATTACTGTTGCCCACAGCCCGGATTCCGACGATGCATTTATGTTTTACGGTCTGGCCACGAATAAAGTTCGCGTGCCGGGATTGAGATTCACTCATACTCTTTGCGACATCGAGACGCTCAATCGCCAGGCCCAGGCCGGTGTCTACGATGTGACCGCGATTTCTTTTCACGCTTTCCCATATATTCAGGAAAAATACACGCTGATGTCTTGCGGCGGCAGCGTGGGCGATGGTTATGGCCCCATGCTCGTTTCTACGCGGCCCTTCACGCAGGACGAAATCAAGCGGAAGAAAGTCGCGGTGCCCGGAAAACTCACGACCGCTTACCTAGCCCTCGAATTGTTCGCGCCCGGCATCGAGGTGGAAGTCGTTCCTTTCGATCAAATCATTCCGCAGATTCTCGAAGGCAAACACGAAGCCGGCCTCATCATCCACGAAGGCCAGTTGACTTACGATAAATCTGGTTTGCACCGCGTAGTTGATCTCGGCCGATGGTGGCAAAAAGTTACCGGACTTCCGTTGCCGCTCGGAGGAAACGCCATTCGCCGCTCCCTTGGCCAGGAGACGATGGCGAGCGTTACACAGGCGCTGCGCGAGAGCATACAGTACGCCATCGATCATCGCGAGGAAGCGCTCAGCTATGCGATGCAGTTTGCCCGTGACCTCGATACGCAACTCGCCGATAAGTTCGTCGGCATGTACGTCAACGAGCGCACACTCGACTACGGCGACGACGGCAGGGAAGCCGTGAAGCGTTTGCTGGACATGGGGCACAAGGCAGGAATCATTCCGCAAACGCCGCGGGTGGAGTGGGTGTAGCTATTCCGCGAGCTATCAGGCGGAAGCGAAAAACGAACTCTCAACCTAACTCGTAGGAATTGTCATTTCGCGCGGCGCGCGGGATCTGTGATTCGCTGGCGGCCGTCTATCTTAGCCGCTCTGGAAACGAATACACCGGATCAATATCCACCGGAACATCCACTGCCGCCTCTAGCGAGACCTTCAATGCCGCGGGCATCGTATCGTACTTCTTGAACCAGTTTTCCGCGCGTGCACGGTCTCCCGTGGCCTCAATTTCGAGTAGTTCCCTCGTTAGATCGGCGATTGCCCCAGGCATCTTCTCGTAGTCAATGGCGTATCGTCCATCGGCATCCCGTCGGATTGCACCCCGCTCCGACAGATAATTGAACTCCATCATCTCCGCTTGACCATGTGCCTCGGCAGTTCCGAATCGTACTGTGCGAAAAATTCCGCCTACATAAGATGCGTAATACTCTTCCAGTTTGTCTTTCGGAAGTACACCATGATCAACCAGCCACTTCAAAGCAAACATCCCGGTCACATCAGCTTTGGCCTCTTCCAGGCCGCTGTAAGCCGGGCCGATCGCCTCCCGTATATCGACTTTGCCCGCCGCAGTTCGCGCATATGCGGGACCGAGCCCGTGACAGATTTCGTGCATGATCGTGCTCTGCAAGTAACCCTCGCCCGAAACTTTGGCCGCCTGATCCGGCTCCATCAACTTGCGCGCGACCGGCAAGATAATGTAGCTGACCCGCGCGTCCATGAAGTTCTTGAAGAATATCTTCTTGCTACCCTTCTGCTGATGCACCCGCGGATCGTTCGGCAGATTGTCGGCCACCGCCTGGTAGCCATGCGTCAAGTCTCCAGCGCGAAACGGAGCGTCCATTACTTCCATCGGTGTCTCCAGGCCATGCTTTGACGGACGATCTTCTGCCTCCAGCGGCAACGCGTCCTGAATTTGCGGAACGTATTGTTGGAATACCTCCAGTTTCTTGCTCTCGCGCTCGTTGCGCACCAGTACCGCCGCGCCGTATGAACCTTTCACGCCCAGCAGTCCATCCATATAGGTTTCATAAGGCGCAAAAATGATATCGAATTTCGGGTTCTTTAAATCAAGCCACGCCAAGTCACTTGGAAAATAATCGTCGCTAAGTAGCGCATCCGCTCGCAGGCGAAGAAATTTCGCAAAAGCGGCGTCGTCACTGAGATCAGCAGCTTCACGTAAGGCCGTCGCTGCCGGCGCTAGAAAAGAGCGAAACGCGATGTGGTAGGGAAGAGTGTCTAGTTTCCCCTGATGCCAACGCACGATGGTGAAATGGTCGTAGATTGCCCCTCTCTGTTCGGAATGATCTTTGACGTACTCGTCGAGTTGATCTCGCGTTAGGTTCGTGGGATAAAACCCACGCCCGGGAGGCATTTTCTCGGACCCGACGAAAGGCATGTTGGCGTCAATCAGATCGAACCGCGAAGCGTTGATCCACAAGTAGCGCCGCAGTTCCACGTCTCGCGGATTGTGGCTTGACGCCAACGACTGGTATAGCGTCAACCCAGTCGGATCACTCTGCCTCCAATAGATGCTTTCCACGTAGCCGCTTGCCTCTACGAGTTTGCGAACCAGTTGCCGCTCGCGAACGCTCAGACCTGCTGTATTGAACGGCATTTCAACCCGCCGAAACTTCGCCAGCCGTTCGGCAAGATCGGGAACAAACTCCAAATTCGCGGGAGCGCCGCTTTTCGCCGCTGAACCCGTCATGAATCGTTTCCCCTGTTGGGCTGCCCCGAAGCTCGAAATCAGGAAGAAGAAAACTAAAGTCGTTCCGTAGCACTTGAAAAAATGTCTGGAATTCCTTGCTAAAAACCTTTCAATACGACTCCTGTTCATTCTCAGAGTTTACCAAAGCTGCGAATCCCCCCGAGCCGGTATCATAAAAAGATGCAGCGAGAGAACGGCGCCCAGACTTTACTCATCGATGCTGATGACACACTCTGGGAAAACAACATCTACTTCGAGCGAGCGATCGCGAAATTCATTTCGTTTCTCAATCATCGTGAATACTCGCCGGAGCAGGTGCGTCTGATCTTGAACGATGTGGAGCGGAAATCTATCGTTGAGCACGGTTACGGTCTGCACAGTTTCGCGCATTCTTTGGTAGAGACCTTCGAGAAGTTGTCCGTCGACTCCGTCACACCTGAATTGCACGAACAAATTCGCAGTTTCGCTCACCAGATCGCCGATCATCCCATCGAAACTCTTGCCGGTGTCCCACAGACGCTGCAATATCTCGGCGAACGCCACCACCTGATCATGATGACTAAGGGAAACTTCGCCGAGCAATCCGGCAAAGTCGAGCGTTCAGGATTGAAAGAGTACTTTTCCGCCATCGAGATCGTGGCCGAGAAGGATGAATCGATCTACCGCGCCGTCCTCGCAAAATATGCGCTGGCATCGGATTTGACCTGGATGGTCGGGAACAGTCCCAAATCCGATATCAATCCGGCCCTCGCGGCCGGCTTGCATGCCGTTTTTATCCCGCACGACAAAACGTGGATTCTCGAACACGAGGAACTGGCCGCCGCCCCGCCATCGCAGCGCTTGCTGGTACTCGATCGCTTTGACGACCTCAAAAGCCACTTCTAGCCGCGCTTAGCGCGTGCATCTTAGATCATAACCTGCGTCACGCGATACAAAAATGCTCTAGTGTCATCCGATGCTGGAAGACACAAGGGCAGCTCAATCAATCGCCACGAAATCGAACCGAATCCAAACCCTACTGAACTGTAACGCTGACCGGTTCAGATGGAATGCCGTTCGCTACAACCACCAATGTGCTCGCGCCCGTCTCCATCGTCGCCGGAACATCGAAGTTCGTGGAAACGATAGCTGAGCCCGTAGCGACCCCCATCGTACTGTGGTCGTGGGTTTTTGCGTAAAACACGTGATTCGTGCTGTTGTTTGTAATCCGGACCAGAGGATAGTTTGTCGCCGTTTGCAACTCATCCCCGAATGCGTTTGCTTGCGACAAACCGTTGAATTGTGTGCCCGAAATCGAATACGTCGAGCCACGAATAGCAGTCGGCGGATAACTAGAGATGGCTGGTGCCCAAGAAGTCTGGTAAGTGCCGGGCGACGTGTATGTCTCTGTGGTACCCCCGCCAACTAGTATTTCCCCGGTGGGTAACACCATCAGGCTCCCTGGAGTATAGGGCCCCCGCGTTAGATTGGTCCCGTCGAACGTGTAGGAATATCCGGAGTCGCCTTCTACCAGTACGTCTCCATTCGTCAGCAGGACAGCAAACGAATCGCCCGCGTTGTCATCATCCGGAAAGACTGGCCCGACCGACCACTGCCCAGTGAGAGCGTCGTAAATCGCGGTATTACCAGGACCATTGCCCTTGGTATAGGATCCGGCGACGAATACAGTTCCGTCCGGACGCAGGATCTGCGGCCCAATCTCTCCAGGCGGGTAGTAGCAAAGCGTGCCGCCGGGACCATAGTTGATACAGCCAAAAGGAGACGGCGAATGTAGGTCAACAATCGTGCTGCCGGCAGTTATCCACTCCTTCGCAGAAGGAGTATAGATTTCCGAATTGGGAGCCTTCTTAACATCCGCGGTTAGGATCGACCCGTCCGGTAACAGCGTCCAGCCTTCTTCGGCATTGAAATCCTTCTTGCCCTTCGGAGGCGTCGACGTCCATTTCATGGTTTTCGGATTTAGTTCCCGCATCTGTTTTGTCAGCTTGTTTCCGATCACGTAGTTGCCGTTTGGCAGCACAAGCGACGGCGAATCCCCGATATAGTCCCAGTTTTTCGGTGGCGTCACCGAAGTCCACGTGTCCGCCGTAGGATCATAGATTGCGCCGAGGTTGGTGAGGGTAAAGTTACCGTAGTTGTATTCCCCGCCCTCGATGAGCAGTCGGCCGTCCGCCAATACCCCTGACGCCATTGCATAAGGCGCATATCCCGAAGGAAGACTGGCGAGTTGGGTCCAAGTTCCGTTCACGTAACTTCCCGTGTTGTCTGGCCTAAGCTTCCACCAGTCACTATACCGGTTGCCTTGGACCATCACCGTGCCATCGGTCAATTGGAAAGAAATTACGACCCCGTCCGGCGGTTGATGGACGAGTGTTTTCAGGGTTTGTGCCTGAACGGCACCAAACTGGAAGAGTAGACCCAAAATGAGTGTGATCATGAACTTCTTGGCCAAGGACGCACGACCTTTCTTGAGGCTGCTAGAGCACCACAGCTCTTCGCGCCTAGTTTCGCCGCGGATCAGCTGCAATTTCTTCCCAGGGAACCCGAACAAAAAATGTGGGGGTATCCATACTAGCAAAAGCCGGTGAATTAGCGGGTAAGAGACTGGCTCTCTTTTGTGGACGTCGTGGCTTTCGGATAAATGAGAGTCCGATGGATGCGAGGCGTTCGATGGTTAACCGCAATAGACACAGGCCGGGAGCCCGGAATCTCTTCCGGTCCCGGCCCGCGCTTCTATCAACTCAGTGGCTCGGTCAGTTACTTGGCGTGGAGGCGGCGGTGGCTGTGGTTGAGGTTGTTGCTGGCGGTGCCGTTGCCGTTGCCGGGGCCTGTTCGGCGGCCGGACTGTATCGTGCAAGCCGGGGGTAGAACGGTGTCACTTCGAACGGCATTTTGTCGCGTGCCGAAGTAATTGCGACCGGTTGCGCCTTAACGATTTCCACCTTGTCATCCCATGGATTCAGTTTGACGCGTGCTCCCAGCGGCAACGCAGCAATCTGGTCCAGCTTGTTCCAGTCGAGCGCTGGCGCCGAGTTCATCAAAGCTGCCATACGGACGACCGTGCCATTTTCCACAATGTTGTTACCTAGATGTGCCTGCAGCAGCGCGCCCAAACTCGGAGCCCGCGCCTGCAGCGCTTTAAGGAAGAGTCCTGCCGTGTCCAGTTTCTGCGCATACGGCGAGTTCTTCAGCATCTCGATCGCCTTCTTGTCGGCGGCCGCTTCTTCTTCCGGAATATGCTTGAAACCGAGATTCTGATACGTCCCTTCGTCTGAGAACAGCATGCGGTCGTTGAACGCGTACTGGCTGCCTAGGTTATGTCCCAGAACGATGTGCGCCAATTCGTGCGCCAGCACCATCGCCAGGCTGCCCTCGTCAGGAAGCACGTCGATCAACCCGCGGCTTACCACGATCGTGTTGCCCACGCTGAACGTTTCCAGCGGGGAAGTCGTCAGCACTCGCGTCCGGACCGGGCGCGGCAGCTCGATATTATTCGTGATCTCGATGTTGTTGACCACTGTCTGCAGAATCTTGTCGACGTCGCCTTCAGGAGCCAGCAGTCCGGCGCGCTCCAGCCGTTCGACCACGTTGTCCTCTGCCTGTTGCTGCCATTCACGTTCGGCAGCTAGTGGAGTCGCATCCTGCGCCGTTGGCGTATCGTCTTTCACCGCGTCGACGCGAATGTTGGTGAGCTCATCATTCGCGGTTGCCGCCTTCAGGTTGTAGCCCCACATGCGCGTCTGCGCCTTGAACGCAATTTTGTTCTTGGCTCCGGCGGTAAAGTCGCCTTCTTCGCTGTAGATGTATGCCGGGATCCAGTAACCCGGGATCAGGTTCAAACGCCAGCTGTCCATGTGGAAGTAGTAGTTGTTGCGCGAAGGACGTGCATATGTACCGTTCAGCCGCACGATATTGAAGTTCTGATCCTCGACCCAGATACGGCCGAGAAAACGCCCGCGGCCGGCATCTTTTTTCGGAGTGAGATCAAACACCAGACAGCGCACGTCGCCCAGGAATTCGCGGCGCGCATAGTGAAAATCGTAATGCTGCCGATCGAAGTCGTTGCGATCGGCGAAGATCATCCACGAAAAGCCCAGCGGCTGATACTGGAATTTGAACTTCTTCGTGAATTCACCCAGAAGGTGCTTCTCCATGCCTTCGTCTTTATCTTTGCCCTTGCCATCGAGGTAGTCGCTACGGTCGATCGAGTCACTCAAATCCATGCGCCCGAGAAAGTAATGATCATCTTGCGGAACCGGCCCCAGCTGCGGATCTTGAGTCAGGTTCTGGAGATAGGTCTCCACGATCGGAGTGCGCGTCGATAGGAACTTGATCAGATCTTTCTCACGCATGATTACGCGATCGACAACCTGGTCCATCGTGGTCGGCGGCGGCAGGTTAGCCTCGGCCTGAGCCGCAGGGTCGGACTGCGTCGCCGCAGCCGGCTGTGGGTTCTGCGGCGCGGACGCCGTTTGCTGGGCCGCTGCCGTCATCGTCATCGCCAGCAGAGCCAAAACCATCCAGTTGACAGTGTTTCTAACCTTCCGCATAACTCTCGTCTCCAAAGTTTCAATATGCCAGTTGAAATACCACGTGCACGATTGCTGTCGAATCGATTGCTTGCCCACCGCGTGTAGCCGGTTTGAACCGCATCTTGTTTGCCGCGGCTACGGCGGCTTCATCCAACCCGTGCCCGAGTCCGCGGACCACTCGGTTCACGTGCAACTGCCCGTTCGTCGCGAACTCAACTTCGAGCAGAACCTCACCTTCCAGCTTTAGATTTCTTGCCTCATCTGTATAGATCGGGTTTGGTTTGTAAGTGATCTCCACCGATGTTGCTTGTGGTCCTGTATCCATCCGTTGGACGTGCGGTGTGTTCTGCGCTACCTCTTGCGAACCAAAGCCGGACGTCTGAACACCCCGGCCGCTTCTGCGCCCATCACCTTGTCCCGGAGTCGCTACCCCCGTGCCAAAGTCCGCGCTCGCCACTGTTCCCCGAATCCCCTTCGCGCCACCTGATCCGTTGCCTTGTCCTGCTCCTACCGGCATATCGAACGAACCCGCCGTGGACGCGATTAAGCGGCCATTCGGTTTGCTGTTCGCGCTCGGCTTGAGCCCATTCGGGTCGCCGAATCCGCCGGTCTGTACCTTCTCGATCGGCGCATTGACCGTCGGCGTCATCGAACTTCCCTGAAAGTCACCGGTATGAATCAGCACCGGACGCGCTCCGCTCGTCTGTTTCAAAACGGCCGGCGCGAAATTGTTCATCACCACTTTGGGCGGCTCAACTTCCTGCGGTTGCGGTTTAGGTGCACGGATCTCGCGCGGCACGATCAGCTTCGGTGCCTGAAACACAGGTTTCGGCGGCAGCAACTTCGCATGCAAGGGCAGAGGCTTCGGCCTCGGCAAACGCTCAGGTCTCAGCGATGGCCGTGGAATCAACTCAGTGACGTGATAATTCTCAGGGTTAAGTAACGTATCGGACGTCATGATGCCAATCACGATCAGAAGCAGAATCAAGGCCGTAAGAATTCCGTAACTGGTTGCGAAGGTTCGCCAGTTCCACTTCTTTTCAGGCAAAAGGCCGAGTTGAAAACCGCGATCGTACGTTGGCATCCATGACTCCAAAGTTGGGGGCCCGAAGCTGGGGAGAGCGCTCGGGGTTGGAGTCTTCACCTTATGGGAGATTGGGCAGGGGGTAAACGTGTCGCTTGCGCGTGTCCTTTGGTAACCACACGGAGAGATTCCGCCGAATGGCCGATTACTTAGGTGTCTCCACCCGCCGGCGCGCGAAAAAGTAGAAGACCGGTATGCCCGCAAGAATCGCCAGGGATCCGCCGACCGAATTCCTCAGATTGTCGGTGAATGTGTAGTAGAGAAGCACTGCCGAAATCAGCACAAACAACGCCGGAACCACTGGATATCCCAGCACGCGATAAGGCCGGAGGGCGTGCGGTTCGCGGCGCCGGAACACGAACACGGTGCTGCCGGCGATCATGTAGAACAGCCATTCCGCAAAGATCGCCAGCGAAAAGAATTGCCGAAAGCTGCCTCCCAGCAGCAGCAGCACAATCGCCAATCCGCACTGTACAACGATCGCCACCGACGGTGTGTGAAACCGTGGATGAACCTCGGCAATCGCCTTGAAGAAATATCCATCGCGGGCCGTCGCAAATGGCACCCGCGCTCCGCTCATGATGGTACCGTTCAAAGTCACGAGCATCGAAACGGCCATGCCCGCCGAAACCAGGCTAGCGCCTGCAGGCCCTAGCACCAGCGCCACCGCGTCCGAAGCAGGACGCTCCGATCCCGCCACCGCTGCTGCTGGCAGAACATACTGCACCGCTGCGTTCATCAGAATGTAGAGCGCACCCACCGTCGCCACGCCCCAAATCAGTGACAGGGGAATATTACGCTGGGGATTCTGTATTTCCCCCGCGACCATGTTCAGATCATTCCAGCCGTCATAGGCCCAAAGCGCTGCCACCAGCGCCGCGAAAAATCCAGCCACCCCGCCCTTTGCCCCAGCGAAGTCGGTAGCGAAGTTTGCCCACGTTCCTGCGCTATACGAAAAGCCAATTCCTACAATGGCGAGAATGATCGCGACTTTCAGCAGCGTGAACAAAAACTGGAACTCGCCCGCCCGGCGCACGCCAATATAGTTCAGCCACGAAATCAGAATCGTAGCGAGAATTGCCAGCATCTGCCCGTAATTGAGCGTGAACGGATGCGAAGCCGAACCGCGAGAGAACCCAATTGAGAAGAAGGTATGTGAGAAAAAGGAAAACACCGGAAACGTCTCGAGAATCCGAACTAATCCAGTCGTTACGGTCGCAATCGATGCCGGTTTGGCGATTAGAAACCATGTCCAGGAATAGAGGAATCCCGCCAGCGGCCCGTAAGCGTCCCGAACGTAAACGTACTCGCCACCGGCCTGCGGTTTCATAGCGCCCAGTTCGGCATAGGTGAGCGCTCCGAAAAAGGACAGTAGTCCACCAACCACCCACGCGAGATACACAAGACGCGCTGACCCCACTGCCTGCATCATCTCGGTCGGAACCAAAAAGATCCCACTTCCGATGATCGTTCCCACCACGATTGCGCCGGCGTGCGACAGTCCCAAGTCGCGCGCCAATTCGGGTTTGGCTGTGCTGTTCGTGTTCATTCTGGATTACTAGTTGCAAGATTCTAACCGGAAAGCCAGTGCCCCTCGTGTCAGGCTTTGAGCACAGGAAATCATGCCAAACTCATCAGGTAACCAATTCCAAACGTGACGGAAGTCCCAATCGCGACCCACCAGGTGAATGCCACCTGTGACCATCCCCACAAATACAATTCCACTGTGAATCCGCAAATCATGCCGACCATCGCGCCGCGCTGATTCGCACGCCTGGTCAGCACGCCCAGCAAAAACACACCCAATAGTGCACCATAAGCGACCGATGCGATTTGTAACCCGACTTCTACAACTCTTCCCACCCGATGGAGTGCTAGTACCGCCAGGGCGAATAGAACCAGCGCCCACACCACGGTCGTCAATCGCGCCAATCGCAGACGTTGCACTTCACCAGCCTCCGACGAAGCACTCACACCAGAGCCTTGTCGAAATCGAAGATAAAAGTCCACAATCGAACTCGACGACAGCGAGTTCAGCGCCGCGCTCAAGTTCGACATCGCCGCTGCCAGAATCGCAGCGATTAACAGTCCTGCGATCCCATGCGGCATCCGGGTAACGATGAATGTGGGGTAAATTCTATCGGCTCGTCCGAACGCAGACGAGGGAACCCGATAGTAGGCAAATAGCATTACACCGACAAAGAGAAACAATCCAAATTGAAGAAACACCGCCAGGCCGCTCGACAACAGAGCCAGGACCGACTGCCGTTGATTCCGCGCCGCCAGCAATCTCTGCACAATGAGCTGGTCGGTCCCGTGACTTGCCGTTGTCAGGAAGGTGCCGCCGATAATCCCCGCCCAAAGCGTGTAAGGCCTTGAAAGACCCAAACGCAGCCAGTGCGTGGAAGTCGCAGCACCCAAACCGGCTGAATTAAATAAGTGCGTATCGAACACTTGAAACTTGTGCAGTGCACCGGCAATAGCTTCAACCGAGCTCCAACCTCCAGGCACAAGATGCAGAATCGTTATCAATCCCACCAACGTGCCACCGATGTAAATAAAAGTCTGCACGACGTCGGTCCAGATCACCGCCGCTAGGCCGCCCTCAAAGGTATAGATCAAAGTCAGTAGCGTGATGATCGCAATCGAGGCCACCTCACCTGTGCCCAGCGCAATCGATACCACGATCGACACGGCATACACCCGCACGCCCTCGGCCGCGGCCCGCGTCAACAGAAACAGCCCGGCTGTCACCGTGCGCAGCTCCGGGCCAAACCGTCGCTCGATCAACTGATATGCCGTATACAGCTCCCCGCGAAAATACTGCGGCAGCAGCACAAAACTAATGATGACGCGTCCGATCACGTATCCCATTACCACTTGTAGAAAGGTGAGATTTGAATCGTAGGCCAGCCCCGGGATACTGATAATCGTCAGCGTGCTGGTTTCGGCCGCCACAATCGATAGCGAAATCGCCCACCAGGGAATGTCGCGGTCGGCGAGAAAGTAATCGCGCATCGTCCTCTGCCGCTTGCGAAACCGCAGCCCGAACAGCGTGATCCCCGCCAGGTACACCGCGATAATCAGCAGGTCGATCCGGTTCAATCCCAAGCCAGCGATCCTACCTTTCCTACGCGCGGAGTCGCTAGAGCCGCGTCTCCCGCATCCATCAACGTTTCGCAGCATTGTACAGGCATGTTCCGCCGCCGAAACCCGCGAGCAAGCGCGAACCGATCAGGGCGAACCTGTGTTAGAACTAGCGCGATGGCCTACTATCTCGGAATCGACGGCGGCGGTACGAAAACCCGGTGTATTCTCGCTGATGAAACGTCCGTACTGGCCAAAGCGATGACCGGCGGCTGCAGCGTGATTCGTCTCGGCGAGCAGGAGGCGAGGCAATCACTGCATTCCGGAATCCGGCAGGTCTGCACCGCCGCCGAAATTACTCCCGATCGCATCAGTGCCATCTGTATCGGCGCCACCGGCGCCGCTCGTCCTGAGATCGCTGCCAAGATTCGCGGCATTCTGGCTGAGCTAGTTCCAAGAATTGCGAGCTCGGGAATCGAAGTTGTCGGTGATAGCGTAATCGCGCTCGAAGCCGCTTTTGGCGCGGATCCCGGAATTATCACGATCGCCGGCACCGGTTCCATCGTCTACGGACGCGATGCCGCTGGGCGAAGCGCACGCGCCGGCGGGTGGGGCTTCGCCATCTCCGACGAGGGCTCGGGACACTGGATCGGTCGCCGCGCCGTCTCCGCGGTCCTTGACGCCGTCGATCAAGGCCTCGAAACCGCGCTCACCTCGATGGTCCTACAGGCCTGGAAACTCACTTCTATTGACGAGCTCGTGCAGCACGCAAATTCGACGCCGCCGCCCGACTTTCCACGCTTGTTTCCGGTTGTTTTGCGGGCGGCCGAAGGATCCGATGACGTCGCCCGCAAACTTCTCTCGGATGCCGGCACCAGGTTGGCTGCACTCACTTCCGTCGTGGTTTACCGCCTGGCGTCGCAACCTCGCGCGAACACGCTGCGAGCACCCGCACTCTCGCCGATGATGCTTCCCATAGCCACCACGGGCAGTGTCTTCCGTCAGTCGAAAATCGTGAGCGAAGTTTTCTACAATACGCTACTGACAAGCTTCCCTGGCGTCGAGGTGCGCCAGGATCCATCCGATCCTGTAGAAGGTGCGCTTGCCAGAGCTCGGCGAATGTTAGCTCGTCAGGCTGTGCCTCAAAGCGGCGCATGATCACCATGGCGGAATCTTTGCCGCAAAAGCGATGGGTCTCAGAGTTAAAAGGACTGATAATTACGGGGCGAGCAAGTAATGATCGAAGAAAAGATTTCCGACAGAAGGCTTTTGGAAGACGAATCCGAGCCGCGATCGCCTAGTTCGCCGGAGACGACAACACCGAAAAGCGCCGATTTGCTTCGCACTGCCGCCGATCCTACCCTTTCTGAGGATTTGGCCCAGGCCCTGCTCAAGCGTGCCGACCTGCCAGCAGAAGTTCTTGAACAACTCGCCAAGAATGCTGCGGCGCTGAAGAGCCGCAAAGTGAAAATCGCCCTGGTCAGTCACCCGCACACCCCACGCCATGTATCCGTGCCCCTGGCGCGCCAGTTCCACACCTTCGACCTAATGAAAGTCGCGCTCTCGGCGACCGTCCCGGCTGACATAAAGCTTGCCGTCGACGACGTCCTCATTGCGCGTCTTCAAACCGTGACCATTGGAGAGCGGCTGACGCTCGCGCGGCGCGGGTCCGGCAGAGTGGCTGCGGCTCTCTTGTCAGATGTGAAAAACGCGGAAAGCAAAATCGACCGAAAGGCAGAATACTCCGGAGCCGTAGCTCCCGAAATCCGCGTCATGCAGACCGCTCTCGAAAACCGGCGCCTCACCGAAGCGCTTGTTATTAGGTGCGTTCTGCGCCCCGCCGCTCGGGTGGCTTTAGTACACGCCGTCGCCCAGCACCCGAAGTGGTCTCGCCGCAAAGAAATTCGAGCCGCCCTGCTGCGAACCGAACACCTCTCATTAGCGCGAGCGCTGGAATTCGCTGGCGAAACTCCAGCTCAGTTACTGCAAGAAGTCCTCAGCAGCTCGCGTTTGCCCGCCAAAATCTAAAGACCAACTACTGCCCAAGCGTTCCGCAAACTCATAACAGGCCGCTCGATCGGGGCTGTCGTCATCACGCGGCAACCTTCAATCGGATCTCCGCAATAAGCTCCACGGTCGTCGAGATATCGATTCCATGCTGCTCACCGCCACGCACAATAGGGCCGGCAATCGCATCCAACTCAAGCTTCCTGCCAGCGGCAAGGTCCTTCTGCATGGAACTGCGCATTCCCGGCGGCGCTTTCTCGAAACTCGCCAATATCTTTCGTGCGTCAATCTCTGCACCGCTGGCATTCGCCACCGCAGAAGCCTCAGCCACCGCAGAACTCAGTTTCTTTCTCCAACCTGCATCCGCAAGGATTTCGCCACCATTCATTCCTGAGGCCGAGGTCACCAGCGCAAACGGACCCAGGAAACAGAGTTTGCCCCACAACAAAGTTTGCTCGTTCGCAATGAACTGGCAGCTGAATCCAAGCTTGCCGAGCCGTTCAATAATTCCTCCAAGAAGTGCCTCCCCGCTAGAAGCAAGGTTGAGACGAACAATCGGAGAGCGCTGTATAAATCGTCCCGGCGCAGCCTTCTCCGCTTCCACGGCTATCGTGCCCGGAATCACGGCTTTCGCTCCAAACTGTGTCCGAAGCAGCGAAATGTGATCGACGCCGTTGAGCAAGGGAACCACGCAACCTGGCAACACTTGCACTGCCTTAAGCGCAGTCTGCAGCTGATAAGTCTTGGTAGCAATCCACAACACGTCCACCGGTTCAGTCAGCTCGGCGACGGCGTTTGCAGCGGCGGTTAGAGGGCCTGATGGACGCTCCAAATACAGATTAGGAGGATATTCCGCTAGCCGCTCCGCCCGGACCACTACCGTGACGTCTTCGCCAAGCGACGCGAGCACCGTGCCAACCAACCCTCCGATTGCTCCCGCCCCCAAAACTGCCTGTTTCATCTCGACACTCCCAAGAAAACTATGACACGGAGTTTTGGATTCTGTCATGTCCGACCTCGACACACCTTTACGCTGCGCCTCCGAATCTGTCACACTGGCCACTGACACAGGACACGACACGATCCTCCGATCGCCGATCCATGGGCAAGATTCACATCCTTCCCGAGAGAGTTGCCAACCAGATTGCCGCAGGCGAAGTGGTCGAGCGTCCCGCCTCCGTGGTGAAGGAACTGCTCGAAAACGCGCTGGACGCCGGTTCCACGCGGATTCGCATTCAAGTCGAGGCGGGCGGCAAGAAGCTAATCCAGATCACCGACAACGGGTGTGGCATGGTGCGCGACGATGCCATGCTCGCCTTTGAGCGGCACGCTACCTCGAAAATAAAAGACACTGACGATCTCTTGAGCATTTCGACCCTTGGTTTCCGCGGTGAAGCGCTGCCGTCGATTGCTTCTGTGGCCCGATTGCATCTCGAAACCCGTGCCGCAGAAGAATCCGCAGGCACTGTCCTCGAAATCAATGGCGGCAAGATCGTTCGCGTGGAAGAAGCCGGCTTGCCGCTCGGAACGTCAATTACGATCCGCGATCTTTTCTTCAATACGCCGGCCCGCAAGAAATTTCTAAGATCCGAATCTACCGAACTTTCGCACATCGCTTCACTTGTAACTCATTACGCCCTGGCGCATCCCGAAATGCACTTTGAGCTGCACTCAGCGACGAATGCCTTACTCGTAGCTCCGCCCGTCTCCGGTCATCGTGAACGCGTTTATCAGGTTTTCGGTCGCGACACGCTCGACCAGTTGATTCCGATGGCAGCCGTTCAGCCGCTGGAGCGCATCGGCCTGCCGCAACCCCCGCCGTGGCGTGTGGTAGACCGGAGGGGCACGGGTACCGAAGCGTCGTTCGACACCCCAGCGGAATCGACCGAAGCTCCTTTCGGAGAAGTGCGTTTACACGGTTTTGTTTCGAAGCCGGAAATTCAGAAACTCAATCGCAATTCGATTTACATTTTTGTAAATGGACGGCTGATTCGAGACCGTCTTATCCAGCACGCCATTATCGAGGCTTACCGCAATATCCTGCCGCCTACGGTCTATCCAGTGGTTCTGCTTTTTGTCGAGATGCCCACTGCTGAGGTCGATGTGAATGTGCATCCCTCAAAGACCGAAGTGCGTTTCCGGCAACAGACCGTGATTCATGACTTCATACGTGAGTCGGTGCGGGCGGCACTGATGAAAGCGCGTCCGGTACCGCACTTCCTCACCGAGATCGGAGCGCAGCCCTCGGTGACTCCCGGGCTAACTAGCCCCGGCTTAGGCAATCGTCCGCTGACGGAAGCACCAAGCACTGCCCCCGCCGCAGCACCGTGGCGCGACCTGTATGAACCGGTGGCGGCGGGCTTTGCGCTCCAGGCCCCGTCAATTCCCGCAACCACGGCGCGTTTTGAGTTTGAAGCAGGAATCGCCGTCGAGGCGAACGCAGCCGTGTCACTTGCGGGAGTGTCAGAGAGGGCAGTCTCTGATCCGCCACTTGCGGATCAGACGATGATGCAGCCGGTTCCCGATCATGGCTGTGCTCCGCCCATCGCGCAGGAATGGCAAACGTCGCCGACCCTCGAATCGCTGTGCACGCTGCGACCGTTAGGCCAGATTCGAAACTCATTTATTTTGGCCGTCAACGAAGATGGCCTCTGGATCATCGATCAGCACGTCGCTCACGAGCGCGTGCTCTTCGAACGCATCGTGCGCCAGCGCGCAGTCCAGCGGGTCGAAAGCCAACGTCTGCTGATGCCGCTCATCATCGACCTGACGCCTGCGCAGCAAGCTATTCTTACTCAAATTGCCGAAGAGCTGTCCCGCAACGGTTTTGAGGCCGAGCCCTTCGGAGCCCGCAGCGTTGCGGTCAAACTCGCCCCTGCCGGCGTAGACGCCGCGCAAATCGAGCACCTGCTCAACGAAATCCTCGAACAGTTGACTCGTGAAGAGCAGACCATCAATCTCGAAACCGTGCGCACTAGAATTGCCGCCTCCATAGCCTGCCACGCCGCTATCAAGGTCAACATGCCACTGGAACAAAACAAAATGGAATGGCTGCTCTCCGAACTGTCCAAGACCGACCATCCCATGACCTGCCCACATGGCAGGCCAGTCGTGCTGCGCTACTCCATGCAGGATATTCAGAAGGCATTCAAAAGAATCTAGTCTGCACCCGGCGCTAGAATGGGATCGGCAAGCTGCGTGTCTTAGGAACGCGGAAAAGCGACTGACCGTCGGCGCGGGATATCCCTCTGAGATCTTAGTCGTGGCCTGTGTTCTAATCAGAAGCAATGACTGACCTAGAACTCCAACAGGCCCGAGCCCATAAGTGGCGCGTCGACGGCCAGCCCATGCGAACTCTCGACGACGCACGTGCGTTTCTGGAGGAAGTCGGATTCTGCTTGATGTATCCGATGCGTCCAGCGGTGCTGGTGCCGACTTTCATCGGCGCTTGGGTCGGAGCTGACGACAACCTGCCCACCCGCCAGCACGCCTATAACGATCCGCGAGCCAAAGAAGCGACTGAATTGATGGTGCGCGCCCTCCGCGATCGGGCGGCTTACGAGGCCCCGCTTTTCGAAGAGAACAACGCCTTCCTGCTCGCGCCTTCCGTATTCCCCTATTTTTATTCTCTAGTTGGCGAGCGTAACCCGAAGCAACCGCCCGCGAGCGGACCACGCTCTCCTTATTCACAGCTAGCCTGCGACGCCTTCGAGATCATCCGCCGCCGCGGCCCGATTTCTAAATCGAAGTTGGGAGAATTGCTCGGTGGCTCCCTTTCTGACGCTGGCCTCGATCGCGCTCTCAGTGAATTGTGGAGCAAGCTCCGCATCACACGCGTCGATTACACAGTTGAAGAAGGTTCGGTGTGGGACGAGTTGTCGCGCTGGGCGCCGGAGGTCGTTCGCGAAGGCGTTGGCCTTTCTGTACCGCAAGCACTCTCGGCGCTGGCCTCGAAATATCTCGGCTGCATGGTGGCTGTCGATGAAGCAGAGGCCGAAACATTTCTCGCAAACTTCGTTCCTCGCACCCGCGTTAAAGAGTCCATCCATGCCTTGCTTTCGGCGCGCGAGTTGAGCTTCATGCACGTCGGGAGCAGGTCGCTGCTGCAGGTGACTCCGCCAAAACAAGCCTACGTTCCCAAGCCGCGCCCGGCACGCATCAGCTGAAATCGCATAAATAGTAATATGTCGCCCCTCCCAAGGAGGCGAACTCGTCCCCGGGTTTCTCTGTGCCCGCTGCGGTGATCGGTCGAGCGCGCCGTCCGTGTACAATTCTCACTTCGCCCAATGGCCGATCCCGCTCATCGCAAATTAATCATCGCCATAGACGGCCCCGCCGGAGCCGGCAAAAGCACGATCGCCTCCCGCCTCGCGCGCAAACTCGGTTATGTAAACCTCGAGAGCGGAGCGATGTACCGTGCTCTTGCGCTTCGGGCCATTGAATGGGATGTCTCATTCGACGACGAAGCCGCGCTGCTCAAAATGGCACAGGATTCGAACATTGTTCTCGAACGCACCATCGGCGGCAATCGCGTACTGGTCAACGGAAGAGACGTTTCTGCCCGCATTCGCGAGCGCGATGTCACCGAAGCCGCGTCTCGCGTCTCGGTACATCCCAGGGTCCGTGCTTGGATGGTGGCGCGTCAGCGCGAGATGGGCGTCGGTGGCGGCATAGTGATGGAAGGCCGCGACATAGGAACAAAGGTTTTTCCCCACGCAGACCTAAAAATTTTTCTCGATGCCGATCCCGTCATCCGCGAGCAGCGGCGTCTTGACCAGCAGAGAGTGAAAGGCCCGTCCGCGCAAGCGATGGCAGCCGAACTTCGCGAACGTGACCGGCGCGACCGCACGCGCGCAGCCTCCCCACTTGTAGCAGCCGAAGATGCTGTAGTTCTCGACTCCACGAATATGACCGAAGACGAAGTCCTCAATCGGATCGAGGACTTGGTTGAGCAACGGCTGATGGCCAGCCGTTGAGAGGCGGGAGTTGATCGCTTCGCCCCGCGCGCAGCGTTGGTATTCCCGGATTAGTTCTCTGCAGCCCAGGCCATTCCATCAGGGCCTTTGCCAGTGGCGATGCGACCGCGCACCGACAAGCTCTTCAAATTGACAACTGCGACGTAGTTATCCCTGCTCACGGCGACATAAGCCAGCGAACCGTCGGGCGAGACCAGAATGCCGGCCGCGCCGTGCCCTAACCGAATGCGTTTGATCTCTTTGCGGCCCACAGCATCAAGCACAACCAAGTCACCGGTTCCGAGGTCCGACATAAGCACCAGTCTTCCATCGGGCGTGAACTTCAAGCGGTTTATTGCTTGTGTGTGCAGTTCGAGCGTCTGCGTCACCTTTTTGCTCGCAATATCGATAATCGAGACGCTGCCGTCATGGGAATTTGCCGTCCACAGCTCCTTGCCGTCGGGCGAAACATCGAATCCTTCTGGCCCCTTGCCAACGGGAACGTATGTCTCACTCCATCCTGAAACGTCGGCATTCCTGTCGCGCTCAATGATGCCGATGCTGTTGGAATTCACATTCGAGGTGAAGATCCGGCTGCCGTCTTTTGCAACTTCCAACATGTGCGTGCGGTTCTGGCCGATGCCGAGAATCCAATCAATCCGCTGGCTGACGGGATCGTAGCGGCCAATCGCCTTGCTGCCCTCCGCCGTGAAGTAAATCTTACCTTCCACCAGCGCCAGCCCGTGCGGCGCTAGCAGAGCTCCGAGGTCGATCGCGGGAAGCGGTTTGCGCTCGCGAATGTCCACGACCGAAAGCGTATGCAGGGGCGTCGCGAATGCGCCGTAGTTGGAAATGTACGCGAATCTGCCATCCTCGGAAGCGACCACCTCGTGCGGATCATCGCCGGCGGGCACGCGCGCCACGACCTTCAAGCTGCTCGGATCAACGATGGCCAAGGATCGATCCTCTTTTTCAAGCACCAGTAGAAGAGGAGAGGCTGTCTGTGCAACTACAGCCGAAGTGATCAGCAATACAGCCACGAGCCAAATCGCGAGCGATCCCTTGAAAACCATTCGGTGTAGAGTCCTTTCCGACAGCAAAGCGGCGGTTCCGAGCTTACCCGGACGCGACATCGCACATTTACCTCTTCACCACGCCAATACCCAGTTCCCTCAACTGGCTCTCAGCCACGGGTGTCGGCGCTTCCATCATGAGGTCTTTGGCAGCTGCGGTCTTGGGGAAGGGAATGACTTCACGCAGGCTCTCCGCCCCGGCTAGAATCATCACGATGCGATCGAGGCCGAGTGCGATACCTCCGTGCGGAGGTGTTCCATATTCCAGAGCTTCAAGAAAGAAGCCGAAGCGAGAGTGCGCTTCTTCGTCCGTCATTCCAAGCGCGTGAAAAATTCTGCTCTGCACGTCCTGTCGGTGGATACGGATCGAGCCCGATCCCAACTCCGTTCCGTTCAGCACGATGTCATAGGCAAGTGCGCGCACCATGGCAGGATCGCTTTCCAGTTTGTCCATGTCTTCTTCATGCGGTGAAGTGAACGGATGATGCGCCGCCATCCAGCGCTTATCACCCTCGTCGTACTCGAACATGGGAAAGTTCGTGACCCACAGGAAGCGAAAGTCGCCTTTCTGAAAAAGTTTGTGGCGTTCCGAATATTTCTGCCCGAGCGCCACACGCAGCAGCCCCGCGGACGCGTAGACGGCCATTTCCGCCGCCGTTACTTTTCGTTTTCCTGCGGGATGCGCATCCGATGCAGTCGATTGCGCCGAGCCCACCACCAGTACGAGCAGATCGTCTTCTACCGCGGCCGCTTTCGCCCGTACCTTTGCCGCCGCCTCAGGAAACTTGTTTTCGATGCGTTTGAAGTCTTCAAATACGCGTGCACCGCCCTTGGCGACGAACAGTGTCTTGATGTCATCTCGTTCTTTGCGTGACAGTTCGCCGACATGCGGAATGCGAATCGCAATCACCGGCAGCTCTTTGTGAATCGCCAGTGCCTCCAGGTCGGGAGCGGTAAAACAGTCACCAACCTCAGTTAAGGCCGGCAGGCGCAGATCAGGCTTGTCTATACCATACTGCCGCATTGCATCGTCATAGTTCATGCGCGGGAAAGGCGTCTTGATCTCATGCCCCGCCGTCTTGAACGCGGCCGCCAGAAAGCCTTCGACTACCTCCCACACCCGCTCTGGTTGCGGATATGACATTTCGAGGTCAATCTGCGTGAATTCCGGCTGACGGTCGGCCCGCAGGTCTTCATCGCGAAAGCAACGCACAATCTGGAAATACTTGTCGAAGCCCGAGATCATCAGGATCTGCTTGAACAGTTGTGGCGATTGCGGCAGCGCGTAGAACGATCCTGGCTGCACGCGGCTGGGGACAAGGTAATCCCGTGCGCCTTCAGGCGTCGAACGCGTCATGAATGGCGTTTCGATTTCAAAGAAGCCCTGGGACGCCAGATTGTCGCGGATCGCCAGAGCCACCTTGTGTCGCAGCTCGATGTTAAATTGCATCGCATCGCGCCGCAGATCGATATACCGATACTTCAGACGGATCTCTTCGTTCGCCAGAACTGTATCCGAGGGAAGGAACGGTAAGCACTTCGATACGTTCAGAATGCGCAACTCCTCCACCACCAGTTCAACTTCTCCGGTGGGAATATTAGGGTTGATCGTATCGGCATCGCGCCGCTTTACCGTTCCGATGGCGGCAATCACAAATTCGTTGCGCAGCGCTTCAGCTTTTTCATGAACGGAAGCGCTCAGTTCGTAATTGAAGACGACTTGCGTGACGCCCGTACGGTCGCGCAGGTCGACAAAGATAATCTGACCAAGATCACGGCGGCGGTTGACCCATCCCATGAGTACCGCCCTCTTGCCCGCATCAGAGGGCCGAAGCTCTCCGCACATATGAGTTCGTTTAAGATCGCCTAAAAAATCAAGCACGTTTTCGCCTTGTGTCGCTGAAACGATCCAGCGGATTTCCCTTGGTGAGCTGAAGATTTGATTATAAACGGGCTGACTGCCCAAGGCGGCTTAGTCGAGTGTCCCTCACGCGCCTGCGCCCGCAGTCTGGCCAACTCGCCTCGGGAACTCAACCTTGGCAAGCTAGAAAGAGAATTTGGCCCCCAGTTGAATGAGCCGTGGTGGATTGGCGCTCACAACCTGCCCGAATGTTGCCCCCAGATTGGCGATATTTCCGTCCACAGCAAGCGGCCCAAAAAACTGAGCGTGATTGAAAATGTTAAAGCCTTCCACGCGAAATTGCAGCGATTTCGATTCAGTAAAACGCACATTCTTCAGCAGCGCCATATCATAGTTGTTCAACCCTGGTCCGTAGAAAAAACGCCGCTTCGCCGTGCCCGGCGTGCCCAGCGCGTTGTCGCTGAATTGAGAAACGTTGAAATATGGGCGCCCATTCCGGGGATTGTCGTTCAACTCAAGATCGCCACCCGCATAATCCGGTTCATCAACCCCATAGTTATTAATGCCGTTCGGTTCCGATCCCAGCAGAGAATTGTCGCCGTAATTCACCAAAGTTACAGGCAGTCCGGTACTGAAACGGGTAATGCCAGAGATTTCCCACCCGTCAATCCACCGATTCGAAACCCGGAACAGACTGCTGAAAGGAAGCTTGTAGTTGTAACTAACAACAAAGTTGTGCCTGATATCAAAAGATGACAACGCATAACTGAGCGCTGGATCAATGGGATTAACTTCTTCACCCAAATTGGACGAGTCATCCAAAGATTTACCATAAGTGTAACCGGCCGACAGGTCGAGTCGTCCGCTTGTGTGGCGCAGACTTACTTGCAGCGAGTTGTAGTAAGATCTACCAATCGTCCTCTGATTCGTATCGCTGCCAAAATTAGATCCGAGCGGTCCGCGGGTACCGTAGACAACCTGACCGGAAGCCGACGTGAAAGTATTGCTCTCACCAAATGGCCCACAGGTTGGTGAGCCGGGTGCCACATTGCTTGGCTGGCTCAGACTAAGACAAAGCGCAGGATTGCCCGGGTTCGCCTCTTCCATCACCAGTAGCCGGTGCGACTGTGTCCCCAGGTAATTAACGCTGAGTACCGTGCTGCTTCCCAATTGACGCTCGAGCGACAGCATGTATTCCTCGACATACGGAATGCGATTGCTCGTGGCGTATCCCGGAATTCCGCTAATTGGCTCATACTGCGACCAGTCGACATTCGCATTCGGATGGCCGCTCGATGCCTCCTCCGCAACCAGTGCCACAGGAAACGGCTGACCCAGGTTCTGCCCCGTGCTTGCGGTGATGAATGGCGTTGCGAACAGCGGCGGAGCAGGGCTTGAATAGCTGATGCCGAACGGCGCGTTGCCGGCTAGAATGCCCAGCGTCAGCGCTTCGATTGCCGTGTAATACATACCAAATCCCGCTCGCAGGCTGGTCTCGCCAGGCGACCCGAAAAGTTTGCCGAGAAGCGTGCCATCCGGAGCCTGGGGCGAATAAGCCACGCCGATCCGTGGAGCGAAATCCACGTTTCCGGGTGGAGCGAGTGTTCGTGGAACGCCACGATCAGTCGGAAATAGGATTCCTGTCGGAGCTCCCGGGAAGACGGCCGACTGTCTGCCGGCTTCAAAAGTTGAAATGCCGTTATTCTTTTCGTACCACGGCTCGATCCGATCCCAGCGCAGGCCATAGTTCAGGGTCAGGTTCGAACGCAGACGCCAGCCATCCTGCGCATACACGCCCCAGTACTTATTACGTCCATAAAACGGTTGCAGTTGGCTCTGGTTGTACTGGCTCGGGAACCCCAGCAGGAAATCGGCAAAGTCAGAGTCCGTCTCACTTCCCGTAAATAGAAAATTGCCGTTGAATTGCGCGATGGCGTCGGTGTTGATCTGATCGTAGTGAAATTCCAGACCGAATTTCATGGTGTGACGGCCGGCGACCTTCGAAAAACTATCCGTCCACTGAAACGTATTGTTGACTTGCTTCAATTCGTTGGCATTGGTGCCAATGGAAAAGGCGTTGAACACGATATTCTCAACGCCCTCACCTTGGGGATTTAGCGGCACAATGCCCGGAGTCCCCAACCCGGTAACGAACCCTTGCGACGCCAGGCTCACACCCAGTCCCCCGAGCGGTTTTCCCAAATCGCTGTGATCGCGCATGTAGGCAAAATGAGCCTCGTTTACCGCCGTCGATGACAGTGTCGTTGTATCCCCCAGGCTGAGTAGTTGCGCGCGTCCCAGATAGAGCGCATTGAAACCCGGCACGCTCGCCCCACTCTGCGCCACCGGATAAGGATTGTTGAGTGTATAGTCGTCCAGAAAATAATACCCAGAGAGGGCGCCCCAACGGCTGTTGTGATCGAGGCGATAGGCGCCTTTATCGTCGCGCAAAATTTCGTTATACGCCGACGTCGAGAAAATGTTCAGCCCCACGTTCGGCTCGGGAATATATTGCAGTAGACTCTTGGCCGGGGCGGACCATTGGTCTTCCGGAATAATATCGCCATCCGGGAAGATGCCTTTCCGCTCGTCCAGACTTGGAACCGGAATCTGACCCGTGTCGACGCCCTCCGTCAATCTCGTGCCCTGATAGTCGGCGAAGAAAAATGCTCTGTTCTTTCGCAGCGGCCCCCCAAACGTTCCGCCGAACTGGTGTTGATCGAAGGCGCCTCGGGTTGGAGAAAAGTAGTTGCGCGCGTCGAGACGCGTGTTGCGGGCAAACTCGAATGCATCCCCATGGAATGCATCGCCGCCCGACTTCGTCACAACGTTGATCTGCCCCCCGCTGTATCCTCCATACTCCGCATCAAAGTTGCTGGTAAGAACCCGGAACTCAGCAACCGAATCAAGATTGGGAATGATCGCCGTTCCAGAATTCACATCCTCTTCGACGTCGCTTCCGTTCACCGTGAATGCGTTCGCAAATTCTCGTTGCCCGTTAATCGAAATTGTTCCCGGGTTCAGTCCGCCCGAGGGCGAGAGCGCGCTCACGCCCACGTCCTGTTGCGTGTTCGCCGTCAACGATGTCACCGGAGCCACGCCCGGTTGCAACGCCAGAAGATCGGTGTAACTGCGCCCGTTTAACGGCACGGCGGCCATCTTCGCACTGCTGATAAGCTCTCCGATCTGGCTCGACGACGTTTCGGCATGCACCGCCGTGTCAATCACCGTCACGGCGTCGAAGCTCTCTCCTACATCGAGAACTGCGTCGACGGTTAATTCGCTGTTTGTATCGATGGCGATTGCAGTTCGTTGATAAGTTTTGAAGCTTGTCCTGCTGATCGCAATGTTGTAACGCCCTACCGGAAGTTCGGGAAGGGAATAGAACCCGCTCCCATTGGTTTCAACCTGTTTCTTGACACCAGTTTCAACGTTGATGACGCTTACAGTTGCATGGGCAATGACGGCGCCACTCCTATCCTTCACCGTTCCCGATACACTGCCACCTGTCCCGGCGTGCGCACGGACGGCAGCGAGCAGTACCACTGAAAATGCGATAAATAAAGAGAGCGCTTTCATCGAGTGATCAGTTTCCGTGTGAAATAACAAGGAGCCACACAGTGTCCGTTCAAATCTAGATGCGACTCAGTCGCAGAATAAGATAAAAATAAATGGCGCTAGTTCCCGCTCTTGCGGCAGCGTTTGCAGAATCCACCCACCTCGAGCCGCACAACTCGAATCTGGAAACCGCTGCGCTCCGCCATCTCCTCTTTCAATTTCTCGAACGCCGGACTCACATATTCCATAATGGCGCCGCACTGGAAGCATGCCATGTGGCAATGGTCCCGGTTCGTCTTGGCTTCGTAATAGTGCTTCTCGCCCTCTATATGCATCAAATCGAGCTCATCGATCAAACCGTGTCCCTTCAGTAACGAAATTGTCCGATAAACCGTGGCGCGATCGATCTCCGCATCCTGTTTCCGGGCAATCTCCAGCAACCGGGCCGCGTCCAGGTGCCGAGGCGAATTCTGAATGATCGAGACCAGCAGTCGTCTCTGGGCGGTTAACCGCACCCCCCGCGCTGACAGTTCTTTCATCAGCGAGGGCCGAGTGATGGATTCTCCCTTGGACCTGCCGAGATGCGATTCGTTCGCTACCATGGCGCCAGTCGGCATATGGTTTCCTCCACCGGACCCTTACTATCATGCGACTCTAGTTGCGACTCAATCGCAACTCTATTCATTGGATTTCATTCCTCCGTTGCTGTCAAGCGCCGCAAAGAAAACTCCGGAGTAGCCTCGCTGAGCTGCGTCAAATCAATGTTGAATGGAGAAGTCTACAAGTCGAGCGTCCCGCCGGGGATTGCCCATTGTTGCCGTTATTTAGTCCAGATCGTTAGCACTCCAGAGGTTCGGAGTGATCTGCCGGAACTTCAACTGCCATCGACCGTCCGCCTTGGCCCATGTGTCGGCCATGTGCCGATACCGTGGATGTTCCCCCGGCACGACCAGGTTGTACGCAACGACTGCGGAGTCGCGCGTCAGTTTGACCACGTGGAAGTCATACGCGAGCGTGTCCTTGGGCATCCCTTCGCGGACAGATTCGACGACCTCACTCTTGTCGTAAAGGTCGCCGTTCGTTTCGATGCCCTGGAAATCCTCCGCGACCGCTCGTTCGACCGCGCTCTGGTCTTTGTTCTCCAGGTCCTGCAGGAAGTGCTTCTGCTGCTCTATGAGTTGCTGATCGAACGCCGAGACTGGTTTGGCAGTCTGCGCCGTGGCCAGCACGGCCGTTAGAATTGCGGCACACAGCAGGGAAGTGCTTCGCATGATGATCTCCTGATTCGCGCTCTGAAAGATGATTCTACTTCTTCTGCAAAATCCATTGTGGCAGTTCTGCTCGCGGCACCGTATTCTGCTCACCCGACGCCAGTTGCTTCAATGCAAACGCATCGGCCCTCACTTCGTTTTCTCCAACGATGAGGAGGTATTGGGCGCCGATTTTGTCGGCTGCCTCAAAAGACTTTTTTAGGCGAAACTTCTCGTCGCCCAGCTCCACCACCAGATCATGGCGTCGCAATTCGCGCGCCAGTCGAGCCGATTCTCGATCCATTCCTGCGCCGAGCGGTGCAATGTATACGTCTGGCTTGCGCACCACCGATTCTGCCGAGGCGCTCAGCGAAAGCACGAGCCGGTCTTCCCCAATCGCAAAACCGATGCCCGGAGCCGCCGGCCCGCCCAGTGCTTCCGAAAGCCCGTCGTAACGTCCGCCGCCAAGGATCGCATTCTGCGCGCCCAGCGATCCGTGGGTGAATTCAAACGCAGTCTTCTGATAGTAATCAAGCCCCCGCACCAGCCGCGGATTTTCAACATAGGGAATCTCCACAGCGTCGAGAATTCGTTTTACCTCTTCGTAATGGCTGCGGCACTCTTCGTCCAGAAACTGATTGATGGTCGGGAGCGATTCAATGATGGGCTGGTCTCCCGGAACCTTGCAATCGAAGACGCGCAGCGGATTGGTCACCGCTCGCCGCTGACAATCGCTGCACATCTTATCGACAACTGGCAACAGCGCCTGGCGCAAAGCTTCATCGAATCGTGCACGATCGGCTGGGCACCCGACGGAATTCAGCTCCAGCGTCCAGCCCGTGATCCCAACGCGATCAAGCAGCGTGGCCAATAGTTCAAGGATCTCCGCATCCCTCGCCGGAGATTGGCTCCCCGCCGAAGCCGGGCCAATAACTTCCGCTCCGATTTGATAGAACTGCCGGTATCGTCCCTTTTGCGGACGCTCTCGCCGGAATTGCGGTCCAATATAAAAGAGCTTATTCAGTCCGCGGTCCCAAAGCTTGTGCTCGATATAGGCGCGAACCACTCCGGCAGTGTTCTCCGGGCGCAGGGTGAGCGATTGCCCCTTATCGCTCTCTGCGCGGCCGCGATCCTCCCATGTGAACATCTCCTTCGACACGATATCGGTGTCTTCGCCCACCCCGCGCGCGAACAACTCCGTTGATTCGAAAATCGGTGTGCGGATCTCGTGAAAGTTATAGGCGCGAAACACATCGCGGACCACGGCCTCGACAAAGTTCCACAGCGCGGTGTCGGGCGGCAGAAGATCGCGTGTTCCTCTCGGGGATTTAATCATGGGGTGGTTAGGCAATGGTTATTGGTCATCGGTCGTTGGAAACCTTCGTGCGGAGCGGGTCTCTGAATTAACTTTCTAGCATTTTCGATCGGTGGTGCCCCATTAGTTTAACGTCGAATCGACATTTGCGGAGCACCGGCCGGAATCCATTTGACCAAATCAACGAGAATTTCGCTCAGTTGATACACTCATGCGAGCCTTATGCGCCGAATACAGTTCATCGAGATCCACGACCAGCCCTGGTGTCCATCCTCCATTCGAGATGGGTTGACCGATTCGCTTCAGTTTGGAATGAATCTCGTGAATCCCTACGAATCCGTGGTCCCGCTACTGCGCAGCGTCCTCGATTCTCTGCAGAAAGAATCAAATAGCGTGATATCGAAATCCGGATCATCACGCATCCAGCAATCGATTGTCGATATGTGTTCCGGCGGTGGCGGTCCGTGGCTGTCCCTCGCCCGTGAGTTCGAATCCCGGGAGGCGCGCGCAGATCCGACGAGCCTGCACATCTGGCTTACCGACAAATATCCCAACCACCGAGCGTTCCGGAATCCCTGTTCGGCTTCTGGTAACTGCATAACGTTTTATCCACACTCGGTGGATGCCACGCAGGTTCCTCCAGAGCTGAAGGGCACGCGCACAATGTTCACGTCATTCCACCATTTCTCGCCGGAACGTGCCCGTGCCATACTTCAGAATGCCGTCGATGCCCGCGAAGGAATCGCCATATTCGAATCAACGCGGCGCGCTCCCGCAACCATCGCCCTCATGGCGGCCTGGGTTTTCATGCTGTTCGTTTGCTCTCCCTGGATGCGCCCGTTCCGCTGGTCGCGGCTGCTTTGGATGTACCTGATTCCTATTCTTCCCGTAGTCCTGCTCTTCGATGGAGTCGTGTCGTGCCTGCGCACCTATCGGCCAGAAGAACTGCGACAGCTCGTCAAGGGGTTGAACCCAAACGACTACGAATGGAAGATGGGAGAGAATTGCGCCGGAACGGCGCCTATCACCTATCTGCTTGGCCTCCCGCGCGGATCCTCTACCGAACTAGATCGGTAACATCCTCCAAGATCGTACATCCGGTGTGGTGTCGAGGCTGAGTCGCGACATGAGCGCAGACAAAAAAACCGCCCAAGCAAATTGGGCGGTGGAGGAGGCTAGGTCCGGGTCGAATTTTCGAGCACGCTACGCTTTGGCGTAATATGCTGCGTTCTTTTCAAGAAATTCCTTCTTATCGGCCGGCAGATCCTCTGCGGCAAAAATCGAATCCGAAGTGCAAGCCGGAACGCACGCGCCGCAATCGATGCAGCCTTCGGGATCGACGTAAAGTTGCGTCGCGGTCTCAAACTGCGGTTCGTCTTTTTTGGGGTGGATACAGTCGGTCGGGCACACGTCTACGCAAAGCTCGTCCTTGATGCATTGGTCGGTGATTACATAAGCCATGATTGCTTCTCCTGAGCTGTTTTTGAACGACTTCACCCCTACCTTAACCAGCGACGTCCGTCTTGGCTGTGATGTTCGTCACAGCCCCTAGTGGCGCGATCACGCAGACTAGTGATCGCCGTCACAGGCTACGCGGGGCCAACTGCGGTATAAAGTGATCAATTGCAATCCTGAGTAGAAGCAGAGAATTGCCCGGCCTCACCCCACGACCCCACACAGCCGCCACCCAAGCGGCGGGCCGGGCAATATCAACCGCGGGAAATCACGTGAACATTCTGGGCTTGATTCCGGCCGCCGACGACGACTAAGCCCGCAAATCCGCGCCTAAAGGCTTTTCCTCTCCATCAAATACGACTTCTTGTACCCCACGTAGTTTTCGGCATATCGGAGGATCACCGCTGCGTCGCTCTTATCCAGGGATCGGCGGAATTTTCCAGGTGAGCCCATCCACAGCGAATTCGGCTCCACGATCGTCTTCTCGGGGATCAGCGTTCCGGCCGCGATGATGGATCCTGACCCGATGACCGCGCCATTCAGAATGATGCTGCCCATGCCGATCAGACAGCGTGCTTCGATGGTGCACCCATGCAGGATCGCGCTGTGGCCCACCGTCACATAATCCCCCACGTAGACCCCGTATTGTTCCTTCATGCCATGGAGCACAGAGTTGTCCTGAATATTCGAATAATGGCCCACGCGGATTTGGTGGACGTCGCCGCGCAGGACCGCATTCATCCATACGCTGGAGTGTTCGCCAACCATCACGTCTCCAATGAGTTGAGCGGAATCATCGATGTATGCAGTCTCAGGAAATTGCGGAGTGACGCCTTTGTAGGAGCGGATCATGGTTTTAGATGCGGATCATGCAGAGAAGAAAACATACCACGGAGACATCGCCGATGTCAGGATAAGGATCGTAGACGCTGACTCGTGCTCGCCCCGATGTGCCGAGAACGGAGGCGGCGATGGTTCGTCGAATTCTACTATCGTGGAACGCGTTGCTTGCTACGGACCTTTGTCCAACTGTATACACCGGGAGCGTTTTTTAGTTTAAAGAACGCAATTCTCGTTCAAAATACAGACTGATTCAAAATCGTGACCAAGAGGCGAAAAATCCATGCCCGTTCCCATCCTGCTGCCTACCGGAACCCGGGACGAAAGTTTCGGCGGTGTCACCTATCACCTGGAGGGAGAACTTGTCCCCGTTCTTCATATCGAGATGGGTCGCGTGCCTGTGTACTTCGAACATCACGTTTTGCTTTGGAAAGATCCAAAAGTGACAATTGGTGTCAAGACTCTCTCGGGAGCGTTCAAACGAATCCTCTCAGGTATGCCGGTCTTCATGACCGAAGCGCATGGGCCTGGTCATATCGCATTCAGCCGCGACGGAGTCGGCCACGTTTGGGGCATGCATCTCAAACAGAGCGAAGCGATCGATGTCCGCGAACATCAGTTCCTGGCTGCCACCGCGCACGTGGACTTCACCTTCGCCCGCGTCCAAGGCATCGCCAACATGCTCCTCGGCGGCTCAGGATTCTTCGTCGATACCTTCACTGCCGCATCAAACGACGGTATCGTGTGGCTGCATGGCTATGGCAACGTCTTTGAGATTACTTTGCTGCCGGGCGAAGCAATCGATATTGAGCCCGGAGGATGGGTTTATAAAGATTCGTCCGTGCAGATGGAGACGCAGATGCAAAGGCTCTCGACCGGCCTTTTGGCCAGCGCGGGGCAGTTAGTCTGGAATCGTTTCATCGGCCCGGGTCGAGTAGGAATCCAGTCGATGGCTATGCATCTGCCCACCGAGAAATAGGGCAAGTCTTGCGCGCGAATTATTCGGAATGGCGAGTGCAACACCTGTGAACGTCACAGCGGAAGATGAACCATGGAACCTTCGGATTTCCGACGAATCGCACTTGGCCTCGAAGGCGCCGAAGAGGGCTCGCACATGGGCGCTGCCGACTTCCGTGTAGGCGGCAGAATCTTCGCCACTCTAGCCTCTGAAAAACAAGGGTACGGCAACCTGATGCTCACGCCGGCACAGTAGGCAGAGTTTGTCGCGGAGTTGCCAGAAATATTCCTGCCGATCCCTGGCGGCTGGGGCAGGACGGGAGTGACCCACATTCGTCTCTGCAAAGCGAACGAGGATGTACTTACCGGCGCCCTGCGCGCCGCGTGGAAGCTTCGAGTGGAAAAGAACACCAGAACGAATAAGCCGAAGAAGAAAAGCGTGCCGCGGGGCGGTTAGTTTTCGGAAGCGTCTGAAGTGGGCAAGCTATGAACACTCGGGGCGGATTCTGTCTTGTTCGCCGAGCATTTACCTCGGCACGTGTTAGAGCCCCAGATGACGCCCAGAGAGTGGAGTATCAGCGCATCTCCCACCGTCAGTTTGCTTGGGTCCGCAACGATCTGATAGGCGTAATACACTACCGGATCGAGCGTGATACACCAGCTCTCATGCCTTACGACTCCGCCGCAATGCTCGCATGCCGCCTCCGCATTGTAACCGTTGCTCACATACCAGATCGTTTCGCCGCTCTCCGACATCTCTAAATCCTGCGCTTCAGTTTCGAGAGGGAACGGACTCAACCCGCGACTCTCTAAAGCTCTTCTAGCCGCATCCTAAGGCCGCCACAAGATAACCCGCGGTGGTTGAGGTCACGGAAGTTTGTGACCCGGGTCACAAACTAATTTGACGAAAATGCGTCTAGCGTCTGTTTCCCGATTCCACTGTCTCTTCCGTCGCACTCCTGTACAATTTCGCCAAATGAATCGGCTCACTCGATCGGTGGCGTTCCTGTGGATTGCTCTGGCGGCGGCGTCGCTTTCTGCAGAGCCCATCGCGTCACTGAGTCCAAGCAACTACGTCAATGATTTTGCCGGTGTCATCGACGCAGGCACGCAGGCGCGGCTCAACGATCTGTGCCGCCAGGTCGATCAGAAAGCACACGCCCAGATTGCCGTCGTGACGGTTAAATCCGTCGATGGCCAAGACGTGGTCAGTTACGCGGTGGCGCTCTATCAGAAATGGGGCATCGGAGCTAAAAAAACCGACCGAGGTGTGCTCATCCTTTTGGCCACGCAGGATCGGAAGTATTGGACCACTGTCGGATACGGCTTGGAGGGAATCCTTCCCGACGGAAAAGTCGGAGGCTTCGGGCGCGAAGCGGTACCCTTGCTACGAGCTGGCAATTATTCAGGCGCGGTTACCCTGCTGACGACGCGAGTCGCGTCCGTAATCGCTCAGGACGCGGGTGTGACCCTTATGAATCAGCCCGTTGTGGCTGAACCGCGTGCTCAACGTGCGCCGAACATTGGCGGCGGCACCGCGTTATTCCTGCTGATCGTCCTTGTCTTTATTGTTATCTCCATCGTGTCGGCGATCATTCGCGGAGGACGTGGCGGCCCACGCGGCGGAAGTGGATTCTGGTCTGGATTGTTGTGGGCGATGCTCTTTAGCAACATGGGCGGCGGCCGGCGCGGGGGATATGGCGGTGGGGGTTTTGGTGGTTTTGGCGGCGGTGGCTTCGGCGGTTTCGGGGGTGGAAGCACCGGTGGTGGCGGAGCCGGCGGCAGCTGGTAAATGCGATAGGGTTCAATACTGAGAGGCGCGAGATGGGTCCGGAAAAATTGATAAACGAATTCGTCGAACGGATGCGCGTCGCGGCGGGCACGAATCTGAAGGCCGCGATTCTCTATGGTTCGGCGGCAGCGGGAGACTATATCGCTGACTATTCCGACGTAAACCTGCTATTCGTTTTCGGAGATACTTCTTTTGCCGTGATCGAATCGCTCGCTCCCATTATCGAATGGTGGGGCAAACACAGGCATCGTGTGCCGATGCTGTTAACCGCCGAAGAGATGAATCGCTCCGCCGACGTTTTCTCCATCGAATTTCTCGACATGCGCCGGCACTATCGTGTGTTGTGGGGCGAAGACGTGCTTAAGACTTTGGAGATTCCAATGCGCCTGCATCGCTCCCAGGTAGAGTATGAACTGCGCGAGAAGACCATCCTGTTGCGACAGAACCTATTGCTGGCGAAGAATGATGACACCAAATGGGACCTGTTGCTGCGCTCCCTTCCGGCATTCGGAACCCTGTTTCGTCATGCCCTGATGGCTCTCGGTGAAGCAGGCGCGGGAACAAAACGCGAAGCGGCTTCTGTGTTGGCGGCCAAACTCGGAATCAACGCCAGTGTATTTGGCGAATTGCTCGATATCCGCGAGCACAAGTCCCAACGAAAGGCGTCGAACGCAAACGAGGTTTTTGCGCGTTATCTCAAATTGGTGGAACAGGTGACGGCAGCTATCGACAAGATGCTCGATCCAGCAGCATAGTCGTATCGGACAGCATTACGACACGGGGTGGAATCTGGCAATTCATTTTGTGTTCAGGAGAGAAATATGAGCAAAGGCTTGATTGTGCTGGGAGTGATCGTGCTGATCGGGCTGGCGGTATTCGGACAGTACGTGGGAGTTAAAAATAATCTGGTCGCGAAAGACCAGGCAGTGAAAGCGGCGTGGTCGCAGGTGGACATCGTTCTGCAGCGTCGCGCTGACTTAATCCCCAACCTGGTCGAGACCGTGAAAGGATATGCGCAACAGGAAGTCACTGTGTTTGGCGACATCGCCAAGGCGCGATCAGCCCTCCTTTCGGCGCAGACGCCATCTGACAAGATCGCTGCCAACGGACAACTCGATGGCGCTCTCGGCCGGCTGCTGCTGATCGTCGAGAATTATCCGCAGCTGAAATCGAATGAAAATTTCCTCCGCCTTCAGGATGAGCTCGCTGGCACCGAAAACCGTATCGCCGTCGAGCGCAAACGCTACAACGACGCGTTGAAGGATTACAACACCTACGTGCTGCAGTTTCCGAACAGTGTTTATGCCGGTTGGGCGGGTTTCAAGGAGAACCCGGCGTACTTCCAAGCCTCGGAAGCTTCGCGAGCGACGCCGAAGGTAGACTTCAGCACAAAGCCGTCCGCGCCAGCCGCTGCGCCGGCAACTGCGCCAGCACGCTAAGACGGGCTATAAATCGAATCTGTGCAAAAGGCTGCGTCATCCACAACGGGGTGAAGGAGCGCGCCACTTATGAGCAGCGCCGGTGCTCTTCGCTTCTGCGGGCACGAGCGTCACCGGTCTCGCGCCCAAAACCGGAATAAAACCAAACATTTAGCCCGTACGCGCGTCACATAATCTCCATCCGCATTCCTGATATATAGATTCGCAAGGTCTTACGAATCCCCTCCGGTTCCGGAGTCTCGATCACGAGGGGATTGTATGTTCCGCCGCAGTAAGCCGCTTCCGGTCAGGATCTGCAATCGTTTTCGGTCTAATAATCCTCAGCACTCAATTTATCTTCGTCCTCGCTTGGGGACAAGATGCGTCGACCGGAGCATTGCAGGGAATCGTGTTGGATGCCCAAGGCGCCGTAATCACAAACGACGACATCGTCGCCATCCGCGTGGAGACAGGCATTCGTTACCACACGGCCACAGATTCGGCAGGGCGTTACGCAATAGATATGCTGCCGCCAAGCCAGTATTCGGGACGCGCTAAGGCAGGGGGAATGTCGCCGCAGATTTCTCCCATGATTCGGATTGAGGTGGGAGCGGCTGCACCGTTAACGTTTAGGTTGAAAGTCGCAGGACCCAGAGAATCAATCACCGTATCGGATGCCCCGCGCATGGAGACGAATCCAAGTTCGATCTCCGCTTTAGTCGACGAAAGAGCGATCCAGAATCTGCCTCCGAACGGGCGCCGCTTTACTGATTTGCTCTTGCTGTCTCCCGGCGTAACGCAGGATCCACGCGACTTGACTTCAGGCTCGAATGGCGATCTTTCGTATGGTGGAATTCGCGGATACAACACGAGCTTTCTGGTTGATGGAGGCGATGACAACAACGGATTTTACGGCCAGGCCATGGGCCGCTACCGTTCGCCCTCGACAACGGCTATTACAATCTGGCTCGACAATTCTTCAAGTACACGCAATATTCCGTTTCCCGAGGTACCCCTTATCAGGTCTATTATCAGTAACCTACAAGCTTAATGAAACCTATGAGCGCTTTCGCGCCCCGGCAGGTGCGATTCTCTATGCGCCTGAATTTCTGAGACCGGGTGAATATTCCTGCACATTCCACTTGACTTGGGGGTGCATTGCTTGCCATAACTAACGAGTCCACTTAGGACGAGCGGGGGGGTGTAGTTCGTTGGCGGAAGTTAGACTTCAAGAGGGCGAGTCCCTCGAAAACGCGTTGCGTCGCTTCAAGCGGAAGGTTCAAACCGAGGACATCATTAAGGAAGTGAAACGTCACTCGTTTTACCTGAAGCCCGGCGAGAGAAAGCGGGTTAAAGAAGCGCTCGCTCGCAAGCGCAGCCGTAAGAAAGCACGTAAAGAACAGGACTAACGAAAGAAGGGCCGTTCTTTGACGGGCGGCCCGTTCCTCACGCCAGAAAGTTGTTTGATATTTTCCCGGTAATTGTTCCAGAAGCAGTAACCATGCGGCGCACACCGCATGGCGGGCCGAATCCAAGGGGTCAGCATGAGGGGGATGTAAATCTCCTGCCCACGATGTGAACCGGATCCTTCCCTATTCGGGTCTGCCGTGCAGAGCAGGGACGCGAAAATGGGAGCGCCTCTCCAATGGAATACCAGGACAAGGTTTTGAAGTGCATCGATTGTGGCACGGATTTCGTGTTCACAGCGGGTGAACAACTTTTCTTCCACGACAAGCAGTTCAAGAACGAACCCAAACGCTGCAAGAACTGCAAGGGCAAGCGCGTATCAGTGGTGGGAGCCACATCGCACGGGCCGTCACGCGGACATTCGTACGCGAAGACCGAAACCCGTACGAACTGCTCGCAGTGCGGAAAAGAGACTACGGTCCCATTCCGGCCTACCCAGGGACGGCCGGTATTGTGCCGGGAATGCTTTCAGCACGGGCGGCAGGTAGCGAGCGCGTAACGATCCTTTGATTTTCAAGGATTAATCTTCAACGGAACTGACGTCGACCCGGCCAGAGCGATCTTATCCCGCGCGGCGGTCGGTCTGCTGCGCTTTAGAGCCGGAGTTGCCTTGGCTCAGTTTCCGTTCGGCGTGGCGCACGAGTAGAGCTTCGACTTGCCGTAGAAGATCACTGGTGCCGAGCGGCTTGATCAGCAGCGAGTCCGAGTGTTCGCCCGACCAGTCCACTCCGTCCCCATGTTTCCCGTCCCATCCTTCTCCGGAGGGCGGGTAGGCGGTCAGCAATGCTGTTGCCGGATTGTAAGGCTGTCGCCGCGCGGCGCCAATGACTCCCAAACCAGCATCTTCGGTCTCCATGCGCAGATCGCTGATGACCATTTGATATATGCCAGCCTCCATGCGGGCGAGAGCCTCGACGGAACTGCCTGCGGTTTCGACTTCAAATCCGTGGAGTTCGAGAACGGCTTTCAGCGTCAGCAGAACGGCGAGATCATCGTCCACCAAAAGAATGCGGCGTTTCATGGTGCACCTCTTAAGGGAAGTTGGAGATGCAATGCACAGCAGAATCAGCGGCAACGAGTTTCGTTGGGCGATGACGACGCGGAGATCGCTGGGTGCTTCAGCCCCAGCATCCACTCATTTAGTATAGGAGTGTGGCTCGCTTCTACATAGAGAATTTTGGCTGCCGCGCTACCCAGGCCGATGGCGCCGCCCTCGAACGCCAATTTCTCGAGCGCGGAATGGAACGCGCTTCAGCCGCTCGCGACGCTGAAATTGTCGTGCTCAACACCTGTACCGTGACCGAAAGTGCTGACAAGGATGCACGGGCATCGATCCGTCGATTGCGGCGCATCAATCCGGAGTGCCGCATTCTAGTAACGGGTTGCTACGCGCAACGCGCCCCCGAAGAACTAGCTGCCATTTCCGGCGTCACTTGGGTCGTAGGCAACTCGCACAAGCACCGCGCCGCCGAGATTGTAGCTTCGCCCTCTTTTCGTGATTCGGTTTCTTCGTCGGCGACGTGCGGCTTCGTCCCGTTGGGACAACTTTCAACTCGACAACGATCACACGAGCAAGTTTCCGAAGGTCCAGCCACGGTGATTGTCGGCGATATTTTCGCTCACACCGAGTTGCTCGCCGCTCCCGTGTTCGAAGCGGCTAACGAGCGGACTCGTCCGAACCTAAAGGTCCAGGATGGATGCGACAATCGCTGCTCTTTCTGTGTGATCCCCTACGTTCGCGGCCACAGCCGCTCTCTTTCCTCGGAGCGCGTCGTCGCGGAAGTCCGCGTGCTCGTGGACGCTGGCTACCGCGAAGTCGTAATTTCAGGGATCAATTTGGGTCGCTGGGGTCGGGATCTGCAGGCCGTCGGTTGTCAGTCGTCGGTCGTTGGGGAGCGAAAGTGCTCCAGTTCGATGATTTTCTCACTCGGCCATGACGACTCAGACCGTAAGCGGCTAGCAACTAAGAACCAACGACTTGTCGATCTCGTTCGCGCCCTTCTTGCCCAAACGTCTCTCGAAAAACTGCGGATCAGTTCGGTTGAGCCTATGGATTGGAGCGACGAACTGATCGCCCTCATGGCTTCCTCTCCGCGAATTGCCAAACATGCGCACGTGCCCATGCAGTCGGGAAGCGATGCGGTTCTGCGTCGTATGCACCGCAAATACCGGCCTTGGCATTACCAGGAGAAAATTCTCAAGATTCGCGCTGCCATGCCGACAGCAGCTATCGGAGCTGATGTCATGGTCGGCTTTCCCGGCGAGACGGATGCGGAATTTGACCAGACCCGCTGCATGATCGAAAACCTACCTTTTACCTATCTACACGTGTTCACCTATTCACCACGTCCCGGAACACCAGCCGCAACGCAGCCCGGACAGGTTGCGGCAGCCTTGGCTCGCGATCGAAACCGCGTCTTGCGTGAGATTGCGTTCAGAAAGAAAAGAACGTTCATGCAATCCTTAATCGGAACCGTGGTAGAAGCAATCACGCTGCAGTCCTTCTGCGCGGAATCTACCGAGGCACTCACAGAAAATTATCTGAAAATCAAGTTTCCCGGCCGATATGACGCCAACCGCTGGATGAGATTGAATGTCCGATCCGTCGAAGATGAGATGCTTGTGGCTCATCCTCCCCTGCCAACCGTAGCCTAACGAATCTCCAGGTTCCTGAAGTGACCCGCCCCAACGGCGTGATCGGCACCGTCGACGACGGCGTCAACCCGCTGCCCGATCGCTTTACCCTCCACGAGGGTGGCGGCGGACAGAGCGCGACGTATTCCATGGTGTCCTATTCCGTGAATCAACCCGATGACGCTTCCGATTGTCTGGCGGGAAATTGTGCCGCAGACAGTCTGCATGTGTGGGAGGTCGGCACGACCCACCTTAGAACCTGTCCCACTCAATACGACGGACATCCCGCAAAAGGCTATGACTCGTGGGCGACCGGCAAACAGTATCGTGTTCATGGCCACGCCAACCCCGCAAAGCCGCTCACGCCGCTTGCTGATTTTCCGAGCGGCTTCCCCGATCAGCATGGAACCTGGTTGAACACGACCGATGACGACGCGCCACCAGCCTTTCTTGTGAGCAGCGCCGTGAACCCAATTCCTCCTTATCCAACATGGGGTTATGACGAAGTCATCGCGATGGCAACTGACGGCACGTTGACGAACTGGAGGTTTGGTCAGACTCTCAATTCCGGAACCAGGAAGTACTTCGTCGGGGCAAACGCCGACGGCGTGGTCAGCGAGGACGGCAACTTTGTGTCCTTCACTAGCGACATGTGCGGGGCCGCATGCACCGCGGCCCCTCTCGGCTACGAATCTCGAAGCGCAGTCCTACGCTGCGACGTGTTCATCATGGAAGCGAAGTGACTATCGGAGGTGCTGGAATCGAATAATGCATTGACCCCTGGTCTTTTGCAGGGTTAGGATGATCCAAATCAACAAAAGCGGGAGCGATCCGAAGTCATGTCACAGTCAGTGTTGCGGTCTGCCGTATGCTGCCCATTGTCAGTGGTGTTCCCGGAGCCGCGCCCGCTGCTGGCGGCGAAATCATGAGTTCGTCACCGGTTGTGCTTGGTGGACTTGCGGCGATCGGTGGTGCGAGGGTGTGGATACTGACGAGGACATAAGCTCCAGTGAGTCCCTCGTGCCCATCGAACCCCTGTGAGTGATTTTGCGGTGATTCGGATTCTTTCTGTGATTTGTTGCGCTCATCTCTCTCCAATGCGTTCCCAGGTAGGCGACTGATTCCATGTCGCGCTACGTTTCCTATCGGGATTTCGACTGGGTCCTCTTGGGCTTCGTGCTAGCGATCTGCGCCTTGGGAGTGCTCCAGATCCACAGTGCCACCGAGCACACGAAGTTCGCGGGCGCCCACATCAAGCAGATCTACTGGATTCTGGCCGGCGTGGGCGCCATGTTCCTGCTCAGCCTGGTCAACTATCAAGCTCTGCTGGAACAGATCCATTGGATCTATATCGTAGCCTTGGCATCTCTGATCTCTGTAATTCTCTTTGGTCAGAAATATCTCGGAGCTCGCCGCTGGATCAGGCTCCCCGGTGGCGCTCATTTTCAGCCCTCCGAGTGGGTAAAGCTAATCCTGATTCTGGCCGTCGCGAAGTACTTTTCCGATTTGCATGAGCGCGACCTCTCTTGGTCTGATTTTCTCAAAGCCGGCGCTATCGTCGGGTTTCCGATGCTTATGGTCTTGGCTCAACCGGACCTCGGAACCGCGCTTACTTATCTGCCAGTCGCGATTATGGGGCTGTTTCTCGGTGGCCTGCGGTGGAAGCAGGCGCTCATCGTTGTCATGATCGCTGGGCTTCTGGTTCCGGTGGCTTGGATCAAAGTGTTGAAGTCCTATCAAAAGGAACGCCTGACTAGTTTTATCAACCCGGATGCGGACCGTCAGGGCTCCGGGTATCAGGTGAATCAGTCGTTGATTGCGGTGGGGTCCGGTGGCATATTTGGCAGTAGCCAAGGATCGCAAACGCATCTGGCATTTCTGCCAGTGCCCCAAACTGACTTCATTTTTGCCGCTTTTGCCGAAGAGCACGGGTTTGTAGGAGCTCTGGCGGTTCTGCTGTTATACTTTGTAGTGCTGATGCGGTTGACCCAGAATGCTCAAACAGCGCCCGACCGCGCTGGCGCATTTCTGGTCATGGGTGTGGTGGCTGTGCTTAGCTTCCACATTCTGGTCAACGTCGGCATGGTGGTCGGGTTTATGCCGGTCACCGGAATACCTCTGCCGCTCATGAGTTATGGTGGGTCTTCCGTTCTTTTCATGTTTTTGGCGCTGGGGATGGTAATGAACGTCAGGATGCGCCGCTTTGTGAACTGAGATGGCCGGCAGAAGTTAGGGCGCCCTTCTTTCAAAAAGCGAGAACGGAGCCAACGAAACAAGATTTGCGAAGATTGAACACGAAGAAAGATTACGAAGGCCCTCGCGAAAAAGGAGGGCAGAATGCCGGCAGAAGTCGAAGCCGGACAGGATTGAAGCCGGTCAGGCGGGGAACGGCCCCCTCAGCGTGAACGCAAGGAGTGGCCACAGACCTGACGGAAGGCTTAACGCGATCAGTGCAGACGAGCATTCACAATTCACTGCAGTGTAGGACCCGGCAACATCGCCGGGACCGCGCCTGCTCCTACCCGGAGCAGCGCTGAACGCTATCGATCCCTTGGTCCGCCTTGCGCTTCTCGTCCGGTTAGAAAGCCGGAGTAGAAATGAACAAGGAATTGTATGTATCCACCACACCCCATGAAACCAAAGTTGGGATCACGGAAGATGATCAGTTAGCGGAAATTTACCTCGAACGGGAAAATGAATACACCTTAGCCGGTTCGATTTATAAGGGCCGCGTCACCCGCGTGCTACCCGGCATGCAGTCCGCCTTTGTCGATATCGGTTTAGAGCGCGACGCCTTCCTCTACGTCTCCGATTTCATGGATCTGGAGCAGCAAGATGAAGATCTGGACGAAGCGATTCCCGCCAATCGTCCAGCAGAGGCGCTTCCGCGCAACGGCGGCGAGCCCGGTATTCCCGCGCTCGAAAGTCAAGTTGCCGAAGCCAACGGCTCGGTTGGCGAGGACGAAACGGACGCAGGTTCAGGACTTTCGGGTAACGTTCCCGTCGCCTCGCGCGATTTTCGCGGTCGTCGCCGTCGTCGGGGACGTCGCGGAGACGGTGGGCGCGGCGAACGTCCCGAGCGCTCTGAAGTTCGTAACGAAGTTCGCGCTGAAACCGGTAATGAGTCCGCTGCTGAAACTTCCAGCGAGCCTCGCAACGAGCCATCCAACGAGCCCCGTTACGATTCGCGGCACGACTCTCGAAATGACCGCTCCGGTCGCGGCGACCGCGCTGGTCGCAATGACCGCGATTCACGATTTCAGCGTCCCGCTGGTTCTCGCGCCGGTCGCGATTACGATTACGGTCCACCTCCGGGCTATCAACCAATTGTGCTCCCCGGAGAATCGATCTCGAAGTACAAGCGGCAAGCAGAGAGCCAGCGCCCTGAGAGTCAGCACCTCGAGAGTCAGAGCAAACACCCGGTTTCGACTGTCGAGACGCCATCTGAACAACGGCCCGTAGCTGCTTCCATCGTTGCCAATTTTCCCGACGATGAGCCGATTTTTGCCGCTGAGGTAGCCGAACCGCTTCACGAACAGCACGAGCACGTGCACGCCGATGTTTACGACGAAGTGCAGACCACGGTTGCTAGTGCACGACCCGAAATACGGGAGTTCGCAGGAGCCGCGCGAATTGCAGCGGAAACTGACTTGATACCGCAGGCCACCATCCGCGAGACTCCGAACGAAGCCGATTCCGTCGCACATCCTGAGCTAACGCTGACGGCTAACAACAACATCGCGCACGGTGCGGTTGAAGAACAGGAAATCGAAGAAGAAGAAGTTGACCTCACGTCTTACGGAGAAGAACCCGGCGACGACGAGGGATTTGAAGAGTTGGAAGAAGAGACGCGCGCGGCCGGTGAGTCATCACCCGCAGTCGGCGAAGTTGCTCCGGGTCTTGCCGCCGAGCCTGCCACCAACGGCGAGACGGTTCAGGAAGCCGCTCTCGAAGCCGAAGAGCGGGAAGCAGAGGAACTCGAACTCGAAGAGGCGCAAGCGGAAGCTGAGGCGCTTCTCGAAGCCGAAGCCATCGGCGACGGAACCGTCGATGCAAGCGCCGAGGTTCGTGGTCCAGCTCCTGAAGCGAGGTTGTTGCAGCGCACGCAGCGTCGCGGACCGGAACGCGGATTCGATCGCGGCCGCGGACGCCGTGGCGGACGCCGCTTCCGCAGCCGCGAGAATCAAGTGGTGCCGCAAATCAGCGAACTTCTGAAAGAAGGTCAAGAAGTCCTGATTCAGATCGCCAAGGAGCCGATCGCCAAGAAAGGCGCGCGCATTACCAGTCACATCGCCCTGCCCGGACGATTCCTGGTTTTCATGCCGACAGTCAACCACACTGGAGTGTCGCGCAAAATCGCTTCCGAAGAAGAGCGACAGCGTCTGAAGCGCATTATTCAGAGCGAACGCGAAAACGGCGGCGGTGGGTTCATCGTGAGAACCGCGGCCGCCGGCGCAACCGACGAAGAGTTGCGCGCCGATATTCGCTTTCTCAAGAATCTCTGGAACGAGATCAAAACGCGCTCCGAGAACAGTAAGGCTCCCGCTCTGATCTATCATGATCTCAACGTCGTTGAGCGGGTCTTGCGCGACCAGGTGAGCTCTGACTTTTCGGTTATCTGGGTTGACACCGAGCAGGAATACGAACGCATCCTCCGGTTTGCCAACCGCTTCCAGCCAGCGCTTGTCAAGCGTGTCAAGCTCTACACAAAAGAGACCCCGCTTTACGATCAGTTCGGCCTTAACGAAGAAATCAACAAAGCTCTCAAATCGAAAGTCTGGCTCAAGAGCGGGGGCTACATCGTCATCAATCAGACCGAAGCTCTGGTCGCGATCGACGTGAATACTGGCAAGTACGTCGGAAAGACGGCTCGTCTCGAAGACACGATCGTCAAGACAAACGTCGATGCCATCCGCGAGATCGTACGCCAGGTGCGCCTGCGTGACCTCGGCGGCATCATCATCATCGATTTCATTGACATGGACGAGCGCCGTAATCGCCAGAAAGTGATGCAGGCGCTCGAAGAAGCCTTGCGTGCCGACCGTGCCCCCTCAAAGGTCCTGCAGTTCAATGATTTCGGTCTGGTGGCGATCACGCGCAAACGTGTAAAGCAATCACTCGAACGAACCATCGGATCGCCCTGTCCCTATTGCCAGGCGACAGGCTTCGTGAAATCGGTGAGCACCGTCTGCAATGAGGTTTATGTCGAAATGCGCAAGATCTCGAATCATCTGGAGCACAGCGACGTCATGTTGCGGGTGAATCCCGAGGTTGCGAAAGTTCTCAAGGCAAATAATGCGAAGCTGCTAAATGAAATGGAAGAGCTCACGAAGAAGACCATCATCGTCAAGTCCGATCCTGCATTGCATCAGGAGCAATTCGACATTCACTAGATCAATCGGTATCGACTCAAGAATTGGGACGGGTTGAACCACGCGTCCCTTTTTATATTCGGCCTAGCCTAAGCAATTAGTTTGGATGCCTCGGCAATGCGCTCGCGCAGCTTTTCCAGCGAGTTGTGTAGCGGCTCGGCATTCGAATGTTTTTCAGTTGGTTCGTCAATCGTCAGGGCAAGCCGGTCGACCGCCTCGGCAAGTCGTTTGGCGAGATCGACAAGCACCACCAGAGAATCAGCGTGCAACTTCCACACCGAGCGGGAGTTCTGCGCGCGCTTCAGTTCCTCCATCTCGGTCGTGATCCGGGCGTTGACCGCGACCAGACGCAGCAGCATTCGTGCAGCATCGGCCCTCGGACCCGATTGTTCAAGATAGTCGGCAGTGTAGGCCTCAACCTCAGCTGCCGTGAGCATGAGGTTGAAGTAACGCATTGGCACAATTTGTCGGAACTTAGGATCGGCAACGCGCACGAACACACGAATCGATTCTTCCACTCTACGCAACTTGGCTTCCTCGACCGAAAGCGCCTGCGGCGTAATCGCTGCCGGAACATATTTCGGAGCAAGCGCCGGAGCAGCCGCCGCTCCTCCGGTTCCGACCCCATGCGCCGTGCTCGTATGCTCCGGTGTGACGCGCCGGATCGGCGGTCTGCGCTCCAACTCCTTCTTCAGACGCGAAACTCGCCGGAACTTTTCCAAAGCCGAACTGTAGTCCGCTTTCAACAATGCTTCCTTATTCAAGGCGGCGACATGTTCTACCGTGACTTCGACGCCGTCGATTGTGCTCAGAATGTTGCCGCCAAGTTCTTCCAAGCGCGTCGCGAATTCCCTGATCTCCTCGGTAGCTGCGCTAAACAGCGTATGGAATCGATCGCCGAATGCAGCATTGTACGGCGCCAATGTTGCCAGTACGCCGGGGTGATAAATCGATTCGCCCAGTGACGCCTTCAACTCGCGCACTCGCTGGATGATGCCCGAGTCCATCAGTGCGCTGAAGTCCTGAAATCGATTTGCCTGGTCGAGCAACGGGCCGAACTCGCGGAGCAGTTGCACATCGGCGTCCGAGAGCACGGGCACATCCGATTCAGACAGGATTTCTAGCAGAGCAATTTCAAACGGAGACAGAGGAATCGAGCCGTCAAGTCCGTAGCCGCGTTGCTCCCACTGGCCGGCCACGCGCGGATGACGGAATAAGAAGGTTGCAACCAGATCAGTCTTGTCACGATTGGCGCCGGAATCGTCACGATGTCGCGCGAAGTAGCGCAGCAGCGCCTCAGCCACTTCTGGATCAAGGTCCGACTGCACTCCCAGCCGCAGCATCGCGGGCGTAATCGCCATGTCAAGCAGTTGAATCCACAGTTGCATGCGATCTAGCGTGGATCGCACGTCGGTGGCGTGACTGATCACATCTGGGGCAAGTTCGGCAGGCGCGGGCAGCTCTCCGCCAAGTTGGTTACTGAGCAGCCGTTGATAGAAGCTCTGAACGGTGGCCAGCAACGCCAGCTCCCATTTGGGATCTTCAACCAAGGTCAGCTCCTTCGAGATCGCCCAACATTTCCAAAATGGGGGCCCGTCCTTTAAGTAAAACCGAAAGGCCATCGCAGCGCAATTGGTTACCCGGTTACGGAAGTGATGGCACTAATCCCCCCGCAAACGGCCTTTTATTGGAAGACCACGGTCTTATTCCCGTACAGCAAAATGCGGTTTTCAACGTGCCATCGGACAGCCCGCGACAGGACGACTTTTTCAATATCGCGTCCCTTCTGGACCAGGTTCTCGCTAGTATCGCGGTGGTGGATGCGTACGACGTCCTGCTCGATGATTGGACCATCGTCGAGTACTTGCGTAACGTAGTGCGCGGTAGCTCCAATCAGCTTTACTCCGCGCTGAAACGCTTGGTGGTAGGGTTTGGATCCAACGAACGCGGGCAGGAAAGAATGATGAATGTTGATAATATTCTGCGAGCCCAGCGTTGTAATGAACTCGTTCGAAAGCACCTGCATGTAACGTGCCAGCACGACTAGGCTGCATCCGTATTGGCGGACCAATGCAATCTGTTTCTGTTCCGCCTCCCGCTTGTTTTTTTTCGTTACCGGAATGACGGCATAGGGGACGCGATAGAAGTCCGCGACACGCTGGCTGTCCTCATGATTCGAAATGATCAGCGGAATCTCGCAACGCAACTCGCCGCTCTGATACCGATAAAGCAGATCCTGCAGGCAATGGTCATATTTTGAGACGAAGATTGCGACACGAGGCCGGTCGTTGGAGTGCGCAAGGCGCCAGTCCATCTGAAAGTCGCGTGCTATCGGACCGAAACGCTCGGAAAACTGCCCCACGTCAAAATCGAAATCAGTGGGATCAAACTCCACCCGCGTCAAGAAAAGATTCGATTCCGCGTCGCCGTGCTCGTCGGCGAAAAGAATGTTGCCATTGTGCCGGAAAATAAACTCGGCAATCGAAGCAACCACGCCCTTACGGTCAGGACAAGAGACAAGCAAAATGGCGGAGTTTTGCATAGAAAACCATCAACCGAGTTGATTTCCCCGTGTAACTCCACGTCCGCGCCGGTAAAGAATTTCCGAGCCGCAGAACACAAGACAGAGATTTACAGAGACTTCCGCGCTGCTCTACTTTTTCAGCGCTTTGGCAATCTCGCGCGCAGCGTTGGCTCCCGAACCTCCGGTAAGCCCCGTTCCCGGGTGTGTTCCGCTGCCGCATAAATACAGGTGTTCGATTGGAGTCTTGTAACATGCCCAATCAAGCAGCGGACGCATGGTAAAGAACTGATCGAGCGCAAGCTCACCATGAAAAATATGGCCGCCAGTAAGCCCGTAAGTCTCTTCCAGGTCCTTGGGCGTAATAATCTGGTGCCGCAGAATGCTCTGCGGCAGGTTCGGTGCGTGTTGCGCAATCGTCTTCACCACGGTTTCGCCGAGTGCCGTCCGCTGACTCTCCCAATCGCTGTTTTTCAAAGTGTAAGGCGCGTACTGCATGTAGATCGACATCACATGCTGGCCGGCCGGTGCCAGCGATGGGTCCGACAGCGAAGGGAACGTAATCTCGATATACGGATGATGCGAGAAATCGCCGTACTTCGACTCATCGAATGCACGTTCCAGGTAATCGATCTCGGGACTGATCTGGATCCGCCCCTTCAGCAAGTCGCCATTACCTTTCGTTTTCAGCGCGGTAAATTCCGGCAGCGTGGAAAGGGCTAGATTGATTTTCGCGACCGTCCCCATCGTCCGGTAGTTCTTGATCTTCTGCACAAAGTCGGGAGAAAGATGCGAGGGATCGACCAACCGCATCAGTGTCCGCTTAGGGTCGGCATTCGAAACAACAGCCCGCGTAGAAATTTCTTCACCCGAGGCAAGCACGATTCCGGTTGCCACGCCGTCCTTAATCCGAATCTCGGTAATCTCAACGCCAGTACGAATCTCCGCTCCCGCCTGTTTTGCCGCCGCCGCCATCGCCAAGGTGACGGCCCCAGCGCCACCCACAGGGAACCGAACGCTACCCGCAGGCGTAGGATCGGCCGCCGCCCGCAGCAACAAAACCATCGCGCTTCCCGCCGACCACGGTCCCAGAAATGTTCCGAAGATGCCGCGAGCAGCAATGGTGGCGCGTAGCGGTTCGGTGTCGAAAAACTCAGCCACTAGATCCGCAACCGCCATCGGCCCCCAGCGCAGCACGCGATACAAATCCTTCTTTCCGAGGTTCCGTATAGATCGTCCCGTCTTCAGCATTCCCCAGAGATCGCCACTGCTGGGGCTATCAATGTTTGGAGGAGTGAGCGCAAGCGCCTCGCCGATCACCTTGCCGATCTTTCCAAGAGCCGTCCCAAAATCCGCGTAGGATGCAGCATCTTTCTGCGACCACTCCGCAATTTCAGCCGCAGCCTTCTTTACGTCGGAATACAGAACAAGCGCCCGTCCATCCCCCGCCAACGAGATCGTGTTTACCTCGGGTGTCGTCAGCTTGAGACCGTGTTTCTCCAACTGCATGTCGCGCGCGACGTCCGCCCGCAGGGGTCCTGTGTTATGCGCAAGCGTCGAGCAGCGGAAGCCCGTGTGAAATTCTTCCGTAATCGCCGCCCCTCCCACCTGCTCGCGGCGTTCCAGCACCAGCGGCCTAAATCCTGACTTCGCCAGATAGAACGCGGTGACTAGACCATTATGACCGCCACCGACGACGATCGCATCGCGCGTTTCGGACATTGGTCTACGCTCCCACATCCTTCAGAATTTCCAGCGCCGCCAGTCGTCCCGGTGCGCCCATGATTCCGCCTCCCGGATGCGTCGCCGATCCGCACATATACAGGTTCTTGATCGGCGAGCGGAACTGCGCCCACCCCGCCACTGGACGCAAGAAGAATAACTGCTCCAGCGAAAGTTCACCCTGAAAGATATTGCCTTCTGTCAGTCCCCACTCGCGTTCAAGATCAAGCGGCGTCACCACCTGCCGATGCAGGATGATGTCTTTTATGTTTGGCGCGTATTCCGCAATCGTATTCACAACGTTGTCGCCAAACTTTTCTTTCTCCGTGTCCCAATCGAGTCCGGGCGCCAGTTTGTAAGGTGCATATTGCACGAAGCACGAAAGAATATGTTTGCCCGGCGGCGCCAACGACGTGTCAGTAAGCGTAGGAATCACCATATCAATGTACGGATGTGAAGACCAGTGCCCATACTTCGCTTCGTCGTATGCTCTCTCCATGTACTCGACACTCGGCGAAATCGACATGGCCCCGCGCAGGTGCGCACCCACTCCTGGCATGCATTTGAAGTTCGGAAGCCCGTCGAGCGCCATATTCACCTTGCCCGAAGATCCCCGGAACTTATAGCGTTTCACCCCATCCATGAATTCGTCCGGGAGATTCCCGGGCTCAATCATCCTTGTAAAAGTGAGCCGCGGATCCACGCTCGAAGAAACCACATCGGCATAAATCTCGTCGCCGTTCATAAGCACAACGCCGTTGGCGCGTCCGTTCTCGACCAGGATTCTCGCAATCGGAGCTTCGGTGCGAATCTCGACTCCCGCCTCGCGAGCCGCATCTGCTATCGCATTCGAAATCGCGCCGGTCCCGCCCCGCGCGAATCCCCAGGCGCGGAACGCGCCATCAATCTCGCCCATGTAATGATGCAGCAGAACATAGGCCGTGCCCGGCGATCGCACGCCTAGAAAAGTTCCGATGATTCCCGAAGCCGACATCGTCGCCTTGAGCACGTCCGTCTCAAACCATTGATCGAGAAAGTCGATCGCGCTCATGGTCATGAGCTGCACCTGGTTGTATTTGTCTTCACTCGGCATCCCCTGGAACCGCCGGCCGATGAAGAGCAGTTTCATCAGTTCTTTCGGATTCAAGGTCGCCGGGTCCGGTGGAATCATGCTGAGGATCGGCTTCACGAAACGGCACATTGCCTGCATCGCCTTGCCGAATTCATCGTAAGCTTCTGCATCCACGCGCGAGTGCCGAGCGATTTCGCGATGCGTCTTGCCGTGATCGTTCACCCGCCACAAATAATCGCCATTCGGCATCGGCGTGAAAGTTCCGTCCAGCGGTAAGATCTCCAGTCCGTGCCGTGGAAGATCAAGGTCGCGAATGATCTCCGGCCGCAGCAGCGACACAACATATGAGCAAACCGAAAACTTGAAGCCGGGAAAAACTTCTTCCGTGCAAGCCGCGCCGCCCAGAATGTGCCGGCGCTCCAGGACAAGAACTCTTTTACCCGCCCTCGCCAGATAGGCGGCGTTCGTCAGGCCGTTGTGGCCTCCGCCAATCACGATCACGTCATACTTTGTACCGCTCGTAGCTGCAGCCATAATTTTTTCGACCCACAAGAATTTAAAATAGATTGACCTCGAGCACCAGCAGAAAATGACTCATCATTATATCTGGAACATATTTTACTGTAGATATTTAGTCCATATATCTGACCGATAGTCATCGCATCTTTAGGCTTGCTGCCGCTGCCTCAAAATGCCTATAATCTGCCGTCAGAGATTTCCCTCGTCGACTTCATGTCCCTATTGGTTTTGCGTTTTCCGCGAACCAGGAACAAGAAAGCCTCCGGGTGAAAACTATACGAGGTCTGCCTTTGCCCATCGGAACCGCTTTTCACGAGAGAACCTTCGCACTCTGCCAAAGCCTCAACTACCGCGAGTGGTCCGGATATTACACCGTCAGTGTCTACGAAGTGCATCATGAGCACGAGTACAACGCGATCCGCAACGCCTGCGCCCTGATCGATATTTCGCCGCTGTACAAATATCTGATCACGGGAAAAGATGCCTCCAAACTGGTTAACCGCGTCATCACCCGCGACATCAACAAAGTCGCCGTAGGCCAGGTCATTTACGCCTGTTGGTGCGATGAAGACGGGAAGGTCATCGATGATGGCACAATCACGCGACTCGAAGAAAATAAATATCGCTGGACCGCTGCCGATCCGAGCCTGCGTTGGTTTCGCCAGAATGGTCTCAATATGGACGTTCAGATCGAAGACATCTCCGAGCAAACTGCAGCCCTAGCCCTGCAAGGGCCGGCTTCCGCGAAACTGTTAAAGACCATCGCCGACGCCGATATTGCGAATCTTAAGTATTTCCGCAAGACCAGCGGCAGAATCGCCGGTGTGCCTGTCGATATCTCGCGCACCGGATATACGGGCGACCTTGGCTATGAAATTTGGATTCCCAGGGATGACGAGCATGACGCAATCCGGGTTTGGGATGCTCTGATGGATAACGGCAAGCAATTCGATATCCACGCGGCCGGAATGTTGGCCCTTGACGTAGCGCGCGTTGAGGCTGGACTGCTCCTGATCGAAGTCGATTACATCAGCTCAAAAAAAGCCTTGATTCCATCGCAGAAATATTCGCCCTATGAGTTGGGCTTCGGCAAGATGGTTCATCTCGACAAGGAAAACTTCATCGGCAAGCGCGCCTTGACGCAGGATAGCAAGCATGGGGTAGCCCGCCAGTTAGTCGGCCTCGAGATCGATTGGGTGGAAGTCGAAGAGCAGTTCGACAAATTCGGACTTTCTCCCGCTGCCCCCAGCCAGGCCTCGCGCGTCGCTGTACCCGTCTATGTGGGCGATAAGCATGTGGGCAAAGCCACGACAACGGCGTTCTCTCCCCTGCTGAAGAAGTTGATAGCGCTCGCGAGCGTGGCCACGGAGTATGCGAAGCCCGGCACCAAACTGCAGATGGAGTTGACTATCGAAGCGCAACGGATGAAGACAACTGCAACCGTTGTGCCCCTGCCGTTCTTTAACCCGAAACGTAAGACGGCAGTCCCGGTCTAGCAATCACGGCATCGAGACAGGCCCGGGTGCATCAACTCTCCCGCTGCGCCCTCTTCTTGCCCGCCCCGTACAGCCACACTCCGATCAACAGCAGCGCTCCGCAGCCGCCGACGATCTTGAAAACCGCCAGCGGCTTGTTGGGTTCATCCGGCGGAGGCAGTACTGATAGCGCAATCGTGAACATCGTCGTCGTGAATCCCAGTACCGACAACGCATAAGCCGCCGGTTTTCCGCCCGGTACGCGAATCACTTCCTCCCCGGCCGGTTCGCCCTGCAATTTGAACATCGATGCGAATAGATACAGATACGGGACGAAATAGGTGATCACACCCATGCTAACCAGCACGTCGTAAGCGCCCTTCACCGACGTGCCAGCCTGTCCCAGGAAAATGAAAACGGCGCCGATCACCGCCTGCGTCAGGAGTGCGACCCACGGCGTACCCCACCGTCGATGCAACGCTCCGAACGCCTGAGGTAAATAGCGATCAATCCCCGCCACAAACGGCAATCGTGCGACGGCGGCAAGATAAGCGCCCGATGCGCCGATATTACTGAGCGCGATCAGCAACGCCGCCACCGGAAGAAAGAAAGGAAGCCCAACGCGATCGGTCGTCTTGGCAATGGCCTGCACTAGCCCCTGCAACGGGCTCACCTCCGACGCCGGTAGTGCTAGCAGCACGCAGACGGTTCCGACGATGTAACAGAATGCCACTGTCAGTCCGCCAAAAAACAGAGCCAGTGGAATCGTCCGGCGCGCATTCTTGATTTCCTCCGCCATGAACGACGCGGTTTCGCATCCGCCGAAGGCGAACGTCAGCACCGACCAGAAGATGATGTTATCCAGGCGGACGCTCGGCCTCATCGTGTGCAGCGAAAAAGTAGTTGCTGACCCAAAACGGTGATATGCAAGCAACCCCATGCCAATTACGATCAGAACGGGAATCCACATGGCGAGCGCGCCCGCATTATGCAGCCATCTGCCAACGTCGAGTCCAACGACATTCAGCAGCGTCGCGGTCGCCAGCGTCAACAGCGCAAATGCGATGTAGAATGTCGGATTCGCGGAGAGATGAGACCACTGCGCCTGCCGCATGAAAAGCACATTGCTCGCCGCGAAGTACAGCACTGCCGGAAAGTAGGGAAGATTCGAAGTCCAGTACGTCCACGCAGCCATGAAGCCCGAGAAGTCGCCAAAAGCGCGCTTCGACCAGACATAAAGTCCGCCTTCATTCGGATAGCGCGAAGAAAGTTCGATCACCGATAGCGCAAGCGGTGTGTAGAAAGCAAGCCAGGCGCCGATCCATATGACGATTGAACTTGGACCAGCGGCGGCCGCGGTCGCGATCCATCGCAAACTGACGCCCGTGACCACATAAAACAACAGCAGGTCACGAAACCCCATGACCCGCTTGGGACGGTTTGGATCAACCGCCTCGGCGATGGAGACGCCGGAACCGGCTACGAAAACTGGTCCGCGTTCCGTTCTTCCGTCTGGCCCTGATTGGCTCACGCAAGAGTGTCTATCTCACCCAGCAGAGGTGAACGGTTAGCATTACAGAGAGGAGCGTGATGGGCAAGTTGAATTTCAGTCTGCAGGCGTTCTGTGATTTTGGCGCTTCCAAAACAGATATCCCGGTATTCCCAGCGCCACGATGGCTGCACCCCAGAAAGCTTCCGCTGGGCGTTCGATGATTGTGTTCAGCGTCCACGCAACACCGATAGTCACGTAAATCGCGGGCAGCCACGGATATCCCGTGCAGCGATAAGGACGCGGAACATCGGGGCGTTTCCAGCGCAGCACGAACAGTCCGACTACGGTCAGTGTGTACGACAGCACCATGCCGAAAATCACATACGTATAGAGCTGGTCATATCGTCCGCTCATGGTAAGCAGCGCCGCCCAAATCCCTTGTCCGATCAGGCTGAAGGCCGGTGTCCGCCACTTAGGATGAATGACCGCCATGCGCCGGAAGAACACACCGTCCTGGGCCATCGCTAGATAAACGCGCGAACCCGACAACGTACAGGCCGCCGCTGCACTGAAGCACGAAATCGCAATCATTGCGGACAACCACACCGCGGCTCCCGGTGAAAAGAGCCTTGCCGCCGCCGTGTGCGCGATGGTTTCGTACTTTGCCACTTCATTTAGCGGCATCGCGTAAACGTAAACCATGTTCATGGCAAGATAAATCGCGCCCACGGCGAGCACTCCCAAAACCATGGCCAGTGGAACATTACGCCGTGGATTTTTCACTTCGCCCGCAACCCACGTGATGTAGACCCATCCGTCATACGCCCAAAAAACTGCAATTAAACCCACGCCAAACGCGGAAATTAACTGCCCCAGGCTGAGTCCCATCGTCAGCCCGCCCGGCGCTTGCGCCGTGAAATTCGACCAGTGCCCTTTGCCGATCGCGAAGCCGAGAACGACAAAAACCGACATGGCCGTGAACTTCGTCCATGTGGATACGTTTTGCAGGAGCGCGCCCCACCGCAATCCATAAACATTCACGTACGTGAGAATTGCAATCAAGACTAACCCCACCGCATGTGCCCGCGTGAATGGCATCCCCAATAAGGAGAAAATTACGTGCTCCTGTGAAATCCCCGGAATAATGTTTCCCATGTAAGCTGCTGCCGCTACCGACAGTGCAGCGATGGACCCTCCATTGGCCACAGCGAACAACATCCATCCATAAAGGAATGCCACTAGATCCCCATAAGCTTCGCGCAGATAAATGTACTGCCCGCCCGAGTCAGGAAACATCGAACCGAGTTCGGCGAAAGCGACGCAAGCGCACAGCGAAATCACTCCGCCAAGAATCCACACCAGAAAAAACAACACCGGATTCGGCAAAGGTCCGGCAATATCTTTGGCGGTTAGAAAGATCGACGAGCCAATGATGCCGCTGACCAGCAGCAACACCGAGTCCAGCAAGCTGAGCCCTCGGACAAGGCTCGGCTTCGAAGTCGACAGTTCATTTTCGGGAAGCAGGGAAGCGGGAGTTGTGTCCATTAAACTGTTGGCCTGTTTTTTATCCCATCCCCAGTTCATCAGAAGATTCCAGCGGAGTCCCGCAGCGCCGGCAGATGGCCGCCGAACAATCGCCACACGTCAGCGGATCTGTGACTTCGACGGCGCACACCGGGCAGTACAAAGCATCCAAGCCCTTCTTGCCTTCCGGCGCTGACTTTGGGACATTTTCCATAGATCATCAACCGCGAGCACGAAACTCTAACACAATCCTTCGTCGTATTCCGGTGATCCGGTTGTGCTACTCGGGTGGTTTCCGCAGAATCAAGTCACCCTCGGTCGGCGGCAGCGAAAACGGAAATTGCCAAATCCTGTCTTTCATCCACACACCGAGAATAAAATCTTCCCGCTCTTTCCATGGCCCGATCCACTTATTGCTGGTTGCGAAAAAAACCCATCCGTGAATTTCGGGATTTGCCGGACTCAGTATGACCGTGTTGGTCTCCAGTCCCTGCGTGGTCACGAATTCGATGAACTCAGACGCGTCCTTTTCGTACTCCCGAAGATAAGCCGCCGTTTTTTCATCGCCGATGCTGGGATTCTTCTTAATCTTGCGCTCGGTTTCGAAGACCAGCGTGTCAACGTCATTCTGCAACCGATTCGAGAGTTCTGTCGGATCCTGATAGCTTTCCAGAATATCGTGATGCCGCACAAAATCCATCCTGACATCCGCCGGGAACTCCAATTTTCCCTGTCCAGTGTATGTCGCGCTGATGTAAGCGCCCAGCAAGCGATAGAAACGGCGGCGGCTCTTCGTCAGTTCCTGTGAATCGACGATCATCGTGATCGTGAGATCTTTTCCTGTCATCGTCCAGCGATAGCGGCCATCATCACCACTTTCGAATGTGCAGCCGCGAGCTCCCGCGGTCCAGCGGACGGCGGGCAGCTGTTTTTTCCCGCTCGCATGTGCGAGCGTAGGCGAGAGAATAGTACAAACCAGAACTGCACAGGCAAGGATACCGTGAGCAGGGAGAGCAAGATTCGCCCAAGAAAACCCGGTACGCATGAATGCCTGAGTGTAGCGCTTTCACACGCGGAACGTCACGGTCGAAACGCGGCCCGCCAATGACGCTCAGAAAATGTGGTAGATAGAAATTGGTGGGGCGCGTAGCTCAGTTGGGGGAAGCGGGGCGGGATTGCGGTAGATGAATGCTTCGCCTCAGGGGGTGATGCGTCTCAACGGGCGGGAACTGCTCTTCGGAGAAGCGAGGCGATGATTCGCCAATAGGTGTACTGCTTTGTACGAATCCCCGAAATCATGGGAAGCGTCACGTTGTAGCGGCGCGTTCTTTGTTGGTACCTTAATTGGATAACCGGATGCGGCGTACCAATTGTCCGAATCGCGGGTCGTCACGCAGTGGCTCGAACCTTCGCCCCACTTTCAGATATGTGAGTTGAGGATCCCTCTCCTGATAGGCCTTCTCCAACCAGGCAAATGCTTCGTTCGAATCGCCCAACGCTCCATGGAGGGTTGCCAGTGAAGCGGCTGGAACAATGCCTTGCCGGTGCAGTTGCAAGAAGTTCGCGAGTATTCTTCTTGCCTCACCCCGGCGTCCCGACACAGCAAAGGCAAAGCCCAAATCCAACTGAATGTCCGTATCCGCCCCTCCCGCGAGTTCCAGCGCTTTTTGAAACTCTCGAATGGCATCATCCTGTTTGCCGCTGTGCAGGTAGACCCAGCCCAGAGTCTGGTGAGCCGGCGCAAAGTGCTCATCCAGTTCCAAGGTTGTCTGGACCTGCCGGAGCGCTTCATCGTAACGCCCTGCCGCCAACAACCTTCCCGCCAGTGCGTTATTTATGGGCAGGGACAAGGGGTCGAGTTCGTGGGCACGCATGGCCTCAGCGATCCCCTCATCAAATCGTCCCGTGTACGTGAGATAACCGGCATACCAGTTGTGAGCTTGCGCGTAACCCGGGTTTAATTCCAAGGCCTGCTTGTATTCTTTCTCGGCCGTAGGCCAGTCCCACTCATAAGTTTCCGCGATGAACGCGAGAGAAGCGTGGGGTTCGGCCAAGGCGTCATCGAGTTCGATCGCCTTTAGAGCCGCTTTCTTTGCACCTGAGAGGGCGTCCTTCGATGGAAAACCACCGCGGAATCCAAGCATCGCATAGGCCTCCGCCAGTCCGCTGTAGGCCGGGGCATAGGCCGGGTCGCGCGCGATCGCCTGCTGGAATGACGTGATGCTTTTGTGGAGCGCATCCTCGGTTCGCTGGTTGAAGTAGTAACGGCCCCTGAGGTAACTCTCGTAAGCCTCAGGATCGACAGGGGCCCCGGATGCCAGACGCGCCCGCTCCTGGGGTGGCAGGTTCAGTTCGATCTGCTCAACGATGTTCCGAGCGACTTCCTCCTGCAGTTCGAGAATGCTTGGGTACTCTCGTTGGTATTCTCCCGCCCAAATGTGCTCATCCGTCGCGGCACGAATCAATTGGGCGTGGATACGGATCTGGCGTCCTTCTTGCACAAGCGACCCTTCGACGATCGCATCGACCGCGAGCATCTTGGCAATCTCGGGCACTGAAAGCTGCGTGTTCTTGAAACGCATGATCGAGGTACGAGATATAACCCGTAATCCGTGAATTCTGGAAAGTTGTCCGATGAGCTCTTCGGTCATGCCGTCGGCGACGTAGTCCTGAGATGGATCGCCACTCAAGTTCTGCAAAGGAAGCACCGCCAGAGAGCGAATCTTGGACCGGCTTGCATCCCCCAGACGGCTACGTGTCGCGACGTAGGCAATCGTAATAGCGACTGCGGCGAGTACGACCGCCGCGGAGCTCAGAACAAGCCAGAGACGTGCTCGCCGAAATGTCGTTTCCTGGCCTTTCGCGTCCGTCCGCGCTTCCAGGGCTGGTTCTTGTTCCTCCTCGAAACGAAGTTTACGACTTTGCCGCCAAGCATCGAGCTCGGAACTCAAGGCGTAGACAGAGCCTCGCTTGTGGTGTAGGTGCCGGTGGACAGGCATCGCCTCTTGCTTCTCCCAGCGCTGTACGGTCGTCACGTCGCGCCGTAGGTAGAGCGCAATCTCCTTCCAGGAATCGAGCCGACGCTGGGACGGGATCTCGGATGGCGATTTGTCGAGGGACGGTTCGCCCATTGGCTCTCCTGTGAGCGCCAGGAGACAAGCGCATCGATTGTAATGCCCCGAATGCGAACTGCAAAACACGGCATTTGGCCCCAAAAGGGCCGCTCCGCTTATTGCTGTTTGCTTAATTGCTCCCGATCGCACAGTCTCTCTATCGCGGGTCGGACCACGACTCGCCACAATGGAACTGCGGCGGCCGGCCATCCCCCTTTGATCTTTGGGGAAAGCTTTCGGCGGCGCGATCAGTGTTCGCAAATTTCTGGAGGCTGCTATGCACAAAACTTTCTTCTGGTCGGTAGGCGCGTGGGTTCTCATGCTCGCGCTAGGGACAAGTGTCGTGGCGCAAAATCCGGGCCCCGAGCACTTTGGGGGCATTATCAACGACTTCACGGCCGCGCACGACGCGAAAGGCAACCCTACCGGTCCGTGGGAACTCCATGGCGTCTGGCGTCTTAACTTGAGTTGGGATGGCAAGACGGCGGAGTTTTCGGCTGCCTTGACAATGGAAAATTCCGACTACTGGCTTTTGATTAATCCCAACCCTCCTGCCGATCCCGATTCGCCGGCAACGCGAACTCCTCATACACACCACATCACGATGAAGGATGCTCAAGTGACGTGGGACCCGAGCGTGGTAGCGAGTGACTGCCCCACGGCCAGCTACAAGCCTCCGACTACAACCGGTTTCATGGTCACAGGGTCGGCGAGCGTTACAGGAAATGGAGGCTACCCACCGTTTGCCCCTCAGGGTCAGCAATCGCCGCTCACGGTTTGCGTGACGGGAGGAACCCAAGCTCGCTTTTCGAACATCACCCTCGCATTCGGATTACCCGCGAGCGGCCACTTCGGCACGCAGGCGATCAACGGCGCCGTTCGTGTCGGGGAATAACTTCACCGCTCTCCGTGATGCCGTGACGGGCACGGTTATCGTCTGCCGTGTCCGTCCTTCGTCGTATGTCCTTTCGCATCCCTTCGCGCAGTTCCCAGGAAAGAGGAGGGCTCCATGATTTCCAAAACGTTTCGCATCGCTCAAATGATTGTTCTTGCCAGCTTTGCGCTCAGTTCCGCTGCCTGGGCGGCGACTTGTTCAAACGCCTCTCTGAGTGGTACCTACGGGCTTTTGAAAGGCGGCACAGACAAGGCTGGCCAACCCACCACCGGCGTGAGCCAGCTCACGTTTGACTCAGCCACGGGTACGTATACCGGAGAGGACACGTCATCCCATGACGGCGTGATTACCACCGTGCCTGTCACCGGAACATACGCAGTCGCCTCAAACTGCACCGTCGCGGCTATAGCACTCGGAGAGAATATCGCCTTTGTGGTTACGTCAACAGGTTTTTTGTCCCTAAACCAGACGACAGGCGTGACCGTGGAGGGCCCCGGCGTGAAGCAGGGCTCCCCGACCTGCACCAATGCCGGAGTTAAGGGTAGTTTTGGGTTTGAAACAACCGGCGTCTTCCTCGCAGGGGCGCCCGTGACAGGACCGGTGGCTTTCATCGGCGAGTTGGAGTTAACGGTCGACCCTTCTGGAGACGGAGTGATAAGCGGACAGATAGCGGGTAGCGAGGATGGCACGATTCTAACCTTCGCCGAGGAGCCCGTCACCGGTTCTTACAGGGTCGACACGGACTGCAGGGGCAGGGCTACCATAAAGCCAAAGGGGCTCCCCGAAATGCGCTTCCACCTCGTGGTTGTGGACGGCGGGAAGGAAATGCTAGCCATGGAGACGGACGCGAATACGGTTGTCAGCGGCACCCTGGTGAAGGGCAATTAAGTAATGAAGACGGGAGCATTGGCGGCGTGCAACTCTGTCGAATGATTGAGAGCCCCGCGCCGTGAGCGCTGCGAACCAGCCTCTGCGTAGCAACTCTGCGCAGACAAATATCTCGCCTGTTTGATCCCCCAATTCTTGTGATGGGGGTTTTCATCTTTATAGAGTGTCAGCAGCCCGACAAGCCACAGTATTTATTGCGTACCGCCCACTGTGGCGAAGACACCGATTTGCTGCAATCATTTTAGGTCATCGTGACGGCTAACTGACGTTATCAGAAACCTACATAATCCATCGGCAGGAACAACTCAACCGACTTTCTATGGGAGATGTGCTGCCTTGGAGCGATAGCCGTTCTTTAATCATGTGGACTAGGGTCTCGATGTCGATCCCTGCATCGAGAAGCCCAATCATCCGTTCGACAGTGAATCCAGCCTGCTCGCCAGCGATCGCGAGTTTGCCGATAGCGCTCAAGAGTGGTGACGTTGCCATACGGGAACTCCCTTGCATTTTGTGGGAGAATGGCAGATTTCTTTCAGCGTGGCTGTGACAGCCGTCACCATAGGTTTTGCGCTGGATAACTAGATTTTCTTGTACCCCTTGCTCACCAATTGACCACATCAACGCAGTGGAAATGGGAAGCGGAAAGGCGACGAAATAGTTTCCGACCGCAGACGAGAGTGATGTAATCGAAAACCCGACCGCGCTGCTCAATCCGCCCTGCAAGCCGATCTAGACTGGCGCTGTCACTCTTAATCTCAAACCCGTGTGACCTGCCCCCCATTTTTAGTCCAGGGATAATGAGACTTTCTCCGCTTTTGATCGGCCCCCTTTTTCTGTAACACTTTCAGGATGAGTTTCCGACGGTTTGTGAGCTTGGCAGACCGCCATTCAGAGCGATCTGACAACCGAACTCACTCGGCGTTCGTTCTCCCAGGGACCTGTGAGGAGACTCTCATAGTATTCCCGTCTCCAATCCTCGATGACTTGCTTGGCCTCGGTCAGTGTCGCGAACCAATGTACATCCAAACACTCCGCTCGTAGCGTGCCGTTGAAGGACTCCACACGCGCATCGTCGGTCGGCTTTCCGGGTCGCGAGAAGTCGATCTGCACTTGATTGTGATACGCCCAGAGACCCACGATCTGACTGGCGAACTCCGATCCGTTACCTCGCCGACCTGTTGGGGCATGCGAACGTCCAGATGACAATGCGGTACGCTCACCTGGCACAGTCGCACAAGGCGGACGCTCTCAAAAAGCTTTCTGCATTCAAGGCGACGCAGAGAAAGTGTCATGAAGCTGTTATACTGTTTTCCGCTGGTCAGGAAAAACCGACTGACACCACTGCTGACACCGAAGCAAAAAGTGCTCTAGCAGTGACCGCGGGCAATAGTCAGTAAGTGCTTTCCCTTCCAGCAGATGCGACATGGTGAGGGCGCGTAGCTCAGTTGGTAGAGCAACGCCCTTTTAAGGCGTGGGTCGCAGGTTCGAATCCTGCCGCGCTCACCAAGATTTCAAAGCAGTTAGCTGATTTCGGCAGGGTCTGTTTCGGGCACCCCCGGACACCCAGAACAAGGGAATGTACTGTTCTTACGCGGTTGCGGTAGTGCTTCTTGCTTTCAATCTCTCCGGAAATCCGGTTGGAAACACCATCCGTACGACCTTCTTGTGAGCTTGCTGTTGGTCGGTCGAAACGGCTTGAGCGTAGAGTTCCAAGGTGATTTTTGGAGTTGTGTGGCGGAGCTGCGATTGTGTGACCTTCACATTCTCCCCGTTGGAGATCAGCAATGTCGCTAGTGAGCGGCGTAGCGTGTGCCACCCGATCGGTGCTTCCTTGCTGCTCTTGATTCCAGAGACTTTCTCGATCACGGGACGGATCTGACGGCGAAAAAGGATCTGGTAGGTGTATGGAGTTTTGCCATCGTAGTACGGACTGGCAAAAATCCAATCTTCCTCCGAGCGATAGGGCGTATGTTCGCGCCAGAGACGAAGCACTTGGAGGACAGGTTCCGCTAGAGGCAGCGGGTTGTTCCTGCTCTTCGTTTCCTTCAATTCGCCTTCGACCAATGCGAATTCGGACTGAAGAATTCCTGTCTCCCATCCCACGTGTTTCCACTTGAGTGCGATCAACTCCGACGCCCGGAGACCCGTGACTGCATCTACGAGTGCCATCGTTGCTTCTCGCAGTGGTAGTCGCTCCAGAGTTTGACGAACGATGTCTGGGGCGAGAATCACACGTCGAATTGAGACTCTGTTGCTTTGACGAACGCCGGTCGAAGCACCGCGATGGCCGGGACTGCCGCCCTGACCGCAGACAGGGTTGCGTTCCACCAATTCCCCACGGACTCCGTGGGAGAAGATCGCAGACAGTACATTCTTGATCTTCAGCTTGGTTCCATCCGGGCGTTGGATTCTGTCCAGCCACTCCTGAATTTGCATGGTCTTCATACTGCCAGCTCGATGACCGTGCCACTTCGCTTCGATCCAGTTCTTGATGTACGACTTGTTTGTTTTGCGCGCCGATTTCGACAAACGCGGTAATTCGTGGTTCAGATAGTGGTTGACGAGTTCCCCAAACGTCATTGCCTTTAGGCTCAAGTATTGTTTGTTCTCGTTGAGCCGGCATCGTAACCGATCGGCTTCCTTGTTCGCCGCCGCTTCGGTGGGGAATTGTTTGGTTGCGCCGATTACTTCCTTGTGTTGGCGCCGCTGGCCATTTACCTCTTCGCTCCAGCGGAATACCCACACCATCCCAATTGACCTTTTCTCTTTGCAAAGCATACCCGTGTTGTAGCGGATAGGTTTGCGGCGATCGTGACTCAAATGACCCTCCTTTGCGCCTTGTCACGACCAGCTTCTCCATGACCGGAATTTACCTGAGAGCGAAGATGCTCCGCAAGCTCCGAAATCAGGAAGTACCACCTCTTGCGGGAACCAGTGCCGAATGGGTGAGCGGGAATTCGTCCCTCTCTCGCCATCTGCTTTATGCTGCGAGCCGAATAGTGCAAGAATTCAGCGGCAGCGTTGGCTTCGACGAAGGGTTCCAGTGTTTCGGCTTGGGCATGGCGTTGCAGAATTGAGCTTCTAGCAGGTTTGGGGTTGTTTGTATTCCATCCAGCAGACGAAAGTGAGCTATCAAAGAGCTCAGTAGTCCTGTTCGTTTTTACGATCTCGGATGAGGCTGGTTGCTTCATTGCCGTCGGCTGGGGCATGGTTCATCTACTCCTGGCTGGTATTCCACTTGACACTAGCGCATATGTACCAATACAGTCAATAGGTAACGTTACGAAATTTAGTTGAGGCTGACCCCATGGCAGACAAGACCCCAATGCTGCAGCAGCCGGTGATCTCCATACGGATTTCCGACGAGCTGCGTCTAAGGCTCGAAACTTTGAAGGAAATCATGGCCGCCAAGAGCGGCGAACCCGTCTCAACATCGGAGGCGGCAAAGCAGCTCCTGGAGTCCGCCAAAGAGGAGCGACTGGAGTTCGTAAATCTGCTCTCAGAGCCAACCGATTCCCTGGTGAAGATTCGCGGGAAAGCGGACGCAAAGCTGCCGCTTTCGCAAGCCGAATGGACCCTGGTTGCCTACTACTGCCAGCAGGGTGCAGAGCTATTTGCAAATACCGGCCAGACAGAAGTTTCCTATGAATCTCTCATCGGAGTTCTTGAAGCTTTCCTTGCCGTTTATGGACTTGTGTCCAGACACAGAAAGAGGAGTCTGATGGCCCCTTATCTCCTCACCAATCTGCCCTCAGAAAAGCAAACTGAGGCGAAGCCTTCAGAAGAGATTGCAAACGACGATGTACGACGGGCCGTGAACCGAACAATTCACACGCTAAAGAACGCTACCAGCGAGACTCCGCGACCGATTCATACCGCTCGACTTCTCTACATGATTCTTGACAACGAAAAATTTCTAAACATCGAGAAGCTGAACGAAGCGCTGCGACCGTACTGGCCGATTCTCTGGCGCATGTGCGCCCGTGGCCACTATCTCCGCCACGGACAACCCCTGACGGATAGCGCGTTTTGGGGTGCCGACTTTAGGTTGGGAAATCGTGGCCCTTTGCCATCGTTTCAGGAAGGCGAATACCGTCTCGAATTTCATCGGGGGCCGGAGACGGAATTTTCCGTCTGGTTGCAGTTTCCGGGAAGATTTGCTCTGCAATATCCGCTTTACGATTACCCGAGGATCGCGGAGCTTCGGACGATACTGGAACGGTTGGATCTGCGCGACACACTGATCTTCTGGGAAGGTCGCTATTTCCTCGCCTCCACGTGGCTCGACGAAGTGGAAAAGGTCGGCGTCGAGTTTCGTTCTCGGGATAATGGGATCGCCATCACATTTCGTCATGACGATTGGCAGGCGATTAAGAGTCTGTTCCGCCGGGGCTGGCAAGCCCCCGAAGTGAGGCGTCTGTGGGACGCGTTGGCAAGAGAGTATGGCGAACTGTAAGAGCGGCGGTGCTTCGCACCGGAAGAAGGGTGGTCGCGGTAGGGATACGGATTGCTCCGTACCCCCCGCGCGGATCCGTACGAGCGGGTTTCCCGCATACGGCTCTTGCCTCAGGTGGTGACGCGCAGACGGCGCGAAGGATAAGGATGGCAGATATGGGCCGGAGGCAGCCAGCGGCGGATGAGCCGTTGCATTCGTTCCCACAGCACGCGACCTGTCTGACTCCGACGTCGCAAGACGTGGTACCAGAGGTTGCTCACGGTGAAACGAAAGTGAGCCAGCGCATATCGATTCCCCGGTACTCCGAAGTATCGGATGTGCCCGCCCACCACGGACTTCAACCATTCGCCAACTTCAGGAATCGGGTCATGCATACGTCGCCGCAACTCGATCTTCACCTGCTGCAGCTTAGCCTGCATGCGTTTGCGAATCGTCTGCCGAAGCACCAGAAACCGTCCCCTTTTCGTCTTCCCGCAAATATGCTTGAAGCCGAGAAAATCGAAGGTCTCCGGCTTACCCAAACCAGCGCGCTTTCGGTTCGCCGCCGCGTGGCGTCCGAACTCGAACAGGCGCGTCTTTTCCGGGTTCAGTTCCAGTTGAAACTTCGCCATACGTTCGGCGAGCTCCTTCCAGAACTGTTCGGCCTCGTCTTTGCGCTCGAATCCAACCACGATGTCGTCGGCATAACGCACCACGATCACATCGCCGTGCGCACGCTTCTTACGCCATGCTTGGACCCAAAGATCAAAGACGTAGTGAAGGTAGATATTCGCCAGCAACGGCGATGCACTTCCGCCCTGCGGCGAACCTGCTTCCACAAACGTTCGCGTTCCCTTTTCCAGCACGCCGGCGTTCAGCCATTTCTGGATGAGCCGCACGACGCGCCGGTCCGCTATCCGATGCTGGAGAAACCGGACCAGCCACTCGTGCGACAGCCGATCAAAAAAGCTGCGCACGTCCAGGTCCAGCACCCAGTTCACACGTCGCTGATGGAGTCCACAGAACAGGGCGTCCAGCGCTTTGTGCTGGTTGCGTCCTGGCCGGAACCCATAAGAGACAGCCGAGAAAGTCGGGTTCATAAATCGCGTTGAGTACTTCCACCGTCGCTCGTTGAACAAGCTTGTCTTCGAGCGCCGTGACGCCGAGCGGTCGTTGCCGCCCATCCGCCTTGGGAATGTACACCCTACGCACCGGCTTCGCCCGGTACGCTCCGCGCTTCAGCCTATGGGAGAGGTCCTGGAGATTTTGCTCAAGGTCCTCGCCGTAGTGCTGCCACGTCACACCGTCTACACCCGCCGCAGCGTGCCTCTTCAACTGGAAGTAAGCAAACCGCAGAGTGTCGATGCGGTAGATGTGATGCAGCAGAGCGGTGAACTTTGCATCCTTGTTCTCGGTTGCCGTTTGTCGTACCCGTTCCAGCGCACTGGGCGCGTCGATCCGGCTCTGAGTCCGGGACGCGTTTTGCTGGCTCGGGTTCCCCTTGGCCAGACTCCTTCCCTCCATCTCCTCCGCCGCCGGTGTTCTGGCCTTGTTCGGAGACTTCCTCGGTACTATGGGTCTGTCCGACTTCCCGTGTTCGTTCGTCATCGGCTTCTGTCCTTGGACTTCCCGATACGTCCCAAGCGCACTGGCTGCTCTCGGGAGAACCCGGGATCTCTCAACTTCCGTGCAAGATGTGTCCCTACGTGCCAGGGTCACAGACCGCGCAGGACTCCCGCCAAGCTAGCGATGGCGCTTGGCCGGATGTTGCCTTCCGCGTTGTGTCAGGGCGTCAGCGTCCTGAAGTTAGGGGTATTTCGCGGCTCAATAACCTGGCCCGTAGTTCCTCCTGTCAACGCTTCGTATCCGGCCTTGCGACCGTGCCCGCATGACTCGGAGCCGGTGTGGCTTGCTAGGCCTTCACCGTACGACTCTTTCATCCGCTACATCTCAACGGCTTTTCGGTGCTACAGCATCGTGACCTCCAATGAGCATTGGTACTGCCATCGGTGTTTTCGGTGCTTTGCACCGGGTTGACGCTTCGACACGTCACCCCCAAGTTGGGAACTGCGGAACGCCAGGCGGTACTTCGATGTTTACGCAGGTTAACTTTCGCTGCGTCAACAGATTGGGTGAATCGCTCGATGAGCGTGGTATCGAGCGATGACGTTTGCTCGTGACCAGTTGCTTCGGAGCGCCGATCACGTAAACGCGTTGAAGCGCAAGAACTTCCTGCGAGCCCCGGTTCCGATGGTGAGTAGCAGTGAAGCTGATCGCAGCATAGGCAACAAGTGGGCTTTCGCAATGATTAGTCCCCGCATTCAAGCCAATCCGCAGTCCAGTCTTCCCTTCGGTGAAGAGGCGAAGCCTCGCTTCCGCACCAAGACTGTCGCCACGCGGCTGACTCCCGACGAACTCGCCGAGATAGAAGCCGCTGCCGAAGGCGCAGGGAAGGCTGTCTCCGAGTGGCTGCGCGAGACCGCTTTGCGTGGCGCGCGGCAGAGGCCCGCCGATCCCGCCGAACTGGTGCTGGCCGAACTTTGGGCGGTGCGTTACACGCTCCTGAATCTCTTCCATGCCGCCGCTCAGGCAGCCGCGGAAGGCAGACCACTGCTGCCCGATTCCATCCTCAAGATTCGCGACCAGTCCGATGCGCGCAAGCGCCAACAGGCGCGCAAACTGCTCGAGGACTTCCTGGCCCCGGAGGGCAAGAAAGGGGGCCGCTAGCCATGAACGCCATTCTCTTTCTCAGACGCTTTCCGTGGCTGCCTGCCCTGGGAATACTGACCTTTTCTGGAGCGCTCGTTCTGTGCAATTGGCTGGTGTGGACGCCCATCGAACGCTACTACCTGGGAACCTATTTGAAGTGCGCCATGCTCGGAACTGACCGAGGTTCGTCGGCCGAGGTCCAATGGCTGTACAAGACCGCACCGCCCGAAAAACAGGAACTGGCGCTGGACACCGACGTGGTTCCGGCGTCTTCAGGCGACGACCGTCGCATCCCGATGGAGCTTTCGCCAGCGGCACGGCAGGCCGGCTGGACCGGCCTGGTGCAGGGACCGGACGAGTGGCTCCGGACTGCCAGACTGCAAACGTTTCTGCAGGCGGAGTTCTATGCCGGAGAGAGCGTCTGGAGAGTGCTTTTGAGGCCTCTGCTTTGGGGAGCCGCGATGTTCCTTTTTCTACTGGCGGCGTACAGTATGCTGCCGAGCCGGCCTCAATATGAACCATGGGACGTGGAGGCGATCGATTGGGGCAGACCTCCGCCAAGTTTGCTCCAGAGATGGAGGACAAAGATAAGGACAAGAGCAAAGATTGGCAGAATTCGATTGAGACTGCCGGGATTGGCGAAGCAGAAGATGCCAGAGATTGCGCCGACGCCAACTCCACCAGCGCCAGATACCGCTCCCCCCGACCCGCCGAAGACGCCCAACCAGCCGGTGCTTGCGCTCTTTGGTTCGGCAATGGGTGCGCCCAAGGGCAAGCCCAAAGAAGGGTTTCGCTGGGAGGAGACAAAGGGAATCGAATGAGAGACAAATTGCCAAGAATACGGTCCTAACCGATTAACCCTCGGTGCAGTCATCGTTCCGCCACGTTTGAGGAGCACTCCCTATGCTTACGATCTCGAAACCGCTGTCAGCCGGTCAGGCGCGTACTTACCATGCGCGCGAGTTTGCCGCGCAGGAACAGAACTACTGGAGCCGCGATCAACAGGGCCATAGCGAATGGCAACTGAAAGCAGTCCGGGGACAGAACAGACGACTCGGCAAAAGGCGGAAGCGGGGGATCGTAACGCACAAAACGAACTTGGCATCATGGCTCAGGACAATCACGACTATCGGGAAGCGTTCAAATGGTTCCAGCTTGCGGCGAACCAAGGACTGAGCGGGGCTCAAGTAAGCCTCGGGTTTTTTTACGAAATGGGTCTAGGCACAGAGAAAGACATTGGCCAAGCGGCTCATTGGTATAGTTTGGCAGCGGCGCAGGGCGATCCCGACGGAGAATTTGACATGGCAATGTGTTACCTCCACGGTGAGGGCTTCGAGCAGGATCAGACCCTTGCGAGAAAGTGGTTTTCTTCGGCTCTCAGTCACGGTGACGGCGGCCGATCCGCAAATGGCATTGGACTCACCTACTACGACGGTAGAGAGATTACGCGGAGGCTTTCCGCTGGTACTTGAAGGCAGCAGAAATGGGGTTTGGTGAAGCACAGTACAACGTGTGTAGTATGACGGCGCAGGGAGTCGGCATTCCGGCTGACTTCACAGAGGCGTTAAAGTGGTGCTCCAAGCTGGCCGAAAGCGGCGATGAGTGGGGCCAATTCGGGATGGGGAGAATTTATGAAAATGGTACAGGCGTCCCGCCCAATCCTGTAAAGGCATTCGAGTGGTATCTGAAGTCAGCGGAACAGGGGTTCCCCGCCGCGCAACTTAGCTTGGGAGTGATGTACTCGGATGGCAAAGGCGTCCAACGCGATCTCGTCAAGGCATACATGTGGGTAGCCGTGGCGGGCTCCGGGAAGCACCCGGACGCGCAGGCCGCTCTTGAGACCCTGACCGTCAACATGAATAAACGCCAGATATCTGCGGCCCAAGCTCTCGCTCTTAAATGGACGCAGGAACACCCACGCGATCCTGAGAAGAGTCTGGATCACATAGACTACAAGCCCGAGTAGGGCCTACCTTCCACAGCCTCCAAAATTGCCCACTGTTGTTATCAGCGATTTCACTGAGAACCCGCGTCACACACTAATCTGTTACCGGATTGGGTGGGATCGCTTGGCTTGTTCCAGGTCCCTGCGCCCCAACTCATCCCAAGTGCATAGGTTTGAGACATCCGGTGCACGGTGAGACGAGTTCGGCTGGAAATCGTACACTTCCAGCTGAACGATCTCGCCCTCACAACCCCAGAGAATCAGTCCTGCCTGCTCACCTTCCGGATACACCGCTAGTTCGTCGGCCAGCATCTGCATCTTGCCTCGCTGCTCCCGAGGCTTGAAGTAAAGGCTGGTGCATCCACAATCGCAACCGCCAACCACACGCAATTCTTCAACAGGATGAAGGCGATAAGGTGTTACGTCGCCCAACGCATGGTCGAGAAGCCAATTAACCACTTTTGCCTCATTCGGGCTAATAGCTCTGTCCATACCCATCGCACTTTACGCTCGAACTGATGCGATTTCCAGTTGTTGACGTAACCAGGCGTTATCGCAACTTTGCGCCTTTTGTTCGCCAGAGCTGCGGTGTCCTGTCGACCTCGCAAAACTCCAAGAAATCATTCGGTGTTTCCCCCATCGCAGAGTAGTTCGCGGATCCGATCGTTTCGCTGCCACCGGTTGCGTTCCGAAAGTGAGACCCAGCTCACTTTCGCAGGGCGATTACCGGTAGGATCGGCCCCCTGTAACAATTCGCCAGCCACAACCGCTGTTGTGCTATAATGTGTACACATGAAACACACGAGACCACATATATGCCCACGACCAAAGTAGGAGTTAGGGAATTTCGTCAGCACATGACGACGCTGCTGCAGGGCCAAGATCCCGTCGCCGTAACTTGGCATGGCGAGACCATCGGCTTTTACATTCCCACCAAACGTAAACCAGTTCTGGAATCCGATCTCCATGCCTTGCGCACCGCAGCCGCCAGACTTGAAGGTCTGCTCGCCAGCGCCGGCGTCGAAGAAGAGCAGGTCGTCGAAGAATTCAAGCAACTTCGCAAACAACGAAGGAAGGGCTCTGCCCTCTGAACATGGTAGTCCTCGACGCCAACATCTTGATTCGTGCCGTGCTGGGTCGGCGCGTCCGCGACCTGCTGGAACGCTACGCCGTTCGCGGTGTCCGGTTCCTCGCTCCCGAGGCTGCGTTTGAGGAGGCTTCCATGTACCTGCCGATGCTGCTCGAAAAGAGAGGGATCCCTCGCGACGACGTCCTAGCCTCGCTATCCGAGCTGCGCGCGATTGTCGAAGCTGTCGAAGCGGACTTCTATCGCAGCTTTGAGCAACAAGCCCGGCAACGGTTGCGGGGTCGCGACGAAGCAGATTGGCCCATCCTCGCGACAGCTCTAGGTTTGGGTTGTGGCCTCTGGACAGAGGACCAGGACTTCTTTGGCACTGGAGTCGCTGTATGGACGACCAGCCGAATTGAGATTCTTCTCGAACAAGAGTCGAGCGCTTCTGGTTCAGAAAGGTCGGAGTTGTCCTAGCTGCCGGTACCGCTACTTAGTTGAAGAGCAGCAGCAACCCGGGGGTCAATCAGCTCGATCTCGATCTCGGAACAACGAGTACCATCCTTGAACCCACGACTCCAAACCACGATTCGCGTGTCTCTCACGTCTTCTCAAGGACCTTCGGCGGCCACCTGGAGTCACTTGTGTGTTGAGACTACAGCTTAACGTAGACCTGAAAAAGCCGGATGCTGGATGGTTCGGCGAAATGATTCCTTCGCGTTACAAAGAATCCCGCAAACCGAAGTGACATTGTTCGAGAGGCCGGATTCCGGGCACCCTCCGGGCACCCAGACCGATGTCTTGTTGGGATCTCATTGATTTTGTTGTGTCGTGCATGGAGTAAGCTGGACGTGCAAGTTGTTGTTTGTAATTGGTTTGGCGACTCTTTTAAGGCGTGGGTCGCAGGTTCGATTCCTGCCGCGCTCACCAATTTGTGATTCTGGTGCGGCTCCCCAAAGTAGTTACCACAATTAAGGCTTGACGGATTATCCCGCAAATCGACTGCTGCTCTTTAGTTGATTTTTGTTTTGCCGTGCAAGTGCACTGCCGGCTCCGCATTCAAGCTCGCCATGAACGATACCTAGAGCAGGCGACAAGTCTCGCATCCGAAGATGCTGAATTTCTATTATCATCCCGATCAGTCCTCGGGTGGTTCCAAGACTGAAGCGGCTTGAATGCCCCTCGCCAGTTCGGGGAAGATTCCGATCTGAACATATATCGGACGAATGAGCTTCCGCAGAGCAGGTAGTTGCGCGGCAAAGAGCGCGGCTCCACAGATGCAAATGGAGCCGCCGATCATCAGGGTGTAGGGCGCGCCGATCCGGCTAGCGGTAACACCAGCGATCAGACTGCCAAACGGCGCCACTCCCTGAAATGCCATTGAGTAAAAACTCATGACTCGGCCGCGTTTCTTGTTCTCGACGATCGTCTGTAGGATCGTATTGCTTGACGCCATCTGCTGCATAAAGCAGAAACCGGTGACCACGAGCAACAGCAACGACAGCCAGAGATGGCGCGATGCCGAGAAGGCGACCAACGAAGCGCCGAAGCCAGCCGCGGTCATCGGAATCACCCGGCCCAGACCGAGGACGCTTCGCCTGGCCGCGAGCGTTACCGCCCCGATCAGCGCGCCCACACCGACAGCTCCCATCAGGAAACCCAACGTGTGCGCACCGCCATGCAGAACTCTGCCGGCGAAGATTGGCATCAAGGTTGTGTACGGCATTCCAACGAGACTGATTAGCGACAGGAGCAACAGGATCGACCATATCGGACGAAAGCCGCGGACATAATCCCAGCCTTCGCGCAATTCGGAAACCACGCTCTCCTGAGCATGTTCTCTCGGCCGCACGGCCACGATCATGGCTAATAACGAAGCAATGACCGCTATGTAACTGATCCCGTCAATGAGAAAGCAATAACCTTCGCCTACTGCGGCGATCAGCAACCCCGCCACTGACGGACCGATCAGCCGGGCGGCGTTCACAAGCGAGGAGTTCAGTGCAATGGCATTCCCTAAGTCCCCATGGTCTTCAACCATCTCAATCACGAACGCCTGTCGGGCGGGCATGTCGAATGCGTTCACCGCACCCTGGAACAGGTTGAGAAAGATGATCTCTCGCACAGTGATGATTCCCGAGAGCGCAAGAACCGCCAAGCCAAACGATTCGACCATGGATAGAACTTGCGTCACCACCAAAAGGCGCTGCCGGTTCCACCGATCGACCCAGACCCCCGCGAAGGGGCCGAGCACGAGGACAGGAATCTGGCCGCAAAAACTCACCAAACCGAGAAGAAACGCTGACCCAGTAAGCCGGTAGACGAGCCAGGCTGTAGCCACGCGGGTCATCCATGTTCCGACCAGCGAGATCCCTTGTCCACCGAAGAACAGCCGATAATTTCGATGGCGCAGAGCGCGCACGACAAGGCGCCATTTCATTCCGTTGCGTTGCCTTCGCTCTGTCGTTCTTTCATCCATGCTGCCGAACAGGTTACGCGCGCGTACTTGTTAATCCTCCGGAACGAATACACCAAGGCGGAGCTAAAGGCAGTTCTTTGATTTTAATCGGAAAGAAATGTTTGTACTGCGAGCGGGGAATGCTGAATTCGATAGCCGCTTGAGTTGCGCTGCTGCAGCTGAAAGAAGTGAGACTGATTCCGCATTGATTCGAGTACTCCCAATGACGGGAAGATAAGCCAACCGTCCGGCGTGACACCTGAACTACGGAAATCGGACGTCGAGGCTATAAATTTCCTGTGTGCTGCGGTCGCGCATCAATAGCACCGATCCATCTGGGGTAAGTCCTACCCAAAAATCCCAAGGATCGAAGCCACGTGGAGTGTCCTTCAGGCTGAACAAGTGCTCCACTTTGCCGTCGGGAACATGGACCCGAACAATGTCGTCGGTCTTATCCGGATAGTCTTCGGCATAGAGGTAGCTGCCGTCGCGTGACCAGTTCTCGTATCCGAACCTCGAAGTGGCCAGCGGCGACCACGTTTTCTTGGCAAAGTCGTATAGGAGCAGTTTGGCTGAGTCCGAGGAAAGCGCCGCGATGTATCGGCCGTCGGGGGAACATCTCGGACTGAATAATCCCTCGGAACCTGCAACAGTCGTGATTTCTCCGGTGTGCAGGTTTAGGATGTGAATATTTGGCCCCGACGCCACAGCGTAGTCGAACCACGGCATTCCCCCAAAGACAATCGAACTTCCATCCGAGGTCCAAGTGGGATCACCCTGATTGTGCTCGTCAGCTTTCAGATGGGTAGGAGTACCGCCGTCGGCCGGAAGCAGATAGAGATTCCACGGACGACCAGGTACCGACGCCATAAAGACAATCTGTTTCCCGTTCGGCGACCAGCGCGGCATGTGGGCCTGTAACGGAGCGAATGTCAGCTGAGTACGAGCGCTCCCATCGATCTTGCTGCGCCACAAGGTACCTTCAGGATGAGCCACGTAAACCATCGTCTCGCCATCCTCGGCGATGTCTGCTTCTCCGGCTGAGGTTCCGGGAAGATAGACCGAGGATTGTCCGGATTTTCCGTCAATTCGAAGCAAGTCGAACCGCCGTTGCTGCCCGATGACGAACAGTTTGGTGCCGTCCGTACTGGGCGTGGGATTGGTGAACAACAGTGGTCCAACGGTTAGCTGTGTGGGTAGATTCTCGCGTCTGCCAAAGAACGACGATCCTTCGCGCAACGCCCAGATATCTTCCGTGTTGTTGCGCGCCGATTGAAAAACGAAGTATTTGCCGTCGGGCGTCCAACTCCCGGCTGCCTCCTGCGGAGGGCGGTTCCAGTTCGGCAGCAGCGGATGCAGGTCTTGCCCCTTGGCGGTGACCTCCCAGAGAGTGGTACTCCGCTGGTTTGTATCGTGAACAGAGAAGCGTACCCGCGTGCCATCAGGCGCGAATCGAAGGTCAAACGGAATTCCCTTCACTTGGGCGAACTCTTGCGACCCGGTGCCGTCTGGGTTGCAGACATAGAGATGGTTGCCGTTGGCATAAAGGATATGCTGACCCTCAGGCGTCCAAGCCGCAGCGTGCGCGAGGATCTCACCCACGCGCCGCGCGGATCCAGCTGGCACAGGCACGATCCACACAGGAGACTCGGTTACCGAACCTTCAGCCGACGCTCGCACCAACAGCTGCGAGTTGTGCGTCGAAAAATCATAGATATCGGCGGCGGCAAGTGGGCTTGGGACCGGAGCGGAATCTCCCCCGACCGTCGAAACTTGCCTCAAAACGGAATGTCCCCCGGCGTATTCGGAAAAATACAAGCGCACCCCGTCTGTAGCGAGCGAGCGCTTCGGGAATCCGTCATTAGTAATTTGAACCGAGCCGACCAACGCCGGAGGTGACGGCGAAGGACGAAGGAAATATCCGGCGGCAATCACCGCCAACAAAACGAGAGCGCCGGCCAAGTACCAGCGCCTGCTGCCGGCAGTCACCGGCAAACGCGAGCCAACCGTGCCCGGAGGAGCCGCGTCATTTGCCTGTTCCACACCCGAGGCTAACCGAGAACCGACCGGTGTTCCCGCGACCTCGGATGTTTCTGTAGTGCGCTTCAGGGCCCGGAGATCAGCACACATCTCTCTCGCCGTTTGGTATCTCTTGTCAGGGTCTTTCTCCAAAGCCCTTCGAACTAGAGCCTCCAACTTGGCCCGTGTCCCAGAAGCGAACTCCAGGGGCCACTCCGGATTGGCATGCAGCAGAGCGTCAGACGCGGCCGCTGACGTCTGGCCCCGGAAAGGCAATTGCCCGGTCGCCATTTCGTAGAGCACGATGCCGAACGAGAACAGATCGCTGCGATGGTCCAGTCGTTTGCCAAGGGCTTGTTCAGGCGACATGTATGCCATCGTCCCAAACGAAGATCCAGGACTCGTGAGGTGTTCGTCAGCCTGCGTCACTAAATTTTGTTCATCATCCGCGACCCCCATCTCCGATTCCGCAGTCGAACTCAGCTTAGCTAGACCGAAGTCAAGAATCTTGGCATGACCGCGCTTTGTTACGAAGAGATTGGCCGGCTTAATGTCGCGATGCACGATGCCGTGGCTGTGCGCTGCATCTAGGGCATCGGCAATTTCGATGGCGAGATCGAACAGAGCACTAGTCGGCAGAGGCCCGACTGCTATGCGATCTTTCAAGGTCGCCCCATCGAGATACTCCATGGCAATAAAGCGGCGCCCTTGTGCCTCAGAGATCTCGTAAATCGTGCAGATATTCGGATGGTTTAGCGCAGACGCGGCGCGTGCCTCGCGCCGGAACCGTTCTAGTACTGCCGGGTTTCGTGCCACAAGGTCAGGAAGAAATTTAAGCGCTACGAAGCGTCCAAGTTCGGTGTCTTCAGCCTTGTAAACGACACCCATGCCCCCGCTGCCGATCCTCTCCAGAATGTTGTAATGCGAAATTGTCGAACCGGTCATGGGCGAGGAATCAGAGTGCGTGCTGATGTTAGGCGTCGAAGAAGGGGCAAGTCAATCCTTTGGGGTACTTGGAGATACGTGAAACTGGAAACTATTCCGGTAGAAGCGGCAGCCCTTGAATGCCCCATGAAATATGGTGAACAGCGCTGTTGGTGGCGAGAATGGCCGACTTTCCGGGAGCGAAGGCGAGTCCAACCAGGCCCTGGCCCGACACTTCAAGACTGGCCTTGCCTTGTGGCGTGATCTTCACGATGCCGCGTTTGCCCGCCAGCGATGCGGCAACGTAGATGTTGCCCTCGATATCGAGTGCCAACCCTTGCGGCCGCCCCAGACCGCGATAGAAGATGGAGACGGTTCCGTGCGGATCGACCTTGTAGACGTTATCGTAGCTGGAAGTGCTCGGTCCGGTAACGAACATATCGCCCCCGGGGCCAAAGGCGATGTGGTAGGCGGAGACGCTCGGTTCGAGAGTCGCGAAGACAAAAATTTGGCGGTCGCGCGCGATCTTGAAAATGGTTCCACTCCGGTCGCCGACGTAGAGGTTCTCGTCGCGGTCGAAAGCAATGCCGGTCGCGGTGCCCATACCTTCAGCATAGGTCGACATGGTGCCGTTGGGAGCGACCTTGTAGACAGCCTCATCGTGGCGCGAGGAAACGTACATCTGGCCTTCGCGATCGAAAGCGATAGCCGTAGCGTTCATCATGTCACTGAGAAATGGCTTGACGTGGTAATTGGTGTCGATCTTGAAAATCGAAACCGGCGTCTTCTGGCCCCGCGAGCCCGAGAAGGTCACGAAGATGTTGCCCTCCCGATCGAGCGCGGGATTAGCGACGGGATGCAAATTATCGGCAACGGGAACCGCAACATTGATCGACTGTGGATTGCTGATCTGGCCGTTGGCCCCGACTACAACCGAGCCGGAAGCTGCTCCCTCGGGCACGCGGGCGACGACAAAATCGTCAGAGCTGATTAAGACCGAGGCTTCGATTTCTCCAAACCGGACGCTGGGACGAAGTAATTCGTGTGGCCGCAGGCTTTTTCCGACGATACGAATTTCGCCGCCCGGCAACGCATAAACCGGGGAGATCGCTTCTATATGCGGCTTGCCGTTCACGTTTTTCTTTCCCAACAAACGGTCCGATATGCTCATGAGATTCTTCCGGCGGGAAACCAGCGCTACCGTACCAGCTAGTTTATTAGAAGTCCAAAGTGTAAGAGAAGATGCATAACGCCAAAAGCGTAAAGCCCAGCCCCCAAGTCGTCGACCACGATGCCAGTGCCCTCGGGAAGGCGTTCTAGTCGCTGGATCGGAAACGGTTTCAAAATATCGAACACACGGAAAAGTATAAAGCCCACTAGAAAGGTCTTCCAGGCCAACGGGGCGCCGATGAGCGCCACCAGTTGGCCGGCAACTTCATCGACGACGACGAATTGTGGATCCTTAAGGCCCGCGCCGCGTCCGACCCGGGTCGCGGCCGGAATTCCCACAAGAGCGACAACGACGGCGGCAACGATTGTCGCCCATGTCCGACTCGCGACTGGGATATAGAAACTCGCCAGGGCCCACAGAATAACGGCGGCCACCGATGCCCACGTGCCGGGGCCGGGCTTGAGGCGTCCTGCACCAAAAAACGTGGCGACGAGCCTGGCCCACAGTGGAGAAACATTCGCCTGATCTTGATTGTTCCCGGCGGACCCGCCGGCTATTTCGGGCGGAGGATGCATCAATCTCCGTCTTCCTCGTTGATGCCGTCTTGCCGAACGGCGTCTTCAGCATCGTCGACCGGCGATGAAATGATGTAGCCGCCGCTCGCCCACTTGCCAAGATCGATCAGTCGGCAACGTTCGCTGCAAAAGGGAAAGTCCACGCCGGTGGTCCTGGTCGGCTTCTTGCAAATCGGGCAGCGGAGCTTGATGTTGCGCGTGCGCGGCATAATGGTCGCATAGACGCGGGAGGCCGCGTCTTTAGGGAAATATCAAACGATCTCCGCTACCAAATCGTAATCGTGGGCGGCGGTAACGCGGCAGCGATAAAACTCTCCCTGTATTGGGTCGTTTCCTTCAGGATAGTCGTTGATGAAAACCTTGCCGTCGATCTCGGGCGCATGCATCGCGGTGCGGCCTTCGAGCAGAAGATCGGACTCGTTCGAAGTTCCTTCCAGCAATACGTCAAACTCGCGACCAATCAGCGATTTCTTTTTCGTGCGGCTGATTTTCTTTTGGATCGACATCAGAACCTTACGTCGGCTCTCGATCTCGCGCGTCGAAAGCTTTTTATCATGATCGAACGCGCCAGCGCCCTCCTGATCTGAGTAGCCGAACGCGCCCATCCAGTCGAACGAAGCTTGTCGGATGAATGCGCATAGTTCCTCGAATTCGCCTTCGGACTCGCCCGGAAAACCGACGATGAACGAAGTCCGCAGGGTTAGCCCGGGAATTTCGCGGCGCATCTTTTCGATCGAGCGCAGGAAGATTTCGGCTCCGCCTCCGCGCTTCATACGCTTCAGTACAGAGGCCGACGCGTGCTGTAGCGGAACATCGATGTATGAACAGATATTGTTGTGGGCAGCGATGGTCTCTAGTAGGCGACGCGTGATCTTATTAGGATAAGCGTATAGGAAACGGATCCAACTCAGACCGTCGATCGCAGCGAGTTTTTCCAGCAACCGGGCCAGGCCGTCTTGCAAGCCCAGGTCTTCGCCATAGCAGGTCGTGTCCTGTCCGATGAGCGTAACTTCGCGGACACCCGATTCCACCATACCCTCGGCTTCGGCAATCACCGATTCGAAGCGGCGGGAACGGAACTGCCCGCGAAGCTGGGGAATAATACAGAACGTGCAGGGATGATCGCAGCCTTCGGCGATCTTAATATAGGCAGAATATGGCGGCGTGGTCAGCACGCGAGGTGTGCGATCGTCGTAGAGGTAGTTGGGCAGGTCAGCAACTGCGCCATCCCACGAATCACGCGCGAAGCGGCCCTGGCGATGGCGATTATCACCTTCTGGGCGCGTGGTCAGGATGTTAAAAGGAGACGGGGCTGGGGAGATCCCCGGCACTTCTGCCGCGCTTAGAATTCTTTCCAATTCGCCGGTGCCAACAACCGCGTCGACTTCGGGAATGTTCTTTCGAATTTCGTCTCGAAAGCGCTCGACCAGGCAACCGGCGACGACGAGCCGCTTCGCCTTGCCGCCTGACGTCGTCTTATGGCGGGTCATTTCAAGAATGGTGTCGATGGATTCCCGCTGGGCGCTGGCGATGAAGGAGCAGGTGTTTACCACGATGACATCGGCATCTTTCGCATCGGGAGTCAGTTCGGCCCCGGCTTGGGCCAGCATGCCCATCATCACCTCACTATCAACGAGGTTCTTCGGGCAGCCGAGACTCACAAACCCAACCTTGGTCAGTGTGGGCTCCGGTATAGCGGATATATTCTTCTTCGCGGTCATCGATGGCAAATCACGGAAACTTCGGAACGATCAGCAGGAAGTAGCCTCTACGATTCTAGCATCCAGCCTTCCATTGACCGTTTTTCGTCTCGCGATTCTAGCTGTGCCAGTTCCTTTTCTAGTAGCCAGCGTTTTGGCGCAACTCAATGAGGCTTCGTTGACGGGGGGCGAACTTTCGTCAGCACGCAAACGATTCAGAATCCGATTCCGAACGACCGAGTCCGAATATCCATTTTGGAAACGAAGAGAGCATCGCAGGGAACTACGCTCGCATGCTTGCGACCTACAAGATATCGGGGTGTATGCGGAATTGCCTGTCACGGTTTACTTTCGCATGGACCTGAACACCTACGAAAACAAGATTCCTGCGGATATCGGTGCGTTGTTCCTGACGCCTTCAGTGCGAGTGAATATTTTCTCGGGGGACTCGGTTACCCCATGGGTTAGCGTAGGTGGCGGCTATGGCCGTTTTCGGGAGGCGCCGCGGCTTCTGTGGGGCGGAACGAATCCCGGACCGACGGGGTCCAACACCGGCGTCGTGCAGTTTGGAGCCGGCTTGAATGTGTGGTTTTTGGCACAACTGGGGGCGCGATTTGAAGCGCGCGATTTCTACTCCGGAGTTCCCGATCTAAACGTCGTTACCTCAAATAGCCGTCAACATAACTACTACGTAGGAGTGGGTGTCGCGCATCGCTTCTAGCGGGTCGCTGCGTGCTTCGTTGATTTCTCTGAATTCGGGGGTTCTGCACTGTTGATTTCCTGGAAAAGCTGAGGAAGGCTTTGCGCGTCAGCGAGCGACCTGCCGAAGCGCGCGGATTCGTAGGCGCGCGTAAAGCGCGCAACCTTCTTCTGTAACGCATCTTCCTGAATAGCTGCCACAAAATCCACTGGCGTTTGCGCGGGCAGCTTGCGCCATCCCAGCCGCGCCATGCGGTTGACCATGCGGTCATACCAGAGTGCGGCAGATTCACGCGGGCCGCGCTCCGGATGCGCGCGGAGAAGATGGGCGTGCAGTCCTTTCGCTAGTCGCCCGAGGTTGAACAGCACGACCACAGCTGCTCCGAACAGAATGAACCTAACTGTCCATCGCACCGGAAATTCTGTGAAGCGTCCATGTATGCGCTGCGCGAGCCGCAGCATGGCGCGGTGGTGCTGGCCGATCCAACGTCGAGCCTCGTTGAAGAAGCGGCGAGCATTGATAGCGGTATCTTGGCCTAAAGCGCGCTGGTGATTAACGTCGTAATTGATGATCCACTCACGCCAAAACGATGCCGCCGCGTCTACATAGAGTTGCATGCGCGACCAACCTGTTTGCTCCGGGAGGCTTGCTGCTGGAGTCGGGTCAAAGCTCATCCAGCCGGAGCCAGGAAAATAGGCCTCGACCCAGGAATGTGCATCACTGGCCCTGATTACGTACTGGCCCGTGAGATCGTTAAATTCACCGCCACGAAACCCAGTTACAATCCGCGACGGTATGCCCAAAGTGCGGAGCATCACCGCCATCGAACTAGCGAAATATTCGCAGTGACCTCGCTTCCTGACAAATAGAAAATTCGCGATTGGATCCTGCGCCATCGTTTTGGGCAGTTCCAACGTGTATCCGAAGTGTGTGGAGAGATACAACTCCAGCGCTAGGGATTTGTCATAATTGTTGGAGGCCCCCGCTGAGATTTGCTCAGCTAACTTCGAAATGCGAACATCGAGAGGCGGTAGCTTCAGGTACTGCTCCATGCCCGCTGGTGCCAGATTTGGCGCCAGACGAAGCTCGTCGAGGTTGGGCCTCGGCAATGATGACTCAGCTTCATATCGGTTGACCGGACGGTCAACATCGAGGTCATAGACTGCGCCGTCGGGGTCCATGCTCACTTCGCGGAAATTCCCAGACAGACTCAGCGCTTTCTGCGCAAGAAAAAAAACGTTTGTTCCGAGCGGCTCCATCAGCACGCGATAATGAATGGACCGCCCTGCAACAGCACCCCGGCTCGCTACCGGTGCCAGCCGATAGAGACCATCACTAGACTGCAACAATTCTGTCGGCTGCGATGGGTTCGACCATACCTTGCCGTCAAAGTTGCTCAGAGCAATTCCACGCCACTTGAGGTCGTAGGTACCCTGCACATCGTTCTGGATCTCGATGTGCATGACAACCGCGCTGGACTGTTGAATCTGCCCGATGCGGCCCAGTTGCACGCGATCGGTGAACCCGGTCGAAATATCGCTGGTTGGCGTGTACGCGCTCAGGTACCGCGAAGAAACGCGCGGTATACAGAAGAAGATCAGGAAACTTCCTGCCAAAATCATCAGCATGAGGGCTGGAGCGATCGTCAACAGCGTATAGGCCATCCGCTGCGCGGGAAAGACAACGCCTCGAGAGACATCGCTCGGATCGTGTGCATGGGCCTTCTCAGCGGCGATTGAATGCCGCATCTCCATCAGCACAAATGTGACGACAGCAACCAGCAGAAAGCCTCCGAAAGAAAAGAGGAATATGCTGTTGACCGTAAGAACCGCGGCGGCCAGCACCATCAGAAACGAGAGCACCGCCAGCATGTAGTGGTCACGTGTCCGCTGCAAAGAGAACAGCCGGATGACCATCGCAAACAGCACAAGGTGTACCGTTGCCCCCAGAAAGCTGCGCGAGAGAAAGAGATAGTCAACGAGGTAGACCAGGATGTAGAGCAGCGTCAGGACGGTAATCCAAGTTTCCGGAAGGACGAACTCACGCCCCACAAGAAGTTGGTATCCGCGAAGCGCTAGTGCAAGTCCAACGAGAATCACTGCTGGCAGATCCAGTTGTCCAGTGGAAGCTAGCGTGGCGAAGCCTGTGAGCACAAGCAGGTAAAGCGCCAGATTAAAATAGCGCTCGATCGCCTTGGGCATGGTGAGGCGGCGTGGATTGACTGATGGTCCGTTCACGGCAAGCCTCTATTGTTGGCGAAAGCCAGCCGGAAGGGAAGTGTCGGGGGTAACAACGTGAATTTTGAGGATAAAGGTGGCGCCTTTCGAGGGTCCGGTCGGTCTGCCTTTCGATCGCCAACAAACCTGCTTAGCGCCTCTTCCTAAAACCTTATTCATGTTGCAGCCATAAGCGGCTGCGTATTCAATTAGTTTCACGCCTCGTGCGGCAGCATGCGTCCCGTGCGCACGTAACGGTCGTGCCACGCGAGGCTCTCGTGGAGCAGGTGAGGAGTGTGCTTGCCGAATGATAGGCGTTCCGCGCGCTCCTCGTAATCGCGCAGCAGCGGACGATAGTCGGGATGCGAACAATTTTCGATGATGAGCTTGGCACGTTGCCGCGGCGACAACCCTCTCAGGTCGGCCAGGCCCTGTTCAGTTACGACCACATCCACGTCGTGTTCGGTATGGTCGACGTGCGACACCATCGGAACGATAGTAGTGATGGCGCCTTTCTGCGCTGTGGACGGCGCCATGAAGATTGCCAGGTATCCGTTGCGCGCAAAGTCGCCGGAACCCCCGATCCCGTTCTGAATCCGCGATCCCATCACGTGAGTCGAATTCACGTTGCCATAAATATCGGCTTCGATCATGCCGTTCATGCCGATCACGCCAAGCCGCCGGATGATTTCCGAATGATTAGAAATCTCCTGCGGCCGAAGAACGATCCGGTCGCGGAAGGTTGCCATCTCGGCGTTGACCTCGGCTAACATCGCGGGACTCAGGGAAAACGCCGTGGCCGAAGCGCAAGTCAGCTTGCCGCTCCGCAATAGCTCAATCATGCCATCCTGGATGACCTCGGTGTACGAGGTCATATTCTCAAACTTCCCTTCCTTAAGGCCGAAGAGCACAGCATTAGCGATATTTCCTACCCCCGACTGCAGCGGCAGCAAAGAGGCGGGAATGCGGCCCGATTTCACCTCCCATGCGAGAAACTCGAGAATGTGGCCGGCAATACGGCGTGAGCTCTCGTCCGGCGCTTTGAAGGCGCTATTGCGGTCGGGAGAATCGGTCAGCACGATGGCAGCGACCTTCTCCGGCGCAACACGAAGATAAGGAGTGCCAATTCGCTGTCCGGGACTGACCAGTGGAATCGGCTGACGGTGCGGCGGAGGCTGCATTCCATAGTAGATATCGTGCATACCCTCAAGTTCGGCGGGTTGCCATGCATTCACTTCAAGAATCACCTTCTCGGCCTGATCGATCCATGTGCGGTTGTTGCCCAGCGAAGAGCTGGGAACCAGCCGTCCGTCCTCAAGGATCGCCGTGACCTCCACGAGCGCCCAGTCCATCTTGCCCAGGAAACCGTATTCCACGTATTGGGCGACGTGGCCGAGATGGATGTCCATGTATTCCATCTCGCCAGCGTTGATTCTTTTGCGGGTCTCAGGATCTGACTGATAGGGCAAACGCAATTGGATGCCACCTGCCATGGCCAGCGCCCCATCCAATTCGGGGCCGGTAGACGCGCCAGTAAAAATGCTGACTTGGGACTTATGGCCGCGCAGGTTGGCATCCGAAATACGGCGAGCCAAGGCCATCGGTACAGCCTTCGGATAACCCGAGCCCGTGAATCCGCTCATACCGATGCGCGTATTGAAGTTGATCAGGGCCGCTGCCTCATCGGCACTCATGATGCGGGATGCGAGGCTGGAGTTTAGAACTCGAGAAGTAGAGGTAGTGAGCGTGGCCATTAGGATCGTCCTTGTTGATTTTAAAAACACCGAATTCTACCCCGCTTCTCAAGAACCATGCTGTGACGCAGAACACGTCTCTTGGCCTTATTTTTCAAGGGTTAGCCATGGCCGGCCGGTGGCAGAATCCGTCCTTTGGAGGTTATGGTGCCCGCCCGGCATTGTTATGCAGGGTCTGGTTTGTGTTTACAATATTGGCCCATGGACTACCTTTTGAAAACCGAACCCACGGTATATTCCTTCGCTGACCTTGAACGAGAAAAGAACACGACCTGGGATGGAGTAACGAATCCGGCTGCAGTCAAGCATCTTCGCGAGATGAAGCCGGGAGAGCGCCTGATCATCTACCACACCGGAGACGAGAAGAGCGCCGTCGGAACTGCGTCGGTCGTATCCGTCGACGCCAGCAATCCCAAGACTCCTCTGGTCGGGATCAAAGTTGGCAAACCGATCGCGAAGCCGAAGACACTGGCCGAGATCAAGGCGCGAGCTGCCTTCGCTGAGTCTCCGCTGGCCAGGCAAGGACGATTGAGTGTGGTCCCGCTGACGGCCGCGCAGTACGACTGGCTCGCGGGTGAGTGACAGGATTGCAAACGTGGTCGTCCCTCGACGAGCGCCCTAACCTGTCCGGGCCGAGCCGGCCCCGCTCGATGTGACCTGCACCATCTCGCCGCGGTTCACCGAATAAGGAATCACGTGCGCACTACTCGCTCGCCGCAATCAGGCTCTGCGCAGGCATAGGTTACGTGATTGCGCTGGCGGTCGAGGCTGATGATGAACATCGGTCGTCCGTGACGATCGCAGATCGGCTGATTAGGCGTCAGCATCGGAGCATCTCCGCGTTTGGGCGTGGTATAGCCAATGCGCTCGCCGAAACAACGGTGGCAGAACTTGTCGGTACAGCGAAAGAACTCGATGGAATAGTCGGCGTTGTACGGAGCCAGTACGGGTTCCATGGTGCGGTAATGCTGGTCGCAAAGGGGCAGGATGTCCGTCCGCATGCGAAGCGAGTTTAACACTTAACATCATTGCATCATTGAATTCAGCGAGTCTTGATTCCAGGCAGTGGGTCGGTATGATTCGACCCGCTACCTGATTCCATGAATGATTGACTCAGCCGATGTAGCGCAGGGCATCGACGATGCCAAGTTTCGAGGCACGGTAGGAGGGAATGAGGCCGCTGACCAATCCCACGGCAAATGCGACAGCCATAACAACCAGAGCCGTGCCGGTCGTCATGCGCATCGAAACGGGTAGTCCGATTCCGGGTTGCGCCATGAAGAGCACGGCGCCGGTCGCAAGCACAATGCCAGCCAACCCACCAATTAGAGAAATGGCGATCGATTCACTCAAGAGCAGTTTCAAGATGCTGCCGCGAGTGAAGCCGAGGGTTCTGAGCACTGCTACTTCGCGGGTGCGTTCGCGAATCGACATGGCCATGGTGTTGGCGCATACCAGAAGGGTCGTGAAGAGCACCGCCCCGCAGATACTCAGGATGAATGCTTTGACGCTGCCCAGAGTGTTAATGAAATCAAGTTTGAATGCCTGTTCACTTTCGCTCTTGGTGGGCGTGGGACTATTGTGAAACATGCCGTCGATCGCGCTGGCCACGCGAGGCATGTCTGCGGCGTTATCGACGCGAATGAAATAGAAACCGGCCGTGTCTTTGAACCAGTCAACCGACTCTTCCAGATATTTGGTGTTGAAGTAAAGGTTGCTTTGCGGTGGATCGATGGTGTAGATGCCGCGCAACGTCAGGTCGAGCGTAGTGGGGAAAATGGTTCCTTGCAGGATGATGTGGTCGCCTATCTTCCAGTGGTGCTTCTTAGCAAGATCGGCATCGACGACACAGCCGGCGCGGTCGCGTTTCCACGCGGCGAGCTGGTCGGCGGGCATTTTCTTGTCGGCGGCAACGTCAAAATATTCATCGGGATCAGTGGCGAACTGGGCGAAGTAGTTTTCCGGTTTGTCGTCTTTGTAAGTGCCACCGAACCAGGTCATCGGTACGATATGCACGACTCCGAGAATGGTACGGATCTTGTCGCGATAATAAATGGGAAGAAAATTGGCGAGCGAGACCTTGTGACGCGTCATGATGCGCAGTGCGGAGTCAGGCGCTCCCTTATCGATATAGAAGCTGCGCCAGACGCAAAGCATGATGCACAGCAGCAGCAAAGAGAAGGCGATGCTGGCGATGGTCAACAGACTGCGCCGCTTGTTGCGAAAGGTAGACCGGGCGACGAAGGTCGAGAGGGTCATGGCGGTAAAAAGATTTTACACCGCCATGTTTCTGCCCGTAGAGACGGGCTCGCCATTGTCTGCCGGGAGCCGAAGACGAGTCCGATCAGTTTCTATTAAGGACAGTCAGCCGTAGATCAGGATCAGTGTTCAAGACAGAACCTTTCGCAATTCTCGGCGCAGAATCTTACCCGAAGGTGTCCGTGGCACGGCATCCACAAAATGAATTTCGCGAGGCTGCTTGTGGTGCGCGAGGCGGTCGGCGACGAATTCGCGAAGCTCTTTATCGAGAGAGCCCGAAGGGGTAAAGCCTTCGCGGAGGACGACGAAGGCGCAGGGAATCTCTCCCGCCTCAGAGTCGATTTTGGCGACGACGCCGCAGTCGCGCACGGCGGAGTGTTCGAGCAACACCGATTCGACTTCGGCAGGCGCAACTGGGAATCCTTTGTACTTGATCATCTCTTTGCTGCGGTCGAGAACGTAGTAGAAGCCATCGGCGTCGCGACGCACGATGTCGCCGGAAAAATACCAGCCATCTCGAAGAGCGGCAGCGGTCGCCTGCGGTTCCCTCCAGTACCCGAGCATGACCTGCGGCCCGCGCATGACCAGTTCTCCGGGCTCTCCGGAGGCGACCTCGTTGCCTTCGAGATTGAGGATGCGGCACTCCGTCAGGGCCAGGGGTTGTCCGATCGAGGCGGGGCGATTCATCTCCGATGGTGCGCAAAAGCCAACATGGGTTACCGGCGAAGCTTCAGTCATTCCGTATCCCTGGTTGACGATAATCCCTGTGAGATCCGTCATCCGGCGAGCCAGTTCCGGCGCGAGCGGCGCGGCGCCGCATTTGATCCAGCGCACTTTGTGATTAATGGGGAAGCTGCCACTTTCTGCGGCCTGGCAAAGCGCGTTGATCGCTGGCGGGACCACGGGCATCATTGTGACGCCTTCCTGAATCAGGAGAGCGCACAGTTTTTGCACGTCGAACCGCGGCATCAGAACTAGCGTTGAGCCGAGCGTCAGCGACAGCGTCAGCGCCACCGTGAGTCCATAGATATGGTAGAGAGGCAGGAAGCAGAGCATTATGTCGTCTCGTACCAGCGGCGCCGCATTCGGTCCCAGTATCTGATAGACATTCGCCACTAGGTTGTAGTGCGAGAGCATCACGCCTTTTGGCAGTCCAGTCGTACCGCTAGAGTAGGGAAGAGCGGCAAGAGTTTGTCGTGGATCGAGATGAGCCTCAGGGAGCCGTGCAGACGTGTGTTGCAGCAAACCTGTGAAATCGTCGCAGCCGGCGAGTTCATGGCGCGTCGTGTAAACGCGACGCAACCCAGCGAGCCCCGAAAGGTTCACATTCTCCAGCAGAGGCGCATCGGATACGAGCAAGACAGCACCCGAGTTTTCGAGCTGGTAGCGAATCTCGCGCTCGCGGTAGGAGGGGTTGAGGAGCGTAGGAATGCCCCCGGCAAGTGTGACCGCGTGATAGGTGATGGCGAACTCCCAGGAGTTGGGAAGAAGGATCGCAACGACTTCTCCAGGAGCGAGTCCGGCGGCAACAAATCCGCGGGCTAGTGAGTCGATGAGGGTGCCATATTCGGCGAAAGCAATTCGGCGCTCACAGGATGTGTCAATGAGGGCTGTCTTGCCATCATTACGTTGACAGCTTTCGAGGACGACATGATGGACAAATCGTCCGCTGGGATTGGCGTAAAGCTCCGTGCGAAGCATCGGTGGTGATTGTAGTGCGAGACTGACAAAGTGAAAAGTAAGGTATCGGAACCTAAGGGCGCGCGACGAGCCTAAGGGACGTCTTGCTACAGAGAACAGCCAGGGTCGCACGAGACTGCCCAATTCAAGCGCTTAGTTTGCGCAGGAATTCCTGCTCGTCCATGCGGTACTTGAAAGCCTTGCGCCCGTTGATAAAGACGACGGGCACCTCGTCTTTGTAAAGGCGGCGGATTTCCGCATCAGAGTCAACGTCGACTTCGCGCCAAGTGAATCCGCCACGTTTGTGCAGCTTCATGAGGCTTTCCTTGACGATTTCGCAGAGATGACATCCCTTCCGCGAATAAACCACGACCTCCTGGGGCGGCGGCATGCGAGGGAGTGTAGCAGCTTCAGTGCACCCTTCCAAGGCCTGAAACGATGCACGGAGTACAGACGTCGGACGAAGAACAAACGAAGTGCAAACCACGTAAGGGCGTAAAATCTTCAGGATGTTGACAACGGAAAGAGTCCTTTCTGGCAAGACCATGCTCGTCACGGGAGCGGCCAAACGCCTGGGGCGCGCGATCGCCTTGGCGGCGGCCGAAAAAGGAGCCGACGTTGCGATTACGTTCCGCGAGTCGGCTCGCGAAGCGCGAAAATTGGTTGAAGACTTGGCTGCCCATGGAGTAGAGGCAGTCGCGGTGCGATGCGACGTCACCGACGAAAAGAGCGTCCGAGAAATGGTAAAAGAGGTGGCAAAGGACTTGGCCGGAATCGATATCCTGGTGAACAACGCCGCGAATTACGAAACGGTTGAATTCGAAAAAATTACCGTGGCGCAATGGGACGCGATTTTTGCCTCAAACACCCGCGGACCCTTTCTGGTGTCGCGCGAAGCTCTGCCCTATTTGCGCAAGCGCACAGGTCGTATCATTAATATGGGGTCGCTCGGCGGGTTACGTCCTTGGCCTACCCATGCGCATTATTGCTCGTCAAAAGCGGCGGTGCACATGCTAACGAAAGTGATGGCCGTGGCGCTGGCGCCTGAGATTTCGGTGAACGCAGTTGCCCCGGGCATGATCGATCTTGGAGAAAAGGCGGCCGCAGCATTCATGAAGAAGATGGCCAAGCAGACGCCGATGCTGCGAAATGGGACGGCCGCAGAAATTGCTGCGGCAGTAATGTTTTTTGCGACCGCTCCGCAATTTATTACCGGCCAAGTGCTGGCAGTGGACGGCGGCCTCGGATTGTAGAAGTCGAGTTGTTCCGGCGCGCCACTTCGCGTATTGTTCCTTTTCGACCTCGTTCATACCTATGACACGATCTGTCTCGCGCCTCACATCCTTCATTCAAGCAACCAATTCGACTTCCATTCTCGCAATGTTTCTTCAGGCAATGTTTCTCGTTGCTATGTTTCTTGCGGTTCCTTTAGCCGCAGCGCAAGATCGTCCGGAGCAGGGTGGTCGTGAGCTCCAAGTTTGGACGGGCGGCGGCTGGTCCGTTCCCGGCGGCACTAAAGATACAAGCGTTTGGAACGCAGGAGTGCGCTATGGCTGGATCCTGACGGCGCCGCATGGGCCGAGCTTTTTGAAAGGACGATTCGAACTTGCGGTGGATGCAGTGCCGGCCTTCGTCATTTTCCAACCAGCAAACACTGCCTACGGTGCCGGAGTGAATCCAGTTGGCTTCAAATGGATTTTCGCCACGCGCGGTCATATAGCGCCCTATCTCGAGTTAAAAGGAGGAGTTCTGTTTACCACGCACGAAGTCCCAAGTGGCACTTCGACCATCAATTTCACGCCTGGCGCGGCGTTGGGCATGTATTTCTTTGGCGATCATGCGTGGTCGCTGGATGTCCGCTACTTGCATATTTCGAATGCCGGGCTGACAGTGCCGAATCCAGGAGTCAATACGTTCGAGTTGCGACTGGGTTTTGGCAAGTTTTTTGGGAAGAAGAAGTAGAGCGGCACACCTCAGACGGATAGCGTCTCCGCGCAAACTAATCGCGCCGGGCCAACGCCACAGCGAATTGCCTCGGTTCAGCCCGCCGTCCACAGCACGGGCCGGGCGGGATCGGAGCACCGTGCGGGCAAGTCAGCGGATGATTGAGGAACGCGCAGATCTTGTCGGTCGCTTCTGGGGAAAGAATGTGCTCGAACTTGCAAGCCTGCTGTTCGATTTCGGTTTCGCTGTCCATGGCGAGGGAATCCGTAAAGAGACGCTCGGCCAGGCGATGCCGTCGAATGATGTCGGCGGCGCGCTGGTACCCGCGCGGCGTGAGTTCGACGATCGATGAGCCGTCGCCGGTCGAAACGCCAGATGGTTTGAGTGCGTCGTGACACGGGTTCACAAACGGTTTGTGCTCGTGACCTTCAGGCGGGTGCGGGTACGTCATCACCAATCCCATCGCGGCCATTTTCTCGACGGCAATGGAAACCGGCAAAGCGCCATGCACTTCCATGCGTCCGATCTCCGCGATCTGGCCGTGTTCTTCAAGGGCAAATAATTCTTCCAGCACTTCGTCGAACTGCTCATCGTCCGCCATGGAAAAGACTTCCTGAGCGGCAATCTTTCCATGATGCAGTTCGATGCGGCGGTCAGCCAGTCGCGCCACGACCGGATCATGCGTCACCATGACAATGGTTCGTCCCTGCTGATGAAGCTCGCGCAGCAGGCGCAGCACGATTTCTTCGTTGATGGCGTCGAGGTTTCCGGTGGGTTCGTCAGCGAGCACGATTTTCGGATCGTTGATGAGCGCCCGGGCGATGCAGACCCGCTGCTGCTCGCCCCCGGAAAGCTGCGAAGGCAGATGGCCGGCCCGATCTCTGAGTCCTACCCGGTCGAGTGCTTCGAGAGCCTCTTTTTCATCAGTCATGCTATGGAAATACTGTGCCAGCATGACATTTTCGACGGCGGTGAGATACGGAATCATGTGGAACTGTTGAAAGACGAAGCCGATCGTTTCGGCGCGTACGTGATTAAGCTCCGAGGCGCTGAGTCTGGCGACGTTTTGTCCGTCGAGCCAGATCTCTCCGCTGGTGGGGCGATCGAGGCATCCGATGAGATTCACCATTGTACTTTTGCCTGAGCCGGAAGGTCCCATCATCGCTACCCACTCACCTGGCGCAATCGAGACAGAAATATCGTCGAGCGCTTTAATCAGGCCGCCGTTAGTTTCTTCCACCCTGGCGGGATAGCTTTTGGTGACAGCCTTCAGTCGAATCATCGCTTCTGTTTCCTCCTACGCCAAAATCCAGGAGCTCCTAAATCATTTAGTCATTGATTCGATGACTAAATGTCTCAATCGCCCCCTACTCTCCCCGCAGAATCATAGCCGGTTGCACGCGACGCAGCAGTTCAATCGGCAGGATAGCCGAAATGAGCGCCACTGCCACACTGCCAGCCAGCACATATGGAAATACGCTGAATCGCGGCACCACGGGGGCATGGAAGTTGACTCGTCCGATCCACATGGCGACACCGATACCAATGAGGAATCCGAGAATCGCGCCCACCATGCCGAGCCCCGCCGCTTCCGCCGCAAAAAAACCGTTGATCAATCGCTCCGACGCGCCTAGCGCCTTCATGATGGCGAAGTCGCGGCGGCGATCAAAGACCCATCCGATGAGCGTGGCTAGCACGCAGAGCGCGGACGTAAGAATCACCAGGGTCGCCGAGGCGTAGAGAGTGGCACGTGTTTTGTTCAGCACGTTAGCTTCGCCTTCCATGATCTGGCGAACAGGTCGCACGTCGGCGACCGGCAAGAGCTGCGCCAGTTGCCGAATCGAAGCTTCGACCTCGGCAGTGCTGCCGTTGGCCGCCACTTCGATCGTCGAGGGAGCGAAGCCGGTCCACTGCTGAAATTCCGATTGATCAAGATAGATGCGGCTATCTTCACCGGCTCCAGTCTGCAGCAAGCCGGCGGCCGTGAGTTGGATCGCCTTGCCCTGGAAAGTAAGTTCGAATGGTTCGCGATCGGCGTTCGCGCTCGGACTGACGACTGCTGCGGCGCGCGTACCGACGAGCGCCTCGTCCGGCGCTTCGGGCCAACGGCTGACCTTCCACCAGTGATTCAATTGGTGCGCCCGCGCGAAATCGGTGCCGACGACCACGACCGATTGTCCATCCTTGGTGCGAGCAACAGCATAGGAGAAAGGAACTGCCAGCGTTTTCGCGCCGAAAACCGATTCAACTTTAGCGAGCGCATCACTGGGCAAAGATTGCCCATCTTTTGCGACGACGACCACGTTGGCGCCGTAGTTCCGAAACTCGTTGCGAAGCTTGGCCTGGACGTCGACATAGAGATTCATCATCGCAGTTGCGACGCCGGCGGCCACGATCATCGCCAGTAAGGCCGATGCAGCACGGCGACGTCGAAGAACCGCGGCGCGAAGCAGCATGCGCGCGAACATCGATACGTGCGGCGCCTGAACACGGCGATTGGCGACTTTTTTCGGAGTGTGAGGCGCGTCCATGTTGCTCATCATCCCTCACCTCGCAGTGCGAAGACGGGATCGAATTTCACCGCTCGGCGAATGGCCGCCGCGCTCCCCGCGAAGGTCACAAACACGGCGATGGCTAGGATGATCGGAAACAGCACCGGCTCGATGGAAATTTGTGAGTTGAAGATTGACCGGCCAATCTGCCGCGCCAGCAGGGCTCCCGCGGAGAATCCTGCAACACCGCCGATGAGGGCCAGCAGTAGCGCCTCCGCGAAAAAGATCGTCGAAACCATCAGGTTGCCGGCGCCAAGCGCCTTCATCAATCCGACCTCGATTCGGCGCTCATAAATAGCCGTAGCCATCGCCGCGGAAACCGCCAGTGCTGATGCAAACAATGCGGCAAACGTGATCAGTAGCATGAGTCCCTTGATGCGCGAAAGCACCGTGCCTTCATTTTGCGCCACCTGCCGAATCTGCTCCGCGTGCGAATGCGGAATGACTTCTTGCAATTGGTAAGCAATCGACTGCACATACGGTGAGCAATACCAGCGATCGTAAACCTCGGGCGTCATCGTCTTCGGATCGCGTTCGGCGAGCGCGTCCTGTGGTTTGGTCAGAGCGCTGACGTAGATGCGGCGTACAGCGCCGGGTTTGCCAATAATCTGCTGCGCTAGGGCAAGCGGCGCGACGATTTGATCGTCTTCGTCAGCGCCCGTCGAGAGAATGCCTGAAATGGTCAGTTGTCGCCCCGAAACCTCGATTGCGTCGCCAGTCTTTTTGCCCAACTTTGACGCGAGGCGCTCGCCCACAAGTATGTTTTCGGAGTTGTCGTCGGGCCATCCACATTCATTGCTTGCACCTGCCGCTTTGCTTTCACTGCCGGATCGTCCACTCCCACACGATCCCTCCACTTTCCACCAGGGATGCGTGATGCGGACGCCGGTGGTGAACTCCTCCTTGCCGAAGCTGAGCTGCTTATTGAAATAAGTGCCAACCAGGGTGACATCCCTCGCCGTGCTTCCGATACCCAGCTTCACCGTGACGGGAAGCATCGGTGAGAAGCCAACGATGTTGTGGTGCCAAAAAGTGCCGCGAATCTTCGGAAGATCAGCTTCGTTGAGAAACGTGCCATCACTCGGCGGCTTCAAGTTGACGCCTCCAACTTCTACGTCGAGCGTGTCTTCCTGAGGAGTCACAACCAGATTTGCGCCATAGCTTCGCAGTTCGTGATTGATCTTGTCGCCGATGTCGGTGGCGACGGCGATCATGGCAGTCGCCACCGACACGCCCAGCGTGATGGCGATGCCCGCCAGCAACTTGCGGCGCGCCTGGTGGCGAAACGATTCGTAGACGAGGCGTGAGAACATTGTGTTATTTCTGCTCGAAGTAGCGCCGGCCAGCCGCAATATCGGCTTCCGAAACGATCACCGCATCATCCGTGACCTGAGCTTTCAGCGGTATCGGATTGCAGCCTCCAGGCATGCCGATCGACTGCAGGTTGATAGGAGCGGCGCAGTTCTTGCAGATCACTCCGTTTGGACCCTTGTAGAAGCCGACGCCGCCACAGATCTCGCAGGCGTCGAAAAGTGTTGCAATTTTTCCATCCGGTTTCTGATACAGCCAGAAACGGACTTCGACACCTCCTTCTTTCGCCTCGAAGCGGTGGAGTTCGCCATCGTAAACCTGCTTCAGCGGGATCGAGACCTTGCCGTTGACGAAGGTGACTTCTGTAGCCGGCGAGAGCGCGCTGGCGCTCTTTTCATAGATGAAGCTGGCCGTGATCATCACAATGAAGGCGAACGAGAAGAGGTAAACCGACGCCATCCAGAGACGCTCACGGCGCGCGGTCCAGAGCGCTTTGCGGCGAGCGGCGCCGGCCGACGGTAGCTCGATCGGCTGCCGGCTTTTCATTTCGAACAGCACCATCAGCGCGGCCAGCGCGAGGATGGTGACGAAGAAGAAGAAATCGTTGCGGACGATGGGGCCTACAATGGCCATCTCCTCGCGAGAAGATGGAAGCACGCCGTTCTCGGAGAGTTCGTGCAGTCCCGAGACCACCAACTGCCCCGCCACAAGGAACAGAATCGCCGTCGTGACGCGGAAGAACTTCTGCAGATTAATTTTGACGCTGCCCTTGACGAACATTACTCCGAACAGAATGGCAACGATCACCCCTGACAACGTGCCGATAAAGCTCACCAGTTCACTGGAGTTCAGCGTCACCGCCGACAGTATCAGAACGGTCTCAGCGCCCTCGCGGAGCACCATCAGGAAGACAAACAGAAAAAGGCCGATCCACGCATCGCCCCGCGCGAACAAGCCGACCTTGCTCTCGATCTCCCCCTTCAGCTTGCGGCCGGTCTTCATCATGAAGACGATCATGGTGACCACGAAGACGGCGGCAGCCAGCATCACCCAGCCTTCGAAAATGTCCTCGTTCAAACGGAAGCGGGAGACGATGACGGCGACACCGATCGATCCGACAAAAGCGGCAACCAGACCGGCATAGACGGATTTACGAAGATCGTTGCGCCCGATCTTGGCAAGATAGGCGAGGGTGATGCCGACGATGAGAGCCGCCTCGACGCCCTCGCGTAGGGTAATGATGAATGCCTGAAGCATGAAATCAGGATCCGCCTTCTAATTGAAATTGAATTTCAATTTCAATATCAATAGAATACGGTTTCGGATGGCACGGGTCAACGCGATGAATCACGGATCGCTGTGATTCGCATCACATGGGGAATTGGCGCATTGAACGGGGTTTTCGCCGGCGCCTAGACCATCCGCAGAAACTTACGTGCTTGTTCTAGTTCGGGAAATATGTTCTCTTCCGCGCGAAATTCCCGCGAATGCACGCATCTGCGGCCGCCTCTCAGGCTGACCGGATGCTTCAAATGCAGCATCTCGTGAAACAGGATGTACTCGACCGCATACCGCGGTACGCCCGGATGATCGAAAACCCGGCTGATCACGATGGCATTATGAGCTGGATCGTAGTGTCCGAGGCTGCTGCGGGCGTGGTTACGGCTCCATGTCAGTTGCGGACGTCCCATCAGCCCGTGGAAGAATCGGCGATTGAGGTCATCGAAGATTTCTTCCAGATGGTAATGACGACCGCGGGCCGAGTGAATGTGTTTGCGTCCGCGCATCTGGCGAACAAGCCGCGCCTTGGCCGAAACGTCATGACCGGCAACGTAGCGCCGGTAGCGGGTGCGGTGGATACGATCGACCGGCTTGCGATAGAGCTTGGCGAGCAGGATATGGGCAATGGATCGCAGCACGGATTCCGGAGCGCCTTCAAGCAGATCGGAGACGCGGACGTAGAGTTCTCCCTGGCGCAGTCGGATCGTGTTGTTAATGGAGACGAAGGGATAAAAACGAACGTGCAGTGGCGGCGCAGGCGCGCGCGGGCGAAGATCGCTGTATGCTGCATGAAAGATTTCGGCAAGCTTCGGAGGCACGATAAAAAAGGGTAGCATGACCCATCGCAACGACGATTGTCTAACTGCGATCTGCGAAATGGAAAACCCAGTCTTCGCGAACGCGGCGTGACCCAAAAGCAAACTTACAGCGTGTGTTCCCGTGTCTCTTGGGATGAAGAAGGTAGCCGCGAACGATGACCGTTCTATTTCTGCTTCTTTTTCTTCTTAACGTATTCCTCGACTTCAGTAAGCGTCTGGCGATGGTCATCGGCGCTGGAGTCGACGGTATCGAGGGCGTCCGCCAATACAAACTCGTATTGTTTTGCCTCGTTCGGGTCGGGATTCGCTGAGTTCTTAATGGCGCGTAGCTTCGACTGAAATTCCGTGTCCGCTTCGATGATCAGCTTCATGGGCTTGCGAATATCATTCCTGCGGTCGACGTACATGTCGATATTGTCATCGAGTTCCTCGTAGATAGTGAGGAAATCCTGCAGCATGTCATGCGTCTGCTGGCCGCGATCGGTCGTCTTAGGATTGCTCCGCATTTGCTCAAGTTTTGTCATACGATCCCGTGAAAACTCCACGTAAAGCTTTAAGCGCTGATCGGGGTCGAGCATCGCATCGCGCAGCTGATCGATTTCGAGCGGATTCAATGGATCGGGGCGCTTCTGGGCTGCCATGGGGAGCCAAGCCCAAAACAGGAGTGGCAGCACAAGCAACAAACCCGTCGCGGCATGCGAACGCTTATCCGCCTTCATTTCTTCTCCTGGTCGTCGCTCGGAAACATTTGGTTGAGCAAAGTCGTGCGAACATCTTCGAGCTGGCGAATCGCTTGTCCGACTGGGGCTTGGTCCTCAAACGCAAGACTGCGCTTGATGTCCCGAAGCTTATCAGCCATTTTGCGGACGTCGATTTCCACGTTCTTCAGGTGTTTGTTTGTGTGCGCGGCGGCATCGCGCGCTTTTTCAGAGTAGCTGACAACGTCATTCACGGCCGCACGCGCCGCGTCGACCTTGCCGTCGTCGTAGAGTTTGTCTGCATTATGAAGCTGTAGCTGCGCGATTCGGATCGCGAGTTCGGCTCGATCCTCGATCCGCGCCTTGTCATAGCGCGCTTTCAGTTCGTCCAAGCTTTCATTCTTGCCGCTGGCGCACAGGCTGAGCGCAAAAATAAAAATAAGGAGAAGCAGCGAAATGGTCGCCCGGCGCATATCCCTCAACGCTTCTTCGGTTCGATGGCGATCAAGCGGTGGGTGGCTTGCCACTCCTGATCAGGATACTTCCCTTTGGCAACATCCAGAAAGTGATGATAGTCCGCCGCCGCCGGCTTGTAATCGCCCAAGTGATCATAGGCGGAAGCGCGAACAAAATAACAGATAGCCGGCATGTCGTCATTTAACATGGCGCGCCCATTGAGAGCCCTGATCGCTAGATCGTAATTCTTGTTCTCGCTGGCCGCAAATGCGAGATCGACGTAAATGTCGGGCGAATCGCGCTTCAGACGAAGAGCTGCGAGAAACTCTTCCTGGGCTTCCGGAAATTTCTTCTGCAGCAACAAGGCCCTTCCCAACCCGCGGTGCAATTCCGGATCCTTCGGCTGAGCTGCGACCAGAGCGCGATAGGCATTTTCCGCAAGATCATTTTTGCCCGCGGTGGCGTACAGTTCGGCAATTTCTCGCTGCGCGTCGGTGTCAGCCGGAGCGATCTTCAGTGCGGCCTGTAACTCGGTGATGGCGTCATCCTTCTTCCCTTCTGCTTCGAGAACGCGCCCCAATTGCAGATGGATGCCCGCCACATCAGGGCGCGCCGCTGCTAACTGCCGCAGTAAAGGTTCGGCATCGCCCAGGCGTCCGGACTTCATGTAGATATTCGTCAGGCCAATCGCAGCTTCGGTGCTGTCTGGATCCAGCACCAGCACCTCTTTATATTCTGCTGCAGCGTCGAAAAACTCCTTTTGCCGCCCATGCAGCAGACCCGCGCAGAGATGGGGCTCGGGATCTTTCGGCGTGAGCTGGGCGGCCTTGCCGTATGCCTCCAGCGCTTCTTCAGGTTTACTAGCTTCCAGAAGCCGTCCAAGTGCCAGCCAGGCTCGGGCCTGACCTTCTTCGATGTGGTCCGTAGGTTTGAGTGTGGTCGCAGCCCGCAGAAAGCGCTCGCCCTCGGGACTGTCTAAGCGCGCCAGCATCAGACCGAGGTTCAGGTTCGTCTCAAAGACGTCGGGCTTGGCAGCCACCGATTGACGGTACGCGTGAATCGAATCATCAATTCGGCCCAAGCGATTGAACACGAATCCTAAATCGAACCATGTCTGGTAGTTTTTGGGATCTTTCTCAAGCGCCTTCTTTAGCAGTGTTTCAGCGCCGTTGAAGTCGTTCTTTTGGATGGCATCTTCGGCCTGGGCAATCTCTGGAGGCTGATCGTTGACCGCTTCCCTGTAATGCCGGATTGTCGTATGAGTTTGTGCAACCGAGCTGGTCAGCAGGGCAATGAGAAGGGCGGCAATTCCGAGCGAAGAAATCGTGCTTGCTCCAAATTGGCGCGTTCCGGCAGGGGCAGTCGTGTGAGACCCCGCGACGACCGGCACGCCAACTATTCTACCGTTCACCATGGCGTACGCTGTTCCCATTCAGGACCTGCTTAAGATACTGTCCCGTGTAAGAATTCTTAAGCTCCGCAATTGCCTCGGGAGGTCCCGCGCCGACGAGCTTCCCTCCACGATCGCCGCCTTCGGGGCCGAGGTCGATGACCCAGTCCGCGGTCTTGATCACTTCGAGGTTATGCTCGATAACCACAATCGAGCCTCCCGCATCAATTAGACGCCGAAACGCGGAAAGCAGCTTGCTGACATCATCAAAATGCAACCCGGTAGTGGGCTCATCGAAAATATAAAGCATGCGGCGCTTGCGGCGTGTCCCATTCGCACCCTCTGCCGGATGGCTGATCGCCCGCGTTCCCGGTTGCAGGTGCGCCGCCAGCTTCATGCGCTGGGCTTCGCCTCCGGAAAGCGTGGTCGCGGACTGGCCCAGCCGCAAATAGCCCAGGCCAACCTCGTCCAGCACGCGCAATTTCTCGGTCAGCCGCGGAACGTCGGCAAAGAACTTGAGCGCCTCGCGGATCGTCAGATTCAGCACGTCGTGAATGTTCTTTCCCTTGTAACGGATTTCAAGCACTTGCGGCTTATATCGCGTGCCCTTGCATTCGTCGCATACCAGTTCCACGTCCGCCAGAAACTGCATTTCCACTGTTACCGTGCCATCTCCTTGGCAGTTATCACAGCGGCCGCCCGGCACGTTAAATGAAAAATGCCCAGCCGGAAAGCCGCGTTTCTTCGATTCTGGCAGCGAAGCAAACAGTTCCCGGATGACGTCAAAGGCCTTGATGTAGGTAACCGGATTCGATCGCGGAGTCCGGCCAATTGCCGATTGATCGACCAGCACGACCTCGTCGAGATACTCATCGCCTTCGATTTCGTCCCACAACTTGGCGCCCGCGGAACTACCATTCGTCTGTCGCTTCGCTACAGCCAGTGCCTGATACAGAACATCGTGTAGCAGCGAAGATTTTCCCGAGCCCGAGACGCCCGTAATCGCCACCAGCATGCCCAGTGGGATTTCCAGATCGACGCTCTTTAGGTTGTGTGCGCGCGCGCCAGTAATGCGAAGTTTGTGTGCTCCGGGTTGCCGCCGCTTCGCGGGTATTTGTATGTGAAGTTCGTCGGCCAGGTAACGTCCGGTCAGCGAGTGCGGCATCTTTATGATTTCGTCGTACGTGCCCGCGCCCACAACTTTTCCGCCATTTTCTCCCGCGCCCGGACCAAGATCGAGAATGCGGTCCGCCGCACGCATGATGTCTGGATCATGCTCGACGACAAGAATCGTATTTCCCAAATCGCGCAGGTCATGGAGAATCCTGACGAGCTTGTGCGTGTCGCGGCTGTGAAGCCCAATCGAAGGTTCATCCAGCACGTAGAGGGTGCCGACCAGCCGCGATCCAAGAGAGGTCGCAAGTTGAATGCGCTGCGCTTCTCCGCCCGACAGCGTCGATGCGAGACGGTCAAGGGTCAGATACTCAAGTCCGACCTCGTTCAGAAAACGCAGCCGCTCCCGAAGCTCGATCAACAGCTTTTCTGCGATTGCCTCCTGCTGAGGTGTAAGCGTGAGTTTGTCAAAGAAGCCAGCTGCCTCTTCGACCGTCATGCTGCACACCTGGCAGATACTTTTGCCATCGATTTTTACCTGCCGTGCTTCCTTGCGCAGCCGCGTTCCGGCGCATTCGGAGCATCGTGAGTAACCGCGATAGCGGCTGAGAAAGACGCGAACGTGCAGCTTATATTTCTTGCGCTCCAGATGCTGAAAAAATCCCCGAATGCCGGCGAACCCGCGTGTGCCGTCGACAATCATTTTCTGTTGGTCGGCGTCGAGTTCATACCAGGGCACATCCAGCGGAATCCCAGCGGTGCGCGCGAACCGTTTGAGTTCGGTAAACAGCGGACGATACTTTGGCTTAGTCCAAGGCTCGATCGCGCCTTCATTCAGCGTCTTGCCTTTATCGGGGACCACCAGGTCGAGATCGAAGTCGATGGTATTGCCAAAGCCTTGGCAGCGCGGGCACGCTCCATAAGGATTATTGAAAGAAAACAACCGCGGCTCGGGCTCTTCATAGCGTGTGCCATCGTGTTTGCACTCGAAGCGCTGAGAAAAACGCAGACGCTGAGGCTTTGGAGGAGGAACTTTACCCTCTTCGTCCCCGTTCCGAACTAGAGTTTCAAAAATTACTTCGCCCGCCTCGCGATAACCAATCTCGACCGCATCCACGATGCGCGAGCGCTGATCCGCCGATACCACCAGGCGATCTACCAATCCAAGAACAGGTTGGGAGAAGTCAACGTCAAGCAGCGACTCCGGAGTCGAAAACTCGAAGATCTGCCCATTCTGAAAAAGCCGGTTAAAGCCGCGTTTTCGCAATTCAAAAAGACGTGTCTTTATCGCATCAGAGGGCAGAGTGGACTCGGTTGCTTTTTTCTTCCCGCGAGATTTTTTGGCAATTTTCTCTTCGGCTGCCGGCGCGTCGGTCTGAACCGGAAAAAGCACATGGAGGCGCGTGCCTTCCCCCAGGGCGAGCACGCGTTCCACGACTTCGTCGACCGTATCCTTTTTCACTTCCTGCCCGCATAATAAGCAGTAAGTGCGTCCGATCCGCGCAAAGAGCAGACGTAGATAATCAAAGATTTCGGTGGCCGTGGCGACGGTAGATCGCGGATTGCGCGTAGAATTTTTCTGCTTGATGGCCACCGCGGGCGCGATGCCGTCGATCAGATCGACATCAGGCTTCTCGATCCGTTCCAGAAACTGCCGCGCGTAGGCCGACAGCGATTCCACATACCGCCGCTGCCCCTCGGCATAGATCGTGTCAAACGCGAGCGACGACTTGCCCGAGCCGGACACGCCCGTGACCACCGTCAAAGCGTTGTGTTCGATTTCAAAATCAATGTTCTTAAGGTTGTGAACCCGGGCCCCGCGAACAACAATGCTGTCAGTCGACATCTTCCCCTGGCACTATAGATGGATCAAAACTCGCAACCGAATCTTTCTATTATAAAGGGTCGCGCAACGAGAGTCGCTCTGGAGATCGGGCCACGCCCGGCGGCCGCGATCGATATTAAGTTTCGATTCGGCTTACGCGTAAACGAATGGGCGTTCTTCCATGCTTTTCCAGAAGTAGGCGAGGATGATTATGCTGGCGACCGCCGCGTAAGCGCACCACAGCGAGGTGAATGCGTATCGCTTGTACTCCATCACAGCCAGCAGTATGGCGAGATTCGCCCCTCCGAACACCACCATCATCTTGATCTTTGAGAAAAACAGCGAACCGCAAGTCGCAATCACATAGAGCACCGCGACCGCGATATTGTCGGTTGCCTGATTGATATAGACAATACTGTTTCCCCTGACGTACACCTGCAACGGATACGCCGTCAATGCCCACAATATATAGAGCGTAGTTGCTCCACCGAGCACGAGGAACGGCAGCATTCGCCTTCGGCTCCTCATGTGAGGCTCGAACAAAAGCACGCTCAGCGGCAGCAGGAAAGGAAGTAGTCCCTGCGCATAAAGCATGAACGCGGCGCCCATGTCGTGTGCCACCGTCGGCGAAAGAATTCCATCCAATCCCAGCCACACAAATCCTTCAATAAATTGGTGAATGGCAAAGAGCGCAGGCAACGCGGCAAAAAGAAGTTCGCGCCTGTGTTTAACCTTGGTCAGCGTAACCACGCCGATTGCGCCCAGAACTCCGCTGCCCACAAAGTTCGCTGTTGCCGAGAAGCACACTGGTCGTTTTCTCCGCTGCGAGAATTACATTAACCGCCACGGAAAGCAAAGGATCTTTCGACTTTACAGCGCCAAGGCTGCCTCAGGTCGCGCCAGGTCTGGTGCGGAACTACTCACCATTGAGTTGCGACCGAAGACCATCTCACTGCGCCGCAAATGAGAACAATATAAGAATGTAGATCCAGAGGCCCGTCATGCAATGCCAATACCACGACGTGACGTCCACGACAATGCGACGGGTTTCGACTGGACGATGAAGCAGCGCCGCAACGTCCGCAAAGAAGAGCGCGACAATGCCGCCGGCGAGATGAAGGCCATGCATCGCCGTGAGAATGTAAACGAACGAACTGCTGGTGCCACCAGCAAGATGAAATCCTTCGGCGGAAAGTTTGCTCCAGACGAAAAGTTGTCCTGCAAGAAATCCCAGACCGAGAACGGTGGTCAGCGCGAGAAACGGGAAGCGGCGTTCGTCTCCCAACGAAACACCTGGAATCGAGCGAATCGGAGCGAGTGCGGCTTCTCGCGTGATTTCGCGGCGTGCCATTTCGATGGTCACGCTGCTGATAATAAGGACGGCCGTGTTGGCCAGTAAAAGAATCCAAGGCAAGCGCACTGGGACCCACGTCCGCGCATAGGTCGCGTCGCTCACGTCAAGACCTACATATCCGCGCTCTGCGACATATACTGCCGTGAAAGAAATGAAGAGGACGACGATCGGCGCCATGGCGACCGCCAATCCCAGCCGCGCACGTCGCAGTCGGTCGCCGAAGTTAGGCATGCTGTCGCCACTGTCGCGTCCCCGTCCATCCCCGCCGCCAGTGTGCGGTGGCAGTGAAGCTCCGCTGTAGCCGGAATGGCGTGTCGGGATGGATGTCAGTCGCGGCATTTCCACCTTCGGGCAGAATTAGAATCGAAGCAATTAAAATCAAGGCACCTGAAATCGCAGAGCACATCGTTGCTCTGTTGTTTTGATGACAAATGCAATGATCGCGCCCACTCGGAGGAGAAATATAGTATATCGTTCGAAGCGGGGCCGACCATTTCCTCGCTAAGGTTATCTTCCGAACACGTTCGGTCGTAGTTCGCGCACAGAGGAACCGCGCTCGATTTTGCGGGAGGCGCTGGACGCCGCGCGATCTGGATGGCGAAACAAGGTTGGGAAATCACGCTTATCGACATCTCCGCAACCGGAGACGAACGGTCACGCCAACACGCCGGACCGCCCGTATCCGACTCCTACTAGATGATCACACTCGGTTCAAAGCTTCGCAAAAACAGTTCGACATTGTGATGACCTTTTTTTATTTGGAGCGACAATATTTCGAGAGATCGCGAACGCTACGACCGCTTGGACTCCTCATCTAGAATACTCACGCGGGCTCAAGCGCAGCTACAGGCGGCCCGCGGACCCAGCGCGTTTTTTCCGTCCGAAGAGACTGTTGCGGAGGAGATGGGACACACATACTGCGTAACGCCGAACAAGTGTCAAGCAAGGCGACAGTGGAATTAGCGGCGCGACGCCGCGCCTGATAGCCGGTGCATCGCAAAGGTGCAAAATATGGGACAGTTTCCGCAAACCATAGCACTTCGTGTGTGCATAGTTTTGCGGCTCGAAAAAATAGTTTGTTGAATTCGATTTGTGCGCTTGACTTGAGAGGCGATTCGGCTAGACTCGTAGCGGCTCGGGAAACTTCTTCTCGCAACCCAGCCAAACCAAACAGTTCACAACAACAACACAGTATTGCAACTTCCAGGAGGATGAACCTTGAGACTGAAAAGCTTGGCGATAATGGTGCTGTTCGTGCTGGGCTGTAGCGCTGCCTTCGCGCAGACGTCCTACAGCTTCGGGTTTCTCTCAGCAAGCGGCGTGAACGAGTATTGCAATTACGAATCGTTCACCACCGGTGGTAGAGCGAATTTCTATCTGCAGGGATACGATGTTCTCGCGACCTGCCCCTACTCTCCCGTACCTGGAGCCGCGATTAACGGCTTCGCGATTAACGTTCCTAGCGCCGCGTTCGCGCCCGTGCATGGTCCGGCGTACGTGTATGCCGACCAGCTCTACGATGCCTACTACGGTGGATGGACGGAAGAACAGTGGGTTGTACTGACCAAGACCGCTCCGACCAAGATTAAGTTTGGAAACGAATCTTGGGCAGGCTACGTCGGTTTCTTTGGTTATGAGTTCCTCGGGAACTACGGCTTCTTGACGAGCACGCTTCCCGCGAATGCCAAGGCAGCTTTTAAGACGAGCACAATCAACACCAAGACTCTGAAAGCTCTGAAGGCAGCTCACCACCCGCAAAAACAGATGTAATCAACTACGCTACCAGTTCGGCGTTTTCGAAAAGGCCACACCGTTTCGCGGCGTGGCCTTTTTCTTGTATTCTTGCAAACGGATTGAACCTCAAGAGGAGTGAGAATGATTCGGTGGATTGCATTCATGATGTTGACCGGATGCATGGTCGCACAGGTAGCTGCTCCTGCTCAGACTCATGGCGACGCCCAGGCCAAAGAAAGCGCGCCGCCTCCGCAACTGGCTCCAACGGCCCCATCAAACAGCACTTTTCCATTTGATCAATTTCAGAACTTTTCAGCCATTATGGTAGGAAGCCTTCTTTCGGGCGACGACCGAGAGTCCTATATCTACCGCTCCGGTAATCTTCTCCGAACCCAGGCCACCGAAGGGCTCGGCTACTATCTCACCGATTTGAACTCGTTCGAGACCTATGGAATAACAAGGCTCGGGTGCAGAAGTGATTCGCACCCATATTTTCGCGCTTTTCCGTTTACCGCTTCCAGACCCGGCCGAAAGATCGAGCGCGTCGCCGCGGGTAACGAAACCGTCGATGGCCACAACTGTCAGGTCGAAGAGGTTACGATATCTTCCGGCGATTTGACGATGCCGATCAAGATGAAATTATGGGAAGCGGACGATCTGCGGGGTTTTCCCATAAAGCTGCAGATTCTGAACCGGGGCGGACACGGTACAATTCAGTACAAGAATGTCGTCCTGGGGTCGGTGGATCCGTCGCTCTTTCTTCGTCCCAACCACTGCGTTGGTGGACTCCCTGAACCTCCCTCGAAAAAACCCACAGCCAAGAAAAAGCAAACTGCGCCGTCAGGAGACGCGTCGCAGCAGTGATCAGCGTTTTTGTAACTCGGGTTTTGAACACTCCTAAAGTCATGCATAGAATTCGGCAGTGGCTGTGTGTTATAGGGCTGGCGGCCAGCGCGCTGGCAACAACGGGTACGGCGACAACTACTTTTCCCAACGTGATCGTGGTCACACTGGATACGACCCGTGCCGACCGCATGGGTTTTCTGGGTTCGAAGCGCGGGCTTACACCGAATCTCGACGCCTTCGCCAATCAGTCCGCTGTCTTCACCTGCGCCTACTCGCAGGCTCCGCTCACGCCGGTATCGCACGCTACGATTTTCACCGGTACGTATCCACAATTTCACCAGGTTCTCGATTTCCCGATGCCCTTGGCCAGGGATCTGCCTTTCGCACCCGATATCCTCCATGCGCACGGCTATCACACCGCCGCCTTTGTTGGTTCTCTTGCCCTCGATCCGGCTGGCGGCGCGCCGGGTTTTGACCGCGGGTTTGATACTTATGACGCCGATTTCCATCCCAGAGATTTCCATGAGCAGGATCGTTACAAAACGGTAGAACGGAGAGGCGGGGAAGTGGTGGCGCATGCTTTGGCGTGGTTGAACGGGCATTCGCAAGGGCCATTTTTTATGTGGGTGCATCTGTATGACCCGCACGATCCTTACGATCCGCCGGAGCCCTACAAGACACGTTACGCGAAGGAACCGTACGACGGTGAGATCGCGTACATGGACTCGGTGGTGGGTAAACTGTTTGACGAGTTAAAAGCGCGAGGCTTGTATGACGGAGCTTTGATCGCGGTGATGGCGGATCACGGCGAATCGTTGGGAGCGCACGGGGAAGATACGCACGGAGTGTTTCTGTATGACGAAACGATCCACGTGCCGTTGGTGATCAAGCTGCCGCATGAAGGCGAGGCAGGGGAGCGGATCGAGAATCGGGTAGAGTTGGTGGATGTGCTGCCGACGTTGCTGCAGGAGGTGGGAGTAGCAGTGCCGGCGGAAGTGCAAGGGAAATCCCTGCTGGGACTCATAAAGGCAGGCGCGACAGGAAACGCTGAAGACGCCGGAGTATGGCACGACAGGCCGGCGTATGCCGAATCCGACTATCCGTACCTGGCATACGGATGGAGTGCGCTGCAAGCGTTGCGCACGGGAAAATATTTGTACGTGCAGGCGCCGACTCGAGAACTCTACGACCAGACCGCCGATCCGAATGCAGAACATAACTTGGCCTCACAATCCAAGGCTGTGGCAGACACGTTATCGAACCAGGTGGAGGCCTTCCGGCAGAGGACGAGCACGAAGCGCGAACCGACAAAGGTCATCGTCGACGCGTCTACGCGCGAAAAGCTTGCTTCTCTCGGATATGTTGCCTCCAACAGCGTCTCGACCACGGCGGCTTCTGGCCAGGGTCCCGATCCGAAAGATAAAATCGCCACGGCCAACGAAATTCGCCGGATCAACTCCATGTTTGAAAATGGCCGCTTCGAGGACGCAGTCCAGCCATTGCAGGAGTTGATTGCCAAGGAACCCGACATGGCCATCATCTACGGGAAACTTGGCGGCACCTACATGAAGCTTCATGAATATGACAAAGCTGTGCCCGTACTCAGCAAGGCTGTGGAACTGGACCCCGGACTCAGCATGGCGCAGATGGATTTGGGGAGGTCTCTTCTGCGAACCGGGGAATACGACCAGGCGGTAAAAGTCTTCGAGGGTATTGTGGCTCGCGTTCCGAAACTGCTCGATGCCCAGCTTTTCCTCGAGATCGCGTACGCCGGCGCCAATCGTGTGCCTGAAACCATTAAGCAGTGTCAAAAAATGCTGCAGGTGTTGCCGGAAGACTTTGGAACCAACCTGATGTTAGGCCGAGCCTTGGCGAAATCAGGTGACCTCGCCGGTGCCATCCCGAAACTGCAGAAGGCGAGTACCATACGGCCTCAAGCGCCCGAGCCCCATGTGTCTCTCGCTCAAATCTATGATCAATTGGGCCGCAAGGACGACGCCGATCGCGAACGAGCAGAAGCCATGCGGTTGAGAAGTGGTTCTCAGGAAGAGTAATCGAGCAAGAGCGAGGTCTAAGTACGTTTCATGAAGTCGGTCTGTCAGCGCTCACACCTCCAAACCGTTAGCGTCCTGCTGCTCGGAAATCAAGGTGTTGTTATGAAAGCCATTCGTCGATGGTTGTGCATTGTTTCGCTGACGGGTTGTACGTGTGTGGCGAGTGCGCTCGCGGCAACAACTCCTCCCAACATTGTCCTCATCACGTTAGACACGACGCGCGCTGATCGCATGGGATTTCTGGGCTCGAAGCGCGGGCTTACACCGAACCTGGATGCGTTTGCCAAGCAGTCCGCAGTTTTCACCCACGCCTACTCTCAGGCTCCGCTGACGCCGACATCCCACGCCACCATTCTTACCGGCACCTATCCCCAATTCCACCAGGTAAACGATTTTCGTGTTCCGCTGGCGAAAGACCTCCCCTATGCCCCAGATATCTTGCGCGGCCACGGATATCACACCGCGGCTTTCGTTGGCTCAATCGTTCTTGATCCGACCCCAGCCTACGCTCCTGGATTTGACCGCGGCTTTGATACCTACGACGCCGATTTCCACTACGAAGGTCCTGGAGAAAACCACTACAAAACGGTGGAACGGAGAGGCGGGGAAGTGGTGGCGCATGCTTTGGCGTGGTTGAACGGGCATTCGCAAGGGCCATTTTTTATGTGGGTGCATCTGTATGACCCGCACGATCCTTACGATCCGCCGGAGCCCTACAAGACACGTTACGCGAAGGAACCGTACGACGGTGAGATCGCGTACATGGACTCGGTGGTGGGTAAACTGTTTGACGAGTTAAAAGCGCGAGGCTTGTATGACGGAGCTTTGATCGCGGTGATGGCGGATCACGGCGAATCGTTGGGAGCGCACGGGGAAGATACGCACGGAGTGTTTCTGTATGACGAAACGATCCACGTGCCGTTGGTGATCAAGCTGCCGCATGAAGGCGAGGCAGGGGAGCGGATCGAGAATCGGGTAGAGTTGGTGGATGTGCTGCCGACGTTGCTGCAGGAGGTGGGAGTAGCAGTGCCGGCGGAAGTGCAAGGGAAATCCCTGCTGGGACTCATAAAGGCAGGCGCGACAGGAAACGCTGAAGACACCGAGCTATGGCGTGACCAGCCCGCTTACTCCGAAACGGACTATCCACGTACGGCATTTGGATGGAGTGCGGAACGCTCGCTCCGAACCGGAAAATATCTCTACATTCAGGCGCCGCGTCAGGAGTTATACGACCAGACGGCAGACCCAAAGGCGATCCATAATTTGTCCGCAACATCGACCGCCGTCAGCAGCACTCTGGCTGAGCAAGTGAAAGCCTTCCGCGCAAAAACAAGCAGCAACCGCGAAGCGCCGAAGGCCGTCGTGGATCCATCCGCACAGGAGAAACTCGCTGCATTGGGATATGCTTCCGGCGGCCCCGTAAAAGCGGATACATCGGCTGCGGGCGCCGATCCCAAGGACAAAATCGAAATCAGCAATATGGTTCACCGGGCAAATGCTCTTCGCGAGAAAGGGAACTTCAAGGACGCCGCTGCGTTGCTCCAGCAGATCATCGCCAAAGATCCCGGATTAACCGGAATGTATACGAAGCTGGCCGACAATTTGCTCGACCTGAAGGAATATCAGCAAGCCGTGCCGGTTCTGCGCAAGGCCGTAGAGTTAGATCCAGAGTCCCCCATGTCACATTTCCAATTGGCGAAGGGTTTGATGGGAATGGGAGATTTCGCTGCTGCCGTGCCGGAATTAGAGTTCACGGTGTCGAAGATTCCCAACTTTGCGGACGCCCACGTCTTCCTCGAGATGGCCTATGCGCGCACCAACCGCGTGCCGGAAACGATTCGCGAGTGCAGAACGGTTCTCGAATTCCTGCCCGATCATTATGGAAGCTACCTGATCCTCGGGCGATTTCTGGAGATGTCGGGCGATCTCGACGGAGCGGTGTCAAATTTGAAAAAAGCGGCCACTCTAAATCCGGAAGCGCCCGAACCGCACCTGATCTTGGCCGACGTATACGGTCACTTGGGACGTGAAGCAGATTCCGCCCATGAAATGGCCGAGGCCAAGCGCCTCGGCGCCGGCGGACAGTAAGTTCGTAACCGGCGATCTGCCCCAGAACGTGAACCCTTAAAGACCGACCTGAGCGACAAAGAAACTGATACCATTTCTGATACAGGGGATCGTAATATCGAGCCCTGAAGACGAACGACCAAACAAAGATAACTGCGGCAGTAATTTGATAGTAGTTACGCGAAAGTGGCGGAATTGGCAGACGCACCAGACTTAGGATCTGGCGGGTAAAACCGTGGGGGTTCGAGTCCCCCCTTTCGCACCAGACAGCTTGGGTCCGACCTTAGGACAATCCTCGTTTTCTTAAGTTCTAGCGATGGTGTTCCCCCTCGGTTTTCACCAATAGCGCCTCATCCTTAATACTCCATTCGCCACATCTCTGAACCTATTGACAGGCGTGGTAAACTGCCGCGCATGGTTTATGGAGCCGGGCCCCCATCTCTACGATCGAGGGTACTCAAATGTTTGAAACAGCGACGAAGTTTGAAGTCAGGAATGCCTTTCCAGCCAATCGATCCAGATTTTCTTCCGCGCCCACCCAACACGCGAACATTTTGATTCTGGTGCTGATGTTCGCGCTCACAACCGTCGCCTTTGCCTCGAGTAAGTATGACGGTCCCGCGGAATTGCCGCGCCTGACGGTTCCCAGCACGATGGCCGATACCCCTGCGCCCGGGACCGTCATTGTGGTCAACGCCGGTGATGATCTGCAATCAGCCTTGAATAACGCGCAGTGTGGCGACACGATCGAATTGCAGGCGGCCGCGACCTTCGCCGGGTCGTTCACAATTCCAGCGAAGAACTGCGATGCCAAGCATTGGATCATCATCCGCACCAGCGCTCCCGACAGCACCTTGCCGGCTGAAGGACAACGGGCCACGCCTTGTTATGCCGGAGTCGCTTCACTCGAGGGGCGTCCGCAGTACAGTTGCCCGAATCCGCAGAATGTAATGGCGAAGATCCAGATCCAAACCGCTGGCGATGGTCCTTTCCAGTTCGCCGACGGCGCAAATTATTATCGCTTTATCGGTCTGGAAATTACCCGTCCCGTCGGAACCCCTGGCATTGCTCGCTTAGTCGCGGGCCAAGGCACCGTAGATCATCTTGTAGTGGATCGCTCTTGGCTGCACGGTGCGCCCCAGGATGAAACTCACGATGGCATCAGCCTCAGCGGCATGACGAACGTGGCCATCGTTGATTCCTATTTCAGCGACTTTCATTGCATCTCGAGGACTGGCTCTTGCGTCGACTCTCACGCCATCTCGGGAGGTGTCAGCAACACTCAGGACGGCCCTTTCAAAATCCAGAACAACTTCCTTGAGGCCTCTGGGCAAGGCATCTTGTTCGGTGGAGGAGCCGCGACCCTGACTCCCGCCGATATTACCATCAAGGGCAATCACTTTTGGAAGCCTTGGCAATGGATGCTTGGGAACGATCCCTACGTCGGCGGCCCTGACGGCAATCCTTTCGTCGTCAAGAATCACCTCGAACTAAAGAATGCGGCTCGCGTGCTGATCGAGGCGAATCTTATGGAAAATAACTGGGGCGGTTTCACCGAAGGGGGCTATGGAATCGTGATTACTCCCAAGAACCAGCACTCCGTTCGCTACCACGCAAACGTCTGCCCGCTTTGCCAGGTAACCGACGTGACGGTTCGCTACGTTCATGTCTCCCATGTCGGAGCCGGAATTCAGATGGCGACTTCCATCTCCGGCAATGGGAAATACGGGATCAAGAACGGCGCTCCGGCTTTAGCCGGCGCACGCTGGAGCATCCACGACGTGGTTGTCGACGATATCAGCACCAGGTATGTGGGCGGCGGTACCGCCTTCGAGATCATGAATGGATGGCCCCAGAACGCCCTGAATTCGGTTACCATTAATCACGTTACTGCATTCCCAGATCCCTCCCGTCACATGATCATCGTGGGGAACACCGTAAAAACTGCGCCGATGTACGGATTGGTTTTCTCCAATAACCTCGCCGTCACGGGCCGATATCCGGTCTGGAACACCGGAGGACACAACAGCTGCGCTGTCGCAGATATACCGGTCACCAGCGTCACCAACTGCTTCACGACCAGCACATTCAGCAGTAACGGCCTGATCGCGTCTCCACCTGAGTTTCCTCCGTCGACATGGCCGGCGAATAATATGTTTCCGCAAGCCATCAGTGAGGTCCTCTTCGCCAATTACGACAACGGCATCGGAGGAAACTACGAACTGTTACCAAATAGCCCGTACAAGGATAAAGGTACGGATGGCAAGGATATAGGTGCCGACATTGTTCGTTTAAACAAAGAGTTGGCGAACATCGAGTAGCCTTGGGGTGAACGGCTGGAACCTCATTCCCTCGTCGCCAACCGACGCGTACAATCTATCGTTGTGGGTTGTTCCAGATGTGGCGGGAGATCGAGTGCATTCGGTCTCGAGACATGAAGTTTCCGGCTGACATGTTCGGGTGCGTTGGTATCGCGCTGCTAGCGGTTGTGGTATCAGCGCAGCTCTCGACTGCGCAGATGCGCGGAGGCGGAGGCGCGGCCCGTGGTGCTTCTCGACGCGGGACCAGCGTGCATCATGGTTTCCGCCACGCTCACCGGTGGGATCAGGGATTTTTTCCAGACTCTGCCTTTTTCTATTCGGATGATGACTCCGATGAACCGTATGCAACGGAGAACGCGCCGCCCGAGATTTCACCAGTACGGCGGGTTGTGGCTGACGAGGCTCCGCAAAGAACCAGACCCGCGCCGTTGTTGATCGAGTGGCAGGGTGATCGTTACGTGCGATTCGGCGGCAATGATGCAACAGCAGGCGGAGGTTTTACCTATCCCGATTATGCCGAGCCAACGGCAGGGAAACTGGGGACTGCTGCTCAGAAAGAACGCGCCCCATCACACGCCGACGAACCCCCGCCCGTCTTGCTCGTTTATAGCGACGGCCATCAAGAGGAAGTTTCGGACTACGCTATCGCCGATGGAGTGATCTACATCCACAGCAACTACTGGCAAAGCGGCTATTGGACGAAGACTATACCTTTATCGGAACTCGATCCAGACGCCACGATCCAAGCCAACCAGCAGCGCGGTGTCAAATTCATGTTGCCATCCGCCGCCAATGAAGTGATCGCCAGCTTCTAATTGCGAATCGGCGGTTCTAATCGCCCCCTAGTTCTTGATCGAGCAGACAACCCGATCCTAAAAAACGTTAGGGCAAACCGGCAACTGTCTCCGAAGTTTGCCCTGATCGCCTCAGTCCACGGTGCCGAATTTTTTCAAGTCTTCCGGCCCGTCTGTCGTCGCTACCCGCTCCTTGCCCTGGACCAGTTCGCGCACCTTCTCTACGACGTCCGGATTCGCTAGGGTCGTGATATCGCCGGTGTTCATGTTATTGGACAAAGCTGCGAGAACACGGCGCATGAGCTTGCCGGAACGTGTCTTGGGCATGTCCGGCACGATGTACACGTGCTTGGGACGCGCGATCTTTCCGATCATCGTTTCGATGACCTTATTGACCTTGTCAATAATCTCCTGACTGGCTTGTATTCCCGGCTGTAAAGCGATATAGACCTCGGGCACGCGGCCCTTGATCTCATCGACGACCGGCACAACCGCCGCTTCCGCCACCTCGGGCACCGTCAAGCATGCCGATTCGATTTCCTTCGTCCCCAGGCGGTGGCCGGCAACGTTGATAACGTCATCGACGCGTCCCAGAATGCGGAAATAGCCGTCGGCCGCGAGCACCGCACCGTCGGCCGCAAAATACGGCCAGTCATGCCAATCCTTGCTATCGCGATTCTTACAGTATTTTGCGTAGTACTGGCTGACGAAACGGTCGCGATCTCCCCAAATGGTTTGCATGATCCCCGGCCAGGGATTGCGAATACAAATGTTACCGGCCCTGCCCGATCCAGCTTCGACTGCTTCGTTGTTTTCATCCATAATCGTCGGATAAATTCCCGGCATGCCCGGGCCCGCGCTTCCTGGCTTCATGGGATCGATTGCCGGTTTGGTGCTGCACAGGAATCCCCCGTTTTCGGTTTGCCACCAGGTATCTACAATCACCGCTTCGCCTTTGCCCACGGTTTCGTGATACCAGCGCCAGACCTCAGGTTCAATCGGTTCTCCCACCGTGGTCATATGCTTGAAATGGTAGTTGTACTTTGTCGGTTCATCGGGACCAGACTTGCGCAACATGCGAATCGCTGTGGGCGAGGTGTGGAAGATGTTGACATCCAGACGTTCAGCGATTCTCCATACTCTGCCAGCATCAGGGTAGGTCGGGACACCCTCATAAAGGACACTGGTAGCGGCCAACGCCAGCGGGCCATAAACAATATAAGAATGACCTGTGATCCAGCCAATGTCGGCCATGCACCAGTAGACATCCCCGGGATGAATATCCTGGATATATTTCGAGGTACCGGCCACATAAGAAAGGTATCCGCCGGTGCGGTGCTGGCAGCCCTTCGGTTTTCCCGTGCTGCCGCTGGTGTACATCAGGAATAGCGGAGCCTCCGCATCCATGGGAATGGGAGCGACCAACTGGCCTGCGTAATTGGGGAGCACTTCGTCCACGAAGACGTCACGCCCTTTTACAAACGGCGAAGCGGATGCATTCTGGCCCGCGTGCCGTCTCCAGACCAGAACCTTATCCACGGTCTGGCCTTCGTGCTTGGCGGTATTCAGCGCGATATCGGCACCCGCCTTGTGGTCGATCATTTTGCCATTGCGGTAATACCCATCCATCGTGATCAAAACACGGCTGCCGGAATCGGCCGCGCGCATGCCGCACGCCTCACCGCTGAAGCCACCAAACACAACCGAGTGAATCACTCCCAGGCGGGCGCAAGCCAGCATTGTGATCGGCAACTCAGGAACCATCGGCATATGAATGGTGACGCGATCTCCGCTTTTCAGACCGCAGTAATCTCGCAACAATGCTGCGAATTCGTTCACCCTCACATAGAGTTCACGGTAGGTAACCGATACGGTTGCTTCCGACTCCGGCTCGGGTACAAAGATAAGCGCCGCTTTGTTCTTGTACTTCGCGAGATGCCGGTCGACGCAGTTGTATGAAGCGTTGATCTTGCCGCCCACAAACCACTTCCAGAACGGAGGGTCGGTGGTATCGAGCGTAGTGTGCCAGTATTGGTCCCAGTCGAGCAGGTCGGCGTACTCGCGGAAACATTCCGGAAAATTCTTCTCACTGAAGCGTTCGATAATGCTGGGATCTGTCAGATTGGCCTGGCCTACAAATTTCGATGGAGGGTAATAATATTCTTCCTCCCTCCAATGGACCGCAATCTGTGCCTCGGTGGCTTCGCGCACCACCTGTGGTTTCTGACGTATTTCCGCCATATTGTTTGCCCCTTGTATCGCTGAATTTGTGAAGTTACACAAGCTCCTCCGCCACAGTTTCTCCGTCAGCGGAGTCAATCATAGTTGTATGCCACGCCGCAAAACGCGCACTCATAATATCCCGCATCGCCCTCTTGCTCCGCGCCGTGGGGCGGAATCATGATGGATCACGACCCGCCCCGCCGCAACGACTTTTAACCTAAGCGGCCGCTGGCGCTCTTTCGCGCATGATTCGACGACTTAGGAAAGCGGTAGAACCTTCCGCTTGTAAACCGTATTCGCCAACGTCGCCATGGCGATGTACCAGGCGAGCAAACCGACGATAAAGATTTCCCATCCGGCCACCGGCGCCGGTACCTTGCCAAGAACCACGAAGTCCAGCAGGATGAAGGCTAGCAGAAGCAGCCAGAATAAGGCCGCTAGAAATTTTCCAACGCCCTGAACCGCAACGCAAAAGGCAAATGTGAATAGCGTCCACATCAGGAAGAACCCAAGCTCTTCGGGATGCCCTGCCGGAATGCCGGTTTTCGGTTGTACATAGAGCAGCACGAATAGCGACCACCAAAAAGCGCCATAGGACATGAATGCGGACCCGCCGAAGATACTTCCTTTTCGAAGATCCACGATACCTGCGATGAACTGGGCCGTTCCTCCGAAACAAATGGCTAGTGCCAGGGTTGGCCCGGCGCTCCAGAATCCTACGTTGTGCAAGCCGGTCGCCATGGTCGTCAAGCCGAAACCCATCAGCCCCACTACGGCCGGGTTTGCCCACCACTCTTTTAACATCCCGCTGTCTGTCAACTCTGCCATATTATTGTTCTCCTTTGGGTCTTGCATTCAGCCACTGCACGTGGTCTGGCTTGCACCTTGCCGATCAGAAAAATCCAAAATTCCGCTGTATCTAGATCCAACTACCGCTGCGTCTTTTGCAGATTCGCGGTCACGTTCACCGCTGAGTCGACCGCAATCGTGAGTTCCCGCTTCCAATCAGAAAATCCTGACAAGGACAAGATCACGACATGCGTGCCCACGCTGAGACCGATTTCCGACGGTGTATTGCCTACATATTTGCCGTCGACGGTGATGTCAGCACCGGATGGTGTTGAACTGAAGTTGCACCGTATCTTGCTTAAATCTTTCGGCGCAGGGATACCTGACGGGGCAGACGCCTGGGCCGCTGAACTCTGCGGCGCTTCCGCATGATGTGGGGCCGGTACAAGTGGAACTGGCCTGACATTCTGATCAGCGGCTGGGGGCGCCTGAATTGTAACCGTGGCCGCGGCTGCCGGCGGCCCGGGCTTTCTCCCTGCATCTACCAAGGTGTACAACTGCTTTCGCGCCTTGCCCTTGTCATCGACGTAGTACACGGTAAAACCTTTTTTCTCTTTCCTCGCCTCGAAACTTTCGCCTTTGGGCAACGAAGCACACCTCGAAAGCTTTGAGTCGACGGTGCAAGCGATTCGGAATGGCGGCTCGTTGTCCACCTGCACCAGCAAGGTATTCACCAGTCGTGCGGTAGTAGTGGACCGGCAATACGCGTCGAAAGTCACTTGGTCGCAATTTCTGGCAACGCCGTTGTCGTCAAGACCTAAAGATCGAGTCTCGGAATCCAGAACCGTGATCCGCACCTCGTTGTTGCGCGAAGCGGCATTGGCGAACATGGCCACCAACAGAAGACCAACCTGCAGGCTCGCCATTCTCAGTGTGATCATCAAACTAACTCCTCCGGAGGCCGCGTATGCCTCCGTCGTATCGCCCGTTCTCCCGAGCGTGGAAGCCTCTTACTAGCATTCGGTGTGTCGTAATCCTTTCTTGTGTCACGTACATTAGCTCTTCCCTGGAGGAAATTCGGAACGACGGGCTCACGTGCGGTCGATTGCATAAGGGTTGCCCGTCCTCCTTACCTTTGCAGCCAGTGTTTTCAGTCTGCACTGGCCTTTCAGTCATCCAACCACCCCCTTCGGGCCAAGTTTCGGCCCGAGGAGGCGCAGATCTGGGCTTAGAACGTAAAGATCGGACCGAACTCCGTGCGGTGATCTTGCCATTCGTTCGATGGAACTCCAGCGATGGTGTAGATGTTGAGGTGGTCTAACATCCGAGAGGCATAGATCGACTGCTCGAAGCCGAACTGGCACCACGGGTTGAGCTTGTAGTACAGGGTGGCGGCAGCCATCTTGCCCATCGCAAGCGGTAAAGGCGCGGTGCCGCCGCCATTGTAGGCGGCGAGGTAGTTTGGATTATTGAGGTCGCGATTTACCACCTGATCCTTGCCGAGGTCCAGGTACAGCTGCCAGCCGGCATTATGACCGTGCGGACTGGCATTGAACCAGCGTGAAAGCGGCAGTCCGAGATTGATGAAGCCGCCGAACGATCGGATCGCCCTCTGCGGAGCGACCACAACATTCCCGGGCGTCGGGCAATCACCCGTCGACGGATCAAGTGCGACGTTGCACCCAAGCACGGCGCCACCAGCGGCAAGAAGCGGACCGCCATCCAATGTCGGGAGCGGTCCTTGTATCCCAACCAACCCGCCCGTATCGGTGGCATAGGTGTTGATCTGCCCGCCGAAGTAGAAGCGCAGGTCGCCACCGCGATAGGCGCTCGCCACCAACGTGAACCATCGGGTGGGCACCTGCACGGCGAGTTGGCCGCCATATAGGTTGCTGGACGCGGTAAAACCGTTCGGAAACGCAGCGCAGTAGTTAGGTGTATCCGTGCACATCGTTGTGTATTGCGACGATGAGTTGAAAGCGATTGATGTGCGCTTGCCATAAAATCCCGACAGGGCGATTTGTGCCGGGGCGACCCCTTTCGCCTTGTCAAGCTGGTAACTCAACGCCATTCTGCCCTCCCACTCGGGACGATCGGAGTCCGCGCCTTCGCGTTCGCCTTGCCCGAGCTGACCAGGGAGACCAAGCGACCCAAGCTTCAGGATCTGACCGGTGCTGGGCATCATGATCCCTAGTTGAGTCTCGAAGTTTATGCTGTGCTCTTTGCTCAGCGTCTGCACGAAGCCGCCCCGTAGTTGTGGCGAACGGGTGTAAATGTCTCCCCAATATGCGCCGAGGAAAGTGGTTTCCAGAAGATTCGGCAGTACGCCCGATCCGAAAAGCGTCCAGTCTTGTCCACCTAAGAAAAACACATCGGTAGCATCGCTGACGTGGTAATCCAGACGCACGTAGGCCAAACGCAGTTGTGGCTGACTGCTACGAATCGATGAAACGTCGCGATTGTCAACTTCACTGAAGTTGCCTTCAAAGTCGCCCTCTATCTTGCCGGTCAACGTCAGCTTCTTCGATATGTCGGGCCATTCGAAGTTCGACCCGAAGCGCGTGGAGCGCGCCTTAACGTGAAACTCGGGATCCTGCGTTGGGCCGGTGTTTGTGGCGCTCGCGGCATTCAGCCAGATGCCGGGGAACGGGAAGTCGTCCCCATCGGGGTCGCTGCTGTCGTGGACGACTGTGGCTTTGACAAAGCCGTAAGGTGCAATTGTGATCGGACCCACCTTCAGACCACTTAGACCTCCAGCTTTGGGGGGATCGACCGGGAACACTCGAACCGGAGCAACCGCTGGTATCACCGCTGCGGCGGTGGGCTTCATTTCCTGCATGGCTTGTGGCGCTGGCTTAGCTTGCGGCGATGGTTCGGATTCTGTATTTGCCCGGGAGGTCGACATTCCCTCCGGAATACGAACTACGGAGATAGCTGAGGGTTGGGGCGTCGCATGGGTCGCTGCAGACAAGTCGTCCGCGCTTACCAGCCCCTTGCGACTGAGTACCTCAACGAGGGCCTGAAATTGAGCTGTCGGCGCGGCATTTCGAATGGCGTTGGCTTCTGCGGGAGCTAGGACGCCTTTCATCACCAGCACACCGAGCAATGCAGTCACGTTCGCGTCGCCATTGCTGGAGATTGGGCTTATGCTTGGGTTTGGGGTGGGATTCGGTGCAGGGTTTGCAGCAGCGGGGCTACCCTCGGCGCTGGTGGCGCTTGCTGCATTGTCGTTTGCCGTTTTCGCGTCGTTGTTTTCTGCCACGACGGGCACGGCCATAATAGCCAACACTAACAAGATCGAAAACCAAGTTTTCATCGTCAACATGGACGGTTTCTCCTTGTTCCGGCCTCGCTCGAACGTGGGACAGAACATGGGGCGTAAAATTATGTCGGTTTTGAATAATTGGCTGTGATTGCAGTCACCCATCGAAGTGATTGAAGTCATCTGCCATTGCGGCAAACGGCACTCTGTTCCAAAAACACCCCGCAATGTGATTTGCATCACTGCTAGCGCCGCAGAAGCAGGGCAAAATCCACGCCGTCCTATGTAAGTGGCTCGACCCAAGTCGGAGGTCTCATGAGCACACTCACCGCTTCTAAGCCAGAAAACATTTCAAATCTCCTCGTGATGGATCAGGAATATCCGGCGCCAGAGATCGTGAGGCGCAACACCATCCAGCAAGATTGGTTAGGAGAATGCGCGCGGGCGCAAAAAGATCCTGAAGGCTTCTGGGCCGACTATGCCGCGCGCTTTGCATGGTCGCGCAAATGGGACCGCGTCCTGGAGTGGGATGGCGTGCATCACAAGTGGTTCACGGGCGGCAAGACGAATATCACGATTAATGCGCTCGACCGTCACGCCGAGTCCGATCGTTGCAATCGCGCCGCCTTCATTTGGCTGGGAGAGGATGGCAGCGAACGCATCGTCACTTACGGGCAGCTTCATCGTATGGTATGTCGCTTCGCCAACGGTCTGAAATCGCTAGGCGTTGTGAAAGGCGATCGCGTGGTGATCTATATGCCGCTGACCATCGAAGGCGCGGTCGCGATGCTCGCTTGCGCTCGCATTGGCGCCATTCATTCCGTCGTGTATGCCGGCTTGGGCCACACCGCTCTGCGCGACCGCATCACCGACGCTGAAGCTCGGGTTGTGATTGTAGGGGACGTCGGTTATCGCCGCGGTAAAACCGTAGCCCTCAAAGCCATCGTTGATGAAGCACTCGACAAGTTGGAATGCGTCGAGAAGGTCGTAGTGTTCTCCCGCGGCGGGACCGAACTCTCTGGCCCTCGCGAGGTCGATTTCAACGCCCTCCTCAAATTTTCTCCGTACTGCCCAGCAGAGGAGATGGATGCCGAGGATCCACTCTTCCTGCTCTACACCTCGGGTTCCACCGGCAAACCGAAAGGAGTGTTGCACGTCCACGGTGGCTACATGGTGGGTACCACCTACCACCTCGAGAGCTACTACGATGTCGGCGATCGTGATATCTTCTGGTGTACCTCGGATATCGGCTGGGTCGTCGGACACTCCTATATCGTCTACGCGCCGCTCTGCGCGGGCGTGACCACTCTGTTCCGCGAGGGCGCGATCGACTATCCGAATCCCGGAATCGCCTGGGAGATCGTCGAGCGCTACGGCGTAACCAAGATGTTTACGGCGCCAACCGCGTTGCGAATGTTCATGCGATACGGTGAGAGCTATCCCGCCGCGCATGACCTCACCAGTTTGCGCGTGATCGCTTGCGCCGGGGAACCGTTGAATCCCGAAGCGTGGCGCTGGGCGCAGACCCATCTTGCCGGTGATGGCAAGTGGGGTTACGTCATCGACAACTGGTGGCAAACCGAATTAGGTGGACCCGCGCTTGGTACGCCTCCGTCCTTGGCGATGCGTCCCGGAAGAGTCGGCGTCGCTGTCCCCGGAGCCGAGGCCGATGTGCTCGACGAGAACGGCAAGTCAGCGCCTGCCGGGGTTGGTGGCCGGTTGGTGTTGAAGCGGCCTTTTCCCCATATGCTTCGCACCGTCTGGCGCGATCCGGCGCGCTACGAGCGCGACTGGCAAGTAATTCCAGGTTGCTACGTCACCGGAGACGTCGCGACGAAAGATAAAGACGGGTATATCGCTGTGCTTGGCCGCTACGATGACGTCCTCAACGTCGCTGGACACCGCATCGGCACGGCCGAAGTTGAAAGTGCCCTCGTTTCCCATCCCGCCGTGGCCGAAGCCGCCGCCATCGGCGTGCCCGATCCCATGAAAGGCGAGACCATCAAAGTCTTCGTGCAAGTTCGCTCCGACCATGTGCCTTCGGAGGCTCTCTCGGCGGCGCTGATCGAACACGTTCGTCGGGAACTCGGACCCATCGCTACCCCATCTTCATTGGAGTTTGTGGCGTCCCTGCCCAAGACGAGATCGGGAAAGATCTTGCGCCGTTTTCTCAAAGCGAAGGAAGCCGGCGTGGACGCGGGAGACGTGTCAACCATGGAAGGCTGACCAGCGAAAGGCTAATCGTCCGACTTGCTCAGCAGCAGGAAACTGTCTGAGTTCGATCCCGCGATCCGGATATTGTTCCGAAACTCATGCGGAATCGCACCACCACCTTACTCGACTGCGCTCGCTTGGCGTAGGATATCTGTATTTTGGCGAACCAGTTAACCCCATCGAGAATCTTGAACGGCAGCCAGTTCCATTTTGTTCAGCGAATCATCGAGCGCCATGTTCGAGCTGCGAAGCCGACGTCACATCTCGTCTGAGGGTGCAGAATCCATTGCCAAAATGTAGTCGGAAATAACCATGCCAAGACTCCGCGCACTTCTGCCTCTCACATTATTGACGATTGTCGGTCTGTCTCTCGGGACGCCTGCACAAACCATCAACCAGCCAGATTCGAAGGCTCCTGATTTGACGAAAGAGCCGACGCTCTATGTGGTCGGTTACGCCCACCTCGATACAGAATGGCGATGGGAGTATCCCCAAGTCATCGACGAATACATTCGCAAGACCATGGAGGATAATTTCGCCCTCTTCGAAAAGTATCCTCATTATGTTTTCAATTTCAGCGGAGCGAACCGTTACCGCTTCATGAAGGAATACTATCCGGCGGATTTCGCGAAGTTGAAGAAGTACGTTGCCGAGGGCAGATGGTTCCCGGCGGGCTCTTCGATGGAGGAGGGCGACGTAAACACGCCCAGCGCCGAGACCATCATCCGTCAAATTCTCTACGGGAACGACTGGTTTCGCCGCGAATTCGGCGAGGCAAGCGCCGAGTACATGTTGCCCGACTGCTTCGGCTTTCCCGCGTCCCTCCCGACGATTCTTGCGCACTCTGGTATCAAAGGCTTCTCCACACAAAAGCTGGTATGGGGATCATCAGCAGACGGAGGCGGACCCGAATCGCGCGAGAGGACCCCGGAAGGCACGCCGTTTGACGTTGGCGTCTGGGTTGGGCCCGACGGAGAAAGCGTGCTCGCAGGTCTGAATCCTGGCGACTATAGCGGTGGAATCTATACCGATCTCAGCAAGCCGCTCCCCCTCGCTACTCCAAACACCGCGCTCGAAGAAGTTCTAAAGAAATTTCTCCCGCTCCAGCAGAAGGTGCGCCAGCTCGAAAACGCCAATCAACCGCTCGATCCGAAAGACGTTCAGGAGTTCATACAGCTACGGACTGAGCGCGACAGTCTGGCTCAGGCTCAACGCGATCGGGATCTGAAACGATACCAAGGCGACTGGGCGACGCGAGTTGAGCATAACGGAAAGGTAAGCGGCCTTTTCACCGACTATCATTATTATGGTACTGGCGACATCGGCGGAACTCCAGATGAGAATTCCGTGAAGAGGCTCGAAGCGATCGTCACCAAAGGCTTTGCAAGTTTCCCTCCGCAGGATGAGTCTTACTTGGACGGTCAGCCGCACCCCGAGTGGCCGTCCGTCAAAGTCGGCGACGGCCCCGTCCACGTAATCTCAGCCAAAGCGGACCAGATGTTTCTCGATATCACGCCCTCGGAGAACGCTGGTCTTCCGCGCTACACCGGCGAAATGGAGTTAACCAATCATTCGGCCGGTTCGCTGACATCACAGGCCTATCAGAAACGCTGGCTGCGCAAAGAAGAGTTGCTCGCCGAGGCCGCAGAAGAAACTTCGATCACAGCCGAGTGGCTCGGCGCTCGAACATATCCTCAGCAGCGGCTGAATGATGCTTGGACCCTTGTCATGGGCGGCCAATTCCACGACATCGCGGCGGGAACTGCCACTCCGAAAGCATACGAATTTGCTTGGAATGATGACGTCATCGCAATGAATCAATTCGCCGGCGTTTTGAAAAACGCATCTGAAGCCGTCGCGGCCGCGCTCGACACTCAGGTGGAAGGCATTCCGATTGTCATCTTCAATCCTCTGAACATCGCGCGTGAAGAGGTGGTCGAAGCTGGCATTGAATTCCCGGGTCCAACGCCAGACGCGGTTCACGTAGTCGCCCCTGACGGCAGAGAATATCCTGCACAAATATCGAACGGCAAAGTTCTATTTGTTGCGGCAATACCCTCAGTGGGCTACGCGGTTTATGTCATACAGCCCGGAGCCGCGCCCGCTTCCGCGTCCACGCTGGAGGTTTCCGAGAACTCGCTGGAGAATCAGTATTACCGTGTGAAACTAAACGCCGACGGCGACGTTTCCAGCATCTTCGACAAATCCATCGGAAGGGAATTGCTCTCTGGCCCGGCGCGCCTCGCCATTTCCTACGATAATCCCGAGCAGTGGCCCGCGTGGAACATGGATTGGGACCAGGAGCAGGCGCCGCCAAAGGCCTACGTCAGCGGCCCACCCAAGATTCGAATTGTCGAAAACGGCCCAGTACGGGTGGCCGTGGAAGTTTCCCGCGAAACCGCCGGTTCGCGATTTGTGCAGACTATAAGCCTCTCCGCCGGAGATTCTGGCAAGCGAGTCGAGTTCGGAAATGTGATCGACTGGAACACGCGCGAATCGAACCTGAAAGCAACGTTCCCGTTAACAGCTTCGAATCGTATGGCTACCTACAACTGGGATATCGGAACCATCGAACGTCCCACGGCGCAACCGAAAAAATTCGAGGTCCCATCGCATCAGTGGATCGACTTAACCGACATGAGCGGTCTCTTTGGCGCGACCATCCTCACTGACTCTAAGAATGGATCGGACAAGCCAACCGACAACACCATTAGACTCACCTTGATCCGGACGCCTGGGACTCGCGGCGGTTATCACGATCAGGGCACGCAGGATCTTGGACATCACGAGTTCAGCTATGGCATCACCGGGCACGCTGGCGACTGGCGTCAGTCTGGGAGCGACTGGCAAGGACAGAGATTGAACGATCCGCTCATTGCTTTCCAAACATCACCACATGCAGGCGCGCTCGGCCGCGAATTCTCTTTCATGAAAATCAGCAGCCCCAGGATTCGCCTTTTGGCTCTGAAAAAGGCCGAGCAAGGCGACGAGATCATCGTTCGTATGGTGGAACTCGATGGCAAGCCTCAGTCAGATGTCAGAGTGTCGTTTGCGGCCCCAATCACTTCCGTTCGCGAGGTGAATGGTCAGGAGCAGCCGCTTGGTCCAGCCAAAATTTCGGGAGGAGCGCTTGAAACTTCCTTTACTGCTTATCAGCCGCGAACATTCGCTTTAAGACTGGGAGCATCGCCATCCGCAGTTGCGCGCGTCCGTTCTGTGCCGGTTTCGCTGAAATATGACTTGGCAGTCTCCAGCAACGACGGAGTTCATTCTTCCTTTGGTTTTGACGGTAACGGCAATACGCTGCCTGCCGAAATGTTGCCCGGTGAAATTGCTTTTGATGATGTACAGTTTCGACTTGCTTCGACGGAAAAACTCGACGCGGTCACAACCGAAGGCCAGACGCTCAAACTGCCCACCGGGCAATTCAACCGTATCTATCTGCTGGCGGCATCCGCCGACGGAGACCAGAAGGCGACCTTCAAGATCGGAGGTAACGACGTTGACGTGACGGTTGAAGACTGGGGCGGCTTCATCGGTCAATGGGACGACCGGCAGTGGATTGCCAAAGATCTTCCGCTTGAAGGATTACCCGGCAAAGTCGAGCACGACGATTACGCGGAAATGACCGGCATCAAGCCGGGATATATCAAACGGGCCGATCTGGTCTGGTACTGCTCACATCACCACAATGCTAACGGCGACAATGTGCCCTACCGCTATTCGTATCTGTTTGCATATGCGCTCGATCTGCCACCCGGCGCGAAGACAATTCAGTTACCCGACAACAAAAAGATTCGCATTCTCGCCATCTCGGTCGCCGAAGAAAATCCGGAACTGAGGCCCGTGCAGCCGCTATACGAGGTGCTTCCATCGCCTGCTACAAAGGTTCGAGAGAATGAAGCAGCGCATTTCGATCAAAGCATGCATCCCTAGCAAGAACCTAAGGATGCTCTTGGCACGCGCATCAGGCTGTTACTGTGGGACCCGCTGTTTCCCGAAAAACGTCGCCGCTCTTCGATGATTCACTCTTCTCCGATGTCTTCGTTCCAGATCTTCGGATTCTTGCGGATGTATTCGCCCAATAACGTCGCGCATTCCGAAGAATCGAGATCGAAGACTTGCACGCCCAGCGAGCGCAGCCAATCCAAACCACCCTTGAAATTCCGGCTCTCCCCAACAATGAGTGAACCGAAACCAAACTGCCGTACCAACCCGCTGCAATACCAGCACGGTGCCAGCGTAGTTACCATGGCGAGATTGCGATAACTGCGCTGGCGTCCGGCATTGCGGAAGGCATCAGTCTCTCCGTGCATCGATGGATCGTTGCTCTGCACGCGACGGTTGTGACCGGAGCCAACGAGTCTGCCCTCAGCGTCAAAAATTGCGGCTCCGATCGGAATACCGCCCTCGGCGAGTCCTTTCCGAGCCTCCGCCAGTGCTACCGCGAGCATTGCGGAATGATCAAGCCCGGCCATAACGTCTTCATATTATATGTTGAAGCAACCGGACTTCCGGGCCAATGCCTTAGGCCCGGCATGAAATAAAATTTGAGTTTTTAAGGACGCGCGAGGCAGCCGATCCATTCCCAGTCAGCATCGTACTCAAGTGGGGTGGGGTCTCTTCTGCAAGAGAAGATTGACATTTCGGGTGCGTAATTTTTAGACTATTTTTCGCTTCCGTGCCTCTTCAGGTACGGATCAGTTCAACGGATTCCACCTCACTGTTGCCAATAATTTTCTATGATCACAGTTAAAGAGCTGTCGAAGAAATATGCTCACACGATTGCCGTTGATCGGATCTCGTTTTCAGTGACCAAGGGCCAGATCGTTGGCTTCCTCGGCCCGAACGGTGCCGGCAAAACGACTACCATGCGGATCCTCACGTGTTTCTTACCGCCTTCAGCGGGCACGGCCACGATAGCTGGTTTCGATGTCCTCGAACAGCCTCTTGAGGTCAAGAGGCGAATCGGCTATCTGCCAGAAACGCCCCCGATTTATCCGGAGATGGAGACAGAAGAATATCTGAAATTTGTGGGCAAGTTGAAAGGGTTGTCGGGGGCAGAGCTGCAAAAGCGAGTCGACTCGGCGTGCGAACGATGCGCGGTCGCAGACGTTAAAAAGAAACTTCTCGGCAAGCTGTCCAAAGGTTATCGACAGCGAGTCGGACTCGCGCAGGCGATTATTCACAACCCCGATGTGCTCATTCTTGATGAGCCCACCGCAGGTCTCGACCCCAAGCAGATCAACGAAACGCGCGATCTGATCAAGGGTCTTGCCGGCGACCATACCATAATTTTGAGCACCCATATCCTGCCGGAAGTCGAGCAGACCTGTGAACAAGTGATCATCATTAACAAAGGAAAACTTGTCGCGACGGACTCGGTCCGCAACCTGCAGGCCCGAGCTCGCGGGGCCGAGTCGATCGTCCTCGAGGTTGGCAGCCGCAACGGCAGGCTGGACGGGGTCACGGTGCAGCATAAGCTTGAACAGGTTTCCGGTGTGAGCCGTGTCAGCAGCAAAGGTCAGGAAGATGGCCGCGCCGTCTTCGAAGTGGAGAGTCAGAAAGGTCGCCTGGTTCGCGGCGATCTGGCGCGGGCCGTGGTCGAATCTGGCTGGGATCTGAATGAGCTTCGGCCCGCTGCCATGAGTCTGGAGGAAGTCTTCCTTCAGCTTACGGGAAGCGAAGTTTCTGCAGACGGAGAACAAACTGTGGCAAACGGAGACCGGCAATGAGGAATACTTGGATCATCTGCCGAAAAGAGTTGGGAAGCTATTTCGTTTCTCCCATCGCCTACCTCTTGTTGACCATGTTTGGCGTTATTTTTGGGTTCTTTTTCTGGAACGCGCTCGGCATCTTTGTGATCGAGGGCATCCAGATGCAAATGAGCGGACAGTCGTTTCCGATGAACTTGAATGAACAGATCATTCGTCCGTTGCTGTCGAACATAAGCGTGGTTGGCTTATTTTTCATTCCGATGATCACCATGCGGCTCTTCGCCGAAGAGAAGCGCACCGGAACGATCGAACTGCTAGTGACGTCGCCGATCCGCGACGGTGAAATCATCGTAGGCAAATGGCTGGCCGCGCTGATGCTCTATTCCTGCATGTTGCTTTTCACCGCAGTGAATTTTGCATTTCTTTTCAGGTACGGAAATCCCGATTGGAAGCCGCTGCTGGTCGGCTATCTGGGCTTGCTGCTGCAGGCAGGCGCTCTGCTCGCGATTGGAACGTTCATTTCCACACTCACCAAGAATCAGATCATCGCTGGCGCGGCGACTTTTGGCGTTTGTCTCCTGCTTTGGGTGCTGAGCTGGGTAGGCGGCTACGAAACGGCAACCTGGGCCCGTGTCCTCACCTATATGTCGGTGGTTACGCACTTTGAATCCTTTGGCAAGGGAGTGCTTGAGTCCAAAGATGCTGTCTACTATCTGACCGTGATTCTTTTGGGACTCTTCTTCACCGCGCGTTCCATGGAATCGCTGCGCTGGAGGTCATAATTGATGGCAAGTCAGTGGTTGAAAGCTAGACAAACAAAGTATGCAGCCTATGCGACCGTCTACGTGCTCGTGGTGGTTGCGGTAATCGTTGTTGCCAACATACTCGCCGATCGTTACAACAAGTCATTCGACTCCACGTCGAACAAGCGCTATAGCCTTTCTGCGCAGACCGCCAAAATTGTCAAGGGTCTCAAACAGGACGCCACGATCACGTACTTCGATCAGAGCACGCGCTTCCGCGAGGGAAAAGACCTACTCGATCAATACGCGAATCTGTCGCATCGGGTGCATGTGGAGTACGTTGATCCCGATAAGAATCCGCAATTGGCGAAGGAAGACGGCATCAGGAACTTCGGGACTGCTCTGGTGCAGATCGGGGCCAAAAAAGAAGAGGCCAAGAGCATGACCGAAGAGGGCATTACCGGTGCCTTCATCCGCGACTTAAAAAGCAACACTCGAACCGTTTGTTTCGTCTCCGGCAGTGGCGAACATCAACTCGACGACAGCGACCGGGAAGGCCTTTCCGGTTTTAAGGACATGCTGTCTAAAGACGACTACGAAAGCAAGAGTATCGACCTGCTGCAGAAGGCGGAGGTCCCAGCCGATTGCACGACGCTTGTGGTTGCCGGACCCACGCGAAACTATGAGCAGCCGGAAGTGGATGCGATCAAGAAATATGTCGAAGATGGTGGTCGCGCTTTCTTCATGCTCGACCCACCGCTGAAGCTGGGCCGTTCGGAAATCGCCGATAACGACGCGCTAACGAACCTGCTCCAGAGCTGGGGCGTGACCGCCAACAAAGATCTGATTCTGGATCTCAATCCGATTGGACAGCTTGCTGGCCTCGGTCCGCAGGTCGCTCTGGTTACGACTTACAGCTCGCAGCCGATTGTGAACGACATGAGGGGAACGGCAACCGGTTTTCCCCTAACGCGGTCGATTGACATCAAAAGCACAGACAAAACCAGCGTCCAGAAGCTTTTTGATTCGTCCGCCACCAGTCTGGCGACCAGCAATCTGAGCTCTCCGACCGTCAATGCGAACGATCCAAAGAACAAAAAAGGACCGTTTACTATTGCAGCAGCAGGTACTTACAACACGGGCAAAGCGAACGCGCAGGGGCGGTTCGTCGTAGTCGGCAGTTCGTCCTGGGTTGCCAACCGTTTCATCAACTTCAACGGCAACGATGACCTTGCGTTGAATACGATTAACTGGTTGGCGTCCGATGAAGACTTAATTTCCATTCGTCCCAAGCAGCAGGAAGACCGGCGCATCACCATGACTCGCGCCCAGCTGAACCTGGTCCGTCTCACTAGCCAATTTGTGCTGCCGCTGGTTGTGGTTTTTGTGGGCGTTGGGGTGTGGTGGAAGAGGAGGTAGCAAACCTCTCGACTCCTGGATCATGTATCGAGAAGCATTATGAAAATTCGCGGCCTGCTGGTTGCCACTTTCGTTTTCTTCGTTCTCTTTGGAATTCTCTATTGGTCGGAACATCACAAACCGTCCGAAACAGCCAAAGTCTCAGCCGATACTCCACCTGCAATCCTTAAGCTCGACGCTTCGGCGATCACGACGCTCGATCTCCAGAAGAAAGATGCGGCTCCGATCATTCTGACAAAAGGCGCCTCGGGTAACTGGGAAATCAGCGAGCCTAAAGCGTTGCGCGCCGACCAGAGCACGGTCTCTGGCATTGTCGATACAGTTTCAAAATTGAACTCAGAACGACTAGTGGAAGACAAAGCGGGAGACCTGAAGCAGTATGGTTTGGACCAGCCCGCGTTTCAACTGGCTGTCACGGAAAAGAACAATCAGACTCAAAAGGTCCTCATCGGAGATGAAACGCCGACCGGCGGATCGGTTTACGCGATGCTGGCGGGCGATCCGCGGATCTTCACCATGGCCAGCTACACCAGGACCAGCATCGATAAAAACCTGAATGACCTCCGCGACAAGCGGTTGCTGACCGTAAATCCCGATAAAGTTAGCCAAGTTACGCTCGTCGCAAAAAACCAGGATATCGAGTTCGGCCGTAATAAAGATGAATGGCAGATTCTCAAGCCCAAGCCGCTGCGCGCCGACAGTTTCGAGGTGGGCGACTTGGTTCGCAAGTTGGCCGAAGCCAAGATGGATCTAAGCTCTTCAGATGCCAACGACGCTGACTCGGCATTTGCGCACGCGAAGCCAATCGCTACCGCGAAACTAACGGATGAGTCGGGCACACAGGTGCTTCAGGTCCGCAAGGATAAGGATACGTACTATGCGAAATCGAGCGCGGTTACCGGAGCCTACAAAGTAGATGCTAACCTCGGCCAGGCTGTCGACAAGGGTCTGGACGATTTCCGCAACAAGAAGATCTTCGATTTTGGCTATATCGAACCCAACAAAATTGAATTACATAATGGTTCGAAGGCCTATTTCCTGATACGCAATAACAACAACGAGGACTGGTGGTGGAACGGAAAGAAGATGGACGCCGGGAGTGTGCAATCGCTTGTTTCAGATCTGCGCGATCTCAGTGCCAATAAGTTTGTCGATTCCGGTGCGGCCAACTCCAGGTTCGCCAGTCCCGCCATCGAGGCCGCGGTAACGTCCGATGATGGGAAGCGGGTCGAGAAGGTGGCGATTGCAAAAGACAATGACGGTTACATCGCCAGACGCGAGAACGATCCGACGCTTTACCAGCTAAATAGCAGCTCCATTCAAGACATTCAGAAAGCAGCGGAGGAAATTAAGCCCGCTCCCGCCCCGGGCAAATAGCAAGACTCGAGCGATCTGCAGTCCGCGATCTGCATCCAGTGAGCGCCTGTTCTGACGATAGACGACGCAGATCAGTTATACTCGACGGCCATGACATTGGGCACCAAGTCACACCTGCGTTTTGTCACGCTTTTAGCGCTGATAACCTCTCTGCAATGGGCTCCGCTCTTTTCGCAGGATCATGGTGCCGCCTCCTCTCGCGCCGCAAGCGTACTCGCCTCGATGCCCCACGCGAAAAGGATCGGCCAGGTCGCGCTCTCCCCTGACGGAACTCAAGTGGCTTACATCGTTGCCGGCGCGCTCACGGTGACCAGCGCAAACGGCGGGGCGCCTCGCGAGATTTCAGTGGACGGCAACCTTCCGTTGCGTGAGGTGACCTGGTCGGCAGATAGCAAACAACTCGCATTTCTGGCCGATCTACCCGACGCCATCCCGGCAGCGCAAGTGTGGACTGTGGCCAGCGATGGCACTTCTCTCACGAAGCGCGCGGAATTGAAGGGTTATGTTGAGACGCCACGTTTTTCTCCCGACGGTGCCAAACTAGCCGTCCTCTTCATTGAGGGTCTCCCGCGCATCGCCGGGCCGCTACAGCCGATGATCCCGCTGGCTGGAGTGATCGACGACCAAATCTACGAGCAGCGGCTTACAACCATCGGCCTGAACACGAACACTGTGGAGCAGGTCACCCCGAAAGACACATACATTTACCAATACGATTGGACGCCTGATGGAAAGGCGTGGGCCGCAACGGCGGCGCACGGTTCGGGCGACGCCAACTGGTGGGTCGCGAAGCTGTATCGCATCAACGCAACAACTGGCGAGATGCGCCAGATCTACGCTTCAAAATGGCAGATGGCGGATCCGCTGGTCTCACCGGACGGCAAAAACGTTGCCGTCATCGAGGGACTCATGAGTGACGAAGGATCGACCGGCGGCGATATCGTCATTGTGCCGATGGAGGGCCGTAGTGAAGACGCCGCAGCACGAGATATCACGCCCAATCTGAAGGCGTCCGTCTCATCGCTTGCTTGGGTCTCGTCCGACCGCATCATCTTCGGAGCAAAAATCGATGGGAACTCCGGCTTCGGCAGGGCGAGTATCGACGACGGCCAGGCGAAAATACTATGGACCGGCGAAGAGACGGCAAGCGCTGCTTCTGGGCCCGGGGGTTCATTCTCACACGATGGAAATGTGACTGCCGTGATACGGCAGTCAGCCAGCACGCCGCCCGAGGTATGGGTTGGTGCGATTGGTAAATGGAAGCAGATCAGCAGTGTGAACAGCGGTATCGAGCCCGCATGGGGCACGATGCATAATGTTCACTGGGAAAACGGAAGCACGCGAGTGCAGGGCTGGCTCATGTTTCCCAAAAACTTTGTGAAGGGTAAAACCTATCCCCTCGTAGTCAGTGTGCACGGCGGACCATCCGCGGCTTGCTCCTCTCGTTGGGACGCCGGTTTCACGGGTGCGGCCTCGGCAATGGGATATTTTGTTCTGTGTCCCAATCCGCGGGGCAGCTACGGCCAAGGCGAAGCTTTCACGCAGGCCAACATCAAGGATTTCGGCGGCGGCGATTATCGCGACATCATGGCCGGCGTTGATGCTATTTCCCAGGAGTATCCAATCGACGCCAAGCGCATCGGCATCCGCGGACACAGCTATGGCGGATACATGACAATGTGGGCTGAGAGCCAGACGCACCGTTTTACTGCAGCCGTCGCCGGGGCCGGCCTCTCTGACTGGCTCAGTTATTACGGATTGAACGATATCGACGAATGGATGATCCCGTTTTTCGGAGCGTCCGTCTACGACGATCCTGCCGTCTACGCGAAGAGTGATCCCATGCACTTCGTCAAAGCAGTCCAAACACCCACTCTGATTCTCGTCGGTGATCGCGATGGAGAAGTTCCTATGGAACAATCGGTGGAATGGTGGCAGGCCCTCAAGACTTTGAAAGTGCCTGCCGAATTGGTTGTTTATGCAGACGAAGGACACGCCCTTGTAAAACCAGCCGACGCCCGTGACTACACCTTACGAACGTTGGAGTGGTTTGATGAATGGTTCACCAGAAGTTCAGCACATCCATAACTCTCGCATTCCAGTCCCGGATGACTCTGACACCAGTCTGTCACATACAGTAATCACTGTAATGGCAAAACCTCTGGACGGGTGTACAGTGAAGAAAAGTCGGACAACGGGACCCCTAACCTCTTGCCGCAATTCAATCTTACGGAAAACATCCGAGAAGTGAACACTTCATGGAAAGGAGAAATTCGCAATGAAACGCATCGAATCAGAACGGCCAAATTTAGTACGACGCATCCCTGGCGATCTCGAAGAACAGGTCCGCCAGCGCGCTTACGAAATCTACCAAGAGCGAGGTGGTAGGGATGGCTCTGAGCTGGGTGACTGGCTTCAGGCAGAAGCTGAAGTTTTAGATAATCAGCACTCGCAGAGAGCCGCCTAGTACTACTGTGTTATAAACTGAATACTTTTTGCTGAAAGATTTGTTGGTCTAGCATTTGCTCATGATAAGTTGCGGGTCATGAGCGCCAACTCTGTAGGGCCAGGCGCCCAGCAAAAACGCTTCGCGGCTTACTTGGATCGCCTGGCGCATGCCGCGGGGCACTTGGATCGGGTTGTCCCTCTGAAGTCCTATTGCACGGGCTTGCTTCTTCCTGGCGAACGCAAGAGTGTGGAACCGATGGCGGCCCGCCTCTGTCCCGACAACGTGCGCCAGACCCATCAGTCGTTACATCATGTCGTAGCCCATGCTCCCTGGAATGACGAAGACATGCTGGAAGCGGTACGGCAATATGCGCTGCCCGCCATGCAGAGGCAGGGACCGATCGTCGCTTGGGTGGTCGATGACACGGGGTTGGTGAAGAAAGGAAGGCATTCGGTAGGGGTCACGCGACAGTACTGTGGACAGGTAGGCAAGCAAGAGAACTGTCGGGTAGGTGTGAGTTTGTCGGTCAGTACGGGGGAAGCGAGTCTGCCCGTCGCCTGGCGTCTGTACTTACCGGAAGTGTGGGTCCAGGACAAGCAGGGGAGAAAGGCCACAGGGGTACCGCCGGAAATCGGTTTCCAGACCAAGCCGGAAATTGCTGTGCAACAAATTGGCACTGCTCTGGAGCGAGAGATCCCCTCAGGTCCGGTACTGGCGGATGCCGCCTATGGCAACGACACCGGATTTCGCGATGGCATCACCGCATTAGGTTTGCTGTACGTAGTGGGTATCCAGTCGTCGGTGAGCGTGTGGAAACCAGGCCAGGCACCGCTGCCCAAGCGGAAGTGGAAAGGAAACGGACGTCCACCCAAGCTTCTACGACGCGCTCCGCGACATGCTCCGATTTCCGTGAAAGAGTTGGCCCTCACCCTGCCGCCCAGGATGTGGAGAGAAGTGAGTTGGCGAGAAGGAACCCGGCATCAACTTGCTTCCCGTTTCGCTGCCCTCCAGGTTCGTCCCGCGCATCGTGATTACTGGCGCAGTAAACCACGTTCGGAAGAGTGGCTCTTAGTGGAGTGGCCGAAGGAAGAATCAGAACCCACCAAGTACTGGTTATCCACCTTGCCCGCCTCCACTAAGCTTCCCGATCTGGTGCGCTTGGCCAAGCATCGCTGGATCATCGAGCGCGACTACGAAGAACTGAAGCAAGAACTCGGATTGGGTCACTATGAAGGGCGAGGCTGGCGCGGCTTTCACCATCACGCGACCCTCTGCATCGCGGCCTATGGGTTCCTGGTAGCCGAACGGAGCCGTTTTTCCCCCTCCGCTCGCGCCGGTGAAATGGACTTACCCGTCTCCAAAATGCCGCCCAAACTCCGCCCTCGGGGCTCGCCCGCCACGCGTGGCGCGGCATAATCCATGGTCGATTGCCACACTCCGTCAAACCATCGCCAGAGTTCTGCTCCGGCAACTCTCGGGCTGTCCTTTTTGTGGAACTCCCTTTTTATAACACAGTAGTACTAGCAGCCTGTGGCAGAACTACGAAAAATGCACGAGCGGAGACGAGGTGTGCGGCACCGGAAAGATGGTGCCATCCGCAGGCCAGTCAGGCGAGTGAGTCGCCCGATGAAGGAAGCGGCCGTTGTCCGGCATAGAAAGCCCAAAAGCCGAGAAAATACTTGCCCAGCGCGGTTTTTCAGCTCGCGCGGCGTACCCGCTCCCAGCAGCTTGCGCAGAATCAGGCTCAAGTTGAACGCTCCGACATGGACCAGTTGCCGCTTCAGAATGTTCTCCCGTCCTCGGAGATGGCAGCGCCGCATCCCGCCCGTCTCGTAGCAGTGCGCGAAGCTGCGTTCGATCAACTCGCCGCGCCGTCGCAGTAAGCTCTTGCCGTACTCGCCCCGCACCCGTCGCCGGTTCTCGTACACCGCCTGCTGCTCGACACGCTGGCCTTGCCAGTCGCGCCGTCCCTTCGGCTTCTTCTCCGGAATGTAACTGCGCACCTCGTAACTCTTCATCCGCTGGACCACCGCACTACTGTGGTAGCCCTTATCCGTCACCAGTTCTTCGATCCCCTGCAAATGGACCTTCGGTTTGTCCTGGGGCCGCGACTCGGCCTCGCGTCGGATCTGTTCTGCTATCTGCTCACCGGCCTCGCACAAGGTTTCATCCAGCGTGGTCGTATCGCCCTGGTCGGCGGCCTGCAGCGTCACCGCCACGATGGCGCCCGTGTCCATGTCCACGGCGTGCTCCGCCTTGTGCGCCAAGTGCGTCCGCCCATCCTTCATCTTCGCAATCCGCGCGTCTCCGTCCGCCGGACTCTTCCATTCCTTGTTCGAGGTTCGCTTCTTGCGCTTCCGGTCCAACCGCACCAGGTCCTCTCGCGTCGGCGTTTCGATCCCGGACGCCTTCGCCAATCCGCGCAAGAACTCGTCGTATGTCTCCCCAGTATCGCGCCGCACAATCGACCGCATGGCCGCATTCGCCTCCAAGGTTGTCGCGTCGATGCCCATCCGCTGTCCCTTCAGCAATCCCCGTTCGGCCAACAATCCCAGCACCCACGAGAACACCTCGCGATGCGTGTCGATATCCATCAATCGCCGTGTCCGCGATATCGTCGAGTGGTCCGGCGTCCGCTCGTCCAACCCGATCCGCAAAAACCACCGTAGCGCCAGCGAATCGGCAAGCCGCCAAGCGATCCCGCGCTCGCTATCGATCCCCTCGAAATATCCGATCAGGAGCGCACGAAAGTAAACCCCCGGCATCAGCGATGGCCGGCCCAGTCGCGCGTGATAGAAGCGCGCACACAATCCTTCCACAAACTCGTCGAACCCCGCACCCTCCAGTAACTCGTTCAACCGCTTATAGAATGGATGCCCTGGCGCTACCGCCAACTCCGTGTGCGCGATCCAGATGTCTTCTTGCTTCTCCCCGCCACTCCTCTTGCTCATCGACATGCGCGCATTCTACGAACTATCCCTGTGGATCACACCATCTTTTGTTTCATCTTTCGTTACAGGTACCCAGACTTGCACCACAGCCTGCTAGGCATTCTGCCGGCGATGGTTATGTGGGGGAATGGTAAGTTGTCTTCCCCGATCAACCTTCCGTTCTACCCTCTAGGCCTGCGTGAACCCCGCAGCCATACTCGCGGGAGAAAAAAGCTGCCCCGGAGAGACGCCGACGACGCGCGTCGATCGTCGATCATTGAAAACAAAAAACCTCTTCGCCAGCCCCGTCGACCGGCCCTAGGCGGCTATTACTCCATTTTTGGCGCAGGTTCCCATCAGCTCCGCTTGTGCTAGGATGTGCCCCTTCATCGCGTCCTTGAGCTCTTCGTGTTTAGCGCCGGGCGGCAATTTGAGGATCAGGTCCAGAGCGAACAATCGGACAACATAACGGTGAGTGCCCGAGGGTGGGCACGGTCCCGTATAACCGATTTTGCCTGCGTCGTTCTGTCCCTGCGTTCCAATCTCCGCAATTGCCTTCTGCGTGGGTACTGCGTCGGGAATCCGAAAAGTGTCAGCGGGTATGTTATAGAGAACCCAATGTGTAAATCCGCCCGGCCGAGCTGCGTCAGGATCGTGCATAATCAGCGCAAAGGCCTTCGCCTCCGCTGGAGAGCCTGTCCATGAAAATTCCGGTGAGACGTTCGTGCCTTCACACGTGTAGCGACTGGGAATTTTATCCCCGGATTTGAATGCCGTAGATGTCAATTGCATACCGTAACTCCGAAAAAGAATTTTCTTCTTTTCAGTTGGATTGTTTCCGAACCGAACCAGTTGTCCAGTTTGGCTATTGGGAACAGAGCCGATTCCACAACCCCGAGGTTAGTGTTCAGCATCATAACCCCATGTCGGCTTGCAATGACGCCCTCGTCCCACGACTTCGCAGAACATGCCGAGTCCACCCCGTTGACCGTTCTGGGTCCGGTACGCCACCCATAAGATAGACTCGTCGTTCCGTTTCAGAGGACTTGTAGTTTCCATGTCAGAAAATGAGAAAAATCCGTCCCGGATGAACAGACGGGGCGGCCCTTGGCGCTGGCTCGCTGCACTTGCTCTGTTGATAATTGTTGCCACCGCCTCGACCGTTATTGTGATCTATCGCGCCGAACCGACGTTGCGCGCAATTGTGATTGAGACTTTGTCCACCAGATTCAAGAGCAAGGTCGAGCTTGACGGCTTTCACGTTTCACTGCTCAAAGGTTTGCAAATTTCGGGCAACGGACTCAGGATTTTTGGAAATACCGACCCCAACAATCATGATCCCGGAGTTCAGCCCATCATCAGCGTTGCGGAGTTCCGGTTTCGCATGGGGATCCTGGGATTTTTCCGTTCCCCCAAACGTGTTGATACGGTATATGTGAAAGGAATGCAGTTGAATTTGCCCCCTCGCGAGCAGCGCGCTCAAATGAAGAGCATGGCGCCCGAGGGCGGACGGATAGAAATTGTTGTCAATCACCTCGTCTTTGACCACGCCCGGCTGATTATCAACACGCTGCGGCCTGACAAACTGCCGCTCGAGTTCGACATCGAGCGCTTGACGATGACCAGAGTCGGGCCCGGTTCGCCCATGCATTTCGATGCAACCCTTACCAATCCGAAGCCGGTCGGTCAGATCATTTCCAGCGGATTGTTCGGCCCCTGGCAGGCAGACGATCCTCGCGACACTCCCGTGAGCGGTACTTATTCATTCGACCACGCCGATCTCGCCACCATCAAAGGTATCGGTGGAATTCTTTCATCTACCGGCAAATACAAAGGTGTCCTCGAAAAGATCGTTGTGGACGGCGCAACCGACACGCCGGACTTTAGCATCGCGACAAGCGGCCGGCCGGTGCCGCTCCATACGGACTTTCACGCGATCGTTGATGGAACCAACGGGGACACGTACCTGCAACCCGTCAAGGCGAGAATTCTTAATTCATGGCTGTTGGCGAATGGCTCAGTGGTGCGCATGAAAGATCCCAACGGACACCGTGTGGAGTTGGACGTCGTGATTGACAAGGGCAGGATCGAAGACTTGCTGAGACTGGCGGTAAGAACCGATCCGCCAATCATGACCGGCACAGTTCACCTCAAAACAACATTGGATCTTCCGCCGGGCGAACCAGACGTAGCCAATCGCCTGAAGCTGGCGGGTGACTTTCACATATCTGACATCCACTTCACCAGCGATAAAATTCAGGGAAAGATCGACGCGCTCAGTATGAGAAGCCAGGGCAAACCGCAGTTGGCCGAAGACAATACTCCCGACAACATAAACTCCACCTTGCTGGGTACCTTCCGTCTGTCCAACGGGCTCCTCTCCTTTTCCCAACTGCGGTTCCTCCTGCCCGGCGCCCAATTGAATTTGGTCGGAACGTACAGCCTGGACGGGAATCAGTTCGATTTTCATGGGAAAGCCCTGATGCAGGCGAAACTCTCGCAAATGGTGACGGGCTGGAAGTCGATATTGCTGAAACCAGTCGATCCATTTTTCAGCAAGAACGGTGCAGGAACCGAAATTCCGGTCTCGATTACGGGCACAAAATCAGAACCTCACTTCGGTCTAGATTTTGGGCACCAGAAAGATGCCGACAATGCCCTCCGGAAGAAGCCGTGATCGAATCGCCCACATGACCAAATGATTCGTTACCCCACAACCATTGGAACAGAGCGCCTTGTCGCGCCTGCAGGAAATCCTGTAATCTTCAGGGACAGCATCAAGAACAAAGACTAGCCTAAAAGGAAAAGCTGAAAAATCGAAACGATGCTGAACTCCCAGCCCGCGCACTTAGTTCCCGAATCCCTTGGAACGCGCAGCCGGAATGCAAGCCACATCAGTCCGAACCATGTCATCGCAGACCAAAGCTCAAGTGGCATTCGCATCGGCAGTCGTCCTCCTGTTCCTGACCGGACTGGCCGGCTATTTCACAATCACCCGGCTTCTGCAAAGCGAGAAATGGGTTATTCACACCTATCAGGTTCGCAACGCACTCGGAGACATCGATTGGGCGATGCTGCGGGCTGGGCGTGCGCGAACCGGCTACGTTCTCTCCGATAACCCGGATTTTCTACCTCAGTTCGAAGCGGCCGCTCTTGACCTTCCCCGTGATCTTCAACATCTTCGAGAACTCACCCAGGACAATCCGAAAGAGCTGGAACTCTGCTCGCGGCTAGAGAAACTGACGTTCCAGCGCCTGTCTCTTCTTCGCGAATCGATTCAATCAAAAACAAAGACCCCTGGCGACGCCGAGCGCGAGGACGAATTTCAGCGACGAGCCCTGCCAATTTCTTCCGAAATGACCTACGTCATGCAACAGATGCGGGGAGAAGAACAACAACTGCTCGACGTCCGCAATCGGACCACCCATCGCTTGTTTGTTATTGCTGTCGTTATCTTGGTCATAGCTTTCATCCTCTCGCTTGAGTTGTTGGCCGTGCACTATCGTTTCTTGTCCGCGGAACTCAAGGCCCGCGAAGATGCTGAGCGCCTGGCTCGTGATACCGAAGACTCCTTGCGGCGGCTGACCGGGCGCCTGCTCCAACTACAAGATGCGGAGCGGCGTAAATTTTCACGCGAGCTCCACGACAGCCTCGGACAGTATCTCGTCGGCGTGAAGATGAATCTGGAGATGTACTCCAGCCAGCGGAAGGACAGCCTTCTCGAGGAAGCGGTACAACTCCTGGATCAATCGATCGCGGAAACGCGGACCATCTCTCATTTGCTCCACCCACCTCTTCTGGACGAAGCTGGCCTCGCTTCGGCGGCAAGATGGTATCTCGAAGGATTTGCCCAACGCAGCGGCGTCGAGGTTAATCTTGACTTGCCCGATGATCTGCGACGCCTGCCCAAACCAGTGGCCCTCGGACTCTTCAGGGTTCTTCAAGAAAGCCTCACCAATATTCACCGTCATTCGAAAAGCAGCAGAGCAGATATATCGCTTGAATTCTCGGCTGATACGGTGGTGCTTAAGGTACGCGACTACGGGAAGGGAATCACTCCTGAATTGATCGAGGGTATACAAAGGAAAGGAACAAATTCCGGTGTGGGGCTGGCGGGTATGAGGGAGCGCATCCGGGAACTCGGCGGCCATCTCAATATCCGGCCCTGTACCCCCGGAACTTTGATTTCCGCAACATTGCCCCTTTCGGAAAGCGAAGGAGAAGCGGCTGCCGACTGACCGCTTAATTCGGGAAGTAGGTCTCCTCGCGCAGCAGCGCCCCCACGGCATCCACTACCGACCTGACGTCCGTTTTCGAACAAGCACCTCGAGCGCCAACTTTCCTGGCCTCTTCGGAGAGCTGCCTCGACAGGTATAGACTCATGATCAGAATCGGTGTTTTCGGAGATAACTGAGCGATCGCTTTGGCAGCATCAAGCCCATTCATTTCGGGCATCCGGAAATCAAGCAGAATCAGATCCGGTCGATCCGTTCGAAAACGATCGATTGCCTCCTGGCCGTTGCCCGCTTCGTCACAAACTCGCCAATCTTCATGTTGCTCCAGAATTCCACGAAGATAACGCCGAACCGAAGCATTGTCATCTGCAACTAGAATGCGAACTGTATTTTTTTCCTCCATCGTAGCCGAACCGATCATCGCGCCATAGAAAACCCTACCCGCAACGAGTATTGGCGACAATACATCGAACGCCCGACCTTTTAGACTCAGAGCCGGTAAGCCATTGACTTCCGTCATTTGTGCACCAGGGGCGTCACCAATTTACACGAGGCAGCCATATCCACGTCCGGTAATCAACAGCTTAGGACTATGGCATGGAACTTGCTTTCCAACCCCATAACCGAACGACTCATCCAGCATCCCCATCCAGGGTCCCCCATGGGACGAGGAGGAGACACAGTGGCGGACAATTGCGGAAAAGACTGGCGTGAACTGTGCGTTGCAGCGGCCGGGGAGTCTGACTCCGAAAAGCTTCTCTCTCTGGTCAATCAAATTCTTCAAGTACTTGATGAGCGCGACCCGAAACCAGTTTCGTCACAAGAGCCGAACCGTGGATCTCCAGATGATGTTTCCGCAAACACCATCGTCCTTACTCCGCCAGATGCGAACCAACAAAAGCAATATGATCACAAATGATTAGGATTAGATCTTCTCTCTTGAACACCCTTGAAATCGCTCACCGAGTTTCTCCTTGGAGATCTCCGATCGCAAGAAGACAGTAAAAATCGGCCGAGTTTCCATTGCTCGGCCGTTGCATTATGATCCATCTGCGTCGACAAAAAGCTATCGCGGGCTTGTATTCGCCGCTTGGGTTCGTTCCCGGGCCTCATTCGTAGCCTTTCTTAGCTCCGAAAGAAGAGGTTCGCTCGCTGCCGGTGCCGCAATCCTGCCATGGAGGATCGCATCGGCGCTTTCCATCTTGCCAAATAGCAGCATCGTGTCATCTTTGTCTTGCTTGACGACGGTTCCGGAAAGGTCGACTCCGGCAAATAGGCCGCGCGACCGGGAATACGTCAGAATCTTGTCCCTCATCTCAAGATCAGTATCGGCTGCAGCGTCCCGCCCAACTGGACCCGCAGCGGCAGAGGCATCTCCACCAAGCTTGAAATGATCCGAAAGCAAATGCTCCATTCCCCGATCGCCCATGAATACCATTACCAGATCCGTAGCTTGGCCGCCAAGCTGCAAACCCCAACTCCCCCCGGTAATATCTATCGGAAGCGGAGCGCTCCAGCCATGGGCCGTGCGGCAAACAGCTACCCCATGGCCGTGTTGGCCGCCAAACCCGATGGCAATCTTAACCAGGGAAGGTACAACCGCGATGCACTTGGCGCTGTCCAAGATCTTGTCAGGAATCGCATGGTCAGGAGTCGCCATAACCTCTGACAAGACGTTCGCAGATTTGTCAATGCGCTGGTCAATGCTGGAAAGATTCTTGTCATCCGCCGCCCACGTCAAACTGGACAAAACCAAAGCTATGGCGGTTAGACTTAAAAGATATTTCGTTGTGTTCATGTCAACCCCTTCCGTACCCGCGTGAGGCACAAGAAAATTGCTGTTCCTGCAACTTTAATCGCGCACCTTTGTACCAATCCATCCTGTTGGAACCCTAAATGATTCTGGACCTTACCCTAGCAGCCTGTGGCAGAACTACGAAAAATGCACGAGCGGAGACGAGGTGTGCGGCACCGGAAAGATGGTGCCATCCGCAGGCCAGTCAGGCGAGTGAGTCGCCCGATGAAGGAAGCGGCCGTTGTCCGGCATAGAAAGCCCAAAAGCCGAGAAAATACTTGCCCAGCGCGGTTTTTCAGCTCGCGCGGCGTACCCGCTCCCAGCAGCTTGCGCAGAATCAGGCTCAAGTTGAACGCTCCGACATGGACCAGTTGCCGCTTCAGAATGTTCTCCCGTCCTCGGAGATGGCAGCGCCGCATCCCGCCCGTCTCGTAGCAGTGCGCAAAGCTGCGTTCGATCAACTCGCCGCGCCGTCGCAGTAAGCTCTTGCCGTACTCGCCCCGCACCCGTCGCCGGTTCTCGTACACCGCCTGCTGCTCGGCACGCTGGCCTTGCCAGTCGCGCCGTCCCTTCGGCTTCTTCTCCGGAATGTAACTGCGCACCTCGTAACTCTTCATCCGCTGGACCACCGCACTACTGTGGTAGCCCTTATCCGTCACCAGTTCTTCGATCCCCTGCAAATGGACCTTCGGTTTGTCCTGGGGCCGCGACTCGGCCTCGCGTCGGATCTGTTCTGCTATCTGCTCACCGGCCTCGCACAAGGTTTCATCCAGCGTGGTCGTATCGCCCTGGTCGGCTGCCTGCAGCGTCACCGCCACGATGGCGCCCGTGTCCATGTCCACGGCGTGCTCCGCCTTGTGCGCCAAGTGCGTCCGCCCATCCTTCATCTTCGCAATCCGCGCGTCTCCGTCCGCCGGACTCTTCCATTCCTTGTTCGAGGTTCGCTTCTTGCGCTTCCGGTCCAACCGCACCAGGTCCTCTCGCGTCGGCGTTTCGATCCCGGACGCCTTCGCCAATCCGCGCAAGAACTCGTCGTATGTCTCCCCAGTATCGCGCCGCACAATCGACCGCATGGCCGCATTCGCCTCCAAGGTTGTCGCGTCGATGCCCATCCGCTGTCCCTTCAGCAATCCCCGTTCGGCCAACAATCCCAGCACCCACGAGAACACCTCGCGATGCGTGTCGATATCCATCAATCGCCGTGTCCGCGATATCGTCGAGTGGTCCGGCGTCCGCTCGTCCAACCCGATCCGCAAAAACCACCGTAGCGCCAGCGAATCGGCAAGCCGCCAAGCGATCCCGCGCTCGCTATCGATCCCCTCGAAATATCCGATCAGGAGCGCACGAAAGTAAACCCCCGGCATCAGCGATGGCCGGCCCAGTCGCGCGTGATAGAAGCGCGCACACAATCCTTCCACAAACTCGTCGAACCCCGCACCCTCCAGTAACTCGTTCAACCGCTTATAGAATGGATGCCCTGGCGCTACCGCCAACTCCGTGTGCGCGATCCAGATGTCTTCTTGCTTCTCCCCGCCACTCCTCTTGCTCATCGACATGCGCGCATTCTACGAACTATCCCTGTGGATCACACCATCTTTTGTTTCATCTTTCGTTACAGGTACCCAGACTTGCACCACAGCCTGCTAGGACGGGTTGCCCCAGTCAAGCGGCGGCCGATGGCTACAGATCGCTCAGTGCACCCAGGCTCATGTTCCGCTCTGACCGCGCAGATGCATACCACCTTCTGGTCGCTCTTCCTGAGACTTGTCTCTTTGCACCTAATACTTCAACCGGGCCCCGTGCGACTCTGGTTCGACCTTCTGGCGCGTAAGTTAACAGATCACGTATCCGGAGTTTGGCTTTATGAAGCTGCGACTTGGATGTTCCCACGGAACAGCCCAGCAATTCCGCAATCTCCCGATGCTGATATCCTTCCACTTCGTGCAACAGAAAAATTGCCCGATAGCCATCCGGAAGCTCGCTGATAGCGCGAGCTAGCGCAACCCGCGCAACTGAGGTCTCCAGTCGTCCATCCCTGGCTCCGTATTCACGCCGGGTAGGTTGTTTTGCGCTTTCCTGGCCGGTGTAAGGTTCGTCCAAAGAGACCCGGTACACTGACCTTTTGCGAAAATGCATGAGGACTGTGTTTACCGCGATGCGGTACAACCATGTCGAGAGCGCCGAGTCTCCGCGAAACGTTGCCAATTTCCGAAATACCTGCAAGAACGCGTCCTGAGCCAGGTCCTCCGCCTCCGCCGCGTTGTTCGTCATGCGTAAACACAAGGAATAGACACGCATCTTATGGGTATGAAACAAGGTAGCAAATGCATCAGAATCACCCCGTTGGGCACGCCGAATGAGATCCATGGATAAATGATTCACGGTAGCGCCGGTGGAATTGCTGTTCACTTACGTCTCCTTTCAGGACAATGCGTTAACAACGGGTTCCCGATATCACCGCAGGCCAACAAGGCTCTAATCGTGGGGTTGTCAGCGATGGACCATCCGACCCCGCAGTTGGAAGGTTAGGGTCCCCCGAAGCACCGAACTATCCATTAGCAGGTGTAGATGGTTCTATATATTGCTGTATCGATGGCCGAGATGAGGGAGACGAGGAAATGAGCAAAAGCCAGCTAACGTGTTCGCTGCTGGACGCCTTTCCGCGACGTGTCGCGTAGTTTTGTTCCACCACGACGGGCTAGTCCGCACTATTCAAAGGCCTACATGGAATCCTGAGAAAGAGTACACGGTAGCCGGGATTTTGCCATAGCCGCGAAAACGCTATGCTCCAATGCATGAACTTCTTTTCTCCGATTGTGCCCACCTATCGAGCAGGGGACGGTTTAAGGCCGTCTCCTGCTCCTCGCCTCTAGTTCCTCGGTTAGGACTGTGAGTTAGTGGAAAGTCGCAAGACGCACCGCATAAATAAATAGCGGCCAATCGAAAACTCGCCGCGGGTTCCTATCTCATATTATTTTATTATTATTTCTGCTTGGCTCTCGCTGTCCCCTTTTTGCGGTCTATCAGGGAGCAAGCGAACTACGACAGGAGATCACATCGTGCTGATCTTGACATAGCGGACGAGGTCTGGAAGTGAAGTAATCAGCACATAACCTGCCACCAGTAGCGTGGTCGCCGCAATCATCCTCGGTAGAGTTATAAACGATGTCTTTTTCTTATCTCGTTGATTCACAGAGACCTCCTGAATTTAAGAAAACTTCAGCCCTCAATCTACTCCGCTGACCAGATGCCGGACAATGCAGGAAGCCCTGTATTTCCGCGTATTGGCAACTTGTAGGCGCTCCAAACTAATTCGTTTCACACTGGCGGGGTCAAACCTATACACCGATCCATTTAGCCCTTCTACGCAAATCTCCCGATAGCTATGGCAGCGAATTTGCGCGTAGATTGGACGCTTGGCTGTTATTTGATGGAAAGGGAATGATGATGACAAACCGTAAAAGCACTACCAAAGATTGGGTCCGGCTGGCGGCCAGATTGGGTCTGCTGCTAACCGAGCCGAAAGCGCGAGCCGCGATTGCCGCCAAGGTAAAGGACCGCGTTCACGATCTAACCGATGCTGTATCAGACAAGTATGACGACGTGAACGACGCGGTGTCCGACAAATACGAAAACATGACCGACCGACTGGAAGCGGTCGCTGATGCCCTTCAGGGCAAGACCTACTGGCCATCCCGTATCGTTGGATTCCTGCTGGGCATGGGGGTTGGAGCGGGATTGGGAATCCTCCTGGCGCCCGCTTCAGGCAATGAGATCCGGGAATCGGTCCGCGACAAAGCGGTCGGTGTGAGGGACAAAATTCGTCGCTCGGTCACCAGCATGCCCTCGACCGGCACGGAGACCTAGCGTCAAACAAGTCGATGACGTTCTGCAGATTAATCGCCATACCCCGTCATTGGAACAGGGCACGAAGTTGGTTCGTTTTGTCTTGGGTTGGACCTTTACTCGGAGGCGGTCGCACCGGCCGACGACAATTTCTCGAAACTCGAATGAGAGGGCGGACTAGGTAAAAGGGCTACGGCGCGACGGCGGGCCATTCCAGGCTTGACGCGTTACCGCCTTCGTAAACAGTGGAAATCAACCTCGATGGCTTTTCCACCTTCTTGGGTAAACCCCTACAGGATTTACCCGAGTTTCTTCCTCCCAACGGTAGTGTATCTATTCAATCAGTCTCGTACCTGAGGGTTTTCGTTTTCGGCCAGTGCTTTCGGCAGCTAATTCCCGATTGTCCGCCGCAGCCCGATACCACTTCCAGCAACCTGTTTTGTGATCCCAAAGTGGAGTTGACGATGGCAGTAAATACCCCAGCCGCTTACGGAATGTTTGCCGGCAACGTGGCATTGCCGCAAGTCGTGCAGACATTGAGCCAGTCAGGATTCGATAAGGACGACATCTGCATGATGGTTTCACCTGCGCATCCCCTTGCGACGGTCGTGCGCGAGGCCCATATAATCCGCACAGAATCGGTCGCCGATCCCGCTACCACCTCAGTGATTGCCTGGCTCATGAAAGTCGGTGCTGTCATGATCCCGACCGTTGGTTTCTTCATACGTTCCCAGGCATTCCTTCAGGCCTTGATGGAGGGTAAGGAGTTGACTGGCAATTCCAAAGCTCTTGTGGGGCTGGGGTTCTCTGAAGGCGACGCCCTCCGATTTGAACACCAGCTGCGCAAAACAGGGGTCCTGGTCTATGTTGCATGCTCTGAGAAAGGCAGCGCCAACCGGGCAGTCGAAGTACTACGCCGGACCGGAGCTCGTGAAACTGCGACGTTGCAAAAAGAAGTTGCACAGGCAGCCGTTGCTTGAAAGAAACTCGGGCAGCCCCTGACCGTTCAGATCGGCGTGGAGACTAGGGATCTCGCTCTACTGATAGTGATTTATCGGTTGATTCGTGCGCGACGGGCCATCGTCAGGTTAGCGTGCCAGTTGTGGCCTTAAGCTGCTTTTACTTCTAGACGACACGAGTTTGTCATGAAAAGTTCTGCAGTTTATTGAAAATAAAAGACAAAATAACCGCGCCACCTCCGTTTCGAAAGTACAGCAAGTTCCACAATCGATTACAGCAGCACCCTGATGGGAGAAGGGCGCACCCTTCGCTAGTCTCTTTCTCGGACGAGCAAATTTCCGCAAATCGCGGAGATTGAATTCTCAGGCATGTGTAACTGATCGAAGGAGAATACCGTGGCCACTTGTGTCTTATCCGCGACAGCATCAGATGTGCCTTCAGTAAATGTAGTTCCAGTAAAAAATCAAAAACAACGCGACGATTCCGAAACCAGCCTTGTCCGTCGGGCGCAGCGCGGCGACGAGCACGCCTTTGCCACCCTCTTCCAATTGCATAAAAAGCGTGTCTATTCGGTCTGTTTGCAGATGACCAAAGATGTGGCTGATGCGGAAGATTTGACCCAAGAAGCTTTTCTGCAGGTCTTTCGCAGCATCAATTCGTTTCGCGGCGATTCGGCATTTTCCACTTGGCTGTATCGAATCGCTGTCAACACTGTGCTCATGAAGTTGCGCCGCCGCAAATCACCTCCCCTCGTATCACTGGACGAGCCGGTATCGGCGGATACGCCATCGCTGAAGCGCGAAGTTGGCAGGGCCGATCCGAGTCTGGCCGGCGTTGTCGATCGCATCGCGTTGCGCCGGGCGGTCGAAGAATTGCCTGCGGGATGCCGTCAGATCTTTGATCTGCATGAGGTCGAGGGATATCAGCATCACGAGATCGCTCAACTGCTGCGATGCTCCATCGGGAACTCGAAATCGCAGCTTCACAAAGCGAAGGTCAAGATGCGAGACGTTTTGTTTCCAAAAAGGAGAATTGCGTCTCGCCCGGAAACGGGTGACCATTCAGATAAAACTTCTGCGGCAACGCTACTATTGAGTCACTAGGGAAATTACAGAATTCATGTGAGGGCGAAAGAATTGTAGACCCTGCGTACAGCGCCCCATCGTGACCAGGTTAGTGGGTATCCGCGCTGTCCTTGGTTACTGCGATTGTTCGCCCGAGTAATATCCACTACGAGTTACGACGCGCAGTGGAGTCGATCCGTCGAACGCCTGAACCTGAATCGAGTTATAAGACCCCGGCGGGCGCGAATTCGAAGAGCGGTAGCCGATTACGTACTGACTCCGGATGTCTTGCGCAATAGCGCTCGCGATCGATCCGACCTCGTCGAGACTGGACGGAAAGAAAGCGGCGCCTCCGGTTTGCTCGGAGAGGGTCTGCAGGGGTTGCTGATCACCGTTGTCACGACTTCCGTTTCCTTCGAGCGCGATGGTGTAGAGAACCGGCCCGTTCCTCGATTGCAACTTGTGAAGAACATCTTGGAACGTAGCCTCGCTTGCGTTGTCTTGCCCATCGGTCACCACTAACAGAACCTTTTTTTGCAACGGGGCAGTCTCGTTCAGATGATCGTCCGCTGCAATGATCGCATCGTAAAGGGCGGTACTGCCCCGCGTTTCCACCCGCTGCAGAGCTGCTCTCAGTTTGCCCACGTCCTGGGTATAGTCCTGGTCAAGAAATGCATCCTCGCCGAAGTTGACGACGAATACACGATCCGCCGGTTGGCATGCGTCCACCAGTTGCAGGGCCGCCTCGTTAACCTTTGCCCGCTTCGGCAACATTGAGCCCGAGTTGTCGATCAGAATTCCTAGTGCGACCGGGACACGCTCTTTGTGAAAGGAAGTCAGTTCCTGCAGCTTGCCATCTTCATACACTTTAAAGTTCTCGCGGGCAAGACCAGTGATGAGATGATTCTGATCGTCCACCACAGTAGCATGCAGAATAACCTCTTCCACTTGCGTCTTAAAAACGAAGCCTGGGGATTCATCATCCGAGGACGGGGCCGTATTGGATCCAGGCGGGCTGGTCTGTGCCGTTGGCACCGAGGGAGGATTTGGGCCCTGGGCTAAACTCACGGTGGCGAGAATCAGCAAGCAGAGTAAGAGTTGCGCGATCCCCCTGAGGGCCCTGCTGGTTCGGAATGCCCCTATCTCCGCTCGTCCAAACGTGGTCAACCGCAAGGTGTAAACCTCCTTCGTTGCTTTCCAGAGGACTAGATGAATTTTGAGGGTGGGGAGTTGGTTCGATTGTGGACGAAAAACATTACCCTCGTCCTCTGCCTTGCAGAGCTTTGCGGTCACGCCTCAGCAATCACCCCAAAGCGGTCGAGAGCCGCCACTTTGGGCCGGCCTTTACAAACCGCCCTTTACCAATAGGCGAAGTTCAGATTGTCGAGCCAGACCGAGTAGGGACTCTGCTCGTAATTCCCGTCCTGCTGGTAATTGATCGTCACGCCGTACCATGTCGTTGGCGTGGGATTTTCGTAGTAGTTGAGAACCGAAGTCACCCCGTTGAGCGTGATGGACTGGAACAAAAGTTGATTACTCGAGGTTCGTTGTACCTGGAGAACGAGATGGTTCCAGGAATTTGCCACCGGATTACAGGCGATGCCAGTCGGATGCCACGTCTGACCGGGATCGTCCCAAATGTCCCACTCATTGCCGCCAGCTATCCTGCATTCATGGCCCCAAATGTAGGAATAGCCGCCGACAAACTGATTGATATCGAACTCTAATGCCTGTGAGGCCTCGAGATCATCGACGTAAAAGTAGACATCGTAGGTGAAGTTGTGGAGATTGGGAACGAGGGTCTGATTGAGATCGGGCAGACCCTGGGAGGAAAAGTTTCCTATTAGGTGGTTGTTCCAAAGCACATCAGAGTAAGCGGTCTGTCCCCCAACGTCCATGCGTGCTGCGTCTCCGCTGAGCGAGGGCGACGAAATCTTCTGGGTCATCGCCCATGTGGTCTGCGGCCCCGAGGGTGGACAGGAAACACAGATATCGTATTGCGTGGGCAGCAGCGCATAACCGTTCCAACCCGCCTGTCCTTGAAGACCGCTAAATACGCCCGCGTTCGAGCCTCCTGCTACGGTGATCGTGACTGGAGTTGCCGCGGCGCCCCCGCAGTTGTCCCATTCCTCTACTACCGTGTGGTAGACGCCCGGCTGGAGTGTAATGACCGTGTTGAGCTGGGCGCCTGGTGCTGCGTAGGCGAGCACACCAGGCGCGGAATAGATGCCCATGGCGGCCACGCCCTTGGCACAAGAGGAGCTCGCTGATGCTACGTACTGCACCGTTGGGTTCACGGTGGCGTTCGGTTGCGGTGCGCTCACGGTTACTTGCCCGCCACCACTGCCCACCGTGATCGTGATTGGAGTCACCGAAGCCCCGCCGCAATTGTCCCATTCCTGCACAACCGTGTGGTAGACGCCCGGGTTAAGGGTTAGCAGCGTATTGAGTCGGGCACCCTGCGTTGTGTATGCGAGCTGACTCGGTGCCGTATAGATGCCCATGGCAGCGACACCGCTCGAACAAGAGGAACTCGCCGATGCCACGTATTGCACCGTCGGACTCACATTGCTTCCATTGGCTGGCGCGGAAACCGTCACACTGGCTAAGGCAAGGGTTCCCGAACCGAGTGCCATCAGAAGGGCGATCATTCTCATAAAACATACTCCGGTCGTAGGGCCCCGGCGCGGCCGTGCCTACAGCATTTCGGGTAGATTGTCCTGAATTCTATGTAGATCAGAGGTTCGACTCAAGGAACTTTGCATGCAGGCATTAATCAGAAGTACATAGGAGAAGTGCTGAGGGCCAGTGTCCCGTAACCGCCATCCGGTGCTTTGCCGCTTCTAGGAGTTTTCCCCGATAGATCCCACGGCGATACTGTATTTTCATTTTCATCGCCATCTTCGGACCCTCTCCTCTACATCTTAGAGACCTCGGTAATCGCCCAAAAGGCGAACATCCGCAATAGATTCCTGCGTCTCGGAAAGGAAATAAGCACGTGGAACTGGGTGCAGTGGTAGTGGTTCCGGCGCGAGAAGATCTCACGGTGATCCATGAGGTTCAACCTCATAAATTAACGGTTGCGGACAATCCGCGGCCGCTCTATTCCTCGCGGATGCCCATACTGGGCAACGACGTTTTGCATTCGTGGATGGAGCGCGTCCGCAAATTGGGAGTGCAAAGCTTGTGGCTCACCTCCAGTCTTCGCGATGACAGGGAGGTCTGTCTCGCGCCACCTAAATTTGCCCGCCAGGCAGTCGAGCGACTTCTCATGATTATGCTCAAGTCGTATGCGGAGATGGATCTTGCCGATTTACTTCGCTTTCATTGCGAAAGACGAAACCCGGTGACCGAGGCCCACGATGCCCGAGGTCAGTTGGGAGTTTGCCTGCTGGATCATCGCGAATTGCACGCAACCGGGAAGAAATGGGACTTGCCCTCTTTTGCAACCAACAGTGGGCGAACCCCTTATCAATTTCGCGGATATGCAAAACGCATTTTGTCAGCGCAAGAGAGGCAGGAGTTGGTTAGAGATGGACTAACCGGGGCCTGCGCTATGCGACCGTCCGGGACGGAGATTCAGAAGCAGGTGTGGATCGGGGAAGGCGTGAATCTCGCAGATTCCGTGCGCGTCATCGGTCCATCCTATATCGGAGCAAATACTATCGTCCGCGCCGGCGCAACCATCGGTCCTTTTGCTTCGGTGGAGCGCGATTGTGTTGTGGATTGCGGAACTACGGTTGAGCATTCCACAGTTTTGCCGCATACCTACCTGGCGCCGGGCCTGCTGATTCGGCATCAACTGGTAGACGGCAGATATCTAGAAGATTTGGACTGGGGGGCTGTTGCAGATCTACAGCCAGCAGGCTTAGGAGGAAGGATCCATCGGCGTGAATCCAGCCAACATGCATCCGTCATCGCCGATGCTTTCTCGCGAGCCGAGAGCGGTTTCGCATGGGACTTTGCTCCTTCCTCCACCACGCCGCAGCCGTGGCTCCAGGTGCAGCTATGAAAACGGTTGCTGGCGCCATCCTGCCCTTTCCCTGTGCGTCAAATTCCGTGTGCCGCAGCGCGCTACGGAAAGAGTTCCTAAACGCTGTGCGGATTTCCGGATCACCGGCGATTGTGGATCTATCGGGCTGTTCCGGCTTGAATCATGAAGATATTGACTTGCTGCTGCGGTGCGCGGCGCAAGTGGCGGGCCGAGATACGCAGGTGCTCTTCGTCGCGGGCTCCCGCAGCAACCGCTTGCTCCTCGAAGTGACCCGCATTTCTTCGCTCGTGCCAATATTCAATTCGGTAAAAGAAGCGCTTGCCTATCCGCAGATTGCCGCGGAAAACTATGCCGAAGATCAATCTTCCGGCCACCCTCAAAGACTTTGGAGTGCATAAATGAATCGGACAGGGCGTAGATATTCAAAGCTCGGGTATTCAAAATGCTGCTCGATTGCGGTGTTGGTGAGTGCGTTTCTGATGTGGAGCGAGATTCCTCTTTGGGCGAGTCCTTCGCAGTCCAGCCAGTCCGACACCGCTAGTCAGAACCCGGGCAACCCGTTGCCGGATGCGCCGCGACCACAGTCGACGCAGACCCCACCGAGTCAGCAGCCTGCACCTGCTCCCTCCGGAGCTGCCGGAGCGAAGGCCGCCAACGTGAAAGGAACTCCAGCGGCCCAGCCAACAGGCGCAGCAGTGGCGCCTGTCCGTCAGCGCGGTCATCACTCGCTCCTGATCAAGGTGGGGTTGGTAGCGGGAGCCGCAATAGCAGTCGGTTCAGTTGTGGCTTTGTCCCAAGGAAGAAGCCAGGCGAGGCCGCCCGGCGCTTCAGAATCTATTCGTCCCTGAACCGCGGAGTCTTCAGCCAATGGACCCCGACAAAACCGATGCGTCGCCCCCGGTCCCCCGGCCGTTCCTAATTTCTTTCTCGGGGATCGATGGTGCGGGCAAGACCACGCAAATCGAGCGCCTCTCGTCGTGCCTGACGCAACAGGGACTTCGCGTGTTACGACTCACCTTCTGGGACCACGTTGCGGTCTGGTCGAAAGCGCGGGCAAGAGTCGGCCACCGCTCGATGGACTCCCGCGTTGAGAACCTGACGGCTAAGAGTTCATTCGTCCCCAAAAATAGTAAACACGTTCGGAAGTGGTATTTAACCGCAGTACGCTCAGTATTGTACTTGCTGGATGTTGCTCGATTGCATCGCCTGCTTGCCAGTCAACTCATAAGAAACTCCGACGTCGTAATTTTTGATCGCTATATCTACGACCAGATCGCAAATATTCATTCGCAATCATTCGCATCGCGCACGTACAGCAAGATTTTGTTGCGTCTGACACCCGCTCCTGGTCTGGCCTTCATCCTAGACGCATTGCCAGTTGCAGCTTTTGCGAGGAAGCCAGAATACCCTCTGGAATTCCTGCATCGGAATCGTCAGACTTTCCTGCATCTCCAGGAACTTGTTCCTCAGCTGATCATTGTTTCCGACGCCGGGGCTGAGGAGGTGAGCAATGAAATCCATATTCACATCGGCCGCTCGCGGCTCAGAGAGCGCCCTTCGCCTGAGGGAAAGACTGAAGTTACCCTGGAGAATGCAGTAGTCCGTCTGCAGACTTCCTGTAGAGTGCAAAACGACCCAACCGCAAATATCTAGGTTCCATCCAAGGCTTACGCATTGACGGGAAGCGAGGCTTTGAATGATCCCTGGGGTTTCTGAGAACCGTTTTGCCTTGGTTCTGCCAACGCTTAATGAAGCGGAAAACATCGAAAAAGTACTCGGTGAACTCACCGCAGCATTAGGCGACACGCAATACAAATACGAAATCATAGTAGTCGATGATGGAAGCACCGACGGAACGGTGGAAGTGGTTCGGGACTTGAGCAAACAAGATCCGCGCATTCGCTTCGTTTCACGCGCCGGAGAACGAGGTTTGGCAGGGGCAGTGCTGTACGGCTGGAGTCAATCCGGAGCCGACCTGCTCGGCGTGATGGACGCCGACCTGCAACATCCCCCTCAGTTGCTCCCGGAGCTCTTGCAGGCATCTGAACGAGCCGACATCGTCATTGCCAGCCGCTACGCCCGCAATCACGGAACCAAGGGTTGGAATCCGCTGCGCGTCGCCGTTTCCCGACTCAGCACGCTCGCGGCAGCGCCGCTGATTTCCAGGAAGCACCTTCGGGTCACCGACCCGATGTCTGGTTTTTTCCTTATCCATCGTCGCTGCATCGAGGGGCTGACCTTCCAGACCACTGGCTTCAAAGTCCTGCTCGAGATCTTGGTGCGCGGCCGCATCCAGACAGCGCAAGAGATACCATTCCACTTCGGCGTTCGCCGGGCTGGCAGAAGCAAGGCCAACGCGACCGTCGCCTTTCATTACTTGCATCTCCTGGGCCGGCTCTCGCGGGATCTGGTGCTGCGGTCGAGTGAGCCGTGAAGATTGCATTCATCAGCGCATTTCCGCCGAGTCGTCATGGGCTCAACGAATATGGCTTCCATGTGGCGAAGCAACTCCGGGATGAACGCTGTGTTGACCTGACGGTGTTGGGAGATTATCTCTCCGCGCCGGCCGACGAACTGCCCGGCTTTAGCGTAACTCGCTGCTGGGGTTTCGGAAGACATGGCAACGTCGTCACTCTGCTGCGCGCCATTCAGAAGGTGAAGCCCGATGTGGCTTGGTTCAATCTGGGTTTCGCCAGCTTCGGCGCCCGGCCCCTGGCGGCCATCCTCGGTTTTTTGACGCCGGTTGCGGCACGACTGAACGGAGTGTATTCGCACGTTACGCTGCACCAGCTCTTTGAGACAGTCGACCTGCAGGATGCTGGCGTTACCTCGCCCCGGCTGTATCAGGCCGGAGGCTGGCTGGCAACGCATCTACTCTTGAGTGCGAATTCGCTCTCCGTCCTCCTGCCCAGCTATCGTCAAACCTTGGATGAGAAATACGGCCGCGGCCGGGTCAGTGTGCGACGGCATGGGATCTTTGCCGGCAGGCCGGACCCTCCCGACTTTTCCAGGCGCGGAAACCCAACTCATCGAATTCTGGCGTTTGGGAAGTGGGGAACTTATAAGCGTCTCGAGTTGCTGATCGAGGCGTTCGACCGGATAGCAGCGCAGTTCCCTAATGTAAAGCTAATAATCGGGGGCGGCGATCATCCCAAAACTCCCGGCTATGTGCAATCGATGACCAAGCGCTGTGCGCATGAAAGCGATCGCATTCGCTTTCTGGGCTACGTGCCCGAGGAGTCGATTCCCGACCTGTTTCGTGAGGCGAGTCTGGCGGTGATGCCCTACACTTCGTCTGCCGGTTCCAGCGGCGTGGCGCACCTCGCCGCACAGTATGGGGTCCCGGTCATAGCCTCCGGTATCCGGGACTTTCGGGAACTCAAGGAACATGAGCGGATTGCTATGCGGTTTTTTACGCCAGGCGACGCCGACAGCCTGGTCGAGCAACTGCTCCTTGCCCTGAATTCCCCGAATGACTTGAAAGAGATGGCGTGGCAGAGCTACGCAGCCGGAGTAGCCATGAGCATGCCGCATGTAGTGCGGGAATACATCCGGTCTTTCCGCCAGCACGACCGCGTCAAGACCCTGCAATTAGCGGCCAGCTTGCGTCGCACCGGTCAATTCCAATTCAGCAGTCAATTCCGATTCCAGAGACCGGACGACCTCGCTCGCATCGTGGGCGAGAAAATTCAGAAATGGCAGGACGAAGATCAGATTGACGTTTACTGAGGAGGCCCCGAGGAATCCTCCGTTTGCGGACGTGGCTTTGCATTTCGATCCTGTTCGGAATTCGGGGGTGCCAATGCCGGCAGAGACGGGGGCCGCACCGCAATTGGGGGCACAGGTGTAGCATCTTGCGCACCGCCCGTAGAGTCCTCATCGCGACGCTTCAATTCAATGGGTTTGTGTGCGCGGCGCTTCGCCTCCTGAACTGCCTTGAGCGTGGACTCGACGTCTGCCTGATTGTCGTCGGCCAGATGCTCAATCTTCTGTCCGTCAGCGTCGCGGCGCGTAGCATAGCTCACTCGCGCATTGCCATCTTCCCCATACTGTGCTGCTTGGTAATACATTTCGGCGGTTTCCCGATCCCCCGCCAGTTCGGAGACGTAGCCCAGATTGTTCAGTGTGAATGCATTCTGCGCGTCCCTTCGATATGCTTGTAAGAAAAACTTTCGGGCAGCCGCTGGGTCGTTGTCGTTCAAGGCCACCACCCCGCGCAGATTGAGGCGAGCGGTCGCCGCCTCGTCTCCTTCACCCCGGGCGATCTGCTTGCCGACGGCTACTGCGTTCGCCTCGGCTACCTCGCTGATCGGCCGCCCGCGCCATTTCGCGCGAGGAGTCACCACAACCCGCTGCGTCGAATGCACACTGGCCGCCGCGGAGTAGCATCGCAGCGCCCCGTCGACATCTCCGACTGCCTCCAACGCATAACCTAGATTATTGAGCAGAAACGGATCACGGGGATGGCGTAGTAGCTCAGATCGCAGCAGGTTCCTTGCTTCAAACACCTGCCCGTCTTTAAGCAGCACAATCGCCTGTTCATTGATCTTATTCACTTCCTGATCAGAATCTTGTACCTGCTGAAACGCCTCATCCAAGGGCTTGCCCTTAAGATCAGCTTCAGTGGACTTGTCGATGATCGCGTTCGTACGATCCCGCGCTGCCAGCGCATAGAAGCGCAGGGCTTGATCTGCATCGCCATCCAATTCGGAGACATATCCAAGATTATTCAGAGTGAACGGGTCATCCGGATCGAGCAGGTAGGCACGATAGAACAAGCGTTTGGCTTTTTCTTGATGTCCGTGCTTGAGTTCAGCAACACCATCGCGGTTGAGCTTCTGCGTTGGCGTGGAAACAGTGCGGCGCGGAAGCGGGATCTGCAAATTGCTCGCGAATCCCTGAGTTCCGGCGGAAAGTTGTATCGCCAGCAAACCCCCAATCGCAAACACAAAGAATGTTCCCGTCTCGCGCAGATTCATTGGGTCACCGCCACTATGATGTTTGAAAGTGGTCGTTGGTTGACTACAGCAAACACCCGATACGCGCTGCCCATCCGAAAAGACTTCGTTCGGCATCCAACCGCCGATGAAAAACCTACTCTGGGTGACTCTTGTAATAGCCGGTTGCGCGCAAGCGCAGGTTGCCGTCCCCGCCGCCTCCGACACCGGCCCGAAGCCAGCCTCCGCAGTCGCAGAGGGCAGGCACGCTGGCAAGGTGGGTCTGGTGCGGGGCGTAGTGAAGCAGGTGGACCCGATTCACGATCAGTTATTGATCCACGTATTCGGTGGCCACAATGTCCGCATTGGCTTCGATCCGCGGACCCAGCTTTTTCTCGAAAATAAAGTTACAAGTTTGAACAGCATTCTCGTTGGATCTGTCGTGTCGATCGACACAGTCATCGACGGCGGAAAGATGTTTGCGCTGTCGGTGCGAACGGGCCGATACGATGCGGCTGAGCTCAATGGGCAGATCCTGCGCTACGACGCCGCTAAGTCCCAAATCATCCTTCGTGATCCCGTGAGCCCGGAAAGTGTTTCATTGCGTATTGCCCCCAGCACGCTGATTGTCAACCAGGGAAAACCAGCTTCGCCGCTGGTTTTGTCTCCAGGCATGCTTGTGCGGGTGTCGTTCTCTCCAGCGCACAGTGCGGCGAAGAGCATTGAGATTCTCGCCGCACCCGGCGCTTTTTTTACATTTCAAGGGCGGATTGTCTCCGTCGATCTGTCCACACGTGTCATGGCCCTGTTGAACGATTCCGACCAAAGCGTCCGTGAGCTCGCCATCGGCTCGCTGGATGCCAGCACTCTGCGTCTTTTGAGAGAAGGAGCGGATGTCGATCTTCAGGCCGATTTCGATGGAAACCAGTACAACGTTCGCACCGTCACCCTCTTGCGTAATCAATAACTATCTTGCCATCCCCTGCGGTTGGCTTCCGGTAAGTTTCAGGACGTCTCTATCTCAGCGAGCTTTTCCCGCAGTGTCCGCGCAACGGAAAAGTTTGCGTCGCGGAATAAGTAACGAACCGTGTGCCGCGCGTAGCGTGTCAGGCTGCGCAGGTCGGTCTTATGCCAACAACACGAGTTCATGTTGGGAGATAATCCACAATAAAAGCGGAACCGTTGATGCGCCCCCTCAGGCATCGTCAACATGGCCGCTACCATGCGGTGGTTTCCCTCGATAATCGTCAACGGCTGATGCTCGTCGATGCCGATGAGCAAAACGGCGTCGGGGACCTGGTCCTCGCGGAGACTGCTTGCGATCGCCTCGAGTTTTTTCAGGAGCACACTTTGCTCCCCACGAGCTAGTTCCGCCTCGATGCGGCCAACCATTTCTGTCAGATAGAACCCGCCTCCCGCAAAGCGCCTCCACTCGTTGCGAGGAAACGACTGCAGGCGTGCTAAGTCGCCTGAAGTCAGTTCGATCTCCCACCACTCGGTATCGGCAGGCAGTTCACGCCACAGGCGTCCTCGCCGGTGGAACAGCAACGCACGACGGATGAAGTTCTCCTCGGAATGATTAAGATTCGCTTGCTCCACAAGATGTCCGAACTCTTGGCGATAGGGATCAAAATCCGAATGATAGAATTCGCCCCGTAAAAATTCCGCAATGATCTCCTCTTCCGGCACCGACCGCAGGCGGTGCAATGGTTCCGAAGTTACCGTACAAGACTCCGCTTCATCTTGCTCCCAAAAGAGCGGGATGATAACCACTGCCAGCAGTCCGGACATCACCACCATTTGCACCAGAATCACCTGGGACAACGAACCGTGATAACGCCAGATTGCTCCAGCTAGCAGGACGCTCGCGCCCAACTGCACCCACGCCGCCGGGCCGGTGCGCCGCGAGATCTCGTACATCATGACAACGACTGCAACGCAATAGATGCCGGTCATGATCGCATACTGCGTCAAGAGTGCGGAAAACGACGTGGCTAGCAGGAACGACTTCCCCAGTAGCGCGGTCCATACAGCCTCCGGCGCCAGCGCCACCGTCGCGATGAATGCGGAAGTGACCGTTCCCACGAGAAGCAACCCGGTGTATAGCGTCGAGCGTCCGCCTCGGCGATGCACTTGGCTGGCCGACACGGGAAACATGCTGCTCACCACCGACCATGACAGCATGAAGACCACGCGGCCCACCAGAGCCACGGCCGCGTAGATTCCCGCTGCCGCCGGTGCGAAGAAATGCTTTACCAGCAAGATGTCGAGGTTACTGAGAATCACCTGCCCGATGAAGTACAGCACGGCCTGCATGCCTTCGCCAAAAGGCGCGATCTTGATTTGTCCGCCTGCCGTCCGGTATTCGGCCCCCGGCGTAGCGGCAATGTACGCGGCCACAATGGAGAGCAGCACCGCTGTCATCACACCTGTCACGCCCATCCCGAAATGAAGGAAGAGCAGGGCGCCGCCGAGCTTGACCGCCACCTCTACCACCACGTTGATGGCGAGGCCCCGAAAGTTGTAACAGCCCTGCAGCCTTCCGCGACCTACTCCCAGCGGTATATACACGCCAGCCGCGATTGCCAGCAACACCAGGTCGTGTTGCGCCGGGAGATTGAAATATGTCTTGAGGTAGCCACTGCCTGCGGCGACTAATATGGCAACCCCAAGTCCCACCTGCCAGGCCCGGCGCAGCAGGCTGGCATAGATTTGCGCACGGACAAGAGTCTCCGAACTCCGAGCGATAAACTTTGAGGTAATGATCTGGAACGACAAGGTGACAGCCGCCATCAGCATGAGCAGCGTATACAGAGCCGAGGCGTGGCCGAAACCAGAAGCACCTAACTTCCGTGCGATCAGAATGTTGTAGAGCAGGTTGGTTGCGGCTACCACTCCAGTGCTCAGCAACAGGATGGCACTGCCTCGCACCACGCGTCCGCGCAGGTCTTCGCTGTGATTCAGCCCTGCCGCCACTTGCGTTTGTGGAAGAGTCGTCATACGGAACTTCGGGCCGGCCGGCAGTCGGCGCGCGGTCGAAGCGAATATGTCAAAAAGTGAACTCCGCTGCCGGAACAACGTCGGTGCGCCCTTGTCCGGGAAAATCGTAAAAAGTTTGCTGTGCCAGACCGACAGAAAATCTCATGGGATGTGCGGCTGACACGGTCTCCAAGCCTGCGTTCTTTCCCCATCCCCGTTCGCGAGTGTAGGAGAGCATGAAACTCGACGTCACATTGTCGTAAGCGTGAAAGCTGCGTCCTGAAGACCACGCGCCCGAGGCGGAGAGCATCCAGCGCTCGTTGAGCTTCGCGTCTACTCCAAAACGCGGACGAAGAGTTTGTGCAATCGCATACTGATTGCCTTCGACCCGCCACGAGCGGAGAAACTCCGCCACCGCCGATGCGCGGATGCGAGAACTGAAGGCATGCTCCAGACCCACATAAGAAATCGTCTGGTAATACTCATAGATCGCTGGTCGAAACAGCAGGTCGCGCGTGCTGTAGCCGGTCAGAAAGGCGGTCTTGCCCCAGGGCCGGCCCAAGCGAAAATCGATAGCCCCGGAAAGATCACGCGAGTGCAGATTCTGATCGGTGAACGGACCTGCTTCGCGAATCAAGCTGCCGGAGAATGAGAGCCAATCGCCGATCGGGCTGCTGGCCACATAAAGGAACTGACGAAACAGATTCTGGTTCATGAACTCCGGCGAAAGTGTGTCGCGCCGCACCGTGTATTGCAGGCCGGGCATGACGCTCAGCTTCACGTTGCCCAGTTGCACAACCGGCGCCGCGGAAATATTGAAAATGGTGTCAAACGTATTGCGATTCTGAATCAGCAGTTCACTCGGAAAGGAGAGGGCGCCTTGAGCATTGCGCTCCGCTACAAAACCTTGAATCGGAGGCGCCGAATCATTTGGTCGGAATTGAAAGCGCGAATCGGCAAAAGTCTCGATCGTGCGCCGCGGGGGTGGTAACAAGGCTCCGTTGTTCTGCACTCCCAGTAGACGAGCGTCTTCTTGATAGATGTTTTCATCTTCGAACACCGCATTTTCACGGACGTCGACGCCCAGGCCCAGGTGATCGGTGATGGGACGACCTTCTTCCTCGGCCAGTTCCATTTCTGCAGTCCGGGTTGCCGGGTCCTGCGGATCCAGTTGGTTGGCGAGGGCAAAAGTTGAGAGAGCGCGATTGTTTTCGCCGAGTTGCCGGTAGACGTTGCCCTGCGCGACCAGAAAGTCAAAGTTGTTCTCGCGCTGCGGATCATCGTGCAAGCTGGCCAATTGCACTTCTGCGCTATGTGTATCGCCCACGGCTAACGATGCGTCTGCCATACCCACTGCCACCGCGGTGTCATCGGCGCCCAGCGTTTGCGCACGCCCATACATGCTCTGCGCCAAAGGATATTCGTGGATGCTCATCAGGATGTCTGCCGCGTTCAGGTAGTCCTCCGCAGAGGTTACATCGGTGGGTGCCACTCTTGCCTCGGCAAAACCGAGCGCCACTTGTTGTTGCGCGTCTGCGGTATGGCCCTCTTCCGCAAACAGTCGGCCCAACGCGAGTCGGACCTCTAGACGATCTTGGTCGGAACTCTCCAGTGCCCGCGCGTAAATGGCCATGGCCTGATCGCGACGGCCAAGAATGCGCAGGGCATCCGCAGTTACGAGCAGGATTCTGTAATCTTTCCCCCCCGTACGCTCCGCCGTATCAATCGCTTGCATCGCATCGTTGGTCCGTCCGAGCTTCGCATAGGACCTTCCCAGTTGTGCCGAAATCATCGGGTTGTTAGGCGCGATTGCGAGCGCACTGCGCAAAGTATCAGCTGAAGCCGCATATTTATGCGCCCGGTACTCCACCTCAGCGAGTGCGATGTAAGACTCCGGAGCATTTGGATTCAGCTTCAGAGCTTTCTTGTACTCGCTTTCGGCCAGGACCAGCATGTCCCGCTGGCGGTAGGCTTCAGCTTTGACGAGATGCAGACTCTCCGAATCGGGGAGTAAACGAGTTGCAATCTGAGCCTCCTTCAGCGCTTCCGTGGAGCGCCGCAACTGCAGCAGGGCGTAAGCCAGCCCAAGGTGCGCTTCGCCGTACTGGGGATTCAACGCCAACGCCTTGCGGAAATCCTGCTCAGCCTTCGCCGCCAAGCGCATGTCGTTGTACACATACCCGCGGTTCATATAGCCCACTGCCATCGTGGGGTCGATTTCTAGGGCCTGTGTGAAGTCATGGATCGCGGTCTCATATTCGTCGTGGTCAGCGTGAACATGCCCCGCAATCAACGGCAGGTCGCGGTCATTTTCAAGAACAGGCTGAAAGCGGTCTACGATCTTCATCGTTTCATCGAGGCGATTGAGAAACAGAAGGTCGTAAGCCAGATAGTCGACCCCCTCGCGATCTTTCGGTAACTTCTCGATCACTTGATACCCCAGATCTGCCGACGCTGCATAGTCCCCGGTCATAGTCAGGTAACGCTCATGCTCTCGCATGACTTGTGGATTTTGCCGCTCTCTCTCCGATGCGCGCCCGAGCCATTCCTTTGCTTCGTCCAGGTGATGTGCATCGATCGCCGCATTCATTGCGCCGGAGATAATCAGCGGGTTGCTCGACGACCTCCGGAAAGCCCGCTGGTAATTCTCCTGCGCCTCCGGAAATTGACGGGTTGAGCTATACAAGTCACCCAGCGCCAAATAAGGCACATAGTCGTCGGGATGCTTCTTGGCAAATTCCAGGAAGTACTCGTGGGCAGCCTTGGGGTCGCCCATCTCCCGCGACAGAAAGCCTAGAGAGCCTAATGCGCTCCCATTCGATGGGTCGATTGCCAGCGCCGCGCGGTAGGTCTTTAGAGCCTCTTGCTTGCGCTCGGTCTTCCAGAGAAGATTGGCATAGGCGAGAAGCAACACGCCGTTGCGAGGCTCAAGTCGAAGTGCCTCTTTCAAGTCTTTTTCGGCGGAATCGACATCGCCAGCGGCTGCTTCGGTTGCTGCTCGCAGGCGCAAAAACTCAGGACGCGCAGGCCCTCCTACATCGAGGGTCGCGATCGCGTTCGCTGCGTCCCTCGTCACGCGCTCAGCGTTCGCAGTGTCTCCAACATCGCGGTAAACCTGGGCAAGATCGACCCGCAGCGAGATCGGATAGAGCACGCCCTCTGACACACCTTCTGGCAAGTGCTGCAGCGCTGCCTCATATTCTCGGATCGAATCCTCATTCCGATGCTCTGCCGCATCGAGCCGCCCCCGCAAGGCATGCACGCGATAGTGCTCGGGATTCAACGTTGAGGCTTGGTTAAGAAGGGCGGCGGCTTTGTCGAAGGCTCCAGCGTTGAGCATGGCTTGCGCGGCGTTAAGTTGAACCTGAATGTCCCGCGGCGCCCGGCTTGCCGCTGCGCCATAATTGCGTGCAGCCGCCTGTGCGTCGCCGGCCAGCGCGTATGAATATCCCAACTCCTCGAGCGTGCTTACGTCTTTCGTGGGCAAGCCTTCCAGGATGCGGATCGCAGCGTCGTAGCGACCCGTGTCACGGTAGTAAGACGCAACCGCTCGCAGCACCTCGGGATCGGTCGGAGCCGAACGACGCGCTCGCTCTAGCATCTTGTCTGCTGACTGGCTGTCTCCAGTTCGCTCATAGGCGCGGGCCAGCAGAAGTTCCGTCCGCGACGATGCCTTTACCGCCTCCGAGCGCTGCAGATAATCAATGGCCTGTTTCGGGTCGCTCGATAACAGCAATTCGCCTGCCAGCTGAAGGTCCACATCGCTCTTAGGATCTGCCGCTAGAACCTGCTGCAGCGTTTGCTGTGCTTCAGCGTCGCGCCCCATCCGGGCGTAGGTTTGCGCCAGGCCGGAAAGTCCTGCTATTGAAGATGGCTTGAGAGTGAGGCCGTGCCGATAGGCATCGACAGACAGCGAATACTGCCCACTAAGCCGCGCTGCGTAAGCCAGCGTGAACCACAAATCGGGATCCTGCGGCGCGGCGTTGACTGCGCGCTGGGCATGCTCGGTTGCGCCGCGCGCGTCTCCGTGTTGTAGCGCGGTCTGCGCGGCGCGCGCTTCGCGTGCCACCTCGATGCTCGCGCCCCAGCCCATTCCGGTTTCATCATTGGCTCGTCCCCCGGCCCGTTTTTTCGATGGCGTGGGCGAAGAAGTGGAAGATGTTTGGCCATTCACATCAAACGTTTGAGCTAAGGTTTGGGCAGCGTTGGCAATGGCCACAATCAGGACTGCAAGTCGCACCGATCCTCTGATGAACGCCGATCTCACCATTCTTCTTCAATGGCCTCCTGGGTGATAAACGCTGGCCGCCCTGGGTAGACACTCCCTTTTCGTCGTCCTCAGATGCCAGAAACTCTCGCTGCGGTTGGCACCTCTGCCCTATCCAGCGCTGAAGAATACTGCCAACCTTTGCCCGGCTTCCGGAATCGAAAGCTCCGATTCGATGAGAAATAACCAGGAAAGCTTTGCCCTCGAGACTGAGACTAAGTTATGGCAACGGCCGATTCCGGTTGCTGCCATCATCTTGCTGGCGCTCGCGATCCACGGGCCTTTGCTCATAATGGAGTTGCCTGCGACGACGTCCTATGACGCGAACTTGCACATCTTTTTTGCGTCGCACTACGCTCATCACTGGTTCAATCCCTGGAACCAAAAGTGGTTTGCCGGTTTCTCTCAAACCACCTACCCTCCTCTGACTCATCAGTGGATCGCATTGCTGTCGCATATCGTCGGGCTCACCGAGGCCTTCATGTTGGTGCAGTTGGTCGCCGTCGTCCTGCTGGCGGTAGCCACGTACCGCTTTGCTCAGCTCTGGGTCGATGATCGTGCCGCAAGCTACGCCGGAGTGCTGGCCGTCTTCGCTGGCAGCATCGCATTTCTTGTCTATTCAGCAGGACAGTTACCGACCACGATGTCAGCGCCTTTGTACTTTCTGGCTCTACCTTATTTCTATTCGTGGTGCATATCGGCAAGCTGGCGGTCCCTGCTGAAGGGCATTGCGCTCACGCTGGCTGCCGCATCGGCCCATCACGTCACGCTCCTTTTCGGTTCCGTCCTCTTTGCCGCGCCGGTACTGTGGCTGGCGTGGTACGACGGGCGCAAGAAGGAGCAACCCGGTGCCTCAATCATCGGGCGTGGTTTACTCTTTGCCGCGATCGCCGCAGTTGGGATTGCGGTCGTTCTGTTGCCTTACTGGATTGCCATCATTCAGCATCCGATCGAGCAGATGCCCATTCCCCACGCCAGCCGTTCGAATTACCTGATGAATTGGTTGTACGGAATGAATTACTTCATCGTGCCGTATGGTGCCTTGATCTTGGCGCTGCCTTTCATCGTGATCAAGGGGGCATCGAATCCTCGTTTGCGAATACTGCTGCTGGCGTTCTGGGTTACGTTCCTGATTGCTTTGGGCGGCACAACGCCGGTTCCGCGCTGGATCTTCGGCCGGGCCTTCGAGATTCTCACCTACGAACGCTTCACCCTGTGGGCAACGGTGCTGGCGCTCCCGATCGTTGGATTGTTAGTCGAGCAGGTGATCGATCGTTTCCCACGCTGGGGCACGATCGGCGTTAGCTCAGCCGCCGTTGCCACCCTCGCGCTCGCGCTCGGTTGGCTCACATGGAGTCCGTTTAAAACCTTCAGCTCGCTCGATGTTGATTCTGTTGTCGCATTCCTGAATCGCGATGGCCACGATCAGTATCGCTATCTCACTCTCGGATTCGGCAATGCTCTCTCCAAGGTTTCAACATATGCCAATGCGAGTAGCGTTGATGGCGAATACAACTCCGCCCGCCTGCTGCCCGAGATGACCCGTTACGGCGCGGCGCAATTGACTAACGCGAAATTTTTCGGCGCGGCTGGCATGGATTCGATCCGTGCGATGCTTGAGCATGCCAACCACTATGGTCTGAAGTTCGTCTTCGTACACGATCCGTTCTATGAACCTCTCCTGGTCTTTGGCGGCTGGCGCCAGGTCGAAAGCTATAACTCCGGCTCCATCACCGTCTGGTCCAAAGATGACGCGCCGCCCGCCCGTGTGATTCCGTCGGATGCAGTGCCTGCGCCCTGGGAAGGATGGATGTGGGGCATCCTTCCGATGGGCAGCAGCCTTCTGGCAATTCTGTTTGTGTGCACGCTCGGCGAGCCGCGGCGTGTGCAGGAAAGGATCGCACTCCCCAGGAATATGCCGGAAGACATCTATGCCAACGGGGTGCGCTCATGAAGTGGGGCTTGGTTGCTTTCATTGCCGTCGTCACCGCAGTCCTGCTTGGCATTGCATGGCTGCAGTCGGGAGGCTTGAAGCAGCATGCCATGGTCTCAGCGGTAACCCCAGAAGAAGCCGTGCAGGCTCTAATGAGCGATATCCAGGCTCACAATTACCAGCGGGCTTACGCTTCGCTCGATCGCAGCAGCGATATCGACCTCGCATCCTTCGTGCGCGATATAGCAGGAAGCGATGGCAGCTTGCGTACCTACTCCTCGCTACAGAGCGCGGACGTTTCGCCGTTGCACGCCGACCGTGACAAAGCCCTGGTCCGCGTCGAGATGAGTTGGTCAAGCGCGCTGGGCTCGCTCCATGATGTGCGGGATTTGCCTGTTCGACGCGATGGGTCCGTCTGGCGCGTGGTTTGGCCGAAACCGGTGTTTTCCACAGTGCCTCCGCAGGTAGTGTCGGTGAACTATTTGCGCTGGGAGGTCATCGGCCGCAACACCTCGCAGCGCTGGGGTGCCCAAGGCGTAGATTCCCCCAAGGTACGTATAACGTCCATGAACGCGATCGCTCGTCCCGGCCGCGTGGTAATTCTTGGAGAAGTCGAAAATGAAGACACTGTTCCCGCGTATTTGAACGTGAATGCGACGCTACTGAAAGCCGACGGCTCTCCTATCGAGGAAGAAGGTAGCTTCGATTTGATCTCGCACGTACTTCTTCCCAAGCAGGTTTCGCCTTATCGTATCGACTTTCCGGGCATTCGCCTGAGTGACGTAAAGAGTGTGCGCGTGGATGCCCGCGCTCTCTTGGTTCCGGCCAGCGCCGATCCCGTAATTGCCGTCACCGATCAGACGGTAAGCAAGGACGATGCCTTGGATCGATCCGTGTTAAAGGGTGATTTGGTTAATCAAAGCGGGCGCCCGGTCAACATCGCGCAAGTCTTGGCAACTTACTACGACGGCGCCGGCAAAGTGATCTGGGTCGCCGATGACTATGTGGATCAGGCTCTCATGCCGCAAGTGCCCGTACCGTTTGCTGTCGACATCCCGGATGACATCGCGGCACGGCTAAAGAATTATCGCGTCATCGTCAACCACTATTCGCGCTCCAGTAGCTGATATGAACAGCACCCACTGTAGGCTCCCGTCACGCAACCGCCTGATCGCTTTGGCCTTGTTTTTCCTATTTCCTGGGTGGGTAAGCGCGGCTGAACTCCACGTACCGGCCATTGTGGAAGCAGGCCAAACCTTTTTCATTTCCCTCGTGGGTTCCGGGCAAGCCACCTTGTATCTCGTGGGGCCCGATCACGTTCTGAAGCGCAGCGTGACTCTCGGAGGCAATCTACAGATCCAGTCCAGCGATGTCCGCGCCGCGGGTCTCTACCGCGTAATCCTCTGCGACTCGTCATCGTGCACCTCCGCGACGTTCGCTGTGAAGGCTGCACAACCCGCACACCTGGAGTTTTTTCTGAATCCTTCGAGAGTACCCGTTTCCAGTCCCGATTCCATTAACGCCACAGCGTTCGTTTTTGACCGAAACTTCAATCTGGTTTTGATTCCGGCTGCGGTGAATTTTCGAATTACGCCTGCCAGTGGAACCGGTTTCTCACGGCAAATTTCCACGCGGCACGGTGTGGCCTGGATGCAAATGGGTTCGACGCCACATGAGGGGCCAGTTCAAGTGACTGCGGTCTTGCGCAACGTCGAAGAAGTACGCGTGATTCAACAAGTCGCGGCAGAGGCCTGCGGGTTGCGCATGAAAGCGGTAGCCAGCGGGAACACGGTGACCCTCGAAACCGATCCCGTCCGTGATTGCAGCGGCAATGCACTTCCCGATGGTACTGTCGTTTCCTTCACCAAAATTGACAAGGCGGGCAAGAGCACCGTGGATACGCCCATCAAGAAAGATGTAGCCCGCACCCAGTTTAGCCTGCACGGGCCGGCGCAGATCACCGTCGCGTGCGGCGTCGTATCCGGCAATGAAGTCGCGCTTAACGGAAGACTATAGCCGAGAACCATAATTATGATGAGTACGGCGCGCGTGATCCTGGCATTCAAGAATAACGCTCCTCAGTTCGTCAGAGTTGCGAGCTTCGTTTTTGCAGCATGTGTTCTAGTGATCGCTCAATCATCGCCCCAACTCCCCCAGGTTCAGCTTAATGCGGAAGGATTGACCCCGCGTCCTATCGAAGAACTTACGGGAACTGCGATAGCGCGCTATTACGCTCTGGCATGGCATGATCTGGCGATGGCTTTGGAATCCAACCAGCCCGACGAACTTGGCGACGAGTTTGTCGGATTCGCTAAGGATCGCTTCACGCAGAGAATCGCCGCGCAAAAGCAGACAGGCGTGCACATTCAGATCGTGGATCATGGCCACCATCTGCGAGCACTTTTTTATGCCGCGGATGGGACTGCCATGCAGCTTTTGGATCAAGCCCAGTTGGAGATCCGGATCTATGATGGAAATAAACTGCTCGACACAGAGAATGCGCCACAGGAGTACATGGTTCTGATGACGCCCGGCGCTGATCGCTGGTACGTTCGCGACTTAGAGGAGATCTCCGCCAAACCTTTCTGAATACTCCGCTGACAACGCGGCCAACTCTTGTCCATGCCGTCTCATCGTACCAAAGCAGGATATTGTGGATGAAAGTTTGCCCCTATCGCCATTGGGTATTTGTTGTAATCCTGAGCTGCGTTCTGAGCTGCATTCTAAGCGCTTGCCATCGCGGGAATCCGCGGAATGTCACGCTCAAGGATATCCCTGAAACGCCCGGCAACCCCAAGGTTCTCGCCGACTACCAGCCGTGGTTCGGCGATCCGGACCACATCGACGTTGGTTATAACAGCCAGGATCCGAACGTCCTGCGCAAGCAAATTGAAACTGCCCGTAACATGGGCATCTATGCCTTCGTGGTGGATTGGTATGGTCCACGGCGTCCTTTTCTCGAGAGAAGCACTGCGCTCCTCGATCGAATCGCCAGCGAGCAGCACTTTCACATCGCGCTCATGTATGACGAAACCCAGGACGACAACGGACACGCGACAGACGACGCCTTGGAGGCAATGGATCTGGCTTACCGGAAATATATCGGACCCGACGCCCCGGCACGCGACGTGTACCTGACATATCAGGGACGCCCCGTCATCTTTGTGTTTCCGAAGCGCGGTCACACGGATTGGATCCAGGTGCGCCAGTATGTTAATCAATGGGAATCGCCACCCATCCTGCTCTATGAGGACGACCCGCCGCCGCAATACACCAAAGCGTTTGACGGTGAGTACGCTTGGGTTTACCCCGGACGAAAGGGGTGGACACCGGACGGTCAAGCATGGGGCGAAGATTACTTGACTGACTTCTACGCCAAGATGCGCAAACACCCGAACGAGGTCACGGTGGGTGGAGTGTGGCCGGGATTCAACGACACCAAGGCTTCCTGGAGCTTGAACCGGCACATCGATGCGCGCTGCGGACAGACCTTCGAAGACACACTGCGCCTGTTTGACGAAAACAACGACCCGTCGCACCCCATTCCGTTTGTCCTGATTGCTACCTGGAACGATTACGAAGAAGGAACAGCGATTGAGCGGGGCCTGCCCCACTGTGACGAACCGAAAACGAACATCGCGCAAGGACGAGAACATCCGTGACGAGCGGAACAACACGGTGGCGCTGCACTGTCGGGACGCTCGCGGCGCCCAAGCTTGGGCCGCGCGCTAACCTCACCCTGCGATTCTGCGACTCAAGCAAGTTTCCGCATCCAGAAGCTGGACGGCCAGATGCGGTCGCCATCACGCGTGGGAAGGAAGCGGCGCTTCTCCGACGGCATGGTGCGATAACTGTGCCGCCAGTGCGGAAAAGCGTTTTCGAGCGCGCCGGTGGCGCGGCTTTGCATACAACTGCTGCCCCACAGGACTTCAAATTGCGGATTGAACATCAGTAAAGCCTGCAGTAAGTACTGCTCGGACCAAAAGGCGAGATTATGCAAGACCGCCTCGCGCGGATAGTCGGCGGGGATGAAGATGTCATGGGAGTGGATCAGCACGCCGCCGGATATGCGCGGAATGATCTCCAGATACTCGCGCACGACGTCGCTGCCGATTCCTACTACGTGGCTTGAATCCAGAAACAAAAAATCGCCGCTTTGCAGGCTAAGGAATACATCGAGGTCCACATTCTGCACAGTTTGTGGAATAAGATGGACGCGATCGCTCAGTGCTTTCTTGGGGAATCGATCCGGGTATGGATCGATTGTGACCAACTCGCCGCGCACCCCATCCAGCTTGAGGTTGAGATCGAGAGCAGCTGCCATTACACGGCTGCTGTAACCGCCGCCCACCTCCACGATCCGTCGCGGTTTGTAATGGCGAACCAGACAGTAGGCGATCTCCGCATCGACGGTTTCGAAGAAGCCATTGCCGTAGCTGTAGCTCACACTGAAAAACGGCGCCGAGTCGGACTCCCATTCCGTCCGATATTGCGGAACTACCGTTTGCAGAAAATCCAACTGCTGCTCGAAGGCGAGGTCCAGTCCGGGTGGCTCTTCCTCGGCTGGCCATTCTCGCGACTCCAGCGCACGAAAGTCGGGTACTGGCCAATAGTAGTGGTTCGGACTCACCGTGATTCCAATGCGCTGGAACATGCGGAATGCATTCCTCACAATGGCGAGCGCTGTCTCATTGTCGTGTAGCTTACGAGCAAAGCTGAGCAGCGGCCTGCGATCGCGAGTTATCTTCGGCGGTGCGTCTTTCGCGGGAGTGACTCCAGGGAAAGGCGAAATTTGAGCGGGAGACAAAACGGGCCGCTGTTCATTTGACGACATACACGCTCCAAAGAACGCTCAGATCGAACGTGGGAATTCTGATGCAGAATTCAGCCGGTACGACCTAAGAATTTCTGGAGAAAAGTCCATGGAACAGAATTGTTATAGGTGATTTACGGTAGATAAGAGGGGGTAAACCCAATAGCCGCGTCTGCGCGGCTCGGGCGCTTATCAACTCAACCAACCCGCGCGAGTCCATCCTCATCTTAGTGTCGCGATCTAGGGAGCAGGGATCTAGGGACCAGGAGTGTGCGCCATGAGATCTGTATCCGCTCTAGGGTTAGGCCTGTCATTGGGTCTGTCTTCTCTTACACTGGTTGGGTGCCAGGGTTTGGTCTCTCAGCCGCCCGCCACCGGAGGTCTGCAGAACCTCAACCACATTATTATCTTCGTTCAGGAGAATCGTTCCTTCGATCACTATTTCGGCGCGATGCGCGAATATTGGGCGCAGAACGGCATCGCCGACCAGTCTTTCGACGGTTTGCCGCAGTTCAATCCGGCCAATGGTTCAAATCCTCCCCTGTACGGCGCGCCTCCTACGAACCCCGGTTGCGATCCTGCCCTGTCGACCGCTACCACCTGTGTCGCTAGCACGTCATACACTGTCAACCAGGTGACTTCTTTTCACATGGCGTCCGTGTGCAATGAAGAGCAAAGTCCTTTCTGGAACGAAGCTCATGTGGATTGGGATTTCAACGACGCGATTGGAGTCAATCCGGCAGCACTCAATGGATTTGTGCAAGCGGCCGCAAACGACGCTCGCCAGTCGTCTCCACCCTTAAACGACATCAATGGTCTGCGAGCGATGGGCTATTTCGACGGCGGCGATTTGAATTACTACTACTTCATGGCTTCCAATTTCGCCACCTCCGACCGCTGGTTTTCTCCCGTCATGAGTCGCACCCAGCTCAATCGCATGTATCTTATGTCCGCCACTTCCGCCGGACACGCGTATCCTTTGGCCCCGCCGTATGGTCCGCTCGCGAATACCACGATTTTTCAGGAACTCCAGAACGCTGGCATCACCTGGAAGATTTATGTAAATCCCGACGGCACAAACTGCGCCGCCACTGACTCCGCGTGCCTCGAGGGTTTTTCCTACATCAGTATGTTCACCTACGGAGAGACCATACTCAACGACCCGGCGCTGCTGCAGAATATAGTTCCAACATCGCAATTCACGACCGATGCGCAGAATGGAACTCTGCCTCAGATCGCGCTCGTCGAACCCGCCTCCGCCGCCGGGCTGGACGAGCATCCTAATGATATCGATACTTCTTCCCCTATCAATATTCAGGCCGGCGCCAGCTACGCATCAGGCCTGATCAACGCTTTCATGGCTAGCCCCAACTGGAGCGATTCGGCCATGATCTTCACCTACGATGAGGCGGGAGGTTATTATGATCACGTCTCTCCCCAGCCCGCCACCCCTCCGGATAGCCCGAATTCATCAACGTATTTGCCGATCGATCTGCAGCCGGGTGACGTCTGTGACGGAAGCGGACAACTCGGAACTGGCACCTGTAATTTCGCCCACACAGGCTATCGTATCCCCCTGATCGTAATTTCACCTTTCGCGAAGAAGGACTACGTTTCACATACGGTGTATGACTACACCGCTGCGCTCGCGCTCATCGAGAAGCGCTTCGGTTTGCCTGCCCTCACCGCTCGCGACGCCGCTCAGGCCGATATGAGTACAGATTTCTTTGATTTCGCAAATGCGCCTTGGGCTACGCCTCCTTCGCCCCCAGTTCAGATCACGACGGGCCAGTGTACCCTGGCCGTTCCGACTACCTGATCACGCACCATGCTCGCAAAACTGCGCCGCGGGATGCCATCGTTGCGGGGTTCGCGATGATTCTAGATTGATCCCGCAAATGGGATAATGACTCCGTGAAAATCAAGCAATCGGTTAGGGTAGGACTCTGGGTTCTGTTGTTCGCCGTTTCGCCCTGCCTCGCCGCAACCCGGCATTACTACATCGCGGCCGAAGACGTCACTTGGAATTACGCCCCCAGCGGCCATAATCTGCTGAATGGCAACCCCATTCCGCAGCCGTGGTCGCAAAAGGTCGAATGGCCCAAAACTCGCTTTATCGAATACACGGACGACACTTTCACTGTTCACAAGCCGCAACCCGAGTGGCTGGGAATTCTTGGGCCCGCGATTCGCGCCGAAGTTGGCGACGAGATCGTGGTCGACTTCCTTAATCGCGGACATACTGGTCACGATCTGCATCCCCACGGCTTGCGGTACGACAAGAGCAACGAAGGCGCTCTCTATCTGCCGGTTGCTAAAGGGGCTTTCGTCGCTCCTGGCGCCCGGTATACATATCACTGGTTCGCCGATCAAAGCAGCGGACCTGGCCCGGGCCAGCCCAGTTCCATCGTTTGGTGGTATCACTCACACGTTGATCCGGGCGTGGAGATCAACGCCGGACTGATGGGACCAATTATTGTTACCGCAAAAGGCAAAGCGAACCCCGACGGAACTCCGAAAGATGTTGACCGCGAATTTGTCGCCTCCTTCATGATCTTCAATGAATTGGGTGGCAAACCCGCTGGCCAGTTTTATGCCATTAACGGTTTCATCTTCGGCAATCTCCCCGGCTTGACCATGAAACAGGGAGACAGAGTGCGCTGGTACTTGCTCGGAATGGGAAATGAGATCGACGTGCACACTCCTCATTGGCACGGTGAGACCGTTACCGACGGTCGGCGACATACCGACGTGGTAGAACTTCTTCCTGGCAGCATGGTGACCGTTGACATGCTGGCTGACAATCCCGGAAATTGGATGTTTCACTGCCATGTGGAAGATCACATGGAGGCTGGGATGATCGCCGTCTACACAATCTATGCCCCACCCTCGCGTCCTTGCCCGCTTGCTTTCATTGGAGGAGATTTCTGGAAGCATCCCGAAAACTTTACCCTCACCGTCAAAAACATCAGCGGCAAGCCGATTACGAGCTTAGCGCTCACGTCGGAGATGCTTTTAGCGCCTCAGGATTTGCGACGACCTTTCAACGCCGTCTGGTCGTCGGACAAGCCCATTTCACCTGGCCAGCAGCAAACTCTTGAAAAGCCGGGCATCCGCGCCAGCAGCGCGCAGGCAGTCGAAGGCTGGGTCTTCTTCCCGGATGCGGTGAAGTACAAAGACGGCACTATCTGGCACGCTCAAAGCGAAGGTGAATGTTTTGCCGCGATATGGCGAGACAAGCAGCATCCCGATTTGCCGGCCTTGCCTCCACGCCAGATCGAAATCAATCCAGATTAGCCAGCATTAGCCATGAGCGTCAAAGGACTCTTCAGAGAATTTCGCCGGCGCCGTCCCAGTGAGAAAACTGGTTCAAGCGATCTAGAAACACTGGAAGACCAGGCTGGCCTGTCCGGGCATCAACTGGTCTGACGTCGATGTATTTGACAGTACCCAGATAGGGGCACGATTGGGATTTCCCGACGTAGAGTTGGTGTAATACCGCCATTGCACCCATCCATAGCTGTGCTTTATGTTGTCCACCGGATTTACGTCGGTATCGACCCCATATTCGAATATCTCACGAAACTTGCATGAGTTGATGTCTCGCGAAACGCTGCAGCTGTACGTATATTGCAAAGGCAGAGTTGTAACAGAAAACGCCCGCGGTGGATTTGCGCGGTGGTCGGTGATGGTCATCTTACCTACAGGTTTCACCTCCAGCCGGGAATAGCCTAGGTTCTGGACCGGACCTTCTAGCTCCTGGTCCACGTAGGTGTAGTAGTTCGTGTTGCTTGACTGGGTGGGAGGCGGAGGATTCCAGAACGAACTGTTCTCTCCTCCCGGAGCCGCGCACCGCGCAGCCCAGCGCATCGAGAAGTCGGCCCCTTTTTCCTGACTACCGTTGTTGAATTTCTTGCAACTGGTCGGATCATTCCAGTGGTTGACACCCTGCCATGAGTCCAGCTCCGTAACCCATTGGTAGATGTAATTCGAATCGTAAAGATTGATGTCCCAGGGATAACCTTGCGGATTCTTTACGTAAGTCACCTTGGTTTGGCTCCGATCCCATAGCGTATAGACGTACGAGGATGGCAGACCGTTGGTGATCCCTTCCATGTGGTAACTGGTCGCCAATCCCGGGTCCATCATCATTACACTCAAAATATCCCAGTAACTGTGCCCGGCCGGACAACTGATCGTCGACCGAATCTGGCCGAATGCATTGGGGGCCAGCAGTGAACATGCCGTCACGGCAAACAGCGCAATGGCAAGAGCAGATCTGCATATTCGCATCAGAAAGCTGCCTCTCTCGCTGTTCTCGTTGACGACCGCGTTGCCGTCAGACACGAGGAATGCCACAAAACGGGAGAGTGTTTCATCGACGAAATCCTTCCTGCGCGCTGGGATTGGGGCCCAGCTGCCGACAACATAATTGAGCGGATGTCAATATGGTAGATTACGGAAGTCCTAAAGGAAAAACCTTAGAGTCTTCTAATGACTTCAAAGGTGCAGACGCTCGAAGGACTCGCTTGTCAAGATAGCCGAAGCCGAAAGAGTATGAGTTCATTCCAGACAGGAAGAATCATCGAGATTCTTGGATCAACCAAGCCGAAGCGGCAGACATTAGAGAGAGACTACTCGACATCTCATAGGTGTGATCTCTGTTCATGGTTCATAACTGTCGGCACAAGACGGTATCGCGTCCGTGCTTCCCTCTTCTATGTTATTGATCAGAGTTGAATTGACGAGAACCCCATTTTGGTAATGCTTCCATTGCCATAAGCCATACCCGTTGGCCAGGTAAAACTGTTCTTCATTAGTGCACTGCTGAAAATCCTGTCCGCAGTTATAGCGATAATGCAACACTCTGGTCCATACTTGGCCAATGTTGCCTCCCGTGTCCATCAGCGCCGGCGCATCGATGCTGTTGACCGCCGTTCCGAGCTGGCTTTCGTTATAGGGTTTGCAGGAAGAGTAATACCGATAGTGAGTGTCTTGAACTTTGATCTCGGGCCCCGGTTGGCCTTCGTTTACGCATCGCGCCGCGATTGGCAGATCGTGCACAAATCGTTTGAAGGTTCTTTTGTCCTTCCAGATCAGTTCGGTCGAGCGCATGTAGACATAGTTCTTGTCGAAGGCTTTGACGTCGAAGCCGTCCCCCACCACGCTCTTCAGCCAGAACCAATAGCCCTTCTCGGCAAAATCCTGATTGCGAAATACTTTCGTGTATATCGGATTCGTGGTTCCACTCATGAATTGGTCGACTCGGTAATGTTTGGCCATCGCAAAGTATTTCATCATGTCGGCCTCGCCCGCTGGACAGGAAAACCCCTGGGCGAACAAAGTTCCGGAAAAAAGAATGATAAACGTTGCTAGGTCTATGACCGTATGGAGATGTATATCTGTAGATACTCGTGGAAAGAGCAGAAGAGCGGCATAGTGCAGGCATGCGAGCCTACCATCGGGTGCATGTCCAGCTAACCAAGAAGGATCGTAAGCAGATCGCCGGGATGTTGAACAAGGGGTGGGAATCGGCGCGGGTGTTGCGGCGGGCCGTGATCCTGCGGGAACTCGGCCAGGGGCAGACGGCCGGGCAGGTAGCCCGCCATGTGGGTGTAGCCTCCAAGACGGTGCGGGCCATTGCCCGGCGCTACGAGGAGGAAGGGCTGGAGTCGGCCTTGTACGAAAAGCCGCGTCCGGGCCAGCAACGAGTGCTGGACGCGGGCCAGAGTCAGCGCATCATCGCCCTGGTGTGCGGCCCGCCGCCGGAAGGCAGGGCGCGGTGGAGTGTGCGACTCATCGCCCAGGAAGCGGTGAAGCGGAAGTTGGCACGGCGGGTGGGCCGGGAAACGATCCGCATCCTGCTCCAGAGCCATGACCTGAAGCCGTGGCGGGAAAAAAATGTGGTGCGTGGCGGAACTGGACCCGGAGTATCTCGGGCGCATGGAAGACGTGCTGGCCTTGTATGAGAAGCCGCTCTCGGAGGCGGAACCGGTGGTGTGTATCGATGAAAAGCCGGTGGTCCTGCATGCCGATCTCCGCCCCTCCAGGCCGATGCATCCGGGACAAGTTCTGCGGCGCGACTGCGAGTACGAACGCCGCGGCACGGCCAACGCATTTTGCGGAGTGGAGCCTAAGGCGGGACGGCATTATCCGCGGGTGACTCCGGACCGTTCCTCGCCCGAGTTTGCCGATTATCTGCTGGAGATCGCGGAACATTATCCGGCCGCCGACACCATTCATCTGGTCATGGACAATCTGAGTTCGCACACCCGCAAGGCTGTGGTGGAGCGGTACGGCGAGAAGGCGGGAGGCTGGCTGTGGGACCGGTTCCGGGTCCACTACACACCGAAGCACGGAAGCTGGCTGAATCAGGCGGAAATCGAAATCAGCCTGTTCTCCCGGCAGTGCCTAGGACGGCGAAGAATCCCATCGCTGGGCGATCTGCAGCGGGAAGCCAGGGCCTGGGGTCGGAGAATGAATCGTAATCGGGTCACCATCGACTGGCGCTTTACCCGCAAAAAGGCACGCTTGAAGTTCGGTTACAGAAGAAACCAGATTATGCGGTCACAGACCTAGTTGTCTCACCGGGGCACCTCCAGGGAAGTTGCGTATTACTTGATGCAACCCAAGGAACGCTGGTTAGTTGCGGCCAGGATGGTTTCTTGACGTCCTCTGAGACGGTTGTCCTGGACGTTTAGGTTGGGTTCAGCAATCCTCATCCGATCCGCTATTCGTGCCCCATACACTAAACACCCTAGAGTCAAATTGCGTTGCCTCGTGTTACGAAATTAAGTTTGGTGTGTAGATTTCCGGTGTTTCATCTACAAGTATCGCGTTCCAACAAACGGTAATCCACGCGGACGCCGGTGTGTCAGCACTAGGTTGGTTCGAGGCACATGTGAATGCCGGGCACATGGGCGCCATCGCGACACAGGTTCTGGCTTCATCTCGAGTGCGGGGTTTGAAAGGCGACGGGGAATCCATGAAAAGAGACAGTCGGAATACCTCAACTGCGGTTGTCAACGGCGAATCGGGCGCGGGCCACGGAAACGGTGAGCGTTCCATCCAGGCCGTGGATGGGGTTTCCTCCGAGCTGACAACGATCCTTGCCAGTCTCCAGACCATGCGCGACGGAGAGTTTTCAGTACGATTACCCGGATCCTGGACCGGACTGCCGGGAAAAATCGCCGATACTTTCAATGAGATTGTCGCGGCAAACCAGCAGATTGCTCGTGAGTTGAAGCGGGTTGGGCAGGTTGTTGGCAAAGAAGGCAGAACCCGTGAGCGCACCCGCTTTCATCAGTCCAGAGGCGCCTGGGGCGAGATGGAGATCTCGGTCAATGCTCTGGTGGAAGACCTGCTTCGACCAACCGCCGAAGTTACTCGGGCCATCGGCGCAGTAGCTCAGGGCAATCTGACCCAGACGGTGCGTTTGGATGTTGACGGTCGCCCGCTGGAAGGCGAGTTCCTCCGCTCCGCGAACATCGTCAATACCATGATTCAGCAACTAGGCATCTTCACGGCCGAGGTGACCCGTGTGGCCCGTGAGGTGGGCACCGATGGCAAGCTGGGCGGACAAGCGCAGGTGCCGGGCGTAGCCGGCACGTGGAAAGATCTCACCGACTCCGTCAATTCGATGGCCAGCAACCTGACTGGTCAGGTGCGCAACATTGCCGAAGTTGCCACCGCCGTCGCCAGCGGCGACCTCTCGCGCAAAATCACCGTCGATGTGCGCGGCGAAATTCTTCAGCTCAAAGAAGCCATCAATACGATGGTCGACCAGTTGCGGTCTTTTGCGTCGGAAGTAACGCGCGTCGCTCGTGAAGTAGGCACAGACGGCAAACTCGGCGGCCAGGCCGTCGTGGTCGGCGTTGCCGGCACCTGGAAGGATCTGACGGACTCCGTCAACGCCATGGCCGGTAACCTCACGGCGCAAGTGCGCAATATCGCCGAGGTGACGACGGCCGTGGCGCGCGGCGATTTATCCCGCAAGATTACGGTGGATGTAAAGGGTGAGATTCTCGAACTCAAAGACACCATCAACACCATGGTCGACCAGCTCAATGCGTTCGCTGGCGAAGTAACCCGTGTCGCTCGCGAAGTCGGAACCGAAGGCAAGCTGGGCGGGCAAGCGCAGGTGCCCGGCGTCGGCGGAACCTGGAAGGACCTCACCGATAACGTTAACTTCATGGCCAGCAACCTCACCGGCCAAGTGCGCAACATCGCCGAGGTGGCTACGGCCATTGCCAATGGTGACCTCTCCCGCAAGATCACGGTTGACGTCCGCGGCGAGATCTTACAGCTGAAAGAGACCCTGAACACGATGGTCGATCAGCTCAATCGTTTCGCCGGAGAAGTGACCCGCGTCGCCCGCGAAGTCGGCAGCGAAGGCCGTCTGGGCGGGCAGGCCAACGTGCCAGGAGTTGCGGGCACGTGGAAAGATCTTACCGACTCCGTCAACTCGATGGCCGGAAACCTCACCGGTCAAGTACGTAACATCGCCGAGGTGACCACGGCTGTGGCGCGTGGCGATCTGTCGCGCAAGATCACGGTGGACGTGAAAGGTGAGATTCTTGAACTGAAAAACACCATTAATACGATGGTGGACCAACTCAACGCGTTCGCGGGCGAAGTAACGCGCGTGGCGCGCGAAGTGGGCACCGAAGGCAAACTCGGTGGTCAGGCGCAGGTGCCGGGCGTGGCCGGCACGTGGAAAGACCTCACCGACAACGTGAACTTTATGGCCAGCAACCTGACCGGACAAGTGCGAAATATCGCCGAGGTGTCGATGGCGGTAGCCCGCGGCGATCTCTCGCGCAAAATCACGGTCGATGTGCGCGGCGAAATCCTTGAGCTCAAGGACACCATTAATACGATGGTGGATCAACTGCGCTCGTTTGCTTCGGAAGTAACGCGCGTCGCGCGCGAAGTGGGAACTGATGGCAAGTTGGGAGGGCAGGCACAGGTGCCCGGCGTCGGCGGCACGTGGAAGGACCTCACCGATTCCGTGAACTCGATGGCCAGCAACCTCACCGGGCAGGTGCGTAATATCGCTGAGGTCTCCACCGCCATCGCCAGCGGCGATCTCTCGAAGAAAATCACCGTGAACGTCAGCGGCGAAATCCTGCTGCTCAAGGAAACCATCAACACCATGGTCGACCAGCTCAATGCCTTTGCTGGCGAAGTGACCCGCGTGGCCCGCGAGGTCGGCAGCGAAGGCAGGCTTGGCGGACAGGCCAACGTGCCGGGAGTAGCCGGTACGTGGAAGGATCTCACCGACTCGGTCAACTCGATGGCCGGCAACCTGACGGGACAAGTGCGTAACATCGCCGAGGTAACGACGGCCGTGGCACGCGGCGATTTATCACGCAAGATCACGGTCGACGTGAAAGGCGAAATTCTCGAACTCAAGAACACCATTAATACGATGGTCGACCAACTCAATGCGTTCGCCGCCGAAGTAACGCGCGTGGCGCGCGAAGTCGGTACGGAAGGCAAGCTGGGCGGGCAAGCGCAGGTGCCGGACGTGGCGGGCACCTGGAAAGATCTCACCGACAACGTGAACGTGATGGCCGCCAACCTGACGGAACAGGTCCGGGGCATTGTGAAAGTCGTGACCGCTGTCGCAAATGGCGAACTGACGCAGAAGCTGATCGTGAATGCGAAGGGCGAAGTTGCAGCCCTCGCCGAAACCATCAACAACATGACCGGTACGCTGGCTACCTTTGCTGACCAGGTTACAACCGTGGCCCGCGAAGTGGGCGTCGAAGGCCGGCTCGGTGGACAGGCCAACGTGCCGGGCGCCGCCGGAACCTGGAAAGATCTCACCGGCAATGTCAACCTCCTGGCCGACAATCTGACCAATCAGGTGCGAGCCATTGCTGAGGTGGCCACTGCGGTCACCAAGGGCGATCTCACTCGCTCCATTCAGGTCGAAGCCAGCGGCGAAGTAGCGGAGTTGAAAGACAACATCAACACCATGATCGACAATCTGCGCCTGACGACCGATCGCAATACGGAGCAGGACTGGCTCAAAACGAATCTCGCCCGCTTCACCGGCATGCTGCAGGGTCAACGCGATCTCACGACGGTCGGACGCATGTTGTTGTCGGAATTGGCGCCGCTGGTAAACGCGCAACAAGGGGTGATCTACCAGATGGGGGGCGAAGAATCGGCGCAGCTGGTTTTGCTGTCGGCGTTTGCGGGCGACGGCGAGGATGGTCATCTACGACGATTGAGGATTGGCGAGGGGCTGGTAGGACAGTGCGCAGCAGAAAAACGGAGCATGCTCGTCTCCAATCTTCCACCTAACACGATTTCCGTCCGCTCGGGTCTGTTCGAGGCGGTTCCGCGAAACGTCATCGTCCTGCCCGTGCTCTTTGAGGATCGGGTCAAGGCGGTCATCGAACTAGCCTCGCTGAGCAACTTCACCACGTCCCATCTAGCATTTCTTGAACAACTGACCGCCAGCATCGGCATCGTGCTCAACAGCATCGAGGCCACCATGCAGACGGAGGGATTGCTGAAGCAGTCCCAGCAATTGGCCACTGAACTCCAGATGCAGCAGAAGGAGTTGCAGCAAACCAACGAGCAACTGGCGCAAAAAGCGCAGCAGCTTGCCGAACAGAACGTCGAGGTCGAACGCAAAAATCAGGAAATCGAACAGGCGCGCCGCGCCTTGGAAGAGAAGGCTAAAGAACTGGCCCTGACTTCGAAGTACAAGTCCGAATTCCTGGCCAACATGTCTCATGAGTTACGCACACCGCTCAACAGCATCCTGGTGCTGGGTCAACAGCTCACGGACAACCCCGATGGCAACCTGACCCCGAAGCAAGTGGAGTTCTCCCGCACCATTCATGGCGCCGGCACCGACTTGCTGAACCTCATCACCGACATTCTCGATCTGTCGAAGATCGAGTCGGGCACGGTTTCAGTGGAGGCGGACGAAGTCTTCTTTGCCAGTCTGCTCGACACCGTACAGCGTCCCTTCCGGCACGAGGCGGAGAACCGGCGACTCGATTTCGAGGTGCACACCGATCCGCATCTGGCTCGCAGTCTGGTCACCGATTCCAAGCGCCTGCAGCAGGTGCTCAAGAACCTGCTGTCCAACGCCTTCAAATTTACCGAGCAGGGGGGCGTCGTGCTTTCGGTTTCGATGGCCTCAGGCGGCTGGAGCGAGGATCATCCGGTCCTCGGAAAAGCTGGATCCGTAATTGCCTTCGAGGTGACCGACACCGGAATTGGCATTCCCTCCGAAAAGCAGAGGATTATCTTCGAAGCGTTTCAGCAGGCGGATGCAGGCACCAGCCGCAAGTACGGCGGTACCGGCCTGGGACTGGCGATCAGCCGCGAATTGGCCAGCCTGCTGGGAGGCGAAATTCAGCTGCGAAGCGCGCCCGGGAAAGGAAGCACGTTTACTCTCTACCTGCCCCAGACCTATGTCGGCGCCTCGAACGGCGGCGCCATCACGATGGAACAGAAAGCCCTATCGTCCGTTTCTCCGCGTCAGTTGTCGGTGGCGGGCGTGACTCAACACCCGGCCGAGCGGATCGCCGACGACCGGGAAAATCTCCAGACTGGGGATGCGATTTTGCTGATCGTCGAAGACGACTTGCACTATGCCCGCGTACTGTGTGATCTTTCCCGCGATAAGGGATTTAAAGTTCTCATCGCCACGCGCGGTGCGGACGCGCTGGAACTGGCCCGCGAGTATCATCCGGCCGCTGTATCCCTCGACGTCTTCCTGCCTGACATGTTGGGCTGGACGGTGCTCAACCACTTAAAACAGGATCCAACCACGCGCCACATCCCGGTGCAAATGCTGACACTGGACGAAGACCGGCAGCACGGATTGGCTCGCGGCGCCTTCGCTTTCGTAACCAAACCCACTACGCCCGAGGGAGTCGAGGCCGCGCTTACCCGGATCAAACAGTATGCGGCGCCGCGGCGGAAGCGTTTGCTGGTAGTGGAGGACAATCCCGCCGAGCAGCTCAGCATCAGGGAATTGATCGGCTATAACGACATCGACGTCACCACTGTGGCTACCGGTGAAGAGGCTCTCGCCGCGGTGACTGAGGACTCCTATGACTGCGTCGTGCTCGATCTCCGTCTGCCCGACATATCGGGTTTCGAAGTGCTGGAGCGCTTCCGTGATACTCCTTCGCTCAACGATTTGCCGGTCGTGGTCTTCACCGGCAAAGAACTCTCACCGGAAGAAGACTCCCGCCTGCATAGCTTGGCGCGCAGCGTTGTGGTCAAGGGAGTCGAATCCCCGGAACGGCTGCTGGATGAGACGGCTCTTTTTCTCCATCGCGTGGTGGCGGAGCTCCCGCCAGAGAAGCAGAGAATGCTGGAGCAATTGCATCGCTCGGACGACGCCCTCGTGGGCAAGAAAGTCCTGGTAGTGGATGATGACGTGCGCAACATCTTTGCGCTCAGCAGTCTGCTGGAACGCCGCGGCATGACTGTTCTTACCGCCGGCACCGGACGCGAAGCCATCGCCATGTTGGAAGCTACCCAGGATGTGGCTATTGTGCTGATGGATACCATGATGCCCGAGATGGATGGGTACGAGACGATGCAGGTAATCCGACGAAAGTCTAGATTGCAGCGGCTGCCCATCATTGCGATCACGGCAAAAGCGATGAAGGGCGATCGCGAGAAGTGTCTGGAAGCCGGCGCGTCTGAGTACATTGCCAAACCGGTTAACACGGAGCAGCTGCTGTCGGCGCTTCGCATGTGGCTTCACCGGTAGCTAGGTGCGCTCGCCGAAAATCTGGAATAGACCGCCGGGCCTTACGAGAAGGAGAAAACCGATGACCGCGAAGGACAAAGTCAACATCCTCATGGTCGATGATCAGCCCGCCAAGTTATTGACCTATGAGGTCATGTTAAGTGAGCTGGACGAGAATCTGATCAAGGCCTCCTCCGGTAGGGAAGCCCTCGAACATTTGCTCAAAACCGAAGTGGCCGTCGTGCTGATGGATGTGAGTATGCCAGATCTCGACGGCTTCGAATTGGCGGCCCTGATTCGCCAGCATCCGCGCTTTCAGAGGACCGCAATCATTTTTATTTCGGCTGTGCATCTGACGGATCTCGACCGGCTTAAAGGATACGAGCATGGAGCCGTGGACTACATTTCTGTCCCGGTCGTTCCAGAAGTTCTGCGGGCAAAGGTTAACATATTCGCCGAACTGCACCGTAAAACTCGCCAACTCGAAACGCTGAATCAGGACTTGGAACAGCGGGTCGCGGAGCGGACCGAGGAATTGGAGGCTAAAACCCAGGCGCTGCTGAGGCTCAACCGCGAACTCGCTCAGAAAAACCTGGAGCTCGATGCGATCGTACATACCGCTCCCGATATCATCTTCAATCGACAGCCGGACGGAGCCAGAGATTACATCAGCGATCGATTTTATGAATATACCGACGCTCCGGCGGGCTCAGCCGTTGGCATGGGCTGGTGGGATTACCTGCACCCTGACGACCAGGAGCGAAGCCGGCAGCGTTGGCTGGAATGTGTCCAATCGGGAGAGAACTACGAAGTCGAATACCGCTTGCGCGGGAAAAACGGAGACTATCGCTGGTTCCGTGCCCGCGCCGTGCCAATCAGGGATCATGTCGGGGCGGTCATCAGATGGTACGGGACCTGTTCCGATATTCATGACAGCAAACTCATCGAACAGTCGATTCGCGACAACGCCGCTCAATTGGAAAAGATGGTTGATGAGCGAACCATCGCATTGCAGCGCCTTTCGGTGCGGCTCATGACCATGCAAGACGAGGAACGCCGGCGCATCGCCCGCGCCATGCACGACGGCTTAGGACAGGACCTCGCCGTGGCCAAGATGGTCTTAGATAAGGCTTTTCGGGAAAGTTCGGGAGGATCAGAAAAGCAAGCATGCGCGGAGGCTGGTGACATTATCGATCGTTCGATTCAGCAGGTACGCAGCCTGTCGCATCTCCTGCATCCGCCTTTGCTGGACGACGTCGGTCTGCTTTCAGCGCTGCGCTGGTACTTGGAGGGACTGACCGAGCGCAGCGGTATCGAAACCTACCTTGATGTCCAGCCCAGCGATTTTCCACGGCTCACACTCGATTTAGAAACTGCAGTCTTCCGAATGGTGCAAGAGGCCCTGACCAATGTGTTCCGCCATTCGGAAGCACACAACGTCTGGGTCGGGTTGATCCAGAAAGAAAGTGAAACCATCATTACGGTGCGGGACGATGGCAAGGGAATTGGACAGGAGATTGCAGAACTTCAGCCAGATAGCGTCGGGATTGGCATCGGGGGTATGAAACAGCGGGTCAAAGAGTTTGGTGGAAAATTGCGGCTCACCAATACTCATCCCGGCACTCTGGTTGAACTCGTGATTCCTTCAACAAGCATGGCGTCCCGAGAGGTGTGTAGCGCTTAATGCACCAGACGAATCGCCCTCCAGCTCAGGGTTTTTTGGCAGGGGCAGGCGCCGAATCCTCCCGCGGACCAGCGCCTGCTGATTGGTGGGCGTTGTTTCGAGAGTTTCAGCATAATCGGCGTGCCCCTCAAGTCACAATACCTTCAAAGCTGTAATTCACTAAGCGCGCGACCCCATTCTTAGACCCCATGTGTCTGTGATTTACCCCGTCAATTTATCTTATAAACGACTTATTGAGTATTGAATAATATAGTGACATTCTGAAGATCCTATGCTACTCTGCGGTCATGGGAAACCCGGCGGGAGTGCGGCGAGATTTTAAGAAGTTGGAGGAGCGGCGGCTGTTGGGAGCTCGACTGTTGCGGCAAGGAGTACATCTGGCAGAGGTAGCGCGGCAGGTGGGAGTGCATCGGCAGTCGGTGAGTCGATGGGCGGCACAGTTGCAGCGAGGTGGAGTGCGAGCGCTGAAGAAGGGGCACGCTGGGCGCAGAGCCCGCTTACGGCCCGAGGATCTGCGGCGCATCGAGAAGAGACTGAAGCGCGGGCCGGAGGCCTTAGGCTACGAAACCAGCCTGTGGACTTCGTGGCGCGTGGCTGATCTGATCGAGCAGGAATGTGGGGTGAAGTACCACCCCTCGCAGGCCTGGCGGATTTTGCGGCAACTGGGTTGGAGCTGCCAGCGTCCGGTAGGACGGGCGCTGGAACGGGACGAAGAAAAGATCCGGCAGTGGAAACAGCAGCGCTGGCCGGAGATTAAAAAAAAGCCCAAAACGAGCGGCGAACTATCGTCTTCATCGACGAAAGCGGACTAAGCGAGCGCCCACACCGCTGCCGGACCTGGGCGCCACGGGGACAGACGCCAGTGCTGCACTATCACTTCAACTGGAAGATGCTGTCGGCGATGGCGGGAGTGACGTGGTGGAATTTCTACTTCCGCTTGTTTCCGGGGGCGATCCGCAGCCCGCAGATCATCGAGTTTCTGGAGCACCTGCTGCGCCACATTCCCGGCAAGCTGCTGATCGTCTGGGACGGATTGCCGGGCCATCGCAGCCGCGCCACCTGGGAGTTCATCCGTGGGCAGCGCGGGCGCTTGTGGGTGGAGTTTCTTCCCGGCTATGCGCCGGAACTGAATCCGGTCGAGTACCTGTGGTCGCACTGGAAGCAACACGAACTGCCCAACTTCTGTCCGCAGAACTTTGGGCAATTGAGCCAATATGCTCGCCAAGCGCTCCGCCGGATGCGCAAACGGCCTACCTTGGTGATTGCCTTCTGGCGGCAGGCAGAACTGTTTCCGTTGTAACTATATTATGCAATCCTCAATAGTAAGATACAGGAAAGTTCTTGGCCAATCAGTTGAACCCTGTAGTCTTTTTGATTGTTTCCAGGATTTCTCTGTCAGAGAGGTTTGACGGAGCGTAAACCGCCCCGCGTTCGGGCGCATCTATAGCATGGCCGAAAAAAGCGTCGAGAACATATTGCTAAACGTGTTGCCAAATGAGGAGCTCAATGCCGAACCAGGAAAGTCTTCGCTACGCCGTCAACGCGCCATTTCAATCCTCATCGTTGGCGGTCCCTGGTCGCCCGCGCACTGGGGGTGAACATGCCGCGCCACAGCGACTAAGAGCCAAGCCCGAAGCACTAACATCGGCCGGACCGGATGCCATTTGGGGCCACTACAACAACTATCGAAAAAATGGTTTAGCGGTATCGGCAGTGGTGCACTTCGCCTTGATCAGCTTAATCGTGGTTGGTACATTGTTTCGCCCTCAAGTCGTACAAGTGGTTCAACCGCGCCCGACTGCGACGTTGATCGCACCGTCGCCCGATTCGTATGCCTTGCCGACTTCGAAGAAAGAAGTTGCCGGTGGTGGAGGCGGTGGCGAGCATCTCCGACTGCCAGCGACAAAAGGACGATTGCCGAAGTTTGCAATGAGACAGATCGTTAAACCCCAGATCGTGGTGCGCAACGAAGCACCCAAGCTGCCGGTAGAACCCACCGTGGTGGTTCCCCCGCAACTTCGTCTGGCAGAGAATCACATGCCGAATCTCGGCAATCCAGCGGCCATACCTCTTCCGTCGGCGCCACCATCAAATGGATATGGCTCAGGCGGCGGCATAGGATCCGGCTCCGGTGGCGGGGTCGGAGTGGGTCACGGGGCTGGTGTCGGTCCCGGCACCGGCGGCGGTATCGGCGGGGGTGTTTTCAAAGTTGGCGGCGGAATATCGGCTCCGCGACCGATTGCCACACCCGATCCGCAGTATACCGAGGAGGCGCGCCAGGCAAAGACCCAGGGAACATGCATCCTCTGGTTGATCGTTGATACCGAGGGCCGCCCGCGCGATATCCGCGTAGTTCACGGATTGGGATATGGACTCGAAGCGAAGGCGATTGAGGCGGTCAAACAGTGGCGTTTCCAGCCCGCCATGAAAGACGGTAAGCCGGTGAACGTAGAGATCAGTGTGGAGGTCGGATTTCGGCTCTATTGACCCCGCTTCTACAGCGAATTCCAGCCCAATATCCATGATTCGCCTTACTGCAGCGCAAAGCAGCCGCGGCTAACTTCATCAACACCGTTGAGAAAAAAGTCGCAGTCTCGACCTCGAGAACAACGACTCCGCAGTACAGCGAGGGTCGTTAGTAATTACAGAGCGAACCCGATAGGACGATCGTCCCGCTTTTTCTAATCTCGCTTTGGAAGCTGAAAGTTCCGGGAAACCCAGTGAGCTGATAAGTGAGCTAACAAAACACAAAATAGATAAGCGATTGGAGAAGAGACTACCGTGGCCACTTGCGTGATTTCCGCGACAGCGCCGAAAGTAGTTCCCGTCGAGAAACCGAACTGGGACCATTCCCACCGCCCCAGTCTTGTGCAACGCGCGCACGAGGGTGACGAGCAAGCCTTTGCGGCGCTTTTTCAGACACATAAAAAGCGTGTCTATTCGATGTGTCTGTTTATGACTAAAGATGTCGCTGAGGTCGAAGATCTGACGCAGGAAGCATTCCTGCGGGTCTTCCGGAAAATCGACAGCCTTCGAGGTGATGCAGCCTTCCCCATCTCGCTATACCACGTCGCCGTCAACACCATGCTGATGAAACGTCGTCGGCGAAAATCTCCGCCCGCGGCATCTCTTGACCAGCCTTTGTCGCCAGAGTCGTCTCGAGGGTATCAACATCATGAGTAGCCCAATTGATTTCACAAAGTGCTCTAAGCGTCCCCAACACGATAGCCGGGTGTCCCTGAGGACGAACGACGTGTATATCAGCGGACCCGTAATCGTGTTGGAAGTACCGGAGCGATTGAACCAGGCCGACGCAGAAGCGTTTTTGGGTGAATTGCGGCCGTTCCTCGAATCTGATCATCCACGCATTGTTCTGGACTGTTCTCAAGTCCGGTATGTGGATAGTGTCGGCATTGAGCTGCTGTTCCGTTGCGTACAGCAGGCGATGAAGCACGATGGAGATCTGAGACTGGCTGCGGTTTCGCCGACGTCGGGCGTGATATTGGAGCTTTTGCGAGTAGATTGTGGATTACAAATGTTCGAAAATATGGAGGACGCAGTTCAGAGCTTCCATCCATTTTCGTCAGATGCGATTCCGCAAACCAATCAGAACTCCAGCGCTTACGGGGCTTTCGCACATCTCAAGGCGGCCGGCTAACCACGGCCCGGCTCCTGCACGGTCGGGTTAAGAACAGGGGATAGGCCTGCCGGAAGATTGCAGTGAAAATGCCCAACAAAATGCTCGCACACATCGTTCGGTCCGAGTCGGCGAAATTGGAAGCCGCGAGATTTGAGTTAGCGTGGGATTTGACGTAGTGAAAGTGCCGGAAACCGAGGAGCGTAACTGAAATGAATGGCCCCGGGAGTCACCCAAAGTGCTTTCGGATTCTTTGCGAACTGCTTCTCGGCGGAACCGAGCAGGCCTCGCGCGCGGCCTCTGCCTTGGAAAGTCAGCACTTCTCGGAGCTTTCAGATTTTGCCAACTCGCACCATGTCATCATGCGCTCCTTTCCAATTCTGCAACAGTTGATGATCGAAAATGGAAATGCCAAATCGGCAGTGTGGGTTGCAAATGCAATCGAACAAGAGCGGGCACGTATCCGCACTGCGATCTCCTTCCTGGAACCAATCACTCGCGCACTGGAGCAATGCGGGAAAGTGATTGTCATCAAGTCCCTCGATCACTGGCCTGACTTCGGCAGTGATATCGATATCTACATTCGAGACCCTTACATCCACGACCCTTACATCCACGATCGTCGTATCAATGCGCAGGCCGCCGATGTGGTTGCGATTATGCGCCGCGACTTCAGGGGCGAGGTGGCGAAACGTAGCTGGGGAGACCGCTTGGCGAACAAGTGGAATTTTATTGTCCCGGGGCTGCCTGAGCTGGTGGAGATACACATTGGGCGTCTGGGCCAGACTGGAGAGCAGACGACGATCACCGAATCCCTGCTCGAACGCGACCGAACCACGCGACTAGGTGGGTATGCATTCCGCGTGCCTGCCCCCGAAGACCGAATCATCGTCAGTACCTTGCAGCGGATGTACCGCCACTTCTACATTCGCCTCTGCGACATCGTGGACAATGCTCTGCTGGTGCAGTCAGGCACGATCGATTATGTCTATCTGCGAACCTTGGCACAGTCCGCGGGCTTGTGGGAAGGGGTAGCAACTTATCTCGCAATTGTTTCGGACATCGCATCACAGTATGCGAGCCAATCTCGCGGAGAAGGCATCGCCTTGCCGTCTTGGCTAAAGGCGGCAGCCCGGTTTGGTGTAAGTCAACTTCGCTTCCAGCGAAACTGGCTGCGAATCCCGATTGTTCCGCACGGGGCGCACCTCTACGCCGAAGAATGGAAAAGTCTTTTCTGGAATGGCGAAATTCGCAACGCCCTGCGCCTCAGCCTGCTGCCAGGGTTGGCCACGGCGGCAGCATTGCAGTATAACTTCACCGGCAGTGACAAGGGACTATGGTGAGATCCAGTAGAGGTTCGGAATAGCTCCATTTGAGCTTGCAGTCGTTTTCGTCGACGATTGCTCTTCAACCTCTCAAAACGCAGAGCTACAGAGTTTACTGGATTGTACCCGGCTGGCAGACCCCCTACCGTTGGTTATGCTGACTGGCAGCAACATCGACAAACCTATTTCCCTGCGATAAGTGCCAGTGACAGCTGACATCGGAGCGCATTTAAAAATAGCAGTCGAAATACAGTACTATTTCGTTTCCAGGGCATTCCCGTTCTGATGGTCACCAGTCACCATATACAGGAATCGCTGTATTCGGGGGTGCGGCGGCGACGTGCTAGTTTTAGTGTGCTGGAATGATTACCCCAATGGCGGTTACGTCGCAGGCAATCGTGTGAATCTGCTGCCGTCGGCGTGTACCGTCGTCGTGCAAACCGCTTCCTGAGGAAAATTGAGGACCGGTTATGGCAGTACGTATTCTGCTGGTGGATGATCATCCAGTCGTGAGGCAGGGCCTGAAGACTCTCTTGGAAGGCCGGGCCGGGTTGGAAGTCGTTGGCGAAGCGTCCGACGGGATCGAGGCTTTGGAAAAAGTGGCCAGCTTGCAGCCGGATGTTGTAGTGCTCGATGTCACGATGCCCAAAATGAATGGTATCGAAGCGTGCCGCTTGATCCAGAAAACGCCTGGCCGCGAAGTTTTATTTGTTACTCAGCATGATTCGCCGCAGATGATGCGTGAAGCACTGGCCGCCGGGGCCAGGGGGTATGTCGTGAAATCTAACTTAGCGCGCGATTTGGTGGAGGCCGTTGAAGCCGTTAGCCAACATCGCGCATTTACCGCGTTGGCACGAAATGCGCAGCCGCACTATCAGGTAAAGTGAATCGCCACGCGTCTGAGGCTTTCAAAAATCTGTCGGGGGAGGTTCTGTCATGAAGCTCCGTATCCTGCTAGCCGATGATCACGAGATTGTACGCCGGGGTTTGTGTGCCCTTCTCCAGAAACGCGAAGGTTGGGAGGTGTGCGGAGAAGCTTCCGACGGCCGCGAAGCAATCGAAATGGCAAAGCAGCTGAAGCCCGATGTCGTGATCCTCGACATCGGCATGCCAAATCTCAATGGCTTGGATACAACACGCCAACTGCTCCAGTACGACCCTCATTTTAAAATTATCGTTCTGACGATCACCGATTCCGATCAGGTCATTCGCGAGGCCCTCGACGCGGGTGCCCGCGGATTCGTGCTCAAATCCGATGCTGCGCGCGACTTGGTTTCTGCGGTTGACGCTCTGCAGAGCAAGCGCATGTTCTTCACGCCCCGGGTCAATGACCTCGTTTTGCGGGGCTTTCTCGACAAAGGGCACACCCTTTCCAGGAACGAGACTCCGAGTATGCCGATTTTGACTGCCCGCGAGCGTGAAGTCACCCAGCTTCTCGCGGAAGGGAAGAGTTCCAAAGAGGTCGCTTCATTCCTCAACTTGAGCACCAAGACCGTGGAAACCCATCGCAGCAACATCATGCGGAAACTCGGCCTGCATTCCATCCGTGACCTCGTCGTTTATGCCATCAAGAACAACATCATCCAGATACAGTTGCCGTCTCAATCGACTACGACACAAACCACGGTCGCGTAGACATCCCCAGATGTTCCTCTGCTAAAAAAAAGTCCCGGCCCACCGGCCGGGACTCGCCGTGCCAGTGCACTGAGATTCCCTAAGAAGCCCGGCGTTGACGATCACGGCTCTGATCGTTTTCCTTCTCGTGTTGACTCTGGCCACCTTTCTTTGGCTGCTGGTCCGATTGCTCCTGACCAGGCTGCCCGCTTTGCTGTTGTTCTTGTCGCTGTTGTCTAGACTGCTCCCCATGCTGTCCAGACTGCTCGCCGTGTTGTCCTTGTCCCGATTGACCCTTCTTCTCCATATCGTCTGCCATGAAAACTCCTCCTAAAAAGAACACGAGTCTTCTCGCGCTCTCGGACTATGAACATCTGTACTTTAGTTGCCGCAGGTGTCGGCGGGGTTGGGAAAGGATTTCTTAACCACAGCTGTTCGATCGAGAATTAAATCGGGTCGAATATCGGAAAAGGTTCTGCCCGGACGGTAAAAATTCTTGTCTTTACGATATCCCCTTCTCTTGGCCCACGTTCCAGCCAAGAGAAGGGATTCGATCAACCCCAATCGCTGAGCTACCTAAACTCGACTCCCACGTCTACTCAAATGTGTCACCAGGGAAACCAGGAACAGCACTAGAAAAACCACAAACAATAGCTTCGCGATGCCGGCTGCCGCAACGGCTATTCCGGTAAACCCGAAGATTGCGGCAATCAGCGCGATTACAAAAAAAGTAACAGCCCAGTTGAGCATGTTGTTTCCTCCATTTCATGGTCCCAGAGCCATACTAGGAACGAATGCGTCGCGATAAAATCCGCTGGAAGCTGTAGGACGCAGTCCAGTGAGCAGTAAGAACCACTCCCCGCGACCTTGCCCGTTTTATCAGGGAAGGGAGCAGGCGCCCATGCTCCCGTGCACTAGCGCCTGCCGATGTGGAGCAGCATTCAGAAGGACTTCAGACTAGTAGGAACGGTCGGCAATGCCTATACCGTATGCCCTGTATTTCTGGCCACCGAATGACGGTACGAACCGGACTGTGGCGCCGTGACCTAAGTTCCCTTCATTGCGCCGCCCGATTGCATTCCCGCCGATGCCTCGCGCACACTTGTTAGTGAACTCATCCTATGCCCGTTGCCGCCGCAAAACCTGCGATCTCGCTCGACCACGCGGAAGCAATGTTCCATTCGTTTGGTCAGCGCAAACTCGTCTTGGGCCTCTTGCTTGTGCTGGTCACGTTGGCTCTCTACAACCCGGTATCGCGCAATGGATTCGTGAGCTTCGACGATGACCGCTATGTCACCGAAAACCCCCACGTGCACGCCGGTCTTCATTGGAGTACCGCCGCGTGGGCGTTCACCTCGATCGATCAGGCGAACTGGCACCCTCTAACCTGGCTTTCCCACGCACTCGATTGCCAGCTCTTTGGCCTAAATCCTATTGGTCACCATTACACAAACCTGTTGCTGCACGCCACGAACTCGCTGCTCCTCTTCATGATTCTCCAGTGGTTCACCGGATACACCGGCCGCAGCCTGATGGTCGCTGCTCTCTTCGCTGTGCATCCTCTTAATGTGGAGCCGGTCGCTTGGGTCGCGGAACGCAAGAACCTGCTCTGCATGTTCTTCTTTCTCCTCGCCCTCGCCGCCTATGGAAGGTATGTCCGCAAGCCAGGAATCGTGCGCTATCTCGTAGTCGCTCTTTTTTTTGCCATGGGCCTCATGTCGAAGCCGATGGTGATCACGATGCCGTTCGTCCTGCTCCTGCTCGATTACTGGCCGCTTCGAAGGTTTGGCGCGCCACAATCGCCAGCCGACAATCCCTGGCCCCTCTGGAAACTATTTCTCGAAAAGCTCCCGCTACTAGCGCTTTCCGTCGGCAGTGCCATCATCACCATGATCGCGCAACGAGCGAATGGTGCGATTCTCATGAGCGCTGCACATGATCCGCTGCTGCGCCTGAAAAACGTCATCCTCTGCTATTCGCTCTATATCGCTAAAACGATCTGGCCTTCTCATCTGGCCGTCCTCTATCCCTACCCACACACGCTGCCGTTTTGGGAGGTCGCGGCCTCGGCAGTCTTCCTTATTACTGTCACCAGTGTCGTTATCAAATGTCGCGAGCACCGCTACTTGGCCGTCGGCTGGTTCTGGTATCTCGGAACCATGGTCCCCATGATTGGTTTGATCCAGGTCGGAAATCAGTCCATGGCCGATCGCTACGCATATCTTCCCGTGATCGGTATCTTCATCATGGTCGTTTGGGCCGCTGCTGAATGGGCCGACGCGCGCCAGTTTTCAAACCGATCTGCCGCAACCGCGCTACTCGCTGCTGCCGGCATCATCGTTCTCACAGCTCTATCTGTGATCACTCACCTGCAGCTCCGTTACTGGCATGACGATTTCACCCTCTGGTCACACACACTCGCGGTCACCCATGACAATTTCGTGGCGGAAAATAATCTCGGCAATGCCTTGATGAAACAAGGCCAATCCGCCGAGGCAATCGTCCACTTTCGTGCCGCTGCCGCTATCGAGCCCAAAGATCCCATCAGCCAGCTTAACCTCGGAATCTATGCCGAGGAGCAAGGCGATCTCCAACAGGCCGCCGCACGCTATGAATATTCCCTGCAACTCGCAAGCGATGCTCAAATTCGCGCCTCCGCCTATGCCAATCTGGGTACGGTTTACTTCGCTCTTCACAATTACGGTCGCGCGCAACAGAGCTTCGATTCTGTCTTAAAGCTAAACCGTGTGTACCCGGTGGTTCTTCTCGATATGGGCCTGATCGAGCAGAAGTCCGCGCAAAAGTCCGCCCAGACAGACCCAAAACAGACAGACTCAAAAGATAACTGGAATCGCGCTGCCGCCTTCTTCGCCCAATTCGTCGCCTTCGCTCCCAGCGATGTGGGATACCTTCTTCTGGCCAACGCTCTCCATCAGGCGGGCCACCCCGCCGAAGCCGATCTCGCGTACCGGCAAGCGCGGCGTTTGTCCCCCGACATAGCTCAGGCCCAGCAAAAAGCAGACCAGCTAGGCGCTCAATAACAGCGCTCGCCGAACGCGTCTTTGAGCGCCGGAACGACGATTAGCTTTTCACATGCGCTCCGGCAGTTCTTGGTCTTCCGTGATCTCGGAACGTCGCTCCCAAGTTGCTAAGCTGCAAGTGAGTTCCACTGGAGGCCCCTTGCCCGCGACCGCTCAGCAGTCGGCTCGTCAGTCAACTATAAAGATTCTTTACGGTGAGTCCGACCAACACACACTTGCTGCCCAATCCGCCGAAATGATCAAAGCTGGTCACCACGTCACCACTGCCCTCAACCGTCAAGGCGTGCAGGAAGCCCTGCGCCGCGATGCTTTCGACCTGGTCATCCTCGGCTCAACCTTGTCTAAGGACGATCGCCATCATTTACCTTACATGGTGAAAAAAGCTCACGAAGGAACCAAAGTTCTGGTCATGCATGCCGGCACGCATCATCACGAGGTCGACGCCGCCATCGATCCCACCGTGAGCATGCATCGTATCCTCGAAAAAATCGCCGCCTTGCTTCAGCCCGTAGGTACCCGCTGAATAATAGCTCTCGGCAAGAACGATCTGGCTGGGGGAGAGATCTGAACCCAGCCAGACCTGCCAGATCGCTTCCAGGAGATCCAGGCTCACATTCCGGGTCTGCAACCTCTCAAATGTTCGCTCCGGAACATCCTCATTCTCAACATCCCAGCCAGCCAGTTGTCACGCTGCCGTAAAGATGTCGTCACATTCTGACACCGCATGCGATCCTCGTGCCGTCGCCCCTGATTTTCTATCGGGAGTGTCGCTGAAATTAAAATGGGCCGCCAGCCAAGAAGCGGTGACTCTTCCTTGGCTATCGGCCCATTCGATCCGGACTGGGATCGGAGGTGATACCCATATGTTAGACCCTCCTCCCCGATTGTCAAGGATCAAGTTCCACGCTGGCGACCGTCCCCGGGAAGCCCCAGCTTTGATCCAATTCGGGAAATTTCCTCCCGGCAATCGCCCTCCAATCATTGACACTTTCATCGCCTCAATGTTATTTTAGGTGGTTTTAAAGGCTCGTCTTCCAGCCGAATCAACCAGCACGTTCAACGAAGGATTCGATCGGCAGTTCGATAGTCAGTTCGATCATCAGAAAATGGACCAGATACTTCAGACGCTCCGACAACTAGGCGGATTACTGCTCGGAAGCGTGCCTACCATTATTCTTCTGGTGATGCTCTACATCCTTTATATAGTGCTGGTCTATCGGCCCCTGACCGCTGTACTGGCGGAACGCCGCAGCCGTACCCAGGGTGCCATGGAAAAAGCCCGCGCCGACATCGCAGCCGCCGAAGCCCGTACCGCCGACTACGAACAGCGCCTCCGTGAGGCCCGCCAGAAGATCTTCAAGAATCAAGAAGCCCGACGCCAGCAGGCCAACCATGCGAGAAGTCAGGCCGTCGATCAGGCCCGCACGCGTGCCCATGAACAGATCAAGGAGGCCCGCGCTGGTTTGGAAGTCGACAAGCAGCATGCTATGACAAAACTGCAATCGGAAGCTTCTAGACTCGCAACTGAAATCGTGCGCGCCGTGTTGCGCCCTATGGCATCTCCGAGCCAGGTCGGTGGACAATGAGATTCGATCCGACCACGTTCGGACTAAAATTCAGTCTGATGAAGATTTTGCCGAAAATCAAAATCTCCGCCCGTGCTCCGTTCTTCCTTCGTTCGGTGCCCACGCTCGTCGTGCTGGCATTCCTATCGCTGCTCCCCGCGCCGTTTGTTCGCGCCCAGCAACAGTCTTCTCCTCAAGTATCCCAACCAGCTTCCACCCCCAATCAGAAGCAAGATCCACAACAGGCCTCGCAGCCCAAAAGTTTTGGCAGGGAACTCGCCGAAGAAACTAGAGAAGCAACCGGTGGCCAGGAAGAGCACGAGAATCTTACCCACGGCGCCACTGTCCAGTGGATCGCCCGTCACACTGGCCTTAGCGTCCATCAGGCACATCTCCTCGCCCTTTTCATCAATTTCATAATCATTGTTGTGATCGTGGTTTGGGCGATCCGTAAGTTCTTGCCCGGCTTGGTGCAGAACCGTAACGATTCCATTCAGCGCGCGCTCGAAGAAGCCCGCGCCGCCAGTCATGATGCGAATCGCCGCTTGGCCGAGATTGAGAATCGCCTTCGCCAACTCGATGTCGAAATCGGGCAGATGCAGGCCACCGCCGAAAAAGAAGCTGCCGCTGAAGAAGTCCGTATCCAGAAATCTACCGAAGATGACGTGAGCAAAGTGGTGCTGGCCGCCAAACAGGAAATCGACACCGCCGCCAAGCAAGCTCGCCGCGAATTGAGCAACTACACTGCCGGCCTGGCCATCACCCTCGCCAGCCGCCAGATTAACGTCGATGCCAACACCGATCAGGTACTCGTGCGTAGCTTTACCTCGAAGCTCGCTCCGAATGACGATGGCGGAAAGGATCGCAGCTAGATGGCTTCCGTCGTCGGGACCTACGCCCGCGCTTTCGCCGATGTTGTGGTGCCGCCGGCTGGCTTAAGACTAGCTGCCCCCAGGCTAACCGAGAATCTCGATCCCGCCCGCGCGCTTCAGGAATTGCACGACTTTGGAGCCTTGCTGCAGGAAAGTGATACGCTGCGCCGCGTCCTCGAAAATCCGTCCATCCCGGGCGACCAGAAACGTGCCGTGCTCGACGCCATTGCCTCGCGTCTCGGCACAATCCGGCAAGTTCGCAACTTCGTGGCCGTCCTCATCGACCACAGAAGATTGCCGCTGTTCACCGAAATCCTGAAACAGCTGGAGCAGGAATTGAACGACCGCCTGGGCTTCGCGAAAGCGCAGGTCATCAGCATGCGTCTCCTCGGCGAAGCCGAAAGAAAATTGCTCGAAGCCGAAATCAGTAGACTGACCGGCAAGAAAGTCCAGGCAACTTATAACCAGGATGCTTCCTTGTTAGGCGGCGTTGTAGTCGAAGTCGGCAGTACCATCTACGACGGCTCAGTTAAAGGACAACTTGAAAGAATTCGGGAGCAACTGGTAGAAAGCTAACCGCACCTTCGCCCGTAGCGATCCGTTCAATCCGCATAACGAGCAAACGGCGGAAGAAAACGAGAGATCCGAATCACGAAAGCTGGAACGTAAGAGCTGACTTTATGGCACAAATAAGACCAGATGAAATAACCGAACTAATCCGCGAGCAGATCGAGAATTACAAATCCAAGATCGAAGTCGACGAAGTTGGCACCGTCATCACCCTCGGTGACGGCATCGCCCGCGTTTACGGTCTCGACAAGGTCATGGCCGGAGAACTCCTTACCTTCCCCCACGGTGTAGCCGGCATCGCCATGAACCTCGAAGAAGATCAGGTCGGTGTCGTTATCCTCGGCGAATACACCGAAATCAAGGAAGGCGACGAGGTCAAGCGCACCGGCCGCATCATGAGCGTGCCTGTCGGCGAAGCCCTCGTAGGCCGTGTCGTCAACTCTCTCGGCCAGCCAATCGACGATAAGGGTCCGATCGCCACCGACAAATTTATTCCCATTGAACGCATCGCTCCCGGCGTCATCGACCGCCAGCCCGTGCGCGAGCCCATGGCCACCGGACTCAAAGCCATCGACTCCATGATCCCCATCGGCCGGGGACAGCGCGAACTCATCATCGGCGACCGTCAAACCGGCAAAACTGCCGTCGCTCTCGACACCATCATCAACAGCAAGGGCAACAATCTTATCTGTATCTACAACGCCATCGGCCAGAAGCGCAGCTCCATCGCTCAGGTAGTGAAAATTCTCGAAGATTTCGGCGCAATGGAGTACACCATCGTTGTCGCCGCGTCGGCCTCCGAACCCGCTCCTATGCAGTACATCTCTCCCTATGCCGCATGCGCTATGGGCGAGTTCTTCCGCGATTCCGGACGCCACGCCCTCTGCATCTACGACGATCTGTCTAAGCACGCCGCTTCGTACCGCGAGATTTCGCTTCTGCTCCGCCGTCCTCCCGGCCGTGAAGCCTATCCCGGAGACGTTTTCTATCTTCACTCGCGTCTCCTCGAGCGTGCCGCCAAAGTCAGTGACCGTCTAGGCGGAGGTTCGCTCACCGCTCTCCCCGTCATCGAAACGCAGGCCGGCGACGTTTCCGCCTACATTCCGACCAACGTAATCTCGATCACCGACGGCCAGATCTATCTCGAAACCGACCTCTTCAACCAGGGTGTCCGTCCCGCCGTCAACGTCGGACTTTCCGTCAGCCGCGTCGGCGGCAGCGCGCAAATCAAAGCCATGCGCCAGGTAGCCGGCACGCTGAAACTCGAACTCGCCCAGTACCGTGAACTGGCCGCTTTCGCCCAGTTCGGCAGCGACCTCGATAAAGCTACGCAAGCCCAATTAAATCGCGGTCAGCGCCTGGTCGAACTCCTCAAGCAGCCGCAGTTCTCGCCGCTGCCTTTTTCGAAACAAATTCTCATCATCTTCGCGGGCACCAGCGGCGCTCTAGACGATATGCCGGTAGACCAAATCCGTGACTTCGAGCAGGAACTGTATAAGTACGTAGACACAACAAATCCCGGCTTGCTCAATACCATCATGGAAAAGAAGGTGTTGGACGACAATCTGAAAGCCGAATTGTCCCGGGTAATCAAGGAAGCCAAACAGCAGTTCGTAGATGCAAGACAAGCGGTAGCAAAATAAGAGTCCTCAGTTTCGCTCTCAGCTGAACCTGAATCTCGCGAGAATTTGGACTGAGAACTGAAAACTGAGAACTGAAAACTTTTCATGCCCAACGTTCTCGACATTCGGCGCCGTATCCGCAGCGTGGTCAACACGCGGCAGATCACCAAAGCCATGAAGACCGTCTCCGCCGCCAAGCTTCGCCGCGCGCAGGAGAGTGCTCTGGCTGCCCGTCCCTATTCGCAGATGCTTACGAACGTCCTCAAATCGCTCGTCTCGCGCGCCGATATCTACGACCCTGTCACCGGCGAGCCGCGCCATCCCCTGCTCGCCGAGCGCCCCGAAAAAAATATCCTGCTTATCGTAGTCACCGGCGACAAGGGCTTAGCCGGAGCATTCAACACCAACATCCTGAAGATGGCGTCGAGGTTCATCGAGTCGAAGGCCGATCAAAACATCGACATCGAATGCATTGGACGCAAAGGCCGCGATTTCATGCGCCGCCGTTACCCCGCAGCCCCACGGCCAGCCTCTCAAGACGCCAGTGAAGAGACGGTCGCCTCGCCCATTTACCAGAATGTTATCCACCAGGCAAATGAATCCTCGCCCCGGCGCGCTGGTCGCGTTCAAATCACCGGCGAACACATCGGAGTTCTCGGCAAGGTCGAATACCGCTTCGCCGGCACTCTCAGCGAGAACGTCATCTCCCGCTACTGCCGCAGCGAAATCGATGCCGTCTACATTCTCTTCAACGAATTCAAGTCAGTGATCGCGCAACGCCTCGTCGCCGAACGCCTGCTTCCAATTAAGGAAATCGGCGAAGTCGACGTTCACATGGCCGAAGAGCCGTCCCAAGAAGAACGCAAAAAACAACTGGAAGCCGCAAAAACAGCCCACGTCGGCATGCGTCCCCTCGACACCACTGCCGTCGACGAAGCAGCTGCGAAATTCGGTACCTCGCAGGTCGATTACATCTACGAGCAACCGCCTGATCAGCTTTTCCAGGGCATTTTGCCCAAGTACATCGGCATCCAGATTTTTCACGCGTTGCTCGAATCGGTAGCCGCCGAGCACGCCGCCCGGATGACGGCGATGGACGCGGCCACCAACAACGCCAGCGACATGATCGAATCCCTGACCCTCATCATGAATCGGGCGCGCCAGGCCAAGATCACGAAAGAGATTATAGAAATCGTAAGCGGAGCAGCAGCGCAATAGAAAATTGAATTTAACAGTTGTTGTCGCCCGTTAGCCGTCGTCATCTCGGTAGAACTTGTCATCCCGGTAGGATTTGTCGCCGCGGTAGAACTTGTCATCCCGAGCGAAACGAGGGATCCGCAGTTCGTTAGCAAAAGGATAAGACCTTGAGCAAACGACGAATGGCGAACGACAAATGGCTAGCGACGAACTACCGGTAACGACCGACTAACAATTCGAGACCTCATTTATGCCAGAAAATATCGGACACGTAATCCAGATCGCCGGCCCTGCCGTCGACGTGCAATTCACCGAAGCCGCGATGCCGCCCATCTACCAGGCACTTCGCGTCGTCAGCGACGGTTTCACTGTTCCCACGCCCATCAACGTCATTCTCGAGGTCCAGCAGCACCTCGGCGAGGGCCGCGTCCGCTGCGTCGCCATGGAAGCTACCGACGGCATGGTGCGCGGTATGAACGCCATCGATCAGGGAGGCCCTATCTCCGCTCCCGTGGGCCGTGGCACTCTCGGTCGAGTGATGAACGTCATCGGCGAACCCGTCGACAATCTGGGCCCCATCGAGTGCGACAAGCGAATGCCCATCCACCGACTAGCTCCTGCCTTCGATGAGCAATCGACCACCGCCGAAATGTTTGAGACCGGCGTGAAAGTAATCGATCTCATCCAGCCCTTCCTGAAAGGTGGAAAAATCGGCCTCTTCGGTGGTGCCGGTGTGGGCAAGACCGTCGTCATCATGGAGCTCATCAACAACGTCGCCAAGCAGCACGGCGGATATTCGGTTTTTGCCGGAGTCGGCGAGCGCACTAGAGAAGGTAATGATCTCTGGCTCGAAATGAGCGAGTCGGGAGTCATTAAGCCCGGCAAGCCCGCCGAATCCAAAGCCGCCTTGATCTATGGACAGATGACCGAGCCCCCCGGAGCCCGTCTGCGCGTAGCTCTCACCGCTCTTACCGTCGCCGAATACTTCCGCGACGAAGAAGGTAGCGACACGCTTCTGTTCATCGACAACATTTTCCGTTTCACCCAGGCCGGCAGCGAAGTATCCGCCCTCCTGGGACGCATGCCCAGCGCCGTCGGCTACCAGCCCAACCTCGCCACAGAAATGGGCGAACTGCAAGAGCGAATCACTTCAACCAAGAAAGGTTCTGTCACTTCAGTGCAGGCGATCTACGTTCCCGCTGATGACTTGACCGATCCCGCGCCGGCCACGACCTTCGCTCACCTCGACGCCACGACCGTGCTTTCGCGCGCGTTAACTGAGATTGGAATTTATCCCGCGGTCGATCCTCTGGCCTCCACATCGCGCATCCTCGATCCGCGCATCGTCGGCCAGGACCACTACGATGTCGCGCAGATGGTCAAGAAGACTCTGCAGACTTACAAAGACCTGCAGGACATCATCGCCATTCTCGGCATCGACGAACTCAGCGAAGACCAGAAGTTGACCGTAGCTCGTGCGCGAAAGATTCAGCGTTTCCTCTCGCAGCCATTCTTCGTCGCCGAGCAGTTCACCGGCACGCCCGGACGCTACGTGAAAATCGCCGACACCGTCAAAGGTTTTCGCGGCATAGTGGAAGGGAAGTACGACGACATTCCCGAGCAGGCTTTCTACATGAAGGGAACCATTGAAGAAGTACTCGAGACGGCAGAGAAAATGAAAACCGCGGCGTAGGACCAACGACCGACGACTAACGACGAGCGCCTGACGACCAACAAAATGGCAAACACCTTCCAACTCGAAATTGTCACCCCCTCCCGGCTTCTCGTGAAAGACGCCGCGGAAGAAGCCCAGATCCCCGGATTGAGCGGCTATCTCGGAATTCTCCCCGGCCACGCGCCGCTGATCACCGAATTGGCCGTCGGCGTGATCACCTACAAGACGACCAAAGAGATGCACACGCTCTCAGTAGCATGGGGATTTGCCGAAGTTCTACCTGACAAAGTCACGATCCTGGCCGAAGCCGCCGAGCGTCCTCAGGAAATCGACGTCGAGCGCGCTCAAAAAGCCAAAGACCGCGCCGAACAGCGCCTCAAGAGCAACGATCCGAAAATCGACTACACCCGCGCGGAAGACGCCCTCCAGCGCGCCGAAACACGCCTGAACGTTGCCAAAGAAAAATAGTCCGCCAACCCCAACGCGAGTGTCGGGAACATCACCTCATTTCCGCTAGATGCATCCTCGCAGGGTAAATCTTGGCCTTCCGACCCCGCCGGCATCATTACCTGCCGGCATCGAAGCCCGCCCTCTTTTCACTTATCGACTGAACGAGTACAATGACCGCATTCCCGCTACTACCGCGCTCTATGCGCTGTCCCGTCACTTAGTCGCCAAGGGGGACGCAAATGTTCGCCAAGACGTTCAGCAATGCCTTCCGCAAATCCATCGTAGTTCCACCCGCTCTGCTGGCCGTTGTTCTCGGCGCCGGCACGCTGCCAGGTCAGCAGACGCCTGCGCCCGTCTCCGCAACTGGGACCGAGTTCCCGGTGACCTTGCGGCAAAACGTGGTCGCCGGCAAAACCAAGGTTGGAACCAAGGTCGAGGCGAATCTTGTGATTGCCACCTTGGTCAACGGCGTAGTCATCCCACGGAATGCTCTCTTATCAGGAGAAGTCACCGAGTCCGTCGCAAAAACAAAGGCTGAACCGTCCCATCTCGCCCTTCGCATCGACTCCGCGACATGGAAAAACGGGTCCGCCCCGCTCAAGCTTTGTCTGACCGCCTGGTACTATCCCGCCGCGCCCATGGCCGCTCCCGATCTTTCCTATCAGCCTCCCGACGCTGCGAACAGCCCGAAGAATTGGAATGGCGCTGGTCCCTACCCCGATCCCAATAATCCCATCGCCCAACAGCCATTTCCTGGCCGCGATTCGGACAAGGATTCGTCACCCACATTACCCTCGCCATCTTCGATCATCTCGAAGAATCGCGTCCTCATGAAAAATGTGAACGCCGCCCGCAACACCGATGGAGTCGTCACACTCGCCTCCAGCCACTCCAATATCAAACTCGATAAGGTGACGACTTACGTTCTGGTTCCGGTCGAAACACCTCCAAAGAATTAGCAAAACGGCGGCACAAGAGGCTTTCTCCTTACCGATGCGTTCTGGCTTCCGTTTTGCCGGCTCAAGCTTTCCCGAATCAAGAAGATAACAACTCAGAAGTCACAGTCGGCAAAGCGTAACTCGGCGGTGATTTTTCTGCGGTATTGCGAACCGATTACGCGGGAAGGTTGCTGGCGCGGCGCGGAACGCTCAGTGACGTGTGGCCATGGCCCGTTATAGAGGCGCAATTCCGCCCCGGTATGAACCTATGATTGCGGCCTATCGTGTGGCGCCGCGCACGCTCCAGCATTGACAGCGGATCCCAAACCGTCAAGTGAAGTTTCACATCATTTTCGCCATCTGTATGTGACGGTGCACACTCGACAGTTGTGACAATTCCGAATGGCGAAATACCGTGCCGATCGCCCACTCGCGCGGATTACTATCGGGCCGAGCGGCGGACTGCCTCGTCCTCAGTCAAGAACCTTCAACGGTTCCTCGTCGCATGACGGGCCGTGATAGTCCTCTTTCACCGGCGCGGCTGGCTTGCCATTCACCAATTGCCTCAGCGCAGTTTCCCCGCGCCGCACTTGCCGTCCAATTGCGGCCGACGTCCAGAAAACGTGGCCGGCCCTCAGCGGACCCAAAATTTTCGTGTGCCCCGCCGCTGCCAGTCCCATTGACGCAACACAACCACATCGCGAGCAGTCCGGATCGCCTCCAAACTGGCAAGGTTCGACCAACGTCTTGAAATCTGCCGAAAGCGTTCGCGTCGTTTTAGCAAAGACGCAATGCTCAGGCGATACCGGAGGAGCGAGGAACTCCCTGATCACCGCCTCCGGCATATCGAGTTTAGGACGGTCCCGGCGCGTTCGCCGTAGGATTTCGACCGCCCGTTCGCGCTCATCCGTAGTCAGGCATTCAACATTCGTGGCGCCGCGCTGTGGTGTAAACATGCTCATCCATATCTTCTCCACCGCGGGGTTCGCTGACCAGAAATCCACGAACTCGGGAATATACCCGTCGCGTTTCACCATCGCGCTCGTAATCGTGCAGTGAACAATCACGCGTTGTCCCTGAATGTTCCGAAGGATCCGCTCATAAGTAGCCGGCTTCCGGCGAATGTCGTGCTCCGGCTGCAATCCGTCAATCGAAACCACCAGTTGCAGATCACGCAGCGTAGCCCATGAAGGATTAATCGGACGGAACGCACTCGTCACAATCTGCACGTGCGTGCGCTCCACCAGTTGCGGCAACAACACCTCAAGCTCACGGTAACGGACCAGAGGATCGCCGCCCACGATCGACAAATGCAGCGGCTTATACTCATCCATCAACCCGAGCACGCGCGCGATCAACTCTTCTCCCTTGAAGTCCGAAAGGCTCCTCAAATTCGTGGTCCCCAGGTGCGCATCTTCATACGCATAACATCCGGGACACCGCAGGGGACACTCGCGCGTGATCTCAATCGAAAGCGTCGGAACGCGACCGCCTAGGATTCGACCCCATGTTTGGAATAATGACTTAATAGTGAGTTGCATTGCTTTGCAGTTCAGATGCGTATTGGCGCTCGGCTAGTTGTGTTAACCTTGATCAACCACATCGACCTCCACCGCGCCCCTGCTTTTTCAATGACTTAGCCCCATAAAATGCCTGAAATCCCCGCTTAACCCCGATTTTCTCCCCTTCATTGCCTTCTTACTGCCTAACCTGCGCGCTTTCAATAGTATCAGTCTGACGAGCTCCACGCATCGAAACCCCTGGGATCCACGGTGGCGGGTTTCTTCGTGGGTAAGTCTTTTCGCAAGGCTCCCGTTCGCGGGACCGCGGACAGTTCTAACTCCCAAGTGGAGGAAAGCGAGAGCAGAATGCACAAGCCGATCAAATATGTTGAAAAGGCCGTGACGGTTACCGCCACTGGTGTGTGGGCAGTGTTTGAACGTCTGAACCGCATCGCTCCCAATCAGGCGCCCGTTCCCAAATGGTCCGAAAAGCCTCTGCTCAAGTCGTGGGAAAAGTCGAAGCCGCCACTCGGTTGGCCGCGCTCGACCGATTCGCTCTGCCCGAAGTGCGTGCCTGAAATCCGCCAGCAGATTCTCGATGGCCACCTGCCCGTCGACGTCCTGATGAACGAAAAAGTCGGGGAGATCAAGGCCCAGATCATCGAACGCGACGGCAAGCTCTGGATGGTGAAGGATTGCCCCAAGCACGGCCACTTCGAAGACCTGATGTCCATCGACACCGAATTCTCGAAGCACCTCGAAGACGTGTTCCCGGGCCGCGACATTCGCGCCCATGCCGACGAAAAACTGCACCATCACGGAACCTCGACTGTGAAATACGGCCGTGGCGCCGTGCTGACTGTCGATCTCACCAACCGCTGCAACATGATGTGCGATCCGTGCTTCATGGACGCCAACCAAGTGGGCTACGTCCACGAGTTGACGTGGGAAGAAATCAAGACCGTGCTCGACAACGCCATCACCGTGAAACCGAAGCGTCAGATGTCGGTGCAATTCTCGGGTGGCGAGCCGACCTTGTCTCCGTATTTTCTGGATGCGGTTCGATACGCGCGCAAAGTGGGATACAACAGCGTGCAGGCCGCAACCAACGGAATTGAGTTTGCCAAGAGCTTTGAATTCGCCCAGCAGGCCGTTGAAGCCGGCATGCGTTACGCCTACCTGCAGTTCGACGGTATCGGCAACGCTGCTAACGATCACCGCGCCGTCGGCAATCTGTTCGACGTCAAGTTGAAGGCGATTGACAATCTCCACCGCGCCGGCTGCGAAATCGTGCCGGTCGTCACCATCGTCAACGGCATCAACAACGAGCAAGTCGGACGCATCATTCAGTTCGCCCTCGACAATCCGAAGAAGATCGGTTTCCTCAGCTTCCAGCCGGTTTCCTTCACCGGACGCGACGAAGCCATCACCGACGAACGCCGTCAGGCGCAGCGCTACACCCTGGCGCATCTCGCTCACGACGTGAAGAATCAGACCGGCTTCGGTGAACCGACTCGCGACTGGTTCCCCATCAGCTTCATGAGCACGTTCTCTGACTGGGCCGATGTTCTGCACTCCCAGGACGCCAACAACGACTGGGGACAGCTCTCGTGCGGATGCCATCCCAATTGTGGCACAGGCATGGCCATGATGATCGACAAGGAAACGAAAGAAGCCGTCCCCGTCACGGCCTTCCTGAAAGGCGATCAACTCGCAAAAGATATTGCCAAGGTCAATGACGCGGCCCGCAGCAAGTTCTGGACTGCCTTCGGCATGGCTCTCTGCCTGATGAAGAACTATGATCCGTTCCAATCGCCCACGCACTTCAAGCTGATGGATTTGCTCAAGAAGTTTGATAAGAACTTCAACGCCACCGGCAAGAACTACGGCAAGGTCGGTCCCGACCGCACGATCGATGATGTGATGAAGCGCCGTCAGGACCGCTGGAACTTCCTGTTTATCGCCGGCATGTGGTTCCAGGATCTGTTCAACTACGACTTCCGTCGCACCGAGCAGTGCATCATCCCTTACGCCACGCAGGAAGGCGAAATCAGCTTCTGCGCCTACAACACCGGCGTGGGCTGGCGCAACATCATCGAGAAGATGCACATGACATCCACGCTCACCAAGTGGTATGAAGAGCACGGACGTCACGAGATTTTCGCCGGCGGCAAAAAAGTCAACATGGAAGACAAGGAGCACGCCCTCTACCTTCGCGACGAAATCGTCACGCACGAAGTTCAGCACGATCTCGATAAACTTGGCATCGCCAAAACCGCGCGTGAAGAAAAGAAGCGTGCGCGCGACAGCAAGGCCGAAAGCAACCGGGTCAAGAACGACGCAGCCTATGACGCGCGCATGGCGCAACTCTACCGTGAAGTTGTTCTGAAAGAGAAACCGGCAACTTCGAACGAAGGTGGATTCATTCCGCTAGGCGCCATCACCGCCGCAATCGCACCGGCAAACGGCAACGGCGCTGCTAAAAAGAACGAAGAAGTCGGAGAACCCGTGGCCGGCGACTAACTTCTTCGCTGGAAGCTATTTGAGGCCGCTCGAAAGAGCGGCCTTTCTCTTTGCAGAATGCCGCACCCAGCCGCATCCCAAGTTTCAGGCGGTTCTGGATCGAGTCCGCCGCTATTCATCCGCCACGAACTTCAGGCACACCGGCGATGGAACATGAAGTTCCTGCCCCGTAGCAGTCAATCTTCCCGACCTAAGATCAATGCGAAAGACGGAAATGTTGTTCGTGTCCTGATTCGCCACAAACAGAAGCCTGCCCGTCGGATCAATGTCAAAGTCGCGCGGCGTTTTCCCAAGAACAGGGAAGTGGCCGACCGGAGTCAAAGCCCCCGTATGCCGATCGATGGCAAAAACGGCGATGCTGTCGTTTCCTCGATTTGAGGCGAACAAAAATCTCCCGTTAGGATGCACGTGAATTTCCGCCGCGTCATTACTCCCCACAAACCCCTTCGGAAGCGTCGAGACCGTGCTCAGCTTCTTCAGCGCCCCGCGCCCGGCATCGTACGAGAATGCCGTAATGCTCGACCCCAATTCATTCACGACATAAACGAACTTCCCGTTGGGATGAAACGCAATGTGGCGCGGTCCCGATCCCGGATCGAGCTTCGCATAAGGCGGATCATTCGCTGCCAGCGTTCCGTTCTTCGCGTCAAATCGATAAACCAGCAGCTCATCGAGCCCAAGATCCGCCGCGATCGCAAAGCGATTGTCAGCTGTCGTTTCAATCCAATGGGCGTGCGGACCCGCCTGGCGGTCCTTGTTGACGCTTGAGCCGGAGTGCTGAACAAATGCCGATGCCTCACCCAGCCGCCCGTCCGCTTCAACCGGGAAAACGGCCACGCTCCCACTCGTGTAATTGGCCACCAGTGCGTACTTCCCCGTCTTGTCGAACGAGATGTAGCACGGATCCGTTCCGCGCGAAGGAACTTCATTCAGGAACGCAAGCTTGCCCGTAAGGCCCGCGACGTCCTGTCGTTCAATCGCGAAGGCGCTGACCGCTCCACCGCTCGCACCCTTATAAAGCTGCATTTCATTCACCGCGTAAAGAAATCGACGACTGGGATCAATGGCAAGAAATGATGGATTCGTAGTCTCCGCCGCCACCCCTAGCCCCGTCAGATCGCCTGAACCCGCATCGAAGCGATAGGCATAAATCCCCTTGCTGTCCTTCTCCGTATATGTGCCAACAAATAGAAGGTAGTTTTTCTTAGAAGAATCCTTGGCAGTAGTTGTGGCAACCAGCGACAGCACCAGCAAGAGCCACGATAGGCATCGGCGACGAGAAATGGTCATAGGATTTATAAAAGCCTATTCGTGAACGAAGCGCAAGTCTGCGGGCGCGTTTCAATTGTTCCTGCCTGCCCGCTGCGCGCTCCCCCTTGCCGATGCGCTATCCTTCCATCATGTCTCTGCGACAATTGCCGGTTGGCGATGGAAAGTTGATTCAGATCGTCGACGCCGCCTTGGCCGACGCGGCCCGGCGCAGCGGTGAATGGCTGGCATGTCGCCCCGGATGCACACAGTGCTGCGTGGGTGTGTTTGCCATCAATCAACTGGATGCCGCCCGCCTGCAGCACGGCCTCGCTCGCCTCGAGAAGTCCGATCCGCCGCGCGCTCGCCGCATTCGCGAATGTGCCCGCGCCTCCATCCAGAGGTTGTCACCGGAATTTCCCGGAAACGCCAAAACCGGCGTTCTCAACGAAGGGCCTGAGGCCGAAGAATCCTTCGCGGAATTTGCCAACGATGAAGTCTGTCCGGTTCTCGATCCCCAAACCGGATTGTGCGATCTTTACGATGCTCGCCCCATGACCTGCCGTACCTTTGGCCCTCCCGTGCGATCGTCCGGGCTATCGGCTGGCCAATCGGAAGACGGCCTCGCCATCTGCGAACTCTGCTTTCATGGCGCCACCGACGAACAGATTGCCGCCTGCGAGATGATTGCCGATCCCGACGACCTCGAGTCGACGCTTCTCAAGAAACTGGAAAAAACCCGCGGTCCACGGGGTCAGACAATCGTCGCTTTCTGCCTGAAATGAATGAATCGACATGCGTAATTCTTTGATCGCCTAACATCCCAGACCGCAGTTTGAAGCCCGACAATATGTTAAAGAACTCTTAATTTTCGATCCAAAACGAAAGATACCTTCCGCCGCGAGTTCGAAAATGCTAGTTTCTTGCTGCAGGCATCCGCACAACTATGCAGGCTCATGAATACGATCTGGTGGTGATTGGAAGCGGTCCAGCCGGCCAGAAGGGCGCGATTTGCGCGGCGAAGATGCGCAAGAAAGTCGCCATCATTGACCGCCGCCTCGCCATGGGCGGCGTTTGCGTTCATACCGGCACTATCCCCAGCAAAGTCATGCGCGAGGCTGTGCTCTATCTGAGCGGCCTGCGCCAGCGCACGTTTTACGGTCGCGGATACGTCGTCAAAGATCGCATTGCGATGTCCGATCTCGTCCTGCGCGCAACCGCTGTGATGACCCGCGAAGTAGATGTCATCAAGGCGCAGCTGCGCAGAAATTATGTCGCGGCGCTCGAAGGCGATGCCCATTTTTCGGACCCGCATACGCTTGAGATCGTCAGCGACGACGGCGTGCAACAGGTCCGCGGAGAGAATATTCTGATCGCCTGCGGTACCCGTCCCGCCCACATCGACGGAATTCCAGTCGACGGAAAGCGGATATTCGATTCCGATCAGGTTCATTGTCTCGAAGAAATACCGCGCGAATTGATTATCGTGGGCGCCGGAATTATCGGCCTCGAATACGCCTCCATGTTTGCCGCGCTCGGAGTGAAAGTGATTCTCCTCGACCAGCGCCCCACACTCCTCGATTTTGTCGATCGTGAAATCATCGAGAGCCTCTGCTTTCAACTGCGGCAACTCGGCACCGTTTTCCGGCTCGGCGAAAAAGTCGTTTCCGTCGGCTTCGACGAACAGCGCGACAAGGTTTTCGCCGCGCTCGAAAGCGGAAAGAAAGTCAACGGCCAGGCATTGCTCTACACCATCGGTCGCCAAGCCAACAGCGACAAGCTCAACCTCGATGCCGCCGGTCTGCAGCCCGAAGCGCGCGGCAAGTTAGCCGTCAACGAACATTTTCAGACCGCGGTCCCACATATTTATGCCGCTGGCGACGTGATTGGATTCCCAGCGCTAGCCAGCACCTCCATGGAGCAGGGGCGCCTCGCCGGCTGTCACATGTTCGGCAAGCCTAGCCGCTTGCTCCCAAATCTCATTCCCTATGGCATTTACACAATCCCCGAAATTTCGATGGTGGGCGCGACCGAAGAAGAGTTGACGCGCAACAAGACCCCTTACGAGAGCGGACTAGCCCGCTACACTGAACTCGCCAAAGGCCAAATGTTGGGCGACGATCAGGGTCTGCTGAAAATTCTCTTCGATCCCGATACCCTGAAATTGCTAGGTGTACACATTATCGGAGACCGCGCCGCAGAAATCGTCCACATCGGCCAAGCCGTACTCACCATGGGCGCCACGATCGAATATTTCCGCGACACTGTGTTCAACTACCCCACTCTGGCGGAAGCCTATAAGGTGGCTGCCCTCGACGGCCTCAACAAACTCTGATCCTGATTCATCGCGTCGCGCCGTACCAGCGCCGAACCGCGACCACCGACCAGATCGCTTCGACCACCCCAAACGGCCACGCACCCTGCAGAAACCCATACGCCGAGCCAAGAGCGCATGCGCCCGCAAATGCCAGTATGAACCACGTGCTGTGCTTCTCAAGTGCATACGTAACCAGCATCGCCGTCACCGCAAACACTCCGAATAGCGTCAGCAGATTCATCCGTAGCCGCCTCCTCCTAGATCACGCTCCACCGGAAAGTGCACCATATTACCAATTCCAGTCGAATACCTGGGCGCCGCTTCAAAGCAGATTTGCGTTACTCTAGTCCTCCACTCCTGCTGCCGCTTCCCGGACAGCAGTGTACGCGCCACCGTCCATGGACGAGTCCACTGAAATTCGACCCGCATCGCTCGCCGCAATCGCTCTGGTTTTTCTGAAGCTCGGCACAATTGCCTTTGGTGGCCCGGCTGCCCATCTGGCAATGATGGAGGAAGAATTTGTGCGTCGTCGGCGTTGGATCACCCACGCAGATTTTCTCGACCGTCTGGCAACCGCCAATCTGATTCCCGGCCCGAGTTCAACCGAAGTCGCGATTTTTGTCGGCCAACTGAAATGCGGCTGGCGGGGTCTCATCGTCGCGGGCGCGTGCTTCATCATTCCCGCCGCCCTCATCGTGTCGGCGATTGCGTGGGCTTACGTGCGCTTCGGATCATTGCCCAAGGTCGAGGGCATGCTGTCGATGATCAAGCCCGCCGTCGTCGCCATCGTGGTTCAGGCGCTCGGCAAGTTGGCACGAACCGGCCTGCGGACGGCTCTCCTCGCGACCGTCGCGGTACTGGCGGCGGCGCTGAGCATCATTGGATTGAGCCCGGTTCTCGTGCTGCTTCTCGCTGGCGTAGTTGCGGCTTTAGCCTTGGGCACGAAGAATCGGCTCTTGAGCGTGAGCGTGGCCGGTTTTCCCAAAGTTGCTGGACTTCCGAAAGTGTTAGCCGCGGCCATGGCCGTGACAGCCGCGGCTGCGGCTTTTCCCGTCGGCCTGATGCGCCTGTTCCTGTCCTTTCTGAAGATTGGCTCGGTCGTGTTCGGCAGCGGATATGTCCTGCTTGCATTTCTGCAGACCGAGTTCGTCGAGCACTTGCGCTGGCTCACCGACAAACAACTAATCGACGCTGTCGCCGTCGGCCAATTCACTCCCGGCCCGCTATTCACCACGGCCACGTTTATCGGATATCTAGTAGCTGGTTGGATGGGCGCCGTCGTGGCCACATTAGGAATCTTTCTGCCCGGATTCGTACTCGTAGCGGTGAGCGGTCCATTGATCCCACGCCTGCGCAGGTCTCCTATGGCATCGGCCACCCTCGATGGCGTGGTTGCCGGTTCGCTCGCGCTGATCGCCGTTGTGGCCTGGCAATTGGGGAGGGCATCGGTCGTTAACTGGACCACCTTGATTGTTTTCGCATTGAGTCTGATAGCTTTGCTACGCTTCCGCGTGAACTCCGCGTGGGTGGTGGCCGCGGCCGCGCTCGTGGGCTGGCTTCTGCGGTAGTGGCAAAATTCCGTTCTGAGGGCAATGAGTGATATGCGAATTCGTACCGCGGAACGCACGGACTTGGCACGCATCACCGAAATCTAAAACCACTATGTCGTAAATACTCCGGTGACCTTCGACGTGGAGCCATACACCGTGAACCGGCGCGAGCCGTGGTTCGCTCAATTTGGCGCAACCGGACGCCACCGCCTGCTCGTCGCCGAGGACAACGGAGTCGTCATCGGATACGCTGGAACGACCCGCTTTCGGCCCAAGGCAGCCTACGAAACGACGGTGGAAACTACGATATATTGCGCGCCTGAGGCTGTAGGGAAAAAAGTGGGAAGCCGCTTGTATGCAACTTTGTTCGAGATGCTGGAAGGTGAAGATATCCATCGGTTTGTTGCCGGTTACGCCTTGCCCAACGCCGCGACCGAAGCTCTACATCGCCGATTCGGATTCAACCTCGTCGGGGTGTTCAGCCAGAATGGGCGGAAATTCGGGAAATACTGGGATGTTTGCTGGGTCGAGCGAGCCGCATGAGATTCGTTAGCTCCCGCAATCATAGTCTATAGAAACCTGCCGACCACAAAATCCAGGAGGCTTTGTGAAACACGTTTCGAGAAGAATGCTCGCCGCGCGATGGCCGACATTGGCCACAATCTTGGTCGTCTTAACAACTAGCGCCCTCCTTTCCGCGCAAGCGGTTTCCCTGCAGCAATTGGTTACGCCGTCTACCGTCATCGTTAAGAATGGACAGCCGGTAAGGTTTGCGCTTCACGCCTTCATCGAATTCAAGTCCCTGGCCGAGATGTTTCCTTATATTGATTCACAGACCCGGCGCTGGAACGTTCCCGGAGGGCTGGACGACAAGCAAAGAGAGCAACTGGCGGCCGAACTGCTGCGGGAGGGAGTCGAAAGCCGCGTAATCTCTATGGAAGACGAGCGGCCGCTGGAGACCCTGATCACACATACCCGCGAAGAATTGCAGCGAGCCCTCGCAGATGTCAAGGAACCCGTTCCGCCCGGATACGGCGCTGCCTTTCTCGCCGTTCAGGAGAAATGGAAACACTCGCTGAATTGCTGGAGCGCTTCGCCCTCGATCTACGGACGCGTTCTGTCGAACTGGTATCCGATTTCAGAAGGTATAGGGCTCTACGGCGCAACCTACGACTCGGTCGAGCATTTCTGGCAGGCGGTGAAATACTATCCCGACGTGAAGGTTGCGGACCTGACCGCACTCCTGGACCTGCTGCAAGAGAGAGACTGGACTCCCTGGTTGGCGCGTTTGGATGGCGATCCGAAAATCTATCTGCCAAACGCCTACGCAGTCGAGTTCCTGCGGCACAATCTTGCCAAAGATCGACTCCAATGGTTCCGCAGCGAACTCGGTCGCTACGGCCTGAACCCGGGCGATTACGCGCGGACAGTGCAACAGCGCGGATCCTCTCCGTTCCGCTTCACCGCATTGCAGGAAAAAGTGCTTTGGGGCGATCTCGCGGACATCTTCCACCTTGTCTACACCTTTTCTCCGCCCGATGACCCCATTCGCAAGACTCTCGCCGCGCACCATTTTGACGCCGTCTATCTGCAAGAACGCAGAATGGGATTCATCAGCGAAGACTATCGTTCGCTGATGCTCGAGATCTGGCGAGTCAAATACCTGAAGATGCCCCGGTTCCGCGAAGTCATCAGCTCGATTCCGATGGAAATTAAACTGTCGCATTTCCTGAACGATGGAGATTCGCCCGACATTCCAATCCCGGTATACGTCGGATACCTGAACCAGATCCGCGATCTCGCCCGAGCGAAATGAAAGCGTATATTCCTGCATACGGCTACCACTCGCCTCGGCCGGCCTCTCGCCGAACCGTAACGAAGATCCTGCTGTTATTCTTCGGCCTGGGAGCGGAAGAGGTTAAAATGGATGATTCCGGCGAGTCCCCGGGACCGACTGTGAGCCTCGCCAGCACCAATTCATGGAACCTGTGAACAACATCGAGGCGGAAGCGGCCCTGACCTCGGCTGACTCCCTTGCGCTCGCCACCGGCCAAGCTCCTCCCATCCCTTCGCCACCCGTTCGTTTGCGCCCTTCCTCGCCGGTTTACTGGCGCGTCGAGGGCAGCCTGTTGGAACTGACCACCGTTCGTCCCATCGCCTTCTTTACCTGGAACAGCCAGACCTTTATCGCCCGCGCCGTTCGTCGCATGTTAGTGCTGATAATGGCCCTGCTGCGCCCGTTCTTGTACGCGGCGAATCGCGTTGCCGCCACTCGAATCGTTCACGCCGTGCTGCGCGGCGTCACCCGTGACCGTCTCGATCTGCTGGGCGAAGAGGAATTCGAATACAAGCTAAAACCGTTGCTCAAAGAAGAAGGCGTGCGGCAACTGAAGGCCCTGCAGTCCACTGGCGTCGACGTCGTGCTCGTGAGCCAGGGCCTCGATCACGTAATGCGCCCGCTCGCCCGCCATCTGGGAGTGCGCTGGATCATCGTCAATCGTCTCGACTTCCGCGACGGTGTCGCCACCGGCCGCCTGTTGAGTCCCGTGATCCGTCCGCGCGGATTGTTTGCCCGAATTCGAGAAGCCGGTCCCGATGGCCAACAGAGTCCCGCGCGTTGGGTGCGTGCGTTAGGTTTGCGCGGTCCAAAGGCTCTCGCCGCAGCTATTGTCCCCGCCGTCCGCTTGGAAACACCTCGCGTTCGGCCCATCGTCTATTTCGACGAAAAGCGGCATCCCGAACCGTTTTCCGTGCGCAAGTCCCTGGGTGGAAAGCGCGTGATGCTGATCGGCGTCACCGGCTTTATCGGCAAAGTCTGGCTCGCGAATACGCTCCTCGATCTGCCCGAAATCGGGAAACTTTATCTGCTGATCCGGCGCCAGAAGTCGAGTCCGGCGCAGCAGCGCTTCGAGAAAATGATCGAAAACTCGCCCGTATTCGATCCCTTGTTTGAAAAGTACGGCGATCGCCTCGGCGCCCTGCTCGCGGAAAAAATCGAAGTAGTCGAGGGCGATGTTTCGCAGCCCGAAGTTGGCATCGATCCCGACACCGCAGCACGCCTGCGTAAAAGTCTCGATTTGGTCATCAATAGCTCTGGCCTGACCGATTTCAACCCTGACCTGCGCGATGCCTTGGCCGTCAACGTCGATTCGACCCATCACCTCATCGAATTCATTCGCGGATCCGATCACGCTGCATTGCTGCATCTTTCCACCTGCTACGTCGCCGGCCAGCGTGATGGACGAGTCGGCGAGCGCGTCCGCCCGAATTACACCCCGACTCACATGAAAGACTTCGATGCCGAAAAAGAATGGCATCGCCTCCATGAGCTCGTCGAGTCGGCGGAAGCGCGCGTCGAAGGTCCCGAAGTCGCTGAAGAACTGAGGAAACAGGCGCTCGAGAAAGAGCACGCCGCCAAGGGTCTGAGCGGGCAAGCCCTCGAAAATCAGATCCGCAAAAACAAAGTCCGCTGGCTGAAAAACTATCTCACCGAAGAAGGCACGAAGCGCGCCCAGGAATTAGGCTGGCCGAACACCTACACCTTCACCAAGAGCCTGGCCGAATCGATAATCGCCAAACACGGCGCCGGACTGCCGATTGCAATCGTGCGTCCCGCCATCGTCGAGACCTCGGTCACAAAACCATTTCGCGGATGGAATGAAGGCATCAATACGTCAGCATCTCTGTCCTATCTCCTCGGCACCTCATTCCGCCAACTGCCCTCGAACGAGCGCAAGCGGCTCGACATCATTCCGGTCGACGCCGTGTGCGCCGGCATGACGCTGATCGGCGCAGCACTGGTCGAACGGCGTCACGACCCTCTATACCAACTCGCGACTTCGGTAACGAATCCATGTGACATGGGGCGCTCGATTGAACTGACGTCGCTCGGACACCGCCGCCACTATCGCGCGCAAGAGGGCCTTGAATACTGGCTCCGCCTGCGCATGGACGCGATTCCCGTTTCAAAGGAACGCTACAACCGCATGTCCGCGCCAGCCCAAAAAATGATTATCAAGTCGATCCAGCGCGTCATGGCCCCGCTGCCATCTGCCATGAAAAAGCCGTTGGCCAAGACCGAGCGCAACCTCGAGCGCGTCGAAAAATTGATCGGTCTTTTCGAGCCATTCATTCTGCACAACGAGCACGACTTTGTTGCCGACAACGTCGAAAAGTTATCGCAGGCTCTTCCGCCCGATGAAAAAGAAATCTTCGGATATGACGCGGCTGTGCTCGACTGGTGGGAGTATTGGATCGATATTCACATTCCCGCCTTACGCCGCTGGACCTACCCCCTGATTGAAGGCCGGCCGCTCGAAGCGCGGGCGCCGCGTGTGCTGAACATGCCAACCTCACCGGCATCAGCCACGCCCGCCAAGCCCGAAAATATCGATGCCATGAAGACGGGGACGAATGGAGCAACGTGGCAATATTCCTGACCGGTGGCACCGGATACATCGGCGCGCACGTTGCCGCGAATCTGCTCGAGCAACATGACGCCACCTTGAATCTGCTCGTGCGTGGCCGCGATCCGCGCGACGCTGAGTTGCGCCTTTGGCACGCTCTGCAGCTCCACCTCCCGTTCCCAAGATTTTACGAATACTTGCAAGCGGCGAAGATTCGAATCTTTCGCGGCGACCTTACTTCGCCCCAATTCGGTCTTGAACCCGGTGACTATGATCGCCTTGTGCATACGACAGATTCGGTTATCCACTGCGCCGCCTCGCTGAATCGCAAGTCGGAAAAAAACTGTCTCAATGTAAATCTGCGCGGAACCCTGGAAGTAATTCAACTGGCTCGCCGCATCCAGTATTATCACGGTCTCCAGCGGTTTTCGAATGTAAGCACTGTCGCTGTGGCGGGGAAGCGCAACCACGAAGTTGTCGTGGAAGATCGCTCCATCGAATGGGACCGCTCCGATTACGATCCCTATGCCCGCACCAAAAAATTCTGCGAGCATATGGTGCGCGAACTGCTCCCCGACGTGCCCCTGACCATCTTCCGCCCCAGCATCGTGCTGGGCGACAGCCGTTATCCCCAAACCACGCAGTTCGACATGGTTCGATCGTTTGTCTTTCTCGCAGGACTGCCCGTGCTCCCTTTTCGTCCCCATGACAAAATCGATATCGTGAATGTCGACTTCGTTGCCGACGCAATTTCCTCTTTGCACATGAAGGCGAATCCCGAACACGATACCTATCATCTTTCTTCCGGCAACGACTCGCAGACGTTTCAGGAATTGACGCAGGCGCTCGCGGCCGAACAGAAGAAGCGCGCCCCCGTCTTTTTGCCTATCCTCGAAACGCCCTTCGCGTCCACCATAAACATCCTGGCCAATCGCAAGGGTCCCGTCGGGCACGGGGCGGCGCTGATGAAAGTTTTCCTGCCCTACCTCACTTGGAACACCGTATTCGACAACACACGAGTCACCACGGAGTTAGGCCGCAAGCCCGTGCCTTTTTCCCAGTACAGTCTTCCTTTGCTTCGTTTCAGCCGCCAGCACAATTTCGTATATCCCTATCAAGGCTGGCCCGAGACCACCAAAGCAGGAGGCTCCGCCGCATGATGGACTTCTTTCTTGAAGCCTGGGTGTCAGGCATCATCGAAGGCAAAAAAATTCAGTGGATGATGGGCAAGCGCGAGCCCTGGCAGCCCGGCGAGAAACTGAAGTTGCTCTTTGCCGGCTACAACGGCACCCGCAATACCGGATCGGATGTGCGCGTCGAAGAGATGCTGCGCCAGATCCGCCGAATTCTCGGCCCCGAAAACGTCGAACTCAGCATGATGACCTTCAATTTCGACCGTTCACGCGGATACTTCGAAGGCACCTCGCAAGTTCGCCTGCCTGATATTTTCCCTCCATTTCTCGCGAACGAGGTACCCAAGCATCACGGCGTCGTCGCGTGCGAAGGTTCGATGTTCAAATCGAAATTTGCCAACGCCCTTGCCACCATGATGATCGGTTCCCTTGGCATCGCTGCCGCAGAGAATAAGTTGTCGGTCGGCTACGGCGCCGAGGCCGGCCACATGGATCCCCTCGTTGCCAAAATGTGCGGGCGCTATTGCAGAAATTCTCTTGTCATCACGCGCAACGATGAGTCACGCAAAATCTTGCGCGAACTGGGCGTCCCCACCGAACTCGGCACCGACACGGCCTGGACCTTCGAGCCTCTGGGCGCCGACTACGGCCAAAAAGCTCTGCGCGACGTCGGATGGGATGGCGCCACTCCAGTACTCGTAGTCTGTCCGATTAATCCGTTTGAGTGGCCGGTAAAGGCGTCCGTGGCGAAAGCCGCGCTGCACGGCCTCACCGGCGCCTACAAAGAAAGTCATTATCGCGGGCCCTACTTTCACAACGCTGGTCCCGCCGCCGACCGCGCCTACACCCATTACCTGACTTCGATCGCCAACGCCGTAGCTGCGTTTCGTCAGAAGCGCAATGTCTTCGTCATCATGGCCGCGACCGAGCGCATGGACGCCCGCCCCGCCCGCCGCATTTCTGAGAAACTCGGCGGCGTTCCCGTGCTCACTTCCGACGACTACAACATGTATCAGCTCGTCAGTATTCTGCGAGCCTGCCGCATGATGGTTTCTTCGCGCTATCACGGCATTGTAACTTCCATGCCCGCCTTGGTTCCGTCCGCGGGCATCACCATGGATGAGCGCATTCGAAATCTGATGAACGAGCGCGGCCACACCGATTTGCTCATGAATGTCGATGATCCCGACCTCGAAGAACGCACCCTCGCGGCGCTCGAAATTCTCGACCGCGACGGCGAGCGCATCGCCGACGGGATCGCGCGTACCGTCGTCCGCAATTTAAAGCTTATGGCGCGCATGGGTGTGTACTTCGAAGAAGAAGTGCAGCGCCGTTATTCCGAGTTTCCCACGCGCCGCGGCGAGTGGAGTTGGGAGGATTATCTCCCCCCCATGAGCGACGGGTTAAACCAATTGGTGACGGCCTACGGGTAGAACAATGAAAATGCCTCTGTAGATGCGGAAGGCAGCTTCTCGAGCCGAAATCGGCGATAATTCGTAACTGTCAATGACCTTCCTTGAACAAATCTTTGCCACTCTCGAGCGCGGCGGCGACGCCGTGGTGCTGCAGGAACTCCGCGATGGGCAACCCGTCTCTCTCACCGCGCGCCAGTTGTTGGCGCAGGTCCTCATAGCCCGCGCTTACCTGCGCCGGCTTCGTCTGAAAAAAGGCGATCGCTGCGCGCTTCTTGCCCATAATTCCATGCGATGGGTGGCGATGGATTTGGCCATCATGGCCGAGGGGCTGTCGGTCGTCCCACTTTACGCCCGCCAGGCTCCCACCGAACTGGTCGCAATGATGAAGGATTGCTGGCCGTCTGTAATCGCTTGCGGCGAGAAGTCTCTGGCCGATGCAATCGTGAAAGAATGGCCCGACGCGCCACCAAATTTTTGCTTCGAAAACGTCTTCACTCCTGCGCGCGAGCCGGCCGAGAACCCGACGCTCAAAGTCGCCGACGAAGATGTAGTCACCGTCATTTACACCTCGGGAACATCAGGCGAAGCGAAAGGCGTCATGCTCAACGCAGCCAACGTTGGATACATGCTCGGTTGCACCTCTGGCCGCCTCGATCAATTGATGCGCACTCGCCTCCCGAAAATGCATCCTGCGCAAGACTCTGTCTTCCATTACCTTCCGCTGTGCTTTGCTGGTTCCTGGATCATGATGCTCACCTGCCTCTTGCGCGGCAGCAAGCTCTCCCTCAACACCGATCTCACGAAAATAGCCGCCGAAATGCGCTTGGCATCGCCCGATTATTTCTTGAACGTCCCCGCCCTTCTCGAACGCATGCGCAAGGCCGTCGACGAGCAACTTTGGAAGACTGGCGGATTTCCGTTGCAGGTCTATACCAAGGCAAAGGGCGCATGGTTTCGACGTCAAGAGGGCAAATCCCGCATCGCCGACCATCTCTGGCTCAAGCTGGCGAACGGACTCGTATTCCCGACCATCCGAAAAAAGATGATTGGCGGCAAGCTGCGTGCTCTGATCTGCGGCTCGGCGCCTCTGAGTCTTGAAACCCAGCTGTTTTTTACGATGCTGGGCATTCCTGTTCTCCAGGTCTATGGCTTGACTGAAACTACAGCCATCTGCACCATGGATGATCCCGACGGCCAAGTCGTTCCCGGTCGCACCGGTCCTGCCGTTTCAGGCTTCGAAATGAAAATTGCCGAGAACGACGAAATTGTCGTGCGTGGTCCAAACATTTTCCCGGGCTACTGGAATCGTGCCGACGAAACCGCCAAGGTTCTGCGCGATGGCTGGTTTCATACCGGAGATCAAGGCGAAGTCGACGAAAAGGGAAACTGGAAAATTGTCGGACGCATCAAAAATTTGATCATTCTTGGCTCTGGCCATAACATCGCCCCCGAGCCCATCGAAGATAAGATTCTCCGCGAATTGCCCGCCGCAAGTCAGGTCGTGGTCGTAGGCAATGGCCGCGGATATCTCGCAGCTCTGATCACGGGCAAAGTGGCCAATGAAAAAGCACAGGCGGCTTTAGACCTCGTCAATCCCGTTCTCCCGCATTACAAGCAGGTGCGCGCATTCCATATCGTGGAAGACCCTTTCACCATCGAAAGCGGCCTGCTGACCGCCAACGGCAAGCTGAAGCGCGATTTGATTGCGCAACGATTCCGCAGCGAAATTGATGCCATGTATGAAGCCTCAAAGAATCAGGTCGCGCAGAATCAGGCGGTGAAGTCGGCATGAACGAATACATCGGCCAGACTCTTTCATGGCAAATCGTGAATGGAGCGATCGAACTCGCTCTGCATCGCGACCCTTGCAACGAGATTGGCTCCCTCACTCTTGATGAATTGGAGAAATTCGCGGCATCCCTGCCTGAGTTGGCCGAAGAAGCCCACGCACTGATCCTGTATTCGACCCGGAAGGCCGGTTTCTCGGCGGGCGCGGATCTGCGGGAATTGTTTCAGCGCTCCCAGGAAATGGAGAAAGCTGCGGCCATCCGCGGAGTGCGCGAATTTCTGGAGCGCATTCACTTCGTGATGAATACCCTCGATGCACTCCCGCTGACTACCATTGCCGCCGTGCACGGCGTGACCTTCGGCGGCGGATTCGAACTCGCCCTGGTCTGCGACATCATCGTCGCCGACCGCATGGCGCGATTTTGTTTTCCTGAGTTGCGCCTCGGCTTGATCCCCGGCTTCGGTGGAATCCCCCGCCTGAAGCGTGATTTGGGCAACGCGGTCGTGCGCGATCTGCTGCTCACCGGCCGTAGCTTCAATGTCATGAAAGTCCAGCAGATCGGACTCGTCAGCCAGATTGCGGCCGAGGGTGAATCCCTTCGTGTCGCCCGCGCCACGGCCAGCCAGGCCGGAAAATTCGATAAGCAAACCGCCGCCGCAGCCAAACGGTTTGTCAAGCCGATTCCCTACGACGAGCTGAAGCGTGAGATCGATATTTTTTGCGACCTTTACTCCCGGCCTGCCGTCGAAGAGGGGCTGCGCAAGTTTGTAGAGAACGAAGGAGTGCAGCCGTATCTGCCCTGAGTTCCGAATCCGTGATTTGCAAAATTGCAATTATGAGGATCATGCCCGCTTATGTCAGCGCCTACTGTTGATCGCACACTCGACGAAATTTTGAACCTGGCCGCCGCGCATTTCAAAGTGCCGCGAGAAAAACTGACTCCAGATGACGACTTCTTCAAGACTCTCGGAATCGACAGCCTCCAGGCTCTCGATCTGCTCACTCGCATCGAGCATCACTTCCGCATCGAGTTGCCCGACTATGAATTGCAGGGAGTCTCAGACTTCCGAACCCTGGCGACTCGCATTCAAGCGCGGCTCTAGCGCCGATTTCCGGGCGCGCGAAGAGGAGGAAGACTCCAAGACCCCCCGATTCCTTGCAGCACTCACCGCTCCCTCATGCGCCCTACCCACAGATTCGCAACCGTCGCGCTATGTTCTGATACACTCTTGCTTTTCTCCGTATCTTCGCGTCTCCTTGTAAGATAACCGTCTGAATGCTTGATCTTCGCCAATATGCCAGCCTGGGTGCGGCTCTTAAGGACGCCTTGGAGCGCTGGCCAAACGAAACCTGCCTGATTGAAGCCGATCGTGATCGCGAAAAAGTTCGCCTGACCTACTCCGACTTCAAGGAAATGGCGCGTCCCCTCTGCCGTGCGCTTGAGGACGCCGATTTCAAGCCCGGCGATCGTGCCGCCATCATCATGACCAATCAATCGAAGTGGCTGATTTCTGCCTACTCGATTTTCTTCTGTGGCGGCGTTCTTGTCCCGCTCGATTACAAGTTGACAGCTGCCGAGCACTTGCAGTTGCTGGCCCATTCGAAGGCGCGCTTTCTGATTATTGAATATTACCTGTGGCGTGCGATTACTCAAGCAGTCGACTTTCCCGGGCTGACCACCGAAATTGTCCTCGTGACCGAGGCCCCCGCGGGAGCGGACCTGCGCGGCGCCTACCGATGGGAAGAATTCAAACGCAAGGGTGAGCCGCAGTTCGTGCCGCGGCAGCGGGAAGACACCGCATGTATCGTCTATTCATCGGGCACGGGCGGGCGTCCGAAAGGATGTGTGCTGACTCATGACAGTTATTTGGAGCAATGCACCGCGCTCACCGCGTGGTATCCATTTTGGCCAGGCGTGCGATATCTAAGCATTCTGCCCACGAATCACGCGATCGATTTCATGGTGGGTTTCATCGGACCTTTTGTCTGCGGAGCTTGTGTCGTGCACCTTCGCACCCTACGGCCCGAATTTGTCCGTGACGCTTTTGTGCGCTATCGCATCACTTACGTGAGCCTCGTACCCATGGTGCTCAAAAATCTCGAACGCGGATTGAGGGCGAAGTTTGACGAACTGAAACCGGGCAAACGCTGGATGCTCGACCGCCTGGTTGCTCTGAACAAAATGTTTACCCGGCGCCGTCCGCACGTCGCCATCAGCCGCCGCCTGCTCCCGCAAGTGCACAAAGCCTTTGGCGGAGAGCTGCTGGCATTGATTGTTGGCGGAGCATTCACCGATCCTTCAACCTTACAATTTTTCTACGACCTCGGAATTCCCGTCACCTGTGGCTACGGGCTCACCGAAGCTTGCACGGCAGTGACCCTGAACGATCTGAGGCCATTCCGCGCAGACACGGTTGGCAAGCCTCTGCCCGGAAGCGAAGTTCGCATCTTGAGCCCTGACGGCGACGGCATCGGCGAAGTTGCCGTGCGTAGTCGCGCGGTCATGTCGCATTATCTTGACGATCCTGAACTGACCGCGCAAACCATCGTCGAAGACTGGCTGCTGACGGGCGATCAGGGCCGTTTTGAAGGCGACGGACACCTGCAACTTGTCGGCCGCAAGAAAAACATGATCGTGACCGCCGGTGGCAAGAATATCTATCCCGAAGATATCGAAGCCGTGTTCGATGGTCTTCCGGTGAAGGAATATTGCGTGTTTGCCGCGAATTATCTCTGGCCGCAAAAACAACTCGGCAACGAGATGCTCGTCGTGATCGTGCGCTTGGAGCAGAATCAGCAATTCGACGATCGAGTCCGCGATGAAATCATGGCGCGGAATCGCCGCCTGCCCGACTTCAAGCGGGTCGGCGGATATCTACTGTGGGAGAAAGATTTTCCGCGCACAGCGTCGCTCAAGATCAAGCGCGGAGACCTGGCTGCGGAAATCGGAACGGGAGCGGACCGGAAATCGATCGTGGAGATTTAAGAGCAACTCCGCGCCGAGACCCGACACTGGCCTTGAACCAAACTTTTTTGGCGATTATCAATCCGGCAGCCGGCGGCGGACGTTGCCGCGAGCGCGTGAGCGCAGCCCTCGATCGACTACGCGCTGCAGGAATTGCGCTTGACACCGTGGAGACGGGCTCTCCCGGCGACGCCACTAGAATTGCGCGCGACTCCTATGCTCGCGGCTATCGAAACTTCCTCGCCGTCGGCGGTGACGGCACTTCCTATGAAATCGTCAATGGCCTGTTTCCCGAGAGCAGCTCCCATCGCGCAGGTCTCGGCTCCGACCAAACTCCTCAGGATCGGATTCCCACGCTCGGTTTTCTTCCTCTCGGCACCGGCAACTCTTTTCTCCGCGACTTCGAAGATCTGTCTTCCGGCAAAACGGGCTTGGAGCACGCCATGCAGGCGCTCGAGGCGCGGCGTTCCCGGCCCTGCGACGTTTTGCGCCTTACCCACAAGGGCGGTGTCATCCACTACACAAATTTGCTGAGCGTAGGATTTGCAGCGGACGTCGCGGCGCTCCGCCATCGGCGGTTTCTGAACCTGGGGCAGCCTGGATATCTCCTGTCGATTTTTCTCTGCTTGGCCCGGCTGAATCGCCGGCCTTTTCCCGTGCGCTTCGACGATCAGAAAGAGTTTGACAACCGCCGCTGCTTGTTCTTAACCTTCAACAACAGCAGGTTCACCGGTGGCACGATGATGATCGCTCCCGACGCCGTCACCGACGATGGGTTGATCGAGTACGTGCGTTGGGGACCGATCGGACGACTCGGCCTGATACGAAACCTGGCGACGCTTTACGATGGAACGCACACGCGGCACCCGCTGGCCGAGCGCCATGCAGTGCGACGAGTCGAGTTCCAACTGGACGGTCCTGTCGACGTGATGGTCGACGGCGAAGTATTGCGGTTGCACTGTGAATCGATCGACGTGCTCCCGGCGGCCTTGCGTGTGGTCGTCTGAGGGGCATGGCATAATCCCCACCTCGCGAGCATGTTATGACAAGCTTCGTCCCCACAGTTGAACAGTCGTGATATAAAAACTCCATGTCGCAAGAGCGCAGACAACGGCAAAAAGAACGCCTCGGCGTCGAGACTTCGAACCGGAATTGGCGGCGGCTCGCAGTCTATGCGGTACTCATCGTCATCGCCTTCGGCCTCGCTTACTACCTCGGCAATCGCACTCAGCACAAGCACGATGCGTTCGCGCGTTGTCTGGCTGCGCGCGGCGTCAAGATGTATGGAGCCTATTGGTGTCCGCATTGCGCGGAACAAAAAGAAGAATTTGGCGCGTCGTTCGAATATGTTCCCTATGTCGAATGCGGCGTCAAGGGCGACTTGCGCGCGGAGGCCCAGGTTTGCAAAGACGCTGACATAAAGCATTTCCCCACCTGGCAGTTTCCGCCGACCGGCGAGCGCGTCGAGCGTGTGTTCACTTTGCAGGAACTTAGCGACCGGACGGGGTGCTCACTCCAGTGACCGAATCCATGCAGCGCCTCATGAGTCTGTTAGCGGTTGTCGCGGTTTGCGGCATCGCCATCTCGTCAATGTCACTCGAACACCATTACGCCAAATCAAAGACGCAATTCTGTGATATCGGACAGGCATTTAATTGCGACATCGTGAATCGCAGCGAGTATTCGTCAATTTTCGGAATTCCCGTTGCCCTCATCGGAATGCTGGGGTACGCGGCGCTCGCGGGTTTGGCTACCGTGTATCGTGAGCGGCGTGAAACTCCCACAATGCTCTTTGCGGGAGCCTCCGCGGGACTGGCGTTCGCTTTGTATCTGACTTACGTCGAGGCCCATGTTCTCGGCGTCTGGTGCATCTTATGTTTGAGTTCGCTCTTCTTGATCACGATCGCGGCAGTTTTGTCGGCAGTGATTTGGTGGAAAAATCGAACCCAATAGCCTTCGCCCCCCATTCTCCTCATGTCCCCTTCAACACCTCGCAAAGCAAAAGCCAAGCCTGTCGCCGCAGCCGAGCCTGTTCTTACAGGCAAGCTTTGGCTCCATGAACTCCGCAGCCGCGTCTTTGGCAACACGCGCCTGTTGCGCGTCTGGCTTCCTCCCGATTACGACGCCGATGGCGCAACCCGCTATCCAGTGCTCTACCTGAACGACGGACAGAATCTGTTCGACCCGGCGACCGCCTTCGCCGGAGTCCATTGGCAAGCAGGCGAAACCGCAGCGCGTCTCATTGCGGAACAGAAGATTCCCTCCCTGATCATCGTCGGCATCGACAACACCAGGAGCCGCATTCGCGAATACATTCCATACAAGTCGCAAGATCCCAAAGTTGTTTACGCGAAGGGCAAATGCTATCCGGAGTTTTTGCAGCGTGAAGTGATGCCTCTGATCGAACAGCGCTATTCGATATCAAAAGGCTCGGAGAATACGGGCCTGGGCGGTTCTTCTCTTGGCGGTTTGATTACTCTCTATACACAACTCGCCGCTCCGGGAGTGTTTGGCCGATTGCTGATCGAAAGCCCATCTCTGTTCGTCGCCAACCGCAAAATTCTCCAAGAGAGCCGCGCCTTCCGCTGCTGGCCTGCGCGCACATACATTGGCATGGGGACACAAGAAACCGGGAATCCGCAAAAGGACGCGAAAATCCTCGACGACTTCCGCGAACTCGAATCCATTCTGCGCGACGCGGGACTCGACGCGAAACGCCTAAGGGTCCGCATCGACGAAGGCGCTACGCACAGCGAGGCCGCATGGGCAGCGCGCCTCCCTGAGGCTCTCGAATTTCTCTACTCAGATCGCAAGTCGTAGTTCTGGGTGCTCAACCGCGGGGTTCAGCCCGAATTGCGACTCCGATCTTCCTCATCGACCCCAATTCTGCCCATACGGTTACGATTGTGACCCAGCGGCAGAACCTGGCAAGGCGGCCGTACAAACATGAACGTCGACCAGCAAATTCTCATCTGCGATGCGTTATTATTATCGGTCTTCTACTCACGGTCGTAGATAGGGGTCAATGCATGAAGGTTCGCGCTCTGGTGGTGTGGTGTGTTCTGGTCATTGTTTTTGGGATTTCTGCAGTCGCACAGCCTTATAACGAAGCACAATTCAAGGGAATGAAGTGGCGCGATATCGGGCCGTATCGGGGCGGTCGCGTGCTGGCCGTCACCGGAATTCCCGGCAATCCTTTCACCTACTACTTCGGCGCAGTCGCTGGTGGTGTATGGCGTACGACCGACGGTGGCGTCAGTTGGCAGCCGATCTCCGATCACAGCATGATCGCCTCCATTGGCGCAATCGCCGTCTCAGAATCCAATCCCAACGTGATTTACGTCGGCACGGGAGAGTCCTGCCTGCGTGGCAACATCTCCTATGGCGACGGAATGTACAAAACCACCGACGGCGGCAAAACCTGGCAACACATCGGACTCACCGACACTCGCCACATCGCCCACGTCTGGATCGATCCCCGCGATCCCGATCATGTGTTAGTCGCAGCCCTCGGCCACGCCTATGGCCCGAATAGCGAGCGCGGCGTTTTCCGCACCACCGACGGCGGCAAGACCTGGGACAAGGTTCTTTACAAGGACGACAAATCAGGCGCCATCGACCTGTCAGTTGATCCGCACAACTCGAACGTCATGTTCGCCGCGCTCTACCAGATTCAGCGCCTTCCGTGGGGTTTGGAAAGCGGCGGCCCCGGCAGCGGCCTCTATCGCTCCATCGACGGCGGCAATACATGGAAGCACCTCGAAGGTCACGGCTTGCCCGATGGCATTTTGGGCCGCATCGGCGTGAGCATCTCAGGCGCCGATTCGAACCGCGTCTACGCGCTCATCGAGTCAAAGGAAAGCGGACTGTATCGCTCCGATGACGGCGGCGAAACGTGGTCGCGCACCAACGATGACCAGCGCATTACCCAGCGCGCGTGGTACTTCACGCATATCTTCGCCGACCCCAAGAGCGTCGACACGGTTTACATGCTCAACACAGGCATGTTCCGGTCTACCGACGGCGGCAAGACGCTGAACCTTCTCCCCGCGCCGCACGGCGATCATCACGGCTTCTGGATCGATCCACAGAATCCGAATCGCTTGATCAACGGCAATGACGGCGGTGCGACCATCTCGGTCGATGGCGGCAAGAGTTGGTCAACGCAGTATAACCAGCCAACCGCGCAGTTCTACCATGTCGCCGCTGACAACGATTTTCTTTACAAGGTCTACGGCGCCCAGCAGGATAACTCGACCATCGGCATCCTCAGCCGCACCGACGATGGCTATATCGGCCGTCAGCATTGGTTCGATGCCGGCGGCGGAGAGAGCGGCTACCTTGCTCCCGATCCTCGCGACTCCAACATCATCTACGCCGGCTCAGGCAGCGGCGTCGTGACGCGCCTCGATCGCCGCAGCAATCAAGAGCAGGACATTACCGTCTGGCCTGAAGATACGTCCGGCCACGGCGCCGGCGATCTTAAATATCGCCTCGGCTGGACCATGCCTATCGTGATCTCTCCGCATGATCCAAATGTGATTTATACCAGTGCTGAGCGCATCTTCAAGACCACCGACGAAGGCAGGAGTTGGACCGCGATCAGCCCCGACCTCACGCGCAACGACAAGAGCAAACAGGTCTCGGCCGGCGGCCCCTTGACCAAAGACAATACTTCGGTCGAGTACTACGACACCGTCTTCACCATCGCCGAATCCCCCGTCCAAAAGGATCTGCTCTGGGCGGGAACCGATGATGGTCTGATCCACATTTCGCGCGACGGCGGCAAGAATTGGAAAAACATAACCCCGCAGGGAATTCCAGAGTGGAGTCTGGTAAGCCTGATCGAAGCCTCGCACTACGACGCAGGCACTGCCTACGCGGCCGTCGATACACATAAACTCGACGACCTCAAACCTTACATTTTCAAGACCACTGACTTCGGCAAGTCGTGGACGAAGATCACCAATGGCATTCCCGACGGCGCATACACCCACGCCGTGCGTGAAGATCCGGTGCGGAAAAATCTTCTCTACGCCGGAACGGAAACTGGAATCTACGTCTCCTTCGACAGCGGAGCGAATTGGCAATCGCTGCGTCTCAACCTTCCGAATACCCCGATTCACGACCTGATTGTTAAGAATGACGATCTCGTCGTAGCCACGCACGGCCGCTCCTTCTGGATCCTCGATGACATCACCCCGCTCCGGGACGTTAATGAGCGAGCGTCGTCCGAGACTGTTCTCTACAAGCCGCGAGTGACCTATCGCATGCGCTGGCCCGACTTCTACGAACGCCGTCAACCCGTAGGCGACAACCCGCCGAGCGGAGCCATCGTTTATTACTACCTGCCAGCTGCGCCCAAGGGTGTCGTGGCGCTCGAATTCCTTGATGCCTCGGGCAAACTTGTCCGCCGCTACTCCAACGAAGAAAACAAAGAAGCGGAAACGCCTCCCGAATGGCCCGACCAGACTCCTCCCAACGAAAAGATTCCGACCGACGTGGGCGTCAACCGTTTTGCCTGGGATTTGCGCTTGCAAGGGCCGACGCCGCTGCCCGGAGAACCCGGCGCCGAGTTCCGCAACCGTGGTCCAATGGCGCCTCCCGGTGCGTATCAGGTGCGACTCACCGTGGACGGGAAATCCTACACCGCGCCGCTCGAGTTGAAGATCGATCCTCGCGTCAAAGCCACAAACGAAGATGTTCAGAAGCAGGTTGAATTGGGCCGCAAGATTGTTGCCCAGGTCTCGGAGATTCACCAGGCCGTGGGTGCGATCCGTGAAGTACGCACCCAGACTCGCGCACTCGACCGGCGTCTCGGCGACGATTCGCGCTACGCCTCTCTTGTCGCGGCCACGAAAGACTTCGACAAGAAAAGCTATGGCATTGAGTCGCAATTGCTTCAGGTCAATTCGAAAAGCTCGGAGTCGAATCTAAACTACCCCGTGCTCATCGACGAGCGCTTGCACTCCCTGCTCTTCAGCGTCGAGTCCGCCGATGCGGCACCCACGCAGCAACAATACGAAGTGTTTGACGAATTGGCAAAAGAGGCGCAACCGCTGCTCGCGCAATACCGCGAGTTGATCTCAAAAGACCTGGTGGCGCTGAATGAAACAGTCAAAAAGGAGAACATTCCCGCCCTCTACGTCCCGCCAGAAAAATAGGGAAGGGAAGTAATAGCCGAAACCGGTGGCCCATCCTTGCGCCTTCAGTGCGCAAGGATGGGACTTCACCAGCTCTACTACTTACGAATCACCCCGCAAGCGATCCTGTCTCCGGCATTGCCTGCCGGATCAGTCTTCTGATCATCTGCCTTAGCGTGCACCACAATCGCTGTCCCTCCATTGCTGAAGAGCGAATGGCTGTCGCTGCCCAGCGTCACGTCCTTGTCCTCCCACTTGAAATGCGCGGTCCCATCCGCGCCCACGGTGAAGTTGGGGTTATCCCCCGCGTGGTGGCCTCCGGATTCTCCAATCCATGCTTCTTCCCGTCCGGATTAAAATGCGGCCCCGCCGACTTGAAGTCCGGCGCATCGCACTTCGCGTTCTGGTGAAAATGGATCGCGTGCTCTCCCGGCGGCAAATCCCTGAAACTCATCTCCATCTCGACCGCACCCTCAGCTGTTTCCCACAGAATCGCCGAGCCCACAATCTTGCCTTGAGCATTCTTGAGTTGTACTAGTATTTTCGCTGGACTGGCCCACGCGACCGCCGTCGCAAGCACTGCGAGAAGTAAGAAAAACGCACTTTTCATCCCCGGATTATAGCGAATCCTTGCGCGAACCCTCAGCCTTCGTGGTCCTTGTTACCTCCGGTCTGGCGCAGAATGCCGCTCAATGTGACAATAGGTGAATGCGAAGATCTCTCACCACTGCAATACTATTGGCCGCAGCGATGTCGCTTGCCGGAGATGGCTATGCCCAGCAGACTCCCGCAAGCAATTCCACGGCAACAACTCCAGCGGCTCCCGCAGCCAAAACGAAAGCTCCAGTAAAGAAGAAAACAGGAACGGCGAGCGCGGCTGCTCCGCTCACCACGCGAAAACAGAAATTTAGCTATGCGCTCGGGATGAACATCGGTACTGGCTATTCCCAGGGCCTGAAAAAACAATCAGTCGAAGTCGACTGGAATCTCGTGATCCAGGGATTGAAGGATTCCGTATCTGGCACCAAGACACGCCTCACCGAAGACGAAGCGAAGGCCGTGCTCACCGAGGTGCAGAACGAAGTGCGTAAAGACCAGCAGGAGAAAATGGAACAAGCCGCGGCAAAAAACAAAACTGAAGGCGAAGCATTTCTGGCCGCCAACAAAGGTAAACCAGGTGTTGTAACCCTGCCCAGCGGCCTGCAATACAAGATTCTTACCGCCGGTACCGGACCCAAGCCGACCGCGAGCGACTCAGTTGTATGCAATTACCGCGGCACTCTCATCAATGGCACCGAATTTGACAGTTCCTACAAGCGCGGTCAGCCCGCAACCTTCGGAGTCGGTCAGGTAATCAAAGGATGGACAGAAGCCTTGCAACTCATGCCCGTGGGTTCGAAGTGGCAGCTCTTCATTCCCTCCAACCTTGCCTACGGAGAGCGCGGCCCCGGCGAAATTGGTCCCAACGCAACCCTCATCTTCGACGTCGAGTTGCTCTCGATCGTGGATAAGAACAAAACCGGCGGCGCCAGCAAATAGGCGTGAACCAATGGAAGTAAAAGACAAGTAAAAGACAGGAACTAAGTGCAAAATCCATCTCCGGTCGGAAAGCCGGGTCTCTTCGCCCGGCCTTCCACCGAAGATTCGCCTCACAAAACTCCCACCTCGTTAAGCCCCTAGAAACATGACGTGAACGTACGTACCCAGCCTCACGTTATAAGCGAGGTACCACCCCACGTGATCGGGATCGTCGTAGATTACGATGTCGTCCGAATCCCACAGCCAGCCATCGCAGAACCCAACGTCATACGGCGCCACCGAGAAGTAGAACCCGCCAAACCAGAAACGATTCGGACCGCCACCCGCCAGCCTCCAAACATGTTTAGGCCCAAAACCTCCGGTGAAATGGCCATGCTCCCACGGATGATCTAGATGATAGTGAGGGTCAGCGGCGCCCGTATCGTGCCCCACCCATACCTTGCCGCCGTCGACATGCGGAGCGTTCGGATGTCCCGGTTTCTCAGCGAAATCCCGGTTTGCCGGTGCCGGGTGCGGAGTCGCTACTCTCGCAGGACCATGCTGAGGAATGTTTTGTTTGCCGCCACCGACCTCCGGTCGAGCTTCATGCTGAGCCAATGCTGACAGAGAAAACGCGAAACATATCACGAGCAATCCAATCAGCTTTTTCATTTTATTTTCACCATCCTCCAATAGCGATGAACACGGTTTTAACAAAGATGTTGCGGTAGATTTCGAACGGCGCGAACGCCCTCCGTAATCGCCACATATTCTATCGTGCCAAAAAAATCTGTCTAGGTTATGCTTCAGAAATCTATTCGTAGCGCAGCGCTTCGATCGGGTCGAGTCGCGACGCGCGGATCGCCGGCACCATCCCGCTCACCAATCCAACTGCGCTTAGAATCGAAACCGCAACGACCAGTGTGAGAGGATTGATCACCAGTCGTATATCTCCGGCCTCTGCGTGTTTCGCCATCGCGCTATACAGCGTCAGTCTGCCCACCCCGATCGAAACCACATAAGCAAGTATGATGCCGAGTGCTCCTCCCATAAAAGTGATTGTCAACGCCTCGGCCAGAAACTGAAAAAAGATATGCCGCCGCCGTGCTCCCAACGCCTTCTCCACGCCGATCTCCCGCGTTCGCTGTGTGACTGAAACCAGCATGATATTCATCAGCCCCACGCCGCCAATCCCCAACGTCAGCGTCCCGATAAAAGCCAGCAGGATCTTCAGACCAAGCGTAATAATCGCGAACTGATGCACCTGCTCCATCAGGTTATACACGTACACCGCGCGCCGGTCCGCGGGATTGAACTTATGCTGCATCGCCATGTTGTAGCGCACCAATTGCTCAATCCGCTCATAATCGTTCGTCTCATAGTTGAACCAGATTGAATCAAGATAATGCGTGTCCTTAAGGTCGCCCATGCTGGTGAAAGGCACATAGACAACCCGATTCACGTTGTCATCTCCCGCCTGCATCTTCGGCGTGAGCACCCCGATTACCTCAAAGCTGATGCCGTCGATCCGCATGTGCTCGCCCACGGCGTTGCGCCCCGAAAAAAGCTTTTCCTTGGTCTCCGATCCGATCACGGCAACTCGCGCCCGCTGGATCTCATCCTCGGGGTTATAAAATCGTCCCTGTGCCAGGCTAAGAGCGCGAATAGCAAATGTGTTGGGGTATTCACCATTAACGTTCATAGTGAATGAGCGATCGTCGTACTGCAGAATTGCCTGTTTGTCGCAACTGGGACTGATGTGGGCAATTTGCGGGACGTTGGCAGTAAGCAGGTCGACGTCATCGAGTGTCAGCCGAACCGGTGTGCCCGCCTTCTCTCCACCCGCCTGCATTGTCGACCGCCCAGGGACCACGATAAAGAGGCGAGTTCCAAAGTTCGCGAAGATGTTGGCGCAAGCCCGTCCAAAACCATCGCCGTATGCCAGCAGCATAACCACCGTGGCGATGCCCCACGCCATCCCCAGCATGGTGAGCGCCGTCCTGCGCCGGTTGTGGCGCATGGCGTTGTAAGATTCCTGGAGCAGGTCACGCAGCATCGTTTTCTATTCCTGCCTCAACGCTTCCACCGGCTCCAGCTTCGCCGCTTTGCGCGCCGGATAGAGTCCCGCCGCCACTCCAGCAATCATCAGGCTTACAATCGCAAGAATCGCGGTCTTAGGAACCAGTCGCGGCGGATCGAAGCCGCCTGGCCCGTTGTAACTGCCCAGCAGCGCCATAAGACCGCCGGCCAAAGCCATGCCGATCAGTCCGCTGACCAGCGTCAAAATGATCCCCTCCGCGAAAAATTGCAGCATGATGCTCCGATTCGTCGCCCCCAATGCCTTCCGCAATCCGATCTCGCGTGTGCGCTCGGTAACCGCAATCAGCATGATATTGATCACCCCAATCGCGCCTAGCGCCAAAGTCACCAGCCCAACCGTTCCCAGAAATTCATTCATCGCATCGAAAATGGTGCCCATCATCTGCGCCTGCTGCACCGTATCCCACCCGTCGAAAGCATCCTCGTCGTGATAGTCGAAGTGGTGGTTGCGCGCAATAACCCGATGTGCCTCCTTCAGTGCAATCAGATGGTCGTCCGCCACGAGAGGCTGGAAGTTGATGGCCGAAATCGCATCAAACGCCTCTTCGCCCGTGAGCGGGAAATAACTTCGCATCACCTGAAACGGAATGTAAGCGCGCGCGTTCGTCAGATTGTTATCCCCTCGCCCCACCCGGCGCAAAGTGCCAACTACCGCAAAACGATGATCGTTGAGCAGAATGAACGCGCCAATCGCAGGACGCCCGGGAAAAAGACTGTGCGTCATCTCATCGCCCAGCACTACCACGTCTCTCTTCTGCGTCTCGTCCAGCGCGTTGAGCCACCGCCCTTGCTTCAGCGGAAGAAATCGGATTCCGTTGTATTGCGGTTCCGCGCCCGTAAGTTGTCCGCTGGCGCTGGCAAACTCGCTGACCGCACGTACATCATCCGTACTCAGCACCGGAGTGATCGCCTTAATGTGCGGAGATTCTTTGCGAATGTCGAGATAGTCCTGATAAGTCAGCCGATACTTACGCCCTGAATTCATGTTGCCCGCAACCTCCGGAGCGCTTGCCGGATACAGGAACATGATGTTTTCGCCGTACTCCGAAAGCCCCCGCTGGTTGCCCGTTCTGAAGCCTTCGCCAAGCCCCACTAACAGCAGCAGCGAACCCACGCCCCACGCAATGCCAAACATCGTGAGGAACGAGCGCAGCTTGTGCGCCCAGAGGGTTCCAAGAATCTGCCCAAAAACGTCAACTACCATTTGCATCGAGTCAGCCGCGCGATAGGTTCGGGTTATCAGCTCCGATCAGGCTGGAGCGATGGTACTCCTCGAAAGCCGGCCCCGGCCAGCAAGTATAAAAGGGCGGCTACCAACAGCAGCGCTTTCATCCCTACGATCAGCGATACGTTTTCCAATAAGCCACCCACCACGGCTCCCAGCATGTTGGCACCGAGAGCGGCCGCGGGCGAATCAACGCTGCGGAATTCTGCGGCAAACAACAAGCCCGCAAAAAAAACGGGGATAGCGAAGATCATCGCCGCGAATGTTCCAACCATGGCCGCCGATCCGGGAATACGGTGAAAAGGCACGAAATACGCGCAGCCAATGCCCACCAGAATCCCGACCAGACTCCACACCCGCGGCCACGGTCGACCTTGTCTTTTTTCGATCACGAAGTTCGCCAGCAGAAGCGCGGAGAGAATCGCCGCGATCACAATTCCGTTTACCTGCCACGTGGTCCCAAAATAGAGTGCCAATCGGCTGACCACTTGTGTTTCCAGAAGCAGAAATCCCGCGCCCATGCTGAAGAAGAAAAGAGAAGGAACGCGGTTGCGGGCCTCAGGAATCTGCAGGTAAAACAGCGCTGCGAGCAAAATAACCAGAGTGCTAAGCAGATAGAAGATCCCGGGAATCCAGTGCCCGCCATGATAAAGGTAAGGCCAATCGTCGGTGGTCACGGCAACTCTCGGCATGGCTAGGAACGCCGGCCGCCGCGCAGCCACAAACTCTCTCAATTGCTGATCTCCTGCAAGGCTCGCTTCCACCTGTCCCGACGGCGAAATGGCGAAGCAACTCGCGCCTGCGCTATAAGTAGAAGGCGCGTTGAATACGACGGGAGCTTTTCCAAAAGTATCCGTCAGCATCTCCGCCAGACGTTGTCCGACAAATGGACGACCGACTTCGAACTTCACGAACAGAACGCCGTCCGGCGCAAGCAGCGCCCGCGCTTCTCGGAACGACTCCTCCGTGTATACGAAGTTATCGATCCGCATGTTCGAATAGTCAGAGAGCTGTGTATGCGAATCCAGTAATCCAAAAAGGATCAGGTCATACTGCGAAGTGGTCCGCTTCATGAACGCGCGCGCGTCAGTCTGATGCGCGATTACCCGTGGGTCATCGTAGGGATGCTCGGGATGACGTCGCCGCCCCAGATCAAGAATCTTCGGATCGATTTCAACCGCATCGACCGATCGGCTGCCATGACGCAGTGCAGCCGCAACATCATTTCCCGTCCCCGAACCTACGATCAGCACCCTCGGATTTGGCGACGTAAAACGAAATGGCAGATTATAAGGATTTTCATCCGGTGCTTCCGCCAGCAAATGAGGATGTCGGCTGAGAAACTCGGGAGAGAGATTCACGATCAGCTGGTAGCCGGTGTGATTCACCCGGACCTCGGTGCTTCGCAGTTCACCATCCGGAAAATTCATGTCCTGCACCTCAATCTGCTGGTACGGGGTCCAGAGATTGAAGTGATGCGGCGTTGCTGGATCAATCAGCAGAAGCACCGCAGGAACGATGGCAATGCCAAGTCGCGTCATATCGCGCCGGTTCGATTGCAACAGTGCCATGCCTGCTAAAACGCCTGTAAACCACACCGCCGGAGGCAGCGCCAGCCACGAGACTCCGAAAAACGCGAGAATACCAACCAGACTCCCCGCCAGATTCCAGGAGTAGCCATACAACGTGCCCGGGGCCAGTTCGATCTGCCGGCTGACGATCTGCCCGATCGGAATAAAAACGTAAGTGATCAGTAAGAGCAGGATGGCAGCCACCGCAAGAGCCAGCAGAAGCCCCGTCGTGTCGTGCCTCACCTGTGTGGCCCATATCGCGATGTCTTGCCCGCCCCCCAGGGATTGCGAGAGGCTTTCCATAATTTGCGGCCCCCGCCACGGCATCCGAACAATCACGACCAACCCCAGCAAAGCGGTGACCGCCGTCCGCCAGCGCGGCCTTTGTCGCGCTAACGCACAACCCAGTCCGAAGCCGAGAAAGCAGAGCAGCAGCGCCAAGTTCTTGACGTACGCAAAAACTCGGACTTCCGTGGCCAGCCACCGTATCAACGAGAGTTCCGCAAACAGCGTGAGCACGCTCGCCAGGAATAAAGAAGAAAGACTCCAGCGTTCCACCGAAGCCGAAGCCCCATTTCGGGGCTTAATAAGACGATAGCCCACCAGAACCGCAGCGGCCAACACGAACCCAAGAATCCGTAAGAACATAGTGGAATTCCATTGAGAGGAGAGCGCAACAGAATAACACGAGGGGTTTGGGATAAAGGCGACCATCTGCTCGCCCCACACCGCCGAGCGAGACACTTGACTTAGCAGCTTAACTGGTCACGAGTTAGTTTCAGACCAGTCAGATTCCCAAGAATAGTTACCGCAATCTGCTCCGTGCGGAAAAATTCCTCCGCCGTTTCCTGCAATTCATTCGCGCTGACCGCTTCGATCCGCTCAATCAATTCGTCAAGTCCGTAGAAGTGGTCGTAATACATCTCCTGCCGCGCCAGGTTCGACATGCGCGCCGTCGACGATTCCAGCGAAAGCATCAGGCTGCCCTTAAGTTGGTCTTTCGACCGGCGCAGCTCTTCCTCCGGAACCAGCGTGGTTTTCAAGTTGCGGAACTCTTCCACCACGCATTCCACAACCTTGACGGCCGATTCCCGCGAAGTTCCCGCGTACACGCACATCGACCCCGTATCTCGATAAGGATTCAAATCGCTGTAGATCGAATACGCCAGCCCTTGTCGTTCGCGTATATTCTGGAACAACCGCGAACTCATCCCGCCTCCCAGTAGCGTATTCAAAATATAAGAAGCATAGCGACGCTCATGCGCCATCGGATGCGACGGAACACCAATGCAAATCTGCACTTGCTCCAGCGACTTCTTGTTGCGTAGGTTAATCCGCGAAAAGATCTTGGGTTGCGGCGACTGTAAGCCGTTTTTCGTGGGCTTTACATGTTCAAAATGCTTCGCAACCAGCTCCACGAAATGTTCATGATCCAGATTGCCTGCCGCGCTCAAGATCAGATTCCCCGGCGCGAAATGGTGCCCATAAAATCGCGACACCACCGGACGATCGAACTTCTTCACCGTCTCCCGCGTCCCTAGAATCGGCAGACCGAGCGCATGATCTTTCCAGAAACTTTGCGTGAAAATTTCGTGAACCAGGTAGTCGGGATTATCCTGGTCCATCTTTATTTCCTCCAGAATCACCCCGCGTTCCCGCGCAATATCTCCCGCATCGAATACGGGATGAAGCACCAGATCGCTCAACACATCCATCGCCAGCGGAAGATGCTCGTCTAGCACCTTGATGTTGAAACAGATGCATTCCTTCGCCGTAAACGCGTCCATATTGCCGCCAATCGAATCGACCTGCCGCGCAATCTCCTCCGCCGACCGCGTCTCCGTTCCCTTGAACACCATGTGCTCAATGAAATGCGAGATCCCATTCCATTCCGAATCCTCATCCCGCGACCCCGACTTGAGCCAAATGCCAATGGCTACCGACCGTATGTGCGGCATCTGCTCGGTGATGACCGTGAGGCCATTCGGCAGGACTTGACGACGAATGCTGCGGTTCTCTTTTACCATGAGGTCCGGTTATGATGTCCTTTACTGTCTGGCTTGGGTGCGTATATGAATACTCGGGCAGGCCCGTCTTTCTATTGTCCCACAATCCAGCTCCAGGCGATGCCAGTTGAAGTTTTACCTTATTTTTGTTTAACTTGCGGTAATTAGCTCCACCAATACCCGAATTGCGAACTCCATGCATGCATACCCGTCCCCCCAATCCGCTCTTAGGACTTACCTTGCAGGAGCTTACAGACCTTGCACTTCAGACGGGACAGCCTGCCTACCGGGGCCAACAGCTGTTTGATGCGATCTACCGCCAAAAGATGGACCGTCTGGATCGCGTTTCGACTCTGCCAGCCGAATACCGAGCTCGTCTCGCGGAAGAGCATTGGGGGGTCGGCTCGCCCGTCATCGCGCACAAATTCACCTCAACCGACCGCACCATTCGCTATTTGATGGAACTCTCCGACGGCGAGACCGTCGAAACGGTTTGGATGCCCGAAGGCGATGGCGGCGAAAACGGCGACGGCACCCAAGCCGGCGACGAAATCGAAATGGATGTACCCACCGCCAGCATGGTGGCTGGCCTTCGCCCCGCCCGACTCGGCACCAGTCCGTCCTCTCCTGCCGCCCGGCGGCGAGCCACAATTTGCGTTTCCAGTCAGGTCGGCTGTGCCGTCAACTGCAAGTTCTGCTTCACCGCGTTGCTCGGCGTCAAGCGCAACCTTGAGCCCGGCGAAATCGTAGGCCAGATCACCGCCGTGCTCCGCGATCACCACGTCGAGCCCCCACTGCAGAGGGTTAACCTCGTCTTCATGGGGATGGGCGAGCCCTTCCTCAACTATGACAACTTTATGAAGTCGGTCCGCTTGCTCGTCGAAGGCATCGGCATCCCCGAGTCCCGAATGACCGTTTCAACCGCCGGAATCGTCCCGCGCATCCATGATTTCGGCCAGGAGACGCTTCGTCCCAAGCTGGCCATTTCACTGAATGCTCCGAACGACGATTTGCGGACACAAGTAATGCCGCTCAATCGCAAATGGAATCTCACCGAGCTGATGAAAGCCGCGCGTGAATTCCCCCTTCGTCCGCGCGAGCGCCTGACCTTTGAATATGTCCTGCTGGCTGGAGTGAACGACGCCCCCGAGCATGCCCGCGAAGTCATCGAATTGGTTCGGGGCATCCGTGCAAAGATCAATCTGATTGCGCTCAATCCAGGAGCAGAATTGCCTTATCGAACGCCCGAGCAAGAACGCGTATCAGCCTTCCAGAAGATTCTCGTCGCCGCCGGAATTCCTACATTCATCCGCCGCCCCCGCGGCCGAGACATCTTCGCGGCCTGCGGACAGTTAAAGAAGACTGTGGAGATTGCCCCAATCCACGCATAGGGACAGCCGTGTTATCGAGCCGTTTAAAAATTCCCACGTGCCGCAGCGCGAGGCACGGCAAAGGCTGTTCGGCCCGCGGAACTTGTCGCGAGTTGCAGCTCCATTCGGAACCCAAGCTTCTCCGGAGACGCCGTCTGCAATAGCCTCCCGCCGTGTTCTTCGACAATTCGGCAGCAGGCGCTCAGCGAGAGAGTAGACGGCTTATTTACTCCTTCAGAATGCAGCGCCGAGCTATAAGCGGATGCCTCCAACAATCGATCCGAGGGGTCATTGTGAGAGTTGAAATCCACGAAAACTAAATTGTCCTTGCTGCGCGTTCGGATCAACAGGTTCGAGTGAGTTTGCCGGTTAAGATGCCCGCTGATCTGTCCGACCAGGTGCATACACACATGCAGAATCTGGTTTGAATCGGCGAGCACTACCGGGAGTGCCGGCGCAAGTTCGAGCCGAATTGAACTGGCTTCAGCTTCAAGCTGGGGACCGAGCAGCCGCACCACTGTTTGCAGCACAGAATTGATGTCGACGGCTGCCAGCCGGGCCGGTGCCTGACGCGCAAACGTGAGCAAGCTTGCCACCAGCGTCGTGGTGCGCCGAACCTGCTCCCCGATCTGGGCCGCCTGAACCTGTTCCTCCGGCGGCAAAGCCGATGCGCTCAGCAATTCCGAGTATCCCAGCATCGCCGTGAGAGGATTGTTGATTTCATGTGCCGCTCCGCCGACCAACTGGCCGAGCGAGGCCAGTTTCTCTGATTGAATCAGCTTTTCCTGCAAGGCCTTCAAATCGTCAAATGACCGCCGCGATCCTTCCAGAAACCGCGACAGCTCATCCCGAAGCAGCCGCTGTCTCCAGAAAACCACGATGCCCATGACGATCATCGTCAGTAGGCTTACCGTAATCCGGAAGGATTTCACTGTCGTCGGAAGCGTTGGGTCTAGTTCCGAGCGCAATGCCGTCCAGAGCAGGCTGAACAGCGCAAGCATACTCAAGCGTGTGATCCACACGCCGAGCAAAGGCTGGGATGGCTTCGAGTCCGACAAGTCCAGCCGGCGAGCCAGCAGCGGCGCCGCTGCCATCCACGCAATCGAAACGGTCAGGGGAATATCGTAGATGCTGCCGCTGTAATAAATCTTGCGGCCGATCGCCCAGTTCGCGACATAAGAACTGGACGCATAAAGTGCGCTGGCCCCGAGCAACTGTCCGTAAAGTTGCCGCCACCCACCGTCGGCGGTGTAGGCGAGAATCGCCAGCGCGATCAGTAGCACCAGCTTTTCCGTCAAATACGCAAAGTTGAAATTTGTGCTGTAAGCCGCCTCGTCTACCCTCACCGTTTGCCAGGGGATCACCGCATAAACGTATATGAAGACCCACCACGTCAGAAGCAGGGTGAAGTCCAGCATGCGAACGCGCTCGTCCCGCTCATCCTCGCGGAGATGCGGTAGCACCGCCAGCGCCGCGATCATCGGCACCAGATGCAGGAACAGAACAATGTCCCCTAAAAATGGGTCGGGTACGTCAACCCGCTTGATGACCTCAAAGTAGTTCCACATCGCCTGGTAGCTGAGCCAGAACAACATGCCCGTGCTCATCAGAATCCAGAACAGCCGCACGTGGAACGTCGGGCAGCGTGAGCGTGACGTGTTGGGCAAATAAGCCGCGGTGGCAACCAGAAGCAGACACCCCTGGATCATGTCGCTCGCGATCGTCAGCGCCGCGCCCCTGGACATAAGCAGAGACACCGCCGTCTGGCCAAGAACCAGCGCGATCAGCAGAACTACCCAGATTCTGTTCCGTGGGGACAAGGCAAACTACTCCGGCTCCATTTTAGGGGGTAACGCGACCTTGCAGAGGTTACTAGAGTAACTCCTGGCAAATCGGACCACCCCCCATTTCGATGCCCCCTTCGCGCTTCTCCATACGTTGCTCGCGTTGACGCTACAATTCCGCAGGCTTGGAGCTACGCACTTACGGCTAAGAAGCCCGTGGAGTTTGGCCGCAATTGCCTTTAGAATTAGTCGCCCCACTTTGCAACATCGTAGGAGTCACGAGATCGCTGTGTCCTGGATGATCCCTCCATACCGTGATCTATGGCGCTTCCGTGCCCCGCTCAGTGCGGGCGAAATCCGTCGCACCGAGCGTTGGCTGGCAACTGCCCGCGTCGCCCTGACCATCGCCGCCGTCCTCACCCTCTGGATGGAGCCGGTTCGCCAATTCGTATATTCGCGCTGGCTCTACTGGCTGCTGATCGGCTATCTGGCTCATGCCGTCGTAGTTCTCTTGCTGGTTCGCTTTCGGCCGCAATCGACAAGAGCGTTTCGTCTGGTGGTGCATGGCTTGGACATCCTCTGGCCCGTCCTTATCTCGATGTTTGCCCCCGCACAGCAAGGACCATTTTTCCTCTTCTTCGTCTTCGTCATGGCCGCCGCCGCCTATCGCTGGGGTCTATGGGAGACCGTCGCTACCGCCGTCATCGCGGCCGCGCTGCTTTGGGCTGAAGCATTCGCCATGCGAGCCGGATTCGAAACCGCCGCCGATCACTGGCTTAGCCTCGTTCATCTTCCCCGCCTCGGGATGAGCGTGCGCGCCCCCGATCTGCAACAGCTCTTTATGAGTTCTGTCTATTTGATTGTTCCCGGATTCCTTCTGGGTTATATGTCCGAGAACCAGAAGAAGGTCCGCGCCGAGCGCGCCGTGATCACCCGTGTCCTCAGTTCGACCCGCGTCGAGGCCGGACTCACCGGGACCATGCAGCAGATTCTCGGCGAGGTCATGAGCATTTACGGCGCCGCCCGCGTTCTGGGCGCCTCGCGGGAGATCAATAGTTACCGCGTTTTCCTCTCCGAGGTGAAGCGTGGCGCCGAGGGCGTCGAAGCCTTGCGCTGGCGCGAGGCCTTGCCGGAAAGCGAAAAGGTATATCTCTTCGATTCGCCTGCCGATGCCATTTATGCCTCCCGTCATTCCTCGCGCAATGGCGCGGGTTTCCGCACCGTGCTCCTCGATCGCCGTGGCGAACGGTTGCGCGACGCCAGCACCGGATTTCTCGACGCACTGGCCCGCGTCGAACCCTTCGACGTCCTCGTCTCCGTCGAGTTGATCTTCGGCTCAGAGTGGACCGGCCGCGTCTTCCTCTTCGATCCCCGGATGATGGGCAATCCCGAAGAAGAATTGCGCTTCTTGCAGGAGTTCGCGCAGCAGGTCGGTCCTGCGATTTACAACGTCTACCTGATGCGCCGTCTGCGCGAACGTGCAGGTGCCGTCGAGCGCGCTCGTTTCGCCCGCGAACTTCACGATGGCGCGATTCAATCTCTGATCGCCGTCGAAATGCAGTTGGATGTCTTGCGGCGTCAGTCCGGCACGCAGGCGCCCGTGGTAAACGCCGAACTCGGACGCATTCAGAAACTCCTCCGCGAAGAAGTTCTGAAACTGCGCGAATTAATGCAGGCCATGAAGTCGTTTGAGGTAAATGCCGATCGCCTCCTCGGCTTTATCTCCGATACCGTCGAGCGCTTCCGCCGCGAGACCGGAATCGCCGCCGAATTCGTCAGCGAACTCGATCGCGTCGATCTCGCCCAGAAAGGCTGCCGCGAATTGGCTCGCATCGTTCAGGAAAGTCTCGTCAACGTCCGCAAGCACAGCGGCGCCCACAACGTCCTCGTGCGCCTGGCGCAGCGCTCCGGCAACCTCCAGTTGACCGTCGAGGATGATGGCAAGGGATTTGCATTCTCCGGCAGACTCTCCAACGCGGAACTCGAGACCACCGGCAAAGGACCGGCGGTAATTCGCGAAAGGGTACGCCTTCTGGCGGGCGAACTCACGATAGAATCGACTCCGGGGCATGGCGCACGCCTTGAAGTCCGCATCCCCCCCGCAAGGAAAACGAATCATGGATAGATCATCCCCCGACAAACCGATTTTGGATAAGCCAATGGAAAAACGAACTCACCCCATCCGTATTGTGATCGCCGACGATCACCCCATCTTCCGCGACGGTTTGCGCCGGTTGCTCGAATCGGAAGGTGACATGAAGGTCGTGGGCGAGGCCTGCGATGGCCTCGAAGCTGTGAAATTGGCCACTGAGATTAAACCCGACATTCTTCTGCTCGATCTTGCGATGCCCCATCACACCGGACTCGACGCCCTGCGCGATCTCAATGCTGCCAATGCCGGCTCAGCCGGAGCTGTCCGCATCATTTTGCTGACCGCGGCCGTTGAGAAAAAACAGGTAGTCGAAGCTTTGCAATTGGGAGCGCGTGGCGTTGTGCTGAAAGATTCCGCTACCCAACTCCTCCTCAAGAGCATTCACGCCGTGATGAGCGGCGAATACTGGGTAGGACGTGACAGCGTATCCAACCTGGTGCAATACCTTCGCAACCTCATGCAGAGCACGAACGAAGAAACCAAACAAAAAAAATTCGGACTCACGCCGCGCGAACTCGAAATCGTCTCCGCGGTCGTGGCCGGCTACGCGAATCGCGAAATCGCCGAGTATTTCAAAATTAGCGAGGATACCGTGAAGCATCACCTCAGCAATATCTTCGATAAACTCGGAGTCTCCACGCGCCTCGAGCTAGCCCTTTTTGCGGTGAATCAGGGACTTCCTTTAAAGACGATTGTTTAAACAACCCGCGAAATCAATCATTTAAGGCAGATTGTGTCTAAGGGGAAAACCTTAGGTTCTAGCACCTTAGTGCCACTTATGGTCACTGCTGTGCTATTGGGTAGACGCCGCATTCACGATACTTTTACAATACACGGCAGGCGAACTACTGTCTTGACAGCGCTGCACTCTGTCGTGGCAAGGGGGTAACGTGAATCAGATTATTCATCAATTTTGGACGGACGATAGCGGCCAGGACGTCGCCGAATACGCGGTGATGCTGGCAGTGATTCTCGTCATCGTCATCGGAACGGTTCGGCTGATTGGCGGCAACGCGAACAACGTGTTTTCGCAAGTCGGAAGCCAGATGGGTCAATAGCTGCACGCTTAAGCCCCACTGCTCTGGCAGGGGGCTCCCCTCGGTGTTATCTGTTGCTTCGAATCCTGCTCGCTCGAATATTGATTCTCGTTTCGCGCGTCTTCCGGCGCAAGAATTCCGCCTGCCCCGAAAGCCCCGCCTATCGCCCTGACGGCGCGGCCCCTGTCTTCTCACCGCTAGGCGGCACTTTCTCCGGCGATTCAGTGTTTAGCCGCGTCAGGAAAGGAAAGAACGGCGTCACTTCGAATGGCATTCTCTCTGCTGCTGCCGTGATCGCAACTGGTTTTGTCTTGATTAGCTCAAGCTGATTGTTCCACGGATCCACCTTCACCCGCCCACCCAGCGGAAGCGCCGCCACCTGGTTCGGATTCCTAGGATCGAACGCCGGGGACTTCGTCATCAAAGTCGACATCCGCGTAGCATCACCATTTAGAAGGCTTTCACCCAGGTGCGGACGAATCAGATTCTTCAGAGCCGGAGCCCTCGCCTGCACCGCCTTCAGGAACAATCCCGCATTACTCAATTTGTCCTTGTATGGCGAATTGTCCAGCAGTTCCATTGCTTTTTTGTCCGCCGCTTCTTCTTCGCTCTTATCGCGAGCGAAATCCATGCGCTCAAAAGTGCGCTCATCGGGAAAAAACATCCGGTCGTTGAACGCTAGCTTGGTGTCAAGGTGATGCCCGAGCACAATATGCGCTAGTTCATGCGTGAGAATCATCGCCAGCGACGCTTCATCCGGCAACACATCGATCATTCCCCGGCTCACTACAATCGTATGCCCGATCGTGAACGACTCCAGCGGCGTCGTCATCAGCACACGGCACCGAACCGGCGGTTGGATGTCGAGGTTGTTCGTCACCTCCACGTTGTTGACGACCGTTTCCAAAACCTTGTCGATTTCCCCCTCCGGTGCCAGCAACCCGATTTGCTGCAGTCGGTCGAGTACGTTGATCTCCGCCTGTCGCTCCCATTCCCGCTGCGCCTCGATCGGAGAAGCATCCTGCGCCTTCTGGCTCTGGTCCTGCACCGCCTGCGGCGAGTCCACCGTGATCTCCGTGAACTCAGAGTTCCTCTGCATATCTTTCAGGTTGTAGCCCCAAAGACGCGTCTGGGCTTTGTAGTCCAGCGTCTGCCCCAGTCGATACTTGAGATCCGATTCTTCGGAATAAACCAGCGAAGGCAGCCAGACGCCCGGTAGCATGTTCTGACGCCAGCTGTCGAAGTGTAGATAGTAGCTGGCTCGCGGATGCGGATAGTATGTGCCGTTGAATCGGACTATATTATCGCCCTGGTCCTCGACCCATATTCGGCCCAGAAACCGCCCTTTGCCTGCATCTTTCTTCGGCGCAACATCGATCACGATGCACCGCACTTCGCCCAGGAATTCACGCCGTACGAAAGTGAAATTGTAATACTTGCGTTGAAAATCCTGATCGAGAATCACCATCTGGGCAAAGCCCAGCGGCAGGAATTTCATCGAGTAAACATTGCTCAGCTTGCTGATCATCCGCTTCCCCAGCCCAGACGTGGTCGGCGATGTGAAGGCGCGATCGTCGGTTCCATCGCTCATGTCCAGGCGCCCGAGAAAGTACACGTCGCTCACCGGCACCGGTGCGTTCAATTCTTTATCTTCCTTCATGTTTTGCAGATATGTTTCCACCAGCGGATGAAGGTGTTTCATCTGCGCCATGAAGAAGTGCTCGCGCTCAATGGCACGATCGACAACCTCGTCGAAACTGGCCGCGCCCGTCGTAGCTGGTTGCGTTGTGATGTCGCGAGTCGAAAGCTGTGGTTGCGGCGAAGTCTGGGCTAAGACCAAGGAAGCGCAGCAGACTAGGGAGAGCGTAAAAACTGCAAATAGGGAGCGCAACATTTTGATTCTTTTCATTCTACAACTACACGCGGCCTATGACGCTAATTCAAACTCGATGTGCAAAACCGCCTCGTAATCCGCTGGATGCCCATCGCGCAGCGCCGGCTTGAACTGGATCTTTTCCGCCGCTCGAACTGCCGATTCATCCAGACCGTGGCCCAGTCCGCGTACCACCTTCTTGATGCGAATCTGCCCGTCCGCCGCGAAAACTACATCCAGCAAAACCTCGCCTTGAATCTTGAGCTGTCGGCCTTCATCAGTGTAAACCGGACGCGGTTTGTATGTGATCTCAACCGGCAAGGTATCAACCACGGGAGCTGCCGTCCTAACCTTCGGCTGCGAAGCGGCCACTACATCGGCATCCCCAAACGCCCCTTGATGTACCACCGCGCGCGACCCCGAAACGCCCGAGCCGTTGCCCGTGGCCACGCCACTCCCAAAACCTGCACTCGCGACCACCCCGCGCGCTCCACGTGCGCCGCCCGTTCCATTCCCTGATCCGGGCCCATACGGCATGTCAATCGATCCTAGCTGCGCGATCGTAACCGGACGCCCGTGATTATCCGACGCCGGCACGCCGTTCGGATCACCAAAGCCCCCCGTCTGAACTTTCGACGGTGCCGCCGCCATTGTTGGCGTCGCCGAGCTTCCACTCGAGAACACGTTCGTTTTGACCGGCGGCCTCGGAATCAAAGGTTTCATCTCCGGTAACACTTCCACCTTCGCCGCCAGCGTCACCTTGGGTGCTTGCTCCTCGGGAGCTTTCTTCCGCACCAACTCCGCCGGAACCACCATGGCGTCCGGCCGCGGTGCTACCGCTTCTACGATCTTCGGTGCCGGTGTCGGAAAATTTCGCACCGGCGCCGGAGTCTGCGGAATAAGCGGTGGCGTACTCACCAGGCTGATGAAGTGATAATCATGTACCGGCAACACCAGAACTTCCGGGTATGCAATCGCCATAATCACAAAGAAAGCGACCACCGCTGATTGCACGCCATAGCTCAGAACAAACCTCTCCCAGCGCGTGCCAGACTCGGGAAGTAGGCCTAGGGTCAGTTGTGAAGGCTGGGAATCCATGTCCAACACCTCTTGTTACTCAGTGGTGAGCGATCGCGAAAAGAAGTGATCAATCCCAATGACGGCACTTCAGGACCACGGGAGACCGGCCGCAGGACTACACTTCTGAGCTGTAGAGTGCAAGTCGAAGGCCATTTTCGTCAAATGCTCACCACACTTAAGATGCTGCTAAGCGACGACTTACGTGGGGAAAAAACGATCCTAACAGATCGAAAGATTTCACCTGCAAGGTTTTTCCTATTTGGGGAAGGGAAAAATTTGTGGGAAACCGGAAGATTTTGCTCACAACCACCTTCTTACACGAACCGTCTGCCACTGCTCAGCCCAACCAGGCGATTTTTCACCCGACTAAACACACCAACACTACCCAGCGCAAAAGCGATGTTCAAACTTCGGATCGCGACGATCTACTCCTCGTCCTCTTCGTCAATCTTGATGCGAAGCGACTTCAAAAACTTCAGATCCTGATCGCTGATCTTTAGCTCCGCATTAGTCCTCAAAGTCGACACCAGAGAAGTCTTATCGGTCGTGTGCTCGCCCTGCTTGCTCACTCCGATAGTGGCCTCGAGAACCAAAAAAATATCGTAGCCGCCTTCTTTAATCCGCGACACGACTTCGGCGATCTGTTCTGAATCAGAAAGCGACTCGTTGATCGCCTCTCCCAGTTCTTTCATGAGCTGCTTCAGTTGCTGATCCACGAGTCCCCCTGGAATCGACGCCACTGATACAAATAACGACGGGACATCACACGTACTCGTGATGGCTCCCATCGTCATTGTACGCCCGCCCGCTGCTAAAATCGACAAATGCTCAAGCGGCCGCCGCAGACCGTCGCAGGGTGATACACGCATGATCAACGGCCAGATCGTCAAAAAAATCCGGCTCGTCTTCCGCGCCACCGTCAACATGATCGAACGCAGCCGCATCGGCCGCTCCCTGCTCGCCGGCATGCGCGCCAGTTTCCAATCCTTCGGCCGCGTCCTGCACCAACTCTGGCTGGAAGTGACCGGCTTCACCTTCCTCGCCCTGGCTGCCTTCGGCGCCATCGCCGGTTTTCGCGAATTCGGGAAGTATCAGTCCGGCCATGCCGCAGGACCTGGCCGCCTGCTCCTCGCAATTTGCTTCACCGCATCCTTTGCCTGGTTCGGCCTCAGTTCATTCTGGCGAATAAAGCGAAGAGCAAAAAGTTGACTCCGTCTGGTTCAGGGATGTTGGTTGAAGTGTACAGCGTGCTTCAAAAATAGAGTTTTGAAAGGGCCGGCTTCAGCCGGGCCGTTCTGACCGGCAAGGTAAGGCGAATCGAAATGGCGGAACTCAAGTCGCACGAGCCAGCAACCTCTCAGCCACGATCTACAGCCAGCATCGAGACCTCCTCCCGCATTCCCGTCCGCCCGCTCTACACCCCCGAAGATCTCGCGCAATGGGATTACGACCGCGACCTCGCCTATCCCGGAGAATTCCCCTTCACTCGCGGCGTCCAGGCCACTATGTATCGTGGGCGTCTCTGGACCATGCGCCAATACGCTGGCATGGGCGACGCCGAAGAATCCAACAAACGCTACAAATATCTCCTCGCCAACGGCACCACCGGACTATCCGTAGCCTTCGACTTGCCCACCCAAATCGGCCTCGACTCCGATAACCCCCTCGCCATCGGAGAAGTCGGCAAAGTCGGCGTCGCCATTGACTCCATCGAAGATATGCAGCGCCTCTTCGATGGCATCGATCTCACCGCCATCTCAACCTCGATGACCATCAATGCCACTGCCTCAATTCTCCTCGCTCTCTACATCGCGGTCGCCCGCCGCAACGGACGCGACATTCGCAAACTCTCCGGCACCGTACAAAACGATGTCCTCAAGGAATACATCGCCCGTGGCACTTACATCTACCCGCCCCACCAGGCCATGCGCATCATCACCGATCTTTTTGCCTGGACCAACCAGAATATCCCCGACTGGAACACCATCTCCATCTCCGGCTATCACATGCGCGAAGCCGGATCCACCGCCGTGCAGGAAGTTGCCTTCACCCTGGGCAACGGCATCGCCTATGTCGAAGCCGCCATCCGTGCCGGCCTCGACATCGACAAATTCGCCCCGCGCCTCTCCTTCTTCTTCAATGCCCACAACAACTTCTTGGAAGAAGTTGCGAAGTTCCGCGCCGCCCGCCGCATGTGGGCCAAGATCATGCGCAACCGTTTCCGCGCCAAAAATCCCAAGTCGTGGATGCTCCGCTTCCACACTCAAACCGCCGGTTCCACGCTGACCGCCCAGCAACCCGAAAACAACATTGTCCGCACCGCCGTCCAGGCCCTGGCCGCCGTCCTCGGCGGCACGCAATCTCTCCATACCAATTCTTTCGACGAAGCGCTCGCCCTGCCCACCGAAGCCTCCGCCCGCATCGCCCTCCGCACCCAGCAAATCATCGCCTTCGAATCCGGAGCCCCGCAAACCGTTGATCCGCTCGCCGGTTCGTATTACATCGAATCGCTCACCAACGAAATCGAAAAGCGCGCCGAGGACTACCTCGAAAAAATCGAAGCCATGGGCGGCATGTTGCAAGCCATCGAACGCGGATACGTGCAGCAGGAGATCCAGAACGCCGCCTACGAATACCAGCAAGCCGTCGACCGCCAGGAAGCGATCGTTGTCGGCGTCAACCGTTTTCAGGTCGAACAAGACCACGCCGTCCCGCTCCAGCGCATCGATCCCGCGCTCGAAGCAAAACAGGTGGAGCGCCTGCGCTCCCTCCGCGCCAAACGCGATCCCAAAACTTGGCAAGCTGCGATCCAGGCCGTCGAAGATACCGCCCGCTCCGGCGAAAATCTAATGCCGCGCATCCTCGCCGCCGTAGAAGCCAACGCCACCGTAGGCGAAATCTCCGACGCCATGCGCAAGGTTTATGGGGAATACAAGGAAGCAGTAGTGATCTAGCGTGGAGCGGGAAGAGCACGGCATCAGCCGTGTCCCTCGGGGGGAAACGTGCGGGCTTTAGACCTCAGGGCCAAAAATTAGTTCGCCGGCTTGTAATCGCACGCCGACCGGCAAGCCTCGCAATAGAGTAGTCCATCCGTGCACAGACGAACGTCAAGTTGCGATTGGCAGAACACGCAGAACTTCTCGCACGAGCAACGCGTTTCCGGTTGCTCGCACTGCGCGCAGACCACGCGGCCAAGACCAGGTTTCGAAGACATACCCCAAGTCTAGAGCCCTTCCCCCGCTCCGAAAATATCACCGAGGTAATGAGAGTTGCAGAGGTCAGAGGCCAGATTGCAGAGGCAACAGCAATTTCAGGGGTCAGAAGTTAAATTGCAAACGCGGCCCGAAGCCAACAATCCGTCCCCACCGCCCGCACCCATAAACACTTAACCTCTGCACTCGAACTTCTAACCTCCGCCCTCTTGCCACCTCATTTGCCGCTCTTCCCGCTCGGATGTTAACTTAATCAGTTCCCGACTCCGTCAGCCCAGCCACTGTCGGACCGATTCTTAGACGAGGTTTTCGTGTCCGTAGTCGAGTCTCCATCCATAATCCGCAAGACCGCCCTCAACCCCGTCCATCGCCAGATGGGCGCCAAGATGGTCGACTTCAACGGATGGGATATGCCCGTCGAATATCCCGCCGCCATCGGTTGCGGCATCGTCAACGAACACATGGCCGTCCGCACCGGCGTCGGCATCTTCGACGTCAGCCACATGGGCGACATTCTTCTTGCCGGCCGCGAAGCCCTCGCCGCCGTTCAGCACATTTCCATGAACGACGCCTCGCGCCTCGCCATCAACCAGGCGCAATATTCTGCCCTGCTCTATCCCCAGGGAACCTTCGTCGACGACGTCATCGTTCACCGCCTCGGCCAGGACGAATACCTCCTCGTTATCAACGCCGGAACGCGCGAAAAAGACTTCAACTGGGTTCGCGACAATACGCGCCAATTCGACTGCAAGGTCGAGCATCTCTCCGACGATTTCACCCAGATTGCGATTCAAGGCCCCAAAGCCGTCAATGTGCTGCAAAAGCTCACCGATGCCGACCTGAGCGCCGTCAAGTTCTACTGGCTAACCCACGGCACCCTGTGCGGCATCAAGAACATCCTGATGGGCCGCACCGGCTACACTGCCGAAGACGGATTCGAAATCTATATCCCCAACGACGAAACAATCAGCGCCCGCGTCTGGTACTCGATTCTCGATGCCGGCAAGGAATTCGCGGCCGTCCCCTGCGGCCTCGGCGCCCGCAACACCCTGCGCCTTGAGGGCAAGCTCCCGCTCTACGGACACGAAATCTCCGACACCATCAACGTCTGGGAAGCCGGCCTCGATCGATTCATTAAAATGGACAAGCCCGGCTTCATCGGTCGCGCCGCCCTCGAGAAAGCAAAAGCCGAAGCCCTGAAAAAGACTTTAATCGGCCTCGAAATGGTCGATCGCGGCATCGCCCGCGACGGATACAAAGTTCTCGACGATGCCGGCCGCGAAATCGGCTACGTCACCAGCGGATCGCCCGCCCCGTTCCTCAAAAAAAATATCGCGCTGGCCTACGTTCCGCCCGCGCAGGCAGAAATTGGAACCACGCTGAAAGTTGAAATCCGCGGACAAGCCGTGAAAGCGCAAGTGGTCCCGACGCCGTTTTATAAGCGTCCCAAAAAATCTTAACTACCAGAGCCCAACGAACGACCTACGATCGACGACAAACACGAACCGCCAGGAGCGAAGCAATCAATGCCTTACCCAACCGACCGCAAATATACAAAAGAGCATGAGTGGATCACCCCCGACGGCGCAATCGGTATCACCAACCACGCCCAGGATTCGCTCGGCGATATCGTCTTCGTCGAACTTCCCAAAGTCGGCGCCGAGATCACCGCTGGCAAATCCTTCGGTACCGTCGAATCCGTCAAAGCCGTCTCCGATCTTTTCGCCCCCGTTTCAGGCACCGTGACCGCCACCAACGAAGCCCTGGCGACCGCCCCCGAGCAGGTCAACAAAGACGCGCATGCCGCCTGGATGGTCAAGATCAAGCTGAAAGACCCGGCCGAAATGAATGCACTGCTATCATCAGCCGACTACGACAAGTTCGTAAGCGAAGAGGCGGGACACTGAACAACATTTCAGAAGTCCGAGGTCCGATTGAAGAAGTAAAAGCGTTCGCTTCCATTTATATCGGCGGGAGCCGACTGTTTTACTTTTGCAATTTGACTTTTTACTTCTGCAATCGAACCTCTGACCTCTGCCCTCAATCCATCCGCCCTTATCCCACATCCAATAAAGGTTCCTATGAGATATCTGCCTAAATCTCCGGCGGACCGCGCTGCCATGCTCAACGCCATCGGCATACGCTCCGTGGACGATCTGTTTTCCCCGATTCCCGCTGAGTACCGCCTGACGCGCGATCTCGCTGTCCCTCGCCAAATGGCTGAGTCCGAAATTGTCGACTGGTTCAAGCAGCGCGCGAAAGAAAACGGCGAAGGCTACACCAGCTTCCTCGGAGCCGGCGCCTATTTCCACTACCGCCCCGTCGTCATCGACGCCCTTGTGCAGCGCGGCGAATTCCTCACCTCCTACACTCCCTATCAGGCCGAATTCGCCCAAGGCACCCTGCAAGCCATCTTCGAGTTCCAGACCATGATCTCCGAACTCACCGGCATGGATCTCGCCAACGCCTCCATGTATGACGGCTCAACCGCCGCTGCCGAAGCCGTCATGATGGCCTGCCGCATCACCGGACGCCATTCCGCTGTCATCGCCCGCAATCTGCATCCCGAATATCGTGAGGTCCTCAATACCTACGCCACCCATCAGGCGATCCCGCAAACCCTCGTCTCTTTTACCGGCGCCGGCCAGGTCGACCTGCAGGAACTCGAACCCGTCGTCACCGATGACACCGCCTGCGTCCTCATCCAGTCGCCCAACTTCTTTGGCGCCATCGAAGACATCGACGCCATCGCCGAAATCGCCCACCATCGCGGAGCGCTCCTCATCGTCTCCATCGCCGAAGCCGCCTCGCTCGGCATCGTCGAGCCGCCGCGCAACGCCGACATCGTCGCCATGGAAGCCCAGTCCTTCGGAGTCCCTCTAGGTTTCGGCGGTCCCTACTGCGGCGTCCTCGCCACCAAAGAAAAATTCGTTCGCCAGATGCCCGGCCGTCTCGTCGGCCAGACCGTCGACAAAAACGGCAAGCGCGGATTCGTCCTCACCCTCGCCACCCGCGAGCAGCACATCCGCCGCGAGAAAGCGACCTCCAACATCTGCACCAATCAGGCCCTCGTTGCCCTCATGGTCAATATCTTTATGACCGTCTACGGCAAAGTCGGACTGCGCGAACTTGCCAAGCAAAACCTGGCCAAGACCGCCTACGCCGCCGACCAATTCAGTAAACACGCAAAAGTCCTTTTCCCCGGTGCGCCGCGCTTCAACGAGTTCATCGTCCAAACCAGCGAAGATCCTTACGCCATCAACTCACGTCTGCTCGGACACAAAATTGTCGGCGGCCTGCCCCTCAAAAAGTTCTATCCCGAACTCGGCCACGCCGCCCTCTGGTGCTGTACCGAGCTCACCACGCGCTCCATGATCGATACCGCCGTCGGCTTGGTCGCTGAAAGCGAACGCTCGGTGCAAAGTGTGAAAGAAGTCGAAGAGCTGACGCGATGAAGCACATGGACTTGCCGCAATGGTGACGAGCAGCGGGTGCGCCTATTGCCACGGGAACGGAAAGTGTGCCGACTGCAATGGTACCGGTACAAACACACATCTCAATGAGGGTGACCCGAGGTGCGGGAACTGTTCGGGAACCGGCGCATGCCCAAATTGCAACGGAACAGGCGTGCCTGACGGGCGCACAAACGAGATATTGGATCTAGGACTCAACCGGAATTAACTATGAAGCACATGACTCGCAAAGCCACCCGCCACATCAGCCAGAACGAAGGCCTCATCTTCGAAAAATCCTCGCCCGGCAAAGCCGCCTGGAAACTTCCGCCCCTCGACGTCCCCGAAGTCGACACCGCAAAACTCCTGGGCAAAGCCGAGCGCAAGGATCTGGGCAACATGCCTGAAGTCAGCGAGATTGAAATCATCCGCCACTTCACCCGCCTCTCCACCTGGAACTACGCCATCGATCTCGGCATGTACCCGCTTGGCTCCTGCACCATGAAGTACAACCCGCGCGTCAACGAATTTGTCGCTCGCGTCGAAGGCCTCGCCAACGGACATCCCTATCAGGCCGAGAAAATTTCTCAGGGCGCTCTGCGCATCATGAAGACGCTCAGCGACTGCCTCCTCGAAATCACTGGCATGGACGCCATCACCCTCCAACCCGCCGCAGGAGCCCAAGGTGAGCTCACCGGATTGCTCATGGTCCGCGCCTATCACCAGTCAAAAGGCAACGCCCGCAAAAAAATCCTCATCCCCGACTCTGCCCACGGCACCAATCCCGCCACCGCCGCCACTGTCGGCTATGCCGTCGAAAATTTGAAGTCCAACGACCGCGGCATGGTCGACGTCGCCGCCCTCGCCGCGCAGATGAACGAAGACGTGGCCGCCCTCATGGTCACCAATCCCAATACCCTCGGCGTCTTCGAGCAGGAGATTCACAAGATCGCCGACCTCATGCACGCCAAGGGCGGTCTTCTCTACATGGATGGCGCCAACATGAACGCCCTCGTCGGCAAAGCTCGACCCGGCGACTTCGGTGCCGATGTCATGCACCTCAACCTGCACAAAACTTTCTCCACCCCGCACGGCGGAGGCGGTCCCGGTTCCGGCCCCGTAGCGGTAAAGAAAATTCTTGAGCCTTTCCTTCCCAAGCCCGTCGTCATCACCAAATCCGACGGCACCCTGGCCTTCGAATACAATCGTCCCCACTCCGTCGGCCGCGTTCGTGCCTTCTACGGAAACTTCGGTATGTTCATCCGTGCTCTAGCCTACATCTTCGCCAACGGACCCGACGGCCTCCGCCAGACCACCGAAGACGCCGTCCTCAACGCTAACTACATCCGCAAAGGACTCGAAGGCGTCTACGACCTGCCCTACGACACGCCCTCCATGCACGAAGTCGTCTTCAGCGACAAAGTGCAATCGAAAAAAGGCGTTCGCACCATGGATCTGGCCAAGCGCCTGATCGATTACGGATTCCACCCCTATACGACCGCTTTCCCGCTGATCGTCCCCGGCGCCCTGATGATCGAGCCCACCGAAAGCGAGCCCAAAGAAGAATTAGACCTCTTCATCGAAGCCATGAAGTCGATCGCCGAAGAAGTAGAAGAAGATCCCCAGTTCGTCCTCGACGCTCCCCACAACACGAGAATCCAGCGCCTCGACGAAACCGCCGCCGCAAGAAAGCCAATCCTCCGCTGGAAGCCGGAAGCCTAGTTCGGGGGAGCGACAGGCTCGTTGTGGGAAAGAGTGGCTGTGGGAAGCAGTGAGTGTGGAAAAGAGTGGGTGTGAAAAGAGTGAGTGTGGGAAAGAGTCAGTGTGGGGAAGGAGTGAGTGTGGGAAAGAATGAGTGTGGGGACGGGCATTCTTGCCCGTCCGCCGAGCGCAGCTCGGCCGAGAATAACCCAGGCCGTTGATTCCTCTGTGCCCTCCGTGTCCTCCGTGGTTTAAGATCTTCCTCGAATGACCGACCAAACTCCCCGCGCTCAAGCCGAGCACCACTACTACGCTGCCCTCGATCTCGTCCTCGAAGGCCACCACGAGCAAGCCGTCGAAGAGTATCGTCAAGCGCTCGCCGCCGATCCCCAATTCACCGACGCCCTTCACGGACTAAGCCGCGCCCTCCAGGACCTCAACCGCTTCGACGAAGCCATCGAAGTCTCCAAACAGATCTCAGAAATTGATCCCGACGACATCCTCGCCCACACCAGCCTCTCCATCCTCTACCAAAAAAAAGGAATGGTCCCCGAAGCCGAAGCCGAAGGCAACAAAGCCCGCGTGCTCGGATGGAAGCAACAGCTAAAGAAAGGCAAGTAGTCGAAGAAACTCCCCTTTACACCCTGTCATCCTGAGCGGAGTGGCCGCTTCGCGAACGCGAAGCAGCTTCGAAGTCGAACGACCCCTCTAATGTTCAATCCGACAGGATGTCTCAGGGAATTCTCCCCGAGTCCATCGGCGGTCTTGGGAGAACGCCGCGCAACAATTACGCCGCGCTACAATAGTGCTGGAGTTTTCCATGCGTGAAGTCGTACTAGTCTCGTCCGTCCGCACCCCTGTGGGTCGCGCCTTCAAAGGCACCCTGCGCGCCACCCGCCCCGATGAACTCGCTGCCGTCGCCATCAAAGGCGCGCTCGACCGCGTCCCCCAACTCGATCCCAAGGAGATCGAAGACGTCATCCTCGGCTGCGCCATGCCCGAAGGCGAGCAGGGAATGAACGTGGCTCGCATCGCCTCGTTGCGCGCGGGTCTGCCCGTTGAAGTGTCCGCGGTCACCATCAATCGCTTCTGCTCCTCCGGACTGCAGTCCATCGCCACGGCCGCCGAGCGCATCATGAGCGGCGGCGCCGAAGTGATGCTCGCCGGTGGAACCGAATCCATGTCCATGATCCCCATGGGCGGCAACAAGATTTCCCCCAACCCATGGCTGGTCGATCATTATCCCGACGCTTATCTCTCCATGGGCCTCACCGCCGAGCGCTTGGCCACCCGCTTCAACATCAGCCGCGAACGATGCGACGAGTTCTCCCTGCGCAGCCATCAGAAAGCGCTGGCCGCCATCGCCGCCGGCAAGTTCGAAGACGAAACGGTAGCCGTGCCCGTGAGGTTCACCACCCCTAACGGATCGAAGCCCAAGCGCCAGGAAATCACGTTCAAAGTGGACGAAGGCCCCCGCGCCGATACTTCAATCGAAGCTCTGGGTGCGCTCAAGCCCGCATTTCACGTCAAGGGCGTAACCACCGCCGGAAATTCCTCGCAGATGTCCGACGGCGCCGCTGCCGCCGTAGTCATGTCCGCCGAACGGGCGAAAGCTCTGGGCATTACTCCCTTGGCCCGCTTCGTCGCCTTCGCCACCGCCGGATACAAGCCAGAAGAAATGGGTCTCGGCCCCGTCTTCGCCATTCCGAAGGCCCTGAAACTTGCCGGCCTAAAGCTCTCCGACGTCGACGTCATCGAACTGAACGAAGCTTTTGCCGCCCAGTCCCTCGCCGTCATCCAGGAAGCCGGAATCGATCCCGACCGCGTCAATCCCAACGGAGGCGCAATCGCTCTGGGCCATCCCCTCGGATGCACTGGCGCCAAACTGACCGCCAGCGTAATCCGCGAACTACAGCGCCGCCACGCCCGTTACGGAATGGTAACCATGTGCGTAGGCGGAGGCATGGGTGCCGCCGGCATTTTCGAGAATCTGTCGTGACACTCGATTACTCAATCTTTACCGAATCGCTACACTAGCGGGCACCGTTTTGCGGTATGATTGTGCGTTCGGATAGCCCGATTCTCCCCGGTTGGTTGAGAGGTGCTTTATGCGGCTCTCCTGTCTCGTCGTGGCAACCATCCTCTTACTTTCAGTAACTCTTCCAGCGCAACATTCCTCCGGCGGCGGTTTCAGTTCGGGTGGCTCGCACGGCGGCTTCTCGGGCGGATCCAGTTCCTCATCTTCCTCCTCAGCGATGAGCTCCTCCGGCAGCCACTATTCCGGCAGCTCCGCTTCGCGTGTAGGCACCGCGGGCGCACCGGCCGCGCGGGCCTCAACCTCGCACTCGTCGCCGTCCGTCAAGTCAGCCTCCGTGTCTGAGAAGAAAAGTTCCCGCTCGTTCTTCCATCCTTTCAGAAAGACAAAACCAGTGCAGACTGCGGCATTCAAGCCTCCTGCTCCATGTCTAAAAGGACCATGCAAGGTTTGCCCGCCGGGAGAATCGCGCTCCGGCATTGGCTTATGCACGGCCACAAACACCGCTTGCTCCTTCACCCAATCCTGGGTCGGCTCTGCTTGTGGTGCGCAATATCTGTTCGCCGATTGCCGAGACCTCGCGGAACAACTGGCGTCGCAGAGGGCACAGATGCGCGGCCGAGGTGATTATGGTCAGAGCCTGCGTCTCCGTATGCTGGAGCAGCAATATCAGCAGTGCATGATGCGATCCCACACGCCTTTCGGTGCTTATGCGTTCAATAGCGCGCTCTTGCTCGATACTCCATGACCGTCAAGCCACCGTCGCCGAGGCTCGCGCATAAGATATCCATTTGTGGAGCCCCGCGATAGAATGGCTCTTGTCGCTCGTCATTCATTCACCCAGCAATCATTCCGCGAGTAAGCAAAACCGAGTAAGCGAAACTTAGAGGGCTAAGAAATGGCCACGACCGCAATCCCTAAGACCAGAATCTCCGGCGGCAGCTTCCTGCTCGAAGAGCGTCAAACCGCCGACGTCTTTACCCCTGAAGATTTCTCCGAACAGCAGCAGATGATCGGGCAAACGACCGAAGAATTTGCCGTCAAAGAAATTCTGCCGCAGGCCGAGAAAATCGAGCATAAGGATTACTCCGTCTCCCGCGACCTGCTCAAAAAAGCGGGCGACCTCGGCCTCAGCGGAGTCGAAATTCCCGAGGCCTACGGCGGCCTCGAAATGGACAAAGTTACCGCCGCCATCATCGCCGACCACATTGCCAAGTACGCCGGCTTCGCCACCACCTGGGGCGCTCAAAGCGGCATCGGCATGTTGCCCCTCGTCTATTTCGGCACTGAAGAACAGAAGCAGAAGTATCTGCCGCGCCTTGCCTCCGGAGAAACCGTCGGCGCGTACGCCTTGTCAGAAGCAACCTCCGGCTCCGATGCCCTCAACTGCCGCGCCCGTGCCGTGCTTTCGCCCGATGGCAAGCACTACATCCTCAACGGCGAGAAAATGTGGATCACCAACGCCGGCTTCGCCGACCTGTTCACCGTCTTCGCCAAAATCGACGGCGAAAAATTCTCCGCCTTTCTCGTCGAAAGATCTTTCCCCGGATTTTCCGTCGGCGCCGAAGAGCACAAAATGGGCATTCGCGGATCGTCCACCTGTCCCATCATCCTCAACGACTGCAAGGTCCCCGTCGAAAATCTCCTCGGCGAAATTGGCAAAGGGCACATCATCGCCTTCAACATCCTCAACGTCGGACGCTTCAAACTCGGCGCTATGTGCGTCGGCGGAGCTCGCGTCTCTCTCGAAAGCGCCGTCGCTTATGCCAAACAGCGCAAGGCCTTCGGTAAGACCATCAGTGACTTCGGCCTCGTGCGCGAAAAAATCGCCAACATGGCCACCCTCATCTACGTCGGCGAATCTCTCGTCTATCGCACCGTCGGCATGATGGACACGCTCCTCTCCGAAATTGACTCCGCCAGCCCCGACGCCGCCAAAGAACGTCGCAAGGCGATCGAAGAGTATGCCGTCGAGTGCTCCATCCTCAAAGTCTGGGGATCGGAAATGGTCGATTACGTTGTCGACGAGTCGCTCCAGATTTTCGCCGGCTACGGCTTTGTCGAGGAGTATCCCGCCGAACGCGCCTACCGTGACGCCCGCATCAACCGCATCTTCGAAGGTACAAACGAAATCAACCGCCTCATCATCACCGGATTCCTCCTCAAACGCGCCATGAGCGGCCAATTGCCGCTGATGCCCGCCATCAAGAAGTTGATGGACGAAGTCCTGAGCGGCCCATCCATCGGCGAAGAACTCGAAGGCCCGCTGGCCGAAGAGCGCAAGCTGGTGGCGCAGGCCAAGAAACTTGGCCTGTTTGTCGCCGGATCAGCCACCCAGAAATACATGACCACGATTCAAGATCAGCAGGAAGTCATGGGCGCTATCGCCGATATGACCATCGAGATCTACGCTATGGAATCTGCCGTCCTGCGCGCGCAGAAGATGGTCGAGCAAAAAGGAGAAGCCTCGGCCGCGCTGCCCATCGCGATGACCCGCGTCTACCTGACGCAAGCGTTGGAAAAAATCGAAGCCGCTGCCCGGAAAGTGATCGCCGACGTAGCCGAAGGCGACATGCTCCGCACTCAGTTGGCCATCGTGCGCCGCCTGTCAAAGCACGAGCCATTCAACACCATCGCCCTGCGCCAGCAGATTGCGCAGAAGACAATCGAGGCAGGGAAGTATCAGCTAAACTAGGACAGCGATATTGGGTCGACAGTGGAGGGTACTCGCCGAGCGCTGAATCGTACGTCGGTCTCCATCGGCGTGGTGCGCTGTGATTGTTGGCGTGCCAGTCACCGCCGCCGGATCCCCATTCTCTCCTGATGAAAGTCTTCCACATCCCGTGAACGCGACCAACGGACAAAACGATGCAAACTAGCGTCGGCCGGGGTGTCCTCCTGGGGATTTTACTTTTACTCGCGAGCTCGGAGTTTCTCCTGCGCGGCCCCGTACGATTCGTTCACAATAAAGACTTCAATGATCTGATATCTCCATACATTCAGAGTGAGGCGTGGAGTCGCGGCCTGGATCCATACAGATCCGCGAATCTTATACGACTCTGGCCCTCCGATGCTGCACGCCCTGATTCTCTGGCTAACGATCTGGCCGATAATTCATTGGTCTACAAGCATGGCATACCAACCGCCTACCCCCTCACTTGTTTTCTTATCCTCGCGCCACTTGCTTTTCTTCCGTGGCACATTGCCCATTCCTTGTGGCTGGCGCTGACTGTTCTCGCATATGCTGCGACGGTTCTCTCCCTGATATCTCTAGCAGGTCTTCGCCGGTCGCCGCGGTCAATGTATCTTTTCCTGGCATTCGCACTTGCGCTCGCTCCTGTCCATACGGGACTGTCAACGGGAAGTATCGTTATTGTCGCAGTCGGTTTGGTCGCAGGTTCAGTTTGGGCTGCGGATCGTCAGCGCGTCTTTTTGGCTGGAGTCCTGCTGGCGCTTGCCGTTGGTCTTAAACCCCAAATTGGCTTGCCGTTCGTTTTTTATTTTGCCTTGCGGCGCAGATGGCGAACCTCAGGACTCGCCATCGCGTTGGTGGCTCTACTATCAGCCCTTGCCGTCATTCGACTGAGTATTAGCGGCGTGCCGTGGCTGCAGAATTATCTGTACGACAACAAGGTGCTCTTTGCCCCCGGCAGTCTCGGCGACTTCACGGAACTTGACCCCATTCGCTTCGGCCTTATTAATCTTCAAGTCCCCATCTACGCCATCTTTGGACATAGGCAGATGGCAACTTTGCAGCAGTATTTGTCGCGTTGACGATGGGCATAGTGTGGTGTTTTCTCATAATTCGGTCGGCTGACAACGGAGACCAGCTGCTTGAGCTGAGCACAATCGCCGTAATTAGCCTTTTGCCCGTTTACCACAGGTTTTACGACGCCTCTTTATTGATTTTTCCACTCGCCTGGAGCTTCGCAGCTTTGTCGGGACCTCTGAGAACATTTGCGAAGCTCAGTATTTTACTAACCCTCCCATTTCTTCTGCCTGGCGGATCTGCTTTGGAACAACTTCAGCAGCACACGCATCACTTCACAGCTTTGCAACATTCCTACTTGTGGACCGCAACGGTCATGCCCCATCAGGCTTGGTGTCTGTTGTTTTTAAGTCTGCTATTGCTGCAAGCTTTGCACTCGGTTGCGCAGAGACGCGCGGTCATGGAGTCAGTACGTGCTTAGACTCTGCCGATGGCGATTCGACCTCAGTCGAACCACCTGCTGCGGTAGGCGATCCACCAGGAGACGTACACGATAGGAATGCTTGCCAGAAGCGCCCACCAGAGCGGCAACACAACATCCGCGACCAGCCCCAGCACGGTGAACGAAGCCCAGAAAATCTTGCGCTCCATACTCAGGATTGTAAGTCTTTCCCGCCAATTCCCCATCCCGCTTGGCAGCCAGTAGAAAACTTCGGTTACATATCAAACCCTGTGCCCTCGGCAGCCCTGTCTTTTCCAGCCCGCACCTCGAAATCATCCACCAGCCCGCAATCACCCCTTCGGCTTCAGTTCTTCCATCACGCTCTGGATCAGCTCTTTAGCGTCGGTTAGATTCTTCATGATCAGCTGCACATCCATCACCGGCTTTCCCGGCCAGCGCTGGCTCTGGCAATAGACGCCGTGCTGCCCGACCAGCGCCATCGCATCCGTAACCAAATCCATGGTCACGGCCAGCCGTCCCCGCGGCACTCCCATGCGCATTTCGAAATGTTCAAGCTCTTCCTGCTTCTCATTGAATACGGCCATCCACAGATTGTAGCGGGGATGTGCGTATAATTCTTGGCGGTGACACCCGGCCCTTAGCTCGTGCCGTCTACCCGCGAGCGAAAGCGAACCGCATCCCAGGCGAATGGGACGAACTCGCCAAGCCGGCGCAATCCGAAAACATTCTGGCGAAGCGCAAGAACTGAAACTACCCAGGAGGAACGAATAATGAGGGAACGAATAATGATGAAGAAGAAGTTTGCCTTAATCGCAGCGGCATTGTTCACGATTACAACTCTCGCTCCGGCGCAAATGCACATGTCGTCCGACAAGTCCAAACGCCCCAGTCCTCCCGCCAGCGCTGAATGCCGGCTCTCTGGCGGCAAGACCGTCAAGATCGACTATTCCAGCCCGCGCGCCAAAGGCCGTAAGATCTTCGGCACGGCAACCGATAAGGCGCTCGTACCCTACGGCGACGTCTGGCGCACCGGAGCAAATGAAGCGACCACGTTTGTCACCGATACCGACGTGAAGGTCGGCGGCAAGGATGTGCCCGCCGGCAGCTACACCATCTTCACCATTCCCAACGCCGATGCGTGGACCCTGATTATCAATAAGAAAACCGGCGAGTGGGGTATCCCCTACAAATACGAATCTGACGAATTGGCCCGCGTCGACATGCGCGTCTCGAAAACGGCTTCGCCCGTCGAAGACTTCACCATCGCCTTCGAAGGCTCGGGCAGCAAATGCACCCTCCGCATGGAGTGGGAAGACACCCGCGCCAGCGTCGAGATTACAAAGTAAGAACCCCTGTCCGATGAGACGGAGCTTGCTCCGTCTCATCGGCACTATACTGGAGCCAATGCGGCCGATCCTGCGCTTTCTCTGGAACTCCACCCGCGGCCATCGCCTCACCCCTTGGCGCAGCCCCTATCTTTTGTGGAGGATCGAAACCTTCACCGGCGTCAAAATGACCCAGATTGGATTCCTCGAGTTCTGGGAATTCTTATGGATCGAGCGCAGCAGCCTATGGCGTTTCCTGAAGTGGACCGCCGAAATGGATCGCTACGTCCACCCCGGCGCCAAGCACACTTAACAGCCGTACGCACGGCCAGCCGCCCCGGCCGTCCATCCGCGACCTTGGTTTGCTCCTTTATCGCGAGGGTGTTTGCCGACACCAATCTTGCCCGCAGTGTGGCGCATATTGTGTGTTCGAATATTGTGCGCAACATTCATCGCAATGCGAGGTTTAATATCTGTTGCGCGGGGAGGAAAAACATGTCCGAGGCTTCTGCACTGCGCCCCTGCTCGCATCTAGCGTTAGTTGCGGCTATCGTTCTGTCCATCCCGGCCGCTTACGCCGCGCCGCAGGACAACCCCGCCGTCGACTCCGGAGGAAATACTGCCTGCTCAAATCTCGGTGTATACATTTTCGTCGGAGGGACCGGCGGTTTTGATGGCCTTCAAAACGGCGGCCAGTTCACCGAGCTCCTCCAAACCGGCCACGTAGGACTCTACCAGCATGCCAACGCCGTCGTTGCAGCCGAGCACCCGCCGCGCATCATTCAAGCCATCGAGAATGTCTTTGCCGGAACCGGACCCGGACAAGCTGAACTCGGACAGGTCGGCGCGAATTACTTCACGCTTCCTCCAAGCTACGGTTACTACCAGGCGGTGTACATACAAAATGGCCTTCATCCGTCGGAAGCCAATGTGGACACGCCGTCCGATAGCGCCCCTCCCGGGCAATTGCAAAAGGACCTCAAGCTCTGGCGGGAGTACGTGGATGCGGCCAGAACTGTCGGTATCGAAACCGTCGCTCCGGTCGTGGGTCCCAATGATCCGAACGAGCCAAAACTGGGAGATCACGTCTTTGCAACCAATCCTTACTACGCGCTCGAACGCCGCGAGTCGCTTTACGGCAAAGCCATCGCCTTCGATGTTCCGCCCAACTTCTTTTTGACCGGCGGAAGCGGCCCCGGCTACCAGAAATTCATTGTGCAGGCCATCCAATGGGGTAACGAACACGGCCTGCGCACGACCATGTTGCTTTCTCCTTACCCTTGGCCCAACAACTCCAAAGGCAAGCCGTATACTTTCCGTCAATTCACCGACAATACTTTTAGCAGCGACACACGGACTTTTGTCCACCAACTGAGCCAGCAACAGGCGATTCCTTCAGAATGGTCAGTTGACAATTACGAAGATCCTTATCCACACGATAGTTCTGCCGTCGTGCCCGAAACCGTCCGAAACGCGACAACTGCTGTTGGTCTTTGGTTGGCGAAAAATGCACCGGTTTATGTGGACGGGCGGGATATAATCTGCGGCCCACTTGCCCCATCGGATGCACGCGAACGGTGACAGAGCGTCGGCCGGCTATGCGGACAGAATCGAATGTAATTGCGAGTTCGTGGACTCAAGGTTGTCTGAATTCTCCCCCGACGCATTTCTAAGCGGAGGCCGAAGTCCGTAGCAAGCCGACGGCAAGAGTGATTACCGAGATGGCGAGAATAGCAGCGCCCGCATAGATGAGTCCGACCGCTCCGCTCGGCTCCGTGGCCTTCGGCGGTAGCACCGAGAAAAAGAACCCCGCCGATATCAGGATCGCCGAGAGAGGCACTCCGATGCGCACCACCCAGACAAGTGGAGAAGGGAGGACTGCTGAGTCCGCCAATATCTGACAAATCAGCGAAAGAATCACGATGACACCCGCGTGTGCGTGCCCCGCACGGAAGAAATTCTGACGCAGGGGATTCTCCATATATCCGCTCGTTTTGCTCATGAGAGACGTCAACAGAAAATAACCGCCGTATTGAATCGTCGGTACTGTGATGAGGATGATCCCGGACATCAGTCTAGCTTGGCTCGTCATAGGAATTAAGCTGCGGATCGCCATGGATGCAGCTCCTCTGAATTTTTGTCGTACTTATCGCGGAAACGCTTTGACGCATCGCGGGTGATAGGCGCGCCATGGCCGAAGCCGGCAGCATCGAATGCGGATGCGAATGAAACACTGGCAAGTTTCCGCTGGCTCTGACGACCTTCCTCCAGACTCTCGAAGCCAACGGGATCGCCAAGGCCCATGATGTTCATGCACACGTCGCCCGTGAACAGCATTCTTCCCGGACGCCACAGTAGCGCGACCTGTCCCGCGCAATGCCCAGGCGCATGAATCACTTCAATGCCGCCAGCAATGGGCAGTATTTCCCCGGCGGTCAAAGGCTGGTTGATGGCTACCGGTTCCAGTCGCCGGTCGGGATGGTAGAGCAGGTTGCACAGTACTCGCCGCAACAGACCAGGTGCCGGCCTCAGAGGTCGAAAAGGACCTCCGCTTTCGGCCATAGGTATATCGAGCGGATGCATGTAAGTCCTCGCGCCGGTTTCCCGTACAATCGCCGCGGCGCTCCCGACGTGATCGGGATGGCCGTGAGTGAAAATTAGGTGCTTGAGCTGACCTGGCGAATGCCCAAGCCCGCGGATCGCGCCGAAGACGGCTGCCGCCTTATCTGGGTAACCAGCGTCGATTAGTGTCAAGCCGTCGTCGCCCTCAATTAGGTAGGCGTTGGCCATCCCCATTGGTACGATGTGCACGCCTTTGACCACACGCTTCGCAGACATAGGCAAAACTCTCGCTGATCGCAAAGGTAAGCGGTGTGACGTTATACCGGATGCATTCTTTCGTCACAGGTCCGACTTAGCAATATTCGGTCTTGGTCGGAATTAAGGAGAGGAACCTGTTTCACGTGCGTTATCGCTTTCAGGATGCGACTCCTCGCAGTTACCTTGATCCAATATCAGATCCGAAACGTCAATCGGGCAAACACTGTAAATTTGGCGCCGACCCCGCCGAGCGCCGCGCTCTATTACCCTTCCATCACCACGTTTACTTCGCTGCCTTTGCCTGCTCCCATCATCTGAAAAGCCGATCCCCGATTCGTTGCAACCTCCAGAAAACCCATGCTGCCCAGAATCCCAAAAACTTCTCCCGGACCGCCCTCCGCATAGCTCGTGCAAATCCGCGTAGCCTGCGCCTTGTTTCCAATCGAGATCTTGAACGCCGGCGGCTCGGCCGCGAAAATCTGCGGCGCATCCTGCGGTGTGATGTTCGTGATGAGATTGCCAAAGCGATCGACCTTCAGCACAACTCCGCGCAGCGTGCGTTCGTCCAACGGCTTCGGACGCGGCGCTCCAAAGCGGACATAGTCCGTGATCTCCTCGCCGAAACGATCCGCCGTGACCCCCTTTGCCAGATTCGCCGCCACAGGCGAAAAAATATCGCGCGCATGAAAGGTATTGCTGCGCTCCTTCAGAAAATAGTGCTCGGCCGTAACGTGCCTGACACTAAGTCTCTCTTCGCGTGCATAGACTAGCGAAAGCACCCCGTTGTCAGGAGCGACAAACAGATGCCGTTCGCTCGTCAGAATGATCGGCCGCCGCGTCGTTCCCACTCCCGGATCGACAATCACCATGTGTACCGTGCCAGAAGGGAAGTACGAGTACGCCTGCGAGATGGTCAGCGCCCCATCTAGAATGTCAAACGCTTGCACGGCGTGGCTGATGTCGACGATCTGCGCCTCCGGGGCAATCTCCAGAATGACCCCCTTCATCGCGCCGACAAAATGATCGTTGAGTCCGAAATCGGTGGTAAGAGTGATGATCGGAATGCGTGCCAATCCATTACCTCGTTGAGTCCGAAAATTTTCAGAATACTCAACGAAGTATCAGGTGTCGCACGAGTGCGCGTCAAGGTACGCGCGTAATTGATGTTGATTCAGATTCGACGAAGAAACCGCAATCAAGAACAGGCGAAACCGCGCAGTCTAACGCATTTCCTTCGTGTACCTTCGTGCCCTCAGCGCTAAACGATTTTGCAAATCAAAGCGACGCCTTGCCGCGCACACTAGTCAACAACGACATCGCCCGATCCAGTATGCACCGAAACCACAGGGCCGCCGCCGCGTACTTTACCCACCACGCTCTTTCTCGAATCCCCAATCCGCCCCTGCACCGTAGTTGTCACTGGATGCCCAAGCGTCACGCTTCCCGAACTCGAAGAGATGTCCACGTCGAAAGCCGCGTCCGACGGCACGCTGATATTCACGTTTCCTGAACCCGTGCGCGCACTCCACATGCTCTTCGGCACCCCTTTGCCGTGAATGTCGCCGCTCCCCGCCTCTGCATGGAATCCGCCATTGATCCCGTTCACCGTAATATTGCCCGATCCTGTGCGCGCGTCCACATCGCCCGCACCGGTTTCTTCAATATCGATGTCGCCGCTTCCCGCTTTAATCCGCGCCGGCCCCGAAAGCTCTCGCCCCTTAACATTTCCCGAGCCCGTCTGAAATCGCATGTCGCCCGTAAGCCGCGCCATCACCAGGTCGCCCGAACCGCTTTCCAGATCGACGTTCCCCTGCAACCCCTCCACGTTCTGATCGCCGCTGCCCGTGTGCGCGCTGATCGCAGTATTCGCCGGAACCGTAATTTCGTAGTCGATCGAAATGTTGTTGATGTTCACGTAGTCAATGTGAATGCTGTTGCCGTTCTGCCGAATCGGCGGATTGGATTGCAACGCTTGCACATCCGCTTTGTGATCGCCCCCGAACCATGAATTCCCTGAGTTGATCTTGGCGTGAATCGAAACCCTGCCCGCCGCTCCGCTCCTGACTGTGACGTCGCCCGAACGAGTCAGCACTTCAAGATCCACCGGCCCGTTGACCTGAAACGTCCGGTCAAATGTCCCAATCACAGACGCGAAGCCCGCCAGCGAGGTGGCTAGAATAAAAATCAGCGTGCGAATCGATCGACTACGAATTAGGGCAACGTTATTCATAGCGCCTCCTTGATCAACCATCAACGACGAACGATCAACGTAAGGTCAGAAGTCAGATTGCATACCTATGAACAACCAGCTTTTACTCCTGCAATCTAATCTCCGACTTCTGAAATCCAACTACTGCAGCACGACCTGGTCGCCTTCCTTCAATCCCGACAGCAACTCCGTCTTCGCGCCGTTCGAAATGCCGATGTTGATCGCAACCTTCCGCTCCCCGTCCTTGGCCTTCGGATCCGGCACTTCCACCGACGCCTTCTTATCTTTGTCGTAAATAATTGCGCCTTCCGGAATCTGCAATACGTTCTTGTGTTCTTCCAGAATGATCTCGGCATTCGCCGTCATCATCGCCTTCAGCATGCCCTCTGGATTATTGATCGACACGCGTACCTCAAAAGTGGTCACGTTGTCTTTCTCGACGCCCATCGGCGAAATCTTTGTAACTTTCCCCGTAAATGTCTTGTCCTTGAACGACTCCACTTTGATCCGCGCCGGCTGTCCTAGGTAAACTTTGCCGATGTCGCTCTCGTCCACTTTGCCTTTCACATAAACCGAGCTCGTATCGCCCAGCGTCATCACCAGTGTCGCCGACGATCCCAACACCAGAATCGAACTCACCGCGTCGCCCACTTCCACATCGCGTGAAAGCACGATCCCATCAAGCGGCGACTCAATCGTCGTGTAACTCAATTGTTCTTCAAGCTGCTTCAGATTCGCGCGATCCTGCTCCAGCTGTCCTTCCGCCTGCCCAATCTTCGCCTGCAGAACCTGCAACTGTGCCTTGGCCACCATTTGCTTGTTCTGCGCCATCACGTAGTTCTTCTCCGCATCGTCGAGCGCCGACGCCGACACCACGCCTTCCTTGGCCATGCCCTGCGCCCGTTCATACGCGCGCTTCAAAAGCGGCACATCAGGACTCTCCGCATCCACCTTGGCACGCGCCAGGTCGGCGCGCGTCCCGTTCAAGCTCGCCTCCGAAGCCTCCACCTGTGCCCGCGCCTGGTCAACTCGCGCCTGGATCTCAATCTTGTCCAGATCAACCAGCACCTGCCCCCTCGTTACCTTGTCTCCGTAATCAACATACAACTTCTTGACGATGCCGCTCGCCTTCGACTTGATCTCAACCTTCGTGATGGGCTCGATCTTGCCCGTCGCCACCACGCTTTTTGCCAGGTCTCCTCGCTCCACCTTCGCGAGCTTCGAGGGATCAATCTTCGTGCCGCCGCTTGTGGCTGCGATCAGCACCCCGGCAACCACCAGGACCAGAACGGCCGCTACCGTACCCCATATAATTCTTCTGCGCCGCTTCTTTTTCTTGGCGTTGCCATTGCCGTTTCCGTTCCCTTCCACGACTGCCTCCTGCTTGAATCTCAACTCTTGAAACTCTGCGTCATCTGTTGTTACGGGAGAAACCTCGGAATAGTTCCTTAAAACCTCTAAACCTCAAAACCGCGTCCGCGTCCGCATCCGCATCCTGAAGACCGCGTCCTCCGCTATCCTTTGCCCGTACGCCGTCTCGCACGTACTTAGACCGCCGGACAACGAAAAAGAAAGCAACCGCCTGCGCCAATCCGGTTGCCGCTGCCAATCCTAGCGCTGTCAATCAATGAGTGAGTCTCATCCGATTGTACCGCCTGCTGCTTCCAAATGCCCGCGGAGTTACTTCTCAATCCGCTCCAGACTTCGCTTCCCACGCCCGCTTCCGAACCCCCTCCGTCACTTCGCAAAACCAACTACTATCCCTTTGGAATGTTAAAATTAGAGTTCCATGATTGCATACGTGCTGCTGCGGGTGTTTGTCATCCTGCTCCTGGTGGCGGCCAATGCCTTCTTCGCCGCAGCTGAATTCGCGCTCGTCAGCGTGCGCGAAACCCGCATCCAGCAGTTGATCGATGCCCACCGCGTCGGCGCCCGCACTGTCCTCAAGCTTCATCAGCAGCTCACCCGCGTCGTTAACGGAGTCCAGCTCGGAATCACCGTCGCCAGCCTCGCCCTCGGCTGGCTCGGCGAGCCTGTCTTGGCCCGTCTGTTCGAGAGCTGGATCAGTAGCATCCCCCACGCTACGATCTACGCTCACGCCATCGCTGTCACCGTCGCATTCGTTCTCATCACCTGCCTCCACGTTACCCTCGGAGAACTCGTTCCCAAGTCGCTCGCCTTGCAGCGCGCCGAACGCGTCGCCCTCGCCGTCGCCGCGCCCATGGACGTCTTCCTCACCGTTACCCGCCCCCTCACCGCCGGCATGAGCCGCGTCGCCGGCTTCGTCCTCCGCGCCTTCGGAACCCGCGACGTCCGCCACGGTTCCGTCCACTCCCCCGACGAACTCAGGCTTATCATTGCCGCCGCCCGCGTCTCCGGACAGCTTTCCTCTGCCCAGGAAGAAATGCTCCTCAACGCCCTCGACCTCGACAACATCACCGCCCGCCAGGTGATGGTCCCGCGCACCAGAATCTTTTCCTTGCCCTCCGACCTCAACCTCGACGAAGCCCTCTCACGCGTCGTCGATGAACAACACTCGCGTGTCCCCGTTTACGATCCCCAGCGTGGTCCTGAACACATCGTCGGTGTCTTGTATGCTAAAGACCTCACCCGCTGGACGCGCCTCCGTCTCCGCTTTGGCGCCGTCGCTGCTCCCTCGGCCCAACGCGTTGCCGACATGAAAATCGGCCAGATCATGCACGACGTGCTCGTCGTGCCCGAAACCAAGTCGCTCCTCGATCTCCTCGGCGAATTCCAGCAGCGCAAGCGCCATCTCGCCGTTGTAGTCGATGAATTCGGATCGACCGCCGGCGTCATCAGCGTCGAAGACGTCCTCGAGCAATTGGTCGGCGAACTCGAGGACGAATACGAAGTAGCCTCCACCGAACCAGCCGCCACCGATGCCAATGCTCCCCTCGTCTTAGATGGAACGATCAATATCCGCGATCTTGAAGCCCAATACGACCTGAAACTTCCCCAGGACGAAGGCTTCGAAACCCTCGCCGGTTTCCTCCTCTCACGCTTGCAAAAAATGCCCGCCGGAGGCGAAGCCTTCGATTACGATGGCCATCGCTTCGTGGTAGAAAAAATGGAAGGTCACCGCATCGCCACCGTCAGGATCGAGCCCGTGCCCGCAATCCCAGCATCGCCCGTCCCATCGCCGGAGGTCGCCGCGGCGAAATCAGCGCACCGAGCTGGAGACTAGATGCCCCGCTACGTCATCTCCCGCGTCCTTTACACGCTCCCAGTCATCTGGCTCGTCGTCTCCACCGTCTTTCTCCTCATCCACTTCGTCCCCGGAGATCCCATCCAGCAAATGCTGGGCGAAGGCGCTGCCGCCGCGGACATTCAAGCCGCCCGCCACGCCTACGGACTCGACGTCCCCCTCGGCCAGCAATACCTCAACTATTGGCGCGGCGTTCTTCACGGAGACTTGGGCAAGTCGCTGCGCTTCAATCAGGGAGTCACCTCCCTGATCGCAGAACGCTACCCATTTACTCTCCAGCTGACGCTCGCGTCGCTTTTCGTTGCCATCGTGCTGGCCGTTCCCGCCGGAGTCCGTTCCGCGCAGCGCCGCAATCGTTGGGATGACCGTCTCTTAAGCGTAGTCAGCCTCTTCGGCCTGTCGTTCCCCAACTTCGCGCTCGGTCCAGTGCTGATTCTCTTCTTCGCCATCAAACTCGGATGCCTCCCCGTTTCCGGCTCCGGCAGTCTCGACCATCTGGTCCTTCCGGCAATCACCATGGGCGGAGCGCTAGCCGCCATCTTGACCCGCATGGTGCGCACCTCGATGCTCGAAGAGTTAGGCCAGGACTATATCCGCACCGCCCGCGCCAAAGGCCTGCCCGAGCGCACCGTCGTCTATCGTCATGCCTTGCGCAACGCCATGATCCCCATCCTCACAGTCATGGGATTGCAATTCGGCGCCCTGCTCGCCGGCGCCATCGTCACCGAAACCATCTTCTCCTGGCCCGGCATAGGACGCCTGACCATCCAAGCCATATCCAACCGCGACTACTACTTGGTCCAAGGCTGCATCCTGGCGATCGGCCTAACCTACGTAGCCGTAAACTTCCTGACCGACTTGCTCTACTCAGCCGTGAACCCAAGAATCCGACAGTAGTCGTCGTGTGAGGCGGACATCGTGTGGGGCGGGCATTCCTGTCCGCCGCCTTTGACGTTGCTTGTCGTACTAGCGGGTGCCCAGTCCTTGTCGCATTTCCGCAACAGGGCGGAGACTTTAACTCTTTTTCCCATCATCCGAACCGAAACATGGGTGCCCCGCGTCTCGCGCTTTTCAAGACGTGGGTTTCACTGGCCTACGATGCCCGATCACGTCCAAACACTCGCTCGACCGTCACTTTGACTGAGAACTAAGAACTAAGAACTGAGAATTACTCCGCAGGGTGCCCCATCCTTGCGCGTTCTGTGCGCAAGGGTGGGATTCCACAACTGCCGACCCTGTGGTCTTTTGGGCCTCGTTGTATTTGAGAATGAAGCCCCGCCGACCTCAAAAGTAAGGATCCACCGATACCCGCGGCGCCGGAAATATCTCAGCCCGGCAATCATTGCACAACGCACTTTCCTTGAGATCAATCCATTCCACCGCGTGCGACGGAGCCATCACGCAGCGGTAATCGTCGCAGTGTGTCAGGTGAACCGTGTGTCCCAGTTCGTGCACTGCTTCCTTAATCACGCGCTGGCGAAACAGTTCCTGATCGCCCGGAAGCCCGTAGAACTCCTGCTGCAGCCGGCGCGCCGAAACCACCGCGCAAGGCCCGCCCATCTGCGCCTCGCCAAAAACAAAAGTCAGAATCGGAATAGAGAGATCGACCGCTGCAACTCCCAGCATTCGCCACGAATCCGCGGTCAGAAAATTCTGCATGCGACACAGAATTTCCGACGAATGGTATTGCTGCCGCTCTCCATGAAAAGCAAACTCCGGATCGAGCCTCGTCGGCAGCACCTTGCACGGCACGCGGAAAGTTTCCTCGATGGCCGGCCGCAGATCCTTCAGCAGCCCATCATCGATCTTTCCAATCGGCAGCAGATGCAGCACATTCATTGCGCAGTTCCCAGCTCCCAGTCCGCGTTCCCAGCGCAGAGCCTAAAGACTGGCAACTGAGAACCGAGAACTGGGAACGACGATCCCGCTTCACCGTGTCTCAACCGGAGTCCGCGTCCAGCCATATTTCTTCAGCTTGTGATACAACGTGACCCGGTCGATGTCGAGTATCTCCGCCGCATGGCTCTGATTGCCACCACATTCTTCCACCACTCGCAGAATGTGCGCCCGCTCCATGTCTTCGAGTTTCTTTCCCGCAGCCGAAGAACTGGCAGGTTGTTTAAAGATGAAGTCCTGTTCGTTCAGTTCGGGCTCCTGACCCACAACCATGGCGCGTTCCACCGCGTTTTCCAGTTCGCGGACGTTGCCCAGCCACGGCTGCTGTTGCAACAGGTTCATCGCCGCCGGCGAAACTCGCGTGATGCGTTTGTTCATCGCCTGCGAGAATTTCTGCACGAAATGATTCACCAGCACCGGAATATCATCGCGCCTCTCGCGCAGCGGCGGCAACTCAATGCGAAATACGTTGAGCCGGTAAAAAAGATCAGGACGAAACTTGCCCTCCTCGATCAGCTTCTCCAGGTCTTTATTGGTCGCGGCAACGCACCGGAAATCCACTTTAATCGTCTGGTTGCCGCCCACCCGTGTGATTTCCCGCTCCTGCAATACCCTCAGCAGATCGGTCTGCGTCTTCAAAGTAATGTCGCCAATCTCGTCGAGAAAAACCGTCCCGCCCTCGGCGATTTCAAACTTGCCCTTCTTTCGATACTGCGCTCCGGTGAACGCGCCTTTTTCATGTCCGAAAAGTTCGCTCTCCAGCAGCGTCTCTGTCAGCGCCCCGCAATGAATAGCCACCATCGGATGAAATCTTCGCGGGCTGGCATGGTGAATCGCGCGCGCCACCAGCTCTTTGCCCGTCCCGCTTTCGCCCGTGATCAGCACCGTCGCATCCGTCGGCCCCACCGTCTCAATCGCATCGAACACCTTGCGCATCGGACCGCTCTGCCCAACCATATCCTCCGGACGCGCCACTTCCGCCACCGTCTCCCTCAGCAGGACGTTCTCCTGCTCCGTCCGCTTATGTGCCAGCGCATTCTTCACCAGGTGCGCGATCTCATCCGGATCGAGCGGCTTGGTCACGTAGTCGTAAGCGCCGTTCTTCAGCGCCGCCACCGCCGTCTCCACCGACGCATAGCCGGTCATGATAATCACGATCAGCTCCGGATCGATCTGATGCATGCGGCGCTGTAACTCGATTCCATCCGTGCCGTGCATCTTGATGTCGACCAGCGCCGCGTCCCAGCGCTGTTCCGCCAGTTGCGTCAACGCGTCATTCGCGCTTTCAACCGTATTTACCTCGTAGCCCTCTTCGCGGAACCATTTGCCGAGCGAGTCGCGCACGCTCAGTTCGTCGTCCACGATCAGCAGTCTCCCGTGTGCACTCAAGTCACTCACCTCACCTTCATTGCGTCATTCTGGCTGGCAGCCGCCAGCGAAGCGTCCATCGGATGAACCGGGAGCGTCACGATGAACGTTGTCCCTCGTCCTACCTCCGATTCGACCCGTATGTTTCCGTTGTGCCGCTCCATAATCCCGCGGCTGATGGCCAATCCCAGCCCAACCCCGTGTCCACTTTCCTTGGTCGTCAGAAATGGTTCAAAAATGTGCGGCAGCACGTCGGCAGCGATCCCCATTCCGTCATCCCGCACTTTGATCTGGATTTCATTGGCATCGCTCGTCATCCTGGCCTCAATCCATAAATTGCCGCCGCGCGGCATGGCGTCTCTGGCATTCATGATCAGCGCAATCAGCACCTGCTCGATCTGCGCCGGATCGCAGGGCGCCAACGGCAGATCTTTCGCCACATCGAGCTGCAGCTCAACTCCACCCAGTTCCAGCTGATGCCGTACCAGCAGCAGACAGCGATCAATCACCGCGCTCAGGTCGGTCGATTGCACGTTCATCGGCGAGGTCCGTGAAAGGCTCAGCAGATTCTTGATCAAGTCGCCGCATCGCCGGCTCTCGGCGGCGATCAACTCCAGGCATTGCATCGCCTCATCCCGTTTTTCACCGCTGGTTTGCCCGGTTCCAACCCATTTCCGCAGCAATTTGGCATAGGTCAGAATTCCCGATAGCGGATTGTTTACCTCATGCGCCACCACCGCGGCCATCTTTCCAATGGACGCCATCTTCTCCACATGCAGCACATGATCGTGCGCGCGCTTCAGTTCGTTCGTCTTCTGCTCGACCCGATCTTCGAGCGTGGTCGCCCAACTGACAATCTCTTCGTTCGCTCCCCGCAGCTGCAGGCTCATGCTGTTGAACGAGCAAGCCAGGTCGCCGACCTCATCCTGCGATTGCACTTTAATCTGATAGCCAAGTTCTCCCTGCGCCAGATGTTCCGTTCCTTCCTTGAGCGCGTCGATCGGCTTGGCCACCACTCGCCACACAAATAGCCAGCTCAACACAGCCACAATCAGCATTCCTCCGGCCGTGTAATACATCATGCGGGCGCTGCTCAACGAAAGTTGCGCATCTGCTTTCGCCAGCGATAGATTCGTGTCGAGCACCCCCAACACCTGCTGATTCGCGGGATGCGCGTGGCATTCTGCATTCGAGCAACTGGGCTGATTTTCAATGGGAGTAATAATTCCCAGCACTCTTTGCCCATCCCCAATCCGGTAAATTCGAAAGCGGTCGGGACGATTCAGCCGCGCCAGTGGCTGCGATTTCGTGTGGCACCCATAGCAGGCTTCCGCCGTCTTATCCAGAACGTGGCTCACCTCGGCTGCATCGGTCGAATAGCTGACCCGCCCCTCGGGATCAAGAATGCGCACCTTCACCATGCCCGGCTCGTCAGCCATGGTTTGGATCGCGTGGTAGAGTCCTTCGCGATCGTTGCGCAACATGTAATAGGTGGTGCTGCGGCTGATGACGTCGCTTACCCGCTCAGCGCTGGCCAGCGTGGCCGCTTCCAGGTCCTGCCGGTGCAACCGTACATTCAGGTATCCGAGGAGAGCGAAAATGACGACCATCGCCGCCAATAGCGAACCGATCAACTTTGCGCTGATGCTGTGACTGAGCCTCTTCCAGGTAATCTCTTCGCGAATTGATTCAATCTCCCGCATGGCCTAATACCGGTGTGGAAACCACTGCTCCAGCTTCGGTACGCAGATTTTGCTTTGCCGGATGCCGTTCGTCGGAATAAATCGGCAGGTATTTCACTGCCACGCCAAACAGCGCGAAGCCCATCGCAACAATCATCAGCGTCACGGAAAACTCCGTCCATTTCGGCAGGTAGTGGTGCCCGACGTAAGTTTCGAACCCGGTGAGCGCGATATTCAGCCGGTTGGTAATAAATCCCAACACCGTGAAAATCGAGGCCAGATACAAGCCCTGCGGCGATAGCCTGACCTTCTTGAAGCTCAGCATCGTGATCGGAATCACGAACGCCAGCAACAATTCGAGCCATAGAAAGTACGCTTCATAGCTGGGAGTAATAATCTGTCGCAGCAGCCCGCGATGAAAGTAGTCCTCAAAGCGCAGTAGCGCATTCACCCACAGCGCCACCAGCAATGCCCCGCCCAGCGTGACCAGCACCGGAAGTTCAAGCTGGCGTCCAAAGGCCTTCGCGCTCTGCGTCGATTCGAAAATTGTCATCGCCAGGCCCACCGCCACCGCCGAGCCGAAGAAAAAGAACGGCAGCGCCGGCGTGTACCAGAACGGATGCAACTTGCTCGGCATGATCAGGTAAAGAGATCCAAGCGAACTCTGGTGCAAGGTCGAAAGCAGAATTCCCGCAATGATCAGAACCGGATAGATCTTTCTGATCCATTTAATCGGCGTCTTCCAATTCAGGCGTTCAAACACATTCGGCAGAAACTCAAAGAAAAGCACCGTCGTATAAGTCATCACGCAGAACCCGACCTCGAACATCACCGAATGCGGATTCATATAAATGAGCTGGTGCCATATGTACCAGGGACGTCCAAGGTCATACAGCAATCCAACGATGAACAGCAGGTAGCCGAGAAATGCCGTCAACACCGCCGGCCGCACAACCGCATGTAGCCGCTCAACATTAAATAGATATACCGCCCCAACCATGATGAACCCGCCCGCCGCCAGCATCACGCCACATAAGCAGTCGAAGCCGATCCACAGCCCCCACGGAAACTTGTCGGTCATGTTCGTCGCTGCTCCCAGGCCGTGAAAGTAGCGTATGTATGACGAGTACAGGCCCAGGACCATGATCACCAGGAAGACTGCTTTCCAAAAAGTAAGCTTGAAGTTCATCGCTTGCTCCCGTTTTTCTCTGCTTCTTCAGCAGCCGCCACCTCGTCGCGACGATGCGAAACCCAATAGATTCCGCCCAATACCAGCGTCCACAAGGGAATAAAATCCGGAATCCTCTCCATCACCCGCCCTGTATATTCCGGCATCGGAGTCTCGCCCAGCTTCGCCGACGGCGGATATCCGTAATCCTCAACATTCGCGCTCGAAAGAATAAGCACCGACGTCCCGCCTACTTCGTGCAGTCCATAAATGCGCGGCTTGTAGTTCGCCGGATTCTGCCGTATCCGTTCCTGCGCCTCGCGAATCAAGTCATCGCGCTCCCCAAACTTCGTCGCCCCCGTCGGGCATATCTCCGCGCATGCCGTCTGCTTGCCTGCCATCACCCGGTCCGGACACATAATGCATTTCCGCACCCGCGGGTTCAGCGATCCCCACTCATACTTCGGCTGGCTGAACGGACACGCCACCATGCAATACCGGCAGCCAATGCATTTCCATACGTCGTAGACCACCGGCCCTTCCGCCGTCTTATGCAGCGCGCCCACCGGACACACCGACGCGCACGCCGGCTTTTCACAGTGCATGCACAGCCGCCGCATGAATTTGTCGTCCTTCGTCAGGACCACCGTATATTTGTGCGCCGATTGCAGCTCCTCGGCGGCTACATTGTCGTCGTACGGCAGCTTGTTCTGATGCGCGCATGCGCCTTCGCACTGCTTGCAACCGATGCACATGGTCGCGTCATACAGCAGAGCTTTGCTCATTGAAATTGCTCCTTGTCATTCCCGAGCAGAATTTCCGTTCCCGCAAAATGATGTAAGAAGTAAATGATTGCCGTGAAGGAACGAACCTGGGAACCGTGAAGAACTCTTAACCTTGCCCGAGCAGAAAAAAAATACCGAGTCCGGAGATCTCTGCACCCGGACCCGGCGGGGGGGGCTGCTCTCAGGGGAAGAGCGAACGGAGGAATCTTTCCACCTAGCTACCGATCGGCCATGATTCCATTCCGTCCGCCGAATTGAGCCAGATCCCTCCATACTCAAACGCTCCTCAGCCCGCTGCCCGAAGTCTCGTGACAGCAGTCATCGCACAAAGAGGAACAGCCACTCGACTGCAAACAGCGCTTACACTTAAACGCTTGCGAACAGCAACTATCAGTAACCGTTACTTCTGCAGCGTGCGGATGTATGCCACAACCGCCTTGACATCGTCGGCCGCCAGACCCTTCACGCTCGACGGATGCTTCGCTGTTCCCGTGATCTTCGCGCTCAGATCTGCATCCGAAGCCGCCTTGGCATCGCCCGAAACCAGGCTCGGAATCTTCGCCGCCGGCTTGCCCGCAGCATCCGCTCCATGGCACATGGCACACTTTGCTTTGTAAGTCGCGCCTCCGTCCTCCGCCCATGACAGGTTCGGGATAAGGATGAACAGGGCCGCGGCGATTGTCATTACCAGCATGAATAGCTTTGTCGTCTTCATGATTTCGTTTCTTCTCCTTGTGAAGTTTTGCAACTTAATAGAATTAGAGGTTCTCTTCGCAGTAGTGCGCGTGTTGCGAAAGTCACCACTCATAAAACCCGCTAACAAACTCGATGTGATAAAAATCAGCAACTCAACGCTGCCTAGTTGAGAGTTTCAACGTTTACGCCCAAATCCCGCAGTGATCGACATCACCCTCATTCGTGATTTTTTGGCCGGAAAACACGCTTGTCCGAAGCCAAACAGGCCCGCGGAGTCACGTCCACTGGTGACCGCCGTCACTGCCAGCTCCGCGCTCCAGCGCGAAAATCCCTACAGTAGTGAGGTGCAGCTATGCCCATACTGCTGATGGCTCTGCTCGCTTTAGTCGTGTTTGGTCTGATTGGCTTCCTGTTATTGGCCGCCGTGGTCCTCGAACAGTCCACCCGCGCACGCGCTGCCAAACGCAAAGCCAAACAACAAGCGTCTTCTGACGTTGTTCACATTTTTCATTAAACATCCGCTGCACGGCGCGACGGACGCCCCTAACCGAACTCCGTCCCCAAAGGAGAACTCCTGTGAGCACGCTCGCCCCGACTGATAAGGAACTGATTGATAAGAAAACGGCCGATAAGGAACCGACCGCGAATCAAAACGACAAGAAAGCCGATCTCGCCGGACCCGGAATCGGCGATTACAACGAACTCGCAAAAATCCTGCCCCGCGGTTACCGCTCGCTCCTCAGCCCGAAAGATACCCAGCAGGCCATCTTTCAGGTAAAGCGCTATATCGCCGACAACTTCTGCAAAGAGCTCAGCCTGATGATGGTCGAGGTTCCTCTCATCGTCGACGTCGAAAGTGGCGTCAACGACATGCTCGATCGCGACGGCTCCCGCACCCCCATCCAGTTCCACATTTCGAACGATCGCAACCTGCATCCCATCGACGCCCAGGTCGTGCAGGCCGCCACCAAGTGGAAACGCGTCGCCCTCAGGCAATTCGACTGCAAAGTAGGAGAAGGCATCTGCACCGACATGCGCGCCGTGCGCAAGGATTACTTCCTCGATCACGACCACTCCGCCTATGTCGATCAATGGGATTGGGAGCGCGTCGTCACCCCCGAGCAGCGCAATCTCGAATTCCTGAAAGCCGTCGTCCGCCGCATCTGGCGCGTCCTTGTCGGCGCCGAAAAATTCGCCCAGAACCTCTTCCCCCAACTCAGAGACTCGCGCTATCCCAATCTTTCGCCCGACTTGAAGTTCCTCCACGCCGAGGAACTCCTCGACATGTATCCCAACCTTCCCCGCAAGCAGCGCGAAACCACCATCCTCCAGAAATATCCCGCCGTCTTCATCATCGGCATCGGCTGGCCCCTGCGCGATGGATACCCGCACGAGATGCGCGCCGCCGATTACGACGACTGGGTTACCGACACCCGCCACGAAACCGGCAAAGATACCCACGGACTCAACGGCGACATCCTCGTCTGGAACCACGTCACCAACCGCCGCCACGAACTGACCTCCATGGGCATTCGTGTCACCGCCGAAACCCTCAAAGAGCAGCTGACCATGTCGAGGCAGCTCGACTTCATGCAGCTCCCCTATCACCAGGCCATCCTGAAAAACGAAATCCCGCTCTCCATCGGCGGAGGAATCGGCCAGTCCCGCACCCTCATGCTGCTTCTCCGTAAAGCCCATCTGGGAGAAGTCAGCGTCACCGTGTGGCCCAAAATCCTGAAGGAAATGTGCGCCGCGAAGAACATCTTCGTGCTGGAGTAATGCGCCGGAGAAACGCACTGGGTAAGCATGCTGAATTAACGCGCCGGGATAACGCGAGGGTAAGTCGTGTCAAGTCCTGGCAAGCAAGGTTTTCCATGTAACTCGATGCATATGTTGCCGAAATAAGTAGCGGTAAGTTGTCCAGTAAGTAGCGAAGAATTGATATAATAAGAAGTAGCAAGCGAAGAGGGTGCGGATAACTCCGCACCCCTTTTTTGTTTGCCAGCAAGCCCGGACTTGCCAAAGAGTCAAAGAGTCAGCCTAAGTGCTTATTAGACAAGACTTTGCCAATAAGTCCTTTAAACCCAAAGACCTGGCGGGATTTTCCGCCTAAACCAATGATTCCAATAGACCGCAAATAAAAATTTTCGGGATGTCTTAAAAGGGGCACGGCGTTTTTGAACGCGGCCTTGGTGGCTGCAGAACGCGAGGTTTCGTATCAGGGTATCGCTTGAGCGATACCGCAAGTCCGCGAAACCCGATGCCCCCTTTGGGGGCCGGATCTCGTCAAGTCGAACTTCAAAAACTGCTAAGTCCTTATTCGGAGATACTTTACCTGTAACTTATTTAAACTCAAAGACCTGGAAAGATTTTTCGCCTAACCCCATGATTCCAATAGACCGCAAATAAAAAAATTTCGGGATGTACAGCATGACCACCATCAATTCGCCCTCGCAGACCCGCCACTACACGCAGTCGATGGTCACCGGCCACGCCGCCTGACGCGGCCCAGCCGCACCCCGCGAGCCGCCCGATGCACGCCGCCCGATGCAAGCCGCACGGCGCACGCCGCAAATTGGATTGAGATTACTCAGGACGAGATAGCTTACACGCCGAGCGGCAGCACCGTTCGTATCGTCGTCCCCGTCAGATGCTTCCTCACCGCCGCCGCCAGACGCCGTATGCCCTCGCGTATCTGTTCCGGAGCCGCGTTCGAGAAGTTCAGCCGCATGTGCCGCGAGCCCTCGTGTCCATCGTTTCCCGCGCCATCCTTGGCATAGAACGAATCGCCCGGCACGAACGCCACTTTCTGTTCCAGCGCCGAATTGAAGATCGCCTGCATGTCCAGCCCCGCGGGCAGTGTCACCCACAGAAACAGTCCGCCCTGCGGATGCGTCCACGTAACCTCCGGCGGAAAGAACTCTTTCAGCGACTGCAGCATCACATCCCGCCGTTCGCGATACACCTGGCGAATCAGCTTCACATGCTTGTCGAGGAATCCGTCGCGCGCCACTTCATAGGCCACGACCTGGTTGAACGTCGACGTATGCAGATCGGCGCCCTGCTTCAGTTGCGTCAGCTTGACGATGGTCTCTGGCGGGGCGACGATCCATCCCAGCCGCAGCCCCGGCGCCAGCGTCTTCGAGAACGTGCTCAGGTAAATCACGTTGCCGATCGAGTAGCCGTTGTCGCGCCGCAGATTCTCGCGGTCCAGCACCACCAGCGGCGGAAGATGCTCGCCCTCATAGCGCAGCTGCCCGTAAGGATCGTCCTCAATAATCGGAATGCCAAACCGGTCGGCCAGCAACACCAGTTCCTGCCGCCGCCCTTCCGACAACGTAGTCCCGGCCGGATTCTGGAAGTTCGGCAGCACATACATGAACTTCGGTCCCGACCGCAGCGGCTGTTCCAGCAGATCGGTGCGCAGTCCGTTTTCATCGACCGCCACCGACACATATTCCGCGCCGTAAACATTGAACGCCTGCAGCGCGCCCAGATACGTGGGAGCTTCGAGCAGCACCCGGTCTCCGCGATTGATGAACAGCTTGCCGATCAAATCCAGCGCCTGCTGCGAGCCCGAAGTGATCAGGACGTTCTCCGCCTTCGCCTTGATCCCATAGCGCGCCATGTTCTCGGCCAGCAGTTCGCGCAACGGCCTGTACCCTTCAGTCTCTCCGTACTGCAGCGCCAAAGCTGCCTCTTCCGAGAGCACCTTGTGGCAAGCCTCTTGAAAGCGCTCGGTCGGGAACACATCCGGCGCAGGCAGGCCGCCGGCAAACGAGATCATTCCCGGTTTTTGCGTAACCTTCAATAGATCGCGGATTGCGGAACTCGTGATTCCCTTAGTGCGCTGCGCGTAACGAGACGTCCAGGCCGTCGACATGAAGTGTCCTCTTTAGTATCACAACGTATTTGACTGTTTTTGTCATCCCCAACGCAGCGAGCGTTTCACATCCACCAACGAACTGTCGCAAGCAACGTTCTAAGCGAAGCCGTCCGGTTGGCTCACCGCGCCCATGTGCGCCTGTTCGTCGATGAACGAACGGCCCGCCGCCAGCGCCTTGCGGTCGATCTCCAGCAGATCGACCTTCTTGACCTTGTCTTCGAGCACGCTCAAGGCAGTTCCCGCCGCCAGGCACTCGGTCTCTTCAAGCAGCGCGCCCATCATCACAATGTTGGCGGCTTTCGTCGACCCCAGCTTGTCGGCGATCTCCGCCGCGGGAATCGCCACCACCTGCGCATCCGGCGCAACGAAGTCGGCGGGAAGACCTTCGCCATTGTAGAGAATCACGCCTCCGCTTGCGACCTCGTGCGCAAACTTCCGCAGCGAGAACTCATTCATCGCCACCAGCACATCAGGACGCGAAACCAGCGGCGAGCCAATCCGTTCTTTCGACAGGCAGACATGGCAATGTGCGCTGCCCGAACGCATCTCCGGACCATACGACGGCAACCAGCTCACCTCCAACCCTTCGCGCATTCCCATTTCGATCAGCAGTTGGCCGAGCAGCAGCACGCCCTGCCCGCCAAAGCCGGCGATCTTGATCTTCACGTCTTTGAAACGATGAGCATGTCGCGCCTTGGCGGCATCAAGAGCCGCATCGCTCATTCCAGCCTTCGCCGCGATTCCCAACACCTCTGCAACCGGCCGTTGTGGCGGCGCGTTGCCCACGGGAATCTCCGGCCTTCGATCGCGAAACACATTCAACGGAAAGACGGGAATCATCTTCTCGGCAATCCAGCGCCGCGCTTCCACCGGATCTTTGCCCCAGATCGTCGGACACGGCGACAGAATTTCGACGAACGAAAAGCCCGCCCCATCGCGCTGCAGTTCAAGCGCCCTTCGAACCGCCCGTCTCGCCTTCATGATGTTCTTGTTATCTGAAAGCGCCACGCGTTCCACGTATGCCGGAGCTTCGAGCGTCGCCAGCAACTCCGCCATATGCAGGGGGAAGCCTTCATTCGATGGCCGGCGTCCCCATGGGGACGTCGTGCTCTTCTGCCCAACCATCGTGGTCGGAGCCATCTGTCCGCCCGTCATGCCGTATATGCCGTTGTTCACGAAGAAGACACTGATCTTCTCGCCGCGATTCGCTGCATGAACAATCTCAGCCGTGCCGATCGCCGCCAGGTCGCCGTCTCCCTGATAAGAGATCACGATCTTATCGGGACAAGATCGCTTGATCGCCGTCGCCGAAGCGGGCGCGCGTCCATGCGCCACCTGCACATTGCCGACATCAAAGTAATAGTAAGCAAACACCGAGCAGCCCACCGGACTCACGAAGATCGTCTTGTCCTGCAGCCCGAGCTCCTGCAGCGCTTCGGCAATCAACTTGTGTACCACGCCGTGTCCGCAACCGGGACAGTAATGCGTCTGGTTCTTCAGCTCCGACTTGCGCTCGTAGAGGTCAAAGAAGAGTGGTGACTTCGAGTGGATCGATTCGTATGCGTCGCTATTTACTTCGGGATTGGCTTTGGAGTGGACTTCGACATCACTTTCGGACTTGACCTTCAATTCGGCTTCCAGCTTCACTTCCGGCTTAATTACGGAATCTACAACGCTGATCACGCTATCCTTTGCCATTTTCGTTGTCCTCTTCCAGCCGGATCGACGTGGATCCGGCTTCAGACCGCCACGGCCATGCGTGACAACACTTGCTCTTGCACCTCGCGGACCGAGGGCACGTTGCCGCCCACCCGTCCGTAGAAATCAACCGGCACGCTGCCATCCAGCGCCAACCGCACATCTTCTACCATCTGTCCGTTGCTCAATTCGACGACCAGAACCTTCTGCACCTTCGAGGCCGCTTGCACCAAAGCCCTCGAAGGATAGGGCCACAGCGTGATCGGACGGAACAGTCCCGCCTTCACGCCTTCCTTGCGCAGCGCCTCGACCGCCGACAGCAGCACGCGTGACACGATGCCATAGCCAACCAGCAGAATCTCCGCATCATCCGCGCGGAACAGTTCGCAGCGCGGCTCGTTCTCCTGTGCGCGGATGTACTTCGCTTCCATCCGCCGCTGATGCTCTTCCAGTTCGTCGGTTTCGAGAAAGATTGAACTCACCAGGTTGGCGCGCGTTTCAGGCGTGCCTTTCACCGCCCACGGCTTTTCCGGAGCTTGAATCTCGCGGTCTTCCAACTCGAGCGGCTCCATCATCTGCCCGACAAAGCCGTCTGTCAGTACAACCGTCGGGTTGCGATACTTATCGGCGAGTTCGAAGGCCAGCATGGTGAGGTCGGCCATCTCCTGCACCGATGCGGGAGCGACGACGAGATTGCGATAGTTGCCATGACCTCCGCCTTTGACCATGGCAAAGTAGTCGCTCTGCTCGGGAGCGATGTTGCCTAGGCCCGGTCCGCCGCGCATGACATCGACTATCACGCACGGCAGTTCCGCGCCGGCCAGATACGATATGCCTTCCTGCATCAGGCTGAGTCCGGGGCCCGACGAACCACTCATCGCGCGCACTCCAGCCGCTGCGGCGCCATACACCATGTTGATGGCGGCCGTTTCGCTCTCCGCTTGCAAAAACGTCCCGCCAATCTGCGGGAAATACAACGCGGCCGCCTCGGCGATCTCACTCGCCGGAGTGATGGGGTAACCATAATATCCGCGACATCCAGCGAGGATCGCGCCCTTCACCACCGCGACGTTGCCTTTACAGAGCTGCCGCATGTTCGACCTCCCGCGCCGCCGGCGCCGGCTTAGCCTTCGCCTTGGCCTTCACTCTGTAGACGGTGATCGCGCCCGGTTCAGGGCAGCAATAGAAGCAGATTCCACAACCGGTGCAGTCCCGGCCAGTGTAGTGCGCCGGATGCGCTCCGTACGCATTCAACTCGTGTCCCAATTCCAGGCACTTTGGCGGACACGACTCCACACACAGTCCGCATCCTTTGCATTCTTCAAAGTCGATCGTGACCTTACCGCGCGCCTCGCCTGCCATGCTTCACCTCGTTGCCGCTGACCACGTTGCGCCTTCTCCGCAGCCGCACCGGTGAGAGCCCGGCGCGAACTCCGGCCTCACCGCGAACCCTGCCAGTTTCGATTAAAAGCCGTCTTCGGCCCCCAAGCCGTGACCCCGCGCACCGGCTGCAGTGCGGCACGTCACACCGAGCCGTAAACATAAACCTCGTTTAATCAGCTTCTTACCACTCCCCAGGTGTGGCTAAGTACTCGTGGATCGATTTCGCTGCCCTGCGCCCCGCGCCCATCGCCAGAATCACAGTCGCGCTTCCCGTAACGATGTCGCCGCCCGCAAAGACGCCCTTGCGCGATGTCCGCTGCGTCGTCGGATCGGCTTCGATGTAGTTGCGCTTGTTCGTAGTCAGTCCCGGCGTGGTGCTCTGGATCAGCGGATTCGCCCCCGTGCCAATCGCAATCACGGCAACCGACAGCGGCAGATCAAACTCTGAACCTTGCATCGGCACCGGACGCCTCCGTCCTGACGCGTCCGCCTCGCCCAGCTCCATCTTCATGCAACGCACTCCGCTCAACCAGCCTTTGCCGTCCGAGAGAAACTCAATCGGATTTGTGAGCACGCGAAACTCGATGCCCTCCTGCTGCGCGTGTTTCACTTCTTCTTTGCGCGCCGGCATCTCCGCCTCGCTGCGCCGGTAAATTACATATGCCTTGCGCGCGCCCAGCCGCAGCGCCGATCGAATCGCGTCCAGCGCCGTGTTGCCGCCGCCAATCACGGCCACTTCTTTGCCGTGAAAATCCACCATCGGCTCGTCATACCTGGGGAACTCATAAGCGTGCATCAGATTGATGCGCGTCAGAAATTCGTTCGCCGAATAGACCCCGTTCAGATGCTCGCCGGGAATGTTCATGAACTGCGGCAGCCCCGCGCCAGTCCCGATGAATACTGCGTCGTAACCTTCTTCTTCCATCAGTTCGTCAAGGGTTACGGTTTTTCCGACGACCACATCCGTCTCAAACTCCACGCCCATGGCACGCATGTAGTCGATCTGCTCGCGGATAATCTGCTTCGGCAATCGAAACTCAGGAATGCCATACACCAGCACACCGCCCGGCGTGTGCAACGCCTCGAATACGTGAACCTGATGGCCCTTCTGGACGAGATCGCCTGCCGCAGTCAATCCCGACGGCCCGCTGCCCACAATCGCAACCTTCTTTCCCGTCGGCGTTGCCTTCGGCAGGTTGCTGATATCCAGATGACGCTGCTCATAATCGGCGACGAAGCGCTCCAGATATCCAATGCCCAGCGGCTCAACCTTCTTGCCCATCAGGCAGCCGCCCTCGCAGTGATCTTCTTGCGGACACACGCGGCCGGTAATCGCCGGCAGTACATTGTCTTCGCGAATCTTCGCCGCCGCGCCCATGTAATCGCCCGCCACGATGAGCTGTACGAAGTCCTTCACCTTGACGCCCACCGGACAGTCAGAGGTACACGATGGTTTGGCACACTCCAGGCAACGCACCGCTTCCTGACGCGCCAGCACTTCCGAATATCCCAGGTTGACCTCTTTGAAATTGGTGGCGCGTTGCTGCGCAGGCTGCTCCAGCATGTGCTGCCGCGGCACTTTCATGCGCTCTTTCATCGGCAGAACATTCAACGGGGATGGCTTTTGAGGTTGGGTCACCGGTCTTCTCCTTGCGCCGCGCAAACGCCGGTTTGATTGGCGCGTACCGTTTCAACCTGCAATTCGGGCGCGTGCTGAAATTCATCCATCGATTTCTGTTCCGCCGCCCGGTACATGGAATTGCGCTGTACCAGCACAGAGAAGTCGACGCGGTGCGCGTCGAATTCGGGGCCATCGACGCAGGCAAACTCACTTTTGCCGTCGATCAGAACGCGGCATCCACCGCACATCCCGGTTCCATCGATCATGATCGGATTCAGGCTCACGATGGTGCGTATGTGCTCCTTCCGCGTCATGTCCGCCACCGCCCTCATCATTGGGATTGGCCCAACCGCCAGCACCAGGTCGATGCGCGTGCCGTTCTCGATCAACTGCCGCAGCTTGTCGGTAACGAAACCCTTATCCGCATAGCTTCCGTCGTCGGTCGTGATCATCAGCGCGTCACTCACCTCGCGCATCTCCCGCTCCAGTATGACCAGCTCCTTATTGCGGGCGCCGACAATTGAAATCACCCGATTCCCCGCGCCCTTCAACGCAACCGCCGTCGGATACGCCATCGCCGCGCCCACCCCGCCGCCCATCACTACCACCGTGCCGAACTTCTCGATCTCCGATGGCTTTCCGAGTGGCCCGACCACATTAAGGATGGAATCGCCGGTATTCAGGGAATTGAGCAGGTTTGTAGTCTTGCCGATCGACTGCACCACCAGGCGAATCGTCCCTCGCTCCGGGTCGGCTTGTTCGATCGTCAGCGGAATGCGTTCACCCTGCTCATACAGCCGCAGGATCACGAACTGCCCCGGTTTGTACTTATGTGAAATGCGCGGCGCCTCGATCACAAACCGCTTTACGCCCGGCGCCAGAAATTCGGCATGCAGGATCTTGAACATATGTGCAGCAGTCCGCTCCCACGATATTCTCCGCAGACGCGAGGACACGTGGCTGTGATACACGTCACTCGTGAAAGAGAGCGGGATCACGTTCCCGATTCAAGAGACACTTTTCCAGCGAGATACCGTGACCGGAGGATTGGCGAATCACGGGGAAGCGCCTACTTCGGATACCAGTCGAGCAAACGAACCTCGATCCCGGTACCCTCCAGATCCCTCTTGAAAACCGACAGGTCTGAGCCGCGATAGTGGTAGGGAATCACGATCTTTGGGTGGAACGCCTTGACCGCCTCCGCCGCTTCCTCAGGAGGCATGGTGTAGGGCAGATTCATACAGATGAAGGCCACATCAATGTTCTTAAGGGCACGCATTTCAGGGATGTTCTCCGTGTCGCCCGAGAAGTAGAAACGCTTGCCGCCGTAGGTGAGGACATATCCGTTGCCGCGTCCCTTGTCGTGATATAGCTTGCCCGGCGTTGGACCGCGCTTCAGGTTGTAGGCCGGGATAGCTTCAATCGTCCAGCCCTGCCACTTCTTGGTCTCGTTGTTTGCGATCGGCTCGGCATTCTTGACCGTCGCCACCACGGCCGGAGCCGCCATGATTTCCGTCTCGGCAGTGCTGATTTCGGCAATGGACGCGGGATCCATGTGATCGCCGTGAATGTCGGTGATCAGAATAAGATTCGCCTTCGGAAGTCCCGTCAGCTTTGCCGGTTTGGCCGGATCGAGGTAGATCACCTTCCCGCCCGCCTCAATCAGCGTGCTGGCATGATAAATTGGTGTGATTCGGACGTCGCCCGCCGCAGTCGGAAACGTCTGCGTCTGAGTCGCGGAATGGGCAACGCACGACAGCACGAAGCAGCAAGCAAAACTCAGAAGCGGTTTCATCCCGGGTCCTCACATTTTAAGATTCAGTCTCGTTGCGCCACGACGACACCACGCTCGCGTCTAAGTTTACAGCTTTGTTGGCGCCTCGAGCACCCCCCTGGGTGTTCGGAGCGCTGAAAATCGCAGCCAAAAAGGCCGAAAATAAAGCCTGATTCGGTTGCGACGGCGTGCCCCAGCCGGACATCTAAAAGCAATCTCGCCAGTGGGTGGGGTATTGGGTAGCCGCGTAAACAAAGCTCTGAGGTACGCGGCGCAGGGGAGATGCCAAATGCTTACTGCGGAAAAGTCTGTCCGAGTCCCCCATGATCTCGTCGAACGGGTTTTAGGCGCTCGTCGGCGAAGTGACGCGCTCTTCAGTTTGGTGCGTGAAGATGCGCTCTATGAACGCCCGATTCCTGAGCGTCACCGCATCATCTTTTATCTCGGACATCTCGAAGCCTTCGATTGGAATTTGCTGCACCAGGCCATTTCTCCGAATCCGCGAAAGGGAGTTCCTACCGAATTTGATCGCCTGTTTGCCTTTGGCATCGATCCAGTAGGCGGAGGACTGCCGACTGATGTGCCCTCCGACTGGCCGTCCGTGGATGTCGTCCGCGATTACGTAACAAATATCCGCGATGCTCTTGATGTGAGCCTTGCCAATACGGATTTCGACGATCCGTCCCATGCGCGCGATGGTTTTCCGCTGCCGACTTTGCTCAACGTCGCGATCGAGCATCGCCTGATGCATGTCGAAACCCTCGCCTACATGCTGCATCAGTTGCCGTTCGACAAAAAAATCAGGCAAGCAGATCCGCAGCTCTCCACTCCGCCAGTCGTCCATCGTACGGTCGCTGTCCCCGCAGGCCCCGTCGCCCTCGGCCTCGCGCGATCCTCTGAAACATTTGGCTGGGACAACGAGTTCGAGGCTCACACCGTGGAAGTTCGCGCCTTCGAAATCGATCAATACAAAGTGACAAACCGCCAATATCTGGAATTCGTGACTGCCGGAGGCTACGAGACCCGCGCCTTCTGGAATGAAGACGATTGGAACTGGAAGAACACTCAAGGAATTTCTCATCCGGCGTTTTGGAAAAAACAAGACAACCGCTGGCTTTGGCGCGGCATGTTCGACGAAATCGCATTCGACGGAACGCCCGCGGTGCTTGACTGGCCGGTCTACGTCAGCCACGCGGAAGCAGGCGCCTATGCGCGCTGGGCAGGGAAGTGGCTTCCGACCGAAGCCGAGTGGCAGCGCGCCGCCTATGGTAACTTTGACGGCAGACTGAGAGCGTATCCGTGGGGCAACAAAGGGCCGAACGACAATTTCAGCGTCGATCGCGACCCTGATATCAAAGAGAAGCTCGGCAATTTCAATTTTCAGCGCTGGAATCCGACACCGGTGAACGCATTTCCAGATGGCCAGAGCGCTTTTGGTGTTGACGATATGTTAGGAAACGGGTGGGAGTGGACCTCTACTGCTTTCGCTCCCTTCCCGGGATTCGAGCCGTTTCCGTTTTATCGAGGCTATTCGGCCGATTTCTTTGACGGCAAACATTTTGTCATGAAAGGCGCGTCGCCTCGTACGGCTGCCTGTATGCTACGTCCCACGTTTCGAAACTGGTTTCAGGCGCATTACCAATACGTCTATGCCGGTTTTCGGTGCGTGAGGCGCTGACATTCAATCGAACGAAGGTCAATCTAGCGACGTCAATCTGAAGGTTGAGGGGTCGAGAAATGCTGGTCCACGCGATTAACAATGCTGCTTTGGAATCCGCTTCCGGATTTGCCTCCGGATTTTCTTCCCGATTTGCGTGTGACGTACGTGCCGGCCTCACCCGCCACGGGCAGAAGGAACTCCCCTCCAAGTATCTCTACGACGACGTGGGCTCGGCTCTCTTTGAGGTGATCAGCCACCTGCCCGAGTATGGGCTAACGCGGGCTGACGAACGCTTGCTGCAACGACACGCGGACGAGATCGTGCAGCGCCTTGATACTCCCGTTGCGGTAGCCGAACTCGGCAGCGGCAGCGGCAAGAAGACGCGCTGGATACTGCAGGCGCTCAGCCACTGGCAGCGTACGTTTTACTATCCGGTTGAAATATCGCGCTCGGCCTTGGCCATGTGCGAGCGCGAACTCAGCGACATCGATTCGATCAGCATTGTGGGCTTCGAGCGTGAGTATCTAGAGGGTTTGCTCGAGGTGGCTGCGCATCGCCAACGCAATCAGCATCTTTTCGTATTATTTCTCGGTAGCACCATCGGCAATTTCGATCGTCCCGCCGGAGTGAAATTCCTGGCCGAGGTTCGCCGTATTCTCGAGCCCGGCGATTCGCTCCTGCTGGGGACGGATTTGGAGAAGCCTGCCGCGCAATTACTCAGGGCCTACGACGACGAAATCGGAGTCACGGCGGCCTTCAATCTTAACCTGCTAGCCCGCATCAATCGCGAACTCGACGCTGATTTTGATTTGAGCCAATTCAAGCATGTAGCCCGAATCAATCCGGAAGTGCGAAGTGTCGAAATGCATTTGCAATCACAACGGCGGCAGAAGGTGCGCATCCCCGCCGCGGATTTGCAAGTAGAGTTATTCGAGGGCGAGACGATCTGGACCGAGAGCAGCCACAAGTATCGGGCCGATGAGATTCTCCAGATGGCACAAAATGCCGGTTTCTCCTGCCAGGCACAATGGATCGACGACCAGTGGCCTTTTGCCGAGAACCTGCTCATCGCCGAGTGAAAGCCTGGTGGTCGAGTGAATCGGTTCGAGCGCTTAGGAAGAAACGGGTGCCCTGCGCCACGTTCTTAAATTGATGGCACTCATCACGATGCAAAACATGTTTGCTGGTATAAAGCCCAATTGAGCGGTCCTCATGCCAATGACGCAGATGATTACGCTATTTATGGTGGCCAGCAGCCATCCTTGCCAATACCGTCGTCCGACCAGAATCGTGGAGGCGATGGTCAACACACAAGAAAGATAGTCGAGTTTCAACACGTATGAAATACCCCCGCAATCATTCTGAATGAGTGGGATATTTTGTTCTGTGATCACGGTCCAAAGCTACGTAACCAAGGTCACATTGCTTAAACGCGGGCCGTGCGCCAGCAGACGGGAGAGCGCCGAATCGCTTTTATTCGCTATCATAGCCGAGCCATTCGGACCGAGTTCTCAGGAGGAACCATGCAACAGGAATGCACCCATCTTGACCAGATTCAAGTGCGAGAAACGAACAAACACGTGTGCGAGGACTGTGTGAAGGCCGGCGATACCTGGGTCCACCTCCGCATGTGCCTTATCTGTGGCCATGCTGCCTGCTGCGATTCGTCGAAAAATAAGCACGCCACCAAACACTTTCATCGAACAAAACATCCTCTGATGCGCTCCATCGAACCGGGCGAGTCCTGGATTTGGTGTTATCTCGATGAGATCGAGGCCGGCGAAATTGAGGCGTAGGGACGCGTTGGATTCCAATGATCCGTGGTGCGGTTGATCTGAAATGCCAGATAATTCCTGCGACCGGCGTCCTGGCTTTCGTATCTAACCCTGCAACGGACGTTTCATCAGGTTACTGCGTCACCTTGTTCATCATCCGGGTCAAGACTGATCATGCCGAAGCCGATTTTGTTGAGTGTTGATGACGATTCCGATGTCTTGCGGGCGATCGAACGCGACCTGCGCTCACAGTATGGCGCGGAGTATCGCGTCATCGGCAGCGATTCTCCCGAAGGCGCGCTCGATCTGTTGAAGCAACTGAAGGTACGCAACGACAGCGTTGCGCTGCTGCTCGTCGACCAGCGCATGCCTCGTATGGACGGCGTTACGTTCCTGCAGGAAGCGATGCATGTTTATCCGGAGGCAAAGCGCGCTTTGCTCACCGCCTACGCCGACACCAATGCCGCCATCAGCGCCATCAATGAAGCGAGCATCAACTACTTCTTCCTGAAGCCGTGGGATCCGCCGGCCGAGCATCTGTATCCGCAATTGAACGATCTGCTCGATGACTGGCAAGCTTCCTACCATCCGGCATTTCAGGGGATTAGGGTTCTCGGCACGAGGTGGTCACCGCGTTGCTATGAGCTGCGTGATTTCCTGGCGCGCAACCATGTTCCTTATCAATGGATCGATGTCGAACTCTCCGCCAATGATCCCGAAACCAAGCGACTGGTGGAGGCATTGGGCGACGAGGTTCGCCATCTCCCCGAGGTGCTTTTTCCGGATGGAACGAAACTCCTGGAAAGCCTGCCGGCGGATGTCGCGCAGAAAGTCGGCCTGCGCACCCGCGCACAAACCAGCTTTTACGATTTGGCCATTGTCGGCGGCGGACCGGCCGGTCTGGCGGCTGCGGTCTATGGCGCGTCCGAAGGGTTGCACACCGTGATGATCGAACGCGAGGCCCCCGGCGGCCAGGCTGGCATGAGCTCTCGAATTGAAAACTATCTCGGCTTTCCCACCGGGCTCAGCGGCGGCGACCTGGCGCGGCGCGCGGTGGTTCAGGCGCAGCGCTTCGGCGTGGAGATACTGTCTCCGCAGGAAGCGACCGGCGTACGCACCGAAGGGCCTTATCGCATTATCAAGCTCGCCGATGGCAGCGAAATCTCCTGCCACGCGCTCATGATCGCGAGCGGCGTGCAGTGGCGGCGGTTGGATGCTCCGGGCATCGATAAGCTGCAAGGCGCCGGTGTCTACTATGGCGGCGGCGCGACCGAAGCGCTGTCGTGCAAGGGCGAAATCGTCTATGTAATCGGCGGAGCAAATTCCGCGGGCCAGGCTGCCATGAACTTCGCCAAATATGCGGAACGCGTCGTCATGGTGGTCAGAGGCAGTTCGCTCGCCAGCACGATGTCGCAATATCTGATCGATCAGATTAAAGAAATGCCCAACATTCAGGTGTGGGCGCATGCCAGCATTGCCGAAGCGCACGGCGACACGCATCTAGAAGAGATCTCGGTGTTGTGCTCTGACACGAACAAAATTGAGAGGGTTCCAGCAACCGCGATGTTCATCTTTATCGGAGCCCTGCCGCGCACCGACTGGCTGGGTGATCTGGTGGAGCGCGATGATCGGGGCTTTATTCTGGCCGGTCCTGATCTGATTCGCGAGGGAAAACGTCCGAAGGGTTGGACGCTCGACCGCGATCCATTTTTGTTGGAAACAAATATTCCCGGTATCTTCGCGGTTGGCGATGTGCGGCATGGTTCGGTGAAGCGCGTGGCATCCGGCGTTGGCGAAGGATCCGTCGCGGTGCAGTTCATCCATCAATATTTGAGCAAGGTGTAAATGGTACAAAACTCGGAACTACTTCGTGTGCCGGCGTTCACCGATCTGCCTGACGATCAGATCGCGTGGTTCATCAGCCAGTCGCAAGAACTCTTTTATAAGCCCGGCGAGAGCTACCTCCGCCAGGGAACTCCCGCGGACTCAATGTTTGTAGTTCTTGAGGGCCAGCTTGAGATCCACGGTGAGTTGGGAGGCGAAATCGTCGCATTCTCCCTGGCGGCCGGCGATGTTACCGGAGCGCTTCCATTCTCAAGGATGAAGCACTTTACGGTGAATGGAAAGGCGATCACCAACATCCGCATTTTGCGCTTTCCGGCTGCTTTATTTCCGGAACTCGTCCAGAAAATGCCGGAATTGGCCAAGCGTCTGGTCGGCCTCATGGCTGACCGGATCCGTGAAACCACCCGCATCGAGCAGCAGCGTGACCGATTGGCAGCCTTAGGGAAACTTTCTGCAGGACTGGCTCACGAGCTGAATAACCCGGCATCGGCCGCGAAGCGCGCGACCAGCCAGCTGCGCACTACTTTGAAGAAGATCAAAGATGCCAGCCTCGAACTCGGCCGGCGCGATCTGACCGCCGCGCAGAAATCCGAAATCGAAAAGCTGGAAGCGGCCTTCACGCGCCACGACGAAACTCCTCCAGATGCGCTCACCATCAGCGACCTCGAAGATCAGATCGATTCGTTGTTGCGCAGTCACGGACTCGACGATCTCTGGCAACTCGCCTCTGATCTGGCTCACCGCAACGTCAAACCAGAGGCCCTGGAATCATTGTTCGCCGCTCTCGGTCCCGATACGGCCCGAACCGCCCTCGTGCGCATTGCGGCGTCGGTCGAAATCGCGAACCTGCTGAATGAAATCGAGAGCAGCACCTCGCGAATTTCCGACCTCGTCGGCGCTATCAAGGAATACACCTACATGGATCAGGCGCCGGTGCAGAATGTGGACATCGTGAAGAGCCTGGAAACCACTCTTACCATCCTGCATCACAAGCTGAAACGCGGAGTCGTCGTGCAGCGGGACTATCAGCGCATTCCGTTTCTCGTAAATTCATTTGGGAGCGAACTGAATCAGGTGTGGACAAACATTATCGACAACGCCATTGACGCGATGGGCGGAAAAGGCGAGCTGCGAGTTCGCACCTATCGCGAGGATGGTTGCGTGGTCGTCGAGATCGGCGATAACGGTCCGGGAATTTCACCCGAAGTCAAAGCGCATATCTTTGAACCGTTCTTCACCACCAAAGGGGTCGGCGAGGGAACTGGTCTTGGCCTCGACACCGTGCAGCGCATAGTAAAAAAGCACAGGGGCACGGTTCAGGTCACTTCGCAGCCCGGAGACACTCGTTTTCAAGTCTGGCTTCCGCTGTCGGAAGCTTCGGCGCAGGCAGCCGCGGAGAAGTTCGTGGATGGATCGGAGCAACGCTCGAGTCAGTGAACTCGCCCCCGTGAACTTGGGTCAATCAGCTTGCGCTAATTTCGCGAATTGCCCGAGACCCGAAGATATTGGGAACTTCACCCTGGTTCTTGTGTGGCGCTGCGAAGGTGATTCGTGGCACAGCTTGGCCGGTGTACGGGGATGGCTGAGAGTCGTAAAGTCAGAAATCAGCGACAGCACTTTTTATACTGGAGACCGTCATGTCGATTCGGCCCGTGAAGCGCCTCATCAAATCCAAGCCCACTCTTGAAGGCGCTGGCGTACATTTGCGCCGTGCGTTCGGCTTCGGAAATACCTCGGACTTTGACCCATTCCTTCTTCTCGACGACTTTCGCAATGACGTTCCTGAAGATTATCTCGCCGGCTTCCCGTGGCATCCGCATCGCGGAATCGAAACGATCACCTACGTGCTTGCCGGAACCGTCGAGCATGGCGATAGCATGGGTAACCACGGCGCCATCGCCGCGGGGGACGTGCAGTGGATGACCGCCGGTAGCGGAATCATTCATCAGGAAATGCCAAAGGGCGATCCGGCCGGGCGCATGCATGGTTTTCAGTTGTGGGCGAATCTACCGGCGTCGCTCAAAATGACCGCGCCGCGTTACCAGGAGGTGAAGTCGACCGACATTCCCGAAGTGAAAGACGACGATGGCACTCACGTCCGCGTCGTCTGCGGCGAATTTTGGGGCAAGAAGGGTCCGGTCGATGGAATCGCGGCCGATCCCATTTATATCGATGTGTCCGTTGCCGCCGGTCGCAGGAAGACGATTCCGGTTGAGACCACGCGGCACGCATTCGCCTACGTTTTTTCGGGAACAGGGAAGTTTTGCAACGCTTCCGGTCCGCTCGCCGTGCCAACGGAGTCGATCGAATGGCTAGACACGCATCCCCCCGCCGAAGCCGATAATCGCTCGCTGGTGCTCTTCGATCGCGGCGACGAGGTTACGGTGCAAGCGGGAGACGACGGCATACGCTTTCTTCTCGTGTCAGGTCAGCCCATACAGGAGCCCGTGGCTTGGTATGGTCCAATCGTCATGAACACCCAGGAGCAACTACGCCAGGCCTTTGACGAACTGGAGCGCGGCAAGTTTCTGAAGCAGAGCTGACGGATCCTTACGGCAGCAGGCCTAATACTCCGACGCCGTTTGTCGTACCCACATACACCTTGCCGTTCGCGATCATGGGAGTGATGAACTTGTTGCCATTCCCAAAATTGTCGCGTCCATTCGGAGCCTGGTTCGAGTTGTATAACTCCACCGCAAGATTCTTCGCGCTGCAGGCATGCAGCACGGCCGGCGAAGTGTTCTCCGTGGCCCATAAGATCAGGTTGCTCGCCGAATTACCTGAAATACTGGGAGTGGCCCCGGGGTAGGCGAATTGTGTGCCCGTCACCGAAGCGGGTGTCGAACTCAACAGCCCATTCGGGTTGAATGGAAACGCCTTGATCCCGTTGCCCACCGCTCCGTAATAAATCGTCTTGTCGGCGAATGCCGGCGCCGAATATATCGATCCGTCCAGCGCCATGCTGACCTCCTGGTAAATCTGGTTGTTATTATTCGGATTAAACTTCCCCATGTTCGCGCGATTTGCCAGATAGATATTCGAATCTTTACCCGCGCCCACGACCAATTCGTGCAGCGTGCCGCTGGAATCCTTGAAATTCGGCACCACCATCGCGCCGCCCGATCCTAAATCCTCGTCCACATCTGATTCGCTCACTGTGTTGTACATGTTGAAGTAGTCGGATACAGCCATTCGACCGTTCTTGGTCGAGAGCTTCATAATGGCGTTCCCATAATCGCCGTTCGCAGGGAATCCACTCCCATTCAGCGTCGTGTCAAACGTCCCATTCGCATCAAGAAAGTAAATGTTGCTGTTTGAATCTGCTGCCGGTCCGGCTCCCGCCGCCCAGATGGCGCCTTCATTCCCATTCGGCGTCACATTGAGCACCGATTTTTGCGCCAAAGTCTTGTCATCGTAGCTGATGATCCATCCCGTGTACGGGCGATCATCGCAGTGAGAAGCCCAGGTCGTATACACAATATGATTCAGCAGCAATAGCCCTGCCCTGTCCTTATATTGCTTGGGATCGAAAATGACGTAGCCGTTCTGGCTGTTGTCTCCAGTTCCCGGGTACTGGGCTGTGATCTCCGCCGGCCCGCCAAACTCCTCCGCGCCGCTGGTAATGTCCAATGCATGAAGCCGCTGATGATAGTTCGAACTCGAGTCCTTGCTCATGGCGACCACGTAAATCGTTCCATGCGGGCCCGCCGTCAGATCAATGACCGGTGTCGAAGTGATTCCGATCTCTGGCGAAACTTGTCCGCAGCCGCGATTGTCCGACGGAGTCTCACTTCCCGTAAGCGTTGTCACCTGCCACAAAATCGATCCGTTATCCGCGTCGAACCCATAGACCGTGTCGTTTTCGGTGACCACAAAAAGCAGGTTGTGCGTTCCATTTCCCGGAATGCTCACGGTTGGAACATATAAAGGTTCCGCGTCGACAAATCCATCGGTTGAGATCACAAACAATTTACCGAATGTATTTGAATTTACGTTTTCGAGCGTGAGCGTCGTCTCACTCGAATTCTGCCCTGTCCGCATATTGTCGTTGTGATAGGTCAAGACCCCTTTAAACTCCGGCGCAGCCCTTACTAGAATTTCGGGATGGAAAATCAGGAGCGAAATAAGCGAAACCAGCAGAACTGCGGCTGAAAGCAGAACGAATCGGGCAGAGAAAGCACGTCTCATAGAAACCTCCGACTTTGGATTCGATTTTCGAATCCGCCGTTGCCAGACATCGAGACGAAGCACGATAAGTTTACACAGTTTCTTGAAGAAGCGGGTTCGCGCGAAGAGACATGAAAGTGCCAGTTGAGCGGAGCAACACCATCGATCGTCGTTCCTTCGATCCGTTGATCTCCGCAAAAACCGGTGCTATTTCGCGGGTACAGGTTCCAGCGTATGCACCAGCCACGGAATGATCACCTCTTTGAAGAGGCGCGGATCGGGCCACACGCCGACCTGCCGTCCGAGGTGTCCGCCCTGCGGATTGATCCAGCCGGTCTTCGGCACGTCGCCCTTGCTTAGAAGAAGATAAATGTCCGAGATCGGTACCTGAGTATCCTTCACCCCGGCCAGAATGAGCATGGGAGCCATCGGTTTGCCTAGCAACCCCTGCTTGACCAGCGACATTTTCGGCAGCACTTCCGCCATCTCGTCGATGGTATGCACGTTGTCGAAGATCGCCATCAGCGCCGGAACCTGATCGAACAGATATTCGCGATTTCCCAGCAAAGAGTTCATCAGAAAATCTTTCTGGAAAAATGCATCGATGGGCGGTGATTGGGCGCTCGCTCCGCGCAGGCGTGCACGTTCCACGATCGCCATCTTCGCCGCCCAATATGCGCCCCAACTCACGCCGTGTATGGCAACCCGGTTCTTGTCGATCTCAGGCCGCGTTCCAATATAGTCAAGGACGCGCGACAGCACGCGGTCGGCATTCTCGCTGACTTTGATCGGATTCTGCCCCGTCCCGGGCCCGTCGACAGCCAGATAGCCGATGCCAAACGGCAGGATTGCGCTGAAACTCTCTGCCAGATCTTCCTTGCGGCTATCCAATCCGTTGATCGCCAGCACCAGCGGCACGGGACCGTTCGCATTTTTCGGCAAGCGCAGGTAGCCAATGATTTCCTTTCCTTCGAAAGGAATTTTTACAATTTCCATCGGCGGATCCCAGAATTTCGTGTGCGCCCGAAAAGCCTCAATCGCTTTTTCATACGACCGCTGTTTCCCTGGGGAAGCGGGAATCGGCCAGCGTCCAAAAGAATAGAGATGCCATGCGCGAATGTAATCTGCATTCGCTTTTGCCGGATCGGTCTTCTCCAACGACTCGGCTTCATTCATGTAGCGGTCGCCGACCCGCATGAAGGCAGTCGCCCACTCGTCTTTATCCTTTGTATGAATCGATTCGAAAGCTTCTTTGACGTCCGCCGGATCAAGTCCGATCAGCGGATACTGCCCTACCTCGGCACGATGAATAGCTTCAGCCTTGATTTCTTCGATCGTGCGCTCGCGTCGCTCCTCCGACCAAGACGAAATGCTGAGCGGCACCATCAATGCCAGTAGCATTGCCGATGACATGGCCAGGGAAATAGCCAATCGAACTCCGATACGGGCGTACAACACAGGGATGAACACGTGATCTTCCTTTCGAGCGAAATACGTGGGGCCGGACGGAGTGTCTGGCCCCGAGTTCTGAAATCCAGGCAATCAGAAAATAATCTTCAACCCCAATTGAACTGCGCGACTGCCACCCGAGCCGATGACAGGATTCGCCGCAGCGACATCCGGAGTGGCGCAGGCGCAGCCAAACGGCTGAACGGACGGATCGTTAAATCCGAATCCGTTTTGTCCGCCATAAGGATTGGCAAGATTAGGATGGTTGAATATGTTGAAGAATTCAGCCCGGAACTGAGCGCGGTACCGCTCGCTGAAATGCCAATTCTTGGCAACCGAGAAGTCGACGTCGCGGAAGCCGGTGTCGGAGAATATGTTTCGGCCCATATTGCCGAAAGTTCCCAATGCGGGCGGAATCATGATCGAGTTGCCATCAGCGTAGCAGCCAAAGAAAGCCAGTGCTTCGGTGGCCGCGCCGGGGGAGCCTCCATCCAACGCAAGAGCCTTTGCGTTACAAGCCGCATTACTGGTTGGACTCGAGGGAGCGTCAGTTCCCGCAAAAAACGGAAGTCCTGCGGGCGTCGGCTTAAAGTCCTTAGGATTTCCATAGAAACTCCAGCGAATGGGAGTATTAGCTGGAGGACTCACGGGCAACGGACCAACACCCGCTGCATCGGTTCCTTCGTCCATCGGCCCCCAAGGTTGCGGACTTTGTAGCGTGACGATCGAGTTAAGTTCCCAGCCCTCCAAGCTCTGCGCATAGCCTTTCCGGCCGGGAATTGCGTAGGTGAGCGAAAGCGTGAAGCGCTGACGAACATCAAAATCGCTGCTCCCATATTCCGTGCCTGGGTTATGAGCGTTCTGCGGCAGCCCTGATCCGTAACCGAAATCCCAGTTTGCGCTTACGTCATCGAGAGAATGCGACCACGTATAACCTGCCACCATGCTCAAGCCATGAAAATTTCTAGAGTTCAAAGTTACTTGCAGCCCGTCGTAATTGGATCGATAAACGTTGCCCATCTGAAAGATATTGCTCAGATAAGGAAACTTGCCGGCGAATGGCTGCGCCGCTTGTTCACCCGCACCGTCAACCTGGCACGGCGCACCATTGTTGAGGGTGTTATTGACGTCGTAGAGCGGAGGACCGTTCGGAGGATTTGGAAGGAGATTAGCTGGCGAGTTGCAAAGAGCGATGTTAGCTGCTGGCCATCCCGCACCCACCGTCGGTTGATTGATGTCGCGAACGCCGGTTAAGTTTCCCCCGTGATTACCGACATAAGCCATTTCGAGCGTAAGGTTCGGCGTAAATGCGTGTTGCATGCTGAAGGTCCAATTCCACACATAAGGCGTGGTCAGGTTGCGGTCCACGCTCATGATCGGGCAGGGACTGAGGTAGCAGTTAATCGGCTCCGTCGCCAGGTTTCCGTATATTGGACCCACGTCCCACGGAAAACCTGGAAAGACCGTCAGGTTGCCAGTTGTGATTGTTCCGCCGGCCGTGTCTCCGGCAGCATCAATAATCGCCCCGGTTGGTACGCTCGGAAGTCCAAAGCTGTTATTGAATGCGATGAATGTCTGCCAGTTCACCGTTTCATAAACAAGTCCAACGCCGCCGCGGAGCACCGTCGATCCGTCGCCCTTCGGATCCCACGCAAATCCCAAACGCGGCGCGAAGTTTGTATGGTCAGGGTTGTAAGCAGAGCTGATCTGCTTTCCTACTTGTACCATTCCAAGATTAGGATCGAAGTTGCCCAACTGGTTATGAGCCTCTTTGACCACCGAATTGAATTCATAGCGCAGGCCAAGGTTGAATGTCAGGTTCTTCTTCGCGCGCCAATCGTCCTGCACAAAAAGCGCGTACGCCCAATTGCTCAACTGCGTCGAGGGATTCCCGGTCAACACCGAAGCCTTCAACGGGGCGCCCGAAAAGAAATCTTCCAGCGTGGTGGTATTGAGAGTCGCGCTGGGATTCGTCGGGTCGGGGGTATTGCCGCCCAGGAACGTGATGCTGCCGCGCGCGTTTCCGAAGGCGCCGTTGTTTACGGAGTCGCGATGAAGTTCGCCGCCGAACTTGATCGAATGGTTTCCCCTTGTATAGGAAATGTGGTCGATGAACTGGGTGATGGAGTCAGGCCCTTGGAACTTCGGCCATTTGAACCCACCTAATCCAGTGAAATAACCGCCAAAACCGATGCGTGGCAATCCGCCCGTGTCAGGACCGGAGACGCCGGTGTCGAGCCCATAGCTGGATGCCGGCGTATTCAGATCACCCGGCAATGTCGGCTGGTAAAGACGGTTGTATCCGAAGCGCGCTTCGTTTACCCAATGCGGACTTGGCGTCCACGCCCAGTTTCCTCCAACCACCTGTGCCCGCGTGTGAATATCCGAACGCCATTTCGATTGCAGTTCAGGAAAGTCCTCGACCGTTCCCGTGTTGTTTCCGAAAAAATACATGCCGCTGATGCGGCTGTTTTCCGAGATGTTGGCGTCGATCTTGCCGATCGCGTTGTAGACGGTAACATCGTTCGGGAATCCGTTCGGAATCGTCGTGCTTTGCGTATTGTTTAAGGGGAAGCCCGTTCCATTGCACGTGACCGTTCCGCCGGAGAGACTGCAGCCGGCGATATTCAAGCTGGCCGCACTGATCGTAATTCCTCCCGCTTGCAGGTCTGCGATCGCATCGGGAATGCTGTCGGCGCAATCGCCGCTGGAGAGGAACAGGCATGTGCTGTTGGCGGGTAGCGAGACCATCGACGGACTGGTGACGCCGCCGAACGAGTTTCCCACGTCATACATCTGCCCTTCGTAAGCGCCGAAGAAAAAGACCTTGTCTTTGACAATCGGTCCGCCCACGCTGCCTCCATACTGCTCAAGCGTTCTCGGGAGCTTGGCATTGGGAACCGTGTTGAAAAAGTTGCGGGCATCCATGACGCCGTCGCGACCAAAGGCGAAGGCCGTGCCATGAATCTGGTTGGTGCCAGATTTGAGGCCGACATTTACCACCGCCCCCGGCTTCCATCCGAATTCGGCCGGAGCCAACTCTTCCACGTTGAACTCTTGAATCGAATCGATGGGCAGAATGGTGGCCGAATCGCCCGCGATACCGGCGCCGTTGATGATCGCTTGGCCGGAGTATGGTTCGCTGTTGAACAAACCCTCCACGTAATAGGCGTTGTCTTCCGCGCGCAATCCGTTGGTGCTGGTCGTCGAGAATCCTCCGCCGGGATACCTCATAACTCCTGGGCGCAGCTGCAGCAGGTTCTCATAGTTACGCCCGTTCAACGGCAGATCGTTGATCTCGGCATTGCTCAGCGTCCCGCCCAACGTGGCCGACGTGCTATCGACCAGCGGAACTTCGGATGTAACCACGACCGTTTCTGAAACCGGTCCGGTTGGCAGCGTGATATCGATGCGCACGTCCTCCGCGACTTCCACGACGATATTCACGCGCTCAACGCTTTTGAAGCCGCTTGCCTGCGCGCGAACTTTATAGACTCCGGGTTGTAACTCCGGGACAGCATAGTTTCCGGAGCCGTCCGTGGACACCGTCCGAGTGCCGCCGCGTTGCACATCAGTAATAACAACCGTCGCGCCCGCGACTGCGGCGCCCGACGGATCGCTGATGGTTCCAAGAATGCGACCGGTTGTCGTCTGGGAAAACGCGGAAAGGGAGAAGACAAGCAGCAGGCAGACGATGCCTGACACGCGAATGCCATTCAACGGAGAACGCATTACGACCTCCAATTTCTCAAATCGAGGACAGAACGTTTTTTGGTCTAACCCTCGCGACCAGTTCGAACGGAAAAAAATCGGCGATGTGAAGATATAGCCTTGACGCGGGCTACCCGTCAAGTAGTATTGTGGTTCGACCACAAGACAGCCTCCCCCGAAGGGTGGCTGAGAAGGTATACAGTTTTCTGTAGGCGATTCATAATAAATTAAGAGGCAGAATTCCGGGATGGCAATCGCGACAATTAATCCGACGACGGGCGAGGTCATTAAAACATTCGAACCGCTCACCGAAGCACAAATTGAACAGAAGCTGCAATTAGCGACGTCTGCGTTTCGCACTCATCGTCGAACTTCGTTCGCCGATCGCGCCGCCAAGATGAGGCGTGCCGCGGAGATTCTGGAAAAAGAGAAAGACGAATGCGCCCATCTGATGACACTTGAAATGGGCAAGCCGCTGAAGGCTGCAGTTGCCGAGGCGCTGAAATGCGCGACTGGATGTCGTTACTACGCCGATAACGCCGAAAAATTTCTTGCCGATGAAGTTGTAGAAACCGGAGCGAAGCGCAGCTTCATTCGCTATCTCCCCATCGGTCCCATCCTCGCGATCATGCCCTGGAACTTCCCATTTTGGCAGGTCTTTCGTTTTATCGCGCCCGCGCTGATGGCAGGTAACGTGGGTTTGTTGAAACATGCCTCGAACGTCCCGCAATGCGCGCTGAAGATCGAAGACATCGTTTGCCGCGCTGGCTTCTCCGAGGGTGTCTTCCAGACATTGCTGATCGGATCGGGGCCGGTGGATGGCATCTTGAATGATTCGCGCGTCGTCGCCGCGACACTCACCGGCAGCGAGCAGGCCGGCATTCAAGTTGGAATCTCTGCTGCCAGGCGCATTAAGAAAGTCGTGCTCGAACTCGGCGGAAGCGATCCTTTCATCGTGATGCCCAGTGCCGACGTCGAGGCTGCTGTTGCGACGGCAGTCGATGCCCGGGTTCAGAACAACGGCCAGTCGTGCATCGCGGCGAAGCGCTTTATCGTTTCCGAGCAAATTGCCGACGAGTTTCAGGGCAAGTTTGTGAAACGGATGCAGGACCTGCGCATCGGTGATCCCTTCGATGAGTCCACGCAACTCGGACCGCTGGCGAATGCCGACGCGGTGACTTCGCTCGATTCCGACGTGAAGAAAACAGTCGCCGCTGGGGCGCACGTGCTGACGGGAGGCCATCCCCTGGATCGCCCAGGCAACTTTTATGCCCCGACGGTGCTCGTCGACATTCCCAAAAATTCGCCCGCGTATAAAGAGGAATTCTTTGGTCCGGTGGCGTCGATTTTCCGCGTGAAGGATGTCGACCAGGCGATTCAGATCGCGAACGATAGCCGCTTTGGCCTCGGCGCGAGCGCTTGGACGAACGATCCTGTGGAGATGGAACGTTTCATCAATGAACTCGAAGCTGGCATGGTGTTTCTGAATAAAATGGTGGCATCGGATCCGCGGTTGCCCTTCGGTGGTGTGAAATATTCCGGACACGGACGGGAGCTATCCGAACACGGAATTCGGGAGTTTGTGAACATCAAGACGGTTTGGATTCAATAGGTAAGACGGGGTCAGCAAGCTAAAAACTAAAGCTTAAGGCGCCAGATATGGTATGGTGGTAATACCACTGTACCTAGCCGCGGCGCGGAATTGAGGCCTTATGACGAACGGAGTGGTAGATTCCATGGCCACTAAGCCGCTATACCGGGCGGTGAAGACCTCTCGATTGTTCGAGCAGATCGTGCAGCAGGTCGAGGACTCAATTCTGAAAGGGCAACTCAAGCCGGGAGATCAGTTGCCAGCGGAGCGCGACCTCGCGCAACGCTTTGGAGTAAGTCGGACTGCTGTCCGTGAAGCCGTCAAGACTTTGCGTGAAAAAGGATTGGTCGAAGCCTATTCGGGACGCGGCACATTCGTCACGAATGGAACTTCGCAAGCAATTCGGCAGTCATTCGATCTGATGATTCGCATTAATCAGCAGGAGGGGTCGGCGCATCTGGCCGAGTTACGGCTCGTGTTGGAGCCGGAGATCGCGGGTTTGGCCGCGTCACGAATTGAGGAGCAGCTACTCAGTACTATGCGAGACGCCGTTGCCACGATGGAGCGCAATTTGCATGATCCCGATGCCTACGTGGAGGCCGATCTCGATTTTCATTTGGCGATGGCCGAAGCGGCTGGGAATCCGCTGATCCTTTCGCTGCTCGATTCGATTGTGGGCCTGTTACGGGAGCAGCGCAGCCGGATTTTCAACGTAGAGGGTGGGCCGCAGCGCGGGCAATACCACCACAAGCGAATCCTGGCCGCTGTCGAAGGCCGCGATCCGGAGGCAGCGCGAGAAGCGATGCGCGCTCATCTGCAGCAGGTGCTGGCAGATTCCTCTTCTTTGGGAAATCCGCTGGGAAAGAAATAGCTGGCAGGAATAACGCTGCGCGCGAAAGAGAAGAGAAACTGACAATGGCGAAGCTTGGATTTATCGGTCTGGGTGTGATGGGCGGGAACATGGTGGCCCGTCTGCTCGAAAAAGGGCATACCGTGACCGGCTACAACCGTACCAGATCCAAGGCGCAATGGTTGATCGACAAGGGGATGAAGTTTGCCGATTCTCCAAAAGCTGTTGCTGAGGCTTCTGACGTCACCTTTACCATGGTCACGAATGCCGCTGCGCTGGCTGCAGTGACGGAAGGTCCGGAAGGATTGCTCGCCGGCCTTCGCGCCGGCAAGTTTCACATCGATATGAGCACGGTGAGCCCCGAGGTGAGCCGCGCACTCGCTGCAAAGGTTCGCGAAAAGGGCGCCGACATGGTGGATGCTCCGGTTTCAGGCAGCGTCATCACCCTGCAGCAAGGCAAGCTTTCGGTCATGGTCGGCGGCCGCAAGGAAACGTTCGAACGTCTGAAACCATTGCTCTTGGACATCGGTCCGAAGGTGACGCACGTAGGCGACAACGGCGTAGCTCTTTCCATGAAAATTGCCGTAAACCTCCAACTAGCGGTTCAGATGTTGGCCTTCTCCGAAGGAGTGCTGCTGGCGGAGAAGAGCGGTATCTCGCGAGAGGTTGCGGTGGACGTGATGGTGCACAGCGCGATTGCTTCTCCCATGATTCAGTATCGCGGTCCCTTCGTCCTACAACAACCGGCAGAAGCGTGGTTCGACGTGAACATGATGCAGAAGGACATGCTTCTGGCAATGGAGCTAGGCCGCAAGCTGAATGTCCCCGTTCCGACGACTGCAATCAGCAATGAATTCCTTACCGCCGCGCGTGGCATGGGCTGGGAGAAACTGGACTTTGCTGTTGTGTTCGATGTGCTGGCGCGCATGTCGGGAGTTCAAAAATGACCACCGCCGCCCACCCGACGGAAGCTGCCGGGAAAGTCGATTTATGGCTCGGGATGTACCGGCGGATGGTCGCGATCCGCGAATTCGAAGGGCAAGTAAACGAGCTTTACACGCGAGCGCTCATGCCGGGACTGGCTCATCTCTACATTGGAGAAGAAGCAGTCGCTGTTGGCGTATGCGCAGCGCTTGATCGCACCGACTACATCACCAGCACGCACCGCGGTCACGGGCATTGTCTGGCAAAGGGCGCGTCTCCTGATCGCATGTTCGCCGAGTTGCTCGGAAAAGAGGCCGGGTATTGCAAAGGCAAGGGCGGTTCCATGCATATTGCCGACCCGGCAACCGGCAATCTCGGGGCGAATGCGATCGTATGTGGCAGCGCCGGCATTGCGACGGGCGCGGCATTTTCCGCGCAGCGTCTCGGCAGCGGCCGCGTGGCTGTGTGTTTCTTCGGAGAAGGTGCTCTCGGCCAAGGCGTGCTGTACGAGGTAATGAACCTCGCCCAGCTTTTTAAGCTTCCTGTGATCTACGTCTGCGAGAACAATTTCTACACCGAATACACTCATTACTCGGAAACCACAGCCGGTGACATCCTGACGCGCGCAACCGCTTTTGGCCTCGAAGCGACCAGCGTCGACGGCCAGGATGTGCGTGCAGTTCACGGTGCCGCGCAACGCCTTGTGGATCGCGCCCGCCGCCGCGAAGGTCCGGGATTCCTGCTCTGCAACACCTATCGCTATCACGGACATCACGTCGGCGATATCAACCGCGAGTACTATCGCTCGAAGCAGGAAGAACAGAAATGGAAGATTGAGCGCGACCCGATCACAAACTTCGGGAAGTGGCTCGTCGAGCAGAACGTTGCCGACGCCCAAACGCTCGCGCGTGTGCAGGCCGAGCTTGAAGCCGAGATGAAAAAGGCAGTCGATTTCGCCGTAGCCGCGTCTTATCCGACCGTCGATGAAGTGGCACAGGACGTATATGCCTGAGACCGCCGTTCGTGAGTTGACATTCGCGCAAGCCATTCGCGAGGCTCTGGCCGAAGAGATGCGGCGTGACACGACGGTCTGCATTATGGGCGAAGACGTGGCCGAGGCAGGCACGCCGTTCAAAGTCTTGTCAGGCCTGTTGGAAGAATTCGGCAAAGAGCGCGTTCTCGATACGCCAATTTCCGAAGCCGGGTTCACCGGGTTGGCCGTGGGCGCCGCCATGACCGGGATGCGTCCGATCGTCGACATCATGTTCGGCGACTTCATAACCCTGACCATGGACCAGATGGTGAATCAGGCCGCCAAAGTCCACTACATGTCAGGCGGGAAGTGGAAGGTGCCCATGGTGATGCGCACGACCATGGGAGCAACGCGCCGTTCCGCCGCTCAGCACTCGCAATCGCTGCACGCGTGGTATTGCCATGTTCCGGGACTGAAAGTCGTTCTCCCGTCGACGCCCTATGATGCCAAGGGACTGCTCAAGGCCGCGATTCGTGATGAGAATCCGGTGGTCTTCTTCGAAGACAAAATGATGTACAAACTCAAAGGAGAAGTGCCCGAGGGCGATTACACCGTTCCTTTGGGGGTTGCGGATATAAAGCGCGAAGGCCAAGACATTACGCTCGTTGCGACCAGCAGCATGGTGCAGGTTGCGCTCGGCGCCGCAACAATGCTTGAAGAAATCGGAATCAGCGCGGAAGTAGTCGATCCACGCACCATGTGGCCGCTCGACGAAAAAACTTTGGTCGAATCGGCGAAGAAAACGTCGCGCGCCATCGTCCTTGACGAGGGCTACGAACGCTATGGCGTCACGGCTGAGCTTGCGTCGGTTATCGCCACCGGCGCATTCTACGATCTGGACGCTCCGGTCAAACGGATGGGCGCGATGCATGTCCCGATTCCGTTTTCGCCGCCTTTGGAAGATGTAACCGTGCCGACCGAGCAGACTGTGTTTGAGGCGGCGCGCGTACTCTCCGGAAGAAAGTGAGTTAGAAATGAGAAGTCAGATTCTACAATCTGACTTCTCACTTCTGGCCTGTTCTTTAAGGAGAATTTATGGCTCTGCCCACGCACGGAACGATGGCTGTGGATTGGGAAAATCGCGTTGACTTTGATCGTTTGCGCCGCGAACGTCTGACCCGCGCCAAGGACCTCCTTGCCAAGTCCGAGATGGGATCGCTTTTGTGCTTCGACATGAACAATGTCCGCTATCTGACCGCGACACACATCGGCACGTGGGCGCAAGACAAGGCGAATCGCTTTACCCTTCTTCCGCAAAACGACGAGCCAATCTTGTGGGATTTCGGATCGGCGGCGAAACATCATCAATTGCACTGTCCCTGGCTTGGAGAGCGATCGCGCCCCGGCATCTCCATGCTGCGCGGAGCCATGACTCCCGAGATGGGACGCGCGGAGGATGTCGCCAAAAAAATTCGCATTGAACTGGAAATGCGCGGCCTGCACAAAGAACCGGTCGGAATCGACATCATCGAACTGCCGGTATTGTTCGCGCTGCAAAGAGAAGGAATCAAAGTTGTCGACGGACAGGCACTCATGTCTGAGGCGCGTTTGATCAAGACGCGTGATGAGATCACGTTGCTGAACACATCCGCCATGATGGTCGACGCCGCATATGACGAACTCTATCGTGCCATGAAGCCCGGCCTGGCCGAAAATGAAGCCGTGGGTCTCGTCAGCAAGGTTCTTTACGATCTCGGCTCTGAATACGTCGAAGCCGTCAATGCAATCTCGGGCGAACGCTGCAACCCGCATCCACACGTTTTTTCAGACCGCGTGCTGCGTCCGGGAGATCCTGTGTATTACGACATTCTGCATTCGTACATGGGGTACCGCACTTGTTATTACCGCTGCTTCACTATCGGATACGCGTCGCACGCGATGAACGACGCATACAAGCGGTGCCGCGAATACCTCGATGCCGCGATCGAGCTCGTTCGCCCCGGGCGCACCACCGCCGAAATTGCCTCCGTATGGCCGAAGGCGCAGGAGTTCGGTTTTCCCAATGAAGAAGCGGCCTTCGCGCTGCAATATGGTCATGGCATCGGTCTCGCCATCTGGGAAAAGCCCGTTATCAGCCGTCTCGTATCGCTCGAACATTCCAGCGAAATCAAACCCGGCATGGTCTTCGCGCTCGAAACCTTCTGGCCTTCGACCGATGGCTGGAGCGCCGCCCGCATCGAGGAAGAAATCGTGGTCACCGAAACCGGCCACGAGGTCATCACGCGTTTTCCCGCCGAAGAACTGCTCGTTGCCGGCCGGCACTATTTCACAGTCGATGGCCCGCTCCCGGCAATTCGCGAAACTGAATCGAAACCCAGCGCCCGCGTGCGCGAGATGATCGAAGCGAGTTCCAGGCAGGAGCGAGTCGGGGTAGGGGACTGAACAATATTTTCTGGAGACGTGGCTCGCCGCGTCGAAGGTCAAACACCGCTCAAAAGTCCATCAACGCAAGTATGCGGTGCCGGCAATCCGAGGCGAGGCAAACCTCGTCTCTACTAATAAACAGTTATAGAGTAGCAATCCCTAACTATGGCAATCAGTGTCGTAATGCCTGCACTCGAAATGGCCCAGGAAACTGGCAAGCTCATCTCGTGGCTGAAAAATGAAGGAGAATCAGTCGCGAAAGGCGAACCCCTCCTCGAGGTCGAAACCGACAAGGCGGTGATGGAGATCGAATCTCCCGGTGATGGCATTCTTGCCGGCATCAAGGTTCAGGTGGGAACGGAAGTACCCGTTGGCCAGACCATCGCATGGATCGTTAGTCCCGGAGAGGTTCCTCCGGCCGACGAAGTCGCAGCGGCCTCCGGACGAAAAACCACGACAGTTAAGACGTCCGCGGCTTCGCCGACCAGTCAACCCGCGATCGCGACTCAATCGGCGCGACAGGTCAAGATCTCTCCCAAAGCCCGGCGTCTAGCGAACGAGCGCGGGGTGAATCTCGCCGATGTTCACGGTTCAGGTGCTGGCGGAGAGATTCTGGCTTCCGATATTCTTGCTGCGGCGGAATCCAAAGCCGCCACACCCGCCGTGGCAAAAAGTGACAGCCCCATCGCCCGTCTGATGGCCGAGCGCACCACACACAGCTGGACGACCGTACCTCACTTTTTCGTAGTTCGCGAGGTCGATGCCGGTGCCCTCAACGATGCGCGGCAGAAACTAAGTCCTAAAATTGAAAAATCTCACGGCGTGAAGCTCACTCACACGGACCTGCTGGTAGCGCTCGTCGCGCGCGTTCTCCAGAAGCATCCGCGCATCAACGCAAGCTGGATGAACCAAGCCGTCCGCCCAAATACACACATCAACGTAGGACTTGCAATGGCCGTCGATGAGGGTGTGGTCGCACCGGTAATGCAAAATGCCGATCAAGCCAAACTCGGCGAGATTGCCATTCAGCGCCGCGATCTTTCCGAACGCTCTCGCAACGGCAAATTGCGCTCCGCTGATCTCGCGGGCGGCACCTTTACCATCAGCAATCTCGGAATGTTTGGGGTAGACGCATTCACCGCGATCATCATTCCTCCTCAAGCCGCTATCCTCGCCGTCGGAGCGATTGCCGACCGCGTCGTGCCGATCGGCACCGGTGTTGATGCGCGCCCCGGCATACGCCCCATGATGACGCTTACACTCTCGAGCGACCACCGCGTGGTCGATGGCGCGCGTGCAGCCGAGTTCATGCGCGACCTGGTCGCCGCAATCGGCGATCCGCAGCCGCATCTCATCGATTCTGGAGCTGGCAAGTAGGTGCGCGCGACATCCGCGGTCTTCAGAGTGAAGAATCAGTTTTCGGTTACCGCGACCCTTGCCACGCGGCGAGGAAGACCCTCCGCGCTTATATTTTCCGGTTTATTGTTGATTGGGGCGTTGGCCGCGCTGACGCTTACAGCGGCGGCGCAGGGCGGCCCGCCTTTCATCACCAACGACCCAGGCACTCCCGGCAACGAGAATTGGGAGATCAACGTCATGACCTATTCCGAGCGCCATCCCACTGAGCGCATCTTTAATGCGCCTCTTCTGGATATGAATTATGGCGTTGGCGACCGCATCCAACTCACGTGGGAGGTGCCGTATCTCGTCGAAGGCACCGACGGTGGACCCACTCGCACCGGCTTGGGCAAGTCGGTGCCGGGCGTGAAATGGCGCTTCTATGACAGCGATGAAAAAAAACTCGCGATTTCAGTTTTTCCCCAGATTGAGTTCAACAATCCCGGGTCTTCTTCGCTGCCGCGCGGTCTCGTGGACTATGGCACCAGGTTCTATCTTCCCATCGAGCTAAGCAAAAAGGTGGGGCCGTTCGAAGTCAATCCCGAAGTTGGCTACATTTTTGCTAACGGTAAGGGCTCAGCCTGGTTTACGGGTTTGGTAGTGCTGAAGGAAATCAGCAAGCGCGTGGAACTGGCTACCGAGTTTTATGGCATCGGCAACACCGACGGTTCTTATCATTGGGACACGTTGGATTTCGGAGGACGCTACACATTGGGACAGCACTTCGTCTTGTTGTTCATGGCCGGCCGCAGCCTCACGACGCCATCGATCGATCAGCCGCAGTTCTTCGGCTACGGAGGCATGCAGTTCCTGTTTTCCATGAAGCATAAAAAACCAGCACCGGCAGAAACCGGCCCATAGACAAGCGTTCTTCTGTCTCGCGTCCTTGACGTTCGAGAGAAGACTCCAATACATTTCAATAGCCGGAAGTTGGAGGTTTATTTCATCGGTAGAATATCTTCGAGAACTCAAATTCATTTTGACGAGGCATTCATAGCATGACGATGAAGAAGAACGCGGTCCGCAAGACGATCCTCCGCCAAAAGGCGCAATTGATGTCGGGTTCCGAGATCGAACGTACCCTGGTTCGCCTGGCTCATGAAATTCTGGAAAAAAATGGTGGCGTTGAAGGTCTTGGATTGGTCGGAATTCGCCGTCGCGGAGTTCCCATCGCCGAGCGGCTCGGCAAAATGATTCAGCACGTCGAAAAGAAGAAAGTTCCCGTGGGCACTCTCGATATCACATTTTATCGGGACGATCTTTCGACACTCGGTCCAAAGCCCGTAGTGCAGGAAACCGAGATCGGGTTTTCCATCGAGGGGAAAAGGATCGTGCTGGTCGATGATGTGCTTTATACGGGCCGCACCACGCGAGCGGCGCTCGATGCACTGTTTTCCCACGGACGCCCGAGCTTGGTGCAATTGCTGGTGTTGATCGATCGCGGCCATCGCGAATTGCCCGTCGAGGCAACCTTCATCGGCCGCACCGTGCAGACAACCGACAATGAAGTGATCGAGGTCAAGCTGACGGAGATCGATGACGCGGAGAAGGTTCTGTTGATGGAGAGAACCTAGGCCTTCGTTCGTTGGTTCCACTCCCTATCAAACCGTGCCCGGTCACAAAAAGATTTCTGTGTTCCTATCCCGGTTGTCGAGAGGGCGGCATAGAGGTTCGCGCGCTTTACCGCATCCCGCTCCGGTAAGCCCTCGCCAAGAAATGTCGCGAAGCTTCCAATGAAAGCGTCGCCAGCTCCGCTGCTATCCACGCTCTTTACTTCAAACGCTGGCACGTGTTCCGTGCTCTCGCTTCCGGCAAGAAGCGAACCATTCGCTCCCAGCGTTATGATCACGCGTCGAATCCCGCTCGACAAAAGCTTCCCTGCACATACTTTGGCGTCATCAAGATTGCGCACCGGCATGCCTGAAATCGCCTCGGCCTCGTGTTCATTCGGAACGAAGTAGTCAAGCCCCGCCAGCGCCTTGAGCTCGACCGGTTGCGCCGGAGCCGGATTCAAGATGCAACGGATGCCGCTGCGCTGCGCAAACTTGATGGTGTAAGACACGGTCTCAAGCGGAATCTCGAACTGCAGAACGATGCAGTCGACGCTTTTCAGCACATCCGCCGCCGCATCCACGTCCGCAGGTTTCAGGGTGTCATTCGCGCCTTTGACGACGATAATGCGGTTCTGCCCCGAAGGATCGACAAAAATCGGCGCCACCCCGCTAGATACGCCTGCCACTTGGCGCACATGCGTCGCATCGATACCCAGCTTTTCAAAGTTCTTAATGGTCGACGGACCGAAAAGATCGTCTCCGACTCGAGCCACCATGAATACATCTGATCCGCAAAGCCGTGCGGCAACGGCTTGGTTCGCGCCTTTTCCGCCAAAGCCGAGATCAAACTTTTCGCCAAAAATCGTTTCCCCCGGCTTCGGAAACTGGTTTGAGAACGTGGTCAAATCAACATTGGCGCTGCCTACAACCGCGATGCGAGGACGCTGTCCCATAAGTTTCTCGTAACTCCCCCCACTTCAAACCGCAGCTGCAAGAAGTGAGGAAGGCAGAGTTTAGTCAGTCGATGGTTGCCTGTCAAACATGACTGTCCGCCATAAGCCAGGCAACAAATACGCCAGCGATGGCTATGGGAGGCTTTAGACCGGCAGCTCCTTATCTCGACTTGCCCTGCATGTCACCACCTCCCTCCGCGTGATTACCTTTTTGAACGCGTCCGCTCATTCATCTGGCATCGGCACGCGCTCTTGAGTATTCTCTTGACGATGGCCACCGTCTCACTGAGCGAACTGTTGGGCTCGACCGTCTATGATGCCTCGGGCGCCGCCAGCGGCCGTGTTCGCGAGGTCGCTCTCGCTCCGCAAGAGGATCGCTCCCGCGTGGCATCGCTGATTGTCAAAACGTCCACCGGCAATCGCGTGTTGCCATTGTCCGCCGTTTCTGCGATCAATGGCGGCGTTCGTGCCTCAACCGCAGTCACCGAATGGACTTCAGCCGATGGCTCTGAGGGCCTGTTGCTGCTGAGTCGCGATCTGCTCGATCAGCAGGTGATTGACGTCCATGGCCGCAAAGTGGTGCGCGTGAATGACGTCGATTTCCATCATGACAGCGCGCAAAACCGTTCCATCTTGAGAGTTGGCGGAGTCGATGTCGGCGCCCGAGGCGCGATTCGCCGGCTCCTCAAGGGCATGGTGCCAGCCGCTGCTCTGCGGGCGCTGCTGCTGCGAATCCCTCCCCGAGAGATCCCTTGGGATTACGTGGATATCGTCGAGACCGACCCGGCTCGACGCGTCAAGCTGAACATATCGAACGAACGATTGGGGAAACTCCATCCCGCCGACATTGCCGACATCGTCGAGGACCTCGCGCCCGACGAGCGCGAAGCCGTATTCGAGACGCTGAAAGAAGATGTCGCCGCCGGAGCTCTCGAAGAGCTCGAACCCAAAGTGCAGAAGGCGGTACTCGAATCACTCGATTCCGATCGCGCCGCCGATATCGTCGAAGAGATGGAACCTGACGCGGCCGCCGACCTGCTGGCCGACCTCTCCGACGAGCGCACCGAGGAAATCCTGGTGCAGATGGAGCCCGAGGAGCGCCAGGAAGTCACGGATCTGCTCGAATTCAAGGAAAACACTGCGGCCGGCCGCATGACGACTGAGTTTATTGCTCTGCCCGTGGCGGCCACAGCCAACGACGCGATAGAAGCCATGCGCTCCTTTGAAGGTCGCATGGAAAACATGAGCACGATTTATCTCACGGATTCCCGCGGTACCCTTGCCGGCGCGGTGCCACTGGTGAAAATCGTTCTGGCGCCATCTTCAACGCCGCTCCTGGCTCTGGCGCAGGAACCTCTTATTTCCTGCCACGAAGACGCCAAGGAAAAGGAATTTGCCGAACTTTTTGACAAGTACAACCTGCTGACGCTCCCCGTAATCGACGACCACAGCCGTTTGACCGGAGTGATTACGCCCGATGACGTGATCGCCATGCTGCGCGCCAAGCTGTAGTTCGTGCATCCAACTGCCTGCTTCAAACAAAAGTTTCTATCTTCTGCAGTTTCGTCTATCCAGACGCCGCATTGTGCGTTTATCCTGATCCGTCTGTTTTGCCATTTTGAGTGTGTCCGCGGCCCGTGCGCATGAAATTTCTGAGAAGTTGGAAGTTCCGCCTCCTGCTGATTCTTTCCGTAGTAGGCCCGGGCTTCATCACCGCGAATGTCGACAACGATGCGGGCGGCATTTTCACGTATTCCGCGGCCGGCGCGCAGTTCGGCCACATGCTCCTGTGGACGATGATCCCCATTACCATCTCCCTGATTGTCGTACAGGAGATGTGCGCTCGCATGGGAGCGGTCACCGGCAAGGGCCTGAGCGATCTGATCCGCGAGGAATTTGGCTTGCGAATCACGTTTCTCATGATGATCGGCATTCTGATCACAAATTTCGGGAACGTTATTACCGAATTTGTCGGCATTGTGGGAAGCATGGAGCTCTTCGGTGTCTCAAAGTACATCTCGGTGCCGATCTGCGCCGTGATTGTATGGCTGATCGCAGTCAAAGGGCAGTACAAGAGTGTTGAGAAGGTATTTCTGGCCGCTTCGTTTTTCTACCTAACCTACATATTCGCCGGAGTGCTGGCCAAACCAGCTTGGATTGAGGCTATGAGGGCCACCATTAAGCCTCCCCCACTTGCCGCCTTTAGCCAGGACGCATATCTCTATATGGTGATCGGCGTTGTCGGTACCACGATCGCTCCCTGGATGCAGTTCTATCTGCAATCATCGGTCGTTGAAAAAGGTGTTACGCGGCGCCAGTACGGTACCTCCAAAGTCGATGTAATCGTTGGCTGCATCTTCACTGACGTAGTCGCGTGGTTCATCATTGTGGCCTGCGCGGCCACGCTCTATGTGCACGGCGTCCACAATATTCGTGACGCCGCCGACGCAGCTCAGGCGTTGCGCCCCTTGGCTGGTGACTGGGCCTACATATTATTTGCGCTGGGACTTTTCAACGCATCGCTCTTTGCCGCTTCCATTCTGCCGCTTTCGACGGCCTACACGGTCTGCGAGGGATTAGGCCTCGAGTCAGGCGTGGAGCGTAAATTTTCTGAAGCGCCTGCCTTCTACTGGCTCTACACCGTCCTCATTGCGGCCGGCGGAGCCGTGGTTCTGATCCCTGGCCTTCCGCTGATCAAGATTGCCGTTTTTTCCCAGGTGGTCAATGGCGCAGTGCTGCCCTTCGTGCTGATTTTCATGTTATTGCTGATCAACAAAAAGGAGCTGATGGGTGAGTATGTCAACAAACTCACCTTCAACGTCATCGCCTGGGCGACAACCGTCATCATGATTGGATTGACCCTGGTGTATGTTTACGGACAACTGTACGGCGGGGCGGGGTAGCCACTTCAGCGATACGGCGCGATCTCAAATAATTTTTCCATCCGCCAGATCTTTCACTAATCCCAGATCAGCTTCAAGAAAATCCAGCTTCAGCAATTCGTGTCGCGTCACCCAGCGAATCTCGCGGAAAATTCGATTCTCGATTTCGCCCTCGTACTTGCGCACTTCATAGAAGCGAAGTTCCACCGAACCTCCGCCCGGATATTCATGCACGATCCGCGCGACCTCGACGCCCACCTCCGCGACAATCCCCAATTCTTCTTCCAGTTCGCGGCGCATCGCGTCGCGAGGCTGCTCGCCTTCTTCGATCTTTCCTCCGGGAAATTCCCATTTCAACGGCATCGGTTGGTGCCGCGTCCTCTGGCAGGCGAGGATGAGATCATCCTTTAGAATCAGCGCGGCTACGACTCGTTTCATGATTCAAAGCGCCTCTCGAAAAATGGGAGGTAAGCTTTACTCTTTGTCCAGTTGCTTGCCCACCAGCTGAGCGCAATGTTCGACGAGCTGCCGGTCTTCAGGCGAAAAAGCCGCCGGGAAGTGGCTGTCAATGTCGAGTTCGCCCACCACTCTGCCGCGAACAAATACGGGAACCACGATCTCTGACTTGGTTTCGAGCGAGCAGGCGAGATACCGCGGATCAGTCCTCACATCATCTACTACCACCGTCTTCCCCGACGATGCTGCCGCGCCGCAAATGCCCTGGTTCAGCGGAATACGTGTGTGCGGAGTCATCGCCCCCTGATAGTGTCCCAGAACCAGCACCGGTGGATCAGCTCCCGGTTCAAGCATATAGAAGCCGACCCAGTTGTACTTGAGCATTTGTTGGTTCAGCAGACGCGTGATGCCGTCCATCAACTGATTCGCCGTGCGCGAGTCGGTATTCAGCTGATCCGCTTCCTTGCGCACTTCGTCGATTTTATGAGGATTGGATGCAATGGCCATGATGTGTAAATCCTATGCTGCTAATCCTAAACTATGTTCACCCATTTCATTTGTGCCGCAGTAATTGCGGACACGGTACTTGCGTAATCGAACGCAGCCCACGCTGCGGACCGAAAACCTCAGGATGAATCGCTCCGGCCAGCGCCATCAAACCCAAAACCAGCGTGGGTGCCGGCGTGTTCAACAGCTCATCCGAGATGCAATACACCTGCGAATTCAGTACCGCGGCAGTTTCCGACCACCCTCTTCCTGACGTGATCTTTGCCAGCGACACACGATCTCCGGCTCCGCACCACGCGGCAACGATCACCTCCGGGTCGAGTCGAGCAATCTCTTCGGCGGAACACTGCGCCCCCGGCTTGCCAATAATGTCGCCTCCAGCCGCCTCAACCAGTTCGGCGACCCACGGTTGTGAGGCGATGATGGGTTTGCCCCATTCCTCGGCGAATACACGTTTTCTCGGAAGCCGCGCCGTCTCTCGTCGCACCTCATCGATCGCTCGTTGCATGTTAGAAATGGTCTTCTCGCCCCGCGTGCCGGCGCCAACCGAGCCGGATATCAGCGCAATATCCGTGTAGATGTTGCCGAGCGTCTTAGGCGCCAAGCCAAGAAACGGAATACCCGCTCTAAGGATCTCCTCGAGAGCAGCCTGCTGGTAGGGAACAGATGCGATTACGAGATCGGGCTTGGCGGCGACGATCTCGCTCGCTTTCGAACTCCAAGAATCGGCAACAATAATGATCGGACGATTGCCGCTTCTTACCTCCGGGACCAGATCGCCGCAGTACTTCGTGCAAGCCACCACGCGGTCGAATTCACCGACGCTGGCGAGGATCGCGGTCGCGCTCGGTTGCAGGCAAGCAATCCGCTTAGGGTGAACCGAGTCGGCCATGTTTTCAATTGTAGAAGACGGCGGGTGCGCCAGAGTCTTGCTGATGTCCTTGAGGATAAATCTATGCGTGCTGCCGGAAACGCCGCGCGAATTACAATCACCTTGTGTATTCCGCCGAGCTTCTGGACCACTTTCAGCATCCGCGAAACGCCGGAGAAGTCGAAACTCCCGATTCCGTCGCACGTCTTGAAAATCCGGTCTGCGGTGACGTTCTGGAACTCACATTGAAACTGGAAGGGAAGCGGATCGCAGAAATCCGCTTCCGCGCCAAGGGCTGTGTTCCAGCAATGGCTTGCGGTTCGGCAATCACGGAGTTGGCGAGAGGTAAGAGCGTAGACGAGGCGCGAAAAATCAGCGGGGAAGATCTGTTGCAGGAAGTTGGTGGAGTTCCCGAAGCGTCCACCCACTCTTGTTCGTTGGCGATCGATACGCTGCGAGCGCTCTTGCGAGCTGTCTGACCTGAGTTGACCAGAGTTGTGAGTGCGCTTTTCAGCGACAGGTCGCTACGCTGATTGTTGGCTGGGCGATTTACTGAAAACAATTTCAAAAACCAGCAAGCCAGCTCCAATCACGATGGCACTATCGGCGACGTTGAAAGCCGGCCACTGGTAGTGGCCCACATAGAACAGAAGAAAATCGACCACATGGCGGCTGACCAGGCGATCCCACAAATTGCCGACGGCGCCTCCTAAAATCAACGCCAGGCCCACTCCCGTGGTCGTCATGGTGTGACTGTTCTTCCAGAGAAGAGTCGAGACAATGAGCAGCGCAATCACTGAGAACACAATCAGCATGCCGATTTTCCATTCCGAGGGGGAATCGGCGAAGATGCCGAAGGCTGCGCCCGGATTTTCCGCATGAATGATGCGAAAGAATCCCGGAATGACCGGAACGCTGTCATGCATGGAAAGTCGATGAGCGATCGTCCACTTGGTGACACGATCGAGAATGACGACAGACAAAGCAATCAGAAAATGATATTTACGCATAACTCCAAGAATTCCCGTTCTTTTTGGCCTCCTGAGGAAAACCGAGCCCACTCAGGAGAACCAAGCCCCTTCAGTTTCAATCTTAAAGAGTTTGTCATCCCGAACGAAGTGAGGGATCTGCATGTTGCGGCGAACTGCAGATCCCTCACTTTGTTCGGGATGACAATTGATGAGAGGTGTCAGAGCTTTCTGAACCTCACCGCAAGCTCTTGGCTATAGCTTATCGCGTTTGTGGAAGCGATGGTCAGGCCCCGACAATTTCTTTGAGCACGGCGCTGCATCGTTCGCAGACCGTGGGATAATTCTTGTCCTCGCCGACGTGAGTCGAGTAGTTCCAGCAGCGCTCACACTTCTGTCCATCGGCTTTCTTGACCTCAACGCGCACACTGCCCGTTCCGTTGGCGGGGCCTTCGGTCAGGCTCACCGCCGACACGATAAATAGGTAGCGCAATTGCTCCTTATGGCGCTTCAAGAGCGCGTACAGCGCATCCGGGGCAGTCAGGTGAATCTGCGCTTCGAGCCCGGTGCCGATGAGTTTCGCGTTGCGCGCCTCTTCGAGCGCCTTGAGCACTTCATCGCGGACCGAGCGCAGCGTGTTCCAATCGCTCTGTTGCGGACAATCAAACGGCTTGGTGAGGTCAGTGGGATCACCAGAAATCTCAGGCATCGTAGGGAACGTCGCCAGATGTATGCTTTCTGCGCGGCCTTCGATCCTCGGCAGATACTGCCACACCTCTTCACAAGTGAAAGTCATGATCGGCGCGAGGAGCCGCGTCAGCGCTTCGCCGATACGCCAGATTGCGGTTTGTGCCGAGCGGCGGCCGTGCGATTTGGCAGCCGAGATATAAAGCCGGTCTTTCAGCACATCAAAATAAAATGCGCTCAGATCAACGATGCAGAAATGGTTTACGCGGTGGTAGATTTTGTGGAAAGCGAACTCGTCGTATCCGCTGCGAACGTCGGCGGCAAATGAGCACATCTGCCGCAGCATGTACTGATCAAGCTCCTCCATCTTGTCGAAGGGAACGGCGTCGGCCACGGGATCGAAGTCGTAGAGATTACTGAGAATGTACCGGAAGGTATTGCGAATCTTCTTGTAGTTTTCTCCAACGCGCTGCATCAACGCTTCCGAACCGACGACGTCTTCGCGGAAGTCAACCGAAGCCGTCCAGAGGCGAACGATTTCTCCGCCGAGGCGGCTGGCGATGTCGACCGGATCGACATCATTGCCGCGGGATTTCGACATCGCTTGGCCCTTTTCGTCGAGAGTCCAGCCCGGTGTAACAACTCCGTGATAAGGAGGCGTGCCACGTGTGCCCATCGCACACAGCAGCGACGACTGAAACCATCCGCGATACTGATCCCCGCCTTCAAGATAGAGATCAGAAGGCCACGGATAATCGGGCTCGTCCGCAATTAAAGCGAGATAGCTGGCGCCGGATTCGAGCCAGACGTCGAAGATGTCGGTTTCCTTTTCGAACTTTGTGCCCGCGCAGTGCGGACACTTTGTTCCGGCGGGAAGAATGTTGTCAGACTCGGGCGTGAACCATGCATCGGCGCCAGAGCGGGCGAACAGTTCGACCACTTTGCGATTGATCGCGGGATCATTGAGCGGTTTACCGCAGCCTTCACACAGAAAGACGGCGATCGGAACTCCCCACACCCGCTGGCGCGAGATGCACCAGTCGGGGCGCGTTTCAATCATGTTGGAAAGACGCTCTTCGCCCCAGCCGGGATCCCACTTTACTTTCTTGATCTCGCTGAGCGTGCGTGTGCGCAGCGTGTCTTCTTTTGACTTGCCGCCGGGCATGGGCGTTTCCATTGAGATGAACCATTGCTCGGTGGCCCGGAAGATCACCGGATTGTGGCAGCGCCAGCAGTGCGGGTACGAGTGCACGGTTTTTTCCGTGTGCAGCAGCGCGCCGCGGCTGTTCACGAGATCGATAATGGGTTGATTGGCGTCCCATACGCGTTTGCCTTCGTACTGAGGTAGTCCGTTGCGCAGGATGCCTTTTTCGTCGACATTGCTGGTAACGTCGAGACCGTATTTGACGCCAGTAATGAAGTCCTCCGCGCCATGCGATGGCGCAGTGTGAACAACGCCGGTCCCAGCGTCCATGGTGACATAATCGGCCAGCACACCGAGCACTTTGCGGTCGAGGAACGGATGCTGGAAGTTGAGATGCTCCAGAATGCGGCCAGGGAAGTGCGCGAGCTCGCGCGTGTTTGACAGGCCACACTTCTCGGCCGCGTCTTTGGCCAACTTCGAGGCAACGATGTAACCCTCGCCGCCAGATTCCAGAGCTACGTACTCTTCATCAGGATGGAAGGCCACGGCCATAGACGCGGGCAGAGTCCAGGGGGTGGTCGTCCAGATGATGGTCGAGAGCTTCTTGCCGGCGAGCGCGGGATCGATCTTCCCAGGATCATCAAGCAGCGCGTATTTCACCCATACGGTTGGGCTGGTGTGGTTTTCGTATTCAACTTCGGCCTCGGCGAGCGCCGTTTCGTCGTGCATGCACCAGTAGACGGCACGCAGTCCCTTGTAGACGAATCCATGTTCATAGAACGAATAGAAAGTTTCCAGCACTACCGACTCGTACTGCGGAGTCATAGTGGCGTACGGGCGGTCGAAGCGCCCGAAAACGCCGATGCGCTTGAACTGCTGGCGCTGCAAGTCGAGAAATTTCTGCGCATACTTGCGGCATTCAGCCCTGACGGCGGAGGCCGGCATCTGAAGCTTTTTGCCGCCAAGTTCCTTGTCGACCTTGATCTCAATGGGCAGACCATGGCAATCCCAACCAGGCACGTAAGGCGCGTCGAATCCGGACATGGTCTTCGACTTGACGATGAAATCCTTCAGGCACTTGTTCATGGCAGTGCCCAGATGAATCGGACCGCTGGTGTAGGGAGGGCCGTCGTGCAGGATGTACTTCTCCTTACCCTTCCGCGCCTTGCGAATGCGCTCGTAAAGGTCCATCTGCTCCCAGCGCTCCAACATTTTGGGTTCGTTCTGGGGCAGGCCTGCTTTCATGGGAAAGCTGGTCTTGGGCAAATTGATGCTGGATTTGAGATCGATTGGCACTCGTTCGGTTCTCCCAACTGATTGAATCTTTTCATTATATAGGGAGCGCGGAAGAGCAAGCCGAGCGAAGTGATCGCATCGGCCGCGAATTCAAAAAGTACTGTTTCCGTTCCCGGAAAACCGTGTACAATTTTCGGTAGATTGAAGCCTGCAAGCATCTAACTGATTTGAAATTGCTGGTACGGTAAGGTTCGTCGGTTGTTTTGCAAGCGACCTTTGCGGAGCGCTCCCGCATCTAAATCAGCGGCTCCCCGTATCATCAATTTGGGTTACTGTTCGGGAAAATATGCCAGAATTGGAAACACCTCCGAAGTCGCAGGATCCAGAGCCGGAGTTGCACCTCCTCCTGACCAATCAAACTCTGGATGAACCTATTTGGAAATCTCTGTTCCGCAACATCGACGAGTTTTTCTTTCCCAAAAAACTTCCCCCGCTCGTACTGACCTCAAAACCTGTTCCGGTACGCGATATCTGGGGTTTCTACAATTACAAGGGACGCGGAGTGGCGGGATCGACCGGCATCCATATCCTCGCCGTGATTCTCATCATCGTAGCCACGTATCTGGGAAAGAGAATCGTCGCTCCACCCAAACCCAATAACGTCGTCGAACTGATCGCGCCCGATGATCTTCCCGCTTTGCCGCCGTCGAAAACCTTGAGCGGCGGCGGCGGTGGTGGTGGCGATCGTGACAAACTGCGCGCCTCAGAAGGCCGGCTGCCCAAGCAGTCGATGCAACAGTTCACCCCGCCCCTGGCCGTGATTCGCAATCAGGACCCGAAGCTGCCCATGGCTCCGACCATCGTGGTTCCTCCGGACATTAAGCTTCAGCAGCCCAACCTGCCCGACCTAGGCGATCCGATGTCGCATCTCCCGTCGGTGCCTTCGAATGGGACGGGCTCAGGCGGTGGCATCGGCTCTGGCAGCGGCGGCGGTGTGGGTTCGGGTAGCGGTCCTGGATATGGTCCGGGTTATGGCGGCGGTACCGGCGGCGGAGTATTTCACGTGGGCGGAGGCGTTTCCGCTCCCAAGGTGATTTACCAGCCCGATCCCGAATATTCTGAGGAAGCGCGCAAAGCGAAGTTTCAGGGAACTTGCGTCCTGTGGCTGGTGGTTGGTCCTGACGGTAAGCCGCGTGACATAAGGGTAGCTCGCACCCTGGGATTGGGCTTGGACGAAAAAGCTCTCGAAGCCGTAAAGAACTGGCGCTTCGAACCGGCCATGAAAGATGGTAAGCCGGTCGCTGTCTCGATTAACGTTGAAGTCAGTTTCCGGTTGTACTAAAGGAAACAGTCCCGCTAGATAATGTGGGATCGGAGATGGTTCGAATTTGGGAGCCCAAGGGCGGCCGTGTAAAGCGGCCGTCTTTTTTGTGCGCTTGACGCGACTAGCTCGTGCCGGTTCGGCTATTCCTTGAGATCCACATGGACTACGTCCTCAACCGGCAGCCCGAGGAATCGCGTTCCCATCCGCTGGAATTTTTCCGCCGAATCGGTCGCGAAAAACTTCAAGCGCGGACTTTCCATGGTCACTTCAGGCGACTCATGCTTTGCTGACGACGTCGCCTCAAAACTGCGTTGGCGGGCAAGCTCGTGCGCTACGTCGTGCGCTGTCGACTCGGCCGAATCGACGATCGCTACATGTGCCGGCGCCACTCGCCGCAACAGAGGCTTGATCAGCGGATAGTGAGTGCAGCCAAGAACCAGCACGTCGGCATCAACCGCATCGTCCGAAAACGCTTCGGCCAAATAGATTCTTGCCACCTGCTCGGTCACCGGATGTTCTACCCAGCCCTCCTCCACTAGAGGCACAAACAAAGGGCAGCCCTTCTCGCGTACTACAATGTTTCGTGCTTCGAGCGCGCGCCGGTACGCGTGACTGCTGACGGTAGCCTCAGTTCCGATCACGACCACGCGGCGCTTCTGGCTGGCCGCCGCCGCAGCTTCCGCCCCAGGCTCAACCACGCCGATCACATCCACTCCCGCCGCCGCTTTGATTTCGTCAAGCGCCAGCGCCGTAGCCGTATTGCAGGCAATCACCAGCAATTCTGCTCCATGATCTTCCAGATACCGCACCGCGTCGACCGCGTAGTGCGCCACTGTCGCCGCTGATTTCGACCCGTAGGGAAGTCGCGCCGTATCGCCGAAGTAGAGATAGTCGGCGCCGGGAATGCGCTCGATGAGCGCCCGCAGCACGGTCAACCCGCCAACTCCCGAGTCAAATACGCCGATCGTCGGCCGATGTGGTTGAGACGATTGGCGCGCCAGGCGTAAATTGCTTCCAGAGGTCAGACGTCAACCTTCCGCCGTAGTCGGACCGATGACCGATCGGATTGCGGAAATTCGATTCGCTGGAAACCCTCCCTGGCGAGCGTGTTCGCGAATCATCTCTTCGTTCGGCGCGATGTAAACGCAGTAGATCTTGTCGTCGGTAACGAAACTTTCGACCCACTGAACCTGTGGGCCAAGCTTCTGCAAAATGCCGCAGGATTTTTGCGATATCGCATGGAGTTCCTGCTGCGTTAATTTGCCCGCGCTCGGGATCTCGCGCTCGATGACATATTTCGGCATGCCGCTCTCCTGCTGTTGAAGTACTCGATCACTCAACTGCGAACTCGGATTCTAGCACCGCCCGAAGCTGGGAAGACACGACAAGGCTCCCAACAAAAATCGGCTACCGCAAAGCGCTGATCTTCGTCGGCGTCGAGTCGATATCCTCGAATGAGAATGCAATCGAAACGTTCGGATAATCTTTCCCGGCGATCTCTACATAGGGATAAACAAAATAGTTGAGCGGCGGTCCATCCTGCGCGGGCTTGAGTTTCAGATCGCGTCCCTCGGTGAACTGCACCCGATTCACATCGTGCGCCCCGAAAAAGTAATCGTGTTTGTCCGGATGTTTCCATGCTTCTGAAATATCCACTGGAACCCACCCGGCTGAATTCAGATAGAACTCGGCCCAGCAATGGTAGCCGGGAATTTCGCCCGAGTGTTTATCAGCGGGAAGCGGAAATCCGATCTGAAAGCGTGCGGGAATTTTCTGCGACCGCGCCATGGAAATAAATACCGAATGAAAATCGGTGCAATTGCCGTGCTTCGAATCGCACGCCCAGAGCGTATCGCCGTGTCCCCAGCCCGTGCCGCTCTTGTCATATTTCATGGTGCGAAAAACGTAATCATAGATATCTTTGGCCTTTTCAAGCTGCGTGGTCGCGCCCTTGGTCTGCTGGGCGGCCAGTTCCGCTGGAACGCCCGTGACCGGCACAAGCCGGTCGGGCTGAAGAAATTGCGCCAGTTCGACTCGCGGAGCATTCGCACGACGCGCATCCGTCACTGGTTTGCCATTCACCAGCACCACGTGCTCTTTTCGCAAGACCACATAGTCAACCGAATACTTGTACTCGCTCTTGTCGGCCTTCGCCGTCTCGGCATACAACACTTCGTTGCCAAACTCTGGTTGATTAACCTGCTTGAGCGGCAAGTCGCCAGTCTTGGAGGTGACCTTCACCTCCTGCCACGCGTCAGAATGTGCCAGCGGAATCCATACCCGCACCCGCGCGCCTGGGGCAACGTTCTTCACCGTGAAGGCATAGTGGAACTTAAAGTGACGCACGCTTTGGGCCATAACGAGCCGCGGAAGCAGTGGCAGCGACGATAACGCAAGCGACAGAAGAAGCAGAGAGCGACGCATCATGATGCATCCTTTCAGTGAATGACCGCTCAGTGAACACCCGCCTCATTACGAGCGTTTAGTGCAGTGACCGCCGACAAATACCCGGAGACTTGAGACAGGCACCCCATAGGCCAAGTATAGCTTCGGAGTCTGACTGCTGGCACGGTGACCTGTCAAATCCCTCCAGTTGCTTCCCCTATCCGCCGCCCGTTATCCTTCAGGCCATGCCCAGCACTCTTGTCGAATGCGTTCCTAATTTTTCCGAAGGCCGCGACCCGTCGAAAGTCGACGCGATTATCGAAGCCATGAAGATTCCCGGCGTCTATCTTCTCGATCGCGAAATGGATTCGGACCACAACCGCTGCGTTATCACGCTCGTTGGCGAGCGTGATGCCATTCAGGAAGCGGCGATTCGAGGAGTAGGCAAAGCCGCCGAATTGATTGATCTCACCAACCACCAGGGCGCGCACCCCCGTATGGGCGCAGCCGATGTTGTGCCTTTCATTCCGATCGATGGGGTCACCATTGAAGACTGTGTTGCTATGGCGCGCCATGTGGGAGCCGAGATTGCGAAGCGCTTCCGTATCCCCGTCTATCTCTACGAGGCCGCCGCCACCACGCCCGAACGCCAGAATCTGGAGAACATTCGCCGCGGACAGTTCGAGGGCATTCGCGCCGACATTGCAACCAATCCCGCGCGCAAGCCGGATTTCGGAGAATCCAGAGTCCATCCCACTGCCGGCGCAACCGTTGTCGGCGCGCGCAAGTTTCTCGTCGCCTATAACGTCTTTCTGAATACCCCCGACGTCGACATTGCCAAGAAAATCGCCAAGGCCGTGCGCTTTTCCAGCGGAGGTCTCCGCTTCGTCAAGGGCGCCGGATTTCTCGTCCGCGGCCTCGCCCAGGTCTCGATGAACCTGACCGATTTCGAGCAGACGCCCATCCACTGCGTCTTCGAATTCGTAAGGCGCGAAGCCCAGCGCTACGGCGTTACTCCTGTCTCCAGCGAGATCGTAGGCCTGATCCCGAAGAAGGCGCTCGAGCAGGCTGCAGAATGGTTTCTGCAAGTGGAAAACTTCGACTCATCGCTAATCCTCGAAAATCGCCTCGCCACCGTCATGGGCGGAGGGATGGCCATTGGGGGGCTGCGCGCCGGCGTTGAGCCATTTATCGAGCAACTGTCCGCTCCCACTGCAACTCCCGGAGGAGGCAGCGCCGCTGCCGCCAGCGGTGCCATGGCTGCCGGACTCGCAACCATGGTCGCCTCCATGTCGCGCGGCAAGAAGGCGTACCTGCAATATGAGTCTCAGCTGAGCGAAGCGATCGCCCGGCTTGGCCAGCTTCGCGAGGACCTCAAGTCCGCTATCGACGCCGACGCTGAGTCCTATAACGTTGTCATGAAGGCCTACAAGTCGGCCAAATCTGACGGCGGCTCGTCGGATGCCGATGCCGCCATCAGCCGAGCGCTAAAACAAGCTACCAGCGTTCCTTTGACCGTCGCCGAAAGAGCAGTCGAAGTGGCCAACATCGCGTCCGGGCTGAAACCAATCACCAACCCAAACATGAGTTCTGACCTGACAACCGCCGTCGCTCTGGCGAAAGCCGCCCTCGAAGGCGCTCTGGCGAACGTTGAGATTAATCTTGGTTCGTTGAAGGATGAGGTATTTGTGGCGGAGACGCGGACGAGAGCACTGGCGTTAAAGCTGTGACACGCTAGGAAGATCACCTCTGCCGCTCATATCCCTGTTTCGTCGGCGCGCAAGCCTACTCACCGGTGGCGTTCTAAGATCATGCGTTAGGACGCACTTTAGTTACGCTCCTGTCTCGCGAATCGAGGTCTAGAATGGATAGAATAGTTTCGAGAGCGCCAGGGTCGTTACATCGAGGCTGGGTTTTGCATCTAAGCATTTCAGACCCACTGTGAGAATTCTGCTTTGAGGATTGATATGAAGAACCTTTGTCTTGTGGCTTTGTTGCTTTGTGCGACGGCTGGCTTTGCCATGCCGATTGCGTCGTCGGCGCGTGCCATGGTGCCTTCTGAGATTCAGCAGTTGATTGGCGTCGACTATCGGGCGCTCAAAGACTCGCCCACCGCGATGGCGCTTAAGCAACAAGTCATGCCCGATAATTTGAAAGAACTCGAGACCGCCTTGAAAGGCATCGGCATAGATACCAATCAGGACGTTGACCAGCTTGATTTTGCCTCTTTCCGCACACCCAAGAAGGGAATTCAGACGATCGGCGTTGCGGCGGGTTCGTTCTCGGCCAAGGCCGTTCTCAAGAAGATGAAGCTCAAAAAGATCTCAGCCGTTAAATACGGTACCGCCAGTATTTATCCGATGAATAACGGTCTGGTAATGACCTTCCTGGATGACAACACACTGGCCTTCGGAACCGAAGCCTCGCTGCACAGCGCCCTCGATACCCGCGACGGCAAGCGTCCATCGCTCGATTCGAATCCCGAGATGGCGGATCAGATGGCCGAAGTCGATGGCGAGCCTCTGTGGAGCATCCTCGACCAAAAGGGAACGCAGGCCATGATGTTCTCGGTGATGGGTGATGCGGCGAAGGTTGCCGATTACGACACCCTCAAGAGCCGCATTCTGGCGTCTCGTTACACCATGAACTTCCAGACCGGAGTGAATTTCGACCTGAGCGTGGTTACGGCCGACTCGATGACGGCGGCGACTCTCTCAACTATCGTCAAGGGAGTCATGCTCTACAAAAAGATGAATGCCAGCCCAATCGAAAAGACGGCCATCGACGCCACCACCGTTGACTCCGATAGCGCGAACCTGGTGGTCCACTTCAAAAGCGACGATCAGAAGTTCCAGTCGCTGATGCATGCTCCGCTGTTCGCGGCAGTTTCGCACTAAGCCGAAGCAGAAAAAACATTTTACCGATCGCAACAAAGTGGCGTCCCGGAAAGTCTTCCGGGACGTTTTCTTTTGTCTGATCGTCTCTGACAGTCAAATTTGGTAAAGCATCCCCTCCAAGAATGGGAGTCCCGTGTGGTTTACTATGCCAGTGATGACGAACCCGGGGCTTGTCGTGAAACATCTCCTTTGGGCGGGTCTGTTTGCGTTGACCCTTATTTGCTTATCCCAGGCACCGCTGCTTGCAGAACCAAACCAACCTTCGCTCGAAGCACTCGCCAGTGATTTTTGGCAGTGGCGTGCGCAATATCAACCATTCTCGACCGACGATATTCCGCGTATCGAACGCCCGATGGCAAATCCATCGAGTCCGCGAGACTGGTCCGCAGCTTCAATCGCGAAACAAAAAGCATCCCTCGAAGATTTCGACAAGCGCTGGAAGCAGATCGACCCCAAAGGCTGGAGTGTCTCCCAACAGGTTGATTACCGTCTCATGGGTTCTGCGTTGGCGCGTGTGCGCTGGGAGTTGGAGATAAATCCGCGCTGGCAGCGAGATCCTTCGTTCTATCTCGATCAGACAATGACCGCGCTTCTCGAGTCGCTGGTGCAGCCGCCGCCGTTTGATCCTTCGCGCAGCGACGAGATTATCGCCCGCATGGCGGAGATTCCCGCGATTCTCGAAGAGGGAAAGACCAACCTGCACGCTGTGAGGCCGTTCGCCGTATTGGCCATCGGAGATCTACAACAGATCAGCCCCGAATTGGAGCGCGTGGAACGCGAAGTAGCGCCCATGCTTCACGATGACGCAGCCGGCAACGCGAATCTCTCCGCAACATTTCATGAGGCGACGGAAAAGGCCATTGTTGCGCTGGAATCCTATCGATCGTGGCTGCAAGAACATCTTGACACGATGCCCGAGCAAACTGCAGTCGGCCGAGAGAAGTACGAGTTTTTTCTACACCATGTTGCTCTGATTCCTTACACCCCGGAACAACTCTTATTCATCAGCAAACAGGAGTGGGCCCGCTCGGTTGCCTTCGAACAATACGAGAAACAGCGCAACCAGGGTTTGCCCGAACTCAAGCCGGCCGCCAATCTCGCGGAGGAGATCACAACAGCGACGCGCGATGAACTGGCGATTCGCAGATTTCTTGAAGACAAAGGCATTCTCACGGTGCCCGCCGGTGTCGGCCACTATACGCTCCGGCCGATGCCCGGCTATCTCGAGGCCCTTGCCGATTTTGGAGAATTGGATGACTTCACCGGACCATCGAGGTTGAACGAAGACGGCGTTCGCTGGGTCAGTCCTCCGTCATCCCAGTTGGGATATTTCTGGCTGGCGACGGCCAAAGACCCACGTCCGGATATGGTTCACGAAGGCATGCCCGGACATTATTTTCAGATGTGCTTGTCATGGCTGCAGCCCGACCTCATTCGCCGCCATTATTACGATTCGGGTGTGAACGAGGGAATCGGATTTTACGCCGAAGAAATGATGCTGCAATCTGGATTGTTCGACGACAGTCCGCGCACTCGCGAGATCATCTACAACTTCATGCGCCTGCGTGCGTTACGAGTCGAAGTGGACGTAAAGCTTGCACTCGGGTCATTCACCATGGGGCAGGCCGCAGACTATCTCGCCCAGCACGTACCGATGGACAAGAAATCGGCCGCTGGCGAGGCGGCATTATTCGCCACCGATCCCGGACAAGCCATCAGCTATCAGATCGGAAAGAACCAAATTCTGCGTTTTCTAGCCGACGCCAAGTTGAAGCAGGGCGATAAGTTCAGCCTGCGCGCATTTCACGACTTTGTGTGGAAGAACGGAAACGTCCCCATCGCGCTGCAGCGCTGGGAATACCTTGGGGACGATGACGACCTCAAAGCGGCGGGCGCCACGCGGTGAACCCTCATGCATGAAACGAATCTGGAAACCGGTCGTAGCACGGACCCTTTGCGAATGGGAAAGCGATTCGTCGAACTGTGGGGCAAAACGCCGTGCATCTACCAGGCGCCCGGGCGAGTAAATTTGATTGGCGAACACACCGATTACAACGATGGTTTCGTCATGCCTGCGGCGATCCGCTTCCGTACTTGGGTCTCGGCGGCACCACGCCCCGACCGCACGCTGGCGATCTATTCCGAAAATTACTCGGAACAGCTTGAGTTTGATCTCGATCAGTTGCCCGACACCGCCTCCGGACATTGGAGCGATTACGTTGTGGGTGTTGCGAAAATGCTGTTGCAGGCCGGTTACAAGGTCGGAGGGACCAATCTACTGATTGAAGGGGACGTGCCACAGGGTGCCGGACTGAGTTCCTCCGCCTCCATCGAAGTTGCCGTCGGTTACGCGCTGATCGATGTAAGCTCTCCGTTGGATGGTGGAATCGATAGGCCAAAAGTCGATCGCACCCCTCTCGACCGCACCAAACTCGCCTTGCTGTGCCAGCAAGCAGAAAACGAATTCGTCGGTGCGCGCTGCGGAATCATGGATCAATTCATTGCCAGCCACGGCGAACATGAAAAAGCTTTGCTCCTCGATTGTCGTTCCCTAGAATTCAAGCTGTTGCCATTGCCCGACAACACGGCTCTCGCGATATCCAACACGATGGTCAAGCACAGCATCGCCAAAGGAGAATACAACCAGCGCCGCGCGGAATGCGAAGCCGGTGTGCGCGTCCTCTCAAAGCACTTACCCAACGTGCGTGCCTTGCGTGACGTCACGCTCGAAGACCTGGAAGCTTATGGGCGAGAACTTCCGGACGTCGTTATGCGGCGCTGCCGTCACGTGATTAGCGAAAACGGCCGCGTCCTGCAGGCGGCAGCCGCACTGGAACGAGGCGATTTAGCAGTCTTTGGAAAATTGATGCTAGAGTCGCATCGAAGTCTTCGTGATGACTTTGAAGTGAGTTGTCCGGAACTTGACCTGATGGTTGAGCTGTCGCAACAAGTCGAAGGCGTCTATGGAACGCGAATGACGGGGGGAGGATTCGGCGGCTGCACCATCGCGCTGGTCAAACAGGGCTCCGTCGAGACGTTTGATCAGAAGGTGAAAGAAGGATACGAGCGTTCAACCGGCTGCAAACCAGAAATTTATGTCTCTTCCGCCGCCGATGGTGTAAGCCGGATATCAATCTGACAATGGGCACGAGGTCAATGAAAGTCTTAGTCACCGGAGGGGCAGGCTACATCGGTAGCGTGGTCGCCGAGAAACTATTGCACGCCGGGCATCAGGTTGTTGCCTTTGACAATCTGAGCCGCGGTCATCGTCAGGCGGTACCGAAGGATGCGGAACTCGTCGTCGGCGACCTGGCCGCCCGAGGCTCTGTTGATCAATTATTCCGTTCGCACGCGATCGATGCCGTCATGCATTTTGCGGCGCTGATCGAAGCCGGCGAGTCGATGAAAGCTCCAGAAGAGTTCTTTCGCAACAATACCGCGAATGCCCTGACCCTGCTCGAAGCGATGCTCGCCGCCGGCGTCAAGCGTTTTGTCTTTTCATCGACGGCCGCGCTATATGGCAACCCCGAACGCACTCCGATCGCGGAGGATGATCCTCTCCGACCAACGAACGCCTACGGAGAATCGAAGCTGCTGGTGGAGCGCATGCTTACCTGGTTCCGTCAGATTCACGGTTTGCAGTATGCCAGTCTGCGGTATTTCAACGCCGGCGGAGCGTCTCGTCCTGATAAAGGAGAGGCGCATCGGCCAGAAACTCATCTCATTCCGCGGATTTTGCAAGTCGCCCTCGGCCGCAGCGAACACGTGAACATCTTCGGCACTGACTACGCCACTCCTGACGGGACCTGCATTCGTGATTACATACACGTCAGTGACCTGGCGGATGCACACCTGCTTGCCCTGCATACGCTCCAGAATTCGACTTCGTTAGCCGCCAGTGCGACCGGCAACCCGAGCAATGGCCCAATGATCTACAACCTTGGCAACGGTCAAGGCTTCAGCGTGCGCCATGTGGTCGAAGTTGCCCGAGCCGTCACTGGACATGCCATCCCAGTAATCGAATCGCCGCGTCGTCCGGGCGATCCCGCGGTATTGATAGCTAGTTCTGAAAAAATTCGCCGCGAGCTCGGCTGGCAGCCGAGATTCTCTGAGTTGAAAGCGATTGTTGAAAGTGCGTGGCAGTGGCATCGGACGCATCCCGATGGATATCTCACAGGATCCTGACCAACCCTCGACTGGAAAATTTGTTGAACCTGGCAACTCATGAACTTTTCTGACTTGGCATCGCAACCGCATCGCCGCTTGAATCCGCTCACTCGCGAATGGGTGCTGGTATCGCCTCATCGCACCCAAAGGCCATGGCAGGGGCAGGTTGAAAGCGCGCCTGCAGAGACGATTCTGGCTTACGATCCCGATTGTTACTTGTGCCCCCGCAATGCTCGAGCCGGCGGAGTCAGAAATCCTGCTTACAGCGAAACCTTTGTCTTTGACAATGATTTTGCCGCGCTCAAACCCGACACGGCCAGCGGCGAAATTCAGGAAAACCGGCTTCTGGTTGCTCAAGGCGAAGCCGGACGCTGCCGCGTCGTCTGCTTCTCGCCACGCCACGATCTCACCATGGCTCGAATGACCGTCCGCGAGTTGCGGCGTGTGGTCGATGTGTGGGCGCGCGAGTTCTCTACGCTGGCGAATGATCCCTACATCAATGCCGTGCAGATCTTCGAGAATCGCGGCACGATGATGGGATGCAGCAATCCTCATCCGCATGGTCAAATCTGGGCCAATCAGACCGTGCCCGACGAGCTGGCGAAAGAATTATCGGCATTTCGAGACTATCGTCAATCGCACGACACTACGCTGCTGCACGATTATCTGGAGTTGGAGCTGCAGAAACAAGAGCGACTTGTCTGCGCGAACGACCATTTTGTGTTACTCGTCCCCTTCTGGGCGGTCTGGCCATACGAAACTTTGCTTATCAGTCGCAGAGCAGTGTCGGCTCTAGATGAACTAAATGACGAGGAGCGTACTGCGCTGGCAGACATCCTCCGGCAGGCTACCATTCGTTACGACAACTTGTTTCGTACATCTTTTCCCTACACCATGGGATTTCATCAACGTCCTACGGACGGCGCGGCCTACCCGGAGTTTCATTTGCACGCGCATTTCTATCCGCCGTTGCTGCGCTCCGCGACCATAAAGAAATTCATGGTCGGCTATGAGATGTTGGCCATGCCACAGCGCGACATCACAGCCGAAACAGCGGCGCAATGGTTGCGCAACTTGCCCGCCGAGCACTATCTGGACATCCAACTGCCCCTCAGTAATCACGGTCACGGGTGATGGCACATCTCTGATAAGATTCGGTGTCTTCATCAATACAAAACGCACGCATGCGGCAGATGAATCAGAGGGCATTCAACAGACGCTAATGATTTTGGCTGGAGACGTTGGCGGGACCAAGTGCAATCTCGGGTTGTTTGTACGAGAAGGAGCTGCGCTGCGCGTGGTTTTTCAGCGTCGCCTTCCGACGCGTGACTATGCCGGGCTCGAAGATCTGATCGAAGATTTCATGAAACAAGCCCAGGCGGCAGATGCCGGCGCAGGTTCTCAGATTGATGCCGCCGGGCTCGGTGTCGCCGGAGTGGTAGTTAATGAACGTCACTACTCCGAAAACCTGCCGTGGGTTGTGGACGCCCCATCACTAGCTCGGAAGCTAAACCTGAAAAATCTGGAATTGCTGAACGACCTAGCAGCCACCGCTCTTAGCCTGGAGAAGCTGTCTTCGAATGACTTGGTCGCTTTGAATATCGGAGACGCCGCAACCCATGCGACAAGAGGCGTGATTGCGGCAGGCACCGGCTTGGGCGAGGCGCTTCTTTTCTGGGACGGCCAGAAATATCGCGTTGCGGGCGCCGAAGGCGGGCAGGCAGACTTCGCTCCTCGAACCAACCGCGAGATCCAATTCCTCAGTCATCTGAAACACCAGTTGGATCACGTGTCTTGCGAAGAAATTGTCTCGGGAAGAGGTTTTCGTAGGATCCACGAATTCCTGAATCCTTCGGTGCGCCACGATTCCTTTTCTCCCGAGGGCAATGCAGCAGGAGAAATTACCCAGCGGGCACTGGCGCAATCTTGCTCCGTTTGCGTGGAGTCGCTCGATTTCTGGACTGAAATATTTGGCGGGGTGACGGGCAACTTCGCGCTGCAGACCATGGCGCTCGGCGGCATTTATGTGGCTGGCGGTATCGCTGCAAAAATCGTCTCCAAGCTGCAAGACGGCGTTTTCTTCAAGGCCTTTTGTGGCACGAGCAAACTGACGCCAGTGCTTGCGCGTATACCGGTATGGGTGGTTCTGAACGAAGATGCGCCGGTATGGGGCGCGGCGTATCAGGCGCTGGCGAATCTCCGTGCGCGTTCCTGACCAACGAATTTTAGAATGCTGCTGAAGTTTGACTTCGTCACTTAGAAGCATGAAAGGGCTCGCCGCGTGGTGACCAACGAAAAAGCTGGCTACAATCGTTTCCTCCTGCTGGTGGCAGGACTTGGCGGATTGCTTTACGGCGTGGATGTCGGCATCATCGCCGGCGCTCTGCCGTATCTGGAGGCCACTTCCGGACTGAATGCCGGGCAGCTGTCGATCGTCGTTGCCGCCGTCCTGCTCGGCAGCGTGATCTCAACCCTCTTTGCTGGCGCGCTGGCTGACTGGATGGGGCGCAAGCCGCTGATGATCCTCAGCGGCGTGCTGTTTGTCTGCAGCATTCCCATCATCGCTCTCTCGCACGGCTACGAAGCATTGGTTCTCGGCCGCCTGTTGCAGGGCATCAGCGCCGGCCTGATCGGTGTTGTAGTTCCGCTCTATCTTGCAGAATGCCTCTCGGCATCAAGCCGTGGCAAAGGAACAGGCATCTTCCAATGGCTGCTCACCCTCGGTATCGTGACAGCAGCCGTCGTTGGGATGTATTTCAGCTTCCGCGTTGAAGACGTAGCGAAGCTGGGCAATGCAGCAAAGCTCTTTGCATTCAAAGACATTGCCTGGCGCAGTATTTTCTGGGTCTCACTGCCGCCCGGCATTCTGTTCGTGATCGGCAGCGTCATGGTGTCGGAGTCGCCACGGTGGCTGTTTCGCCGCGAGAAAAGGGACGCCGCCTATGCCGCACTCTTGCGTTCGCGCACCACCGAGCAGGCAGACGTCGAACTGGCGGAAATGCAACAGGCCGCCGCCGCCGAAAAAGCGAAAACCTCAACCGGAACCAAAGTCGGGGAATCGCTTTTGCGCCGTAAATACGTAATTCCGTTTGTGCTTGCCTGCGTGATTCTCGCGTGCAACCAGGCCACCGGCATTAATTCGATTATCGGCTACAACACCAACATTCTTTTGCAGAGTGGTTTGTCGGATGTTCAAGCGCATTGGGGCTACGTCCTCTTCACCATCGTGAATTTCCTGATGACGATTGGTGGCGTGCTTCTGGTCGACCGCAAAGGACGCAAGTTTCTATTATCGGTAGGCAGTGCGGGCATCATTGTGTCGCTCGTGTGTACGGGCATGCTGTTCCGGCGGACCGAAAGCCTGCGCGTTGATTCTCGTGCCGCGGTTCAGACGATGGTCAACGCCGATCAGAACCTCACCCTCCAATACGACGAGAAGACGGCAAACACACTGCTGGCTGCCAACGGACTTGCCGGTGACGCGATCAGCAACCGGCCCACTTCCCTGGTCGTTATTTATTCGTACGGGGATTTTCGGGCTGCGACCAAGGTAGCTCGCTCTGACGATAAAGCTGCCGCACCCATCGAAATCACGCGCGAAAGTTGCGTGCCCGACAACAAAGTTGTCGCGTTTTTCTCCAATCCGTTTGCCAATCTCGATGCGGCTCGCAGAGCCCCTCTTAGAATTGACGATGCGTTGATCACGCCCGTGCCCACCACTCACAATGGCTGGCTGGTGGCGATCAGCCTTTTTGTGTTCATGGCTTTTTTCGCGATTGGTCCCGGAGTGTGCGTGTGGCTGGCTCTTTCAGAATTGATGCCGACGCGGATTCGCTCTAACGGCATGAGCGTCGCATTGCTGATTAATCAGGCAGTCTCGACGACCATAGCCGCGATGTTTCTGCCGACTGTCGGCAAGTATGGCTACGCGGCCATGTTCTTTGGCTTTGCCGCATGTACGGTGATTTACTTCATCACCGCCACCGTGTTCCTGCCGGAAACTAAAGGAAAGACGCTGGAAGAAATCGAAGCCTATTTTGAGGGAGCGACTCCGAAGGCCCGCCTCTCAAGCGCCTAGATAATTCTTCGCCATAATCTTTAGCCGTTGACGGTCACGTGCTGCAGCCCTTTCACGGCTTTCATGTACTGCGCGCGCTCGAACGCTCCCGGATCTGGACAGCGCAGTTGGCTCATGCTGCCTTGCATCTGTTGCACAGATTCGTATTCGTGATCTTCCATCCACTCCCGAACCCCTTGTTCCACAAAACGAAGATGCTTGACGCCATACCGGAGTAGCGCCGAGCACAACATGGTCACGTCGGCTCCGACCATGAGCAACTTGATTACATCCTCCGGAGTATAGACGCCGCTGGTCCCCGCCAGACTGGCCCGTATGCGGCCATAGAGGATGCCGATCCAGGTCAGCGGCAGACGCAATTCCTGCGGGCTGCTGAGCAGCACGTTCGGCTTGATCTCCAATGCTTCCAGGTCAATATCTGGTTGATAGAAGCGATTAAACAGCACCAGGCCGTCCGCACCCAATTGGTCCAGTCGCTTGGCCACATGCGCGGTATTGCTGAAAAACGGACTGAGCTTCGCGCTGACAGGGATCTGAACTGAAATCTTCACCTCCCGCAGAATGTCGGCGTAAATCTTCTCGACTTCCATCCCGGGAATTTCGGTGTTCGTCGGAATGAAATAGATATTGCACTCGATCGCGTCAGCTCCCGCTTGCTCGACTAGCTTTGCATATCTTGCCCAACCGCCCAGCGTCGTACCGTTGAGGCTGGCAATAATTGGAACGTTCACCGCCTCCTTGGCTTTCCGAATGTGGTTCAAATAACCTTCGGGTCCGATGTGAAACTCGCCGGACTGAGGGAAATAAGTAATAGACTCGGCAGAACTTTCCGTGCCCGCGTTGAGATAGTGTTCGAATTCGACGCCTTCTTGACGCAGCTGTTCTTCGAACAGCGAGTGAAGTACGACAGCCGATGCGCCGGCATCCTCGAGGCTGCAGATTCCGCTGATTTCCTGTGAGAGCGGAGAAGCCGACGCGACCAGCGGAGTTCGTAACTGCATGCCGAGATACTTCGTGCTTAGATCCATGACGTCTCCTCTTCTATGCTGCATCGTGTGACCATGCGTCGCAGTGACGCAAAGTCCCATTTCGTTTCAACGTTATTTTCTCGTCTCGACCGGCACGGGTGCGTCATGCGTCGATTTTGCAGCCTGCGCCGTCGGCTCCACTTTGCGCTGCGCTAGATATTCGTACAGCCGGAACCGTGTCTCGGCATCCTCCTGCGCCTCTTGCCACAACAGCTTCGCATCCTCAGATTTGCTCTTCAGGAGCATCTTGAAGCGCGTCTGCTGCTGCAGATAATCTTTCACCTTGCGCGTGGGCGTGCGGGAATCGAGAATGAGCGGATTTTCCCCGGCCAAAGCACGCTCCGGATGGTACCGATAGAGCAGCCACTGGCCCGACTCGACCGCAACCTTTTGGTCTGACATCGCAGTCGTCATGTTGATGCCGTGCGCGATGCAGTGTGAGTAGGCGATGATTATGCTTGGTCCATCGTAGGCTTCCGCCTCCAGGAACGCCTTGAGCGTGTGTTCATCCTTGGCGCCCATGGCGACGCTGGCCACGTAAACATTCCCGTAGCTCATCGCCATCAGTCCCAAATCCTTCTTTGGTCCTGGCTTTCCGCTGGCCGCAAACTTGGCGACCGCAGCCCGTGGCGTGGATTTCGAAGCTTGTCCTCCAGTATTGGAGTAAACCTCAGTGTCGAGCACCAGAAGATTTACATTTCGGCCGCTCGCCAGCACGTGATCAAGACCACCGTAGCCGATGTCGTACGCCCAGCCATCGCCACCCACGATCCACACGCTCTTCTTCACCAGCATGTCGGCAACCGCCAGCAGTTGTTTTGCTTCGGGTGAGTCGAGGGCTTTCAGCCTCTCTTTCAGTAATTCGACCCGTTGGCGTTGCTCAAAGATGTCAGACTCGTCCTTCTGCGTGTGTGTAAGCAAAGCAGCGGCCAGTTCGTCGCCTATTGATCCCGCCAGGCGGAGCACCAACTCGCGCGCGAATTCGGTTTGCTTGTCGATCGATAGCCGGAATCCCAGGCCGAATTCAGCGTTGTCTTCAAACAAGGAATTCGACCATGCTGGGCCGCGGCCGTCCGCATTCTTTGCCCAGGGAGTCGTCGGCAGGTTGCCGCCATAGATGGACGAGCAACCGGTCGCATTGGCAATCACCGACCGGTCGCCGAAGAGTTGTGAAAGCAGCTTGAGATACGGAGTTTCGCCGCATCCCGAACATGCCCCGGAAAACTCAAACAGAGGCTCTTGCACCTGTTGTTGTCGGATATTTGTGAGTTTGATCTTGCGGCGGTCGAGCTCTGGAATTTTCAAAAAGAATTCCCAGTTCTCGCGCTCGGGCGCGCGCAGCGGCGGCTGCGGCACCATGTTGATCGCCTTAAGCCGAGTTTCCGCCTTATTTTTTACAGGGCAGATATCGACGCAGATCCCGCAACCGGTGCAGTCTTCCGGCGCAACTTGGATGGTGTACTTCTGTCCCTGCCATTCCTTGTCGCGCACTTCAGTGGACTTGAATGTTGCCGGTGCGCCCTCCAGTTGCTTCGAGTCGTAGACTTTTATCCGCAGAACGGCATGCGGGCAGACCATGGCGCATTTTCCGCACTGAATGCAGATCTTCGTATCCCACTCGGGAATTTCGAGTGCGATGTTGCGCTTTTCCCACCTTGACGTGCCAGTGGGGAAGGTTCCGTCAACTGGGAATGCGCTCACCGGAATCTCATCGCCGTGGCCCGCGTAGATTTCGCCAAGTACTTCACGCTCGAACTTAGGCGCCCCCGCGGCGAACGCGGCCGGCATTTCGGTGTGGCTTGTGACTTTCCCAGGGACAACGACTTCAAAAAGATGCGCTAGCGTCTCATCTACGGCGCGAAGGTTTTGCTGCACAACCTCGTCGCCCTTCCAGCCGTAAGTATGGCGGATCGATTCCCGAATCGCTTCAATGGCCTGCTCGCGTGGCAGGACTTTCGAGATCGCGAAAAAGCATGTCTGAAGGATGGTATTCATGCGCGAGCCCATGCCGGTGTCGCGCGCAACCGCGTAGGCGTCGATGACGAAAAACCTGGCCTTTTTTGCGATCAATTGCGTTTGCACTTCGCGCGGCAGCTGATCCCAAACCTCGTCTTTGCTAAACGGGCTGTTGAGCAGGAAAACTCCACCCTGAACCAGCGCGCTCAGCATGTCGTAGCGCTCAAGGAAAATCCATTGATGGCAGCCCACGAAGTTGGCTTTCGAAATCAGGTAGCTTGAACGGATCGGCTGCGGACCGAAGCGCAGGTGTGAAACCGTCATCGCGCCCGATTTCTTCGAGTCGTAAACGAAATACCCCTGACCGTAGTTGTCTGTGTTTTCGCCGATGATCTTGATGGAATTCTTGTTCGCGCCTACCGTGCCATCCGCACCCAGGCCATAGAACATAGCGCGTACCACATTCTCGGGCTCGATGGAAAACTCAGAATCGTAATCGAGGCTGGTATGGCTCACATCGTCGTGAATCCCCACCGTGAAGTGATCCTTGGGCTTCGCCTCGGCGAGGTTGTCGTAGACCGCCTTAACCAGGGCCGGCGTGAATTCTTTCGAAGAGAGACCGTAACGTCCGCCAACCGTCTCCGGCGCAATCTTCAACGTTCCGTAGCCTAGCTTGATTCCTTCATGGATGCCGCTCACCACGTCGAGATAAAGCGGCTCACGGGCCGCTCCCGCTTCCTTGGTGCGATCAAGAACCGCAATCTTGCGGACCGTCCCGGGAAGAGCTTCGATGAACCGCTCGACCGAAAACGGCCGATATAGCCGGACTTTGAGCAGGCCCACTTTCTCGCCCCTGCGATTCAGATAGTCGACCGTTTCGTGCGCAGTCTCTGCGCCGGAGCCCATCATGACGATCACGCGCTCGGCATCAGGCGCGCCTACGTAATCGAACAGGTGATACGAACGCCCCACGACTTGCGCGAACTTGTCCATGACCGCCTGAACCTTGTCCGGGCACGCCGCATAGTAGGGATTGCCGGCTTCCCGCGCCTGAAAATACACATCCGGATTTTGCGCAGTCCCGCGCAACACAGGATGGTCGGGAGAAAGCGCCCGCTGCCGATGCTCGATCACGCGATCCATGTTGATGAGCGCGCGCATATCGTCTTCAGTGAGCATTTCGATCTTGTTGACTTCATGCGAAGTCCGGAACCCGTCAAAGAAATGCAGGAAAGGAATGCGAGTCTCGAGAGTGGCTGCATGCGCAATCAACGCCAGGTCCATGGCTTCCTGAACCGAGTTTGAAGAGAGCAGCGCGAAGCCCGTCGTCCGGCAAAACATCACATCCGAGTGATCGCCAAAAATTGAAAGCGCATGTGTCGCGACGGTCCGCGCACTGACATGAAACGCCGTCGGCGTCAGTTCCCCCGCGATCTTGTTCATGTTGGGAATCATCAGCAGCAGACCCTGCGATGCCGTGAAGGTCGTGGACAACGCTCCAGTCTGCAGGGCGCCATGAACCGCTCCCGCAGCGCCGCCTTCGCTTTGCATCTCGATTACGTGGGGAACGCTGCCCCAAATGTTCGGCACGGCCTCTGACGCCCATTGATCGGCCCACTCGCCCATGTTCGACGACGGCGTGATCGGGTAAATCGCAATGACTTCGTTGAGGCGGTAAGCAACGCTAGCAACGGCCTCGTTGCCGTCCATGGTCTTGAACTTACGCTTCATGACATTCCCTTCCGGACTTCTCTTTTAGCCCCAGCCGTTCTGAGGGAACGGTCATATAGAGCATGACGGAAGGAGGTCGATCTTGTCGGGTACATAGCTCACATCAACGTGTGATCTGCGTCACACGGAGAAAACGATGAAACGCGGAAACAATTGGAATTCAAGAGGATGCCAGCGTGTTCGATCCGGCCTATCATTGCGAAGTCCCAAAAGGCCTCAGAGCTCCAGCAGCGCCCGCAGTGAGCTCATGTCTTCTCCGGCGCAAATGCGAAAGCCCAGGCGTCGGAACACAGCCTGCATGGCGATATTGTCCGGCAACATCTCCGCTGAAACCGTGCCGATCTTCTCATCGCGGGCAATCTCGACCACCCGGCGTAATAATTCACGACCCAGCCCCATCTTTTGATACTGATCTGACACCAGCGCTGCGACTTCTGCTTCATTTCTGACACGAAGCTTGTTCATCCGCCCCACGCCCAGTATCCGTCGTTCTCCCGTAGCCGGATCTGTGCGTTCCGCGACGAGCACCATTTCGCGGTCGTAATCCCCAAAACAGATGCGGAGCAGCCGTTCGTGCGCCACGCGTCGACTCAAGGTCAATGTGGCAAAGTAGCGCAAGTACACGCTGCGATCTGAGAGCGTCTCGTGAAACTTGACCAGCAGCGGTTCGTCTTCAGGCCGTATCGGCCGGATCGTGACCTCATTCCCGTCCTTCATCTTCCAGGTCGAAACATACTGCAAGGGATACGGCCGTATGGCTGGCTTCGGCAGCTGGTCAAGCGTGACGCCGGGCCCGTGCAATAGGATCTTGGTATTGAGAGCTAGTAAGTGTTCCGGTGACGCGAACAGCGGATTGATCTCGATTTCAGCAATCCACCGTTGTTCGAGCACGAGCTGGCTGAAACGGACCAGCAAATTCTCGAGCGCCGCCACGTTGACGCACTCACGGCCATGAATTCCCTTAAGCGCGGCGAAGACCCGCGTTTGCTCCATCATCCTTTGGGCGAGCGTTGTGTTCAGCGGCGGAAGCGCAAGAGCGCGGTCGCCATACGCATCGACCAGCTGCCCGCCAGAACCGAAAAGGATGACTGGTCCAAACTGCGAATCAATCCTGCTCCCCAGGATTAATTGGTAGCCGCCGGTGCCGATCTGCTGCTGGGAAGCGGTTAGTTTCTCTGCAGTTGGAATGTTATAGAGCGATAACAGCTGCTTCGCCTCCGCTTCATTGAGCGAAACCCGGCCTTGCTGCCGTGCATTCTGAACGATTTGTGCGGCCTGATTGCGTGATGAGCTCTCAAATTCCGATGGGTCGGTCAACGTTGGAGTTTCGTAAAGCCCCCGCAAATTATAGGTATAGCGCCACATGTAGGTGAATGCGCGCGCCGCGGTGTCAGGATAAGGAAATGTTGGTATGCCCGCGGCGTTCAACTCGGCCTCACCGGCGGCAACGGCATCGCCTCCCATCCAGCTGGCGAGCACGGGTTTGCCATAGAGCTTCGCGTAGGGCCTTAGCCGTTCCGCGACCTGCAGCGGATCAGTCATCCCTTGCGGAGCAAGGATGACCAGCAATCCATCACTGTTCGAATCTTGGGAAGCAATCTCAATGGCGCGAGCGTAGCGCTCGGAATCCGCATCCCCGAGAATGTCGATGGGATTGTTATGACTCCAATGGGCGGGCAGAAACTCGTCGAGCCGCTGCAAGCTCTCCGTGGAAAGCTCGGCTAATTCTCCATCATTTGCCGCCAAGGCATCGGTGGCTAAAACTCCGGGTCCGCCCGCATTGGTCACGATCGTGAGCCGCGGTCCTTTCGGGCGCGGCTGTCTGCCCAGCACTTCCGCCATATAGAAGAGGTCGGCGACATTATGAACCCGTAAAACTCCCGAGCGGCGGAAGGCCGCCTCCAACACTTCATCGTTGCCCGTAAGCGCTCCGGTGTGAGAGGCAGCCGCGCGCGACCCGGCCGGCGATCGCCCCGCCTTGATCACGATGATGGGCTTGGAAAGTGCGACTTCGCGAGCTGCAGACACGAATGACCGTGCGTCGCCGACCGATTCCATATAGAGCAGGATGCTCTTGGTCCGCGGGTCATCGCCAAAATAGTAGATCAGATCGCCCCAGCCGATATCGAGCATCGAGCCGGTTGAAACAATTGCGCTGAATCCCACCTGCTCCCGCTGGCTCCAGTCGAGTATTGCGGTCAATAGCGCCCCACTTTGGCTCAGGAACGCCACATTGCCAGCCTTGGGAGAGTCTTTGGCGAACGTCGCATTCAGCCCGATTGCGGGATTCATAATCCCCAGGCAGTTGGGGCCAACCAGCCGCATCGAGCTATGCCGCAACTGTTCCTGAACCTGTTGTTCGAGTGCAGCTCCCTCCGCACCGTGTTCCTTGAATCCAGCTGAGATCACAACCGCGCATTTCACCCGGGCGTTTATGCACTCGGCGATCAGCGTTGGCACGGTCTTCGCAGGAGTGGCGATAACAGCCAGGTCCACCGGTTCAACAATCTCTCGAATGCCCGCGTATGCTTTCCGATCCAGCACGTCCGGACGGCTGGCGTTTACGGCATAAACCTTTCCTTGAAATTTACTGTGCAGCAGGTTCTCCAACACCGCGCGCCCAACGCTGCCGGGACGACTCGTTGCGCCAATGACCGCGACCGAACGGGGAGTAAACATCGCATCCAGGCCATACCTTTCAGGAACCGGCTGAGCTTCGTTCAGCGAATGCTCGTTTGGCGATCGTCCCGCGAGATCAGCCTCGGTCGAACTCATAAAAAAATCCTCATTTGGTTCAGCCTCACGCCACTCGCATCTTGTATCGAAAGAGCGGCGATTCGAAGCCGATTCAGTGCCCACGTTTTTCTTAGATTACCGCGAACCCGGGCCACGCCCACCCGTGCCCGGTGCCGGCATTAACCTCGAACCGTAAAAACAGGACAGCCAGCGTGGGCGACAACGTGTTGGGCCGTAGTGTGCAAGTGAGTCACGCTGCTCATAACTCCGTGCGGGTGCAATCCCATCACGACCAAGTCTACTCCGTGAGTTTCGGCGAAATAGAGAATCCGTTCCGCGGGCGGCCCGGATTGAACAAAATACTGCGAGTGACAAGAGACATCTATGTGCTGCGTGGCGAGTTTCCGCAGTTGCTCGATCAAGCGATCTGAATTCGATTCCGAGTCGGCGCTGCCCATCTCCGGCTCCTCCTGTTCAGGCCGCGCGACGACATGCAGCAACGACAGGGTTGCCTGATGTTCATGCGCCAGAGATATGGCATAGGAAGCAGCGGTTTCAGATTCGACGCCAAGATCGGTTGCAAGCAGAATGTGATCGAACTCGGCTCCATTCTTTCGCGGATGTATGGCCTTGGGCCCCACCGTGAGAACAGGACACGGGGACTGACGAAATATCTTCTCGGCGATGGAACCCATGAGCAGTTTCTTAGCGCCCGTTCGGCCATGAGTGCCCACCACAAGGAGATCGATGTCGTGTTCGACCATAATGTGGCAGAGCTCTTCCCATACCTTGCCGACTACGCACAGGGCTCGGTGCGACACCGCTTTCAGTTGCCCTTCAAGACGGGCCACTGCCTCATGCTCCGGTTGTTGCTCGTCTTGCATATGGCGAGGCCAGACTTCGGGAGAAACGAAGAGATAGTCATCGGGAGCAAGAACGTGCACGCCGTATAACGTCGCTCCGTACTGATGGGCCAGTGACAAAGCATAGGGAAGCGCCGCGTTTGATGGAGGAGAAAAATCCGTGGCAAACAGAATTTGGTGGATTGCGATCCGCTTTCCGGCTTCCAGGGTATTCATAGAACCCCTCCACGACCGTTCTCAATCTACGATCCTCCAGCGCGCATTAGATGCGCCAGTATCCCTCGCCCAAATCGGTTCTACAACACACGTTCTGTTCTCTGTGCGAATTCCGCGCGCACTGTAAGTACCGGACAAGCTGCGTGAGTCAGAATCTGCGCGGCAGTACTGGCCAGATGCGTGACCAGCCCTAATTTCCCCTGCGCGGAACGCGCCCCAAGAACGATCAAATCCGCGCTCCGATCTTCAGCGACATCCAGAATCCGTTCGCTCGGGAGCGCGAACTGCCGCCCAAACTCGATCAGGCACCCCGCGTGACACGAGGGTTCGGGTTCGTCCGCCACCAGCGCTTTGAGACGGTGCATGAGCGATGCATTGACCGCCTCAATGTCGACGATGCCCGCGGCCGGTTGCTCCACTACGTGCAGCAAATCCAGTTCGGCCCGGTCTTCTTCAGCCACGTAAATGGCATAGGGTAAGGCGGCGAGGGAACCCGGGCTGAAATCCGTCGCGAAAAGAACATGTTGGAACCGAATCTGGCTGTCCCGCTTCGTCGCAACATGCGGCCCGATGCTTAGAACGGGACAAGGCGCCTGACGAAAAATTTCCTCGGCGACTGAACCGGCGAACAGCTTGCCCAGCCCCGTTCGTCCATGCGTGCCGAGAACGAGAACATCGATTTTCTGCTTTTTGATGATCCCGGCAATCGCCTCCGCAACCTTGCCGCGCGGCGTCAGAACGTCGTGCGGAAGTTCCTTAAACTGCTTCTCCAACTCCTCGACGCACTCTTTCACCCTCTCCTCGTCAGCCTCTTCCGCCATCGCCGGCCAGCATTCCGGCGAGAACAACACCATCTGCGCCATTGTGGGCATAACATGGGCGGCATGTAGCGTCGCTCCATACCGGCGCGCGACTGACAGTGCATAGGGCAGCGCCGCATTCGAGTAGTCCGAGAAATCGGTGGCGAACAAAATGTTCTTAAGGACAATTCGCTTGCTTGCTTCAACTGCGGGCACAATGCACCTCCAGAGAAACACTTCTGCTGGAGAAGGCGACCGCATTCTTGGCGCTTGTCATCTTCTCCGTGATGACCAAGTCATGCAGCAGCTCTGGCGCGCACGTCACCTGGGTGGTTCCGTGCTCTATCCGACTCCTTCCTTCTTGTCAGAAACCGGCAGGGCCTGGCCGTTTTCAATGCGCATAACACCGATCTGCACGTGGGGTTCAAATTTCTTTTGGACCGAAAGCGCACGCGATACCATGCACAGTCCTTCGGTCTTGTGCAATAGCTTAAGCGCCCGCGCTTCGTCCTCCGGCCGTAAAATCGTGAGATTTACGCGGACGATAACTTCGCTGAAGGCGTAGCCGACTTGTGCCTTTCTGATGTCGCCTTCAACTTCCACTTGCAGGTCGGTGTGCTCGAACTTCGAACCTTCGGCGATTGCCCGGAACGTTGTCGTATAGCAACTGGCGACCGCGCAAAGTAGCAAGTCCTCGGGCGTCCACCTGCCATCGATGCCGCCAAAAGCAGGCGGCGAAGTGAAATGGATCGCGTTGGGAGCAGAACCCGATTTAGCAAGCCCGGTGCGCCCTGAGGCCCACCACGCGACCACTCGAAATCGATGCACGTCTTCCATGGTGTTATCACCCTTCTTTTGTCACGCGCCGGAACATATTCGGTTCCAAGTCTCTTTAGGAAAGTTCGAAATTCACGGTAATCGTGGTCTCTACTTCCACCGGTTCGCCGTTCAATAAGAACGGACGATAGCGCCACTGCTTCACCGCCGCGATGGCAGCCGGCACCAGCAGCGGATGTCCGCTGACCAACATCAGGTTTTGGATCTCGCCTGTCTTGGAGATGATGGCCGTGAGTATCACCTGCCCCTGTATGCGCGCCGATTGTGCGAGCGGCGGATACTTGGGCTCGATCTTGAGAATCAGACGTCCCTCGGTGACTCCCTGAGAAACGCGAATGCGCTTAGTGACTGGTACCGCAAGTTTTGGTACGACCGCGGTATTCGCAGTGGAACTGAGAATTCCACCGATAACTCCGCCAATCTGGCCGCCCGGAATTCCGCCAGGAACTCCTCCCGGAACTCCTCCACCAGAGAGGTCAGGCGGTGCCTCGTCTTCCCGGATCATCTGTATGTTCTGGGGAATCTTGGTAGGACTGCGCAACTGGCCGTTCATAATGTCGCTCTGCTCCACCTTTACGATCTTGGCCGCAGCGACAGAGGCGGCCGGCGGCGGTGGAGGCGGAGGTGGCGGAGCCATCAGAAATGTCAATAATTGCCCTTGAGGCAAAGCTTCGGTGAACATCAGGGGCACAACCAGCAGTACGCCCAGCAGCAGACATTGAATTACAAAAGACAGGGCCGCCGAAAAGGTGCGGCGGTGACGCTGCAAGTCGCTTGTTTCCAATAAAATGTCGTCGAACAATCGATCCGCTTGCACCTGTGACTTACCAGGCGACACCAACGATCGAGCGTCAATTGATTCCTGAACTCTCTTAACCTCCGCGTCTCTGATTTCGGTTGCGGTGCTCATGGGTGACCTCCATCCGCACAGCCTCCAAACACCTCCGTGCATCTGAATTTTCCCCCTACTCCCCACACTAGGCGATGTTTGAGGTCACTGCGCCGAGTGATTCTGGTCACGATCCGATCAGTGATACAATCTGCGCGGAAAGCTCTTTTGAATGCGGGCTCCTTACGGGCTGAATATTCTCGATAATTGCCTCACCTGCCCAATGCGGGAGGAACATCTGTTCTGCAATCTCCCTCCCGCAGCCGTCCAGAGATTGAACGAGATCCGGTCTACCGCGATCTATCCCAAATCCGCGATGTTGTTTATTGAGGGACAGCAGCCGCGCGGCGTATTTGTGCTGTGTACGGGAAAAGCGAAGCTCTACACTTCATCCGCCGAAGGCAAAACCGTCATCACTAAGATCTCCGAAGCCGGTGATGTTCTCGGGCTCAGTGCCACGATCTCGAATCGCCCTTACGAAGTGACCGCGGAAATGATCGAGCCCGGCCAGGCAAACTTCATTACCCGCGACGCGTTGCTGCACTTTCTTCGTGAGTATGGAGAAGTGGCGCTCCGAGTAGCCGAACAACTCAGTCGCAACTATTACTCCGCTTATGAAGGCATCCGCACGCTGGGACTCAGCAACTCGCCGTCCGAGAGGTTCGCAAAATTACTGTTGGGATGGATCCACAGCGCGGACAACGGTGACCCGGCTCAGGTGAAGCTGACCCTGACGCACGAAGAAATTGCTGAAATCATCGGCACGACTCGCGAGACTGTCAGCCGCCTCTTTTCACAATTCAAGAAGAAACAACTCCTGCAATTGAAGGGGGCGACGCTGATCATACGCAACAAAGCCGCCCTGCAGAAAATGGTCAACTCCTGACCAGCGGGATTTTTTCCATCCTTTGCCATCGGAATAGTGGAACTCGCGCCTCCTTCATTCCTTCCTTAAGAAATTAGCCGAAACTCCCACGGTTCATCTCTTGCCGCATAGCGAGTCTCGCCCGAGGACGTAGCCCTCTGTCACGTCTGTCGTGTGACCAGGATCACCATAAGTTGCCGCGATTTGGTCTAGCGTAAGAAGTGCCATCGTTCTTTTAGCCGGTCCAGCCGTAAAAATGGACTGCCTCCGGCCGAGAGGAGAAAACCGTTGCTGAATTTTGCCAAACCCACGCCCCCGAATGACGACAAACGCTGGCGCCTGGTCGATTCCACCATGCGGCGCCAGGGTCTGCAGCCCCGTGGGCTGATTGAAGCGCTCCACACCGTGCAGGAAGCCTTTGGCTATCTCGACGAACAATCCCTGCGCTACGTCGCAACCTCTCTGCGAGTACCTCTTAGCCGAGCCTACGGTGTCGCTACTTTCTATCATTTCTTTACCCTCAAGCCCGCCGGAGAACACACTTGCGTGATCTGCACCGGCACAGCCTGTTACATCAAGGGTGCTCCGCAACTGCTCGACGCCATGCAAAAGGATTTGGGTGTCCTTCCAAGAGAGACCACGCCGGATGGAAAGGTCTCATTCCTCACCGCCCGCTGTCTCGGCTCTTGCGGACTTGCCCCCGCCGTGGTCTACGACCAGGAAGTGGCCGGCAAGGTTACTCCTCAGGCCCTGCGGAACCGCCTCTCGCGATGGACGCGCCATGACTCCTGACGAACTGAAACAAATCGCAGATACAGAACTGGAGTCGCAAAAGCGCTTCAAGCACCGGGTCAACGTATGCGTTGCAGCGGGATGCGTATCGTGTCAGAGTCAGGCCGTCAACGACGCTCTCGACACCGAGATTACACGGCGCGGGTGGGGCGTACATTGCCAGGCAAAAGGCGTTGGTTGCATGGGCTTATGCTCCGAGGGACCGCTGGTTTCGACCCGGTCTCCCGCCCCAGACAGTCTTTCAGCACACGAGCGTTCTGCAGCAGAGACCCTCTACAAAGGCGTCGCCGCCGCCGATTCCGCCGAAATCCTCGACAGTCTCGATGGTCCGCCGGTCTCCCGCCTCGTCTGTCGCACGGACATTCCGTTCTTTCAGCGGCAGAAAAAAATTGTGCTCGAGAATTCCGGCGTCATCGATCCCGAACGTATCGAAGACTACATCGCCGCCGACGGGTACCAGGCCCTGATAAAAGCCCTGACCGAGATGTCGCCGCGCGAAGTGATCGACGAAATGATGACGAGCGGTCTCCGCGGGCGCGGCGGCGCGGGATATCCCACCGGTTTGAAATGGAGCACGGTGGCTAAGTCATTCGGTGTACAGAAATTTGTTATCTGCAACGCCGATGAAGGCGACCCTGGGGCGTTCATGGATCGCAGCGTGCTCGAAAGCGATCCGCATCGCGTGCTCGAAGGCATGCTGATTGCCGCCTATGCCGTCGGTTCCTCGGACGGCTACATCTATGTGCGTGCGGAGTATCCGCTTGCCATCAAGCGACTGCGGAACGCGAGTCGCCAGGCCGAACGAGCCGGTCTGCTGGGCACCGACATTTGTGGAACCCGTTTCAATTTCAAGATCGACCTCCGGCTCGGCGCCGGAGCGTTCGTCTGTGGTGAAGAGACTGCCCTCATTGCTTCAGTAGAAGGAAGACGCGGCATGCCGCGAGCGCGGCCTCCTTATCCGGCTATGCAAGGCTTGCAGGGGCAACCCACGCTGATCAACAACGTCGAGACCTTTGCCAACGTTCCGCCCATCATCCGTAAGGGCGGAGAATGGTACGCGCAGATTGGCACCGAAAAGAGCAAAGGAACAAAGGTGTTTGCACTCGCCGGTCGCGTCAAGAATACCGGTCTTGTCGAAGTGCCCATGGGAATCACCCTGCGCGAAATGGTTTTTGAAATCGGCGGCGGAATTCCCGACGGCCGGAAATTCAAAGCCGTGCAGACGGGCGGCCCCTCCGGCGGTTGCCTGCCGACCGAAACTCTCGATCAGCCCGTTGACTACGAGTCGCTGGCGCGCCTCGGATCGATCATGGGTTCGGGCGGCATGATCGTTATGGACGAAGATTCCTGCATGGTCGACGTCGCCCGCTATTTTATGGATTTCTGCATGACCGAGTCCTGCGGCAAGTGCGTTCCATGCCGCGTCGGCACCTACCACATGCACCGCATCCTGAGCGACATCACGAAGATGACCGCAACCAGCCAAGACTTGGCTATGCTCGCGGAATTCTGCGATCTGCTCAAACACACCAGCCTGTGCGGCCTCGGGCAATCGGCGCCCAATCCCGTTCTCAGCACGCTCAAGTCTTTTGCGGCGGAATACAAAGCCCACATCGAAGATCACAACTGCCCGGCTGGAGTTTGCGGCAAATCGCCGCGAGGAGAGACGCAATGAAACCGGCCAGTGGCGTAAAGACGCTCAAGATCGACGGTCGCGATTTCAGCGCGCGTCCCGAGGAGACGATTTTGGACGTGGCCCGCGACAACAAGATTTTCATTCCGCGCATGTGTGAACTCGAGGGCCTTTCGACAATTGGCGCATGCCGTTTGTGTCTCGTGGAAGTGAAGGGATCGAACAAGCTGCTCCCGGCGTGCGTCACTCACGTCGAAGAGGGCATGGAGGTCGCGACCAACTCCGAACGCCTCACGAGTTATCGCAAGATGATCGTTGAACTGCTGTTCACCGAGCGCAACCACGTCTGCTCAGTGTGCGTTTCGAATGGTCATTGCGAATTGCAGAGCATGGCGCAAAGACTCGGCATCACCCATGTCCGTTTTCCTTATCGCTATCCCAAGGTCGGAGTGGATGCTTCTCATGATCGTTTTGTCATCGACCACAACCGCTGCGTGTTGTGCACGCGCTGCGTTCGCGTGTGCGACGAAGTCGAGGGCGCGCACACCTGGGACATCATGGGGCGTGGCATCGAAGCCATGGTGGTGACCGACTTGAATGAGCCCTGGGGACTTTCCGAGACCTGCACCGGCTGCGGCAAGTGCGTGCATGTGTGTCCGACCGGAGCCTTATCTGAAAAAGGCCGTTCCGTCGCTGAAATGGAGAAGCGCCGCAACTTCCTGCCCTACCTGACGCTGATGCGAGAGGAGCGCGAATGAGCAAGAAGCGGCTCGCCACCGTCTGGCTCGACGGCTGTTCCGGTTGTCACATGTCATTTCTCGATATGGACCTGCGTTTGGTCGCCATTGCCGAACTCGCGGACGTTGTTTACAGCCCGCTCGTCGACGCCAAGGAATTTCCCGAAGACGTCGACATCACCCTGGTCGAGGGCGCGGTCAGCAGCGAAGAAGACTTGCGCAAGATTCAGAAAGTGCGCTCCCAGACCGGCATACTCGTCTCGCTCGGCGACTGCGCGGTCACTGCCAATGTTCCTGCCATGCGCAATCCCTTCGGTACCAAGTCGGTTTACGAGCGTGCATATTGCGAGAACGTGACTCTCCATCCCGGCATTCCTCACGAAAATGCCCCAGTTGTTGCCTTACGCGCGGCCAGTGCATGAGGTGGTCGAGGTCGATGTCTACATTCCGGGCTGTCCGCCATTCCCCGACGTCATTTTCTATGCGGTCAGCGAATTGCTGAATGGCCGTAGTCCGGACTTGAGTGTCATGACAAGATTCGGAGCTTAGGAGTGGCAGTGGAAGAACGTAGAACGATCACGATCGATCCCGTAACCCGGATCGAAGGGCATTCGAAGATTACCTTGCATCTCGACGAGGAAGGCCGCGTCATCGACGCCCGTTTTCACGTCACCCAGTTTCGCGGCTTCGAGAAGTTTTGCGAAGGCCGTCCATTTTCCGAGATGCCGTCGCTGATGGCCCGCATCTGCGGCATTTGTCCGGTCAGCCACCTGATCGCCTCGGCCAAGGCATGTGATGCCCTGATGGCAGTGCGCATTCCGCCCACTGCCGATAAGTTGCGGCGTCTGTTCGGCATGGCTCAGGTCGTGCAGTCTCATGCCTTGAGCCTGTTTCATTTATCCTCGCCCGACCTCCTGCTGGGCATGGACGCCGATCCGGCCAAGAGCAACATCTTTGGAGTCATGGAAGAAAACCCATCGCTCGCTCGTGACGGCATCCGCCTCCGCCAGTTCGGCCAACAGATCATCGAGCGACTGGGCGGGAAACGGATTCATCCCGCGTGGGTTGTCCCCGGCGGCGTCAGCGAACCTCTCACCGAAGAGAATCGCGACGCCATCCTCGAATCCATTCCCGAGGCGCTCGCCATAGCCATACGTACAGTCGAATGGTTCAAGGGCATCATGGAGCGTTTCCGCGAAGAGATCGCCACCTTCGGAAATTTTCCAACACTCTTCATGGGCATCGTGAAAGAAGATGGCGGCCTGACTTTCTACGATGGCAAGATTCGCATCGTCAATGCCTCGGGCAAGATTGTCGCCGATGGTCTCGATCCAATGCGCTATTTCGATTTCATCGGCGAGAAGGTCGAATCTTGGAGCTATCTGAAATCGGCCTATTACAAACCCAGAGGATTTCCGGATGGCATCTATCGCGTCGGCCCGCTTGCCCGTTTGAATGTGGTCGACCGCTGCGGCACTCCCCGCGCTGACCAGGAGCTAGCTGAATTCCACGAGTTGCAACGCACCGCCGCGCTCAGTTCCTTCCACTATCACCATGCGCGCCTGATCGAAATTCTCTACTGCGTAGAGCGCATGGGGCACCTGCTCACTCACCCGGATATCCTCGACAAACACGTGCGCGCCATCGCGCGTCCCAATGCCCTTGAAGGTGTGGGCGCTGCCGAGGCGCCGAGGGGCACGCTGTTTCATCATTACAAAATCGATGAGCAGGGTTTGATCCGCTGGGCCAATCTCATCATCGCCACCGGCCAGAACAATCTGGCCATGAATCGCAGCGTGCTGCAGGTGGCCAAACATTATGTCCATGGCGATCGATTAACCGCCGGCGCGCTGAATCGCGTAGAAGCCGTCATACGTACCTATGATCCGTGCCTGAGTTGTTCGACTCACGCAGCGGGGCAAATGGCCTTGCGCATGCAGTTGCTCGGCCCGGGCGGCGAATTGCTCGATGAAATCGCTCGCCCGTAAGGTCGGACTAAGAGTCTGAGAATAAGGAAAGGACCATCCCCGTGTCTTGGATCCTGATCGTCGGTTACGGAAACCCGTTGCGCTCCGACGATGGTCTGGGATGGCGCGCGGCTGAGGAATTGTCGCGAAAATTATCGTCCGCCGAGAATGCGATTGAAGTAATTGTCCGCCACCAGCTCACGCCGGAGCTCGCCGATAATATCAAGACCGCTGACGCTGTATTTTTTATTGATGCCACGAGCAGCGGCCGGCCCGGAGAGCTTTCCTGCAAGCCCGTTCTTCGTCAGCCCTGGATTCCGCACTCTCACGAGTGCTCTCCTGCGGCCGTCCTTGCCTTGGCTCGACATCTTTTCGATGCGAATCCCGTCGCCTTCGCCGTCTCGTTGTGCGGTGAATGTTTCGATCACGGCGAGACCCTTTCGCTGCCGGTCATCGCCGGACTGCCCCATCTGATCGCCCTGGTAGAAAAGCTTTCCGCGGAGGTCGGCGCGCGGCACGCGCCGATCGAACGCGAGGAAGTCCCGAGCTGATTTCTCGCACCCCGTTTCCAATCTCAAGCCGCTCGTTCGAGTTCTTTTTTCAGAGTAGTCACCAGCGATAGCGGAATCCGCATTTGGCGTCTGTGGAATGACGCGCGCACGATGCCCTCGACGGAAAAACCATCACCGTCCGCGATGGGATTCGAAATCAGGTGTAGTTCCTGTCCGTAAAGCTTTATATCCTTTTCTCGAGCAAATCCAAGTTCCTGGAGCCGTTCGCAAATAGTCTTTCGCTTCTCACTTCCGCTGATCATGGCAGAACCTCATTGCGGTTCTCTGTTTATGATGCCGAAAGCACCCACACTTGTGCGCCTATACTGGCGGTTTCACTGCCTCCACATGGGGCCGGAGCAGCCATTTTGTCTTTTCACAGAACTCGTAAAGCTCCTCTTGAAACTTGGGATGCGCAATCTCGATCAACGCCTTTGCCCGCTCTCGAATGGTTTTTCCATGCAGGTAAGCCACCCCATATTCCGTTACCACATAGCGGATTAGTCCGCGCGACGTGACCACTCCCGCTCCCGGACTCAGCATGGGAACAATTCGCGAGATGGCGCCATGTTTGGCGGTCGATGAGATGGCGATGATCGGCTTGCCGCCCTTCGAGCGCGATGCCCCGCGAAGAAAGTCCACTTGGCCGCCAATTCCGCTATAGAAATGGGTTCCAACTGAATCCGCGCAAACCTGGCCCGTCAAGTCGATCTCCAGCGCCGAATTTATGGCCACCATGTTGTCGTTGCGCGCTATGAGCCCGGGATCGTTGGTGTAGGACGTGGGATGGAATTCAAAGATTGGATTATTGTCCACGAAGTCGAACAGCTTCTTCGTACCCAGCGCGAAACCAAGGATGATCTTCCGCGGCTTGAAGTTTTTGCGTGCTCCCGTGATCACCCCGGCTTCAATCAGCGGAATGACCGCGTCCGACACCAGTTCGCTGTGTACCGCCAGATCCTTGCGGTCGCCGAGGAAGGGAAGCACCGCGTCGGGGATCCCCCCAATCCCCGTTTGCAGCACCGCTCCGTCTTCAATTAGGCTGGCAACGTTGCGCGCGATAGCAACATGCAAATCCGAGACCGCCGGCCTCTTGCCCGCGCACAACGGACGCGACGATTCCACCACGATATCGATGTCGTTCAAATGGATAAAGCTGTCGCCGTACGTGCGCGGCATATAATCGTTCACCTGCGCCACAACCATGCGAGCGCATTTCGCGGCCGTAAGTGTCGTATCGACGCCCACCCCGAAGCTGCAAAAGCCGTGTGAATCGGGCGGTGACACTTCGATGAGCGCGACATCGATCGGCATCGCGCCGCTCTCGAATAAATCCTCGATTTCGCTGAGGTAGATGGGCGTATAGTCAGCGCGACCGTCGTTAATCGCGTCGCGCACATTTCCACCGATGAAGACGGCATTGTGCCGGAAATGTCCGGCCATCTCCGGCGCCACGTAGGGAGCGCATCCCATGGTCATCATGTGGACGATTTCTACGTCCCGAACATGCGGACCACGCCGCATCAGCGCTTCCACCAGCGTCTCCGGCTCGGCACATCCGGGCTGTATATAGACCCGCATTCCCGACTCTACGCAGCGCAAAGCATCGTCGGGCGTTTTTACTTTTTTAGGATATTCAATCTCCCACGACATTCTCGTGCCTGTCTCCTTATGCGCTCTTCATGCGCTCTTCGACGCCCTGGTCTCTCGCAGGACCTGATCCGCGATCTCGAGTTCGTAACCCACGGACGCATAATGAATCGCGCGATCAAAAAATTGCTCCAGCAACTGCAACATTTCTAGCTCGCCGAAAACCTCAACCGGACGTTCCAGAACGGCTTCTTTTTTGACGAATTCCCACAGATTTTCCTTCGTCAACACAATCACCCAGATGACCTCGCTCATCGGTACTCGTTGCGAAGCGCGCCGCGCCCCAATCTGCAAATAACGCTGCTCCAGGTACGATTCATCCTTGCCGATGAGCCACTCTCCCAGATGACGGTAAATCTCGTATACCCGTTCCTTCAATTCTTCGCTGGGGACGTGGTCTTTGTAATTTTGCGTTAGCTCTGAATTCTGCACTCGGTCGAGAAGACAAGCGGCCAAAGACTGGGAGTGAGTTTCGATCAGCCGAACGAGCCGGTACAGCATCATCATGGCGTCCTCCGGTGCTCAGTTTAGGCTTTATTGTCAAGGAATCGGAGCCTCCGCAGCCATGACATGCGGTACAGCAACGTGTGATACGCATCACAACGGGATTGCCACTCGAAGGCGGTTATATGCCATATCATGAAGCGCTTAGCCCGCTAAAGCTGATGCAATCAACGAAGATACGCGGGACGAAGGCGCGCCGATTGCGGGTAACAGTTGGCTTGGACTCGCAGAATCTAAATCTGTCGATATCTGGAAGACTTTCTGCTCCGCATCGCAATCCGATGTCATCAAACCCAACTAGAGTTGAACACATGCGATGACTCTAGTGCCGCAGCCGTCGTTTGCGGTGTGGCCCGCTATCTTTCGGCCTCTTCGAGAAGCCACATCAGGTGAACGTTGAATCATTCCTACATTTTCCGATAAGGAGAACGCGAAATGGAGAGTACGCCAAAAGCAAAAGAGGTTAGCGCAAATCGAGACAGATTATCGGCAGCAGATTCCGGAGAATTCCGCATCGGCGGCGATCTTCCAATCCATCGTCTTGGCTTCGGTGCCATGCGCATCACCGGGAAGGGAATCTGGGGCGAGCCGCGCGACCACAACGAGGCGATCCATGTGCTTCGCCGAGCGGTAGAGTTGGGAATTAATTTTATTGATATCGCCGATTCCTATGGGCCGGCAGTCAGTGAAGAAATCATCGCCGAGGCCCTGTATCCCTATCCGGCCGGTTTGGTGATCGCCACCAAGGCCGGCTTCGATCGCCCCGGACCCGATCAATGGAAAGAAAATGGACGTCCTGAACACCTGCGTTCGGCGTGCGAAGATAGCCTGCGCCGGCTCCGCCTCGACCGTATTGACTTGTTCCAGCTTCACCGTATCGACCCCAAAGTGCCGGCTGAGGATCAACTTGGCACGCTCAAAGACCTGCAGGCTCAGGGAAAGATCAAACATATCGGTCTTTCTGAAGTGGACATCGCACAGATCGAACACGCGCGCACCATTGTCCCAATTGTCACCGTCCAGAACCGTTATAGCGTGACAGACCGCGGCGCGGATGACGTGGTCGACTATTGCGAAGGCGCAAATATTGGATTCATCCCCTGGTTCCCGCTCGCCTCCGGCAAATTGAGTGGTGCCGGCAGCGTGCTCGCGCGCTCGGCCGCACAATTGAAGATTACGACCTCCCAACTTGCGCTGGCGTGGCTGTTGTGGCGCTCGCCAGTGATGCTCCCGATTCCCGGAACATCGCGCGTGGAACATCTCGAAGAGAACGTCGCTGCCGCATCGCTCAAAGTCGATGAGGAGGTCCTGCGCCATCTGGGCAAGTCCGTTCGCGCAGCATAAAGCGCGGGAGCCTCGACGTCCGAATCAGGTCTGCGCGTTTCAGCGATCTAGCTTTCGTCAATTGCTGTCAACCGTCAACCTCACTCGAACTACCAAAGGCACAAAAGGAGAATCTCAATGCCATACGTTACCGTCGGCAAGGAAAATTCGAACAACATCGAACTCTATTATGAAGACCACGGCGCAGGTAAGCCGATAGTGTTGATCCACGGATATCCATTGACTGGCTCTTCGTGGGAGAAACAGCTGCCCGTTCTTTTGGACGCAGGCTATCGTGTGATTACCTACGACCGCCGCGGCTTCGGCAAGTCCAGCCAGCCGGCCACGGGATACAACTACGACACCTTTGCCGAAGATCTGCACAAACTTGTGAAGCACGTCGGCCTGCATGATTTCGCGCTGGCCGGCTTCTCCATGGGAGGCGGCGAAGTCGCGCGCTACATCGGGAAGTATGGATCGAAGGGAGTTAGCAAGGCGATCATCATTTCTGGCGTTCCGCCATATCTGCTGAAGACACCTGACAATCCCGAAGGAGTGGACGCCAGCGTCTTCGATGGAATACAGAAAGCTATCGTCGCCGACCGATACGCGTTCTTCACGGACTTTTTCAAGAATTTCTACAATGCCGATCTTTTGCTCGGAAAGCGGGTTAGTGAACAGGCGATCCAAGCCAGTTGGAACGTCGCCGCCGGGGCGTCGCCAACCGCCAGCCTCGCTTGCGTGCCGACCTGGCATGAAGACTTCCGGCAGGATCTGGCCAAGATCGACGTGCCCACTCTCGTCGTTCAAGGCGATGCGGACCGCATTCTGCCGATAGCAGCCTCCGGCCTCCGGACCGCCAAGCTGATCAAAGGAGCCCGCTCTCTAGTTATAAAAGACGGTCCGCACTGCATTACCTGGACGCACGCGGAGGAAGTGAATGCTGAGTTGATCTCTTTCCTCGGCAAAAGCACACAAACGACCTCTTCGCCGCGAACCGAAGCTGCCGCCTAATCAACCGGCAGGCATTTCATCGGGGTGCCGTCTGAGCCGGCACCCTATATTTGCAGCCGCACGCGGCGAATACTATTGGAAGCGATATCCTGTTTTGGCCGTGCAGCGATAGATACGTCCTTGGTCGGGATTGACGGCGGCATCGCAGCTGGCCCAATCCAGCAAAAGTGTTGGCCCTAACGGAAAGATGATGGTCTGCCCGTCAATGTCTGCCTCAATGCTTACACTCTCTGCGGACGAGGGCAGCGTAAACGAGAGTCCTTCTCCAAAAATGACCGGATAGGAAAAGTGCTCCATTTGTGTCACCATCGGGCGAAAAACCTCGGCCTCTAACACAAACGTAGCGGTGTCAGACCAATCCAGCGCGGAGACCGCGACGATCTGCCCGCCCTTCGAATAGTGGTCGGCCTCAATTCTCGTGAAAGGACAGGGGCCGGCAATGCATGATGCACGGGCATTGCGAAATTGATTGCCCGCGCCGGCATCCAACGTGGTTGAGCCGATCGCTGCTTTCCATTTACCATCCGGCGAACACGGATACCGGCCCTCGCAAGGCACATTTCCCTTGTTCTCGATCTCGAAAGTCTTAACGGCGCTTCCCACGTTCAGCTCCCTCATGGAATTTACCGTATATCTCACTCGTACATTTGCCACCTTAACGTCTGCACGATTCTCCTGACGCGTATCTTTGGACAGCGGGACGAGATGGACAATGTACAGCTTGTTGCTGACAACTTCGTTCAGGTCAAGCGGACGGTACTGCGAGGCGCGAAAGTGGAGAACAACGGCGTGCCCCCTCCGAATTTGTTTGCGTAGCCTGACAATGAAAAATCCGGAGGAGTTCGACATAGTGTCCGCCGCGCCGAGATCGCCTGCCGAGATCGCGACTCCACCGATCGGCACCTGTTTGTGGGGATCGGAACTCTGAACCAGCACAGCTCCCCACAGCGAAATCGGCTTTTGCCTCTGCCATCGGATCAGCGCCCCAATGCCGCCCGTAAGCAGTACGCCGGCCGCCAAAACGATCCACATTTCGATTTTGTGGTTTCGAGTCATGCACTGCGCTTATCTTAAACCGCCAGCGTATGATGACCGGTCAGCTCAGAGAGTTTCCAGCCAACTGACACAACGGCAGACACTTTTATTGGTATCCTAAAAACAGGTAGTTGTGAACGTCGACTCACAAATAAATATTCACATAATGTGCTGTGCTTTGTGCGTGGCTGGCATTGAGTTTGTGCCCCGTCGTTTTTCAAACTCGCGATGATCAATCGAAACCAAACACATGATGGATGCCAAACCTAATCTGCTTTCGCGCCGGCAGATCTTGCGCCAGGTCCTCGGCACGGGCCTATGTCTTCCGTTCGCGCGCGTCTTGTCAGCTCTACCCATGGCGGCGCAAACCTCTTCTCCCGCGGGCAGTGCTGCGCGCCAACCGGTTCCGTCACTCCCGGTTCTATCACCTGAAGATGATCAGTTTCTGAATGATGTCGAGAAAGCAAATTTCCTTTTTTTCTGGGAACAGGGCAACGCGAAAACTGGGATGGTTAAGGACCGCTGTGACGTTCACAATCCCAATAAAGCGGAAGCGGCCAGCATCGCTTCGACCGGTTTTGGCCTGACTGCGCTTTGCATTGGCGACCAGAGGCATTTCATTCCGACCAGCGCCGCACTCGAGCGCGTCTTCGTCACCCTGCGCTTTCTGTGGAAGAAGTTGCCCAATCACCGCGGATTTTTCTATCACTTCGCCAACCCCGAAACCGGGGAGCGTATGTTCGATTCCGAGGTGTCTTCTGTCGACACCGCCATTCTCCTCTGCGGGATTCTTACCTGCCGTGAGCACTTCCGCCATGCCGGAGTCGCAGAACTTGCCGATCTGATCTTCAACCGCGTGGACTGGACTTGGCTCTCCGAAGATACATCGTTGCTCACCCACGGTTGGAGCCCCGAAGTCGGATTTCTTTCCTCGCGATGGGATTACTACAGCGAATTAATGATGATGTATCTCCTCGGGATGGGTTCGTCGAGCCATCCACTGCCCGCAGCAACCTGGGACGCTTGGAAGCGATTAACTTTCGAATACGAAGGAATGCGATATATCGGGTCGTTTGCCCCGCTCTTCGTCCACCAGTATTCGCAAGCGTGGTTTGACTTTCGCGGCAAGCGCGACAAGTACGCCGACTACTTTCAGAATTCCGTGATTGCAACTGAAGTCCACCGGCGTTTTTGCATTGAATTGGGCAAGGAGTTCTCCGATTACAGCGCAGACCTGTGGGGCATTACCGCCTCTGACTCCCAGTACGGCTACGTGGCCTGGGGCGGGCCTCCGGCCACGGGTCCGATTGATGGAACAGTCGTTCCAAGCGCGGCCGGCGGGTCATTGCCGTTTCTGCCCGCGGAAACATTGCTCGTCTTGAAGACAATCCGAAGCCGCTACCCGTCAGCCTGGAGCCAGTACGGATTCGTAAATGCATTCAATCCCCTCAAAAACTGGTATGACCCCGATGTAATCGGTATCGACACCGGAATCATCTTGTTGATGGCTGAAAATCTCCGCAGCGCCTTCGTCTGGGACACCTTCATGAAAACCGCCGAAGCCCAGCGCGGAATGCAACGAGCCGGATTCCACAAATACTAGCCGCCTCCTTTGCGCGAGCTGCCCTTTCCGAGTTGTCTCGACTGGCCCAACCTGGGGGGCGATTTACTCATCAAAGCTTCGCTTAGTGAATTGTCCGGATTTGCCAGGAATTGATTCGGCTATACTCGGAGTATTCGCCACTTCGATCGATATTGTCTCGATCGCGTCATCGTTTCGGCTGCCGAGGGTGAAGTCGCCAGGCAGAGCGGAGCCGTATCATTTCGATCATGACCGGAAAGTCTGAATTCCGTGGCGGATGGCGGGAGCGGCTCGCGGCCCTCCGCAATGTCCCCTCTGTCTTGCGCTTTGTTTGGGAAGCCGGCCGCATCGTCGTTGTTCTCGAGCTCGTCTCGCGCGTTGTTGCTTCCATTCTTCCGCTCGCACTGTTCTGGGTTTCAAAACTCATCATTGATACGATCTACCGCATCCTCACGACTCATCAGACCGCAGGAGCGAGGCTGTGGTGGCTGGTAGCCGGTGAGTTCGCCATCGCCGTCACCATCGGCGTGCTCGGTCGCGTGATCGACTACCTCGACGCCCTACTCGCAGGCAAATACACGAACTACGTCAGTGTTCGTGTCATGGAACACGCCGCCGGGCTCGATCTGCTCGCCTACGAAGATCCCGTGTTCTACGACCGGCTCGAGCGAGCCCGCGTTCAGGCGACCGACCGGCTTTACATGATCCAGGCGATCGGACGCCTGATCCAGCAGGTCATTACAACCGTTACGCTGTCGATTTCGATCATGCTGTTTTCGCCCTGGCTCTTGCTCCTCCTTGTCGTCGGCGTGATTCCAGCCTTTTTGGGAGAAACGCACTTTGCTTTCCTCGGATATGCCAAGAATTTTCGCCAGACTCCCGTGCGTCGCCAACTCGACTACCTGCGCATTCTGGGTGGCAGCAAGGAGGCAGCCAAGGAACTAAAGTTGTTCGGTCTGAAGAATTTCCTGACTACCAGATTCAAAGGCCTTGCCGACCAGGTTTACGAGGAAGATATTGCGCTGGCGCGCCGCAAGGTCACCGTCGGCGCTGTCCTCTCCGCGATCGGCACCGCCGGCTACTACACGGCCTACGTCTTCGCGGTCTGGAAGACTGTGACCGGCGTCTTCAGTTTCGGTACCCTCACCTTTCTGGCAAACGCCATTCGCGACGCGAGCTCGAATCTCCAGCAAACCTTTTCCACACTCTCAACCATCGCCGACCAGGCGTTATTCCTGACCGACCTCGTCGCCTTTTTCGACATGCGTCCCACTATCAAATCGAAACCCAACGCTTTGCCTGCGCCGCGCCCAATCGCGCGTGGATTTGAGTTTCGCAATGTTTCCTTCCGCTATCCGGGAAGTTCGCGTCTGGTCATCAATGGATTAAATTTTCATTTGCATCCCGGTGAGAGAGTCGCTCTGATCGGTGAAAACGGGGAAGGCAAGACCACCATCGTAAAGCTGCTTACCCGCCTCTACGATCCGGTGGATGGGCAAATCTTGCTCGACGGCGTGGATCTTCGCGAGTACAACCTCGAGGACCTTTATCGCGAGATTGGCGTCATATTTCAGGACTATATGCGCTACGAGATGACCGCACGCGAAAACATCGCCGTCGGCCGCATCGAGCAGCTCGATAACCTGTCATTACTCCAGCACTCTGCTGAGAAAAGTATGGCCGACGATGTTGTCGAAAAACTTCCCGCTGGATATGACCAGATGTTGGGCCGGCGTTTCGATGGCGGAGTCGATCTCTCCGGTGGCGAATGGCAGAAAGTTGCGCTCGCTCGGGCGTATCTGCGCGATGCGCAGGTCCTCATCCTCGATGAGCCCACCTCGGCTCTCGATGCGCGCAGCGAATACGAAGTCTTTCAGCGCTTCGCCGAATTAACTGCCGGAAAAATGGCTTTGTTTATCTCCCATCGATTTTCGACCGTCCGCATGGCCGATCGAATCGTGGTGCTCGAAAACGGTTGCGTCGCCGAAGAAGGAGATCACGACGCGTTGACGCGGCTCGGTGGCCGCTATGCCGAGATGTTCGAACTTCAGGCCGCCAGCTATCGGTGAAAGCGAGGCATGTAAGATGTACAGCGGGTCGTCTCGAGCACGTAGGTCCTGAGCAAAGATAGAGATTGTTAAATGGTTCCCAAGGCCCAAATCCGAAGCATCCTCGGCGAAGATGAGCAGCTCCGTTCGTCCAACACCGACGAGTCAACGCCCGGAACCATGCGCATCGCCGGACAAGAGCTTGCCGCGCAGGCGGGCTGGGTGCCTGGCGCCTCGTCCGATACGTTTTCTCTGCGTTGCCGAAAGCTCGCCGCCGCTTTCAAAGCCATATTTGTTGCCGTGGACGCGGCCTTTGCCAAAGCTCCCGGTTCAGAGGATCTCCTCTGGCTGCGGGACAACGCGCAGCAACTCTCCTCGGAAGCGCGCGGGGTCGCGACCGAGCTTGTGCCACTCACTCACATTCCCCACGTTTCCATCAAGAACGAACTCCTGCCTCGTGTGTTGGTCATGGCCGAGGCTTTTTTCCACGAAACCGTCGACGCCTTTTCTGAGACGAAGTTTACGAAATTTTGTTTGGGTTTTGAACAGACTGTGCCCCTCGAATTTCACGAGGTTGGCGCCCTGGTACCCGCGCTGAAGCTGATTTTGCTCGAAAAGATCGCGGTCCAGGGCGACCGCCTTGTGAATTATCCAGACGCTCCGCCCGGTCAGCGCATCACTACCTGCATTCGCACGCTAGAGACCGTTAGCCAAACTTCCTGGAAAGACTTACTCGAACAACTCATCCTTTTTGACCGGACCCTGTGTCAGGATCCCGCCCAAGCCTATGCCGCAATGGACGTCGTCAGCCGGAATGTGTATCGCGAAAGAGTAGCGTCGATCGCTCGGCGCTCCGATCGAACAGAGCTCCAGGTCGCCGAGGAGGCGCTTGCTTTGGCGCGTCAGGCCCATGATCGGCCCCGTCCCGATGGAAGATTCGGCGACGTCAGGATGAAGTTGCGCGAATCTCACATCGGTTATTACCTTTGCGGCGAAGGATCGCCAATACTCTGCGAGAGGGTCGGGATGCACCCCACCTTTAACGAGCGTTTGCAGATCCTGCTGCGACGGCATCCGGCCGATTTCCTTCTCGTGGGAACTGCAGTTTTAACTTTCGTCATCATCACCACCGCCGTCTGGCTCTTAACTGCTGCCAGTACTCCGCTGCCGCTGATTCTGCTTTCGATGTTATTTCTGTTGTTGCCAGGCTCTCAGGCTGCGGTTCAGGTGATGAACTATTTGACCACCAATCTGCTGCCCGCGGCCTCGCTCCCCAAGCTCGATTTTTCGGATGGCATCCCGGATGACTGCGCGACCTTGGTGGCTATTCCAACGCTTCTGCTCAATGAAAAACAGGTCCGCGGCCTCGTCGAGAAACTTGAGGTACGTTTCCTCGGCAACCACGACCCGAATTTGCACTTTGCGCTCGTCTCCGATCTGCCCGATTCGCCCAAACCCGCTCCCGAGGACGATGCCCTCGTCGACCTGTGTGCCAAACTTATCGGCGAACTCAACGAGCGTTATGTGGGCGAAAAACGCGGCTCATTTTTTCTTCTTCATCGCCACCGGGTTTACAACCCGCGCGAAAGAGGTTGGATGGGATGGGAACGTAAGCGCGGGAAACTGCTCGATCTGAACCGGCTCTTGCGCGGGCAATACGACAGTTTTCCGGTGAAGGTCGGCGATCTTTCCATCCTCCCTGAGGTCCGTTACGTCATCACCCTCGACTCCGATACCGAACTGCCTCGAGGATCGGCGCATCGCATGGTGGGAGCCATCGCCCACCCGTTGAACCAGGCGATCATTGATCCCGTCAATAACGTCGTGGTTGCCGGATACGGCATATTGCAGCCCCGCGTCGATGTGAGTGTGCAAAGCACCGCACGCTCCCGGCTAGCCGCCATCTTCGCTGGCGAGAGCGGTCTTGACCCGTATACTCGCGCCGTCTCTGATGTCTATCAGGATCTTTTTGACGAAGGCACATTCACCGGTAAGGGCATTTATGAAGTGGATACGATGGCGCGCGTCCTCAGCCGGCGCTTTCCGCGTAATGCCTTGCTCAGTCATGACCTCATAGAGGGTGCATACGCCCGGGCCGGTCTGGCCACCGACATCGTGGTCATCGAGGACTATCCCTCGCACTACAGCGCCTATAGTCGCCGCAAACACCGCTGGCTTCGCGGTGATTGGCAGATCGTCGAATGGCTCAGAGACCGTGTGCCCGACGAATCTGGCGCGCGCGTCCCCAACCCGATTTCTTTAGTTTCGCGCTGGAAGATTCTCGACAACCTCCGCCGCAGCTTGGTCGAACCGGCAACTTTTGCCCTGTTCTTGTTTGGCTGGTTCGTGATGGACCATCCTTATCTCTGGACCCTTGCCGCGATTTGCATCTTGTTCGTTCCTGCCTGGGTCGAGTTTATGTTCGGGTTGATCCGCGCCCTTATCGCGCGCCGGCCAGGCATCGCTCGTGACGCTCTGAGCAATCTCTTGGCGACGAACTTCACCGTTCTTCTGACTTTGACCCTCCTGGCGCACCAGACGCTCTTGTCGCTGGATGCCGTAGGGCGGGCGTTGGTGCGGCGCTTGGTTACGCGCGAGCGCCTGCTTGAGTGGGAAACCGCTGCTCAGGCCGAACTCGGAGAACGCAGCACTACGCTTGACCGCTACATCGACTGGATGCCCTTTCTGGCCTTCGGCCTGGCGGTGCTGATCGGATTGACCCGCCCCCAGTCGTTCCTGGCCGCGGCTCCGATTCTCGCGCTGTGGGGCTGCAGCAAGGCTTTCATTCTCTGGCTCAACGCCTCTCCCATAGAATCGCTACCCAAGACCACCCGCGGGGATACGTGGATGCTGCGCAGGTCCGCCTTGTATATCTGGCGATACTTCGCCGAGTTTTCCGACGAACAGCACAACTGGCTGGTACCCGACAATGTAGAGGACGATCCGCGCAAGGTCGCTGACAGCGTCTCTCCCACCAACGTAGGCCTTCTCCTGAATGCGAGACAGGTCGCAAACCAACTCGGCCATATCACCGTTCCCGAGTTGGTGGAACTTACCGAGAAAACCCTCGATACCATCGTCCGCCTTCCGAAATACCGCGGCCACCTGATGAATTGGTATGAAACTCGCACCCTCAAACCGAAGCCGCCGTGTTTCATTTCTTCCGTCGACAGTGGCAATCTCGTTGCGTCTCTCTGGACCTTGGATCAGGGATGCCTCGACGTTTTACGCCGCCCTCTCGCCTCGAAAACCTTGGCCAACGGCCTGCTCGACTATCTCCGAGTCCTCGTCAAACTGCGGTCTCTTCCGAAGCGGACATTGTCGCGCTGCGAAGTAGACTTCCAAGGCGCGGACTGGTTGACCGCCGTTCTGAATTTCTCCGAGGACGCTCTGAGCCCAAAGAACTCTCTGCCAGAAGGCAAACTCCCGGCTGATGTCGCGTGGTTTCGCCAGCAAACGTGCCTCCGAGTCCGAAAGATACACGAACTGGTGCGAGCCTATATACCCTGGAAGCTCCAGGAATTCGCGCTGTTGCGCGAAGAACTCGCGATTGGAGGGGAACCGATCGACGCAGTGACCTTGCAGCGATTGCCTGACCTGATTCTAGGGATCGAGACACGTCTCGATCAGACCCATCAATCAGTTCAAAATGGCCTTGTTGCCGCTCAAAATGGACTTGGCGCGGCAGCCTCGCGTCTCAAGCCCATGCTGGCGGAAGCCAGACAGAATACGCTCCGTCTGATCGACGATCTGCGTCAAGCCGGCGATCAGGCACGCGCCCTCGCCAACGCCATGGACTTTACCTTCCTGTTAGATCGGCAGCGTCAGTTGCTTTCAGTCGGCTTCGACGTCGAGTCCGGAGTCCTGCAACCCTACTGCTATAACTTGCTGGCCACCGAGCCCCGAACCGCGGTTTTCGTCGCCATCGCCAAGGAAGATATTCCTCAGGATTGCTGGTTCCGGCTCGATCGTCCTTACGCCCGCGATCACGGTCATATGGTTTTGCTCTCCTGGACCGGAACCATGTTCGAGTATCTGATGCCTTCGATATGGATGCGCTCTTATCCCAATACATTGCTCGATCGCGCCAGCGTGGCCGCCGTGCGCTCCCAACAGGATTATGCCGTCAGCAAGGATATTCTCTGGGGCATCTCTGAATCTGCCTGCGCCAAGCGCAATGAAGCCGGAGACTACCACTACGAAGCCTTCGGAGTGCCCAGCCTTTCGTTGAGAAAGAACGGATCGGAACCGCTGATCGTTTCGCCCTACTCTACTTTCCTCGCTTTGAATGTGGACCGCAAAGGCGCGCTCGCAAATCTGCGCCGTATGCATGCTCTCGGCTGGTTCGGCCCCTACGGATTTTACGAAGCCGCCGATTACACACTTCGTCACCGTCGCCTTCTCGGCGCCCGCTACGAACTCGTCAAATCCTGGATGGTCCACCACCAGGGCATGAGCCTGCTCTCATTGGCCAACACACTTTGCGACAATGTCGTGCAGGACTGGTTTCACTCCGACCGGCGTGTGCAGGCCACGGAACTCCTCCTGCAAGAGAAGCCAGTCTCGCAGATGCGAGCCGCATAACTGTTGGTGAAGTGGTGGAGGCGGCGGGAGTCGAACTATCTGGCGTGTTGACCGCACGTAAGTTATTGATTCTAGGAAGTGCCACAATGGCTAAAAAAGCTCCATTGCCCGATCCATTGTACGTTTATTGTACGAAAAAGTAGCTTCCGCTCTAGAGCCCCGCAGACGCACATAGCTCACAGTATTTCGTAGAATCGCCGGGCTCAATCCCAAAAAAGATGCTTGGCTTCCGATACGACAAGGCTGCGGCCGCCGAAATGAGCCCGGCCGCTGTCCGCCGTTCTGTTCCGGATCAGACGAGCCTATAATCCGAAATAGACGTAACATGAATCCGAATTAGACGGAGCCTCCACCGGCATGAGTGATGTTGAAAATGTGCTCTTCCCTCGCTTTTCTGCAGAACTGGTGACCATCGCGCTCAGGGACACGCCGGTTGTGATGATTACGGGCCCGCGTCAGTGCGGCAAGACAACACTAGTGCGTGATTTGGTCGCGGGCAAACGCGAATTCATCACTATGGACGACGACACAGTGCTGGCTGCAGCGCGCAGCGATCCAACTGGGTTGGTGCGCGCTCTCGATCGAACTACTATCGACGAAGTGCAGCGAGCGCCCGACCTCCTCCGTGCCATCAAGAAGTCGGTGGATGACGATCGTCGAGCCGGCCGATTTCTATTGACGGGATCAGCCAATATTCTGACTCTGCCTCAAGTCTCGGAGAGTCTCGCTGGCCGCATGGAGATCGTCAGCCTTCTGCCCCTTTCCCGGGCTGAGATCCGAGGTAAAAAGCCAGGTTTCCTCAAAGCAGCGTTCGATAGCAAACTTGGCAAACCCGCGGACCCGATGATCGGCGAAGATCTAGTACAAGCCGTGCTGGTTGGTGGGTACCCCGAAATGCTGCGGCGCGGAGATCCAAAGCGACGCCAGACATGGGCGCGAGATTACATAAGGGCCATCGTGCAGCGGGATGTACGCGAAGTTGCCGACGTGGAAAAACTAGACCAAATGCCGAGGCTGCTGCAGGTTCTCGCCCACCGCTCTGGACAGCTCACCAATTTCACGCAGGCGGGCGGTCAAGTTGGGTTTGACGACAAGACCACCAGGAAGTATGTCTCCATTTTGGAGCAGTTGTTTCTCATTCGTCGGTTGGAACCGTGGTTTCGGAATCAGCTGAAGCGTTTGGTAAAGACGCCCAAGCTGCATTTCCTTGACTCCGGTTTGCTCAGCGCAATCTTGGGTGCCACCGCAGAGCGGATTGCGAAAGACCGTGCGATCTTCGGACCGCTGCTGGAGACCTTTGTTTTTGCTGAGGTGTTGAAACAGACGTCTTGGTTTGGTGAGACCTGCGCTCTGTACCATTACCGGGACAAAGATCAGGACGAGGTTGACCTTGTGATTGAAACTGGGAGTGGTGCAATAGTCGGTATCGAAGTGAAGGCTAGCGCTACCGTGAATGCTGGTGACTTCAAGGGACTTCGAAAGTTGGCGGAGGCCTGCGGCGACAACTTCAAGCTGGGAGTGGTTCTCTACGATAGCGAAAGACAGGTCCCTTTCGGCGACCGTCTTGTGGCGGCTCCAATGGGTTGTTTATGCGCGTGACTCGTTTTTCTCGGTCTCCAGGTCCCTGCAGCGCGCAGTAGATGGAACCGATTTTATGAATTCTTAGGAGTCGAACGAACGCCGAAACGATAAAAACTTCACCAGGTACTTCGCCAACTCGCAGTCGGATCACAGTCTTGACCTGCGTACGCGCGGTCGCTTACGCCCTTCTCGCTGCGAGCGCCATATCAGTCCATGCCGGATCTACGCTGGAAGCCTTGCCAGACCCCGAGCCAGAAGCCCGCAACTCTACCGTGCTCGCTGGCCCTTCCTTTCGACGGGTTAGGGGCGGACGCGCAGCCGGCCAGAACGCTCAGCATCTGATACGAGCAGCAGCGCGAGGAGGACGAACGGCCTGGCGATCATAGACCAATATTCTAGTTCGCCAGAACGCCGAAGTATAGGAATCACACGCGGGGCTAAAACGTCCGCCCGAGGTCAATTAGTGCAATCGGGATTTATCGCCAACTATAATAGCCGAGCGACCAGAGCATCGTTTTGCTCGACTTTAAGGATGGACCTTGTGAACGAGCAGCTTGCCGTTTGCGGAGTAATCCATTTGGTTTGTCACGGTTCTCTGTAGCAGCCATGTGTCCTTTGATTTAATCCACGTGTCGGTTGAGACAGTAATCAGTTCAACGTCGCGCTTATTTCCATCCGGCCCTGCTTTCGTTGTCTTCATGTCGTAGCGCTGATCCACGGTGGCACTATCCGCGCTGACCTTGATCGACAAAATCGTTGTACTGCTCACTTTCAGAGGATCTTTGGGTAGGGCGAGCACCTCTTGAATCATCGTATCCGCGCTTTCTTTCTGCCCCGAAGCATCCTCACTAATAAAATCGGGGGCGAGTATTTCAGAGATAGCCTTACCGTCACGAGCTGCCATGGCCGCTTTCATGGCCGCATAGCGACCCTCGAAAACCGGACGTAGGGAATCATCACCATTTGTTTGCCCCTTGTCCTGCGCGGTTGCACCGAACGGGAAACAGAAAATCAGGAATATAACGACCATCAATGCGCGCATTTCACTTGCCTTTCAGAATTCAGCGGTTATCCGTTGACGGGAAAGATTAGCATGAGGGACCCAAATTCCAACGGTTCAAATGTTTGAGGAAATGGTAGTTGATGTAGCCAGGCGTTCTCGCAAGTGTGCGCTTTTCATTCGCTTTTTTGCAGGTCAATGAGCGCTATTGGGAGTAGAGTCGAGAACAGGCGCAGTGACTGTAGTCTCCCGGTGGTTAGTTGACTGGGCTTTCGCCGCGTCACCTCAGTCCGGTTTGGCTTGGTCCTGTCTCCTGTTCCCGCTCATCGAACCGGACTGGCAGTTTTCCCGCATCCGGCTCTCGGAAAAGACTCACGCTTTCGCCCACGGAAGGTTCGCGGTCCGGTGTGGCAACTGGACCAAGCCATACACAGAGTTCAGAGACGCCTCCGGAAAACGTTTGTATGCCGGTCGCGGCTCTTTGTGTTTGTCGCATAACCACCGACGCAACCTCCGGCGGGCGTGTAAGTCGACCGCACTGTAGGCTTTGCTGACCGCTCCTAGACAGAAGTAGTTGGCCCAACCGATCAACATCCGGTTGAGCTTCTCCACCATCGCCTTCGGATCCAGCCTGACGGTACCTCGCCCGGTCTCGTCGCTGATCGCGCGACAGATGCGCTGCACTCGTTGCTTCGAAGGTGTCGTGCCTAAATAGACTCGACCCCTCTTCATCGAGTAACACCGCCCGAACGTGTATCCCAGAAAATCAAACTTCTCTTCCGGCAGATAACAGACCCGCGTCTTAGTCTCGTGCACCGTCAATTTCAGCTTCGACATCATCGCCCGCATCTCAGTCAGTGCTTGCTCCGCCCCAACTCGACAGCAGATGACGAGGTCATCGGCATAGTTCACGATGTACGCTTTCCAACGCTTCTCGTGTCCGAGTTTCTTCCACCCCAGCACGAACCGTCGCATGTACAGATTGCTGAACAGGGGACTGATCGGAGACCCTTGGGGAGTACCTCGACCTTTGTCCCGATTGCGCGTGCTCCGACGTTTGTTCCCATGCTCGTCGGTTTCCTCGACCGGTGCTTCCAGCCACATCTTGATCAGATGTAGCATCGCCCCGTCGACAACCCTGCGAGCCACCGACCTCATGAGTTCGGCATGGGGAACATTATCAAAGTAGCTGCTGAGATCCGCATCAACGATCTGTCCATGTCCCGTGTTGATCAGCTGGTGGACGTGCTGTACTGCGTCCAGCGCGCTGCGGTCCGCCCGATAGGCATACTGCTCCGTCGGCAGGTCGGCCTCGAAGATTGGTTCGAGGACCAGCATGGCCGAGGTTTGCACAACCCGATCCCGGATTGTTGGTATGCCTAACAGGCTGTGGTGCAAGTCTGGGTACCTGTAACGAAAGATGAAACAAAAGATGGTGTGATCCACAGGGATAGTTCGTAGAATGCGCACATGGCGATGAGCAAGAGGAGCGGCGGGGAGAAGCAAGAAGACATCTGGATCGCGCACACGGAGTTGGCGGTAGCGCCAGGGCATCCATTCTATAAGCGGTTGAACGAGTTACTGGAGGGTGCGGGGTTCGACGAGTTTGTGGAAGGATTGTGTGCGCGCTTCTATCACGCGCGACTGGGCCGGCCATCGCTGATGCCGGGGGTTTACTTTCGTGCGCTCCTGATCGGATATTTCGAGGGGATCGATAGCGAGCGCGGGATCGCTTGGCGGCTTGCCGATTCGCTGGCGCTACGGTGGTTTTTGCGGATCGGGTTGGACGAGCGGACGCCGGACCACTCGACGATATCGCGGACACGGCGATTGATGGATATCGACACGCATCGCGAGGTGTTCTCGTGGGTGCTGGGATTGTTGGCCGAACGGGGACTGCTCAAGGGACAGCGGATGGGCATCGACGCGACAACCTTGGAGGCGAATGCGGCCATGCGGTCGATTGTGCGGCGCGATACTGGGGAGACATACGACGAGTTCTTGCGCGGATTGGCGAAGGCGTCCGGGATCGAAACGCCGACGCGAGAGGACCTGGTGCGGTTGGACCGGAAGCGCAAGAAGCGAACCTCGAACAAGGAATGGAAGAGTCCGGCGGACGGAGACGCGCGGATTGCGAAGATGAAGGATGGGCGGACGCACTTGGCGCACAAGGCGGAGCACGCCGTGGACATGGACACGGGCGCCATCGTGGCGGTGACGCTGCAGGCCGCCGACCAGGGCGATACGACCACGCTGGATGAAACCTTGTGCGAGGCCGGTGAGCAGATAGCAGAACAGATCCGACGCGAGGCCGAGTCGCGGCCCCAGGACAAACCGAAGGTCCATTTGCAGGGGATCGAAGAACTGGTGACGGATAAGGGCTACCACAGTAGTGCGGTGGTCCAGCGGATGAAGAGTTACGAGGTGCGCAGTTACATTCCGGAGAAGAAGCCGAAGGGACGGCGCGACTGGCAAGGCCAGCGTGTCGAGCAGCAGGCGGTGTACGAGAACCGGCGACGGGTGCGGGGCGAGTACGGCAAGAGCTTACTGCGACGGCGCGGCGAGTTGATCGAACGCAGCTTCGCGCACTGCTACGAGACGGGCGGGATGCGGCGCTGCCATCTCCGAGGACGGGAGAACATTCTGAAGCGGCAACTGGTCCATGTCGGAGCGTTCAACTTGAGCCTGATTCTGCGCAAGCTGCTGGGAGCGGGTACGCCGCGCGAGCTGAAAAACCGCGCTGGGCAAGTATTTTCTCGGCTTTTGGGCTTTCTATGCCGGACAACGGCCGCTTCCTTCATCGGGCGACTCACTCGCCTGACTGGCCTGCGGATGGCACCATCTTTCCGGTGCCGCACACCTCGTCTCCGCTCGTGCATTTTTCGTAGTTCTGCCACAGGCTGCTAACGGTCTCTGCTTCCCATCCGGCTTGGGTATATAAACCCGCCGCACAGGCTGCGGTTGATAGGTTCGACTTTTCAGCGCTTGCGTCAGTTCGTCCAACCATTGTTCCCTGCCGTACGCTTCGATGTTCTCGAATGTCTGGTTGTCCATTCCCGCAGCCCCGCCGTTGGCTTGGCAGCGTTCGTAGGCATAGGCCAGTACGTCTTTCCGATACACCTTGTCGTACAGCGCGTGGAAACGAAGCTTGGGCGATTCCTTCGCTTTTGCGTGCAACGCCGTCTGCAACTTCTGAACACTGAATGGAGTTGTTAGGCTCATCGCCAATCCCTCGATCCTTTGTCGCTTGTTGCGTTCGTCTTTAACTGAGGTCCCTTCCCTCCACCGGAGTTACCCGGCTTCCTCAGTACTACGGACCTCTCCGTCACCCCATACGGCCCGGCCTGTCTCTCACGAGCTGCCAGTTGATCCCGACCGCGATCACCGCTGGGGCTTCCCGTGTTGCGTCTGGTCTCCTATGCGTACATGCCATCGCCATTACCCCGGCAGGTCCGACGGAGCTTATTCGCTCGTCAATCTCCGTCGTCAGCGGCCTTCCCTGTGTAACAGTCAGGTCGGCTCCTGCAATTGTTGTTTCGGGGCCTGCTCAGCGTTCACTCGCGTTACGGCCTGTACGCTCACCGAGTCGCCTAGCGACCCTCTACATCGAAAGCTCCGACAGCTTCGTTGCCTCCGCCGCCGTTTCGATTGTTACCGGGTGGAGCGAACCAGTTCCCGGGCGGGAGTTGCACCCTCTGAAGTCCAGCGCCTTTCCACGGCGCACTGTTACGCCAACTATCACTTGAGGTGGAATGTCACCTCAAGCGTGATCTGAGTCGCAACCGGCACGCCATCGTTCGTTCCAGGTTGAAACTTCCATGTCTTGACTGCATCGATTGCCTTCTCATCCAGTCCCTTTCCAAGCGATTTCAGCACTTTGATGTCGCTTGGATTACCGTCGGCACCGACGATCAGCGAAAGCACGCAAGTGCCCTGAAACTTGGCTTTGCTCGCTTCCTCCGAATATCCCGGGTCTGGTGAATAAATCGGCCGAGGGGGGTAGATACCGCCCGATAGTAGCGTGTGGTCCCCAGCCTTTTTGTACCATGCTTCCGCTTCTGAATGATCTTGTTGAACTCCAAGACCTTTCTCGTAGAGCGTTCCGATGTTCCTTTCCGCCTGAGCGTCGCCTTGATCTGCTGCCTTGCGGTACCAGGTCATCGCTTTCGCGTAATCTTGCGTGACCCCTAGCCCTTCTTGGTAAAACTCGCCGATGGCATTTTGCGCTTCGCTGTCCCCTTTGTCGGCGGCTCTCGTGTACCAGGCCAGCGCTTCGATATAACTTTGTTCAACCCCCAATCCAGTTCGGTAAAGCGCGCCGAGGTATACTAACGCCTTAACGTTCCCCTGCTCCGCAGCCGTTCGGTACCAGTTCGCTGCCTCCGAATAGTCCCGTTTGACTCCAGAACCGTAACTGTAGAGAAGCGCTATGTTCGTGCTCGCCCGTGCGTTTCCTTGATCGGATGCCTTGCGATACCACGTCATCGCTTCAGCATAATCTTGTTTAACTCCCCACCCATGCTCGTAGAGCACGCCAATGTTAGTTTGAGCTAGGGCGTAGCCCTGGCTTGCTGCCTTGCGGAACCAGTTCATCGCCTCCGCGTAGTCCTGCTGGACTCCCCACCCGTTTTCGTAGAGCCACCCAATATTGTTCTCAGCCACGGGATTGGTTTGCTCCGCAGCCTTGCGAAACCACGTCATGGCCGAGGAATAATCCTTTTTGTCCAAATAGTCATTCGCGAGCCGCACTTGCGCTTCAGGTGTTGTCGGTTGCGGTATAGAGGTGTTCTGAGCGAAGGCTCCAAGGCACAGCAGCGCCACGCAAATGGCCATTAAGCGAAAGCCGTCAGTCACGACTCAAATCTCCGTGTTTCGTGCAACGAGCGCAGGGTCAGACTCATCGAAGCCGTGCGTAGCCCGTCTATCTTAACGCCGGACCTAATGTCTTACGGCATCGATTGTTGTAATCAGCGTTTGCACAAGCTTGCGCGATTTGTTCGCCGTGGCCGTGGTTTTACAGTTTCGGAAATCGTAAATCTTGGCCGGGTTCTGAGATCGCGGTAGGGATACCACTTAGCGTGGTACCCCCCGCACGGTCCCGGACGGGCGCTGATTAGCGCATCCGGTTCTTATCTCGGATGACTGGCGGCAAAGCGAACGGCAGGATAAGGATGGAGCACTTGCGGTTGAGGCAACCATCGGTCTGCCAGGGCGAGAATACGCGTCCAGGAGATCGGGTGTTTCTGGCTACGGCGGCGAAGTGTACGCCACCACTGCCCAATTAACCGATCCCGGAATACGCCGAGACTATCGAGATTCCCCGGTACCGCATAGTAGTTGGAGTGGCCCTGCATGATCGACTTGAGCCATTGCCCGGTTTGGCGCACGGGATCGTGCATACGCTTACGGAGCTGCTGCTTGACCTCCTGCAGCTTCGCCCGCATGCGTTTGCGGATCGTCTTGCGCCTTACCGTAAACCGCCCTACCCTATTCTTCCCGCTGATGTGCGTGAAGCCAAGGAAGTCGAATGTCTCGGGCTTGCCTTCTCCTCTACGTCTCCGGTTCTCTTCGGCAAACCTGCCGAATTCGATCCGGCGCGTCTTATCTGGGTGTAATTCCAGCCCGAACTTTCCCAGCCGCTCTTGTAAGTTCTCCAAGAAACGATCTGCGTCCGCTTGATGCTGGAATCCCGAGATGACATCATCCGCATAACTCCGCGACAGTTCCCGCAACATGCGCACGCCCGTCTCCCCGTGGTAAACCGACTTGAGCTGATTGCCGCGTAAAAGCTCTGCCAATTTGCAAGCATCGATGCGATCACTTTTGTTACCGTCCTTGAGCAGCGCATTCTTCCGCGGATTGCACACCACCAGCTTGTCCACGTGAGGGTTGAGCAGATCGTAAAGCCACACCGACCAGGTTCCTTCCTCGAAGGTCACCGACAAAGTTCCGCGCAAGCCGGCAAAGAACTGAAGAATGGTCGCCGCTTCGGTCTCGAGGATAGACTCCATGATTAACTTGCCGGTGGAATCCGTCACTGCAACCACGATGGTTGCTTGATGAACGTCGAGCCCAATATGTCTTGGCTCAGCCTGAAATGGAGAGGGGGCGTTCTCCGTTAGTGTAGATTCCGCCCCTTTGAGGCGGGGATTTTCAAGGCATGGGGGTCTATCGTCCGATGACTCGTTCTGTGCGATGCACAGCGCGAGAGGATTGGCTCCCGCGCTGCTGAGCATCGGCTGGATGAGCCCCACCAGGTTATCCCTCAGCATAGTTGCATCCCTGCAGTGCCCGCTTCCGTTTCATCCGGTGAGGTCATTGTAGCTGCGGTGGAAGAGTGTGCAAACATCAAAGACGCTGTCTGCTGCCGGCGAAGTTGCCGCTGCCTACGAGCTTCTTCTAACTTGCGATCGCGAGCCGCGTGGATCTCGGCCTGTCGTCCGGCAAGCCGATCCTGCGGCGTCACATAGCCGAGGGCGCTGTGCAATCGAACCGTGTTGTAGCGATCCACGTAAGTCTGAATCAAGCGCCGTGCATCGTCCAGCGTCAGCGGAGTCAGAGGCCGGATACACTCCTGTTTGAGCGACTTATGCCAGCGTTCGATTTTTCCGTTCGATTGCGGGTAAAACGGCGATGTGCGCACGTGCGTCATACCCGAGACGCGAATGAACTCCTTGAAGTCCCGCGCGATGAACTGCGGTCCGTTGTCGGAGATGATCCGCGGCTTGGCCTCCGGGTACTTCTCCTTGGCTCGTTCCAGAATCCTCTCGATGTCCGCCTCCTTCATCGACTCGCGCAGATCCCAATGCACCAGAAAACGACTGCACCCATCCAGCACGCTGCATAAGTAATAGAACGTGCCCGACAGGTTGATATAGGAAACATCGACATGCCAGTGCTGGTGCGGCTCGAGCGGCTGTTCGAAGCCGGTGCCCTTGCGTGACGGCTTCGCTTTCCAGCGCGACAGCAGTCCTGCTGGTTGCAGCACGCGCCATACGCTCGCCGGACTCACGGCCACCACATCGTGATCTAACATCATGTACGTCAGCCGCCGATAACCTTCCAACGGATTCTTCAGATGAAAACTCACGATCGCTTCCTTCTCCCACGGCTCCAACCAGAAGTCCCGGGGCACCCAACCATTGTGCTCATTCACTCGTCCATAGCGCTGCCGCCAGTCGTAGAACTTACTCGCAGTTACGCCCAGCCACGCAATGAATCGGCCGACGCTGATCGCGCTCTTCTCCGACCAGCGCCGGACGAAACGCGATGCGTCCGCATGGTCGCCATGGCAGAAGGCGGCCCGCCAATCTCCTCTCCACCACTTCGCGGTCCAGTTGCAACGCGATGAGGCCGCAGTGCGGGCCGCGCTCACCCTGCCTTGGAGCACGGGGCCAGTGGAAGGTCATATCCACCGATTGAAGTTAATCAAACGTCAAATGTATGGGCGTGCCAAACTCGACTTGCTACGAATCCGCGTGTTGCACGCGGCGTAATGGAACCTGACGCCATTCGCTAACAGCACAAGAGCGGATGCCCTTCACCAAATGTGCGGAAGAACCCATTTCTATTGTGGTATGACAACGTCCGTTGTTATCCGTTGACAATGAGAGGGTCTTGCCGCATTATACGCGAGGATGGGGCGGGGCACGAACTCAGCCTAACCCCTTCACCGGAGGGTATTTATGGCTCGCATCGACCAGAGGGCAGGCAACAAAACCAGTATGGCCGCGTTTGTGCTTACCATACTCAGCCTTTTCATTCTCGCCGCCGGAGTAACCCGTCCGCTCAACGCCCAAACAGTATCCGCGGATATACAAGCTCCAGCCGTCACCCACAACACGTGGACAACCGGTGCCGCCATGCCCACCGCCCGCATGGGTGCCGCCGCGGCAGCAATTGGGAATCATATCTATGTCATCGGCGGCTACAACGTCAGCAGTTTCCTCGGCGTCAACGAAATCTACAGCACCGCGAAGAACACGTGGACGACCGGCGCTTCCGACCCAAATCCGCGCGCTCTATCCGCGTATGCAGTGGTCGATAAAATCCTATATATTTTCGGAGGCAGCAACGGCTCCGAGCTCCTGAACCTTACCGAATCCTACAATCCCGCCACCAATACCTGGACGACACTAGCGCCGATGCCCTACGTCCAGGAGACCGCCTCTGCAGTCGCGGTGGTCACCAAGAAAATCATCTACGTCATTGGTGGCCAGGACGACAGTGGCTATATAACCAACGTAGCCAGCTACAACATCGCTACCAACACATGGACCGAAGAAGCCCCTCTGTTCGTTCCGACGGGATGGGAGGCTGTAGGTCTACTGGGGGCAACGGTCGTGTCGGCGGATGGAGATAACGGCTCCCAGTACCTCGACAACAACGAAGAGTACAACGCAAAGAAGAATACCTGGGCTGAACTCACCGCCGACCCCAAGCCCCGCCTGGTCGGATGCTATGCGGTCATCAAGGGGGAGTTGTATGTTGCGGGCGGCTATAACGGAAGCAATCTCACAGTTAATGAATCCTACACTCCAAAAACGAAATCGTGGACGACCCTTGCTCCCATGCCAGAGGGTATTTATTATGCCGCAGCTTCCGCAACAGCAGCAGGACGTCTGTATTGCTTCGGCGGCGGCAACTTTCCCAACACCGTCTACAACAACGTGCAGATCTATCAGCCGTAACCTGATGATTAGTTTCACCGCAATCTAAAGGGTGCCCCGCTCAACATTCTGCTTGTGCGGGGTTTTTACTTGGCCTGGTTCTACGTCTTGGAAAACCGCACAATATGGTGATCGGCCCCGGTATTTTTGAGCCAGATGAAATGTTAGTGTTCGGCAGAATCTGAGAGGAGGTTTTGCTGATGATGAAGAAGCGTTTTCAGTGGAGCAGATAGTGGGAGTGCTGAAGCAGGCCGAGGTGGGCGTGCCGGTGGTCGAACTGATTCGGAAAGTGGGAATCAGCGAACAGACCTTCTACCGATGGAAGGCGAAATATGTGGGCCTGGAAGTAGATCAAGTGCGTCAGATGAAGCAAGTGCAGGAAGAAAACCTGCGGTTGAAGCAGTTGGTAGCCGAGCTGACGCTGGACAAGGCGATGCTGCAGGATGTGCTGTCCAAAAAATGGTGAAGCCTTCGCGACGTGGACTGATGGTGGAGCACCTGGCAAATACTTACCGAGTCGGTGAGCGGCGAAGTTGCCGGGTTCTATGCATGGCCAGAGCCACGTATCGCTATCGGAGCCATCTGGATCCACGTCTTGAGCTGCGGATGCGAATCCGGGAGATCGCTCAAGCAAGAGTGCGCTACGGGTACCGCAAGATCCGCGCGCTGTTGAACCGTGAGGGCTGGAATGTGGGCAAGTACCTGGTCTGCCGGCTGTACAAGGAAGAAGGGCTGACGCTCAAGAAGATGCGCCCACAGCGGAAGCGGAAAGCGATCAGACATCGGGAAGAGCGGTTCCAGGCCACGGGGGCTAACCAAGCATGGAGTATCGATTTCGTGGCGGATCAACTGCAGGATGGACGGCGCTTTCGCGCGCTGACGATCGTGGATGTGTTCACACGCGAGGCAGTGGCCATCGAGGTGGGACAGAGGCTGAAGGGAGACGATGTGGTGCGAACGTTATATCGATCAAAGAGTAAGCGCGCGGGGTGCCGAAACTGTTGTTTTGCGACAACGGAAGCGAGTTCACCAGTCAAGCCATGGATCTGTGGGCCTATCAGAACGGAGTGAAGATCGACGTCTCGCGTCCGGGGAAGCCGACCGATAATGCTTTCGTCGAATCATTCAATGGAACTTTTCGGGCCGAGTGTCTGGATGCCCACTGGTTCAGCGATCTCAATGAAGCCAAGAGGGTCATCGAAGACTGGCGGCAGGAATATGCAGGAATATAATGACAGTCGTCCTCACCGATCTCTCGGAGAAAGGACACCAAGCGAGTTCGCCAGTCAGATCGCGGCTAGCCGCGATCTGACTGAATCGAAAACCGCCGAAGACTAACTTTCGGCTTGGTACAAAAGATCGGGCAGGTCAACCCGTTCCAGTACACTGCGCGCGAGTTCGACCAGGAATCCGTCCTCGACTACTACCGGGCAAGATATTACGATCCAACCACCGGGCGTTTCCTTTCCGAAGATCCTCTCCGGTTCAAGACAAACGTCAACTTCTATCCCTACGCACTAAATGACCCAACCCGCTTCAACGATCCGACGGGACTAAGCGCTGCGGATGTTGGGCGAATCGGCGCTGCCTGCCAGAAGTGTACGGATCAGCTCACGCAGAGCGGCGAGCGTCTTGGGGGGAGCGGATGGTGGAACGGAGAGCTAAATAATGCAGCAGCTGCAATCGGCTGGGGCAACCACTATTCTGGATGCGATCGACAAGCAAATCTAACCGCAAGCTGCCTCAATTTTCGCTCGTCGCCGCCAGGATACGACAACTCATGGACCTTTACCGTCGAGAGCACGCACTGGGGACTTCACCGCGTTACGATTGGCAGATCAAATAACCCATTCGATCCGGTGGTCATCTGTGACTCATGGATGAACACGTTTACCTCGGTTCCGAGCTTCTAACTGAGGGGAAGGGCGCGACTGCAGAAATGTATGGGAAAAAGCATCAGAGCGGTACTCACGGTACTTCTTGGGCTCTTTGCTCTTCCGGCGCTGATATTCGGTTTCTATCTTATCGCCTGCTCAGTCCGCATCCACACGACTGAGGTCTACTACGTCGAGTATCCGTATCTTGCCGTAGGTTCAGCCTTGGTGGCGCTCGGGGCTGGCATTTTCTGCTGGGCTTTCTATGGTGCATCGCGCACGGGTTTTTACAGACTCCTTCTCCCTGTTGGAGCTGTACTTGGGTTGGCGACGCTGGTGTACATCCCAGATGGAATACCGCATGTGCACCGGAGCATGATTCAAGACTCTAACTACTTGTCGACCGTCCATTCGTTCCTGGGTGTTTGGCATGACGCCAATCACAGATTCCCAAAGAACGAGGCCGAGTTCTCGGATGCTCTGAAGAGAGGCTCCGAAACGTGGCAGAATCGTGTGAAATCGCCGCCCACGGAGAGCTTCTACTCTCAGAGAGGGCATCGGCTCCCCTACCAGATCGTTGTTGTAAACGACGCATCCGGGCCACGGTTGGATAATGTCTCAGATCGCCCGGGCGTAATCTACTACGCGGTTTCGAGTGATCAGCAACAGTACTGGATCACGATGACGGGGCTGCTCAAAGACACATCCTCTACCGCAACCCTAAAGAGACTGATCGATCGACCGGACTAAAAGTTGCTGGTCGTTTCGCCATCAGGCTATCAGTACCCGAGTACCGGGCACTGAGGATTAGGGAATGAGTTTTTTTCTCTAGCTGCTAATCCGTCGCTGAGGGGGTAGAGGGGCCGCGCCGATCGGTGGCCTGATCCAGGGTCTATTAGCTGCCCGATTGGCTCCCTGATTCGCTGTGCAATCGGAGTCCCGAGGCTGAGGGGCTAGGCCCGACGGGGCGAGTTCCTGGGCGTCCTGCCTGCAGAAAATGCCGGGCCGGGGGAAGTTCAAAAGCGCGCTGCCTACGGCATCGGGAGGAGGGGCGGTCGCGGTAGGGATACGGCTTTCACCGTACCCCCCGCACAGATCCGGACGGGCGGATTTCCCGCATCCGGCTCTTGCCTCAGGTGGTGACGCGCAGACGGCGCGAGGGATAAGGATGGCAGATATGGGCCGGAGGCAGCCAGCGGCGGATGAGCCGTTGCATACGCTCCCACTGGACGCGCCCCTTCTGACTCCGCCGTTCAAGAGCGCGGTGCCAGAAGTGACTGACCGTGAAGCGGAAGTGGGCCAGAGCATACCGATTCCCCGGTACTCCGAAGTATCGGATATGCCCACCCACAACGGACTTCAACCACTTGCCAACTTCAGGAACAGGATCATGCATACGCCGCCGCAACTCGATCTTGACGCGCAGCAATGTAGCCTACATGCGCTTGCGAACCGTATGCCGAAGCACCATGAACCTTCCCTTCTTCGTCTTCCCGCAGATGTGCTTGAAGCCAAGGAAGTCAAAGGTCTCAGGCTTACCCAGTCCAGCGCGCTTTCGGTTGGCCGCCGCATGGCGTCCGAACTCGATCAGCCGCGTCTTTTCCGGGTGCAGCTCCAGTCGGAACTTCTGCATTCGTTCTTTCAGTTCCGACCAGAACTTTTCGGCATCGTCCTTGAACTCGAACCCAACCACGATGTCATCGGCGTAACGCACCACGATCACGTCGCCGTGCGCACACTTCTTCCGCCATGCCTGGACCCAGAGATCGAAGACGTAATGGAGATAGATATTCGCCAGCAGCGGCGACGCACTTCCGCCCTGCGGCGAACCCTCCTCCACTCGCGTTCGCTTGCCCTTTTCCAGCACGCCCGCGTTCAACCATTTCTGGATGAGCCGCACCACGCGCCGGTCCGCTATCCGATGCTGGAGGAACCGGACCAGCCACTCATGCGACAGCCTATCGAAAAAGCTGCGCACGTCCAGATCCAACACCCAGTTCACACGTCGCTCATGGAGTCCACACCAGAGAGCATCCAGCGCTTTATGCTGGCTGCGTCCTGGCCGGAACCCATAAGAGAAGCCGAGGAAGTCGGTTTCGTAGATGTTGTTGAGTACTTCCACCGCCGCTCTCTGAACGAGCTTGTCTTCAAGCGCCGGGACGCCGAGCGGTCGCTGCCGCCCGTCCGCCTTCGGAATGTACACCCTACGCACGGGCTTGGCCCGGTACGCTCCGCGCTTCAGCCTATGGGAGAGGTCCTGGAGATTCTGCTCAAGGTCCTCGCCGTAGTGCTGCCACGTCTCACCGTCTACACCGGCTGCAGCGTGCCTCTTCAACTGCGAATAGGCGAACCGCAGAGTGTCGACGCGATAGATGTGATGCATCAGAGCGGTGAACTTCACATCCTTGTTCGATTTTGCCGTTTGCCGTATCTGCGCCAGCTCACTTGGCGCGACTACCCGGCGCTGAGTCCGGATCGCGTTTTGCTGGCCCAGATTCCCCTTGGCCAGACCCCTTCCCTCCATCTCCTCCGCCGCCGGTGTTCTGGTTTTGTTCGGGGACTTCTTCGGTACTATGGGTCTGTCCGACTTCCCGAGTTCGTTCATCATCGGCTCCTGTCCTTGAACTTCCCGATGCGTCCCGCGAGCGCTGATTGCTCACGGGTGAACCCGGGATCTCCCAACTTCCGTCGAAGATGTGTCCCTACGTGCCAGGGTCACAGACCGCGCAGGACCCCGGTGAAGCTTGCATTAACGCTCCACCGAATGTTGCCTTCCGCGTCGTGTCAGGGCGTCGGCGTCCTGAAGTTCGGGGTATTTCGCGGCTCGATAACCTGGCCCGTAGTTCCTCCTGTCTACGCTTCGTATCTGACCTTGCGGTCATGCCCGCAAGACTCGGAGCCGGTGTGGCTCGCTAGGCCCTCACCGTACGGCTCTTTCATCCGCTGCATCTTGACGGCTTATGCGGTGCGGTCTACATCGTGTTCCTCCAAGTTGGTTGCTACTGCCCTCCGAAGAACACGGTGCTTACGCACCGGCTGTTGGCGCTGCGACACGTCATCCCCAATTGGGAGCTGTAGGGATACCGGAAACAGCTTGCGCGTTTACGTGCGTGAACTTGTTCTCTGGCAACGAGTTGGATTTTCCGTCGTGTCCCGACCGTTTACCTTCGTGAACAGCAGAATCGCTGCAGGTGCGTATCGCGTAGACACACTGGTTTTGCTGGCCTTTTCATCGGAACCTGCACGCGGCGGTGGTTTGCTAGGCCAGCGTTTGTTGCCTTACTGAATACGCTCCTGGGTGAAGCGGTCGCACCCCGTCCAATAGGCACATTGCGGACAGGCGGCTCCGTCGGGGTAGTCAGTGCCTTCCTCGTGCGGGCAGTCGATGATCCGGTCCATGACCGTGGTAGACCGGGGAGCGTGAGCGTTGAGGAAAGCCCAGACTTGATCGCCAACGGTGGGGTCATGGCGCACATCCAGATCATCATGGGAGAACCAACGTTCAAGCAGATCCGGCAGTTTATTTTCGGTGAGGATGATGCTCACGACGATCTTGGTAGCCCGCTTGTCCGTCGGCGACTAGAAGGTCGCGGTCGCGATGGTATAGCCGTGAAGCCCAGGAAAGGGGTTCGTTCCGCAGCCACGAGCTGACGCGCGGCGTTCTGTTTCGGCAGCGGTATCCCTTCTTTTCACGAGCGGCATAGTACTCCTCATTTTCCGCTGGCGATGGTACGGGGCGCGGGAGCCGAGTAAAGCCTCTGTGCTTCGCTTCGACCACTGCCGCGGCGCGCAGAGAACGCGCGGGCTTGACTCGACTCCCTCTCCGCCCCAGTGTTTGCTCCGCCATGGAAAAAAAAGGAAAGAAAAACGGGGATCTACAGGCGCATATCGACTCGCAAAATGTCGGGCGTCTACAGAGTCGATTAAGCACCTGAAAGCCCGCGAATGCCAGGGCCAAATCGCCTGTCAATTACGGAGCTTATCAACTGGAGAAAGAACCGTGATTCCCCTTGGCTTTCCTCGGCTTTCGATTTGGTGGATGAATGCCCTTTTGTGAGTGCTCTTCCGCCTTCCGGCAATCATTCTATGGCCGGTATGAGTAAGAATTGGGGCGGGTTCAGAAGTACGACTTGGCGGCCATCAGATTCGAGCCACAACACCACTCACAACGAGTTCTAGTCCCTTGGATTTCCAGCGGAACTGGACGGCGGACAGGTATGGCATTCGGGGGCAATCGAATGCTCAAAAGTGACCCGAATTCATCCAAGCGAAAATGGCCGATTCGACTCGCGGAGGCCACCGCAATGTCGAAGCGAACAAGGTCCTTCTAAATTATGTGCGTTCTGAAGAGATAAATCGTCACATCTGCGACCACTCCCCGCTGCAGTTCAGTCGGCCTGTCATCGATCATCTGAAAACGTAGTTTTCTGAACATCTGCGGGAGTGAACACCTCAACATCATCGGCGCCGCAGGCGCACCTTATCCGTCAATCATCCTTGAAGTCAGCTGAGGTTTAATCATCGTCGAAGGTGGGAGCTAGAACGGGACCTCGCCGCTTGTGACGACGAGGTCCCCGGTTGGCAACCTTCATCAGGCAGCCATCCATCGGAATGGACCTACCCTGCCATGATCGGTCGCCGTTGTCCAGTCCCACCTGGCGACGCGGATGGCGTGTCAGGGCGAGGTTGTTCTCCGTCAGCGGGTTTGCCGCGGCAGCCAATGCCACGCCGTGTTCTGGATCTGTCGCCGCTGCGATCGGGGACAGCGTTATTGCAGCATGGCCTGCCAGGCCGAAGCCCGCCGTCAACAGCGCCGTTGTGCCAACCGTCGCCACCAGCAAAGCCCCGAAGGACGAAAAGACCATTGCGATCGGCAGCGCGACTATCGCAAACGCCGGGCGCAAAAAAGTGTGACGGATCAGGGTTCCGCTTCGATCTCCTCGCCGGGCAATATGTCAACGTGGGATACGAGATCAGCGCGGGTCGCGGCCCGAATCGACTTCGCCTTCGCTTCTGTGCAAGCGCGGAAGCCGTCGAGCAAGCCTCATCCGCCCTTCCTGCGCTGTATTGGGTGCGGTCGGCGCGGTCGGTTCGTCGATCCGTTCCCCAAAATCCCGCAGTTAGGATGCTGAACCTCGATGATTAGCTCAGAAATCCGCGTTCAGATCCGTCATTGGTTCTACGCCGAACATTGGAAGATTGGCACCATTGCCCAAGAACTTGGCGTCCATCCCGATACCGTCCGCTCTGCCATTGAGCCCAACCGCTTCCACCGCGCGCAAACCCTGCGCCCCTGCCTCACCGATCCCTACTTACCTTTCATCCGCCAGACCTTGGACCTGTATCCCCGCTTGCGCGCCACCCGCATCTATCAGATGCTCCGCGAACGCGGTTACCCAGGTAGCGTCGTCCAGTTGCGGCGCGCCGTGGCCAATCTGCGCCCCCAGCGGCCGGAACCATTTTTACGTCTGCACATGTTTCCGGCGGAGCAAGCGCAAGTCGACTGGGCGCACTTCGGCGAAGTCCTAGTCGGACGCGCCCGCCGACGTCTGTCCTGCTTTGTCATCACCCTGTCCTACTCCCGAGCGTTGTATCTGGAGTTTTTCTTCGACCAAACCCTGGAGAACTTCTTGCGCGGCCATGTCCACGCCTTTCAAGCCTGGGCGGGCTCACCGCGCGTGATTCTTCATGACAATCTTCGCAGTGCGGTGCTGGAGCGGCGCGGCAATCAAATCCACTTCCATCCCCGTTTGCTGGAGTTGTGTGCCCACTACCACTGCATCGCCCGTCCCTGCCAGGTGCGGGCCGGTAATCAGAAAGGCCGCGTCGAACGCGCGATTCGTTACGTGCGCGAATCCTTCTGGGCCGGCCGCGACTTCATCACCTTGGAACAATGCAATCGTCAGGCTCTCCTCTGGCGCGACCAGGTTGCGCATCAGCGCCCCTGGCCCGGCGACGATACCCGCACCGTGGCGCAGGCCTTCGCCGAAGAACAACCGCGCTTGCTGCCGCTGCCCCTCCATCCCTTCGACACCGATTTGATTCTTCCCATTCGTTCCGCCAAGCCATCTATGTCCGCTTTGATCTCAACGATTATTCCATCCCGCCCGAAGCCGTTCGCCGTCCCCTCACCTTAGTCGCCTCCGACACCTGGATTCGTATCTTGGACGGAACCCACGAGATCGCTCGGCATCGCCGCAGTTATGATCGGCACAAATCGCTGCTGGATCCGGCTCATCAACAGGCGCTGCTGCAAGAAAAACGCAAGGCGTTTCACTCCACGCCCACGGGTCGGCTTGCCCAAGCTGTGCCGGAAAGCGAAACCTTGCTGGATCTCGCCTTCGCCCGTGGGGAATCGGCGGGCAGTCAAACTGCCCAACTGCTTAAACTGCTCGACCTCTACGGTGCTCCGGCCTTACGCCATGCCATCGCAGAAGCGCTGGAGCGGGACACGCCCCGCGCTTCTTCAGTGGCCTTCCTGCTGCGGAGACGGCAGCAACCGACACCCCCCGCCGCGCCCAAAGTCGATCTCAGCCGCCACCCCGAAGCGCAAGCCATTGATGTTCAACCCCACGCCTTGGAGACCTACGATGAACTCGCCCACCACCACGACGATGACCCCGATGAATAACCTCACTGCTCAACTCGAACAAGTTGGACTGCGCGCGTTACCCGCCAACCTGGACGACTTCGTCGCACGCGCCACGCAGGGCCGCTGGTCCCCACGCATGTTGCTGGAGCAACTGGCGCTGGCCGAAACCGAGGACCGTTCTCGACGCAGTCTGGAACGGCGCTTGCGCGTCTCCGGCATCAAGAAGTTCAAGCCCATGGTGGACTACGAATGGACTTGGCCAACCAAGATCGAACGCGACGTCATTGAACGCGCCCTCACCTTGGACTTCCTGCCCGAGGCTCGCAATCTGGTCCTCGTTGGTCGTAACGGGTTAGGCAAAACCATGATCGCCAAGAATATCTGCCACGCCGCCGTGTTCGCCGGCAGTTCGGTACTGTTTCGTTCCGCACCCGCGCTGCTGGAAGAACTCCACCGCCAGACCCCGGAAGGACGCCGCCACAAGCTTCGTATCTACGCCAACGTCGACCTGTTATGCATCGATGAGGTCGGCTACTTATCCTTCGATGACAAAGCGGCGGACCTGCTGTATGAAGTCATCAACCGCCGCTACGAACGCAAGTCCCTGATCGTAACTACCAATCGACCCTTCAAAGAATGGAGCGAGGTCTTTCCCAACGCTACCTGTATTGCCACCCTTCTCGATCGTCTTCTGCATCACGCCGACGTGACCCTGATTGAGGGTGAAAGCTATCGCATCCGGGAAAGCGAACAAGAAGCAGCAGCCCGCCGGAGGAAAAAATGAGCGCCCCACCTACTGACTCCGATGTCACCCGCTACGTCTCGACCGTCTTGACTCTGTACCTAGGGCTGCCTGAGACTCCTTTGCGCCCGAGCGCCCAAGATCGAAGGTGTGCTCGCGAGCTTTACGATCGCAGTGTGCCCTTGCCTGTCGTCGAGTCGGCTTTCCTGTTGGCTTCTCTGCGTCGATTACTCCGGCCAGCTGACGTCCCACCGCTGTCTCCCATTCGATCCCTGGCGTACTTCCAACCAGTGATCGCGGAACTGCTTTCCAATCCTGCACCCGAAAACTATCTCGACTACTTGCGGTTCAAACTGCACCGCATCGCCAGCGGCAAGAACATCGGTAACGGACCCCCTCCGGCAGATGTCCAGAAAACAACGTTTTCAGATGATCGCTAACAGTCGGCCGATTCCACGCCGGGGCCAGAGGCAAATACACCATGCTTTAGCCCTTCGAGACGCCTGTCAAAAGGCAGACTATCTCTCCCGAGCAATTGCAGGAAAAGGCGAACATGAGATAGCCGAATGCCGGGACAATCGCAACGGATCGACTGAGCTAATCGCCGTCGAAACTCAAGATCAAATCCAAACAGAAGGCACTTATATGTGCCACTTCAATGGAACCAAATCGTGACTTCGAAGGTGGTCAGGTGCCACGAGTGAAGGGCAGGTCAACAGTGCCTGATAAGATGCATAACTCATCTTCTATAGCACTTATTTCTTGATTAGTAATCGCTGTTTAGTAATGCGTCATTACCCTAGCAGATGAAATGTCTTTCCTGTCTCCACTGCATGGCGTCTAATTGCCGCAATTATCTGGTGAAATTGATCTTGCTATAGTCCCGATTAACGCTGGCACTAGGCGACGCTCTTAGAGTATCAATCTGGATCGGCTATCCTAAGTCAACTAATCAGTGTAAAAACCGATGAATGGATACACTTATGTTTTCCACATACAACAGCGTTGAATAAGTCTGCGATAAAGAATAAAACAGTGAGCATCTCTTTCGGTGGTTAGTTAGTCTAAGTAAGAAAGCAGAAGTTGAGATGTTGTGGCACTCCTTCAGGGCTCGATCGTATGTTGACCATCTCCAAAGCATTGTCGGCAGAGCAGGCGCGCACCTACCACGTGCGTGAGTTTGTGTCAGACAAACAGAATTACTGGAGTCGTGATGCGCAGGTGCATAGTGAGTGGCAGGGACGGCTCGCCCAAGAGTGGGGACTGCGTGGTTCCGTGGGTGCCGAGGAGTTTGCTCGATTAAGCCAAGGACAGCATCCTGAAAGTGGCGCGCAACTCGTCAAGCACCAGCCTGCAAAGACCTACGACAACGAGTACGGCAAGGAAATCACCAGCGTCGAACATCGCGCCGGGTGGGACGCGACATTCTCCGCGCCGAAATCCATCTCTCTCACTGCGCTTGTGGGTGGCGATGAGCGGGTGGGCGTCTCAGCGTACCGCGAACAGGAGAGGGCATTCTCGGCTGGAGACCGCATCCAGTTCACCGCGCCCAATCATGAGTTAAAGATCGTAAACCGTGAACTGGGTACGGTGGAAAACATCGCGCCGGACGGAGCGATGCGCCTGAAGCTTGATAACGGACGAAGCATGGACTATGAGCCTCAGCGTCATCCCCACCTGGATTACGGTTACGCGATCACCAGTCATTCCAGCCAGGGACAAACAGCCAGCCGTGTAGTGATTCACGTGGATACGGAGCTTGTGGCGAAAGACTTGCTCAATAGCCGAATGGCATATGTTTCTGTTTCGCGCGGACAGTGGGACGCGCAGATCTTTACCAACAGCCGCGAGAAGCTGCCGCAGGCTCTTGGTGACGATGTCTCGCATCAGAGCGCACACAGGCCGGAACAAGCGATCACTCCGATACAGCAAGAGGTCGCGCGGTCACAGCAGCCAGAAAAGGTTCTGGGTCTCGGCTTAGGCCTCTGACATTTCAGCGCAATCAACGACATCTCACGCGAGAAGGCAACAATGGGCGCAGAGTCAATTGATAGAAAACCGATCCAGAATACGAGCCAAGCGGCACTTGCCCTGGAGCGGCATTACTCCGTGGCCGAAGTCGCGAAGCTGTGGGCACTGAGCGAGAAGACCATCCGCCACATGTTCGAAGACGAGGACGGCGTGCTCAATTGGGGCGCACCCGAAACACGCCGCAAGCGTCGCTACCGCACACTTCGCATCCCAGAGAGCGTCCTACACCGCGTTCACCGAAAGCTACGTGCTGCCTGACAACAGCCTTGTGTTCCAGAAATCTGAGGCAGGCCTAGCGGAAGATCACTCCCAGGCTGACGATCTCCATATTCATCCAGATGATTAGCAAAATGGTCGTGAACTCCACTGATTCATTGGAGCACCTAAGAAAGATTGTATAAGCGTGGATATCGGACATTGCGGGGGACTGAAACGATTCTTTACGTGTTCATCGAAGGTTGCGCCGAGCAAGCTCAGGCTCGACCAGAGCGAAACGACCAGGCTCGTCAGGCAATCTTCACGCGCGTGGGCGATTGGCGTCTTCGGGTTTCTCCGCCGTTATCGAGGGCGTTCCAGGCCTTTCGAACATTGGCTGCGAGCTGTTCCTGCCGAGCCTTGACCCACGGAGCATAATGCTTCTCGGTAATCTTCACGCTCTTGTGACCGAGTAGGATCGAGACCTGTTCCAGCGGCACACCGGCTAGTAACATCTCGACCGCGAATGTGTCTCGGAGCATGTGCGGATGAGAACGTTTCAGCGAGCCATCATCGCGACGGAGATCAGCAATCTTGAACAGTCGTCGAAAGCTTCGCTGCCAATTGCCAACCACGGATTTGGGTGAGCCGTTGCCAGTCCAAAAGAAGTACCGGGGATTCGGGCTTGGGCCAGACGGAATGTTTCTGAGGGCCTCAGCCACATCCGGAGAAAGCGGGACGTAGACTGGACTGCCAGTTTTGGCTCGATACAGAAACAATTCGCCGTGTTCATTCAGCCGGCGCCGTTCTAGAGTGACAGCGTCCCTGATCGCCAGCCCACTCCAGCGCATTAGCAACGTGAGAATGCGAAGCCGAGTTGCCTGACTTCTGCATTCCACCCAGCCCTTGGGCTGATAGATGTATGTTGCGTCCATAATTCTGTCGAACTCACTTTTTGGAAAGTAGTCCGTGGGCGGGCCATCCGCTCTGATTCGACCCAGCAGAACAGCGGGATTGGACTTGATCCAGCCGAGTCGCAGACAGTAGTAGAAGAATCCGATCAATCGCTCTTGTTTCTTTTTCTTCGCGAGGGGCCCATCGGTCCAGGTGTCACGAAAGCCCTCCAGGCCGACTGTTGTGATCTCAGTGATGTGTGTGAACCCGTAGGATGCGGCCCACGCGAGGAATTGCTTTTCAAAGATCGTGGTCAGCTTTCCGAGAGTGGAGTCGGCGAGATTCTCGTTACGCTTGCTGTTCAGAAATCGTGCAACAGCCTCTTTGACCGTTACGAGGGTGGGTTTCGGCCGAGCGGCTTCCTTAAGGCCTTCCTCCTTCGCCTCATATTCCTCTTCAAGCTTGCGTTTGAAATCTTCGGCTCTTTCCCAGCTGCGGGTCTTCGCACTACGACGAATGAAGGGACCATCAGATCCCAGTAGGCCGTTGACCCACTTGGGACAGCGGCAGCGCTTGTAGTTGATATCGTCGGAAGGACAGGGAGGATAGTGGCGGGAGTAAACCGAGAGCATGGAATCAGCCCCTTTGCCGAATCCATTGTACGTTTATTGTACGATTTTTTCTATCGTTTTATAACTACTGTATTATCAGTAGTTTATAGTGGTGGAGGCGGCGGGAGTCGAACCCGCGTCCGAAAATGTTACTGGTCAAGAGACTACATGCTTATTCCGGTTCATGCCCTGGGCATTACCCCAGGACGTTCGCGACCCACGCTCAGAACGGACAAGAAACGCTAGCCGCTAGCCTGAAATCTTAGCCTCCCGGCCCAGACGTAGCCGAAAGGAGCGACCCGCTGTGTGACGTCCTATCCGCAACCCACAGGCAAAGCCGCGGAGGACGGCTACTTAACTAATTAAGCAGCGTATGCCATCTGTTGATTGGCAATTATCATTTTGCACGCGATTGCGGGTGTGTGCACCCCGGCATGCCTCTTGGCCGCAAGCATCTCCGTCGAAGCCGTGACGCCCCCACTGGTGGGATGGCCTTGAAAGAACTACCTCTATTCTGCGGACGAACCCACCGGAAGTCAAATATCGACAGTCAACCATCGACCGGTCACCAACGCCCTGACATTAGGTGTTTAACGCCTGTCCCAGTCTTTCCTTACTCGATCGTAATCGTGGCTGACACAGATTTGGCGGAATCGGTGATCGAGGTTGCCGTGATGCTGACCTTCCCACCCTCTGGAATCGTCGGCGGGGCCTGATACGTAGTCGGTACATTGCTGGCGATCGGGTTTGGACTAAAAGTACCGCAAGCCCCAGCCGGGACGCACGTGAACCTCACTCCGCCATTAGCATTGTCGTTAGTAACTATTGCCGCAATACCAGCCGTCGCGTTGGTTTCCAGAGCCGTCGGTGGCGGAAACACGTTGCTGAATGTCACCACAATCGCCGGCGGTTGATATTTGGGATCGCCGCAGCCGACGATCGCGGCCGCCATTATGGCCACTGCGCACAAGCCAATCCAGAGCCGGACTGATCGGGGAAACATCATTGACATGGTTCCGTTGCGGTGCTAAGACGAAAGTCTAGCATGCACGCTCCGCAACGTCCCGGCTCCGAACCACTCTATCTCCGAAGAGCAACCACAAAGGGAAGAGCAACCGCACAAAAAAGAACGACGTCAAAAGGGAAGCACACACAATGCCCGTGAAAATCGACAAACTCCTCAAACGCTATCGCATCGAACATGGGAAGCATTTCAACCTGAAGGATTACGATCCCGCCGATACCCACGGTCTCAAATCCGAACTGAAGCCTCAGGCCAAGGAACTCCTGGCCGAGGGCGTCAAGGAATTAAGCCGCCTTCAGAACATCCTCGCTGCGCAAGACCGTTGGGGTCTGCTCCTGGTCCTTCAAGCCATGGACGCCGCGGGTAAAGACGGAACCATCAGCCATGTCATGTCGGGTGTAAATCCGCAGGGAGTGCAGGTCTGGTCCTTCAAGGCGCCCTCGACAGAAGAACTGCACCACGATTTTCTTTGGAGAACGATGAAGTGCATGCCCGCAAGAGGCCAAATCTCCATCTTCAATCGTTCTTATTACGAAGAAGTGTTGGTCGTGCGCGTGCACCCCCAGCTTCTTGAGAACCAGAAACTGCCGAAGCCGCTGGTCACAAAAAATATCTGGAGCGAACGCTTCGAAGACATCAATCATTTTGAAAGCTACGCCACGCGCAATGGCATCGCGGTAGCCAAGTTCTTTCTCCACCTCTCCAAAAAAGAGCAGAAGCGCCGCTTCATGGAACGCCTCGACAATCCGGAAAAAAATTGGAAGTTCTCTTCCTCCGACGTGAAAGAACGCGAATTCTGGGACGCCTATCAGGAAGCTTACGAAGAGATGATCCGCCACACCGCGAGCCAACACGCTCCGTGGTACGTTGTGCCGGCCGATAACAAGTGGTTTAGCCGGTTGGTCGTATCCCACGCCGTCGTGGATGCCTTGAAGAATATGAATCTGAAGTATCCGAAAGTCAGTGGCGAGGAAAAATCCGCGCTGGCCAAAGCTCGCGTCCAACTCGAGAACGAGTAGAACCCGCCCCATTCCAGTCGCGCTCCTGCTGGCACGCTGATTCAACCCATCGTAGAACCAGCTCATCCGTCATTTCAGGACGATCGGCACCGGCTGGTCATAAGGCTGAATGGTGACCGTCAGGCCTTTTCGTTGATCGAAGGCATCTTTCGCGACCTTGAACGAGACAATGATCGTGCCTCGTTGCTCCGCTCCCGGCAGCAGTTTCGTTTCCGGCGTAAACGGAGGCTCAGTGCTTTCTTTCAATACCGGGAACGCCTGATAATAACGGTCCAAATCCACCGCTGATGCGGCTTCGTCTTCGAAGGTCTTGTTGTCCGCCGTGGTCAGCTCTGCCTTTAGAGATTTAATCCATAGCGGCCTTGCCGTCGTGTTCCGCAACGTCATCGTGATCGCCGCCAGAATCATGTCTTGGCCCGGCACGTCAGCCGCCGAGACAAAATTAATCGCGCCTGCGCCCTGCGGTTTAGGCCGTTCCTTAAATGCAAAAATACCCAGCACCACCGCGATCGCAACGATACAAATGAGCACAATGCGAGCGGGTGGAAGATTCCGCTTGGCCGTCCCAAACTCATCGCCGATGTGAAATTCGGTGATCTGTTTCTGCGGTGAAGGTGACGGCGCGCCTTCATCCAGCTTGGAAGGATCCGACTTCGCCGGATCGGACCCGGCAGCATCGGACTTGGGAGCCTCGGACTGAGGAAGATCGGATTTCGACGCGTCGGACATGAACTGATCGGGCATTCAACGATTGTAAACGGATTGATTGCAGACATGATTGCGGATCACCCGTCCATTTGTGCCGTCTCTTCCGACGCGGCCAGTTCCCCGAACGCGCGACGGGACAATGATTTCCATCCGTATGGTGCAGTGACTTTGGTTACCTTGTCTGGTGTGACGGATGCTGCGACGATGCGGAAGATTTCCTTTTGGAGGTACTTTGCGGTGAAACGTAAAACTATCTTTACCGCGTTCGCTTGCGCGTTGCTGGTCTTCAGCATGCTCGGCTGCGGAACAAACAATAAACTGCAGTCCATCCAACTTAACGCAAGCCTAATCAATGGCGTCGCCCCTTCGTCTCAGGCCGGTTTCTTCACCTTAGAGGGGAACGGCGGCACGATCCAGTTGCAGGCCATCGCGACTTACACCAACACGAAAACCAAAGATCTTTCGAACGCGGTCACCTATACGATGATCGTCGATCCGGTCAATGGTGTTGACGCCTTCGGGAACCCGCTCCCGGCTCCGCCCGAGACCGCTCAGATCAGCATCACCGGTCTGGTCACCGCAGTCGAACCCGCTACCTGCACTTGGGTGGATGTCTCATCGACCCCAACCACGCCCTCCTGGTTTTACTCGGGTGATTACGTCGTGACCGCTACCTACCAGGGAGTTACTTCTCAGCCTGTGTATATCCCGGTAGCCTCATCGGCCGGCAGCCCGGTCTACCCTTACCCCAACGGCGTCGCCAACAACCCGACCCAGCAGTGCGGACCGACGTCCTAGTCAGCGATCGCCTAGCGTTCGTCGCCCATCAACGACGGTTACTTTTTTCGGGGACGGTTGCAACACGACCGTCCTCTTTTCCTTTTCAGTCCACCTCAATCCACAAATCTCCTCCCCCTAATCTCAACCCCCATTTGCGCCCCGCCTGCAACCTTATATAATCCAGATTCTGCGCTTCTTCGCGGATAGAGCCCCTATGGCCGTAACTCCAAAGACTGAAGTAGTCCCCGGATGAAAGTCCGCACCGGCATTGAAGTGTCCACCCAATCCGACATCGGCTGTATCCGCAAGAATAATGAGGATTCCTTCGGCTACTGGGAGCCAGAAGACGACCAGCAGTTCCTGCGCAAGGGTCGCTTGGCGGTCGTAGCCGATGGCATGGGCGGCTACGAAGGCGGCCAGGAAGCCAGCCGGCTCGCGGTCGACACACTGATCGCCGCGTATCGCGACTTCAGTGGCGACGACCCTCAGCGCGCGTTGATCGAAGGCCTCCAGGCCGCTCACGAACAGATTCGGCAATATAGTTTTGACCATCCGGAATTGCGCGGCATGGGGACAACCTGCACCGCGGTGGCGATTGTGGGTGGCGCTCACTTCGAAGGTCTCTACTACGTCCACGTCGGCGACACGCGCCTCTACCTGATTCGCGACCACCAGATTATCAGGGTAACCCGCGACCACTCCTATGTCGGACGGTTGGTCGAGGCGGGCATGATCAGCCCCGAAGAAGCTGAACACCATCCGCAGCGCAATATTCTGACCGCGGCTTTAGGTACCAACCCCGACCTCATCATGGATTCGCCCGGGCACCCGGAGCCACTTCGCCCCGAAGATGTGCTCCTGATCTGTACCGATGGATTGTGGGGCTTGGTGCGCGACTCAGAGATTCTTCACGCCGTCGAAACCAAGAGTGCAGAACAAGCCTGCCATGAGCTCATCCAGCTCGCGCGTGAACGCGGCGGCCCAGACAATATCACCCTCGAAATTCTGCGCTTGCATTGAAACGGTTTCGATCGTAACCGTCGACCCCGGTTGCCTTACCCGGTTAGCAAGAGTGCAAACCGTTGCACCAGGATGACCCTCCCGCGAAATCTGTTTTCAACTTAACTCGATGAAATCACAGGTCCAGAAAAACCCTGAAATTTAGTGCTTTGGCAACCTGCGTGCATTTTCTATAATGCCTATCAGTCAAATAGAGATAGTGGGGGCACTATGAAAATCTCGCAAAAAGGACTCTACGCGCTCCAGGCCATGATGATGCTCTCCCGCCGCTATGCCCAGGGCGCGATTCGGATTCGTGACATCGCCTACGAAGAAAACCTGCCGGAAAAATTCCTCGAACTGATTCTCCTCGAACTCAAGAACGCCCGCATCGTCGAGAGCGTTCGCGGCGCCAAAGGAGGGTATCGTCTGCGCCGGTCGCCTGACGAGATCCGCTTGAGTGAAATTATCCGCCTCATTGACGGGCCCCTCGCGCCCTTTGGAGATGCCGATCAATTGCGCGCCCTCATCGATCGCGATTCCGAGCACAGCGCTTTATACAAGGTATTTCTCGAAGTAAGAGATGCGGCCGCCAGGATTCTCGAAAACACAACGTTGGCTGACTTGGTCGATCGCAGCTTGGCCCGCGACGTTCGCCCCAAGTCTGCCAACAAGACAAGCAGAAAAAAGAAGACCGAGCCCAGGGTCCTTTCCATCTCGGCAGCAAGCGAGGGCCATGCCTAAACGAAGCGTCTTCGCTTCCATTTTTCTGCTCGTAATGACCGCTCTTGCGGGAGCGCAGACCGTGATTCGCGTGGGTGCCTTTCCCAACATCACGCACCCTCAGGCGATGGTAGGCCAAAACAATGGATGGTTCGACAGAGCGATGGGTCCGAAGGTCAAGATTGAATGGAAAAGCTTCAACGCCGGGCCTTCCGCGATCGAAGCCATATTTGCCGGAGCGATTGACATGACTTACATCGGCCCGAACCCAACCATCTCGGGTTACGTTCGCTCTAACGGAGAAGCTCTGCGCGTTGTGGCAGGCGCGACTAGCGGCGGTGCCGCGCTCGTCGTACGCGACGATTCCGGGATTTATAAGCCGTCCGATTTTCACGGTAAAAAGATCGCCACTCCGCAACTAGGCAACACGCAGGACGTAGCGTTGCGTGCATGGTTGAAAGCCAATGGCATGAACACCACCGACAAGGGCGGAGACGTGCAGGTCATCCCGCTCGCAAATCCCGACCAGTTGACGCTTTTCCTCAAGAAAGATCTCGACGGCGCCTGGGCGCCTGAACCGTGGGCGACGCGCTTGATCAAGTTAGGCAATGGCCGTCTTTTCCTGGATGAGCGGACATTGTGGCCGAACGGGCAGTTCGTCACCGCTCATCTGATCGTCCGGACCGAATTTCTGAAAGAGCATCCCGATCTCGTAAAGAACTGGATCCGCGCACATGTGGAATTGACCGATTGGATCAACAGCCATTTGCCCGAGGCGAAGAAGCTCATCAACCAGCAGATTGCCAAAGAAACTGGGAAAGCGCTGCCCGAAGCCGTGCTCGATGACGCTTTCGGACGTATGCACGCAACTTACGACCCGCTGCCCGGCTCGCTGATGAACGCGGCGAAGTCCGCGTTTGAAGCGGGTTTTCTCGGACGTCAGATGCCCGATCTCTCGAGGCTATACGACCTTTCGCTCCTGAACCAGGTGTTGGCCGAAAAAGGAAAGAAGGCAATCCAATGAGCACGAGTCCTCAAAAAGCGTATCCCTCGACACTCCCGATCGCCCCGCGCAACGGGATGCGCGTCAGTGTGTTTCATGGCAAGTTTGCGTTGCCCGTAACGACATTCCCGAGCGTTCCAGTTGCCGAGGTGGTCGTGCCAAAGGTCGCGCTCGATGGAATCTCACTCAGCTATAGAACAAAATCGGGCGAGCGCCTGCTGGCCCTCGACAACATCAGTCTTGCAGTCAACCCGGGAGAGTTTCTCTGCATAGTTGGCCCTTCCGGTTGCGGCAAATCCACTTTATTGCACCTGATCGCCGGACTGAATCCACAAACCTCGGGCAAGGTTTTGGTCGATGGCGCACCCGTGAGCGGCCCCGGGGCAGATCGCATCCTCATTTTTCAGGATCTCGGCCTTTTTCCCTGGCTCACCGTCGGCGGAAACGTCGAATTCGGCATGAAGATGAAGAATATCGGCAAGGCGGAACGCGAGGAGAAGATCCAGTACTATCTGCGTCTCGTCCACTTGTCGAATTTCAGAGGCAGCTACATCCACCAACTTTCGGGTGGTATGCGGCAGCGCGTCGCCCTAGCGCGAGCCCTCGCCACTGAACCCGACGTCCTGCTGATGGACGAACCCTTTGCCGCGCTCGACGCCCAGACTCGCGACCTGCTCCATGACGAATTGGAGCGCCTCTGGGCCGAAACCGGCCGCACCATTATTTTTGTCACGCACAATGTGCGCGAAGCAGTCCGCCTCGGTGACCGCGTGGCGCTACTCACATTTCGCCCTGGCCGCGTGAAACAGGAGTTTGCCGTAGACCTGCCGCGTCCCCGCCACATGGAACACACCGATGTCGCGCGCACCGCGCGTGACATTCTCGATTGCCTGCGTGCAGAGATCAATAAGTCGCTCGAAGCGGAGTATGCCGATGAAAAAATTCGCTAAGCAGGTTGTCTTTTATTCGGTTCTTCTTGGCATCTGGACGCTCTTGGCAAAACTGCGCATCTGGCCGCCATATCTTTTTCCTCCACCGTGGGGCGTGGGGCACGCCCTCTGGGATGGTTTCGCCGACCACAGCTTCTGGATCGGCATCGCCATCACCATGAAGCGCATGTTGATCGGGTACAGCTTATCGGTTGTCCTCGGAATGATTCTCGGCTTGGCCGTCTCGAGCAATAAGTTTCTCGAGGAAACCCTGGGCGGTTTGCTCGTCAGCCTGCAATCGCTGCCCAGCATTTGCTGGATCCCGCTGGCCGTTCTCTGGTTCGGATTAACCGAAAAGGCCATCCTCTTCGTTGTCCTCATGGGCTCGCTGCTCTCCGTAACCATCGCCATGGAAGACGGCCGCAAGCAGATGCCTAAGATCTACGGCATGGCTGGCCGCAACCTCGGAGCAAGCGGTTTCCGCCTCTTCTGGTCCGTGCTATTGCCCGCAAGCCTGCCATTTATCGTTAATGGAATGAAACAGGGGTGGGCGTTTGCCTGGCGCTCGTTGATTCAGGCCGAAATGATTTTTCTCAGCCTCGGACTCGGCCAGTTGCTTATGATGGGCCGCGATCTCAGCGATATGAGCCAAGTCATGGCGGTCATGATTCTCATCATCGCCCTCGGCTACATGGTCAATGGCCTAATCTTTAGAACAATCGAGCGCCATCTGCAAGAGAAATACGGCCTCGCCCCCGCATAGAGACAGGCCTCGCCCTTAAGGTCTCGCGAAGTTCGACTTCAGCACGATCATCTTCGGATGATCGACTTTAGGAGGATCGACTCTGGGACGATCGTCTTTTTTCCGGCGACGGCTAACCATTCGCTTCTCCGGCGCCTGACCATTCACCTGATTCTCGCCGTCTATCGTAAGATTTCCTGTGCTTCTCTTCTGGATTCTTTTCAATCTTTTTGTAGTGGCCATGCTGGCGCTCGATCTGGGCGTGCTCAACCGCCGCTCCCACCGCGTCGGCTTTCGCGAAGCGCTTGCCTGGTCGGCCGTGTGGGTCGCACTGGCCGTCGCCTTCGCCGTGATCGAATTCTATTGGCACGGACGCGCTCAGTCGCTTCAATTCGTCACCGCCTACGTCATCGAACTCTCACTCAGCATCGATAACCTGTTTGTATTCCTGGTCACCTTCCGCTATTTCAAGGTACCCGAAGAGCACCAGCATAAAGTGCTCTTCTGGGGCATTCTCGGCGCGCTGATTATGCGCGGATTGTTCATTGTCGCGGGCGTCGGCTTGATCCAACGCTTTCATTGGATCACCTACGTCTTCGGCGTTCTGCTCCTCTACTCTGGATTCAAGCTGCTTCGCCAGCGCAATACCGCAACCCACCTCGAAAAGAACCCAGCCCTGAGGCTCGCGCGCCGGTTTTTGCCAGTCACGCCGGAATATGTCGGAGGACAGTTCTTCACGCGCCGCAATGGACTCTACGTCACTCCGCTGTTTGTGGTTCTCTTGTTGGTCGAGACCAGCGATGTGCTTTTTGCAATCGATTCCATTCCCGCAGTGCTCGCAATTACCCTCAACGCCTTTATCGTCTACACCTCCAATGCGTTTGCCATTCTCGGCTTACGTTCCATGTACTTTGCCTTGGCCGGGCTCATGGACCTTTTTCATTACCTACATTACGGGCTGTCGGTGGTGCTGATGATTATCGGGCTCAAAATGCTGGCAGCACGCTACCTGCAGATTCCGACCGAATGGGCGCTGGCGATCGTGCTTCTCGTCTTGGGAACCTCGATCCTCGCTTCGCTGCTGCATCCGCAAAAAAAGCCGGCTGCCTGACGGCGACAGCTGTTCCCACCGCGACGGCCCGTCCAGTCAGCTCTTTGATCGACTCAGGCCCTTCAGCCAGTCGCGAACTATCGCGACTGCAGCGTCGGCTGCGCGTCCTATCTTCGGAAACCGCTTTCGCAATTTCGCCAGGAGAAGTCTGGCCCAGGCGTATTGCGAAGAAAGAATGATGAGTCCGATCAAAATGAAAAGCACGCCCTGCAAGAAGGGCAGAACCAGTCCGACAATCCCGAGCAGGATGAAACTCCACCCAACGATTTGGATAACAATTTGCTTGGTCCGACTTTGCATGAAGACAAGTTCTCAAGATTAACCTATTAGTTTAGGCACCCGGCAAATGCCTTGCACCCTCGACTAGCTCAACGTTGCCCCGCAACAAGCCGAGACCATCAATACGCTATGATGAATATTCATGATTAGCATTCCAGTCGCCACACCGTCGCGTTCCTATGAAGTGCTTATACAAAGCGGCTTGCTTCTCCGCGCCGGAGAATGTCTTCAGAGCATTCTCGAACGGCGCCGTGTCTTTGTTGTGACCGTCCCGCCCGTGCGGCGACGCTGGGCGAAGGTTCTCCTGAAGTCACTTTCTGAAACCGGTACGAATGCTGAACTTCTCGAAATGCCCGACGGCGAGCGTTCGAAACGTCTGGCAACGCTCGAAAAACTCGCGGAGAAACTGGTCAAACGCGGCGCTGATCGTGGCGTGACGTTGATTGCCCTGGGCGGCGGCGTCGTCGGCGATGTGACCGGCTTCCTCGCCTCGGTCTACATGCGCGGCGTGGATGTCATACAGATACCAACCACCGTCTTGGCCCAGGTTGACGCCGCCATCGGCGGCAAAACCGCTGTCAACCTGATCAGCGGCAAGAATCTACTCGGGACGTTCCACCAGCCCCGCGCCGTTCTTATCGACCCTTCCGTACTCGATACGCTGCCTTCGCGTGAGTACCGCGCCGGACTCTACGAATCGCTGAAATGCGGCATCATCGGCGATCCCGGATTGTTTCGAATGTTCGAAGAGCGGCATCGCGAGATTCTCGATCACGATCCCGCTGTGATAGAAAAAGTGATTGCCGATTCGGTCCGCCTCAAAGCATCCGTCGTCAGCGCCGACGAACGCGAAGGCGGTTTGCGGCAGGTGCTCAATCTGGGCCACACCATCGGGCATGCGCTCGAGGCTGAGACTCGCTACACGCTCTTGCTCCACGGAGAAGCTGTGGCGTGGGGCATGATTGCAGCCACCCACATCGCTCTTGCGACCGGTAAACTCGATAGCGTGACAGCGGGACGCATTTCGAATTCGGTTCTGGGTTTTGGCCGCCTCCCACGCATGAAACTGCAGACCACAAACATTCTGAAGCGGCTGCATTCCGACAAGAAAACCCGGCAGGGAGTGGTCCATTTTGTTTTGCCCCGTGAGATCGGCAAGGTAGAGATCACCACCGACGTGCCAGAGGCCGTCGTCCGCTTGGCCATCGAAGAGATTCGCAAACTGGCGCGCAACTGACAGCGAGAACGCGGGAAGCTCTCATTACCGGCTCAGAACCATGAATCCAAGAACCATCAACAACAAACGATGAATCAGGAACTAAATCGCGAAGTCGGTCGCGAACTCAATCACGCTCTCGATCAGAAGATCGTAGGCGCTGCTCCCGCCGGTGCGCGCGATCGTGAATCCGCTGCCGCGGCCGTACGCGAGATGTTCACCTCCATCGCTCCGCGCTATGACCTGCTGAATCATGTTCTGTCGTGCAACATCGACCGCTTATGGTGGTGGCGCACCGCAAGGGCGTTCGATGCCATCCTGAAGCGTCCCGACGCTCGCGTCCTCGACCTTTGCTGTGGCACCGGTGATATGACCTTCGCTTTACGCCGCCGTGCTGCAGAAGCCGCGCAGATACTGGGCGCCGATTTCTCTCACGCCATGCTCCAGCGGGCATCCGCAAAGGGCAGAGAAACTAAGCTGCGCTGGATCGAAGCCGACGCGCTTCGTCTGCCTTTTCCGGACGGGCATTTTCATCTCGTAACATCCGCATTCGGTTTTCGAAACTTGGCCGACTACGATGCCGGATTGCGCGAAATTGCCCGCGTCCTCGCTCCCGGCGGAGAATGCGGCATCCTCGATTTCGGTGAACCGGGCGGCTTGATCGGAAAAGGCTATCGCGTCTATTTCAAGAAGATTCTTCCCGCGATCGGCACGTTGCTTTCTGGAGTTCGAGGTCCGTATGCCTATTTGCCCGCTTCGGTCGAGCGTTTTCCCGCGCCTGCTGAAATGTTGTGCCGCATGACTCAGGCTGGATTCCGCGAAGCTTCCTGGACCCCCTATACGTTCGGCATTGCCGGCCTTTACCGCGTAGTAAAGAGCGCTCAGCGTGCACGCGACGAGTAGGTCTCAGTTTCGCTGAAATGAATCCGCAAACGCCTCAGAGTTGGTCTTCGCAATGAGCCGCTCGTAATCGTTGCCAAGAAACTTCTTCAGCCGGTCGGTATTCATGATGTATTGGCCGGTCATGTACGGAACCGCGTCCGGAGGAATCGCCGAAATTTTCCAGTTCCACAGAAATTGCAGAACGCGTCGCATGCCCCATTTCCCTGGCACGCGCACCAATTTCGCATGCGCGATCTCAATGCACTGCCCAAAGGTCAACGGATCGCCTCGTCCGGCAACATTCAAAATCGTCAGCCGCTGCGCCTCCGGCTCCCGCCTCAGTATCCACGTAATCAGCCTCGCCATATCGTCAACGTGGACGAACTGGATTTTGTTATCCAGATACTGTTGCCCGAAAGGCAACATGCACGGCAGCCGTTTCGCTGACTGCCGCATTCGAGCGGCGCGTTGGCCTTTACCGTTCGGCGTTCCGCGGAAGGCTCCCATCAGGTAATTTTCGACGCTCGCTCCCGCAAATATATGCGGACGCAAAATGAAAACTCCGCACCCGCGCAAGCCAGGCGCACGTTGCTGCACCACCAGATCACTTTCTTTTTTGTGGATCGCATACGGCAGCGTATGCGCGCCCAGCGGCGCATCTTCCGAAACCGGAGCCCCTAGGTCCGAGCCATAAGCCGACACGCTGCTGGAAAAAATAAACTGCCGGATCGTCGTTCCATGACTCCGGTTAGCTTCCGCAATTGCTTCCATCACCCGCGCTGTGCCGGCCACATTGATACGCCACATGCGATCGACGTCCAGCACGCCCGATCTTTGCGGGTCGATCACAAATGCCAGATGTACGACCGAGACGGGTTGCACCTCGCGCAGCAGCAGAAGCAATTCGCGCGTGGACTCTTCTTTTCCCAAGTCGATCGGCACAAATCGCTCAACCTGAGACTGCTTGGGGGGCGTCACATCGACGCCCACCACCTTGTAATCCGCCAGTTGCATCAGAAGCCGCTGGCCAAGATTTCCCGAAACGCCAGTGATCAGGATGGTTGGTTTTGCCGTTTCCATTTAGTCGGGATCTACGTCCTGCTGGGCCGGCCGCCTTGGTCCCCGCGAGGGCTGCATCATCCCAGGATTTCGTGACGGACCGAAGTACGCGTCGTTCAATTCCACGTCGCCCTGAAAACCCTTCATGCTGTCGCGATAGCGTTGGCTCGAAATCATCCGCTCGATCTCCGGCTTCACATTGTCCAGAGTTAAGGTTTCCTCGCTGATCATCTTATAGATGTAGTAACCACTGTTCGTATCGGAGATCACCTCAGATACTTCGCCAGGTTTCAAATCCATGATCACCTGATGTGCCGGCGGCAAATTCGTTCTCCGTACCCGCTCCATCTTTGTGTTCGGTGTGCTCCCCGGCAGTCCCGCCGCAACGTAAACTTCCTTTTGCAGCTTGTCCGGGTCTTCGCCCTTCGCGGCGCGAGCGCGGATTTCAGGAGCCAGTTTCGCCATCGCTTCTTCCCCAGCTTTCTTTTGCGCCTCGGTCGGCGGTTGGAATGTGCTCGTCTTCGCGCCTGGCTCCGTTTTTGCCGCCGGATTCGTAATCTGCTTGCTGCGCGGAATGAAGATACGCGCCACCGTCGCCTGCACATACGAATCTTCATTCTTCTTGTAGTAATCCTCAATGTCCGCATCCGTCACCTTAGCGGAATCTTGTTGCAGAGCGGCGCTCAGTTCTCCCGAAAGAACCTGCATCCGCGCAAACGACATCCGTTCCTCGAAAGTCTCTCCTTTGTCGAGGCCCCGTTTTTCTGCGGCTGCTGACATTCTCAGGATTCGCGTATAGATCGTCGCCAGCTGGCGCCGAATTGCCGGAGACATTCCCGGTTGCAGCGCGTTGGCGAGTTTCTCAAAGTCCGCCCGCGTGATCACCGTCTGGCAAGCGTCCCCTTGCAGGCTGGCATTCGAACAGAAATCCTTCACCGTGATGACCGCATCCTCCGGGCCAACTTTCGCTTCAGCCGCCTTATCGGGTGCGGCCGAGGCGTCTTTTTCCGCCTGAGCTCGCGTAACGGGAGGTGTAGCCGGTTGCGCGGCTTGTCCGTAAGCCAAGCCAGCGAGCAGCAGACACACGAGGCACTTTAGACGCATGAATCAAGATCCTCCAGGGAGAAATTGCGACGTATGTAATCCTAGCATGTCCCATAACAGACCGAACATGACCGGCGAGGGGTTGGCGGCAACCCCTTCCAAAGCGATAATGACCTTTATGCCTGAAATGCAGGCCACCTTTAGTTCGAGCTCAATGCGCCGTGATAAACGTGCCGTTGCCGGAAACTCCGTGCTGGCCGCCTTCGTCATCACCGGCCTCAAAGTTGCCGTCGGCATCGCAACCGGCTCACTTGGAATTCTGTCGGAAGCGGCCCACTCAGGATTGGACCTGATCGCCGCCTTGGTGACATTTTTCTCCGTCAAAGTCTCTGACAAGCCCGCCGATGCCGATCACCAGTACGGACACGGCAAGTTTGAGAATTTCTCCGCCTTCATCGAGACCGGCTTGCTCTTGCTCACCTGCGCCTGGATCGTCTTCGAAGCCTTCAAAAGACTCTTCTTTCATAGCGTCGAAATTGAACCGAGCGTGGCCGCGTTCGTCGTCATGGGATTGTCCATTGCCGTCGATGCCTGGCGTTCCCGCGCCCTGGGGCGCATTGCGGCAAAATACGATAGCCAGGCCCTCGAAGCTGACGCACTCCATTTTTCAACCGACATCTGGTCGAGCTCCGTCGTCATCCTGGGCCTCGCGCTGGTTTGGATCGGTCGGAGCTATCACGTGGGATGGCTCCGCCAAGCCGATCCGATCGCCGCGCTCTTCGTCGCCGGCGTGGTGATTTCCGTAAGCTGGCGCTTGGCGCGCAGAACTATCGACGCGCTGCTCGACGCTGCGCCCGCCGGCGTACGCACCCAGATCCTCGACCGGCTCGGCACTGTCGACGGCGTTCTGGAAGTGGAACGCGTTCGATTCCGCAAAGCCGGTAATCGCTATTTCGCCGATGTTTCCGTCGGACTCGAACGCAATTTCACTTTCCAGCGCTCCGAGCAGGTTTCCGACGCCGTTACATCGCGCGTCCGCGAAATTCTGCCCGAAGCCGACGTCATGGTGCACACCGTTCCCCGCGCGCGCGGCTCTGAGAATATTTTTGACCGCATCCGCGCCGTCGCCACCCGGCACAACTTCAATGTTCACGATGTCAGCGTGCAAGACTTAAACGGCCAGTTGCACGTCGAGCAGCATCTGGAACTCGACGAACAACTCAGCATGAAACAGGCGCACGACGAGGTCACCCGCTTGGAAACCGAGATGCGCAGTGAGATTCCCGAAATTGTCACCATTCTCACCCACATCGAAAGCGAGCCGGCGACGATCGAAACTGGCGAAGAGATTGTTCGCGAACCCGAGTTGGAGGAGAGGCTCAAGGAAATTGTGAAAGAGTTCCCGGAAGTGATGGATGTACACGAGTTTCAGTTCAAGAAGGTGCGCGCCCGGCTCTATGTTTCGTGCCATTGCACGCTGCCCGACGACATGCCGCTTTCGCGGGTTCACGACGTGCAAACATCGCTTGAAACTCGCTTCAAACACGACGCGCCCGAACTGTTTCGCGTACTTATCCATCCCGAACCGGTGACAGATAACCGGCGATAACCGACTTTCTTGGACCAAACGAGCAAACTCAAACGAGAAAACCTAAACGAGGAAATGATGATTGAAGCTTCTGTCAACTGGACCGACAAAGAGCGCTACTTAGGATCAGCAACCTCACGGCATTCCATCGTCATGGATACCGCAACCGAAAAAACCGCCAACACTCCCATGGAACTGGTGCTGATCGCTCTGTGCGGCTGCACCGCCTCAGATGTGGTCGGAATTCTCCGCAAGAAGCGCGAGCCCTTCACCGGCCTCGAAGTCCATGCCGCCGCCGAAAGAGCCGATGGCTACCCCGCCGTCTACTCATCGATTCACCTTACCTACGTGGTTCGCGGACATGTCTCCCAAAAAGCCATGGAAGACGCCGTTCGTCTTTCAAAAGAAAAGTATTGTTCCGTTTCCGCCATGCTCGAGAAAACCGCCAAGATCACTTACACCATTGAGCACGTTTCGTGAAAGCTGGCCCTCATCCGCTGCGCGGATATTTCTACATCGGCAGCGCGGCCTTTCTTTGGGGAGTCTCTGCAACCTTGGGCCGTGCCGCTTTCACCGGGCGCCTCTTGCCCGGCGGAGCGTCCTTGGAAAAAATCGACCCCCTCATCCTCTCGCAGAGCCGTACCACCCTGTCGCTGGCGATACTGTTGCCCGTGTTGCTTGTCCGCCGCGGACCCTCCGCGCTGCGTATTCCGGCGCGCGACGTGTTGCAGTTCTTCATCCTCGGAATTCTCGGAGTCGCCGCCTCGAACTATCTCTACTATCTCGCCATTCAGCGCACCAACGTGGCGACGGCCATCATCCTGCAATATACGGCTCCGGTCTGGGTGTTGCTCTATACCGCCGTCCGCGCCAGCCGCCTCCCGTCATTGCGAAGAAGCTCCGCCGTAGGGCTGGCTGTAATCGGATGTGCACTGGCGGTTGGCTTCGTCGGCGCCGGAGGTTTCCGCATGGATGTCCTCGGCGTCACGGCTGCGCTTCTCGCTGCGTTCTCATTCGCCTTTTATAACGTTGGTGGACACAAAGTGCTCAGGCGTTACGACCGCTGGAAGGTTTTGCTCTGGGTGTTATTGACCACCTCGCTGTTCTGGATCTTCGTCAACCCGCCCTGGAAAATCGTCGCCGCGCACTTCGGCCGCCAGCAATGGGAATTTATGTTGCTCTTCTCGCTGGTCTCCGTGCTGGGTCCATTCTCGTTTTATTTCGCGGGACTGCAACACCTCGAGCCCACCCGCGCCATCGTAGTCAGCTGTCTCGAGCCCGTGTTCAGCATCGTCCTCACCGCGCTTGCTCTCGGAGAATTAGTGCGGCCACTGCAAACCGTGGGCATCATGCTCGTGCTGATAGCGATTGTCTTGATTCAACTGCCAGAACGGACGGCCGCGAATGAAGAATTAGTGCTTGAGCCGATGGAGTAAAACTCCTTCGTCGATAATCACTAAGTGAACTAGGGTTTCCCGCCGCCCGTTGCCTATCGATCGAGGACGGTCGACCATCGAGCAACGGCGCACGACCAACAACGAACGACTGTCGACCTCACTCCAGCCTCTTTCCCATTGTCTCCGGCAACTGTGTAGCCATCACGCTCGCCAGAAAGAATGCCCCTCCGCACAAATAGAATGCCCACCCCAGCCCCTTGCTTTGGCCAATCCATCCAATCACCCACGGCGCCACGCAGCTCAGCGCCCGCGCCCCGTTGTATGTAAATCCCAGCGCCCTCGCGCGCAAACTGGTAGGAAAAATCTCGCTGCCAATGATGCCCGATCCCGAAAAGAATCCGGTGCCGAAAAATGCCACCACCGTTCCCAGCACGAGCACCATCGCCTCTGACCGCGCCATCGCATACAGCGGCACCAGAACCGCGGCAGCAAAAAGGTAAAGCACAAAGGATTTCCGCCGCCCCAGATGGTCAGCCACCCACCCAAAGCTGAGATATCCGGGAAACATCCCAATCAGGTTGAGCACCAGCAGCAACGTAGTCGTTCCCATCAGCCCGAATCCGCGCCCCCCGCGTTCCACCGGAAGCGACAGGTAAGGCGGAATCCATGTAAACAATCCCCACCAGCCAAACAGCCCAAAAAAGTTAAGCAGCAGCAGGACGACCGTGCTCTTTCCATAAGGTGCGCGAAAAATAGCAAAAAAAGATTCGCCCTCCGGTCTCCTCCGCGTCCTCTGCGTGCCCTCCGTTTCAAGCCCTTGCTGTTGCCGCGCGAGCCGCCGATGCTCCTCCCACATCTCCGATTCCGGCACGCGGCTCTGTATCCAGATCGTAACCACCGCCGGGAGAATCCCTACAAAAAACACCATCCGCCAGTTGGCGAAACGCAGCACGATACCCGCCACCAGTGCAGCCAGCGCATATCCAATCGCCCACGAACTCTGCACCACCGCAATCGCCTTGGCGCGCAACTCATCCGGCCATGTCTCCGCCACGAGCGCCGCGCCCGTGTTCCACTCGCCTCCCATGCCCAGTCCAAGGACGAATCGAAACACAGCCAGCATCAACACCGTCGTGGAAAGGCCTGAAGCGAATGAGCAGATCGAGTACGTCAGTATGCAAAACATCAAGGCGCGCTTCCGCCCGATGCGATCCGCCACAAACCCAAAGAACACACCGCCAATGCCTGAAGCCAGCAATGTAAGCGTGTAAAGCAGCCCTGCTCTCGCCTTCGACATGCCCAGATCGCGCATGACATACGCCAGCACCAGGGCATAAAGCATGGCGTCAAAAGCGTCCAGCATCCACCCAAGAGCCGCCGCCACCAGCGTGCGGCGTTGCCCGGGCTTTGCTTGTTTCAGGAGTTGGATCGGCCCAATCGCCATGAGGGGAGCGATTGTATCAGCGTACGAACTTGATTGAGGAGAACCTATTGCAGAAGTCTGAAGTAACGATTGGCCTTCCCCACATCCCGTCCAATCTGCTCCTTCAGCGCCTCCACTGACGGAAACTTGATCTCATCGCGTAGCCGATCCAGAAAATGAATTTCGACTTCCGTTTCCGCCGAAAGCTCCAGCGGATGAAAATTCAACAGGTGCGTCTCGATCGCAAATGAATCAGCGCCAAAAGTCGGCCGGTTACCGACATTCGTCACCGAGTCGAAACATTCCTCGTTCCTACCGCTGCCCACTCGCGTGCGCGTAATGTAAACCCCGTCCTTCGGCACCAGTTCGTCATAGTGCGCCAGATTGATCGTCGGAACCGTATACCTCGCCCCATATCCCCGCCCGCGCCCCGCCGTCGACAGAATGCTGAACGGACGCGCCAGCAAATGCCGCGCCCGGCTCACTCGTCCTTCAGCAAGCAACCTGCGTATATGGCTGCTCGAAACGTTTTCTCCACGCAACCGCATCTCGGGATAATCGTGCACCTCGAATCCCATCTCCCGTCCCAGTTCGCGCAGCAGCCGTATGTCTCCCGCCGCCTTGTGCCCAAAATGAAAGTTATAACCTTCGTGAACTTCGCGCGCTTGCAATCGCTTCTTCAAAATTTCATGCGCAAACTGATGCGGCGTCATCAGCGAAAGATCGCGCGAGAAGGGAAGAAGCAGGACGGCATCAATTCCGGTTCCCTCAAGCAGCCGCAGTTTTTCCGGAAGCGGCGTCAACAGTTTCAAAGCGTGATCCGGACGCAGAATTCGCGTCGGATGCGGCTCAAACGTGACCACCACCGACCGCGCGCCGGCAGTCTTCGCCCGCCGCACAATCTCATCAATTACGGACCGGTGCGCCCGGTGTACCCCATCAAAATTTCCCACGCTGACCAGCGTCGGCCCGAACTCCCGGGGAACATCGTCGAGTTTATGAAAGGTCAGCATGTAACAGCTTTTCACCAGACTTTGTCATCAGCGAGGAATCTGCAGTTTGGGGCGAACTGCAGATTCCTCGCTGCGCCCGCGACAATTTACATCACGTTTCGGCAAGACCTAAATTTCAAACTCCAGCTTCATGCCATCGAACGCCAGCCGCACCTCGGCCGGCAACGTCGCATTCGTCGCTTCGTGTGGCAAATCGTGGCAGATATGCGTAAAGAACGCGTGCTTGGGTTTCACCGTTTCCACGATTTTCAGAGACTGCTCAACCGTCGAGTGCGTGGGATGCGGCACGTAGCGCAGCGCATCCAGAAACAAAATGTCGAGGTTCCTCATCTTCTCCAAAGTGTCGCTCGGCACATTGCTGTGATCCGTAAGGTAAGCAGCCGACCCGAAACGAAAGCCGAGAATCGGAGTTTCGCCATGAATCACCGTCAACGGTTCAAAGCGAGCGCCAAACAGGTCAACCGGTCCCTCGATCGGATGCAGATCGACTAGCGGCAACCCGCCAAACTTATACGTGGCTTCAAAAATGTACTGAAACATCCTGCGCAGGAAGTCGCAGTTTTGCGGCGTGGCATAGAGAGGCATCTTGCCCGGCTTATGGTGATAAGTCAGAGGCCGCAGATCGTCGATGCCCAGGATGTGGTCGGCATGGGTATGTGTATAAAGGACGGCATCCAGCCGGGTGATGTTCTCTCGCAGCGCCTGCTCCCGGAAGTCGGGCGTGCTGTCAATCATCACATGCCGCCCGTTGTAGCTGATCATCACCGACGGACGAGTGCGTCGGTCGTGCGGATCGCTTGAGCGGCAAACGGCGCAGTCACATCCAATCGTCGGTACTCCCATCGATGTGCCGCTGCCCAATACCGTCAGAGTCGCCTGCATCAGCCGTTTGTTCCTGTAATCGGCCCCGGCGCCTGCGGAGGACGCGCCAGCGTATTGGTCACTTCCACGTAGGCCATGCGCAATTCATATAGACAATTTTGCAGAAATCCCTGCTCCTTCGGAGTGAGATTCCCCCTGGTCTTCTCGGCGATCATGCCCAGCGTGTCGATGGTTTGCCGCGCGCCGATCAAATCCACTCCCGGCTGCCCGCCCTGTTCGTGCATCAAGCCAAGCTGCATCATGGCGGTCATGTAAAGCGAAGCCATGAAGCGCTCAAAACTCATTTCCAGTTCTTTCGCGGAATGCCCGCTCAGTTCGACGCGTGCATCCAGATCGCGTGACGATTGTTTGTAAGCATCATGCTGCGCCTGCTGCTCAGAAGGCGTTGGAGGCGCGGGAATATCCGAGTCCTTAGCCTGCCCCGCCGCAGTAGTCGGCGCTCCTGCCATCGCCGAAGCAACCGCCGGCTCGGCGGTCGTTGCAGCCGTACTCGTCGCCGTCGGTGCTGCCGTTTCCTCTTCCGCTGAATCGCGAAGCTCTCCATCGGATGTGAACAGCCGCCGGTCGCTTACTTTGAATTCGCTTTCTTCTCTTCTCTTTTGCGCCATATGTTTTACCTGGTTTGACATTCCTGGTCTGAAATCATGTGATCGGCACCGACGCCGGCTTCACCACCGCCGTGCCCGCGCGCAAATCTTTCCCCGCCGCTTCGCGCCGCAAATAACCCAACGCCACCGGACGATCCCCGCCCGGCATCGGCAAGGTCGCGCCGCTCGTAATCTCGCCCACTTCTTTTTCTTCGTTCTTCTCGCCGGCCACAATCTTCGTCCCTGCTTCCGGTACCGCGCCCTCAACCATGAACGCCGTGAACTGCCGGTGCACCGCCCCGCGCGAACGTATGCGCTCCACGATCTCCTGACCCAGATAGCATCCCTTGGTGAAATTCAACGCCCGCGTCTGTCCCGTCTCCTGCGGCAGATCGCGATCGCGAATGTCGATGCCAAATTGCGGAATGCCGCGCGAGATGCGAAAAAAGTTCATAGCCGTTGCGCCGACCGGCCGTGCGCCAGCCGCCACCAGCGCGCCCCAAAGCCCGCGCACATCTTCTCGGCCAATCCAGATCTGCCAGGATTCACGCGCTTCCTCGCCCGATCGCACCAGCGTGACGGATTTTTGCTTCCAAACCACATCCGCGAACTGCAAATAGCCCAGATCACGAACCTCAATCCCGACGCCTTCGAGAACGCGCCTCGATTCCGGCCCGGTCAGGCCGACCGCTGTAATCTTCTCGCTGATATCCGCAATCTCAACGTCGTCCGCAATGATGTAGCGATCGAACAACTGCAATATCTTGTCCCGCTGCCCGCGCTCCGCATCCACAAGCAACGAGTCTCCGCGCTGAAAGACGTAAAGATCCACCTGAATGCGTCCCTGCGCGTTCAGCATGAAGGCATACACGCCGTGCCCGGCAGCTAGATCGCGAACGTTGTTTGTCACCATCCCGTTCAGCCAGCGGACGCGATCCTCGCCCTTCACCTCAACCTTGGCGCGCCAATCCAGGTCATAAACACCGCATCCCGTCAGCAATGCATGGAATTCGGCGCGCGCATCGCCAAAATCCGCCGCCATTGCCGTGCCACCCTGCTCGGCCGCGCTAGTGCCATGAAGTGTCGTCAAAGTCATAACTCTAATCTCTGATTATAACGAAGGGCGAACCCCCCGCCGGCACACGCCGCAATGGCCCTGCGCGCCACCAATGAGACGATGAAAGACACTGGTGCCTCGCCCGTCCCATCGGTTGTTATGTGATGCACCGGGCTTATAAACGATCCCCCGCTGTGCTAACGTTTCGAGCGTGAGCGCCCGCAAGCATATAGCCGTTATCCCCGGTGACGGAATCGGCAAAGAAGTTATCCCCCAAGCCCTGCGAGTCATGGATGCCGCCGGCGCCGCCGTCGACTTCACATCATTCGACTGGGGAGCCGACCGCTATCTGGCCGACAAAGTCACTGTCCCTCTCGATGGCTTCGCGACCTTGACCCGCGATTTCGACGCCATCTTCGTCGGCGCATTCGGCGATCCTCGCGTTCCTTCCAACATCCATGCCAAAGAAATCCTGCTCGGCATGCGCAGCAAGATGGATCTCTACGCCAACGTCCGCCCCGTCCGATTAATGGACGCGTCGCTCTGCCCTCTCAAAGGCGTCGAGCCCAAAGACGTCGACTTCGTCGTCATCCGCGAAAACACCGAGGGCGTCTATGGCGATCTCGGAGGAGTTTTCAAGCAGGGAACGCCCGACGAACTCGCCATTCAAGAGGACATCAATACTCGGAAAGGAGTCGAGCGCATCATCCGCTATGCCTTCGAGTTTTGTGCGAGCAACGCCAAAGCCGATGGCTCGCCCCGCCGCCGCGTTCTGCTCTGCGACAAATCAAATGCCATGACCCACGCCGGTGGCCTCTGGCAGCGCACCTTCAAAGAGGTCGCCGCCGACTACAAACAAATCGAGCCGCAGCACATGTATGTCGATGCGCTCTGCCTGCAGATGGTGCGCGATCCACGCTCCTTTGATGTCATCGTCACCAACAATATGTTCGGCGACATCATCACCGACCTGGCGGCTGGATTGCAGGGTGGCCTGGGCATGGCCGCCAGCGCCAATCTTCATCCAGGGAAGACCTGGATGTTCGAGCCCGTCCACGGATCGGCGCCCCCCATCGCCGGGAGAAATCTCGCCAATCCCTTCGGCGCAATTCTGACCGCCGCCATGATGCTGGCGCATTTGGGGATGACCGCCGAAGCGCAGAAGATCGAAGCTGCCGTGCTCCACGCCGTCCGCCAGAAAAAGACCACGCCCGACCTCGGCGGAACTTTAGGCACTCGCGAAGCGGGCGATTGGGTCGCCACCGAGGTCTCCGCGCAGATTTCCGGCCACTGATGCCGACGCGCTCACACTCGCCTGCCCGCGATCAACGCCAGTTCCCGCCACTTCCAGAGGCAATCGACGTCCGCAAATCCAATCTCGCGCAGCCATCTCAGCTGGGTTTCCAGATCAAGTAACTTATTCGAGGGATCCTCAGTCCCAATCGTGTACCCGATCCGCCGCAGAAACTCTTCATGCAGCGCTGCCGTCGGCGAAGCCACGTGCTCTAGATTACAAAACACGCCGCCTGCACTCAGCATTCCGTAAATCTCCGAGTAGAGCGAGCGCTTGCGCTCATGTACGAGATGATGAATCGCAAAGCATGAGATAACCGCATCAAACTTTCCCAGTGCCGGAAGTGGATCATCAAGATTATGCGCTACCACCGTAACCGAAGAATCGCCCGCAAAACGCCGTCGAGCCGCTTCCAGCATGGCAGGCGAAAAGTCGATGGCCACGCTGTCCGCATCCGTATGCTCGCGTTTCGCGAGCGCTAACAGTCGACCATCCCCTGTACCGAGGTCAAGAATCCGGCGTGTGCTGCGCGGGACAAACTCCATCAACGCCGCTTCGCCTTCCGTGCGATGCTGTATTGAATCGGCTCGTCCGAGGTAGTCGTGAACGTGATCAGGTCTGGTCCAGAGATTAACGGCCATGCGACAGTATAAACTCGATCTCAATGATTAATTTTAGGGGAACCCCCGAAAAACTCTGGAAGTGGTTTTCGCGCTTTGCTCTGCTCCTGTTGTTGTCTGGCGTGCTCTGGGCGCAAACCGCAAGCGGGAACGCAGTTGCCTCGCAAGACCAGCCGTCGCCGCCTCAATCGTCTGCCCGCGAGCCCGCCAGCGCCAAACCCGAAACCGTCGTCTCTTCCAAAGAAGCGAAAGAGCTTTTTCGTTCCGTCGATGAAATCCTCCAGTTTGCCAGTCAGGATACCGGTCTCCCCATTAAGCACAACGTCAAGCGTCGCCTCACCAAGCGCGATGAGGTCCAGTCCTACATCGAGAAGAGCATGCGCGATGACAAGGATGCCAAGCGCCTGGAACGCTCGTCAGCCGTCCTGAAAAAATTCGGCTTGCTCCCGCAAAACTTCGACCTCGCCACCTTTCTCGTTGCCATGCTCCGCGAGCAGGTTGCCGGCTACTACGACGTCAAAACAAAAACTGTAAATTTATTGAACTGGGTCGACGTCGAACAGCAGAAACCCGTCCTAGCCCACGAACTGACCCACGCCCTTCAGGACCAGTCATTCGACATCGACAAATGGATGAAGGGTTCGGATGACCCGAACGATTCCAACGATAAAAGCGACAAGAACGATAAGAGCGACAAAAAAGACAAGAAAATTGATCCCAGCCCCGACGACATCAAGACCGACGAAGAAACCAGCGCCCGCCAGGCGGTAGTTGAAGGCCAGGCGATGGTCGTCCTGCTTGATTATTCTTTAGCGCCTCAAGGTAAGAACACACTAGACGCGCCGCAAATCGTCGCCGCTCTCAAGCAGGGCATGCTCGTAGGCACCGCCGATTCTCCCGCCTTTCGCGACGCTCCCATCTTTCTAAAAGAAGAACTCACCTTCCCTTATCGCTACGGACTCGACTTCACTGCTGCCCTTCTGCAAGCAGGCGGAAAAGAACTCGCCTATGCCGGAGCCTTCAAGGATCCTCCCAATACAACGCGCGAAATCATGCAACCAGAAACCTATCTCGCGCACGAACAGCTCGCGCCGCTGAAAATCATCGATATGAATAAGGACTTCGCTGCCTACGATCCCTTCGACATCGGCGCCATGGGCGAATTCGACGTCGATGTCCTGATCGAACAGTACGCCGGCCGCAAAGTCGCCGACGAAATGTATCCCGAATGGCGCGGTGGCTACTACTATGCCGGCAAGCCGAAGAATGACAAATCCGCGCCCATCGCGTTGTTATACATCTCCCGCTGGTCAAGTCCCGCGAAGGCAGCCGAGTTCGCGGCCATCTATGCGAAATCGCTTGCCGAGCGTTATCAGAAACATCAGGCCCTGGACGCCGGCGGCAAAGTTGTCCCCGACGCGCCGCCCGTCGATTCCTGGCGAACCTTGCGCGGACGCCACTCCTGGCTCACCGAAGAGGGCCCCGTCGTGATTGAAGTCCGCGCCGACACCGTCCTCGTCAGTGAAGGTCTCGATCACGACACCACCCGCCGCGCCGAGGCCGATTTCTGGCCGCCGGAAGAATCGCTCCACCAGCCCGCGCCCGCCAACCCATGACTTTCTCTCTTGTATAATCACCAGTTCCGCGGTCATCTCCAACCCATCAGGAGCGCAATTGCAACAGGCAGAGATTGGCATCATCGGCGGCAGTGGCTTGTACCATATGCCGGGCTTCAGCGACGCGCATGAGGTTCACCCGGAAACTCCATTCGGAGATCCCTCCGACGCCTACATTCTCGGAACTCTCGACGGCCGCAAAGTAGCTTTTCTCGCGCGCCACGCCCGCGGCCACAAGCTTCTGCCCAGTGAACTCAATTTCCGCGCCAACATTTACGGTTTTAAGCAGCTCGGAGTCGAGCGCATCATCTCCGTCTCCGCCGTCGGTTCTCTGAAAGAAGAACACAAGCCGCTCGATTTCGTGATCCCGACCCAGTTTTTCGACCGCACCCGCCACCGCGTCGACACTTTTTTCGGCGATGGCATCGTCGCTCACGTCGGATTCGCTGATCCCGTCTGTGGCGAAATGGCAAAAATTGTCGCGGATGCCTGCCGCGCCGCGGGCGTCACCGGCAAACTTGGCGGAACTTACATCTGCATGGAGGGCCCGCAGTTTTCCACCAAAGCCGAGTCCAATGTCTATCGCAGCTGGGGCGCGGACGTAATCGGCATGACCAATCTGCAGGAAGCCAAGCTCGCCCGCGAAGCCGAGATTTGTTACGTTACCGTCGCCATGGTGACCGATTACGACTGCTGGCATCCCCATCACGATTCCGTAACCGTAGAACAGATCGTCTCCGTGCTGGTGAAGAACGCCGAAAACGCCGCCAAAGTAGTGAAGGCCGCCGTGTCTGCAATGCCGCAGACGCGCTCATGCAAGTGCGGCTCGGCGCTGGCCCACGCGATCCTGACCGATCCAACCAAGATTCCCGTAGCCACAAAAGAGAAACTGCACCTGATCCTGGGAAAATATTTGAAATAGTTGGTGGTCGTCTTTTCCGCAGTTTGTAGCGCGCCAACGACGAACGGCCACCGACTGATTTAGGAGCCTCATGAGCATTCTCGTTGTGGGTTCAGTAGCCTTCGACACGATCGTCACTCCGTCCGGTCGAGTCAATGACATTCTCGGAGGCGCGGCCACTTACTTCTCGCTCGCTGCCAGTTACTTTACCAACGTCCGCGTCGTTGCCATCGTTGGCGAGGACTTCCGCCCCGAGCACGAAGCCGTGTTCAAGAATCGCGGCGTAGATACGCGAGGGATCGAACGCACCGAGGGCAAGACCTTCCGCTGGGGTGGGCAATATCTCGATAACTTGAACGAAGCCAAGACCGACTTCACCGAACTCAACGTCTTCGAAAAGTTCCAGCCGCACATCCCCAAGGAGTACGCCGACACTCAATTTCTTTTCCTCGCTAACATTCACCCGACGTTGCAAGCAGCCGTGCGCCTCGAGATGGATGGCGTGCGCCTCACCGGCGGCGACACCATGAATTTCTGGATCCAACGCACCCCAGGCGAATTGGCTGAGACCCTGAAACTGGTCAACGTTCTGCTCATCAACGACACCGAGACGAAGATGTTGGCCGGCGAAAAAAACCTTCCCCGCGCCGCCAGAAAAGTTCTTGCCATGGGCCCCAACGCGCTCGTAGTCAAGCACGGCGAATACGGCGCAACCATATTCTTCCGCGAAGGCGCTTTCGGCATCGGATCCCATCCCTTCCGCGCCCCGGCTCTGCCCATCGAAGAAGTCAAAGATCCTACCGGCGCCGGCGACTCTTTCGCCGGCGGATTCATGGGATACATCGCATCGCAGGGCGAAATCAATCGCGAAGTCCTGAAGCGCGCCCTCTTTTATGGCGGAGTCATGGGATCATTCGCCGTCGAGCGCTTCGGCACCGAGCGCCTCCAGCATCTCACCCGCGCGGAAATCGACGGACGCTTCCAGGTCTTTCGCGAACTGACGCACCTCGATTAAACGTCAGCAATCAACTCCTGCCATAATCAGATCAGCAGTTCCTCCTAATCATGACGGCGCGAAAAGTAAGCGTGAAAGCTGAGCCCATCCCTGACCCGGCTGTGGCTCGCGTCGGCCTGATCGCTCTTCTCGTCTCGATGTTTTCTTTCTTCTACTACTTCCAGCATCACGCGCTCGTGCTCTACGGAGACGCGGTCGCCCACATCAACATCGCCCGTCGCGTCGTCGATTCGCAGACGCCCGGCCTGCTCCAGTTAGGAACCGTCTGGCTGCCCTTGCCTCATCTCCTGATGATCCCATTCATTTGGTCCGATGCGCTCTGGCGCAATGCCACCGGCGGCTCCATTCCGTCCATGGTCGCCTACGTGCTCGCCGTCATGGGAATATTTCGCCTCGTCCGCGGCATACTCGATGCCAATCCCACGACAAAACCCGCCGCGACAGTGGGCGCGTGGGCCGCCGCCTTTGTCTATGGAGCCAATCCGAACCTAATCTATATACAGGCCACCGCCATGACCGAGTCGCTCTATCTGGCGTTCTTCATCTGGGCCGTCGTCTACTTCGCAGAATTTATCCGCACCCTGCAAACTCCCGTATCCGAGCCTCCGGCGCAACAGCGCAGTTCGCTTCTCCGCTGCGCCTTATGTCTCGCCGCCGCAGAACTCACCCGCTATGACGGATGGTTCCTCGCCGCTATCATCGGAGCCACGGTAATCGTAATCGTCCTGCGGCGCTGGCAAAATCGCGACCTGCGCTGGAACGCCCTGAAGTTCCTGGTCGCCATCACCATCGCTCCCGTCCTCTGGCTCGCGTACAATTCAGCCGTCTACGGAAACGCCCTCGATTTTGCCAACGGTCCATATTCGGCGAAGGCGATTGAGCAGCGCGTCGCCGCTCCGAACCCTGCGCTGCACAACGCTTCCGTGGCGGCCCTGTATTTTCTGAAGTCGGCCCAACTGAATTTAGCTGATGGCAACTGGGGCCGCTTCTGGCTGGCAACTGCCATCTTCGCGTTAGCCATCGCCGTCTGGAAACTCCGCCGCCAATCCTCTCCCTTGCTCTTGCTCTGGACTCCCCTCGTCTTCTACGCCTTTTCGGTCGCCTACGGTTCCGTGCCCATTCATGTCTACATGTGGTGGCCCTTTGCCACTTTCAATCAGCGTTACGGACTGCAACTGCTCCCTATGTTCGCCGCCTCCGCTGGAGTGCTCGCCGCTTCAGCCTTCCTCATCAGCGCCAGCGGCCGCCACGCCGCAAAATTGGTAGCTTTGGTCTTCGCCTTGGTGGTTGGCAGTTATGCGGCAGTCTGGAAGACTGGTCCTCAGTGCTTGAAAGAAGCGCAACGAAATTGGGATATCCGCTATCCCCTGAACGCCACCGTCGAGCGCGTCGTTTCCGGATTCCCGCCCAACACCCGGTTCCTCATGGATCTCGGCGAACACGTGGGCGTGATGGAGCAGGCTGGCATACCCTTGCGCCGGGTTGTCAACAATGAAAATCATCGTCCCTGGAAGCTCCCATCCGATCCCGACGGCCTCTGGGAGCGCGCTCTGGCCAATCCGTCACGCTACGTCGATGTCGTGATCGCCTTTGAAGGCGACCCAGTAGACAAACGGGTCAATAAAGCGAACCTGACCGAGTTGACTGTAATTCATGCCTCCGGACAGCCGTACGCCCACATCTACTCTACTCACCGAGCCCCGAATCAATCGCGTTAACCCTTGGCCGCAACCGGCACCGAAAGTGGCGGATGCCGGTGATAGAATCCGCTCGAAGCCAGCTGTTCGATCTAGGTGCGCGAGCATGAACCCAATCCATCAAATCATTCAGCTCCTGCACAATGAACTGGGCGTCGTGTTGAGTTCGACCTTGGCCCGATTGCTGCTCGCAGCGCTGCTCGGTGGCATCATCGGCCTCGAACGCCAACTCCGCCACCGTCCCGCCGGACTCCGAACGAACATGTTTATCTGCTTCGGCGCTGCCATGTTTACCGTTCTCTCGCGCCAACTCGCCGGCGTGGAAGCTGACAGCGCCCGCATTGCGGCGCAAATCATTCCCGGCATCGGCTTCATCGGCGCAGGTTCGATTCTCCATGCGCGCGCCTCCGTGCAAGGTTTGACCACCGCTGCCACTCTTTTTGTCGTCGCCGCCGTCGGCATGGCTGCCGGTGGCGGCCTCTATCTCACCGCCTGCTTTGCCACCGTCATCATTCTCATTTCCCTGGTTCTCCTCGGGCGCATGGAACTCGCGTTCTCCTTGCGAGCCTTCGTTACCACCTACGAAGTCACCGGCCGCAATGTCGACGGAATGTTGCGCGAGGTCAATCGTCTTCTCGATAGCGAGCAGCTCACCATGAGCAGCGTGCACATCGCGTCCGCCGATCCCGACTTCCGCATGGTCTTCTCCGTCAATTGCGAACGCGATCAGGAAAGCGTATTTTCCGTCCGCCTGCATGAATCCACCGCCTTCGCCAGCGTAACTTCGCTCGGCGCCGTGGAACACGAATGACTGCCCCCGCGAACCCTGCCATTGCCTTTACCAAGGCCTCGGCGTGCGGCAACGATTTCCTCTTGGTCGACGGCGCTCAGGTTTCCGGCGACCTCGCCGATCTCACTCGCCGCATGTGCGATCGTCATCGCGGAGTCGGCGCCGACGGCGTCGAGTGGCTGTTTCCCGATGCCCATGCTGACGTGGACGCCCGCCTCATCAACGCCGACGGCTCGTCCGCCGAAGTCTCCGGCAATGGCACCCGCTGCGTCGCCGCCGAGATCTGTTTGCGGGAGGGCAAAAAAGAAATCGTCGTCCGCACCGGCGCCGGACTGAAGACCTGCCGCCTCATCGCCCGTCAAGGCTTCACCTTCGAGTTTGAAGCCGATATGGGCCCGCCCGAACTCGGCGGCCAATTGTCGATCGAGACACCGCAGGTGCACGCTTCAGGAACGCGAGTGTCGACGGGCAATCCGCACTTCATAATCTTCGTGGACAAGTTTCCCGATGGATGGCAGCGTCAGGCGGCCGTCATCCAGACCCAACCGCACTTTCCCCAGGGCACGAACGTAGCCTATGTGGTCGTGTGCGGCCCTCACGAAATCGAGATCCGAATGTTTGAACGTGGCGCCGGAGAAACCGAGTCCTCCGGCACCGGATCATGCGCTTCCGCCGTCGCCGCCATCGCCGCTGGTCGAGTAACATCTCCCGTGACCGTAGTCGCCCCCGGAGGCGCGCAGACCGTACGCTGGGAGAACCAAGTTTATCTGCAAGGTCCGGCAACTCTAATCTGTCGCGGCGAATTCTTCATTTAAGATCAATTCTGGATCTTTTACGGTTTGTCGTCCCGAGCAAAGCGAGGGATCTGCAGTTACGATTTGTCATCCCGAGCAAAGCGAGGGATCCGTAGTTACGGTTTGTCATCCCGAGCAAAGCGAGGGATCTGCGGTTACGGTTTGTCATCCCGAGCGGAGCGAGGGATCTGTAGTTCGCAAAATGACTAAACTCTCCATGGCCAAACACGCCACACATTCCACCTACCCAACCCGCATCAAGCCGCGAGCGCTCACCCCCGGCGACAATGTAGGAATCGTCGCGCCCGCCTCAAACCTGAAACGCGAAATGCTCGAGGCCGGCTGCGACGGCCTTCGCCGCATCGGCTACGAACCGTTCTACTTTCCCTCGATCCTCGAACGCGATCTTTACTTTGCCGGTTCAGTCGAGCGTCGCGTGCGCGAACTCGAAGACATGTTCCTGCGCGACGACATTCGCGCGATCATCTGCGCGCGTGGCGGATATGGCTCAAATTACCTTCTGCCCGCGATCGACCTGAAAAAGATCGCGCCACATCCGAAAATCTTTGCCGGCTATAGCGATCTGACCACGCTCCTCACCACCTTTACCGACTCCGCGCATTTCATAACGTTCCATGGACCAATGGTCGCCAAAGATTTCGCCCTGGCCGATGGCGTCGATCTAATCTCTTGGCAAAACGCAACCAGCGGCAAGTCCGAATGGGAAATTGCCAACGGCTCCGGCGCAAAACCGCTGGTCGCCGGCGAAGCCGAGGGTATCCTCTATGGCGGATGCCTCTCTATCCTCGTAGCCGCGCTCGGCACTCCCTACGACATCCGCACTGACGGAACCATCCTTTTCCTCGAAGATCTCGCCGCCAAACCCTTTCAGATCGACCGCATGTTGATGCAGTTGAAACTGGCCGGCAAGCTCAACCACGTTCGTGGCATCATCTTCGGCGAAATGCTCGATTGCCGCCAAACTCCAACCCAGGATTACACTCTCGAAGAAGTCGTCCTGCGAGTGGTAGGCGATCTCAAAATTCCAGTGGCCTATGGCTTGCGCTCCGGCCACGTCTCGCGCGCCAACATCACGCTGCCATTCGGAGTAAATGCTCGGCTCGAAGTATCCGATGACGTGAAATTAACAATTCTAGAGCCCGCAACCACAGATGACTAACACTAGCGACGACCGAAGACGACCAAAGACGAAAGCCATGGCCAACGACCAACGACGATCCAAACCATGACCAAGCCCAAACACATTCACCTCATCGGCATCTGCGGCACCGCCATGGCCTCGCTCGCCGGAATGTTGCAAGAGCGCGGATTCCGCGTCACCGGTTCCGACGCCGCCGCCTATCCGCCGATGTCTACCTTTCTCGACGCGCTCGGCATTCCCGTGGCCCAGCCCTTCGCCGCAACAAACCTCGATCCGCGCCCTGATCTCGTCGTCGTCGGCAACGCCCTCTCGCGCGGCAACGTTGAACTCGAACGTGTCCTCGACGACCGCATGCCATTTTCTTCTCTGCCGCAAATTCTGCATGATGAATTTCTCGTCGGCAAGGATGTTCTCGTGGTTGCCGGAACCCATGGCAAAACCACCACCACCTCCATGCTCGCCTGGATCTTCGAAACCGCTGGCCTTCAGCCTTCGTTCCTCATCGGCGGCATCGCCGAAAACTTCGGCCGCAGCTTCGGACTCGGCCATGGCAAGCACTTTATCCTCGAAGGCGACGAATACGACACCGCTTTCTTCGACAAGGGTCCAAAGTTCCTGCACTACTTTCCAGATTCCGTCATTCTCACCTCGGTCGAATTCGATCACGCCGACATCTACAAAGATCTCGACGCCGTCGAAACTGCGTTCAAGCGCCTCGTCAACCTGGTTCCTCGCCGCGGACGCATCGTCGGTTTCGATGTGGGTGCGAGCCTCAGTGTTCAAGTCGGCGCGAGTCTCGACCGCTGCCTGCAGAAAGCTTTCTGTCCAGTCGAGCGTTACGGCAGTTCCGATCGCTCCAACTGGAAAATCGCCAACCTGAGCCTCAGCGAAAACCGCACCTCCTGGTCGGTCCTTCACGACGGAAAGCCCTGGGCCGATTTCGACTTTTCGCTCGGCGGAGAATACAACGTCTGGAACGCGACCGCCGCCGCCGCACTGGCGGCGAGCTACGGAATTCCACAAGACGCGATCGCCGAAGCTCTGAAGACATTTCGCAGTGTCAAGCGGCGTCTCGAAGTCAAAGCTGAAGTCAACGGTATCACCATCATCGACGATTTCGCGCATCATCCCACCGCCATCGAGCAGACGATTCACGCCTTGCGTGCCCGCTATCCGCACTCGCGCCTGTGGGTCGTGCTCGAGCCACGCTCCAACACCATGCGCCGCAACGTTCTGCAGGACGCCCTCGCCCGCAGCCTCGCCCTCGCCGACGAAGTCGTGGTCGCGGCCATCTTCAAGTCCGAAGCGATTCCTGAAGCCGAACGTCTCGACCTCCATCGCGTCATCGCCGAGATTCAGAAGCGCGGAAAACGCGCGCGCATTCTTCCCGACGCCGATGCCATCGTCAGCGCCATCGCCCCAGAGTTGCGCGAGCGCGACGTCGTGGCCATTCTTTCCAATGGAGGATTCGGCGGTATCTACGAAAAGCTTCCGCGGCAATTGCGCGCTCTGAAAGTGAACGCTCTCGGGGTGAAAACCTAAGTGTTTCGCACCATTCTCATGCTGCTGTTCTGGGCCGCGGCGCTGCCATTCGCGGCGCTATTTGGAATTCCCTGGACCTACCTCACCAAAGACATCACCTTCCTCTACCGAAGCTGCATGTTCGCCGCCTTCAATGGAGTGCGCATCGCTGGCGTCAAAGTTCGCACCATCGGACTCGAAAAAATCGACCCCGCGCGCACCTACGTTTTCATGTCGAATCACATTTCCAATCTCGATCCCCCAATCACTTTGCCGCTCATCCCGCGCCGCACCTCCGTCATGGTGAAGAAGGGATTATTCAAGGTTCCCATTCTCAGCCAGATCATGCGCATCGGAGCGCTCGTGCCCGTCGACCGCGGCAATCGCGACGCCGGCATCTCCGCCGTGCGCGATGCCGTCAAAGCCATCAGCCAGGGACTCAACATGACCATCTACGTGGAAGGCAAGCGCTCGTTCGACGGCAAACTTTTGCCCTTCAAGAAAGGCCCGTTTTATTTGGCCGAGGAGTGCAAAGTTCCCGTCGTTCCCATCACCATCTCAGGCACTGAAGCCGTCATGCCCAAAGCGCGCTTCGCCATTCGTCCCGGAACCGTGACGGTCGAATTTCACGATCCCATCGAGCCCGCCGACTTCGGAGAGCGCGATTGCCTTATAGCCAAAGTGAGGACAGCCATCAACAACGGCCTCCCACCCGACCTGCGAGAATAGCCGTCAATTGGCGGTCGTGCGCCGTTTACAATGCGGGTGCCTCACACATCGCGCACTTTGCGATGTGTGGGTTTCGCACAACCGGACTGTGCCAGATTTCCCACTCCACACTTCTCCTCGCGACTATCACACTGCCCGGTGTACCCCATCACAGACTTCTTCCCGCCAATCGGCGAAAATAGAGTTCGACCTGTACCAGAGTCGAAGTGTGCCCGTCCCAGGACGGCCACCAGACTCGACCGCAGTCCCACAGGCCCGACGCTCTTTGACAACACGAATCGAAGCCCTCAGATGCCAAATCGCCCCCCAAAATCCACAGATGCGGCTAACTCCTTATTCCAAAATACTTTATGAATAACTCTTTTAAACCCAAAGACCTGGAAAGATTTTCCCGCTAAAGTCATGATTCTGAAGGACCCGATATTGAAAAATTTCCGGAAGCGATCAGATAGTAACCCAAGAATAAACACGCATCCAGCAATCTAAGCCCTTATGTTTGAAGACTTTACCTGTAAGCCATGATTCTTGAATACTTTGCAAGGGTACCATCTGCTAAGTCCATGATTCTAATATACCGGCATGGGGGGGGTGGGGGTACTCCAGCACAGGTCGGCGCCATACGTCCTGCGCTTGGCAAAAGACGACATGCCTCCGAACTAAGGCCCCTTATTGACGCTCTGATAGCCTTCTGACTGCTTTAGCGATCTCTGGCAGCTTCGGGTATGCGGCACAGCATTTCAGCCACAGCTTGTGGTCGATGGCCGGCGCTCCGCTGACCATCGCGCCCGCCGGAACATCTTGCGGAATGCCGCTTTGCGCGATGGCAATCGCACCATCTCCGATTTTTACGTGGCCGCTCACGCCTACTTGTCCCGCGAGGATGGCATGGTTGCCGACGTCGGTTGTGCCCGCGAGGCCGACCTGCGCGCAGAGGAGAGTGTCATGTCCGATGATGCAGCTGTGGCCTACGTGGACCAGATTGTCGATCTTCGCGCCTTGGCCGATACGGGTTTCGCCGATGCTGGCGCGGTCGATGCAGGCGTTAGCCTGTATTTCCACGTCGCTCTCGACGACGACGTTGCCTGACTGCACGATCTTGTGCCAGTGAGAATTCGGCCCGTTGCCTTCTTCCGTCTTGGCGAAGCCGAAGCCGTCCGAGCCGACAACCGCTCCATTTTGCAGCAAGACGTTGTCGCCCAGATGGCAGAACTCGCGCACCACCGCGTGAGCGTGGGCGAAGAAGTTGTGGCCGATGGTCGCTCCGCGATAGATGACCACGTGGGCGAGAAGAATGGCGTTGTCTCCGATGACCGCGTCTTCGTCGATAACCACGTAAGGCCCAAGGTGCGCATTCTTGCCCAGTTTCGCCTTCGGATGAACGACCGCAGTCGGATGGATTCCGGGAGCATATTGCGGCGGCTGGTAGAAAAGCTCGATGGCCTTTGCCCACGTGAGATACGGATTCTTACTGCGCAGCATTCCCGTGGGGATAGCGGGAAAGTTTCCGGCGACGATTACGGCCGACGCCTTGGTGGTTCGCGCGGCAGCATTGTATTTGGGATTGGAAACGAAGGTGAGCTGTCCGGCCGTGGCGTGTTCGATGCCCGAGAGTCCGGTGATTTCGGTTTCGGGATCGGCATTTTCCAGAGTCGCGTTCAGGGCGATAGAAATGTCAGAGAGTCTCATAGCTTGTCACGAGGAATTGTAGCGGAACGGATGCGCTCACACGCAGCCTTCCGATTCCTCGGGAGCGGGAAAGAACTTAATGTATGAGCGGTTCGTGTGGGACGGGTGTCCCGCCCGTCCAAGCCGAGCCAAGCTCGGCAGCTAAGACAGCTAGTCTCTTCAGACGGCTGCTACTGCTCGAACAGCGTTACTTGTCGCGTGTCTGGCTGGCCGCCTCGACGGCGCCGGTTGGCGGACCCTATAACCGCCAGAACCGTGAGCGACGTCAACGCTTCTTTCGGCACGAAGACTCTCTGCGTGTTAGAGCGCAGGTCGGGAGGATTCATGAGGAATCCTTCAGCGGGATTTTGGGTGAGATCGTTGGGCAGGATGCCTTCGATCACCTCGTTGTCTTTGAACTTCAGGCGCACCCAAAGGCCTTCGGTGCGCGGACGTGTGGTGAAGGTCTTACGCAGCATCAGGTCGGTGTCAGAAAACTCGCGTACGAAATAAACGGCCTTGATCTCGCGCAGGTCGATCGCGACTACGTTGCCTGAAGTGTTGAGCAGTTCAAGTTTGCCCTCGACGACGAAGTTGGCGGGAGCGACATAGCCGCTGATCGAGTCGCGGTCATGTTTCCGCACGATGACTTTTTTGTGGGTCGACGGCATGAGCTAGGTACGCATCCTAAGGCGGCGCTTGCGGTGCCGGGCGAGGAAGCTCCAGATTGGATTTTCGCACTTTCCTGATGAATCGGGACAGTTTGTGGCTTCACAGTAGCCAAACGGTAAACCTTGTGTTATTTTCTCTAGCTTGCCGGAATTGCGAATTTGGGTTATAAGTCTAATGTCTAGAGGGAGTTAGATTCCGCCGGCCAGCGGCTTGCCCGGAGGCGAGCGGTTTCCCTGTGGAAAAGCTGTGAAAAACGCCCCGGTCGAGCCCATAGAAAGGGCCGCTGTAAGGCGATTAGGAAGGCATGGCCGATTACATATACACGCTGGAAACCCGGCTCTCGCCGGATCAACAGAAGGCAGTCACCCTTGTTTTAGACGCCGCCAAAGCCGTGGGGATGAACCTATACCTCACCGGCGGCGCCATACGCGACATCATCACCGGCTTCCCTATACGTGATCTTGACTTCACGGTGCAGGGCAATGCCCTCAAGCTACAGAAGGATCTGGAGCGAGCGGGCGCGGTGATCGGCCACGCCGACAGCGAGACAAGGACCTTGCTGCTGACGCTGCCTGGTGGAGTGCGCTCCGAGATTGCCATGGCGCGATCGGAGCACTACGACAAGCCCGGGAAGGCTCCACAGATGGCTCCCGCGACAATTATTGAGGATCTGCGGCGGCGCGATTTCACCGTCAACGCAATGGCATTGTCGCTGAATGAAGGATCGCGCGGGCTCTTGATGGATCCATTCAACGGCGTAGCGGATATTGAAGCCAAAGTCATCCGCGTGCTGCATAACTACGCGTTTCTTGAAGATCCGTCGCGGATGATCCGCGCAACGCGGTTTACCACGCGCTTTCATTGGCCTCTTGAAGAGCGCACGCAAGCACGTTATGAATCGGGAAAAGAAAACAATTACATCGAGTACATACGCAGCGCCAGCATCGGTTACGAGATCGAGCAGTTGGCCTATGAAGATGACGCGCTCGGCGTTTTGAAGGCGTACGAAAAAGAAGGCTGGCTGAAGGTGTTGAATCCGCGCTGGAGCACGGCCAAGGTCGATTCGGCCGGACTGGGCGCGCTGATGAAGACGCGACAGCAGATGAATGAGCTGGGCTACACGCCAGATGTAGCTCCGGCAGTGCTCTACTTCCTCACTGAACGGCTGGGCGACAAGGATATTTCAGACTTGCGGCGAGCGATACCACGCAAAGATTTGGTCGAAGCGTGGAAGGATCTCGACGCGAACGCTCACAGCCTGGCGAAACGGCTGACGGGGAAAGAGGCGGCGACGCCGTCGCGCACGTGGCAACTGCTGTCATCGGCGCGTCCAGAGATGATTCTGTTTCTGGCGATCACGGCGCGGCACCAGGCGGTCGCGCAGAAGATCAAGAATTTCTTCACCAAGTGGCGGCAGGTGCAGCAGAAGATTCCACTGCCGGAGATGACGGAACTGCACATTACCCCGCAGATGCCGGAGTATCCGAAGATTGCGAATGACGTGTTCATGCTCTTGCTGGACGGCAAGTTGCGTTCGCGCACCGAGACGCTGAAGTTTCTGAAACCGCTCGCGCCGCCACCACCGCCTCCACCACCACCTCCGCCAGCGAAGCGCGGCCGCGGTGCCAAAGCTGCCGCCGCCGTGGCGGCTGCAGCGTCCGCCAAGCCTGGACTAAGAGCCAAGGGAAAAGCTGCGGTCGCAGTCGCGAATCCAGGGCCGCAGCATCCGGCTGCTTCTCCGGCGAAGACTGCCGTGCCGGTGAAGACTGCCGCAGCTGAGAATGCAGTAGCTCCGGCAAAACCCGCGGAGCCAGTGAAATCCGCCAAACCGAACAAGGTTGCGGCGGCTAAGAAGGTTGTGAAACCTCACAAGACCGCCAAATCCGCGGCAAAAACCGCCAAGAAGACCGGCGCAAAGGGCAAGAAAAAAGGGAAATAAATAAGGGATTCTTCGGCTGTGATCCGCCACCAGTGTTCCGGATGCATCCGAACAATTGCTTTACTCAACATTACATCCGGGTGATCCAATCAGCGTTATAATGCGTTTATGCGGCGCTGGTCGTACATAGCGGCGTGCAGCCTGATTGTGTTCGCGCTCCCGGCGTGGGCCCAGAGAGGCGGTGGTCACGGCGGAGGCAGTGGTCACTTTGCTGGCGGCGGTGCGCATTTTGCCTCTGGCGGCTTTGCTGGCCACTCTGCAGGTGGCTTTCGCGGTGGCGGATTCAATCGCGGATCAGGCATCACCGTTCGCGTTGGTCCGGGCTACGGGCGACGCGGCTTTTATGGGCGGCGGGGTATTTATCCCTACTACTACCCTTACCTGGGCTATTATCCCTACGGCTATTGGGACTGGTACAACCTCGATAACGGGTCGGACGATCAAAGCAGTGTCTCTGATGTCAATTCGTACTATCCTCCGCCGTATGCTGGTGGCGGACAGCTGCAATCCGATCTGCAAACCTTGAACGGAAAGATCGACCAGCTGCAGCAAGACATCGAAGCACGCAATCAGCCGAAGCCGCAGGCCGAGCCGACGACAGCGCTGGTTTTTCGCGACAAGCACGTGGAAGAAGTGCGGAACTATGCGATCGCAGGCGGAACCCTCTGGGTCCTGAACGATCAGGCGGCGAAAAGGATTCCGCTTGACGAACTGGATTTGGCCGCGACTGCGAAAGTGAATGAAGATCGCGGAGTTGATTTCCAGATACCACGGTAGAGCTTCGAATCGTCTTCAAGGTAGCGGAACATTGCGATATCGAGTTTGAATCGCTGCCCAGCACACATTGCACCACTTTCAGGCGTTGCGTGATTTTCTCCAGCCATTAAAATGAACTCCAGATAAAAAGTCTTCATGCCTCAATTTGTCCACCTGCATCTGCATAGCGATTACTCTCTGCTCGATGGCGCCTGCGACGTCGAAAAACTGGTAGATCGAGTCCATGAGCTCGGAATGCCGGCCGTGGCGATGACCGACCATGGCAACATCTTCGGCGCGGTGCATTTCGTAAATGCCGCGCACAAGGCCGGTGTCAAACCGATCGTGGGCTGCGAGCTTTACATCTGCAAGAAAGACGATCACGTCATTACCCGCACGCCTCCCGACGGCGATACCTATAACCATCTGTTGGTGCTGGCCGAGAATGAAGAAGGCTACCGCAACCTGGTGAAGATCACGTCAGAGGCTTCGCTACACGGCTTCTACTACAAGCCGCGGGTGAGCAAGAGGTTTCTGGCTGAACATTCAAAGGGACTGATTGGCCTTTCAGGATGCTTGAAGGGCGAAGTAGCCGAGCGGCTAATGGAAGGGAATTACGAGGCGGCGCGCTCGGCGGCAGTTTTCTACAGCGATCTTTTTGGCAAAGACAATTTCTTTCTTGAGATTCAGGACCAGGGATTGGAGATGGAACACCGCATCCACTCTGGTCTGTTTCAACTGGAGAAAGATCTCGGGCTGCCGCTGGTTGCGACCAATGACAGCCACTACCTTTGCGAAGACGACGCGCACGCGCAGGATGTGATGCTGTGCATTCAGACGGGGAAGTCGATCCAGGAAACGAACCGGATGAAGTTCGAGGGCACGCAGTTCTACGTCAAGAACGGCGACGAGATGTTTCGCGTGTTCAAAGATGCGCCCGAGGTGCTCTCGCGTACGCTTGGTATTGCCGAGCGCTGCAATCTTCGCCTGGAAAAAGTCCCAACCCCGTTTCCGCACTTCGATGTTCCGGACGGATTCACTCTTGACAGTTATTTCGAGCACATTACACGGCAGGGATTCGCGCGGCGCATGGAGAGCTTGCAGAACGCGGCGGCGAATGGGCGGCTGAAACACTCGCTGGCGGATTACGAGCAGAGACTGGCGCGCGAGATTGCGATTATCCAACAAATGAAGTTTTCAGGATATTTCCTGATTGTTTGGGACTTCATTCGTTATGCGCGCGAACGCGGAATTCCGGTGGGACCGGGGCGCGGATCGGCAGCGGGCGCGGTGGTTGCATATTCGCTGGGGATTACGGATATCGATCCGCTGCAGCATGAGCTGCTGTTTGAACGATTCCTGAACCCGGAACGTATTTCCATGCCGGACATCGATATCGATTTCTGCATGAACCGGCGCGGCGAGGTGATCGAATACGTCACACACAAGTACGGGCGCGACAATGTGGCGCAGATCATCACCTTTGGAACGATGGCCGCGAAAGCGGCGATTAAAGATGTAGGGCGCGCGATGGATATGCCATACAGCGATGTGGACCGCATCGCGAAGATGGTGCCGACCACGCTGAACATCAAGCTGGACGATGCGTTGACGGAGTCAGTGGCTCTACAGGACGCCTATCAGAAGGATCCGCAGGTGCGCCAGTTGCTGGATACGGCGAGGAAGCTCGAAGGACTGGTGCGGAATTCGGGAGTGCACGCGGCGGGAGTGGTGATTTCGCCGCGTCCGCTGATTGAGCTGGTTCCGCTGCACAAAACCAAAAACGACGAAATTGTTACTGCGTTTGACATGGTCGCCATCGAGAAGATGGGCCTGCTGAAGATGGATTTTCTTGGGCTGACCACGCTGACGATTCTCGATGACACGTTAAAACTCATCGCGCAGAAGGGGACGCAGCTCAAGCTGGATGACATCCCGCTGGAGGACCACGAGACTTACGAGAAAGTCTTCCATCGCGGATTGACGTCGGGCGTGTTTCAGTTTGAATCGTCGGGCATGAGGGATGTGCTGCGTCGGTATCAGCCGAATTCGATTGAAGATCTGACCGCGTTGAATGCGCTGTATCGTCCGGGGCCGATTCAGGGCGGGATGATCGATGACTTCATCGAGCGCAAACACGGGCGGCGCAAAATTGAGTACGAATTACCAGAGCTGAAAGAGATTTTGCAGGAGACGCTGGGCGTCATCGTTTATCAGGAACAGGTGATGCAAGTGGCAAACCGGCTGGCTGGGTATTCCCTGGGTGATGCCGATCTGCTTCGGCGGGCGATGGGAAAGAAAAAACCGGAAGAAATGGCGGCACAGCGCGAGCGTTTTGTGCAGGGAGCGACGCAGCGCGGATATCCGCCTAAGAAAATCGAAAAGATATTCGACCTGATGGCGCAGTTTGCCGGATATGGATTCAACAAATCGCACTCCGCGGCGTATGCGCTACTGGCCTATCACACGGCGTATTTGAAAACGCATCACCCGGTGGACTTCATGGCGGCGCTGCTGACTTCAGTGACGGGCAGCACGGACGACGTGGTGAAATACACCAACGAATGCCGCGAGATGGGCATTGCGGTGGAAGCTCCGGACATCAACGTGAGTGATGCGAACTTTACGCCGCATGGGCAGGCAATTCGCTTTGGGCTTGCCGCCGTGAAGAATGTTGGCGGAAACGCGATCGAGTCGATTGTCGGGGCGCGAAAGAAACTTGGCCGGAACTTCAAGTCTTTTTACGAATTCTGCGAGGAAGTGGATTTGCGGCTGCTAAACAAGCGCGTGCTGGAGTCGCTGATCAAAAGCGGGGCGATGGATTGCTTTGGACGGCGGGCGCAGCTCATGGAGGCCCTGGACACCGCGATCGAGCAGGCGCAGAAAGCGCAGCGAGACGCGGAATCGGGACAGCACGGGTTGTTTGGCGTGTTTGCCGATGACGCAGAGCAGGCGGCGAATGATGCGCTCCCCAACGTACCCGATTGGGACGAACATACGCGGCTGGCGGCGGAAAAGGAAATTCTTGGATTCTTCATCACCGGACATCCGATGCAAAGGTACAAAGAGAAGCTCGCCGACCTCAATGCGCTTTCGACGGAAGAGATTGCCGCGATGAAGAAATCGACAGCGAAGGACGAGAGCATCACAACGGCGGGTTTGATTTCTGGATTGCGGGTGGCCAAGTCACGACGCGGCGAACTGTGGGCGCAGGCGGCGTTAGAGGACATGTCGGGGAAGGTTGAGTTGCTGGTCTTTCCCGAGGCTTACAGAAAGCTGGCCGAGAAAGTGAAGCTTGAGGTTCCGGTGCTGATTCGCGGCGGCGTGCGGATTGAAGAAGGCGCGAATCCGAAGGTAACGGCGAATGAGATTATCCCCCTAGACGAGGCACGCGTGCCCTTGCCGAAGGCATTGCGTATAAGGATTCCGCTCGGTAGCGCGGATGACGGCACGGTAGACGCTTTGTATACGTTGTTCAACGACCGCAAGGGCGAGGCAAAGGTGCTGTTTGACGTCGAGCGGGAGGGCGATTTCATGGTGGTCATGGAGGCCGAAGGCTATAATGTGATGCCGGACCGGGGTTTCCTGGGTCGTGTGGAAGAGTTGTGTGGACGGGGGAGCGTGCGCGTCATCAGTTGATGCGCGCAGATTCTCGTGCCTTGATCAGATGCGGCGGATGAGACGAGCGAAGATAAAACGCGCGGAGAAGCCGGATACGAAGCTGGGCAACGGTTCGGGCGTTAATCCGAACGTTGGTTCAGCCAGCACTTCGAACAGCGGTTCAAGTAACGGCGGGGGAGCCAGCGCGGAACACATCGCTGTCGCGGGTGCGGACTTCATGCTGTCGATTGTGGAAGCGCACCATACCCGAGGAAATGGGAACGTCATCAAAATGGATTCAGGATTAAAAGCGCAGCAGGAGCTGGAAAAAATCGAGGAACAGATTACGCGGCTGCAGGCGTTGGAGGGGCAGAACGCGGAAACGGTTCGGCAGATCCAGCAATTGCACGAGCGGGTGAATGGACTGCGGCGTGAGATTTCTTCGCAGCTGAATGCGTGGGAGCGCACGGAACTGGCGCGCCATCCGCAGCGTCCGTACACGCTGGATTATATCGAGCGCATTTTTACGGATTGGAGCGAGATTCATGGGGATCGCGGGTTCCGCGACGATCCGGCGATTGTTTGCGGCATGGCGCGGTTTCACGGCGAGGAAGTCATCGTGGTGGGTCAACAGAAGGCCCGGGATGCGAAACAGCGCGTCTATCGGAATTTTGGCATGCCACATCCGGAGGGCTATCGAAAAGCCCTGCGGGTGATGAAAATTGCGGAGAAGTTCAAGCGGCCAATTTTTACTTTTGTCGATACCGACGGTGCGTATCCAGGATTGCACGCAGAAGAGCGTGGGCAGGGAGAAGCGATTGCGCGCAACCTTCTGGAGATGGCCCGACTGGAAGTGCCGATCGTGACTACGGTGATCGGGGTGGGCGGCAGCGGCGGTGCGCTGGCGATTGCGGTGGCGGATCGCGTCCTAATGCTGGAAAACTCGGTTTACTCGGTGATTTCGCCGGAGGGTTGCGCGTCGATCATGTGGCGCGATGCGAGCAAGAAGGATCTGGCAGCTGAGGCGATGAAGATCACGGCCAGAGATTTGAGCGAACTGGGATGCATCGATGGGATTGTCCCAGAACCGGCCGGAGGAGCGCACACAGACCACGCACAGGCGGCGGAGTTGCTCGACACGGCGCTGCAACAACAGTTGGCAGCGGTGAAGAGCTTGCCGACTTCCGAACTGCTTGAGACTCGCTATAAAAAATTCCGCAATATGGCGCAGTTTTTCCAGGTGGAAGCGTAACGGCACGGATCGATCAAGACGAATCGCCCGCATTCAAGACGGTGCTTCAGAACTTCCCGAAAATTTTAGAGAATGAGAACGGGCTTTGCGGCAATCCACTGCAATCGGGAAGGACGCGCTGCGTGCCCGGGCAAGCACGGTCTCGAGCGACGGACCACATGGCGATGCGGCTAATACGGCCGTTCGACTTCGCGTAGCGCAACAGATTCTTGGCATCCGCGAGAGTAAAGACTTGCGGCGAGACATCGTTCATGCCGATCATTGGCGTGAGGCCGAGCGGGGCGTCGATGTTGAGGGCCTGCAACTGCTTGATCGCGGCATTGGCGGCATCGATTGCGTTCTGGCCCATGGCGTTTGGGTTAAAGGTCGTCTCATAATCCATGGTCATGATGTTGATGTTGCCGATGGTGACGCCGTGCGACGCGGCGTTTTTCAGCAGGTCGACGCCATTGGGCAGCAATCCGGTGGGGAGCACGGCAAGAGTGTAAGAGATGAGGAGATCGTGGTTCGCTGCCTGCAAGTTGGCCAGCGCCTGGTTGCGGCGGTCGACCGAAGCGGGATCAAGGATGGCGGAAGATTCGATATCGAAATCCAAGATGCGGACCTTGTATTTGTCGATCGCGGCCTGGTATTGGGCCTGGAGGCTGGGCACGTCTTTGCACACCTGAGCGAGTTCGAGGCCGGCTTCGCCCCCGAAGGAGAGGATCACATCGCCGCCTGATTTGCGGAACCGGCTGATTTCGTCGGCGATGGCGTTCTCCCGGGTGAGGGGCAAGTTACGGTACCACGCGGCATGGCAGTCGTTTCCCGAGCTTACGATGAAGGCCAGGGTGAACAGCTTGATTCCCGACTGTTGGGAGATGCTGAGCATGTCGGTCTCGGGAGCAGGGGTTGTTGAATTCGGGGCTCGCGAATTGATCTCTCGAGCAGGCAGGAAAAGATAGGGCGCGTAGATGCGCTTCCTGGCGTTAATGTGTTTTGCCGAGGCGACGGTCCCGGATGTTAGCAGCAAGAATAGAATCCCCAACATCGACGCAAATGAAACGACAATGCGAGGGGTTAGCGGCGGTGTTGATTCGTACCGAAGTCTGGCCGTTGGGGTCGTCAGGGTTTTTCTCTCTAGGGAAGGATGGGTAAGTGCAAACACGGTTGCACCAGGAAATCGAGAGCATTGATTTTTTGCAGAGCCTGTTCCACAAGCGACGCTTTGCACTCTTCTAGAGTAATCAGAAAAGGCAAGTGCGACTTGGGGCAGCTGGGCTTCTGTAAGACGGAATCGATGTTGATGGCGCATTGGGAGAGGATCGTGGCGAGGCTGGCGATGATGCCGGGGCGATCTTTCACCAGAAAGCGCAGATAATGCTTGGCACTGAAATCGTTGGTAACGGCAGGTTTTTTTTCGGCGGATTGGCCGGCTTCGCTCATTGTGGATTGCCTGGAGCGAGAGATCGAGAGGATGTCGGAGACAACAGCGACTGCGGTTGGATGTCCGCCGGCGCCATAGCCTCCAAAGACGGTCTGGCCGCCATAGGTTCCGGTAGCCATGACCAGATTTTGACTGCCTTCGACGCGCGCTAAAGGAGACGAGAGTTCGACGAGCGCAGGCTGGACGGCGGCAAACAGGGTGTCACCTTTCGATTCTGCTTTTGAGTCTTTCGTTAATTCGGCCCATGAGATTTGGCGAATTGTGCATCCGAGTTGGTGGGCGTATTCGAAATCCACCGTCTCGATCTTCGCGATGGAGCGAGCCACGATGCTGTCAGGTGTTATGTTGCAGTGCAGTCCTACGCGGGCGAGGATGGTGAGCTTTGCACGCGCGTCGAGGCCCTCGATATCTTCAGTCGGTTCGGCCTCGGCGAAACCAAGCTTTTGGGCCTCGCGCAGCGCGGTCGCGAAGGGAACACCGTTGGCTTCAATCTGGCTGAGGATGTAGTTGCAGGTCCCATTGAGGATGCCGCGAATCTTAAAAAGTTCGTCGCCGGCCAAGCCCTCGTGCAATCCTGAGATGACCGGAACGCCGCCGGCTACGGAGGCGCCAAATTGGATCTGCTGGTTCACGCGGCGAGCGAGGCTAATCAATTCGGGGCCGGAATGGGCGATCAGCTGCTTGTTGGCGGTCACTACGGATTTGCCGGACTCCAGAGCGCGCCGGATCCAATTTTCGGTGGGCTGCAGGCCGCCCATGACCTCGACCACGATATCGACCTCGGGAGAGAGTATGTCTTCGATTGTTTCAGTCCATTGCACGGAGGACGGGAGCCAATCGACTTTTTTGCGCGCCACGTTGCGATTGAGAACATGGGTCAGGCGGAGATGGGTGTTGGAACGCTCGCAAAGGATCTTTGCGACCGAACTACCGACGGTGCCAAAGCCGATTAGCGCGACATTGCAGTTTTGCGCCACGTTTGTCGCTTCGGTGTTGCGTGGACGAGCGGCGCCGGTAATGGGGTCGCCCTTCAAACTGCCTGTCATTCCGTCTCCTGTAAGTTGGGTAATAGTTGAAGTTGATCTTGTCGCGACCGTGGTAAAGGTTCGAGCACGGAACGTCCTTCCGCGAATCGTTCCATCCAATTCTATTATGGCCGAAACTGGCGTGGGGTTATGCCAGAGTCTTTAGGAGGCGGGGGACCCTGCCATCATTGGGGCGAAGTGGAGGGCAACCCCATTTGTTCACGCACTTGCTCCCACTCCTGTCTGACCCGGGGCTCGCGAGAAAGGTCAGAGGCACGGTGAAGCGACCGCTCGGCATTCGGCAAATCGTTGAGCTTGGCAAAACATTCGCCAAGCCCTGCCCAGGCAAACCAATCTTGGGGGTATTCCTGAATAGCCTTCTGAAAAATCGGCACAGCTTCGTCACATCGATCCGCTTCGTCGAGGCCGAGAGCAACCTGCACGTGGGCCCGTACCAGATTTTGGGCAACCGGGGCATTGTGTGGGGCGATTTGGTGGGCCACCGTGTAGACCGTCAAATCGTCCTTCCACATGCTCTCCTGGTTCACAGTCAAGATGCTGAACGCAACAGCGACCAGGCCAATTGCCGCCAACAAGGCCGTGCTTGCGCGTGTTGCGAGATGCCATCCGGTTGCCACCAGGAGCATCAATCCGGTTAAAGACAGGTAAGTGTAGCGGCCATGGAGGAAATCGCCGGGATCTAACGCGTTCAGGTTCAAGGCCAGGAGGATAGGAAACACCAAGAGAAAAATACCGAACAGCAATGCGCGCTCGACGTTAATTGCTTCTCGATCGGGAAGGTTGAGGCGCCCCCTTTTCCAAGCCCAGAGACACGCGGCCACTAAGGTCGCGGCAACGCAGCAAACTCCTGCTGCGGGCAGAAGGACGTGTCGAAAAGAGAAAATGTCTACCAGGCCGGGATCGGCGAAAGCCCGCGGCCTAACAGGCCAAAACAACACTTTCACGTAAAACCAGAGAATTGAGGGCCAGGACAACAGCACTGTTTTCCATGGCAAGTGCTGCGTATGAGAGCTGAGATGACCCTGCAGGGCGATGAACCGCAATAACAAATAGACGACTGTCACGGCCCAGAAGGGAAGAGTTTGGCGTAACGCAGAAACCAACCGATTTTGAAGGTCTGCATTCGTGCCCTTCACCGTCCCATTTTCAGCCGCATCGAAAGGCACGATCAAGGCCGTGGCAAAGAGAACGACCGGCAGCACTATGGCGGTTTCTTTTGCCATCAGTGCCGCGAGGCACGCAGCGGCGGCGGCAACGACCCAGAGCACAGAAGAATTGGCCGTTGATTTGTGGGTCCGCTGCCGTGATCTTTTGGACAATCTTTCGACGCGAGACGCCGCTTTTTCGGACACGCGTTCCACATAGGAGAGATAGAGCAGTAGACTGCCAAGCACTGCGGCAGACATGAGAGGATCGGGCACTGACACCCATGCTACAGATTCGGTCTGGGCAGGATGCAGCGCAAAGAGCGTGCCGGCAATCAATGCAGCCATGCGATCGTGCAACAGTTTCCACACCAATAATCCGAGCAGAACCGCGACCGACAAGTGCTTACAAACGCTGAGAAGGTGCCATCCCCACGGTGACCCGCCGGTGAGGATGTAATTCAGTCTCAACCACAGCACAAAGAGCGGCCGATAAAAACTCAATGGGCCTCCGGTGACTTGCGCCCACACGTAGCTCGTGAAGTACTCCCAGATGTGTCCCGACGACTGCAGGCGCGGATCGCCAAGGAAGTGGTGATCGTCGAGGATGAATTGGAAATTCAGGGCAGGACTGTAAACGGCGATGACAGCGCCCACCAAAAAGGCAGCTACGATTCCGGCGGCGAGTGGAGTAAGCAATTCCCGCGATTCCCCAGACGCTACTGGCGGGCGGGATTTCTTTTGCTGAGTCACGTCGTTAATTTTCGTTTGTATGGGCATTGTAGGAACCGATACTGGCCGCTCCCATCCGATTAACCCCGGCTCACTTGCTGCGCGTATAATAAAGGGTTTTCACTCTTCATCCGCGAGATTTCCGGGCGACGGGGTTTGCCCGGTCACAACTTTATACGGTTCAGACCAGAAAGGCACAGGGATGGCCACTACCGATGTCGTGCCCCAGGAATCATCGGGCCAGCTGGGGCATCAGCGTGTTGTCAATGACATGAGCATTCAGGTCGCTACGGTGAATGGCTCAGGGTCGCAAAGTTCCAACACAGTTTTGCTACGCAGCATTTTTCAGATGGGTGTGCCGATTTCCGGCAAGAACCTGTTTCCGTCGAACATCGCGGGGCTACCGACGTGGTTCACGATCCGTGCCAATAAAGACGGCTACATTGCGCGCAAGAAGGAAATCGATCTGCTGATTGCGATGAATGCCGAGACAGCGCAGGAGGATGTGAAGACGCTTGCGCCGGGGGCGGCCGTGCTTTATGACGAGCCGTTGGCGCTGGATAAGATTCGGGGCGATTTAATTTACTACGCGGCGCCTTTCGACAAACTGGCAGCAACCGTGGGCGCGGACGCTAAGCTGCGTAAGCTGATCAAGAACATGATCTATGTCGGGGTCGCGGCACATCTGCTGGAGATCGATTACTCCGAAGTGGAAAAGGCGATCCGGAAGCAGTTTGCGACGAAGGTGAAGGCGGCAAACCTGAACTTGGCGGCGGCGAAGGCGGGGCACGACTACGCTGCGGCGAATTTAAAGAAGCGCGATCCGTTTTACATTGCGCGCATGGATAAGACGGCGGGCAAGATTATCGTCGACGGAAATTCCGCGGCCGCTCTCGGATGCATGTTTGCAGGGTGCACTGTGGTGACGTGGTATCCGATAACGCCATCGTCATCGCTGGTAGAGACGATGATCGATTACATGAAGGAGCATCGCCTTGGGCCTGATGGCAAGGCGACATTTGCCATTGTGCAGGCGGAGGATGAGCTGGCCGCGGTGGGCATGGTGATTGGAGCCGGCTGGGCTGGCGCCCGGGCGATGACGGCTACGGCGGGTCCGGGGATTTCCCTGATGGCGGAGTTTACGGGGCTGGCCTATTACGTCGAGATTCCGGCGGTGATCTGGGATATCCAGCGGGTCGGGCCATCGACAGGGCTGCCGACGCGCACTTCGCAGGGCGACGTGCTTTCGACGGCTTTTCTGAGCCACGGCGACACCAAGCACATCATGTTGTTCCCGGATTCGGTGAGCGAATGCTTCACGATGGCGCAAGAGGCGTTTGATTTGGCGGAGCACTTCCAGACGCCGGTGTTTGTGATGTCGGATCTGGATTTAGGGATGAATAACTGGATGTCGGACCCATTTCCTTATCCCGAGAAGCCGATTGATCGCGGGAAGGTGCTGACGAAGGCGGATCTGGAGAAGGCGGGGAGCTTTGCGCGCTACAAAGACGTAGATGGCGACGGCATCGGCTATCGCACGCTGCCGGGTACGGATCATCCGTTGGCCGCATATTTTGCGCGAGGCAGCGGGCACAATGAAAAGGCGCAGTACAGCGAACGTCCTGACGATTTTGAACGCAACATGGAACGGCTGAACAAGAAGTTCGAGACAGTGCGGTCGTTTGTGCCGCGTCCTGAGGTGGTGTCGAACGGGAAGTCGAAGATCGGCATCGTCGCCTATGGAACCTCGCACTGGGCGATCACTGAGTCGCGCGATCAGTTGTCCCAAGAGCGCAAACTCGAGACGGACTATCTGAGAGTGCGGTCGTATCCGTTTACGCGCGAAGTGCACGATTTTATTGAGCAGCATGAGCGCACTTATGTGGTGGAGCAAAACCGCGACGGCCAGATCGCTTCGTTGCTGAAACTCGACATTAAGCCGGAATTGACGACGCGTTTGCGGTCGATCTGCCATATCCATGGACTGCCGATTGATGCGCGTTCAGTGACCGACGAACTGATGATGATGGAGGGTAAGTAACATGGGGACGACTAACACGCCGACACCGACTCCCGCTCCGGCTCCGGCTCCGAAGATCAACAGAATTGGGTTGCAGGTGGTTGACTATCGTGGCGGGAAGACGACGCTTTGCGCCGGCTGCGGACATAATGCGATTTCAGAACGGATTATCGATGCGATGTATGAAATGGGTGTGAAGCCAGAACGGGTGGCAAAGTTCAGCGGGATTGGGTGCTCGTCGAAGAGTCCAGCTTATTTCATGAACCGTTCGCACAGCTTCAACTCGGTGCACGGACGCATGCCTTCGGTGGCAACGGGAGCGATGCTGGCGAACAAGGATTTGCTGGCGCTTGGCGTGACGGGTGACGGAGACACGGTTTCGATTGGCGTAGGGCAGTTTGTCCATCTGATGAGGCGCAATCTGCCGATCATTTACATCATCGAAGACAACGGTTGTTATGGGCTGACAAAGGGGCAGTTCTCAGCGACGGCTGACCTGGGATCGACTTTGAAGAGCGGGGTTGTAAACGATCTTCCTCCGGTCGATACCTGCGCGATGGCGATTCAGCTCGGTGCTACGTTTGTGGGACGGTCGTTCTCGGGAGACAAGCGGCAGTTGCACACGATGTTGAAGGCGGCGATTGCGCATAGGGGGACGGTGATGCTGGATGTGGTTTCGCCGTGCGTGACTTTTAACGATCACGAAGGATCGACGAAGTCTTACAAGTACATGCAGGCACACGAGGAGCCTCTACACGAAGTCAGTTTTGTACCGTCGTTTGAGGAGATCAATGTCGATTATGATCCGGGAACTACGTTCGAGGTCACGATGCACGATGGGTCGAGTCTGCGGCTGCGGAAACTGGAAGAGGAATACGATCCGACGGATAAGATTCAGGCTGTGAGCCGATTGATGAAATCGCACGAGGAAGGCGAAGTGCTGACGGGCGTGTTTTATATCAATGAAAAAGCACCCAGCTTTATCGACATGTTGAATATTGCGGACCAGCCGCTGGCGACTTTGCCAGAATCGATGACGCGTCCGAGCAGGGAAGTGCTGGCGAAGTGCATGGACGAGCTGCGCTAGAATTCACGCTTGGAGTATGAGATATGAGCGGCTCCTTACTTGGGCCGGACCGAGCGTTTGCGTAATGGATCATTTTCGCCGAAATAGACCACTCGTTCGCGTTTAGCCGGTTTTCTTCAGCTCGCCCTCGAACGAATGCTCGGGACTGTGGCCGGGCTCGGGAAAATCGCTATCCGCGCCGTCTTGCAGGGGGTCGGGGTTGCGGTGGCCGAGTTGGCCTCGCATGGAATTGTTGCCACTTTGGGTGCGTTCGTCAGGCTCCTCAGAGCCCTTGCCGCGGTCGGCATCATTACGAAGATGATCGCTGACACTTTTTGTCATAGTAGGTCCTTCCAAATCGCTTATCGATAAGAATAAATACAGCGCTAGACTACGCTGAAAGCCTGTAACGGGCAATGCTTTGATGTCCTTATGTATGCGCAAGTTGTTGTAATGGTTACGATAGGTAAATTTAATAGTCAATTAACCTGATCTTGAATCTAAAATAGAACATGGCTAGCAACTATCGGAAACACTATCTGTTTGCCAGCGACTTCGACCAGACGTTGACCTTTAACGATACAGGTTACGTTCTGAGCGAGATGCTCGGCATTTCTGTTGAGGAATTCGAACGCAAGTCCAAAGGCATGGCGAAGCTGAACCTGGTTCAGCAGGGCGCCGAGCTGTCTTACCTGCTCTTGCACGATCCTGAGTTCCATACGCGCGTCCGGCGTGATGATCTGATCGAGGTGGGCAAGCGGATCCGCCTCAAAGACAACATCAAGCAGATCTACGAAATTCTTGACCGGAAGATCGACGGATTCCACTTCGATTTTTATGTACTTTCGGCAGCTCCTGTAGAAGTGATCCAGTCGGCTCTGGAAGGAATCGTGCCGGCAGATCACATTTTTGGCACGGAGTTCCAATACAAAGCTTCGGGCGAAATCGAAAGTCTCGTGCGCGCTACTGCCGGTTATGGAAAGGTGACGCGGCTGGATCAACTCGAGGAGCAGCTTGGCATTCCGTCGGACCACGTGGTGTATGTCGGCGACGGCAGTTCCGATATCCACGTGATGCTGCAGGTGAACCGTCGCGACGGCTTCACGATCGCTGTTTCGGAATCGAAGCTGGTGGCACAGATTGCAAAGCGGACTGTGCTGAGCGACAACGCACTGGCAACGCTTGTGCCGATTCTCGAAGACATTGCCGGCTGGCAACGAATGCAGATACGGCAACTGTTCGACGCATACGGATTCCTGATTCAGGGATGGGACCGTGTGCAGACCGACTGGGTCACGCTGCGTCCGAGCGGCGTCGTAGCCGAGAAGGCTGCGGTAGCCGACGCCGTTTGAATCAAAGATCACCAGGCCCGTACAACTAATTCTCACAGGCGGGGTTCATAATGGCCTAGGGGTTCCGGCTCACGGGTTGGGGCGGAACCACGTCTAACTCTTTGTTGTGGATCTTGAGGTGCTTTTATGCGGTGGGCACGTATTGTCTTAATCGTATTTGTCATCGGATTTGGAGTCGAATGCCTGCAAGCACAGGACGCCGGCGAATTGATTCCTCGTGGAATTACGGCTTTGCGGCAGAGTGCATCGTCGAAAACCGAGTTCACGCTTGATCATTCCATGCTCGTATTCGCTTCAAAGATGGACCCGGACAATGCGGATCTACGACGCGTGATTGCAGGCGTGAATGGAATTTCGGTGCACAGCCTGCACTTCAACGGACGCTGGGCGTACGATGCTGGAGTTCTCAGTTCGGTGAAAGACGAATATCACGCGGCGGGGTGGAAGCAGTTGATGAACAGCCATAACAAGAACGGAGAGCCCAGCGCCACCGATCTATGGATTCGGCTACAGAACAATGCGATCAGCAATATCGCGGTGTTGGTGGCCAAGGCGAGTGAGGTCGATCTTATTGTGGTTTCCGGCTCAATCAGTCCGATGGATCTTTCGCATCTCGGCGGACATTTTGGCATTCCGAAGATTGAAGGCGGAGTAGTGGTGCCGAATGCTGCGCAGCACTAGTAAGCTGAGTCAGTTCTGGCCACGGAACTAGTGGGCTCGGGTGGATGCTCCCAGCTTTCGCAGTTTGTCTCGCGCCTGGACAGCCTCGTTGGTGCGCGGATAACGCTGAATAACGTGTTTCAGTTGTTGTTCGCCGTCGTCCTGGTTGCCCATTTCAATGAGCGCCAATCCTTTCTTGAGCTCTGCCGCGGCAGCTTTGTTGCCACTGGGAAAATTCTGCACCACGAGGTCGTAGTTGGCGATCGCCTTCTTGTAATCGCCGGCCTTGAATTCCATTTCGGCTAAATAGAAATATGCGTTTCCAGCCAGATCGGTGTTGGGATAGTACTTGATGTAATCGTTGAATTCCTGTGTGGCGACATCGCTGTTGCCGCCATTGTAATCACGCAGAGCGTTCTGGTAGAGCACGTCAGGCGGCGGAGCCTGGGCCATCTGTTGCTGTTGCTGCTGCTGTTGTGCCTGTTGCGCGGCCAGCGACTGTTGTGTCGACTGCATATCCTCGAACTGTTTGCTGAGTTTGGCGAGCCGGACCTTGAGTTCGTCCATGGTATCGTTCAGCGCTTGAATCTGGCCCGAGATCTGGTCGACCTGAGCAGCACGATCCTGCTGCTGTTTATTGATGGAAGCTTGCAGAGTGCTGATAGCGGCCGTCACTTTGTTGGCGGAGTCGGTGTTCTGCTCGAGCAGATTCTTCATGACGCCCATGCGCTCATCGAATGATTGCTTCATCTGCGTCATCTGCTGCTGCAACTGGTCGACTTGCGTTTGCAGTTGGATGATGTCGCGATTCGCTCCGTAGGCGGGAGCGATCCAAACCGTGGACAGAAGCGCTAGAACGAGCCAAATGCGATTGAATTCCATAGTTAACCCATTAAATGCCGAAATGTTCACGTCAACAATTCCTGAAGCCACATCTAGTGGATCTCGATTCTACAAACTCGCGTACATAAATCGAAAGGCAGGGGCGGCCGAAGCCGCCCCGCCTGATTTACTTTTCGTAAACGAAGTGTGCGCGGCGGTTTTGCTGCCAGCATTCCTCGTTGTGCTCGGTACAGAACGGCTTCTCTTTACCGTAGCTGATGGTTTTGATGCGGTCCCCACTGACTCCGGCCTGGATGAGCGCATTCTTCACCGAATCAGCGCGGTTGGTGCCCAGGGCAAGGTTATATTCAGTCGAGCCGCGTTCGTCGCAATGTCCCTCGATGGTGAAGTGAATATCGGGATGTTGCTGCAAGAACTGGGCGTCGCCTTGCAATGAGCCTTGATCGGCCGCGCGTATATCGTACTTGTCGTAATCGAAGAAGATATCCTTCACGTTTTGCGAAAAGAGTTCCTCTTCAGTAGCACTAGGAGCCGGCGGTGGCGGAGCAGGCGCCGGGTTGACGGTGACGCGTGCCGTGGCTTCCTGCGTTCCTCCGGCGCCTTTGGCGACCAGGTGGTAAGTAGTAGATTCGGTCGGCGTGACCTGACGCGAGCCGCTCGCTTCGACTGTGCCAAGTCCATCGATGCCAACGTCGGTGGCGTTTGTCGTCTGCCAAGTCAGTGTTGTGGGCTCGCCCTGATTGATGGTATTCGGATTCGCCGACAGTGATGCGGTGGGAGCGGCCGGCGGTGGTGGCGGGGGTGGTGGCGGCGGAGCGGCTTTCTTATGGCATGCTCCCAAAAACATGATCGCGCCAAGTGTAAATACGACAGTGAACCATCTTCTTGTGGTGGAGCTCATACTCACTGCGTGCTTCACGGATTCCTCCAGTTTTCTGTGCGCCCGCGTTGTGGCGTGCAATGCAGCTTCACGGTAGGGCGCACTTTCGGCCAGCCGCAAAACCGTGCTTCATTTCAAAAACTACATTTGCAAAAGCAATCTACTTCCAACTCCAGTTGGGCTGGGTGTTCGAGCCCTTGAACGTCAACTGCTTCACATTCGTTCCATCCGCCAGCATAGTCCATATCTGGTCGCTACCCGTGCGATGGGACTGAAACACAATGTGCCGGTTATCGGAAGACCAGCAGGGAAAGTCGTTGCGCCCCGCGTCGTGCGTCAACTGGACCCACTGTTTACTGGCGACATCCATAAGGTAAATGTCATTGGATCCGGGATCGCCCGGCCCGTACCTGCGCTCCCATGAGAACGTCAGAAACTGTCCGTTGGGCGACCAGTTGGGAGAAACGGCATAGCCCTGGTCGGTGAGGCGTTGCAGATTGGTGCCGTCGGATTCGATGGTGTAGATCTGGGGCAGACCGGTGCGTCCGCTGACGAAAGCGATCTGCGAACCGGTTTTGCGATTCCATGCGGGAGAAACGTCGGGTCCCTTATCGGTGGTGAGTCGGCGCGTGTTTCCACCGGCCGCGTCTACGACAAGAATGTTGGGATATCCGTAGCGCGAGGACGAAAAAGCGATCTTGCCGTCTGGGGACCATGAGGGAGAGAGATTCGTTCCTCCAAAACGCGGGAAACTGACCAGGCGATTGAGGTCGAACGAGTACATCAGGATTTCCCAATTACCCTTTGAAATGGAGCTGAACGCAAGGCGTAAACCATCAGGTGAAATACGCGGCGAGAGAGATATGCTTCCTAGATGGGTGATTTGCTGCTGGTTGTTGCCATCGTAATCCATCATCCAGATCTCTTTGTTGCCGGTGCGATTGCTGACGAAGTAGATCTTGCTCTCTGCGATTCCGGGAACCCCTCCACCTAAACGGAAGATGATTTCATCGGCGAACCTGTGTGCTATCACGCGTACGGCGTCACTGGTTGCGTTATCCGTGTACTGCTTGCCGAGGACCTGCGGTGACTGCTGATTTGTGACGTCGTAAAGCCATCCCTGGACCGTAACTTTACCGTTACTAGCGCCCAGGTTGCCAAAGGCGAGCATGGAGGTTTTGGGCGGCGGGGAACTCCAAGCCGCGAAGTTGACTTCGGACGGTTGGCCCGGAACCTGGAGCGGGTAAAAGCTCTTTGAAACGAGGTCGAAGATGCCGGCGTTGTCGAGATCGTTCCAGAGCGTGTCGTTGAAGGTCTTCAGCAGGTCGGTATTCTGGGCGTCGCTCGTGGACGGCTTAAAGTCGGATGCCGCCAGACGCACCCGCTCGACGCCGAGTCCGGTTCCGGTGCGAATCCAATCCTGCGCCAAAGTTGTGCCCGCCAGGACAAACAGTAAGGCAAGCGTGGCCAATGCCGCGGTCAAAGAGCGATGACGGATAGATCGACCGGAATTATGCAATTTCCACTCCTGTAAAGTCAGTTGCCGGATGCTGCTTGCCAGTTGTTCACAAGTCATAATGAACGGCCGTCCTTACAAACAATCCGCGAGCCACTGCATGTCATCGACTGGCCACTATTTCTTGTAATCAAACCAAAATTCCACAGATACCTTGCTTCCCGAATAATCAGCGGGCAGGGGACCGAACGTATCGATGCGCTGGATCGCACGGATGGCCGACTCATCCAACGAGGGCACACCGCTTGACTGCTCGAGTTGTACATTCGACGGATGCCCGTCACGTGCGACGTCAAAGGTCACGTATACACGCTTTGCCTCGGTGATACGGGGATCGACTTCGTACTTCAGCCAGCTTTCGGAGACTTTGCGCTGCACGGCTTGGACGTACCAGGCGTAACGGCTGCCAAAATCGCCTCCGCTTCCGGTAAATCCAAATCCGCCTTTGGCGCCGCCTGCACTCATGGTGTAGGGGCCGCTGACGGGCACACCTTCACCATAAGGAATCTGATTCGTTTGAGGTGGTTCTGGTTCCGGTTTTCTCTGCGTCGCGGTCTTGACAGGGGCGGGTTTTATCTTAGTTTTCGTGTTTTTATCGGGAATCGGAATTGCATCCGGTTCCTTCTCGTGAACGGCTGGCTGCGACTTTGACAATCCTTTAGATTCTGTCGCCACGACATTCGTTGTCTGTAGAGGATTGGCCGGTAAGGGAATGGAGCTTACCATCGTCGCTCCCATGGCGTCTCCGGTACCACCGCTACCCCAGTTGTCGCGGCCGAAACCCGGGACCAACACGGCGTAAAGCACCACGAATACCGAAAACGCCGCGTGGAGTCCGAGCGACCAGACCAGGGGCTTCTGTAACTCGGCGTGTTCGGAATAGATGTCAGTGATGGCCGCCATGGATATCCATCGGTTGCGTAACGATGCTGACGTTACTGATGCCGGCCTGCTTGATAGCATCCATCACAGTGGCGAAAGCGCCAAAGGGGACGTCTTCGTCGGAACGCAAATAGATCGATTGGTGTTGAGGATCACGAATTTTCTGTTTCAGGCGCGCTGCGATCTGATTGATGTTGATCGGGTCGTTGCCGAGATAAACGCGCTGCGATTTATCAATGCTGATTACCAGGCGTTCTTCGGTGATCTCCTTAACCGTGCGCGTGTGAGGCACGTTAACCTCGATTCCAGACTGGAGAACGGGAGCGGTCACCATGAAAATGATGAGCAGCACCAGGACCACGTCCACCAGCGGCGTGACATTGATATCGGCGAGAGCGCTCTGAGTGCGGCCATTGGCGGTCGTGAAGGCCATCAGCGCCGCGCCTCGGTGAGTTGTGGCGTCTGCTGACGTTCGACGAGGTTCAGCATCTCGAGGGTGAAGTCGTCGTTGCGCGAAGCCATTTCGCGGATAGAGCCAATGATGAGGTTGTAGGCGATGACAGCGGGGATGGCTGCCGCGAGGCCGGCTGCCGTAGTGATCAACGCTTCAGAGATTCCGGGAGCGACGGCGCGCAAGGTCGCGGCACCGGCTGTGCCTAGTCCGTGGAAGGCGTCGATAATTCCCCAGACAGTTCCGAATAAGCCGATAAACGGCGTAACGGCACCGGTAATCGCCAACAGCGGAACATTGCGCTCGAGGCGGGTGATCTCCTCGGAAGAGGCGATTTGCATGGCACGCTGAATGGCCACGGGATTTTGGATGGCACCGGTCATTCCCATCTGACGTTTGAACTCGTCGATGGCGCCTTCGAAAACGCCAATCAGCGGGCTAGGACGAAATTGTTCGGCGACGGTGGCAATGTCCTGCATGCGTTGCGCTTTGCGGAAAGCGCGGACGAAGCGTGCACTCTGAGCCCGCGCGCGCTTGATCAGTCGCCACTTGGCCAGGATCACGGCCCAGGACAGCACGCTGAACGCGAGAAGAAGCAGCAGGACGACTTTGGCGACCGCGCCGGTCTGAAGGACGAGATCAACGATTTCGCCGCCAACGAAGAGCAGAAGGCCGGAAGAAAAATGCATCGGTTTAGGAGAACCCTACCTAAGATTATAGACTAGGGTGACGACATGCTCCGCGAGGGTACCGCATCGGTCAACGCGGAATCGGTTATCTACGGATGCCTAGCTCCAAAGGGTTACTGGCTCGGAACCACCGCCTCCGCGACATTGGAGTAGCCGCTTTCCTGACCTTGAGCGTTGACCTCGGTGGTCACGTAATAGTAAGTGTCTCCGCCGACGACCGTGTAGTCAGTGTAGTTGGTCGAAGCATCGAGCACGTTATTGATCTCCTTAAACGGGCCTGACTTGGAATTGCCTCGATAGACGTTGTATCCGACGGCAGTGCCGTCTGCGTCCCAGGAAAGATATACATTATGTGCGGTCTGAGCCTCTCCTGTGCCAGTGACCGGTTCAACGGTCGGCGAATCAATGGCATTGCTGACGAATCCAACTTTGCTGTGGGCGGTGCCGGATGCGCTGGGCGTGAATTGTACGGTAACTGCGACACTTTGTCCGGCCGCCAGCGTTACGGGAAGATTCAGACCGAGGATGGCGAACTCCGAACTGTTCGACCGATCAGAGGATATGGTTACTGCTGCGTTTGAAGCCGTGAGTGTTGCTTGCAGGCTAGCGCTCGATCCGACTGTCACGTCTCCGAAACTGAGGGTTGCTGGCGCGATCGCAAGTTCGGCGCTGGCGGGGTAAATGCCCGTGCCGTGAGTATGCATGTTAAGTGGCGAATTCGGAGCGTTGCTCACGAGGGTGAGGGTTGCGTGGGCGTATCCCTTGGCAGTAGGAGTAAAGATGACTTCCAGATTGACGCTCCCGCCCGGCTGAACGTTCACTGGCAAAGGAAAGTTACCGAATTTGAATTCGCTGCCTTGGATTGACTTGGAGGTGATCCGCAGCGTCTTGTTCCCAGGGTTCGAGATCGCGATCGAATAGGAACTCGATGTGCCGATTTGGACCTCACCTAGGGCGTGATAGCACGGGTCGCAATGAATCTCTTGTGCCCACACGAGTGCGGGCGCCAGCCAGCAGAATAACGATGCAATCACAAGCAGGGGGAAGGCTCGCATGGGCACAATCTTCATCAAGCGCGCGGTTGTGAGGCAAACTCGAAAGTGCATATTGCACAATCGTTGGTACTCCCGGGAGAGCTGCGATTGTTTTCGGGTTGGCGCGGCGGTCTGTGCTATGCTGCGCCTAAATTTGCATATCGTCTAAATTAAAGGTCGTTATAGACACGAACCGGGATCCTTGTGCTCACTGAACTCCGACTCGAAAATTACGCGGTGATCGACAACGTCGTGATCGAATTCGCGGCGGGTCTAAACCTTCTGACCGGTGAAACCGGGGCGGGGAAGTCGATTCTGATCGATGCGCTGGGATTGCTATTAGGCGAAAAGGCATCTTCCGATGTGATCCGTACGGGAACGGAACGGGCTGTTGTGGCGGCGGTATTTGAGAGCGAGGGAGCGGCGGCCCGCTCGATCGATGCCATACTCGAGGCCAATGGTCTGGATTCGGAGAACGGCTCACTGATTTTGCGCCGTGAGATTGCGCCGGGCGGCAAGGGACGGGTCTTCGTCAACAATCAGCCGGCGACTGTGGCCGTGCTCAAGCAGATGGCGCAGTACCTGGGGGTGATCCATGCGCAAAATGAATCGTTGATCAATTTTGATGCAGCGGCACGGCAGGTTCTGCTCGACGGGTATGCAGGAGTCGAGTTGAACGACGTTTCGACTGCTTTTGCTCATTGGAAGCAGATTCGCGGACGCATTACTGAACTCGAACAGGATGAGCAGGATCGCATGCGACTCCTCGATCTGTGGAATTTCCAGTGCCGCGAAATCGAAGAGGCGCGTCTGCGGGCGGACGAAGATGAGCAACTGGAAGCGGAAAAGCGCGTTCTCGCCAATGCGGAGAAAATTTACGGAGCCGCCATCAATGCGTTTGACCTCTTGTATGAGGGTAATGCTTCGACCTCATCGAGCCTGCGCGCGGCGCAGAAACACATCGAGGAACTCGCTCGCTACGAGCCAAAGTTTCAGGAGGCGCACGTGGCGCTGGAGTCGGCGCGCATCAGCGTAGAAGATGTGGGTGCAACGCTGCGCGATTATGCGGGGGGAATTCAGGCTTCTCCCGAACGTCTAGCGGAACTCGAAGAGCGACTGGCGTTGCTGGATCGACTGAAGCGAAAGTATGGACCTACGCTCGACGAAGCCGTTGCCTTCGGAAGAGACATTAGACGCAAATTGTTAGAAATGGAGAATAAAGATCAAGTATTACTTGAACTGCGCTCCCAGCTCGCGGTGGCCGCTGACGAGTATGGCAAAGCTGCTCATGTCGTCTCGCGGAAACGTTCTGAGGCGGGAAGGAAGTTGGAAAAGCTGGTCGAGGTTGAGATCAACGATCTCGCGATGCGCGCCAGTTTTCGTATTGCGGTTGAAGAAAACGAAGGCGAGGAGCATTGGACTTCTTCTGGCATCAACAATGTGATCTACAGGATCTCGACCAACGCGGGCGAAACGATGCGTCCTCTGGAGCAGATCGCGTCGGGCGGGGAACTTTCACGCGTTATGCTGGCGCTGAAGGCCTGTGTTGAAGCTGGGACGAATGCGCCGGGAAATCCAAAGAAGAAGTCAGCGGCTCAACGGACGTTAGTCTTTGACGAGATTGACACTGGCATCGGTGGTCGGGCGGCCGAGGCGGTGGGCAAGAAACTGAAGACGCTTTCCAAAGGCAACCAAGTGCTCTGCGTTACCCACTTACCGCAAATTGCAACGTTTGCGGATCATCACTACGTGATCGAAAAGCGCGAGGTTGCGGGGCGCGCCAAGACGACGGTTCGCCGGATTACAGGCGAACAGCGGACCGAGGAGGTGGCGCGGATGCTGTCAGGGGCTAAGCTGACTGAGACTTCGCGCAAGCACGCCGAGCAGATGATTCGCGCAAACGGGTGAAGATGGCCGGTCTTTCGCGGAGTACTGCCGAGGCGAGGGGGCGACCGTCCCCGCTCACCTGTACAATTTCCCCGTTTGCTGCTAATCCCCACACGATCAAAGGCTTACATTGACCCACGGGTGCATCTTTAGATACCCTTAAGACATCAATACTTGGGAAAAGTGTACCCTAGCGGGTGGGGGATACGATTTGTCTGAGAATGGGAAGTTGCCTACGAAAAGTTTATTGCTGCTAAAGCCGAGGGGATTCTGCGCTGGAGTAGTGCGGGCGATCGATATTGTCCGGATTGCGCTGGAGGCCTTTGGGCGGCCGATTTATGTGCGCAAGGAAATCGTACACAATCGTTTCGTGGTGGAGGAACTGCAGCAGAAGGGCGCGATTTTCGTGGACAGCGTCGACGAGGTGCCCGAGGGCGAGCGCGTCATTTATAGTGCGCATGGAGTTTCTCCGGAAGTGCGCGAGGCCAGCAAACTGCGGAAGCTGCGCGTGATCGACGCAACCTGTCCGCTGGTCACCAAGGTGCATGTGGAGGCAGTAAAGTTCGCGAAGGAGGGATATTCGCTGATTCTGATCGGCCATCGCGATCACGATGAGGTTATCGGTACGCTTGGCGAAGCTCCGGCGGTGACGCAAGTTGTTGGATCGCCGGCGGAAGTGGCGTCGGTGACTTTGCCGGATCCCAATCGCGTGGCTTATTTGACGCAGACGACGCTGAGCTTGGATGAGACGCGTGACATTATTGCGGCGCTCAGGAAGCGCTTCCCGAACATCAAGGGACCAGCTGCGCAGGACATCTGTTATGCCACGGAGAATAGACAGGTTGCCGTGAAGCACGTGGCGTCCGATGCCGATTTGCTGCTAGTGGTTGGCTCAGACAATAGTTCGAACTCGAAACGACTAGTGGAAGTAGCACGCAGTTTGGGTACCGAGGCGCATCTAATCGACGACTGCCGGAATATCAAGCCGGAGTGGTTAAATGGCGTTAAGACGGTGGCTCTGACTGCGGGAGCGTCGGCTCCCGAGCATCTGGTACAGGAAGTGGTGGAGTATTTGGCAGGACAGGGCTTTGGCGACGTGCAGGAGCTGGAAATAATGCCAGAAAATGTTCGCTTTGGACTGCCGCCAGAAATCGTGGCGACCATTGCCGCGGCACCGGCCATGGCTGCGGAGTAGTAATGCAGAATACGATTTGGAATTTCGGTTCGGAGTAATAGATGGAAGAACCTTCCCCCATGACCTCGGCCTCTGTGCCGCAGATGCGATTTGGAAAGATCGATGACCTGGGCAGCCGGGTCGCTGTAGCCTTGGATGCGGCGCGCAACTTTCTTTTTTCACAACGTCACGAGGATGGGTATTGGTGTGGAGAACTGGAAGCTGACACCACTCTGGAATCCGACTACATCCTGCTTCACACGCTACTCGGAACGGGCAACCAGGCACGCCTTGACAAGGCGGCGCGCAACATTCTGAATCATCAGAACGCGGATGGTGGCTGGAGCATTTTTCCGCGCGGTCCTTCCAACATCAGCGCGTCGGTAAAGGCCTACTTCGGGTTGAAACTGGCTGGGTTCGCCGGGGATCATCCCGCCCTCGCCCTCGCCCGCGAGAAGATTCTCGACATGGGCGGTGTGACCGAAGTCAATACATTCACCAAGATTTATCTCTGTTTTTTTGGGCAGTACGATTACGATGCGGTGCCGGCGATTCCGCCGGAGATCGTGCTGTTTCCGAACTGGTTCTGGTTCAACATCTACGAAATCAGTTCCTGGTCGCGGGCGATGCTTGTGCCGCTTTCGATCTGCTATTCAAAGAAGCCGTTCAAGAAGATTCCCGACGAAATGGGTGTGGAAGAACTGTTCGTCGGCGGCCGCGACAAGTCGCGCATGCACTTGCACTGGGCGAAGAAACGGATATCCTGGCGGAATTTCTTTTTGTGCCTGGACCGTGTCACGCATTGGTTCGAGCGCGTGCATATCCGTCCTCTGCGCTCCATAGCCTTGCGACGGGCGGAGAAGTGGATGCTCGAGCGCTTCGAGATGAGCGACGGGCTAGGGGCGATCTATCCGTCAATTATGAACTCCATCATCGCATTGCGCTGCCTCGGATATTCGGTGGATGATCCCCAGTTTATCCGTGCGATGGACGAGTTCGAAAAGCTGGGGATCGAAGAGGGTGACACCTTCCGCATGCAGCCGTGCATGTCTCCGGTGTGGGACACGGCATATGCATTATTCGCATTAGGCGAGTCTGGTGTTCCGGCGGCCGATCCGCGGCTGGTGCAGAGCGCCGACTGGATCCTGCAAAAGCAAGTGCGCAAGCCGGGGGATTGGAAAATCAAGAATCCAAAGGGCGAGCCGGGCGGGTGGTATTTCGAATTCAACAATGAGTTTTATCCGGACGTAGACGATAGCGCGATGGTTTGTCTGGGGCTCAGCCGGGTCGAGCATCCGAACGGCCGCTATCAGAGTGAGTCGGTGCAGCGAGCGATTGATTGGATGTTGTCGATGCAATGCAAGAACGGAGGATGGGCGTCGTTCGACAAAGACAATGATCGCATGGTGTTCCAGTACGTGCCTTTTGCCGATCACAATGCCATGCTCGATCCCGCGACGGTCGACATCACGGGGCGCATCCTGGAATGTCTGGCGACTTATGGATACGATCAAAACCATGCGGCGGTGGCCCGCGCGATCAAATTTCTTCGCAGGGAGCAGGAACCCGACGGAAGCTGGTTCGGCCGCTGGGGCGTGAATTACATCTATGGCACAGCGCTGGTGCTGCGCGGTCTGGAAGCCATTGACGTGGATCGGAATGATCCCATGATCCAGCAGGCGGCAGAGTGGCTGCGGTCTGTGCAGAACGCCGATGGTGGCTGGGGTGAGACCGTCGAATCGTATGATGATCCAAACCTTCGCGGGCAGGGTGATAGCACCGCGTCGCAAACCGCATGGGCGATCATGGGATTGCTGGCCGTCGGAGACACTCGCAGCGAATGCGTGGCGCGTGGCATGGCTTATCTTTTACGCACGCAAAATAAAGACGGTTCATGGGATGAGCCTTTCTGCACAGGAACCGGTTTCCCGCGCGTGTTCTATCTGAAGTATCACCTTTACCGGCAGTATTTCCCGTTGATCGCGCTGACGACCTATTCGAAGGTGATGGCGGAGAAGACGGCTAGCTAGTTCTCAGTCCGGATTCTCAGTTCTCAGAAAAAGTGAGCTCGGCGGATTGTTAGGATGTGGTTTTTCTGATTTTTACTGAAAACCGAGAAGAGAGAACCGGGTTTGAAGGCTTTTGTCACTGGCGCCACCGGATTTTTGGGCAGTCATGTTGCGCGTGTCTTGGCGGGGCAGGGAGCCAAACTACGGTTGCTGGTGCGGTCGACTAGCGATCTGCGGAATCTCGAGGGCCTGAATGCCGATCAGGCAATCGGGGATTTGCGCGCCGCCGCTTCGATCGAAAAGGCGCTGTGCGGCTGTGAGGTGGTCTTTCACGTCGCGGCGGATTATCGGCTGTGGGTGCGCGATCCGGACGAGATGTATCGCTCGAACGTCGAGGGTACACGTACGCTGCTTGAAGCCGCCAGGAAACAAGGCGTGCGGCGAGTGGTATACACGTCGAGCGTCGCGACTATGGGGTTCAGCGCGAGCGTCGATTCGAAGAACGGGCGAGTCGCAGACGAAGAGAGTCCGGTATCGTTGGACGAAATGATCGGTCACTATAAGCGTTCGAAGTTCATGGCCGAGCAAGTGGCAATTCAGGCTGCGAAGTCAGGGGTGGATGTGGTGGTAGTGAATCCCACTACTCCGATTGGCGAGCGCGACATCAAACCGACTCCGACGGGAAGAATTGTCGTGGATTTTCTGAAGCGAAAATTCCCGGCGTATGTGGAAACAGGTTTGAACCTGGTAGACGCGACCGAGTGCGCACGCGGTCATGTGCAGGCACTGGAGAAAGGCAAATCGGGTGAACGCTACATTTTAGGTGGAGAGAATCTCACGCTAAAGGACATCCTAGACCGGCTTGCGGTGATCACCGGGCTGAAGTCGCCGACCTTGAAACTGCCTTATTTTTTTGCACTGGCGGCTGGAGTGGTGGATGAGACGGTGACGGGGCGCATTCTAGGACGCGAACCACGCGCGACGATTGATGCGGTGCGTATGGGACGCAAGATGATGTTTGTGAGCTCGGCCAAGGCTGAGCGGGAGCTAGGATGGCGCGTGCTTCCGGTAGAGGGGGCTTTGCGCCGGTCGGTGGAGTGGTTCCGCGGCAACGGATATGTCTAGGATTGCGATTATCGTGGCCATGGAAGGCGAGGTGAGGCCGCTGATTCGACGCTGGAAGTTTAGGACGATCGAACGAGATGGACGAAAATATCGACTTTTTGAAAATGGCAATGCAGTGCTGATATGTGGCGGCATTGGCGGTGAGGCGGCGCGGCGAGCCACCGAGGTGGTCATTGGGGAGATCAACCCAGCGCGGGTAGTTTCAGCGGGGTTTGCGGGCGCTCTGGACGCCTCTCTCCAAGTTGGCGATGTTCTGGAGCCTCGGGCGGTGATCAACGCAGCGGACGGGGTTCGAACTGAAATCGGCGTGGGTGCGGGAATCCTGGTGACGTCCAAAACCGTGGCCGACAAAGAGCAGAAGATCCGGTTCAGCGTGGCCTATGGCGCTCAAGCGGTGGATATGGAAGCCGCATCGGTGTCGCAAGGCGCGCATGCGCGGGAAGTCGAGTTCGGTGTAGTAAAGGCGATTTCTGACGCTGCTGATTTCCATTTGCCAGCTTTGGAAGAGTTTGTAACGAGTGACGGCAACTTCAGCTCTGTCAGATTTGCCTGTCATGTTGTACTGCGTCCGTGGCTATGGGCGACGACCATCGCGCTGGCTCGGAACAGCTTCAAGGCTAGTCAGGCTTTGTGTGGTGCGCTGGAGGGTTACATCGCTCGCAGTGGCGCCGGTGCGCAGACCTTGCGTAAGGCGTCTTTATCTGCCGCTTTGAATCGAACGGAGGTTGGCCCAGAGTCCGCCAGCGGACCTACTCACACCGGCATTGAGGCACATACCGAAGGGAAGAGATAGGGCAAAATAAAATCTGTTATGGCTATGGCTCGGTCATCGACGTTGCCTGTTGATAACGCGTTTGAATGGGAACGATGCGAGATTCCGCAGGCTATGCAGGCTGTAGTGTATCGCGGCGTGAACGATGTCCGTATGGAAGAAGTACCGGTGCCTGAAATCGGATCGGGGGAGATTCTGGTTCGGGTGCACACGTGTGGGATCTGTGGAACCGACCTCAAGAAGATTGCAACCGGATCGCACTCAGCGCCGCGCATTTTCGGTCATGAAACTGCCGGTGTCGTGGTGAAAGTGGGGAAGGGCGTTCGCAGGTTCAGTGTCGGTGATCGCGTGGTGGTGTTTCACCATATCCCCTGCGGAGAATGTTTTTACTGCCGCCACAAGACCTTTGCGCAGTGTGCCACCTACAAGAAAGTCGGTTGCACGGCTGGATTTGAGCCATCCGGAGGAGGCTTTGCGGAGTTCGTCCGGGTAATGGATTGGATTGTCGAGAAGGGAACGGTTCGCATACCGGACGGCGTCAGTTTCGAGCAAGCGTGCTTTCTTGAACCCGTGAATACGTGCATCAAAGGGATTGGAGCTCTTCGCCTGGAGGCTGGAGAGACGGTGCTGCTGATCGGTCAAGGTCCGATCGGGCTGATACTGGCGATTTTAGCGAAGCGGGCGGGGGCACGGGTGATTACTTCCGATTTGCATCCGGCGAGGCTTACAATAGCTAATAGCTTCGGCCTAAAATTCACTGTGGACGCCTCCAGGGCTGACGCCGGAGAAGCGGTGCGCGGAATGACGGAAGGGCGCGGGGCTGACGCCGTAGTTCTGGCAGTGGGCGGCAGCGGCCTCATTCGGCCTGCGATCGATGCGGCTCGTCCGGGGGGCCGTATTTTGCTTTTTGCGCAAACTGTGCGCGACGAGGTCGTGATTGATCCAGCGGCAGTGTGTGTTGACGAGAAGTCATTGCTCGGTTCCTACAGTGCATCGGTGGAATTACAGGAGGAGTCGGTGCGGTTCGTAATGAACCGTGAGATGGATTTGGAACGGCTTATCAGCCACCGTTTCCCGCTGCGAAGCGGAGTGGAAGCGCTGAATCTGGCTGCCCATCCTCAACCGGACTCGATGAAGATCGTCATCCAGCCGGGCAGCGCCGGGGCCCCCAGCACGCAGGTGTTAGCGTGATGGGGTGGAGGGCGTGGGAAGGACATCAACTGTGAATGGCAAGATGACGGCCGCCGTACTTTACGGCAAAGAAGATATCAAAATTGAAAAAGTGCCGATACCGAGGGTGGGTGAAGGCGAAGTACTGGTGAAGGTGCATGTAGCGCTCACTTGCGGCACGGATCTGAAGGTGTACCAGCGCGGGTATCATGCGCGCATGATTGTGCCTCCGGCGTTGTTCGGGCATGAACTGGCTGGGACGGTGGAGGAAGTCGGTGAGGGCGTGCGCGGCTTCAAAAAGGGCATGCGGGTGGTCGCGCTCAATTCCGCTCCGTGCGGAATGTGCTTCTATTGCTCGAAGCATCAGCTGAATCTCTGCGAGGATCTGCTGTTCAACAATGGAGCGTACGCTGAGTACATAAGGATTCCGCGTCGCATTGTGGAAGCCAATATGCTGGTTGTGCCTCCGAATGTGACTTTCGAAGATGCCGCGATGACTGAGCCCTTGGCCTGCGTTCTGCGTGGATTGCACGAAACGGGAGTTGAGATAGGTGACACGGTAGCGGTGATCGGCGGCGGCCCCATTGGGCTGATGTTTGTGCAAGTGGCCCGGGCAATCGGATGCAACGTTATCGCGGTGGTAAAACGCGACTCGCAGGTCTCACTGGCGCGAAAAAAAGGTGCGCACGAGGTCGTGCAGATCACCAAGGTAAAGGATCCGGTAGAGGCGGTGCGTGACCTGAGTCCCGAAAGGCGCGGCGCCGACGTAGCGATTGAGGCTGTGGGGCGTCCGGAAGCGTGGGAGTGGGCGGTGCAGATGGTTCGCAAAGGCGGCACGGTAAATTTCTTCGGGGGGTGCGCGTCGGGAACGAAAGTGCAACTGGATACCAACCGCCTACACTATTCCGAGATTACGTTGAAGGCGACCTTTCATCACACTCCAGAGACGGTGCGCCGGGCTTTTGGCTTGATTGCGGAGAAGAAGGTTCTCGGTACCGACTACATTACGGGCGAAGCGCCGCTTTCGCGCTTGCACGATGTGTTGCGCCACATGCTGAACCGCAATGGGGATATCAAGACCGCGATTATCCCGGGTCACTGATAAGCGGTTCCTCGTAGCCATCGCCGGCGAGCGATCGCTGACCAGGGTACGCCTCGTTCATAAACGATTGATGACAAGTACAGCCAGCGATCCGGTGACTGTGCCACTTCCCTCAGGTTGGAGTGCGCTACCGCCGGAGTACGCCTTCCCAGAGCGAGCGCCCACGGTAGAGGAAGCGCGCGAATACTGCCGGCGCCTGGCGCGGTCACACTACGAAAATTTCTCCGTTGCCTCATGGTTTCTTCCAGCGCGGTTGCGCCAGCATTTCTTTAACGTGTATGCCTATTGCCGTATCTCCGACGATCTGGGAGACGAAGCGGGCGATGCTTCTGCCTCGCTACAGTTGCTCGACCAGTGGGAGGCGGAATTGAACTCCTGCTATGACGGGTATCCGAGGCACCCTGTGTTTGTTGCACTGGCCGAAACTGTGCGCACATTCGACATTCCGAAGCATGAGTTTGCGGATTTGCTGACGGCGTTTCGTCAGGACCAACGAGTTGGACGTTACGAAACGTTTAACGATTTATTGGGATATTGCCGATATTCTGCGAATCCTGTTGGTCATCTGGTGCTTTATCTTTGCGGATACAAGGATTCCGAGCGGCAGATGCTTTCCGATTACACTTGCACGGCGCTACAGTTGGCGAACTTCTGGCAAGACGTGAGCGCGGATTTTGGCAAAGGACGAATTTATCTTCCACTTGAGGATTTGCGGCGCTTTGGCGTTAGCAAAGAAATGATACAAGCGGGCGACAACAATTCCTCCTTCCGCCGGATGCTTGAGTTCGAAGTAGATCGGGCCCGCGAGTGGTTTGCGCAGGGCATGCCGTTGGTTGCGAAGGTTGATCGGGAGCTGGCCATTGATATTGAGCTGTTCAGTCTTGGGGGGCGGGAGATTTTGAGCGCCATCGAGCGCCAGAATTATGCGGTGCTGGGCAGGCGCCCAGCCATCTCTAAAAGCCGGAAACTTGCTCTAGTCGCCCGAGCTGCGCTGGGGAAGCTGCGATGAGCACCGCCGTGGGAAACGCGCCCTTACAGTTTGCGCCCACCGCTTCTCAGCTTGAGATGGCGTACTCGGTTTGCCGGAGCATCGCCCGGTCAGCGGCCAAGAATTTCTACTACGGATTCATGGTGCTCCCGCGGCGGAAGCGAAATGCGTTGAGCGCGGTGTACGCATTTATGCGGCGTTGCGACGATATTGCTGACGACAATACGCTAAGCGCCAACGATCGCCACAACAAACTGGCCGACTGGCTGGATAAAGTCCACCGCGCTCTGGCGTCACAGCCGACGGATGATCCGGTGTTGTTGGCGCTGGCCGACGCGCAGCGCGTTTACCAAATTCCGATTGGACTTCTTGATCAACTGGCGTTTGGTACGGCTGCGGATCTTGAGAGCCTACCAGAACGCCCCGGTGGCGCCCCTCTAGTCGCTCGCTACCAGACGTTTGAAGAGTTGCGTCAGTACTGCTATGGAGTGGCTTCAGTGGTTGGGCTGGTTTGCATCAAGATCTTTGGATATCGGGATCCGGAAGCCGAGCCGCTGGCCGAGCGGTGCGGTCTGGCATTCCAGCTTACAAACATTATTCGCGACGTTAAGGAAGACGTGGCGATGGGACGGGTCTATTTTCCGCAAGAAGATCTGGCGGACTGCGGTCTCTCGGCTGCTGATCTTCTTTCTACTGATCAGTCGACGCCTGATCTGACCCGCATCCGTCCCTTGCTGGCGAGGGAAGCGGAGCGCGCTCGTGAATACTACGGCGCCGGAGAAGAGCTGATCCCGCTGGTAAACGAAGACAGCCAACCGGCACTATGGGTGCTGATCACCATCTATCGGCGGCTGCTAGAAAAGATCACTGCGAATCAGTACGACGTCTTCAGCGCGCGCGCGCGATTAACGGTCCGCGAGAAGCTTACGATCATGGTCAAAGGAATCGTGAAGCGTCTGCTCTGATGCCTCCCTCGATTGATCCTAATTCGACTCATCCTAGAGTCGCGATTGCTGGAGGCGGATTGGCTGGCCTTGCCGCCGGATGTGCTTTGGCCGAATCCGGTTTTCGCGTGACTCTATTTGAGCGTCGTCCCTATCTGGGAGGACGGGCTTCTTCTTACCAACATCCTGGCACCGGTGAGATTGTCGATAATTGCCAGCACGTGTTGCTTGGCTGCTGCACTAACTTGCTCGATTTTTATCGGCGTGCGGGAGTTGAGGACAAGATTCGCTGGTATGAAAAGCTGACGTTTCTGGAACCTGGTGGACGCGCGTCTGAGATCACACCGTCTGGGCTTCCCGCGCCGCTGCATACGGCGCGCGCCTTTCTTAAGGCAGAGTGCTTGAATTTTCACGACAAGCTCGCGATTAGCCGCGCCATGGCCGTGCTAGCGCCGTCCACTCCAGCGGACCGCGGCGAATCGTTTCTCGACTGGCTCAAACACCACGGGCAGACGGAACAAGCCATCGAGCGCTTCTGGAAGACGATCTTGGTCAGCGCCTTGAATGAAAATCTCGACCAGGTTTCGGTTCCTTATGGGGCACAGGTGGTGCGTGAGTCATTTCTAAAATCGGCTGCTGCGGGACGCATTGGAATTCCAACCGTGCCCCTGACCGAGCTGTACGGCACGACGGGAGATTACATCCGCGAACGTGGCGGGGAGATCCAGTTTCGCGCTGGGGTCGAGTCGTTTCAGACCGTGCCGTTTGGCGTCAGCGTAACGACGAACGGAGAGGAACTGAAATTTGACTATCTGGTGCTGGCGGTTCCTTTTGATGCGCTGGGTCGAATCCTGCCTGATACTCCGTCGGCGACACCGTTAGTGGCGGCGCTCGGCCAATTTTCGACTTCACCGATTACCGGCATTCACCTATGGTTCGATCGGGAAATCAGCGATCTCGATCATGCGGTTTTGCTCGACCGCACGATCCAGTGGATGTTCCACAAGTCGCGGCTTATTGCCGCTCGCAACAACCAGTTTCGCCATGACGACGGTCGGGAAAACGGGAGCTACATTGAGCTGGTCGTGAGCTGCTCGCGCAGTCTCGTGGAGAAGTCGAAAGCCGACATCGTTGAGCTGGCGATGAAAGAAGCCCAAGAATTCTTCCCCGATCAACCCGACGCGAGATTGGTGAAATCGACGGTGATCAAGGAAGTTCATGCGACGTATTCTCCGCGTCCGGGAATGGACCAGTACCGCCCAAAACCCGGAACAGTCTGGCCCCGAGTGTTTCTGGCCGGAGATTGGACCTTGACTGGTTGGCCCGCGACCATGGAGGGCGCGGTTCGTAGTGGATATCTTGCGGCAGAGGCGGTTGCGCGATTCCAAGGCAACAAAAACGCCAGTTTTCTGGTTCCCGATCTGCCCCCGTCCGGACTGATGAGATTGTTTCGCTAACTTCTGCCCACACTCCTTTAATTACTTAGGTTTTCGCCTACGTGTTACCTCGATCTCACACTCAAGAATTGGCGCCAGACACGCGATGTTATTAAGCATGGCTGAACCATGACGGCAGACGGAGGCCGTCCCGAAAAAGAGCGTCGCCGTAGCCCACGATTCAACTGTGGCGGCTATGTGGAGATCAACTGGCTTCCATCGGACGGCATTTATATTCCGGGAAAAGTGCGCGACCTCAGCCGCGAAGGATGTTGCATTGATACCAATGTGCCGATCGACCCGAGCATGCGGGCGGAAATTGTTGTCCGCGTTAAGACGAATTCCTTTCGCGCTTTGGGCGAGGTGAGGGAGGTCCGTGGCGGGTCTGCGGCAGGCATCGAATTTGTGCGTTTGAGTGCCGGCGGGAAGGGCTTGCTCGAAGACCTCGTCGGAGAATTGGCGAGGATACAAGCCGCGATTGACAGACTTAAATCGGGACCGAAGATAGATCCGGACTTTTTGCAGAAGGAAATGAACTATCGAAAACTTCAAGCGGAGATGTTGAGTACACGGTTTCCGTTCCTGGCGACGCTTGCTGGACGAGAGAATCCAGCAGAGGGCCCGAAGCCCTCGGACAGCCCATCTACTGATAGCAGTCTGATCGAAGCAAGGGAGCGGATCATTCGTATCGACCCAGTCGATCTATTCGCATAGCTAACTCAGATGGCCATCAGAACCACGCCACCCGCCACTAGCAGCGCGGCGATCCAACGCCGGCGACTGACGCGTTCGTGCAGAAATATGCGGGCGGCAACTGCATTGGCGACAAAGGTAAGCGAAGCCGAAGCAGGGACAACCAAACTCAGGTTCCCCCAGGAAAGGCCGAAGAGAAGGCTGTAGAATGCGACGCCCATCGCCATCAAGCCGAGAGTAAAAGTAGGTGTCGTCAGCACGCGCCCAAGAACGGCCAACACTCCGCGTTGCTTCCAAAGTCTTCCGACATCGCCCACACGCTTCATGGAATAGGAAAGCAGGACGTCGCCCGTCGTCGAAGCGAGAATGATTAAGCCGACCGCGGCCCAAGCGTAGATTTCATTCATGACTTTACCTCTTGCGACATGGCGTCGCGTGAGCCATCGAGGGAATCGTAGCGTTGGTGGCCGGGAGTGACGGACGGTCCAGCAGCCACGTAGCCGACGCCAGCGGCGATCATAGCAATGCCAAGCCAGCGCGTCAGAGAAATTTCTTCGTGGAAACCGAAGTGGGCGACGAGAGCGACAAGCACGTATCCGAGCGACGTGGCCGGTAAAACGTAGGTAAGATCAGCCCACGACAGGGCAGAAATGTAACAAGAGAAGAATGCCAGCAGCAGAAGGATGCCGCTTGCAACCCAAGGGTTGAGAATGGCCAGCAGCAGACCGGAGAGGTGATGCAGGGAAACGCTGCCGAATTCCTTCATTCCGCGAGCCAGCAGGGAATCGCCCGCCGTGCTGAATACGGTGATTCCCAGCAGAACGAGGTATTTGCGAAACGTCACTTACGATCCAACTTTGAAGAGTCCGCGCCGGTAGAATCCCGGTCGAGACTATGCTTTCGCCGGTTCTGGCGCGGGCGTCTCATCCTTGCGGTTTTCCTTGACCCATTTGTGGCGTTGGGAGCGCAACTTAAGGAAAGTGCGCGCCTCTTTATACAAGCGCTTGCGTTCGGAATTATCGAACATCGCCTTCCTTAAAATACGATACGCCGCTTTGGGGCGGAAATAGTAGGCATCGTAGAAGTCGTGAACTGCGGCGAGGATTTCCGTGGCAGGAAGTCCCGGATACTCGATCTGTACCATCTGGTGTCCAAGTTCGTCCACCATTTTTGTGTCCGTGGTCATGAAGCCATTTTTTAGCGCCGCCTCGTGCAGTTCGGTTCCAGGGAACGCGTGCGCCACCGAAACCTGGATCGTTTCCACGTCGAGCTCTTTCGCGAATTTGATTGTGTTCTTGATCGTCTCGGGGGTCTCGCCAGGCAAGCCAAGGATGAAATCGCCATGGACCACGAGGCCCAGCTTGTGGCAATCCTTGGTGAACTGGCGGGCGCGCTCGACGGTTGCGCCTTTCTTGATGTTCTTCAGGATCTGCTGATCTCCTGATTCATAGCCGACGATGAGCAGACGGCAGCCAGCTTCTTTCATGGCCTTCAGCGTTTCGAAATCCGTGGTGACTCGCGAAGTGCAGGACCACGTTAGGCCCAGCGGTTTCAGCTTCGCGCACAATTCGACGGTGCGGGCCTTCTGCAGGTTGAAGGTGTCATCATCGAAGAAAAATTCCTTCACATAGGGCCAGTACTCTTTTGCCTTGGCCATCTCGCGCGCTACGTCGTCGGTAGAACGCTTGCGCCATGGATGCCCGCTCAGAGTCTGTGGCCATAGACAGAAGGTGCACTGCGCCGGGCATCCGCGGGTTGTATAGAGAGATACAAAAGGATGAAGCAGGAACGGCACGTTGTAACGGCGGACATCTAAGTCGCGCCGGTAAATGTCAGTGACATGCGGAAGGGAATCGAGATCCTGAATCGTTGGCCGGTCGGGATTGTGCACGACGCCACCGTTTTTACGGTAGGAGATGCCTAGAATCTCTCCGATCGGTTTGCCTTGTGCGTATTCGACGATCGAATAGTCGAACTCCTTGCGACAAGCTACGTCAATTACTTTCGCCTCCATCAAAGACTTTTCGGGCAGTACGCTGACATGGGGGCCAACGAAAGCGATTTTGATGTGGGGATTGCTATCCTTGATGGCCTCGGCAATGCGCACATCACCGGCAAACCCTGGAGTACTGGTGAACAGGACGAGTAGCTCGTAGTCCCTGCAGGTGCGAATCGTCTCTTCGGCCGTGATGTGATGAGGCGGCGCGTCCATTAGGCGCGCGCCTTCAAGCATTCCCGTGGGGTAAGCGAGCCAGACCGGATACCAGTAAGACTCGATTTCGCGCGTAGCGGGCCAGCGCGAACCTGCGCCCCCATCGAAATTCTCAAACGAAGGCGGATTCAAAAACAGTGTTTTTAGCGGCATATGTCAGTCTTCTATTTTAGCATTTTCAAACGCCCCCAAGGGCGCTAGACGCTACCATCCAGGTACGTGGTTAAAGCCGCGACGAAGGCGAAGAAACCCTTGTCCAAGTGTGCCTTAGCAGATCTCAAACCGCAAAAGAACTTTGCCAAACCTCATTTTTGCGCATTAAGCCGCTAGAATTGCATAGCGGCTGGCTAAGTTGTTTGGACACGTCATCTTGAAGATGAGCTCGGCAGCGCCCACTGCTCCAGTTCGCCGGTGGCTCGAAGCAGGTTCATACGAGCCCGCTCGTATTCAAAATCGGCGTCCTGAAAGAGCAAGAAACGCTCGGCAGCCTGAACGCGCGCGTCCGCCAATTCATGCAAGGTGCCGGTTTTCGCCTTGATTCGAGTTTGGACCGCTTCAAGACTCGACTGCGCCAGTTGATATTCCAATTGCGCTACGTCACGCGCGGCTTCGAGTTGCTCGGTCGCGCGCTGCAGTTTCAGCGTTTCTTCCGCTACCTGGTCGCGAGCCGCCTCCGCTTGTTTCTTTGCCTTGAGCGCTTCGGCGTCAGCAGCATCAGCGCGCGCGCGTTGGCTTGCATTGAACAAAGGGATCTTCAAGGCAAATCCGATGGTGGCGTTGTTCACCTGAAATGTATTTGGCGGAAAGTAGATGGTGTAATTGTTGAAGGTGGAAAAGCGCGCATACTGAGCCGAGAAATCGATGGTCGGCAAGGAAGCGCGATGTTCAGCTGATGCCCGCATCGCTTCGGCTAGAGAATGTTGCTCGGCGAACTTAATCGCGGGGCTCGAAGTGATGGCTTTCTGCGAAATGTCTTCCTCTTGCGGAGCCAGGGGTGGCAACGCCGGAATACTGTCGGGTTCGATTTCGATGGGGGAATCCGGCAAGCCGGTCAACGTTGAGAGATGACGGCGGAGGACATCGACGGAGCCTCGGGCCTCGGCTTGGTGAAGCCGAACGCGAGCGACGGCGAGCTTGGCTTTGTTCAGGTCCACCTCGCTGTCGACGCCGGCTTGCAAGCGTTCGGATACGGCCAGTTCCATTTGCTGCGCCTGGGCCGCGTCCTGTCGCAGGTAGGTGAGTCGAGTTTCCCACCTTGCCAGCTCGGCATAGGTGAGGGCAACGTCTTGGATAATGGCAAGGCGTTGATCTTTATTTTGGGTCTCAGAAGCATGCCAATCCATTTTGGCAGCCCGCAGAAGTTGGCGCTGCGCTGGATTAAAGACCGAACTTTGAGCGGTCACATCCGCCAGCGCCGGCGCTGAGCCTTCAATGCTGAGCGGATATCCGTAGGTCCAGCCGAGCCCGGAACCGACAATCAATTGCGGCAAGTAGTTGTTACGGATTTCCCGATACGAGGCGAAGGCACGTTGTACATCGGCATCGGCGATCGCAGCAGTTGTGCTGTGCGTCAGCGCGAGCCGAATAGCGCGCTCAAAAGTGATCGGCTCAGCCTCCGCTGCAACTGCGATGGTCACTATGGCGGTCAACAAGGCAAGTAGAGTCGTGGAGCGCCACCAGAGTGGCAACCGAATTTTCATTTCGTCACCATCATCCTACAACCGTCATTTCGCAATCATGATTACGCAAACTTCGCTTGTACTTGCATCGCGCGTCTGCATGTGTCAACCACTGCCCTATGGCACACAACGATTGATCGGGTCCAGGCCCCGTCGCAACGAACAAATTGTAGTGCTGTTAGAAATCGTTGGGCAGTAGCTCGAAGAGCGCGTTGCGGGAGAGATTCTCGACATCCTTAGTGGGCAACCCGGGCTAGCGCCTGCTGAGCGCTGCCGAAATTTCGGGCCAATGACAATGACGCGCGGTACTCTTCTGCCGCACCTGCTTTGTCACCCTGTTTTTCCAGCAGTAGGCCGAGCAGATAGCGGGCCTTAAACGCCGGAGCTGCTTCTACCGGCCCACCGGCGAAATAGCGTTGTAACAACTCCGTCGCGAAAGGATAACGTCGACCCGTGCGATAAAGCATCTCCGACGCTTCCACCAAGACCCCGGGTTTGGATACCGGCGCCTGGCTGAGCCGGACGATGGCTTGCTCCATTTCGTCGAATCGTTTTTGACGACGGAGGAAAAGGGCAAGGTTGAGCCACGCTTCGGCGTCGCCCTGACTTAGTTCGATGTACTGGTGATATTCCCGTTCGGCAGTAGCGCTGTCTTTTCTCTTTTCCGCGATGCGGGCGTAAACCCAGTGTTCGCGGGCTGGATTCAAGACAGCAACCTGACGAGCCTGTTCGCGGGCCTTCTCTTCTCCACCGCCAATGATGGCAGGCGCTTCCAAATAAAACTCGGCTAGATCGAGGCGGGCATCAACATCGCGCGGGTTGAGCTGCACGGCACGTTCGAATTCACCGCGGACTTTTCCGGCTAGGTTGGCAGCGACCAGAAAATTTGCGCGATCCGCTTTTTCACCGTACACCCGCCCCAACCACAAATGAAAGCGGCCGTTTTGCGGATCCAGCGAAACTGCTTTCTTGCAGGAGGCTTCGGCTCGATCCCAGTCTTCAAGGGCGAAGTATGCACGACAGAGCAAGTTGGCCGACTCCGCGTCAGTCGCGGCAGGCGAGCCGCTTAACTCGGTGATAGCTTCGTCGACGCGCCCGGCCGCGAGCATGTCCCTGGCAGAACTCACCATGCTGGCCTTCGCTGTGGCGATGAGCGTCAGCAAAATCAGCAAAATCCTGTAAGCCCGTGTGATCATCTAGAACTTTACCTGCGTACCGTCGCCAATCGGTTTGCCATTCGAAGAATTAATCGCAACCACGTCGTTTGCGGAAAGCCCGTGAGTCACTTCCACCAGCGTTAGATTCGAAAGTGAAGTCTCCACATTGCGGCGCTTGAGTTCGTGACCGGATACTTCCAAGACATACGGCTTAGAGTCATCCATTCGCACAGCCTCGCGTGGCACGACCAGCACGTGATTGTGCTCGGCGGCAACAATGGTTACTCCAACATTTATGTTGGGTAAGAGTTTCAGATCGCTGTTATCTACGATGCTGGTCGTCTCTCCGACGTTGCGGGAGCCGTGCAACTTTACTGATGACGGGAGCGCAGTGACCGTGGCCCGCCACACACGTCCCGGCATCGCGTCCCATGTAATTTCGATTGGATCTCCGGGCGCCAGCCGGCCAACATCGGGTTCATCGACAAAGGCGCGCAGCAGCACTTTGCGCAAGTCCGCCACCTCCAGCAGAAGATCTCCAGCGGCAACGAACCCCCCTTGCTTCGCAGGTATTGAGTAGACGATGCCATCGAATGGAGCGTGCACATTGGTTTTCGATAGAACATCCTCCGCGGCATCATAAGCCGCTTGCGCTTCGGCTTGCTGTGCCTCAACCCGCGCTAACTCGGCCTTTGAATACCGTTTGGTCTGCTTTTCGCGGAGGAACGTAAGTTCGGCATCGGAGCGCGCGAGGGCATTTTTTGCTTCGCGGACTTCTCCGGCCGAGGCCGCTCCCTGCTGTGCAAGATTCTTCAGCGCATCCAAATTGCGCTGCGCGGAATCGCGGTCGGTGCGTGCCTTCACCAGTTGGGCATCAAGATTAAACACTTCTTCCTGACTTCCCCCGCGTTCGGCTGCGATCAGGTCCGCCTGGGCTCCTTTAAGCTGTGCTTGGGCACGAGCGGCCTGGGCACGCGCCTCAGCGTCATCCAGAACGAGCAATAGTTCGCCCTTTTTGACCGAACCGCCTTCCTTGACATAGACACGCCTCACGCTTGTGGAGATGGGCGCGTGAGCCTCGAAGTTCTTGACGGGTTCAATTTTGCCGTTGGTAGAAACCACACTGCGGATCGAACTCTCCTCGACTACGGCGGTTCTTACTGGAATCGCGTCATCGCGGTGGGAGACAAAAGCGGCCAATAATCCCACAGCCGCGATGAGCGCAAGCGCCGTCAACCACCAACGCCGCGGCTGGCGTCCCGAACTGTTTCCATTCAATGGCATGCAAAGAAAAGCACAAGGTTCAATGTATCATTCGCACGCTATGGTGAGCCGGGCAAATGCGTTCTTTTGGCTTATCACATTAGATGCGTACAAAAGTCATTTGCATCATGCTTGATTGCGTCCGGAACGGGGTTGAATTTCTGATGCAAGCGGCGGCGTTATTGCCATGCGCTACTGCTCGCCTGGGACTCGCTACAATAGCGGGATGCCAAGATCGCACAACGCAACCGCATATCGCCGCACATCGCCGCGCTACACCGCGAAGCACGCCAGCGCCGGACTGGATCACGAGTTCCCGGAGATTGAAACCTGGCCCAATCAGTTTCCGTCTTATGAAATTCTTGTGGACGATCCGGAATTCACGTCTGTTTGTCCGAAGACGGGTTTGCCTGACTTCGGGAAATTGGAGATCCGTTATGTCCCGGATCGCCTGTGCCTGGAATTGAAATCGCTGAAAGAGTATCTGCAGGCGTATCGAAACCTCGGTATCTTCCAGGAAAACGTAGTGAATCAGGTGCTGGAGGATGTTGTGCGTTGGGCCAGGCCGGTGTGGGCCGAGGTGAAAGGCGAGTTTCGTCCGCGCGGAGGGATTTCGACGCTGGTGATTGCGCGGTGGCCACGAAGCGGGAGTAGTCAGAAGTAAGCGGTCGAATTACAGAGGTGCAAGCAGGGTCAGGTTCGGCGAATCCGACTTCTAACTCCGCATCATGCTATATTCGCTGAACCCCGTGTCTCCGCAGAAGGTACATGCCCGAACTGCGCTCCTGGTACTGACCGCGCTCAATCTGCTCAATTATGTGGATCGCAATGTGCTGTTCGCAGTCCAACCTTTGATAAAGGACGAATTCCATCTAAGTGACTTGCAGGTGGGATACCTCACCAGCGCCTTCTTGGGGTTTTACATGATCGCCGCGCCGTTTGTCGGGCCGCTGGCGGATCGCTATTCGCGCAGGCTGATCATCGCACTCGGTGCGATGTTCTGGAGCGGCCTCACTCTTCTCACGGCTGTTACACACACCTACACCGAGCTGCTGATCAGGCACACGTTGGTTGGAATAGGCGAAGCGACGTTCGTGACAATCGCGCCAACGTTCGTTGCGGATCTGTTTGCTGAAGAAAAACGGGGACGCGTCCTGGGTATATTTTATCTGGCGATTCCGGTGGGATCGGCGGCAGGCTATCTGCTGGGAGGCAATCTCGCTCCGCAGCATGGATGGCGGTTTCCGTTCTACATCGCAGCAGCGCCAGGATTCTTGATGGCGGTTGCAGTGATGTTTCTGAAAGAGCCGGAACGCGGGCAATTTGACTCGCTCAAGGACTCTGATTCGTCGGCGCACGTTGAATCGAGTAGGCTCTTTCTAAAGTTGTGCATGGTGGCGTACCTGGAATTGAAACGCATATATTTCGGGATACTGCGCAACCCCGCATTCTTGACGGCGACTCTGGGAATGGCTGCAATGACATTTTCGCTTGGCGGCATACAGGTGTGGATGCCGCAGTTTCTTTACAGCGAACGACACTACTCGCTGGCGCGGGCCAACTTTATTTTCGGCATCATTGTTGTCGTGGACGGAGTCGTCGCCGCATTAGCGGGTGGGTGGTTAGGTGACTATCTCCTGCCGCGAATGAAGAGCTCGTACTACCTTGTGTCGGCGGTAAGCATGGCTCTGGGTGTTCCGGTGATGATCGTGGCGTTGTTTGCCAAAGGACGTGCCATGGTGCCGGCGATCGCGGTTGCGGCTTTTTTCCTGCTACTGAATACTTCGCCGCTTAACGCGGCGGTGATCAACTCGGTCGGAGCCCACATTCGCGCGACCGCGATCGCGGTGAACATCTTCATCATTCACATTCTCGGCGACGTGCCATCGCCAACTATGATGGGATGGGTTGCTGACCGGCATTCCTTACAGACTGCGTTCGTATTACCGGTGATTGCGATGGTAATTTCGGCAATCATACTTTTCTACGGCATGCGATTTGCCCCGGCGCTCCGAATCACTGAACCGTCCGCAGCATCGCAACTTCCTCCAGGAGCATCTTCCTAGCAGAATGCATTGGCAAACAGTTCATTGGATCGCGGGCGGAATTCTTGCAGCGGCGTGGTTTTCGCGCATTGTGGAGGCGGCGTTCGGGATGCCTCATATCGCCGATATCGCGCGGCCAGAATGGGATCGCAAGCCGGTGTTCCCAAGCGGCGAGCCTCGGGTCAGCATTATTGTTCCGGCGCGCAACGAGGAAGAAGATATTCGCGAAACGCTGCGGCAGTTGCTTGCACTCGATTATTCCAATTACGAGATAATCGCCGTCGACGATCGCTCGACGGACCGCACGGGCGAGATTATGGACGAGCTTGCCCGAGGCGTTGTGGATGCTTTCGGCCAACGCGAGGGCGCGACGCCGCATGCGGTGGGGGACCAAAGGTTCCGACCTGCACGACTGAAGGTGATTCACATTTCTGAGTTGCCATCGGGGTGGTTGGGCAAGACTCATGCCATGTGGACGGCCGTCCAGCAGGCGACTGGAGAGTGGCTGCTCTTTACTGATGCCGACGTTTTATTTAAGCCTGATGCTTTGCGCCGCGCGATCGCTTATGCGGAAGCGGAGCGCGCAGACCATGTCGTTCTTTTCCCGCGCATGATTATGAAGCGGCCGAGCGAGAGAATGATGATCGCTTTTTTTCAGGCGCTTTTTGTTTTCGGACACCGGCCATGGAAGGTGGCCGATCCCAAGGCGCGTGACCACATGGGCGTCGGCGCTTTTAATCTGGTCCGGCGTTCGGTATATGACGCGGTTGGAACCTATCGCGCTCTACGCATGGAAGTGCTCGACGACATGAAACTAGGGAAGGTGGTCAAGAATGCCGGTTTTGCGCAGCGCAATGTTTTTGGCGAGGACCTGATATCGCTGCATTGGGCAAAGGGTGCTTTCGGAATCGTCAATAATCTGACCAAAAACTTTTTTGCAGTGCTGTCTTTTCAGTGGCCGCGGACGGTGGCATCGATCATTGGTCTCGGCTTCCTGAATCTGGGGCCATTTCTGGGCGTATGGCTGGCTCACGGATGGGCGCGGGTTCCGTATGCCATCGCGCTGGTTTCGTTATTTGGCATTTACCACGGAATGTCAGCCAGATCGGCGGTTCCGTCTTATTATTTTTTCCTGCATCCAGTCAGCACCAGCCTGTTTATGTACACGCTGCTGCGCTCGATGATCCACACGTTTGCCAACGATGGCATCGTGTGGCGTGGAACGAAGTATCCGCTGGAGGAGTTGCGCAAGGGGATAGTGTGAAATCGACTGATTCGCCAGCGATCTCTGCGGCGCAAAACTGGAACGGCCGGAGACTACTGCGGTTCTCCCGGATCTTCTATCGACATTGGCTCGTTCTGTCTTGTCGTCGTTTTCTTGGCGGACTTGGCATGCGTAGAGCCGCCGGCACCGCTGTGCCCGGCACGTTCGACGTCGTAGTCCATGGGTACCGGAGGGAATAGCCGGAATGCACTTTCGCCAAGCTGTTGAGACCTGCGCAAGATGATCTCGGCGTGGCCGTCGTAATCCTGGATCGTTCCCTTGATTTCTATCTGCTGGCCTTCGAGTTGGCGGACATCGCCCATCTTTTTGAGATCGGCGGGAAACACCACGACAGTGAAGGGGCACGCCTTGGAGTCCTGGCAAAAATTGAGGAAGGTGACTCCTTTGCTTGTCCGCTCGACGCGGACCACCGTTCCGGTAATGCATTGGGTTGTCCCCATGTGCTTGCTGGCCTCGGCGAAGGCCACGCAGCCCGGCATCGAATTGCTTGCATTGCAAACGCCGCCTATCCCAAAGACAACTACGGTTAGAAAGAGCGCCACGAAAACGGTCGGTGAAAGGGAGTTGCGATGAGAAAGACGCATAATGGCTGGGACGCTTAGAGGTGCGTCCGCAGTTTTTATTGTAGGTGGCCACGAGAGATGCGATGCGGACCGCGGCGGAAAATTCTTGTGGAGAGTTCCCGAAAAGGGAACAGGTGGCTCCAGTCCCTGCGGGCGCTTCTTAAGCGAGGAGTTGTAGCGCCGGGGCTGGGCCCCGGCCTGCCACAGTTTTCGCGGCGACAAACACTGCGCGACCGCTAGCTGGCGAAAGACTTTACGGCCGCTGCTTCATCATCCTTCACATCGAAGACGGTGTAGAGTTTCGTGATCTGCAGCAGATCGTGGACCTTCTTGGTCAGGTTGAGCAGCTTGAGTTCGCCGCCCTGGTTCTTTGCGGTAGTGAAGGCGCTGACGAGCTCGCCGATACCTGAGCTGTCGATGTAATTGACCTCGCCGAGGTTCAACAGGATCTTTTTCTGTCCCTTGGAAAGCAAATCGCGCACGGTTTCGCGCAAAACCACGCTGCCTTCGCCGAGGGTAATCCGGCCGCTGAGATCGACGATCGTGACGCCATCCACCTGACGAGTGCTGGACTTCATTGTCACTGAGGAGCCTCCTTGGAGTCCGCGGGGTTGCCGTGGACGTGCTTGATCATTCTAAGTTCGGTGCCTGTTTGGGAAGGGTGAATCTCCACCACATCCATAAATGAGCGTATCAGGAAAATGCCCCGGCCTGACGTTTTCATCAGGTTGTCGGGCGCCAACGGATCAGGGATTTTACTGGCGTCGAGCCCCTTGCCCTGATCGCGGATCACGATAACCAAATCATCTGCGGTACGTTCAAATGCCAGCATAACCTTTTTGCCGGGGTCGTACGCATTGCCATGCAAAACAGCATTGACGGCGGCTTCGCGGACCGCCATGGAGATCTTCATGATCTCCTCGTCGTCAAATCCGGCATCGGCCGCCATTCGGCCGGCAGTCTCTTCGGCGTTGTTCACCGTCTCCAACGTCGAATCGAGCGTGTAGGAGACTCGGTCTGCGGACATAGAGCGAACGGTTTCCTGAGCCGGCCTTCCCTTCGCTACGACCTGATGCCGGACTCGTCGTCCTCGCCCGACTACAGTTGACGGGCGAATTGAGAGTTTGCCTGTAGGGCCAGGAAAAGTCAACGCGATACCGCCAGTCGGAATGGGCTACACTCACTTGAAACGATCGTGAGAAGCAGAATCCCCAGTTCAGGCATGCAATTTCTTGCAACCTGAGAAGGCGAATGCAGCAACTGAAAACTCGATGAACGGCGGTCATGAAAGGAGAATTGTGAAGATCAGGCAGCACTTTGCGAGCCGCATCCCAATCCCGTACGGATGTGTTACGGTCTTGGCCCTTGTTCTCGGCGTTCTAGCTACTCTTCTTCTTTCGGCGTTGGCAATCGGGATGACGATATTGAAGTAACCGCTACAGTCTAGGTCTGTGACCGCATAATCTGGTTTCTTCTGTAACCGAACTTCAAGCGTGCCTTTTTGCGGGTAAAGCGCCAGTCGATGGTGACCCGATTACGATTCATTCTCCGACCCCAGGCCCTGGCTTCCCGCTGCAGATCGCCCAGCGATGGGATTCTTCGCCGTCCTAGGCACTGCCGGGAGAACAGGCTGATTTCGATTTCCGCCTGATTCAGCCAGCTTCCGTGCTTCGGTGTGTAGTGGACCCGGAACCGGTCCCACAGCCAGCCTCCCGCCTTCTCGCCGTACCGCTCCACCACAGCCTTGCGGGTGTGCGAACTCAGATTGTCCATGACCAGATGAATGGTGTCGGCGGCCGGATAATGTTCCGCGATCTCCAGCAGATAATCGGCAAACTCGGGCGAGGAACGGTCCGGAGTCACCCGCGGATAATGCCGTCCCGCCTTAGGCTCCACTCCGCAAAATGCGTTGGCCGTGCCGCGGCGTTCGTACTCGCAGTCGCGCCGCAGAACTTGTCCCGGATGCATCGGCCTGGAGGGGCGGAGATCGGCATGCAGGACCACCGGCTTTTCATCGATACACACCACCGGTTCCGCCTCCGAGAGCGGCTTCTCATACAAGGCCAGCACGTCTTCCATGCGCCCGAGATACTCCGGGTCCAGTTCCGCCACGCACCACATTTTTTTCCCGCCACGGCTTCAGGTCATGGCTCTGGAGCAGGATGCGGATCGTTTCCCGGCCCACCCGCCGTGCCAACTTCCGCTTCACCGCTTCCTGGGCGATGAGTCGCACACTCCACCGCGCCCTGCCTTCCGGCGGCGGGCCGCACACCAGGGCGATGATGCGCTGACTCTGGCCCGCGTCCAGCACTCGTTGCTGGCCCGGACGCGGCTTTTCGTACAAGGCCGACTCCAGCCCTTCCTCCTCGTAGCGCCGGGCAATGGCCCGCACCGTCTTGGAGGCTACACCCACATGGCGGGCTACCTGCCCGGCCGTCTGCCCCTGGCCGAGTTCCCGCAGGATCACGGCCCGCCGCAACACCCGCGCCGATTCCCACCCCTTGTTCAACATCCCGGCGATCTGCTTACGATCCTTCTTGGTTAGCTGGACATGCACCCGATGGTAGGCTCGCATGCCTGCACTATGCCGCTCTTCTGCTCTTTCCACGAGTATCTACAGATATACATCTCCATACGGTCATAGACCTAGGTTTATCAACTCCCATTTCGTCCTGTACTCACGGCTGCTGAAAAGAACTGCTTCAGTTTGCTCGCGTCCAGTTTGCCATCGGTTCGCACGCCGGAACATACGTCCAGTGCGAACGGGGCAACCTCTTCGATTGCCTGCCTTACGTTTTCGGAAGTGAGACCGCCGGCGAGGAATAACGGAGTACCAACGCATTCGCGGATTGCGCGACTTAGGGTCCAATCGTGAGTTCTGCCCGTCCCTCCTAATTGCTTGACCGCGAGTTTCTGGTTGCCGGAGTCGAGGAGGATGGCGTCGACATGCGGACCAACTTGCACGGCCTCTTCGACTGACTCAGGGCCGGTAACGTGGATAACCTGAACCACCGAAATTCCGGGCAGGGCCTTCTTAAGGTCGCGATGGGTGCCCTCAATGAGATGGTCGCAGATCTGGATGGTGTTCGTCCGGCAGTAGCGCTGCTGCTCGATGATGCCGGTCACGGTTTGCCGCGAGGTCAGCAGGAAAGTTCCGATAGGAGGTGGTACGCTGGCGGCGATCTCCGCGATCCGCTCGTTACTGATGACTCCGGGGCCGCTTGGCATGCTTGAAACCAGGCCGAGGGCGGAGGCTCCACAATCAATCGCGAGAGTGGCTTCCTCAATGCTCGCAATGCAGCAGATTTTTATCCGAGGTGTAAGTGTCGATTTCATCGAATTTCGCTGGCGGCAATGGCCTTCCGCCATAGAGCACGCAGAAGAATAAAGGGTAAACAGCGCCTATCAGAACTTTATTCGCCGTACGGAACCCAGATGTTCTTTACCTGGGTGGCGTGCTCTAGAAACCAGCGGCCCTCGGCTTCGTTTGATTTGAACCAGTCGATGGCGCGGCCTTCATTGGTCCAAACCTGCTTCAGATTGCCCACTGACATTGCCTTGGCGGCAGTCGCGCTTGCTTCGTCAGCGAAGCACCAGATGGCGTCGATGTCATCGTGCTCCGCTAGGGGCTTCAGTAGTTGCGTCGTGTAGCCGGTAACAATGTTGAGGGCGCCCCCCGGTAAATCGCTGGTATCAAAAAGCTGGTAGAGATCTCCGGTGATGAGAGGGTAGGTTTCCGAAGGAACCGCAATGATCGTATTTCCAACCGCGAGAGCGGGCATGACGAGCGAAATAAACCCGAGTAGCGGAGCCTCGCGTGGACAGATGATGCCGATGGTGCCGATCGCTTCGTTCATTGCGATCGCTATATTCCGGAACGGAGGATTGTGCACCGCACCGTCAAACTTATCGGCCCAAGCTGCGTACGAGAAAATGCGCTGGATGCTGTGCTCGACCTCCGTGGCCGCCCACTTGTCGCCAACAACCGCGGCGAGGCGTTCGGCAATTTCGTCACGGCGCTGCGAAAGATTCTCCGCGCAGTAGTAAAGAACCTGAGCGCGATTGTGGGCGGTCGTTCTTGCCCATGATGCCGCTTTCCGCGCCGCCTCGACCGCATTGCGGATATCCTTGCGATTGCCGAGGGGGGCTTCTCCCAGCAAATGCCCGTCGGTCGCCCGCACTTCCATGCTGTATCCCGAGTCAGGCCTTACCTGCTTGCCGCCGATGTACAGTTTAACGGTGCGGTCGATTGCGGGGATATTGATGTCTGAAGCGGTCGTGTCTTCGCCGGATACCGGCTGAGGCTCTGTGATTGAATTTGTCTTGTGGAGCGCGGGCGCAGCCTTGAACCATCTGGGCTCGATGTATTCGAGCAGACCTTCGCGTCCACCTTCGCGTCCGTAGCCACTTTCGCGATAGCCGCCGAAGCCGCAGGCAGCGTCGAATAGATTCGTGGAGTTTACCCAGACCACTCCCGCTTTGAGCTGCGCGGCAACATGCAACGCGACGTTGATGCTTTCGCTCCAGACACAAGCGGCTAGGCCGTAAACCGTGTTGTTGGCCAGTTCCACGGCTTCGGCCGGTGTGCGGAAAGTCATCGCCGCGAGCACCGGGCCGAAAATTTCCTGCTGCGCGACGATCGACGTGGGGTGCACATTGCTGAGAAGCGTAGGAGGGTAGTAAAACCCGCGCGCCGGCAATACGATCTGTGGTTGCCAGCAAGTCGCCCCGTCCGCGATACCTTGATCGACGAGCTTGCGGATGCGGTCGAGTTGTACTTTCGCAACGATGGCACCGATGTCGATGGCTTTATCTAGGGGCGCGCCGATGCGTAGGGTGCTCATGCGATCCTGAATCTTGGCAAGTAGCGGCTCGGCAATGCTTTCTTGCATCAACAGACGCGAGCCCGCGCAGCAGACCTGGCCCTGATTGAACCAGATGCCATCCACCAGGCCCTCGACGGTGCTATCGAGGTCAGCGTCTTCGAAGACGATGAATGGAGACTTCCCGCCGAGTTCCAACGAAAGGCGCTTGTGGCTGGTAGCTGTCGCCGCGCGAATCGCGCGGCCGACCTCGGTTGAACCGGTGAACGCGATCTTGTCCACGGCAGGATGCTTGACGAGCGCTTCACCAGTTGAACCATCTCCCGTAATGATGTTGACGACACCTGGAGGGAGGCCAGCTTCCTCGCAGATTTCGGCGAATGCCAGTGCGGTGAGCGGAGTGAATTCGGCGGGCTTTAAGACAACCGTGTTTCCCGTTGCCAGCGCCGGCGCAATTTTCCAGGCCAGCATAAGTAGAGGGAAGTTCCACGGAATGATCTGGCCGACGACACCACACGGAACGTAATCGGGAAACTCTTGCTCGAGAAGTTGTGCCCAGCCGGCATGGTGATAGAAGTGCCGAGCGACCAGCGGAATGTCGATGTCGCGACTTTCGCGGATGGGCTTGCCATTGTCCATTGTCTCGAGGACTGCCAGCAGCCGCGAATGTTTTTGCACCAGTCGTGCGATGGCGTAGAGGTAGCGCGCACGTGAATGCGGAGTGAGCGCTTGCCATTCGGGATACGCGGCCCGCGCGGCTTTGACCGCAGAATCAACATCGGCCGGCGATGCTTGCGCGACCGAGGCGAGTCGCTCGCCGTTCGAAGGATCGAGCGAGTCAAAGTATTCTTCCTCCACGGGGGCTTGCCATCTGCCGTTAATGAAATGTTGGAAGCGGCCGCCGTGGCGCTCCAGCCAAGACGTTGCTTCTTTGGAATCCTCTGGGGCGGGACCGTATTCCATGCTCGCGAATTTTTCGGCGATGCTCATTAGTGTTAGCTCAGTTTCTTCTCACCGCAAATACATATTTTGATCGAGATACGGATTGCCTTTCGTCAAGACGAGGCGAGCCTCGTTTCTTCAATATCTACGTCTACGCGATCGGGTGCCTGTATTCGGCGGAATAACGCCCGGTCGCGTGATGATCCAGTTGCCGTTCGATGTCGCCGAGCAAGCCGCTGGCTCCGAAGCGAAACATTTCCGCACGTAACCACGATGGGCCCAGCTCTTCTTTGATCATGGACAGCCATTCGATCGACTGTTTTGCTGTTCGAATGCCGCCCGCCGGCTTGAAACCAACCGCCATTCCTGTCTGCTGCGCGTACTCACGGATGGCGCGAGTCATCACCAGTCCGACTGGCAGGGTCGCGTTAGTGGGTTCCTTGCCGGTTGAGGTTTTGATGAAATCGGCGCCCGCCATCATGGCAACGACGCTTGCACGCGCAACGTTGCGCAGAGTCAGCAGGTCTCCGGTGCCGAGAATCACTTTCATGTGCGCCGATCCGCTAGCTTGCTTGAACGCCGCGACCTCGTCGTAGAGCGCCTGCCAGCGACCCCCGAAAACGTGAGCTCGGGTAATGACGACGTCGATTTCATTGGCGCCAGCCTCGACCGAACGCCGAATCTCTGCCACGCGCTCGGTGAGAGGCGATAGACCCGCAGGGAACCCGGTGGACACAGCAGCAACGCGCACTCCACTGCCTTCGAGGGCGCGCAATGCTGTCTCGACAAATGTGTGGTAGACGCAGATGGCGGCAACTTTGATCTCCAGTTCCTCGATGCAAAGCCTATGCTCCAATTCCCGTTGGATGGGGTGCCGTCCCTTGGCACATAAACGGCGAACGCGTTCGTCGGTGTCGTCGCCTGAGAGAGTTGTCAGATCCATGCAGGTGATTGCTCGCAGAAGCCATGCTGCCTGCCATTCTTTCTTTACCGTGCGGCGCGCGATGTGTGATTGAGTGCGGCGCTCGACCGCGCTGGTATTGACCCGCACTTCACGAATCCAGTTGAGATTGAGGGGAATGCCGCTGTTGGGCAGGAGGGGTTGCCTCGAGAGGTGGGCGATCGCACTGTCGGCTTGCGGCTGCTGTGAGATATGTTTGGTGGCGCTCCGAGAATTGTTGTATTCAACCGGCATCAGGCGCTCCACTCGGGACTGGTTGCAGCAAATTCGGAGTTTCGAGTGATAACATCGCTTCCGCGCTGCGTATTAAGTCCCTCGGGAATTGGATGTCAACTTTGGAGCCAAGTATCAAACTCCCGAAACTCCGGCCACATCCACTTCGCGGAGTAATTGTACGGCAGAGGCGCCCATAGACGCATGGTGTCAATGTCGTCATTGGGCTGCGGCTTGGCGGCGTGCCATTGTGCTCGGCGGAGCTGAGGCAGGATCTCGTGTTTTGCCTTGACACTCGGGACTTTCGACGACTAGGCTACGCGCGGTTCCTAACATCCTTCAACGCGCAGTCTGGAGGTCAGCTCTGATTTGCCCTGGCTCTGGTTTCGGATGTCACGAAAAAGTTTTCGTCAGCAAAATTCTCGCGCTATTCATCGTACTTAGTCTGGCAATCCCTGGGTTCGGCGCGAGCAAAAAAATCGTCATCGACACTGACCCCGGCACCGACGACGCCATGGCGCTAATGCTGGCGTTGAACTCGCCGGAATTGGACGTGCGCGCGATCACTGTCGTGCCCGGCAATGTGACCGCCAAGCAGGGACTCGAGAACGCTCTGCGCATGGTTTCGTTGGCCAATCGCTGCGACATTCCGGTCGCCGCGGGAGCGCAGCATCCGCTCTTTCAGAAGCTGATTACGGCGGAATTCTGGCACGGCAAGAACGGGCTGGCGAATATCGAATTGCCGCACAGCAAGTGCAAGGTCGACTCGCGGTTCGGCCCAGACGTGATTATCGAGATAGTGCACGCGGCTCCGCACGACATTACGCTGGTGCCAATCGGTCCGCTCACCAATATCGCGCTCGCGGTGGAAAAAGATCCGTCGATCGTTCCGCTGGTGAAAGAGGTCATCCTGATGGGCGGCTCGATCAGCGGCGGCAATTCCACTGCTGCGGCGGAAGCCAATATTTACAACGACCCTGAAGCGGCGCAAATCGTTTTTCAGGCAGGCTGGCCGGTGACGATGGTCGGTCTCGACGTCGCGGACAAGACGTTGTTTTCAAGAAAATATCTAGATCAGCTTGGCCAAACCCACGGACCGGTGAACGATTTCATTTATCAGGTCGCGCACTTCCTCGTGGATCAGGCGGCACATTTCGGTTTGAACGGCACGCCAATGTATGACCCGCTGGCGGTTGGAGTGGCGATTGACGCGACGCTCGTGAAGGCCCCAGCAATGCATGTGGATGTCGAAACCCGAGGCGAATTTACGCGCGGCGAGACGGTTGCGAATCGCCGCAACGAAGTAGAACGCAATGTTCTCCACGGCGACCGCTATATTGTGGAAGGCCTCGATAAAGTCGAGCCGAACGCGAAAGTTTGCGTCGATGTCGACGCGGAAGGATTCCTGCGGTTGTTTGTTTCGCGAATTCAGGGCAAGTAGACTGACGTCGCGTAGACTCAGAAATCTACTTGTAAGAAGCGCGGTTCAAGGAGAAGCGATGTTCACACCCCATAGCCTGGGAATTGCACTATTCATGATGATCACGAGCGCCATCTGTTGGGGTTCGTGGGCGAACACATTTAAGGGTGTCAAGAACTATCGCTTTGAATTGTTTTATTGGGACTACGCTCTCGGCATTTTTCTGATCGCGCTGATTCTGGCTCTCACAATGGGGAGCACCGGCGATGATTCCAGCAGTTTTTTGAACAATGTGCATTCCGCCGATACGAACAACATCGTCTCCACGATGATTGGCGGAGCCATCTTTAATCTGGCGAACCTGCTGCTGGTGGCCGCGATTGATATGGCCGGGCTCGCGATCGCGTTTCCGGTTTCCATCGGCATCGCATTGGTCGTTGGCGTAATTTCCAGCTACGCCATCCAGCCGAAAGGGAATGCGGCCCTCCTAGCCGCTGGCGTCGTTTGCGCATTCATCGCCGTCGTGTTCGACGGCAAGGCCTACGGTAGTCTCGCTATCGCTGGCCGCTCCGTATCGAAGAAAAGCATCGTCACATGCGTGGTTTCGGGCGTCCTGATGGGGCTTTGGGCGCCTTTTGTTGCGAGGGCGATGACTACCGGTAACACGCTCGGGCCCTACAGCATTGCGGTGTTCCTCACGCTCGGAGCGTTGCTATCGTGCCTGATCTGGAACGTCTATTTCATGAAGAAACCGCTGGTTGGCGAGCCCGTCAATTTCGCCGGCTACTTCAGAGGACCCATCTCCGGCCATGCGCTCGGCCTGCTCGGCGGATTTATATGGGGAGTTGGAATGGTGTTCAATCTTGTCGCCGCCAACTTCACCGGCGTAGCGCGCTCCTACGCGATTGGGCAATCCGCGCCCATGGTTGCTGCCCTCTGGGGCATTTTTGCATGGAAGGAATTTGACGGTGCGCCCGCCAAGGCCAAGCTGTATCTCGTCCTGATGTTCGTCTTCTACTGTGTCGGAATCCTGCTGGTGGCGAAGGCCAATGGTTAGCAGATACGGATCAAGCCCGGCTTAGGAGATGGCGGCGAGCCGAGTCGGCGCGGCCGCAGTGTTTCGACGAACGTAGCCATTTCTGTCTTGTGAGCAACGGTCATGATCGCGGCTGTCGACGCTGAAATCCGGGTCACTGCGAGAAACTACGTTCTACTGAAATTGGAAGGATCAAGATCAACTCGAGGGGCGATCTGCGCAGTCAACGTGCGCCTGGGCGATTATCAGCAGATGGCGAGCAGCTCGCGGAAGCGGCTATATATGGCGCAAAGTTGAGCTCCAATGCATATTATGGCGCACGCATCTGCCTGACTGACTTCGTCGCCATTCGCCGGTCGATCGGTGTCCCGCAACGCTGCACAAATGTCAGTGGCAACCGGTCTTGCAAAAATCCACGAAAGCATAGGCATTATGGAAAACTGGAAGATGCAACTGACGGCAACCCGTCGGCGCACTTGCCACAAAAACTCTTGACTTTGCTTTTCTAATCTATTTATATGGCGCATCGCAAAAATGAGGGCCGCTCCACGTTCGAGCCGCGAAGAAGTCGAGCCCGAATCGCTACTCTGCGACGTAAACGCGAGAGAAGAGTGGCTACCAAGGTGAAACGAATGCTGAAGAGAAAAGGGTTGTTCATAGCGGTCGTCTGTTCGGTGTTTTCACTGTCTTCACTTCTCTATAGCCAGGCAAACGGCAGCTTTTCGGGAACGGTCGCCGACAAAACGGGTTCGGTGATTTCTGGCGCGACCGTCACTATCACTTCGCAGGGAACCGGCCTGACGCGCGAAACGAAGACTGACGGTTCAGGACACTACCTGGTTCCATTATTGCCCGTTGGCATATTTACGATCCGAGTGGAGGATCAGGGCTTTCAGACCACCGAGCAGAAAGACATTCGCCTGCAGGTCGACGAACAACGAGAGATTGATTTCACGATGAACCCCGCGTCGGTTTCTTCGACCGTCGAGGTGAGCGCGACTGAAGTGGCAGTCGAGACCACGAATCCGACGCTCGGCCAGGTAATTACATCGCAGGAGGTCGCGGACCTGCCGCTGAATGGGCGCAACTTCGTGCAGTTGGCCACGTTGACTCCGGGCACCACGCAGCAGACGAGCCCGAACAGTTTCTTCACGCAAGCAGCGAGCAGCGAAGTGGCGGCGCGCGGCGCGTTCTCGCTTTCGGTCGGAGGCTCGCGTGAGCAGAGCACGTCGTGGCTAATCGACAACAACGATAATTCCGAGCTGACGTCGGGCGGCATCTCGATTCTGCCGACGATTGACTCGATTGAAGAGTTCAAGGTTCTAACATACAACTACTCGGCCGAGTATGGAACGCGCGCGGGTCCGACGGTGCTGATTACGACGAAGTCGGGAACAAACAAATGGCACGGCGCGCTCTACGAGTATTTGCGCAATACAAAGTTGGATGCCACCAGCTATTTCTCACAAGAATTGAATAGCGCCGGCAATTTAGTCCCGTTCAGAGAGCAGTTCAACCTGAACCAGTTCGGTGGATCGCTGGGCGGACCGATTCAGAAGGACAAGACGTTTTTCTTTGTGAACTACGAGGCCAAGCGACAGCGGCACGGTATTCCGTTCACGGGATTGGTGCCGACGCCTGCCATGGCGGGTTTGACGAATCCGAATTATGCCGACTACACCCTCAACGCGCTGGGGCAAACGGCCCCTCTTCTGACGAACCCCTACGACGGGGCGCCGTTCCAGTGCAGCGGTGGACAACCTACGGCGGTCAACGCCGATGGCAGTCAGGTTGCGGGCACACCCTGCAATCTGATTCCGACGACGGGCGGTCCAACCAACTTCGGCTTGGCTGACCCAATCGGGTTGGCGATGCTCCAGCTCTATCCGACCAGTGGGATTGCAAACGTTCAATCCGCCATTAACTATGCCAACGTTCCAGTCCGGCGGCTGAACGAGGGCAACGCCACCATCCGACTGGATCACAATTTTTCAAGCAAAGATTCCGCGTTTGCCCGCTTCAGCTACGATCAGGCCAATTCCTACGTGCCGGGCGGATCGCCAACCTGGGCCGAGCAGAATCCGTTCGGCAGCAACCAGCTAATCGCCAACCACGCGCGCAACGTCGTAATTTCGGAAACCCACGTCTTGTCCCCGAAGAACATCAACCAAGCTTACTTCGGGTTCAACCGCATCTTCGATTACATCACTTCGTTCGGCGAGTTTGGAGGACAGCTCTGTGAAGCGGACACGCTGGGCATTGTGGGCGCGGACCTCAACAGCCACTGCCCGAACGCACCGCCGGGATTAACGCAATACACGAAGGCCTGCCTAAGCTGCGGTTTGAGTTCGACGCAGCTTAGCAACTACTGGTCCCTGGGCGATCGTGGCTACGCGCCGTTCGTCGGTGGAACAAATGTGTGGACAGTTAGCGATACGTTCGACATGATTCGGGGAAGCCATGATATTCGCGTTGGCGTCGGTATTCGTCTCAACCAAATGAATGTGATGACCAATGGCTTCCAAGATGGATATTTTCTGATCGACGGTGCGGCTACCGGGGACAATGCGGCCGATCTGCTAGTGGGCCAGCCATACGGTGCCATTCACGATCAGACGTTCGACGGAGCCATGACCGGGCGGCGCTGGAAGATGTTTCGTCCGTTTGTGCAGGACGATTGGCGCGTCACACCTGATCTGACGTTGAACCTCGGCGTAGCGTGGGCGCTGGTAACACCGATTACCGAAGCCCTTAACAAACAGGCGAACTTCGACTGGCCGACGCAACAATATCTGATCGCCGGCAGTGTGCCATTTACTGGTTGCACGAATTGTGTTCGCACGGGTTCAAATGTTGGAGTCAATTTCGACAAGACCGCCATCGAGCCGCGCATCGGATTGGCGTGGAAGCCCTTCGGCCTTCAGAACACGGTGGTTCGCGCCGGATATTCCATCTACCACGATTCGGGCTGGAGTCAGGGAGCGCAGGGACTTTGGCAGAACCCTCCTTACTACGCCGAGACCGATCAGTTTAGCTATGGATTCCCGGGCGGTCCGTGCCCGTTCGGGAATTGGACCGGAAGCAACGCGATTACATACAATTGCGGACTGAAGTATGGCTTGACTCAGCCCAATCTTCAACCATTCCTCTCGCCTCCCAATCCCGATACCTTCACCGGCACTTCTCTCTCGCAGAACTCGAACTTCAAGCAGGGAATGGTGCAGCAATTCAACTTGAACGTCGAGCGCCAGTTGCCCGGAGATATCGTTCTCACCGCTGGGTACGCAGGAACTCGGAGTACGCACATTCTATTCTACGGTTTGAATATGAATGTCAGCTCGCCATCTGCTTGCAATGGCGGGACCAACGGCTATTACCTGGGCTGCGGCCCCGGCGGAGCGCCTTTTGCGGCTCCGTACGCGTTGAATCCGTTCGCCGTCATCGACAACATTACAGACGGGGCGAAGGCGCGTTACGACGGCCTGCTGATCAGAGCCGAGACCAAGAGCGCGCACCACGGGCTTTACGCCCTGCTCAGCTACACTTGGTCTAGGACCTTCGATTCCGGCATGGCCGATGGTGACGGCACGACGCCCGGCGCACAATTCTGGCCGCTCCCGGGTTCCCAAAGGCCCGATTGGGGCCTCTCCCAACTCAATCTCAACGATCAATTCACCGCTAGCGTCTTGTATGAATTGCCATTCGGCAAAGGCAAACGCTACGGCTCCGATTGGAACGGCGTTGAGAACGGAATTCTCGGCGGCTGGCAAGTCAATGTGATTGAGAAAGCCACATCCGGGTTCCCGCTTTTCCTGGTTGACAGCAATAACCAATCTGGCGTCAATTTCCAGTGGAATGGAACTCCGCTGAACCGGCCCAACCAGATCTGCGACCCCCATCTCAGTCACCCCACGGTGGCGGAGTGGTTCAATACGAGCTGTTTTGTGGCACCGCCCGCTGGAGAACTGGGAGACGCGTCGCGCGCGCCAGTTTCGGGTCCGCGTTTCGTGAACACGGATTTTTCGGCATTTAAGAACTTCCGTGTCACGGAGGCGTTAAATCTCCAGTTCCGCTCGGAATTCTTCAACCTGTTCAACCATGCTCAGTTCGGTCTGACTGGCAACGGAGTCTTTATGCAGGACATCAACAGTACGTCCACGCTCGGCGTTGTCAACGAGACCGTCAACAACCCGCGTGTGATTCAATTTGCTCTAAGGCTTGATTTCTAAAGTACGCGTGGAATCCGGTCGAAATTCCGAGCTGAGGCAAATTTCGATTTGCCTCAGCTTTCTTTATGATGTTCTGAAGGCGAACAACACGACCATGTGACGTCAGACGCCATATTCGGCTTACTGCACACTCGTTCTCGGGAAACTCATTCATGAAACTACGGGCTCCTGCTCTTCGGACATTCCTCGCTACTATCATTCTCTGCACCAGCATTCCTTCATCGGCCGACGAATGGAAACCACGCCACGCTCTGGTTTCTCACACAGGAGTCATGAATCTCACGGAGCCTCCTCCTCCGAGCGAAGTATTTTTTTCGGGACCAGCTTCCAAGTCCGATCAACCGGGGTGGCTGCAGGGGCTGAAGGCCTGGCGTCGGGATCGTCGCACTTTGCTCCGCTATACAGGTTCGCAATACGATCGGGCGGATCTGCAATGGACGCAGCACATCTTCTCGCAGGTGCAGCTGCTGATATGGGATCGCAGTCTGTACGATCCTGAGAAGGGCGAGTATACCGTTGATCGGTTTCTCTCTGAGCCGGAGAGTCGCATTGGTCCAATTGATGCCGTTCTAATCTGGCACGTCTATCCCAACCTGGGGATCGATGACCGAAATCAATTTGATATGCTGCGCGATCTCCCTGGGGGCGTAGCTGGCGTGCGCGGCATGGTCGAACAATTTCATAGGCATGGGGTAAAGGTATTTTTTCCCCTGCTGGTTTGGGATGTGGGGACGCGAAGCGAAGGCGCGGCTCTGGCGCCGACCATGTCGCAACTTCTCAAAGAGGTCGACGCGGATGGAATCAACTTCGATACGCTGGAAAGCGTTCCGCCAGGCTTTCGCGAAACTTCGGATGCGATCGGCCATCCCTTAGCGCTGGAGCCACAGTTTCAACCGCGCGACGCTTCGCTTGCATGGACCAATCTCAGCTGGAACGACTGGGTCACATGGGAGGGGAAGCAGTATCCGTTCGTTCCGATGGTCAGCAAAGACAAGTGGATGGAGCCGCGCCACACCGTAAATATTACCGATCGTTTCACGCGCGACAAAACCGATAGTCTTCAACATGCTTTTTTCAACGGCCAAGGTTACGCGACGCTAGAAAATCTTTGGGGATTCTGGTACGAGGATAATCCGCACGATGCGGAAGCTCTGCTGCGCTTTACGCGTATCGAGCGAGCCATGGCTGATTATTTGATCAGTTCTGCTTGGGAGCCGCACGCACCCGTCTTGCAAGCGGGAGTGTTCGCGAGCCGCTTTCCAACGGCGAAGGGCGCGCTGTGGACGATCGTCAATCGCAACGAATACGACGTCAGTGGCTCTGAGATTGAGATTGCGACCGAGTCGGACACGCATTACTACGACCTCTGGCACGGGAGAGAATTGAAACCAGCCGTAGCAAACGGCAAAGCCACCCTGAGCTTCGATCTGGAAGGTCTCGGGTATGGAGCGATTCTCGCGACAAACGAGAAACCCGACGCGACTCTTTCGAGCCTGCTGTCCTATATGGCCGAACGTTCCAAACGACTGCTCTCCAGCTATTCGCGTGAATGGAAAGCTGTGCCTCAGACACTGGTTGAGATACCGGCAACCAATCGGGCACAATCAGCGCCCGACGGCATGATCAGCATTCCCGAAGGAGACTTTGATTTTCAAGTAAGCGGCATCGAGATCGAGGGCGGCAACGATCCCGGCGTTGATGTGCAGTATCCGTGGGAAGATGCGGCGCGCCGTTTCCATCGGCATCGGATGCACATTCATGGTTTCTATATCGATCGGACGCCGATCACGAATGCTGAGTTCGCCAGATTCCTGAACGCGACGCACTATCATCCGAAAGACGATCACAACTTCTTACGAGCATGGCAGAACGGTACATATCCGCTGGGTTGGGAGAACAAACCCGTCACGTGGGTTTCAATCGAGGATGCTCGCGCCTACGCTGCCTGGAGCGGGAAGCGGCTTCCACATGAGTGGGAGTGGCAATATGCGGCGCAGTCGAGTGATGGTCGAATCTACCCGTGGGGAAACGAATGGAACTCCGAGGCCCTTCCGCCGGCAGATTCGGGACCGGTGCTGCATCCGCCTGCGAACGTAAACGCCTCTCCAAGGGGTGCGAGTCCGTTCGGGGTTCTCGATCTCGTCGGCAACGTCTCGCAATGGACGGACGAGTATCGTGACCCGCACACGAGAGCGGCAATCCTCCGCGGCGGCGCTGCGTATCAACCAATTGGGTCACTTTGGTACTTTCCACAAACCTACCGGCTCGATGAACACGAAAAATATCTCCTGATGTCTCCTGGGCACGACCGAGCCGGAACGGTTGGCTTTCGCTGTGTGGTTGACGCGCCCTGAATCTGACGCTGAGCAGTCTATAGCGCCGCGACAACTGCTCTAGAACGAATTAAGGCTTCGGCTGTCGAACTGAATCCTCGTTCTGAAGGGAAATTACAAATTCTGCGAGATCGCGTCGTTGGCGAGCGGCTACCTCTTTTGTTTTCTTTACTAACTGACTATGGACATCAAGTTCTTCTTGAGCTTTTGATTGATCACCAATCCGGTGGTAGGCCTGCGCTAGTCGATAGTGCGCTTCCACTGTCGTCTGATCCAGTTGCGGACTGACCTCGATAGCCTTCTCATAAGCTTCGATTGCCCGAGAAAAATCTGTCCGCGCCGCGTAGAGAATCCCCAGTTGCAGATATGCCGAGCCTAGCTTTGGGTCAAGTTTAACGGCACTCCGCAGTAACGTCTCAGCTTGCGCCGAAAGGGGCATGCCAGTCTGGGGGTCCGCGGTGGTCGAGGACCGTTTCCAAAGGCTGACGCCGTAATAGTAATTCGCCAAAGCATTGTCCGGGTGCAGCCGCGCGAAACGTGCCAATCTCTCATCCGACGCCTGGGGAGAAGTCAACTCAACGCTCTGCATCTTCCCGAGGAATAAATAGGGCGTCGGATCGTCGGGAGCGAGATCGGAGGCGGTTATGAGGCACTGCGTAGCTTGATCGTAAAAGCCGCGAGCGTACCATGCCACGCCGAGCGCAAGCAACATGCGGACGGATTTCGGAAACAGGCGATTGCCCTTTACAAAAACTTCAGTGGCTGGTTCCAACGCGCGATGATTCAGTAAGTCGGCGCCCCAATCGAACAGATTCGGTTCGCTGGGGTTGAGTTCGGCTGCTCGTTGATACTCACGGACAGCTTCGAGCGGATTGCCTAGGTTCTCGTCTATATCTCCGAGCAGGTGATGCGTTTCAGCATCGCTCGGATCGAGCTGCGAAGAGCGCCTGAGGTAGGCGAGCGCCTCTTTAGGCTTCCCATCACCGGCGAGTGAACTTCCAAGTCGCAGGTTCGCCTGAACGTCGTCGGGGTCACGCGCCAAAATGTCGCGCAGGGAACTTTCTTTTACCGCCGCTGTTTTAGTCCCTGAACTTCCGTCCGGCTCCTTACTTAGCGAAAGCGTTGCTTTGGCGAGCGCCTCGGTGGTTCGCAACACGGCATCGGAACCGTGTCCGCCGGAATTTGTCGCTTGGGTTACACCGGCAACCGTGAATTGTGGTTCGTCAAAAAATTCGGGTGGTGGCGCTTTTCCATGCGCTAATTGTTCCGAGGTAGACGTACGATCCGTAGTTTTATCTAGAACCAGGTCGACATTCTTTGTCTCTTTCCGCGCGAGAATCGTGGGGCCGTCGGTAGCCACGGCATATCCGCTTAGTTCTGCCCGGAGCGTGTAGGCGCCCTCCGCAAGGTTCACAAAGCGATACGTTCCTTCTGAATTGGTGCGGGCGGCGGGGGGAACGTCAGTCTGGATCGCGCTTGCGGGAGGCAACGAAGACCTCGAGATTGAGACCGTGACGTTTGCCAGCGCGTCGCCGGCCACGTCGCGTACATGCCCCTGTATGACTCCCCCATTGATTGATGTTTGTGTGTCGTCAGACGGCCTTTGCGCACTTGCCCGAACCGAAGGGACAACCAGCGCCACGGCAAGGCAAACCCCACAAATTCGACGGTTCGTGAAGTGGCCGGTAGTCACCGAGTATCGGCTCCAGAAAGTAGAAAGCAGCAGTTCAACAAACTTTCACTAATCCGAATCGCTGCTATTATTCTGCTCGTCATTCTATCGCAATCAATGCCCTCTCCAATTTATGCGTCCAGCCAAATAATTGTCAGAGGGTGCTAAACAAGATTTACAATGACACGCTTCCGATAGAGCCTTGCCGGCGACCGAAGCGTTTGCCGATTGTGGAGGCATTTATTTCTGAAGGGATCCAAACCGGAATGCGACAATAGTCGGGAAGACATAGGGAAATTTGAGGTGTACGAATGAAGCTGTACCGATTCCGGAGTTGGATCGCAATTGCAAGTCTGCTGCTTACTTGTGCTTTATCTAAGGCGCAAGAAAAGCGAAAAATCATCATCGATCAGGATGGAGCCGGTCCGGCTGGCACCGACCAGCAAGCGATCCTATTGCTTATTCAGTCGCCGCAGACGGAAGTTTTAGGCATCACCATTGTGACAGGCGACGCGTGGCTGACGGAGGAGGTCGCACATACCCTGCGTATGCTCGAACTCGTTGGACGAACCGATATTCCGGTCCTAAGGGGAGCAGAGTATCCGTTAGTCAGAACAAGGGAAGAGACCGAGCAGTGGGAACAACGCTATGGTTCGGTTCTCTGGCTGGGAGCTTGGACGCCACGCTTTTATCATGCTCCACGTCAACTTGGCCCGATGCCGGAGGGCACGCCTACCACGAAACCTGCTGACGAAGACGCCGCCCATTTTCTGGTGAGGATGGTCCGGAAGTATCCGCACGAAGTAACGATTTATGAGGGCGGGCCGATGACAAACTTGGCGCTGGCCATCTCGATAGATCCGGAGTTTGCCGGCCTGGCAAAAGAGTTGGTCTTCATGGGCGCTAGTTTGAATCCGCAAACGGCTGACCCGGAGTTTGCAAACACGCCGCGCCATGAATTCAATCTCTGGTTCGATCCTGAGGCGGCGCATATTGTGTTGCGCGCGCCGTGGAAGAAAATTATCTGCACTCCGGTGGATATTTCCTTGAAAACACGACTAACGAACGCGCTCATCGACAGAATCAGGGCGGGTAAATCGCCGGCAGCACAATACATAGGAAAGTATGCACATCTCCGCGGCACTTATAACTATCTTTGGGATGAGCTTACATCGGTGGCGTGGCTTGATCCTAGCCTGATTACAAAGACAGAGAACCGCTTTATGGACGTGGACCTTGATCGGGGCGCGGGTTATGGCGACACACTTACCTGGTCAGAACAAAACAAACCGCAGCGCGAGCTCCAGTCGGTAGAGGTGCAGGTCGACTTGGATACAGATAAGTTCTATAAGATGTTCGTCGATCTGTTGACCGCACCGACGCCACCGCCCAGTCATCGATCGACGCCGTAACGGCTGCTTATTGTGGCAACTGCTGCAGCATATTTTGCGCCTGCTCGTCTCCAGGATGCTGTTTAAGCAGTTCGAGCAGCACGGATCGAGCTTTGTCAGGTGTGTTTTCAATGGCATAGACGCGGGCGAGGTTCAAGTAAGCCTGGTTGAATTCAGGAGCCAGGCGCATACATTTTTCAAATGTCGCAACCGCTTCGTCTCTCCGCTCGGTGCGAAGGTACAGAATTCCAAGATTGTTCAACGCCTCCGGGTAAATCGGGCGCAGCGCAAGCGCTTTTTGGAGCAAGTTGTAGGCTCGCTTTGTCTCATTGCTTTGCGCAAACACCATAGCCAGACCGTAATTTGCTTCTGCATTATCCGGATTAACTTCGAGAGCATGCTCGTAGGCATTACGGGCATCATCCCAGCGCTTGGCTTGCCGGAAAGCACCGCCCAGATTGTCAAGTGCGATCGTGTGATCAGGGCTCAATTTGAGCGCTTTCTGGAAGTAACCGATGGCTTCGATCGTCCGGCCTTCTCGCGCGGCCAGCAAACCGAGGTTATTCCACGAATTAGCAAAAGTATCGGGATAGCTCGCACGAAGGGTGAGAGCGCGTTCAAAACTTTCTTGAGCCTCAGGGTTCTTTTGCTGATTCAAGTAGACGCTTCCGAGTCCGTAAAGAGCTTCTGCGCTCGATGGATCATCGTGTAGCGCAATCTGGAATGAAGCTGCGGCCTGATCCATGTATCCGCGCTGAAAGTAGACTGATCCGTAAGAAAGATAGTTACGGCTGAACTCAATCGTATCGGTAACGCCCTGGAAAGGAAGGGCGCGAGCCATTCGTTCTGAAGCGGTTTGCGGAATATGCCGGAGGTCGAACTCGATATGCTCGGCGATTACCGGACCCTGGTAGACCTTAACGATATCGCCCTTGGGATCGACGAGAAATGATGTAGGAAGTGTCAGATCGCGATGGCGGTCGAACAGATAGCGAAAAAGAATGCTGTAGATGGCGGCGACATCGTCAGAGCCGAGAAGGATCGGAAAGTCGAGGCGGTGCGAGCGCATCAGAGCTTGAATACTCCCCGCACCGGTTGGGTCTTTCAGATTTGCGTCGCTGAGATTCACGGCGAGCAGTTGAAGACCCTGCTCAGCCCAAGTTGCATGGCGCCGATTGAATGTGCCCCAGTCCTGCTGGCAGCCCAGGGCCTCAGCAGCCCAGAAATTGAGGAGCGTGTGCTTTCCACGTAGAGAAGAAAGCGTGCGTACTCGTCCGGTCGGATCGGGAAGAGAAAAGTCGGGTGCCGAGATCGGCGCCACCAACCAAGTCTCGGCCATTGTGGGCAATGGTTCTGTCTCCTGCGGCTTCGCATCGTCGAGGCGAGCATTAGAGAATTTGGTTTTCTCAGCGGATGCTGTGAAAGCTTCCACGCGAGACGGTTCCAAACCTTCTTGTATCCACACACGGTGGTTGATGGGCAGATCGGGTAGCTTCTGTACAAGTCCACTCGGCCAGCGAATCGAAGCATGGACGTGGCCTTTTATCGGGCCCAAGCCAAAAAAGACGTCCTTGGCGTGCTGCGAAAGAAACCCAGACCCGGCCTGCAGGGACCTGGTCTGTCGTCCCGCCTCGGTCTCTATGGTTACGAACGCTCCAATGGCGTCACGATTGCTTTTCGTGCCGCGCAAGCGGAAGGCAATAGACGGAGGCAAGTCCTCTGTGACGTTCTTTAAAAGCCGGAGCTGCGGGCCATTGCGATTCTTTAGAAATAGTTCCTGACGGCCGTCGTGATCGAAATCTGCAAGCGCGAATGACCGGCCATCTTCGAGAAAATCCAATCCGACAACGGCTGAAACGTCAGAAAAAGTTCCATCACGGTTGTTCGCGTAGAAAATATTTCGCTCATATCCGCTCCATGTGCCGTCCGCCCGAATCGCCTCATTAATCGCGCTCCACCCTTGTTCGTAATTTTGAGATGGTTTGGGTTCATTGGGAGAGTAAGCTACCACCTGCCGCCAGAAAAAGCTGTTCAGGTCTTCGCGCGACGGGCCGGTAACCATGCCGTTGGTGATGTAGAGATCGGGGAAGCCATCGTGATCGAAGTCCCAGGCATCGCTGGACCAAGCCCAACGGCCAATTCCAATGTTAGCCGCGATGGTGCGATCCTCAAAAAACAAACGGCCGTTCTGTGAAAGGTTTCGAAACAATGAATTACCCATGGCGTGTTGGTGGTACAAGGCTCGCGTTTCCGCAGGCGCGTCCTTCTGGAAGATATCCTGCATGGAAATGCGTTCGCCGGCCGCCGTCCACATGTTTGCCACGTACAGATCGTCGACGCCATCGTTGTTATAGTCGAACCAGCAGACACTCATGCCCGCTCCGATATCTTCGACGCCGCCGTCCGGAGCAATGTCGGTAAACGTTCCATCTCCGTTATTGCGATAAAGATTCTTTCGCCCGAAATCATTCACTACATAAAGATCAGGCCAGCCGTCTCGGTCGAAGTCGCACCAACTGCAACAAAAGCTGTAGCGTGTGTTGTTCTGATTGAGGCCCGTCTCGGCGGTTACATCGCGAAAGGTTCCGTCGCGATGGTTGCGCATCATGAAATTCGGCGGGCCGTTTTCGGCGTCGTAGTAAGGAGACGGATATTTGTATTGCTCCGTGCCCTGATAAAAAACGTATAAGCAAAAATAGATATCGAGCCATCCATCTCGGTCGTAATCCGCGACTGCGGCTCCAGTGAATGTCCCTTGTGGTGGGGTGGCGAACTTGAATGCGTCGGCCTTTTGCCGGAACTTGCCGTCACCTTGGTTCATGAACAGCATCGGGCCGGTTGCCCGCACGACGATCAAATCCTGTCTGCCGTCGTTATCGATATCAACAAAAAGTGCACAAGCCGTGTTTTCGATAACGCCGACGCCTGCTCTCTCGGTAACGTCCTCGAAGGTTCCGTCGCCTAGATTTCGATAGAGGCGATTTGGAAGTCCACCTGGCTGGCAGACGTATAGATCGTCGAATCCATCGCCATCGATATCGCCGATCGAGACGCCATCGTGTCCGTAGATATCGATGCCGCAGGCGCCATCGAGCACCGTTCGCCAATAATCCGTGCCGTGAAGCAGTTGCGAAGCATACGACGCGTTACCACCAAGGGACGCAGCAGTGGTATCGACATAAACCGGAGCAACAGAGCGGCTCAGCGTCTCGTCAAGCGTCTGCCAGTTCAGCACACCCAGTTCACCTGCCGTGCCTCGCACCCAGTCGATCCGCCAGTAACCAACGCGCTGTTCGCGATAAAAGCCGTGGCCGCTAGCGACTAATTCATAACGAATAGCAGTCTGTAGTCTGCGCGAGGACGTCGACACAGACGTTATCGACTGAGTGCCAATCGATGGATCGTTGATGGTAGTGACTTGAAACTCCGCGGTAAGAATCTGTGTATAGTCACTGAAGGCCGACCGAAGTTGCCTCAAAAAGTCGTCGCGGTCGAGCACGGCGTTTTGCACGAATACGTTCCGGCGTGCATCGACCGGGGGCGATAGGCGTACGACGCGGGATTGAGTTGGTTGGAGAGAACACCCACGAAAATCGGGTAGAAGCAATTTCTCGATTGCACCAAGGTCTAGTGGAGATTGAAGAAGGCCGGAACTCCACTGCGCAAAAATAGCCGCAATCTTGTCCGCGTATTTCTCACTAACAAACCGGTCCAGGCCGGCCTCCGTCTTCAGCAGCAAGGCGTCGAGAGGTCCCGGCGTCCGATAGTGAGGATGTACCTGGAATTCGTCGCTTAATGATGATGGGGAGGCTACAGTGACGGAATCAGAGAGAGACGGCCAGCCAAAACCCCGGAGACCCGCTGGGATTAGCGCTGCTGAAACCCCTTGACAACAACGAATCAGAAAGTCGCGCCGACAAATGTCCACTGGGATGGGGACGGCCGAGTTGTGCATATTCTTTGGCCGACTCAGAACGATGTCTCCCGGCTACCCACAGTGTGGCCTGAAATTAACACCCTCACACGTGACCGTCAAGATTGACCGTTATAATGATCAGTCTTTCATAAATTATGCAAACGAATTATGACCTGCGCTGGCCAAAATTGACATCCAGTCCGGTGCTAGACAGCGTTCGTCCGGTGATCGAGGGCTCGCGCGACGTGCGGACCGACGTCGACAAGATCGTCGAAGTTGCCGGTTGGATGGCCTACGAAGAGTTGCCGATGCCCGATTACACGGTGCCCTTCGGCGTTGGCACGGGTGATGTCCGGGAGTCGATCGACTACATTCTCACTACGAGCTGCATCGATACGGCCTTCACCGATTTCTCCAGCCGTGTCAAGTTCCAAGTGGAGCACGCCGGACAGCAGTGGTCTGATTCCGATGCCTTATTCGCCTTCCATGAGAAGGCCGGTCGGAGTCAAGAGGATTCGTTTTGTTTTTCGTTGGACAAGGTTTTTTCTCCTGCCGAGTTGCCACTGACGCCATGCTTCCATCCGCACTCTCGATGAGCGATGGTGTTTCGCTCGGTGCAAGTTGAGCGTTCTCGTTTCAGCCGGTGCTGCCATCTGTTTGTCGCCCTGTGGTTCCGCTCTTGCAGAGTGGGACGTGGGCCAGGCGATTAACGCAGTCACCGGAAACTCGGCTTTGGGCTTTTGTCTTTCTCTCTTCCTGGAACGATTTTGGGTTGTTTTGCTCTTTTTGATTTACGCGGCTGCCACAACTGCCATTCGGCTGCTGTTGTGCAGCGGTTCGTACACTTCCCCGCTCACCCACAGGTGATGTAACAAGACTGCCAGCTTTCTGGCCGTGGCCACGATCGCTCGCTTCTTTCCGCTCTTTCCTCCGCGTTCGGCCAGTTTCAGACCCCAACGCCGCAGATCGCAGTCGACGCCAAATGGTCCCAGAATGTGCTGCGCCCCTTGTACCAACAGCGTTCGCAGATACGGATCCCCTTCTTTGCTGATGTGCATCTGCGGCTCGCTTTGTCCCGAGTTCCTGCGTCCGGGCTGCAGTCCCAGATAGCCGCCCACGTCACGACTTTTGCCGAAGCGATGCGGATCTTCCAACGTCAGCAAGAATGTCAGCGCGATCAGCGTGCCTACGCCCTTGATCTGCTTTAGCAGCGCCACCTGCGGATAACTCTGTTGCGCCAGCTTTTCGATCCATTCGTTGTACTCGGCAATGCGCTCGCTGACACTCTCGATGGCCGCCAGCAACGGCTCTAGTGCTCGTTGCAGTTCCGGACTCAAGCTCTCCGCCTTCTCCGGATTCAGGTTGCGCACGTTGCAGCCACGCAATCGTTCGCCATAACTCTTGGCCAGTCCGCGCGCCGTGTTTACCAGCGAGGTTCGCGCTCGCACCAGTCCGGCTCGCGCCCGAATCATCATCAGATCCGCCTGCGCCTTGGCGCTGCGATGCTTCACCGGACACAGCAACTTGGGATCGATCCGCGCCAGCCGTGCCAGCGTCTGTGCATCCAGACGATCATCTTTCTTTCGACTCTCTCCGATCAGCCGCACCTTGCGCGCATTCGCCACGATCACTTCATGCCCCAACTCACTGAGCAAGCGACTGATCCAGGGCGAATGTGTCCCGATTTCCAGTGCGATGCGGCTGCGCGGCATGGCGCCGAAGAATTCCTGCAACGCTTTCGCAGTCGTACGGACTCGCTGCTCCAACTGTATCTCGCCTGCTTCATCCAACACGCAATACCAGCTGTTGCGATCTCCCAGATCCAATCCCACGGTTAACTTCTGCTGCGAAATTTTCCTGCTCTGCTTTGCTGCTGCGGTGCTAACCTTCTTCATTGCCGGTCTCCTTTTATCTGTGCTTCGAGCACGTCGATAACTTGGGAGCGTACCGCATCCCGTCCGGAGACCGGCCTTCTCATCTCATCTGCATGAAGCGGGCGATTGATAAGCGCATCCCGATTCTTGATGGCGCTTTTCTCGCAAAGATTACGCGCCGCGAGATGGAAACGCTGTTTGCCGGCAATATTGAATTGCCGATGCCCGATGAGAAGACTCAGATCCTTCAGCAAGTAGGGGCAGTTTTTGCCGAGAACTATGGCGGCAAATTTCACAAGTTCATCGCCTCCTGCGCGCCGAAGCTCTATGACAAGGGCAACGGTCTAGTTGAGCGACTGGTGAATGAGTTTCCGCGCTTTCGCGACGTCAGCACCTATGGCGGCCATACCGTCAAGCTTTATAAGCTACCGCAGTTAGCTATCTGGTTTCTTTATACTGCTCTGCGGAAGACGGGAAAGTTTCGGGTTGACGACCTGGACGCGATGTCTGCTTTCGCCGACTATATCGTTCCGGTCGGTCTGAGACTGCTTGGCATAGTTCGCTACTCGGCCGAGCTCGAGAATGCGATCAATTCCTACGAGATGATTCCACGGGACAGCGCATGGGAGGTCGAAATACGCACCCATTGCATCTATGCGAGCGCCTTATTAGCGGAAGAGATTAATCGGCTCCGGCCGCGAGATCGGCAAATCGTTATTCCGCAAATTGACGCAAGGATCTGGACCCATTACCACACCACTTGGTGGCCGCATCATCTTACGAAAACGATCATGTATTGACCGATTGAATGCTGTGTCACGACAAATGACGCGCGCGAAAATCTCTGCTATCTGGGCGAATGACGCGTTACAATGGCCCACCACTCGATCTGCGGCGAAATTGGCTTCGCTATGGAAAAGATAAAAGTGACCCCTGCCATGCGCGACCGGCTTCTGCGTTCTGCGCGAAAAGTAATGAAGAATGCCTATGCCCCGTTTTCCAAATTCAGGGTCGGCGCCGCGATTCTCACCTCGAAGGGTCAGGTTTTCGCGGGATGTAACGTCGAGAACTCGTCTTATGGGATGACCAATTGCGCCGAACGCACAGCGATTTTCTCGGCCGTCGCCAAAGGCGGTCCAGAGCTTGAGATCTGCGCGGTCGCCGTCACCAACGACCAAGGAGTTCCATGCTCACCCTGCGGCGCCTGCCGCCAGGTGATCTACGAATTCGGGCCCCGTGCTGTCGTCTTCTACCAGGGCAAAAAAGGTCCGAAGCAAAACCTCATCACTGAGCTTCTGCCGGAGGGTTTTCGCCTCAAGTGAGTGAATCGAGTGTTACGCAAGGACCTTTCCGTGTAATCGATCTCATCCGCAAAAAGCGCGATGGGGGTGCACTCTCTGAGGCTGAAATTACATACCTCGTCGCCGGTTGCACAGATGGCAGCATTCCTGACTACCAGATGTCCGCGTGGCTCATGGCAGTCGTGTTGCGCGGGATGAATCGCGTGGAGACTGCCGCGCTCACGCACGCGATGTTGCATTCTGGCGAGGTTCTCGATCTCAGCTTTCTGCCCGCAAAGAAAGTGGACAAACACTCCACGGGCGGCGTTGGCGACAAGACTTCGCTGGTTCTTGCTCCGTTGGTCGCCGCTGGTGGCCTCTACGTCCCCATGATTAGCGGCCGCGGATTGGGGCATACGGGTGGCACGCTCGATAAGTTGGAATCGATTCCCGGCTTTCGCGCGGGTTTGTCGGTGCAGGAATTCCATCGCGTTCTCAAGGCCTGCGGATGTTCGATGATTGGCCAAACGGAAAAGATCGCCCCCGCCGACCGCAAGTTGTATGCGCTGCGCGATGTGACTGGAACGGTTGAGAGTCCCTATCTGATTTGCGCCTCGATCATGAGCAAGAAACTGGCGGAGGGCGCTGACGCGCTGGTGCTCGATGTGAAGACGGGCTCAGGTGCGTTTATGAAGAAAGAGGAAGACGCCGCGTTTCTCGCAGAACTCATGGTTGAAACTGGCGAACGCATGGGGAAGCAGATGGTTGCGCTCATTACCGATATGAATCAGCCGCTCGGGCGAACGATCGGCAATGCGCTTGAAGTGCAGGAGTGCATCGAGGTTTTGCATGGTTTCGGCCCCGAGGATTTGCGCGAATTGTGTCTTCACTCAGCGGCCTGGATGTTTTTTCTAGGTGGTGCGTCGAAGACGGTTGCGCATGGCAAGCAGTTGTCGGCGGAAATCATCGCGTCGGGTGGGGCGTTCGATAGTTTCCGGCAGATGGTCGAGTTGCAGGGAGGCGATGTAAGCGTGATCGATGATCCGGCGCGACTCCCCAGCGCTGATCACCAGATAGAGGTACAAAGCCCGCACACCGGATACGTAACGGCGATCGCGTGCGAACAGATCGGCACGGCGTGCGTTCTTTTGGGTGGTGGCCGCGAGCGGAAGGAGGATTCGGTCGATCCTGCGGTTGGTATTGTCGTGCACAAGAAGCTTGGCGATAAAGTTGCTGCCGGCGAGCCACTCTGCACCATTCGCTGCCACTCCGATGCTCAGGGCGCGCGCGCAAAAACACTGCTAAAAGAGAGCTATCAAATCGCGTCCGCTCCGCCCGCGCACAAACAAGCCTTGGTTCACCGCGTCATTTATAAAGGGGAACACTAGATGGGACGTTTCACTGGCATTCTAGGATTGCTGACGATGTTGGGTCTCGCCTACGCTTTCTCGACGAACCGTCGGGCGATTCGCGTGAAAACGGTGGCCTGGGGACTAGGGCTTCAGTTTGCCTTCGCCATTTTTGTTCTGAAAATTGATCTCGGCCGCACGCTTTTTCAAAAGGCCGGGGACGCGGTAAGCCGACTTCTCGGCTACGCCTTCGCCGGTTCGCAATTTGTCTTCGGAGATCTCGGTAAACAGGGCTCGCACTTCGGTTTTTATTTTGCATTCCAGGTTTTGCCAACGGTCATATTCATCTGTGCACTCTTTGCCGTGCTCTATTATTTCGGCATCATGCAGTTGGTAATCAAGGCCGCTGCATGGCTGATGATTCGGCTGATGGGGGTGAGCGGCGCGGAGTCGTTGAATGTGGCCGCCAGCATCTTCATGGGCCAGACCGAGGCGCCGCAGACGATTCGCCCCTTCTTGCCCGACCTTACGTATTCAGAATTGATGACGGTAATGACGAGCGGCATGGCGCATGTTTCCGGCAGCATCATGGCGGCGTACATCGCCTTCGGCATCGAGCCAAAACATCTGCTAAGCGCCGTCATTATGACCGCTCCAGGCACGCTCGTGATGGCCAAGATGTTGGTGCCCGAGACCGAAGTGCCCAAAACCGCTGGTCGCGTCGTGATGAGCGACGAAGAAACGGAACTGGAAAAGAAGGAAAATTTGCTCGGCGCAATCGCACGCGGTACCACCGATGGCTTGCACATGGCGCTGAACATTGCTGCCATGCTGATTTCGTTCCTGGCCCTAATCGCCTTGTGTGATGGAATTATGAGCGGAATTCATACCCACATGGCCTGGTTTCCCTCGAGCCTCGAGGCCATCCTTGGTGCGTTGTTTGCGCCGATCGCATGGTTGATCGGAGTTCCATGGCATGACTGCCGACTGATCGGTAATCTTCTGGGTGTACGCATGGTGCTGAACGAACTGGTGGCGTTCTCTATGCTCGGCCCACAAAAGGCTGTGCTTGATCCCCGCTCGTTCACCATCGCGACCTTCGCGCTTTGCGGTTTTGCGAACTTCAGCTCTATCGGAATTCAAATGGGCGGCATTGGCGCGCTGGCTCCCAACAAAAAGAGGGAACTGGCGAAGCTTGGCATTCGTGCCATGTTGGCGGGAACCATGGCTAACCTGATGTCGGCTTCAATTGCCGGCATGCTCCTGTCGTAACCACTGGTTATATGACAAAGTTCAGGCGTGCGTGCTTGCGACCTTTGCGAGGATTTCCTCGGTCGTGACGAGAGTGGCACCGAGACGCTGCAATTCACCCACGGTTCTGTTCCCAACCTCTGGCGCCAATGTCTCAATGGCATCGCGAACGACCGCCACCCGCCGCTTGCGCCGCAGCAGCCCCCTGACGGCACAACTGATGCAGTATTCTGTGACAACTCCAAACACGACAAATTCGGCCGTGTTGCCTAAGCGTTCCACCAACTTGTCGGCGTATCGCGTTTCGAAAATATCAAGTGTCTGCTTTTCCAAAACGATTTGCTGAAATTTCGAAAGATCATCAGGCAACTTCGCGTTGGGATCGTTTTCAACGCGAACGAAATTTTCGGTGAGCGCTTCTGGCAGCAACTCGGCACCCGCTGTTCCTTTCAGGCAATGGGGAGGAAACTGCTGGAACTCGGGGTCATTTATGGGATGAAAGCACCCATGAGAAACGAGGAAGACATCACCACGGCGCGCCGCGTCCGTCAGTTTGCGTATGTTGGGGAGAAGTTTCTCGGCGCCGGGGACATAGAGTTTGCCTCCTGGCAGCACGAAATCAGCCTGAACGTCCACTTCCCAAAAAATATAGTCGCGAGATTGCATTCCCACTCTCCCTGCTTCGATGCTTGTAACACATAGCTCACCTCGCTGGCAAAGTTGTGGAGACGGTTGTCCTGGCCCCAATCGTTTGTATACTAGCGACCATCAGTTTCGCGACGACTCTGCAACGGGGAGGGAATATGACTCACGACGAAGCTTCGAAATCTGGGGGCCAAAACGAAGGTCAAGCCAAACTGGTCATCCGCAACATCGGCCTATTGCTGAGCGGAGACCTCGCGAATCCGATCCTCGGTGCCGATACGGTGATTGCTCTCGGCGACCGTATTGCCGCGGTTGGCAAAGAAAAAGATGTCGACACTTCTCTGGCAACGGTCGTGGTCGATGCGAAAGGAACGACTCTGGCGCCAGGCCTGATCGACAGCCACGTGCATCCAGTCTGCGGCGATTGGACACCGCGCCAAAATCAACTGGGCTGGATCGACAGCTACCTCCATGGCGGCGTCACTACGATGATCTCCGCGGGAGAAGTCCATACGCCCGGGCGGCCAAAGGATGTTGTTGGCCTGAAGGCGATGGCAATCTTCGCGCAACGTATCTTTCACTCCTTTCGACCGGGCGGAGTAAGGATCTATGCGGGAGCTCCGGTACTCGAGCACGGCATGGTCGAAGACGACTTCAGAGAGCTTGCCGCAGCCGGAGTGAAAATTCTCGGCGAAGTCGGCTTAGGCAGCGTAAAAGATGGAAAAACGGCGCATCAGATGGTTGCGTGGGCCCGCAAATACGGCATCCAGAGCACCATTCACACCGGGGGGCCTTCCATTCCCGGTTCGAGTCTGATCGACAAAGACATGGTGCTCGAAACCGACGCCGATGTGATCGGCCACGTCAACGGCGGGCACACGGCGCTTCCCGACGATCAGATTACCGCGCTGTGCGAGCGCTCGACGCGGGCCCTCGAAATCGTGCACAACGGAAACGAGCGCGCCGGTTTGCTCGCGCTTCGCACGGCGATCGAACTGAAGCAACTCGACCGCGTAATCCTAGGAACCGACTCGCCCGCAGGATCGGGCGTCCAGCCGCTTGGTATTCTGCGCATGATTGCGTTGTTGTCGTCGCTCGGGGGAATTCCGGCCGAAATTGCCATCTGTCTTGCCACTGGAAATACCGCAAAAATGCGTAATCTTAATTGCGGTCTGATTGCCGTCGGTCGCGAGGCCTCGTTCGTCCTGATGGATAAAGCCCAGCATTCAGCGGGGAAGAACCTGCTCGACAGCATTCAAAAGGGAGATCTGCCCGGGATCGGTATGGTCATCATCGAGGGAGCGGTAAGCAGCCAGCGCAGCCGCAACACACCGCCGGCAACGACACTGCCTGAGATCTCTACGCATTGAGATTGGCGAGTGAGACAGATATGAAGCGGTTGCCGTTACTCCATTCCAAGCGATGCAGCAACCGTCTTCTGGTATTCGCGCGCCTTGGATATCGCCGCCCGCTCGTCGACCGTTAGCAATTTATGGTCTTGCATGACGAGCCGACCGCCGATCATCACGGTTTCGACGTCATTTGCTTTCAATGAATAGGCGATCTGCGAGTATATGTCGTACATGGGCACGGCGTTTGGTTCATCGAGGCTGATCACAATTAGGTCAGCTTTCTTTCCCTTTTCGAGTGATCCGATTTCGTTCTGCATGTGCAGGGCCCTGGCTCCGTCGATGGTCGCCATCGCAACAACGGTGGGCGCATTCAGCGCAAGTGGATTCATCCTGGTGATTTTCGCCAGCTTAGCGGCCAAATCGATTTCTTCCATTAGATCGAGGTCATTGTTGCTGCCCGCGGGTCCATCAGTGCCGAGGCCGACGGCGATGCCGGCGGCGCGCATCTCAGGCACCGGTGCTACTCCGCTCGCGATCATCATGTTGCTCGAGGGATTATGTATGCAGCCCACGTCGTGCGCCGCCAGAATCTTGCGGTCCACTTCGTCGACGAAAATGCAGTGCGCCGCGGTCAGATCAGGGCCGAGCACGCCAATTTTCTCCAAATACTGCACCGGCGATACCCCATTCTGCTTCTCACTGTCCTGCCATTCTTTCTTCATCTCGGCCACGTGCATCAGAATCGGAGCGTGATATTTGCGTGCGAGGGCGGACGCATCCTGCAGGGTCTTTTGAGAGCAGGTGTAGATGGAATGCGGAGCCACGGCGGCGTGAATGAGCGGGTCGCCTTGCCACTTTTTCAAAAACTTCTCGGTGTATGCCAACATCTCCGCTTCGTTTTTGTTGTCAGGGGCAGGGAAGTCAATGAACGTTTCGCCCAAAACACCGCGCATTCCGGCTGCCTTCGTCTCTTCGGCGACTGCGTCTTCGAAGTAGTACATGTCCGCAAAAGTAGTTACTCCCGACCGAATCTGCTCGGCGGCCGCGAGGCGCGTTCCCCAGCGGACGAATGATTCGTTTACGTTCTTCGCCTCCGCTGGAAAGATGTATTTGTATAGCCAATCCGTCAGTGTGACGTCATCGTGCAAGCCACGAAACAGGGTCATCGGCACATGTGTATGGCCGTTGATGAAACCCGGAAGAACAAGGCTGTCGCCGGCGTGAATCGTTTGGCGGGAGTCATATCGCGTTTCGATTTCAGCGCGTGGACCGACGGCGGTAATCGTGTCTCCGGTCACCACGACCGCACCGTCGTGGTAAATGTGGCGCTGGCCGTCCATTGTAACGACCATGCCTGTGATGATAGTGTCGGCAGTTTGTTTTGTCGTTTGCCCGTAGAGAAGAATTGAGACCGCGAGATAGAACACGCAAAACAACCAACAGCTTCTTTTATTTGTCATCCCAAGTCCTGTGGATTCCCAATGGTCGTCAGTGCAACCTTGAGTCTATGGTTCTTACCGCAGGCCATCTTCGCCTTTGATTTGATCTTTGGAAAGACCGCCCACGCGGGGCAGCGGGCGTCCGCTATCGGTGACCGCAATGGCAACCACGATCTCGTTGGCACGCGGAGCATCGCTGATTCGCACCTCCATGCCATCAAAATGACTGCGCACAAAAGCCGCGTCTTTGTGCCCGAGCGGAATGTCGATGACCACTCCAAGTCCACCGCGCTTCTTGGATGAAGGAATCAGTGCCGCACCCTTACCCAATACGCGCCGCACAGGCGTGCCCAACTTGGGGTGCAAGATCGCTGCGGCGTGCTCCAGTTCGCCGTTTTCGCCAACCGCAGCCGCCTTGCCGTAGCTCTCCACCGATGGTCCGGCGATCCCCAGCGCCGCAACCGCACGCTCGGTGAGCAATCCACCGAGTTCTTCGCCAATCGCCATCAGCTCCGAAAGATCCTCAACATACCTTCCCGCGTACGGATTCTCGATCACCGCGACGGCTGCCGCCCGTCGTGTTGGCGGGGTAACCTCGTGGCCCAGCTCCGTATGAGTCTCCTCGATAAAAGTTACGAGCTTGCGGATCTTTGCCCGGGAATTCGAGTTCATCGTAGTCCGTCTTCTCCTTTGATCTCCGAAACTTTGAGTCCTCCGACACGGGCATGCACGCGCGGGCCGGTTGTCATCACCAGGGCAAGCAGAATTTCGTCGGCGCGCGGGGCATCCGTAATGCCAACCTCCATCGCATCAAAATGACTGCGCACGTAAGATGCGTTGATGTGTGTAATTGGAATGTCGACACGAGTTCCCGGGCCGCCCACTTTTTTTGTGGACGCCACGATTGCCTTCGCACCCCCGAGTACCTCGCGCATCGCGTAACCGCCTGGAACATGCCATAGAGCGCCATGTTCCAGCTCTCCAGACGCTCCGACAATTGCGCCTTTGCCGTAGCCCTCGATTGCTCTGAGATCACCCCCCAGCGCCGCCACCAACGACTTTGCCATCTCCAGCCCGAGGGGCTTCAGGTCGTCCATGAAGTCTTCGATCTTTTCTACATACCGGCCTGCATAGGGATTGTGAATCACCGCCAGCACGGCCGCGCGCCGCTGCGGCTTCGCCGCGATGGGGCCGCCTTCGTGGAAGATCTCCTCGACCAGAAGAAGCTTCTTACGAATCCGAACTTCAGGCATGAACGGGGCTCCTGTCTGGGGAGGGAATTTCCAGCAAACGGGGGCAGGCATGAGCACCGACAACTTGCGTTTTCCCCTGCAAGTTCAAGGCAGCCGCGCCTATTAGCCCTGAGACCCGAAGCGATTCGGCCACGCGGCTTCCAGCTTCCAGTGCTTCGAGAATCTCGTGTGGCAAAAGGCTTCCGACAGATTGCGTTACCAACCGGTCACCAAGGTCGCTATCAGGCGCAAGCTCGCGTGCCGGAACCCGTCCGATTGAGGGATGCCCCGGCAAATCGACCGAGTTCGCAACCACCGTTGCCGCAGCATCGGCCATCGACGCCGTGTCAGCCAATACAGTCACTGCATCGGCAATGCCGAGCGAAAAACTGCGTCCCCGCCAACCGCTCGTCGCAATGCCCCGGATCGGATCTTCAAATTGAATCGTGGTCATCCCAAACAGCGAGGGTCGGTCTGGACGTTCCACCATGCCTACTATGAATGTCTCATCAGATGTTAGGTGGATCGCGATATCACCACCATCGTTGACATAGGCGCGAGAAAGGGTAGCGGCTGAGATCATGGTTGCGAGAAGGTCTTCAGCTACAGCTCCCGCAACCGCCGCCATGGGCGTAATGAAGGTCTGAGAGGCGTACGGTCGAACTGCATTCGTCATTTGGCGGGCTATTGTGCCCCACGGGCTTGCACTCTCTTCCCGCACAGGTAGCCGCAAGAAGGCGAGTTCTCTGCACAATTCGTCGAGAATAGTGACAAAGCGAGTGGCTGCTGCACGACAGGCGAGGTCGATTTGACGAACCTCACCGAAAGCTTCCACGATTACGTCGATCGGGCCATCTTGCATGTGCAGACGGCGTCCGTCGGGAAGCATCCGGATTTGCGCACGGTGGTTCATTTTGTGGTCTTGCTCGACGTCAGCGGCCAGGGATTGTCGGGCCGCGACGCCAGTCGACGCCGGTTATCGTCATCCCGGCTGATCGCGCTGAGTGGCCGCACATGATCCATATATCCGCCGAGGGCCGCGTAGTCCGAGAGCTTGAGTGTGAACTCAATCGGAGCGACCAGAGCTGGTGTTGGAACATATCCGAAAGCATTCTCTGGCATACGGCTTACGTCAGCCATAATCGTGATTCCGCCGCCCGGCCAAACGTAAACCGGCGCGCCTCCACAAGTGACCCGAGTGAGGGCATCGCGCACAGAATGTGTGAGATTCACCGGATTCTCGGTGACGCCAGCCCGCAGAGAACCACCTGCTCCGGCCATGAAAAGCACCGTGCAAAGCGCGGGCTCGCAGTTTTCGCGTATCCGTTCGACCGATTCACGCAGAGCCGCCGGTAGTTCTTTCCCAGCCGGACGAAGCTCATCGTCAAGTTCGAAATAGGCGTAGTGCTCGCCCGTCGTACTTACCATGAGCAAGCGAATACCTGGTCTGGCGACCTCGGGATCAAACGGAGCTAGGATCGAGAGCGGATCATCGATATTTGTTCCTCCCCATGAGGTACCTGGCTCCGCAACCCGAAAATAACGGCCTGGCGTTGAGCGTCGGCCCTTCATCTTGATGCCCGTCTCCGGCACCCCCAGGAGCTTTCCGGCCTGATGTTCCGACAACACGCCGGTGATGTGATCGTCCACCACGACGACGTCATCTACTTTGCCAAACCACTGCTTGGCAAACATGCCGATCGTGGCTGATCCGCAGCCTACGCGCATGCGCTCTTCCCGCACACCGTCGACGATGGGCGGCTTCTCAGACTGCACGATGACAGTTGCGCCGCCCTCGATGGTTAGCTCCACGGCTTTCCGATTACATAGATTCAGCAGAGTGTCGCAAGTGGCTGTGCCCTCGTGCCGGCTGCCGCCAGTCAGGTGGCGGACGCCTCCGAGCGACAACATCTGCGACCCATATTCATTGGTCGTGACATGGCCCACGGCTTCGCCTTGGGCCCGCACGATGCTGCACTCAGCGCCCAGATGGCGATCAGTGTCGATCTTCAGCTTGACTCCACAATAGCTGAAAATTCCCTCGGTCACTACCGTGACCATGTCAACTCCAGCGACCTCAGAAGAAATAATGAAGGGAGCAGGCTTGTAATCGGGATATGTCGTTCCCGCGCCGATGGCGGTGACAAATGTCTCCTCACCACTCACGAGCGAGCCATCCCACTCGCGGGCTTTCTCTAGAAATGGCACGACTGTATCGCCGCGCGACACCGCGCGCTCCAGCACCACGTGCGGATCGAGCCGCACAAGGTTTCCGTTGGCGTTCGCATAGCGGTCGCACGACCCCGTTCGTCCCGGCTTTATGTAGCAGAGCACCGGGCACGCGTCGCAGCGAATCGCGTCATCAGCCACGCGCTTTTCCCTTCTGCGCTGCAACAATTGCGGCACGGACCCGGTCGGGAGTTGCCGGAATCTTCGATACACGAATTCCGACCGCATCGTGGAGGGCATTGAGAATTGCTGGAGCGGTCGGTATCACGGCCTGCTCGCCGATCCCTTTAGCCCCAAACGGCCCAACCGGTGACGGATCTTCGATCAGAATCGATTCCACCGGGGGTATGTCTCCCGCCGACGGAATCAGGTAATCATGCAGGTTTTCACCTTTTCCGGGGAAGAATTCTTCCATCAAAGCCATGCCTAGGCCCTGAGCAACGCCGCCTTCGATTTGTCCTTCGATCAAGGTCGGATTGATTGCGCGTCCGACGTCGTGCGCGGCGGTAACTTTCAAAACACGTATCGTGCCCAACTCCGTATCTACTTCAATCTCCGCCATGTGAGCACCAAAGCCGAAGACAGCGTAAGGGACTCCCTGTCCATTCTCATCCAATGGGCTGGTCGGCGGGTCGAAGGTTGCCTCGCTGGTGATGACATATCCATGGTTGTCGAGAGGAAAGTCACCGAGGTCGATCACGTACAGTTTGTCGCCATCGCGCACGGTTGCCGCACCGGGCTGAAGGAGAAGAGTTGCGCAATCACAGGCTCCCGCGAGCTTGAGAATTGCGCGTCGCAGTTGCTGGCCTGCCATTTGTGCCGCTCTGCCGGTGACAAAGGTCTGACGTGAGGCAGACGTCTTGCCGCAATCGGGTGTGATGGCTGTGTCTCCCGAGAGCAGGTCGATGCTGTCCATCGGTACGCCAAGAGCATCGGCACAGATCTGCGTGACGATCGTATTCGATCCTTGACCGATGTCGACCGCGCCCTGATGCAACGCGATCCGGCCGTCGCGCTTCAAGCCAATTCGAACGGTGGATGGGTTGGGCAGCGAAGTGTTTCCACAGCCATACCACATTCCCGCGATGCCGACACCACGGCGTAGCGGCCCACATGCCCTCAAGTTGAAATCTGCAGACCTCTGCCTCGCCGCATCCCATTTCGGGCGCAACGCTTCGAAACACGCTCGAATCCCGACGCCCGCACCCAAAATTTGCCCTGTGACGGTGGGAGTATGGTTAGCGAGAGCATTTAGAATGCGGAACTCCAGGCGATCCATTCCGACCTTGTCTGCCAAATCGTCATAAAGTTGCTCTTGCGCAATCGCAGCCTGCGGAACTCCGAATCCGCGGAAAGCGCCAGCCGGTATGAGGTTCGTGTGTATGGCGCGGGTGAGTGCCCGATAATTCGGCACGAAATAAGGGCCCGATGCGTGCACCGGAACTCGCGCCGCGACCGTCGGTCCCCACGAGGAATATGCGCCGGTATTGAAATCAGCGACAAAATCGAGCGCAACGAGTTTGCCGTCGCGGGTGCATCCGCCCCGAAGCCGCATGCGCGCCGGATGTCTCTTCGTGGTCGACAGAATCGATTCGGTTCGCGAATAAACCATCCGCACCGATTTCCCAAGATGCCAAGCCGCCACCGCCAGAAATGGCTGAACGGAGAGATCGAGCTTCGAACCGAATCCGCCGCCTACTGCCGTCGGGATAATTCGCACGCGTTCCGGTGCGATGCCGAGAATCGCGGCGATATCGCTGCGATCCATATAGGGAGCCTGCGTGCAAGCCTGAATTTCCACAGTGTCACCGACTCGACGAGCGAACCCCGCCTCGGGTTCTATGTAGGCGTGTTCCACAAATCCTGTGTCATAAGCACATTCTGCTACGATGTCGGCCTCGGCCAGCGCCTTGTCGACGTCCCCGCGCACAACCCGTCCGCGAACGAGAATATTTCCTGGACGGTTGTTGTGGATCTGGATTGCCTGTTCTGCAAGCGCAGCTTCGATATCTTTAAGCGGTGGCAGCTCTTCCCACACGACGGGGAAGTCTGCGGCTTCGAGAGCATTCACGGCTGTTGCTTCGCCAACCACCGCAGCTACGGCTTCACCGCGGTGGCGAGTTGCGTTTTCAGCAAACACAGGTTGATCGGCAAACGGGCTGATGACACCGTAGCAATTCCTGCCGGGAATATCCTTAGCGGTAAAGACCGCTTCAATTCCGGGATGATCTCTGACAAACGCCTTGAGATCACCGAAATGAAACCGAGCCCGATGATATGGGCAGCGAATAGCTCGCAGCGCTAGCGCTCCTTCGGGCGTCTCGTCCGCTCCAAAAACTTCGCTGCCATCGACCTTACGCTTGCCATCTAGGCGGATCAGCCTCTTACCGACAGCCGCGCCTGCGGGAAGAGAAACTGCGGTTGCGGACAGCGAAACAGATTCTTCGAGTTTGGCGTTCACGCGCGCATCGAGAATCGCCGTAATGATCTTGCGGTATCCGGTGCAGCGACAAAGGACGCCTCCAATCGCGTCCATGACCTCAGATTCGTTCGGGTTCTGATTTTTCTCGAGCAGAGCCGTGGCCGCCACCAGCATGCCGGGCGTGCAAGCGCCGCATTGCGATGCGCCATGCTCGAGAAACGACTGCTGTAGATTTGCTCCCCAAGATTTGCCCGAGACTACGCGAACCGCCAGCCCTTCGACCGTTGTAACGTCACGGCCCTCTGCCTGAGCCGCGGCTACCAGGCATGCGCATACCGGTTCTCCATCGAGCAACACCGTGCACGCTCCGCAATCTCCGGCATCGCATCCTACTTTCGTCCCGGTAAGGCCGAGATCCTCACGCAACACTTGGGACAACCGCTGCCACGGTGGCGTGCGGACGACAACCTCTCGTCCATTGACGCGGAAGCCTACTGACTGTTCCTGTTTTTGAGCCATCAACTCTCGGGACGTGGCCATCAGTCTTTCTCCACGCACGCATTCAAAGCCCGCTGCACAAGGCGGAGCGAGGCGTCCATGCGGTATTCTGCCGTGGCGCGGACGTCGTCGATGGGAGTGAGGGAAGTCAAATGCACCGGCCTCACGATTGCACTTAGTCTGTCGCGTGTTGAGGCTCCGGCGAGATCGCCTTCGAGTGCATGCAAACGTCGTGCCACGGCTGAACAGGACCCCACCGCGATACGCGCTTCCCGCACGCGTTGTTCGTTCGACTGAATTAGCACGGCCACCATCGAAATCGAAATTACCAGATACCGCCGCGCACCTAACTTCAAGAAGACCGACCGCGCATCCTCGAGTCGGCGCGGAATGAGCACGGATGCCAGGATTTCATCGGGCCTGCACTGCGTTTTTCGATTTCCCACAAGGAATTCGGAAAGAGGTAACTTTCGCACCCCGGCGTTGGAAGCCAGCTCCACTTCCGCATCCAGCGCCACCAGCGGAGGGACGCCGTCGGCCGCCGGCGACGCATTGCACAAGTTCCCGGCAACCGTCCCGCGATTCTGTATCTGCACTGATCCCACCTCACGCGCGGCGCTCTTCAAAGCATCAAAGCAGTGCGGCAGAGGTGCGCGTATGACTTCGCTCCAGGTCGTCAATCCGCCGATGCGGTAGTGGCTGACTTCTTCGGATATACCGCGGAGTTCCCGTAATGCGGAGACATCCACGATCTGTTCGCGTACAACTCGCTCTCCTAAGGCTGGATAAAAATCCGTGCCTCCAGAAAGAATCCGCGCATCGCCTGCCGCCAGCAGGGCCACCGCGTGATCGAGTGTTCTGGGCTTGATATAGGACGCTTTGCTGTACAACGGTTGAGTCCCCGGAGTGAGGTTTATCGCCTTGTTAGAGTCTAGGATGTTCGCTAGTTGTATCGCAATCACGTCAATTTGTACAGCACTTGCCGAAAGGCAAAATGATTAAGAAAACGGGCGTCACCCGGGGGCCTACGGCTGTTGGGGCGATGCTGGCTTCACTAATTTATTGCTCTGCAACTCGGGGTATGCAATCCTGTTCAGCGCACGCGAAGCAGACAGAACAGGAGAATACTGATGCGAATCAAGAGTCTTCTAGCCGCGATAGTTTTTTCTTCGTTGACGCTTTCGGCCAACGACAATTTCACGCCGCTCAATGTCAAAGAGGGACTGTGGGAAGTTACCGTGACACATTCCATGAGCGGCATGCCGGCCATGGCTAACCTGCCACCCGAAGCTCTCGCGAACCTGCCTCCAGACCAACGAGCCCGCGTCGAGGCCATGATGAAGGGTGGGCCAAGTACCGATGTCCGGAAAGAGTGCGTCACAAAAGAGAAGCTTGCGAAGCAGGCTGCTTTCGGTGCGAACCGCGCAAACTGCACGCACGATCTCGTGAGTTCCACTGGTAGCAGGTTGGAGATGAAGATGCACTGCGTGGTGAAAAACAGTACCACCATGGATGGAACCTACATTGTCGAGGCTCTCGGCTCTGACAATGTAAAGGGCTCGATGCATGCGGTCACCAAAGCCGGCGACGGAAACGCTGACACGATGAAAATGGATTTCACGTTCAATTCGAAATACCTCGGCCCCGACTGCGGCGACGTGAAATAAGATCTTCGGCCATGCATTCAGACCGAAGCTAAGGCCGCTGACCTCCGAAAGGAGTTGATCAGACCTGTCTTCACATGAGCGTGGGTGCCGTTAGAGAACCGTTGCTGCCAACGGCAGACGTGAGCTCACATGCGCGCAAGCAAGGCGGCGCCTTGTTCCACGAATTTCTTTTCCCAGGAGTTCCACGTGCCGACGAAATAGCTGTTGATATCGAACAAGGACCAAGTCGCACGTGGGCGCAAAGATGGATTCGAGAGCAAAAAAACGCGCAGCCCTGAGGCTGCGCGCAAGCGGTAGACCCGCGATTTATCGGCCAGCCGCGGCGGCCATGGTTTGTGGTTGTGTCTGTCCGGCTCGCCCCACGTACATCTTGTACGACTGGTAGACGGCGAATAACGCCGCCAGCAAAGCTGATACTGCTGCCAGTCCGCTGATCGCGCCGAAGGCGGAGGCGATCGCGGTCAATCCCGCGCCGATGACATAGTTCGGGAATGACCAAAGAAAGACCTTGTGCCAGAGCGCGAAGGGATTGCCTCCCTCGGTCATTCCGATAATGCTTGCTATCGGTGCCGTGTTCGCCAGGAAGTAGGTGGCGGCCGCCAGTACCAGAGACATCGTGTGTGCCGCGTGGGCACCCTCAATGTGGCTGTGGTAAACCAGATAGGCGAGTCCCGATGCGTTCAGCAGTGTACATGCGTTGAATACGAATTGAATTGGTTTCGTCTTATTCCCGCCGGATGTGTAGGATTGTGCGATCGCAGCTGTTGCTGCAACAAGCATGCTGGCGAACAACCCGAGTTGCGTGACTCCCAGTAGAATGACGGGCAAATTTCCTGACATCGAGCTCGTCATCCCAGGCAGCTTTACCTTAAAGCGCGAACTCAAGGCCGCCGCCGCTAACAGGAGTACCAACTGTGGCCAGGCTTGCGATTGCCATCTGACTACGCCGAACGATAGGGCGCACAGACTCGCAACGGCCACCATTCCGATCATGACTTTGGCTTTGATTGGTAGTGTGTTTGTCATGGTAATCTCCGAATATGGTTTGCAGTCGTTTGTCTAGTTGTCTCCCGGGTCGCCATCGCTAAGAGCTGACGTCGCGGTGGCTACATTGGAAGTTGCACCCCAGACAACGCTATCGCCAGTAACGGAGGTTGCGCCCCAGACAACGCTGGTGGCGCCCCACACTACCGAATCTGCTGAAAGCACGTTCGAACCCCAAACAACTGAGTCTCCCCAGACGACCGAGGTAGCGCCCCAAACCACGCTGCTGCCCGCGAAAACTGAGTCGGGGGTAGTATTCGTGATCGTGACACTACCGTTCGAGTTAAGGACTGCGGTCGGGGAAAGCGCTATTCCCGTCGCCAGATCCGTGCTGCCAAGAGCGGCGTTGATGTCCAGATATCCCGCTCCGTAAGTGAACAGGTCATACTCATTGTTGTAGAGGTTTCCGAAGCTGTCGTGTGAAAACGTGAATTGCCCGACACCCTTCCAAGCTGTCTTCATCAAGCGCGCTTTTACTTGATCGGGAGTCAGGGCGGGATTCTGCTGCAACATGAGCGCGACCGCGCCTGTGACGATTGGCGTTGCCATACTGGTACCGCTCAATTCGTAGTACATCGCGGTTCCGCTGGTTGGGGCAATCTCGTATTGCGGATAAGTCGTATCCAATGTGCTGCCTGCAACCCGCAATGAGACCTGCCGGTTTCCCGGTGCGGTCAGGTCAGGTTTACAAACATGGTCGAGAGTGGTTGGACCTTTGGAGCTATAACTGGCGATTTGGTCGTCAACCCGCGTCGGGGTCAGTTCGGTCATGGTCGCCCCCACTGTAATCACAGAAGGGTCGTTCCCCGGAACTACGATTGTGCCGAAGCCCTGCGTGGGCTCATAGCGTCCATCATTGCCTGCAGCCGCCACGACCACAATGCCAGCCTGCCAGGCCGCTTCCACTGCCTGGTCGACAGGATCAAGCGTGTAACTTTCAAACACCGGCCGCCCCAACGACATGTTGATGACGCGGATGTTGTAGGTGTTCTTCAGCGCGATCGCTTCCTCGACTGCAGCGATCACTTGGCTGTCCGTACCCGACCCGTTCTGATCGAGGACTCGCAGATTGATAAGGTTCACATTCGGCGCCACGCCGGCGTAGGTTGCCGCATAACCGTTCGCCGTGCCGGAGCTCGCGCCTGAGCCACCGATCAGTCCCGCCACGTGGGTTCCATGTCCGAACTTGTCCGATGTCGTTGCGTCGCCAGCGACAAAGCTCTGGCTATACACAACGCGGCTCACTCCATTGGCGTTGTTCAGATCGGGATGAGCTGCGATACCGCTATCAATGACAGCTACGCCAATACCGTTGCCGTTCAGAGCATACTGCGACGCCGCGACATCTGCCTCGACTGCGGTCGCAAACTCCTCGGTTACGGGGTTCGCAACCATTTTTTGCGCGCGGTCGGGCGTGATGTAGGTGACGTTGGGATCATTCTCCAGTTCGGCCAGCATGCTTACTGGCACGCGCATGGTCACCGCGCGGATCGTGCGAAACTGAGACTTGATCATTGCGCCGCGGCTCTGCATGTCCTTCAAATGAGCGCTGGTAGGCATTTGCCGATGCTGAACGATCACCGTGACCATGCCCTGTGCATTTGCGGGTCGCTGCAGGTCCGCAGAAAACTTGCCGTGGGGCGCTTGATTATCCAGAACGGGCCTGATGCCCGCATAGGACGGCGTCACCGAAAGCGCTAACAAAGCTAGCGCTAGAATTCGACCCCATGCAGCGCTGAATATTAGGGAATTGAGAGGACGATCTTTGCGTCCGCTTTTGCTTAGGGTTCTATCGAGGTTGTTCATAGGAGTTTTGCCCGGCATGCGATGGACGTATAGCACGCCCTTCGTGCCTGGACTCCTATGGGCAATCGCGGGACCAATTGTGACTCCCGTAAGTAATCTATTATCAATACGATGCAGCAGGAATAAGACCTGGAGGACAAGGACAAGTTGTCTCAACGAAAGCTCGCGGGGACGCCTCTCAACCCGTAACTTATTAAAAACAAGAGTGGGCTATTAGAAAAGGCCGATCCGGGACAATTTGGCCTGATCCAGTTGTCGACAACGCCAGAAATCGCGGATCAACCGATCAACCTTTATCGACAGACGCGCCCGAATGGGTAAGCCGAGCACTTTACGCCCCCGCCCGACTCCGATCGGGAGCGAAGATCGGTCGCAGAGGGGCGCTCAATCCACTCATAACGCGCCCAAACTGCGGCAAGTCTAGAGACTGAGGTCCGTCGGATAGCGCACGTTCCGGACACGGGTGTACCTCGACGATGATCCCGTCGGCACCCACGGCGATCGCCGCTCGCGAAACAGGCCCAATTAGGCTCTGCTTGCCGGTACCGTGCGAAGGATCGGCCATAACGGGCAAATGCGATAGTTCCTTGGCCAGGGCAACGGAGGCCAGGTCAAAGGTATTCCGCGTCCCGGTTTCGAAGGTTTTAATTCCCCTCTCACAGAGGACTACCTGATCATTTCCTCCGGAAAGCAGGTATTCGGCTGCCAACAACCATTCCTTCACTGTGGCGGAAGGGCCTCTTTTCAGCAGCACGGGCTTCCTGACGGTTGCCAGCCGTCGCAGTAATGCAAAATTCTGCATATTGCGCGCCCCAACCTGTAGCATATCGGCATATTCACAGATCAGGTCCGTGTCCTCTGTGCTCATGACCTCCGTGACCACGGGAAGCCCCGTCAGTTCACGAGCCTCGCGTAGAATCTTCAGTGCCTCAATCCCTAAGCCCTGGAACTCATAGGGTGAGGTTCGAGGCTTATATGCCCCACCTCGCAGCATGCTGGCTCCGGCTCGCTTCACCCCATGCGCCGTCTCTAGCAGTTGTTCGCGCGACTCCACCGAACACGGACCGGCGATCACGACTACTTCCGGCCCTCCAATCTTTACGCCACCAACCTCGACTACCGTCGCCTGTGGGCGAGTTTGTCGGCTGACCAACTTGAAAGGTTGGGCGATCGCGACTACGTTGTCGACGCCGGGCGCAACCGAAAGAGCTTCAATTTCGTGGCGTCGACCGCCGCTGCCGACCGCTGCGACTATCGTGCGCTCGGTGCCACGCGTGACGTGGGGCTGGAATCCGGCTTCGCGGATGCGCTGGATGATGTGTTCAATCTGTTGTTCGGTGGCGTTGTCGGACATGTTCACAATCATGACGTTGACCTTCCCCTTTGATCCCAAAAATAAAAGCCGCGATTCTATCGCGGCCTCGGCGGGATCTTTGAGCTTTATGTTTAGATTGGTGATTTGCTCCGATCCAACACCGTCCCCGCGTATGGAAACCAATAGCGGCTAAACGGACGAAAAATGCTAAATCGAGTCATAAAGAATATTTGGGCCGGGAGCTCTAATAGTATCCGCACCTGCAAAGACTGCGGGCAACGAAACACTATTGCGCCATATTGCTGGCGACACCAGAAAACACGTTGTTGGCATTCCCGCCAATAAGACGCACGGTGCCGATTACCAATACCAGAATGACGGCGAGCATCACCGCATACTCAGCAATGTCCTGCCCTTCGTCGTTCGTCCAAAGATTACGAAGAAAATCAACCATAGATCCTCCGGGGCTCCTGGAATAAAATTTCCGGGAAGACTTGTGTACGTAATAATGCCGACTCACACGACGAATGTCAATGACGGCCGTAGCTAAGTTTTCCACCGTACATGCCTAGGACCAAAAGCCGAACCTCGGCTACAGGCAAGGGTTTTGAGGTGGTCGCCATTTCACGCTTCACACGGAATCCTAAAGCTACTATCACGGTGTTGATTGTTCAATTGCAATGACCGGCCGCTATTTTGTCCCTAGAGAAAGTGATACTGCAGCGGCAGTCCCCGCTTCGTTCCCAAGCTGTCGGGCCGACTGAGTAGTGTAGTCCAGGACGCGCCCGGGAAACACCCCAAGGTAGAGCGTCACCAGGACACAAACGGTAATCGCAACGCCTGTCGTGAGAGGCACGCGAGTCACCGGAACTTCACCCCGAGGCTCCCGCATGTACATCATGACGATAATCCGCAGATAATAGTATGCGCCGAGAGCGCTGTTCAGCACGAGAATAATTCCCAGTCCAACCAGATTCGACTTCAGCGCGGCACTGAGCACGTAGAACTTGGCAAAGAAACCGCCAGTAATCGGAATGCCGATTAGAGACATCAGGAAAAATGTTAAAGTCGCCGCTAGGGCGGGTGAACGTCGGCCCAGTCCCGCGTAATCCTCCAGTGTCACGTACTTTTCGCCGGCATTCGCGAAGTGGGTAACAACAGCAAAAGCGCCGACGTTCATCGCCGCGTAGGCAGCTGTGTAGAACATTGCCGCTGACGTACCCAACTCAGGCGCAGCCGCAAATGCGACGAGCAGATATCCGGCGTGAGCTATGGAGGAATACGCGAGCAGGCGCTTGACGTTGTCCTGCACCAGAGCCCCCACATTTCCCAGCGTCATTGTCAGAGCGGCAGAGACCCATAAGAGCCAGAACCGTCCGGGCGCATTCGCCTCGAACATGACCCGCAACAAGATCGCGAACGCCGCTGCCTTCGGGCCAGTTGACATCAGGCCGACGACGGGCGCCGGAGCTCCTTCGTAGACGTCGGGAGTCCATATATGAAAAGGGACAGAAGCCACCTTGAATCCCAAGCCGACAAACATAAGAGCGGTAGCGACGTAGGCCAGAACTGGTACCCTTGCGCCGGAGTGTAGCGCCTGATTGATCGCGTCAACGTTGGTGGAACCCGTCGCCCCGAACATAAGCGCGACACCGTAGAGAAAAAACGCCGTGGCAAATGATCCCAGGAGGAAGTATTTCAGCGACGATTCGCTGCTCGAGGCTTCACCGCGCCGGAAGCCAGCCAGGATGTATGTAGAGATCGACGAGATTTCGAGCGCGATAAAAATAAGAACAAGTTCAATCGCCGACGACATCAAGCACATGCCCACCGTGCCGAAAAGAATGAGCGCGTAGTATTCGCCGGCGCGGATCCGCTGGACCTTCAAGTATTCGAAAGAGCTGAGAATGGCGACCGCCGCAATGGCGATGACGAGGAAGTGAAAGAAGATGCTGAAGCCTTCCACCCGAACCATGTTCCAAAAGGCTGTTCCGGGGTACTGCGCTGTCCAGACGGTCGCTGCCAGCGCGGCGAGTGTGCCGATAAGTGCGATTGTACCGAGCGGCTGATGGCTGCTTTCCCGGTCGAGCAGGGGATCGACAACCATTACGACCATGCCGAAGACCGAAAGTACAAGCTCCGGCAGAATGCGCATGTAATCGGCGCCTTGTGGCATGGAAGTCTGCAATTGCGCGATCAGAACCGGCATTGAGTGCGTGATTCCCACCATCGTCGATGTCGAGATAAGGAGCATGGTCATCGGCCCGCCATCCTGCTGGCCAATTGAGTGAAGGTTGCGAGAACCGATTGCACCGCCGGATCAATCGCGTTCAGCCACATCAGTGGCGCCACGCCCATGACCAAAGCGGCAATCGCAATCGGCCAAAGCGCAGCTTTCTCGCGCGGATTGAGGTCGGGCAGTATGTTATTCACTTCGTGCTTCACTTTCCCGTAAAACACACGTTGATACATCCATAGGAGATAGCAGGCGCTCCAGATCACACCGGTCGCTGCGAGAATTCCGTATATGGGCCGCGCTTGAAACGCTCCGCTGAGAACAAGGAACTCGCCGATGAAGCCATTCAGCAGCGGGAGTCCAACCGAAGCCAGCACGGTTACCAGGAAAAAGGTGGCGTATTTCGGCATCGGTGTTGCCAAGCCGCCAAACTCGGAGATCTCGTAAGTGTGCCGGCGTTCATACAGAATGCCTGCCAGCATGAAGAGCCCACCCGTCGCTACTCCATGCGCCAGCATCACAAATACAGCTCCGTTGAGCCCGGCTGCGGTGAAGCTGAAGATTCCGAGAACGACGAAACCGAGGTGGCTGATCGAAGAATAAGCGATTAGTTTTTTCAGATTTGGCTGTACCAGCGAGACCAGCGCTCCATAGATAATGCCGATCAACCCCAGGGCCATGATCCACGCAGCATTGCGATGCGCCTGCTCTGGAAACAGCCCGACGTTGAAGCGCAGCAATCCGTAGGTGCCCATCTTCAGCAGGACACCGGCCAGCAGAACCGATCCAGCCGTAGGCGCTTCCACGTGCGCATCGGGCAACCATGTATGAAGAGGGAAGAGCGGAACCTTAACCGCAAAGGCGATAAAGAAGCCGAGGAAGAGCCATAGCGAGGCATGTTCAAACCCCGGCACGCTTCCGCTTCGAATCGCGTTTTGAATGACGACAAAGTCAAAGCTACCGGTCTTTGCATAGAGCCACAGAATTGCCGCTAGCATGAACATCGAGCCAATCATGGTGAAGAGGAAATACTTCACGGCGGCATATACCTTACGGCCATGGCCGTACATGCCAATCAGCAGAGCCATCGGAATCAGCGTTGCTTCCCAGAAGAAGTAGAACAGGAACAGGTCGAGCGAGGTGAAAACGCCAATTAGAGCTGTCTCAAGGATCAGCAGGAGAATAAAGAATTCTTTCACCCGCTCGCGAATCGAGGTCCAAGAAATCAGCACGCACAGGGGTGTGAGGAATGTGGTCAGCACAACCAGCCACACGGAAATCCCATCGACCCCCATGTGGTAATGAATGTTCGGGGAGGTAATCCAGACCTTATCGATCTCGAACTTAAAAAGATTGGGGTCGCGATGCAGGTGCACAGGCAAATGCAGCGACGCCACAAACGCGAGCAACGAGACGACGAGAGCAAAGACCTTGATATCGCGATCGCGGCGGGGGATCAGCAGAATCAGCAACCCGCCCAGCGCAGGGATGAAGGTTACGAGCGAAAGGATGATGGGATTGAAGCTGTCCATGGTTATCGCACCCCCATCCAGACCATGTACGCGATGACCACGGCTCCGCCAGCGGCCACCCAGCCCGCATAGGAGCGCAGATTGCCTGACTGCATGTGGCGTGCGGTATCTGACACCTCGCGCGCGGCAGCAGCCGTGTTATTCACCGTGGCATCGATCACACCCTGATCCACACCATGCCAGAGGATCGTAGTCGAACCCTGAATCAGCGGCTTGACGAACACGTCCGCATAAATCTCGTCGACGTAATATTTATTGAGAACTGCCTGGTAGAGTCCCCCGAGGGCAGTGGCAATGCGCCCGGGTAGTTCCGGTCGGCGGCTGTAGAGAAAATATGCCAACAACCATCCGAGCGCGGCTAGGCTCACCGAAACAACCATGAGCGAATACTCAAGAGCACTCTTTCCGGCCTCAGCAGGGGCGCCCTGCGCGACTTCGGTAGCTCCACGGAAAACTGGAGCGAGAAAGTGCTCGAACCAGTTCCCATAGCCCAGGAAGCCACCAACGGTCGATAACACCGCAAGAATCACGAGTGGCCCCAGCATCACCCACGGGCTCTCATGTGGATCTCCGTGGCCGTGGTCATCTGGGTGACCATGGCTATCATGGCCACGCGCATCATGCGCCTGCACCGGCGCGCCACGATAGTCTCCGCCAAACGTCATGTACATCAGCCGGAACATATAGAAGGACGTGATAAATGCAGTGATCACGCCGATCAGCCAATACACCCAGCTCGCGCCATAGGCTTGCCAGAGAATCTCGTCTTTGGACCAGAAGCCGGCGAAGGGCGGAATCCCCGCTATGGCGAACGTCGCGATACCCATCGTCATGAACGTCCACGGCATGTAGTGCCGCAGACCGCCCATCTTCCGCATGTCTTGTTCGCCGCCAACCCCGTGTATGACGGAACCGGCCGCCAGGAATAACAATCCTTTGAAGAACGCGTGCGTCATCAGATGGAAAATGCCGGCCGAGAATGCGCCCACGCCGCAAGCCATGAACATGTATCCAAGCTGCGAAACCGTGGAGTAGGCCAACACCTTCTTGATGTCGGTTTGGGCAATGCCGATCGTCGCCGCAAACAGGGCAGTGAGCGTGCCGATTATCGCGACGACCGTCATCGCTGTCGGCGCGCGGTCAAAGATCGCCGCCGACCTTGACACCATGTAAACGCCCGCTGTCACCATGGTGGCCGCATGGATCAGTGCCGACACCGGCGTCGGGCCTTCCATGGCATCAGGCAACCAGACATAAAGAGGAATCTGCGCCGACTTGCCCGCTGCACCGACCATCAGCAGCAATCCGATCGCCGTCAGCAGGCCCGCGCCCCCAGTCTCAGCCGGTAATGACCGCACCGCAGCAAAAACGTGGGTGAAATCAAGTGACCCGAAATGCTTGATCATCAAGAAAAGAGCAATCAAAAATCCGAAATCGCCAATGCGATTCACGATGAATGCTTTTTTGCCCGCTGCCGCCGCCGAGTCTTTTGTAAACCAGAACCCAATCAGCAGATATGACGCTAGGCCCACGCCCTCCCACCCGATGAACATGACGAGGTAGTTCTTCGCCAAAACCAGCGTCAGCATGAAGAACATGAACAGGTTCAGATACGACATGAAGCGGTAGTAACCGTCGTCGTCCCACATGTATCCGACGGAGTAGATGTGAATCAGGAATCCGACGCCAGTAACCACGAGCAGCATGACCAGCGACAACTGATCAAGATAGAAGCTGAAGTCGACTTGAAAGCTTCCGGACCGGATCCAGTGGGCAAGATCCATGCTGTAGGGCGCGGATGCCGATGAGAAATTAAACGCAAATGTCAACGCCAGCAGAAACGCCAGGCCGCAAAATCCGAGTGCCAGCGCCGTGATCGCCTTCTTTGACGAATGGCGTCCGAAGAAGCCGTTGATGGCTGCGCCCGCGAGCGGAAACACCGGAACGAGCCAGAGAAAATTGAGCAGTTTCGGCGTCATAGCTTGAGCAGGTTCACCTGGTCGACATTCAAAGTGTCACGCGTGCGATAAACCGCAATGATGATCGAGAGCCCCACCGTAGCCTCGGCGGCAGCTACAACCATCACGAAAAAAACGAATACCTGCCCGCTAAGTGCGTGCCATTGTGCGGCGAAGGCGACGAACGAAAGGTTGACACCATTCAACATCAGCTCGATTGACATGAAAATCGTAATGATGTTGCGCTTGATCAGGAAGCCGAGCACGCCGCATACGAACAAGATGCCGCTCAATAGCAGATAGTAGGAAAGAGGAATCATGGTTATTCTGCTTCCTTTCTCGGGCCGCGGGTCACGGCTTCGGGACGGCTGGCAAGCACAACGGCACCCATGATAGCGATCAGAATCAGCACCGAAGTGACTTCAAAGGGCAATAGAAAATCATGGAAAAGAAGCCGGGCGATGTCCTTTGGAGAACCGAGCAGAGCGCCGATGGCGACCGACTGCGCATTCGATCGGCTGAGCAGTGTCCAAGCCACGAGCACGCCACCGATGATCACCCCGGGAACCCCGATCAGCGTGGCCACGCGGCTCCCCTTACTGCGTTCTTCTTTACCGGCGTTCAGCAGCATGATCGTAATCAGAAACAAGACCATGATTGCTCCGGCGTAGACGATCACCTGAACCGCCGCGACAAACTCCGCGCCCAGCAGAAGATATTCCACCGCAAGCGAGCCCATCACCACGATCAGCGACAGCGCGCTATTGATGGGGTGGCTTTGCACTAGCAGGTTCACCGCCCCTGCTACGCAAATCACGCCGAAGAATAGAAATAGAATTAAATGAAGCATTTCAGGTGATTCTCAGTTCCTGTTCTCAGTTCTCAGAAAAACCCAGATCAGAACTTGGATCTCAAAACTGGGACCGGGAACTGCCGTTAAGCTCTCAACGCCACAATCAACGCCGTACCCACCAGGTTCGCGATGGCCAGGGGCAAAAGCACCTTCCACCCGAAGGCCATGAGTTGGTCATAGCGAAAGCGGGGCAAGGTCCAGCGCACCCAGACATACAAAAACATGAAAAAGAAAACCTTCAGGCAGAACCAGAAGACCGGCATAATCGCCTGCAGAATTGGAGGCCCAAAGATTGGTCCGTGCCATCCGCCCAAGAACAACACAGTAGCCAGGCAAGCAACCGTCACCATATTCGCGTACTCGGCCATGAAGAACATCGCGAATTTCATGGCGCTGTACTCGGTGTGATATCCCGCGACCAGTTCCGACTCTGCCTCCGGAAGATCGAACGGCGTGCGATTGGTCTCCGCATACGCTGAAATCAGGTAGACAAAAAATGCCAGCGTCTGCCCGTGAAAAACGTTCCAACGCGGAATGAAGCCCCAAAAATGCCCACCCTGCGCATCGACAATCTCGCGCAGGCTGAGGCTTCCGGACACGATCAGCACTCCCACGAGCGAGAGGCCAAGCGACACTTCATAGCTAATCATCTGTGCGCTGGCGCGCAATCCGCCCAGCAGCGCGTACTTGCTGTTCGACGACCACCCCGCAAGAGCGACGCCGTACACGCCCATCGAGGTTATACCCAGAACTACCAGCAGGCCGATATTCAAGTCGGTGATTTGGAGATATGTGCCCCATGGGCCGACCTCGACCCAGTTGCCGAATGGAATTACCGAAATGGAAGTAATGGCAAACACCACCGCAATGATCGGCGCCGCAATGTAGAGCGGCTTGTAGACATGCGGCTCAGTCAGATCTTCCTTGAAGATGAACTTGACGCCGTCAGCCAGCGGTTGCAGCAGGCCGAACGGACCAACACGCGTGGGGCCCCAGCGATTCTGGATGTGCGCTGACACCTTGCGCTCAAGCCAGACGCTGTACGCGACCGCCGTCAGCAGAATAAAGACCACGGCGACAGACTTGACGATCGAAATGATAATGAATGTGGTTATGCTCAACGTTTTCCTGTACGGCGCGAGCGCCTTCGCTCGCGAATTCTTGATCGTGTTTCCTAAAAATGCCGTTGGTTAAGGTGAAGCTAGTCGGCTGCGACTTCTGGGACAGCAGACTTGTTTTCGAAAACCGAGTTCAAAGTCTTTGAGTAGCGTCCAAGAGTTCCCGAACTGAATAAATCGTTATTCGCGGGAACAATCAGCTCCGGTGGTTGCAGTGCGCTCACGCCGCTTTCGGCAATCTCAAGGTGCTGGTCGTTACCCGCTAGCAGATTGGCGCGAGAAACGTCGTATCCCGCGACCACGCGCTGCACTTCATCAAGAATCGCCATGGGATCGAAAGGCGTCATCTTTGGTTCCAGGTTATGCGCTTCGAGCCACACCGCATGACGATCTGCCTCGCCCGATTGCGCGCCACGAGTCTGCCCCATGTCAGAGTGGGTTCCTCCTCCAAAGGGTACGAGGCCGTGAACATCAAAGCCCATCGCATCCGCAATGCGAACGATCATCTCAAAATCAGGCTTTGTGTCGGTGACTTCGCCTGCTTTCTTTATCAATTGCAGATCGCCACAGGTATTGGTATAGGTTCCCGTTTTCTCATAGGCGTTTGCCGCAGGTAGAACGACGTCGGCAATAACCGCCGTTTCGGTCAGGAACATGTCCTGCACCACGACAAAACTCCTCGAAAGAGTAAAGGGATCAACTCCAAGACGTCCGACCGGATTCGCACCCACGACATAGAGCGCCTTCAGCTTGTCGGACTTGGCTGCTTCTAACATTTCAGGGAGGCTCCAGCCTTTTTCCGACGGCAACTTGCCCCATTCCTGCTCGAACCTGTCAGCGTTTGCGAGTGGCTCGTAGCCCGGCAGGAGATCGGGATAAAGTGCCATTTCACTGGCTCCGCGCGAATTCGAGTAATCGCCCAAACCGATCAACTTGGCCCCAGCCAATTTGGAGGTGAAATTCACCAATTTCCCGACATCATGCCCGCGCAACTCAGAGCCGAAGACGACAACCATATTCTGCTCACCGCGGATTTTCTCGCGTAGAGCCATCCACGCGTCGCGCGTCATGCTATCGCCGACAAGTTGATCGAGGAGGGAATCGTCGCCGCCCAAAAATGCTACTGCTTTTGCCTCGGTGCCCACTGGCAGTAACCCAAATCCCGCCGCCTGTCGCCGCAACTTGATCGGCGCCGAATTGATCACGTAAAGCTTCGCCCGCCGCAGCCGTACGTTCGTCCGAATCTGCCAGGCTAATAACGGATGCTGATTTGTCGGATCGTTGCCGATCAATAGAATCGCTGGCGCCGTCAACACGTCGCGCATGGAAGCCGTCTTTCCCGGCTTGCCGTGCAGTGCAGCCGCAAGCGCGGGATAATCGGCAGTGCGGTGATGGTCGACGTTGTTCGTCTTCAGCACCACCCGTGCAAACTTCGAAAGCAAGTAGTTTTCTTCGTTAGTCGTTCGGTTCGATCCAATCACGCCCATTGCGTTGCCGCCGTCCCGATCACGAACCTCGCGAAAACGCCGGCCAATCAGCTCAAACGCGTCTTCCCATGTCGCAGGCGTCAACTTGCCATTCTTGCGAATCAGCGGCTGCGTCAGGCGCTCGCTGTGGTGAACGAAATCGAAAGCGTATCGCCCCTTCACGCACAGGAAATCGCCATTGATCCCGCTCTTGTCGCGGTTGTCCCCGCGAACGATCTCCATTCCGGAATCGCAGCGGCGAACCCCCAACGTGGTCTTACACCCGTCGCCACAATGTGTGCAGATCGTGCCGACATGCTTCATCTCCCAGGGACGCGTCTTGTAACGATATGCCCCAGACGTAAGAGCACCGACCGGACAGATGTCGATGCACATACCACACTCCTCGCAGTCAAGATGGTCGTCCTCATTAGGAGCGATGATGGAACCCACGCCGCGGTTCTGCACGCCCAAAGCCCAGACGTCCATGCCCTCGCCGCAGACCCGTACGCAGCGGTAACACAGAATGCAGCGCGGCCGGTCGAAATAAACTACTGGAGACCATTGCTGTTCATCGCGGTGATTCTTGGCCTCGGTGAACTTCGATTCGGAGGCGCCGTAGGAGAACGTCATGTCTTGCAGTTCGCACTCGCCTCCGGCATCACATACCGGGCAGTCTAGGGGATGGTTGCCGAGCAGCAACTCGACCATCGCCTTGCGAGCCTGACGAACTTCGTCGCTGTCGGTCGAAACGATCATGCCCTCCGTGACCACCGTAGTGCAGGCGGTTTGGAGCTTGGGCATTTTCTCGATCTTTACAACGCACATACGACAGGCGCCCTGCAACGAGAGGCCGGGATAGTAGCAAAACGAGGGAACTTCAATTCCTACGTTTTTGCAGGCTTCGATCAGCAGCGAGCCCGCCGGAGCCGTGATTTTCTTTCCATCGACAGTGAGTGTTACGTCTGGCATTCGTCTCTCTTAAGCTAATACGGGTTCGGCCACGCCCGCTTTCTCAAACGGGCACGGCCTGCCATCCAGATGATCTTCGAATTCTTTTCTAAACTTCTTCACGAATGCCATTGTGGGCATAGCGGCCGCATCCCCGAGCGGACAGAACGTCTTCCCCAGCATGTTTTCCGACAAGTAATAAATATTGTCGATATCTTTCTTCACACCACCGCCCGCATGGAACCGCGTCAAAGTTTTCTTCAGCCAGTCGGTTCCTTCGCGGCAGGGAATGCACCAGCCGCAGCTCTCGTGCTGATAGAACTTCATCGTGCGCAGAGCGAACTTGACGATGCAATTGCTATCGTCGAGCACCACCACCCCGCCCGAACCTAGCATCGACCCTGCTTTGGCCACCGAGTCGAAGTCCATCGCGACATCGATCTCCTCGGGAAGCAATACAGGCGTCGATGATCCACCCGGTACCACCGCCTTAAGTTCGCGACCGTTCGGAATACCTCCGCCAACCTCGTAAATCATCTTTCTGAGGTTATAGCCCATTGGAAGCTCGTAAACCCCCGGCTTGTTGAGATTTCCGGCCAGGCAAAACAGCCGCGTGCCGCCATTCTTCGGCGTCCCCAGCTTTGCGTACCAGTCCGCGCCGCCCAGAATAATGTGCGGAACAGCCGCCAGCGTCTCCGCATTATTAATGACGGTTGGCCCTCCCCATAGTCCGACCACGGCTGGGAACGGCGGCCGTATACGCGGAATGCCGCGCTTGCCTTCAAGGGATTCCATCAGGGCCGATTCTTCGCCGACTTCGTAAGCACCCGCTCCACCGTGCCAGTACACATCCAAATCGCGCCCGCTGCCGAAGATATTCTTACCCAGAAAACCCTTCGCGTAAGCATCCTTGATGGCCTTCTGCATGATCACCGACAGATAGCGATATTCGCCGCGAATGTAGATATAGCCCGTCTGAGAACCAACCGCCAGCGCGGCGATCATGACGCCCTCGATTATCGAGTGCGGATCATGTTCGAAAATCAGACGATCTTTGCAGGTACCCGGCTCGCTCTCATCTCCGTTGCAAAGCACGTATTTCGGCTTGGCCGACTGCTTCGGCACAAACGACCACTTCATCCCCGTGCTGAAACCGGCGCCGCCTCGTCCGCGCAAACCAGAGCCCTTCACCTCATTAATGATGGCGTCCGGTTCCATCGTGAGCGCCCTCTGTACAGCCTTGTACCCGTCCAGTTGGAGATACCGGTCGATTTCGGTAGCGCCCTGACCAAAGCGCTTCGAGATGACCTTAATCTCGTCGGGATGGGAAACCAGAGTTGCCATTTGTTCATTTACTTACTGGCCATTTGGTCATTGAGCCGTTGATGATTCAATGCCCCATGATTCAATGGCTCAATCTTTACTACTGCGTTCCTTTCCTCTTGTATTCATCCAGAACCCGATCCATTTTCGCGTTCGTCAGGCTCTCGTGATAGTCGTAGTTCACTTGTACTGCCGGCGCCCAGCTGCATGCTCCAATGCACTCCACTTCTTCTAGCGAGAACAAGCCGTCTTGCGTCGTGCCTTTATGACCAATTCCAAGCCTCTTCTTGCAATGATCCAACAGTTCCTCGCCGCCTCGCAGCATGCAGGCAATGTTCGTGCACACCTGCACGTTGTATTTTCCGCGCGGTTTGGTGGTTAGCATCGAGTAGTAGCTGATCACGTTGCGCACTTCGAGGTCGGTAAGGTCCAGCCGCCGAGCCAGTTCGGCGATTACCTCGTCGGTTAGACTGCCGATCTCATCTTGCGCGTAGAGCAGAGTAGGAACCAGCACCGAACGCTTCGTCGGATAGTGCGTCAGCATCTCGGCCAAGCGCGTCTCGAACTCGTCTGAAAAGCGCATCAACGATCGATATCTCCCAGCACCACATCAATACTTCCGATCGCCGCAACCACGTCGGCAATCAGTTGCCCTTCACACATCTTGGCCAGCGTTTGCAGGTTCGCATACGACGGACCGCGCATGTGCACGCGATACGGTTTCGCCGTGCCGTCGCTGACAACGTAATATCCCATCTCGCCGCGCGGCGATTCGATTGCCTGGTAAACCTCGCCCGCCGGAACCGTAAACCCTTCCGTGATGATCTTGAAATGGTAGATAAGAGCTTCCATCTGTGTCTTCATCTTTTCGCGATCAGGAAGCACAACCTTGGGCGCGTCGGCCTTCACTTGTCCCTCCGGCATTCCCGCCAGAGCTTGCTGTACGATGCCAATCGATTCACGCAATTCCGCGACGCGGCAAAGATATCGCGCGAAAACGTCGCCCTCGGAGCGAACCGGCACCTTGAACTTGAAGTTTTCATAGCCGGTATAAGGAGCATCGCGGCGCAGATCAATGTCAACCCCACTGCCGCGCAAGGTCGGACCACAAGCGCCCAAAGCAATCGCATCGTCCGCGCTCAGATGCGCGACGCCCTTGGTACGCATCATGAAAATAGGGTTTCCCGTTAGCAGGCCCTCATATTCATCGACGTTGCCAGGGAAGCGGTCCGCGAACTTCTTTACCTTCTCGAAAAATCCAAGCGGTGGTTCGAGCGCCAGGCCGCCGATTCGGAAATAAGAAGTCATCATCCGCTGCCCGCTGACCATCTCAAAGAAGCGCAGAACGTCTTCGCGCTCCCGGAAGCAATAAAGAAATACAGTCATTGCTCCCAAGTCCATCGCGTGCGTTCCCAGCCAGACTAGATGCGAATTGATGCGGGTCAATTCGTTCATCAGAACCCGCATCCACTGCGCCCTTGGAGGAATCTCCAGCCCCAGCAGTTTCTCGACCGCCAGGCAGTAGGCGAGATTGTTGGTCATCGGGCACAGGTAGTCGATACGATCCGTTAAAGGCACAACCTGTTGGTAGAATTTTGCCTCGCAGGTTTTTTCGATGCCGGTGTGCAGGTAGCCGATCTCCGGCTTCAATGCCACGATGGTCTCGCCGTCGATTTCCAGGATCAGTCGCAACACGCCGTGCGTCGACGGGTGTTGCGGCCCCATGTTCAGGACGAGAGTGCGATCGCCCGAGGTAGTCTCCCGGCCTGCTTCCGCGACGGCGGTAGGGAATTGAGTCATGACTTACCGGTAACCTTCCACCGGGTAGTCCTTCCGTAGAGGATGGCCCTCCCAGTCATCGGGCATCATGATGCGCTTCAGGTTCGGGTGTCCGGTGAAGCGCACCCCAAACAAATCGAACACTTCGCGCTCATAGAAGTTGGCGGAGGGCCACACGGACGTCACTGATTCGATCGCCGGACTCGACCCGTCCAGCCGGACTTTCAAACGCACTCGTTCTTTGGTTGGAATCGAAAGCAGATGATAAACGACTTCAAAACGCGGCTCGGAAGGGTACCAATCCAGACAGGTCAGGTCGGCGAGATAATTGAACGGGCAATCGGCGGAATCGCGCAAAATAGCGCAGACTTCGCGGATTGATTCCTTAGTGATCCAAATCGTAAGCTCGTCTCGGTCGAATCTCACCGCCTGTATCACCCCGGCATTCCAACCCACCAAGCGGGATAATGCGGGATGCGACCTCAATTGATCGATATCGGTGATCGGGGGAGCGAGCGGCATCAGAAATCTCCCCGCTTAATGGCCGTCATTCCCCAGTCAAGAACGCCTTTTTTCCATACATAAAACAGGCCGACGAGCACAATCCCGATGTACACCATCATCTCCCAGAAGCCGAACATCTTCAGTTCGCGCAGGATAACCGCCCATGGGTAAAGGAATACCGCTTCCACATCGAACAAAATAAAAAGCATGGCCACCAGATAAAATTTGACGGAAAATCGTCCCTGGGCATCGCCGATGGGCTGAACGCCGCACTCATAGGGAGAAACCTTTGCCCGAGTCGGCTTATGCTGACCAATCAACTGCGAGAGGATAACGATTGCGCTCGCAACAACCGTGGCGATGCCGAAATGCATCAGGAGGGGGAGGTAGCGAGCGAAGTAATTGTCCGGCATAGGAGGAGCTATATATAATTTCGGCCAAGCGCAACAGTAAACGTTCTAGATTAAGTTTTGCCTGACGGAACTGTCAAGCTAAGTACACGATTTAACAGTAGTTTCATCCGGAGGAACCTGTCTCGACAGGACCGGGGAGAGCCTGAACTGCATGATCTTTGGTTTTAATACCGACATTCGGCACGAAGACACTGTCTATCACGTGCAGAGCGAGGCGCGTGAAGGCGAGCAATTACTGCAAACACAAGTTTTCGTCAAAGGGCGCTGTATAGGGAAGCGTGCGGTTCCCTATGGCGCATCTCCCAATAACGATCAGGATAAAGAGAAGCTGCTGCGCGAGTTGCATCGCGAGGTTCTCGATGCCATCCGCGATGGCAAGCTTGATTCCGTCTTCGATAAGCGCGACACGCCTGAAACGCTTGCGGCCGTGAAGGAACTTGACTTGGTGTGGATCAATGCCCGATCTGTCCATTCCAGCGGCGCGCTGACCATGCAGCTCCGTGTCACCGAGGGTGGCGCTACGGTCGAAGGCGCTCGCCTCACTCTGCGGTTCACCCGCCCCGATGCTGCTCCCTACTATGCACAGGTTCTCACCGATGCCAAGGGCAACGCGGAGATGAGCGTTCAGGTCGATGAGAAGTCGCTTCCTGATTCTTCCGTGCTCGTGCAAGCAAGTTTCGGCGGACGAACTGCCACCCGCAAGTTCCAGTTGCGCGAGTCCATCTAGAGCCGGAGATTAACTGTAGCTAGGCATTGTGCACGGGCGGGGCGATCCCGACTCCGCGAGCCGCGAATTGCCTGCGGCCCCGGAGCGCCAAAGTAGACTGCAATGCGACAAATCGCATCCCTGCCGAAGAACGCCTTTTGGAAATGCGAGAATGAATCTCATGAGGTTGACCATTAACGGCGAAAACCAAAACTCTTCCGCGGAAACCCTGGGCGCTCTCGTCGAAGGGCTCGGCATGAAGCCAGATCGCGTTGCGATTGAATTGAATCGCGAGATCGTTCCGCGCGACCAGTGGCCACTGACTCCGTTACACGACGGAGATAGCCTTGAGATCGTCCACTTTGTCGGAGGCGGGTCGGGAGGCGCTGGTACGAGATAACCTCGGGAGTTGTCATAAGTGGTCTGGCTTGCTACCCGATTGCGGCGAACGATCTGCAGTTTGAAAACGGACTGGAACAGTTTGGCATCCGCTTTTGCAACTGCTAACCTGATTTTGCGCGGCCCCGTCGTTCAACGGATAGGACTTCAGTTTCCTAAACTGACTATGCAGGTTCGATTCCTGCCGGGGCTACCATCTCTCGAATAGAAAACTCAAGCCCGGAACAATTTCCTCTCGACGCGTCATCCTTGCACTGCGTTATTTCTCTCACTGCCGAACGTCGACAACCATATCAATAACTTAACTGACAGCTTCTTGGTGGCAGCGCGCTTGCATCTCGAAGATTGTGGATCGAGAAAGATTTTTGTGCCCTGGAGACTGTGATGAAGGGAGCACCGTCCGCTTTTTTCTTGCTGCTGCCGGCAATCGCGCTCGCCCTGCTCCATGTTCCGTACCCTGTCCCGTATTGCTCCAAGATGTGCCCGAAAAATTCACGCAATATTTCTGCGCAACAGCAATCGATACAGCCGGGTAGTGAGAACCATAATTTGTCTTCCGAAAGGATCTTTAGCGGTAAGATCGTGAAAGCTGGGAACAAATTTGTGCTCTCTGCCGCCGATGCCAGTGATGAGCTCGACGATCAGGAAAAGGCGCGGGATTTCCTCAACGGGAACGTGAAAGTTAGGGGAACTTTGGATCCATCTACCGGTACGATTCGCGTTAACGCAATCGAGCCAGTCTGATTCCCTCTAAAACCTGCGCTTCTAAGCACGGGGCATGCGACGAACATAGCGGTTCATCGCCGCACGTTCCGCTCCTTACTTCGCTTCTTTGATTTCGCACTCATCTCTGAATTGAGGGGACAACCCATCTGGACTCTGACGCGTCCAAATCTCGGCGTAAAGGACCATGCATGCGATTGTTGAGCGTTCGTTTGATCGTCTCTCTCATCCTCGGCATTACGCTTGTGTCCTCTGGCTTTGCCTATTACGAAGTGCTTCGCCAAAAACAGGTTCTGCGCTCCGATATCGAGCGTCGCGATGAGCTGCTGGGTGAGAGCTTGGCCGGAAACGTCGAGAGATCTTGGGACGCGGATGCTGGCGCAATTCCGACCGCGGATTTGCAACAACTTGTACAGCGCTTTGGAAACCGCGAGCACCTGCTGGGAGTGATGATTTCTAATCGACAGGGCGCGCTGGTTGCGATAACTCCAGAACTCGCAAAACAATTCAATTCAAGTCCTGGTTCGCTCGTCGATGCCATACAAAACGGTCGCGAGGAAAGCTCATTTGCACGATTGGGAGACGTTCCGGTTCATATTCTTGCCGTGCCAATTCGTCGTCAGGACGAAGTATTGGGCGCGCTGGCCGTCGTCCAGGATGTGAGTTATATCCGTGCTCAGAGTCTTCTCGTCTGGCGCCAATCATTTTTCGGCGTGCTGGCTCAGGCCGTTTTGATTGTCCTGACGACGTTGCTGATTGTCCGCTGGAGTGTCGCCGGACCGATCGCTCGTGCTGCACAATGGATGCGCGCTCTCCGCATGGGAAAGATTTCTTCTCGCCAGGATGTGCCCGACTTTGAAGTGTTTCGGCCGTTGGCTCGCGAAGTGGCCACCATGGCAGAGAGCCTCAACCATGCTCGCAACGCCGCCGAAAACGAAGCCCGTCTGCGAGATGCCGGAGCATCGCAGTGGACTGCGGAGCGCCTCTCGGTGCAGTTGCGTGCGAGACTGGAAAACGGTCGTCTGTTTGTCGTTTCAAACCGCGAGCCGTATATGCACCTGCGAAACGGCAAGGCGGTCGATGTTCTCATTCCGGCGAGCGGCCTGGTGACTGCGCTCGAGCCGGTGCTCAGCGTCTGTGACGGCACGTGGATCGCACACGGTAGCGGCAGCGCTGACGCAGAGGTCGTCGACGCTCATGACAGGATCCGCGTGCCCCCCCAAGACCCGCGTTACACTCTGCGCCGTGTCTGGCTGACCAAAAAGGAAGAGGAAGGCTATTATTACGGCTTTGCCAACGAAGGTCTGTGGCCTCTGTGCCATATCGCTCATACCCGTCCGCTCTTTCGTGCCGCCGATTGGCAGTATTACCAGGACGTAAACCGCAAATTCGCTGCGGCCGTGATCGAGGAAATCGAAGATGTCGCGAATCCTGTCGTTCTAGTCCAGGATTATCACTTTGCTTTGCTGCCACGGCTGATCAAGAACAAACGCCCGGACGCGAGAGTTGCGATCTTCTGGCACATTCCATGGCCGAATCCGGAAGCTTTTCGCATCTGCCCATGGCAACAACAGCTGGTAGATGGTTTGCTCGGAGCCGACCTCATCGGCTTTCATATCCAGTCGCACTGCAACAACTTTCTCGAGACGGTTGATCGCGTCGTCGAATCGCGCGTCGATTGGGAACATTTCTCCACCCTGCGCCAGCAACATCTAACCATCATCCGGCCTTTCCCGATTAGTGTGGATTTCACCGGTGGTGATGTCTCGAAACGTGACGACTGCGGCTTCGGCGATCTCGAACGTACGGCGCTTATGCGCTCTCTCGGCGTGGAAGCAACCTATATGGGGATTGGCGTTGATCGAGTCGACTACACCAAAGGAATTCTCGAGCGTTTCCTGGCAATCGAACGCTTTCTCGAGAAATATCCTAACTATCAGGGCAAATTCACGTTCGTCCAGATCGGAGCGCCCAGCCGCACTCACATCAAGCGCTATCACGACCTCTTGGCCGAGGTAGAGGCCGAGGCGGAGCGTATAAATTGGCGCTTCCAGAGCAGCAAATGGAAACCCATCGTGCTCCTCGAACGCCAGCACAGCCACCAGGAAATCGAACCGTATTACCGGGCTGCCAATGTCTGCATGGTGACCTCTTTGCATGACGGAATGAATCTTGTCGCCAAGGAATTTCTCGCCGCACGCCACGACGAGCGTGGCGTACTCATCCTCAGCCGGTTTACAGGAGCGGCTCGTGAGCTGCGCGATGCCTTGCTCGTGAATCCTTATGACACGGATCAGACAGCGGAGGCTATCCGCGCCGCTTTGGAGATGGAACCGGAAGAAGAACAGTTGCGTGTGCACCGTATGCGTCAGGTTATCCAAGACCATAACGTTTACCGCTGGGCTGGAAACCTGATCACCGAACTTTGTGAGATCCGTCTTGATGCGCCCGGGAATGTGCGTGGGAAGTCTCGTGCCAATGCGTCCGTTGCGTGAACAGCAGAACAGACGCAGTGAACGGGCTTGCCCACTTCAGACCGCGCGAAACTTTTGCTGGGTGCCGGTGTGAAGCAGGGCAAAAGATCTAATTGTATCGCAGCGCGGGGCTTGGAGATGAAGCCTTCCGAACTCGACCAATATCTTCCGTACTCGTGGCATTCGTCGGATGGTTTCTAGTTTAGAAAGAAAAGACAAAGGAGAAATGCGTTGCGACCGGAGACCCAATCTCAACTCGCGCCGTTTCTGCGAACGCTCTCGCGGGCTCCGCAGGCAGCCTTACTCCTCGATTATGACGGAACGCTCGCGCCGTTTCAGGTAGTGCGCGACCACGCCTATCCGTATCCCGGAGTTGCCACACTGCTGAATCAGATCATCCGCAATGGCCGCACGCGAGTGCTCATCATCTCGGGACGAGAAGCGACCGACGTGCTTCGGCTTCTCAATATTCATCCTGCCCCGGAAGTGTGGGGCATTCACGGGATGCAGCGCTTGAAAACCGACGGAAGCACGCAGATGCCCCGCTTCGATGAACCGACGCTTGGTGGCTTGTCCGATGCCGGCCGCTGGCTCGGCTACCAGCAAGTCCGTCAGGCCGCTGAATTCAAGACAGGAAGTATTGCCGTCCATTGGCGTGGCCTGAGCGAAACCGAAGCGGAGGATCTGCGATGCCGCGTGTTACTTGGGTGGCGTCCGATAGCAAAATACAGTGGCCTTGATCTGCTCCATTTCGACGGCGGTGTGGAAATCCGCGCCCCGGAGGCGGATAAGGGCAACGCGGTGCGCACGATTCTCAGCGAAATCGGCTCTGACACCCCGACCGCCTATCTCGGAGACGACACGACCGACGAATCTGCCTTCCGGGCGATAGAGGCTCGTGGAATCGGCGTGCTGGTGCGCCCCAGATGGCGCCAGACCGCTGCACAATTTTGGCTGAAACCGCCCAGAGATCTACTCGACTTTTTGGGTTTCTGGCTGAAGGTCCGCGCGGGACAAAGTGCATTCGAGGGTGGAGCGGCTGCGGCGGTAAGCGGATGACAACCGCTGCGCGCCTGTCAGGGAGTACTCTGTTCGCAGCAAGTGCCTCAGAGAAGTCACTTCGAAAGCGCATCCGACTGCCGTATAATCAAAAATACTGTGCTCAAATACTCGATCGTAGTACCGCTCCATAACGAGCAGGAGAATGTCACTGACCTGTACGCGCGTCTGAAGTCCGTGATGGAGGCGAGTGGCGAAACGTTCGAAATGGTGCTGGTCGATGACGGCTCGGTCGACGGGACGTTTGCATTGCTTCGCGAAATCGCCGCCGTCGATAGCCGGGTCACCGTCGTTAAACTGCGCCGCAACTTTGGCCAGACTGCCGGCTTGGCCGCCGGATTTGACCACGCCCGCGGCGAATACATTATCGCCATGGACGGCGACCTGCAGCACGATCCCGCCGACATTCCTTTATTTCTCGAGAAGATCGCCGAGGGCTACGATATCGTTAGTGGCTGGCGCAAGAATCGCGTCGATAATTTCTGGTTGCGCCGTTTTCCTTCCCGTTGCGCCAACTGGATGATGGCCAAATTGAGCGGCGTCGACATTCACGACTTCGGCACCACGTTTAAAGCGTACCGTCGAGAGATCTTGGGACAAGTCCCGCTCTATGGAGAGCTTCATCGCTTTATTCCCGCGCTGGCGTCATGGTACGGCGCTTCCATCATCGAAGTGCCGATCAAGAATATAAACCGCGAACGCGGCGCTTCTCATTATGGTATTTCGCGAACCTTCCGCGTCTTCTTCGATCTCATCACCATCCGCTTCCTGCTCAAATATCTGTCGCGCCCGTTGCATTTTTTCGGCACGCTAGGGATGTTCAGCATTCTCGCGGGCTGTGGAATCTCAGGCTGGCTCATTTTGGAAAAAGTTTTGCGCCATACCGATGTCATGTATGAACACGGACCGTTGATGATGTTTTCGGCTGTTCTTCTCTTGGCCGGCCTCAACATGCTGGCCGTCGGCCTGCTCGGAGAGATGCAGGTCCGCCACTATCACGAGCCCGCCCAGCGCGCCCCCTACTCAGTCGATCGCATCCTGCGAGCGCAAAGCGAAGAAAGCACCATCTCAGAATAAATTGCAGAGGTGAGAGCCTAGATTGCAAGGTGAGAACCTCAATTCTGGGCTATGTACGAAAACGTTAGGTCTTTACCTCTGCAATCTGAACTTTTAGCTCTGAACTAACCGCCATGACCTGATCACCCCTGTTCCACGTCACGGCCAGTTCGAGCGTCAAAGCGCTATAATTCCCTCGCCCTATGCCCACCACAACCCAACTCGAATTACGCCTCGCCGGCCGCATGTCGCGGCTGGGAACTGAAACTGCCTTTGAAGTCCTCAACCGTGCTCGCGCCCTGGAAAAACAGGGCAAGGAAATCATCCATCTGGAAATCGGCGAGCCCGACTTCGACACGCCGGCCAACGTGATCGAAGCCGGTGTAGACGCGCTTCACAAGGGATGGACGCACTACGGTCCTGCCGCCGGCTTGCCTGATCTTCGCCAGACCATCGCCGACTACGTCAGTCGCACTCGGAACGTCCCGGTCGCGAGCGACGAAGTGGTGGTTGTCCCGGGCGGCAAACCAATTATTTTCTTCACCGTCCTTGCCTTAGTTGATGAGGGAGATGAGGTTATCTATCCGAATCCGGGCTTTCCGATCTACGAGTCGATGATCAACTACGTTGGTGGACGCGCCATCCCCATTCCGTTGCGCGAGGAGCGCGATTTTTCAGTCGACGTCAAAGAACTGGCCGCGCTGATCACCGACCGGACTAAATTGATCGTCCTCAATTCACCGCACAATCCGACCGGCGGTGTTCTCACTAAGAAAGATGTTCTCGAAATTGCTGAAGCCATCGGCGATCGCAACATCATGATTTTGTCGGACGAGATCTACAGCCGATTGATCTATAACGGCGAGCATTTTTCGATCATGAGCGTGCCCGGCTTCAAGGATCGGACCATTCTGCTCGATGGTTTCTCCAAGACTTATGCCATGACTGGGTGGCGCATGGGCTACGGTGTAATGCGACCAGATCTGGCCACCCACATCGCACGTCTCTCAACGAACTCGACCTCCTGCACTGCCAGCTTCACGCAAATAGCTGGAATCGAAGCGCTGCGCGGCGATCAATCGTCCGTCGACAAAATGAGCGCCGAGTTCAAACGCCGGCGCGATACATTCGTAGCCGGCCTGAACCAGATCAAAGGTTTCTCTTGCCGTGTGCCCAAGGGCGCCTTCTACGTTTTTCCCAACATAACAAAGACCGGCTGGCCGTCGAAGAAACTTGCCGACGCGCTGCTCGAACAAGCGGGAGTAGCCTGTCTGTCGGGCACAGCCTTCGGAGAATACGGAGAAGGATATCTCCGCTTCAGCGTAGCGAATTCGCTGGAGAACTTGAACAAAGCGCTGACCAGAATCGAGAACTGGGTAGCAAAGAAGCTCTGATTTCGCGCGTTTCGATCTAGTGCGGCGCGGAGACTCCTGTCCGCACGTCAAATAGCGTGTGACTTTCAATCTCAAATCGAGCCGTGTCAATCTGAAGCGAAGCCCTCTTCTGCTCGCGGTGCATCCCGTGAGAAGGAACTCGCGCTGGAAGTCTCCCTAAACTCACGTGGCATTCATCGCCCTTTCACAACCCGCCGCACCGACTTGGTGTAAACTTTCCCCGCTATGACAAACATCGACAAGCATCCCGCTGGCTCTTTTTGTTGGATTGAGCTCCATACCTCTGACCAGCCCGCCGCCAAGAGTTTCTATAACGCGCTCTTCGGCTGGGAAGCCCACGACATGCCGATGGGGCCAAACGACTTTTACACGATATTCAAACTCCAGGGACGCGACGCTGCCGCCGGGTGCACCCTGCGCCCCGAGCATCGTGCCCAGAACGTTCCTCCGCATTGGGCGATTTACGTCGCAGTCGACGACGCCGATACGGCCGCCGCCAAAGCCGCGCAACTTAGAGGCAAGGTTCTCGCGCCAGCTTTTGACGTCATGGATGCCGGTCGCATGGCCATCGTCCAAGACCCCACGGGCGCGAAATTCTGCATCTGGCAAGCGAACCGGAACACCGGAATCGGGATCGCCCACGTCCATGGCACGCTCTGCTGGGCTGACCTGAGCACTGCCGACCCAAAGCTGGCTTCCGGCTTCTACGCAGGCCTTTTCGGATGGCAAGTAGCTGCCGATCCGAAAGATAAATCCGGCTATCTGCATATAAAGAACGGTGAACAGTTCATCGGAGGCGTTCCCCCCGCGTCCTATCGCCAGCCCGGTTTCCCTCCGCATTGGCTAGCCTACTTTCAAGTGGATGATGTAGACGTTACGGCAAACAAGGCGAAAGAAGCCGGTGCAAAGCTATACCTGCCGCCTATGACGATGGAAGGAGTCGGCCGAATGTCAGTAATCGCCGATCCGCAAGGCGCAGTGTTTGCCATCTTCAAATCCGCGCGTTGAAAATATCGCTCTCGTTTATACCCGCTCCGACCATGGTGGCCGAAACTCAAGTTCGAGAGAGAGCACATTCGGAGCGTCACTCCCCGCTGTGATCTAGCTCACTGAACCTCGAGACATCGCCAGCTACCTTTGTCTTGCAAGCCTATGCGCCGTTTCCCGCCTTGCCTAATGCCCGGCGTACGCGAAGGAGCAACCCCATGTCTATTCAGGATTCGACCACCGGCAAAGTTCTGCGTTCTTACAGCATTGATGAACTGAAGCACCAGGCCGCATTGATGCGTGGCTACAATCTCGCAGCATTGTGCGCGGCAGGTTCCGGACACGCCGGCGGCACGCTCTCGATCATGGACATCACCGCCGCGCTTTACCTTCGCGTGGCCGATCACGATCCCAAGAATCCGGCGTGGACCGATCGCGACCGCATCGTCTGGTCGACTGGCCACAAAGCACCCAGCCTTTATCTAGGGCTAGCTTTCGCCGGTTTCTGTCCGAAAGAAGATATAGCGCTCTTGCGCAAGCTATATTCGCGGTACCAGGGTCATCCGCACCGGCTCAAACTACCCGGTGTCGAAGTTTCTACAGGATCGCTAGGCCAAGGTTTGAGCATAGCCGTAGGTATCGCCCTCGCTGCCAAGCTAGACAAAAAGAATCATCACGTCTTCTGCATTATGGGCGACGGCGAACAGCAGGAAGGTCAGATCTGGGAAGCCGCAATGGAAGCCAGCCACTTCAAACTCGACAACCTGATAGGCATAGTCGACCGCAACCGCCTGCAAATCGATGGTTGGGTAAAAGACGTAATGAACGTCGAGCCGCTGGAAGAAAAATATCGCAGCTTCGGATGGGATGTTGTCACCATCAACGGCCACGATACGAAACAGGTCGTCGAAGCACTGGAAAATGCCAAAGTAAAGGGCCCCGGCAAACCGAGCGTAATCATCGCCGACACTGTAAAAGGCAAAGGCGTCAGCTTTATGGAAGACGTAGCTGGATGGCACGGCAAAGCCCCAAACATGGAAGAGTTAAACAAAGCCTTGAGGGAACTCGGCATCGAGGGCGAGATTCCCATCGCAGAGCTGTTCGCCCACGCCAAGCAATATCAAGCTGAGGTCGATCGCAAACTGGATGCCAAGATGCCCAGATTCCACCGCAACTACTGGTGGAATGCCGCCGGCAATATGAAGGTCCAGATGAAACCCACGCGCATCGGTTTTGGCCAGTCACTGGCCGCGAATGGCGACGATCCGCGTGTAGTCTGTTTAGGCCTTGATATCTCCGGCTCCATCACCATAAGCGAGTTCTATGCCAATAAGCCCGAACGCAAGGCCCGCTGGATCAGCATGGGCATCGCTGAACAGTCGGCTACCTCGGCCGCCGCCGGTCTAGCCAAAGAAGGCAAGCTACCTGTCTTCGGCACCTACGCTACCTTTGCGGCGGCTCGCAATCTCGATCAGATTCGCACCTCGATCTGCTACGGCAACTTCAACGTCCTGATTGCCGGAGCCCACGGCGGAGTCAGCGTGGGCCCTGACGGCGCCACCCACCAAGCTCTCGAAGACCTGTTCGCCATGTGCGGACTTCCCAATATGAACGTCGTAGTGCCATGCGATATCGTCGAAACCAGAAAAGCCACCGACTATCTCCTGCTCAAGCACGTAGGTCCGAAATACATTCGCTTTGCCCGTGAAGCCACGCCCATCGTCACGGACCACAAGACGCCTTTCGTCTTTGGCAAAGCCAATGTAATTCGCTTGCGGCGTGAAGCAGCCAATTTCATCGATGCCTTTGAAACAAGGCTCGAATCCGAATACCGTGATGAGTGCGAGGATTTTGCCATCATCGCGTGCGGCCCCATGGTTCCCGAGGCCATGCGAGCCGCGTGGATCCTGAAACAGGATTTCGGCTACGAAGCCCGAATCCTGAACCTGCATACTCTAAAGCCCTTGGATACCGAAGCCATCGTGCGAGCTGCGCGTGACACCAGCGTAGTCCTTACCGCCGAAGAGCATCAGATCGGAGCGCTGGCATGGCCGGTGGCAAATGCAATCACCCAGTCGCCCGGATTGTACGGAATCCCGGTTATCACTGGGGCGATCGGTGTCAAAGACCGCTTCGGAGATTCTGGCGCTCCGTGGGAGTTAATAAAAGAATTCGAAGTCTCGGCCGAGCACATCGCCGCCAAGGCAGTGGAGCTGATCGGTGTGAAAAAGTCGCGCTCGGGGGAACCCATGGCAGAGGTGCACCTGACTGAAGCGAAATAGCTAGAGACTAGAACGCCGGTGACGCCGAACAGACGGATCCGACTTAGATGGTTTGCCTGACAAATGGCCCAGATGGTAAAACCCTCACGAGGCTCTGCTCGTGAAAAACAAAGTCCCTGTTGTCTTTCTCCTGGCTCTTTCGGTCCTGCTCGTAGTATTTGTGATGGCCCGCGCCGCCGACCACCAGCATCGGATCAATCTTCCGACCGGCAAAATGCTTACGCTCCCTGTCCCCGGATACCTGGCGCGAACCAACAGCTTTCCCGCGACCATCGCCCTCAGTCCCAATGGCCGCTATGCCGCGCTCCTCAATCAGGGATACGGAACTCAGGAAACCGGTGCCCGCCAATCCATCGCCATTCTCGACCTCAGCAACAATCGTTTGCGCGATTTTCCTGACGACCGCCTGAGCGATGACTACTCCACGCGCCAAAGCTATTTCATCGGGTTAGCCTTTTCGAGCGATGGCAACCATCTGTATGCATCGATGGGATCCATTACCGATCCCACCGGAGAGAAACCGGCGAGTACCGGTAATGGCATCGCGATCTATAAATTTTCCGCCGGACAACTCGCTCCCGAGCGCTTTATCAAGATCCCACCGCAGCGCCTCGCCGACGGGAAAGAAGTAGACTTTGGCGTGCGTACAACGCCGGCCAGTACCGCACCTCCTTATCCGGCGGGACTTGCCGTTTTGCCCAGCCCCACAGGCGATCGTCTCCTGATCGCCAACAATCTTTCCGACAACGCCATCGTCCTTGATACCCGCGATGGCAAAATTCTGCAGTCATTCGATCTGAGCCGCAGCCGATACATTCCGAGCGAATACCCATACACCGTCATCGCCAATAAGGTGGGAACCAGAGCCTGGGTCAGCCTTTGGAACAGCGACGTCATAGCGGAATTAAATCTTGAAACCGGCCACGTGGCCCGCTGGATTGATACTTTGCAGAAGAGCGAGGATCCCATTGCCCCCAGTGCGCACGCAACCGCGATGGTCTTGAGCCCGAATCAGGAGACGCTTTACGTGGCGCTCGCCAACGCCGACGTCGTTGCAGCAGTCGATCTGAGTTCCGGCGTAACCCGCGAGCGATATCGGATCGCTCCCAAGGATCCTGGTTCCGTTGTCCAAGCCATCGCTCTCTCACCCGACGGCAGACATCTTTACGCATCCAGTGGTTCACTCGACGCGGTTGCGGTATTCGAAGTTGAAGTTACGGATTCGCAGAAACTAGCATCTGACAGTTCTCCCGGCTTCATCCCCACCGAGTGGTATCCGAGCGCCCTCGCCGTCGCAGGCAACGATCTCCTCATCGCCACGGCCAAAGGACAAAGTAGCGGTCCCAACCAAATGATGGGCAAACTGAAAAGTGAGCGTCGGCATCGAGAACATCCCTACATCCCGACTCTGATTGGCGGTTCAATTGCCCGCCTTAGCCTCGCCGACATTGATAAGAACCTAGCCACCTACACGCGCCGGGTGGAACAAGACAATCTCCTCAATTCTGATCCTGGCAAACTCGCTTTCACCGCCGGAACCAACCCCATTCGTCACGTGCTCTACATTCTCAAGGAAAATCGCACCTACGACCAGATTTTTGGCGACCTACCGGTAGGCAATGGCGACCCCTCGTTGACCATGTACGGCAAAGACATCACTCCCAACCAGCACAAGCTAGCCTTGCAGTTCGGAGTGCTCGACAATTTCGACGACAGCGGAGAAGTTTCCGGCGACGGTCATTCGTGGTCAACGGCGGCAACCGCCAGCGATTACAACGAGAAAACGTGGCCCATCGACTATCGCAGCAAAGAGCGAACCTACGATTTTGGCGGCAGCGTCGCCGGAGAATATCCGCTCGAGCAGGGAATCCCCGACGTTGACGATCCTGCCACTGGATTCCTCTGGGATAATCTCGCCCGCCGCGGACTCAGCTATCGCATCTACGGAGAATTCATCGCCGCCGTCTGGTGCAAGAGTGAAAGAGTGGGATCGCCAAAACGAGGCACGCCTTCCCCGGACGTCGCACGCTGCCCCGTTTCAGAAATCAAGCAAGGATCTGCCTTGCCAGCCAACGTCGGCAATCCGCCGGGCAGCCCAAGTCCTTGGCCGTGGTCCGTTCCGCAGATCAACCGCATGCGTCCCACCAAAGCCGCGCTGCGCGATCATTACGATCCGCTATTTCCCGACTTCAACACCGACTATCCCGACCAGCTCCGAGCCGACGAATTCCTCCGTGAATTTGATCAATTTGTAAAAGCCAGGGGCACCGTTAAGGAATTGCCGCACTTCACGCTCCTCTACCTGCCCGATGATCACACCGGAGGCACGCGTCCCGGCAAGCCCACGCCGCAAGCCTCCGTCGCCGACAACGACCTCGCGGTCGGTCGCGTTGTCGATGCCGTTTCCCACAGCCCCTACTGGGACGATACAGCCATCTTCGTCGTTGAAGATGATGCGCAAGACGGCGCCGATCACGTCGATGCCCATCGCTCGACTGCCCTGGTCATCAGCAAATACGCGCCTCACACCCCACAGCCGTTCGTCGACCGCAATTTCTACACTACCGTCAGCATGATTCACACCATGGAAGCCCTGCTCGGCCTTCCACCGATGAATCTATTCGACGCCCACGCACCTCTGATGGCCCCCCTGTTCTCCGGTCCCGGAACCCAATCGCCCTATCAAGTTGACGATAAGAATCTGCGCAGCGGCCTAATCTACCAAGTCAACAAGAAAACCGCGTTCGGAGCAGAAGAATCGTTGCAGATGAATTTTTCTCGGCCTGACGCCGTCGATGCCAAGAAGCTCAACGCGATTCTCTGGCAAGATGCAAAAGGCAGCGCCCCCATGCCTGCAGTGAAATCCCCGACGGCAGAACGCTAGCTTGGCAGCTTCGCCAGAAATCGCGTAGGAACCCATATCGGAACCTCCGAACGAATTGAAGGCTGCCCTATGGACCCGCTCCGCAAAGCGGCACTTGGCTACGCTACAATCTGCACGTGGGCTCGCCAATCCAATGCACTAACCTGCGCAAGACCTACGATGGCAAAGTTGAAGCCGTACGCGGCTTGAGCTTGCAAATCGACGCTGGCCAATGCTTCGGACTCCTCGGTCCGAACGGAGCAGGGAAGACCACGACCATCGAAATCCTCGAAGGCCTGCTCGCCCCTACCGCTGGAGAAGTGCGCATTTTTGGCCACACTTGGAACGAAAACGAACGTCAGTTGCGCGAGTGGATTGGCATCTCCCTTCAGGAGACGCGCCTGTCCGAAAAGCTGACTGTGCGCGAAACCATCGAGCTCTTCGCCAGTTTCTACGCCGAACCGCGCCCAGCCGCCGACGTTCTTCAGGAACTCGAACTGACTGAGAAGTCCGACGCTTGGGTTGGCAAGCTTTCCGGCGGCCAGAAGCAACGCCTTGCCGTCGCCACCGCACTGGTCGGCAATCCTCGTATCCTCTTTCTCGACGAGCCCACCACCGGACTCGATCCCCAGAGCCGTCGTCAGCTCTGGGACATCGTCCGCGCCTTCCAGAAAAAGGGCGGTACCGTCCTTCTCACCACGCACTACATGGATGAAGCCGAGCGCCTCTGCGACTGCCTCGCCATCGTTGACCACGGCCAGATCATCGCCGAAGGAACCCCCATCGACCTCATCGACCGGCTGGGCGGTCATCACGTGGTCGAGTTCCAGGTAAGCGACCAGGTGAATAAGAATGCCAACGGACACGAGACCGATCTGTGGCGCGCATTGCCGAGTGTGGAGTCCGTACGCAATGAGGAAGACATGGTCTGCCTCAACGTCCGTGAGCCTCATCTCACCATCCCGGCGCTGCTCGCGGCAATCAAGCAGCAAGACCGTCAACTCGAGCATTTGAGCACACGCCAGGCTAGCCTAGAAGATGTTTTCGTGCGGCTTACAGGAAGGCACTTGAGGGAAGATTGAGCGGGGGAAGATTAGACTATGCAGAAACGCGTCAAGCGGCTATTCGCGGGGCGAAATAATTGTCACGTGCGTTTGCTCTGCTTACTTGTCGCGTGTCAGGTCTTCTTTATTGAAATCCCAAATGCTGGCGCATCGAAGCGTGCCGATCAACAGGCACTTATCGTCACGATTCCGTTCAACGGTAGATCGGGAAGCAACGAGACGGTGAAACGTCTTTACAAGATGGAAGACGAGTTGATCAAAGCAATCGAACATGCTCGCGCTGGTGAATACGACGGAGACGAAATCGGCGATGCGACATTTACGATGTATGCATACGGCCCAAGCGCCGATAAGCTGTTCGAGATCGCGCGACCCATTTTCGCTAAATACCAACTGCCACCAGGTTCGCGGGCTCTGAAACGATACGGTAATCCGGGAGCGAAGGAAGAGCGCATCGACATCGCCGGCGGAACGGCAAACTGAATGGCTTCGGACACGCACGAACAAAAAGGGCAGTCTTCCGCTGCTCTCGCTCGCGGTCGTCACAATGGCCGCTGGTCGGGATACCGCCATCTCCTCTGGGCGCGCATCGTTGAATTGAAGCGCGAGCCTGAAGTCGTCTTTTGGGTCTTCGTTTTTCCGCTGCTCCTCGCCGCCGGCCTAGGCATTGCCTTTCGGGATAAGCCCGCTGCGGTTACTTTTGTTGCAGTGATCGACGGGGAGTACGCCCAGAGGACGTTAGCCATGTTGCAGGCTTCGCCCACCCACTCCACGATTCGCGCTGAAGTCCTCAACCGAGACGCCGCGCTCAAAGGCTTCCACTTCGGCAAATTCGATCTCGCAATTGAAGCCAAACCCGACGGCTCTTACACTTATTACTACGATCCAGCGCGCCCTGAGAGCGTGCTCTCACGCGCTGAAATCGATGCTGCGCTCCAATCCGCGGCCGGCCGCAAAGATGCGCTGACTACAACTTCACAAATTTCCAGCGAACCGGGGTCGCGCTACATCGATTTCCTCATTCCAGGTTTGCTCGGCATGAACCTGATGAACTCTGGGATGTGGGGAGTAGGTTTCGCGCTTGTTGAAATGCGCCAGCGCAAGCTGCTCAAGCGCTTCGTAGCCACGCCCATGCGTCGCAGCGATTTCCTCTTGGCACTGATCAGCAGTCGCCTGGTGCTGATGGTGATCGAAGTAGGACTGCTCTTAGGCTTTGGCGTGATCGTCTTTCATATGCGAGTGCAGGGTTCGTTCCTCACGATCCTGCTTATGGCTTCTGTGGGAGCGATCACCTTTGGCGGCGTAGGCCTCTTGACCGCCTGCCGCGCGCAGAAAATCGAAAGCGTCTCTGGCCTTATCAATCTCGTCATGATGCCGATGTGGATCTTCTGCGGTGTCTTCTTCTCTTACCAGAAATTCCCTGCCATCGCCCAGCCGTTCATCAAAGTTTTGCCGTTGGCCGCGCTCAATGACGCGCTGCGGTCGACGATCATAGAAGGAGCATCGCTGGGCTCTCAATCCGGACGCCTCCTAGTCTTGGCAATCTGGGGTGGAATCTCGTTTATCCTCGCCTTGAAATGGTTCCGTTGGTCGTAGGGGGCATCCACCGCTTACGTGAAAGCCTCTTCATTTGCTGGTGTTTCAGAAAATAATGGGTAACGTTCAAAGGCGCGGAGGCGTCCAAGTACATGGAAAAGTCCATCGATTCCGGTGAGCAATCGGGGGTATAATCATCTGAACCGAACCGGGTTCCCGCGGGGTGTTCATATGCCGTTCCGCAAATTGCTGATCTCCCTGAGTTTACTGGTATTGATGGCTCTGCCCGCTCTGGCGCAAGATCAAAACTCCCAGACCTCACAGCCGCAAGCATCTCAGCCCCAAACAAATCAGGCACAAACAACAACAGACCAGACGGCGCAGACGCAAACCGCGCAACCAGCTAAAGGGTCCACGCAGCCGGCAAATGGACCGGTAAGTGGCTCGACGAGTGCCTCAACGACGACCGGCTCGACGCCGACATCGACGACCGCACCGACGTCGCCGACAACCAACGGCAGCGACTCTACGGCAAGCGGCCCACCCCCTGTTCAGGAGCCACCCCCGAGCCAGGTTAAGCACGACGGCGGTGAGGACGATGTCGACGCCATCGGTAATCGCAAGATTGGCGGGCGCGGCTTGGGCGACTGGTACTCGCTCGAAACCGAGATAAAGGTAGGCAAGCAATACTCGATGCAGGTCGAGAATAGCGTGAAGCTGGTTCAAGACCCGGTCGTGAACGAATACATTAATCGCATCGGCCAGAACCTGGTGCGTAATTCCGATGCGAAAGTGCCTTTCACCATCAAGGTCATCGACTCTGACGAAATCAACGCTTTCGCCCTCCCGGGCGGATTTTTCTACGTCAATTCCGGGCTGATTCTGGCGGCGGATGAAGAGGCGGAACTGGCGGGCGTCATGGCCCATGAAATTGCCCACGTGTGCGCGCGCCACGCGATGCGCCAGATGACGCGTGCAAACTGGGCGCAGATCGGCACCATCCCTCTGATATTTGTGGGAGGTGGACTGGGCTACGGAATCTACGAGGCAAGTGGCTTGGCCCTGCCGCTTACATTCATGAAGTTCCAGCGTAATTTCGAAGCGGAAGCCGACTACCTCGGCCTGCAGTACATGTACAAGACGGGATACGATCCCCAGGCTTTCATCAGTTTCTTCGAGAAAATTCAGGCGAAGGAGAAGAAAAAACCAGGCACGATCGCCAAGGCCTTCGCTTCGCATCCGCAGACACCCGACCGTATCGCGGCGTCGCAAAAAGAGATCGAGACCATCCTTCCGGCGAGGCCAGAATACATCGTTTCGACCTCCGAGTTCGATGATGTGAAAGCGCGACTCGCCTCGATCGAGAATCGCCACAAGGTGATCGAAGAGAAGGACGCGAACAAACCCAGCCTGCGCCGCGCTTCCACAGGCGACAAGAACGGTACAGACAGCAGCGACGACGATCGTCCAACGCTCAAGCGCCGTGACGACAGCCCCGATCAGAACGGTCCCACCCAGAATTAGCTAAACGGTCGGCGGTTCACAGATTTTACGGATTATAAGACCGGCACCAAAACGCCGGTCTTTTCCTTTGCGATCTCTTGTCAAAGACTGGCTCTTACGATCCTTTAACAACCGATTTTACGGTCATCGTCGTGCCATCCACTTCTCCCGTTACCTTGGCCTTTGCTCCAGCTAGTTCGTTGAGCTTATCGAGGGCGGCTTGATCCGACGTTTGCAATATGTAGACTTTGTCTCCGACAACAAGGGCGTATTGTGATCCGTGCGCAATGCAGGCTCGTGTGCATTCCGCAGCCTTGCCGGGCATTTGATGTTTCGCCCCGCACATGGCGTCGCTGACCTCTCCGGTCAGAGTCTGTTTCTTGTCCGCAGCCAGCACCGGTACCGTTGCTAACCCGACCACCATTTGTATACCGAGGACCGCCGCTGCGATTCGCTGAACTTTCATTCTGCTCCTCTTCTCTGAAAGGGATTGATGGTTATAAAACGCGCTTTTCTCTTTATCGTTCCCGCATCTTGATCTTACTCCCGTGAAGTCAATATCAAGATTCCCACCTTGCGCCAGGTTACAAAAATATTTCGTCTTGTGAAGCCGCGTTGGAACGCTATTTGAAGCGAATCTCCACATCCACCGTCTTATCTTTCACCTCCGGTGTTTCGTGGATCTCGGTTGTCCACTGGATACCCCGCGGCAAAATATCTGCGGTGTCGGACAGAAACTTCCTGAGATAATCCGCGTTATAGGGCTGGCCTTGAGGCAATGCCCACGCTGCGATCATGCGAGCCGTGGCCTGCGTGTCCAGGCCCAGGATCTCCAAGTCGCCCATTCGGTAGACGTCGCCTTCCGTAATATCGATGTGATAATGTACGGCGCTTTTCTCGTCGTCGAACTGGGCCTCAGCCTTGATTTGGACCATCATGTAGCCCCGGCTGCGATAAAGTTTGCTCACATTCTGAACATTACTGCGCAGGCGGATGGCGTCGGCAGGCTGGCCGAGCGGCATCTGGATGAGAGGAGCAATATCGGCGGTTTTAACCGCAGAATTTCCTTTCAAGGTGATGCCGGAAGTTGAATACATCTCGCCGGGAACCACCGGTATCAGCGCGTCCACCAGCAGCTCATGGGGGCCTTCCGTATCCGCATCCTGCGGCCGCGGTACGACGCGCGCATTAGATGCTTGAAATACCGCTTTCAAATACCCGTTCTTCAGGTAAATGGGCAAGAAGTCGATCTTATCGGCTACGGCAAGCGAAGATCGCAAGTAATCGGTTCCGGTGAAACGCCGCGCTACGGCTGCCAACTGGGCCGCTTGCACCGGCGAAGCTCCGGGAAATTCGACATTGCGAATCTCGATGCTGACCTCCTCCACCCTGTATGTGATTCCAGTCAGCGGACCGCCCGAGTCATCGCCTTCACGCTGATAGTCGACTCGACCCGGAAGTTGCCTGTCGCTGAGAATGGATTGCAGAGCCTCGGAAACTTCATCTGGAAGGCTGCCGATAACCGGCAGTAATAGTTTAAAGAGCGGAACGCGGCGTTGCACCGCCGCCCGTAGTTCTTGGTCGGTAAACCAAATCAAATTTTCAAAATGTGCTGGAACGAGCTTGCTCTCGTCGATATCGCTGAGGCGGAAATCGAGTTTAACGTCTGGGCCCGAAGCCCTAAACGAATAGTCAACGTCGCTGAACATCCCCGAATTCACAAGCCGCCGCGCTGCTTCTTTGAAATCCGGGTCGGCGGCATTCTGGCCGATCTGCAGGCCGCTCGCGGCAAGAATTTCCTTGTCCGCGTAACGCTTTGTCCCGGTGACTTCCAGAGAGACGAGATCGTAAGAAGCGTTTGAGGAGTTTCCAGGGCTTGAGCGCTGATTCTGGGCCGCTACCCCCGAAGCGAGCACGACCAAAAACAACGCCAACCGGTTTACCACATTCATTTCGATCGCTTCCCAGCTCCGGTCGCCGGAAAATTCTTTTGTTTCACAGCAATATCCATAAACGCCTTGGCCGCTCTGCTCAGCGACTTATCCTTGCGGAACACGATCGCGAGATCGCGCCGGATTTGCGCGTCGCCGAGCACGATCGCCACCAGAGCCTTGGCCCGTATGTCTTCCTCAATATTAGATCGCGCAATAAAGCCGACGCCAACTCCAGCGGCCACAAATCGCTTCAGCAGTTCGCTCGAATCAAGTTCCATGGCCAGACTTGGCTTCAGATTATGATCATAGAACAGCGCATCGAGAGCGTCGCGCGTGTGACCAAGTTTCGGCACGACAAGCGGATAACTGGCGACCTCAGCCACTGTGACACTCTTCTTCGCCGCCAGCGGATGTTGCGGGGCTGTGATCACGACAAGTTCGTCTCGATGAATCAATTGCGCTTCAAGCCGGTTGTCGTTTACCGGTAGCGAGACCACCCCAAAATCCACGAGGTTCTCGAGGATAGAATCGAGAATCCGTGCGTAATCAGAGCGCTTGATACTCACCGCGACATTGGGATAATCGCGCTTGAACTGCGCGAAAACCTCAGGCAGGATGTGCAGGCAGGTGCCCTCATTCGCTCCCACGACAATCTCGCCACGAGGAACGCGCTCGGTCTCAGCGATTTCGTTGAGAATCGTCTTGCGCCGCTCCAGCGTCTCCTCCGCATACTTAAAGAAGAGTTTACCGGAAGCGGTGAGCGAAACGCGGCCTCCAGAGCGGTCGAGCAAACGAGCGCCAACCTCTTCTTCGAGCGCACGGATTTGCGATGAAATAGCGGGCTGGGTACGAAAACGCTTCTCCGCCGCCCGTGAGAAGCTGGAGAGCCGCGCCACTTCCAGGAAAATTTCTAGCTGGTCAAAATCCATCGTGAACTGGCCCCAGACACTATAGCGAGCCCGAGGCAATCACGGAAGAGAAATCACGGGTAGCACGTCGTCACGGTCGAACCGACAAAGCATCGGTTGGCAGGACCTCACGCCGTCCCCGCGAGTGAAGTCTGCCTAAAGAGAGCAGAATTATATCGCTACCTAGACGTTGATGACTCCCACCAGTTCCTTCACCGCCGCCGCGCTCTTGTCGAGGGCTGCTTTTTCTTCGGGGGTCAGCTTGATTTCGATGATCTGCTCGATCCCCTTTGCCCCAATCTTCACCGGCACTCCAACAAACAATCCATGAATGCCGTATTCGCCATTGAGGTACGCGGCGCAAGGCAAAATCTTCTTTTTGTCCTTGAGGATGGCCTCGACCATCTCGGTGGCGGCGGCCGACGGCGCGTAGTAAGCTGACCCGGTCTTGAGATGTTTGACAATTTCAGCTCCGCCGTCGCGTGTTCGCTGCACGATGCGATCGAGCGTCGCCTGGTCCATGAGTTCGGTAATCGGAATACCCGCCACAGTGGAATAACGCGGCAGTGGAACCATCGTGTCGCCGTGTCCGCCCAGCACAAATGCGTTCACGTTCTCGACGCTCACCTTCAATTCCTGCGCAATAAACGTTCGGAAGCGGGCGGAGTCGAGCACCCCGGCCATGCCGATCACTCGCTCGCGCGGGAAGCCGCTCATCTTGTATGCCGCCTGCGCCATGGCATCCAAAGGGTTAGAGACGATTATCAGAATGCAGTTCGGTGAGTAGTGGACAATCTTGCCGACCACATCGTTCATAATCTTATGGTTCGTACTCAGCAGGTCGTCGCGACTCATGCCCGGCTTGCGTGGAATCCCAGCCGTGATTACGACAATGTCAGAGTTAGCCGTCTGGGCATAATCGTTTGTGCCGATGATCGTGGAATCGCGCTTCTCGATGGGCATTGCTTCCAGCAGATCAAGGCCTTTGCCCTGCGGTACACCCTCCACGATATCGATAAGAACAATATCAGCAAGTTCTTTCGAAGCGATCCAATGCGCGGCGGTAGCGCCGACGTTTCCCGAACCAACGATGGTTACTTTATTGCGCATGAGGTTTCCTTTCTAGATGCTCGGCCTGCAAACGATATCTTCAATAGAGGCGCGGTTTCCGTGTCTCCAGGCCGAAGCAGAGGCGAAACTCGTTATGCTTTGACTCGATGTTTAGTCGGCAGCGACCGCAACCGTCATGTTTTCGATCATGCACGTCGCAAACTCGCTGGTTTTGACTTTTGTAGCGCCTTCCATTAGGCGTTCAAAATCGTAAGTTACTTTTTTCTGTTCGATGGTGCGCTCCAGACTCTGCTCGATAAGATCCGCGGCCTCGGTCCATCCGAGAAAGCGAAACATCATCACGCCCGACAGAATCACCGACCCGGGGTTGATCACATCCTTGTCCGCATACTTCGGAGCGGTACCGTGCGTCGCTTCGAAAATCGCATAGCCGTCGCCCACGTTCGCTCCGGGAGCTATGCCCAAGCCTCCAACCTGCGCCGCGCAAGCATCGGAGATGTAATCGCCATTCAGGTTCGGTGTCGCCAGCACGCTGTATTCATCGGCCCGCGTTACCACCTGCTGAAAAATGGAATCCGCGATGCGGTCATTGATCATCAACTTCTTCTTCCACGCGCCCTTGCCGTGCGTGGCATAAATTGAGTCGAGACAGGCCTTCACTTCTTTGTAAAGTGCCTGCCGAAAATCGTCGGTCGCGAACTCGAGCCCCGGTTCAATGAGGTTGGCATTGTCTTCAACCGTCAGATTAGGATTCTTATCCTTGTTGTCGATGATCCAGCTCTCACGCTCGGTAACCACCCTGTCCCGGAATTCCTCGACCGCCAGTTCGTAGCCCCACTTCCGGAATGCGCCCTCGGTGAATTTCTGTATGTTGCCCTTGTGGACGAGTGTGACCGTCTTTCTCTTATTGTCGAGCGCGTGTTGAATCGCCATGCGAACCAGTCGCTTTGTCCCGGTTACGGAAATGGGCTTGATTCCAACGCCAGAGTCCAGGCGGATTTGCTTCTTACCGCTCTTTAACATGTCTTTGTTGAGGAATTCGATCAGCTTCGCGCAATCAGCCGTGCCTTCTTCCCACTCGATCCCGATGTAAACGTCTTCGGTATTCTCGCGAAAGATAACGAGATCCATACGCTCGGGATGTTTCACCGGCGACGGCACCCCCGCATAGTACTTCACAGGGCGAACACAACCATAGAGGTCGAGAATCTGTCGCAACGCCACGTTCAACGAACGAATGCCGCCTCCGACAGGCGTCGTCAACGGTCCTTTAATGGCCACTCGAAATTCGCGGATCGCGCCGATTGTGTCGTCGGGCAGCCAGTTCTGAAAGCGTGCCTTTGCCTTCTCTCCCGCAAACACCTCGTACCATGCAACTGAGCGTTTGCCCTGATAAGCCTTTTCGACAGCCGCATCGAATACGCGAACCGAAGCCTTCCATATATCGCGGCCGGTGCCATCGCCCTCAATGAACGGGATGATCGGATGATCAGGAACGCGGTACTTGCCGTTGCTGTATTCGATTTTCTGTCCGCGGGTTGGGAGAGGAACGCCGTTAAACGATGCCATGAATTTGCCTCCGAAGGCTCGCAAGGAACCAATCATTATAAATTGGGAGTAAGGAAGCTAGGGCGAGAATCACAGCTGGGCGTGACGGCGCTCACATAGCGCCGGACGCCCGAATCGACAGCACATTCGCGTGCCCGACCTCCCCTGGACCTACAGACTGCGAAAGGCCGGGTATCCGGTATCCCGAGCTCTCAGCGTTCGATCTTCACCGATTTCACCACGACGTCATTGTTCGGGCGGTCTTGACGATTTCGCGCTAGCTTGGAGATCTTCTGCACCACATCGTATCCCTCTACGACCTCGCCGAAAATTGTATGTTTTCCCGTTAACCAGTCGGTATTGGCGACCGTGATAAAGAACTGCGATCCGTTTGTATTGGGTCCGGCGTTGGCCATTGCGAGCTTTCCGGGCTTGTCGAAGCGATGCGGAGAACCCTTCGTCTCGTCTTCGAACTGGTAGCCTGGACCGCCAAACCCCGTGCCCATTGGATCCCCGCCCTGGATCATGAAGTCGGGAATCACTCGATGGAAGATCGTCCCGTGATAAAGAGGATCTGTGGTTTTCTTACGGGTAGTGGGATGCGTCCATTCGCGTTTGCCTTCGCTCAATTCGACGAAGTTGGCGACCGTTTTCGGGGCATCCTTCTCGAACAGACGGCAAACGATCATCCCTTCGCTGGTGTCAAAGACAGCATAGGTTCCAGGTGTGCGGGTCATAATCTCCCTTCGAATTCCTAGATTGACTTCTGCGCGATTGAAACGATCCTCGTCTATGGCGGCCCAATCCCCATCTCTACGTCGACGTCTTTACCGCTGCCGCCGGTTTATGGGCGGATCTTGCCGCCCCGCCCGCGCGGTGAATTTCAATGTGCGTGATCTTGATGGGACGAAGTGGCCGTTCTCCGTCCGTAGCCATGCGAGCAATCTGCTTAACCAATTCGACGGCCGCCGCATCGCATTGGCCGAAGATCGTGTACCCGCCGTTAAGGCTCGGGTACGGAACTTCAGTGATGAAGAATTGCGAGCCGTTAGTGTCGGGTCCGGCATTGGCGTATGCAAGACGCCCGGGACGATCGAAAGTGACCGCTGGCGATGTCTCATTCTTGAACTTGTAGCCCGGATCGCCTTCGCCATTGCCCTCCGGATCGCCGCCTTGAATCATGAATTCGGGAATCACTCGATGAAAAATAGTGCCGTCATATAACGGCACCCCGCGCTTCTTGGCGTGAGTGACCGGGCTGGTCCAGTCCTTGGTGCCGGTGGCAAGACCTATAAAATTCTCCACCCCAATTGGCGCCACCTTCGGAAACAGCGTGCAATGGAGATCTCCTGCCGTCGTGTGAATGATGGCGACAGAATCGGAGGAAACCGGCGCCGCTTTATGGTTCGGAGGCGTGGCAGCTGTCTGCGCGAAGAAGACTGCCGATGCGGAGACCAGCACAGCGCAAAAAAGCATCAGCACAAGCCTATACATCACAGTTCGCATGGATACTCCTGTAGGTATTTTGGCAAGTTTTTATTGTACGACACGCACAGCGAACCGGCGCGCCAGAGTGAGGGTGAAAGCCCGAAGCTGCTTACCTCAAGAACGCAAGCCTCGAGAAGACGCGGCTTCGTTCTGTCTCTCAAGCCGTCTTCGAGCCTCTGCGCGGCTAATAGGTCGTGCTCGACTGCATCTCCCGGCTAACTCTTTCAGCTTCGCCGAAAACACGCAGCAAGTTACCCCCAAGAATCTTGCGAATGTCATCGGCACTGTAGCCGCGATCAACCAAAGCCTGCGTAATCTTGGGAAGGTCGGCGGCCGAATCGATACCCTCGGGCGTCGCCCCGCTCACGCCGTCGAAATCCGACCCCAGCCCGACATGGTCAATGCCCGCAACCTTGGCTACATGATCGATATGATCGATTAACGAGCTCAGCGGCGGGCGTGGAATCCTCGCATACCATTCCCGCTCGATGCGGTCAGAGTCAAGATAGGTAACGGTTTTCCCGGCCGCCTTGAGTTGGTCGATATAAGCCTTGACGGCGGCATCGCGATCTTTTTCCTGCGCTTCCGCGGCCTTGCGATAGTTCTCGTCAACAAAGGCGCTGTAGAAATTTACTTGCACCACGCCACCATTCTTAGCGACAGCGCGAAGCATGTCGTCAGTCATGTTGCGAGGATGATTCGTGAGCGCTCGCGCCGACGAATGCGAGGCAATCACCGGCGCCTTGGTAACGGCGATTGTGTCATAGAACGTCTTGTCTGAGGCGTGTGAAATATCGACCAGCATCCCCAAACGGTTCATCTCCAGCACGATCTGTTTGCCGCTGTCGGTGAGCCCGTTGTGGTGCTGAACCTTCGGATCGTTGATGTCACCGGAAGAATCCGCCCACTCGTTGGTGTTCGACCAGCTTAGCGTCATGTAGCGAACGCCCAGGCGGTAATAGTCGCGTAACAACCGGACGTCGTTTTCGATGGAGTGTCCGCCTTCAATGCCGAGCAGCGCCGCGAGCTTGTGCTCGCGGTGCGCACGCTCGATGTCGGCGACACTGAAGGCCATCATCATTCGGTCCGGATGGCGCGCCGCCTGCTCATAAACAGAATCGATCAGATCGAGCGTGTGGTGAGCAAAATGTCCTTCATTGGTCTCCGGATCAACCCATATGGAAAAGAACTCAGCGCCGAGATTTCCCGCCTTTGCCTTATCAAGGCTGATATGACCTGCGTCTTTGGGGTCGGTCGACCCGATGTCGTATTTCTCATCGAGGAATCGCTGCGGTGTGTCGGCATGAGTGTCGATGACAATAGCGGAATTTTGGATCTCCATGGCCTTCTTGCTGACGGCAGTCTGCCCGTGCATGGAAATCGCGAACAGAAGAGACAGTACGACCACAGAGATTCGGCTTTTCATGGTTTTTGGCGAAGGATGCAAAACCGAATTCTATACGAAACCGGCAGTTTCTCTCACCCAATCGCTGCAAGCGCATGCCTTACACAGTCGTCCAGCGGTTGATCGGTCGAAATCGTACTCTTGGTGTACGTAATCGTTTCAAACCGGCTTTTGACCTCAAGGTACAGTGCGAACGATCGGTTGCGCGCGGGATGCGCGGGATCCGATTCGACGTCAAGACGCCGTCGCGCAGACTCGTCGGCACAAGTGCATTCGATAATTGACCAGGGCTGCTCAAGCTGTCGGGCAAATTGGATAACGCGGTCAATCTGGTGTCGACGCGAGAAGGGACGTCCGTCGAGAAACACCTTGCGGGTCTCAGATTCTTGCAACAGGTATCCAGCAGCCTGAAGCATGACCTCCATGACAAAATCATCTTGCTCGACGGAATATTCGATATCCGCCGGTGAGAACAGAGCGGCGCGAATGTCATCCTTACTGAGCAGTGCGCCTTTAGTGTGCTTTACGAGTTCGCGCGCAAGCGTGGTTTTGCCAGTCCCGGGAAGTCCGGCCATCAGAACGATCATGGTTTGCTGATTGTAGTCGAGGCTGGATTCAGTTCGAAGCGCCAGCTACGGAGGCCGTCGAGGTCACCGGTGTGGCGACCGGTGGCGTGACCGGAGCAGTGAGCGGTTCCTCAGGCGACTCATGCGGGAAAATCGTCTGCGTTTGTCGCCAGTCGCTGTACCGCTCCGAGACCATCACGTGGAAGCACCAATGGCGGCGTTCTTCTTCGGGCTCAACCAATCCGAGCGCATCCAGATAGAACAGGTAGTGTTCGACATAACGGATCTCGTCCTTCGTCAAACCGCGGCGCTGCAAATCGACCGTGATGCCAGCCAGATGAGATGACGCCGTGTCGCCTTCCGCCGGAGCAGCGTTGCGATTGCGACGGCGAAGCCTCTTCTGCACCGTCACGGTGCGTACCGCCGAATTGACCTGAATCTTATCGTGGAACTGACGGTAATAAGCCTCGGATAGATCCTGCACAAAATCGCGGGTCCACGGCCGGCAATAGCGCCTCGATGGATCGAGGCTGGGCTCGATCTTCAGCGTCTCACTCTCAACGATCGGCACCAGGTCGCCCGATTCCTTGAGCGCCTCGAGTTGCGCATCGTTCTGTATGCGGGGCAGATCGAGGCGGTCAATCTCTTCGTTTTGCCGGATCAGCGAATCGTGTGATGGACGGAACAGGGGGTTCCAAAGCACTCCACGAAGTCGGCGAAAGCGATAGTGAAGAATCCGATGGCGTAGTCTGTGATGGACCGCGTGTAGGGCAAACACCGTCTGAGGAACTGCGAGCGCGAGAAGACATACCAGCACGATTAGCGCAACGGTGAGTCCTCTCAGCGATTTAAAGCGGCGCACCATTCTAAATTTTGATTCGTTTCGAACTCCCCCAGGAGGGTCGGAAAATTGCGGCCTGCCCGGCGGATTGGCAATTGTAAACTACCAACCAATAATTCTACGACGCATTTTCGGCTAAGCCCTGTTACTTAAGGGAGTTAAGGGTGGTGACCAAACGGTAACCTGCGGTTTTCGAGTGCCAAAGTCGGGAAGGCGGTGCTTAGAAGCGGCCCGAATCGATTGGGGCGTTTGCGTCCGGATACAGCTGGCCGCGCGCCGAAGGGCGCAAACCCCTACTTGCGCAACAGATCGCCCAACGCCTGCTTCATGACCTGTCCGCCCACCTCCGAAATCGATGTCGTCAGAGGAATCTCTTTCGGACAAATCTCCACACAATTTTGCGCGTAGCCGCACTCCTGTATGCCGCCATCGCCCATCAACGCCGATAGTCGCTCGCGCTTGAGTGCCGCACCGGTAGGATGCGTGTTGAACAGCCGCACTTGTGAGATGGTAGCCGCGCCTACAAACCCGGTGTCCTCGTTGAACTGTGGACAAGCCTCCATGCAGCAACAGCACGAAATGCAGTGCGACAGCGGATATGCCTTCTCCTGCTCCTCCATGGTCAAACGCGGGCCAGGACCCAGATCATAGGTGCCATCGACAGGCACCCAGGCTTTGACCTTCTTCAAATTCTCGAAGAGCACGCTGCGGTCGACAGCGAGATCACGCACGATCGGAAATTTAGTTAACGGCTCGAGCTTGATCGGCTGCTCAAGATGGTCGAGCAGGGAAGAGCAGGCCATGCGAGCCTTGCCGTTGATCAGCATGGCGCACGAGCCGCAGATCTCCTCGAGACAATTCGAATCGTAGGTGACGGGCGTAGTCTGCTTCCCGTCGCGAGTGACTGGATGGGCAGCGATTTCCATCAGCGCCGAAGTGACGTTCATATTCGGCTTGTAAGGAATCTCGAACTCCTCCCACGACGGCTTGGCCTCGGGGGTGAGTTGGCGTTTGATCTTGAAAATTACGGATTTATTGTTAGCCATTTAACCTTTAGCCTTCGTTCCCGCTCGTGCGTATCCATTTGGCACGTCAGTACTTTCTCGGCCGCGGCGGAATCAGACTCGCATCCACGGGTTCAAACTCGAACTTCGGCTCATCCAAATCAGGCGCGAAAGTTGCTTTCGTGGTCTTCATCCAGTTCTTGTCGTCACGCTCTGGGAAGTCCGGTTTGTAATGCGACCCGCGCGACTCGTCGCGCATCGCCGCTCCCTGCGCGATGACCCGCGACAGTTGCAACATGTTATAAAGTTGCCGCGCGAAGGCAATTGTCGTGTTCGCCCACTGCGAACGGTCGCTCAGGTTGATCTTCTGGAAGCGATGCAGCAGGTCGACTAGTTTGGCATCCGCCTCTTGACACTTTTTGTTGTAGCGGATAACCGTGCAATTCTCGGTCATCAGAGCTCCAAGTTCGCGCCACAGCAGGAAAGGATTCTCACTCCCGTCCGCCTTCATCAACCCGGCATTGATCTCTTGCTGTCGCTTGCGCTCGGCGTCGAAGTGCCCATTGCTGGGCGCGCTTTGCAGACTCTTTGCATACTGCACTGCGTTCGGGCCAGCAACAAATCCACCGTAAATGCACGACATCAGCGAGTTCGCCCCTAGCCGGTTTGCGCCATGGTATTGGTATTCGGCCTCACCCGCCGCGAAGACGCCCGGAATATTAGTCGCTTGTTTGTAATCGATCCACAGGCCGCCCATCGTGTAGTGCATCCCGGGAAAAATCTTCATCGGCGTGTCGCGCGGATCGTCACCGACAAACTTCTCGTAGATCTCCAGGATGCCTTCCAGCTTGCGGTCGAGCGTCTTGCGGTCGATATGCGTGAGATCGAGATAGACCATCGGCTTGCCGTCAAGGCCAAGGTTATACTCGAACACAACCTTGAAAATCGCGCGTGTGGCTACGTCGCGCGGCACCAGGTTGCCATACTTCGGATACCATTCCTCGAGAAAATACCAGCGCTCGCTCTGCGGAATCGACTTGGGATCGCGTTTATCGCCCTGCGTCTTCGGAACCCAAACCCGTCCACCTTCGCCGCGCGCCGATTCCGACATGAGGCGCAGCTTGTCTTCTCCGGGAATGCAGGTGGGATGCACTTGAATGAACTCGCCGTTCGCGTAGTAAGCGCCCTGCTGATAAAGCGCTGATTGGGCCGATCCCGTGCACACCACGGAATTTGTCGACTTGCCGAAGATGGCGCCACATCCTCCCGTGGCAATGATGATGGCATCGGCGGGAAAGGTGCGGACTTCCATCGTCCGCAAATCCATCGCACAGATGCCGCGAGCGACCCGCCCACCATCAAGTACTGCCGAGAGAAACTCCCAGTGCTCGTACTTCTTTACCTTGCCTTCGGATTCGTACCGCCGTACCTGCTCGTCAAGTGCGTAAAGAAGCTGTTGTCCAGTCGTTGCTCCGGCAAAAGCGGTGCGGTTGTAAAGTGTGCCGCCGAAGCGGCGAAAGTCCAGCAGTCCCTCCGGCGTGCGATTAAACGGAACGCCCATACGGTCGAGCAGGTCGATGATGCCGGGAGCGGCCTCGCACATCGCTTTAACTGGGGGCTGATTCGCAAGAAAGTCGCCGCCGTAAATCGTGTCATCGAAGTGCTTGTAAGTGGAATCACCCTCGCCTTTCAAATTCTTGGCGGCGTTGATTCCGCCCTGCGCACAAACCGAGTGTGAACGCTTGACCGGGACGATCGAGAACAGGTCAACTTCTCCACCCATTTCGGCAATCTTGATTACGGCGGAAAGACCCGCTAAGCCACCACCTACGACGATAATCTTCGGAGCTGCCATGCTGTATGAATCCAATCTGCCGGGACGCGGGGCCCAGACGTTCTCTTACAATCCCGCGAAACCACTATCGCATCACTATATTGTCCGAACCAGAGCTGGAATCTAAAGGCTGCGGCGGTGTCTTCAGAAATCCGTACATGCTGACTGCACCAATCGAAACCAAGCCGAGCGCCAGCGCGAGACAGATATATCCGAAACCGCGGCGCGCTCGCTCGCCCGTGATAATCCCCCACTTCGCGGCAAACAGCCACAAACCATAGCTGAAATGCCACGACGCGGCGATGATGCCGACCGCGTAAAACGCGATCATCCAGGGGCTCTGAAACTCAGCCTGCACTTTCGCGAAAGACTCCATGGGATGCGTCGCCAGGTGCACGCCGGTGAAGCGCAGAAAGTAAGTGTGCTGCACGATGTAGATCAGAGCGATGATCCCGGTCCAGCGCTGTGTGGAATAGAGCCAGTTACCAGACCACGGATACTCGGCAAGGTTTGAGTCTCCCCGATACCAGATGTAGACGCCATAGAGGCCGTGATACAGGATAGGAATCCATATGAAGAAGAGTTCCAGCAGAAAAACACCCGGCAGGCTGTTCAGAAACTCAACTTGCTTTCCATACGCAATCGGACCCTTGAAAGCTTCGGCATTCGAAATGAAATGCTCAAGTAGAAAAGCGCCGATCGGCACGATGCCGCTAATCGAATGCAGGCGGCGCAGCAGAAATGAGGTGCCTTGTCCAGCGCGCAGTGGAGCCACTCCCGATTTGATCTTGGGCGCGGCGTTAGCGGCGGGAGCGACGGGACTGGCAGTTGATGCCACGATGAAGGCTCCTTACGTGGTCAAATGTAAAAACTAATAATTATCGTTTTGCGAGAGCAAAGAAGTCAAGGAAGCTTTCTGGATATCAGTCTCTCTGATCCACTCAAGGAACGCACGAAACGCCGTCCCGCGATGACTGTACTTCGCTTTCTCGACCGCGCTGAGTTCGGCAAATGTCTTATCGATTTGGGGAAAATAGAACAATGGATCGTATCCAAATCCGTTCTGGCCTCTCGGCGCGTCCAAAACGAACCCTTCGGCTGTACCGCGAAAAGTCTGAAGAGTTTTTCCGTCGCGCGCCGCGGCGAGCACGCATACGAATCGACCGCCGCGCTTCTCGGGTGGAATATTTCTTAGTTCACGCAGCACACGCGCATTGTTGGCCTCGTCGTCCGTGTTGCATTCCGCCGTGCGTGGTTCATCAGCAGCATAACGTGCAGAGTGGACGCCGGGCGCTCCGCCGAGTACGTCGACTTCCAGACCCGAATCGTCCGCCAGAACCAGTTCGCCCGGAATGGCCAAACTGTAGGCCTCAGCCTTCTTGCGCGCATTTTCTTCGAAAGTTGCTCCATCTTCGACAATCTGCGGCAGAGAAGCAAAACCCGGAATATTTTCGACCGTGATTCCAAACGGCAAAGCGGCGCCGGAAAAATCGAGCAGTTTACCTATGTTCGACGTTGCCACCAGGATTCTATGCTGCATCGCGCGTCGAAAGCCTTTCTTTGCGACCTGTGTGTCCCAGTGCTTTCAGCTTTTAGTTGCAACCAAGGGGAGAACCAGGATTCACCCTCGCCCGAGCCGTATTTTTGGCCGAGTGCTCATCCAAGCCAGAATGAACAAAGCGATGCTGATCGCGGATAGGATGTCTCCCAAAAAACGATCCTTAGTTCGCCGGAATCGCACGTATACATCGTTGTCTCCCGCGTTAATGGGAACAACGATCAGTCCAGTAACTTCAGTTGAGCCTGATGGCACCGGTCTCCCATTCACCGCGACCTTCCAGGCCGGGTAATTGAAAAGACGTAAGGTCAGATTCTGGGCCGCGACAACGCGAACCCTAAAATGCTTTTCCGTTGGTCCCCAGGCAAGAATATCACTCGGAACCGGTGCTCCTTTATCATTGCTCACGAGTGACAGATCCTTGTTTAGTTCGTAGGGGTCGTCTCCCGCGGGGACGTACTCGTCCGTTCCCTCGTACCCCGTGCCATCTGCCATAGCGTCGCTCATCTCTCGGACGTCTGCCGCTGTATCCCACCACGGTGGCTGCGTTCGATAGCCGGCTATGACGATCACAGCCACCAGAGCTACGTAGACGAGGATCCGAGAGGTCCAACGCTTCGTGGCCATCGTCAGAAGCAATGCTAATGCCGCGTTCATACACAGCAGCCAGCGGAATGGAAGTTGCACATAACGCAGCTTGGGCAAGTACTCCCAGAGCAAATTACTCACCCAAAGCATGAGGAGCCCGCTGCCCGCTGCCCAAGTTGAGAGAGCCAGCCACGGGCTCTGGTTGTACGCATTTTCGATATCTTTCGATCGCCACCGACGGGAGAACCAGATTGCAAAAGCCACGACGACGATTTCAGCTATCGCTATCGTGGAAATCAGAAGATTGAAGCGGTTATGGTCGGGATCAGAGGTCATCGTAAAGAGATAGTTGTCCTGTGGCCGCACTCCCGGCGCCAGCACCTCCTTAAGATTGATCCATCCTTGCTCGTAAATCGCCGGAAGCAGATAAAACGCCGCCAATCCCGCACCCAGAAAAATCGCCGCCGTCATTCGGACGAGTGGCCGCCCGATCCGCAGCCTCCTGGATCCTCGATGGTCAACCTCGCGCACAGTTTCGATGGCCACGAAAGCCAGCGCGAGTCCCGCAACCGAATAATGAATCATCACCGCCGCTGGCACATTCGTCAGCCAGGCTGCAGCCAGCACCAGACTCAACCACAGCGTCGGTCGAAAATCAGCCTTGTGGTTCTCTCTTGCTGCGGAATCGGAGGAACTCGATGTCGACTCTTTTATTTGCAAGAGGCAAAGCAGCAAAAGCGGAAGAAGAACCGCCGCCAACAGTTCGGCAAAGGCGCTTCGCCAGTAGATAATCATTAAGTGGTAGGGATTGACTGCGTAGAACACCGCCGCAAACAACGCGTCCTCGGCGGTGAGCCAGTGGCGAGCGAGTTGGTACATGGCCGCTCCGGCCAGCGCGAGCACGATCCAGCAGTACACGCCGGGAACCACCTTCCACGGTAGAACCGCTCCTAGCGCGGCGCCAAACGTCCATGAAGCAGGTGGATAAAAGACAAAGCGCGCTTCTCCGTATCCCCAATGTGCCAGGGCGGCCCAGCGCGGATAGATAATGCCGTCCTTCCACTGGCCAAGCACTTCCATCCATGAATACATGTGAAACTCGAAATCATGTCCTGAGGGATTGGCCCGCCAGAAAAACGGAGTGATCGCCAGCAAACAGGCCCCGCCGAGAACTAACGCCTGCGAAATAGGATTCCTGACCAAATGGCCTTTGAACTCGTGAGTTTTTCGCGGAGACGCGGCTCGCCTCGCCTCCGCATATCGAACACTCTGGTCTTTGCGAGCAGGGCAATTCTATTGCATAAAATTAACCGGAGCGGAATCATTTGACGGGGGTCGTCGCGGTTGCCTGCAACGAATGAGCTGAAACAGACCGCCGGGATTAGGCCGACACCAAAGACGGAGTGCCGATCTGATTCCCGGTTGATTTTGTACTTGAGTGGTTGATTGCTGCGGAGTCGTTAAGCTTCGATTTCTCGTTTATTCTCCAACGCCGGCCGGTGTTCTCTGGCGCTGCAGTTCGGCGAGAAATGCTTCTTCATCCAGCACACTTCCGCCACGCAGAAGTTCAAGGAGCGGATCGTCCGCGTCGGTTCCAGAGCCGTCGGCCTGACTCAAATCAACCGCACTTGCCACGAGAGAACGCGGAGAAGATTCCAGCTGCGGAGTCGTGCCCGGCTGGCTGGTGAGAAACTCGATGAAATCGCCAACACTTTTTCGTTGCTCTTCCGTGCGGGCAGGGAACTCAATGCCCATCCCATGTCCCGGATGCATGACGCGGACCAAGCCTTCGGTATGAATCTCCATCCCAGTAGCCCGCAGGCATAAATCCACGGCCGACGACTGCGGGAACGGCGATTCGGTCTGCACGTAGCATCCGCCCAGACTAAGGTCAGTTAGTTTGCATTGCGTAACCGCGTCAGGTTCTTCCGGCAAGGCATCGTGTGCGCGCGCGGCCAGCCACTCGCCCATCTCCCCGCGCATCTTGGGATCCATATCGAGAAACCGGAAGCCGGTTTGGCCGTTCGCCGTACTCCATGCAACTTCTGCGTCGCCCTCAATCCCCGCGCCGCCGTCTGGAAGCTCGAACGACACGCGAACCAACGCTGCCGATGAAAGGGGCTTCGCTGCCAGCACGTCCATGCCGCCCGTGCTCAAGTCGAGCAGTATGCCTTCGACCATATTACTATCGTCGAGCCGAATCGAAACTGCCGCTTGGACAGCCACCCGCAACGATTGCCGTCTTTCCCGCTTCAATAGCGCAGTCGCAGCTCGCATAGTGTTGCGGGCCTGTTCGTTCGCAACAGGTTTGGTGAGGATGAAATGTGCACCGGCGCCAAGAATGGAGCGGATCTGTGAGGCATCGTGCAACAACGCAACCGCGACCGGCGGATGTCGATCGGGACCGTTGAGGCGGCGGCAGGTCTCCAAGACCAACGACGCCGCTTCGGGATCGTCAAAGTCGAAAATTACCTGGTCGAAGCGCTCCTCCGTCAGTCGCGCCACCGCTACGTCGGCCGCGCTCGACCGATCGACGGCCACGCCGAACTGCGTCAGAACCTGTGTCAGCGTTTCTGCCGCCTGGTCATCCTTCGATACCAGCAGTGCCTGCAATATCATGGAACCGAACCCCTCCCGCCTTGCGCTTACTGCTCAAGGTCGGCTCTACGGCCAGCGCGGAGTCGTGCTGCGCCCGGTCTTACCTGCTGCTGGCGAGCTTTGCGCGCTGGCCTTGGCAGCCATCGCACTAGAGTTTTCGTCGTCCACTTCCGCCAGAACGGCACTATCGTCCTCGACGTCGGTTTCGGCGAGCAAAGGCGCGACTTCGCGGAGCTTCTCCGCCGCCTGCTGCAGCATCTCGATCTGCTTTCCCAGCTGTGTGTACTGCGCCTGCTTGCGGCGCAAAACCTCATGGATATCCTTCATACATCCCCCTGCGCCTGACTGTAGGTTTCGACAAAGGTAACGTCAACGGCAAAGCCGGTAACGATCGTTACCCCAGTAACTGAAGAGAGGAGCGCCAACACCGGGAATGCAAGTCCCTCTACCTGATCGAGCCAAGTTGACCGCTCAGTTAACACGCTTTAGCAAGGACCATCACGCTCAAATCGATTTGCGCCGAAAATCAAAAGCCCCGCCTTGCGGCGGGGCAATGAGTTGAGTGTTATGGCGAACCGGCTTCGACTTAACTTAGCCGCGATGCAGCTTGCGGCGGAACATTCCAGCAATGCCCACAAGCCCCGTTCCCAGGAGGCCCAAGGTTTCAGGCTCCGGCGTGGAAAGACTCGTGCTCCCCACTCGAATGTGGCCGATACCCAAGGCAAGTTGGCCGGCGGTGCTGTAGATCGTCTGAGTGGTACTGCCGGTAACCCATCGACCGTTGTACAACATTCCCTGAATCTGGCCACTCAGCGTATAGGTAAGGTTCTTCGCACCCGGAGGGCTGGTCAGGGTCCAACTGATGGGACCTACAAAACTCCCGCTAAAAATCGTACCCTTCGGCTGTCCGTAGCCTCCCTTGCCGATCACGACAAATGAGGACCCCGTCGCAGAAAAAGTTCCGCCCGCCGCGATCGAACCACTAATCAGAGCGCCGGTAGAGTAATTCACATAACCAAGAGAATGTCCTGGAGGGGCCACGATGCCATTGAAGCTCATCAACTCCGATTGCGTCGATGTGATCCCTGAAGTCCCGATTGAAAGGCTGCCGTACTGGTTTGTAAGAGTAATACCGTCCGCCCACGCCGCCATCGGCAACGCCAACGCTAGGAGCGCTAAAACTACCACTCGCCTCATTTTCATACCCTCCAAAGAATTCCTGTTATCCCACTTCACCTTTTGACCAGTCGGCCAAAGGTATAGGTCGCCTAACATGTTTAGAGCACTTCGCATTCCAAAACGGGTGCATCGGAATTATCCATACTTATCAATGACTTGCATTCCTAATCCGCCGCTCTCGACAATCTCTGAATGCAATCTGCTGCACACTAGCAACAATCCAGTTGCCCCAACCTCTCCTCAAACCGGCTCGTAAACTGTCAAATGGCATCAGACATCTTCCCGACCGAATCGACAGGCCGCTCTCGCTGTAAATCATTGAAAAAACGGGGCCTCAGCCGAGTGCGACCGAAGGTAACCGTCGCAGAGTTACCAATACTAGCACAGACCTTTTCTTTGACAAGTGGCTCCTCGGTGGCATCAAGCCCACCGAGAGGTGGGACCGGTGTTCGCTCACGAATATCCAGATTGTGATTGGTGGAGCCGTTCTGGGAGAGGGTTGTTCGGGCGTCCCTTGATCTCTTCGGATCCGGAGCGCTCCTTCTATCCATGGGTCCTTAGCAACCCATTCGGTTCCAGCAAATTAGCGGTCTCTCAACGAAAATCGCCGACTACCTTGGCACGACCGCCACATCCACACTCTTACCCAAAGATAGACTGCTATATGCCGCGTCCAGAATGATCTGATTCCGCCAGCCCTGCTCCCCGGGGACCGGAAACGTCTCCCGTCCCTCAACCGCCGCCGCAAAGCTATCGACTTGCTTCGCATAAGCAAGTCGGTTAGAAATGGATTCCTCGGCTACTCGGTTTCCGCCGCACCACAGTTCCAAATTGATCGGACGTTCGACGTTCAGTGCATCGTCAGCTCTAAGAATCCCCGCTTCTCCAACAATCTCCAAGGGAGTCCGATAGTGAGCCCGAGTTGATACCAATACCGTTGCCAATGCACCACGCTGAAATTCCAGACTCACGATGGCCGCTGCTTCCACGTTGCCAGACTGTTCATCTGAGCGCCCGATCGCCGTGACGCGGCTCGGTTCATCCTGCAGAATGTAGCGCAACGCGTCGATACAATGCACACCAACATCGGCAATCGGGCCCCCACCGCTGACCGCGCGATTGTAGAGCCACGTCCGACCGTGCCCCGACCCCGGATACGAAAACTCCGCCCGCGCAAAGATTGGACGGCCAATATCACCCGCCGCAACCCGTTCACGAAACCGTGCCGTGCTCTCCTCAAAGCGAAACACCTGTGCGACGCCAAGTAGGACACCCGCATTCCGCGCCGCCTCCACCATTCGTCGGCATTCCTCCGCATTCATCCCCATCGGCTTTTCGCACAGCACCGGCTTGCCTGCAGCAACCGCAGTTAAGACATCCTGTAGGTGGCAAACATTTGGAGTAGTGACCAGTACCGCGTCAACTTCCGGGCACCGGCTGAGTTCTTCCGTAGAGGCGAAGACATGCGGTATGCCATATTGCGCGGCAGCTGCCCGCGCTTTGCCCGCGTCCCGCCGCGACAAAGCAACCACCGCGCAACCCTTGGCGAGTGCGAAACCCGTCATCAGACGCCGCACAGCGTGTAATCCAAAGCCTGCGATACCAAAGCGAATCATATGCGTTCCCGAAAATCGAGTCCCAGCCTCAGGTGTAGGGATAAAAGACGAAAAACAAAAGCGACAACCCAGTCAACGTTCGGAATCGCTCAGCCGCAGCGCGCTTCAGCGAACAGTGCCGGATCGATATTTCCCCCGCTGATGACGGCCACGTTGATTGCCGTCTCAGGTAGTTCATCAGAATGGAAAAAGAATGCCGCCGGAGCGACCGCACCACTCGGCTCGGCTACAGTTTTCGGATTCCCGCTCAGCATCCATACGGCTTCTCGAATTTCCTCCTCCGTTACGCTGACAATGTCATCCACGTAGGCGCGAATATGTTCAAAATTCATTGCGCCGATGCTCTGTGTGCGCAGACCATCAGCCAATGTGCGCGAAACCTGGTTCGCCGGAAACGAGACGATGTGCCCAGCCTGCAAGCTCGCCCGCGCATCAGCGGCGAGCTCGGGTTCAACGCCGATCACCTTAATCTTAGGAGTGCTGAGTTTGATTGCCGCCGAGAGGCCACTGATCAATCCGCCCCCGCCGACGGGAACCAGCACGGTTCCGACATCAGGCAAGTCTTCGAGAATCTCTAGTCCGACTGTACCCTGGCCGGCGATGATCTTTTCATCATTGTATGGAGGCACGATCACATAACCGTGCACGGCCGCCAGTTCTTCGGCGCGCATTCGCCGTTCTTCACTGCCCGGTCCAACGGTGACGATTTCGGCGCCGAGCGCGGCGGTGGCTGCAACCTTGTTCTTCGGAGCATTCCCCGGCATTACGATTACCGCCCGCACGCCTAGCGCCCGCGCCGCATATGCCACCCCTTGCGCATGATTGCCACTTGAATAAGAGATCACCCCGCGGCTCCGCTCATCGTTGCTCAGAGACGCAACTTTGTTGTATGCGCCGCGCAGTTTGAAGGCGCCGATCGGCTGCAGATTCTCGAGCTTGAGGAAGAGTTTGCGCCGCTCGTTGGCGCCCATCCATTCAAACAGGGGAGTGCGCACGGCAACACCGTCAAGCAGTCCGCGAGCCTGGTAAATGTCCGCTAGGGTTACGATAAGAAATCCATCCTCAGCTTCTTGAAAGGTCCCGCGAAGAGGAATCGTCAGATCTCAAGTATCACCGGCATAATCAGCGGCCTCCGCTGGGTTTGCCGCGATATGTAGCGCTTCAGATCGGTCCGGATCTTTTCCTTGATCACGCCATAATCGGCCTTCTCTTCCGCGCTGGAGGCATCGAGCGTCTCCATTACGATCTCTCTTGCGCGCTCGATCAGCCCATTCTCGCCGGGATTGAAACCACGCGTCACGATCTCCGGCGAAGATTCAACCAGCCCCGTGAGCTTGTTAATGGCGATCACCGGCATCACAAATCCATCCTCGCTGAGATGCCGGCGATCTTTAATCACGATATCTTCGACCACGTCTGTTCGCGAGCCAGAATCAATGCAGACACGGCCGACGTTGACGCGTCCAGCCTTGCGCGCGCCCAGTTCATCGATCTCGAGAACGTCGCCACTCTCGATCAGCATCACGCTGCCAACCGCGCTGCGCATCGACCCCGCCAACTCGGCATGCAGTTTTAGCTGTCGGTACTCGCCATGAATTGGAATGAAATACTTCGGTCGAACCAGGTTGATGATGAGCTTCAATTCTTCCTGGCTCGCGTGCCCGCTGACGTGAATCGGAGGGTAAGATCCGTCGTCGTATATAACGAAAGCTTCGCGTCGGAACAGATGGTCTACCACCCGGTAAATTGCTTTTTCATTCCCCGGAATAATGCGCGATGAAAGAACAACCGTGTCTCCCTTCTCAATTTTCGCGTGTTTGTGATTATCCACCGCCGCGCGCGACAGCGCCGACATCGGCTCGCCCTGTGTCCCGCTGATCAGAACGCAAACTTTCTCCGGTGCGAAGTTTTTCATTTCCCCGGGATGGATCAGCATACCCTCGGGAATCTGTATGTAGCCAAGGTCCTCAGCGATCTCAGACGAACTGTTCATCGATCGCCCGATGAAGCAAATTTTTCGCCCATGCTCCCGGGCCATGTCGACCGTCAGCTTGATGCGATGAATCGAGGACGAAAAACACGAAATGAAAAGGCGTCGCTTGGTGCGAACAAATACCTCTTCGAATTTGCGATGTACCGCCCGCTCGCTTGGCGTGTAGCCCTTGCGCTCAATGTTCGTCGAATCCTGCAAAAGCGCCAACACTCCTTCTTTGCCGTACTCGGCAAAACCATGCAGATCGAACAGCCGGTTATCAGTCGGTGTCGGGTCAACCTTGAAGTCGCCGGTATGCAGCACCACTCCGAGCGGTGTGTGGATGGCGAGCGCGACGCAATCGACCAGGCTATGCGTGACCTGCAGCGGATGGATGGTAAACGGCCCAACCTTGAAACGCTGCCCAGGGCGGATCTCGCGCAGATCGGCATCGTCGAGAAGTTGGTGTTCATCCAGCTTGTCTTCAACGTAAGCCAGCGTAAATTCAGTGCCCCACACCGGAACATTCAGTTCGCTGAGAATCCAGGGCAACGCGCCAATGTGGTCTTCGTGTCCGTGCGTCAGCACGATGCCGCGGACATACTTGCGATTTTCAAGCAGGTAAGAAATGTCGGGTACGACGATATCGACACCCAGCAATTCGGCTTCGGGGAACATCAGTCCGGCGTCGACAACCACGATGTCGTCACCGTAGCGGATGGCCATGCAGTTCATACCGAACTCGCCCATCCCGCCCAGCGGAACTATGTGCAATTTTCCAGTCGGCATTCGAAGAATTGATGCTAGCACACGGTGGGTTCGTCGAGAGGCGGGACTTACCCCTGTCTTAGCCGAAAGCGTCAGCAAACACGCGCTCCGCGTCTCTCGTGGAACATGATCTGCTGCTGGGAGGACTGATAAACTCGTAATTGAACATGTCCGATGAGAGAAAATCGTGGCTGCGGCAGAGAGCGCAAGACGCAATTCGCAGAGGTCTGACCCGCGCCTATCAGACAATCAGGGTTGATCCGAACCGCTTCCTGATGCAGTTGCGCATCGCCCACGATTTGCCGCTCGCAACCTTTCGCGGCGTATACACACTTCCGGTCGATCGCCTCGACGACGCTGCAGACTCAGTGATCCGCGCTGGTATGAAACTTGCAGCCGTTGAGGGCGCGGGTTTCGGACTCGGAGGAATTCTCACCATCCTGCCCGACCTCGGAATTCTTTCGACAATCACGATGCGCACCATCCAGAAGCTGAGCCTGGTTTACGGCTTCGAGTTGAACACAGACGAAGAGATCGCCGAGCTTTGGATTGCTGCCGCCAGCGCCGCCGGCATCGACATCAGCCGCGAACTGCTCGAAAAGGAAGTAGTCAACAAGTTCGTGCCGCGTGTGATCCAGAGGATCGCTGTCCAGGCCAGCGCCGATGTGGTCGAGAAGTGGGCCGGACGCCTGATTCCGATTGCCAGCTCCGCCATCGGATGCACACTGAACTACTATTTTGTACGCGCGTGGGCCGAACGCGCGCGCTCGCATTTCCGGGCCAAGCATTTCGAAAGGCGGCGAAAGCTTTCACAAGAACAAGCGCACCTTGGAGGCACACCCGCCACGACTTTGCTGTCGTGATTCTCTTGACCTCTCTGGAGAAGGCTTGGTTTTTCCGGCTAAGATAGTCCGTCTAACGCAGCCACTCCTCTAATTCAATTCCGCGCTCAGTCTTCTCGTCGCGATACTTCACGATCACCGGCGTATAGAGCGACAGATTCCACTCCGCCCCTTTGCCTTTGGTCACCGCCCGCGCGCCGGGAACCACCACCGCATTTTCCGGCACTCGCAGCGGAGCTTCCGCCGATGCCCTGTAAATTTCGCCGCGTACCAGATCATAAAGCGGTGTGGAGCGCGTCAGAATCACCCCTGCTCCTAGCACCGCGCGCGCGCCTACCAGCGTGCCCTCGTACACTCCGCAGTTCCCCCCGATCAGCACATCGTCCTCAATGATCACCGGCGCGGAATTGATCGGTTCCAGCACGCCTCCGATTTGTGCCGCCGCGCTCAGATGTACCCGCTTGCCGATCTGCGCGCATGATCCGACCAGGGCGTGCGAATCGATCATCGACCCCTCATCCACGTACGCGCCCACATTAATGAACATGGGCGGCATGCAGATGACCGACGGCGCTACGTAAACGCCCTCGCGAATGGAAGACCCGCCCGGCACAAGCCGAATATGATCGCTAAGGACTAGTCTGCGGACAGGAAAGGTGTCCTTGTCGACAAACGACAGCACATCACCATCTGACATCACCTGTAGCTCGCCCAGACGGAAGCCGAGCAGGATCCCCCGCTTAACCCATGTATTGACCGTCCATCGGCCGTCAACGTTTTCGGCGGCGCGAACCTCGCCGCGAGTCAACGCATCGCGGAACTCGAGAAACGCACGACGCGCCTCGGTGGAGTCGGCTCTCCTCTCGACCGACTCTTCGGACGACAGGCGCTCAATAGCGCGCTTCAACGCGGATCGGCTGGTTGTCACTAGTTGTGCGGGCTCGCGGTGGCATCCAGCCGTGAAACTTCGCCAGTATCAAGCCGATATTCGGCCTCGACAATTTTGAGCTTGCCGGAGGTGACCGCTTCGCGGATGATCGGGCTATTTGCGAGAAGATCTTTCGCGCTCTGACGAACATTTTCCTTGATTGCTGCTTCGATCAAGTCGTCAGACTTAGCGTAGGTCTTAGCCTGAATCACAGCCGGATCTATCTTATCGACGATCGCCTCGAGGTTCGGAGTCGGCATCTTATCTCCCGAACACGCAGCCGTTACGGCTCCGCACTTCGAATGTCCAAGCACGACGAGCAAAGGGCTGTGAAAGTGATCGACGGCATACTCGATGCTCCCCAAACCAACCAAATCGGCAATGTTCCCAGCTGTACGAACCACGAAGAGATCTCCCAGGCTCTGGTCAAACACCAACTCCGGCGGGACTCGGCTGTCAGAGCAGGAAAGGACGATCACATGCGGCTGTTGCCCCGAGGTGAGTTTGCGGCGCAGCGGAACCACCGCATAAGCGTGCGTTTTCCCAGCTACAAAGCGCTTATTGCCCGCCATAAGCTCCGCCCATATCTTGTCGGCGGATGGCGCCGGAGCGACGGCATGAGCATGGTGATCAGCAGGCGCTGTCGCTTGCGGCTGTGCCAGCCCCAGACTCGTGGAAAAAACGATGATGACTGAGCAAAGAAGAAAGCGCTTCATAATGGTCCTCCAACGAGGTGACAAGGATACCATCGCAGAGGTCTCAGCGACCCCTATGCCACGCACTTGCATTCGCTGCGAATCAATACTCCCGGCATCTGATGCGTTGCCTCGCGCGCCTCGGCAAGATTGCCGTATGGTCCATGCCAGCGCGAATGATTGGGATCGTGCCCGCTGGGACGTCCTTTACCGGCGCTGCATTGTCCGCATGACGCACGGTGCAGAATCGCCTTGTGCGGACCCGCAGCCCAGTTTTCATAAATATAAAATTCGGCGGCTGTGGGTGCCGACGTTGCCGGACGTGTAATCAATCCCGCCTCGGTTGCGATCTTTTGCAGCTTCGATCGCGTGTCGCGCCGCATCGGAAGCAACGGCAACCGATAAACCTCTTCAATCTTGCCCATCATCGCCAGCACCGCCTTCACCGGCAGCGGACTCGACTCGATGAAATTCGCTACCATCAGCGGAAGGTATTTTCGCTGAATACTGCGGGCCGTATTCCAGTCGTTGTCCAGTGCCGCTCGCGTCATCGCTGACATTTCATGCGGAATTTCGTTCGAAGCAACCGAAATCACGCCCACCCCGCCGAGTGCAACCACCGGCAGGGTAACTGCATCGTCGCCAGATAGCACCAGGAAATGCTCTGGGACAACATTCAGAACCTCCGCGATCTGAGTCATGTTGCCGCTGGCTTCCTTCACTCCGATAATGTTCGGAACCTCGGTCAGCCGCGCGAGCGTAGTCGGCTCAAGATTCGCGCTGGTTCGCGACGGCACGTTATAGAGAATGACGGGCTTGTCGACCGCTTCTGCGATCGTGCGGAAGTGCCTGTACTGTCCCTCTTGCGTCGGCTTGTTGTAATACGGCGACGCGGTGAGGATGGCATTGACCCCCGGCCGCTCGGCCACTTCCTTCGCCTTGGCAACAGCCTCCTGCGTCGAGTTCGAGGTCGCGCCGGCGACAATCGGAACGCGCCCGGCGGCGACTTCGATGGTTGTATCAATCACACGGAGCCACTCGTCGTGAGTGAGCGTGGGAGTTTCTCCGGTGGTGCCGCAGGGAATCAAAAAATCGATGCCAGACTCAACCTGCCACGCCACCAGATTACGCAGAGCGTTTTCATCAACAGCACCGTCCTGAGAAAACGGTGTGACCAGAGCAGTACCACAGCCTCGCAATTGCATGAATAAAGGATAACGCTTCTGGCCAACGGTTGCATGAGCGGCATTGCAAGTAATCGGACAGCCGCCGAGATTCTTTAAGGTGGGCGGAGCTCGGAAATATTTATCGTTTATTGTTCAACGTCGGCCTAAAGCTCTCGCCAGACGTTGCGAAACTCGAAAAATCCCGTTTTCCCTGCCAACCATTCCGCCGCCCGCACCGCACCTTCGGCAAATCCCTGGCGAGACTTGGCGTCATGACACAAATAGATTCGATCGCTTGGAGAATTGAAGACCAGCTCATGCATGCCGACGGCATCTCCTTCGCGAAAAGATACGATCTCGATTTCCCCACCTTCGGGCTGGCCTCCCGCCTCGTGAACAATCTTCTGAATCGTCAGTGCCGTTCCCGAAGGAGCGTCTTTTTTCTGTTCATGATGGCGTTCGAAAATCTGTCCGGAGTAACCGTATTTCAGCGCTGCCCCAGCACCAGAAGCGATCTCAAAAAACATATTCATGCCGATTGAAAAGTTGGACCCATAAAGAAAGCCCGTTTTGCCATAGAGCACCAAATCGCGCAACCGAGGTAGATCGGCATACCAGCCAGTCGTGCCGACAACTACGTTCTTCCTTGCCTGGATGCAGGCCTCGGCATTAGGAACGGCCGCTGCGGGCGTAGTGAAGTCGATCACGACATCGATAGCCGAAAGCGCATCCGGCGTAAGCGCGCAAGCCCCAGCGTTTTCAGCGGCGGAGAGAATGTGCACATGATGCCGTCGCGAACGGGCGACCTCTGCTACCAGTGTCCCAGTCTTGCCGCGGCCAAGAATCAGAAGATGCATATTGAGAGCTCAAGACAAGCTACGCAAATACTTCCGGATCCACCTGGGCAAAAAATGCATGGTGCAGCCGCCGCACCACCTCAGCCGCGTCATCCTCTTCGATCACAAACGTCAAATTAATCTCCGAAGCACCCTGCGAAATCATGCGGATCTTCACATCCTCTAAGATGCCGAACACTTTCGCGGCGATTCCGGGAGTCTCGCGCAGATTCTCTCCGACTAGGCAAACAATCGCCTTCCGGCCCTCGTATTTCACATCCGCCAGCTTGGCCAGATCAGCCGCGAGCGCGGGGATCGTTTCGTTTGTCTCGGCCGTTACCGATACGCTGACCTCCGAAGTAGAAACCACGTCGACCGCCACGTCGTGCTGATCGAAGGCCTCAAAGATCGATTTTAAGTAGCCATGTACGAGCAGACGGCGCGGAGAGGCGACTTCCACCAGTGTTATTTTTTTCTTTAGCGCAATGGCCTTGAAAATATTTGCACAGCGCGGAGCGCGCGCCGTGATCTTCGTCCCTTCGCAGGTCGGGTTCATCGAATTCAGAACATAAACGGGAATATTTTTCTGAACCGCTGGCAAAACAGTCGCCGGATGCAGAACCTTCGCGCCAAAATATGCGAGTTCAGCCGCTTCGTCGAAGCTGATCACCTTTATGCGCCGCGCTTCAGGCGTAATACGAGGATCAGTGGTCATCATGCCGTCAACGTCGGTCCATATCTCGATGCGCTCGGCACTAAGTCCCGCCCCAAAAATTGCTGCGGAAAAATCCGATCCTCCGCGGCCGATGGTGGTCGTGATGCCCGCACGATTGGCCCCTATAAATCCTCCCATCACCGGAACCTTGCCTGCCTCAACCAACGGCAGAACACGCTTGCGTAGACGTTCATTGGTTTCGTCGAACTGAGGAACGGCGCGCGTATAAGCGCTGTCGGTCAGCAGACACTGACGCGAATCGACGTGTACCCCCGGCAACCCACGGGCAGCGAACGCGGCGGCCACGATCTTGCTCGAAAGTACCTCGCCGAAGGAGGCCACGAAATCGTAGGTGCGAGGAGTAATTTCACCCACCGCGCCAATCCCGCGCAGAAGTTCGTCCAGATCTTCAAAGTCAGCACCTAGGTCTCCGTGAAATTCTGTGAAAAGAGCGGTCCCAAGCAATTCTCCGGCCGTGTCGTAGTGGCGTTCGCGCAAGGCGCGCGCCATTTTGAGAGCTGTCTTGCGATCTCCTCCGCCGGCGGCCTTGCCCATGGCGAGCAGGGAATCGGTGACTTTCGCCATGGCGCTCACCACAACCACCGGGCGGTCCGCCAAACGTCCCTGGACGATGTGCGCCACTCGCTCGATCGCCTTCGCATCCTGTACGGAAGTCCCGCCAAACTTCATGACGATCATGGTCGGGCTTGCTCCTCGACGCTGCTGGAAGGTCGCGTCACCCGAGATATCCCTTCGCTTTGAGCAGTTCTGCGTTTAGCAATGCAGCGCCCGCCGCTCCACGAATCGTGTTGTGCGACAGCACGGTGAACTTCCACTCAAGCACGTTGCACCTTCGCAGGCGTCCGACTGCTGTCGTCATGCCAGCCCCGAGGTCAACATCAAAGCGTGGCTGCGGACGATCCGCAGCCGTCATGTATACGACAGGTTGATCAGGCGCGCTCGGAAGACGCAGGCGCTGAGGTTCGGCGCGAAAATCGTTCCAGGCGGCGACTATCTCCTCGGGCGCCACTTTCTTCTTAAGTCGGATCGCAATCGATTCCGTGTGTCCATCTTCGACAGCGACGCGATTACATTGCGCGCTCATGGCGAAAGGAGCCGGATCGATGCGTGAACCGTTCAGCGTCCCCAACAGTTTTTGTGTCTCCTCTTCCATCTTCTCTTCTTCTTTTGCGATGTAGGGAATCACGTTTCCCAAAATGTCCAGCGAAGCCACGCCGGGATATCCCGCTCCGCTGACGGCTTGCATAGTGACGGCCATCACGGTCTCAAGTGTGAAAGCGCGATGTAATGGAGCCAGTGCCAGCACGAGGCCAATGGCCGAGCAGTTCGGGTTGGTGACAACATAACCTCCCGATTTTGCGCGCCAAGACTGTTTTTCGATTAGTTGAATGTGATCGCCATTGACCTCTGGAATCACCAGTGGAACGTCCGCCTGCATGCGCAGTGCGCTCGAGTTGGACACGACGGCGCAACCGGCGTCAGCAAATTGAGGTTCGAGTTCACGAGCAATGCCGGCATCGAGCGCCGCAAAGATAATTTTCGGCGCGCCTTCAGGCTTAGCAGGCGCAACCGTCATCGTGGCCACATCGGCGGGAATGGCCGTTTTCAATCGCCAGCGCGCTGCATCGGCATAGGTTCGGCCCTCCGAACGATCGGAAGCGGCCAGCCATGCCACTTCGAACCAGGGATGACGCTCCAGCATTTGGATAAATCGCTGGCCAACGATGCCGGTGGCGCCGAGGATTCCTACAGGGAGTTTGTTCGACATAAGGTGATAAAGACAGTTTGATGAAAGACCGTTCGATAAACAGGTAAGCTGTGATTTTATACCAGCGAAAATTCGGCGGGGAATGTCGCTGCGGGCTCCGATGAAGAAAAGCCGGTTTCGGGAGAACGTGGTCATAAACTTGAACGCTGTTGCGTTCGTCAAAAAACGGATACAGCCCTCGGTGCCTGTTCCATTCGCCGTCAGGGATGTACGCTGTGTCCAGGAGTGAAAATGTCGGAGCTTCGTCAGAACTTTGCTACTAAGGAATGGGTCGTGATCGCCACCGAACGCGCCCGGCGTCCCGAAGAAATGGTGCGCCACCGCGACCGCAAGCCGTCGGCGGCGTTTGTGGCTGCCTGCCCTTTTTGCCCCGGAAACGAGAATCTCACTCCGCCTGAGGTCTTGCGGATTCCAGCTTCAGGAAGCGTTCCCTGGCACGCGCGCATAATGCCCAACAAATTTGCAGCCCTTTCGCGTGACGTCCAACCGACACGCACCGTCCACCGTTCGCGCCGCGTGGTCAACGGCTTCGGAGTGCATGACGTGATTATCGAGACGCCCGACCACTCTCAGGTTTTGGCGTTGATGCCCGATTCCTACGTTGCTGAAATTCTGCGCATCTACAAGACTCGCTACGACGAACTCAGCCTCGACCCCCGCATCGCCCTTATTACGATCTTCAAGAATCACGGTATTGATGCCGGCACCAGCCTCGAGCATCCGCACTCCCAGATGATCGCGACTCCTGTGATCTCATTGCAAGTGCGCGAGCGCTTTCAACATGCAATGCGATACTTTGATGACTTTGGCGAGTGCATGTTCTGTCAGATGCTTGAAGAAGAATTGCAGAAGCAGAGCCGTATTGTCGCTGTTTCTGAGCACTTCGTAGCGCTTGAGCTATATGCCTCGCCTGCCCCGTTCTCCACGCACATCTACCCTCGCCGCCACATGGCCAGCTTCGGAGATGTGAGCGCTTCCGAGATGAACGATCTGGCACACATGTTGCGTTCGATGCTGGCCAAGCTTTACCACGGCCTCGAAGATCCCGACTTCAACTTTACGATTCGAAGCGCTCCGGCCGAAAGCGTTGGCGTGAAGTATTTTCACTGGTATCTGAGTATTATTCCGAGACTGACTCGCGTAGCGGGATTTGAACTCGGCTCGGGAATGTTCATCAACACCGTGCTTCCCGAAGCAGCGGCTGAATTCCTCCGGAAAGTCGATGCAGGAAGCGCAAAAGAGACAGCCCTCGCCGTTACAATCTAGCGCCATGGGTGGTTGGCCGGAACCCGTGGCGACACAGCAACCCCTCCGAGACGCGACTCTCCGCCTTGCCTGCCCAACCCGCCCGAGCCCGAGATACAGGGCAGGGATCCTGCGGATTTTTCTACATCCTCCCTTTCCCCAAGTCCTGTGGGAAAGAGTATTCGCTCAAAGGGCCGAACTTGCGCTTTTCCGCGTAGATGCGCCATCGACGCCAGACAATACGCAAGGCGGCCATCATCGGGATGGAGAGATAGACGCCCAGGACGCCGGCGATCTCTCCGCCCGCCAGGATACCGAACAGCGCCGCTAATGGATGCAATTCCACTCTGCCGCCCATGATCCGAGGCGATATGACGTAATCCAGCACCATCCGCCAGAGGAACAGGAACAACAACAGAAATCCCCAATGCGGGTAGCTGGCTAGAACAGCGACCACCAGCATGGCCGCGGCCGCCAAGAGCGGACCGGCGACGGGAATGAACTCCAATGCTCCTCCCGCAGTTCCCAGCATCAGCGCATAGGGCACACGCATCGCGCCCAGAATCGAGCTATATACCACCAGCGACAATGCCGCCAAGGTCAGCTGCGCTCGAATGAATTGCGCCAGCATCTGATTCAGATCCTGAAACACATCTTGCAAAAACTCCCGCTGCGTACGCGACTGCACTAGCGAGAGCAGAACTTCATGAAAGCTGCCACCATCCCGCAGGAAGAAGATCGCAAGGATGGGTATGAGAAACAGCACCCATATTTCCTGTGCCGCTTCGGCTGCGCGGACGCCAATGCGCTGCGCCAGTTGAGAGAGTTCTACCCGCCGGCTTACCAGAAAATTCTGAATGCGTTGTTGCGTCTCCTCACTCCAGCCATGCTCGCTTCCGATCCGCGCTGTAATCTGGCCGATCGGACCAGAGATTTGGCCGGCGCTGGCCTTGGCTATCAGTGAGGGCAGTGATTCTCCGAGTCGCGCGCCTTGCCGCGCGATTCTCGGACCGACCAGAAAACCAAATAGGCTGAGCCCCAAAACCAATAGAAGGTAAATGATCGTGATCGACCATACCCGGCTGCGGACAAGTTTCTCCACTCGTTCCACGGCAGGATTGATAAGATAGGCGAAGAAAATCGCGAAAAGGAAGAGGATGAGAGTGTGCCGCGCCGCGTAGAGAAATCCCAGCCCCACGGCGAATAGAAGAGCCGTGAGCAGAATCCGTGAAGTGCGTGAATCAAGAATCGTCAAGAGTTATCCCAGGCCGTTTAGTCACTCAAGCCAACAACTTTCCTCTACTGAATCTATTATCGCGTGAAATAGTATGGGGTCCAATTTCTAAAGGGGGCTGACCTTCGGCGGGAATTCGGCCAGCAGGGTTTCCCCTAGTCGCGCTCGACTTCGGTATTCTCTCCTACAATCACCATCCGCATCACCTTCCATTGATCGTCGAGCCAAAGCTGCCATGTCCCCGCATCATTCTTGAGTTCGAGTTTATTTAAGTCCTGCGATCCGCTCCTCAGGTTCACCGTTTCCCGCCCCAGAGACTCGACGCTGAGCGAGGCAGAAGTCCGCTCGTGCGGGTTCATCGTCGCGAACCGCGTGCGCTGCCTGAGCGGACACTGCACCAACCCGCTTTTCTGTTTGCTGCATGTTTCTGCAATGAACTTCCAGGCAAGCACCTCGCGCTGAATGAAGGAGTAGTCGTCCAGAATCGAGGTCGACGGTGACAGCAGGTAGGGCTGCTCGTGCTCCTTGTCTTGCGGTCCCGAGCTGAACTTCTGTGTCAGAAAGTCGTCGTTTGGAACCACCAACGACTCGGCGACGTCGGGGCTGGTTTCTTTCCACTCATAGCGCTTAATGTCTCCATTTGCCGTCAGCCGCATCTCGGAAGACTGCTCGTCTGGCGGAGCGTGCACTGTTTTGAACTCCGAATTAATGATGCTTCCGTTACCCGTCTGATAAATCGAAAACGTCTCGGTCCCCACACGATGGCCGTTCTGGTATACCCCGAACGAGCCGGTGTCAATTTCCTTGCCCTCGTGTTCCTTCTCCCTATCCTTTGGCACGGGTGCGGCCGATGCTGCGACGCAGCAAGCCAGCGCCATCGCCGAAGCTAACAGCCAGTAAGACAACTTCACTCTGATTCTCCTGTTCCGAAATTAGCAGGTGGATCTTGAGGTATTCTGACGTCGTCTGCGTTCCCTCGAAACCGCAACCTACTCTCGATCTCCACGCAGAGCGAGACCGGATCTTTGCCCGAGGTTACGACAGTCACTGTCGCCTCACGGTAGAACGGCCGCCGGGCCTCATAAAGACGGGCAAATTCTGTCTGATCCCTTCGTAAAGGCCTGACGGTCGCGTCCGCCACGGTGCGTCGCCAAAGCTCTTCGGCCGGAGCGTCCAGAAAAATTGTCGGCCATGGCCGCAGCCACTCGCGATTCTCGGCCTGTGCGAATGTCCCACCCCCCAGCGCGACCACCGTGTCACGCTCTAGCGACTCAGTCAACTTCCGTAGGGCGCGCGCCTCAATGAGGCGAAATCCCTGTTCCTCCCGGTCTCGAAAAATCTCAGGAATCGTTCGCCCCTCGCGAGATTCGATTTCGGCGTCCAGATCGACAAATTCCCAACCGAGCCGCCTTGCCAGCTCCCGTCCCACGCTGCTCTTGCCGGAAGCCATGAATCCCACAAGAAACACTGCCCGCACTTCCATGGCGCTCCGTAGCCGAAGAAGGGCAAAGATAGAGACAAGGCTCCACTCCCCCTCCGGCTGCTATTGATTTTCTTTTGTTCAGCGTTGCTTGAGGCGGATTCTACCACTGAAAGAATGCAGCACGACCTCCGAAGATGCTTTGCCGGTGGTGCCAAAGAAGGAACGCCCCACTTCCACGTGAAACCGAGAATGTTGCTGTTGAAGAGGAAAATCGTGGTGCACGCGGCCGAGCAGCGAATGCGCCCTGAAGTCGGCCGAGACGTCTGCTGGCACCAGCGCTTCGATGTCGCCCGAGTGGGTCGTGAATTTGTAGTCGCCGCCCGAGCCGAAATCGCCTTCGTAAAAGATCTTCCCGCTCCCCGAATTTGCCTGCACCGTAGGACCGGTCACCGACTTTAAATGAATGTCGCCGCTGATAGAAGCAATTTCCACGTGTCCGTTGCGGATATCGGTAAGAGTGATTGGGCCACGCATCGTCCGAACCAGCACGTGACCATTGTCGATGTCGCGGACACTGACGGCCGCGTCCGTGCCCTCCATGGTCAAGTCGCCTTGTAAGCGCTCTACTGACAGCGGCCCGGTCGAGGAATGCAGGCTCAGGGTCGCGTTTAATGGGATCAACAACTCGTAGTCAACCTGGCCAGTGTGTTCATCGGCACCCTGCAACAGGTGCGACGCCACTTCTATCCGGTCGCCATTTTGCTGCTGGTCGACTTCCACGCTGCTCGATTTGAGCGTCGCCATTACCACCACTTCGTCGTTGCTGCCCGGCTTTACAGAAATCGCTCCGTACTGCGTATCTACCGCGATATTGGCGTGAGGACCGACCTTAAAATGATATTCCTTCTTGGTCTCAGCAAAGGCTGCCGCCGACAAATAAGTCGCGAGAATCAGTACTGCCACCGTGGTTTGTTGAAGCCCGGTTTGCGGAACGCGCGCCTGGTGAAGACTCTCCATAAATTAAAGACGCCCCTGCGGCCGGCTGTGCCGGTCCGCCTTTCCTTATTGAATACGATCCAACGCAATCTGGTAAAGAAGAGCCTTTTGCTGATACGCATCCATCAGATGCTGCCGTGCATCCACGTCATCGGGGTTCTGATTCACATACTGCTGAGTCTCCCTGATATCGGCGTTCACAGCTCGCAACTCACTTTCGTAGGTAGCTCGCGTCGAAGGCCCAAGAGTGGAAACTACGCTCAGAAACTGTTGATCTTCCGCGCTGGGGGCCGGTTCTATATTCCGCTTCGTCGCATTACTTGCCACTTGTTGCGCCGCCGGGGTTCGCTTAGTGACCGGACGAACCGCAGGGCTCGCCGCCGTGACCACCGGCGTCGGAGCCGGAGAACTCTGCGGGGCCGGCGGCGCTTGCTGCTTCGCCACTTGCGCGGGTCTGCGGCTCACGACATAAGAGCCGACTACCAACAGCGAAGCCATCACGGGCGCTAGCCACCAGGAATTCCATCTCCGCGGGGATTTTGACGGAACAAGGACCGGCCGAACGGCAACTGGCTCGGGTTCCCGGATCAGCCCCTCGGCACGCAGCTCCGCCGCAATCCGAGCCCAAACCCTCGGCGAAGGCTCGTCGGTTGCGGCCAGTTCTCGCGCCCCAGTCGTGATTACCCTGAGGTCCGAAACCAGATCCGAGCATTCCAGACAGGACTGTAAATGAATCTCGACCGCGGGAGGCAAAGCCTCGTCTGCGTCGCCGTCAAACATCTCCGGCAGCAGTCGTTGCACATCAGAACACGTCATAGCCCAACCCTCTCCCCAATACCGCAATTGCGTCTACCCAGTCTTGGCCTTTTCGGCTCTCATGAACTTCAGATATTCCCGCAGCTTTAATCGTGCTTTGTGGAGCTGCGACTTACTATTGCCAATCGAGCACCCCACGATTTCGGCAATCTCGTTGTGCTCGAATCCTTCAATATCATGCAGTACAAAAACCGTTCGATAGCCGGGCGGCAATCGATCGATGGCCCGCCGCAACTGCAGGCGATCGATGGAGCCAGTCAGCTTCACATCCTTCGTGCCGAATTCCTTCCTGGGAGCTTCGTCGTCGGCCTCCAGAGTTTCTTCCAGCGACACTACCGGCAAACCCTTTTTCCGCAGTTGCATCAGCACCACGTTGACCGTCATACGATGCAACCATGTGGAGAAAGCGGACTCGCCCCGAAAGGTTGCTATCTTGCGAAAAAGCTGGAGAAATGCTTCCTGGGCCAAGTCTTCGGCCTGCGCGGGATTGGAGACCATGCGCAAACATAGCGAGTACACGCGGCGCTTATGCAGGTTATATAAGACTTCGAACGCTGCCTCATTGCCCTGCTTCGCCTGCTCAACAGCTTCAGCTTCGGTGATGCGTTGTTTCGGGTCGGTCAAGTCGCCTTTTCCGGCCGCTATTCGTTCAGATGCGGCTTCGAACTCTTTCTGTTGTACAAATTTGCCGAGGGAGTCGCGGAAGCACTCTCGACCGTTTCTGAGTGGTCAGAATACCAAAAACCGTAGTTTCCCGGACGATCTATCCAACCAAAGTACCCCGCTCAGCCAAGCAATGATTACTATCGTAACCACCTAACCGCCCCTCGGGTTGCCACCCTATCCCTTGGTTGCCGTCGTAATGGTCTCCAAGCCGTGGCCGTGTGGACCGAGTTCCCGCTGCCGCAACAGGAACGCAAACAGTACGCCCAGAAATCCCAAAATGGAAAAGATCCACATTCCTAAACGGTATCCCGTAGGATTCTCTGCGCTCGCGTGACTGTGATCATTTGCCCACCCCACCAGAAGGTTGAGTGCCGCCAATCCGATATTTTGGATCATCGTCATCAATCCATAGGCAGTGCCGAGCTTCGGCTGGTCCACAAGGTATGCAACCGATGGCCACATCACGGCCGGAATGAGCGAGAACGCAATTCCCATCATCGCCATCGTCACCAGCAGCAGAACCGGCAATGGCGTTGTGGAAGCCCACATGAAATGCCCCCCGCTGAACCAGGGAACGCTTAATGAGATGTAGCTTTTCGACGGAACGTACGCCATCATCAGGTAAACGGGGATGAGCAGCACTGAGCCGAACATCATCAGTAGCGCCCGCTTGCCAATCTTGTCCACGAACAGTCCGAATAACGGGGTTCCAAACATCGTAAAAAGGGTGAGAATGCTGACGAGAAAGCCAGCCGCAGCTCTAGTCGTATGATGCACATCGATGAAGAACTTGTAAGCAAAGGTTTCGAAAGGAAAAATCGCCGAATAGAAGACAATGCAGAGCGCCACGATGTACCAGTAAGACAGGCCGAATTTGTAAATATCGCTGAAGACGACCTTGTCCGTCGATCCCGCATGCCCCAGTTCGTACCGTTTCTCGGCGTTGACTTCCATCGCCCAGTACACAATCGCGCCGGTTACACAGAACGTGCCGAATCCGACTGAGATCAGCAGCGGCGACCGCCAATTCGTATAGGCGAACCGCGCCCACGTCGGAGAGTTCTGCGCCAGCCAGGTGCCCAACCGCGCGATCATCAGATTGATCCCGAAAGCAAAGCTCAGCTCTTTGCCGCGAAACCATTTCGCAGTCGTCGTAGTGACGGCGACAATCAGCGATTCAGCTCCCAGCCCAAAGACCAGCCGCCCCGTCGCCATCACACCCAGTCTCCCCGAGAACGCGGTGATGACTGAGCCCAGAAAGCACACGGTTCCGAAGATGAAGATCGCCTTCCGCGTCCCAATTCGGTCCACGATGTAGCCGCCAATCAGCACCATGAAGACGTTCGGGATGCTGTAAATCGCCTGCAACAGCCCGATATTCGAATCGGAGAATCCCAGTTGTCTCGAAAGCAGGTCGGCAATCGGAGCGATGCAGTCATAAACGTAGTAGTTTCCAAACATCACTAGGCTGATAACGATCAACACTGCCCAGCGATAAAAGCGGGATGGCTCAGGACGTGCAAAATCAGGCATCAAAGCACTCACCCTCGGCGCTAGACGGCGCTTGAGCGGAATTTATGGAGAGAAGCAACCGACGAAGATAGCAGATCAAACAGCACTTTGGAGAAGGACTTTCGAGAATGCGCAAGTGCAAAATCCAGCGAAACCGTCATCGGGTTCCCACCACTCCGCGCACTGATTCAATCAGCTTTGCCGAATCGTAGCCGATCCCATCCTTGAACACCGTTTCAACCTTCTCGATGTCGGCAATCTGCTTCGACGGGTCGCCCTTGATCACCACCAGATCCGCCTGCTTGCCGGGCGCGATCGTTCCAATCCGATCGAGCTCTCCCATGAACTGCGCGCCGTTTGCGGTTGCGATGTGAATGGCCTCGACCGGCGTGAACCCCGCTTCAACCAGCAACTCAACCTCGCGCTGATCCCCGAAGCCTGCAATCACGCCCCCCATACCGGTGGGATCCAATCCGGCCAATAGCAACCCACTGCCTCGGGCGAAAGCGTGCTCGAATTCCATCTCTTTTCTAAACGCGGCAGCCCACGGCGACGAGTCGGACTGGTATCGTTGCCGGATCACCGCCGTGTCGCCGGCTCGCACCTTATTGTTAAGTAGCGCGTTGCGCGCGTCCGGTGACAGCGCGTCAAGAACCCGCTGCTCGATCGTAGGACGTCCCGGAACAAACATCTCAAATACCGGCAGCGTCGACGTAACCGCAACATGCCGCTGAATGAGGTCGAGGATCATGTCGTGCAACGGTCCGTTCTGTGCATCCAGCTTGGAAATCAACTCATAATCGGATTTCTCGGGACACTCGCCCGGTTTTTTCCACGGATAGAATTCGGTGTCGACGAGCAGCCCATGCTCCAGGTCATCGATGCCAATCGACGCGGCTTCGCGAAACCCGATCGAGCAAAGATGCCCGGTAATCTTGGCGCTCCGCGCATGCGCCGCAGCGACCGCAGCCGAAAGTTCTGCCGGAGTGATGAACATGTAAGCCTTGAAATTATCAACGCCCTCGTCCAACCAGAAATTGACGGTCTTCGTCGCATCCTCCGGACCAGTCAGCTTATGCATCTGCAGCGCCCAGCTCCCAGCCCCTTCAAGATAAGGCCCGGTCACGTGAATCTTCGGACCCGGTGTTTCGCCCCGGTCAATCTCCTTCTTAAGCTCAATGTCTGTGTAGGGCTCAATCGCGCCGGTCGTTCGGATCGTCGTTACTCCGGCGGCAAGGTACAGCCGGGGAAAACTGTATGCCATCTCTCCGAAGATGCCGTTCCCCATGGGATAGAACATGTGATCGTGCATTCCGACCATGCCGGGAATCACACTGTATCCGTGCAAATCGAGCACCTCAGCACCCGCCGGAACACCCGCCGACGCCGCATCAGAAACGGAATCAATCTTGCCCTTGGAAATCACAATCGTTTGGTCTTCGCGTGCAGCTGAGCCCGTGCCGTCGATCACTCTCACGTGCGTCAAAGCCACTATCGGCGCGTCGACCTTTACAAATCCGCGAACCAGCGGTGAAAGCGTTTGCGCGAACAGCGCGACAGAAAAAACCAATAGCACACCGATGCCGACAACGAGTTTGCGCATGATGATTCCTTCCATTTCCACTAGCGCAGGATTCTATCGAAGAAACACAGTTGAGTGCAGGAAACCCCGAAAGTAGATGATAGAAAAAGCTCTCGGCCGCTGGCATGGACGCCGCGGCCGAGAGCCTCATACTGAGAACCGAGAACTGGAACTGGAAACGGCTCTACATCTTCTCCGTCTTGTCGTCGTACTTCACGGTGCCGTTCTTTTCGTTCTCCCGCTCAATGTCTTCGTTGGTATAAACGTGATCGCTCTTTCTGCCTTTCGCCACGCTACCCAGGTCGGCGGTGGATTCGTGTCCGCTGAAATACATCCAGCTAGCATGCTCTCGTCCTTGCGCTCCCGGTCCTCGACGCATGCCTTCAGGCGGGCCTTCGAAAGACGGTCGCATGGCGTGACCTTCGCGTCCAATCGGCTCAGGATACAGGTTCACGGTCCTCGATGTTAGTGGAGCGCTGCCGCCCTGGTACCAGACGGGTTCGGTATATTCGGAACTCGTCGAGCCCTGAACCTCGGAGAGCGTCGAATTGGTCGCTCCCGCGATCAATCCCGTGGTCGCGTTGCTCGCACCCACCGGATTCGGCGAAACCGTCTCCAGCGAAATCATCGGCGTGGAAATCAGCGGAACATACGGGCCACATCCATAGAAGCACGGGCCGGGGCGGGGAACAGGCTGTTGCGCAAAACACGCTGCCGCCAGTAAGACTATCGCAGTCAGAACCGAAAGGGGTCGCATACTGCCTCCACAGGGGACTTACACCTGCCTCTTCTGAGTGCAGTTTGCTGGCCAGTCCCGACTGGACGGAAATAGCCACGATGTTCGGAGATTTACGGCGCTCTCGGCTAAATACCTGAGCTTCAACTCACGCTGGTGGCAAGCCTGGTGAAAATCGCTGCGCACTACCTGCAACGAATTTGCGCAGCTCCAACCGTCGGTTTCACTAACTTCCAACGTATCGGGCGTAGAGGCTCCGGGCAATCGCGGTGTCCGTCGTTCCCTTGATGATGGCTCGCCCATCAGGAAACAGCGTCATTTCATATGGCTCGCGCCAGAACTTCAGCACAAACTCATTGTGCCGAACGTTGCCGAGTGGCTCCAGCCGCGCGCTCAGTTCGGCGAAGTCTACCGGCCGTTCACGTTCGTGAATCTGCACTGAATTCCGCCCACACATAGTAATGTGTGGTCGTCTTTCGCCCGACAGATGCATAAAGTCTCCCGCGCAGGCCCGGCATCCCGTTCGCGGATGCACTGTCGTCAACTCCGCCCGCTCATTACTCCACATATCCCACGAGAGCAACGTGCGTCTCATCTTCGAGCGCGCGCCCACTAGGAACTTCAACGCCTCCGCCGACGCAATCGATGCCACTAGATTGACCGCCGAATTCAAAATTCCCGCCGTCTCGCATGTTTCCACGGTTCCGCGAGGCGATTCTGGAAAAATGCAGGCAAGGCACGCCGTTTCGCCCGGCTCGATGTTCATCGTCACGGCGTAGCTGCCAACCGCCGCGGCGTAGATCCATGCCACCGAATTCTTCATCGCATAGTCGTTAATTAAGTAGCGGGTTTCGAAATTATCAGTACCGTCAAGAATCAGCTCGCACCCGCTGAGCAGGGAATCGACATTCGCCGGAATCAGATCGGCCACGAAAGGCTCGACTACGATCTCCGAGTTGAACCGCGCAATCTGTCGCGCCGCGGCGATCGCCTTCGGCACGGATTCCTTCGCATCATTCTCATCGAACAGCGATTGCCTCTGCAGATTGCTTGGTTCAACATAGTCTCGATCAAGAATTCGCAGCATTCCAACGCCCGCCCGCGCCAGCAACAACGCCAATGCTGACCCGGTAGCGCCGCAGCCCACGATAGTCGCGCGCGCGGCCGCCAGTTTCTTCTGGCCCTCCGCCCCGATCTCCTTAAACAACACTTGCCGCGAGTAGCGGTCGTCGATCTGCAAAGCGATCATGGCAAGCAATAACCTCAGCGATTACCTTTCACGGGCTTTCTAACCAGTATTATAGGTGCCGGCCTTCAAACTTATCTTTTGCGAGCAACGTGTGCCGTTACGCGATTCATCGAACCCGAAACGACCTACGGTTGACTGGCCGGAAATTCGGGAGGTAGTTCTGCTCTTGAGTGACGCTTCACGGCTCGTGGTTGTTATCTTGTTTAGCCTCCTGTTGGTACGCCAGATCAGTTGGGCTGCTTCGCCACAACGCCCCTCGTCAACTGCAGGCCAGCAGCAAGCCGAGACCCCCACCGAATTCGGAGCCATCACTCCATATCTCGGCTTAACCATCGATCAGATCGAGTTGCCCGTCGTCAGGCCTGAAGAAGCGGTTACGCTGTTGGCGGGCACCCCGCTCAAAATCGGAAATCCCCTCACGCGCGAAAGCCTGCACGACGCACTGCAGGCGCTCTTTGCCACCGGACGCTTTTCCGATATACAAGCCGAGGTGGATCGGACCGACACCGGAGGTGTCCGGCTCCGTTTTCTCACCGTTGCCAATTATTTCGTTGGCATGGTGACCATCGAGGGCGTTTCCACCAACCCATCCGCGAATCAACTTGCCAGTTCCACCCGCCTCGAACTTGGCGAACTTTACACCCAGGAGAAGCTTAACCGGGCGCTATTAGGTATCCGCCGGGTGCTCGAGGAGAATGGTTTCCATCAGTCCAAGGTGACAACATCTTTACGACGCGACGAACAGCAATACCAGATCAACTTGACCTTTCATGTCGTCCTCGGTCCGCGTGCCGTGGTTGGAAAAATCACCGTCGAAGGTGATGCGGGCTATACGGCGGCAGAGATAGAGGAAATCGGCAAACTTCATTCCGCCGATCCCGTCGCCTCCAGTCGCATTACCCGCGCGCTGCAGCGAATTCGCAGCCGTTATCAGAAGCAGAACCGTCTCCTCGCCCAGGTCTCCGTCGCCAGCCGCATCTACCGTCCCGAGCGTAACGCGGTCGATTATATCTTCAGAGTGGACCGCGGCCCGATCGTGGAGATTGTCGCCGAAGGCTTCAAACTCAGCCAACGCACGCTGCGTAGGCTCGTGCCCGTCTATGAAGAAGGCGCCGTCGACGAGGACCTTCTCAACGAAGGCCGCCGCAACATCCAGAACCATCTCCAGACACTCGGCTACTTCGATGCAACAGTGACCGTCAGTCAACACGAGGCCCAAGCCGGCAAGAACGTCCAACTCGTCTATGACATCCGTCCCCGGGAACGACACAAGCTTGCCACCATCCGTATCTCCGGCAATCACTTTTTTTCCGATGACCAGATTCGCTCACGCATGCAAGATCAATCCGCCGGACGCCTCTTCAGTCACGGACGCTATAGCGAATCTCTCCTCGCGGAGGATGTCCAGCGCGTCCAGAATCTTTATCATGCCAGTGGTTTCCGTCAAGCTGAAGTCACCAGCAAACTCGTCAAAAACTATCAGGGCGACCCGTCGAAACTCGCCATTGACATCGCCGTGAAGGAGGGTCCGCAAACGCGTGTAGCATGGGTTCGCGTCGAGGGCGATCACTCGTTGCCCAAAAATCAGCTGCCCGAACTTTCTACCGCTGAGGGGCAGGGCTTTGACGAATCCAGCCTCTCCGATGATCGCGACACGATTCTCGAAAGATATTTCAACAGGGGGTTTTCCAACGCCACAGTCGATGTCGGTTATGTCCCCGTTCCGTCGCCCGACAAATTACCGCATGTCGGTGTGACCTTCACCATCCACGAGGGCGAACAGTTTTTTGTGAACCAAGTTTTCCTCGACGGCCTGCACTACACCCGTCCTGGAGTTGCCCGCCGCGAAGTGCGCGTGAAAGCCGGTGCTCCCTTCAGCCAACGGGACTTGATCGAGAGCCAACGCCGGCTCTACGATCTTGGCCTGTTCAGCCAAGTCGACACCGCGATACAGAATCCAGACGGCACCGAATCCCGCAAGAACGTCGTCGTTACCGTGCACGAGGCACAGCGCTACACCTTCGATTACGGCGGTGGATTCGAGTTCCAGACAGGACAGCCTGCGGTTGGGGTCAATCAGCCGCTCGGTCAAACCGGAGTTAGCCCCCGGGTCTCGCTGGGAGTCAGTCGCATCAACGTCGGTGGTCGCCATCAGACTCTTGGCATGAAAGGCAACCTCAGCCGCCTCCAGCAAAGAGGGCTCGTCAACTACAACATCCCCAACCTTCTCAACCTCAACAATTTTCGTTTCACCGCCACAACTCTTTACGACAATACGATAGACGTTTCCACATTTACTTCGAAGCGGCTGGAGGGCACTGTACAGATCTTGCAAGTGCTTTTCAGACAACAGGACCGAGAACTCACAACCATGGCGTACCGTTTCAGCTACCGTCGCGTTGAAGCCAGCAATATTGAGGTCACCGAAAACCTCATCCCGCTTCTCTCCAAACCGACCCGCGTGGGAACGCCCAATTTTCTCTACATTCGAAACCGGCGCGACAGCGACTTGGAGAGCACTCGCGGAAGCTACACCACCGTCGAGGGCGGTGTTGCCTCTGGCGCTTTTGGTTCCGAAGCCGACTTTAGCCGCGTGCTCATCAAGAACTCGACCTACCACGCATTCTTTCGAAATCGCAGCACCGGCCAGGGATTCGTCTTTGCCCGCTCCACCACCGTCGGTGTGGAGAACCCCTTCGGGAGCACGGTCGTATTGGATCCCGGCGATACCGCCACGTCCTCTGAGACTCTTGTCCCGCTGCCTGAACGCTTCTACAGCGGCGGCGGCAATTCCCATCGTGGATTTGGCTTAAACCAGGCCGGCCCTCGTGACCCTTTTACCGGATTTCCCGTCGGAGGAAGCGCGGTATTTCTCAATAGCCTCGAGATGCGGTTCCCGAACGTTCGGATCCCATATCTGCAAGACAATATCGGCTTCACAATTTTTCACGACATGGGCAATGTCTTTGCCCGTCCCCAGGAAATGCTCCCCAGCCTGGCGCGTTTTCACCAGCCCGACCGCCAGTTCTGTTTTCAGGATGTCACGCACCTACAATGCAACTACAACTATGCTTCCCATGCTATTGGTTTGGGAGTACGCTATCAGACGCCGATTGGACCATTGCGCTTCGATTTCGGATACAATTTAGATCCACCGTACTTTCCCAGCTTCACCAATATCACGACCACTCAGTCTGGGCAGGAAGTCGGGCAGTTCGGGTACCAACGCGCTGGCCATTTCAATTTCTCGTTCAGCGTTGGGCAGTCATTTTGATGAAACTGCGGCTGATCAAACTCGGAATTCAATCCGCATTCGGAATCGCGCTCATTCTTGCCCTCGTGGCTTCCGCATTGGCCGGAGAAATTGTCGATCGAGTCATCACCAGCGTAAACGGCCACGTAGTCCTGCAGAGCGATTGGGAGCAGGAAGTGGCCTTCGAGGCCTTGGCGGATGGCCGTGATCCCGAATCATTTACCGCGGAGGAGCGCCGGGCCGCCCTCGATCGCCTCATCGATCAGGAATTGTTGCGCGAACAGGTTCGGCCTTCACAGCCCGCTCCCGCCGATCAGGTCGCTACCCGCGAGGCCGCGGTACGCAAGCTTCATCCGGATTGTCCCACTGAGGAAACGTGGCGCGCGAAACTACGGCGTTATGGACTCACAGAAAGTGCGCTCGAGAAACACCTGAGCGACCAGATCCAGCTCATGAAACTGGTGGAAGACCATCTGCGCCCCTCCATCCACATCGATCAGCATGCGGTGGAAAGCTATTACCACGACCAACTCCTGCCGCAAATGAAGCGGGCGGGCAGCGCCGTCCCTTTGCCCGAAGTCTTTGGACGAATCAAGGATTTACTCGCTGAGAAGAAAATGAATGAATTGTTGACCGGATGGCTGGCGAGTCTGCGTTCTGCGAGCCATATTCCAACGCCGGAATCCAGCGCAGGAGACCAGAACCGTTGACCGGGCAAGCGAGCGACCAACCGACCGGACCGCCGCCTTTTTTGCCTCGCCGCATGTTCTGGAAGGTTTTTCTCGCATTCTGCGCGTTCGTCCTCCTCGGATTCGCCTTCCTCGGCTGGTACGTCACTACCAATTCCTTTCAGCAGATGGTCCGCCGCCGTGTCATTACTTCGGCGGAGAAAATTACGGGCGGCCGCGTCGAACTTGGTGAACTTCACACTATCCCGTTCCGCCTGCGCGTCGACGCCCGCAACCTGACCATTCACGGTCGCGAAGCTCCCGGCGAGGCGCCCTTTTTACACGTCGACCGCGTCCAGGCGGAGATGAAAATTCTGTCTGTCCTTAGCACCACCGTCGGACTTCATGAGTTGCTGCTCGATCACCCCGTCGTCCATCTGATTGATTATCCCGACGGCACCACCAATGCTCCTGTGCCTCAGGAGACCATTTCCACCAACGAGGGCCCGGCGGAGCAACTGATCTCGCTTTCCGTTTCGCGCATCGCAGTACAACATGGCGAGTTCCTCTGGCAAGACAAGAAAGTGCCGTTCAATCTTGACGCGACTGATCTGACGACGCTCTTAAATTACTCGCTGCTGCGTCGCCACTACGAAGCTCACGTCGTCGCCGGCAGCGTCAACACCCGTATTCAGGATTACCCGCCCTTTGTATGGCGGCTGGATACCTCTCTGATTCTGGCCCGTGGCCGGGCCGAAATCAGGAGTTTGAACGTAATTTCGGGGAACTCGACAATTCATTTCGCCGGCCGCCTGCAAGACTTTCACAATCCCCAGGTGAGCGGCGACTACCATGTCGTGGCCGATCTCGGCGAAATCGCGAAATTGCTGCGTCAGCCTAAGGTTCGCAAGGGTACAGCCGAGTTCGTTGGCAAGGAATCGTGGAACCTCCACGATTTTTCTACGCAGGGTACAGTGCAGGCGAAAGACCTCGACTGGTCGAATGCTAAGGTGTCAATGCGGAATGGTCGCTTTAATGCGGGATTCGAAATTACTCCTGACCGCTTTCGCCTTTCCTCGATCAAGGCTAGCCTGTTTGGTGGTGACCTGCTCGGTGACGCCGATGTGACGAATTGGCAAGTTTCCCTTGCCCCCGAGCCCGCTCGCGGCCGGCGCCATGTCATCGGAAGAATCCCTCCGGAAAGCCTCCAACGCGGCTCGCTGCGCCTCCAATTAGCCGGGTTTCCCATGCAACCCGCATTCGTGATGTTGTCCTCAAAACAGTTTCCACTGGATAGCCTCCACCTCTCCGGAACTGCCAGCGGCTCCCTTGAGATGCTCTGGGTGGGTTCTGCTCGTGATGCCGAGACTCGCTTGAAGCTCGGCATCGCCCCGCCGCTGAATCAGGGTGCAGGCGAGATTCCACTGCTCGGCCAGATCGACGCCATCTATCGCGGATCACGCGACGAATTGGAAGTAACTCAGCTTCGCTTCAGTACGCCCGGCTCTGAAATCACTGCGACCGGAAATCTTGCCGCCACCTCGGCCCTCCGTTTTTCCGTCACCAGCCACAATGTGAAAGCGTGGACGCCGTTGCTGGATGCCGTCTACGGATCTGCCCCGTTACCCTTTTCCGTTCACGGCTGGGCGAGTTTCGCCGGCAACGCCACCGGTCAACTCTCCGCGCTTTCCGTAGATGGAAGTCTCGAGGTTTACGACTTTGACACGACCCTCCCGCCCTCCGAAGAAATGCCTTCGCGATCGATTCACTGGGATGCGCTCTCCACCGCCGTGCAATATTCTGGTAATCATTTCGCCCTTCGGGCCGGTTCGCTCATTCACGGTCACGGCATCGCGCACTTCGATGCCAGCGCCACGCTCGCTGATCACACTGTTGCCGAGAACGCTCCCTTCACTCTCCATTTTGATCTTCGCGATGCCGATGTCGCAGAGATCACTCGACTCACCTCCCTGACCCACCCCGTCGCTGGCACGCTCGACATGTCCGCCACCATTTCTGGAACCCGCGCGAACCCCCACGGCGACGGATACGTCGAGATTCGCCGCGCAACTGCTCTGGGGGTGAACGTGCCTCTGTTGCAGAGCGATCTTCGACTCTCCGATGACCAACTTCAGTTCAATAACATCGAAGCCATCGCTCTCGGTGCCACGCTCTCTGGAAACGCCTCGATTGCCGCGGCGAACATCAGTTCGTCGGAAAACGATTGGTCCAAGAATGAGTTTCACCTCAATCTTTCAGGACGCGATCTCAGTCTCGCCCGCTTGCCCCATCTCCAGTCCCGTCGCTTCACCGCCGATGGCGTCGCCGATTTCACCCTGCAAGCCGGCGGAACTCCCGAGCAGCCATCACTCGAAGCGCACGTTCATCTCAAAGATCTTGCGCTTGATAACGAACGCTTGGGAGATCTCTACGTCGATGCGGTCACCCACGGTCGCCAGATGGGCCTCAAGGCCCACTCGGCCTTCGATAAAGCCGACCTCGCCCTCGCCGGCAACGTCGTTCTCGACCAAGACTTTCCCGCTGATCTGACCCTTGCTTTCCACCGTATCGACGCCGATTGGTTTCTCGGTACCTACTTGCCCGGAAAGATCACGGGCCACTCCCCTCTTGACGGAACAATCCAGGTTCGCGGCCCGCTGCGTTCACCGCGCGATTTAAAAGCAGTGGCTGAACTCCAGACTTTCAGCGCCGAGGTCGAGCACGTGCAAGTGCAAAACGTGACCCCGATTCGCCTCGAGGTTGCCGACGAAAAGCTGCTGGTCGAAGATTTTCATCTCGCCGGTAGCGGTACCGATTTCACTGCGCACGGTACCGCTCAACTGAGCGGCTCGCGAGAGCTCGATCTCCAGCTTGACGGCACGGTCAATATGACTCTGTTGCAGTCCCTCAATCCCAAAATTCTGGCGCGGGGCAATTTAGGCGTGAATCTCACCGCCGTCGGTCCGCTTTCCCGGCCAGTGCTTCAGGGACGCATCGACGTAAAGAACACTTTCATCAGTCACAACGATTTTCCCAGCGGTCTTAGCGACCTGAACGGTGTGCTCCTGTTCGATCGTGACCATATCCAGATCGAAAGCCTCCGCGGAACAACCGGCGGCGGCAAAGTGGCGTTGACCGGTTCCGCGACTTACCAGGGCGGCCTCCTCAACCTCGATGTTGGCGCGACGGCGCGCGATGTCCGCCTGCGTTATCCGCCCGGAGTGAGCTCCACCGCAAATGCAAATCTGCGGCTCACCGGTACTTCGAAATCCGCCACCTTGAGTGGGAATATCGTGATTACCAAACTGGCGGTCACTCCCGGGTTTGACTTCGCCGCTTATCTGGAAAAGAGTAAGCAGTCGGTAATCCTGACTCACACCGATAGTCTCGAGAGCAGGGTGAAGCTCGACGTTCATGTCGTCACTACGCCCGAACTGCAGATGCAAACGGCTATCGCTCGCCTCTCTGGCAACGCCGATCTCAGGTTGCGCGGCACAGCCGATCACCCCGCGATTCTCGGGCGGGTTGAAGTTCTTGAGGGAGAAATTTCTTTTAACGGGACCAAATACAAACTGGAACGCGGCGAGGTCACCTTCGTCAATCCCGCCAAGACGCAGCCAGTCATCGACTTGATGGCAACCACGCGAGTGCGCGATTATGACATCACAGTCCAGTTTCGCGGCGACCTCACCTCTCCAAACGGCTTGAAAATCAGCTGGCAATCCGATCCGCAGCTTCCGGAAGCCGACGTTATTGCGTTGCTCGCCCTCGGCCGCACTCGCGAAGAATCTGCCGCCGCCGGTTCAAGCGGATCATTCGGCCTCGGCGGCGACGCCTCTAATCTGCTGATCAACGAAGCCCTAAACAGCACCGTCAACAGCCGCCTGCAACGTTTATTCGGAGCCAGCCGAGTAAAAATCGACCCACAGGGACTGGCCAGCGAAACCAACCTGGTTCGCGGACCACAAGTCACCGTCGAGCAGCAGGTGGCAAGCAATATCACGTTGACCTACAGCACCAACGTCTCCGTTTCTAACCAGCAGATCATCCAGGCGGAGTACAACATCACTCGCAACGTCTCCATTGTGGCTCTGCGCGATCAGAACGGAGTAGTCAGTTTCGATCTCAGGTTACGCCGCCGGAAGAAGTGATTTGAAGCCGCATTTTGTCTTTGTGTCCGCTGCCTCCCTTAAGTTCATCCTTGACATAAGCCTTCAAACCAGCAACTCTATTTGTTTTCACTCCACACCCGGAGAGCCCCGGGCAAAGGGAAGGTAATTTGCGACTGCGGGTCTTTTATCACGATAAGTGTTTTGACGGAGCTTCCTCAGCGGCCCTTTTTTCCCGCTTCTACCGCGAACGCATCCGCAATGATGTCCAGTTCGTATACTCCGGACTATTGCATCGCGCCGGAGCTCTGTTCGATGAGCAGGAGTTCGACGGCGATGAAAACGCGATTGTCGACTTCAAGTATTCCAGTTCGCCGAGAATTACTTGGTGGTTCGATCATCACGAGAGCGCTTTTCTTTCTCCCGCCGATGCCGCCCACTTCGAGCAGGATCAGAGCAATCGGAAGTTTTACGATCCCGCCTTCAAGTCGTGCACCAGTTTCATTGCGATGGTGGCCGAGGAACGCTTCGGCTTCGATCCTCGCCCCGTCTCGGAACTGATCCAATGGACCGACATTGTCGACGCCGCCATGTATAAAGATGCGAAGTCTGCCGTCGAGATGGAAGCTCCAGCCATGAAACTAACCATGGCCATCGAAGCCGCCAGCGAGCCCGATTTCGTCCGACGCCTGATTCCCCTCTTGGCATACCATCCTCTAGCAAAAATTCTTGAGGAGCCTCTTGTAGCCTCTGTCCTACCGCCGCTGCTTGAGCGCCACGAACGTTCCATCGAAGTCTTGCGCCAGCGCACCGAAGAAAAGGACGGCACGATTTTCTTCGATATCACCGACCTCGACCTCGAAGGCTACAACAAGTTCATTCCCTACTACCTGCATCCGGATTCGGTGTACAGCATCGGACTTAGCAAGAGTTCATTCCGCGTCAAAGTTTCGGTGGGTTCAAATCCGTGGTCAAAACGTGAACCCACCGTCAACCTGGCCAAGGTCTGCGAGCGCTACGGTGGAGGCGGCCACGCCCGCGTAGGCGCCATCTCGTTCGATGTCACCCAGAGCCAAGCCGCCCAGCAAGCTGCTAGGGAGATCGTAGAGGAGCTGAGAGCCAGAGTCCGTAACCAGACCTGAGCCCGCTACCGAGATGAATCACGGCCGAGCAAAACCACCGCAAAACGACGAAACAACAGAGCCTGGCCCGCGAAACGCCATGCGTCGAAACCAGTCGGCCGATTTCGCTGCGAGGGACGGCCCCGCAACACCGGAGAAACAACGCGCGCTCTTTGCCACGCCAATTTAGAATGACTTCGAAATCAGGTGCCGCAAGTAGAAGTTTTCACCCAATGCATCCGAGAATCCCGCATCCCAAAATCCACGATCCCGCACACATCAAAGGCGTACGCACCGTCGCTACCGTTGAATTTTCTAAAGGAGTCATCGTCGTTCTCGCTGGTTTAGGCGCCTTCTCTATGCGCCACAAGGATATCTGGGGCATCGCCGAAAGTTTCCTCGAATTCTTCCACGTCAATCCCTACCATCACTACGTCGGTGTATTCATCGATCTCGTCTACCGCATCAGTGACATCCGCCTCTGGAAGATCGCCGTCGTCGCCGTTGTCTACGTAATCCTGCGCTTTATCGAAGCCTATGGACTCTGGTACCTTCGCCCCTGGGCGGAGTGGATGGCCATCGCCTCGGGCTCAATCTATATTCCGTTCGAGGTCGCCGACGTACTTCACCGAGTTACCTGGTTTCGCCTTCTGGTCCTCGCCATCAATGTAGGAATCGTCCTCTACATGGTGTTGTTGCGCTTGGAGGCGGCCAAAAAGCGCCACGCCGCCAGAACTCCCTAGCAGATTTGCCCGTCGCGGCGACATTGCCGTTTTCCCCACGAGAAAGCTCGGTACTCGCTCCGCGCCAGCAGCCCAACTCGGTAGTGCCCTAACGCGGTGTTAGGACACTACCCCCAAGTCACGCTGATCTCTCGTCAACACCAGTGAGGTATAATCTCTTAAACACCGGATCAGAGCGCGTACCGCAAGGCGGATTAAAAGTTATTCCATCTTCAGCACCATCTTCGTCGTTAGGAGCTTCCATGGAGTACGAGGGCCAACTTTCTCCCATTCTTTGAGATTTTTAACAACAATGAGAGACGTTGATCCAGAGCAGCTGAACGCTCTCAACTGATTGGCTCCGTTCAGAGAATTGTCAGGATGTGTTTCACTCATGAACGAATACCGCAACGAACTGAGTCTGTACACTGTGCAGTTCCCGCCGGTTTCAACGTCGGCCGTTCAGGACCTGCTGCTCAAATCGATCATCATCGCTGGTCTCGGTGCGCTGGTTCTGGTCAATGTTCGCGCTCACACCTTCACCCCAATCCTTCAGTCAGCCGCCGCTCACGGCTTCAGCGCCATGCTGCTGCGACCCAGCATCATTTGGTTCGCCATGGGATCGGCTCTGTTCGTCTTCCGAACTATTCTTTGGTTCGCATACCGGCCACACGCCTTGGCAACGTTCGAGTCCGCTCCGCGCATGACCGTCGTCATTCCCGCATACAATGAGGGCGCCATGGTTGCCAAATCCATCGACTCAGTGGCTAGTGCCAACTATCACCCCGACCGGCTCGAGATCATTGTCGTCGACGACGGCAGCACTGACGACACTTGGATGCACATCCAACACGCAGTCGCCCGCTACGGCGACCGCGTTCAGGCGTTTCGCCTCGATCGAAACCGCGGTAAGCGCGAAGCGCTCGCCGTCGGTTTTCGCCAAGGCAAGGGCGAGATCTTCGTGACTGTGGATTCCGATAGCGTCGTCGATTCCAACTCCCTGTTAGCCCTTGCCGGGCCCTTTGCCTCGGAACGGGTCGGCGTAGTCGCGGGCAGGGTACTCGTCTATAACCGGCGCGACGGAATTATTCCGCGCATGCTCCATGTGCGCTTCGCCTTGTCATTTGATTTTCTGAGGGCGTACCAGTCCACATTCGGAACCGTCTATTGCAGCCCGGGCGCTCTTTCGGCCTATCGTGCGAGCGCTATCAGAAAGGTGCTCGATTCTTGGTTGCAGCAAAGTTTTCTCGGCGTTCGAGCCACGATCGGCGAGGACCGCGCGCTTACCAATGACATCATGCGCCTTGGCTACGACAGCGTCTATCAGCGCGCCGCCATGGTGCTGACCGTGGTCCCCATGACTTATAACAAGCTCTGCCGTATGTTCCTGCGCTGGGATCGAAGCTACATTCGGGAAGAGTTGCGGTTTGCCGCCATCCTCTGGAAACGTCCGCCTCTCGCCCGCTTCATCGCCCTTCTCGACTCGACCATCACCAACCTGCGCTTCGTGGCGACCTTGCTGACGCTCGTATTATTAGGGGCTGCCCTCCTCAACGACCCACTGGTTTTGCCCAGGCTCCTTGTGGCCCTGGGGATGGCCTCCTTGATCTATTCGCTTTATTACCTCCACAGCGAGCGGTCGTTCGACATCGTTTACGGAGTTTTGTTCAGCTACTTCGCTTTCTTCTCCCTGTTCTGGATTTTTCCATGGGCTCTGATCACGGTGCGCGCCCGCGGTTGGCTGACGCGCTAAGCAGATCGCAGAGATTGTTTCGGCTGGCGCACGGTAAACAACTGCCTCAATCAGTCAGCGAGCAACCGCATTCCGCCGGCGGAACGTGCGCTTCCAGAAAATCTGCTACGCGCTTGTAGGCGTCAATCTGATTTTCAACCCGCGCGAACCCGTGACCTTCGTTCGCGTAGACTTTGTATTCGACGATTCCGCCACGCTTCTTGATAGCATCCACCACCTGCTGGGCTTCTTCTTTCGGACAGCGCGGATCGTTGCCCCCCGCGAGCAGGTAAAGCGGCGCTGTAATCCGATCGACAAAATTAATCGGTGAACGGTCTTCATACAGAGCCTTGTTCTTCACCAGATCGCCCATCGTCGCCAGATCAGACTGCTGCAGCACCGGATCTTCATTCTCGATCTCAGTAAACCAGTTCACGAACGGCACAATCGGAACTCCCGCTGCCCAAATCTCGGGCGCTTTGGTTACACCCATCATCGTCAGGTAGCCGCCATAGCTGCCGCCCATGAGAATTACCTTTTTCGGATCGACATAGCCGGTTTGCTTGATCCAGTCGGCAGCCGCGACCACATCCTGCAAATCTCCGCCGCCCATATCAAAAAGATTCGCTTGCTGAAATTCTTTTCCATACCCGGTCGATCCACGATAGTTGGGAGCGATCACGATGTAACCCTGGTTCGCCATGTACTGAATGAAGCGGTTGAAGGTATTCATCGTCTGCGCCGTCGGACCGCCGTGCACATAAACAATCGCCGGATGCTGCCCATTGCGAGGCAGGTTGTAAGGCACATAGACGAAAGCTGAAATCGTCCACTTGCCGTCTTTGCTCGGATAGTGAACCAGGTAAGGCTGGACCATCTCGTCCGCCCGCACGCCACCAACCAGAGAATAGGTAAGCTGATCGGACCGCTCATGTAGCGCAGGCGCCTCGGCCCGCCCGTTCTTTACCCCGACCTGAGCCTCTCGATCACCAACGTCGTAAATCCACAAATCTCCGGGAGCGTCTGCGGCCGTGTGCACGTACAGCATTCGCGCACCGTCGCGAGTGAATGGCGAAGGGTCGCCCGCGATGTAATTCACGCCCTTTGGCAAGGGGAGCGCCTGCGCGTGAGCGGAGGCAATGTCGTAAAGATAAATTTCGGTGTTACCGTCGATGTTCGCCTCGTAAGTCAGAAATTTTCCATCGGGAGAAAAGCTCTCGCCCGAGGTTCTCCACTTGTCGCGAGTCAGCCAGCGAATCTTCTTGCTCTCGATATCGAGCAAGCCAACGTCGTCATAACCATCGACCGCATTTGATGTAATCAGAACGGATTTTCCGTCCGGCGAAACATCACTCGCTGAATAAGTCTGTTCGCCCCCATGTGGCGTAAGAAGCGTGCTTCTGGCGCTGGCAACATCGACAAGAAATATATTGGAATCAGTCCCTTTCGACTGTTCCTGCGTGTAAACGATGAACTTCCCATCCGCCGACCAGATCGGCGAAACATTCATGCGATCTTTCGCCGTGCCGCTGGTCAAATGTTTCACCTCGCGCATCACCGTGTCGTAGACATCAATCTCAAACACCGACGATGTTTTCGGCTTCACCGTGTACGCGAGGTAACGTCCATCGTGCGACCATGCAGGATCCTCCTCCGCAATCTCGCGTGTGTTAGTCAGGTTCACAACCTGCCCCGTCTTCGGCGAGACCAGAAAGATATCCCACTGCTCATCGCCGTCGTAATCCGACATATAGGCGATCCACCGGCCATCCGGCGACCAGGTTGGATGAGTCTGTCGCTGATCGCTGATCGTGAGCTGCATCGGCCATCCACCCTCAGACGGCACCAGCCAAAGATTATTGCGCCCGCTCATATTGCTGATAAACGCCACCGTCTTGCCATCCGGAGACCAGGTCGAACCACCGACCTGCCGCGTCATGTAAAGCTTTTCCAGCGAAAGATTCTTCTCCACTCGAGCATCGGGTTTGGAAGCGATCTGCTTCGGATCGGTGATCACCTGCGGCGCGGGCAGAGTCTCAGACAGCGTCACCACGTTCATAAGTACGACCATAGCAAACAGGCTTAGAATGCGCACGTTGCCTCGAGTGAGATTACGGAAAGTTTAACAGGCCGGTAGACCACTGATTGTCGGCTCTATGCTGGCGCTAAGAACTACTCCACGGTCACGCGAAAGTCGCGTCCTTCCCAACGGCCGGTATCTTTCCAGTAAAACGTGAAGACGACCTCGCGCCCGGTGGCAAGCGATTCGGTCGGCAGGTCCAGATACTGAAGGTCCCAGCCGCTCTCCTCAGAATCGGTGTCCCGCGTCGTTTGCCAACCGTCGAAGCTCCAATGCACCATCGCCGGTTCCATCACCAGAAGCCGCAGCATCTTGCCGCACGGCATCGTCCGCGGCTTATTGTTAAAGCGCCAGTTGAAGTATGCGCCCGATACTTTATTTTTCAGATAACGTTCCACGGTTTGCGACGGCTGGTCGAAGATCTTGCCGTCGAGCAGCGACCGCCGCAGCTTGATGTATTCCGAGTGAGCCCACACCAGCGGACACGCCGAGTCCGAAGCTTTGCCGGCAAAAAGTTCACGCTCCGGAATGTCATCCGCGTCCCAGACCTGCTCGGGGATCAGGCGGCTGTCCCCAGTGCAATTTTCCAGGACGCAGAGCAAAGCCTCAGCCGAAGAGCCGCGTCCCGCAGCCAACTCATAGTGGGCTCGTTCGCCCGCCAGCAACGGCCATGGGCGTCCAACACCGGAGCCGTCGAACGGAGATCCGTCTTCTTGCTCCCCGTAGCCGTCGCAGTTGTAGCGATACCAGTCCGGGCCCTGCGGGAGTATCACGCGCAACAGTTCATCGATGACCCTCACTGTGTTCACCATCCGCGGGTCGTCGGGCGCGCGCAAGCCAAAGCGGACCAGCGCCAGCGCATCAGGACTGACAATCTCGATCGCCCGTGCGTTCGAACTAGTCGTAGCGCGGTTCTTGATTGGAACATAACCTTCCACCGGCGACGCCGCGCCATCCCCGTCCGGCGGAGCAATCCGTATGTAGTAACCTTCCACTCCTACCTGCCGCGCGAGGTCGCTGTTGACGGCATACGTCCAGCGCTCGATATTGTCGTTCCATGTGTCGGCAATCTCGCGCAAAAACTCGGCCTGCCCCGTGTGGCCCATCGACTGTGTGAGATCGGCTGCAACCAGAAGGGCGCTGACCTCCGCCGCGAGCGTGAAAGGAGAATAGCCGCCGTCTTCTTCCCAGCGATCCTGCTGCGTCACCGGGCCGTTGGCAACAATGTACGACGCTGCCTTCCGCACCATCGGCCACCATCGATCTTTTTCGCCAAAGCAGCGCGGCGATTCACGCCGCAAAAGGTCGACCAGGAGAATCGGGAATGCCGTTTCATCCATCTGCAAGCCGTTCCAATAAGGACGCCCGTCCAGCCACATATTTTGAGCCCAGTGTCCGTCGGCTTCTTGCGTGGCTTCAAGGTAATGCAGCACGCGCAACGCATCGTCGTGCGCGCCCGCGGCTAGCAGTCCGCCCGCACTTTCAACCAGGTCGCGCGGCCAGATCAGGTGGTAACCGCCCAGATCTTCGTCGCCTTTGTTGAATCCCCACGGAATCGACAGGCTGGCTATGATTCCGCCCAGAAAATCCTTGGATTCGTGCGTGCGTAGGACCGCTACGCTCGTCCGGTACAAGTCTTTTTCCCGCCGCTTTTCGTCTAGTTTTTTCAAGGTCTTTTGCCAGTGCTGCCAGTGGAAAACATAGTCCTGCCGGCTCGTCTCATACCGAGTGAGCAGAGATGAGATGGTCTGCTGCCCTGCCTCGGCCCAGATTTCACCAAAGCCGAGCGCGAGGATGAACTCACCGTTGCAGGCGGCGAGATCGATTTCTGCCGTTAGAGCGATGTTTCCGTTTTCCGCCCGTTCGTATTCCCACATCATTTGAAAATGTTGCGACAGATCCTGCCAGCCATCCGATATCCCCACGAATCCAACCGAGCGCCTCAAAAACGGCGCCGAGCATGCCAGGGCGAGCGAGCACGAATCGCGATGCGCAAAGAGCATCGGCGTACCTTTGTAGTGGCCGACCCAGCCTGTATTGCCATAACCCATATTGCCGAGGTGCGACGCCAGCAGCGCGTACATCCGGTAGTCGCGAAGATTGCCTTGCAGAGGCACAAACCGAATCCTCTGCAGCACCACGTTCCGCCACGGATCCGTCAGCACTTCCTTTTCGATCCGGTACCGTCCCTCCACGTGCGTATTCTTCAGTTCATAAACAGGTACCCCGGGTTCGATGGGAATGTTTTCGAAGGTACAGTGGCGTTTCTCTTCTGAGAAAAAACTGCGGCCATCTGTGATAATCAGGCCAAAGTCTCTGGTGCATGCTTGATCGACGCGCGGAAAGTAAATCTCATTCAGAATGCCATGACTCAGCGTGAACCAAACTCGGCTGTGCAGATTCAGGGCAGTCCCAATGCCTGTCTTCGCGGACGAAGTCCAGCGAGGCTCGATCCCGGGCCAGCCCGGCGCATAGCGCAGATTATTGTTCACCAGCCTTGTCACCACCCTTAAGCAGTTTGCCAGAAGACGCGAAATTGTGCCGCGAGTTTCGCTCTGTGTCAGTAATCTCGCGTCAAATTGCCCGCGAACTGTCCCCCTCGGTCAGACCGTCAGCCGCTAAGTATTTGGAAAACAAAGCGCGTTCATCAAGAATTCACTCGGCTGTAACCTTCCTTTAACACTTCGCCCATAAAACAGGCTTGCATACTCAAATCATGCTTGGGGAGGACTCGTCGAGTGATACAACGCATCGTGCTGTTGTTGGCAGGTCTCGCACTGACGCTGCCCGTCATGGGGCAAACTCAGCTGAACGGAGCAGGCGCCACTTTTCCATATCCGATGTATTCCAAATGGTTCAACGAATATAACAAGCTCCACCCTGATGTGCAGATCAACTACCAGTCGATCGGAAGCGGCGGCGGAATTCGCCAGGTCCTCAACGGCACGGTTGATTTCGGTGCCAGCGATGGTCCCATGACCGATGAACAGCTCAAAGAAGCCAAGGTCAAAATCTTGCACATCCCCACCGTATTAGGTGCCGACGTTCCTGCCTACAACGTTCCCGGCGTGACCGGCGAGATCAAGTTCACTCCCGAGGCGCTCGCCGATATTTTTCTGGGGAAGATCCAAAACTGGAATGACCCCGCCATTACGAAAGTCAACCCCGGCGTTAACTTTCCGAACCAGTCGATTATTGTCGTTCATCGTTCGGACGGAAGCGGTACCACCTATATCTTTACCGACTATCTCTCCAAAGTCAGCAAGGAGTGGGCTTCCACCGTCGGGAAGGGAACCTCGGTGAAATGGCCAGTGGGCTTGGGCGGCAAGGGCAACGAAGGAGTCGCCGGACAAATCCGGCAGTTGCAGGGGTCGATCGGATATGTTGAGCTGATCTATGCGGTCGAAAACAAAATCACCTACGGGTCGGTCCAGAACGCGGCAGGCAATTTCGTGAAGGCCTCGCTTGAAGGAGTCACCGAAGCGGCCGGGTCATTGAAATCTATGCCGGCCGATTTTCGCGTTTCCATTACCAACGCGCCCGGGAAAACCGCTTATCCAATATCGAGTTTTACCTGGCTTCTCATCCCGGTGCAAGCCAAGGATCCCAACAGAGGGAAGATTCTCGCTGACTTCCTGAACTGGATGGTCACCGACGGCCAGAAAATGACTAGCCAGCTCAGCTACGCATCGTTGCCCGAGAGCGTCGTTGAAAAAGTGAAGGTTGCCATCAAGCAAGTGCACTAACAAGCCGACCGAAAGCCTGCAGTCTCTGGCCTTCCGCGAGAGAACACCCTGACCGGAAGGCATTCTTTTGCCTGCCTGAAGTCTTTAACTTAGCCACCACCCTATACTCGAACTGCAACTTCCCCCCCGCCCCAAAAACAAACATCTTCTCGGAATGGAGCAAGCCCGCCACACCACCCATTGAAATCGAAAGCGGTTCGCCCTTCGGACGAGCAATTGCGCCGTGCGCAGGAAAAACTTTGCGCATAGCGAGACCCACGGGTTGCCTGCAGCACACTCATGTTCGCGAGGATTCATCGAGTTGCGCCAACTCTTGCGGGGCCGGCAACTGGCAGGGAAATTGCTAAGAAATACAAGTTAGTCTAGTATTATGATAGAGATTATGGAGCTGGAATCCGGCAACCATGATCAGCCGTAAAAAGCCCCGCGTAATCCGCAAGACATCGACACGTTGAGACTTGATTTCACTGAATGCTCGTCAGTGCTCCCGGAATCAGAGATTTCGGCACAAGGAGAAAGATAAAAATGAAAGCGGTAATCAAACTAACCATCCTGCTGCTCTTGACAGCAGCACTGCAGGCTCAGACGGCGCCACCGAAGAAGAAAGCGAGCAAGCACGTCGACCCGGATGTCCAGGCCTTGAAAGATGCTGTGGCCGCCCAACAGGCGCAGATCAAAACCTTAACGCAACAACTGCAGGAAACCAATCAGCAACTGCGGCAGAACAGTCAGCAATTCCTGCAGGTGGAGCAGCAACTGAAACAGACGCAGCAACAACAGCAGTTGGCACTGCAGACAGCCTCTGCCGCCAAAGTCCAGGCAAACGAACAGCAGGCCACGGTGGTTGCGCTGAAAAGCGATGTGGCGGACCTCAAGTCTGTGAGTACTTCCCCGTCGAACAACGCCGTCTTGAAGAACGCGGTTCTTACTTTGCAGGACTCCCCACAGACCTCCAATCCCCAGCCGCAACAGGTGTTCAACACACAAATGGAGAGCCCGATCACCATCCACTTTCGAGGCATCGACATCACACCCGGCGGATACGCCGCTGCCGAATTTGTTCGCCGCTCAAGAGCCCTGGGGGCCGACGTGTCCACGCCATTTAACTCGCTGACCATGCCGGGAGCTTCCCAGAGCCAGCTGTCAGAGTTCTTCGGCTCAGCCCGCCAGTCGAAGATCACGACCTTTGTCGAAGGCCGCGTGAAAAACGTCGATCTTTCTAGCTACGTCTCCGCCGACTTTCTTTCGGCCGGGGTCACCTCAACCGCTACCTCTACGAACAGTTACACCCTCCGTCTGCGGCAGGCATGGGCACAGGCCAAGTTTGAGAATGGCCTGAGCTTCCTCGGTGGCCAGATGTGGAGCCTGATTACCGAAGATGCAAAGGGAATTGCTCCCGACGACGATATGGGCAAAACCAACGATGTCCGGCCCAAAACGATCGATCCGTCCTATAACGTTGGTTTCAACTTCGCGCGCCAATATGGTCTCCGACTTACCAAGATATTCAACGACAAGTTTGCGGCCGCCATCGCAATCGAGAATGCTCAGGCCACGTTGACCACTCACGGCAACGCCAGCAATTACCTCCTCGGCGAGGATGGCGCCAGCAACAGCTACAACACCACCGCAACCTACTCCTTCAATCCCTCACCCGACATCATCGCCAAGGTCGCTTTTGACCCAGGTTTCGGACACTACGAAGTTTTCGGGCTTCTCGACCGCTTCACCGACCGAGTCTTCCCCTGCGTCGAATATCCCACCGGTTCACCCCTCTGCACCGCCACCGGCGCCAGCGCCGTAACCGGTGCCTACAACGCCTCGAAAGAAGGCGGTGGCATTGGTGCGAGCGCACGCTGGCACTTTACTAAACACGTCGTCTTCGGCTTGAAGGGCACCGGCGGTAGCGGAATCGGCCGCTACGCTCCCGGAGGACTCGCCGACGCATCCATCAACGCCGACGGCACCATTCACTTGATCAAGAACTTGCAGGGGTTGGGCACTCTCGAGTGGAAGAGCAAGAAGTTCGACGTCTATGGTTACGGCGGAGCCGAGTACGCCTCCCGGACGTATGACTTCGACCCTCTGGCAGACAAAGGTGTCGGCGCCAATGTTGGCTATGGCGCACCCACTTTCAACAACACAGGCTGCTACTCCGAAGTTGCTCCTGGCTCGGGTGGATTTTCTCCCGGAACCCTCGTCGATTGCACGGGTGACACTCGCGCGCTGATTGAAGGAACTATCGGCTTTTGGTACCGCTTCTACAGCGGACCCAGGGGTAGATTCCAGTATGGTACGCAGTTCTCCTACGTCACGCGCAACACGTGGTCGGGTGCCGGAGGCCTGCCGGCGGGCAGCAGCGGTCTCCAGCCAAACGGACTCGACGGGATGCTCTTTACTTCGTTCCGCTATTACTTGCCGTAGAGCAGAAGGTCGTTCCGCTTCGAACCACGAAAGCAGGGCGATCAACGTTCTTATGCAGTTTCCTTAGGCGCCGGCCAGCCACCGGCGCTTTTTTCTGTCTTGATATACTCTTACCAACCGTCTGTGCCGCGGGGGTGCAGCTGAGACCTGCGGTGTCGGAGCGGCGGCGCTGTACGGTCCAAATCACGCCGCACAAAGATATTCCCAATAGCCGGTTAACCTACGCGATATGGCTCAACAGACTCTCGGTAATCGCCAGGCACTTCTGAACCGCGAAGCCTCGTGGCTGAAGTTTAATTGGCGCGTCCTCGAGGAGGCCGGCGACCTCCGGAATCCTCTACTCGAACGCCTGAAGTTTCTGGCGATCTCGGCCAGCAATCTGGACGAATTCTTTGAGGTCCGCGTGGGCGGCCTGCTCCAGCAGCTCGAAGACGGGCACAACTCCACCACTCCTGACGGCCTCACTATGGTCGAGGAGCGGGAACTGATCAAGGATGCAACCCACGAGTTCGTCGAAGAACAGTATTCGTGCTGGAACGACAGCCTTCGGCCAGAACTGGCGGAGCAGGGAATCCGTGTCCTCGGTCTGGACCAACTCGACGAAACGGCGTTTGCGTTTGTTGAAGACTACTGCGAGCGGGAACTCGATCCGCTTCTTACACCGGTCACCGTCGATCCCGCCCATCCGTTTCCTCGCGTGATCAATAAGGCGCTTTGCGTGGCGCTGCTGCTGCGCCGCCGCCGCCGTTCCTCCCTGACCTATACAGGGGTCGTTACCGTTCCGCGCGCGCTTCCTCGCCTGATTCGGTTGCCCTCGCAGGCAACCGCCGATTTCGTTTTTCTCGCCGACTTGGTCGTCCATCACGCGGCACGCATGTATAAGGGCTACGATATCGTTTCGTCCGCCGCCTTCCGTGTCACCCGCAACAGCAATCTTTATTTGCAGGAAGAAGAATCGCGCAATCTTCTCGAATCCGTGCGCGCTGAATTGCATAACCGCCGCAAGGGAGATGCGGTACGCATGGAGATCGAATCCGGCGCCGATCCCGAAATCATCGAGCGTCTGGGTACGGTCTTCGAGCTCGACCGTTGGCAGATTTTCCCGGTCAAGGGCCCGGTCAATCTCTCGCGGCTGTTCAATATCTATGACGAAACGGCGCGCCCCGATCTGAAGTTTCACACCTACGTGCCCCGTGAATTGCGCCTGACTGCAAAGTCGCGCGACTTGTTTGAAGAGTTACGACGCCACGATGTTCTCCTGCATCATCCTTACGATTCTTACGAGGCCGTCCTCTCATTCATTCAGTCGGCGGCCGATGACGATCGTGTCCTCTCCATTAAACAGACTCTTTATCGCACCAGCGAGCACTCGCTCATTGTCCCGTCGCTGATGGCCGCCGCCGCCCACAAGGAAGTAACCGCCGTCGTGGAGCTCAAAGCCCGCTTCGATGAAGCCTCGAATATCCGCTGGGCGCGCGATATGGAAGACGCCGGTGTGCAAGTGTTTCACGGACTGGTCGGCCTGAAGACGCATTGCAAGCTTTGCCTGCTGGTGCGGCGTGATCCCGATGGTGTCACGCGACAATACGCGCACCTGGGTACCGGAAACTACAACGCCACCACCGCCCGCATCTATACCGATCTCAGCCTGCTCACCGCTGACCCTGACATCACCAGCGCCGTCCACGATGTTTTCAGCTTTCTGACGGCTTACGCTGAGAATCAAAGCTATGAGCCGCTGTTGGTGGCACCTCTTGATTTGGCTGAAAAGAGTATGCGCCTCATCGAACGTGAGGCTGAACATGCCCGTCTCGGCCGCCCAGCGCGCATCATTGCCAAGATGAATGCTCTTCTCGACGCCGATGTGGTCCGGTCTCTTTATCGCGCTTCACAGGCAGGAGTGAACATCGAACTGCTCGTTCGCGGCATCTGTACCCTCCGGCCTGGAATTCGCGGCCTGAGCGACCGCATTCGCGTGCGCAGCATAGTAGGTCGCTTCCTCGAGCACAGCCGTATCTTTTACTTCGAAAATGGCGGCGAACCTGAGGTGTACCTGGGCAGCGCCGACTGGATGCCTCGCAATCTGCACGAACGTGTCGAGGTTCTCTTTCCGCTGAAGAACCCACTGCTTCGCGATCGTGTGGTTCATGAAATTCTCGCCGCCTACCTTGCCGATAATGTGAAGGCGCGGTTCCTTCAGAAAGACGGCCGCTACCTGCGCTCCTGGCAGTCCCCACGCGGACGCAGCAAACGCCCTCCTCGAGGTAGTGCGGCCTTCAGCGCCCAGGATTTTCTCATCGCTGTCGCCGAAGGCAAGGCGAGCCCCGAAGACATTCCAGTATCAGTTCCGCGACGCTCGTCTCGCGCCGCGACCAGCCGGGCTTCTACCGGCCGCTTAATCGGAAAGGAATAGCCGCCCCGCAATGTTTCTTTATTTCTTACGTCACGCCAGCGCCGGACAACAGTTGAGCTCCGCCAAGAAAGATGAAAAACGTGGCCTCGACAAAGACGGCATTGAGCAATGCGGATACATTGGCCGTGCCCTGGCTGCGCTCGGCGTGCAGGTCGAAATCATCGTCTCCAGCCCGCTCAAACGATCCACCCAAACGGCTGCGCTGGTCGGCAACGAAATGGGACACGAAGGCAAGCTGCTTGTTGAGAATGCGCTGCGGCCGCAGGCGGGATTCTCGGATTTTCAGAAGATGCTCGAAAAGTACGCCCGTCAGGATTCGATCCTGCTCGTGGGCCACAATCCAAACTTGCGTGAATTTCTGGGACGAGTAATCAGCGACAGCGGATGTGAAGCCGTAGTGGAACTCAAAAAAGGAGCGGTCGCCAAGGTCGAGATGCGCCGCAATTCCGGATCACTCAGTTGGTGCATCACACCCCGCATCCTGCGCACCCTTCACGCCGCCGCGACCGAGAGTTCACGTCCGAAAACCTCCCGGAAATAGTCCCGGTCCTTCTCGATCGACCACACTTCCAAGTCCACACTCGCTTTTCCCCGTTGCGTCAATTTCATCGACACTTTGCCGCTGCGCGCCGATACGCTCACCTTTCCCACCGATTGACTCCTCCCCATGTTCAGCGCGCGCGCAATGCGCAACAACACAGACGCCTTCTCCACATTTTCCTGTTCTTGAGGGCTGAGCGAATTCATAGGGCCGTCTCCCGGCGTCGGCCTTGACTTGCCCAAATAGCGTGCAATCGATCCGATGATGCGCCGTTGCTGTGGCGTATATCCCAGAATCTCCGAGTTCGCAATGATGTAATAAGTATGCCGATGGTGTCCGTTGCGGTTTACGTAGTCGCCGACCTCGTAGAGCATGGCCGCCGCCGAAAGCCATTCCCGATACTCCGCCGGAAGCTGATGCACCGATTTCAACGAAGAAAACAGAAATAGAGCCGCGTCGCGCACATGCAACGCGTGGTGAATATCGACATGATAGTGTTCCACCGCGCGCTTGATCGACTCCCACCGCTCTGATTCAATCGCCCGCCCCGATCGCGTGCTGCGATCGTACTCGGCCGCCATCTGCGCCAGTATGCCATCGCGCAGGCCTAGCGCTGAATATCGAAAGCCCGGTAGATGACAGCGTTCGAGCAGTTCCGCATAGACCACCGCGCCGGCGCATATGATTTCAGCACGCCTCGGCCCGATGCCCGGAACTTTCTTGCGCTGCTCCAGCGGTAGCCGCGTGATCTGCTTTGCGATGCGCCGCATCATCTCGCGTGTCGCGTAAGTCGCCGGTCGGTGTTTCCCCGATCGCGCCAGGTGGCTTGCCATGCCTACCAGTGCCGCCGCTGTCCCCGAAGTGGCGATGACTGCGCCCACCCGTGCCGACTTGATGCGATGCTGCACCCGTGTAAGCTCGCGCGCCACAAATTCCTGTAATCGCTTCAGTTCGCTCTTGCGCGGAGGATCGTGCTGCAGAAATTCTCCCGTCAGGCGCACCGCTCCAAGCGGCAAGCTCACCGTATCCCGAAGTTGCCCCTCGCGCGAAAGCGTGACCTCACAACTGCCCCCACCAAGATCAACCAGCAGGACGCTCTGCGCACCCACGCGTCCCGCCGAGACGATGCCCAGATGAATGAGGCGTGCTTCTTCCAGCCCTGAAATAATTTCGATCGTCCAGCCAGTCGTTGAGCGCACCCACTCCACAAATGCGCGTGAATTGCGGGCATCCCGCAGCGCCGCCGTCGCCACCACGCGCACTGAATCTGTTCCGCATTCCTGTATGGCGCGATTGAAGCGTCGCAAAACCCGAACGGTCTCTGACATCGCTTCGGGCGCGAGCAATCCGCCCCGGAATACGCCTTCGCCTAGGCGCGTGACTTCGCGATCCTCAAGAATCTCTTTCAACCTGCCGGCCTGCAGCCGTGAAATTTTCAGGCGAACGGAATTCGATCCGATATCAATGGCAGCAAGCGTAGGCATAGACGACAGCAATCATCGAAATGGCAATCATCGAAATAATGACCAATCTTAAACGAGTAATATTAAACGATCAGACAAAACGACCACTCATTCTCACGCCACCGCGGGCAGTTGGGGCAATTTTCAATTTCCACGCCGTGCGACTGGGCTTCCCATCTCTTAATTCGATCACTACTGAATCGCTATCTTCCCCGTTTTTTAACCGATTTGTAACACGCCTCTGTTACCCTCCGAACGGAATGTCAAATCAAGCCCTGCCCCGGCCGCGTCTCAACGCTCCCGAACCGGAGCGGGATTCAAAGGCCGCCCTGAAAATCGAAGCCAGAACGATGCCGCTCTTGCACGGGAAGGTCAGTGAGGTTCCCGATGCCTTGTTTGGTTGGGCCATGCGCCTTTGCGGCGTTGCGGTGGTTGCGCTCCTTGGTCTGATCGTCTATCAACTCGCCGTTGGTTCGCAGCTGTCTTGGCATGCTTTTGGGTGGAAATTCTTCTGGCAATCCGATTGGAACCCGGTTGAAGATCAGTTTGGCGCCTTGCCATTCATTTACGGCACCATCGTCTCCTCTCTCCTTTCTCTCGTGATCGCCATTCCGCTGTCGGTTGGCGTCGCCGTTTTTATCACGGAGATGTGCCCGACCGCTCTGCGCGGACCGCTTTCCTTCACCACGGAACTCCTCGCTGCCATCCCCAGCGTTGTCTATGGACTCTGGGCCATCTTCGTTCTCGTCCCAATCCTTCGTTTGTATGTACAGCCATTCCTCGGCAAAACGCTCGGCTGGACAGGCCTCTTCACCGGTCCGCCCTATGGCATCGGCATGTTAGCCGCCGGCGTGATTCTGGCGATCATGATTATCCCCATCATTTCGTCGATCACTCGTGAGGTCCTGACGGTTATTCCGCAGCACCAGCGCGAAGCGGTCCTGGCGCTCGGCGCCACGCGCTGGGAGATGATCCGTATGGGCGTTCTCCGCAATGCGCGCGCCGGAATCGTCGGTGCAATCATTCTCGGCTTGGGCCGCGCGCTCGGCGAGACCATGGCGGTCACCATGGTGATCGGCAATCGACCCGATATCGCGAAATCCCTTTTTGCTCCCGGATACACCATGGCCAGCGTGCTTGCCAATGAATTCACTGAAGCGACCGGCGACGTTTATCTTTCCGCGCTCATCGAGATCGGCTTGGCGCTCTTCTTCGTCACCATCGTGGTCAATGCGCTGGCCCGGATCATGGTGTGGAGCGTCACTCGAGGCCAACCGGCAAAAAACATTGCCTGATATGAACTCCAATTCGGCAGCGGTCGGGACTCCACACACCGGGATTCCGCAGGTCACGATTCCGCCCATTAGCCTGCGACGTCGACTCACCGATCACGCCATGACCGGAGTGGCTGTGCTAACGGTTGTCCTGGTGCTTTTGCCGCTGTTCGCCATCTTCGCCTACCTGGTTTACAAGGGAATTGGCTCCATCAATATCGCTTTCCTGACGCAGACTCCAAAGCCGGTCGGCGAGCCCGGCGGTGGTATGGCCAATGCTATCGTCGGCTCCATGGTGATTTTGGCCATCGCCAGCCTGCTGGGCGTGCCGCTCGGTATCGGTGCGGGCGTTTTTCTCTCCGAGTATGGTCGTAACCGCTATGGCGACATCGTACGCTTCGTCTCCGACGTTCTGAACGGCGTGCCCTCGATCGTCATCGGCATTGTGGCCTACGGCCTCGTCGTCATGCGACAGAAACATTTCTCTGCGCTGGCTGGCGGCGTGGCACTCGCCATCATGATGGTTCCGACCATCGCCCGTACGACCGAGCAGATGCTCCTCCTTGTGCCGCAGGCTATCCGCGAAGCTGCGTACGGTCTCGGCGTCTCCCGCTGGCGCACCACGCTCTCCATTACCCTGCGGACGGCCACCTCTGGCGTCATCACCGGCGTCATGCTTGCCTTCGCGCGCGTTGCCGGAGAAACGGCGCCGCTGCTCTTCACTGCTTTTGGAAATCAGTTTTGGAACTGGAAAACCGACCAGCCCACTGCGGCCCTGTCGTTGCAGATTTTCACCTACGCCATTTCGCCGTTCGACGAGTGGCACAAGCAAGCCTGGGCGGGTTCGCTGGTTTTAATTGTGCTTATCGTTGGCGCTGTCTCTGCCGTGCGCATCGCGGTTAGGCACGGTACTCTAGCGGGAGCATAACCGTGCAGTAGGATTCGTATTAGGGAATGCCTTTGGCATACAAAGTTGCGTAAGGACAGCGGATTCGGTCGTTTGTTGACCAGTGTAGGAGTTTAATCAGTTATGGGCGTCGGAATCACAGTCGAGCACCTGAATGCGTTTTACGGCAAGACGCAGGCGCTGTTCGACGTCAATATTACCGTGGCCGCCAACCACGCGACCGCGCTCATCGGCCCGTCTGGTTGCGGAAAATCCACGTTTATACGTTGCCTCAACCGTATGCATGAAACTATTCCCGACGCGCGCGTCGAGGGTGCGGTGCGCATCGGCGATCTCAGCGTTTACAACGGAACCTCGGCCACTCAACTTCGCCGCCGCGTCGGCATGGTCTTCCAAAAGCCGAATCCGTTCCCGACCATGTCCATCTACGACAACGTTGCCGCTGGCCTCAAGCTCAACGGCTTTAGCAACCGCAAGCAACTCGAAGAGATCGTCCACAAATCCCTGCAAAATTCAGCTCTGTGGGATGAAGTCAAAGATCATCTGCACAAAAAATCCGGAGCCAGCCTCTCCGGTGGCCAGCAGCAGCGCCTCTGCATCGCACGCGCCTTGGCCGTTCAACCCGAAGTTTTGCTCATGGACGAGCCCTGCTCAGCTCTTGATCCCATCTCCACCGGCAAGATCGAAGAACTCATTTTCCAGTTAAAAGAGCAATACACCATCGTGATTGTGACGCATAATATGCAGCAGGCAGCCCGTGTGGCCGAATTCACGGGATTTTTCCTGCTGGGCAAAATGATTGAGTTTGACAAGACGGAAAAGATATTCACCAATCCGTCCGACAAGCGGACGGAAGATTACGTCACCGGCAGATTCGGATAAAGGCATTCAGATAGAAAATAGGAACGAAGTTTAAGAGGCTCGTATAAATGCGCACGCGCTTTCAACAACAAATGGAGGATCTCCGCGAAAAACTGCTCCGCATGGGCGGGCTCGCGGAACTGGCGGTCGATCGCGCCTGCCAGGCCTATACCGAACGCGATCTTAACCGCTGTCAGCTCGTTCTCGAGAACGAGAGCCTCATCAATGCCGCTGAACGCGAAATCGATGAACTCGCTTTCGACATCCTCGCCACTCAGCAGCCGGCCGCCGTCGATCTGCGCTTCATTCTCGCCGTTACCAAGATCAACGCCGATCTCGAACGCGTCGGCGACCAGGCCGTGAACATCGCCGAGCGGGTGATGGACATGATCGAATTACCCGCCACCGAATTGCCCGTCGACATTCCGCGCATGGCCACCGCCGTGAGCGCCATGGTGCGCCGCGCGCTTGAGTCGTTCGTCGAAGGCAAAGCCGAACTCGCCCAGGCCGTGCTTGAGATGGACCACGTTGTCGACCGCATGCGCGACGAGGCGTTCATCGTGCTCGTCCGAAAGATGAATGAAGAGCCGCAAGTCACTCAGCAGGCGCTGGATGCCCTGCTCGTAGCCCGCAATCTGGAGCGTGTGGCCGACCATGCCACTAATATTTCGGAGGATGTTATCTTCTGGGTGCTGGGCGCCGACGTTCGCCATCACGCCCAAGCCGCCTCCGCCGCCCCACGTCCCGAAACCCGCGAACAGTAGCAGGCGGAAAGGCGAGAGAAAACGAACACTCAGAGAAAATGGGCAGAGCACCGTCTGCCCTAGCCCGGCCTCGCATTTCACAAGCGTCCGGCCATATCTCTACTCGCAATTCGCGATACACTATCCGGGCCCATGAGCCAGAGAATCCGCATTTTTGCCACCTGCGACATAGGAGACGCTCTAGACGTTCTTCGCCGAAAGGGATACGACCTCGAAGTCTATCCCCAGCCCGAAGCGCCGCCTAAAGGCGTAATTATCGAGAAGGTAAAGTCCGGCGTGGCCGGCCTCATCACCACGCTGCGTGACCCGATTGATGCCGAGGTTTTCGCCGCCGGAGAAGGGACTCTGAAAGTAGTCGCGCAATACGCTGTCGGATTCGACAACATCAACCGCGCCGATGCCAACCGTTACAAAGTCCCGTTCACGAATACCGCCGACGTTCTTACCGAAGCAACTGCTGAGTTTGCTTTTTTTCTGATGGGGGCTCTCGCTCGCAAGCTGTGGCCCGCCGAGCACCTGACGCGCGAGAATCGTTGGGGATATTGGCATCCTTATCTTCCATTTCTCGGCGACGAAGTCACCGGCAAAACCGTGGCCGTCATCGGTACCGGACGCATCGGCCTCGCCTTCATTAAGAAGTGCGCAGGTTTCGACATGAACATCCTGTGCTTTGATCCCGTCTACGAGAATCACGACTACATAAAGGCGATACAGGAGGTAAAGGATCTGCGCTTTCGGCGCGGCATCAGCCGCGAGCAAGTCACGATTCGTTACACCGGTCTGCAAGAGGCGCTGCGCGCCGCCGATTTTGTGAGCCTGCACGTCCCCCTACTGCGCGAAGGCGAGAGCACCACGCCGACCTATCACCTGATCAACGAGACGACCCTGCGCATGATGAAGCCAACCGCCATGATTATCAACACGTCGCGCGGTCCAGTGATTCACGAGACGGCCTTGGCGCGTGCTCTCCGCGAGAACTGGATCGCGGGTGCCGCGCTCGATGTTTACGAGACCGAGCCGCTCCCCGCTGATTCACCCCTGCGCGATCCCGCAATCGCCGACCGCTGCCGCCTGCTGCCTCATTTCGCCAGTGCCGCCCGCATTACCCGCCTTTCATCCGATCCTGATAAAGGTATGGCCGGCCGCTGCGTGCAGGGACTCATCGATGTTGTGGAAGGGAATTACGGTGGCGACATCACCAAGATGCCATACGTGGTGAACAAAGAAGCCTTCGGAAAGTAAGAGTAGAGGTGGTTAGCCTCCCGACCGTCGCGGTTTATTCCGGCTGTTGACCGCTGCTGGGTTCCACCATTTCCGGGATCATGGCGGGCAGTTTCACCGCCCACAAGATCGACACCGTCGAAGACGCCGCTATCAGCAACCACGGTACTGCGCGGCCGGTCATCAAGGGAAAACCGAATCTCCCAATCACGAGCCAGCCCACAAAAAGCGTGCACCCGCAAACCGCTGGGAGCCATCGTCGCCGGTCCTGTATTCGCACCGTACGCGCCATCAACGCCTGCATCCACAACGTAAACGGCAAAGCCACAATCAGGTCGAAGAAGTAATGTTCTCCACTAGCCAGAGTATCGAACACCGTGGCAAATACGAGCGCCAGGGCCGTCAGTCGAGCCCACTGCGGCAGGCTTCGCGTGTTCAGCCAGATCAACAATGCCCACGTCATGTGCAGCGATGGCACACCATTACGCGGAAACAGCCACGACACTGGAACCTTCATCAGCGTCAACTGATGCAACGCCGCATAGGGAACGACCAGCGTCGGGAAGTCCCTTCCAAAAGCGTAGCGCGGCCCACATACTGGAAAAATGCTGAAGAAAGCGTAGCCCACCATGGCCGAGGCAAACAGCACTTCGATAAGCTCCCAGATCGGCCGGTTCCTGCGCCCCATGAACCCGGCATACAGCGCCGCCATCGCCAGAAGAATGCCCTCGTAAGTCACCTGCAAGAACGGAACCAGCCACCGGTTGGAATTTAAAAATCGCCCTAAAACAAAGCTTGGTTCAAAACCAAGACTGCCATCGAATGCGAAAGCATAGAGATCAAGAGTCTTCGCGTGGAGGTACGAAGCCATATTGAGTGAGTACTGCGCTCCCAGCACCAGAAAGGCCAGCGCTGCTGCCGGCAAGAGCGCCCGGTACGCAGCCGGTTCGCGATCGCGTCCGTTCCAAAGCACTGTGCAACTTAACAGCAGAAGGCTTGCCAAGCCGAATGCGCCCATGACCTGCACCAGCAGCGTCGCCAGATCCTGGTATCTTCCCCAAACTACCCACGCAGCCAGCAATGCGCCCACGGCTCCGAGCAGAGCCCGGCGCTTCGAACTGCCTTCCGCCGCTACATAAAGGAGAAACGCGCCACCAAATCCGTATCCGATGAAAGGCTGCCTGAAATCCAGGCGCGTGCCCGCCGCGAGGACCAGTACGCCCAGCAGCGCGCACAGAGGTGCTCGAACAACCAGCGGCAAACGTGTTTCGCGGGTTGTACTCGCGCTTAACATCTTCGAAACAATCAGCGGGAAAAATCAAACTATCACGCCCACAGACCCGCCACAATGCACGCCGAGATGCCCGCGGCGACGTTCCGTATCCCGCACAACTTGTCGCGGCCCGACGTCACCTGCTACTCTCGCCATTCACGCAAGTCATGAATATCCTTCGTATGAAAATCGCCAGATCCATCGTCCTCATCCTCGTCGCTTTTCTACCGTTTGCCTCTCACGCCCAGATGAGCAATGCTGCGCGATCCCTCAAGATTCTCCCCGCGCCCAAAGAAGTTCGCATGGGTGAAGGCCAAATCGTGATCAAACCCTCGACGACGATCCTTATCAGCAGTTCCGAAGACCGGCTCGCCGCCGAAACACTGCAATGGGAGATTCGCGAGCGCACGGGCATGAATCTTCGGATCGAGTCCATCTCCGCAGCGCCGAAGACGGTCGAACATATCTCGCTCGGACGCCTCACCGAACACGGCTTGCGCTCTTATCTCGGAGCCCACGGAGTGAAGGTCGGAGAGAATGATCTGGGTGGCGCCGATCTCGGCAAACAGGCCTATGTCATCAGCGTGACCGACTCAGGAATTGTGGTTGCCGGACGCACCGCGCAGGCTCTGTTCTATGGGGTGCAGACTCTTCGTCAGTTGTTGCGCCCTGAAGGTGCGGAAGGGAAGTCGCTCGCAGCTCCGGCTCTCGTCATACGCGACTGGCCGAGCATGGAGTGGCGAGGCGTGAGCGACGACATCAGCCGCGGTCCCATCCCCACGCTCGATTATCTGAAGACACAGATTCGCACCCTGGCCGAGTACAAAATCAATCTGCTCGGCTTCAACATGGAGAACGTCTTCAACTTCCAGACGCAGCGGCTCGTCGCCCCCGAAGGCGCGGCGCTGACTCCAGCCGAGATCAAAGAGCTCGTCGAATACGCCGCCCGATACTACATCACGCTCCTGCCCGAGCAGCAGGCTTTCGGGCATCTTCATCAGTTTCTGAAATACGAAATCTATTCCGATCTTGCGGAAACGCCTCATGGACACGTGCTCACGCCAACCAACCCTAAAACCTACGACTTTATTCGGCAAGTCTACGGCGAGGTCGTTCCCTTGTTTCCCGGCCCCTTCTTTCATATCGGGTCGGATGAAACCTTCGAACTCGGACTCGGCCGGACCAAGGCACTCGCGGCCCAGGAGGGCCTTGGGCGTGTCTATCTCGAACACTTGCAGAAGGTTTTCCAGATCATGCAGCCCTATCACAAGCAACTCATGTTCTGGGGAGACATCGCGGTCAAGTATCCCGAACTGCTAACCATTCTTCCCAAAGACATGATCGCCGTTCCCTGGGACTACGACCCCAAGCCGAGCTACGAGAGCATTATTACTCCCTACACTAACGCCGGACTGCGTGTGGTCGTTGCCCCCGGAGCAGGCAATTGGCGCGTGATCTGGCCCGACCTCGACAGTGCCTTCGTGAATATTCGAAACTTTATTCGCGACGGTCAGAAGCACCAGTCGATTGGCGCTCTCAACACTACCTGGAACGACGACGGCGAATCGCTCGTCGACATGAGTTGGCCGGCGCTGGTCTTTGGTGCAGCGGCCAGTTGGCAGCCCGGCGAATCGAGCATCGACGATTTCAAAAGCAGTTACGACTGGGCGTTCTATCGCAATGACGATAACGACACCACCTTTGCCACCGTGATCGACAATCTGGATCGTCCTAACACGCTTCTCGCTGGCGTCAAACTCGATAATGCCAGCAACGAGCTTTTCTGGTCCGATCCATTCAGCGCCGCTGGAGCCAACACCGCCGCGCAAGCCTTGCCCGTTACTCACGATCTGCGCATGGGCGCCGAAACCGCCGCCGAATCGCTCCTGGCCGATCGATCGAAGGCTCGCATTCATCGCGAGACTCTCGACGACATGCTGCTGGCCGCCCGCCGACTCGACACGCTGGGCATGAAGCTCCAGTTCACGTCAGAAATCAGTCACTTTTATTGGGATGCCTATCAGAATCAGACAGACGAGAAGCGCGCACAGGGCGATCTCGACGAAATCGTTGACATCAACGGCCGGCTGCAGAGCCTGCGTGATGCCATCACCGAGATACGCGGAATGTATGCCCAAGGCTGGGCACGTGAAGATCAACCGTATTGGCTGGGCAACGTCCTGGTTCGTTACGACAACTTGGCGCAGGAGGTGCAAGCTAAAATCGTCGCTGTTCAAGCCGCGCAGCGTCAGTACTGGAACGCCAAAACGCTGCCGCCTCCCGAACAGCTAGGATTCTTTCTTAAGTAGCGTCGAGCAGCACCGGGTTCTTAGTGAGCGAGTTGACGAAGTTGCGAGTCGCCAAAATCGTTCTTGATGTCGCGGTAGGGATACGGATTGCTCCGTACCCCCCGCGCGGATCCGTACGAGCGGGTTTCCCGCATACGGCTCTTGCCTCAGGTGGTGACGCGCAGACGGCGCGAAGGATAAGGATGGCAGATATGGGCCGGAGGCAGCCAGCGGCGGATGAGCCGTTGCATTCGTTCCCACAGCACGCGACCTGTCTGACTCCGACGTCGCAAGACGTGGTACCAGAGGTTGCTCACGGTGAAACGAAAGTGAGCCAGCGCATATCGATTCCCCGGTACTCCGAAGTATCGGATGTGCCCGCCCACCACGGACTTCAACCATTCGCCAACTTCAGGAATCGGGTCATGCATACGTCGCCGCAACTCGATCTTCACCTGCTGCAGCTTAGCCTGCATGCGTTTGCGAATCGTCTGCCGAAGCACCAGAAACCGTCCCCTTTTCGTCTTCCCGCAAATATGCTTGAAGCCGAGAAAATCGAAGGTCTCCGGCTTACCCAAACCAGCGCGCTTTCGGTTCGCCGCCGCGTGGCGTCCGAACTCGAACAGGCGCGTCTTTTCCGGGTTCAGTTCCAGTTGAAACTTCGCCATACGTTCGGCGAGTTCCTTCCAGAACTGTTCGGCCTCGTCTTTGCGCTCGAATCCAACCACGATGTCGTCGGCATAACGCACCACGATCACATCGCCGTGCGCACGCTTCTTACGCCATGCTTGGACCCAAAGATCAAAGACGTAGTGAAGGTAGATATTCGCCAGCAACGGCGATGCACTTCCGCCCTGCGGCGAACCTGCTTCCACAAACGTTCGCGTTCCCTTTTCCAGCACGCCGGCGTTCAGCCATTTCTGGATGAGCCGCACGACGCGCCGGTCCGCTATCCGATGCTGGAGAAACCGGACCAGCCACTCGTGCGACAGCCGATCAAAAAAGCTGCGCACGTCCAGGTCCAGCACCCAGTTCACACGTCGCTGATGGAGTCCACAGAACAGGGCGTCCAGCGCTTTGTGCTGGTTGCGTCCTGGCCGGAACCCATAAGAACAGCCGAGAAAGTCGGGTTCATAAATCGCGTTGAGTACTTCCACCGTCGCTCGTTGAACAAGCTTGTCTTCGAGCGCCGTGACGCCGAGCGGTCGTTGCCGCCCATCCGCCTTGGGAATGTACACCCTACGCACCGGCTTCGCCCGGTACGCTCCGCGCTTCAGCCTATGGGAGAGGTCCTGGAGATTTTGCTCAAGGTCCTCGCCGTAGTGCTGCCACGTCACACCGTCTACACCCGCCGCAGCGTGCCTCTTCAACTGGAAGTAAGCAAACCGCAGAGTGTCGATGCGGTAGATGTGATGCAGCAGAGCGGTGAACTTTGCATCCTTGTTCTCGGTTGCCGTTTGTCGTACCCGTTCCAGCGCACTGGGCGCGTCGATCCGGCTCTGAGTCCGGGACGCGTTTTGCTGGCTCGGGTTCCCCTTGGCCAGACTCCTTCCCTCCATCTCCTCCGCCGCCGGTGTTCTGGCCTTGTTCGGAGACTTCCTCGGTACTATGGGTCTGTCCGACTTCCCGTGTTCGTTCGTCATCGGCTTCTGTCCTTGGACTTCCCGATACGTCCCAAGCGCACTGGCTGCTCTCGGGAGAACCCGGGATCTCTCAACTTCCGTGCAAGATGTGTCCCTACGTGCCAGGGTCACAGACCGCGCAGGACTCCCGCCAAGCTAGCGATGGCGCTTGGCCGGATGTTGCCTTCCGCGTTGTGTCAGGGCGTCAGCGTCCTGAAGTTAGGGGTATTTCGCGGCTCAATAACCTGGCCCGTAGTTCCTCCTGTCAACGCTTCGTATCCGGCCTTGCGACCGTGCCCGCATGACTCGGAGCCGGTGTGGCTTGCTAGGCCTTCACCGTACGACTCTTTCATCCGCTACATCTCAACGGCTTTTCGGTGCTACAGCATCGTGACCTCCAATGAGCATTGGTACTGCCATCGGTGTTTTCGGTGCTTTGCACCGGGTTGACGCTTCGACACTTCACGCCCTTAGCGGTAAAGCTTTTGCAAATCCATGTTCTCCCACCGAACAAATTGGCGGCTCAATACAAACGCCCTCACCCGCGCGATTGATGAAGCGCGTGCTTCCGGACATCATTTTCTCGACCTGACCATCTCCAACCCGACGGAAGCCGGCGTCCGACCCGATCCCGAAATCGTGCTAGCCGCCTTGGCGAATCCCGAGGCGATGCATTACGATCCGCAGCCGCGTGGCCTGCTCGAAGCGCGCCAGGCCGTCTGCCGCTACTATCGCGAATCGCACGAGGTCTTTGATCTCGATCCCGAGCGCCTGATTCTTACGACGAGCACAAGCGAAGCCTATTCGTATGTATTTCGTTTGCTCTGTAACGCTGGCGACGAAATCCTGGTCCCAAAGCCGAGCTATCCTTTATTCGAGTTTCTCGCCGATCTGGCCGACGTGAAGCTGGTCCCATACCCGTTGCTTTACGATCACGGATGGCAAATCGACTTTGATTCTCTCTATAAGGCCGCGACAGCTCACTCGCGTGCGGTCATCCTGGTCCATCCCAATAATCCGACCGGCTCGTACGTTTCCGCGCACGAAGTCTCAGCGCTCAACTTGTTCTGCCGCGAATATGATCTGGCTTTAATCGTTGATGAAGTCTTTCTCGATTATTCGCACGACGGTGTGATGCGCGACAGTTTTGTCACCAATGGCGGTGCCCTTACATTCACTCTCAGCGGAGTCTCCAAAATATCCGCTCTCCCGCAGATGAAGCTGGCCTGGGTCGTAACCAGCGGGCCAAAAGAATTCGTCGCCGAAGCCGGAGCGCGCCTCGAAATTATCGCCGACACTTTTCTCTCCGTGAATGCACCCATACAGCTTGCCGCTGCGATCCTCCTTGAGCAGCGAAAGCGGATCCAGCCGGTGCTCCTCGATCGTCTGCGTGCCAACCTCGCGGAACTCGATCGCCAACTCGCCCTCCATCCCTCTTGCGTGAGATTGTTGGTCGAAGGCGGATGGTATGCCGCATTGCGCGTTCCCGCGCTAGGGTCTGATGAGGACTTGGCCATCAATCTCCTGCGAACGAAAAATGTCCTCGTCCATCCCGGTCACTTCTATGATTTCCCGAGTGAAGGCTATCTCGTTCTGAGCCTGATCACTGAACCGGCGCATTTTAGCGAAGGCGTCGCGCGCCTTCTGCAGACGATTGCTGCGTAAATCTCGCTTATAGTGCCCGACTCGCTGGCGCTCGTGGTATCCTTCTCGCCGTTTCCAGAGCAGGGAGATTTCATGTCAATAAGCCGTCGTGGATTTCTGGGTTCCGCAATCGTCGCTTCGATGGGTACTGGACTCAACGCAAAGGGCTTGAACGCAAACGGTCCGAGCGCACAAGACAAATCGAACCCCGGCACAGGATCGTTCGGTTCGGGCAAGCGCCCCATCATTATCTGCGCCCACAACGGTGTCAACTACCTCGACGATGCCTTCACTTTTCTGAAAGGTGGAGGTGACACACTCGATGCGGCGATTCGCGTGGTGAAAGGACCGGAAGATGATCCAAACGATGACACCGTCGGACTCGGCGGCCTGCCCAACGAAGACGGCGTAGTCGAGCTCGACGCCTGTTGCATGCATGGTCCGACCCGCCGTGCGGGATCAGTCGGCGCTGTCCGCAACATTAAGAACGTTGCCCTGGTTTCGAAGGCTGTAATGGAGCACACCGGCCACGTAATGCTTGTCGGCGAGGGCGCGGAACGCTTCGCCGTCGCGCTCGGTTTCCCTCGCGAAAATTTGCTCACCGATCGCTCGCGCAAAATCTGGCTGCTCTGGAAGGAATATCATTCAACCGACGACTGGTGGGGACCCGGATTAGCCGACCCGCATTGGAAGCCGCCCGCGCCCCCGGTAACGCCGTCTCCGCAATCTGAACTTTGGGAACATCGAATTCGCCGCCTCGAAGAGCTAGCGGCGCAATTGGGCATCGAACCCGAATTCCGCATCGCCGCCATTCGCCGCGTTCTATCTCCGCCCACCGGAACCATCCACTGCTCCGCGCTCAACGACAAAGGCGAGATCTCTGGAGTTACCACCACCAGCGGCTTGGCCTTCAAACTTGCCGGGCGAGTTGGCGATTCGCCCATCATCGGCGCCGGTTGCTATACCGATCAGGATGTGGGCTCGGCCGGCGCAACCGGCAGCGGCGAAGAGAACATCAAGGTCGCCGGAGCGCACACGATCGTAGAAAATATGCGCAGGGGGATGTCTCCTCTAGAGGCCGGCATGGACACGCTTAAGCGTATCGTCCGCAACTACAACGATGACATGACCAAGCTGAAGTTCATCGATATGACCTACTACATTCTTCGCAAAGATGGAGCCTACGCGGGCGTGTCTCTGTGGGAGGGTTACTCGGAACAACTGAAACACGAAATCATCGTACACGACGGTACCCGTCGCTCTGAAGTCACGGTTCCGCTTTTCAAAGGCATTTCACATGAATTTCCGCCCTTCCCAGTCGCAATGCCCAAGGAGTTGACGCAGGATTCGGTCTACGTGAAATAGCCAAAGGACAAATCAAGCGCCCAAAAACGGAAGACGCGCACAAAATACCAGGGGAGCCCTGAAGCACGTCATTTTGGTCCCTTCCCGCCGGGTGTACAATTCTTTTGTACGGACCGCAGCTTCACGGGATTCTTTCCCTGTGTTCGAGGCTCGAAAATGAACGTTCACGTCAGTTATAAGGTCCACAAAACTCCCGACATAGAAAAAGAAGTAAGCCACCAGATCGAAAAAATTCAGAAGAGAGTTCAAGTCTTCCGGCCCGAACTGGTGCACCTGAAAGCTGTCATCGAGGAAAATTCCGCGCGCGAGGGGACGATCGTCTCCCTGAATTTGCGCTTGCCGTCTGGTCAATTGGCGGCGCAAGCCAAGGCGTCGAGTCCAACTTCAGCAATCAAGGCGGCCTTTGACGAGCTGATTCAGCAAATCGGCCGTCATAAGGAACTGCTTCGCTCCAGTCACAAGTGGCGCCGCTGGCGCGGAGGTCCCCAGGAATCGCCCGAGCCAGGCGTTCCGTTCGAGCAGACCATCGCCGCCGTCATGCCGCCCACCATCTCTGCCGACGATATCGGGTCTTACGTGAACGTAAACCTGCCGCGCCTAGAGCGTTTCGTGGACCGCGAGCTCTATTTCCGCCGCTCCGACGAAGAACTCCCAGATGACGGTTTCTCGACTCCCGAAGTTGTCAACGAAGTTATTGCTCGTGCTCTCGGCGACACCGATCGTCCTGAGAAATTGACGCTCGAACCCTGGCTCTATCATCTTGCCCTGCAAGCCATGAATGAAATGACGGCTCGTCTCCACGAACTGGAATCTCCTGTCCATCTCGAAGACAGCCGGCGACGGCAAAATGTCGAAGCATCCGACGAACCCGGATTGCAGTTCCATCAGGCGGATGAAGGTTGGACGCGCGAAAGCGCGATCCCCGACCGCCGTGTGACCACTCCCGAAGAATCCGCATACTCCGACGAAATGATTGCCCTCGTGCAGGCCGCCCTTCACGGCGTCAATCGCACCGATCGAGAAGCTTTCCTCCTCTACGGTATCGAGGGTTTCTCACTTGGCGAAATTGCCGCCATCACCGGACGCCACATGGAGGCCGTGCGCGAATCCGTGAATCGTGCACGCGACTGCGTTCGCAGTGCGCCTTCCATAGCCAGCGAGTTTCACCGCGAACTCTCGTTCAAAACTCGACTCTAGACATCTCATTCACTACCAGCATCTCAGTATTTAAAGGAGGATCGAGATGATGACCCGGGATGAAATCCGTGAGCTGGCCGCTTTTCAGGTGGACGAAAGCAAAGGTGGAAGTGCTCTCAGTTTCTATTTTCAACCCGATCCTCCGCAAGACCGCTCCCATCGCCGCGAGGCAATTATCGCCAAGGATGTAGTGAAGCAGGCCCTGAAAAGTGCTGCCACCACTGGTAAAAACGGATCCCTCCATGCCGACCTCGATCGCGTCCTCGACCTGGCCACAAACCTTCGTGGTAACGCGCGAGGCAAGGCCGTTTTCGCCTGTGCGGCCCAGAATTTCTGGAGGGAGTACGAACTGCCTCCGCAGCTTGGAGGCACCCACATTTATCTTCAGCCGCAGTTTCAGCTAAAACCGCTGGCCGCTTTGCTCGGAGCCCAGCCCGCGCTTTGCGTGGCCGTAGTCGACCGCCAGCGTGCCCGCATCTTTGATCTTCGTCTCGACGACCTGCACGAGCGCGGAGCCATTGTGCACCTGCTCTCGCGCAGTGCCTCGAACTACGGCTACAACGGCTACGAAGCCGGACACGCCGAGCGTCGAGTGGCCGAGGAAGCCTTGCAGCACTTCAAGTCAGTTTCCGAGCGCCTGCTCACTGACTTCGAAAAAGGCATTTGGCAGCGCCTCATCATCGGTTGTCACGATGTCAACTGGCCTGAGTTCGAGTCAGAACTCCACCCCTACGTCAAAGAGCGCGTGATTGGACGATTCTCAGCCGATGTCGCCAGCGTCTCGAACGAAGAGATTCGCGAACACGCCAGCGAACTTCTCCAGCAATGGATCTTGGAGCGGGGCTCCACGAAAGTGAGCGAAGCACTGGACTTGGCCCGATCGAATGGACGCGGCGTCACCGGCCTGCGCCGCGTTCTTCAGTCGCTCGAAACCGGAGAAGTGCAGACCATCTTCATCAGCGAAAACTATTCAGCTCGTGCTGTTCAGTGCCCCAACTGCGGCCATATTGACGCCCACCTGATTTCAAACTGCGTCGCTTGCGGACACGTCACGCGCGAACTTCCCGACGTATGCGATGCCATCATCCCTATTGCTATCCGCCGTGATATCGAATTGTTCTACCTCAAAGATCACGAAGCTCTCGATCGTGCCGGGAACATTGCGGCCTTGCTCCGCTTCCGCTCCGACCAGACCAATGGACAGATTGCTGTTGCATCTTAGAAAGGTCAGACGTTAGAGGTGAGATCGCAGAAGTAAACCTTAGATCAAATCTCGCGCTCTCGAAATCAAATGCTACCCTCTGCAATCTACACCTCTAACTTCTGACCTCGGCGCACGCTTGGCAGATCTTCTCCCTCTGAGCGAGAATTAAGGCGCATGATCCACGAGATCCTTCCTGTCGGCCCGCTGCAATGTAACTGCTCTATCATTGGCGACGAGACCACGCACGAAACCATGATCATCGATCCTGGCGACGATATTGAGAATGTCCTCGCCATCATCCGAAAGCACAACCTGAAAGTGAAACAGATCGTCATCACTCACGCCCACATCGATCACGTCGGCGGAGCGATGAAGCTGCGCGCGGCAACGGGCGCGCCGATTCTGCTGAATCAGAATGACTATGCTCTCCTGAAAATGCTTGACGTCCAGGCCTCGTGGCTCGGCATGACCTCACCGGGAGAAGTTGCGGTCGAGGCAAGCGTCGCTGATGGCGATTCGCTACAGGCAGGGAACTTAAAGGCAAACGTTCTTCATACTCCCGGCCATACCGAAGGCAGCGTCTGCCTCTATTTTCCCGCGGAAAAATTGTTGATCGCCGGCGATACGTTATTTGCCCGAAGCATCGGACGCACCGATCTCCCTGGAGGATCGTTCGAGAAAATCATGCGCTCGCTGCACGATCGCGTCCTGACATTGCCGGACGACACGCTCGTAATTCCGGGCCACGGCCCACGAACCACGATCGGCGAGGAAAGGGAAGAGAACCCCTTCCTAACTCGATAAGATGATCAGATTGAATAAACGGGGTCCGCCCCTTATTTCTGTGTCGGCGCTTGGTTCTGCGGAACCGTTGGCGGAGCCGCCGGCGCCGCGGGCTGCGATTTCGTCTGTGTCGTCTTCACTCCCGACAACACCGACGTCGGCCCCGTTTTCCGCGCGGCAAAAATCGACAGCGTCATCGACGTAAGCATGAAAATCACCGCCGACCAGGTCGTCGCCCGCGAAAGAACCGAAGCCGCGCCGCGCGGCCCAAACGCCGTCTGGCTACCCTGACCGCCGAAGGCAGCCGCCAGGTCGCCGCTCTGTCCGCTTTGCAGCAACACCACGCCAATCAAGAACAGACAAACGATTACGTGAATGATTGTGATCAAAATCGTCATTGCTACCAAACTCCATGCGGGCCATGCCCGTTTCAAATTCTAATCCGCGGCAATGAAATGCCCGGAAATCATTGCGATGGTGCGGAAGGGGGGATTCGAACCCCCACGCCTTTCGGCGCCACCCCCTCAAGATGGTGTGTCTGCCAGTTCCACCACTTCCGCACTTTGTAAAGTACTTGTAATCAATAGTTTCGCAAGATCGTCCGGTGAGGGCATTTCCAACTGCACCGGATTTTGCACCGACTTCTTGCACGCCATGCGCTCCTCCGGCCGCTGCAAGTCTGCCAGCCGCGCAAACAACTTATGGACCGCAGCCTCCCGCGGGTGTACGTAACGCATCGTGGTCTTAATGTTATCGTGACCTGCGACATACTGCAACGTAAAGGGGTCGGTGTACTCTCCGGCCTCGGTCAGAAAGGTATGTCGAAGGGCGTGCAGGCCGGCATCGGGGTGAGTCTTGATCTTTTTCCGTATCTGGCCTATCTGTTCCTCCAGCACCCAAGGCCCGAGAGGCTTTGTCGGATCTTGCGGGCTCGTGAAGACATAGTCGCACCGGGAGTCTTTCAGAAGTTGTTCGAGTACGTCCTTCATTTCGTGATCAATCACCAGCTTGCGCTTGCGCGCCCGCCGCTTCAGGCCGCGCTTGATTAGTAGCTCTCCGAAGATTTTCCCATCTGCACGCTGCTCCGAGCGGAAGCGAACGCAATCTTTCATCAGGTTCAGCATCTCGTTGCGACAGATACCGGAGTGCCGCGCCAGAATGGAAGCGGATCGCAAAGGTTCAGCGGCGCGCGAAGTCCATTGCGCATACTCCGCTGCGCTGAAGACGTAATCCGTTTCACGCTCTGCTCCTTCATCCTTCGTGTACTGTTCGACCGTCGGAACTTTGGCAATCAACTTAAGCTTGAGATGCGCATAACGCAGGGCCTTGCGGAAAGTGGCCAAATAGCGATTAACTGTGGTTTTGCCCACCGGTGTAGGTTTTCCGTCACGCCGTCGCCCCGCTTGCTTCAAAGCCCAAGTTTTGAACCCTTCGATATGAGCTTCGTCGATCTGGTCGAGGGGTAGATCAGCCCAAGGACCGTAACTGAGCAGCTTCCGATAGCTCTCCTGATAAAACTTAACTGTGCCGTTTTGTTCGGCCTTGGCTGTGGCAACCCAGCCGTCGAAAGTTGTTTGGAACTGTCTCAGCGTAGGAATGCCCTTGGGCTTTTCATCGCTCGCGGAAGATTTCCGCTGCGGCTCGGGTTCTTCGAGGCCAGCGGCCTGGCGAACAATGCGAGCCCGCGCTGCGCCTGCGATAGCCTCTGCTTCACGCCGGTTTTCGGTTCCAGTCGAGCGGTAGTATTCCTTGCCTCGGAACTGGAATTTGTAGGCGTAGTACGAGCTTCCGCTGCGTTTGAATACTTTCATCAGCCTGCCGCACGTCGGGTGTTGCTTGTCACGAACTGACGGATCGTTTCCGGCCGAATCATGACTCTTGTGCCGACTTTCACATAGTCGATCCTACGGCCCTGAATCCAGTCTCGCAAGGTCTTGATCGAAATGCCTAGCAAATGGGCAGCTCTGCTCACGTCGAGCAAGGGTTCGATGGGATCCGATGCAAATGCTGGGGGCATCGCTTCGTGCAATGTGCACCTCGACTATGACCTTAATACTTGACAATATCGCACTTGTGCACGTACAGTCAGCATGTAACGTTACTTTTTATCGCGTGTAACCATCGGGAAAGGACCTCCATGGCAGAAAAGGCATCGACACCGCAGCAGCCGGTGATTTCCATCCGCATTTCCGAGGCGCTGCGCTCCAGGCTTGAAACCTTGAGGAAAATCATGTTCCTCAAGAGCGGCCAAACGGTCTCGACATCGGAGGTGGCAAAGCAGCTGCTTGAGTCTGCCCGAGACGACCGTCTTGAACTGGTAGACCTGCTCAAGGAGCCGACCGATTCCTTGCTGAGAATTCGTGGAAAGGCAGACTCAGGGCTCTCACTTTCGCAGGCGGAATGGACCCTGGTGGCCCACTACTGCGCAAGAGGAGCAGAGTCCTTTGCGAACACCATACAAGGCCAGATCTCCTACGAGTCCCTGGCCGAAATCCTCGAGGCATTCCTTGCGGCTTACGCCATCGCACGCAGACCGAAGAAGTCCCCAGTGGACTTTGTCTACCTGATGAGTCTTCCAGGGGACAAACAGGTGGAGGCAAAGGCTGAGGATGTTGGAAGCGATGACGTGCGCCGGGTGGTGAATCACACCATTCGAATGCTGAGGAACCCGGCTCAAAAGCGGCGCAAACCGATCCTCGCCGCTCGGAATCTCTACCGCCTTCTCGATGAGGAAACGTTCTCGAATATCGAGAGGCTGAACGAGGTGCTTTGGCCGCACTGGACGGCCCTATGGCGGCTGTGCGCGCGCGGCCACTATGCCCTTCACCGAAAGCCCCTGAGAGAGAAGGCGCCTACGGAGACAAACGACGAGGATTTTGAGCTTGCGGTTCAGCCGGCATTGCCCTCCTTGGAAGAAGGCGGATATCGCCTCGATCTGGTGCGGGAAGAGGGGAATGAATTCTCCCCTCGTTTGGAGTTTCCCGGACCACTTGCCCCGCATTATCCGGTGTGCGGATACCCGAGGATTGCGGAGTTCCGAAGGATGCTTGAAGAGCTTGATTTGGAGCGGGTCCTTTGCCAATGGCAAGGCTACTACTTCTATGCGCACACGGCGATCCTGGACAATGACGAAATGGGAGTGTTTTTCTTTGCGCGTGAGAACGGAATCACCTTCCGATTCCCGAGGGAACACTGGCAGTCGATCCGGAATCTTTTTCGACGCGCATGGCAGGCCCCCGAAGTGATCCATACGTGGGAGGCTCAGGTGCTGGAATACGGCGAGCTGTAAGAACGCGGTGCTTTGCACCGGAAGAAGGGTGGTCGCGGTAGGGATACGGATTGCTCCGTACCCCCCGCGCGGATCCGTACGAGCGGGTTTCCCGCATACGGCTCTTGCCTCAGGTGGTGACGCGCAGACGGCGCGAAGGATAAGGATGGCAGATATGGGCCGGAGGCAGCCAGCGGCGGATGAGCCGTTGCATTCGTTCCCACAGCACGCGACCTGTCTGACTCCGACGTCGCAAGACGTGGTACCAGAGGTTGCTCACGGTGAAACGAAAGTGAGCCAGCGCATATCGATTCCCCGGTACTCCGAAGTATCGGATGTGCCCGCCCACCACGGACTTCAACCATTCGCCAACTTCAGGAATCGGGTCATGCATACGTCGCCGCAACTCGATCTTCACCTGCTGCAGCTTAGCCTGCATGCGTTTGCGAATCGTCTGCCGAAGCACCAGAAACCGTCCCCTTTTCGTCTTCCCGCAAATATGCTTGAAGCCGAGAAAATCGAAGGTCTCCGGCTTACCCAAACCAGCGCGCTTTCGGTTCGCCGCCGCGTGGCGTCCGAACTCGAACAGGCGCGTCTTTTCCGGGTTCAGTTCCAGTTGAAACTTCGCCATACGTTCGGCGAGCTCCTTCCAGAACTGTTCGGCCTCGTCTTTGCGCTCGAATCCAACCACGATGTCGTCGGCATAACGCACCACGATCACATCGCCGTGCGCACGCTTCTTACGCCATGCTTGGACCCAAAGATCAAAGACGTAGTGAAGGTAGATATTCGCCAGCAACGGCGATGCACTTCCGCCCTGCGGCGAACCTGCTTCCACAAACGTTCGCGTTCCCTTTTCCAGCACGCCGGCGTTCAGCCATTTCTGGATGAGCCGCACGACGCGCCGGTCCGCTATCCGATGCTGGAGAAACCGGACCAGCCACTCGTGCGACAGCCGATCAAAAAAGCTGCGCACGTCCAGGTCCAGCACCCAGTTCACACGTCGCTGATGGAGTCCACAGAACAGGGCGTCCAGCGCTTTGTGCTGGTTGCGTCCTGGCCGGAACCCATAAGAGAAGCCGAGAAAGTCGGGTTCATAAATCGCGTTGAGTACTTCCACCGTCGCTCGTTGAACAAGCTTGTCTTCGAGCGCCGTGACGCCGAGCGGTCGTTGCCGCCCATCCGCCTTGGGAATGTACACCCTACGCACCGGCTTCGCCCGGTACGCTCCGCGCTTCAGCCTATGGGAGAGGTCCTGGAGATTTTGCTCAAGGTCCTCGCCGTAGTGCTGCCACGTCTCACCGTCTACACCGGCCGCAGCGTGCCTCTTCAACTGGAAGTAAGCAAACCGCAGAGTGTCGATGCGGTAGATGTGATGCAGCAGAGCGGTGAACTTTGCATCCTTGTTCTCGGTTGCCGTTTGTCGTACCCGTTCCAGCGCACTGGGCGCGTCGATCCGGCTCTGAGTCCGGGACGCGTTTTGCTGGCTCGGGTTCCCCTTGGCCAGACTCCTTCCCTCCATCTCCTCCGCCGCCGGTGTTCTGGCCTTGTTCGGAGACTTCCTCGGTACTATGGGTCTGTCCGACTTCCCGTGTTCGTTCGTCATCGGCTTCTGTCCTTGGACTTCCCGATACGTCCCAAGCGCACTGGCTGCTCTCGGGAGAACCCGGGATCTCTCAACTTCCGTGCAAGATGTGTCCCTACGTGCCAGGGTCACAGACCGCGCAGGACTCCCGCCAAGCTAGCGATGGCGCTTGGCCGGATGTTGCCTTCCGCGTTGTGTCAGGGCGTCAGCGTCCTGAAGTTAGGGGTATTTCGCGGCTCAATAACCTGGCCCGTAGTTCCTCCTGTCAACGCTTCGTATCCGGCCTTGCGACCGTGCCCGCATGACTCGGAGCCGGTGTGGCTTGCTAGGCCTTCACCGTACGACTCTTTCATTCGCTACATCTCAACGGCTTTTCGGTGCTACAGCATCGTGACCTCCAATGAGCATTGGTACTGCCATCGGTGTTTTCGGTGCTTGCACCGGGTTGACGCTTCGACACGTCACCCCCAAGTTGGGAACTGCGGAACGCCAGGCGGTACTTCGATGTTTACGCAGGTTAACTTTCGCTGCGTCAACAGATTGGGTGAATCGCTCGATGAGCGTGGTATCGAGCGATGACGTTTGCTCGTGACCAGTTGCTTCGGAGCGCCGATCACGTAAACGCGTTGAAGCGCAAGAACTTCCTGCGAGCCCCGGTTCCGGTGGTGAGTAGCCGTGAAGCTGATCGCAGCATAGGCGAACAAGGCAGTTTTCCCGATGAGTAGTCCCCGCGTTCAAGCCAATCCGCAGTCCAGTCTTCCCTTCGGTGAAGAGGCGAAGCCTCGCTTTCGCACCAAGACTGTCGCCACGCGGCTGACTCCCGACGAACTAGCCGAGATCGAAGCAGCTGCAGAAGGCGCGGGGCAGGCTGTCTCCGAGTGGCTGCGCGAGACCGCTTTGCGTGGCGCGCGCGAGCGGCCCGCCGATCCCGCCGAACTGGTGCTGGCCGAACTCTGGGCCGTGCGTTACACGCTCCTGAATCTTTTCCATGCCGCCGCTCAGGCAGCAGCGGAAGGCAGACCACTGCTGCCCGATTCCATCCTCAAGATTCGCGACCAGTCCGATGCGCGCAAGCGCCAGCAGGCTCGCAAACTCCTCGAAGACTTCCTCGCCCCAAAAGGCAAGGAGAGGAGTCAGCAGCGATGAATGCCATGGCCTTTGGCGATGAGCCTAACAACTCCATTCAGTGTTCAGAAGTTGCAGACGGCGTTGCACGCAAAAGCGAAGGAATCGCCCAAGCTTCGTTTCCACGCGCTGTACGACAAGGTGTATCGGAAAGACGTACTGGCCTATGCCTACGAACGCTGCCAAGCCAACGGCGGGGCTGCGGGAATGGACAACCAGACATTCGAGAACATCGAAGCGTACGGCAGGGAACAATGGTTGGACGAACTGACGCAAGCGCTGAAAAGTCGAACCTATCAACCGCAGCCTGTGCGGCGGGTTTATATACCCAAGCCGGATGGGAAGCAGAGACCGTTAGGCATACCAACAATCCGGGATCGGGTTGTGCAAACCTCGGCCATGCTGGTCCTCGAACCAATCTTCGAGGCCGACCTGCCGACGGAGCAGTATGCCTATCGGGCGGACCGCAGCGCGCTGGACGCAGTACAGCACGTCCACCAGCTGATCAACACGGGACATGGACAGATCGTTGATGCGGATCTCAGCAGCTACTTTGATAATGTTCCCCATGCCGAACTCATGAGGTCGGTGGCTCGCAGGGTTGTCGACGGGGCGATGCTACATCTGATCAAGATGTGGCTGGAAGCACCGGTCGAGGAAACCGACGAGCATGGGAACAAACGTCGGAGCACGCGCAATCGGGACAAAGGTCGAGGTACTCCCCAAGGGTCTCCGATCAGTCCCCTGTTCAGCAATCTGTACATGCGACGGTTCGTGCTGGGGTGGAAGAAACTCGGACACGAGAAGCGTTGGAAAGCGTACATCGTGAACTATGCCGATGACCTCGTCATCTGCTGTCGAGTTGGGGCGGAGCAAGCACTGACTGAGATGCGGGCGATGATGTCGAAGCTGAAATTGACGGTGCACGAGACTAAGACGCGGGTCTGTTATCTGCCGGAAGAGAAGTTTGATTTTCTGGGATACACGTTCGGGCGGTGTTACTCGATGAAGAGGGGTCGAGTCTATTTAGGCACGACACCTTCGAAGCAACGAGTGCAGCGCATCTGTCGCGCGATCAGCGACGAGACCGGGCGAGGTACCGTCAGGCTGGATCCGAAGGCGATGGTGGAGAAGCTCAACCGGATGTTGATCGGTTGGGCCAACTACTTCTGTCTAGGAGCGGTCAGCAAAGCCTACAGTGCGGTCGACTTACACGCCCGCCGGAGGTTGCGTCGGTGGTTATGCGACAAACACAAAGAGCCGCGACCGGCATACAAACGTTTTCCGGAGGCGTCTCTGAACTCTGTGTATGGCTTGGTCCAGTTGCCACACCGGACCGCGAACCTTCCGTGGGCGAAAGCGTGAGTCTTTTCCGAGAGCCGGATGCGGGAAAACTGCCAGTCCGGTTCGATGAGCGGGAACAGGAGACAGGACCAAGCCAAACCGGACTGAGGTGACGCGGCGAAAGCCCAGTCAACTAACCACCGGGAGACTACAGTCACTGCGCCTGTTCTCGACTCTACTCCCAATTACGCTCATCGTCCATTTAAGAACAGGCGGGAGATCTGCTGAAGGAGAAGTCCGGCACGAGGGGCTTAACGCAGGTTCGCGCGGCTGACGCCATGCTCTGCTTCCCGTACTCCCAAAACACCTTGTTCGCCGCGTCCGCCCCATCACCGAAGTTGAAGTGCTTGGCGACCAAAATGGTCATCAGGAAGGCCGCGTTCGAGGCAGTCCCGAGCAGCGCCCCTATTTGAGGATCAGAGACGGTGGCACCTATCTTGGTAGCCATCGAATCCGCAAAACCCTCTCGATGTCATCTCCTGGGAACAAGTCAGGGCGGGCCTGTTTAAGAAACCGGAAGCGGACGCCTGAGCAGTCAATGCCGAGTCGGTGGTGAGCCGTTGTACCACTCCTCCAAGGGGCGCTTTCGAGCGTCCGGATCCCCCGGATCCCCTCTTGACTTGACAGTATGCTAGAACTAGCATATTATACAGGTGAATATGACAGCTACTTCGATGAGGCCGTTACGTTTCGTCGGGGATTCGTTGGAGGTGCTGCGCGAACTGCCGGAAGAGGTCAAGGACGAGATCGGGTTTGCGTTGGAGCGCGTGCAGAGGGGCAAAATGCCGGAGAACGCAAAGCCCCTGAAAGGTATTGCACCGGGCGTGCTGGAGATTGTTTCCGACTTCCGGGGCGATACGTTCAGGGCCGTTTATACCGTGAGGTTCCCAAAGGCCGTTTACGTTTTGCATGTTTTCCAGAAGAAGTCCAAACGGGGCATTGCGACGCCGAGGCATGAAATGAAACTCGTGGAAAAGCGCCTCGCGCAAGTGGTGGAACTGGAAAAGCCGAGCAGGAAGAATTTAGGCTGAACAGGAAAATTACGCTAAACAGGGACAAATCACGATGAAAAAGCATGGATACGTGGAAGGCACTGGCAACGTCTACGCTGATCTGGGTGTTGTTAATCCCCAAGAGGCACGTGCGAAGGCTGATCTGGCTCACCGGATCGTTGACATCATCGAATCCCGCAAACTGACACAGGTACAAGCCGGGAAGGTGTTGAATGTGGACCAACCCAAAGTCTCCGCCTTGAAGCGCGGCCGTCTCACTGATTTCTCCATCGAGCGACTTGTTGGCTTCCTGCTCTTACTCGGCCATGATGTACAAATTACCGTCACGCCCAAACCCCATTCGAGCCGGAAACCACCTACCTTGCAAGTGAACGCGATGGGGGCGGTTGCTGCCGCTCGCCGCTAAGGAGACTAAGTGTGTAGGCAAAACGAGAAGGTGGTTCTTTCGGGGTCTCTGATACACCCCCAAGGCGATGTCTCTTAGAGACACAGAGCGCCTTTTCGAGTACCGCGAGGAACCGAGTACCTGCACCGGATTTTGCACCGACTGCCTGCATCCGGGGCTTACTGGCGTCTACTGGCTGTTCCGAGGCAGGTTAGCGGAAGTGATTGAGGCGAAAGGTAGAAGGTTTATTATCAAAAGCTTGTAGAGAATTGCTAAAGCGATGCAGGTAGATGGTGTGTCTGCCAGTTCCACCACTTCCGCACTTTGCAACTATTGCATTTTAAACCGTTTACTTTGCGTCCAACGCTGGCGATCATGCCTGATTTTGAGGGTGTCGCGCCGGGCACACCAGTAAGCTATCTCCGCACGCCATCTGGATCGCGGCCGAAGACACACCGATTTTATCACGCAGTCGGATGATTGAGGATTTCGGCGCACAAGACAATCGGCGTCGATTCTCATGCTGTTGCCTTCCGTCCTCCGATTTGCGCAGACTCAACCATGCGTTTATCGTGAGATGCGCTCATCACTCCCTCGAACTATGAATGCACGCGTCTTCTTCTGGTCACTCACGTCGGCCCTTGCTGGATTTCTTTTCGGCTTCGATACGGTCGTCATCTCCGGCGCGGAAAAGACGATTCAGGCGCTCTGGGGCCTCACACCCGGACAACACGGTGTTGCCATGGCCTCAGCCCTCTACGGCACCGTTGTTGGCGCACTCATCGGCGGATGGCCCGCTGACCGCTTTGGCCGCAAACCGACGCTCTTGTGGATTGGAGTGCTTTATTTTGCCGGAGCGCTAGGCTCCGGTTTTGCCACCAATGTTGACTGGTTCATTGCCGCGCGCGTTGTAGGCGGCCTCGGCATCGGCATTTCAACCGTCGTAGCCCCGCTGTACATCGCGGAAATTGCCCCACCCAAGCAGCGTGGACGCCTCGCCGGTATGTTTCAGTTCAACATCGTTTTTGGCATCCTGATCGCCTACGTCTCGAATGCCTTGCTCGCGGGTATCGGCGAAAATGCCTGGCGCTGGATGCTCGGTGTGGCTGCATTTCCATCGCTTCTCTATGCTCTGCTCTGTTTCACACTTCCCGAAAGCCCGCGCTGGCTTTTGGCAAGAAAGGGCGATCGCGGGGCCGGAGTCGCTGTTCTACAACGCATTCCGCCCGAACGTTCACGAGCCGAAATCGAAGCGGAAGCGAACGAAATTGTTGCTGCTTCATCTAAAAAAGCCGTTTCAGGAAACTTCTGGACTCCTCGCCTCCGCAAGCCGATTCTGCTCGCGATTCTCATCGCCTTCTTTAATCAACTCTCGGGCATCAACGCCATTCTCTATTTCGCGCCGCGTATTTTTGAACTCACCGGCCTTGCCGCGAAAGCCGCTCTGCTGCAATCCATCGGCATCGGTGTCACCAACCTCATCTTCACGTTCGTCGGTCTCTGGATGATCGACCGCCTCGGCCGCCGGACTCTTCTTTACATCGGATCATTCGGCTACATTGCCTCGCTCGGTCTGGTTGCATGGGCCTTCTTTACCCGGCATTACGCGATCGTGCCTGTTTGTATTTTCGCTTTCATCGCCGCCCACGCCGTCGGCCAGGGCGCCGTCATCTGGGTTTTCATCTCTGAAATTTTTCCCAACCGTCAGCGAGCCGAGGGACAAGCTCTTGGTAGCTTTACTCACTGGACGTTTGCCGCCCTGCTAACGACTTTCTTCCCGAAAATAGTTTCCGTCTTCCCAACCGGCTACGTTTTTTCATTCTTTACCTTCATGATGGTGTTGCAACTGATTTGGGTTATGACGATGGTTCCGGAAACGAAAGGCGTTCCTTTGGAGCAAATGCAGAAACAGCTAGGCATCGAGTAGATCACCGTGGATTTCAATGTCATCGGAGTCGGGGAAGTTTTGTGGGACTTGCTCCCCGGCGGGCCGCAACTCGGCGGAGCGCCCGCGAACTTTGCCTACCATGCGCATGCTCTGGGCGCTCGCGTGCGCGTCATTACGCGGATAGGGAACGACGACTACGGCCGCGAGATCGTTCGCCGCTTTCGTGAGATTGGCCTGCCCGACAGCACGGTGCAAGTGGACGAAACCACGCCAACGGGAACTGCAACGGTCACTCTGGAAGACGACCGCTTGGCGCATTTTTCGATCCAGGAAGATGTCGCGTGGGATCATATCGCCGCTACTGCGGAAGCCATCACACTCGCTCATGCCGCCGACGCAATTTGCTTCGGCACGCTGGCGCAGCGCACCGCTTCGGCGCGCGACGCCATCCAACAGATCGTTGCGGCGACTCCCCGTGACGCACTCCGTGTCTTCGACATCAACCTGCGTCAGCAGTTCTACTCTCGCGAGGTGATCGAAAGCTCCCTCGTGTTAGCGAATATTCTGAAGTTGAACGATGACGAACTGCCGACTTTGGCTGCGATGTTCAAGCTGGCGGGCGCTACGAGAGATCAAATGGAGCAACTTGCGCGGATGTTCCGCCTGCAACTAGTAGCGCTCACCCGCGGCTCAAACGGAAGTTTGCTCTACCAACACTCGAACGAAATCGGACACTTGTATGATGGCGGGGCTTCGGGCGGCCGGTACCCGCGCGAGACACGCGACCGTTCCAGTTGGTCCGATTGCGAGTCCCGTCCCTTGAAGGTGGTCGATACCGTCGGTGCGGGTGATTCCTTCACTGCTGCCCTGGTGTTGGGTTTGCTTCAGCAAATGGATCTCAACGAGGTCAACATTCTTGCCAACGACGTAGCCCGTTACGTTTGCTCCCAACCCGGTGCGACGCCCATTTTGCCAGTAGAATTTGCGAGAAGGCTGGTAACGAAATCGCAGTGACAGCCGCCGATCATTTTCGCATTACAGCCTCCGCTCTCAAGCATTGGGCGATTGCGCAGTTGCAGGACTCGCTCGCCGTCGGCCTTCTATGGCTGATCGGCCTGTGGATCCTCCACGTCCCATGGGCCCCTCTGTGGGCGGCCGTGGCTGCCACGCTGCAGATCGTTCCTCACTTCGGCCCGATTCTAGGATTACTCGGTCCAGTTCTTGCTTCAGTCATCCATTGGCGCGACTGGCAACACCCGCTCTACGTGTTGATTCTCTATGCGCTGATCGTTGTCGTCGATGGTTTTCTGCTCCAGCCCCACATCATGCGCCGGGTGGCGAAGGTACCCATCTGGGCGTCGATTCTCGCCCCGCTCGTTCTCGGATTTCTGATTCCGTTCTGGGGATTCCTGCTCGCACCTCCATTGCTGGCCGTACTCTATGCGTATAAATCAAGACGAACCAATTAATCTACCGTTTGCTTGATCGATGCGCCGACGCTCAGCTGTTATCCTAAGGCTTCGCACCGATTACCTGTTCACCGGGATCTTCCGCACTCGCATGTCTGAGGAATCATGGCCGCACTGATCGATGCCATCGACGTAAAACGCAAAATGTTTTTTGAGTTCGAAAATACTCCGTTCGTGTGCCTGGAAGCCGAGGTTTCCACTCCAACGGCGCGGGGTGGCCAGACCTTGGTCCGTCTGAAGATGCGCAACCTTCTTACCCGCGCCGTCTTCGACAAGACCTTCAAGGCGAGCGAGCGATTCAAGGAACCCGACCTTGAGACCGTCCCGGCATCCTATCTCTACAGCGACGCCAATGGTTTCTATTTCATGGACCAGGAGAACTTCGAGACCCTCACTCTTTCCGCCGACATGATTGGCGATGCCGTGGACTTGATCGCGGAGGGGGTCATCATCCAGCTCCATAAATACAACGGCAACCCGATTGGCCTGCAGCTACCGCCGCACGTGGAGCTCAACGTCACCTACGCCGAACCGGCTGTGCGTGGCGACACATCGAGCGGCAGCGTGACCAAGCTAGCCAAGTTGGAAACTGGCATCGAGGTCCGCGTCCCCCTCTTCATTAAGGAAGGTGAAACCATCAAGGTGTCGACCGAGACGCGGGAGTTTGCTGGGAGAGCTTGAAGCCTGGCGTGCACTGCTCATGCACTTCTTGACACCACATACCGAATCGCAGTCGGACTACGCCCCCGACTTCAGCAACGCCTCCCTAAAATGTCTATGCCGCTGCGTAAGGTGCAGGTAAAGCATTTCATCCGGCTTGCTTTTTGCGCGAATGATTCCGATCAGATCCTCTTTTTCTCCTCTTGTCCAATTCCGCAATTCGCGCGCATCCGCCAGTACTAGCGCAAAATTCTCGAAGGCACTTTTCTCGAGCGGAGTCCACGAAAACGTGCTCACTCCCAGCATTTGTTCCAGAACGCGCTTCGACCTCTCCCGCATCCGTACTGCATCCCCACCGAAATCGCGTGCCATCCGCCGGTTGACGCGCAAGCCGATATTGCGCGTTGAAAAGCGATCCCACGCCCCAACTTCGCTCCCCGGCAATTCATAAAATACATGCCCCGCCGCCAATCGTCTCAGCGTGCGCGCGGGCGTTCGATATTTCGAATCGGCAGCAATTTTTTGCTCCTCGCACTCGGCCAGCCTTTGCAGTTCCAGGCGCCCAGGCCTGAATCCCAGTTTGCGGTAGAACCAAAACGCACCCGACTCGATCGCCTCGTCGTTATCGTGTCCCAGCTGATACGGATAGACCGACACACAAGTCGTTCCCATCAAACAGCACAGGCAACGCAAGACTTGTGCATAGATCCATCCCGCCTCGCCACCCCGAAAAGTGTAGAAAGTGTTGAAACCGACCTCCATCCGCTCGCAAAGTCCAATGGACTCGATGTAGTTGATGGGCACGCCGTTCTTCAGCGTCAGCCCAGCAACATATGCGCGCAGTGGCAACCGCCGATCGGGCGGGAGGTTCCAGAGGTATATGCTCACTCCGCGCCCGACATCCGCTCGCACCACCGACCGCGGATCGCCCAGAGTCGTTCCGTAGAGTTCCCGGTAGCGCACCAGCGTGACTTCGCGGATCAGTTCGATGATCTCCGCGCCTTGCTTCAACCCGAGCTTGACCAGTCGCAGCGGACGTTTTCCCAACTCATCCGCGAGCGAGACCTGACTCCGCGCGATCAGCAGTTCGCTGTGATAAAAAATCTCACGAACCGCCCCCCGGTTTCGCGTTCGCGTGCCGCCGGAATTCCCAAGGCTCCAGCGCAAACGCACGCGCAATGATTCGTAGAGTTCGGCTCGTTGTCGAGGCGGCGCCGGGAATTGTCGGAAGCGTTCCATGAGCCACTTCGGTGTGGCGTTCTTTGCGCCGCCGGCCGACTCAAGCCATCGCCTCCACGGCGTGTCCGCCTCCACGTACGCATCGTCTTCAAGCAAGGGAATGAAACGCGGGCCGGTCGTACCTAATTCACGTCCGGGTTCGTAATTCTCCCAGGCCATCTCGATTTTGCCCGCCAGACGACTACCACTCACAAGCCAGCTCGCAACGTCGAAGCTGAGCGTATCTTCCATGTGCGTCCCGGCAATGCCGGAGAACTCGAAAGTATCGAAGTCATCCATATCGCAGCCGGTTTTGGACAGCGCTTCCACTTTCCTGTGAAAGCGATTCAGAATGCTCTCCGTAGTACGCACCACAGCCGGCCCTTGCGGAAAGGCTCGCAAAAACAGCAGCGCTTCATGGAAGCGGATCAAAGAAGCTGGATCGGGAAATTTCGCAGAGTGCAGAGACTTCAACAGCTTGATGACGCGAGCAGCTTCGCCGCGCCCGAATCGATAGCGCGACGCTTCAAGTTCCGCGAGTTGCCGATCAAGGGCGTTTGCGGCCATGAAGAACCGCAACAAGGGTACATCATGCGTGGATTAGTCAGAGGGTAAAGAAACCGCGAACCACAAGGGACACCGATTCGCGCAAAAGACCATCACCTTCAAGCAGTCGTTCGTGAGCCCTCGTGCCCTCCGTGGTAAAGGTTTTCGCGAATTGCCAGCCCCGCGCGGACAGGTTCAAGCCGTCCATCGCCCATGCTATAATTTCCCATCGCCTGAACGTGTTTATGTCGAGGCTGATCCTGTGATTTCCTCCGCGGGCGGATCCATAATTCCGAGAATCATCGCTATTCAAGTTCTCGTTTTAGAGAGAAAAGAGACGAGGTAGAACCATGTCCGGCCATTCGAAATGGGCAACAATTAAGCACAAGAAAGGCGCGCTCGATGCCAAGCGCGGCAAGATCTTTACCCGCCTTATCAAGGAAATTGCGATGGCGGCCAAGTCCGGCGGCGATCCCGATATGAATCCTCGTCTGCGCACCGCCATCGTGGCGGCGAAGGCCGAGAACATGCCGGCCGACAATATCAAGCGCGCCATCCAACGCGGAACTGGCGAACTACCCGGCGCGACCTACGAAGAATTTGTGCTTGAAGGTTACGGCCCCGGTGGCGTCGCTTTGCTGGCGGAAATTTCAACCGACAATCGCAATCGCACCGTCAGCGAGATCCGTCATGTGTTTGGCAAGAACAATGGCAACATGGCCGCAGCGGGCGCGGTCGCCTATATGTTCCACAAGAAGGGCGATATCATCATTCCGAAATCCGCAGCCAAGGAAGACGACCTGATGAACATCATCCTCGAGGCGGGCGGTGAGGATTTAAAGGATGAAGGCGAGAACTGGGAAATTCTAACCGATACTTCCGCCTACGAAGCCGTGTTGGAGGCCGTGAAAAAGGCCGGGATTACGCCCATCTCTTCAAGCGTCAGCATGGTTCCGGATACGTACATCAAGTTGGAGGGCCAACAGGCCGCGCAGATGATCCGATTGGTCGAAGCCCTTGAAGATCATGACGACGTGCAGAACGTGCATGCCAATTTCGATATCGACCAGAAAACGCTGGAAGAAGTTGCTGGCTAAGAATTGGTGGACAATCGGCTCGTCGCAGTCGCCGTGCGGTGATCCCTGAATTCCGGCAGCTCTTCACGTATACCTTTGCCCGACCTGCGGCACCCCTGACAAACTTTTCAACACCATAGAGGAAAAGTTTGTGGAAAAACAGAACCTTACTCTTGTAACCTCCTGTTAACGAATCGGTTTAGCATTTTGCACTGCGCCGGGTGCTTGCTGCATCGATTGTGCCGAGAGTTTGACATCCCATGAAAACGCGTCTCGACAAATTGCTCGTCGATCGCGGGCTGACGCCTTCGCGCGAGCGCGGGCAAGCCCTCATCCTCGCTGGGAAAGTTCTCGTCAACGAGCAGAAGGTTGACAAGGCAGGCGCCTCGATCGACTCAGACTCACGCCTGCGATTGCTCGGCGAAGATCTGCGATACGTCAGCCGCGGTGGACTCAAATTAGAGAAGGCGATCGACCACTGGCAAATCGATCTCCAGGGCAAAATCTGTCTCGACGTGGGCGCGTCCACCGGAGGCTTCAGCGATTGCATGCTTCAGCACGGTGCCGCGAAGGTAATCGCGATCGATACCGGCTATGGGCAAATCCATTTCCAATTGCGCAACGATCCGCGCATTCGGCTCCTTGAGAAGACAAACGCCCGCTATCTCGAACCTTCGGACCTCGGCGAACCAGTCGACTTTATTGCCATGGACGTCTCATTTATCTCCGCGACGCTCGTGCTGCCAGCCGTGATTCGCGCCGCTCGGGCCTTCGCGTACGCAACGTCCAGCGCCGCTCGCCAAATTGTGGTGCTGGTAAAGCCGCAATTCGAAGCGGGAAGGGAACTGGTCGGGAAAGGCGGAATTGTGCGCGATGAGTCGGCGCAGCGAGCGGCAGTTGACAAGGTAGAAGCAATTCTTCTCGATCTCGAATGCACGCATACCGAATCGATTGAGTCTCCCATCCTCGGCGGCGCAGGCAACCGCGAATTCCTGCTTCATGCTGAGTTTTCGCCGCCGGCAGGCGCTGATTCTGTACAATCGGAACTCCGAGATCAGAAGAAATAACCGACGACATGTCCGAGCCCGCCGCCTCAAGCCGAAGCCGCCAGAAAAGTATTGCTATCGTTTCAAAACCCGACCGTCCCGAATTGGCCGAAGCCCTGCCTCGGCTTGAAAAGTGGCTGCGGCAGCGCAACTACTCCGTGGTGGTCGACCAGGAGAGTGCGGCCTATTTTCCTGCGTCCGACGTAATCCCTCGCACCGAACTGGCCACGCGGTCTCCATATCTAGCGCTGGTACTCGGCGGCGACGGCACGCTGCTCTCCGCGGCACGCGCAGTGGCCAAAGTCGGAACGCTGATTCTCGGCGTCAATCTCGGTACTCTCGGCTTCATGACCGAGCTTCAGCTGGCGGACTTATATCCCGCCCTGGAAGCGATCGAGAAAGGCCGCTACGTTGTCGACAGCCGCTCCATGATCAGTGGATCACTCATTCGCCGCGGCGCGGTGATCGCTACGCACGTAGCCCTGAACGAGTTGGTGGTGAGCAAGAGCGCGATCGCCCGCTTGAATCACTTCGAGCTTTTCGTTGACGCGGAGTTCGTTTCCAGCTACAAAGCCGATGGCTTGATCATTGCGACCCCAACCGGTTCAACTGCATATTCTCTCGGAGCGGGAGGGCCAATCCTCAATCCGGATGTAAGCGCCTTCGTGATTACCCCCGTCTCGCCTCACGGACTGACGCATCGTCCGGTGGTGGTGCGCGATACGGTTGAAATCGAAATCCACGTTAAGACCGGCGATGAAGAAGCTTATCTGAGCCTTGATGGTCAAGTTGGAATGCCGGTACGTGACGGCGATATCGCGCGTTGCGTTAAGGCCGAACATCCGGCGCGACTGCTGCGCTTCCAGAAAACATTCTTCGAAGTGCTCGCCACGAAGCTCAAGTGGGGAGAACGATAGCAATATCTGGTGCGAAACGCCGTGAGCGAAAACCATCCAGGCCTCGTTGAGCACACCTTTCATACTGGCGAAGTGCAATTGAACTATGCCGAAGGCCCGGCCAACGGACCGCCGCTCGTCCTGCTGCATGGTCTCGGTCGTCGCTGGCAGGTGTTCATGCCTATCATTCCCGCTCTAATCCTGCGCTGGCATGTTTTTGCACCTGACCTTCGCGGTCATGGCAAATCTTCGCGCGTTGCCCGTGGATATCAGGGACCACACTATTCCGAAGACATCGCCTGTCTGCTGCGCGAACGTGTTTCCGCCCCCGTCATCCTTTTCGGGCATTCCCTGGGCGGCATGTTGGCCATGTGGGTCGCGTCTCATCATCCTGAGTTGGTGCACGCCCTAATCCTAGGCGACAACATGATCATCGTCCGTCGGCTTCACCATCCGATGTATACGGCTTTGTTCTCGAGCCTGCGCGATTTGGCACGACGCGGCGGTTCTGTCGAGCAGATCGCTGACGGCATCGGCAAAATTATTTTGCCCGTGCCCAGTGGTGATTTCGTCTCGATACGCGAACTTCCGGGTAACGATGAGGCATACTTGCTGGCATGGGCGCGCTGCGTGCAACAGGCCGATCCGGATACCTACGAGATGACGCTTGACGGCTCGTCGATCGAGGGATGGGATGGCGAAGCGGTGTTGCGTGGAATCACCTGTCCAACGCTGCTTCTCCAAGGCACTCCTGAATTAGGAGGCCTGATGTCGGATACTGATGTCGCCCTGGCCGCTCGCTTATTGCCTCATCACACTCACGTGAAGTTTCGCAACCTGGGCCACGCGCTCTTCATTCAGCAGCCCGAACCGGTATTGCGGGCAGTGACCAACTTCTTGGAGTCGCTCTAGTTGCCCGGTCGATTACCGCGCAGTTGCGACCGTTAGAAGTCCCTGCACTTGTCCCCAGTCATCGGTGGCCCGATTGAACTCGACGTCACTTCGTTGATCAGAAAATCGTGGGTCCCACAACAGAAGCTTCCCGATCGCGTACTGCACCGCCCCGCTGGTATAGACAGTCTTATCGTAGATCGCTCCGTATAACACGTAATAGTGCGACTTCCATGCGATGAGCGGAGTCTTTTGATTGAGAAGTGTGCTGATCAGGAGGTCAGAAGTAATAGAGCTTTGTGGGGTGTAATCTGCATGGATGGTGACCGATCGACCATCGCTCAAGACATGCTTCCCCTGCAGCGCCGCACCAAGTTCTCCGAGCGACGCCACATTCGAAAGCATACTTTCTTCAATCGCCGCGTTCTTTCCACAACACAAGCCTCTATTGTGGAGAATTGTCTCCAGGCCGGCAGCAAACAAGGTCGAGGTATGAGGCGACCCCACCGTTGACGGCAAAGTAACGCGTATCTCTTGTTTGGCGTAAACAGCGGAGACGCTGTCCTGAGCGCCGGCCATTATGGCAGCCACGCAAATCAGCACCGCACAAGCCGCTGCGATCCAGAGTAGATGATTCCTTCGAGATGAGCGCGGTCCTTTCAAGGTAGCCTCCAAGAAACAGCCATACCTATTTTGGACTGAAATGCCGACACGGGATCGTGCCTAAAGTAACGAGGTTTCCATCCTCGTCTGGTCCCGCGCGCGCTCACGCCGCCGGATTACTCGAGCCCTCCCTCCCTCCACCAGCACCTCTGCAGCCCGGCCGCGCGTATTATAGTTCGACGCCAACACGGATCCGTACGCGCCCACATCGAGAATGCCAAGCAGATCCCCTTCATTTACAAAAGGCAGTTTTCTGTCACGCGCAAAGAAGTCACCCGTTTCGCAGATCGGACCCACCACATCGGTAATCTCAGTTTCGCCAGAACCCCGCCTGACCGGAACAATCTCGTGATACGCGCCATAGAGTGATGGCCGCACCAGATCGTTCATCGCCGCATCCACAATCAAAAAGCGCTTTCGATAATTCGTCTTCCGGTAAAGAACCCGCGTCAGCAACACGCCGGCTGGACCGACGATCGCTCGTCCCGGCTCCAGGAGTAAATGCAACCTCAACCCGCGCAACGGACCAATCACCGCCCGAGCATATGCGGAGATCTGTCTATCAAAACTCTCCTGCGTCCCCTCGTACGAAATTCCCAGCCCGCCACCGGCATCGATATATCGAATGTCGTGCCCCGATTTGCGCAACGTACGAACCAAATCGGCCACCCGTTGCAGCGCTTCCTCGAACGAACCCACATCCGTGATCTGCGACCCAATGTGGACGCTCACTCCGGCCACCTTCAAATACGCGTGCCCAGCCGCTTGCGCATAAAGCGTCAATGCTTCTGGAATCGGCACGCCGAACTTGTGCTGGTGCAAACCAGTCGAAATATACGGATGTGTTTTCGCCGACACATCAGGATTGACGCGCACCGCGATTGCAGCATGCCTCTTCAAGCGCGCGGCGGTTGCCCCAAGGAGGTTCAACTCGGAAGCGCTCTCAATGTTGAATAGCAATATTCCCGAGCGCAATGCTAGTTCCATCTCCGCCACTGTTTTCCCCACGCCCGAAAACACCACCTTGTCCGCAGCCATGCGGCTTACCCGCAACACTCGCTGCAGTTCTCCGCCCGAGACAACATCGAATCCAGCAGCCTCGGAGGCGATCAATCGCAAAATTGCCAGCGTCGAGTTGGCCTTAACCGAATAACACACGGTATGGGGAACGGAACGAAAGGCGAGTGCAAAGGCTTTCAAACGCGCGCGGATCATCGCGGCGGAATACACATACAGTGGAGTTCCGTGGCGCACCGCAAGCGCTTCAAGCGAGACACGCTCGCAATACAACTCGCCGGCACTTGAAGCCGAGGGTGCGCCTCGATACTCAAACGCCGGCGGACGTAACGCTTGCGATTCGCGCGCGCGCTTCACTTGCGTTTGCCCGGACCTGCCTTCACTTTGATCGCGACCACCGTCTGATCGTCGAAGGCCTCGACGCCGGCGGCATGTTCCGTGACCGCTTTGAAGATTTCGTTGACCACGCAATCGGCAGATTTCGTGGCGCAACTGGCGATGATGGCCTCAACCCGCTCTGAGCCAAACGATTGGCCATGCCGGTTGCGCGCATCGAGAATACCGTCGCTGAAGAACACGAACAGATCGCCAGGTTTGGCTTTGAAGCTGACCTCGTCGTAGTCGGCCTCATCGAATAAACCCAGCGGCAATCCCGTCACCTCGATTGTCTGAATCTTGCCATCATGGCAATAGATAGGTTTCGGCAAGCCAGAGTTTGCCACCAGCAGCGTTCGCCGCTCGTCGTCCCACACGGCATAAATGATCGAAACGAATTGTGCCGCAATCCTGCGTTCTGCCAGCGACAGATTGACCGCCGACAGCATCTCCGCCGGACCCGGCTCGATCGGCGCGTGAGAACGCAGAATGCCGCTGACCAGCGCGGCATAAATCGCAGCCGGCGCGCCTTTACCGCTCACATCGCCAATCGCGATTCCTAAACGCGACAACGAATAGGGAACAAAGTCGTAGAGATCGCCGCCGATCGCGCGCGCCGGCACGAACTTCGCCTCGACCTCAAGGTTCTGCATCTTCGGACGCGAATGCGGCAGCAACCGGAACTGCAGTTCTCGCGCCAGTGCCAGATCGCGTTCCAGGCGCTGCTCTTGCCGTGCAACTTGCTCGTACAAGCGGGCATTTTCGATGGCGATGGCCAGCTGCGCTGCGAGCGTGGTGAGTGTGCGCTTGTGATCTTCGGTAAAATAACCGCGGCGCGTGTGCTCCAGATCGAGCACTCCTATCACTTTCTCCTGGTAGATCAGCGGAACTGCCAGCTCCGAACGCGTCTCGGGATTGGTTGCGATGTAGCGGGCGTTTTTCGCGACGTCCGGCACGAGTACCGCTTCTTTCATCTGCGCGGCATACCCGACCACCCCGCGCCCGATCGGGATGTCATGCTTCAGATGGAGCCTTTCCGCAAAACGTTGCGAGAATCTGTGCTGCAGTTTTTCTCCCGTCTCATCGAGAAGAAGAATGCTGAACATCTGATAGTCGATCAGTCGATTGAGCAACTCGGCGACATGCTTGAGCAGTTGGTCGAGATTCAAAATCGAGGTCAGTTCGCGCGCAATCTCATTCAGCAATAACAGCGTACGTGCCTGCCGTGTGGTGCGCGTGTGCAGCCGCGCGTTCTCAATGCCGACCGCCATGCGCGAAGCAATCAGTGTTAACAGGCGTTTGTGTTCTTCGGTGAAATAGCCTTTCTCGCGCGCCTCAAGGTCGATCACCCCAATCAGGCGATTTTTGACGATCAGCGGGATGGCGAGCTCCGAATGGACGTTCGGCAGCGCCTCGATGTAGAAATCGTCCTGCGTGGCATCGGCGACCAGCACCGCCTGGCGCATCTGCGCGGCGCGTCCCGTGACCCCTTGTCCCACCCTCACCCGCACGCGCTCCGCAACTTCCGCCGGATACCCTACATGGAAACGAACGTACAATTCCTGGCGTTGCTCGTTGAGAAGCAGAATAGCGAAGATCTCGTAGTCAATGACTTTGCGCACCAGCTCCGCCACCCGCCGAAGCGTGGTATCGAGATCGAGCGTGGTGTTGACCACGTCGGCTACCTCGAGCAGGAGCGGTTCCACCCCTGAGATGCGTTCAGTTTGCGAGGCGGTCGTGTTCACAGGCTTCATCATAGCAGCCGATTGGAACGGTTCTTTCCACAGGTCAACTGCGATGCACTTTGCATGTTTTGACTTGTAGCGCGCAGAAAGTACCTTACCGATTTCTACAACTGACAAATCAGAAATCCCTACAAATTCTCCAATACGCAGATATCCGGAAGATTGCGATAGCGTTCGGCATAGTCCAGGCCATAACCGACAACATAGGCATCTGGGATCGTGAAGCCTATGTATTGCGCCTGAATCGGCTGCTTGCGCCGGGAAGGCTTGTCGAGCAAAGCGGCTATGCTTAGCGACCGCGGTTGATGCGCCCGCACCAGTTTCGCGATGTAGTTGAGCGTCAACCCGGTGTCGAGAATGTCTTCGACCAGAATTACATTGCGGTCGGCCATCGAACTGTCCATATCTTTCGTCAGGCGTACCTCTCCCAGCGAATCCCAAGCCGCATGGCCGGCGGGATCTTCTTTCACTGTCGGGCGGTTTCCGTAACTGGAAACCCCGATAAAGTCGAAGGTGGCGTCGAGCGGAATGTGCCGCGCAAGATCGCTCAAAAACATGGCCGCGCCTTTGAGTACGCCAACCAGGATTACCGATTGTCCGTTGAAATCGTGGGCAATCTGTTCCCCCAGCTCAGCCACTCGTTTGGCAATCGTTTCACGTGAAAGCAATACTTTGAGGTCGGGCATTGAGCACAATCTTATACACCAGTTTGGGCGTAACCGGAAATCCGCGAGCCAAAGCAGGATTCATGCGCGTCGCGAGGCGACGTTGCGCGCTCTTAGCCCGGTCTCTAAAATGCTACTTCGCACCTTATTTCCAGGAGCGCTTTGTGAATCTCAAAGGAATTCAGCTTACTTGGCTCGGTCATGCCACGTTTCGCCTTCAAACACCGGAAGGGAAAACCTTCTACATCGACCCGTGGTTTGCCGGTAATCCCATGTGTCCCGCAAACGAAAAAAACGTCAAGAAAGCTGACGTCCTGCTCTGCACCCACGGCCATGGCGATCATATCGGCGACGCGGTCGAAGTTGGCAAGAAGTGCGATCCGATTGCGGTTGGCATCTTTGAACTGTGCTTGTGGCTACAGAAAAAAGGTGTCAAGCAAATCTCGCCCATGAACAAGGGCGGCACGCAAACCGTCGCGGACGTGAAAGTGACCATGGTTCATGCTGTCCATTCCTGCGGCATTCAGGACGGCGATCAAATCATCTATGGCGGTGAGGCCTGTGGCTACGTGCTCGAGTTCGCCAACGGAGTTAAGCTCTACCACGCCGGCGATACCAACGTCTTCAGCGACATGGCCATCATCCGCGACCTCTACGCTCCAAAAATCGTTATGCTGCCCATCGGCGATCATTTCACGATGTCGCCGCGCGAGGCCGCGTATGCCTGCAAACTTCTACAACCGGAGACCGTGATTCCCATGCACTTCGGCACATTTCCGATGCTGACCGGAACGCCCGCCGAACTGCAAAAGTTAGTTCCGGATGTGAAAGTGCTCGAATTGAAACCGGGCCAGACCATATCGTAGCGATAGAGAACTATTAAGCAACATCGAGCGACGAATGAAATAACAAAGCATCAGCAGGAAACATAATGACCAATCGAACCGCAAAGCCCGACTGGCGCATGGGCGGAATTACAGCCCCGGAAGTTGAAGACTATCTCTATGACATGCTGCCTCCACGCGACGAGGTTCTGTCCGAGATGGAGGCCCTGGCCGCTCAGAACGACATCCCAATTGTCGGACCGGCCGTGGCTCGCATTCTTTACCAACTCGCGGTGATCAGCGGCGCAAAGAAAATCTTCGAGATGGGCTCGGCCATCGGCTATTCCACCATCTGGTGGGCACGCGCCGTCGGTGAAGGCGGACGCGTCGTGTACACCGACGGCGATCCGAAGCGCGCCGAAGAAGCGCGCCGCTATTTTGACCGTGCCGGAGTCGCCCAGCGAATTAAAGTTCGCGTCGGCGATGCGCTCGAATTCCTCTCGGAAGAGAAGGAACAATACGACATCATCTTCAATGACGTCGATAAAACCGACTATCCGCGCGTCTTTCGCGTGGCGCTGCCACGGTTGAAGAGCGGCGGACTCTTTATCGCCGACAATGTTCTCTGGAGCGGCAGACTGCACAAACCCAATCCCGATGCCCACACCAAAGCCATCCTCGAATTCAACAAGCTGATCTACGAAGCAAAAGATTTGTTTACCACCATCTTGCCGATCCGCGACGGGGTGTCGGTCAGTGTGAAGAAGTAAGCGGTCAATAGATCGGCGCTTGTAGCGCGATGCTAGAATAGTCACTTTCCATCACACCGATGAAGTCCCTCACATCTCCGTCTGTCGAACAGATTCCCGAAACTCTGGCCCGTACCCAACTTCAGGCGCGGGCCGAGTCGTCGGCGGACGTTTTGGTCGTCGGCGCCGGTCCCACCGGCATGGCCTGCGCGATCGAAGCGCAGAAGGCCGGTTTCAAATCCCTCATAGTCGACAAAGGATGCCTGGTCAATTCCATCTACCACTATCCGAATAACATGGTGTTTTTCACCACGCCCGAGCTGCTCGAGATCGGCGACGTTCCTTTTACCACGGCGCTAGCGAAGCCTACGCGGCTCGAAGCGCTCGAATACTATCGACGTGTCGCCGAGCGCTACCATCTGCAGGTCCGACAATACGAATGGGTGAAGACCATCACCGGCGAGGACCGCGATTTCCGCGTCACCACCACCGATCGGCACAGCGCCATCCACGACTATCGCGCGCGCAAGATCGTGATCGCGACTGGCTACTACGATCTCGCGAATCAGATCAATGTTCCCGGCGAAGACCTCGAAAAAGTCTTTCATTACTACAAAGAACCGCATCCTTATTTTGATACCGACGTCGTGGTGATCGGCGGAAAGAACTCCGCGGCAGAAGCAGCCTTGGATTTATGGCGTCACGGTGCGCGCGTCACGCTCGTCCACCGCGGACCGCAGATGCACGCGCACGTCAAATACTGGGTTCGTCCCGACATCGAGAACCGCATCAAGGCGGGCGAAATTACCGCGCACTTCAACAGCAGGGTAGAAGAGATTGGCGACAAATTTGTTGTGGTTCGCACTCCTTCCGGCCCGATTCACCTGAATAACGATTTTGTATTCGCCCTCACCGGATACCATCCCGACTACGATTTTCTGCGTAGCATCGGCATCGAATTGTCGGCGGAACAACTGCGTCCCGTGTGCGATCCCGAAACTCTGGAATCGAACGTCGCCGGCATCTACGTCGCGGGAGTGATCGTCGCCGGATCTCGAACCAGTGAGATCTTCATCGAAAATGGCCGCTTCCACGGAAAACTGATCGCCGCCGATCTCAGCCAGAAACTGGGCGGAGGAAACCCGAATTTTCCTCTTGACGCGACTTAACAGCCAGCCGCCTGGTTAGGCGTTACGCTGGCGGACCGCGTCTCAACCGGCTCGTCTCTTCTGTTGAATTGTCTACCTCCATTTTTCTGTCTCGCGTCCTCAAACCCTCCCCGTGTTCTTGCCTATTAGTATTAACTATGATTAACTATCTTAAATAATCGCCGGTTAATAAACTGGGATCTCGGCGAAGTTCTTGGCCCACAGTGGAGAATCATGGCGCGGGTAGCCTCCTTTGCTTTTTTCATTCTGATCGTGGCGTACCTTTTCCCGGCGAAAGCGTTGGGGCAAGGTGAAACCACGAGCGCCATCGTGGGCGAAGTGAAGGACGCGACCAACGCTGTCGTTCCGGGCGCCAACGTCAAGATCACCAATCAAGCGACCGGTCTGCAGCGAAGTGCGCGTACCGGCCAGGATGGCCGCTTCAACTTCCCACAGTTACAGCCGGGAACATATTCCGTAAGCGTTGAAGCGCGCGGCTTCGAGCCGGGGCAAGCGGACAATGTCGTTTCGGGTCTCGGCCAAAAACAAACCGTGGATTTCACGCTTAAGCCGGCCCGCTCGAACGAGGTGGTCGAGGTCAACGGCGAAGCTCCACTTATCAACCCTGAGAACGCAAACACATCGAGCACGCTTGATGCGCCCGCGCTCGAGAACCTGCCAAATCCGGGCGGCGACCTGACCTATCCGCTGCAGTTTGCGCCCGGGGCGCTCATCAACACGGCAGGCAGCGGCAACGACTTTGTCGGCGGCAGCAACGGTTACGGCAACGTCGAGTTCAACGGACTGCCCGCCCTCTCCAACGGCTACATTGTTGACGGACTGGAAACCAACGATCCGCTCACCAACCTCAATAGTGGCCTTTCTACCAACCTCGTCCTGGGACTGAATTCGATTTCTGAAGTGACCGTGAATACTCTCTCCTATTCGGTCGATCAAGGCCGCTACGGCGCTTCCCAGGTTAACTACGTCACCAAGTCGGGCACGAACCGTTTTCACGGGAATCTCTACGAACTGTGGAATGGTTCGCTGCTGAATGCGGCAGACTATTTCACGAACGCGACGCCAGGAAACCACAAGCCCAGATCGACGGTGAATCATTTTGGCGGAAGCCTGGGCGGCCCGATCGTTCATGACAAACTGTTTTTCTTTTTCGACAGCGAGTGGGTTCGGATCGCGCTGCCCATCGTTACGCCGACGATTGTGCCGAGTTCGGCATTTCAGCAATACGTCTTGCAGCAACTGCCTCTCGGCCAGACTTCGGGCTGCATCCCTAGCGGTGCTGGCGCGAATTGCTTTCCAGCGGCGCCGCAGTTGGTTCCGTTCTATCAACAAATGTTCTCGCTTTATGGAAATTCCGGCGGCATACCCACGCAAGTTTTGTGGTGTCCTTTCAATTCGGACGGCGGCGCCGCGCCGGGCACTCCGCCAAATGGAAACGGTTGCGCCAATCGGCAGAGCATTTCGCATTCCAGCGACGACCATGAGCAGGTCCAGACCGCACGCATCGACTACAACATCAATCAGAAAGACACGGCCTGGTTTCGTTTTCAGGCCGATACGGGCGTGCAGGCTGCTTATACAGATCCCATCAATCCGCTGTTTGATGCCGTCTCTCCGCAGCCGCTCTATTCGTTTGCCGCGGGATACACGCACGTCTTTTCGCAGAACCTGGTCAATTATTTCAATCCCGCGTTCTCGTGGTATGAAAGCCTCTTCGGGCCGAGCAACTTTCAGCAGACGCTTGCTGCTTTTCCGATCGTGTTGCAGGGAAGTGGAGCCAATCCCTTCACGCCCATTGGAGGTCTCGACAATACATGGGTTCAAGGGCGCCGTGCCTCGCGCTTCTTCATCAACGACAATCTCGCATGGAGCCACGGCGCTCACGAGCTCCGCTTGGGAACGAATACGCGCATTTTCCGCCTGAACGACTACGACTTTGGCGAGGGCACCGTTCCCACCGTGACCTACGCGAACCTGCAGCAATTCATCTACGGAGTGGCAAATACAACGTCGAAGTCGTTCCCGTCGAATGCCAATGAGCCCTTCAACTTTCTCAATCTCGATCTGTATGCGCAGGACACGTGGAAGGTGCGGCCAACCCTCACATGGACGTTCGGTCTGCGCGACACGTTCAACTCCAATCCGCTGAATCCGCATAATCAAGTCGCCCGTCTGACAGGCTCGTTCGATTCCATCCCGCACGACGTCAATCAACCGCTGAACGCCACGATTCAAACTCATCTCGGCAATCTGTTCTCGTCCACGCCGCTGGCTATTCTGCAACCGCGAACCGCGATCGCGTGGCAGTTCGAGCCGAACTCTGTACTCCGCGCCGGCTTCGGAATGTTCAGCGACATCCTGCCCGGCACCGTAGCCGACCTCATCGGCGCCAATCCCCCGTACGACAAGACGTTTCAGGGCGGACTGCTGGGCACCGTGGGCGGAAAGGCATCCGCGGGCTGCGATCCCATAGTCGGCTGCACCGGCATCGCGCCCGGAGTAGCGAACAGCGCCGTCGACGCCACGATTACCGCGAATCAGAGCTTCACTTCGGGATTTTCCCAAGGCCAGCTTTCATGCGCGTCGTCATTGGCAGATCCGGCAACTTGTCTTCCGCCGGTTGCGATCACAGCAGTTCCCGAGGGCAAGCTCCACGCGCCTTACTTCATGGAATGGAGCCTCGGAATCGAACATCAATTCGGAGCAACCGCCAGCCTGAAGGCTCAATACGTCGGCACGCGGGCCGTGAACCAGCCGTACACCACGCAAGTGAACGGCTACCAGACCGTGTGCCAGGGATGCTTCGCGCCGTTTCCCTACATGCAGTCGACCGATCCACGATTTGGCGCGGTGACGCAGCTCTCGACCGGTGCGAACAGCCACTACAACGGACTGCAACTGACCGCGATGAAGCGCCTGAGCCACGGTTTGCAGGGACAGATCAACTACACATGGAGCCATTGCATGGATAGGGTTTCGAATGGTGGCTTCCTTCCGTTTTCCGCGGGCGGGATTCTTACGCCTCTGCCGGGCGATCTGGCCCGCGATTATGGTCCGTGCGATTACGACATACGGCACAACCTCAATGCGCAGTACGTCTACGAGCTGCCGGTTCACGTGCACAGCCATTCGCTCGGGTACGCGCTCAATGGCTGGCAGATTTCAGGCACCATGTTTTGGCATAGCGGCGTTCCATTCTCGGTGCTGAGCGCGCCCTATTCGGCCAACGGAAACGGCATTGTGCAGGGCAGCGGGCCGCAGTTTGCGAGCGTCGTGCCGGGAGTGAATCCCTATTGCCGGCACTGCAACATTCCGAATGTTACGCAAGCGGGTACGATTCAGTGGCTCAATCCCGATGCGTTTGTGTCGGCCGTCGATCCGGGTACCGGGCAGTGCTACGGTGGAGACAACCCGCAGAATTGTCAGTTCGGCGACCTCGGCCGCAACGCGCTGCGCGGTCCTGATTTCCTTTGGAGCGACTTCTATCTGACCAAATGGTTTCCACTGACCGAGCATGTGAAGCTGCGCTTTGAAGGTCAGTTTTTTAACGTCTTCAACCATCCGAATTTTGCGCTGCCCAGCGTGGTGCAGGCGGGCGTTCCGGGGAATCCTTCGACACAGGCTGGCTTTGGAGCGCTCACTTACACGACTTCTCCGCCCACTGGCTTATTGGGCGTGGGCTTGGGCGGAGACAGCAGTCCGCGGATGATCGCCTTTCAGGCTCGGGTAGAGTTCTGATTGATCTCGAGCCGCGAGGGCCGGGTGTTTCCGTTTGCGGCTTGAGACCCACCCCCCTACCTACCCCTATTTTTGAGACTTTAGAATCATGGACTTGGAGGGGTACTTTGCAAAGTATTCAATAGTAATGGCTACAGGTAAAGTCTTCAAACATAAGGGCTTAATATTGTTTACTCTTGAGTTACTATCCGCGCCTTCGCGGAATTTTTTTTTAGTGCCCGTCTTTTAGAATCATGGCTTTAGCGGGAAAATCCTTCCAGGTCTTTGGGTTTAAAAGAGTTATTGGTAAAGTATCTTGGAATAAGGACTTAGCCGATTCGCGGGTATTCCGCTGGTTTGTCACCGAGCTTGACATGTTGGGGCTTCTCGTTTGGGTTGTCAAAGAGCTCCGGCCTGTGGGGATCGGGTCGGGATCGGTGGCCGTCCTGAGACGGGCACACGTCAGCCTTCTTACAGGTCGATATCAATTTTCGCCGGTTGGGGCAGGGAAGTCTGTGATCGTACGCATGGGAGTTTGTGAAGAAGGAAACTCAGGCCGACTTTTCGATAGGCGCGAGAAGTGGAGCCTCTAACGGCCTAAGTGCCTAAAACGGGCAAAGGGCCTTCGAGCCCTCAAGACTACAACTAAAAAAAAGTCGAGGCTGAACGCCCCCTTCACCGTCCCCCTGCGACGAGGGCGCGGTAACTCCACGGTCAAACCTCACGCCATCGATCCTGGCCAACCTTCTAGTCACCACTGGAGCATCGGGACACTTCCCAGCGTCAGAATTGAGGAGTGCGGAGTCGAACGGGGTTCGATATAAATACCTAGGCCGACGCGTCCATTTTGTCCCGTTTGCAAAATCAACTTCCACCACTCCAACTTGAAACTGCAAGGAAGCAGCTGCCAAATGTCGAGCATCGAGGACCAAGACGCTGGCGCCGGGAATAACGTTGTTAAGTCGGGAGATAACAACTCTCTTGTGAGGACCAATGGGCAGTGAAACAGCAGAACCTCCTGAATCGACGAACCTTCTAGGCTCGGCAGCGCACCCAGGCGGCGCGCCTTGCACGCCCAGAATGGCGATTCCGAGTACCGATTCGTCAGAGGCATTCGACAGAGTTAGTTCGATAAAGCCTTCGTCGTAGCGGAGGCCCACAATGTGCACAGGGGAATCGTTTTGCACCGGCGCATTGACGGAAATGCTAACCATCGGAGCAGCGGCAGAATTCGGCGGCGCTCCAATGAAGAGCGCCACTAAAAAAGAAGCGAAGACGGTCACGCGATGCACGAGAAGCCTCCTTCGGCTCAGAATACCATTCGCCAGTCTGGGTGCGGAACGTGGTTTATACTGGCTTCGTGTCGGAGTCAAACGCCAAGACGTTTTACCTGGAGACCTTTGGCTGCCAGATGAACGCCCACGACTCCGAAAAGGTCGTGGGAACGCTCTTGCAGCAGGGGTACCGGCAGGTTCCTACCGTCGAAGAGGCGGGGCTGGTGCTTTATAACACATGCTCGATCCGCGACAAGGCCGAGCAGAAGGTGTTCAACCGGCTGGCCGATTACAAGAAATATAGGGCTCAGGGGAAGCAGTTTGGCGTCCTGGGATGCGTGGCGCAGCAAGAGGGCGAGAAGATTTTTGAGCGCGCTCCGTATGTTTCCTTAGTCTGCGGGTCGGCGTCGTACCGCAATCTGCCGCAGATGCTGGTCCAGTTGGAGACCGGGCAGTCGCGGGTGACCGGTCTCGACGATCGCATGACCGACGAGTGCTTCGAGACGGAGTTCACGGCGCGCACCAATTCGCATCGCGGGTACATCACGATCATCGAGGGATGCGACAAGTTCTGCGCTTACTGCGTGGTTCCGTATACGCGCGGCAAGGAGCGCAGCCGTACGTCTGCGTCCGTACTTGAAGAATCGCGGCAGCTGGTCGACCTCGGATATAGCGAGATTCAACTGCTCGGGCAGAACGTGAATTCCTATCGCGACCCGTCAGGACAAAAGACGTTTGCCGAGTTGCTGGCAGCGATTGCGGCGGTGGATGGGATTCGGCGAGTGCGGTTCACGACCTCTCATCCGCGGGATTTCGGGCGCGATATTGTCGAAGTAATCGATGCCACGCCGGCGCTCTGCGATCATGTGCATCTGCCGGTGCAGAGCGGATCGACGCGCGTGCTGAATGCCATGCAGCGGCTCTACACGCGCGACGAGTATCTGGAGCGGATTTCGTGGATTCAGTCAGCGCGGCGGGATATTTCGCTGACCAGCGACTTGATTGTCGGCTTTCCGGGCGAGACGGAGCGGGAGTTTGAAGAGACCTTGTCGTTGATGGATGAGGTTGGCTACGACAGCGTGTTCAGCTTTAAGTATTCGCCGCGGCCGAATACTCCGGCGTTGAGGCTGGAGGATGCGATTCCGGATGCGGAAAAGGCGCGCCGGCTGGCCGTCTTGAACGATCGGCAGAAACAGATTGGAGCGCAGCGCAATCAGCGCCACGTGGGGCAGATGGTGGAGGTAATGGTGGAAGCGAAGAACGCGGCGCGCGGACAGTGGGTGGGGCGGACGTCGCAGATCAAGGTGCTCAACTTTACGGTGCCCGAGGGCATCGAACTTAAGACGGGGAGTTATGTTCCGGTGCGGGTGACGGGGAGCTTTCCAAATAGTTTGGTTGGGGAGATGGCGGTTCATTGCGCTTGAGGTTAGGGGTGGTGGGCGGGTTGAGGTTTTTATGGAAGTAGAAATGAAAATTCGCGGGCTGATGATGGATCCGGTATCGAACATGCCGATTGTGCTGCTGAAAGACGTCGGCAGCGACACGGTCCTGCCGATATGGGTGGGGGTGTATGAAGCCAACGCCATCGCACTCGAAATCGAGAAAGTAAGCACGCCGCGGCCCATGACCCACGACCTGATCAAGAGCGTTCTCACGGGCCTGGATGCTATGGTGCATAAGATCGTGGTGACGGAATTGAAGGACGATACGTTTTATGCGGTGATCTGGCTGGAGAGGCAAGGGCACGTCATCAGCATTGATTCGCGTCCGTCGGACGCGCTGGCGCTGGCGCTGCGCGTGGATTGTCCGATCTTCGTAGAAGAAGAAGTGCTGAAGAACTCGAAGCAGTCGACGACGAATCCCGTGCCGACGGTCAGCGGCGAGGAGCTCAGGAAATATCTCGAAGACCTCGACGACGATGATCTGGGCAAGTACAAGATGTAGAAAGACAGTTCTCAGTTCCCGGTTCTCAGTTCTCAGAAAACGCAATGCTTGGCGGCACTGGATGCGATCGTTCTCCACTCTCACTGCTTTATTTGTCCTCCTAGTTTTCCTCGCGTTTTCAACGGCGCAGTCGGCTGGGCAAAACGATTCGATCGTAACCAGAATTGCGGCTCCGGGGGATGGCGGATCGGGGTCAACGATTGCGCTGCGCGCTACCTCAACCATGAGCGTGGCGTCGGAGATCGGCGGGGCGTTCATGAGTTCGACCAAGTGCGACGCCGACGGCAATCTCTACATACGGAAGCTGGCGATGGATCGTCCGCTGCTGGGGCCGGTGGTGAAGATCGATACCGACGGCAAGCGCACGGCGTTATTTGATCCGACGGCGTTTTCCGAGCTGGGGCTGAATCGGGCGGACGCCTTTTCGCCGGCGTCGGATGGCGGCTTATATCAGATTGCGCAGGCGTTCGGGTTAAAGACGCGGCTCTATGTGCTGCATTTTTCTTCCGACGGATCACCTTCGTCGTCGACGCCTCTCGATGCGGAGTTTGAGGTATACACGTTCGCGGCGTTTGCCAACGGAAATTTTCTGCTGTCGGGAGTGAAGCGCGACCTCGAAAACAAGAACGATCGCGGGCGGAATTTCACGGCCGTATTTTCAAACGACGGAAGGGAACTGGCGCAACTTTCGTTTCAGGAGCCACAGTCCGCCAGCGCCGCCGCAACGCCCGGAGCGGGAACGACGGCGAAGTCGGCAGGGAAGTCGTTGAAATCGGCGCAGGCTGCTGATGTGGTCAAGAAAGCAGATGCGGAGAAGCAGGCTCCGACGCTCGACCTCTCATACGCCGAAGTGGGAGACGATGGCAATCTCTACGTGATGCGGCGCTCGTCGCCGGCGTTGGTCTATGTGGTTGCTCCGAGTGGCAAGATCGAGCGGACGATGAAAATAGCGTCTCCGCTGGCAGGAGGCGAGCCGACCGCGTTTCATGTGTCTTCGAATCAGCTGGCGATCTCGTTCTGGAACGACAAGAAGCAAAGCCAGGTGGTGATCGTAGCGGACGCCGAGACGGGCGAGCGGATCGCCAGCTACGGCGATCCGACGGGACTAGGACCGGCATTCGCATGTTATTCGGCGGACGAGGGGGCATTCACGTTTCTGAAGCTGGGCGATGCGAATGCTTTAGAAGTGATCCGGGCGGAAGCGCAGTAGGGAAACTGCCTATAGCTAAGTAGTGAAGACAAAATATGATACGTAGAAATATTGTGTAGTGTGTTTAAGGCTTTTCGGTTAAGTGGGCAAATTCTTCGCGGAGCTCTTCCAGACGGAGCTGTCGGCGGTAATGTTCGGCACGCGCCTCGCGCCTGGGCTGATCGTCTCTCCAATAGAGCGTGTTGGCTAGATGGATGGAGTTGATCTCTTCCTTCAGGAGCGCAAGGCGCGCTTTCCTGGCGGCTTCATGGTCCATGGTTTCACGGTCCAGGCAAGAACGGCCCATAGCAATAAATGTCGGACTTGAATGCACGACCTTCATTCGTCGGCATTCTCTCGCTGGAACATTAACGTATGACGAAAAGACGGCGTTGGCAGAAGAATCATTAGAATCTCTCCATGCCCGATTCGGCTGAACAGCTCCAACGGCTTTACCTGGCGGGATTCGAGTTGCAAACTTTTGAGCGGTTTCCGAAGTGCATTGGAGTAGTACGCGACAACTGCGTCGCGCTGCTGGTGCCGGGCGTCGACGGCCTGCAGGTCCTGGGCACGCCCGGATGGCGCATGGGAGAAGTGATGGGCGTACTGACGGAACTGGAAGGACGAAAAGTATTTCAGGCAAAGAGCGAGGTCGTCGAGGCCACGCCAGAGCGGCTGGCGGCATTGGAGAAGTTTAAGGAAGAGCTGGTGGGGATGCTGCACGCGGCGCAGTAGGAGATATGCCGCTGCTTGACACGTATATACGTATGTATATACTGTTTTTGGGGGTGATTCATGACGGCCTCTAAGGCGCAACTGGTGAAGTGGGGCAACAGTCAGGCGGTTCGCATCCCGAAGAGTGTGCTGCAACAGGTAAATCTGCGCGAGGGCGACGAACTGGAAATCAGGGCGGAGGACGGCCACATTCTGCTTGAGCCGGCGAGGCGCCGGCCCACGCTGGCATCGCTGGTTGCGAAGATCACTCCCGAGAACCGGCACGACGAGCAGAATTGGGGAAAGCCGATCGGTAAGGAAGTATGGTAGCGCCGAAATACGTTCCAGACAGAGCTCACATCATCAAAATCAATTTCGATCCCCAGGCGGGACGTGAGCAGGCGGGCTGGCGTCCAGCGCTCGTTTTGTCGCCGGCGGTCTACAACAAAATCGGGCTGGCGATTGTGGTTCCGATTACGAGCCGCGCGAAGGGGTATCCGTTTGAGGTTGCGATTCCAGATGGCATGGCGACCACGGGCGTGGTTCTCGCCGATGCCGTCAAGACCGTGGACTGGCGGGCGCGAAGGGCGCGTTTCGTCGAGGCGCTTCCGGTGGGAACGTTGAAGAAGGTGCAAGAGCACCTAGCGCTCATACTTAGCTTGCCGCGGGGTTAGGTAGGTCTCGCTTTGGAGCGCATTCTCCTTCTTTTACATAATACCTGTTATCGGACATTGCGAATATTGCAGGAGTGCTCGCATCTTTACGTTGGGTGCCGAGCGCCACTCTCCTTCACGATGCCGATAAGCCGGCATTTTGCAGGTGCTAGACTGTTCGCGCGGCAGGAGGCGGTTTATGGGCGATGCCCCGCAAGTAAGTCCGGAGATTGAGAAGGCGGTTGAACTCGCGTCCCGCTGCGCTCAGGATGAAACCAGCGACAATTATGGGGGAGTTGGGCGACCAGGTCGAAGAGATCGACGCGGTCGCACAGGCCGCGTTTCATTCGAAGATGGACCTTGCTTCCCTCCTGCCCAAACTGAAGGCGGCCAAGCCGCTGACGCCGGCTGATTTGAAAGCGCTCGAGCTGCTGATCGTCGGCGATGCCGAATATTTTCTGAAATATGAAACCGATTTCGATCGCTGGAAGAACGAGGTCGCGCAGCTGATGGCGGAGATAGCGAAACTTCAGTCTCCCGATCTCGATGTTGACGGCCTGATGCATTTGCGGGCGCTGTGTGGAGAGGTGCGAAGGGTGCTGCCCGCGGTCGTCTATTACCTCGACCAAAAGGAGCGGACCGCCAAATTTCGAGAGGCCACCAAAGGCCCGATTGACGCCGAAGGCTATCGCGTACTGGCCGAGATCGTGGGCTCCATGCTCCCGCCCGTCGCGGTCAAGAAGCCGGCGGACAAGAAATAAGCTGCGACGTTGCCTGCCAACGGGTATCGCAGAAGGCGGCGAATTCCTGAAACCACTTTTCTGTCAGGGCGCGCAGAAAGCCGTAACTGCCTTCAGGCACTTTGAACACGGGTTCGCCCACCGCAAAGGCATTCACCTCAATCCGCGTGCCCGAGCCTAAAGGCTCGAGGTGAATGGTGCGTTCGGTGGCGAATCCGGCTTCTTCACTCTGTGCAAGATAGCTGATGCACGAAATGGGCCGAAACTCCTTGAGCGTGTAGTTGAACGAAAATTCTATGGGATAGGTGAGTTCGCCGGCAATGGCGCTGCCGCATTGCCAGGGCTCGCCCAACCATTCGAGCTTTCCGTAGACGACCGAGCAGGTTGACCAATTGTCGAGGTCGGTCAGGAGATCCCAGACCGATCTTCGATCAAGCTTGGTGGTGGCTGAAAATGAGAACGACGCATGCATATTCGGCCGAACATAGGCATGGTAACCAGATTTGGGCCGTAGGAACAGTAGCCAAAAGGACTTAGCGTTGCGGCAAATCGCGTTAGTTCTGGCTGCTGAAGACGATGCCGGGATGGAAGAGCGTGCCGGCGACGCGCGTGGCGATGGCGATCAAGTCGCGCTGTCCGTAAAAGACCTTTACCTGCGGAGCGCGCGACATCTCCGGCAGATTTACGGCGCGCCCGCTGCGAATGAGGGCGGCGCTTTCTTCTCCGGCGGTAACGCATGGCAACCGCGGAACCAATTTTCGGGGATGGACGAACAGCGACTCGACAGTTCCCTGCTGCATTGCCGACTGTAACGCTTCAAGCGAATGCGCATCGTCAATGGTGAACTCGGCCGCGGCTACGCGTCGCAGGCTGGCAAGATGAGCGCCGCAGCCGAGCTTCTGCCCCATGTCGTGCGCGACCGACCTTATGTATGTGCCCGACGCGACGCGCGCGCGAAAGGTAGCTTGGTTGCCTGCGGCGTCGAGGATCTCGAAGTCCTTGATCTCGACCTGCACTGCTTTGAGCGCGACGTCCTGTTTTTTGCGGGCTAGTTTGTAGGCTGGCACTCCCGCAATTTTCTTCGCGGAAAACGGAGGTGGCATCTGCTCGATGACGCCACAAAATTGCAACGCCAGAGCGCGGAGCTCGTCGCAGCTGACTTCGACGGCTTGCGGAGCCGTGACCGGTTCGCCGTCGGCGTCGTAGGTATCTGTGGCGAAGCCGAAGCGAATTACGCCTTCGTAGGTTTTGTCGGAATGCGCGTAGAACTGCGCCAGCCGCGTCAGGTTGCCGAGGACGATCGGCAGTACTCCCGTGGCCAAAGGATCGAGGGTGCCGAGATGGCCGACCGAACGCTGGCCGAGAATCCGGCGAACGCGATTGACCACGTCGTGCGAGGTGAGTCCCGCCGGTTTATCGATCACGATGACGCCATTCATGAGAATTTGTAATCTGGTAATTTAAAGCAAGATCGCGGGAGCTGGGCGCGGTGACGGCCGGATTTAAATTACCCATTACAAATTAACAGATCGCAAACTAAATGATTCCTCTTCGTGACGATCAGCCTATCTTCTCGACCCCGTTCGTAAACTACTTTCTGATTGTTTTGAACGTGCTGATATTTCTGTGGGAGTTCTCCGTTGGACTGCAGAGTCATCGGGCGCTGAATTCCTTCCTATTTCAGTTTGGAGTGGTCCCTCATCACACGCTGGCAGTGCTGACCGGCCATTCGTACGACGGGCTGGCGACGGCGATTGTGCCGATTTTCACTTCGATGTTTCTGCACGCTTCATTCTTGCACGTCGGCGTGAACATGCTTTTCCTCTGGATCTTCGGCGACAACATTGAAGATTACCTGGGGCACTTCACCTATCTCGTGTTCTATCTGGCCAGCGGCGTGGCGGCGGGCGTGACCCACATCTTGCTGAACCAGAGTTCGCGCGTACCGAGCATTGGCGCGAGCGGCGCGATTGCGGGAGTGATGGGAGCGTACTTCATCCTGTATCCGAAGGCGCGGGTGCTGGTGTGGTTTCCGCCGATTTTTCTGTTTCATGTTCCAGCGTGGTTGATGCTGGGATATTGGTTTGTGGTCAATTTCTGGAGTGGCACGACGATGGCGATTGCTGAAACCGGACAGACGTCAGGGATCGCCTTCTGGGCGCACATCGGAGGCTTCGTCGCGGGCATTCTGATGATTAACCTGTTCCGCGAACGTCCGCACCGTTATCGGTATGGGACGTGGTAGCTGGCAGGTTTCGGTGTCAGCGTCTTGGTTCGGGAGCGGGGCCGGGTGGCAGAACTTCGGGCTCTCCTGAAGACACTCGCTGGCGGGTGACAAACCATACGGCGGCGGTCCAGGTTGGAAACAGATCGGCGCCGGGGATGAGTTTCGCCGCGACTGAGGGCAAGAATGCCCAGTGCCATCCGAGGAGACGAATCATCACGAAGGCGACAATCAGATCGAGGAACGAGTCGACGGGAGAGACGGCTCCCTCGGCAAAAAGCGGCAGAGCGGCGATCTGAATTGCATCGGCCGCAATGGCCACGGCCCAGGCTGCGCGATGCTCAGGTTTCAGCGACTTGAAGTAATCGAGGAATGACATGGCGTGATCCGTCCTGCGTTGTCCGTCGTACTTTCTCCGTCCGTCGAGCCTTGCTCTTTCTGTTAGATGCTTCAACGGCAGGCCGCGTCGCCAATTGTCGGCGGTTATCCATCAACGAGCGTTCTTCATAACGAGCCGGCCGAGGGCCTTACCACCAGCTTCTCGACCGTCGCATTTTCCGGCAAAAGAAGCGCGTTCACCACCGTTTGCGCGACGGTTTCGGCGGACATCATCTTGTGCCTGGGAGCTTGCGGCCACAGGGCATTCCAGATCGCGGTATCCGTCGCGCCGGGCAGAAGGGCGACGACGCGAATTCCCTTCGGCCGCAATTCTTCGCGCAATGTGTCGGTGAATCCGAGGGCGCCGTGCTTGGACGCGTTGTATGCGGCCGATCCTGGAAAAATGCGCTCGGCGGCAACCGAAAGATTATTGACGATTGTGCTGCCGCGCTTCATCACGGCCAACGCGGCCTGCGTAATCAGGAAAAGCCCGTTGAGGTTGGTGTCGATCACCTCCATACATGTGGGATAAGGCAGATCGCTGACTCCCCGATTGGGCTGCGCGATGCCGGCATTGTTGATCAGGATATCGAGGGGCTTGTGCAACCCGCGGACGAGCGCGAAAAGGTAATCGACCGAGTCAGGGCTGCGGACATCGCAGGATTGCGCGAGCACATGCGAGTTCGTTTTTCCGCGCCACAGCTTCTCCAGTTCTAGGCGCGTTTTTGCCAGTGAACGTTCGTCGCGCCCGGTGATGATGAGATTGCAGCCTTCGCGGGCGAGGCTGCGGGCGATGGCCAAGCCAATGCCGCGATTCGCGCCAGTGACGAGGGCGAGGCGTCCGGAGAGACTCGTGCCGCGCGATATATTCTCGCGCGATTTGGAATCGCGTTTTGACATGCGCGAACTTCAGCTCGCAAACTTCAGCTTATGAGCTTATGCCGGGCGGAGTCGACTTGCGACAAGGGAGTTCCGACTCCGGCAACAGCTGTAAATCCAGTCTTACGCGGCGCTCGAGTGCGGCTACGCCATTCAGACCCCATTCGTTCTCTGGCGGATGAGCGACAGGAACTCGGTTCGCGTCTCTTCCGCGTTGCGGAAGCAGCCGAGCATGGACGAGGTTACCGCGGCCGAATGCTGTTTTTCGACGCCTCGCATCATCATGCACAGATGGCGGGCCTCAATGACCACGCCGACACCTTGCGGCTCAATCGTGTTCTGAATGGCCTCGGCAATTTGTGTGGTGAGGCGTTCCTGAATCTGCAGGCGGCGCGAGAAGGCTTCGATCAGGCGCGGAATCTTGCTCAGGCCGATTACCTTACCCTTGGGAATGTAGGCCACGTGCACTTTGCCGAAAAACGGCAGCAGGTGGTGTTCACAGAGGCTGAACATCTCCACGTCTTTCACGATCACCATTTCGTCGTAGGTGACCGTAAAGAGCGCCTTGCGCAAAAGCGCCTCGGGATCGTCCTTGTAGCCCTTGACCAGATATTGCATGGCTTTCTGCACGCGGGCAGGCGTACGCGCCAGGCCTTCGCGATCGGGATCTTCGCCGAGGCGGATGAGCATTTCGCGCACCAGTTCTTCGTAGGTGGCGCTGGTAAGAGTGTTTGGTTCAGTGGCTGGCTTCATAGATGATTTGGTTGCAAGTTCTAAAACATTACCAATCACAGATGCGCGGTGTTGTCTTCCTCCCCGGCATATTCGAACGAGTTCATCATTGTCTCTTCGATGCGCACCTTTTCTAGATGAGCGCGGTGAAAGCCGCGCTTCACTATTTCGAAGATCGCTATGCAAAGATTTTCCGTGGTGGGAACCTGTTTAGCGAATTCCGCAAGCACGTTCAGATTCTGATGATCATAGCGTTCGAGAATCTCTTTATGCACAAAACCGTCGAGATCGGCCAGATTGCAGACCATGCCGGTCTGGCCGTTGACGGTTCCGCTGACCGTAAGTTCGAGGATGTAGTTATGACCATGCCCGTAAGGATTATTGCACTTGCCATAGGTCGCGCGGTTTTCTTCCGCCGACATGCTATCGCTGTGCAGCCGATGCGACGCCGAGAACATGTAACGGCGGGTCAGGTGCGCCTTCATGCTTCTCCGTAGAAATCGACAAAGAGGTCGGGAGTTTCGTAGACGCGCACGCGATGCAGGCGGGCGGCGGTAAGTTTGGGCGCGAGGCGCTGCCAGATCACGATGGCGAGATTCTCGGTAGTCGGGATCAGGGTGAGAAATTCAGGCACTTCTTTGTTGAGGAAGCGATGGTCGAGCGCATCGAGCACTTCCCTGCTCATGATGTCTTTCAGTTGCTTGAGGTCGACGACGAATCCCGACTTCGGGTCGACCGCGCCTTTCACCGTGACTTCGAGCATGTAGTTGTGTCCGTGACCGTCAGGACGATTGCATTTGCCGAAGACGCGCTGATTCTCTTCGGTGGTGAACTCCGGATTGTGATAAACGTGTGCCGCGGAAAATTCCGCTTTGCGGGTGAGATAGACCATGGAAAATCAGTTCTCGGTGCGCAGTTCCCGTTTCTCAGCTTTGCCAAGCCTCAAAGGCGTCTCGGACGATTGCGCTCTGGCCGGCATGATTGCTGGGGCGCGAAGCTCGTATGTACGCCCTTTCCAGAATACTCGTCCATTGGCGTGCGCGTTCTTGGAGCGCAGCAGCAGGTACGAGAATATCGGCAGGCCGATCGCGATGGCGAGCAAGTTATTGCCGACAGCGAAGTGCGCGACTTGAATCCGGCGGTAGACGACGAGCCACACAGCGGCCGCGAGAATCCAGAGGAAGTGGTGGGCGCTGAGGCCAAATGCGACGATGCCGAGCGCTAACCATGCTGCGAACCATACGAGGATGCTCCGCAGCGCCAAGCGCCCAGCATGGGGAAACAGCAGCGCCAGATTTTTCGTCCATCCTTCGCGAACTTGCGGCCAACTACGGTACATGCGCGTGCGCACCGAGTCTCCGCCATATCGGAAGTAGACGCGATAGCGGGCGTTGCGGAACAGGCGAGCCAAGGCCACGTCTTCGAGGATTTCGTCTGCAATGGCGGCATGGCCGCCGACGGCTTCGTAGGCGTCGCGGCGAACGAGAATGTATTGGCCATTGGCGGCGACGACTTCCGAGTTCTGCGCGCGGACTTTATGCGGCGGATATTGTGCCGCGAGTTCGGCAAAGATCACGGGCATCACAGTCCGTTCGGCGAAGGTGACAACAACCTGCTCGGGCGAGTACGACAGCAAGTCGGCGTGCTCGTGCTTGGCCTCGGCCACCGCGCGCGCCAGTGATCCAGGGCGATGCACGGTGTCGGCGTCGGTGAACAGGAGCCACTCCGCGCGCGCAGCTTTGCCTCCGCAAACGAGCGCATTGCTCTTCCCAGTCCAGTTCTTTCCGGATAAGTCCCCGTGCAGCGGCTCGGCCGAGATCACTTGCACTGTCGAAAAGCTCTGCGCGATTTCGCGTGTACGATCGGTCGAGCCATCGTCGACGACAATAATCTCGAAAGTCACACCGGCCTGGGATATGAGCGACTGCAAACATTCGCCGAGGCTCGCTTCTTCGTTGCGCGCCGGAACGATGATCGAGACCTGTGGAATTGCGGTCGGGGTCTCAGACGAGTGGCGCGACGCGGCTGCAGATGAACTGTCCATCAGTTTTTCGCTATTATAAAGGTGTGAGAAAGCGACTTCCCTCTTTACCACCCACGCTTCTGACCATTGGATTGTTGATCACGGTATTCGGATGCTACAGCGGAAGCCATCCGCCGCGCATCGGATCGAATGCTCCCGACTTCACCGTGCAGGATTCTGATCACAAAGTTACGCTCAGCCAGTTTCGCGGGCAGGTGGTTCTGCTGAATTTCTGGGCGACGTGGTGTCCGCCGTGTGTTGAAGAGACGCCGTCTCTGGTGCAGTTGCAGGCGCATTTCAAGGATAAAGGCGTGGTCGTGCTGGCCGTCAGTATCGACGCGGACGATGCGGCGTATCACAGGTTTCTCAAAGACTACAACGTGAATATGGTGACGGTGCGCGACGAATCGCAGAGGGTGCCTAAGCTCTACGGCACATTTGGCTGGCCGGAAACTTATGTGATCGACCGCAAGGGAGTGATCCGGCGCAAATTTATTGGGCCCGTGGATTGGACCAGCCCAGAGATCACGGATTATTTGAACAAGCTGTAAGGGCGCTTTTTGGTGAAACAGCAGGCCGAGTCGAAACAGTAAGCCGAAGCTGTAATCCAAGGTGAAGCCGTAATCCAGGGTGAAGCCGTAATCCAAGAGAGCGTCACCTTCATTTGATTGTCATCCCGAGCAGAGCGAGGGATCTGCAGTTCGCCGCAACCTCCCACTCGCCTTACAGCTTCACCTTCCGCAGACGAAGTGAGTTCGTGATAACCGACACTGAGCTGAAGCTCATGGCGGCGGCCGCCAGAATCGGGCTCAGCAATAAGCCGAACAGCGGATAGAGCACGCCGGCGGCAATCGGCACTCCGATCGAGTTGTAGACAAACGCGAAGAAAAGATTCTGGCGAATGTTGCGCATGGTCGCCTGGCTCAGTTTGCGGGCGCGCAGAATTCCTTCAAGGTCTCCTTTAAGTAGGGTAATGCCGCCGCTTTCGATGGCGATATCGGTGCCCGTGCCCATCGCGATTCCGACATCGGCTTGCGCGAGCGCGGGAGCGTCATTGATGCCGTCGCCGGCCATGGCCACGATGTGTCCCTCGCTTTGCAGACTCTTGACGATCTCGGCTTTTTGCGCGGGCAGAACCTCGGCTTTGAAGTCCTGAATGCCGAGCAAGTTGGCGATCTCCTGCGCAGCCGCCTGGTTATCGCCAGTGACCATCAGTAGCCGGATTCCCCGGAGCTTCAGCTGTGCGATTGCACCCGCAGCGTGCATCTTCGCCTGGTCTCCCACTGCAATTGAACCCGCATAATGATTATCAATGGCCACGAAAATCGAGGTCGACCCTCCAGGCTTGCCGTAGAGGAATGGTTTTTTCTTTTCCAGTGCGCCCACCTGCATCATCAGAGCGACGTTGCCGACGGCTACGTTCTTGCCTTCTACAGTACCGAGCACGCCCTGGCCCGGCACGGACTGGAAATTGGCAGGCTCGCTTAAGCTCAGGTTGTCTTGCGTCGCCTTCAGGACGATCGCGGCACCGAGTGCATGTTCGCTGGCGCGCTCCACACTTGCTGCCAGGCGCAGCAAATCTTCTTTCGAAACGCCGGGCGCGTCCTGAACGACAGAAATCGACACAACCTTCGGCTTCCCTTCTGTTAGCGTCCCTGTCTTGTCGAAGACGATCGTGTCTACCTTTTCCAGCGTCTCCAGCGCCTCGGCGTTTTTGATCAGCACGCCGGCGTGCGCGCCGCGTCCCGTGCCGACCATGATCGCCATTGGCGTGGCCAGGCCGAGGGCGCACGGGCAGGCGATGATCAGCACCGCGACGGCATTCACGATGGCGTGCGCGAAGCGCGGCTCGGGGCCGAACAGCGCCCACGCAATAAACGTCACAACAGAAATCGCAATCACGGCCGGTACAAACCATCCGGCGACTCTGTCGGCCAGGCGTTGAATGGGAGCGCGCGTACGCTGCGCCTGGCTCACCATCTGGACGATCTGCGCCAGCATCGTCTGGCTGCCGACACGTTCTGCGCGCATCACGAGCGCACCCGAGCGATTGACCGTGGCGCCGATTACGCGCGAGCCCACGGTTTTTTGTGCCGGCAGAGGTTCGCCGGTGATCATCGATTCGTCCACTGCGCTCAGGCCTTCGAGCACGACTCCGTCGACGGGAATCTTTTCTCCGGGACGCACGCGCAGGCGGTCTCCTGGCTTGACCTGTTCCAGCGGAATGTCGCGCTCCGAGCCATCGTCATTCAGCAGGCGCGCCATCTTGGGACTGAGATCGAGCAGAGCGCGAATTGCGCTCGAAGTCCGGCTGCGGGCGCGCAGTTCGAGAACCTGGCCGAGCAACACCAGCGTGACAATGGCCGCCGCGGCTTCGTAGTAAACGTCGGGGCGATCGCCCATGCTGCGGAACGACGCGGGAAAGATGCGCGGGAACAAAGTGGCCACCACGCTGTAGCCGTAGGCAACGCCCGTGCCCATCGCAATCAGGGTGAACATATTGGTGCTGCGATTAACGATCGACGCCCATCCGCGCTGAAAGAACGGCCAGCCGGCCCAGAGGACAACCGGGGTTGCGAGCAGCAATTCGATCCAGGGCCACGCTCCTCCTGACGAAACAGGCCGCACCCCGAGACCCGACGACCTAACTGCCATCCCCAGCATCGACAAAAATATGAGCGGCAGAGTGAGCGCCAGGCTGAACCAGAAGCGCCGCGTCATGTCGCGCAGTTCGGGATTCTCTTCTTCAACCGTCACCGTGCGCGGCTCGAGCGTCATGCCGCAGATGGGACAATTTCCCGGCTCAGCCCGCACGATCTCCGGATGCATGGGGCAGGTATATTCGGTTTTTGTCGGTGCGATGGCGGGCGACTCGGGGTCTAAAGCCATTCCACATTTCGGACAAGGCCCGGGGCCAATCTGCCGCACCTCGGGGCACATCGGACAAACATAAGCACGCGTGTCTTTCGGCGTGCCCCCTTTGGATGCAGCCGCTTTCGACGCAACCGCTTTGGGGGCAACCGCCGGCTCCGTCGTGACGCTTGACGCAGCTTTGCCGATGGCCGGCATTACCAGCGACGGACCTCGCAGAGAGATCAGCTTCGGCGCCATTGGCTTCGGCGGAGACGCCAGAACCTGCGCGGGATTAGCTTCGAATTTTGTCAGGCAGCCGCCGCAACAGAAGAAATATTCCTTTCCCTCGTACGATGTTTTGAAGCGAGCGGTCGCCGGATTCACGTCCATGCCGCAGACGGGATCTTTCGCCTTTGCCGGACCGTGTGCCGCAGCGATGTTTTGATGGTCCATATTTTGGTTGCTAGAAGTTTATATCGGCCGACTGCGTGGTCACAGCCAAGCTTCGCCGGGCGTGGACGTGAACTCGTCCGGTTCCAGAGCACACGTCGTACTGGGCAGAATCGCACTTGACGGAATCGTACTTGGCGAAATCCTGGCCTTATCAGATACTTGCTATTAGATACTTGAAGACCGACTTTCGAACCTTATTTCCTGGGAGAAACGGCCAATGACGTACCTCGAATTCCTCTATCGTTACCAGACGCAACCCGGAGAGACCGAGTTGCGCGCCATCGACAGCGTGCGCGAAGTCTATGGCATACAACGCATCAAGTTTAACGAGAAGGAGCGAACCGTCCGGGTGCTCTTCGACGCTTCACGCCTGAAGGGAGATGCGGTGGTGAAGTTGCTGCGCCAGGCCGGCCTCGATGTGCAGGAACAGCTGGCGCTAGCGTAAAGATAAGTCACCGATTTCGTTCGGTGAGGGGGTTTGAGGGCAATGGACTACGGGGGAAATATCGACCTGAAATTCGTCGACGCTTGTAGCTGCGGGGATTATCGTTTGGAGACCTCCCGAAGCGCTGACATCCCGTGAAACTCTGCCGAACCTTTCTTTAGCGGCACGAACCATCCAGCCGTCCGGTTCTCCGTCCTGAAAAAGCCTCGCTATCGCCGCGCAGGCCTCGGTAGAACGCGCTCAATTGTTTTAGACTCAGAACCCCGGTTGTGAGTGAAATTGCGATGTTTCAACAACTATCTAGTAGACAAGTCTTGACGTTTCGCCGCGAACTCAACGGACCCTTGCAAGGTCTGCCATTCCATACGCAGAGTACACGTTTGTCCAATTGGGTCTAATGAAATTACGAGCATAGTCGATGGCGAGGAAGCCTTTTTGACTGACATTGGCAACTCGACTACAAGGGGCAAACTAGACTTGGGAGGCGTGATTCCGTTGTCGGCAACTTGCTTCATGACCAAGTGTCCCGCCTCAGTTGGAAATGGAGAAAGCGTTCGTCCGTTAAGATAGCGGAGCGAACGTATGAGCAAAGAGCGCAAGCACTACACTGCTGAGGAGAAGGTGGCCATTCTACGGCGCCATCTTTTAGACAAGGTCCCGGTTTCCGATCTGTGTGAGGAACTGGGGCTGCAACCCACCGTGTTTTACCGCTGGCAAAAGGAGTTGTTCGAGAACGGAGCGGGTGCTTTCCAAACGACGGAGCATCCTCGCCGCCAGGCAGAAGAGAAACAGAAGCGGATTGAGTTCTTGGAGAAGAAGGTGCAGACCAAGGATGAGGTCCTGGCCGAGCTGATGGCGGAGCACATCGCGTTAAAAAAAAGCCTTGGGGAACTCTGACCGCGACTTGGGTGCCGCACGATGTGCGGGATCAGGTGGTGGATTTCGTCCGGCGCTGGTCGGAGAAGAGCGCGATCAGCGTCGGCCGATTCATTGCGTGGCTGGGCGTAACTGCGAGTAAGTTCTACGACTGGCGGCAGCGCTATGGACGAGTGAATGAGCACAATGGTTGGGTGCCCCGGGACTTCTGGTTGGAGCCGTGGGAGAAGGAAGCGATCGTGAGTTTTCATCTGAAGAATCCGTTGGAAGGTTATCGGCGGCTGACGTACATGATGTTAGATCACGATGTGGTGGCCGTGAGTCCGGCGAGCGTATGGCGCGTGCTGCAACCAGCAGGACTGCTGTCGCGCTGGAAAGCGAAGCCGTCACGCAAGGGCACCGGCTTCGAACAGCCGCTCGAGCCGCACCAGCACTGGCATGTCGATGTTTCCTATATCAACCTGTCGGGCACGTTCTATTACTTATGCAGCGTGCTGGATGGGTGCAGTCGTTTTCTGGTGCATTGGGATCTGCGCGAGTCGATGAAGGAGGCGGACATCGAGAGGATTCTGGAACGAGCCAAGGAGAAGTACCCGGAGGCCAAGCCGCGGATCATCTCCGACAACGGACCGCAGTTCATCGCGCGGGACTTCAAGGAGTTCATTCGCGTCTCGGGTATGACGCACGTGCGCACATCGCCGTTTTACCCGCAATCGAACGGAAAAATCGAACGCTGGCATAAGTCGCTCAAACAGGAGTGTATCCGGCCTCTGACTCCGCTGACGCTGGACGATGCACGGCGCTTGATTCAGACTTACGTGGATCGCTACAACACGGTTCGATTGCACAGCGCCCTCGGCTATGTGACGCCGCAGGATCGGCTTGCCGGACGACAGGCCGAGATCCACGCGGCTCGCGATCGCAAGTTAGAAGAAGCTCGTAGGCAGCGGCAACTTCGCCGGCAGCAGACAGCGTCTTTGATGTTTGCACACTCTTCCACCGCAGCTACAATGACCTCACCGGATGAAACGGAAGCGGGCACTGCAGGGATGCAACCATGCTGAGGGATAACCTGGTGGGGCTCATCCAGCCGATGCTCAGCAGCGCGGGAGCCAATCCTCTCGCGCTGTGCATCGCACAGAACGAGTCATCGGACGATAGACCCCCATGCCTTGAAAATCCCCGCCTCAAAGGGGCGGAATCTACACTAACGGAGAACGCCCCCTCTCCATTTCAGGCTGAGCCAAGACACAAGGTCCACTTGTTCGAGTCGTGAACAGTATCGACCTTGTAAATGCCAAAGGGAATTATCGCCCCGCGAACGCTAACAACATTCGCGCTTGTGACGAAGTCCATCGGGACGGCTTCGGGGTTTTCTCGACCTTTTGTCAAAGCCGAATGACCTAAAACCATCTTTACGCCGTTCGGCAATTCACATCGAGCTACTGCTTGCTGGTTGACAGTAGCGCTGCCTTGGTCAGGCACAGCCTGAACAGAAGTGCCAACCAGACCGAGCACTAGCGCAATTAAACTCTTTTTCATGCGCACGATGCTACTCCCGTTGTGCCTAAGCGCAAAGTCAGTCGACAAAACTTGGCGATTTCACAAGCTCGCGCTCTCTGTTCGCCCTTGAGTTGGAGTTTTGAACGTAATCTATATGTCTCGTTAACTATCTTGCTGGTGATTGTGATCTTTTTGCAGGTGGGAATCAGCGACTCCGCTCCTTTTCCTTGCCAGTCCTGAACTTCCAGGAGGTTTCTCGGGGGGAGGGCCGGAACTGGAGCGGAGCGCTTTCTTGCAGACGGGGCAAAATGCAAGGGGCATTCGGAAAGACCTCTGGCCGAAGTATTTTCCCAAATGCCCCGTTGCGCGCCACTTCGTCTGCTATAAGAAGAAGCATGTCGCATGCCAATCGCTAAAGCATTGCCAACATGTAAAGTGAGAACGCGACAGCAGGTAGGTTTTGCGCTCGTCCGGAAACTTTTACGCTGGTGAAGCAGCCGCTTTTTGAAACGAGTTCTGAAATAAGTTCTGGCTCACCATCGTCAGTTGCCGCAACCAGCGCGGCATTTCGCTCGAGAACAATATTCGCCGAAGTATCGCTGATTTGTTTTGTATGAGCGACGCAACGCGGTTGGGCGAAACATTCTGTTTCCGTTATAATGCAGAGACGCAATTTCTCCGCGATGCGCCCGTAGCTCAATTGGATAGAGTGCTTGGCTACGAACCAAGAGGTTGGGAGTTCGATTCTCTCCGGGCGCACCATCCTTCTTCGAATTTTCCTTGGGTTTTCGCCGCGCGCCCTCTGATTCTTGGCTCTCGCGCCTAGCCTTGCTTCAACTTGAGCTTGCTCTTGTTTTCTTCAATAAAAGCTTTAAGGTCGGGAGCGGCGTCGAGCAGTCTCGTCCACTGTTCGTAATATAAGGTTACGGGAAAGCGGCCGAGTCCATAGACGCTCACGCCGCCTTTCTCGCTTACGCGGAACTCCATGGCGCCGCTGCGTTTCTTCGTCTCTACCTGCTTCTCCAGATCCGCCAGGCGAGCTTTCAATTCTTCGTAACTCGGCTCGGTCATGTTCACGCCTCCTAGATCGATGTTTTCATCGTTTTCATCTTCATCATAGGATGACGGCCTGTGGAAAACGGTCTTGGCCAGGTGCGGCGGCACCTCGTTCAACGTCGTCGCAATCTTTAGATTTTAGCTGCAAAGTTCTTCACTACCGCAGTCGCGACCGGGCTCTGCGGCGGCATCTCCTGATGGCACAGTCGGTTACCGGCCGCTGTCTGCTCATAATTTGGAAGCGGAAATGCTAAAATCATCACCAGAACAAGCTTTTCAAGGGGAGACATAAATGCCGAAACGTAAGAAGAAGAATGCTCTAATTGAAAGCATTCCGATGCTCCTGTTGCTGGGAATTCTGGCTGGAGCCTTGGGCGGCGTGGGAGTTGGCCTGATGACATCGCGCTCGTCGTCTTCGTCGAGCAGCGCTACCAAGTAGTTTCGGATTTCCGCGAGAATCGACCGCCAGAAAAGACCCAAAGATGGAGCGGGAGACGGGGATCGAACCCGTGACATCCAGCTTGGGAAGCTGGCGTTCTACCGCTGAACTACTCCCGCTCAACTTCGTTAGACTATCATTCCGCTGCTTCCAAGACAACGTTTCGGGGCCAATCAACTGACGTTGGCAAAGCCAATGGGCATCCTGCACTCGAACACGCTGATGCGCGTTTACATGGCTGCGATCGCGCTTGCCGGCGGCGCTGCGCTTCTGCTGCAGTTTCCTCTAAGCATTGCTGCTTCGCGCACGAATGGAATAAGTCTGGCCGGGGCCATCATCACCTATTTCAGCTTCTTTACCATCTTGACGAATATTCTGGTGGTGGTCTCGCTTGTTTGCCCGTTGTGGATCGCAAATTCCAGCGCGGGCAGATTGTTCTCTCGTCCGGAAGTCATCACGGGTATCGCCATTTATATTGCGACGGTGGGCTCCGTCTACTCGCTGCTGCTGCGGCAGTTGTGGGCGCCGGAGGGCCTGCAGAAGATTGCTGACGTCGTCCTGCATGACCTCGTGCCCGTGCTCTATGCCGTGTATTGGCTGATTTTCGTGCCCAAGCGCACGCTGCGCTGGAAAAACATACTGTCGTGGCTCGCCTACCCGTTGGCTTACCTGGCGTTCGTTCTGTTTCGTGGAGCAATGTCGGGCCGTTATCCGTATCACTTTATCGATGTTGGAGCCCTCGGATATCCTCGCGTGTTTCTGAATGCGGCGCTGCTGCTTGCTGCGTTTCTTGTTGTCGGAGTGATCGTGGTCGCCGTCGGCCGCCGCACGGGGCGCGGCTCGGATGATGGATTATCGCTGCGGACCTGAGGCGGTGGATTTGTCGAGGCTCGGCGTGTTTTGCGCCGTTTTGTTCGGAGCGGCCGGCGCGATCGCAGCCGGTGGAATTGTGGCTGGAGCAGGCGCGACGTGAGGAGGTATCGGTTGTGCGCCCTTCGAGTTGGGCGGCAACGCTCGAGACGCTGACGGACTCGACGCGGCCGGCGTAGCCGATGCCGGATCAGTCAATGACGGATCAGTTAATGATGGCGTCGGAGACAGCGGCTCGGTCAGCGAATCGGGGATCGGCGGCTCTCCTGATGACGGACGCACACCCTTGGCCTCCACGATCGACCATCGCCAGTCTTCATCGGGTCCCGGCGCGACGCCTATGTTTTCGTTGAACGAGGTTGTGCTGAAGGGCTTGGCTTCGGCTTTCAGATGAAAGAGGAGCGTTACGTCAGAGTGTCGCTCGACGGCGACGGGTTCGCCTCCCTGCGCCGCCGGTATCACACGGGCGCGCGCCGCCAGTTCGGCATCTTCGCCGGGACGGCGCTCGAGCGTCAGGCCGATCGTGAGCTCGCGAATATCCCAATTCGTTCCGTTGAACACCTGCAGCTGCAGATTGTCGTCCTGAATCAATCCCGGACCGTCGAGCTTGAGAAGCTCGCTGATGGGCAAGTCTTCGATCAGGACGGGCTTGATCAACGCGGTAGTACGCGCGTTGAACGAAAGATTGCAGGTCACGTCGGGTGACGATACTTTGAGCGTCTTGCCCGAGGGATCAATGGAAAAGACGGTCTCGTTTTCCCGCACCGGCCGTTCCCACTCGACATCGTTCATAACGTCTTTGAGATTGTCATTGTCGATCACGGTATCGCTGGGGCCGGAGGGATGCTGTTTCAGCTTGTTTTGACGCAAGGTGCGTGCCAGGTCGCCGAGCGACGGCAGGTCGTCCTGCGCCCACGCCGCTCTCGGCATGACGAAGGTGGCGAGCAGCATACTGGCCAGAACGAGCGGCAAGCTGGGGAATTTGGATGACATGATTTCGAAGCCGCCAAACAGCACGTGCAGCGCCTCTTAAGGCAGTTTAGGCGAGATGGAAGAGAAAAGAAGTTACTGGAGGGACACGATGGTCGTAGCACTTCCGAAGCAGCAGGTGGATTAATAAGAAGATCGCTAAGTGGATCGATAAGAGATCGCTAAGAAGAGGGCATGGACGCGCTCAGATCGAAGCGACGCGCAACGGGGCGCGCCATGCCCTTTCACAAAGCTTGCTAACCACGTACGGATTTACAAACTACAGCAGGCCAGAGGCGCGAAAACGGGTGATCGGATCGGTTACCCGCATTGGTTGACGCTTAAAAACCCAGCGTGCCACCGCAATCCCCAATGCCGCATAAGCCAGATGCCAGAGTTTCATAAATCGCTCCCCGACGCCGGACCTACCGGGGAGAGACTAATGAGGTCCCGTCGTGAATTTACCCTACCCCCGGGCTATCGGCAGGTCTAGTCCACGAAGGTGCTATGAATTGGGCGGAAAGTAATCGCAAGTAACCGCGCCAAGTAATCTGCTGCGGAGCGAATCGGCCAGTCAGGGCAGGGTTTCCAGCGTCCTGGCAGACGCGGACAGGCAAGCTTTCTACCTCTTGCTCCGCCTTTATCTCATGCGCGGCGACCGGCATTTTCTAAGGAGTCACTGTTATCTTAACCGTGTTCGATTTCACCACCACGCCGCCAAGCTCCTTCGGTTCTCTCCACCCAACTTGCACAGAGTACTCGCCTGGTCGCGACATGTTGGTGAACATACTTACTGAAAGGTTGCTCGTCACAGAGTCATGCGGCTTCAGTTGGATGATTCCGTGTCCCCCGGTGTACCTTTTATCACACTTGAATTTGGACTCGGCCTCTGTGTCCGGCGCCAGATTGCCAGTGCTATCACGAACTTCCACCGCGTAGTCGCAAAATGGAACGGAGAACTCGATCATGGCGACACGATCCGAAATATTCGTGAAAGTGACATGCGCATACATCTCCTCCCCGCTCCTTACCACCGAATGCGCCGCCGCGATATTGAGTGAAAGTACCCCTTTGGGCGACTGAGCGACTCCGGTTGCCACCAAAAGCGCTGCCGTCCCAAGGCAAACACCTAGCCCAATGGCCTTCACAGGTCCTCTTCCTCTTACCAATTGCAAGCCGACGCTGCCACGTAAGCAAGCTGGTCTATCGATCCCCGATAAGTACCGCTTGGGACAAAAACTGCCAGAGACGCATCTTCCCGAACTTAGGGTCCATACTCCATTTGCGGAAGCTCGGTCATACCGCCGAAGTGTTACCTGGGGTTTTCGGTGTTCGATTCTTCCGCAGCGATCCATCCGCCGCCGACCACGACGTCGCCGTCGTAGAAGACCGCAGCCTGTCCCGGAGTGATGGCGCGCTGTGGCTCGTCAAATGTTACTCGCACTTCATCCGGACCCGAGGATTCAATCATCGCCGGGGCGGGCTGGTGCTTATGGCGGATCTTGACCGCGACGCGCATGGGCTCGCGCAGTTCGTGCGTCGAAATCAGGTTCACGCGATGGGCGCGGAGAGTTCGCGAGTAGAGCTCCTCGTCCCTGCCAACCACGACCTGCCGCGTGTCATTCTTGATCTGAATTACATACAGCCGCGAGCCAGTCGCCACGCCGAGTCCCTTGCGCTGCCCGACGGTGAAGTTGTGGACGCCCTGATGCTCGCCGATCACCTTGCCGTCGGTGGTCACCATTTCGCCGGAGATTTCGCTGGGCGCGTCTCCTCGCTCGTCGAGATACGCTTCGAGAAAGCGCTTGTAGTCGCCGCCCGGGACGAAGCAGATCTCCTGCGAGTCGGGCTTTTCGGCGATCACCAGGCTGTGCTGGCGAGCCAGTTCGCGCACCTCGGGCTTGGTCATCCCGCCGAGCGGAAACAGAGTGTGGCTGAGTTGCTCTTGCGTGAGTCCGAAAAGAAAATAAGTCTGGTCTTTGGATCTGTCGGCGGGCCGTTTCAGCAGCCAGCGCCCAGCCTGCTCGTCAAAGACGACCTGAGCGTAGTGGCCGGTGGCAATCTTATCGGCTCCAATTTGCCGTGCCACAATCAGAAGCTGATCAAACTTCAAGTGATTGTTGCAGAGACTGCACGGAATCGGCGTGCGCCCGGCCAGATACTCTTCGACGAACGGACGCACCACATCGCGCTCGAACCGCTCTTCGTGATTGACCACGTAGTAAGGAATGCCAAGCGTTTCGGCAACGCGGCGGGCATCGTAAACGTCGTCGATCGAGCAGCAGCGGCCCTGGACAGACTCGGGCATGCCTTCGCGGCCAGCGAGGCGGCGCTGATTCCAAAGCTGCATGGTCAGGCCGATGACGTTGCGCCCTTCGGCGCGCAGCATGGCCGCAACGGTCGAGGAGTCAACTCCTCCCGACATGGCAACGGCGATGGTTTCCGTGTTTAGCACTTGGCAATCAGCATTCAGCCAGCAATTCAGTTCGCGGCTCAATGCTAAGTGCTAACTGCTAACCGCTAATTGCAATCTTCCTGGGAGCGGCATTCTTTGCCCACACCGGCGACAGTTCTCGCAGACGCCCGACCGTCTCCGGAATCAAACTTAGCGCAAAGTCTACATCCTCCTCGGTGTTTTGCTTTCCCAGGCTAAAGCGAATGCCGGCCTTGGCGCGGTCGGGACGCAGTCCCATCGCGGTCAGCACGTGCGAGGGTTCAATCGCTCCCGAAGAACATGCGGCTCCGGTCGAGACGGCTAGTCCCTTCAAGTCGAGCGCAATCACCAGCGCCTCGCCTTCAATGCCGTCGAAATAAACGTTCGTCGTATTCGGCACGCGCGGAGCGCCTTCGCCGTTCAGTCCCGTGGCTTCGATCGACAGCAGTTCCCTTTCCAGACGGTCGCGCAAAACCGACATGCTGAGATGGTCGCCAGGTTCATTCCCTCGTTCATTCAAGCGTTCGAGCCCATTCAGCGCCAACTCCGCCGCCTTGCCCAGCCCCACAATGCCCGGAACATTCTCCGTTCCGGCGCGGCGCGAGCGTTCGTGGCGTCCGCCATAGAGCATCGGCTCGAGCAAAGTTCCCTTGCGCACATAAAGCGCGCCGACGCCTTGCGGCCCATGCAGCTTGTGGGCAGAGATAGTCAGCAGATCGCACCCAATCTTATTAATCTCGATCGCAATCTTCCCCGCCGCCTGCACGGCATCCGTATGGAAGTAAACATCAGCTTCGGCCGCGATCTTCCCAATCTCTTGGACAGGCTGCAAAACTCCGGTCTCGTTGTTGGCGAGCATGATGGTGATGAGCTTCGTATTCGGACGCAGCGCGCGCCTCACGTCCGCGGGATCGACCCGTCCGGAGCCATCCACCGGAACGTAGGTGACATCGCATCCCGCCGCGTCGGCCAGATGCTTGCACGCATTGAGCACGGCATGATGTTCGATGGTCGAGGTGATGACGTGGTCGCCCGGCCGCGTCAGCCCGAAAATTGCCAGGTTGTCCGCTTCGGTCCCGCCGCTGGTAAAGACCACTTCCGGCGCTCGGCATCCCAAAAGCGCAGCAACCGATTCGCGCGCGCGTTCGACGACCGCCCGTGTCTCCTGCCCATGATGATGGATCGAAGAGGCGTTCCCGAAATGCTCGCCAAAATAAGGCTGCATCGCCCCTAGCACCTCAGGGAGCACCGGGGTGGTCGCATTGTTATCGAGATAGACCCGCCGCATCATACTCCTTCTATTGTACTGATGTTTACGCGGATGGACGGGCCAGGCTGGATGGACAGGTCGGGTAATTGGATGATTACTCACTCCGCGAAAGACGCGGCCAGGCGCGTCCTTCGCGAAGTTAGTCGCCAATCGTCTTAAAAGATGAGCAGGAAATCAATTCCCTTGCGGATCCTGAGACCCGTGTTCTTCGAGGGTGAAGCTCACGTCTACGCTCTGGCGCGGAGGAACTGTCACCGATTTGCTCCAGACAACGGGATCGGAGAATACCGGACGCTTCACACGGACCTGTGTCGCCAGATCATAGACCGGGCTTTCGCCGACTACTTTCCATCCCTCATGCCAGGCTACGATTTCGTAATTGCCGGGCGGAATATTCCTCAACTCGAAGTTGCCGTCCTGATCGGTAACCGCGTAATACGGATGCGGAGCCACGATCATTTCACCATTCATCCAGACGTGTCCGGCGTTGCAGCGCAGACTCACGACCCCCTGGCGGGTCATGGGGCGCGAAATTTCCTGCCCTGCGGAAGTGAACGGAAGGTTATAATCCGCGCTTCCCGACATGTGTACGGTGTGCAGCAGAGGATCGCTGCTCTTTACGGTCAGCGTGGCGTCGACTGGAACCAGCAGGATGTGCGGCTCGTAGCGGCAATTCTTCTGGTTAAGAGACCGTCTGGCTGCGGGCAGGTCCATCGCTTTTCCGCGGGTGATGTTGCGAAGATATACCACGGTGTTGGCCACGCCGCCGTCAGGAGCGACGAGCAGACGCTCCAGATCACGATGTTTTTGACCGTCCACCGCGCAGATCTCGGGATCTTTGTTGATCAAAGAGGTAGCCAAATGAGGTACCGGGCCCTCCCATTTCACCGTGCCACGAATGGTTCCTCCGTCGTCAAAGGAGACGACCTGGTAACCGGATTGAGCGGCGCAAATCTCAGGTGCAAACGCGAACGCCAAAATTGCGATCGAATGCAGCAAATACTTCATTAGAGGCTCCTCGCGGCTTCGACATGGAAGCCAAGGTAGCAGCGCACAAACAATGGGAACAGAGCCGTGGTGGAGGATCCAATCGGCATCCGGGAGTTTACGATCTTCGCGGTTTCCCCACGAACCGCGCTGCTTACCTATGACGTTAAAGGGTTTGCGGAGCGCGGAGCAAATGCCGTGAGGACAAAGACCGTTGGTAACCCATGCCACACCACCAGAGTGCTATTGCATCAATGAGGCGCAGTTACCGCTTTTCTACCGGCACATACTTCTGCGGATACACCGGTCCGATGTAATCGGCGCGCGGGCGAATCAGGCGGTTATCGTCGAGCTGCTCGATGACGTGCGCCGTCCAGCCGCCAACTCGCGAAACCGCAAAAATGGGAGTGAACAGATCGACCTCGATTCCCAGGGTGTGATAGGTAGAAGCTGAATAGAAGTCGACGTTGGCGTTAAGCTTCTTGTCGGCCCTCACGAATTCCTCGATCTTCTGCGAGTATTCGAACCACTTCGGGTTGCCGCTCGAATGTCCCAGATCGCGCGACATTTGCCGCAAATGCGTCGCTCGCGGATCTTCGGTGTGGTATACGCGATGCCCGAAGCCGGGAATCTTTTTCTTCTGCGCCAGCATTCCCTTCACATATTCGACCGGATCGGCGCCGTTCGCGTCGATCTCTTTCAGAATTTTGAACACCGCTTCGTTGGCTCCGCCGTGCAACGGCCCTTTGAGCGTGCCGATGGCCGAGGTGACCGCCGAGTGCATGTCAGAAAGCGTAGCGGCCGTAACCCGCGCCGCAAACGTCGAAGCGTTCAGCTCGTGGTCCGCATGCAGAATCAGCGCAATATCAAGCGCCCGTTCAGCGGTCGCCGAGGGCGCCGTGCCGTTCAACATGAGCAGGAAATTAGCCGCATGAGAAAGCGCACGATCCGGTTCCACCACCGGCTTGCCTTTGCGAATGCGATCATAATTGGCCACGATCATGGCAATCTGCGAGGTCAGCCGAATCGCCTTGTTGACGTTTGCGTCGTGATCGTTGCGGTTGTATTCGGGATCGTAAAAGGACAGCGCGGAAACCAGCGTACGCAGAACATCCATCGGCAGCGCGTGCTTCGGCGCCAGCTGCAGGCGATAGATGATCGAAGCATCCAGCTTTCGCTCCTCGGCCATGCGCTGCTTCAACGACTTGAGTTCGTCAACGCGAGGCAAACGCCCAAACCAGAGGAGATAACAGACCTCTTCAAAGCTGGAGTGATCAGCCAGATCGTGAATGTCATACCCGCGATAGGCGAGTACACCCTGCTCCCCATCGATGTAGCAAATTCCAGATGTGGTAGCGACCACGCCTTCCAGTCCCTTGGGGGCGTGCAGACTCGTAACCGTAGACATGGGCTCCTCACTCGCCGTGCGTATGAAATCATGCTGCTCTAACGCGCTTAAAAAGCGGGGAGCAACCTTCTTTTATACGCCAAGTCGGCAGCGGTTTCCACGGGCAGAACCCGGCGGCGGGACCAGATGCGGCGATGGTTGCGGAATTTGGAATGACTGCTGATTGATGACTGCAGATTTAGGGCGCAAAGAATTGCAGAGCTTTATTCTGGCCAGATCGAGGCAGCCGTCTGGCTCAGAATTTGATGTTGCATGGCTGCGCTCAACGGCAGCGCCTTGAATTCCTCAAGGTTCTGTTTAACGTCGGGCACGCCCGGGCCCGGCCAGTCGGTGCCGAACAATGTCTTGTGCGCGATCTCGTCAAGCCTCGGAAAATATTGCAACAACACTTTTGGCGGAATGCCGCTGATGTCGAGATAGACATTCGGATGCCGTCGGATCAGAAAAAAAGCCGTGTTCATCCACAGCGGGCGCCCGCCATGCGCCAGCAGGATCTTCAGTTTCGGAAAGTCGACGGCAACATCGTCCACATAAATCGGATCGCCATACTTATTGCGTGCCCCGGGAAAGATCGACGTTCCGGTGTGAAACATGACGGGAATTCCGTTCGCTTCGGCGGCCCGGTATATGATTTCGAGCTCTTTCACTCCGCGCAGATAGTCGTTCGGATACAGTAACTGATGCGGAGGATGAATCTTGATCATGCGCAGCCCGAGGCGGAGAATCTGCTCGACATCGGCCATGATGTTCGTGGTGTGCCGCGGATGCAGGCTGCCGCAAGACAGCAGGCGCCTGGGATCGTGCTTCGTATAATCGGCGACGAACTGGTTGACCTCGGCGGTAAAACCAATCACCTCGGGCGCGACATAATTGATGAGCGCGGCGCGGTCGATGCCGCAACGGTCCATATATTTCAGGAAAGCCTTGGGCGACCTGCAATATTCGGCGATCTCATCGAAGTTGGCGCGCTTGCGCTTGATCAGTTCGAGCGCATGAGGCTTGATGAGCTCGATAGGCTCAATGTGGATGTGGCAGTCTGTGATCAAAACAGTTCTCAGTTGCCAGTTCTCAGCCGGCGTCGAGCTAGCAGGTTTCAATCTGCCGGCTTTGAGCAGCACTACCCGTGGCTTGCGGCTCAATACAACGGCACTTTCGGATCCACCGTCCGCGCCCAGCCGTCGATGCCGCCGCGCATGGATTGCACTTTCTCGTATCCCTGCTGGCGCAGCCAGTTCGTGACCGTCAGCGAACGCACGCCGCGATGACACATGACCACAATGTGCTCGTCGGGATCGAGCTCCTGGTGCGCCCGCGTCGGCACGTCGCCCATCGGAATATGCTTTGTCCCTTCGAGGTGCGCAGCCTCATATTCCCACAGCTCGCGAACATCGAGCAGCGTGAACGTTGCTCGGTTCTGTTGCATCGCCTTCACTTGGGCGGGAGAGATTTCGAAGTCCATAGTTTCTATCCGTGGAGACGGGGCTTGCCAGTTTCAGTTCGCGGCAAGCCGCGTGTTAACTCGAAATTTAGCGCGAGTTTGCGCCATGTTCTTTAAGCTCGCCCGTCTTTCGCAGCGTCGTCAGACTCACCAGCGCTGCCAGTGCCCAGAGTGCGCCGGTTGCAATCCGGGCAGTGCGCACATCGACCGATGGAACGCCGTGCCATAGCGTCAATCCGCACCCGGCCACAAAATTGATTACCAGAAGCCCAAAAAACAAGCGCTCGCGCAGGCAGCGCGTGTCGAGCGCAAGACCCGCGAGCAGAACGATCCACACGATGTAAGTTGCGGCAGTCCACGCGTCGTGCGGCCATTCGTACTCGCGGTGGGCAACGTGCGCGAACGAAACCCACGCGAAGTAAGCGCAGCCAAGAAATCCGGCTACGCCCCACAAGGGCGTGCGGCACATCAGGTGGCCCGAGTGATACGACGATTTCACTGCGGGTTTCGAATCAACCTGCGCGCTCTCTATTGGCCTGTCCATTTCGGTGGTCGTTTCTCAAGGAAGGCAATGATACCCTCGCGCGCGTCAACGGTCGAGATGAGTTCTTCGAGATAGATTTTTTCAGCCCGCGCCAGCCCTTTGTCAAAATGAATCGCATCCCATGCGTAGATCGCTTTCTTCGTATGTGCGAGCGCCATGGAACTGAGTGTGCGGAGCTCGGTCAGCGTCCGTTCCACCACCGTTTCGAGTTCATTCGCAGGCACCGACCGCGTCGCCAGGCCCATCGCGGCGGCTTCGTCACCCGAAAATTCACGCCCTGTAAGGACGAGTTCGACGGCGCGCTTCGGCCCGATGAGCGCTGCGAGCGCCACCATTGCAACCGGCGGATAGCATCCCAGCTTGATTTCGGGAAATCCCCAGCGGGCATCGCCAGCCGTATAAACCATGTCGCAAACGCAAGCGAGTTCCGCGCCACCTCCGAGACACGCGCCGCGAACGGCCGCGATCGTGACTTTGCGTGACGCCACCACGGCGCGAATCACCGCGTGAAAGCCCGTAAGCATTTCGTGAATCTGCTCCGGCAGATGGGCTTTGATGTCAACGCCTGCTGAAAAACCGCTCTCATCACCCTGCAAAAAAACAACTGAAAGATCCGCGCGACTTTCGATCTCGGTCAGCGCGGCGTGCAGCTCGCGCGCCATCGCCAGATCGATAACATTCAGCGGAGAATGGCTTAGCGTGATCCGCGCAATCGGCGGAGCGCAATCAATCGCGATGCGCGTTGTGGCGGCAGTGGCCATTCCGAAATCAAGCCAGCTTGGGCGAACACTCTTGCTCGCCCGCCCTGAATTTTGTCAAATAGTTAGATATTGATCGCTGACTTCCGCGGCTCGCCAATCGTCGACAGCGGATCGCGCGCGCCTTCTTTTTCCCGAATCCACTTCTTTTCGTTTCGTATGATATCGAGCAGCAGCTCTTTGTCCTTGGCGCTGGGCAGATTCTCTTCGCAGTGCAAATCGTAAGCGTGATCGTCGAGCGCTTCGCCCGTTTCGCAGTGATACTTTTTCCCAGCCCATCGTCCAATGTTGCGATTGAAGCGGATGTCAGGCGTGTAGAACCGCTTCTCGCCCGGCTTCAGGAAGGTATTCAGCCGCTCGACCAACCCGGCAACCTCCTGCCGATAGAGATGGCGATTGTAGTCATTGAGGTCGTCGAGGTCGGCCGCTTTATCGTTCTGCAACTCGTCGTAGCGGCCCTTGATTCCCCAGACATACGCCCAGTGCGCTGATGACGAATGATCGGTGCCAAAAAGATCGAATGAACTCGAGATCCACTTGTTGAGATATTTCTGCAGCAGCCAGCGCGGAATGACCCCCGCCTCGACCACGCGGCGCAGGCCGTCGTGCCCCGTTCCCATGTGGAAAGCCTCTTCGCGCAGCATGTACGAAGTCGAGCGCCCCAGCGGAGCGAACGAAGAATACTTCAGCATCTGCAGCTGAAATTTTCCATCGCGATCGACAAAATCGGTGTAAGTAAAAAAGTCGAGCCAGTTATCGACGTCGACATTGAAGGTGCCGAGCAGGCGCTTGTTCTCAAACGCGCGCCGCTCCAGCATTTTCTGCGCTTCCACTTTTCCCGAGGACCCGAAAAAGTCGATGAGCAGCGCGCACATCTGCCAGCCGTGGCGCATCTCTTCGATCATGACGCGTGTAATGGCGCGCCGATCCCACTCGGTGGGCGCCGTCTCAAACAGATTACGCTGCTGCTCGACGCTGGCAAATTCGGTATCGCCCTGATACACGATCATGTTCATCAGCGCGTCGCGCATCTGTTGCGTCGGAACCTGCCGCAGGTTCTGCCACTTGCCGCGGCCTTTATAGGAACCGAACTGGATCTCTTCCGTTTCAATCGCGCCGTAAAGCGTATCGAAGTGGAAGGCTTCCACGTCATCTTTGTTGACGCCGACTTCCTTGCGCCACTCGTTGAATACGCCCACCCATTCGCTGAAGCTTCCTATTTTTGCAACTTTGCCTGGCATAGATCCAAACCTTTCACCGCAGAGGCGCAGAGCACGCCGAAGAGTTTCTATTTCGCTTTGAATACCGCCGGACGCTTCTCCACATAAGCCGCCAATCCTTCTTTTGCGTCTTCGCTCTGGAACAGAATCTGCTGATTCTCGCGCTCGATGGCCAGCGCCGACTCCATGGGAATCTCCCATCCCGTCTGCACCGCACGCTTGATGCGCCCCACGGCCTTCGCGGCTTTATTCGGGGGCGTGAACTGGCGCGCGTATTCCATGATGTTCTCCATGAATCCTTCGCGTTCGAAAATATCGTTCAGGATGCCGAACTCCTGCGCCTCTTCGAATGAAAAGGTATTGCCCGTGACCATCAACTCGATCGCCTTGCTTTTGCCGACGAGGCGCGACAGGCGCTGCGTTCCGCCCGTGCCGGGAAGCACGCCAAGATTGACTTCGGGCAGGCCGATTTTGCCCGCATCTTTGCGGGCGATGCGCAGATCGGCGGCCATGGCGATTTCGAGGCCTCCGCCGACGCAATGTCCATTGATGGCTGCGATCACCAGCTTCGGAGTGTGCTCCAGCCGCAGCAGCGTTTCGTTGGCGTGCAGGCAGAAGTAATACTTGAAGGTCGGATCGACCGAAGCCAGCATCTTGATGTTCGCGCCCGCCGAGAAAAACTTGTCGCCCACGCCCGTGAGCACGATCACGTGCACATCGTTATCCATACGCGCGCGGAGAATCGCCTCGTCCAACTGGCGGTTCATCTCATAGGTATAAGTATTTGCCGGCGGATCATTCATCTCGATCACGGCCACTCCCGCATCGGTGCGGTAATTGATCAGCTGTTTGGTGGTTTCGCCGGAGGCCGGCTGCGTGGTGGTGGTGGTCGCCATAATTTGCTCCTTGAAAGTCCTAAATTGCTCCCGGCTGTGTGAGGCCGGCGATCTTGAGATCCTCCCCTTCGACTCCGCTCAGGGTCGGGATGACAAAATCGAAATCCTTTTATTAGGTTTCTTGCGCCGCTTGCCGCCGTGCACAATTCCGTTCAGAACAATGTCGCCCATCCGCCCCGCGAGCGCTTCGGCGTTGCCGTCGACGCGCGGGTTGTACCATGTATAAATCCAGTTGATCATGCCAAACAGGCTCATGACCGCGGTGCGCGTGTTGAAATCGAGACCGCGTTCGCGCCGCAGGTCTTCCATCAGCCCGAGGCATATGCGGTAGTACTCGCGCTTGATGGCGGCGATCTCAGCGCTGAAGCCGTTCTTCAGAGCCTCGTCCTCGTGCGAAAGCACCTTCAATCCCGGCTGATTGCTGACGAAATATTCAAGGTGATTGATGATGAAGATGCGTATGCGCTGCTCGGGATCGCTGACATCTTCGATGCGCGCCTTGAGCTTGTCGACAATCGTCGTGAATGTGTGTTTCTGAATGAGGTAGAGCAGGCGCTCTTTCGATTGGAAGTAGTGGTAAAGACCCGCCAGCGACATGCCGGTAGCGCGCGAAAGATCGCGCATCGACGCCCCTTCGTATCCCTTGACGCAGAAGACTTCCGTGGCATGGTCGAGAATCTGCCCGAGTCGGCGATCGAAACGGGATTCGAGAGGACGATTTGAAGCCCGTCCGCGCAGCTCATGAGAAGTGCGCACGGTTCGATTTGGAGAAAGAGTCGGCATCAGTTCGAACGTTCGTTCCAATTGTAGAGGAGCGTGATGGATATCACAAGACGGCGTGATATGCTTCCCCCTCTACCGCTTAGAACACGAAGGCACACGAAGGAAAAACATTCCTCACCGAAAAGCTACGTGGGATTCGATCATTCCGTGCATGAGAAGAAGTTAGTTTTTGGGATGGGAGGCCGCGGGAGTCTCCGAGTATGTTACGACGCGCTCGACCAGGAAAATCTTTTTGATTTTATTCCGGTCAAAAGTCTGAGGTTGGCCGTTGATTTCGATCACGACCGATTCCAGGGTCATGGACATTAGGTCGCCCGTAATGATCGAACCGTCGCGGAGTTCGATGGTATCGTCGGTCAGTCCGCCGAGCGTGATCGTGATGCTGCCGCCGGGCGCTTCGTCGGGTGCGACTTCCAAAGGGGTGGTAGCGACGGCATAGCCTTCCTTGGCCAATGTTAATTGATGTGTGCCCGCGCTTATGTTGATGGTCGCAGGTGTTAGACCTTCATCCTCGCTATCCACTTTAAGGTTCGCCCCCGGTGGTACCGAAATCACAGTCATCGGAATCGTTTTGACCGCTATCGGGGCGCCTTCATTATTCCGCGCCGACAGGGATAGCGTCACTGGCACTCCGACGGTTTCGCATTGAAACGGGACCTGCGCCAGCGCGCCAGCACTGAGATTGTTGACCATCAGAGTCCCGCCCCCGACTTCCGCTCGATTCTTGTCGAGCAACGACACGGTAAGCGATCCCTTTGGAATCGCTTTGGCGGAGAGATTCTGAACGATCACATCCGACTGCAAGGTCGTCTTGCCGCCATATGACGCCAGACTCCGAAAGCGCGAGAATGTCAGTTTAAGAATCGCGTTGTCCTGTCCGGGCCAGAACATGACAATGGCCACCGCGTTCTGATCTTTGGAAGAATCTTTCCGAGGCGAGGCGCGAACGACAGAGCACAAAAAGGACAGAACGATCAACGGTACGATAACACGGCGCATGCGCAAGATTCTGACATAGTAATAATCCGACGGCAACCAACGATAAGCCTTAGTGTTAGATAACAGGTTCTAGCCCGTATATGAAAGCGCAGTAAGAGCCATTAGGGTGCATTTAGCTCTTGATTCCCGTCATCAATTTCTCAACCTCTGCCTTCTGCTCGCCTGATAGCGGCAGGAAGGGCAGTCGCGACGGGCCTCCATAGTAGCCGTTCAGGTCCATCGCGTACTTCACGCCGGGGACGCCGAGATCGCCAACGACTCGCTCGGCGCCGAGTTTCACGCGCGCTTGTTTTTCGCGGGCCAGCGCAGCGTCTCCATCTTTGAGCGCCGCGTAGATTTCGTAACACGCCATCGGCGCAGGACACGCAAAGGCGAGGATGGCGCCGACCGCTCCGAGACCAAGCGACGGTTCGAGTTGATGCGCCGCTCCGACCATGACCTGAAAGCCGACTTCTTTCTGGCGGGTCTTCAATTTTCCTATCACGCTCACGGCTGAGGATGACGGCTTCGCGCTATCTGCGCCGGCGGGCGAAGGTGTTGGTTTCTCCGGCGAGCCCGCCGTGCCCGCGAGCGAAGCCACGCTCACCAGTTCCCTGCTCTGTTTTTCGCTTTCAGCCGCGGCGGCCTTGATCATGCGCGGAGTCACCGCCTCAAACGTCTCGGTCACGGTCGCCTGCCGCTTGACGTTGCGCGTGCCCTCGACCATCTGTTTTACTTTGTCGAGATTGCCGCTCGATTCCTTGATGGCAACGATATTTGGATGCCCCGCCAGTTCGATCACCACTTCAGCGGGCATATCGTATCCGGTGGCCTGCGGAAAGTTGTAGATGATCACCGGCAGCGCCGAGCGGTCGGCTACCGTGCGATAAAACGCGAGCAGGTTTGCGGGATGCATCTGCTTTTTGTAGTAATGCGGAGTGCGCACCATGGCCGCGTCATAGCCGAGCGAAGCGGCATACTCGGTGAGCCGCAGCGTCTCCTGGGCCGACTCAATGCCAGTACCCGCGATCATGACCTTATTCGGGGCCGCCGCTCCGAGCGCCGTCTTCAGCACTTCGCGGCGTTCTTCGTCAGAGAGCAGAATCGCCTCGCCCGTCGAACCCTGCACCACGATGCCAGCCACAGGCGTGCGCGAATAGCGCTCGACGTTCGCTTCGAGTTTTTTGTAATAAACCGCGCCGTCCGCATAAAACGGGGTGGTCATGGGCGGGAAAATTCCGGATAAAAGCATGTAAGCTCCAGTCTTGATCTGCCTTACAGGTTACCGCCGCGAAGAACCGGCTGTCATCTTCAGCCCTTAATTCGAGGCCTCAATTCAATATTTCTAAGCCAACATTATTTAGCCCACGATCTCTAGCCCCACGTCTCTAGCCCAAAGTCGAAGCAATAAAGACCAGCAAGAAAAGGCACCCATCGACAATCACAATCGTGGCTCCGATCCAGACGAGGGCGAATATACGCGCTTTTTCTGCGGGTGGCACGGTGATGCCGATCGTACTGAGCAAATAGCTGAGCATGTCAGCGACGAGTTTTGGCGGCACGATTCGACTGAGAATGCCGAGCCCGAGAGCCAGCATCAGCGCGTGAAATGCGATGATCGCGATCATGATCAATCGCAGGAAGGCAGGTCGTCGCCGGTGGGGTCAGCGATGCGCCGGTACTGATCTTCGGTGCCGACAAAAAATCGCGCGAATGGCGTCGAGGTCCGTTCATCAACCATGGTCTCGACCTGCCACACCATGCCACCTTTGCAGACGCCCGCATTCGATAGCGGAGTGCGGCGCTCGCCGGCATAGTAATAAAAATCATCTTTGCCGTGGCCGGTCAGCGGATCGGAAGAAGTTTGCAGCGTTCCCTGCTCGTTTATCTTCAGAAGCAGCCGTCCGTCTTCCATGGGCAGCGGCGGCGCGCCTTTTTGGCGGAAGTCGACGCGCACCCAGCCGTTGTATCCAGCGGGAATGAGAAAGCGCTCCGGCGGCCGCTGGTTGAAGACCAGATCGAACGCAGTCGGCCCCATGAGCACTGCCGCGAGCAGGATCGGCAGGCCGAGAACAACGATCAGAACCCAGTGGACTTTACTCATGCAGGATTATCTATGCGGACCTATTTTGTCGCGGCTCTCTCCGCGTGCAGAGTCTGCAGCGCTTGCACGCGTATTTCTCCACGCTGCAGCGCGGCGATGCCGTCGGCGGCCGCCCGCGCCGCCGAGAGAGTGGTAATCGTCGTGATGCGTCCCGTAACCGCGGCGCGACGAATCGCTTTCTCGTCGAAATAAGGATCGGGACCATGCGGCGTGTTGACAATCAACTGGATGCGATCGGCCTTGATCAGATCGACTGCGTTGGGCCGTCCTTCTTTTACTTTGTAGACGCGATCGACCGCCAGGCCCGCTTCTTCGAGGATGTCGGCGGTGCCGTGCGTCGCGACCAGTTTGAATCCCATATCGACAAAGCGCCGCGCCACTTCGACCACATGCGGCTTGTCGTGGTCGGTGACACTGATAAAGACAGTCCCTTGCGTCGGCAGTTTTTGGCCGGCGGCAATTTGCGCCTTGGCAAAAGCCTCGCCGAAATTGTCGGCCACACCCATGACCTCTCCGGTGGAGCGCATTTCGGGTCCGAGCACGGTGTCGACGCCCGGAAATTTCGACCACGGAAATACGGGAGACTTCACAAAGAAGCAACGGCCGGTATCAAGATCAGTTCCGCGCTCGATATTCTCCGGAAGAAACTCGCGCAGTTTGCGGCCGGTCATCAGCCGCGCCGCAATCTTCGCCATGGGCACGCCCGTAGCTTTCGAAACAAAGGGCACGGTGCGCGAAGCCCGCGGGTTCACTTCCAGCACATAAACTTTGCCATTGCCATCGGCCGTGTGCAGACGTGTCTCCGATCCGCCGGGAGCGGGCTGAGCCTCGTCAGCGGACGAGTTGGCATGGCCGCGCGGAATCGCGAACTGGACGTTCATCAGTCCGATCACTTTCAGCGCCCGCGCCAGCTTGAACGTGTAGTCGCGCATGCGCTTGAGCAGCGGCTCGGGGATGTCGACCGCCGGCAGCACGCAAGACGAATCGCCGGAGTGTATGCCCGCCTCCTCTATATGCTGCATGATGCCGCCGATGACGACGTCTTCGCCATCCGAGAGCGCGTCGACGTCGACCTCGATCGCGTCTTCAAGAAATTTGTCGATCAAAACTGGACGATCCTGCGAATACTCGACCGCCTGCTTCATATACTGCTGAATCGTGTCTTCGTCGTAAGCGATGACCATGGCACGTCCGCCCAGCACGTATGAAGGACGCACCAGCACCGGAAATCCAATCTTCTTGGCCGCTTCGACCGCCTCGTCAACCGAGGCCACCATCGCCCCCGGAGCCTGCGGAATGTCGAGCTCCTCGAGCAGCTTGCCAAAGCGCTTGCGGTCTTCGGCCAGATCGATCGATTCGGGCGTCGTGCCGATGATATTGACGCCCGCACCCTTCAGAGGCAGCGAAAGATTCAGCGGCGTCTGCCCGCCAAACTGCACGATCACTCCCACGGGCGCACCCGCCGACGCTTCGTGCTCGCACACCGCAAACACCTCTTCAAGCGTGAGCGGCTCGAAGTAGAGACGGTCGCTCGTGTCGTAATCGGTCGACACCGTCTCGGGGTTGCAATTGATCATGATGGTTTCGTAGCCATCCTCGCGCAGCGCATAGCTCGCGTGGCAGCAGCAGTAATCGAATTCAATTCCCTGCCCGATGCGATTCGGACCGGAGCCGAGAATAACAACTTTCTTCTTGGCGGTGGGCGCAGCCTCGTCTTCGTCTTCGTAGGTCGAGTAGAGATACGGCGTGTAGCTTTCAAACTCGGCCGCGCATGTATCGACGCGCTTATACACCGGCTTCAAACCATGCTTCTTGCGGAAATGTCGAACTTTTTCCTGGCCGCCTTTGCCGTCGAGCCGCCACGTCCCGGCAAGGCGTCCGTCGGAGAAGCCCATGCGCTTGGCTTCGCGCAGCACCTCGGTCGGAATCGATTCCATCGGATGCTTTTCCAACTCAAGCTGCATATCGTTAATCTCTTTGAGCTGGTAGAGGAACCACGGATCGATCGACGTCATCTTGGCAAGCTGCTTGATCGTGTGTCCCTGTCGAATGGCGTAGCGCACATACGAAAGCCGCTCTGGATGCGGCGTCACCAGGCGCTGCGTGAGAATCTTCGGCTCGATTTTTTCCGAGCCCACACGCTTCCCCGTATCAAGCGCGCGAATTCCCTTCTGCAAAGCTTCTTTGAACGTGCGCCCAATGGCCATCACCTCGCCGACCGACTTCATCTGCGGTCCGAGCGATTCATCGGCGCCAGGGAATTTTTCGAACTGCCATTTCGGAATCTTGACCACTACATAATCAAGCGTGGGCTCGAAGCACGCCGGAGTCTTGCGCGTAATGTCGTTGGGAATCTCGTCGAGCGTGTAGCCAACCGCCAGCTTGGCGGCAATTTTTGCGATCGGGAATCCGGTAGCCTTCGAGGCCAGCGCCGACGACCGCGAGACGCGCGGATTCATCTCGATGACGACCATGCGACCGGTCGCAGGATTCACTCCGAACTGAATATTCGATCCACCGGTTTCGACGCCAATCTCGCGAATCACCGCAATCGACGCATCGCGCATCATCTGATACTCGCGATCGGTGAGCGTCTGCGCCGGCGCGACCGTGATCGAATCGCCCGTGTGCACGCCCATCGGATCAAAGTTCTCAATCGAACAGATGATGATGACGTTGTCTTTCGTGTCGCGCATCACCTCGAGCTCGTACTCTTTCCATCCCAGCACCGACTCTTCGATCAGGCATTCGTGCACCGGTGAAAGATCGAGGCCGCGCGCGAGCACTTCCATCAATTCTTCGCGGTTATAAGCGATGCCGCCGCCGGTGCCGCCCAGAGTGAATGAGGGACGAATAATGACCGGGAATCCGATTTTGCCAGCGAACTCGATACCGTCTTTCAGATTATTGACGAGCGCCGATTTCGGCACGTCGAGGCCGATGCGCTGCATGGCATCTTTGAAAAACAGACGGTCTTCGGCTTTTTTGATCGCGCTGATCTGCGCACCAATCAGATGGACGTTGTATTTCTCAAGCACGGCACTATCGGAAAGTTCGATGGCCAGATTGAGCGCCGTCTGTCCGCCAACGGTTGGCAGGATAGCAAAGCCCGCGGTCGGCGAAAGTTCGCGCTCGACGCGAATAATCTCTTCGAGATATTCGCGAGTAAGCGGCTCGATATAAGTGCGGTCCGCCGACTCGGGATCGGTCATGATAGTGGCCGGATTCGAGTTCGCCAGCACCACTTCAAAGCCCTCAGACTTGAGCGCCTTGCAAGCCTGCGTGCCGGAGTAATCGAACTCGGCCGACTGCCCGATGACGATAGGGCCAGAGCCGAGGATCAGGATTTTCGAGATGTCAGTTCGTTTTGGCATTAGTTTTCAGTTATCAGTTGTGAGTTACGGCACCGCTTGCACTCCTCCATCACCTGCGCGAAATCCGTAGAGACGCTCCTCGGTCCGTTACGCCGCCAGCCAACTGCAGATCCCTCGCTCCGTTCGGGATGACAAGTTTTTAGAAGAAATATCATGCAGTATTCCTCGACGTATTCAGCCGGGGAAGCACCTTATCGCCTGTGTTTTCCTTCTTTCCGAAATCTTTGTCCACCTCTACACTCTCAGAATTGTCATCCCGAACGAAGTGAGGGATCTGTAGTTTTATTGATTCGCCCCAGCCTTCGGCCAAGTCCTGCCAAGTCGGATTCATGGTCTTGATCAGCGCTAATCGTTTGGCACGTGTCCACGCTTTGATTTGTTTTTCACGCGCGATCGCGTTGTTTACATACTTTAACGTTTCGTAATAGACAAGGTGGTCGATCTGGTACTTTTTCGTGAAGCCCTCGATTTCGCCGGTCTTGTGCTGCAGGGCGCGGTGGTAGATGTCTCCGGTTATACCGGTGTAGAGAGTCAGCGAGCGGCTGGCCATGATATACACGTAATAGCGCTTCTCTTCTCGCATGCTCCAATACTTCATTCCCGACTGAGCCTCTTGCACGATATTGTTGTGCGGCTGCCAGCCAACTGCAGATCCCTCGCTCGTCCTCGGCTTCGCCTGCGGACGGCCCGGGATGACAATTTCACGAAGCTAGGGACGACAAACATCTATTTCTTGCACTCCTCCATCATCTTCACAAAATCCTTGAACAAATAGTGCGAATCATGCGGCCCCGGCGCGGCTTCGGGGTGGTACTGCACGGTGAATAGCGGCAAATTCCGGTGCCGCATACCCTCAAGCGTCGAGTCGTTCAGGTCCATGTGCGTCAATTCCACTTCGCTTTGCGGAAGTGAATCGGGATCGACAGCGAAATTATGATTGTGCGCCGTGATCTCGATCTTGCCGCTCACCAGCTGCTTCACCGGATGATTCCCGCCATGATGTCCGAATTTCAGCTTGAATGTCTTGCCGCCCAATGCGATTCCGGTGAGCTGATGTCCCAGGCAAATGCCAAAAATCGGTTGACGCCCCATCAGGCGGCGAATATTATCGACCGCATAAGTGCAGGGCTCGGGATCGCCCGGCCCGTTCGACAGAAACACTCCATCAGGCTTCAACGCCAGCACATCTTCCGCCGTCGTTTGCGCCGGAACCACCGTGACTTTGCAGCCCTCGCCACGCAATTTGCGCAGGATGTTCTGCTTGATGCCGAAATCGTAGGCCACCACGTGGAAGCGCGCCGGCTCGTCCTTGACGCCAACAATTTCGTCGGGCAGGTGCGAGCGCTCGCCCGTCTCCCAGACATAGGTGTGGTTGGTGGAAACGACCTTCGCGAGATCCAGCCCATCCATCTTCGGAATCGCGCGCGCCTTGGCGACCAGCTTCTCGGCATCTTCTTCGAGCGTCGAAATCACGCCGCGCATCACGCCATACGTACGCAGATGGCGAACCAGCGCGCGCGTGTCGATATCGGCGAGCACCGGAATCTTGAACTGCTCCATGAACTCGTCGGTCACCTGCTGCGAGCGCCAGTTGGAGCTGACTTTCGAAAACTCGCGCACGATCAGCCCCTCGATATACGGACGCACGGCTTCGCTGTCTTCAGGATTCGTGCCGTAATTTCCGATTTCGGGGTTGGTTAGAACGACGATCTGTCCGGCATAGGAGGGATCGGTGAAAATTTCCTGGTAGCCGGTAATGGAAGTATTAAAAACGACTTCGCCGTAGCATTCGCCTTTGGCGCCGTAGCCTTTGCCTCGGAAGACTCTGCCGTCTTCGAGTGCAAGCGTAGCTTGCATCGCAGCTCCTGGGAGTGAATTTCATGAATTTTAGCAGGAGAGAGCAGCAAGGTGTCAGCTATTTCGCGATCAGGAAAATCAATGACCCTCATCGCAAAATATGAATGGCACAAACCGCTTCGTTCTCTTGGATTCGCATACGCCTGAGTGACCTTGCCTACCGCAGCCGCCCCAGCTTGTCCATCGGCCAATATCCAAAGACGGCTTTGCCATAGATGAAGCGCTCGTTGACCGGGCCGAAATCGCGGCTGTCATTCGACATCGAGCGATGGTCTCCGAGGACGAAGAAGCTGTTTGGAGGAACCACGATCTCGCCGTACGAACGCGTGTCTTCATACTCGCTGGGAACATAATCTTCGTCGAGTGCGTGGCCGTTGACGTAGACCTGGCCATTGTCAATGCGTATGCGGTCGCCGGCGATGCCGATCACGCGCTTGATGTAGCTCTTCGAGGTGTCGCGCGGATAGCGGAAGACCACAATATCGCCGCGCTCGATGGGTTCCCAGTGATAGACGAACTTATTGACGAAGATCCGCTCCTGATCTTCCAGCCCCGGCATCATGCTCGTGCCTTCCACCTTCACCGGTTGATAGAGAAAGACGATGATGAACGCCGAAATCGCCAGAGACACAACCAGGTCGCGCGCCCACACCGCGACCACCGGCAGCGGATTCGAACCAGATTCTTTTTTCGCCGCCGGCCCCGGCGGCTGAGAATTCCCCAAATCAACATCTGCCATCGTGCCTACATTCTATACGCAAGCAAGGCAAGAGGTCAGGATGTGAGGGATTGTAGAGGTTCAGACGTCAGATTGCAGAAGTAAGAGCAGAGGTAAGACTCGACCGGGTTTTACTTCTGCAATTTACCCTCTAACCCCCACCTTCTATCTGTCTGATCTTGCCAATCTGTTCCGTTCCCGTACAAATATATTTCTCCAGACTTCTCCCATGACCGACTATTCGATTTTTCCGAAGATCAATGCCACCCTCAACGGCTGCAGCGCCGTGCTGCTAGTCACCGGACGCGCCCTCATCGCTCGCCGCAAGATCGCCGCTCATCGCGCCGTGATGCTGACCGCGTTTGGCACCTCGACTCTGTTCCTCATCTCGTACCTGTACTATCACTGGCCGCATCACGGCGGCATCATCTATTTTCGCGGCACCGGCTGGATTCGCCCTGTCTACTTCTCCATCCTCATCTCGCACACGATTCTGGCGGTGATTATCGTCCCTTTGGTTCTGATCACGCTCACCCGCGCGCTGCGCGGCCAGTTTGAGCGCCACCGCGTGATCGCGCGCTGGACCTTCCCAATCTGGCTCTACGTGTCGGTCACCGGCGTCATCGTCTACTTCATGCTGTTTCAGATTTCGTAGAACAAAAGAATTTGAAAGAAGAAGAATCGGCGAGCCCCTCGCCCGCGAACCCCAAGCCCGTCGATTCATCACAAATTTCGTGTACGGGCGACACCGACTCCACAGTGTCCAATTCTGCTATAGTGGCCCTCTGGAAGTCTCGGTCCGCGAAGGAGCCCGCACTCATGAAAAGCGTCAATAAAGTCATCCTCATCGGAAACCTTGGCAAAGATCCGGAAGTGAAATACACGCCGCAAGGCACACCGGTCGCGAAGATCACGCTTGCCACCAACGAGCGTTTCAAGGGCAAAGACGGCCAGTGGCAAGACCGCACCGAGTGGCACAATGTTGTCCTCTGGCAACGCCTGGCGGAGATCGCCGGCGAGTACTTGAAAAAAGGCGGCAAAGTCTACATCGAGGGACGCCTGCAGACCCGCTCCTGGGATGACAAAACGTCAGGCCAGAAGAAATATATGACCGAGGTTGTGGCCAACGACTTGGTTCTTCTCGGCGGACGTGGCGAAGGCGGAGGCGACTATCCCGGTGGTTCGCGCGGAGCCTCGGCCTCATCGGGCGGAAACAACTTTGACCAGAGCGCTCCCGAGCCAGAGCACGCGCCAGCCGGCAGCTCTCCGATAACGGATGAAGACATTCCGTTCTAGAATTTATCTGATGTGGTGACGGGGCTCTGCCCCTGCCGGAGCTGCTGGGCTTTTTGGGGAAATCGGAACTACCATGAAGTCAACCCTTGCCGACAAAACCTGTGTTCCCTGCCGTGGTGGCACTCCTCCGCTCAAAGGGGACGAACTCGCGGCTATCCATCGACAGCTCGCCGATCCCGCCCAGTGGAAAGTCGTCAACGAGCATCATCTCGTGCGGATGTATAAATTCCCCGACTTCAAATCCGCTCTGGCTTTCGTCAATCGGGTCGGCGCAGTTGCCGAGCAGCAAGGCCATCATCCCGACATTTTGCTGGGATGGGGCAAGGTCGAAGTCACCACATGGACGCACGCCGTCGATGGCCTGACCGAGTCGGATTTCGTCCTGGCCGCGAAGATCGACCAGATCTTATCCGCCTAAACGCCAGCAACGTTTGGCAGCCGAAAACCCGCTCCGAAAGGGGCACAGCCCCGTCGCGACACAAGATTTGAACGCATACCGTATCGGTCAAACCCCGGCGCCGCCGAGCCCGAAACGGGCCGCCGCTGGACCATTCTATGCAAAACGCTGCACACGACGGAATCCCGCATGTGAAAAAGTGACGCTTTTTGTCGTCGGAAGACAAAATTTGCTCCCAAAACCCCTTTTTTGAATTGATTGTGAATACTTTCCAGATGGCCTCCGGCTTGCGACTATTCCGACCGAAAGGAGGTCATCGTGCGAAAGTTGGGCCCTGCTGTTCTGTTCGTCCTGTTCCTGTGTGCGAATTCCTTTGCCACCACCGCTGTCGCCAAAGCGTCCGTTATTCCTGAACCTGGTGCTCTCGTGTTACTCGGAGGCTGTCTGGTTGGCCTGGCCACCATCGTTCGCCGCCGTTTTAGCAACTAATTCATTCCTGCCGGGAGCCCCCTCGGCACTTTGTTTCAACTTTCAGTTTTCAATTCTTGGTTCCAGTCTTCGTTTCCAATCTTTGACTATCGCCGCCTCATCTGCTTTCACGATTTTTTTCCGTTCCTAATCAGCTCCAGAAAATACTTGTGAATCCTCGCATCGTCGCTCAGCTCGGGATGAAACGTTGCCGCCAGCGTCTTCCCTTTGCGCACCAGCACCGGATCTTTGCCCTCGGTCGCGATCACGTCAACGCCGGCGCCCACGCGCTCAATCTTCGGAGCGCGTATAAACACCATCTCGATCGGCTCGTTGAGAAACCGTCCTTCGCGAATCGAGCTGTCAATCTGCCGTCCGTACGCATTGCGGCGCACCGTGATGTCGAGCGCGCCAAGCCCGGCCTGCTTCGGATTCTCAACCTCGGTTGCCAGCAGAATGCATCCCGCGCAAGTGCCAAACGTCGGCTTCACGCGCACGAAATCCTTCAGCTTCTGGAATCCGTCTTCGCCAAGCAGCTTGAGAAAAGTGCCCGACTCGCCCCCCGGAATCACAAGGCCGTCGAGGTCATTCAGCTGCTCGGGCTTTTTGACGAGCACAACTTCGGCTCCCAGCTCTTCCAGCCGTCGGCGGTGCGCGTCGAAATCGCCCTGCAGGGCAAGGACTCCGATTTTCATGGTCGTAGTTAGTCGTCAGTCTTCAGTCTTCGGTTGTTGGTCATCCGCTGTTTGTCTTTCACCCGCTGACGAAGAACGACGTGAGCTGATTTTATACGAGGGCTTGCAACGGGCGCGGGTGTCCTCGGAAGTTGAGAATGTGCGTTCTCCGCTCGATATCTGAGCACTTCATATCCGATCCTTCCAATATCCAGGTTTGCGCTTGTGATGGGCGAACGCCAGCACGCTCACACTTCCCGCGGATGGCTCATCGCGATAAATGATTGAAAATGGAAAACGGTGAATAATGAGGCGCCGGGTCCCGTGGAAATGCCTCGGCCAACGTTGCGGTGCTCAAAAGACACGTTCCAGGCCATCGTAAACGGCGGAGAGAAATTCTGACGCTTGAATCGGCGCTGCGTTCGCGGTACCAATTATCGGCAGCCTCGAGTTCCAGCCAGGCTAGGGGATGAAGCTGGTAGGGTTTACTTCTCGGCATCGGCTAAGCGCGCTGCCAGGCGGCGGCGCACTTCTTCGTACGGAATCATCTGGACTTTGCCGGAATCAATTTCTTCGATGCGCCGCTGGATCTCCGCTGACCAGGCAGCTTCAACGCCCTTGTCGCCGGGTTCCGCATCCAGGCTTTCCACGAGCGAGTCGGCGAGTTCGGCACGCGCTTCGGCCGGGAGTGCGAGCGCCTTCTTCAAAAGCTCGGAAACATCGGGAGTCATGGCCGTATTTTAGCACCGGTGCGCCGAGCGGCAGAGGTTTGTAACCGTCATTGAGCTTGATCGACGACGTTATAATGACGGTGTTTCGCAGATAGCGTACCTGGCAATTGTTCGAGCCCCGCTTGACTAGCGGGGCTTTTGAATTTTAGATCACTGCCACAGAAATCCTTTTTCCGACAGTGAAGATACGCTCGCCGCAGAAAGGCCCCGCTCAAGCAGAGCTTGAACGGGCCACCCTCGAGAGTGGGGATGGGTTTTAGGGCGCGCCAGCCGTCCGATGCCTAGAGAAGCGGTTCCAAATCGCGCGCACCGTGGACGACACGGACTATAAGAACCTCGTCACGATCAACCCTATAGAACAGTAGATGTCTGGGGAACCCCTGGATGGCAGTGCGTCTTAGATCATGAAGTTCGACGGTTTGGAAATGGCAGGGCGTTCCGGTGTTGGGCCGATGCAACACGCGCGTAATGGCCGATGTCACCGCACCTTCCCAACGCGCGGCGAGTGCCTTGCCGGATCGAGCGGAGTACCAGTCGGCCTGTTCGATGATGTCAGCCGCAGACGCGTCGCTGAGGACGACGCGATTCTTCTTCACCTCTTCATCGTACGTTCCCGGAGCGCGCGAACCAGGCCCTTGCGACGAATTTCCGCAACGCTCAGTTCTATTTTGGGACCTTTGGCGGCGGCGACGAGGCTGGCTTCGAGATCGCCCAGTCGACGCGCCTTATCCTGGCGGATGAGTTCGCGGACGTACTCACTGGGCGTGCTCCAATCGCCGGAAGCAACCTGCCCATCGACGTATTCCTTCAGAGCTTCGGGGAGCGAGATGTTCAGCGATGTCATGGGCATGCCTTCATAATATGACAGTTTGTGACGGTGATCAAGATTTGGCTAAATGGCAAAAATGCCCGCTCAAGCAGAGCTTGAACGGGCCACTCTCGGGAGTCGGGATGGGAATTAGGGTGGGCCGGCCGTCCTCGGGAGTTGTTACGCGGGTTAGGGCGGCCACCCGTCCAGCCCCAGTCAAAACTGGAGGATCAGGTTATCCTTGCAAGAGGGACAGAAGTGGTCATTCTTCATCCGGATCAAATGCAGTTTGCGGCATTGCCTGCAGTACACGATTTGGTTAAAGGGCTGAGGAGGTTGCCGCGCTCGCTCGAAAAAATCATTAAGCCGCTCCGCAAATCGGGAAAACGGTTGATCGGGCCCAGCAATCGTCGCCGGTAGTAGATCGAATGTATTTCGGAGTGGATTCCATGTGGTCGGTATGCGAAACATGCCAACGCCATCTTCTGGATCCGTACCGGGTTCAAAGGGAAGCAGTTGGTACCCAAAGCCACGCTGGCGCAATTCGGCGACCTTGGATGAGATGCTGCTCCTGAGCGCAGTCGGCGGAAAACCGTTGCTCCCCATAAAACCTTCCTCGCAGACATAGATGTCCAGCAAGGACACATCCGGCGAGCCGAATTTCCTGTAGCCCTTTAACTGGCTCACCGTCCTGTTCAGCTTGCCAACTTTCAGGGACCGAGCGGTCCCGTCTCTGCCTAACAGGCTAACCTTCACCTCCCAAGTTTTATACAGCCATTTTTGGGACCGAGGAAAATCGTGCAGCCGGGCCACGATGTCAATATCCCGTGTGAACTCTCCACCACCTGTCCCTAGGTCCATCGGGATGTTGACTGCGAACCATCTCCAGACACGACCGCCCGCAAGGGGACTATAAAGTGAAAGGTCCGAGAAGAGCCTCCATGGCCGCCTTTTCTCGATATTGCGGCGCTGAACTGAAAAGAGTCAGGGTTGTTGTTTCACCACCCTCTGGTTTGCAGCATCTGCCCTTCATCCAGCGAAGATACCGCCAGCCCTTTCATCGCTCCCGCCAGGTCTTCGCTGACTTCAAGTAACACTTTAGGGTCTTTGTAGTGCGTGGCGGCTTGCACGATCGCGCGGGCGCGCTTCTCGGCTTCCACCGGATCGGCGAATTCGGTCGAATTCTTCATGAAGATGCCGGAACCCACAAACACCGCCTCCGCTCCCAACTGCATTACCAGCGAGGCGTCGGCCGGGGTGGCGATTCCTCCGGCGGAAAAATTCGGCACGGGCAGCTTGCCGTCGCGCGCCACCATCTTCACCAGTTCATACGGAGCCTGATGCTCTTTGGCTTTGGCATAAAGTTCTTCTTCGCCGAGGACGGTGAGAATCCGCATCTCCTGCACGATCTGGCGAATGTGGCGCACGGCGTGGACCACGTCTCCCGTGCCGGCCTCGCCCTTGGTGCGAATCATGGCCGCGCCCTCGGCGATGCGCCGCAACGCCTCGCCCAGATTGCGCGCGCCGCACACGAACGGAACGGTGAAGGCGTGCTTATCCACGTGATGCGCTTCGTCGGCTGGGGTCAGAACTTCAGACTCGTCGATGTAGTCGACGCCCAGCTCCTGCAGAATTTGCGCCTCGGCAAAATGACCGATGCGGCACTTCGCCATCACCGGAATATCGACCACCCCCATGATCTCGCGGATCTTTTTCGGCGAGGCCATGCGCGCCACTCCCCCTTCGGCGCGAATCTGCGCCGGCACGCGCTCGAGTGCCATGACGGCAACCGCTCCCGCGCGCTCGGCAATTTCCGCCTGCTTGGCGTCGGTTACGTCCATGATCACCCCGCCCTTGAGCATCTCGGCGAGGCCTGTCTTCAGGCGAAGGCTGGTGTTGTGTCCGTTATTTTGCGACATGGTTTTACTCTTTTCTGGATCGTGAAGGATCGAAAATCGTCATCGGCGCGTCCTGGCGCGGCCGTAACCTCGGAAGCGTTCCTGGCTGATTAGAGCCGTCTGGGACGCTTCCCGCTCCTCGTTATTATCATTTTACAGTCGCCTGGCCATTCGCGATATGCCAATTGCGAGCGGGACGGACCGGCCGGCGACGGGCGAGTAAGACCGGATACCTTACTTAAGACCGGGTATCTTTAAGACCGAATACCTAGCGCTCGACAAACCTGGCGAACATCTTATGCGGATCGATCGCGATGAACAGACCCCGTCCGCGTGCCAGCACTTCTCCCTTTTGGTTCAGAATCTCGGCCATGTTGATGTGCTTGCGTCCGGTCACGCTCACCTCGCGCGATTCAACACGCAGAGGGCGCATCAGCGGCACCGGCTTCAGATAGTTCACGGTCATCTCTGACGTCACGGCGACTACGTGGCGCAGCTTGTTCACCTTGCCCATGGCTTCGTCGAGGATGGTGGCGATGATCCCGCCGTGGCAATGTCCGGGCGGTCCGGTGTAGCGCTTGCCGAGCCGGAAGCGGCAGATAAAGCAGTCGCGCTCCTCATCGTAGGTAAAGCGCAGATGCATGCCGTCGAGATTGGCCTTGCCGCAAACGAAGCAATGGTTCTTCTGCAGCTTGAGGTAGCGCGTGTTGTGTCCAGGCTGGGGGCGTGTGGCTTTGCGTTTTTTGCCGGCCATCGAAAGATTCTATCCGAGCGGCACGGCAACGCGGCCGCGGCGCGCACATGGAAATCGCCGAACGAGTTCAACCGTTGGTTGAAGAAAATGTGCCAGCCTGGACGAGTAGGATTATTGGTAGTATGATAGTAGGATGAAAGAGAAGACATCGATCACACTCTCGCGCGATCTTCTGATCGGCATCGACCGCCTGGCCGGAGCTCGATATTCACGCTCCGCAATCATCGAGCGCGTCTTGCGGCGTTACTTGCAGGAAGAGGAGCGTGCGCGAGCCAACGCGCGAGAGCTGAAGCGAATCAATCAGGCCGCCGAGCGCTTAAATTCCGAGGCGACTGACGTTCTCGACTACCAGGCAAACGACGACTAACCGGCCGAAGCCGAATCACAGGAGTGAAAATTGAAACGCGGCGACCTCTACCGGGTCCACAAACCTCACGGCGACCCGAAATCCTATCGCGTCTTCGTCGTAATCAGCCGACAGGTGCTCATTGATTCCCGGTTCTCCACCGTGATCTGCGCTCCCGTTTTCAGCACTGGCGACGGCCTCTCGACTCAGGTCGCCGTAGGTCCGGCCGAAGGACTCAAACATTCCAGCTGGATCATGTGCGATAACCTCGTCAGCCTAAGGAAGACGGATCTCACGCACTACATCGGTTCGGTGCCTGGAACCAAGATCGCGGAACTCAATGTTGCACTGAAGGCAGCCTTGGATCTAGCCTAGCGATCAGTCGTAATATTCCAGTCCCAGGTGCGTAATCAGCTCTTCACCTTTCAAATGCCGCAGCGTGTTTTTCAGCTTCATCAGCTGAATAAACAGATCGTGCTCGGGATAGAGCCCCGGCGCGGTCATCGGCGACTTAAAGTAAAAGCTTAACCATTCCTGGATTCCCAGGCGGCGCAACTCGGGCGTGCGCTGCGCCAAGTCGAGGAAGAGCACCAGATCGAGCACAATCGGCGCGGCCAGAATCGAATCGCGACAGAGGAAGTCGACTTTGATCTGCATGGGATAGCCGAGCCATCCGAAAATATCGATGTTGTCCCATCCTTCTTTGTTGTCGCCGCGCGGCGGGTAATAGTTGATGCGGACCTTGTGGAAGATGTTCCCGTAAAGCTCGGGATACAGCCCCGGCTGCAGAATGTGTTCGAGCGCCCCGAGCTTCGATTCCTCCTTGGTTTTAAAAGACCCGGGATCGTCGAGTACTTCGCCGTCGCGGTTGCCGAGAATGTTCGTCGAATACCATCCGCTCAGCCCAAGCAGCCGCGCCTTGAAGGCTGGAGCCAGCACCGTCTTCATCAGCGTCTGGCCGGTTTTGAAATCCTTGCCGCAGATTGGAAGTTCGCGCTCGTGCGCCAGTTCGTGCATCGCCGGAATATCGACGGTGAGGTTCGGAGCGCCATTGGCGAACGGCACGCCCTCCATCAGCGAGGCGTAGGCATAGATCATCGAGGGCGCGATGTTCTCGTCGTTCTCTTTCATTCCCTTTTCGAGGGCCTTCACGCTCTGATGAGCCGCGCTCGGCTCAATGAATGTTTCGGTTGACGCGCACCAGATGGTGATCAGCCGGCTCGCCCCGCTCGACTTCTTGAAGTCGCGTATGTCCTGCCGCAGCTGCTCGGCGAGATCGAGCTTGTTCTTGCCCTTCTTCACGTTCGGTCCGTCAATTTTCTTGACGTAGTTGTGATCGAAGACGGCCTTCATGGGAGTGATCGAGCTGAGACGGCTCTTCACCTTGTCGAGCAGATCGCGCTCGAGCACGCCCGCATTGCGCGCGGCCGCGTACATGTTGTCCTCGAAAATATCCCAGCCGGTAAAGACCAGATCGTTGAGCCCGGCCAGCGGAACAAACTCTTTGATCTTGGGCGACCGGCCATCAGTGCGCTTCCCCAGCCGAATCGTTCCCATCTGAGTCAACGAGCCGATGGGATGCGCGATGCCTTTGCGGACCGCTTCCACGCCGGCGACAAACGTCGTGGCCACCGCTCCCATGCCGGGTATCAGGACGCCCAGTTTGCCCTTCGCCGGTTCGATCGCCGCGTTGCTTCCGGCGCCACTCTGAACTGCATTTGAGGATTTCACTTCGACGGTAACTCTTTTCGCAGGAGATTTTTTCAGCTTCGCCATATGTTGGCTGCTTCCTTGTAAGAACAGTGAGATGTATGCAAACCAACTATGTTCTCGTATCCGCCAAGCATTTTGCAAACCCGCACGCCCGAACACGCACGAAAACGAGTTCAACAGCATCCAGCGCGCATTGGTTGGTGTTGCGGATTGTTGTCAGAGGTTGGTGTCACGGGCAGAGTTTCGCGTCCGCGCAGTTACCGTCCGCGGCGAATCCATCGCATCGATTTTTTGTGTTGGACGCCGCCGCCCGCTTCCTTCATAGTGAATTCAGTTCAAAATCCCGGCCGAGCGACTGGAATTTGAACCTGATGTTTTGCGTCCAGCCCAGTTCGCTGCGTTGCAAATCTGCTGACCTCGTTGTTCTCCCACTTAATCTAAGCCCACGCCACAGGCTTCGCGGTGTCGTGTGCTCTTTAGACCAAGAACAGGAGATTGCATGAGATCACTTCGCAAATTCGCATATGCTGCGGTTCTTACCTTGAGTGTCTTTGCCATTCAGCCGACTCTGCTTGCCGCTGCGGACGCACACGGCAGCTTCCGGCTCGATCACGAGGTTCATTGGCAGAACACCGTGCTCGCTCCCGGAGACTATGCTTTTTCCGTCTCCAGCCTGTCGTCGCCAGCCCTGCTCACCGTACGCCCGCTCAGCGGGAGCGGCTCAAGCACCATGCTTCTGGTGAGCGATGTCGATACGCAAACGCCGCTTATGGATTCGGTCAGCAAGCTCAGCCTGGTGTCGCGGAACGGAAAAAGTTTCGTCAGCACCATGGATTTACCAGGCTATGACGCGACGCTGCGCTTTACAGTCCCGTCCGAAAGCGCAAAGTAGCCTCGACTTTCAGTTGCGGAGGGGCCCACATCCTTTCGCGGCTGTCTCCCCGGGAGCAGATCCACATCGCAATCTGCTCCCGGTTCTTTTTTGGAATTAAAGATTGCTTCCTTACGTGTTCTCGGTGGTGAAGATCAAGGCTCCAGACGCGATCCGCGGTCAGCCCAAAAATAGGCCGTCACATTGCGTGAAGCGATATTGAGCGAGACGAAAAATCGATGCGCCTACGCCACCGGCCCGCGCGTAGTTTCCCGCACTTCGTCACCTAGAATAATCGCCTCGGCGATCTCTTTCATCGGTTTGCGCTTCTGCCGGCTCTGTTTCTGTAGAGCAAGATAGGCTTGCTCTTCGTTTAATCCAAGCTCGCGCTGCAAGATCCCCTTCGCGCGTTCGACAACCTTCCGCGTTTGCAGCTGGTCGGCTAGGTTGGAGTTGACCTCTTCCATGCGCGCCAGTTCGATCTCGGCACCTACCAGAAATCCAATCGCCGAAATCACGCGGATCTCTTTCCGCTTATAGATATGCGGCAGACGATGCTGCAAGTTGATCGCGCCTACCACCCGCCCGCGGCTCATCAGCGGCACCGAGAGAAACGCCTCGTAGCTGTCTTCCGGCAATTCGTGGAAAAACTGGAAGCGCGGATCCTGCGCCGCCTTTTCTGAAATCGCCACCGGTTCATGATGTTCCGCTACCCAGCCGGTGATCCCCTGCCCGACGCGCAATTTCAGCCGATCGACCACGTCAGGATGCGCATTTTTCGAGGCCCGGAGAACCAGATGATCGCCCTCCAGAACATAGATCAGGCAGGAATCGCACTTTACCAACCCCGAGGCGAACTCGACCACACGGTCGAGCACTTCGTGAAACCCTCCGACCGTCAACCGGCCGCCAATCTCATGCAGAAAATCAACTGGTGACTCTTCCACGCTCATTACGTTTTCCATGATCTAACTTATCGGCATCCGCCAGTGCTGTCTAACTCCAAATTTTGATGACTCCGATAAAGGATTTCATCGCCAGAATTAACGATATTTTCACAAGCCGGTAACGCTCGCTCGCCTTGTGCTGCAATACGTTGTCGTCGTTCCCTTCCAGATATCAACGTGAAAGGTATCGAAGTAATCACGCAGTCGCGAATCTGCCCAACCGGCGCGGCCGCGAATGTTAAAATCATCTGTGCCCGCCGATTCCCTCCGCCTCATCGCCATCGACATCGACGGAACCCTCCTCAGCCCCGAATTCCGCATCTCCGAAACCGATTTGGCCACGCTGCGCCGCGTCCATTCCGAGGGCACAGAGATCATTCTCGCTACCGGACGCCGCCACACTTTTGCCTTACCCATCGCCCAACAGCTTGGCTTTGATCTCTGGCTCATCAGCTCAAACGGCGCCATCACCCGCTCCTTGGCAGGAGAAACCTTCCACCGCGACCTGCTCCCCGAGGCGACCTGCCGCGAACTGGTTGGCGTGATGCAAGAATTTCGCGGTCAAACCGTTCTAACCTTTGACAACAACGGCCCCGGAACCCTCGTCGTCGAGCGCCTGAACGAGCTGGAAGCGAGCATCCAGCGCTGGCTGGAGAAAAATATGCAGTACATCCAGTTCGTGGTTCCGATCGAAGACGCGCTCACCACCGATCCTGTGCAGGCCATGTTCTGCGGACCGGTCGGCCACATGCAGCGTGCCTTGCAGGAGCTCGACGCCTGCGGCCTGCCCATCACCGTGCTGCGCACTGAATATCCCGGACGCGACCTCTCCATCGTCGATGTGCTCAACGCTGCCTGTTCTAAAGGACACGCGCTCAAGCGCTGGGCTGATTACCGTGGTCTCACCCGCGATCAGGTCATGGCCATCGGTGATAACTACAATGATATGGAAATGCTTGCCTTTGCCGGACACCCCTTTATTATGGGAAATGCATCCGAAGAGTTGCGCGGCCGCGGCTGGAAGCTCACCCGCTCGAACGCCGAGTCGGGAGTAACCGCCGCTATCGAGCACGCACTTAGCGGAACCCCGCTCGATCTCGCCATAACTACGATTAGGAATGAAGGCGAGCGCGGCAACAAGATCGCCGAGCCGGTGATCGATGACGGAACCACAATCGTAAGCATCCTGTAATGATTCGACAGTCTCCAATCACGGTGAGGCGTACGACTGGCCTGAGTGCAAGACGCGAGCCAGAAATCAAGGCGGGAATGGCGGTCCGAGCCGTCATACTCTTCTGTGCGGTGATCCTAATTCTGTCGAGCCGTCCCGCTACCGCCGCTGAGGTCGCCATGCTTCGCAACGGCTTCAGCATCCGTCACGATCATCGCCAGGTCATGGGAAACATGACGCGGCTCTACTTCTCGGCTGATGATTCCAACTTTACCGACGTCCCCACCAGCGAAATCACCGCCTACGAGAACGATCAGCTGCCCGTGTCGTTGGACGCGCCTGATACCCCGGCCGCGTCGGCAAAATCCGCGCGCACGAGATCTGCATCCAGTCAGCCCATGTCAGGGCCGGCTCTCACCCAACTGGTGAACACCGCCAGCGCCACCTACCATCTCGATCCTGATCTGGTGAACAGTGTGATTCACGCCGAAAGCGGGTTCAATGTGCATGCCGTCAGCCCGAAAGGCGCCCTCGGCCTGATGCAGCTTATGCCCGCGACCGCAACCCAGCTCGGCGTAAATGACGCCTTCGATCCGCTGGCCAATGTAAGCGGAGGAAGCCACTATCTGCGCGAGCTCATCGAGCGCTACAACTTCGACCTCATCAAAGCGCTAGCCGCCTATAACGCGGGCCCCGAGCGCGTGGAGCAGTATCACGGCGTCCCACCCTACCGCGAAACCCGAGCCTACGTGGAAAGAGTTGTCCACGAATACAACACCAAGAAAATCGCACGGGAAAAGGCCGAGAAGAAAAAGGCAGTGACATTGAGTCATTGAGCCATTTAGTCATTGAATCATTTAAATTCAAACCCGCAATGACCCAATGTGTAAATGATTCAATGAGTCAATAACACTGTCAGTTCGCACCGCATGATCAAGAAAAGATACATAGCATACACGGTTGTTTTTCTACTGCTGGCGGCACTCGTCTACCTCCAGTTTCGGACGTGGAAAAACTTCGACTGGGCCGCTTTTCTTAGCCAAACCAGCCATGTCAACTTGCTTCGCATCCTGCTTGGAGTCGCGTGGATTTATCTGGCCTATATCATGCGCGCCATTCGCTGGAATATATTCCTGCGTCCCGTGCGACGCGCCTCTGCCGCCCGGCTCGTCACACCTACGATCGTGGGGTTCGCCGGACTGGCATTGCTCGGTCGCGCCGGCGAAATGATTCGCCCTTACTTAATTGCGCGTAAGGAAAATCTAAGTTTTTCCTCCCAGCTCGCAGTCTGGGCCGTCGAACGAGTTTTCGACATGGCCGCGTTCGCGCTTCTCCTGTTGTCGGCTGTCGCCTTTGCGTCGTCGACCAGGGCATTACTCCACTTTTATCGTATCGGAGATTTCGGCACGATCGCTCTTGCCGCAATCGCCGCGGCGTTCGGAATTCTCATGATCTGGAAAGGCGATCACCTCATCATTTTAGCCACCAGGCGCCTTTCACCAAGCGTTTCAGCTTTAGGCCTGCGGGCCGCACTGCTCATCCGTGAATTCCGCATTGGTCTCAATGCGATTCGCGACGTTTGGTCGCTGCTATACGCCATCTTCGTGTCTGTATCCATGTGGATCATGATTGCTCTTGCTTATCAGGCGGTGCTGCAGTCCTACGGAAAAGGGCCTCTGGATATTCCAATTTTGCAGGTGCCCCTGCTCATGCTATCGAGCATGGTGGGATCCTTGGTCGCGTTGCCTGGGGTAGGCGGTGGCACCCAGCTGGCAACCATTTTCACGCTGCGAAGAGTCTTCAATGTGCCGCAGGAATTGGCTGCCAGCTGCGGAATTCTATTATGGCTCGTGACCTTCGCGTCGGTCGTTCCCGCAGGCCTTATACTCGCCCATCGCGAACGCCTGTCACTGCGCAAGCTTTCCGCCGAGTCAGAGCAAGCGGAAGATGTCGCCGCGGTCGAAGAAACGACATAGGTCACTCCTGGCGGCTCAATCTCCGGTTTACCGACAAACCGAGAGTTATCTTCTGATTTCCACGGATAGCCCGTAACAACGCAAGTCTTCTGGGGTCGCAACGCGGGCGTCAGCCGTCGTTCGTTGACTAGGTCTGTGACCGCATAATCTGGTTTCTTCTGTAACCGAACTTCAAGCGTGCCTTTTTGCGGGTAAAGCGCCAGTCGATGGTGACCCGATTACGATTCATTCTCCGACCCCAGGCCCTGGCTTCCCGCTGCAGATCGCCCAGCGATGGGATTCTTCGCCGTCCTAGGCACTGCCGGGAGAACAGGCTGATTTCGATTTCCGCCTGATTCAGCCAGCTTCCGTGCTTCGGTGTGTAGTGGACCCGGAACCGGTCCCACAGCCAGCCTCCCGCCTTCTCGCCGTACCGCTCCACCACAGCCTTGCGGGTGTGCGAACTCAGATTGTCCATGACCAGATGAATGGTGTCGGCGGCCGGATAATGTTCCGCGATCTCCAGCAGATAATCGGCAAACTCGGGCGAGGAACGGTCCGGAGTCACCCGCGGATAATGCCGTCCCGCCTTAGGCTCCACTCCGCAAAATGCGTTGGCCGTGCCGCGGCGTTCGTACTCGCAGTCGCGCCGCAGAACTTGTCCCGGATGCATCGGCCTGGAGGGGCGGAGATCGGCATGCAGGACCACCGGCTTTTCATCGATACACACCACCGGTTCCGCCTCCGAGAGCGGCTTCTCATACAAGGCCAGCACGTCTTCCATGCGCCCGAGATACTCCGGGTCCAGTTCCGCCACGCACCACATTTTTTTCCCGCCACGGCTTCAGGTCATGGCTCTGGAGCAGGATGCGGATCGTTTCCCGGCCCACCCGCCGTGCCAACTTCCGCTTCACCGCTTCCTGGGCGATGAGTCGCACACTCCACCGCGCCCTGCCTTCCGGCGGCGGGCCGCACACCAGGGCGATGATGCGCTGACTCTGGCCCGCGTCCAGCACTCGTTGCTGGCCCGGACGCGGCTTTTCGTACAAGGCCGACTCCAGCCCTTCCTCCTCGTAGCGCCGGGCAATGGCCCGCACCGTCTTGGAGGCTACACCCACATGGCGGGCTACCTGCCCGGCCGTCTGCCCCTGGCCGAGTTCCCGCAGGATCACGGCCCGCCGCAACACCCGCGCCGATTCCCACCCCTTGTTCAACATCCCGGCGATCTGCTTACGATCCTTCTTGGTTAGCTGGACATGCACCCGATGGTAGGCTCGCATGCCTGCACTATGCCGCTCTTCTGCTCTTTCCACGAGTATCTACAGATATACATCTCCATACGGTCATAGACCTAGCCGGTGCCGCGTATCTAAGATGAAGCCACTCGAAAGCCTGAGCCTTGTTACTTCCCGAATGATCGGCCACACCATCTCGCACTACCGCATTGTGGAAAAACTTGGCGGCGGAGGCATGGGCGTCGTTTACAAGGCCGAGGACATGCGGTTGCATCGCTTTGTCGCCCTTAAGCTCTTGCCCGATGATGTTGCTCGCGATCCACAGACCATCACTCGTTTCCGGCGAGAGGCTGAAGCGACTTCGTCCTTGAGCCATCCGAATATTTGCACGATCTATGACGTCGGAGAGCAGGATGGGCAATGTTTTATTGCAATGGAGTTGCTCGAAGGCCGGACCCTAGAAACGGTGATTGGCGGACGGCCGCTTCCGTTGCCGACGTTTCTCGATTTGGCTCTGCCGATTGCCAATGCGCTGGAAGCTATGCACAAGAGTGCGATCGTCCACCGCGACCTTAAGCCTCCGAATATTTTTGTGACCACCCGCGGTGACGCCAAGCTTCTGGATTTTGGCTTGGCCAAACGTTTGCGTCTGCAAGGTGGGAGCGCAGGCGATGCTACGACTTTGTCAGGCTCAATTACGGCGCGGGGCCAGTTGCTCGGGACAATTGCTTATATGTCTCCGGAGCAGGCGCAAGATAAGGACATTGATTCGCGAAGCGATATCTTTTCGTTCGGCGCAGTGTTGTACGAGATGGGTACAGGACGCCGCGCATTTATGGGAGAGTCCGCCGTAAGTGTGATTGCCGAGATTTTGCGGGGCGAGCCTAAATCATCTCAGGTCGTCAATTCGGAGCTTCCGGCTGAGTTGCACCGTATCATTCGCAAGACGCCGGAAAAAGATCCGGGCGACCGATACCAGACAGCCAATGATTTGATGGTCGATCTCCGGCGGCTCAAACGCGAGCAGATGGGATCTTCGTCAGCGGAAAAGAAGACACATTCTTTTCCATTGGGTTCTGATTGGCTACGCGGGCGTTCGCGCTGGACGGCGGCAATCGCCGTTATTCTTCTCCTTCTGATGACCTCGTTCATGGTCGTCGTTGTAACAACGCCTTCCCGGACTTTGGGCACGCTGAATTCGGCGCAAATTACCTTTTCATCCGAACTCAAAGACCCTCCGCTGGTCACAGATGGAACCCGGCTCTATTTCCAGAGTCAGGGTATTCCCGTAGAAATGTCGGTTAAGGGCGGCCCCATCGCTCCGCTGCGAGCATCTGCTTCTGGAATGCAGATGCTGGACATTTCCCCTGATGCGTCGGAAATGCTGGCGCTGAAACCGGATTTGAATGACGAAGTCTCGCAAGGTTCGATCTGGACGGTTCCGGTTCTGGGGGGATATCCGAGAAGGCTGGGAAATCGGATCGTCCAGAATGCACACTGGTCGCCCGACGGGCGTTCGATTGTCTATTCCGATATGAACTCTATTTATGTGAGTGACAGCGAGGGCGCGAACCTAAAAAAGATATGGGATGCGCCTTCTTATGCGCAAGCGCCGTATTTTTCGCCCGACTCGCGTCGCATTCGCGTGACCGTGAACGGGGTGAAGCAAGACGGTACTCCCAATATCTGGGAGTTGAATGTCGATGGTAGCAATCCGCATCGGCTGGCGTTGGATTGGCCGGAGAATGCCGATCAAACGCACGGACAGTGGACCCGGGATGGAAAACATTTTATTTTCATGTCGGGCCGTGAAGGCGTGAATAACATTTACGAACTCATTCAGCCCCCCTGGTTCGAGTTCTGGAAAAAAGCGACCGCGGTGCGGCTTACGGCGGGACAGATCGACGTCCTAGACGCGACGCCCGGCCGAGACAGCGATGGGCTGTTTATGATCGGGAAAATCGCCCAGGGCGCGATGCAGCTCTATGATCCGAAACTCAAACGGTTCGTTCCGTTTCTGGATGGTCTGGCGGCCGCGGATTTCGTCATCTCTCCGGACAAAAAATGGATGGCTTATAAGGACTATCCCCAGCGTCGTCTTTGGCGCAGCAGGTTGGATGGAAGTGAGAAGCTACAGCTGACGGATTCGTTCGCCTGGATGCCTAAATGGTCGCCAGATAGTAAGTGGATCGCCTTTTCTGATTTTAAGGAGATCTACCGGGTTTCCATCGATGGGGGCACTCCGGAAAAGCTGACCACCGAGGGTAAGACCGAACTTGCTCCAGACTGGTGGCCCGACGGCAAATCGATCGCCTTCAACGACTATCCCCTACCCGGGCAAGCTTTGGGAATCAAAGTTCTCGATCTCGAAACGCGAAAGGTTTCGATTATGCCAGGCGCGGAGGCCTTTTACGTGCCCTCTTGGTCGCCGGATGGAAAATATATGGTCGCAATCGCCCAGAATCCGTCGCGCATGGTGCTCTACACGACGGCGTCCCGCACCTGGAAGGATCTGAAAATATTTAAAACTCCGTGGCCATACTGGGTCTGGGCCAACGACAGCAAATCTGTTTACTTCGCCGTGAAGAACAACGGGGCGGACGGAGAATCCGGAATGTATCGATTGACAATCGAGGATGGAAAGTGGAACCAAGTAGCCAAATTCGATGGGCTGACTGTCAACCTCGATGGCTCCGAAGGATTTCCAAGTATCACATTGGATGGCGGCTTGGCGATGATGCGCGACACCAGCGTGGTTCAGATTTATTGGGCAAAATGGGCCGGGGACCTCGGGTGGAATAGCAGGCAAGCTGGGACTACTGAGCCTTGCGTCCGAATCACCGGCAACACGGAAGCCGAGCCACCCTAGCCGCCGGAACCCGGCATCGCTTGCGGAGGTGCCTGCTACAATCGTGCTGAACTCCCGGGTGCAACCAAGCGCATGAAATGCCCCTTCTGCGGGTTTGAGAATGACAAAGTCGTGGATTCGCGCGAGAGCAAGGAGGCGGATTCCATACGCCGCCGCCGCGAATGCCTGAAGTGCGAGAAGCGCTTCACCACCTACGAGCGCATCGACGAAATCCCATACATGGTGGTAAAGAAAGACGGACGACGCGAGCGCTTTGACCGCCAGAAAGTGCTCAACGGACTGATGCGGGCCTGCGAAAAGCGTCCCGTCCCGATCAGCAAACTCGAACAGATCGTCAATGAGGCGGAAAGCTTTGTGATCGAATCGGCCGAGCGCGAACGCAAAACGAGCGAAATTGGCGAGCTCATCATGAACCGTCTGCGCCGCCATGACAAAGTCGCGTACGTAAGGTTCGCGTCCGTTTACCTCGACTTCAAAGACGTACAGGAATTCATGACCGAACTGAAAGACCTGCTGAAAGCGAAAGACGTGCCCGAGCCCAAGGCCAAGAAAAGCTGATTGAGACCTTCAATGATTGAGACATTGAATCGTTGAGTCATTGAATCAGTAGAATCATTCAGAATCTAATGATTCAGCGAGTAATTTGCCTTACCATGAACTCTCTCGACAAATCGGCCGGCCTGAAGCGTCGCACGAAGAGTTTTGCGATTCGCGTCGTAAATCTGTTCCGCTCGCTGCCATACTCCCCAGACGCGCAGACTTTGGGAAAGCAACTCCTGCGTTGTGGCACATCGGTCGCCGCCAACTATCGCGCAGTCTGTCGCGCGCGCTCCCAAGCCAAGTTCATCGCAAGAATGGCCGTCGTGCTGGAAGAAGCCGATGAAACCGTCTTTTGGCTGGAACTGCTCAGCGAGACTGGAGTGGTCCGCGAAGAAAGAACAATGGATTTACTGAACGAAGCCAACGAGCTGGTAAAGATCTTTGGAGCATCGCTGCGTACCTCCAAACAAACCAGGACGTTAAATGATTCAATGTCTAAATGACTCAATGTCAAAATGACTCAATGTCTTCTCATAAAGTAACTCTCATCCCCGGCGACGGTATCGGTCCCGAAGTGATTGACGCCACCGTACGCATCCTCGAAGCCACCGGCGTTAAATTCGAATGGGAGAGCTTTGCCGCCGGCGCCGAAGCTTTTGAAAAGTTCCACGAATACATCCCCAAAGAGCTCAGCGAATCCATCGAGCGGACTCGCGTCGGCTTGAAAGGCCCCGTCACCACGCCCATCGGAGGCGGGTTTGCCAGCATCAACGTCGAGCTGCGCAAGCGCTTCGAACTTTTCGCGAACTTCCGTCCCATCCGCAACCTGCCGCATATTCCCACACGCTATCCCGGAATCGATCTGATCGTCGTTCGCGAAAATACGGAAGGCCTCTACTCCGGCATCGAACACGAAGTCATTCCCGGAGTGGTCGAAAGCCTGAAGATCATGACCGAGAAGGCTTCCACGCGCATCTCGCGTTTCGCCTTTGAATACGCCCGCAAGAACAGGCGCAAGAAAATCCATTCCATCCACAAAGCCAACATCATGAAGATGTCCGATGGATTATTTCTGCGCTGCTCCCGCGCCGTCTCCAAGGAATATCCCGAGATCACCTACGGCGAGCACATCGTCGACAACACCTGCATGCAGTTGGTGATGAACCCATATCAGTACGACATGTTGCTGATGGAGAACCTCTACGGCGACATTCTCTCCGACCTCTGCGCAGGATTAGTCGGCGGACTCGGCCTGGTACCCGGAGCAAATTTCGGCCACGAGTGCGCCATCTTTGAAGCCGTCCACGGCTCGGCTCCCGATATCGCCGGCAAAAACATCGCCAATCCAACGGCCGTCTTGCGCTCTGCCCTGCTCATGTTGAGACACCTGGGCGAGGCCGATGCGGCCTTAAAAATCCGCAACGCCATCGACGAAGTCTATCGCGATCGCTCCAAGCTCACCCGCGATGTCGGCGGAACGGCCGGCACCTCCGAATTCGCCGACGCCATCATTCAGGCGATGGAATCGCCAAAAGCGGCCGCTGTGGCCGAACCGACGCAGCTCTAAAGCCGACTCATCTGCTAAACTATTGCGTTTTAGGAAACCTGGCGCGGCCCTGCGCTCCCGGCTTCCGTCTGGGGGTTATCCTGAAAAGCATCGAACTTCCCTACCACCGTGGATTGCATCGTTTCGCCGTCTTCACCGCCTGCGCCACCCTCGTCCTGATCGTTGCCGGCGCCCTGGTTACCAGCAATGATGCGGGACTGTCCGTTCCCGACTGGCCCACCACCTTCGGCTCGTTCTATAAGATTCCCCACATGGTTGGCGGAGTGAAATACGAACACGGCCATCGCATGTTTGCCGAGTTCGTCGGCCTGCTCACCATCATCCTGGCCGTCTGGACCTGGCGCGTCGAAAAACGCCGCTGGCTGCGCATTCTCGCCCTGGCCGCCCTCGGTACCGTCATTCTGCAAGGCATTCTCGGTGGAATCACCGTCTTATTCTTTCTGCCCGCGCCCATCTCCAGCGCTCACGCCGCCGTCGCCCAGACCTTTTTCTGCATCGCCGTCGCCATCGCTCTTTTTACCGGACGCCGCTGGGTGGAAGAGCAACCGCGTACCGAAGTCGACCAGCGCCGTCCCGCGCTTTTCACCCTCACTGTGCTCTCGATTTTTGTGCTCTATGTGCAACTGATCCTCGGCGCCATGTTCCGCCACCATGGCCTTAGCTGGTGGCCCCACGTCATGAACGCCGCCGTAGTGGCGCTCGTACTTTCATGGACCGCCGTCCGCGCCATCTCCGCCTATCCGCAAGTGGAGGCCGTCCGCCGTCCCGCCATCGCCATGCTCGGCCTGATGGTCACGCAGCTCTGCCTCGGCTTTCTTGCCTTCGTTACCCGGGTCATGTGGGGCAGGGACGCCGCCCAGCCTGAGATGCCAATGGTAGTCGCGACCGTCGTGCACGTTGCCGTCGGAGCGATCCTGCTCGCTACCACCGTTGTTCTAGCCATACAGGTCTGGCGTCACGTACCCGTAGCCTTTGCTGAACCCGTTACTGGCCACGACCACAACCCCGTAGCCGCATAGGGCGGGCAGAGGTTCGAGGTCAGAGTGCAGAAGTAAACCGCTCCCCGCGCCATAGCCGACTGTGATCCAAGCTTTTACTTCTGCAATCTGACTTCTCACCTTTCACCTCGTCCGCCCTTTAGGTGATATTTACGCCGTACCGTCGTAAAATAAATTGTGCCTTCGAATTCAGCTGCAATCGACGTCGCCCCGCCTGTTCAACCCGCCGAAACCGCAAACCAGCCAATCATTGCCGTCCGAGACATCATCCATCGCTATCAGGATCGCGCCGCGCTCAAGGGCGTCTCTTTTGACGTTCGCCCCGCCGAACTCTTCGGACTCCTCGGCCCGAACGGCAGCGGTAAGACCACTTTGTTTCGGATCCTTTCCACACTCATGGTCCCAACCTCGGGCAGCGCCACCATCGTCGGCATCGACGCCGTTCGCCAACCCGGAGCCCTGCGCCGCCACATCGGTGTCGTCTTTCAGGCGCAGAGCGTCGATCCCAAACTCACCGCCTACGAGAACCTCTGGCATCAGGGACATCTCTACGGCCTCCGCGGCGCCGAACTCAAAACTCGAATCGAGCAAATCCTCGCCCGCGTCGGCCTGCTCGACCGTCGTAACGACCGCGTAGAGACATTTTCCGGAGGTATGCAGCGCCGCATCGAACTGGCCAAGGGCTTGCTCCATCACCCCGAAGTCCTGTTACTCGACGAGCCCACCACCGGCCTCGATCCCGGCGCGCGCCACGATCTCTGGCAATATCTCCAGATCCTCCGCGATCAGGAACGCGTCTCCGTCATCGTCACCACTCACCTGATGGAAGAAGCCGAGCGCTGCGACCGGCTGGCCATCCTGAACGAAGGCAACCTGGTGGGCCTGGGCACGCCCGAAGCTCTCACGCGCGAAATTGGCGGCGATGTGATCCTGCTCGAGGCCAACGACCCGCAATCTCTCGCCGACCGCATTCGCAATAAGTTCCAGCTTGACGCCACCGTCATGGACAATCAGGTTCGCCTAGAAATCGAGAACGGGCATCGCTTCGTCCCCGACGTGGTCGAAGCCTTTCCCGGAGAAATCCAGTCGCTAAGCGTGAGCAAGCCAACGTTAGAAGACGTCTTCATCCATCGCACCGGCCACCGTTTCTGGAACGAAGATGCCGAAGCGACTCCCGAACCCGGCAAGAAGAAAACCAAAAAGAAGCCCACCTAAGCCAAAGTCCGTGTGGTCATCGAGCTCTGCCCCACAGGCGCTAACGTAGGCAGAAATTCCTTCCGGTGATCCGGTACGGCCCACTTTCACATCCCTCAATAGTCCCCCTGATTTGCCCTTCTTCCGGATCGGGACGCAATCGTAGCGACAACGAAATTTCCGGCCAGCTTCGTCGCACCCGCAAAACCTAGCCCACCGCATTGACAAAACGGACTATATCGTACACTTCTGGACAATAGAATCGTATCTCATGTACACTTCCGCCTTCTGTCCCAAACGAATGATTTTTCGAGGTCGAAATGCGCAAGGCTTACCTGTTTATCGCAGCGGTTGGTTTTTTGCTTTCGTCATCCTTGACCTTTCCGGTATGGGCCCAAACAGGAGCGAGCCTTTCCGGCGTTGTGACGGACCAAACCGGCGCACCCCTTAGCGATGTCGTGGTGACAATCAAGAACGTCGACACAGGTGCAACGCGCACGATCGCAACCGACGGCGTGGGGCACTATCAGGTGTCGGGCCTGCCTCCGGGGCGCTTCAAGGTTCAAGCGGCGAAACAGAGGTTCACGGATGAAACGCGCACGCGAATCACCTTGGCGGCTGGCCAGGAGGCCACGGTCGACATCAAGATGCAGCGGAGCACGCCCGACCCCTGTACGAGCGGCCGCGAGTTCGCCACCACTGATTGCACGCTGACCTGGCACGGCATCACACTGTACGGTGCCTATGACGTCGGCGTCGGCTGGGTGAGCCACGGCTTACCGGAAAACGGCTATAACTACGAAGGCGAATCTCTGGTGAACCGAAACGGCTATCAACATCGATTCCTCGTCGCACCGAACAACCTGCAGCAGACGGGTTTTGGCATCAGGGGCAAAGAAGAGTTTCTGCCTGGTTGGTCCGTTGTGTTCAACGCTTCAACTGGCATCAATCCGCAGTCCGGCCTGCTCGCCAACGCGTCAAAGACTGACATCATCAACAATGGCCTTCCCAGGGCCAGCTATTCGATCGCCATCGACGGCGCGCGCGCGGGCCAACCGTTCAATGACGAATACTATGGCGGCATATCGTCCGCGCATTTCGGGACGCTGACCTTCGGTCGTCAGCGATCTCTCGGCACCGATGCGATGCTCCATTACGATCCGGCCAGCGGTTCCTATGCCTTTTCGTACATCGGGTATAACGGCACGATGGCTGGCGGTGGTGACACCGAGGACAGCCGCTGGGACGACGCCGTGAAGTATCGCATCGCCTATGGCCCGGTCCATTTCGGCGCGATGTATAAATTCGCGGATGGTTCTGCCGGCTGCTACTCCGCCTCCGCAGACTGGACTGCCAGCGGTCCCAACGCCTGTACGCCGGAAGCGGCGCATAACAACGCTTATGGGTTCGACCTCGGCGGAGACTATGGCAAGTTCTCGGCCGACGTCGTCTTCCAACATTATAACCAGGCGATCAGCGTATTGAACCCCTTGCTGGGGCCTCAGAGTGAGAGTCCGGCCGGGTTATATCAGTCGACCACCGACAGCATCAATACAAACCCCATCACCGGGACCAATCTGATCGACACGAATAACACCGTATATGGCATCGTCACCGACAACAACGCAGTTATGGTCGCTGCCAAGTACGCGTGGGATCCGTTTAAGTTTTTTGCCGGCTACGAATACATCTGGCAGAATAACCCGTCGAACCCGTTGGGCGTGGGTGCCTCGGACCAGGGCGGTTATTTCATGAGCGGGGTCGAAGATAACAATCTCGATTCTGAAAAGTTGGTGAATATCTGGTGGACGGGCGTGAAATACACCTACCGCACCAAAACCGACATCACTTTCGCTTGGTATCAACAGCAGCAGAACGACTTCCGTATTCCGCCAACCTGCTCGCCCTCGGCCGGTTTCCGCAGTTCCTGCGCGGGCGCCCTCAACGAATGGTCGCTCTACGCCGATCATCACTTCACCAAGCGTTTCGACGCTTTTGCCGGAGTTGCGTATTCCTACGTGAGCGGCGGTCTGGCTATCGCCATTCCTCATGGCCCCGGCGTTCCCTATAACTCCAACAACAACTTTGCTCCGACGGTCGGTGGTCGTTTCGCCTTCTGATTGTTTCCGAGGCGCGCCTCGCTCTGCCCCGTTCAGGTGTCTGCGCCCAAACCCTGCGCCTCCTGCCCCAATGGGAGTAAAATTTCTTTCGGCTTCTAAGCCAAGGAGGAGAACCCGGTGAAAATCCAAATTGGCAGTTTGACGCTTTTGCTGTTCTCGCTTTCACTATTCGCCGCGGCCCAAAACGGCGATGCACAAGTCCCCCTCGCCAGCGCGCTTCAACTGAGCAGCACCACCTTCGCAACCGGCTCAATCCTGCCGCTTAGCATGATCAACAACAACATCGTCAACGGATCCAACACCTGCTCGCTCAATGGCAGCCCCGGAGGCAATCAATCTCCCGAACTTTCCTGGACCAACGTCCCGGCCCGCACCGCGAGTTTCGTCGTCACCACGTATGACACTACCGCCGCATTCACTCACTGGGGGATGTACAACATCTCCGCGTCGGCCACCGGCCTTCCCGAAAACGCCGGCGTCGCCGGCAGCAGCTACGGCAAGCAGATCTACAACGATTTCTTTGTTGGCCCTGAATATGACGGACCTTGCCCACCCGCGAGCGTCGCGCCCTACACTCACCACTACGTCTTCACTGTGTACGCGCTCGATACCACGCTCACGCTGCCCTCGTCGCCCAATTTTCCCGCCAGCGCCGAAACTCTCTATCAGGCGTTGATCAAAGCAGGAAAAACCGGCCACATCCTGGCTACGTCAAGCATCGTCGGCCTGTATTCGACCACTCCATCAAAATAAAACCGTCGAAATAAGACTGCCCGAAATAAGATCCCCAAACACCTCCGGGTCTCGTTGTCGAGACCCGGTCTTCTCGACCGCAGAGCTGTTAAACTAAAAAGAATGGCAACCCAAACGGCGACCTTTCCCGCAACTTCCACCGCGCCAGCCTCCGCCGGAGTTCTGCTACCCGCCTTTACCCTCTGGTGGCGCGAAATTGTGCGCTTCTATCGTCAGCGCGCCCGCGTCGTCGGCGTCATCGCCTCTCCGCTCTTATTTTGGATCGTCATCGGCTCCGGCTTCGGAACCTCGTTTCGTTCCGGACACGCCGCTGGCCAGCAGCATTATCTCGACTATTTCTATCCCGGCGTGCTCGTCATGATCGTGCTCTTCACCGCGATCTTTACCATGATGTCGGTCATCGAAGACCGCAACGAGGGTTTCCTGCTCTCGGTGCTCGTCGCTCCCGTGCCGCGCGCTGCCATCGTTCTGGGAAAAGTCTTGGGTGGCACCACGCTCGCCGCCGCTCAGGGATTAATTTTTCTGATCTTCGCGCCGTTCGTTGGCATTCACATGACGCTCGCCTCGTTCGGCTTGATCGTCCTCACCGTATTTCTGGTGTCGTTTGCCCTCACCGCCCTCGGCTTCGCGATCGCATGGCCCATGGATTCGACCCAGGCATTTCACGCCATCATCAATCTATTTCTGATTCCCTTGTGGCTGCTTTCGGGCGCGCTCTTTCCGCTCTCCGGCGCGTCAGGCTGGATCCGCTGGCTCATGTATGCCAATCCCCTGACCTACGGAGTCGAAGCCCTGCGCACGCTGATGTATCCCGAAGCGCCTGCCGCCTTTTCGCTGACCGCATCGATTTTGACGCTGGTGCTGTTTACCCTGTTTATGTTCGGATTAGCCTTCGCCCTGGCCAATCGCCGCACCACCAAGCCAGCCGCGTAGGAGCCGTCGATGGTTTTTCGTCGCTCGTCGTTGGCAAGCTTGCATCGTGACAGATCATACGAGGCCCCAATCGAAAACGCTGAGCGAACGATCGCCGACAGACGGCCGGCAACTGACGACTAAAAACGCTTCTATGCCCCTGGACATTCTCGCCCTAGCCGCGCACCGCGATGACGTCGAACAAACCTGCGCCGGAACCCTCCTCAAGATGGCCGAGCGCGGACATCGCACCGGCATCCTCGACCTCACCCAGGGAGAAATGGGAACGCGCGGCACCTCCGTAGACCGAGCCCGCGAAGCCGCTGAAGCCGCGCGCATCCTGAAAGTTTCCTGGCGCGAGGCTCTCGATATCCCCGACGGCCGCGTCGAAAACACATGGGACAACCGCCTCAAGGTCGCCCGCATCCTCCGCGACCAGCGGCCGCGCGTCCTCATTCTTCCCTACTGGGAGGGCCGCCATCCCGACCACTACACCGCATCGATTCTCGGCTACGAAGCCGCGTTTCTATCTGGACTCGCCAAGTTGCCGCTCGAAGGTTCCCCGCATCGCCCCTTCAAAATCATCTATGCCAGCCTCTACCGCGATGTGCGTCCAACTTTTGTCGTGGATATCACCGAGCAGTTCGAAACCCGCTTCACCGCCCTGATGGCCTACAAATCCCAGTTCACCGATCAGGAAGCCGGCAGCGCAATCTTCCCCGCGCAAAAGGAAATTCGCGCCCGCGTTGAATCCATGGCCCGTTATTACGGAATGCTGGGTGGTGTTACCTATGCCGAACCCTTTGTGCAAAAAGAAGTCGGCCTGGTCGATGATGTCCTCGCAATCCCGGTCAAGTCGATCTAGTCGAAAGTCAGTCGGAGTGAAGGGGTGCCCCAGGTCTCGCGATTTTCGAGACGTGGGTTTCCCCGAATATTTTATGTATCTCTAGCCGTCTTCCACACATCCTTTGTTGTGTTCATCTCGCGGCTGACCGCGTCCGTTCGGAATGTCATGAAAAAAAAGATCGGGTTTGTAGCAGCAATTGTGTTTGTCGGACTCGCAATCCTGTCCACTCGCTACTATGAGATCGACCTGCCGGTATGGCATTTCTTTGGCGGCGGCAACGGGCCTGACCCATTGACGCTGCACCTGCGGGGAGAATTTGTAGAGAGTAATCTGGGCGCGGCACAAGGTCCCGCCGGATCACTTACCGTGCGCATGATTGCCCAGCAATTTGTTTTCGTGCCCCAGTGCATCGTCGTTGCCGCGGGTGTCCCCGTTAAATTTCGCATTACCAGCGCCGACGTCGTGCACATGCTGAGCTTCCTTGGCACCGACTACGGGCTCAAAGCCGTGCCCGGTGAGGTGACCGAAGCGACCTTCACTTTTGCCAAGCCCGGCGAATTCAAAGTTCCCTGCCATGAGTTCTGCGGAGCCGGCCATTACGCGATGAGAGCCCATCTCGAGGTTGTTCCCCAAGATCAATTTGCCCCATTGCTTCCTGGCGAAAGGAGGACTTGTGAGCCGCATTAGTCGAGTTGCGCGCCTGCGGATTGCCGCCCGATGCGTCGCAACCGTGACCATTCTGCTCGCGGTTTCTCCGCTCTTGTCGGGCAACGATTCTTCTGCCCCGTCCGAGAATTCTCAACCGCCCATTCGCATCTCTTCAGACGTGGCTTGGACCAAAGATACCCTGGAGCTTATCGCTCGCGGAGACGCTTTTCACGGACTGCTGCTCTCCCGCCGCTGCAGTCACTGTCACGGTGTCGAGGGATTCAGCTCCGTTCCCAACGTTCCTAACCTGGCGGGCGAGGACCGCTTATCCCTCTGGAAGCAGATGCAGGATTTTCGATCTGGCAAGCGGATTTCACCGATTATGCAGACCGTCGCCGAGGGATTTTCGGAGAGCGCCGCGGCTGATCTGGCAGCGTATTACGAGATGCTGCCAGTCACGAGTGATCCCCTGGAGAACCGCGCCTTTCCGCAGCCGATGCAAGATGCTTCCCGCGCCGCGATGGCCATCCGCCTCATTCTTTTTGGCGATGGCCAGCGGGGCATACCACCCTGCCAGGCGTGTCATGGTCCAGTGAGTTATGTGAACGGAGCCCCTCCGCTCGCTACCCAGAACGGCGCCTACCTGGAGCGGCAGCTGGAGAATTTTTCGAATGGAGATCGGACCAACGACATTAACGTTCGTATGCGGAGCATCGCAAAACAGCTAACGGCCGACGAGAAGACGGCAGTTTCCGAATACTACGGCGCTGGACTCGGCCCGGGAGTGAGCTCAAGGTAGCCGCCGCGCGGCCGTGCCGGGTTCCCACGTCTCGCGATTTTCGAGACGTAGGTTTCCCAACCGCACGCGCCGATTCTGAAGACTTCCCAACCCGCCTTCACTACTGACTAATCGCAGCTCCCGATTGTGTGCCCGCCTCTGTCTGCAGCGCACCGCCGCAATATGGGCAGAACTTATCGCCCACATTCACCGCGTGCTGGCACTGCGGACACACCGGCTGCAGCCGGTTCCGGCATCGCGGACAAAAACTGAATCCCGGCTGCACCTCCGCCCCGCATTGCGGACATCTCCCCACCCGCGGCTTGCGCAAAATAAAATACAGCACAATTCCCAGCCCATTCGGCACCAGGATCGCAATCAGCGTCCACAGCAGCCGGCTCATCGCGCGCCGCCCCGCATCACGGTTGATGTAACCAATCAGCACGATGTAGCAGCCAACCACCGTTCCCGCCATCACCGCCAGCAGCCACTGCACTCCCACCGGAGGCGCATGATGATCCCGGCCCATCACCACCAGAAAGAGCGTCGCCGCCGCCACAAAAGCCACCACGGCCAGCGCAACCACCCACCCCGAAATAATTGCGAACTCGCCCCTCAATCGCGAGCTCTGATTTCCGTTTGCCATTCTCATCTCTCCCCGACTGCCCGCGTCGTTCCCGCAAGATCACTTCGTAGCCCAACTAGCCCTCGTAAGAACCGGTGTGATCGGCCAGATGCGTGTCGCGCGCCAGCAGCAATAGCGCCGCGATCAGCGCCGGCATCACGCAAAACACCAGAAACCCCACCTCCCACACCGGAGAAGCCAGCCGCGCCCGTTCCCCCAGCCATTCAAAGCCGCGCCACATCGCGACCGTGCTGAGCAGCGCCCACAGCGTCACCGCAACGCAACTCACCGTGACCAGCCACAACCGTTCGCGCTGCCGCTGCAGTTCGAGCGCGCGCTGCCGCACTCTCGTCTGCGTCGTCGCCACCAGGCTTCGCTCCGCCGCCATCGGAATCGCCCGCAGCCCGCGAATCATCTCCGCCGTGTTCGCCGCAAACGCGCGGCACGAATCGCAACTTTCAAGATGCGCCGCCAGCCAAGCCGCCGTCTCCGTGTCCGACATCCGACTATTCGCTCGACCCTCGTCATCTCGAAGCTCGCCGCCCGTCATCTTCGCGCCGCCCAGCGCAATCATTCTCCGCGCCCGTTCATGGATATCCTGATTCACAGTGCCGCTCCTTTCAGCCACGGTTCCAGCGCGCTCAGCCCGCGGTAGATTCTCGATTTCACCGTTCCCAGCGGAACCCCCGCCACCGTCGCAATCTCCTCGAGCGACATGCCCTCCTGAAACCGCAGCACCAGCGCCTCTCTATATTCCGCCGGAAGATGTTCCATCCCGGCCGCAATCTGCTCGTTCTGCTCGCGTTGCAAAGTCGCATCGAAAGCCGTCGCCCCGCCCGTCGCCGGAACATCAAACGTCTCCCCATCTCGCAACAACCCATCCAGGCTCGCCGGCTGCTTGCGCCGCATCGAATCGATCGCCAGATTGCGCGCCACCGCAAACAGCCACGTGCTGAACGTGTACTTGTCGCTGAACTGGTGCCCGCGCTCGAGCACGCGTATCCACGTCTCCTGAAACAAGTCTTCCGCCAGTGCGCGCTGTCCGGTCAGGTAAACCAGGTACCGCAGCAGGCGATGCTGATACTGTTCAATCAGCCGGTCGAGCAGGTCAGGATCACGACGCCGCAATCCACGCGCGATCTCCGTGCTCTCGTCTGTCATCGAGCTCTCAAGGTAGAAGGCAGTCGCGTTCATACTATCCATACATACGAACCAGCAGGCAAAAAAGACTCAACCGCCGGCCGGAATGCCTCCAGCCCCTCGCAGACCTGTAGCCCAGCCGATTTCAGAAGCGTGATAATAGAAAGTTGAAGATCTGCAGATTCAAGCCAATAAGTATGGTCACGATCAGGAAAAAGGGCCGGCTGTGGTATCTGTTTCGCGCGCCCGTCTACCTCTACCGCTGGCGCCTCGGCTGGCTCTTCGGGCACCGCTTGCTGCTGCTCACTCACATCGGACGCCGCACCGGCCAGCGCCGTCAAACTGTTCTCGAAGTCGTCGAATACCGCAAGCAGGGTCCTGAAGTCGTGGTCGTCAACGGATTCGGTCCCGACTGCGATTGGGTTCGCAACATTCAGGCCAGGCCCGTCGAAGAGGTGACCGTCGGCTCCGAACATTTCGCCGCCCAGCACCGTTTTCTGGGAGAACAAGAAGCGATGCAGGTGATCCGCGACTACGAGCGCCGAAACCGCTTCATCGCTCCCATCCTCCGCCGCGGATTTACCTGGCTTCTAGGCTGGCCCTACCATGGCGGAGAAGCCGACCTCCAGCGCCTGGTCCAGCAACTTCCCCTGATCGCCTTCCATCCCCGTTCGTGAACGCCGCTGGGTTCAGCAGGAGAAGAGCGGACGAGCGTCGTTGGACGGCCCACCCTGGCGTCGTCCCGAAAGTGAAAGCGCGCGCGCCGCAGAAATTCCCCGCCCAAGCAGAGCTTGGACGGGCCACCCTCAAGAGTCAGAATAGAATCTAGGCCGGGCCCGGCTGCCCGCCGATCCACAGCCTTCACGATTATGTTCAAAGCCTACTTCGACGATTCGTGCAGCGACGAGTCCGAAAAAGTTCTGCTTCTTGGCGGATGCATACAGAGCCAGGCAGCCTGGGCCGACTTCAGTATTCGTTGGGAGGCGGCTCTTACCCAAAGTCCAAGTATTCGATATCTGCATATGCGAGAGGCTAGAGGGTTGCAAGGCGAATTCGCCGGATGGAACGTAATAGATCGTGACCAAAAGCTGCTTACCTTGTATTGCCACTACAAGCGGCGGACATGATTGCATGGCACGTTCGTAGGCGCAAGGTCCATCCAGACGAAGATGTGTCTCGGTGGCCAACGCTTTTGGTCGAGTCGCTAATGCGTTACGAATTCGAGATCACAAAAGAGAGGTTAACGGCAATCGCGGAAAGCACCAAGGATATCCCTAATTTTCAGGAAGTTGTCACAAAGCCGAGCAGAGGCGTGAGAGATGAGATTCGTCGGCTTCTTGGGGAACTTCCCCCGAAAGATAAAGGCGAGTAATTCCGTTTTACTGACCGAGTGGCCCGTCTAAGCTCTGCCTGGGCGGGGCTTTTGACCTCCCGCTTTCCTCACAAACGCGCTGTGTCTGCCGTCACATACTTCCCATCTGCAAACTGCAAGAATACGCCGTGATCGCTGTGGCCGGGCCTATCTCCCGGACCCTGTCTGCTCTTTGACAACTGAATGCCGTGGCCGAATCTCCTACACGAAATCATGAACTGCCCAACTCCGAGAATCGAGCTAAGTCCTTATTCCGGAATATTTTGCATTTAAGTCCTTAAAACTCAAAGATCTGGCGGTAAAAATCGCGTAACTCTCTGATTCTGAAAGATCGACCTCAGAGTTTTTTCGCAGCCAAGCCCCAAAATCCCGAAAAAGCCAACCAAATTCCCAATTCGGGAATTCTCTACCGCTATGTCATTACTTATCAATAGCTTAGCTACAATGCGGGGTGGGGGGGTGGGGGGGTTAAAAAACTCTCCGCAAGCGCCCCGCATAACCGCCCCGACGATCCAACGACTGACCCCGAATGTCGACGACCAAATTTAACCGACCGAGGACAACGACCAACAACCAGAGCCCCACGACCGACGCTCAACGCCCGATTTTTCCCAGCCGTATAATACGCAGTTCATAAGATTCCGCCGAATGCCTTGCGCTCCTTCCAGTCGAGCGCCCGGCGCACAGGAGATTTCATCATGTCGACCCTTACCGAATCCGCCCTCCCTGCCTCGACAAAAATAAAGACCCGCATCGAATCCGACAGCATGGGCAAGATCGAAGTCCCCTCGAATGTCTATTGGGGAGCGCAAACCCAGCGCTCGCTGCTGCATTTCAACATTGGACGCGACACCATGCCGCCCGAGCTGATTCGCGCCTTCGGCACGCTCAAAAAGGCTTGCGCCCTCGTCAATCAGGATCTCGGCAAACTTCCCGCCAACCTTGCCAAGCTCATCGTCGAAGCCGCCGACGAAGTCATCGCCGGCAAGCTCAACGATCAGTTCCCGCTGCGCGTGTGGCAGACCGGCAGCGGCACGCAGACCAACATGAACGTGAACGAGGTCATCTCCAATCGTGCCATCGAAATCGCCGGCGGCGAATTGGGATCGAAGAAGCCCGTGCATCCCAACGATCACGTCAACATGTCGCAATCGTCGAACGACACCTTTCCCGCGGCCATGCACATCGCCGCTGCCGATCGCGTCAAGAACGCGCTCATTCCCGCCATCAAGACCGTGCGCGACGCCATCAACGACAAAGCAAAGCAATTTCATGACGTAGTGAAGATCGGACGCACCCACCTGCAGGACGCCGTCCCGCTCACGTTTGGCCAGGAATTCGGCGGCTGGGCGAGTCTGCTCGATCGCGATATCAAGCGCCTCGAACAGGCTCTTGAAGGACTCTACGATCTCGCCATCGGCGGCACCGCCGTCGGCACGGGCTTGAACACGCATCCCGAATTTGCCGAGCGCGCCGCAAAAAAGATTGCCGAACTTACCGGACTTCCCTTCCGCTCGCACGGCAACAAGTTCGCCGCGTTGTCGGCGCACGACGAAATCGTCTTCGCGCAAGGAGCAATGGAGACCCTCGCCGCATCGCTGATGAAGATCTCGAACGATATTCGCTGGCTCGCCTCCGGTCCGCGCTGCGGCCTCGGCGAGATTTCGATTCCAGAGAACGAGCCGGGATCATCGATCATGCCCGGCAAAGTCAATCCCACGCAGTGCGAAGCGATGACCATGGTCTGCGTGCAGGTTCACGGAGCGACCGCTGCCGTCGGATTCGCCGGCTCGCAAGGCAACTTCGAACTCAACGTCTACAAGCCGGTCATCATCTATAACTTTCTGCACTCGGTCACGCTCATCACCGATGCCTGCCACGGCTACGTCGAGTACATGCTCAAGGGCATTGAAGTCGACCGCGCGAAAGTCGACTGGTACGTCAAGAATTCGCTCATGCTGGTCACGGCGCTCGCGCCCAAAGTCGGATACGACAAAGCCGCGCAGATCGCCCACACCGCCCACGTCGAACACAGCAGCCTGCGCGAAGCCGCCCTGAAGCTCGGATACCTGACCGGCGAAGAATTCGACCAGCTGGTCAAGCCCGAAAAGATGACGCACCCGTAGAAGCGCGCAAGCCAAAGTCAGAGACAAGCCAACCTCCGCTTACGAAAGTAACTGGAACTTACTCATTTCAAGTTACTTACAGATACACCTTCAGCCTATCATTTCTCGATTGAGCCTCATGGCCTTGCACCGCTCACATTCGCGATGGATCGCATTGCTGTGCCTGTTCGGCGCCTCGCTCCAAGCCAATGCTGTCCAGCTATCTCCTCTTTCGTCGCATCTTTCTTCGTCGCATCTTTGGACTCTGGAAGATGTCAGCGTACCTTGCCACTATCAGATTGAAGGCCAGCGACGCAGCTTCACGGAACGCGATCTGCAAGATCTCCGCTACTCGCCGTTGCCCGCTGGAGATTACAAGCTGCATGTGAACTGCGACTCTGCGCAGACAGCGCAACCGCAGTTGGCTCGGAGCTCCGTCATGACGGCTTCCGCGTCGTGGTGGCAAACCTGGTGGACGAGAATTGGCGGAACTGGCGGAATCGCTCTGCTACTCTGGGGACTTTTGTGGTATCGCCAGCGCCGCGAATGGCGCCAGAACGAGCGTCTGGAGCGAGCTGTAGCCGAGCGCAACGCCGAACTCGCGCGCGCCAATCGTGAACTGCAGGAAGCTTCGCTCAGCGATCCGCTCACTGGCATCCGCAACCGCCGCTTCTTTCAGAGCACCATTGCGGCCGATGCCAGCCAAGCCGTCCGCGCCCATCGCGGATCGGAAATCTACAGCCGCGATCATCGCGACCTGATCTTCTTCCTGATCGACCTCGACCACTTCAAACAGGTTAACGACGAATACGGACACGATGCCGGAGATCGCGTGCTGGTGCAGGTAGCGCAGCGGCTCAGTCGCGTGGTCCGTGAATCCGACTTCCTGATTCGTTGGGGCGGAGAAGAGTTTCTGGTATTGTGCCGCGCCGCTGAGCGCAACGATGGCCCGCTTCTCGCCGCGCGAATACTGAAGGCGATCAATGGCGTGGAATTCGACTTGGGCAACGACCGTCGCTTGTCGCGCTCCTGCTCGGTCGGTTGGGCCGCATTTCCGTGGTTGCCGCCTGCCTGCTCCGACCTGTCGGTCGATGAAGTGCTTCGGCTCGCTGATCGCGGCCTCTACCTGGCCAAACAAGGTGGACGCAATCAGTCCGTAGGTTTGATTCCGACGACCAACACGCCCGTTATGAGCGCTCCGAGCGCGAATGCAACCGGCTCAAACCCAATCGCCGCCGCCAATCAGCCTTCGAATCTGCTCACGCGGCCCGAGAAATATTGCCGCCTCGAGCAGTTGCTCGAAGACAAACTGATTCGCGAAGTGCGTACCGCCGGCGAAATCGCCGCGGCCGTCGCAGGATAGTGACAACTACTTCTTGTTGAGAAATCGCCGACGGTTTAAGTGAGTCGATGCGGTCGGCTCGATATCGTCGTACTTCAGCACGCTGATCGAGCCATCCACTTCAAGCACGGCAAGCGCCGCTTGTTTGTAGGTTTCGACACCATGTTCGCGGAGCGCAGTCTGGAGTTCATCCATGCTGACATGCTCTTTCGCCATGTGAGCTTCGATCACTTGCCCGTCATGCACCAATAAACTCGGCTGTCCTTGAATATATTTCCTGAAGCGGCGATTGCCGCCTGCAAGCTCGGCCAAAACGTAGTTCAGGATGAGAAGCGTGGTAGCGGCAACGGCGCCTCCGGCCAGCGAAGTGTCTGGTCCGGTCATGGCGTTCTGCACAGAGTTTGAGAGCAGCAGAAGAAGTACCAGATCAAACGGAGTCATCTGCCCGACTTCCCTCTTGCCGCTGATGCGAATGCCGATCAGCACGAGAAGGTAGACGACTCCGGTACGGAGTGCGATCTCTACGAGAGTATGGGCATTCGCAGGCAGCATCTCGCTGTCAGGCCTTTTAGTCACGCGTCGCGGTCACCGGCACTGGAGCATTCTTCGGCGTGCTCAGGTAGCCGGTGATCTTCTTCTTATCGACCGTCCAGACGACCAGTTCGTAGAGCATGTGGTCGCGTCCGGTATAAAACTGCACTGGCTCATCCTGTGTCTTGTCTTTCTTTTCGATGGTCTTGTCGTCGGCTGTGACGTTCAACGAATATCGGCCATGTTTGGGATCGGTCTTCTTAAGCTGCAGCGCTACCGTCGAAATGGCTTGCGGCTTCGCGCCCTTCAGCAGCGTGAACTCGTAATACTGGCGATCTCCTCTATGTTTAAGAGCTTCGAGGTCAGCTCGTGTGTTGGCAATCAGCCCGCTTTGCTGGCCAAGATCGCCGATAGTGCTTTGCAGCTTGGCGATGGTGGCATCGAGAGACGCCTTGGTTGCGGCCACGTCGGTCTTCACTCCCCCGACATCGGTCTTCACGGTGCCGACTTCTCCGGCAACCGCGTTGACGTCTTGTTTCTCTTGCGCTGCCTGCGCCGCGATGCGCGCCGATGCGACCTGTTGCGCATGTTGCAATTCCTGGGCGCGATCCGCCAGCTCTTTCTTCGTCATGCCCAATTGCCGCGCCAGCGTCTCAGAATCGGCTTCGGCGGACTGCATCCGCTTGGTCAGGTCGTCGATATCCTTTTGGCTGGTGGCTTGATCTTGCGTGAGCGCGGCCAGCTTGGCGTGCTGGTCATAAAGAAAGAACGAGGTTGCGCCGACATAAGCAACAGCCAGCACGATCAAGATCCATTTGCCGACATTACTCGACGGCTCGGGTTGATAGACGTTCGGGTGCTCGCCTTCAGACATAAGGTCATGTTCTCCGCTTAACTTGAGTGGACTGTAGAGCCTATTGTTTGTGAGATGCGCGTTGCTGTCAATTGCGTTCCAGGTTCTTGGCAGCAAGCGGGTTGCGGCTAGAATGTAGCCGTGAAGAACTGGGACGTGATTGTCATAGGCGCCGGCATTATCGGACTTTCGCTAGCGATTGAGCTGCATAAGCAGGGCCAACGCGTGCTGGTGGTGGAAAAAGGCGAACCGGGACGCGAGGCGTCATGGGCCGCAGGAGGCATGCTGGCCGATTTTCCCCTGGAAACGCCGCCTGCGTTGCAGGAACTGGCGACGGCCAGCGCGCGGATGTATCCCGAGTTCGTGCGTGAGCTCGAAGATGAATCGGGGTTGAAGATCGATCTGCGGTCGCAGGGAGCGCTAATTTTTCTTGATCCGCTTACTGATTTGGTACAACGCCGCGATCTCCAGAGCTTGTATCCTTTGCCTGCGCCGCTTTGCGAACTTGAGCCAGAACTTCGCCCCGTCCCCGGGAGCGCGGCGAGTTCTGGTGTCGATTCGAACGTCCTTTATTTGAAGGAACGCTGCGTTGATCCTCGGCATCTGACGGCAGCGGCACTGGCGGCTGCACGACATCGCGTTATCAGTTTTTCGTCTGGCGATCAGGTGGTAGCGGTGGAGGTGGCCAACGGCAAGGCGTGCGGCGTCCGCACCAACAAGACACAATTTGCCGCCGGCGTGGTGGTGAATTGCGCCGGGGCCTGGGCTGGACAGATCGCGCCGTACTCTTTCCCGACGCGTCCGGTCAAAGGGCAGATGCTCTGCGTCATCGTGCCGCAAAAAGAGCTGGTGCGGCACGTGGTGCGCGCGCCCGAGGTCTATCTGATCCCGCGCAGCGACGGCAGGATGCTGATCGGCGCGACGGCGGAAGAAGCAGGCTTCGACAAGCGGACCGTGCCGGAGACGATCCAAAAACTGCGACAGGCGGCGCTCGATCTGGTTCCGAAATTGGCGGAAGCTCGCATTCTGGAAGCATGGGCAGGTCTACGTCCGGGAACGCCTGACGGGTTGCCGATTCTCGGCGCAACCCCCACGCTCGGATATTTCGTGGCAACCGGACATTTTCGGGACGGAATTCTGCTGGCTCCAGTGACGGCCAGAGCGATGGCCGCTGTCATTGCCGGACGCGCTTCCGATTGGAACTTGGCTTCGTTTTCTTGCGACAGATTTGTCTAGTGACTTCGCTCCAAGCCAATTCGAGAGCCGCGAGACGAAGCCCCTGGGCGGGTATATACTGAAACGTTTTCGTCATTCATCCTGATGCAGTTCATGTGCGCCTCGCGCCGGAAAGGCTACGCCTATGGCTTCGCCAGCAGTCGATTTTGCCCGAAATAATCAACCGCGTTTTCTTGACGAACTGAAGACTCTTCTTCGTATCCCCAGCATCAGCACGCTTGAAGAACACAAGAGCGATGTGCAGAAAGCCGCCGAGTTCGTCGCCAATGAACTGCGGCGCATTGGCATGAACAATGTCGAAATCATCCCCACTAAGGGGCATCCACTGCTTTATGCCGATTGGCTGCACGCCCCCGGCAAACCGACGGGTTTGATGTATGCGCATTACGATGTGCAGCCGCCCGACCCCGTCGACGAGTGGCACACGCCTCCGTTCGAGCCGACCGAACGCAACAACAACATCTATGCGCGCGGCGCGGTCGACGACAAAGGCCAGCTGTGGATGGAAGTGAAAGCTCTCGAATCTCTGTTTCAGGCCCATGGCGGCAAGTTGCCTATCAATGTCAAAGTCATTTTCGAGGGCGAAGAAGAGGTCGGGGGCGAATCGATTGCGGAGTATGTCCGCAAGCAAAAGGCGAAGCTGAAAGCCGATTTTGCGCTCGTTTGCGATACGGAATTGTTCGCGCCCGATCTGCCCACTCTCTGCGTCGGCCTGCGTGGGTTGGCGTATACCGAGATCGAGGCGGTCGGAGCCAAGACCGATCTGCATTCCGGCATGTACGGCGGCGCCGCGCCGAATCCGCTGTTTGCGCTGATCGAGATCATCAGCAAGCTGAAGGATGCCAAGGGCAAGGTGCTGATTCCCGGCTTCTACAGCAAGGTGAAAGCGCCCAGCAAAGACGAGTTGAAGGCGTGGAAACGCCTGCCCTTCAACGAAGAGCATTATCGAAAGACTGAAGTCGGCTCCAAAGTGCTGACGGGCGAGCCTGGATACTCCGTGCTCTACCGGACATGGGCTCGTCCCACGCTCGAAGTGCACGGCATGCCCGGTGGATTCGTGGCTCCGGGAGCCAAGACGGTAATTCCAGCAAAGGCCTCGGCCAAGGTTTCCATGCGTCTCGTGCCGAATCAGGATCCGGACGACATCCTCAAACGCTATTCAGCCTTCGTCAAGAAGCACACGCCCAAGGGGATTGAGACCAAGATCAAGGTTTGGAGCAAAGGCCCCGCATCCGTGGTCGGCACCGACAACCGCTTCATCGAAGCGGCGACCGAGGCGCTGCACGACACGTTCAAGAAAAATACTGTGTTCATTCGCTCGGGCGGATCGATTCCAATCGTCACTGATTTTCAGGATGTGCTGAAGATTCCATCGGTCATGATGGGCTTCGGGCTTCCCGACGACAACCTGCACGCGCCGAACGAGAAGTTCCACATTCCGAACTTTCATCGCGGCATTGAGACCATCTGCCTGTTCTTTGAAAAGCTGGGATAAGGGTGGGGGTTTCCGACCCATCCTTATTGACGTGTTGTCATCATCAGCTGGTTGTCATCCCGAACGCAGTGAGGGATCTGTAGTTGCCGCCATACGCAGTTCGGTCTCTTTATTTCGGGATGGCAACCTGACGATCAGCCGTCTCGGGCAGCTCGCGCGAATCCGTGCAGTGACTCGTCAATTCCGCGCCTTGAGGTAAAATGTAGAGTTTGAGGTTGATCGGCATGCGCACACGGATTCTAGCGTCGATGGTGATGTTTGTGATGGTCGCGATCGTGTCGGCTCCCTGGCTCCAATCCGAGTCCGATATGGGAGTGCCGCACTTCAACGCGGCTCCTCCGCCGGAGGGCACGAAGCTTCCGCCGATCTTAACCAGGGACGAGCTTTGGGGACCGAACGCGCAGTTTCCGTATCAAATCCATGCCTACGAGCTGGCGGCGAAAATACCGAAGGTGCTCTACCAGCAACCTTGCTATTGTTACTGCGACCGCAGCATGGGGCACAATAGCTTGCACAGCTGCTTTTCGGGCACGCATGGCGCCGAATGCGGAACCTGCCTCAAAGAGCTTTATTACACATATACCATGTATAAGCGACACAAGACTCCGCGGCAGATTCGCGCAGGAATCATCAGAGGCGACTGGAAGACGATCGACCTGAGCACAGCGGCGAGCATCAACTAGCGATCCCGCATTTTGGGGTCCCGCGATTGCGATTTCAAGCTGTTCGATTTCAATTCTGAACTGAAGGCGGTTTGATGGCACTGAAGGTAACTCCCAAGAAACAATTCACCGAAGACCCGCGACACACACAGGCAGTACAGAACTACGAATCCGGGCTACGCGCTTTGCAAGAGCGCAAGTTCGACAAGGCGAAGGCACACCTGCAAAAAGCGCTAGCCGGACCGAACAAGTCGCTCGCTGACCGCGCTCAGGTTCACATACTTACCTGCGACAAGCATCTGGAAACCCCGGCATTGCAGTTCAAGAGCACGGAAGAGCACTACGACTACGCGGTCTCGCTGATCAACGCGGGGGATTATGTGACCGCGCGCGAGCAACTCGACAAACTGCTGAAGCAGAATCCGAAAGCGGACTTCGTTCTGTATGGCCTTGCCGCGTTGCATTGCCTGACTGGGCACGTCGAAGAATCGCTCAAGACGCTCGATGAGGCGATCCAGGTAAAGCCGGCGCTGCGCTTCCAGGCGCGCAACGATACGGACTTTCAGAATCTGGCGGAAGATCCGCGCTTCACCGAATTGCTGTATCCAGATCCGGGTGCAGGCGAGTCGGAGCCGCAAGAAGAAGCGAGCCCGTATTAAACGATTGCGTCATTGAATCATTGAGCGATTGAAGCATTGAAATCCCTTGTTCGAAGATATCAGCTAGCGCGATGACGCCTGCAGTTTCGATGTTTCGGTGGTTAGATGATTCACTGATTCAATGACTCAATACGAGTTGTATGCTCTCCCAGTCGCGCACGAACTCATCCGAAACCGGTAAAGCTGGCCCCGAACTGCGCGTGGTCGCGATCGGAGGCGGTACGGGCCTATCGACGCTGCTCAAGGGCCTGAAGCGTTATGTCATGACGCCGGCTATGGCGACGTCGGGCCAGCCTACCATTCACGAACTCTGTGGAGTAGTCACGGTGAGTGACGACGGCGGATCGAGCGGACGTCTGCGCAAAGAGTTCAATATGCTTCCCCCGGGCGACGTGCGCAATTGCATCGTTGCGCTCTCCGAAGACGAAGCGCTGCTCTCTCGGCTGTTTCAGCATCGATTCCAAAAAGGATCGGGACTCGAAGGCCACAGTTTCGGCAACCTCTTTCTTGCCGCCCTGACATCGATTACCGGAGATTTTGCCGAAGCCGTACGTTTGTCGTCTGAAATTCTGCTCACGCGCGGGCACATTTATCCGGCGACGATGTCGAGCGTGGAACTGGAAGCGCTATTCGAAGACGGCACGCGCGTGCGTGGAGAGACGCGCATCACGGCCAGCAAAGGTAAGATTCGAGAACTCGTTCTCGTCCCGCCAGACGTTGAGCCGCTTCCACAGACGCTCGAAGCGATCGCCAATGCCGACCTGATTACGATCGGCCCGGGTTCGCTCTTCACCAGCCTGATTCCGAATTTACTGGTTCGTGGAATCCCCGAGGCAATAGCCGAATCTCCTGCCGTTAAGGTATTTATTTGCAATCTAATGACGCAGGTGAATGAAAGTCTTAGCTTAACTGCCTCCGAGCACATTCGCGCACTCAACAAACATGCTGGCCGGCAGCTGTTCGACTACTCGCTGCTCAATCAGAAAGAGGCCTCGCCTGAGATGAAAGCCAAATATGCCCTTGAGGGAGCGTCGCAGGTAGTCGTTGATCTCGAGTCGATAGAAGCCCTCGGTGTATGTCCGATCCTAGGCGATTACCTTGAGGAGGGCGCGGTAGTCCGTCACGCTACCGATCGGGTCGCACACGACCTGATGGCGCTGATGGCGCAAGCGCCGGACCGGCAGACGATCCGCAGTTGATTCTCGCGGTATATTGGCTGAGATGGCTAAAGCGCCCAAGAAAAAAATCAAACCGAACTTTTCCCCGTCGACCCCGGCGCAGCCGCGGATTGCCATAGCGATCATGGCCGCTGGCAAGGGCACGCGACTGAAGTCAAAACATCCGAAGGTTCTGCACGAGGTCGGAGGCAAGCCAATCCTCGCCCACGTGATTGCGACGGCCACAAAGGTCGTGCCCGCGCGCGACATCTACGTAATCATCGGCCATGAGGCCGAGAGCGTGCGCGAAGCGGTGGCCGGCACCGGCACCGATGTGAATTTCGTATTTCAATCTGAACAGCGAGGCACCGGACACGCCCTTATGGTGGCGCGCCAGGAACTGTCTGCTTACGATCAGGTCATCGTGCTCTCGGGCGATGCACCGCTGATTACCGCCGAAACGATAAAGAGGATCAGCGATTTCCACCGCATTCAGAAAGCGGCGATGACGCTGCTCAGCGCTGATCTCGACAATCCTTACGGATACGGACGCGTGATTCGCAAAGGCGCGCGCGGCGCGGAGGTGCAGGCGATCGTCGAAGAGAAATCCGCGACAGAAGGGCAAAGGAAAATCCGCGAGATCAACTCCGGCTTCTATGCCTTCGATGCGTTCACCCTGTACGAGTACATCGATCGTCTTTCCACGGCCAATCCGCATGGCGAGTATTACCTCACCGACATGGCCGGGGTCTTTCAAAAAGCGCGCAAGAAAGTAGTCGCGATCAAGACGGCGGACGCGGGCGAGGTCCTGGGCAGCAACACGCGCGCGGAAATGATGATGCTCGACGCGCGGCTGCGACTTATGAAGTGCCGGGAACTGCTCGATGCCGGCGTAACCGTTTTTTACCCGCACACCTGCGTGATCGACAGCGACGTGGAAGTTGGCGCTGACACTGTGATCGAACCTTTTGTGCAGTTGCTCGGCAAAACAAAAATTGGTTCTGATTGCCGCGTCCGGTCGTACACAGTGATTGAAAATTCCGTTGTTGGCAATCGTGTGACGATAAAGCCGGGGACGATCATGGAAGACTCGCGCGTAGCCGATGCGGCTGTGCTCGGGCCTTATACACACATGCGTCCCGGCAGCGAGGTGGGCGAAGGCGCTCACTTGGGGAACTTTGTCGAGACGAAAAAAATCAGGCTTGGCAGAGGTTCGAAGGCGAATCATCTCACCTATCTGGGCGACACGGAAATAGGGGAAGGCGTAAACATTGGCGCGGGCACCATCACGTGCAATTACGACGGCGTGAACAAGCACAAGACCATCATCGAAGACGGCGTGTTCGTCGGCAGCGACTCGACGCTCGTCGCTCCTGTAAAAATTGGTCGCGGAGCGTACGTCGCAGCGGCAAGCTGCATCACAGAAGACGTGCCAGCGGATGCGCTGGCGCTCGGAAGGGCTCGGCAAAGCGTCAAAGAGGGCTGGGCGCGGGCAAAGCGCGAAGCACGGCAGGCGCAGCGCCGTTAGCGGAGTGGTGAGCAGTTGGTGTGCTGGCGGGGCTTGACGATGACAGGGTGGGGCAGAACCTGTCACCACACCGTCCTTCGCCACACAATCCTTCCTTCCGCTGGAATTCGAATACACTAGACACGAAGCGAAAGTGAAACCATGACGCAGACGACCACGCAAGCAGGATCTCCGGTCCGCTACGATGTTTCGCTCTTGACCGCCGAAGATTTCTATCTATTCAACGAAGGCAGCCACTATCGCATTTACGAGAAGATGGGCGCTCACCCAGTCGAATCCAAGGGAACCAAAGGGACCGTCTTCAGTGTTTGGGCGCCCAACGCCCACCAAGTCTCTGTAATCGGTGACTTCAACGGCTGGAACCCGCAATCGCATCTGCTCCAGCCGCGCGGCTCCTCGGGAATCTGGGAAGGCTTCATCCCCGGTGTTGGCAAGGGAACGCTATACAAATTTCATATTGACTCCACCCAGCTTGCCTACCAGATCGAAAAGACCGATCCCGTGGGAATTTTCGCCGAGAAGCCTCCGCGCACGGCTTCTATTGTCTGGGATCTCGGCTACAGCTGGAACGACGCTGCCTTTCTCGAAAAGCGCGCAGCTGCCAATTCGTTGCATTCTCCCATCTCGATCTACGAGGTGCACCTCGGATCATGGATGCGCGTTCCCGAAGAAGACAATCGTTCTCTCACCTATCGCGAAATCGCCCCTCGCCTCGCCGACCACGTCAACAAGATGGGATTTACCCATGTCGAACTGCTCCCCATCATGGAGCATCCCTTCTACGGATCGTGGGGATACCAGACGACAGGATATTTCTCTCCCACTGCGCGTTATGGCACACCGCAGGATTTCATGTACTTCGTCAATTACCTGCACCAGCATGGCATTGCGGTCATTCTTGACTGGGTGCCGTCGCACTTCCCTTCTGATGGCCACGGCCTGGCGTTTTTCGATGGCACGCATCTGTTCGAGCACTCCGACTCGCGCCAGGGCTTTCACCCCGACTGGAAGACATTTATCTTCAACTACGGCCGCACCGAGGTCCGCAGCTTTTTGATGTCGAGCGCCATGTTCTGGCTCGACAAATATCATGTCGACGGATTGCGCGTCGACGCCGTCGCATCCATGCTCTATCTCGATTACTCGCGCAAAGAGGGCGAATGGATTCCCAATCAGTACGGCGGACGCGAGAATCTGGACGCCATCGATTTTCTGCGGCGCTTCAATCTCGAAGCTTACAAAGAGCATCCCGACATTCAAACCTACGCCGAAGAATCGACCTCCTATCCCATGGTTTCAAAGCCCACCCATCTCGGCGGCCTCGGGTTTGGCTTGAAGTGGGACATGGGCTGGATGCACGACACGCTGCAATACTTCAGCCAGGATCCGATCCATCGCCAGTATCACCACAGCAAACTGACTTTTCGTATGCTCTATTCGTTCCATGAGAATTTTGTCCTGCCCCTGAGCCACGACGAGGTTGTGCACGGAAAAGGCTCTCTGATCGGCAAAATGCCCGGCGACGAATGGCAGAGGTTCGCCAACCTGCGCCTGCTGTTTGCGTATATGTTCGCCCAGCCCGGCAAGAAGCTGCTCTTTATGGGCGACGAGTTCGGCCAGGTCAGCGAGTGGTCGCACGATCGCAGCCTGGACTGGGATGTGCTGCAGTACCCCGTGCATCGCGGGCTGCTGAATTGGGTGGAACAACTGAACCGCCTCTACCGCAGCGAACCTGCGCTGCACTGGTTCGACAACGATCCCCAAGGTTTTGAATGGGTGGACTGCAATGACGCGCCGATGAGCGTGATCTCGCTGCTGCGTAAAGGCCAGGAAGGCGAAAACCCTATTCTCGTGGCGTGCAACTTCACGCCTGTCCCCAGACTGGGATACATGGTGGGCGTGCCCTCAGGCGGCTATTGGAAAGAACTTCTGAATAGCGACGGCCGCGAATATGCCGGCAGCGGCATCGGCAACATGGGAGGCACGGAGGCCCTGCACGAAGAAACTCACGGGCGCCCGTATTCTTTACGGCTGACGCTGCCACCGCTGGGAGCGCTGTTTCTGAAAAAAACGTGAGAGAGAAGCTGCAACTTACTGTCAGCGAATTCGGTAATTCAGAAACGCGAGGGCTTCTTTCTCTCGTTGGGCGTCACTGATTACACAAATCCGGTTTTTTCCCGCGCTCCCGCTCTCATGCTAGACTCGAAAAAGGGTCGACATTTTGCGGATGCGCATTCTCACGCGCTACATCCTGGGAGAAGTGGTCTCCCACGCCTTGATCGGCGCGGCTGTTTTCACTTTCGTTCTCTTCACTCGCGATCTCGGACGCATCCTCGAACTCGTCGTCCGCAATAGCGCCCCGCTTCCGAGCATCGCCGAAGTTTTCTTTTTCACCGTTCCGGTCGCGCTCACTTACACCATTCCTATGGGCGTGCTCGTCGGCATCCTCATCGGACTCAGCCGTCTGGCCGCCGACAGCGAAATCACCGCCATGCGCGCCAGCGGAGTGGGCGTCTGGACTTTCCTGCGTGTCATCTCGATCTTCGTGGTGGTGGCTTGGCTGCTGGCTCTCGGCAACAGCGTTTATCTCGCGCCACGCTCGCTTGCCGCCCTTGGAAATCTTCAGGACAACCTCAAGTCCTCGCAGGCTTCATTCGAAGTCCAGCCGCGAGTATTTTACGAAGGCTTCCCAAAGACCGTCCTCTACGTGCAGGATGTCAAGGCCATGTCAGGCGGCGCGCTGTGGAAAGGTGTCTTCCTAGCCGATTTGAGCGATCCCGCAGCGCCGCGCATCAGCCTCGCGCGTGAGGGCCGACTCGTCAGCCAGGGGCCCGATTCTCTCGACCTCCATCTCATCAACGGTTCCACCCACGAAACCGATCCCAAGAACCCCGACGAGTACCAGATTTCAACCTTTCAAACCACGGACATCCCCATCCAGATCTTTTCGTCTCAAAACAGCCAAGAGCACGAGCCGCCATCGCTGGGAGAGATGAAAACCGCTGACTTGCTTCGAATCGCGCGGACTTCTGACCCCGTCACCGGCCGCTGGGACCTGATTGAATACCATCGCCGCCTTGCCTTGCCCACCGCATGCATCGTGCTCGCCCTGGTTGGCATTCCGCTCGGTCTCTCGTCAAAAAAAGGAGGCAAGTCCAGCGGATTTGTCCTCACAATTCTGCTCGTCTTCCTCTACTATTCGATTTCTTTGATTGGTGTTTCGTTCGCGAAACAGGGACATCTCTCGCCCGCTGCCGGCGTCTGGCTCGCCGACTTCGTGTTTCTCGTGGGTGGAGTTTTTCTGCTCTGGCAATCTGAGCGGCGTCCGATCGAACTCGCCGGATTCCGAACCTGGTTTCGGCGCTCGTGGTTCAGCGATCTGAGAACGAAAGCGGGCGTGCCCTCACGGAACGGCGAATCGCACGCCGTTGCTCGCGAAAGCATCCTCACCCGCTGGCCCCGGCGCTGGCGGTTATTCAATCTCAGCTTTCCGACCATCCTCGACGATTATGTGCTGCGCGGCTTTGTCTTCTACCTCTTCATGATCGTGGCCGCATTCCTGATGCTGCTGCTGGTATTCACCCTTTTCGAATTACTGAGCGACATCCTGCGGAACCAGGTTTCGCCGCTCACGGTGGGCGAATATCTGCTGAACGTGATTCCTTATTTTCTCTACAACACCACCCCACTGAGCATGTTGCTGGCGGTGCTGGTCACCTTCGGATTACTGCAGCGTTCGAATGAAATCACCGCGATCAAGGCCACCGGCATCAGCCTTTATCGCATTATCGTTCCCGTACTGATTGGGTCGATGCTGGTCGCCGGTGCGCTCTTTCTTTCCGATCAGCTCTATCTTCCCTACACCAACAAACGCCAGGACGCCTTGCGCAATGAAATCAAGGGCAAGCCGGCGCAAACCTACCTGCGTCCCGATCGTAAATGGATCTTCGGACAGCATTCCGACATTTACTACTATCAATTCTTCGATCCGGACCGCGACGTTTTCGGCGGCGTTTCCGTCTTTCAGTTTGATCCGCACACCTTCCAGATCACGCACCGCATCACCGCCGACCGCGCGCATTGGTCGAGCAACATGGACCGGTGGGTCTATGAACAAGGATGGGAACGCAGCCTGAACGGTTCGGCGATTGAGAATTACCACAAGTTCGACGTCGCCACTTACCCCGAACTGTCGGAGCCGCCCGCCTACTTCAAGAAGGAAATCAAGCAATCATCGGAGATGAGCTACGACGAATTGCGCCGCTACATTCATGATCTGGAGGAAAGCGGCTTTGACGTGGTGCGCCTGCGCGTGCAGTTACAGAAGAAGATTGCCTACCCGTTGATTACGCTGGTGATGGCGATCCTCGCCATTCCCTTCGCGCTCTCGGCCGGGAAGCGTTCAGCCGTTGCCGGTATTGCGACCGCCATCGGCATCGGCGTTGTTTATTGGACGATCTCTGGACTGTTCGAAGCCATGGGGAATCTGAGCCAACTTCCGCCCGCAGTCGCCGCCTGGTCGCCCGACCTGGTCTTCGGGTTCATCGGAGGCTATCTGATTCTGAGGATGCCCACGTAAGAATGCATTGAGTCGTTTAGTTATTGAGACATCGAGTTATTGAGACATTGAGTCATCGGGTCATTGAAGCACTTCGTCATTCAACTATTTGGTTGGGACCTGAGCCAATGACTAGATGATTCGATGCTTCAATGATCTCTAGTGCACGGCTATGCCGCTGGGCGCTGCCGGAGAGATCACGGAGAGCGGACTGGACATCGATCCATTCGTGGCGTTGATCGAGAAACCAGAGATCGAGCTTGCCGTTGTGTTCGAGGTGTAGAGAAACTGTCCGCTCGACTGGTAAAGGGGCTGACCCTGCACGTTTACCGCAGCGTGGATCGCCATCGACACCGGCTGCGATCCCGTCGGTTGGTTGGGTGGAGCTAGCGCCGTCAGTGTGCCCGCTGACGGGCTGATGCGAAACGCAAAAACCTGGTTCGATCCTTCGCTCAAAACATAAAGGAAGTTGTTGGTTGGGTCTGCCAGCATCTGAAGCGGATTGCTGCCCACCGATGTCGGCGGCACGGGATTGCAAGGAGGCGTCCCGCAAACCTGCACCAGCGGAGTCATCAGATTGTTCTGTACATCCTGCTCGAGCGGGCAAATCGGGTTTTGTACCGTGCAGACGTAGAACGGATTCACGCCGCCGCCACTCGGGCTGCTGTTGCCCACATAGACATACAGGCCGCCGCTGTTCGTCCCGGGAAGATTCGTATAGACCGGCATCACCGATACCGGGTTCACTGCCGCTACCACATACGGCGAGTACGGCTGCTCGGTCAGCGTGCCCGAAGAACTGACGGTATAGGCGCTCACCGTGTTGTCGCTATGCTGCGGCAGCACGCAGTTCTGCGTGCAGATGTCCAGATTGTTGCTGACGTAGAGAAACTCTTGGGGCGCCGTAGCGGTCGGCGGGGTAAACGTAATCGTCGCCAGTCCGCTGGGAATTTTGCTGAGATAGAACGGACTTCCACTGGCCAGGGTCATGGTGGTGGAACCGGGCTTGATGGAATAGACCGAAATCGACGGGCAGACGTCGGTTTCTGGGTGCTGACCGCTGGGGGCGTGCGGGCAACTGGGATTGGTCAGCGTAGGTTCTGGATAACCCGGCGACGGATAAGAGCCGTGACTGATGACAAACAAGAACTGTCCCGCGGCATCCCGCGTCATGTTTAACGCCGAATCAGAGTAGGTACATGATGTCGGGTTCGACGGACAGGTCCAAATCGCGGGTGTACCGGGCGATGAAAGGCTCCCATCCTCATAGGTCACGTATGGGTAAATCGTAGGGGGAACGGGGACTGCAGCAACCGGAGGATTGGACCCAGGCACCGTTCCGCACACATACACCCCATTCTGCAGCACTTCCGGGCACGGGATTCCCTGATTCAGAACGAACCCAGTCGCGCCCAAGGGATCGAGCAAAATGTCGATTGGAATTCCGCAAGGTTCTGGATTGGTCAGAGTCGCCGTCGTCGGGCACGTGCTGGCATTGTCATTGATTTCCGTCAGATTGCCGTTGGCCAGATTCATGGCAAAGGAAGTCACGTTGTTCCCTATGCCGGTTGTCCCCTGCGTGAGCACGTACACCACGCCCGCCGGCCGCGTGGAGGAATTGCCGCAATTGACCAGAAACACGCTCAGGGCACACATACCCACGAGCGCAATCACTCCGCCGATCTTCTTCGACATCTATTCTCCCAATGAGTCCCCGATGGGCGCGCTTTTTTCCAGCGGGCAAGTTTCAGACGTTTCCCGCCCGCCGACGATTCGCTGCCAGCCGTTACGGAGACCGTGCTCTTGGCTGGAATCAATTTTTGTATCAGGAATGAGCGGGAAGAGCAAACCCGGGAGCAGCCGGGATCCGGATTTCAACCTCTAACCCACCCTCTTTGCGGTTGGATGCACGAAGTTGCCCGCCATGCAGCCTGATCGCCCGGTCTGCGATCGACAGGCCTAAGCCCGCCCCTCCCGTCTTGTGATTACGGGCATCGTCCAGCCGGTAAAAAGGTTCGAATATCTTTTTCAGCGCTTCGTTGGGAACTCCGGGACCGGAATCCAGCACACGAACAATAATTTCACCCTCTTCGCCGTTCGCGGCCGCTTGCCGTTCCAGTCGCACCTCGACAGTGGTGCCTTCGGCAGTATACCGCGTCGCGTTCCTCACCGCATTTTCCACCGCGCTCCGCAGCAGGTCAGCGTCGCCGTCGACCAAAAACTCGTCCTCCGGATCTCCAGGTGTGACCACATGGCATCCCCGGCCGGGAGTTTCGTATTCGGCATCGTGCGCCACCTGCTCGACCAAGTCCCGCAACGACAAACGCTTCCTTGACAAGCCGTCAGTCCCCGACTCGAGCCGCGAAATCGTCAGGAGTCGCTGGATCAATTGATTCAGCCGGTCAGCCTCTTGTTCGATCCGGTTCAGTGAAGATTGGAGTTCGGGTGCAACTTCCGGCGCGGCCCGTTGCCGCGCGAGTCCCAGCGCCACGCTCAAACGCGCCAGTGGAGATCGCAATTCGTGCGATACGTCCTTCAGAAGTCTTGACTGCGAGTCCACCAGTACTTCGATTCGTTCCGCCATGCGGTCAAAATCGCGCATCAATTCCGTCAGTTCGTCGCGCGCTCCGTGCGCGGGTGCACCCGTGCGCGCTTTCAGGTCGCCTGCCGCCAAGCTTTGCGCTGCCCTCCGCAAACGCGTGACTGGACTCGTGATTGACCACGCCAGCAGGTAGCACATCAGTCCCGAGGTAATGACCGCAATCGCGATCCCCAATCCCGGGATGTCGTGCGGCCCGAAGAAAACTCTCGGTCCCGGCGGCATCTCCAGTACCAGAGTGTAGCGTTTTCCATCCAGCGTCAGCGCCTGGCGAACGACGCGGTCGGGCAGCAGCTTGTCCATCCAGCCGCGATGGTGCATCGGTGTGTCGGGTGGCTGAATGCCACGGCGAATATCTTCGATCCAAGGCGGCACTGACCGTCCCGCCAGTTCATTTCCGGCCGGATCAAAAACAAACGCCCGCACATGCTGTGTATGCCAGAGTTCTTCCAGATAATCGTGGGCGCCACGCTCTCCGCCGCTTTGGTAGGCATTCACCACCTCAGCCAGTGTTTGCGGACCCTGACTCTCGATCCCATGCCGCGTTGGTCGCAATGCGATCGTCACCAGAATCGCCAGCACCAGGAACAATGCCTGCGCGATCCAGAATGACAAGAAAATCTTGAGGAAAAGGCTCTTCATCGCTTGGCTATTTTTTCGCCTTCACCGACGGCCGCGCAAACATGTAGCCAACGCCTCGAATCGTCTTAATGTGATCACCATCTTCTTCCGAGTCGCCCAACTTCCGCCGTACCTTGCTGACGTGCATATCGATGCTTCGATCAAAAGGCATGAACTTCCGGCTGAGCACTGCATTCACCAGCCGTTCCCGCGTTACGACGCGACCAGCTTCACGTAAGAGAACTTCGAGCAAATTGAATTCCACGGAAGTCAAATCGACCGGCTGTCCAGCTCGCTGCACGCTGCGCGTCGCTGGATCCAGTTCCACATCGCCGACGGTCAGTATTTCCGGCACTCCGTCCGACGGCCGCACCGGCCGTGCGCGGCGCAGCACCGCGCGGATTCGCGCCACGAGTTCCCGCGGATTAAACGGCTTCGGAAGATAATCGTCGGCGCCGATCTCCAGTCCGACAATGCGGTCTACATCTTCGCCACGTGCGGTGAGCAATAGCACCGGGATTTTGGAAACGCTGCGAATCCGCCGCAGGACTTCAAAGCCGTTGATGCCGGGCAGCATGACATCCAGCACCACCAGCGAATATTCGTTGGTGAGTGCCTGTTGCAGCCCCTGTTCGCCGTCATGCACAGCTTTCAGGCTGAAGCCCTCGGCGGTCAGGTACTCCTGTACCAGTCCGCACAACTCGACGTCGTCATCCACCACCAGTACGTGATCCATTCGCTTAATCATCTAACACCTTCCGATGCGCGCAGGAGGTAAAGATTTGTGATTGCAGGAACCACCGCTGACTTCCCGCCCATTCGTGCTGCCCAAAGCCCAACCGTAACTCTTTACAAAACTTTACGCCGCTTGACCGATTCTTTACCGCTTATTTTGGAAATCGGTGTTCTTATCTCGGTAAGACGTTCGGGCTTGTACCCAAACCCCAAAAATATTTAGCTAAACGACGCAATTTCAAACAACGTAGCTTCAGAAGGAGCTTCGAATGAAGTCCACTCGTATTCGCATTCTCGCCATTGGCGCCGCAATGATGCTGGCCGCCACTGCCATGTTCGCCCAAGGGATGCACGGTTATGGCGGTCCCGACGGCGGCTTCGGTCACATGCTCGGGTTCTACTCCAACTACCTCGATCTGAGCAGCGCGCAACAGGACCAGATAAAAGCCATCTGGGAAAAAGAAAAGCCGACCCTCCAGCCGCTCATGCAGCAGATGCGCCAGAATCGCGCTAACATGACTGCCCTTGAGAACAGCGGTCCCTTCGATGAAGCCAAGACGCGCGCTCTGGCCACGGTAAATGCACAGACTCAGATTGAACTCGAGGTTCAGCACGCCCGCATCAAGGCCGAAATGATGCAGGTGCTTACCCCCGATCAGAAAAGCAAGTTGGCCGAGTTTGAGGCCAAGCAAGCAGCGCGACACGCCGGGCCGCCGCCACCGCCGCCCGCCGACTAGTTTTTGTCCGTGGAATTTTCTCTCCAACCCGGGCGGAGACCGGAACCCAACCTCCGCCTTCGCCCGGTCTTTTCCCCCTGGAGAAGCCGATGATACCCGTTGACCTGCTTTACTCGGGATTGATGTTCGCCGCCGGCATGTTGTCGCTCTGGACGGCGGTACTCTTCACCGCCGCTCTCGTTCCACTGCTCCCTACATCGCGAAAATCCGCACCTAGCGCTGCTACAATCTCATCTACATTGAGTTGCGGTCAAACGGATGATTCCGAAGAACCTACGTCCCCTCGTTCCCTATCTGAAGCGTTATCGCATAGGTCTCTTCTGGGGTGGGCTTTGCGTCTTATTCAATAACGGAATCTGGATTCTTTTTCCGCAAGTCCTTCGCCGTGCTGTCAATGACCTGCATTCGGGCGTAACTCGCCAGAAGCTTTTCACCTACGCCCTTTTAATCGTCGCCATCGCCCTGATCAAAGGTATCTTCCAGTTTCTGACCCGTTGGATCGTCATCGGTATCTCTCGCGATATTGAATTCGATCTGCGCAACGACATCTTCGCGCATCTCGAACGGCTCTCATATTCCTACTACCAGCTCACCCGCACCGGCGACATCATGGCGCGCGCCACCAACGATCTGAATGCCGTCCGCATGTTGCTTGGCCCGGCGATCATGTATTCGGCCAATACCATCGTATTCACAGCCGGCGCGCTGGCCTTCATGCTGGCCATCAGTCCCAAGCTCACCCTCTACGCGTTTCTGCCGCTGCCTGTAGCCAGCATCGTCATACAGTATTTCGGACGCCGCATCCACGAACGCTTCGAGCGCATTCAGGCCATGTTCTCCGATATCTCCGCCCGCGCCCAGGAGAACTTTTCCGGCGCCCGCGTCATCCGTGCGTATGTGCAGGAACAGGCCGAGATAGCAGCCTTCGAAAGCGCCAATAAGGAGTACATCCGCCGCAGCCTCGGCTTGGTTCGCTTGATGGGCATGCTCTGGCCCACGCTGGAATTCATGCTGGGCGCGGCCGTGGTCATCGTCCTATGGATCGGTGGACGCCAGGTCCTGCTGGGCAAGATGAATGTTGGCGATTTCGTGGCCTTCAACACCTACATGATGCAGCTGACTTGGCCGGTAATCGCCCTGGGATGGGTGATCAACATCTTTCAACGCGGCACGGCCTCGATGGTGCGTATACAGGAGATCCTCTCCCAGCAACCAGAGATCACCGACCAGACCGAGTTATCCGAACCATCTACTGCCCTGATCGCCCCGATAGCTGATCTCACCGGCGAAATCGAGTTCCGCAACCTGAACTTCGCCTACAACGGCGTTCCCGTCCTCAAAGATGTCAATCTGCGCATCCCTGGCGGCTCAAGCCTCGCCATTGTTGGACCGACGGGTTCCGGCAAGACGACGTTAGTCAATCTGATCCCGCGCATCTACGACTCCGCGCCGGGCGCCGTCCTGATCGATGGCCACCCTATCCGCGAATTCCCCATCGATTCTCTGCGCCGCCACATCGGCTTCGTTCCGCAGGAGACGTTCCTGTTCAGCGATACCATCCGCGAAAACATAGCCTTCGGCATCGCGCGAGAGAACGGAAAAGCTACTCAGGCGGACATCGAAGCCGCCGCCGAAGCGGCCAACATCGTCCGCGACATTGAAAGCTTCCCCGAAGGCTATGACACGACGGTGGGCGAGCGCGGCCTGACGCTCTCCGGAGGCCAGAAGCAGCGCACCGCCATCGCCCGCGCCCTGCTCCGCGGCCCGCGCATCCTGATCCTCGACGACGCCCTTTCCAGCGTCGACACGCAAACCGAGGATAAAATCCTCAATCATCTGCGCGAAATCATGCGCGGACGCACCACCATCTTCATCTCGCACCGCGTCTCCACGGTACGCAATGCCGATCGCATCGCCGTCCTCCACCAGGGACGCATCGTCGAACTCGGCACCCACGACGAGCTCATCGCCCTGAACGGTTATTACACCGATCTCTATAACAAACAGTTATTGGAAGAAGAGTTAGCCGAAGTCTAGCTGTTTCCGCAGGCTGAGTTATCTGTGGGAAACCGCTTTGATAATTTCTTTGATTCCCGATCCCTGGGGTGCGCATGTCGTCCCGGACGCGGCTCGGGATCAGCAAAGCGCTGCAACTTTCTGACCCATTTCACCGTGTTTCCAGCCGTGGGAGCGGGTACACGGATAAGTGACATTAGTCACAAATCGCGGCTAACTTTATCCTCGCATACAACCCCGCGAATAATATGTTGCTCAGACAAGAAGAAGCATGGATAATGCTTCCGAGTTTTCCCCCAACAGTTCTGCCGTTCCACGGAGTGACCATGCGACGTTCGCCCTCAGTGATCCTGTCGTTGTCCAGCGTTTCGGTGCTTATTCTTTTCGTCCTGACGTTGTCGGCAGTTACGTTCGCGGCCCCGCCCGACCGCATCACTGGCCCTATCGATGTGCGTCAAACGACCGCACTGCCCAGGAGTCTGCATCCCAGGGCACAGGCGCAATACGACCGGGGCCTCGTCGATCCGTCGCGGGAGTTCGGCTATCTAACCCTTCTCACATCTCCGTCGGCGAGCCAGCAGGAAGCCTTGGACCAGCTTCTCGTGGAACAGCAGGACCCAAAGTCGCCGAACTACCACAAGTGGCTTAGTCCGCAGCAGTATGCCGATCGCTTTGGCCTCAGCGTTAACGACTTCACCAAGATTGCGACCTGGCTTACGTCGCAGGGATTCCAGATTCTGAGCGCTGGCGGTGGGCGCAATTCTATTGCCTTCAGCGGGACTGCTGCCCAGGTGCATAGCGCTTTCGGGGCTGAGATCCACAACTATCAGATTGATGGAAAGGAATATTTCGCCAACTCGACGCCGCTCATGGTTCCCTCCGCCCTCAGCGGCATCGTCAGCTGCGTGATTGGCCTGAATAGTTTTCTTCCCCACCCCACGATCCGCGGCAGGGCGCCGAACGGGATACAAGGCCCCCGCGCCAACTACTATGACGGGAATTACGTCTTTCCGAATTACCTCGCTCCCGGAGACATTGCCACGATCTACGACATCAATTCGCTCTACGACGCCGCAACCCCGATCAATGGCGCCAGCCAGACGTTGGCCGTCATAGGGCAGACCGACATTTATCTCGCTGACATTAACGATTTCCGCAGCTCCACCCTCGGTTTCAATCTTCCCGCCATCAGCGGATGCACCACCAATGGAAGTGGCATTGTCACAGCCTGCAACTCCACCTATTTCAAGTATGTGGCCGTGGGCACAGATCCGGGTGAAAACTACTCGTGCGGCGACCTCGGCGAGGCGGACCTGGACATTGAGTGGTCTGGCGGCACGGCACGAAACGCGCAGATCGTTTTCGTTAACTCTCCCGTTGTTTACGATGTCAATTGCAACTACGTCAGCGGCGGCGGAGTTTACACGGCGTTGAGTTCAGCCATCAACCCACCTAGCGGCCCACCTTTGGGCACCGTTGTTACCATGAGTTATGGGTACTGTGAGGCGGGAGCACCCGACTTGGAGACCGTTCTCCAGCAGGGCAATGCAGAAGGCGTTACCATCTTAAATTCAGCGGGCGATGTCGGCTCGACTGCCTGTGACTACAACCCGCCTAATAGCACGCAGCCGTTCCTCGGAGCCCAGTACGGATACGCGGTGAGCTACCCGGCTAGCAGCCCTGAAGTGACCGGCGTGGGAGGGACTTCGATCTCCCTCGCAAACGATTCTTATCCCAATCCATCTTCTTATTGGGACACAACTATCGGCGCAAATGGTGGTACGGCAGTCAGCTACATACCCGAGCTTCCCTGGAACGACAACGAGACGTGGGCTGACTACTGTCATTCGCCTTACCCGGGTGACCCGTTCTGCAGTCAGGGTACCAGCCAAGGTGTGCCCGGCTGGGTTCCGCTTGGAACCTCCGCGACCGCATCGCAGGTGCAAAGCGACATCTGGATTTATATGGGCGGCGGCGGCGCCAGTAACTGCTGGTATGAGAATCAGCAAACCGGTGTATGCCTGGGCGCGGGAGCTGGACCGACCGGAGGCGGCTTTCCACAGCCGGCCTATCAGCAAGGGCTGTCGGTTCCCGGAGCACCCGCCGGCGTTCGCTATGTCCCTGATGTATCACTACTGGCATCGCCAACCTTCCCCGGTTACATTTTCTGCACTCCGCTTTCCGAACTTGGGGGAACCGGGTCGACCAGCAGTTGCGCCAACGGTATCTTCGACGCCGTTGATACCTACTTTTCTGTCGTTGGAGGCACGTCCGTTTCAACACCGGTTTTTGCCGGTCTGATCGCTCTGTTAAACCAGGATGTGGTGCAGAGCGGCCTGCAAAGCGCACCCGGCTTAGGTAACGTGAACACCGTCCTATACAATCTCGCGGCTCATTACCCAAATGCCTTTCACCAAGTCAAGACCGGCGACAACATGGTTTCCTGCCAGAAAACCTTGCCGACCGGTTATCCAACCAACATTGTGTGCCCTAACACGGGGGTTGTTGGCTACGAAGCTTCCAACGCGGATGCCGCTACCGGCTACAACCTGGTGACCGGCCTCGGTTCGGTCGACGCCTACAACCTGGCCACCGCCTGGATCGCCTCTCAGACTCCTAGTTTCACTCTTGCGGCTTCACCGACCAGCGTGTCCATCGCAGCTGGCGGCGCTGGGGGGACAAGCACCATCACCGTGACTCCCGTGAACGGATTTACCGGCAATGTAACCCTCTCCGCCTCTGGCTTGCCTACCGGCGTTACCGCGGCTTTCGGCACCAATCCCACAACGTCAACTAGCGTGCTGACGCTGACGGCGAGCGCGTCTGCTGCCGCCGGGACAACGACCGTGACCATCAGCGGCACGTCCGGCAGCCTCACCGAAACCACCACTATTTCTCTGACCGTCACTTCGACGCCAACCTTCGCGCTCTCAGCTTCGCCGGGCAGTGTGACGATTATTCCCACACAAGCTGGGGGCACCAGCACTATTACGGTGACCGATGAAGACGGTTTCAGTGGCAGCGTAACGCTCTCCGCCTCTGGCTTGCCCACCGGCGTTACCGCAGCCTTCGGCACCAATCCCACGACGTCAACCAGCGTGGTCACGCTGACTGCGGGCGCTTCAGCTACTCTTGGGACGGCCACGGTGACCATTAAGGGCACGTCGGGCAGCATTACCGCAACCACCACCATTTCCTTGACTGTCGATCAGGACTTCAGCGTTCCGCCAACACTTACTGCTCCGCCATCGCCCAGCTCGGGTCAATCTACGTCGACCACGATGCAAATTTCGTCCGTAGGCGGCGCTGCCTTCAATGGCAACGTAACCTACACCTGCTCTGCCGGTCTGCCTGCGGGGATCTCGGCCTGTTCGTTCAGTCCCCCACAGATCGCGTCGGGAGCGAGTTCGCCGCAGACCGTGACCATAACCGTGCCGACGCTCGGTCCGTTCACTGGAGTGGCTGGCGGCGCTCGCCGGGGCTCCATTGACCGCAAGACAGCAAGCCAGAAAGAGCGGCTCTGGTTGCCGTTGAGCATGCCCCTCGCCGGAATGCTTCTGGTAGGGCTAGCCGGACGCGGCCTGCCACGTCGCTACACGATTGTCGGCCTGTGCCTTGCCTTGGCTTTGGCGGGCCTCCTGGTTGCTTGCGGCGGAGGCAGTTCAGGATCGCCGCCAGCCGTGGTCAGCGTCAGCCCTGCGACGGTCAATACTCTGTACCCGAGCTTGACCGGCGCGCCTGCGCAGACTCAGCAGTTCAGTGCGTCCGTCAGCAACTCGACCAGTCAGACAGTGACCTGGGCGGTTTCCGGGACAGGCAACGGAACGATCGACCAAACTGGCCTCTACACGGCTCCGGCAACGCTGCCTAACCCGAACTCAGCGATCGCCATTAGCGCGACATCGACGGCTACCAGCAGTCCCGGAACAGCGACGGTGAACCTGCAAACCCCCACAGCGGCTGGCATGTACCCCGTCACGGTGACGATCACCGAGGGATCGGTGACGCACACGACCACGTTCAGCCTGGTGGTGGCCAACTAGAAGCTGCTTATCGGTCTGCGAACGGCGCAGCTGCATAATCTGCAATCAGGGCGCGGATACCCTCCGCGCCCTCTTTCATGACTCAGTCATTGTCTGGAGGGTCGGTGGAGACTTGTCGTCCAGAAAATCCTGCGCCTTCCGGACCGACGGAATCGTGGAGAAGGTCAAGGGCGTCTGGTTGTAGTCGAAGCAGTCGGAGAAGTCGTCGGCTGTAGCATCCGCGTAACCGAGCGATGGCAAGCCGAAGGTCGTTTCAATGAACTTCACTATGCTTCCGAAATCATGCTGCGCGGTAGAAATGTATGCCGGTTTACGATCTCCGCTATATTGATCTGGAGGAAAAATCCTTGAAGCTGCTGCAGAACCCCTTCGGGCCAAAAGTGCAGCCCATCCCTCCGGAACGGACACGAGAGGTTTGGTGGGCAGTGCAGGACTCGAACCTGCGACCTCCTGCTTGTAAGGCAG
>CAVUUK010000005.1:0-791253 GCA_963744625.1 uncultured Acidobacteriaceae bacterium
CGGCATAGTTCACGATGTACGCTTTCCAACGCTTCTCGTGTCCGAGTTTCTTCCACCCCAGCACGAACCGTCGCATGTACAGATTGCTGAACAGGGGACTGATCGGAGACCCTTGGGGAGTACCTCGACCTTTGTCCCGATTGCGCGTGCTCCGACGTTTGTTCCCATGCTCGTCGGTTTCCTCGACCGGTGCTTCCAGCCACATCTTGATCAGATGTAGCATCGCCCCGTCGACAACCCTGCGAGCCACCGACCTCATGAGTTCGGCATGGGGAACATTATCAAAGTAGCTGCTGAGATCCGCATCAACGATCTGTCCATGTCCCGTGTTGATCAGCTGGTGGACGTGCTGTACTGCGTCCAGCGCGCTGCGGTCCGCCCGATAGGCATACTGCTCCGTCGGCAGGTCGGCCTCGAAGATTGGTTCGAGGACCAGCATGGCCGAGGTTTGCACAACCCGATCCCGGATTGTTGGTATGCCTAACGGTCTCTGCTTCCCATCCGGCTTGGGTATATAAACCCGCCGCACAGGCTGCGGTTGATAGGTTCGACTTTTCAGCGCTTGCGTCAGTTCGTCCAACCATTGTTCCCTGCCGTACGCTTCGATGTTCTCGAATGTCTGGTTGTCCATTCCCGCAGCCCCGCCGTTGGCTTGGCAGCGTTCGTAGGCATAGGCCAGTACGTCTTTCCGATACACCTTGTCGTACAGCGCGTGGAAACGAAGCTTGGGCGATTCCTTCGCTTTTGCGTGCAACGCCGTCTGCAACTTCTGAACACTGAATGGAGTTGTTAGGCTCATCGCCAATCCCTCGATCCTTTGTCGCTTGTTGCGTTCGTCTTTAACTGAGGTCCCTTCCCTCCACCGGAGTTACCCGGCTTCCTCAGTACTACGGACCTCTCCGTCACCCCATACGGCCCGGCCTGTCTCTCACGAGCTGCCAGTTGATCCCGACCGCGATCACCGCTGGGGCTTCCCGTGTTGCGTCTGGTCTCCTATGCGTACATGCCATCGCCATTACCCCGGCAGGTCCGACGGAGCTTATTCGCTCGTCAATCTCCGTCGTCAGCGGCCTTCCCTGTGTAACAGTCAGGTCGGCTCCTGCAATTGTTGTTTCGGGGCCTGCTCAGCGTTCACTCGCGTTACGGCCTGTACGCTCACCGAGTCGCCTAGCGACCCTCTACATCGAAAGCTCCGACAGCTTCGTTGCCTCCGCCGCCGTTTCGATTGTTACCGGGTGGAGCGAACCAGTTCCCGGGCGGGAGTTGCACCCTCTGAAGTCCAGCGCCTTTCCACGGCGCACTGTTACGCCAACTATCGGCAGGCTCAATGCTTAGTCAACGAAACCCGCTACTCGGTCACGGTGAAGGTCAATGCTTTGCTGTCGCCGCCGCTGTCGCAACCAAGGTCCCCGGAGAGGTTGGGAGGAGTGTGCACGACAATCTGGGCGGAGCCTGGAGATGGCATCTGGGTCGTGGTAACCGTGGTCCGTAGCTGGGTACTGCTGATGACGGTGGTGGACAATGCCTCTCCGTTCCATAGGACGACAGATTCAGAATAAAAGTCGCTGCCATTGACGGTCAGCAGTAGCCCCTGTTGTACCTGAGCAAAGGTCGCGGGGTTCGGTGCGAGCGAACTCAGAACGGGTACCGGCCGGGCGCTCCCGCAGAAGGGATTGGGCACACCACAACCGGCGAGGAATAGGCTTCCGAAAAGCATGGCAAATAACGATTTCTGGATTTGGTTGCGGGGCATTTATTAAGTCTATGCCAGCAAGATGATTAAAGCTGGTTCCATCGCAGTCAAAACGTTACCCAAGGGTTTTGGTGAGATTTATGCGTTTGCCCGCGCCGAACTTGTGCTGCTCCCCCTGCCATTGCACCATGGACATTATCGGTAGCGCCCAGAGATAGGCCTGACAGGCGCGTTGGAAATCGATATCGTCGTAAATCTTCTTGGCAGTCGCGTCGGTCGGGTAGCCGTTCTTTAGTTCGAGGTTCCCGAGCGGGGATTCGAGGGTGCCGCTCGTGGGTAGTTGCTGCTGACGAGTTTGGTGTGATGAGACCTCTTTGGTCTCGACATACACTTGGAGAGGGTTCATATTTTTCCTCCACGGCAATCGACGAAAGACGTTCTGATTGGACGCGCCCAGCGTGAGGACAAAACGTATCAAGCACGGTCTCTCCCTTGTAACTGGCAAAATTAACAGTCGACACCTAAGGCAAGAGGGATTGTTCCTGGATCACGCGCAAACCGGAAGTCAATTGACGCTATCAGATGGGATGAGAAGGCCGGTCTCCGGACGGGATGCGGTACGCTCCCAAGTTATCGACGTGCTCAAGGCACAGATGAAAAGGAGACCGGCAATGAAGAAGGTTAGCACCGCAGTGGCAAAGCAGAGCAGGAAAATTTCGCAGCAGAAGTTAACCGTGGGATTGGATCTGGGCGATCGCTCCAGTTGGTACTGTCTACTAGACGAAGTGGGCGAAGTGTTACTGGAACAAAAACTGAGCACCACGCCGAAGGCGATGCGCGAAGTGTTTGGCGGAATGCCGCGCAGCCGAATCGCGCTGGAGACCGGGATGCATTCGCCGTGGGTGAGTCGCGTGCTGGCCGAGTTGGGACATGAAGTAATTGTGGCGCATGCGCGCAAGGTGCGGCTGATTGGAGAGAGTCGAAAGAAAGATGATCGTCTGGATGCGCAGACGCTGGCACGACTGGCCCGGATTGATCCGCAGTTGCTGTGTCCGGTGAAGCATCGCAGCGCGAAGGCGCAGGCGGATCTGACCCTGATCCGAGCGCGAGCCGGACTGGTGCGAGCGCGAACCGCGCTAGTGAACACGGCCCGCGGACTAGCCAAGAGCTACGGCGAACGACTGCGTGGCTGCAACGTGCGCAACCTGAATCCGGAGAAGGCGGAAGGGTTGAGTCCGGAACTGCAGGCCGCGCTGGAGCCGCTATTGACGGCGCTGGCGTCGCTGAGTGACCAGATCAGCGAGTACAACGAACGAATCGAGAAGCTGGCGCAACAGAGTTATCCGCAAGTGGCGCTGCTGAAGCAGATCAAAGGGGTGGGCACGCTGATTGCGCTGACGTTCCTGCTGACGCTGGAAGATCCGCATCGCTTCGGCAAGAGTCGTGACGTGGGCGGCTATCTGGGACTGCAGCCCGGACGAAGGAACTCGGGACAAAGCGAGCCGCAGATGCACATCAGTAAGGAAGGCGACCCGTATTTGCGAACGCTGTTGGTACAAGGGGCGCAGCACATTCTGGGACCATTCGGTGTGGACTGCGATCTGCGGCGTTGGGGTCTGAAACTGGCCGAGCGCGGCGGAAAGAGCGGCAAGAAGCGAGCGATCGTGGCCACGGCCAGAAAGCTGGCGGTGTTGCTGCATCACTTATGGGTGAGCGGAGAAGTGTACGAGCCGTTGCACAACAGTCACCGGGCAGCGATGCCGGCGGCAGCATAAAGTCAAAATCTTCTGTGGAAGGAAAAAACAAAAGCCCAAAGCCGAGTTCCGGTGACTGCGTCAATCGCCTGGCCCAGGTTCTATCGGTTGCGATGGAACTGCAGGTCGATAATCAGGTGGCAGCACCGGCTGAAACGAGAACGCCCAACTTGCACCGAGCGAACACAATCGCTCCTCGAGAGTGCGGATGGAAGGATGGCGTCAGTGGCAACTCGGCGGGAGAAAAAACCTTGTCCAACGAAAAACAAAACGAATCCTCTTGACTCCGACCGGCCTTCTCATGGAAGGCAATTTCACGTTTTGACCATGGTGAGGGCTATTGGGAGTAGAGTCGAGAACAGGCGCAGTGACTGTAGTCTCCCGGTGGTTAGTTGACTGGGCTTTCGCCGCGTCACCTCAGTCCGGTTTGGCTTGGTCCTGTCTCCTGTTCCCGCTCATCGAACCGGACTGGCAGTTTTCCCGCATCCGGCTCTCGGAAAAGACTCACGCTTTCGCCCACGGAAGGTTCGCGGTCCGGTGTGGCAACTGGACCAAGCCATACACAGAGTTCAGAGACGCCTCCGGAAAACGTTTGTATGCCGGTCGCGGCTCTTTGTGTTTGTCGCATAACCACCGACGCAACCTCCGGCGGGCGTGTAAGTCGACCGCACTGTAGGCTTTGCTGACCGCTCCTAGACAGAAGTAGTTGGCCCAACCGATCAACATCCGGTTGAGCTTCTCCACCATCGCCTTCGGATCCAGCCTGACGGTACCTCGCCCGGTCTCGTCGCTGATCGCGCGACAGATGCGCTGCACTCGTTGCTTCGAAGGTGTCGTGCCTAAATAGACTCGACCCCTCTTCATCGAGTAACACCGCCCGAACGTGTATCCCAGAAAATCAAACTTCTCTTCCGGCAGATAACAGACCCGCGTCTTAGTCTCGTGCACCGTCAATTTCAGCTTCGACATCATCGCCCGCATCTCAGTCAGTGCTTGCTCCGCCCCAACTCGACAGCAGATGACGAGGTCATCGGCATAGTTCACGATGTACGCTTTCCAACGCTTCTCGTGTCCGAGTTTCTTCCACCCCAGCACGAACCGTCGCATGTACAGATTGCTGAACAGGGGACTGATCGGAGACCCTTGGGGAGTACCTCGACCTTTGTCCCGATTGCGCGTGCTCCGACGTTTGTTCCCATGCTCGTCGGTTTCCTCGACCGGTGCTTCCAGCCACATCTTGATCAGATGTAGCATCGCCCCGTCGACAACCCTGCGAGCCACCGACCTCATGAGTTCGGCATGGGGAACATTATCAAAGTAGCTGCTGAGATCCGCATCAACGATCTGTCCATGTCCCGTGTTGATCAGCTGGTGGACGTGCTGTACTGCGTCCAGCGCGCTGCGGTCCGCCCGATAGGCATACTGCTCCGTCGGCAGGTCGGCCTCGAAGATTGGTTCGAGGACCAGCATGGCCGAGGTTTGCACAACCCGATCCCGGATTGTTGGTATGCCTAACGGTCTCTGCTTCCCATCCGGCTTGGGTATATAAACCCGCCGCACAGGCTGCGGTTGATAGGTTCGACTTTTCAGCGCTTGCGTCAGTTCGTCCAACCATTGTTCCCTGCCGTACGCTTCGATGTTCTCGAATGTCTGGTTGTCCATTCCCGCAGCCCCGCCGTTGGCTTGGCAGCGTTCGTAGGCATAGGCCAGTACGTCTTTCCGATACACCTTGTCGTACAGCGCGTGGAAACGAAGCTTGGGCGATTCCTTCGCTTTTGCGTGCAACGCCGTCTGCAACTTCTGAACACTGAATGGAGTTGTTAGGCTCATCGCCAATCCCTCGATCCTTTGTCGCTTGTTGCGTTCGTCTTTAACTGAGGTCCCTTCCCTCCACCGGAGTTACCCGGCTTCCTCAGTACTACGGACCTCTCCGTCACCCCATACGGCCCGGCCTGTCTCTCACGAGCTGCCAGTTGATCCCGACCGCGATCACCGCTGGGGCTTCCCGTGTTGCGTCTGGTCTCCTATGCGTACATGCCATCGCCATTACCCCGGCAGGTCCGACGGAGCTTATTCGCTCGTCAATCTCCGTCGTCAGCGGCCTTCCCTGTGTAACAGTCAGGTCGGCTCCTGCAATTGTTGTTTCGGGGCCTGCTCAGCGTTCACTCGCGTTACGGCCTGTACGCTCACCGAGTCGCCTAGCGACCCTCTACATCGAAAGCTCCGACAGCTTCGTTGCCTCCGCCGCCGTTTCGATTGTTACCGGGTGGAGCGAACCAGTTCCCGGGCGGGAGTTGCACCCTCTGAAGTCCAGCGCCTTTCCACGGCGCACTGTTACGCCAACTGACTTTCTTGAATTCAGCAAAGTCGTTAGCTCTCATTGACTTGCCCTTGCGTCCCGCACAACATGGCGTGGCGCCATGATCGGCCAGGCGATCTCGCACTACCGCATCGTCGAGAAACTCGGCGGAGGTGGATGGTTGTCGTGTACAAGGCCGGGGAAGTAAAACTCGGTCGCTTCGGCGGGTGGCCCGGTGCCGGGCCTGGTCCCTGCATGTCCACGGGGCTAGAATACTGGAATTCGCGCGAAGCTATGGATTCCGCTCCCAAGCGACCGTCATCCACGATCCGCCGAACCCCGATCCGACAACTCGCCTTGTGGCTCGTGCAAATTGATCCCGGCGCGCATCGGCGCATCAAAGGTCTGCGCCTGGTCACGGCCTATGGCATCGCGGCCATGCTGGGCATCGTGCTCCAGCGCTCCTATCAGTTCGAGGGCAGTGCGAACTTCAGCTACCTTGCCGCTGGCTTCGCGCTTTGGGCGAGCGTTTCCGAAGGGCAGGCAACCCGATGGTTATCGACTCGCGATCTTGTGCTTCTGAATGCCGCCGCGGTCGCAGGCGCGATGTCGTTTGTCGGTCTCTCATCAATTTCACTAACCTCCGGCCGGGCGGGACCGGAGTGGATTCTCATGAGCGGCGCGTTTTTAGTCGGCTATCTCAAACGGTTCGGAATCCTCGGAGGCGGTGTCGGCTCTCAAGTCTATATCGGCCAGCTCCTTGCCTACACAACCGGGATCACCCGGCGCGATCTCTTCATGGTCTCGCTTGCCGGACTAGTGGCCGCTGTGGCTTCCATCGTTCCTCGCGTGCTCAGCGGACCGGCCGAGCATCCCATACTGGCGAAGCCAGAACCTCCTGTTCCGCGGGGTCTCGCCTCGCGAGAAACACGCATGGGCCTGCAGTCTGCGGTCGCCGCCTTGGTTATCGTTTTGCTGAGCGGTGTGATCCGTCTGCAACAGTCTGCCTGGGCCATCACCGCGAGCACCTACGTGATTGCCGGATCCGCCTCCGGGACTGCAGATCGCGTTCGCCGGCGCATCGTAGGAACTTTGATCGGCGTGCCCCTTGGCATCCTTTGTCTCCCCATCGCGGTGCATTTGCCCCCCTTGGCCTGGCTGCTCGCTGCCGTGGCGATGATCATTTATTCCGTCGCCTTGCCCGACCGTTACGACGTTGCCTGCGGAGCGTACGCATTCACGCTCATGGTCACGTTAGCCATGAGTGGAGAGACTTCTATCTCCGTCTTGGCGGCGCGGGCTTGGGAGACATTGATTGGTGGAGCTCTCGGCGTAACCGCAGCGAAGTTCATCCTGCCGCTCGGCAGTATCGCCGACTTCCGCTCAAATACCGCAGCTCCTGCGATTCAACCGGCTCCGGCTTCGTCAGGAGCCCAGGCGTCCGACACCCGCCCGCCTCTTTCTTGAATGTGGAAGTGCTCGTTGTCGCGAACGCCTTCCCGTCGCGAACTGCGGACGGGCGCGCCGATGCCGCCTTTACGCGGGTCCGCACCCTTGAAAGGAGCCAAGGCAGAGTACGCGAAGCTGCAATCCCGATGGAAAGTCCCGCCTCCTCGTTTGCTGGTTGACTGTGGTTTACGAAATCGCATTATAAAAGGGCGCCCCTCTTGGAGTAGGTTGTGGTTGTCGCACCAACACCTACAAAAAGGAGCACCCTTGTGAACAGTGAAAAGTATATTGGGCTGGACGTTCATCAAGCAACGATCTGCGTAGCGGTGATGGATCCTAAGGGCAAGGTCGTCATGGAATCCATCCTGGAAACCAAAGCCACAACCCTTCTGGAGTTCTTGGCCGGACTGCGTGGAACTTTGTCGGTGACCTTCGAAGACGGCACCTGGGCGGCCTGGCTCTATGATCTGCTCAAGCCGCATGTTGCCCACTTAGTAGTGTGCAACCCGCGCAAGAACGCGCTGCTCAAACATGGCAACAAAAGCGACAAGATCGATGCTCGCAAACTTGCCGACCTGTTGCGGCTCAATGATCTGGAGCCGGTCTACCACGGCGAGAGCGGCGTACGCATGCTACGGGAACTCGCCCGCAGTTATCTGACTATCGTCAAAGATGTTTCCCGGGTGATGAGTCGGCTGAAAGCAATCTATCGTAGCTGGGCGATTCCCTGTGCCGGCCGGGACGTTTACTATACCCGCCATCGCAGCGAGTGGCTGGGAAAAATCCCCGAGGCTGGCTCCCGTCGTCGCGCCGAGCAACTCTATCAGCAACTGGATATGCTGTAACTCTTACGCCAGCAAGCCCGGCGCGAACTGCTGGCGGAGAGTCGCAAGCATACCATCACTGCCAAACTGCGGCAGATCCCCTCGCTAGGGCCGATTCGCTCTGCTTTGGCCGTGGCTCTGATCCAGACCCCGCATCGGTTTCGCACCAAGCGACAACTCTGGACCTATAGCGGACTGGGGTTGGAAACCCGCGACAGCGGGGAATACCACTACGTCGAAGGCCAGGTGCGGCGTCGCAAAAAGCAGGTGTTCATTCGCGGTTTGAACAAGGATCACAACCATGATCTGAAAGGCCTGTTCAAAGCTGCCGCCACCCGGGCGAGTGTGCAGCCCGGACCGTTCCAGGATTTCTACCAACGATCACTGGCCAAAGGCATCCAGCCGACCATGGCCCGTCTCACGTTGGCGCGCAAGATTGCAGCCATTACGCTGACTCTGTGGAAGAAGGGAGAAAACTTCGACGCTGAGAAACTAAAAGTACAAGCCGCTTGAGCGTTCTCGGGTGAAGAACCCTTTCCATCGCCGCCTGATTCTTTCTCTGGTGGTGGTCGGTTGGTTCTGGAGACGCTCGGGTTCGAGGGTGAGCATCCTTAACGCCTGTAGGCGCACAAAGTGTCAGTGACACTTAGCCTCCGTGAAATCCCTATGCCCCTTCGGACAACCCGAAAAAGCACTAGGCCACGAGCCTCAGATAGATCCATGGTTGCCACCATACAACCGTACGGCTTGATGCGTTTCGAAACTGATCGGCGTCGTCGCTACTAAATGAAGATGCAGATGCTGCCATGGAACAACCCAAGTGCAGGACACCAGGCGAGCGTCTTCCGTGGTGCGAGGGGCTGGATGTCGCGAACCAAACCCGCGTTTCCGGCGAAGGGAGAAAAATGTTCTTGACAAATCCTTTTATAGACCAGGCATTAGCACAAGCTTGCGTTTTGTGTTCGCCGTGGCCGTGGTTTTACAGTTTCGGAAATCGAGGGCACAAGCTTGCGCCGTCATGTTCGCCCCTTCGTGGCGGCAAAAACTCTGGTTACGGTCTGATGGCAGCGGCCCTTTCGAACAGCGCGGCGCGCAAGGTCGCGTCGTGGCTATCAACAGTCGTGGCTATCACAGTTGAAGCGGGTTATTGGCGGGGGGCGTAGTAGCCGCGGCGGGCTCGGACCTGGAGGTCCTTTTTCAGGGTGGTGATCTGGATGGAGCGGTAGCGTCCGTCGGCGTCGAAGTCGGAGGGCTTGTAGGAGATGTCGTACTGGCTGCGGAGTTCGTCTTCGATGGCGGCGAAGGAGCGGGTAATGTCTTTCATCTTGTAGGGAAAGAAGGCGCGCCCGCCGGTGGCGGAGGCAAGGTCTTCGAGAACTTTGTCGCCGCGAAGAATCAGGCCACTATCGTCGGTGGAGATGGCGTAGATGAGAACCTCGGCGCGTTCGGCCATTTCGATGGCCTGGGCGCGGGTATGTTCGCTCTGATTATCTTCTCCGTCGCTGAGGATGATGATGGCTTTGCGAATGGGATGATCGGATTGTTCGTGCAGCAGCTTGTCTTTGCAGGCGCGGTAAATGGCGTCATAGATCGCGGTGCCGCCACCGTTTTTGAGACGCTGGACTCCGGTGGCGAGCAGAGGCATCTGGTCGGTGAAATCCTGAGTGAGATGGCTGTTTTGATTGAAACCGACAACGAAGGCTCGGTCATAGCCGGGGCGGATCATGTGCTGCAGGAATCCGGTGGCGGCGGCTTTTTCGAAGCCAAAACGGCTTTCGACGGAGCCACTGACGTCCATGAGCAGGCCGAGTTCGATGGGGAGATCGGTTTCGCGGCGGAAGGCAAGGATTGATTCGACGGGCTTGTGATCGTCGAGGATGGAGAAATCGGATTGGTTGAGATTGCGAACGAACTTGCCGTGACGGTCGGTGGCGATGAAGAGCACATTGACCTCATCGACACGCTTTTTGATGGTAAGGATGGGCTCGTTGGCCGCGTCGTTGGTGGAGTCGGGAAGGGCGGCGGTGGAATCGGAATCGGACGTGACGGCGGACGCGGAGTCTATATAGGAATTGTTTTGGGGGAAGGCGGCGACGGGAAGAACGAAAACGGACGCGATGATGAAGGCCAGAGCGGCGAATCCACCGGCGGACGGCCCGATTTTGATGCGTTTCCCCATTACGGCTTTCTGGTTCTTTTCTATTCTTATAGTCTTTGCGACTCGCGGTTCTGATGCCTGTGGACATCGGAACCTTCAAGGGCTTCGATGCACGCCGGGGGCCGAAGACTCGATGGCCGCGATCTGATTGACTGTAGGCCGTTTCTGGGTGCGAGTCCAAGTTACAAAAGGAGTACGCGGGCGATACGGCCTTTTAACCGCAGGCTGCTCAATGGGTTGAGAACTGCGGCCTGAATAGAGAGGAACTTCTGGGTAGGGGCGGGTGCGAGGGTGCGGGCGAGCGGGATTTTCGGGGGAAGAATGGTCAGGATATTTTTTTCATGATTGAGGGTGTTCCATGAAAAAACTTCTGACGGGGCGGAGCTTGCGTGGAGCGGCGTTTTGCGTGGGATAATCGGGTCGACCCGAGTGATGGCGGTCTGGGGTGGAATATGTACTTTGAGCAGTTTTATCTGACGTGTCTGGCACATGCTTCGTACATGATCGGATCGGAGGGCGAGGCGGCGGTGGTCGATCCGCAGCGCGATGTGGAGATTTATCTGAAGGCGGCGGAGGAGCAGAAGCTTCAGATCCGGCATATTTTTGAAACGCATCTGCATGCGGATTTTGTTTCAGGACATAAAGAACTGGCGGCGCGGACGGGCGCAAAGATTTATATCGGAGCGCGGGCGGGAGCGGGATTTGCGCATGTTCCGGTGACGGACGGTTTCGAAGTTACGGTGGGAGCGGTGCGGATTCGGGGGCTGGAGACGCCGGGGCACACTCCGGAGAGCGTGTGTCTGGTGATTACGGAGGGCGAGACGGCGGCGGGCAAATTTGGTGAGGCTGGGGCGGTGCTGACGGGCGACACGCTGTTTATTGGCGATGTGGGGCGGCCGGATCTTTCGAAGACGCACAGTCCGCGGGAGCTGGCGGGATTGCTGTATGACAGTTTGCATGAAAAGTTGATGGCGCTGCCGGATGGGGTGAAGGTATATCCGGCGCACGGGGCGGGTTCGCTGTGCGGGAGGGCGATGCGGGCGGAGCGGTCGTCGACGATTGGGACGGAGCGGCGGACGAATTACGCGCTGCAGATTGGGAGCCGGGATGAGTTCATCGCGCAGCTGACGGCGAATCTTCCGGCGCGTCCTGATTATTTTCTGGAGGATGCGGAGATCAATCGTTCTGGGGCGGTGGCATTGACGGAGTTGGCGCCGCTCAAGGCGCTGGCGGTGGCAGAGGTTGAAGGGCTGTTGCGGCGGGATGGGAAGACGAATGTGCTTGATGTTCGTCCGGGCGACGTGTTTGCGGCGGGACATATTCCGGGGTCGATCGGGATTGCGCTGTCGGGACAATTCGCTTCGTGGGCGGGAGGAATTCTGGGGATCCATTCAGAGCCGGTACTGGTGGGCGAGAACGACGCGCAGATTGAAGAGGCGCGGATACGGCTGGCGCGGGTGGGAATTGAAAATCTACGCGGCTACATGGCGGGCGGATTTGTGGCGTGGGAAAAGGCAGGGCTGCCGGTGCTGAGGACGGAGCAGATTTCGGTGCAGGAACTGAATCGCAAATTGCAGGATGGAAGTTTGCGGGCGGGCGATGTGCTGGACGTGCGGCGCGAAGGGGAATGGCAGGCAGGACACATTCGCGGGGTGGAATGCCGGGCGCTGGATGAGTTTGCGCGCGGGCTGCCGGTTTTGGATGGGGAGCGTCCGGTGGCGGTGCATTGCAAGAGCGGATACCGGAGCGCGATTGCTTGCAGTTTGCTGGAGCGCGGCGGGCATCGCAAGGTGATGAATGTGGTGGGAGGGTTTGACGCGTGGCATGCGGCGGGGTTTCCGGAGGCGGCGGAGGAGTTGGCGCGGGCGTGATTGCGCGTTCGGTCAGAATGCGGGGGGACTGCAGATCCCTCACTTCGTTCGGGATGACAAGAATTAAGGATGGGATGACAACGAATTATTCGGGATCGCAACCATACTGCAGATCCCTCACTTCGTTCGGGATGACAAAGAATTAAGGAATGGGATGACAAGAATTAAGACTTGAGACAAGAATCAAGACTTGAGACAAGAATCTGGAATTGAGAACCGGGAACTGAGAACTGGAGCTGAGAAGTGAGCACTATTTAGTAGCTTCCACGAGGACAGCCGTGCCATATGCCAACACTTCCGTCACGCCCTGCATAATTTCCGTAGCGTCATAGCGGGCGCCGACGACGGCATTGCCGCCAATTTCGGCCGCATGTTGCAGCATCAGATCAAAGGACTCGGCGCGCGTCTTCTCGCACAAATTCGTCAGCAGGGTGATGTTGCCGCCGACCAGCGTCTGCAGCCCCGCTCCAATCGTGCCAAAGATCGACCGTGATCGCACCGTGATTCCGCGCACCACGCCCAGTGTGCGCACCACGCGATAGCCATCGAGCTCGAACTGCGTGGTCACCATGTTATGCGCCACCATGCGCCCCGAGGTTACGGCATAGCCACCCATAGCTCCTCCGATCGAAGTTTGGTTTCGAACAACGCCCTTATTTTAATGCAGCGCCATTATAGACAACGATGCTGAAACGAAATGCGCCAGACGCCCCACTTTCTCCGCATTGTGCCTCTATATAATGTCGTCTTTCCCGGAGGCCCTCATGTTCTCGCGCCGTCGTTTCCTGCAAACCAGCTCCCTCGCTGCCGGAGCCACTGCCGCTTTCCCCGCCCTCGCCCGCGCCGCCGCCTGTGATCAATCGCTTCCGCCGGCTATCGCCGCGCTCCGCTCGCGGCGCAAAGAAGCTCAGCCCATCACCATCGATGAGCGCTCCGAGCGCCAGGAACGCGCCCGCCAGTTGATGCGCGACAACCACCTCGACGCCATCCTGCTCGCCCCGAGCACCTCGCTCGCCTACTTCACCGGCATTCGCTGGGAGGGCGGCGAGCGCCTTTTTGCCATGGTGCTGCCTGCCAAAGGCGATGCCTTCTACGTCGCACCCGCCTTTGAAGAAGGACGCGCCCGCGAGCAGATCGCCCAGTCTCCCAACGGAGCGCATCCCGACCTCCGTGTCTGGCAAGAAGACGAAAGCCCCTACACCCGCGTCGCCCAAGGACTCACCGATCGCGGAATTTCCACTGCCGCCATCGGTCTCGAAGAGACCATCAAATTCGTCTTCACCGACGATCTGCGAAAAGCCTCGCCCAGCGCCTCATTCACCAGCGCCACTCCGGTCACGGCCGGATGCCGCATGTTCAAGAGCCGCCACGAAATCGTGCCCGCCAAGTCATCACCAGCGCCGGCTACGGTCCCGACTACAAATACTTCACTCACCGGCTCGGCCACGGCATTGGCATGGACGGACACGAGTGGCCCTATCTCGTTCGCGGAGACGCCATCAAGCTTCATCCTGACATGACCTTCAGCGACGAGCCCGGCATCTATATCCACGGAGAATTCGGCATCCGCCTCGAGGACGACATGCACATCAAAGAAGAAGGAGCCGAACTGTTCACTCCCCAAGGCGAGTCCCTGGAAACCCCGTTCGGCAAGGCGTAATGAATGATGGTTGCGGAGCGATGGTGGTGGAAGTAACGTCGCGAATTGGTTGTGGGTAAGGCACGGCCGCGGCCGCGCCGAGGAAGTTACTCGCGGCTTACTCCACCACCCACTCGCGCATGCGCCGCAGCAGCGACGCCGGCGCCTCGGCCTCCAGAACCACGAGGCCATCCTGATACTGCCGCGAGTAAATGCGCGCTCCCGCCTGAAGCTGCGCGAGCATCTTGCCTTCTTTTTGTGGAATGCGCAGGCGCACCCGCTCGGGCCGGTCTTCTTCGAGCATGGCGTCGATGCGGTCGAGGAGTGTGGTCAGTCCGATGCCCTTCGCCGCCGACACGTGGACGATCTGATCCTTATTCAGCAGATCCTTCTCGCGGAGATCAGTATCGCGCAGCGACTCGCGCTGCTTCGGCGGCAGCAGGTCGATCTTGTTCATCACCCGCAGCCGCGGCTTCTTGTCGGCTTCAAGTTCTTTCAACACGCTCTCGACCTGGGCATCCTGCTCCGCCGAGATCGGACTGCTCGCATCCGAAACCTGCATGATCAGCGTCGCGCGCTGCACCTCTTCGAGCGTCGCCCGGAAGGCCGACACCAGCGTGTGTGGCAGATGCCGTATGAAACCGACCGTGTCTGAGAACAGCACCCTGCGCTTTGATGGCAGCTCCGCGCCCCGTATCGTCGGATCAAGCGTGGCAAACATGCGCGCCGAGGCCAGCACATTCGCGTGGGTGAGAGCATTGAACAGCGTGGACTTGCCCGCGTTCGTGTATCCCACGAGCGCCACCGTCGCCACCGGAACCGATTCGCGCCGCTGCCGCTGCTGCGCCCGTATCCGGCGCACGTTTTCGATCTGCTGCTTCACGTGCCGTATCCGGCGGTAGATCTTGCGCCGGTCGGTTTCGAGCTGCGTTTCGCCGGGTCCGCGCGTTCCGATACCGCCGCCGAGCTGCGACATTTCCGCGCCGCGCCCGGCCAGCCGCGGCAGCATGTATTCAAGCTGCGCCAACTCCACCTGCAATTGGCCTTCACGCGTGCGCGCGTGGCGCGCGAAGATATCGAGGATCAGCTGCGTGCGATCAATGACCCGCGTGTTCACCACGCGCTCGATGTTGCGCTGCTGCGATGGCGATAGATCGTGATCGAACAGAATCACGTCCGCCGCAACCGACGCGGATGCGCCCGCAATTTCTTCCAGCTTGCCTTTGCCAATAAGGGTAGCGGGATCGGGACGATCCTTGCGCTGCGAGAACTCGCCGGCAATTTCCGCGCCCGCGCTCGTCGCCAGAGTGCGCAACTCGTCCAGCGATTCCTCGGAAGTGAAATCGGGAGAATGCACGGGCAACAACGAAGATGAGGAGGACGATGACGAGGATGAAGACGATGACGACGCGGCTACGCTGGCAGCGTGATCGCGAGCCGCCTGCGCTCCGGCGGGAATAGTCGCGGAACCACGCTTGCCGCGGTCTTTGCCTCCGTTTTTGGAACGGAACTCCACGCCCACGAGAAAGGCGCGCTCATGCTGCTCCGACGGATTCAACACCGTCTTCGGCTCCCGGCGCGAGTGGGTGCCCTGCATATCTTGCCGGCGATCTGGTCGCGAACCGCCAGACGCAATCTCGCCGCCGCTCAGTCTGGGATCATCAGGCCGCAAGCAAGCTCACTTCATCCCTCGGTGCCTGAAGCGGCGTTGGGAAGCGCCGCCTCACCGTGAGACGCAGCGGCCGCGGGCTTCGCCTCCGTATGTACATGAGCCCCGCGCGCGATGACGACGGTCGAAATCGCATGCTTGAAAATGAGCTGTTCCTGGTTGCTCGTCTCGAGTACGACCGAGTACTTGTCGAACGATCGGATGCGGCCGGTCAGCTTCACTCCGCTGACCAGATAGATAGTGATGTTATGCCGCTCTTTTCGCGCGGTGTTGAGGAAGGAATCCTGAATGTTTTGCTGTGCCGGCTTGGCTTCCATATGCCGATCTCCTTTTGTTCGGGTTCGATGCTGCGCCATGAGCTTCAGGGAGGGCAATTGGCGCAGCTATCTTCCTGTCGGTCTCTACAATACGGCCTTGCCGGGCGCTTTTCAACTTCGCCCCTCATTAATTATTTGTAACTATTGATACGATTTCGGCGGGGTGCCGGGCGTCGTTCCGGGCAATTGGATGGAAGAAAATTGTGGACGCGCGATGCCAACCTCGTCCAGAATCACTCGCACGCCCCTACTTGCCGGAGGATGTCGATGACAAATCACACGGGTCGGCCGCGCGGCCTGATTGCGCAAATCAATATGAGCGAGTTCTGGTCGGGCGACCTGGGCCTGACGCTGGTGACCCTGTCGTTGACCATACTGATCTTCGTCATTACGCCGATGCGCGAGGCGGCCATTCCCGGGCGTATGTTCGTCCAGCTGGCGGTGGTTACGGGAGAAGAAATCCGCCGTTTTAACGAGGATGTACGCACGACTCTACGCATCGTTTGTAAACGGTTAGCCCAACTTTCGCAGTTGCGGACATTTTTCGGCTTTTTTGTGATGATCTTCGTGCTTAAGTCTTGCGTTTTCATCGTTGGCATTTGAAAAAGCGGCAGAGTGAAGACCAAGTACCTTCCTTTGGGGACGGAGATCTGGCACTCTGCGGTTGTCATGTTTCTGCGCAGCATCCACCGCAAAAAAGACGGCAAGGATCATCGCTACTTCAGCATCGTAGAAAACCATCGCCTCGCTTCCAACAAGACGGTGCAGCGAACCGTTGTCTATCTCGGCGAGATCAACGACGAACAGCAAGCGGCCTGGCGCAAGACGCTGTCGGTGTTCGATGAAGAGCAGCAAGAGTATGCCAACCTGAGTTTGTTTCCTGACGACCGCGAGATTCCCGTCGATGCCGTCGACAGTCTGCAGGTGAAAGTGAGCGGCCTCGAACTGCGGCGGCCTCGCGTTTTCGGGAGTTGCTGGTTGGCGTGCGAGTTGTGGCGGCAACTGGGCCTGCATGAGTTTTGGGACGCTCGCCTGGCGGGATCGCGAGAAGACGTGGCTTGGGAAAAAGTGTTGCAACTGCTGGTGGTGAATCGACTGCTGGATCCAGGCAGCGAGTTTCGCGTGCATCGGCAGTGGTATCTGAGCACGGCCATGGATGTACTGCTGGGAACGGATTTTGCTGTGGCCGAGAAGGATCGCTTGTATCGCTGTCTGGACCGGGTGCTGGAACATAAGCAGGAACTGTTTCTGTGGCTGCGCCAGAAGTGGGCCGATCTGTTTCACGCGGAATTCGAAGTGCTTCTCTACGACCTGACGAGCACGTACTTTGAAGGCGCGATGGAAGAGAACCCCAAGGCCAAGTACGGTCACAGTCGCGATCAACGGACGGACTGTTTACAGGTGGTGATTGCCTTGGTGATCACCACGGATGGTTTCCCGCTGGCCTACGAAGTGATGGATGGCAATACCAGTGATCGCGCCACGCTCCGCGGTTTTCTGGACAAGATCGAGAAGACTTATGGAAAAGCAAAACGGATGTGGGTGATGGACCGCGGCATTCCGAGCGAAGAGATTTTGCGGGAGATGCGGGATCCGGCACGCGAAATCTTCTATCTGGTCGGAACTCCGAAAGGCAAGATTCAACAGTACGAAAAGAAGTGGCTGGATCTGCCCTGGCAGAAGGTGCGAGAGTCGGTGGAGGTGAAACTGTTTGAGCAGGAAGGCGAACTCTATGTGTTGGCCAAGAGTGCAGGAAGACAAGCCAAAGAGACGGCCATGCGCCGCAAGCGTCTGGCCCGCTTATTCAGAAAGCTGCGGGCCATGCGCCGAAGCCTTCCTTCCCGCGACCAGTTGCTGATGCGCTTGGGTGCCGCGAAATCGGCAGCGGGCCGCGCTTTTCAGTTCGTGCACGTGCAAGTGCCCGGGGAAGACCAGGAGGTAACGCGGGAGACATTCCAGTTTCATGGGGACAAGAAAAAGCTCCAAGAAGCGGAATGGCGTGACGGACACTACTTGCTGCGCTCCAACCTGACCGCTGGAGATCCCAGCGTGCTGTGGGCGCGCTACGTGCAGCTGACGCAGATCGAATCGGTTTTTCGATCGCTCAAGAGCGACCTCGCCATACGCCCCATCTACCATCAATTGGAACATCGCGCCGACGCGCACATTCTGATCGCCTTTCTCGCCTACTGCTTGCAGATCACCCTCAAGCATCGCCTACTGCCGCACGCTCCGGGGTTGACGCCTACGGCGGTGCTCGAGAAGTTGGCAGAAATCCAAATGATCGACGTCTGGATTCCGACCGTCGATCAACGGTGGTTGATTCTGCCGCGCTACACCCAACCTTCCTCCGACACCAAGCTGCTCATCGAGAAGCTGCGACTGGAGTTGCCGAGCCAGCCGCCACCGCGCCTCACTGCGCAAAAAGAGAGTAACGAAATCGAGGTCGAGATCGCCCGTTAGTTGGCGCGTTTGTGGTGAAGACCTTTCGATAGCCTCAACTGATTCCAAAGCACTTAACCGGCCCAGAAGTGCCCAACTGCGAAAGATCGGTTAGGTATCGACGCTTCTCAATTTGGAGTTCTATGGTGCGACGAATTTGGCGGTTGGAACCGAGAATTACAGAACTACAATACGAATCTTCACTGCCACGGCCTGTGGCTCGGACCCTTTCTGCCTTTCAAGCTCGTTTCGAAAGTGTGGTCCGAAGTACGTGATAACGGGGATTACCTTGTTGTCGTTGATCCGGTTCCATTCCGAGACGGTGTACCCGATTTCGCCCGAGCTTTAGGGCACGCCTTGAAATACACGTCGAAGCATGTCTCCAACTATTCACCCGAGCGTCTGGCGGAGCTCGAAATCGCATTCAACGGTGTGCGCAGAGTTCATACGATGGGATTGTTTTACAACGCAAAACAGACAAGAGACGACACTGAGCCCTCGGCAACCCCGCTTTGTCCAGTCTGCGCTGGGCACTTGGCTTACCCCAAAGACGCGAGTCTGCAGCCGGTTAAGAACTTGATAAATGAAGGGCGAGTGGACATCGAGGAGCTGCGGAAAAACCAAACATCGAAACCGCAAAAGATCATCCCCGAGGAAATGCTCTCGGTGCCAGCCCCCTGGGTAATTGTTTGATCATTTTTGACGACTCTTGGGAGTCGTGTGTACGAAAGTGGACTTTGGAACCGAATGACTCACAGAACCAGCCAATTCGAGAAGTCCCAGGGCGAAATTCCTGATCGCGAAGGCGACGAGAGCAGTCTTGGTAGTGTTTTCGCGCCATCTGAGGACAAATCCGAGCCCCATATTACAAATAAGCGTCGCGGGCGGAAGTTGGGGCAACGATTGGAGAGGCTTGACGGTGAGTTGACGGCCCAAAGAGCAGTTGAGGGAGGTCGGGGTGAACCTGGTGCCCAGATTCTGATTTCAAAGAGGGGACGGGACGGGGGCGCGATCCCTTCCTCGACGAAATGCTGCCGACTGTGCGCGGCGCCAGCACGATATTCAGTGGCATGTGTAATTTCAACTCTCGGTATTAGACCGCGTATACAGCAATGCTCGCCCGTCGTGCTGCTTTGTCATTCGTGTATACACGCCATCTGTTCCGAAGAGACCCCGGCACCATTCACCCTGAAAGATGAACTCCGATGCGCGTATACAACGATCACGCGCCGCGATTTAATGCCAATGCCAAGACCCGATCACGGAGAATAAATGGCATACGTTCCCTGCTTTTTATGCGGTATACGGCTCCGTCGAAAGACCGACAAGAACAAAAAAGCCTACCTGGTTTGCAATCCGTGCGGGATGCAAATTTTCGTACGGCGTCAACAAGGGATTGAAAATCTCGATGATTTGATCAAAGCGTTGCGGAGACGGGACATTCCATTTCGGGAACACGCTGAATCGCTGCACAAAATTCAAGCCATTTTGATTGAGATAAAAGGCGTCAAGGAAGAGCTGAAAAAGCTCGACAGCCTTTTGAACGTTTTTCGCAAAGATGAAGATAAACCGATGACTCGGAAATTGTTGCGTGCTCGCATCGACACTCTTCTTTCGCAACTTGAAGAGATAGCGTCGCCGAGGCACCGACGGAGGTGAATTATGAGAGCGAATTCTAGGCAGCCCGTAGAATCGCCCGAACCGGACCCTGGTTGTTTGGGAACGGGTCAGCGCAATGAACTTCTTACTGTGTCCGAACTCGCCACTAGATTAAAGGTACCCGTGTCGTGGGTTTATGACCGGGCCCGCCGCAGATCCTTTGACCGTATACCTCATTTCAAACTCGGCAAATATTTGCGCTTTTCAGAACAAGAAGTGCTTGCCTGGCTTGAAAGAATTAAAGGGTTTTAGTTGCCATCCGCGATCCCAACGTTTACGTTAGAGCCCGACGCAGAGCCGGCTGGGCGAATCATTCAGGAGGAAAAAGAATGATTCGTAGAAAGTTTCAGCGCGGTTCGCTTTACCAACGAGGCAAGAAAAAAGTGTGGGTCGCGCGCTTTAGTGAAGATGTGATTGGGCCCGATGGGGTGATGACGACCATACGTCGCTCCGAGGTTTTGGGCACGGTCGCCGAGATCGGGACTCAGCGTCGGGCAGAGCAGATTTTGGCTGACCGACTCCGACCGATCAATAGCGGTCAGCATCGGCCAAGCTCCTTGCGAACGTTTCGCGATTTCGCGGAGGCGGGTTGGCTCCCTCAAGCATTGCCCACACTCAAGTACTCGACCAAAAAGTACTACGCATATATGCTGCGCGTGCATTTGTACCCTGCATTTGGGGACACGCAGTTGCGGCTCATCACGCGTGACGCAGTGCAGAATTTTGTTTCTGCGAAGCTGCGGAGCGGCTTGCCCTGGCATGCGGTGAAGGGCATGAGGACCTTATTTGGGACGGTGATGGCTGCAGCGGAAGCGGACGAGCTTATCCCGAGTAATCCCGTGCGGAAGACTCGGTTTCCACGGCGCGGCCCGGTCAAAGATAGAGCGGTCATTGCTCCCGAAAAAATTCGGGAACTATTGACGGCTCTGCCTGAACCGTCCCGTTCGCTAGCCCAGTTGCTTGTGTTCACGGGACTACGCATCGGCGAACTACTGGCTCTACGCTGGAAGAACGTCGATCTAGAGCACGGTGTGCTTCGTGTGGCTCAGAGTGTTTACGATGGACATTTCGATGAACCTAAGAGTCAGCGCAGCAGGCGATCGGTTCCCCTGGGGGCGAAATCGATCGAGGTTCTCTCGGCTCGTAAGCGAACTGGTGGGAATCCCGACGATTTGGTGTTTAGCACGGGTACGGGAACACCGTTTGATCGCCACAATCTCGTCAACAAGCAGCTCAAGCCGACCTGCAAGAAGCTGGGGCTGACGGGAGTGAGCTGGCACTGGTTGCGTCACGCGAATGCGACGCTGCTGGATGCCGTGGGCACACCGTTGGGCACGGTGCAGGCACTTCTCGGGCACTCGTCTTCTGAGATCACTCGCGAAGTGTACTTGCATTCGATCCCGGCGGACGCACGTGCAGCGGTACAAAAGGTCGAGGATTTGCTTATTGGACCCAAGTTGACCCAAGTTGTGGATTTCGGAAAAATGGTAAGCACGCTAATTCAATGACGGGATTGAGGTAATTGGTCGGGGAGAGAGGATTTGAACCTCCGACCCCCTGGTCCCGAAGTAAGGAGTTTAATCTGTAACTGATTGGTCTGGTTGCGCTTACGAATCAGTGATGGGGACTGAAATGCGCCCTTGCGCCCTACCGGTGGGTGGCAGGGCGCGAGTGGCGGCGCGGTGAGTGACAAGCTGGTTTGGCGCGAAACCGCCGCATGAGCCCGAGCGACCGCCGGAGCCCTCGCCGAAGGGCGTACGCCCGGAAGAGGCAGAATGGGAAGGAGAGGGCGAAGATGCGAAGCTACGAAGCTTACTCTTAAAACGACGCCTTACGAAGAGGCAATTTGTGCCGCGGGGGAAGTTCATCACTGCCACTGAGGAAGAGCTTCTCTACGCCCTATCGGGGTCCGACCTGGGATTTCTTGCCAGGTACACTCAGTATTCCCACCACCCCGGTGGCGCTAGATAATATAAAGACTTTGGCGATCCCATTTTCAAACTCAAGGAGTGGCTGTTCCTCATGCGGGCGAGAGTATTGTAATAGCATCAAAACGGCGAGGGTTATCATTCTCTATTCGTGATGACAAGCCTCGCCCTTGACGTAATGCAAGAACTAAAGAGTGTTATGGTGATCGAACAAGACGACGAGAGCACAACAAGTCGACTACCTTATGGATGCTCTAAGGATTTCTCCCCGATACACGTCCCTCGATTGGCAAGCGTTGGATTCGAGGAACCCGAAAGATTGGTCGAAGGCCGCGGACGTACTCTTGCCCCAGTCCTTTCGACGCGACACCTGAAAGCGGCGCTGGCGTACCAACAATCCGCGTTCCCGCATCACGCGCAGCGCCCGCTTGCCATTGACCACCAGCCCGTGATGCCGCCCCAACCACCAGACCACGCGGCGATAGCCGTAAGCCGGCTTCTCGCCGCAGGCAGTGATGATCTGCTCGTCGTGTGAACGATCCGGACGACTGGCACGAGGCTGCCGCCGATAGTAGAGACTGGACCGGCTGATCTCGAGTGTCTCGGCCACCAGTTTCGCTTCCTTCCCCCGGGCTACTAACTCGCGTGCCGACGAATGCGCTTGCCCGCAGCTCACTCGCCCAGCACGTTTTTTAAGATCTCAATCTGCAAATGGGATCGACCCAGCGCCCGCTCCAGTTGTTTGATCCGTTTCTCCTGCTCAACATCGGGCTGCGCGGCTGCGCTTCTCCCCCCAAGCGCAGCCTTGGCTCCCGCTTCCACTTCATCCTTCCAGCGGTAATAGAGATTGGGAGCGATCTCATACTTGCGGCAGGTCTCGGCGACATTGCCGCTCTTCAGTCCTTCCAATACAATCTGCCACTTCTCTTCCGGGGTTCTCTGAACTTTCGGCTTCCTTGGCATTTCTTGCCTCCTGGCGGAGGCCCCAAGCCTAACTAACTTCTCTGTCCAGTTCTAACGGGGTGCACTACAATTCGATCATTTCCGCCCACTTAATAGTGTCAGGGGCAGCCGATATTTCTGCGATTTCTTTCGTGTTCATTTGACCTTCCTGGCCGTGGAATGAGCACAAGTGTATTGCAGCAGCCGTAAAACGTCCAAGCGCTATCTCCCTCGCGTGCGACACCCTTTGTCAGGAAGGGACGCTCTCAAAATGTTTTGGCCAAGGATGCTGTTCGTGTCGCGCAAAGCTCAAATCACAATCTTCTCCACCTCATCGAGCGAAACCTCATCGTCGCGACGATCATAAAGTCCGGTTGTCCGGGCTGACTCGTGGTTCGCCATCTGCTGCGCAAGCTCACGACGCCCGCCGTTGCGGAGATACTCGGGGATGCCTGTCGCGCGGAAAGAGTGATTGCCGATCTTCGTTGCGATGCCGGCCTCGACGGCGCGACGGCCGATCATCTGGTAGGCGTCCGACTGGATCATTGGTCGATTGGAGAGGGAGCCGGTGCGACCGAGGGCGGTAGGAAAAAGAAAGTTCTTGGGATTTCCGCCGATACCGGCGCCTTCGATATAAGCGTGGAGATACGTCTCCAGATTGTGATGGCACGGCATCTCGTGCCCCTTGGTAGGCGGTGGAAGGATCCGCCTCCCCATGTTGCCCAAGAAACAGCGAAGCAAGTCTGCCAGTCGTTCGAGTCTCACCGTGCCAGAACTAGACCAATCGAAGAACGCCGTGCTCAACATGCTGGCGTCTGCGCATTCCCGTCGGAGCTACGGACACGCCATCGAAAAGTTCATTGCTTGGTATTGCTCTGAGCCTCGATTGGGGTTTAATCGATCCGTCGTGGTGCGATATCGCGCGTTCCTTGAGAGTCTTTCCCTGTCCGCCGCTACGATTAATCTTCATCTTTCCGCTATCCGGCGCTTGGCCGATGAGGCTGCGGAGAGCGGTTGGTTAAGCTCGGAACTGGCAATTGGAGTCCGGCGAGTTAAAGGAGTCAAGCGGCTTGGCCGGAGACTTGGCAATTGGCTAACTGGCGATCAGGCGGAAGAACTATTAAATGCCGTTTCTCGAAGCACCCTGCGCGGCAAAAGAGATGCGGCGTTGATCGGACTGCTGCTCGGGTGCGGTCTGCGGCGCTCGGAAGCCGTGACCCTACGATTCGACCAGCAGCAATTGAGAGAGAGTCATTGGGTAATCGTCGATATGGTTGGGAAGGGTGGACGGCTGCGAACGGTTCCGGTGCCGCCTTGGTGCAAGGATCTGATAGATGTTTGGCTCCGCGACTCACGAGTGACTGAAGGCAAAGTGTTCAGGCGAGTTTCGAAGAATGGGGCTCGGCAGGATACAGGAGTTACAAGCGACGTAGTCTGGTATGCGGTGAAGCGATGTGCTAAGCGAATCGGCGTTAACCGTCTCGCGCCCCACGATCTTCGTCGCACCTGCGCCCGCCTCTGTCATGGTGCTGGAGGAGAACTCGAGCAGATTCAGCTTCTCCTTGGTCACGCGTCCGTGCAAACGACCGAACGGTACATCGGATGCCGACAGAACTTCAGAGATGCGGTCAATGATCGATTTCAAATCTCACTCGCAACAACGCGCCCTGAGAAATCCAGGGCTGCCGCGTGATAATCCGGTTTGTCGCGAGGTGGGAGTAATTCGAATGGCTTCAATACTTTGACTACGGGCTACAGCTCGATGGACCCTTTGAGCTTCTTTCCCTTAAACCACATAATCTCGATGTCAAGCGACTTAAGCAGGGCTTTGATATCGGGGGACGGCTCCGCCGGCAAAAGGATTGCTAAGTCCATCTTCTCATTGGGAAAGAATTTGTGCCGATAGTCAAACAGTTGGCCGATGGCCTGACGAATCTGAGCACGTCCGCCTGGACCGTCAGAAGCAGTTTTTGCTTCAATCAACAACTTCCGGCCCGGCCTCCAGTCCGCAATGACCGCGTCAAACTCGCCCTCCTGGATTGTGTATCGCCACATCAGACAATCCCGCAGACGATTTATCAGCGCGTTGTGAATCTTACGGATTCGTTTGCTGGATGCGGCGATTAGGGCCGTACTGTCAACCTCAGACTTCAAGCCGACATCCCTGAATCTGCTTGGAGGCTGCTGCTTTCGAGCCCGATCTTTCTTTATACCCGTGAAGTCCGCAGTTGCGGTATAGACATCAAGCTCGAAAGAATTCTTGATCCCTTTGAGACCTATCAAGCGCGAGAGCGCTACCGCTCCGTCTGAATCGCGCTGTTCGCCAATTACGTTGAGCAAGCGCTTAGTCTTGTCGTTAAGGATAGGAAACGTCTGCGATGGATCTAGGCACGCGAGGGTAGGGGTCAAGCTGTTTAGCGGCGAAATCTCGCGCCCCAAGGTTCGAATGAGCCCCAGACCAGTGATCATCTCCACCGTCCCCCGAATCCTCGCCTCCGTTTTCATACTTATCGATGATACGTGTCCGAATGTCCTCGCGATTTGCGCCGCGTGACGTTCGACAAATTCGAGGGTTGCCGGGCGCAGAGGTCTGTAATAGTGCGTGATGCCCGTGTGCATTCGTAGAAACTCTGCCGGCTGACTTAGTCGCGGAAATGCCCGCGATAACTCTCTTGCGAGCTGCTGGTCCGATTCATAAACGACCTGGAGGTAATCCGCGATATTGTGGTTCCTCCATCTACGCGTCGATTCCCCGTTCCCGCCTGTGTTGACCCAGCCGCAGCGGACAAGCAAAGAGATGAATCCTGCGTCATATCTTTTTTGACCGGCGGCATTCCAGAAAGCCCGGATGAATCGAGATGTCTCAATCTCGCCCTGTACCCATTGTCGCTCGCTTGCGCTCGGATTGAATTCAGGAAGCTCGATCTTCATGTGGTAACCACAACCGATTCAACCAATCCCGCATCATCGTTCTAACGCGCTTCGTTCTCACTGTATTTCAAATAGTCTGCCGTCAGTTCCTCGCCCTTTTTGATATCTCGCAGCGCGAAGAAGTCATAGTTGCCGTCGCACCGAACATTCGGATTGTTCTGTGAGTGGTTCAAGTACCATGCCGGTGTCAATTGATTAAAGCTTGGCGGACAACCATATCGGCTGTCTTTCAGGACCCCAAAATCCGTGTAAAGCTCCTTGATTTCCTTGGGCAAGCCTTTGATGTTGTCCTTGCCCGGCCAAACCATTCCAAGATTATCGCTGCCGAATATCTTCGTTCCCTTTTTAATGCTCCTAATCGCAAAGACGCCGATGCCATGAGTACCGGATCTCTTTATGCGCGCGTACACTCCTTCATGCGGCAGGCTCTTGTTTTCGCTGATCCAGTCAGTCGTCACAGCGCGACCCAGTGCCTCAAGGTCTGGGAAAATAGCCGTGTCATCAATTCCACACGCTGCTAAGGATCGTCTGATTTGCAGAACTTCCCAGCTCGGAATCTCGAATTTCACGAGCGGCACAGACTGTTTGCCCTTCGTGAGCTTGCCGAATCCGTTCCGATCACTTCCATGAATGGTAAAGCAAGAGCGTTGTGCACTAATTCTGCGCATGGTGTGGGTCGGAAAAACCGCGACCGGGAGGGAGGGTAGCTTGCTTCCTTTTCCTTTCTTGAATCGCTCCGGCAACCAGGCGGCGACCTTCTTTCTATCGGTGCTCAGCGTTCCTGGATCCGCAGGTGGAATGACTTCGTCGGTATTGATGACCCTTTGATTCAATTGCCAGGCATCCAGCGCCCAAACAGCGGCATTAAAGTTGCCTGCGTTCGACCGCACTGCAAAATACAGAGCCACCAATGAAGCTTCCGTCCAATCGAGAAGGCGTGTAGGTGCCCCGTAGTGTTGCATCACGAAGTACGACTCCCAGTTGTTAAGAACACTGGCATCGCTGGGCTTCGCATAGTCCGACAAGGCTGGTGCACGAGTCGTGAATGCTTCGCGGATTTCATATTCAGTGTTGAGATAATCATCGTCCGATGTCAGCCGGTAGAGCTTCGGCATCAGATCCCATTCGGCTCGTTCCTGCCCTCTGCACCACGGAACCAAAGACTCATCGTCGTAAAACCACTCGCTCCGCAAAATTGAAATCTCTTTGATGAAGTCTTCGACGCTGCGCACGATTTTGAATTCTGCCGGCATCTTGCCTCAATATTTCACCTGGAACGTCGGGCTGTCCTCGGGCTTGCTTTTGCGCCGGTCGTAGAGGCCCGTCGTCGATACACGAACGGTACATTGGCTGCCGGCTGAACTTCAGAGAAGCGGTCAATGATCGATTTTAAATCTCACTCCGCATAACGCGCCTTGAGAACTCCAGGGCTGCCGCATGATAATCCTGTTTATTGCGCTACTCGTCCACCTAAATCAAGCAATGGCGGCACTGGCAACTCACTTCGCTCCGGGCTTTCGCTTCGTTGCAAGAAAAGTCATGAAATTGCGTACTTCATCCCATTCATCGCCCGAAAACTGGGCGCTCTGAGCCATCGCTTCAACGTCGCGGGGAATCACGCGGCGAGTCTTCTCCCCCGACTTCTCCTTCAGATATCCGGCCGCAATGAGCAGCGATTCATACGGAGCTCCGTAAAACTTCGCGAGTTTCTGAAGCACATCCGGCGCGGGCTTGGTGGCAACCCCCCGCTCAATCTGCGAGAGATATTCGTTCGAAATGCCGGTCTGCCGCTCCACTTCGCGCAGGCTCACACTCCGGCCTTTCACTTGCCGAAGGCGCGCGAGTTCTTCCCCAAGGCGATGTTCCATCTTGCAATCCAATCAACGCGTTGATCTGAAACCAATTATACTTTGGTTGCGCATTATATCAAGCACCACTTGCGTCAGGCCGCAATGCGTGTTATAGTACGCATTGCGTGGTAAGAAATCAATACCACGCATGATGAAAGGGGGTAAGGCTATGGAAGAGCACCACGAGAAATTCGTTGAGGTCCGGGTGGTTACCACCTCGGGCATCTATCCGGAGGCCGGGTTTGACCGGGTTCCTGAACATCAGGTTGTTGACGTAGTGCTGAAAAAGGCCGATCACCACCTCCACATCACGAACACGGCGGGGTGGATTGCCGTGGTCGGCGGTCGCAAGATTGATATCGCGAGATCGTATCGCGATAACGCGCTTACCGGCCGGGTGGAGATCGATTGGGGTCCGGATCACGGGGCGGGCGGCTATGCATGAAGCTGCGTCGCGTGCTCTATTCGAAGAGGAGGTCGCAAAATTCCGTCCCGAACTCTTGGAATCGCGCGGCTGGACTCTCTTCTCCAAAGATTTTCCTGTGTTCGATGTGGGTTTCTCGGCTAAGGACGGCGCTCGTTTGCGGTTACGTTTCATGTGCAATGACTGGAATGAGCGCCCTCCTTCTGTCGAGTTTCTCGATTGGGGAGGGCAGCCGCTCGCGGGTATCGAGCGCGACCCTGCGAGCGTCTTCAACAATTCGCCGCATCCCGCCACGGGGCGGCCCTTCATCTGCATGAAGGGAATCCGCGAGTATCATACTCATCCCAGCCACACGAACGATGCATGGGAAGCGATAAGGGGAGGGGACAAATTCACGCTTGGAGGGATTCTCACTCAGCTTTGGCATGTATGGAGGAGTCTGCACAAATGAACATCACCCCGGTTGAAATATCTTCGGCTCAGATCGCTAGAACCATCGAGTTGCTGCGGGAAGCCGGGCGGCAGGAATGCATACTGCTCTGGCTCGGTCGCCGCGAGCAGGGACTTCAGCGGATTATTGACGTATACAAGCCGCTGCAGGAAGCTGACAGAGACTATTTTGAGATACCGAGGCAGGGGATGGTCCTTCTGATGGAGCGCCTTCGGACCCAGGGATTGTATGTGGTTTCTCAGGTGCATACGCACCCTGAGCTTGCCTTCCACTCGCGCGCTGATGACAAGTGGGCAATTGTCCGGCACGCGGGCGCGCTATCGATCGTTTTGCCCTTCTTTGCAGAATCCACAACCGTCGAAAATTTCCTGCAGGAAGCTGCCGTCTTTCAGCTCGATTCTCACAATCGCTGGAACGAGATCGTAAGCGAAGGCGTCCGAGATCAGCTGCGGATTACGCCATGACGCTCGGTTACCGCCAAGAAAATGCGAAGACCCTCGCGGCTCTGCTCGGCATAGAAGAGGAAGACGCAGCCCAGCGTCTGTCTTTGCGAATTGCGGTGACCTTTGAATCCAGAACCGACGCAGCTCAGGAATTGGGATCACATATCATCGAAATGCTTCGCCGGACCGTCGAATATGCCGGTCCGCCAGATGATAACCCTTTCGCTCTCGAAGTCGTGATCGGAGACTGTGCACCGGCTACTGCGGCACCACTGCGAGTTTACGCGGGTGAAGACGGCGCTGATTTTGTCATTCGGGAGACGACTCCGCTGACAAAGTGCGATCTCTCAATACCTCGCCCTCTGCTTGTCATAGCCGCTTGCTATGTGAGCGCAACTGCCATCAGGGTCGCGCTCGGACCGACATTTCCATTCGGAAATTCCGCCCCGATCATTCTGTCCTGGCCAGCGCTGTTCGGCACGCACCTCGATAGATTGGCGCAGCCGCTCGGTATCGGGGAAGTCTATCTCGCCGGTGCTGGCGCTGTGGGCCACGGGTTCGTCTATACACTCCGCTATTTCGACGTGCGGGGCACTCTCTACGTCACTGATCCGAAAAATGTGACAGCTGGTGGGTTGAATCGCTGCCTCTTGTTTGGCGCTGGCGACCTCGGGTATCGAAAAGCGACGCGACTTTGTGGAGTTGCAGGCCCGTTGTTTCCGAGCCTGAAGCTAATTGCGATCAACAAGGAGCTGGATGAAGCGAGGAAGCTCCGCGGAACGGACTTCCTGATTGAGAAGCTCGTGGTTGGCGTCGATAGTCGCCGCGTCCGGCGGTCCCTGCAATCGGCGCTGCCGGGGACGGTCTTTGATGCTTCCACGACCGACATTACCGAAGTCGTGCTCCATTTCAACCGTCAACCGACGGAGTCGGCTTGCCTGAGTTGCGTTTATCCGGAAAACGAGCGTGAGCGCAAACACGAAGAGAATGTCGCCGAAGCGCTTGGACTGAGGGTTGAAGAAGTGCGCACCGGTTTTATTTCTTCGTCGATCGCGATGAAGATTTGTGACAAATACACGGATCTTCGGGCTGATAATCTTGTGGGCAGAGCTTTCGACACCGTGTACAAGGAACTGTGTGGAATCGGCAAGCTCAAGACTGTCGGCGGACAACAGGTCCTTGCCCCTTTCTCCTTCGTGTCGGTCCTGGCAGGGGCGTACCTAGCAGTAGAGTTTGCCATCCGTTTAGCCACGCCCGATGAGGACCGCTTTAATTACTGGCGTGTAAGCCCTTGGCATAACCCGGTTCCCCAACTTCGTCAGGCAAGACCCAGAGATCCGGGGTGCGAGTTTTGCAGCAGGCCTTCGCTTCGCCAAGTCATGCAGCAACTGTGGGGCGAACGTCAGGAACCGGGAGATAAGGAGAAGGAATCCAGGATCACTTCTTCTTAGGAAGAAATGCCTCATCCCCGAGCGCTACATTTCCTTCAACAGGCTCAAACGCCATATCGAAGCGGCTGCCCATGTCTTCGGGCGCTGCGTCCTCGGTGAGCGTGTAAAACGCAATCTGCGCTATCCGTAGCCCTGGATACAAACTCAAAGGTATCTGCCCGAGGTTCGCAAGTTCCAGCGTGACAACGCCCTTGTAGCCGGGGTGTATGAGGCTTGCGGTGGCGATGCTTAGACCCTCGCGCGCCCAGGAGGAGCGGGCGGTAACAATCCCCTGCAGGTTCGCAGGCAGCTTGATCCATTCCAATGTCGGCACAAGCGCGAGCATCCCCGGATGCAAAAGGAATTTCTGGCGGAAAGGTGCCTCGTACCGTTCGTGTTTCTGCCTTCGTGCCTGCTGGAATGCATGATCCCCTGCTGTGTTATCGGGATGGGCAAAACGTCCGGGATCTACGTCGGACAGCCCACGCGCTCGCACCATGAGGAAAACATTGCCAAGCCTCAGGTCAATCGATGACGCACCCAACTGGCTGCCGCAGATTATCGGCGATACAACCAATTGTCTATCCGCCATGGCTTTGAGTATTGACCTTTTGACGAGCGCGCTCACGCGTTTCCTCCTGCTTTTGCCGCGTTATATTCATCAATCGCGCGCTGTTGCAACAATCCCATCTCGCAGAGTTTGTTCAATTCGAGGAAGTAGCCATGTTTTCCAGCGGCATTTTCCTGCTCAGCGAGTTCGTCCGCAATGAGCCAACCGGCAAACAAAATATGCCGGAAATCCACATTCTTGTTGGCCGGAGTCGGTGAGCCGCTCAGATCAGAGCCACAAGGCGGTATCTGTTCGTGTAACATCTGCACCAACGGCAGGAGCGTGGAATCGTCCGGCATTGAGAAACACGATGTACCGGCTCTTGTGAGAACGGCTTTTAGCGCATCGACAGCTTTTGCGACTTGCTCTTGGGTAAAGACATCTTCCCACGATCCCGGCGCCGGGCCAGAATATTTATTCAAAAAGGCCTCGATGCTCGAACGCAGTTTCGCATCACCGATGCTCGCAGGAAATTCTGGCCACTCTAAATGCTTGCATGCACGCCAAAGCATTGCTTTGCGGCAGACGTAAGGCGGATGATATGGACCCCAGCGATGGCCCGTGGGATCGAGAGCGAGCAGCAACGTCTGGTGTGCCGCCAAGAAACCCCCGCCAAAAGTAACCAAGCCGAAAAGATCGCACATGAATTCCTGAAACCAGGAATCTAGCTGATTGCGCTTAACGTCACTGTATTCGTCCGAATACTGATTTCGCAGTTCAGCAATTGGGGCAGGAGCGTTTATGTGACGCAACCACTGAGTTGCCTGCGACGTGCTGTTCAATGGCCCCGATCCTCTTAAAGGTTCAAGGACAGTGCTTCGCAAATCACTCTTATGTTGCGGGATTGTCCATGCCGCATGTCCAATCTCGTGACCGAAAATTGCATGCAGAAGGACGTGATGCCGGAGAGTTCGGGGGAAAACAATCGTGAAGATGCGACGGCCGATGTTGAGGACCGACAGGTCGTTTTCGAGATTGATCTGGTAGGTGTCCAACCCGCCTTCGGCATAAACGCGAATAATGGGCTCCCCTTCGTTATCGACCAGATGTTCTTTACACAGCGGTGTCGCCAGAGACTGCAGGTATTCCGTGAACGGCCACGGAAACTCCCCTGCGTGTGACCGCTCCATATGATGGACAAGTGTAGAGAGGAGTGAAATCTCTTCTACGAAGGTTCCCAGCGCAGAAAGATCCCCTGGGTCGGCCGGCTGAATCAATGATTCCAGAAATGCGAGCCGTTCGCAAAATTCGTTGTAGAACTCTTCGCTGCTGCCTGCCGCGTAGTCGTGGCGGAGCACATCCTGCAATGTGGCCCGTACGTTGTCGCATTCTTGAAGCAGGAACTCCTTCGGATTCATGCGCTGCGCTTTCTCAATCCTTCCGACAGCGTCTCAAAGAAAAGACGCGCCTTCGCCAAGCCCGCTTTCGTGTTCTGATCGTCTGGTACCTTTGACGCCGCCAGCTGAGCAAGTAATATTTTCAGGTTTTCGACCAGGTCCTGTTTGGAGAGCGAATGGTAAACGTGCGTGTGCGCCGCTTCGAGCGCCACAATCACATCCGACGATTTCTTTTGGTGTGCTCCGGCAAGGTCCGCACGCTGATCCTCGCCTTGGGAAGTGAAGACTTCGAGAATGCCAGGTGCAGCGTCGTAGGAGAAAGCGTCGTACCGGTAACGTTCGAGCAACCGTGCGAGGTTCGTGAAAATGATTTTACTTTTCGTGCCAGCGTCTGGATGATCAAGGCACTTCACGGCCTCCTCAGCCAGAATTCGATAAACCGTGCGACTGTCATCGCGTTTATACATTGAGAGCAGGGTCATGTTCTCTCCTCAGTTAATTGATCGCGACGAAGCGAACTCTGTAGACACAGACATCGTACATTTTTTTGGGCCAACCGCAAGGCCGCGCAAACGCGCTTCTCATTCAAACGTAATCCGCCGTTCAATCTCGCTTAGGTTCGCCAGTTCTTTTCGCCGGTCGTAGAGCTTGGTAGGAATCTTCACGTCTCGCTGGACACGACGCACATTGTGCCGAGGTCGATCTCGAAATGAAGGCGAAAGCACTTGCTCTTTGTGATATCTCGGGGCCGTCAGACACGGAGCGGATACATCGGGACGCCGGCACGATCAGCTTTCCGCGTTCATTGTGATAGCAGGCTGCTGCCACACAGGAAAATTATGTTGCTCTAAAACAAGGCCTCCGGGTGCCCTAGGGGCCATTTCACCCGCGCCCCACATAAGTGCGGAGACTCTCTGCTGTCAGTGGCGACCCCGGATCGACCGCCGTTTTCAAGACGACAACTCAGGCCGACAGCCACAATTCCATCTGCTTTGGGGGCCGGCGTTGGGGTGCGTATGTGCGGAGGAATGACCGGGCGAACTCATTTGCCAACCGCGAATCGTTGTCGGCTCTCATAATCACACACGTTTCGAAACACAATGATGTGTCAGAAATCGGCTTTACCACTACACCGTTGGCGCTGAAGCCAGCGGCTGTAGGTTGGGCGAGGATGGCCACGCCGACGTGCTCAGATACCAAGTGAACCGCCTGTTGAGCCGTAAGGATATCGTGAGCGCGTTTCGGAGCTATTCCCTCACGCGTTGCTGCGTCCAGGATTGCGTCATGAACGATGGGGTGAACTCGTCGCGCGAATAAAATCCATTCGTCTCTCGCCAGATCTTGGAGCCCTATGCTCTTCTTCTCAGCAGCAGCGTGAGTCAGTGGGAGAGCCACACATAGAGGAGTCTGAGCGAACGCAACGGCGGTGATCTGAGAGTTTTCTGGTGGCGCTGTTACCATCGCCAGATTCAATTCACCTGCCATCACACTTCGGATCAGCTCGCTCGAGAATTCGCTGATGAGTTGAATGCGGAGTTTAGGATAGAGAGGCAGACGGATCGCAAGAACGGCCGAAACCCAGGCTTGGTCGGCGTCGGGCGAGTGCCCGACAGTCAAAGTGGTCTCGCTCCCCTCGCGAGCAGCACGCCCGAGCTGAACGGCCCGGTCTATGTGCAAGAGGGCCGAACGAGCCTCCTCGGCGAAGATACGGCCCACTTCGCTAAGTTCCACATTCCTTTTATTCTTGCGCGTGAATAAATGAAATCCATGATGTTTTTCGATTTCAATGATCTGTTTACTGAGCGTCGATTGGGTAATGTTCAATCTATGCGAGGCCCGCGTGAAGTTCAGCTCTTCGGCCAAGACAATGACTGCGTGCAGGTGACGCACTTCGACCGTGGGGAACACCGCTCAAACTCCCTTTTCGCCAAACGGCAGAGATCGGTAAATGCCTTATATCTGATACAGGAACCTCCACGAGGGGGAAAGCAGCAAAACAATCTCGGGATGACCAACGGAAGGAGAATTGCGCCGTACTTAAATATTTTGATGCTTTTCCCCCTCAAACTGTTCCTGAGTTAGTGTCGGGTAAATCTCGATGAAAAACGGTCCAGTTGTGGCTCTGCACCAGGAACCTACGTGTTGGGGTAGTGTGCTGCGATTCTGTTATGGTCGGGACAATGTGAGGCGTTCGTGCAAACAATAAAAAGACTAGAAGTGAATGTCGTACGGGTCGGTTGCCGTATCCATTCTTGGCGCGCACAACCGGGGCACAAAGCAATTTCCCTAACTTTGCCTTATCGCGCGTCGAGGCGTCGAGTCCTTCGGCTTATTTTGGTCCTGACGATACTCGTGGCAGCATCAAGTTCCGCGGTCCTAGCGGACGATACTGCGGACACTCTGCTAAAACGAGCGCTCTATTTCTCCGACCTGTACAACTGGCGCGCTGCACGCCCGTACTTTACAAAGGCTCAACAAATGTTTGAAGCGACGGGTGACAAACGAAATGGGCTATACGCTCGGTTGGGAGCAATCAGGGCGGGAGCGGAACCGGCTCCACTCATAAAACTTTCCTACATGCTGGGTCAAGAACTCGCCGCGAATCCGCTCTTGCAATCTGATAAAGAGCTTCGAATGTTCTGTCTCATTGTTAAGGGTGATTTCGACGGGGAAAGCGATACGCCAGCGATGCGTAGCGATTGGACGGAGGTAGCGTCCCTGGCACAATCCCTCGGAAACACAAAGTGGCAATACCGCGCGCAAGGGCAACTGGGTTTTGCAGATTTTTATGACGGAGATCTTTCGGGTGCTCAACGCAATGTTGCTCAAGCATTGATCGGTGCGACCAAAGCCGGCGATATCGGCGGCCAGATCTTCTATTTGTCCACCACGGCGAGTGGGCTTGTGCTGCAAGGGATGAACGATCAGGCCAATCTGTATGCGATTCGAGCGATTGCAATTGCGGAGGCGAATCCAGATGCAGGATATCCGATAATCGCGCATCAGGCGCGACTATCGGCTATGGTTCAAGCTGGCCAAGTCACCGCAGCACAAGAAGAGTTGAAGAAGTTATTCGCTCGCCCTGAGGCTCAAGCCAGTGACGACCAACTATCGGAACTGAATTCAATGGGTGCGCAAATAGCCCGCTCCCGAGGAGACCTGCCGGGCGCCATTGCGTATCTCAGCGAGGCTGTCCGGCACTCGGAAATCGCCGGTGACACGCACGCACTTCCGCAATTTCAGAGCGAACTTTCGGACCTGTATCGACTGACCGGAGATCTGTCGCAAGCCGAAGTGCTTGCTCGCCTTGCGGCTGAGTCCGCGCAGGCGCTCGGATATATCCCCCTGATCCCAAAGCTGCTGAATGTCTTGGCGCAGATTCAAGTGAGCCGGAAAGAGTATGCCGAGGCCGATCAAACCTACGACCGCGCCGCAACGATTCAAGATGTAATGATTGGCAACGCTGACAGTGCACTCGGAAAAACAGCTCTCATTAAAGGTGTAGGCGACTTGTATGAGAAGCACTTCGGCTTGATTGCTGAACAAGGTGGCGATCCGACAAGGGCTTTCACCGTAGTCGAGCAGGCTCGCGGCCGAGTGATGACAGATCTTCTGATGTCCGGAGACAAGACCTCGCCCGAGTCTCTGGCCACGGAAAAGAATCTCGCCCGGCTGCGCCTTCAACTGACCGAAGCGCATTCAAACAAAGACATTGAAAAGCTCCGGGACCAGATTTTCCTCGCCGAGCAGTTCAGATCGGTCACTCCTGAAGTCAGCATCCTGAAGGCGCGAGAGCACGAGGTTATGACCAGTCGGCAACTGCAAGAGAGCCTTTCGAATTCGGAGGCTCTCCTGGAATATGTAGTAGATGAGCCTACTTCGTACTGTTTGGTCATCACTCGCAGCAGTATCCGCATAGCCAAGCTGCCGGCGAAGGGAGCGCTCTCTTCACTTGTAGTCGCATACCTTGGCAAGCTGAAGGCGAAGGAACGGGCTGATGGCGAGGCCCGCCATTTGTACGATGTCCTGCTAGGCGGAATCCCCGGACTAAAAGGCGCAAAGCAGCTCATCATCGTTCGGGATGGCCAACTTCACCTGGTTCCTTTCGATGCGCTGGTTGAGCCCTCCGGACGGTATGTTGTCGAGCTCCGGACAGTCGTTTATGCTCCGTCCGCAACGAGTTTCTTTCTTTTGCGCACGGCGGCGAAGCGTAAATCATCAGCACAAGGACTGCTAGCGGTTGGAGGTGTTCCTTACCAGCAAAGCGGGACAAAGCTCGGGGATCTTCCGAGTTCAAGGGATGAGGCGATGGAAGCGGCGACGGCACTGCCAAACCCGTCAAATACGTTGCTCCTCGGCAAAGAGGCTACGGAAGGGGCATTTAAGAAGTCGGTCAATCATCGAATCATTCATCTCGCCGTGCACGCCATTGCAAATAACACCAGCCCCGATCGAGCCGCTCTAGTCCTCCTCAGCGATCCCCAGCACGGAGAAGACGGGTCCCTGTACCCCTCGGAAATCGTTCAGCTCCCGTTAGATGCGGATCTAGTTGTGCTGTCAGCGTGCGACACGGCTGTCGGACCGGTCGAGGGTGAAGAGGGGATTTCCACACTCGCTCGTGCTTTTCTCCTGGCCGGCGCTCGTACCGTCGTATCGACTCTTTGGACCATCGACGACGACAGCACTCTTTATTTGATGAAGGTTTTCTATGCGGAACTGGGTCGCAAGAAGCCCGCTCCAGAAGCGTTGAGACTCGCCAAGAGGAGCATGCTCAAAAAGTTTGGCCCGCGCAAGGCCGTTCCTTATTACTGGGCGGGATTTACTCTAGAAGGACTTGCCCCACCGCCGATTGTGCAGTAATTAAGGAAAGAACATTGACTGACCAGACACAGCGCCTAGCGGTCATTTCACGGGTGAAGACCCTCGTGCTCAAGCACCATTTCAATATCGGAAACATCGATTACGGGGAATGGTGTCGAGAAGTCGATCAGCAATCGGCCACCCTGGCTGCCGCTGACGAAGGCGTCTTCGAGGAAGGCATCCGCGCTCTTCTCGCGAAGCTGAAATCCAGCCATACGAATTTTTATGCTACCGATGTGAATTCGACTAGGCCGCAGCATGTCATTGGCGCCACACTACGCTCAGTGATCGATTCCGGCGGTCCGTACTGGATGTTTCTCGATGTGTTCGAAGATGGCCCTGCAGAGCGCGCCGGTGTTGTTCCCGGCCAACTGCTAGTCAGCGTGGACGGCACGCCAGCCATTCCTCCAGCATTCCCTGCTTTCCGTTTCGGTCAGGATCATCGCGTGACTACAAAATTGCCGGGCCAGCAAGAAACGCGGAACATTGCGATAACGGTTCCTCAAAGGAAAACCCGCAAAGGACGTCCACCGTTGATAGAGCCAAAGAGCGTCAGCCACCGTATGCTAACGCCTCGCGTCGGAATCCTAAGAGTGCCTTTTTTCTCTGGATCTTTTGGAATCCGTTTCTCGAAGCTCTTGAAAGCAGCGGTGGAGGACCTAAAGGCCAAGGGTTGCGACCGCCTCATCATCGATCTGCGCGGTTGCCTGGGCGGCAGCTTAGGATTCGCGAATCTTGTCAGCTATCTCTGTGCCGACCAAATCCCCATCGGGTATGACGTCACCCGAAAACGGCTCCAGCGAGGATATACGTCCACCGAACTGCCTCGGGTTCCGATGCCGGAGACTAAAGCCGGCGTTCTGCTTTGTCTGGCCCGTTTTGCCGTTCAGGATAAGTCGTTGATGCTGCTTACGCAGGGTCTAGGACGGCAACCATTCCATAGCCACGTTGTGATGCTGGTCAATGAATTCACGAACAGCGCGGGAGAGATGGCCGCCCAGTTCGCAAAGGATACAAAACTCGCGACCCTCGTTGGCGAAAAGACGATGGGGAATGTTCTCGGGTCCACGACGTTCAACGTCGGAAACGGTTACACCCTCTACATGCCGATAGTCGGTTGGTTCAGTCCGAATGGAAACTACACCGAAGGACCAGGCGTGCAGCCTGACGTTCTCGTGGACGTTGATCCAGAAGCTCTTGCTCGCGGAAGTGACGCACAACTCAACAGGGCCCTCGATATCCTTCAATAAAGAGGGTTCTGGCCAGTTGGGTTAAAGGCTAGGGAGACATCTGTGACTACCGAGCCGGATGGAACTACAACTCCAAAGGCAAGGGACACAGAAGAAGAAGAGGGTCTAGTTGATTAAAACCGTCTCTCAAACTCCGGGTTGCGAGGGCTGCCCGATGCGAAGGTTCAACGAGAACTTCGTAAGCCCTCAGCGTCCCAATCCCGCTCGTGACCTTAATCGACTGGTCATTGCCGAGGCGCCGGGCAAACAAGAATCCATTGAGGGCCAACCCCTCGTGGGCGATTCGGGCCAAGTATTTAATTCTCTTTTAGAATCGGCACGTATCCCAAGAGATGGGCTCACGATCATTAACTGTCTTAACTGCCGCCCTCCTGATAATGTTTTCCCACCCGACCGCAAAGCGCGAGCCTACATAAGCAAAGAGGACGCACAAATTGCCGTTGATCATTGCATTAAGCATCACGTCGATCATGTTATTCGTGAAAGGGATTGGGCTAGAGTCGATCTCCTCGGTGTTAAGTCCCTTCGATTCGTGGCCAAACAACAGGGACGCATTTCTAAATTGCGCGGCTCTCGTGTTCCTATTGAGCGTGCTGGTTTGGCCCCTGTTATAGGAATACCTATCTACCATCCCTCCTATCTAAGGCGGTGGGGGCAATCCAAGAGGCCGGTTACGGTCATTGACTTAAAGTCCGGTCTCGGTCAGTTGCCGCCGTTCGGCAACTAACCCCGGCTCCGGAGTGCTCGTGAAATTGAAAACATCTGGTTACAACAGTTACGTGAGAACATTAGGTTTCTGGCTCATAATGAGCCTGCATGTTGCCTTCCTTGCGACAGATACTTTCCATCACGTTTCTCTGCGCCGTTGTTCTCATTACCGTCACGGCTGCAGATGTGAGGATCGAGCCGACGTTTGGACACCCCCACGTCTTCGCTGACCGAATAGTCTTTGCGTCCGTCGACGGCAAGCGCCTGATTGGAATCGATAAACAGGGCCACTTGCGTTGGGAGGTGGCGTTCCCCGCGCGGGTCTTTCTGCAGAGATCAGACGATCAACTTCTCGTCCAGTCTGGTGCCGAGGTATACAGGCTCAACGTGTCCAACGGCACGAAATCTCAAGTATTCCGTATGCCGAAAGACGAAATTCTGATCGCGGAGTTCGGCATCAACTTCCTCGGCGCAGCGGATAAGCGTTTCAATCACAATCACGTGCGGATCATCAGTCCGGTCGATCGTTCCACTGTTTGGGAATCAAGCTCGATTGAGGAGATCGTTCAAGTGACTCCTTCGACAGTTGTCGCTGTCACTGCCGACAGGAAATACGAGCTCAACCAGAGTTATCACCTCGAAAATGAGAACTTGCGTGGCTTCGATCGCAAGGACGGCCAGATACGATGGTCGATGCCCCTTGGCGCCGATCTCGGCTCAGTCGCATTCGCACAGGTTGGCGTCTTTCTTGCTGTTGTCGATAGGCTTCGGACATACGACCCAACCGTCGGCGATGCGCGGCTATTCATCCTGAATCCTGACACAGGTGCGGTGCTTTCGAAACGCGATGGGAAGTTCACGGATTTGTGGCCCGGGGAGGATTCATTAGGAGTTCTGGAAGTGGAGAGTGGTGGGCCCAAAACGCAGTTTTACGCCTGCAAACTTCCCGAGTGCGCGAAGGAGAACCCGATTTCCCTTTCCGCGAAAGAAATTCTTAGGGTGCGACTATATGGGCAATACATCATTACGGCCGGCATTTACGATTCCGCGTGCTTTGAGCGTGCGACCGGAACACGGCTGTGGGAGAAAGGACAGCTAGAGTGGTCGCAGCCATTCGACGATGAAATGGTCGTGACGGACTTCCATCCTAGCGATCAGACTGCTCGGATCGTTGCAGTCGAACTGCGGAGCGGACACGAGCAGGTACTTTTCTCTCGAAAAGTAACACGTCACGACCAAGCCAATTTCAGACCTTGGTAGCGCACCGAATTTCTCTCACATTGGCGAACAATCACGCTCAAAACCCCATCTGACCGGCGAAAGGACGGCGCAAGGTTGTGACATTGCCTGCTTACGCCAGTTATCTTGCCCTTTGCAGAGAAAAGCCTTATGTTCATTGAGAAATTGAGAACGAGGCGCGTGGCTCCCTTTTGACGATTGCGAAGTAGTGTAGCCACAGAATCGGAATCCATTTGGCTATGGCGTTTCCCAAGCGATACACATTCGGGCTAATCGTCTTAGCCTTGCTGGTCGCGGCTGTTCCGCTCCTCATCCATTACCAGAACACGCGACTTCAGGCATGGTCTTTAACTTCGCCACCCGGACTTGGAGATGTCGCTACTCAAATGGCCGAGCTTGGAGAGAGAGAACAGTTTGAAGATGAGATTCAACTAGGGCTGCGCTCACGGACAGGACGGCCGTCAGACTATTTCATCTACCAGATGGTTGCTCAAGCCTACGCAATCCGGGAATACAGAGATCCCAACAAAGACCCCAAGCAAGCGGCACAGTGGGCCGAGCTTGCCGCTCAATACGCAGAAAAAGCATTGAGCGCAGAGCCAAACGATCTCTCTAACATTTTCAATGTCGGGCAGACATACGAACTTGCCGGAGATAATCTGCCCACCAGTGACTCCTGCCGCTATTTCCAACGGGCTGTCGAAGTGCTGGAGAACTTGTCTCCAAAGCTCCAAGGCAACCGCGCCACAATTGGGGGAGAAAGCTTCCGATTGGCGCCCTTTCGCCAACACAATGCAGAAGAGGTGTCCCGTGTGAAAAGACAACTCGCATCCTGTGGCGATCGCGTTCCGACGAACGAGCCAAGCGCAAACCCTGTGATAACAAAAGCAGCGTCGGAGATGACGCGATACGCTCAAAAGGGTGACTACGAAAAGGCCGTTCAAATTGGGTTAGCCGCCGCGAGGGAAGCACCCGGCCCAGTGATTTACCAACAGATCGCGATGATGTACCTGATGCGGGCGCATAAACAACCAGCAGCTCGGGACAGCTGGCTGCGTGAGGCTGTTCTATACGCAAACAAATCCTGCGAGACGGAACCCCATTCATCGGGAGATTTCTTAAACCTCTACGAAGCGGGACGCATTTTAGAGGATGCAGGCGACCTCTCCTCTGCGGGGCGATGTGAATATTATCGGGATGCTGTGAAGAAACTGACAGATCAGGCCCCGCTGCTTGAGGGTGATTCCATTGCGGCTTTTGGCTATCGGCATCAATTGGCTCCGATGCGGAATGAGAACCAAAAAGCTCTGACCAGAGTCAAAGGGAAGTTCGTGGATGCGGGCTGCAAGTGAGGAATTGTCCATAACTGGTGCAAAATCGCGATAACGTTCATTGACACGCTGTCACGAGGAAGCGCTGGGTTTGTCGCCCGTGTAGTTCCTCCTACGCTCCCGTTTGATCGTTTGATCGTAGTCTTCTAATTTGTGAGGCTCGTAATCGCAATTGGTACGGTGTGCCATGACTCGCCAGCATGGCGATAGGACAACAGATATCTACCCGCCGCCATACTTGACAGGTCCAGTTCAACGTCGAGCCGCACGTCGCCGTCGTTGATGGCCGCTGTTCCCTGAGCTGTCTTCAAAACCTCGCTCTGAGCTGCGCGTTGAACCCGAACATAGTACTGTCCATCAGAGCTGCCAAGCGGCAGTGTCATGCGACACTCCAGAAGCCGAGCTGGTACTCGGATCATCTGGCTGTCATTCGTGCTTGTCTCGCCGCGCGTCGCAGACCGCGTGAGATTGAGGATCACCTCGAAGGGTTTCTTGTCCGCTGCCGTGCTAGCTACATCCTGCTCCCCACCGCGGTCACTTGTTATAACGGCAGGGTTTGTCGCAGCCACACCCGCAACCGGCGTCGGCATCCCTGATTCTCTGCCCAAGTACCTCCAGAGAAATCCCGCACTGGCGAGAACAATGCACGCCGTCGCTGCATATAAAATGACTCGCCGCCGTCGCGCGCCGGACGCCGCTTTAAGCCGATTGAACTCTCCAAAACATTCGCTACACGAACCGAGATGATCGATCCACGGATCAATTTCAGAAATCGGGACCTGATGGTGTGCAACACGTTTCAGAAACTCCGCGTCAGGACAGCCGGTTCGATCTGGGTTCGGGAATCCCTCTGCTAACTCTCGATTGAGGAGTTGCAAGAATTGCCTGTCCTCGTCGTTCTGTCGTTTCTTGTGCTGAAGGCTAATCAAGATTCACCATTTCGACATGCGCATCGCCGATCGTCCACTTGGTTCCATCATGGGCACCACGTACTTCAACTAAGCCGCGGTCCCGCCGCGGCGACGAAGGTAGTTTCGCAATCGCGCGAGGCTCCGGCGATAACGAAATTCAACTTGGAATTCAGTGAGATCGAGGCGTCGCGCAATTTCCTTAATCGAATAACCGTATTTGATGTAGTTCCACACCCGCCGCGTCCAAGGGTCCAAAAGCTTCAGCGTCTGCTGGACTTGCAGGTCGCGTTCCAGTCGTTCGACAGGTTTCCAGTCTTGGATTCGGCCCAGACTTTCAAGTTCTTCAACTGACTCAGGCAACAACATGTTCCTGCGGTAATGTCTTTCTCTTACTAGCTCGCGGTGGAAGCGGTGGCGAAAAGCACCGATCAAGTATGCTTCCAAGTCCGTAACATGATGCAAGTTTCCAAGCCGACGCATCGTCCTTAAGACAGAACGAAGAAGCTCTTCCCAGACCTCAGTCGCCAAGCATTCATAGTCAGCAACGTCCGTCAAACGTGCGTACGAAAGGACGCGGGGCCAAGCGACCCGAGCAGCATCCAAGAGACGCTCATGACTCTTCGAGCGCCTTCGAGCTTCGTCATCTGGGCCCTTAATCACCCACTCAGGGCCAAGGTTTGGGCTCTGCAAGCAAATACTCCAGACTTCCCCGGACTCGACGAAGCGCAACTTGTGGAGAGATTCTCACCGGCACAACCCGCAGTCAAGGGCCCTTTGCAAAAATATATTTTGATGCCTTTGCTGCTCAAATCGTTCCTTAGTCAGTAGGAGGGGCGCTTTCGCAATGACGGAGTATTCCCTCGGCTTGCGGCAGGCAGGCTTGGAATGGATAGCATTCCCTATTCGCGTGCTCTGAGGGCGCAACCCAAGAAGGCTCGGAATCTCTGGCGGAGGGCGCGTTCATGGTGACAACGACGACGATGTTTTTACGAACAGGTGCCTTGGGAATTTCGCAGTATAATTACGGGCAATTGTAAGCCGCTCTTCGTCCCCGGAGGTTCTGCCATGTACATTCTCGTTCCGTGGAAGCCAGTCGTTCTCGTGTGGGGATTGCTGAGTGGGATGATACTGGTTAGTTTCGTTGCATCTTCGCTGCTTCAAGGAAAGAACCCCTTCGCCCCAGGTGCGACCATCACGCAGCCCCCAGCCGTGAAAACGGGTGCTGCGCAAGCGGGGCAACCTAAGCACTCCCACAAAGCGGCTCAGGCTCCGACTCACTGAGAACTCGGAAATATCTTGCTGCTGATTTGCCTGCCTAGCCTTTTCGGTCGCTCCTTGCGTGATTTACTTTGCCCAATATTTCTTCCAGCTTTTGCTTCAGCGTGACTGTCTGCGGGAGTCCACCACGATTGGGTTTTGCATCGGCAACGTGACAGAACGGAGCTGAAACTCGCAGCTTTCTGTACGGAGGCGAATAAAGAGCGAAATGCGCGGTATAATTCCCGGATGGGCGTATCCCGCTGCCGCGTTTCGTTCACCGATGCAGAGGGAATTCCGCACGCTGTCGAGGTCCAGGCAGACTCTCTTTATGAAGCGGTGGCTCTTGCAGTGGCCGAGTTCAGAGCCGATGACCTGACCACGACGCCCGGCCCAATGACCGAATTTACGGTTTCGATCCAACGGCCCGCCATTGAGCACCGGATTCTCTTGAGCCAGGCGTCAAGGTGGGCGGAAGGCAACACGAGAGAAGGACCCGCAGGGGTTACAAAGCGACAGCGTGTCAGGGCCCTTCTGGACAACCGTACGTCCGAACGACCGCAGTGATCTGTTCAATCTGCTCGGGCCGCGGGCGCAGGAGCGAATCGCCGATCTGCCATAATTGCCACATGTGCGGACGATACAGACTGTCGCGAAGGAAGCAGTTAGTAGACGAGTACTTCGACACAGTGTCAGACGGATGCGAATGGACTCCGCGCTACAACATTGCCCCTACTCAGCCAGTCCCAGTCATTCGCCAGAATCCGAAAGAACCTATCCGAGAATTGTCGCTGATGCGCTGGGGCCTGATTCCGTCGTGGGCGAAAGACTCCGCTGTAGCTGCCATGATGATCAATGCAAGGTCAGAAACTGCGGGAACCAGGCCCGCGTTCCGTGATGCGTTGAAATCTCGCAGATGCTTGATCCCAGGAGATGGATTTTACGAGTGGGTGCGACATGAAGTTGCATGTGTGATTGTCCGGCGAGCACCACTCGACCGGACCTGCCATCCCATTGGCAGTACCCTACGAGGTATGGCGTTTCGGAAACGAATCGTCTAGAAGCCCTCGGACAATGTATCCCTCCGTCGTAAAAAACGGATACCGAAACCGCGAGGGGCCGGTATTTCTGCCAGCATCGAGGCGGATCGGGGCTAGGGTGAGTGGCATGGTCAGCAAATGCGAACCTTTGTAAGTATCGTCAAGAAAGAAGGGGTCAAAGATGCTGTTAGGCTCCGTGACTGCGGCTGGAACGGGTGCTCCATTCTCACCCGTCGTGGGCAATCAAAGTCGCCGGTATAAGTGAAGGGACCTAAACCATTCAGTCATGCATGCAAAACATGGTAAGCCCGTATTATTCCCTTCGGGGTAGCTAGGCCGCAAGGTCATGCAACGGTGATGCGGGTAGAGGATAGAGGAGAAAGCGAACGTCCGACTGTAATGGCCGGAATACGGATTGCGACATTATCCGACGCGCAAGCGGGCAGACTTCCTCTTGGTTTCCGATCACGAGAGAACTTGGCAAATCGGCCTAATAGGATCGGCAGATGACGGCGCAAGCTGGTGCAATCCTAAATACGACTTCGACATGGGACGCTTTTGATTGGCGAACCATCGAGGATAATGTTCGCCGACTCCAGGCGCGTATCGTGAAGGCGGTGCAGCAAAAGAAATGGAACAAGGTAAAAGCCTTGCAACATCTTCTTACGCATTCGGCGAGCAGCAAGTTACTCGCCGTTCGCCGGGTAACAGTGAACGACGGTAGAAAAACGCCTGGAGTGGATGGCAAACTCTGGGATTCACCACACAAGAAGCTTCAAGGTGTGATTTCGCTGGCGGCACGGGGCTACCGCCCCATGCCTCTCCGGCGGATTTACATTCCGAAGGCCAATGGGAAACTCCGACCGTTAGGAATCCCAACGATGCGGGATCGAGCCATGCAAGCCTTGTATCTGCTGGCGCTCGACCCGGTCGCCGAGACGACTGCGGATCAGAACTCCTACGGCTTCCGGCAGGGGAGAAGTTGTGCTGATGCGATGGAACAGTGCTTCACTTCGCTCTGTCACAAAAACCCAAGCTGGGTGCTCGAAGGCGACATCAAAGGCTGCTTCGACAACATTAGTCATCAGTGGCTGCTCGACAATGTTCCCCTGAACAAAGCGATCCTCCACAAGTGGCTAAAGTCGGGCTACCTGGAAAAGCAAGTGTTCCACGACACGATCTCTGGCACACCGCAGGGCGGAATCATATCGCCTGCGCTGTCAAACATCACGCTCGACGGCCTCGAACGCCGGCTCCGGGAAGTTTTCCCGGTACACGGAAAAGGTTCCGACCGTGGTCGGGCAGCGCAAGTGCATTTGATTCGCTATGCGGATGACTTCATCATTACCGGCCACTCCGAGGAGTTGCTGAGAATGACGGTCAAGCCGCTGGTCGAATCCTTCCTGACCGAGCGGGGTTTGGTCCTTTCTTCCGAAAAGACTTTAATCACGCACGTAGAAAAGGGTTTCGACTTCCTTGGGCAGAACATTCGGCGCTATCCGAACGGGAAGCTGTTCATCAAACCCGCGCGGACAAGTATCGCATCTGTTCTCGCCAAGGTGAAGGAGATCGTCCGGGAGCACTTGGGTAGAGCTGCTCATCTCCTTATTAATCGGCTCAACCCGATCATACGGGGCTGGACCACCTACCATCGCCATGTCGTCTCCAAACGGGTCTTCGCACGAGTCGATGCTGCGATATTCAGGATGCTATGGTACTGGGCGCAAGCCCGTCATCCCCGAAAGGGGGCTCGCTGGATTAAGCAGAAGTATTTCGATCGTGTGAAAACACGCGATTGGTGGTTCTTTGGTGACACCGTGGACATTCAGGGTTTACCTCTTCGTGTCCGCTTGTTTCATGCAGCTTCTGTGCGAATCGTAAGGCATGTTAAGGTTCGGTCCGGCCTGAACCCTTATGACCCGAGTTGGACTCCGTATCTGTCCAGACGCTACGCCGTCGCTCCGCATCGTGCGCGTTCATGATCTGAGCGTTCCCGGAAACTTGAGCCGTGTGAGCTGGAAACTCTCACGCACGGTTCTTAGAGGGGGGACCAACAGCAACGTTGGCCCCCTACTCGACCAACGAGTGGGCAAGACGAAGCAGCCATACTGCTTTGAAGTCGGTAACGCGCAAATGTTTGCCTTCGCAGGAATCTGGGATCGCTGGAAAGACCCGAGTGGCAACTGGGTGAAAACCTGTTCGATCCTGACTACAACGCCGAATGCTGTGACCTCAGCCGTCCATGACCGCATGCCGGTCATTCTTGATGCGGATCGCTACGATCTGTGGCTCGATCCGGGAATGCTGGATGCGAGTGCGGCGTCCGAACTGCTGAAGCCTTATGGGGCACAGTTCATGCGGCGCTATCCAATTGGCATTCGCATCAATCATGTGACTAACGATGAAGAAGAATGTTCTGCACCTGTCGCGCTCCAGGTTCAGCACCCATTGTTTTCGTAAGTGACGCGATTGCATGTTTCAGAAGCTCGGTGGAATTGTACCGGAGACATGAGTGTCCAACAAACGACAATCAGAAGTTTCCCAATCTGCAAAGGCTGATGATCGAAGATCGCCGACCGTCTCAAGTCCTGCCGCAACAGGTGGTGCTGGCAACATCTTTGAGCGAGCCGTCGGAGCTTATTGGCTATCGCAGTTGCTCGTCGGCGCTGTTCCGCCCATCCTGATCGATTGCTCGGTGACCGAGGTTCATTTCCAGACCGAACATCTCGGGTGGCACACCGACGACTTTTTAGTAGTCGGGCAGAATAGTGGCAGTAGCATCCGAAAGCTCGCTGGCCAGGTGAAACGAACCTTCACCATTAGTTCCGTTGACGAGGATTGCAAGAAAACCATTCAGGACTCCTGGAGCGATTTTAAAAACGAAACAGTGTTCTCAGCAACGACGGATAGGTTCGCGATCGTCACCCAGTTGGGCACTAACACACTGCTGCAACACTTCGGGGGGCTCCTGGAATGCGCACGCGCGGCATCTGACGCTCAAGACTTCGCACAGCGGCTCAGCACTGCCGGCTTCATAAGTTCCACCGCAACCCGCTATTGTGATGAGTTGCTCGCGATCATTTCCGCAGCTGAGTCGCGAGATGTAACCCGATCTGAGGTGTGGCCGTTCCTGCGGGTCCTCCATGTCTTGAGCCTCGACTTGTCAACTAACACGGGGCAAGGTGAAGCAGCGATGAAGAGTCTTCTTGCCTACACAGCAATTGGCGAAGACAAAGTAGAGAGCGCGCAAAAGTCTTGGAACGATCTGCTTGCGGTCGCGGCGCAAGGGGCGTCGGCTGCTAAATCATTCCGGAGGGCAGATCTTCCCGATAACCTGAAGCAAGCTCACACAACCTGTGGTGTGGAACATCCCATGCTTACGGCGCTGCAGGAACATAGCGCCATTGTTCTTGGAGGGATTCATTCGAAGATAGGGAAAAGTTTGCACCTTAGGCGAGGCGGGCTCGTACAGGAGGTGCTGACCGCCCTTGAAGAACGTCGCGTAGTGGTCATTTCCGGCCCTGCGGGGGCGGGAAAATCGGCTGTCGCTAAGGATGTCTTCAGGGTTCTGTCTCGGGATTACTTCAGCTTCAGTTTCCGAGCTGAAGAGTTCGCCTACCCCCACTTTGATACGACCCTGAACTTGGCTCAAATCCCGGGGCGCTCCGCTACTCTGACTAGCGTCTTGGCAGGGCAAGAGCGGAAAGTCGTGCTCATCGAAAGTGTAGAACGCCTCCTGGAGAAATCTACTCGAGATGCATTTGCCGACCTGCTCACGCTCGCGGCGAGTGACCGGACCTTCAGAATCATCCTTACCTGTCGGGATTACTCGACGGATCTTGTACGCGCGGCGTTCTTGAGGTCCGCGGCAGTAGACCACTCAGTAGTACAAGTTCCTCCCCTCGACGACGCGGAGTTATCGCAGGTTGAGGCTGAAGAACCGGGTCTTTCGCTGCCGTTGAGCAGCCCTGCCCTGCGTCAGATCCTTCGGAATCCGTACATTCTCGACAAGGCTTTGCAGATCCGTTGGTCATCGGAACGCCAGCTCCCCAACAGCGAACGAGAATTCAGGGAATTGTTTTGGCAAGACATCGTGCGTGCCGACCACTACCTCTCGGGAGGAATGCCGTCAAGGCGGCAAGTGGTGTTCGCGGAAATCGCTCTCCGACGCACACGCCACTTGAGCATGTACGTGACATGTGCAGACCTTGATCTTGTAGTTGTAGCAAGCCTTCGCGCGGACTCACTCCTCGTACGTTCTGAACAGGCAGACACGCTCGTTGCACCTGCCCATGATGTGCTTGAGGATTGGGCGATTCTCCGATGGATTGACGAGCAGCACGCAACTTTAGGAGGGTCTTTCCGGAAGTTTTCGGAAGTCCTGGGGCTACATCCAGCGATAAGGCGCGCTTACCGCAAGTGGATCGCAGAACTTCTGGAGCGCGATCCGTCTGCAGCGGATGCATTGTTTCACGGCGCGGTACACGAAGCTGACCTGCCAGCCAGCTTCAAAGATGACACTCTCGTCGCACTGCTGCGTGCCCGGTTGGCTCCTGCGCTTATCGAAAAACATCGTACTGAATTGCTTTCAGGGGAAAAACAACTACTGAAACGCGTGATTCACCTTGTGCGAGTTGCTTGTGTTACGACTCCGGATTGGCTACAAGGCAGGGCTGCAATATTCAACGTTCCAGATGGGCCCGCTTGGGCGGCTCTTCTGAACATTGTACAGACTGGTTGGAAAGACTTCGGGGCGGAGGAATCGTTACTGTTGCTCGGCCTCGTTGAGGATTGGGCAAAGAGTGTTTCACCGGTATCTCCGTATCCGGAAGGAGCTGTATCTGCAGCTGCAATCGCTCACTCGCTCGTTTCCCGTTTTGATGACTACTCACACGAAGAGGAACTCAAGCGGACGCTCCAAATCATTGCGAAGATCCCCAACGCAGACCGTGTTCAGTTTATTGAAATGTTGTCACATGTTGCGAGGTCTCGGCGGGATCGCGACAGAGTTACAGAGGAGCTACAGAAGCTTGTTTTCACCGGTTGGGAGGGGTTGCCCGCGGCGCGTGATGTTCCAAAGGAGCTAGCCGCGGAATTGCGTAGGCATCTGCTCTGCAGTGAGTCAGCTCTTCGGGACGAACTGAGAAACGCGGGTCCGCTGGATATCGAGATCTACTTTGGTCTCAGAGGAAGGTTGCAGCACGACTACTTTCCTGCTAGCTCATATCGGACCCCCATGCTTCCACTCCTCCGCCAGCATCCGCGAATCGGATTGAATCTACTTGTCGAAGTATTCAACCATAGCGCCGATTGGTATGCGCACCCGAGGGTAACAGACCGTCTAGAACCCGCATTTGAGGTCGAACTCAGACTCCCATCGGGCGAATCGAAGAAGCAGTGGTGCAACGGTCGTCTATGGAACCTATATAGGGGAACATCAGTCGGGCCAGACGTCCTGCAATCGTACCTGATGGCCCTTGAGCGATGGCTGCTCGAAGTTGCGAAGCAAGAACCCAAAGAAGTTGATCAAATCTTACTGGACCTACTCCGCAGGAGCGACAATGGCGCAGTAGCAGCCGTTGTAGCGAGCGTGTGCGTAGCGTTCCCATTTCAATGTGCGGAGTCGCTGCTAACCCTCCTTAGCGCGAGGGACTACATCATCATGGACCGGCATCGACTCGCCACGGAGTCAGGCGCAAATCAGTCGATTCTGGGGGACCTCTTGAGCAGTCGAAGCGCGGAGAATCGAATTTATCAGCTGGAACGTAAAGAGGCGGACGCTTGGCCCCACCGTCGCCAAGACCTCGAGTCCGCGATCACAAACTTGCAACTTACCCATTTCGCCGAACGTGTTCAGAAGCTACTCGATGAACACAGACAAGCGTTGGTCGATATCTCCAAGCAGAGCGACGCTGATCGACTTTGGCGACTTGCGTTACACCGAATGGATCTGCGGGGATATTCGGTCTCCGAAAGAGACCAACTACCCGAAGACCTTCGCGAAAAGGGCTACGTTCAACTCGAACTAAAAGATCCAGAACCGGATGTCAAAGAGATGGTAGATCGGAGCGCCCCACGTTTTGAACGAATGAATAGCCAGATGGCCGTCTTGATGTGGGCTCTCAAGGTGTTCAAACACGAGACCGACCAGGGCATCAATCCAGACGCATGGTCTCAGAACCTTCGTGCCGCAATGTCGTTTAGCGTCCGCGAGTCGGACGATCCGATGGACACGACGGCTGCGGGAGCTCCTGACATTGTTGCAGCGGTGTGTGTTCGAGATCATTGGCAAGAGATGTCGGAGCCTGAGCAAACCTGGTGCATCGAGCGCATCTGTTCCGCGGTCATAGAGCATGCGAGCGATTGGAACCAGACGAGTCGGGCTCAGCGATTCAGCATGGCACCGGATCGCTCTTGCGCTTGGGCCGTTGCTTCACTCCTGACCAAGCAGCTCTCTGGTACTTCACGGAAGCGTGCGGAACAGGCCTTCGTAGCGGCACTGACGCACCCGATAGAAGAGGTTCGCTGGTATGCGACGTGGGGAGTTGCGGAACTCTGGTTGCTATGCCGAGATGTCGCATTGCGGTCTGTGCATGCGATAGCAGCAGAGGCGAACTCCATTGGCAGTGCAATGGCTGAGGAACAGCCGAAGCGGTATAACCAGCGCCGGCCGTATGAACAAATTACGGCGGAAGCAGCGGATACGATTCGCCAGAGATTTTGGCAACCAAACGGTATTGCGAGCGATGCTTACGACCAGCTTAATATCGACGAGTGGCATGGAGCAGAGGCGCAGAATCGGATTTTGGCCATCGTCGGGAAAGTACCCGGAGAACCTCTTGCGACGCAAGCGTTCGCGCGAGCGGCAAAAGCGTTGGTTCAGTGGTGGATCGCAAGGGATGATCACAAGAGACCACGCGAACGGAACTATGAAGCCGAGGCGAGCCTAGCGCACCTCCTCGAACAATTTGTAATGCGCGCTACTCCGAGCGTCGCCACCGACGTCTTGCAGCCGGTACTAAACGCGGTAAACAGTCATCCAAGGGAAGTCCACGGCATAGTCGAAGGTATTATCGTCGCTGAAGACAACCAGCCAAATACAAATCAATTCTGGACATTGTGGTGGCTGTTTGCCGATCGCGCAAAGAGGGCTACGTGGATCACCCGGTTAGACGAGCGATACTCGACAGGTGCCGAACTAATTTCCGCGCTCTTCCTCGGAACGTCATGGAAAGAGGACGTGCGCCATTGGAGGAGCTTGGAAGGGCATGCGCATCATCTACACGCCCTGTTCGAGCAGTTCGCGACTTCCGCAGTAGTGCTGGACGCATACGTCCGCTTCTTGTATCACGTGGGCGAACAGTCTCTCCCTGAATCGTTCATAAGGATCACGAACCGCCTTCTCGCGGGCGATGCTAAACAAATGTTGAGAAAGAGCAACACGGTTTTCATGCTTGAGGTGCTACTGCAGCGGTACGTCTATCCAAAACCGCTAGAGCTGAAGAACAACCCCAAACTCCGCGACGCAGTTCTCGCGTTGCTCGATCTTCTGGTGGAGCAAGGCTCCTCCGCCTCATTCCGGATGAGGGATGATTTCGTGACTCCATTGTCAATGTGAGTTTACGCGCGCGTACATTCCGTATGAGCCACAAGAAAGAATGGCGGAGCGCAAAATAGTACTCCGCCACAAGCAGACTGAATGGACTCAGGCTGGCATCTTGCCAGCCCTGGGCTTGATCGTTTTTTTGTCTCGTTTCGCCACGAACTCCTTCGCCACCGCTTTCTGGAGCTTCTCGGTGTCCACTCGATAGCGTTTGGCGGCATCCATCAGAACGTCGTCGCGGCTGGTGGTGGATCGCTGATAAGCCGAATCCAGCAGACTAATTTCCAGAAGCAGTTTGCAGAGTTCGGACTCATCATACGTACCTACTTGCTTGGCCAGAAGCTCCTGAGCGGACGCAGAGTCCTTCTTCGCTTCTACCTTGTGCCGCTTCGCCAGAGCCGGAACTTGGCTGTAGGAGAGATGACCGATCAGGTAATGGCCAACCGCCAGCAAGTCGGCCTTTTTCAACGGAGCCGATACGCGTTGGAGGATCGTAGCCAAGATACGATGACGAGTCGTAATGGCCAGTTTCTCTTTCTCGATCCGCTTGCGTTCCTCCGTCCGCTCCTTGGCAACTTGCTCAGGTGAGGGTGTGTCGGGATGATGAACCCGGCACGAGGGATCGGCGCAGACCTTAACCAGTTCTCCTCGCCTTCCACCGTCCATGACCACTGCTTCGGTCATCTTCTGGCACGGCTTCTGTTGAGGGGCAACCTTGGAACCCGTGCCGTTGGTTTTGGCCTTCTTGATTTCAAGCTCCACGTAACGGTTCTTTCCCAGCGGAGCGCCTTCTCGGGTGTTCCAAGCGGAGGAAATCCGCACCAGTTGGGGTTTGGTTTCGAGCGTCTTCGACACATGCGCGTCGATCTTCGCCCGGAAGCATTGTGGGTCAGTACAAGAGTCCTTGCGCACGTCGGCAAAAAGCAGCTTGTTGAAGCCTGTCCGCTTGGGGCAATCGCTACACGATCCTGCTGCGGGAACGAGGGCTTCGTCCTGCTTGTCGAATGAGGCAGACGCCAGTTGTAGCAGGATGTTGGACTCAATCCATGCCGCAAGTAATGCGGAGCGCGTCTTTATGCAGAGTGCGGCAGCGTAGCAGGGGATGAACTTCTTTGGTGCCAGCATGATGGGCTTATCGCTCGCGAGTGACAGCTTCGCATAATCTGCAATAGTCTGAACTTGACTCGACTGACCGATTAAATTGCTCTCGACCTGCGCGACAACCAGCTACCAAAAACTCAACTTTACTACTGCCGACAAACCGGGAGTCAAGCGACGAGAAGGGCGTTCCTCGGTCCTCATCTTGAAAGGTTTTAACGAACCCCTTCAGACGGGAGGCACAATTAGGTCTTTAGCCTCTGGAACAAACTCCCACGAGTTCTCGTATAGTCCTTGGGGAGAGTTATGCATTCAAGGAGTGAACGCTTGATGCGCCTAACGTCAGCTCTTGCTACCTTCCTGGCAGTGACTGCCTCAATCGCTGTATGGAGTCAGCAGCCGAAGCGGATGCCTCTGACGGAGAGCACCTTCGCTTTCCAGGATATTTCCGTCATTCCCATGGATACGGACCGCGTGCTGACTCGCCAAACTGTCGTTGTCCGAGACGGCAAGATCTTCGAGATCAGTTCCGCGATGACCGCGCAGCTGCCGCCGGGAACTACGGTCATCAACGGCCAAGGCAAATTTCTAGTGCCAGGATTGGCGGATATGCATACGCATGTGGACAGGAGAGAGATGCTGCCGCTGTTTCTTGAAGCCGGTGTGACAACCATACTTAATATGGGGCTCGCCTCTCCGGAGTTCGTTACCTCTACCCGCGACGAGATTCGCAGAGGCTCGATTCCCGGCCCCCGTGTCTTCGTGGCTTTTCTAATCGATGGTCCGGGCGATCCCGGACCGGAGTATGTTCCGGTTTGCGAGCGTGATGCGCGAGATGCCGTGGATCGCGCCAAACTGGAAGGCTACGACTTCATCAAGGCCTACGAGCGTCTGCAGCCTGGGATCTTTGCGGCGGTGCTCGACGAGGCGAAGAAGCAACATATCGCAGTGGTCGGTCATATCGCCCCGGCGGTGGGACTCGAGAGCAGCCTCGCCCAGGGGCAGGTGATGATCGCTCATGCGGAGGAGTATTACAAAACATACTTTGGCAAAAAGCCCGATGAGTCAAAGATTGCCCCAGCTGTCGAGTTGACGAAGCATTGGGGCGCGTATGTCACTCCAAATCTCTCGTTCTTTGCCGCCCTGACCCAGAGGACCTCTGACCCAAAATCGTTTGACAAGCGCCTGGCTGAACCGGACATTTCTTTTCTGCCGCCGGATATCCGCGGAGAGTGGTTGGAAGACCGGCCAGCAAGGCCTTCCGATCGCTTTGTGCCTGAATTCGCCATCCTGAAGAAGTTGACGCTTGCGCTATCAAATGCAGGCGTACCGCTACTGGCTGGTACCGACAGCCCAGGAGGCGGCATGCCTGGGAGCTCGCTCGATGATGATGTCGAGCAGCTTGTTGGTGCTGGTCTCACCCCCTTCCAAGCGCTCTCCGCCGCAACTCGTGTCCCCTGGCAGTTCATTCACCAATTCGTGCCGGGTGCCGACGAGTTCGGAACGATTTCGCCTGGAGCCGCGGCCGACCTTCTCCTGCTCTCTGCCAACCCGCTGCTAGACATTCACAATCTGCGCGAGCCACTTGGAGTCATGGTGCGTGGTCGATGGTTCGATCACGCGGCTTTAATGGCGATGGTCGAAGCACCAGTGCAGGGATATAAGCGAGTCGAGGAGATGGATTCGGCATTCCAGGCCGCAGTTGACAAAGCGGGTGCCGTAGCTGCTATTCGTGATTTTGAGACTCATCCCAAACCCACGGGCAAACTTTCGGAAAGTGTTGTGAATGCCTTGGGATACCGTTTGCTCAATGCCCATCAATTCGAGGCCGCCATCGCCTTGTTCGCGTTGAATACCAGGCAGTACCCAGACTCCTGGAATGCGTATGACAGCTTGGCGGAGGCATACGCAGACAATGGGCAATTAGATCTCGCGATCCTCAACTACCGTCATTCTCTGGCACTCAATACAAGAAATACCGGCGCGTTTGCATACTTGGAGAAGGCAACGATGACAGCCAATCCTTCAAAGTGAGCTGTCGAATTTCGTCGCTATATCAAGCGAGTTCTGCCGCACGCGCTTAGATTTCTTCGAGTATCCTCAGAGGGCCAAAGCCCGTCGCAAGTTCGTAATGGATAAGTTGGTCACTCCCCGAGTGACAGGCCAACCGGAAATTGGGGGTTCAGCCGAGTTCGACAGCTCCGCTTCGTCCTCACAACAGCGCGTGTAAGGTCAAGTCTCGGCTATCACACATAATCATGATGCTCCCAAGGAGGGGGAACATCATGCTGGTTCGCTATTTCAGACGGCCATCACGTATCGAGCAACTGCGCAGTAGCACTGGTGGTCATCTGCTTGAAGGATTCGCCAAGGAACTATCCCAAGGCCGTTATCAGTGGGTTGCAGCGCGAAAGCACATTCGGGCAGCGGAACACTTTCTCCATTGGATTGCCCATCGAAACCTGTCGATCACGAGCGTTGAAGAACGATATGCACAGCAGTTCTTCGACCACTTGAAACGATGCCGTTGTCGCGGACATCATCCACCACTGAAACCCAACCGGCAGAAGTACAGTGTCGATCTTTGGTTCGACTACTTGCGGCGCGTTGGCATTGTCCCGACTCCAGCCTTTGTTGAGCCAGCGGTCGAGGCACCGATGTTAACGGCCTTCTGCGATTGGATGCGTCGACAGCGCGGGGTTTCCGGTGCCACCCTTTCCATCTACCGCTTCGAACTGCGTGCATTCATCAAGGATCTCGGCGAAGATCCGCACATGTATGACGCACTGAACTTGCGGCAGTTCGTGTTGGATAAGAGTCAGCACTCCGGATGGGCATCTGCGAGAAAGTGCATCTGCGCAGTCCGCATGTTCCTTCGCTTCCTGATCTCGCAGGGAAGGTGCCCCGACTATCTCTATGCGTCAATCCCTACTTTTGCCCATTGGCGGCTCTCTGCTTTGCCATTCTATTTACAAGCCGATGAGGTCGAACAGGTCATCGCGTCCCCCGATCTCGCGACTTCGGTCGGAAGGCGAAACCGAGCGATTCTTCTCTTGCTCGCACGCCTGGGGCTTCGGGCGAGCGACATTGTTCAACTTCGGCTCGACGACCTCGATTGGAGGGAAGGGGTGATCCGGGTTTCAGGAAAGGGACGCCGCCAAACCTTGTTGCCACTGACCCAAGAGGTTGGAGATACGCTGGCGGCTTACATCAAAGACCATCGCCCCCAAGCTGACACCGATGTAGTGTTTGTCCGATCATCGGCTCCGTATCGGGCCTTCGCTGACTCCACTGCGATTTCGATACTCGTTGCTCGTGCGATGCGCCGCACCGGCATCAACTGCCCGAAGCGAGGGGCAGCTCACATTCTCCGTCACTCGGTTGCCAGCGCTATGCTTCGGCAAGGAGTGTCTCTGCAGGAGATCGCTGGTGTGCTCCGCCACCGTTCCATCGCGACCACGGAGATTTACGCCAAAGTGGATGTCATCACACTGCGCCAGGTAGCGCAGCCGTGGCCGGAGGTGAAGTCATGTTGAGTCAGGACGTGCAAGCGTATCTGGCGGTACGCCGAGCCATGGGATTCGGAATGAAGTGGTCAGGCAACCTGTTGCGAGGGTTCGCAGCGTTTTCCGACGCAGCGGGCCAACACCACGTCTGCTCTGAAACCGCAATAACGTGGGCGGGATCGACGCCCTCCGTTCGCACGCGAGCCAGACGGCTTGGATTGGTGATTCGATTGGCACGGTACCTGCGTGCGGAGGACCAGCGTCATGAAGTGCCGCCTCCTGTCTTCGGCAGCGAGGACCGACCGCGGCGCACTCCTTACATTTATTCGAAAGAAGACGTTCAGCGGCTCGTCCAAGCCGCATCGGGTGTGGGGCGATACCCTAATCCGGAGTATCGCGGTCTCACCTACAGCACATTCTTCGGGCTATTGGCATGTACCGGCATGCGACTGTCGGAAGCGATCAATCTCCGGATGCAAGACATCACTGCGGATGGTCTTGTCATTCGACATACTAAATTCCGCAAAAGCCGACTGCTGCCGCTCCATTCGACCACACAAGCTGCGTTGGAGCGTTATCTGCCGAAGCGACGCGTCTTTGCCCCCTTCGACGATCACGTGTTCGTTGGCTTGCGAAAACACAAGCTGTTTCGGCACGACGCCTACGTTGCATTTCGCAGAACTCTCGAGACGATCGGCCTTCCTCGTCATTCCGGCCACCCGCGGCCCACGATCCATGCGTTGCGACACACATTTGCCGTGAGAGCCCTTGAAACCTGCCCCGATGACCGGGATCGGATCAGACGGCACATGGTGGCGCTCTCAACCTACCTCGGCCACAGCGACATCGCCGACACGTATTGGTATCTGGAAGCGACGCCTGAACTGATGAGGAACATTGCAGAATCCTCCCAACGCTATTTCATGGGGGGCCGGTCATGACTCTGATCGCGCCGCACATCGCAGCTTTCCTCCAACAACGGTTGCCGGTCGAGCGTCAGGCCAGCCCGAACACCTGTGACTCCTACGCGCACGCTTTCCGGCTTCTCTTTGAATACGCGAGCAGCTCCCTAAAGATCGCGCCGTCGCAGTTGCAGGTGGAGAACATAGATGCCCCGCTCATCGTGGACTTCCTGAATCATCTGGAAGCAACGCGCGGAAACGGAGCTGGTTCCAGAAACATCCGGCTGGCAGCGATCAAGTCGTTCATGCGGTACATCGAGTATCGTCTGCCGTCCGCCCTCGAACAGGTTCGCTGCATTCTGTCGATTCCCACCAAGAAGACAGATGTGCGTCTCGTCCGGCACCTCACGGCACAGGAAATGCAATCCATTTTGGATGCTCCTGATCCAGCACGCCGGGTCGGTATTCGTGATCGCGCCATGTTGCACCTCTGTTTTGCCGGTGGATTGCGAGTGTCAGAACTGGTGGGGGTTCGCGTCATTGACGTTAGACTCCAGCCCGAGCCTAACGTGTTGATTCACGGCAAGGGCCGGAGAGAGCGTTGTATTCCGCTGTGGAAACAGACCGCGTCGGCGGTGCGCGCTTGGTTGTCTGTCAGAGGGGAGGTTCTAGCTCCAGAACTCTTTCTCAATGCCCGCGACGGATGTATGACGCGCGCCGGGTTTGAATACATCCTCAGGAAGCACGTCCGTACAGCCGAAAAGCGTTGCGCTTCGCTTTCATCGAAGCGAGTGTCACCACACGTCCTGCGGCACACCTGCGCGATGACTATCCTCCAAGCCACCAAAGACCTGCGGAAGGTCTCCCTTTGGCTTGGCCATTCCAGCGTGCAGACGACGGAGGTCTACACCCGTGCCGACCCGACCGTGAAGCTGGAAACTCTCGAAGCTGCGATTGCCCCAAAGCTGCGCACTGGCCGTTTCAAGGCCACGGACAAGCTCATCGCTTTGCTAAAGGCTCCCATGATTATGCGGAGTAAGGGAGCCATCCCGTGACGCCAACCCAGCATTCCATGGTGCGGAGTCCGCATAACAGCGGACTCCGCATTATTGGCCTTATGCGGTGCACGGCATAAGGCCAATTCACGGACGGGAATGAGCACTTGACTGTTGCCATCGGTCGTCCACATGCCGCGAAACGCCGCGTTGAAGGCTTCCTGCTGTTGAGAGTCCGGCAGTTTGGCGATCAAGAGTGCGTGGCCGATGGCAATTGTGTCTTTGAGGAACGCCTCGGCCACGGTTGGGATCAAGTCCGCCAGCTTGATGCGTCCTTGCACATAAGCCTCGCTCTTACCCGCTCGGGCCGCGATGCTAGCGATGGTGTAGGTGGGTTCTCCGAGTTGCAAGAGCGACTTGAAACCGAGAGACTCTTCAAGCGGGTGGATGTCCTCGCGTTGCAAGTTTTCGACTACCTGGGCCTCGATGGACTCCGCATCGGTCAGTTTGACCACGCGGACGGGAACGGTTTCGAGTTCCGCCAACTTCGCTGCTCTGAGGCGACGTGCACCAGCGACAACTTCGTACTTGCTTTCCTCTAATTCTCGCACCAGAAGAGGGGCGAGAATCCCTTGCACTTTCATGCTGGCGGCCAGTTCTTCGAGGTTCTGCTCGTCGAATCGCTTGCGCGGGTTGGTAGCGGACTCCACCAATATGCTGATGGGAACGCTTCGATATTCGTTACTGATTGCAGTGTTCTGCGCGTTTTGCATGACTATTCTCCTTTTCATTGTTTTGTTCCTCGGTAGTGGTTGGGTTGTGGGGTCACACGTCGGGCATGACGACCCGCACGGTTGTTCTTGAGCTAGAGTTTTGTGTTGGGTTAAGCGGCAACCGCCGCTGGCTCGGGGGCAATGCCCCCGAGAATCACAGCAGCGGTCTGTTGGACGGCTTCCAAACTCTCGCGCAGAAGATCGGCGTCTCCATGCCAGAGCTGGATGTAATCGGCGGATGCGCTTCCAGTCTCAAGCCCGATTGCTTGGCAGACCACGAAGGCCACGGCTTCGGCCTCGGTCTCGCGGACTTGCTTGGTAGTCAGGGTGCGACGGTCGCCCCGGTGCAACATCTCGTGGGCGATCTCGTGCGTTAGCGTGGAAAACTCCTCGGCAGGTTGCATCCCGGAAAGCAGCGTGATCTTGCCGCCATACGAGAGACCCTTGGCGGGAGCAATTCTCTCGGAGAAACTTAGCTCGACGTTTTGCGCTTCGACGAACTTGAAAAGGCATTCGCGGTATCCAGTCACGTCGCCGTTGACCTCGGTCAGCGTGGGAAGCTCTTTGCCTTCGGTCTGAGTAACGTCGAACACATACACGCCTCGAAAACCGTACAAAGTGCGCTGAGTCTCCTTGGCATCGGTATTCTGTTCCGCATTCTCTTCTTTATTGCGCTTGTTGCCGACCATTGGGGCGAGAATGAAAATGCCCTTTTCGCCACGCCGGACGAAGCGGCCAAGCGAGTTCCAAGTGCGAAGTCCTGCAACGTTTGTGGCATCTGGCTTCTGCCTCGCAATCAGCATGATGTTGCCGAAACTGTAGTTGCGAAACTTCGCCATCGCTCCGAGATACTGCGTAAGCACTGCACTCTGCCCAGACTCCAGTGACTGCACCAGATAATCGACGGCTTCTTTGGTCTTGAGGTTGACTTCTGCTAATTTCATGTTTTTTCCCTTCTGCCGGTGTCGGCTTGTTTTTTCTTTCACCAGAGCGGCAGCGAGGAAAAACAAGGCGACACCGGTTAAGGGACAGAACGGAGGCCGAAGGAGGGTGGCAGGGTGTGAGTGAAAGCGCGGTGAGTGCCAAAGTGCGACCTGAAGTTACTTGGAACGACTGTCTGACGAGACGCTCTTGATCAGACTTGTTGTCCCATCGACAGTACCCTAGGAGGCGAGGGCGGCGAGGTAACGAACCGTCCGAAGCCCTCTGATAACGTAAGCCGCAACCGGTAGGTTGCCACTGAGACCGTGAGGCGACGGTGGAACTGCCAGCATCGAGGTGGAAAGGCGCTAGGGTTTAGCAGGAGCGGTCAACACATGTGAACTCTTGTAAGCGTCGTGAGCCATCCAAAAGGCTGAAGATGCTAATCGGCCTTGACTGCAGCGGGCACGGGGGCTTTTGACTCCTCCGTCATGGGCAAACAACGCTGCCGGCGTAGAAAGAGGACCCTCCCTGCTAGGTCGTCCAAGTGAAACAGGGTAAGCCCGTATCGCTCCCGCGAGGGTAAGGAGACCGTGAGGTCGACGAAGGCGGTGCGGGTAGAGGATGAGGGAAAAAGCGAATGCCGTTCGGTAATAGAGCGGATACGGATTGAGCGAGAGCGACATGATCCGGCGTGAAACGAGCCCACTTCCCTCGGGTCTTTCGTCACGAGAGAACTTGATTAACCGACACATGAGGCAAGGCAGATGACGACAGTGAACACTGTTGGTGCGGCTTCACGCAAACCTGACGAGTGGGACTCCCTTGCGGGACTGAAACTCTCCGGGAATGTGCGTCGGCTCCAGGTGCGTATCGTGAAGGCAACGAAGGAAGGCAGATGGGGCAAGGTGAAAGCCTTGCAACGGCTGTTGACCCACTCGTACAGCGGCAAAGTACTGGCCGTGTGCCGAGTGACGACGAATCGAGGTAGAAAGACGGCTGGCGTGGATCGAGTTTTATGGAACACGCCGGAAAAGAAGGCGCGGGCTGTTCACGATCTGAAGCAACGCGGCTATAATCCGCAGTCGCTTCGTCGTGTGTACATCCCGAAATCGAACGGCAAGATGCGCCCGCTGGGAATCCCCACCATGAAGGACCGAGCGATGCAAGCGCTGTACCTGCTCGCCTTGGACCCTGTGGCGGAGACCACTGCGGACCCGAACTCCTACGGGTTCCGTCCGCGGCGTTCCTGCGCGGATGCGATCGAACAGTGCTTCTCGATACTGACTCGATCAAATCCGCAATGGATACTGGAAGGTGACATCAAGAGCTGTTTCGACCGAATCAGTCATGAATGGCTCCTGTCTCATGTTCCTATGGATAAGGAGATTCTTCGTAAATGGCTGAAGTCGGGCTACCTGGAAAAGCAGGTCTTTTATAAAACGGACGAAGGAACGCCACAAGGAGGAATTATCTCGCCTGTGCTGGCCAATCTGGCACTGGACGGCCTCGAAAAAGGTCTGCGAGAGAAATATCCGCCGACGAAAAGACTACGCGGCGAATACCTCTGTGTGAACGTCGTCCGGTACGCGGATGACTTCGTTGTTACCGGCAGAACGAAAGAACTGCTGGAGCGGGAGATCAAGCCCCTTATCGAGCGGTTCCTGCGGGAGCGGGGGCTCGAACTTTCGCCGGACAAGACGGTCATCACACATATAAAGGATGGCTTTGACTTCCTCGGACAGAATGTGCGCAAGTACAGAAATAGAAAGCTGCTCATTAAACCCTCTCGCAAGAGCATTCGTGTTTTGTTGGAGGGCGTCCGTGGAGTCATTCGGGACTCGCAGTCTCTGACAGCAGCCCAGTTGATAACGCGTCTTAATCCCAGAATCCAGGGATGGGCAAATTATCACCGGCACGTTGTCAGCAAGCGAGTCTTCGCCCAGGTGGATGACGCCATCTTCAGGGCACTATGGCAGTGGGCACGTCGAAGACACCCCATGAAAACGAGTGACTGGACCATGCGCAAGTACTTCGGCCGTCGCGGAAATCGATCATGGTGGTTCTTCGGCACGAAAAACGAGGAAGGCTCAGTCCCGGAAACGGTCTGGCTCTTCCGCGCTGTGTATGTGCCCATTCGGAGGCACATCAAGGTTCAGCGGGATGCGCATCCGTATGATCCGGTGTGGGAGTCGTACTTTTCGCAGCGTACTCGGGGTTGCACCCGTGCCCGCTGAGGTTCGACCGCTCCGTCCTCGAATGGTCTGGCTTTCCTTCGAGGTGTTGGGTTCCACCGTCGCCTCCTTATTAGTATCGTTTCCGCGTCTCGTCAGACAGGCGTTTGAAAGGCTTGAGCCGTGTGAGGGGAAACTCTCATGCACGGTTCTTAGAGGGCTGGGCGGGAGCAATCCCGCCCGGCTACTCGACCGCGGTTGGGTTTAGTTTGGCGCGAAACCGGCGCGGTCCGAAACGCCCGTCCGAGCCGCGGTCACGCGGCGTTCACCCGGAAGAGAGCTGCAGTGAAAAAGCCAGCGCAGCAATCCTCGGTGGATGACCTAGTTTATCCGTGTGTTAGAGAACTAGAAACGTATGTGCACCTTCTCAACGCAGAGATCTCTGACTTTCGCTCCTCGTCTGCTAGGTTGGTGTAATTCCCCTGAACCCGTTGTAGAATCAGGCTTTCTCCCCTAGGGCTGCAACCCATTAGACTTCGTGCCAAATAACAGGGCTTCTTAGGATAGTGATCCGGTTCGGGCCCGGGGTCTGGCAGATTTTGTTCAGAATGCAGGCAGACGTGCGCCTAATGAATACTGAAACTCTGGTTCCAGAAATTGGCCAAATTGTCGCTGTCCGCCAGCGGCTGTATCTTGTTGATCACGTAATTCCTCCTCCGAATCCTTCAGACTCGCTTCTCCTCCGGCTGTCATGCGTGGACGACGACGCGCAGGGTCAGCCACTGGATGTTCTTTGGGATCGCGAACTCGATGCGCGAGTGATTACAGGCGAAGCGTGGGACGCCATCGCGAAACGAGGGTTCGATCCCGCCGATCGCTTCGCTGCCTACCTGAACACATTGCGCTGGAACTGCGTCACGTCAACCGATCCTAATCTCCTGCAGTCACCGTTCCGTGCGGGAATACGTTTGGACGCGTATCAGCTCGAACCACTCCGCAAAGCTCTGCGTCTGCCGAGGGTGAATCTGTTCATCGCCGACGACGTTGGGTTGGGAAAAACGATCGAAGCCGGCCTCATTGCGCGGGAACTGCTCATGCGAAAGAAGGTGCGGGACATTGTCGTGTCCTGTCCTCCTTCTATGCTCCTTCAATGGAAAGAAGAGTTAGATGCCCGCTTTGGCCTCCGTTTCGAGATTCTGGATAAAGACTACCTACAGAAGGTTCGGCGTGAACGCGGATTTGCAGTGAATCCCTGGACGACCCACTCGCGGTTCCTCGTTTCGCATCGTCTTCTCATTGATGAAACGTATGCATCTCCACTACATGATTGGCTTGGAACGTTCCGCGCTGGCAGTCTTCTCATTCTGGATGAAGCCCATCACGCTGCCCCTTCGAGTGGTCAACGTTACGCAATTGACTCACATATAACTCGTGCCGTACGCGACCTGGCCCCTAAGTTTGAACATCGGCTATTTTTGTCGGCCACACCTCACAATGGCCACTCCAACAGTTTTACCGCGCTGCTTGAGCTTCTTGACCCACAGCGATTCTTTCGAGGAATGAAAGTTCCCAAGAAGATGCTCGAAGATGTGATGGTGCGCCGGCTGAAAGATGATCTCAGGAAGATCTGTGGTGGATTCCCGGAGAGGAGGGTCCTGCAAGAAAATATTGAAGGACTGCCAGACAACGCTCCCGAACTCCGCTTGGCAGCTCTGCTGGACGAATATCGGGGCATGCGCGAGTTGCGACTGAGCGGTGAAACGCGGAGGACGCAGTCTGCGTCGGGGCTGCTTATTTGTGGACTTCAGCAGCGCCTGTTGTCCTCCGTAGAGGCATTTTCGAAAACGCTGTACGTTCATCGGCGCACGGTAAAGAAACAACGAGAAGCAGCACTCGCGCAAGAGGCGACAGCGATGATCCGAGGCGACCTGCTGACTGGCAGCGTTGCTTCTGACGATGATCGGGCACTACTGAACGAAGAGGAACTTGCTGCGGAAGAAGAAGCGCAGATTATTGCTGCGTCTGAGGCTTCGCTGGGGCAGTCGACAGCGGCGTCAGAGGGCGAGCTGTTCGCTCGGGAGCAAGAATTACTCGATCAGATGACAGAGCTTGCCGAATCCAGCCGCGCTCTGCCTGACGCACGGGTAAGGAAGCTGGTTGACTGGATCAGATCCCAGATGTGTCCGGATATTGGTGCGGTGGGAGCAGAGTGGAACAATATCCGCGTAATAGTCTTTACAGAGTGGGACGACACGAGGCGCTACTTGGTACAGCAATTGAGCGCAGCGATCTGCGACTCAGATCGAGCGGAAGACCGCATCGCAGTTTTCCATGGCCCTACTTCTTCAGAAGATCGGGAGGCCATCAAAACGGCATTCAACACCGATCCCGCCCAAAGTCCGGTTCGAATCCTGATTGCGACAGACGCCGCCCGCGAAGGCCTGAACCTGCAAGCTCACTGTTGGAACATCTTCCACTTCGACGTGCCGTGGAATCCGAGCAGAATGGAGCAGCGCAATGGCCGCATTGATCGAAAGCTCCAGCCAAATCCTGTCGTGTATTGCCATTACTTCTTCTATACGCAACGTCCGGAAGACCGGGTTCTAGCCGCGCTGGTTCGAAAAACCAAGACGATCCGAGAAGAACTTGGGAGCTTGTCCCAGGTAATTGATTCAAAGCTCGACGGGCTTATGAAAAACGGCATACGCCGAGCTGAAGTCGATGATTTGAAAAACCAAATCGATGCGGCAGATTTGGAAGGCGGTCAACGGGAGACCGTCGAAGAGGAGCTGGAGGCAACGCGAGAACGTGAAGTCGAGCTGCGCGGGCAGATAGAGCGACTGAGCACAATGTTGGAGCGATCCAAAGAAGCGCTGTCGTTTTCTACAGACCACTTTCGTTCTGCTCTTTCGTGTTCATTAGAAGTGATGGGTGCCGATCCCCTGAAGCCTGAGCCTAACGGTAAGAATCCTGGGCGGTCCGTGTTTCCCGCTCTTGATCAGCGTCCTGGAGCCGATCCCTCGTGGGCCGAGACGATGGACAGTCTCCGGGCTCCGCGTCCGCGTGATCAGAAGTTCTGGGAATGGCGTCGGACCTCTCCGATCCGTCCCGTGGTCTTCGAGGATCCCGGAGTGGTCACCGAGGAAGTAGTTCAGATGCATCTTGAGCAGCGCGTCGTCCAGCGGCTACTCTCGCGCTTCACCGCTCAGGGCTTTGTTCATCACGATCTGTCGCGAGCGTGCATGGCGCAAACAACGGACGCGGTTCCCAGAGTTTTGCTGATTGGGCGGCTGGCTTTGTATGGTCCGGGTGCGGCGCGGCTCCACGAAGAGCTCATACCCGTAACCGCCCGATGGATCGATCCGGCAGTGCGCAAGGGAGAACTGACACCCTACAGCCGGGAAGCCGAGACTAAAACGATGTCTCTGCTGGATGCGGCTCTAATCGAGAAGCACGCCAAGCTGGTCCCTGAGGTTGTGTTGCGTCAACTCCAGGACAGCGCTCCGCATGACTTACGAAATCTTCTTCCGCATCTGGAGGCTCGCGGCGCAGAGTACGCACGCGACGCCATTGCCAAATTAGAGAAGCGCTCTGAGATTGAATCCAAGGCGATGCGCGAGATTCTTGAGTCGCAAAAGAAGCATCTCGTCGAGACGATGGCGAAGAGCGACAAGATCGATCAGCTTCACTTGTTCGATGAACAGGAGCAACGGCAGTTGGATTCTAATAAGCGCTATTGGGCAAAGCGGCTGTCTGAGCTCGATGGTGAGATGAAGACCGAACCTGACCGTATCCGTAATCTTTATCAGGTCTGCGCGCAACGGATTGAGCCCGTAGGCCTCGTCTATCTGTGGCCGCTTTCGAGATGACCAATGCCTAGAGACCCAGCGATCCTCGCGCATCAAGAGTGGCTCGGCTACGTGCAGCCGACTGGACTTGTTGTTTCCATTCCGTCGTTGATCGATGCCAGCGCATTCTTGAACAGGAACTACGGGCCGGAGCACCAACGTCTCCTGTCGGCTCTTCCCCAAGACTCCGATGGTTCCCCGATTCCAGAAGTTTCAGACTTTGCTCGCTTTGCTCAAGACGTTTTCGGCTGGGATAGCGACCTAATGTTGGGTAGCCCAGGAGCGCAATCTCTTCCTCCTGAACTCGAAGTCAATCTTGAGAGTTACAACGAAACGCTGCGTCCCACTTACGCGCTTCGCAGTTTGGATGGTGACGGCAAGTGGCTCTTGTTGGTTGAAGTGCTCCCGACCGGAACCGATCTCGACCAGACGTTCGCGCCACACGACCGCGGTTGGCAGGCCAGCCCGCAAGCAAGATTCGAGCGTCTGCTGCGTCAGACCGGCGTGCCGATCGGTTTACTGGTGAACGGGCGTCAAATTCGGCTCGTGTACGCACCTGATAAAGAACTGAGCGGTCATATCACGTTCAAACTTGGGGACATGGTTAAGGTTGCGGGACGCCCGATCTTTGCGGCTTTGCAGATGCTCCTAAGCGCTGAACGTCTCTACAGTGTCGCTGACAAGGAACGGCTGCCGGCAATTCTCGCAAACAGCCGTAAATATCAGAACGTCGTTTCGACTCAGCTTGCGGCGCAGGTTCTTGAGGCACTCTACGAGCTGCTGCGCGGATTCCAGGCTGCCAATGACCAGAGCAAGGGCGATCTGTTGCGTGATGTGTTGGCCCGTGATCCGGACCATGTATACCACGGTTTGCTGACTACACTATTGCGGCTGGTGTTCGTGCTGTTCGCTGAAGACCGTGGTCTCCTTTCGACTGATCCAATTTATTCGAACTATTACTCAATTACCGGTCTTTACGAGCGGCTGCGGGCGGACGCTGGTCGCTACCCGGACACGATGGATCAGCGGTACGGTGCTTGGGCGCAACTGCTTGCGCTCTTCGGATTGATGTACTCCGGTGGCAGCCACGGCGCAATGAAGATCCCGGCACGCGAAGGATACCTGACCGGGTTTCTGGTCCCGCTCGATGCAGCACCCGAAGACAAGAGCGATGAAACCGCCAACGATGAGCTCGATGACGCAGGCGAGCCGGGGGGAGGCGATGACGATGACGTGCCAGAGAAACCGGCGGCTCGTGCCCGGTATTTTCCATCCTCGATTGGCATTAGCGTTCTTGTGCCTGCGTCAGCAAAGACTTTGAAGGTACGCGCTTCATGGGGCGATTACCGCCTCCGCACCGCCCCCCCTGAACAGTGGGAACGCACTGCACGTCAAGAGACGGTCGCAATTGAACTGTCGAAAGCCTCTGAGAAGCCAGTTGAGAAAGAGATTCCCAACAGCAACGGTCTCAAGATCGCCTACCTCGCGCGAGCAGTTGGGATGCTTGCTGCTGATGCTGGCGTTCCGGCTGATGCTCGAACAGTTTCCGTATTCCTAGTGAACCGGCGCACGCCACAGCCGGACGTGAAGAAAGACGAAGCGTTCGCCTTTCAAGTCCAGCTTGAGATCAGCGGCGACACGGATTTCTTGCCTCGCCCGGACTTGCGCAGCCTCGCTAGCGGCGAGTGGGACGAGCGTGTGTCAGATCTTCAGTACCGTGACATTGGCGAGTATTCCGTTGGGCACAACGTCGCAACGGATGCGGTTCTCGACGGAAAAAGATGCTGCAATGTCGTTCAAACTTGTTGGATTCCGCAGGCAGAAGTGGAGCGCGTGGAACCCGCACAGATCAAAGATGTCGAGTTGCGAATGGATGCCCTTGCAACTCTGACGGACGCGGCTGAGGCGAACGCGAAGCTGAATCCCCTCGTGACGGCCTACCGCGAGTGGATCAAAGCGCAAGGCGCAGGCGCGCCCACGTCACCCGCCAAGCGCAAGGCCACGGGCGAAGAATTGCTCAACCGTGCCAGGGTTGCGGCGAATCGTATTCAGGCTGGCATTGATCTGCTGGCCGATCCGCAGTGCCTCGATGCATTCCGAATTGCGAATAAGTGCATGGCCGATGCTGCTCGCCAACGGCAAGGCCTGATGCTGCAGAAACCAGTGGCAGAAGTGAATCCGACCTGGCGTCCCTTTCAGTTGGCGTTCATTCTGATGAATCTGAAAGCGATCGCGACGCCAAGCGACGATGATCGCGACACCGTTGATCTCCTGTTCTTCCCAACTGGCGGTGGCAAGACTGAAGCGTATTTGGGCCTAGCAGCGTTCACGTTGGTATTGCGCCGCCTTCGGAATCCGGGGATTCAATCGGCTGGCCTCAGTGTGCTCATGCGCTACACCCTCCGCTTGCTTACTCTGGACCAACTTGGGCGTGCTGCGACGCTGGTGTGCGCTCTCGAACTCTTGCGTAGGAATGACGTAGACAAATTCGGGGAATGGCCGTTCGAAATTGGTCTTTGGGTCGGTCGTGCGGCGACGCCAAACCGGATGGGGAGCAAGGGCGACAATGATCCGAACAGCGCCCGTGCTCGTACGAGAAAGTTCTGGGACAGCGATAAGAATCCATCGCCAATTCCACTGGAAGAGTGTCCGTGGTGCGGAACGAAGTTCACACGGAACTCCTTCCGCCTGACACCGAATCCAGACAATCCCACAAATCTGTTGGTCAAATGCGTGAGGCCGCAATGCTCATTTGCCGGTAATTCATGGTTGCCCATCGTAGCTGTAGACGAACCGATCTACCGACGGCTTCCATGTTTCATGATCGCTACTGTAGATAAGTTTGCTGCACTGCCTTGGACAGGAGAGGTGGGAGGCTTTTTCGGGCGTGTGGAGCGCCATGATAAAGGAGGCTTTTACGGGCCGTGCGATCCGTTGCCCGGTTCCAAACTTCCAAATGGGCGACTCCTGCCTCCGGACCTGATTATCCAAGATGAACTGCATCTGATTTCGGGGCCACTTGGGACAATGGTTGGTTTGTACGAGACAGCTCTGGACGAGCTGTGCGCCATCGAGAAGGATGGTAAGACAATCCGACCGAAGATAATCGCGTCGACGGCTACGGTGCGGCGCGCCGATTCGCAGATCAGAGCGCTTTTCAATCGGCAAACGGTTGACATCTTCCCACCGCCTGGACCAGACCGGCGGGATTCTTTTTTCGCCGTGACCCTCCCTTCGTCAAGCGTGAACGCTCGCCTTTATGTTGGAGTGGCGGCGCAAGGGCGCAGTCCGAAGGTTGCAATGCTGCGTGTGTACCTGGCACTGCTTGGCTCTGGGCAGCGCTGGCACAACAGTCTGAAAAAGAAAGGCGAAAAGTCGAACGCTGTCGATCCCTACATGTCGCTTGTTGGTTACTTTAACAGTCTACGGGAACTAGGTGGAGCGCGACGACTTATCGAGGATGAAGTCCGCAATCGTTTGGCGGGCTACGCGACTCGAAAGCGCGTTGGAGAGACCGAAGGTCTGTTTGACGACAGGAAGATTGGCTACGAGCCGGTCGAGCTTACAAGCCGGGTGAGTACGGCTGAAGTTTCGACCGCGAAGCGACGGCTGTCGCTCTTTTTCTCGGATGAGAGCAGAGTGGACGTTGCGATTGCGACCAACATGATCTCGGTTGGTCTCGACATCATTCGACTCGGGCTAATGGTTGTATTCGGTCAGCCAAAAGCGAGTGCGGAATATATCCAGGCGACGAGCCGAGTTGGACGCGACGCAGAGCGTCCTGGATTGATCGTCACAATCTTCAACGTTCACAAACCGCGGGATCGATCGCAGTTCGAGAGATTTAGCTACTATCACCAAACTTTTTACCGGAGCGTGGAAGCTACAAGCGTTACACCATTCTCGCCGCGTGCCCTGGACAAAGGCCTAGCCGCCACGCTGGTTGGCCTATCGCGACAGGGATACAAAGCGATGAATCCGCCTCTGGGAGCAATGGAAATATTGAATCAGCGCGCGTCGCTGGAGTCGGTTGTGAAGACCCTTGCGGATCGCGCTTTTGCTCACGCGAAGGATCTGCCATCAGACGATAAGGAGCGACTGAGATTGCGCGTACAAGAGCGAGCCAGAGACTTACTCGACGATTGGGCGAAGGTCGCTCAGGACTATCAGAGTGTTGGAACGGGCCTTCAGTACAACCCCACTGAGGCAGGCGGTGCGAAGCAGCTCTTGTACGACTTCTTGAGTCCGGAAGTGAAGAACCTTCCCCCTGACCGTTGGCAGATGAAATTTCGGGCGAATCGGTCACTTCGTGACGTTGAGGCTGAAGTGAATCTTTGGGTGAGAACGCTGGCTGACGAAGAACTGGAGGAAGAGAAGATATGAAGCCGGCAAAAAAGCCTCACGGTGAGATCAGACAGAGTCAGCTCATCACAACGTTCGGTCCGGGTTCGATGCTTGATCTGCCTAACCACTCCGTCCTTGTTGCTGGGTTGGAGTTCTGGTCGGCCGGCGGAGAAACTATTTCGGAACCGAGGTTGTCCAGAAAGCTTGCGCGAGTGCTCGAAGTTAATTCCTTGGTATTGAAGACACCCCCACCGGCGAACGATGATCCAGGGGCAGCGGTGACCGGCATCACAGGTTTCCAGTTTCCGGAGTGGTTTATCACTCAAGGTCTGGAAGAGTCAAAGGGTGGCCCATCCATTCGAACGCGGCTTTTGGTCCACCGCAAAGCGTTGACGAAGGGAAAGTACATTGATCGCGACAAGAAGAACAAATCAGTGGTCCCCGTACGCTTCGTTCGAGCGTGCCGTGCGGGTCACATAGCGGATATCGATTGGTACTCCTTTGCTCACAATGGACCGTCCGAGTGCGCGAAACAGGGCCGGCAATTGTTCATTGACGAGCGCGGGACGAGTGGCGACCTCACCGAAGTGTGGATTCGCTGTGAGTGCGGTAAAGCCGAACGCAGCATGGCCCAAGCCGCGATTCTAGCGAATAGGGCGCTTGGATTGTGCGATGGTTCTCGGCCGTGGCTTGGCCCGTACACCAAAGAGCCTTGCGGGGAACCGAGCAGGCTCCTTATCCGCTCTGCGTCCAACGCCTACTTCCCACAAACTATGAGCGTAATATCACTCCCCGACAGAGACGACGCAGTACGGCAAGCGATTGACGCCGTTTGGCCTTATGTCGAGGCGGTCGAGGGTTTGGACGATCTCAAATACGAACGAAAGAAAGCAGCGGTGAAAGCCGGACTTGAAGGCATTTCGGACGATGAAGCATTTGCTGAAATCCAGTTACGGCGGCTCGGCGGTTCGAAAATCGACAAGCCGGTAAAGATCGCCGAACTGGAAACTTTGATGGCCTCGAAGGACGAGGTTGGAGAGGATCGACCAGAGGGAGTGTTTTACGCACGTGCTTTGCCGCGCGCGATCTGGGAGCGTCCATGGATGGAGCAGGTCGAACGGGTGGTGCTTGTACATCGGCTTCGAGAAGTGGTCGCAGAGGTTGCTTTCACGCGATTCGAGGCAGCCGCGCCAGACATCGAAGGCGAACTAGACATCGGAGTACGCCGTGCTTCCCTAGCGCGCGAAGTGAGCTGGCTTCCTGCGTTCGAGAACAAGGGCGAGGGCATCTTCCTGCAGTTCAAAACAAAAGCAGTCTTGGACTGGATGCGACTGCCAGAGGTTCAAGCACGCGCAGTCAAACTGAGCGCGGGATTCGAGGAATGGCGCAAGGAACATCAGGGGACGACGCGAGAGTTTCCGGGTGCCGCATATTTGATGCTTCATTCGTTTTCTCATCTTCTTATTACAGCGCTATCGCTCAGTTGTGGTTATCCCGCGAGTTCTATCCGGGAGCGGGTGTACGCAATACCAAATGTCGGTTATGGGATTCTGCTTTACACGGGTACTTCTGATGCAGAAGGGACTCTCGGTGGATTGGTGCAGGTGGGTCGAAGGATACAAGAGACCGTCAAGGCAGCATTAGACTTGGGAATGTTGTGTTCAAATGATCCAGTGTGTGCGCAGCATGACGCGGCAAGTCGGCATGAACGACGATTTTTGCATGGTGCCGCGTGTCACGGTTGCTTGCTAATTTCAGAGACGAGTTGCGAGCAGCAAAACGACTTTCTTGATCGAGCATTGGTGGTCCCAACCGTGCAGGACCTCGGGGGATCGTTCTTTTCGGAGATTGTGACAAGTGAAGGACCCACTTCTGTCGTTGGCGCCGTCTGAACTGCGTGCGCTTGCAACTTCGGTGCGTAAGGGGCGCATCTCGGCGCCGTACTCGGCGTTGAGCCTCCAACGGATCATCGGACAGGATGCTGCAGGGTCTATAGCGAGCAAACTCGGCAGCTTCGCCGCGTCTGGGATGTCCCCGGAGGCGTTGTCTGCTTGTCTTGAACTTACGGCCGACGCGCTCAGTAGCCGTTCTCCACTTGAAGATCTCGTGGATCTAGTGACAACTGGACCAGAGACCGGTGGGGTTGCGAATCGCAGCACCGCGGTAGTGGTAAGCGAACTGTTCCGCGAGGCAGAGCACACGGTATTAGTAGCGGGATACGCGGTGTACCAGGGGCAGCGTGTGTTTCAAGCTCTCGGGAACCGCATGGTCCAGCATCCCAAGCTTGAGACTCGAATGTTCTTGGACGTGCCGAGGAAACAGGGTGACACGTCATCTGCAGATGCTTTGATCGCTAGGTTCGTCCAGCAGTTCAAGAGTTCGCAGTGGCCGAAGGGTATGCCCTTACCGAATGTCTACTGCTGTGGCCAGCAGATAGCCCAGAATGGGAAACCAGGGTCACTGCATGCCAAGTGCATCGTGGTTGACGGTGAGCACGTGTTTGTGTCATCAGCGAACTTCACAGAGGCCGCTCAAGAAAGGAATATTGAGGTTGGGTTGCTGGTCCAATCTCGTTCTCTAGCCGAGCGTGTGTGTCGATTTTTTGACGCTCTCGCTGAGAGCGGTTATTTCCTTCGGACTATTTGACCAGAGATGGTTGTCATCCTCGTCATTGCAATTCCTTCATTCCAACATTTCCAAATGGTTAACGCCGTCAGAGGCATATCCCAATTGCCTGGGAGAGGGATGAAGCGGGGTTGATTTCTAGGGCGGAGGTCTTCGAGACATCGGCTCCGAGCTGGGGGCCGAGCTTTGCGATGTCGTCGGTGAAGAGCGTGGCCTCGTGGCTGGCGCGGGAAATGGAGACATAGCCGAAGCGAGAGTTGAGCAGGTCCGGGTGGACGCTGGTGTCGGCATGAACGAGGACGCGCGCCGCGGTGAGGCCCTGGGAGCTGTGACTAGTGACAGCGTAGCCGTGGTCGAAATGACGATGCTCGCTGGCGTAGAACTCGATCTGGCAGCGGCCGTCCAAACGGGCGGACAGGCGACCATCGGGATGGATCGACTCGATGGTAGCGAGGTCACGATTGGCAACGCCGAGCGACTTATCGGGCGCGGTGAACTGGATGCGGTCACCTACGGAGAACTCGCGGTCGATTTCTCGGTAGACGCTAACGCCGGTTAGGCGGCGGGGATCGTAGGTGGCGAGTTCTCCGTTGGCTTTCTCGACTGTAAGTTGGTTGGTGCCGGGGTTGATCGCTGCGACCAACGCGTAACTGCCAGCTTCGGTTCCGATGGTTTTGCTGCCGCGTGTGTAGCGGACCACGTCGTCGATTTCGTAGTGGCTAGCCCAGGAGCGTTCGGCTCCGGTCATGTCGTGACGCGGAACCAAAACGCGGAAAGTGTGATCTTCCGGGGCAACGGCGCCAGTGGCCTTCAACTCCTGGCGTACGGCGGTGTTCAGTTCGCGGCGGGAAGCATTGTCCGGGGAGACGATGAGAGTGTTCTCGGGCGATTCGACGTAGCTCTTGGCGATGGCGCGGAAGCGCTCTTCTCGGTTGGGAATTTCCTTCACACGGCCTTGCTGCCCGAGCGCGTCGAGCGCAGCGGAGACTTGGCCTGTCGCCAGCATTTCGACAGCTGATTTCAGGGCCGGGTCTTTCTGACGCACGATCTCATCGAGCTTGGCAGTGCGCATTCCGGCTTCCTGCAGTTGCTCGAAGGGACGGCCCGCCTCGACGCCCTGATGCTGGCGGATATCGCCGATCAAAAGCACGCGGTCATGGGGACCAAGCCGCGTAAGGAACTCGCGGATTTGGTTCGTGCTGGCAAGGCTCGATTCATCGACAAGGTACAAGTGCTTTCGCTCTGGTGCGTCTGGATTTGCAGTCCGGGCAAGAAAACCTTGCAGGGTTCCGGCGTGAACTTCCGCCAGCTCCAGTTGTTTCGCGGCGCGGGAAGTTGGGGCGAAACCCTCGACCTGATAGTCCTGCGATTCCGCGGCGCTGCGGATGACGGTGAGCGTGCTGGTCTTGCCTGCGCCGGCAAAACCTTGGATCCCTTGGATGCGGTCCGGCGCGCTGAGTACGTCTTCGACAACGCTCTTTTGCGCGTGGTTGAGATGCTGGTGCCGGTCGGCAACGGCGATTGCTTGCGGGCGCGAAAGGACTGGCTCGACCTGATTTTTCCCCTCACGCATCCGGTGGAGAATTTCCTGCTCGGCGGCGATGGTATTGGCAGTGGTGAACTGACGGCCCGGAACCCCCTGCTGGCGCGCGACGATTTGGAATTCCCCGGAGGCCAAGCGGGCGTCAAGATGGGCGCGCACTTGGGCATGAGTGATCTCCCCCATTCCGCGCCGGAGTCCGTCGCGGATCAGCGCACGTTCATCAACGACCGCCTCGCGCTCGAAGTTCTTGTCGCGGGAAAAAGTGAGCGATTCGCGGACACGGTCAACGGAGTTCACGGGCTTTTCTTGATGCTGAAGCCGTTCCTGGGCGGCGCGGACAACGGCTTCGGCCTGGTATCCGAAGTCGGCGGCTAGCTTGCGGTGCGCGGCCATTACCTCTCCCGGCGAATGGATTTCTTTACGGTCTCGGGTCGAGTGCGCGGCGATCTCGGCGGCTTCTTTGCCGGAGTGTCCGGTGCGTTCGAGGTGTTCGCGAATCTGTTGGCTGCGGGGACTGGATGCGTCGAGGTATACCTGCGTGTAGCCCTTGATCTCCGGGGCGCCGCTTCGCCCGGTCGTGATTTCGTAACCGAGTTGGCGGAGTTTGTAGGTCAATTCAGACTGATAGATGGCCGTGGCAAACTGTTGCGAAGCGAAAAGGCTCTGCGGCTGGATGGCGCGTGGTTGGCCGTTGTCGCGCTCGGTGACGTTGAAAACGACGGCGTGGGTGTGCAGTTGTGGCGCAACGTAGCCATCAACCGGTCGGGCGGTATCGTGCTCGAACTTGGCGGCAATAAACTTACCTGTGGTCTCGGGCGGATGATTGCCGCCGATGCGGGCTTGCGTATAGTGTTCGAGCTGGTCAAGGGCAACGCGGACGCTCTCCCGGTGCGCTTCGCGGACACGTTCATCGCCTCCGACCAAAGCCGTCAGCGAGACGGACTTAGGCGCGGAAAAGGTCGCATCCCAGCCGGCCCGGTGCTCCATCGTCTTGACGGTCTTGCCGACGGAGTCCTTATACTCGTAGGACGCCCGTTGGCGTACCAACTGCTCGCCGGTTTGCGGGTGCTGGCCTTGGCTGACTTTTGTGAAGTCCTCGGCGGATACCGCCCCGGTAAGGCTAAACTGCGCGGCCAAACGGCCTTGCCACTCGCCTGCGATGACGCCACGCTGTGACCAATAGTTCTGCTCCTTGGCAGTAAATTCCTTCTGATGATAAGTCTGTGCCTGGCTTGCGGAAAGCGGCTTGGAGATGGTCAGCATGGCTTAAATCCTCGGGTCCAGGTTCGAGTTGGCTGGACGTTCTTCTTGTGTCGCAGTGGCGGCCTTCATCACCGTACTTTGCCTGTTCTGTTCATTGCTTGTGGGCTTCGAGTCGGCGCGGAGTGCAGAGTCTGAAAGCACCTGATTCTTCATAGTCTCCGGCTGTTCCTTTTGCTCCTTGCGCGGTTCACGCACAATGAAGTCGTCCTCCAAGCGTTCGATAAACTTCGGCTCAGACGCGGGAACTTCCAGCAACGGAAACGAGAACCGCGTCACATAATTTCCGTACTTGAGATAGGCGTTAAGATTTTCCAGACCGCTGATTTCGGAGTCGAGCACCAGCGGTTCGGTCTGGCGGTCGAGCGAAAAGTTCCTGCCGTCTCGGGAGCCGTCGAAGTGCGTTTCCTTCATGCGCTCGATCTCCACCTTGCCGATGGCGCGGCTGACCCACTCGGCGGCATTCGGTTCGGTCGTCTTCAGGAAAATCTTGGTGGCGGGCTGCGACAGCATGACCTCGGCAAGGTGGCCGTAGATGACTTCCAACTGCGCTTTGCCCTGGAAACCAAGAACGATTGGGTTGCGCGACTTACGGTTTTCGGTGATGGCGGTGTGAAGCTGTGGCAACTTCTGTAGGCTGGCCAGTTCGTCGAGCACAAACCATACCGGACGTTGCTCGGGCGTCGGCGCACTGAGCAGGCGAAGGACAAGCATGTCGATCCAGAGGCTATGCAGCGGGCGAAGCGCCTCGCGTTCGGCGGGCTGTGAAGTAATGAAGATCCATCCATGGCGGTTCTTCGACCACTCGCGGGCCGTCCATTCGGTCTTGGCATCGGTCCTTTTTGGAAGCAACCGGAAACTGTCGGCGACGAGGCTCAACGAGCCGAGCACGCCGGAACGCTGATGCGGCGCGGATGGGTCGATCAGCGAGGCCAGTTCGGTGTTCTTCACGCGGTGGTCGATCTCCTCCGGGTGCGACATCCACTGCACCAACTGCTGCGGCGAGGGCAGTTCGAGAAGCAAATGGGCGAATATTTTCTGCGGGCTTTCAATGAAAAACTCACCCTTCTTATCATTGGTGGGTTGGAAGAGTGACGCGGCAACCGTTCGGGCCTCGGCGCGTCGGACCAACTCCTCCGACGGCCCCCAGTACGGGCACCGGCGGTCGAGCGGATTGAGGACAATGTCGCCGCGATGCGCGTCATAGAACCGCTCGATAAATTCGCAGGCCGGGTCATAAAGAATGGCGGAGTGGCCGCGAGACTGGATCTGCCGCAACATTTGCACGATGATGGTCGTTTTGCCGCTCCCAGTGTCGCCGATGATCTCGAAGTGCTGGTCTTCGGCGCGCAGCGGGATCCGCAGCATCTCGTGGCAGTGGTTCACTTTGAGGCCGATACCCGTGCCTTGAATCGCCTTGTTGAATTGCTTCGGTGTCACGAAAACCGGCCCCTTCAAACGCCGTCCGTACTTCATTTCCTTGCGGCGGCGAATGTCCTTACGAATGGCGAACGGAAGCTGCGCCAGCAGCGCGACCACTCCGAAGATGAGTGGCCACTGAAACAGACCGACAATCGTTGCTCCGTCGTAGACCTGTTGCTTGAAGTAGCTCACAAGCGAGGTGTTTTGGTAGACCGTAGGCGCGCTGCGATAGAGATAGATCATGCCGCGCTGGCGGGCGGAATCGGACAAAACCAGCGGTATGGGCTGGGCGTTCGCTTGCGGCGTCGATCCCGCCGCAACATCCACATCGCGGGCGTACAAGGCGTGGTTTTTCTTGTCGGCCATGAGCAGCAATTGATACTTGCTGGACTGGCGAATACTCGCCCCGATCGTGGTTTTTATAAAGATTGGGAGATCGAATTGTTGTAGCGGAGTGAGCACGAACGCGAAGTGAAGATAGACGAACAATCCTGTCAGAACCACAGCAACAAAGACCGCGCCGAAAGTGTAAATCGGCTTGTGAGGCGGCCAAATGATGGTCTCCTTTCTCCCCCAGTTCGTTTCAGGCATGGCGTTTTTCCTCCTCGTTTTCGGCGGCGTACTGCGCGACGACCTCGCGCGCGGCGCGGTGCTTGTTGGTTTTCACGTTACGCATCAACTCCTGGTATTGCTCGGCGCTCATCCGTTCGCCGCGCGCGACCGGCGAAAGCGCGTTCGTCAAGAACAGTTGCAACGCGACGATTTCGGTCATGAGCGGGTCGGCCCCGAGCGCGTCGGATGAAGAGCGGGCCGCCTTCAATACGGTCTCGCGGGCCCATTCGCCTATCGCCCGTCCATCGGCTCGGGACGCAGCCTCAACTACGGCATATTCGGTTTTCGTCAACTTAGTATTAAGCGACTGGTCGCGGCTTTCCCGACCGCGCACGGCACCCTTCTTTCTAGGTGTCTCGGAATGATTTAATGGCATCGAAGGCCCTAATTTCTCCTTTGGAGGCAGGAAACTAATAGGTTCCCGCTTCCCGGTAAGTTCTTTGTTTTCGGAGGGAACCCATTAGTTTCCAAAGAACCTAATCGGTTCCCTAAAAGGGGTGGAGTGTCCAAATTCTTCCGGTGCGAAGCACCGTTCTTGCTCCGGCAGGAAATTGAATGCAGGATCACGCCTTCATTACCCGCACAGAAGCCGTGGACTCCACCCCAGCTCCGAGCTTCTTCGCAGGCTGCTCCGCTTCATCCTTCGCATCCTTATTTGGGCCTTTACGTATGCGCAACGTGGAAGCAACCTGCTTGGCCTGTGGCGTCTTCAGAAAGTCCTGGAAATCACGGTCCTTCAAGAACACATAGTTGAGTGCCTTGTCCACAACATCATCCGCAGATGCGTGGACGAAAGCGGCATATTGATCGACCTGCTCGGCGGTCGTTTCGTCCAGCCGAATCGACGCGCTGATATACCGGCTTAAGTTGATTTCAAGTAGGGGCATTTTGTTCTCCTTGTAGATGTTGAATTAAGCAATCTTTCTCCGGGCAATCATCCTCTGCGCTGTTAGCGCGATCTCCCGCGCACGGGCGGAGCAAAGTGCGATGGGGATCTCGAAGCGGCGGCGGACTTGGAGCATCGTAATAACGTCGTCTATCGGAACGCCTTCGATAAGCAACAGTTTGGCCGATGCAACGTCAACCGTCCGTTGTGCGTAGTAAAGCGGATTCGGTTTATCGGCACGGCGCGAAGCCAGCTTTCGCGTGAGCTTTGCAGCGTCCTTACCCTCGGCGAGTTCATGCAAAACCCATGGCCAATCGCATTCGGAATTGGTGTGTTTATCGGGATGCTTTCGCGGTGGTATTGAGCGGGGCGAAAGCAAGGCATCCGCCGCCAGAATATCCAGCCGGAAGTCATCGGAATTCCAAATGGAATCGCCGGGGTACTCGACGGTCACGGGCCACGCGGGGTCGTACTTGCAATTCAGGAATCCGGGCAGGCGGAGGACCCGGTTGCAGTCGGTACAGGCGGGATCGCCGCCAAAGGTAACCGCGAGCAATTTCAGGGCGCTTTCCTGCTGTTCGAGAGTGAAACCGTCCACTCGCCAGAGGATCTGGTACTTGCCGAGCGATGTGGAGGCGATTGCGTTCGGTGTGGGAACGGCATCGGAGGTCCGGAGAGAAGCGAGACGGGCCTCACCATCGGTATCCAAGTCGAGGTACAGATGCCGCACACGGGCGATGCTCTCTTTGGTGCGTTTGCGGCTATCCGAGCGAACCGGATTTGCAGCCACATAGACGTTCGCGCCGATGGAGTTTTCGTGGGCGAGCCAGCCGAGGTAATGAGGCGCAAGCGCACGCTCTAGCGGTACGATGCGCTGAAGAATTCCGGCGGGATTCTCGCGTCGAAGTAGCAGGGCGATGGACTCGCCTGGAGCGAAGCAACGGGTGAGGAAGTCGGCGGCGATAATCGTCGTGTTCTGTGTTCTATGTTGTGGCATGTTTCACCTCGAATACGGGTTCGATCAGGAAGCGTTTGGCGTCGCGGTCGTAGCCCCGAAGAGCCAGGACTTCACGCACGATGCGGCGGCCAGGTTGCCGCTCGACGTGGACGACGAAATCGACTGCATCTCCGATCTCGGCTTCGGTGTCGGAGAAGGTGGTCTGGGCGTGGTTCCGCATGACCAAATTGGCGAAGCGGTGCAGGGCCTTCTCCGCCGAGTTTGCGTGGATTGTCGCGAGCGATCCCGAGTGGCCGGTGTTGAAGGAATCGAGCAGTGTTCGCGCTTCGATTCCTCGGACTTCGCCGAGGATGATGCGGTCCGGTCGCCAACGAAGAGCGGACTTCAAAAGGTCGTCAAAAGTGATGTTGGCCTTGAAGGTGTCGGTCTGGCATTCGGCGGGTAGAATGTTCGGCTTCTGGATTTGTAGTTCCGAAGTATCTTCGATGACGACTAGGCGTTCCTGTTCTGGAATGAAGTCGGCCAGTATCCGCAGAAGTGTGGTCTTCCCCGTGCCAGTTCCACCGCTGATAAGCAGCGTTTTGCCGCTGCGGATCTGTTCGGCCAAGAACTCTGCAAGTGGGCGCGTCAGCGTACCGCGAGCGATCAGATCTTCGACGGTGTAACGGCGGCTGGTGAACTTGCGAATGACCACTGCCGGATCGGGACGCACGACCGGCGGGATGACCGCCGCAAGGCGGCTTCCGTCCGGGAGCTGCGCGTGCAGGAGAGGGTTGTTTTCATCGAGCCTTTTTCCAAGCTGATTTGCGATGACTTCGAGGCCGGTGCGCAGCCTGCCAGCGTCGAAGGCAACCGCCACTTCGCGGTGGATGATTCCATCGCGTTCGTACCACCATGAGGCGTCGGGATTCCCCATGATCTCGCTGATGTTTTCGTCCAGCAGCAACGGCTCTATCGGGCGAAGGAATGGAAGGATCAATTCAAAGCTCATAGTGGGAACCTCACAGCGCGGAAGCCCAGCACGAAGCCGGGCTTCCGAGATTGAAGAGCAAGGGCCTATGCGGCCGTTTCCTCCTGGGGCGCATCCTCGGGCTCCCGATCTTTCTCTTGGTCTTCCGGGGCGGCCTTTTCAGCGCGGTCGAGCTTCAGGATTGAGGCAACCCGGATTTCCCAGACACGCTGCTTCGAGTCCGTTTTCTTGCTGTCGTACTCGCGGCTGCGCAGCTCGCCTTCCACCTGGATATGCGCGCCCTTGGTGAGCGTCTTGGCGAACTCCGAGAGCTTGCCGAAAACTACGCAACGATGCCATTCGGTATGCGAGACGTACTTGCCATCCTTCTTGTAGGAGGACTTGGTTGCCAGCGAGAGGGTTGTGACGCTGAAGTCCGCGGTGTTGCTGCGAGCTTCTGGGTTGCTGCCGAGGAAGCCGATGAGGGTTACTTTGTTCTGGTACATAATCTTGTCTCCGTTTGTTGAAGTTCCCGTTGTTGCTCGGGTCACACTGGGCAAAGCCTGGCGAGTGGGTCCGGCTCCCAAGGCCGAAGGTCTGCTTTCTGGGAGGGGCCCGAAAGAAGTTTGCTTGGCGTTTTGTGCCGTCTATTGCAAACCTGCTTCGGGAGGAACCGAGACCCCGAAGGGGCGCAGAAATCGGGGTCCCCGGCAAGCGCGGTGTTGGCTTGCTGGGGTGAGAAAGCGAAGCAGAAGACCGAGTGCCGCCGGGCGCCGGAAAGACCCCGAAGCGGTGACCGAGTAAAAGACGGGATACATAACGGCAGACACGCGCCAGAGCGAAGTTCTCGTCGACGTCTTGGCGAAAAGAGTCCGCCGCAATCGCAGTCCGATTCGAGCAGGCATGTCCGCCGGAAGAAGGACGCAATTCGCCATCATCGTTGCCGGTCGATAGGCCCGCGTTCGCCCGCTCGACAAGGCGCGGAGACAGGTAGGAAAAGGCAGCCGGATTGGCAGCAAGAAATGACATGAAAAAGCCTCTGGATGGTCGGTTCGTCCCTAGCTGAACGCCTGGTCGGCCCGGAAGCGCACGATGGTCAGGCCGAGTGGGTTGACGGCAAGCTCATTGTTCTTCACGTTCTCGCGGAAGACGTAGGTAACGCTGGCTGTCCATCGCTCCCGCTTGAGTTCGGTATGATCCGCCGGATTGGTGTATACCTTCTCGAACTCGATGCGTGCCGAATACGGGGACTGTCGCAGGTCGTCGAGGATGACGTTCTTGATCTCTACATCGACATACGGAAGGGTGCTGTCCTTGATGTAAATCTGAATGATGTTGTCCCGGCGTTCCTGGTCGATTACGGCGCGCTGCACGTCGCTATTCAGGAAGTAAAGAGAGTCGGTCTGGTCGCGCTCAATGGTGAAACGGTTACGACTGAAATACAGTTCTGCCCAGCGGGAAAGGTAGTATTTGTTCTCCGCCTCCTGCGGGCGGTACTGAAAATTGCGATAGTCGATGGCTTCGGCGTGTCCCACGTCGTTAATCCGCACGATCATGGGGTGCATGTCGGCGAGCGCCGTCTGACTCTTGAAGGTGAGCGCCGCCAGCGCGAAACAAACAGCGGCGAGCACAAGGATGGTCACCTTCAGGTAGGTGTTCATCACCAGCGGATCGCCATACTGTTCCAGATAACGTTCCGCGGCGCGCGTGATCTCCGGTGTAACTTTCGTTTCAGCGTTCATCGCTTTGGTTCCTGCGTTCATTTCTGACCTCGTTTCTCGCCTTTCAAGTGAGGTTTACAGTACGGCCCGTGCCGCCATAGCGACGACGCCCAACCCTCCGCCGTGCCCGCCACCGCCGCCGAATAGGCTGTGCGACATGGCCGGAATCTTGAACAGAATGTAGACGTTGACCAACACGAGAAGGATCAGAAGCGGCAAGGTCTGAACAATCGTTGAGGGGTCCGAAATGCTCTGTCCAAGCTGGATGTAATAGTTGGTGAGCACATGAGCCAACACATTCATCGTGGCCGCGGCGATGACCTTGTAAAAGCTGAATCCGAGGTACGCCTTGAGCCACCCCCAGAACAACCAATCGAGCTTGTCGAAGACAAGAAACGGGATGAAGATCGGCCCGAGCAATCCGATGATGGTTGCCGCGATTGCGCCGTAGGCCAGGATGGCCGAAACGATTGCGGCGAGCAACGCCAAAAGGAATTGCACAACAAAGTACACAATGGAGTAGTACGGCGACATAATGCTGGTCAGAAGCGACGGCCCTGTCTTCGACGATGCCGCGTGGATCTCATTCAGCATCGTGGTGGAACCATCCGACCCAATCAGGTTCACAAGATTGGTCGTGCCGCCGTCGATGAAGCCCTTGATGGAAAAGCCAAGGCCGGGGATCGAGCTGTCGTAATAGTTCACCATTACGTAAGCGAAGGTGAGCAGCATGAAGAGGCTGAGAAACCTCCCCATGCTGAACCCGGCCTCTCCGTGCGCCGATGCAAGCGCCTCTTGCACGCCAAACCAGACCAGCATGATGGTTGCCAGCGCCAGGACAATGTGAATCCCCATCGCGGTAACCGAGGGCGCCACCGTGGCTGCGAGCGACTGGCACGCCTGAGCGATAAAGTCGAAGAGACCTGTACCCATGTTTCTCACCTCCGTTCTTTCGTTTCGTATTGGCTTCCGTGTTGTCCTAAATCCGTCCGCTTGCGACGATTCAGTAAGCTTGCGTAAGGAGATTGGCTGCACCGCCGCTGGTCGTGGCGACGTTCGAGTTGTAGTAGCTTTCGTATCCCGACGAGTCGCGGAATGCCGACTTCATCGCGTCCTGCTGCTGCTTCTGGGCGACGATCTGCTGCAGGGCGAGATTGGCGTTCATCTGGTTCGCGTCCTGCTGGGTTCGGAGTTGCAAAAGCAGGGCTTGATTGATGCGCTGGAGCGTCGCCATGATGGTCTGCTGCGTGGCATCTTGGCTTTGTGTCGCCGCTTCCAGGTTCGTAATATCGGTCTGTCTCGCGGCCTGATTGGCCCGCATCGTCCCGAGCATTTGCAGGTTGTTGATCATGACGGAATCGCCGATGTCAACGGTGGCTCCCTGCGCCGCGATCTGTAGTTGGCCGGCAACACTGGCGGTGAGGTAGCCGGGAACTTCGCTGGTCGTAGTTGGCACGCTTACCTGCTGGTAGGAGGCTGCGGCCCCGTTTCCGGTGTTCGCGGAGTTGAGCCACCCCATCGAATTGCCATAGGTGTTCGAGATTTGTTGCAGCAGTCTTAGGTCGGTGGCGGGAGACAAGAACCGCTGATAAAGCATCGACGGTGCAAGAATCATCTGATGCACGAGTTGGTATTGCTGCTTGGCAACGTTGTAGGCTTGCAACGCTGTCGTCGCAATCTTGACGGTGTTGCTGAAGATTTGTTGTCCCTGCTCGATCTGCTGGAATTGGTTGGAAATGGATCGCTCTTCGTGTTCGATCTGCGTAATGGCGTGGGCCGATTGCGTAGGATCGTAGACGATGCCGGAACCGAATTGCGCGAGCGCGGCGGGTTCGAACGCTGCGGCAAGTCCGAGGGCGAGTGCGGTAACGATCAGTTTCTTCATTGTGTGTCCTTTCGCTTGTGGTTGATGGTTAGTGGTGCTCGTTGCTCTTGTCGCGATACGGCATTACTGCTCTGCGGCAAGAATTTCTCTCTGGAACTCCGCAAGACGGTCAGCCTCTGGCTTGCACCGCACCTCTCGCTCTTTCCTTTTGGCTTCGAGAGCCGCCGTCTGTTCTGCGGTCAACCTCTCTCCAGTCAGAAGTTTTGCGGCTCCGGAGGTGTCTTCGTCCAGGCAAGCCTTGGCGTAGTCCGGGTATTCGGCGTTGTACTGATCCTGCGACCGCTTCACCTTTTCCGCTTTGCTCTGACAGCCCGCAAGGGCTAGAGCTGACAGGAGCAGAACCGAGAGAGCAGTGATTCGCATTGAAGCCTTCTTTAAAACGTTTGTGGAATCGTGTGGTTGGTATACGCAGGCAGAAGCATGTCTTGAGTGAAATACACTCTCACGCGATGGCCCTCGCGAATGGTGATCGTGGGCGGTATCTGCAGGAAGCGGTCTAAGATGCCAGTCGCGGACTGCGATACACTGGCCGCAGTGCCGTTGGTGAATGCCTGCGAGCCGCTGGCGGTGATGGTGCCGCCACCCTGTGTGATTTCGCTGGCGCCGGCAACCACACCCAAAGCGATCGAGGTGCCGAAGATTTCGAGATAGTGGTTGTTGACCTTGTCCTTTAGCCCTTCCTCTCCGATCTGGTCGAGGCCGTGGAATTGGTCGAGATCGACAGAATAGCCGTCGGGCATAATCAAGCGGTGAAATGCGACGGCCATGCGCCGTTGCTGCCCGAAGCCCGCCGCTCCAATCTTCTTGGCTTCGCCCAAAACCACCGTCCCCTCGGGGATGAGGACGTGCTGACGATCATGCGAATACAACGGATTGGAGACAAGGACTTTGACTGGCCCTACAGCGTCGCCGTCCAGGCGATTCATCAGAACGGTGTCGAGAACCGAACCTTCGTATACGAGATAAGGCTGACCGATGGCCGAATCAATGTTCGCTTCCAGCGGCCGCTTATAGCCTCCGGGCGTCTCCCCTGGTTCTCCTTCGGCTCGTGGAGTGACGAGACTGGTCTTTGTCTGCCGTTCTGTGTGGTCATACTGGACGGGGATCATCTGGCCTTGCTGTGGTGACTGCTGTTGCTCGGCAAGATGGGAGTACACAAGGTTGGAAGCGAAACGGGAGTTGTCGGTCCGTTCGCGCTCCTTCGCCGCAATGAGCTGTGCCTGCTGCTGCTCAGGAGTAAGTTGCGGCTGCATGGCGCTTTGCTGCCCTTGTCCGCAGGAGCGGCCCGGAAGGCAGGCAGCGTTGGAAGCACCGACTGGGGTAATACCGGTAGGGCCGAAGGCCACGCCGGCAGCCGGTTGCTCGGGCGTCGCAGACGCCAGTGCCGGATCTTCCGTAGCGGCGGCGGCCATTGCCGCCTGCTGCTCTTTTTGGCGTTCGGCCTGAATCTGGTTCTTCAAGGCCTGCACGTTGTTGTCGGTGTTGTCCTGCAACATCGGTTGTGGCGCTTGCCCTTTGGCAGCGGCCTGCTGCGCGGGCGTCTTCTTGCCCGTGGAGCTGAAAAGGGCCGCCACGATTACGAGCAACGCCGCGCCCAAATAGACGAATGTCTTGAGGTTCTTCTGCAAGACGCCCTTGGGCTGCGCTAAAAGGCCGCGCAGGGTTGGCTCGACCTGCGGTTCGGCATGCGCCACGGCCTGCGAGTCTGTGTGAGAAGTACGGTTGTTCTCTGTCATAAGAGTTAGCCTTTCCGCGCAAAGCTCATCCGCTTTTTGCCTAGCTCCACATACCCGTCGTCCATGATTTTCGGGATGATGTAAGTTCCTTCCCGGAGGTCATACGTGACGAGGTTCGGCTTGCCGTCCTTCATTTCGTAGACGCTGAACTTCTCAGGCGCATTCGTCTTGATATAGGTGAACTTGTCATCGTGATAGATCGACTGGATATCGAAGGGCGCTTCGTTCGCCTTGTAGAGGTAGTCAAACTTGAGCTGCGTGGGATAGCTGCTCTTGTACTCGTCCACCGCCTGCTCGACGTGCGATTGCAGAGCTGCAACCTGCTGCTTCGACTGTTCGAGTTGTGCGGCAGGCACGAACTGCGCGGGGCCGCTCGCCGCGACAATGGCGGAGCGATCGGCGGGTTCGACGATCACCTTCAGGTCGGGCTCTCCCGGAGACCCGGAGATGTCCTGCAGGGTGAAACTGTAGATGTTTCCCTTGTCAGTAATGAGATTCAGGTTGGAACCAATGCCTTGCTTTGCCGGATGCACAAAGCAGAAGTTGCCCACCACATCGACAATCCAGAAGTCCTTGTCGCCCGTGGCGGCTTCCATGATCTTTTCGGACGGCGGCACTTCGATCAGGGTTGTGTACTTGACCTTGGCGCGGATCGCAACGATGTCCTGGGAGTGATACCGCACCGTGCGTGCGGATTCCTGGCCGAAGGCCGCGATGGACGCAACGGCGAAAACAACGTTGACGATGAATTTGATGGGTCGCATAGTGTGGTTCTCCTTAGTGGTTCGTGTTAGAGGTTGACGTGGCCAGCGTGCGTTGCTGGAAGGGATAGTCTTCCGCCAGATGGCGCAGCCCGTCGGCGATACCGAAACGCGCGAAGTAATCGCGCTTCTTTAGGTTGTCGCGGGCGTTGTTCGTTGCCATCCAGTGCGAGACGGAATCGACGTTCAATTGCACTTTCTTCGAGGTCTGCGCCTTGCGAATCAGCATTTGGCCGGGTGGGACGAGTCCGCCGATAAGGTCCAACTCCGTGTCGTTCAGATGAAACGCTTCCCGGTACACCTCGCGGTTCATCTCCGGGTTGGCGAGGAAGATTTTCGTGGGGCAGCTCTCGGCCACAATCGCCAGCATTCCCGACTCCTCAAGCTCCTTGATGGATTGAGTCGCCAGGATCATCGCCGCTTTGTGCTTGCGCCAAGTTTTCTGCGCCTGCACAACGTAATTGCGGATCGTCTCGTTTTTGATAAAAAGCCACGCTTCATCGAGCAGGAAGGTCTTGAAGGTAGCGAGTTTCCGCGGGTCGGCGATTTCATTCGACGCGCGATGTAAAACGTAAAACAGTAAAGGCTCCAAAACGTCGGGCGCATCGTTCCAGCCGTGGAAATTGAAGGTCTGAAAGCGCGAGAACGAAAGCGTATCCTCGGCGTTGTCGAAGAGGAATCCGTACTGCCCGCCGCGTGCCCAGCGATACAGACGTTCTTTCAACTCGCCAACGATGTTCGTAAAGTTTGAGACCGTGCGCTGGGTGGGCTCCAGTATGTACATACGCTCGATGGCATCCCACAGCCGGCGCTCTTCTTTGAAGTCCAGCCGGAACCGCTGTCCGTTGCCCTCAATCAGCACGCGGAAGAAGCTGAACAGGAATTGCAGGTTCTCTTTCGTCTGCGGCAGCGAGAACGGATTGATAGTGAAGTCGCGTGACTCCTGGCCGGCGTTTAGATATGAGCCGCCAAAGATCGTCGTAAGCGATTGGAAACTGCCCCCGATATCAAATATGAATGTCAAAGGCGCGTATTTCTGGGCATTTTGCAACAGAAAATTGGCCAAATAGGACTTCCCACTGCCGGTCATCCCGAGGATCAGCGTGTGGGCAACCTCGCCGTTATGCAGATTCAGAAAGTAGGGTGTGCTGTTGTCGGTTTCGAGCACGGCCAGGTACTCGGTGCCGAGATATGCATTCGTCTTCTCGCCGGGAAGGATCGTAAACAGGAAAGACAGGTCGGCGTAGTTCGAGTTGAGCAGATACAGCTTGCGAAGGTTCAGTGCATGGTTGCCCGGCACGATGGCGAAATAGGCGTTTAGTTGATTGTAGGTTTCCGAAAACAGGCTGCCGTCGCCGTTGGTAAAGATGCCCGCAAACTCGGCTCCAAGTTGCTCCAATTCGCCTTTCGAGCGGCCGTAGAGGATAATCGTCAGCGAGAACTCGCCCAGCGATTGACCGTCGCCCAGGGCGCGCAGGCAATCGCCAAGGTTCTCAATGTCGGCCTGCTTCGATTCGTCCACCAGCACATCACGCGGGTTCGTCTTACTTGTATCGTTGCCCATCTGCGAGACAAACCCGGTCTTCGACATATTGAAGTGACGGCGGCGCTTGTTGACTTCCTTGCGGGCCTTGTCCGCCGCGAGCGGCGTCCACTCCGTGACGACTCGGAAGTTGGCTGGGATCTTCAGCAGCGCATCGAGCGCCAAGGGGCGCGTCTCGGTGACGGCCTCTTTCATCGTCAATACGCGGATGATGTGATCGCCGACACGTAGATGATCGCGTTCGGCTTCGATGTTCGAGTTGACGACCTGATAGTCGAGAAACTGCGTGGATTGGGGCTTACCGGCAACGCGCCAGTCATCGTAATTCAGCAAGCGGCGAAAAAAAGTGAACTGTCGCTGCCGATCCAAGACCTCGATTTGCATGAAGTCCGCAAGCTGACGAACAAATGCCTGCACGCACTGATCGAGGCGCCGAACATCGTGCTCGATATGCGAGTGCAACAATGTCTTCATGCTGTCGCTGATGAACTGCGCCTTCAACTCGCCAACCGCGCCAGCGGGATCTCGGAAGAGGCGAGCGAACGCCGCGCCCACGCCGGTCTTCGATCGCCCTCCTTCGAGCAAGATGCAGTAGAAAATCTCAACCTGATAAAGATGGTCGCGCTTGGCTTCAAAGAACTTCCGCCGCTGCTCGATGGCCGCTTCCACAATCGGGTCGTCGTATTTCGCGAAGGGTATGTCGGGACGATTCGACTTGAACAGATACTGGTAGACGTGAAAGCCGGGGCCGAAGGCTTTCAGAGCGGCTTCCAGCCGCTTGACCGCATACTCCTGCTCCGAGCGGTCCAGGTTTTCGTAGTCCACGCCCGGAACACTGAGAACCATGCCGACATCGCCGGACTTAGTGAGGAAGGCCGTCTCATTCCAGAACCCGTAGAGGTTGATGTGGTCGTTAAGAGCCGCACTCTCTTTCCACGGCTTGATGACCTTATCGAGACGCAGCATCACAACACCTCCACACGGGGGACTTGCTGTTTCGCGGCGTCATAGCGCAGCTTGTAGCGTTCGGATTTTGCCAGGATGCGAAGGAATGCCGGATCGCTGTCCGTGACCCAATGACCGAAGGCAAAACCACCGATGAACACGGCGATCCCCGCCAGGATGGAATTGAAGAGATTGAAGGCCCCAACCGCGCCCACGCAGACGAAGTAAAACAGCGTGCGCTCCACGCCCAGATAGGTGAGGGGCTTATGCAGGCTCTTAAACACTCGGTTTGTGCGATGTTGTCGTGTTTTGTCTGTCATAAGCCCCTCGCCTAGCTAAACGTGTTGAATGAAAAAGTCTGGGACATCGGGACGATCGCTAAACACCCCAGAGCCAGCTCAGGACATTAACGGCGAGAACGGCAATGCCCGTTCCGGCGGCAACGCCGGCGAGCGCCTTCTTTGCGCCGGGTTCGCCGTGGGCGAACCCGTAGCCGCCGATCACGATGGCAACTAGACTGGCAACCTTCGCAATGGTGCCGGTGAAAAGGCTTTGGATGGCGGTAAAGCCGGTGTCGAACGGTGATCCGCCCTGTGCCAGCACGACCACAGGCATGAGAAAAAGCAGGGTGAGAACAGCGGCGGTTGAACGCGCCCACTTCGACCGAAGAAGGGGCTGGACTGGGCGAATAAGATGAACTTGAAACCAACGTGATGACATCTGCGCCTCCGGGAGCAGCTAAGATCTGCTGCGTGTGGCGCAAAAGTAACCGCACTCGATTTCGCTGTCCAATGAAAGTTCGGGAATCTGTTATTCCCTGGAGGACTAATAGCTTTTTCTGTTTATGCTTTGACGGACAGACTCATAGTCGATCTTGAAAGAAGAAATTTCCATTTGTGCAGTAACAAAACACATAGCCAATGTAGTTTCGTTAGCTCTTCGCTCGCCCACATTCCCACCAAACGTCTCGCTGAAATCGTTTTGACTGGCCTCGGAATCTGCGGAACAAGGCCGACAAGATCGGCGCCACCCCTGTATCAAGGCTTTTTGGCATTTTTGTTGAATTGTTGTCGTTTCCGCAAGTCTCGCTATTTCAACAAACTAAACCTCCACAAATCCCTCTCGACCAGAAAAAGTCTGAAGAAATTGTCAATTTCGGAAACGTTATTAGTCGCGGAAGGAATAACAGTTCCCGAACATTCATTAGACACGGCGGTAGAGATGAATCAAATTCGTGCCTATCGCTTCTGGCGGGAAACGTTCCCGCTCTGATCACGGAAGTCGACGATGCGAACGGTCTATGTTCCGTTCGGGAGTTGGTTGCAAAGATGGTCGCGATTCCGAAGACGGTCGGACCTGTGAGCGATTGGCGTGAACACACGTCTCTCCTCAGGATAGGGCGTTCTCCGCTGGCGGTGGCTGGGTACAGATTTGATTCATTCCTGTCGCCGCGGGAACGGTTTATATTCCGTTCGGGAGTGGCCGTAAACATGGTCTTGTGAACAAGTGGAACAAGAAGTGGACGGCAGAGCAAGACAGAAGTGCTCCGCAGATGCAACTAGAGGGGGGCTTCTGATGAGAACGATTACCGTCACAAACCCCTTGATGGAAGCGGTTTGTGGTGGGATACTTTCAGCCGCGCAACCAGACCGGAAAGCGAGACGTACTTTGTCAAGACGGTCTGGACAAAATGGTTGGATCGAACAACGAAAGGGCAGTTTCTATGGCCGGTTCTGGATGGATGTTGCAGGGCAGGAAAAGCGCGTCTGTAAGCGCGTTCGGATCTGTCCGGCTACCGGGCCGGGATCACTCAACGCATCCGAACGTTCACGAAGACTTAAGCAGATCCTCGCGGCGTCCGGTGCCAACTCCGAGCAAGTCTTCCGCGAAGCGGAAGCGGCGAACCTCGGTATTACATTCAAGGAACAATCTGGAGCATGGCTTCAATCTGTGCAGAGCAGGAAGCGGAAGCCGATCAAGCTGCGGACTGCGGAAGCATGGACGAGCCATCTGAAATACGTCAACGGAAAGATAGGACAGATGCAACTTGCTGATGTGAACAACCGCACGATGCGGGGGTTCGTGGCAGAGATGGCCTCGGAGACGAAGGATGGGAAACCCCGGTTCTCAGCCAAGTCGATTGAGAACTATCTCGCTGTCATCAAGTCAGTGGTTGCCTCGGTCCTGAACGACAAAGGAGAGCCGGTTTACTCTGTGAAGTGGAATCACAACTTCATGGATCTTCCTGTCGTGGAGGAACAGAACGCTCCCAGCTTCACGGCTGCGGAGATCGAGACGATAATCTCTAGCGCCAACGGACAGGACAAGATTCTGTATGCCTTGCTCGCCGGCTCCGGGCTTCGGATCGGGGAGGCCTTCGCGCTGCAAGTCGAAGACGTATGCGACACAGTGATCCATGTGAAGCGCAGCGCGTGGGAAGGTGATCTTGGCAGTCCGAAGACTGCGGCCGGAAAACGAGAGGTGGATCTTCACTCCTCGTTGGCTAGTGCGTTAGGGGATCACATCGGCTCGCGTAAGAGCGGGTTGGTATTTCCATCGGCTCGCGGCACTCCGCAACGTAAATCGAATCTGTTGCGGAGATCCCTTCACCCAATTCTCCTAGAGATGGGAAGGCCACTTTGCGGATTCCATGCCTTCAGGAGATTTCGAGCGGCTCACCTCGATAAAGAGTTGGTGCCTGAGATCCTCGTTCACATTTGGATGGGACACTCGAACAAGGACATCTCACAACGCTACGCTCGTACCGGGGTAAAGATAGACGGGATGTTTCGTACAATGACCGCGCAGAGGGTAGGATTGGGCTTCACTCTCCCTGAGTTGCGCCCAATTGCGCCCACTGTGAGTTCCGATAAGTGCTTTAGAATTGGTCGGGGAGAGAGGATTTGAACCTCCGACCCCCTGGTCCCGAACCAGGTGCTCTACCAGGCTGAGCCACTCCCCGACGGTGATGGGATGACGGCCTCCACGGGAATGACGTGGCGGCTCGAACTCACCCAGTATAGCATTCTGGTGAGCGAGCGATTCTGGCAGGCGCAGTGTCTTTGGTTGCGGACGCGGGCGAACAACGGCTGCGGGCGATCAGGGCGATGGGCTGTTACAATCTTTAGGTTCAGGCAAATTTCCCTTTATTAAAACGATTCTATGCTGGCATTTACTGCTGCTCGGCTATTGAGTCCGACGAACCGGGTTGAGCTTCCTCTGGTGCTGGTGGAGGAAAGGCGCGTTGCGGAAATTTCCGCGCGCGACGGGCGCGAGCTTCCTTCGGGAGTGTCGCTGGTGGACTTTGGCGACGCGATGATCGCTCCGGGATACGTTGACCTGCACATCCATGGAAGCGCGGGCTTTGACGTCATGGACGACGCGGCTGAGGGGTTGCCGACGATTGAACGATTTTTGACTGGGCATGGAGTGACGAGCTACTTCCCTACTACCGTGACGGCTTCGATGGAGCGCACGTTGGGGGCGCTAGAGCGACTGGCGGATGCGATTGAAGAGCGCGAGCGACCTAATACGCGGGGTGGCGCCGGAGCGGCGCCGCTTGGCATTCATCTGGAGGGTCCGTTTATCAGCCATGCGCGAAGGGGAGTGCATCCGCCGGAAGATCTGCTGTTACCGACGCCGGGATTGTTCCGGAAGTTCTGGGATGCGGCGCGCGGGCGGATACGGATGATCACGATCGCTCCGGAACTGGAGGGCGCGCTGGAGGTGATTGCTGAAGCGGCGCGGCTTGGAGTGTGCGTGAGCCTGGGACATTCGGATGCGGATTATGCGGCAGCGGAGCGCGGAATCGACGCGGGTGCGCGACATGCGACGCATACTTTTAACGCGATGCGTCCGCTGGATCATCGCAGTCCGGGAATTCTGGGCGCGGTGTTGACGGACCGCCGGGTGAGCACGGATATGATTGTGGACGGCGTGCATATTGATCCAGCGGTCGTCAAACTGATTGCCGAAGCCAAAGGGCCGGAACTAACCGTGCTGATTACGGATGCGATTTCAGCGACGGGCATGCCCGAGGGACGGTATCACCTTGGTGGATTCGAAGTCGACGTACACGACGGCAAGTGCATGTTGAACGGGCGGCTGGCGGGAAGCGTGCTGACTCTGGATCGAGCGGTGCGCAATCTGGGGCGTTTTGCGGAGTGGGAACTGCCGCAGGCGATCGCGGCCGCAAGCCAGAATCCGGCGCGGGTGGCGCAGATCCCAAACAAGGGCGTACTGGCGAAGGGAGCGGATGCGGACTTCGTGGTCCTCGACAACGAGGGCGAAGTGTTGCGGACGTTTATCGGCGGAGTTGAGTGTTCGCGGTGAGAGCGAGATGTTGATGATCGATAACCTGGCAATCGGTGTGTGGCAGGAAGATCTCATAGGGAAAATTGAGCGAGGAGAGTAATGGCTGAGGCGCGGAAGTTTCCACATCATCTGATTCGAGAGATCTTTGAGCAGCCCGATGCGTTGCGGCGGACGATTGAACCGCGCGTTTTGCTGGCGGACGGAGCGGTCCGGCTGGACGAAGTTCACATTTCGCGCGAGGAGTTGCGGGCGCTGCGGCGGATCAATATCGTCGCTTCGGGCACAAGCCGCCATGCGGGGATGACGGGGCAGTACATGATGCAGGAACTGGCGGCGGTTCCGGTGGATGTGGATTATGCGAGCGAGTTCGAGTACCGGAATCCGATGATTGGGCGGGGTGAGCTGAGTATCTTTATTACTCAGTCGGGCGAGACGGCGGACACGACGGCGGCGCAACGGGAGGCGCGGCAGAAGGGGTCGCGGACGATCGCGATTTCGAATGTGGAGGGATCGACGATTGCGCGCGAGGCGGACGGGTTCATCTACACGCATGCCGGTCCGGAGATCAGCATTGCGTCGACGAAGGCGTTCACGGCGCAGATGGCGTGCCTGTTTCTGTTCGCGTTGTATCTGGGCGAGATCAAGGAAAAAGTTTCGAAGGGGCTGGCGGAACATTACATCAGCGAACTGCTGGCGCTGCCGGAAAAAACGGAGACGATTCTGGCGGCGGCCGATCAGGTGGAGAAGCTGGCGGAAATTTATTATCGGGTCGACGATTTCATGTTTCTGGGGCGGGCAATTCACTATCCGGTGGCGATGGATGGAGCGCTGAAGCTAAAGGAAGTTTCGTACATTCACGCGGAAGGATATCCGACGGGAGAGGCGAAACACGGGCCCAATGCGCTGATCGATTTCCGGCTGCCGCTGGTGATGATTGCGACGCGCGATGGCAACGATGCGGGCTCGGTAATGCGGTATGACAAAAACGTCAGCAACATGGAAGGATTCAAGAAACAAGGTGGAACAGTGGTAGCGCTGGCGACGGAGGGAGATACCATCGTGCCGCGGCTGGCGGATCAGACGATTTTTATTCCGGACGCTCCGGAGCTGCTGTCGCCGATACTGGAGATCGTGCCGCTGCAGTTGTTTGCGTATTTCGTGGCGGCAAAGCGGGGATTGGATGTGGATCGTCCGCGGAATCTGGTGAAGGCGGTCACGCTGGAGTGAGGGGAGTTCGCGCGCGGCGAAAGCCGTGCCCTTTCAAAGCGAATTCAAAGTGACCGGTTGCTTGCTTTCTACACGCGCCAGCAAAATTCTTCTTGATTGCTTATGATGGTAGATTCCATTTTTATTCGTGGGGGTAGTGTGGCTGAGACGCAAAAGACGAACGGCATTGAAGTAGTGGAGACGCGGGAGTGGCTGGACTCGCTGGACTATGTGTTGTCGCGGGGCGGCCCGGACCGGGCAGGACGGCTGCTGCAACAACTGGCGTTACATGCGCGGCGCGAGGCAGGGATCAATCTGCCGTTCACGGCGACGACTCCGTACCAGAATACGATTCCTTCGAAGCAGCAGGCACCGTTTCCGGGCAGCCAGGAGATGGAGCGGCGGATCAAGAGCCTGGTGCGGTGGAATGCGATGGCGATGGTGGTCCGCGCCAACAAGATTCAGGAAGGGATCGGCGGACATATTTCGACGTTTGCGTCGGCGGCGACGCTCTACGAAGTTGCGTTCAATCACTTTTTTCGTGCGGCGACGGAATCAGGAGACCGCGATGTTGTGTATTTCCAGGGACACGCCGCGCCGGGAATCTATGCGCGGGCGTATCTCGAGGGACGGATTCCGAAAGAGAAGCTGCAGAACTTCAGGCGCGAGCTGAAGCCGGGCGGCGGACTGTCGTCGTATCCGCATCCGTGGCTGATGCCGGAATTCTGGGAATTTCCGACGGTATCGATGGGGCTGGGGCCGATCCAAGCGATCTATCACGCGCGCTTCATCAAGTATCTGGAAAACCGCGGCTTGAAAACTTCGACGGGCGGGAAGGTTTGGGCGTTTCTCGGCGACGGAGAGATGGACGAACCGGAGGCGCTGGGCTCGATCACGCTGGCGTCGCGGGAACGGCTCGATAACCTGATTTTCGTGGTCAACTGCAATCTGCAGCGGCTGGACGGACCGGTGCGCGGGAATGGAAAGATCATTCAGGAGCTGGAAGCGATTTTCCGCGGCGCGGGATGGAACGTGATCAAGGTGATCTGGGGCGGCGACTGGGATCCACTGATACAGGCGGATCGCGACGGGCTGCTGGTGCGGCGGATGGGCGAGATCACGGACGGACAGTATCAAAAATACTTTGTGGAGAGCGGGGCTTATTTCCGGCAGAACTTTTTCGGGACCGATCCGCGGCTGCTGAAGATGGTGGAGCATCTTTCGGACGAGCAACTGGCGCGGATGCGGCTCGGCGGACACGATCCGATCAAGGTTCATGCGGCGTACAGAGTTGCGGTCGAGCACACGGGGTCGCCGACAATCATTCTGGCGAAGACGATCAAAGGCTACGGGCTGGGCGAAGCAGGCGAAGGCAAGAACATCACGCACCAGCAGAAGAAGCTGAATGACGACGAGCTGCAGATTTTCCGGTCGCGGTTCGGGATTCCGATTCCGGATGATGAGCTGCACAATGCGCCGTTTTATCGGCCAGCAGATGACAGCGCGGAAATCAAGTACATGCAGGAGCGCCGCACGCAACTGGGCGGATACATGCCGGTGCGAAAGGTGCGCGCGACTCCGCTGAAGCCGGTATCGGAGGCGATTTTCGAGGAGTTCTACAAGGGCACCGAGGGGCGGGACGCGTCGACGACGATGGTGTTCGTGCGGATGCTGTCAAAGCTGCTGCGCGATCCGGAGGTGGGGAAATTCATCGTGCCGGTGGTTCCGGACGAGGCGCGAACGTTTGGCATGGAGGCGCTATTCCGGCAGGTCGGCATCTATTCGAATGTCGGCCAGCTTTATGAGCCGGTGGATATGGATACCCTCCTTTATTATAAGGAGGCCAAAAACGGGCAGATTCTCGAAGAGGGCATTACCGAGGCGGGATCGATGTGTTCGTTCATCGCCGCCGGAACCGCCTACGCCAATCACGGCATCAACACAATTCCCTTCTTTATTTATTACTCGATGTTCGGGTTGCAGCGTATTGGCGACCTGATCTGGGCGGCCGCCGACATGCGCTGCCGGGGATTCCTGATTGGAGGAACGGCGGGAAGAACGACGCTGGCCGGCGAAGGGCTGCAGCACCAGGATGGACACAGCCACGTGCTGGCGCTGTCGGTGCCGAATCTGCTGGCTTATGATCCGGCGTTCGCGTACGAGATTGCGGTCATCATTCAGGACGGCATCAAGCGCATGTATGTCGATGGCGAATCGGTCTTCTATTACCTGACCGTGACCAATGAGCCGTTGCCGATGCCGGAGATGCCGAATGAACCGGGGATTCGCGAGGGAATCCTCAAAGGGCTTTATCGCTACCACACTTCGGAAAAAAAGAATGCGAAGCTGCGCGCGCAGTTATTCGGCAGCGGGACGATCATGTTCGAGGTGCTCAAGGCGCAGGCGATCCTTGAAAAAGATTACGGCGTGGCGGCGGATGTGTGGAGCGTAACCAGCTACAAGGAGTTGTATCGCGAGGCAAACGACTGCGCCCGTTGGAACATGCTGCATCCAACCAAGCCGGCGAAAGTGCCGTATGTAACGCGAGTGCTGAAAGGCGCATCCGGGCCATTTATCGCGGCATCGGATTACATGAAGGTGCTGCCAGAAAGCATTGCGCAGTGGGTTCCAGGAAAGCTGGTATCGCTGGGAACGGACGGGTTCGGACGCAGCGAGAATCGGGCGTCATTGCGGGATTTCTTTGAGGTGGATGCGAAGCACATCGTGCTGGCTACGCTGCATGCGCTGGCAAACGAGCCGGGCGATAAAAAAGATGGCGAGGGAGTGAGCGCGAAGTTGCTGGAGAAAGCGATTCGAGATCTGGGAATTGATCCGGAGAAACGGAATCCGGCGATCAGTTAATCGAAAGAGTTTTGAGGATCAAAGTAAGAATGGCTACGGAATTCAAGCTGCCCGAACTGGGCGAGAATATCGAGAGCGGAGATCTGGTCCGCTTGATGATCAAGCCGGGCGGGAGCATTGCCGAAGGCGAGCCGGTGATGGAGCTGGAAACCGACAAGGCGGTGGTGGAGGTGCCGTCTTCGGTGACGGGAACGATTGGCGAGATTCGGGTGAAGGAAGGCGACAAGCTGCGGGTCGGGCAGGTTATCTTCACGGTCGAGAACGGAGCGGGGACGGAATCGAAGGCTGCGGCGAAGACGAAGAAGGCACAGGCCGCCGCCGCGCCTCCGGCAACTCCCGCTGCAGCCGCACCAGCGAGCTCGGCTCCTGTCGCTGCACCTCGCACGGAGCGACGTGCTACCCCGGCAGCGCCGGTTGCAGCGCCTACAGATTTCAAATTGCCGGAACTCGGGGAGAACATCAACTCGGGCGACCTGGTGCGGTTGCTCATTTCGCCGGGAGCAAGTGTTTCCGAGGGGCAGCCGGTGATGGAACTGGAGACAGACAAGGCGGTGGTGGAGGTGCCGTCGTCGGTCAGCGGAGTGGTGCGCGAGCTGAAGGTCAAAGAAGGGCAGAAGGTGAAGGTGGGCGAAGTGATCTTCACGCTGCAGGGTGGTGCGGCGGCTCCGGCGGAAGCGCCTCGACGACACGAGCCTGTGGAACACATCTCGGGGCAGCAGGCAGCTCGGCTGGCGTTCCAGCTGGCGATGCGCGCCGAAGGCAAGACAGAAGAACAGGCGTTGCCGCCGGATCAGCCGCAAGCGCCTGCGCAGGCGTTCTCGATGCCAGTTCAACTGGGCAAGGTGGCGGGGACGGAACATCGCGATCCGGTGCCGGCGGCGCCGCATGTGCGGCGGCTGGCGCGAGAGATTGGCGTCGACATTCACACGGTGCTGGGCAGCGGGCCGGGCGGACGCATCAGCGAAGACGACGTAAAGATGTGCGCGAAACATGCGCTGATGGCGGCGGCCGCGGCGGCACAGGTTCCACAGGGAGGTTTTGTCGAGCCGGAACTGCCTGACTTCGCGAAGTGGGGAAAGACAGAACGGGTTTCGATGCGCGGCGTGCGGAGAAAGACGGCCGAGCATCTGCGGCAGGCCTGGAACACGATTCCCCATGTAACCCAGCAGGATCGAGCGGACATCACCGAACTGGAACAGCTGCGGGCGCGATTTGCGCCGCGCGCGGAAGAAGCGGGCGGAAAGATGACGGTGACGGCGATCGCGCTGAAGGTTTGCGCGTCGGCGTTGAAGGTGTTTCCGCAGTTCAATGCTTCGATCGACATGGGGAACGAAGAAATTATTTACAAGCAGTACATCAATATTGGGGTCGCCGTAGACACCGACCGGGGATTGCTGGTTCCGGTGATTCGCGACGTGGATAAGAAAAATATTGTGGAGCTGGCGGCGGAGATGACGCAGCTTTCGAAGAAGGCGCGCGACCGCAAGCTGACGCCGGAAGAGATGGAAGGCGGGACGTTCACGATTACGAATCTGGGAGGGATTGGGGGGACGGGATTTTCGCCGATTGTGAATCATCCGGAGGTGGCGATTCTGGGGCTGTCGCGCTCGCGCATGGAGCCGGAGTGGGTGAACAACAAATTCGAGGCGCGCTTGATTCTTCCGCTGTCGCTCTCGTACGATCACCGGTTGATCGATGGAGCGGACGCCGCGCGGTTTTTGCGGTGGATTGCGGAGGCGTTTGAACAACCATTCTTGCTTTCGGTTCAGGGATAGAAAGTCCTCCAGACTCATCTTTAAGGATAAATAACGAAATGTCGAATACTTCGAATCTACGTGTGGCCGTGATTGGTGGTGGTCCCGGCGGATATGCGGCCGCATTTCTGGCTGCCGACCTGGGCATGAAAGTTACGCTGATCGATCCGGAGGTGAATCCGGGCGGCGTTTGTCTTTATCGCGGGTGCATCCCGTCGAAATCTTTATTGCACGTTTCCAAGTTGCTGGAAGAGGCGGAGCAGGCCAAGAACTGGGGCGTTGAGTTTGCCGCGCCCAAAATCGATCTGAACAAGCTGCGGGGATGGAAAGAAGGCGTCGTCAAGAAGCTGACTGGCGGGTTGGGACAGATCGCGAAAGTGCGCTCGGTGCAGTTTGTGCAGGGCAAAGCATCGTTCGTGAATTCGACCACTTTAAAAGTCACGAAGACCGCGGCGGGCGGCGAAGAGAACCTGACGTTTGACCGGATCATTATTGCGACGGGATCGCGTCCGACGGTCGTGCCGAGCTTGAAGCTCGACAGCCCGCGGCTGATGGATTCGACGGGGGCGCTTGATCTGCCGGACGTTCCGAAAACTTTGCTGGTGATTGGCGGCGGATATATCGGGCTGGAACTGGGATCGGTATATGCGACGCTGGGGACGAAGGTGACTTGCGTCGAAATGATGCCCGGCCTCTTGCCAGGAGCGGATCGCGATCTGGTGCTGCCGTTGCACAAGCGGCTGGAAAAATTGTTCTCGGCGATTCTGCTTAACACCACGGTGAAGTCGCTGAAGGATGAGAAGACCGGCATCCGCGTGACGCTTGATGGTCCAGACGTAAAAGAAAAAGAGCAGGTCTTCGATCGCGTGCTGATGTCGGTGGGACGGCGGCCAAATTCGGAAATTCCAGGGCTTGACCAGACGAAGGTCAAAGTGAACGCGAAGGGATTCATCGAAATTAATGGACAGCGGCAGACGGCTGATCCTGCGATTTATGCGATTGGCGATGTGGCCGGAGAGCCGATGCTGGCGCACAAGGCGATGCATGAGGGGCGCACGGCGGTGGAAGCGATCGCGGGACATAAAGTCGCTTTCGAACCGAACGCGATTCCGGCGGTGGTGTTTACCGATCCTGAAATTGCGTGGGCGGGACTGACGGAAACGCAAGCCAAGGAACAAGGACGCGAAGTTACTGTGGCCAAGTTCCCGTGGGCAGCTTCGGGGCGCGCGATCACGATTGACCGGCCGGAGGGACTGACGAAGCTGCTGATCGATCCGAAGACGGAACGCGTGCTGGGCGTCGGTATTGTGGGCGCAGGTGCGGGCGAGTTGATTGCCGAAGGCGTGCTGGCGATCGAAATGTGCGCGCTGGCGGCCGACGTCGGCATGACCATCCATCCGCACCCGACGCTGTCGGAGACGATGATGGAAGCGGCGGAAGTTTTCTACGGGCAAGCTACCGACATTTATCGTCCAAAAAGGTAGCGCGCATTTCTGGAAACCGGCGGAGGGATGGGCGTGGGGCGGGCCTATCTCGAGCGGAGCCGGAGAGCCCGGTGGGACGGGCTCCGGGCGGTCCACTTCTTGGAACCTCGATGAAAAAACTGGCGCTTTTGATTCTTGTCGTTTCCCTTTCAGTTGAAGGCGCGGCGCAGTCGGTTGCGCAATCGTTGAACAACCTGCTGAAGCCCGGCAGCCCTGCGGCGGAATCCGCGTCCACTGATCCGCTAGGGCGCGGTACGCCTTCGGGAACGGTGCTGGGATTTCTACAGGCGACGCAGGCCGGGAATGAAAAAGCCGCCGTCGATTACCTGCAAATGACCGCCGCGCGCCGGCAATCGCAGGGGCGCGAGATGGCGGTCGAACTGAAAGCGCTGATGGACCAAGTCTTCGTGGGCAGCGTTCGGCACATCAGCACGAATCCCGAAGGCAATCCAGAGGCAGGCACTCCCGATCAGCAAACCGTGGGCGTTCTTTCTTACGAGGACACGGATGTTCCGGTGGTGCTCGTCCGGGTGACTGACCCGAATTTCGGAAGGATCTGGCTATTCTCGGCAGAAACGCTGAGCAAGGTTCCCGAGCTGTATGACAACTTCAAGGCACACCGGGTGGAAAGCAAACTACCGCGGAGCCTGGTGCAAAACGTGTTTCTGGGGATGCCGCTGTGGCAGTGGCTGGCGCTGCTGGCTGCAATTCCGATCGCGCTGCTGATCGGATGGGTGGTGGTTTTGCTGCTGGCGATACCGCGGCGGCTCTGGCTGAAGTTCAGACATCGCGCGAACCTGCATACCTACCAAGACCTGTCGCGGCCGTTGGCTGTGATGTTCACGGCGCTGGCGCACCGGACGATTGCCGGATACCTGGGTTTGCCGCTGCTCCCACGTCTTTATTATTACCGGACAATTGGCGTTCTGGTGAGCCTCGGTTTCTTCTGGTTTGTGCTGCGAATTACGCGTTTAACGACGCAGCGCTGGCGGGTCCGCGCCATCAGCAGCGGACGCTTTGGGACCGGCACGCTGATGGTACTGGCGGAGCGGTTGCTGACGGCGCTGGTGGTGGTAGTGGCGGCGCTGGCGATCCTCGGGATCCTGGGTTTCAACCTGACGACGATGCTGGCCGGGGTGGGCATCGGCGGCATTGCCATCGCTTTTGCAGCGCAGAAGACGCTCGAAAATTTGTTCGGCGGAGTTTCGGTGTTAGCCGACGAAGTACTACGCGTCGGTGATTATTGCCGTTTTGGCGACCGGACGGGAACGGTGGAAGACATCAGTCTGCGATCGACGCGGGTTCGCACCGATGCCCGGACGGAGCTCTCGATTCCGAATGGCACGCTGGCGACGATGAGCATCGAGAACTTCGCGCGGCGCGACAAGATTCAATTCAATCCCGTGCTCGCCATACGGTATGAAACGACGGGAGACCAATTGCGCTACCTATTGGCGGAGCTTCGGCGGATGCTTTATGAACATCCGAAGGTGGAGACGAGCAGCGCCACGATACGCCTGGCCAATTTTGATGCGAGCGCATTGCGGCTTGAGATTTCGAGTTATGTGCTGACTCGTGATTCCAACGAATTTATAGCGATCCGGGAAGACCTGCTGCTACGGATTATGGGGATCGTCGAGAAATCGGGAACGGGCTTTGCGTTTCCATCGCAGACGCTGTACCTCTCGCGTGAAGCGGGTCTGGACAAGGAGAAAGCGGCGGCCGCCGAACAGCAGGTCGAGCAGTGGCGGGAGCAGCATAAGCTGCCCTTTCCGGATTATGCGCCGGCGGACAAGGCGGCTTTCCGAGGGACAATTGTGTATCCACCGGCGGAGTCGGCAACGGGGGAAAAACCGGCGATTCCCTGAAACTATGGGAAGGGGACACGCTTACCCCGGTAACTTGCGGCTTTCGAAGCTGGTTCCTAGCATGGGAGAGTCATGCCCCATGCTCTCCTGCTGTCTCCGGATGACCAAGCGGTCAATGCAATTACTGGTGTTCTCGAAGAAATGTCAGTAACTTGCGAGCGTCCTCTCGACGGAGCGACGGCTGCCCAAAAACTAAGTTCACACGCGTTCGATCTGGTGCTGGTCGATTGCGAAAATCTTCCGGCAGCGAAATTGATTTTTGATGTATGCCGTCGCGGGAATAACGGGAATAGTCCGGTTCCGATTGCGATTGTGGATGGGCGCGCGGGGCTGCCGACGGCGTTTCGGCTGGGCGCGGAGCTGATTCTGACCAAACCGGTCGCAAAGGACCAAGCCCGAACCACGATTCGCGCGGCTGTCGGAAGGGTACGAAAAGATGCGACCGCCAATGAGAGTGTTGCGCCACCGAGCCCGAACGCGACACTAACGAGTCCGACGATCGCGGCACCACGGGCACAAGCAGCGGCGGTTTCTTCGCAGCTCACAAATTCTACAGAGATTGTTCCTGGTGTGCGACCGGCCGCAGCTGCAGCGGCGAGTCATTCTGCGGTTGCTCCGGCTCCAGTTCCTTCAGTTCCTGTTGCTTCGGCTGCAGTCGCTTCGGCTGCGGTTGCTTCGGCTGCGGCTGCTCCAGCCATTGGCGGGCACACGGCGGCAACTCCAGCTTCGTTTGCTTCGGCAGCGGCGGCACTTACGGCGAAGATGCGTCCCACGATCGATCAAGGTGAGGACGATGTGGAAGCCGCAGCGGCTCTTTCCAAATTGAAGCCACAGGCTGCGGTCGCCAGTGCCGAGGCGGCTCATTTGGAGGCTGAAACGACTGTGGAGCTTGGCGAAGATCCGGTGATGGCGGAGCTGGAACAAGCGGAGTTAGAGGAATCGAAACCACCAGATCCGCCGAAGGAAGAGGCAAAACCGGTTAAGAGCGCGGCGGCCGAGGCTACGGCCAAGACTGCTCCTCCAGTGTTGTCGTATCAGAAAGAACGGCAGAAACCACGCGGCGCTTTAGTTGCGATGCTCGTACTGGCGCTGGCGTGCGCGGGCTTTTATGCAGCATGGACGTACGAGCCGGGATTCCGAACCATTGCGCAACCCCAGATCGCTCGCGTGCTGGCTCTGGCCGGGGTGGCGTTGCCACCGACATCCGCGCCGGTTCCGGCGAGACGTCCTGTTCATTCTGCTCCGGTGGCAACGGCGGCTGCAACCGCTGCAGGTGGTCCAGTCGTGGCGGCAAACGGCGCGGCTCCAGCAACGCAAACGGCAGGCGCTCCGGGTCCGGGGGTCGCGTCGGCAGCTCCTGCGGCGATTTCTACGACGACTCCTGCGGCGTCGACTACGAATGCGGATTCGAATGCGACTTCGAATGGAAGTTTGGCCGGCAAGCCAAATGTTACAAAGCCGGGGACAACTGGCAATGCGGGCGACCGCACGAAGGTCGCGGATGCTAGTCCTTCTGATGCCCCGTTGCCGGGCGAGAATACGGCGATCATTCTTTCTTCGAAGGGTGCAGAGAAGCGGCTGGAGCGCAGCATTACTCCGAAATATCCTGCCGACGCGGAACTGGCGGGAGCAGAGGTAACGGTTGTGCTCAAAGCGGTGGTGGATGCGAACGGCAGGGTTGAGGGCCTGCGACTGGTCGAGGGCAATGCAGCGTTGGGCGCGGCGGCCATGCAGGCGGTGAAGCAATGGCGCTATCGGCCGTATGTCCGTGACGGAAAGACTCTACCCTTTCAGACGATTGTAATTGTCGACTTTCAACATCCTTAGTCGCGAACAGGATGCGCATTCCCGAAAAAGATTCAATTACCCACGTAACTTGCTGGTACCCACCACATTACCTAGGATGGCCTCATTATGGGTTACCAAGCATTACTCTTTTGTCCTGACGAAAAACTGGCTCGGGTTGTGAGTCAGGTATTCAGCGAACTCGACTTCGCGATCGATCCCGTCCATGAACCATTTGCGGCGGTAAAGAAGCTGATGGCGCAGCGCTACGATGCGATCGTGGTTGACTGCGAGAACGAACAGAATGCCTCGCTCTTATTCAAGAGCGCGAGAAATTCGAGTGTCAATCAGAGCTCGCTGGCGATCGCATTGGTTGAAGGACAAGCGGGAGTAGCCAAGGCTTACCGGATTGGCGCCAACCTCGTACTGACAAAGCCAATCAATGTGGAACAGGCGAAGGGAACGCTCAGGGTTGCGCGAGGATTGCTCCGCAAAAATTCAGATGCGGCTGCGAGCGCTACCAGCGGGACACCAGCCGCAGCTGCTCCGAAAACAGCTTTGGCATCTGCCGGTGGTTCGACCCGGCCGGTGAATCAGGCGGACGCGTCGACGGCGGGGGCTCGGCCTTCGAACTTTTCTGAACCGGCAGCAGCGGCGGAGACTGCGAGAAGCGCGCCGGAACTCCCGACGATAGCGGCGTCAGCGCAAGCGGATGAGAAACCAGCGAGTACCGCGACGCCTGCGGTTCGCCCGGACATGATCATTGCGGCCGAGGCGGCGGAGGCTCATCAAGCGGAGTTTCCGCCTGCAGACGCTACAGTCAAAGACAATTCAGGCAAGAACGAAGCAACCAAGGCCGTGGTCGGGGCGGTGGTCGCACAAGATACCGGTTTCGCTACCCCGTCGTTTCCTGGGTCGGCGGCAGCAGCAGCTCCGGCAAGAGAAACAACGGGTTCATATGCGAAGGAGCCGGGAAAAGATAAAGACAGCAAGGTCATCGGCTTGGACACGCCGGGCTCGTCGCGCAGGGCGGCTCCAGAACCTGCCGCGGCAGCATCGGCGCTGAGTTCATTTGGTGGCCCAGCTTTTGGCAGTTCCGATGCGCCGTCCTTTTCCGCATTGAGCGAGGAGGATTCGGAGGGATCAAACCGCACGAAAAGGATCCTGATCCCAGTGGCGGTATTGGTTCTGGCGATAGTCGGATACCTCAGCTACGGAAGGCTAGGCAAGTCGGCAGCCGGGACCGCGCCACAACCGGCCAGCGCACCACAGAACTCGACGCAGCCTGCTCCGGCAGTAGCGCCGATGTCCACGCCAGAAGCGGCGCCGACGCCGACAATCGATCGCGCGAGTACCAGCGAGGCGCCAGCAAGTACCGGCAAGGCCTCGACTACACTCTCTGTGAAGCCATCGAACAGCGGAAGGTCTCCTGTAATTCGGATCGCGGCGAACAGCGCGGAAGACTCGGAGCCTGAAACAAAGAAATCCAGCCCGCCACCGATTGTGGTGAAACCGGGTAGGGCAGAGGTCAAGCCCCGTGCGCCAATCGAGGAGTCTGCGCCTCCGCCTGCAAACGCGGTCGCAAGCACAAGCAGCACCGACCTGAGCGCCGTGATTCCGTCGGCGTCGAGCGTTCCCAAGCCCTCGCTGGCAACCGTAAGAATTTCCCAGGGAGTATCGCAGGGACTTGTGATCAAGCGGGTGCAGCCGATATATCCGGCGTCTGCGCTTGCCGTTCACGCCCAAGGCGCAGTGCAGATCGAAGCTACCGTCAGCAAACAAGGCAACGTCACAAATCTGAAAGTGATCAGCGGAGACCCGATCCTGGCGCGAGCAGCGTTGGATGCGGTCCGGCAGTGGCGATACAAGCCCTACTATCTGGATGGGGCTCCGGTTGAGATCCAGACGGAAATCACCGTCAACTTCAAATCAAATTAGAAGAGCGGTTGTTGGCTCTTTGCTGGAACCCGGGTGGATGCTGGCTTCCAACCCTTCCGCAGCTCGCCGCGAGCAGCCCACAGCTGAAACAAACACCTGGGCAGTCGTGTGTCTGAAGAGAAGTGGAGAAAAGCCGTGCAAACGAGCGTTCCGGAGCGCAGAAGCGGGGAATTCGAGAGACGAGAGCTAATTGAATTGCTGGCTAAATGAACGGTTGCGGGGCCGTCCAGGATGCGCGGTGATGTTGCGGAATTTATGGTAAATGCGGTGCAAGTCTTCGCTCAATCGCCGCGCGATCTGGACGCAGAAATCGCAGTGCTGACGCAGAAAATCAACGAAATCTTCGCGGGGGATGAAGACGGCGATGGTTTCGTCAGACGCGATGGCGGTGATGCGATAGGTTTCCGAGGTCATGCACTCGCTCAGCCCGAGAAGGGTTTCGGGGCCGACGATATCGAGAATCTGTCTTTGATTTTGGCCGTCGGGCCGGAGAACACAGACTTCACCACTCGCCACCAGGAAAACACCAGTCGCCAGTGAACCCTGCTGAAATAGCGTAGCGCCTTCCGGAAAGCGCTGAACTGGCTTCAGGTTGTGGAGGGCCAGCAGTAAGTCAGGGCTCAATTTGCGCGGAGCAGGAGACAACGACACAGGGCACATCCTTTTTGTATCTCTATGGGACAATCGTGCATGGGCGAGGAGGGGGGACGCCGTGATGGGCATCACGACTTTGAGTGACAGGTAACCTGTAAAGCGGGCCTGGCTTTGGACCATGGCAAGTCGGCCGAGGGAATAGAGACGCAATCCGTCAATCCGATTGGAGAGCGAATACTGTATCGATGAAATATAGAGTTAGTCCGAAAGAAGTCGTATCGCGGACTTAGTGTCTCACACTGATCGTGACTTACTCGCGTTCCATAATTTCTTCGATTTCCGACTTACTGCCCTTGTCGACGTTGATCACCTTGCGAACCGGCTTGAAACCGGTGAGAGTGATATCGACAATGTAGTTTCCCGGGCTGAGCATAACATCGACCGGCGACAATTTATCGAGCAAGCGCTGATTGATGGCGATCTGCGCACCTTTCGGCTGAGTGTGAATGGTGATGGAACCCATGCCAGCGGTATTCTCTCCACCACGTCCAAACAGTTTGCCAAACTTGCTGACGGTGCGCATGTCATCGACGTTGCCTAAGGCACGAAGGGCGGGCGCGTATTGAAAGTTCTGTCCGGGGCCGAGATCGGCGGTGACGGTCTCATCGAGGTATCCCGATTTGCGCAGCATAACGGTGTGGGTTCCCTTGCCGACTGCAAACTGGCCGGGCGTCAGATGGCCAGTCGGTTTGCCATCGATAGTGATGGCGGCGCCGGGGGGCGTGCTCTTTACGACAACCAGGGCATTCATCGGGGACAAATGCAGCAGAAGCGATGACTTGCTGCCGGCGGCGACATCAACCGATCGGATCTCGGAGGAATAGCCGGTTTTGCTGGCGGATATGACGTGCGTGCCGGGAGCTAGCCCGGTCAGGTTGAAGGGCGTAACCCAGGTTGGATCGCTTCTTCCATCGACTTCAAACTGAGCGCCCTGGGGGGCGGAATCGATGAGGGCCTGTCCTGGAATGAGAACTGGAGCCGGGGCTGGCGCGGAGGCGCGGCGGCTGGCTCGCGAACGCCTTTCTTGGCGCACGGTGAGGTCCGGTTTCGCTTCCACAGGAGGAGCGACGGGGACGGGAGCAGGTTGGGCGGCTTGTGGGGCAGGCGCGGCTGGGGCAACGGGCTGAGCTGTGGCCGCAGCTTTCGTCGGCTGGGGGGCGGCGGTCGAGCCATCGTCCTCAGAGCGAACGTGGAAAAAGACGACGAGCGCGATGACCAGAATCAGCGCGAGCGCACCCAGAATCGAAAACAGCATGAGGCGCGGTGGAACGGTGGCGATCTCCTGCAAGGCCTTCTCGGCAACTTCGCGCGGCTGGACTCTCGGCTTCTCTTCTTTTCGCCGGGAAAGCGGCGTGACCGAAGGCAAGGGTTCGACTGGCTCATGAACGGGTGGCGTGTAAACGGGCTCTTTCAGCGGCGGCATCTCCGCCAGGTCCGAGAAGCTTGTGCCCGTGGAGCCAGCAGGCGGTGCAGCCATCATGGGATCGACGGCCACTCGGGGCGCAGTCTGCTCGGCTTCTTCGTCGGCTACCGCCGACGACAAGACGGGGCTGGGCAGGGCCTCGGATTCGGGAGCGCTTACGTCGAAGTGGGTAAGCATTTCGGCGGTCGCGTTCGCATCACCGGCGGAATCGACGACCGGGTCGGAGGGTGAACCGGAGTTGACGTCAAAGTCTTGGTCAGAGTTCGGACCGAAGTTGGCGCCGGCAGCAGCGCCGGCGGCGGCCGCAGCGGATTTCGATTCAGCGGGCGGAGCGTTTCGAGAGACGGCGGGCGCGGCGGTCTTTGGAGAAACAAGTGGAGAAACAGGGGTAGTGGTGACGCGGGCGACAGGTTTCGGCGGAACGGACGCCGGAGCCACCGGCCGAGGCGCAGGCGCCGCAGCGGGCGGTTGCGGCTTGGGCGCACTGGAGGCAGCTGAAACAAACTTGCTGGCCGCGGCGGCGCGAGCGGCGGGATTCACGACGGCAGCGGGAACCGGACCGCTCCTTCTTGCTTCAGTGCCGGCCTTCTTGCCGCTTTCCTTGCATTTTTCGAGGTCGTCAGCCAGTTCGCGCGCGCTCTGATAACGTTCGGCCGGATCTTTGGCGAGCGCTTTCATAACCAGGGCGCTGACGGCCGGATGAATCTTGGCGTTCAGCGAGATGGGAGTCGCGGGGATGTCATTTTCAATCCGGCTGACGAGGGTAGCGGGATCGGCCGCGTCGAAAGCCTGGCGGCCGGCAACCATCTCGTAAAGAATGGCGCCCAGGGTAAAGACATTGGAGCGCAAGTCGATGGCTTCTCCGCGAATCTGTTCAGGGGAACAGTAGGGCAAAAGGCGGCCCAATCCCTTTCCAGATTCGGCTTCGATGAGGCTCATGTTGGAGATGCCGTAGCCAAGGATTTTGACCATGCCGTCCCACTGAACCATGATCTTGGCGGGCTCGAGAGAATTGTGGGCGACATTTTTTGCGGCGGCATGTTCAAGGCCGGCGCACACCTGACGTGTGATATCGAGGAGGTCCCAGATGGAGAAACCTTCTTTGCGGGCGAGCATGGTGGCGATGCTGTTGCCCTGGATGTATTCCATGGCAGCGCAGAATTGGCCGTCGATTTCGCCGGCGCCATAGAGCAGCACGATGTTCTGGCTGACAAGATCGCGGGTGCTTTCGCCCTCAGCGATGAGCGCTTCAACGAATGCGTCGGCGCGGTCGCCGAGCGGCTCGAGACTTTGCGTCTTGAGCGCCACGACCTGGTTGGTTTCCGTGTCAAGCGCCTTATAAATCAAGGCGGTGTCTGACTTCGAAAGTTCACTCTGAATTTCGAACCGACCAAACATCGTTGCCATTACAAATCCCTCGCGGTGATAAGCCGCAGCACATCCTGAAATATGGATTTGGCTAGGAACTGGGGGAGAATCAAGGCTAGGATACCGCTATGCGCGGGACAACCGAGAGTTACGAAAGTACCGAGAAATGGGGTCGAAAGACTAAAGGGCATTGATGCCCAACATAGACATGATGAGAGTGTCTGAGGCGGGTGTTAGCGAAAAATATCCACTAAAAATTAACGCAAGCAGGGTCGCTTCCGGTTGTCCATCGCGCGCCTGCTGCTTTATCCTCAAGACTAGAGCAGATGGGGCGGATTTCCCTTCTTGGGGAACTTTTTATCTTGGGCAGTAGGCCTTCCGGAGTCGCATGACGCTAACCCGCTTTGTGACCAAGAGTGCATTTCGCAACAAGCGGCGCAGCGTCTTGACCGTACTGAGCATCACGTTTTCGCTGTTGCTGCTGACGCTGATGATGACGGTGTGGCGCTCGTTTTACATCGATACATTCAGCGCGCAATCGGCCGACCGGTTGATCGTTCGCCATCGCGTATCGCTGACGCAATCGCTGCCGGTTTATTACCGAGAGAAGATACGGGCCATCCCCGGAGTGGCGGCGGTGGTGCCGAGCAGTTGGTTTGGCGGGATATACAAGGACGACAAGCCGGAGAATTTCTTCGCGCAGTTTGGGACTGATCCCGACGAAATCATAAAGGTATACAGCGAGTTCAAGATGCCGGCGGATCAACTGGCGGCTTGGCAGCGCGATCGGGCGGGCGTGGTAGTCGACAGCGAACTGGCGAAGAAATACGGCTGGAAGCTGGGCGACCGCATCGTGCTCAAGGGGACGATTTATCCGGTAGATCTGGAACTCACGATTCGCGGAATTTATACGGCGCCGGCACCCACGAATTCGGTTTATTTCAATCAAAAGTATGTGGAAGAGGCGGTTTCATTCGCCAACGGTCACGCGGGGACGTTTGATGTTCTCGCGGACTCGGCGGATGACGTTCCCAAGGTGGCCACGGCGATCGACGACATGTTTCATAATTCTCCCGAGCCGACGAAGACAGAGACGGAAAAAGCTTTTCAGCTAGACTTCATCAACAGCATTGGAAACGTGAAGGCATTCATTCTGAGCATCTCGTTCGCGGTGGTGTTTGCGACGCTGCTGGTGTCGGCGACGACGATGGCGATGTCGATCAGGGAACGGACGCGCGAGGTGGCGGTTTTGAAGACGCTGGGATTCACGCGGCAATCCATTTTGCGGCTTTATATCGGCGAAGGGGTGATCGTGGCGTTGACCGGCGGCGTGTTGGGTTGCCTGCTGGCGATGGTGCTGGTGTCGGGGATGGCGCACGCGCCGGGAATGAGCCTGTTTCTGGGCGGGATGAGGGTGACGCCGCCGACTCTGCTGGTCGCGATCGTTGTTGCGGGAATGGTGGGATTGCTGAGCGCAATCTTGCCGGCCTATCACGCAGCGAAATTGGATATTGTGGAGGGCTTGCGCTACATCGGCTAGGAATCATTGGCTAGAAACCGGCGAAGGAGCAAGGACGAAAGAGCATGGCGATTCCGATCAGCTACAACATTCGCAATCTGAAGCTGCGCAAAGGCCTCACCATCATGACGGCTCTGGGGATTGCGTTGACCGTAACCACGGCGGTTTTTCTAATGGCGCTGCTGGCGGGGCTGAAGAAAGCATTCATGACGAGCGGCGATCCGCTGAACGTGCTGGTGATGCGGAAGGGATCGACGGCGGAGCTTTCGGGAGGCTTCGACGCCAATCTGTTTCCGACGTTGCGGACGCTGCCGGGGATAGCGAAGGACGCGCAGGGCGAACCGATGGCGTCGGGTGAGTGGGTGGTGGTGATTGTGCTGCCGCGGAAGGACGGAACGGGCGATGTGAACGTTTCGGTTCGCGGGATGATGCCGGAGGGACTAACGCTGCGGCTAGAAAATAAGGATGCGCAAGGGCGTCCGAAGTTAAAGCTGGTGGAAGGACGCTGGTTCACGCCGGGACAACGCGAAGTGGTGGTCGGGAACTCGATTCGGAACCGCTTTTCGGGAGCGAACGTCGGCGACAGTCTGGATTTCGCCAAGGGAAAGTGGAAGGTGGTGGGCGTATTCGATTCGGGCGGCACTGCGTACGATTCTGAGATCTGGGGCGACGTCAATCAGATTGCCAACGATTTTGACCGCCAGGGAGGGTATGCGTCGGCATACCTGCATGCGACGGATCCAGTGGCCGCTGACGCGCTGAAACACCGGGTGAGTGACGATCAGCGGCTGAAGCTGGAAGGGACGCTCGAGACCGAGTATTACGAAAAGCAGACGAGTTCGGGGGGAGCGATCAAGTATATCGGCGAGTTTGTCGCGATCATCATGGCGATCGGTTCGAGTTTTGCGGCGATGAATACGATGTATGCGGCGGTAGCGTATCGGTCGCGCGAGATTGCGACACTGCGCATCATAGGATTTTCGCGGCCAAGCATTCTCACTTCGTTCGTGATTGAATCGCTGCTGCTATCGCTGCTGGGGGCGGCGGTAGGGATTATCCTGATATTGCCGTTTAACGGCATGACGACGGGCATCGGGAACTCGCTCACGTTCAGCGAGACGGTGTTCAGTCTGCATCTGACGTGGGCGATTGCGGTGGCGGCGGTTGGATTTGCGATGATCATGGGATTGCTGGGGGGCTTTGCGCCGGCGTGGCACGCGGCGCGGCAGGATATTCTGACTTCGCTGCGGGCGTAGGAGGTCCGCGGTCGGAGGAACGGCCGGTTCGGAAATTTTGAACCGGCAAGAGATGGGGAGCGTAACTTAGGCAATGCAGAAGACGGAAACCGGACGCACGGACACGACACACGACGATCTGCGGAGCTTGCGCATCGATCATTCGCTGCGCGAGGGAGGGGGCGAACCGCCCGCGTGGTCGCGGCGGATTATTCTTGGCGGCATTGTCGTGGTGGTCCTGCTGGGAATTGTGGCGCTGACCTATCGCGTGTTTGCCTCAAACACGCCGGAAGTGGAAGTGGCGCGGGCAACGGCGGAGAGCGGCGATCTGGCAGGGAGCACGGTGCTCTCGGCGAGTGGATACATTGTTGCGCATCACAAAATCGATGTGAATTCGAAGGTGACGGGCCGGGTCGCGTGGATCGGGGTGGAAAAGGGCGACAAGGTGAAAGAAGGGCAAGTGCTGGTGCGTCTGGAAGATCAGGAATTCAGGGCGCAATATGAAGAGGCGCGAGGCGCGGTGGAAAGCGCGAAGGCGCGGCTGCTGGAAAATGAACACGGATCGCGTCCAGAGGAGATCAAGGAGGCGGAGCACAACCTGGAGGAGGCGCAAGCCACCGCTCAGAACGACAAGATCAATCTGGACCGAACGCGCGACCTGTTTACGCAGGGAGTGATGTCGAAACAGAATCTGGACGATGCGATCGCGAAGTACAACGGGTCAGAGGAGCGGATGAATTCGTTGCAACAGGCTTTCCGGCTGATGCAGCTGGGGCCGCGTCCGGAGGAGATTCTGCGGGCGCGAGGCGACCTGTTGCAGGCGGAAGGGCAGATGGCATACGCGAAGTCGCAGCTCGATGCGACGGTGATTCGCGCGCCGGTGAGCGGAACGATCCTGGAGCGCACGGCGGAAAAAGGCGAACTGGTTACGGCTCAGTTTGCGAGCGGAGCCGAGGGTGGTCCGCGAGGATCGGTAGTGGCGCTGGCCGATCTGAATGACATTCAGGTGGAGCTCGACATTGCGCAGGATGATTTTGCCAAGCTGTATCCGAAGCAGGAAGGGATCGTCACCCTGGACGCATTCAAAGACCGCTCGTATAAAGGCGTGATTGCGGAGATGTCGCCTGAGGCGAATCGACAGAAGGCGACCGTACAGGTGAAGGTTCAGATTCTGAAACCGGATTCTTATCTGCGGCCGGAGATGAATGCGACGGTGCAATTCAAGGCGAAGCCGGAAGACGGCAAAGCGGGAACGAAAGCAAATTTCGTGTTCATTCCGACGGCGGCGTTGCGCGACAAAGACGGGTCGAAGTTTGTGCTGCTTGCGTTCGACGGGAAGGCGCTTCGCCGCGACGTTCACGTGGAAGGGCAGCGTTCGGGAGGGTATCTGGTGGATTCGCTGGTGGGCGGCGAAAACGTAATTACGGCAGGGCCCACGGATTTGCAGGATGGGCAGAAGATTCGCATCAAGGGGCAATCATGAGTACGACGACAGCAACGACGCCGACACAACCGGCCGTGGGCAGCAAGGTGGTTCAGGCCCGCGGCGTCAGCAAAATTTTCAAGCGCGATGCGTTTGAGGTGACCGCGCTCGACAATGTTTCGATCGACATCGCTGCGGGGGAATTTCTGGCGCTGATGGGGCCCTCGGGATCGGGCAAGACGACTCTGCTCAATATGATTGCCGCGATCGACCGTCCGACATCAGGCGATCTGCTGGTGATGGGGGAAAATATCTTTCGGCTGAACGATGGGCAGTCGGCCAGTTGGCGCAATACGCATGTCGGCTATGTGTTCCAGACGTTCAATCTGATCCCGGTGCTGACGGCGTTCGAGAATGTGGAGTTGCCGCTGCTGCTGACCAAGATGACGCCGCAGCAACGCCGCGACCACGTGATGACGGCGCTCAAGCTGGTGGGGCTCGAGGATCGGGTCAATCATCTTCCCAAGCAGCTATCGGGCGGACAGGAGCAGCGTGTGGCGATTGCGCGCGCGATTGTCAGCGATCCAACGCTGATTCTGGCGGACGAACCGACTGGCGATCTGGACAGCAATTCGGCAACGGATATTCTCGAGATTCTGAAGCGGCTCAACGAGAGCTTTCAGAAGACGATTGTTATGGTGACGCACGATCCGCACGCGGCCAGCTACGCGCACGTGACGCGGCATCTGGAAAAAGGACGGCTGTTGCCAGCGTAGGACGTTGCGGAAGAGATTGTGATCCCGGGCGGGGGATTTGTAATTTGACGACTGGTTTACGCCGTCAGGCTGTTCGTCTCGCGGCCATTGCATCTGCGGCGGACTCGACTTCGCTGATCCACTCCCAAACGCGGCGGCCGCGATCATTGCTCAAGCTGCGAGCTTCACCGTAATCCACAAGACGATTCAAAACGGTGGTGACCGAGGCAAGGGGATCCTTGTGCCGCGCCAGGGTAGTAGGCGCGTAGCGTTCGAGTTCGAGGCAAACTTCGCGGGCGCCGAGCGGACGGCGGACTTCCATGAGGACGCGGCGGCAGGCCTTGGTAAATCCGGGCTGACGGCCGTTGGGCTTGCGATCGATGAGCTCGAGCAAGTCGTCGTCGAGCACCTGATCGCCGAAGAGGTTGGCCAATCCGGCGATTGTCTGCTTGACGGTGCCGATGCGCTTCATGATCTCGGCGCGCTGGCGCATCAGCTGAAGGAGTTCTTCGTGGGCAGCCTTGACTACCTGTTGCGCCGAGATGCTGCTGGTTTGCGCATTGATCGTGGGCAGGCTTTCACCGTTCGTTTTCGCAAGCTCCATAGACCCTCCTCCAAAGAAAATGCCGCGGATACCGATTAACCTCTAATACGGCGGCGGACGCGTGAAAGTTCCATCGGGAAAGACACGCGTCCTAACGATTCGAAACCGCTCCAAATGGGTTGGACTCGCTTGCGCAAGAAAGGTCAACGAAGAAAATTCAAGCCGGGGTGGGCAGGCGGCTGCAAACCCCGGGCATTGGGCATATTTCAGCGGGTCGCGGACAGGAATGTCCGCGCTACACGATTCTATCTAGTACTTATCCCATCACGTGGGTGTGCTCGGACCGTACCTTGTATAAGACGCGGACCTCGCCGGGCTGGGCATAGGGATACTTATCGACGCCCATGTACTTCTTGGCCATCTTGTCGATGTGCTGGCTGGCGCCCTCTTCGGTAATCTCGACGACCGTGCCGCGAATCTCGAGGTAGCGATAGGGATTGTCGGGATCGATGATGGCCATCGCGACATGGGGATCGCGCCGGACGTTTTTATCTTTCTGGCGTCCGCGCGCCGAATTGAAGATGACGTAGTGGCCATCGAAGTCGCACCAGACGGGAGTAACCTGCGGATGTCCGTCAGGCATGAGTGTGGCGAGGCTGGCGAAGGCGCGCTTGTGGAAGAGATCGAGGTATTTTTCAGGAATCACGTTAGACATCGCTGATTTTCTCCTGGAGCGAACCGAAGATTGGTAAACCAAAATTGGTGAATCGACATGGGATCGAATTGACGAATCGAATGATAACGGATTTCCTTGCGTTCCCGATTATAGATGTCGGCCGGTGGTTGTGGGTTCCGGTTCTTTGGCGGGGATAAAAAGGGCCTTCGGGGAGCTCGGCGTATCGAGTCGCGCGCCAGGTTCAGCCGGCTTTGCGCAGGTCCTCGGCAATTCGAGGCAGCACTGCTTGCAGCAGGGCGATGAACTGTCCCATGACGCGCCGTCCGACCTCAAGCACTTCTTCGTGAACGAGGGGCTGGTCGAGGACTCCGGCGGCCATGTTGGTGACGCACGAGATGGCCAGAACGTTCATCCCCATGTGACGGGCGACGATGGCTTCGGGGACAGTGGACATGCCGACCAGGTCCGCTCCGATCGAGCGGAGGTAGCGAATCTCGGCCGGCGTTTCGTAACTTGGGCCGGCGAGCGCAGCGTAGACGCCTTCGTGGGGAACGATTGAAAGCTTTTTCGCTTCTTCGAGAGCGATTTCGCGATAGCGCCTGGCGTAGGTATAGCTCATGTCGGGAAAACGGGGGCCGAAGCGGTCGTCATTGGGGCCGATCAAAGGATTCTGACCCTGGAGATTGATGTGGTCACGAAGGATGACGAGCGCGCCCTGTCCGTAGTCGAGGTTAATGCCGCCGGCGGCGTTGGTGAGAATCAATGCGCGAATGCCGGATCGTCCGAGAACGCGCACGGGGAACGCGACCTCGGCGGCAGGATAGCCTTCGTAGAGGTGCACGCGACCTTGCATGACAGCCACTGGAACGTCACGCGACTTGCCGATCACCAGCCGTCCAGCATGGCCGACGGCGGTGGAGCGAGGAAAGGTTGGAATATGCTCGTAGGGAATGGGGACGGAATCGGTTAGAGCGTCGGCAAAGGAACCGAGGCCGGAGCCGAGGACGAGTCCGATCTGAGGGCGCAAACTGGTTTGCGAAAGGATGAATGTTGCGGCGGATTCGGCGCGGGTGAACAGGTCGGCGGTCATGTGCAGTCAATTCTTAACATCAACGCCTGGAGTCGTCTCTCAACGTCAGTTCTTAGCCTCACCTCTTGACTAGGAACGGCCTCTGGCAGCGCGTCTTTCACGATTTCCGCGATGCTGGATTGTAGTGGAAGACGCGGAAGAAGGTAAACCTGGGGGTCAAAGGTGTGCGGTAAATTGCGAGATGAGCAGAATTCATGCGGATTAAGCGAGGATTTGCACAGTTGGGAGAACGTCCATAAAAGCGAGGGGATTGAAAATAGCATCGTGAAAGCGCGCAAAAAAGCGGCATGGATGCTGGGGATTTCGGTGCGGGGGCGAGGACGGTTGCACAATTTTCGTGTCACCGGGCTGTGCATGAGCTGCACTTGATTGATGGATAAGAAGTTACAGACGCGTTAATTTCGTTGACGTAAAAAACAGGAGTGGTAAAACCATAATCGTTCTTTGACACGTTCTGAAGTTTTTCCGGTTGGTGCAGCGTCCGGGGCTCAAGCGAAGTCACTCAGACAACCGCGAGGTGAGTCTGGGAGGGCAAGCAAGGGTCTATAGCTAAGCGCTGGTCGAGGAGAACAGGAGCCTCTGTCGAAGGCAGGATAGAGTCCCGAGGCGTTGGACTGATTTATCCGGTTGGCGGTGAGCCCGGAGCCCGAGCAAAGATCGGCTTACAATGAACCCGCAAGGGAGTTGTAGGAAAAGGTCAGCAAGGGTCTAAACGCGAGCTACTGGCCGAGAGGAATGAGTTCAACATCACCTCGGGACTCTCTATTTTTGGGGAAGTTCTTCAGTTCTTCAGTTCTTCAGTTCTTCAGTTCTTCAGTTCTTCAGTTCTTCAGTTCTTCAGTTCTTCAGTTCTTCAGTTCTTCAGTTCTTCAGTTCTTCAGTTCTTCAGTTCTTCAGTTCTTCAGTTCTTCAGTTCTTCAGTTCTTCAGTTCTTCAGTTCTTCAGTTCTTCAGTTCTTCAGTTCTTCAGTTCTTCAGTTCTTCAGTTCTCAGTTCTCAGTTCTCAGTTCTCAGTTCTCAGTTCTCAGTTCTCAGTTCTCAGTTCTCAGTTCTCAGTTCTCAGTTCTCAGTTCTCAGTTCTCAGTTCTCAGTTCTCAGTTCTCAGTTCTCAGTTCTCAGTTCTCAGTTCTCAGTTCTCAGTTCTCAGTTGTAAAATCCATTCCCTCCTTCCTTGGCATTCCTCTGGCATGGTCGGCTTTCTGGAAATACCACGAGTTCGTAACAGGCGCCGTGTCGAAGAAAGCGATGTGATTCAAAATGGCGTGAAAGCGAATTTACTCGGTATTCTGTCGATAAATGCCGTCGACATCGCTTGCACGGGTGGGCGGCAGGAATGCCCGCCCCACATTGCGGCTAGGGCACGGATTCGCTGGCTGGCTCGGAGCGCTGGCTTTCGTTTCCACGGACATCGATGGCGGAAATGGAGTAGGTATAGGTTTTGCCGGACGTTACGGCAAAGTCGCGATACGCGGGCGATTTGACGGGTTCGGAGTTGAGCTTGACGGGTTCGGCTCCTGCTTCGCTGCGATAGACGTTGTATCCGGCGAGATCGGAATTCGTGACTGGGGCCCAAATGAGGTCGATAAAGGGCTTCTGGCCCTGGCCCGAGTAAACGGCCTGCAATCCGGAGGGTACGGAGGGCGGGAAGATGTCGTGGGCAACGACGCGCAGGGGCGGGGTGTCGTCTCCCTCAACCTGAATCTCGCTATCCGGGCGTTTGACAATGGTCACGGCGGTTACGCGGTAGAGATAGGTCTTTTCCCATTCGAAGCCGGAGTCGGTGAAATGCTCGGGGCCGGGTTGGCCTACGGGTATTTCACCGGCGATCGAGTCTTTGCCCGAACTTTCGTCGCGACGGTAGATCCGATAGAGATATTGAATGCTGGCGGCATTGTTGCCGTGATTTTGCGGCTCGCCGGTGCTGGTCCAGTTGAGGGTGACGCCGTTGCCGGTGAGGTTGGCGGAAAGATCGGCGGGCGGGGGCAAGGTAAGGATGGCAGGAACGTGGATACGATTTGATAATCCGGCGCCGCGGGCGTTGCGGTTCAGGACCTCGACGGCGTAGGTGATTTCGGCGGAAGGGTTGGGTTGTATGAGGCTAGTGGGCAAGGTGTCGGTGTAGGCTTCGAGGGCGGGTTTCTGAGGGGCTGGTCTCTGCGGTTTTGGCCGGATAGAGTGCGACTTGGGAGCTGGGGCGGCGGCGGGCGCGGGCAGCATGGCCACGGGGTTTCCGCAGGCGGTGATCTCGGTATCGAGGCTGCGACAGACAAGGGTTGGACCGAGGTAGCGGACGCTTTGACGGTCGGTGGTGAGCGTGGGTTCGCTCCAGGTAAGGCTGACGTGATTTCCTTTGCGGGTGAAACGGAGATCGGTGGGTGCTTTGGGGAGCTCAAGCGACGGAGGCAACGGCGCTCCGAGTTGGGCGCAACCGGATAGCACCAGGCAGAGAGCTATCGGCGCGAAGGGCTTACCAAGGAACTTTCCAAGATCTGGCTTCATGCGGAAAAGAAAGAGTATCAGAGGAAGGCGGGCGCGTCGCCACTGACGGGTAGGCGGCGGTAGCGTCGGCGATTGCTGAGCGGTGCGGTTGTATCTACTACAGGATGTACCGCGACAGATCCTGATCTTTGACGATCTCGGCCAACATCTTCTGGACGTAGGCGGCATCGATGGTCAGCTGCTGGCCTTTTTTCTCAGGTGCTTCGAAGCTGATTTCGTCGAGCACACGCTCCATAATGGTGTGGAGGCGGCGAGCGCCGATATTTTCGGTGCCTTCATTGACGCGGAAAGCGTAGCGCGCTACTTCTTCGAGAGAGTCGGGAGTGAATTCCAGTTTTACGCCTTCGGTTTCGAGCAAGGCGATGTACTGCCTGGTCAGTGAAGATTTGGGCTCGGTGAGGATGCGGACAAAATCTTCCATGGTCAAGGACTGGAGCTCGACACGAATGGGGAAACGACCCTGCAGTTCGGGAATCAGGTCGCTTGGCTTGGAGACGTGGAAGGCACCGGCGGCCACGAAGAGGATGTGGTCGGTGCGAACCATGCCGTAGCGCGTGTTGACAGTGGTGCCCTCGACGATGGGGAGGATATCGCGCTGCACGCCTTCGCGGGAAACGTCGGGACCATGACCGCTTTCACGGCCGGCGATCTTGTCGATTTCATCCAGGAAAATGATGCCGGAATTTTCCACGCGATCGATGGCGACGCGCGTGACCTGCTCCATATCGATCAGGCGCTGCTCTTCTTCCTGAATCAGGTACTCGAAGGCTTCATTGACCTTCATCTTCCGCTTCTTGGTGCGCTGGCCGAAGATGTTGGGCAGCATGTCTTTGAGATTGACATCCATTTCTTCGACGCCCTGGTTAGAGATGATCTCGAAAGAGGGGAAATTGCGCTCGCGCGTCTCGATTTCGACCATGCGGTCGTCGAGTTTGCCTTCGCGCAATTGCTGCCGCAGTTTTTCGCGAGTGCGATTGGAGGATTCAGCAAGGCTGGTGCTGGCGTCGATGACCACGCCACCACCCGAGCCGGAATCGGACGAACGCGGCGATGTCGGGGGCAGGAGGATATCAAGCAGGCGCTCTTCGGCGTTGAGTTCGGCTTTGTCGGCGACGTCTTCGAGTCTTTCCTCGCGAATCATTTCGATAGCGATCTCGACCAGGTCGCGGATCATGGATTCGACATCGCGGCCGACGTAGCCGACTTCGGTGAATTTGGAAGCTTCCACCTTGAGGAACGGCGAGTTAGCGAGTTTGGCCAGACGGCGGGCGATTTCGGTTTTGCCGACACCCGTCGGGCCGATCATGATGATGTTCTTGGGAATGACCTCTTCAGCCATTTCGGGCGCGAGTTTTTGGCGGCGCATGCGATTGCGCAGGGCGATGGCGACGGCGCGCTTGGCGTCTTTTTGTCCGACAACGTATTTGTCGAGCTCGGCAACGATCTCGCGCGGGGTGAGTTCGTCGAGCGTGACTTGTTCTTCTTCGGCAGTTCCGGGTAAGTAAATGGCCATAAAAAAGTTCTCAGTTCTCAGTTCTTAGTTCTCAGTAAAAGCTGAAAACCTTTCGATTCTCGCTGGGAACTGAGAACCGGGAACTGAGAACTTTTCACAATTCCTCAATCGTAACCCTATCATTTGTATAGATGCACATGCGGCCCGCAATCTTCATTGCTTCTTCGGCAATCTGTCGCGGGGAAAGCTGGGTATGATCGGCGAGAGCCTGAGCCGCCGCCTGGGCAAACGGGCCTCCCGAGCCGATCGCGGCGATGCCAGTGTCGGGTTCGATCACGTCTCCCTGGCCGCTGAGCAGGAACGTGGCTTCTTTATCGGAAACCAGCAGCAGGGCTTCGAGATGGCGCAGAAATTTGTCGGTGCGCCAGTCTTTGGCCAGTTCGACCGCGGCGCGGCCAAGGTTGCCATGATACTGCTCAAGCTTGGACTCGAAGCGGCTGAAAAGCGTGAAGGCGTCGGCGGTAGAGCCGGCGAATCCGGCCAGGATTTTGTCCTGATAGAGACGGCGAATTTTCTTGGCTCCGTGCTTGATAACGGATTCGCCGAGCGTGACTTGTCCGTCGCCGGCCATGACAACGTGATTGTCGCGGCGGACGCAAAGGACAGTGGTGGAACGAATGAGACGGGCCGGGGCGGCGTTATGATCGACGGGTGCAACTAGTGTGTTCTTCTTCATGAGCGCAATTCTTCATTATACAGTCGTTCAAGAAGGACGTACGGTGCCCCGCCGGACAGAGCCGAGGTCACAACATGAATTCCCGGTACGATTTTCCCGACCTCGCTCTTCCTGCCCAGATTTCCGTGATGCTGACACATTGAGATTGCTGGGCGGCGGGCAGGAATGCCCGCCCCACACCTCCCGCCATCAGCTTCCTTCAACCCAGAGCCACTCATATTCTTCCGGCTTCGCCACCAGCCCCCTGCGAACCGGATTCTGCCGGATATACTCAAGCTTTTCGTCGAAGCTCTCGTTTGAACGCAGAACGTGGTCAAACGACTCGTCCTGCCATAAAGCCCCGTGGACCCCTCCCAGCAGGTTGACGCTGCGAGCCGCCGGACCCTTTATGAGCTTGAGAATGTCTTTTAGCGGAAACGACCATCCCTCTGTGTTTCGTATCGGGGTCAACAACAGATGCACATGGTCTGGCATGATCACGACCGCATGGAGGTGCATCGTCCGGTGATTGCCGATGAGGCAATGCTCCAGCACCAGAGATCGGGCCGCAGGTGAGAGTGGTTCCTGAGTGCGTTTGCAGAACGTCACGAACAGGGGACGGTCAAACTTCTGATAGTGGGGCAGTTTGCGGCGGTACTCGTAGGGTTCGACTTGGGCCGAATCATGAACCCTCATCATGGGTCGGTGGGCCGAGGATTTCGGTGATGGTGGCACAGTAGATTTGTGAGGTATTGCAGGGCGGGCAGGAATGCCCGCCCCACACAACCTCCAACTACAACCTCCCACACAACCATCCTGTAAAATTCCCTTAGTCCTAAGTCCTATTCGGAGCCATTCTCTTTTGTCGTTTTTGGACGAACTCAATCCGCAACAACGTGAGGCGGGCGAAACTACCGAGGGGCCGGTGCTCATTCTGGCCGGGGCGGGCAGCGGGAAGACTCGCGTCATAACGTTCCGCATTGCCTACCTGATCGAGAAGATGGGCGTGATGCCCGAATCGATTCTGGCAATGACCTTTACCAACAAGGCCGCGTCCGAGATGGCGGAGCGGGTGGAAAAACTTGTGGGCGGACTTACCATTGCCAAGCCGGTGATTTCTACTTTTCATTCTTTTTGTGTGCGCGTTTTGCGGCGGGATATTGAAGCTTTGCGGATTCCGTCGACGGTGGCGGGAAAGCCTCCAATCGGGCTGACGAAGAATTTTGTCATCTACGACGAAAGCGATCAGCAGCAGGTGGTTAAGGGTGTCATGCGGCGACTGGGGTTGGACGACAAGCAACTGACCCCGCGGAATGTGCTCGCCCGAATTTCGTGGGCCAAGAATCACATGCTCGATCCGCAGGAGATCTATCTGCAGTCGGCAGATCCGAAGTCAGAGCGCATCGCGCATATTTTCGAGGAATATCGCAAAGAACTGCTCAAAGCGAATGCGATGGATTTCGATGATCTGCTGCTCGAAGCGGTGCGGCTGCTGAAGTCGGTGACGGCGGTGCGGGAATATTACAATCGGCGGTTTCAATATCTGCTGGTGGATGAGTACCAGGATACGAATCGTCCGCAATATGAATTGATGCGGTTGCTGGCGGGCGATCGGCACAACGTGTGCGCAGTGGGCGATGAAGATCAGTCGATTTATTCGTGGCGCGGGGCTGATATTCGCAACATTCTGGAGTTTGAACGCGACTTTCCGGAAGCGAAGATCGTGCGGCTGGAGCAGAACTATCGCTCGACGCAGAATATTCTGGGCGCGGCGTCGGCGGTGGTGGCGAACAATATCAGGCGCAAGGGAAAGAATCTTTGGACGTCGCGGCAGGGCGGGGGGAAGGTCGGGTATTACGAAGCTCCAGACGGCGAGAATGAAGCGCTATTTGCAGCGGACACGATCAATCGATACGTGCGGCAGGCGGGCGAGAACGGGGACACGGCGCGGGCGGCGGTGCTGTATCGAACCAACTCGCAATCGCGATTGTTTGAAGAGGCGATGCGACGCTATGGACTGAAATATCACGTGGTGGGCGGCTTCTCGTTTTATGAGCGAGCAGAGATCAAGGACCTAATCTCGTATTTGAAGGTCATACAGAATCCGGATGATTCGGTTTCGTTGTTGCGGGTGATCAATACGCCGGCGCGAGAGATTGGGAAGACTACGATCGAGACGATCGAGCGGTTGGGGCTGGAAACGGGATTATCGATGTGGGGCGCGGTAGGCGAGGCGATAACGCGGCAGTTGCTGCCAGGGCGAGCACTGGCATCGCTGAAGAGTTTCCGCGATTTGATTGAAGATGGGCGCGCGATGCTGGCGGGGACGTTCGTGGAGCGGGTGGGGGAGACGGCTGGCGGAACAGCGGATGAGGGCGCGGATTTCGAGGAAGATGGGGCCGAGCTGCGCTCGGCTCGGACGGGCGAGACGCCCGTCCCCACACAAACCGATGAGGGTACGGATTTCGATCCTGCGAATTTTAGTTTTGATTTTGGGGCGCAAGACGCGGAGGAGCAAGAACTGACGGGCGAGGCTGCCGGTCCCTCCACCGAGACGGCGGATGAAAAAGCAGCGGAGGGATTTCGGGCTCCGGGGGCAGCGGCTCACACGGCGGAGCTGCTCAAGTTTCTGATTGACCGCACCGGGTACATCAAACAACTGGAGGAGGAAGACACGCCAGAAGCTTTCTCGCGAATTGAAAACCTGCGGGAGTTGGTAAACGCGGCGATGGACTCGCACGATCGCGGGGAAACGCTGGATCAGTTTCTGGATCATGCGGCGCTGGTCAGCGATGCCGATCAGTATGACGAGAGGGCGCAGATCACGCTGATGACGCTGCATGCGGCCAAGGGGCTGGAGTTTCCGCTGGTGGTGCTGGCGGGGATGGAGGAGGGACTGTTTCCGCATTCGCGAACTCTGATTGAGCCGGATCAGATTGAAGAGGAACGGCGGCTGTGCTATGTCGGAATGACGCGCGCGATGGACACGCTAGTCTTGTCGCGGGCCGTGTATCGGCGGCGCTATGGGACGGACATGCCGGAAGCGAGCGTGCCATCGCGGTTTTTGGAGGAAGTTCCGCCGCAGTTGGTGGAGGAGTTGGGTGGAGCACGGCGGCGAGGAACTTCGTCATCGTCTTCCCCGGCGGGAGTTTCACGGACGAGAGTGTCGGCGCCACAAATGCGACGAACCGAAAGCGCGCACTATTCTTACGAAGACGAAGACCAGAGCGCGACTTGGGATCCCGAGAAGGTCAAGCCGAAGACGCAGATTCCGCTGCGAAATTACAACTCGATCGACAATATTGCGGAATTTTTTGCTTCGCGGGGAAAGAAATTCAGCGTTCCGAAGATGCAACCGGAGGAGCCTGCGGGAAGACGAGGATTCCGTCCGGGGCAGAAGGTAAAACATCCGAAATATGGCGAAGGAACGGTATATCAACGCGAAGGGGATGGGGAAGACGCCAAGATTACGGTACAATTCCCTCGCTTCGGTTTGAAGAAACTGGTGGAGCGGTACGCGCAACTGGAGAAGGCATAAAAGCGCGTCCGTTCCATGCAATTAAGACAAGGAAGACGAATTTCAGAGAGGATTCAAAAGCGCACTGATGGCAAATACGAAGAAGCTCACTAAAGAAGAACGCAAGAAAAGCAAGCGGACTGCCCGCAAGAAGATGAAGGCGGAAAAGCCGAAGAAGCCCCGCGACTACGCGCGCGGATCGAAGAAGCGCAAGGTGAAAAAGCTGGCACGCGGACAGGCGAAACGGTAAGCCGTCAGGCTGATCGGAGCAGATCCGGGCATGGGCGGGGCGTCCATGCCCGATTCCAGTTGTGAGGAGACAACGAACTCTTGTCGCAGTCATCTACTGAACCAGCTAGCGGGGTTATACGCACTTCAAGCACGCAGGCATTTTGCTGCAAATCAATCGACAAGCTGATTTTGGAGTCTGAAGACCCGGAACACCGGCTGAGTAAGACGCTGGGGCCCTGGTCGCTGACGGCGCTGGGCATTGGCGCGATCATCGGCTCGGGTATTTTTGTTCTGACAGGAACAGCGGCGGCGGGGGAATATTTTCAGGCGCCATCCATTCTGCACGCGCAGGCGCTCGACCTGATTGTGAACTTTGTACGCACGGGCAGCATGGCGGGAGCGCTGATGCACGGACGTCCGCCGGCGGGGCCTTCGATAGCAATTTCATTTCTGCTGGTGGCGGTTGCGTGCAGCTTCGCCGGATTGTGCTATGCGGAGTTGGCATCGATGATTCCGATTGCCGGCAGCGCGTACACGTATTCATACGCTACGCTCGGCGAAATTTTCGCGTGGATCATCGGCTGGGACCTGATTCTCGAATATGTAGTGAGCAACGTCGCGGTGGCGGTGGGTTTTGCCGGTTACACGAAAGCACAACTGGCGGCCTTCGGCCTGAATTTGCCGGATAAATGGGCGAGTCCGGTGTGGGCCGGCGGGCAGTGGACCGGGGCGTACTTCAATCTGCCGGGATTTCTGATTGTGTTCATCCTGACGCTGTTGTTGGTGCGCGGGGTGAAGGAATCGGCCGAGACGAACAACATCATGGTGGCGATCAAGATCGGAGCCATTGTGACGTTTCTGGTTGTGGGCGGGATGCTAGTGAGACCCGCTAACTGGACGCCGTTCGCACCTTCCGGTTTTGCCGGAATTATTACCGGAGGGGCGATCGTCTTCTTTACATATATCGGATTCGACTCGGTTTCGACGGCGGCGGAAGAATCATGCAATCCGCAAAAAGATTTGCCCTTCGGCATCATCATGTCGCTGATCGTGTGCACGGTGCTGTATGTAGGGGTCGCGTTGGTATTGCTCGGCATGATGAAGTACACGACTTTCGTTTCGGGCGCGGCGGCTGAGGCTCCGGTTGCGTATGCGATGAAGTATCTGGGAGTACATCCGTTCTTCCGGTCGGTGATTGTAATTGGCGCGCTGACGGGAATGATCTCGTCGCTGCTGGTGTTTCAGTATGGGCAGGCGCGGATCTGGTACGCGATGTCGCGAGATGGGTTGCTGCCGAAACTGTTCTCGGCGGTGCATCCGAAATACAAGACGCCATACTGGTCGACATGGATTGCGTGCTTTGCGGTGGGGATTCCGGCAGGACTGGTGGACATCGGCGACGCTGCGGATTTGGCGAATATTGGAACGCTGTTTGCTTTTGTGCTGGTTTCGCTGGGCGTTATCTTTTTGCGACGGAAGCAGCCGGACCGCAAGCGCGTCTTTCGCGTGCCGTTTGTGCCATGGTTTCCACTGCTCTCGGTGCTGTTTTGCGGCGGGCTAATGTTTGGGCTGACGCTGATTACCTGGCTGCGATTTGTGATCTGGCTGGCGCTGGGGTTGATGATTTACATCTTCTACAGCCGGCATCACAGCGAGTTCTCCAAAGAGAAGAAGATCGGGTAATTGGGATTGATCTTCGATTGTGTAATAACAGGGCTTTTCCCCGTCCGGACCGGACAATGCCCCGGCAACAAACGAGCCTGCCTTCCTTTAGAATCCTCCTATGGCTGCCAAGCCATCCACGTTTATCCGCACACTGCCCAAGGCTGAGCTGCATCTGCATCTTGAAGGCTCGGTCGAGCCATCCACATTGCTTGAACTGCGGCAACGGCACGGGATGGACGGGGCGCCGCTGGCTGAAGTCGAGCAACTCTACGACTACAAGGACTTCGCGGGATTTCTTTCGGCGTTCAAGGATGTGACCGGGCATCTGCAGACTCCGGAAGATTATGAATTGATTACTTACCGGCTGATGGAGCGGCTGAAAGCGCAGAACATCCTTCATGCGGAAGTCATCGTTTCGGTGGGAGTTTGTCTGTGGCGCAAGCAGGATTTTGCGGCGATTTTTGAGGGACTGGAACGCGGGCGGGCGCGCGGAGAGAAAGACTTCGGCGTGTCAGTCTTGTGGATCTTCGATGCGGTGCGGCAGTTTGGCGCTGAAAAAGCCGAGCGAGTGCTTGATCTCGCCATTGAGTTTCGCGACCGGAATGTGATTGCCTTTGGGATTGGAGGCGATGAGCGGACTGGGCCTCCGGAGATGTTTGGCGAGGTGTTTCGGCGAGCGGCTGAGCATGGGTTGCATCTCACGGCTCATGCGGGTGAAAGCGCGGGGCCAGAGTCGATTTGGGGAGCGCTGAATCTTAAGGCGGAACGCATTGGGCACGGGCTTACGGCCGGGCAAGATCCAGAATTGATTGAAGAACTGGCGGAGCGGCAGATTCCGATGGAAATCTGCGTCACCAGTAATTTGCGGACGGGATGTTGTGCGGAGTTGGCGCAACATCCGGTAAGGCGTTATTTCGATCAGGGGCTGATGCTGACGTTGAACAGCGACGATCCGGCGATGTTTCGCACGTCACTCGTAGAGGAATATGCGTTGGTGCAGGAAGCGTTCGGGTTCACCGACGAACATCTGCGGGAGCTGGCGCGTAACTCGTTTGAGGCATCGTTTCTGTCTGCCGAGAAGAAAGTCGAGTTTCTCAACCTGTTTGATGCCGCGGCCACGCGGTTGTAGGTCGGCTCTGTGCGTCACGGGCCGGCGTGGCGCCGGTCACACGCTGATGTTTTTATGCTCGCCTATAATGTCTGCCTATGAAACTCGAAGAGAAGATTGCCGAACTGAAAAAGCGGGACCAGATGGCTCAGGAAGGCGGCGGAGCCAAGCGGCGCGAGCGCCAGCATAAAGAAGGGAAGATGTCGGCGCGCGAGCGAGTCGAGTTTCTGCTCGACGAGGGCACCTTCGAAGAGACGGACAAGCTGGTTACGCACCGGTGCAACGATTTCGGCATGGCCGAGCAGAAATATTACGGCGATGGATTCATTACGGGCTATGGCCGGGTGGAGGGTCGGCTGGTCTTCGTTTTTGCGCAGGATTTCACGGTGTTCGGAGGCTCGTTGTCGGAGGCGAACGCGGGGAAGATCGTGAAGATCATGGATCTGGCGGCGAAGATGGGAGCTCCAGTGATCGGGCTAAATGATTCGGGAGGGGCGCGCATTCAGGAAGGCGTGATGTCGCTCGCGGGCTATGCCGACATTTTTTTGCGCAACACACTTTATAGCGGAGTGGTGCCGCAGATTTCAGCGATCATGGGGCCATGCGCGGGCGGAGCGGTGTATTCGCCGGCGATTACGGATTTCATTCTGATGGTCGACCAGACGTCCTACATGTTTATTACCGGGCCCGATGTGATCAAGACGGTTACGCATGAAGAGGTCACAAAGGATCAGCTGGGCGGGGCGCACACGCACAACGAAACTTCGGGAGTTGCGCACTTCATGTGCCGCGACGATGCCGAGTGCCTGTCGATGGTGCGCGAGCTGCTGAGTTTTATTCCGTCAAATAATCTGGAAGACCCGCCACGGAAACCGTGTACCGATCCGGTCGACCGGCTGGACGAGAAACTCGACACGGTCATTCCCGATCAATCGAACATGCCGTATGAGATGAAAGATGTGATTCACACGGTTGTGGATGACGGATATTTTTTCGAGATCCACGAGCACTACGCAAAGAATATCGTGGTGGGCTTTGCACGGCTGAATGGGAAATCAGTGGGGATCGTTGCCAATCAACCGGCGATGCTTGCGGGCACGCTGGATATCAATGCGTCAGTGAAAGGAGCGCGGTTTGTGCGCTTCTGCGATTGTTTCAATATTCCGCTGGTGACGTTTGAAGATGTTCCGGGATTTTTGCCGGGCACGCAACAGGAGTATGGCGGAATCATACGGCATGGGGCGAAGCTGCTGTTTGCGTTTGCGGAAGCGACGGTGCCGAAGGTGACGGTGATTACGCGCAAGGCTTATGGCGGCGCATATTGCGTGATGGCGTCGAAGCACATTCGCACCGACGTGAATTATGCGTGGCCGAGCGCCGAGATCGCGGTGATGGGTCCCGAGGGCGCGGTCGATATCGTTTACAAGCGCGAACTGGATGCAGTAAAGAACGGCGGCAGCGGCTCGGAACGCGAACAGTTGCGGCAGGCAAAGATCGAAGAGTTCAGGGATCGGCTGGCGAACCCATATGTGGCGGCTGACCGAGGATTTGTGGATGCGGTGATCCAGCCGCGCGAGACGCGCAAGAAGCTGATCCAGGCGCTGGAGATGCTGGAGACCAAGCGCGACAAGAACCCGCCGAAGAAGCATGGAAATATTCCGCTGTAAGGCTCCTGAACGGCGGCGGCTGGCACATTTTTCGGTACTGTCACAGTTTGAAAAAACTTACCGACCGGCGGTCTTAAGATCAAAGTCTAGGGTGTGGAAACAATTGCATCCCGCCACAGGACACCGAATCTCGCCGCCCTTGGAAAAATCATTCATGTCGTAGGCGACCACGATGTGGGGATTAAATGGGTGTCCGCACTGCTTACAATTTCCATCAGCATCGTCTAAGCTGGGTTTCCCTTGTCCGTTCATGCCCCTGCCTCAAGTGTTTTGCTGTCCAATAATCCCACCAATTCCTCCAGGCTCCAAACGTGATCGGTTAGGCCAGCTTCCATCGCCGGGGCAACGCGCAAGGTTTGGTCAAACTGTAACAGTATCGATTTTTCGCTGATCTGGCCGCCCTTTGTGTTTAGATATTGCTCAGATGAAATATTGCCGCTTTGACCTCAACGGTTCCGCGCATTACGGCCTGGTGGAGTCGGTGGCGGGCAACGACGAAATCACCCGCCTGCTGCTGCAGCCACCACAGAGCAGTGACGGAGATGTGGAAAGCCTGCCGAGCCGGCGCATGGACCGCATTCCGCTAGAGCAAGCGTCTCTGCTGCCGCCGGTGGTGCCTTCGAAGATTGTGTGTGTGGGACGGAACTATCGCGAGCACGCGGCGGAACTCGGCAACGAACCTCCGCCGGAGCCGCTGCTGTTTTTCAAGCCCGTGTCTTCCCTGCTGGCGCCGGGCGGGACGATCGTGAGGCCCAAGGTTTCGGAGCGGACCGATTATGAAGGCGAGTTGGGGGTGGTTGTCGCGCGACGGTGCCGGCGGCTCGAAGAAGGCCAGGACGTTCGCCCCTTTATTCTCGGCTACACCTGCGTGGACGATTTCACGGCGCGCGATCTGCAGAACAAAGATGGCCAGTGGACGCGGGCCAAAGGCTTCGACACCTTCTGCCCGGTGGGGCCGGTGGTCGTCGATGGGCTTGATCCCTGGGCGGGCGTGCAGGTAGAAACACGGGTGAATGGCGAGGTGCGGCAGTCAGGAAATACGAAGGATTTTATTTTCCCGCTCGACGTCGTCATACGATATATCTCACGCGTCATGACGCTCGAACCGGGCGACCTGATCGCGACGGGAACACCGAAGGGCGTGGGGCCGGTGGTTGCGGGCGATGCGATCGAGGTGTCGATTGAAGGCATCGGGCAACTGCGGAATGCGGTGACGGACGAAGCGTAAGGAAAAACCGTAAAGGGCAAATCGTGGAAGACTCCCAGGTTGGGTTCGAACGCTGTTCTGGCGCTCGTGCAGGCGGGCGATGTGGAGGGGCTTCGCCGGGTTGTGGAACGGGAGTCAGGCGCTGCGGATACACGCGATGCAACTGGCGTGAGCCTTCTGATGCATTCGCTTTATTGCGGACGACGTGATCTGGCGGAAGTGATCGCGAGCAGGAAAGAAGTTCTGGATATTTTTGAAGCTGCTTCGCTCGGGCGGATCGATTGCATCATGAAGAGTCTGCGCGGGGACCCGGCTGCGATTAATGCACACTCAAACGATGGCTTTACGGCGCTGCACTTTGCGTGTTTCTTCGGTCGACCCGAGGTGGCGCGGCTGCTGATCGACAGCGGAGCGGCGGTGGACGCGGTTTCGGGAAATGCGATGCGGGTCATGCCACTGCATTCGGCGGCTACCACACTCAACCTGGAAGCTGTCCGAATTCTGCTTGAGCGCGGAGCGCCGGTTAACGCACGCCAGCAGGGTGGATGGGTGCCAATTCATGCCGCGGCGCAGAATGGAGATCGCGCGATGGTCGAGCTCATGCTTAAGCATGGAGCCGATCCGAAACTAGCCAACGATGAAGGCAAGACTCCGGCGGTGATAGCGCGCGAAAAAGGGCACGAGGAGATAGTGGCGCTGCTGGAAAAACACGCGTAGCTCGAAAAAGAGGACGGCTTAGGTCGTGGCATCAAGGCTCGCCCCAAACCCATGATTTGATTGGGCTGAAGGTGGGAGCTGCACAGGCTGGCTGCGGAAAAATCGATTGGAATACACGACCGGCGGCGATTTCACTTTTCTTAGTTACTCAAGACATAGCGGCAGGTAAGCTTGGTCTCCGCTTTGCGCATCAAACCGTCTATAATGAGTCAATAGTCCATCGGGGCGGAACTCGGCCCAGAAGAACCCAAGAAGAGCGAAGATTAAAATTATGTCGACGAAGTTGAAGATCACCGTTATTAGCAGTTCCCTGGCAATTTTGCTGTTTACGATAGTTGGCGGCCTGGTCAACGTTCGCGCATCATCGAATGATGGCGCCTATCGCCAGCTGTCGGTATACAGCGAAGTGCTGTCGCGCATACGGCTCGAATACGTGGAAGAACCGAATATCACGTCCGTGACAGAAGGCGCTCTGCACGGTCTGTTGGAATCACTGGATGCAAATTCCAGTTACCTGTCGCCGGAAGAGTACAAGCAGTACAAAGCCCTGAAGGACGGGCGGGCCGCCATCGGGGCAGATGTTTCGAAACGCTTTGGATATGCGGCGGTGGTCGCGGTGATACCCGGAGGGCCGGCGGACAAAGCCGGGATCGATAATTCTGACATCATCGAGTCGATCGAGGGCAAGAGCACGCACGATATGTCGCTGGCGGAGATTCGCAGCCTGTTGTCGGGCGCGCCCGGATCGACGATCAACGTAGCGGTGGTGCGGCCGCGGCGGTTGGAGCCGCAGAAGGTGGTCATCACGCGTGACATCGTTACGATCCCAGCGGTTACCGAGAAGATGCTGGCGGACAATGTGGGCTATATCAAGCTAGACGCGTTCCCGCAAGGCAAGTCGGAGGAGATCGCGAGCAAGATTCGCGATCTGCAAAAGCAGGGAGCGGAGAAACTGGTGCTCGATCTGCGAAACTGCGCGGGAGGCGAAGAAGCGGAAGGCATCGCGACCGCGAATCTATTCCTGGACCATGGCACGATCACATATCTGCAGGGGCAGAAGTATCCGCGGCAGTCGTTCAACGCGGATCCGGCAAAGGACATAACGAAGCTGCCGGTGGCGGTGCTGGTGAATCGGGGAACGGCGGGTCCGGCGGAAATCGTAGCGGCTGCGATTCTCGAGAATGCACGTGGTGACGTGATCGGAGACAAAACCTTTGGCGACGGCTCCGTTCAAAAGCTGATCGAGATGCCGGATAACTCGGCGCTGATTCTTTCAATTGCGAAATACTATTCGCCGAGCGGCAAGGCGATTCAGGATGCGGCGGTTACACCGAATATCATGGTAGCCGATGCGTCGGACGACGAAGGCGCATTGCCGGACGACGAAGATCAGCCCGCTCCGGACGTCAAGAAAGACCAGAAACCAAAGAACCAACCCGATGACCAACTGAACAAGGCATTGGAAGTGCTCAAGAACCGGGACTCGAAAGCGTAGAAGTAACGGTTTCAGGTGCCGCAGAGTTTTGAAGCTTCGAGTCTGAGGTTTCGCGTTTTGAGTCTCACAATCGCTCGCTTTGGCGGGCGATTTTTTTGCCGATGGCAAGTATGGGCGAGACTTGACGCGGCAGAATGAGGAGCATCCTATACCATTGAAATGTTGCGACCTGAAAATCCCGGGACTGGGCGTTTGAAACTCATCTATCAACAGTCACCGACGATAGAAATCGGCGGGCGGAAGGTGGTGGGAGTTGTCCTGTTCGGACTACTCGTTCTGCTTTCGGCGGCGGTTGGCGCGGGCGCGGGTCTGCTTCTGGTGTACTCGACCGACCTGCCACAGGTCGAGGAACTGGAGCGTTACCGTCCCAGTTCGGTGACGGAACTCTACGACACGCACGGCAGGGTGATCGGGACGTTTGCCTTGCAACGGCGGGTGATCGCGAGTTACGACGATTATCCCGTAGTTCTGCGCAACGCGCTGACGTCAATCGAAGACAAAGATTTCTACCAGCATTCGGGGATCAACCTCTGGCGGATTGCGGGCGCAGCCTATCGCGACATTGAGTCGGGGGGCAAGGTGCAGGGGGCATCGACGCTCACCATGCAATTGGCGCGGAATCTGTTTCTCTCTCCCGACCGTTCGTTTTACCGCAAGATGCAGGAGGCGCTGCTGGCGATTCAGATCGAGCGGCGTTTCACCAAGCCGCAGATTTTCACGCTTTACGCGAACCAGATTTTTCTGGGCCACGGCGCTTATGGATTTGAAGCTGCGTCGGAATACTATTTCAGCAAGCCGGCAAAGAAGTTAAATCTGGACGAAGCTGCGCTGCTGGCGGGATTGCCAAAGGCACCACAATATTATTCTCCGATTGTTCATCCGGAGCGCTCGCTGAAAAGACGCAATCTGGTGCTGAACGCAATGCTCGAGGATGGCAAGATTACCGCGGCGCAAGCGGAGGCAGCAAAGAACGCGCCGATCGTGCTCAACGTGCAGAAGGATCAAAATGCGCTGGCTCCCTATTATGTGGAAGAGATCCGGCGCTATCTGGAGGCGAAATACGGGAGCGACCAGGTTCTCGAAGGTGGGTTGCGCGTTTATACGTCGCTCGACATGGATCTTCAGAAAGCGGCGAACCAGGCGGTGCTGGACGGCCTGGCCGCATACGAGCGGCGGCATGGATGGCGCGGCAAGCTGGAGAATGTAATTGCGGAGGGCGAGAAGCTCGGTAAGTACGAGGATCCGGATTGGGATGAGGAGCCGGACATCAACGGCTACACGCACGCGCTGGTTATACAAGTTTCGCCGGGCGCGGCGGAAATCCGATTCGGGCAGCACACGGCCGCGCTTTCGCAAGCTGACGTGGCCTGGACGAAGCGCAAGCTGGCGGACATTCTGCATACGGGAGACATTGTCTATGTCAAAGTGCTGGCGCTCGATCGGGGAGGAAAAGCGCGGGTGAGCCTGGAGGAAGACACAGGCACGGAAGGCGCGCTGGTGGCCATCGACAATGCCACGGGAGAGATCAAGGCGATGGTGGGCGGACGAGACTTTAACCGTTCGAAGTTCGACCGCGCCACGCAGGCTTTGCGGCAGGTGGGATCGTCTTTCAAACCATACGTTTATACGGCAGTGATCGACCAGGGGGGAAGTCCAGACGATACGATTGTCGATGCGCCGGTGACTTTTCAGACTCCGTCGGGCCCGTATGTGCCGCACAATTACGACGACAAATTTGAAGGAACGATCACGCTGCGACGGGCTTTGGCGCAGTCGAGAAATATTCCCGCGCTCAAACTGGCTGATCGCATCGGCATCAAGACCGTGATCGACTACGCGCACCGTTTCGGAATTACGAGCAACATTCCGGCCTATCTTCCAGTGGCGCTTGGCTCGGCGGAGATTACGCCGATCGAGCAGACGTCGGCATTCATGGTGTTTCCGAATGACGGGGTACGAGTGGCGCCACGCTACATCACCAAGGTGACGGATTACGAAGGCCGCATCATGGAGGAGGATTACTCGGATATCAGAGACGTGATCAGTTCGCGGCCGGCGCGGATCATGACGGCGATGCTGCGGGAGGTAGTGCTTCACGGCACGGGGATTGCTGCCGCGAAGATGCCATATCCTCTGGCGGGCAAGACGGGAACGACGAACGATTTTACGGATGCGTGGTTTGTGGGATTTTCTCCAACGCTGACTTGCGGTGTATGGATCGGTTACGACGAAAAGCAATCTCTCGGCGACAATGAGACGGGGAGCCGGGCGGCACTGCCAATCTGGATGCAATTCATGAATATCGCGCTCGCGGGTAAGGATCAGGGAGAATTCCAGCCGCCGCCGGCACAGGGCACGCCGGTGGCGCGAAAGGTGGATACTCCGGACGTGGCGCCGGGGGATGGTGAATTGCACTGAAGTTCTCGGTTTCCCGTTGCAGATCTTCGCCTACCTAGCCTAGCTTTCGCAATAGTCGGAATGCTCGTACCCCTCGATACAGAGGAAAAAGGGCCCTGGGCAGGCGCAGGGCGGCAACGTCTCCCGGACCCGGCGTCCAGACCAGACGCCACATATAGAGCAAGCGATCACCGGGCTTTTCGCGCAGCTTCAGGAAAAGACGGAAATATTCGGTGGAGTCGAAATCGTACGTCGCCGCGTGCGCCAGACGCTGGGCAAATTCGCGACCGAGAACGGAAACGCGCGAATCGGAGGCAATGATTGCGTCCGCGACCTTGGGAAGGTCTGCGCCCAAGACATTTTTTACGAGCCAGAAACTAACGCCGAGGATCCGCGTAATTCCCAGGTCGCGCGCCCGGGTGAACACCTGCGAGTGATCGATGGACTGATCATGCAACGTTTCCGCAATATCCGAGAGCCAGATGAGCCGCGCCCAAAGATGTTTGGCGGCGTGCAGACACAGAACGAGGACTGAATCTTCCGGAGAGAGGCAAGGGAGCTGGCATCCGGCGATGGAGGTCTGCGTGGCCCGCGCGAGCAGGTCCTCAACGCGCAGGTCGACTGCATAGAAACGCGGCAGCAACGCCCACTGCAGTTCGACCAAATTCTTCCCGGCCGCGCTATCGAAGGATCGTTCGTAGCCGGTCCGGAGCCAGAGCCGTTCGACGGACTGGTCAATGGCGGCGGACGGGCGATACCCAAGATCGGCAAGAGCCCGCTTTGCGCGGTCGAAATTGGCGGAGGAGATAAGAAAGTCGAGATCGGAATAGCTGCGCAGCGCGGGATCTCCGTAAGCCAACTGCGCGAGCACGGGGCCCTTGAATGGGATGGCTCGTAGATGTTGATGCTCGAGGTGCCGAGAAATCCGCACCAGTTCGGCGGTGAACCGCAGACTGCGCCGCAGGTTCTCTTCGTATGCGGATCGAAGGGAGGCGGCGATTTCCGAAGGAAGACCGCAGGAATGTTCGATGAGGTTGCGGGCGACGAGCGGGAGAACTCCATGGTATTCGGCGAGACGAAGAATTTCGGGGCCATCGAGCGCGGAGAGATTGCAGTTGGCGATGCGTCCGAGCCGCTGAGGATCGAGCTGCACGCTAGTGAGAGTGCAGAGGAGATCGAACACGTCTTGTATGGGCGGTGAAACGTCCGAGATGGAGGAGGAAGGCAAGGGATTCGTTGTGGAAGGCTCCAGCTGACGCCAGTCGACGGCCGGAATCCACCTTTAGGATAACGAATCGCCACTATAATACAGAGTCTTGGACACGCGTCCGAAACACCGTTTGCAAACTGCTGGTTCGCCGTTGCGCACACATGGACCGAATCGTTTTCGAATCCGTTGGCAAGGTGTTTCGGCATCGCCCGGCTCTATTCAACTGGCTGGGACGAGAGCGCGGAGGCGAAACGATTGCCTTGAAGGACGTTTCCTTCTCGGCAGCGCAAGCGGAGGTGGTAGCGCTGCTCGGGCCGAACGGGAGCGGAAAAACGACGGCGCTCAAGCTCATCTCGACGATGCTGCTGCCAGATGCCGGTTCGGTTCGAGTGGACGGGTTCGATACACGCGACGACGCCGGCAAAGTAAGGCGGCAGGTAGGAATCGCGGTTGCAGGGGAGCGTTCGTTCTTTCCACGCCTGTCAGCGCGGGAGAATCTCGATTTCTTTGCGGCGCTTGATGAAGTCTCACGGGGGAATCGCTGGGAACGGATCGACGAAGTTCTGTGCACGACCGGCCTGGAAGAGCACGCCGACACGCTAGTCATGAAGTTTTCGAGCGGCATGTATCAGCGCCTGGGGATTGCGCGCGCGCTGGTAAAACAGCCCGGCGTGCTTTTGCTGGATGAACCGACGCGCAGCCTGGATGCAGCCACTACTGCGCACTTCTGGACGACGATCCGGAGGCTGGCCGCGCAGAATACCGCGGTGCTGCTCGCCACACACAACTTCGCGGAGGCGGTAGCGGTGGCGGAGCGACTGCTCCTGCTGCATCGCGGCGAATTGCTTGCCGATCGCCTGGTGGGTGACGGTGAAAGCGCCGATGAGCTGCGGTCTTTTTACTTTCGCATGACGGGAGAGATCGACGAGGCCGTGCTCAAGTTCTAGAGAGTATTCGCAGGTTATTTTGTGGCGGAATTTCTGATGATTTCGACAGCCGACAAGCTCTATGCGATCTTGCGCCGCGATCTGTTGACGGCCGTCCGCCACCGGAGCGGGTTCGTTATGGCGGTGGTTGGAGTGCTGACGGAATTAGCGGCCTTTTATTTTTTATCGCGTGCGATCGGTCCGGCTTTTCGGCCCAACGGCGTCGAATACTTCCCTTTCCTACTGGTGGGCACGGGGTTCTATACCTTTTTCGTAATGAGCGCGCGGGCCTTTCTGAACGCGGTACAGGAGGCGCAACAAACGGGAACGCTGGAAGTGCTGATGACGACCGCTACCGCGCCGGCAGAACTCGTCATCCTGAGCTCGATTTCGGCCTTTGCCGGAAGTCTGGTCAGTCTGCTGGTATATCTGTTCGCGGGAGTGGTAATTTTCCGAGCAGCGGTCCATGCGAACTTTATTTCGTGTGTAGCCGTCTTGATTCTCTCGCTGGCGATCGCATTGGCTGTGGGAATCGGCGCGGCTACGCTGCAGGTGGCATTCCAGAAAGGATCGGCGGTGCTATGGCTGCTTGGATCGGGCGCGTGGTTTCTTAGCGGAGCGTTGTTTCCGATCCAGAGTTTGCCGCGGCCGCTCGAACTGATGGCGCGGGCAGTCCCACTCACTTACGCGATCGATGGGATGCGGGGAGCGCTGTTGGAAGGAAAGTCGATGATGGCGATGGCGCCAACGCTGGCGGTTCTGGCGGCGTTTGCCGTGGTCCTGTTGCCATTGGCGCTGATAGCTCTGTCGCTGAGCTTGCGGCGCGCACGGCAAGACGGAACACTATCATTTTATTGAGGATGTTGATTCATCGCGTGTGCAATGTGTACCGGCTCTTCTTGGCACCGGACAAAGTGGTGTAGTACACTGCCCTTACTCTTAATCACCTGGGGGATAAGTCACGGTTCCGCCGACTGACTTGACCAACTATGGAAGACAACCGGGCTTCTCACGCGAAACAAACGAGCAACGAGGGTCAGCGACCTAAGAAGCTCTATCAGAAGCCGGCATTCCGCTACGAGCAGGTCTTCGAGACCAAGGCTTTGTCGTGCGGAAAAATTGCGGCTGCCACCTCTGCCTGTCAGGCTTCACGAAAAAATTCCTGATCATGGAAACTATGAGTACCACAGGTTCGGCTGAGATCGCGGAACGGTCGGGCTTGGTTGCGGATGCTCTACGCCGGAGCGATGATTCCGGGCGAAACCTGCCTAACAGCGTGTGGATCCGCGTTCACGGCGAAAGCATGCTACCCGCGCTTTGGCCGGGCGACGTGGTCGAAATTGAAAGTTGCCGGCTAGAGGATGTCAGATCGGGAGAAATTGTACTTGCCCTGCGGGAAGGGCGACTGTTCCTGCATCGAGTGGTAGGAGCATGCACCGAGGATGGTTTCAAGATGCGTGGCGACTCCATGCCTGGTCCTGACCCTGCGTACGCGGCCGAAGCTTTGCTGGGCCGACTGGCGCGGCGGGTGGATGCAAACTGGTCGTTCTTTAGCGGTATAGGCTTCGCGGCGTCCCGGTTGTCTCGGCTGGCGGGGATGGTATTGTGCCATTCAGGCCTAGCGCGGCGGGTTGCGCTGAATATTCACGACCGGTGGAAGGTATCGTCGCGCACGAATGGATTTCGAAGCCTGGAATCGTAACCATGCCGGCAATCGAAAAGACCGCCTGCGTCGAGATCGGAGGAATTCCGATTGGGTTATCCACCAGGGACGAGGGGTTTCTCGAGTTGCTGCGGCGGCGTTATGCCGGCTTTCTGAGTTCTTCTACTCCTGAATTTGAGCTGAAGTTTGAGCTCGCGTTCACGGGGCCGATCTCCGATGAAGACATTCGAGTATGGCGCGAGGGCGGGGAGTGGCTGATCGAGCGCGGGGATTTTCGGGCGCGATGGAATCCGCGCACGGGGCGAGGCACGGTGCGGCAAAATGCGAATCCGTATTCTCTCGATTCGGTGTTGCGCATTCTGCATAGCCTGATTCTTGCCGAGCGGGGAGGATTTCTGCTGCATGCGGCCAGCGCAATTTGCGACGGCGGGGCATGTCTATTTTCGGGGGTGTCAGGGGCAGGAAAAACCACGATGACAAGGCTGGCGCCGGCGGACGTCACATTACTCACAGACGAGATTTCGTATGTGCGGCCGGGGGCGGACGGCTATTCGGCCTTCGGTACTCCTTTTGCGGGAGAACTGGCGAAATCGGGTGAGAACTGCACGGCTCGGGTTTCGGCGCTCTTTTTTCTGGAGCAGGGGCCGGAGAACCGTATCGAGGAACTATCGGGCGCGGAAGCGGTCCAGCGGCTGATGCGGAATATCCTTTTTTTTGCCGAAGACCGGGGACTGGTGGAAAAGCTTCTTGAAACGGCATGCTCCTTTGTTGACACTGTTCCCATACGACGCCTGACGTTCTATCCTGATGCCAGGGTGTGGGAGAGAGTTCGCGACTTCACAGGAAAGTTCGAACGCAACTTCCAGGAGGTGCCTGAGCATGCCTGAGAATTGCATCTACATTGCGCGCAGCTCAGCAATAGCGGCGCGCGCGCTGGCTGGGGAGATGATGGTGATGAACTCGGCCGATTCGAAATTTTTCACGCTGAACGAAGTGGCGACGGCGATCTTCCAGGCTGCGGATGGCCATACTCCGCTGCGGGAGATTGTGCGTGAGCACGTGTGCGGGCAATTTGATGTCGACCCTGAACAGGCGATCGCGGATGCCGAGCAATTTGTAACGGAACTCTCGGGGCACGGAATTCTTCTGGTTTCGAATGAACCTCTGGGGTTGGAGGGCCGGCGATGAGCCTGATGAGCGAGATGGGGCAGAAGGCGTTCGACTTGAGCGTGCCTCTTGCCGTGCACATGGACGTTACTTATCGCTGCAACGAACGCTGCGTGCATTGCTATCTCGATCACGACGACCACGGCGAGATGACGACGGCCGAAATCAAGGACGTGCTCGATCAACTAGCCGAGGCAGGGGTCTTTTTCGTCACGTTCAGCGGGGGCGAAGTCTTCCTGCGGCGCGATTTTTTTTCGATTGTCGAACATGCACGCCGTCTGATGTTCAACGTCAAGGTCAAAACCAATGCGGTGATGATTCACGAAGCGGAGGCGCGCAAACTGCGCGAACTTGATGTCGACAGCATTCAGATCAGCGTCTACTCCCACCGCGCGGAGATTCACGATGCGATCACCAAGCTTCCGCATTCGTTCGAGCGGACGGTGAAAGCCATTCGCTTTCTGCGCGATCAGGGGCTGCGGGTGACGATTGCGAATGTGCTGATGACGGCGAATTCGAACGATCATCTCGCGGTACAGCAGTTAGCGGCCGACCTTGGGGTGCATTACACGCTTGATCCGACGATCACTCCGATGATGGATGGAGACATGTCGGTTCTCTCGTTGCGCGTGCCGGGGGAACAATTGCCGGAGATTTTTCATAATCCGGCGCTGGTGGGTAACCAGGAAGAGTTCTGCGCACCTCCAAAACCGGTTTCGGAGGAGGATCTTGAAGGTTACTCGTGCAGCGCGGGTCATTCTTTCTGTTACATCTCGCCATACGGCGACGTATTTCCGTGCGTGCAGTTCCCGCTGCCGACGGGAAATATTCGTCAGCAGAAGTTTTTGGACATATGGAATTTTTCACCGCAGATGAACGAGGTTCGGTCGATCCAGGCGAAAGATTTGACGGTATGCTCATCGTGCTCGCACGTCAGCAGTTGCTCGCGTTGCCCAGGCTTGGCATACATGGAAGGCAGCATGCGGGGCCCATCGACGGCAGATTGTGAGAAGTCCTTTTATCGCACGGGCATACCGACCGCAAACATGCTGAGGCAGGGACTGTCGAAACCGAGCCGCATGGGGAAAAGCGCGCCGCTCATCCAGATTCAGCCTATTGCGGTTCCGGCGTGACGCTGCGGCGAGAGTTATAATTTGCTAGCGGCAGCGGCGTTTTGGCTGCGCTTGAGATCAACGACGGCCTCCGCGGCAGCCAACTGTTCAAGGATACGCACCAAGGCGGCGCGGGCCTCGTGGGTCGCCTCATTAAACTTCAGAGCGGCACCGATACCCATATCCATGCGCACGACCTCGCTCTCAACTGAGACGTTTGTCTGGTTGTGGGAGAAGTTAAGTTTCAACTGCGATCCAGGTAAAAGGATGCCGCTGGTTTCAACGTAACAGCCGCCCAGACTGAGGTTGGTCACGATGCCGAGCAGGGGGCGCTCAAGGGCACTTCCGGAGATTTCGGTAGTGAGACGACCTCGCACGCGCGGATAGAGCCGGCGGTTTTTCTGGGTGGCCTGGCTTTGTTTCTGGAGGTACATGCGTTTATCGGCTTCGGAAAGAAGTTTCTCGGCGTCCATGCCGTCTTCGGGATAGACGGCGCGACCGACGCTCAAGGACAGGATGTCTTCGTTGCAGATATCCTTGCCAGCCTGTCTTGCCAACTCGCGCATCTGCTCAGCCTTGCGGGTGGTGGCTTCGAGCGTAAGACCCGGAGCGATCACGACGAATTCGTCGCCGCCCATGCGGGCGACGTAGTCGTACTCGCGGCTGGTTTCCTTGAGCGAGTGGGCAAACAAGCGCAGTACGCGGTTGCCTTCGAGGTGTCCAAAGCGGTCGTTGATCTGTTTGAATCCGTCTAAGTCGGCAACCATGACAGTTAGAGTTTTGCTGTCGCGTTTGCAACGGGCGAGTTCGCGATCGAGTTGCAGAAACAGCGATCGTGCATTGGGGAGGCCGGTAAGGTAATCGGTAACCGCCGAACTCTCCGCTTGCTCGTACTTCATGGCGTTCTCGATGGCCAGCGCCATCTTGGAACTCACGGCCTGCAGTATGCGCAGATGGTCGGAGGTGAAAAAATCTTTCTCCGCGTGGTATAGGGCGACGACGCCAACCACGCCCTGCAAGCCTTCGAGCGGGACCGCAAGCGCTGAATTCAGTGTGCTGTACTTTGAAGCATCATTGAGATATCCGGGCTCGACCGAAGGATTTCCGTTGAGGATCGGTTTCAGATTATGCGCCACCCACCCTGAGAGCCCCTGACCGATGGGAATGCGCAATGAAGCAAACAACCGGAAATTGTCGCCATTCACATATTCGGGTACGAGTTCTTCGCCGTGACGCACGTAGATCGCGATTGCATCGTAAGGCATTGCGCGGCGCAATTTCACGGCAAACACTGACAGCGTTTCTCCCAAGCTAAGCGAAGCTCCGAGGTCCTGACTGAGTTCGAAAAGGGTTTGCGCTTCCTGGCGAGCGGCCGCGATCGAACCGAGGAAACTCCGCTCTGGCCCCTGCCGACGGCCCTGGGCTTCGAAACCGGCGGCCGGTCTGATCGTGGGTTCGATTTTCGGGTCCTGATCTTTCACTTCAGTGGATAATTTTTGCTTTCCCAAGCTGTCAGTGCGTTGATGAACCAACTGTTCGAGATCGACGTACCTGCGTTCGAGCACCCTGACAACCTGGGGATCAAACGACTTTCCCGATTCATCGACCAGCCGCGACATTGCCTCATTCAGAGGCAGAGCCCGCCGATACTGGCGATCGGACGCGAGGGCATCGAGAAAATCGACGGCAGCCAGGATGCGGGCACCGATCGGAATTTGGTTTCCGCGCAATCCGAGCGGATAGCCGGTGCCGTCATACTTTTCATGATGAGCGCGAACGATGGGGACGACAGGGTACGGGAAGCGCACCCGTTCGAGGATTTCCGCTCCCACCAAGGGGTGAATCTTCATTTTTTCGAATTCTTCCGGGGTTAGACGTCCGGGCTTCGAGATGATGTGCTCTGGAATCGCCAGCTTGCCGATGTCATGGAGCAAGGCAGCAGCCTGCAAGGCCTCCATTCCCTCGTGGTCAACCTTGAGATCTTTGGCAACTTCGACGGCATAAACGCGAACTCTTTGCAGGTGATCGTGGGTGGTCTGATCCTTGGCTTCAATCGCCATGGCAAGCGCTTCGATGGTTCGCATATGCAGGTCGGCCATCTCCTGCACATGCCGCTTCTCGTCTTCCAATTTGCCGAGATAGAGCCGGTAAGAACGGTAGATGAGATAGACGACTGGAAGCGTGAGCAAGGAGGTCTGCCAGTCGGTGAAGCCGTGCAGCCAGCTCATCATGCCGGCAACGCCTGCCCCGACGAGATAGTAGGGGAAGCTCCAGAAGTAGCAATCAGCCCATATTTTTCGCAGCGACCGGCGCTCGGTCAACGAGATGACGGCGGCGACCGGAAGCGTATTGGCCACGAAGTAGACCGACGCCGCGAGAAACAGCAAGGTAGAAGGATTGCTGACCGCACGATGCAAAAGGGAGTAACGATAGGCGACAAAGGTAATGGCGATGGCCAGAGCCGTCGAGCAAACGTTAAAGGCGACTTGGATGGGAATCGGGCGGTCGCGGTCGAAACACTGCACCACTACCGCCGCGCAACCGAGAGCCATGGCCTCGGAAAAGCTGAGCTCGAGCACACCGAGAAGCAGGAACAAGAAGTTGACCGACATTGTTCCGGTAATGCCGGGCAGATTTACTTTGAGGCGCGAGGCAGCGAGCGCAATTACGAGATAACAGACAAACTTGATTGGATTTTCGCTCCGGCCATGCAAGATCGAATAGGTCAGAACGGCAGTCCCGCAGAGCACGACCACGGCGATGAAAAAGCGTGGTGCTGCGCTCATGTCCCTCCATGATTGAGGGCGAGTTTTCATTTCAGACGAACTCCTGCCCGGGAGGCCGCGGTCCCATTCCCCGGCGCGAAAATACTCGATCATTCATTGATAACAGTGAGCGGACGGGCAGGAAAGCATTCGGGGATTTGGAGATAAACTTCCGTAACTGATGAGCATGACCTTTTGGCAATAGAGCGCGCGGCGGTTGGTGGCCCGCAGGCCGTAAGCCGTTGAAACAATGACATCAAACTGATTTTCTGGCGAATCATGCAACCTGGCGCCCGGGTATGACGTATAACGGAGGTAGGTAGGTTTGACTTGCCCTGACCGGGCGGCCTAACATGAGTGACTCTCTCCCAGGAGTGTTCCCCGGAATGATCGGCCAGACTGTCTCGCACTACCGCATCCTTTCGCAATTGGGTGGCGGCGGGATGGGGGTCGTGTACGAAGCCGAGGACGTCAACCTGGGCCGCCATGTTGCGCTAAAGTTCTTGCCGCCGGAAACCGAAAAAGACCCTTTGGCGCTCGATCGTTTTCAGCGAGAAGCTCGAGCCGCGTCGGCGCTGAACCATCCCAATATCTGCACGATCTACGAAGTTGGCGAGGACAGCGGGCGGCACTTTATCGCCATGGAGTTGCTGGAGGGCGAAACACTTAAAAGCCGCATCCACAGTCAGGCGCACAAGCAGCTAATGGAACTCGATCAGTTGCTCGATCTGGGGGTTCAGATTGCGGACGCTCTTGATGCCGCCCACGCGAAAGGAATCATTCATCGCGACATCAAGCCGGCCAATATCTTCGTGACCACACGCAACCAGGCGAAGATTCTCGACTTCGGCCTTGCCAAGCGCACGGACAAACCTTCGCTTCTATCCGCTGCGACCGTCGGTTCGGCGGCAACCGTGGACGAACCGTTCCTCACCAGTCCCGGGTCGACGGTTGGAACGGTCGCGTATATGTCTCCCGAGCAGGCGCGGGGCAAGGACCTCGACTTCCGTACGGACCTGTTCTCTTTTGGCGCCGTGCTCTATGAAATGGCCACCGGCGCCGTGCCCTTTCGCGGCGACACCTCAGCTGTCATTTTCGATGCGATTCTAAATCGGCCGCCGGTCCCACCGCTTCGGCTGAATCCCGACCTGCCGCCGCACTTCGAGGAAATTCTGAACCGGCTGCTCGAAAAAGATCGCGACTTGCGATACCAGAGCGCTGCCGACGTGCGTTCTGACTTAAAGCGTCTGAAACGCGACTCGGAATCGGGCTCGCTACTAGCGGCGAGTTCTTCCAGTTCCTTGACTCGCGCTCCATTGGTTCACAAAGCTGCCGGCGGTCGCAAGGTTTCACGTTGGCTGATTTCAGCCGCGATCGTCGCGCTGGTCGCCGTGGCCATTGGCTTTGTATTTATGAAACGGGGCCATGCTCTCACCGAGAAGGATTCGATTCTGGTCACCGACTTCGTGAATACAACGGCTGATCCGGTTTTCGACGACACCTTAAAGAAAGCACTGACCGTGGATCTGGGGCAATCTCCGTATCTGAATGTGTTTCCGGAGCAGAAGATACGGCAGACCCTGCAGTTCATGGGACGAGGTCCCACCGACCGGATCACCAGCGACGTGGGACGGGAAATCTGCCAACGCGATGGCATCAAAGCCATGTTGAACGGCAGCATTGACAAAGTCGGGGGCGACTACGTGATTACGCTGGAAGCGACGAATGTTGCTTCGGGTGATTCGCTGGGACGAGAGCAGGTGCAGGCAGGGCGCAAGGAAGACGTGCTGAACGCGCTGCATAGCGCAGCGACGAAGCTGCGGAGCCAACTTGGGGAGTCGCTGTCGATGGTGCAGAAATACGACATGTCGCTGTCGCAGGCGACAACGTCGTCGCTGGACGCGTTGAAGGCGCTGACACTGGGCGACAGCGAGCACAGCATGGGCAACGACCTGGCTGCGATTCCAAGCTATCAGCAAGCGATCGAACTGGATCCTAATTTCGCGATGGCATACGCGCGGCTCGGCACGGCATACAGCAATCTGGGGCAAACGGAGTTGTCGGAAGAGAACCGGCAGAAGGCATTCGAGCTTCGCGATCGGGCGAGCGAGCGCGAGAAGCTCTACATCACGTCGCACTATTACGCCGACAGCGGGCAACTCGACAAAGGGATTACCGCTTACGAACTGTATATCCAAACCTACCCTCGCGACGCCACTCCTTACAACAATCTGGCGCTGATCTATAACGAGCTGGGACAATTCGACAATGCGCTGCAGAATGCGAAGCGGGCGGTGGAACTCGATCCCGACATGCTGGCCGGGTATGGTCAAGTCGCGCAAGCATACATGGGACTGAACCGGCTGGAGGAAGCGCGGGCCACGATCAACCAAGTATTCCAGCACAAGGGATCGACCCGGACCTACCACGTCTTGCTGGCGGCACTGGATTGGGATGAAGGCAAGGACGCCGACATCGAGAAGCAACTGCAAGCTGCGTCGGAGGAACCAGACGGCGCGTTGACGGCTCTGGGGTTCCGAATGGGCATCGCTGGAGCGCGAGGACAAATGGGGCAGGCGCGGGAGTTCGCCCGGCAGACCGAAGATGTCTTTGAACGGATGCACCTGAAGGGCCGTGCCGATGTCGAGGTACAGCTTGGCACCCTGGAAGCATTGGTGGGGAATCATGGCGAGGCGAGCAACGATGCGAGTGAGGCACTGCGGCTATCGAGAACGCTTTCGGTGACGGAGAATGCCGCCATGACATTCGCCATTTTGCGCGAGGATCAGAAGGCGCTGGCATTCGCCGATGAAATGCAGCGCACGCATCCGAACGATACGATGGCGATGAACGTGGGCGTTCCCATGGTTCGCGCGATCACGGTCCTGTGGCCGGCAAACGGTGCCAAACCCGATCCGGCCAAGGCGATTGATCTACTTAACACGGCCGCGCTCTATGCTCGCGGCAACGCGAGCATTTTCTATGCGCGAGGTGTGGCGTATGAGGAGGCGGGGCGCTACTCCGAAGCACAGCAGGATCTTCAAAAGGCGCTGGATTTCAAGTCCCACAGCGGTCCCGATATCATATTTGTTCTCGATCAACTGGAATTGGGGAGGTTGTTTCAGAAAGAAGGCAACATCCCGCAGGCCCGCATCGCTTATCAGAATAGTCTCGCCGACTTGAAGGACGCTGATCCTGATCTTCCACTGCTGCACGAAATTCAGACGGAATACGCGAAATTGCAGTAGAGGCGGCCGGGCGAGGGCGCCCGGCTCTCCATTTGAAGCTCCCACGAATCTGGTTAGAAGTGGAAACCCAGCTCAGCCGTAAGCGCGCGCGGGGTCACAAAGTGCGTTCCGCTGAAAGTTGACAGGAAATTGTAGAGCGCCAACTTGTTGGCCACGTTAATGGCGGTAAGCGTCAGACTCCATTTATAACGCTCCCCCTTAAACAGATTGTCATCGCCAACTGAAAGATCAAACAGGTTGCGCGAGGCGATACGAGGCGGGTTGTGATCGTCGTTTTCGGTGTTGATGCCGGGCACCTGAATAAGATTGGATCCAAACTGTGATGCCGGACACGGGGAAGGCAGCGGAGTGGTCGGGGTCGCATGGACGCCGTTGCAGGTAAAGCCGGCTTCGTATTCCTGATCGGCGCTGAGCGGATTTCCAAAAGCATCTTGCAAGAAGACGGCGGGCTGTCCGGCGATGGCGGTGGACTGCGGACAATTGTTTTCCACATTGACCCCGTAGCAAGGAGCGTTCCCGGCCACCAATCCGCTATCGTAGCGCCAGTTGAAGCCCACCCATGGACCAACTTTCCAGGGCTGATATTGCAAGTGGGTGGTCTGGTTGAATTTCTCATCGTGGTCGATGCGGAATGGGAGCCCGGCACCGGTTGCGACGGTTGCTCCAGCTCCACCAATCTGCGGCTGGAAGAACCTCGCCGCGACGCTGGAAAATACCATAAGAGCGGAGAACCCGTGAAGATTGGGGACGCTGACGCGGCCGGCGTATCCCGGAATCTTCGAATTGTGCCACTCGATGGGAAAGGTGATGGGAGTGTTGCCGAGCACACTGAAATCGTAGCCATTGTGCGTGTACTTCGAAATCCACTCACCGGAGAAAACCAGATAGCGTCCGAAAGCCTGCTCGAGGCCGGCGTGGAATTCGTTGCGAAAGCCGGGGCTCAAGGGAGTCGGATTGGGGGCAGAACATAAGAGCAGCGGATTCAAAACCGGGTTGCTGCATCCGATGCTGGAAAGCACGAGATTTTCATTGAAGGGAGATTCGAGAGTGCGAGCGTAAGAAACACGGAGCACCGTATTGGTCTTCTTGATGTTGTAGGCGACTCCAAGACGGGGCTCGGCTTGACGGGCGACGGTAAGACCGTTGTAGAGATCGCCGCGTATGCCGAGGTTGAGAGACCAGTTTCCCTTGGTAACGGCATCTTCGATGTAGAGAGCCAGCTCTTTAACGTCGGTGTGGCCGTTGAAAGTGTATGGGCCGCCCCCACGAGTCAAGTCATAGGGAAACAGGGTGGGATTGAAGAGCGGGTAGAAGGCGGTGCCGGGGGCGTTCCCGTTGGCGGTCGTGTTGGGCGCGTAACCGGCGAGTCCGCACTGTGACGGATCGGTAAAGCCGGGGACAGGGATGTTGGGGTCGGTGGCTGTGGGCAGAGTGAGGCAAGGCGCGTTGTAGATGGGGTCGACGATGCCCAGATTATCGTTTTCATTGAGAAATGTCTGGGCGTAGGTCGCTCCAACCTTGATGTTGTTGATGCCTTTGACGTAGGAGAGATCGGAGCGGAGCCCGGCGTTGGTGAGCGTGCGATTCTGGCCCACGGATTGCCGTTGAAGGCTCGGAGGGCCGAGATCCGCGAATGGATTGCTGCTGGGATAGTAGTTGTAATCGTCGCGGCGTACGAAAGCGCCCAAGGTAAATACGGCGGTCGTGCTGACGAGGCGCGTCCAGGAAGGAGCGATGTTAAAGCTGCCGATCTTGGAGCGCTGGTCGGTCGGTCCGACGGTTATGTTCGTGCCGGGGACGATGCCGCCGTAATTTTGCTCGGGGGGAAGAACTCCATCCAAGCCGGTCCAAGCGGTGGCGTTCTCGGCGTCCAATGAATTCGGGGTCTGGAACCAGCTGCGGCTGTAGCCGAAATTCAGGTGAATGGAGTCAGCGGTTGTGAGCTGGTAGTCGACGCGGTCGAAGACATTCTCTTCATTGCCCTTGTCGTGGATGACGGCGAATTCGGGCGGATCGAGGAAGCGGCCGGTGTTTAGACCTCCGACGGAGATGAAGTTTCCCCAGTTCTTACCACCGTAGGCGACATCGGCGTTGACATTGGCGGTTCCGAACGAGCCATAGGAGGTGGTTATGCTGCCGTGAGGCGTGGTTACGCCCTGGCCGGAGCGGGTGGTTGCCACGATGACCACACTGGTTTTGCCGCCATATTCGGCGGGAGGCGCGCCAGAGATGACCTCCATCGACTGAATGGAATCGACCGGAAGCTGATTAGAGAAAACTTTGCTTTGCTGATCGGTAATCGGCTGGCCATCGACGGAGAATGAGTTCTCGGCATGGTCGCCCAGGCCGTGGAAGAGTCCGTTGGAATCGGCGGCGATGCCCGGCGTGGAGAGAGTAACCAGCGAACTGAGCGATGAGGAGGAGCTTTCGAGGGGAAGTTTGTCGAACAGGTTCTTGTCGACGTCGGTGTGGAAGGTGGAATCGTTCTCCACGAGATCGCCCCCGGCCTCGACCGAGACGGTGGTGGAAGAGCCGGTCACTTGAAGGGCGACCTTGACAACGCCCGGGACGACCGAGCGCACTTCGACATCCTGCGCGGTTTCAGCGAAGCCAGCGGCGGTTACCGTCATGTGATAGGGATTAAACGGCACGTTCGAGAAGTTGAAAGCTCCTTTATTGTCGGTGGTGGTAGTGCGGTCATATTCGCTGACCGGGTTATGAATTTCGACGGTTGCGCCGGGAACGACCGCGCCGGTAGGGTCGACGACTATGCCATTGATGGATCCTGAACTTCCGCCCGATTGCGCATTTGCAAGCCCACTTAGCGCTGCTGCAAAGGCCAAAACACCCGCAGCCAGCCAACTCCTGGAAAATGAATTCATGAACTCCTCCAATAAAGATTTCGAGAGCGACTTCGATCGGATGAAAGATGAGACGAAAGATCGAGAGATCGCGGGTCTTTGGGAAATAAAGAACGAATTGGCTCGAAATCAGAGTGCGGGTGGAGGACGGATGAACTGGGTAATGACAGGACGGAAGATTACGAAAACTTGGGGAAGCACACTGGCCAACAGTGTTGAGACGACAACTGGAGCGGTGACCGGCGTCTGTGTGTTGACTCCAGCATGAGCAGTCGCGCAGATCGAACAGGTGTGGTGGGTGGTGGTCGAATCATCAGCGTGCGAGTGGGTCGCCTGGACCGTCCCGACTACACACATCAGGGCAACGCAGAGCACGCACACAGCTCTGACGAAGAAGCCCCGATTCGTGGATACTTTCAACATTCCGTTGCGATGTTGCTTAGCGTTGGAGTTAGACGATTTTAACCTTAGATGGTGATCCGTGGAAACAAGACGCGACAAATAATCCACTTCGGTGCTCGGACTTTCGCGCACAGACGGTTGGGGCGAGGATGGTTCCAGGGTCTGAAAGGTTGATGGAATTTTCTTGTAAGTGATTGCATTTTATGAGCTTAAGCTCACGCGACCCCAAAAGGACTTTCGTCCGTTCATGTTCGTGTTGTCATTTTGGGATCGCTACATTTTCGATTTTGTCAGACGGGAAAAATGTTTATGGCGTGTGCTTGATCTGAGATTTCGACTCCGTGCGACGACGGCGCAATGATACAAAGTTGAGGCGGCTCGTCTTTCGATGGCGATGATGGGAATCCATGAACCTGTGCTTGCTGGGCTTCGGCAACGTTAATCGGACGCTGGTTGAACTGCTGCAACGGAAACGCGCCGACTTGCGTGATCGCTATGGTATCGAATGGCGCATCACGGGAGTCGGCTCGCGACGGCTCGGCTGGCAGGTGAAGGCGGATGGATTTGACGCCGGCGAGCTTCTGGGGGCGCAGGACGCGGGCGCGTTCGCGAAGATGGGTGGACACAAATGCTCATGCCTCCGCGACTGGCTCGATGCGGCGCAGCCGGAGGTTGTGTTCGAAGCCACTTCGCTCAACGTGGAGAGCGGACAGCCGGCGGTCGAGCACATCCGCGGCGCGCTGGAGTACGGGGCACATGCGATCACGGCAAACAAAGGTCCCATCGTGCACGGCTACGAAGAGCTGCGCGAGCTTGCGATGAGCCGAGGGAAGCAGTTTCTTTTTGAATCGACGGTCATGGACGGCGCTCCGATCTTTTCGCTTTTCGGCAACGCGCTGCCGGCGGTCGAGGTGAAAGGCTTTAAAGGAATTCTGAATTCGACGACCAACGTGATCCTGAGCGGCATGGAACGAGGGCTAGGCTTTGCTGACTCACTGCTTGACGCGCAACGACTGGGCGTGGCCGAAACTGACGCCAGTTATGACATTGACGGCTGGGATGCGGCGGTTAAAGTTGCGGCGCTGGTCAACGTGATCATGGGTGTTCGGCTTCGGCCGCAACAGGTGCTGCGTGAAGGGATTCGCGGACTCGCGGAAGACGCCGTGCGTTCGGCTCGAAATGCGGGCACGCCTTATAAACTTATCTGCCGGGCGCGGCGAACCGAGTCAGGAATCGATGCCAGCGTCCGTCCGGAGCGAATCCCGCTGACCGACCCGATGGCGCTCGTGAGCGGGACATCGTCGATCATCCAGTTCGAGACCGACATTTTTCCGGCGCTGACGATCACAGAGGAAAATCCCGGACTGGAGGCGACGGCTTATGGCATGCTCGCGGATTTCATTCGTGCGGCCGGGGCAGTAAGGTAATCCAAAGGGCACGATCGGGCCGAGAACCAACAAAAACACTATCAAGGGCGCGAGCATTCTCTGACAATCAGCAGAACGGAAGTTTTGAGCTGCGTATCTGCGGTTTTGCGCGGCATCATCGACACTCGTCTATGGCAGCGCCACCTGCGTCGTGATTTGATGGTCCAGTTGCGCTCGGCCGGTCGATCCAGGCGGAGCGTGACGGAGTGAGATTCAGGGAGAAGGCATTATGTCGGGACAGGTGATTTTGTACTTCGAGGACCAGGCAGACGCGCTCCGCTTTGCGCTGGCGGCAGGTTCGGTGATGGCTGGGGATGGAAGTGGCGCACCGCACGAATTGGTCCAGGAAACGACACGGATCACGCGAATACGGCTTGACGCCGCCAACAAGGGAAAAGCGCCAAGAGCCAATCCTCCGGAGCGTGTCGCTTAACCATGCTGCGCGTGCGCAGCAATCCTCGCACTCGCGCGGATGAGGCGCGAGCAGGAATCGTCAAATCGTAAGAATCGGATCGTACGAATCAAATCATCGAATCGAATCATACGAATCCTGGAACCTCCCACCGGCGCGACCGCTGCGTTGATCCCGCATTAGAATGTCTGCTATGCCAATTGCGGAGAAGATCTCTTCGTCATCACCGACAGTACTCGATCTCAATTGGGTTCGGGGGCAGTTTCCGGCGCTCGCACAAACCGTGAACGGACATCCGGCTGTTTTCATGGATGGCCCGGGAGGCACGCAGGTGCCGCAGCGCGTGATCGATGCCATTGCGGATTATCTTGGGCGCGACAACGCCAACACGGGCGGCGCTTACCACACCAGCCGCAACACTGACCACATGATCGCCGAGGCGCGAGCCGCGATGGGCGACTTTCTGAATTGCGATGCGGATGAAATCGTCTTTGGCGCGAACATGACCAGTTTGACCTTCGCGATGAGCCGGGCCATTGGACGGGAACTGGGGCCGGGCGACGAGATTGTGCTTACGCTGCTCGACCACGATGCGAATTTCTCGCCATGGAAGGCGCTGGAAGAAAAGGGCGTGGTGATACGGACGGTTAAATTTGACGAAGCGGATTGCACGCTCGACATGAACGATTTGGCGGCGAAGGTAGGACAACGGACGCGGCTCGTGGCCGTTGGATATGCGTCGAATGCAGTGGGCACGATCAACAATGTGGCCGAAGTGGTGCGACTGGCGCGGCAGGCGGGAGCGCTTAGTTATATCGATGCTGTCCATTACGCTCCGCATGGGCTGATCGACGTGCGTGCGCTGGACTGCGATTTTCTGGTGTGCTCGACTTATAAGTTTTTCGGTCCGCACATGGGAGTTCTTTACGGAAAGCGCGAGCACCTCAAGAAATTCAGACCGTATAAAGTCAGGCCGAACACAGATAACATTCCGAACTGCTGGGAGTGGGGAACGCTCAATCACGAATGCATTGCGGGGATTAAAGCCTGCGTGGATTACTGGGAAGAGCTTGGGCGGCGAGCGTATCCCGAGGCAACGACTCGGCGCGGCGCGATTCAGGCCGCACATGAAGCGATTCATCCGCATGAGCGCAGGATGACCGAGAAGATGATCGCGGGGCTGGCCGGGATTCCTGGATTGAAGCTTTATGGCGTCAGCGATCCGCGACGATTCGAGAACCGCTGCGCGACGTTTGTCGTCCGTATCGATGGCCATACGCCGCTGGAACTAGCGACGAAACTCGGGGAACGCGGCTTCTTCACATGGGATGGAAATTACTATGCGCTGAACTTGACCGAACAATTGGATGTCGAGCGGTTGGGAGGATTTCTGCGCATCGGGTTGGTGCACTACAACACGATGGAGGAAGTGGAGCGACTGCTGGGGGCGCTGGGGGAGATTGCGGATTAATCTGACCGTTTAACTAGGCTCGCAGCTCATCTACATGGTCTCCACGACCTACGAGTGCAAGCTTTGCCAGTCCTATGAACAAGCCATGCTCGACGATGCCGGGTGTATCGCTCAGGGTCTGCGCGAGGGCTGCCGGGTCGGCGATCTTTCCAAAGCTGCAGTCGAGAATCTGATTGCCGTTGTCGGTCAGGAAGGCGCTTCCGTCAGGCTTGGTGCGTAATTTGGGGGAAGCACCGAGGGAGAGAATCTTTTTCTCGACCACGGTACGCGCAAACGAAATGACTTCGACGGGAAGAGGAAATTTCCCGAGCACTGGAACGGCTTTTCTGGAGTCCGCAACCACGACCATCTTCTTCGAGGCCGAGGCGACTACTTTTTCGCGCGTCAAGGCGCCGCCGCCACCTTTGATCAAATTGAGTTTGGGATCGATTTCATCGGCGCCGTCGATGGTGATATCGATTTCGGGAGTGTCGTCGAGGGTGGTCAGGGGAATGCCGAGGGTGCGAGCCAGGTGTTCGGTGTCGACAGAAGTGGGAACCGCGATGATTTTCAATCCGGCGCGCACGCGTTCGCCGAGAGCAATCACGGTAAAGTAGGCGGTTGAGCCGGTACCGAGGCCGACCACGTTCCCGTCGCGGACCAACCGGGCGGCGGCGCGGCCGGCGGCTTCTTTTTCTTGCTGTACATTTTCCTTATGCGAATCGGTCATTGATCTATTGGCGATGATCTATCGGAGATCTATCGGCCATTATTCCACAGCCTTTTGGATCAAGGCTGCGACGCCGGCGATGTTTTTCATTAGCTCGGCGGGAAAGCCGTGGCGCTGCTGGAGGTATTCCGGCGAATTGTAGGAGAGCCAGACCTGGCCCTGCTCGTCCTGCCAGGCGAGCGCCTTTAAGGGAAGATCGATGGCGAGACGGGGCGCGGCGACCATCAGAGGCGTGCCGCCTTTCGGACTGCCGAAGATCAGCAACTGGGTGGGGCGCATGGTGAGACCGGCCTTCTCTGCTTCGCCGCTGTGGTCAATGAGGGCAAATACCATCATGCCTTTTTCTTTGAGAATGGACTGGAGCCGCGCCAGAGTCTCGGGCACGGAGTAGCGACTGGCTACATCGATGATTCCGCTTGCCATGCGGACACCTCCGATTGATTCGACCGTCGTATTCTAGTTCAAAATCATCTTGCCGAGGATCTCCTTGAGCAGCTTGGCGCCGACGGTAGCGGTCATTTGAGTGTTGTCTTGCGTGGGATTGAACTCGACGATATCGGCGCCGGCAATTTTTCCGGTAATTGCGTGAATGTGGGCGAGAGCTTCACGGGTCGACAGGCCTCCAGGCTCGCGGTGCGAAATGCCTGGCGCGAAGTCGGGATCGAGAGCATCGAGATCGAAAGAGATATAAATGGGGCCATCGACTTCCATGCGTTCAAGAGCCGGCAGGTGGCGCATTTCGACGACTTCGACCCCGAATTTTTTGGCTTGCTCGCGTTGATGACCGGTCATGGTGCGGATGCCGATCTGGATGAGACGCTTGGCCGCGCCTTCTTCCATGATGCGGGCAAACGGGCAGGCGTGTGACAGGCGATTGCCTTCGAGTTCATCGTAAAGATCGGGGTGGGCGTCGAAGTGCAGGATGGTCAAGCCGCGAACATGTTTTCCAAAAGCGCGAACCACGGGAAGGGTGATCGAGTGATCGCCGCCCAAGCACACTGGACGCAGGCGCATATCGAGCAGTTCGCCAACCCGTTTTTCGATCGCCGCGAACGGCTCCTCGAAGGTGAATTTCAAATCGCCGGCATCGCAGAAAGCGCCTTGGGCGCCGAGGTCGACGCCGGTTTCGCTCCACAGATTTGATGAAATCGAATGGAGTGCCACACGGATGATGGGCGGAGCACCGGCGGCTCCGCGCAACCACGACGAATTAGCATCGAAAGGGACACCGAGAACGACGGGCGTTCCGGGCTTGGCCGCATCAGGATGAATTGTCATAACGTGTTCCTCTTTCTCGAAACTTCTCTCGGAATTCCGGCAGTGATCCCGGGTTTGGAATCCTCGCGAGAATTCTTGGTTCCGACGAGCATAGAATAGTCGCGGCAGGCCAGTTTTTCCGTGACCTACGACACAGCGTTTGTCATCCAGTAACGGGACATCGACCGACGGTAACTCCTTTTGTTGCTGTGAATCGGCGCGGTAATTTCGATCATCCGTTATTCTATAGAGACAACTTTTATGGCTACTTCAACGCGGCATACGGGCGGAGGCGCGGGTCCCGCCATCATCGAAAACTACGAACGGGAACGGGTGTTTGGACTGTTCCGTCAATTTGGATATCTGGAGGCCGAACTCAACCCGCTAGGGCTGCTGCCTCCGCAACCGCATGCTGACTTACGGTTTGATAGTGAGAGCGAGAACGAATGGGCGCGGGAAGCGCGGCGCATTTATTGCGGCAGCGTAGGGGTGGAGTTCATGCACATTGCGGATCCCGAGCGGCGTCGCTGGATCCAGGAGCGCATGGAAGCGGAGCCAGAAGCGGTCGATCGCGAACGAGCGCTCGATCTGCTGGTGCGCGCCGATCTGTTTGAGCAGACACTGCAACAGCGATATCTGGGGAATAAGCGATTTTCGCTGGAAGGCAACACGTCATTATTGCCGGCGGTCGATCAGGTGCTTGATGTGGCGGGCGAGCAGGGAGCGGTCGAACTGGTGATGGGCATGAGCCATCGCGGACGACTTAACGTTGTAATTCATGTGGCGAAGCGTCCACCGGAGCAGGTGTTTGCGGAATTCGAGGACGTCGATCCGCGGAGCGTGCTGGGATCGGGAGACGTGAAATATCACATGGGCGCGACGGGCGAATATGTGACGGCCAGCGGGAAGAAGATTCACATCCACCTGGCGTCGAATCCGAGCCATCTGGAAGCGGTGGACCCGGTGACGGTGGGACGGACGCGCGCCAAGCAGGACCGCGCCGGTGAAGGCGGGAAGGCAAAATATCTGCCGCTGCTGGTACACGGAGATGCAGCGTTCGCGGGGCAAGGCATCACGGCGGAGACGCTGAATTATGCGGACCTGGCGGGGTATACGGTTGGCGGGACCATCCATGTCATCGTCAATAATCTGATCGGCTTCACGACGAACGCGCGGGAAGAGCATTCGTCGCGATTCTCGGCGCAACTGGCGCGGCGGCAGGCGATTCCGATCTTCCACGTCAACAGCGAAGATGTGGATGCAGTGATGAGGATTGCGCGGATCGCGACCGAGTACCGCTACAGATTCGGCAATGATGTGGTGGTCGATCTGGTTGGCTACCGGCGGCACGGGCACAGCGAGGTGGACGATCCGACGGTAACGCAGCCGCTGATGTACAAGGCGATCAAAGAACATCCTCCGCTGTATCAGATTTACGCGAAACAGGTCGGCGTGGAGAATATCGGCGAGCGAGCGGCGACGGTGAAGAGCGAATACGAGGCCGCCCAGAAGGCAGCGGCGCAGTTCACGAAGAAGCCGCTGATGCGCGATCTTCCCAAGTATTGGGACAACTATTTTGGCGGCCGGTACGATCCGGAGTATGAGCAGCCCACCGGTGTGGCGCAGGGTGAGTTGGTCGAACTGACGGAGCGTTTGACGACGTATCCGGAGGGTTTTCACATCCATCCCAAGGTAAAGAAGTTGCTGGAGCAGCGGCACGAAATGGGAACGGGGAAAAAACCGGTTGACTATGGCATAGCTGAGGCGCTGGCTTTTGCGAGCCTGGTAAAGCAGGGGATTCCGGTACGGCTGAGCGGGCAAGACTCGCGGCGGGCAACTTTCAATCAGCGCCACTCGGTGTTGCTGGACATACAGGATGAATCGGAATATGTTCCGCTGCGCAATATTTCGCCCGGGCAAGCGCCGTGCGACATTTACAACTCGACGCTGTCGGAAGCGGGGGTGATGGGATTCGAATACGGCTACAGCCGCGATTATCCCGAGGCGCTGGTGCTATGGGAGGCGCAGTTTGGCGATTTCGCCAACGTGGCACAAGCGGTGATCGACCAGTTTGTATGCGCGGGCGAGGACAAATGGAATCTGCTGTCGGGACTCGTTCTGCTGCTGCCGCACGGATACGAAGGCCAGGGACCGGAGCACTCGAGCGCGCGGGTCGAGCGATTTCTGCAACTGGCGGCGCGCGACAATATACAGATTTGTCAGCCATCGAATGCCGGCCAGTATTTCCATCTGTTACGGCGGCAGGCGCTGAGGAAGTGGAGAAAGCCGCTTATCGTGTTCACGCCGAAAAGCATGTTACGGCATCCGGACGCTTTGTCGCCGCTGGAAGACCTGACCCATCAACGGTTTCTGCCGGTGATTCCGGACACGGAGGCGCAGAGTGCCAAGCGCATTCTGATCTGCACGGGCAAGATCGGGCACGAACTGCGCACGGAGCGGCAGAAGCGCGGCGACACAAACACCGCGATTGTCTTTCTTGAGCAGATGTATCCGTTTCCGGAGGCCGAACTGACAGAGGAATTGGAGCGTCACGGCACGGCACGAGACATCGTGTGGGTGCAGGAAGAGCCGTCAAACATGGGCGGCTTGTCGTACATGCTGCCACGCTTGAAACGGATCGCGAACGACCGGCCGGTACATTCGGTGAAGCGGTCGGGGAGCGCGAGTCCGGCGACGGGATCGGCGAAGGCACACGAAGTCGAGCAAAAGACGCTTTTGGCCTTGGCGTTTACTACGCTGGACTGAAGAATGCGGGAAAAGAATAGCCCCGGATGATTGTTGGTCCTTCGATCCGGGGCTATTGAACGGACGATGGTAATGGCCGTGAGACGAAGGCAGGCCTGCGTCGCTGGGGCAACGATCAAACCAGTTTGGTGCCAGTCAGTTTAGGGCCAGCGCTTGGCCGCGTCTTCCCAGCCGGCGACGCGCGATGGAGCGGCGGTGCTCTGAGCGGCAACCACCGGCGGAATCCGGACGGGTTGCGGCGGAGCAGCGGCGGTCAAGGTCGGTTTGGGGGCTTCCGATACTGATTCCTTTTCTTCGGAAAGCAGCGGAGCAGCGACCCGAAGCGCTTCCACTTCTTTTTCCAGCCGAGTCAGTTCAAGTTCTTTCTGCCGTAAGACTTCGTACACATTTTTCATGCTAGGGCACCTGTGTGTTCAAACGAGCGATCAAGCGCAGAGTATGGGTTCTACAGGCAATTTGTCAAGGAAAAGAGCCACCCGCGAGTGCATGAATGGTTATCGCAGGCGATTAGCGAAAAACGACAATCGCAACCAGGACACCCAGAATAAGGACAATGACCGCGAGGAGATTGACGTGGTTCGCCAGCCAGGATTCCTTGACCGGCACGGCATTTGCCAGGAAGGCGGGCAAGAATTCCTCCTCGGATGAAACAGAGGAGTCAGCAGGTGTGCTGGATAATGCGGTGGATGACGCGTCGGGCGATGGATTAGCAGAGGCGTCCTGCTCGGCTTGTTTGGCCTTTTCCTGGGCGATTCGGGCCTGCTCGGTTTCGCGCTGCTTCTTCTCGAAGGCTTTCGTCTCGCTTTCTTTCTTCTCGCAATCGAGACAGAGCGTTCTCCCTTCGGAGACCGGAAATCCGCAGGAGGAGCACTTCTGCACGCGCAGCATGGCTTGAGGAACCAAGGCGGGTGCCGACTCGGCCGCTGCGGCAGGCGCGAGCGGCGGAATTTCCGCTGGAGTTGCCGGAAGCGCATCGGCAGGATGAACCTCCGCCGGATGGACATCGGTTGGATGGAGCTCGGCGGGCGGGACCGGCGGTTCCGTGAGCTCGGGCTGAATGGGAATGGCGGGCGGGGCTGGTGTGGCGGAAGATGCTATGGGTTCTGGAGCGCGCTTCGGAGCGACAGCCGACGGGACCGCGTTTTGCCGCTGCTCGGCCAGGTCAAGGGCCGTCAATGTAAGGTCGGCCATGCGCTCGAGGGCGATCAAATCGCGCTCCTCGAAAGCGTAGGGGTGATCAGAGAACAATTCGAAGAGGCCGCGTACTTCGCCATTTCGGCGAAGCAGAGGCAAAACCACGATCGATGCAATGCCCAAGGCGCGGCAGGCTTCCAAATTCACGCGGGGATCGGCTTCGGCGTTGTCGCAGCGCAGCAATTGACGGCGCGCGATGCTTTCGCCGGTCAATCCGGAACGAACCTGCAGGCGCGCGCCGACGGCCGGCGCCGAAGAACCAGCACTGGCGCGGCACACCATCTCTTCAGCCTGGGGCAGAGCCAGCGCCGCTCCGGTCGCGCCGGTGATGTACTGGGCGCGTTCCACGAGCAACTGGAGGGCGGAATCGAGTTCGGTCTCAGCGAGCGTCTGGCTTGAAGCGGTTCGGTCGGCTGCAGTTCCGGTCAATGGGCGGGTGGGCGGCAACGGGTCGCCGACGCGACCGGGCGGAAATCTTCCTTCGGGTTGGGCAGAGCCTTGCATGGGAGGACTAAACCGAGTCTCGCCTTGGAGACTCTGGCTGTCAAGGGGCGGTCGGATTTCGCCGGGAGGAAGGTTACTGCGACTTGTCGTCTTTGTGGCGCAGCCACTCGATAAACATCTGTTCTTTGGGTTTGTCGTAGGCCATCAGCAGGTGACGAATGCTGCGTCCGCTGACGAAGTGACAAACTTCTTCGGCCAAGTTCTTGGCATGATCGCCGGCGCGTTCGAGCGACTGCGTCATGAAGATGATCTGGAGGCTGGAGTGGTGAGTTACGTTCTCGGGATTTTCGATGTGGCGCAAGAAAATGATGTTGCGCAGACGGTCCATTTCGGCGTCGGCGCGGAGCACGTCGATCGCCTTCCTGACGTCGCGCTGAGCGAACGACTGGCCGACGTCGGCCAGCATTTTTTCCAGGATGGTCGCCATCTGGGTCAGATCGCGGGCATCCTGCGAATCGATTCGGCCACCCGCAGCCTGCGCGCTGGTGGCAAAGCTCAAGAGGAGATCGCCAATGCGTTCGAGCCCGATCATCACTTTCATGCACGCTAGAAGTTGACGGGTTTCGTCCTCGGGAACACGAGTGATGGTGAGCGTGACGCCGGAGTCGACTTCAAGGTCGATGGCATCGAGTTCTTTTTCGCATTCCCGTATGGCGTTGAGGCGTGACATGGATCCGGTGGCGATGCCTTCGGCGGCAATGGCCGCAGCCTGGCGGGCAAGTTCGCAGGCCTCCACCGTGCGCCGCACAAGGCCGGAATGCGAGGGCTCAGGTGACGGCGTTTTTATACTGGCTGTGCTCATAGATCACTCGCAGATATGAATTCACTCGCACGGATTTAAGGCTACGCTTTATTGGATGCCTGACAGACGCGGGCAGACACACGGAGCCTGGCAGAACATCCCAAGGAGAGCATAATTTGGCGGGCGATCCGGAAGGTTACAACCTGGTTAATATATGGCGGCGGTCGAATGAAAAGTCGAGCGAATGGCTGATCTGAAGCGAAGGGCATTGGCAGCCTGTTCCGCCGCCTAGCTTGATTCAACTAAATCACACCGAAAATTTCGGATCGCCTTCCAGAATCTGCATCTGGAGTTTTGGCGCCTCACCTTTTTCCCAAAGCGCGGTACGAAAACTCACGCGATAGCGAAGAGGACCTCCATCGGGGCGGTCGCTGCGTTCGATGGGGCGAGGAATGCAGACGAATTGGGTCTCGATGTAGCTGCTTGTGGCATGAACGACCGAGTAACCGTGTCCTCCCATGTCGACAAACGAGAGATGGGGCGACAATTCGGGATTGGAGAGTGCCCGCGCTTTGGCAATGTCACCGCTCCGCGCATATTCAAGGCATGAGCGCACTCCGTGGCGAAGGAGGAGGTTGAGGGTTGGCTGCGGAGCGTGATCGGCGGGACCCTGGCCGACATAGAGCAGCCGCAGAGGATGATCCTTGGGCAAAACATGCTCGAGAGCCTCGACGATTCCGGGAGCGGAGATGGAACCGCTGACGAAGGCGATTCCAACGGGCACGAAGGGCTTCGGCGGAAGTGTCTTTGCCGACAGTCCAGCCCAAAAGCTGTGGCGATCTCCAGCGATCGTGGCAAAGCCGGTGATTCCGTTGGCTTGGACGAAATCATAGATCTCGGCGCGCTCGACGTAGGCTGAGCCGTGATCTCCCTGAGGCGAGATGGCGTAACTGCTCTCTGGCCATGGCCGCTTCCCGATGCCGGGCGGAAGGTTTTGCAGATCGGCGCGCATGTCGAGCGTGGCGGTGGTATTGCCCCAGATTTTCCAGGTCGCTTTTGAGTCACGCAAGCGATCAAGGAACCAGGTCTTCTGTTCGGCGCCGAGAATTGTTTGCGCGGGCTGGTCTTTCGAGAAATTGGCGATCTCGACATTACCGGAGCGGATTGAGTCGGGCGGATGACCGCCATTGTAGGTTCGCCCGGCATCGAGGATTTCCATGGCATTTTCGGGGATGAACTCGGGGAAGTCATCGCTGGAAAGAGGTTTTGCCTCGGGTCGGTCGGTCGGCTCCTCGGAGCGGTAGCTGCGCTGATCGGTGACGATCAGTTCGACATTGCGGCCCCAACGGAGGGTCCGGTAACCGGTGAGGCTGCCAATGGCGGCCAGGTTGTTCGGTTCCAGTCCGAGGCCATGCTCGTCAAAATGAGTGACTGGCGTGTCGACCACGTGCGGAGGATCGAATCGATCGAGGGAAGGCCCGCTGGGCTTGGTGATCCGCGCCGGCTGATAGTCAAAAAAAGCCTGGTTGGCCGCGACTTTGCGAGTCTGCGAGGGGAGGTTTTTCCCACCGAATCGCTCCAGCGATTGCCAGCCGAGCCAGCTGAACTCATGGTTATCCCACATGTTGACGAAGGGCCAGCGGGCCCGGGCGTCCTGGAGATCAGGATCGCTCAGATATCCCCGATAGACGGCACGATAGTCCTCTACGGTCGTCGGGACGTGAAAGTCGCTGATTTTCTCGCCATGCGGATAGCGGACGATATCTCGCAGGCTGCGGTCGTACATTCCCTGGGGACGGTCTTCGGGGTACCAGACGATTTCATAGATGAAGTCGCCGAGGTGCAACACGAAGCCGATGCGCTCGGCCTCGGGAGCGCGTTCGTCCTCGAAGATCATTCGGCGGTATGCATTCTGCGCCCCATCGTTCGCGTTCTGGCAACTGACAAAAACGAAACGAACGGGTCTTGTGTCGTCTAACGCGGGCGCGGTGATGGTCCGGCCGACACGGCTTCCAAAGCCTTGAGGATCGGTGAAGCGGTACCAATACACACGACTGGGTTTCAGCCCGCCAACGAGCACACGGCAAGTCCAGTCGGAGGCGGCGGAAACAGGAGCGGTGGCGGTGGCGACCACACGATTGAACATCTCATCATCGGCAACCTCGACGTTCAACGGAAGAGACAGGTTCTCAGAATTCTTTTCGATGGTTCGAGTATCGATGGCGGGAGGACGGCGCGTCCAGAGTAGAACGCTGTTGCTGTCGGGGTCTCCTGATGCAACTCCTTCGGGGAAGAGATCACGGCGTTCGCGCCAAGAGATTTGGGAGTTCGTGCCAAGCGGACTACCGAAGGCGGCGGTGGCGCCCATGGCGGCGGCCATTGCCAGGAAAGAGCGTCGGGTGATGGTGGACATCGGTCGTGATCCTTCGGACGCGAATGAGCAACCGTAAAGCCCGCGGCTAGTACGGCAGGGTGATTACGAGTGATCGCCGACGACCCCGGTCAACGATCAGATTGAGAATATACCGTTATGAGCCTTGTGTAACCGCCTCGGAAGCGGGCAGCACAAACAAAAAGCTCGAGCCGTGATTCAGTTCGCTCTCGGCGCGGATAGTCCCGCCATGCGCAAGAACGATATGCTTGGCGATGGCGAGCCCCAGGCCGGTACCTCCGGATTCACGCGAGCGAGCTTTATCGACGCGGTAGAAACGCTCGAAAAGACGAGGCAAGTGTTCAGAAGAAATGCCAGGTCCGAAGTCGCGAACATAGAATTCGACGCCGTGGTCGGCCAGGCGCGCGCCCAGGATAATCTTTTTTCCTGATGCCGCGTACTTCAACGCATTTTCGATCAGGTTAGAAAAAATCTGGTGGATAGCTTCACGATCGGCACTCACCTGTGCCGCGGAAACCGCGTTCTCGATGACCAGTTCGACTCCATAGGAGCGTGCCACTTCGCGAAAACTTTCGAGTGCATCCTGCAGAAGTTCTTCGGTACTGACGGGCTGGATGTCGAATCTCTGCTCGCCGGATTCGACGCGAGCGAGAGTGAGAAGGTCTTCGGTCAGCCGTGACATGCGCGCGGCGTTTTTTCGGATAATCTCCAGAAAATCACGGACGTGGTTATCAGCCAGCGGACTATCGAGGAGGGTCTCGGTATATCCCTGAATGGAAGTCAGCGGCGTGCGCAGTTCGTGCGAAACGTTGGCGATGAAATCGCGGCGGCTTTTTTCCATGCGCTCGGTTTCGGTGAGATCGCGGAGGACAGCGACCGCACCACCTCCGGGCATGGGCGCGGCCGTGACATCGAAGGTGCGGCCGGAGGCGATGGTGTTGGAGCGAGCCGACGTGACCACCTGATTGCGTGACGCTTCCTGAATGGCGGCCAGAAAGTCAGGGTCGCGAACGCTATCGATCAGAGGCGCATTCAGACGCGGAGCACGCAACAGGAGACGGTTCATGCCGCGGTTGGCCCACTGCACGCGGCCGTCGAAATCGACGGCAATGACCGCATCTTGCATGCTGTTGAGGAGAGTTTCCAATTCGCGCTGGCTGGTTTGAACGCGAGCGTAGCTTTCTTCGACGCCGCGGGTTGTCTTGTCGAGCGCGGCAGCGACCTGGCCGATTTCATCTCTCGATGCGGAGGCGATGCGAGCGGTCAGGTCTCCGCCGGCCACGCGTTCGGCGAAGTTCACGATGCCCTGTAAACGGCGTCCAACATATTGGGAAGCGGCTGCGGCCACGACCAACGCGAATCCGAATGCGGTTAACGATCCCCAAAACAGGGCAACGGAGAGAGGACGATCGGTGGTTTCGATCTCGGGGAGCGGATAGGCCAAGCGCACCGCTCCACCCGCGACCGGGGCCGCGACGTAGACAAAAGGAACGCCCAGAGTCTCACTCTTTCGCTCATCCAAGCCGACGTGGCCGGCCAAGGCCGCAACAAACTCGCGGCGGTCGTCGTGATTCTGCATGGTGGCGGGATCGACTTCCGAATCAGCCAATACCTTGCCGGTAGGGTCGATCACGGTGGCGCGGGCGCCGGCGGCCTGACCCTCCTGCGCGGTGATATCAGCGAGCGAGTGTTTACGGTCGGTATCGACGCGATGCGCGAACATCAAGGTTTTCTGCGTAAGATTGCGCTCAATCTGCTCGCGGAGGGTTTGTTCCCAGACTCGATGCACGATCCAGTGCAATGTGATGGCAGTTACGCCGATCACCAGCAGAAACACAAACATCAATTTGAAGAAGATGCGAGTTCTCAACGCGCAACCTCGAAGCGGTAGCCTGCTCCTCGGACCGTCTTGAGATAACGTGGATTCTCGGGATCGGGCTCGATTTTCTCGCGGATTCGCCGCACATAAACATCGACGGAGCGAGGAGTGACGTAGGCGGTGTCGCGCCAGACGGAGTCGAGCAACTGGTCGCGGGTAAAGACGCGTCCGGCGTGGCGCATGAAGTGATCGAGGAGGCGGAATTCCGTGGCGGTGGTCGGCACCTGCTTACCGCGAACGGTCAAAGTCATCGCACCGGGATCGATGTGGACTTCATCGATTTTGGTGGGCAAGGGCGGCAGAGGACGCTCAAAACGGCGCAGCACGGCTTTGACCCGGGCCACCAGTTCGCGCGGACTGAAAGGCTTGGGGATGTAGTCGTCGGCGCCCAACTCGAGCCCCAGAACACGGTCGGCCTCGCCGCTTTTGGCGGTCAGGAAGATCACCGGCACGGACGCCAGCGTTACAGACTGGCGAATCTGGCGGCAAAGTTCCAGACCGTCTTTGCCGGGAACCATGATGTCGAGCAAAAACAGCGCGGGACGCTGGCGCTCCGCATCGACCACCACAAGATTGCCGGTCGAATACAAGCGCACATTGAAGCCTGCAGCTTCCAGATGATGGCGCACGAGACGGGAAATATCAGGGTCGTCTTCGACTACAAATATCGTCGGTTTCACGCGATCCATTGTAGCTGGGAAGTGTGACGATTTCGATAAACAAGGAAAGCGGGCAGCCAGTGCCGCTTTTTACGACTCCTCAACCAACGAAGCCCAGGAGGTGGCGGAAGGAAGCACCGGTTAACGCAGGGGCATCCCGGCTTCGGCGGAAAAATCGGTGGCCACGAATTCTCCGCGCAGAAATTTTGGAAAGGCGGCGGCGGCGATCATGGCGGCGTTGTCGGTAGAGAGCGCCCGCGAAGGAAAGAGAACCGGGATGCCCTGGAGTGTGGCTTCGCGTTCGAAGGTCGTCCGCAGTTCGTGGTTGGCGGCCACGCCGCCGCTGACAAAAAGCGTCTGAACGTCGTACTCGCGCGCTGCCGCCAAAGTTTTGGCGACCAGGTCGTTGACCATGGTGCGCTGGAAAGAAGCCACCAGATCGAGAGTCTGCCGGTCGCAGAGGCTGAGAATATCGTCGAGCGACGGCCTATCATTCTTGCGGCCGATCTCTGTCTTGCGGCCGATCTCTGTGTTGCGGGTGATCTCTGGGTTGATTTCCTGGCCGATGGCCGCGAGCGCCGAGCGGCGAGCCTCGATCGCAGGTTTGAGGTTCTGCGTCTCAACGTAGCGCAGGACGGCCGTCTTGATTCCGCTGTAGGAAAAATCAAAATGTGGTCCCGATTCTTCTGGCGAAGGCTGGCCAGGATTCTCCGGTTGATGCCCGGCGTGCCTGAAATCACGCCGGTCCATGTGTTTGATCTGTGCGATCTGAAACTTGACGGCCTGCGGATCGCCATGCGGAGCGAGACGGTCGATAATCGGACCTCCGGGATAGCCGAGGCCGAGAAGCTTGGCAACTTTGTCGAAGGCCTCGCCGGCAGCGTCGTCGCGAGTGTGGCCGATGTTGCGGTAGGTCCAGAGATTGTCGTGTTTGCGCGCGAGATAAAGATGAGTGTGTCCGCCCGAGACCACTAAAGCGAGAACGGGAAAATGCAGGTCACCATTGGGGCTTTGCCGCTGCTCGAGCAGAACCGCATGAATATGGCCCTCGAGATGATTGACGCCTATCAGCGGCTTGTCGAGGGCAAAGGCCAAGGCCTTGGCAAAGCTGATGCCAACCAGCAGAGCACCGGCCAATCCCGGACCTTGGGTAACCGCGATGGCATTCACGGACTGATAATTCTGTCCCGCCTCGGCCAAGGCCTGCCGAACGACTGGAACCAAGGCGCGCAAATGCTCGCGGGAAGCAAGTTCAGGCACCACTCCGCCGTAAGGCGCGTGAGTAGCAATCTGCGAAGCGACGACGTTCGAGAGAATTTGCTGCCCCGAGCGCACCACGGCGGCGCCTGTCTCGTCGCAGGAGCTTTCAATGCCGAGGATGGTGGCGTCAGACATAATGATTGCGAACAGCGCAACTGCTAGTCTAAACGAGGAAGGCAGCGCTCTTGTCTGATGCCAAACAACACGCCGCTGGAATCGTGCGCATTCTGCGCGAGCACGGCCATCAGGCTTATTTCGCCGGAGGGTGCGTTCGCGATTTGCTGTTGCGACGCGAGCCGGCTGATTACGACGTCGCTACCGACGCTACTCCGCGCCAGGTCATGCAGATTTTTCTCGAGACCTACGCTGTCGGCGAACAGTTCGGAGTCGTGCTGGTTCCGCTTCTGGATAACAGCGGAGCGACGGGAGGAGGTTCGACGAGCACCGGGCACGGCGCTGTGCGGGCGGCCGACAACGGCAAGCGGGCGATCGAGGTTGCGACCTTCCGCTCGGACGTTGGCTATTCGGACGGCCGTCATCCTGATGAAGTTCGCTTCAGCAAAGATCCGCGCGAGGATGTGCTGCGCCGTGACTTCACGATCAACGGGATGATGTTGGATCCGGCGACTGACGAGGTTTTGGACTTCGTGGGTGGGCGCGACGACCTGAAGGCCGGAATCATACGGGCCATTGGCGAGCCAGCACGCCGCTTCACGGAAGATAAGCTGCGCATGCTGCGAGCGGTGCGCTTTGGCGCGCGTTTCGATTACGAGATCGAGCCAGCCACGATGGCGGCAATCAAGAAGTTGGCGTCGGAGATTCACCAGGTTTCGGCAGAGCGTGTGCGCGAAGAACTGACCAAGATGCTTACTGAAGGCCGAGCCCGCCGCGCATTCGAACTGCTGGACGTGACCGAACTGCTGGTGGAAGTGCTGCCTGAGATCTCCGCCATGAAGGGGGTGGAACAGCCGCCGCAGTTTCATCCAGAAGGCGACGTGTTCGTGCACACATTGCTTCTTCTGGACAAACTGCCGGCCGGAGTGTCAAAGACGCTGGCTTGGGGAGCGCTGCTGCACGACGTGGGCAAGCCTCCGACATTTCGGGTTGCGCCGGACCGCATAAGGTTCGACGGGCATGTCGAGGTGGGAGTGAAGATGGCCGCTGAAATCTGCCGACGGCTGCGGTTCTCAAATCATGAGACCGATCAGATTCTGGCGCTGGTCGATAATCACATGCGTTTTGCCGATGTGCAGCGGATGAAGCAATCGACGCTAAAGAAGTTTCTGCGTCTGCCCGCTTTCGACGAGCACCTGGAGTTGCACCGCATCGACTGCCTCTCAAGTCACGGCCATCTCGACGCATACGACTACTCGCGGGAGCAATTGCGGTCGATGCCTCCGGAAGCGATTCGGCCTAAGGCACTGGTAACCGGCGGCGATCTGATCACGGCAGGATACGAGCCGGGACCTCGCTTCAAGGAAATTCTAGGCGCGGTGGAAGATGCGCAACTCGAAGGCCGGCTCGCGTCTCATGAAGCCGCGATGGAATTTGTGCGGCGCGAATTTCCGCAGTAGAGCGCGACTAGCGGCGAGGAGCGAGAGGCTGATGCCGGTTACTCGGCCAGTTTGGGCAGGTCAGTTTGCAACTGCGTGCCGCTGAGTTTGGCGTTCATCATCTGCGCGGCGAGGTCCAAAATGCGGTCTGAGGCATTGGCCGGGTTCACGCCGCGAGAGTGGATATTCGAGATCAGGTTGCGGTCGGCGTCGGTGTGCGCCCGCTGCGGCTGGTAGGCCACGTATGCGGACAAACTCTCGGCGGTGGCGAGGCCAGGCCGCTCTCCGATCAAAAGGACGACGACCGCCGGCGTGAGGAGCTCGCCAATTTCGTTTAAGATTCCCACGCGGCAATGACGAATTACGAATACTTGCCCGAGCATCCAGCCGCGAGATTTGGCTCCATCGTACAAAGCTGGCAATAGCTTTGGAACCTGAGCAAAGACGGCAGTCACGGAGAGACCGTCTCCGATGGCGATCTGCAAATCTTTTCGCGGCGGGCAGCGCCGAAGGAGCTCAGAGCGAGACGCCTCGCAGAAAGTTCGTCCGAGATTTGGCTGAAGAAGGTATTCGTCTTTCGAATTGGCACTGGTCGAAACTTCGAACAGGCCCCAGCGCTTTATGAAATTTGTGCCGAACTGCTTTTCGAGGTCGAGCTCGGCGCGAACCGCGTCACGTGCAGCGGCGTGGGCCTGGCGAAGATCGAGCTGAGTGGCGGTCGGGTAGGCCGCTCCCACACGACCCGCCAGCACGCGCGCCGGAGTGCGCGACCGAATCTTCCGCACGATTTCGGGCCAGCCGCCGGCGAGGAGCGAATCGTCAGAGTTCGTCATCCCTTGAAGCTCGCGAGCGACGTTTCGAGCCCGTGCATTAATTTTCGTCTGGCTGGAGCGTCCAGCAGCGCGGGCTCGTCGTCCCTATAGATTCCCATCGCCTGCAGCCAAGTTAAAAATTCGGGCGCGGGGCGAAGCTTGTAGGTCCTCCTCATAGCCAAGGCATCGTGATAGCTGGTGGACTGATAGTTCAGCATCACATCGTCGCTGCAGGGAACGCCCATGAAGTAGTTGCAACCGGCAGCCGTCAGCAGAAAGAGGAGATTGTCGGCAGAGTTTTGATCGGCTGCGGCGTGGTTGGTATAGCAGACATCGCAGCCCATGGGCAGGCCCAGCAGTTTGCCCATGAAGTGATCTTCGAGGCCGGCGCGAATGATCTGCCGCTCGTCGTAGAGATATTCAGGCCCAATGAATTCGACAACGCTGTTGACCAGAAATGGATCGAATGCGCGGGCCACGCCGTAGGCTCGTGCCTCCAGCGTGAGTTGATCGATTCCGTGATGCGCGTCGGCGGAAAGCGCGCTGCCCTGGCCGGTTTCGAAGTACATGACGTTAGCGCCCTTCCACGGCACATCACGGGTGCGATGATGTTCGCGGACTTGGTCGCGGCCCTCGCGCAGCATGGCCAGGGTGATGCCGAAACTGCGATTTGCCGCTTCGGTACCGGCGATTGATTGGAAGAGCAGATCGACGGGCGCGCCCTGCCGGAGCGCGGCGAGCTGAGTGGTGATGTGCGCCAGGCAACAGCTCTGGGTTGGAACTCCATAAGCATCGATCAGACGGGCGAGCGCGTCGAGAATGGAACGCACCGTGCTGACGGAGTCGGTGGCGGGATTGACACCAATGACGGCATCTCCGCATCCGTAGAGCAAACCCTCGAAGGCCGAAAGCAGAATTCCGCCGATATCGTCGGCGGGATGGTTTGGTTGCGCGCGAATGCCGAGGACGCCGAGCTCGCCCATAGTGTTGCGGCAGCGCGTAACATTGCGAATCTTGGCAGCGGCGAGAATCAGATCTTTGTTGCTCATGAGTTTGGCAACTGCCGCGGCTATCTCTGGAGTGATCGCCCACTGCAGACGTTTCAAATCGTCGGCGGCGGTTGCATCGTCGAGAATGAATTCACGAAACTCGCCGACGGTCAGGTGATGGATGGGCTGAAAGGCTTCGGCATCGAAGGTTTCGGCAATAAGACGGCTTACGTCGTCCTGGTCAGGATCGATTAACGGCTGTTGAATAATCTCAGCTAAAGGAAGGTCGGCTAGCTTCCGCTTGGCCGCGACTCGTTCGCGCTCGGAGCGGGCTGCGAGGCCTGCCAAGTGGTCGCCGGACTTTTCCTCATTTGCCTTGGCAAAGAGCTCGCGGAGATCAGAGAAGGAGAAGGTTTCGAGCATGGCAGATGGTTAAGGGTAGCCAGTTGAGGTGGAACCTGCAACGGCGATGCGGGCGATGTAGATATTCGTTAATGTTTACATAGTAAACAGACACGAAAGGCGTCTGGCGGGCGAGGCGCCCGCGCCAAAAAGCCAGCCACGTGGCTACGGAGCGGTTATTCTTCGTTTCTGTCCCGGTCTTGTGAGGTGGTCTGCGCCGAATCTGGTTCCACTGTTATTGGTTTCCGCAGATCGATCGGCGGTAGCCCCGCTTTTTTCAGCTGTTCGTTCAGATCAGGAATCTCTTTCGATTTGAGCTGGCCCCATGCTGCCAATTGCTCCTCGAGGGCCTTGTTGAGGTCTCCGAACATGGCGACTTGCTGTGTTGTGGGCGCGGCGTCGGCCGTGTCGAGACCGCTGACGAGTGTATTGAATCCGGTATTGAGGCGAGAGAGGCTACGACCGGCTGGTGTGCTCAGGTAGCGCGCGCCGTATCCGCCTTCGCCGCCTGCAATCACGGCGGCTTTCGCGTCCAATGCGGAGGCGGCGTTCTTGATCGCATCGGGAGCGGAGGCCAGCGATTTCAACTGCGCGCGCAGGCTGCGGACTTCTTGCAGAGCTTCGAAGTCGTTGTGGAGAGAATCGGCAATCTTTCGGTCGAGTTCGAACTGGCGTCGCAGATCTTCGGAAGAAGTCTTGACGCGCGGGTCCATTTTTAGTTCGAGCGTTTGAGTGTAGGTCTCGCCATCCGCGGTGAGCATGATTTTGTATTTGCCCGGCAAAACCGCAGCGCCAAGCGGATATCGTGGGGTGTCGTGATAGATGGCCGAGATTGGGTAATCGTGCTCGAGCACATCGGGAGCGGGATAAGTCAGATCCCAAATGAAGCGATGCATTCCGGGCGCAGCCGAGAGGACGCGCGCCGGACGAACCCAGTACATGGGAACATTCAGTTCTTTCGGATTCACGGGCTCGGGCTTGTCGGCACTGGAGAAACGGCGCACCACTTTCCCAAAAGGATCGAGAATTTCGAGAGTCACGGCGGTAGGCATCGTGGAACTCGCCTCCAGCTTCGGGCTGAGCCAGTAATCGATCATCGCGCCGTCGGGAGGATTTTGTCCAGCCGGCACTTCGGGCGGTAATGGAGTGTCGGTGTTGTTGTCGCGACGCACACGATAGGTGATCGGCGGATCAAAGAGATGCGCAGCTGAGCCGGCAACTTCGGCACTGAATTGGCGAAGCGGCGTGATGTTATCCAGTATCCAGAATGAGCGCCCGTGAGTGCCGACGACGATGTCGTCGTTGTGGACGACGAGGTCGCGGATGGAAGTAGGAGGCAGATTCAGCTGCAGCGACTGCCAGTGATCGCCGTCATCCCAGGAGACATAGACGCTGCGTTCGGTTCCGGCGAAAAGCAGGCCTTTGTGCTCGGGATCTTCACGCACGGTGTTAACCGGTTCGTTATCGGGGAGACCGGTGACAATCTTCTCCCATGTCTTGCCTCCATCGTGGGTGCGGTAGATATAAGGATGCAGGTCGTCGAGCCGGAAACGGTTCACGGCGGCATAGACGGTTGCGGAATCGAAGTGCGAGGCATCCATTTGAGCAAGCTTACTCCAGGGGGTTAGGTCTTTCGGCGTGACGTTTTGCCAGTTCTTGCCGCCGTCGCGGGTAACTTGGATGAGGCCGTCATCCGTTCCGATCCAGATCAGTTTGGCGTCTTTGGGAGATGGAGCGATCGAATAGATCACGCCGCGATGCTTCCCTTTTGCGGGATCGTCCTTGACAAACGGCCCTAGCGTCGCCGGAACGCCGGGATCTTCGCGCGTCAGGTCGGGACTGATAATCTGCCAGCTGTTGCCGCCGTCGCGCGTCGCGAAGAGCACGTTTGATCCGAGATAGAGGACATGCGGGTCGGCCATTGAGAAGATCAGCGGGGCGGTGCGATTGAATCTATATTTGCCGGTTCGAAGAACGACTGGGGAAACGTCACGCGTCTGTCCGGTACTGAAGTCGAAGACTGTGACTTTGCCGCCGTAAATCAGATTCGGATGCAGAGGATCGGGCGCCACGTAGCCATATTCCTCGACGCCGACGGTCGTCCAATCGCGGAAGGTGATTTCGCCGAACTCGCTGCGGCTGGCGGTGCCGATCGAGCCGCTCTCCTGCTGGCCGCCGTAGACCCAGTAGGGAAACTGGTTGTCGGTGATGACGTGATAGAACTGCGCGGTGGGCTGGTTATACCAGGAGCTCCAGGTTTTGCCGCCATTCACGCTGATGGTTGCGCCCTGATCGACGGCGAGCGCGATGATGTCTGGGTTTTCGGGGTTGATCCAGATGGTGTGGTAGTCGTCGCCGCCAGGCGCGCCTTTGATGGCGGTGAAATCCTTGCCGGCATCGGTCGATTTGTAGGTCGATGTGTTGGCGACATAGATCACGTCTTTGTTTCTGGGATCGACGCGGACGCAGCCAAAGTCGTCGCCTCGTCCATAAATACGCTCTTCATCGTTGACCTGGCGCCAGCTTTCGCCGGCATCGTCAGAGAGATAAATACCACTTGCCTTCTCTGCATTCACCCAGGCGTACATGCGATCAGGGTCGCTCGGAGAAACGGTGGGGCCGATGCGGCCGATTCCCTGGGCTTCGCCGGGCAATCCTTTGGTGAGTTGGCGCCAGGTGTCGCCGCCGTCGGTCGATTTGTAGAGACCGCTGCCGGGGCCGTTGTACCCTCCGCCGGTGCTCCACGGCGGACGGCGCGAAGCCCACATGCTGGCGAAAATGACTTGCGAGTTGCGCGGATCGAAGACGAGATCCATGCCGCCGATGTTTTCGTCTCTGTAGAGAACTTTCTGGAAAGTCTGGCCACCGTCGAGCGAGCGGAAGACACCACGTTCGGCGTTGGGTCCGTAGGGATGCCCCTGCACCGCGACAAACAGACGATTGGGATCTTTAGGATCGACGATGATCGAGGAAATCTGCTGGGCATCGCGCAATCCGAGATGCTGCCAGGTACGGCCGGCGTCGGTTGATTTGTAGAAGCCATCTCCAATCGACAGATCGGGACGTCGCAGCCCTTCGCCGCTACCGACATAAATGATGTCGGGATTGGACGGAGCCACGGCGAGCGCGCCAATCGATCCGGAATGCTGCTCATCATTGGGCTGGCGATCGAAGATCGGGTTCCAGGTACGGCCGGCGTCGGTCGTCTTCCAGACGCCTCCGTTGTTGGGCGCCATGTAGAAGACGTTGGGCTGGCCCGGAACGCCGGAGATGGCTACGGTTCGTCCAGCGCGAAAAGGGCCGATCAAGCGCCAGTGCAGGTCCTGATACATCGCGGGATCGTATTGCTGGGCGGAGAGAGTGAAAGAGAAGAAGACACAGAGGGAGGCGAGCGAAATCCAGAAAAAGCGCTTGTTCACGGTTGATCCTCGAAGAAAAGCAAGGATAAACCACGATGGCGGGGATTGGACAGCGATGAGTGGCGAGAGACCGGGTCACTGCGCTCGGTGAGAGATGTCACTGACGGGCTGTGATGTCTGTCCTAGGATTCGACGCAGCGCGTTGTGAATCACAGGAGGGATAAAGCATGAAAGCCGGAAGTAAAGTTGTCGCGTTCGCGTCCGCGATACTGTTGATTGCATTCGGACTGTTGCATTCGGGAAGAAGCGTGAGTGCGAGCTCTAGCGTCCAGATCTCAGGCACGGTCAAGCTCGAGGGCGCGGCACCGCACCAGCGGCCGATTGACATGTCAAAAGAGCCGAGCTGCGCCGCGTTTCATAAGGACAAAACTGTCACGCTTGAAAGCGTAGTTGTTGGGGCGAACGGCGGGCTGGCGAACGTTGTGGTCTATGTGAGCCAGGGTTTGACGGGCAAAGAGCCGATTGCGCCCCAACCCGTCCAACTGGACCAAAAAGGTTGCCAGTATGTTCCGCATGTTGTGGCGGTTGATGTGGGACAGCACCTCACGATCATGAATAGCGATCAGACATCGCACAATATTCATCCGCAACCCACAAAAAACTCGGCGTGGAACAAATCTCAGGTACCGGGATCGGCGCCCATCGATGTCACGTGGAATAGCGAGGAAGTAATTCCGGTCAAATGCAATGTTCATCCGTGGATGCGGGGTTACATCGTGGTAGTGAAGGGTCCTTACGATGTGAGCAACGACAGCGGATCGTTCAAGCTTGAGAACCTGGCCGCAGGGATATACACGTTGACGGCTTGGCACGAAACATACGGAACGCAAACGCAGACGGTGACGATCGCCGCGGGAAAGCCGGCTACGGTCAGTTTCACATTCAAGGCGAAGTAGGGGAAAGATAACGTTGCAAGGCGTCCTGCCAAGCGGGCATTCGAATGTTGTATGCGCGCAGGCTGGCGGGCGATAGAACGGAGTAGGCCGGGCGCTTTGCGGGGCGCGGGAATTCGGCTGTGGTGACGGCCTTGACAGCAGCTGGCAGGTCGGAGCGGTGTACGATTTCTACTGCAAAGTCATACCAGGTACAGTCGCCTGAGTTGGTGACGTGTACGATGCCGTGGGCGTCTGCCCGGCATAGCTGCACCAGAGCCGAGGCCAGATCGTTCGTGAATGTTGGGCAGCCACGCTGATCGTTGACCACGGAAATCTCGGAGCGGGTTGACGCCAGCTTCAGGATTGTCTTGGGAAAACATTTGCGGCCGTGACCGAAGAGCCACGATGTTCTGGCGATACAGGTTTCGGGCAGGATTTCAAGAAGCCGTTCCTCGGCGTGCGCCTTGCTTTCGCCATAGACAGTGGTGGGATTTCTCGCATCGGTGGTTTCGTAGGGCGAGCGCCTGCTGCCATCGAACACGTAGTCGGTGCTCAGGAAAAGCAAGCGCGCGCGCGCTTCACGGGCGGCATCGGCGACATTGATGGCACCCTCACAATTCACGGCAAAAGCCAGCTCACGGTTGGATTCGCAGCCGTCTACGTCGGTGTAAGCGGCGGATAAGACGATCCAGTCGGGGCGCGACTCGCGAATCACTTCGCGGACTCGCGCGCGGTTGCGCAGATCGGCGTCTTTCGAAGAAAGCGCGGTCAACTGCTCGGACTTGAGTTCCCGAACCAGTTGCTGCCCGAGCAAGCCCGTGGCTCCGAACAATGTGACGCGCATGTTGGGATTGTAAATGGGGAACTTCGCGTCGATGACGGCGAAGCCTAATCCGGCGTCGTTCGCAAAAATGCCGTCTCTCGCTACCTGGTTTCCGTTTGAGGCGGTTGTGCCGTTCGCAAGCGGCGACGGAGAGCGTGCAGGATCAGCGATCCGCTGATGCCGAAGCAGAATACGGCGGTAAAGGCGATCAGATACAACTTCGTGCCGGCGATGTGAAGGTAATCGGCAAACAGCGAGACCATAGCGCAGAGAATCCCGAGGATGTTGAGCCAGAGGGGCGAACGAATATCGGGCAAGTCGCGGCGAAACAAGACCTGAAGAAGCAGAGCGGCGAGTCCGATCGCGGCTACGACGACGATCGCGATGGGACTGTAAAAGGCGTTGGGGCCGGTATAGATCACGACCAGCGCCAGCGCGAGAAGCAGCAGGCCTGAAGCGATAACCGTCCAGCGGCGCGCGACTTTAGACGGAGATCCGGAATTTGTCACCAGGCGGGGTCCTCGCCTTTCTTCATGTTGTTATTGTATCCGTCGCGGTTGGCTTCTGCCTGCGTTCAGGCGCTGCCGGGCATCCACTCGGCCGGGCGATTCTCGCCATGAGACACGGCGTAGAGGACGAGTTCTACACGGCTTGAAATCCCGACTTTGTCGAAGATGCGCAGCAGATACTTTTTAATCGTGTGTTCGCTCAGGCCAAGTTCATCGGCGACGGCGCGATTGGTCAAGCCGTCGGCGACGAGCGCGACGACCTGTTCTTCGCGAGGCGTCAACAGAGACCTGCCGTTGGCGTTGACTACGCGCAGTGTGGGCACCTCAGACAAAGCCTCAATCAAGTAATTTGTCTGCTGGCTGTTGATCCAGACCTGTCCGTGGAAAACACAATGGATGCATCTGCAAAGCATCGGAAATGGCGTCTCGTTAAAGAGAAAAACTCCTTTGGCTCCGGCCCGCAAAGCATTCACCACCAGTTCACGATCATCGTTTTCGGCGAGCATTACGGGAGCAATTTTCGGATACGAAACACGCAACCAGCGCAGCAGGCTCAAATCGGGCATGCGGATGCCCGACACCAGTACCACGTCCACGGGATTGGAATGCATGAAATGGTCGAGGGCGGCCGCTTCCAAAGCGACGGAGGAAACCTGGAAATCCCTGCGGCCGCTCAGCGCTCGGGCCAGGAGTTGCGACTGAATCGGACCGGAATCGGCGATCAGGACCTGAACTGCCTGAGAGGTCGGAGCGGCTTGGGAGGCGGGAGGCTCGGTTTCGGTAGCCTGTTTCGGAGAACTTGTGGTCTTCACGCTCTTCATCATGCCCTAAAGATGAGTGACCAGATGTAGGCTCCGTCACACTCCGTTGGTGATGAATTCCATCCTCGTTATCTACTTTTGGAGGGCTACTGTGGTGCACAGCTTTGCCCGCGGCGCGCGGGCGAGTGGAACGCGAGTGCGAATGGGAGCTCAATCCTGACGGCTTGTTTGGTGATTTCGTCACCATTTCGATGGCGCGAACGTGCCCATATACCGCAGTGGGCAGTACTTTCCAAGTCTTGTTGCGTTTGGAACGCAACTATACCTTCGTGCAAACAGCGCAAATGTCTGAGCTGTTTAGATCGCCGTATTGAGCAGCGGTGAAAGTGCGGAGATGAAGGTAGTTATCAAATGCGTAGCTTTGGTGGCTGTGGGGCTGCTCATCCCGCAGCTAGCCGTGGTCGGCTCTGCTCAGCAAACCGCAGGGTCGCCGGCTTCAACCCCTGCATCCTCTGCTCCGCCGAACGGCAAGATCGCGACGGCGGAGAGCTCGCAGAGCCAGGGGCGTCCGGGCGCGGGCGGTTCGGCCAGTGGAGAGGTCACACAACCCGGGAAAGCGGGTGGCAAGGGAGATCCTGCATTCGGAGGGGAACGCCATCCGCTTTACCGGCTCTCGAAATCGGACACGATCGACGTAAATTTTACGTTTTCTCCTGACTTTAATCAGACTTTGACCGTGCAGCCTGACGGCTTCGTAGCGCTGAGAGGCGCGGGCACGCTGCTGGCGGAAGGGCTCACGGTTCCAGAGATGCAGAAGGCCGTGGCCGATGCCTACCGCGGCGTTCTGCGCGAGCCCGAGGTCACCGTCACCCTGAAGGATTTTGACAAGCCTTACTTTCTCGCTTCGGGCGAGGTCGCACGGCCGGGGAAATATGAGCTGCGGGGGGATCTGACCATCAACGAGGCCGTGGCCATTGCCGGAGGCTTCACGCAGCAGGCGCGTCTTTCGCAGGTCGTACTATTTCGCCGCGTTTCATCGGACGTCGCTGAATCGCATGTGATCAATCTTAAGAAGATGCTGGATATGAAAGATCTTCACGAAGACATGCACCTTCAGCCCGGCGATTTCATTTTTGTTCCACAGAGCCGGATTGCAAAGATTCGCAAGTATGTTCCAACGAACTCCATGAGTTGGTACATGAACCCATTGGAGTTCTAGCAGGAAGGAGTGGCAGCGTTCATTTTTGCGTATTTACAATCTGGCCGGTCCCCCCAAATCTCGCCGAGTCTGATTGGCTGCTGCACGAACCATGCCCGCAGAATTAATCGGAAACTCGCATAGCGCACTCTCTCCGACGCCGCGCGAACTTGCGGCCACGCTGTTCCGGCGCCCGCGGATGGTTGCCGGTGCTTTCGGTTTTGTGTTGCTGGCGACGATGCTGTTTGTGCTCTTTTCGGCACGCTATGAATCGCACTTCAAGGTTCTGCTTCGCCGAGGCCGGTTTGATCCGGTCGGATCTTCCCAACCGGCAAGTGTCATGGATTTCACGCATCCCGACATAACCGAGGAAGAACTGAATTCTGAAGTTGAACTGCTGCGCGACGAGGATCTGCTGAAACAGGTAGTGCAAACGGCTGGACTTGTTTCCTCGGGGACGCCAGCGGCGGACCGGCCCGCTGCAATCGAACGTGCGGTTCGAAAGCTGGCACGCCGGCTGGATGTTGATTCCTTGAAGAAATCAAACTTGATTCAAGTCAGTTACAAGGACAGCAACCCGGAACGAGCCGCCCGGGTGTTGGCAACCCTCTCCGCGCTTTATGTGCAGAGACACGCAAATCTGCAGAGGCCACCCGGGGAGACGAAGTTTTTTGACGAGGAAGCCGAAGAGCACGAGGAGAAACTCCGCCAATCGGAGGCGGAACTCGTGCGCTTCACGCGCTCGCGGGGAGTAGTTTCGGCGGCGCTGGAGCGTGATATTGCGCTGCAGAGGCTGGGTGAGGCGGACGCGGCTTATCGCCAGATTGAGCAGGATCGGGTGGAGACGGAACGCCGCCTTGCTTCTCTCCGTGAGCAGCTCAAATCATTTCCTTCGCGGTCGGTGACGCTGAAACGCTGGGCTGACAATCCAGAGGCGTTGGAAAAGATGAAGACCCACCTGCTGGAGCTGCAACTCAAGCGCACCGAGCTTCTCACACGCTTCGAACCGTCCTATCGGCTGGTGAAGGAGGTCGAACAGGAGATAAGAGACGCAAGCGTCGATTACCGCCGAGGCACTTTCGCCGGTGCGGGACGAGACCAGCGATAAAGATCCCAACTATGAATGGGCGCGCATGGAAATGGAAAAGGCGCAGGTGGAGTGGGACGGCCTGCGGGCGCGGCAACTGGATGCGAGCCGGCAGGTTGCGTCGCTGCGGGCGTTTGCCGAGCAAATGCAGGCCGACTCGATGGATCAGCAGGATCTGATGCGGACGGCGAAGGCGGAGGAAGATAACTACCTGCTGTATCTCCATAAACGCGAGGAAGCGCGCATTGGCGACGCGCTCGACGAACGACACATCCTCAATGTTGCGATTGTGGAGCCGCCGGTGGCTGCGGCCCTTCCCCAGCACTCCATCGTTTTGTATTTCCTGCTCGCATTCGGGCTGGCGCTGGGGTTCAGCATTGGACTCGCCTTTACGACGGAATACTTCGATTCGACGATCCGCACTCCTGACGAAGCTTACGGATTACTTGGAGTGCCGGTGCTGGCCTGGCTGCCGGCCGAGCCAGCGGTACTGCATCCTTCTTTTTCGTCGAGCGCCAGAACCAGGGTGGTGGCGGAGTGAGCATTCTGCAAGGGCTTCTAGTCGATACGGAACCAGCCGCAGAGCAAGTGCGGACAACTGAGGTTCGTGAGCAAGTCCAGCCGATGGCGGTATCGCGGACGGGTTCAGCTCATAACGATCAGATCCGCGCTCTGGTTCAGCAGCTTTTTTTTCGTCATGAATCGAGGGTGCGGCATGTGGGATTTGCGGCGGTCGAGCCATCGACGGCCACGGCTGCCCTTTGTTTCGATGTCGCACGGACGCTGGCAGCGGGATACCGATATGACGTTGGTCTAATCGATGCGCGGACGGAATCAACGATGCTGCAGGAGGAGCTGCAGATTCCGCCGTCTCGCCGTGGAGAAGCCAATTGGCCGATCGCACCGCGTCTGTGGATGGTTCCGCGGCAGAACTGGTTTCATGAGGCCGACGGGGAGGGGGTCACCGACGAGAACCTGTCGCGTCTGCGCGAAGTCACCACGGAGTTCGATTTCTGCATTCTGTGTTGCGCTCCGGTTTCGTGGCTCACGGCCAGCATTGGACGAACCTGCGACGGTCTCGTGCTGGTGTTGTCCGCAAACAAAACCAGACGTATTGTCGCGGCGCAGATCAAGAATCAGTTGAACAGGGCACAGGTTCCCCTGCTTGGAAGCGTCCTCGCCGAACGTCGCTTCCCTGTGCCGCAGGGCCTTTATCGGAGTCTGTGAATCCCATGAGCGAACTGGCCCCCAAACGGCTGTGGGATTCAGGATCGAATGATCCCTCGCAGTATGCCCGCATGATTCCTGGGACTTCGGCCCTGTCGCATCTGAGGATTCGGTCGACGACGCCTGACCCAGGCCGCGCCTCACCCAGACTTACGGTGAATGTGGCCCAAGAAAACGCCGGCAGAATGCAGGCGCGGGCGAAGATCCGACAGTTTTACCGCAACCGACAGGCGACCGATTTTTGCTTTTTCAGTCAGTTGCTGGCGATTTAATGGTTCTGCTGGCGGTCTGCGGAGCATGGTCGTCTTTTTCTGCCGGTTGGGGGATGCGTTGGGCCTATCTGCCAGTGTTTGCGGTTTTGGTCACCCTCTTCGGGTTCTCGGAGGGACTCTACCCATCAAGCGACAATCCGTTGTCTGTCGGAACCATCGTGATTCTGGCAAGGTCGACTTTCTTCGCGATGGCGTTGGTCTCGGTCGCCGCCTGGGACCACATGCGCGCGCGCGTCGCCGTCATGACATTCGCAACCGGCCTGTCCGGTCTCGTATCGTGGCGCTGGCTGCGGCGGGCCATGTGGAGTTGCGGCCACGGCGAAACCAAATCGCGAAATATTCTGATTGTCGGTGGAGGCCTGTCGGCCCGCACGATCGCAGAGGCGCTGCGCAACGATCGTCTTCACCGCGCAACCGTTTGCGGCTTTCTGGATGACGACCTGCCTCTGTCTCCGACGGTATTGGGACGAATTGCCGACCTGGGTTGGCTCGCTCGCGCTGAGTTCATTGACGAGGTGATTCTGGCTCTGCCCGGTCAGTTCGCGCGGGCGAGAGAGGCCGCCGAGGCGGCATTCCGCAACCATCTCGATATTCGTGCCGTGCCCGATCTGCCTCCCGGCCCGTGGCCCGACGCGGGGGTTGATCACATCGGGGACGTGCCGGTTGTAACGTTGCATCGCGAGCCGCTGCCGGGCGCAGCGCTATTTATCAAGCGATTGATAGATGTCATCGGAGCGGCGGCCGGACTGGTGTTGGCGAGTCCCGTGATGGCGATGGTCGGGCTACTAATCCGATTGGACTCGCCCGGTCCAGTTGTCTATTCAGCGGAGCGCATAGGCGTCAAAGGCCGGCGCTTCCGCTGCTACAAGTTTCGTTCGATGGTGACGGATGCCGAGCACCTAAAGGAGGAGTTGCGCGCACGTAATCAACGACAGGGTCCGATTTTCAAAATTGACAACGACCCGAGAATCACGCGCGTCGGGGGTTTCATACGCCGCTACAGCCTTGACGAACTGCCTCAGCTCTGGAACGTGCTACGGGGCGACATGAGCCTGGTGGGGCCGCGTCCTCATCCCGTTGACGAGGTCAATCACTACGAACTGCAACATTACCGGCGACTTGACGTGAAGCCCGGCTTGACTTGTCTGTGGCAGATCATGGCACGCGATTGTCCATCATTCGAACTGAACATGCACCTTGACCTCACCTATATCGAAAACTGGAGTTTGCGGCTTGACCTGCGCATTCTTTTCAGCACCGTGCGCGTGCTGTTCGCGCCCGAAGGAGCCTGATTCGCCGATGAGCAGCCGCGCTTTAGCCTGGGACAGCGCCGACAATCCACTCTGGCATGTGGCCGGACTGATGCTTCGCCCACTCCACCTAGGATTGGCGTTTCCTTCCGTCCTTTATGTGGCGGCGATGACGGTTTTTTTGTTTCGACCGCCGGATTTGTTTTCTTTTTATGCCGACCGGATCGCATTCGGAATTTTGGCGTTCTTCGTTGCCCTGCGGGCCATGGCGCTCCGAGAGAAGATCCCCTTCTTCGCCGGACTCAGCTTGCCCATGCTCGGACTCATCGCGCTCGCCGTCTTCCGAGCTCTACGGGATCCATTCGACGCACAGATCTGGAGCATCATCGCAAGCAAATACATCGTTCCTTTTGCCCTGTTTCACATTGCGGTGCTGGTCTTTCGAAATGCGTGGCAACGAAGGCACTTTGAAGTTTTCGTCATCGTCGTGCTCGCCTACCTGGTGTTCATTGCCATCGCTTTTCTCGTGGACGCACGGCCGCTCATCTTTCCACGATTCATTCTTGACGAAAGTCTGGGGTTTCATTTCGACCGCGCACGAGGACCGTTCCTGCAGGCGGTTGCCAATGGCGTTTCGCTGAACATCCTCGGGATTCTCATTGTGGCGCTTCCGCAGGAACGCAAGACGGTCGTCAAGCTGCTATGGCTGGTCTTGCCCGTGGCTGTGCTGGCCACGCTGACACGTGCGGTGTGGATTTCATTCGTCATCTCTACGATCGTTCTTGGATTCCGTATGGTCGAGCGCAGGGTGCAGGCGCTGTGCGCGATATTGGCGATTGCCGGACTCATGGGCGGGCTGGCGATCGGGTTCAGCAATCATTCGTTGAAGACCACGCTCTGGGATCGCACTGGAGAACGAGGTCCAGTCGACGCACGCCTCGCGGTGTACGACGCTGGATGGGCGATGTTTCGGGAGCGGCCGGTCACCGGCTGGGCGGCCAGCGGCATGTATGCGGAACTGGCGCGCCGCATGGAAGGCTATCATCTGCGCACCTTCTACGTGCACAACACATATCTTGCTCTGCTGGTTGAGTTCGGTTTGCCGGGGCTCATCTTATACGGGATTCTTTTTTTCAATCTCTTTCGGCTTTCCTGGCACGGGCCACCCGGTGAATCGGGCGCAGTTGCTTCCCTACGGAAGGTGTGGCCTATCCTGCTCAGCGTTTATCTGTTCAATGCACTCTTCGTTGACATGGCTTATCAGTTCGTTATCGGACTCGTGTTTACCGTCGCCGGAATACTGTGCGCGTCCGAGGAGTCTGCCGCATGACCACCGTCGCCTACATCGCCAACGAGTTTCCCTCTCCGCTTGAGCCGTATGTCATGGATGAAATCACGGAACTGCGCCGCCGCGGGACGCGCGTAATCTGTTGCAGCGGCAAACGAGTTGCGCCGAACAATCTGAGCCTGCGGAACGCACTTTCTGGAAAGAGACGCGTTTTTTTCAGCCGCTCACTGACGATGAGCTTCTGCGCGCAGTGCGCCGGCTCGCTTTTGATCGTCACAACCTATGGCCGCTCGTGCGACCGCTGCTGTGGGAGCGCGGAACTTCGCCGTCCCGGCGCCTGCGCGCGATGGGCCATACGATCATGGGCGCAGCGCTGGCTGAACAATTGGCGCCGCTCGAGGTCGAGCACATTCACGCGCATCATGGATACTTCGCGTCGTGGATGGCGCTCACAGCCGCTCGCCTGCTCGGAATCGGCTTCAGCTACACGCTGCATGGCTCCGAGTTGCTGCAACGGGCCGACTTGCTCTCGGCGAAGCTCCGCGCTTGCCAGTTTTGTGTAACCGTCTCTGAATTCAACCGGCAATACATTTTGCACAAGTATCCCTCGACGCCGCCGGAAAAGATCATCCTGCAACGTCTTGGGGTCGATCGCGTGCTGGCTTGGCCAACCCCCGGCGCAGGAGTCGAGGCCAATGGGGGGAAATTTTCTCTCTTCGCGGTTGGCCGCTTGCATCCGGTCAAGAACTACCGTTTTCTGATTCAAGCTTGCGCGGTGCTCCGCGATCGAGGCTTTGATTTCCAGTGCTCAATTGCCGGCGAAGGTCCGGAGCGCACGGCACTTGAACGCCAGATTGCTGCGTTGAGGCTTCAAAAGCACGTTCGCCTGATCGGGCACGTGCCTCGCACTGGACTTACCGACTGTTATCGTCGCGCTGACCTGGTGGTCTTAACCAGCCGGAGCGAGGGAATTCCGGTGGTTCTGATGGAGGCGATGGCGCACAAAAAACTTGTGCTGGCCCCTGCCATCACCGGCATTCCCGAACTGGTTGAACACCAGCGTACAGGATTTCTTTACCGCCCCGGTTCGTTGCTTGATTTCGTCAGTGCGGTGCGCTGGATACGGGCTCATGCCGCTTCGCTGGGCGGAGTGCAGCGCGCGGCCGCGGCCAGCATTGCCACCTCTTACAACCGCCAGCGAAATCTGCGTGTTTTTGCGGAGCGATTCCTCGAGCGAATTTCCCAACCGGACGGTGAGTATGCGAATTCTCTATTGCAACAAGTATGACTATGAGTTTAGCGGCACAGAGGTTTATCTCTTCGATCTGATCCGGCGGATGGGGCAGCGCGGCCAGGAGACTGCGCTCTTCACCATGGACCACAGCCGAGCGGACGGCAGTGGAACGTCCGCATTCACCGGCCACGCCTATCGGGTTCCACGTGTGGACTTCAAAGATGCGAACGCAAGTTTTTTCGAGAAGGCCAGGATGGCGGCGCACGCCATTTATTCGCCTTCCGCGCAGCGCGCCATGCGCCGATGCCTCGCCGATTTTTCTCCGGACATCGCGCACATTCGCGGCATCTATCATCACCTTTCGCCTTCGATCCTTTGGGAGCTGAAGCGCCAGGGAATTCCGGTTCTCTATCACCTGAACGATTTCAAGATTCTGTGCCCGACTTACAATTTTGTGGCCAATGGCCGCGTCTGCGACGAACACTGCAAGAATGGCGCCTTCTATAAGGTGGTCACCACAGGTTGCTACGCCGGCCCCCGCTCGAGCGCAGTGGTTCTAGCGGCCGAAGCTTACGTGCACAAATGGCTGCAAACGTATGAATCGTGCGTTGACATCTTCCTCGCTCCCAGCGAGTTTGTGCGTAATAAGTTGATCGATGGCGGTCTGGCTGCTCAACGCATCGAGGTCTTGCCCCATTTCCAAACGTTGCCGCCGGATGAAGAACTCGCTGTTGATGAAGGATACGTGCTTTATTTCGGGCGGCTTTCTGGCGAAAAAGGCGCGTATGAGCTTTTGCACGCGATGGCCAGGTTGCCACACATTCCGCTGGTAATTGCAGGAGATGGGCCCGACCGTCCGCGACTGGAGTCGCTGGCGAAAGAACTGGATCTGCGGCAGGTCCTGTTCGCGGGCATGGTCCGTGGCGAGAACCTGAGGAAACTCATCGCGGCTTGCAGCTTTTCCATCTTTCCATCGCACGCCTACGAAACGCTGGGGAAATCGATTCTGGAGTCCTACGCCTGGGGGCGGCCCGTCATCGCCTCGGATCTGGGTTCGCGCCGGGAACTGGTGCAGCACGGTGTCACCGGTCTTCTTTATTCGGACGGAGACCGCGAGCAACTCACTCACTCCATCGAATTCCTGTTTGAACGTCCTGACCTGATCGGGAAGATGGGCGCGCCAGCTCGCAGTCGCATCAAGACGGATCACGACCCCACGCAACACATGGATAAACTGCTCGGGCTTTATTACCGGCTCATCTCCAATAGGAAAGTTCTGTCTTTTGACGCGACTTCGAAGCGCCCGCGGCCGCGAGGAAGCGTTCGCGTGGCGTTCATCGGCGGACGTGGCGTCATATCGAAATACAGCGGGATTGAATCCTATTACGAACAGGCCGGACACGAACTGGCGCGTTTGGGGCATGAAGTAACCGTCTATTGCCGGAAGTATTTCACTCCCCCCGGGGCCACGCACAACGGCATGCGGGTGCTGCGCCTGCCGACCATCCGCTCGAAGCACTTCGAAACCGCCGTCCATACGTTGTTGAGCACCGCCCATGCGATGTTTTCGGATTACGATGTGATCCATTACCACTGCCTGAAACCGGCGCTGTTTTCGTTTCTTCCGCGGCTCGCTGGCAAGAAGACCGTTGTCACCGTGCAGGGTCTCGATTGGCAGCGCGGCAAATGGGGATGGCTCGCGTCTCGCGTGCTTCGTGGGGGGGAAATGGCGGCGGTTCGCTTGCCCGATGCCACCATGGTTGTTTCGCGAACGCTGCAACAATATTTTCGGGAACGCTACGATCGCAATACGATTTATGTGCCGAACGGGGCTACGCTGGAGCCGCATCGCCCGCCACAACGACTGGCTGAGTGGAAGCTGATTGCTGAGAATTACGTTCTCTTCCTCGGAAGATTCTCGCCGGAAAAAAACTGCCATCTCCTGATCAAAGCGTTCGAAAATCTCGATACCGACATGAAGCTTATGCTGGCGGGAGGATCGAGCCACTCCGATGCATACGTTGAGAGTTTGCGAGGCCATGAATCCGATAAGATTCGTTTTCTTCCGTGGGTTTCTGGATGCGATCTGGAAGAGTTGCTATCGAATGCCGCGCTGTTTGTACTCCCGTCTGAACTGGAAGGTTTGTCGTTGGCGCTACTCGATGCGATGGCAGCAGGCGTGTGCGTGCTGACCAGCGACATTCCTGAGAATAAGGAGGTAGTTGAGGACGCGGGCTACACATTCCAACGGGGCAACGCCCTCGATCTCGAGTGGATGCTCGAGTTTTTGATTCGCAATCCGGGACTTCGGCGCCGGGCGGCGGAGCGGGCGCGAGAGCGGATTCAGGGCCAGTATCAATGGCCGGTAATTGCACGCTCGATCGAGGCGGTGTATCACGACGTGCTCGGCTGGACTGCGAACGAGCACATACCGAGCGAGTCGATAGCGATGCGCGCTACCTCGGCAGATGTGGCGACGACGCTGCAAGGCGCATCGACGCCTTGACCTCGAAACCGTTGGACGCAGGGGAGAAGATCGGGGGGGCGATTTCGCGTCCAGATATGATTACGATTAGAATCGGAACGCCGCGTTTGCGCGATGCGGCCCATTCAGCATGGAAGATCTGATCCTCGTCACCGGCGGCGCCGGATTCATTGGCTCGAATTTTGTTTTGCAATGGATCGCCTCGGAATCCGCCCGCGTGGTGAATCTCGATAAGCTGACCTATGCGGGAAACCTGAAGAACCTTCGTGCCATTGAAGCGAACCCGCGTTATCGCTTCGAGCATGGCGATATCGTCGATCGCGATCTGGTAGGCGGATTGCTGCAGCGGGAGCATCCCCGCGCCATTATTCACTTCGCTGCTGAAAGCCATGTCGATCGATCGATTCACGGCCCCGACGATTTTGTCCGCACAAACGTAAACGGCACATTCAGTTTGCTCGAAGAAGCGCGCGCGTATTGGTCAGGGCTTGCGGAGAACGATCGCGCGGCGTTCCGTTTTCTGCACGTTTCGACCGATGAAGTTTACGGATCGCTCGGCGCCGATGATCCGGCGTTCAGCGAGACCACTCCCTACGCTCCCAATAGTCCATATTCCGCGTCGAAAGCGGCTTCCGATCATCTGGTGCGCGCATATCAGCAGACCTATGGCCTGCCGGTTCTGACCACGAACTGCTCGAATAATTATGGGCCGCACCAGTTTCCGGAAAAGCTGATCCCTTTGATGATTCTGAATGCCTGCGCCGGCAAGCCGCTGCCCGTGTACGGAGACGGCCAGAACGTGCGTGACTGGCTCTATATAGAAGATCACTGCTGCGCGATTCGTACCGTGCTTACGCACGGCCGCGTGGGAGAAACCTACAATGTCGGCGGGCGCAGCGAAAAAAAGAACCTTGAAATTATTGGATCCATCTGCCAACTACTGGATGAACTGCGCCCGAATGATCCTGTGATTCCGCATGAACAGCTTGTCACGTTCGTCAAAGATCGTCCGGGACACGACCGGCGCTACGCGATGGACACTCGTAAGATCGAGCGGGAACTGAACTGGCGGCCGGTGGAGACATTTGAGAGCGGCATTCGCAAGACTGTCTGCTGGTATCTTGAACACGAAGACTGGGTACGCGACGTCACCAGCGGCAGTTACCGTCAGTGGATGGCGAAGAATTACGCGACGGAACGCTGAACCTAAATCGACATGAGTAAAACAGCCAAAGCGAAATACAAGGGCATCATCCTCGCAGGCGGATCGGGCACACGTCTTTACCCGGTAACCCATTGTGTCGCCAAGAGCCTGTTGCCGGTGTACGACAAGCCCATGGTGTACTATCCGCTATCGACGCTCATGCTGGCGGGGATTCGCGACATTCTGCTCATCTCGACGCCTGACGACCTGCCGCGCTTTCAACATTTGCTTGGCGACGGTTCGCGTTATGGCGTGAATTTCGAGTACGCGCTGCAACCGAAGCCTGAAGGCATTGCCCAGGCGTTTCTGATCGGCAAGGAATTTATCGGTACGAGCGGCTGCGCGCTGGTGCTCGGCGACAACATTTTTTATGGGCATGACTTAGTCAAAGAATTACGCGCGGCCACGCTTCAGCCGGAAGGGGCGCGCGTTTTCGCTTATCCGGTTCATGATCCGGAACGGTATGGAGTAGTCGAATTCGATCCGCAGGGGAAAGCGCTGAGCATCGAAGAGAAACCGAAGCATCCGAAATCGCGTTACGCGGTCACCGGACTTTATTTTTACGATCGGCAGGTGGTTGAGATCGCTGCGAGCCTTAAGCCTTCTAAGCGCGGCGAACTTGAAATTACCGACGTGAACCGCGTTTATCTCGAGCGCAAACGACTGAACGTTTGCGTGATGGGACGAGGCACGGCATGGCTCGACACGGGCACGCACGAGGCCTTGATGGAGGCTTCGCTGTTCATTCAAACCCTGCAGAAAAGGCAAGGACTGATGGTCGCGTGCCCTGAAGAAATCGCGTATCGCTCGGGCTACATCACTGCCGCGCAATTGGAGGCCTTGGCGGAACCGATGCGCAACAACGGGTATGGCGCGTACCTGCTGCAATTGCTGCGAGAACGCGTTTTCTGAATGAAATCTACGCATGAAAAAAATCACCACTATCCTTTCTGGAGTTCTGCTGCTCGAACCGCGTGTGTTCGGCGATGACCGCGGATTTTTTCTCGAAAGCTATAACCAGCGCACCTTTGCTGAACTGGGGATTCACGAAAGCTTCGTGCAGGATAATCATTCGTTTTCAGAGAGAAATGTTGTTCGCGGACTGCATTACCAGGTTCTGCAGCCCCAGGGAAAACTTGTGCGCGCCATCACCGGCGAGATTCTTGATGTTGTGCTTGACCTGCGCCGCAGTTCAACTACTTTCGGCAGGTGGGAATCGTTCAAACTTTCTGGCGCGAACAAACAGATGCTTTGGATTCCGCGTGGATTTGCGCACGGCTTCCGAGTCGTTTCGGCGACCGCCCACGTGCTGTATAAGACGACCGGCTTTTACGCTCCCGAGCACGAACGGACGGTAGCGTGGAATGACGTTGCGTTGAAGATCGACTGGCAATTCGACGGGGAGGCCGACAGCAACTCGGCAATCGTCTCCGCAAAAGACCAACGCGGCTTGCCGTTCGCGCAAGCCGAAACGTTCGACTAGAGCCGCGTCAATTCATACGAAATTCGATGGCAATCGTAGTTTCAACGGCAACCGGCTTGCCACTGGACAAGTAGGGCTCAAATTTCCAGGAGTGAACGGCCTGAGCCGCCGACTGCACGAGAAGATTGGGTCCGGACAAGGGGCGCAAACGCTCGACGCTGCCGTCGGGAGCGATCACTGCTTCCAGCACGACCAGGCCTTCGGTCGAAGCTTCCCTCGCAGCCTCTGGATACAACGGCTCTACCTTCGTTAACAACATTTTCTCCATGGTCTCGGGAGAGACCCGCAGTTCAGAATTCGAGATTGGCGCGCTTTTTTCTAATTCGTTCCAAGATCTTTGCCACTGCCACCACGCGAGAATGGCCAGCACGATCATGGAGGCGAACAAGACATAAAATGCGCGGCGTCCAACGCGGACGGTGCGGCGCGGTCGCTTTGCCGGCGGAGTAACGGGCGCGGCCGGCGCTTCGGGCTCGGCCTCGTCGATTTTGACCCCATCGGTTGTCCCGCCGAAATCTCTCCTGAAATCGGTCGACCCAGGAGCTGAGCGCTGAACCCAATAGCGAATCATCTCCCGCTGCTCTGCCGACAATCCGGAAAATTCAAGTCCGCAACGAAGCCGCGACTGATAGCGAACCAGGGCGCGAGCGCGGAGCGGCAGACCAAAATCAGGCAGGCGCAGTTCGACGGCGACCTGCTGGCCGGCAGTGAGTTCTCCCGCAATGACCGCGCCCACGCCGGCTTCGCTGATGTCGGTGCAGCGCCCGGGCAGATTTTCAGGCACGCCCGAACGCAAGGCGATCAGGTCGAGCGGAACGTTGATCGGGTGCCGGGGGAAAACACGCTGTTGTTTGTCTTCAAACGCCAGCGATGGTGCTGCACTCATCAAGCTGCCTCCGCAGGAAACGAAATCATTACCATGCGGCTGGAATCAAAGACGAAAGCGGCGCGTGTGAGAAACGTTGCCCAGAGTATAGCGGAACACCGCAACTGCGAGATTAGAATTATTTTCGTCTGTTTTTTCGTCGGGGCTTCATCGCTCGAGCATTCGCGAATTCATGATCCGACGCCTCATCATTCACACTTATTATCAGGAGCAATTAGGAATTTAGCTGATACGTTGTTCTACTCCATATCGCGCCAGTTCAACCCGACTCCGATTTCCACCAGCAGCGGAACCGCGAGCGGATGCGCATTTTCCATCTGCTCGCGCACCAGCGGCTTCATCGTCTCGACTTCGTTCTCCGGCACTTCAAAGACAAGTTCGTCATGGACCTGCAAGGTCATGCGCGACGTCAGGCCGCGTTTCCGAATTTCCTCGTCAATTCTGATCATCGCCAGCTTGATCACGTCGGCGGCGGTTCCCTGCAACGGAGTATTCACGGCGGTCCGCTCGGCAAACCCGCGCTGGGTGGCGTTTTTGCTGTTGATGTCGGGAATTGGACGAACGCGCCCGAAGAGCGTCTTCACTTTCTGATCACGGCGCGTCTGTTCGAGCGTAGCATCGATGAACGCGCGCACGCCTGCATATTTTTCGAAGTAGGCATCGATGAATTTGCGGGCTTCGGCCGGCTCAATGCCTAGTTGCTGCGACAATCCGAACGCCGATAATCCGTAGACGATTCCGAAATTCACGACTTTCGCGCTCCGGCGATGATCGTCCGTTACCATCAGCGGGGGCACGCCAAATACCTGCGACGCGGTCAGAGTGTGAATGTCATCGCCACGGCGGAATGCTTCAACCAGCAGCTTGTCTTTTGAATAGTGCGCCAGCAGCCGCAGCTCAATCTGCGAATAGTCGGCCGCCAGCAAGACGTGCCCAGGCTCGGCAATAAATGCCGCGCGAATCTCGCGCCCCAGTTCCGTGCGAATCGGAATATTCTGCAGATTCGGATTCGCCGAAGACAACCGTCCAGTCGCGGTTCCAGTCTGTCCGAAGGTTGTGTGCACGCGGCCGCTCCGGCCCCGAATCAGAGCAGGCAGTGCATCAACGTAGGTCGATTTCAATTTTGTCAGCTGGCGGTACTCAAGCACCAGCCGCGGAACTTCATGCTCGGCAGCTAGCCCTTCCAACACGTCGACGGCCGTGGAAATCTTTTTTCCTTTGCCGTATTTGACCGGGATCGGCAGAGCCAGCTTGTTGAAGAGCACGTCTCCTAACTGTTTGGGCGAACTGATGTTGAACTCAACGCCGCAGCGCTCGTAAATGTCGCGCGCTTTGGCCGTGGCTTCACGCTGCAACTTCACAGACATCTGATCGAGCGCCGACAAGTCGATCTTTACGCCGGCGTCTTCCATGCGAACGAGGACCGGCACCAGCGGCGCATCGATTTCTTCGTAAATCGAGGTCAATCCCTCGTCTTCGACTTCTTTGCGCAATGCGATTGCCAGCCTGCCGGTCACGTCGGCCGCTTCGGCCAGGTTGCCGCTCAACTTGAGATTGAATTTGCGGAGGGCAACGTCGGGCAATGCGTGGGACGAGTAGGTTGGATCGAGCAGGTAGGAATACAACATAGGATCGTGCTTCACGCCGGCGAGAGCAATTCCTGCTCCGGTAAACTGCCCCGAAAAGTAATGCATGGCAGATTTGAGATCGTGAATCGTCTTTGGCACCGCGGCATCTTCGAGCAAGCTTTTGACGCGATCGGCGAGCGAATGATCGTCTAGCTGGACGATCGCGGCGGCCCCAGTGGCATTCGAAATCGCGATGCGCTGGGCGGGTTCGATGGCCTTCGGCTCTTCATGTGTTGGCCGCAAGTCCAGAAATCCGGATTGCGCCGGCTGCGGCTCCTCGTCTTCCACGGCGCTTTCAGCCGAGACACTCTCTGTGTGCTCGTCTCGAATGGCGACGGCGAGCGGGTTGTTGCCGGCTGCTCGCAGATATTCTTCGAGTTCAGCCTTCGACTTGATCTCGCGATAATCAGCGTCTTTCACTTCAACTACGGGAAGCAGCTCTTTCAACAGAGAGGTGAATTCAAGTTCGGCAAAGAGCGCGCGCAGCTCTTCCACGTCAGGTTCGGAGGTTTTCATAGCGGCGACGTCGAGTTCGACTGCGACGTCAGTGTCGATCGTGACCAGCTGTTTGCTGTAGAGAATATTGTCGCGATTGTTTTGCAGAGATTCGCGATAGGTCTTCTTCTCGACTTCAGCGGCGTGATCGAGGGCCTGTTCCACGCTGCCAAAGCGCTGAATCAGTTCGACCGATCCCTTGTCGCCGATGCCGGGAGCGCCGGGAATGTTGTCGACGGAATCGCCGCGCAGGGCCATCACATCGACGACTTTTGACGGGGGCACTCCGAGGATTTCCTCGACTTTCGCGGCGTCGCAAATCAGATTGTCTTTCGGGGGATTCAGCACGTGGACCTTGTCGTTGACCAGTTGCAGCATGTCTTTGTCGCTCGAAACAACAAAGACCGAGTAGGATTCGGCTGCCGCTTTGCGGGCCAGCGTTCCGATGACGTCGTCGGCTTCGTAGCCTTCGAGTTGCAAAATCGGAATGCGATAGCCTTCGAGTGCGCGGCGGATGTAGGGAATCTGCTGCACCAGGTCGCCGGGCATCTCCTTGCGATTCGCTTTATAGCCGCCGTATTCCGCTTCTTTGAACGTCTGCGTCTTGATATCGAATTTGCGGATGGAGGTAATCGCTTCTGCCTGCTGATTGCGTATGGTCGGCGCGCCCACATCGAACACGGCGGCCAGGTGCTCGGGAGAAAAATCGTCACGCAGCTTGCGCAGCATGTTGACGAAGACGTAGGTCGCGGCGGTTGGAACGCCGGTCTTGGTCGACATCGGCCGTTGGCGCGCCATCGCATGATAGGCGCGAAAGATGAACGACATGGTGTCGATCAGGAAGATGCGGCCCCTGCTTCCGGCAGCCGGACGCTCGAGCGAGGCGCCCTCTTTCGGCGGCGATTTTTTTTTGGCAGGCAACTGGTCAGTTTAGCAGCTTGCGAATTCATCGCCACTGGGGACACCGAGCAATATGGGGAAGCCCGAGAGCGCCGTGAATCGTCGCTGCGCAGCCGCGACAATCGCGTATGATATGAAGTTTTCAGCTTCACCGGGCGGGCGATTGACCGCGCGTTCAATGCTGAGCACTAACGGTGAGCTGAATGCTGAGTGCTGAATGCTTCCCTTCAAACTCGTCTACAGTGACGACTACTATCTACCGATCGGCTCGCACGTTTTTCCCGCCGAGAAATACAGGCGGATCAAGGAACAGCTGCTGGCGTCTGGAACGGCGACTCTGGCGGATTTTGTCGCTCCCCGTCCGGCAACGGACGAGGACGTCATGCTCGTTCACACTCCGCGCTACGTGGAGAAATTGAAAACGGGAACGCTCAGTCCACGGGAGGAGTTGGAGCTCGAAGTACCGTATTCGCCAGAATTAGTGGAAGCATTTTGGCTGGTCGCGGGCGGCTCGGTATTGGCCGCCGATCATGCTCTTATCGACGGCGTGGCGATCAGCATTGGCGGCGGATTTCATCATGCTTTCCCTGATCATGGCGAGGGTTTCTGCGTGATCAACGACGTCGCGATCGCGATTCGCTGCATGCAGCGCGACGACAAGATTCGCACGGCGATGACGGTTGATTGCGACGTTCACCAGGGCAATGGCACGGCGGTGATTTTCGCGGGAAGGCGTGCGCCCGGTGATGCGGTGGGACCGGCCAGTAGGGTGTCAAACGGTCCTCCGACGCGAACGCGCAGCGTCGACGCGGGCGACGTTTTCACCATCTCGCTGCATCAGCTGAATAATTATCCGGCGTTTAAGCCTCCCTCATCGCTCGATATGAATTTGCCGGATGGAATCGGAGACGCGGAATACCTGGCGTGCCTTGGCGACGCGCTCAGTTTGGGATTGAGTAAGCTGAAGCCGGAGCTCATCTGCTATCTCGCGGGAGCGGATCCGTATCGCGAGGATCAACTTGGGGGATTGTCGTTGACGATTGATGGATTGAAGGCGCGGGATTCGCTGGTGTTTCAAATCGTCAAAGCGGAAGGCATCCCTGTAATGGTGACGCTTGCCGGTGGTTACGCGATGAAGGTGGAAGACACGGTGACGATTCACAGCAACACGGTGGTTGCGGCTAAGGAAATCTTTGGAGCGAAGAGTTGACGGCGCCCACAACGGGGGCGTAGTCGGCAAAAGGCAAAAGATATACTCGACGCTATGGACGTCACTCCTTCTGAGCTTGCGCACCGTGAGTTCTACAACCTTCTCATTAGCGCCGTGGTGCCGCGGCCAATTGCGTGGGTTTCAAGCCTGAGCGCTTCGGGACAGCCAAACCTGGCGCCGTTTTCATTCTTCAATGTGGTCTGTGCCACGCCTCCACTGCTTGGGTTTTCGCCTTCGATGCGCGCTCCAAGAGCAGGACGTACGACCGCTGGAGAGCCGAAAGACACGCTGCGGAACATTCGCGCAACCGGAGAATTCGTCGTCAACATGGTGACCTTCGAACTGGCCGAAGCGATGAACCTGACGAGCGGTGAATATGACGCGTCGGTTGACGAATTTGAATTGGCGAAAATCGAGTCGGCGCCATCGCAGATAGTGCGGCCGCGGCGCGTGGCAGGGTCTCCCGTAAGCTTTGAATGCAAGCTGCATCAGATTCTTGATTTCAATCCCGGGCCCGATGGGAGCAGCCTAGTGATCGGCGAGATCATCTCGATCCACGTAAACGAGCGGCATCTGAAAGACGGCCGCATTGATCGGAACTCGCTCGATCTGATCGGGCGTATGGGCGGGATGCAGTACACGCGCACTACCGAGCGGTTCGAGATGGTGCGGCCGAAGGTGGAGTGACGCCTCGCGTAGAGAGTGGCACGGCAATCTCGCTGCTAAAATAGAAGCCTGACACCCATGTTCGAGAATCTTCAGGAAAAACTGCAGCGCGCGTTTAAGTCTCTCCGGGGACAGGCCGTCCTCACGGAAGAGAATATTTCCGAGGCGCTGAAACAGATCCGTCTGGCGCTGCTTGAGGCCGACGTCAACTTCAAAGTCGTCAAAGAGCTGATCGATCGCATACAGGCCAAGGCGGTAGGGCAGGAAGTGCTGACCGCGCTTTCGCCGGGCGAGCAGGTGATCAAGATCGTCCGCGATGAACTGGTGACGACGCTTGGCAAAGACACGGCCAAGCTGAAGTTCGCTTCGCAGCCACCGACGGTGGTGCTGATGGCGGGGCTGCAGGGGTCCGGTAAAACCACGACCTCGGGCAAGCTGGCGAACTGGCTGAAGAATGGCGGACATCGTCCGCTGCTGGTTTCGGTGGACGTCTATCGACCGGCGGCGCGCGAGCAGCTCAAAGTGGTGGCGGCGGCGATTAAGGCCAACATTTACGAGGGCGAGGTTGGCGAGGCCAATACCGCGACGGTCGAGCGGCTGGCCAAAGAGGCGCGGCGCGAGGCCGTCAACACGGGCTGCGACGTGCTGATTGTCGATACGGCTGGACGATTGCACATCGACGAACAGCTGATGGACGAGATGCAGTCGCTGAAGCGGCTGCTCAATCCGCAGGAGATTCTGTTTGTCGCCGATTCGATGACCGGACAGGACGCGGTCAACTCGGCGGACGAATTCCACAAGAAGCTGACACTGACCGGCGTGGTGCTGACCAAGATGGATGGCGATGCTCGCGGCGGCGCGGCGCTTTCCATCCGGCAAGTCACGGGACAGCCAATCAAGTTCATCGGCATTGGTGAGAAGTACGATGCGCTGGAGCCGTTTCATCCGGATCGCATCGTGTCGCGCATTCTGGGGATGGGCGACATTCTGTCGCTGATCGAAAAGGCCGAATCGCAGATCGACAAGAAGAAGGCTGCTGAACTCGCCAACAAGGCGCTGAGCGGCGATGGCTTTTCGCTGGAAGACTTTCGCGACCAGTTGCGGCAGGTGCGCAAGATGGGATCGATTCAAAGTCTGATGGGCATGTTGCCCTCGATTGGCGCCTTCTCGGGCCTGCAGAAAGCGGCCGACAAGGTTGACGAGAAGCAGATCAACCGGGTCGAGGCGATCATCAATTCGATGACGGGATATGAGCGCAATCATCACGAGGCCATCAATGGCAGCCGGCGGAAGCGCATTGCCCGCGGCTCGGGCACGAGCGTGCAGGAGGTCAACAACCTGCTCCGGCAATATGCGCAGATGAAGAAGATGTTCAAGCAGATGGGCAAGCCGAGCTTCGCACGGCGGATGGCGGGAATGAAGTTTCCGATGTAGGCGGACGGCAACCACTCCTATGAAATGGCGCTCGCTGCAGGAATCCGGCGCGTACAGCGACGTTCGGACGCTTGGCGAGATCTTGGCTGAGCGGCGGGAAGCCATTGCTCGCTACGTTCCGGCGCATGTTCAGGCAGTGCATGATCGCGCCGTCGCCGGGCTGAAGGCTGAGGGGCTCGCGGGCAAGGCGCTTGGAGTGGGAGCTCAGGCTCCTGCGTTCGAGCTGCTGGATCATGACGGCAGGCGCGTGTCTTCGGAGCAGCTTCTGGCCACGGGGCGGCTGGTGGTGTCGTTCATACGCGGGCGCTGGTGTCCATTCTGCGTGGGGCAGATGGAGGCGATGTCTTCGATCGCCGGGGCGATCGAGGCCGCGGGAGCCCGGATGGTGGCTGTGTCTCCGCAGACGCAGAAGCAGTCATTCTTCATGCACGACCAGCACAAGCTGGCTTTCCCTCTGCTGGTGGATACACGCAACGAACTTGCGCGGCAGTTTGGGCTGGTGTACCGGGTTCCGGAGGAACAGGTGGGACTCTACCGGAGCACGTTCGTCAACCTGCCTTTTTGCCAATGGCGATTCCAGCTGGGAGCTGCCGATTCCGGCAACGTTTGTGATCGATCGCGATGGCACGATACTGTTTGCCTCGGCGAACGAGGACTACATGGATCGGCCGGAGCCGCTGGAGGTTCTGGCCGCGATTCGCGGATAAGCCCGTGTTTACTCTTGAGTGACTATGTCACAAAAAACCGCGAAAAAAATCTAACTTCGGTCTATTAGAATCATTGACTTAGACGGAAAATCCCTCCAGGTCTTTGAGTTTAAAGTACTTATTCGTAAAGTATTTCGGAATAAGGACTTAAATCAATCTCTGCCATTTCGTTCACGCTTGGGTTTGCGCCTCTTGTTGCAGGCACACGTCGACCTTCCCCAATGCAGTCTCTATTTTCGCTCATTCGGAAATGGAAGTCTGTGATCGTGGTCATGTGCGTTTGTGATGAAAAATAGTACCCAGCAACCAGTACCCAATAGCAAGGAAACGCGGGTGCGGCGTAAGGGCGACTTGGGGGCGTTGCTCAGAGTCCAAGGCGCGGTGGGAACGGCAGGGTGGTGGAGAAAGACCTACTGGCTACTTCTTTAGTTCCTGCAGCCAGTTCACGATCAGGGTCAGGTTGGATGAGTTCTCTACTGGGGCTTGCATCATCAGAAAGCGCTTGCCGTCGGGAGCGATCTCGAACTCACCTGATCCGACGGGCTGTGTGGGAAATAGAGGTTGCGGCCGGCCGAGTTCGAGGCTCTCGCCGTGAGCGGTGACAGCGACGGATACCATGCGGGAATGGTCATCGGTGTAGAAGATTTCTTTGCCGTTGCGATTCCATGCGGCTTCCTGGCCATCGCCTACAAGGAATCGGCCTCCGGGTTTGGGGAAGGCGACGATGTAGACCTGGCTGCGGCCAGCTTCGAACGAGGTAAAGGACATCCACTTTCCGTCCGGGGAAAAAACGGGAAAGCGGGTGTTGTACTTTTCCTGGAGAAATGGAAAGGGCTTGCGGTCGCCGAACATGGGCATCACCCATATATCGAAGTGGCCGTTGGATATGGCTTCGTATCCGATGTATTTTCCGTCGAGAGACCAATTGAACGGTTTATCCAAATTGTCGTGATAGAGCAATTGTTCCTGAGTGGCGCCATCGGCGGGCCTGGTGTAGAGATCGATCTTGCCGCCACGGGCGGAGTCGAAGACGATGGTGTGGCCATCGAGAGACCAGATGGGGTCGTCGTCCCGGGACTGAGAAAAACTGAATTGCGATTTGGTGCCACGAACCAGATCGTAAATGTAAATTTCCAAGTGGCTGGAGGCGTCGGCACGCGCCGCAGAGACCTTTTTTCCGTCGGGCGAGATGTGGGCGTCCTGGAAGGTTCCGCTATCGATGATGTCGCCCTTCTTGCCGGTGCGGTCGTACCACGCCAGATCGAGACTGGTGGCCTGACCGCCGGCAAAGATCAGTTTGCCTTCGGTCGAAAGCGAGAACGCGGCATCTCCGCGAGCTTCTCCGCGGACCTGCTCGGCGATGGGCAACGGCTTCCCAGTCAACTTCAAGGTTTTGTCGTCGAAGCTCTGGGTCATCAGATTTCCGCCGTCGACGAAAACCAGATGTCCGCTGGCATATTGGGCGCGGAAATCGGACTTGGTGAGGACGGTACCCTGCTGCGAATCGAGAGCGGCAAGGTAAATCGCTCCTCCGCCCTGAGTGTCGGGGAGGAATTGAAAAAAGATATAGTGCTTGCCGTCGGGCAGAAAGGCGGGCCAGCGCGGGGAACCAAGACTGGCGGCGGTTTTTTCATCGCCGATCGCCTTCGAAGGAGTTCCGCCCGCCGCGGGGATGCGGTACATAGCCGAGAGACTGTCAGGCGTGTAAAGAATGGTGCCGTCTTTGCTCCAGGCGCCGCCGCGAGGCTGAGGAGCATCGGCCAGGGTTTGCACGGCACCGCCGCTGGAATCAATGATTCTCAGTTTGCCCTGCGCAAAAAATCCCAAGCTATGGCTGTCGGGCGACCAGAAGGGAAAAGAGGCGTCGTCGGTGCCGGCCAGGGGCTGAGCGGCGGTGGAATCCAGAGGACGCACCCAGAGTTGCGGAACTCCTCCGGCAGACGAGGCCACGAAGGCCAACTTGGAGCCGTCGGGCGAGAGAGCGATGCTCAGCGGATCGAAGATTTGTTTGTCGGGCGGGAGGATGCTGACTCGCAACGGGTGCGCGGGCGCGGGCGCACGCAATATGAAGCCGATAGCGAGGGCGATGGCGGCAGCGGCGCACAGGGCGGCGACGATCCAGGCGAGTTTCTGCGAAGAGCGGCGGCGTGCCGCGACGGGCGCGGGGACTCCGGCCTTTGAACCGGCCTCGGCGATCCATTGCAATTGCAGCTTGACGTCGTGGGCGGTTTGCCAGCGCTCGTCGGGATCCTTGGCCAAGCAGGTGCGGACGACGCGGTCGAGCGCGGGCGGCGACATTGGTTGCACGGCGGAGATCGGTTGCGGATCAGAAGCGAGAATCGCCGCCACTATGCTCGCCTGGCTCTTGCCGGTGAAGGCACGTTTGCCCGAGGCCATTTCGTACAACACGGCTCCGAGGGCGAAGATGTCGGAGCGCGCATCGGCTTCTTTACCTTCCAACTGCTCGGGCGCCATGTATTGAAAGGTGCCGAGCACCATGCCCTGCGCGGTCAAGGGTTGACCGGCCGATGGTCCGGAGATGGTCATGGTCAAACTGGAAGACGGCGGCGCCTGGGCGAGCGTGGCTTTGGCTAATCCGAAATCCATCAACTTGGCGCCGGATTTCGTGAGCATGATGTTGCCTGGCTTCAGATCGCGATGGATCACTCCGCTTTTGTGCGCTTTTTCCAAGCCCTCGCAGATGTCGATTCCATACTTCAGCACGAGTTCGGCGGGCAACGGGCCTTTGGCGAGACGATCGGCAAGGGTCTCACCTTCGAGGTACTCCATGACCAGGAAGTCGGTTCCATCCTGATGGCCGATGTCATGGAGAGTGCAGATATTGGGATGATTCAGCGAAGAGATGGCGCGGGCTTCGCGCTCGAGACGCTGCTTGGCCTCGACATTGGTAGACAGATGCGCGGGAAGAATCTTGACGGCGACGGTGCGATCAAGGCGGCTGTCGCGGGCGCGGTAGACCTCGCCCATTCCGCCAGCGCCGATCGGCGATTGAATTTCGTAGGGACCAAGTTTCGTGCCAGAGGTGAGGGCCATGAATGGACGGAATTATAGCCCTTCCGGGTTGGGAAGTGACGCTTCTAGTGCTGGCGCCTGGGCGCAGGCCGTGCCCTTTCGCAACAATTCTAGTCATGCCGTTGATTTCCGGGACACCTCCACCTCGTGAACCGACGATGGGGGAATCGGGATCAAATGACTTGAGGGCAGGGCTTGGACCTTCGGGACGGCATGACCGTTTCGTCCCGGGGGCTAGCCACTGCCTAGAGATGATTCATCGGCGAAAAGAGGAGTATTCTTTCGACCGAATGGCCGCATCCGTCGAGCGATTGGCGGCATCTAAACCTTGACAACGATTCGCTCAGGTTATAGCATGGCCTAGCACGTAGTCATTATTGCATTGATTGTAAAGCACTTATTGTACTGGAGGATGCGTTATGGGAAAGATTATTGGGATTGACTTGGGAACAACGAACTCCTGCGTAGCGGTGATGGAGGGCGGCGAGCCGAAGGTAATACCGAACGAAGAGGGTGGCCGGACCACGCCATCGGTGGTCGGATTTACGAAGACTGGCGAACGGCTGGTGGGGCAGGTCGCGAAGCGGCAGGCGATCACCAATCCGGAGAACACGGTTTACTCGATCAAGCGGTTTATGGGACGGCGCTATGACGAGGTGAGCGAAGAATTGAAGATGGTCCCATACAAGGTAGAGCGGGACGGTGACAACGTCGTGGTCGTGGCGCAGGGGAAGAAGTATACCCCGCCGGAGATTTCGGCGATGATCCTGCAAAAACTGAAGAAGGCGGCGGAAGACTACCTGGGTGAGAAAGTGACCGAGGCGGTCATCACGGTTCCGGCTTACTTCAACGATGCGCAGAGGCAGGCTACAAAAGATGCCGGGCGGATCGCCGGGCTCGAGGTGAAGCGAATCATCAACGAGCCGACGGCAGCGGCGTTGGCGTACGGGCTCGACAAGGGCAAGGACGAGACGATCGCGGTGTACGACTTTGGCGGCGGCACCTTCGATATTTCGGTGCTGGAGGTGGGTGAGGGCGTCATCGAGGTAAAAGCCACGAATGGCGACACACACCTGGGCGGCGACAACATCGATCAGCGGCTGGTGGATTGGCTGATTGACGAGTTCAAGAAGAACGAAGGGCTTGATCTGCGCGGCAAGGGCAACGAGATGGCTTTGCAGCGTCTGCGCGATGCGGCAGAGCGGGCGAAGATCGAGCTTTCGACGACGATGGAAACGGAGATCAATCTGCCGTTTATTACGGCGGATGCCTCGGGGCCGAAGCACCTGGTGGTGAAGCTGACTCGCGCCAAGCTGGAATCGATGGTCGAGGACATTCTGCAGCGGTCGGTTGGCCCATCGAAGCAGTGCCTGAAAGACGCGGGCGTCGATGCTTCGAAGATCAACGAAGTGGTGCTGGTCGGCGGGCAGACGCGCATGCCGCGCATCCAGGCGATTGTGAAAGAGCTGTTTGGCAAGGAAGGTCACAAGGGCGTGAATCCGGATGAAGTCGTGGCGGTGGGCGCGGCAATTCAGGGCGGCGTGCTGAAGGGCGAAGTGAAAGACCTGCTGTTGCTGGATGTGACTCCGCTGACGCTGTCGATCGAGACTTTGGGCGGCGTGGCGACACCGATGATTCCGCGGAACACCACGATTCCAACGAAGAAGACGGAGACGTTTTCGACGGCGGCGGATAGTCAGACGTCGGTTGAGGTGCATGTGCTGCAAGGGGAGCGTCCCATGGCAGCGCAGAACCGGACGTTGGGCAAATTCCATTTGACGGGATTGCCACCGACGCCGCGAGGGATTCCGCAGATCGAAGTGACGTTTGACATCGACGCCAACGGCATCCTGAACGTGACCGCGAAAGACATGGCCACGGGCAAGGACCAGAAGATCACGATCACGTCGTCTTCGGGCTTGTCGAAGGAAGAGGTTGAGCGGATGGCGAAGGAAGCCGACGCGCACTCGGCCGAAGACAAGACGCGGCGCGAAGAGATCGAGGCCAAGAATCAGCTCGACTCGATGGTTTACAACATCGAAAAGATGCTGAAAGAGCATGGCGACAAGATCTCGGGTTCGGAGCGCGGGGATGTCGAGAATGCTTTGGCGGACGCCAAGAAGGCGATCGAAGGCGGCGACAAAGCGGCGATGGATTCGGCGCGAGAGCGGCTGACGACGGCTTCGCACAAGCTGGCGGAGCAGATGTATAAAGCGACGCAAGCGACGCCGGGAGCGGGCGCGGGACCGACGCCGGGGGCAGCTCCGGGCGGAGACGGCCAGGCGCAGAAGAAAGACGAAGGCGTGATCGACGCCGAGTACGTGGATGTCGAAGACAAGAAATAAGCCATCAGCCATCGGCTTTCACGGGGGCGCGTTGAGCGCCCCCAATTTGCGTCAGAGCCAGTAGTTGTCTATCTGAGCGAAGCCGGGGATTGTGGGCGGCAAAATGCAGATCCCTCGCTTCGCTTGGGATGACAAGAGAATTGGGATTGGGAAAGAGGAAAGCGAATTGAGATTTGAAGTCAATGGACAGATGTTTTTTGTGAACTTCGTTCCCGAGGAGGGGCGTTGGTATTGCTACGCGCCGACCGCGACGGGGGTGCAGAAGATTCCGGTGTCGATGGATTCGGCGCCGTTTGAGGCTTTCACGGTCGCGGTGGATGAAGAGGCGAAAGAAGTGGTGAACTGACAAACCAGTTCTCAGTTCCCGGTTCTCAGTTCTCGGCTTATGCTAGGTGAGACAATCGCGTATGGTCAGTGCGGAATTGAATTATCGGACTTGAACCGCTAAGAACCCACCAATAAACGATGGCTACTACAACCCAAAAAGATTATTACGGAGTGCTTGGAGTTAAGAAGTCGGCTTCTACCGACGAGATCCGCAAGGCGTTTCGCAAGCTGGCTCGGAAGTACCATCCTGACGTTAATCCTGGGGACAAGTCGGCGGAAGAGAAGTTTAAGACGCTCTCGGAAGCGAACGACGTTCTTAGCGATCCCAAGAAGCGGAAGATCTACGACCAGCTCGGTTTCTATTCTGACAATATCGATCCGGCTACGGCAGAGGCTTATGCTCGCGGCGGTGGGCAACCGGGTGCGGGGCCGGGCGATTTTGAGGGAGGGTTTCCGGGTGGAGGCCGTCAGCCGGGTGGGGCCGGCAACGTCGATTTTGGCGGATTTGATTTCTCGGATCTGTTCGAAGGGGCGCGCACCGGCTCACGAAAAACTACGAGCGGCGCGGGCGGCGGGTTCCGCGATATCTTCTCGAACATTTTCACTGGCGGCGGACGCGGCGAGGCGGCGCAGGAGGGTCCCGAGCCGGGCAGCGATCTGGAGTACCAGGTCAATGTTCCGTTCTGGACGGCGATTCGCGGCGGGGTGATGAAGCTGAATATCGCGCGGCGCGATGTTTGCGGAAATTGCCACGGCAACGGATTCATTGAGGCTCCGGGTGTGTGCCCGCAGTGTCATGGCAAGGGAACGATCGAGCAGACGGGCGGGCGGATGAAGTTCAATGTCACTTGTCCGCGATGCCATGGGACAGGGAAGAATATTTCGACTTGCCCGGTTTGCCATGGTGAAGGCACGGTAGAGCGGATTGATCCGATGGAGATACGGATCAAGGCGGGAACACGCGATGGGCAGCGCATTCGGATTGCGGGGAAGGGCAACGCCGGGGTGCGTGGAGGCGGAGCCGGCGATCTTTACGTGATCATACGGATTGACGCACATCCACTGTTTGGGCGCGAGGGTGATGACATACACATCACGGTGCCGGTGACGGCGGTGGAGGCGGCGCTCGGATCGAAGATTGAAGTGCCGACGATCGATGGGCGCAGCATGCTGAAGATTCCTCCGGGGACGCAATCGGGACAGAAGCTGCGGCTACGCGAAAAGGGCGTGCCTTCGGCTACGAAAGACGGAGCGCGGGGCGATGAAATTGTTGAGGTCAAGATTACGGTGCCCACTCCGCGGGATGAAAAGACCAAGGAACTGCTGCGGGAACTGGCCAAGCTGAATCCCGAGGATCCTCGGGAAGAGATTTGGAAGCAGGTTTAAGTTCAATTGCAGATAACCACAGAGGACACGGAGGAACGTAGAGGAAGAACTGCGGTGGGTTTTCTCTGTGTCCTCAGTGACCTTTGTGGTAAAGCCATTACTTGTCCCAATCTGTCCCGTCCACCAGACGCTTGATGCCGTCTTTCAGGCGGGCTACGTGGAAGTTGATGAGGAGCCCGACGCTCTTTCCACTTAGGCGCAAGTAGGAAAGCAACTGGGCTTCGTGAACAGGATGGATTGCCTCAACGCACTTGATCTCGACAATGACAAGGTTCTCCACCAGCAAGTCAATTCGATAGCCGAGGTCGAGTTTCTCCCCCTCATAAACTACGGGCAGGCCGACCTGCGTCGCCGCCTGAAAACCCCGTTTGCGGAGTTCATGGGCGAGGCAAGTTTGGTACGCACTCTCAAGCAAACCCGGCCCAAGTAGTGTGTGAACCTTTAGCGCCGCACCAAGGACGGCTCCGGAAATCTGATTTACGCGGGGCATTCGGACTGAGACTGGTCCGGCCATGGTTTTCTCCTGCTCTGACAAGTAACACGGATCAATTGCTTTCCTCTGCGATCCTCGGCATCCCGGGTAGTAATGAATCCGTCAAATTCGGCTACCACAGGGGTCACGGAGGAACACAGAGAAGAAACTATCTTTTTTTATATTTATACCTGGCGGTGGAGCGGGGGCGGACACCGTTACGTCGGTACCTGTACTTGTTGACAAAATTTTTCAATAATTCGCAAAAAAATCTTGCATCTCTAGGGATTTGCCGTAATCTCACACATGCGAACTAACTTTGCCGACATGTCCGGGAATCGCGTTGCACCCGGGAGCCGCGAGCAGAATTTTCAAGGGAGACGCGGTGGTGAGAGTAAGTCGCTTTGAGGGGGAAGCCATAGAAATTGGCAACAGCTACCGCATCCACTAACCTTTCGCAGCCCCCGCTGTCCGTCGCTCCCCGGAAAAAGTCGATTCGCCTCACACTGTGGCCGTTGGTTGCCGCAACCTTCTTTATGGTGTCGGGCGGAACCTATGGCACGGAAGACATCGTGCATGGGGCCGGGTACGGAAAAGCGATTCTCATCCTGCTGCTCACCCCGCTTCTCTGGAGCTTGCCGACGGCGTTCATGATCGGCGAGCTTTCGAGCGCGCTGCCCTTTGAAGGCGGTTACTACGCCTGGGTACGCCGCGCGATGGGAAATTTCTGGGGATTTCAGGAAGCTTGGCTGTCGCTGGTAGCGTCCATTTTCGATATGGCGATTTATCCCACGCTGTTTGTCGCGTATTTGACGCGGATGTTTCCGTGGTTTCAGCAGAACTATCGGGGAGTGGCAGTTGCGCTGGGCGTGGTGGTGGTATGTGCGGTCCTCAACATTATGGGAGTGAAGGTCGTCTCCACGACTTCGCTGTGGCTGTTCTTTGCGCTATCGGCGCCGTTCGCGGCGATTTTTTTGCTGGCGCCGTTCAAGATCCATGCGCTGGCGAACGCGGTGACCAAGCCGACGACCTCGAATGTCGATATTCTGGGCGGGCTGCTCATCTGCATGTGGAACTACATGGGATGGGATAACGCCTCGACAATCGCGACGGAAGTGGAGCGGCCGCAGCGCACCTATCCTCGTGCCATGCTGGCCGCGGTGGTGATTGTTTGCCTGACATATGTTCTGCCATTTGCGGCGATGTGGATGACCGGGCTTCCGGCCAGCGCTTGGGAAACCGGTGCTTGGGCCGATGTGGCGCAGTTGATGGGTGGGCCGGTGCTGCGGATTGCGCTAGTGGTCGGCGGCATGATGAGCGGCTTTGGCATGTTCAATGCGCTGGTCATGAGCTACTCGCGGCTGCCCCTTGCCATGGCGCAGGATGGCATGCTGCCGAAAGTTTTCGGAAAGCTGCATCCGAAGTCGCGAGCGCCGTGGGTTGCGATTGTGGCGCTAGCGGTGGGCTGGGGACTGGCTCTGAATCTCGGGTTCGAACGGCTGGTCACGCTGGATATTGTTATCTATGGCGCGAGCCTGACGCTGGAATTCGTGGCACTGATTGTGTTGCGCATCCGCGAGCCGGAGTTGAAACGGCCGTTTCGGGTGCCGGGTGGGATGTTTGGAGCGATCGCGGTAGGAATTGCTCCGACGCTGCTGCTGGGGTTTGCCATTGTGAACAGCGAGCATGAATCGATTCTGGGCATGAGCTCGCTTTGGTTCGGGCTGATCCTGATGGGCGCGGGGGTGGTTGTTTACGCAGTTAACCACCTGGTGAAGCCGGCAGGATGGGCGGCAGCGGAGCCTAAACCGGAGTTGGTGGCGTAGATAGAAGGACATCAATATTTATGGCAAAGACGGGGAATTTGGCCCGTCTTTTTTCTGCCTGAAAGAGAAAAACCTTAACCACAGAGGGGCACGGAGGACTCGGGGAGTGCGTGGCTGGTGTTTTGCGGCGAGTATCGGGGCAAAAGCGAAAGTTCGCCGTCTTGATATGACCAAGCATAGATCCAAAGGCGCATAGATGATCTCGGCGGTGGCTGAGATGTATGAGAATCATCCGCGGACGGTTTTCTTGTGGCGGGGCTTGTTGGATATACACAGATTGTAAGAAAAATGGTGTATATTATACGCGTGGGCAGAACGAACATTGTGATCGATGAGAGCCTGATCCGGAAGGCGCGTAAGCTGACCCGTCTCCGGACCAAGCGGCAGATCGTCGATCGGGCACTCGATCTGCTGGTGCGTTCAGAAAGCCGCAAGGGAATCCTGAAGCATTACGGAAGCGGCATCTGGCAAGGCGATCTGAAGAGGTCGCGGAGAAATCGAGTGTGATCCTGGTTGACAGCTCGGTCTGGGTCGATTTCTTTCGCCGGTCACCGGGACGTGGAGGGGTTGAACTGCGGCGCATGATTGAGGAGAGTGAGCCTTTCGCTCTGACCGGGATCATCGTCGCCGAGGTTTTGCAGAGTTTGACGCGGGATGCCGGCGTGATTGAGCGTTTTCTGGCACAGTGGGACATGCTGGAACCCAGCGGGTTTGACACCTACCGGAGCGCGGCCGCGATTTACCGCGCCGGGCGAGGAAAAGGTATCACGTCCAGCACAATCGATACCCTCGTCGCGGCCATTGCGCTGGAACACGGCGCCAGCGTTTTTACGCTCGATCAGGATTTTGTGCGAATTGCTCACATGACAGGTCTGGAACTGTATTCGGGGTTATGACGAAGCGTAAATCCAAGGGCGCGTACATGATCTCGGCGGTGGCTGAGATGTATGAGATTCATCCGCAGACTTTGCGGCTTTATGAGCGCGAGGGTCTGCTCAAGCCGAGCCGGACCGAGGGAAACACTCGGCTCTATACCGATGAGGATTTGCAGCGGCTGGAATTTATTCTTTCGCTGGCTCGCGATTTGGGGGTCAACATCAGCGGGATTGCGATCATTCTGCAGATGCGCGAGCGGATGGAAGAGATGCAGCACCAGATTCAGGAGTTCGTGCAGTACATACAGCATGAAGTCCTGACGCGCGCGTCGGCGGCGGCCGATCCCGCGAAAGGCGCGATTGTGCCGTTGCGGCGACCGATTGTGCCTGCGGTCGATTCATCCCGCCGGAAGTGAGAATTTCTCGCGGATCGTTCTGCGAGGGAGGATCTACCACACCTGATAATTCTCACGATTGAATTTACCTAACTTTCATATGCGCGCAACCAACGGTTATTTGTTGGCGTCTAGCGTGTAGGCATGAAGCCCGAAAACCCAATTGCCGTACCCGCACCTGCTGCGCGTGTGCCTGCTGGTGCTGGCCGGAAGAACGACAAGCAACTCAAGCTCAGCCTGGAGGCAGGGCATCTGGGCAGCGCGGTGGTGCTGCATTGCCAGGGGCGAATGATCTTTCGGAGCGAGGCGCGCGCGCTATCGACGATTGTCGTCGAGGTGCTTCCGACGGCGCGGCGGATGGTGGTGGATCTGGCAGGCGTCGATTTCGTGGACAGCGCGGGGCTCGGCGAACTGGTACTGATCCATTTGTGGGCAGAAGCGGCCGGGCACACGCTGAAGTTTGCCAGTCCCAGAAGGATGGTGCGAGAGCTGTTCGAGGTCACGAACCTGGTTGCGGTTTTCGACATTTACGCCAGCGTTCCAGAGGCGATGTCGGCGATGGTTCAGGAAGAAATTCACGCTTCGTAGATCCACTACTTTGATCGCGCGCTACTTTTCCCGATGGAAGCGATAGCGGCCGGCGCGGTCTTTCGCCACTTGCTCAGCTACTTTCAAAAATGCGCGGCCGGCGTGCGATAGCGCGGATTCCTGGCGGTAGACCAGCCGTAGTTTACGTTGAAAGTGCAGGTCGCGGACAGGAACGCGCACCAACTCTCCGCGACTGAGTTCGTTTTCGACGCTGATCTCGGGCACGAGCGCCACGCCGTTTCCCATCACAACGAAACGCATGATGGCTTGCAGCGTGGGGAGTTCCACATCCATGTGGAGGGGCGTTTTGTGGCGGTGGAAGGCCTCAATCACCTTGTCGCGGTAGGGAGAGGCGACGATGTGAGCGACAAACGACTCGGCGCCCAACTGGCGAACGCTGACTTCTCCAGCCGAGGCCAGCGGATGGCCGGGAGGAACGACGAGGGCTAACTCGTCCAGATAAACCACCACCGATTGCAACTGCGGCTCCTGCGGATCGTAAGAGAGGACGCCGAGTTCCACATTGTGCTTAAGCACGTCGTCAGGAATGTGGCTGCCGAGCGAACGACGCACGGTAATTTTGATGGTGGGATAGAGGCGGCGAAATTCGGCGAGGACGGGCAGCAGATAGAGGGCGGTAAATTCGTTGGCGGCGATGGCGAGCTTGCCTTTTTGCAGCTCGCGCATTTCGACCAGAGCGGTCTGGGCATCCTGACGAAGGTTGAGCAATTTTTCGGCGTATTCCTGCAGAACGCGGCCAGCGTCGGTGAGCACGCCATCGCGCGAAGAACGGTCGAAAAGGGGCTCGCCGATTTCGATCTCGAGCTTGTGGATGGTCTGGCTGACGGCGGATTGGGTGCGATAAAGCTTTTCGGCAGCGCGTGAGAAACGGCGTTCGCGGGCTACGGTGAGGAAGACTTCGAGTTGGGAAAGGTCCATGGGTTTGGCTTCTTAGTCTTTGGTCATTGGTGGTCAGGCGTCAGGCGGCGGTCGTCGTCACTGATTATTCGTGGTCTTGCGTTCGCTTCTCAGGCAACAGATAACATAAGACAATCTAATAATATCACTAAGGCTAATGATGCTGTAAAGATAATAAACTTTTCTTTCGTACTCCTCCGCCGCTACAGTATGAGGAGCAATCTTTCCGGAGGAAAGCATTCTATGGATCGGTCGCGCATCACTATCTTCGACACCACGCTTCGTGACGGCGAGCAGTCGCCGGGCTGCAGTATGAATGTGCGGGAAAAACTGCGTCTGGCGCAGCAACTGGACCGGCTGGGCGTGGACGTGATCGAAGCTGGATTCCCGATCGCCTCGGATGGCGATTTTGAAGCGGTGCAGCAGATTGCAGCGACCGTACGGCGTCCGATCATTGCGGGGCTGGCGCGAGCTTGCACGGGCGATGTGGACCGGGCATGGCAGGCCTTGCAGGGAGCAGCGCGGCCTCGGATCCACGTTTTTCTCGCGACCTCTGACATTCATTTGAAGTACAAGCTGCGCATCACGCGCGAACAATGTTTGCAGCAGGCGCGGGACGCGGTGCGCCACGCGAAGTCACTGTGTGATGATGTTGAATTTTCGCCGGAAGATGCCACGCGCACCGACGTCGAGTTTCTCTGCCAAGTGGTCGAAGCGGTGGTCGCGGCGGGCGCGACAACGGTCAACATCCCCGACACGGTGGGATACAGCATGCCGGAAGAATACGGAATGCTGATCCGCACGCTGTATGAGAAAGTCGCGGGCATTGAGAAAGTAACGATTTCCACGCACTGCCACAACGATCTTGGATTGGCGGTGGCGAACTCCCTGGCCGGAGTGCAGCAGGGGGCGCGGCAAGTGGAATGCACGATCAACGGGATTGGCGAGCGCGCGGGCAACGCGTCTCTGGAAGAAATCGTGATGGCGATACGGGTGCGGTCCGACCGCTATCCTTATGAAAGCGCGGTTGCGAGCGAGCACCTGTATTCTTCGAGCCAGATGCTGGCGGATATTACGCGCGTGCCGGTGCAGCCTAACAAAGCCATTACGGGACGCAACGCGTTTGCGCACGAGGCGGGGATTCACCAGGATGGAATGCTGAAGAATCCGCTCACCTACGAGATCATGACGCCGCAGTCGGTGGGGGTTCCGGATTCGCGGCTGGTGCTGGGGAAACACTCAGGGCGACATGCGCTGGCGTTGCGCTGCGAACAGCTCGGACATCAGTTTGAGCGGCGCGAGCTTGATGAGATCTATCGCCGGTTTGTCGTGCTTGCCGACCGGATTAAGAAAGTTCAGGACAGCCATCTGGTGGAGCTGATCCAGGACGTGATACGCGGGGACGCCACGGGAAATCAAAGCAAGAAGTTTCCGCCGGCTCCGGCAACGGTGTCTTACTCGCGTGCCGCGGCTGCTGCCGCCAATTCAAACGATGGGCATACGGCACACATAGCGGGAAGTGCCGGGCAGGCAACGGTGGCGATTCCTTTCGCGGAGCATCATGGCGAACAGGAAGACTACCTTTGGGGCGTGTAACCGCGGGTGCGTAATCGCGGGTGCGTAAGAATCGGATCCTAGCAACGTTTCACAAAGGCGGCTATCAACCATCGGTTGTAGTGCTTCGCCGTAGTTAACTTGTGGGAACCATGAAACGGGGCTACCACAGCGGTTTTTCCTCATTTATCCTTCTCATTCCTTCAGAAACGAATCGAGGGCTCCATGCAACTGCGTGTGACATCGCTGCCGGGCGACGGGATCGGTCCTGAAGTTATTTCCCAAGCTATTTGTGTGCTGGAGGAGGTGGCCGGAGGGTTTGAGCACGATCTTGAACTCGACGAAAAGGAAATCGGCGGCGTTGCGCTCGAGAAGTTTGGCAATCCGCTGCCAGTGGCGACCATTCAGGCTTGTCTTGCCTCACAGGCGGTGCTGCTGGGAGCGGTGGGCAATCCGGCATTCGATCAGAATCCACGGGAACTTCGCCCCGAAGCGGGGTTGTTGCGGCTGAGGCAGGAGCTGGGCGCGTTCGCCAATTTGCGGCCGGCAGTTTTTTATACAATGCTGGCGCGCTGCTCGCCGCTGCGCGAAGAGATTGTTAAGGGAACGGACATCCTGATTGTGCGTGAACTGCTGGGCGGATTGTATTTCGGCGAGCCGCGGTCGATTGAAGGCGCATTGGGAGCGCGGCAGGCAATCAATACAATGCGCTACGGCGAGGCGGAGATCGAGCGGATCGCGCGTGTTGCCTTTGAGTTGGCGCGCAGCCGGCGGGGGCGTCTGCTCTCGATCGACAAGGCGAACGTTCTGGAGTGTTCGCGGCTGTGGCGCGAAGTGGTGACGCGCGTGGGACAGGATTTTTCAGACGTGAAGCTCTCGCACATGTATGTGGATTCGGCGGCGATGTCGCTGGTGCTGAAGCCGACCGAGTTCGATGTCATCGTGACGGAGAATATGTTTGGCGACATACTCTCGGACCAGGCGGGCGGCGTTGTGGGATCGCTCGGGCTGCTGGCTTCGGCGAGCATTGGAGGTCCGGTGGGTCTTTACGAGCCGGTACACGGATCGGCTCCGGACATTGCGGGCAAGGGGATTGCGAATCCGTTGGGCGCGATTCTTTCGGTGGCGCTGATGCTAAGGCATACATTCCATCTTCCGAAAGAAGCGGAATGCGTAGAGGCGGGAGTTATTTCGACGCTTGGAGGGGGATTCCGGACGCCCGATCTGGCGCGGCCGGGCGAGCGCACAGTTACCACTGAAGAGATGGGGGCGCAGATCGCGGAGTTCGTAAGTCAAGCAGCGCGCACGAACAGGCGGGCGGCGTCATAGGTCCGGAATGAAATCGCGGGACTGCGAGTTCACAGTTTTTCTGGGGTAGGCACGGCTACGGCGGTGTACTCGCGGGTGATTGCATTCCAGCGGATGCGCAGGACTTCGAGGAACATTCGCATTCCGTCGCGAAAGGGATGCAATCGCGTTCCTTCGCTGTGCGCCCAGAGCACGGGAACTTCTTCGACGCGCAGGCCGGCACGTTTTGCCAGAAACAGGATCTCGGGATCGAAGCCCCAGCGTTCGATTTTTTGTAGAGGGAAGATGCGTTGCGCGGCGGTGCGGCGAAAGGCTTTGAATCCGCATTGCGTGTCGGCGAAGCGGAGGCCGAGAACGACGCGGAGCAGCAGATTGAAGATGCGCCCAAAGGCCTGGCGATAAAGGGGCTGACGTTCGGTCTGCAATTCGGCTTTAAGCCAGCGCGATCCGATGGCGATATCGGCGCCGCGGGCGATGGCGTCGAAAAGTTTGAGCGACTCGGTGATGGGCGAAGAAAGATCGGCGTCAGTGAAGAGGCAGATATCGCCGCGGGCATGGAGCATTCCGTTGCGCACGCTGTAGCCTTTGCCGCGATTGCCGGGGTTTTCGACCAGCACAATCTGGGAATGGCGTTTGCCGTAATCCTGCGCGATTTGCGCGGTGTCGTCGGTCGAGCCGTCATTCACGACCAGTATTTCAGCGTCCCAGTTCTGCTCCTGCACGAAGCGAAGCAGCGCATCGAGCGTCGGCCGGATGCGGCTGCTTTCGTTGTAAGCGGGAATGACAAAGCTGTAGGTCAAGGGCATTGAATCATTGAAACATTGAGTCATTGAATCATTTAGTCATTGAGTCATCAAATACCTGCGGCAGCGGGTCGATGAATCAATGACTCAATGATTTAATCATGAAAATGGCTCGATGATTTATGCGACTTGGCGGCGCTGGTCTAGCATGGTGAAGAATTCTGCTACCAACTCCTCGTCCCAGAGTCCGCTGCGCGCCTCGGTACGCATGGTCATCGCGGCCTGTTCATGGCTGAGCGCCGTCTTGTAGGGGCGTTCCGTACGCAACGCATCGTAGATATCCACCACCTGCAGAATGCGCGGCAGCAGGGGAATTTCGCCCTTGCGAAGGCCATCGGGATAGCCGCTTCCGTCGGAATGCTCGTGATGATGGCGGATGATGGGAAGCACCAGGCGCAACGACCGCAAAGGACGGCAAATGGCTTCGCCGGTGGCGGGATGCTGCTTCATGATGACCCACTCGGCGGGCGTGAGGTCGCTTCCTTTCTTCAGAATTTCGTCGGGGACCGCGATCTTGCCGAGGTCGTGCAGGTAGCCACCGCGCTGCAGGGCCACGAGGTTCTCTTCTTCCAGCCCGAGAAAGCGGCCGAGGTCTGAAGCATCGCGGGCCAGACGCTCGCAGTGGCCTTCGGTGTAGGGATCGCGCGCCTCAACACTCAATCCCAGCGTGCAGAGCACGGAATCGGCGGTTTCGAGTTCGTCCGTAAATTCCTTCAGCTTCAGCAGCGAACCGACGCGGGCGAATAATTCTTCGGAACTGATGGGCTTGGTGAGAAAATCGTCGGCGCCCACTTCAATTCCCTTCACGCGATCTTCGCGAGCGCTCAAGCCGGTGATCATGACCACGGGAATCAGGCGCGTTTTGGGATCTGTTTTGAGTTCGCGGCATAGCTCATAGCCGGTCTTGCCGGGCATGACCACATCGAGCAAGATCAGGTCCGGGGCTTCGATCTGTATCTCGGCTTCGGCGGCGTCCGCACTCTGCACCGCAACCGTGGGATAGCCGCGGCTCATCAGCAATTCTTTGAGGAGAGCAGCGTTCACCGCGTTGTCATCGACTACGAGGATGGATTGCTTTCTGCGGCCTGCGCGCGGTTCATCCACACCCGCATACGATTTCGAACGCGGATAAATGCTTGTCGGGCGCTCCCGTGGAGGATAACTCATACTGCACTTCACTTTCTTTGCCAGTTGCGCGGCTACTCTCACTCCAGTTTCCCACAGGCCCTGAAAGTACGCCAGTTGAGAACCACTGAGGGCGACTGCACGGGGCCCCACAAAACCGAACATTTTACTTGTTCAGATGTCATAGCACGAACTACGGCGATCGTGCCACTCTCTCGGTATGATGCTGCGAAAACGCCTGGCGATGTGCGTGGTGACAATGCTCGTGACGTGGCTGCCGTGGAGCGAGTGCGCAGCCGTTCCGAAGGCGCATGTTATCGCATTCGGAAAATGGAATGCTGTGAAATGGCCGAATGCAACGGGACAGAAGATGCTCGACATGAAGGTGCGGGCATTGCTTGTCGATACGAGGCTTAAAGAGTATACGACCGGCTCTCCGCATGAATTGACCGACCGCTTGTTCGTGGTGCGGCGGGCATTTCGGGTCAATGATGCGCTTCCCGGCGAAAATGGCGGCGCTGGCGCGCGATGGCAGTGGCAGCGCGGCGGATGGCTGCTGGTCGACCGGCTTACGGGTAGAATCTCGCAACTCAATTTGCCGGAGTACGATCCCTTTTATTCGAGCGCCAGCTGGTATCGCGACTACATTGGTTATTGCGGCGTTTCGGAAGAGGGCAAGAAAGTTTACGCCATCGTGGCGCAGGTGGGGCGGAGAAAACCAATCCTGAAAAAAGATGTGGGCGAGGCGGCGGGAGGCGACGATCCCGACTCGGAGTGCGCATCTCCGGTATGGGAGCGGGGGCCGATGCGAGTGACATTTCAGCGCGGCAGCGAGCAGAAAATCGTGTTCTCGATCCGAGGGCGGGTGGTGGATGTGGTCAACGACGCGGAGGAGACGGAAGAATAGGGGCCGATGGGTTGGGCCAGTCGATTCAATCTCCTGCAGTTTCGATGGCGGGGAGATCTTCGGCCAGGCTGCGGTGGGAGACCTTGGCGCTCGTGACCAGCACGACCGACGCCACGATGATCGCACTTCCGGTGAGGATGTAGCGATCGATGCGCTCGTGCTGGATGAGCCATCCCAGAAAAACGGCGATGACGGGATTGACGTAGGCGTAGGTTGAAACCTTCGAGGTGGGTACGTGCTGCAGCAGCCAGATGTAGGCGGTGTAGCCGATCCAGGAGCCGCAGACGACGAGATAGAGGATGGCGGCGACACCGCGGACCGTCCAGGTGACTTCGGAGGGTTTGTTGATGGCCAGCGCGAAGATCAGATTCGCGATTCCCGCGAAGGTGATCTGCCACGCGATTGCGCTGAACGGATCGGCGGCAACGGTCTGCCACTTTTTTGAGAGTACGGAACCGAACGCCCAGCTGAATGATCCGAGGGGCAAGGCCAGCGACCAGGCGAGCTGGCGGTGGCCAAGCAAACTGGAATGACCGAGATCGGGCCAAATGAGCACGACGATGCCGACGATGCCAATCGCCAATCCGATCTTGCCGCGTCGCGAGATGTGATGATCGCCCAGCAAAAGGCTGTCGAGGACGAGGAACCACAGCGGAGTAACGGAGATCAAGAGCGCGGCCAATCCGGTGGGAACGATTTGTTCGGCATAGGAAAGAGTAAGGTTGCCGCCCATTAATAGCAGGATGCCGACGGCGGCGAGGTGGGCAAGTTGGCGCGCGGAAAAACGGACGCGTCGTCCGGTCAGGGCGCAGTAGGCGAGCATGACCGTGCCGGCGATCAGGAAACGCGTGGCGCACATGACGGCCGGAGGAATTTGCTCGACGGCGATGCCGATGCCGAGATATGTCGAGCCCCAAAAAAGATAGACGAGCCCGAAGGCAGTTACGATCTTCCACCGGCTTGCAGGCGCAGGAGTGCTCACTGGAGTAGGAACGGGAAAAATTCAGAATATCAGAGTGGGAGTGGCGAAGCGGCGATGACCCGGTAGCAACGCGGGTGCTAGCAGGCCAGAGTGTGATTCGCTTCTCGCCATCGTGTCAGGCGGGTCAGTCCGCGTGCTGGCGTTCGACCGACCAGACCTCGGCCGAATTTTTTTCGAGCGGATAAACGTGCACCATCCAATTGAATACGATGGGGCGAAAAGTTCCGCCCGCCGCGTCACATTCTGCCTGCGTGGCGATGGAACCTTTCATTCCGAACTTGGGATTGGGGCCAAGCATCTCGAACCGGAGGCCTTTGGGCGGTATACAGAAATTCACGTGCTCATGCCATTGCGCGACGCTGAGGGGGATGCGCTCGTTTAGATCGTCTTCGGTGAAGCGCCGGGGAGCGGTGTACATGACGCCCACGATGCGATAGCCGTCGCCATCTTTTTCGTAAAGCAGCGAGGTGGGATGCTCGGGATTAAAAGTTCTCCAGGCCTCGAAGGCGTAACGGTAGTTGGTGAAGTGGTACTGCTTCTGCGGAAGTTCGGGATGGAAGATGACGAAGCCGTCGCTGAGGGCGACGTGGTAGTCCTTATATTTTTCAACCACGCTGCGGGCGGCTTCAACGACTTTCTCGGCTCGCGCGGCGTCGCCGGGTTGGGGAGCGCGCAGCGCGGTCATCTTCATGTGCGGGCCCATATCCATGTGATGACTCTCCATGGAATTCATGGCGGGCATGCTGGCATCGGACTCAGCGTCGGAATTCTGACCGCCCATTTGTGACATGTCGTGGCCCGACATGTTCATGCCTTTCATGTCTTGTGACGAATTTTGCTGAGCAAAGCAGAGCGTACCGGCGACAAAAAGCAGGAGTAAAGTCTTCATGGAAGTTCCCCAGACACTTTTGAAAGTTACTCTATTGTATTAACCCTGCCGCAGCGGGGGAGTTGCGCGCAACCGAGAATTCTGAAGAGACATTACGGCGGTAATTTTGGGGAATGGTGCGAGGGGCGGAAAAGCGAATGCAGATCCCTCGCGTTGCTCGGGATGACAATACTTTTAATGCAGGTCGCTCGCCTTGCTCGGGATTTCGATACTTTCAATGCAGATCCCTCGCTTCGCTCGGGATGACAAGAATTTTAAAACGGGGATGACAAGAATTCTTAGTGGGGATGGCGACAATTCTTGGATTTACAAAAGAGGTTAATCGGCGTTGTCAGGCGGAGGACCACATGCCTAGCTCGGCTAGGATTTTGCTGGCAGCTTCGGCGCCGGAGCGAACGCAATCGGGGACGCCGATGCCGTTGTAACCATTGCCGGCCAGCGCCAGGCCGGGGAGTTGCTGCCGGAGAGATTCGATGCGCTGCAGGCGTTCGAGATGGCCGACGGAATATTGCGCCATGGCGGACTTCCATTTGTAGACGCGGGCGAAAAGGGGTTCGGCGTCGAGGGCGACGATCTGGCGCAGTTCGGCGCGCACAATGGCGAGAATTTCTTTTTCGCTTAATTGCAGAATCTGTTCGTCGCGGGCTCCGCCGAGAAAGCAGCGCACAATGGCGCGATTCTCGGGCGCGCGATGTGGAAACTTATCGTGAACAAAAGTTGCGGCTAACATCCGGCGACCGGCGCTGCGCGGCACGAGGAATCCGAAGCCGGGGGGCAGCGAGCGGCGGACTTTGTCGTCGTAGCCGAGGGTAACTGTAACCGAAGAGCTGTATTGAATCCCGTTCAATTCACGAGCGAGATTGGCGTCGGCGAATTCGAGCACCGACGCGGCGGCGTGCGCCGGAGTGGCGACGATGAGGGCATCGAAATGGTCACTCTGATATCCGGCGGAGAGCGTCCAGCCATCATCCTGGCGAATTACCGACTGCACGGGCGTAGATGTTTTGAGCGCGTCCGAGTCGAGACGCTCGACGAGGGCGTCGACCATCTGCTGCATGCCGTTTTTGAGCGAGGTGAAGAGCGGGCGTGGCGGAGTCTTCGGCGCCGCCGCCATTTTTTTGCGGGCTTCTTTACGAGATCTGAGCATGGCGCGTCCGAGGCTGCCGTGTTTCGATTCCATGTCGACAAAGCGCGGGAGCACGGCGCGCACGCTCAGTTGCGTAGCTTCGCCTCCGTAGACGCCGGAGAGGAGCGGATCGGCGAGCAGGTCGACCATCTCGGCGCCGTAGTGGCGCTCGACCATCTGGGCAACGGTCTCGTCTTCGGCGGCCTGATTTTGCGAATGATCGCGAGGAGGATGGAACCATTCCGTAGCCATGCGCATTTTCGTGCGAAGCGAGAAGAGCGGCGAGAGCACCGTGGGCAGAATTTTGGTGGGCACCATGAACATGAGGCCGTCGGGCATGACGACGAGGTTGTCGCGACCGTTTTTGTGAACGACTATGTAGGTTTTGCGGTCGGCATCGTTGGAGCCGATGAGTTGATCGCCGAGCCCGATTTTGCGGCAGAGGTCGGCGGCCCAGGGTTTTTCGGTGAGGAAGGAATCGGGGCCGGCCTCGACGAGGCAGCCATCGACGTGGTCGGTGACGAGGACTCCGCCGAGGCGCGGGGCGGCTTCGAAGAGGACGTACTCGATCTTTGTGTCGGGCTGGGCGCCGGACTGGCGTTTTTCTTCGAGCGTGAACGCGGCCGAGAGGCCGGAGATTCCGCCGCCGATAATGGCGATGCGTGGCATAAGAAGTTGCGAGCTACGAGCCTCGACTTACGAGCTTAGGCTTTTTGCTCTCGTTTCGGACCATGACTCTGACTACAACTCGTTGCGGAAACACGTCGCAGGTGGGCGTTATTAGGCATAATTGCACTTTAGCGCCTGTCACATGCAGCCTTCGAGATGATGGAAAACCGAAACCCTCTTCAGGATGTCTGAACCGTTCGTGTCGGATAGCTCGCCTTGTGACTTGGGATTGAACTCAAAGGCTATATAGACGTTGTTCTCGGCGCAGATAAACGGGGCGCGTTCCTCGGCGATCTTGACGAGGTCGTCATACCCCGGGCCAAGAGTCACATGTTCGCCCTTGAAGTTGGCAACACAGCACATCTGGTTGAACCGTTTCCCATTCGCTTGAAGGTATCGCTCGACCTGGTCACGCGTCATTCCGGGTTTCAATGCGACGGCGTATCCAGCCAGCACGATCTGGTAACCCCTGTTCCGTTCCGCTTGCTCATGCCGATCTCGCATGTGTCGCACGAACCAAACGGCAATGACGATTACCGCTGCGGCTGCTACGATTATGAGCGCTTTCCGTGGCTTTCCGCGCATGGCTTGATTTTCCCCGTATGGGGCCAACTGTTCATGACCCGGGTTTACATCAATCACCAGAACGGTCGCCTCTAAGTGTCGTCACTAAGTCCTAAGTGCTCCCACTCGGCTCCGTACCAACTCGGCCAGCGCCGCAGTCAATGTCTTCGATCCGTTCAACGATTCGGCTCGCCATAGGCGCATGCCTTCTTTTTCTGCGAACTGTTTGAAGAAGATATCGATGTCGTAGAGAACTTCTACGTGATCGCAGAGGAAGCCTACGGGGTGAATGAACACTCCGCGGTGGCCTTTGGCCTTGAGGCTCAGAATTGTCTCTTCTACGGTCGGCCCGATCCACTGGCCTCCGGACATGCCCTGGCTTTGGAAGGCGAAGGTCCAGGCATCGGCCGCGAGGCCAGCTGCTTTCGCCACTAACTGGGCGGTTTCTTTCGACTGGGCTTCGTAGGGATCGCCTTCGGTGATGGTGCGCGCGGGAACGCTGTGGGCGGTGAAGATGATGGGCAGCGTTCCGCCGTATTCGGCATTGGCTTTAGCCCATCCGGTGCGCAGGTTTTCGGCGAAGGCTTTGGCTAGGAGGGGCTGGTCGTGCCACTCTTCGACGAAATCCATTTGAAAAGGAAGATTTCCGCCGGCGGTGACCGCATTGCGATAGAGGCCTACGCTGGTTTGTGAATTTTGCGGGGCGAGGCAGATGGCGGTGACGCGCTCGAACTTTTGCGCGGCGATGGCTTTGACGGCGTCGCTGATGAAGGGCTTCCAATTGCGCATGCCGACGAATACGGGCATTTGCAATGACTGCGAAAGTTGATCGGCTTGCAGAAGAGTCCAGCAGGCGAGCGGGGAAAAGCCGATCAGCGAATAGCGATGGCGGATTTCTTCGACTACATGTGGCGGGAGCGGGCGGCCTCCGGTTACATATTTCAGGAACTCTGGAGTCTGGTTGGGGTTCTCGGGGCTGCCGTGGGCGAGGAGGAGGACGGCGGTTTTCGCGGGCGCGGCCGAAACAGGCGCTTGCAGAAACGCGTTGTTCTGGTTCGCGCAGTAACACATTCCGCCAAGTTGAAGTGGGCAGGCCGACGGACAGTCGCTCGCTCGGGACTCACTCATGTCTTTGCCCCTCGCTCCCCTTCGTCGCAGAATCCCATACATCGCAAAAGACGCGGTGTACGGGGCACCCCCCTGCAGGTCCTTCGCTTTGCTCAGGATGACGACTCATAATGCCCCGTTCCAAATTCGCGCGCTTCAAAACAAATCCTTAGCTTCCAGCTTTGAACTCCGCCGAGTGCTCTCGAATGTAATCGCAGAGGGCTTTCACATTCTCCACGGGGGTTTCGGGGAGGATGCCGTGGCCCAGGTTGAAGATGTGGCCGGGGCGACCGGCGGCTTGGCGCAGAATGTCTTTGGCGCGACTCTTGAGTTCTTTCCAGTCAGCGAAAAGCAGCACAGGATCGAGATTGCCCTGCACTGCGCCTTTGTGGCCGAGACGCTTCCATCCGGCGTCGAGCGGAATGCGCCAGTCGAGGCCGATGACTTCCGCTCCGCTTTCTTGCATCGAGGGCAGAAGCGTCGAGCTGTCGGTGCCGAAGTAAATGACGGGAACTCCGGTTTTTTGCAGCCGTTTTACGAGCACCGTGACATGAGGCAGCACGTAGCGGCGATAATCCTCGACGCTCAAGCATCCGACCCAGCTATCGAAGATCTGGATGGTGTCGGCTCCGGCGCGCACCTGTTCGGCCGAATATTCGGCGGTCACGGCGACGAGCTTCTGCATGAGCTCGTTCCAGGCAGAGGGCGCAGAGTACATCATTTTCTTGGTGAAGATATAGTTGCGCGAGCCTCCGCCTTCGATCATGTAGCTGGCGAGCGTGAAAGGCGCACCGCAGAAGCCGATGACGGGAAGCTTGTCTCCGAAGTGCTTGCAGACGAGCTTCACGGCTTCAGAAACGTAACCGAGGTCGGCGGCACGATCGGTGCGGAGACGGGCGATGTCTTCGGCCGTGCGAACAGGCTTTTCAATTTTCGGACCCTCGCCGGCGGCGAAGTGAAAAGGCAGGCCCATGACTTCGAGCGGAAGCAGAAGGTCGGCAAAGATGATGGCGGCGTCGACTTTGAGGATCTCGGCCGCTTCAATCGTGACCTGGGCGGCGACCTCGGGCTTTTTGCAGATTTCGATGAGCGAATATTGTTTGCGGACGGCGCGGTACTCGGGCATGTAGCGTCCAGCCTGGCGCATGAACCAGACCGGAGTGCGTTCGGTGGGCTGAGCCTTGACGGCGCGAATAAAGAGAGAATCAGGGGCAGACATGAACCTCTTAATCTAACATTTTTGCGCGAACTATGGCCGCGTCGCGGTTGCGGCCAGTTCCGAAGGCGTGAGGTTATTTGCGCGGGAACGAGGCAATTGTCCAGGCGTTGGCGTCGGTGACGATTGGACCAAAAGCGAGGTAGTGACCGTCGGGGGATGGCGAGAGCGAAAAAATATCCCAAACGGGTTTGAACAGCAATTTCGATTTGCCGTTGAGCTCCATGTGCACGATGGATGTTCCGCGCGATGAATAGCTGGCGAGAAACAGGCTTTTGCCGTCCGCCGCCCAGGCGACCGCCGCTAATTCCGCCCAGGGCATCGAAGACAATTTTTGCGGAGTGCCTCCGTTGAGCGGAACAATCTGAATGTCTCCCGCCTTGTAATTGAAGACGGCGACCACAGCCTGACTGCCATCGGGAGAAAGATCCCAGCGCGTAAGATCGGAATTGGCGGGAACTTTGGCGAGCTCCGCTTTGCGTCCCTGCGCGGGATCGAAGGCGGTGAAGACGATCTGTTTGTCATCGGCTTCGGCGAGAACGCAAGTGGTGCTCGTGCGCACTGGACAGCGGAAACTGGGGTAGCCGTTCACGGTGTCGGTGGGCTCGCTGCCATATGTAATCCACGGCTTGCCTTTAATATCCATGACGGCTTCGGACGGACCGCCGGCGAGCGGAACGCGCATCATCTTGCCGGGCGGCACTGGGGCGCCTTCGGGCGCCTTGGGCCATTGCATGTAGAGGACCCACTTACCGTCGGGGCTGAGCTGCGGCGCCCATTTCTCCTCGTTGCTGGTAATGATCGGGTCGGCGTTGCGCTCATTCACGCCCTGCTTGAAGATGTCGAAGGTTCCGTTGCGATCGGAGTACAGGTAGACGGTCTTGCCGTCGGGCGACCATCCGCCGGGCCAATCGATGCGGTCATCGAGGGTCAGCCGCTGTGGAGTTTTCAATTCGTTGCCGTCGTCAGCCAGTTCGCCGAGGTAAACGTCGCTTTGCGATCTTCGATTGAGAAAGACGAAACGGCTTCCGTCGGCGGTCAACTGCGGATCATCAAAGAAGAAACCGGTCCAGTCGGTGAGGCGACGCGGAGAACCTTCGGGCGCGCCCGTCTGCTCGTCGTAGTGCAATTCCCAAAGGTTGGAGTCGGCGTGGTTGGGAGGAAGCTCGCGGACGGCGTAGACGAGACGACCAGCCTGGCCCCAAGCGAAATCGACGAGGCGCGGATTGGAGACAAGAAGGGTTGGAGGTCCGCCTTGAAGATCGCGGCTTTCGAGGAGGACGGTGGCCGCGCCGTCGGCAATCCGATAGCTCAGGTACACTATGCGCCTTCCGTTTGCGAACCAAGTCGGCTCGAAGAGGTGGTAGCCGGGTTCGTGCTTCACCATGAGCCGGGCCTGGCTGCCATCGGCGCTCATCAGCCAGATGTCTGATGTGATGGCGTCGCGAAAAATGATTTGCGATCCATCGGGTGAGAGCGACGCGTCATGGGCATCGTCTCGCAATTTTTTCAGCGTGGCGCCAATCACTGAGATCATCCAGATGCCCTGTTTTTCCTGGGCGACGGGACCGCTCACCAGCAATTTGGTCCCATCCTGGGACCATTGAATGCGGGCTCAACGAAAACAGAATTCGTCAGGGATGGGAAGCGACTGAGTTTCACCGGTCGCGACGAGGCGCAGGTGCAGTCCTTCGAGATCGGAGTAGAGAAGATATTTTCCGTCGGGAGAAATCGACGTAACCGCAACGGGGTCTTCGGAGGAGTTGGCAGTGAGCTGCTGCGGCTTGAGTTCGGCCTGGCTGTAAGGGCGCTGAGGCGTGAACCATCCGGCGAAATAACCGCCGACGAGAACGGCGATGATGGCAAGGGCGGAGACGGCCACGGCCATCGACAACATTGGCCAACGGCGACTCGGCAATTTTGGTTCCTGAGGCTGGGCTGGAACCGACCCGGAGACGGCCGCAACCTTGGACGACTGCGTATCGCGTTTAAGCCGCTGCAAATCGGCGCGAAGATCGGACGCCGTCTGGTAGCGGAGGGTACGGTCTTTCTCAAGACACTTGTCAATCACGGCTTCGAGCGGAGCCGGCACGTCGGGATTGATGCGGACCGACGAGGTGGGCGGCTTATTGAGGATGGCATCGAAGATAATCGCGGAGGTGTTGCCGGTGAAGGGCTGGCGTCCGGTGGCCATTTCGTAGAGCACGGCGCCGAAGGAAAAAAGATCGGTACGCGCGTCCAACTCCTCGCCTCGCGCCTGCTCCGGCGACATGTAGGCCACCGTACCCAGAGCGCTGCCGGGGCTGGTGAGATGCGCTTCATCGATGGCGGCGGTGGCCAGCGATCCGCCGGCCGCATCCAGTTTGGGCGCCGAGGCAGAGACCTTGGCCAATCCAAAATCGAGTATCTTGGCCTGCCCGCGCTTGGTCAGGAAGAGGTTCGCGGGCTTCAAGTCGCGATGGACGATACCCGCTGCGTGCGCAACTTCAAGCGCGTCGGCTACCTGGGCTCCGAAGTCGACAATCTGCTCGACCGACATCGGCTTTCCCTCGATGCGGTATTTCAGAGTCGTCCCTTCGAGGCACTCCATCACGATGTAAAGACGGTTCTCGTGCTCGCCAATGTCGTAGATAGTGCAGATGTTCGGATGATTCAGGGCCGATGCAGCACGGGCTTCGCGCTGAAAGCGTTCGCGGGCTTGTGGATTATGGGCGAGATCTTCGGGCAGGAACTTCAGAGCAACGCGACGGCCGAGGCGCTGATCCTCAGCCTCATAGACGACCCCCATTCCGCCGCCGCCAAGTTTTGTCACGATACGGTAATGAGAGATTGTCTGACCCAGCATGTGTGGTGGCAATGGTAGGGGGAACGTCGAAGCAAGTCAATTGCTGAAAATCGCCAGCGCTGATCTGATTTAAAACCCTTTCCCAAGTAGGTCGCGAAGCTGATTAAATTCGCTTGCTTTTGCGATTCTGCTGGTGGATTCTTGTGCGCATTATTTTGGCCGCTGGACGAGGAATGCCTCATGCACTGGAGCCAGGTCTATGATCCGTTTGGTCATTGGTGGATTTCGACGCTGGTGGCGGCGCTACCGATTCTTGTCCTGTTCGGCCTGCTTGCCGGTCTACGAGTAAAACCGCACTGGTGCGCCATCGCAGGAGCCTTTACCGCGGCGTTTGTGGCGGTCGTGTTTTTTAAGATGCCGGTGGCGCTTGCGGCCATGAGTTTCGGATATGGCGTCGCGTTTGGCCTGCTGAAGATTGCATGGATCGTTCTTGCCGCGGTTTATCTGTATGACATCTCGGTCGAGACGGGCCAGTTTGAAATTATGAAAGAGTCGGTTGCGGGCATCACTCCGGACCGGCGGCTTCAGGTATTGCTGGTGGCGTTTTGCTTCGGCGCATTCATCGAGGGAGCGGCGGGATTTGGCGCGCCGGTGGCAATTGCCGGAGCGTTCATGATTGGCCTCGGGTTCGAGCCATTTCACGCGGCGGCGCTGAATCTGATTGCCAACACGGCGCCGGTGGCCTTCGGAGCGATCGGGATTCCGGTGCATACGCTGGCGGCGGTCTCGGGACTGCCGGAATCGGATCTCAGCGCGATGGTCGGCCGCATCCTTCCCATCACCGCTGCGATTGTTCCATTCTGGCTGGTTCGAACCATGGTGGGATGGAGCGAGACGTTTGAGGTGCTGCCGGCGATTCTGGTGGTCGGTCTCTCGTTCGGAATCACACAGTTCGTCTGGTCGAACTACATGGATAGCAATCTGGTGGACATCATGGCGAGCGTGGTGTCGATCGTCGCGACCGTTGCCTTTCTGCATTTTTGGAAGCCGAAAAAAATCTGGCGCTTCGATTACGACAAGAACGGCAAGCCGCTTCCCCCTCCGACGGCAGCGATTACCGATCAGTTCGGCGGGGAATGGAGCGCAAAGGAGTTTGACGGATATGGCACCGCGCGATCGTATCCCGCCGGGCAGGTGTTGAAGGCGTGGATGCCATTTGCCATCTTGTCACTGTTTGTTTTTCTTTGGGGACTGCCTTCGATCAAACTCGCCATCAACCAGGCCACGACTCCGGCTTTCAAGGTGATGCTGCCGAATGGAAAAGTTCGCAGCGGCCCACCGGGATGGGATGTTCCACTGCTCCACAATGCGATCTATCGCACTGCTCCGGTGGTTACGAAGCCGACACCCGAGGCGGCGCGCTATGACTTCAATTGGCTCTCGGCAACCGGCACGGCGTGTTTCCTGGCGGCGATCGTGTCGGGATTGCTCCTTGGCATGACTCCTGTTCGACTGGCAAAAACTTTCTGGCGGACTCTGGTGCGCATGCGGCTGGCGGTGGTCGCGATCTCGTTCATGCTGGGACTCGGTTACGTGACGCGGTATTCGGGGCTCGATGCGGTGCTGGGGCTTGCTTTCACGCGAACTGGCTGGGCCTATCCTTTCTTTGGGACTTTTCTTGGCTGGCTTGGCGTTGCGCTGACGGGAAGCGACACGTCCTCGAATGCGCTGTTTGGAAGCTTGCAGCGCATTACTTCTCAGCAGCTGGGAATCAATCCAGTGCTGATGTGCGCGGCCAATAGTGCGGGCGGCGTGATGGGCAAGATGGTCGATGCACAGTCGATCACGATTGCGACTTCGGCCACCGAGCAGGTCGGGAACGAGGGAACGATATTCCGATTTGTAGTATGGCATTCCGTGGCTCTGGGAGCCATTGTCGGGATCATCGTGATGCTTTACGCCTACGTCTTTTCGCGCTTCATTCCGAGCGGGCTGAGCTTTGTGAAATGAGAATCGAGCTCGCGCAATGCGGCTGGCAGCTATAATGGCATCCCTGAAATCGTTACCAACCTGCGTACAAGTCCAAAGGAGCTGCATGCGATCCGTTGCTGCGATTTTGCTGATTTTTACCCTGGTAGTTCCATCGTTTGCTTTTGACGCGAATGCGGACGGCGCGAGTCAGGCGGCGCTGGTGGGTTATACGCCGAGTGCCAGCCAGAGCGAGCGTGAGTGGGAGACGAAGTTCCGCGCGATTCCCGATCCCGCGAATTTACGCGCTTACATGCAGCGGCTCAGCGCGCGCCCGCATCATGTCGGCTCGCCCTACGACAAAGACAACGCGGAGTGGATTCTCGCGCACTTCAAGGAATGGGGACTGGACGCGCACATCGAGCAGTTTGACGTTCTGTTTCCGACGCCGAAGATTCGTGTTCTGGAGATGGTCTCGCCTACGAAATTCACGGCGAAACTGGAAGAGCCGGCGCTGGCGGTCGATCCGACGTCGAATCAGAAATCAGAGCAGTTGCCGACGTATAACGCCTACTCGATTGATGGCGACGTGACCGCTCCGCTAGTGTTTGTGAACTACGGCCTGCCTGAGGACTACGAAAAGCTTGACCGGCTGGGCATTTCGGTGAAAGGCGCAATTGTTATCGCCAAGTACTACAACAGCTGGCGGGGAGTGAAACCGAAAGTGGCGGCCGAGCACGGCGCGATCGGCTGCCTGATTTATTCGGAGCCGAAGGATGATGGATACACGGTCGACAATGTGTTTCCGGCGGGACCAATGCGTCCTCCGGACGGAGTGCAGCGCGGCAGCGTGATGGATTTTGCCTCCAACAGCCCGGGCGATCCCTTGACGCCGGGAGTGGGCGCGACACCCGATGCGAAGCGACTGGCGCTGAAAGATGCGAAGAGCCTCACGAAGATTCCGGTGCTTCCGATTTCTTATGGTGACGCGCAGCCTTTGCTGGCGGCGCTGGCGGGACCGATGGCGCCGCCGGAGTGGCGGGGCACGCTTCCAATTCCGTATCACGTCGGGCCGGGGCCGGCGCGGGTGCATTTGAAAGTCGCATTCAACTGGGATATCAAACCGGTTTATGACGTGATCGCGAAAATTCCCGGCAGCGTCGAGCCGGATGAATGGATTATCCGCGGCAATCATCATGATGCGTGGGTGAATGGGGCGGAAGATCCCATCTCGGCGCAGGTTTCACTGCTCGAAGAGGCGCGCTCACTGGGCCTGTTGTTAAAGCAAGGATGGAAGCCGCGACGCACGATCATTTATTGCGCATGGGATGGCGAAGAACCGATGCTGCTGGGGTCGACCGAATGGGTAGAAGCTCATGCGGACGAATTGCACGAGCACGCGGCCGTGTATATCAACAGCGACGGCAACGACCGCGGCGTATTGAATATGGGCGGATCGCACAGCCTGGAGCAGTTCATCAATGGAGTGGCGCGCGATATTCAAGATCCGGAAACGGGGATGACGGTTTGGCAACGGGCCCAGCTGACGAAGATCGCAGACGCGAAGTCGGCGGCAAATACCGAAGAAGTGAGGAAAGAATTACGACAGCGTCCCGATTTGAGGATCGAAGCGCTGGGGTCGGGAACGGACTTCACGGCGTTTCTGGATCACATCGGCATCGCGACGCTCGACTTGGGATACGGCGGCGAGGACGACGGCGGTATCTATCATTCCATTTACGACGATTTTTACTGGTACACGCATTTCTCCGACACGAATTTCGTCTATGGGCGGGCGCTGGCCCAAACCATTGGCACTTCGGTGATGCGGTTGGCCGACGCGCAAGTGCTGCCGTTTGATTTCGTGGATTTCGCGGATACGATGGGAATGTACACGAAAAATCTGCAGAAGCTGCTTGCCAACAAGCAAGAGGAGGCTCGTGAACTGAATCAGGAAATTGATGAAGGGATGTTCAAGGCGGCGTTTGATCCGCGGCGCCCGACGGTTGCGCCGGCTAAAGAAGAGGTTCCTCCACATTTGAATTTTGCTCCGATGCAGAATGCGGTGGATTCTTTGACGCATAGCGCCAAGGATTATCAAGCGGCGCTGGCGCAGAAGGAAGCGAGTTTGGGGGATGACGCAATGGCCGCGAGACTCGGAGCTCTGAACAAGGAGCTGATTGAGAGCGAGCGCAAGCTGACGAATGCCGATGGATTGCCGCGACGCCCGTGGTACAAGCATCTGTTGTATGCGCCGGGAGTTTACTCGGGCTACGGAGTGAAGACGGTTCCGGGAGTGCGCGAAGGGATTGAACAGAAGCGCTACGCCGAAGCGGATGAGGAGATTGTGCGAGTGTCGAGGGCGCTGGAGGATGAGTCGACACTGATCGAATCGGCGGCGAAACAACTGGAGGGAGCGGGGCAGTAGGCGCGCTAGCGGCACTCATTCTTCGCTTTCGGTAGCGATGAGGCAAGCGCGGCTTTACAGGAGAACCTGATGGGAGGCGGGCGACGCTGACACGGGGATTGCTTTCGTCTTCAAATAAGCGTCGACGCTGGCGGCTGTTTTTCGGCCTTCGGCGATTGCCCATACAACCAACGATTGGCCGCGGCGCATGTCTCCTGCCGCGAAAACTCCGGGCACGGATGACATGTTGTCCTGGTCGGTAGCCACGTTGCCGCGCGAATCTAATTTCACTCCGAACTGCTCGATCATTCCGTCGCGAACCGGACCCAGGAAGCCCATCGCAATCAGCACAAGATCAGCTTCCATCGTGAATTCGTTGCCGGGAATTGGCTCGAATTTTGGCGGCGGTCCGACGCGGACCGCGTGCAAGTGCTGAACGTGGCCGGAATTGGAGCCGGTGAATTTTGTGGTGGCAAGGCTCCAGTCGCGGACTCCGCCTTCTTCGTGAGCGCCTTCGGTGCGCAACTGCATCGGCCAGAGCGGCCAGGGCGTCTGCGGCGAACGTTCATCTGGAGGCTTGGGCATGATTTCGAATTGATGAACGGAGACCGGCTTCTGGCGATGGCAGGTGCCGAGACAATCTGCGCCCGTGTCGCCACCCCCGATGATCACGACGCGTTTGCCGGTGGCCAAAATCTCTTGCTGAGCGGCGATCGCATCGCCGAGGTTGCGGCGGTTCTGCTGCGGCAGGTACTCCATGGCAAAATGGATTCCCTTGAGATCACGGCCGGGAACGGTCAGATCGCGGGGATGCTCGGCTCCGCCGGCGAGGACAATCGCATCGTAGTCGGCGCGCAAATCTTCGACTGCGAGGTTCTTGCCTACTTCGGCGCTGGTAACGAACTTCACGCCTTCGGTATACATTTGTTCGAGGCGCCGATCGATGATGTGCTTTTCTAATTTGAACTGTGGAATACCGTAACGCAGCAAACCGCCGATGCGATCGGCTTTTTCGTAGACGGTTACGTCGTGGCCAGCACGGCATAGTTGCTGGGCGGCGGCCAATCCCGCGGGTCCTGAACCGACAATGGCAACTTTTTTCCCGGTGCGAACCTTCGGCGGCTCGGGATGAATCCAGCCTTCCGCAAATCCGCGCTCAACAATATTTTTTTCGATCTGCTTGATGGTGACCGGAGGCTGATTAATTCCGAGAACACACGACGCTTCGCACGGCGCGGGACAAATGCGGCCGGTAAATTCCGGAAAATTGTTGGTTGCGTGGAGCTGGCGCACGGCTTCTTTCCAACGTCCGTGATAGACGAGATCGTTCCAGTCGGGAATGAGATTGTTGACGGGGCATCCGGTCTGACAGAAAGGCACGCCGCAATCCATGCAGCGCGCACCCTGGGCGCGGAGATTTGGCTCGGGAAAATCGAGATAGATTTCGAACCAGTCGTTGACGCGCTGAGTGACCGGACGGCGCGGGGCGAGTTCGCGCGTGTATTCGAGAAATCCCGTATCTTTACCCATGCTGCACCTGCTCGGTCTGCGGCGCGACGGCGAGCGGCGGGCTCGGGATATAGGGTTGACGGCGGCGGCTCACTCCCAGCACCCGCTTGTGCTCGTGCGGAAAAACTTTGATGAAGCGGGCGAGCGAATCAGTCCAATTGTCCAGAATCCAAGCGGCGCGCGGGCTGCCGGTGAGATCGAGATGCCGCACGACGAGATCCTGGACCAGCTTCATTTCAAGCCGGTGGCTTTCCAGTCGCTGAGCGTCATGCGTTTCGAAAAGTGGCTCAAGGTCGACCGAGTCGAGATTGCAGCGTTTTTCGGTGAAGTCTCCGCGCTCATCGAAAACGTAGGCCACGCCGCCGCTCATGCCGGCGGCAAAATTTCTACCGCAGGCTCCGAGCACAAGCACCGTGCCCTTGGTCATGTATTCGCAGCCGTGATCACCGACGCCTTCGACTACGGCGGTGGCTCCAGAGTTACGCACGGCAAAGCGCTCGCCGGCTACTCCGTTGAAAAACGCTTCGCCGCTGGTGGCGCCGTAGAGGGCGACGTTGCCGATGAGGATATTTTTTTCGGGTGCGAACTTGGAACGCCTCGGCGGATAGACGATCAATCGCCCACCGGACAAGCCTTTGCCGACATAATCGTTGGCTTCGCCTTCCAGCGTAAGAGCGACTCCTTTGGTGAGAAACGCTCCCAGACTCTGGCCAGCCGAGCCTTCCAGATCGATGCGAATCGTGTCGTCGGGCAAACCAGCGGAGCCGTGGCGGCGAGCGATTGCGCCACTGAGCATGGTTCCAACGGAACGGTGAACGTTGCGCACCGGGAGTTTGATTTCAACCGGCGCTAAAGTGTCGATGGCGGCCTGCGACTCGGCCAGAAGCTGATGATCGAGGGCCTGCTCCAGGCCATGATCCTGCGCCTGCACGCAGCGGCGAAGCACGCGCGACGGCACCGGCGGATTGTAGAGAATGGCTGACAAATCGAGGCCGCGTCCCTTCCAGTGATCGACGGCGGGCTGAACGTCGAGCATATCGACGCGGCCAATCATGTCATCCATGCGGCGGAAGCCCAGTTCGGCCATATATTGCCGGACCTGCTCGGCCAGGAAAAAGAAAAAGTTGATGACGTGCTCAGGCTGTCCCTGAAAGCGTTTGCGCAGCACGGGATCTTGCGTGGCGATTCCGACCGAGCAGGTGTTGAGATGGCATTTGCGCATCATCACGCAGCCCATCGCAATGAGGGGCGTGGTGGCGAAACCAAATTCCTCGGCACCGAGCAGCGCGGCGATCATGACATCGCGTCCGGTTTGCAGCTTGCCGTCGGTCTGCACGCGAATGCGGCTGCGCAGATCGTTCAACAACAGAACCTGCTGTGTTTCGGCTAACCCCAGTTCCCACGGGATGCCGGCGTGTTTGATCGCACTAAGCGGCGATGCGCCAGTGCCGCCGCTGTCGCCGCTGATCAGGACAACATCAGCGTGCGCTTTCGCGACCCCCGCCGCTACCGTACCGACTCCGACTTCGGCCACCAGTTTGACCGCGATGCGGGCTTGCGGATTGACATTTTTCAGGTCGTAGATCAGCTGCGCCAGATCTTCGATGGAATAGATATCGTGATGCGGCGGCGGCGAGATCAAACCAACACCCGGGATCGAATGCCGCAGCCGCGCGATGACGTCATCGACTTTGTGTCCGGGAAGTTGGCCGCCTTCGCCAGGCTTAGCGCCTTGCGCCATCTTGATCTGCAGCTCGTCGGCGTTGACGAGATAGTTTGCGGTTACTCCAAAACGAGCCGATGCGACTTGCTTCACAGCGCTGCGGCGCAGGTCTCCGCTGGCGTCGGGCTTGAAGCGTTCTTCGTCTTCGCCACCTTCGCCGGTGTTGGACTTGCCTCCGATGCGGTTCATGGCGATGGCGAGCGTTTCGTGCGCTTCTTTGCTGATGGAGCCGAACGACATGGCTCCCGTGGTGAAGCGCTTCACGATTTCTTTGGCCGGCTCAACTTCTTCGAGCGGAAGTGGTTTGGCAGCCTTCTTCAACTTCATCAAGCTGCGCAGAGTCGCCATGTTGCTGCTCTGTTTGTCGATGAGGTCGGTGTATTCCTGAAACGTCTGGAAGCTCTTTTGCCGCACGGACTGCTGGAGTTTGCTGATAGTGAGCGGGTTCAGCAGGTGATACTCGCCGTTGACGCGCTGATGGTAGGTTCCTCCGACCGCAAGTTCGGTTTCAGAATCGGTCAGCGGACGGAAGGCATGCTCATGTTTCATCTGCGCTTCGCGGGCCAGCACTTCGAGGCCGATGCCTTCCAAGCGCGACGCCGTGCCGGCGAAATAAGAGTCGATAAGTTCCTTGTTCAATCCGATCGCTTCGAAAACCTGCGCGCCTTGATAACTTTGCAACGTCGAGATGCCCATCTTGGCGAAGGTTTTCAGCAAACCTTTATTCACCGACTTGATGAAGTGCTTCACGGCCAACTCGGGAGTCACGCTGTCGGCCAACTCGCCGCGCCGGGCAAGGCTTTCGACACTCTCCAGCGCCAGGTAGGGATTGATGGCGCTTGCGCCGTATCCGCTGAGCAGAGCGAAGTGCATCACCTCGCGCGGCTCGCCTGATTCGGTGATGAGAGCGACCTGGGTTCGCGTCTCCTCTTGCACCAGCAGGTTGTGGACGGCGGCCAGCGCGAGCAGGCTGGGGATCGGCGCGTAGTCTTTGTTTACGCCGCGATCGGAGAGAATCAAGAGCGTGTAGCCGGCTTTTCCGGCGAGCGATGCGCGCTGGCACAACTCGTCGAGGCCGCGCTTCAATCCCACTTCACCTTCGCTGACGCGGAAAAGAGCGGGCAGTGTGATGGCCAGAAGATCTCCAGTGGAAACGCGACGCAGCTTTTCGAGTTCGAGGTTGGTCAGAAGCGGATGTGCCAGCTTGAGCATGTGACAGTTCTCGGGATTTTCCGAGAGAATGTTGCGCTCGCTTCCGATATAGCTGATGAGCGACATCACGATCTCTTCACGAATCGGGTCAATCGGAGGATTCGTGACCTGCGCAAAGAGCTGCTTAAAATAGTTAAACAACGATTGCGGACGATCGGAGAGACAGGCCAGCGGCGTATCGGTGCCCATCGAGCCGACCGGCTCTTCGCCCTTTGAAGCCATGGGGCGGAGAACCATGCGCAGATCTTCGTCGCTGTAGCCAAAGGCGCGCTGGCGGCGGAGCAGCGTCTCCGCGGCGGGGTGATGCATGCGCGTGGGCGCGGGCAGCTGATCGATCGTGATCTGATTGTCTTTGAGCCACTGCGCGTAGGGTTGTCGCGACGCGAGCCGTGCTTTGATTTCTTTGTCGGGAACGATGCGGCCTTCGACCGTGTCGACGAGAAACATCTTGCCCGGCTGCAGGCGGCCCTTCATCTTTACCTGCTCGGGTTCAACGTCAAGCACTCCGGCTTCAGAGGCCATGATGACGTGGTCGTCGTTCGTGACCACGAACCGCCCGGGGCGCAAACCATTGCGATCGAGAATGGCTCCGATGACGCGGCCGTCGGTGAAGGCGATGGCGGCGGGACCATCCCACGGCTCCATCAGACATGCATGATATTCGTAGAAGGCGCGCTTTTCGGGCTTCATGTGCGGATTCCCGGCCCACGCTTCAGGAATCAACATGGCCATGGCGTGCGGAAGGGTGCGTCCGGCCTGCAACAGGAGCTCGACCGCGTTATCGAAATTCGCGGAGTCGCTGCCATCGGGCGCGATGATGGGGAAAAGCTTCTTGATGTCATCTCCGAACAAGGGAGACTGCAAGAGCGACTGGCGGGCGTGCATCCAGTTGACATTGCCTTTGAGTGTATTGATCTCGCCGTTGTGCGCGATGTAGCGATAGGGATGGGCGCGCTGCCAGCTGGGAAATGTGTTCGTGGAAAAGCGCTGATGCACCAGGCACAGCGCGCTGGTCACGTCGGGATCGGAGAGCTCTTTGTAGAAATTGGTGATCTGCGGAGCGAGCAGGAGACCTTTATAAACAATGGTGCGGCAAGAGAGCGACGGGATGTGAAATACCGTCGCATCTTCGATTTCGGAGGTCGCGATCTCGCTTTCGGCGCGCTTGCGGACGACGTAGAGCTTGCGCTCAAAGGCGTCTTCGTCGGTAAGAGCGCCACGGCCGACAAAAATCTGCTGGATGTAGGGCTGCGAGCCTCGCGCCACGCGGCCGATAGCGGACGCGAAACATGGCGTGTCGCGCCAGCCGAGCACGGTCAGTCCTTCCTCGCGGATGATGCGCTCGAGAATCCCTTCGCACTGCAGGCGCTGATGCTTTTCGACCGGCAAGAAAGTCATGCCGACGCCATACGCGCCGGGTTGGGGCAGTTCGAAACCAAGCTTGCCGCACTCGCGCACAAAAAATTGGTGCGGAATCTGGAGAAGAATGCCGGCACCGTCGCCCGTTTCGGGATCGCATCCGCAGGCGCCGCGATGGGTCAGATTGAGAAGTACATGGATTCCCTTGCTTATGATTTCATGGCTTTTTTGGCCTCGAACGTTGGCCACGAATCCAATTCCGCAGGCGTCATGCTCCTGGGCAGGATGGTACAGGCCCTGTGCGGGAGGGGGAGCATTCGTATTTTTGAGACGCGTCTTCATATCGTTTGCAGCGTGGCATCGTTCGCGGCATCTTGGCCGCTTCCGGATCGGTTGTTCTTGAGTCGGGACACGGCCCGCCAAGACGACGGGATGCCGCATGTTTCCGCTCAGGAACACACTTCCGCACCTTCTTAGTTACCGATAAACGCGAGGGAAAGTACAATTCAGAATTTCGATGTTACGGATGCAAAATTCGGAATTTTGTGGATTTAGGGCGAATTGGGGGCTAATTTGCCGCGAGACTAAACTCCATCCGTTATAATCCGGCATTAAACCCAATGGATTTCGATCAGCTCATCACGTTTCTGGAAGTGGCAAAACAGGGCAGCTTCTCGCGCGCCGGCGAGAAGGTTTTCCGGTCGCAATCGGCGGTTAGCGCCCAGATCCGCCAGCTCGAGCAGGAATATGGAGACCGTTTGCTCGACCGCTCGGGCAAAACGGTAAAACTAACTCCCGCGGGCCAGGTGTTTTTCGATTATGCGGAGCGCCTGAAACAGCTGCGTGAAGAATCACTGATGGCGGTGGCCGACCATAGCGGCACGCCGCGCGGCACACTTCGCGTCGGGGCAAACGAGGCGACCTGCCTGTATGTTCTGCCCGAAGTCTTTGCGGAGTATTACCGCCGTTACCCTCCGGTGCAGATCAATATCTATCGGAACTTCAGCTACAAGATCACGGAAAAGCTGGAGAATGGATCGATTGAAGTTGGCTTTCTGACTTTGCCCATTCAGTCTCCGAGCCTGGAAATTCACCCCATCTTCCGCGACAAGTTGATGGTGATGGTGAGCCCGCGAAATCCGCTGGCCAGGCAAAAAACCGTGGCCGTGCGCGACATTGTCAAACATCCGATATTGCTGCCGAAGACGGGGCACACGCGCCGGCTCATGGACAAGCTTTTCCGGCCGCATCGCGACGAACTGCAAGTGCGCATGGAGCTGCCGAGCATTGGCATGATCAAGAGCTTTGTGGCCGCCGACCTGGGAGTGTCGATCATCAGCGCATCATTTGCGCGCGATGAAGTCGCGTCGGGCAGGGTCAAATTGATCGATCTGGAGGATGCGGAACTGTTCCGGGAGCTGGGGCTTGCCTACCGCCGCGACCGGACGCTATCGTGCGCGACCACCGCATTTATTGAGGTTTTACGGCAGGTGGCCACGCCTGCAAAAAAAGGTTAAGGACTCTTAATCCTCTCTTCTTCGCCGCAAGTGCCTGATTGCGGCTTGTTCATCACATCAATCTGTGTCGTCGATCACAGATCGTGGTTCTCAGCGATGTTGTACTGATGCTGGGAAAAACTGCCGTGTGTCTCGCCATTCCAGGAAAAATTCTCGAGATTCATGAGGCGGGTCCATTGCGTTCGGCTCGTGTGCAGTTTGGCGGCATCGTGCGACAGGTATCGCTGAACTTTGTTCCTGAAGCGGGGTTGGGCGATTACGTGATGGTTCATGTGGGCTTTGCTATAAGCCGCGTCGATTCAGCCAAACCCGAGCGCACTTACCAACTGCTGCAGGAGATGGGCGCGCTGGAAGCGGAATTGCCGTCAGCGGAGCTCTGATTTTCTGCGGTCCGCCGCAAATGCGCTTCGAATTTTTCCCATTGAGCCGAGTTTTTCGCGCACCCTTTCCCCTCCCGGCTCAAATCGCGGTTTTGGCTCACACCAGGGTGTGATCTTTATCACCGATAGCCTGTTCGCCGCTGGTTAGAGTCTGCCTGTGGGTTTGGCGCCACTTTATGAAGTACGTTGACGAATACCGTGACCATCGCATCGCACGGGCTTTGGCGGCTGAGATCGCCAAGTGTACGACGCGGCCCTGGGTGCTGATGGAAATCTGTGGCGGCCAAACCCACACCATTATGCGTTACGGCATCGATGAACTGCTGCCGCGCGGAATCGAACTCGTGCACGGTCCGGGATGCCCGGTATGCGTGACGCCGCTGGAAACCGTGGACAAGGCGATCGCGCTGGCGCTGCGGCCGGAGGTCATCCTGGTTTCCTATGGAGACATGCTGCGTGTGCCGGGGTCGCATTCCGATTTGCTTCGTGCGAAGGCGCAGGGCGCGGACGTGCGCATTGCCTACTCACCGACCGAAGCTGTGAAGATTGCCGGCTCGAATCCTGATCGCAAAGTAGTTTTTCTCGCGATCGGCTTCGAAACCACCGCTCCTGCGAACGCAATGGCCGCATGGCAGGCGCGGCGCGAGGGGCTTACAAATTTTTCTTTGCTGGTTTCGCACGTGCTGGTTCCTCCGGCGATTCGCGCCTTGATGGTTTCGAGCACAAACCGCGTGCAGGGATTCATCGCGCCGGGGCACGTCTGCACGGTTGTGGGCTGCAAAGAATATGAGGATCTGGTGCGCGATTTTCGGATTCCGATTGTGGTTGGTGGATTCGAACCAGTGGACATCTTGGCAGCCGTGCTGATGCTGGTGCGTCAACTCGAAGCCGGAGAAGCGCGGCTGGAAAACCAGTATGTGCGATCGGTGAGCTACGCGGGCAACCGGCCGGCGCAGCAGATTGTGGCGGAGATATTTGAGATTGCGGATCAGAAGTGGCGTGGAATCGGGACGATTCCGCAGAGCGGGTTGCGATTGCGCGAAGGATACTCGGCGTTTGACGCCAATCGGATTTTTGATCTGGGCGAGTTTACGGTTGACGAACCGGCAGAGTGCATCAGCGCGCTGGTTCTGCAGGGATTGAAGAAGCCTACGGATTGCGCGGCGTTTGGCATGAGATGCACGCCGGAAAATCCGTTGGGAGCGCCTATGGTTTCGAGCGAAGGGGCGTGCGCGGCGTATTACCACTATCGCCGCCACGCGGTCGCGACTTAGGAGAAGCCGTGCCGACGAAAACCCGCGACGAAATCGATTTCCGGCCGAGTTGCCCGGCGCCGCTCGCGGCGAAAGACACAATTCTGCTGGGGCATGGCAGCGGCGGGAAGCTGAGCGCCGAACTGATTCGCGAAGTTTTCCTGCCCGCGTTCCAGAATCCCGTGCTGTCGCGTCTGGATGATCAAGCAATCGTGAATGTCAACGGCCAGCGTCTGGCGATTACTACCGATTCGTTCGTGGTAAAACCTCTGTTCTTTCCGGGCGGTGATATTGGCTCGCTCGCCGTGCACGGCACGGTGAACGATCTGGCGATGGGCGGGGCGACTCCGCTGTTTTTGAGCGCCGCATTCATCATTGAAGAAGGGTTTTCGATGGAGGAGTTGCGGCGCGTAGTGAATTCATTGCGGCGCGCGGCCGCCGAAGCGGGCGTGCAGGTGGTGACGGGCGATACCAAGGTCGTCGAGAAAGGCAAAGGCGACGGGCTGTTCATCAACACGACCGGAATTGGACTGGTGCGGGAAGGCATCGAGCTTTCCGCCGATCGCGCTCGTCCTGGAGACAAGATCATCATCAGCGGTTCGATTGGCGATCACGGCATTGCAATCCTGGCGCAGCGGGCGGGACTGGAATTTGAGACGCAGATCAAGAGCGACAGTGCGGCGCTGCACATGCTGGTGGAGGCGATGCTCGGGGTAACTCGTGACATTCGCTGTATGCGCGATCCTACGCGCGGCGGGGTATCGAGCACGCTCAATGAAATTGCCGAGCGCTCGCAGATTGGGATCGAACTGGAGGAAAGTTCTCTTCCGATTCATGAAGAGGTTCGCGGCGCGTGCGAGTTGCTGGGACTGGATCCTCTTTATGTGGCGAACGAAGGCAAGCTGATCGCAATCGTCGCGTCGGAAGCCGCAGACATGGTGCTGCAGGCGATGAAGGGTCACCCACTGGGCGCGGAGGCGCGGATCATTGGCACAGTTCAAAAAGAAAATGCCGGCCTAGTGACGATGCGCACGCCGTTTGGCACGACACGCATTGTCGACATGCTGGCCGGAGATCAACTGCCGCGCATCTGCTGACTAGTTATGCACGAAATGGGAATTGCGAATTCGGTGCTGGAGGCGGTTAGGACCGAGATGCGGCGGTATCCGGGAACGTATCCGTGCAAAATCGGCGTGCGGATCGGTGAGATGGCCGCTATCGATCAGGACGCGTTGCGCTTCTGTTTTGAAGCGATGATTCAGGAGACCGATCTGGCGGCTCTGGAACTGGGAATCGAGTTTTGTCCGCGCCGGCATCGTTGTCAAGGCTGCGGATGCGAGTTTGTCGTGCACGACTACGATTCGCGGTGCCCGCAATGCGCGAGCCTTGCGACGACGTGTATCACCGGAGACGAATTGGAGTTGGCGTATCTGGAGGTGGAAGAATATGGACCGAGTACCACTGGAGCGAAAAGTACTCAGTGAGAACGACCGCGTCGCCGCCGAATTGCGGGCGCGATTTCAGGAGCGCGGCATTCTGTGCCTGAACATCATCAGCTCTCCTGGTTCGGGAAAAACCAGTCTGCTCGAACGCACCCTGGACAGCCTGCCGCGGCGTGATCGCGTCGCCGTGTTGACGGGCGACATCCAGACGGAAAACGATGCGAATCGGCTCAAGCGATTTCGCTTTCCGGTAAAACAGATCACCACCGGCGGCACATGTCATCTCGACGCTCGCATGATCGAGCGTCACTTAGCGGACTGGAAGCTTGAAGAGATCGATCTGCTGCTGATCGAAAACGTCGGAAATCTTGTTTGCCCGTCAAGTTATGACCTGGGCGAAGCGGCCAAGGTTGTGGTGCTGAGCGTCACCGAAGGCGAAGACAAGCCGCTGAAATATCCTTCCATATTTTTTAAATCCGAATTGCTGGTGCTCAGCAAGATCGATCTGCTCCCTTACGTTCCGTTCGATATCGATGCAGCCGCGGAAAATGCGCGCAAGGTGCATCCGGGAATGGAGATTGTGAAGGTGTCATGCCTGACCGGCAACGGATTGCACGAGTGGATGATGTGGCTCAAAGAAAAGCGACGGGCAGTTCAACTGTTAGCGCCGGAGAATGTGAGCCGGTGAATGATCGAGGTTCCAATCATGGAGGTGCGGCGCCAGATTGAAGTTTCCGGCATTGTGCAAGGCGTTGGATTCCGGCCATACGTTTATCGCCTTGCGACCGGCCGGCAGCTTAGCGGCACCATTCGCAATACGTCGGCAGGGGTCACCATCGAAGTTCAGGGGCCGGCGGAAACCGTTCAGGATTTTGTCGAGCACCTGCCTGCCGAAGCGCCGCCTCTGGCGCGAATTACGGGCTTGGCCGTATGTGAGCTTTCATGCTGCGCCCAACTCGCCGATGGCAGGGATTTCCGCATCATTCATAGTCATGATGGCGAAGAAGTACGAACGCTGATTTCTCCGGATGTCGCGGTGTGTTCGGATTGCCTACGCGAAATGTTCGATCCGAATGACCGGCGGTATCGTTATCCGTTCATTAACTGCACGAATTGCGGACCGCGATTTACGATTATTCGCGACATCCCTTATGACCGGCCGAGCACATCAATGGCGAAGTTCGCGATGTGTCCGGAATGCCTGGCGGAATATGAGAATCCGCTCAATCGACGTTTCCATGCTCAGCCGAATGCGTGCTGGAAGTGTGGTCCGCGGGTAGAACTGTGGGATAAATCGGGCAAGAAGATTGAGGGCCGCGAGCCGATCGCCGAGGCGGTTGCCGGCTTGAATGCCGGGCTGGTCGTGGCAGTGAAGGGCTTGGGCGGCTTTCATCTGGCGGTCGACGCGACGAATCGCGCCGCGGTCGCTTTACTTCGTGAGCGCAAACGTCGAGTGGAAAAGCCATTTGCGGTGATGGTTCCGGATCTGCGAGCCGCTGAACAAATCTGCGAAGTTGATGATGCGGCGCGAACTACTCTGCAGTCGATACAGCGGCCGATTGTTCTGCTGCGAAAAGCGTCGCGTTCAACGACGCGAGCCGGAGCGATTCCAGACGAGGTTGCGCCGTTTAATCGGTATCTGGGAATTTTTCTTCCCTACACGCCGCTGCATCATCTACTTTTTGCCGAAGGCGGATTCACGGCTCTGGTGATGACCAGCGGTAATTTGAGCGAGGAACCGATTGCGATCGACAATCAGGAAGCCGTGAATCGACTGCGCGGTCTTGCCGACTATTTTCTTGTGCATAATCGCGACATCCTGCTGCGCTGCGACGACTCGGTGGTACGGGTTACTGGTGGAATTGTCCGCCAGTTGCGGCGTTCGCGCGGATTTGTTCCCGTCCCGGTTTTTCTGAAGGATGATCGCGTCAAGGACGTCCGAACCGTAAACGATTCGCCGTCGGTGCTGGCCGTTGGCGGAGAACTCAAAAACACCATCTGCCTCACCAAAGGAAATCATGCCTTCTTGAGCCAGCATGTCGGAGATTTAGAAAATGTCGAAAGTTATCGTTTTTTCCACGAGGCCATCGAGCACTTTGAACGGATACTCGAAATCCGGCCAGAAATCGTCGCCTACGACCTTCACCCTGATTACTTTTCCACGAAATGGGCGCTGCAACAGCGTGGAGCAAAACTGGTCAGGGTGCAGCACCACCACGCCCACATTGCAAGTTGCATGGCGGAAAATCAACTTGACGGCCGAGTGATCGGATTTGCGTTGGATGGCACCGGCTACGGAACGGACGGAAATATATGGGGCGGCGAGGTGCTGATTTCAAATTATGAAACTTTCGAGCGTGCCGCGCACTTCGAGTACGTGCCGCTGCCCGGCGGAGCGGTTGCCATCCGCGAGCCGTGGCGTATGGCGGTTAGCTATCTTGCACATCATTTTGGAAGCGAGTTTTTGAACCGGGACATTCCGTTTGTGCGGCAGTTGGATCGTGCCAAGGCGGAGTTCGTGTTGCGGATGATAGCGCAGAATCTGAATTCTCCGCTGACATCGAGTTGCGGACGGTTGTTTGATGCGGTGGCCGCATTGATGGGAATCCGGGAGAAGGTTAATTACGATGCGCAGGCAGCGATCGAATTGGAAATGGTGATGGGCGAGTTGGGAGTCTTATCGTCTGAGGGAGAAGGCTATCCGCTAACACTTGTGACGGAGGGCGATCGCTGGATAATCAGCACGCGGCATATGTTTGAAGCGCTCATCGACGATCTTAGAAAAGATGTCCCGGTGGCGGAGATCAGCCGCCGTTTTCACAATGGATTGGTTGAGGGTTTTGTGGAGTTGGCGAAAATTCTGCGAGAAAATAACGCGCTCGACCGTGTGTGCCTGAGCGGGGGGACATTTCATAATTTCTATCTCTCGCAGAGGCTCGAAGAGCGGCTCGCTGGCGCGGGATTTGAAGTGTTCACGCAAAAGGAAGTGCCCTCTGGCGATGGTGGCTTGAGCCTGGGACAAGCGATGGTCGCGGCGGCCAGGGTTCGCGCGAAAAGCGAATGACGGCAGCGTTGTCTGGATTCATAATTCCCTCTTTCAGGGAGTGGCTATGGCGAGCGAACGTGTCGAAGCTGGGGAGAGTCAAAATCAAAGCGCAAATTGGCTCGCCACTGTGGCTTCTCTGGCGGCAGGCACTGCTTTCTTTGCCTTGTGGTTTTGGTTGCTGCCTTCGTGGCTGGGTTTTCATGTTGGAGCAAGCGTTGCCGGATGGCGATGGATTGCGGCTTTGCCGTCAGTGCTCGGTTTCGCGGTGGCATTGCGATGCGTGTGGGATTTCGGACGAACCGGACATGGCACGCCCGCTCCGTTCGCACCGCCGAAGCGGCTGGTCGTTGTTGGCTTCTATCGGTACGTGCGTAATCCGATGTATGTGGGATTTCTGGTGGGATGGTCTGGGCTCTGGGTTGTTTTTGGGACGGCGAACCTTCTCGCGATCGTTCTGGCGTGCCTTGTAGGACTAGGCGTGCATCTATTTGTGCTCCTCTACGAAGAGCCGCACCTGCGGAAGATTTTCGGCGCGGAGTATGAAGAGTATTGCCGGAACGTCCATCGATGGCTACCGCGAGTACGGGCATGGAGCAGATAAGAATGCAGCCCACAGCGTAGATTATGCTTACTTATTATATAATGTAAGACATGAAAGATATCGCTGCTACTTTTACCTCCAAAGGCCAACTGGTAATTCCGGCGGCGCTTCGGCGCAAACACAACATTGAAGCGGGGACCAGGGTCAAGTTTTTGGAAGATCAATTTGGCCGTATTGTTCTGCAGCCCGTCACCGAAGAGTACGTTGATCGCGTCATGGGATTTTTGGCTGATGGGCCGGACTTGTTGGCGAGTTGGGAAAAAGAACATCGCGAACAAGGCAAACACGATAAATGAAAACATACGTGCTCGATGCTGGCGCGTTGATTAGTTTTCTGCAGAAAAAGGCGGGCGCGCGCAAAGTCAGCGAATTGCTAAAAGAGGCCATACAAGGGCGCGTCAAAGTGTTGATGTCGGCCGTGAATTATGGGGAAGTGTATGGCATCATTCTGCGCGAGTATGGTTCGGCGCAGGCGTTGACGGTGGTGCAGGCGCTAAGTCCGCTGCCGATCGACGTACTGGACGCGACGCCGCAGAGGGCTTGCAAAGCCGCGGACGTTAAAGTCAAACACAAGCTCTACTACGCCGATAGTTTTGCGGCCGCTTTGGCGATCGAAAATAAGGCTACGCTCGTGACCGGTGATTCCGATTTCCGAAAACCGGGGCACGGCTTTTCTGTCGTTTGGCTGAAAAACTGAAGGTCTGACGAGCTGCACTCGGCGGAAGAATGCGTCCGATCTTACGCAGGCACAGATTCTTTTTTCCCGGCGCTTACCCACCAGATATCGATTGCGGAGGATTTCGCTGAAGCGAATAGCCAACTCTCAGGCGATCGAGTTCATGCAAGACTTCGGCGATCGCGTGATCCAATGAAGCTTTCACGGGATCGCTCAGGGTGCAGCCGGCTTTGAAAGATTCGGCTTTGATTCCGACCAGGAGCACATCGGCGGGGGCGACCGCGAAGAGTTCGGCGCTGAGCAGGGCATCGACCAGCGCGGGGGAATGCGGATCCATGCGCACGGCTGGGCGATGACACATGATTTCGTCTTTGCGATAGAGAACGACCGCTCCGGCAGCAGCATTGCTGGTGTTGATGGAATCGATCAGGATGACGGCATCTTTTCCGGAGAGCTGATCGATCAGATCGAGGGCCGGGGTCCCCAGGTCGGTGACTTCGACGCCATCGTCGAATTCGTAGCGGGCGGCCAGAAGACGCACTACGTATGGACCAACGCCGTCATCCCCAAGCAACACGTTGCCGATGCCGCCGATCAGCACTTTCTTCATCGCACCCTCGCTATCTTCATAGCACTTTCACTTTGGCAATCTGGCGGCCTGAGGGATCGAAGGTGTGGCAGGCGCAGGCCATGCAGGGATCGAATGAGTGCACGGTACGCAAGACCTCCAGCGGCTCCTCGGGCCGCGCCAGCGGCGTATGCAGCAGCGAGGCTTCGTAAGGACCGTGAGCGCCCGCCGCATCGCGCGGGCTGGCATTCCAGGTTGAGGGCACGACGGCCTGGTAATTCTTAATTTTCGCGTCTTTCACGACGACCCAGTGCGAGAGCGTGCCGCGCGGCGCTTCGTGAGTTCCAACGCCCTCTACTTCGTGTCCATTGAACACCGGCGAGTTGTAGACCGTGTAATCGCCCTTGGCGATATTGTCGGTGAGCAATTGCAGGTGCTTTTGCGCGAGTTCGGCCAACATACTGGCGCGGATCGCGCGCGGCATGGCGTCCCAGCGTCGAGTGCAGCATATCTGGAGTGACATGAATTCCACCGACGGCTTCGACTTTGCCGATGGCGAGATTCGCATGCTTCACAGTCAGCGGATGACCTTGGGCGTAACCCACGAGCACCTGGGCCAGCGGGCCGACTTGCATTGGCTGTCCGTTGAAACGCGGAGCCTTGACCCAGGAATATTTCTTATCGCCATCCCAGCCGGTAAATTCGGGATCGGTTTCTCCGACCCAGGGATGAAGCGGCTTTTCACCGTGATAATAGGCGTGCGCCACGTCTTCGCTGACGCCGGCGCGAAAATCCTTGTCAGAGGCGGTTTTGAAAGCATGCACGCCGCCGATATTGCCATTCATGACGATGCCGCCGGGAAGATCGTAGGCGGAGCCGGCGCTGTCGAGCGGCAGATCGGGAACGGCGAGGTAGTTTTTCACACCGCTGCCGATTTTGAACCAATCGGGATACATGGCGGCAACGGCGCAGACGTCGACGAGATACACTTCATTGATAAAGCGCACAACGTCGTTGAGCAGGACGCGAAGCATCTCCAGCCGGTCCATGTTGAGGGCGGCGGCGCTGTCGAGGTCGATGGCGTTGGCAACGCCGCCGACGGTGAGGTTCTGGATGTGCGGAGTCTTTGTGCCAAGGATTCCGACTACCTGGAGGGCTTTGCGCTGATACTCGAGCGCCTGAACGTAATGTGAGAAGGCGAGCAGGTTCACCTCGGGAGACAGGCGCATTGCGGGATGGCCCCAGTAGCCATTCATGAAAATTCCGAGTTGACCGCTGGCGGCGACGGCATTCACGCGCTCTTGCGCGGCCTTGAACTGGTTGCGGGAATTGCCCGTCCAGGGCGAGAGGCTCTCGGCTAACTTTGCAGTCGCCGCGGGGTCGGCCTTAGGAATCTGCATAATGTCGACCCAGTCGAGCGCGGAGAGTTGATAGAAATGGACGATGTGGTCGTGCAGCGCGTGTGCAATCAGGATCAGATTGCGGATGTACTGCGCGTTGAGCGGCACTTCGAGCTGAAGGGCATCTTCAACCGCGCGCACGCTGGCCATGGCATGCACGGTGGTGCATACGCCGCAGAAACGCTGCGTGAAGAGCCACGCGTCGCGGGGATCGCGGCCGCGAAGTATCGTTTCGATGCCGCGCCACATGGTGCACGAAGTCCATGCGTCGCTGACCGCATTGTTGTCGACTTCGACGTCGATGCGAAGGTGGCCTTCAATTCTGGTGATGGGATCAATTGTGATTCGGTTTGCCATAGCGCCTGCTGTCAGTCGGAGTCTGTTTCTGATTCGTTGTCGCCGAAAAATCCATATTTAAAGTAGCCGGTCCAGCGGATGTACGGGCGGCGGAACCGGAAGTAGCTTGCCATGTCGTGCCATTCCTCGAGTGGAGCGGGAAGAATTCCGAAGCGCTTCACGATGAGAAGAAATCCCGCGATGCCCATGCAAATGAAGCCAAGCGATACCAGGATTTCGATGGCGGTTGGGAAGTACAGCGATTCGGGATTGGGTCGAAACGCCAAGGTCGTGGGGCTGAAGCGGTAAATCATGCCGCCAAATGAACTGATGACATAGCCCAGGAACATCGATCGCGTTTCGTGGGTCTGCAGCGAACGGCGAAGCAGCCAGCCACCGGACGCGATCAGCAGCATCTCGAGCCAGAAGACACCTGCGAAGCGGTCGAAGTGAAATGCCGTGCCCAAGGCTCCGCGGAAGATGATGTCGAGCAGGCGCAGTCCGAGCCAACCCCAAATCAGCCAGGCGGTGATGCGGGCGGCTTCGTCGAGAACTTCCATGTCCATGGCGCGCTTCCACACCAGGCAGCACAGCATGGTGGTTCCGGCGACGCAGCCAAACGACATGAAAGTCGCAGCGCCCAGATACAGCAGGGGAAGCCACGGCGTCTGCCACAAGGGATGAACTCGTTCTCCGGCAAGCAACATCAGCGCGCCCAGCGAGGATTGGTGCATCCCCGGCAACAGGTAGGCCGCGGCGATGATGGGCGGGAAGAATTTGTGCAGTGCTCGCTCCACGCGCTCGACGCCCGGCCGCAGACGCGAGTCGAAGTACCAGAGCCGCTCGAGGACGGGCGGGATGTTTTCGACCGCCAGCGGGATCATGGCGTAAATCGACATGCAGATCGCGACTTCGGCCAAGGGCGAGTGCATATTCCATTTCCAGGGGAATACGATCCAATAGAAATTCCAGGGGCGACCGGCATCGATGCCGAGCAGAAGGAGGCCGCATGCATAGGCGAGAAAGCTGGTCAGCAGGGCCATGCGCATCAGAGCGTGCAAGCGCTTGCGGCGGAAGACCCATGCGGCGATGCCCACGGCGAACGCGCCTGAGCCGAGCGCGGTCAGCACCATGACGTTAAAAGTCTTCCAGATTCCCCATCCGAACGCGTCATTCATGCCGCTGACCGGGCCGAGGCCGGCCAATTCGCGATATGCAGTCAGCGTGAACGCTACCAGAGTCATGACCACCAGTCTGAGGAAGAACCGGTTCACCACCGGGAAGGCGTAGACGGGTACGGCACGCTCCCAGCGGGTGTTGGCAATGGGAGCATCGGCGATGGACGCGTTGCTTAGGGTTGAGCTGCTCATATTTGTGCCTTCATAATTGCGCTCTCAAACCGGTTTCTTTTTCGCGTTCGTGAGCTTCTTCTTCATGCCCCTTCAGGTTTTTACGGATCACCTGCACCAACCCGACATACAACCAGGCGGGCAGCGCGAAATACTGATACAGGCGTCTTTGCCAGCGGAGGGTTCGTGCGGGCACCGACTCGGTTCCGAGTACAGGCAGGCTGAGTTTGTCGAAGGGAACGCGCGACAGATACAAAGATTGAGTGCCTCCGTTATCGGTCTCGCCGTAGACGCGCTCCTGGTAATACTTGCCCGGATGGTTCTTGATGCGGCGTTTGGCCTCGGCCAACAAGACGGTGCGCGGGCCAAAGATGACAGCGCCAGTGGGGCAGACAGAAGTGCAACCGGGCTTGAGACCTTTTTCGAGGCGCGTGCTGCACAGTTCGCACTTGGTCACGCGCGGGTTGTAGCCTTGCCACTGAAAACGCGGAATGTGATACGGACAGGTGATGGTGCAATAGCGGCAGCCGATGCACTCTTCGGCGGTCCAGCTCACGATGCCGGTTTCTGGATCCTTGTGCAGCGCCTCGAATGGACATCCGGCCGCGCAAGCAGGATCGAGACAGTGCATGCACTGGCGCTTCACAAAAGATGAGAGCGAGCCGTCTTCAGGCTTGTAGAGCTTGATGATGTTGCGGGTAAGATCGTTCAGATCGGACGGCGCCTGATGGAGTGCGTCGCCGCGGGTATCGGGCGGAGTGTCGTTGGCTTCGGCACAGGCTGCTACGCAGGCTTTGCAGCCGATGCAGATGCTCGCGTCGTAGAGCAATCCGACGGCAGCGCTCGGGACGGGGATGTTCTCGGTCTCGGCCTGGAGGGTTTCGGTGCCTACCGTCATGGCCACGGCTGCCGGCACGCCAGCCTTGGCGATGTTTGAGATCAGTGCTCGCCGAGTGATGGCCACATCAGTCCTCTTTCTTGCCGTTCTTCGCGTCGTTGGGATTGACGACCGACTTGCTGATTGAAGTTTTCAGTTTTTCCGCGTGAGCGCGGTCGACAATCACGCGCGCCACGCCCGCCTCCTGGCTGCTTTGGAAACGCTGCGAAGCGACCCAGGTCGCGCCGCCAACGGCTCCAGCCACGGCGCCGGCGAGAGCAGCGGCGCCGACTTTGATTCCTCCGGCGGCGCTGTAAATCGGCGGATAAGTATCGGGCGGAGTTGCCAGGTGAATCGGGACAGTTTCAAACGTGTCCATTCGCCAAACCACGCTTTTCTCCGTGCAACCCATACAGGGAACGCCGAGGCCGATGGGCCACACACCTGGAATTTCATTGAAGTGGCGAGTCGAACAAGCGGCGTGAGTGACCGGCCCTTTGCAGCCGAGTTTGTAGAGGCACCAGCCTTTGCGATGGCCTTCGTCGCCGAATGCGGCGGCGAACCGGCCAGCATCGAAGTGGGCACGCCGCGGGCAATTCTCGTGGATGACGCGTTCATAGGCGAACTTCGGCCGGCCGAACTCGTCAAGCTCTGGCAGCTTGCCCATGGTGACGTATTCGAGAACGGTGGCGAGCAGGTTGTAGGGGTTGGGCGGGCAGCCCGGGAGATTCACGATCGTCTTGCCCGAGATCACTGAGCTCACTCCCATAGCGCCGGTTGGATTTGGGTCGGCGGATGGAACTCCGCCCCACGATGCGCAGGAGCCGATGGCAATTACTGCCGCAGCGTGCGACGCGACTTCCGTGACGACCTGAATCGCTGGTCTGCCGGCTAATTCCATGTACACGCCGTCATCACGAGTGGGAATCGCGCCTTCCACCACCAGCACATACTTGCCGGCGTTGTCGGTCATGGCGGAGCGCAATGCTGCTTCCGCCTGCGCGCCCGAGGCGGCCATTAGAGTCTCGTGATAGTCGAGCGAGATCACGTCGAGAATCAGGTGGGCGACGTCAGGAGCGGAGGTACGCAGCAGAGTCTCGGTGCATCCCGTGCAATCCTGAAAATGCAGCCAGATCACCGAGGGTCGTTTCGTCTTGCCGATCGCCTGTGCCACTTGCGCAACCGTCTTGTTGCTGGTCAGGGCGAGCCCTACGGGAGCGGTGGCCACCAGCACGCCGCATAACTGAAGGAAGTTTCGCCGGGAGACGCCGCTCGCCTCGAGGTGTTCTGCAATGGTTGGGTGCTTCGACATGTGTGATGCCTTTCCTGCGCACGGCATTACCCGGTGAACGATGGGTCAGACACTCTCGCAAAATTGAGCTGTGTTTTAAGCGCGGAATCGCAGGGGCGGGGAGAGTTGAAAACGAGGCAACAGTGGCTCGCGAAACGAAAACTATAACTGAGAATTTAATGATGATTGCGCGATACCAGCTTCGGTCCTCTCATGTGTCCCATGGACTCCGAGGTTTTCCCAGCCAATGACAACCGGGGCCAACGAAATCGTTTATCTCGCGAATGGACATTTTGAGTCTGTGACTCAAATCACCGTTAACTGTGAGTCTTGCGGCAAGAACCAGCATTTTCAGCCGCTTTTTTGATGATTTGGAATGACACTTGAGCGAAATGCAGTCGAATTTGGCCGCCATTTGCGACCTTTCGAGGATCGCTTTATGTTCTTTGCAGGAGACCTGTCCATGTCAAGCCGGCCGCTGCGCCCCCTGTTTTCACCATCGTCGGTCCTGTTGCTGCTTATCTTGTTGGGGTCCGTTTTCGCGGGCGCTCAAAAAATGGCGGTTGATGCGGATGGCCATCAGTGGTGGCAGAACGCGGTGTTTTACGAAATCTATCCGCGCAGTTTTGCGGACAGCAATAATGATGGCATCGGCGATCTCGACGGCATCACGTCGAAGATGAATTACCTGCGGCAACTGGGCGTTGACGCCATGTGGATCACTCCTTGTTATCCCTCGCCGCAAGTCGATTTCGGCTACGACATATCAGACTATCGGAATATCGATCCCATGTACGGAAACCTCAAGGACTTCGATCACATGGTGGCCGATGGCAAGAAACATGATGTCCGCATCATCATGGATTTCGTGCCAAACCATACCTCTGACCAGCATCCGTGGTTTCTGGATTCGAAATCTTCGCGCAACTCCCCGCATCGTGACTGGTACATCTGGCGCGACGGCAAAGGACCGGGACAGCCGCCCAACAACTGGATTTCAATCTTCGGCGGCTCGGCTTGGACCTTCGATCCGACGACCAACCAGTACTACTATCATTATTTCTATCCACAACAGCCGGATTTGAACTGGCGCGATCCCGCGGTCGAAAAAGTGATGCTCGACACGACGGCGTGGTGGTACAAGCGCGGAGTTGCCGGTTTTCGCCTTGACGCGGTCGATACCCTGTTTGAGGATCCTGTCTTGCATGACAATCCCGTGCTTCCGGGAACCAACGCGTTGGGCGATCCGAACATGAAAAACGAATACAACACGAATCTTCCCGAGGTTCACGTGGTGCTTCAGAAACTGCGCAAAGTGGCCGATGAGTATGGGGCGGTACTGATCGGAGAAACGTGGACATCGAATGTGGCGCAGCTCGACGAGTATTACGGGCACGACGGCAACGAACTGCAAATGCCGATGGACTTCATGTTCACGATGGTCGACAAACTTTCGCCGCCGGAATTCAGAAAGCAGATCGCGGCCGTGAACAGCGCGCACGGCTGGCCGGTATTTGTCATCAGCAATCACGATATCGTGCGCTCGTATAACCGCTACGGTGATGGCAGGCATAACGATGAGATCGCCAAGCTGATGGGCGCGTTCTACCTGACGCTGCGGGGCACTCCGATTATGTATTACGGCGAAGAGATTGGAATGGCGAACAACGATCCCAAGCGCCGCGAAGATGTGAAAGATCCGATGGGCCGCATCGGCTGGCCCAAGGACAAAGGCCGAGACGGTGAACGCACGCCGATGCAGTGGAACACCTCGGAAAATGCGGGCTTCAGCAAGGCAACTCCATGGCTTCCGGTACCGCCGAGCTACAAGACGCATAACGTGGCGACGGAGTCTAAGGATCCCAACTCGATTTTGAATCTGTATAAGAAAGTTCTGGCGCTGCGGCACACGAATGAGGCTCTGCTCGACGGCAGCTATACGGCGCTCAATCAGGACGATCCGAACGTAATGTCATACCTGCGCAGCTACAAAGGGAAAGCCGTGCTGGTGGCGCTGAATATGTCAGACGCTCCGCGGAAAGCTACGTTTGATCTAGCGCCGGAGGGATTCAGCGGCGCTGCGCTGAAAACGGTGATCGCGTCAGAGGGCTCGGCGAAGGGCAACGAGGTTACGCTCGATCCCTATGGGCTGGTGATTGCGGAAGTAAATCAGTAGGCACGTCGAGAATGATGAGTTGAACTTCCTCGCGCCTTGCCCTAACGCGGGCAACCTGCGTATTGTTACAGAGTGAAGTTCGCGCGATGCAGTGGCATTCTGCTCCACCTCACTTCCCTGCCCGGGCGTTTTGGCATCGGCGATCTCGGACCCTCAGCTTACGAATTCGCGGATTTTCTCTCCTCGGCCGGACAGAAATTGTGGCAGGTGCTGCCGCTGAATCCGACGGGCTACGCGGATTCTCCTTATCAGTGCTTTTCGGCATTTGCCGGCAATCCGATGTTGATCAGCCTCGAGCGCCTGCGCGACGAGGGATTGCTGCAAGCATCAGACCTGGACTTGGCGCGATCGGCGCGCTTTCCCGATGACTTCGTTGACTACGGACCGGTCATCGAATTCAAGATGACGGCATTGCGGCGCGCAGCGGAAGTATTTTTTGCCGACGGTTCGCGGGCGGATCGCGCGGCGTTCGACCATTTTTGCGAAGGTGCGAGTCCGTGGCTCGACGACTACGCGCTTTTCATGGCCTGCAAAGACGCTCACCGCGGAACGATGTGGACGCTGTGGGATCCGCAGATTCGAAAACGCGACGCACATGCAATGCGCGAGTGGTCGACGCGACTGGCTCCGGAAATCAATGCGTTCAAGTATTGGCAGTTTGAATTTTTCCGGCAGTGGGAACGTCTCAAGGCTTATTGCCGGGAGCGCGGCGTTCGGTTCATGGGTGATGTTCCGATCTATGTTGCGCATGATAGTGCCGATGTCTGGGCTCATCCTGAATTGTTCTATCTCGACGATGAGGGCCGTCCGACAGTCGTCTCGGGCGTGCCGCCGGATTATTTCAGCGCCACGGGACAACTTTGGGGGAATCCGATTTATCGGTGGGATCTGCTGGCGCAAGACGGATACAAATGGTGGATCGAGCGTTTTGGCGCTTCGCTGGCGCTTTTCGATATGGTGCGACTCGATCATTTCCGCGGATTTGAAGCCTATTGGGAAGTTCCCGGCGGCGAAGCTACTGCCATGAACGGACGCTGGGTCAAAGGTCCGGGAGAAGATTTTTTTTCTGCGCTGCAGAAGGCGTTTGGCGAACTGCCGATTGTGGCGGAGAATCTGGGCGTGATCACTCCGCCGGTCGAGAAACTGCGGCAACAATTTGGTTTGCCCGGCATGAGTCTTTTGCAATTTGCGTTTGGCAATGATCCGCAGGGACCGTCGTTTCGTCCGCATAATTATCATCGCGACCTGGCCGCTTATACCGGCGGACACGACAACGACACGACGGTCGGGTGGTGGATGAGTTCTGGGGCCCGCGACAGCACGCGGACGCCCGACGACGTCCGCAAAGAGCATGAGTTCGCGCGCGCGTATCTCAATTTTCGTGACGATTCCGAAATCAACTGGGTGATGATCCGCGCGGTGATGGCATCGGTCGCCGATATTGGGATTGTCCCACTGCAGGATGTGCTAGGGCTGGGCAGCGCGGCGCGCATGAATCTTCCCGGCACAGTCAGCGGAAACTGGAAGTGGCGCTATCGCGCGGATTCGCTGAAAAGCGAGTTGAGCGCGAGACTTCGAACGTTGGTCATGCTTTACGATCGGTAGAAGCCTATGGACAAGCCGCCGCGCACATTCTGGCAGATATGGAACATGAGCTTCGGGTTCCTGGGGATACAGTTTGGCTGGGGACTGCAGATGGCGAATATGAGCGCCATCTACGAATATCTGGGCGCGCGGGCCGATCAGATTCCGATTTTGTGGCTGGCCGCGCCGCTGACGGGACTGATCGTGCAACCGATCATCGGGCACGCCAGCGACCGCACGTGGGGACCGCTGGGCCGGCGGCGTCCTTATTTTCTTGGCGGAGCGATTCTAAGTTCGATCGCGCTCGTCCTGATGCCGCGCAGCTCTACTCTCTGGATGGCGGCCGGGTTGCTGTGGGTTCTCGATGCCTGCATCAACATCAGCATGGAACCGTTTCGCGCGTTTGTGGCCGATTTGCTACCCGAATTCCAGCGCACGCGCGGCTTTGCCATGCAGAGCCTGTTCATCGGGCTGGGAGCGGTGGTTGCCTCGGCGCTGCCTTATCTGCTGACCAATGTCTTTCATGTGGCGGGACGAACGACGGCGGGAACGATTCCATTTACTGTGCGGCTTTCTTTTTACATTGGCGCGGCGGCGTTCATGGGCGCGGTGCTTTGGACGATCTTTACGACCAAGGAATATCCGCCCGACAATCTCGCGGAGTTTCAAAAACAGAAGAGCCAGCATGCGGGCTTGGGCGCGAGCGCTCGCGAAATCCTGGCGTCGATCCGCCAGATGCCTCGCACCATGCGGCAACTGGCGTGGGTGCAAATCTGCACATGGCTGGGATTGTTTTGCATGTGGCTTTACTTTCCCGTGGCCGTGGCGCGCAACGTGTTTGGGGCGGCCGATACGAGTTCTCCTTTGTATTCTGCCGGCGTCGAATGGGCGGGCGTCTGTTTTGGCATGTACTCTCTGGTGTGCTTCGGATTTTCGTTTCTGCTGCCAGCGCTTGCCCGACAGTGGGGGCGCACAGCGACGCATAGTCTGTGCCTCATCTGCGGAGGGCTTGGCCTGCTTTCGGTGGTCATCATTCACAGCAAATATCTGCTGCTGCTTTCGATGACCGGAGTCGGAATTGCATGGGCGAGCACGCTCTCAATGCCGTATTCGATTCTTGCGGGATCGCTGCCCCATGGCAAGGTTGGAGTTTATATGGGGATTTTCAACTTCTTCATTGTGATTCCCGAGATTACGGCATCGCTGGGATTCGGCTGGGTGATGGGGCATCTATTGAACAACAACCGGATTTCCGCGGTCGTCGCCGGCGGGATCTTTTTCATGCTGGCGGCGGTCTTGACGCAACGCGTAGAGGACTTGTACGACTTGCGGCATACCAGCAGTTCGATTCCAGGCAATGCGGTGGCTGCGAAACCCTGAATTCTCACTGCGGAGAAGACGCTTTCTCAATCGCGGCCGGGTCGGGTGGGCGGCCGGCTTTCCACCAGCAGATTATCGGGAGCGCACGCCGACGAGTTCGGTTTCGACTGGCACACCGCGGGCGATCTTGACGTGAATTAACGCCTCGAAGGGCTTGATCGGTCCCGCGCCGGAGTTTGGAATCGCGTGGAGCAATTTATCGACTGAGTCGGGGCGGCACACAAATTCGACGGCGCCTTGCGTTCCGAATGTGGTTGTTCCGGCGAGGATCATGACATACCGGCCGGACCCGACCCCAGGCACCAATCCGATGACCGAATAATCTTCGGTTAATTCGGAGTTCGAGGGACTGGCGAGGTAGACAGCGGCTTCGCCCGGCTTCGGATGTTTGTTGACGATGGAAAGATCGCCGCGCCGCGGACCAGACAGCACTCGCTGAAAAACAAAATCCTGCGTTCCGGGAATGTCGAGCAGGGAAAGATTCTCAGACGGGGAACCGACGAAGATCAGGTTGTTATTCTTCATGTCGTCGAGCGTGAACAAGCTGCCACGCTTGACCAGGATGCGGCGTCCCAGCGTGCCAAAGGCGTCGTCGAGCGCATGAATCGCCAGCACTTCTCCCACGCCGGTGTAATGGTCGTAAACTCTGCTCTTCGAATCCTCGCGCGAATTGTAGTAGCGCATGCCGGTCTCGGGCCGTCCGACGAAGGCTGCATTGCTGTAGATGACCCAAGGCTCCTCGACACTTGAGGTAAAGGGCTTCCAGAAAGCCGCGAGCGGACCAGTGGTGCGCGGCGCGGCGGGCACGGCGGTCGCAGTCGCGGGCTCAGCCGATTTGCGGGTCCACAGCAGACCTCCCAAAGCTATTAGCGAAGCGACCAAACCGGTCAGCAGCACAACGGCAGCCACCCGCCAGCCTCTGGGGACAGTTGTGACGGTGACGCGGGGAGGCAGCAATTCACGCGGAAGGGTCGTCTGTGTTTGCGGCGGCGCAATCGACCGCGCCTCAAAGGTGAGGTGATAACTTCCCTTCGGAATTTTGACCAGGATCGGATCGGCGGCGCCCTCGCCGGCATAATACTCGGCCAGTTTCAGGCGAAGACGTCCAGCCTGTACGCGAATCGTTGAATCAGACTGCGGATCGAAGTCGGAGGGTCGCCCATAGACTTCGGTGGCAATCTGGTATTCCTTGAGCGGCGCGTCGGGATGTGAGAGGGCTTGTTTTGCGAGATATTGCAACAGCTTGCAAAGAGATTCCGAACCCCGCAGGCTATGACTTTTAATAATGTTATCTATTTGTTGGTAGAACTGCTCCGGCCCAGCAGCGAAAGTGCGTGTCACAGCCATTTAACAGTGAAGTAACAGGGGATCGTATCCTCGTGCAACAGCGATATTTTACTCCTGTAACCGTTTAAAGACCTAGTGAAACCTCCTCCCGGACCTCCTTTGTACTGAAAGTTGCAGTCCTCAAACCGTTGAACGTCGTGCGCTCAGCGGAAGGGTCTGGAAAGATCCGCGAATTCGGAGGAAACATGAAGAGCAAATTCATTCTGGTTCTTATGTTCGTGTTCTGCCTGACTGGCTTGGCGTTGGCTCAAACGGATACAGGCCGTCTCTTTGGAACCATTACCGATCCAACAGGAGCGGTGATACCGAATGCAACCGTTACGGTGACAAACACGGCGACCGGCAGAACCGTAACCGCCCAGACAAGCGGTTCGGGTGAGTATGTGGTGAACGCGCTCAGCGCGGGCCACTATCATGTCGACGTGACGGCACCCGGCTTCAAGACATCGGCCGCAGATTTTACTCTCGAGGTTTCCCAGGTTCAGGAGATTAGCCTGAAACTTGAAACGGGTGCCACCGGCACAACCGTAGACGTGACGGCCGGAGTACCGCTCGTCGATACGGCCACATCGAGCATGGGCGAAGTGATCCAGGGACGGCAAGTGACTGAGCTTCCGTTGAATGGCCGCAACTTCACGCAACTTGCACTGCTGACTCCCGGCGTCACGCGCGGCGCTTATGGCGACATCGCCTCCGGCGGCAGCTCGGGAACCAACGCCGAAACTTTCAGAAACTCCGAGACCGGGGGCGCCGCACTTTCGGCGAATGGACTGCGACCGCAAGCCGACAACTTCATACTCGACGGAGTTGACAACAATGATGCCTTCGTCAACGGCATCATTTTCTTCCCGCCAGCTGAGGCAATCGAGGAATTCCGCGTGAATACTAGCGTGGCCCCAGCCGAGTTCGGAAAAGGCGGGGGTGCAATCATTGAGACCAGCATCAAATCCGGCACCAATACCCTGCATGGATCGGCCTTCCTTTTCAGGCGCAGCGGATTTGCCGACGCTCATGATTATGGTTCAACCGGCCCGATCGTGTTCCGGCAAGCCCAGTTTGGTGGCACGCTCGGCGGCGCGATATGGAAGAACAAACTGTTTGCATTCGGCGATTACCAGGGCCGCCGCCAATTCCAGCCGAATGGAACCGAATACGATACCGTTCCGACTGACATGATGAAGGGCACGGCACCTGGCGAGACAGGGATCTCGGACTTTTCGCAACTGCTGGGCTTGACCACGCCAAGTGTTCCGCAGTGCGCAGTCGGGAATCCGCTTTTCAACAAGGGCACGAGCGGTAGCCCGGTTTCATATGGTTACATCTTCGATCCCATCACTTGCGAGCCGTTCGGCTGGAACGGAACGACCGCGACTAACATCATCACTAACCCGAATCCTGTAGGCCTGAAATATCTGCAAACTTTTCCCGAGCCGAACGCCACACCATCGCCAGGGACGTTGATCAACAACTACGTCACCAACCGTCAGCAAACCCGAAATTTCGACGACTTCGATATTCGTGCTGACTTTAACGCGACGCAAAAGGATCAGGTCTTCTTCCGTTACAGCTACGGGCAAGACAATTTTACGGTTTCAAACAGTCTTGGCCCCAACGACCCGTCAGGGTTTGGCTCCGGTGACAATATCAACCATCCGCGAGGAATCGCAGCCGGCTACACGCGCAGTGTCAGCCCGAATATGGTGAACGAATTCCACTTTGGCTATATCAGCTCGGTATACGGTTACAACCCGCCCAACATCAACCAGAGACTCGGGGCCGCGATCGGGATTCCCGGCGCGAACCCAACGCCTTTGCTCGGTGGCCAAGTTCTGATCGGTGGCAATGCCCAAGAGATCACCTACCAGGGCGATGGCGGTCCCTATAACGTCGATCAAAAACTTTACCAGTTCGAGGACGCGCTCTCTTATGTCCATGGCCGCCATGTTTTCAAGTTTGGAGGCACGGTCGGTCAGAGACGCCTTGGCTACGTGCAGGGCAACGACGCCAAAGGTTCCTTCATTCTTGGCGGCAACGATTACCCAGGCACAGGAAGGTTCACCGGATACGAAGCCTCCGAGATAGTGGCAGGGTTCCCGGACTATGAGATCGGCCTATTCAATGGCCTGTACGAGACCCACAGCTGGGAAACCGGTTACTTTGCACAGGACGACTGGCACGTGACTAACCGGCTAACCCTGAATCTTGGCCTGCGCTACGACTACTACACTTGGCCTTACGAGATCAACAACCGGATGTCGAACTGGGTTCCGAACAACCCGAACGTTGCGGGTAATGGAATGCTGATCACTCCTGGTAGCCCCGGGGCCGCCGGGCTGCCAAGCAGCCTGATTAACAATGACAAGAATGATTGGGCGCCGCGCATCGGCGTTGCGTACGATCTGTTCGGCAATGGCAAAACCGTGCTCCGGGGTGGATACGGGATCTTCTACTACCTCGATCGTGGTGGGGTAGGCGAGCAACTCAGCAACAACCCGGATTTCAACGGAACGTCAAGCTACGAAGCTTGCCCGGGTTTTAACAGTAACTGTTCCACCCAAAGCCTGAACGGCTATCGGATCACGCTGAGCGGCCAGATCCCAAACGGACCTCCCTATAGCGCTCTCAATAACGACTGGACCCAAGCCACCGCCGCTCTGCCAGCCGCGGCGCCGGCAAGTGAGAGCGATCCCACCAATGTGAACGTGATCTACTGGCCGAGCAACAGCAAGAACTCGCGCATACAGCAATGGAATGTGCAGATCGAACGCCAGGTGGGAACAAGCATGGTCTTCGACATCGCCTACGTGGGCACGAAGATGAGTAACCTGGCAACGGCATTCAACGCCAACAACACAATTCTTGGCAATCTGCAAGTCGGCGAAAGTCAGCGCTTTTACAACCTGGGTGGAGCTGTCAACGAGTACGCTTTCATAGGGAGCGGCACCTACAACGGGCTACAAGCGAGTTTCAATCGTCGCCTTACAAAAGGATTGCAGTTCACGAGCGCCTATACATGGTCCCACACGATCGACAACTCCGACGGCGCCTTCTCGAACAACAGCCCTAGTAACCCAATTTTCGTGGACGCCAATGGAAACCCACTCCTGAATCTGAACAGGGGAAATGCGAATCAGGACATCCGCAACAACTTTGTCTTCGGCTCCCTCTACGAGCTTCCATTCGGGACGGGAAAGCAATTTGGGTCAGATTGGAAACCGGCCGTCAATTACATTCTCGGTGGGTGGCAGTGGAACAACATCGTCACCTTGCAGTCCGGCACTCCCTTTGATCTCTACTATACGAACACTTCGCCCCAGGACCGTCCGGACATCACCGGCCCGATCTCTGTGAAAATCGACCACGCCACTGGTCAAGCCATCATCAGCGGAGACTTCTCCACGCCTCCCACAGTCAACGGATACTTCGCGCGCCCCGGTAGTTTGGGGAGAAATGCCCTGTTCGGACCCGGATTCCATAGCTGGGATACCGGCATGATGAAAGACGTCACCATGAAGGAACGCTACAAGCTTGAGTTCCGGGCCGACGTCTTTAACCTGCTGAACCACCCACAGTTTCAAAACGGCAGCTTCCAAGGAAATCTCAGTAATGGAACGGTTGCAAACGGCGTCACCACGACTACCAACCCTTTAGTAACACGTTTGTCGTCCGAGCGCGAGTTGCAGCTGGCTGTGCGCATTACGTTCTGATCCGAGGGCTAGGGGCAGGGGGCGGACGATTCCGTTCTCTGCTCGTCCAGCTCGCTTGTGCGCAGAAACTCCTCTGGCCTTTCTGCCTTGATCGTTTGGCCTACACAGGCCGGTTGCTGCCATGAAAATCCGCCGCATCTTCGCGCTGTCGCTGCTCCTGCTTTGTCTGAACTGCGCTTGCCTGAACTGGGTGGGCATCGCTTGGGCGTCCTCGCGATCGTCAGTGACAGCCTCACCCGCGACCATTGTTTCATCAGCAAAGAATCCAGGCACACGCGCTCCAGCCGTTCACAAAATCGCTCCGCCTAACTGGTGGGTTGACTACACTCCCAGTCTCACGCTGCTGCTGATTGGCGAAAACCTGGGTGGCGCGCGGGTTGAAAGCTCGACGGCGGGCGTGACCGTTCTCAGTTCGGAAGCTTCCGCCAACGGGCACTATCTTTTCATCCACCTGAAATTGAGTTCCGATCTGCAATCTGGAACCGCCGGCCTGCAAGTGACAACTTCGTCTGGTTCGACAGCGATTTCGCTGCCGTTGCTGGCCCGCGCCGGGCCTAGAGACCGCTTCGCAGGCTTTTCGCGTGATGACGTCATCTACCTGATCATGCCTGACCGCTTTGCTGACGGCGATCCGGCGAACGACCGCCCTTCGGGGTCGAACGGAGTGTACGACATCAAAAATCCCATGGCGTATCACGGCGGCGATCTGCGCGGGATTCGAGAGCATCTTGGATATCTCCACGGACTCGGCGTCACCACGTTGTGGCTCACTCCGGTGTGGAAGAATACCGATTCCGATTATCACGGCTACCATGTGGTCGATTTCTATGCGCTCGACGAGCACATGGGATCGATGCAGGAATATCAGGCTCTGGTGGCAGACGCTCACCGGCTGGGCATGAAGGTGCTGATCGACTACGTCGTCAACCACACCGGTCCGCATCATCCATGGGCTAATGATCCCCCCACACCTACGTGGTTTCATGGCACGCCCGAGCATCATCTCGCGCCGTCTTATAGCTTCTCCGGGCTGGTCGATCCGCACGCACCGCCGCGCGAGTATCTCAACACGCTTGACGGCTGGTTTGCGAACAAGTTGCCCGATCTGAACCCGGACGATCCTGAACTCGCCATCTACCTCGAGCAAAATGCGATGTGGTGGACGGAGATTGCGCAACTGGATGGATTCCGCCTCGATACATTTCCCTATTCCACGCGCCAATTCTGGAGCGGATGGCACGCGCGGCTGCGTGAGGTTTATCCGCAGATTGCTTACCCGGAAGTTATGGATGTCGGTGAAGTGGCCGATAGCGATTCGACGGTCACGTCATTTTTCGAAGGCGGACGAAAACAGTTCGACGGCATCGACTCGGGTCTCGCGACGGTGTTCGACTTTCCGCTGTGCAGCGCGCTGCGCGACGTGGTGATTAAGGGAGCACCGATGCAGAAGATTGTCGACGTGCTGCAGCACGATGAACTCTATCCGCACCCTGAGACGCTGGTCACTTTCATCGGAAATCATGATGACCGGCGGTTCGTGAGCGTCGAAGGCAGCAGTCCAGCAAAACTGAAAGCCGCATTCTCGCTGCTGCTGACGTTGCGCGGGATTCCTCAAATCTATGCCGGCGATGAGATTGGAATGCCGGGCGGAGAAGATCCCGACAACCGTCGAGACTTCCCCGGAGGCTTCCCCGGCGATCCGCGCAACGCCTTCACCGCCAGCGGCCGCACCGCCGAACAGCAAGACATATTTGCCCACGTTCAGTCGCTGCTGGCGCTGCGCAAGAGCCATGCCGCGCTTCGCACCGGGAAGCAATGGCACATTGGATGGGACGACAGCTACTACGCCTTCATGCGCGAGTCGCCCGAAGAAAAACTGCTGATTGTGTACAACAACGCGCCGAAGACTCGCGAACTTGAAATTCCGGTCGAAAACACGCCTCTGGGAACCGCGCGCCAGTTAGAAACGGTGTTCGGGACGGCGCCTGCAAAAGCAGTCGACGGCAAGATAAGAATCTCATTGCCGGCTCAGACACTCGAAGTATTCAGCGTTCGTTAGGTGGACTCGCTAGTTCCGACGGATGCACTCGCCTGGACGATCGCCTTCGCATGTGCGACGGCGCTGGAACGAGTACAGCGAACCCACCGTTCGCGAGTTATTGTGTTGCCGTTGGATCGCTTTTTCGAATCAGCAAGGCGAGGCGCGGAAACAGGAAGTGGCCGCCGGCGTCATCGATCACGTTTACCTGGCAGGTATAAAAGCCGGGCTTGAGTGATGCAAGCGGCACATCCAACTTGAAGACCGCAGCTTTTCGGTCGCGCGCGTTCAGTTCGTTCAGTTCCACCAGCGAGCTCTCATAAGCTTTGGCTTTGCCCTGAAAGAAGGCCACGTTGGATAAGAGGCGGATCGCGGATTTATTGCTGCCGTTCCTGCTCTGGCCAGAATCCTGTTGTGCGGATTCGGCTGCCGAAGACCGCGTGGGATCGTAGACCTCGTAATAAAAGAGCAAGTGCTGCACGGCCGAGAAGACATGGGTCACGTTCGGAACGATCTCAGATCCATCGTGAATCAGCGGATTCAGCTCCGAACTCTTTTTTGCGGGCTGGACGAGATTCGACAGCACAACCGAACTCATCTTCAGCGGCTGCGTTTTCAGCTCAGGCACGTTGATATCGGTTTCGAATGAGCCCATACGTCCGGTCTGATTTTCGCGGACCACAAATTTCAGGTGATACTTGCCACTGAGCAGGCTCATGCCCGTGTCATATTGCACATTTTTCTTTTGCACTTCAGTTGACGTGTTCACGGCCAGTTTCACCGTGTCGCGAATCCGGTTCAGGGGATGATGGTCGCTGTCGAGCACGACTCCAATTACGTCGAGTGTCGCCTTGTCGCGGTCGCTGCTGCGGACAAACGAAATCTGGGAGCCCGGCACCACCAGCGAAATGGGAACGAAGAATTTGTTCCCCTCCAGACGGAAATACGAGACGCCGAGATACAGCGGCAAATCGGTGGCTGGCAATTCGGAAGCCAGTTCTTCTTCGAGTTGCAGCTCCTTGTCGTCTTTCGTGGAGTGTTTAAAATCCGCGGGCGCATAGTAGCCGCGGCGGTACTCGATCTTCACACCGGGAATTTTTGTCTTCACGACGATGCGCCGGTAACGCCCGTCGCGCGCGGTATTTGTGCTGTGATAGCCAAGCAGATAATAAGTCGATGTATCCTGCTGCACACCGGTAAAAATCTGGCCGAAGTCGTTAGAGTCGAGAAAGGCGCGGCCGCCAGTATCGCTCGCCAAAGTCACCAGCGTTTCTTGCGTGGTGAAATTGGAATTCAGCGCGTTGAGCGTTGATTGCCCGGAATACGCGGAAACGCCTCGCAGGCTGGCATTCTGCGCTTCGCCGCCAGCGACGAGCGCCTGCAGGCCGCGCATGTCCATGGTGTAAATCGCGAGATTCGAACGCACCGCGGCGTTCACTGCCGCACGCAGTTCCGACTCGTTCTCGATGCCGGTGCGATCCATGCCACTGGAAAAATAAATCAGCGACTTTTTTTGCTGCACATGAGAAAGCTGTTCCGCCACGGAGCGCAACGCCTCAAGCCGCCGGTCGGTGTTAAAGATGTTGTACTCGGTATCGTCGGCGGTAAATGGCTGGCCGGTGTCGGGCGTTCCTTCGGTCGTGCCGGTCGTGCCCTCTTCGAAACCTTGGCCGGCTCCGGAACTGAATTGGTCCAGCTGTTTTTTCAGTAAAGCGCGATCGGAAGTGAAATCCTGATTCACCGTCAGATCACTTCCCAGTGAAACGATTGACACCAGATCAGCAGGCGCCATTTGTGCGTCGAGATAGTGTTCGGCGGCGGTAACCGCGTGATCGATCTCATCCGGTTCCATGGCTGAAAGATCAAAAAACAAAATAATCAGACGCCGATCTTTGAACAGCGTGGTCAGCTCCGCCGCGGATGCGGGTGCGCCCGTCGGTGATGCCGCCGGCTCGGGCAACGGCCTTGCCTGGGCCACATTCAACGAGGGGATGGCATCCACATTCTCCACATCAAACGAAACGACTTTCTGCGGCTTGTTGTCTTCCAAGACAGTGAAATCTTCAGGCTTCAATCCCGGCACGAACCTTCCGCTCTTGTCCTTTACCGTCACATTCACGAGCACGAGGTTCGATTCGGCGCGAATCACATAGTCCGATTGCTGCTGCGAAGGCAATGGTCCGCACAAGATCACTAGCGCCAACAGCGAAGCAATCGCCCTTGCTGCAAACCGCCTTGGAGCGAGAGTCATTGGATCCTCAATTCCGATCGCCTTCTATCATCTTCCTCCGCGCCGTCGTCTTCAGAAGCGGAAACGGGCAGTCATTGTGAACTGCCGCATGCTTCCGGCTGCCGTAACCTGGCCGTAGGTCGGCGCATTCAATTCTGTACCGATCGAAGAGTAGTTCACCATATTGAAAATGTTCGTGGCCTGCGCCCGAAACTCCAACACTCGCGCTTCTTTCATGCGCAGGATTTTGGTGAATGCCATGTCGAAGGTCCTGGTGCCCGGTCCAATGATGCTGTTGCGCCGCGCATTGCCGTATGCCAGCAACTGACCCTGGCTGTTTGTGGGAGGCGAAGTGAATGCTGCCGTATTAAACCACTGTGCTATCGACGGATGCGGCACGCTCACCATCTGCCCGGGAACGACGTCCGGGCGCAATGTGCCATTCGTCCCCGTGTTCACGTCGTTGACATCGTTCAAATATCGCGGCGTGAACGGAAGTCCGGACGCGATGGTCCAGTCGCCGCTCCACTGCCAATCGCCGAAAATCGCACGCCATGCAGTTTCACCATTCAGCCATCGCTTGTCGGTGCCAAACGGCAGTTCTACCAGATAATCCGCCGTAAACTTATGAGTCTGGTTAAAACTCGAAAGCCCACGCTCAGCGGAGAGATCGAAAGGATTCTGCGCGACATTGGGCGACCCTCCGCTGGTTGACGGGCCGGCTCCGCCCGCGCGCGTTCCGCCAGCGCCGAGCCCAGGCGTACTGGCCACCGAGGTCGCGCCCGCGCCGATCGAAGAAGCATCGTCGATCGACTTCGAAAAGGTGTAGAGGCCGCCAATCGCAACTCCGCCTGACAGCCGCTTGCGCAAGCGCACCGATCCCGCATTGGCTTCCAAATCGCCAACCGAATTCTCGTAGGTAAAAGCGTCGACGCCTTGAATGCGAATCCCTGTCAGAGTGCGGTTCGGCGCTTCCAGAATATCGAGATCGGTTCCCTTGGTTCCGGTGTAATCAAGATTCAACAGCAGCGTGGCAGAAATCTGCTGCTGAATGTCAAGGTTGCGAATTTGCACATAGCCGAGCCGGTAATTCGGATTCACCGCATAGTTGTTGGTGATGCCGGTGGCAGGCGGAAATCCGTTTTGCAAGGTGAGATCTCCCGCCGCAGTCTGAATGTTGGTAGCGGTGGTGGCGAACGGGGGCTGCAAGGCCAGTTGCTGCACGATACCCTGATACGCGCCCGTGTTGTAGTTGATGCCGTATCCGCCGCGCACCACGGTGTTGGGCAACGGCTTCCAGGCAAAGCCGATCCTGGGCGCAAAGTTGTTGCGATCGGGCCGCACCAAACTTGCCGGAAGATTGCCGCTGTAAGGCCCCGGTTGTCCGGGCTGAATCGGAGTGACCGGATTCGACCCCAGCGGAAGGTTGGGATTCAGAACACCGGGAGAGAGATCGAGATTCACAATGCGATTATTGATTTCCGTAAGCGGAGACACATATTCGTAGCGCACGCCAAGGTTAAGCGTTAGGTTCGCGCGCATCTTCCATTCATCTTGCGCATAGAGATCCCAGTAGTTGCCGCGAAAATATTCGGATTGGCCAAACTGCACGGAAGTTTGCTGCGGCAACCCGAGGAGGAAGTCGGCAAAATCGTATCCGGTGCCTGTGACGGGATTGCCGTTCGCTATCTGGGAAGTGTTGACTCCACTGAAAACAAAGGACCCGCGAGGACTGCTGGCCGTCTCGGGGTTCACCTGCACGCGCCTGAAATCTCCGCCCCAGCGCCAAGTATGCTTGCCGTGATTCCAGATGATGTTGTCAGAGAAGGTATATGTCTGGCTCCGGTCGAGCGCCGGATTCGTATCCTGCAGACTGGCGAAGTTCGAAAATGACAGGCCCGGCAATCCCCAGTAAAAAGGATTCGTTGAGACTCCCGTGATTCCGAGCGTACCAGTAATGTCGTTGTTATAGGCGTAGAGATTCTGCGTGCGGGTGCGGTTACGGTTAAAGTCGAAGCGAACAATATTGGTGAGCTTTCCGATGCTGCGCGTGTAAGACAGCGGAACATCAAAGCTGCGGACCGTGCTGTTACCGCCAACGCTGGGAAATGGATTCGTCAGCGTGGCGCTCGACTGGTGGTAGTGGAAACCGAACTGCAGGCTGTTGCGAGGTGCGTTGCGGCCACCACCGCGGCGTCCAAAGGCCGGAGCCGCGTTAAAACTGTGGTTCACACGTACATTCAAATCGTCGCTGTCGCTGGTAGCCGAGGTCACGTAGTGGAAGTTCTGATAATCTCCGGGCAGATTCGGCAAAGGAATGTAATTCAAGAGTCCGAGCGCCGCCGTATTAAGGCTCGTCATTGGAATCACGTTGCACGTGGGATTGCAGGGAAACGGAGCGTTCGTCGCGGGGTTGAAAATCTGTACCGACTGACCTTTGGCGGATCCCGACGTATATGTGGTTTGCGAAAAGTTTCCCTGGCGTTCGAGCAGCGACGGAACCGTCGAAAACTGATCGAAGGGATTTTTTCCGAGCTTGCCGTTGAAGTTGACGAAATAAAAAGTCTTGCTCCCGCCGTGATAGATGTGCGGAATATTCAGCGGTCCGCCGACGGAGCCGCCGAAGCTGTTCTGCAAATACGCGGGTTTTTCCGATGGCTGGCCGGTAAGCGCAAACGGCGACGCATTCAGCGCTGAATCGCCGATACCGTAATATAGCGATCCGTGCGGACGATTGATGTCAAAACCGCGCCGCCTAAACACTCCGCCGCCACCGCCGAATCCTCCACCTCCAAAGCCTCCGCCGCCGCGACCTCCAAAGCCTCCGCCGCCACCGCCGCCGCCGAACTGGCGCGCCTCATTGAAACGCTGCTGCATCTCCTCGGCGCTCATCGTGTTAAACGAATTCGTGGTGTTGCCCGAAACCTCGACTGATTCGGTCGCGCTGCCCGGCGCGATGCCAGGCACCGGCATTCCGGAAGGGGCCACCTCGCTCATCGAATTCGTGGACGTATTGCTCGAGGGCTCCTCGCCCGTTTCACTCTGAAATACGGACAGATTTTGAAAACCGCGCCCACCAGCATAGGCGCGCCGCTGCTGTTGTTCGCCACGAATTTCGTTTCGTTCTTCGCGCGCCCGCGACAGAAGCATCAATTCAAAATTTGTTTGCACGTTCGCATGCGCCGCGTCGAGCACCACCTGCAGCGCGCCGCCGGCAAAGGCTGCCATCTGCACGCGAACGGTGTAGTGTCCATCGGCCGGAACTCGCAACGAGTAACTGCCCTCCACATCCGTTGATGTGCTGATTTGCTGCTTCGTGGCGTTGTTTATCGCGGAGACCTCAGCGCCGGGAATCGGCATATTCCCTGACTTTACGATGCCATGAATCGTCAGACCGGCGCCCGCGGGCGGCGCGGGTTGCTGCTGCGCCATACCCGAGGAAGAGACAACAAGCTGAAACAGGAAGAGAAACGTAATGACGGACTCCGGCCGCAGCTTACCTTTCCCAGACAATAAGTGAAGGCAGGAATCCGTCATAGTGTCGCGCAATGTGTTGCGCAGGTTTTGGGTACTGGCTTGATCGGATCATATCTTGCTCATCATCCCAGAACTGTAGAGTTTTGTGAATTTTCCGCCGAAATCGTGATCGGAAGTGTATGTCATTGGTAATTCCGAGCCGTTAGCGCAGAACGCGAGGGCCCGCCTTCCGCAGAAAGCGCATCGCCCTACGGTTTGGTATGCTGTTCGGAATCTTTTGCAAGCGGGGATTCGTCGTGCTGGCTGGGATTCGGACTCGCGATTTACGCAAGATTTACAATTCGGCCCCCCCGCTCGCCTCGGGTGGGGGATTCGGATTCAGCGCGGCACGCGGCAAAGCGAGCAAACAGCCCAAAGCGCAAATCGTTGCGCTCGATGGACTCACGCTTGAAATCGCGCCCGGAGAGATTTTCGGCCTGCTCGGCCCGAACGGCGCGGGCAAGTCCACTACGGTTGGAATTCTGACCACGCGCGTGCGTCCAACCGGCGGCCAAGCCTGGATCGGCGAGCATGACGTCTGGGCGGAGCAGGTCGCGGTCAAGCGGTTAATTGGCGTGGTCGCGCAGCGGCCGAATCTTGATTTTTCTCTCACCGCGCGCGAGATTCTGCTCTTCCACGGCGCATATTTCGGACTCGATTCGCGCGAACGCGGCGAGCGCGCCGACATGCTGCTCGAGCGTTTCAAACTACGCGATCGCGGCGATCAGATGGTGCGCGGATTTTCCGGCGGCATGATGCAGCGCCTCGCCATTGCGCGCGCCATGATGCACGATCCGCAAATTCTTTTCCTCGACGAACCCAGCGGCGGCCTCGATCCACAAACACGCTTACTGCTCTGGGAGATCATTCGCGAGTACAACCAAAGCGGCAAAACTATACTTCTGACCACGCACAACATGGAAGAAGCCGATGCGCTTTGCCAGCGTCTGATCATCATCGATCACGGACGCAACATCGCCCTGGGCACGCCCGCGGAATTGAAAGCGTCGGTCCCCGGCGGCTACCTGCTGCGCTTGCGTTTCGGACAGCACTCAGCGGAATTTCTTCAGCGCCTGCGGAACATGGCGGGCGTCCGGGAGGTGCGAGCGAACCCTGATTCCGTAAATAACTTGCAAAATGGCGGCGACAGCTCTGCCGATGTCTACGCCGACCGTGGCGGTTCGCTGGTGTCAGAGATTGCCAATCTTGCCTCAGGCGCATCGATTGAATTGCGCGACGTGCACATCTCTGAACCGAGCCTGGAAAACCTTTTTCTGCACCATACTGGAAGGAGCTTGCGCGATTGAACTGGAAAACTTTTCTGGCGCTGCTGGCGCGGGATGCGCATGTTGCTCGCCGTAATTTTGTTTCTTTGCTGCTGCAAACTTTCTTGCAGCCGATGATGTTCGTATTTATCTTCGGGCGCGTCATGGTCAGCAGCGGCTACATGCCTCCGGCTTACAAGAGCCTGCTGTTGCCCGGGATCATGGCGATCAGCATGGTCTTCACCGGCGTTTGGGCGGTCGCCATGCCTCTGATCGCCGAGTTTCAGTTCACGCGCGAAATCGAAGATCGACTGCTCGCGCCCATCGAAATCTCGTGGCTGGCAATCGAGAAAGTATTCGCCGGCACACTGCAGGCGCTGATCGCCGGATTGGTGGTGATTCCCGCGGCATGGCTGCTGTTGCGGCCGGGCGTTGGATTGAACATGCATTCTCCGCTCAGCTTTGCCTGCGTCACGCTGCTGGTGGCGCTATTCTCAGCCTGCGGCGGCCTCGCTCTCGGTTGCAGTATCGACCAGACTCACATTGGCCTTATGTTCAGCATGGTGCTGACGCCAATGATTTTCTTCGGATGCACGTATTATCCATGGAGCGCGCTGCAACACTTTCCCATTTTGCAAAAAGTCGTGCTCATTAATCCGCTGGTTTATGCCAGCGAAGGATTGCGAGGCACGCTCGTCCCGCAGTTCTCGCACATTTCCGTGGTGGCGGTGCTGGTCGCGTTGACGTTCTTCGATGTGCTGTTTCTCACGATTGGGCTGCGCCAGTTTCGCAGAAAGGCCGTCAGTTAAACCGTCGTTGGATGGACGCCGCATTCTAGTACTGCAGATATCCGATTCCCACGCGCATGTGGTGCAACAAGCTATCAGGTGTAATCACGGCAATCGTCAATCCCAGCATGGCATGGACAATCCCGAGAAAATAGATGCTGCGATAGCGACGAAACATCTCGCAGAAGAATAGTGCGCCGATCAGCGTCGCAGTCGTGAGCACGGGACTGGGCAGGTGTGCGGCGGCAAAAAGCGTGGCCGCGACCCAGACCGCATCCGCGCCGCCATATAATTCTTCGAAGCGGTTGAAGAAAAATGATTGCAGGATGAACTCCTGAATCAGCGCCCAGATTACGTATCCCCAGACCGATTCCAAATTCGGCCAAGTCTGGTTGGCGGGAATTTGGCCGCCCGCAAATCGCACCAACACCACCATCAGGACGGCGGCCGCGAAACTGACGCCCAGGACAACGCTGGCGCCGAACGTTTTCGGCAATCCAAGTCCGAGGCGCGCGAGCGATGGATGGTCGATGAGCACCAGCACCGTAACCGTGATTGCCGCGATGAGAGCCCAGCGATTCCGTATGTGGCGCGTCGGCGCCCAGAGCGTCAACTCGAGAAACAAAAATACGATGATGACCTGCGCCCAGACGAAGGGGCGGCGATAAGGAGCGGGAACGGCGAGCTTCGGAAACTTGCGGGCGGGAGAGGTCGAAGGCATTTCCGCAGCGGCGGTTTTTGACTCAACTGCCATTGGCCACCATGGTTATACCTCTATTATGATGTCCACTAAAACCAGAACGACCAGATCGCATCCACGCTGGCGTGAGTGATCGACGAGGCCGGAACGCGCCGTCGCTCGCGCCATGCCCGGCCATAGAAAATTCCCGCGACGCTTGCCAGGATCACATACCGCCAGTTGAAGTGCGTCGATCGTTTATTGAAATGCGAAAGCCCAAACAATACCGCGGTAATCCCGAGTGCCGCTCGCCGTCCCACGCGCCGCTCCAACAGATTCTGCATCCACGCGCGAAAGAAGAGTTCCTCGGGAACGGCCACGAAAATAAAAATGTAGACCCATTTAAGAATCATCGAAAGGCGCACCGGGTTGCCGTGTGGATGAAGAAAACCGAGCGCGAGTCCCAGTCCAACCACAAGCGGCGCGAAAAAAGCCAACTCGTGCAGGCCGGTTTTCCAATCATTCCAGTGAAAATGGAAATCGAACCCCGTGCCATGAAGGCGTCGGACGGCGAGGAATCCATACAAGCCGGCATCGACGAGTAAGAGCTTCCCCAGGCCCGCAAGCCCGTTCGCCCATGCCGGCTCGAACCAGCGCAAATCAACTGGAAGCCCCAGCGTCAGCAGAACGAGTGCATCGCGCCAATTGCCACGCTGGTCAGGATCGGCGATTGCGGCCTGCCCCAGCAGCCACGCAATCGCGACCGGCAACAATGCGTACAGCGCGCACCACTTCCACTCAAACATGTGGTGCGAACGGGAGATGATGATGTACGGCAGCGCGCAGACCGCCGGCAGCAAGGTTCGGAACGTTGGCGACCAACGGGCGCATACCTGTTCAACGCGCTCCGCGGCAAAGCCAAACAGCGCTGCCGGCGCCAGTTCCAGCACAAGCACTGCTATGGCCACCGGCGTTGCATTCTGCATGTTGATTATTCTAATTCGGCAGGGAGTCTCGAGTTCGCAGCTTGCTTCTGGGGCTTAAAGACCGCTCCCTGGCTGGTGCGGCTATTCATCACCACATGGATGGGATTCGCAAACCGCAGGTGCCGCACACAACCTTGTTCTTCAATGGCCTTTTGCTCTGTCAACCACTGCCAGTCTACTGAGCCTTCGCCGGCGTCAGGATTCACAGTGAAATATCCGATCTGAAACGCGGTCAGATTCTGAAAAAAATGGCTGCCCTGAGAGGGCGTGACACGAAAATCTCGGAAGCCGGCTTCCACGATCACGCGCGCTCCGGAAATTTCATCCCATTCGACCGGAATGCCGAGCCAGGGTTCGGTCGATCCCCAACGTCCCACGCCGATCAGCAGGTACGGTCGTTGTTGCTCGTTGAGGAGGCGATTGAATCGCGCGACGGCCGCGGCCACTTCCTGGCTGCGCCCACGCTCGAAGCGCTGTGAATCGACGACCACCACGTCGTGAAGCCCTTCGACACGGCCGTTGCCCAGAACCTTGCTGCTCAGGCAAATCAATTGCTCTGGCTGCACATCGTCGAGGGTTAAATCTTCGGTGTCACGTGAAAGCGTCAGGGGACGTATCTGCAGGAATCCAAAATGCGCCGCTTCGTTCGGCTGCTGTGGCAAGCGTACGGCAAATTCGATCTCCACGGGATTGCCGAGCGCATCTTCGCCGGCGCGCACCAGGTCATCTAGAATCTCGGCCAGCGGAAAAGTTCCATGCTTCAACATGGGCGCAAAGGTCACAATGCGCGCGCCCGGGCGGCTCACTCCATCGTAAACGGCATGGTTGTCTCTCGAATATGTGGACGCCAAAGCCTGCAGCGTGCCGTCGCTTTCGGCAGCGTCGAGGCTGAAACGCTTCTCGTGCCAATGACCGGGACGGCCGTCCGACCCGCCATCCAGTGCCAATACCCAAAATTCCGATTGCGAATTCGCCAGTATGTCTTCGACCGACGAAAACTGCACCAGGTTTTGTGGATAGCGTGGACAAAACGTCAGGCACTTTCCGCCGTCGACTACGGCGCGGCCCAGGCCCAGAGCCACGGCAGCGATGCCGTCCTCGAAGGTCATGGGCGGCACTGGATAAAAATTCCGCGAGCGGACCACTCCTGAAAAATCAGGATAAAAGCGCTGGCCATGCAGCGTGCCCACGACTCGCTGCAAAATCACCGCCATCTTTTCTTCTTCCAGACGATAGGGCGTGGCGCGCACATATGATTTCGCATGGCGGCTGAAGGTGGATGCGTAAACCCGGCGGATCGCCTCGCCCAGCGCGGCCAGGCGCGCGTTGAGATCGGCTTGCTGATTGCCAAGCATGAAAGTCTCATAAACGCCGGTAAAAGGCTGGTATTGTGAGTCCTCAAGCAAACTCGAGGAGCGTACTGCCAGCGGATGCGTCACCTCGGCCAGCAACGACCTCAGATCTTCAGCGAGGGACGTGGGCAGCGGCGCTTCGAGAAACCTTTTCTCAATCTCAGCGTCGTCTTCGCAATGCAAAGCAAAATCAAGCAGGTTGTTCTCAGCCAGAAACTGATCGAAGACATCGGTCGCGAGAACAACCGCTGGAGGCACGGAGATGCGCACGCCTGGAAAACGGCGCGTCATGCGGCTTTTGCGCAGCAGGTGCCGCACAAAGGCGAGACCGCGAGCCTTGCCGCCGAGCGATCCGGAACCGATGCGCAGGAAACTCGATTCCGAAGGCTTGAATGTATCCGCGCGAAAATCGCCAATCAGAACCTCGCTCTGTTCGCGGCGGTACTGGTTGATCGATTCGATCAGATCGCGTCGCAGATATTCAGGGCTGGCAAAGTCTGAAACTTTTCTGGGACGCAGCTTCGCCGCCAGCGCAAACTCGGTGCGAGCCATCAGCCAATGTGAGAAGTGGTTGCTTTGCGAATGAAAGACGAGGCATTCGCCGGGAACCGTCTGCAGATGCTTTTCCAGTTCGGTCATGTCTTTCGCGCGGCCCACTTCGCTTCCATCGGGCAGACGAAATACGAAGTCGCCAAATCCGAATTGCTCGGTCAATATTTCGCGCAAGTCTTTCAGCAGAGTGGGAGAGCGTTTGCGCAGAAACGAATATCCTGCATCATGCGCCCGCGGACGAAATTCGGTGCGGCTGGTTTGCAGTACCACTGGAACGTCGGGAACCAGGCTTTTGACCATGCGCGCCAGCTCAAAGCCCGCCTCCGGACTCAGTTTGCCGTCCACAGGAAATTCGACATCCGATACCAGGCCAAAAAGATAGTCGCGATACTCCTGCACGAGGCGGGCCGCGTCTTCGAAGTTCGAACTCAGCAGGATTCGCGGCCGAGCCTGCATGCGCACAAGTTTGTGCGCCACGTTGATGCCTTCCTGAATCACCCGTCGCGATTGCTTGATCAGCTCGGTGTAAATCACCGGCAGAAACGATGAGTAGTAGCGGATGTTGTCTTCCACTACCAGCAGCACCGGAACTCCGATGGCGCGCGTATCGTGGAGCACATTTCGTTTGTCTTCGATGTATTTGACGATGGCAATCAGGATGCGCGCATTGCCCTGCCAGAGAAACACGCGTTCGATATCGGTGACTGGATTTCGCGCCACAAAATTCTTGATCTCGCGATAGTCGTAGGCAAGCACCACGACAGGCACATCGAGACCCGCCCGCCGGACTTCGCGCGCCAGTTGCGCCGCGTCCATGTCGCCCACGGCGAGGTTGGTCACGATGAGATTGAAGCGCGGGTTCGAGCTTGCCAGATTGAGCGCTTCGGCGCAGCTGGAAACATGCGTGATTCCCGGGATTTGCCGCAGATTGAGTTCGAGCGATTCGTCGATCAGCAGCTCGTTAAGCCGGCCGTCTTCACGCAGAATAAAAGAATCGTAGAGGCTCGATACAAGAAGGATCTCCTGCACCTTGAACGGCATCAGATTGCCGAAACCCTCGAAGCGTTCCTCGGCGTCGAGGGGGAAATCCGTAGGAATGACGGGCTCGGCTGCGCGTCGCACGTTCATGGGAATCTGTGATCGCGGAAACAACCGATTGCGGAGTGAAATCTATTCACTCTGCATCGTAAGCGTCGGCTACGGGGCGATGCAAGCAGCATCGGGCCGCGGTAGTGGCGTTTCCGCGCGCCATCAAACGTTAATCCAGTTCAAATGCCAGCCACTGCAATCCACCTCCACGTTCCACCTGCAGCACAACCGGATCGTGCGGCTTGATCTCATGCAAAGCGGTGCGCAGCGAACTCAAAGAGTCGACCGGCGTTTGATTCACGCTGTGGATGACATCTCCAGTTTGCAGCCCAGTGACGGCACTCATGAAAGTCGCTACTCGCCCCACTACGACGACGCCGGTGGGTTCGCGCAGCGTGCCCAGCATCGAGCGTAATTCGTCGTCCAGTGTGAGCGCCAGTATTCCCAGCCGAGAGACCAGGTTCTCGCGCGAATTGGCCAGATCAGGCAGAGCGTCCATCGGATCTTTCATCTCGAGCACTGGAATATAGAGCGTCTTGCGCTCGGTGCCGCGCAGGACATCCAACTGAAGCACCTGATCCAAGCGATGAAGATAGAGCACCGCGGTAAAGGCCGGCAGGGTGCCGATCGGATGTCCATCGGCCCTCAGGACGATGTCTCCGATCTTAAGGCCAGCCAAATCCGCGGGACCGCCCGGGGTGACGTCGTCGATTACGACTCCCCAATTCTGCGTGAGCCCCAATCCCTTGGCGAGGTTGTCGGTAATGGTTTGGGCGCCCGCCTTGATCTCTACTCGATGCACGTGCCCATATTTACGCAGGCTCTGGTAGACGAACTGCACGATCCGCGCCGGAATGGCGAATCCAAGCCCTTCGCTTCCACCAGTTTCGGTAAGAATAAAAGTGTTGATCCCGACGACATAACCGTCGCTGTCTACCAGCGGACCCCCGCTGTTGCCGGGGTTAATGGGTGCATCGGTTTGAATGTAGACCATTGGACGCGTTGGGTCTGCCTGCCGCGCCACCGAACTCACGACGCCCATGGTTACGGAGTTTTCCAGTCCTTCAGGACTGCCCATGGCAAACACCAGTTCCCCCTGGTGCACGTCTCTGTGGCTCCCGAGGGAAAGTGTCGGTAAGCCAGTCTCATCGATTTTGAGGAGGGCGAGGTCAGTCTCTTTATGCAAGCCGATCAGGTGCGCTTCCACAATCCGTTGCTTGCCCACCGGCGCGATCTGCTCGGGATGATCGATCGAGGGCATCGGCAGCGCCACATGGATGCGCTGCGCTCCTTCGACCACGTGCGCATTCGTCATGATGTAGCCGTTGGGGTCGACGATCACCCCGGAACCAATCACTTGCTCGCGGGTAATCAGCGCCGTTTGACCGCGGCTGCTATCGTCAACGGCCCCATAGCCCGTCACCAGAATTTGAACCACGGCGGGGGAAATTCTGGCAGTAAGCTGCTCGATCGCAGAATTCAATTGCTGCAGGACTGGAGGCGGTGCGGCAGGTTGGGTGCCCATCTGCTTTGCCTTGTCAATATCCGTCTTGGCCGTCTCAGCACCGGAGGCAAGCGCGGTTGGGGACGATGTTTGCTGGCAATAACCTGGCGCCGCAAATAATGCGCAGCAAAGCATCGCAAGGAAGCCAAAAAACAAGATGCGGAATTGAGCTTTCACACCGCAATCCGAAACGAACATGGCGACACACTCCTTGAACACAACCACTATATTGTGGCGCGGCCGGGAACCGCAGCTCCGGGACTGCAACAGAATCGGCATGTCCTTTAGATTCGAGGTGGACTGCCTCGGTTCAACTCCTTGCCTACCAATGGTATGCGGCTCGCGCATCCACACCTACCAGGGTGACCATCATCACTGCGAAGGCGGACAACCCGTTTCATGTTTATAAAGGATGCATCTGCATTGGGCACAGGGCCGGGCCTTCCTCGACGCTTCGGGCGGCCTCTGGCACGTTTTCCGTACATTCGTAAACAGCCTCGATGCGCCGGTTTCGCACTACCTGCTTCCGTTCACTTTCGTTGCGCTGGTGGTGATGTTCATCGTATGGCGGCTTCAGCGCATTGAATGGGAGCGAGCGTGCAAAGCCCTGCAGCAAGCGACGGAACAAAAACATCAGCTGGAGCGTGAACGCAATCAGGCGCAGGAAGAAGTTTTTCGCCGTCTGCACGAAGATCGCGAATTGAACAAGCAGAAATTTCAGTTCCAGGCTCAGCTGGCCGAATATGAAAAATACTCTCCCCTCGCCCAACTCGCGCTCGGCGCCGCCCACGGAATCAACAATCCGCTGCTCGGCATTCTCTCGCATCTGGAACTCGAATTAAAAAGCACCACCGAACCCCGATCAGCGATGGGAGATCGAACAGTGCATTGCAGGCACCAAGCGCATCTCCGCGACCTTGCGCGGACTCGTTAATTACGCCCGCCCCGGGCCACTGGTTCTAAGCAATCTCAGTCTGCATCGGCTGGTCACGGATACGCTCAGCTTTCTCGAGGGCCAGCCTGCGCTGCGCGGCAAACGGGCTGAGAACCTCGTTCCCGAAGACTTGCCGCACATACTGGTCGATTCCAATCAGCTCTCGCAGGTGCTGATGAATCTACTGATCAACGCCGCCGAGGCTACGCCCGACGGTGGACGCATCGCGATTTCCGCACGCAAGGTCTCTTCGGCGGATGCCATCGAAATCCGTGTCAGCGACACTGGAAGCGGCATTCCGTCTGACATTCTGCCGCACGTCTTTGAACCGTTTTTCACCACTAAGCCCGGCAAAGGCACCGGCCTGGGCCTCAGCATCAGCGCTACCTACGTCCGAAGAAATAAGGGCGATATTCGCATCGAGAGCGTTGTGAACCAGGGGACTACTGTCACCATACGGCTGCCACTACGCCAGGAGGAATCGCACAAAGTGAAAGAGGAATCAGAAATCGTGGTTTGAGATTGGACATGCCTTATTCCGCACTCATCATCGATGACGAAGAGCTCACGCTCCGTACCATCTCGCGGGGGTTGCGGCAGGATGGATTCGAAGTGTTTACCGCGCTCACGGGTGAAGATGGTCTGCGACTTTTTCACGAAGAGACACCGGACCTGATTCTGCTTGACATCGTCCTCCCCGGCATCGACGGCGTCGAAGTTCTTCGCCAGATCAAGCAGGACAATCCGACCGCCATCGTGATCATGATGAGCGCGTATCACCTTGTGGAGCGCGCCGTCGAAGCCATGAAGCTCGGCGCCTTCGACTATCTGATCAAGCCATTTCATCTCGACGACATGATGACCGCCCTGCATCGCGCGGCCGAAGTCCTGGCATTGCGGGTGCGGGTGCGCGATTCCGTCGAATCAGAGAAAGGCCGGTACGATTTCGGACGTATCGTCACGCACAATCCCGCGACGATACGCATGTTAGAGGTCGCCCGCAAGGCGGCCGAAGCCGACCGTACAACGATTCTGATTCAGGGCGAAAGCGGCACCGGCAAAGGCGTGCTCGCCAAGGCCATTCACTACGCCAGCCCGCGTACGTCGATGCCGCTTCTGGAACTGAATTGCGCCGCGCTTCCCGACGCTCTCCTGGAAAGCGAACTTTTCGGCTACGAGCCCGGAGCCTTCACCGACGCCCGCCGACGCAAAGAAGGCTTGCTCGAGCGCGCCAGCGGTGGAACGGTTTTCCTCGATGAGATCGGCAACATGTCAGCGAGCGTGCAAGCCAAGATCCTCCGTGTGCTGGAAGAAGGCACATTCATGCGGCTCGGAGGAACGAGCACGATCAAGGTCAACATACGCCTGATCGCCGCCACCAACGATCAACTGAAGAACGCCGTTACCCAAGGCCGCTTTCGCGAGGACCTTTACTACCGCATTAATGTCGTGCAGCTTGAGATCCCTCCCCTGCGCGAGCGCGAGGAAGACATCGTCCCTCTCGCCCTCGAAATCGTGCAGCTCTTTAACCGCGAATTGAAAAAACGTTTTACCGGATTCACTCCCGCTGCAGCCGACTTGCTGATGCAATACCCGTGGCCCGGCAACATTCGCGAATTGCGCAACGTAATCGAACGCACCATGATTCTGACTGAGGAAGGTGAGATCGACGCCGGCCATCTCCCTGAAGAAATTCGCGACCAGCATCTGGAGAAGAAACCCGGAGAAGCATTCTCTTCGGTCGACATATCTCCGACCGGAGATCAGTTTCTAAGTCTGCGCGAGTTGCAGGATAACTACATCGAGCAGGTACTGGCCGCCACCGGCAACAATAAAACGCAGGCGGCCCGGATTCTCGGCATTCATCCTACGTCGTTGCAGCGCCGGCTCAAAGGGAAGGCGTTGGATTAGAAGTTTGCTCGTCAACGGATTTGGCTAGCAGTTGCTGTGAAATGACAGTCAGGCGAGGTCTGTGTGTCTGTGCTTAACTGGAACTTGTCTGCGCAAAGCCTTTGTCCTTGCCCATCAGCTTTCCCACGGAGCGCGCGACTGATTCCAGCTTGCGGAGATCTTCGGGCGTGAAGTCCGGCCCTGCCGCGGCTGGTCTTGGGGCTTTGCGGGAGACTTGGATCACGCCACTTACTTCTCCATTGGTTGCGATTATTGGCGCAGACATCAGCTTCTGAATGACCTGGTCGTCGAGCCCGGTATCGCCTAACTTCACCAGCTCGAAAATGCTGTAGTGTTTGACTTCGGCAAATCCATTGTGGAGTTCGGATTGTTTAGTGCGCGCGGTGCGGGCCGCGACCGACGAACTGGCAAGGGGAATCGCTCCCGCAGTTTTCAGCTCGGCGGGGTATAGGAAGTTGAGCATCCTTCCACTAACTTCCAGGAGCGCGACTTCCGTGTCTCTTACCTGGAAAATCCGAGCTACGCCAGCGCAGATGGAATCGGGAGTGCTGTGCGCCGAGTCCAAGACGCCGAGCTGTTCAAGGTCCCACATTACGCTCATCATGCCTCAGAGTTAGTTGAACGACAAGTACCTAACGTGCCACTTATTGTTTTGTTTCAGCAAGTTAGCACGATCGCAAAAAGGTTCCGTAAAAATCGATGGTCTTACAGTGAAAAGCCCCAGGCGGTTACCCGGGGCTGGTTGCACTGCGTTGGAGTTATGCTTCGGCGGGCGGCGTTGAAATCATCCACCGCTGCCGGGGCGGAATCTTGGGCAAAATGTCCAGATAGATTACAGCGTAACGAAATGCGACGGCGGCGGCAGTAATCGTGGCGAGCGTCGCGGCGAACTCGGTCCATTTCGGCACGTAGTAGACTGCCGAACTGCTCTGGAGTGCAGTGATCGAAACGTTCAGCCGGTTGGTAATAAAGCCACCGACGATCACCGCGCTCGTCCAATATAAGAAGAGGGGATTATTGCGAATCTTCTCCTGATTCAAGAGCACAAGGGGCACGACCACGAGGAGCGCGATCTCGAGCCAGAACAGGAGCGTCTCTTCGCGCCACAGGAAAAGATATGAGAGCGCGCCGCGGTTGACTAGATCGACCGCGCGGAACACTCCGTAAAATGCCAAGAGCGGCGCAATCACGCGGCTCACATCGCTGAGAATGCTCATGTCAACCTGGGCGTTGAGCGAGCGCACGCAGAGGTAAATCGCCATGATGGTGACGGCTAATCCGGCGGGGATGGCCGAGAGATAAAACATCGTGGTGAGGTACGGTGAATACCAGAGGGGATCAAGCCGCCCTTTGGTGATCAGATAGAGTCCGCCAAGAAATGACTGGTGCATGGAAGAAAGCAGCGTTCCTGCCATTACCAGGGCGATCAGGATGCTGTGGTGCCAGCGCAAATACATCTCTCGCACCCGCACCCAGGGAATTTTTTCGACAAGGGCCGGCGAGAACTCGAGCGCCAGCACCGTGGTATAGAGCATCACGCACCATGAAACCTCGAACAACACGGAGTGCCGGTTCCACATGATGATGGGGTGCCAGATTCTCCAGGGAATACCGAGCTCATACAGCATTCCGACGCAGACGGTGGAATATCCCAGAAACGAGATGAGGACCGAGGTGCGCAAGATGGGCCGGTAGCGATCAAGCCCCAAGAGATAGACGGCGGCGGCGATGGCAAACCCGCCAGCGGATAGTCCGACGCCGCAGAGCGTTCCCAAACCAACCCATAATCCCCAAGGCTGGGGATCGGTGAGGTTGGTCGCGACCTGGAAGCCGAGCGCGAAGCGCGCATACATCGAATAAATGCCGGCGGCGAAAATCAGCGCTACTACCGTTCGCCAGAAACTGATTTTTGGAAATCTTGTGGCGGCCGATTTTGCGGCAGTCGCCTTTGTGGCAGTTGTGTTTGCGAGGGTGGTCATGGCTCAACCCCTTTCCTTGGTGGACTTCTCGCGGGCTTCGGCAAGAGCAACCAGAGCCCGGCGTTGGGTGATCCAGTACAAGCCGGAGAGCAGCGCGCCGCCGACGAGAATCACCGTGGGTCCGTCGCCCAAGGCGTTGGCGGTGAGGATCGGCATCGCTTGTTTGGGCGCGGCGACAAAGCCGAGTTTCTCGAAAGGCACATCGGAGATATAGAAGACCGATGTTCCACCGACCTCTTCGCTGCCGTAAATATGTTTCACATATTTCGAATCGCCCAGCACGCGGCGCAGCGCCTCTTCAAGAATCTCGTCGCGATTGCCCGAGATTGAAGCCTGTACGGGGCAAGCCTCCACGCACGCGGGCAACTGGCCTTTGGCCTGCCGCGCGGCGCACATGTCGCACTTCTTCACATAAGGCACAAGTTTGTTCCACTCGTAGCGCGGAACGCTGAAGGGACATGCGACCAGGCAATAGCGGCATCCAATGCATTTTGTTCCGTCGTAGGTGACGGGGCCGGCCTCGGTCTTTTTGAGCGCGCCGACCAGACACGCGGAAGCACAGGCCGGGTCCTGGCAATGCATGCACATGCGCCGCACGAAGCGATCGCCGCGCTCCTCGACTATCGTGAGCGCAGTGGGCGACAGCTTTGTTTCGGAATCGAGCGGAAAGCCGTGAATTTCTTTGCAAGCGTGCTCGCAGCTGCGGCATCCGATGCACTTCGTGATATCGACCAGAATTGCTCGACTGGTTGCCATGACTTTCTCCTTTCTCTGGCAGAGCCGGTTATGACAAGAAAAACTCTTTTACTACTTGCTGCTTTAACTCAGGAGTAAGTTGCGTGAGTAAGCCACTGATCGGACCACCGCCATCCTGTGCAAGCGCCGGTGCGGGTCCTGCTAACATCGCATTCAGGCGGGCCATATTGTTTTGCATCCAGGGCGCGACCATCGCTCCCTGAATCAGATTTCTCTGATTGACCTTCAAGTCAGGAGATTTCACCATCGCGATCCATCCGTTCTCGTAAGGATCGGCGGTAACGAGGTTCGGGTCCTTGAGCACGTCGTCGTTCACGGCCATCACTACGCATTCAACAGGCGATAAGAGGTCGATGCTGGTGTTACCGCCGGTGAGCGTGATGAGTTTCTGGCCCTGGCGGACCCAGCGGTTCGCTCCGCGCACTTCGATGTGATCGATCTTACCCATCAGATTGGTGACGAACATATCTACGCCAACCCGCGCGTCATCGGCACCTTCCTTGGTGACCCATGTATGGCCAAGGTGAAAGCAATAATCCTGCGGAATCTCGAAGCCAAACTCGCGCTTTACACGCGGAGCCTGCGGTTTGGCGACGATTTCGGGCACCATGGCTGGTTCAGATTTCGGTTCGATGAAATATCTGACACTGATGATCAGTAGGAACATCAGCAAGACAAACAGGATTGACATAAAACCTCCTTCGGGTTCGAGCCCGCCGCTCGGCTACGTGGCGTCTGTTTTGCGCCTGCCTGCGTGTTAGTGAGTGCACGTAACTGGCAAATGAGTGCACAAAGCAATTTGTTGCAGGATATGGACTTGGCCGGGGAGATCAGGTGGTAGAACCGCTTGATCCACTGCATTTTGCAGTTGACCTAAGCATTTTGCATTAGTGTTCTTGGAAGGACGGAGTCATTGGTCCACGTCGGCAGGTTGTGGCGGCGCCGCAAGCGCATAAATCGCTCTTTGATTGCGCTATCGCGCTTTGCCGCGTTGCGCAAAAAAAACGTAGCCGTAAAGCGCGAGATTCAAGACGCAGATGCCGACGCCGACAACGGTGAGTAGAGTCGGTGAAATGTCGGGATATACCACCTTATCGAGATAGTGCAGCATGAAGCCTCCATGATAAGGCTCGACTCCACTCTTCATTTCAAGCCACTGTTCGAGCACAGTCAAAGGGCAAGGCCACGGTCCGACTTCCACCAGAATTCCCCAAACCACACTGACGATATGCACCCAGCGGAGCACGGGACGGTGGCGGACGAGCAACGCGCCGAAGATGATCCAGAAAATGAAGAGCAAGTGCAGGGCGAGGACACAATCCGCGAGGATCTGGTAGAGACGAATCATCGACGAAGACTGCCGCTCAACTAATCTACCACTGCTATTCGACGGCGCGCCTTCGAGAGGCGTTGCCCTGCGCGAAGGGAGTATTATGCGGAAAACTAGTGGAGCGAAGGAAAACGGAGCCAAAGAATGCCCGAGTACAGATCCCCTGATTCCAGATCGATCGATTGGCCGGCGCCGCGTGCGCCGCGGCGCGGCCGCTTCCTTATCATTCTCGTGGTTTTGGCCGTCATTTTCTTCAGTGCGCGGACGGTGTTGTCGTATTACATCGATTCGCTCTGGTTCGGATCACTCGACTATCTGGATGTCTTCTGGAAGACGCTGGGCTTGCAGTGGGGAATTTTCGTGGCTTTTACGGTCGCCACATTCGTCATTCTTTATGTATCGTTTCTGCTGCTGAAGCGCGCACATCTTCCCGACCTGCCGAGCGGACACACGATCTATATCGGCGGACAACCACTGAAGTTGCCGGTTGAACCGGTTCTACGTCTGATTGCGCTCGGCATTTCGCTGGTCATCTCACTGGCCACCGGTGCGGGCATGATGGTGGAGTGGCCGACCCTGGCGCTCTATTGGTACGCGCCCCATGCGGCCGGAATCACGGATCCCATTTTCGGCAAGCCGCTTAACTTTTTTCTTTTCACGCTGCCGGCATGGCAGCTCATCTCGGGCTGGCTGCTCACATTGGCAGTGATTGTCTGCATTCTGGCCGGAGTGTTCATTCTTATTACGGGCGGAAGCCGCGTGCTGACTGGCCGTCTCAGCCGCTATGTCGCGCTGCCGTGGCGCGGATTTTCGATCGCGTTTGGCTTTCTTTTGCTGAGTCTGGCGATCGTTGAATATCTTGGGCGATTCGAGCAATTGTTTGAGGATCACACGATCTTCAGCGGCGTCACCTACACCGACGCGCACATCACGCTGACCGGGATGCTGATCGTTTGCGTGGCTCTGGTGCTCGGGGCGGTGATCGCCATCGTGAACGCCATTCGCGTTCCGCAAGGACGATGGCTGATTGCGGCCGTCGTTCCAGCGGCAGTCTGCTATATCGCCGTTCAGGCAGTGGCATGGTATGTCAGCAGCTTCATCGTCAAACCGAATGAATTAGTGCGCGAACAGCCTTACATCGCGCACAATATCGACCTGACCCGGCGGGCCTATGGATTGAATCAGGTCGTGCAACACGAGTTTCCCGCGGAAACGACAGTCGCGGCGGCCGATGCGGCAAACAATCAGGCTACGCTGCAAAACATACGGCTGTGGGATTGGCATGCACTGCAGGACACGCTGCGGCAGATCCAGGAAATCCGAACCTATTACGACTTCCCTGACATCGATATCGATCGTTATGACATCGACGGCACGACGCGCGAAGTGATGCTGGCGGCGCGCGAACTGAACATCGACAAGCTTCCGGAGAGCAGCCGGAACTGGATCAACGAAAAACTGATCTATACGCACGGGTATGGGATCACGATGAATCCGGTGAATGGATTCACTCCCGAAGGCCTGCCCACGCTATATCTGAGCAACATGCCGGTGCAGAGCACGGTTCGTGGTCTGTCTGTGACTCGGCCGGAAATTTATTTTGGCGAACTGACGAATTCCGATGTCTACGTAAAAACGCGGCAGAAGGAATTCAACTACCCGCAAGGCGCGAGCAACAGCCTCACATCGTACGAAGGCACGGGCGGAATTGTCATCGGAGGGTTCCTGCGGCGTCTGATCATCGCGCTCGGCCGCAACGACCTGGCCAAGCTGCCTTTCAGCGATGATGTGAACAGTAATAGCCGTCTGCTGATGCGACGCAACGTGCTAGATCGGGTATCGACGCTGGCGCCGTTTCTGACCTACGATCCTGATCCTTACATAGTGCTCGACGACGAGGGCCGCTTGTCGTGGATGATTGACGCCTTCACTGTTTCTGACAGTTATCCGTATTCGACCCATTACCAACTCGGTGACACTCCGATCAACTACATGCGAAACAGCGTCAAGGTGGTCATCGACGCCTACAACGGCACAACAACTTTTTACGTTTTCGATCCGACGGATCCCATCATTGCGGCATATCGTCGTATTTTCCCGAGCCTGTTCAAGGACGCGTCGATGATGCCGCCGGGATTACGCAAGCACGTGCGCTATCCCGAGTTGCTGATCAAGATGCAGGCGGATGTTTACGGCCTGTACCACATGACTGATCCGGAGGCTTTCTACAATCGCGAGGATTTGTGGACGGTGGCCAGCGAAGTCGGCATGGGCGATGGCGGTCAGCAGGTTACGCAGACGATGCAGCCGAATTTCGTGCTGATGAAATTGCCGGGCGAATCGGCCGTGGAGTTCGTGGAAATTCTGCCGTTCACGCCCGCCAACCGGAATAACCTGATCGGCTGGATTGCTGGTCGAAGCGACGGCGCGAACTATGGCACGTCGGTCGTTTACAACTTCCCCAAGACCAAACTGGTGGACGGACCACTGCAAGTCGAGGCGCGCATCGATCAGAATGCCGAACTTTCCGGGCAATTGACACTGTGGAATCAGCAGGGTTCGCATGTGCGCCGCGGAGCGCTGCTGGTGATTCCAACCGGGCGCGCGTTACTCTACGCGGAGCCGATTTATTTGCAGGCCGAGCGGAGTCCCATGCCGGAGTTGCGGCTGGTTGTGCTGGCGCTGCAAGACAAGCTTGCCTACGGACCCACATTCGAGTCGGCGATGGCCGCGCTTTTTGGCGGGGCTCCGTCGTCGCTAAGCGCTCCAGCGGGAGGTGTTACGGGCACGGGCGTCGCGGCTCCGGTGGGCGGCGCATTGGCATCTGCGGCACCGCAGTCTGCGGCTGACTTCAACGCGCTGGTCGCAGAAGCCGCGAAAGATCTTGCCGATTACCAGCGTTTGACTGCGGAGGGCAAACTCGGCGAGGCAGGTCAGAAGCTTGAGGAGTTAAAACATGCGCTCGACAGGCTAAACGCGCGTCGCTGAATTTGCGACCCCGAATGAACGTCCCGACTGCGAGTCAAAGATGATCTCGCTCGAACTACTCAGCTGCGAGATGAACCTTCAAGAAGTCGAGCGTGCGCTGGCGTGCCAGATTCGCCGCCTCAGGTGAGTAATCCGGACGCTGGTCGCAATTGAATCCGTGCCCCGCATCGTAGAGAAATACCTGCACCTCAGGATGCAGCCGTTGAATCGGTTCGATCTTAGCCGGCGGAATGTGAGCATCCCGAGATCCAAAATGTAACATCACCGGGCAGCGCGGAGTCTCGGTGACATAATCTGCAATCCGGCCGCCGTAATAACCGACGGCCGCGGCGGGATCAAGGCGGGTGGCGGCTAGCCAAGCCAGAGTTCCGCCGTAGCAATATCCAACGACCGCGACTTTCGTCTCGTGCTGCCGTCCAGACGACGATCCCCCAGGCAGTTCGCGGAGATATGCGATGGCCGCTGCCGCATCCCTTAAAGGTGCATCCATTCCGAGTTTCGTCGCGATAGCCATACCTCGGCCCGCGCTATCGCGACCATAGGGGAGCTCAAGGTCGGGCTCTACACGGTCGAACAGCGCCGGAGCGATCGCCGAATATCCTTCGTTAGCAAAGCCGTCGGCGACGGCGCGTATATGACCGTTCACGCCAAAAATTTCCTGCACAACAACGACTGCGCCCCGCACAGGCTCGTTGCTCTGCGCAAAATATGCGCCAATCGTCTGCCCATCCGACGCCGTCAACTTGATCTTGCTACCCATAAATCTCTCCGTATACCGAATCTTTCTAACTGGAAGATAATCTCGTCCCGAGTGGCAACGGACCGTACCTCGCCGCGGTCACTTCACGCGAACAACTCGTAACGCCGTCACCTCCCGCACCCATCGCGCCGGCCTTTTATCCCCCGGAGCGACAATGCGGTACGGACCCTGTTTCGCGTCGAGCGCCTTTCCGTCGCGCTTGTCGGCCAGAATAATCGCGCGCGTCGCAAATGCGGGATCGACTTCGGCGAGCGCAAATGCGACCTTATAATCATCCGCTGCTTCTACCAGCAGCACCTCGGTCATCCGCGGACCGCGCATGGTGTCCCCGAGCCGAATTCCAGCCATCGACAGGATCGCCGACAGCGGCACTCCCTCAAACTCTGCGGCTGCGTCATGATCGTTCACCCTCACGGTCACATGCGGAGCACCCGCAATCTGCGCGGCCGTGATGGTGGAGGTATGGCCGTCGGCGTTGACCACTTGGAGCGTCTTCGACACTGCTTCGCCGGCAATAAGCAAGACGGCGAGCACGAAGCAGCAAGCTCTAGAACTCCGCGCTATTCGTTTTCGCCGAACTATGGAGGCCATTTCGTCTCTCCAGCGAAAGAGATCGGTTAAGACAGCCATGAATTGGAGGCGCGGGTCGGAATCGAACCGACGTATAAAGGTTTTGCAGACCTCTCCCTTACCACTTGGGTACCGCGCCCCGTCTTCACAGTAAAACTGTGGCATTCGTTTGTCCAGATGGGTCAAGACGAATGCGGCTTGCTAGCGTTGCTTTAATCACCTTCGGCGAAGGTTCTCGGCGTTACTGTAACTTCACATTTCCTCGCGATCTGATCTGTGCTAAAACTCCTGACATGAGATTGGTTCCCGGCTCGAACCTGAATTCAAACACGCGTGCTTCCGTTCCCTGCATTAGGCAGAGCCCGAGCGAGACAGTGCAGGTCCCGCGTGCTGGCCTTGCTTCCGTCAATCCCGCGAAAGACGCTTCCTTGATCTGTCCCAACTGCTCTACCGAACTGCACGGGCACCGCTGCAAAGTGGTTTGCAAGAAATGCGGATTCTATCTGAGCTGCTCTGATTTTTACTGAGATCGGCGGCGGGGCCGCGCCAATTCGGACGAAAGCTTCTAAAATAGGGCAGACTTCAGTTTTAATCCTCATCTCAGGAGATTGGCATGCAGCGCAAAGCGAGTGCAGTGTGGAAGGGCGGTCTGAAAGACGGCAAAGGCGCCGTTTCGTCCGCCAGTGGCGTACTTTCGAATACGCCTTATTCATTCACGACGCGGTTTGAAAATACTCCCGGAACAAATCCCGAAGAACTGATTGCGGCCGCGCACGCAGCGTGTTTTTCGATGGCGCTGTCGGCACAACTGGGCGCTGCGAACCTTACACCCGAAAGCATCAACACCTCCGCGACGCTCACCATGGAGAAACTCGAAGCGGGGTGGGCGATTACAGCGGTGCATCTCGATGTAGTGGCAAAGGTACCCGGCGCGAGCGCTGACTCCTTCAGTACCGCTGCGCAAAATGCGAAAGCGGGATGCCCGGTATCAAAGGTGCTGAACGCGAAGATCACGATGGATGCGAAATTAGGATAGCTAGGATTCCAAGCACAAAAACTTTGCGCGTCTTACGCGGTATTTTTGAGTTGAGATTCCGCTTTGGAATCTGGCCATCTCGGACGAACGGGGATCTGTATTCACAATGCAGATCCCTCACTTCGTTCGGGATGACAAACAATCGAGGTTCCCGATCACGAGCTCCGATCACGCCAATGAAAGACTGTCAGCTTTGTGATCGCAGGACCTCGCGGAGTTTTTGATTAATCTTGACCGCGTCCTGCGACGCCTCGTCGATCAGTTCGACCCAGCGGCGCATATGCTCGGGCGGCACTGCCTGCGCAATCAGGTAGGTCGCTTGCACAATGGTTTCGAGCGAATTGCTGAGATCGTGTGCGAGGCGGCGAAGTTCTTTCGCCAGTTCTGCCGGGATTTTCTCCGAGATATCAGCCATCGGGGGTGCTCGACTCGGCGGCTGGCAATCGTTTGACAGCTGTGCGCCAGCCAGTAGATATTAGTGTAGTCCCCCTAAAAAAGGGCCTGCCGAATTTTCTTCGTGTATGCGGATATGGCGGAACTGGCAGACGCGCTAGGTTCAGGTCCTAGTGATCGCAAGGTCGTGGAGGTTCGAGTCCTCTTATCCGCACCAACTCCTACAAATTGTTGTGGTGGCAGATTAGCTTTAAAAGCAGCCTTACGCTCCGGCCGATAACCGGTGCGTGCTACGGCTCTGTGCGATCCCGTACTGGCGAATCTTATAAAGCAAAGCTTTGTAGCTGATCTGCAGCAGCGCTGCCGCCTGTTTGCGATTCCAGTTCGTCTCTTCGAGAGCACGCGCGATGGCTTCGGCTTCAGCCTCGTCTTTGGCATTGCGCGATAGAGACTTCAAACCGCCGACGGCATCGGCGGGCGCGGCCTTCGCGGCTGCTTCAGTATGCATTCCAGCACCGCCGTCGGGACGCGGCTGCAATTCGGAAGCGGCGAGCGTCTCATCACCCAGCACCAGATAACGCTTGATGAAGTTGCTCAGTTCGCGAAGATTGCCAGGCCAGGAATGCCGCAGACATGCCTCCATAAGCGGCCCGGAAAGTGGTAAAGGCGCGCGCGCGTAAGACTCTGACATGCGCGACATAAAGTGCTTCAGCAGAATCGGAATCTCTTCCTTACGCTCGCGCAGCGGAGGCAGCGACATGGTGAAGGCGTTGAGGCGGTAATAGAGATCCTCGCGCAGGCGTTTGGTGGCGAGCGCTTCGGGAATGTTGATGTTGGTGGCGGCCAGAATGCGCACGTCCACCTTCACCATGGTTCGGCTGCCGAGACGGGAAAACGTCTGGTCCTGCAGCACGTGCAGCAGCTTGGCCTGCAGCAGCGGCGGCATCTCTCCGATTTCGTCAAGCAGGATCGTGCCTTTGTTGCACAATTCAAACTTGCCAGGCTTCGGATGGGTCGCGCCGGTGAACGCTCCCGCTTCGTATCCGAAGAGTTCGCTCTCGAGCAGGTCGGCAGGAACCGCGGCACAGTTTACCTTGAGGAATGTTCGATGGGCGCGCGGTGAGAGCTTGTGGATCAGGCGGGCGAGTACTTCCTTGCCGGTACCGCTCTCCCCGAGCAAGAGGACCGGAATATCGACATTCGCAACCAGAGCGGCCTGCGAACGAATCTTCTTCATCGCGGGGCTGGCGGCGACAAAGAACACATCATCGCAAAGCTCTTCGACTTCCCCCGCGTAGCTCTCGCCCTTGGCCGCGCCGACGCATTGTCCAATGACCGCATCGAGTTCGGCTTTCTGGAACGGCTTGGTCAGGTAATCGATCGCGCCGAGGCGCATCGCCTGCACCACTTTGCGCGTGTCGTTCACGCAAGAAAGCATCACCACCTTCAATCCCGGTTTGAGATGCCGCAACTGTTCGAGCGTCTGCAGTCCATCGATGCCGGGCATGAGCAAGTCGAGCAACACCAGGTCGGGCTGCAGGCCCTTCTGCACGCACTCAACCGCTTCTTCGCCGGTGCTGGCGGTTTGAACTTTGTGCTCATCCACTTCGAGCAGCGTGCGGATGTAGCGCAACATTCCCGGTTCGTCATCCACCAGCAATATGTTGGCGGCTTCGCTCATTTCGTTCCTCGTGGAGGCGTGCTCAGAATTGGTTTCAAGGGAATGAGAAAACAGAACTTGCTACCTGCTCCGGGTTCGCTTTCCACCCAGATTTTGCCGCTCATTCCCTGGAGAAGCCGGCGCGCAATGGCGAGTCCGAGACCCATGCCTTCGGCGGCTTCGCTGCCCGGCAGGCGGAAGAAATCATCAAAGATTTCCAGGTGAAACTCGGGCCGGATGCCGGGACCCGTGTCGGACACGCTGACTTTCACGGCGTTCGGCACATTCACGGATTGACGGCGTCGATCTCCATTGTTGGCAAAAGCACTCACAGTGCGGCGCTCCCACATATGGGGTTCGGCATGCAGCCACACGGTACCACCCTGAGGCGTGTACTTCGATGCGTTCTCCAGGAGATTGGAAATCACGCGCTGAATCTTGGGCGCATCGAATTCGAATGGAGTCAGTTTGTCGTTGGCAAGAAAATATAAGGCGAGGCCTCGCTCCTGAAATCGTGCCGACCAAAGGCGACAAACTTCAGAGAGGCAGGCGTTCATGTCGCTCTCCACGTACTGCATGCGCAGTTCGCCAGTTTCGAGCACACTGAAGGTGAGGAAGTCGTGAATAAATTGCTGTAGCCGCTGCCCGCTCGAAAACATGTCGCCCATGACTTCGCGCTGACGTTCGTTGAGCGGGCCAAGCCTCTGGCTCTGCAGCAGTTCTATGTAACCGTTCAGGATTGCCAAAGGCGTCTTTAGGTCATGCGCGGCCGAGGCCAGTGCATTTGTTGTCTTGCGAAAGCGGTCCCGCAGCTGCTCAAGGTCGCGCGCCACGTCGTCCGTGGAACCGTTCGCGGCCGAAACTTGAGCCGCAGCAGGTAGCTGCGAACTGTCCTTAAGATCTGTGCCGATGGGGGCCAAGGCTGGGGTTTTTTCCGATGTGGAAGCCATGAAAGACCATGCGTGTCAGCGTTTGGGAGGAGTATCTGCTACCGTCCAGAACGAGGGGATATGGTGATGCTATGTCAGGTATAGTTGCCTGTCAATTGGAAACAGGCTATTGGAGGCACCGAAGGGAAAAATCTTGCACTTCATATCTGACCCATAGTCATTGTTGAAGAACGCAACATAAGAAGTTACTACAGGGATTCCCCTATTGGGGGCGAGTTTTGGGGTCAAAGTTGGCGTTGAGCGAATCGCCAGGACTTTGGCCCCTAAGGTGCGGTCCTCGTCCTCGTACGTACCTCTTTATTGTGGGTAAAACCGTGTCTCGTAGGCTCTCGAGGAAGGAAGAACGCAAGTGGGCACGATTGCAGCTTGCGATTCCGGTTTTTGTCCGTGCTCGTGACGGAAACGGCAAGGATTCCCTCGAGTTTGCCACAGCGATTAATATCTCTCCTGGGGGCGCTTTGGTGGTCGTTCGCCGTTCTTTGCCCAAATCGGCGCTGATTTCACTGGAGATTCCAAGCGCTCCGATCGGCTCCGCCCGTGGCCTCAAGGCTCCGTCGCGGATTATGCAAGCAAAAACTGTTTGGGTTTCCCACCTCGACGACTATCACCTGCTAGGTCTAAAGTTTGCCCGTCCGCTGAGCACTGACGCTGCAGCCGTTTCGGGCCGGCGATTGAGAAAAGCAAGTCCCGCGGTGTGAAATGTTTTTCTCTTCCCTGACGTGTTTTGGAGTGGCACTTTGGTGCCATGCCGAAACTTCGGGCTTCCGCGATATCATCCGTCTAAGCCATTCATAAGTCGGACGCTTAGCTTAAATCTTTTAGGGCGCTCTGCTCTCTTCCCCGGTTTGGTGCTCAGGATGCACTTTTAGTGCATGCGGTTGGCTACTAACCGCAACGGGGTACTCGATCCTATGACGACACTTTCGGTAAACGCGCTGGCGCAATCGCTCGGCGAGGTTCCACCCGACAACATCGTGTTCGGTCACTCTGAAGCCATGCAGGCGGTGCGATCGCGTCTGTCGAAGGTGGCTGCGGCCAACGTCCCCGTCCTCATCACCGGCGAAAGCGGAACCGGCAAGGACATTATCGCGCGACTCATTCACGCGCTCTCGCCGTGGAAAGTCGGGCCGTACGTCAAGGTGAACTGTCCGGCGATCCCTGGGACTTTGCTCGAAAGCGAACTCTTCGGCTATGAGAAGGGAGCCTTTACTGGCGCCTTTGGTTCGAAGCCGGGCCGCGTCGAACTGGCCCACCGCGGCACTTTGTTTCTGGATGAGATCTCCGAGCTCGACCCGTCGTTGCAATCGAAGCTCCTGCAACTCCTGCAGGATGGACAGTTTTGCCGCATCGGCGCCCAGGAAGACAAGAAGGTAGAAGTGCGCGTCGTCTGCGCGACCAACCGCAATCTGGAAGCAGAGATCGAAGGCGGAACTTTCCGCCAGGATCTTTACTACCGCATCAACGTGGTGAATCTACGCATGCCGGCGCTGCGCGAACGACGCGGCGACATCGAAGACTTGTCGGTCTATTTCCTGGAATATTACAACCGGAAGTTCAACTGCCGAGCGCGGCCGCTCTCGAATGAAGTGCTGGCGGTGCTGCAGAAATATCATTGGCCGGGAAACATCCGCGAACTTGAAAACCTGATCAAGCGTTACGTGATTCTGGGCCACGAAGAAGTGATTACGAACGACCTGGTGGCGCGCGAGCCGGATTTCTTCAATCCCGACATCTCGTTCGACGGGCCGATTTCTCTGAAGAAGATGACGCGCCAGTGCGTGCGCGAACTGGAGCGCAAGGTGATTCTGAAGGCCCTGCAACAGCACCACTGGAATCGCAAGCAGGCAGCGCGAACGCTGGGAATCAGCTATCGAGCTCTGCTCTATAAGATTCGCGATGCCGGACTGCCTTCCAACCGCGCTCTACGCTTGAGGCAGGCCGAGAAAAACGCCGCCAGCAGCAATTCGACGAGCGGCGCCGCGGCCGACTGAGACCAACGGGGTTGGCCAAGGACCGTAATCGGCTCATTCGGGGCCTTCGCCGCTAAGTCGTTCTTCGAGATCACGAAGCGCCGCGCTCCAGTCGTTCAGGCCCTCCGCTTCAAGCCACAAATCCTTAAGTTCTGAGTTGGTTCGCACACGATCTACTGCGCGCCGTGCCAGTTCTGACAGCTTCGTGCTGGGCTCGCCCTCGACTTTGTTGACCCATTCCGCAATCTCGTGCGGCACGGTTGCCGGTGGCTTGCCTCTTCCAGTGGCAACAACCTCGGCAGCCGCAACCGCTACACTGCTTTCAGGCGCCTCAAGGTAGCCCTCATGGTCAGCCACCTGCGCCAGGACAAGCTCGAGATCCGCCGGCTCTTTTGAATGCAATACACCCAGGAAATTCTTCGCGTCGTCGTTATCAAAACTGCCCGTACCCCAACCCGGCATGGAACCTCCGAGCTGAATTATAGAATGTGGGGACGCCCTGCTGAGAGCTTCCATTTCTCGACAGAGGCAATCGTGCAGTACGGTTCGATTTCGATCGGGCTTTTCTACACGCGAATCCAATTGAGCAGAATGAGCGTCAGCGTGCCGGTGCCAACGATGATCCAGAGCGCGAGGCCTTGAAGAAGCGGGCGCACACCAACTCGTCGCAACGTTTCCTTGTTCAAACCCGTACCGATCAAGAACAATGTCACGGTCAGGCCAATCTTCCCGAGGTGGTTAAGGATGCCAAACGTCGAATTGAATACCGGCAGCAAGGTATTGAGCAAGGCGGCGAAACAAAAGAAGAGAATAAACCACGGCCACTGGATCTTAGCCTTGCTCTTCAGAGTGATCGCGGTAACGAAAGAGAGAGGAACAATCCACAGAGCGCGTGCCAGTTTTATTGTAGTTCCAATGGCCAGTGCCGTTGCTCCGTACTTGGCAGTCGCGCCTACCACGGAACTTGTGTCATGAATCGCCAGCGCCGCCCACAGACCAAATTGCGCCTGCGTCATGTGAAACAGAAATCCAATCACTGGAAAGAGAAAAAGTGCGATCGAGTTGAGGATGAAAACGGCTCCCAGCGAAACAGCCATCTCTTCTTCGCTGGCTTGGGCAATCGGCCCGACCGCGGCGATGGCACTTCCTCCACAAATGGCGGTGCCGGCGCTGATTAGGAACGCGGATTTCTTCCCCACCTGAAGCAGATATCCGAATGCAAGACCGAGCGACATGGCGGCAGTGATACTTGCGGCCGTGTACACAAAACCGGAACGGCCGGCATGAACGACTTCATGCAGATTCATCCCAAAACCAAGGGCAACGACCGACGCTTGCAGCAGAAACTTTGCCAGGCGTTTGCTTTCCACATGAAACGGATGAGCTACCGCGAATCCATAGACGAGGCCGCCTAATAGGGCGAGAGGCGGTGAAACCAGTCCGCTTGCCGCCAGGATGAGTGCTAGAAAGAATATGTTCTTGCTCATCGAAACAGTGTGCTTTGCGCCAGGAAGCGCGTCCAAGCAGTAGTTTTGATCGGCAATTAGCAGGACTTATCGGCTGGATTTAGACCGCGCAACTTTTCGCGGAGCATTCGCGAGAAAACGCGCGCGTCCGAGGGCGAAGGTTCGAAACGCTCCCGCCGGACCGTGGGGCTCAGGACCGGTGTGTGAAATGAGCGAGAAATCGCGCGCCGCCTTCAGGCCGGTCACGTTTGCGACCTTCAGCGCGCCGAGTTCCAGTTCTTTCGAGATGGCCCAGCGTGAAACCAGGGCGATGCCGAGTCCGGCTTCCACTGCCGATTTGATGGCTTCAGTGGAATCGAGGTCCATCACCTTCTTGAAGGACTTAAGTTTGAGGCCAGCGTGCTCAAGCGCAATCTCGACCACATGACGGGATCCGGAACCATGTTCACGCATCAGCAAATTTGAAGCCAGGAGCTGTTCTCGGGACAAACGATCAGATTCGAAGGCAGCGGGCATGATCAAGACCAACTCGTCTTGCATGAAAGGCTCGGAGCGAATGCCGCGGTCACGTGACGGTCCCTCGATAAGGCCGATCGATACCTCGTTGTCGAGCAGAAGTTTCACGATCTCGTCGGTGTTGCCACTATGCAGCGAGAACTGCACGCGCGGATGCTCCTCGAGGAAGGCGCCAAGTAAATGCGGGAGAACATATTGCGCAATTGTCGTCGACACTCCCAGCGACAACTCGCCCGCAACCTTCCCGTCCTCGGCGCCCAGTGATTGCTCGGCTTTCGAGGCAAGGGTTGCGATCTTTTTGGCGTAGCCAAAGAGGACGGCTCCTTGGGGCGTGAGACGGACGCGATTACCGGCGCGATCGAAGAGCCGCACGCCCAGTTCGTCCTCGAGCGCTTTAATCTGCAGAGTAACCGCCGGCTGGGTAAGAAAAAGATGTTCGGCAGCTTTACGAAAATTCAGATGTTCGGCAGCCGTGCGAAACACCTTCAGACGAAAATTTTCCAGTTGAGCCACGGAATGATTATCCACAGAAAACGGGCGGTATGGGGATTCTCTCAGCTATTCAGACATTGAATCATTGAGACATTGAATCATTGAAACATTATTCAACGAGTCAATGCCGCAATGATTCAATGACTAAATGTCTCAATCGCACCGCTAGAGCCAGTAGGTCCGGTCCAGGGTCCGATACTGAATCGCCTCAGCAATGTGTTTTGGTTCGAGTTGTGGAAAGCCGTCGAGGTCGGCGATCGTCCGGGCAACTTTCAAAATGCGGTCGTGGGCACGGGCACTGAGCCCTTGCTGCGCCATCGCACGCTCCAGCAATCGTTCGCAATCCGCGGAGAGTTCGCAGACCTTGCGAATGAGTTGAGTGGGCATTTGCGCGTTGCAGTAGACTTTTTGCCGGCTCGCAGTAAACCGGGTCAACTGGATGTCGCGCGCGCGCACGACGCGCTCCAGAATACTTGCTGAGGCCTCCGCATCCCTGGTGCTGCGTAATTCCTTGTAGTTCACCGCCGGAACGTCGATGTGTATGTCGATGCGATCGAGCAAGGGACCCGAAATCTTGGACATGTAGCGTTGAATCATCGGCGGCGTGCAGTGGCATTCGCGCGTGCGATCGTTGTGAAATCCGCAAGGGCAGGGATTCATCGCCGCCGCCAGCATGAAGCGCGCAGGGAAAGTGAGCGACATGGCTGCCCGCGCAATGCAGACCGTGCCGTCTTCGAGAGGCTGCCGCATTACATCAAGCACGTTGCGTGGGAATTCAGGGAATTCGTCAAGAAACAATACTCCGTTGTGAGCAAGAGAAACTTCACCGGGCCGCGGAATCGCGCCTCCGCCAATCAATCCGGCGTCGGAGATGGTGTGATGCGGGGCGCGAAAAGGGCGCAGTCCGACCAGTCCGGCATGGGCGTCGAGCACTCCCGCGACGCTGTGAATCTTGGTGGTTTCGAGCGCCTCTTCAAAAGTGAACGGAGGCAGGATGGTCGGCATCCGTTTCGCCAGCATGGTCTTGCCCGACCCCGGAGGCCCGATCATCAGTATGTTGTGCCCGCCGGCGCAAGCTACTTCGAGCGCGCGCTTGGCCGTTTGCTGTCCGCGAACGTCTTTGAAATCGACGTGGAACTGCTGCGCCTCGGTGAGTAAGTGCCCAGTATCGACCTGCAGGCGTGCGACGCCATTGCCAGAATTGATGAAGTGAATAACTTCCAGCAACGACTTCACCGGATAGACCTCGACATCGCCAACCATGGCAGCCTCACGTGCATTGACTTCAGGCACGATCAGACGTTTTACCTTGGTTCGGCGCGCCTCGATCGCGATCGGTAAAGCGCCCCGCACGCCGCGCACTCGTCCGTCGAGCGAAAGCTCGCCGACAAAGAGCGCGTCGGGCACCTCCTTCTTGTTCAGCCCGCCATAGGCGCCGAGAATGCCAAGCGCCATCGGCAGGTCGAAGCCGGAACCTTCCTTGCGAATGTCGGCTGGCGCAAGGTTGATCGTGATTTGCGTGGGAGGAATGTCGTATCCGCAATTTTTCAGCGCCGAACGAACGCGGTCGCGACTTTCGCGCACGGCGGCGTCGGGCAATCCGACTGTATGAAAGTGGTCCTCGTTCATCTTTACGCCGGATACATCGACTTCCACTTCAATCACGTTGGCATCGATGCCGTAGACGGCGGCACTCAGGGTTTTATAGAGCATAGGGAGACCGTAAGCACACGAAGGAGACAGCGCAGGATGGGAGATCCTTGCCGACATAATAGACGCCCCCGACCTGCCTCGATGTGATGGTCATCACCCGGTTACCGTGACGGAACATGACCGAACGTTCTGTCGTTAACCTTCATTTTCGGTGCTAACCTAAAGGCCATCCGCAGAAACGCTGAGCCCCTAATGCCCGACGCAGATTCGCCCTCAAACCGGCCCGACCCCCCGCCCAACCGGCTCGAACGAGAAGAAAGCCAGTTGTGGCGATGGGCGCTCGGCCTATTGGTCTTGTTGGCGGCAGCGGTGGCGGCACTGTCGTGGCAACAACTGGAGGCTCTCCACCTTCCCTATCGTCTGTGGGCGATTCCGGCCGGGCTCTTCGCGCTGGCCATCCTGTTTGCCGCTTATGCCTTTGGGCGCAAGCGCGAGGTATCGGAACTCAAGCACATTTTGAAGGGTTTTCAGGATCGGGCTGGAGTTACACCTTCTGAAGAGCAACTCGATCAGTTAGGCCAACTGATCATGCGCTCGCAGCGCAACTTCAAAGATCTGATTGACTCCCTCGACGACATAGCCCTGGCGATCTCGCTCGATGGCACGTTACGAACTGTGAATCGTCGCACCACGGAAATTCTGGGCGTTGCTTATCAACAGTTGGTCGGCCACAAACTTGAGGACTTTCTCGACGGCCCGGTGCGTACCGAGGATTCGGTGACCTTGTCGCGTTTTCTGGAGAAGCGGAACTGGTCAGGAGTGGTGGAAATCCGTCTTAAGAACGACGACCGCCGGTACTACTACGACTGCGTGATCAACGCCATCGTCAAGGGAGATGACGTAACCGGCGCGAGCGTGCTGGCACGCGACATCACCGGCCATCGTGAGAAGGAACAACGCTTCACCCAGCTGTTCGAGTCGCTGCAGGAAGGCGTCTACATCAGCAATCCCGACGGCAAGCTGCTTGAAGTGAATCCGGCGCTGGTTTCGATTTTGGGATATGACAGCAAGGAAGAACTATTGAACCTGCCTCCCGAGCAATTAAACGTGGAACCGGGAGGCGATCCGGTGCTGGGGCGAGGAGGAAGCCAGAGCGGACGTACGCGTACGCGCGAGGTCCGGCTGAAAAGAAAAGATGGAGGAGTTGCTGTGTGCGTCGACACCTCGACGGGGGTGATTGACGCGGGAAGGCTGGTCCGTTACCAGGGAACGCTGGTGGACGTTACCGAGAAGCACGCGTTAGAGCGTAAGTTGAAACGCCAGGAAGAATTCCGGCGTCACCTGCTCGAGAGCTTCCCTGACCTGATTCTGGTGCTCGATCTGAAGGGCGAATACACGTTCGTCAGCGCGCGTATCGGCCAACTTCTCGGCTACGGCCCCGAACACCTCATGGGCAAGAACGTCGACGACGCTGAAAACAGTCCGCCGGAACTGGCCGCACTTTATCGGGCCGTGGCGACCGGCGAGAGCAAGCTAACCTCCTGCGAATACGGCTCGCGGCATCGCGACGGCGGCTGGCGCACCATGCTCGGGATGGCAAGTCCACTGCTTGACGCAGAGGGTAAACCGGCCGGCGTAATCATCTCGGTCCGTGACGTAACGATGGAGAAAAAGCTCGAGCAGCAGATTATTCAAAGTGAGCGTCTGGCGGCCATGGGGCAGATGATCGGCGGCTTCGCACACGAACTTAATAATCCATTGACCAGCATCCTCGGCATGGCGGAACTGCTGCAGGAAGGCGACGCCAGTGAGGGTGCCCGCAAACAGATTGCGATTCTGCATCAGCAGGCGCGACGCGCAGCAGAAATCGTCCAGAATCTGCAATACTTCGCACGTCCGCCCGCTCCCGGACGCAGCCAGGTCAATCTGAATGAACTCGTGCAACGAACGGTGCAGATGCAGGCGTATCCGCTGCGGAAGAGCAACATCACCGTGGACTTCCTGCCCGAAACGGCAGTGCCAACGGTGATGGCTGATCCCAATCAGCTGATGCAGGTTTTCCTGAATCTTCTGCTGAATGCCGAGCAGGCGATTCGCGAAAACCGCGAGAAAGGCACGATTCGAGTCCGGATGGGACGCAAGCCCGACTCAGTATGGATCGTATTTCAAGATGACGGCCCCGGAATCGCGCCCGAAAATCTGGCGCACATTTTCGATCCTTTCTTCACCACGAAGCGGCCGGGGCGCGGGACGGGCTTAGGTCTAAGTATCTGCAAAACCGTTCTGCGCGAACATGGAGGCAACATCGAAGCGGCAACCGCGCCGGACGGGGGCGCGATATTCACGATAACGTTGCCGGTGGGAGCAACTGAGCCGGGAGCGGCAGCGAAGTAAGGCCGAAGATCGGGGTGCGGTTCTTAGTGAAATCGCTGCTTTCGCCAATCACACTTCGAGGGAACAGGCACTACTGACAAAACTTACAGTGCACCGTCATCGATGATAGAGAGCCGCGAATGTATCTCAACGCGTCTTTGATTTGACGACGAGGTTCAATGTGTGCCTGCACCACGTCTTCGATCGATGGGTCGAAGTCCGGCGCAAGAAAATAGCGAAGGGCGATGTTCGAGCGTTCGATAAGGCCAAAGAGAAATAACGCGGGCCCATGAGTGGACCCGCGCTGATCATTGTCACTCTTGTTGCGCCCTCAGGACTACAACCAAGTGGTCGTTATACAGTGACGTTATAGCGTGACAGCGAGCTCAACGTTAACGCCGGGGAACATGGGGTTGCATAGGTAATACATGCCGTTGATCTCGACCACAAAGACGTCTTGTGTATACAGCCAGTTGCTAGGCCACGAGCCGACGAATCCGAACCAATAGCCACCGTATTGGAAGCGGCGACCCCCGCTGTACTCGGCTTGGCTTACACGGAACGTGTGTTGCCGTCCAAAATCGGCCTTGTAGCGGTCTGCGGGAATGCGGCCGCTAGTGCTGCCGGATGCACGCTGCACCTGCTGCTCGGGTTTCGTTTGCTGCGTGTGGTTCTCCTGGGCGGTTTTCTCTACCTGCTTCGAGTTCTTTTCTTCGGGTTTTGAACTCTTCTCCTACCTGCTTGGCATTCTTCTCCTGCTCAGCCGCCGGTTTTTCATCCTGCCTGGCTGACTTCTCGGGCTGCGCTTTTTTCTCTTCTTGTTGCGCGGCAGGTTTAGCTTTCTGCTCATCCTGATCGTGCTGCTCTTGCGCGAACGCTGGGACTGCGACTCCCAGCGCCAAAGACAGAACTGCGGTGCTGATCACTCCAACTAGTTTCATGATGTTGCCTCCATTGTCGATCAGTTACGTACGCGCCTGACTTGGCGCAATCTTCCCGTCCTCGGGTTGCGTACCCTCTACGATCCAATGTGGATCCGGGAAAGAGAATTGAAAAGACCAAAGATATTCAGAATCCACAGGACCACCGCAATGACCACGACGCCGTTCAAAATGGACTTAATTTGTCCCTGCATTGGGATGAATCGGTTCACCAGCCACAGGAGGACGCCCACCACGATGAGAACTTCTAGCAGTTGAATTAAAGGCATGTTGTCAACCTTCCTTGTTTCGAGGGTTCGCGCTTCCCATCCGCGTGGATGGCGCTGCCCTGATTTTGCATTGCGAGACTTTTTAGGGTCGAATCGTGTTTTGCCACGAGATTTCGCGGCATACACACGGATGAAGAATGCCGATTGACTGGATGTTGGCCGTCCCTCGACTTAGCCTGGACCCAACTCGTCACGACCCGAGAATCAAAGCTGCGAATCAGCTTTCGCCGCTCTGTCTACACATTCAGTACACTCACAATGACAGGTGTGCGCGTTCGCGTCTGAGCAACATAGCTCACATACGGAGATAAACCTCGAAGATTGTCCTGTTCCTTTCGCAATATCGCGCAAAATGGTTTAGTTTCAGAAACTCACGCCCAAACAGAGCCGGCCGCGCAGTAGCACTGTTGGAAAAGCCATCAATTAGGCCTAGAATTACCGCCAATGGCTTCTCCCAAGGTCGCGAACACCGGCGGCAAGTTCAATCCCAGCGCTTTCCTCGACACCATTGGCGAGGGGAGGAAGAACCTGACTTTTACGAATAAGCAGGCAATCTTCGCCCAGGGGGATACGGCCGACGCGGTCTTCTATATCCAGAAAGGCAAAGTAAAACTCACCGTCGTCTCCGCCACAGGTCGAGAAGCAACGCTTGGCATGCTCGGGGCGGGGTATTTTTTTGGCGAGGGTTCGCTGGCTGGCCAGGCTCTGCGCATGGGATCCGCCGCAGCCATGACGGATTGCGAGATTCAGCGCATCGACAAGAAAGCGATGATGGACGCCCTGCACCGGGATCCGGCATTCTCCGAGCTGTTCGTGGCCTATTTGCTGGCGCGGAATGTCCGCTACGAAGAGGATCTGGTCGATCAGCTGTTTAACTCCAGTGAAAAGCGCCTGGCTCGGGTGCTTCTACTGCTGGCTCATTTTGGCAAGGAAGGCGTACCCGAAACAGTGGTCCCCAAAATCAGCCAGGAAAGCCTGGCTGAGATGGTCGGGACCACACGCTCGCGGGTCAGCTTTTTTATGAACCGATTCCGGAAACTGGGCTTTGTAAATTACTCCGGCGGCCCGGAGGGCGGCTTGCAAGTCCACAGTTCACTGTTGAGTGTCGTCCTGCACGACTAGGGAATCACGAGTAGGAGATCTATGAAAATCTTACTGTTCGCAGGACTGCTGCTGGTTGTGCTGGGCATCGCATCTTTGGTGGTACCGATTCCTCACACCCAGACGGAAGGCATCAAGATCGGGAATACGAATCTGGGTGTTCAAAGCAGTCACAGTGAACGTGTCTCGCCCATGATCAGCGTTGTGCTGATCGCGGGTGGCATCGTATTGAGCATCGTCGGCATGCGCGCGCGCAACTGAAGCGCGTTCGGAAAATCCAGGAAGGCCAAAGCCGCATACTGTGGGGCCGGCCCTTACACTCGCCGGCCGCTCACGAGGTTAATGATCAGCACAACCACTGCCACTACCAATAGCAGGTGAATCAGTCCGCTCGCGATGTGCAGGCTGAAACCGAGAAGCCACAAGATCAGAAGCACTACGAAAATTGTCCAAAGCATGTTGGACCTCCTTGGTGCATATTCGGGTCGCGCGAAAAACGCGCAGCTTGAAACTGGCAGCTTAAAACGCAAACTTAAAACGCAAACTTAAAAAGCAAAGCTGGGAAAGTTGTTTATCTTGCCGGAGCGAGCGACTTCCCGCACTCCAGACAGGACGATTTGGTCCGCGGCGTGATTAACCCGCAAAACGGGCACATTCTTGGCGATGCAAAACCGGGTGCCGGAGGCCTCGGTGACGCAAATCGCTGCGACAGGGCCCTGGCGATTCTTAAGAACCTTCTGCGAACATCGTTGCGGAGTTCACCAAAAGAGGGTTCCATGTAGCGATCTAATTTTCTCTGTTTCCTTCACTCGGGATACTAGACGATGACACGTCCCGACCGGCTATGCTGTGCAAGATTGCTCACTGTAGCTCACAAATCGGCAGATCCATGGCCATTGCAGGACAGCCAGTTCCGGCGAAAGTGAGCAATGTAGATCAGCTATCGTCCGTCAACTGTGCGATTATGACGTTCGAGACGGGCAGTTCTTCTCTCTCTTTCAGGTTTTCTGAGCTAAGTCAGCCCATCTGAAGTCTTCTCCGCTTAGTTCCGCAGATCTGTTCCGCAGATCGCAAAGGACAATTCATGAAAAAGATAATGTCACTGCTGGTGTCACTGTTGTTGATGAGTTTGATTGGCTTGGCTGGAACCTTGGCCTGGGCAGGCTCGACTCGTGAGGACACGGTCGACCGCATGCAAAAATCCGTGGACGTTCTCCAATCGATCATGTCCACTCCCGACAACGGTATCCCTGAAGAAGTGCTGAGCGGCGCAAAGTGCATCGTCATCGTGCCAGACCTGATCAAAGGCGGCTTCGTTTTTGGCGCCAAGTACGGACGCGGAGTGGCGACGTGCCGCACGCCAGAAGGCTGGAGCGCTCCCGCATTCATCTCCGTGGGCGGTGGAAGCTGGGGCTTGCAGATCGGAATCGAAGACGTGGACCTGGTTATGCTGGTCATGAACGATCGTGGTTTGCAGCATCTGCTTTCCAGTAAGTTCGAAATGACGGGTGAAGGCTCGGTGGCAGCGGGCCCGGTAGGCCGCCACACTTCCGCCGGAACTGACATACTGATGAACACTGAAGTGCTAACCTACTCGCGCTCGAAGGGCGTGTTCGCTGGCTTGACACTGGAAGGTGCGGTAATCGAGCAGGACAACGACTCGACGCGTGCCATTTATGGCCATCGCATGAGTTTCCGCAACATTCTGTCGGGACATGCGTCAACCCCCGCAAGCGGAGCCGCATTCGTGGCTGCCGTGTCCGAAGCCGGCCACCAGGCTCACATCGCAGAAGCAAGGGAAGACAATAAGTAAATTGATAGCGCTTGGGATTTGCCGCTCGATTTCCGCTGACCGAGATCGCTACCGGGTCTCGGTCAGCTTTTTCATGATTCCGTTGGGTGAGGCCAGCAATCGTTGGCGTAACATCGCGGTTACCCTCAGAATAGAGTTCTAGATCAGCTCATCGCTCCACCGCCATCGCCACCGCATTCCCTCCGCCGAGGCATAGCGCGGCGATTCCACGGTGCACGTCGCGGCGAATCATTTCGTAGATCAAGGTGACCAGCACGCGGGCTCCGCTTGCTCCGATGGGATGCCCCAAAGCGACCGCGCCTCCGTTGGCATTTACGCGGTTCATGTCGAGACCCAGTTCGCGGATCACGCCCAGCGCCTGCACCGAGAATGCTTCATTCAGCTCGTAGAGGTCGACATCGTCTTTCTTCCAGCCCGTCTTCTCCCAAATCTTATGCACGGCGCCCACCGGAGCCATCATCACCCACTTCGGATCGATTCCACTCGTCGCCTGGGCAACGATTCGAACCATCGGAGAAGCACCCAACTCGCGAGCGCGCCCGGCACTGGTCACAACCAAAGCCGCCGCTCCGTCATTCACTCCGGGAGCATTTCCGGCGGTAACCGTTCCATCTTTCTTGAATGCTGGCTTCAACGCACGCAACGCTTCAATCGTCGTATCCTCACGCGGTCCTTCGTCTTTATCAAAGATCACGGGCGGCTGGCCTTTTTTCTTTGCCGGAATCTCAACTGGAACGATCTGCGCCTTGAAGCGGCACTCTTTTTGCGCGGAAACGGCTTTGCGATGGGAGTTGACGGCGAACTCATCCTGCTCCTCGCGAGTGATGCCATATTTTTCGGCGACGTTCTCGCCCGTCATTCCCATGTGGTAGTCGTTGTAAATGTCCCACAACCCATCGTGAACCATAGAGTCGACCAGTTGTCCGTTGCCGAGCCGATATCCCTTGCGGGCATTCGGCAACAGATAAGGTGCGTTGGTCATCGACTCCATGCCGCCGGCGACCACGATCGAACTGTTGCCGGTCTCAATCGCCTGCGCCGCAAGCGCAACTGCTTTCAAGCCGGAACCGCACACCTTGTTAATCGTCATGGCACCCACTCCCGGTGCGAGGCCGCCGTAGAGCGCCGCCTGCCGCGCCGGATTCTGACCGAGTCCGGCGGAGACGACGTTGCCCATGATGCACTCGTCAACCTGTTGTGGCTGCAACTTGGCGCGCTTGACGACTTCGCGCACAACCACCGCCCCAATTTGCGGAGCAGTCAGATCACTCAGGCTTCCCTGAAACTTGCCAATCGGCGTGCGGCATCCCACGATAATCACAACATCATTGGAATCCGGCATAAATGCGCTCCCACATAGAAGATGCTTACAAAACCGCCCTTCATTATAGATGGCGGAGCGGTTCGCAAAGCTTCGAGCGCGCCGCAACGCCGCAGTATTGCTTCCGAGGAGCCGGAATGCAGCCGGAAAGATGAGGATGAAGATCGAAGATCGGAAAATATCGTAGTCCGAAGCGCGAGGACGACTCTACGAAGGCGATCATCTCGCCATCCGCATGCAAATTTTTTTTGCGCGGGTCAATCGGGTGACTTTGGTGCATCGTTGCATGCGTCCGTTTCGATCATTTTTCACTTGACTTCGTTTCGCGTTGACTCTATACATTCAACTAGTTGCAACAAAACATCGTTGCGAAATTCCATGAACAATGGAAAGGGAGAATAGATCCATGGCAACCAAAAAGAAAGCAAAGAAGAAAAGCAGCAAGAAGCACTAAGCAACTGCAACAGGCAACGACAAAGGGGACGCGATGAGCGTCCCCAAAGTTTTTTGCAGCACTTTCCGATCTCATATCGACTCAACCCGCGAGGGGAGCTAGTTGGCGAGCGCCCGCTTCTTCAGGGGAGCGGCAACCACCTTCTCTGTGGCCGGACAAAGATTGCGATACGGACAAAACGCGCAGTGATACTTGGGATTCGGCGAAAACTCTCCGCGCGCGATCCCGGCCGCCACTTTCTGCACACGCAATTTAGCTTCCTCCAGTTGTGCATCGTTCCTGGCAGTGCAGATGGAAACATTGTTTTCGAGGTTGTGGAAAATCAGACGCTCGGCGCGCTTTCCAAACATCTCGCGGGCCGCCAGCGCGTACAGAGAAAGCTGCAGGCTCTCATCGGCATCCTCTTGCGATTTCGGCTTGCCGGTCTTGTAGTCCACGATGGCAACCGTATCGGGGCCGGTGCGATCCACGCGATCCACGCGCCCCGCCAATTTTGCCGATCCCACTTGCAACTCGAATCTGCACTCGGTCTCGACTACTTCAGGCGACGGCGCGCTGCGGGCACACTCCAGGAACTGTTTCAGCTGTTCATTTCCCTGTCGCAGGTACAACTCATACTGATAGCGATCGGCAATGCCCGCGGAAGCCAATTGCGCGCGAAACTGTTCCAGCAGATCGTCATCCTTGACCTCGCGCTGAAAACGCTGTGCGTCATAGAAAGTACGGAGCACGCTGTGCATCGCCGCTCCGTAGTGCAGTGACGCCGAAACGTCTCGCGGCAGGTTCCATTCCCGTTCAAGCTTGAAGCGAAGCGGACACTCTTCATAAATTGCGATTGCCGAAGCGCTCAGCCCGGTCACGAAATTCGCCGAAGGATCCATCAGCAGCCAGGCGGCCACATTCGAGTGTTCCAAAGCCACTCGCTGTTCCTCTTCGGCAAACAGAGTATCCTGCACCGCGGCCGCCGAACGAGTCGACCAGAATTGCCGGTACGACGGATGAATCATGAACTCGCGCAAGAATTTCGTCGGCTTTGGATCCTTTTTGCTTTGCCCCTGATGCGCATAGATAGCCAGGCTATCCTTGGCGCGGGTCATAGCGACGTACAAGAGCCGCCGCTCTTCTTGTTCGTGCAGCGTCTTCTCGTCGGTTGAACCGACGCCCGACCTTCGCAGCTCTGGAGGAAAGGCAACCAGCGGTTCGCGATAGGCGCTTGGAAATGAAATCGACGATCCGCGAATGACAGCAACGTGCCGAAATTCGAGTCCCTTGGCGGCGTGCGCTGTCAGAAGCTGAACCGCATCGTCGGTACTCCGCGGAAGAGGAATTGCGCCGCGTGCCTGCACAAAATAGTCCAGGTACTCAAGAAATTCCGATGGACTGCCGGTCTCAACAATGGCTTTCCGATGCCAGGCTTCAACAAACGTCACAAGCGCGGTCACGGCGTCTGACTGCTGTAAACCGAAGTGCCGAATCACGATGTTTACCGCATCGTCAGCGCGGACACCGTCGTTCTTTAGCTTGTCGTGGATCGCATCCACACTTTCGAGCACCAGCTTACCGCTTGGCACTCTACTCAACACCGTGCGTTGATCCAGCTCCTGCCGCTTTACCGCCCTCATGGCCGCTCGCAATTCGGTTGGGTTGATTCCGAACTGAGGCAGGGCAGCCACGCGAAACAGGCTCGCCGCATCATTAGGAGACACTGCCGCAGTCAGGCACGCGACCACATCGCGCACCTCGGGAGTGTCGAGCACGTCCAAACCCTCGATCGAGAACGGAATGCCGCGCTCGGCCAATTCGTGCACCAGCTCATCGCGGTGGTTGTGCAAGCGATAGAGCACGGCAAAATCCCGCCACGCGCAACGCTGATCTTTATCTTTATTCTTGTCCCGGTGCTCGTCTTTGCGCTTTTTCTGGATGCGGCGTGCCAGGTCAGCGGCCTCGACCTCTTTATCCCTCCACGTAACAATTTCGACCAGTGGCGCGACGGCCGTCTCGCCTTTTTGCTTCGCCTCCTCGTCACGCAGCGATTCGAGGGGCGCCCGCTGATAAGAAATCGAGCTTCCGTTTGGTGGACGGGCAGCCGAAAAGACCGGTGGATTGTCATTCACGATCCCAAAAGCGCACCGCAGGATGGGCAAGAGGGACCGCCGATTTTTCCCGAGCACGACCACGCGCGCAGCAGGAAACTTTTTCGCAAACAATGTGAAGGCTTCGCTTGACGCGCCGCGGAATTGATAAATCGCCTGATCCGGATCGCCGACGGCAAAAACGTTCGCCGGCGTCCCGGCCAACAGCGAGAGAATCTCAACCTGCGCAAAATTCGCGTCCTGAAACTCGTCGACCAGCACGAAGCGAGTCCGCCTTCGTTCTTCCTCCAGCAGTGCGGGATCATCTTTCAGCAAGTGATACGCGCGTGTAATCATGTGGCCAAACGTACCGAGATTGTTTTCTCGCAGCATGTTTTCGACGGTAGCGAAAACGCGAGCGATCTCCCGGCAGCGCTCCAGAATCTCGTCGCGCTCCAGATCGGCTTGATTCTTCGATTTCGCAACGCGGGGCAACGGGATCTCGCCGCTATCGAGCCGTTCGACGTAGCATGCATAATCGTCCGGTCCAACCAATTCATCCTGACAACGGCGCATGAATTCAAGCAGACTATCGAGAAACTGTCCAACATTAGCCGCTCGCACAAAGTGTTTCAGGTGCAGGTCGCGAATTCGGCGCCGCAGGTAGACCCAAAGGTCCTTATCGTCGAGGACACCAAAGCCAGCGCCACGGCGCTGCAAAAGTCCGTTGCACCACGCGTGAAATGTGCAGGCTTGCAGGCCATCGATGGCGACACCCTTCAATTCGCCGCGTAGGCGGCCCATCATTTCCGCGGCGGAGTTGTCGGTATAGGTAAGCGCAAGAATTTCGTTGGGCTGGGCGTGACCTTCGCGAATCAGGTTGGCAACGCGTTGCGTAAGGACGGTAGTCTTTCCCGTGCCCGCTCCCGCAATCACGAGCAGTGGGCCATCGACGTGCTGAATGGCTTCTCGCTGACGTTCATCAGGAACAATCTTTTTCGGAGATAAAACAGTTGAAGCCACTTGGATTCTCTAGCCGAAGAATACCAGAGCGAGTTGTGGAAGAAACGGTGGGCGAGCAACTGTGAGACTTTATCGGAGCGCGTCCATGGCCAGCGCAGCGGCGACAATCGCCGCCGTCTCGGCCCGTAGAATCGTATTGCCGAGCGAGGCCGCAACCCATCCCGAATCGCGCAGCCAGGCGATCTCGCCGTCGACCCATCCTCCTTCGGGTCCAATGGCAAGTGCAACCTCAACGCCAACGGATCGCGATTGCAAAACCTCGCCCAGCCGTGGACTCTCTTCTGACGCGGCAAGAGATTCGGCAAGAACGACACGACTCTCTTCCGGCAGCGAACCCTCATCGGCCAACTCTTTCAATTTGATGGGAACAGTAATTTCGGGGGGCGCGGCGCGTCTCGACTGTTCGCTAGCCTGCCGAACGATGCGCAGCCACCGCTCATGTCGTTTTGCGGCGGCCGCGACCAGATGAGCATCACTGCGTCGCCCGATTACCGGAATGATGCGAGCCACGCCAATCTCAGTACACTTCTCGATCGCCCACTCCATGCGATCGAACTTGAAAATAGCCAGTACGAGCGTGATTTTTGGAGCGGACGACGATGCAGGCCTTAACCGCGCAGATAGCTTTCTGCCCAGGTTGAACTCCACGCGGTCATAGGAAATCGTCGTGATGGTCCCGCGACGAACTTCATCTCCCGTGGCAATGTCAAATTCCTGCCCAACTTCCGCGCGCAGCACGCGGGCAAGATGCGCGGCATGCTCGCCGACCAAAGCGGCGGTGTCTCCAATAATTTCATCGGCAATCCAGCGGCGGCGGGTCATGAATCGGTTCTCACTCTTAGTTCTCAGTTCCCGGTTCTCAGTTCTCAGATTCGGTAACCAGCGCCCAACTAAGAACGGCCCTAAACAAACATATCCTTGACGCGCCCCAACAACGACCGATGCTGTGGTTTGTTTTCTACCGGAGACAGTTGTCCTAGTTCGGTCAATAACTCGCGCTGCCGCTTGTTCAATTTGCCCGGCGTTTGGATTCGCACATCAACGTAAAGATCGCCTTTGCCGTGCGAATTCAGCACCGGCACACCCTTGCCCTTGATGCGAAATGAAGTTCCCGACTGCGTGCCTTCGGGAATTTTCAAACGGTGTTCGCCCTCCATCGTGGGAACCATAATCTCGGTTCCAAGCGCCGCTTGCGGAAACGAGATTGGCACGACGCAGCGCAGATCGTTGCCTTCACGTTCAAAAAACGGGTGCTCTTTGACGTGCAACACAACATACAAATCGCCCGCCGGTCCGCCGAACGCGCCCGCTTCGCCGAGTCCGCTGAAGCGTATGCGCGTGCCGTCCTCGACGCCAGCAGGCACCTTGGTTTCGACCGAGCGCTCGCGCAGCAAACGTCCTTCACCCTTGCACTTCGGGCAAGGATCGGTTATTACACTGCCCGCTCCCTGGCAGGTCGGGCAAGTCCGCGCGATGCTGAAGAAGCCTTGTTGATACCGCACCTGCCCTCGCCCATTGCACGATCGGCAAGGTACCGGAGCTTTTCCTGGAGCGGCGCCATTCCCACGACATGATTCGCAAGTCTCATGCCGGCGGACGCCCACTTGCTTTTCGGCGCCAAACACCGCTTCGTCAAATTCGAGATTCAAATCCTCCCGAAGGTCGGCACCGCGTTGAGCGCGACTGCGACGGCGTCCACCTTGCCCGAACATGTCGCCAAAACCAAAAATATCGCCGAAGATATCGCCAAAATCCTGGAAAATGGCGGGATCGAATCCCGCCGACGCTCCCGTGCTGCCGCCGACGCCGGCGTGCCCGAACCGGTCATAGAGCGACCGCTTTTCGCTGTCGGCAAGAATCGCATAGGCTTCCGTGATCTCTTTGAACTTTTCTTCCGCGTCAGGATTGTTCGGATTGCGATCGGGATGGTAGGTCATCGCAAGCTTGCGGTAAGCGCTCTTGATTTCAACGTCAGTGGCAGTCCGTGTAACTCCGAGTACCTCATAAAAATCGCGTTTTGTATTAGCGGCCAGAAACTCCCCCACTTTCATCGCCAAAAAGATAAGTTTTTCGGAATCACTCTGCTCATGAAGAAAAATACTCTTCCACGGTGAAACATCACCAACGACCTACGCGTTGCGGCTTGCTTTCACAACCCTAGCGCCCACTATTCCGAGCCACGCGGACCATCGCCGGACGCAGCAACCGGTCTTTATACTTGTATCCGCGCTGCAGTTCGTCGAGCACGTGATGATCGGGAACCTCGGTCGTATCCACCATCTCAATCGCCTCATGCACTCTAGGATCGAACGGCTGCCCCATAGCAATAATCGGCTGCACGCCACTTTTCTGCAGCGCATCCTGAAACTGCCGGTAAATCAGCTCGACTCCGTTGCGGAAGTCGCCCGCGTCTCCGCCGGCCTTCAACGCGCGCTCAAAGCTGTCGAGAATCGGCAGGAAATTCTTGATGACATCAGCGGCGGCGAACTCGCGAAACTCCTGCTGTTCGCGAACCGCTCGTTTGCGAGCGTTGTCGAATTCCGCCTGTAGACGAGCCAGACGGTCAAGGAGCGCATCGCGCTCCGCCTTGAGCTTTTCGGCTTCCGGTCTCGCGCTGGCCTCCGCCGACTTAGCTGCCTCAGACGTTGCCTGACCTTCATCTCCGTCTTCCGACGCTGGAAGTTCATGCTCCAGATCGAGATTCACTTCGGTCTTTCCGTTTCCCTTCCTCATACTGCCAGTTACTCCGATTCATTCAAAAGTTTGTCGAACAGCCGGGCGATGTAAGACACCGCCGACATAGTGTGTTGATAATCCAAACGCGTAGGCCCGATGACCGCCAGAGAACCCATTACCTCTCCACCCACACGCGCCGGCGCGCCGATCAGAACAAAATTCTGCAACGACGAAGAAGGCAGCGCCTCGTCCAAGCCAATCACTACACGCACCGCTTCTTGCCTTGTATCGAGATAAGCGCCCAGCAAACGCACAACTTTTTCTTTCTCTTCCAGCGTCCGCAACATCTCCTGCAGCCGTTGACGATCTTCCTGCCCCGAGGCCTGGTTCGTGGCGAGGTTGGTGACGAGGTTCGCGGCTCCTTCGACGAATACCGCCTGTGCATCGTCGGTTGAAGCGAGCGCGCCCTGCTGGTAGAGCTGGGCGATCGACTTCATCAGCCGGTCGTACTCGCTGCGTTCCTGTTCGATGCGGCGGGCAAGCTCGGCGCGCACATCGCCCATGGTCCAGCCACGAAAATTTTCGTTGATGTAGCGCGCGGCCAGATCCAGATCGGATTGCTGAATGTCGAGCCGGAGGACACGATCGCGCACCACTCCCGACCGCGTTACCACCACCGCCAGCACCTTTTGATCGCCCAGGCGCGAGAAGTAAACATGTTCCAAGGCATTTCGCGGACCGGAAGTCGCCACCGTAACCCCGACGCTATGCGAAATCAGCGAGAGCACATGCGAGGTTCGCTCCATGAACTCCTGCACATCGGTGACGCCGGTCAAAGTATCCTGAATAATGCTCTGGTTCTCGTGGGAAAGGTGCGCCTCGCCGCTCAGCTGCTCGACATAATAACGATAAGCTTCGGCCGTAGGCACGCGTCCCGCCGAAGCGTGCGGCTGCTCCAGAAATCCCGCATCCGCGAGATCGGCCATCACGTTCCGTATGGTAGCCGCACTTAGCCCTTCGCGGCTCGAACGCGCAAGGGTGCGCGAACCCACCGGCTCTCCGCTGGCGATAAATGTCTCAACAATGGCGGTCAGGATTTCCCGTTCCCGTCCACCCGCTGGTCCTGATTGCATAAGATCCGAATGAGGTAAGAGCACCCTCTTTAAATACTTTAGATGCAGTGGCTTAGATTAAGATTCGCCCAAGCCTAACTGGAATTCTAGGGAGCGTGGGCTAGGGTGTCAAGGATACCTGGGGATAGGAGGTAGAGCGTTCTGAAAGTGCACCTATTACTGGATGGTAAACAGTTTTCGGTTGGGATGTTTTGGCGGGAAGGAGTCAAGAGGTGGAGTTCCCCCGATCCAGCGGAATTCCATTTCCTTTTGTTCAGATTCTAAGCCTTCCCGTAGTCGGGAAATCGCTCTTTCAGCCGTTCCACAGTCGTTCGCCACTTCGGCGTTGTGGGTTTGCACACGGAGTTCTGGTTTCCAAAAAAGCCAATTTCCTTGACCGCTTTCTCCAACGGTACGGTTTGCAGCCACTGGATAGGCACGAAGTACTCGCAGCGTTCTAGGTCATTCACAAACTCTCGCTCGTAAGTGCCGCCCTTAGCCACATCAAGCACCGGAACTTCGCCTTGGGGAGTTGTCACAAGGAAGGTTGATGCGGGCGACACACGCCCGATTACCTTGCCGACGCCCACATAGCCGTAGCCGGGTACGTTCACCCACACCCTGTCACCTGGGTTAAGCAGTTGCAAGGTCTTGCTGTACCAAGCTCCGCCTCCGGCACAGATGAACCCGTATTGCACAGCATCCGCCCACGAACGAGACTCGTCGTGGCCAAACGAAGAGTAGAACTCGCCGTTCCATGGTTCATTCGGGCCGTTGGGAGTGGCTGCTGCGCTGACCTGGGTGCGGACTGGGTCGAGGAGCCATGCACGACTGAGCAGTTGTTCAGCGCCGTGAGTGAAGACTTGGAAAAACAACACGTTGATCGGGACATCACGGTCGCTAAGATAGGTGATGATTCGCTCGGTACTGTCGTCGAGGGAAGAGGCCACGACAACTATTTGATGGCTCTGATTGAGCGAGTCCTCATTAAGATCATGGCCAAAATGCTTGTGAAAATCCTCGGCCAGACTGTGGTTTGGCGCAAAGCGGCCATAGATGGCGGCGATGTCTTCTGGTCGGCGAGATTCCACCCATCCAGCGTAATCAAGTGCCTGAGCCACTACCTCGCGCGGCGTGCGGTCGCGTTTGAGCTCGATCAAGACCAGCGCACCATCGGGGGCGATTGCCAACAAGTCGATGCGACCACCGAAGCCTGTGTATTCCTGGCGTCCGATCAGCATCCACTCATCAGAAAGCACACGGGGGGCGGCAACGATCATTTCCTCTAGCAATCTCTCGGTAGCAAGCGAGGATTCAACGAGCGGCTGAGGCTGAGTGGCCACTTTCCAGATTGCGTGGTGGATCGGCATGATGTGTTCCTTTTCTTATGGCGCGTCAGTCAAGGACTGATGAAGAACGGCTTCGAGCAAGCGGTTGCTTTCGGTCTGGACGGTCGTGAGCTGCGATTCCAGCCGACCGCACACCTCCATTAGTCGATTGACCTCTGCCACGATGCGATGCTGTTCGGTGAGCGGTGGGGCGAATATCTCAGCAGCCTCGACCTGCTTAGAGGAAACGTGTGGGACACCGTTGCTTCTGCCGGGATTAATCTGATCTGTGAAGTGCGGGGAGTGAAGCCAAAGGAATAGGTAATCAGGGCTGAGCCGCTGCCGCGTCACTTGGAATCGTCCTACGCGTTGGAGCAAGATGCAGGGTGCGTCGTCAGGTCGGATACGGGCAACCTTAGTGCCACTAGCAATGAATGGACGATCCAAGGAAAAAACAATATCACCTTCATTCAACTGAAAACGCTCGAACTCGGCGGCACGGCTTTCCGACAAGAACGCCACGTCGTCCCATCGAATAACTCCGTGGCTTACGTTGACGTTACGAAGCAGTCGGATGCCGGTGCGAACGAACCATTCGCTTTTGAAGGCATAGCCATTTTGAAGCTGTGCAAACTCACGCAGCGGTCTGGGTCGCTCCGATGAGGCTGATGTTGGAAGGAGTTGACCACGGACGGCGAGGTTAAGAATGGTCTGGACGAGTTGCTTGATCTGATCACGACGAACGGTAAAACGCGGGAGATGGTCGAGATAGAAATGGGCATACTTGTGCGAAGTGTCTGCACCGGTGTCTTGGTTAAGGTGGCTGAGAGAGCGTAAACAGGATCCCAGGAATCGGCAGTCAAGACGACTTCGCCATTGCTCCGAACAACGGATGCGCACTCCGGCTTCTGTGCACCCGCCGCCACAGAGCAAAACAGCAAGCCAGCGACGATGAGAACGGGAGGTCTCATATCCCGAAAGTATACGGCATCATGTCAGGGCAAGCTGTTGTAACATCGCCATAGCACTCACAATCCGTATCGGGGCTCTGAGCCGGCGGCGCGGTCTCGGTCGTACGCTTACGAAGCAACTCACTTCTGCACGGCATCTCTTAACAAAGACCGCGATACCCAATGCCGTGACCGGACTCGTGTTCGTGTATGCGCATCAAAACGCACGGCTAATTTATCAAGTTGCTTGGCGAATTCGACTAGCTCGGACAATGAAAATGAAATCCGCGCCCCACGGCCGAGTTTCACAGTCGACCCGTTTCGCTGCAGAACAGTGAATTCCTTAAGACCGGCCTGGCGTAGAGCATCGGCGGTAACCTGACGCTCGTGATGCTGGATGCAGTTCCTGAGCAGAACGTGCTTCATTATCGAGCTGTGAATACCAGCGTCGACCTTGTATTCGCACGCCTTGAAAAGCATCTCGGCTTTTTGCTTGAATGGTTCAAATTTATACGACTGCCAAATATCTGAGATCAGACCTTTAGTCGTGAACCACTGCCCGGATTCAGCATCCCGGGTTCCTGCCGACTCTTCGTTTAGCTCTGGAATATAGGCCATTGGGCTTAGGCTTGCCTTGAACTTACCGAGCAGCAGTCTACTGGTATTGCCAAAATCCAGGACCTCTTGCAGAACTTCTAGGTAGCAGTCATCGAGAAAATAGTTCAGCTGCGCTACCAATTCACCTTGAGCAGCCTGCGCAAGTTCCCCCTGAATTTCGGTCATAATGGCAATCGGTCTCGTAGGAAGCGCCTTCAATTGTCGGGAAACGTCGGAAACTACTCGTAGGACCCTTTTCTGCAATGTATTGCAAGCGGTAAACATGATGCCTACCGAAAGGCTGTCCCGGCGACTCAGATGTTCATTTTGTTGACGCAAGCGCCTAAAATCGAGACTGGTCTCTGAAGCCAGCCAAGACGTTCCATTGTTGGACTGCTTGACGTGCCAAACGTACGTCCCCCAGGTATCCTCAACGCCCACATCCAACGAACGGCGGCAGCCAAATGACACCTATTTCGCCGTCGCCTTCCCATCCAGCCTTCTTGAACTGTGTTCGCAAAGCGACAATGAATTGTTTGAGTTCACCCTTTTCAGATTTGTAAACGTCCGCCGGGTTCCGGATGAAGCTCAGGTCATCGAGGAATTGATACTGCTGGATCAGCAACGTTTTGGCATCGGCAGGGCGAGGGGTTTGCATGGAAAGCATTAGATTGTACAGTGCAAAACCGGCAAATCAAGCCGACTAAGCCAAGCTGGCCAGGCCCGCGCAGCCCTGCGCCCCGTTCCCAAGCTCCCACTGTTAACGAAGTGTTAACAGGTGCACTTTCAGAACGCTCTACCTCCTATCCCGTCAAGGATACCTGGGGGATAGCTACTGGCGCTGGAAAATTCCTACACCCCCACCCACCACAGAACTGGAACCCTAAAGGAAACCGGAGGCCGGGGCCGCGCGCGCTAGCGAGAGGTGCAGGCGGGATTGGGGACAAGCCCTCTCACCCCCTCGGATATACTGTCTCGCCCGGTTCAAAACGGGAAAAACGAGCTCTCGGGCTCCTAAGAGAGGATTTTTCGATGTACACGATAAGACTGGGTGTCCGCGCCCTAGAGATGTGTGGCCTGGCATTGCTCCTGGTGGCTCAGGGATGGCCGCAACAGCTGATGTCCAGGCTCGATCGCGATCGCGCCCAGGATATGGTGAAGATCGTGGCCGACGAAGTGCGGAAACACTATTACGATGTCAAGATGCACGGGATCGATTGGGATGCGAAGGTTGCTGAGGCGAAACAGAAGATCGACAAAACAAACTCCATGAACATGGCGCTGTCAGAGATCGCGGTGGTGCTCGCCAGCCTCAACGACTCGCATACGTTTTTTCTTCCTCCGCAACACGCCAACCGGTACGACTACGGGTGGGAATATCAAATGGTCGGAGAGCATTGCTTGGTGACGCGAGTGCGTCCGAAGAGCGACGCCGAGGCCAAGGGCGTGAAGCCTGGCGATGAGATCCTGACCCTGGACGGGTATCATCCCGATCGCGATAACTTGTGGAAGATGCAATACATGTTTACTGCACTGCGGCCGCAACCTGGTTCCGGTTGGGCCTGCAGGATCCCGCCGGGAATCAGCGCCAGGTGGATGTTCTCGCACGAATTCGCGAAGGTAAACGGGTCACGGATCTGACGGGCAGCGTGGGGAACGATATTTGGGAGGTGGTCCGCCAGGGAGAGAGCGAAGAACATCTTTTGCGCGCGCGCTACGCCGAACGCGGCGATCAAATGATCGTCCTCAAGGTGCCGGAGTTCATCTTCTCGATTACCGAAACGGACAGCATGATCGACAAGGTTCGAAAGTATCCGGCCATGATTGTGGATCTGCGCGGCAATCCCGGAGGCAGCGTCGAGACCCTTAAGAACTTAATTGGTGGGATGTTCGATAAGGAGGTGAAAATCGCCGATCGCGTCGGGCGGAAAGAAACCAAGCCCGAGGTCGCCAAGGCCGGCCATCATCCATTTTCCGGGAAGCTTGTAGTGCTCGTCGACTCAAGATCAGCCTCCGCCGCGGAGTTATTCGCCCGCGTCGTACAACTCGAAAAGCGGGGACTGGTCGTCGGGGACCGAACCTCCGGCAGTGTCATGGAAGCGAAACACTACAACGAGAAGTTAGGTCTAGACACAGTCATCTTCTACGGAGCGTCCGTGACTGAGTGGGATCTGATTATGGCTGATGGGAAAAGCCTGGAGCACAACGGAGTCACGCCGGATGAGATCGTTCTTCCCACCGCCAAAGATCTCGCAAGCGGTAGCGACCCGGTTATGGCGCGGGCGGCAGAGATGCTTGGCGTGAAACTCAGTCCTGAGGAAGCAGGAAAGCTGTTTCCGTATGAGTGGCCTCCAGACTAACGAGGTGGGCCGACCGCATCGAGAGGTCAATTGTTGGCGTAATATCGCCTGTGGGTTGAAAAAGTACCTCAACGAAACGCCTTTTCATCCGCAAGCGTGCGTCGCCGGTTTTCTTGTCTCCGTTCGACTAAGTGGTGGCCGGCAGAACCGGTGGCCGACTGAGGAAGCGCACCGTCGCTTGATGTTCTGCGCTACCGCCGCCAGGAAGAACTGCTCGCGCACGAACCTGAGTCTCCGCAGACGCAAGCGCCGCAATCCGATCTGATTCTTCAGTTCCGCGAACAAGGCCTCCACCTTCAACGCGCGCGGGAACTGGTCAACACGCCAGAGTTCACCAAAGCCCAGCCGCAAAGAAAGACGGGCTGGGTCGTTCTGGCGGATGATAAGGCCCCGGAAGGCAGCACTGATGCATTGTGGTCGGAGCAAGGATACCTGGGGAGGAGGGAAAGGATACATCCAGAGCGCCCCTCTGGAAGATGATTTGAAATTTAGGGTGACGTGCTGTTATGCGTGCGTTGATCCCCGCGCATCTTCACTCAGCTTCGAGTCACGCGCGTCACTGAGGCGATGACTCTCATATGGGTTCTTACCTGATGAAGCGAGGAGTTAGAGGTGTCTGAAACATTTGATGGAAATGCTCCAACGCGGGACGCATCCTTGCTGTTTGAAACGTGGTACTCCACCGGGAGGGGTGGTTAGGGATAATGGTGGCAGTCCGATTGGAGCGGAGGATTTTGAGAATGAAGCGGTGTATCGTGGACACTCGATTATTAACAAACTCACGGAGGGTTTGCTTCTTCTCACGGACCTCCCTGCCGACGCGGAGTTTCTCGCAACCAGCGTGCAGATGTATCGAGAGCTTAGAAGGGAGAGCTTTCTTTCTACACCCGCTGCTCCAGGGCTAATAACTGCTGCTTGCGTTTGAGGCCCCAGCGATAGCCGCCTTGCTCTCCGTCCTGGCGGACTACGCGGTGGCAGGGGATGGCTACGGCCACGGGATTGGTGGCGCAGGCCCGGGCTACGGCGCGAACGGCTTTGGGCATTCCTATTTTTTTGGCGATGGCGCTGTAGGAGCGGGTTTCGCCGCGTGGAATTTTCTGCAGAGCTTCCCAGACACGACGTTGAAAGGCGGTCGCCCTTATGTCGAGCGGGAGCGAGGGATGGAGATCACGGCCGTTGATGAGGCTGGTCAGATTCGATTTCCATTCAGCCAGGGCGTCGTCGTCGCGGCGGCGGGTGGCGAAGGGGAATTCGCGCATGAGTCCTTGCTGGAGTTGGGCGTCATTCGCGGCGAATTGGATGGCGCAGATGCCTTTGTCGGTGGCGGCGATCAACATGCGGCCTAAAGGCGAAGGCGCGATGGTGTAGCGGACGACGGCGGCGACGGCTCCGCGACGATATTTTTCCGGAGTCATGCCGAGTTGGGCGGCGGTGCGCTCGTAGAGGCGGCTGCTGGAGCCGTATCCGGCGGCGTAGAGGGCGGTGGTGACGTCGTGTCCGGCCTGGAGATTTTGTTTGACCTGGCGAAGGCGGATGGCGTCGATGTAGGCCTTGGGCGAGACTCCGAGGACGGATTTGAAGGTGCGCTGGAGATGGAAGGGGCTGCGGCGAAATTCGCGGGCGAACTCCCCGAGGGTAAGGCGGTCTTCGATATGTTGTTCGATATAGCGGCAGACGGCGCGGATGAGCGCGGACTTTGGGTTTCCGTCGACGGCGCTGGGACGGCAGCGGAGACAGGCGCGGTATCCGGCTTGCTCGGCCTGGAGCGGCTGATCGAAGAAAGTTACGTTCTCGCGGCGCGGACGTTTGGCGGCGCAGGAGGGGCGGCAGAAGACTCCGGTGGTGGAGACGGCGAAGACGAAGGCTCCGTCTAAGGATTGATCGCGGTCGACGACGGCTTGCCAGCGGCGGTCGGCGATCGCGGTGGGGATGGGCGTCATGATTGGAGCTTCTATCTCGGATGCTGCTTCTGAAAGTATCGCATTGGTGGTCATGGGAATAACAATAGGATGGCGGCGAGGAGCGGGCTATCCGAATGTTGCGGTGGAATTATTTTTGGGCTGCGAAAAATCAAAGGCGTTTACCTCAGAGGACACAGAGGAGTGCCGATTCCTGTAGGATGGCGGCGATGACATGGACGCTAATTCTGAGATCAGAGGAATCTTTATGAAATGCAATCGCAAGATGTTGTGGATGATCGTGGCGGCGGCGCTGGTGGCACAGGCGGGAGCGCAGGTGCTTACGGGCGAGCAGGTGCAGAAGATCGCTCCGAGCGCGTTTTTTTATGCGGGGCAGAGCGCTTCGGTGCAGATGCGGAATACGGGCGGGGTGAAGAATTCCGCGGGAAAGCTGGTGCTGGCGGGGCTGGTGGATACCGGGGGATATGCGACTTCAGTGGCGGAGAAATATCAGGGCTTTTTCATTGCGGAAACGAAAGTTAGTTTTGAGGGAGCTGCGCTTGATCCGGGAGAGTATGGGTTTGGGTTTGTGGGAGGGAAATTCGTGGTGACGAATGTGGCGGGGACGGAGGTAATTTCGGTTGCGAGCAAGAATGATGAGGAGATGAAACGTCCGGTGCCGCTGAAGTTCGAAAAAGATGGCGATGGGTATCGGTTGTATGCGGGTCGGAAGTATGCGGCAATGAAGGTGGAGTAAGACGGGGTTAGGGAGACGGGCGAGGCGGGTGCGTTTTCTCGGGCGTGCAAAAGCGGCTACGGGTGCGGGTTTTGGGGATGGTGCGGCGATGGTGCGGCGGGGCGCGAGTGGCGTCAAGACTTACGGTGGTAATGCTTGGATCGTTACTCATAAAGTGCAGATGGTTGCACCCGAAGGTTGGGGCTGGTCTGGTTTCTGGCTAATAACTCCTGTTGCGACAGAGACTTAAGATATTCCTTTCGTATGGTTTGATGGGTGCACTTATGTCTGCGAAGCTGGGAGCGGTTGTCCCGGCTTGGGGGGCGACCTTGAGTGTGATTTACAGCTCTGAATATGCGGCTCCTAGAGCAACGATGCGGGCGGCGTCGGTACTACCGCTGCTGGTGATTTTGTTCATCATTTCATACGCCATTCTGACGGTGCTGGTATTTGAGCAGGGAAAGACGATCGAATCGCAGCGGACGCTGATCCGGGAGATGCTGAAGGACACGACGCAGTTGGCGGCGCTGAAAGATAAAGTGGCGCAGGAAGAGAGCCAGCGAGTGGCGGGAACGGCTTCGGCGCAAACGCAGACGGCGCCGAAGGGCGCGGTGGCAGGGAATCCTGGGGCGGGCGCGGAAAAAGCTCCGAAGCAAGAGATGAAGCAGCCGGGAAAAACGGAAGGCAAAGCGACGCAGTCGATGAAAGCGATTCCGGGAAAGCCGGCGGCTGATCTGGAAGATGTGCGGCGTTCGACGCACGAGATCTAAACGCGAAAAGCGATTGACGGTAAACGAGGGGTAGAAGCGGTTCTGTGAAACGGCCTGGGTACAGGCCGAGGTTGGCGAGACCCTAAAATGAAGTCTTTGGCCCTAGCCCTCATCTTGTCGATTCCCGTCCCGAAATTTGCGCAACAAGCTCAGCCCACCCCCACCCCCAGCCAACAACCGGTAAAGCACAAAGGCGGCCAGTGGTACTTTGCGGCCAATGGACATGCGGTGTATTGCTATGGTCCGGTGATGACGATGCCGTTGGCGCAGGGCGGGCTGATGAAAGTTGCGACTTTTTGCCGAGGCGATCGGACGATGGTTCCGCTGAAGGACTAGGGGGCAGGGAATTTTTTTTGAGCGGTAGGTGCTGCCTGAGCGGCTAAAACCGCTGTCAAAACAGGGCCTGTATTGCAGCGCTGAAGCGCGCCACTCAAAAGCATGGACTACCTGTGGAACTCTGATTCAATCTCAAACCGAATCTAGTTTTGAGCATCGATCGCGGGCAGGATATACTCCGGCACGAATTCTTCCTGAATCTTGTAGAGCACTGGGTCGGAGTAATTGCCCGCATAGAAAGCGACCACGAGGTCCAGATCAGGGATGCCCATCACCAGTTGTCCCCCATTGCCGCCGGCAAAAAAGGCGCGCACTATCTTCCCCTTGAACGGATAGGCGACGCTCCACCACAAATAGCCATATTGCAACTTGCGGAGGTTCTCGAGGGCGGAAGTTGCCTGGCGCGCCCACTCCCGACTCACAATTCTTTGGCCGTTCCACGACCCGCCGTTGAGCATGACCTGGCCAAGCTTCATGAAGTCGCGAGGGAGCCAATAGATTCCACCGCCCATGTAGGGCTCTCCGGTCGGGCTGAGGTTGAGGTAGTAGTGTTTGATCTGAAGCGGATCGGCGATGCGTTCCTGAAAGAGATCAGTCAATGGCTTGCCAGTCACGTGGCTGAGTACGTCGCCGAGCAGATTCGGGTCAGCCGAACAGTACACGGGTTGCTCGCCGGGATTGCTATTCATGGGCACGTTCAGGGTGTAGTGATACCAGTCCGGATCAGCGGTTTGGTCTTGCATTGTATCTTCGTTGCCCGGCGCGGCGGGGTCTCGATCGTCACAGTAGTAGCCGGAGGTCATCCGGAGCAAGTTCTCGACCGTCATTGCCTTCTTGCGCGGGTCAAGGTCGGGAGGAAGGCGGTCTCCATAAATCGTTTTGTAAACGGGAGTGGATACGCCCAACGACGCCCCATGGGCAATGACTGACCCAACCAAGGTGGCGGTAAGGCTTTTGCTGGCGGAGCGGGTGTCATGAGGCTTTTCACGACAGAAGCCATGAAAGTACTCCTCTAAGACCAGCTTGCCGTGACGGGCCAGGAGAAGACCGTGGATGTCAAAGTCATGCACTGACTTGGCAGGTGGTTCTATCACGTTCTCGATGAGCTTCCGGATGGGATCGACAGAGATTCCGACTTCTCCCAGCGTTCCGGTGGGCCAACCATCATCCTCGGGTGAGGGCCGGGTATAACGATAAGGACCGGGAACGATGCCTCTGGCGTAGAAGGAGCTGGCGGGATCGTTATCAACGCGTCTGAAGTCGTATGTTCCACCCCGAGAAGGGAGGTAGATTGACAGACGGTCCTGGGCCAGGTCATAAGTTCCTTCGGCGAGAACCTTCTCTTCACCGCCTGTTTTCCCCTTCATAGCAGCGGCAAAGGACGTGACTGACCGGCCGATAAGTCTTACGGAATTCGCATTTCGTTCGAGACTATCGACGTCGAGGAAGACCCCGAGGTTGCGCTCAGGATTCCACAGGAACGCCTTCACGGTTCCGTTTTCGCCGCGGCTGGCAACCAAGAAGAGAGTGAACTCATCCTCGAGCGCGTCGACCTGACCGCGCCAGCGGTTCTCGCCGTAGGCCTTGAGCTTCACCGGCGAGGCATACCGAGATCCGGCGGTGACGGACGGCGGCTGGACCCAGTAGCCACGAATCTCGCCAGAATTGGCGTCGAGAACGCCCCGGAACTGGCCTCGATCGCCTGGAATCTCAAATCTTAGGGAGGTACCCTGAACCGCCGCACCTATGGTGAAGCCACAGATGTCGGCCTTCCAACCTGCGTCTGAATGAGTAAGGGTCAGAGTGCCCCTGACGTCGGGGCCGAAGTTACGCTTCGCCTCCCATAGGCCGATGAGGTCTTGTACCGGTGAAGGGAACTGTGCCTCTCCAGCACACGGCAACCCGGCAGTTATCAGTAGGAGTGGCAACAGCAGCATCGCACGACCGGCCGAACGGCAGGGAAGACGCATAAGTTTGTCATAACCTCTCCACAAGAGATTTCCTCAGCCAGGACCCGGCATTGGTGCGTCCCTAGCTAAGCACACTAAGGAGCACGAGGGAAGTTGTTTCGGCAACACCGTTGGGAATTGCTTTGCCGTCTGGGTGCGGCGGGTTACCTTTATAATCGGTAGTCAGACCGCGGTATTGGCGAGGGGCCCGTAGCTCAAATGGATAGAGCATCGGATTTCTAATCCGAGGGTTGCAGGTTCAATTCCTGCCGGGCCTACCAGACATACCCCTTTCGTGCCATTCCCATAATTCAGGACTGAACGTAGAGTTGTTCTTGAGCAGACTTCGGGGGAGGGCTGTTCGACGAGCGTCCGATGACTCTAACTGAGTCCGGGCGCTTTCGTTTTTGGGGAGTTTTTGCGGCTGTTCCGCGTGGCCGTCTGCCAGGTTTTCTTCTGCGTTTTCGTCTTCTAAGTTTTCGTCTTGGTTTTACTGGGTTTCATCCTCTGCCATTCTCCTTCGGATAGTTCGCGGCCCAGGGCGGTAAATTCGCCGGCACCTTGCAGGTATTCTCCGCCATCCATGGTGACTACTTCTCCGTTGATGTAGGCGGAGTGATCGCTCACCAGGAATGCGGCGAGGTTGGCGAATTCTTCGGGAGTGCCGAAGCGGCCCAGGGGAATGCGTTTTTTGGCGGCGTCTTCAAGTTCGGGACGAGGGAGCAGGCGCGAGAACGCTCCTTCGGTGGGAATGGGGCCGGGAGCGATGGCGTTCATGCGGATGCCGCGATTTCCCCACTCGACGGCGAGGCTGCGGGTAAGGGCCTGGACTCCCGCTTTGGCCACGGCGGAGGGAACGACGTAGGCGGAGCCGGTGGTGGTGTAGGTGGTGGTGACGTTGAGGACGGTGGCGGGGCGGCGCTCGGCGAGCCAGCGGCGTCCGCAGGACATGGTGGTGTGAAGGGAGCCCATGAGGACGATACCGATGACGGATTGAAATGCTCCGAGGGAGAGATCTTCGGTGCGGGCGAGGAAATTGCCGGCGGCGTTGTTCATAAGGACGTCGAGCGGTCCGGCTTGCCAGATGGATTGGATCATGGCTTCGACGGCGGCCGGGTCGCGGACGTCGCAGGGGTGGGAGTGGATTTGCGCGCCGGTTTTTTCGCGGAGCTCGTGTTCGGTTGCGGCGAGGACTTCAGGGCGGCGTCCGCAGATGTAGACTTCGGCACCGAGGTCGAGGAAGCGGTGGGCGGCGGCTTTGCCGAGGCCCGTGCCTCCGCCGGTGATGAGGATGCGTTTGTGGTGGAGAAGGTTGGGATGGAACATTAGTGTTGGCCTCCGGTGACGTGCCCGCACCATTGTACGGCCCCAACTGGCATAACCAGGCATGAGATTTAGCAGGTTCTGAGGACAGACGAAAACAGCTCTCCACGATATACTGCGCGAGCATGGCTGCTCAGCCACACATCGCCGTTATCGGCGCGGGCGCTTTCGGCGGATGGACTGCGCTCTATCTTCTCCGCGGCGGAGCGGAGGTCACGCTCGTCGATGCTTGGGGTCCGGGAAATTCGCGCGCGTCTTCAAGCGGCGAGACGCGAATCCTGCGCGGCGCCTATGGCCCTAATCAGCCGTACACAAAACTCGCAGCTCGCGCCCTCGATCTCTGGAAGTGGCACGAAGCGCTATGGAAGCGCAAGATCTTTTTCCCTGTTGGCGTGCTCTGGATGGTGGAGGGCGATGGCGAGTTCGAACGCGGTTCGCTTCCCTTTCTGAAAGATGCAGGAATTGCTTTCGAGCAGCTCGATGTCGGAAAGTTGGCGCGCCACTGGCCGCAGATCAGTTTCGAAAATGTCGAGTGGGGAATCTACGAACCGCAAAGCGGATACCTACTCGCGCGCGCATCAACGCAAGCAGTTGCAGACCAGTTCGTGTCCGAAGGCGGAGGATACCGCCAGGCAACTGTTGCCGCGCAGCCTCTTGAGAGCGGTGAGTGGAAGGCTCTGCAACTTTCGGACGGATCGGCGCTCGCCGCCGACCGCTATGTCTTCGCTTGTGGCCCGTGGCTGGGAAAACTTTTTCCGCGCACGGTGGGTCCGCACTTTGCTTCGACCAAACAAGACGTGTTCTTCTTCGGAACCCCCGCGGGCGATCCGCGCTACAACGAAGGCAACATCCCCGTATGGGCCGATCACAGTGATCATTTCATGTATGGAATCCCGGGGAATCAAGGCCGCGGCTTCAAAATGGCCGACGACACGCGCGGCCCAGAATTCGATCCAACCTCGGGCCAGCGTCTGGTAGGCGAAGACAACTTGAACGCGGCCCGCCGTTATCTTGCTTACCGTTTTCCGGGAATGAAAGATGCTCCTCTACTCGAATCGCGCGTTTGCCAATACGAGAATTCGGTCGATCACAATTTCATCGTTGACCGCCATCCAGCGAATCCGAACGTTTGGATTGTTGGCGGCGGATCAGGCCACGGATTCAAGCACGGTCCGGCGCTTGGGGAGATGGTCGCTGATCTGGTGATAAAAGATGACACCGCAGATCCTCTATATCGACTGGCTAGGTTCAAAGACTAAAAGGTCGAGGCTTTTTTACCGACGCAACATGAGTGAGTTAGTTAGATCGTCATAACTTACTCACTAGTGCATTCGTCACGAATTTACTGTACCGCAATCACCGACATCATTCGGCATTTCTGCGACAGTTACACTGTCGCCACGCGCGATCGGCGTTCTGGAAGCAGCAGCGATGCACTCCGGCCGCCGAGTAAACGGCGCACTCGCTTTCCGCGGTTCTCTGAACCGTTGTTCCGCAGAGCCAAGCCGAAAGCTGAACTGCAAACGATCTTCGGCAGCGATCATCGCTGCGGTTAATGGGCATGGGACAGACTTGGTGTGAAACGATGACAAAACGACTTGCGGTCTTCGTCGCCCTGGCATGCGCAAGTTTTAGTTTGGCGCAAGGTATCAACGGCAGCGTGACCCTGAGCGGTAACGCCACAATTACAGTTACAGGACATTCCGTCACTCTGACTTGGAATGCCACTCAGGGCGCTGCGAGTTATAACGTCTATCGCGGCGCTGTCCACGGCGGGCCATATACAAAAGTGGCTGCTGGACTCGTTAATACGAGTTATACCGACGTGCAAGTTACTCATAATCAGACGCTCTATTACGTTACCACCGCAGTAAATGGCAATAACGAAAGCAGTTACAGCAATGAAGTGGCCGCGGTGATTCCCTAGAGCCAGGGAGTGAAAATGAGATATTGTTTGTTGATTGTCCTACTGAGCCTTTTGCCCGGAGTCTCGCAGGCACAGTGTGCGACTGGGAATCCGGGCACAAATTGCACCGGACCCTTAACGGTGCAGCCTCAGCCCGGAAATGCAGTGCAGTCTGCGATCACTCTGGTCGATCTGGGACAGCCCTTGCCCGCGCCAGCCACCGGCCAATATACCTTGTCCATCTCCAGCGGCATGATTCTTGAGTCGGACAATGGAAACAGCTACCACTCGCTGGTGGGTCCGTCCGGTCCACAGGGACCGCAAGGCGCAACGGGGCCAACCGGTCCGCAAGGCCCACAAGGGTCCACTGGTGCGACAGGTCCGGCAGGACCGAGCGGAGCGCAAGGTCCACAGGGGCTCACGGGCGCTACAGGACCCGCGGGACCAAGTGGTGCTCAAGGCCCGCAGGGTCCTACAGGTGCCACTGGAGCGCAGGGCCCTACCGGAGCAGAGGGCCCGCCGGGACCAACTGGAACTGCCGCCGCTCCCCCCGACTACAGTTTCTACTGCGGGGAAACTGCGTTCAAGGCAGTCCCGGGCACAAGCGAGGTCGGCAGCTCATACGACCGCAATCAGATCGATATGTTGAGCGCGAGCGCGGTCCGTTTCGTAGCTACGATTGCGGGCAGCGTTCTGGCGAGCGGAAGCTACGCTCAAGCAGAGTACACACCCGACGGAACGAATTGGTACGCATTGTCGGGAGAAGTGCCTCTGACAACTCCCGACGGGACCTACTCGAGTGGATGGCAGGGCCTGCCGACGGGAGCAAACGGCGATTATGTCGTGCGTATCGTGGTGCTCAATGCCGGCAAGAACTCAGGCCAGATTGCGCTGCGCCAGATGCATTTGCAATTCAAGTAGGGAGCGTAGCGCGCAAATTAACGCGTCGTTCTCGGTGCTACTGAATCTGAATAACAGTGTCGGGACTGGCGGCCTTGATCTCTTCGACTCGCGCCGCCACATTGCGAGCAAATGCGAACAGTGACTTCGCATGACGCGAGTCTTCGCCCTTGAGCACCGCCGGAGTTCCACCGTCGCCTGATTTGCGAATCTCGGGATCGAGTTCGACGCTGCCCAGGTAGGCGATGTCGAACTGTTTCGCCGTCTTTTCCGCGCCTCCGCGCGAAAAAACGTCGATTTCATGCTGGCAGTGCGGACAGACAAAGTAGCTCATGTTTTCGACCATGCCAACAATGTCTACCTTCATCTGGCGAAACATCTCGATCGCTTTGCGCGCGTCTTGCAGTGCAACATCAGACGGAGTGGAGACCACGATAGCTCCGGTCAATGGAACCGTCTGAATCAGCGAGAGCGCGACATCGCCCGTTCCTGGAGGAAGGTCGATCACGAGATAATCGAGCTGCCCCCACTGCACTGATCCCAGAAATTGACGGATGATCGAATGCAGCATCGGCCCGCGCCAGATGAGCGGCTTGTCTCCCGGATTGAGGAAGCCGACCGAGATCACTTTGAGGCCGTGCGAATTGATTGGAGCGATCTGGTTTTCCCCCATCACTTTCGGTTGTTCGTTGGTGCCGAGCATGAGCGGAACGTTCGGCCCATAAACGTCGCCGTCGAGCAGTCCTACTCGATGCCCCATTTTGCTGAGGGCAATCGACAGGTTCACCGAGAGTGTGGTCTTGCCGACTCCGCCTTTGCCGGAACCGACGGCAATAATGGCGTTGACGCCAGGTAAAGGTTGCGGTGTGGGCTGTTGCCGGCCGGGATGATGGGAATGAGCGCTCATGCTCCGATTATACGGGAGGCCGAGCTGGCAGTGATTGCTGCCCGATATTGACGATTGCAGACGTGAGAAGAGGTCAGAGGTGCGAGGTCAGATTGCAGAGGTAAAGCCCTGTCGCGATGGAACGCTGCCTACCTCCGCAATCTAACCTCTCACTTCTCCGATCTAATAGTGCTCATCGCCCAGTTGCACTTTGCCGCGAAACTTGCGGTAGACGAACACAAAGTAACCGATCGCGAGCGCGGCCCCAATCGTCCACCAGATCAGCCCCACGGTAAGCCCATGAATGCCGGCGGCCGTGTTGTAGATGGTGAGATCGTATTGGTGATCGCGGGCGGGTAATACTACCGGATAAAGCGCGACCGCCGCGCCCACCAACATGGCGACGATATAAGAGCATGAGGCAAGGAACGCGAGTTTCTCCTTGCCCTTGGGATTCGCCCAAAGCATCACGGCCAGACTGACGATGACGACAATCGGCACCAGTACCCCGATCCTGTGCCTTCCATAGTTGGCCATGATGTCGGGCCGTATGAAGTAAGTCGCTACCAGCGTGGTGAAGGTCAGAAAAAATTGCAGGGGCCAGCAGAGCAAGGCAAAACCGCGGGCACGGCGGCCAAGGTCCGCATCGGTTTTCAGCGCAACATAGTAAGAACCGTGTGCGGTCAGCGTCACCAGAGCTACCACGCCGGTAAGCACCGTGTACCAATCAAGGATGCCGGTCTGCGGACCAAGTTTGAAGTTGGTCCAGAGCGGCTCAAAAAAGTAGCCGGACGCATCCAGTGGAACGCCGCGCACCACGTTGCCCAATGCTGCGCCGAAAAAAATCGTCAGCAAGATGCTAGAGACACTAAATACCACGTCGAAGAAGTCATGCCAGAGCGGGTGTTCGATGTGCACGCGAAATTCGATGCCGATGGCGCGTAACATCAGCAGCCACAGCACAACCATCAGCGGAAGATAGAATCCGCTGAAGCTCGATGCGTAGAGTTGAGGAAAGGCAAAGTAGAGTGTTCCACCAGCGGCCAGCAACCAGACCTCATTGCCATCCCAGACCGGGCCAATGGCACCCAACACCCGTCGCCGCTCGTCGTTGGTTTTAGCCACCATGAGGTAAATTGCGCCCGCTCCAAGATCGAATCCGTCGAGGACAACGTAGGCCGCGATCATTACGGCGACAATCCAGAACCAAAGACTCGCCATCATCACTTTGCCTCCATCGCCGGATGCGCGCTGGACATGGGCTCGACCGCAGGCCCGTGCTCAATTTCGCGCCAGATCAGGAACAGGCCGAGAATGCCGATCACCAGGTACATTCCCATGAATCCCAGAAGAGTAAACATGCCGTTACCCGCGGAGACGAGTTTCGAATACCCGTCGGCGGTCCGCATCAGCCCGTAAACCAGCCAGGGCTGGCGGCCGAGTTCCGCGGTCAACCATCCTGCAGTATTGGCAATATAAGGAAAAGGAGCTGCGAGCATGAGGATCCAGAGCATCCATCGCGCGTGAAACAGTTTGCCGCGCCAAAGCAGAAACGCCGCGACCACCATGATGGCCACGAAGAACGTACCGAGGCCCACCATGATGTGGTAGCTGTAATAAAGCAGCGGGATGTTTCCCGGCCAGTCTTCTTTGGGGAAAGCATCAAGTCCGCGGACGTGGGCGCTCCAGCGCCGATACGTCAGCATGCTCAACATGCCCGGCACCTGGAGCGCGTTGTCGATCTTTCCCTGCTGATCGTTCGGTTGGCCGATGATGACCAGGGGCGCGGCAGTCTGGCCCTGAAATAAACCTTCCATCGCCGCCAGGGTCACCGGCTGCAGGTCGGTCACCATTTTCCCTTGCCGATCGCCCGTCGGAAAAATCTGCAGAATGCTGAATATGCAGCCGGCAATCACGCCGGTTTTGACAAAGATGCGAGCGTGCTCGGTCCACTTGCCCGCCAGCAGATAGAACGCGCCCACGGCGGTCATGACGAACGCTCCGGTGATTGCCGCGCCGCTCATATTGTGCGCGTATTGCCACCCCGCCCACGGATTAAGCACGAAACGCCAGAAGCTCGAAAGCTGCAAGCTTCCGTCCGCTGCGGTGAAATAACCGACCGGATGCTGCATGAAGGCGTCGGTGGCGATGATGAAGTAGCCCGACAACCACGAACCCACAAAGACGGCGACCGCCGATAGCCAATGCGCCTTCGGAGTCATCTTCTTTTCTCCGAAGAGAAAGAGCCCGAGGAACGCTGATTCCAGAAAGAAGGCGAACATGCCCTCCATGGCTAACGTCTGGCCGATTACTCCTCCCGCGAATCGCGAGAAATGCGACCAGTTTGTGCCGAACTGGAATTCCATCGGAATGCCGGTGACGACACCCAACACAAAATTGATGCCAAAAATCTTTGCCCAGAAGCGTGCCGCCTGGTTATACACGGGATCGTTGCGCCGCAAGCCGATCGTTTTAAGCACGACGATCAGCAGAGCGAGACCCATGGTGAGTTGCGGAAAAAGATAATGAAAAGTTGCGGTAAAGGCAAAGTGAAGACGGTGAACAAAAAGCGCAGTATCCATAAGTAAGTCTCGCTTCTAAGTTTCACATCTCTGCATGAACCTGCCAGCTTAGCAGTAATTCAACAGAAATGTTGCGGTTAGTTCATAGCAACGCCAAATAGTGTCTAACTCCGGACCTCCTTTCTCGTCGCCGATTCGGCGCGGCGTATCTGCCGGCGTCGCGCCGCGCCTTCGTAACGCCGCTTCTCATCTTCCGTCTCGGGGATGACGGGCGCGACTGGCACGCGATTTCCCTCAGCATCAATCGCGACAAAGGTGAGATAGGCGGAGCTGACATGCTGGCGTTCTTCGGAATGATAATTTTCCACCCAGACCTTTACCCCAACCTCCATCGAAGTGTGAAAGACGCGATTGACCGACGAGCGCAGGATTACCAAATCCCCCACACGCACGGGGACGAGAAAATCCAGATGATCGATGGAAGCCGTCACCACATAAGTGCGCGAATGGCGGTGCGCGGCCATCGCGCCAGCCAGATCGATCCAGTGCATAAGACGTCCGCCGAGCAGGGCGTTCAACGGATTGGCATCGTTGGGCAGAACGATCTCGGCCATTTCAGAGATGGATTCCTGCACCGGACGGGGTCGTGCTAGCTTGGCTGCGTCGTGATCGTTCATAAGTCGCCGTTCATAAGAGTTCCGTGCCCGTTTTCAGACTAGGACCGGGCTCTGCCGGACGCGATATGCCTGGATATAGCAGTTTGCCAGCGTGAGCACACGACGGTCCGGAGGCTCGCCGAGCCAGGCATCGTTTGCCAGATCGAAGGTCAGATTCCCGTGATGGATCGGAGCGTGATCTAACTCGCAAACGAAGCAGATCGTAACTCGTTGACGGCTGGTATGGGCAACAGAGAAACGAATTGCGTCCCAATCGCGATGCCGTGGAAGATGCGGACAGGCGGTCGCGTAACCAAGGTTGCAGAATTCGCGTACGTGTGCATCAGATGCGGCCTGTTCTTCGCCCGAGGCACGGCAGTTTCCCGTCCATCCCGCTCCGAGCGGCAGACGCGAAGGATGCGGCCATGAGCCGTCGTTCACGATTTCACGCGGCACGAAAAAAGGGCAAGCCAAGTTCTTCCTCGGAGAAACACATTGTAACGCGGGACGCGACGGCCATGCTGTGATATGAATGAAGAATCGTAATCGGCTTGGAGCTATTTAACCGCCAGATTTTTCACTGAGAACCGAGAACTGGGAACTGAGAACTTCCTTATGGATCGCATTGCCACGTTGACGGAAATTCTTGCCGCAAATCCCGAGGATTCGTTTGCGCGCTACGGCTTGGCCATGGAGCACTTGAAGGCCGGTCAAATCGAGCAGGCGCTCGGGGAATTCAAGACGCTGATCGAAAAGAATCCCGACTACACGCCCGCATACTTCATGGCCGCCCAGGCGCTCGCCACCGCCAGCCGCGTCGACGAGGCCAAGCGCTGGCTGGTGGATGGCATCTCCTCGGCCAGCCGCACCGGCAACGCGCACGCCCAGTCGGAGATGACGGCAATGCTGGAAGAACTGGGATGAGGCGAGGTCAGAGGTAAGAGGTCGGGTTGCAGAGGTCTGATTGTAGAAGATTAAGAGCTCTAAGGCTCACAGTGCCGTGTGCGTTCGAAGTTTTTACCTCTGCAATCTGACCTCTAACCTCTGACCTTTTGCTACACTCTCCTGTTCCACGGAGGCACGCCATGCGCCGTCTTATTTTTGTCTTCATTCTTCTTTTCTCCTTTCCCGCGTTTTCGCAGGCCAAACATCCCTTCACCTTCGAGGACATGATGAAGCTGAAGCGCGTCGGCGAACCGGAGCCGTCGCCCGATGGCAAGTGGGTGATCTTCAGCGTCGTCGATGTCGATTTGGCCGCGAATACAAAGACGCCGCACATCTGGATCGTGCCGCTGGCTGGAGGGCCGGAACGAGAAATCATCGCGGATCAGGATGGCGACCGTCCGCGCTGGGCGCCCGATGGAAAGCGCTTTGCATTTATCTCAAACAAAGAGGGCGGATCGCAGGTTTGGATTGCAGGCTTTGACAGTGTGGCTGGTGCTGTCGCCGGCGTGCATAAGCTAACATCGATTGCGACCGAAGCGGGCGGCGAACTCTGGTCTCCCGATGGGAAGAACATTTTGTTCACCTCGGATGTCTATCCTGAGTGCGATGGCGCTGCTGAGTCAGAAGCGGCCTGCAACGCGAACAAAGTCAGGGAAGTGGAAGAATCGAAGGTCAAGGCGCTCATCTTTGATCGGCTACTTTATCGTCACTGGAACGCCTACAAAGCTGGCAAACGTACGCACATCTTTGTGGTTGAGGTCCCAAGAGGGGGTCGTGTTGGGGCGATCACCCACCTTATTGAGCTTCCGCGCGACCTTACGCCTGGCGACTACGATGCTCCTGTGTTCTCGCTCGGCGGCCAGGATAACTACGCTTTCTCTCCTGACGGGCAGGAAATTTGCTACACCTCGAATCACGACAAGGTCCCGGCTATCTCGACGAACAATGATCTGTGGGTCGTTCCACTGAGTGCTATGTGGACGGGCAACTCGAACGCCACGCCTGCCGACGTGTTGGCCAAGACGAAGAACATCACCGCCGACAATCTCGCCAGCGACTCGACTCCGCTCTATTCGCCCGATGGCAAGTACATCGCCTACCGCGCCCAGCAGCGTCCGGGATACGAGAGCGACCGCTTCCGCCTGATGCTGTACGACCGCAAGACGGGAGAGAAGAAGAATCTGACAGAGGATTTTGATCGTTGGATTGGAACGGTCGAGTGGGGGCATGATTCCAACCATATTTACTTTTCGGCTGAAAATGCTGGGGACTCTTACATCTACGAGACTCAAGTTGTTGTACAGGGCAGGCGATGGCCAAGACAGGTCGTCGGCGGTTTCAACGACGACATGACGATGCTGCAAGACGGTCTCACGCTGGTTTTCACCAGGATGTCGGTTTCCAGGCCGAATGAAATATATCGAGCATCCTCAGCTGAACCGCCCTGTGCTATTTCCTACAAAGACGGCAAAGTCCCACCAGAGCCGTATGAAGCACCCAACTGCCAGCTCTCAAAAACCGAGCCGTTGACCCATCTCAACGATGCCGCCCTCTCCCAAGTCGCCATGTCCCCGCTCGAGCCCTTCTGGTTCACCGGCGCCAAGGGCGACAAGGTCGAAGGCTTCCTCGTCAAGCCGCCGAACTTCGATCCCTCCAAGAAATATCCCGTGAAGTTCCTCATCCACGGCGGCCCCCAGGGGGCTTGGGGAGACGACTGGTCTTATCGCTGGAATCCCGAACTCTTTGCCGCACCAACTTCGTCGACGAGCAGCGGATACGTGGTCATCATGATCAACTTCCACGGCTCGACCGGATACGGGCAGAAGTTCGTCGAGTCCATCAGCGGCGATTGGGGCGGCGCTCCGTTTGAAGACCTGATGAAGGGGCTCGATTACGCCGAGAAGACTTATCCGTTCATTGATAAAGACCGCGAGTGCGCGCTGGGCGCGAGCTATGGCGGATACATGGCCAACTGGGTGCTCGGTCACACCGACCGCTTCAAGTGCATCGTCACCCACGACGGCATGTTCAACACGGTTTCGGCCTGGGGGACGACCGAAGAACTCTGGTTCAATAACTGGGAGTTCAAGGGCACTCCGTACACGAACCCTGAGATGTATGCGAAGTGGAACCCACGTCTCTCGGCAAAAAATTTCAAGACCCCCACGCTCGTCATCCACGGACAACTCGATTACCGCCTCGATGTCAGCGAAGGCCTGCAGCTTTTCGACACGCTGCAGGTGATGGGCGTGCCATCAAAGATGCTCTACTTCCCCGACGAAGGACACTGGGTGCTGAAGCCGCAGAATTCGCAGCTCTGGTACGAGACGGTTAACGACTGGGTCGATCGTTGGACGCAAGATCCGCGGACACAGGATCAGGGGACGAAGAAATAGTTCTCAGTTCCCAGTTGCCAGTTCTCAGTCTCCTCGGCGGTTAACGAACGTCAGTAGACCGGACCGTCGGACGCCAGCACTTGGCAACTTCGCTTGTCATTGCCGAACCATTTGCTGGTTGCGGCCTCCGCCGCGGGGATTGCCTGTTCTTTGGCGGTGGGGGTGGGTTGATTCTCCGGTATCATTTCCTTTTTGTCGTTCTTTTCTTGCTTTGTGGATTTGGTCTCGCTCTTTAAGTCTTCTTTCGGCAATTCTTCTTTCGGCGGCGAAACGTTCTTGTCGTTTACCTCGGGAGTCGGCGGCGTCGATGTTCCCTGTCCGCTAGCGGAATCGTCCGCGGATGATTCCGGGGTAGCGTTTGACGACGAATCCGCGGATGGATCGATGTTTTGCGCACCCTGGGGAACAGCGAATAGCATCGCGGGCGCACTTTGCTGTGGCGACGGTTGTTCCCCGAATCTTATCTGGCGCGGCTCATCGGGAGCTTTGACGATTGGATTTTGCGGCGTCCCGGTAACGATCGCTGCCAGGCTTTCCATTTGAAACTGCACAGTCGATGCGCCGGCGCTCACCGCGATAAATACATCGCATGGGCCAACGTTTCCGGCGGAAGGCACAATCGACGCGGTCCCGTCCTGAGCGGTTACGAGCAGCGCCTGCGACGATCCGAGGATGACCGGCGTTCCGGTTCCGCCGCCTAGCGACTCGCCATCCTGTTGGCCGCCTTGACCGGGACTTAGGCGTGAGAGCGTGGTCGCAAAGCTGACGTTCACTCCCATTACCGGATTCGCCGCCAAAGAGCCGTCCGTCACTCGCATCACCAACGGTTGAAATGCTTGCCCCGGCAGCACAGTCTGTGACGACCCACTTACAATTTCCAGCCTCTGCAACGACGCGGACGTGGAGAACAGAGTGAAGGTCTGGCACGGCGCATTGCTTGGAGCCACGCAGGCGCTTACTTGCACGTCCGCATTCTGATTGGTGAGATTGGCGGTGATGGAAGCCAATCCCGCACTGTTGGTAGTCGCCGCGCTCGACGATAGCGTCGCCGTACCCTTCGTGATTGCAAAGTTAATCGGCACGTTCGCCTTCGGCACGCCCAGATCCAACGCTTCAACCGTAAGTGGAACGGCAATCGTCGCGCCTTGCGCGATCCAGCGCGTGGGGATGAGGGCCGCCAGATCAAGAGTGGTTGAAGTCGCCAGCACGGTGGCCTGTTGCATCTGCGCCGGAGAATACGATGCCGGCGCCAGCGCAATGGTGATCGTGCTTTGCCCGGTCGCGGTCGGCGTGACCCAACTGAAAGATTCTCCCGCCTGGTCGCTCAGCACAGAACAGGAAACAGATCCGCCGCACACAGAAAACTGCAAGCCATTGTTCGAATTCCAGGCAAGGGTCGCGCCGCTCACCGGCGTAACTCCATCGGCGGCGACAACGCGCACACGGATGGGACTCGCGGCCTGAGCGCCAACCGGCGTCGCCGTTTCCCCACCTTGCAGAAGAAGCAGCAGATCGGTGGACGACGCTCCGTAGGTCAGCGCGCCGATCATCTGCGAAAAAGCGCCGGTAACGGGATTGGTGACCTGAACCGTAGCTGGCCCATCCTGAGACATGGAAGGCATCTCCACTTGAATCTGATTTGCCGATGCAGAAAACATATTGGCATTGTTGCCACCAGCGGTTACTTGAAGCTGTGGAGAGAATCCAGTGCCATTCAGTATAGTCACGCCGCCCGCAAGACTTAGACGCGCGGGCGTTAAGTTGTCCGAATACAGGAGGCTAGCCTGATAAAAGTAATCAGGACGGCCGTCACCGCGATAGTCAGCCACGCCGACTCGATAGGTACCGGTCGTATTGAACTGCGCGTCGAGAAGGCTCATTCCAAAGGTCGGCGAGTTGAACGCCGAAGGCGTAGAAGAAGGCGCGGGATCGCCGCTCTCGTCGCTCAATTGCCAGATTCCAATGACGGGCAACAGTTTGGTTTCGGTAGGCTGACCGGCTTCATTGAGCGCGGTCACCGAAACCGACGCCGTGCGATTCGCCTGCGCCGTGAACTGGAACCAATCGCTACCGCCATAGCCCGAGATCCACGATCCCCAAGCCCCGCCCGCTGGAAGTACGGCCGGAGTTGCATAGGTAGATCCGCTGCCAGGGTGCGTCACGGCAAGTTCGTCCTGCAACATCAGGATGTCACGCTCGGCATTCGATCCGTTCGTCACCGTAACCACAACCGGGGCAAACACTCCCGACGGCGTTACCTGATAGGGAGCGTAGGGCTCGACACCTCGCGACCAATCAGGATCGAGCGCTTCCACGCTTAGCTGATACTCAGCAAGATTCTGGCCGTTTGGAATCATGAGCTGCCCGAGATCAAAAAATCCCTCGAGTGAGGTGTCGCTCGACCCCCAGCGATCAAAGGGAAGGCCGTTGCCGTCCACGTATCCATCGATGATGTTGCCGGCATTGCCGCAAAATAGAAATCCCGAGACCGAAGTCACCACATATTGACGTGAAGGCTGCCCTGAGACCATCAGCCGAGCCACAACGTTGACGCCTTGCATTTGCTGCAAGGCAATCCCCGATGCGTCGGTGAAATACACGCCGCCCCAGACTCTGCCACTGGCTTGCGGGTTTTGACTGGCGGGATATAGTTTCGCGATCGAGTCTATATCGTCCATTTTTGGGACCGCCGGATTCGGATAGCAGACGCTGATGGGCACGCAACTAACGGGATCGGAATAATGCATCATCGGAAATCCTACGTAGTCGTCGCTGGTGGGAACCGGATTCCTCGTCAACACGTTCACATTGGCTTGCGACCATCCCAGGCCGAGAGTGCGCCCAAGCACGCGCACCAGGCGGTATTGCACATCGGGAAGTTGCGCGTTGGTCGTCGCGCAGACGCCGTTGATCACCACCAGCGCATGCGCGATGTTGCCGGCGGGCGAAAAGTTATCGGGTCCGCCGTAAACGGCATCGGTGAAACATTCGGCTGACTCGCCAGCGCCTTCGCCGAGCAGCGCGTCGGTCACCGTGCCATCGTAGTCGTAGACAATTCCGACGGGAGTGCCGGTGGCAGACGGAGCTATGTCTGCGGGGGCGGTGACATTTCCATCGCCGTCGGTTTCGATGTTGCTTCCGTTGACGTCTTCGGCCAGATGCCCGCCTTGCGTTGTGGACAGGGAAACACCGGAGATACTAGTCCATGCGCTGAACGCGGTGGCAACCAGAGTGTCGGCTTGCGCGCCGGAGAGAATCGGGCTCAGATTTCCCTGATCGGTGAAGTACTGCACCGAGTTATTCGCCCAGATGAGCGGCTGCCCTTCGACTCCTGGGTTGTAGCCGGCGCCGGCAACGAACGCCGGGCCTCCGGCAAAGCTCGCAGTCGCGCTGCAGATCAGAAGAATGGTAATCGCCAGAATTCGCCGCTTCATTGTCATTCCTCCCGAGCGCTGCGGATGGCCCGCTCCAGTTGAATTACGCTAACGGCACTGGTATCGGCCGAAACATGCTGCGGCGCGAGCGCGGCGGCGGGGCTCCGTTGAGCCACATGCTTGCCCGTCGAGTCGAGGTCAATCCGGCCCATCGACCCACCAACGGGGCTGGTAAAGCCCAGTCGGCTCGGCGGATATAGAAAGATCAAAACATGCTGGCCTTTGTTCATCGGCCGCTGCCGTGACCAGGCTCCCGCCCACTCGTGAATGGTGAGAATTTGCCCGCGTTCGACCCCGGCAATTGCTTCGTCAACCTGAAAGCACAACTGCACCGCCGGAGTCGTCCCGGGAACTGGACGCGCGCCCCGAGAAATGCCGGTTTGCGCGACGCCCGGCTGCCGTGTCTCGTTCTGCGAAATTCCGGTTGGGCTTTCGGCCACGAGGACGGTGCCGGCGAATATCATCCCGGCGCGGCGCGAAAGCTGCTTCCATTGCGGGCCGAGAACGCCTTCAGCGGCGAGCTGATCATCCGATTGCCGTGCAACCGCAAAGGTCGAGAGGCAGGCGTTCGAGAGGCAAAAGCTTGATAGACAGGCAAGTATGACGACCAACACGCGCCTTGACGCACGCATAGCGAGTCTCTTTCTGGAGGGAACGGGACCGGGAGAGGTCCTGGGAGTGGGTTCAGACTAGCGCGTTCGAGGTTGGGTTGCTGTGCGGGCCGTCACTACGGTTTTGTGATGAATGCGATCAGATGTCGAACGCGGGATTCGATTCCTTGCCGATTCCGATAAAATGAGAGGCTGCAGCGCCAAAAACTTATTGGCGGTGATGCAAATTCTTGTTCGCCTTCTTGATCATCTTGCGTTGCTTCTTGGCGGCTTTCTTCGCCGCTTTCTGCTGTTTCTTGTTCGCCTTCCTCAACATCTTTTGCTGCTTCTTGGCGGCCTTGGCTGAACGCCGCGCGTTTTCCTGCGGCGTAATGCGTTGAGCTTGAGCTGGCGGCAACATCGCTAGACTCAAGACAGCCAAGAGCAGGAAAGCGGCAATTCGTTTCATAACCTCTCCGGACGGACGGTCGTTTCACCGATTTTATACCGAACCACGGCCCAGCCACTCGAGGCGGGGATTACTTCTGTAATCCGATTGAACGCACGCCGCGTCCGGCTCTGAAAAACCGGCTCTCAAACGCTGGCTCTCAAACTATTGATTAATTCGCAATGGCAGGGCTAGTGAATCGTCTTGGTCTTCCGCGACATGTAATCCATCAGCAGATACTGGCCAAGCGTGTAGGGCGTCGTAAAGTAAGCCTTACCGCGGCACATCTGAGTCACTTTCTGAACAAACTGCACGAGGCCATAGTCTGACGCCAGCATGAAGGTATTGATCAGCACGCCTGCGCGCTTGCACTTCGAAACTTCTTCCAGAGTCTGGCTTACCACCAGCGGATCGAGGCCGAAGGCGTTCTTGTAAATGCGGCCATCTTCAAGCGTGAGCGCCGACGGTTTGCCGTCGGTGATCATAACGATCTGCTTCATGTCCTTCCGCTGGCGCTGCAGGATCCTTTGCGCCATGCGCAATCCCTCGCGCGTGTTGGTGTAATACGGGCCGACCTTCACTCGCGCCAACTGCGAAAGCGGGACTTCTTCGGCAGAATCGTGAAACAGCACTAATGACAATGAGTCTCCAGGATACTGCGTGCGAATGAGCTGCGAAAGCGCCATCGCAACTTTCTTGGCCGGGGTAAAGCGGTCTTCGCCGTACAGGATCATCGAGTGCGAGCAGTCGAGCATCAGCACCGTCGCGCATGACGACTGGTACTCGCACTGATGCACCTGCAGATCGTTGTATTCGAGATTCAGCGGCAGCCCGAGACCTTCGCGTTGAATCGCGCTCGAAAGCGTCGCCGTGATGTCGAGGTTTAATGTGTCGCCGAACTCATAGGGCTTGGAAGCTCCGCTCGCTTCAATTCCGGTGGCCATATCGCGTGTGTCGTGGCGCCCGAAACTCGATTTGCCGAGCGAGCCCAGCAGATCGCGCAGGGCTTTGAATCCCAGAAAATCGAGGCTCTTGTCGGTAATTTCAAACTTCGCCTGCTGCGCGTCGCCGACCTGTCCGCCAACGCTTGACCGCTTGGCGGGATCGTGCGGTTGATCAATCGAGATGTAATCCTCCTGCTGCATGCGGTCGATGAGCTTTTCGATCAATTCTTCGAGTTCGCCCTCCATTTGCATCTGCTGGAGGCGATCACGCATTTCTTCGTCGAACATCTCGCCATCAAGCAACGCTTGTTCGAGGGCGCGCCGCAGTTCGTCAAGCGATTGCTCGCCGTCGGGCAATTCGTACCAGAAATTGTTGTTGAATCCGCTCTGCAGAAGATAGTCGGAAAGCGCGCCGAGCAGGTCTTCCATGCTCATCTCGCTGGCCGGATCGGGAACGTATTTACTGTAGCGGATTCTCTTCATACGGCAGTTGTCAGTTCGCGGCTCTCGGTTCTCAGTTTTCAGTTCTCAGAGAAACAACGCCAACACCGCGTGCAGAACCACTGGAGTTTCTGAGAACTGAGAACCGGGAACCGAGAACTCAGTTAAAACCTCGTTTCCTTCCAAACCCCGGCTCTTCCCGCTCAAATGGGGCTTTCTCGGGGATCTTCACCGGCTTTTCGCCCGCCGTGAAGACGCGCTCTTCATTGCGGCCGATCTTCTTGTGCGCGTGCAGGCCTTCGAGGACGAACTCCGCCGCTGACACTTGCATCTCGGCCCCATCTTTTCCGTTCACGTTCAGCTTGCCGAGTTTTTCCATCAGACCCTGAATCTGGCTCAGACCTTCGAGCACTTCTCCGGCTCCGGCGTTATCGCTCAGTTGAATCTCGCCTCCCAGATCAAACCACTGCACGACCTGATTCATATTGACGCCGTGCAGATACGTGTCGAATGCTTTCGCGACCGCCGTCCGGATCAATTCGCGGCTGACCGAATCCGCGCCCTTCATCTCGCCTTCGTATTCCAGTTCGAGTTTGCCGGTAATCGCCGGAAGGGCGGCGTAGATATCGCTGATGCGGGGCACGATCAGTTTTTCATCATGGGTCAGCGCTCGGCGCTCGGCATTCGACACGACGTTTTCAATCGCCGAAATCGGCAAACGCTGGCTTACGCCCGAACGCTTGTCGATTTTCTTGTCGTCGCGGGCGGCGAAAGCGATGCGCTCGATGACTTCCTGCACATATTTCGGAATATGCAGGCGCGAGCCATTCTGCGAGCCGTCGCGATCGATCCAGGCTTCCTGCGCGGTGATCGCGATGCCTTCTTCCACCGTCGCCGGGTAGTGCGTGCGAATCTCCGACCCGATGCGATCTTTCAGCGGAGTGATGATTTTGCCACGCGCGGTGTAGTCCTCGGGATTCGCGCTGAAAACGATCGCGACATCGAGCGGCAAACGGATCGGATATCCTTTAATCTGCACATCGCCTTCCTGCATGATGTTGAAGAGGCCGACCTGAATCTTGCCCGCTAGATCAGGCAACTCGTTGATGGCGAAAATTCCACGATTGGCGCGGGGCAGCAAACCGTAATGCACAGTAAACTCGCTTGATAGTTCGTGGCCTCCGCGCGCGGCCTTGATGGGATCGATATCGCCGATCAGGTCGGCGATGGTCACGTCTGGCGTCGCCAGTTTTTCAACGTAGCGATGGTCGGGCGTCAACCACGCGATTGGCGTCGCGTCTCCTTCTTTGGCTACCAGTTCGCGGCAGCGGCGGCAAATTGGAGCATAAGGATTATCGTGAATCTCGCAGCCCGCGATGAAAGGCATTTGCGGATCGAGCAAAGCCGTAAGCGCCCGCAGAATCCGGCTCTTCGCCTGCCCGCGCAAACCGAGAAGAATGAAATTATGGCGTGAGAGGATCGCGTTGACGATCTGCGGCACCACCGTATCGTCGTATCCGACGATGCCGGCGAAAATCGGCACGCCTTCGCGCAGCCGCAACATCAGGTTATCGCGCAACTCATCTTTGACATGTCGCGAGCTGAGACGCTTCGCAGAGAAAGGACTCTGGCGCAACTCGCCGAGAGTCCGGGCAAAACTCATGGTGGAACCCCCACAGGGAAAAGCCTTATGCGGATTATACCGCCGGGGCGAGATGTCAGCTTTTCAGTCGCAACGTTCAATAGAAGCTTGCACTTCTGTCGACCGGTTTGTCATTTGTGGATGTTCCTCGAGGCCGACGAACCGGCTGAGAACTGATGACGATAGCTGATAGCTGCTGTGTTCAGTTCCACCGGGCCTTCGCCGCACGCCGCAGGCCGGGCAGAATTGCTTCGAGATAACCGATGACCGCTTCCAGACGTTTCGCTTCCGACAAGGTTGAAAGCAGGCTTTGCTTGAAGTCGAGATCGAGCGGAAGCGATCCCGCCAGCAGAAAAGATAAATTGCCGGCTTTCTCGTCGGGGCCCGAGGGCTCTGTTCCGGCGAGTTTTGCGATCTCCGCGTGCAATCGGACAGCCTGCGTCACCGTCTGCGCTGGCGGCTCGCGGGATTCCTGCTCGTCCTGCACCACTGAGATTTCGGCTTGCAAAAATGCCCTTTCCTCGTTGACCTGAATGACCTCAAAGCGCTCGACTCCGCGCGTCAGGATGTCCATGCGGCCGTCGTCATACTTCTTGGTAACCGAGACAATCTCGGCCGTGCAGCCGATGTCCGCAACCCCATCGGACGACGCGCGCACCACTCCAAAGGGCCTTTTATGCTCCAGGCATTCCGCGATCATCTCTTTGTATCGCGGCTCGAAGATATGCAGCGGCAGGGGCACACCCGGCAGGAGCACCAATTCGAGCGGAAAGATGGGTAGCAGCGAACTCACGGCGTCTCCAGTGCAAGCAATTTTACGCCACAGGGAAAATCCTGGTTCCCTGTTCTCCAGAAGAACCAACATCATCGGTTTCTTAATGAGAACTGAGACCGGGAACTTAGAACTTGCAGTTTGACTTGCCGCCTCCTAAGCGTTACAAGTGGTCGCCATGGAGATGGATGGGAAAGTCGTCGTGGTAACCGGAGCTTCCATGGGCATTGGCGAAGCGATCGCCAAAGTCTTTGCCGATAAGGGAGCCAGCGTCGTTTTGCTCTCGCGCGATGCCAGTCGCGCGGAAGGCGCGCGACATCGTGTCGGCCACACTGACCGCACCCTTGCGTTGGCGTGCGATGTTCGCAATCGCGAAGATATCGGCCGCGCGCTTGCGCTCACATTGCACCACTTCGATCGCGTCGATGTGTGGGTCAACAACGCGGGCGTCGGCATACGGGATACGGTCGCTGACGTGGCGAACTCCGCGCTCCGCGAATTGTTTGAAACCAATTTCTTCGGGGCCATCGCATGTATGCAAGCCGTTGTACCCGCGATGCGCGAGGCCGGCGGCGGGTCCATCATCAACATCTCAAGCGTTGCCGGACACATTCCGGTGCCGTTCATGACTTTGTACTCGGCCAGTAAGTTCGCCATGAACGCGCTCGGAAAAGGTGCCCGTCTCGAATTGAAACGCGACAACATCAACGTGCTCACCGTCTGCCCCGGATATGTGCGCACAGAGTTTGGCACGCATGTCGTCGCCGACCGCAAGGGAAATGTGCGCCCTAAATCGGTTCGTGGGATCACCGCCGAAAGGGTAGCGCAAGCGACCTATCGCGGATATCGCCACCACAGACGCGAGGTCGTCGTGCCCTGGACCATGATTCCCGTGATTAAGCTTTATCAATTATTCCCCGGAGTGGTCGAATGGGGAATCGGCATGGCCATGGGCAATTCCTCCGAGGATGAAACACACGCCTCAACGGCACTAGAGAAATAAAGGTAAAGAAACGTAAATTCTGCAAACCTTAAGTGAATCGGCGCATCGAACGGAATAGGCAGAACTGCAGTCTTCCACCCCCCTCCGAAAGGCCGTTGCACGGCGGCTTCGGGGGTGGAAGCTGCCGTTAACCCTGCGTGCTCCCTTTTCGCTAGAATAGGGTTTATGAAATCCCCCTTCCGATTCGCGCGTTTGTCGTCTGCCCCGTTTTTGTCTGTAGCCGCGATATTGAGTGTTCTTGTGCCGCTCATCATGGTGTCACAAGCGCGCGCACAGGAGGGGCCGCTCGACACGTCGCAGCCCAAAGGAACCACCGTCGACGAGATCATCAAACGCTTCGCGACCAAGGAGAAGGAATTCAAAGAAGCGCGCGATCAGTACACTTACCGGCAGGATGTCAAGGTCATGACGCTCGACGGCGACACCCCCGACGGAATGTACCACGAAGTGTTTGATGTGACATTTGACGACCAGGGACACAAAGTCAAGAACGTGGTCTTCGCACCGCAGCCCACGCTGACCCGGATCATGATGACCGAGGAAGACTTCGACGACATCGAGAATCGCCTGCCGTTTGTGCTGACCTCGGACGAAATCGGGGAATACGACATCCTCTATGTAGGCCAGCAAAAGATGGACGAACTCGGCACCTACGTTTTCGATATCGCGCCCAAACAGATCGTCGGGAAAAAGCGCTATTTCCAGGGCCGAATCTGGGTCGATAACCACGATTTTCAGATTGTGGAGACGTACGGCAAGACGGTGCCTGACATTCGGAAGAAGCGGGGCAACGAAAACCTGTTTCCGAAGTTTACGACGTGGCGGGAACAGATTGACGGCGAGTACTGGTTTCCCACCTATACGCGCGCCGAGGACACACTCCACTTCTCGCTGGGCGACGTAAAGATCCGCGAGATCATCAAGTACACAAACTACCGGCGCTTCGGATCAAAGTCGAGAATCACGTTCAACGGGCAGGAAGTACAGAAGGCGGCGCCACCAGCGGGTGAGCCAACGCCACCACCTCAGCCAGCCCAGCCGCCAAAGCCCCAGTGACGCCAGGTTGCTCGGTCTGCCGACATTAAAAGCCTTAATAAAATAGGTATTTTCTCCACTTGTCGTCCGAGTGCCCCATCAAACGCATGATGTGGCGACTGGTGTGGAGATTGAAGGAGCGAGGTTCCCGCGCGGGCCTCATGTTGGCTTCATGAGGAAGCTGGTTGCCTTTGCGCCGGTTGCACGGGTGGCAGCAGGCAACGAGGTTCTCCCAAGTCGACAGTCCGCCGCGGGAGCGTGGAATCACGTGGTCGAGCGTCAGTTCGCCTGACGGCAGCGTGGTGCTGCAATATTGGCAGGTATTGCGGTCGCGCAGCAGAATGTTTTTCCGCGACAGCGCCCGCGACTGGTGAGGGATACGGCGATATTCAAGCAGCCGGATCACGGACGGCACGCGCATGGCGACGCGGGCGGCGTGCAGGAAATGTCCATTCTCTTCCTCGGTCATGGCGACGCCCTTCAGCACGAGCACGATCGCGCGGCGCGCCGCACAAACATTGATCGGCTCGTACGAAGCGTTCAGGACGAGCACCGGCTGATGCAGCGCGTGACTATCGCTCTCCTGATGCATGCCGGAAGCCAGCATCGCAGCCGGGAGATGCGACCGCATACTGGCAGCGAAATTGTGCAATCGCAGCGACATGATTCTTATCCGTGAGCGGCTACGCTCACGCGGTCTTCACTCCCTTCTTCCGACTGCTCCTCCGGCAGATTTCCCGCCAAAGAGGAGCCCGCGAAAATCTTCAACGTGCGCGCCACAGTCGCGACCCAGACTCGTGCCGCCCCCGCGCGCAGAAGAACCCGGGCGCATTCCGACGCTGTGGTACCGGTGGTAAAGACATCATCGATCAGTAAGATGTCGCGATTCAATATCCGCGTTGGATCGCTTACACTAAAGGCACCACGCAAATTTGCCCGGCGCTGATGACGGGTAAGGCCAATCTGGCTTCCGGTTTCGCGGCAACGCTTCAGGACGTCTGGACACAGCTCAAATCTCTTCGGACGCGCTAGTTCCTTCAACGCCGCTCGCGCGATCATTTCCGCCTGATTAAATCCGCGCTGCGCTTGCTTGCGCGTATAGAGAGGAACCGGAATCATCATCACTTTGCCGACTGGCATCGCCTGTTCCAGCCTGGCAATGGACTCGGCCAACATGCGCCCCAAAACCGGCGCGGCCGGACGAACCTGATGAAACTTGAGCAGATGGATCAAATCGCGCAACGGGCCGTCGTAGCTGCCGTAAGCAACCGCCCGTTCGTACGGAGGATCCGCCCGCTGGCACAGCATGCACCTCGTCTCGCCATAATCCGCCAAAGCGCAATCCGTTTCATCTGGATCGATGAGGCTCTGCCGGTGCAGCGCTTCTCCGCAAACCGAGCAGTAGGACCCTAGCAGCGGACGAGCGGCAATCAGACATGAATCGCAAACTGGGAGCCGGGAAACTTTGATTAGCGGGGAAGCACAGATGCGGCAATCGGAGGGGAAAAAAGTGAAGAATAAAGTCGCAGCCACGCGCCTGGCTACGCAAGCAAACCGATGATCCGCCAAAGTATGATCCGCGCAATCATGGTCTGCCGCTTGGCCTCTGGCAGCCCGTATTCGAAACCCAGTACTGCTGAAGACGGCCTCCCACACCCGGCAAGCCGATGACGCTTTGCCGGATTACACGAAGTCAGTATAGCCGCGCTGCACGCCCTATGCAACGCGGTCGCCGGACTTCGATCTCTCCGGTGGTTCGCTCTGTGATGCCTTGCGCTCTGGCGGAACCCTTTCGAGCGTAGGAATCGTGCGTAAGACGTAGGTACGGTGATAGCAGCGCTCACAGCGAACCGCCTGCAGCAAGAAAAACGGAAGCACATGCCTTTCGAAAAAGCCCCGCGGGCGTGAACGATACGCTTCTTGAAAACCGCATCCCCGACAGTGAAATTCCTCGAAAAACCGGCTCCAAGAGGGACTGGAAAGGGGAGCCACGGAATACCTCCCGGATTTATCTCATTGTAACCCCGTTTTCCAATTAAAGTTACTATCGCTAGTTCCGGCCGCGAATATCAAAGACGACGCGGTCATAAGATTGAACCCAGTTACGAGACGGCTGGACTTGTAATGCTGCCTTTCGGCATGGTAAGGTGCGCCGTCGCGGCCAACTGTTAATCTGTTATGAAATTCCTGGCTATCCCGAGGACCTTATGAGCACTCCTGTGGCGAATATCGAAGCTCCCCGCAAACATCGTCCTTATGTTCCCGAAACAATGGAGATGAAGGAATTCACCTTCCGGGCCGTGTTGATCGGACTGTTTCTCACCGCCCTGTTGGGCTCGGCGAATGCGTACCTCGGTTTGAAAGCAGGAATGACGATTGCCGCGACCTATCCCGCGGCCGTGATCGGCATGGCGTTGTTGCGATTGATGAAAGGTTCGCTGCTGGAAGAAAATATCGCGCGAACCGTGGGCTCGATCGGCGAATCGGTGGCGGCGGGCGCCATATTCACCATCCCCGCCTTCGTGATGGCTGGGATCTGGCCGGGACTCAACAAGGACCAGTATTGGAAGTCGGTCGCCCTGATGTTGATCGGAGGCACGCTGGGCATCCTGTTTGTAACGCTGCTGCGCCGCGTGATGGTCGAAGACCCGGAACTGCCGTTTCCCGAATCCGTCGCCGCCTCCGAGATACACAAAGCGGGACAACAGGGTGCCAAAGCCGCCAAGATTCTGTTTGCCAACATGGGCTTTGGCGCGTTCATGTATCTGCTGGGACAGCTCAACGTTTTCAATCCCAGCAACACGTTTCCGGTAAAGATCAGCGCTCTCGGAAAGAAATTACTGCTGCGCACCAGCACTAATCCAAACGTCGCCACGACGCTCACCGGGGGTGCCACGCTGATGACTGCGCCCGACATCAGCCCCGCCTATCTCGGCGTGGGATACATCATCGGCCCGAGACTGGCGGCCTTGAACTTTGCGGGAGGCGTACTGGCGTGGGGCCTGCTCGTTCCGCTCCTAACCTTTACCATCGGCCCGTACCTGCAGGCATCGATGCCCACGGGGCAATCCGTCGCCTGGCCGCTCTTGGCGCAAGCCATCTACTTTTCGATTGTGCGCCCGATCGCGGTGGGCGGCATGCTGGTGGGCGCGACCTACACGCTTTTCAAAATGCGCAAGCAATTGGCGCTGGGCATGGGACGCGCAGTTTCCGATCTGAAAAAATCCGCTTCCGCCCATGCTGCCACTAATCGCACCGAACGTGACCTTCCGGCCAAGGCCGTTTTTGCCGGCGTTGGAGTCGTTTTTGTCGCCATGATCGTGCTCTACCACTTCTTCATCAGCGGCGCAGGATCGCTCTCCGCTTCCAAGGTCCTCTCAGGCTCGCTGGTTGCGGCCGGAATCATGATCATCGTTGGGTTCTTCTTCGCCGCGGTTTCCGGCAACCTGGTCGGAATGATCGGATCCTCGAACAATCCCGTCTCCGGACTGACGCTGTGTACACTCGTCATTGCCGCTCTGCTCATGGTCGCGCTTGGCGTCTCCGGAACCGGGGGAGTAGCAGCCGTCCTCGGAGTCGCGGCCGTGGTCTGCGTTTCATCCGCGGTGGCCGGCGAGATGCTGCAAGACCTCAAAGTTGGCCACATCCTCGGTGGCACGCCCTCGAAAATGCAGATTGGGGATATCTTCGGCGTCGTTGTGGCTTCGCTCGTCCTCTTCTTCCCGATCGCGATTCTCGATAAGGCTTACCACTTCGGCAGTTCCGCGCTTCCGGCTCCGCAAGCCGGGTTGATGGCCATGCTCTCCAAGGGAATTGTTGGCGGAGACATGGCGTGGCCACTCGTGATCGTCGGCATCCTGCTCGGGCTGGCAATGATCATGATTGAGGTGAAGAGCGTCATGTTGTTTGCGGTCGGCATGTATCTGCCGCTGGGCACAACATTTGCTATTTTTGTCGGAGGCGTGATTCGCTGGATCACCGACAAACTGCGCGATCGGCGGGGCTTCAACGACGCGCAAAAGGCTCGTGTAGAAAACGCGGGCGTTCTCATAGCGTCGGGCCTGATCGCCGGCGAAGCGTTGTGTGGACTGGTCGTTGCAGGCCTGGTGGGATCGGGCCACGACGTGGTTCTTTTCAACTGGACACCGCCATTCTTCCTGGCACTGGCCGCCCTCGCAATTCTCGCGGCGGTCATGATCCGTTTGCCACTGGCAAACGCCGGCAGGCCCGAGGATCCAGCGCCGCCCACGGCGATTATGTAAGATCAGACGTTCGAATGCCAACGCTCGTGTGGGACGGCCTTGCCCATCCAAGCCGAGCAAGGCTCGAACTCACCTCACGTGCCGGCACTGCCGACGGTGAGGATGTCCTTCGTTATGTCGATCGCCGACAACATTGCCCGGGTGCGCGAGCAAATCACAGCCGCCGCCCGCCGAGCGGGCCGCGATCCAAACGAAATCACGCTGATGGGCGTGAGCAAGACCTTTCCCGCCGATCGCGTCCGCGAAGCCTATGCTGCCGGCCTGCGCGTTTTCGGAGAGAACCGTGTACAGGAATTTGCCGGCAAGGCCAACTCTTTGCGCGAGTTGCCTGACACCGCATGGCATCTCATCGGACATCTGCAATCCAACAAAGCCGCGAAGGCGGTCGAGTTGTTTGACACGGTGGATTCGGTCGACTCCGCGCGGACGGCAGAAAAGTTAAACACGCTGGCCGCGAGCGCAGGCAAAACGTTGTCCGTCCTGATTGAGATTAATGTCGGCGGCGAGCAGGCCAAGAGTGGAGTCGCTCCCGCCTCTGATGAACTGGAGCAGATTCTGCGCGGCGCGACGCGATGGTCACATCTGAAGATCCATGGGCTGATGACGGTCCCGCCCTACACGGAAGATCCCGAAGGTTCGCGTCCCTATTTCCGCCAGCTCCGTCAGATTCGCGACAGAATTGAGGCACGTAACCTTCCGCAAATTGACCCGGCAGTTCTTTCCATGGGCATGTCGCATGATTTCGAAGTCGCGATTGAAGAGGGAGCAACGTGCGTGCGTGTGGGAACAGCCGTCTTTGGAAAGAGAGCGAAGCTTAGGGAACTCTCGCCATGGTAACCATACACAATTCGACCAGTGGCGTGACCTTTGGGATCAAGCTCCATCCCCGCGCGAAAAAGAACGCTATTACCGGCGAAGTCGGCGATGTTCTGAAAATATCCCTGACCGCTCCGCCCGTGGACGGCAAGGCCAACCAAGCCTGCATCGATTTTCTAGCGAAAGTTTTGAAGGTGCCGCCTTCCTCCATTACTATTGCAGCCGGCCAGACCAACCGGAATAAAGTGATTAGAGTTTCGGGAATGACTGCCCAGCAAATTCACGACCGGCTCGGCCATTGATTTTGAAGGCGTGATGGCCAATCGCAGGCGAGCACGCCCGAGCCACACAGATCCGGCCAGGAGCAATGATTGACCTTTTCTGAACGTTTCCACGAGATCCGCACCGGATTCGAACGCCCCTTCTGGGTCGCGAACATCAGCGAAATCTTCGAGCGTCTTTCCTACTATGCGGTTTTTGCCGTCCTCGTGCGTTACCTCCATGAAGCTCTACACTTCCCCGTCGATCAGGCGACCAGTCTCGGCGGATTTTTCGGCGCGGGCGTCTGGGTGATGGCGATATTCGGGGGAGCAGTAGCCGACCGCATCGGTTTTCGACGCGCACTCTCGCTGGCGTACTTTATTTTGAGCTGCTCTTATTTCCTGGTCGGTTCCATCGCTGCCCCGTGGCTGAGGCCGGTGCGCTCGGTCGTTCCGCTTGAGTTACTGGTCGGTATCCTTTTGTTCCTGCCCGCTCTAGGCGTGGCGATGGTCAAACCAAGCGTCGTAGGTACGACAGCGCGCGCCTCGAAGGAGAACGTGCGTTCGATCGGATACTCCATCTACTACACGTTGGTGAATATCGGCAGTTTCATGGGGCCGTTTCTCGCCGGCTGGGTACACTCTCGAATGCGAGTCGAGAACGTTTTTCGTCTCGCCGCTCTGAGCGTATTCCTGATGTTTATCGCCGTCCTGATCTTTTTCCGGGAGCCGAGGCGAAGCGGCGAGCAGCCAACCGCCTCGCTCGCTCAGGTGGGACGCAACTTGCTGACCGTGCTTGGCAACGGACGATTCGTCCTTTTCTTGCTGATTTTTTCAGGTTATTGGATTGTGTTCTGGCAGCAGTATCTCATCCTGCCGATCTACATCCATGATTACGTAAACGCCTCGGCCAACACAGAATTGATCCTGATTGCTGACCCGTTGATCGTGATCACCCTTACGGTTGCAGTCAACGCCCTGACGCGACGGATTTCACCTCTCCCGGCGATCACGCTCGGGACGCTGATTACGGCCTTGGCCTGGCTTATCTTGGCAGTACACCCGCACGTCTGGACCGCGGTCGTGGCGCTTATGGTCGTCGCTTTGGGCGAGATCATCCAGTCTCCGCGCTATTACGAATATGTCTCTCGCCTGGCCCCTCCGGGACAGCAAGGCACTTATATGGGGTTCGCATTTCTGCCCATCGGAATCGGCTCGCTGATCGCCGGCAAGTTTGGAGGCATACTGATCCACCACTATGGCGAGGTGACTCATCAACCCGAGCGCATCTGGTGGGCGGTAACTGGAGTAGGCGTGGCCACGGCGGCGCTACTTTGGATCTATGACAAAACCTTACGCACGGCCAATCCAGTTCCCGCGAAGTAAGTGTTTCGCAAACATAGTGCTGTGACGGGGGATCACAGCTTTTCGCTTTAGACTTTCTTATCATGAGCACCTCGCGTACGGACCAGCAGAGGCTCCTGCTGCTCGAAGAGAAGCTGCTCATGGACAAAGTCACGCCCCGCTACATTGCCGACCACATTCGCCGCGTGCTTAAAGACGGCGGATCGGCGCCGCACTCCGAAGACGTGCAACGCTTTTTTAAGGAAGAGGTCCAGTCGCGCGGCTGGTACACGGCCGAACTCAGAAAATTTGCGGTGCGCTTCCGGCGCGGCATACTCCGCGAGCGCGGAATGCGTTTCCTGGTGCAGGTCGCGGACGCGCTTTTCTCCGGCCCGGTTCTTGAAGAGAAAGTGATGGCCGTCTTTCTTCTCGAAAAACAGACCGACCGCCTTGGCGACAACGAGTTCCGATTATTTGCTTCGTGGCTCGACCGAATCACTAGCTGGGCCGATCACGATGCTCTGGCCCATTCCTTGCTCGCACCGATGGTGGCCGCCAAGCCTGTCCGCTGCCGTGAAGTTTTCTTATGGGCGAAGTCGCCGAATCGCTGGCGCCGCCGGGCGGCATGTGTGGCGCTGATCCGAGGAGTAAGAGAACAAAAATTCTTTGCGCAGGTTGCCCGCCTCTCGGAAAAACTACTCACGGACGATGACGATATGGTCCAGAAAGGCCTGGGCTGGCTTTTACGCGAAACGGCAAAATACGATCCCAAAAAGGCAGTGCCTTATCTGATGAAGATTCGTCGCCGCACGCCGCGCCTCGTGTTGCGGACTGCCTGCGAAACACTGCCCCTGTCGGTCAGAAAAAAAGTACTTGCCTAGTTCGCCGATGCAGTTTGTCCGGCAGAGTTCTTTGCCACCCCCATCGATCGCAGATCATGCGGAACGCGGCTACTCGATCAGTGCCCTTCCTCTTCGAGGAATTTCTCCACTTCGAGCGCGGCCATGCAACCAGAGCCGGCGGCCGTAATCGCCTGACGGTAGCGGCGATCCTGCACGTCGCCACAGGCGAACACTCCGGGCACTTTGGTGAAGACGTTCTTCTGCGTAATCAAATAGCCATCCGCATCGGTTTCGAGCTGCCCTTCGAAGATTTTGGCATTGGGAATATGCCCAATCCCTAGAAACATCGCGCTGGCTGGAAACTCCCAACTCTCGCCGCTCTTCAGATTGCGCAGACGCAGACCGGTGACCTCTTTCTTGCTGACATCAAGAACGTCGTCAACCACCGTATCCGTGAGGAAAGCAACCTTCGGATTCGCCCGGGCGCGATCAAGCATGATTTTCGAAGCGCGAAACTGATCGCGGCGATGAATCAGCGTTACCTTGCTGGCGAAGCGCGTCAGAAACGTCGCCTCTTCCATTGCCGAATCCCCGCCGCCGATCACTGCGATTTCCTTGCCTGAAAAAAAGAAACCGTCGCACGTCGCGCACGAAGAAACACCGTGGCCAATCAGCGCATGTTCGTTGGGCAGGCCGAGCCAGCGTGCGGAGGCTCCGCTGGCAATGATCAGAGTGCGGGTATGGATCGTTTCTTTGCCGACCTGCAACTCTATCGGACGTTTGCTCAGATCGGCCTTCGCCAAATGTCCCATGCGATACTCGGCGCCGAAGCGGGCGGCCTGTTTGCGCATGTTCTCGATCAGCTCCGGCCCTTGAATGCCTTCGGGAAAGCCCGGAAAATTTTCCACCTGAGTGGTCATCGAGAGCTGCCCGCCGGGCTCATGGCCTTCAACGACCAGCGGCTTGAGATTGGCGCGGGCGGAGTAGAGAGCGGCGGTATGGCCGGCGCATCCCGAGCCCATAATTACGACATTTCGTATATCCATATCGGTAAGAATCAGCGTTCAAGAGTCGGTAACTAAACAAAATCGCGCTAGTAGATAGATTCTGAAAAACCGATTTCGCTTCACCAGTGGTCAGCCATACCGCAAACTTCGCCAAACAACTACGGGTTTTTCTTGCCGCTCGCGCCCGCCTTGGTTGTACTTCGCGTTGGCCCTCCCGCGCCAAGACGAGCTAGTTCCGCTGGCACCATTCTAGGAGCGCCCAACGCCGCGCGATAGCGCTCCATGATCGAAGAGGCGGATTGAAAGATCGGCTCGTATGCGCTCTGGTCGACTGTCTGACCGCCCTCGTCTCCCGAGCATCGTGCCAGAGCGATCGACGATTTCCCGAAACGCTCAAGCTTAATGCGCGAAACCGGTGTACTGGATGACAACATCGCTTTCGCGGATGTCACCGCGGAAGCACTGTCTTCGATCGAAATCTCCATGACATCTTTCGGATCGCGCACGCGCAGCACCAGCGTTTCCACCATATTCTGCGCGTCTACGCTGAACGAGTATTGAACATTGCTGAACATCGCGTTGCCGGGAAACTCGCGCCGCATTCGCACCCAATCGGCCGATGACACCGCGCCCGGCGGCAGAGATTGCATACCCGGAATTGGCGTGCTCTGGTCGAGCGTGGAATGCCCGCGTGCTACTTCGTAGTCTTTGCTGAAAACCGGCTTTAGCGACACTCGGGCCAGCGCCGACGACAATTCCTTCTGCGAAACCGCGGAGGGCGTGCAGACATTGAGAACGCTCACTTTTACTTGAGGCTGTTGAGTCTTGACGGAAGATTGCTGGGCAGCAGCCGCGGCAACCATGGCCATGCCCGCCGTCATGATCAAAATTTTGTGAGGGAACACTGCGAAATTGTATCAGGCGGACGCAACTTGGACGCCGCCTGCGTTTGCGCAAGATTGTCTAATCGGCCGCTCCCGAATCAACCTCGATCGCGCCATGCCGGCGCAACAACTGCGGCAGATTCTGGGAAAACGCCGAGCGCGGCAACACCATGTCGCAGCCCACTTCATGCGCTTTTTGCTTCAAGTCACCCTGCACATGCGAGAGGAATCCGATGATCGATGTCCCCTTCTTGAGCTTGCTTTTCAGTTTCGGAATCAGCGACAAAGGCTTGGCATTGGCATTGTTCAGGTCGAAGATGATCAGCGACGGCTTTTCCTCGCCATTACTCTTCATACGGTCGCTGAGTTCCTTCTCGTTCTTCACAAACTCGACCTTCACGTTCATCTTGCGGCCCGTATCCTGAATCTTGCTCAGGAAGAACAGGTCTTCGACAAACGCGAAAACGCGGGAAGCCGCATCCTCCCGTGGAGCGGGTAGCGGCTCAGGATCGACCACCGGATAGGAGCCGGAAAAACCGGGCCGTCGCGGTCCTTTGTTGCCGTTGTCCCCGCCGCCCAGGTTGGCGCGGTAGCTGTGATCCATGGGCGCGGTAAAAATCCCCTGTTGTTCCTGGCGCTGTCGGCCCATCGGGCCACCTGCGCCTCGTCTGGGCGGACGCCTTCCACGGCGCCGCTTGTGTTTCCCTCCTCCTGCGGAGGGATGTCCGGGTCCTGCATTCATAATTTTTCTCTTGTTAGTATTTGAAGCTAATTCGCAAGCCTGGACTCACAGGCCTGATTGTTTCGTCTTTTCTTTGCAGTCCGTGCGCTTCGGTGTGATGACTTATCACACACCGGCCGGCGGCTGCCCAAACCCCACATCGGCTGGATGCGATTCGAGAACGCTTATTCGTGAACAATGTTTCAAACTATCTGGCGCCTGGAGTTTTGCTTGGCGCAAACGGCCAGCATGGAAGCATGGCCATTGGGAACATCATGATGTTACCCATGAACCCACCGACTGCGCAAGGGGGGAGTACCCTTAGTTTTCCACATCCGTCACCTTACGAAAGTCGGCTGTACTCAGCGGGAATTCCGATTTCGTGCCGGCATGCTGCTTTTTCATCTGAAGTTCCGGTTCGATGTGCCGATGAAATGGAGGTGAAACCCGCTCCCGCCCGTGAGAAAAGCTCCGCAGCGCCCGCGCTTGCATTACCGGGACAACGTTTCGTCGCCCGGCAGCCAATTTTTGATCGCTCGCAACATGTGTTCGGATACGAAATTCTTTTCCGAAACGGTGTCGAAGACTATTTCAACGCCGATCCTGAACTTGCCGCTCGCTCCACCCTCGACAGCTCGCTTCTGTTCGGCATCAACACGCTATGCGACAATCGGCGCGCCTTCGTGAATTGCACTCGTGAAGTCCTGTTCAAAGATCTCATTACGCTGCTGCCACCAGGTCAGGCCGTAGCCGAGATCCTCGAAACGGTTGAGCCCGAAGACCGCGTCATCGCCGCCTGCAAGCGGCTGAAGTCGTTTGGCTACATGATCGCTCTCGACGATTTCGCGCCCCACGATCCGCGCATACCGCTGGTCGAGTTTGCCGACATCATCAAGGTAGACATCCGCGCGACCCGGCCTGAGGAACGCGCCGGCATGATGCGCCGCTTTGCCTCGCCCAAATGCAAAATGCTGGCTGAAAAGCTCGAAACTCCCCACGAGTTTCATCAAGCCTCTGACATGGGATTCGTCTATTTTCAGGGCTATTTCTTCTGTCGGCCTGAAGTTGTCATCGGCCGCGAAGTTCCAGCCAGCCGCTTGCACTATATGCGGCTGCTCGAAATGGTGTCGCGTCCCGAAATCGACATGCGGGAACTCGAGCGGCTGCTCAAGCAGGAAGCCTCGATTTCCTACCGCCTGCTCCGCTATCTGAACTCCCCGGTTTTTGGATTTGCCCTCGAAATCAAGTCGATCCGCCACGCCATGGCCGTTCTCGGCGAACGGGAGATGCGGCGCTGGATTCGGCTCGTCGTTACCGTGGGCGCGGCCGAGCAGAAATCGAGCGAATTGGTTCTGATGGGACTAACCCGCGCCCGGTTTTGCGAACTGATTTCCAATCGCATGTCGTGCAAATGCGACCTGTTTCTGATGGGACTGCTCTCCGTCATGGACGCCATCCTCGAAGTCAAGATGGAAACGCTCTTGGAGCAGCTTCCGGTGGAGCATGAGGTCAAAGCAGTCCTGCTAGGCCAGAACAGCTCCCTTCGGCCCCTTTACCAGCTCGTGGCAGCCCACGAGTCAGGACAGTGGTCGCAATCCACCGCCCTCGCCAAGCAGCTGAAACTGAATGATGAAGAGGTCGGCTCCGCGTGGTGGCAGGCCCTGCAGTGGGCTCAGGAAGCGACAAACGGCGTCTGAAAAACCGAAGTAAGAAGTGAGAGGTCAGATTGCAGAGGTAAAGAGCCAGAGTGTTTTTCTGCAATCTGATCTCTGCAATTGCCCTACGGCGCCTCGATCAGTTCCATCTTCCCATCTCGCGTCCGGTGCAGCACCATCAACTTGCCAACCGGATCGCGGAAAACAAAAACATCTTTGTCGCGGAAGTGCGCCTCTTTGATCGCTTCTTCCAACGTCATTGGACGCAGCGCAACCGAGTCCCTGGCATGGACCAGATGCACTTCCGTGGTCCGCGCCACCGACGGGAATTTATGAACCAGAACAGAAACAGTGGTGCTTTCCGCCAGTCCGATCGCCGCCTCAAGATTTTCCTGCAGCGATTGCCCGTCGAATTTCTTGACCGCTTTCCGCTTCTTGCTCAGCCATTTCGTTTTGTACTTGAGCGCCTGCTTCTGCAGGTGATCGAGCGCCTCATTCACGGCAGAAACCATGTCATGGGTCTGAGCTATACCAACAATCGGTCCGTTCGGTGGATCGATCGTGATTTCAGCTTTGTGGCGCCGCTTTTCGACGGCCAGAATCACCTTGGTTTCGAATCGGTCTCCGAGAATTTTGCGGATCTTATTAAGCCCGGTTTCAACTTCTTTTCGAATGGTGGGATTAAGTTCGTACTTCCTGGCAGTGTATTCCACGTTCATCGAGCAGCCTCCAGAATCTCTGAATCTGGGGAACAAGGTCAGAGGCGAGAGGTTAGATTGCAGAGCTAAATCTTCAAACGCGCAGTTCTTGGATTGACCTCTGCAATCTGTCCTTTGACCTCTGCAACTATTTTTTCACTCTTCTCTGATGTGTACTCGGAATCTTCATATCCTCGCGATATTTCGCGACCGTTCGGCGCGTCACCTGGATGCCCTGCGATTGCAGGATGCGGGTGATCTGTTCGTCGGTCAATGGACGGCTGGGATCTTCTTCTTCAATCAGTTTTTTCACACGGCGTTTCAAAATCAGGAGCGACGTGCCACCGCCTTCCGGCCCTTGCACGCTTTCAGAGAAGAAATAGCGCAATTCGAACACACCCTGCGGCGTATGAACGTACTTATTGGCGACGGCGCGGCTCACGGTCGAGGGATGCACGCCGATCTCTTCGGCTACTTCCTTGATCATCATCGGCTTCAGCTGATCGATCCCGCGCTCGAGAAAATCCTGCTGGCGCGCCACAATCGAATAGCAGACTTTTGCAATCGTCTGCTTCCGCTGCTCAATGTTTTTGATGAGCTGGATCGCCGACTTGTACCGATCCTTGACGTAATTGCGCGTATCGCGGTCGTTGCCCTCACGCGTCAAAAGCCTTTTGTATGCCGGATTCAAGCGCAACTGTGGCATGTCTTCGTCATTCATGATGACCAGCCACTCGTCACCATGCTTCACGAAAGCCACATCGGGCTCGATCAACCGCGCCGGAACCTTGTTGTAACGCAAACCAGGCCGCGGATCGAGCGTGCGTACATAGTCGAGAGCCGCTTGTACCGCCTCCACCGGACGCCCGATCGCGCGCGCAATCTCCTTGAACTGCTTGAGCGTCACAGCCTTGAGATGCTGATCGACCACCGCGATCGCATCCTTCACGACTTGCTCCGTCAGAGCATTGCCGTTTCGATGCAGCTGCAGCTGCTCCATGTGGTAGCGCAACTGGTAGAGCAGGCATTCGCGCAAGTCGCGGCAGGCGATGCCTTGGGGATCGAACTGCCGAACTACTTCCAAAGCTTCGTGCAGGTCGGCGAGCGAGAAGTTCACATCTGGAATCCGCGCCGGCGCAGTTGCAGCTCCGGTCGCCGTTGCTCCCGAACCATTGATTCCGTGGCTTGCCGAAGTCGACACAGGAGGCTCGACCATCTGAATCGCAGCTGAACTCTCGGGGCCGGTTTCCAGCACATCTCGCGTATCAGATGCCGACTCAATTCCAGTCTTCTCCGCGGTCAAATCCGAAACGATGTTGTCGTCGGCCGCAAAGTCCTCCGACGCAAGGTAAGACGCTTCCAGATTCGAATTCTCGCCTGCGCTTTCGACCGCAAGTCCCAGCGCCTCCGCTTCTCCGACAAGCTTGGCCGCGGCTTCCACATCCGCTTCGGGAGGGGCGACCGGAGCGATGCCCAGCAACTCTTCGTCGCTGGCAATCAAATATCCTTCTTCATTCAGATTCCCAATGATCAGCTCCGCCGCCTGGTGCACTGCAGGCCGCACGGAAATCGCACCCAGCTGCCATAACAGGTGGTCGCTCAAGTTTCCCGGCTTTGACAGGAAGTTCTCGAACGAAGGCTTTTCGATCTCTTCCATCTCTCCCGAACTGCGGTATCCGGGGTCCAGATAATCCTGAAAGAACGAGCCAAAATCTATCTCTTCAAACGGATCTTTCTTCTCGTCCGCTATCGTCGGACCCTCTTCGGGAGTTGTGGTCGCTCTTGCGGCCAGCCGATCGCGTTCTTCTTCCTGACGTCCCACATCATCGAGCAGCGGAACGGCGTCTTCCAGTTCCTCCAGCACCGGGTTCTCGACCATCTCGGCGTTGATCATGTCCCTGAGCTCGAGCTTGTTGAGCGCGAGCACCGACACCATCTGCACCAGGCCCGGCGTCAGAATCTGCCGCTGAGACAACTTGACGTTCAGTTTGTGCTGAAGAAGCACCATCTCTCCCTAAAATTCTATTGTTCCCCACTTGTCCGGCCACAGCCCAACGCCCGGCACCTCCGAGTGTGGAAAAATTAGCTTCTCATGCGCCTCGGTAGACCGTATGGGCACGAAAGGTCAATGTGCCCACGCCTTGGTAACTAACAGCAGTTCCCAGTTCTCAGTTCCCAGTAAAACCAGAATTCGCGCTCGCTTACTGCGAACCGCCAATGAGAACTCAAACCTGAGGCCTCATACCAACGAGAAGCTCTCCCCCAAATACACTCTACGTACCTCCGGGTCACTTCCTAATTCTTCCGGCGTACCCGAGCGGAAAATCCGTCCTTCGTTAATGATGTACGCCCGATCCGTCACCGACAAAGTCTCGCGGACGTTGTGGTCCGTGATCAGAATTCCGATTCCGCTCGCCCGCAAATCAGAAATGATCTTCTGTAAATCCAGGACAGCAATCGGGTCGATACCCGAGAACGGCTCATCGAGCAAAATAAATGTGGGATTGATGCACAGCGACCGAGCAATCTCCACACGTCGCCGTTCTCCGCCCGACAGCGCGTACCCCCGATTCTCCCGTATGTGCTCGAGTCCAAGCTGATCAATCAGCTTTTCCGCCTTTTCCCGCCGCTCGTGCCACGAAATCGGCTGGACTTCCAGCACTGCCAGAATGTTCTCTTCAACCGTCAGCTTCCGAAAGACCGAAGCTTCCTGCGGAAGGTAGCTGATTCCATACTGGCGCGCCCGTATGTACATGGGAACACTGGTGATATCCACATCGTCATACAAAACCCTGCCTGTATCGGGGGGAACCAGACCTACAATGGAATAGAAGGAGGTGGTCTTACCAGCGCCGTTCGGTCCGAGAAGGCCAACTACTTCTCCCTGCAGGACCTGAAGACTCACTCCGTTGACTACGCGCCGGCCTCGATAGGATTTCCCGATTTCGTCGGTGGCCAGCGTATGCATTTATCGTGCCACTTGCGTCCGAGTGACGGTTGGGGACGTTTCTCTGCCTTCCACGAGCACCCTATCATCGTGTCTGTAGAAAGTCAACGAATCGCCCGTGATTTTGCCGCGTTCGGCATCAAAAATGCTAGGAGTTCCGCCCGTCAGCACAAACTTGTCGTCCGCAGCCGTATACACCAGTCGATCCCCTGTCGCATGCCGCGCCGGCTGCGTGACCACGACTTTACCCACGGCTACGATCCGCTCGACCTGTCCCGGTGTTCCCGGCAAAGTCGCAGCCTGTGATTCACTCCGCGACCGGAGAAACACGGTCATCTCATGCGCCGTCATCGTGACGTCCGACCCTTTCGCCGTCACTCCGCCCTCCAGAAAGATCTTTCGTTCCGCATCGATGTAGTTCAGACGCTCTGACGTGAGATTGACCGTAGTCACCTTGCCAGTCTTATCAATCTGTACCAACACAGTCGAAACCGTTTGCTCAGAGGTTGCCTGCGCTACAAGCGATCGCTTGTCCCGGTCAAACTGCAGTGTCGGCGCTTCCACCACATTGGCGTTTTGCCACAAGCGCGCATCACCCGTGTACACCGCAATTGCCGTGGATCGATGCGCGGTCATGGTGCGACTGGTTACGTGGATCGGGTCGGACGAAGCAAGCATTCCGCCGTCCGGTTGTGGCTTAAGATCGGAGTACGTGCTCTTGACATTGCCCTCGGCGATCGCATCTCCCGTAGCGCGGTTCATGCGCATCACCTGGGCCGTCGTCGTCATGCCGTTATCCACTACGCGAGGCGATCCGCTTAACACCAGCATTTGATCGGACGATGTATATTCGCCGCGCTGCGCCCAAGCCTTTTGTAGACCATCGACATACTCAACCCCACCCGACTGTGTAATCGAAGCAATGCCGCCCTGCGACAGAAAGATGACATCGAGCATTTTGCTGGTAGATATCCGCTCGGATTGTCCTGTTGCACCGGGTTTACCGCCGATTGTGCTGACGATCTTCGCGTTCGGTTCCCCATGCAGAGTAGCCAGGCGATTTTTATCCGTAAATCTCGCTGTGAATTTCGCGGCCGTAACCACCGTCTTCTGATTCGCGCCCGGTTGCGTGATCACGATCTGCGGCGGTCCGCTCGTCTCGGCACGCTCGACCAAACGTCCATCTTTGATGATGAAATCCATCACAGGCGCGGTCATCTCGATATCCTGCCCTTGCGTGCCCTTTGCGGCCGAAGATGCCGCCGAAGACGGCAAAGGCACGACCGACGGTGCCATCATGCTTCCTGACCCGCTCTGGCTGGTCTTTTGCCATAGCCTCACGCCATCTTCGGCATGAACGGTCTGCAGCACCTGTTGTCCTGCGAAGTGCAGCGTCACACGTCCGGCGGAAGCATCGGCCGGTTGCGCGCCGCCGTTGCTCATGAGTTGCACATCACCGCTGAGAATGGCTGTGGTTAACAGATTCCGTGTCCCTGTTAGGAACAACTCAGCTCGATCGGAACGCGCATCCGTTACCGAGGCGGGCGGGGACGACCGGGAGACTCTCGATTCCGACGATGCCCGTCCACGAAACTCCATCTGCACGTTGCCTTCGGCGAGAATCTGGTCCACCGTGTTGTCTTCCCGCAGGAAGAAGGTCGCCTGATCAGACTGGAGTTGCTCGCCCTCCCGCGTCATATGCACCGCAGCGAGCACGACTTGCCGGGGCTGCTTCATGATTACACCGTGATCGGCGGCCAAATGGACCGGTTGCGGCCGATTGACTGTCATGGCAACTGCCGACGGCAATTTCATCGTGCCCGTCTTCTCCACATACTGAATGCCCATCGCAGAACCGGTTGCCTGCGGTGTCTGGAACTCCACTTTCCCCGTGGCTGAAGCATCCCCCGTATTCTTGTTGAAGACCAACCCGTCGGTTTCGAGATGAATCGGTTCCTTCCTCTGCACGGGAGGCGTCTGGTCGGCATGCTTAACACCTTCGGGATTCGCCTCCAGATCGATCAGCACTCTGCCCTTCGCGCTCACATTGCCCGACTCGGGATCGTACTCGAAGTCGTCTCCCATAATCCGGTCGAAACGGCTGGCATCCTTGCCGTAAATGATGATTTTGACGTTGTGTAACTCGGCCCGCCCACCCCCTTTGAACTGCACCGCCTTCGAAGCGCTCACCGTAAACTGGGTGCGCCCTTCTTGCGACTTCGAGATCGAAAAGCCTTCGGCCGTTTGCTGAATGTCCAACCCAAGTTTCGCCGGCATCTCATGGACGACCTTGCGCACGCGGTACTGAGCATAGAAATACATGCCCGCAACCGTGGCGACCATAAGAATCGCGCCCAAGGCGAACCACCGGCGCACCCGTGAAACTGAAAGGTTCATTTGAGGTTAGTGTAACTCGCAGGTCGAGACCCAAGTTTGCATCGGGCAAGCTAGGCGAATCGAGTGCTTCGTCCAAACGTCGATCGCTCGTGGAGCCTCGTGCTTTTAAGAGAGTTCTAAGCGATACCGTTAAACGTGCCGCACCAGCGTACCGGCCAGTAGATCGTGCAGACCCTGCTTGCGCTCCGTGAATCCGACCATGATGTAGCCGATGCACAGAATCATCCCCGAGAGCCACTTTGCAAAATGCCTGCCCGTCGCGCGTTCAAACGAAATCCGGTTGCCGTTGAGGTCTGTAACTTTCAATCCACAAATCATCTTGCCCAGCGTCGCCTGGTAGGACGAGCTTTCCATGAACGCCCCATACAACCACGAGCCAAACAGCAAGACGATCGCCGTCAGACCGCCGCCCAAAATGGCAAGCCCGTACGGGTGATAGAGACCACCCATCATCCCCGCCATCCCCAGCCCCCCGAAAATCAGGTGAACCGGAGACACCACCACGCGCAAAATAATGAAATCGATAATCGCCGCGACGACGCGAATCCAAAATCCGCCATAGCGGACTGCCATCGCCGGCGTAGCCCCTGCAAATGCGACCGGCGGCGGTGAATAGGGCGACGGGGCGGGCGTCGACACCGCGGCTTGGGGAGTCACGCCCGGCGTCGGGTTCGTGGATGCCCCGCAGCGGCTGCAAAATTGGGAGCCAGCAGCGTTCTGCGCGCCGCATTTATTGCAATAGAGAATTCCATTCATGGAGGGGCACTATAAAGTCGAACGGCTGTCTTGTCAAAGACAGAAAACGCCGGAAAACGGCCGGCAGGCGGCGACATCATCTTGCAAGACAGCTGCGCCTACCGCGAGCGCACCACGTCACGCAGGGTGAGCTCCAATCCGCCGAATTCAGGATGGTCGTTCATGCCGAGGGAGTAGGCGATATCCAGACGATCGCCTGCCAGAAGTTGCAGACGGTCGCAGGACTCTTTCAATCCCCAGCCCATAGCCTTGAATGAAATATTGTCGCGCCAACTGGAAACCGAGGATGGAGACGAAGAGGGTAGCAACACCTCTGTGGTGGTTGTGCTCTGCCCTGCCAAGCCGCGAGGCTCAGCAGTCACGCCATCGCGTTTCGGGATTGAGGAACCGTCGGGATGGCAACGAGGTGTAAAGTCCTGCGAAGCTGCTTCATTGATCGCCGGCGCAACCCGCAAGCGAATGTGCTTCTCCTTCACCGCCTGCGGAGGCGCCATCAACCGCACCGCCCGCGCCGCGAACACCGGCTCGCGATTTTCCATCCCAAAAGGTTCCAGCAAAAGCAATGCATCGTGCAGTTCGGGAGTGACTTCACCGAGCGTCAGTTCGCGGTCAAACTCGAGTCGCGGCTCGAAATCGGCGGGAGTCAGCCGTGCCCGCGCATACTCGTCCATATGCGCTCGCAGTTTCTCCACGTTGGAGCTGGGCAGCGCGAATCCAACCGCGTGCGCGTGCCCTCCATAGCGCGAAAACAAGTCGTGGCACGACTCGATCGCATGCAGCAGATGAAATGCCGAGATTGATCGTCCCGACCCGTGCGCTTCGTCACCTTCCCGCGCAATAACCAGCGCCGGCCGCCCGTGCCGCTCGACCACTCTCGATGCCGTGATGCCAATTACCCCGCGATGCCAGCCTTCACCATCCAGCACCACGCAGTACGCCTCGCGCAGCGCCGGTTCTTCTTCGAGGCGGCGCTCAATGGACTCCATGATGCGCCGCTCTTCTTCCTGACGCTCGGCGTTCAACTGATCAAGCCGGCCGGCGATCTTGCGCGCCCGCTCGATGTCTTTTTCGTTAAAAAGATCGACCACGTCCCGGGCCACGTCCATGCGCCCGGCAGCATTCAGGCGCGGTGCGATGCGAAAGGCCACTTCGGTTGCCGACAACATCCGCCCATCGCCGAGCTTCGCGACTTCCAGCAGCGCCTTCAGCCCGACATTCACCGGACGGCGCAACCCCTCAAGTCCCAGCTTCGCGAACACGCGATTCTCACCCAGCAAGGGCACCGCATCGGCAATCGTCGCGATGGCTACCACTTTCATGAAAGACATGAGAAAACGCGACTGATCTTTCGCATCCAACCGCCGTTGCATCAATCCCTGTGCCAGCTTGAACGCCACCCCAGCTCCGCATAAATACTTGCATGGATAATCGCAACCCTCCTGGTTGGGATTCACCACCGCGAGCGCCTGCGGAACGCCGTCCGTTCCTGGCAAATGATGGTCGGTGACAATCAGGTCTACTCCTGTCCGGCGCGCAGTCTCAGCCGCGGCAAACGCGCGAATCCCCGTGTCGACGCTGATGATCAGCCTCACCCCATCAGCGGCGGCCCGTTCGATGATCTCGTCGCGCATCCCGTACCCTTCGTGGATGCGGTGCGGCACGTGAAAATCAGCCGATCCGCCGCAAAGCTCTATGGCCGTTTTGAGAATGACAATCGCCGTCGTGCCATCCACGTCATAATCGCCATAAATAAGAATTTTCTCTTTGCGCTCTAATGCCGCCTCCAGCCGATCTAAGGCGCATTTCATGCCTGACATTCGCAACGGGTCGTGAAGGTCATCGAGGGCAGGCGATAGAAAAAGCGCAGCGGCATCAGGCTCGTTGATCCCGCGGCTTACCAGTAGATCTGAAAGCACGGGCAGCGCAGAAGCAGAGATTTTCAATTTCGAATCGCGCAAAGCAGCAGCCAGCAGCCTGGCCTTCGCGGAGTTCAGCGGATTGGCAATCCAACGCATGAGCAGCTTTCGGGAAAAACCAGATTAGCATCAGCCCTGCTCGCCAAGGGTATGCTCCCCGGCGTGATTCACGAAGTCATGCAGAACTGCCGATAACACCTAGTCAACGAGAACGCGGTGGAGGAAGCTTGGAGAAAACGTGGCGAAAACAATGATCGCTTCAACCCAAACATCCACCGCAGCCGCCCCACTAGTTCTCCGGTGGGATCCGGACGCCCTGCGCCCATTCCCCGCCATTGCCTTGAAAGCCCTGAAGCTGATGTCAGGCACGGATACCTCCTTGCTTGAGCTCTGCAATCTCATTCGGTCCGACCCCGCAATCTCAGGCGCAATCCTCCGTCTGGCCAATTCTCCTTTGGTGGGTTTCCCAAAGACGGTGACCAGTGTGTTGCAGGCGTCGATGCTGCTCGGCTTCCGCCAACTCAGGAGCCTGGTCATCACCCTCGGCCTGAAAGCATATCTCCACGACGCTTGTACGCCTCTTATCAGGTCCTGCTGGCGTCACAGCGTCGCCTGCGCGCTTATCGCCGAGCGCAGCGCCAAGTGGTCGTTCCTCGACAACGATTTCGCCCATACCGCCGGCATACTGCATGACATCGGCAGAATAGCGCTCGCAACCCTTATGCCGGATTCCTACCTGCGCGTGGTCGAGCACGGCGCAAACCGTCCCCAGGATCTCCTGCAGGTTGAATGGGAGTTATGCGGGATCGATCACAATCAGGCCGGCAGTTCGCTAGTCACTGCCTGGAATCTTCCTGACGCGTTCCTCGAAACCACGGCTTGCCATCACACTCCGGAACAATGCACGCTTGCCGGTGCTGCCTCATTGATCCCGCCGAGTTGCGCATTGGCCGATGCTCTCGGATTCGCACTCATTCGCTACGAATCCCCGCGCAGCTATGCCGAAATCCTCAACGGCTTTCCCAAGCCTGCTCAGGAGCGCTTTCCCGCGGACGCCCAGGAATTCGCTGCGGACATCGCCCAGGAGATCAAACTGATTGAGTCAGCGTAGGTAGGAATACAACCAGAGCATTCTTACCGCTCTTCATCCTGATCCGGTTCATCGATCATGAAACCACCCGAATCGTCCGCCAGTTCGCGGAGGTGCTGATAATGTTCGTACCATTCGGTGCCCGCTTCATAGACGAAAACGCATCCCTGGTAGGCCCATCCCAGTTGCACGAAACCGGTTTTGCCGACATATGATTTCAGCCAGCGGCTCTCTTCCAGATCTTCTTCGCTTCGGTAATCGCCCTCTTCGAGCTGTTGCGACAAGCGGTCTAACTCTTCGCGGTCGAGCGCCCACGAGTGCATGGTCAGAAAAGGCGCGCCCGTGGATTTTGCCAATTCCACAAAATCCTTCCAGCCGTCGGGATTCTGCCCCGAGTCCCACAGCACGCTCGGAACTTCTTCGCACTCCACATAGCCGAAGAAACGGCGCATGCCCAGACCTTCAATGAAGGCCGTCATATCGTCTTTCATGAGTGTCAAATCGTCTGGATGTGGAGACATGGGGTTGTATTATTGTAAGTCTTACGCCCATCAGCCGCCACTGTCCGGGTGAGAATGAGTCGCTCGTCTCGGATCGCTGGTTGGTAACGAATTTTTCTCTCAAACTATTGCTTTCGGCCCGTGGATGCGCGATGAGGCGGTTGCCGAACGACGGTCGAGCAGCGACCAACGACCAGCTCGCTTGTGTTAAACTTTCTGCTTACAAAACAGCGCATTGAATCATGCTCTTTTCCAAAGAATATGTGAGCTATCTGGCCCGCGAAGTTTCCAAAAAACTGGTGGCAAGCGGTCTGATTGAGACCAAAGCGATGCCTGCTCTTAACGAGAAGGTACACACCGCTCTGCTCGAAGAACTGGCGCTTGAAGACCGCATCAACGATGAAGTGCGGGTCATCCTCGAGGCCTATTCCGAAGAAATGCAGAAGAGCGGCGCGAACTATCAGGAAATGTTCCGCAAGGTAAAGACGGAGCTGGTAAAGAAATACAAAGCTGTTCTTTGACGTTCCAATAACGAGGACGCCCCCGCTGTGCGATTGAGCCGCGACAAGGTAAATAAATTAGCCCACGTGGTCACCGATGCCGTGGCCGAACTCGATGAAGTCGAATTTATCGAGGACCGCAATACCATCCGCCTCGAAGTCCGCAAAATTCTTGAAGAGCTGCTCATGCAGGAAGCCCGCATCGATCAGGCCGCCCGCCAGAAAATCGAAAGCCAGCGCCGCACCATCATCGAAGGCTCGGAAGAATGGTCGATCCTCTACCGCAAGTACTACACCGATGAAGTCAAGAAGCTGGGTGTGTAAGCAATCAGCTTCTCCCGTTTAAGAGTTAGCGATCATGCACCTGCGGGCCCGGCTAGCGGTTATTAGCCACCGTCCTCATCAGCAATACGTCATCCTGATCGCCGTCCTTGGTCTTGATCCCCGCAGCGTCCAGCTGGCGCGCCACCGGCTGCACAAGCTCTAAGACTTTCGCCAGCGTTTGCCCTACCGCCTCTTTGTCGCTGTTATCGGGCCCGCCGCGATCAAGCAGGTTTTCCAGAAGCGATTTTGGCCGCGGATAGATCACAATCTTCACATCGCCACTTTCAGGAACGCCAATTGCCTGCTTCACCAGTTTTAGCGCCGTATCGTAGCCGCCGAGTGCATCCACCAGGCCAAGATTCATCGCATCCTGGCCCGACCAGATCCGCCCCTTGGCAATCTCGAGCACTTTTTCTTTCGGAAGCCTGCGCCCGTCAGCCACCTTGCTCGTGAAATCGACATACACCCTATCGAGCCACGACTGAAAGCGCGCCCACTCGGCGGGAGTGTAATCGTGCGTGCCCGTAAACATGGTGGCATTTTCGCCGTCATGCACCTCGTCCCATGAGAGCCCGACTTTATCCCACAAGCCGCTGGTCAGCATCTTTCCGCCCAGCACGCCAATCGACGCAGTAATCGTTCCCGGCTCGGCCACGATTTTGTCTGCGCCCATTGCCACGAAGTATCCGCCCGACCCGGCAAGATTTCCCATCGAAACTATCACCGGCTTCCCCGCCTGGCGCGCCCGCACCACCTCGCGCCAGATGGTGTCGGATGCGACATACGAGCCGCCCGGACTATCCACCCGAAACAGAATCGCCTTGATGTCCTTGTCATCGGCTGCCGCGCGAATAGCTCCCGCCACCGTATCCGAGCCCATACTCTGGCTGCCCTGCACCGGATCGTAGTCGCTCTTGCCACGGGTGACGTCGCCGACGCCGAAGATCAGCGCCACCTTTTTCCCATGATCATGCGGACGCCCGGCTCGGCTTAAATACTTGTCGAGGTAGAGGACTTCGGCTCCGTCGCCCGCCTTGCTCTTTACGTCGCTGTAGACCTGGTCGCGATACTCGACCGCGTCGACCAGTTTCGCCGCGACCGCTTCCTTGCCCAGATAGGGCCCAGCGTCCACCACCGACTGAAACTTTTCCGGATCGATTTGCCGCGCTCGGCAGATCCCATCCCTCATCTGGCTAAACCACGAATTCATGATCGCGGTCATCTCTTCCTTGTGCGCACTCGTGTACTTCGTCTCTGTGAAGAAATTAAGCGCCGCTTTGTATTCGTAGCGGTGATCGCCATGAAAGCTCATGCCCAGCTTCGATAGCGTTCCCTTGATGAACGGCGATTCCATAATGATGCCCGTCAAGCCCACATCGCCCGAGGGCTGCAGGTAGATGTGATCAAAGGCCGTCGCCAGGTAATAAGCGCTGTTGCCCGGACCAAACTCGCCAAAGGTTTCCGCATAAGCGACGGCAAACTTCTTGTGGGCGCGAAATCTGAGGACCGCATCGCGGATCTCCTGCGTCTGCGCCATCCCCATGGGAGCTGCGCCGACCCGGGCAAGCATGCCCACGACGCGATCATCGTTTGCACCGCGATCAATCGCATCCACCACGTCGCGCAGCGTTTGCTTGTCTCTCAGCATAAGCTGGGCCGACGGTGTGTCCGGCACGTCTTCCAAAAGCGACTGCTCGAAATTGGCTTCAAGAATCGTTTTTGACGGGACTCTTCCCTTCGTTCCGATCACGGATACGAGCACGATGACCATCCCGATCAGCCACAAAGCTCCTAAGATCGCTAGAAAACGTACGATTGCCTTGCTCATGATCTTCTCCTTTGGCAAGAAAGAGCAGTCTACCCAATGACATGCTTGGCACGACAACGGTCTTCCATCTACTGCTCGACTTTTCCGTCGTTTCCCATCGCGCCCACGCATCAAAGTTCGGAGAGCGATCGCTGTCCCGCAAACAGCCCTTCGGCTCGGAGTGTCACACGCACGAATGAAGCACCTTTCGTCATTTGGATACAAGATCTGTGAGAGGATAAAGTTAAGCGATTGATGTTCTTCGAATTCAAATCTGGACTCATAATTCTTGCGCTCATCACTCTGGGTTGGACCTCGGTCGCCTTGGGACAGACCTCTCAGCCGACACCCGCGCCCGCTCCTGCACAACAGGGAAACTCACCCGCCACCCAGCAACCGCCCAGCCAGCCGCCATCCGGCAATATCAGCGGAACGGTCGTCGATCAAAGTGGAGCTGTCGTCGCTGGAGCCAAAGTGAACCTTACACGGCAAGATCAATCTCCAGCCCGGCAGGCGTTATCAGGCACCGATGGTCAATTCTCCTTTGCCGCTGTCCCACCCGGAGCCTTCCAGCTTGCAGTTACGGCGGCAGGCTTCGCGCCGCAGACATTTTCGGGATCCCTGCAGCCCGGCGAGATCCAAACGGTTCCGCAAATCGCATTGAATGTGGCGAATGCTCTCACCGAAGTGCAGGTCGGACTGACGCAGACCGAAGTGGCCGAAGAGGAAATCCATATTGAAGAAAAGCAGCGAGTGCTGGGCGTCGTTCCAAATTTTTACGTCACCTATATTCCCGATGCCGTCTCCCTCACCTCAAAGCAGAAATTCAGTCTTGCCTGGAAGACGATTATTGATCCATTCACCTTCGTCGTAGTAGGGGGAGCAGCGGGAGTGGAGCAGTGGCAAAATCACTTCAGCGGATATGGGCAAGGCGTACAAGGTTATGCGAAGCGTTTCGGCGCCGGCTACGCCGACACAGTCAGCGGCACATTCATCGGAGCCGCCATACTGCCGTCGCTTCTGAAACAGGATCCGCGCTATTTCTACAAGGGGACGGGCAGCGTGCCATCACGGTTTGGGTATGCGCTCGCGAATTCGGTGATCTGCAAGGGCGACAATGGTCGTTGGCAGGTCAATTATTCGAATATTCTCGGAAGCCTGGCGGCGGGCGGTATCTCAAATCTCTACTATCCAGCCCAGGATCGCAACGGCGTGGGCTTGACGTTTGCAAACGGCGCTATCGGGATCGGCACAACGGCCATCGTCAATGTGTTCCAGGAATTTATCATCCGCAAGCTGACGCCGAAACTCCCCAAAGAAGGCTCAAACAATCCCTAGCAACAACCCTTCGCAACACCGGCAGGAATGCGCTATGCGCATCCGCTGAACACGAGGAGCCGTCGCTAAGACCTTGAGTGCCCCAGATGTACCGTCGTTGTTATTGCGCCCTCTGAGGCGGAATTCACCAGAGCCGCGTATTTTGCAAAGACGCCGGTTTTATATTTCGGCTCTGGGCTTTTCCATTCCGCCATGCGGCGCGCAATCTCGCTGTCGGAGATCTCCAGCTCCAGCTTTCGCACCTTGGTATCAATCGTGATGCGGTCGCCCTCGCGGATCGCCGCAATCGGCCCGCCCAATGCCGCTTCCGGCGCAACGTGGCCGACCATCAGACCGCGGGTCGCTCCGCTGAAACGTCCGTCCGTAAGCAGGGCCACGCTTTCGCCCAATCCTTCGCCCACGATCGCCGCCGTCACACTCAACATTTCGCGCATGCCAGGACCGCCCTTCGGGCCTTCATAGCGGATCACCACCACATCTCCTGCCTTGATCTGCTTGCTCGTCACAGCCTGCATCGCAGCCTCTTCTGAATCGAAGACCCGCGCCGGACCGGTTTGTGAAGCGCGTTCGTGGCCGCTCATCTTCACCACGCCTCCTCCGGGAGCGAGATTGCCCTTCAGGATCACCAACCCGCCGGTCGTCTTCAGCGGCTTACCCAGCGGAGCGATCACCGCCTGTCCAGCAGTTTCCTTGGCCGCATTCGCTTCCTCGGCGAAGGTCTTTCCGGTGACCGTCATCGCCGACCCATTGGCATATTTGCCGTCGAGCAAGCGCTTGGCGATTACCGGAATTCCGCCCGCCGCGTCAACGTCGGCCGCGACATACTTTCCTGCCGGCTTCAAATCGGCCAGCAGCGGCGTGCGCTCGCTGACGCGCTGGAAATCGTCAATGTCGAGCGGCAAGCCCATTTCGCGCGAAATCGCGAGCAAGTGAAGCACTGCATTGGTCGAACCGCCGGTGGTCGCAACCCCGGCGATCGCGTTTTCGAATGCCGCGTGCGTCAAAATATCGCTTGGACGAATCCCCCGCTTCAGAAGATTCATCACCACTTCGCCACAGCGGAACGATACCTCATCCTTGCGCGGGTCCATGGCTGGAATCCCGTTAAATCCCATCGGCGACAGCCCAATCAACTCCATCACCGTGCTCATCGTGTTTGCGGTGTATTGGCCGCCACAGGCACCCGCACCCGGACACGCGACATTCTCGAGCGCCAGCAGATCGGCGTCGCTCATCTTGCCCGCCGCATTCGCTCCGACGGCCTCGAATACATCCTGAATGGTCACGTCTTTGCCGCGATATTTGCCGGCGGCAATCGTTCCTCCATAAAACACCAAGCCGGGAAGATTCATGCGCGCCAGCGCCATGGCGGCAGCCGGAATCGTCTTGTCGCAGCCCACAATACACACCGCGGCGTCAAACATCTGCCCGCGGCAAACCAGTTCGATCGAGTCGGCAATCACCTCGCGGCTCACCAGCGATGCCTTCATCCCCTCGGTGCCCATGGTTTCGCCATCCGAAATCGCGATGGTGTTGAACTCCATGGGTGTTCCGCCCGCCGCGCGAATTCCTTCTTTCACCTTGGCCGAAAGACGCCGCAGGTGAAAGTTGCAAGGCATGGTTTCGATCCATGTATTGGCAACCGCAATCAGCGGCTTCGCAAGATCAGCGTCGGTGAAGCCGATCGATTTGTACATGGCGCGCGAGGGAGCCCGGTCGCGCCCGTCAGTGATATTGCGACTGCGATGTTTTGGGTCCATGGGAGTAATGCAGACAGTGTAGCTCGAATGGCGGCAAGTTCTCAGTCCCCGGTCCTCACCGTTATTCAAGGTTTTTCTGGGAACTGAGAACTGGTCACTGGAAACTTACCTCTACGCGTTCACCACTTTCGGCGCCGCCGGCTTTACTTCGGCCGCTTTCTTTTTATCGGACGGCAGCCACGACATCATCGCGCGCAGCTGTTCGCCAACTTTTTCAATTGGATGTTGCGCTTCGCGCTGCCGCAACTTCGCAAACTTCTTGCCACCCTTCTTGTTCTCTTTAATCCATTCCTTGGCGAAAGTTCCGTTCTGAATCTGCTTCAGCACCTTCTTCATCGCCTTGCGCGTCTCGTCTCCAACGACTACTTCGCCACGCGTCAAGTCGCCATATTCGGCCGTATTCGAAATCGAATAACGCATGCGGCTCAATCCACCTTCATAGATCAGATCAACGATCAGCTTCATCTCATGCACGCACTCGAAGTAGGCAATCTCAGGAGCGTACCCGGCCGCCACCAGCGTCTCGAAACCTTTCTCCATCAGCGAAGTCAGCCCGCCGCAGAGCACCGCTTGTTCACCGAACAGGTCACTCTCCGTCTCTTCCTTGAACGTCGTCTGCAGCACGCCAGCGCGAGTCGAACCGATGCCGTGCGCGTACGACAACCCATATTCACGAGCGTGTCCGCTCGCGTCCTGGTGGATGGCCAGCAACGAAGGCACACCGCCACCTTGTGAATACACACGGCGCACCAGATGGCCGGGGCCTTTCGGCGCGATCATCACTACATCGACATCCTTGGGAGGCTTAATGGTCTTGAAGTGAATCGAGAAGCCATGCGAGAACCCGAGAATCTTTCCCTTGCGCAGATGCGGCTTGATCGACGACTCGTAAAAGTCGGCCTGGGTCTCGTCTGGAGTAAGAATCTGTATCCAGTCGGCCCGCTTGGCGGCCTCCGCCGGAGCAACAACGGTCATGCCATCCGCCCGCGCCTGCTTCGCCGACCCGCGCTCAGGATCGAGCCCGACAATCACATCGCATCCGCTGTCGCGTAGATTTTGAGCCTGCGCATGCCCCTGAGATCCGTATCCGCAAACGGCTATGGTTTTGCCCTTCAACGCCGAAGGATTCGCGTCATTCTGATAAAAAACGGTAGCCACTGGAAACTCCTTATGGATGTAGGCTGAAATTCTAACTGCAAAAGCGATAAACCGACCGATCGGTCGGTTTAAGGAATGCTACCGGCCTCGCCCCACCAGTGTCAACCTCAGATTCCTCTGGAGGCGTCCCCGATTGCTTCGTTTTCAGTTGGGAGTTACCGCGATGAAGCCGATGATTCGTGGGACTTCATTCATCCGCTCAAAACTCAAAGTACGCCCCAGCGCGCGCCGGATGCTCACCGCCCGTGGTTCCGGTCGCCGGCAGCAAGCCCTCTTCAATGCCATGCAGACTTTCCCAAGCCGCCTCGGTCAGCGCGGGGTCGGCGCCAACAATGTCGCGGATCATCTGCCACGCCGCCAGGTTGAGTGCACCCTCGGGTGCTGGCCCCATGGCCAGCGAAACCGAACATTGCGGGCAGAAACAGATTCGCTGCGCTGAAGATTTCTGGCGCGGTCTCACTCCCACCGTCTGGGCGAACAGATACACCGCAACCGATTTTTGTCCGGCTTCGAGTTCCCGATTGCAGCGAAGGCAATACAAGTTATCCAAAAGGATGTCCCACGCCCTGAAGATTACGTTCACGCTACTTTCTCGAAGCCATGGCTAGCAGCACAAGTATGTAGAAGGATTCCCGCGAGTTCCACGTCCAATTCAAGACGAACCAAGCTTTGCTCTACCCAGAAGCCGATCGTATCGCGCACTCTACTACCATGGGTGTAAGTCAATCGAGCCAACTCGGCTCAACATTGCCGTCAAGGCCGCCCTCGAAAACACGGCAAGAGGTCGCCGCGGTTTGCTACCGCTTTCGCGACGGGAGCATCGAATTCCTGTTGGTTCAGACTCGCAGCGGACGTTGGATTTTCCCCAAAGGCGGCGCTAAACCAGGCATGACCCACGCCCAGTCCGCCGCACTCGAAGCTTTCGAAGAAGCCGGCGTTCACGGCAGGATGGAAGAATTCCGCTTCGCCCGCTACTTTCGTGGCGACCGCGATACAAAAAAAGCAAAGGAAGCGCACTCTGCTGATCGGGTTTCCACCCTTGGCCCGGCCGTCAGTGCTTACCTTTGCGAAGTTTCTCGCCTCGAACCGCCGCAGGAATCGAATCGGCATCCCACATGGTTCTCCGCCGAAAAAGCAAAGCAACGCCTGCTGAAAGGTCGCACGCACGAATTCGGCTCCGAGCTCGCCTGTGTCGTCGATCGCGCCGCCGCTCGTGTCCGCCGCACGCACGAAAATTCCGGGTCCATGCCGGTTCGCCCCAGAAAAGACGCCTTGCAAGATGTTCGATTCGAGGCCTTCGAACTTGCCCGATTGCATGGCGTGGCATGGTCAGCCTCGCGATCAGTCTTGTACTCCCGGTACATTCGGCGCGAACGGCCAGGCGGGGGACCTCCGCTCGCACTTAGCCCTGCCACTCTGCGATTGCAAAGCGGAAACCCATCTTCGCCCGACGCGCTGCAAAAGGTGCAATTCATCGATGAGAGCCGCTCTGCACATCGCGCAAAATCCGTTGGCAATTCGACCAGGAACCGTCGGAAATAGTTTCCTCGGCCAGCTGCCGGGATTCACCCCTAGAGCCCGAGGCCCATTCCGCGATACCATCTCGTCATGCTTCGCGAAGCTACCACTGATCCTCGGAACGACTCCCGGCAAGAACCGCGCCAGGAAATCCTGCGCACCGCCGCTCGCCTCTTTCAACAGCAGGGATACGATGCGACCTCCATGAACGATGTCGCCGCTGCACTCAAGCTCTCCAAAGGCGGCCTCTATCACCACTTCCAGTCGAAGGACGAAATCCTCTTCCACATCATGTCGCACGCCATGGAGATCACCGAGGAGCGCGTCATCAACGTCGTCCGCCACATCGACGGCGCCGGCGTCGCAGGAGCCGAAGAGCGCCTGCGCACGCTGATCCGTCTGCACATACAGGTTGTGATCAGCCCCGAGGACCGCGAGATCACGGTTATGCTGCACGAGAATCATCCGCTCCCGCCTGCGCTTCGCCGCAAAATCAACGGACGCAAAAAAGATTACGTGCACTTTGTCGAAAATCTCGTCGCTGACGTGCAGCGCAAGCGCAATTCTTCATCCTCCGTCACGCCGCGAGCAGCAGCCTTTGCCTTGCTTGGAATGATCAACTGGATTTATCAGTGGTACAAGCCCGATGGCCCTCTAACCGGAGACGCGCTGGTCCAGCAATACACCGATATCTTCTTTCGCGGAGCGATAGGCTGATCGGGAGTTCTCAGTCGTCAATGGAATTTAGAGTAGCCATACTCGTGTGGTGGCGGGGCTCTGCCCGGCCGTCATCCCACGCAATGGCGCCAGCAAATATCCGCAGATTTTTCTGAGAACTGAGAACAGAGAACTGTTTTATGACTTCTTTCTTCCGCATCGGCGATCTCTCCCGCCAACGTGCAGAGAAAAACAAGCTCTACCTCGAATTCCTACGCGTCCCCGCCATGAGCGCCGGTGTCTATGTTCTGGCACGAGGCGAGACCGATCCGCAAAAGCCCCACCACGAAGATGAGCTCTACTATGTCGTCCGCGGCCGCGCTCGCATGCAGGCCGGCTCCGAACACGCCGAAATTCGAGCCGGCTCCGTAATTTTCGTCGAGGCCGAACTTGAGCACCGCTTCTACGACATCGAGGAAGAACTCGAAGTACTGGTATTCTTTGCTCCCGCCGAACAAGAGCCGTGACCGTGGCGTCTCATTCGCCCGGACTCTTGCCCGGCACCCAATACACTTCTTCTCTTAGATTTTCTTTGTTGAAACCGACCCGCTTCAGGATGCCCTTTCCGTGTTCAACCATCTCCGGATGCCCGCACAAATACGCGACGCTGTTCGCTGACGTGCATCCCCACTGATCGGCATATTTGCGGATCAATTCATCCACGCGGCCAACCTCGCCCTTCCAGCTTTCGTCTTCCCACGGACGGCTCACCGTGAAAACACAGCGAAACCACGGCGCCTGCTTCGCGATGTTCTCCAACTCCTCGCGATAACCGAACTCCCACGACCGGCTGGCGCCGTTCAGCAGGAATAATTTGTGGTCGCCCGCAAACTTGTCTTCTTTCCAGTCTTTCAATATGGTCCGCACGTAGCTGACAAAAGGCGCAACCCCGGTTACCGTGCTCACCATCAGGTGGTTGGTGCGTGCCGGTTGCGCAGCGTCAAAGGTGAACCGGCCCTTCGCAACTTTGCGCACGAGAACTTCGTCGCCCAACTGCAGATCGTAAAGCGGAGGCGTGGTCTCGCCATGCGGCACAAGTTCAAAAAAGAATTCCAGTTCCTTTTCATACGGAGACGATGCAATCGAATACGGACGCTCCAGCCGCCGTGCGTCTCGTTCAACCCCAAGCGTCGCATATTGGCCCGGCGCAAAACTGAACTCGGCCCCGGGATCGATCCGGATCATCCATAGATCGGGGGCAAAATCAGCACGCTTGGTGATGCGGGCGCGGTAGTGCTTGTCATCCATGCCAATGAATTTCCTGTCCTTGGTTTAACCGACCGGTCGGTTTGTCGGTGCTATAGACTACCTCAACTTCGCGAAGAATGTGAGCCCCACCCCAAAAAAAAGAACAGCTCGCAAGCCTTTCAGCCTGCGAGCTGCCTCGGTGGACTGTTTGGGATTGACTGAGGTGGTCACTCTCGTGGCCCCTCGCTCATTCCGGTACCGGGCACAACCTGTGCCTGGTGGATTCAGCCCATGCTCACGGATAGTTTGCGAGAGATTATTCCCGATTCCCCCGACCAAGGTTCCTCGAGAACTCCGCTTAGAGCAACCGCCCTAAGACTCAGCCACCTCACCTGGTCTTGTACTTCTACTGTGACTATCAGAACTTGTCATCCGACCACCTCCTTTCCGGTGTAATCGCAGAGTACAAAAAAACAGAGGTCAACGTCAACGCCACCGATGTGGCGTGCCAAAAAAAGCAACAGGCAGATCCCAGTTCTCAGTTCTCGGCAAAACCATTGCCTCTCAACTTCTTAGATTTTGTTCTGAGAACTGAGAACCGGGAACTGAGAACTCTTCTCCGCTACACTTATTTCGCCGAAATGATTTCTCCCAACATGCCGCCCGTGACCGTGGCCGCTACCGTCCTCAACGAGGTCGATGACATCGACGCGCTGGTCGAAAGTCTGATGCACCAGACTCTCGCACCCACCGAAGTCATCATCGTCGATGGAGGTTCCACCGACGGAACCTGGCAGCATCTCGAAGCCGCCCGCTCAAAATACCCGGCACTCATACCGATCCGCGATGAAAGCTGCAGCCTGCAACATTCTCCCGGACCAATCGCCCGCGGCCGCAACGTCGCCATCGCCGCCGCTTCCTCGGATGTAATCGCCTTCACCGATGCCGGATGCACCCACGCCCCCGATTGGCTCGCCAATCTCACCGCACCGATCTTCAACGGCAACTCCGACTATTCCGTCGGAGGATCCTATATCGATCCGGCCAAATCCACCGTCTGGGACGTCGCTTCCGCGCCATTCTTCGGAGTAAAGCTCAATCCCGACGCACCCACTAAATCCTGCACTGCCCGCTCCATGGCCTTTCGCAAAAATCTCTGGCAACGAGTCGGCGGATTCCCCGAAACCGTCTTCCTCGGAGAAGACACGGTATTCGATTCGAAGGTGCGCAAACTATTGACGCCTGCGTTCCCGCAACGCGCCAAAGCCTGTTACCAGCCGCGTCACACTTTCCGCACAGCGGTCCGGCAAATGGTCAGCTATTCCGTAACCGACGGCGTTCTCGGCGGACGTTCAACCCGCCTGTGGCGAAATATCGCTCGCTGCCTCGTAGAAATTCTCGCCGTCGCCGCGCTCGTCTATTCGCCGATTCCGCTTCTATGCGTGCTCGCCCTCGAAATTTATTTCGCTTTTCGCCTGGATTGGAACGACTGGAGCAATATCCCAAAAACTCCGCTGCGATCTTTTCTGGGAACTCTGGGGGCGCGCCTCGCATTTTCCCTGATCGTTCCCTGGGTGGTCGCCTGGTATCAGACCCTCGGCAGCATCACCAAGAAAAACCGCCCCAACCGTCAGAACTTCACTTAGGGAACCTCTGATCAAGGTGGCTCCTGAAAGCTTTGAAAAGGCACGGCTTCAGCCATGTAACAGTTTTTTTGAGCGGAATGGCTGAAGGGCGAACAAACGGCGCAAGATTGTGGCAATGCCTGGTTACGGGAATTATCAGTCAGGACCCTATACCTATATTCACGACACGGACGAGTTTGGACGGCGTTCCCGAGCCGAAGGTCGCGCCATTCTTTCCTTGACGAACCGTCCAATGCTCTTCCTCATAAAACATCACTCGCACGCCGTGCGTCGGGGTTCGCCTACAATACTCCGCTAGTTTGTCGATAATGCGTTGCTGTGCCGATGCATCCGTCACGCCATAGATGCCGACACTGTTGTAATAGGTAAGGAACACGCCGCGTCTCTCTGCTCCGCAGCCAAGCGCGGGCCGACCCTGCCGCCACTTAGATTCCGGTATTACGTTGGAACTAGCGGCGGCTCGTTCAAGGCCGGGGCATTCCCCTAAGCGGTCAGCGCCTGTCGATATGAACTGCATACCGAAGGCGAAGAGAGTATAGAGAATAGTCAGCGGAAACACATATGCACACGCATACAGCAGCAATCGTGGAGCAGCTGCACGCCCCATCGCCCCACCAACCATCAAGACGACGCCAGTCAGGGATAGCAAAACACACAGCGGCGGATAGAACACATCTGCCCACGACACGGGGTAAGGTGAGCCTTCCCAGGTCTTGAGAATGTTGTGCCGTTCCAGCAGATAGTTCATCATCAACCCGCCTGCGAATAGCAGCACACCGATGATTATTGTTCTTCTGTTCGTATGAGTCTCACGCTCCTTTATGACATTGAATCATATACTTCCCTCGAAGGTTGAGGACCGGGGTCGATAACTGTCGTAAAATCTTAATTACGCTCAAAATCCCCCGATTCGGATAGTGTCCGATACGTGGAGCCTTGCCAACCCTGTGCGCAAGGTCGAGTTCGAACTACTGACCCTCCTCAGAAGGAGTTCTCGGTTCTCAGTTCTCAGAAAATCTCCTCATACTCCTCGGTACCACTGGCCACTGAGAACTGGGAACTTTTTTTCAGCCTGCACTCGCAGTACATGCCCGCCTGATACCTACCTTCGTTACTGCCCCTTCCCTAGACTGAAAGCACTCCTGCAAAGCAGGAGCGGCTGTCCCCAAGTCATTGATCTTTATAAAGAAGTTCCCAGTTCCCAGTGAAGGTCTGAACTCTTACAAGATAGGGGTTACTGAGAACTGAGAACCGGGAACTGAGAACCGACGAAGCGAGAATCCTTCACCCTTTCCAGCGATATGCGCCTGCTTGCGGCAATCCGATATGTGCGAGCACGCGGTTTGCGAATTCCTGTGCCATGGCATCGGCGCTGGATGGGTGGTTATAGAACGTGGGAATGAGAGGAAAGATCGTCGCACCGGCGTCGGCGGCAAGCGACATATTGCGGATGTGAATCTTGTTCAGCGGCGTTTCGCGGATGCAAAGCACAAGCGGCCGACGCTCTTTGAGAGCCACATCGGCGGCGCGTTCGATCAGTCGCAGCGCGATGCCGTTCGCAATACGGCCGAGCGTGCCGACGCTGCACGGGATGATCACCATGGCGTCAGTAGGGTACGACCCACTGGCGACGTTTGCTCCGATGTCAGCGTTCGACTGTGGCTGAATCTTTGCCGAAAGCGCGCCGATGATTTGTTGTAGAAGGTCGGAGCGGCCTTCAACACCAAGTTCTTCGGCCATGACGCGCAGGCCGCTGTCAGAAACGATGAAGTTTACAGTCTTTACCCGAGAATCGCGCTCCACGGCCAGAAGAAGGTGTTTCAGGAATAGCGATCCGCTGGCGCCGGTGGCGGCAACCGTCAGGTTTTCCGGCGCGAGAATGGGCAAAGTTGGCGCTCCACGGGGCTTTGTCCGTGCACGGCCCCGAAAAACTGAGGATAGGGATGCACGAAAAGCAAGTCAAGGCGCTAAGCAGAACGTTTAACGGTTCCGCTTGTTGCCATTAGTCGTGAATTTGCATCTATAAATCGACGAATCGGCGAAAGTCTTATCGTCGATCGCGTTCGCGGAGGCCGTTTTAAGCGGCGGACAAGTGAGCCGCCCCAAGTCGTTACTAAGAATTTATGGCCACCACCGGCATCCTACGATCGCGGCGCAGCGCAGCCCAGTTGCATGCCATTGCCAGCGTTGAGCGTGAGATTCGTGCCGTCGATCCCGCCGGAGGGCGAAAGTATCTCCGCGATTTTCGCGAGGCCTACCGCGCTTACGACCGCGTGCTCTCCGCGTCCGACGTGCGCCACGAAATCGCGAAAACTGGAATCGCCCTGGTCGGCGACTACCACGCTCTGCCCAACTCGCAGCGCTATCTGGCTTCGTTGCTCCGCGATCATGCGCTCCATCAGCGCCCCGTCGTGCTCGGGCTCGAGACTATTTTTTCCCGCGACCAGCATATTCTCGACGAATGGCTGCGCGGCGAGATTGACGAAAACGAATTGCGCCAGCGCATCCGCTTCGAACTCGATTGGGGATACGACTGGACTCCGTTTTACGAACTGCTCTCCGCCGCCCGCGACCGCAGCGCTTCCGTCTACGGACTCGACTGCATGCCCCGCGAAGACCTTCGCAAAATCGGAGCGCGCGACCGCCATGCCGCCGACAAGATTGCGGGCATCCGCGAGCGCCATCCCGACGCGCTGATCCTCGTGCTTTTTGGCGAGTCGCATCTCGCGCCGCAGCATCTTCCAACCCTGCTTCAGCAGCGGCTGCCCGCCGAACCCATTCTTACCGTTCTGCAGAATGTCGACGCCCTTTACTGGCGCGCTGCCGGAGAGGACCGCGACCACGTCGAAGCCGTCGCCGTCCGTGAAAATGTCTACTGCGTCTTCAACGCCACGCCGCTCGAAAAATATGAAAACTACCGCCTCTGCCTCGATCGCTGGGGACGCAGCGACAGCGGCCATAGTGCTCCCGACCTTGGCCCCACGCTCTACAACCTGATTGACGGCATGGTGCGTTTTCTCGGCATCAATCAGTATTCGCCCCACAACACCACGCAGCCCCGGCTCCTGGTCGACCTCATGCCCGAGGTCTATTCGCGCAGTTCCGACGCGCTTCTGCGCCGCCTGCTGTCGCGCAAGGGGTTCACTGCCGAACTGCGCCGCTCGCTGCTGCGGCAGGTCCGCGAGCGCGGCAGCGTCTACCTGACGCCCATTAATTCCGTTTATGTGCGCCGCTTCCGCATGACTTCCTCCGCCGAGGACGCTACCCGCTTCCTTCATCAAGCCTGCCGCGGATTGCCTAACCTTTGCCACGGCAAGCCCGCCCCATTCGCATCGCCGCTCGACAAAGATGACTCCTTTTTCATGGCCGTCTTTGAGCACGCGCTCGCTTTCTTCGGATCGCGCATTTTGCATCCCGCGCGGCCCGCCCTGCGCGACGCCGATATCGCCGACCTCTTCGACATCACTCGCGAAGACCTCGAACATCAGACCTCGCTTCCGTTTGTGGACGCCGTAGACTCTCTAGACTTCCTGACCCAGCATCGCGACCATGACCGCGCCGCCGCCGCTCCCAACTTTACCGGCCGCAAATACGAATACGTCGCCGAGCAACTCGGATATCTCACCGGCACCGATCTCTACGACGCTTACATCGAAGGCCGACTGACCACCGCCGCCTTGCGCAAGCTTTTTCTGATGCACATCGAAGAGCCCGGCGTGGCGCGCGAAGCCTATGCCCAGTTAAGAAGCCGCCTCCGCCCGGCGAATCGCGCAATTGGGCAGCGCGTCTAATCGATTCCCGGGTTCCGATCTACCTCTCTGCAGTTCAAGTTTTTGATCCGCTGCGGTATCCTCACCTGTCCAATGCCTGAAGATTTTTCACTCGAATCGCAGACCGGGGCCCCCGGCGGGCCCGACCTTGGCTCGCTGGGTTGGCAGACACCCGACGCGCTCATGCTCTTCGGTTTCTGGTATCGCGCGCTTCCGTCAAACCAACTCCGCCGCGGAGAATCGGCCAAATCCATGCTCCTCGAACAGCCGCTGGTCATCGGACGCGACCAGCAAAATCAGCCCTTCGCCCTGCGCGATGCCTGCCCACATCGCGGCATGCCGCTATCCTGCGGCGAGTTTGACGGCCGGCAAATCGAATGCTCCTACCATGGTTGGAGATTCGACGCCCACTCCGGCCAGTGTCAGCTGATCCCATCGCTTGTCCCCGATCAGAATCTGAAAATCGACCGCATCTACGCCGGCAGCTATCCCTGCGAAGAGCGCGATGATTTCATATGGGTCTACATTCCCGATCCCGGTCCAGCCGGCGCGGGATTCTCCAAACCCGCCCCGGCGCCCACTCCCGCGCCCGAAATTCCGAAATTCAGCGAGCATTACAAACTCGCCTACCTTACCGCCGACCTGCCCTGCAACGTCGACCACGGCATCATCGGCCTCATGGACCCAGCGCACGGTCCCTTCGTTCACCAGGCATGGTGGTGGCGCACTCAAAAAACAATCCACGAAAAGCACAAAAACTTCGAGCCCATCCCCTACGGATTTCGCATGAGCGCGCACACGCCCAGCTCCAACAGCGCTCCCTACAAACTTCTTCGCCTCTACGCCGACGCCGATTCCATCACCACCACCATCGATTTCGTCCTGCCCAACCTGCGCTCGGAAATCATTCGCGCCGGCAAATACTGGTTCGCCAGCCTCACCACGGTTACTCCCATTACCCGCAACCGGTGCCGCATCGACGTGGTAGCCGCGTGGAACCTCTTCCGCTGGATTCCCTTCGGCCCCGAGCTGCTCAAATTTGTCTTCGCAAAATTCGTAGAGCAGGATCGCCGCACCATGGAATTGCAATCCGAGGGCCTGAAACACAATCCCCACCTCATGCTGATCGACGACGCCGACCGCCCCGCCAAATGGTATTTCGGATTGAAGAACGCAATGCTGGAGATGAAAAAGACCGGCGGCGAATTTAAGCACCCCATGATGGGTCCGGTGACTTTGAGGTGGAGGAGCTGAGGAAAGGTTCTCGGTTCTAAGAAAGAAGTACCGCAAACGATCGGCACGACGCGCCGTGTCACCAGATAATCTTGAGTCCGCTATACAACATGAATTTCTCGTCCGGCGTCACCACTGGAATTTTCTCGGCCAACGCCTGAGCGATGATTTGCCGGTCAAAAGGGTCGCGGTGATGAAGCGGTACTTCAAAAAATCGCAGAGCGTGCTCGACCGTATAACTCATGATGCGAATATCCAAGTCTTGAATCGAATGACGGATAGTATCGGCAGAGAGTTTCAGCTTGCCCAAAGCCGCCTTAATGGCAATCTCGGTGATGGAGATGGCGCTTAATTCGAGGATGTTTTCAACGTTTTGCAGAGCGGAATTTGCCCGCCTGCTCAGATGCTCGGGCATTTCGACCGCGTAGATAAAGGCCGCGGTGTCGAGCAGCAGGCGCACCTATCCGCGCCCTTCGACGAAGTCTTCTACTTCTTCGTCGGTCATCGGCTTCCACCAGCCCGGGTCGAGGATTTGGATTTTTCCCCGCTGCGATCCCAACACACGTTTCTTTCCTGTGGGCTTCTTCGTGCGCACCATATCCACCACGGGAACTCCCCGGCGGCAGATGGTTACCGGATTTCCATCCTCGACTGCCTTGATCAATTCCGGCAGTTTGTTCTTGGCATCAGCCACGCTGACCTGCATGACCTGATTATAGCCATTTTAGATAGCTATGCAAATCGGATGATCTGGGCTTGTTGAGAACCGGGACCTACTCTTCCACCAGCCAGTCCATCGCCTCTTCGCGCGTCTTAAACGTGACAATCTCACGCTGCGAAAAATTGTGGAAGTTTTCCATGAAAGCGTGCGGAATGCTCTCTGCCCCAACCCAGGCCGTCTTTTTCACAAACGGCCGGTCAAGCGTCAGCACTTCCTTGATTCTGGTCGCGACCGCGTGGTCCACTTCCGAGCCGGTGAAGTCCGCGAGCGTCAGCAGCGACTCATGCCCGTGCTTCGCCACCGTGACCCGCACATACTCGAGCAGGAGCTGCATCTCCTGCGCTTTGGCATGAGAAAAATCCAGCAGCAGAATCTGCTTTCCGGCATGCTCGATGAAATGGGCTCGATCATCCATTCTGTGCCTTCAACGCCTGCCCTCAATCTGCCTTCAGCGGAGATCAGCCGATCAGCGACTCCACGACACCATAAACGCTGCCCAGCGCCGCGTCCAGCGCGCCCGCATCTTTGCCGCCCGCCTCCGCCAGATCCGGACGTCCGCCGCCCTTGCCGCCCACCTTCTGCGCCACCGGCCCGATGACCTTTCCCGCCTGAATCCTGCTGGTCAGATCCTTCGTCACTCCGACAATCAGCGAGACGTTTCCGTTCGAGGCCGAGCCCAGCACGACCACCGCCGACCCAAGCTTGTCGCGGAGTTGATCGACCAGAGTCCGCATCTGCGCTCGTTCAAGATTATCCACCCGATGCGCCAGCACTTTGATACCGTGAACCTCTTTAACTTTCTCGCCAATGTTGGCCGTGCTCGAAGATGCCGACTTCATCCGCGCCTGATCCAGTTCCCGCGCCAGCCGCTTGATCTCGGCGTCTTTCTTCTCCAGCTCCAGCTTCAACGCCTCAGCCGGAGAAGCCGCATCTCCCTCAGGCGAGGGTGCCCCATCCTTGCGCGTCCGTTGCGCCAGAGTGGGGCCAACGAGGCTCGCGACCACGCCTTCCAGTTCATGATCTTTGCGGAAATGGCGCAGCGATCCTTCTCCCGTCACCGCCTCAATGCGCCGCACGCCCGACGACACGCTGCCTTCCTTCAAAATCTTGATCAGCCCAATCTCGCCCGTCTGCGCCGTATGCGTCCCGCCGCAAAGCTCGGTGGAAAAATCTCCAATCTTGATTACGCGCACCCGGTCGCCATATTTTTCGCCAAACAGCGCCATCGCGTGATACTCGTTGATCGCGACATCAATCGGAACATTCTCGATCACCTCGACGCGTTCGTTCCGCAGAACTTCCTTATTGATGATGTCCTCGATATCCTGCAGCTCTTCCTCGGCCACTCCAGTAAAGTGCGAAAAATCAAAGCGCAAATGATTGGGAGCGACCAGCGACCCCGCCTGCTTCACATGTTTGCCCAACACCTCGCGCAGTCCGGCTTGAAGCAGATGCGTAGCCGTGTGATTCCGCATGGTCGCCTCGCGAATCGAGGCGTCAACCACCGCGTCGACTTTATCGCCCACGCGGATCGGTCGTTTCGCAACCACCTGATGCGCACGCACCCCCTGCACCGGGTAATAGCAGCCAGTGACTTCGGCCACGACGGTATTGTGATCATCAGAGTAAAGCCAACCGCGGTCCCCGACTTGGCCTCCGGATTCCGCATAGAAGGGAGTGTGATCGAGAATGATCTCGCCCGATTCTCCGGGCTTGAGCTCCTGCGCACCCTGCCCGCCCTTGATCATGGCAAGCACCTCGCAGTTGTCGGAGCGCGTCTGGCGATAACCTTCGAATGTTGATTTCGGAAGCTGCTGGTAAGCAGGATTGGCCGTCTGCTTGGCCGCGCCTTTCCATGAGGCGCGAGCACGCTCACGCTGCTCGGCCATGGCGCGATCAAAACCTGCTTGATCGAAAGCGATCCCCTGATCGCGGGCCGCGTCCTGCATGAAGTCGAGCGGCATACCGAACGTGTCATAAAGCTTGAAAGCAGCATCGCCTGCCAATTCAAGGGATACTGTCTGCCGAACCTCGGGATGCACCCTCGCCTCAGTTTCGTGCGCTCGCCGACGAATGTCCGCGAACTCCTGCTCCAACCTAGCAAGCCCGAGATCTAGGGTATGAGTGAATCGCATTTCCTCCGCGAACACAGTTTTGGAAACTCTATCGGCCGATTCGTTCAACTCCGGATACGCGTCCTGCATCAGATCGCGCACTGCGAAGACCATCTCATGCAGAAACGGCTTTGTCTGCCCAAGCAAGCGTCCGTGTGTAATAGCGCGACGCATGATTTTGCGTAAAACATACCCACGCCCTTCATTGGCGGGAACCACGCCGTCTGAGATCAGGAAGGTCACAGCACGAGAGTGGTCGGCTATCACGCGTATGGAAGTGCTCGACGCGACAATCATCCCGGAGTCCGGCCGTGTGCCCACTGTCAACTGCGCAGCACGATACTTCAGCGGATAGAATAAATCGGTATCGTAATTCGAGATTTTCCCCTGCAGCACTGCCGCGATCCGTTCCAGCCCCATGCCTGTGTCAATCGAAGGCTTGGGCAACGGATTCAACTTGCCCGATGCATCCCGGTCAAACTGCATGAAGACCAGATTCCACAGTTCGACATAACGTCCGCAATCGCAGCCAAACGCACAATCTGTGTGACTTTGATCGCTGGCCGCCACGCCCATGTCGTAATGAATCTCGCTGCATGGGCCGCACGGACCGGTGTCGCCCATCTGCCAGAAATTATCTTTCGCGCCAAATTCAAAGATGCGATCCTTTGGAACCCCCTGCCCCAGCCACAAATCGTAGGCTTCCGCATCGCGAGGCACTCCGTTTTCACTTTTAAAAATCGTGACGTAAAGCTTCTCTTTCTCAATCCCAAACCACTGCGGAGAAGTAATCAGCTCCCACGCATAGGCGATGGCTTTATCTTTGAAGTAATCGCCAAAAGAAAAATTCCCCAGCATCTCAAAAAACGTGTGATGCCGGTTCGTAAAGCCGACATTCTCCAGATCGTTGTGCTTCCCGCCCGCGCGCACGCACTTCTGCGAGGTCGTGGCTCGCGAGTAATCCCGCTTTTCGAGTCCCAGAAAAACATCCTTGAACTGGTTCATCCCGGCGTTGGTAAAAAGCAGTGTCGGATCATTCGCCGGAACCAGCGACGACGAATGCACCTCGCGGTGTCCCTTCTCGACAAAAAAGTCAAGAAACTTGCGGCGAATTTCAGAGCCTGTGAGCATGAAGACCAAACCGTGAATTGAAACGCGAAACTAAACTCCCAAGAAAGATTCCCAAAATCGATCCCTCGGATCGATTGCTAAAGATAAATTCTAAATGATAATCGCCGTCGGCCAGCGCTCTCTGAAGATGGATCAAGGCGGGACGCCGTTTTTCCACGCGCGAATCCGGTCGCAAAGGCAAGAGCAATAGCAAGAAGAGGGACGGGCAGGCGCCCGTCCCCCATTCCGAGAAGCAGCGAAAGTTTACGAGCGCAAACGCCCGTCGCCGACGTAAGCTACTTCATCTCATCGCCAGTCTTTTCGACGCCTTTCTTGATTCCGTGACCAACGTCTTTCGTCCCTTTTTTCACATCGTGGCCCGTATCCTTGGCAGCGGTCTTGGTGGCATGGCCGGTTTTGTCGGCTGCCTTTTCCGAGCCTTTGGCCGTGTCCTTCGCAGCGGTCTTGGTGGCGTCGCCGGTTTTCACCGCGGCCTTTTTGGTGGTATGTGCGGTCTTCTTGGCAGCCGTGTCGGTCGCTTTGCCGGTATCGTCAGCGGCTTTCTTCATGTCCGTTCCGGCCTGACCATAAGAGAACGCGGTCAGAGCCAGCAGCGCGGCAATCATCAAACAGAACCTGGTCTTCATAGCTCCTCCAGAGGATTGAACAGTTTCATCAGCAGCAAGGTTCTACCAGAGTACGAACCACGAACGCAAGAACCCTGAGCACAAATCAGGTCGCGTCCCTCGCTTCGAAGCCCACTTACTCGAACGCTACATCTCCGGCGTCTCGTTCTCCAGTTCGGTGAGGGTTTCTTCGTCCACGTCCCACTTCTTCAGGATGGCAAAAATAGTTTTCGACCCGAATCCCGCCCGCATCAGCTGGCGAAAAATGCGCGCCACCTGCTTCTGATCTCTGTCCTGCGGCTTTCGCAGCCGTTTCCGCCGGATATATGCGCGCGCCAGCGTCTCTTCTTTCACCTCGTCATAGATTGACGAAACTGCTTTTTCGATGACGTCGCCATGCACGCCCTTCGCCTTCAGATCGGTGACCACCCGCTGCCGTCCGAACTTTTCATTGTCGCGGCGATAGGATGAAAACGCCGCCGCATACTTCGCATCGTTCAAGTACCCCTGATCTTTCAGGCGAACAATAATCAACTCCACCAGCGTCTTTCCGATTTCCGTGTCGGCTTCCACGCGATTCCGCAGCAGTCGCTTCAGTTCTGCAACCGAGCGCATGCGCCGCGCCAGCGCGCCCACCGCGTATTCATAGAGCTCTCCTTCGGTGAAAAGTTTTCTGGGGCGGCCAAACGCCATGTCTACACAATAACGCGAGACACGGCTGGGCAGTGAGCTCACTCACAGCGAAGTTCGTCGCAAACTAACTCGAACGTTATTTCGGAGGCGGTAGCGCCGTATTCGACGACGCTGGTGGATTCATTGCCGGAGGAACCGTGGTCGTGGGCGGCACGCTCGGCGGCGGCGCGACCAGCGACTCCTTTACCGACGCCGGCAGCTTGTCGGCATTAGCCAGCATCAGCGCGATCTGCCACATCTGGGTTTCAGAAAGCGACTTGCTGAATCCCGGCATGCCCGTCAAACGTAAGCCGTTGAAAATCTTCCAGTACGTCTCACCCGGCTCGTCGTCGGTCACGCCTTTTCCCTGAAATAGCTGCGGCGGATGCGGATACATTCCAGTCGCAATCGCCGTCTTCGGCATCAGCGGCAAGCCATGGCAAACCGCGCAATGCTGCTTGTAGAGATCGGCGCCCGCCAGATCGTTCTGTTCCGTCGGCTGGATCGGAACATTCTTCGGCATGTCTTTCTCGATGCGCGCATGCATCGCCTTGTCCGCGAAGAACGTTTCAAAGGGCATGTCTGAATCAGTCGTGGCAACGGGTGCGCTGCCGCTGGTAAAATACAAATACATCCCGAAGGGAACGATAAGCAGCCCAAGAACCAGTCCGGCAATAAATTTCACTGGAGCGTCCTGCCTTTCTGAATTTCATACTCTACATCACGAATCCGCGTCCAAGCCATTTTATTCAGATACAATCTCCAAAACACCGGAAGCGGGATTTGCTCAGCGCCCCGGCACGAGACTAACTATGCAAATTATCAGCGCAGCTAGCGCTTTTCCACGGCACTACTACTCCCAGGAGATGTTGCTCGAGGCTCTGCAGGATTATTGGGGCAATAAGATCGAGAACCCGCACGTACTGCGCCGCCTCCATCGTCACGTCGGCGTTGACGGAAGATTTCTTTCCCTGCCCAAAGAAGAATACCTGAAGATGAAAACCTGGGGCGAGGCTAATCATCACTGGATTCGCACCGCCAAGGAATTGGGCGCCAAAGCAGTCACCGGCGCGCTCGCCGATGCCGGACTGCATGGCAGAAATCTCGGCGCTTTCTTTTTCGCCTCCGTCACCGGCATTTGCAGTCCGTCCATCGACGCCTTGCTCATCAATCAGCTCGGATTGTGCAGAAGCATTCGCCGCGTTCCAATCTTCGGACTTGGCTGCGTGGCCGGCGCCGCCGCCATTTCCCGTGCCGCCGACTACGTCCGCGCCTATCCCGACCAGGTCGCGCTGGTGTTGTCGGTTGAACTCTGCTCGCTCACTCTGCAGCGTGAGGATGTCTCCATGGCCAACCTGATTTCCGCCGGCCTCTTCGGAGACGGCGCCGCCGCCGTGATCGTAGCTGGCTCAGAGTGCGGACTCTCAGGTCCCCGCATTCTCGCCACCCGCTCCGTCTTCTATCCCGATACCGAGGAGATGATGGGCTGGGATATCTCCGAAAAGGGCTTTCGCATTGTTCTCTCGCGCGAAATTCCGAACCTGGTTCGCAACAATCTCGCCCACGATCTCGACGATTTTCTTGCCGAGCGCGGATTGACCCGTGCCGATATCGGCAGCTGGGCGCTCCACACCGGCGGACCCAAGATCCTCGAAGCGACCGCTGACGCTCTCGGCTTGAAAAACGGCGAACTCGACGTTTCCTGGCAATGTCTGCGCCGTACCGGCAACCTTTCATCCGCATCGGTGCTGGTCGTGCTCGAAGAGGTCATGAAGAATCGACGTCCCGAACCTGGCACAATCGGCCTGCTCGCCGCCATGGGGCCCGGATTCTGTTCAGAATTCGTTTTGCTCGAGTGGTAGGCGGCATTAACCAGAATTCACGCATCTCACTTTAATCGCTGAGAGGCGCATGGATATCCTTTTCCCCAAGCCTTGGGACGTATTCGTAATTGGCGGCGGACCTGCCGGATTGGCTACCGCCATCGCTGCGCGCCGTCACGGTTTAAGCGTGCTGGTCGCCGATGGCGCCGTTCCGCCCATCGACAAGCCTTGCGGCGAAGGGCTCACCCCCGAAGGAGTGGAAGCGCTCCGGGCGCTCGGCGTTTCCGTCCCCGAAGAAGTGTCCTACCCATTTTGCGGCATTCGTTTCCTCAGCCACGGCGCAACAGTAGAGGCCAATTTCCCGCGCGGAACCGCGTACGGCATCCGCCGCACCCATCTGCATCGCGTCATGCTCGAACACGCGGAGGCACGCGGCGTGCGCTTGTTGTGGCAAGCCGCAGTCACCGGACTTCATCCCGAAGGCGCGCTCGTTGCTGGAGAACTCGTTCGCGCCCGCTGGGTAGTCGGCGCCGACGGAGCCAGCTCCCGCGTTCGCGCTTGGGCAAACCTCGATCCGCGCAACCTTGACACGCATAGTCCCGACGCTCCCCACAACAATCTGCGCTTCGCCTTCCGCCGCCACTATCGTGTCGCGCCCTGGACCGACTTCATGGAGCTGCACTGGGGACATGATTGCCAGATTTACGTTACGCCTGTCGACCGCGAAGAAGTCTGTATCGCGCTCATTTCATCCAGCCCGAAGCTGCGCCTCGAAGACGCCCTTGCAGAATTCCCCGAGCTTTGCCCTCATCTCGAAAATGCGGAATATTCCTCCGCTGAGCGCGGAGCCATTACCGTTACCCGAAAATTGCCTCGCGTATATCGTGGCCGAACCGTTTTGGTCGGCGATGCTTCCGGCAGCGTCGATGCCATCACCGGAGAAGGTCTTTGCCTCAGCTTCCGGCAAGCCGCGTTGCTGGCTGACTGCCTCGCTGCCGGCAATCTCGCGCGCTATCAAGCCGGACATCGCGCCCTGAGCCGCCGCCCTGTTTTTATGGCTCGCCTGATGCTGTTCATGGCCAGACACGACCGTCTACGCCGCCGCACCATGCGGGTATTCCAATCCACCCCCCGCCGCTACGCTGAAATGTTGGCGATGCATGTCGGCGAGGGTTCCACGCGCGATCGCCTCTCCCACGGAATTGCCCTGGGCTGGGACCTGCTCAAGGTCTGAGCCTACGCGGAGTCGCGCCAATCGAAGTCCCTGCCAATCCATCCTCAGTTAGTTCTCCGCGTCCACACTGCCCTGGGGAATGGTTACTTCCTTCTGATTACTTCAGGCCGCCGGTAGTCATCCATGCCGCACCGGACGCCTGCTAAGCTCGCGTGACATCTGCAACGTTTTTCACTCTCCCATCTTCCTCAACCGGCAAGTGCTTAAGACCAGGAGCACAAACTCCTCTCGGCATTGGCAGCGCGCTTGCACACCTATATCGCGTCCGCGTTTTGTTGTTTCCGTTTCCGCAGTCCCAAGTTTTCCTCGTGCTCCTTTGATCGCCGCCATCAGCTCAAATCTGACGGCGGCTTTTTTCTGCACTCCCTATCCATCCCGAACCTCAGCACTCGTAACTTTCCTCCAGTCCCCGCATCACATCTCCGACCTGGGGAATCGGGCCGTTAAATCTACACACAAATTCGATAACAGGAGAAATGTGGCATGAAAAACACCTTCGTAAAACTGATGGCTGCCCTGATGCTGTTCGGCGCCATGGCCTTCGCGCAGTCTGGCGACGCCATGAAGCAGGACAACATGAAGAACGATCAAATGCAGAACGACAAGGCCAAAACAGGCGACACCATGAAGAAGGACGACATGGCGAAAGACTCGTCCAAGAAGCAGCAGAAGTCCAAGAAAAGCAAGAAAAGCGCCGGCGCCAAGAAAGATGAAATGAAATCCGACGACGCCATGAAGCACTGAGCTCTACCGCATCCTATCCAGAGAATTCGGCCACATCCATTTCGTCGTATCACTCAGGCTCGGGCCGGACGCTTCAGCGTCCGCCCAGCCCGTCATCGAATTCTTAGTCCTGATACTCCGGCTCCCGCTTCCATCCCGAAAGCATCGAGTAGAAATTCGACCATCCATGCGCCGCCACCATAATTAAATGTCCGGGAATGAATGCGAGGAATCCGCACATCGAGGCAAAGTGCCATATGCGCGTCAGATGAAATCCGCCAAATAGAAATGCCAGCCAGGAAAACTGTGTCGGCTTATACAGAACGATCCCAGTCAGCAACGACAGCGCGCCGAAGCCGATTGCCGCTGTGTAAGCCAGCTTCTGCAGCGGATTGTACTGGCCCTCCGCCATGGGCTTCGGACCAAACAAAAAATAGTGCCGCACCATCGGCCAAACTCCCCGAACGTCTCGTGGCATGAACAATAAAGTTCGAAAGTGGCCGCTGATCGCCTGATACACCACATAAAATATTCCGCTCGCGGCAAAGAACCACATGAATGTAAAGTGCCACTGCAAAGCACCGCCCAGCCATCCGCCAAGCGTCAGCGAATTCGGCACGTCAATTAGAACTTTTTCCGGAATCTTCGGACCGAAGCTGGGAAATGCGCGAAATATTCGCAGCCCGCTCGCGATCATCACAAATAAGCTGATCGCATTCACCCAGTGTGTTATCCGAATCGCCAGAGGATGCTCATAGGCGGCGCGAACCCGTTCGGGCTCCTCCTCACTCTCCGCGGCTGGCTCGGGCTCCTCGGCAACCATCTCCATTTTCGCCACCACCGCTTCCACCGGCCGCTCCTCGCCACCCGACGCCGCTTCAGAAGCTGCTCCGGAAGAATGGCCGCCAGATTCCTTAGCCTCGACAACCTCGTCGCGCTTAGTTGCCTCGGCGTCAGCTTCCTCGCGATTTTGCCGTGGCTCCTGGCGTTCTTCCTCGTTCGGCATCACAGCCCTCCAAACCAGCTATAGCCCTGGTCCTCCCAGTAGCCGGTCTTGCCGGGCTTCAGAACGTTCGTGACGCGGATGGTGTCTAGATACTTGGCCTGTTTGTATCCCAGTTTGATCGGCATCTGCAGCCGCAACGGCGCGCCATGCCCGCGATCGAGCGGTTGTCCGTACATCTCGTAGCAAAGCAATGACTGCGGATGCAGCACCGAAGGCATATCGATCGACTCGTAGTAATCGTCGACGCACTCGACTTCCAGAAAACGCGCCGCAGTGTTCGCTCCCACCATCTTTAAGAATTCATGGACCGGCGTGCCTCCAAACGACCCGATCACGTCCCACCCCTCCACGCAAACGTGCCGCGTGTTCTGCACCCGCTTCGGGAGCGCCTGGATCTGTGCCAACGTGTAATCCCCCGGACGCTGTACATCCCCTTCGACCGTCAGCGTCCACCGATCAAGATCAACCCCCGGGTCGACCACGTCGTAATAGTTGTATGGGAACTTGTCAAAAGGAACGACCTCGGAGTCCGGAAACTCCTGCGCCAGATGCTGCGAGCGAAAAGTCTCTCCCGCCGCCCAATCGCTGAAGCGAACCCCAGCCGCCACCAGCCAGTCGCTCATTTTGGGGAACGCGAAAACTCCGAGCGCCGCCACCGGCGCCAGTTTGAGCAGTTGACGCCGGCTCTGCCGCTTCAGCTCCTTATCGTCCATCCGAGTGATCATGATGTGAGCAGACCTTAGCACAAAATGGGATGCGGAAGCCGAAGCGAAGTTTCACGTAGCTATGAAATTCTGGCGGACTATTAGACCCGACACTACCCCACAATGAGCCGGATTGGTTCAAGTTCGCTGGAGTTTATTCTTAGGGCTTGCCCAAAGCGGTCCTCGCCGCTCCGAAATCGTCACTCAGTTGAAAGACCTGCACTCGGCGATTGTTCGTGTCCGCTACGTAGAGGCGATTTTTTCCGTCCACCCACAGACCGGCGGGAGAATTAAACTCTCCGATCTCCACGCCCGCTTGGCCGAAACTGCCGATCGACGCGCCATCCCGGTCGTAAATCCTGATGTGCGAGTCTTTCATATTGCTTATGTAGATGTTGCCGGTGAGATCCAAACCCAGTCCGACCTCGTCAACGCCGGGCATGCTTGGGAAAGCGGGGATTTCGAATTGCGTCACCGATCCGCACTGCAAATCCATGACATGGATCCGTGAATTCGCTGAATCCACCACCACGACTTCATTTCCGACGATTGCGATCTCGGTCGGAGAATCAAGGTCCATCGGAATGTTCTCGCCAATCACTCTTCCAAGCGCATTGGCGCGCGGCCGTCCAACGCGTTTGAGGATGTTGCCTTCAAGGTCCATCACAAACAGAAGATGCCGCGGCGTATCGAGCAAGAAAAGCCGGCCACTATCGCGATCAATTGCAATCGCCGTTGGATAGTGAAACAGGCTCTCGTTTCCGCGTTTGCCGATGTACCGAAGAAATTTCCCGTCGGGAGCGTACACCAGAACCAGCCCGCGTTCTGAATCAGCAATATAAATATTGTCGGCTGCATCCACCGCAATCCCATTCGGCAGCTGCAAGCGGCGCTGCGGCCCCCCGGCGATCCGAAAAGAATCGCCCTCTCCGAGCACGTGGACCGCGCGAATATCAGGGTCGACAACAAGAACGCGTCCCCTCGAGTCAACCGTGACGTGGTGGGGCGCCAGGAGAATTCGCTCCCGCCCATAGACGAGAGTCACAATACTGTCTCGAAGCGACGCCAGCATCGATTTCCCTCTTACTGGCTTCACCGCGTGCGCGGGAGGTTCGTAGTTTTCCTCGACCCGCTCCGTGGAATGCAGATCGATGAAATCGGGAACATCGCTGGGTCGCGCCCATCCTCGCGGCACAGCGGACGAGGAACCCCAACCGCGAGCAACGGCAGGATCGACCTGCGTCAGCGTCCTGAATCTTCCGTCCGACGAGTACGCCCCGAGATAGCTGATTTCGCTCCCGCAACACAAAACGGACCCTCGCGCCTGTCGCTCACACACCGACTGGCATGCCGGAGCGGCCGTCTCGTGGGTTGGCCGAGAAACCAGAGACTGCGAAAGGCTGATCCGAGCAGGGCCGAGAATAATCCACAGAATTACGAAAAACTTGACGAGAGAAAATCCAACCGAAGAACGCTTCATGGCAGCGCCTTTCGACTGGGGGAAGGAACTGGAATGCAGGTTAGCGCAAAGTAGGCAACCGACCGGCGATAGTTTACCGGGAAGGTTATTTCAGCGCGGTGAGAATCATCACCCTCGTGTGTGCGGCGATGCCGACAACCGCCGCCGCCAAGCCTCAACCCCGTGTCACCCCAGACACATCCGCGTTTGTGAACACACGCAATCTCGCTCGAGCACTACGCTACCTGCTGTGTTTTCAATCAGTTAACACTGGATCCCCGCTTGCTTTTCCTTCCAGCGAACCACGGGAGCCCATCATGGAAACAGTGCTGCAAGGCTTGGTCATCATCGGCGGTCTGACATTCTCATTAGCCGCGTCTCTGCTGATCGAAGAACTTATTTTCGGACAAATCGTCCGTGTGGCCTTCGCCCGCCGCCCGGAAATTCCTCAACTTTCGAAACACGAACAACAGAATTGAAAGGAACTCCGCCATGCTGCTACTGAAATATTTGCTGCTGAGTGCCGGAATCGCGATGTTCGTGATCGCCGCCGGAATCCTCTCTTACGATGCGTACCTGTTCATCATCTATCAGCGCCGACGCCTGCATCCCGATCCTGAGGCAGGCACACCACCAGCCGCTCCTCCCATCCGCTGGCGCACTTCCATCGCCCTCGTCATGCTGGCTTGGGCTCCGCTGCTCGTTTCGGCTGGCATCGTAATCGTCCCCAGCGGAATGGCCGGCGTCCGCGTCAGCCAGACCAGAGGCACGCTTGCCGGCACTCTCTATCCGGGTGTTCACTTCGTCATGCCGCTCGTCGAGCATGTCCAACTTTTCAATACTCGTGACCAGCTGTTCACCACCGGCGTAAACGAAGATTCGCTGGCCAAAGGCGAGCCGCTGCAGGTCCAGGCTAAAGAAGGACTCACCCTCGGCCTCGCCATCACCGTCCGCTACCAGCTCGACCCCAAACGCCTCGACTACATCGAAGCCAACCTGCCTCAGCCGCTCGAAAAAGAAATCGTGCCGCCCGTCGTCGCCACCGCATGGCGTGAACTCGTGCCCAACTACACCGTTCGCGAGGTTTTTTCTGTTAAGCGCGAAGAAGTTCGCCAGCGTTCCGCTGACATGATTCGCAAGCGCCTGGCCAGCGACGGTATCGTGGTGAAAGAAGTCATGCTGCGCAATATCGAACTTCCGCCCGAATACGCCAAAGGCCTTGAGTCGCTGCTTCTGAAAGAACAGGAGAACGACCGCATGGGCGTCGAAACCGAAATCCACCAGAAGCAGGTGAAAATCGCCGAAGCCGACGCCGACGCAGCCAAAGTTCAGCAGGTAAAAGAAGCAGAAGGACAAGCCGCCGTGCGCGTCCTGCAGGCAAAAAGCGAGGCCGACGCCATGCAATACACGCTGCCTCTGAAAAAAGAGCAGATCGAGCAATCGAAGCTTGAAGCCGAAGCGCGCAAAGAAGCGACGGTGAAGAATGCCGAGGCCGCCGGCGAAGCCAAGCTGATCGACAGCAAGGCTGAGATGGAGCGCCGCAAACTCCTCGCCCAAGCCGAGGCCGAGCGCATACGCCTGACCGCTGCCGCCGACGCCGAGCGCATGACCAGCGAGAGCGCGATCATCAAGCAGAATCCCCTGTTGATCAACAAAATTATCGCCGAGCGCCTCTCTGACAAATTGCAGATCATGATGGTCCCCTCTGACGGCAAGTTTTTCTTCACCAATGACGTGCTCCGTGGGATGGGCGCGTCGAACCATGCAAGCCAGGCCGACGACGCAGATTCACCCGACGGAAAACCTCAGCAATAGCCGACACCAGTCCGCACGATCGCGTTCTCGCTTCTCGGCTAACCGCGATTCAGCGCCTTTTCTGAGGACTGAGAACCGGGAACTGAGAACTGGTCACACAGAACTCTGACATGAATAGGCCACAATCCATCCCGCGCTATAATCAGCCCATTCCACACATGCGAGCGCGAAGCTCCAGCGGTCTGCGGATAGGTTGGCTGACATGGTTTCTATTCGCGGTCGTTTTTCTTCCCGCATCGTTGCGCGCTTCAAACCTCGGCGACGCCGCCCGCGAACTGGCGCACAAAATTGCCGTCGATTCCGGCCCTGGAGCCTTCGCTTTCGAAATCACCAACCGCTCCTCGTTAGACGACAAGTCAGTACGCGAAGTACGCAGCGCCCTCGAAGCGGGCCTGCAAGTTGAGGGCATCCACCCCGCCAAAACCGACGACGCGATCGGAACAATCACCGTCATTCTCTCCGAGAGCCTGCGCGCATACGTCTGGGCCGCTGAGATCTCAATCGGAACTGACGAAAAAAAAGTGGCTCTAGTCTCGCTGCCGCGCCCAACCGGCACAGCCTTCACCGCCGCATTGCCGATCGTTCTGAAAACGAATCTGCTCTTCACGCAAGAGGAGCCCATCCTCGACGTAGCCCTGGTCGACATGCCCGGAGGATCGCGTCTGCTCGTGCTCGACGGCCTACGTGTCGCCATCTACCGTCAGCCCGCGCCCAACGCCTCATCTCGCTGGGAACTCGAAGCCGCGCTGCCCATCACCCACGCCCACGCTTTTCCCCGCGACTTGCGCGGACGCCTCCTGCTGCGCCGCGATCACCTTTTCGACATCTATCTACCTGGAACCTACTGCCGCTCGAGCGCGACCGCTCCGCTCACCCTCGCCTGCAATGACACCGACGATCCCTGGCCACTGACCTCCGACGATCCCACCGTGCGCGCCTTTTTCGCCTCCACCCGCAACTTTTTCACCGGAGCGCTCTCTCCCGGCATTGGAAAGATCTCAAATGTTCCTTCGTTCTATTCGGTCGCCGCGCTGCCCCGGCCCACTTATGTACTGTGGGCGTTCGCCGGCGTCGATGGTTCTTTGCACCTCGTCGACGGCATGACGGATCAGACGCTGCGCGGCGTGAACTGGGGAAGCAATCTCGCCGCCGTCAGTTCCACCTGTGGCGCCGGCACGCAGTTGCTCGCCTCAGAAACTGGGGACGCGGGTCGCGACGGCGTGCGCGCCTTCGAGTTTCCCGATCGCGATCCGCTTGCCGTGAGTTCAGCCGTGGAGTTCGAAGGAGAAATCAGCGCGCTGTGGCCCGCTACCAATGGTAGCTACGCCGTGGCAGTCGTAAAACGGAAAGACACAGGATGGTATGAGTCGTATCGCATATCAATTTCTTGCAGCAATTAGCTTGCTGGCCGCGGCTACGTCATCCGCCGAAACCCGCCCGCACTACGGCGGAACATTGCGCGTGATGATGCAATCGTCGTCCGATACTCTCGCCCTGCCCGCAAACACAACTTCCGCCGAGTATTGGGACGCCTCCCGCACCCTCTCGCTGATCGGAGACACTCTCGTCAGACTCGACGCCCAAGACCGCCCGCAGCCCGCGCTCGCCGTCTCGTGGCAAAGCGACTCGGCCGCCCGCCATTGGCAATTCACCCTCCGCCACGGAGTAAGATTCCACGACAACACTTCGGCCACGCCCGCAGCCATCGCGCAGATTTTGCGCGTTCTCCATCCCAATTGGGATGTCCGCACATCGGGAGACTCCGTCTCCATCGACACCGACGCGCCCATGCCGTCGCTTCTCGCCGAACTGGCGCTGCCGCGCAATCTCCTGCTCAAGCGTAGTGACAAAAGTATTCCCGTCGGCACCGGCCCGTTCCTCGTCGCCGACTGGCAACCCGGCCAACTGCTCAAGCTCGCCGCAAACGAAGAAAGTTGGGCTGGTCGTCCTTTCGTCGACTGGATCCAGATCGAATTCGGCAAATCGCTGCGCGACCAAGCCATCGCGCTCGAACTTGGCAAGGCCGACATCATCGAAGCAGCGCCGCAAGCCGGCGGATCGCAACACAACAGATCGACGTCATCTTTGCCCGTGGAGCTACTCGCCCTCGTCTTCTCCGCGAATTCCAAAGCGCAAGACCCGCACCTGCGCGAAGCTCTCGCCCTCGCCATCGATCGCAAGCCGATTCAATCTGTCTTGTTGAAAGGCGCGGGAGAATCCACCGCCAGCATTCTTCCCAATTGGATGACCGGATACAGCCCGGTATTTTCGACACAGGCGAATCAGCAACGCGCTCGCGCTCTGCTCGCCGATTCGCGCCAACTCCCGCTTTCTCTGAGTTATGATCCGCGCGACCCGCAAGCCGAACTGATTGCCCAACGCATCGCGCTCGACGCCCGCGAAGTTGGCATTACCGTGCAAGTATCATTGTCGGGCTCGGAAGACATTCACCTGATGCGTGTCGTGCTGCCCAGTCCCGATCCCGCGACCTCTCTCGTCGAGGCCGCCCGGCAGCTAGGCTTGCCGCAGCCGACGTTCCCAGCAACATCTAGCGGCGATTCTCTTGACGCTCTCTATCAAGCCGAACACTCTTTGCTCGATGGCTACGCCGTCATCCCTCTTTTCCATTTGCCCGTAACGGCCGCCGCGAGTCCGCGCGTCCTCAACTGGCAGCCCGATCGCTTGGGCGGATGGAATGCACCCGGCTCTTCGCTCGCCGATGTCTGGCTGTCGGATTCGCAGCCTCAGGCGGCTTCGCCATGAGCTTCCGCAAAAAACTTCTGCTCCTCTTCGCGGCCACGGTTCTGCTTTGCGTCGCCGTCATCTCCATCTCCGTCTACAGCACGATCCGGCACTCCTTCGGGCAGGCCGATCAGGAGCGCGCCAACGCCGTCGCCGCCCAGTTTCGCTCGGAATTCCAGCGCCGCGCATCGGAGGTCTCGCGCAAAGTCGAATCAATCGCCGCCAGCGATACCGTGCAGCACATCGCTCTCGACATGAATCGCGACCCGACTGCCTCCGCTGAGTACGTCAGCGAAGCGCGCACCCTCGCAAATCAGGAGCAGCTCGATTTTCTGGAGCTGATAGACAGCCACGGCACCATCCTTTCATCGGCTCAGTGGCAGGCAAAGTTCGGATATCCCGAACCCGCCATTGCCGACTCGATCTCCATGCCCGCGACCTCCGCCGGAGCGTTCCTGAAACGCGAGGAGTTGCCCGACGGCCTCACGCTCGGTTTGTTTGCCGTACGCGTCGCCCGCGTCGCAGAACAACCCTTGTACGTCATTGGCGGCGAAAAGCTTGACCAGGGCTTTCTCTCGACGCTCGACATCCCCGCCGGGACCCGCGTCCTCCTCTATCAAAATCTCAATGCAAAATGGAATCCAAAATCCTTGCTCGATCTGAACGGCCCGGCCGCGGGCGTTGAAAAGCTGGCGCCCCTCGTGGAAAAAGTCCGCGATACGCGGCAGGAATCACAGGCCGTCGTCCATTGGACATCCGATTCCGCCGACGCTGAGGTTTTTCACGCCATCCCGCTTCTCGGACCAGACCACCAAGGCATCAGCCGCCAGCTGATGGGCGTTCTTCTCGTAGGCAGTTCGCGCCGCCCGCTCGTCGAACTGCAAAGGCAGATCATCTCCACCGCCATGCTTGTCGGCGGCGTCGGAATTCTCATCGCCATACTCGCCAGCCTGTGGTTCGCGGCCCGGGTCACGCGCCCCGTCGTATCCCTTGCCGCAGCTGCGCGCCGCGTAGCCGCCGGCGATCTTTCCGCTAAAGTCGATGTGGAATCAGGCGACGAACTCGGCGAGCTGGCCGCATCTTTCAACCGCATGACCGAAGATCTTGTACAGCAAAAAGATCGCACCCTGCAAGCCGAGCGCGTGGCGGCCTGGCGTGAACTGGCCCGCCGATTGGCCCACGAACTGAAAAATCCGCTCTTCCCCCTGCAAGTCACGGTCGAAAACCTGATGCGCGCAAAACAAAAATCGCCCGAAATGTTCGAAGAAGTTTTTCAGGAAGGAACCGCGACCCTGCTCGCCGAAATCAGCAACCTGAAAACCATCATCGGCCGCTTCAGTGAATTCTCGAAGATGCCGCAACCCCAGCGCCTGCCGACCCAGATAAATGATGTGGTGCGCTCCGTGCTTCGCGTCTTCCACGCGCAATTGCAGGAGAACAATCAGATCGTGGTGCACACCGACCTCGCCGATGCCTTGTCCGAAATTTCTGCCGATCCCGACCTGCTCCATCGCGCGCTGCAAAATCTCGTGCTCAACGCAATCGATGCCATGCCGCAAGGCGGCGAGCTCACGATTCGCACCGTGAACGCAGGTGATCACATTGAGCTTTCAGTCTCCGACACCGGCGCCGGTCTCACCCAGGAAGAATGCTCCCGCTTGTTCACTCCCTATTACACGACCAAGCAACATGGCACCGGACTCGGCCTGGCAATTGTGCAATCAGTAGTAAGTGATCACGGCGGCAAAATTTCCGTCGCGAGCACGAAACAAAAAGGAACAATGTTTCGCATCGAGTTACCGTGCGATTTGTCGGCGAATTCGGCATCTCTGCGGTAGATTTGGGTTTGCATTTCAACCGAGGTCAAAACCGTGGCGCAAAAAGCGCACTTGCTCATTGTCGACGACGAAGCCAACACGCTAGCCTCGCTGTCGCGAGCGTTTCGTCTCGAAGGCCATGAAGCCGCCGTCTGCGACAACGCCAACAAGGCTCTGGAACTTGCCAAATCGCAATCCTTTGACTTGATCCTCTCCGACGTGGTCATGCCCGGCAAAGACGGACTGACATTTCTCGAAGAACTCAAAGCGCAGGGCGTGCCAACTCCTGTCGTCATCATGTCAGGCCAGGCGCACATCGAAATGGCGGTGCGCGCAACGCGCCTCGGCGCTCTCGACTTCCTCGAAAAACCCATCTCCACCGAAAAACTTCTGCTCACCGTCGAGAACGCCCTCAAACTCGGACGCCTCGAACGCGAAAATCGCGACCTCGAACTGCGCCTCGGCAAACACGAAATCGTCTGGAAAGGTGAAACCATGCGCCGTGTGATGGCGCAAGTGGAGCGCGTAGCCGCCAGCGAAACCCGCGTCTGCATCCTCGGCGAAACCGGCACGGGCAAAGAACTGGTGGCGCGCACCCTGCACGAGCTCAGTCCTCGTTCCGGAGGCCCGTTCGTCACCTTGAATTGCGCCGCGGTCCCTGCAGAATTGATCGAATCCGAACTCTTCGGCCACGAAAAAGGTTCGTTCACCGGCGCCGCCGGCCGCCATCTCGGCAAGTTTGAACAGGCCCAGCATGGCACCATCTTCCTCGACGAAATCGGAGACATGCCCCTCGCCATGCAAGCCAAGCTGCTGCGCGTTCTCGAAGAAGGCGAGGTCGAGCGCATCGGCGGCGAGCGTGCCATCACCGTCGACGTGCGCGTCGTTGTCGCCACCCACCGCGATCTCGAAACGCAAGTGCGCGACCAAAAATTCCGTCAGGATCTATTTCACCGCATCTACGTCTTCCCCTTGCGCCTGCCTCCGCTGCGCGAACGCCGCGAAGATATTCCTGCGCTGGTCGAGCACTTCGCTCAGCAGGTAAGCGCGACCAACGGATGGAAGCCCACCCGTTTTACCACCGACGCAATCGCCGCTCTGCAAGAGCATCCCTGGCCCGGCAACGTCCGCGAACTAAGAAACGCCGTCGAGCGTCTCATGCTGCTGGCGACATCCGATGAGGTCACCGCGGAAACCGTCTCCCTTGCGCTGCCCGCATCCGCACTCGATTCCGCGTCGGCAGCCACCGGCCCGTTAGCCGACCGCGTGCGCGCCTTCGAAAGGCAAACCATCCTCGCCGAATTGAAACGCAATCACCATCAGATCTCAAACACCGCGCGAGCACTGGGATTGGAGCGATCGCATCTCTATAAAAAAGCCGAGCAAGTAGGAATCGATTTGAAAGCGGCAAAGAACGAGGGCGACCACTGAGAACGGATCATCAGACGATTAGCCCCTCCTCTATTTGCATTTTCCCTCCCCCTCAGACGACAATCGCATCGTGCCCAGTACCAGCTTTTATCAGGAACCTCAAGTTACCGCCCCCTTTCGTCCCGGCGCGCTCGTCATCGCGACGCTGACTAACCCTCGCGAAAAATTTTGGGGGGCGATTCTCCATCTTTCCGGCGAGGGCCTCAGCCTGCGCGGTGTCGATGTCGCTTCGTTCGACGACCTGACCTCGCAAATCAAGAGTGGAGAGCCCTTCACCTCCGGCGTCGTTTTCTTCCCCATGCACCGCCTTGAGCGCATGGAACTCGATCTCCCCGAAGGCAACATCCTCCCGCTGGCCCAGCGCTTCGCCCAGAAAACGGGACTCGATCCCGCCCCACTTCTGGTCAGCGAGTTCCTCGGCCACGCCGCCGGAAGATCGGGAGGAGACAAAGAACATTGAGCCTTCGCCAGATCCTCACCGCGCCCAACCAGCTCACGCTGCTGCGCATGATCTTCCTCCCTTTCATCGTCATCAATCTGATCAAGCACGATTTCAAATGGGCGCTGGCTCTTTTCGTTCTCGCCGGACTCAGCGACGGCCTCGACGGCCTGCTCGCCCGCACCCTGCATCAGCAGACCTTGCTCGGACAGTATCTCGATCCCATCGCCGATAAACTTCTGATGAGCACCATGTTTGTCGTGCTCTCCATCGAACAACGCGCTCTGGTTCCGTGGAAGTACACCATCGTTGTGTTCAGCCGCGACATTTCCATACTCCTGATCAGCGGCGTACTCTTTATGATTGCCGGACTTCGCGACTTCCGCCCCAGCAGCTTCGGCAAAGCCAACACCTTCGCTCAGGTCGCCGCCATTTTTTTTGTTTTGCTCTTTCTGGTCGAACCCGTTGTCCTCGTGCTGATCGCTACCAAGGTCTTTCTGCGCGCGACTTTCATCTTCACCATCATCTCGGCCGTCCACTATGCTTTCCTGGTGCAGCACCGGCTCCGCGTTCCAGCCTCTCCTGCTCTCGGCTCACAACCCGAGTCTTCTCCGGAATCCGTCCGTGATTAGAGAAAAAAATATTGTTTTAGAGTTGTCTCTGGAGCATGATTAGCCATCCAAACAGCTCATCGGGAGCGGAACGCAAGCAGCTCAAAGTGAGAGATCCCGGTTACATCCTCTTTAACTAGTCTTTACGCTTTTACTAATCTTTACGCGGACCTTCAAAACTGGGTCCCAAAAATACCCGCTCCACAGCGGGCGGAGGAAATGAACACTTTGAAGTCGATCGAGCCTACGACGAAAGCTGCAGACTCACAAACGCCGGCCATCGCGCCTGGCCAACTCGTCCTCGTCCAAGAGGCTCCACCACCCCAGCCCGCCCGCCGCGCCACTCTTTTTCTGATGGTCGCCTCCGCGCTCGCCATCCGCCTGATCGTCATGGGATTCATGTATCAGCAACAACTCAACCCCGTGCGCGATCATTTCAAATTCGGTTTCGAAGCCGGAAGAATCGCGCAATCGATCGCCCTCGGCCGCGGCTTCGGCAGTCCTTTGTTCACCCCCACCGGCCCAACTGCGTGGATGACCCCGATCTATCCCTACATCCTCGCTGGCTTCTTCAAAGTCTTCGGCATCTACACAAAGCCGGCCGCGATCGCCATCCTTAGCTTTCAATCCCTGATCTCCGCTCTCACCTGCCTGCCTATCTTTTTCTTCGCCCGCCGAGGCTTCGGCTCCTACGTGGCCAAGTGCGCGGGATGGGCTTGGGCTTTCTTCCCCTACGCCATCTATTTCCCCATCGACCGCATCTGGGAAACATGGCTTGCCACCCTCCTGTTCAGCCTGCTCTTTCTGATCGCTCTGAAGTTGGAGAACACCGACCGAATCTCCGCCTGGATCGGCGCCGGATTGCTCTGGGGTCTGTCCGCGCTCAACAGCGCCGTCGGACTGATGGTGCTCCCGTTCCTCCATCTGCGCATTTCCTACCTTCTGCACAAACAAGGCCGCCGCTGGCTGCTGCCGAATGTCGCGTTCGCGCTGGCTTTCATCGCCATCACCTGTCCGTGGTTCATCCGCAACTGGCGCACCTTCCACATCTTCATTCCTTTCCGCGACAACATCGGGATCGTCCTCCGCATGGGCACCAAAGGTTCTACCGATTACTGGGAGCCGTCCGAGCTCGGCCCCTGGAGCAGCTCCGCCGAATGGCAGGAGTTCCAGCGCGACGGCGAACTGAAATATATGGCCACCAAGAAAGTTCAGGCCATTCAGTTCATCAAGGCCAATCCCGGCTGGTACCTCCGGACGTCATTGCGCCGCGTGGTTTTCATCTGGACCGGCTACTGGAGTCTCGACAAATCCTATCTGAAGCTCGAAGAGTGGGATCCCGAGAACATCGTCTTCTCCTCGGCCTTCACCATTCTGACGCTCTTTGGCCTTCGTAAAGCCTGGCGAAGACGCCGCGATGCGGCCATTCCTTACATCATCGTGCTGCTGATATTTCCCCTCATCTATTACTTCACCAGTCCCGAGTTCTACTATCGACGCCCCCTCGACCCCATCATGCTTGTCCTCGCCGTATATGCTCTGATTCCGGCGCGCCGACTCGACGAGCCGCCCTCCATTTCCGCCAACCCCGATTACCGCCTGCAAACGATCAATACCAATAAAAAGGAAGACGCATTCGAATCCGAATTGCCCGATCCCGTGTAGCCGTCCTCTGCCCAGCCGCCATTTGACCCCTTTTCCGGCCCACCCATAGAATCAGGAGTTCGGAATCAAGTTCGGAATCAGAAGTTCGAACTGCGCTCGCCAACTCATACATGCCATTGCGCCTCTATAACACTCTTTCCGGAAAGATCGAAGACTTCCACCCCTTCGACGGCAACCGCGTTCGCATGTATGCCTGTGGACCGACCGTCTACGACTACGGCCACATCGGCAACTTCCGCACATTCATCGCCGTCGATCTCCTCTATCGCTTCCTGCGCCAGAGCGGATACGAAGTCCGCTATGTCATGAACATTACCGACGTCGACGACAAGATCATTCGCAACGCCGCGCGCGATGGCGTCACCGTGCAGCGATACACCGCGAAGTTTATCAACGCATTCCTCGAAGACTCGGCCACGTTGAACATCGAGCAGCCGATTCTCGTCTACGCCACCGAACACATCCCCGAGATGGCCGATTTCATCGCCGAACTCGAAAAAAAAGGTTTCGCCTACCGCACCGACGACGGCTCCTACTATTTCCGCATCGCAAAATTTCCCGGCTACGGCAAACTCTCCAAAAAAGATTTCGCTGGGATGACCGACGGCGCCCGCGTCGACGTAGACGAATATGAAAAAGACAGCGCCCGCGACTTCGCCCTCTGGAAAGCTCCCAAGCCTGGCGAAGCCTCCTGGGACACTCCAATCGGCCGTGGCCGTCCCGGCTGGCACATCGAGTGCTCCGTCATGTCGATGGAGGAGCTCGGCCCCAGCTTCGACCTGCACGCCGGCGGCGAAGACCTGATCTTTCCCCATCACGAAAATGAAATCGCCCAGTCTGAATCGCTCACCGGACAGCAGTTCGCCCGCTACTGGTTTCATGCCCGTTTTCTTCTGGTCGAAGGCCAGAAAATGTCGAAGAGTCTCGGAAACTTCTTCACCATCCGCGACTTGGTCCTGCGCGGTCACAAGCCCTCCTCGATCCGATGGCTCCTCACGCAAGTCCCCTACCGAAATCAGCTCAATTTCACCTTTGACGGCCTGAAGTCTGCGGCTAGTTCCGTCGAAAAGCTGCGCAACTTCCGTTTCCGCCTGACGACCACAAAATTCCCCGCCGGCGCAACTCCGCAGATGGCGCAACTCGCCGAAGAAACCATCGCCCGAATGAAGAATGCTCTCGACGACGATCTCAACACCGCCGAGGCGCAAGCCGCCATCTTCGACATGCTGCGCAAAGCCAACACCGCGCTCGATGCCGCCGCAGCCGGCCCGAATGAGGTCCTGCAAGACGACGTGAAACCGCTGCTCTGCGCCCTCGATAAATTCGACGAAATCTTCGGTGTCCTCAAAGATGACGATCAGCCCAAGATGAAAGCCGTCCTCGACTGGGCCCGCGCCGAAGGCCGCGAACAAGAAATCAGTCCCGAGTTATTGGACATCGCCGACTCCGCCCAACTCGCCGACGAGCAAGTCAATCAGAAACTGGCCGAAATGGAATCCGCCCGCAAATCGCGCAATTTCAAAGTGAGTGACGCCCTGCGTGCCGAACTGACCGCTGCCGGCATCATCGTAGAAAACACCAAAGAAGGCGTGCGCTGGAGAAGGAAATGAAGCGAAGTTGGTAATCTCTAATCAATTTGTAAGTGTTGTCATCCGATTATAAGGATTGTCATCCCGAGCCAAGCGAGGGATCTGCAGTTTCTCCCGATACAATGGGGCTCAGGGGCCCGACCGTGCTTTCCCTAGATGAATATCTCGCCGAAGCCGAAATCGCCCACGGCCACCTCTGCGCCGGACAAGTCCTGGGCGTGCGCCTCGCCATGTTGGGACTGGAAAAACTCGGCATCGATGACCCGCGCGGCAAGAAAGAGGACCGCAAGCGCCTCGTCACCTTCGTCGAAATCGATCGCTGCGCCACCGACGCCATCGCCGTAGTCACCGGATGCCGCCTCGGCAAACGCGCTCTCAAATTTCGCGATTGGGGAAAAATGGCCGCAACCTTCGTCGATCTCGCCGTGGGTGCCCCACTCAAGCCCGATTTTGGCTTGAGTGTGCTCGTAACCGACCACTGCTATCGCGCCATCCGAATCGCCGCCAAAGAATCCTCAAAAGCGCTGGCGCGCTCAATGCATCCCGAACTTGAAAGCAAGAACCAGCAGGAGATGCTGGCCTATCGCGAGATGTCCGTGGACGACTTATTCACCCAGCAATGGGTAAAAGTAGAACTCCCCGCCGAAGAATTCCCCGGCTACAAGAGCGACCGCATAGTCTGCGCCGCGTGCGGAGAAGGCATCAACTTCCGCCGTGAAGTTGTGCGCGATGGCCGAGTGCTTTGCAGAGCGTGTAGCGGCGAGCAGTATTACGAAGTGCTTTGACCTTGCTCGGGCGCATGCGAGCCGGCTGGCCCGTCCAAGCTCCACTTGGGCGGGGGAAGTAGCGAACGTACTTTCGACCGCCGACTTACTTAATTCCTGCCACTTCTAAGCATCGCCGGTTAGCCGCAATATCAAACTTGCCCGAACCAAGCGCACCCTCAGGTCTAAACACCTCTAGAGCAGGGGTAGTTTCACATAGAATTCGCAGAGCTGCCTCGCGCTGGCCGACTACGAGGAACAACCGCGCAGTTTCTCGCAGCTCACACTGATGCTGACTGCCGGGATCCACCCCAGTCCCCGAGCAGGGCTGCACGTTCATAGACGCGGCTAAAGCAGCGGTGTTGTCTGACGGGCTCTGTTGCGTCCACGCCGAACCTGCCAGTGCGAACGCTACGACGGCAGCGACTGCAAAATACAATTTCATAATTTCTCCTTCCTCAATGACCGAGCATTCCAGTCTCTCGCCTGCTCGTACGCTCCCGCCGCCCGCAGCAGCGTCCCCTCATCGAAGTGCCGCGCAAACAACTGCAGCCCGATCGGCAGCCCGTCGTGATTCTCGCCGCAAGGCACTGAGATTCCCGGAATCCCCGCCAGATTCGCAGTTACGGTGTAGATATCGGCAAGATACATCGCCAGCGGATCATTCACCTTCTCACCTAACTTAAACGCCGGCGTAGGACAAGTCGGAGCCGCGATTACATCCACTTTCTTGAATGCTTCGTCGAAGTCGCGAGTAAGCAGCGTGCGCACTTTCTGCGCTTTCAGATAGTAAGCATCATAGTAACCCGCGCTCAGCGCATAAGTGCCGAGCATGATGCGGCGCTTCACTTCCATCCCAAATCCGCCGTCGCGGGTCAGCCGGTACATCTCAGAAAGCGTTTCCGCCTTGGCCCGAAAGCCATATCGCACCCCATCAAACCGCGCCAGATTCGACGAAGCCTCCGCCGTCGCCACAATGTAATAAGCCGGAATCGCATACTCGGTATGCGGCAAACTCACCGGCACAATCTCGCACCCGAGTCCAGCCAGTTTTTGAATCGCGGCCTCAACCACCGCGCGCACCTCGGTATCGAGTCCCATGCCGAAATATTCCTTCGCCACCCCGACCCGCAATCCCGCAACCGGCTTCGCGAGGTCCGCTACATAGTCAGGCACCGGCACTTCGGCGGAAGTCGAATCCATGGGATCGCGCCCCGCAATCGTGCGCAGCACCACAGCAACGTCCTTCACCGTTTTCGCAAACGGACCAATATGGTCAAGCGACGAGGCAAACGCAATCAACCCGTAACGCGAGACACGTCCGTAAGTCGGCTTCAACCCCACCACGCCGCAAAACGATGCCGGCTGCCGGATCGATCCGCCAGTATCCGATCCAAGCGTTGCCACCGCCATCTCTGCCGCCACAGCCGCAGCCGATCCGCCTGACGATCCTCCCGGCACGCGGCTCTTGTCCCGCGGATTATGCACCGGGTAATAAGCCGAATTCTCCGTCGACGACCCCATGGCAAACTCATCGCAGTTGAGCTTGCCAAGAATCACCGCCCCCGCCGCTTCCATCCGCGCCACCGCCGTGCAGTCATACGGGGGAATGAAATTTTCCAGAATTTTCGATCCGGCGGTAGCCCGCACCCCCGACGTCACCATCACGTCTTTGATCGCCACCGGAACTCCCGCTAGCGCGGGCAATGGTTTGCCCTCGGCAGCCATCGCGTCGATGCGCCCAGCCTGCACCAGCGCGCGCTCCTCGCAAAGGGTCAGGAACGCGCCAATCGCCGGATCCTCTTTCCTGATGCGCGTGTAGCAATCGCGAGTCAGCGCCGTCGCGGTCGTCTGCCGCTCTGCTATCGCGCTGCGGATGTCCTCAATGCTCGATGCCGTCATCTCTTCTCGCCACTATCTCTCAATCACCTTCGGCACTTCAAAAAATGTCCCGTCCGTGTCCGGAGCATTTTTCAGCGCAACCTCACGCGGCAGCGATTTCCGCAGCCCATCTTTCACATCCTCGCGGATGGCATAGGCAAATCGTTCGCTGCCCTGCCGCGACTCATCCACTCCATAACGATCCGAAACCTGCGCCATGGGCGCAACATCGTCCGTCTTCAATTCGTTCAGCCGCCCGATATATTCAAGAATGGAATTCAAGTCGCGCAGCATGCGCCCGCGCTCTTTCGCAGTCAACTCAAGGTTGGCCAGGTCGGACACATAAGCGACATCTTTCTCAGTAACTTTCATAGTCATCGGCAACTTTCATAGTCGTCAGCGAAATCGCTTTAGGGTTTTGTCATCCCGAGCCCGAACGAAGTGAGTGGGCGAGGCATCTGCAGTTGCCTCATCTTTGTCAGCCCGAGCACAGCGAGGGATCTGCAGTTGCCCCGTTGTTTGTTGTCATCCCGAGCACAGCGAGGGATCTGCAGTTGCCTCGTTCCCCTGCCTACGTTTTCACCACAAATTCAATCCGCGTCACCGAAGCCGCGGAATACTTATTGATCAAAGCCAGATACCGAGGCGCCAGATGGGCAAGTTCCCGCCGCCAACCCAAGTCGGCCACCTCGACGCGCAGAACACCATCCGAGAAACTCACCGCCCGAGTCCGGTCCGAAACCGCACTGCCGCACGCGAGAGGCCATGCCAGCAACGCACTCTCACCCGCAGGCGCGCGATGCAAGGCCTTGGCAACAACGTTTTCGAGTCCAGAGGAAACGCGGTTCAAGACATGAACTCCACTCTCGCGATCGCGAGCGGGAAAATAATCAGAAAACTGGAGACTGGAACGAGAAGATTGTAGCATCCGAAAATATCGCGTCTCGTTACGCGACGCCAGACGCCGCAGCCGCCGCAGCTTTGGCGCGCTTCCTGGCAATCTTGCGCAGATGCGCCCGCGAATACAAACTTCCCCGGCATTTCGGCGCCCCGCACGCACATGGAGCGTCATCCTCGCCGTCGTAGAGGTTGTAGTCGTAGGTCAATTCTTCACCCGCCTCGATATCGCGCAGCGCGATAATCCACATCTTCCCTCGTATCTGATCGGTCTCGCAATTCGGCTCGCAAGAATGATTGACGAACGCCGCCACGCCATAGCCGTCAATAATCCGCTTGCCGCCGTCGAGGCCGAACAAATACGTATTCGGAAAGTCGTCGTAAAGATCGTCCGCCTCTTCGTAGCTGAGCGGCGCGCCAACATACTCCACCACCAGCTTGCCCTTGCGGATCGGCCGCGTAGTGTAGCAGCCGTAAGAGTGTATGCGCGATTGCCGAATCACCAGCGTCATGAGCGTGTCTTTAATCTTTAGCACACTCGCCACCCCGCAGCGCAACCAGCAATCTAAGAATATTGCTTCCCCCTGTGACCTCTGTGTCCTCTGTGGTAAAGATCTCGCCGAACCCGTCACGGCCTCCCCGCTTCCACTCTCACAAACCTGCTAAACTTTTGACCCGGAGATCTACCCATGGCCCATCAACATCCGCCGCGCTTCCTGAAGATTGTCGACGACGCCAAAAAACGTGTCCGCGAGACCAACGTCGACGTAATCAAAGCCCGCCTCGATCGCGGAGAAAAGTTTGCCCTGGTCGACGTCCGCGAAGACCGCGAGTACGACGCCGATCACCTGCCCGGAGCCGTCCACCTCGGCAAGGGCGTCATCGAGCGCGACATCGAAGGCAAGTATCCTGATCTGCACACCGAACTCGTACTCTATTGTGGAGGCGGTTTCCGTTCCGCACTGGCCGCCGACAATCTGCAAAAAATGGGATACACCAATGTCATTTCCATGGATGGCGGCATCCGCGATTGGCGGGAAAAAGGCTACCCGCTGGAAAAGTAGTCAGAGACTGCCGCGTTTTACCCCGTTCTGGTTTGCATACCGCCCTCATCTCTGAAAAAATACGAAGACCATACTGTGGGGTCCCGCGATGTCTCAAATTGGAAGCTTTGCGCTCATGTTGGCGCTCGGACTGAGTGCCTATTCTTTCCTGGCAGGCTTCGTGGCGCTATTCTTCAAAGATGCCGCTGGCGCTCGTCTTGGTGAAACTGCCCGCCGCGCCGGAATCGCCACCTTCGCCGCCGTGCTCCTCGCCGGCATCGTCCTCGTAGTCGCCGCATTCCACGACGACTTCTCCATCGCCTACATCTACCACCACAGCAACCGCGACCTGCCCGCCGCCTATAAGTTTGCCGTGCTCTGGTCCGGTCAGGAAGGCTCGCTGCTCTTCTGGTCGATGCTCCTCGCCGGCTACGGATTCGTCCTCCGCCTCCGCTACAAGACCGACCAGCGCCTCTTCGCCTACGCCTCGGTCATCATGGCGTCGGTCCAGGTTTTCTTTCTTCTCATTCTGAATTTTGCCGCCCATCCATTCGCCATCATGCAGGGCAATCTGCCTCCCGATGGCACTGGACTGAATCCCCTTCTGCAATATCCCGAGATGGTGATCCACCCGCCCATGCTCTACCTGGGATACGTGGGCTTTACCGTGCCCTTCGCCTTCGCGCTGGGTGCGCTCCTCATGAAGTATCCCGGCGAGAAGTGGATTCACATCACCCGCCGCTGGACCATGGTGACTTGGTGCTTCCTCACCATTGGCGTCTTCCTCGGCGCGCATTGGGCCTACGCCGTGCTCGGCTGGGGTGGCTATTGGGGATGGGATCCCGTCGAAAACGCCTCGCTCATGCCCTGGCTCACCGGCACCGCGTTTCTCCACTCCGTCATGATGCAGGAAAAACGCGGCATGTTGAAAATCTGGAATATGTCGCTCATCTTCGCGACCTTCCTGCTCTCCATGCTCGGAACCTTCCTCACCCGTTCCGGCGTAATCAGCTCGGTGCACGCTTTTGCTCAGTCCTCCATCGGCACGTGGTTCCTGGTGTTCATCGGATTAACCCTTGCGGTCTGCGCCTTCGCCCTGGTCGCGAACCGGTCGCACCTGAAGAGCGAGCACAAGCTCGAATCGCTGGTCTCGCGCGAATCCAGCTTCCTCTTCAACAACCTTCTACTCCTGACGGTCTGCTTCACTATCCTCTGGGGCACGTTTTTTCCGATCCTTTCCGAATTCGTGCAGGGACACAAAGTCACCGTCGGCCCGCCCTTTTTCAATCGCGTAGCCGTTCCGGTTGCCTTGCTTCTCCTGCTGCTCACCGCCGTTGGACCGCTGCTCGCCTGGCGTAAGACCTCCATCGAAAGCCTGAAGCGTAATTTCCTCTACCCCGCCATAGGCTCGCTTGGCGTCGGCGCCATGATGATTCTGTTCGGCGTCCGCCCCTGGGAAGATCCATCCTATTTCTACGCCACCATGGCCGCTGTTCTTTCGGCGCTGGTCATCTTCACCGTCATCTCTGAATTTCTCCGCGGAGGCCGCGTCATCGCCGGCAAGACTCAGCAGAACCTTCTCTCCGCCATGGTTCAGCTCTGCCACCGCAACACCCGCCGCTACGGAGGCTACATCGTCCACTTCGGCGTCGCCCTCGTCATCATCGGAATCCTTGGCACGCCCTTCAACAAAGAAGTTGAAAAAGAAATGGCCTTTGGAGACAAGATCAACATCGGCCCTTACACCCTCGTCTGCCAGTCCTACACGCAGGACGACAATCCCAACTACGGCAACGAGTGGGCCATCATCAACGTCTTTCGCGGTGGCAAGCAGATCACCACCATGTATCCCGAACGCCGGTTTTACAAAGCCAGTGGACAGCCGCAGACGCTCCCGCGTATCTATCCCAGCTTCCGCGAAGATTTGTTCCTGGTGAGCGACCTCTATATCGTCTACGAAGGCAAAAACGAGACCACCGGACGCCCCATCATCAAAGCGCACGTGAATCCGCTCGTCCCCTGGATTTGGATCGGCCTCATCATCATGGTTTTCGGCACCGTCGTAGCCCTGGTGCCGAACGCCGCGCCCGTTCGCGTGCTTGAAACTGCACCCGTTCGCGCCCCAGCCCACGTGGGAGCAGGTGATTGATATGAAACGTTCGATTTCCGGATTGCGATTAACTGCAAAGCCCGCCCGCCGCGCATTCCATGCCCTGATCCTCATCGCGGCCGTCTTCCTCTTCATGGGCGCGACCGACGATTCCGCCCGCTTCAAAGACCTTGGCCATCGCATGATGTGTACCTGCGGATGCGGCCAGATCCTGCTCGAATGCAACCACGTCGGCTGCCAGTCCTCCACCAAGATGCGAGACGAACTGACCGCCGCGCTCGATAAAGGCGACAATGACGACCTCATCCTGCAAGATTTCGTTCAGGAATACGGACCCACCGTCATCGCCGCGCCCACCGACAGGGGCTTTAACCGCGTCGCCTGGATCATGCCCTTCCTGGCCCTAGGACTCGGAATTGCCTTCGTAATCTATGTAGTACGTGCCTGGAAGAATCGGCCGGAACCTGTTCTGGCCGGTGGCATCCCCATCCCCAAAGGCGCCGAACTAGAGGTCTTTCGCCGAAGAGCCCGCAAGGAGACCGAACAATGATCGAGTGCGTCCATTTCGAAAAGTGTGGCGCGGACATTCCTGTCCGCGAAGAGCCGCAATCTTTGCTGCCCTTGGCGCGGGTAAGCATTGATTGCTGCCATCTTCAGCCGGCCCGCCGCACGATAGCATTTGGGACTTTAATTCCCGCCGGAGGTCGCGCCCAATGATCTTTTTCGTCTGCGCCGTCGTCACCCTAGCCGCCGTTTATTATGTGTTCTTCTTCCCCGGAGAAGTCTATTCCGGAGAAGAAAAAACGCGCCTGGGCTATCTCCGCGAGCGCAAGGAAGCCGTCTACGAGAACCTGCGCGACCTGAATTTCGAATACAAAGCCGGCAAAGTCCCCGACGCCGACTACCAATCGATGCGCGCCTCGCTGGAAGAAGAAGCCGCCGCCATCATGGCCGAGATCGCAAGGCTGGAGCAGGCCGCTATCGCGTAGCGAAGTAAGTTGCCAATAATATTGATAATCATTGTTTGCGGGTTCAGGTAGTTTCTAAGATCGTTAACCCGCTAGAATCGGCAAATGTCGCTCTTCCATGTCATTGTTCTGGCCATTGTGCAAGGGTTCGCCGAACTACTGCCCGTGTCCAGTTCTGCCCACGTGGTCGTAGCTGAAAAGCTAATGGGCCTCGATCCGTCGTCACCGCCAATGACGCTGCTTTTGGTCATGCTCCACACTGGCACGATGTTCGCTGTCATTGTGTACTTCTGGCGTCAGTGGCGCGACGCTTATTTCCAGAGCTGGACGGCCTTCAAGAAGTTCGCATGGCTCGTTATCATGGCCACGATTTTCACGGGGGTGATTGGTGAAGCAATCATTCAGATCATCGAAAGAACTGCATTTAAGGGTCGCCCGCATGCTGAGATCGAGGACCTTTTCAGCCACCTCGAACTCATCGCGCCGGCCCTCGCGGCTGCTGGCATTCTGATTTTGATCGCCAGCGTAATCGAGAGGCGGAGTCGGACAGCCGGCGTGAAAGAATGGGATGATCTCCACACGAAACAAGCTGCGATGATCGGCGCCGTGCAGGGTCTCTGCTTGCCGTTTCGAGGTTTTTCACGCTCGGGCGCAACCATCTCCACCGGTATGCTCATGGGGGTGATGAAGTCGCGCGCAGAGTCATTCAGCTTTACACTGGCAGTTGTTTTGACTCCTCTCGCCGTGGGACGTGAAGCGCTGCGCCTCATGCAAGCCGAGCACTCGGGCGGAACGGCGGCATTCGCATCGGCTGCGGCTCCGAGCCTGCTCGGCGCGGTTTTTGCCTTTCTTGCGGGTCTGGTTGCCCTGCAGTGGCTCAGCAAATGGCTTGAGGGCGGACGCTGGTATCTTTTCGGAATCTACTGTCTTTTCGCCGCGTTCGTGGTGACGGCTTTATATCGCACGGGCTACTGATTCGCAGATAACCAAGGAGCAGTTTTGAGCAAATTCGCAAAATTTACCACGCTAACCGCTGTCCTCGCTCTCTCGATAGCCTCTGCCGTCGCCCAGACCCTAACCGGCACCGTCACCAACGGCACCACCAACAAGCCCGCTGCCGGAGACGATGTCATCCTCATCAATCTCACCAATGGCATGGACGTCGCCGCCAGCACCAAGGCCGACAGCTCCGGAAAATTCAGCTTCAAACTCACCGGCGCTCCCGGACCGCACCTGATCCGCGTCGTCCACCAGGGCGTCACCTACCATCAAATGGCTCCTCCCGGCATCAATACGACCGACATCGATGTCTACGACGTCGCCCCAAAAGTCTCCGCTCTCACCGTCACCGCGGACGTCATTCGCTTTCAGGCCGACAACGCCAGCATGCAGGGAGTGCGCCTGTTCGTCGTCACCAACTCGTCTTCTCCCGCAAAGACGCAGATGAACGACCACAACTTCGAGTTCTATCTCCCTCCTGGCGCGAAACTCCAGCAGGTGCAGGCCCGCGCTCCGAACGGCCAGCCCATAGCCGCCGACGCCGTGCCATTGGCTGAGAAAAACCGCTACGCGATCGCCTACCCGCTTCGTCCCGGAGAAACCCAATTCCAACTGGAATTCACTCTCCCCTACACCGGCGAAATCAAAATCGATCCCAAGCCGCTCTACGCCGACGAGCATTTCGTAGTCGTCCTGCCCAAGACAATGCAGTTCAAGGCGGCGAATCCGCCCAGCTTCCAGTCGATGCAAGATCCCAGCCAGGGCGACAGCATCGTCCAGGTCGCGCGAGAGACTAAGCCGGGCCAACCACTCGCCTTCACCCTGACGGGCACCGGAGTCATTACCGAACAACCGGAACAAACGGCGGCAGGCGCGGCGCAGCAACAAGATCAGCAGGCTCCTCAGACGAATGACAACCGTCCCGGCGGCGGACTCGGCCCTCCGATCGAAGCGCCCGACGCGCTGCAGCAATATCGGTGGCCGATCCTCTTCGGCTTCGCCGTGCTTCTCGCCGTCGGTGGATGGGTAGTCACCAAGCGTCAACCCAGCGCGCCAGTCTCCGCATCCTCATCCGCCAAACCGGCCGCCGCTCCCAGCGACCACGGCGCCGCGCACCGTCCCGCCGCGCCAAATCCAGCCCCGGCAGCGTCAACCACGGCCACTCCCATGGCAAAATCGTCGATGCTTTTGGAAGCCCTTAAAGAAGAAATCTTCCAGCTGGAAGTTGAAAGGAAGCAGGGCAAAATCACCCCCGCCGATTACGAAAAGGCGAAAGCAGCCCTCGAGCAAACCCTGGACCGAGCCCTGAAAAGGCAACAAGGATAATCAAGAAGAATAAACAGAGAAGCGGCCGGGTGCGGAATCGATCCACCCCCGCACCCGCCCAACCGAATCCCATCTTTTCTGAGAGCTGAGAACCGGGAACTGAGAACCCAGCCCCGAGAACTGCCCCTTGAGCCGAACCGCCGTCTCTAACATCTAATACAATCGACTTACGGAATTACCCGAGGCGATTATGAGCAACATATTCAAAACCACAATCCTGCTCACCGGCATGACGCTCTTGCTGATGCTGGCCGGCCGCGCATTCGGAGGCGAACGGGGAATGCTGATTGCGTTAATGTTCGCCGCCGTTATGAACTTCGTCTCCTATTTCTACTCTGACAAAATTGCGCTCGCCGCCTACCGCGCCCAGCCCATCAGCCGTGAAGATCTGCCGCGCGTCTACAACATCGTCGAGCGCTTGTCTCAAAAAGTCGGCCTGCCGATGCCCAAGGTCTACGTCATCCCCACCGACTCGCCCAACGCCTTCGCCACCGGACGCAATCCCAACCACGCCTCAGTTGCTGTAACTCAGGGCATTCTCGGATTGCTCACCGACGACGAACTCGAAGGCGTCATCGCCCACGAACTTGGCCACGTACGCAATCGCGATATCCTCATCAGCTCAATCGCCGCCACTCTGGCCGGCGCGATCACCTATCTCGCTTCCATCGCCAAGTGGGGAATGATCTTCGGCGGCATGCGCGGAGAACGCGAGGATGGCGACGGCGGCGGCATTGCAGCCATCGCCATGATCTTCCTGGCTCCGTTCGCTGCCATGCTGATTCAACTGGCCGTCTCCCGCTCGCGAGAATACGGAGCCGACGATACCGGAGCCCACTGGACCGGCAATCCCTATGCCCTCGCCAGCGCGCTCGCCAAAATCGACGCCTACTCGCGTCAGCGCCCTCTGGTCGCCACTCCATCGACCGCGCATCTTTTCATCATTCAGCCGTTCCTCGGAGGCTTCAGCTTCGGCAACCTCTTCTCAACTCACCCTCCCACCGCCAAAAGAATCGAGCGTCTGACCGGAAGACCAGCAGAATTCTTTCAATAATCACGTAGAGACGGACGCATTCGTCCGTCCCATCCAGCGAAAGCGAGACGGGGTTTTGCGCAGCTCCCACGGAAGTTTTGCCGACTTCCAAGCAAGAGCCGAGAGCCCCATGACTCCAGTAACAGAGCCCCACGCGACCGCCATAGTAAAATCCCCATCAATGGCTCCCGAAACCCTGGTAGCAACCTCACGCCGCGCCGCGGAACTCGAAAGCAGTCTGCGCCGCGTCATCCGAGGCAAAGACGAAGTCCTGCGCCTCGCCCTGGTGTCGATCTTCGCCAAAGGACACCTTCTGATCGAAGGCGTCCCCGGAGTAGGCAAAACCACCCTCGGCCAAGCCATCGCCCGAGCCATCGACTGCACCTTCCAGCGCGTCCAGTTCACCAGCGATATGCTTCCGTCGGACGTCCTCGGCATCTCGATCTATTCCGCCATCGAGCAGAAATTTGAATTCAAGCGCGGACCCGTCTTCGCCAACGTCCTTCTGGCCGATGAAATCAATCGCACCACGCCGAAAACGCAGTCGGCCCTGCTCGAAGCAATGAACGAAGGCCAAGTCACCGTTGACGCGCACTCCTACGCGTTGCCGCAGCCATTCCTGGTCCTGGCCACGCAGAATCCCGTCGAGCATCACGGCACTTATCCATTGCCCGAGTCGCAACTCGATCGTTTCCTGATGAGAATTCGTATGGGATATCCAGAAGGCAACGCCGAGCGCGAAATCCTGCGAGCCGAAGCCGGAGCGGCCCAACTCGAAAATCTGCGCCCCGTCCTGAACGCTGCCGACGTAGTCGAAATCCAGCAAGCCGTCACTCAGATCCACGTCGACGAGTCGTTGATCACCTACCTGCTGAACATCGTAGCCAGAACCCGCGAGTCCGAATACCTCTCGCTAGGAGTATCTCCCCGCGGCTCGCAAATGCTCTACCGCGCCGCCCAGGCGATGGCTTTTCTGGAAGGCCGCGACTATTGCACCCCCGAAGACTTCAAGCCGCTGATAGTTAGCGTCTTCGCCCACCGCGTGGTAGTAAGTTCGCTCTACACCTCAACCCTGAGAAAGTCTGAGCAAGCCGAGCAAGTCCTCCGCGAGATAGTAGAGAGCGTGCCCGTGCCGGTTTAGTCGCCGGACGAAATACTCCCACAAATACTCTAATGAGTTTGTCATCGCGAGCGAAGCGAGGGATCTGCAGTTGGTCGCTCGGCTGTGGAATCACAAAATCAACGATGTCGCGCGCCCTGGGATGGCTCAAAGCCCGTTACTCGCCCGAAGCCACCGGCGTCGCCGGCTGCAAACTCGACAGCCGCGAAATCGTAGCCACCATCATTCCTGAGAGGAACTGCATGGTAGCAACATCATTGTTATCGAACGCGCCGGGCGTAGACGACAGCACCTCAAAAACTCCCAGCGTCCGCCGGAAATGCCGCAGTGGAGCCACCAGAATCGATCGCACTCCCATCCGCCGGCAACTCGCCCAATCCACCCGCGGATTCGACTCCGCATCATTGCACAGCAGCACTTCGCCCGTCCGCACGCACTCCGCCGAAAGCCCGCTATCAGTCTGCAGACGCACGCCGATATCTGGAGCCGTTCGCCCCGTCCGCGCCCGGCAAACAATTTCGTTTCCGCGCCGCAGCGCAATCGCCGCTCCGGTCGCGCCCGTTAGACTCTGAGCTTTTTCAGCAATGATGCTGATCCCCGGCTCAAGATCCAGCTCTCCCGCATTAATCAAAGGATACGGCACCGCAACCGGACCATGATGTCGCGGCCGCATTCGATGCCGAGAAGAAAAACTCGCCGCCGCCGGAAACTCAAACTGATTCTCCGCGCTCCGGTGTTCTTCGCGATCGTCACCCGCCTCCACAACCTGCGGCACCGTATACAGTAGCGACCGCACCAGCCGATCCGATTCCGCGTCCGCGATAAGATGCGCCGTCTGCTGCCCGCGCAGCGATCCGCCCAGCACCCGCGAAAGACTCAACACCGCTCCGCTCCCGCAAGCCAGGCATCGCGGAGTATTGTTCTCACTCAACAACTCACACTGCACGCAAAAAACAGCCGACTGCAATGAGACAAAATTAACGTCGGCAGCCGCCAGTGAACGATGCATGTTGGATGATTTCCTCCGGACAAACTGGGGAAGGATGAGGGTAAATATTCACGCCCACACGAGTAAGTGACCGCGCTGGTTCGCCTGTGGATAACTCGCTCCATCCAGACACAAGCAACCGGGGCCGCTCCGCTGCAAACCTTCTTAAGCCTTCTCATCCCGAACGAACCGGGGCCACCAGCGCGCCCGCTTTTGGCGTGCTGGGGTGGTGGAGTGAGGGATCTGCAGTTCTCCGCATGCTCTTCTCTAGCCCCGGTCGAATGAATCTATAATCTCGCTTATGTCATTCCTGCGATTCCTGATGCTCCTGTCCCTCGTCGTCTGGCTCGGCGGAATCATCTTCCTCGCCTTCGTCGAAGCGCCGACCGTCTTCTCGCACGGACTTCTCCCTACCCGCCACATGGCCGGATCGATCGTAGGCCGCTCGCTCGATTTGCTGCACTACATGGCCATCGTCTCCGGAATCGTTTTCCTCATCGCGTCGATGCTGTACAGCCGCGTCGCCACCGGAAACACGCGTCCTCTCGCAGCGCGTCATATTCTGATCGCCGTCATGCTCGTTCTGACCGCAATCTCGCAGTTCGCAATCTCCCCAAGAATGTACGCCATTCGCAACGAGGTAGGCGTCATCGACAACGTTCCGCAAGACAATCCGCTGCGCCGCGAATTCGATCGTCTCCACGTCTGGTCCGAAAAATTCGAGGAAGCCGTGCTTCTGCTAGGCCTGGTAGCGTTGTACACCACCGCCCAGGCATTCCGAGACCCCAGAGACAACCACTAGATTTTTCGTCGTGCCCTCAAGGAAGCTTCCTCGAAACTTGTCATCCCGAACGAAGTGAGGGATCTGCAGTTGCTGACACACGACTCGTTACCCTTGTCATCCCGAACGAACCGCTCCCCACCCGCGTATGCGTATCCATCCCCATGATTTATTCTTTTGCTTGCACTGAGAACCGAGAACTGAGAACTTAAATGAAAACTGGCATCATCGGTCTGCCCCAAGTCGGCAAGACCTCTCTCTTCCGCATCCTGACAAAAGTGAATCTTTCCGAGCAGGCCTATTCCAACCCCCGCGAAGCTCACATCGGAGTCGCCAAAGTCCCCGACGACCGCCTCGACAAGCTCGCCGCCTTATACAATCCCAAAAAACTCACACACGCCTCCGTCGAATACGTCGACGTCGGCGCCATCGGACAGGACGCCCTGAAAGAAACCGCCTACATCGGCCATCTGCGCCAGGTCGACGCGCTCATCCACGTTCTGCGCGCGTTTGAAAATGACGAAGTCCCGCACGTAGGCCCGATCGATCCCTTGCGCGATATCAGAAATGTCGAGTTCGACCTCATGGTCAGCGACCTCGGCCAGATCGAAAAGCGTCTTGAGCGTCTCGAAAAAGATCTGAAAAAGATGAAGACGCCCGAGCTAGAAAAAGAAAACGAACTCCTGATCAAAGCCAAAGCCCATCTCGAAACCGAAAAGCCCCTTCGCGAAATGGAGATGTCTCCCGAAGACAAGAAGCGCATACGAGGCTTCATGTTTTTGAGCGAAAAGCCGATGCTCTACGTCCTCAACATCGGCGAGAGCACCGAACTGGGCAAGGATCTCGAAGCGGCCGTGGCGAAATACAATCTGAGCGAAGTGTCCGGCCGCACCAACGCCGGAGCCAGCGCCATCTGCGGCAAAGTCGAAGCCGAACTGGCCGAGATGTCCGACGAAGACGCCGCCGAATTCCTCGGCAGCTACGGACTCACCGACAGCGGCCTCTCGCGCCTGATCCGCAAAAGCTACCACCTGCTCGGCCTGATCTCCTTTTTCACTGCTGGAGAAGATGAATGCCGGGCTTGGACCATCCCCGTGAACACCAGAGCCCAAAATGCCGCCGGAGCCATTCACTCCGATCTGGAAAAGCATTTCATAAGAGCAGAAACGATTCGCTGGGATCAACTGCTCGAAGCCGGTTCCGAAGCCAACGCGAGAGCCAAAGGCACTCTGCGCCTGGAAGGCAAAGACTACATCGTGCAGGATGGTGACGTGATGCACATCAGGCACAGCGGGTAAAAGTACCCGGTACCTAGTACTCAGTAAAATCGTACGCTCATTCCAAGATATGGCTCAGCATTTCAAAGATCTAGTCGTGTGGCAGAGGTCCATGGATCTGGTCGCGGAGACCTACAAGCTGACTGACAGTTTTCCGAGGCGCGAGGTCTACAGCCTTACGGATCAAATCCGGCGTGCCGCAGTGTCGGTTCCGAGCAATATCGCCGAGGGGCAGGCGCACTGCAGCCATCGCGAATTCCGTCACTTCCTGCGACACTCCGCAGGTTCGCTGGCTGAGTTGGAGACCCAACTGATCCTTGCTGAGCGTCTCGGATATGCCGATCATCCTTCGACAGAGGGTTTGCTGCAACAAGTTCATGAGGTCGGCAGAATCTTGAACGGATTAATCGCGTCCCTACCCGAGTAGGTTTTTCTGGATACTGGGTACTGGGTACTGGGTACTTTTTCTAATGCACATGAAAAAATCTATCCAGCAAAAACATACAAGCGGCGCCCACAAACACTAATACTGCCATCCGCGCCCCCGGCTCTTTGTTCACCTCCGGAATCAAATCCGAAGCCGCCACATAAATTGTCACCCCGGCCGACAGCGGCAACCCAAAACTCACATCATGCCTGAATATTGCCATCGTCATCACTCCTGCCACGGTCGCCGCGCCCAAAGCCATCGACGCTCCCCACGCGAACCCGCGGCTTCGCCCGCTCGCCAGCATCACCGACGAAATGGTGAAACCCTCCGGAATCTTATGCAGAAAAACCGCGATAAAAATAATCCAGCCAAGCTCCTGCGAAACCAGAAACCCCGACGCAATCGCGATCCCATCGAAAAAGGTGTGAATCAGCAATCCCATCAACACCGAATATCCCTTATGCGAATGCGCAAACTGCTCGGCGTGCGTCTCTTCTCCAAAATGAAAATGCGGAGTCACCGTGTGCTCGAAAAAATGCACCAGCAGATATCCGCCAAGAATAAGAAACCCAGCATACGGACCCCGCAGCTTGATGCTCTCCGGCACCATCTCGACCAGCGCCGTTGCCAGCATGAACCCCGCGCCCAGCGCCACGAAGTAGCGAAGATAAGACCGCTCCCAATTCCGCTGAACAATAATCGCGCCGCCAAACACGTTCGCGCCCGCCGCCGTCAGCCCCAGCAATAAACTAGTCAGAATGGGAGACATGAGGAAAGAGAATATCAGGAAGTGGGCTCCAGCCCGCGAACTACTTCCAGCGAACTACTTCAGTGGACTACTTTTCATAAGAGCGGACCTTCCACACGGGCTACTCCCATAAAAGCACACTCGTTCCACGGGCCACTTCCAAAAGCCCGAACGAAGTGAGCGGGCGAGGGATCTGCATTTGAAGATTTGTCATCCCGAACGTAGTGAGGGATCTGCATTTTGTACCCGACTGCGGATCTCTCGCTTCTCTCGGGATGACAAAGTCATCAGAATCTAGCCCTGAAGCATCCGCCACGACCCCTCCAGATATAATCCCGTTTAGCTGACCGCCGCACTCATGCGCTTCGAACTCTTCGTCGCAACTCGCTATCTCCGCGCAAAACGCCGCCAGGCGTTCATCGGGATCATCACCGGCATCTCCATCCTCGGAGTCGCCGCCGGCGTCGCCTCCCTGATCGTCGCCCTCGCCATCAACAACGGCTTTCGCCAGGACTTACAGGCGCGCCTCCTCGGTTCCACCGCGCACATCAGTCTGCTGCGCGTGGAAAGTGACGGAATCCGCGATTGGCGTCCGCTACTCGCAAAGATGTCGAAAGAGCCGCACGTAGTAGCTGCTGCTCCAGCAATCTACGAGCAGGTGCTCATCTCCCGCGGCCCGCGTGCCCGCGGTGCCGTCCTGAAAGGAATGCTTCCGCGCTACGAGCGCAAAGTGAGCGACCTGCTGCAAACCGTCACCCTCGGATCAGCCGCTGCCCTTGACGAAACTCCCACGCCCTCAGCTGGCTCGAACGAGTCAAAGTCCAGCGACCACTCACCCACTTCAACCACAACCGAGGCATCCGAATCTCCCGATGATCTAGCCGGTGTAGCACAGCGCGTAGCCGCCATGCCTCCCATCATTCTTGGCAGCGACCTGGCTGACGGAGTCGGCGCCACCGTCGGTTCCGTCGTCCTCGTCACCTCTCCTCAAGGAGAACTCACTCCCTTCGGCATGGTGCCAAAATACATTCGCTTTCGCGTCGCCGGAATCTTCAACTCCGGCTTCTACGACTATGATTCTTCCTGGGCATTCATACGCCTCGCCGACGCGCAGCAACTCTTCGGCCTCGGTGACGTAATCTCCGTCATCCAGTTCAAGATTGACGATATCTACCTCGCCGGAGAAGTCGGTCAGCAACTCGCCGAAGACGCCGATCGTTTTACCGGAGGCCACGGCTTCATGTCCACCAACTGGATGGAGCAGAACAAGCCTTTGTTCCACGCGCTCCGTCTCGAACGCCTCGTTACCTTCATCACCATCGGACTCATCGTCTTCGTCGCCGCTCTCAACATCCTCATCTCTCTCATCATGATGGTCATGGAAAAAACAAAAGATATCGCCGTCCTCATGTCGCTCGGCACAAAGAAAGCGCAAATTCGCCGCGTCTTCATCGCCCAGGGGGTTCTTATCGGCGTCATCGGCACCGCCATCGGCCTCCTCATCGGCTACGCCATCTCCTTCGCCGGCGGACACTATCACTTCATCTCGCTTTCGCCCGAGGTCTATTCCATCGACTACGTTCCCTTCGCGCCACGCCTCGTCGACGGCGTCATCGTCGCGCTCGTCTCCATCGGCATTTCCTTCATCGCCACCATTTATCCCTCCTGGTCCGCCGCCCGCATCTTGCCGGCCGAGGCTTTGCGCTACGAGTAGTGCCTTCCGGGCGCTCGTTTGTGACCACGGTCACATTGCAATTGTTTTCCCAAGGTATACAGTCTTTCGCATAGCCGCTCCCGAATTTGGAATCTTGGAAACGTGCTTGTTTCTCCTGACGATCCCGTTAGATCATCGCCTTTACCGGTCATGTTCTAATGGATCAGGGTCGAAGGCATGAGCATGACGATCGAATGCATGACGACCTAAGGCATCAAAAACTCGCCTTCTCAGGTGGTGTCCCGAGGGCCTTTGATACTCAGGAGGAACGATTTGCATCCAATAGCTCAAGATCCTCTGTTGAGGATCGAAGGCTTAAGTAAAGTGTTTCGCTCAGGCGAAGCCGAACTCGTGCTCTTTGAAAATCTGTCTTTCACAGTTGAAAAGGGAACGATGCTTGCGATCGTCGGGGAGTCCGGTGCTGGAAAGAGTACCTTGTTGCACATCCTCGCCGCGCTTGATCGTCCCTCGGCCGGTGCCGTATACTGCGCCAACTCCCAAGTGAATTCTCTTTCTGAGGATGCCGCCGCTGAGTTTCGTAACCGCGAAATCGGCTATGTCTGGCAGTTTCACTACCTTCTTCCAGAATTCACCGCTTTGGAGAATGTCGCCATGCCCTTGCTAACCCGCGGGCAGCCGCTCTCCTCGGCAGAACAAGAAGCTTCGCGGTGGCTGCGCGAAGTTGGACTCGAGGCGCGCGGGCACCATCGTTCAGGCGAACTCTCTGGAGGCGAACAGCAACGCCTTGCGCTGGCCCGGGCGCTCATCACCCGGCCCCAGGTTTTGCTGGCCGATGAGCCCACCGGCGATCTCGATGGCCGTACCGCCGAACTGGTTTTTGATTTGGTCGCGCGATTGCATCGCGAGCATCAGCTGACCTCGCTGATCGCGACTCACAATCTCGCATTTGCACGACGGTGCCATCGTGTTTTACGGTTGGTTAAGGGCAAAATAGAGGAAGTGACGCCCGAATCGCTTCCGGCGTAACGAAAGACAGAGCAGCGACACGATTAAAGAGTGGAGTCGGAATATTGCAGTACCCGAAGTAAGGCGGTCAGGGTTACTACAATGGGGTATCGCTTGGGAGATTAGGCGATATAAATGCATAATGAAGTAGGGTCATGGGTTTGGCGAAGGGCGGGGCCTTTCGTTGGAACTCGGGGGGAATTGTTTTATGTTTGAACGCTACACGGAGAAAGCCCGGCGGGTCATCTTCTTTGCGCGGTATGAGGCTAGCCAGTTTGGCTCTCCTTATATAGAGACCGAACATCTGCTGCTCGGGCTCCTCCGCGAAGACAAGGCGCTGACCAACCGGTTTCTGCGCTCCCACGCTTCGGTCGAGTCCATCCGCAAGCAGATCGAGGGTCATACCACCATACGGGAAAAGGTTTCTACTTCGGTCGATCTTCCCCTGAGCAACGAATGCAAGCGCGTACTGGCTTATGCCGCTGAAGAAGCGGAACGTCTTTCCCACAAACACATTGGCACTGAACACCTGCTGCTTGGATTGCTCCGCGAAGAAAAGTGCTTCGCCGCTGAAATCCTCCACGAGCGTGGATTGCGTCTCTCCACCATCCGCGAAGAACTCGCCCGCACCAGCCAGGAAAAAGCTGCGCCACAACGGGGCCAGCGTGAATCCTCATTATTGAGTGAATTTTCACGCGATCTCACCCAATCGGCCATGGATAGCCAGCTCGATCCGCTGGTCGGCCGCGACGGCGAGGTCGAACGCGTCGTCCAGATTCTCTGCCGCCGCACCAAAAACAATCCTGTGCTCATCGGTGAACCCGGCGTCGGCAAAACCGCCATCGTTGAAGGACTCGCCCAGCGCATCGCCGACGGTGAAGTGCCATCCTTCCTCGCTGACAAGCGCATTCTCGCCCTCGATCTTTCGCTGATCGTCGCCGGCACCAAATATCGCGGCCAGTTCGAAGAGCGCCTCAAGACCATCATGAAAGAGCTGATGGAGTCGCAGAATTCCATCATCTTCATCGACGAACTGCACACGCTCGTCGGCGCTGGATCGGCCGAGGGCTCGCTCGACGCCGCCAACATCCTCAAGCCCGCGCTCTCTCGCGGAGAAATTCAGTGCATCGGCGCAACCACGCCCGCTGAATACCGCAAGTCGATCGAAAAAGATCGTTCGCTCGAGCGCCGCTTCCAGGCCGTGAAGGTTCCGCCGCCCAACGAAGCCGATGCCGTCAAAATCCTTTTTGGCATAAAAGAGCGTTACGAAAAATTCCACGCCGTCACCTATACCGACGACGCCATCAATTTCTCCGTCTCGCATTCGAACCGCTACATTCCCGACCGCTTTCTGCCAGACAAGGCGATCGACCTGATCGATGAAGCGGGCGCTCGGGTGAAGCTGCGCCAGACCACGCTTCCCGAGGAGTTGACCGAAGTCCAGAAGCGCATCAAGTTCATCGTCCACCGTATGGAGAACGCCATCGCGAACCACGAGTTCGAGAAGGCGCGCTTTTACTCTGACGAAGAACGCAAGGAGCGCGAGAACCTGCGCGCCCTTCGCGAAAAATACCACCTCGATGAATCCTCCACCGGCGTTGTCGGTCGGGAGGACATCGAGGACGTGGTATCCCGCTGGACCGGCGTTCCCATCACCTCGATCAAAGAAGAAGAAACGCAGAAGCTCCTTCGCATTGAAGAAGAGCTGCATAAGCGCATCATCTCGCAAGAACGCGCCATCAGCGCTCTCGCCCGCGCCATTCGCCGCTCGCGTGCCGGGTTGAAAAGCCCGAATCGTCCTATCGGCTCGTTCCTGTTCCTGGGCCCGACCGGCGTAGGCAAAACCGAAGTCGCGCGCACCTTGGCGCACTTCATGTTTGGCAGCGACAAGGCTCTCGTCCGTTTCGATATGTCCGAATTCATGGAGAAGCATAGCGTCTCCAAACTGATTGGCTCGCCTCCCGGATACGTAGGTTACGAAGAGGGTGGACAGCTGACCGAACGCGTCAAACGTGCGCCCTATTCCGTCGTTCTTCTCGACGAAATCGAAAAGGCGCATCCTGACGTCTTCAACATCCTGCTTCAGGTCTTTGAAGATGGCCAATTGACCGACGGATTAGGCAATACCGTCGACTTCAAGAACACCATCATCATCATGACTTCGAACATCGGAGCCCGCCATCTCATGAAGCGCGAGGGCCTCGGCTTCCAGTCCTCGCAGGATGAAATGGTTTCGGCCAAGGTCGAAGATCTGGTGAAGGGCGAAGTCAAGCGCACCTTCAATCCTGAGTTCCTGAACCGCGTCGACGAGGTCATCCTCTTCATGGCGCTCAGCGAGCAGGATCTCATCCAGATCCTCGAACTCATGGTCAGCCAGCTGAACCAGAATTTGGCGCAGCGCTCGATCACAGTAACGGTAGCCGACGAAGCCAAGCGGTGGATCCTCAACCAGACCCTCACCGACCGCAGCTACGGAGCCCGTCCACTGCGCCGAGCCCTGCAGAAATACATAGAAGATCCGCTCTCGGAAGCCCTGATCCAAGGCACGATCACCACTCGACCGGCCTTCATTGAGGTCTTCTTAGAAGACAACAAACTCTACTACCGTCCAGTAGACGCCGAAAAAACCGAAGGCGTCCTCCTGTACGAAAGCTAGTGTTTATTGTGTGGGGCGGGCATTCCTGCCCGCCAGCCGAACGAAGTTCGGCAAGTTTTAAGCCGTCAGCAAAAGCTGGCGGCTTTTGTTTTTGAGGTTGTGCGTGATTTTGTTTTTGCTCGTGTGGTGACGGGGTCCGCCCTTGGCCAGGCGCGATCTTGTATCGCCGCCGGATCACCTCAGTGATTCGGAAGAGTAAGTCGAAGTTGCCCGCCGACCCTCTGATACTGCACCGGTGCGCCCAGACTGTTCCTATCGAGGCTAACGTTGTTCATCCTAATTGGGCGGCAGTGCGATGTGATCTCACTGTTGAGGTCGACACCCTCCGGCAGTTCGACTGAGCAATTTGTGTAGGTATTGCGGGAAAAGAAGGGTGGTTTCTTACCGGTGTATTTGAAGGTTACCCCGTCAAACTCATTTCGGACAAAGTAGTTATTATCGACGGCCACCGACACGTCCTTGAATCTGCAAGCAAGAAAAAACTGCGCGATCACTTCGTCCAAGGGACGCGTAAAGTCCTCATAAAACGTGCCATTCACACAGGGCCCGTTAGATCCCCGATGGTCCCGGTCGTAAACGAGACAAGAGTTCAGGAAAAACCGAGGAGTTAACTGTTTATCCTTCGACAGGCCAGCAACCCCAGTTATTGAGGGCCGCTCCTTTACCGGGAACACGCCAATCTGGTCAGGCCCCCCTACAAGGCTCCCGTGTGCCTTCCTCGTCTCCCGCAGGATCACGCGAGCAAGTTCCCTCATCTCGCCTAGGGTCATGGAGTCCCTGCCGAAGGGCCCGGAATGAAGATTACGATAGTACCCGACTATGACCGGATCGGAGCTTTCGTAAGACCCTCCCAAAATCCGATTCGCAATATCGGGGATGCCCTCTGTGACAAAGGTGAAACGGTCTACCACATCCCTCGGCGTTCGCGATACTCGCCAGGAAGGGACAGGAACGTTGTTTGCGGTGCGAACCCATAACCCATTGAAGTATTGTTGCTGGATTGAGATCTTTCCTTGATCGTCAATCCCGGCGAACGACACCACCAAGAACATCTTCTCGGCGGGGAAGTGTTCCGGATCGTTGATTGAAGCGACCGCAGTCAAGGCGGGCTCAACATTAAACAGGCCACTGATGGGATCCGTCGTCGACTCGGGAGCGCAGACCACCTGTCCTTTAGGCTCGGGACCGGTGGTCACCCGGAAAGCCCGCTGACCGCACGGCCCAAACTCCTGACGAAGAACGGACGCGAGCACAAGATCAAGAGGACTTGGTGGATCGGCCCGGCCGACGGCGAAACCAGCGATGACCACTGCGGACCGATTGCCGGTCTTGAACAACTTTTGACTATCGTCGCAATAGAGTCGCTTAGGTAAGTCCTTCTTACATTCAAACGGAGTCTCGCTCGACATCCTGCTGTCGGCGGCGATGACAAATCCATTCTCATTAGCCAGTATCAGATTCAGCGTCCCGGAAGCGAGCGCCGAACTGCTGCTCGCCGAAATCTGGCCGCTCGCTCGCAGCAAGCACAACACACCCATCAGCAGAACTGCCGGAGCTTTTGAGCTTAGGTGATCGCGCATTCAGAAACTCCTTCGGCCAAAGAACCATCTGATTCTAGAACGGTATTTAGCCGCGTGGCCAGGTACCCCACACATTCGCGTTCTGTGCGAATGTGTGGGCTCGCTAGACCAGTGTCCCTAATCCCCGGCCGCCACTTCCCTCCGACGCGGCCGTCCGCCCTTCAGCCCGTTAACCCGAGCCGCTTTTTTCTTGGCCGCACTCCTCGCTGCCCCTCCTCTGCGCCCGATTTCGGCCATCCATTTCCTGTTGCCATAAACGCCCTGCAGCAAGCTGGGAACGTAGAGGTCCACGTCGAGCGCCGGCCAATGCAGCCCGGTTCCATTACCCAAAATCTCCACCCGCGCAATCTGCTCCTTCGTGGCCGATTGCAGCCCTTGCAACTCCTCGCGCGGAATCACACGCCGATGCCCATCGTTCAGCTTGAGAATCAGTAGATTCAATCCCGGCCCTGGCCTGTATTCCACTTCCGTCACCAGTGGTTCGTCGCGCAAGGTCTTCGCGCGCTCGATGGCGCGATCAATCTCGGCATCGCTCGTCGAAATTCGGTGTCGCACGGTCTTATTCCTCGCCATATTCCTAAGCATGGATGATCTCCCATAATGCTGCGAGCTCCTCGAAGTGCTCTGCCGCAGCCCTCAGAATTTTCCTCGCGTCTGACCTCTTCGCATTCGCGGGCCGGACGGCGTCCTCCCGCCTCGCCAAGCCCACAGTCCCGTCAAACCGAAGTTCGACAATTGCCTCTGTTTCGCCCGCAAAGCCGTGAACGTGGCGCGGCAAATGATCGTTCGAATACGCAACGAACCGAACACCGCCAAACCTTAGCGAAACCACGCTGTTATTGTAACCCAAGCAGCGCTTAGGTTATGAGACTATTTTCTCTCCTCTTTGTTTCATCACAACAATCCGTGCCCGCCATCACAGACTCCCCACTTCACTCACTGCGATAATCGTCTCTGGATCGGGCAATGCCGGAGTGTGTCCGTCCCAACGGACGGCCCTAGCATCCGCCCAAATATTTTAGCTATAAGTCCTTTAAACTCAAAGATCTGGCGGGAAAAAGTTTGCAACTCAATGATTCTAAAAGATCGACCTAAGAGTTTTTTCTCGAATACAAGTATATTAACTAATTGGGGCAATAATTGACTTGACTCGCCCATAGGAGTAGGGTGAGATCAGGCGATCATTGCCGATGAATCTGAAACGAAAGGAGATTCATCGTGCAGTTGCCCTATTTGGAGGAAGGGCTGGAAAGAGTGCTCCAGCCTTGGGAAGAACGACCATTTGAACTCGTGAGTTGGTTTGAGATGCTCCAGTTTTCTGCGAATAGATTTTTCTGGTGCGGTCGGTCTCTTAGAACGATCAGAGCGGATTGCATTGCCGGATCGGTCGTTGTCATAAACGGCGACGGCGAACCGGCGTTTGCTTTGGTACAAGACCTTGACCAACAGGCCCGTGAAAGGGCGCTCAACGGGCTAGAACCTCTGGAAGGAGAATTCAACAGAATTGGCCTGAGAATATCCGCCGAGACTGCGAAGGAACTTCTCGACGAGATAAAGACTGGATCGAGACATAGTTTTCAATGGCTGCACGATCAGATCGAAGCCACCGAGAAACTGGTTGAGAAAGAATTGAAGGACAAGGCATTCTTCTACATCCCGCCTGAGCGAATGAGATTTTGGCCCCAGCAGAAGGAGCCTTTTGCCTTTGGGAGGGCAGTTGCCGAGAGTTTTCCTTCGACTACTTGGGAATCTAACAGCGCGGCGTTTTGCGTTGCAACCACTCTCGGCACGGCGGGAGTCTTTCATCTGATGCGCGTCCTAGAGATCGGACTTACCGTTTTGGGAGCAAAGTTCGGCGTGTCTCTCGCGCACACAAATTGGGCACCAGCAATCGAGCAGATCGAAAGCAAGGTCAGGGACATGCACAAAGACCCGGCATGGAAAGCTCTGCCGGACTGCAAGGAGCAACAAGAATTTTACGCGCAGGCCGCGAGCCACTTCGCTATTCTCAAAGACGCATGGCGCAATCACACCATGCACGTTCGCGGGAAGTACACTGAGGATGAAGCAGAGCGGATTTTCGAGAACGTGAAAGCCTTCATGCAGAAGCTCGCAGAAAGGTTGAAAGAGTAGTGAGCAATCCTGAGTTTGACAAATTCGATGCAACGATGCGCAAGGTTCTTTCAGTGTCACACGCCGAACTACAAAGGCGCGAGAAGGAATGGAAACGCAAACGAGCGCGAAAAAAGCGGGCTAAGACTTCGCCCGCTTCCCGCGCTTCAAGCGGTAAGGATTAGAAACACGTCGCATCCGCCGTTTTGCCAGTGAGTGCGGCGAAGGTGAGGCGCTTGCCGACGATCTGGCGCACGGCCATATCGAATCTGTCCGCGTCGGTTACCTTGTTCTCTTTGGTCGCACGATTGTTGAACCGGAACACTTGCTCATCGAGATAGCGAAATAAATGAAACGGTTCCACAGCAACGTAGGTTCCCGCAAGGCCGCGTTTCAGCAGCGACCAGAAGTTCTCAAGGCCGTTGGTGTGTACGCGGCCATCCACGTACTTAACGGCGTGGTCAATGATCTGGTGCTGATACTTTTCGCTGAGTCCCTTGTATCCGCCCATTTCATCGGTAAAGAGTGCCGCGCCACTTTGCACGTTCTCCCTCACGATGGGCTGCAAAGTTTCCTTCTGCCGATCTGGGATAACCTGAGTGCGAACACGTCCGCCACGCTCCAGCATTCCCATGACGATGGTCTTGTCACGAAAGCTCTGACCGGAACCAGTGATACGGCGCTGATGCACGCTCTTGTGCATGTTCCGCGCTTTGCCGCCGATGAAAGTTTCATCGGCTTCGACTTCGCCGCCCAGCTTGGAACCGAACGTCTCATCCTGCAAAGCGAGACGGATGCGATGCAACATGAACCATGCGGTTTTCTGGCTGACCTTGAGATCACGCGCAATCTCGTAGCTGCTGATTCCGTTCTTGCAGTTCGACAGCATCCACGTTGCGGTGAGCCACTTGTCCAGCGGAATCGGGCTGTCCTCGTACACGCTGCCAACCTTGACGGAGAACTCCCGCTTCGGATGATGTGTAGAGCACTTCCAAGTCCGACGCTTCGGGTTGAACTGGCTAACGTTCGCGGAACCGCAGACCGGGCAGGTAACCTTGCCATCTGGCCAGCGACGGAGCGCCATGTAGTCAACGCAATTATCGGGATTCGAGAAGTACAGGATTGCTTCTTGGAGGCTCTTGGGTTCTTGTGTCATCTCGCTCACCACCAAAGACATGGTAGCCTAAAAGCATGGGCGAGTCAAGTTAATTATTACCCTAATTGGTAACCATGCCCGACCAAACCTCCCTGTTGCATAAAAACCACACTTTCGCCTATTCCCGTCAATTGACCGCCAGACAGACTTTGTGTTTAACTCCCTCAATCGGGGCGGGCTCACGGCTGTTGTTTTGGAACAGCAGCAAAAATTCCAGGGCGTGAGACCGAGGTGCAGTATGAAGTCCCGCTGTTTCGTAGTCCTCGCAGCATCCCTTCTTGCTTTGACCCTGAGTGCCAGCGCGCGGGAAATGGTCCTGCCCGCCGGTACCCTTCTGCGTTGCACCATGAATGAGCCCAACTTTTCGTCTGCCACCGTAGCCGTCGGAGATCCCGTTCTCTGTCATCTCCACTCCGTAACGGAATTCGGCCAGCAGACCTTCCCGCGCGGCAGCTACCTCGTCGGCCATCTCGAGTCGGCCCAGGACCCCGGCCATTTCTGGGGCAAGGGCTATATGAAGCTGGTCTTCGATCGCATCGGATTGCCCAACGGTGATATGCCTCTTGACGCCAAGGTCATCGCGACCCGCGGCTACAAGGTCGATAAAGACGGAGACATCCGCGGCAAAGGCCATGCCCGGCGCGACGTCGTTGAATGGATGCTGCCGCCGCTCTGGCCCTGGAAGATCATCATGCTCCCCGCTCGCGGACCCCGTCCCACCCTCAAAGGCGAGAGCATGCTCGAACTACGCCTGATGGATGACGTCGAGCTGCCGCAGGTTGCGGAAGCCAACGGTCCCGACTGGCATTTCTTCGGAGGTCCCGCGCCCACTAGTTCGCCCACCAGCGATCCCTACTATCACGGATCCTCCTACCATTACTCCTACCAGTCCAGCGACGCCAACGCCGTGCCCCAACTGACCGTGCGTGACGCGAGAGTTGTAGCCGACGTGCAGCCGGTGGCCGAGGAGATTCCGCCCGCTGCCTACGCCAACATCTCCAGAGATGCTATCGGCGGAGGCGCCGCAACCTCTGCCGGAGTGCCCATCTTCGTGCTCAAAACTGGCATGGTTCTGGCGGTCGGTAATTACACCTATCAGGATGGCCGCATCAGCTACGAGCTCGCCAGCGGGGGAAGCGGTGTCATCAGCACCGACGAGGTCGACTGGAACACAACCACACGCGTGAACGCCCAGCGTGGCGTTCGCGTGACCCTGCGCCCCGGATACCAGGGTACGGGCACAACAGGCTTCTAAAGCGTCTTCAAGTCCATTCCTCCGGCCGCCAGCGACAGCTGGCGGCTCTTTTGCTCTTGCCTCACTCGTGTGGAGACGGGCGTCTCGCCCGTCCATGCCGAGCGAAGCTCGGCAGCCTCCCTTGGTTCAGCCCAACTTTCCTGCGACCGCCAACTAAGCCGCGCCATCCATTAAAATCATTGTCACAGGCCGCGCTTCGAGGAACCATGTCCAAAGTCAACATCGCCGAAAAGTTCGCCAAGATCACCGACTACTACAAGCCCCGCATTGCCGCTGAACTTAACGGCCAGCAGGTGAAGTTCGTCAAGCTGAACAGCGAGTTCGTCTTTCACCACCACGAGCACGAGGACGAGATGTTCCTGGTGGTCAAAGGCCGCTTCCGCATGGACTTTCACGACCATCATGAATGGATCGAGGAAGGCGAGTTCATCGTAGTTCCGCGCCGCGTTGAGCACCGCCCCGTCGCCGAGCAAGAATGCTGGGTCGTGCTCTTCGAGCCCGCCACGACGCTGAACACTGGCAACGTCGAGAATGAACGCACCGTGCACGAACTCGAACAGGTCTGAAGCTTCTAGACATTCATGCAAATCACCGTCTATTCTGCCCCCTGGTGTCCGGACTGCCGCGAGGCCAAGCGCTTCCTTGACCGCCATAACCTCCCCTACACCGACATCAACATCGAGAGTACTCCCGGAGCTGCCGACGAGGTCGTCAAACGCACCGGCAAGCGCGCAGTTCCGCAGTTCGTGATCGATGGAGAATGGGTCCAGCCCTACACTCCCGGCGAAGGCTTCCTCTACGAAGCAATGGCCAAGCGCCTGGGTCTCGAATAACTTAGGACTCGAATAACTCAGGAACTCGATCCAGTTACCTTTGTCCGCGTTCCAGCGAACTTCTGTACCCTACACGCCCAGCCGCGAATGCGTCAGGATAATGATTGTTACCCCGGGCATCTCCCTCCTTTGCCGGGCCTGACGGCTCATGTTCGATTCCGACAATAGAGAGAACGAATTGGTCGAGACCTGGCAGCGCTTTGTGCAAGGCCTGCTGGGCGTCTTGGCCTTGGTCGGCGCCGGAGTGATGGCGAACTACTACGCTCCTCCGGAAACAGCTGGACTCGAGCAGCAAGTTCACCAGCTCTCGCGTCAGGTGGCCGATCTGCAACAGCAGCAATCCTTCTCTACATCGGCTGTCGACGACGCGCGCGACTCAGTCGCTTACATCTACGGGATCTATCACATCTCCGGCCACGTGCCGGGCTTCCGCGCTCGTGTCTCGGGCACGGGCTTCGTAGTCGCCCCTGGACTTCTCGCCACCAATCGCCATGTGGCCGAGCCTTGGTATGGCGATCGCGAAGTGGCAGCGGCACTGCGCGAGGGCGGGACGCCAGTGCTCGAAAAGCTGGTGGCATATTTCCCCGGCTCACCGCTTCCCGTGAACCTCCAGACGGCAGTCATAGCCGCCCACGGCGATCTCGCCGTGCTGCGCCTCGAAACAACTGCCTTCACCAGGAAACTGCGTCCCCTGACTCTGTGCCCCACGCCACCTCACGTCGGCGAATCCATAAGCGTGCTGGCGTATCCGATGGGAGTCACCGGCATGGTTGCAAAGTCGCCAGCCGTGGTCTACGAACGCCTGTCATCGCATCCGGATGATGCCGACACTGCCGGCGAGTTGGCCGCTCTATCCCTGATCAGGCCTTCGGCAACTTTCGGACACGTCGGAGACGTCACCGGCGACAAGCTGATCTACGACGCGCCCACCGCCCGCGGCGGCAGCGGCGGCCCAGTCTTGGATTCACGCGGCGAAGTCGTAGGCATCAATTCCGCCTACATCGACGGCTTCTCCGGCGGCACACTCGGAATCACCGCGACTGAATTGCTTCCGCTTATCGACGCAGCCAAGCACCCGTCAGCGCCAACCGCCGTCACTGCTCACTGAGGATCGATGCCTCAACTCACGCGTCTCTCCGATCTGCCGTCGGCTTCGGCCTATCCGCACGCGCCGTCTCCCCGAAAGCTGCAATTGCTTGCGCAGCGTTAGCCCGCCATTGCCCATCCCGGTCTCTATCCTTTGAGACAAAGTGCATTAGTTTCAGGTACATTTGTAACCTGCTGATTCAAATAACAAATTGGCCTTATGGCTGCTTGCAAACTAGGGATAAGATCCAGGGAGCAGCGTGCAAAGCTCTCCTGTCGCGTTCGACCGGACTCCAAGGTAGATGAAGAAATTTGATTCAACGAGATCTCTATCATGATTAAGCAGTATCTGTTTGCGGCGGCTTTGTTGAGTCTGGGGTTGGCAGTCAGCTGCGCCACGGGTGGCACCGGTGAGGGCAGCGGAATCACTGTCACAGTAACTCCGCCTGATGGCATCAACGCTGGCGCGATCTATCCGACCCAGTCGATAACGCTGACGGCCACCGTGACCGGTTCGACGAATACAGCCGTCACCTGGAACCTGAGCGGACCGGGCACACTGACGCCAGTCACTCCGCCAACCAGCCCCGCAACCGCAACCTATGTCGCCCCCACCGCGGCCGGCTCGCAGGCAACGATCACCGCGACATCGGCGGCCGACACGTCGATAAGCGGTCCGCTTATTTTGAGCGTGGTTGACATCACCACCGACGTTTCACCGGCACTCGTGAACGTCGGCACCGGTCTCACCCAGCAATTTACCGCCGTGGCCGTTCCAGACGACGCGCCCCAAAGTTTTACCTGGACCTGTACCGCGAACGGGGTAGCGTGCGCCAACTTTGTTCAGGACCCGAATGTATCGGGCCTGGCTTACTACAAAGCGCTGGACAATTGCACCGGCAGCTGCGTTTCGATATCGGCGATTACGCCTCTTGATGCGTCGGGTTGCACGACCAATCCTAAATACTGTACCGTCGCCAAAGCCTCGCTAGTGACATCGCGCATCAGCGGCGCCTACGCGTTTCGGTTTTCGGGATACGACAGTAGTAACCACCCCGTAGCCGTGGCCGGAATGTTCACAGCGGTGAACGGCGCAATCTCATCGGGCGTAGAAGACGAACTGACATCCGCCGGTCCCGCCACCGCCATTTCCATTAGCGGCGGTTCGTACACTCCAACTACCGCCGATGTAAACAACTCGAATAACGCCGGCGTGCTGACTCTGACGTTGCCTAATGAAGTCTATCCAAATAAGTTTCAGGTGACGCTCGATGGCGCCGGCGATGTTGCCATGATCGAGTCCGACGGCCACGGCACAGGTTCTGGAATCGCCGAAAAAGCATCCACCTTCAACTCGACCACCGACCAGACATTCGCCTTTGGATTCACTGGCGTGGATTCGTCCGGCAACCACGTTGGCTATGCCGGTCTTATGCCGTTCAACGGCAGTGGAGGTATCGTCAGTGGCTTGATGGATGTAAATGACAACGGCACCAGTTCCAATAGCATTTGTAGCGCTCCGCCCTGCGCGGTCGGAGGCTCGTATCAGAATGTCAACGGGGTATGGCATTTAGCGCTCATTTCGCCCATCACCATGAATTTCGATTTCTTCGTCGCGAACGGTACCTCAAGCGCCAACAATCCGCTAACCCTCTACGCCATTTCCACCGATTCCATAAACCCGGCCGTTTCGGGAACGATGGTGCTGCAAGATTCCACCAAAACTTACAATAACGCCGCGTTTAAAGGCACTTCCGTCTCCGCTCTGACAGGAACGGGGGCCAACGGAGCCAACACCAACGTCTCGCTGACCCTCGGCACAACCGATGGCAACGGAAACTTCTCCGGTCAGTTCGATCAGAACAATGCCGGCACAATTCTCTCCGGCGTCCAATTCCCCCCCGCCGGCTCAACCTATACCTATGCAGCTGCCAACGCGGCTAACGGACGTTACACCTTTCAAATGCTGGGCAATCCCGGCGCGAACCCCGTCGTAGCGCCGCTTCCGTTCGTTCTCTATGCCAGCGGAGCAAATCGCGGATTCCTCCTCGATCAATCCAGTGCGTCGGTGATGACCGGCACGATGAACCCGCAAGGCAAAGGCAGCGGAATCTTCAGTGGTTCGGAGTTGCCCGGCACATTTGCCGCGGCAACCACCAGCAGCGGTGGATCCGGAGTGACTCCGTTGGCGGCCAACTTTCTGCTGACGTCCCCAGGCAATCAGGTGTTCAATACTGGCGGAACCTTGTACCCCGGCGCTCAGGCGATACCATCAGGATCGACTTACACTCTGACCGACAGTGGTCCGGGGACAATCGTGCTGAATTTCCAGACGCCCCAAAACTACGCGATCTATACCGTCGACACTTCAGGTTGCACCGGTTCAAGCCCCGTTTGCGCAATAACGGATTTCTATATGATCGACGAAGATAAGACGAATACCGCTCCGTCGGTCATTTTTGCACAGCAATAGGCAGGCACAGGACTCGTTGCCTCGGATCGATCTGACGTAGCGAATCACGTGGATTCGGATGCGCTTGTCCGCACCGGCGGCCGCACCACGTCGACTGCTCGGCCTCCCATCCATCCCGTCTCACGCACGTGTTCTTCTTCCATACGGCTCATCCGCGCGGCCATGATGTTAGGACGCCCCAGGTATCCGACAACCAGCTTCGGGTTTGCGCGGTCGACGACCGGCAAACGCCCGACATCGTGTCGCAGCATCTTGTCGACCGCTTCCGACAGAGTTTCGTCCTGATGGGCAACCACAGGGTTCGTGGAACTGCTCGCGAGTACGGTAGAAACTCCGCTAGGCTCTCGATCAAGAGCGCGGAGAACATCACCGCGGGTAATAATGCCTTCGAGGTGTCGGCCTTCATCCACCACCAGCAACGCCTGGTGACGGCAGACCTCCGGATCATTTCGCGCAATCCGTGCCGCGAGTTCGCCGATTGACATCGTGGCCGGAATCGTCGGAGGATTACGGTCCATCGCCTCCGCGACCCGCACCACCTGCAGGACGTCGGCTTCATAGTCCTGGTGAATGCGTAGTCCCCGGCGGGTAAGCTTCTCGGTCATGATCGAGGCGCCTGGCATCAGGTACATCGCGATTCCGTCTGCAATCACGCTGACCAGCATGAGAGGCAGTACGGCGTTATAGTCGCGAGTGATCTCGAAGGCGAAGATGATAAAGGTGAAGGTCGCCCGTGAAGCGGCGCCGAATACGGCGCCCATGGCAACCAGCGCGAACGCTCCCGGCGAAAGATGAGCACCCGGAAAAATGTGGTTGAGCAGCATGGCGAACGCCCCGCCCAGCGCCGCGCTCGACATGAACATGGGTGCAAGCAGACCGCCCGAAGTGCCTGATCCAAGCGAGATGACCAGCGCGACCGCTTTTGCGAGCATCACGACCAGCAGCAGATCGAAGGCAAGGCGGGCATTGAGAATGTCGCCGATCGTGTCGTAGCCAACACCCAGAACGCGGGGCACGAAGTATCCGGTGATGCCCAGGCCAAGCGCTCCAATCGCTGGCCACCAGAGATCGTCGATGGGAAGTTTCTCGAATTGATCTTCGGTCCAGTAAAGCGCCTTGCTGAAAGCCACGGCAGCCAGTCCGCATAGTCCCCCTAACAAGAGGTAGAACGGAAGCGCGCGGGGAATCCCGTAGTCCGCGGCGGCGACCGCGAACATGGGACCGCTCCCGAGCAACTGCATGTGTACGGCGGTGGCCAGAGTGCTGGCGATAACCAGCGGAATAAACGAACGCGATTTGAATTCGAACAAAAGAAGCTCGATCGCCAGAATCACCCCGGCAATCGGTGTATTGAAAGTCGCTGACATCCCAGCCGCCGCTCCGCAGGCAAGCAGCACTTTACGCTCAGCGGCCGTGGTGTGTACGAACTGACCAACCAGCGATCCCAGTGCACCACCGGTTTGAATGATCGGCCCTTCTGCCCCGAATGGGCCGCCGGTGCCAATCGCAATCGCGGCAGAAATCGGCTTCAGGATGGCAACTCGCGGCTCGATGCGGCTGCGGTTGGTAAGCACGGCTTCCATCGCTTCAGGAATGCCGTGGCCTTTGATCTTTGAACTGCCGAACTTAGCCATAAACCCGACCACAATTCCGCCCAGCACCGGAATCACAATCACCCACAATCCAAGGTGATTCAACCGCGCGCTGCTGAAATCAGCCGAGACTCGATGAAAAAAGAAAAGGTTAGTAAACAGTCCAATCAGTCGATAGAGCAGGAAAGCAACAACTCCACTCAGCAACCCGACTCCCGTGGCAAGGCCCGACATCAGGACCATGCGAAACTGTGCGGGCGGTGTGAGCCTGTCAAAATTCGAAGAACCGGCAGTCGGCGACGCTCCCTTGCGGCCCGTGGCAGTTGCATCAGCAGACGGATTGAAAGTTGAGTTGGCCATCGTCTCGGTGCGGACCGGTCCGGTCTTGAGGACCAAGAACCGGCTCCTTTCGTTCAGGTCGTGCGACGATTTCGCCGCTGCTTGCCGGATTGCAATACCGCTTGTAAGGCCGCCATCAACGCGGGTCCCGCAGTCTGCAATTCCTCACGGTGATGCGACGAGAGCTCGCCAAGCAATTTTTCACCATCGGCGGTAAGGATCAGCTGAACCTCGCGGCGATCTGCACCATCACGCCGTCGCCGCACGAAGCCCCGTTTCGCCAGCCGGTTTACCAGTTCCACCGCGCTGTGCGGCTCAATCTGAAGGCGATCCGCCAGCGCCCCCATGCTCGGACAGATACCCTCAGGCAATCCCTTCAAAGCCAGCAGGAGTTGGTGCTGGTGAGGCTCCATGCCGGCCTTGCGAGCTGCCTGTTCGCTGAAGTGCAGAAACTTACGCAGCTGATAGCGTAGTTCCGCGAGCGCTCGATAATCGGAATGGGTAAGCGGTTTCATTCACTCTATATCGTGTCACGATCTATCTATATCGTAACACGATATATTCAAATAGGTAGTGGCTCCTCCGGGGCTGGCCGGATTTGCGAAACTATTTCTCGTGAATGACGGTTTTTGCGTTCCCGAGATTATCGAACCGGTCGTACGCGCGGACCACGACAACGTGGTCATTCGACGTGCTCCCGGCCATCGGCGGAGGAACAGCTTCAGTCCGCGGCACTGTGATGCGAAAATCGTAGTCTTCCGTTTTCGAATCCGATAGCTGGCCGATCGGCTCGATGAACTGCCAGTCGCTGCCATCGAGCGAATATTCCGCCCGCTTGATCGGTGAAAACGAATCGCTGGCGCGAAAGTGCACGTGGATCTGTTTTCCGTCGAGACTCGCCGTCAAGTCATCGATGACTGGAGGCGTGCTGTCGACCTCGAAGCGCGGACTGACTCGCTCGGCATAGAGCGCCTCGCCGGGCGAATGCGAGGGTGCATCCGAGGCGATCACCTTTATGGTGTAGCCTCCATCCGGCAGAAGGCTCGCATCGAACGAATAGAAACGGTCGGTAATGTTGTTTTTCAGGAGCAACCACCGCGACTCGCCATCGCCGCGGTAATAGACCGTATAGACGAGCTGGTCGTCGTTATCATCATGTGCCGACCAGCGGACGCCAATCGCGTCGCGATCCCTCAACGCAGGAGGCGGAGGATCAAAATGCGGCTGTCCCGGCGCCTGCGCATCGGTTCCCGTCACATGCGGAATCGGTTGATAGCGATATCCCGGTTGCACTGTGATGTCGTCAATTTCTGGTGCTACGTTCTTGGGCAGATAGTTCAGCAAGACATCATCAACCCGGGGCGCGGGATTGCCTGCGTGCAGCACTGACTTCCACTGTACGAAACGCGCCGCTGGAACTTTGAGCTCGGCGTCGCTACCAAGATCGACGCGCATCCAGTGACTCCAGTTGCGGTCGGGATTGTCCACATTCCCGCTGCGCGCATAAAACTCAATATTGCCGGAGCTGCGGACACTGGCCCGTCCCCACAACGAAAAGATGTGCGCGTCGAAAATGTCGCTTTCATATGTTCCTTCCGACTCGGGACCGGGGCCGAGCACAAAAACCTTGCCCAGGTTGCTGGTAGAGGCGTAAAGACCTCCGCCGGGCGCGGCAGCGAAGGCGGTGACCTGCGAAGCGCTCGCCTTGAGCAGATCAGAGAAGTCGTCTACGCCGTTGATCGCAAAAACGTGGCCGCGATTGCCGGTGCCTGCCACCAGCCGTCCGCGAGGATCGAAGGCGAGTGCATAGACAAGGTCCTCATGCGAAGTCCACAAGCGCAACGGAGCGCCGTCAGGGGCAATGCGATAGATTTCAGAGCCGCCGGTCGCGCCAAGTCCCGGCGACGGGAACATGGGCATCGCCGAATTGGGGGCTGCGCCCAGGGTGATGTTGCCGGCGCCGGGCTGGGGCTGGGTTTGCGGCGTTGCCCCGAGCATGATTGTCATCGTGGGGACGCTGGCATCAGCGCGTTTCTCCCCCGCCGCGGCCGCGTAGATATTACCGTCGTGATCAATGGCTAGCGCGGTAATCTCCTTCTCGGGCGCGCTGTAAAGAACGAACGCTTCGCCGCTAGGCGCGATGCGGTAAACGAGCCCGCTGCCATCGGAGCCGGCAATCAAGTTCCCTTTGGGGTCGATGGCCAGAGCGCGAATGTGGACTTCGTCACTCTTGAAGAAGAGCGAGTGTTGCCCATTGGCGCTCACTTTGTAAATTTCGCCGTGATCACCGGTCGCAACATACATGTTCCCGGCCGCATCGAGAACCAGGTCCCAGATGTACTTGGTGCCCGGATCGAAGTAAGTTGTCGCATTCCAAGCGCTTTTAGTGGCCGCACCCTTCGCAGATTCGGAGCGCGAATTTTCCCCGCGCGGAGGTTCGAGGCGATAGATCTTTCCGTCGGGCGCCGTCGCTGCATAGACGACGCCACCCTTGTCGACTACCAGCGACTGCACCTGCAATTCCTGTGGTTCAAAGATGGTCGTTATCCGACCGTCGGGGGTAATGCGGTAGACGCGGGCAGGAGAGCCGGCGGCAGCATAAATATTTCCCGACGCGTCAGAGGCGATCGACCAAATATAGGTCGAAGGCGTTGTCGCCAATGCCTTGAAGGCGGGAGCCAATTCGAACCCGCCGTCGCTGCGTAGAGCGACGCCGTTGGCAGTACCCTTGGTCAGTTCCTCGAACTTGGACTGCTCCCAGGTGCGTGTGCCTTCAGCAAGAGAAAATGTGGAGAACGCAAGAGTGGAAAGAGCAAGGGTTATTACCAGAGCGAGCGTCTTACGGACCAAAGTGATACCTCGATTGAAATTGAAGATGAGTCCCGAGCCGGTGCGGCGCGGGCGCCACGACCGGTGATACCAACCGGCGTCGTACAAACTCCCGCCGCAGCGCAGGCTCGGGTTACTTGATGTTAACGGTAAGCATCTGTGCGCCGGAGACAACGTAGTCGAGCGGTTCGGTCGACGCTTCGCTGACCGACGACTCGCCGAGCACCACCATGTCTTGCGTGCCACGCATGTTCTCCATGACGTTCATCACAGAAAGTGGCAGCGTCGGCATGACTTTGTCGGCAACCATTGCTTCGGGATCAGAATCGATGAGCGAAACATACACGCGATCGTTGGAATGCTCTTTGTTCAGCAGGGCGATCGTCGGCGCCAACCCCAAGCCGCGGTTCATCATTGGCGTGCCGCGGTGCAGACGGTCGAGCGTGTCACCGTCGCTTACCAGAATCCGCAGCACTCCCTTCGCTGTCGAAGTTGGAATCCGTATGTGAATCTGGCGCACGATCCGCTCGCCGCGATAAGGACGGATCACCGTTTCAACCGTAATCTTGTCTCCCGGCCGAGCCTCGGTCACGTCGGTACGCGCAGCTTCCAAACGAGCGGAACGACGTTCGCGGACAAGATCGAAATCGAGCTTCACACCCTCGATGTCGGGAGCGTCAAAAGGATTGCTGTAAATGCGCGCAAAGCGATCTCCGATGGTAGCTGCTGCCAAAGCTGCGGCTGGCTGCCCATTATCTTGCGGAGCAAACATATTCCGCAGCGTAACCGCGGGATATCCCTTTACACTGAGTTCGCCATTCATGCGGTAAGTAATGTTTTCGCCGTATTCGTTGGTGCCGTGCAGCGCGTTGAAAACCGTAGCCATCATGGCCAGCGGACTCAGGCGCGCGTCGTTGAGAATTTCGTAATGGAATTCCTTCGTCGCCGTTCCATGTTCACCTTGAACGTGCATGGCGACTGTCACCGGAATCATCTTTGACTCGCGGCCCGGAACTCCCATGATGCCAGCCTGCCGGTCTTGCACAAACGAGCCGATCGTCTCGGTCGTGTTGACGATTTTGAAGGCGTTCATCGGCGAAGGCAGCGTGGCGAGCACAGTAGCCTTTGTCATCGGCAGATCCACTTCGCCAAACTGCAGGAGCGGATGTCCGCAGGCAAGCAAACGGTGCGGATCGACGTAGGTCACGGTGCAGGTCGCGGCAATATCCATGTCGCCACGAACCAGCACGGCGCTGACCGCGGATCCAGCTTCGATCGGTTCCGGCTGCTTCGCATCGCTTGACGAGCCGATACCCATCACCGGAACGATGCCCACGGCAGCGAATTGCGAGGCATAGCGCTCCAATGTTTCATTCGAGAAGCCGGTGAACACGAGAGGAGTTTCAATGGGTTTCAGATAGTCGTTGTAATTCTCTGCCGCGAGCGCCGAATCTTCGCCCGGGCTCGCCGTCGGCGACGTTCCGTCCTGCTTCGAGGCGTTCGCGCTGCCGCGAACACTGGCGCGCATCGTTCCTGGTGCCGGATTCTGATCGAGCGCATTGATCTCCAGCATCTCTTCGATCGGCGTCACTCCCGCGATCGGTTCCTTCGAGAACTCGCCGATGCGGAAGGCCAGTGCGCCCGCCAGTTTGCCGTTGAAGTAAACCGGACTTCCGCTCATTCCCGCTACCACGCCGGTGTATTCGGGCTTGGTGCCGTGAAGTCGCACAAGGATGATGTCACCCTTGGGACCATTGACATTGTGCATCACGCCCAGAACCTCGACCTCCATCGGTTCCGGATTCACACCCTGGAACACGGTCAAAGCCGTGCCCCTCATTCCCGCGTGAATTTGATTGAGTGGAATAATGGCAGGCTCGGACCTGTCTTGTGCCGTAACCCAAACGGAGTACAACAGACACAGAATCACTGAGAGTGAGCGCGCAACTTTAGTCATGAACAACCCCGGAGGTCGTAAACTGACCTTATTACCTACTTAGACTCCGCGTGCTATCTGAAAGGTTTTGCCAGGAGAGGTGGTTTTTTTGACCTGCAAAATATCCCACCCGCAGAGTGCTTGCATCTATACTAGCACAGGTGTTTTCGAGGACTGACCCCATGTTTTCCAGCGTATTTCGCGGCCTGAAGCGCGTTCTGGCGGCTTCCCGCAACCGCGTGACCCCACTGATAGTTGTCGTTTTCTGGATAGCTGCCGTGACTTTCCCGGCGCAAGCTCAAAACACGTCCCAGCAACCCCCGGCGAATCCGAACCAGCAGGAGGCTCCGCCTGAAGCGGGAGGCCCGGACAACGACGTGGGGCCCTATGTGGTCCCGAAGAAAAAAGAAGAACCGCCGCCCCCTGCACCGGAAAAACCGAAAAAGATTGAGAACATGCCCGATTACTCGATCCAGGTACAAGTGCCTCTGGTCAGTCTGGATGTGCTCGTGACTACGAAAGACGGCCAGACCATACCGGGGCTGCAGGCAGGTAATTTCAAGATCCTCGAGGATGGCACACCGCAGAAGATTGCATCCTTTAATCAGACCCAGGCCCCCATCACGGCCGTACTTTTGATTGAATTCGCAGCCGCCAGAGCTTTTTCGGGATCTCAGGCGTATCACTACATGTATGACGCTCTTAACGCGTCTTATGCCTTTGCCAGCACCCTGAGAAAAGACGACTGGGTTGCCGTCGAATCCTACGATATGAAGCCCACGATCCTGGTTGACTTCACGCAAGACAAGCGGGCAATCATGGGCGCGCTTAACTCGCTTCGAGTCCCGGGGTTCAGCGAACGCAACCTCTTCGACGCGCTCTTCGACACCCTCGACCGCATCGATCGCATCCAGGGAAAGAAGTACATCATTCTGGTTTCTTCCGGTGCCGATACTTTCAGCAAACTTAACCTCGATCAAGTGCTGAAGAAAATCAAGTCCACCAAGGACGTCACGATCTACCCCGTCAGCATTGGCTGGACATATCGCGAAATGGTGGACGCGGCGGGAATGGCGGGTGGAATGAGGGACGTCGGATGGGCCCAAAACGACAATCAGATGAATACCTTTGCTCACCTGACTGGTGGCCGCGCTTACTTCCCACGCTTTGAAGGGGAATTGCCCGAAGACTTTCAGCAGATCGCGGCTGACATTCGCAACCAGTACAGCATCACCTATCGCCCCACCAACACCAAGCTCGATGGAACCTATCGCAAGTTGAAGGTAGAACTGCAGGCGCCGGACGGCGGTCCTCTAAAGATTCGCAATCAAAAAGGCAAGGAAGTGAAGTATATCGTCTACGCGCGAGAGGGATACACCGCCAAACACACCGTGGAATAGGCGGACAATTTTTCGCCACATTAAGCGAAGTTCCGAATTCTTATCTCACATAAAATACTGGTGCGGCATCTTTACGTCTGCAAAGTCCGACTGCACGGACCGGGCCGCCTGATTTACAATCCCCAGTTCCGTTCCAAGAGAGGTTTCTGTGATTCCACGCTACACACGGCCGGAAATGGCCCGCATTTGGAGTGACGAAAACCGCTTCCGCACCTGGCTGGCGGTCGAAGTCGCAGCCACTGAAACGCTAGCCGACGCGGGCATCGTGCCGAAAGATGCCGCCAAGGCGATCCGTGCCCGCGCGGCCTTTAACGTCGACCGCATCTTCGAAATCGAGGCCGAGGTCAAGCACGACGTCATCGCGTTCACTACGGCCGTCGCCGAGATCGTTGGCCCGCACGCGCGCTGGTTCCACTACGGCCTCACTTCGAACGATGTTGTGGATACCGCGCAGGCGCTGCTCATTCAGCAGGCCTCGTCGCTGATCGCCGGCGACCTCGAGCGCTTGGCCGATGTACTCGAACGCCGTGCGTGGGAGTTCAAAGACACTCCCATGATCGGCCGCACGCACGGCATTCACGCCGAACCCATCACTTTTGGATTCAAGATCGCCAATTGGTACTCGGAAACGCAGCGCAATATCGCTCGCTTCAAGTCCGCCGCTGAAGATCTCCGCGTCGGGAAATTCTCGGGAGCTGTCGGAACCTTTGCCCACCTCACACCGGAACTTGAAGAAAAGATCTGCGCACGCCTCGGATTGAAAGCCGCCGCGGTTTCGTCGCAGGTGATCCAGCGCGATCGCCACGCCTATTTCCTGGCGACGCTGGCCACCATCGCTTCCACGCTCGATAAAATCGCTACCGAAATCCGTCACCTGCAGCGCACCGAAGTCCGCGAGGCCGAAGAATTTTTCAGCGAAAAACAAAAAGGCTCCTCGGCCATGCCGCACAAGCGCAACCCCGTCACCAGCGAGCAAATCTCGGGATTAGCGCGGGTAGTCCGAGCGAACGCGCAAGCCGGATTCGAGAACGTGGCCCTCTGGCACGAACGCGATATCTCACACTCATCTGCCGAGCGCATCATTATTCCCGACTCCACCACCCTCGCTGACTATCTGCTGAACAAGACCGCGAATCTGATCGAGACCATGGTCGTTTATCCCAAACGCATGATGGCCAATCTGAAGAGCACGCGCGGCCTGGTCTTCAGCGGCCAGTTGTTGCTCGACCTGGTCGAGAGCGGCGTTACCCGCGAAGACGCTTATCGTCTCGTGCAAGGTCACGCCATGCGCGCTTGGAAAGAGGATCTCGACTTCCACGAATTAGTGCTCAACGATCCTGAGATTAGCGGGAGAGTCCCGCGCGCGAAGATCGAGCGGGCCTTCGATCTCAAACGCCAACTCAAGAACATCGATAAGATTTTTGCCAGGGTGTTTCCGAAGAAGAATGGCGCCAAGAGGAATGTTCCGGCGTCCGCGAAGAAATCCACGAAGCGAAAAAAATAGCGCCTACTCTGCGTTCTCCGCGTCTCGGCGGTGAAGACCCTTTCCGCCACGGAGTAATTCCAGCAGTTCAATCAACTGCTTCATCTTTTCCTGCCCAACGTGACGCAGCATCTCGCGCCCGTGCTTCTCGATTGGCCCATCCATTTCGCGCAGAAGCTTCAGGCCCGGGGCGGTAATTTTTCCGTAGATAACCCGCCGATCCGCCTTGGCGCGCGTCCGTTCGACGAAACCGCGGTCTTCCAGACGATTCAACAGCCGCGTGATGTCCGGATCATGCGTGATCATGCGTTCGCCAATCTCGCGGCACGGCAACCCTTCCGGCCCGGCTCCGCGCAGGATTCGCAGCGCGTTGTACTGCGTGCCGGTAAGTCCGAATTCTTTGAGCAATGATTCAACCTGCGTCTGCAAAGCGTCGGCGGTCCGCAATAAAGACAGATAGGTTTCCTGTTCCCGGCTGGTGAATGGAAGTTTTTGCTTGAGCTCCGCCTGCAGGCCTGCCGCTCGCACCCTTCGAGACATAAAGTGAGGCTAGTCGTTATGACGAGCAAGTGTCAAACAACCGCGAAACCACTGCATTTGTCACAGTTTTGTAAAGGTAATAGTTTGTAAAGCCGGCGCCAGGGCACATCCCACTATCGGGCCCACAGCATCTATTTAACTAACCGGTTAACGATGTGGGGAACCGGAATTCCAAAAAGGATATCAATTCATGAAGAAGCAATCATTTATTGTGACTGTGGCGATGCTCGCTTTACTGAGCGTTACTGCGATGGCCGGTAATAACCGGTACGATCAGCAGATTCAGCAGGCAGCCAGCCAGAAGATTCACGACGCGAAGCAACTGCAGGGTGTGACCTCAAGCGTCGAAGATGGGATCGTAACACTAACCGGTACGGTCGGCCTATATAAGGACAAGCTCGACGCCGCCAACAAGGTAAAAAAACTATCGAACGTGAACGGCGTCCGCAATGACATCGTGGTCGCGGGAGAAAATGTCCCCGACGCCCAACTGCAGAAGAAACTTTCAAAGCAATTGGCTTACGACCGCGTGGGGTACTACGACAATGCATTCAACTATATTGCGCTGAACGTAAAGGATGGTGTTGTAACCCTGACGGGCGATGCCGTGTGGGATGTCCCGAAAGATTCGGCGCTCGCCATTGTCGCCCGAACACCCGGCGTCAAGGATGTCGTCAATGAAGTCAACGTGCTGCCGGTTTCGAATTTTGACGATTCGATCCGAGTGCGGACAGCTAGGGCGATTTATCGCGATGCGGTGCTTGGCCGCTATGCAAGCGACCCGGCCGACCCAATCCGCATCGTAGTAGATAAGGGACACGTGACGCTCTACGGAACCGTAGAGAGCGCGATGGACAAGACGATCGCTGGAATACGAGCCGGTTCGGTGCCCGGCGCGTTCAGCGTCGAAAACAAGCTGGTAGTGGACTAGGTTTCAACGGGTCAACGAAGCAGTTGGTATCTTTCTCCTGGGTGGCGCGGCGCAAGCCGCGCCTTTTTTCGTTGGTCGCGAGCAATGCTCCTCGGCCGCTAGTTCGCCTTGCGCGAGTGCACCAACTTCAGGCTATCGGACTGCAGGATATGCTGGATCTGGTGTTTGGCGTGCACCGTCCAGGGCCCCGTAGTGTCGAGCTTCACGTAGGCGCGCCAGTGTTGCAGCGCTTTGCGCGGCTCGCGTATTTTTTCATAGGCCAGCGCGATATTGTAGTGTGCGTCGGCGTAGGTCGGCGCAAGCTGAATTGCGGTTTTGTAAGTATTGATCGCTTCCTCGACGCGTCCTGTTTCGTCAAGCACATTGCCCAGGTCGAAATAGGCGAGCGCGTAGCGCGGATCGATCTCAATCGCCGAACGATAGTGCCTTTCGGCGAGCGCGTATTCCTGACGGTTGTAGTACAGCGTGCCCAGATTAATGTGCGCGGCGGCGTGTATCGGATCCATCTCGAGAACCTTCAAATAGGTAGTGATCGCTTCGCTCTGCGTCGAGGGGTTTTCTTCCAGCATGATCCCACGCGCAAACAAGTCGGCAACGTCGGTGACCACAAGTTCCGGCCCATTGCGCGGCGGGCTGGTCACGACTTTTCGCTCATCCGATGAGAAATCGAACATGAACTGTCCGGCGATGGGCTCGACCAGATGCCCTTGATGCCGGAAGGCGACACGACGCCCGCTCTGATATGCGCCCGCTTCGAGTAGCGGATTCTCCATGCCCGCAACCTGCTTCTGCATTGCTTCGAGCGATTGCCGTATGACAGCCGGGCGAACCCGCTGCGCGCACAGGTCGCGCACTTTCTTGATTTGTACGAGATCAAAAAAAGAATAATCATCGCCCGCCGCTACCAGTCCCGCCTTCTCCCAGGTCTGAAGCTGGCGAGGAGTGAGCCGAAGAATGCGCAGCAGGTCCGCGCGGCTGTAGCGATACACGAAGCCCAACTTTCGTCCATGATTATCTGAAACTTGCATCCGGGATGCAAGTGGCAACCCGGTGGAAGTCTGTGGAGAATTGGATCGAAATGGCACGAAAGTGACATAAGAGATTCGCGCATCCCTTGAGTCTCGGCGTAAGGGCCGAAACTTAGTTCATCTTCTTGAATCTCATCCAATGACTCCTCGTCGATAGAGACGGAGTTCTGGTCGGGCATAATGGTGTCGAGCCAACATTGACTTCAGTCGCGTGGTGAGGAGCGATGCCGGAAAGAGCCATCTCGCTGGACCGTCCAGCCGAACCATTCAACGAGGAGATGCTGATCCGGCGTGTGCGTGATGGCGAGCACGAGCTCTTCTATGAGTTGATTCGTCCCTACGAAAGGCGAGTGTACGCCGCAGCGTTCGCGATTCTACGAAACGAGGCGGACGCCGAGGACGTGGCGCAGGAAGCCATGTTGAAAGCCTTCCAACACATCCGCCAGTTTCGCGCGGAGGCGCGATTCAGCACCTGGCTGATCCAGATCACCGTCAACGAGGCGCGCATGCGGCGTAGAAAGGCCCACGCCAACATCATGGAACCGATCGCCGATCATGAAGACGCGGAGGGCAACTATGCGCCGCGTGACTTCGCTGACTGGCGCGAGATTCCGTCCGAAACGCTCGAGCGCAAGGAGGTCCGTCAAAAACTTGCCGAGGCCCTTGCCGAGTTGGGGCAAATCTACCGTGAAGTGTTTGTGCTGCGCGACATGCAGCACCTCAGCATCGAGGAAACAGCCAAGGCGCTCGGAATTTCCACCGCATCGGTTAAGACTCGATTGCTGCGCGCGCGCCTCATGCTGCGCGATTTGCTCGCTCCTGGCTTCGGCGGCGCCTGGAGCAGCAAGCTTTCTTTTGAAAAGGGGTCAAAGCCATGGTAGTCAACTGCGAACAAGTCTGGCGCGAAGTTTCAAATTATCTCGATGGCGATGTTACCCCTGTTCTACGCGTTGCCATCGAAGAACATCTCCATGGTTGTCAGCGTTGCAACGCAGTCGTGGATGGCATGCGAAACGTACTCCAACTGTATGGCGACGAACGGATGCTCGAAGTACCTTTCGGATTCACCCAACGTTTGCACCGCAAACTGGATGCAAATATGCCTGGCACCCGGCGGAGTTTTCTGGGATGGATGGTCGCGGCTGCGACGGCGTGCCTCTTTCTAGGCTCTTTTGAGGTTGCCCGCTCCTCCACCCTCCGTGGCCCTCAACTGCGTTCCGCAATGGCGCAACCGGGCAACGGTGTCCCTCCCGAGATGATGGTGGTGGTCTCAGCAGACGGAAGATTGTTTCATCTCGCGGGATGCGACTTCATTCACGAAAAAAACCGCCTGCGGACGCTGACCGCTGGCGAGGCGACAAGCGAAGGCTACACTCCTTGTGTGCGCTGTTTGAAGAAGTACCTGGTCACCGCTGAAAACATAGCACCTAAATCCGCGCTGCTGTCGTGAGCGAAGAGAAGCGCCTGCGCATCGCCACTGCAAACCTCTGGGGACGAGGCTTTTAGAAGCCGCGTAACTTTTCCCGCATTACCGACTCTATTGAACAGGTGCTCAAACAAGGCCTGGGCGCCTGAGGGAGTTCGCAATGTCTACTTCGAGACGCTTCAGTTTCACGGTATCCCGCTTGATCTCGCGGATATTCGCCGTCTGCCTACTGGTTACTCTCGCGGGCGTCGTCGCCTGCAATGCCGGCGAGCGAACCGGTGCCGCTGTGCCGAATCCTGCCGTGGACGCGCCGCTGGCTACGGTCAATCCACAACAAACCGCTGTTGTCGCCGGTGGCTGCTTCTGGGGCGTTCAGGCCGTCTTCCAGCACGTAAAGGGAGTGACCAGCGCTACTTCCGGCTACTCGGGCGGGGCGGCGAATACTGCCGAATACGAACTGGTCAGCAACGGTGACACCGGCCACGCCGAGTCTGTAAAGATCACGTACGATCCTTCGCAGATCACCTTCGGACAGCTTCTGCGAATCTTCTTTTCCGTCGCCCACGATCCGACGCAGTTGAATCGCCAGGGGCCCGATACCGGCACTCAATATCGTTCTGTCATCTTCTACGACAACGACGAGCAGAAGCGAATCGCCGACGCTTACATTGCGCAACTCGGCCAAGCTCACGTTTTCGCGCGTCCGATTGTCACGCAGGTAGTCCCGTTGAAAGCCTTTTATCCCGCCGAGGCTTACCATCAGAACTACGCCTCGCTTCATCCCGACGATCCTTACATCGTTTACAACGATGCCCCGAAAGTCGCTCATCTCGAACAACAATTTCCCGCTTTCTACAAGAGCAGGTAGACATCGTGCGAATGAAGGCTGTGCGGCAGTTGTCCGAAGCGGTTGACAACCGCGTCTTTACTCCCCTAAGATCAAAATCACGATGACCTCGCTGACCCATCGCCACCACCATCATCACCATGCGATGAGCGTGTCGGCGGGGAATCACGGATAATCCAGAGCACTCATAGGAAATCCAAGCCCGCTGGCGCAATACTCGCCCAGCGGGCTTCTTGCTTTTGGGCGAGTTCTTAGAATCTGACACCGAGATTTGGGAGGGTTCGATGGAAATCGACTTCGACAAGATGCAAGGTCTGGCGCCCGCCGTCATTCAAGACGCCAATACCAGAGAGTTGCTGATGCTTGGCTTTATGAACCGTGAAGCGTTTGACATCACTCTGCGCACTGGTTTCGTAACCTTCTACAGCCGCACCCGGCAGAAATTGTGGACCAAAGGTGAAAGCTCTGGGAATCGTCTGCAGGTTATCACCGCTTGCACCGACTGCGACCGCGATACGCTTCTGTTCAGCGTCCGCGTATTGGGCGAAGGCAAAGTCTGCCACACCGGAACGCGATCCTGCTTCACGCAGGAATTGCCATTGGAAGTCTCTCTGCCTGAGCAGAAGGTGGTCGGTCAATGAAGCTTCGACTAGGCATCCCCAAAGGAAGCTTGCAGGAAGCAACGCTGGGCCTCTTCACTCGCGCCGGACTGCGCGTCTACACCAACGCCCGCTCTTATTTCGCGTCGACCGACGATCCTGAAATCGAATGCCTTCTGATTCGCGCTCAGGAAATGGCCCGCTACGTTGAGCACGGCGCTCTCGATGCCGGCCTCACCGGTCTCGATTGGATACTGGAAAGCGGCCTCGACGTGGTCAAAGTCTGCGACCTGATCTATGCCAAGCAGAGCATGGGACGAGTAAAGTGGGTGCTCGCCGTTCCCGAGGATTCTCCCTTCCAGAAACTCGAAGACCTTGACGGTCGCATCATCGCCACCGAACTGGTCAGCTTCACGCGGAATTATTTCGCCGGCCGGAAGGTTGCCGTTCAGGTCGAATTCTCGTGGGGCGCAACCGAAGTGAAACCGCCCCTGCTGGCGGACGCTATCGTCGAAGTAACCGAGACGGGAAGCTCGCTTCGCGCCAATCATCTCCGAATTCTCGAGACAGTTCTCGAGTCCAACACGCAACTTGTCGCGAACGAGGTCGCATGGGCCGACCCTGCGCGCCGTCAAAAGATTGAGAACCTCGCCGTCATGCTCGGCGGAGCCATCGCTGCGTTGGGTCGCGTGGGTCTGATGCTCAACGTGCGCAAGACAGATTTGCCCACCGTCCTCCGCCTCTTAACGGCGCTGAAGAATCCAACCGTCGCGCCCCTGGCCGATGGCGAATGGGTCGCCGTCAACACCGTGATCGAAGAGAACACAGCCTGGTCGCTGATTCCGCAGCTGAAACAGGCCAACGCTCAGGGCATCGTCGAATATCCGCTTAACAAGGTGGTGATGTGATGCGGGCGACGACGAAGCAGAATAGTCGAGCAAAGGACAATGACATTTTGCGCATTGTCGAAGGCCCCGCCCAAAGTCGTCTGGCAAAGGCCCTCTCCAGGCGCGGCGCAACCGATCTCGCAGACGTCGAACCAGCAGTTCGCCGCATCGTGAACGAAGTCAGGCGTAATGGTGATCGCGCGGTGCGCCGCTATGCCGCGCGCTGGGACGGATTGACCAAGAACGAGTCGCTTCGCGTTCCCGAGGACGATCTGCACCGGGCATGGGAGCAAACTGATTCCGAGTTGCAGGATGCGATCAAACAGGCCGCGGGGAACATCCGCCGCTATGCGGAGTGGCAAGCATCACCAGCGCTCAACGAATGGAACCGCGAGATTCAGCCCGGCGTCGCTGTCGGCCAAATTGTGCGTCCGCTTGCATCAGTAGGATGCTATGTGCCTGGTGGCCGCTATCCCCTGCCGTCAACCTTGCTCATGACTGTAATTCCCGCCCAGGTCGCGGGCGTCAAACAGATTCGCGTCGCCTCCCCTCGTCCTGCACGCGCAACGCTAGCCGCCGCCGCATTTCTCGGTGTACGCGAGTTCTACCGCGTAGGCGGCGCGCAAGCTATCGCCGCTCTTGCCTACGGAACCGACGAAATTCCGCGCGTCGACAAAATTGTCGGACCGGGCAATCGTTACGTCACAGCCGCCAAGAAACTCGTGGCTTTCGATTGCGCCATCGAGTTCCTCGCTGGTCCCACCGAAGCCGTAATCATCAGCGCGGACGGCGATCCTGCCTGCATCGCTTCTGATCTGGTGGCCCAGGCCGAACACGATCCCGACGCACTATGTGTCTTCATAACGACCTCTCGCGCACTGGCGAAACAAGTTCAAAAAGATGTCGAGGGACGCACGCGCGCCAACCCCATCGCTGCCGAGTCTCTTGCCCGTCGCGGCACGATTTTTATCGTCGATTCGCTCGCCGAAGCCGTCGACATATCAAATCGCATTGCCCCCGAGCATCTCACACTGCCAGCGGCATTGGTGTCGTCAGTGCAACATGCCGGTTCGGTTTTCCTCGACGAATTCACCCCTCAAGCTGCCGGTGATTACATCTCCGGACCAAACCACGTCCTGCCCACCGGCGGAATGGCCCGTCTGCGAGGCGGCCTCAGCGTGTTCGACTTCGTGCGCGTCATTGCCTGCCAGCAAGTATCGCGCGGAGGTATCGGCCAGATTGCGTCTCCAGGTATCACACTAGCGCTCGCCGAGGGGTTGCGGGGCCACGCCGAAGCCTTCCGCGTGAGGTGCTCCCATGCTTGAGGCCCGTGAGTCAGTAAAGAGTATGCATGCCTATCGTCCCCCTCTGTCTGGACGCACCGGTCTGCGCCTCGATTTCAACGAAAGCACCGTGGGATGTTCGCCGCGCGTGCTGGCCCGCCTTCGCGCGCTTGACGCCGAAATGATGGCGCGCTATCCGGAACGCGAGCCGGTCGAAAAGGAAGTTGCAAAATTTCTCGGACTCGATCCGGCGCAGGTCCTGCTTACTAACGGAGTCGACGAAGCCATTCATCTGCTTTGCTCCACCTATCTCGATCCCGGAGACGAAGCCCTCATCGTCGTCCCCACCTTCGCAATGTACGCAATCTTCGCGCAAGCCGAAGGCGCGCGGGTCGTTGAAGTACGAGCCAGCGATGATTTCACGTTCCCTCTCAAAGAAGTGCTCGACCACATAACCCCGCGCACGCGGCTAATTGCCGTAGCCAATCCCAATAATCCAACCGGCGCAGTCGTGGCGCGCGATGTGCTGATTCAAATCGCAAACGGGGCGCCCCAAGCCGCAATGCTAGTCGATGAAGCCTATTTCGAATTCCACGGCGAAACCCTGATCGATCGAATCCGCGCGGATCAGCACTTGCCCAGCGAGAACCTTTTTGTGGCACGAACATTTTCGAAAGCCTACGGTTTGGCCGGATTAAGAATCGGCATCCTCGCAGGCGAAGCTCGGCAGATATCGATCGTCCGCCGCGTCGCCTCGCCCTACAGCGTGAATGCAGTCGCACTTGCCATCCTGCCCGAGGCTCTGCAAGACCAGGAATATGTCGGCCGCTATGCCGCCGAAGTGCGCAATAATCGCGCCAGATTGCAGCAGGAGCTTCGCGTCCTCGGGTTACATTTCTGGCCGAGCCACGCCAATTTCGTTCTCGTTCGCATCGGGGCAGCCCACGCAGCGTTCGTTCAAGCCCTGCGCGATCGTGGAATCCGGGTGCGTGATCGCAGCTCCGACCCAGGCTGCCAAGGCTGCGTCCGCCTGACCGTGGGATCCGATGAGCACACGCAGACCCTCATTACTGCGCTGCGGGAGGTCGTCGATCAGCTTGGGTTGCGAACCGGCGCCCCAGCTCGAGCGCAAAACGAGGTGCGAGTGTGAGAAAGGCCAACCTGCATCGCAAAACCGCCGAAACCGAAATTCGAATTGCCCTTACTCTCGAAGGCCGCGGCAAGTACGACGTTTCCACTGGGATCCGCTTTCTCGATCACATGCTTGAGCTCTTCACGCGCCACGGCGGATTCGATCTGAAACTCGCCGCTGTGGGCGACCTTGACGTCGATCAGCACCATACGGTCGAGGATATCGGCATCGCCTTAGGGGAAGCCTTTGACCGCGCCTTAGGCAACCGTCGCGGCATCTTGCGTGCCGGTTATTTTCTTATGCCGATGGACGAAACCCTGGGTCTCGCCGCCGTCGACTTCGGTGGTCGCGCCGTGGCTGTGGTCGAGACCACGGTCCGCGCCGTCCGTGTAGGCGATCTCCAAACCGAGCTCGTTCCGGACTTCTTTGAGGGATTTGCCCGCGGCGCGCGAGCGAATGTTCATCTGCGCGTAATGTACGGTCGCTCCAGCCATCACAAGATCGAAGCTCTTTTTAAAGCTTTCGCGCGCGCTCTGCGCGTAGCCTGCTCGCGCGATCGCCGCCTTGGACGCATGCTTCCGAGCACCAAAGGACTTCTATGATCGCCATTGTCGATTACGGTGCCGGCAATCTGAATTCGGTGAAGAAAGCATTTGATCATCTCGGCGCCGAAGCCGTCTTGACGGCGCAGCCCGAAATCATCGTGGCGGCCGACCGCATTGTTCTACCCGGCGTCGGTCATTTTTCCGCCTTGAGCGGCCTCGACAATGCAGGCTTGCGAGACGCAGTGCTGCGAGGTGCGCACGAAGGCAAACCGCTTCTCGGGATCTGTCTCGGAATGCAATGGCTCTTTGAAGGCAGCGAAGAGGCGCCAGAATTTCCAGGCGCGGGAATTTTTCCCGGCCGATGCCGGCTGTTCCCGTCATCGGTAAAATCGCCGCACGTCGGATGGAACTCGTTGACGATTCGACGGGACTCGAACCTGCTGCGCGACATCGCCCCCGAATCTTTTGTCTATTACACTCACTCTTTTCTGGCGCCGGTGGTTCCCGCAACCGCGGCCGTCACCGAATACGGCACGCCATTCTCCGCCGTCGTCGAACAGGACAACATCTTCGGTGTGCAATTTCATCCCGAAAAATCCTGGACTGTGGGTCTGCAAATTCTAAAGAACTTCTGCGAAGCCGGCCTCTGCAGCAAAACGAATCCCAGCTTTGAGGTCGGGTAAGTGCTGACCAAACGCATCATCGCCTGTCTCGACGTTGACAATGGACGCGTAGTAAAAGGTGTGCAATTCGTGAACCTGCGCGATGCCGGCGATCCCACGGAATGTGCTGACGCCCACGCCTGCGATGGCGCGGACGAAATTGTCCTGCTCGATATCACTGCAACCAGCGACAAGCGCCACACGATGCTCGACGTGGTCGCACGTACCGCTCGCCGCTTGTTCATTCCCTTTACCGTTGGAGGGGGGATTCGAGAATTGCGTGACGCTGAAGCGGTTTTCGAGGCAGGCGCCGACAAAATTGCCATCAACACCGCCGCCGTCAAAGACCCGACTTTAATCGGAAAAATTGCCGCGCGTTTCGGCTCGCAGGCTGTCGTCGTGGCGATCGACGCACGGCGCGTAGACGCAGGCTTCGAAGTATTCGTCGCCGGAGGTCGCACTCCGACCGGCCGCGATGCGATTCAATGGGCACGCGAAGCAGCCGCTTGCGGAGCGGGGGAGATCCTACTCACTTCAATGGATCGCGACGGAACCCAGGCTGGATTCGATTGCGAACTGGTGCAGCTTGTCGCCAACGCAGTGTCGATTCCGGTGATTGCCTCGGGCGGCGCCGGTTCAGCTCAAGATTTCATCGAGGTCTTCCAACGCGGGCGCGCCGACGCCGCTCTTGCAGCCTCCATCTTCCATTTTGGTATCGAGAACATCGCCGAATTAAAACGTGAACTGAACGTTGCCAAAGTGCCTGTGAGGTGGCCATGCTGATTCCGTCAATCGACCTCATGGGCGGAAAGATCGTCCAGTTGGTCCAGGGCGACAAGAAAAAACTCGAGTTTGACAACTTCGACTACTGGATCGATCGCTTTTCGAAGTATCCGATCGTTCAACTCATCGATCTCGACGCAGCACGCGGTGTTGGCGACAATCGCGCTTTAGTCAAGCAGATCGTCGGTCGCCTGCCATGCCAAGTAGGCGGGGGCATCTGTGACCTTAAAACCGCACAGGAACTTTTCGCCTCGGGTGCACACAAGGTCATCATTGGCTCTGCATTGTTAGCCGATGGCCAAATCAACCGCCAACACGCCCTCGCCCTGGCAGACAAGCTACCGGTTTCGGCCCTGATGTTTGCTCTAGACTCGCGAGGAGGTCGCGTCGCCGTCGACGGTTGGCGCCAGCAGACGGCGATCACTGCGTTCGACATGATTCGCGAGCTGGAGCCTTTCTGCGAAACCTTTCTCTACACCCACATCGACACCGAAGGCCTAATGCGTGGCATCCCGATGGAAGCGGTTCATGCGATCCATCGCGCTACGACCCGGCATCTCGTAGTTGCTGGCGGAATCGCCGAACAAAACGAGATCGACGCTCTCGACGCGCTGGGAATTGATGCCGTCGTTGGAATGGCTTTGTACTCCGGCAAAATCGCAGGCTAAGCAACTTATAATTCGCGCTAGTCGTCTGCGTCGCGCTCATCCGTCGAAGCGTAACGAAGTTGTGCACAGCAATCCGAGTTATAATGCATCCTCGAAATTATCTCAACTGGCACAACGTTTTCCGCTGAAAGTTGTGGAATGTCGTGCTGCGTTCCTCACCTCGACGCCCGATCTCGAACGAAGACTTTTCGTGGCGGGCTCTTGCACAGCCCGCGGCGAAGATAAGTTATACGGGGGACGAAATGACCGAAATGAGCCCCGACCGGCATCAAGTCACGCGTCTTCTGAAGGAATGGGGCAGCGGCAACAAAGAAGCCCTCGACGACCTTATGCCGGTTGTCTATCAGCAACTTCGCAAGCTGGCCTCGATCTGTCTACGTTCCGAACGTCCCGACCATACACTGCGCGCGACGGCACTGGTCCATGAGGCCTATCTCCGCCTCGTCGACGCCGATGTCGCCTGGCAAGATCGAGTTCATTTCTTCGCCGTTTCTGCCCGCATTCTGCGCCGTATTCTCGTCGATCACGCGAAGGCCAGCCGGCGTCAGAAACGCGGTGGCGGCGCTGAAACGATCTCGCTGGATGAGGCCGTCGTGATCGGGCCGCAATCGACCGGCGGAATTGTGGAACTGGACGCTGCGCTGCAGCGCCTCGCAGCCAATGATCAACGCAAGAGTGAAATCATCGAACTGCTTTGTTTCGGCGGCCTAACCTATGACGAGACCGCGACCGTGCTGAAGATTTCTCCCGCCACAGTTCATCGCGAGTTAAAAATGGCCAAAGCATGGCTCCATCACGAACTCACGCACGTCCCCCCGGGAACGCCTAGGAACTATCTTCTTAGCCGATCCCGCAGTGACCCTCGATATCTTTCGCCGGTCTGAGCCTTGTGGGTAAGATCTGCTCACGGGGTCGGTGCGTGGTGGATTCTTCAAAAGAGCATTTTTTCCAAGTCCGAGAACTGTCGGTAGCCTACTCTTCTGCCGACGGCCCAATTCGCGCCCTCGACGCCGTCAGCATCGACATTGGTCCCGGCGAAGTCGTCGGAATATTGGGAGAATCCGGTTGCGGCAAGAGTACGCTGGCCAATGCGTTGCTTCGCACCCTGCCCTCATCAGCAACCTGCACAGGAATGATCCAATTCCGTGGCCACGACATCCTGCAGTTGCCCGACAAACAATTACGCGCCATTCGCGGCCACCAGATTTCCATGATCCCGCAGGACCCGGCTCTCTCGCTGAATCCGGTGATGACCGCCGGCTCCCAGATCGCGGAAGTGCTTCGCGCCCATTTGCCGCTCGATGCCGGGCAACGCCGGGCGCGAATTATGGAGTTGCTCGATGAAGTCGGTTTCGATCGCCCAAGCGAAATCTACTCGGCCTATCCTCATCAACTCAGCGGCGGCCAGCGCCAGCGCATCGCAATCGCGCAAGCTGTGGCTTGCCGGCCAGCTCTCGTGATCGCCGACGAACCCACCAGCAAACTTGACGCAAGCCTGCAGGCGGAGATCATTGCCCTGCTCATGGAGATTCGCCGTCAACACGGAACGGCAATCCTGATCATCAGTCACGATCCAGCATTGTTTGCCGGATTTGCCGATCGCATCGCCGTAATGTACGCCGGCCGCATCGTCGAAATCGGCACCACCACCGAGATCTTTGCCCGACCGTTGCACCCGTATACGAACGCTCTTGTCCGGCTAGCCACATCCTCGGTAACTAAACGAACTGCACTAAAAGTGCGCCTTCCATCCATCGATGGTGAGTCTCCCGATCCCGCCAATATCCCGGTTGGTTGCCGCTTTGAACCACGTTGCTCCGAGCGCATGGAAGTCTGCTCACATAAGTATCCCGGCGAGTTCAAACCCGAGCCTTCACGACCAGTGAATTGTTTCAAGTATGGGGAATAGCTTGCCAACCCTGTCGCCCACCCATTCACCGACGCAACCCCCGCTGACAAATTTGTTGAGCGTTCTTGACCTCTGCAAGAAATATGTCCGTGGTGGTCTTTGGCGAAGGCGCGTTCCCGTGACCGCCGTTGATTCGGTGAGCTTCGACATCGCACGCGGGCAAACGCTGGCGTTGGTCGGCGGATCAGGATCGGGCAAATCTACGGTCGCCAGATGCGTAACGCGAATGGAAAGGCCCGACTCAGGCAAAATCCTGATTCAGGGAAGTGACATTGCACGACTGCATCGCAGCGAATTGTTCCCCTTCCGCCCCGGAGTCCAAATGGTCTTCCAGGATGCGATTACTTCGATGAACCCCCGGTTCTCCGCGCTGGAAGCAATCGAAGAGCCTCTGTGGATCAACCGCAGCCGGGGCATCAACGATCGAGAACTTCAGCGCGAAACCGCCCGCACCCTGATGGCAGAGGTTGGCCTTTCTCCCGATTGGATCCTCCGGCCTGTCCTCCACTTCAGTGGAGGACAACGCCAGCGTCTGGCGCTCGCGCGCGCGCTTGCTTTGCGTCCGCAGCTTCTGGTTCTCGATGAAGCGCTTTCCGGACTCGATTTATCCACTCAGGCACAAATCGCTAACCTCCTGCTCGACCTGCAAGCGGCGCACTCGCTGACTTACTTGCTGATTTCTCACGATCTCGGCTTAGTGGCGCGTCTTGCCGACCGCATCGCAGTCATGTCAAGAGGACAGATCGTCGAAATCGGTGCTGCTCAGCAGATCATTCACAGTCCCACTCATCAGGAAACAAAGAAGCTCCTCGCTTCGGTGCAAATTGCTGCATCGAATCTCAATCGGCTCACAGGGGCCTCCGCGTGAACTACGTCGCCCGAAGACTGCTTCGCGCCGTTTTTTTACTAATCGGAGTATCCGCGCTCTGCTTTCTGTTTACGGAGATGGCCCCGGGAAGCTTCTTTGACGAAATGCGGTTGAATCCCCAGATTTCGCCGCAAACCATCGCGGCCCTCCGCGCCCACTACGGATTAGACCAGCCGCTCGTGATCAGATACGGCCGTTGGATGAAATCTGCCCTCCATGCCGACCTTGGATATTCCATCGCCTACAACACGCCCGTAGCGCCGCTACTTTGGAGTCGCGCCAAAAACACGCTCGTCCTCACGACTACGGCTCTGTTTCTGACATGGATCATTTCAGTCCCATTGGGCGTCTGGACGGCCAGTCGTCGCGGCGGTCTTCTTGACAAAGCCGTTACGCTGGTCAGTTCATTCCTCATCTCCATTCCAGAGTTGGTCATTGCCGTTGCGTTGCTGGCGATCGCCGTCCGCTGGCGAATCCTCCGCGTCGGCGGCATGATGTCGCCCGACTTCGACGAATTCTCCGCTTGGGCGAAATTGCAGGACCTCGTGCTTCACCTTGCATTGCCAGCGTTCATCCTTGTACTTTGCGAAACTGCGGTAATCGTCCGGCACGTTCGCGCCAGCGTCATCGAAGTGCTGGGCGCTCCTTACGTGCAAGCTGCGCGTGGATTCGGTACGACCCGCACCCGTCTACTCTTTCGCCACGTGCTGCCCGTCGCCGCCAACCCCGCTATCTCCCTTCTCGGATTTTCGCTCGCCGGTCTGCTGAGTGGATCGCTGATGGTCGAAGTGGTTTGCGGATGGCCGGGACTTGGTCCGCTCATTCTTGAGGCAACGCTGTCTCGCGATTTGTATCTCGTAATTGGCGGAATTATGTTCTCGGCGTTGTTCATGATAGGCGGCAATCTGATTGCCGACATGATGCTCCTCGTATTCGACCCGCGCATTCGCAGGGAGGGCCCGCATGCGTCCTAAAATTGCCATCCTCGCTGCGATGCTCATCGGCCTGCACCTCGTCCTTTTATTCGCCGGTTTCTTTGCGCCGTACGATCCGACGACGCAGGACCGCGATCTCCCCTACGCTCCCCCCACACGATTGCATTTCATAGACGCTTCCGGATTTCATTTGCGTCCGTTTGTGTATGGGTGGTCCGCTGCCTCGGATAGCGATCAAGACGGTTATAAGGAAGACCGCACCCGCCCGTATCCCGTCCATTTTTTTGTAGACGGCCCGAGCTACAAGATCTTCGGCATTTTCGAAACATCGACCCATTTATTCGGAGTCGCCGCTCCTGCCAAAGTCACTTTTTTCGGAACCGACGCTTACGGCCGTGATGAATTTTCCCGCGTTCTTTACGGCGGCCGGATTTCAGTCGCTGCCGGAATCACCGCGACTTTCATCACACTCTTGGCCGGAACCATCCTGGGAGTCATCGCGGGCTACTACGGACAATGGATTGACGAATCGCTGATGGGCGTCACCGAACTGTTTCTTTCGTTGCCCTGGCTTTATTTCCTGCTCGGGGTACGCGCCTTCCTGCCTCTCCATCTGAGCACAGTCAAAACATTTTTCCTTCTGACCGGTGTGATCGGCCTGATTGGCTGGGCCCGTCCCGCCCGCATGGTACGGGGGTTGGTGCTAAGCTCGCGAAACCGTAACTACGTCCTGACGGCCCGCGGATTTGGTGCATCTGACTTCTACCTGTTGTGGCGCCACATTCTGCCGGAAGCCTTCGGCCTCTTGCTCACCCAAGCCGCTCTGCTCGTCCCCCGCTATATTGGCGCCGAAGTAACCCTCTCATTCTTCGGCCTCGGAGTGAATGAACCCGTGCCAAGCTGGGGAAATATGCTCAGCACTCTGCAGCAATACAGCGTCCTCGTTTCCTACGCATGGCTTCTTGCCCCAGCCTGCGCTCTTATCGTTACTTCCGTACTCTATAGTTCGCTCGCCGACGTGTTTCATTCCCGGTTAGAATCTCCTTAACTCAACATAAGTTCTGTGGGGTAAGGGGTCTTTATGAAGTGGATCGTGGGCCTAACCCTACACATGTGTCTACTCGCGGGCGCGTGTTTTGCAGCAGCGCCAGCTCCTCAGCCAGCAAGCCCCGGCGAAGAACTTGCCAGCGTTCCTGACACGTCCGGCCACTATGGCGGACACCTAACCATAGGACAACGCGCCGAACCCAAGACTCTTAACCCCGCTACCGCTACCGACGTGGTTTCTCGCGAAGTAATCGGGCGTCTCATGGGCGACCTCATCGAAATCAACCGATCCACGCAGCAGACCGAGCCCGCGCTGGCCAAATCGTGGAAGATCTCTCCCGACGGCCGCATTTTCACTCTGCAGCTTCGCAAAGGAATCCGTTTCTCCGACGGACAGCCCTTCAATGCAGATGACGTAGTCTTCTCCTTCAACGTCTACATGGATGAATCCGTCGACTCGCCGCAGCGTGACTTGCTCATCATCGACGGCAAGCCCATTCAGGTTACAAAGCTCGGTCCGTATACGGTCCGCTTTGTACTTCCGCGTCCCTATGCTGCCGCGGAAAGATTGTTCGATGGCCTCGCTATGCTGCCTCGGCACCTGCTCGAAAAGCCATACCGCGAGGGCCATTTCGCACAAGCTTGGCCCTTAAACGTCCCCCCGTCCGAAATCGCCGGGCTCGGTCCATTCCGCCTCAAGGAATACGTCCCGGGTCAGCGCATTGTTGTCGAGCGCAATCCCTACTATTGGAAGGTGGATCGTGAGAACCACCGCCTTCCCTATCTCGATGAACTCGTATTCCTCTTTGTCGGCACCGAAGACGCGCAGGTCATGCGCTTCGAGGCAGGAGAAACCGACATCATCAGCCGGCTCAGTTCCGACAATTACAACCTGCTGCTGCGTGAGAAATCACGCGCCGGTTCACAACTCGCCGACATGGGGCCCAGCCTCGAATACAACTTCCTGCTATTCAATCTGAACGATCTCAATGGAAAGAAGCTCGATGAAGTAGCCGCCAAGCAGGTTTGGTTTCGCGACTTGAAATTCCGTCAAGCCATCTCCGCCGCCGTCGACCGCGATTCCATCGTGCGCCTGGTTTACGGAGAACGCGGCGCAGCCTTGTGGGGCAACGTCGGTCCCGGAAACAAGCTCTGGATCAATCAAAACCTTCTCCATTCCGCGCGCTCGCTCGAAACTGCCCGCCAGCTTCTGAAGTCGGCAGGATATTCATGGAACTCCTCTGGCCAGTTGCTCGATGCCGCGGGCCATCCAGTCGAGTTTTCCATCATCACCAGCTCATCGAGCAGCCAGCGCATGAAGATGGCGACCTTGCTGCAGGATGACCTCTCTCATCTCGGAATGCAGGTCCACGTCGTGCCGCTCGAATTTCGCGCCATGATCGATCGCGTATTTCAGAGCTTCGATTACGACACTGCCATCATGGGCCTCGGCGGCGGAGATGCCGACCCCAACCCCGAAATGAATGTCTGGACCTTCAACGGTACTTCGCACCTCTGGCACCTGGGTGAAACCGCGCCCGCAACTGCATGGGAGAGCGAACTGGACCACCTGATGCAACAACAGATGATCACGCTCGACTATGCCAAAAGAAAGCAGCTATACGACCGCGCACAACAGCTGATCGCCGAAAATCTGCCCTTCATTTTTCTCGGAACGCCCGACATTCTCGCTGGCGCGGATGATCGTGTTGGGAACTTCCATCCCGCAGTCCTCGATCCCTATACCCTGTGGAACGCCGATGAACTCTACGTTCGCAAGCCGGCAACCGAAAACGCGGGCGTTCGCTAGGAACTGGAGATGACTGGAACCGCAACACGAAGGGCGCCAGAACGACCGAGCGATTCTTCGGACGAGCAACTGATTGCCCGTTGCCTGAAAGGAGATCAGGAAGCCTGGTCTGCGCTCATCGATAAATACAAGAATCTCATCTATTCGATTCCCATCAAGCTCGGCATGTACCAGGACGCCGCCGATATCTTTCAGTCCGTCTGCGTTGACCTGCTTTCAGAGCTTCCGCGCCTTCGCGAACATCGCGCCCTGCCGAAGTGGCTGATGCAGACCTGCTATCACAAATGTCTTGCCGCACAGCGATTCTCGGCAAGATTGGTCAAACTTGATCCTGAAAGCACAGACAGGGCGAGTTCGCAGCCCGCGAGCGGCTTCGAAGAACTCCCCGAACACATGCTCGTGCAGCTCGAACAAGAACAGATTTTGCGCGACGCCATCACTGACTTACCAGAAAAGTGCGAGCGCATGGTGCGCTTGCTTTTCTTCGAAATCCCTCCGCGGCCCTACGAGAATATCGCCGCCGAGTTAGGAATGGCGACCGGCTCGATCGGCGCGATCCGCGGCCGTTGCCTGGCCTATCTCAAAAAATACCTGCAAAAACGAGGCTTCAAGTGAGCGTCAAAGCGGTTCAGAAGACCGAATCCGACGCCATCATCGAGCGCCTCGTTGCACTCGCTGACGCCCCGAGCCGCTCGCAATTTGTCGCCGAGCACCCGGCAACTTCATGGGACGAAATCGTTGACATGCTCACCGAGAAAGTTTGGCAGGAGGTTCGCGTTGATACCCATCGAGCGAAGCGCCTGGCGGACGCGGCCTTCGATGTGGCGCAAACCCTCAACCGCCCCAGTCTGCTTGCCAGGAGCTTTCGCGCCAGGGCAAACGCCATGTATGCACTCGACGAGCACACCGAAGCCGTTCATTTGCACGAACAGGCAATCGCCCTGTTTGAGCAGACCGGGGAAGAAGCGGAACTCGCGCGCACGCTGAGCGGCTCGATTCAGTCGCTCCTGTTACTCGGCCGCTACGATCAGGCAATCGCCGCCGGGGAGCGTGCCGGTGCCATCTTTCGCAAACAGGGAAACGCTCGCCGCTTGGCGCGGCTCGAAATCAACATCGGGAACATCTATCACCGCCAGGATCGCTTCACCGAAGCCCTCGCCTTTTACGAACGCGCCTACGAGCAGATGCTCGCCCACGATGACGCCGAAGGACTCGCGGCGGTTCTCAGCAATCTGTCCCTCTGCCACATCAGTCTCAACGATTTTCCTAAAGCGCTGGAACTTCACCAGGTTGCACGCCGCCACTGCGAACAGAAAGATATGCCGATTCTGGTCGCCTACGCCGACTACAACATCGCCTACCTCTATTTTCTTCGTGGAGAATATGGACGCTCCATCCAGATGCTTCGCGATGCTTCAGTCAGCGCCAAGAAAGCTAACGACGCATATCAGCTCGCGCTCTGCAATCTCGACCTTTCCGAGATCTATCTCGAATTAAATTTAAGCGCCGAGGCCGGAGAACTCGGGCGTGCCGCTAATCAAGCCTTCGACGATCTCGGATTCGGCTACGAAGCCGCAAAGGCTCTTGGCTTTGCCGCGATCGCCGCCAGTCGCCAGGGACAGGCCTTTGAAGCCGTCAAGCTGTTTGCGCGGGCAAAAGAGATGTTTGTTCGCGACCAGAATCAGGTCTGGCCCTCGCTTATCGACTTGTACGAAGCGTTGGTCCTTTTCACAGAAGGCCGTTTGTTTGAGGCACGCCGCCTCTGCGCGACAGCCCACGAGTTCTTCCGCAACTCGTCAATGCGCGGAAAAGCTGTGCTCGCCGATCTTCTGCTGGCGCGAATCGCGCTCCGCCTCGGCGACACCAGTCTCGCAAAGAAACATTGCCAGTCGGCATTAGCCGACCTCACGAATCTCGATTCGCCTACACTCCTCTATCAGGCCGAGTTCCTAGCGGGCGAGGTCGAGCGCACAACAGGCAACGAAGACGCTGCCTACGAATCGTATTGTCGTGCTCGCGCCGCGGTAGAGCGCTTGCGCAGCAGCTTGCGCGGAGAAGAGCTGAAAATCGCCTTCTTCGAGAACAAACTCGAAGTCTACGAAAGCCTGGTCGACATCTGTCTGCGCCGCCAAAACAGTTTCGAAGAGGTCTTCGCCTACATCGAGCAGGCCAAATCCCGCACCCTGATGGATCTCCTGAATCAGCCGATCCACGTCCCCACCGCAGCCGATCCTGGACAAAGCGAACTCGTGCGCTCCATCCGAAACCTTCGCGAAGAGCTTAACTGGTACTACAACCTCATTGAACGTGAACAGCTTCGCCCCGAAGAACGCTCCCAAGAGCGAGTCCAGCAACTCGAGCAACAAGCGCGCTCGCGCGAGTCTGACTTCATGCGCGCCGTAAAAGAAGCCACCGTTGCGGAAGCGAACCAAGCTGGCGTGCAGGTTCCCTCCATCATATCGATCGAGGAGATTCGCTCCGTACTCCCCGCTGACACTGCGCTCGTCGAGTATTTCTGCGCACACGACCGCAACGTTGTATGCATCCTAACCCGCGACAAACTTCACGTTTGTCCCGTCACCGTCCAGTCGCGCATTCAAAAGCTCCTGCAACTTCTGCAATTCCAGATGTCGAAATTCCGCCTCGATCCCCAATATGTGGCCACTTTCAGCCAGCCCTTGCTGGAATCCACCGAGGCGCATCTCAAGAGTCTCTATCAGGAGTTGATCGCTCCCATCCGACATCTCCTCGACGCTCGCCACCTCGTCTTCGTGCAACACGGCTTGCTTCACTACGTTCCCTTCCACGCCTTGCATGACGGCAAATCGTATCTCATCGATCAATTCACTATCTCCTACGCGCCCAGCGCCCGTGTTTACGCGCATTGCCAAACCAAAGCTGCGAACGCCGCCGGCGACTCACTGATCATGGGTATTCCGGACGAGCGCACGCCCGCTATCCGCGCTGAAGTAGACACCCTGGCAAGAATCTTGCCCAAGGCCAGGTTGTTCACCGGCACTGACGCAACTGAAGAAGTCCTGCAAACCTACGGGCCTCGCAGCAAAACGGTACACATCGCAAGCCACGGATACTTTCGCCAGGACAATCCCATGTTCTCGTCGATTCGCCTTGGAACATCCCACCTCAGCCTCTACGACATGGCCCATCTCCAACTGCCGGTCGAACTGGTCGTGCTCAGCGGCTGCGCCACCGGTTTGAATGTAGTCACCCCAGGTGACGAGTTAATGGGCTTGGTCCGGGGCTTGTTACAGGCTGGAGCGCAATCCCTGGTTTTGAGTCTGTGGGACGTTCACGACGACAGTACCAAAGAGTTCATGACCGAGTTCTACACCCAGCTCAGCCGGGGATGTTCTAAGGCGAAAGCCATGCAAACTGCCTCCGTCACCCTGCGCGAGCGTCGCCCCCATCCTTACCATTGGGCGCCATTCTTATTGATAGGAAAGGGGTAACCTGAATTCCGATTTTATTGCTCTCTGACTGTATTTTCTAACCTCCTGCCGTCCCTTTTGTACTAGAACCCCCGAAGCGAGTGAGGACAAGAATGAACCATTTTTCAGAACAACCCTGGGCTGATTTTGTTCGCGGCGTCAGCGGACTCGAAATCAGCAGAGATATCAGGACACACCTCGGTAGGGGTTGTCCGCAATGCAAGATCGCTCATAACGTCTGGAACCAGGTACGAATGTTCGCGACCAATGAGAGTTCCTACGCTCCGCCAGAGAACCTCCTCCGCATGGTAAAGCTTGGTTTCACTCATAAGGCTGCAGAACAACCTCGCAATTGGACTCTGGCCAACCTGGTTTTTGACAGCTTTGCGCAGCCGCTCCCTGTAGGCATTCGCAGCGGCACCCTTAATGTGTGGCAAGTGATCTATGAAGCCGAAGGTCTGTCGGTGGATCTGCGTTTCGGCCGTCGTACCCAGTCCAAAGACGTCCATCTGGTCGGCCAGGTGCTCGACAAGGTGGAAGCCCGGGCCTTGCAGAATAATGCGACCGTCGAGGTGTCGACCGAGCAGGAGCAGTTGGTCGCGACCACTCCCGTCAGCTCCCTCGGAGAGTTCCACATGGAGTTTGAAGCCAAAGAGCACCTTTGGCTATCTGTCAAAGCGGTGGGCCGCAATATTGTGCGGATTCCGCTTACGAACCCAAGATGAAGGTAACCACTATGACTTACCAAAGGCATCAGATCGAGTTACTGCTGAGAGAGTACGGGTGTAAGTGGCATGAGCTAAGGTTCGACTCTAAACTCGCAACTGGGGATCGGTTCAAAATGGGGAAAATGATGGGTAAAATCAACGCAGGGACAAGTGTTCGTCGTGCTGGCGTGGTTGCCAGCCTGCTCCTGTTGCTGGCCGCCTTTTGCGCGCCAGCGGCGCAAGCACAAACTCGACTTATCGTGCGCGACTCGCTCGGACTACCCGGCCTTAACCTCACCTGCCTGTTGACCGATTGCAAGGTCGTCAGAGGTCTTGGCGATCCCAATGGACAGTTGTTTCTCGTGACTCTCCCCGCAATTCTCAACCCCGTCACCGGACTTCTCCGCATCAGCCTTGAGACCGGTATTCTCGACGTGGAGATTGATCAGACCGTGAATGCCGTCCCAGCCTATGCCAATTCCGACTCGAACTATTTGACCGATGAGGTGCCCACGCCCTACTACGGCGCGACAGTCTGGCATGGCTATCTGGCGCAACCCGGAAATGAGTTAGTGCGTACTGCCCAAACCCAATCGACACTCAATGTCGCCGGAGCTGGAACAATCGTCGCCGACATCGATACCGGCATCGATCCCACCAACCCGATATTCCAGGGCCTTCTCGTCGACGGTTACGATTTCACCCGCAATATCAGCGGCGGCTCTGAGATGAACGACGTTCAGGCCGATCCCAACCTAAGTCAGGCTCAACCTGCAACCCTCGATCAGCGGACCGTCGCGGTACTCGACCAGCGCACCGTCGCAGTTCTGGACGGCAGCGCGTACTCCGACTTTGGACATGGAACCATGACCGCCGGCATCGTGCACCTGGTAGCGCCCGAAGCGAAAATCATGCCGCTCAAAGCGTTCTCTGCCAACGGCACCGCGTACGACTCTGACATCTTGCGCGCCATTTACTATGCCGTGGCCAATGGCGCCAACGTGATGAACATGAGCTTCAATTACTCGAGTTACTCCGGTGAACTCGCGACGGCGATCAAGTATTCGAACAGCCACGGAGTAATCTCGGTCGCCTCAGCCGGAAATTCCGGCGAAGACACAGTCGTTTATCCCGGCGGACTTCCCGGCGTCATCGACGTCGCATCGACCTCAAATACCGATGTCCAATCCACATTCACCAATTACGGCGCGCCGCCAGTCTGGATGGCTGCGCCCGGAGAAGGCATCGTCACCACTTATCCATGGGGAACCTATGCCGCCGGTTGGGGCACATCATTCAGCACCCCATTCGTAGCCGGTACTGCGGCCCTTATGATGGGAACCAACAGCAACTGCCCCAGCATGAATATCCCGATGGGCTTGGCGAATGCCGACTACATCGGCAATCTGAATCTCGGCTTTGGACGCCTCGATACCTATCAGGCCGTTCAGTCATGCCATCTCTTATAGTCGAAAGCGAGCACTGAAACGCGGGTCGACGACAATATGGCTGCGCTCCCAAATCCAGTCCTTGACGCTTTCGGACTAACGCTCCGCATCAAGGAACTGGAAGAGCAGCATCTCGCGTTTCGCAACTCTCTGGTTTGCGCCTTTAACCAGATGCTCGACCTGAAAGACATCAATACCGGAGTGCACAGCACACGCCTCGCCGAATGGGCGCTGCGGGTAGCCCGCAAGATGGAGATCCCCGAAGAGCGCCTCTACCAAGTCGAAGTCGCCGCCCTGTTGCACGATGTCGGCAAGATTGGGGTGCCTGACGCCATTCTGAAAAAATCCGGCCCACTCACGCCCGAGGAACGCGTTCTTATCAACCGCCATCCCGAATACAGCTGGTCGATCCTGCGACTATTCCCCGGCCTGGAGGAGGCAAGCCTCTACGCCTTGCATCATCACGAAAGTATCGACGGCAAAGGCTATCCCGCTGGCCTCAAGGGTAGCGACATTCCCCTGGTTTCGCGCATTATCTCAGTTATCGATGCCTTCGACGCCATGGTCTCGAATCGCTGCTACCGCCAGGGCCTCCCACATTCGGAAGCCATCGCCCGCCTGCTCCGCAGCAGCGGAACGCAATTCGACTCCGAAGTCCTCCAAGCCTTCATTCCCATTGCCGAGCAGGAAGCAGCCGACGTCTTTGCGGCTGCCGGAACCAGCATGTCGGCCGCACTGTAAGGAGGTGGCCTTGCAGAAACTCCTTGCCGATCGCGAATCAATTCCCCAGACAAGCTAATTGCGACGTGCAGCGTCAAAGTTAGGGGGCGAGCGCGTCTTCGCTCATGAAGGAGACCGAAGTACCGGTCCCAAGCGTTTCCTTTGGGCGATTTGGCGGACGGAACTCATCTTGCCCTGACGGGGGTTGAGTGTGAACGCCGGATTAAACGTGACTGGTTTCGACTATTGAGCGTTGACTGTCGATGTAGCCGGAACGGATAATCAACTGCCTTCGGCGGAGGATTTATGTCCAGCGCTCGCCAGTCACGCAAGACATTCAAAATTTCCGATTCGCTTAACCGGCAACTCAATACGTACGCGCGGGTCGCAGCCGCAGCCGGAGTGAGCGTGCTGGCGCTGGCCGGGGCCTCGGAGGCGGAAGTTGTCTATACGGAAGCGAACCAGGTAACGCACGCGGGCTTTCCCCTATACATTGATCTCAACCACGACGGCATTAAGGATTTTCTGCTGCACACGATGTATTACCCGGGTAGTTCGGGCTTAGAGATAGGGCTCAATGCGGCCGGCATCGGCAGCAACCGGGTCGCCGGCAGACTTCTTGGTAGCAGCGGCGGCTATTTTTTTTCTGCTGCGTCCGCTTTGCCCGCCGGCGCGCGCATCGGACCAAAAGGCAATTTCTCCGTTCGTTACCCATTGATGGCGGTGGAAATTTTCAACCGTGACGGTGGGAGTCAGTATTCCGACCTCGGCCCGTGGGCCCACAAAGGTAAGGGTCTCAGGAATCGATATTTGGGACTAAAGTTCATCGTTGACGGTGAGGTTCACTACGGCTGGGCCAGACTCAGCGTCACGCTTGGACACCATCGGGTATTAGGCGATGTGAGCGGCACTCTGACTGGATATGCTTACGAGACCATCGCGGACAAGCCAATCATCGCAGGCCGGATCACTGGCGCGGATGTGATTATGGAGCAGCCCGATCAAGAGCAAGACACGGAAGGAAGTGCGGAGCAACCGGGTCCCGCAGCTCTCGCGCAACCGGGACAAAATCCAGCCATGTTGGGAATGTTGGCTCGAGGGTCGGGCGCGCTCTCGATGTGGCGCCAGAAGCAATCGGCATCTGAAGGCAAGTAATCCTTCCTCATGCCTGGAGCAGCCGCAAAAAAAGTCTTACTCATCGGTTGGGACGCCGCCGACTGGAAGATCATCAATCCTCTGCTGGACCAGGGCCTGATGCCTACCCTGGAGGATTTCGTAAACCATGGCGTCATGGGCAACCTCGCCACCTTGCACCCAATTCTGTCTCCCATGTTGTGGAACTCCGTCGCCACCGGCAAACGCCCCGACAAGCATGGAATTCTCGGCTTTATCGAACCCGACCCACAGACCGGCGGCGTGCGCCCCGTTACCAGCACCTCGCGCAAAGTCAAAGCGGTCTGGAATATTCTGACGCAACGCGGATACAAGACTCACGTGCTCGGATGGTTTGCCGGTCATCCCGCCGAGCCCATCAACGGCATCGCGGTCTCCGATCTTTATCCCCACGCCGTGGCGCCACTCGGAAAAGAGTGGCCGTTGCCGCCCGGCGCGGTTCATCCCGAGAGCCTGCGCGAAACTTTTGCCCAATTGCGAATGCATCCCTCGGAGGTCACCGAAGCGGCGATTCTTCCCTGGATTCCGCGCGCCGCCGAGATCGATCAAGATAAGGACAAGCGGCTCGAATCCTTCGCGAGGATTCTGGCGGAGAATTGCTCGATCCACAATGCCGCCACCTGGATTCTCCAGAACCAGGCGTGGGATTTCATGGCCGTTTACTACAACGGGATCGATCACTTCTGCCACGGATTCATGCATTTTCACCCTCCCCGCATGGAGGGAGTCTCGGAAGATCAATTTGAAATTTATAAGGATGTGGTGAACGGCGCTTACCGTTTCCACGACATGATGCTCCAGACTCTCGTGGAATTGGCAGGCCCGGAGGCGACTGTCATCCTGGTTTCGGATCACGGCTTTCACAGCGATCATCTGCGGCCACGCGGCATTCCCGTCGAACCCGCGGGCCCGGCGGTGCAACATCGCAACTTCGGAATCGTTGGCATAAGAGGGGCTAACATCAAGCAAGACGAGAGAATTTACGGCGCGACCCTGCTCGATATAACGCCCACCATCCTGACATTGTTTGGATTGCCGGTGGGCGCCGACATGGATGGCCGCGTACTGGTGCAGGCGTTTGAGCAGCCTCCGGAGATCGAACGCATCTCCAGCTGGGAACGAGAGGCGGGCGAATGCGGTATGCATGCTGCCGATCAGCGTATCGATCCAGTCGCCGCCCAAGCGGTGCTGCAGCGGTTCGTCGCGCTGGGGTACATCCAGCCTCCCGGCGAGGACCAGGCAAAAGCCGCCGAGATGGCCGCGCGGGAGCAGCAGTACAATCTTGCGCGGGCTCACCTCGATGCGCGCCGCTACGCTGATGCGTTGCCAATTCTTCAGGAGCTGGTAAGTAAATCGCTGGATCAGTCCCGCTTTTCGCAATACCTCGCGCAATGTCTTCTCGCCCTGCGCCGCCGCGCCGAAGCCAAGGCAATTCTCGAGCAACTGATCTCCAACCTGCCGAAGCCTGCGGCAGACGAGGAGCAAACCGCCGAAGCTTCGAAATCCACGCCAGAAGCGCCCGGGCAGCGGCCGTGGGCGGACTTGCTCATGGGCATTATTCATTTTGAAGAAGGCAATATGGACGCGGCGCTGGCGAGGCTTTTACAGGCAGAACGATTCGATCCGCGTTTGCCGGACCTGCACCTACGCATTGGTGAAGTCTATCTGCGGCAGAAAAGGATCGGCGATGCCGAGCGAGCCTTCGAGCGCGCGCTTGAAATCGACGGCGACAGCGCGGCGGCGCACCTGGGGCTGGCCCGGGTCCACTTGCGCAAGCGGCGAAATGAACAGGCCGCCGAGCAGGCGCTTCATGCGGTCGGATTGCAGCATTTCCTCCCGTTGGGCCACTTTTATCTGGGAGCAGCGCTAGCACGGCTTGGCCATCGCCAACGCGCGGCCCTGGCGTTTGAGACGTCTTTGACGATGCTGCCCGGCCTGCTGGCGGCTCACCGCTGGCTCGCGGCTTTGTATCAGAAGGCTGGCGGCGATCCCGAGAAAGCCGCCCGGCACCGCAGTGTCTATTTGCAGATGAGGCGGCAACGAGAAAGCGAAGCCCACTCTCTTGAGCGGTTTGGAGTGTAAAGGTCTTCAGAAACCCTGCCAGCCGGGACGTGCATCGGCCGCGCGAGAGTTGGCGGGAACATCCAATCCTGCATACCACGTATCATAAGGAAGCATGCGCCTGAGTCTCGACATCCTCGGCCAGACTCTACACACGCTTTGGGCACACAAACTACGTTCGTTCCTCACCATGTTTGGGATTGCCTGGGGGGTAGGGTCGCTGCTCTTGCTGGTTGGGCTGGGCGAGGGCTTCCGCTCCGGGAACCGGAAGCAATTCAATGAATTGGGTGAAGATGTCATGTTCATCTGGGGTGGCCGCGCTCCCGCGATGGATGGCAGTTTCAACAGCCTCCAACAGTACTACCTCACGGACCGCGACTACCGGGATATTGCCACGGAATGCCCTGAGGTGCGCGCCGTCACTCCAGACATACGCCGCAATGACATCCGTGCCGTGAGCGATTTCTACCAGAGTTCGGGGGTAATTTTTGGAGTTCTGCCGAACTTTGCCCAAATCCGCTACGTTCCGCTCGCGAACGGGCGCTGGCTGAACGAGTTAGACGTGGCACAGAGCCGCCGGGTGATTGTGCTCGGCGACGAAACGCGCCGCGTCCTTTTTAGCGGGCGTCCTTTTCTCGGCAGTACCATTCTGCTCAACGGAATTCGCTACGAGGTGATCGGTTCCGTAAAGCGCGTCGGCCACGGGGACAACAACGACAAGAATCTGCAGAGTTTCGTGCCCTTCAGTACCATGCGCCAGGATTTTCCCATGCTCAATGTCGGAGAGGTGCAGGATGCGGTCAGTCTGATTAACTATCAACCCCGATCGCGTGCGCTGCACGAGGCCGCCCAACTTGAGGTCCACAAAGTTATCGCCCGCAACCATGGCTTTGACTACACCAACCTGGACTCGTACGACGAATGGGACACGGTAGGTACCGCCGACTCGGTGGGCAAGATTTTTGACGCGATGAACGTTTTTTTGGGGAGCGTGGGCCTGGTTACGCTGGCTCTGGGAGCGATCGGCGTGATCAACATTATGCTGGTCGCGGTGGCCGACCGCACGCGCGAGATCGGGCTGCGCAAAGCGCTGGGCGCAACCAATCTCAGCATCATGTTCCAATTCTTTGTGGAAGGCGCCTTTCTCACTTTGCTGAGCGGCGGCCTGGGTGTGGCCGGGGCAGCGACGCTGATGGGGTTACTTTCATTTCTCCCCTCTCCTCCTGGCTGGGACACTCCCCGCCTTGTTCCCTGGAGTGCCGCCGTGGCCATAGGATCGCTGGCAATCTCCGGAGTCATCGCCGGCTTGTACCCGGCGCGCAAAGCGGCCCTGCTGCAGCCAGTGGAAGCGCTGCGCAGGGAATAACCATGAAACGCGACTTACTCCAGCAGGCTTACGGCGCCATGCGTCACGATCTGCGCAAGACCATGCTCACCATGCTGGGCATGGCGTGGGGAATCGCAACGGTGGTTCTTCTGCTGGCGTACGGCGACGGTTTCGCACAGGCGATCCGCAACATCTTTGAAAGCTTCGGAGCAACCGCGGTTGGTATCTTTCCGGGGCGCACCTCCTTGCAGGCCGGCGGCAACAAGGCGGGAGTGCAAATCCGCTTCACCGATGCGGACGTCGAGGTACTTCGGAATGTGCTGCCCCTCGCCCGGCATATCTGCCGTCAATCCGACATGATGGCGACGGTAGTGAATAGCCCCCGGTCGTTTTCCATGCAAGTGTTCGGGGATGATCCCTGCCTCCAGTCCATCTGGAACCTGAAAACCGCGGAAGGCCGTTTCGTGAATGATCAGGACAATTCCAGCCATGGGCTCTATGTGGTTCTCGGCTCCGAAGCCAAAGAGAAGCTTTTCTCCGGAATGACAGCCCTCGGCCAGACAGTCAGCATCAATGGCGTGAGCTTTGACGTGGTGGGCGTGTTGCAGCCAAGAATGCAAGAGCAGGGGGATAACGACAACCGCGTGCTCTACATCCCTTATAACTCGATGGATGTTCTGCAGGACATTCACTACATCGGCGGCATCTGGCTCGACTCCCAGGGACTGGACCATGCACACCTGACTGGGACGATCCGCAACGCGCTGGCCATCGCCCACAACTTCAAGCCCGGCGATGACCGCGCCGTCAGTGTCTTCGATGTGCAGAGACAACTGGCACAGTTTGGCATCGTCCTCTTGGGACTGAAGATTCTGCTCGGATTCATCGGGACCGTTACTCTTGGCATTGGCGGCGTCGGCCTGATGAATATCATGCTCGTCTCCGTAACCCAGCGCACCCGCGAGATCGGGGTGGAGAAAGCGCTGGGTGCCCGCAAGCAGGACATTCTGTTTCAGTTTCTGGCAGAAGCTTTGGTAATTACCGGGCTTGGAGGCGTTCTGGGGATTCTGCTAGCCTATGTCGTCGCTTTTTCGGTAGGCCGGTTGACTTTCTATTCTGCCCTGGCAAAGTACGCTACCGCTGGCGACATACGACTGATCGTGGCGCCGAAGATTCTGATTGTAGCCACGATCATTCTGGCGCTGGTGGGAGTGGTCAGCGGCATGTTTCCCGCGATGAGAGCCGCCAATCTCGATCCGATCGAGGCACTGCGTTACGAATAGGCGCGTCCCCCGGAGATTCCTCCTGATTACAATTCCGCATAGTCAGGCGGTTCCAGACAGCCACAAAGTCGTTCTGCAAGTCGGGCTGTCTCGATTTCCTCGAGCAGATCATGGACACACTTATCGAGTTCAGAGGCGTCCGTGAACTGGATCAATATTTAAAAGAGATTGAAAAAACAAAATGTTGGAGCCGACGATCAGACTTGAACTGATGACCTGCCGATTACGAAATGACCCAACCTTGCGTATGTTGTTGTGAAATATAAGTCGTTGTGCAGCGGTTTTGGTGCAGTTCAGGGGGTTCTGGGAAGCGATTGTGCAGCAGTTCGTGCAGCAGCTTCGAGCGCTCATATCTTCACCCCCTGTTCGCAAAATATTCGCAATTCGTTCACTTTCGGGGTCGCCGCTCCGTCCAAATCTCGTCGTCTGAGTAGCCGACCGTTTGTCGGCTGGTCAGGAACGCATCCCGATCAGCCTGCCCTCGGTCGTGTTAGAGGGACAAGAAACCAAAGCCCGCATCGGCGGGCTTTGGTACGCATGTAAGCTCTCAGCCTCGTATGAGGCATTCCGTGAGTGATTAGCCGCCCACGGTCAGTGACCCCAATCGGGTAGATTCGGAGAGCACGGCTCCAGCAAAAGTTTGGTCAAAGTCATCTCTAGGGTCTAAGAGTGGTCTTGGCACCGGCGCAACCCGTTCGCCAGCTAGTTCCGTTGCTCGGTTCCGACTCACTCGCCGCTTGTAAGGTCTTCGCTGCTGCGGAACTTCCTCACCGTCCACGAAACAACTCCCCAACTGGCGCAGGCGGGTGTGCATGCGGCTGAAATCATGTTCGGTCGTGCCAAGAAACTCAGCAGCACCGCTGGGCGTCCCGGTTGCTGCAATCGCCCCCATTGCGGGGAGCACATGTGAATCTTGACGCCGCACAAAGTCCACGAACTCGCCAATCCGGTGCCTGTCGTCGCGCTGTCTCTCTTGCCGCTCACAGCTTTTCCTTAGATACGACGAATGTGAATGGCAGAACTCATCCCCGATCTGATCGCGATCCGTTTCGTCGAAATGAGTGGTCAGGGACAAGTTGCCGGGGCGGCACAAGGGATTCTTCTTCCGTTTCGAGTAGATCGTCCTATATTTGTTTCCGAGGCACAGGTTGATGTAGTTCTGAAACCGGGCTTGGTTCGCCCCGTGGTGCTTGTACGGATCGAATGTTTGCACGATGTCCTCTTTGCCAGCCCGACGGTGCTTGGACGTGGAGGGCAGGTAACGCAAGTGGATGAGAAGGTCTTGCGTCCAGTCCTCCCTATCCTCTTTTGGTACAGACCTGTCCGCGTGCCTGTTGACCCAGTTGCGGACGTATTGGGGAAACCGTTCGTGAAATTCGTCGAAGTTCTTCGGCACGACGAACCCGTCATGCCCAACGTACCTCCCGTTAATAACCGTGAACGGGTCGGGCTTTCGGTTTTCAACAGAAAAATTGGTGAAATTGATAAGTTGATTTCGAACTGCGGTGGTATTGCTCTGCATGGAGACACTTCCTTTCGAAAGGATTTGAACTGCATGCGAGCAAGCCTAAGAGGTCGAGAGGAGTTGATGGTGAGGGTTCAGCAGGCGTTGGCGCTGCCGACCAAGAAGGAAGCCGAGCACGTGGTCAACGCTGTAATCGGGAGCTTGGAAGCGACCCTGCTCAACAATCTGGGAGAGGACGCGTTCGCGCTGAAGCTCGGCAGCTTCGGCAAGTTCTCAGTCCGGCACACGCCCGGAATTCTCAGGAAGATTCCGTTCACGGGCGCGACCATCCTGACGAAGGATCGGCGGAAGGTCAGGTTCGTCAGTCTGGGCAGCCTGCGGCAATGTGAGCGGGTAAATTGAGGTAGAACGGGAGTGGGGCAAAATGGCGAGCTAGGCTCAGTGACGCGCCTGCAAAAGAACCGATTCTCGATGGTAATCGAGGAATTGCTTCTGCCCTTCCGTGAAGGTTCCAACGTTCACGATTCTGTTCGTTTCTACCCCCATTCGATTCAAAGAGGGCACATGGGCAACGGGTGAGACGATCAGTACACCGGAATCTTCGAAGCTGATAAACCCGCGATCAAAAAGGTGATCAATTGTGGGAGTCAACAGAAGTCCGTTCTCACCGTTAAGCCGTTCTTGATTATCTGAATCTCGCCACGGTTTGCAATGGCTGGCTCGCAAATGGATCGGATTGGCGACGCCCGTGATTCTGCATCGCGTTTCGATATCCATGACTCGCTGTTTGAAAAAACCCTGCCCACGTCTCGCGACGATCAGTGCCTCGCGTTCTGTGTCTGGTATTCGGTTGTCTGATTCGATTTTTGTCTCGATGTGATGCTCCCAGACTTCCAGATCGGCGTTCTCGACCTGCATGGGTCTTTGGCGGAGAGATTCTGCGCTTCGGTCGCTCAATATTGAGGCTTCTTTGCCAATGAGACCTATGAGCACGGTTGCAAGCGGGGGTGGTACCTCTGTTAAGTAAATGGACTGAACTCCGTTCCCCGATTCTTGCAACGGGGAATATCGAGACGGAAGCAGCCCTTTGAGTAGCTCGATATGATCTTTGGGGCGAATCTTCTCCTGAAGAGAAACAAAGCTGACTCGCACGCGCCAGCCGATTGCCTCCCAATTAAGTCCGACCCCACCGAATTCAGCAGGTTTGGGGCTTTCGTAGCAATAGGAGGACACGATTCCAAGGGCGACTATGCGGGTGTCCACGAAGGAAAAGACTGGGTCTCCCGGCGTGACCTCCCGCATGAACTCATAGAAGGGGTTACGCGCACCATTTGCGTTTCGCTTCGGCGACCAGAGATACCCGCCTGCGATCTCTTGCCGATACGTCTGGTTTTGGTTTACCCACCAGTAGCGCACGTGGCTTAACTCCGAAGGGTTTCAGTTCCCCTTGGCTACCTCTATGTAGCCTCCCGACTACGCAGTCTTCTTCTGAGCCGCCTTCACTTTCGCCCATCTCGCTCGCTGTGCTGCGGCAATCTTCTTCCGGGCGGCGGCTGACATCGTTTTCTTCTTCTTGGGCATGGTGACTACGTTCTGCTTCTGCTTACCTGTCCCGCGTACCTTCGCCCAACGCGCCCTCTGGGCAGCCGCGATCCTCGCCCGTGCTCCCGCAGACAGACGCCTCCGAGTTCCTTTCCCTTTCCCAGAGACCCCGGTGAGAGCGGCAAGCGCTGCGTCCAGTTGTTCGACCGTTCTCGCCGCCCGATCCCGCTCTTTCCGCAACTGCTGGACTACACCAGCCAAGTTTGCCATGAGTTCCCCCTCGGCGGGGATTGTATCAATGTGGGCGCTCGGAAAGCCGATTCTGGCGATTTGGCTGCCCGGATGAGGTTCAGGTCGGCTGGGGCGTTTCAGAGGTGCAGGAAGCCTTTGTGACCATCCCCGATAGGCGATTGGGAGGCTACTGAGGCAAGCTGGCTCTGGTCTTAAACTCGTCAACCAACCTCTGGGCAGAGTTGATCGTCTCCTTCTCGCGGTTCTTTTCCCTCCTAGCCAGCCTGCGGTGGTCGATTGTTTCCCACAGAGAGTTCTTCGTCTTCGCGTCATAGATCGTCAGCACGAGTTGCGGGTCTATTATCTGCGTGCTGTGTACCTGCGTCGTTCCGTTGTAGGTGTTGTTTGTGCTCCAAACGCGGGTTCCGCCATGCTCCACATGATAGGAAATCTCAACTATAAGGTCAGCATCATCCGGGGAGCCAACGATCTGGTACTTTCCCCAGTTTTTCATCTCTGAATAGAACGTGTCGTATGCGAGATCACTGCCTCCCCCGTTTGTGAGGAAGACTTTCTTAGCGTTGACCACGACCGAGGGCAGCGGGGCGGGCGGAATATCTTTTCTACTCTTCCCGGCATCTGCGTAAACCGACAGGAACAGGCACAACGCTATTGAGAGCTTGCGCATGTTGATCGCTCCATTTTCCGGGGGAAGGTGACGGTTGGATTGTACAGCGGAAAAGAGAATGTCCGTAGAATCTGATCGTTCTCAACTCTGCAAGCACCAGCAAGACTCCCGGTGTACTCTGTGAACATGCTACGACGGGAAACTAGCGGGACGGTCACATGGGACGAAACAAACCACATTTTCGTTTGAAAGAGAATGACTCGAAGGTTGCGCTTCACATCGTTTTTCAGCAAGTGTACGCTTGCGTTTACCACCTTTCGACTGTGCGCCTATTCTTGAAACAGAGTGCCGCGTTTACGCACCACGAGTCCCAGTTTCACAATCCTGCAAAGGAGTTCACGGAGCGTGCGAACTCGGATCGCGTCGTCCTCTTCGCCCATCTTCGTGCTTTCTTTTGGGAGCTTCACAGCATCGTAGATTCATTGCAGGGCTACTGCCTGCGACAGGCTAAGAAAGAAGGAAGCATAGTCTCTCCAGAAGTGAAGAATGCAGTAAGAGACTTTTTGAAGAGTCAAGCGTGGAAAGATATTCAAGCAATCCGAAATTTCAGCCACAGTACTGCTTCACCGCTAGGCGCACGATTGGAGGGTGGGCAACTGATATATTTCTTGGAAACGACTGACGGCAGGGCAATTTCTGTTCCAGACCACCTTGAAACCTACCTCGGTGCGGTACGGCAGCTTCTTCAGTCAGTGTTGGTGATTCCTCCAGAACTGATGGCAGCGAAAGTGCATATCAATCTTCCTCCGCCGAGCGTTTCATTTACAAATCAGACCCCTGCACCTTGACGAAGGTCGGGGCGTAGGAGATTTGGAGTACCGTCTAATCCCACGGAATAGATTCGAAGTTCTTCGACACGTGATTACCTTCCCGCCTCAAGAAAACTCTTAGGCGCTCTCCAATTTTGATTCCGGTGTCAACGTGTCCTCCGATTTTGAAATTCACGCTGCCCACGTACACCCCACACAACACGTTTTTCATATCCCACCTCCAACTGTATCGGGCTGAAGTCGCAGTCCGTGCCGTTTCTTCCATTCTGGCGTGTCGATAAGCAGGGGCACCAGTGTCCCAATTGTAAATTGACAGATCAGGTGGTTCTTCCACAGTCCAACCAACAGGGAGTCCTCCGATTTCAAATATCCATTCGTAATTCGGAGTTGAAGGAGCTTCTTTGAATCCCAAGTCCTTTTCTATCAACCCTGCGGCAAGTGTGTACGCCTCTTGTGCGATCAACTCAATGCTCTTCTCCGGCGTATGCGTTGGATCAAGCGCTGCCGACCAGTGTGTGAATTCGCTGATGGCATCGGCAACATGTGAACTGAAAGCCTTCGTCGGTCGCACGGAGAAATCAGGCAGTTCTGTAAGCATTTCACTGACCGCTCGATGGAATGCTCTTTCGCGGAAGAGGTTCAGATATTTCGTGTCCAGCGTCTTCACGATTCCAGCCATCAGGTGCTCGATGTGCCGTTTGGCTAACCAGTACCCAAGCAAAGTTCCAAACAGCGCAAGCGCTATGTCGAACAATTTCTCGCTGAAAAGGCGCAGCAGACGGTTCTCCGTGAACGTCACGTGGGGAGCAAAAACCAAAACCAGCACGATCAGAATTGCAACGGCTTCTCCCCAGACGAGCGTCTTCTCTGATTTGTCTGACATGGATCGGAGCACTCTTCTACGTTCTTCTTCTGTAATCGGGAACCGAAAACCCTTGACTGGCGTATATCGCCTTTTCAATCAGCTTGAAGTAGTCATTGCAAGCATCAACGACTTTGGACAGAAAGCCTTCCTGCACCGTGATCTCGTCATCACCGATCAAGAAACCGATCTTTTTCATGTCTGCGAGAACGCCATTCTTGGGTTTGCCAAGATGGTCTCGCAACTTGCCATCATCATGAGCGACAAGATTTCGGATGCGTTGCAGGGTTTTAAGAGCATCCCATTCTTGAGATGCTTTCAGGTTTTTGAGTCCGGCAACTTTCTCCAGATAGCTTGTCGAGCGATCAATTCCTTTCCCGCTCAAATCCATGAAAGACAGCCCAAAGCCTTTTTCGGACTGGAAAAACAAACACAGCTGATCCAGTTGGTGTTCAAGAAAAGTCCACACCGTAAGAAAAGCGGATCGCCGCTGGAGGCTGGGAAAATACTCCCCAAAGATGTTGTCCAAGTCCCAACTGTCGTAATCCAACCCTCCGTGTCCAGCGGCAGGGCGGCTGTTCTTGTACGTAGAAATGGACTCGACTGCTTGCTTCTCAATGCCACTCACAAAACTGACAATCAAGTCGATAGAGAGACTGGCATCGTATTGGTACCAGTTCAGAACGACTTTTTTCGGCGTGTAAAGAGCCATATTCTTAGTGCGTCTTGGATGGCGTCCCTGATGGCGATGGCAAAGCGCGAATGGTCGGCATCTCAGTTTGCCTCGGTTCTGGTTTCCTATCCACTGGCGCTAAGACGGCGTAGGCTGCCAATGCCAAGAAGAGCACACCAAACATCCACGGAACCAAGCGTTCGAGATGAGTCAGTGGAACGTACATGTCCCGATCCTTGCCCTTGCCGCACACATGCCATTCATAGTCAAAGAGCGCAACGGGAAGCTGCTCCTCAATCTCGTGGATCACTTTGAACTTCGCAGTGTTCAAGTCTTTGTAGGAGTTGACTAACGACCACCAGATGAAGCACACAAACAGTCCGGCGAGAGGAAGCAACGCGTTCCAGCGGTGATGCCCGAACGTTGACAGGAAGGTGACGAACAGCGTGACAAGGCTGGAGCAAAGGGTCAGCAGGTAGTTATTGGCGGTCTGGCGCTTGTCACTGGTGTGTTGCGATGTTCCAACAAACAGCTTGTATTGTTCCAGCAGGTGGTCTTGATACTTGTCGCCGTATTCCTCAGGCGTTCGGCTCTGAAGTTTCGTCGCTGCCACGAGGACTCACCGATCCCCTTTGATGAGCGCCTTCAGGTTATCCCAAGTCCACTTGTAGATTTTGTCGGTCGCTCTTGCCGACGTGGGCTTGTAGCACGTCTTGTCTGCATACCCCCACAGTAGGAAGTAGGGCAGCGTCTCTTCCTGCGCGATTTTCAGTTCAGTGGCTACGCCAGTCGCGGTGTGCGTGTGCTCCCCACAGATGACAATCATCTGACCACATTTTCTGATTCGGGCACGAACTTTCTTTTCCCAGTCGCCAGTGAACGGCTCCTTCACCGACCAATCGCAAATCTCAAATGGGGTGTCTTCGTGGCGCGATTGACCAACCAACGCTGTTCGCAGGAACTCATCGTGATCATAGTCAAAGGCGGTGAATACTCGCGTAGCCATAAAACACACCCCGCTTAATCCTAGGAATCCGGCTGACCCTGTAGGGAGTAACTATCTTGGTGCATGTCCGGGGCGTATCAGAATTCCGGCATTGGCGGTGTATGGGCTGGTTCATACAAAATGACCTCGCACGAATTTCGTCAGTCATTCCCCGCGACCAAGACAGTCTTTGTACATGACTTGTGGAATTCTAAGCGGCATTCGTCGTTTCTTGCGACTTCAGCCACGCGAGCACCGATGATCGACGGAACCGGAGACCCATCGGGAGCCGGAGCACTGGAATCGGATTGTCGTATCTTGCCTGACCTCGATTACGAGTCAGGTTGTAAATTGAGGACTTCTTGCATTTGAGTAGTTCGGCGACTTCAGCAACCGTGAGGATGTCGTTCTCCGCTGGCGGCGTTAGAAGAATTTCTGCTCCGGCAAGCGATACCGTGACCACGAAGGATGCTGGTAATTCGATGCCCTTTTGTCTGCTTCATCGTCTCCCCCTTGGCTTGAAAAAAAGGAAGGCTAACACAGGCACGCGAATGACCGTATTCATTAGAATTGAGACATGACCTTCGAGGAATTCGGGCAATCCCTCACCGCGACCGAACCGCCAGCGGGACTCACGCACGCCCTCGCCGGACTCTGGTGGGATGCGAAGGGCGATTGGAAGCGGGCGCACGAATCCGCGCAGCGGGACGAAGGCGTCGAAGGTTCGTGGGTTCACGCCTACCTGCATCGTAAGGAGGGCGACCAGAGCAACGCAGCGTACTGGTACAGCCGGGCAACAAAGCCTGTTTGCCGGGAGCCGCTCGGTGAGGAGTGGCTAAGCATCGTGACGCATCTAATAGGAACGATATAACTCCACGAGTGAAACCTACGCTTGGTGCTCCGGTCACATTGCTCCATTCAGCCCCTATGCGATAATGCGAGTTCTTCCCTCAAAGACCAGTTGTTCGCGTGCTGGAAGGGCTGGAATACGCAGACATGGATCAGGCAACCCACAACAAAATCGTCTCCTTCATTTGGGGCATCGCTGACGACGTTCTACGCGACCTGTTCAAACGCGGCAAGTATCCCGACGTGATTCTGCCAATGTGCGTTCTGCGTCGTTTGGATGCTGTGTTGGAACCGACCAAGAAAGCTGTTCTCGAAACCAAGGACATGCTCGACAAAGCGGGTATCACCGAGCAGCACGTCGCGCTCTGCGATGCCTCCAAACATCCGTTTTACAACACTTCCAAATTCACACTGCGTGATCTCAAGTCTCGTGCCAGTCAGCAGCAGTTGCTCGCGGATTTCGAAGATTACCTGAACGGGTTCTCGGAGAACGTCAGAGACATTCTCGACAATTTCAAATTTCACAACCAGCTTTCGACGCTCTCCAAGTCCGATTCTCTTGGCACGCTCATCGGCAAATTTCTCGACCCGGAAATTGATTTGAGTCCTGCCGGAATCGACAACCATTCCATGGGCACGGTCTTTGAGGAACTTGTCCGCAAGTTCAACGAAGAAAATAATGAGGAAGCCGGTGAGCACTGGACGCCGAGAGATGCCGTTAAGCTCATGGCGAACCTAATCTTTCTGCCGATTGCCGACAAGATTCAATCAGGTTCGTATCTGCTCTACGATTGCGCGTGCGGCACGGGCGGGATGCTTACCGTCGCGGAAGAAACACTAAGAGACTTAGGAAAAAAACAAAACCACCAAGTTGTCGCCCACCTCTACGGTCAGGAAATCAATCCCGAAACCTACGCTATCTGTAAGTCGGACATGCTGATCAAAGGCGAAGGAGAAAGTGCTGACCACATCGTCGGTGGCGCGGAGTATTCGACGCTCTCGAATGATGCTTTCCCTGCGCAAGAATTCGACTTCCTGCTTGCCAATCCGCCTTATGGGAAGAGTTGGAAGAAAGATTTGGAGCACATGGGCGGTAAGGATGGAGTGCGCGATCCCCGCTTCCGCGTCATGCACGACGGCGAGGAACTGTCCCTTCTTACGCGCTCTAGCGACGGTCAGTTGCTTTTCCTCGCGAACATGGCGTCCAAAATGAATCACGAGACGCCGCTGGGTAGCCGGGTTGCGGAGGTTCACAACGGCTCGTCTCTGTTCACCGGGGACGCTGCGCAGGGCGAAAGCAATATCCGACGTTGGTTGATCGAGAACGACTGGCTGGAAGCCATCGTCGCCTTACCGCTGAACATGTTTTATAACACCGGCATTGCCACTTACGTCTGGGTGCTGAGCAATCGCAAGACGGAACACCGCAAAGGCAAGGTTCAACTCATCGACGCCACGCAATGGTTCAAGCCCCTCCGCAAGAACCTCGGCAAGAAGAACTGCGAGCTTTCGTCGGAAGACATCCAGCGAATCTGCGATACCTACTTCGCATTCAAAGACACTGAACAGTCGAAAGTCTTTCCCAATGCCGCTTTCGGCTATTGGAAGGTGACGGTCGAACGCCCGCTTCGCCTGCACAGCCAGCTTTCGGTGAAAGCTATTGAGTCTCTTCGCTTCGCTTCCGGTGATGAAGAACTCCGCAGCGAATTCTACGAACGGCTTGGCGAGCCGCTTTTAGAAAACTTCGCCAGCGTGCAGGCGAAATTGGAGATGCTTGTCAGCGAATGGGGCAATGGCGACGACGATGAGGAAGCCGAGGAAGGTGCAGCGAAGAAAGGTCTGCCCGAAAAGAAAAAGAAGAAGCTCTTAGACGCAAGAACTTGGGAGCGCGACGGTAAGCTCGTGGCGACTGGTAACGCGCTCCGCAGGGAAATCAGCGACAAGCTATTCGAAGACCACAATGTTTTCCGCGACCGCGTGGCAGGTGCGCTCGACAAGCTGAAGATCAAAGTCAGTGCGTCCGACTTGAAGGTCATTCTGCGAGCGGTCAGTTGGCGCGTGGAAACGGCTCCTCCCGTCGTAGCCAAGGTTCACAAGCCCGGTAAAGCAAAGGCTGATCCGTTGCGTGGATTTTACGAAACAACCGTGGACGCAAAGACATGCGTGGTGGAATACGAGCCTGACTCAGACCTGCGAGACACCGAGCAGGTTCCGCTGCTGGAGGAAGGGGGCATCGAGGCATTCATCACTCGCGAGGTGCTGCCCTACACACCAGATGCGTGGGTAGACGTATCCGCAACCAAGATCGGCTATGAGATTTCCTTCACCCGCCACTTCTACAAACCGCAGCCTCTTCGCTCACTCGACGAGATCAGGGCTGACATTGTGGCTTTGGAGAAGGAAACAGGGGGCTTGCTCGACGAGATTGTCAAGGGCGAAACGAAATGAGAGAGATTCTCGGCAAGGCGAAAACGGTTCGTGAGTTGCTCAAGGGAGTTAAGTATTCCATTGACTATTACCAACGGGAATACAAGTGGCAGGAAAAGCAAATCAACGAACTTGTGGACGATCTCAGCGGAAAGTTCCTAGAGGAATATCGTCCCGAGCACGCTCGCAACAAAGTCGCCGACTATCCGCACTATTTTCTCGGTTCGATCATTATCAGTAAGAAGGAAAGTGCAGGTTACATAGTTGACGGTCAGCAGCGCCTCACCAGCCTTACCCTGCTGCTCATCCTGCTCCGAAATCTACAGAACGATCGTGAAAAGCAGGTCAATGTGGACGAATTGATCTTCTCTGAGAAATTCGGTCAAAAATCATTCAATCTCCACGTAGACGAGCGCACCCCCGCAATGGAAGCGCTTTACGAAGGTCACCCATTCGACCTGAGCGGGCGTCCCGAATCCGTCCAGAATCTTGTCCAGCGCTACCGCGACCTCGAATCCTACTTGCCTGAAGAACTGCGCGACGCTGCCCTGCCCTACTTCATCGACTGGCTGCTAGAGAACGTTCACCTTGTCGAAATCACTGCCTATTCCGACGATGACGCCTACACCATCTTTGAGACGATGAACGACCGTGGTCTCTCACTCAGCCCCACGGACATGCTCAAAGGCTATCTGCTCGCCAACATCGACGAGAACAAACGTATCCTTGCGAGCGCACGTTGGCGCGAACGTATCCGGGAACTCAACGACGCGGGCAAGGAAGTGGAGTCTGATTGCTTTAAGGCTTGGCTACGCAGCCAATACTCCACCAAAATTCGCGAGCGCAAAAAGGGCGCAAAACCGGAAGACTTCGACCGAATCGGCACGGAGTTCCATCGCTGGTTGCGAGATGCCGCCGAAACGATTGGTCTCCGGGAAAGCGATGATTTCTATCTCTTCATCGACCGCGACTTCACTTTCTACAGTCGTCAGTATCTCCGGCTCATTGAGGCGTCACTGACGCCTATACCCGGATTGGAGCATGTTCTCTATAACGCCCAACACGGATTCACCCTGCAATACCTTCTTCTGCTCGCCCCATTGCAACCGGACGACGGAGACGCCGCAGTCAATCAGAAGTTGGGTTTAGTCGCTCGGTATATTGACATCTTGCTCACATGGCGGTTGTGGAATTTCCGCACCATCGCTTATTCCACAATGCAGTATTCGATGGCGCAAGTTGTCTTCGGCATCAGAGGGCTTTCGGTCGAAGCGCTGTCAAAGAAGCTCCATGAGAGCCTCGTCAGCGAAGGCAAGGAAAAGGGGACGTTCGCCAGCAACGACCGCCTGCGAATGCACCAGCAGAACCGCTACGCGCTCCATCGCATCCTAGCCCGCTTGACCGATTATGTAGAAACACAATCCGGTCTGCCGTCGCGGTATCTCGATTATGTCAGCGAGGGCAAAACCCGCTATGAGGTTGAACACATCTGGGCTGATCATCCTGAGCGCCACACTGACGAATTCCCACACCCCGCCGACTTTGCCGAGCATCGCAACCGGATCGGCGGCTTGCTCCTGCTGCCCAAGAGCTTCAACGCTAGTTACGGAGACTTGACCTACGAGGAAAAGCTGCCGCACTATCTCGAACAGAATTTGCTCGCACGCTCGCTTCATCCACAGTGCTATGAGCACAACCCCGGATTCCTGCGCTTCAAGGAACAGAGTGGCTTACCGTTTGTGCCGTTGACACAATTCAAGAAAGCTGACGTGGAGAGCCGTAGCCAGCTTTACACAAAAATCGCCGAGTGCATGTGGAATCCGGATGACCTGATGTTTGGAGACCAATCGTGATTGATGGTCTCAAGCCCTATCCGAAATACAAGAATTCGGGTCTGCCGTGGCTTGATAAACTCCCGGCACATTGGGAGATGATTCCGAATCGCGCTCTCATGAAGGAACAACGAGAGGTCGTGGGTGAGGACTCCGCCGACTACACACTCCTTTCGCTAACACTGACGGGAATCATTCCGCGTAACATGGAGACGCCCAAGGGGAAGTTTCCTGCGCAATTCAACAATTACAAGGTTGTCAGGTCTGGAGACCTAGTATTCTGCCTGTTCGATATTGACGAGACTCCACGGGCGGTTGGGCTTTCAAAGCTCGACGGAATGATCACTGGAGCCTACGACATTTTCACCCCAAAGCCGTGCGCAGATGCTCGCTATCTTTATCACTACTATCTGCACATCGACGACGGCAAGCAACTCAAGCCGCTATACACTGGTCTTCGCAAGACTATCCAGCGCGGTGTTTTTGCAAGCCTCAAGGCACCTCTTCCTCCCGCCGATGAGCAAGCCGCGATAGTGCGATTCCTCGATCACGCGAACGGAAAGATTGATCGGGCTATGCGCGCGAAGAAGAGATTGATCGCTCTGTTAAATGAGCAGAAGCAGACCATCATCCACAGAGCTGTCACACGCGGTCTCGATCCCACCGTTCCCCTCAAACCCTCAGGCATACCTTGGCTAAGCGACATTCCAAAGCATTGGGAAATTCTTCGCTGCGGGAATCTTTTTTCCGAAGTTGTTGACACTGGGCATTCGACCGCGCGGTTATTGTCGATTGACCGTTTCAAAGGAATCATGCTTCAGTCTGACACCGGGCGAAGAACTCGCGCTTCTGAAGACCGGAGTTCCTACAAGCGTGTACGTCCCGGGCAACTCGCATATAACTTAATGAACGCTTTTATGGGTGCGCTAGGTTTCTCCACCCTCGACGGTATCGTCAGCCCCGCATATGCAGTCGCGCAGCCCCGCCGCATAATTGAACCGCTCTATTTCCATCACTTGTTACGAACGACAGCCTACACTGGCGAGTTCAACAGGCAGTCGTATGGCATCATGTATGAGCGAAACCGCCTTTACTTTGAACGGTTCAAACTTGTTCCCGCTCTCGTTCCACCGCTCGAAGAGCAACGCCAGATCGCAAGGAGCATAGAAGAACAAACCGCTTCTTCAAACGCCGTCCTCGCTCGCGCCTACCGTGAAATAGATTTGTTGCGCGAGTACCGCACGAGGCTGACTGCCGACGCGGTCACAGGTACGCTGGATGTGCGGGAAGCTGCCCAAAGATTGCCGATGGCAGCTAGAGAACCGGAACTCATTCTGGAAACCGAGGAACCGAGTGACGTTGAGCCAGAGGACATGGAAGCATGACCACTGACATTTCTGAAAAGGGTCTCGAAACGCTGATCATGGTGCAGATGACCGGCACGGACGGTCTTGCGCCTGTTCCGGAGCATGTCCTATCGGAAATGCCACTCTCAACGGGCAACGGTTGGTTTGCGGGGAACCCGAAGGACTACGACCGCACCCAAGCACTCGATGTGCCGCAGCTATTCCATTTCCTACAAGCTACCCAGCCGGAGAAGTTCAAGAAACTCGGCATTGCCGATCCAAAGGATGTCAAAGACATTGCCCGTCTCAAGTTTCTGGCAAGGCTCTCCAATGAGATCGGCAAGCGCGGGTTAATAGACGTTCTGCGCAGGGGTGTCAGCGACGGAGCGCTCAATTTCGATTTGTTCTACGGCACACCTTCGCCCGGCAACGCAAAGTCGGCAGCGCTGTTTGCCAAGAATCGCTTCATCGTCATCCGCCAGCTACGCTACAGCACAGACGAAACACGTCGGGCGCTGGACTTGTGCCTCTTCATCAATGGCTTACCTGTCGCGACATTTGAACTCAAGAACAGCCTAACCAAGCAGACGGTGGACGATGCCGTTGAGCAGTATCGGCGTGACCGTGATCCACGTGAAAAGCTCTTCCAGTTCGGACGCTGTGTGGTGCATTTCGCCGTCGATGACGCAGAAGTTGCGATGTGTACTGAATTGCGCGGGAAAGGCTCATGGTTTCTTCCATTCAATAGAGGATGGAATGATGGCGCGGGCAATCCTCCGAACCCTGAAGGGTTGAAGACGGACTATCTCTGGAAAGAAATTCTGACTCCGCAGGGGTTGACGAACATCCTTGAAAACTATGCTCAGATCATTGAGATCAAGAATGAAAGGACTGGGAGGAAGAAGCGCGTCCAGATTTTTCCCCGGTACCACCAGCTTGATGTCGTCCGAAAGGTGCTCGCCATCGTTCCTGCGGACGGCGTGGGCGGACGCTATCTGATTCAGCACTCCGCTGGCAGTGGCAAGTCGAATTCTATCGCGTGGTTGGCTCATCAACTCATCGGAATAAAGGCGCAAGACACGGAACTATTTGATTCCGTGATCGTGGTGACCGACCGGCGTATCTTGGACGATCAGATTCAAAAGACCATTAAGCAATTCATGCAGGTCGGTGCCACGGTAGGGCACGCCGAGCATTCGGGTGATTTGCGGAAGTTCATCGAAGAGGGCAAGAAGATCATCATCAGTACCGTCCAGAAGTTCCCGTTCATCCTCGATGAAATCGCGAAAGAAGAGAAAAGCAAGAAGTTTGCCATCATCATCGACGAGGCTCATAGCAGTCAGGGCGGGAAAGCTTCCGCTGCGATGAGTGAGGCTCTCGCTGACCCGGAAGATGCCATCAACGATGCCCTTGAAAAGCGCATGGCGGCGAGGAAGATGCTTTCAAATGCTAGCTATTTCGCATTCACCGCTACGCCAAAGAACAAGACGCTGGAGATGTTCGGGAAGCCGTTGCCCCCAGACGCCGAGGGAAAGGTGAAACATCAGCCTTTCCACAGCTACACCATGAAGCAGGCAATCGAAGAACGCTTTATCCTCGATGTCCTCAAGAGCTACACCCCGGTAGACAGCTTTTACAAGCTCGTAAAGAACATCGAAGGCGATCCTGAATTTGACACGAAGAAGGCACAAAAGAAGCTGCGGAAGTATGTCGAGAGCCATGACCACGCGATCCGCCTCAAAGCTGAAATCATGGTGGATCACTTTCACGAACAGGTGATGGCATTAAGCAAAATCGGAGGCAAGGCACGCGCCATGGTGGTCTGCAACGGCATTGAGCGTGCCAACCAGTATTTCTCTGCTTTCAGGGAATATCTCGAAGAACGCAAGAGTCCGTATCGAGCCATTGTCGCTTTTTCCGGCGAACACGAGTTCGGCGGTGTGAAGGTTACCGAGTCTTCGTTGAATGGATTCCCAAGCTCCGACATCCCAGACAAAATCCAAGACGACCCGTATCGGTTTCTGATCTGCGCAGACAAGTTTCAAACCGGCTACGACGAACCGCTGCTTCACACAATGTATGTGGATAAGCCCCTCTCCGGGATTAAGGCTGTCCAGACTTTATCGCGCCTGAACCGCGCCAACCCGGAGAAGCACGACGTTTTCGTCCTCGACTTTCAGAACAACACGCAGACGATCACCGAAGCCTTCGCCGATTACTACCGGACGACCGTTCTCAGTGAGGAAACCGACCCCAACAAGCTCAACGACCTCAAGGCTGCCCTTGATGATGCACAGGTATATTCGCCTGAGCAGGTTCAAGCGCTGGTGGACTTGTTCATATCTGGTGCTGATCGCGACAAGCTCGATCCGATCCTAGATGCGTGTGTCGCGGTTTATAAGGAACAGCTCGACGAAGACGGTCAGGTCAATTTCAAAGGCAAAGCTAAAGCCTTTGCACGTACATACGATTTCTTAGCATCAGTGCTGCCGTACACCAACCGCGAGTGGGAGAAGCTCTCGATCACCCTGAACCTCCTTATCCCCAAACTTCCCGCACCTGAAGAAGACGATCTATCAAAGGGGATTCTTGAGGCGATTGATATGGACAGCTATCGCGTCGAAAAAAGGGCGGCTATGAAGATCGCACTAGCTGATGAAAATGCTGAGATCGCCCCGGTGCCGGTCGAAGGCGGGGCGCGAAAATCAAGCCCCGAACTCGACCGCTTGAGCAATATCTTAAAGACGTTCAACGATCATTTCGGAACGCTGTTCACCGACGCAGACCGCGTGGCGCAGAGAATCAGGGATGACATAGCGCCGAAAGTTTCTGCCGATCCCGCCTATCAAAACGCAAAAAGAAACACGCCGAACGCAGCGCGAATTGAGCATGACAAGGCTCTGGCGAAGGTCATGCTAACCCTCCTGAAGGACGACACACAGGTCTACAAGCAATTTGTCGAGAATGAGTCCTTCCAGCGGTTTGTGACCGACATGGTGTTTACCCTAACGAGTGGCGACTCCCCTTAGATTCTCTAACTGCGCGACGTTCCACTACACGCGTCGGTTGCACACCAAAACTGACCGAAGGTTCTCCAGCAGCCTGACCATCGCGAGCGTGTCTTGCCCGCAATAGTCCAGCAGAGCCTTCTTGATTCTCCCGCGCTCGCTTATGTCCGAGTTCCCGCGCACCAACGACTCCCATGCAAGTCCGGCATCCTGTCCGTTCGCGACCTGCATCCCGTCGTAGGTCATATCCGGTACGAGCGCGGGCAGCACGGACTTGATGGAGTACGAGCCTGCGTATGCCGGATGATAAGTGTGCTCCCGCACGATGGGCAGCAGATCGAACAGACGAGCTTGGATCGCATTGATCGGCACTGTATATTCTGGCAACCACGCTGAAAGGTCGGAGAGCGTTTGCGACTCGAAAGAGGAATACACGACGATGCTGCCGTTTTCGCCCAGCGCAGTGCAAAGTGAAGAGATGAAATCGCGACGGGGATCGCTTGCATCCGTGGCAAGAAACTCGTGGTGCTCTAGCTCTGCGCCCGGTTGCCGCTGCACATGCACGCTCCATTGAAAGGGCAACTGATCGTAAGGACACATGCCCAGAAATCTGGGAACTGCTGGATTCACGCTTTCAAAGTCCGCGAAATACAGTGGGTATCGCAGGGTCTCCAGCGCGACGCCCAGTTCGGGGTTGAACCACGGCTCGCCCGTTTGCACGCACGTGGCTGCACGCCGCTGAATCTCGGTCAATTCAAAGTTATCTGGTACGTCATGGATGGACTCGACGCCTATTTCCTCCAGCGCCTCTTCCGCGTTTGCATGTAGTCTGGGCAAGTATCCGATGTGGTCGTCAGGACGCGGAGGATTGCAACAGTCGAAGAACTCGCATTTGACGGGAGAAGCGCAGTGCTTGCCCGGAGCGATGTCCGGTGCTTTGGGCATCGAGAGAACGGTGAATGCAGCCCGAAGCTGGAATGTCAGTTTCGGTTGCAACCTCGCAACCTGCCGCGTTACGTTTCGGATTCGGAAGAAACGCCACGGATCGACGCTGCCGCCCCTGAAAACATAAGAGCGGTTGACATGCGCCAGACAGCAGGAACCAATGTCCAGCCCACAGCCAGACAGCACACGATATTGAATCGCCACGTCATCGAGGTGCTCTTCCTTCTTGGAGGCTGATGACTTCACTTCAATCAACCTCCAGCGCCCGTCAGCCCGGCGATGAAGTACATCTACCCGCACCAGCACGCCGTCATGCTCGAACACTCCCTCGAAAATTGCCGGAACGTCTCGGTTGGCGACCAACTCCCTCGTTGCGCGGATCGCCTGATCGAGACTGCGCTCGCAGACCTCCACTCCTCCGGGGAAAAGCCTGCGGGCGAGCATGCCGACATCGTGTCCTTGCTGCATGATCGCCTCGCTGGCAGCGTTCGGCTGTGCCGCGAATTCCGGCTCGTGAACCTGCCAGTACAACCTCTTCAGGCATTGGCAGCCCGCGACGAACTTGGACTTGCTGATTCGGATGCTCACCGAAGCGCCTCCACCTGCATCACCCTTACCATATCGCGGAACTCGCGCATCGCTTTGACTAAGTTCGATGTCTCCGCATCGTCGCGCCAGTCGGCGGGTACGTTGAACTTTTCGAAGTCGTTCTCGATGCCCTTTTCCCTGTAGGCTTCGGCTTCGTGGATGTCGAACGTCACGCCAACGTTCTCGGCAGTGACGTTGCCATGTTCCTCGATGACCAGCCGGGTCAGAATATAAACGTCAAAGAAATCCATAATCGCCTCCAGACGCTACTGACAGGCGTTCGGCTTGAACGCTCGGTAAAGCAAGTAAATGAGCAAGGGACTCGCTGACGCTCCGGTCGCCAGCACGAACAGCGCCGCTGGCGGTGCGGTTTCCCTGTAGGGAAGAACATAGAACTGCCCTAGCAGTGAAAGGATGAAACCAAAGAACGCGAACCACCGCGTAGCGACGTTGGACAAAGTTTCCTTGTCGATGCAGGCGTAGAATGCACGGACAAGCAGCATCCAAGCGCTGTTAACCAAAGCCAAGAGCGTAATGCCAAACAGAGGCTGCCATCTCCACATGGCGTCGAATATCTCCGCACCCGCCTGCACGGCTCCCACCACAGCCTGTACCGCAACTAGCGCGAACCCGCCCAACAAGACGAAGGGGTACAGAGCGTCGGGTATGTGGTGGGTGCTCATGAAGTGGCAATACGCCCATACGAGATTGACGTTGCCGATCACGTAATGCAGGGAAACAAACGCGCAAAGAAGCGGGAAAGAAAGGACGAAGAGGGTCAGTAACACGGCGTGCCAGATGAACCTCAGCGGCGCTGTCGCAAAATGCACGTCGGTCGCGATCCGGTTCAGGTTTGCTTCCGTTCGGCTATCCAAGATTTCCTCCGGTTGCTGAAGTTAAGGGAAACGCGTGTTATGCGCCGACTATTTTGCGAACATCGCTTTCCAGTTCTGGCTTCGGGGCGATCTTCGCGCTGGCGGCGGCGTCGCAGAGTTCTCGCAGCCGCTCCCGGTACCGGACGACGAGTACCGCGACGGACTGGATCGCCTTCGCTGCCTTACCCAGTTCCCGCTCGATGCGGTCGATTTCGGGGAACGTGCGACGAAGTTCCTCGGCGAGTACGGCATTTCTGTCCAACAGATCGAAGCCCTGCACTCGCATCCGCTCGAAGATCGGCTTGAGAAGGTCGAGGTCTCGAACAATCCACTGCCGGGTAGTTCGGAGCAGCCAGACGCCGTCCTTGCGGCTCCATCGCGAATCCCGGTCAACCTGTCGAAGCTGCGACTCCTCGCGGGCGACGAGTACGGCGACTCCGATGGAGCGTTCGCGTGCATCCCGAACAATCTTGTCAATATCGCCCGCGACGATCACCGATTTGTCCTTGTTGTCGATTAGGATTTTCGGCTCAGTGGGGTCGCCGTTCGGAGCGCGGTAGGAAAGGATGAAGTCGCCGTTGCGCGGCAACTTGTCGCTGATCCAGACCCCAGCCCACGTCCGAGCCTCCTCCGCGAAGTCCATCTCCTCGCGCTTGCCCACGCGGGCGACCTTCGACATCTCGCCTTCCAATAGCTGGTTCTTCTCCCGAAGCTGTCCGATCTCGCGCAATGAATCTTCGACTCGACGGGTAAGGCTGTCCTTTTCGGACAGCGCTCGGCGTAGTTCGCCGCCGAGGCTTTCTCTTATCTCGGCTGTGCGCTTCCCGAGTTCTGTCTCGAAGCGCGACCATGCGTTTTGGTGCTCTCGGTCGTGCCTGTTCTGGAGCAGGCGGAATGCCTCCTCAGCGGAAAGCTGGGCGACGCGGGCGAAGTCCCGGACTCCGAGGCGGTTGAGAATCTCGGCGCGGCTGAGTTTGCCCGATCCAGCACACAAGGGGCACTCAATACTTTCGTGCGGAGAAACAGCTATAGCTGATTTTGCCGACAAAACGACCTCCTATGACAACTCTTAGCTTTTCGGGGGAGGCACTTTGCTAATCGCGGATGGTCAGCGTTCTCTTCGGTCGAGATATTCTTGGAGCGCCTGCCGGAGGATGTCTTGATTCGTGCGACGCTCGGTCGCCCCTAGCGTGCAGAGGCGCACATAGGTAGCCTGATCGACCTTGAGTGTCAGCGCAACAGGCGTCTGGTCGGTCGTACTACCAGCCGTCCTTGCGCCTGCCGCTCGCGTCTGCGATCTGCGGACTGGGGTCTTTTTCTTCAAGGTTGCTACCTTGAAAACCATTGTACACGTAATTACGTAACTGCGTACTACACCGTGGTGCATTGGACGTGGCTCCTCTGTGCCATACGCATATACGCATCTACGTACTACAATGAACCTTGGAGGAAACCAGCCGATGAAGCGAGCCGCATTTTACGTCCGCGTTTCCACGGTAGACCAGCATCCTGAGACCCAGTTGAGAGACCTCCGCGAATATGCGCAGCGGCGTGGGCTGGGCGTCGCTCAAGGGCAGGAGTACGTAGACCACGGGGTCGGCGGCACGAAGGCACGCCGCCCGGCGCTCGACCGCATGCTGGAGGACGCCCGGAGGCGGCGCTTCGATGTGCTGGTCGTTTGGTCGTGTGACCGCCTTGCCCGCTCAACGAGGCACTTCCTTCAGGTTCTCGACGAACTCGATTCCTGCGAAGTTCAGTTCGTATCCTTGCGCGAGGCGTTCGATACATCAGGGGCGCTGGGACGAGCATTTCTCGGCATCGTCGCAGTGCTGGGCGAGATGGAGCGGGCACTTCTCATAGAGCGAGTACGCAGTGGCATGGCTCGCGCCCGTGCAGAAGGAAGGCAGATCGGGCGTGCTCGGTTGGACGTTAACCGCGAGCAAGTCCTCCAAGATCGCCGCTCCGGCATGTCCCTGACCGAAGTCGCCAAGAAGCACCGCATCTCGCGGGCGTCCGTCTGCCGCTTAATGAAAGAAGCAACCTCGACCTCGGACGCCCTGATTCCTGCTCTCGCTGGGAACATGCCGGAGCAAGCCAGCGCGGCGGGCGCTGCTCAATGAATCGCGAGGGAAAACTGATGGAAGACTCTATGTTCGACGAGCAGTGCGTGACGACCGGAGAGGAGATCAAGGAAGCCCGTGAGGCGCTGGTTAAACTAGGGCTGGAGATAGCCCGGCGCGGGATGGACGCCGAGTTCAATGAGGCACAGATCGTCTATGCCAATGCAAATGCCCGGATGGAGCTTGCGCCTCCGCTGACGGGGAAGCCACTAAGGCGGCTGAAACCGCGAACCGCAGGCTCTTCGCCTTGTTCAAGAAAGGCTGGAAAAAGGGCGACAAGCTGCTGTTCTACTGCTACTGGGAGTACAAGAAGCGCCTCTGCTACCATCACCGGACGGAAGGCTAATCGTGCCCGACAAACAACAGCAGATCGAGATGATTGGCAAAGTCTTTGTCGTGACTTGTGGTATGCGACGCTGCCTGATCTGCGATGGCGTGTTCACCCCGACACAGGCTGCGAATCATGCGACGACCCTTTGCTATTCACAGGAGGCGTCATCCTGCTCTGGCGATCCCACTCATCGTGCTCAAGTTTCATAGGAACTCCTGTTCTATTCCTTTAGCCCACGAGTTGCGCTGTTCATCTAGTTGATCCCAGACTGTGTCCATATTCTTGACAGATTCAGCCGAGGCATACGATTGCTCCAGCCCTTTAAACATTCCGAGAGGGCGCATTGGAGCAACTTGTCGGGCAATCGCAATGAACAGAATGAAATCGGTGATCGCTCGCTCCACTCGTACGAAAGCGCGCTGAACCTGATCCACGTCAGATAGCTTTATACCGGAAAACGCGAGGGAGCCGCGAGAGTCCGCGCTCGCGGCATGTGCAAAGAACTTGTTGCCCAACTGTATGATTTTTTGTGCCGAACTGTTTACGAGGAAATTCTTCAACTTTTGAAAGACCTTCCCTTGGATTAGGTCTGTTCTTTGACGCGCCGTTGGTAGCGCGCCAGACAAGCGGTCAAACATTTCATGCCGCACTCGTGAACCCAAGAAACTTTGCAGACCCGGTGCTTCAATTCCCCAGATTTGTACCTCCACTCCTTGCGGCTGCGATTGCCATACTTCCGAATCGTAAGGAAGCCCATCATGGCACACGTAGTTTTCACGGGTGATAAGGTGACGATGGTCGCTTATGTCATCAAGCAAACGCCGCAGCGAGAACACGTCGTTGCTCTTGTCCAGCAACCTCCGAATGGCTAATACTTGAGTGGCAACATAGCCCTGATCCAAGAAATGAGCCAGCAATCCACTCTGGGCTGCGAATTCCACTGCACCATTCGTGCTCTGGCGTGCTGAGCCAAGAACGCGATACGCCGAGTCCAAGAACATCATAGAGAAAAGCTGTTGCTGAATTGTGTTCGGTTCACCCTTCCGTAATTCGTACCATGAGAGCCACTCGTAGCGTTTGCCTCGGTATTGTTCGAGCGCTCCGCGATCAACAACATCACACTGCTCGATTGGTGTCTTGTATCGAAATTCAGGGCTTTCCGGCTCCGAAACCTTGATAGTTTGAGAAGTCAATGGGAGACCTCGTACCGCAGAAGTGTTGGAACCAAACCCCTACTTTCGCTTGAGCACGAGCGGAAGTCAACGTGAGGTCGCCGTCCCAGCCCCGCCGGAGGCGTCCGTGGAAACCCAACGGAATCAACGCTGGTCAAAAAGGGTACATTCTTCCGTGGCTGCAAATTCTTGATTCAACACGGCGAGAGGCTTCGCTTATTCTCTAGCCCACGGGTATACCTTTAGGAACGTGGATATGCGGAAGCAGCAGGAGAATCGAATGTAGGTGGTCGCTCTGATTACAGCTTTCCTCGCTTTCGCATTAGATATTCTTTCTGGACTACAACCTGTGGATCGTCTGGATGCTCCTTTTCCCAGCGTTCAAGCCAGAAATTCCTATCCCGAAAACGACCAAGCATATCAAGGCAGACTACGATGCTGTAGTACATTGACGCATTCAGTGTCCTCTCACCGGCAGGAAGACCCTCGGGTGTCTTAATACGTCGTTTGACTTCCTCAACAGCTTCTACCCACATTTTTTCAGCCTTTTCGCGGTGTAGTCCTCGATGCAAATCAAAACCTGCCTGTCGCAGTGTATAGATCTTTCGCTCAACGATTTCGTAGGCGTCAGGAAGTATCTTCATTGCACGCTCGGCTACCGCTAGAGCTTTAGACCATTCCCTTTCTGCTATCTCCATCCTCTGCCAGTGCAAGTACATCTCTGGGTTCGTAGATTTGAGCTTAAATGAAGCCTCAAACTGCCCCCGCGCGTCCGCAATGCGACCTCCACGTCGGTAAACATACCCCAGAACACCATGTAAGTCGGGAGCGTTGGGGTACTTGTCGATGGCTCCAAGAAGTAGTGTCTCAGCCTCGTCTGCTTGCCCCGCATTGAAGCGTAGGAGAGCCTGCCTGATGAGTGAGCCGATGATGCCGTGACCTACAGCAGGAAGTTCGCCCGCGAGCGCCTTACTGCGATTGTCGATACGCGCATAAAATTCACTGCCACTTTCAACGAGTCGAACTAGTTTTTTCGTGTTGAGATTAATTTGGTATCGCTGCTCGCCCTCGACCGCAGGTGCCTTTGGAAAAAGGAACAACGTCTGAAGTTCAGTCAGTCCCGAAAGGAGGCGATCTTCAGATATTTCCAACACACTCTCAAGTTCTGCAAAGGAAATAGGATCATCCTTCACCGCTGCTGCAACTAGAATTTTTCTCGCATCAATGGATAGCTTTTCGAATTCTCGCTGCAATGCGTACTTCCGAGCTTCGTCTCCCCCCTTTTCCGTCCAGACCTTGATAGCTTGACGGATGTCTACTAACTTAGCGAGACGCATCAGGTCATCCATGTAAAGTGGCGATCCGTCGGTGGCTTTTGCAATATCCCGAATGACCGTTTGAGTGAAAGCCCTGACTTCGAGACCGTAGAGGCGAATGCGAGATTTTACAAATTCTTCGGTCTCGATCGGATCAAACCCTTGCACGACAAAGCTGCGGGTTCCCGGAATAGCTCTTCGCGAAGTGAGTAGAACGCAGGATTGGGTGTGCGGAATCTCGTGGGTGAATAGGCTGACAACTTCATCGTCTTCAAGCACAGTATCAATGTCATCGGCGATAATGAAGGCCGGAAACTCATCCAAGTATTCCAGAAGAAGGCGCTTTTTGTCGGCGGGAGATTTTTCCATGTCTTGAGCCGTCGCGCCATACTCGGTAAGAAGCCGATCAATCGCTTCCATTGCGGTTACGAAGTCAGGGGATTCAATGGTTGTCGGTCTGCCTTCACGAAACCGACGCTTCTTGGCGCTGAGCCAAATAATCAACTGAAATCGCCCGGACGACGGGATCGTCTGTGCGAACCGATAGGCAGCTGCGGACTTACCCTTCCCACCGTCCCCCGCAAGGACGCATCGCTTGTTATCTGGATTGGCAAAACAATTCGAGAGATATTGGAGCAGGGTGTTGCGTCCGACAAATTCAAGGCAAATGCTATCTTCGCTCGGAAGCCTGCGCAGCAGTGCAGCGCTTTCCCCGTCACCCCCACCGAGTTGCGCTGCCAATTTGGACAGTTCTTCTGCCTGTGTGCTGCAACCGAGCCATTTCAGGATTTCCTGAGCTGCGTACAATAGATGGTGTGCTTCTTCGAAAGAGACTTCCTCTTCCACGGGATGAGAAAGTGGATCTCTACTGTCTTTGATTGCCTTCAGGTTGCCTAAGAACCTTGGTTTGACAGGCTTCGGAAGATCCTGCGGTTGACCAGCTTCCGGGCTAAAGATCTTGTCGTAATAACGCTCGAAGACGTTGTAGAAATGGTTCGTGCCCAGTAGATCGTATTCGTCGCGCACGCTCGTCGTTGTCCCAAGAACCTCTCTGGACTGCTTCGCGTTCTGAGCAGCTTTTTCCCATTCGTCTCCGAACGTCTTTTTCAACCGCTCGGGGTGGTCGTCAGGGAAAAGCCGAGTTAACCGTTCACGCAGGAATACCACCACAGCATTCCTGAAAGTTCTTTGAACCCCCTGATAGCAAACCGCATTATGTCCTATAAGTTCCGGCGGCTTCCGCTGTAATTCTGATTGCATTGTTGTCGATAGTGTAGGTGTAATTAACTGGATGTCCGTGGACACTTGTGAGTGAGCAACTGCTTCATCGGGCGTCACCGGAACTTGCTTAGCTTGTTGCGCAAGAACCTCAGATATTTTCTCCAATGCCGCGTTCAGTTCGGTCACGCGGCTCGACTCCCGCCTAAGACTCTCCTCAGCGTCCTTAATACGCTTCTGGACACGCGCTTGTAGCTCTGAGAAATCCTCTTGTTGCCTTGCAACTGTTTTGAAGAGCTTCTGTTTGTCTCTTTTCGTCGCATCTCGGGCGTGCTGATGCTCAAGGAGTCTTGCTCTTATTTGTTCGAGTTGGTCAGTTAGGTCTTGAACCGATGCTTCCTCTTGTTTGAGACGAGAAGAGATTTCGTAATGCTCTCGCAGCTTCGCGTCTAACGTCTCTCGGCTGTGAGTTAGCTCGGTTTGTAGATTGCGCTCTAGTTCTTGGTTAGAGACTTCAATATCCTTAAGCTTCGCTTTCGCTGTTTGCAGATCACGTTCGACCTGCTCCTTTACGCTCTGGGAGTCTGTTGCCGGATTAAAAAGTTCGTCATCAACGAGCTTTCGTAGAATCTGCTGATCAGTACCGTAAGAAACAAGCGAAACGAAGATGTGGACATCGTCGGTCGAAAACTGTGTTGCGAGATCCCGGGTTAGCTTGCGAAAAACATCGTCATTGGGTTTCAGGTCGAGTTTCGCGTGAACGAGATTGATCCACGAATTTGCGTCAGCGGGATTCTCCGATTCGATACCGAGTGATTTCAGGGCGGCGGTTGCGAGCAAAGGGTGCTGTCGAATCCAACTCGCACAAAGCGATGACGCAAGTTGTCCATTGTGGCGATCAATAACCTCCTTTTTGTAGGCTGTCGCAAGCTGCTGCGTTGTCGGGTGAGTATTCGAGATCCGAAAACCCGGGAAGTGTCGATTTCGTAGCGACTCATTGTTGCGCAAATATTCAACAAGTCGGACACGGGGTATCGTCTCGATGAACCTGTCAAACAGATGATCATCACGGAAGTGATAGACAACGCTATAAGGTGTTTCTGCACCTTCCATGAGGCGGACTCTAGCACAACCGTGCTCGTATTTACCAATGAGATTAAACGCATGGCGAATCAATCGTGAACCCTGTTAACAGGGTAAGTGAGGGGAGCAAGGGACTGGCGGTCAGCACGATGGGAGAAGTTTACGAAAAGAGAGATTTCTGAGGTTGCACAATCTCCACACGTCGCGAGCACTCCTCGTCATCGTTCCCCACATGATTGATCCGCGTGCTCACGGGATAGCACCGCATCGACCGGGCATCGCAGGGCTTCAACAGTTCGGACGCCGCAGCCACATTCGTCATCCCCGGATCGAGCCACAGGTCGTAGCTCTCTGGATCGAGGATGACGGGCATCCGGTCGTGGACGGCTGAGGTCACGGCGTTCGGGGTGGTCGTCAGTATCGAGCATGACTTCACCCATTGCCCGCTCGGATCACGCCAGCGCTCCCACAGTGCAGCAAAGGCGAACAGTCCACCGTCACAGACCTCGAAGCAGAATGGCTGCTTCGCAGAGCCACGCCGTTGCCATTCGTAAAAGCCATCTGCCGGGACGAGGCATCGGCGCAGTTTCAGCGCATCGCGGAACGCTGGCTTCATGCCAGCCGTTTCCGACCTTGCGTTGATCATTCTCGCCGCGCCCGACGTGTCCTTTGCCCAAGACGGAATCAATCCCCACTTCATGAGCAAAAGATCGCGTCGAGGCTCCTTTGGATGCTGCCGGATTATCGGCACGGACTGCGTGGGAGCAATGTTGTACCGAGGATTCCAGTCATCTTGCCAATCGGCAGTGTCGAAGTGTTCCTCGACCATCTGCTTCCGCCGTGACAACCTGTACCTACCGCACATGGGAGGGAATTATCGCAGATCAAATGACCTTCGTAACTTTTGTGCTCGCCCCAGCCTGCATGACAATTCAACTTGGATTTTCGCGCTGATCCACTGCGATGCTGCACCCGGCGATGTTGCTGATCATAGGATTGACGACGCAAAGAAAATCCACCTCAAAGCAGAAGCATTCAGAACCTACGCTAAAGTGGCGGGCGAACCAGCGATAGGTTAGAGATAGGCAAATGTCTTACGAATTTCACGATTTCGCATGTCCAGACCTCGGCAAGGAACTGCTCAAGGACGCTAAGGGAGAACTTCCAATCGATGTGTGGCGGCACTATGTTCTGAACCACGACCCTCATCCTCATCGTGCAGGAACCATGTGGAGTCCGCCGTCGGTCATTGGATATTGCGACGAAGACTCCGGAATCACGCTCGACCCGCAGAAAGCCGTGGATGACGCATATGGGATACTCGTCGATGTCTTCTTTGCTACTCGGAAGCTCTCTTACACGGAACTGCAAAAGGGCAGTTGGGACGCAATATCAGTTCTGCATCAAGCCCACTCATCACGACGAAAGCGTGGACAACCCAAGTCCATGCAGAGTCAAGCCGTCCGCGCTTGGGTCATCCGCAAGTTCAACCCGCACCCGACGAAGCAGGGAGAGTCAAGCGTTAGCTGGGCATCACTGGCGGACAAACTCTTGCTTAAGAACAGTAAGTGTCCGCGAAGCATTCATGACGACGACGGGCGACCTAAAATCTGCGGTGTGTCTAGGCACCAGTACAATGACCCGTGCGTCAAGGCTCTAACGACTGCGGTGGGAAACCTTCAGTCCGCTATGAAGCGTGATGGGATTCCTCTCTAGGCGCAATTCAAAGTAACCCCCACAGAAACCCCGGCATTTCTCTGACCTAAATAGAAATCACTGCATTTCCCTGTCTCGGCGGATCGCAGATATTCCGCTATTTTCAATCAGCATGAGAGCACGAGTGACCTCTGAAGAAATTCAGAGGTTCGTGAAGGGAGAAAACTTATGAGCCACAAAAGCAAGAAGGCTGCGCCTGAGGCAACCAGCGGAGAGTCCGTCCAGACTGAGACCGCTGAATCTCAGGAGCAGCCCACTACAGCGCCCGATGGTAGCACGGGCGGAACTGTTCCGGTTGCGGTCGGCGAAGGAGCAACCACCGCTGAGTCGCAGTCCATCACTGTGACCAACCAAATCTCTGAAGTTCTTCAGAGGTCTGCGATGTCGCCTGATGAAAAGCAATATCTCGACGCGATTGGGATGAAGGACGTTCAACTCGGTAAGTTAATCAAGAAGCCGACCGAGCGGATCAATAAATTGTTTGGCAGCGCAGTCGCTCACGAAAGCCAAGCAAAAGAAGAACGCCGCCTTGCACAAAGAGAATTCAACACACACATCGCGTACTACTACGAGGTGAAGCAGCGTCTCCTCAATCCGAAATATCGCCCAGACCTCAATACCGGGCAGGAACGCACGGAGGAGGACAACCTGAACAACTTCGGTGCGAAGGACTGGCAGGAGTTCAACCAACAGTGCATGGCATACAGTCTCCAGCATGCAAACGCAAAGCTGAAGGAGTTCGCGAAGTCGCAAGGTCTGCTCACAGACGACGGCGAGAACATCGACGACGGCGAGACAGAAGACGGCGAGGGCGGGAATCTTCCAGAGCCACGTCGCACCGAAGACCCCACTGCGCAGAAGCGATACGAGCACATCGCGACCGCCGCGATGTCTCTCGCGACTGAAAATCCCGAAGATGAAGTGGCGAAGCAGATTCTTGCTGCGGCAGAGCATCAGCCCGCTCCGCTTATGCCTGTCCCACCCGACGTGTACACCGAGGTGCTGAGCTTTGTCACGAAGATCGCCTCCTTAGCTATCGACGATGAGATCAAAGCCGACGCAAAAAGGCTGCTGGGGAAGATGCTGCTTCATCGTCCAGCGCCCGACCCGGCGAAAGTGCTGGATGCGGCGCAGAAGGAGGAACAGAGGAAGCGCAGTAAGCGACTCGTCCGCAAGAACGGCGGGGCATTGGGGAGCGCCACTTACAACCCGCCAACCAACGGAGCCGCTGAACACGCGGAGGGGTCGATGCAGCCAAAGCAACCGAAAATCCCGGTCACCAGCGCTAAGCGGTTCTCGTGGACTGAGCGCAAGACGGGCGACGTGACAGAGCTTGTGATCATGGACGGCAAAAAGGTCTATGACTTCTATCGCCCTGATGAGATTCAGGAGATGCAGGCAGTGATCGAGAAGCTCAACGCGGAAGCGGCAGCGGGGGCTTCGGGAACTTCAATGGCTGCGGACTAGGAGGTTCTAGTCTCTGCCCCCATTGGAGTGAAAGACCGCCGCGCTAGGAGAGAGCGATGACTATCGAAGTAGGACACAAACGCAGTAACCGGAGGACACAATCAACTATGGTGAGCAAACAGACATCCACTCGCGGGGCAGGCAAGGGGCAGAAACTTTTGTCAGGCACTCGCGACCAGCTAATCAAAGACCTTCAGCGCGTTCACAAAGTCTTTCCGACAGCAGTGCCGGACAGAGACTTCTACCGCCAGCACGGTAAGTACTCCGACGCCGCATGGAAAGAGCATTTCCCGCGCTTTAAGGATTTCGTTGCGGCGGCGAGACCCACACTCACCCCATTTGCAGCAGCGTGTCGGCATTTCGAACAAGCCGCTGCGTTACTTAAGCAACATGGGAAAAACCTCAGTGAGCAAGAACTTCGAGAACTTGATGACATCTTCAACAAGGTGGAGTGGTTAGTGCCTGCTCTGAACGACTACGGCGAGAGGGAGATTACTGAAACCTTCAAGGCGATGGCAGAAGAGGCAAGGATCAAAGCCGAGGAGTATGCACGTGCTGCCGCTAGGGTGCATGAAGAATTAGCGACGACGCCTGCTGTCGAGACCGCTCTGAGAGACAGGCAGAGAGCATCTGCTGCAACCTTCGAGACGATGGCAGAAGAGGCAAGGATGGAAGCCGAGCATTATAAACGTTGTGCTTGCATGGAAAATTCGTGACGAGTTCGGCGACTACTGATCTCTATATCAGGTGGGTGTCCGCTCAAGACATCGGGGCGCTGAATAAGCCCAGCGCCCCAGCATTTCACCTAAGGCTTGTCGGGTTTCACCACCCGTGATTGTGAAATGCAAACGCAGGTCGAAAGAGGCTTATGTCAATCGAAATTTACAATTTGGATTCATGCGCCCTCCTGAGTGAGGGACGCCATGAGCGGAACTAGCGCAGCAGTTTACCGTAAAGAACAGCGCGAGAAAGCCAACGCTCTACTAGAGAAGGCTGGCTACGACACGAAGTCGTCCGGGGAGAAATCCTTGGCGCGGAAGATTTGCGAGTCCAGCCTGTATGATGGGCAGCCCGTCGCACGCTTCCTGCTAAACCAGTTGGCAGTCTTGGCGATGGACGAAGACTCAACCTATCCAAACGAGTCACCATACAAAGATGACAAAGAAGGCTGGTGCTGGATGGCGCAGTGGAAGATGTCGCTGCGTCTTGGCATCGATGACGAGGGTCGCACCATGCGGCGTTGGATCGAGCGCTTCCAAGAGGACGGCGTGATCCAATACCGCGATTGGTATGACGAGAATGGCACACCCCATGCGGAATATAAAGTGGTGGAGTCCGTGGTGGATGCGTTCCAGCGTCCGGCTGGTAAAGAGGCTGCCATCGCAGCCCGTCCGAAGCGTTACAGAGTGCCGCGTACCGCCAACAAGGGATCATTCAGCACCGCCAACCAGCCCGGTCGGACGGCTAAACGCCGCGCCATCATGGAGGAAGACGGTGAATAAACCCACGGTCACCTCAGCCGTAAGCCACGGTCACCTCAGCCGTGAGCCACGGTTCGCTCAACCGTTACCCACGGTCACCTCAGCCGTTGACCCACCGGACACCTCAGCCGTGAGCCACGGTTCAACTGACCGTGTACGTAGTCTTTCACTAGTCTTTGAATCTTTCAGAGGTTTTTGCAGGCAGTTACGATCAGCAGCCCCGCACCTAGTAAGCGGCGTGCCGCCGCGCACTAGCGTCGGCGGTGATGTCGCTCAAGCAGATCAAAGACTCAAAACCTCTAAAGGCTTTGAAGTATGAAAGCAGAGAGATTTGGAGTTGCTGGTGTAGAGCCATCGGTTCCTACTGGTGCTTTGTACCTTGAGGCACAACGCATCCTCAAAGCCAAGGCAGAGAAGTCGGCTGCAAGAAAAGCAGAACGATATTCCCGCCCGGTGCCGAACTACATCTGCTACCCGGATGCGTTCAAGCTCTACGATCCCAAGACCGGGCGTTGGCACGGCGGCAGGCTGCCGAAGTGCAAGGTGTGCGAAGACATTCTCCAACCGAACGAGAACCACCAGTGCAGCGGCTTTACGCCCAAGTACGTCGAGCATGACGAGGGATGGCACGAACGCCAAGAGGCACGACGGGAGGAGATACGCGCCAGCAAAACCAAGATCGTCACTTGCGACGGCTGCGGCGCGGAGCTTCCTACTCTGGAAGACGCGCAGTGGCATGAGGAATACTGCGTGACGGATGAGGTTCGTGCACAGCGGCACCAAAACCGCCTGCACGCTCGGTACGCGCATCACAACGCCATCAATGGCGACGAAGACGATCTGTCTGGCTATGAGGACGAACCAGAGGAAGACTATTGCGAGGGCGACGATGACGGCTATGACTGCGACTAGCGCGACCTTCTGTATGAGCAAGTCGAAAACATCCAAGCCGAAGTACGCGCCGATCATCGCAACACTGCAGAACCGCGAACCATGGTTCCGGCGAAACTCATGAAGCCGCTGAGCGCCAACGAAGCCAAGCGCGAGATCGGGGCGCTGAAGGCGAGCAGCGACCATACAACGTGATGAAAGATCACAACTGCTGTTACTACAACTGCCCCGAACCCGGCACAATCCACATCGGCGTCAATGGCAGCGACAGCCATTGGATTTGCTTCCAGCTTATCACAAGTGGAACGCCGACCGCGCACGATTCCTCGCTGACGGCGGGTGCGCCATGCAGGAACTCGGAGAACTTCTTTGCGAGGAGTGCTGGGAGGATGCAGCTAGATAGGTGCCGTTAGGCAGCAGTTGATTTCTTCCGCTTTTCCGCTTCGTGCCGGATCACTGAGAGAATTATGGGAGGGAGTGGAATAACGCGATCGTGTGTTCGTCGCGCACGCGGACTTTTTCTTGTCCGGCTCCAGCCGCTTGATTTCTTCCTTTAGTTCGTCATCGGGCAATCGCTCGGCTTTGTCGAGCGCCATCAAGATCAGGTTTTTCATGCCTGCCCCTCCTCTCCCTCCAGATTGAGACGGAGAGCCTGTCGCATCCACTCACGGGCACGTCTGCCCTTGTCCTTGATGTAGGCGTCGATCATCTTGTGCAGGAACCATCCCTTCTTTCGGTGCGGGAAGCCCCACTTGGCGGCTAAGGCGTCGGCATCCTTCTCGTGCTCTCTGTCTTCCCACTTGGCAGCGCACTGACCAGCCAAGATTTCGTGCTTGGTGTGCTCCAGCGCCACGTGTGCGAGTTCGTGTGCCACGGTGTGCATCACTTCGGGCAGGGACTCCATCTCAAGCATTGGGCTGAGGTAGATAACGTTCCCGGTTGGGAACCTGTGCATCGCCCAGCCTACCGTTACGAGGTCGGGAGCAAAAAACGTCACGGTTGGGAGCGATAGTTCCCACTCCTCCCCAGACCTAATCATCTTCGACCAGACCCGCATCACAGCTTCCAGCCGCTTACCCGGCGTGAGCCATCCGTCCTTGATGGATGGCTGCACGCATTCCTGAAACCAATCAGTCAAGTTAGCCATTGGCTTGACTCCTGTTCGCCTCGATTTGCTGTTCCACCCCACTGCGGGTGCTGTTGTAGATCAAGTTGTCAGTTAGCAATTTCGTCCCCATGTACGTCGAAATCGTTGCGGGTCAGCCAAGGTGTCACAGGCATCGTCATAGACAACAGCAGCCTTTTCTCGCCGTCTGGCACCACACGCCAGATTTCGACCCTGTCGCCGTCAACCAACCGTTTCGGGGGATCAACTCGCCGGAGCGCTTCGATAACATGACGTGCCTCGAATAAGGCATCGTCAATGTCGTCTCCCGTCAGGTGCTCTGGTGTGAACTCGATTTCCATTGAGCCGCGCAGCGGCTCCGACACTATGGTGATTGTCCGCTTGGGAATATTTACTTCGATCCTGATTGTCCCGGCTGGGCGGGGCTTGAGCGGCATGCCCGGATAGCTCATGTCTTCCCACGGCATAGCTTCCATCCATGCATCTTCTTTTGACATCTTGCCGCGGAGTGTTTGGGCGATTACTTGCCCCTCCAGTTGGGCGAACGCCACGAACTCGTCACGACAGTCTTCCCCTAACAATTTAGCGTCAATTACGCCGCGCCAGCCCGACTCCACGGACTTGTCCTCGACAAGGCAGTACAGCGGAAGGTAGCCCGCCAGTATCCGGCGCGTCACGATCGCTTCGCGCACGTCCTGCTCCGTGCGACCGCCAACGACAGCCCAGTCGATGATGTCGTCCTTTATGACCGGGTTGACAAGGACAAGAAACGCCCTGCCGCCTTCGATTTCGCAACTCTTGAGGAACTCAAGAGAACGCTCAATCAGTTTGTTCTTCTGCTTGTTGGCAGCGGCATAGGCAGCCAGCTTCGCTGTCATCTCCTCCAGCGTGAACCTCCCGCAGCACTTCTTGTACTTCTTCCCCGATCCGCACGCGCACAGTTCGTTACGTCCTTGAATAGCCATCTTTGTTTCTCCGTTGATTTTGGATTCCTACCACGGAACCCGTCCGACATTTCTGGTGTGCCGATCCGCTCGGCTCTGCGTTCGCCCCTGTCGGGCGCTTGCCCCAGTTCTCGAACCTCTGAATTTCTTCAGAGGTCACTCGCGCTTTCGTGATGTTTGAAAGTAGCGGAATATCGGCGATCCGCCGAGACAGGGAAATGCAGTGATTTCTATTTAGGTCAGAGAAATGCTGGGGTTTCTGTGGGGCAAATAGAAAAGGGATTATTTCTGTTGATTGGCTCTAGCTCGAAATCCCGTCATGCTTCATAGCATGTTTAAAGATGGGGCAGGCAAAGCGACGGGTAGCTCTAGTGATTTCGATTTTGAGGTGTTAACATCCGCTGAACTGGCGCAACGGCTCAAGGTCAAGGAATCTTGGGTCGTGGATCAGAGCAAGCGTTCACGCACTTCTGATCCCATCCCAATTTTCCGGCTCGGGAAGCATCGGCGGTATCGCTGGGGTTCCCCGGAGTTGAATGCTTGGCTTGACCGTCGTGCTGGCTACAACACACAACAACGCAAGGCTGGGTCCTCACAAAATGGAGGAACCATGTGATGAGAACCCAGCAAGGAAGTCTGTTTAAATCCCACGGCGCGTGGTACGTAAGGTATCGCGAGCATGGGAAGAAGAACCCGGTTGCCCATCGGTTAGCCAGTCTGACGGAATACCCCAAGAAGAGCGAGGTCATCCCGTTAAAGAACGAGTTGATGGACAGGCTCAATCGGATCGGCTTCACATCAGAAGCCGGGGTCAGCATCGTTGATTTCGTGGAGAACGTTTATTTCCCCGCGATTGAGAAGAGGCTGGCTATGAGCACGGTCAAAGGCTACAAGGATTCTTGGCGGTGTCACATCAGAGATCGCGTTAAGGGTCGGGTCAGGGACTTCAGAACCGTAGACGGTGAAAACCTTATGTGGGAGATCGAAGCCGCGAACAAGTCGCTCACTGACGACTTGGCGCACGGAACGTACAAACACATTAAGGTGACGCTGTCTGCGATGTTCACGTTTGCCAGACGTAAGGGCATCTATGACGGCGTGAACCCGATGACTGGAGTCACGATCCCCAAGGGTAAAAAGCACGGGCGGAAGCGCCTTGCCTACACTCTTGAGGAGGTGGAAAAGCACCTTGAGCTTTTCTCCGGCACAGAAGCCCATCGTCATCCTCACCGAGGATGGCGCGTACACTCCCGAAATTGCTCAGAGTGTCGTCCGGGCGGCTATTGGAGTGGCGGCATTCGCTGGTTTGCGTCAGGGCGAGATTCGGGGGCAATGGTGGGAAGATGACGACGGGGATATTCTCAATATCCGGCGCTCGGTGTGGAGGACTCACCTAAAAGATGAGACCAAAACCCACGAGGATGATGAAGACCCCGGAGTCGTTCCGATCATCAAGCCTCTGAGACTCTTGCTCGATGCGATCAAACCGGAGAATGCTTCTGGCTGGATGTTCCCGAACACGATTGGCGGGGCGTTAGATTTGGACAACCTCGCTGACCGCGTGATCAAACCCGTTTTCAAGGCAAATGGGCTGGAGTGGAAGGGCTGGCACGCATATCGTCGCGGTCTAGCCACGAACCTTCATGAACTCGGAGTGCCGGACAAAGTGATCCAAGCGATCCTGCGCCACGAAGATGTCAGCACGACGCAGAGAAGCTACATCAAGACGGTGCCCCAAGTTGTGACCGACGCCATGAATCAGTTGGAGGCAAGAATAGCTCGTGCAGCAGTTGTGCAGCAGGTCGCGGTGAACTGATCGCAAGTGCTTGAAAGAATGGAGCCGACGAGCGGACTTGAACCGCTGACCTGCCGATTACGAATCGGCTGCTCTACCAACTGAGCTACGTCGGCTTGCTCTCGATTTTAAAGCCCGACCGCGATTCCCGCAATCACGCTGGCACTCGAACGTAACGCAGTTTGCGCCCAATTCATGCGGCCCGCGACAACACCTTGTATTCTTCATCCGATTGGGAGGGCAAAAGCACCCAAAGCGTGTAGATTCCGAGCGCTGTGCCAATGGGCACGTTGAGCAGCGCAATGAAGCCAACCACCAGTGCAAATGTTCGTGCCCAATCCTCTTTCTGCAACAGACCCCAACCGGCGATGAACCCGGCAGCCGCCTTTACCAGTATCAATATTCCAACGAATTCAATCAGCGGCCGCAACCACACCGTCGTCTCGGGTGGTGGACCCCCATGAATCCGGATCACGTTCCCAAAAATCGTCTTCGCCACCACGATTGCCCCCACTCCCGCAACCACGTGCAGCGCCGAGTATGCCATCCACAAAATGCCCACGAGTCTCACATGCTCGCGAACCCGGCTGCGACGCAGCTCGATGAGTCCGAGAACAGTTTTGCCGCAGCGCAGACATCGCGCTTCTCCTGCTTGCAACTCTCCACCACATTGATCGCAAAACATTGCGCGCCCTCCCGAGTCCAGACAAATTCCGTCCTGAAAGAAATACGGATGCCTGCATTCCAAGGTTCCACAACCGCTTCTCACCTGAACCTCGAACTTCGTCTTTAGCTGACTGAGAAAGCCAACTGAGAACGGAGAACGGGTCACCGAGAACTGCTCAAAACGAAAAGGCCACCCGGCAACTTGGGCGGCCTTTTCTTTCAAGGGAGAATAGTTCCAACGGAGCTTTAATCCATCAGAACTTTCTGCCGGAATCTTATGAGCCTTAAAAGCACAGTGTCAAGCAAAATTTGCGACTTAAATAGTCTTATTTTCAATCACTTACACAATAGGTCCACAAGTCAGCAAACTGGTCCAAAATGGACCCAAATCGCTCCATTTCAGCCCTAACAACATTTGATTGAGTCACTTACCGCCTCGCCGCAGTCTCTTCGGCTCATCTTCCAGGTGCAGCGAGATGAATTCCACCGCCTCGGGGCGATCGAACACCGAGTCCGGAAAAAACCGCTTCACCAGCACCCTCACCCCCCCAAAAGCGACTCCCGCCACCAGCGCCAAGCCGACTACAATCCCGCAGAGCACAATGGCGTTAAATAAAAAGTTGGCCAGATTATCTTTCTTGCTTACGTATGTATTTTCATTCCACGTGACGTCGGCATCGTAGCTGATCGGCGCCATCAGCGATCTCGCTTCGCTCTTCGAAAGCGGACCGGCCGCAATTACCAGAATCGGTCCGGTGCGCGCATCGAAGAACGGTCCGACATCCAAAATCGGCGCCACCCCCGGTTGCTGCTGCGCGATCTTGTGCGAAGTGTCAATCTGGCGCAGTTTCTCCGCCGCAATCTGCGGCGTCGGATATTCGACGAGCATCAGCGTTGCATCGCCCGCCGTCACCGGATACTTGCCGATCACTACTTCCGCGCCCGATTTGAAATCCACCACCGAACCTGGCAGCGGCGATCCCACCCGATCGAGCGCAACCGGCCCCAGAATGTACTTCGTCGTGTTTACTTCGAGATTGTTGCCGAGCGCCCGCTTGGGAAGATAATCCGGCAAGGGCGGCAGCTTGCCCTTATTGCCTGCAGCCGGCGGCAGCAGTCCCGCCAGTTCCCGCAATTGTGCCGCGGACATCACGCTCATCCGGTCAAACACCGCATCCACCAGCACATTTCCCTGATAGAACAGCACGCGGTTGTTCAGAAATGCGCCCTGCCCGCCAATATCCTCCGGTGCCATGTCAGGAGAATCGTAGTAGGTGAAGGCGCCATAAGCGCCGCTTGCGTCGTCAAACACCGCCGCTTTAATCGTCAGATTGCGCCCGTCGTCCCGCGTGTACGCCGCCTTTTCCAGCCGCTCAAACCCATACTCTTTCAAGACGGGAGCATTCGCCGAGTCCGCGACGCCGGGATCATCGCTCCTCGCCACCGTCCCTTTCATCTGCCAACCGGCAAAGTCAGTCGGAAGAATGGGAACTGGCGCAGGTGCCCCACCCGCGAAAGACGTCGCCCCAAAACACAAAAGAACAAGAAAGGAAACAACAGCGAGTAGTCGCAAAAATCTCATTCGACGAAGGCACAAATGCCCTAGAAGATTAGACTACCGGCACTCCAGGAAAGTTTCCAGCCGTCAGCAACGGGTCGCAACTCAAGTGAGTATCTTTCAATGCCCTGTCCGGAAGATTAGCACGCTAGCTCATCGGTAGGTCGCAGCGGAAAGGAAGGATAGAGCCTGTATTTCTCAAAAATCTACTTCTTCAGCAAACTCGTATGGCTGGCCACGCACAACCACTTTCCATCCTGATAAACCCACGTATCCGTGAACCGGCCAAAATGCTCGTATGGCTTCCCACCGTAGGTGCCCTTCGTGTGATAGTTCCCGGTCACGATCGCCGTACCCGAATAAAACTCGACTTTCACATCATCGATACTCATGGCTACAGGTTGAAACTTCGGGTCAGCAAAATCTGCCAGGAACTTCCCTCGATCGCTGACCTGTCCATCCCATTCCGTATTGACGAACTTGTCGCCAATCATGCTCCCGACAGCGTCCGCATCCCGTATGACCTGCGCCTGATTCCACATGCGCTCAAGCGATATCAGCTTCGCGGCATCCGCAGAGGGCGCAGGCTTGGCAGTTTGCGCGGATGCGCATATGGCAATCAGCAGCCAACCGAACACTGCCTTCATGTGGCCTCCTCGTCGTCCTGCGACTCTTTCGAGCACAGATTGCGAAACGATAGCCCGCAGGCCGAGTTTGCGCTATCGAAAACACTGTCTGAGCATTACGAATGTCACGGAAAACAGGCGTCCAGCCCGTCCGACTTGGCCGATTCCCGGTGATCGAGGAAAATCTCTTACTTATTGCCCTTCACCCTTGTCGATCTTGCTCGCCACCTTCACCCCGCTCAGGCCGTTGGCATACCTGGCAACGCCCCGGTAGAGCGATTCAGCGATCCGCTGGCGATGCTGCGAGCTTTCCAGTTTGCGGTCGTCGGTGGGATTTGAAAGGAACGATATCTCGGCCAGAATCGACGGCATGTTCGCGCCAATCAGCACAATGAACGGCGCCTTCTTGACCCCGCGGTCGCGTATGCCCGCGCTGTTCAATGCCAGCCCTGTATAAAGCGACTCCTGTACGTCGCCCGCAAACTCGCGCGATTCTTCGATCTTCTCCTTCAGCGCGATCTTCTTCACCAGATCCTGCAACTGGTAGATCGATTGCTCCGATACCGCGTTCTCGCGCGCCGCCACTTCCAACGCATCGGGAGACGAAGTGAAATTCAAATAGTAGGTCTCGACACCCCGCGCATCAGGATCACGGCTTGAATTCGCATGGATCGAGATGAATAAATCCGCCCGTTCGCGGTTCGCGATCGCGGTGCGCGTTTCGAGCGGAACAAACGTATCGTCCCGGCGCGTGTAAACGACCTCGGCGCCTAGCCGTGTTTCAAGCAGTCGCCCCAATCGCTTGGCGACATCCAGCACCACATCTTTCTCAAGCAGCCCATCTGGACCAATCGTGCCCGTGTCGTGTCCGCCATGCCCGGCGTCAATCACGATCTTGCCAATTTTCAATCCAAGCACGCGAGTCAACGACCGGTCTCCATCGGCCGTTGGGCGCGCTTCACGCGTCTCCAAAGGAAGATCTGCTGTGTCACGAGCAGTTGGGCCGGACCGAGATTTTTTCCGGTGCAGGGAATTCGGAGAACCAGACGGCGACGCCAATGACGATGAAGATGCTAGCGACGAGGCGGTAGACGAGGCGGTATCAGAGTCGTCCTCGTCCGTGCCCGAAGCCCCGGCGTCCTTATCCACCGCCTCAGGCCTGATTTTTTCATTGTCCAGCTTCGCCACCATCGATGGAGCACTGTCATCCGCCTCGACAATCGTCTTCGGGATCCTCCGCTTCGATCCCTTAACCGCAACCGTCGTCTTCACCACGCCAATGTTGTTGCGCTTCCCTGAAGCGGCAGGCTCCGCGTCGGGATTCATGCCTTCGGGCGCTATGTCACTCTCAACCGGAGCCGATTTCGCAAAATGCACAGCGTCTTTGCCGGACTCTTCTACACCCAAATCCCGTTTTTCCGAAGCACTCTTCGCCCTTCGTTCGACAATTTTCGAATCCGCGCGCTCGGTATCTCCGGTCGACGATGCCGTCCCGCCCCCATTGTCGTCTGATTCCGTCGAAGCCGCTGGCGGGACATCCGCATCGACTACGCCCCCCGCCGCCTCTGCCTTGGCCGCTTCCGCCCGTGCGAACGCCGTCCCATGTTTCTGCTTCCCGTGTATATCGATAATCAGCCGATAAGGATCCGGCAATAGGAACGCGTCATAGCTGGCAAGGTCGTCGACCTCCAACACCACCCGCGTGCGTCCCGGCTGAAATTCGGCAACCCTGATTTTCTTCAGGAAGCCATCGTCAACGTCAAAAGTCTTCCCCACCAGTGTCGACGCCAGCTTGGTATCGCGCAGATCGAAGAAGATGCGGTCCGGATGCGAGATTCGCTGCGAAGTGTACTTCACCTCACGCTCAACATCGATCGCAACCCGTGTGTAATCCGGCGTGGACCAGTGCCGAACGCCGGTGACGCGAGGTAATCCATTGCGGCGCGTGTCCGATGCCGCCTCATCACTGCCAACACCGTTAACGCTGGCCTCAGCGCTGGCACTGACATTCGCAGTCCGCTGCTTCCGCCCCGTCTGCGCCGGATTTTGCGCCTCCTCAACTTCCGCATCGATCTCTTTCACCGCGGCCCGGGCGTCCTCGGCCAGATGATTTCGCGGATAACGATGCAGAAATTCCTCGAAGGTCGCGCGCGCCTCGCGCGAGTCGTCGAGATCGTCTTTGTAGATCTCGGCGATCGTAAACAACGCACCAAAACGGTATTTGCTGCCGGGATATTCCTTGCGCAAGAAACGGTATTGCTCGATGGCGCCGCGCAGGATCTTGTCGTCGTCAAACCGGCGGCCCATCTCCACCATCAGTTCCGCCGTCGCCACCACGCTCGGGTCCGCCTTCGACGAGGCGGGAGACCCAAAATAAACCCGTCGATACGCGTCGATCACCCGCTGATATTCGCGCCGCGTCCGCTCGCCCAGCGGACGCCCGTTGAGCGCTTCCCGCATGCGGTCCGCTTTCGCGAATTCCTGACGAGCCCAGGCATCGTTGTGGTGGACGCGCGCCGAGGCCGCAACCGCCGGCATCAGCACGATCAATAACGCTGCGCCGAGGCGAAAGGCGCGGGAGCCTCGAGTTAGGGTCGTAGAAGCCTGGGTCTGCATTATTGAATCATTGAGTTATTGAATCATTGCGGCTTTAAGTTATGGAGGCATCGAATCACCGGCTCCAAGGTCAATGATTCAATGGCTCAACGCATCAACGATTCAATGCTCCGCTTATTCCGTATTGCTGATGTACAGCACGCCCCGGGCATCGCGCTGTACGTGAACCGGCGCCGGATTGTCAATCGGGCCCCCGGATATGTACGAACCCCCTTCGCCCCCGCCGTTGTACAAATTCGTAATCCGGCGAACGTAATTCTGCGTCTCCCTGAAACGCGGAACCCCCGCGCTCCGCGCCACTGCTCCCGCCCCGGCGTTATAGGCGGCCAGGCTTAGCGGCACGTTGCCCCCATAGTTGTCCAACAGTTTCCTTAGATGCCGAACTCCCGCATCGACGTTCTGCACAGGGTCGAAAGGATTGGAAACATTCAGCGAACGCGCGGTCGAAGGCATCAGCTGCATCAACCCCATGGCACCCTTCCTCGATACCGCATTGGGGTTGAAATTCGATTCCACCTTCACCACCGACCGCACCAGGCTCGGATCCACGTTGTGCCGCGCCGCCGCCTCATCGATCGCCGCATCGATTTCTTGCTGCGTGAATTCGCGGTTCAGTGTCTGATGGCTCTGCCCGCTGCCACCCAGATACGTGTCGACCTCTGAAGCCGCCGATCGCGCCGCACGCATCACCGCACCATTCGTCGGAACCGGCTTAAACCTATGTTCGGTCACGCTCCAATAAACCAGCCCAGATCGCGTCGTAGAACGCTCCGCCCCCGAACTCGCGGAAGTTCGCCCATCTCCCTCTCCGTTAACGAAAATCGTGCGGCCCGATTCGTCTGTCGTCGAGGTGATTCCTCCAATGCGCGCGCCCGGCTCCACGCTTTGTGCGCACACCGGCATCGTGGAAAAAAACGTGAGAAGAAAGGAAGTCGCGGCTATGCTGGACATCAGCGCGATTTGCAGGCGTCGAAACATACGGGTTTAAGATCGGCCTAAAGGTACTCTTACTTAAAGACACACTTACTCTAAGGGCCTACCCACCCAAGCACCTGCCAGAGAATCCAGAACCAGAGTAATCCCAGTATAGGTTGCGCCGCAACCCGGGGCAATCTCTCCGAAGGGTGTAGAACCACTGGAGTAATCTACATAAGTGATTGAAAATAATATATATCGACCGCAGGTAACACCCTTCAAAGACGTCCCCGCCGCCCGCAAGTTAAGATTGAATCAAGTCGCCCCCGGATTCCTGTCCCGAGGTCGACATTCCCGGCTCCAGACAACCGAGGGTCCCAGGTGAATTCAGTAGCTCTTCGCCAACTTTTCGAGCAGGTCCGAAACAAGCGTCTTGCGCCCGACGAGGCCGTCGAGCGCCTGCGCCATTTGCCCTTCGAGGATCTCGGCTTCGCCAAGATCGATCACCACCGTGCCCTTCGTCAGGGCATGCCCGAAGTGATCTTTGCTCAAGGAAAAACGCCGCGCCAGGTTGCTCAGATCTTCCTCAACCTCGCCGCCCACGGCGGCAACATCCTGGCGACCCGAGCCACCGAAGAACAATACTCAGCCGTCGTCGCCGCATCGTCCGCCAATGGCACTCACGTCGAGTATCGTTCCCTCGCCCGCGCCATCGTGCTCAAGCGCGACCGCAAGCAGTACGGCAAAGGTGTCATCGCAGTCGTGTCCGCCGGAACCAGCGACATCCCCGTCGCCGAAGAGGCCGTCACCACCGCTGAACTAATGGGCAACAACGTTCGACACATTTACGATGTCGGAGTCGCCGGCATCCACCGTCTCTTGGCGCATCGCTCCGAACTATCCAAAGCGCGCGTGATCATCGTTTGCGCTGGCATGGAAGGCGCTCTGCCCAGCGTCGTAGGCGGTCTGGTCGGAGTCCCCGTAATCGCCGTTCCCACCAGCGTCGGCTACGGCGCGGCCTTCGAGGGCTTGGCCGCTTTGTTGGGAATGATGAATTCCTGCGCCTCGAACGTCAGCGTAGTCAACATCGATAACGGATTCGGCGCCGGCTATGTGGCGTCATTAATCAACCGCAAGTGATTCATCGCAAACCAAACGCCTTTACCGGGACCTGACAACCAAAAACTGAGAACTGAATTTCTGTGGCAAAGTACTAAACAATGCTCACCGCCAAAGACCCTCGTCTCGCCGGACGGGTCGCCTTCACTCATCCCAACTTCGTCGCCTATACGCTCGCGCGCTTCTTCATCGTCGTTTCTCTCGAGATGCAATCTGTGGCCGTCGGATGGCAGGTCTACGAGATCACCAAGCGTCCCATCGATCTCGGATACGTCGGCCTCGCCCAGTTCGCGCCCGGCTTCGTCATGTTTCTCTTCGCCGGACACGCCGCCGATCGCTTCGACCGCCGCCGGTTGCTCATGTGGTGCTATTCCGGCTATGGCCTCTGCTCCGCCCTTCTTCTCACCATCAGTTGGCGCGCCCCACATTCCGTTCATTGGATCTATGTAGTTCTCGTGCTCCTCGGAATCATCCGCAGTTTCAGCTTTCCCGTAAGCCGCGCCTTATTGCCTCGCTTGGTCCCTGAAGAACATTTCCCCAACGCCGTGGCCTGGAATGCCAGCACCTTCCAGGTCGCAACCATCGCCGGCCCCGCCATCGGAGGCATTGCCTACGCCCTCTTTCGTGGCCCGGAAGCCGTCTATGCCATGGCCGTCAGTGTGTCGATACTTTCCATTCTCCTCACTTTCCGCATTCATCCGCTCGCCACCTCACCAGTATCCGAAACGACGGGACTTCCGTTGCCCGGACTCACATTGCCGGAATTCACGCTGCAGGAACAGCGACGAATCGACAAACAGCCCACCAGCCTGCGCACTGTCTTCGCCGGATTTCATTTCATCTGGAACAAAAAGTTGATTCTCGGTTCCATCTCCCTCGATATGTTCGCCGTCCTCCTGGGCGGCGCGGTCGCGCTCCTGCCCGTCTACGCCCGCGAAATTCTCCACACCGGTCCCTGGGGACTCGGCCTGCTCCGCAGCGCTCCCGGCGTCGGCGCCGCTCTGATGGCCATCCTCGTCGCCCACCGGCCGATCCGCCGCCGCGCCGGCCTCACCATGCTCATTGCCGTATCCGCATTCGGCGTCTTCACCATTGCCTTCGGACTCTCGCACAACCTCATCCTCTCGCTCGTCGCGTTATTTCTTACCGGCGCCGCCGACATGATCAGCGTCATCATCCGCGCCACCCTTGTCCAGCTCGCGACTCCTGACGAGATGCGTGGCCGCGTCAACGCCGTCGACATGCTTTTTATCGGAGTCTCCAACGAACTCGGCGAGTTCGAGTCTGGACTAACCGCGCAATGGCTGGGCACCGTTCCCGCCGTGGTATTAGGAGGAGTAGGCACTCTCCTGGTGATCGCCACCTGGGCATGGCTGTTCCCCGAGCTGCGCAAAGCCGATCAGCTAACCATGGCCGAACTCATGCCCAACTAGCGTAGAGCGGACACCCTTGTCGGATGAACCCACGCGGGGGCCCCATTCTTGCGCGTTCCGTGTGCATGAGGGTGGATTCCACGGCGGCGTCTCTCTTGGGATTTTCTCTAAACGAGCAATGAGCCCCGTGTGGCGCGGGCATTCCTGCCCGCGAAAACCCTGACGTGCTGACGCAGCACCTCAATATTGTGGCCGTAATAGAGTTTGTCTTTTCCACTGCGGCGCGATTCCAGCCCGGATAACGCGCCCGCGTAATTCGCCAGTTTGGTGTGTTGATCGTATTCATCACAACCAGGCTGTGCGCGCCATCACAGCCCGTCCCACCTGCTCGATGCGAAAATGTTTTCGACCGGCAAAGCCGGACACCCAGTACTCTTTGATAAATAGAGGTATTCAACGCGCGGAAATGGGCCACAGCCTTGAACGCGCAAATCCCCAAACGTTCCCAAAACCGGAATTTGGGCCGAATCCTTCACAAGTAAGTCATTTGCAATTAGTAGTTTGTGTGACATTTTTTTTTGGGGGGGGGGGGGGGGGGGGGGGGGACATAAAGCATTGGTTATTGTCTTTCCGGTAAATGGCCAAAAAAACAACCCAGAGCCCCGAGGTTGAGCAAGACAATGAAGCGCCTCGACAATATCGAACCAACCGCCCGGTCACAATCCTCCTGCTTCCAGCTGCTACAATTTTGGGTTCGCCATCCTCCCGAGGCGCAGCAAGCCGCGTCTCATTATCGAGGTACCTTCATGCCGGAAACTCTGCAGCTTTCAAATCCCGTTCCGCTCACCACTCTCACCGAAGATGAGATCCTCTTCCGCGACAGCGTTCGCCAGTTTGCCGAAGACAAGATTCGTCCGCTTGCCAGGGAAATGGACGAAAAAGCGGTCTTCAATCATGACCTGCTCGAACAGTTCTTCCGGTTGGGACTGATGGGCATCGAGATTCCCGAGCAGTATGGAGGCGCCGGTGGCAAGTTCTTCGAAGCGATTCTGGCCGTGGAAGAATTCTCCCGCGCCGACGCCTCTGCCGGCGTAATCGTAGACGTGCAGAACACCCTCGTAGCGAATGCCATTCTGCGCTGGGCCAGCGAAGACCAGAAAAAACGCTATCTGCCGAAAATGGCCGCCGACACCGTAGGCGCTTACGCATTGAGCGAAGCAGGCTCGGGATCGGACGCCTTCGCCCTGCAGACCAAGGCCGAACTCAAAGGCACCGACTTCGTTCTCAACGGCCGCAAGCTCTGGATCACCAACGGCAAAGAAGCCGGATTGTTCATTCTCTTCGCCACCGTCGATGCGTCCAAAGGACACAAAGGCATCAGCGCATTCCTGATCGAGAAGAACTTTCCCGGATTCACCGTGGGCAAGAAAGAAGACAAGTTGGGAATTCGCGCATCCTCCACCTGCGAACTGATCCTCGAAGATTGCCGCGTGCCCCGGGAGAACGTGCTCGGCGAAGTAGGTAAAGGCTACAAAATCGCCATCGAAACACTCAACGAAGGCCGCATCGGAATCGGCGCGCAAATGCTGGGCGTAGCCCGAGGCGCATGGGAATATGCCGCCAGGTACGCGCAAGAGCGCACCCAATTCGGCAAGCCAATTTCCGAATTCCAAGGCATCCAGTTCCAGATCGCGCAGATGGCGACCGAGATCGAAGCCGCCCGCCTGATGGTCTACAACGCGGCCCGCATGAAAGATGCTGGCGTGAACTTCGTAAAAGAAGCCGCCATGACCAAGCTCTTCACCTCGCAAGTGGCCGAGCGCGTGACCTCCCTGGCCATCGAAGTCTATGGCGGTTACGGCTTCACCAAAGACTATCCGGTGGAAAAATATTGGCGCGACGCCAAGATAGGAAAAATCTACGAAGGCACCTCGAACATGCAATTGGCCACAATTGCAAAGCTGGTAATGGGAAAATAGGGTTGGAAGCTGGCAAGCGGATTACAAACTGAAAACCGTGATCAGTGGTTTTGCTAGGATTTTACTTCGGCAATCTAACCTCTAACCTCTGCAATTCTCCCGACGTTCTGAAGTGGCAAGAAGTGCAGCAAAAAGTGCGGCGAAAAGAATCTCACCTTCGTTGCTGTTCTGTGTTGCGGTACTGACTGCGGAAATATAGCAGCGGTTCTCCGTCGCGCACCACGACGTCCTCCACTTCGGCGATGAAGATGGTGTGATCGCCAGCCGTCTGAGTCGAGTGCAATCGGCACTCAAGATAAGCCAAAGCTCCCTTTAGCACAGGTGTTCCGTGTGCGGTGCGATCGAAGCGTGCTCCAGCCGCTTCCGGATGCTGATGTGTCTCTGGCGAGCCCGCGTAATATTCTGAAATGGACTGTTGGTCGCTGCGCAGGATATTCACTCCAAATCGTTTGCGGGAATGCAAGTGCGCATGGGTTCGTGCCCGATGATTGACACAGACCAGAACCAGCAGCGGATCGAGCGACACCGCCGTAAACGCGTTCGCAGTCATTCCGTGGACTTCGACTTCCCGGTCAACCGTAATGATCGTGACTCCAGTGGCGAAACATCCCATTGCCTGACGGAAATCGCTGCTATTAAGACTCATGCAGATCTCTGATATGCCGCGTTCTCAACCGTCCAACGGGACAGAGTCTGGCCAGGTTCGTTATCATCATTGCCAGCAAGATCGTTGAAGGCCGGATCGTTGAAGATAAGATCGTTTAGTGTGCGACCGTCGCGAGTATGCTGGTCAGCGCCTGCCCTGATTCGCGACTGTTTGGGATACAACGAGTTTCGAAGTAGATGCGTATGACGACCTTTATCCCCGATGCATTGTCAGCGGCCGCAATTGAGTTGGCAAACGCCGGAGCAGAACCGATCTCTCGCGGAGCAGCGTGTCGACTGCTGCGGACCGACGACGACATGCTACCGTCCCTGCTCCAGGCAGCGCAACTTGCCCGCGCCAGATTCAAGCCTGGAGTCATCACCTATTCCCGCAAGGTATTTCTTCCGCTGACCAATCTCTGTCGCGATTATTGCGGCTACTGCACCTTCCGCAAAGATCCCCATCAGCCTGGTGCGCACACCATGACGCCCGACGAAGTAATGGAAGTAGTGCGCGCCGGCGAGCGTCAAGGATGCACCGAAGCCCTGTTCAGCCTCGGAGACAAGCCTGAACTGCTTTTCCCCGAGATGCGCGATACGCTCCGCCGCTTCGGCTACAAGTCTACCCTGCATTATCTCGAAGCGATGTGCGAGAAGGTTCTGCGCCAATCCAGCCTGCTGCCGCATCCGAATCCCGGATTGATGAGCGCCGAGTGGCTGCAACGCCTGTCCCACGTAGCACCCAGCATGGGCCTCATGCTCGAAACGACCTCTGTGCGACTACTGGCGACAAACGCCGCTCACGATAATGCCCCCGACAAAGACCCTGCCAAACGCCTGCGTGTCATCGAAGAAGCAGGCCGTCAAAACATTCCCTTCACCACCGGCATTCTCATTGGCATCGGTGAAACCGTCGAAGAGCGAGTGGATACGCTGATCGCGATCCGCGACTTGCACCGGAAACATGGGCACATCCAGGAAGTAATCGTGCAAAACTTCCGCGCCAAGACCGGAACGCCGATGTCCGACTGGCCGGAACCCAGCCGCGAAGAGATGCTGCGCACCCTGTCTGTCGCGCGCCTCCTGATGCCGGACGTGAACATTCAAGCGCCTCCCAATCTCTCCGATCCGCACTACGCCGATCTGCTCGACGGCGGCATCAATGATTGGGGAGGAATCTCGCCCCTAACGCCCGATTTTATTAATCCCGAGAAACCCTGGCCGCATCTGCAACAATTGCAGCAGCGAACCGAGGCAAAAGGATTCGAATTGCGCCAGCGGCTCCCGGTTTATCCCGAATTCGTCGAAAGACCGGCTGAACGAGCAGCCGCCCAGAGCGATCTGCTCGCAGAGCGCCTAAACGCCGCCGCGGACGTCAAAGGCTTCGCTCGGAGGGCGGCATGATCACGGTTCTGACCGGCGGCACCGGTGGCGCCAAGTTCGTCGATGGACTTCGCCAGATCGTTCGTCCTGAGGACCTTACGATCATCGTGAACACCGGCGACGACTTGTTGTGGTGGGGTTTGTACGCTTCGCCCGATATCGATTCGATCACCTACATGCTCGCGGGCAAACTCAGCCAGGAGCGCGGTTGGGGCGTAAAAGGCGACACTTTCTTTTGCCTCAACGCTATGGGTCAGATGGGACAACCAATCTGGTTTCACACCGGCGATCGCGATCTGGCCACCCACATCTTCCGATCCAAGTTGCTCGCTGACGGCAAAACTTTGAGCGAAGCCACTAGCGAAATTGCGGCCCGACTCGGCATCAAGACGCGCATCCTGCCCATGAGCAATTCCCGCGTGGAGACGCGGGTTCTAACTCCTGTCGGAGACCTGAGCTTTGAAGAATATTTCGTCCAGCGCTGGTATCAGGACCCCGTCGAGTCGGTGCGGTTCGCGGGCGCTTCGGACGCGGAGCCGGCTCCAGGGGTAATCGAGGCAATCCGTACGGCAGATCTGATTCTGCTCGCGCCCAGTAATCCCATCACCAGTATCGGCCCGATTCTTGCCGTGCCCGGCATTCGCGAGGCGTTGCGCGAAAGTCGCGCCCGCACCGTCGCCGTGAGCCCAATCGTTGGGAGCGCGGCCGTCACCGGACCCGCGGGCATACTCATGGCCGCGCAGGGTTTCGCGGTTTCAATCGCCGGCATTGCCGACTGCTACCATGATTTTCTGGACCTCTTGGTAGTCGATTCGCAGGACGCATCCGCTGCCGAAGCGCTGCGCAAAACCGTGCGCGTGCATTGCACTCCTACCATCATGCGCAAGTATGAAGACAGGATCGCGCTGGCCAAGAGCGTGTTGGCAGCTGCCGCCCAGCCTCCATCCCCGCAGGTCGAAATGGAGCAGGCATGATTCTCGTCCCCGTAAAACTCATTTCCGGCGCCAAGCAGCGGCTTTCTTCGATTTTGAGCCCGGAAGAGCGTTTCGCCTTGGCCCAGGCTATGTGCGAAGACGTGCTGCAGGCTTTGGCACGATGGCAAAACCGGCCTGCCGTCGCAGTGGTGACGAGCGACGCTTTTGCGCGCGACTTGGCGGCGCGCTTCAATTTCGAGGTCGTCTCCGACGACAACTCCGGCGAAACCAACGCCATCGAAATGGCGACCGCCGCTTGCCGAGCGCGTGGCGCGGAGAGCACCTTGGTGGTTCCGGCAGACATCCCCTTGATCGACGCGTCCGATTTGCAAAAGATTGCAGACAACGCTCCTCCCGGCGGCGCAGTATTGGTGCCCGACGCAGCCGGACGGGGCACGAACGCCGCGTGGCGATCTCCTGGCGATCTGTTCCCGCTGCGTTTCGGCAACGACAGTTTTCTGCCGCACTTGGCTGCGGCCAAGGCGACCGGACTTCCGTGCGTTGTCCTTGAACTGCCTGGCATTGCGCGCGATGTGGACCGTCCCGAAGATCTTCACGCGATCGCCGCCGCCAGCGGAGAGCGGCGATCACAGAAGCTGGTGAGAAGCTGGAACCTTGGTAGCCGGAATCCGGTCTGACATGGCTAGATCTCGCAAGGGTTCGAAGGCGGCTGCGGGAAAGCGAGCAGAACGGGAGATTCGCATTCTGCCAATCGCTGTCAGCGGAGAAATCCGCACCGGAGAATCGCTGAGCGCAACGTTGTTGGCAGCCGCACGCGGCTTGCGCCTGCGCTTTCAGGATGGAGACATCCTAGTGGTGAAGCACAAAGTCGTTTCGAAAGCGGAAGGCGCAATGGTTGCGTTGGATAAAATCCGGCCTTCGTCAGCTTCGCGGATCTGGGCTCGACGCTATCGACTCGATGCCCGCGTCAGCGAATTAGCGTTACGTGAAAGCCGCCGGATCGTCCGTCGCAAGCGTGGCGTGCTGATCACCGAAACGAAGCATGGCTTCGTTTGCGCCAATAGCGGCGTGGACGTGTCGAACGTCGACGGTGGCCAACACGCAGTCTTGCTGCCCGTCGATCCAGATCGTTCGGCGGCAAAGTTGCGCCGAGAACTGACGAGGTATTTGGGAATCGACATAGCCGTGGTCGTCAGCGATAGTTTTGGACGACCCTGGCGCGAAGGTTTGACGGAAGTGGCCATTGGAGTAGCCGGAATGCAGCCTCTGATTGACTATCGCGGGCGCAGCGATCCTCATGGCTATTCGTTGCATGCAACCGTTGACGCGGTGGCAGATGAACTGGCGTGTGCGGCAGGATTGGTGTGCGGAAAGCTCTCGGGCACACCCGCATGCATCATTCGCGGCTATGCTTACCGGCGGGGAAATGGCGGCGCGCGAGCGCTCATCCGTCCCGCAAAATACGATCTTTTTCGCTAGTAGTTCGACAAGAGTTCGAGAGGAGAAACTATGACCAGCCAGGCTTCGGAACTCGAGCAGTTTGCCGCGTTGACCTGGGAGCAGATTGCGCCGCGAGCCTCTGCACAGATTCGAGAGGCCTTGGAGCGTGTACTTGAAACGCAAGACGGAGCATGTCTCACCGACGAGGAGCGCTACGCGTTAGCAAACTGTGGCGAGGCAAACTACGATGGGCCAAACTATGACGTCGCGAATTGCGATTCGAAAGACTTGCTGGCCCTGCTCGTCGCCGCTGACACCCTTCGCCGCGACCTCGTCGGCAACATCGTCAGCTACGTCGTGAATCGCAATATCAATTTCACAAACATCTGTTTTGTCGGATGCAAGTTCTGCGCTTTCAGCCGCGGCCCGCGTGAAGCCGACTCCTATTTTCATTCTCTCGAAGACATGGCCCGCAAGAGCAAAGAGGCCTGGGACCTCGGCGCGACGGAGGTCTGCATTCAAGGCGGCTTGCCGCATGGGTTGCCCCCGTTCTATTACCGCGACATTCTTCGCGCCGTGAAGAGTGCGGTTCCACGAATGCATATCCACGCCTTCTCTCCCATGGAAATCGTCTACGGAGTGGAACTGACCGGCATGACCCTGCGCGATTATCTGATGATGCTGCGCGACAATGGACTCGACACCGTGCCCGGCACGGCGGCTGAAATCCTAGACGACGAAGTTCGGCACGTGCTCTCGCGTAATAAGCTTTCGTCCGCACAATGGCAAGAGGTAATCCGCACCGCACACGCCTGTGGAATCCCAAGCACTTCTACATTGATGTACGGACATCGCGAAACTCCCGATCACTGGGTTCGGCAGTTGAATTTGTTCCGTCAGATTCAGTCTGAAACTGGCGGATTCACTGAATTCGTTCCCTTGGGTTTCGTGCATCAGAACACGCTTCTTTTTCAGCAAGGACTGGCACGCACCGGGCCCACCCTCGCCGAACATCTCAAGATTCACGCTCTCGCCAGAGTCCTGCTCGCCGGTTCGATTCACAACATTCAGGTCTCGTGGGTAAAGCTCAACCGCAAACTCTCGCAACTCTGCTTGCACGCCGGTGCCAACGATTACGGCGGAACGCTGATGGAAGAAAATATCTCGCGCGAGGCGGGTGCGACCGCAGGCCAGTACACAAGTCCCGAAGATTTTCAGTCACTGATTCTCGAGATCGGGCGTATTCCGGCGGAGCGCAACACAAAATATTCGCGCATGAAAATCAAGCTGCCTGTTGAATCGTTCTCTTCTGAATGGACGATCGCTCCGGAAATCGCATGAGCGAGCGGACGAACGATGAATGACCGCATGAATCCAGTTATCAGCCACGCTATCGCCGTGATTGGCGGCACCGGACCGGCGGGCACAGGTCTGGCGCTACGCTGGGCGCGCGCCGGAGAAACCGTCATCATCGGTTCGCGCGACGCCGCGCGCGCCGAACGGGCAGCAGAGGCAATCCGCAAGCGTGCCGGCGCAAATGCCGAAGTTTCCGGGATGGAAAATTCCGAGGCCTGCGCCTCGACTGATCTTCTCGTGCTAACCGTGCCCTTCGAGGGACAGGCGGCGTTGCTCAAGCAGTTGAAGCCTGCAATGCGTTCGGGCAGCATCCTGATCGACGCCACCGTCCCCCTCGCCGCGACCGTCGGCGGACGCGCCAGCCGCACCATCGGCGTGTGGCAGGGCTCAGCTGCCCAACAAACTGCCGAGCTAGTCCCGAAGGGAGTCTCTGTTGTGGCTGCATTCCACAACGTTTCGGCAGAAGTGTTGAACAGCGACAACAACGAAGATGTGGATTGCGACGTGATCGTGTGCAGCGACGATCCAAATGCCACGCACGTCGCCATGGAACTCGCGGTAAAAATCCCGCGCGTGCGCGCGATCGACGGCGGAAAACTCGAAAACGCCCGCATCGTCGAGCAGATCACCGCGTTGCTGATCGGTTTAAATATCCGGCATAAAGGCCACGGCGGAATCAGGATCACTGGTTTGCCCGACGCTGCATATAAAACGGCTTCCACAGCGCGCTAGCATTCTATGCGCAGCAAAATATGACTGCTTCAGCCCATCCCCCGCCGGCCATCGAATTTAATCACACTTCTTTCCGCCTGAATGGACGCGCGTTGCTGCAAGATCTTGTACTCTCCGTTAAACAAGGTGAGACTCTCGTTCTTCTTGGCCGCAGCGGTTCCGGCAAGACAACCACTCTGAAGCTGATCAACCGCCTTTTGTTGCCGAGCGCAGGGGAAGTGCGCGTGAATGGACGTACGACCGCCGAATGGGACCCCATTCGGCTGCGGCGAAGAATCGGCTACGTCATTCAGGATGGTGGTTTATTCCCTCACTTCACCGTCGAGCGTAACATTGCACTGGTTCCACACATCGAAAGCTGGCCGCAAGCGCGCGTCGGAGCTCGCGTGCGCGAGTTGCTCGCCACCGTCGGGTTGAATGCTGACCTGTTGTCTCGCTATCCCGGCCAACTTTCGGGAGGTCAGCGGCAGCGCGTCGGCGTTGCCCGAGCGCTGGCAGCCAATCCGCCGATTCTGATCCTCGACGAGGCATTCGGCGCACTTGATCCAATCACGAGATCAGAGCTGCAGAAGGAATTTCGCGCCCTGCAAAAGCGAATGCAGAAAGCCGTAATCTTTGTGACGCATGATCTGCGCGAGGCCTTGCTGCTGGCAGATCGCATCGCACTGATGGAAGAAGGCAGACTGGTCGTGGACCTTCCCGTCGCCGACTTTTCACGTTCGCAGGTTCCGCTGGTGCGAGCCTATATGGAAGCGTTCTCCAGCTTGCCCGACTCTAAATGACAAACTGGATGATCAAGAGGTGATCGGCATGAACTTCTTGCAGTTTATGATGGCGAATCGCCAGCAGGTGCTCGAACTTACGCTCGAGCACATCACTCTGGCTGGCGTCGCCACACTCATTGCGGCGTTGGTTGGCATTCCGCTCGGCATCCTCATCACGCGAGTTCCGCAGCTCCGCAAGCCGGTAATCGGAGGTGCAAACATCATCCAGACCATCCCCAGCCTCGCCCTGTTCGGCTTTCTTTTGCCCGCGCCGTGGATTGGAGAACGCGGTGGCAGGCTTGCCATCCTGGCGCTGGCGCTCTACGGCTTGTTGCCGCTGATTCGCAATACTTACGCCGGCATTCAAGGCGTCGATCCGGCGGTGGTTGAAGCCGGACGCGCCATGGGATTGACCGACCGTCAATTGCTCCTGCAAGTGGAATTGCCATTGGCGTCCGGTGTCATTGTGGCTGGTGTGCGTATCGCGACGGTGCTCTCCATCGGACTGGCAACGATCGCTGCCGCAATCGGCGCGGGCGGCCTCGGAGAGTTCATCTTCCGCGGCCTCGCCATGGTTAACAACCAGGTTATTCTCGCGGGAGCCATTCCTGCCGCGATCCTGGCGCTTGTGGCCGACTTCCTCCTCGGAAGGCTGGAGCGGAGGCTAGGATCGCTGCGTCTGAAATCATGAGGAACGAAGGAGAAACAAAGAACGATTGACGATCAAGTCCATTCGCGCGCGCTGCAAGAAACTTGCCTATCGCTCGCTCATCCTCCCGCTTCTTGCGACGCTTATTGTTCCGATCGTCGGTTGTGCGCGCCCTGCGAACGAAATCGTCGTTGGATCGAAAGACTTCACCGAGCAGCTCATCCTCGGAGAAATGTTTGCTCAAATCATTGAAGCTCGCACTCATCTTCCGGTAGAACGTCGTTTCTACCTCGCCGGCACATTTATCTGCCAGCAGGCGATTCTTGCCGGACGAATCGACATCTACCCCGAATATACCGGCACCGCCCTGACGGCGGTTCTCAAACAAACGCCGAGCGGCGACAAGCAGGATGTGTATCGACGCGTGAGGCAGGGCTACGCAGAAAAGTTCGGCCTCACCGTTGGTCCGCCGCTCGGATTTGACGACTCGTTTGCCATGGTCATCCGCGGCGAGGACGCTCGGCGTTTGCGCCTGAAAACGCTGTCTCAGGCCGCCGCCTTCACTCCAAAGTGGCGCGCCGGTTTCGGGTACGAATTCATGGAGCGTCCTGACGGATATAACGGCTTGGTCGCAAGCTACGGCCTGCGCTTTGCCGAGCGGCCGCGCATCATGGCCCTTGGGCTGCTGACACGTGCCCTCAAAGATCATCAGGTGGATATCATCGCGGGAAACAATACAGACGGATTAATTCCGGCGCTCGACCTCTCTGTGCTTGAGGATGACCATCATTACTTTCCGCCCTACGAAGCGGTCGCAATCATGCGCGGCGAAATGTTGAAGAAACATCCGGAAGTGGGAACCGCGCTCGATGCGCTGGCCGGCGCCATCTCTGACGATGATATGCGACGGCTGAATTACGCCGTCGATGGACAACATCGCGACGCGGCCGCAGTCGTGCACAACTTTCTTCAGCAGCGCCGGCTAATCCCCTAGATTGGTCGTCGTCGTTACTGCGAGCCGCTTAATCGCCGCAACAATACTTTTCATATTGTTGGTAGATAAACGGATCTGTCATTCCCGCAATGTAATCGCAGATGACGCGCGCCAGCGGCTCTTGCGTCGCTTTTTCGCGGTAGTTGCGTGGCAGGTCGCCGGGCTCTTCCATCCAGTGAGCGAAAAGTTCTCCCGTGATGCGCTCGGCATCTTCTTTCTCGGCCGACAATGCGGGACTGTAATAGAGATTCTCGTAAAGAAAGCCTTTCAGACGGCGGCGCTCAGTTTCGACAAGCGGACTGAAGGCGGCCAGCCGCTCCGATTGCCGCCGTACATCTTCTAGCGAATGCACACCGGCGTCCTTCACCCGCTTCTCCGTGTTCGTAATCAGATCTCCGACAAACGTGTCGAAAATGCTTTTCACCGCCTCGTTAAAGACCAGCTTTTCGGCAACATTCGGATACCGGTTCCGGGCCTCATGATAATGGCGCGCAAACCCTTCCACACTGTCGGCAATCTGCTCAATCGTCAGCAGGCGCGCTTCGTAACCATCGTCCAGATCGGCGGTGCTGTAGGCAATTTCGTCGGTCAGATCGATGAGCTGCGCTTCGAGCGGAGGCCGCTGATCAAGCAGATATTCAGCGAGTTCTGGATGCTCCGCGAGGCTGTAATCCGATGAATGTTTGATGATGCCTTCGCGAACTTCAAACGTCAGATTCAGTCCGCGAAACGCGGCATAGCGCTGTTCGAAATCTTCCACAATGCGCAGCGCGTGCAGGTTGTGATCGAACGAAAATCCGTACTTACGCATAGCAGTGTCCAGCGCTTTTTCGCCCGAGTGGCCAAACGGCGGATGCCCGAGATCGTGAACCAGCGCCAAAGCCTCCGTCAGATCGGTGTTTAACCCCAATTGCGCCGCGATAGTGCGCGAGATCTGCGCGACCTCAATTGTGTGCGTCAGCCGGTTGCGGAAATGATCGGAATAGCGTCGGGTGAAAACCTGTGTCTTCGCTTCCAAACGCCGAAAAGCTCGCGCGTGAACTACGCGATCGCGGTCGCGTTGAAAGTCGTTGCGGTAGGGATGCTGAGGCTCGGGATAACGGCGACCGCGAGATTCTTCCACGCGCACCGCATAATCTGCGAGCATGAGAAAAGTTTAGCAGTGATTAGACAGCTAGTGATTGAGAACTGACGATTAGGGAGCAAGAGTAGAAACGGAATTCACCCCGTCTCTCGTGTACCCGTCTCTACTTCGTCGCTTCTTCCTTCGCCAGCTTCATCTTGGCTGAATCCAGCTTCCTCTGTATTCGGATTACATCTGCTTGGTCGACTTCGGCGGAAATCGTCCGATTCCACTCGTTGAGCGCTCGCTCCCAGTTCGTGGCCGCGAGTTTGAGACGCCCTGTCTTCTGGTATAGATCTCCCAGATGGTCGTGGACAGTCGGATCGGTATTGATCCGCTGCGAAGCCTTCACCAGGTTGTCTTCCGCTAAATCGTACTTGCCCAGGCGGAAGTACGCCCAGCCGAGCGAATCAAGATACGCTCCGTTGGTCGGATCGAGATCGACGGCGCGCTTGATGTAGCCGAGCGCTTCCTCGAGCTTCATATTCTGGTCGGCCAGCATGTAGCCGAGATAATTCAGTGCCGAGGCGTACTCAGGATCGCTTGCCAGCACTTTCTTGAACTGGTCCTCGGCGTCGGAATAGCGCTTCGCCCGTTCAAACGTGGCGCCTCTCAGGAACCATATGTCCCGCTTGTCTTCGATCTTCGTCGAGAGCGCTTCGGCTTGGTCGAGCGCAGCCTCCGCATCGCTGAATCGTTTCAGCCGTGTGTTCATCTGCGCAAGCGTGATATAGACCTGACGGTCGTCAGCATTGCCCTTCAAGAGGGCACGCACATCTTTTAGCGCCTGATCGGGTTGGCCCATATCCGCTATCTGGCCGGCCAACACCATCTTCAAATCACGGCTGGTGGGCAGCTTTTGCACCGCTTCTTTAGCTGCGTCGGTAGCCTTTTGCCATTCCTTAGCCTCGCGCCATGTGTCAATGATCTGCTGATAGCCGCGCTCAATATTGTCATCGCCACCCAGCGCGACAATCTCGCGGAAAGGTCCTATCGCCGCCTGATAGTTGCCCTGATCGCGATAGATCATGCCCAGGCGCTCCAGAAACACCGCCCGGTTGCTTCGCTCTCCTGCTGAATATTTTCCGTCCGGCTTTTCCGACTTCTTGAGCAGGTCGAGCATGATCGGAATCGCCTCGTCGTAGCGGCCCTGCGCCTCGTAAATGGCGGCAATGTTGTACGGGACTTCGACCGAGTCCTGCACCATCGACTGGGCTTTCTTCAAACTGTCGAGGGCAAGATCGAACTGGCCTTTCTTCCGATAGATTTCCGCAATCCGGACGTACGTCTGAGCATCCTCTGGATTGGCGTCGGCAATTACTTTGTATTGTTCGAGGGCGGCATCGGTCTGGCCATCATTCAGCAGGTTCTGCGCCAGGCCGCGAATGGCGTCCAGATTGTCGCGATCCAACTCGATCGCGTGACGATAGGCATCAATGGCGTCTTTGTATTGCTTCTGCTGCTCAAAGGTGTAACCGAGCGCCGAATAAAGCTTCGCCGAACGCTCCGTCTTCGGAACCGCGCTCAGCACCTGAGTGGCGCGAGCCGTATCGCCGAGTTCGTTGTAGAGGTAGGCGAGCGTCGTAACCGCTTCTTCCGAATCCGGCTGCAGTTTTACCGCGATCTTGAATTCACTCTCCGCCTTCTGCAGATCATTGTTCAACCGGTACAAGCGCCCGAGAAGCAGGTGGTCATCCATGCTGTCCGGTTGCAAGCGGACAATCTGCTCGTATTGCTCAATCGCCAGTTTCAGTATGCTGTCGGAACCGTTGCCCGCCTGCATGTCACCGAGCGATCGCAGATAGATCCGTCCCAGCAGGCGTCGAGCTTCGAGATTGTTCGGATCTTTCTTGATGATGTCTTGCGCCTCAACCACGGCGTCGCGAATGCGGCCTGTCTTGGCATAAAGTTCAGCGAGTCCGGAGGTCAGATAAGCCGATGTTGGATCCGCATCGATGGCGGCTCGGTATTCTTCGATGGCTTTGTCGGCCAATTCGCTGCGCCCATAGGTGGCTACCTGCTCCTCGTACATGTGCGCGAGGGCGAAGTGATAGTATGCGGCGGCGCGATCAGGCGTCTTGGGTTTGGTGGCCGTCGACCGGCTAGTGGCTGCAGTGCCCCCGGCAGGAGCTGCCGGCTCCTGCGTATTCTGGGCGAGTAAGAAAGAACCGGTAAGAACGATGCCGACAATCAACAACCGTCTTTTCATGAAAAATCCCGCAACCGCGAATTACAGCCCACTCGTTTGAAACGCTGACCGTTTGGATGCCGGCCTACGCCCATCCGGATTTCCCTATTCTACCCTTGACCGCCCTTTCAGCGGGGAGAAAGCGTAGGGCAACAACAAAGCCGGAGGTACAGGGGCTTAGGGGACGGTTTGTCAAGAAGAGTAAAGGCTAATGCCTGAAATGACGCACCCCGGTGAACATCATGGCCAAGCCAAGCCGGTCGGCTGCTTCAATGACCTCCTGGTCGCGAACCGAACCGCCAGGCTGAATAATGGCCGTCGCCCCTGCCTTGGCGATTTCCTCGACGCCATCAGGAAACGGGAAAAATGCGTCTGACGCTGCAACCGTACCCTTGAGCGGCAACTGCGCCTTCATCGCGCCCAGCTTACACGCATCGACGCGGCTCATTTGCCCGGCTCCCACGCCCACCGTTTGCCCGTCGCGGGCATAGAGGATCGCATTCGATTTCACGTGCTTGCACACCTTCCACGCAAATAGCAGCGCCCGCTTCTCTTCCGGCGTCGGTGAACGCTTGGTGACCACTTTCAGTTCCGATTCCGCGAGCTTGCGCAGATCGGAATCCTGAACAAGCATTCCTCCAGAAATATTCTTCAGAACCCAGTTCTGTTGTCCGGCCGGAACTTCCACCAGACGCAGATTCTTTTTGGAAGCAAACGCTGCTTTCGCGCCCTCATCGAATGCCGGAGCGGCAATCACTTCGAGAAACAGCTTGGCCATTTCACTCGCAGCTGCCGTATCGATCGTGCGATTCACTCCAATCACGCCGCCAAATGCCGACACGGGATCACACTCCAATGCGCGTACGTAAGCCTCGGCCAGCGTCTTGCCGGTGGCAGTTCCACAGGGATTCGTGTGTTTGATAATCGCGCATACCGGCTCCTCGAACTCCTGCGCCAGATCCCATGCGGCCTGCAGATCGACGATGTTGTTATACGAAAGCTCTTTTCCCTGCACCTGGCGCGCATTGGCCACGCCCGCGCCTGATCCGTCCGAGTACATCGCGGCCTTCTGGTGCGGATTCTCTCCGTACCGCAGATCCATCACCTTCTGAAAAAACAGCCTCAGGTTTTGCGGAAAAGCTTGCGATGTACCTAACTGCGCTTGCGGCAAGTCGAAATCATCGCTTATGCGTTCTAAAGTCGTAGCGATCGCTGAATCGTAAGCCGCGGTCGTGGCGAACGCTTTCTGCGCCAGCCGCCATTTCGTCTCCTTCGAGAGCGAACCACCGGCCCGACCCATCTCGTCGGCAATCGCGCCATAGTCAGCCGGCGAAGTGACAACGGCGACGTCCTGAAAATTCTTAGCCGCCGACCGGATCATCGACGGCCCCCCAATATCAATGTTTTCAATCACCTCTTCGAAGTGCACTCCCGGCTTGGCCGCGGTCTTTTCGAACGCATACAGATTCACGACAACCATATCGATCGCTGGAATCCCATGCTCTTCAACCGCCGCGCGATGCCTGCTGTCTTCACGGCGATGCAGAATTCCGCCGTGAACTTTAGGGTGAAGTGTCTTGACGCGCCCATCCAGCATTTCGGGGAATCCAGTCAGCTCGGAAATATCTTTCACCGCAATGCCCGACTCCCGCAACAGCTTCGCCGTACCACCGGTAGAGATCAGTTCCACGCCCAGTGAGGCAAGTTTATGGGCAAAATCAACGAGTCCTGATTTATCAGTAACACTGAGAATGGCACGCTGAATCTTAGACATTAAGGGCCCTCTGCTGCGGATGAGAAATCTGAGAACAGTGATTCTAGCAGGCGGACGCAGCCAGAGTTTGGCTGGAAGTTGGAGGTCGAACCGTGACGGCTCGACGAAGATTTTGCTGGATGCCGAGTAGCGACTAAACTTTCGCCTTTGCCTTGAGTTTCACCTGTCCACCCGTCATCTCGACTGAATACACCACGGTATCGCAGCCATGTTGCTTGCGAAGTTCGCTGGTCTTCTTCTGGACGAAGGCCGCGAACGAATCAAGGTTGCCAGAAACTTTCTCCCCGGACCTTTGCTTGGCCTCGGTGAGCGCTTTATAGAGAGATTCGACCTGGTCGCGTTCAGACGCAGCTCCCGAGCACTGCACTGAGAATGGCTGGTCGGCGTTTGAAGCTCCGGCGCCTTCATTTCCGCCGTTATGAACCAGACCATAGACCGGATTATGTTTAGCCTGGCGTTCTTCGGGAACCCGCACACCCTGCACTGACAGGATCGCATCCGCCGGCCGGCGATACCCCTCTTCGCGAATCCGCATCTTTTTGCGCCACAAGTCGCTTTGGATCGCGTAGCGCTGGGCCATCTCGTTGTAGCGATAGCGCTGCGAGAAACTCATCCGCGGACTATCGCTGAACTTGCGAATCAGCGAGAGCACCTTCCATTCAACGTCCGTCGGCGGGCGTTTGGCGGGATTGTTGAAGAAAATCTCGTACTCGATCTTCAGCCGCCGGAGCTGCTGGTCGAGGAGATTCAGCTCTTCATCAATGGTCACAGGGATCTCCCAGCTCACAGCTTAGCGTTCAAAGCTCAAGCTTGGCGAGGTTCCCGCCGGACACCGAAGGACCGGTACGAAAGTACCTGGAAAGCAAAGATTTTTGGGAGCAGGTTATTTCACACGGAGTTATTTCGAACTCGAGGCCATCTTTTTGACCATCGCCAGCACCAGCTTCCGGTCGCTGTCGTTCAGATTGGCGGAATACCGCCGCATCTGGCTCAAGAAGCGCACTTCGTCATCGGAAAGCTGCGGCAACCCCTTATGTCCGTTGCTGTGGCCTCCCGCAAAAAACTGCGACAACTCCAAGTCCATCGCTCCCGCAATCTTGGTCAGCGTATCGAGCGACGGGATGGTGTGTCCGTTCTCTACGCGCGAAAGGTAACAGCGCAACAGGCCCGTGCGTTTCTCGATGTCACCCTGTGACATGCTTCGCTGCAACCGGAAGTTGCGGATGGTCTCGCCGATATTCATAGATGCGGAACCGACTCAAATCCAAAAAAAAGATGGCTGCATACTAACCAGAGTAGTACCGTCTGGCAAGTGGAAATTCCTTGCGTCCCTGCGCCTGCCCGTGTCACAAATTCGCAAGCCAGCCGGGTCATTCGACCGATCGCGCTAAACGCCTTCATTTACGCGGGTTTCGCGAAGGCCGCAAGTTCAGCACCCGCGCGAAAGCAGAAGAACGTGGAACTCGCGCCTGCAATCCCCATTAACAATGCCTCCATGGCATCGCCTCCTACGAAAAATCGCTTCTGACCGGACACTGAGGTTAGGGCTGATGATAAGCCACAAATCGCACGAGTAATTGTACAACTGCCAAAAATCCTCGCCGCACCCCACTTTTTCAATGTCGTCGCCAATAGCACGACCGTCCGCCGATTTTCCTTTGCCGTCTTCTAGCTTCTGAATTCAGACCTTCCGTACCACTCACCCGAAGCTTTGATCGTCCGCTTCTGCGTCTTGAAATCCACATACACCAGCCCAAAGCGTTCGGTGAATCCTTCCGCCCACTCGAAATTATCCATCAGACTCCAGGCATGGTAGCCGCGGACGTCAGCCCCATCGCCGATGGCGCGAGCCAGTTCAGCCAGATTCTGCTGGTGGTAGGCGATGCGCCGCGCGTCGTTAATCTTTCCATCGGCCCCGGGAGCATCATTGTAAGCGCAGCCGTTCTCCGTGATCTCGAGAACCGGACGATCATAGTCGCGGGTAATCCGCATGACCATTTCATACATCGCCTGCGGCCAGACTTCCCACCCGCTATCGGTCTTCGGACCTGTCTGTCCCTCCAACATCCGTGCCGGCAACAGCAGTAAACGCGCATCCGAAAGGCGTTCGCCGAGCGTCGGCGCCGCAATCATCGTCCGGTAGTAAAGATTGATGCCGATGAAATCGAGTGGCGCCCGCACCAGCTTCATGTCATCCTGATGAATCTTCATGAACACCGCTGGAGAAAACGAAAATGCCTCCGGATAGCGCCCGCGCAGCGCAGGCTCAAGAAACCACGTGTTGATCATGGCATGCGCATGTTCGGCCGCCCTCCGATCGTCTTCGGAGTTCGTGACCGGCTCACACGGCGACATAAAAAAAGCGCTGCCCACTCGTGCCTTCGGGCGCACCGACTTCACCGCGCGAAATCCCTCGCCCTGCGCCAGATTTGCGACATGCGTGCCACGCAGGAAATCGACAATACCGTGCCGCCCCGGAGGGTGCGACCCGTCCAGATATCCCTTGCTGAGAAAGGTCGCTGCCTCATTGAACAGAAGCCAATCGTGGACGCGATCTCCTAGAGCACGGCTGACGATGCCGGCATAATCGGCGAAGCGCGAAGCCAGATCGCGATTCGTCCATCCGCCGGTGTCTTCAAGCTTTTGAGGAAGGTCCCAATGGTAAAGGGTAAGCATCGGCCGAATGCCGGCCGCAAGCAGCTCATCGACCAATCGGCTGTAAAAATCCACGCCCTTGGGATTCGCCTTGCCCGTCCCATCCGGCTGTATTCGCGTCCACGCCACCGAGAAGCGGTAGCTGTTCAGATCTAGCGCGCGCATAAGCCCGACGTCTTCGCGATAGCGATGATAGTGATCGCAAGTGACATTGCCGTTCGAACCATCTTTGATTTTGCCCGGAGTGTGCGCGAACCGATCCCATATCGATTCGCCCTTGCCGTCTTCATTCCAGGCGCCTTCGATCTGAAACGCCGCTGTAGCCGCTCCCCAATAAAAGTCTCTAGGGAAGCGAATCTGCGGCGCCGCCGCCCGAGCCGCACGAACAAGCCACGGCGCAAGCGCGGTCCCGGCCAGCGATCGCGATAACGACAAAAGAAATTGGCGGCGATTAGTCAGATACGTTCGAACCCGTAAAAATCGTTAATGAGGAAATGAAGCCACGCCCACGTCTTAAGAACCCCAAAGTCAATTATGCCCGAGAGACAGCTAAGACCTAAGGTGTCCCTTCATACAGCGGCCACAGCCCATCCGCCGTGACGCGATAAATGGCATAGGCGCTGCCATCGTCAAACGTGCGCCGGAACAGCAACTCCCCGCGGCCATCGCCATCGGCGTCGACCGCATCGATCAACTGCATGCGCGGAGTAACATCGAGATGTTGCGAATCGGTTTGCGAGAAAAATAATTTCTGCAACTCCCCTTCGAGATTGGTGCGCGCGATCAGCGTAATTTCCTGAGGCACCGCGCGCTTTCCCGTCGCTCCCGCAGGAGGTTGCGTCGCCGCCGAAAGCACCAGGACAGGCTCATTCGAGTTTGAGAGATCGAAGATGCGCAGGTTCACCTCATCAAACACAGGCTGCCCGGACTTGCTCGCAGACTCGTGAGCCGACTCCTTCCGGTGCGCGGATGCCGTCCTGCTCGCCGCTTTTGCCGGAGCGGGCAGCAGTGTCGAGGCGAGTTCGAGCATCTGATTGCGGTAGACGGCCTGTTCCGCCGGCTTCAGATCATAGGTATAAGGGCGCGGATCGGGTCCACCCGCATCGGAAATCGCCGGAATGGTAATCGCGTCCGGCGCGACCGCCGCATTTTTGGCCGCCTTCGCCCCAGCCTTCCCTTTACCTGCGACCAGCAAAGGTTGGCCTGGGATCGCGTCCAGATCGTCGAAATTGGCGAAGGGTTCGTGATGCGCGGTCGGATCAGGCCTCCCGCGCCGCAGCCGTGGACGATTCGGATCCTCGATCGGAACCTCGTTGGGAGCGGAACTTCTCGAACTCTCAGCTGAGGTGCTCGTGGGAGCCGTCGGGGGTGCGGTTGTCGTAGAATCAGACGCCTTGCTGCCGCTCGCCGAACCTGATGCACTCGTGCTTGATCCCGGCGAACTCGACGTGTTCGGCGTCGTGGTGCCGCCCGCCGTAGCAGCTGGCACTGTGGACGGGGTCGCTGGTTTTTGCTGGTCTTTACTCTTATCTTTGTTATCCGAGTCGCTGTCCGACTTTGGAACCCGCCGGTGAAGCACCGGCTCGCCATTATCAGCCTCTTCGATTACGGGAGGTGCGTATTTCTTGTTTTTGTCCGGAAGCGTCGATATGCCGGCGAGCCACGTGCCTTCTGCAATCCATACGTGGTTCAACTGTCCCGGTTGGGTAACCTTGAAAAGACCCTGCGAGACGCCTGTGTGAAAGCCCTCGTAGATGGTATCGAAATCAAGCGCCATGGGGACAGGGTCCGCTTTATATGAGCCGGCGTCATAGAATTTCCCATCCATCATGATGACAATAGGTATCAAGCGCGCTTTCTTGCCGTTGGGCGAAAGCTGAATCAGTCCGAGAGCCCGTGGTCCTTTATCAATCGGCGCCTTGCGTCCGTACTCCGTGACTAGCTCCTGGGCCACCAGCTCCGCCGCAAGTCCCGCAATCACAAGGCCGCCGAGTGCAACCAGGATGACTACGAACAGCCGGTTGCGATATAACTTGCGAGATAATGAAGACTTGCGAGGAGAGAATTCCATATGGAAGTTAATGATAAATCCCCAGACTTTAGTACGACGGACGAGAACGGCAAAGAGGTTGCCTTGAAAGACTTTCGCGGCAAGACCGTAGTACTTTACTTCTATCCCAAGGCCGACACTCCGGGCTGCACCAAAGAGGCCTGCAGCTTTCGCGACAGCTATTCGGCCATCAAGAAAACCGGCGCGGTGCTGCTCGGCATTTCGAAAGACACATCCGCTTCGCAGAAGAAATTTCAGGACAAATTCGGCCTGCCCTTCCCGCTGCTGGCTGATCCCGACAAAAAGATCGCAAACCTTTTCGGAGTGGTCAAAGAAAAGAACATGTATGGCAAGAACGTAAAAGGCATCGCGCGAACAACCTTCGTGATCGGTCCCGACGGCAAGATCAAGCACGTCTTCAACAACGTGAAACCAGAAGGCCACGCGGAAGAAGTGCTCGGCTACCTCAAATCCGCGGCCTGACTTGTCATGCGAGGAGATCTTCTAGGAATCTGCAGCGCAGCAAAAAACTGCGGAACATTACGGGAAGACGATACGAGCGCTTTCGAGCACCAGCAGTGAAACACGGCTTAGGTTATTCTTCCACGGGCTGGGCATTCAATTCCTGAACGGGTTCGCCTCCTGCCAGCCCTTGGGCCACGATCAACCGGCGCGCTTCGATTCGCAGTTCGGGCAGGGCTCGTCCGAACCAGATCGCGCCGAGGATGCTAGCCACTCCTCCCGCCGCAACCGTGATTGGCGCGCCAATGTGATCGGCCAACGCACCTCCGAAGAATGCGCCAAATGGCGCCATCCCCATGAACATCATCGAATAAACGGCCATGACGCGGCCGCGCAACTGGTCGGGCACCATAGTCTGGATGAGCGTGTTCGAGCAGGCCATCTGCAACATCATTGAATACCCCGCCGGCAACAGAAGCACCGCCGACAGCCAGAACGAAGTTGAGAACGCGAAGCAAAACAAGCTGATTCCAAAAGTTCCACAGGTGATCGCCACCCATCGGCCAAGGCCTTTCACTCCCGTCTTGGCGGCCAGCGTCAATGCGCCAAACAAAGCTCCCACACCAGTCGCTCCCATCAGGATGCCGAGACCACGCGCGCCGCCGTGCAAGATTCTATCTGCGAAAACCGGCATCAGCACCGTGTAGGGCATTCCTACCAGGCTTATCAATCCCAGCAACAATAGGAGAGCGCGAATGATTCGTGTCTGGCTGACCCAGCGAAAGCCTTCCACGATGTCTTCTATCGGTGAATGCTTGCTGGCACGGGGCGCGCATTGCACGCGCATCAGAATCAGTCCCACGATAACGGCGATGTAGCTGATGGAATTCGCGGCAAAGCACCAGCCTTCGCCGATTTTCGCCACCAGAATTCCCGCTATGGCAGGACCGACCACGCGCGCGCCATTAAACATCGAAGAATTCAGCGCGATGGCGTTCATCAGGTCTTCTTTGCCGACCATGTCGACGAGGAACGACTGACGGCCGGGAATATCGAATGCATTGACCACACCGAGCAGAGCCGCCAGTCCGAAAATGTGCCATACATGCACGCGCCCGCTCAACGTGAGCCAGGCCAGAATCGCTGCCAGGATCATGGAAGCAGTTTGCGTGGCAATCACCAGGCGTTGACGATTTGTTCGGTCGGCGGTGATTCCTCCCAACGGAGCAACAAGGAAGACCGGAATCTGGCTGGCAAAACCGACGCTGCCCAGCAGCAGCGCTGAGTTCGTCATGCGGTAGACGAGCCACGCCTGGGCCACCGTCTGCATCCACGTGCCGATCAGAGAGATCAACTGTCCGCTGAAAAAGAGTTGAAAATTCCGATGACGCAAAGAACGCAGCGTTGTACCTAGTCTCGGCGAAGACGCGGGTTTCGCATCGGTCGTTACCGCTGTGGTTGGATTTAGCGCTTCAGACACTCATTTAGAACTTTTTCACATCTTGAAGATGACGGCAACCTCCGACACGATGCTCGCAAAACCGAAGATTACAATGCACCCCGCCAGCCCCGCTACCGTTTACTTTAATGGCGGATTTCCACAGGCTGTCTGGGTGATCGACTTGCAACTTCCCCACAGCTTCGATCCGCGATACAGTGATCTTCCACGAACAGACGACCGATTCTCAGAAGGTGGACCATGAGCACGAGCCCCAATCATCTTGAGCGCCGCAGCGCACAACGTTTCGAAGCGCACTTGCCATTGGCCGTCCACTTCGAGGGACGTACCGTGCCCGCATTTACCCAGGACCTGAGTGGCAGGGGAATCTTCCTTTACGCCGAAACGCCCTTGCCCCAAGGCGCGGTTGTGGAGCTGACTTTTACTATGCCCTCAGAGGTGACTTTGGCGGAGACTATGCCGGTTCGCTGCCATGGGCATGTCTTGCGTGCGTCGTCATCCCTGATCGGCCAACTTAACGGTATTGCCGTACAACTTGATTCCTACCAATATCTTCCCTCGAACCAACCGATCACGCCCTTCGTTCGGGTTTCAGCCGCGCGGGCGGGCGTAAGCTCCGGCCGGTAACTGGTTGAACTTTTGTTTCGCAGGGTAACAGAGCACGACCATAATTCACCGATCATCGCGGATCCTCTCAACCGATTTGCTTATCCGCAATTGCCAGCCGGAAACTGCCCGTCTTTTCAAGTGCTGGCGTTTGCCTTACAATTGACGAAACCAGCAGCTTGGCGGGATTCCTCCCGTGAAAGTAAAATCCCCCGGCGACCTGCCGCCTCGTCTGTGGTCCAATTCGATTACGAAGGTCATTTGGCGCCGAAGCTGGAAGTTCGTAGCATGACAATGAACACCGAGAAGCGAGTCATGCCCGGGATCTCCGTCGCCCTCCTTACCGAGGAGCGCGAACAATCCGTCGTATTAAATAGCCGGGTCGAAGGCACCAACCTCGCCCGTGCGGTACTTAGTCATGTCGGTTTCCCTGCCGGACCAAGCGACCCCATTCTTCGCCAACTGCAGGATCAGCGGGTAGAAGTCGTGCTGGTGACGATTGATCCGCAGAATCCGCAGCGGGCAATCCGGACTATCGAACTGATTCATGCCAGCATTCCTGAAATTACGATTTTTGCCGTGGGCGAAATGAACCAGCCCACCAATATCGTTTCCGCCATGAGGGCCGGTGCACGCGAGTTTCTTGATCGTGCTGCCAGCCGCGAAGCCTTGGTGGAAGCTTTCACTCGCTTCTCAGCCACCCTGAGCCGCGCCCAGCGCAGTTCCACTAAGGCGCGCGTCTTCACTTTTCTCAACGCAAAAGGCGGAGCCGGTGCCACCACTACCGCGGTCAATACCGCCGTCGCATTGCAGGAGGCGCATGGGCGCGTGGTACTGGTTGATTTCGCTCCCATCGGTCACACCGCCTTGCAGCTGAATCTGCGGCCTCAATTCACAATCATCGATGCGCTGCAAAACCTGCATCGAATGGATGGTTCGCTGCTCGACGGCCTGATGACTCCCTACCGCAACGGCCTCCATTTGCTGGCCGGCGCTCAGCAACCCCACAACAGCTTGCCCACCGCCGCAGAACTGGCTCGCCTCTTCGATCTGTTGGTAAGCCAATACCATTTCGTCGTGCTTGATTGTTCTGGGCGCATGGATGCCACGACGCAAATGATCTGCGATCTCTCCAATGCCGTCCTTCTGGTCGCGCAGACCGACGTCGTTTCTCTTTGGAGCGCTGGCCGCATTCACTCGTTCTTGCAGGACGGCGCAGGCCGCGATCGTTTGCGGATCGTGCTCAACCGCTACAAGAAGATTCCCGGCTTTACCGACGAAGACGTGGAAAAAGCCACCAACTGCAGTGTGCTTTGGAAGGTTCCCAACAACTATCAGGTCATCGGACCAGCCATCGATAAAGGCGCTCCTGTGGCCGCGCAGGGCAATCACGAAATCGGCCGCTCGTATCAGGCTCTGGCCGCTGAATTGGCTGGCGCAACCACATCGTCCGAGGGCGCGCTGTCTCTGCTCTATCAGCATGAAAAGGTTGACATCAACAAACGTGCCGGCGGTCCCTTAATGGTCTCGCCAATGCGCGCCGGCCAGTAATTCCTCCCGTTTCACCCCCGGCAACTGCGTGGCTTATGGCGCGCGACCTATTCCGATCTGTCTTCCCGCCTCGATAATTACAGCGCTTTGTTAGAATCAGGGTTCACAAGATGACCTCGACGATCATTGAACTCCCGGTGAAATTCTGAATGGCAACTCCTTCAACCAAACAACGTGTGCTCAGCGGAATGCGCTCGACCGGCAAACTGCACTTGGGAAACTATGTTGGCGCGCTTGCCAACTGGGTCCGCATGCAGCACGAGTACGAGTGCTTCTTCTTCATTGCCGACTGGCATGCTCTGACCACGGACTATGCCGATACCTCGCATTTAAAGGAGAATTCCGTCGAAGTGTTGCTTGACTGGCTGGCCGCCGGCCTCGATCCCGCCAAGTGCGTAATGTTCATTCAGTCACACGTTCCCGCGCACGCGGAATTGCATCTGCTGCTGTCGATGATCACGCCTCTCGGCTGGCTGGAGCGCGTTCCGACCTATAAAGAGCAGAAGGAAAATATCAAAGAAAAAGATCTGGGAACCTACGGGTTTCTCGGTTATCCCGTGCTGCAGTCTGCAGATATTTTGATCTACAAGGCGGACGTCGTTCCCGTCGGCGAAGACCAGGTAGCGCACGTCGAATTGACCCGCGAAATTGCTCGTCGGTTTAACGGGTTCTACGCAGGAAAACGCGATTACGTGTTTCCCGAACCCGCCGCCCTGCTAACCCCGGCACCGCGCCTGCCCGGTACCGACGGACGCAAGATGTCAAAGTCCTACGGCAATGCGGTGATGCTCACTGACCCAGAGCCAGTAGTCCGGCAAAAGCTGAAGACCATGGTCACCGACCCTGCCCGCATACGGCGCACCGATCCCGGCAATCCCGACCTGTGTCCGGTGGGCGACCTGCACAAAATATTCAGCAGCAAAGAGACGATGGCGCGAGTATACGAGGGTTGCAGATCAGCTGGAATCGGCTGCATCGAGTGCAAAGGCTGGGCCGCCGACGCCATCGTAAAGATCCTGAACCCCATGCAGGAGCGCCGCAAAAAATACGAGGACAATCCTCGGCTTGCCTGGGATATTCTGGAAGCCGGGTCCGCGCGCGCTCGCGAAGTGGCGGGCGCCACGATGGACGTGGTTCGCGAATCGATGGGGTTGGATTATAGTCCGAACAGCGCTCCGCCGAAGGATCCTACGAAGTGACAGATTTGTCTCAACCCATATCAGAGCAGCCTCCAATCGCGGCTTCCGTTGCCAGTACGGGCGCGCCCATTTCAGGAAAAGCGTCCACTGAGAGCAAGTCCGCGAAGGTCAGGTCTGCCAGTAACGACGCCAGCGACTTTCCCTTCGCCGTCGCACTCGGCGAAGTTTATGAAGGTCCGCTCGATCTGCTGCTCGACCTGATCCGCAAGCAAGACATCAACATTTACGATATCCCCATTGCAAGAATCACCGCTCAGTACCTTGCCTATGTCGAGCGCATCCGCGAACTCGACGTCAATATTGCCTCGGAATTCATTTACATGGCTGCGGTGTTGATTCACATCAAATCAAAAATGCTGCTGCCGCGCGATCCGCTTGCTCCCGCCGACGCGCAGGAAGACCCGCGCGACGAATTGGTCAATCGCCTCCTCGAACACGAAAAGTTCAAATCAGCGGCACAAATGCTCCTGCAAAAGCAGCAGATTGAAGATGCCGTGCTCAGTAATCCGGCAATCCGCGAGTTCATGGACGCCGAGGGCACCGAGCCCGAACTGGCCGCAGACGTCATCGACCTGGTCAAGACTTTCCAGCTGATTTTGGATCGCGCGCGTACCCGACCGATCCTGAACGTAGACGAAGAGACCGTAACCGTCGGGCAGATGATCCAGTACCTGCATCGACGGCTCTCACTCGAAGATCGCCCCATTCGCCTGAAACAGATGCTCCGCAACGTGCCGTCGCGGCAGGCGCTGGTCTGCATGTTTCTGGCGTTGCTCGAACTCGTCCGCTTGCAGGCAATCCAGGTCAGGCAGGACCATGTTTTCGGCGAGGTGCTGGTGCGCAAGCATTCGCACTTCGAAGAAGTCATGACGGAACAAGCAGCCGTACGCGACGATTGGAAATGAATAGGAATTCTCGTCCCGAGCTCTTGGGAACCGCGAACTGAGTACTGATTTTATGAGTCTTAAACCTCAACTCGAAGCCATTATTTACGCAGCGGAAACTCCTATTTCGCTCGACCAGATTTATTCGCTGTTGAAAGATTCGCTGCTGGCCGAAACTCCGGGAATCGATCCGGTAGAAATCAAATCGCGCCTCCGCGCCACGCTTGAGGAACTGATCGCCGATTACTCGAGCGCGAACCACGGTATCGAAATCCGCCAGGTTGCTGGCGGATATCGCATGTCCACGAAACCCGAACAACACGACGTGGTGCGAACCTTTGCAAAGAGCCTGAAACCACCTTTTCGCTTGTCGCTTCCGGCGCTCGAAACGCTTGCCGTTATCGCCTATAAGCAGCCGGCGACCGTACCCGAGATCAATGAAATTCGCGGTGTCGATTCTGGCGGAGTGATTGCGACCCTGCTCGACCGCAAGCTCATCACGACTGCCGGCAGGAAGGCTGTAATCGGCCGCCCTATTCTCTACAAAACCAGCAAGGAGTTTCTGCTTCGCTTCGGCCTGAGAGACATTCACGAACTTCCCAGCATGGAAGAATTCGAGAAGTTGCTCGCGGCATCGTTCCAGAGCGACTTGCTTCCCGGTGAAGGCGCGCCTGCGGAAGCGTCTCCGAGCGCATTGTCGTCGGGCGAAGACCAGTCTTCCGAATTGGACAGTGGCGCAGAAACCTTGGAGGAGCCTTCTTCCGATGCCGTCGGCGAAGAAAATGAAACCGCCAGCATAAAGCCAGAGTAACCATGCCTGCCGAACGTCTGCAAAAGATCATCGCTGCTGCGGGTGTGGCGTCCCGCCGCAAGGCCGAAGAACTGATTACCGCCGGCCGTGTGCAGGTAAACGGTCAAGCAGTCACCGAACTCGGGACCAAAGCCGATCCTGAACAAGACCACATACGCGTTGACGGCAAATTGCTGCAAGGCCCTGAACGCTTCACCTACGTCGTTCTCAACAAGCCCAAGGGATACGTGACCACGGTCAGCGACGATAAAAAGCGCCCCACCGTAATGGATCTCGTGCAGAAGGTAAAGGGCCGCGTGTATCCCGTCGGCCGTTTGGACTGGGCCAGCGAAGGTCTGCTATTGATGACCAACGACGGCATGTTGGCGAACGCCCTGATGAAAGCGTCATCCAACGTGCCGAAGACTTATGTAGTGAAAGTCGCGGGCCAGCCCGACGAGAGCAAACTCGACAAGCTGCGCCACGGAGTTTCGATCGCTGAAAAAGGGGGACGCCGCGTGCGCACCGCCCCGGCAAAAATTCGCCTGATTCGCGAAGGCGATAACCCGTGGCTAGAAGTGACCATCATCGAAGGCCGTAATCGCCAGGTTCGAAAAATGTTTGAGGAAGTTGGACACCACGTCGAGAAAATTCGGCGTGTCCAGTACGGTCCGCTTGCGCTCGATGTGCCGCCTGGAGATTGGCGTAACCTCACCCTGCTGGAGGTCGCTAAGCTGAAAACCGCGGCGTCACAACCGAAAGTTTCCAAGCTCCCCAGTCCGCCGGTTGCTTTGCGCCGGCGAAAATCAAACACGGCGAAACGCAGCCACACCTAGATGCGCAAGAAATGCGCTTGCAGCGTTTCCGATGAACCGCGCTTGCGTACTAACGTGTTGCGTCCGATACCATCGGTAGTCGCGCCGCGCCATACAAGCCGGCATCGCTCCCCAGCAAAGCGCGCGTAACAATGGTCTTGTGTCCCGGACCAGCCTCTACATGCGCGGACGCACCATGATTGCTGGCCGAAGAATCGTGCGGCGCGGTGGCGGCATAAACCATGCTGCGCTGCCGCAATTCTTCAAATATCGCTGGCGAAAAAGCCTCCCACGCGCTCGAAACACCTCCGCCGATCACGTAAATCGGCAGGTTCAACGAATTTACCATCGACGAAAGCACAATCCCCAGGCAACGTCCTACGTAGCGGAAAATTCGGCGCGCGTCTTCATCGCCCTGAATCGCAAGATTGTAGATCGATTTCGCGCTAAACTCGGGATCAGAGTGCGCAGCGTTCGCCAATGCTGACGCACCGTCCTTTGCGATCGTTTCCCGCGCCATGCGCACGATCGCGGTCGCCGAAGCATACGCCTCCAGGCAGCCACGATTGCCGCACCCGCAAAGCTGGCCGTCCGGTTCAACCGTGCTGTGTCCGAACTCTCCGGCCATGCCGTTCGTCCCGCGCCAGATCGAGCCACCAAGAACCAGACCGCCGCCCACGCCGGTACCCATGGTCAGCATCGCCATGTCTGAGTAATCCTTGGCCGCGCCCAGCCATTTTTCGCCGAGCGCCGCGACATTGGCGTCATTTTCTAGGATCACGACCGTCTTGAGCCGCTCCTCAATGGCGGCGCGCGCAGGATAATCCACCCAGTCCGGCAAGTTTGGCGATTCGCGCACCAGACCGGTTTGCATGTCGATGATGCCCGGCACTCCAATGCCGATTCCCAGGAGCGGCGCGGAGTCTTTGAATTTATCCGCCATGCGCTGGATAGCGTCGCACATGTCGCCGATAACGTGCTCGCGTCCACGCGAAACCTTGGTGCCGAGCGTGACTTTCTCGACCAGCGCGCCTTGCTCGTCCACGGCGGCGATGCGCAGATTCGTGCCCCCAAGGTCTACTCCAATAGAAAATTTATTCATGATGAATGACTCGATAGTCGCTTCGAGGAGGCATTGAAAGCTCAGCCCTTTTTACAGTGCGGGTGTCAATCCGTCAACTATTAAATCGTTGTATTAGGGCTATTTTTGACATTTTGGACAGTAATGACTGCTGCGCCCCGAAAGCACCACACGCCGGATCGGGCTCCCGCACACCAGGCATGGCTCGCCTTCGCGGCCGTAGACTCGGTGGCGGAGCTGGAAGAATCCTTCTTTGCCGTCCGCGTCCACGTAATCGGAGATCGAAGATCCGCCCAGCCGAATCGCCTCGCGCAGCACCTCCTGCACTGCCCGGCGCAGCCTGGCTAGTTGTTCCCTCGTGATGGTGGCGGCGCGCCGTCGCGGCCTTATGCCGGCGCGAAACAGCGATTCGTCGGCATAAATGTTGCCCACGCCGCGTAGCAACTTCTGATTCAGTAGCGCGCTCTTGATGGGTGTCTTGCGCCCGCGAAAAAGCGCGACGAACTGTTTCTCGCCCACCTCGAGCGGCTCGATGCCGCCAGGATCGAAGCTCCCAAAATGAACGCTGAGCTTGCCAAACATCCTCGGATCGATAAAGCGCAGCTCGCGGCCCGAGGCCAGCTTGGCGATCATATGAGTATGTTTGACGATCTCCTCCGAAGGTCCACAAACCACGAGGCGCCCCGTCATGCCGAGATGGACGATCCACTGCACCGACTCCGGCGCGCTTTTTTTCTGAATCGCCGCTCCTTCCAGATCGAACACAATGTGCTTACCCGCGCGGTGCACGCGCACGATTCGCTTGCCCTCAAGCGCCGCTGCGATGATCCCGGCCGGCGACTTAAGCGGCTGTTTCCGAGATCCAATCCAGAGGGACTCGATGCTATCCCCCGCAACCCGTCTGTCCAGACCACGAGCAATCGTTTCAACTTCAGGAAGTTCAGGCACGCTTGTCAGGATACAAGATCAACCCGGCTGCCGCGTTTGCCCCTCCACAGCCCGATTCGGTATGCTACAGGGTACACACCAAGTACCGCCGATCTTCCCGGTTTTCCTAGTCTATTCAGCAGCGGCGCAGCCAGTGTGTGTGCGACCCTGGGGCGGCATGATCGCCGCGTAACATTTCAAGTGGAGTTTTCATTGAGCAGAAACACGGGCAGGGGCAGAACCGCCGTCATTGTTGGGGCCCAATGGGGCGACGAAGGCAAGGGCAAGATTGTTGACGTGCTCACGCGGACGTTTTCGGTTGTGGCGCGCTACGCCGGTGGCCACAACGCTGGACACACGGTGATCATTAACGGCAAGAAATTCATTCTGCAACTTGTCCCCGGAGGCATTCTGCGCCCCGAGCGCATCAGCGTCGTTGGCAATGGCGTGGTCATAGACCCGCTGGCCTTCCTGAAGGAAGTCAGTTCGCTGCGCGCCGCGGGAGTAAAGGTCGACGGTAACCTTTTCGTCTCGAATCGCGCGCAGGTCATCCTGCCCTACCACCGCATGATGGAACTGGGGTCGGAGAACGCTCCCGGCCGCGTGAAAATCGGAACTACTTCCCGCGGCATCGGCCCGGCGTACGAAGACAAGATGGGACGACGCGGATTGCGAGTCGCCGACCTGCTCGATACTCCGTTGCTCCGCGCGCATATCGATAACGCGTGCCGCGAAAAAAACATGATCGCGCACGCGCTCTTCAACTCTGAGCCGCTTGATGCCGACAAGATGTTTCGCGAATATGCCGACGCTGCCGAGCAGATTCGGCCCTTCGTCCGCGACACCGCGCTCTTGCTGAATCGCGCGCTGGCCGAAGGCAAGTCGATCGTCTTTGAAGGCGCGCAAGGTACCATGCTCGATATCGACCACGGCACGTATCCTTTCGTGACCTCGTCCAGTGCCACCTCAGGAGGAGCAGCCACCGGAACCGGCGTTCCACCGACATCGATCGATACAGTTATCGGCATCACGAAAGCTTATTGCACCCGCGTCGGCAGCGGGCCGTTTCCGACAGAACTGCTTGGAGCCGAAGGCGAAGACCTGCGCAAGCGCGGCAACGAATTCGGCGCTGTTACCGGACGCCCCCGCCGCACCGGTTGGCTCGATTTGCCTCTGCTGCGCTACGCTGGCATGATTAACGGAATCTCATGGCTGGTAGTTACAAAGCTCGACGTGCTCGATCACCTGACGGAGATTCCGGTTTGCGTGGGCTATAAGGTGGACGGGAAGAAGACTGACGAAGTTCCAGCCCAGGCGTGCGGTTATGAAAAAATCGAATGCGTCTATCGCTGTCTGCCAGGCTGGGCGACTCCAACGCAATCCATTCGAACGCTCGAAGCATTGCCGAAGGCCGCCCGCGAGTACATGACTTTTGTAGAGAAGGAAACTGGAGCAAGAGTAGGGATGATTTCCACAGGCCCTGATCGCGAGCAGACGATTCTGGTGCCGGAGTTTATCAGCGAATTGGGACTAGAGAACTAACTTGGGTTTCGAATCGGACATCGCGTAGCGATGCCAAATTTTATGGACTAAATCGCCCTTCGGGGTTTGGACCTCAGGGCAAGGGAATGGAGCATCGGATGGTGGTGTTGGCCGTAACTTGGATGGCAAAAACCGGACGCGAGCCCGAAGTGGCTGCGATCTTCGAAAAGCTCACAGCCGAATCGCGAAAAGAACCGGGCTGTTTGATGTATCAGGTGCACAAACACAAGACCGATCCGCGCCGATTTTTCGTCTATGAACAGTACAAAGACGATGCTGCTCTGGAAGCGCACCGCACCTCGCCGCATTTTCTGCAGTTCGCCAAGAAGGATCTGCCAAAGTTAGGCGATCGTACCGAAGGGCATTTGTTCGAACCATTAGGCTAAACACGACGCCGGCGGCGGCGCGCGCCGAGCCATCCGTCCAGCAGGCAGATCTTAGTCGTCGGTCTCTACTTAGGCTTGTCCACCATCAACACGCCGCCTGAAGCGTAGCTTTCCTTAGACACTTCCACGAACGTCACCACGATCGCTTCGCGGCGAGCGTCCGCTTCTTCGACCATCGCGTCGGTAATCCGCTGCGCGATCTTCCGTTTTTGATCAACGGTGCGGCCTTGGAGCATGGTGACTTGAACTAGCGGCATAGGAGTTCTCAGTTCCCAGGTTCTCAATTCTCAGCCCTCCAGATCGCCTCATTGGGAACTGAGAACCGCTTTACTGTGTCAATTCATATCCAGCGAAGAAAAAGCTCAACTCAAAGCGTGCGGTCTCATCCGCATCGGACCCATGGATCGCGTTGTGCTCAATGTTGCTTGCCCATTTCTTGCGAATCGTGCCCTCTTCGGCACTGGCGGGATTGGTAGCGCCCATCAGTTTGCGCAAATCGGCGATGGCGTTTTCCTTTTCGAGCGCCAGCGCAACAATCGGTCCACTCGACATGAAGTTTGTCAGCGAATGATAAAACGGTCTGCTGGCGTGAACGGCGTAGAACTGCTCCGCCTGGTGCTGAGAAATCTCCAGCATCTTCATGGCGAGAATGCGGAAACCGTTCTTCTCGAACTGCTCGATGATGTCTCCGACGGCGTTCTTCTTCACCGCGTCGGGCTTAATTATGGTCAGCGTACGTTGCAATGTTTTCATAAAGTCGGTTGTCGAGCCAGAATCACTTCATTGTAAAAACTCGGCTTGCAATCTCACCTGCGTCCAGAAGGCGGAGCACTCACTGTCTCTATACTCGGACTCCCAGCGCGGCCACCAGTGTTTCACCGATGTCCGCCGGTGACTTGGCAACCTTCAAGCCAGCCTTTTCCATGGCGGCGATCTTTTCGGCCGCCGTACCCTTACCGCCGGAAATAATCGCGCCGGCATGGCCCATGCGACGTCCCGGAGGCGCTGTCTGCCCCGCAATGAAACCGACGACTGGCTTCTTCATGTGCGTCTTGACGTATTCCGCCGCGATCTCCTCGGCATTGCCGCCGATCTCCCCGATCATGACGACTGCTTCGGTCTGCGGATCGCGATTGAACAACTCCAGAGCGTCAATAAAATTTGTCCCGATAATCGGATCGCCGCCAATTCCAATCGCCGTCGATTGTCCGATCCCGCGCTGCGTGAGTTGATGCTCCGCTTCGTAAGTCAGCGTGCCTGAGCGCGACACGATTCCCACATTGCCTTCTTTGTGGATCGCCCCCGGCATGATTCCAATCTTGCACTTTCCCGGCGAGATAATGCCCGGACAATTGGGCCCGATCAGACGCGAGCGCCGGTCCTGCAGAAAGTCCCAGGCACGTACCATATCAAGCGTCGGAATGCCCTCGGTAATGCAGACGATCAATTCGATCTCAGCATCCGCCGCTTCCATAATTGCGTCGGCCGCGAAGGGCGGCGGCACAAAAATCACCGTGGCATTGGCCCCCGTCTTGTCCGCTGCTTCCTGAACCGTGTTGAAGATCGGCCAGCCCTCGTGCGTCGTCCCACCCTTACCCGGCGTCACACCCCCCACAACCTGCGTACCGTATGCCGCGCAAGCCTTCGCGTGGAATGTTCCTTCACGCCCTGTCAGCCCCTGCACAATTAATCGAGTTCTCTTATCAACCAGAATAGCCATAAGTGCTCACTTTCAAGAATTCTTCTCTAGTTTGGTACTAAGCTGCTTTCGCCGCCGCCACTACCTTCTCTGCCGCCTCTTTCATGGTCTCGGTAACCGTGAAGTTCAGCCCCGACTCCATCAGGATCTTCTTGCCCTCCTGAACGTTGGTGCCCTCGAGTCGCAGAACGACCGGCAACTGAAGATTCGTCTTCTTCGCCGCTTCGACCACTCCGGCTGCCAGCGTATCCACGCGCAGAATGCCGCCAAAAATGTTGATCAGGACGGCGCGCACACTCTTGTCGCTAAGCAGAATCTCAAACGCGTGCGCAACCTGCTCGGCATTGGCGCCGCCGCCCACATCCAGAAAATTGGCCGGCAAGCCACCCGCATACTTGATGATGTCCATGGTGGCCATCGCCAACCCGGCGCCATTTACCATGCAACCTACGCTGCCATCGAGCTTGATGTAATTGAGGTTGTATTTCGACGCCTCAACTTCCAGCGGATCTTCTTCCGTCACGTCCCGTAACTCGCGCAGATCCGCATGACGGAAGAGCGCGTTGTCATCAAACGTCAGCTTGGCATCGAGCGCAAACAGCCTGCCATCCGTGCAACTGATAAAAGGATTAATCTCTACGAGCGATGCGTCCGTCTCCAGGAAAGCCCGGTAAAGCCCGGTCAAAAATTGCACGGCGGCGTTGATCTGGGTCGCCTTCAGCCCGAGCGCGAATGCGATTTTGCGGGCCTGGAATGGCTCCAACCCCATCCCCGGATCGATATATTGCTTCAGAATTGCCTCCGGCCGCTCGGCCGCTACCTGCTCAATCTCCATGCCGCCCGCTGCCGAAGCCATAAAGACCGGCTTACCCTCGCCGCGATCGACCAGTATGCCGAGATAAAGTTCCTTCTCGATCGGCAGCGTCTCTTCAACCAGCAATCGATGCACAACACGGCCTTCCGGCCCCGTCTGATGCGTTACTAGCTTCATGCCCAGCATCTTGCCCGCAAGTTCACCGGCCTCGTCCACCGACTTGGCGATCTTTACCCCGCCGCCCTTGCCGCGTCCACCCGCATGAATCTGCGCCTTGACTACAACTCCCGTAGCGCCCGATCCCAAAATATCCCGGGCGGCGGCTTCAGCTTCTTCGCGCATCGCCGCCATCGATCCCCGCGGCACCGCGACACCATACTTCTTTAGGATTCCCTTTGCCTGATACTCATGAATTTTCATAATGATTCCAAATCAGTCGTCGGTCATTCATCGACGGCGATCACTCACTGCAACGACCACCGTTTTATGGATACTCGAGAGGATTTCCGCTTGCGGCTCAAGATACCGTGCAGCAAACTCTTGATTTTATAGAAGGCAGAACGATTGGCGCAAACACTCCTGTCACAAGGCGCAGTGATCAATGCTACCTTTGGCTGGGTTATATTGGCTGCATAGGTCCGCCGCGTTACCTTGACCGCGGTAATTCGACTGAGAATGATCCTCGACGCTCTCCATCGCATCGCCAATCACCGCGAGTCCCTCTCTCGCGAAGAAGCGCACATCGTCATGTCCGAAGTTCTCACCGGCCAATGCTCTGATGCGCAAATTGCGGCATTGCTCGTGGCGTTGCACATGAAGGGCGAAACCGTCGAAGAGATCGTTGGATTCGCCGAAGCCATCCGTGCTGCCGCCGTTCCGCTTGAACTCCACGCCAACTCCGTTCTCGATGCCAGCGGAACCGAACGCGACGCGCTCGTTGATACCTGCGGCACCGGCGGAGATGCTAGCGGAACCTTCAATATTTCGACCGCAACTGCCTTCGTCGTCGCCGGAGCCGGCGTGCGCGTAGCCAAGCACGGCAATCGCAGCGTAACGTCGAAGTGCGGTTCCGCAGATGTGATGGAGGCACTCGGCGTAAACATCAACCTCCCACCCGCGCGTATCGCCGCTTGCCTTGAAGAGGTCGGCATCGCGTTTCTCTTTGCTCCCGCCCTGCATTCGGCCATGAAGCATGTGCAGACCGCCCGCCGCGAGTTGCATCTGCGCACGGTATTCAACTTGTTAGGCCCGCTCACGAATCCAGCGCACGCAACGTGTCAGGTGGTCGGCGTCTATTCTGCCGATTTGGTCGAAAAACTCGCCGAAGCGCTCAGCATGTTGGGACTGCATCGCGCCCTGGTCGTCCACGGCAGTGACGACCTCGACGAAATCACCATCACCGGCTCAACGCGCGTCGGAGAAGTCCGCGAAGGTAAGGTGCAAACATACGAAATTGTGCCGGAAGAATTCGGGCTGCAGAGAGCGGCGCTCGTCGATATAGCCGGTGGAGACGCGGCTCAGAACGCCACGCTAATCCGGCAGATACTGGAGGGTGCAAAATCAGCCCGCCGCGATATTGTGCTTCTAAATGCCGCTGCTGCACTGGTCGCGGCCGGCCTAGCCGACCGTCTGCGTGACGCGATCCCGTTGGCCGCAAGTGCTATCGACTCGGGTGCGGCGCACGCAAAACTGCAATCCTTAATCTCCTTCACGGCATCCAGCTAGCTTTGTGTTGCCTTGAGCGCGGCGAAGAGCCTGCAAATTTTCCCCGCGTAGACTCCGGCCCTACGTCACTTCCACCTTCTCCCTATACTCGGCCACCTGAACATTCCATCCCAAGTCCTTCTTCATCAAGTCGCGCAGTTGCGACGCGGCCGCGGGTTCCCCATGCACTAGATAAGTCACGTCCGGCTTGTTCTTAAACGTCCGCAGCCACTCCAGCAGCTCCGGAGGATCGGCATGATCGCTGAACTGTTCGAGCGCCGCTATCTGCGCACGAATCGGCACAAATTGCCCAAAGATCTTCACCTCCGCCGAACCATCCTTGATGATGGCGCCGCGCGTGCCCGGCGCCTGGAAGCCGATGAATATCACCAGATTCTTCGGATCAGGCAGCCGCTGCGCCAGATGATGCAGAATCCGTCCGCCCGTAACCATCCCGCTCGACGAAACGATAATTGACGGATAATGGCTCTCATTGATCTTCTTCGACTCGTCGGAGGTTTGCGCAAACGTGAATCCCTGCCAATCCACTGGCGAGCCATATTTCTTGATCAAGTCGGCAGCCTGCGGCGTGTATTCCCCCGAGTGCTTCATGAAAATCTCAACCGCCTTGATTGCCATGGGACTATCGCAATACACGGGCAACCGCGGAATATTCCCCGTTTCCATCAGTTCCTTAAGCATGAACAGAAACTTCTGCGTTCGCTCCACGGCAAACGCCGGAACAATCATGCTGCCGCCCCGTTCCGCAGTCTCGCGTATCAACGCCGCCAACTGGGGCCGTGGATCGGTGTGCGGATGCTGGCGGTTGCCGTACGTCGATTCCATGACCAGAACATCGGCTGTTTCGTTTTCCTGCGGCCCGGAATGCACAACTTTGCCCGGCGCAATTTCGCTGTTGTGAACGCGACCAACGTCTCCGGTAAACAGCAACCGGCGGCTTTGCCCGTTCGTCTGCAGAGTGACTTCCGCCATGCACGAACCCAGAATGTGCGCTGCGCGCACAAAACGAAACGCCAGCTCAGGGCTAAGTTGCACGGTCTGACCAACGGCGATTGGCTTGAAATACTTGAGGCAGTCCTGTGCTTCTTCTAACGTATACAACGGCAATGCCGGATCGTGCTTCGACACCTTCCGTTTGTTATAGAACGCCGCATCTTCTTCCTGCAGATGTCCCGAATCCGGCAATACGACCGAGCACAGGTCGATCGTCGGCTGCGACGCATAAATCGGTCCGCGGAAGCCTTCTTTCACCAGACGCGGAATCCATCCGCAATGATCGAGGTGCGCATGAGTCAGAATAGCGGCATCAATGCTGCGCGCCGGCACCGGAGTATCCTGCCAGTTTCGCTCGCGCCACTCCTTCTGTCCCTGAAAAAGTCCGCAGTCGATCAGTACTTGAAATCCCTGTTTGGTATCCGAATTGGGCGCAGTGTTGATCAGGTGCTTCGATCCCGTCACCGTCCCGGCAGCGCCGAGAAATTGAATGTAAGACAAATATCCCCCCCGGTTGCAAAGCAAGAAACTCGATTTGTTTCTGCAGCCCGCCTCTATCCTGTGCAATTGGCTAAGGCGTGGAAACCTTGAACACGTTATTCGTCAAATCTACTTCCGGTATGCTGCCGTCATTCACCACGACCTCGCTGGCCGGCTTCGGCAACTCGACTCGCGTTGTCGCCGTGCTCTTGGCGCCCACCACAATTCGTTTCCTGACCTCGCCGCCTTCAAACAATACCGCGAACGGCACCTCCGCCCCTGCATTGCCAAGATTTTCCAACGTCACGGTAATGACCTGAACGCCGCTTCTCTTCGGACTATCGTCCGCCTCCCACAGATGGACCGACTTCACCCGCAAATCTGGCAGGCCGCGATCCTTGTACACCCAATCGTCGAAGAACCAGCTCAAGTCCCGCTTGGACGCCGCTTCGACCAACTGCTCCACATACCTGGGATCTTTATCGTCCGCTGCCCGATACTTGCCAATCGCCTGCTTCAGAGCATCATCGCCTACCATGTCACGCAACATCCACCAGACATACGCAGCCTTACTGCGATAGTAGGTTTCATCAAATGTCTCAGCCAGCGGCTGCCCCGGATTTTTCTCCGGCGCGGCCGCCACATCCTTCTCTGAATCTAGAAAGGCCGCTCGATGCGCGCCAAGAAAATCAAGCGCCGCCTGCCGCCCGCCTTGCTGCTGCCGATACATCGCCTCGGCAAAATGAGCCAGCCCCTCAAACACCCAAGGTCGCGATGACGGAACGGCGGAATGCACGAGTTCATGCACCAGATTCATCCCCGCAAGCATCGAATCATCCTCGGCCATCGACGCCAGCAGCAAAGTTCCGCTCTCAAACGGAGCTGAATCTGGATCGGAAAAATCAGCGATGGCAACCGGCGTGTTCGGCCGGCCAAACCATTCGCTGACAAACTTCATTGCCGGATCGAGCGCGTTCGCGTATCTCGTCGCCCCTTCTTCATGCCCCGGCAAATTGAATAATTTTAAAGGCGCTTTGGATTGGTCCGCATACCTGCCCATCGCAAACGTCGGAGTGATCGCGCCCAGCGGACTCCATCTGCATTCCACCCTTATTTCATGGTCCTTCCCCGACTCCGGCCCAGCGGAGGAGCCGGTTGCCCCAGCGCCGCACAAGAGGGTCGATGTCATTTCGCCATCCTCAACCGGCGTGCTTAGCGAAAGTTTGAACTCACTGCTTGCCTCGCGCGCCCTCCACCGATCGGTAACCTCAAACAAACTGTTTCCTTCAGAGAAATCGGCCGACTCGGTTGTAATCGGATACCACGTCACGTAGCCCGCGCCCCGCACCGCGGTGAACCTTGGACCGATCTCGTCCCAGCTCGAATGTTTGGCGATCGTTTCCGGTACCCCCACTTGAATCAATCTGGTTGCGTCTAGCGGAATCACCCCTTCGTAGCCGATTTCTAGTTCCACCGAATCTTTTGGCTCAACCGCCGTCGGCAACGTAACGATCGCTTCCGAGAGCGCTCCTGTGTGGTCAATGTCCGACGTGTATGGTTGTGAAACAAACTGCACTCCCTTGTCCCCAACCCTGATCGCACGCCAATTGAGCGAAGATGAAAGTTGCAGCGCCACAATCTTCTGCGGCTGAGTGGAGTCGTTGCGCAGCGTGATTTTGCCGCGCGCGCCCAGCCTTTGTTGTTCGGGCTCAATGCGCACTTGAAGATCGTACTTGGTGATGGTAAAAGCTTCCCGGTTAATCGCCAAAGCCGAACCAGCCAGGCTAGCCACCAATGCGAATCGCAGAACAAACCAGCAGAACCGTTTCATGATCACTTCGATGCGCCCAGCCGCCTTTGCCGTACAACCTCATATAAGACCACACCCGCCGCCACCGATACGTTCAACGACGGCACCTTCCCCAACATTGGAATCGACACCAGGAAATCGCAGTGTTTCCGCACCAGATCGTGCACTCCCTTGCCTTCGGCGCCGAGCACGATGGCGCAATGCATCTTGTAGTCCACCTCGCCGTAAGTCTGCTTTCCCCGCTCGTCCAGTCCTACCACCCACAAATCCTTCTCCTTCAACTCCTCAAGCGCTCGCGATATGTTCGTCACTTTCGCCACCGGCAGATGCTCGCTCGCTCCCGCCGAAACTTTCGCCACCGCGGCGGTCACCGCCGCCGACCGCCGCTCCGGAATCACCACGCCATCTGCTCCCGCCGCGTCTGCCGTGCGCAGAATTGCCCCCAGGTTGTGCGGGTCTTCAACTCCATCCAGCACCACAATCAGCGAGTGCTCGCCGCGCCGTGAAGCCACAATGTCATCGAGATCGCTATATTGCTTGGCCGCCGTCGCCGCCACTAGCCCTTGATGCGCGGCATTTCCCGCAATCTCGTCAAGTTCCATCCGCGATAAAACGCGCACCGGAACTCCGATCTTGCGGCACTCGTCGATTACGCGCTTCAGGCGTATGTCGTTCCGTTCCTTGGCGACGCCGATCCACTCAAAATTACGGCCCCGCGCCTTGAGCGCCTCCGTGACCGTGTTGATTCCGTAGAGAATATTCACGCCGATTAGTGTATCGCGCCGCAACCCTCGAGCCGCGAGATGCCCTCTTCCATTCGGCTACTTTTCCCGCACCGATTCTCCAATGCTAGACTCAAATGTTTGGGAGATCCCGTTGAACGACGTGTACATCCTCTCCGCCGTCCGCACCCCTATCGGCAAATTCGGCGGCTCGCTCGCATCGCTCTCCGCCGTCGATATAGGCGTAGTTGCCGCCAAAGCCGCTCTCGAACGCGCCAGAGTTGAGCCGCAGCAGGTGGAAGAAACGATCTTCGGCAACGCCCGCCAGGCAGGAGGCGGTCCCAATCCGGCGCGCCAGATTTCCATTCGCAGCGGCATTCCGCAGGAAGTTCCCGCCTACACGGTGAACAAAGCCTGTGCCTCCGGCATCAAGTCGATCGCGCTCGCATTCCAGGAAATCGCAACCGGAAACCTCGAGTGCGTCCTCGCTGGTGGAACCGAGTCCATGTCGCGCCTTCCCTACTATCTCGAGGGCGCGCGCTGGGGATATCGTCTCGGCAATCAGGAATTGGTGGACGGCATGTATCGCGACGGTTTCTTCTGTCCAATGGCAAAAATGTTGATGGGCGAGACTGCCGAGCTTCTAGCCGAACAGTACAAAATCTCCCGCGAAGAGCAGGACCAATTCGCACTCACCTCGCAGCAGCGTGCCGCCGCGGCTCAATCCAGCGCGCGTTTCGATGCCGAGATTGTTCCGGTCACAATCGAAGGCAAGAAAGGGACAAGTGTCTTCTCACGCGATGAACATCTATTCCTCGATGCGACCATTCAGAAGATGGCCAGGCTAGCCCCGGTTTTTTCCAAAACCGGTACCATCACCGCCGCCAACTCTTCTGGTATCACCGACGGCGCGGCAGCAATCATCTTGGCAAGCAAGAAGTTCGTCGAGCAAAACAACCTGAAACCGCTGGCGCGAGTTCTGGCCGCGACTTCCGCCGGCGTGGACCCAAGGCTCATGGGCCTTGGCCCCGTACCGGCTATCCGCAAATTGGAGAAAAAGCACGGCGTCAAACTCGGCGACTTCGACTTCGTCGAACTCAATGAAGCCTTCGCAGCCCAGGTGCTGGCCTGCGATCGCCAGCTTCATTTCGATCGCGAAAAACTCAACGTCAACGGAGGCGCCATTGCCCTCGGCCATCCCATCGGCTGCACCGGAACCCGTATCACGGTCACGCTACTCCACGAAATGCTTCGGCGAGATGCTCATCGAGGTCTGGCCACCCTCTGTGTGAGCGGTGGAATGGGCATGGCGCTGGCGATCGAGAATGCTTCATAAGTTATTAGCAATTGCAGACCCAATCGCCGCTGGCGGCTTGCCCTATTGCATAGCTATACTCATTTCAAGGATATGACGATCGCCGCCCCCAATACCGGTTTCACCAGCCCTGCTCGAAACTCCATGCCTCTCTCGGCCATTATCGTCGACGACGAACAACTGGCTCGCGATGAACTCGCCTACCTGCTCAAGAATCTCGATAGCGTGAGCATAGTGGCGCAAGGCAAGAACGGCCTCGAAGCGATCAATCTGATCCGCGAGCACAATCCTGACTTGGTTTTTTTGGACGTCCAGATGCCCGGCTTGGATGGTTTCGGCGTAATCAAGAAGCTGCTTGATCGGAAAGTTCCGCTTCCGAAGATCATCTTCGCTACAGCCTTCGATCAGTATGCGGTAAAGGCCTTCGAGGTGAATGCCGTCGACTACATTTTGAAGCCATTCGACAAGAAGCGAATAGCGCAGTCGATCGAAAAGGCGCAGGCGAAGATCGAAGCGGGTGCTGGCACGGAAGAGAAATTCGAGACCCTGGTGCGTATGCTGGAATCGCAGAAACCGCAGACGGCAAAGATCCTCATCAAAGCCGCGGGTAGGTTGTTCCTTACCGATCCCAAAGATATCTGCTACGCGACCATCGAAGATGGAGTAATCACCGTAGCTACCAGCGGCCACGCCGGGATGGAGGGCCACTCCAATTGCCGGACACTGGAAGAATTATTCGAAAACCTCGATCCTAATCAATTCTGGCGAGCGCACCGCTCCTTTCTGGTCAACATCAATCACATCCGCGAAGTTGTCCCCTGGTTTAAGAGCTCTTACCAGTTGCGCATGGATGACAAAAAACAGACCGAAATTCCCGTAAGCCGCGCCCAAACTCGCCGACTCCGCGAACTCTTCAACCTCTAGAAGAAACAACCGGACTGGCCCTCAGGAACTGTCCGGCGCAGGTTTTTGTAAGAAAAATGGGCGGACGCGGAGACTGCTTCGTCCGCCCGGGGAGGGATCTTTCAGGAAGCAATCGCCTGCAAGGCGATACGGTTGGGAATCACCAGCGTCCCACCCTCTACTCGAATCAAATCTCTTTTCCTCATATCGCTCAACAACCGCGTCACCGTTTCTCTCGACGATCCGATCATCTGGGCCATTTCTTCGTGCGTGAACTCCGTGAGGATTCGAAGATCGCGGTTCCTTGGCTCGTCTGCCACCCACGACAGCAGGAGGCGGGCGAGTTTCTCCGTCGAACTGCGGGCCAGCAGTAAATCGTGTACGTCATCAAACGAAGTCAGAACCTCGCGCGACAACACGGCGCTGCACGCAAGCGCGGCCTCACTGTTTTGTTCGATCAGTCGAAGGAAGCTTTCTCGTTCAATGAACTTGATCTGGCAGAGCTCGATGGTTGTGACCGTAACCAGCGACGGGCCGCCATCAATGACCGCGCTCAGCCCCAAGACCTGTCGATCACCGGCAATCTTGAGGATGATCGTCTTACCATCTCGGGCCTGCACCGACAACTTGGACCGTCCCGAACACGCGATATAGACTCCGCGCGGAATTTGACCTTCTGTCAGCAACGTGGCGTTCGCGGGATAGAGGGTCAGGTGCCCCATCGACTTGAATTCGTTCATAAGCGAGACGGGGAAATCGCAAAAATCGTAAGTCCTTTTCAGAGCGCAGCTTAGACAGTCGCGCGGAATCGCGAAACGCCGGGGCAGAACCATTTTGTGGAACTCCTGACAAATGAACCAAAAGTTGGATTACTCAAGCCTCCGCTGGGGGAGGGGAGCGGAATGCGCGAAAACCGTTGGCCTGAGCACGTCACTTGCCATATGCCTCAAACGGGCAAGCGACTTTCCCCTTTACAAGCTAGAACGACTCCGCGGGGAGCGTCGGAAAAGAGGATGCCAGACTGTTGACCTTGTGCCGATTATTCGGCAGAGATCAAAAGCTTCCTCTCAACCCGGCAAGGTCAGCTCAGATAATCCGTGCGAGATATTCCCAGCCGCTGCATTTTGTACTGTAGTGTGGTTCGCTTCAGTCCCAGCCGTGCCGCCGCACCGGAAGGACCCGACAACGTGCCCCGCGTCTGGCGCAGAATCTCAACGATGTGCTGCCTTTCCCTGTCCCGCAGTGTGCCTTCCAATGCCGATGGCTGCCGCGTGACTACCTCGTGCAGTTCGTTGAGCGGCGCATTCAGTCGGTTGCCTTCCGACAGAATCACCGAGCGCTCGATAAAGTTCTCCAGTTCGCGGATGTTTCCCGGCCAACCCCATTGCATCATCGCTCTCACAACCTCGTCTGGAATAACCTCGATCCTTTTGCGCAACCGGGCAGCGCACTTATCCACGAAATACCCGATCAGCTGTGGAATGTCTTCGCGTCGATCACGCAACGCCGGCAGGTGTAGCGGAAATACGTGCAAGCGATAGAACAGATCGCCGCGGAATTCTTTCTCTTCCACTGCGCGGATCAGGTCGCGATTGGTCGCCGCGATCAGCCTGACGTCCACTCGAATTGTCTTCGTTCCTCCCAGTCGCTCGAACTCCTGGTCCTGCAAAACACGGAGCAACTTGGGCTGCACCTCCAGGGGAATCTCACCAATCTCGTCAAGCAACAACGTTCCCTTGTCCGCCAATTCCAGTCTGCCAATCTTCTGGCTTACCGCTCCCGTGAACGCCCCTTTTTCGTGCCCAAAGAGTTCGCTCTCCAGCAAACCGGTGGGAATCGCCGCGCAGTTCAGCTTGATGAAATTGCGATCCTTGCGCCGGCTCATGTTGTGAATCACCCGGGCAATTCGTTCTTTCCCGGTCCCGGTTTCACCCGTAATCAGCACCGTCGAATCCGTATCAGCCACAATCGCCGCGTATTCCAACACCCGCTTCAATCCTGAGCTGCTTCCAATGATTTCGTCGGACTGGCTCGCGCCCCGTATCTCATTCTCCAGATAGCGCTTCTCCTGCGTAAGGCGGTCCTTGACTTTCTCGATCTCACGGTAGGCGTGCGCATTCTGTAACGCCGTCGCAATCAGCGTCGCCACCTGCAACAAGTACTCGACTTCCGCCGGACCGAAAGCGTTGGCGACCACGTCGCTCACATTCAATGTTCCCCATACCTGATTACCGGCCACGAGCGGTACGCTGCAAGCCGACTGTATTCCAACCATGTTCATCGCGGCCGCAAGCGGTGACTTGATCTCTCGCAAATCATCCGCCCCAAAGAATGTGGCGTTTCGCGTTTGGATCGCCTGTGAAGAAAGTGATTGTTCCAGCGGAACCGCAATCCCATGATTGATGAAAGGCTCAAATTCCACTGCGTCCCCATACAGGGTTACGTTCTTTCGCTCCTCGTCGAGCAGCGCCAGCACGGCTCGTTCGTAGCGAGCGATGCTCCGCAGACTGGAAAGGATCAACGGCAGCAGCCTCTCCAGTTCCAGACTGGAACTGAGCGCGCGGCTGATTGCCACCAGGCTCTTCTGCTCCTCGAGCGCACGGTCGGATCTGTCTTTCTCGAGCGCGAGCGCTCCCATCATCGCGACCCGACTGAGAAACTCAACATCCTCCCCGTTCAGCGTCTCAGGAACATTTCTGCCCAGCCCAAGCGCTCCAAAACGTCGCGAAACAGTGCTCATAGGAAGCACGGTGTACGATCGCACCCCATGATTGAGCAAAACAGGCACGCAGCCCGGAAAACGCACCTCACGCTCGGTATCTGGAATCGCCAGCGCTTCCTGGTGTTTCCACGCCCACCCAGTCGCCGCCTCGTCGACCGGAGAAGCGGTAAACTCTCCACTTTCTTGATTTTTTGTCCAGAAGTGATTCAACATACAATCCCGGCGCGGATCGTGAAGCGAAAGATTCAGCAGTTCGCCCCTGGTCAGGTCCAGCACCGGAGCGGCGATTTCCTTGAAGGCGTCCGCCACGCTCCTCGCTCGAGCCACCGTGTCGGTTATTTCGAGAAGTAGTTGGTAACGGTTGTATTCAGATGGGGCAATATCCTCGGATTCGCTTTCGTTTTCTGACATCTCAACTCCTGCACCCGCCGCGTACAACCGTCTTGGACAGCTTACATATTGAGCAGGAACAGGGTCATCGCAGCTTGCCAATCTGCAGGACTCGAGTTCTACATCAGCGGCCGCAAGCGTCGACTCCTCAATTGGGAGCCAATCTGTTCTCCCCGGACGGGGAGCCCCCTCAGGTTCTGCGGTACCGTCTGTCCGGATTTGTACTCTTCCCGGATAGAAAACATTCTTACTCTGTCCCATAGTCATAAGCAAGCAGCCCATGGCGTTCAGCACTGCTTCAAGACGAGGCGTTTGTGGGGCCTTCGACCGTTGGCCTTGCGACCAACTTGGCCGGGGAGGGCCGGCCCCACAGCGCCCGAGGGGTATTTCTTTGTGAGCAGCTCTTGTTTATCACCAGTATTTCTAGACGGTAACGTACCGCCCGCAACCAGAAAATGAATTCTGTTACGAAAACCGAACAAGATTCTTGCCCATAACGGCACTCGCCTTCGAAAACTGAATGCCGGCAGGAATGCACGGCCTTCCGCAGCCGGCTTGCGATAAGATTCTGTTGTGGCGCGCGGCTGGGAGAGCAAATCCGTAGAACAGCAACAAGCAGAAATGTCGGCACCCAAATCCGACCGAGCCCCTCTCCCGCTCGGCGAGCAACAGCGCAACCGGAAGCGCGAGGGCCTGCTCTTGTCTCGTCAGCGCCTCAACCAGCAACTGCGGGAGGCTGGCAACCCTCGTCATCGCCAGATGATCGAGCAAGCGATCGCGGAATTGGATGCGCAACTATCTTTATTTAAGTAGCTTACGGGATTGAGCGCTTCCGGCGCACGGGCCCGCCGCATAGCCTCTATAACGAAAACCACGGTCCGGTCTGTGACGACCTGACGTATAATTGACTGGTTGATGAAGGCCTACGTCTACGTCTCATTGAAGAAGAGCGTTCTGGACCCCCAGGGTAAGACGATCCACGGCGCCCTCACGAAAATCGGCTACAAGAGCTTGCACGACGTGCGGCAAGGAAAGTATTTCGAAATTACTCTCAACGGCGGCATCTCGAAGGACGAAGCGCAAGCCGAAGTAGACCGAATCGCGCGCGAAGTTCTAACGAATCCGGTGATTGAAGAGTATCGCTTCTCCCTCGAAGACTAGATCTCCGTTTTGGGTGAAAAGGGCAATGGATCGCGCCCGACCGGTAATCCCCCACCGAAGTATTCATTAAGGAGTCAATATCCAATGTGCGGCATCGTGGGATATGTGGGCAAAAAGCAAGTCGTCCCCGTAATCATCGAAGGACTGCGAAAACTGGAATATCGCGGCTACGACTCTGCCGGAATCGCGGTTGCCGGCAACGGCACAGGCCTGCAAATCCGTCGAGCCGAAGGCAAGCTCCGTAATCTCGAGGAAGCCATCCGCCAAAAGCCTCTCGACGGTACATATGGCATAGGACATACTCGGTGGGCGACTCACGGCCGCCCCACCGAAGAAAATGCTCATCCCCACCGCGACTGTACCGGAAAAATAGTGGTCGTCCACAACGGCATCGTGGAAAACTATCTCTCGCTAAAAAAGAAGCTGATCGCCGAAGGCCATAAGTTCACCACCGAAACCGATACGGAAATCATCGCCCATCTGGTTGAGAAGCATTATCTGCAATCGGGCAACGGCCATCGCCCGTCTCTGGAAGAGGCCGTCCGTCGAGCCGTCAAAGAACTCACCGGAGTGTTCGCACTGGTTGTAATCGCGGTTGATGATCCCAACAAAATCGTAGCTGCCCGCAACGGACCTCCCGCCGTAATCGGCTTAGGCAAAGATGAATACTTCGTCGCTTCCGACGTTCTCGCATTGCTCGATCACACCCGTGATCTCTTCTTCTTAGGCGATGGAGACCTGGCCATCATCACCCGGGAAGGCGTGCGTGTCACCGATTTCGAGGGCAAGCCCGTCGAGCGCAAACCCCAGCGCATCACCTGGGACCCCATCATGGCTGAGAAGGGCGGCTTCAAGCACTTCATGCTCAAGGAAATCTATGAGCAGCCCCGCACCGTCCGCGACACCACACTGGGCCGAGTCTCTCAGGATACTGGCAAAATATTCCTGGATGAAATGCAAGTCAGCGATGCCGAATTCAAGGCGCTGAAGAAACTCAACATCGCCGCCTGTGGTACGAGTTGGCATGCCGGACTTGCCGGTAAGTTCATGATCGAAAATCTCGCTCGGGTTCCAGTCGAAGTCGACTATGCCAGCGAATGGCGTTACCGCGACCCGATCCTCGGCCCCGACACCATGACCCTCCTGATTTCGCAATCCGGAGAAACCGCCGACACCATCGCCGCCCAGCGCGAGGCGAAGGCCAAAGGTTCAAAGACATTAGCTATTTGCAACGTCGTGGGCTCCATGATTACCCGCGAGGCCGCCGGAACCGTCTACACACACGCTGGTCCCGAAATCGGCGTGGCCTCAACCAAGGCTTTCACCGGACAACTTACCGCTCTCTATTTGTTCGCCCTCTATCTGGCGCAAGTCCGCGGCACCATCACCCCCGAACAGGCCAAAGCCGCCGTGCAGGAACTGACTCACATTCCCGGCAAGTTAGAGCAGATTCTAACCACTGATGAAACCTGCGACGAATTAGCAAAGACCTATGTCCGGGCCCAAGACTTCCTTTTCCTGGGACGCGGCATCCACTACCCCATCGCTCTCGAAGGTGCGCTCAAACTCAAGGAAATTTCCTACATTCATGCCGAAGGTTATCCCGCCGGTGAGATGAAACACGGCCCCAACGCCCTGATCGACGAAAATCTTCCCGTAGTCATTATCGCCACCCGCGACGTCAATCACCCGCAATCAATGATCCGCTACGAAAAAACGATGTCGAACCTGAAAGAAGTCAAAGCGCGTTCCGGGATAGTCATAGCGCTGGCAACGGCCGGCGACAAAGAAATCGCCGAAGAAGCCGATCACGTGCTGTACGTTCCGCCCGCGCCCGACGAATTGTCGGCAATCCTGGAGATTGTCCCGCTACAACTGCTGGCCTATCACATCGCTGTGCGCCGAGGATGCGATGTAGACCAGCCGAGAAACCTGGCGAAATCGGTGACAGTAGAGTAAGAAAATTCGAGGATGCAAGTGGAGAATGCCTTATCACTTTCTCGGCGATAACAGGGTCCGACCTCTCAATCTCTAGGCATGATCACAACTTCATCTTTCGGGATTGCCTCCAGCGTGGCCTTATCAATCCCCAGGTGAGCTATTACCAATTCCGGCGGAGTATGCGTCAGCCATTCTGATAGCGCTAGATCCTGATAGACATTGCTTTTGAACATTTCCAAGAATTTCAGGTCCGTATCGCCCGTATTCTGAACATAGTGCGGCAAAGTCTTTTGTATATAGCCGACATCTCCCGCCTGAAAATCCATCGTACGCGCCCGGCCTCCCGTGGCGAACACCGTCATTCGTCCGGCGCCGCTGATGTAGTACTGCCACTCATCCGCATTCGGATGCCAGTGGAGTTCGCGAATCCCTCCTGGATGCACCGTGACGATAGCCGCCGCGATCGTAGTCGATATCTTGAACCTGCTGGAATCGATGATCCGCACTTCTCCGCCCTTTGTGCGTTTCGTAATTGGCTGCTGCGCCACACGAAAAGCGAAGTCCACCGCGGAGCTGCCCCGCGATCCCGCCGCCGCGTTCTGGTCCTCTGTCAACGGACCGGGAACTGCCGCCTGAAAAATGAATTTCTCCCGCCGTGGCATTTTCTCCATAGCCTGCTGGCTCACGCCAAAATTTGCTGATAATACATCGTGCGGAGTGTGCGCCATCCAATCCGTCAACAACACTGTGTCATATTCCGAAAAGTTGCCGTCGTCAAACACCAGCAGGAATTCCGCACCATCGGGTTTCAGGCCTTGAATCGAATGTGGAATCCCGGTAGGGAAGTACCAGAGATCCCCTTCCGTTATGTCCGTCACAAAGCTCTTTCCCTCCAGATCGAGCCCCGTAATGCGCGCGTTTCCGTACAGCATAAGCGCCCACTCAGCCGCCGCGTGCCAGTGCAGTTCGCGTATGCCACCAGCCGTCAATCGCATGTCTACGCCGGCGATCGACTTCGAGATCGGGAGCTCCCGCACGGTGACCTCGCGCGACCATCCCCCTTCTTGCATCCGCTTGTGAGAAAGCCCGAAAGGATATTTGAACGCCTGCACTCCGCCAGCGTCCGACTGTGGAGGCAAGAAAGAGTCGGGGTTTTGAGCATCCATGGCAGAGTTACCCGGTCCAGGAGCGCTAGCGCTCCGTTCATTCTTGGTCGGATACGAACTCTGCTCTTGTCCCGCTGCCTCTGCCGACAACATCCCCGCCGCCGCCAATGCCGCCGACCCCATCCCTAAAAACCCACGCCGCGAAACCACGTCTATCTTCGCATCGTCGTTCATAAGCTCTGCCTTTCGAACCACAATTCTTACGAAAGATAAGGGAGCGGTCCGGTAGTGTCAATTCGCGGCAACACGGCGCTCTTGCCTGCTTGCGCCCGGCGTTCTTTGTGAATGAATGATTGGTTCCGGGAGCAATCCAGTGTCATCTAGATAGGCGATGGCTCCATTCAAAACTTTCGACGCCCGTGTCCTGCGTTCCACGCAGCTCTCCGAGTTCACTAAGCACATCGAATTCGAAGTGAACGGCGTGACCGACTTCAGCTTCGTCCCCGGGCAATGGCTCTCCGTCAAAGCCAATACTCCCGGCGGCGAAGAGATAACGCGTGCCTATTCGATCGCCTCGCCACCCGGTGAGAACGGGCGCTTGGCGTTTTGTCTGAACCGCGTACAGGATGGATTCATGTCCAACCATCTCTGCAGCCTCGGCGAAGGTGCGAACATCACTTTTCAGGGGCCATTCGGAGATTTCATCCTCCGGCCGCCCCTCCGAGACACTGTATTCGTCGCCACGGGAACCGGCATCGCTCCGTTCCGCTCGATTCTGCATTGGCTGCTGGCTGAAAACGATCGCCATCACGAGCGCCAATTCTGGCTTCTCTTCGGCTCGCGTCGCGAACAGGACGTTTACTACCGTGAAGAGTTTGAGCATCTGGCCGCCGCACACAATAACTTTCACTTCTTGCCGACGCTGAGCCGGGCAGACGAAAAGTGGCAGGGCCTCAGAGGATATGTACAGCAACATGTGGGAGAAATTGTCGGTATGCGCAGCGACATGCAAGCCTACCTTTGCGGCCTCGACAAGATGATCAAGGCGAACCGCGAGCTGCTGAAAAGCCTCGGCTGGGACCGTACGTCGATCCGTTACGAAAAATACGACTAAGTCGTAAAATGTTTCGTCCAGGAGCAAACAATGTACGTTGCAGCTGACAGCCGTTACGACTCCATGCAATACCGCCGCTCCGGCCGCAGCGGTATCAACCTTCCCGCCGTCTCGCTTGGGCTCTGGCACAACTTTGGTGGCGTGGACAACTTCGAAAACTCGCGTGCCATGCTGCGCCGCGCTTTCGATCTCGGCATCACCCACTTCGATCTGGCCAACAACTACGGGCCGCCCTACGGGTCGGCGGAGGAAACCTTCGGCCAGATCCTGAAAAAAGATTTCCAGCCCTATCGTGATGAGCTCATCATTTCGACCAAAGCGGGATGGGATATGTGGCCCGGTCCTTACGGCGATCTGGGGTCCCGCAAATACATGCTGGCCAGCCTCGATCAAAGCCTCAAGCGCATGGGGCTCGAATATGTCGACATCTTCTATCACCACAGGCCAGATCCCGACACACCCATGGAAGAATCTCTGGGGGCACTAGACACAGCCGTCCGTTCAGGTCGAGCCCTGTACGTGGGCATTTCTTCCTACAACGCCAAGCAGACTGCCGAGGCGATCAAGATTCTGCGCGATCTTGGAACTCCGTGCCTGATTCATCAGCCGAAGTATTCGATGTTCGTGCGTGATCCTGAACAGGGATTGCTCGACGTTTTGGGAAAAGAGGGTGTGGGCACGATCGTCTTCAGCCCGCTGGCGCAGGGACTACTGTCGGATCGCTATTTGCATGGAATTCCCAGCGACTCTCGTGCGGCGCGCGATTTCTTTCTCAAAAAGAAGGACATTGGGGAGGACACGCTTACCCGGATTCGCGCGCTGAACGAAATCGCCAAGCAGCGAGGCCAGACGCTCGCGGAAATGGCCGTCGCCTGGGTACTACGCGATCCACGCGTTACCAGCGCACTGGTCGGCACGAGCAAAGTATCGCAGGTTGACGACAACGTGGCCGCCCTTAAGAATCTGACATTCTCAGCCGAGGAGTTGAACCGGATCGATGGCGTTCTCGCTGCCAAACGAGCCGCGTGAACCGGGGACGACGGATTCCACGATGAAAGCGCCTGCCAAGAACATTACTCGATGCACATGGGCCACCAACGATCTCGCGATCCCCTATCACGATCGCGAATGGGGCGTCCCGCAACACGACGACGCCGTGCTGTTTGAGTTCCTCGTCTTGGAAGGAGCGCAAGCCGGGCTAAGCTGGGACACGATTCTGCAGAAACGCGAAAATTATCGGACCGCCTTCGACGGCTTCGACCCAAATAAAATCTCGCGCTACAAGCAAAGAAAAGTGCAGCAGTTGCTCGGCAACGAAGGAATTATCCGCAATCGCCTGAAGATCGCATCGGCAATCCAGAACGCCAAGGCATTCCTCGCGGTGCAAAAAGAATTCGGTTCATTCGATCGCTACGTCTGGCAATTCGTTGGAGGCAAACCCCGAGTGAATGACCGGAAGTTGGGAGCGAGAATTCCGGCAACCACCCCCGAATCCGACGCAATAAGTAAGGACTTAAAGAAGCGTGGCTTCAATTTCGTGGGTTCAACCATCTGCTACGCCTTCATGCAGGCAGTAGGCATGGTGAACGACCACGCCGTCGAATGCTTCCGATATCGAGTCTTAAAGAATAAACAATGACTCCCCGCGGAACAGAGGTAACCGTTTCTGGGGCTAAATCGAAAAACGCTGACACCCTCTAATCAGCCGTAGCATGTCGCTGCTCGGCCACGCGCGAGGCGAGAAACTCTAGAAATTCAGGCATCCCCTCGCCAGTCTTGCTGGAAAGCTGAAACACTCGCATTCCCGGCCGCACCGCCTGAATATTGCCGTAAGCTGCAGTCCAATCAAACTCGACCGCTGTGGCCAGATCCAGCTTCGTGATTATCGCAACATCAGCGCTGTTGAAAATCGTTGGATACTTCAACGGCTTGTCTTCCCCCTCAGTAACCGCGGTTAGCACCAGCCGCAGATCTTCGCCAAGATCATAAGAAGAAGGACAAACCAGATTGCCGACATTCTCGATAAAAAGAAAGTCGAGTTGGTTGACGTCCCAGCCTTCGAGGGCACTTTGAACCATGGCCGCTTCAAGGTGACAAAGCGTTCCCGTAGTGATCTGTTTGACCAGAACCTGACTGCGCGCGAGCCGCGCTGCATCATTCTCCGTTGCCAGGTCGCCAACTAGTGCGGCAACCCGATAGCACGGTCGCAGGGCGGTGAGAATTTTTTCCAGGAAGGCAGTTTTACCCGAGCCCGGGCTGGAAACCAGGCTCACGACAAAAACGCCGGACGCGCGAAAGCACTCACGCAGCGCCCGAGCAACCATATCGTTCTGCTTGAGTACATTCTTTCTGACTTCCACCAAACGTGGTTCGCTCCCTGCACGCATCACTCGACCTCCAGCGCGACTACTTCTAATTCTTTCCCGTGAATAATCTCGGAACTTGGTGTTCCGCATTCACTGCAACAAAAAAGCTGTACGGAACTAATCGGACGGTGCGTTTGACAAGTAGAGCAAAATATCACCACCGGAACCTCTTCAATCACCAACTGCGAGCCTTGCAGCGAAGTATCCCAGCAAGCCATTTCGTAAGACGACAGCAGTGCGTCTTTGACCACGCCCGACAAAGCGCCCAACTTCATGCGCACTCCCGTGACCCGAACCCCGCGCTGCTCTGCTTCTTCCTGCGCCAGGTCCACAATGCTCATCGCGATGGAAAGTTCGTGCATGATTTCTGCCTAGACAGTTTCTCTCTTAGCCAGCGCACACGCAGCAAGCGCCGCTTGCCCCAGGCTGATGCCGCCGTCGTTCGGCGGAACCGCATGGTTCGTCCAGATTTCCACGTGTTCGCCTTCGAACAGCGACTTAACATCGTGCAACAGCAACTCGTTCTGAAAGACACCACCAGAAAGAACGACCACATCCGTACCATGAGCCCGACACAATTCAATGATCGAATCACGCAACCCCTGCGCAACGCCGCGCTGAAACGCACGCGCGATCTCTGCAACATCGCGACCCGCAAGACGAGCTTCAATCACTCGCCAAAGCAGCGAACGGAAATCCAATTCGCCGGCGGCAAACGGAAAAGGATAAGATTCCGCCGTCCTCGCGCGGCGCGCCAGATGCTCGAGCCACATCGCGGCCTGCCCTTCAAAGGTGATTTCGCGCGTGAAGCCTAATAGTGCGGCCACGGCATCGAACAAGCGCCCCACCGAAGTCGCGGGGAAAGTTCGGACATTTCTGTGAATCAACTGCGTCGCGTTTTTGTATCGATCGGGAAAAAGAAAAGGCGCAGACGTTAAATCTGGCAGACCATCCAATTGTGCGAGGAAGCCGGCCGCTGCCTGAACCGGATATTCGGCAGCAGCATCTCCACCAGCAAGGACGGATTCGCGCAGATGAGCAACTCGCTCAAAACCGTCGCTGACGCTACCTACAAACAATTCGCCGCCCCAAATCCCTCCGTCGTCACCATAACCGGTGCCATCAAAGCTGACTCCGAGAACGCGCCTTTCAAATTCGCTGCGTTCGGCCAGCACCGACGCAACGTGCGCACGATGATGCTGCACCGGTATCGCTTGCGACGGACAAAGCGTCGCTGCATGCGCGCTTGAAACGCATTGTGGATGGAGATCATGTACCACAAGCAAATCGTCCCAGTTCACTTCGTACATAGAAACCAAGTCGCGGATCGTTTCCTGAAAGGCGCGAAACGAATCGTAATGTTCCAGGTCCCCGATGTATTGGCTTACAAACGCCTGACCGTCAACCACGAGCGTGATGGCATTCTTCAAATCTGCGCCGAGCGCCAAAATCGGATGCGAGGTCGGCAGTTGCGCAACCGCGCTCGGAGCATAACCACGTCCGCGCCTCAGAACGACCGGCCCGAACGCACCTGCTCGCGCCACCGAATCGTCCACTCGCCGTGCAATCGGCCGTTCTCCGATTAGGAAAGTGTCGGCAATCCCGGAAAGACGTCGCAGCGCGTCGTCATCTTCATAAGCGATCGGTTCGCTGGAGCGGTTGGCGCTGGTCATAACCAGAATCTCCGGTGCGCCCGCCGAAAATAGCAAGTAGTGAAGTGGCGTGTGCGGCAGCATTATGCCCAGTTCATCGTTGTCTGGAGCAATGCCTTCAGGCGCCAACCCGTCGAAGTCCCTTCGTACCGGCATAAGGACAATCGGCCTGGCTATGGACGTCAACAGCACTTCGGCGTCCGGCGAAAGCTCGACCAGGTCTCGTGCGGTATCAAGATCCTTCACCATCAGCGCGAATGGCTTTTCTTTGCGGAACTTTCGTTCGCGCAAAGCGGAGACCGACGTTGCATTCCGGGCATCGCAAGCCAGGTGATAGCCGCCCAATCCTTTCACCGCGAGAATCTGGCCGGCATTCAGAAGCTCAACCGCGGCAGCGATCGTCGTGTCGACTCGCTCGTTGTGACCAGCCTGCTCGTCGTCAGCTGCCGCGATATCGGACCGGCGAACATAATACTTCGGGCCACAGGCCGGGCAGGCCACCGGCTGAGCGTGGAAACGCCGGTTAGCTGCATCTTTGTATTCAGCAGCGCAGTGGTGATCGAGAGGCCAATCCTTCATCGTAGTGTTCGGCCGATCATAAGGAAGTCCGAGCACCACCGTATAGCGCGGCCCACAATTGGTGCAGTTGATGTAGGGATACAGATAACGCCGATTCGCCGGATCGAAAAGCTCCGCAAGGCACTCGTTGCACACAGGCAGGTCTGGCGAAATATGAACTGTAGGCCGCTCGCGGCGCTGACTCTCGCGAATGGTGAATTCGTTCAGTCCACGCGGAACAACCGGCTGAACTTCGAGTTCTGCAATGCTGGCTGCCGGCGGCGACTGAGTTCTGAGATTTTCGACAAATGTCTGCAATCCCTGCTCACTGCCTTCGAGATAAATCTCGACACCCTCTTCGCCATTCAGGACCCATCCACCCAGCGCATTAGCGTGCGCGAGTCGATATGCAAACGGACGAAAGCCAACGCCTTGCACCACGCCGCGCACTCGAATTGAACAGGCGCTCGCCATTCTTCAGTCCGCTCCCACGCTGTTCAGATGCCATATCAATCTCAGTCAACAACGCAACTTCGACCCTGCCAGCCAACTTGAATGACGTGGCCATTTTCGACCAGCAGCGGAACATTCCGTTGCCCGCCCGCGAGAGAGCGCATGCGTCCGCGCGCAACCGGGTCCGCCTCGACGTCATACTCAACGAATTCGCGACGCCGAAGCTCAAGCCAGTCACGCATCTCCTGCGTATGCGGACACCGAGCGGCGCCGAAGAGCTCAAGCGTGGCCACGGTCAAGCGCCTCCAGCATTTCACGGATAATGTGGTAGATCGAAGCTTGCACTTCCTGTATGCGCGGGATGTAGTCGCAGTGCACCACCAAGGGAAAGTCGGCCAATCCCCGCCGCAGCACCTCACCGCCGTCGTAGCCGAGAAGCGCGACCGTAAGCAGATTCCGTTTGTGGGCTTCTTCGAGCGCCATCACGATATTGCGGGAGCCGCCGCTGGTCGAGATCCCTATGGCAACATCTTCGGGCCGCGCCTGCGCGATGAGCTGCCGCAGAAAGATGCATTCCGTTCCAACATCGTTGGCAACCGCAGTAATGTTGGCGGGCTCAAGTGCGAGCGAGATCGCCGGAATCGACTGATACCCGCTCGGCGGCAACACGCAGTCGATGGCGAAATCGTTAGCGTCGGTAGCTGAACCTCCATTGCCGAACAGAATCAGCTTGCCGCCACGCTGCAACCGTTCATGAATTGCCAGCGCCGCCCGTGGCCACACGCCTAATCTCACACGAACCTCTGATCATCCGCGCGCGGTAGTTCATCAGGTGAAGCCCCATCCCTTTTTCGCCCGGAGCGATATCGCCGATGCCACATCCATCGTCTTCGATGGTAAGCGCGCCTTGATGATCGTCGGCAGCCAACCGAATCACGATCTGTCGCGCATGTCCGTGCTTGATCGCGTTGTTCACCGCCTCGCGGGCAATATAGTAAAGATGCGTCGCGACAGCGTCGTCATGAATCAGCACCGGGGCAAAACACTGGAAACGGCATCCGACCCCGAACAGATCCTCGACCTCTCCGGCCAACTGTTGCAACGCCGACATCAATCCCTGCGCGTCCGACATAACCGGCCGCAGGCCGCGCGCCAGTTCCCGTGTCTTATGAATAGCCTCATTCACCAGATTCACAATCTTGGCCGCATCACTCGCCTCAGGAAGTTTCTTTTCCATCAGCTTTTGTTCCTGCACTTTGCTCATGAACGCGATACCGGTCAAATGCTGGCCTAAGCCGTCGTGCAGATCTTGACCAATGCGCCGTTGCTCCCGCGAACTGATCTCCAGAATCGTTTTCTCCAGATGTTTGCGGTTGGTGATGTCGCGAATAGCGCTCGAGACCAACACGCCCTCTTCCGTTTCCAGCGGACTCAAACTGATCTCCACCGGAAATTCATGCCCATCCTTGTGCAAGCCATACAGTTCTTCCCCCGCCGCTCCCATGGGGCGCACTCGCGGCTCCTCAAAAAAATTCTTGCGATGCTCCGGATGCCGATGACGTAATCGCTCCGGGACCAGTAGTTCCAATGGCTGTCCCAGCAGTTCATCGCGCCGGTACCCAAACAACTTGCTCACCTGAGCATTGACAATGACAATCCTGCCTTCCGGGTTCACCACCACCACCGCATCCGGCGCGGCTTCCAATAATCCGCGGAATTTGACCTCTGCCCGCTTTCGCTCGGTGACGTCAATCCCCGAGGCGATGATGCAAGCGTTAGCCTCATTGGCGCCGGAGAGGACTGCTGTCGACCACGCAATCGTCCTCTGCTTGCGGTCTTTGCTTGCCCAAGAGCTCTCACACTCCTGGGGACGCTGCTCCTCACGCGTCTTTTGGAATGCCTCTTTGAAAGTGTCTACCTCTCCCGAATTTTGAAACAAATCCCAGACAAACTTTCCCTGCACCTCCGCCAGCGAATACCCGGTCATCTGTTCACAAGCTCGGTTGTAACGGATAATGCGTCCTTCCGGGTCCAGCACCACGACCAGCGCGCCTACGGTATCGAGGATGGCCGAGACGACGTTGCGCTCCTCCTGCAGCGCTTCTTCGGTCCGCTTCAGGTCGGTGATGTCAAACCCGACGCCGTGAATGAACCAGGGCTCGCCGTTCTCCTTGCGGATCATCTTGGCTTCACAACGAAACCAGATCACGCGGCCGTAGCGCGAAACTACGCGATAAGCAGATCGCAGCGGATTGCCGGTGAGAAACATCTCAGCCGCCTCCGTGCTCCAGCGCTGCTTGTCGTCGGGATGGATGTGGCTGTACCAGCGGACCGGATCTTCCAGCCACTCTTCTTGCGAAAAACCTAACGCTTCTTCGATCTGTGGACTGACATAAGCCTCGCCGATTCCACGATCGAGATATGCCATGAATACGACTGCGGGAATCTGCTCGACCAGAGCCCGATACCTGGCTTCCAGATTCGGCAATCGGCCGTCGTTCAATGTCGCCGCGGCCAGGTCTTCCCGCGATAGCGCGAACAGATGTGTGCCCGGTTCCGAGTGACGGGAAAAAACTCCTGCCAGTTCCTGCAATACTTCTTCCGCTTGCGCAAGATTCAGTTCCACGTTTGAACCGGAGACAGCCGTCACATTGGATGCACCATTTGTCGCGCTCGGCCACACCGATGACATCACGATTTGTTCCCCTCTCCAAACTTCGCCCGCACCCAACTCCGCCTGCTTCTAGACGCCCGCGTCCTTCGAACTCTCTTCCGCTTTGTTGCGTGTCGGCTTCCGCCAGCTCGGTTCTTTGTTCAAAGACGCCTGTGTAAACCGGCGCAAAGCGTGAATGGCCCGTCCATAAGTCTGCACCGCGGCCGATGACAACAGAGAACCGGGCGGCTGATTCATGAACGGCATGAACTTGTCGGGAAACCCAGGCATGGTGCATCCAATGCAGATGCCGCCGACATTCGGACAGCCGCCAATTCCGCCCATCCACCCGCGTTTACCAACGTTACACTGCACTACTGGCCCCCAACATCCCAGCTTCACGATGCACAACGGCGATCCGTATTCGTCGGCAAACTGTGCCTGCTCGTAAAAACCACCGCGGTCGCAACCTTCATGCACCGTGTTGCCAAAAAGCCAGGTCGGTCGCAACGCCTCGTCGAGCGGAATCATCGGCGCGCGGCCCGATGCCATATAAAGCAGATACAAAAGCGTTTCCATGAAATTATCGGGCTGCACCGGACAACCCGGAACGCACACAATCGGAATATCGGCCCTCGAACGCCATTGCCACCCCAAGTAATCGGGAAGCCCCATGCAGCCGGTCCGATTTCCTTCCATTGCGTGGATTCCGCCATAAGTAGAGCAAGTGCCGGCAGCCACCACCGCCCAGGCTTTCGGTGCTAACCGGTCGATCCACTCGCAAGTGGTAATTGGCTGACCGGTCTTTGGGTCGGTCCCGAATGAAGCCCAATATCCATCCTCCTTATTGTGTTCGTTAGGAATCGACCCCTCGACGACGAGAATGAAATTTTCTATCTTCCCTTCTGCGGCCCTATGAAAGGGTTTGAGAAAGTCGTCGCCATTGGCGAGCGCGAGAAACGGATTGTGCAGCGTCACCTTCGGAACCCACGGAATCTGCCCTAGCACAATATCTTCGACGCTCGGTTGCGTCGCAGCCGTCATGGCGATGGTGTCTCCATCGCATCCCAACCCGGCAGTAATCCAGAGCACATCAAGCTCGCTGATGAGCTGAGTTCGATGGTGAATTGCAGCGTCCGCCATTTTAATGGCTCCTTCGAGCGGCACGATCTATTTGATTCTTCGCCCTCTAAACGGCGCAGACTGGGATTGTGCGCCTACAGGCTCGTGCGAGTAAAGCAGACCGATCGCGATTCTTAAGACCGTCCCGCGCCATCCTCGCTAGTTCCCGCCTCCTGTTTCCCGTATCATAGAGAGTTTTCGGCGAACGGCGTCAACCGCCAAGAAAAGGCCAATGCTAATGCTGATCTTCCGCAAGCCTCTTCCAAACATCGAACATCCTGAAATGCCCGCCGATGTCGTCATCGTGGGCGGTGGACCCGCAGGTATGGCCTGCGCGCTCCGGCTTTCGCAATTGATCGACGATCACAATGCGCGCCATCCCGAGGCTGCTCTCAGCAAAGAAAATATCTATGTACTCGAAAAAGCGCGCGAAGCCGGACAGCATTGCCTCTCCGGCGCGCTCCTCGATCCCCGCTCCATGGAAGAACTCTTGCCCGGATTTGAGAACGAAGCCCCGCTCGACGCCCAAGTCCACAAGGAAGGCGTTTTCTTCCTGACGCGCACAAACCACTACCAGCTCCCTCTTACCCCGCCGCCACTGCACGACTTGGGCAACTACGTGATCTCGATCAACCGCTTCGTAAAGTGGCTGGCTGGCAAAGTCGAAGCGGCGGGAATCACCATTTTCACCGGTTTTGCCGGATCAGAACTGCTCTATGAAGACGATCGCGTCAGCGGCGTGCGCACCGACGACAAGGGCGTCGACAGACAGAACCAGCCAAAATCGAATTTCGAACCCGGCTACGACGTAAAAGCAAAGGTTGTCGTGCTCGCCGAAGGTACCCGTGGATCCCTCACCAAACAGCTCATTCAGAAATTCGACCTGATGAAAGACCGCAACCCTCAGACATATGGCGTAGGCGTTAAAGAACTATGGGAAGTCCCGCCCGGCCGCATCCAGGCTGGCGAAGTCATCTACACCATGGGTTATCCGCTCACCGCGAAAGAATACGGTGGGGCTTGGATTTACGGTTCGAAAGACAATGTCGTATCGCTCGGCTTCGTCACCGGCCTTGATTACCGCGACCCGCGCCTCGATCCGCAGCATGTTCTGCAGACGTTCAAACAACATCCTCTTATTGCTGGGTTGCTGGCGGACGGCAAGATGATCCGCTACGGCGCCAAGTCGCTGCCGTATGGTGGATGGTGGTCGTTGCCCCCGCTTGCCGGCGACGGATGGATGATCGTCGGCGACTCAGCTGGCTTCCTGAATTCCGCGCGACTGAAGGGAATTCATCTTGCCATCAAGAGCGGAATGCTCGCCGCTGAAACCGCATTCGAGGCGTTGCTGAAATCAGACTCGTCACCGGCAACGCTGGGCAAGTTCCAGCGTCGCGTAGAAACCAGCTGGATTCAGGATGAGTTGTGGCCAGTACGCAATTTCCATCAGGGATTCGAGAACGGCATGGCCGCTGGCATGTTCAACGGCATGTTGCAGGAGATTTTCCCGGGAGGCCTGCGCAATCGCATGCCCTCACATCCCGGATACCAGAACCTGCAGCCGCTCGCCAAACTGCCCGCCGACGGAGGCCCCGAGGCCCCATTGCTCGGACCGGCCAAAAGCGATGGCAAACTCACCTTCGACAAGCTCACCGACCTATATCATTCCGGGACCAAACATGAAGAAGACCAGCCGGCGCATTTGCTCATTCACGACACGAATGTCTGCAATAACCGCTGCGTGAAAGAGTTCGGCAGCCCATGCCAGAACTTTTGCCCGGCCAACGTCTACGAGATGGTGGACGACAGCACCGCACCCAACGGCAAGCGCATCAGCCTGAATCCCGCAAATTGTGTTCACTGCAAGACCTGCGACATTCAGGACCCCTACCAGATCATCACCTGGGTTCCGCCCGAGGGCGGCGGCGGCCCGAATTACGACGGAATGTAACGCCAACTGTCCGTCAATTCTGGCCACCGACCTTAGCTGGAAGCTAAAGACTAACGCCTCATGGCTGGCCCGCCTTCCCAACCCGGTATATACTGCTCCCGATACTTTTTGCTGTAACCCGGCTTTGACTGGGCGCGGCGCACATTCTCATTTTCATACCGCACCGCGAATTAGAACGTCGGCACAGGGATCTTAATATCATTTACCCTGAACGACCGGCGGGGGCGGGAATCGCTTGCGCGATGCCTTCCCCGAGAGAGGTTATCCTCGTGGACGTCCTACTTATACGCCTTTTCTTTATTCTCATCGTCGGTGTCGTTTGCTTTCTCATTCGTCCGTTCGGCTTGCCCAAGAACCTGGATGCAGTCGTCGGTCTGCTGATCGGCACCGGTATCATCGTGTTCGAGTGGAGGCTGCGCGTGATGAGCCTGAAACGGCTGATCGGCGCCGCCATCGGCAGCGTGCTCGGCATCATCGGCGCTTATCTCTTCGCCCTCGTTATTCGCAATAGCATCCCCACCAGTCCCACCCAGAGCTTCCTGCAGATCATGGTCATGATGGTCATGGCCTATGTCGGCTTAGCCGTCGGCGCCAACAAGGGTGACCTGCTTAATCTGGCGGCGCTCGGCGGAATCTTCGGCGGTGAAAAATCGGGCAAGAAGAGCTACAAGATACTCGACACGAGCGTTATCATCGACGGCCGTATTGCTGATATTGCCGAAACCGGCTTCCTCGACGGCCTTATTGTCATTCCGCAGTTCGTGCTCCGCGAGTTGCAACTTGTAGCCGATTCGGCCGACTCGCTCAAACGCAATCGCGGACGCCGCGGCCTCGATATCCTGCAGCGCCTTCAGAAAACCGCTTCAGTTCAGATCCAGATCGTCGAAGATGACTTCCCTAGCGTGCGTGAAGTCGATATGAAGCTCATCGAATTGGCAAAAGTCTACGAAGGGAAGATCATTACCAACGATTTCAATCTCAATAAAGTCGCCCAGTTGCAGGGCGTGGCCGTGCTCAACATCAACGAACTGGCCAACTCGCTTAAGCCAATCGTCCTGCCCGGCGAGGTCATGCGGGTATTTATCCTGAAAGAAGGAAAAGAGTATAACCAGGGCGTCGCTTATCTGGATGACGGCACTATGGTGGTCGTCGATAATGCCCGCAAGATGATCGGCAAGACCATCGACATCTCGGTAACCTCCGTCCTGCAAACTACCGCGGGCAAGATGATTTTTGGCAAGTGGGACGAACGCGCGGCGGGTCGCCATGACTCGAAGGGAGCATCGGCGCCGCCATCGATCGCGGCGCCTCCGCCCGCATCCACCAACGGACCACCGTCGGATCCGGCAAAAAAGGCGCCAGCCGTGGCTGACCGCACTGTCGATTAGGCTTCGGGCAAGTACCCGGATCTCTTTTTCCGTCCGCGGTGTTCGACCCAGGTTCAGTACTTACGAGTAACCCCTATGAAGGTCTTTGTCATCGTTCCGGCTGCCGGATTGGGCACACGCATGGCCCCGCCCGCCGCCAAGAGCGGAAACCCGAAGACCGGGAAACAGTCGCCCAGCAAACAGTTCAAAGAACTGGATGGCGTGCCCATTCTCGTCCACACGCTGCGCAAATTCGCTGCCGCGCCCGCTGTTTGTGAAATCGTCGCCGCCTTGCGCCCGGACGAAATTTCCGGCTTTCGCGTCCAGATCGAAAAGCTGTACCCCGAGATCCTTGGCAAACGCCTGCTGTTGGTCGAAGGTGGCGAGCATCGGCAGAACTCTGTGGCAAACGCCCTGGGAAGCATCGCTGCTGATCCCGAAGATATCGTCCTGGTGCATGATGCCGTCCGTCCGTTTGTCACGCCCGAGATCATTGCCAACGTGATCGAGGCAGCGCACAAACACGGAGCCGCCATCGCTGGCTGGCCCGCCATCGATACCGTGAAACAGGTCGAACGAACCGCGGACGGCGCGCTCATTAAAGCTACGATCCCGCGCGCGAGCATCGTGATGGCCCAAACTCCGCAGGGTTTTCGCTACGACATCCTCAAGAAGGCCTTTGACGACGCGGTTGCCGATGGCTTCCTCGGCACCGATGAAGCTTCTCTGATCGAACGCGCCGGACTTCCAGTCGCGGTCGTGATGGGCTCGCCGCGCAACATCAAAATCACCACCCCCGCCGACATGGAACTCGCGGAATTCTATCTGCACCAGCAAGACGAAAACGGAGCTTAAAGCATTCCATGCCGAAACCCGAAATGCGCATTGGCCACGGTTGGGATTCGCATGAATTCAAGCCCGGCATCCCTCTCAGAATCGGCGGCCTGACTCTGCCGCACGATAAAGGTCTGGGCGGCCATTCTGACGGCGACGTCCTGCTGCACGCGATTACCGACGCATTGCTTGGCGCTATCGCCGGCCCCGATATTGGATCCCTGTTTCCACCCTCCGATCCGCAGTGGAAAAACGCCGACTCCGCCGTCTTTCTTCGCGAGGCGCTGCAGCGCGTCAAGAGCGCCGGCTACGAACTCGTCAATCTGGATTCCACTCTAATCTTGTCCGCTCCAAAAATCGGTCCCCATGCCAATGCAATTCGCCTGCGGGTAGCGAAGCTGTGTGAGATTTCCGGAGATTGCGTAGGAATCAAAGCCAAGACGCCAGAAGGTATCGGCACCGAAAACGCCGCCATTGCGAATGTGGTCGTCTTGCTGAAACGCAGGGATTGAACGACAAAGAGAAGAGTTCGGAGGACGTTCTGACGAACGTCGAAACCCAGGACGTCCGAAGCGCGTGCAATAACTTACGAATTGTCATCCCGAGCGCAGCGAGGGACCTGCAGTTCGCAGCGCCTCAATTTCTCCCGCAAATTCCGCATGCTTTGCCCTAGCTGCCTCAACAAACGCCCGGAAAATAGCCTGCGCCGGCCCTGCCAACTCCGGTTCCTCGTTCACACTACGCTCCGGGTGCCACTGCACGGCCAAGACAAAGTGCTCCGGTGAAGTTCCTTCCAGCGCCTCGATGACTCCGTCCTCAGCCGAAAGCGCAACTACTTGCAATCCATCACCCGCCGCGTCCGTCGCTTGATGATGCGACGAATTTACAGTAAGTATTTTTCCCTGGCCCACAATTCCCGCCAGCTTCGATTCCGGTTCAATCTTTACCGTGTGCGCCTTTGCCACCGCTCGCCCCGCGCTATGGTTGATCGACGATTCGATATGCTGCACCAGCGATCCCGACCGGTACACATTCAATGACTGCAGTCCGTAACAGATGCCAAGCACCGGTTTGCGCAGTTTGTAGGCATCCTGCAGTAACAACCCATCCGTAGCCTCGCGTTTGGGATCGGCAGCGGCCGTCTTCGGATGCGGCTCTGCCCCATACTCTTTCGGATCGACGTCCGCTCGGCTGCCGGGCAACAAAACGCCGTCGCAGCGCTCAATCTGCTTCATCACAACCGCCGGGACTTGATCCAGTTCAACGCGCAACGGCTCTCCGCCCGCCAAGCGAATCGCCTCCTCATACTGCGGCAGCGCCCGCTCGGCATACTCGCGATCCCCGGAATGCGGCACGGGAATGGCAATTCGCGGCGACATAGGTTTCGATTCCGTCATCTCAACTCGCCCGTTCAATTCCATCCAGCGTCTTGCGCTGGCGGTAGTTGCGAATTTCCATTATCAGAGAAAGCACCAGCACAATCGACCCAGCGGTGATTGCGCATGGAAACGCGATGCGCCGGTAGGCAAACGCCAAGGGAGGCGCGACGTGTTTTATCTGCGAGTACACCACCGTTCCCATGATGCTCAGCAGAAGCGCGATCGCAAATGACAACAAAGTCAACAGAAACGTAATCGCGAACACTCGCACCGGAATTCCGATCCAGCCGGGGGCGTTTGAACTCTTTTTCGCCATGCTTCTAAGCTACACCATCGTTCGGGCCTGTCGCGACTGGCTAATCCCGCGTCGCCGCGCCGCTATACGCTACAATACCGTCATGTCGCAAACCGCTTCCGCGATCGTTCGCAGCCCCGCGGAGATCGTCCAAAATAGCCCGGTTTCGCAGGCGCCAAATGGCATCTGCTATGCACGTTCGGGCGAAATCACCATTGCCGACAATGACCTCGACCGCATGATCGCTGCGGTTCCCACGCCCATTGCCGCCGCCCTCAGCCGCAAGGCCTACTACTTCGTGCCGCTCACCGTAACCCAGGGCGACGAGACCGTAATTGCCGACCGCTACGACGTTGCGCTTAGCGACAACGCCGTTTGCCATCGCAACCTGAATCTGGGCGATGCGCAGTGCGTCTTCATCTCGACCCGATTGATGGACGACAAATTTTCCGTCGCCTTCGAGTTCTATATCAATGTCGGTCACGCCCTCGTCGAGCGTGCGGGAGTCTCGCAGAATTTTGCCGATCTCGTCTGGCAGCACGTCGAATCCGGTGTGCGCGGCGAAACCTCTCTCGATGCGTGGGAGGCCCGCAAGTTCGCCACCGCTCACGGTCCTGATGCCGAGAAATTCAAAAATGATTATCTGGCGGCCAGCTTCGCCGACGCCATTTCCATTTACCTGCTCTCGCTTTATCTCGACGTCGATTACTACGATCTGCGCGAACGCGACTACCCGCTGCTGGCGCCCGCTCCAATGGCCGAACGGCTGCGCAAGATCGCCGAAATCTTTCCCCCAAATCCCGGATTCGAATTCAACATCTACTATCGGCGGCGGGCGTAAAGCGCACACGTCTTGGCGGGGTTTGACCACTAACGCCCGACAGCGTCAACGATCAAATGCACAGGGTTCGCTTTCTCGCAGTTCTAGTTCTCGCAATTGCGCCGCCACTTTGTCGTCCCGAGAACCCAAAGCAGTGCCCGACCAACTATGGTCGTGGTTCGGGAATTGTGGCGAAAAGAGATATATGGGACTTGAGATTGTGTTGAACAGGAAAGTCGTCTACCGATCATCGTTTCCCGTCTGCCCAATCGGTGATCGTTCGGAGGAGATCGGCAAAAGGGTCATCTTCTCGTTCAAAGGTGGCCACGTCTTTCAAGACGAGTATCACACCACCCCTGCTCAGACGATTGAGGGCAACCTCTGGCAGGCTGGTACTGATCCCGGCTCCATTCTGCTTGGCGTATCTTTCTCGACCAAGAAGCAAGTTCTGCTGAATACGCTCCACGTCGCGAAACCGGGCAGGGCTTCCGTGTCTGAAATTGATGCCGGCCTCACGGTCCGCACATTTCCTGCCCACGAGCAGCCAAAATAAACTAATTTTGGATAGCTGTAGCAAAATCGCGCCGTAACATACCCGACTCAGTCTTGACCGCACTTGAGCGCTTACGCCGCGCTCTTTTGGGTTCGGCCTTCTCCAGCACCTCCAGAAACGCTGCCAGCCACGCCGGATGCGCCGGCCAAGCCGGAGCACTGACCAGATTTCCATCCACACAGGCTTTATCGATCGCGATGTCGGCGTACGTTCCTCCCGCCGCCGCAACCTCCGGGCCGACCGCCGGATAACAACTGCAGCGGCGTCCCTTGAGCACTCCTGCCGCGGCCAGCAATTGCGCCGCATGGCAGATGGCTGCAATTGGCTTGTTCGTCTCGGCAAAGTGCCGGACGATTTCCAGCACTCGCGGATTCAGCCGGAGGTATTCCGGAGCACGCCCTCCAGGGATGACCAGCGCGTCATAGCTCCCGAGGTTCACTTCATCAAAGTTCCCATTCAGGGCAAAGTTGTGTCCTCGCTTTTCGCTGTACGTCTGGTCTCCTTCGAAATCGTGGATCGCCGTGCGCACCGTCTCGCCGGCTTTCTTGCCTGGGCAAACAGCTTCGACGTGATGTCCGACCATCTGCAGCGCCTGAAATGGCACCATGACTTCGTAATCTTCAACGTAATCGCCGACCAGCATGAGGATTCGCTTCTGCGCCATACAGCCTCCTGAAATATTTTGACAGAAGATCAATCGCGAATCACTGTCAGCACAAAACACCTCACTCGGTCGAGTGGTGCGATGCACTTCTTCGCACCTTCGTGCCCTTGGCGGTGGGAGTAGTTACGGCTTATGCTGAAAGCAGCGTGAAACTCGGTTTTGTTTGCCAATGATTTCGCTTCGTCTCTACACGATTGCGCTCGGAACAATCGGCGTGATTCTCGCCAGCTACGCGCTATTGCGCCGCAAACCCAAGAACCCCGACGACACCGAGCGCGAGCGCCGCGACTGGCTGAACACCGTCGGACGCATTACCGACGGCACCGTGATCGATGTTCAGGAGATCACCACTGCCGCCAATCGTCCCGCTACTATGCTTATTTATCAGTACGACGTCGCCGGCGTTTCATACGAGGCTTCGCAGGATGTCACTTATCTTCGCCAGTGGATCAATCTGCATTCCTGCCGCCTCGGCTTGCCCACGTCCGTAAAATACGATTCCCGCAATCCGGGAAATTCCATGGTGATCGCCGAAGGTTGGATGGGCTTGCGCCAATAAAACAATTCACCATGGAAATCGCGAAGAGTTTTTCTTTCGCTGACTGCCTTCTTGCCCGGGATTCCCCGCGATTGAATCTCGACTCCCGTCTCGGCCAGCGACTATTTCGTCAGAGTTTTCCTAGCGCCAATGCGACCATGTAGAGAATCTGCACCGCCGCCAAGCCAACCCAGATTCGCTGCCGGATGCGTGAGCGCCGTATGTCGCGAAGCAAGTCAGCGGCAGTCGGTTCGGCAGCCAGCACTTGCCGTGTTTCCGTTGGTAGATCAGCGGGTTTTAGATTGATCGTCCGCAACGCCTCGGCCGGTTTCGGCTTATCCGGATAAAACACCTTCGGCGTGTCGATGACCCCCGACCACATCGGCAACAGAATCCAGGACTTCGGAATAATGTCCAGAACCGGCTTCGCGGTCAGATTCAGAGCAGTCTGCGTTTCCGGCGCGACCCGGTCCGCAAGATTCCGCAACAGCGAACCCCACCAGAAATGACTGAGTTGGTCGGTTATGAGTTCGCCTACGTCGACCGGCCGGGATTCCAATTCCAGCGGTGGCAACGTCTCAGGCGAGATCACATCCCCAATATTGGTAAATACCGTTCGAAACCACGGCATGCGCAGGCGCTCGCCAAGCGCCAACCCAACATTCACAGGTCGCGAAGTGAGCTCAAGCGGAGGCAGTTTCTCAGGAGCCAAGGTATCGCGAAGATTGCCCGCCAACGAGCGCCAGAGCGGTTGCGTCAGGCTCGGCGGCGGAAGTAAATCCAGGGGAATGTCGGCCTCGGTCATACTAGCCTGTGGGTTGGGATACCAGGCTTCAGCGGCATTTGAGCGATAAGGCATAAGATTTTCGATCACACCCCGCGTTGCTCTCGGTAAGCGCGTTTTCGGCTGGAATAGCCCAAACACGATGTTAGATGCTGAAGCCTGTCTCTGTCACGCCCATACTCGGCTCACGAGCTGCAAAAATATGCACAAGCACCCCAACCGGTGCGCATCCCGGAAAGCTTTGGCTTCACAAGTACATGCACTTTGATGCCGTTGAGCCTAATACCTGCGCTGACGCACAATCGCTAGGGAAACTGCAGGTAAATTGGAGACCATCGATTGACCGATAACGCACAAGCGGCCACCAACACGCAACGGCACCTGCGACGCTTTTCCCGTTATCGTTTTGACGTGCGCATTCAGGTGTCGGTGTTTCGCAACGGCCTGACAACAACCTACTGGGGACGGACCAACGAACTGGGTCTCGACGGCATTGGTGCGACCCTTAGCGGCGAACTGAACACTGACGAGGTTGTTTCGCTGGAGTTTCCTATCCCGCTGCCGCCCCACCTCACCAAGGTCCGAGCCGTGGTCCGCTACAGCGACGGGCTGCGCTGCGGATTCGAATTCCTGATCGTGACCGATGAACAGCGGATGATACTGCGCCAAGTGTGTGTAACCTTGGCCAATGCCTCCTGAATCGCCCCATCCCTACGCCTTCAAACCCCCATTACCCCGGTAACTATCGGCAAATAACGGCCGCGCTTACCATCGTTGTAGCAGCAACAGTGCACTGGGGGAAAGGTCTGTATGGGTGAGAAAGTCGCCCCGGCAGCGACGTCGGCCGACTTGCCGCACGTGAAGGCGCTGCGGGATGCTCTTGCGCGCTCTTCACCGCCGATCCCTACCACCCCCGATGTAGCTCCAGTCCCGCCCACCAACGGCCATAACGCCGAAGTCCCGCTCCTGGTCGAGAAGGCCTACTTCGAACAGCTGATCGAGAATGCTCCGGATGCGATCAGCATCATCGACGAAAACCTCAACATCCTGCGCATCAATGGTGAGTTCACGCGCCTGTTTGGCTTTACGGCGGCTGAAACCGCCGGGAAACGGCTTGACCGGCTGATCGTTCCCCCTGATCGTTATGCGGAAACCGCATGGATCTCGGAAACGATCAAAATGGAAAACAAGCTTTCTTTGGAGACGCGGCGCCAGCGAAAAGATGGCTCGTTGGTCGAAGTGTTGCTCTCCACTTCCCCGGTGATCGTGAACGGCAAAAAAGTCGGATCCTACGCTTCCTATCGCGACATCACCGAACAGAAGCGTACCGAAGAATTGAATGCCGCTCTCTACGCAATTGCCGCGCGTAGCCAGTCGGCCGAAGATCTACAACAGTTTTTCGCCGCCATTCACAACATCGTCGGGCAGCTGATGAATGCTCGTAACTTCTACATCTCGCTTTACGATCCACAATCCCAGTTGTTGAGCTTTCCATATTTCGTCGACGAAGAAGACCCGACTCCCACCCCAAAGCGCTTAGGCCGCGGCCTTACCGAATACGTGTTGCGATCGGGCGAACCTCTGCTGGCCACTCCTGCGGTCTTTGAAGAACTGCTGCGCCGAGGCGAAGTCGAATTGATCGGTGCTCCTTCGGTCGACTGGCTTGGCGTTCCGCTGAAAAGCGGCACGACCTCTATTGGCGCGCTGGTCGTCCAGAGCTATAACGAAAATCACCGCTTTGGCGAGCGCGATCGCGAAATCCTGAAATTTGTTTCACAGCAACTGGCCGCCGCCATCGAGCACAAACGCTATGAAGAAGCGCTACGCCGCTCCGAAGCGCGCTCCCGTTCGCTGATTTTGAGCGCCGCCTTCGGTATCTTCCGCTGCACCCTCGGCGGCAGGTTCCTCGACGTCAATCCTGCTCTCATCACCATGCTGGGCCATGGATCGGTCGAAGAACTCCTCAAGCTCAACGCGCGCCGCGATGTTTTCGTGAATGCGCAGGAGTTGGAACGGCTGGTAGAAGATTATCGCCGCACCGGCACTCTCAATGGCGTTGAAGTGCAGTGGAAACGCAAAGACAGCCGTGTCATTGTCGTGCGCCTCAGCGGTTGCGCCGCCAGCATCACCGACGAACCTGAAGAAGTATTGGAGCTGATTGCCGAAGACATCACCGATCGGCGTCAACTTGAAGAGCAGTTGCGCCAGGCGCAAAAAATGGATGCCGTCGGCCGCCTCGCCGGCGGTGTCGCCCACGATTTCAACAACCTCCTGATGGTGATTAACGGCTACACCGAGGTGTTGCTCGAACAGTTGGACCACGGCACCCCCATGCATCATAAGGTCCAATCCATCCAGCAAGCAGCCGATCGTGCAGCCACCCTCACCCGCCAGTTGCTGGCATTCAGCCGAAAACAGTTGCTCGAACTCAAAGTGGTTGACGTGAACAGCGTCATCGGCGACATGGAGCGACTGCTGCGACCCCTCATCGGCGAAAACATCGAGTTGGTAACCCACCTCTCGCCCGAAGCCGGACATACCCGTGCCGACGCCGGCCAGCTCGAGCAGGTCATCATGAACCTGGTGGTCAACGCCAAAGATGCCATGCCCGAAGGCGGCAAACTCACCTTGCGGAGCTCCGACGTTACCGTCCACCAGAATTTCAGCGAACATCGGTTTATTCAGCCCGGGCGCTACGCGGTGATCTGCGTCTCCGATACCGGCCACGGCATGGACAAGGAAACTCAGTCCCGCATCTTCGAGCCATTCTTCACCACCAAGGAAAAAGGCAAGGGCACCGGCCTCGGACTCTCGACCGTCTATGGAATCGTTAAGCAAAGCAACGGATACGTCTTCGTTCAAAGCGAGGCCGGATCAGGCACCACCTTCTACGTCTATCTGCCACGCGTCGAGGATTCCACCGAAGAGCTGAGCCCGGCCCAGTCTCCGCCCACCGAAGCAGGCGGCTGCGAAACCGTTCTGCTCGTGGAAGACGAGGAATCTGTCCGCGAATTGGTGCGGGTAACTCTTGCCTCGCGCGGCTACAACGTCCTCGAAGCTGAAAATGGCGAGTGTGGTCTGCGCCTCGCCGAAGACTACAAGCAACACATCGACATCCTGATCACCGACGTCGTCATGCCTGGCATCGGCGGCCGTGAACTAGCCAAGAGGCTTCTCTCCCTGCGCCCAGGCATCAGCGTCCTTTACCTTTCTGGATATACAGAAGATGCCATCGTCACCCAGGGCGCCCTCGGCCCCACCACCGCGTTCCTGCAAAAGCCTTTTACGCTGCAGAATCTCGCCAAGAAAGTCCGTGAAGTCCTTCGCGCCCGGCAGGCGTCGCCACCGGCTCGCAAATCAATCGCAAAATCTGCCTCGAATTGACCCTGCAGCGCGCATGTATCTTTTTCTTCCGTCCAGCGTCCTATATTTGAGATAACAGCGGACCGCGCGAATTCGGACTTCCGGCATCGAGACATCCCTGTCTCACCGTCGCTGGAAATAGTCCGTATCGATGTGGGGCCGAGTAGTCAGGGTGAACAATGCTGATCAAGAAACCGGACGCCGTTCCATCTTCTGAAATTACTCCAAAAGCGACTTATCTGAGCCGTAGAAACTTTCTTGCCGGTGCCGCAATAACCGGAGCCGTTGCTGCCACCGGTGGCATCTTGCGTGATCTCGCCGCCCCATCCGTCACTGTCCTGGCCAATGCCAAAATCGACGGCATACAGAAAAGCCCATTCAGCACGACGGAAAAAGAAACGCCCTATAAGGACGTCACCAACTACAACAATTTCTACGAATTCTCGACCGACAAATACGAGCCTGCCGAACTCGCAAAAAATTTCAGGACCCGTCCCTGGACGGTTACCATCGACGGCCACGTCAAGAAAAAGCAGGTGCTCGACATCGACACCATCATGAAAATGGCTGCTCCCGAAGAGCGCATCTACCGTCATCGCTGCGTGGAAGGCTGGTCGATCGTGGTGCCCTGGGTTGGATTTTCTCTCAGCGAACTCATCAAGCGCGCCGATCCGCAGCCCAAAGCTAAATTCGTGGAGTTCACCACCTTGTACGATCTCAAACAGATGCCCGGCGAGCGTACCAACGTTTTGCAGTGGCCCTACGTCGAGGGTCTTCGTATGGATGAAGCCATGCATCCTCTCACCTTGCTCTGTTTCGGCATGTACGGCGAGGTGCTGCCCAATCAGGATGGCGCGCCTCTTCGCATTGTCGTCCCCTGGAAATACGGTTTCAAGAGCGCCAAGTCCATCGTCCGCATACGCTTCACTAGCGACCAGCCGCTCAACACCTGGCAACAGTCTTCGCCGCGCGAATACGGCTTTTATTCGAACGTCAATCCCCACGTCGACCATCCCCGTTGGAGCCAGGCGAAGGAACGGCGTCTAGGTGAATTCTTCAAGCGGCCTACGCTGATGTTCAATGGCTATGATCAGGTCGCGAGTCTATATGCTGGAATGGACCTGAGGAAAAATTTCTGAAAGGCATTGCAGAAGCCAAAAGCAAGATTGCAGAAGTGAAATCTGATGGCCGAAAGGCTCTTACTTCTCCAATCTCACTTCTGACTTCTGAATTCCAATGAACCGCCTACGGCTCACGAAAACGATCGTCTTCCTGGCCGCGCTCATCCCGCTGGCGCACCTCGCGTGGAAAGGATTGCATGAAGGCCTCGGCGCCAATCCCATCGAGGTCATTACTCACTCGACCGGCGATTGGACCTTAATCTTCATCCTCACCACGCTCTCCATCACTCCCCTGCGGCGGCTCACCCATCAGTATTGGCTGATCGGCGTGCGCCGCATGATCGGACTGTTTGCATTTTTTTACGCAACTTTACATTTCTTGACTTATATCTGGCTTGACCAGTTCTTCGACGTTCATTCAATGGTGAAAGATATTGCCAAGCGCCCGTTCATCACCGTGGGATTCTCGGCCTTCGTCCTCCTCATCCCCCTCGCCCTGACCTCAACCGCCCGATCGATTCGCCGCCTTGGCGGCAAGAACTGGCAGCGCCTCCACCGCCTCATCTATCTCACTGCGATTCTTGGAGTTGTGCATTATTTCTGGCTCGTAAAGGCCGACCTTCGCAAGCCTATCGACTACGGAATCGTGCTCGCAATTCTGCTCGCCTACCGCGTATCAGTCTGGATCTCAGAAAAGCGCAGAGTGACTCTTTCCTCGGCTCCGATTCCTGGTCAAGCGGAGATCACCAAGGCATGAGAGCCCTCAGAAGAATTCGCTCCACGACGTGCCGCCGACTTTAAAAATCCACAGAGGAAACGCCGCAGTTAATTTTTTTCACAGAAACTTCCGTATATCATTGGGGTTAGCGCATCTTAGCAAATATCACAGGAGTGTCCTATGAATCCCCTCGCGTCCTCCAAGTACGCTCTCCGTGTGCTCATGTCCCTCGCAGCGATCATGGGCATTTTTTTAATGGCCGGTTGCAGCTCCAGTGGACCAGTTACGCCCAACAACCAGGGCTTCAGCAATAGCAGCCTCAACGGAACTTACGTTTTTTCATCGCAGGGATATGATGCCAGCGGGGACCCCTTGGCTTTGGCTGGAGCCTTCGTGGCCAATGGAAGCGGCAGTATCACAGGGGGTACGATCGACGTCATCGACCCCGGGTTCACGAGCATACCGGCAACAGCCGCCCAGTCGATTAAAGGAGGCTCCTACAGCATCAGTTCTGACGGCCGCGGGCAAGTCGCGCTCCAGAGTACCTATCCGACCTTTAACTTGGATTTCGCCCTGAGCTCCACCTCACACGGCTTGGTGACCGAGTTTGATTCGAACGGCACTGGCAGCGGGACCCTTGACTTGCAAACTGCGCTCACTGGCATTAGTCAGCTCGCGGGTCCGTATGCCTTAGGTCTTGCTGGTACGGACAACAGTGGTAATCCGTTGATTACGGCCGGTTCGTTTACGTTTAATGCCGGCGGAGGAATCCAGGACTTCAACGATAACGGCATTCCTTACACCGCTCGGCCGCTTTCGAACTCCGCAACTTTGGGCACGGGAACCGGTCCTGGAGAAGCTTCCTTCAGCACTGCGTTCGGCACACTCGCCTTCGACTTCTACCCGATTGACGCTACTCACTTGAAGTTCATTGAAACCGACTACACCAACGCCTATCTCGCCGGCGACGTCTTCACCCAGACTGGCGCATCCATCCCCGCGGGCACGTTGGTATTCACAATGTTCGGCGGTACCAGCACAACCGTCGTTGCCGACGGCGGCATTATGACCTCCGACGCAAATGGGAACATTACCGACGGTCTTGAGGATGTGAACGACAACGGTACCGTTCCTGGAGCGCAAGTGCCCTTCACCGGCATCGCTGGCGCGAGCGGGGTCGGCGGTCGGGTTGCTGTTACTCTCAGTGGCTTCGTTCCCGCCGAGGAATGGGCAATGTATCCCACCGCTAGTGGCGGACTTTTGCTGTTGGAACTGGATACTCAAAGCGCCACTTTAGGTTCTGCTTTCGCACAATCCGCGACAACATTCGCTTCGTCAGAGGGCTACGGATTGAACCTCTCCGGAATAAATAGCAACGGCCCGGTCGGCTACATCGCCCAGTTCAATAGTGCCAGCAGCGATACCGCAACTCCGAACATGACTGGCATATTAGACGACAGCGAGTTTGCGACTCCGATTGCGAATATTCCGCTCTCCGCGACCTACACTTCGGTTGGCGCTGGCAGAGGCTCGATTACCGCGCCCACCACCGGAAACCTTGGAACGTTCCTCGGCGAGCTTAATCTCGTGTACTACGTCATCGACGGTTCAAATATGCTCTTTGTCGACCTCGACTCGAGCAATACGCCCGCCGGCCCCCAAGTCGCGGTCGGAACGTTTGAGCAGCAAAGTTCTACCGCACCGGGGGTTGTGGCGCATGTGGCGCACCGAGCCATCTCCACCTCCACGGCGCGGCCGCTAGTTGGATCACACGCGACGCGCGGAGACTTCCGTCGAAGGTAACTTCGAAGATCGCGTGGAAAAGCACAAGGGGCGCGCCTCCAAAGCCGCGCCCCTTTTTTCCTTGCACAAGTCACACAGTGACCCGGCATCACCTTGATTTACTTGATCGCTTCCGCTGCGATTCTCTCCGTCACGAACGCTTCGATCACATCGCCCGCTTTGATGTCGCCGTAGTTCGAGATCGAAATGCCGCACTCCATGCCGCTCGTCACCTGCGATGCGTCATCTTTGAAGCGCCGCAACGATCCGACCTTGCCTTTGAAGACAACAACGTTATCGCGCAGCAGCCGCACTTCGGAATCCCGCTTGATCAAGCCGTCGGTCACGCGGCAGCCCGCAATCGTTCCGACTTTCGGAATACGGAACGTCTCCAGCACATCGGCGCGCCCCTGATACGTCTCTTTGATCGTCGGCTCAAGCAAGCCCGTCATCGCGCGCTTGATCTCGTCCTGCAGTTCGTAAATGATCGAATGCAGCCGTATGTCGACCTTCTCCTGCTCCGCAAGCTCTTGCGCTTTGCGCTCTGGACGCACGTTGAAGCCAATGATGATGGCATTCGACGCCGACGCCAGCAGTACATCGGTTTCGGTAATCGCTCCAATGCCCGACCGCAGCAACTTCAGCCGCACCTTGTCGTTCGACAATCTGCCTAGCAGATCGCCCAGCACTTCAACCGATCCCTGCACGTCGGCCTTGAGAATGACATTCAGCTCTTTCATGCCCGCGGTCTTCAGTTGCTCGGCAAGGCCTTCGAGCGAAACGCGCGAACTCTTGGCCAGCGCGGCCTCGCGCGCTTTCTGCTCGCGGTAGTCCGAAATATCCCGTGCCTTCTCGCGGTCCGCGACCACAACAAATTGATCGCCCGCCTGGGGCAATCCTTCCAACCCGATAATTTCCACCGGCGTCGCTGGCGGAGCTTCTTTCAGCGACCGTCCGCGATCGTCGAACATCGCGCGGACCTTCCCGTAGACGTTCCCGACCACGAAGTTGTCGCCCGCGTGCAACGTGCCGTTCTGCACCAGGATCGTTCCCACCGGACCGCGGCCGCGATCCAGCTTTGCTTCAAGCACCAATCCGCTCGCCGCTCGTCCCGGAGTCGCTTTCAATTCCTGCAAGTCCGCCGTCAGTAGAATCATTTCCATCAGCAGATTCAGATTCGTCTTCTGCTTCGCCGAAACGTCTACAAACACCGTCTTGCCGCCCCACTCTTCCGGAACCAGTCCGCGGTCGGCCAACTGCTTCTTGACTCGCTCCGGCAGAGCACCTGGCTTATCAATTTTGTTGACCGCTACAATAATCGGGACTTCAGCCGCATGCGCGTGATCGATCGCTTCAACTGTCTGCGGCATCACGCCGTCATCAGCCGCAGTGACCAGCACCACGATGTCCGTCGCTTTCGCTCCCCGTGAACGCATGCGCGTGAACGCCTCGTGACCCGGCGTGTCCAGAAACACAATCTCGCGCCCATAAGCCGGAGAAGCCTCATCAGTGATCGAAACCTTGTAGGCGCCGATATGCTGCGTGATGCCGCCCGCTTCGCCGCCCGCCACATTCGTCGAGCGGATCGAATCAAGCAGCGTCGTCTTGCCATGATCCACGTGGCCCATAATGGTAACCACCGGCGGACGCGGCGTCGCTTCCGCACCCTCCTCACTGCTCTCAGTGGCCTCCGTCGTATCCTTGGCAGCTTGTTCCTCGAACGTGATCACTTCCGTGTCGGCTCCGAAAAAGCGCGCCATTTCGCTGGCCAGTTCCGCATCGAGCGTTTGATTGATCGTTGCAAACACGCCTCGCACGACCAGCCGCGCAATCACATCTTTCGCGCGAATCCCCAGCTTCTCGGCCAGATCCTTCACCGAGATTCCTTCTGTAATCGTGATATTTCGCGTGATCGGCGCGGGCTCGTTGCTGATCGTCATCCGCGGCGGCGGAGTGTAGCCCTTCATTGGGCCTTCTTTCACTCCACGCGGCACATATCTCTGTCCCGGCCGCCGCGAGGGCGCTCCTGGACGCGCTCCAGGACGAACCGGTCCCGGCGGCGCCATTCCCGCGCCCGGCCCTACACCCAGCGGACGCGATCCCGCTGGTGCTACGCGCGTCGGATGCATCGGACGTCGTTCACCCGGACGAAGCGGTGGCCGCGGCGCGCCCGGCGCTTGCGGCCGAGCCGTACGTTGAAAAATTGGTTGCCCCGGCACGGGTCGACCCGGAGCTGGACGCGAAGCGCCACTCGGCGCAATCGCTCCCGGCGGAGCCTGCGGTGCCTTGTACACCGGGCGGGGACCAGTCTGCGGCATGATCATTCGCGGAGGAGGCGCAATCGGTGCCGCGGGCTTCGCGGGTGCTGACGCCTGCATCTGCGTGACATTCGACAGAGGCGGCGGCGGCGCGCTGGCGCTCTGGACGGCTGCCGGCGGAATTCGAGGCGGAACCGCAATCGCAGGCGGAGCCGCACTCATACTTGGTGCGGACGGGCTCGCAGCCGCAGTAGGAGCGGCAGGCGCTGCCGGAACTTTGGGTGGAATCACAACCACCGCCGGCGGACGATGCGCGGCGGCTACTGAAGCTGGTGTTACGATTCGCGGCGCTGGCGGAGGTGGCCCCGGCGTCTCGCTCGCTGGTTTGGGAGGCACTGCCTTAGGAGCCGTTGGCACCGGCGGAGCCATGGGCGTTTCTGCCTTGGCTTCAACCGCGGGCGTCGTCACTGGAGGCTTGACCGGCGGCCGAGCCGGAGGATGTTCAACTGCTCCCTTTTGCTGCGTGATAGCCCGCAGCACGTCTCCAGGCCGCGAAATGTGCGAGAGGTCGATCTTGGTCTTGATCTCTTCTTCGCCGTGCATCGCACGTAAAGAGGCTTTCCCCGAACTCGACGCAGCATCAGCGCGGCCGCGGAGATGTTTCCGCACCAGTTCTGCTTCGTGATCTTCCAGAGAACTGGAGTGCGTTTTCTTCTCCGTTACGCCCACCGTGGTTAGCACGTCAAGAATTTCCCTGCTCTTGACCTCCAACTCACGGGCCAGATCGTTGATTCGAATCTTACTCATCCGCCGTCGCTTCCTTGTCCCGCTCTCGCGTTCTAATCTTTTGTATCTAGGCTCGCATGTCTAACCTCATGAAATCCTAAAGAAACTTACTCTCAGCTCACTCTCGCCTGTTCTCTAATCACTCATCCAGATAACGAGCCTCGCGCGTCCGGTTCGGATCTAACTCCGAACTCGCCACTCGCTCAGCTTTGCTTGTCTTCCGGGGCTTCTTCAGTCGCGGCTTTTTCAGCCGCCGGTTCATCAGATGCGGTCTCTGGATTCGCGGACTCAGCGCCTTCTTCCACCGGCGCCGTTTCCACAGGCACCCCTTCAGCGGCCAGCGCGTCCGCTTCTACCGAGCCTTCAGTCAGCGATTCTTCATTGAAAGCCGCTTCGGTGGCGGCTTCTCCAGTGTTCTCCGGTTCCCCGGCAGCTACAGCCTCGCCACCATCCAGCGTGGCAAAGTAATTATTGACTGCAATACTGATTTTTTCCACCGTTTTCGGGCCGATACCTTCAATCGCTTCCAGTTGTTCCGGCGTCATGTCGGCCAGTGATTCCACAGTGTTCACGCCCGCCGCCTTCAGTTTCTCGACCAGCCCCTCGCCGAGTCCTGTAACCAGTTCCAGCGGAGTTACAGTCTGCGTGACCAGCGCCGACATCTGCTGCTCCACTTCTTGCCGCTTTTCTTCTTCGCTCTTGATGTCGATCTTCCAACCCAGCAGCTTGGCCGCCAACCGCACGTTCTGGCCTTTCTTCCCGATCGCGAGCGAGAGCTGCGTGTCGTCCACCACCACTTCCAGATGCTTGTCGGCCGCATCTACAATCGTCACCCGGCTCACCTTCGCCGGCTGCAACGCCTTTTCAGCGAACGTAACCGGATCCTCGTGATACTCGATAATGTCGATCTTCTCTCCGCGCAGCTCGCGAATGATCGACTGCACCCGCATGCCCTTCATGCCGACGCACGCGCCCACCGCGTCCACGTCTTTGTCTTTGGACATCACCGCGATCTTCGTGCGCTCACCCGCTTCCCGTGCAATCGCGCGGATCACCACCGTGCCGTCATATATCTCCGGCACCTCGGTCTGAAACAGATGTTGCACCAGCTCTGGCGCTGAACGCGAAGCGATTACGCCCGGACCCTTCGTCGCCTTCTCCACCCTAACAATCACCACTCGAATCCGTTCGCCCACCGCGAACGACTCCAAACGCGATTGCTCCTTCCGCCCCATCCGCGCTTCGGCCTTGCCAATATCCAGAATCACGTCCGGGCCTTCGAGCCGTTTCACTGTCGCATTCACGATCTCGTTCACGTGCCCGATGTATTCGTTGTAAACCGTGTCGCGTTCCGCCTCGCGCACCTTCTGAAAGATGACCTGTTTCGCCAGTTGCGCCGCAATTCGTCCCAGAATTCCTTCTGTCACTTTCGGGATCAGCAACTCTCCGCCGGCTTCCGCGCTCGGATCTAGCTTCCGCGCCTGATCCACCGTCACCTGCAGATTCGGATCTTCCACCTGCTCGGAATTCTCGACAATCGATTTCACCGCGTAGGCGTTGATCTTGCCGCTGTCTTTGTCGAGCACGGCGCGCAAGTTTTCCTGCGTCTTGTAGTATTTGCGCGTCGCGACGACAATGGCGTCCTCAACCGCGCTCACCACAATCTGCGGATCAATGCCCTTTTCCCGGCTGACCCCTTCAATAATGTTGTAAAGCTCACTTGCCATATGCATTCCAGATTGCAGGCCTTAAAGTTCCCGTCTCAGAACTTGGTTTTCCTGAGACCGCCAAAACTAACGCCCGCTCCTAAATTTCCGGTACCAAATTCGCCTTCTCGATGTTCCCCAGCTCAATCTCAACTTTCGTCGCTGCGCCCTCTTTCGGACGCATCTTCTTTTTCCGCGCCGCGCTCAAATCCAGCAACAGCTTCCCGTTCTCGAAGCTTTCAAGCTTCCCTTCAAAATGCCGGTTGTTGTTCACCGGCTCCCGCGTCATCAACTTCACGCGGTGTCCCCGAAAACGTTCAAAATCCGCTGCTTTCGTCAGCTTGCGATCAAGTCCTGGAGATGAAACCTCCAGCACATACGACCCACCCGGTACCGCGTCTTCGACGTCGATGATCGTCCCAAACTCCCGGCTAAAGTTCGAGCAATCCTCGTGCGTCACGCCATCGGGACGATTCGCCGCCTCAACTGCCCCCGGCCGGTCGATAAACACCCGCAGCATGCGATGCTTTCCCGCCCCGCATACCTCAACTTCGACTACTTCCAGTCCGCTCGAGCCTGCCACCCGCTCGGCAATCTGCCGGACCTTGTCCAGATCAAGAGCCATGTTTTCAGCAATTTGCGCCTGAGTCGCTGCGCCAGTACCCGCCCAAACTAAAAAGTGGGCTTTCGCCCACTGGTGTGCTTCGACAATCCTGACACTACGACACAACAGCTTCCAGTTCCAACTATACGCCGCCGATTTCGAAAACACAAACCAGTGGCCGGCCGTGAAACGCTGGCTCCAACCTCGCAACAGCGACACCGGCCACAACACTGCGCTTCACTCTCTCGCGCAGCGCACGTTGCAAAACTGCAGCAGCACCATTACGAAAGTGTCTGAAAGTAACCTTGCTCTCGCTTTGTCCATCCCGCAAACTTCCTTTCATGCAGGCTTCCCGCACCCATCTCGCCATCGCGTTTGGTTCCGCGTGCCTGCTCGTCCTCGTTTTCCTCGGATATCTCTACTGGCTCAGCAACCAGGGACCAGTCCTCTCGCGCTCAGAAGAACGCGACCCGCTAACCCAGATGCCGATCAGCATCACCATGAACCCCTTCCGCGATCGTACTATTGAACACACGGCCAACGCCTTTATCGGCCAGATGCGCGATGGCAATTGCCGGAAACTCCTCGCTCAGTGGGAGAGAGATTATCGCAGGAAGCGTGCCGACTTCGTCTGCAGTTCCGAGGCTCAACATCCGCTGATTTCATGGCATCTCGTGCAATGGGAAGACGCACCGCCTCTCGTGATTCTGTACTACAAAGGTGAGCGTTACAGTGATCCCGGCCACGACGCCACTTACAAGGATCTTTTTTCAGTGACCGAAGAGAAAGACGACGACGGTTGGAAGGTCACAAAGTACGATTCTTTCTACTGAGTGCATCCTAGAGAACGCTTTCGCGCTAACCCCCAATATGCACCATCGTCCGCGAAGCCGGCACAAACCCCGGCTCACCAATGTGGTGCCGCTCTTCCTTCTTCTCCACCACCTTCACAATAAATTCAGCTAGCCTTTCATCCTCAGCGCCGCGGCGCATCAATTCGTGCAGATCGTGATCCCAAACTGAAAATAGACACGTGCGCAGCTTGCCGTCCGAGGTGATCCGAATCCGGCTGCAGTGACCGCAAAATGGATGCGATACCGGAGCAATGATTCCAATCTCGCCCACGCCATCGGCAAAGCGATAGCGCCGTGCCGTTTCGCTACGCTCGTGCGCAACTTCCTCGAGCGGTAGATACTCCGACATGCGCGAGACGATTTCATCAAGTGTCACCACAATTTCCGGCGTCCAGACTCGGTCTTCTTCAAGCGGCATGAACTCGATGAAGCGCACCACGACACCTTCTTCTCTTGAGAACATGCCGAACGGAATAATCTGATCTTCGTTGAATCCCCGCAGCAGCACGCAATTGATCTTTACCGGGTCAAGCCCCGCCTGACGCGAGGCCCGCACTCCCGCCAGCACGCTCTCGTATCCATTCGGCACACGAGTGATGCGGGCAAACCGCTCCGGATCAACCGCATCCATGCTCACCGTTACCCGATCCAATCCAGCATCTTTCAGCGGACGCGCAATCTCGGCCAGCAGGTGGCCATTCGTCGTCAGCGCAATTTCAGGCTTGTCGCCTTTGACCGTACGCAGTTTGGCAAGATCGCGCACAAACTCAATGATCCCTTTACGCAGCAAAGGCTCGCCGCCCGTCAGGCGGATCTTCGTAATCCCCAGTCCGACCAGGATTCGTGCCATCCGCAGATAATCGTCAAACGGAAGCTCTGCATAAGCAGCTCCGTTGGTGCCCGTCCGGCAGTAAACGCAGCGATAATTACACCGGTCGGTAATCGATATCCGCAGGTCGTGAATCGAACGCCCGAAATTGTCAGTAAGCAGCATTGAGCAGTTCATTCTTAAACTTGTTAACGATCGTGCAGGACAAACGCAGGCGGACCATCCCGGCGAGCGTTTCCTTTCCAAACGGGAGGCGCGAACGTTTCCATTCCCACCCTCGAATCGCGCGTCCCAAAACAACGCGACCCTCGTCTCCGCTGCCAGAATTCTCTCAGGCCACGGAGATCGGAAACTCGATCAGCATTGATCAGCATTATAGATGCCCGAACCTCGCCCGGCGAACCCGCTCCCGGACTGCTAAACTTTCCCCATGAAGGCACTCGTCATTACTCGCTTTGGCGGTCCTGAAGTTCTCGAAGTGCAGCAAGTCCCCGACCCCCACCCCGCGCCCGAGCAGGTTCTGGTGAAAGTGGAAGCGGGTGGCTTGAATTTCGCCGATTTGATGACGACCCACGGCGGATACCACGGTACTCCTAAACCGCCCTTGACTGCCGGACGCGAATTTGCCGGCCAAGAATTAGCCGCCAACCGAGATCAGGGCCAATGTCGCGTCATGGGCTATACGCAATGGGCCGCCTTCGCCGAAAAAACTGTGGCAAATCGCAACCTCGTCTGGCCCGTCCCTGAGAATTGGACCTCAGAACAAGCCGCCGCTTTCCCCGTAAATTTCTTCACCGCCTACCTCGCCTACTGGAAGGCCGATCTGCTCGACCAGCCGGGCGCCCGCGTCCTAATTCATGCCGTGGCCGGAGGAGTCGGCACCGCCGCTGTGCAAATCGGAAAAATTCTCGGCCTCGAAATGTACGGAACATCCTCCTCCGAAGACAAGCTCTCCCGCGTTCGCGAACTCGGCCTGCAACACGGTATCAACTACAAGCAACGCGACTACGTGGAAGCCATCAAGGATCTGACCCACGACGAAGGCGTCGACGCGGTCTTCGAGATGCTCGGGGGCGAGCACGTAGCCAAGAGCGTTCGCTGTGTACGCGACTTCGGACGCGTTATCGTCTACGGAGCTGCCACCGGCGAAACTCCCCAGCTCGACACTCGGCTTCTCTACGCCAAAGGCGCCAGCATCCACGGACTCTGGCTGTCGTATCTGAGCGCGAACCGCCCACTCATGGAATCAGCCTGGAAACAACTTTCCATTTGGCTCGCCGCAGGCAAACTAAGTCCCGTGATCGGAAAGATCTTTCCGCTCGAAGAAGCACGCGCCGCCTACACGTTAATACAGGAAGGCAAAAACTACGGCAAGATTGTGCTGAAAATAAGCAATGATGCCTAACGTGATTATGGTTGTACTTCAATAGTGCGTGAATAACGCCAATGCATGAATTAAATAGTGCGAGAATTATACCAACGTGCCGGGTAGATCTTCGTCAGGCGCCGACTCTTTAAGATTTGTCATCCCCAGCAGAGCGAGGGATCTGCAGTAAGATTTGTCATCCCGAGCGCAGCGAGGGATCTGCAGTTCTCAGCATCGGCCAAACTCCATACAAAACACTCTCACCTTGTTACTCCATTAATCATCCATCGTGCTAACGCGCCTCGCGACTGTCCGTCCAAGCAACATGCTGACAACAACTGCGGTCCGCAAAGAACAAATAAATCGGGAACTTACTCAAACCGAGATTCGTATCCTGTAGCGAACCAGCGTGGGGTGGACGAAAACAATTTCGCCCACGAAAGAAATTTGCAGGGTGACTGGACGCGCGCACGCACGGTTTGGCGGCCCTGGGTGCGCAGTCCGGTAAAAAGAACGAGTTTGAGGCCCGCGTCTTTTTGCGTCACCCTGACAGTCGCATTGTAGGACTTCGCGCGAAAAAGGCAAGCCTTCAGTCGAGCGCTCTCGAACCATCACCAGCCGCCCCGAAATGTCCCGGCCAGTTCCGGGCAGAAAGCGAAGGAGCAAATGAAACTCAACCATCTGACCCTGAATCGTTTGGCAAAGACTGTCGTGCTCGCGCTGGCCGTGTTGCTCGCGACGAGTGCATTCGCAAGTAATAAGGCGACCGTGGACGTTCAGGAGCCATTCGAAGTCAACGGCCAGCAACTCGCCGCCGGTGAATATCACCTGCGCTGGGACGGCACGGGATCGAATGTCGAAGTGAGCTTTATGCAGGGAAAGAAAGAAGTCGCCAAGGCTTCGGCGAAACTTGTTCCTCTCGACAAAGCCCCTGACTATGATTCCACCGTCATCGACCATTCAAGCGGCAAGGCAGCGATCTCTGAAGTTCGATTCGCGGGCAAGAAATATGCCCTCGCCATCGGCACCACTGAAAAAGCCGAAATGAGCGCAACCTCAAGCAAGTAACTGACTCCTGGAACAAATGCAAAGGGAGCGCCTCGGCGCTCCCTTTACGTTCTCTTATCACTTCTAAAACTCGCTCGATCTCAACCAGAAATTATGGAGCATCACTCTTTTCCAGCTCGGCATCAACCCGTACGCTGCTGCCGGCGCTGGTCTTCAATTTTCGTTCCAGTCCTTGAATCCTGCCTTCTTGACAATGACGGTATGATCACCTTCAGCAACCTCAACATCCGAGGGCGTATTGCCAACAAAGCTGCCGTCCACCTCGATGTCGGCGCCCGGCGGAGTCGAGCCGATCTGCAATTTGGCAGAATTGTTTTTCTGCTCCTGATTGGCGGCGCTCAGGCCCTGGTCAGGCGCGGCTGCCGCCGGCTGGAATTTGGCAAGGTCGAGCTTCATGTCCCCGTTAACATAAGCCGTAAACTCCGAGCCCTTTGGAAGCGTAATGTCCTTGCCGTGCATAAACAGAAAAAATGGCGCAGCTGGAAAAAACACGATGCCGGTAGCCACAATGCCGGCCGTCATTGCGCCGACGTGGCCGCCGCCGTTGCCTCCTTTTACCGAACGCAAAGCTGCTTTGTCTCCATCGACCAATTTCACATAGTCGATGTTGATCTCAAGCTTGCCTCCTCGCGCCATCCTTCGCTTTGGTTGAGCTTCCGTAACCGTTCCAAACGCCATTCCACCCTTGGGAATCACCAGCGTTCCGTTTACTTTGACGTCCTGCAAAACCTCGAAATCCACAATATCTCCCACATGCGCATCCGCGGAAGAAACCGTTCGATTGAATCTGAGCTTCACTGGAGTCGCTTCTTCCAGTACGAATCCCTTCGCCGAAGTGAAATTCGTTACATCCGCAGAACCCTCCGCTGACGCGCCGGATGCCGGTTGATCTGCGGATTTAGGCGATGCTTGCGCCCTGCCCTCCTGAACTGCAGAAAGTGCAAGTAGGACCGACAGTAACGCGCATAGATACGAGTTACATTTCATTGATTGGCTCCGAGTTGGTGAATACTTGCCTAGATCGCGAGATACGAGCTGAGACCAATCATTATGACCTTACCCGTGACTCCTTCCAAGAAAATAATGAGGCGCACACTCCCGATCTATTTGCTCCGACACCATACCAAGAAAAAGGAGCGCCCAAAGCGCTCCTTAAGTAATGCTGCCAACCTATAACTGAGAACTAGGGCGTGTTCACACTACGTCAACAATCTTCGGGTAAGATGCATGGCATGGAGATTACTGTTGAGCAGTATGAGCGAATTCAAGATTGCATGCCGGTGCAGCGCGGCAATGTGCGTCATGAAAATTTGGTCTTGCTTAACGCCATCCTCTATGTGGCCGAGCACGGATGCAAGTGGCGCGGATTGCCCAAGCGATACGGCAACTGGCACAGCATCTATGTGCGCATGAATCGTTGGGCCAAGAGAGGTGTCTTAGATCAGGTGTTTGCCAAATTGCAGCAAGAGCAGATTCTGCGCATCAAGATCGAGGCTTTCAGTTTGGACTCGACCTCGGTGAAAGTGCACCCCGACGGAACCGGTGCTTTAAAAAAAACGGACCCCAAGCCATCGGGAAGTCGCGCGGGGGATGGAACACCAAGATTCATCTGGTTGCCGCAAATGCTCGAACGGCAATAATCTTCTGCTTGTCGCCCGGAGAAGCGCACGACGCGCCGGTGGGGCGGCAGTTACTGCTGGAACTCGGTCCGTTGCCAGTCGAAGTTCCGCTGGTGATGGACCGGGCCTACGAAAGCGACGAAACCCGGCAACTGGTGCTGGATTTGAACATGATTCCGGTCGTTCCACCCAAATCCAACCGGCGCGAACCCTGGGACTACGATCGCGAACTGTACAAGAAGCGGAACCAGATCGAGCGCCTGTTTCGGCGACTGAAAGGCTTCCGCCGCATTTTTTCGCGTTTCGAGAAACTCGACGTTGTGTTTCTGGCCTTTATCTACTTTGCCTTCATCATCGAGGCTTTGCGATAGTGTGAACAGGCCCTAGCAGGCTGTGGTGCAAGTCTGGGTACCTGTAACGAAAGATGAAACAAAAGATGGTGTGATCCACAGGGATAGTTCGTAGAATGCGCACATGGCGATGAGCAAGAGGAGCGGCGGGGAGAAGCAAGAAGACATCTGGATCGCGCACACGGAGTTGGCGGTAGCGCCAGGGCATCCATTCTATAAGCGGTTGAACGAGTTACTGGAGGGTGCGGGGTTCGACGAGTTTGTGGAAGGATTGTGTGCGCGCTTCTATCACGCGCGACTGGGCCGGCCATCGCTGATGCCGGGGGTTTACTTTCGTGCGCTCCTGATCGGATATTTCGAGGGGATCGATAGCGAGCGCGGGATCGCTTGGCGGCTTGCCGATTCGCTGGCGCTACGGTGGTTTTTGCGGATCGGGTTGGACGAGCGGACGCCGGACCACTCGACGATATCGCGGACACGGCGATTGATGGATATCGACACGCATCGCGAGGTGTTCTCGTGGGTGCTGGGATTGTTGGCCGAACGGGGACTGCTCAAGGGACAGCGGATGGGCATCGACGCGACAACCTTGGAGGCGAATGCGGCCATGCGGTCGATTGTGCGGCGCGATACTGGGGAGACATACGACGAGTTCTTGCGCGGATTGGCGAAGGCGTCCGGGATCGAAACGCCGACGCGAGAGGACCTGGTGCGGTTGGACCGGAAGCGCAAGAAGCGAACCTCGAACAAGGAATGGAAGAGTCCGGCGGACGGAGACGCGCGGATTGCGAAGATGAAGGATGGGCGGACGCACTTGGCGCACAAGGCGGAGCACGCCGTGGACATGGACACGGGCGCCATCGTGGCGGTGACGCTGCAGGCCGCCGACCAGGGCGATACGACCACGCTGGATGAAACCTTGTGCGAGGCCGGTGAGCAGATAGCAGAACAGATCCGACGCGAGGCCGAGTCGCGGCCCCAGGACAAACCGAAGGTCCATTTGCAGGGGATCGAAGAACTGGTGACGGATAAGGGCTACCACAGTAGTGCGGTGGTCCAGCGGATGAAGAGTTACGAGGTGCGCAGTTACATTCCGGAGAAGAAGCCGAAGGGACGGCGCGACTGGCAAGGCCAGCGTGTCGAGCAGCAGGCGGTGTACGAGAACCGGCGACGGGTGCGGGGCGAGTACGGCAAGAGCTTACTGCGACGGCGCGGCGAGTTGATCGAACGCAGCTTCGCGCACTGCTACGAGACGGGCGGGATGCGGCGCTGCCATCTCCGAGGACGGGAGAACATTCTGAAGCGGCAACTGGTCCATGTCGGAGCGTTCAACTTGAGCCTGATTCTGCGCAAGCTGCTGGGAGCGGGTACGCCGCGCGAGCTGAAAAACCGCGCTGGGCAAGTATTTTCTCGGCTTTTGGGCTTTCTATGCCGGACAACGGCCGCTTCCTTCATCGGGCGACTCACTCGCCTGACTGGCCTGCGGATGGCACCATCTTTCCGGTGCCGCACACCTCGTCTCCGCTCGTGCATTTTTCGTAGTTCTGCCACAGGCTGCTAGTCTTATCCTTAGTACTTCAGTACTTCGGCATATTTGGATCAATTCGCTCCGCCCACGCCGTAATTCCGCCGGTAAGATTCCGCACCTTGGTAAAGCCAGCCTGTTTCAGGAACGCCACGGCCTTCGCGCTGCGTCCCCCCATCTTGCAATGGGCGACAATCTCGCGGCTGGAATCAAGTTCTCCGACGCGCTTCGGCAGATCCCCGAGTGGAATCAGATATCCGCCAAGATTGCAGATCTGATATTCGTGCGGCTCGCGCACATCGAGAACGAAAATATCATCCTTGGCCTCGAGCTTCTTCTTCAATTCTTCCACCGAAATCACCGACAAGTCGCCTCCATACACAGGTTCTTCCTGTCCCCGAATTCCGCAGAACTGATCGTAATCGATTAGCTTCGTGATGGTGCGGTGCGTGCCGCAGGCCGGGCAATCTGGATTCTTCCGCAACTTGAGTTCCCGGAACTTCATACCGAGCGCATCGACCAACAGCAATCGTCCGGCCAGCGAATCACCCTGCCCGAGAATCAACTTGATCGTTTCCGTCGCCTGAATCACGCCGACCAAACCCGGCAGAATACCGAGCACTCCACCCTCGGCGCACGATGGAACCAAGCCCGGCGGCGGTGGCTCCGGATACAAGCAGCGGTAGCATGGTCCCTCTTCGGTCGCAAACACGCTCGCCTGCCCCTCAAACCGAAAAATTGAGCCGTAAACATTCGGCTTGCCCGTAAGCACGCAGGCATCGTTGACCAGGTAACGCGTTGGGAAATTGTCAGTGCCATCGGCGACAATATCGAATTCGCGAAACAACTCCAGCGCATTGGCGCTTGTCAGCTTCGTATCGAACGCCCGCAGATTCAGAAACGGATTGATCGCTTTCAGCTTGTCGGCCGCGGAGTCCAGCTTCTTGCGTCCCACATCGGCGGTGGTGTGTATGATCTGGCGTTGCAGATTCGTGTAGTCCACTACATCGAAATCGACGATCCCGAGTGTGCCCACGCCCGCGGCTGTCAGGTAGAGCGCGAGCGGCGAGCCGAGTCCCCCGGCCCCAATACACAGAACTTTGGCCGCCTTCAGTTTCTGCTGCCCTTCCATGCCCACCTCGGGCATGATGAGATGCCGCGAGTAGCGCAGGATTTCGTCGTTGCTTAAAACGCCTTCGGTTTGGGCTTCGGTCAAGGTAGCCATAACTTCCTCTTAATTGCAGTCCCCGTCAGTATTGCAGTTCCCGTCAGTGCAATTTACAGACAGCGGTAACGCCGCGCGGGAAAGGACATTCGGCGATGTGTCGGTCCGCAAGCAACGCTCAGCGGCAGCCGCCGGCGATCGACGGTACTATCGAAATGGTATCACCGTCTTTCAGCGCGGTCGCTTCTTTCTCAAGGTAACGCATGTCTTCGTCGTTAACGTAGACATTCACAAACGCGCGCAGCTTCCCGTCATCCGTATAAAGATGACGCTTGAGGTCGGGATGCTGCAAAACCAGGCCGGCAAGCGCCTCGCCCACGGTTTTTCCCTGGACGTCGACCGAGGCCTGCTTTCCCGAGTATTGGCGAAGCGGAGACGGAATCTGGATCTGGGGCATGCTGATAAGGATGCTATGGTAGTCGCCCAGGATGCAAGCAAAGATTCTTAGGCCACATCTATCTTCTCGTCCACAAACTTCTTATCAGCTTCGTCCGAGCCCGTCAGCTCGAATGAATTCGTCAGCGCAGCCTTGCCTTTTTCCACGCCGGTAATCACGTACGAACACCCAAACCAATGCGCCTCCGCGAGATCCGTGACCGACCATTGCGCGGGATGATCCGGGTGAGAATGATAGAAACCTACAATGTCCTCGCCCTGCTCGCGACCTTCCCGTTGTATGCGGATGAGTTCACGGGGATCGATGTTATACCGATTATGCGGTGAGTCCTCACGTGTGTTGCCGCAGCGCGCGACGCGCGACAGAGTCTTCGATCCATCGTCCCCAAAATGCCCAAGGAGAACGCCACAGCATTCGTGCGGATAGGTTTCTTCTCCGTGTAGACGAATGGCAGCGTAAGCAGATTGAGGAAACTGGATCATGTCGTTGATTAAATCATTTGAGGAGTCGCATCGTTAAGCGATTGAGTTCAATGACTCAATGATCCAATCACTTAATGCCCAAATAACCTCACCCTTTGTGCCAGAACTCTTCGCTCAGATATTTCTCGCCCGAATCGCAGAGGATGGTCACGATGGTTGCGTGTTGATTCTTTTTCAGCCGTTCTGCGATGCGCAGGCTGCCCACCACGGCCGCCGCCGCCGAGACTCCCACAAGCAGACCCTGCTCGCGTGCCATTCGCCGCGCCATCGAGTATGCATCTTCGGTCACGATCTCCAGATTCTCATCCGCCAGCGACGGATCGTAAATGCGAGGCACGATCGCCGACGGCAAGTGCTTCGCCCCCTCAATTCCGTGGAACGCCGAGTCGGGTTGGAGCGAAATGCACCGGATTGTCGGATTCAGCTCCTTCAACCTCCGCGTAGTACCAACAAAAGTCCCTGTCGTCCCGAGCATGGCCACGAAGTGTGTGATGCGCCCTTCCGTTTGCTGCCAGATTTCGTTCGCCGTGGTCTCGTAATGCGCCCGCCAATTAGCATCATTTGAATATTGATCAGCATAAAAATAAAGGTCAGGATGATGTTCCGCCAACTGGCGCGCAACCTTGATCGCCCCATCCGAGCCGTCAGCGGGATCGGTATAGATGATATTTGCGCCATATGCCTGTAGAATGCGTTTTCGCTCAGGAGAAACATTCTCCGGCACGCACAGTGTAACCGGGAATGCCAGAGCGGCTCCCAGCATCGCGTAAGCGATGCCGGTGTTTCCGCTGGTGGAATCGAGCAGGATCTTGCCGGGAGCGAGTTTGCCCGAGCGGCGTGCGTCCGCAACGATGCTGGCGGCGGCGCGATCCTTGACTGATCCGCCGGGGTTGCGCCATTCGGCTTTGCCCAAAAGTTTTACCTGGGGAAGGTCAACCGTAAACGCGTCAAGCGGCAGCAGGGGCGTGTTGCCGATTTGCGCAAGCACCGCTTCTCCGCCCACGCCTGACGCGGCTTTGGACGCGGACGCAGAATGAGAAAGCGCGGAGCCGGATGCTGCTGGTGTCATTTGACTGTGAACGTCCCTGTGACTAGAGTAATGTGCCCGCAATCCTGAAAAGGTATATCTATACTAGCGTTACTGTATTCCTGCGTCTTTAGATTCGCTGCGGACAGTTTTGGTTCCACCGAAACCGCAGTAACCGCATCTAACCGGATGCAGCAGGAAATAATAAAAGGAATTGAGATCATAAAATGGCAACGAAAGTCGAACAACGAACCTACGAAGACGCGGTCGCGTGGTTGAAAGATCATGGCTTCGATCTGATCGAGGCTCCCGGCGCCCAAACTCGTGTCTTCCTGAAAAAGTACAACTGCTCCGCCGCAATCCAGAAAACCGATGACGGCGGCGTAAAAATCTTTGCCTATCCCGGATACATGATCGGCAGCGAAATTTCCAAGCTCGTCAATCGCGGTTATCAGCAGTTCCTGAAAACCACCAAGACCGAGATTCCCGCAACCGCCGATCACCTGAAGGCCCTGCAGCAGTTTTCCGAAGAATTGAAAGAAGCGCTCGGCCTGCCCAGCCTCTACAACGAATCGCTCGGGACTGTGAGCGAGTCTTATCAGTACGATCGCGTCAAAGATCGCGATCAGCCGGAAGTAGCTCGTCCGAAGCGGCCGTGGGAAACGGTAAAAGTGAAAGCAGCCGCAGCGTCAAAAAAAGGCCGAGCCTAGCGCGAGCCAAACCGTCACCCGCCAGTTTTGATAAAACTGGCGTTCCGCCCAAACGTGAACTCCAGCATAGCCTTTCTCTTCGCCTTCTTCTCTCGTCAAACAACTGTATGATTTGTGCCTGAGTTGTCGGAGGCCTTATGCGAGGTCTGTTCTTGCTCGTCGGCGTGATCGCCACGCTAGCCATCTCAAGTTTCGGCCAAAACTCCGCCGACGGTCCGCACGCCGCAATTCGCAAGGTGATTGAAGATCAGCAGGCCGCCTGGAACCGCCATGACCTCGAAGGTTTCATGGCCGGATATTGGAATTCACCCGAGCTGACTTTCTTTTCGGGAGCGCACGAATCGAAGGGTTGGCGGGCTGCCCTCGATCGGTACCAGAAAACCTATCAAAGCGCCGGCCACGAGATGGGCAAACTCAAATTCGCGAATCTGCGGATCGAAATGCTTGGACCGGAATCAGCCTTCGTACGCGGCGAGTTCCATCTGACCATGTCCGACGGAAAGACGCCGCATGGTCTGTTCACCCTGATCTTCCGCAAGTTTCCGGACGGATGGAAAATCATCCACGATCATTCCGCTGGCGAGTGACGCGGCCGCCATCGCTTCTGCTTTATCTGCCTCGATCCATCGCCTCATTCGCCAGGCGATCCGCAGTCCGATTCTGCTCCCGCATGGCGTGCCGGATTTCAAAACGCTCCAACTGTCGCACCAGTTGCTGCGCCTCGTCATACAGCTTGCGCAGCTCTGGATGTCGCACCTTGTAGATTCCTTTCATCTGTCGAACCATTAGTTCCGAATCGCTAATCACCTTTAGCGTCTTGATCCCGTTTTCTCCCGCATAGCGCAGCGCCGCAATCAGCCCCTGATACTCCGCGTAGTTGTTGGTGTGGTGTCCAAGATATTCGCTGAGCTCTGCAACCGGATGACCCTCAGCATCCTCAATCGCGACACCATAACCGGCAGGCCCAGGATTACCACGGGCTCCGCCATCGACGTGAGCAATATGAGCACCGCCAACGGCCTTCATCGCCGGAAAAAGATCCGCAGAATCGGAGGAACGAACAGTCCTGTTCGAAGACCTGTCTGCAACCATCGATCGAGTTTACAACGAGCCAGTCCGCAAAACACTGAGCAGACTTCGCCGTCCCACCCGTACGCAACTCCCTTTGCAATCTTTTACAAATGGTTGCGCGTCATCCCCGCCAGTCAAGGCATCCCATTTAGTAGGAAGAAAGACACCTCAGGCCTGTAGTTGAGGTAAAGGAGGATGTATGAAGAAGCGAACGCTCTTCGCAACCGTGCTTTCATTGATTATGGCTTTTTCAGTCGCGGTGCCGTTGGCGCGCGCGGATGAGGCAAACCAGAAGACAGAGATAACGTTTAGCGCCCCTGTGAGAATCCCGGGTCAGACATTACCCGCGGGAACATATTGGTTCCAGCTGACCAACACGGATAATAACCTTAACCTGGTCCAGATCTATAACGGAACCTTTTCTCACGTATACGCTAGTCTGCTGACCGCCCCTGTTCTACGGGGACAATCCCGCTCCCATACGACGCTTACGTTTGCTGAACAGCCGAAGAATCGGCCGGAGGCGCTCCTCGCTTGGTATTACCCGGGCGATTTGACCGGACATCAGTTCCTCTATCGGAAGCCTGTAGAGAAAATGCTGGCGCGTGATGTGCATCAACAGATCGTGGCCGCGCCAGGTGAACCTGTAGCGATGAACGGATAACAGCGCCGGCTAGAGTAAGGCGGTGGCACTCTGCCACCACCGCCCTGACCGGCGATTTAGCCACTCATCTCGCCGCTGCTGGAACGTATACGCTGTCCGCCGAAATCAGCTCCACATTCGGAACTTCCGTCGTCAGCCTCACTTGCTGCATTCCGCTCTTCTTCTGTGGCTTCGCGATGAACGTCAACAAATACTGATGATTCAGCCGGTGCGCGAAATCATCCAGGTAGGGAACGAAGCTTACCGGCCGCCCGTAGAATCCGATGCCATAAGATTCGCCACCCGTCTCATCGGCAACTTGCGAAAGGTAAATCTGCCCCCAATACGTCCGCCAGTAGCTGCGGCTGTAATGGCCAACTCCGGGCGTGTATATGGCAAAAACAACAATCCCTGCCCGCTGAGCGTCTCTGATCGCCGCCAGCAGATATGGATCTTGTGAATCCCCCAATCCGTAGTAAAGATCAACCCCGTCTGAAACCATCAGGACTTCGCGCCGCGCTGTGCTTTCGGGCCAGTGTTTGATCAGATCACTCAGCGAAAAATAAGGACTCCCATTGATACCGGGAAGCCCCAAAGGAAGTCGCAGACCTTTCGAAACCAGAGCGCGATCGTTCGTCAGGCTCTGAGTTATATTCGCGCTGCCGTTCCGCATGTACGCGATCCCAATCTTCGTTGACGACGGCTGCGCCGCGATAAATTGGCGAACATCGTCGAGTTGTGACCCCAGGCTTACATTCGATGAGTCGTCAAGCAGCACATAGAGCTCGAGCGGCGGTTGATCGCCCTGTGCCGCAACCCAGTCACTCACTTTGTCACGATCACGACCCTCATAAACCATCACATCGTCGCGGCTGATGGCGGGTACGTTGGTGCCGTGAACCGCTTCCGCCGTCACCAGCATGTGTACCGAAGGCCCGCTCGTCGCAGCCTCCTGAGCCAAACCCAAGGGCACACAACCTAAAAGGGACAACGCAAATATCGCGCTAAGAACGGAAAATCGATTCTTCATATTTCCTCCTCGATTCGCCTCGTCGCAATTTGTCCATGCCTCCATTGTTCCAACTGCCAGTACTGCCGTCGACATCCGCCACTCGAACGTGTTTAGCTCCGCCTACTTCCCTTGCGCTAGCTAGTGGTGGTCGCCATGACTGTGGCGCCACGCCCAGTATTGTTTTTGCTCGTTAGGAGGTAGCTTGCGAAAATCGCTGTTGGGATCGTGATGATATTCGTGCGCCCACTGATGGTAGTACACCACTTCGTCGTGGTTCCATACGTGGTAATCGTTGTAATAGGGATCATAGACGCGGTAGTAGTGATGCGCGCAAGCCGTGCCCAGCACAGAAACCGTCAAAATGGCGGCCAGAAAAAGTGAGCTCGCACGACGAGACCTGCTCTTCATCTCTGTGATTCCTCCTCAAGTCTTGACGTCTTAGACGACGCAGAGAATCAAGCGTCCAAAAGACCTCAGTTTATAGATGCAAGAAAACAGAGAAGGTATGGCTATCTTCCCGCAGCCAGCCGGGTCGCCAGCCGCTGCGGCAAATTCGCCGCCAGGATTTTCTCCTGCGCCACCCGCAGATTGTACGGAACACGATAGAAGGTTACGATCCAGGCATCCGAGTCGAAAACCGCGAAAGCCGCCCGCCAGTCGCCATCGCGAGGTTGCCCGACCGAACCTGGATTGATGAGATAGCGGCGGTCCTTTCGCAGCGGCCAGTCCGATGACTCCGGCTGACCCACAGTGCGATATCCGGGGCGGTAGGCCTCGCTGATCTCCCCCGACAGTACGAACCCTCCCTGCAGGTGTGTGTGCCCAAAAAAAGTGACCGGCACGGGATTCGTAATCAGCGGCGCGATGGCATCCCGCGCGCTCACCATATATTCATCTTCATCCAGCGCAGACCCGTGCACAAACTGTATTCCTGGCAGCTCATCAAGGTGAATCGGCCCCTGGGGCAACGAGCGCAACCACTCCAGGTTTTCGCTGCCGAGCTGGTCGCGCGTCCACAGCGTCGCCAGACCAGCAACAGGATTGAACTCCTCAAGATCCATCAGTCCGCTCACCGCCTTGTCGTGATTGCCCCGCACGAACACGTGTCCCAGCGATTTCGCCTTGGCAATCACTTCGTTGGGATTCCCGCCATATCCAACCGTATCGCCGAGATTGACCACCAGATCGTAAGCGGGAGCCGCGGCCAGACAGGAATCCAGCGCTTCGAGGTTGCTATGTATGTCGCTCAAAAGAAGGATGCGCACAGACGGAGGATTATAGCCTTTCTCGTTTTTTCCCGTCGTCCACTACAACAGCTCCATTAACACAAGATTAGCCGCCATCGTTTTCGCCGACGAATCTCGAAATCAGGCGTGCGACGGATTCACAACCGGGCAGCGGGCCCAGTGTCCTTCGCCAACCTCGACAAGCGGCGGCAGTTGCACAGCGCATCGAACGATGCGATGCGGGCAGCGTGGTTCAAATGGACAGCCGCAAGGAACCTGCGCGACCGGCGGCACCGTTCCCTCAATCGTCGCCAGCGGCAGACGTCGATCAGTCGCCAGCGTGGGAATCGCGCGTAGCAACCCCTGCGTGTAAGGATGTGCCGGTGCCCGAAAGATATCGGCCTTGCTGCCTAATTCGACCAGGTTGCCGGCATACATCACGGCCACGCGATCCGCAACGTGCGAAATAACCGCCAGATCGTGCGAGATGAAAAGCATCGCCAATCCGAACTTGCGGCGAAGGTCATTGAGCAAATCAAGAATCTGCTGCTGAATGGTGACATCCAGCGCCGTCGTCGGCTCGTCCGCAATCAGCAGTTGCGGACGGTTGACAATCGCCATCGCAATCATGATGCGCTGCCTCATGCCACCCGAAAGCTGGTGCGGATAACTGCGGGCGCGCTCCTCCGGTTCAGCGATTGCCACATCGCGCATGCCTTCTACCGCTCGCCGCCGCGCTTCAGTTTTCGAAACTCGATGATGCGCCAGCACCGCTTCCGCAATCTGGTCGCCGACGCGCATGACCGGATTGAGCGCGGTCATCGGCTCCTGGAAAATCATGGCCATGCGTGAGCCGCGAAGTTGCCGGAGTTGGTCGGAAGACAGCTTCGTGAGATCCGTCGCCGCGCTGTCGCCGTTTTGAAAGGCGATATCTCCTTTTACGACAGCACCCGGCGGGAGTAGTCCCATGATCGCCAGCGACGTAATCGATTTGCCCGATCCCGACTCGCCAACCAGCCCCAGCACTTCGCCCGGAGCAATAGAGAACGACAACCCGCGCACCGCAGCCGCGGCCATAGCCGAAGCTACTGCTGTCCGTTCCGCATCAGCTTCGCGCCGCTCACCATCGACCGCCCGTCCCGCGCGGGGCTGCGGAAACTCAACCGTCAAATCGCGAACGTCAAGCAAGGGGCGCACGAAGGTTATGGTATCAGCGCAGCCTCCACTTTTCGGCCAGCCGCCCCATCTTCCGTTTCTTTCAACAACTATTTCTTTGGACGCGACTCCGGCGGCACCATCCCTGACACCCGGTAATACACGACCAGTTGCCCGTAGTGTTCACCCGAATGCTCGACCAAGCCCCACGCCATGTCGAGTAACCGCACGTTCTGGTTTGCAAACGGATCAACCATCAGGTCGTTCATCATCCCTTTGTCGCCCTTCTGCTTGATCACCGCTGCGCCGTCAGCAAACGCCTTCTTTACGAACGCAACAACCTCAGCTTTCGTCTTGTACTCCGAGCGCTTCGGATCTTCGGTCGCCGGCACTTTCTTCCCCAGCGCCGGATTGATAAAAAAGTAATTCGCATTCGCCGCGTGCAGCAACTGCTCCGCAAAGCTGCGCTCCGCCGGAACCGGCTTGAAATCGTACTTGTCCTCCGGAAAATCCTCTGCCATCGCGATCAGCTTGCGCCCGATATCGTTCCAACTCTCGAGCAACGACTGGGCCGGCCCAACCGCGGGCTTGGGCGCTTCTTTTTTCATCGTCTCTTGCGCAAACGCCGTGGCCGCAAGAATCCCCACCACTAGAACTACGCTGATGCTTCGCCTCTTCATGTTGTCTGTCCCTCCGTGGCCGGCAAGCTTATCAACAACCGGCTCCCGCACCAACTCCGGGACTAATCCCGCCTCCGCTTTTCTGCTAGGGTTGCGAAATCATCAACCGTCAACGGAGGCTCTCTGAATGAAAATGAAGTGGATCGGTTGCAGCATCGTAGCCCTGGCAATCGTGATCCTGATGTTTACACCCCCGCCCGTCGCGGCGCAGGACAACGACGCCACTGCGCGCGCCCAGGTTCTCGGCCTCGAAAAAGCCTGGAACCAAGCCTATAAAGCCGGAGACATCAAGGCTCTCTCCGCTATTCTCGACAATTCGCTGGTGCTGGTCGAAGACGACGGCTCCCTCAAGACCAAGTCTGAGTTCCTGGCCACGGTCAAAGCCTCCACCGGCAATCAGGAGCAGGTAGCACCCGAATCGCTGACCGTCCGCGTCTTTGGAAACACCGCGATCGCCATCGGCGTCATCGCCGTCAAAGAATCCAAAGGCGGCAAAACCATAGTTCACCGCGAACGCTTCATCGATACCTGGCTCAACCGGAACGGAGCCTGGATGTGCATAGCCACCGACGCCACCCCCATGACCCACACCGGTTCGTAAGAATCAAGAAATTGCGGGGCGTGTACGACTTGGTATCGGTGCCTTCCACGCTGGTCTTGATTTTTGGGCCTGATTGAAGCGGTCCCATCCACCCGGAGTTTCGCTTCGCCTAGGCGGACGCTGCGTCCGCCCCCACGTTAAACGACTAGCTGCATCCGCTCGTACTTCCGCAGCTCATGCACTTGTAGCAACTGCCGTTGCGCACCATGATCGATCCGCACACGTGGCAGCTCGGAGCGTCTCCCATATCGATCATGCTTGAGAGCGCGTCGGCAGCATGAATAGATCCGATCTTCGGCCGTTGATCACCCGTCGTTGAACTTGGGCTTGCGCCGATCGATCCGTTCAGATCGCCCACGCCTTCCGGCGCCACTTGCGGTTTCGGCCGCAGGTTTTCAAACAGGAACTGCTGCTGTCCGGTGAGGAAGCGCATCTGCAGCCAGCGGAAAATGTAGTCCATGATCGACTTGGCGTAGCCGATGTCGGGATTGTTCGACCATCCACTGGGCTCGAAGCGGGTGTGCGCGAACTTTTCACAGAAGACCCTCAACGGCACACCATGCTGGAGAGCGAGCGAGACGGCGAGGGCGAAGCTATCCATGACTCCGGAGATGGTGGACCCTTCCTTGGCCATCTTGATGAAGATTTCGCCGGGATCGCCACTCGGATAGAGGCCGACGGTGATGTAGCCCTCGTGGCCGCCGATGTTGAACTTATGCGTGACCGAAACCCGCTCGTCTTTCAGCTTGTGCCGGACGGCGCGCGGCGGCGCTTCCAGATTTTCTTCTTCCATCTGCGCATGAGCTGCCGCTGCATTGCGGGCCGCATCGTCTTTCGTCGAGTTTGCGGTTTTCGAGCCGGCCGCCGACAGCGGTTGCGACTGCTTGCATCCATCGCGATAAACGGCCACAGCCTTCAGGCCCAGCTTCCAGGCCTGAATGTAGGCCTCCGAGATATCCTCGACCGTCGCTGCGTTCGGCAGGTTCACCGTCTTCGAGATCGCTCCTGAAATAAACGGTTGCGCCGCAGCCATCATCTTCAGATGTCCCATGTAATGAATGGAACGCGTTCCTTTCGACGGCTTGAACGAGCAATCGAAGACGGCCAGATGCTCGTCCTTCACGTTAGGAGCCCCTTCGATCGTGCCGGTCGCGTCAATGTAACTGACAATCGCATCAGTCTGCTCGTGCGTGTATCCAAGTTTGAAGAGAGCGGCGGGGACTGTGTTATTTACGATCTTGATCATGCCTCCGCCTACTAACTTCTTGTACTTGATCAGCGCCAAGTCAGGCTCGATACCGGTCGTGTCGCAGTCCATCATGAAGCCGATCGTTCCCGTCGGAGCCAGCACCGTTACCTGCGAGTTACGATAGCCGTACTTTTCTCCGTGCGACAGCGCATCGTCCCAGCACTGCTTGGACGCTTCGATCAGTTCCGGCAGTTGCGTCGCCGCCGAGCTTCGCTCCGTTGACCGGCCGCCCGTCTCTCCTCGAATGCTCGCGCCGATGTTGTTTACGCTGGCGCGGTGCATTCTGATCACATCCAGGAACGGCTCGCGATTGATATACCAGCCGGGGCAAGCCGCTCCCGGCATGGCTTCGGCAGTGGTCACTCCCAGGCGCGTCCTCACCGTGTCGGTAATCGGTACTAGAGGCTCGCAAAGCTCGGCAATCTTCGATGACTGCAGATAAGCTTCTCCGCACATGATCGCCGTTACGCAGCCGGCATAGTCGCGACCAGCGTCCGAATCGTAAGGCAGGCCCGCAGCCATCAACAACGCGCCGAGGTTCGCGTATCCCAAACCCAGCGGACGATAGTCGTGCGAGTTCTTGCCAATGATCTCCGTGGGATATCCGGCGTTGTCGACCAGAATTTCCTGCGCGGTAATGGTGATGTCTACCGCATGGCGATAAGCCTCCACGTCAAAAGTGCCATTGGGCGCGAACTTCAGCAGATTCAAACTGGCCAGGTTGCAAGCAGAGTCGTCCAGAAACATATACTCGCTGCATGGATTGCTCGCGTTGATTCGCGCCGTGTTCTTGCTGGTGTGCCAGCGGTTGACGGTCGTGTCATATTGCATGCCCGGATCTCCGCAATGCCATGTAGCCTCGGAAATCTTCGTCATTAGCTCTTTCGCTTTATAAGTATTTACGACACGCCCGTCGACGATCGCCTTCGTCGAAAAATCGGTGTCGCGCATAACGGCGACCATAAAGTCGTCAGTCACCCGCACTGAGTTATTCGCGTTCTGAAAGAAGATAGAGCTGTAAGCGTCCGAGTCAGGATGCGATCCGTCATATCCCTGCGCCACTAAAGCATGCGCCTTTGCTTCCTCTTTACTCTTGCACTCGATGAAGTCGACGATATCGGGATGATCGATGTTCAGGATAACCATCTTCGCTGCCCGGCGCGTCTTGCCCCCTGATTTGATGACGCCTGCAAAAGCGTCGAAACCCTTCATGAAGCTCAGCGGTCCGCTCGCTGTGCCTCCACCGCTTAGAACTTCAGTCGACGACCGCAGCGGCGAAAGATTCGTGCCCGTGCCCGATCCCCATTTGAAGAGCATCCCTTCGGTCTTCGCCAACGTCAAAATCGAATCGAGCGAATCTTTTACCGAATTGATAAAGCACGCCGAGCACTGCGGACGCGTGTATCCCGTGGCGCCGAACTCTACCTGATTAGTCGTGAAGTTCCAATGCCAGTTCGTCGCGTCTGATTTCGGTTCTACCCTCTCGCATCCCACGTTGAACCAGACTGGCGAGTTGAAAGCCATGTGCTGGCGGATCAGGAGATGCACGAGCTCATCATGGAAAGTAGCGGCGTCTTCGGCCGTGCGAAAATATCCGTCCTTCATACCCCAGTCGCGGATGGTTTCGGCCACCCGGGCAACGAGCTGGCGCACTCCGGTCTCGCGTTCTTCGGTGCCGATCTGCCCGTGAAGATATTTCGACGCTACAATATTGGTCGCGGTCATCGACCAGTCTTTCGGAACCTCAACATTCTTCTGCTCAAAGATCATGCCCCCTTGGGAGTCGGTGATCTGAGCCGTACGCAGCTCCCACTCAACCTCGTTGTAGGGAGACACGCCGGGCTTTGTAAAGAAGCGGCGGAAGGTTAGTCCCTGGGCCTTCGTCTTCCTATTAACAGTGGGGTTACCGGCGGCGGGTTGAGTTTTGATCTGGTCTCGCACTTCCATTTCCTTCTCCTGATTAGATGATAGCGGTCGATGTTGCGATTGGACTCTCGATTCCATAAATGCGAACAGCTCCGCTGGCCGTCAGGCCCTCTTGCCGGATGGCAACACCCCTCGCGGGGCTTCAGATTTCGAAGAACTCGTGGTCTCGGTGTAACTGGACCCTGATACCCGCTGCCCTTTTACGGAGCCGGGTCGCCTTGCAAGCTTTTTCGGAAATTGTGCTCTGGGAGCGCGGTGGTGAGGGTGGCCTCAGCGGAGCGTGCGCCCGCCGAGCTTCGCTCGGCTTGAACGGACGATAACGCCCGTCCCCATACCAAGCTGGAATCGGCGGCTGGGCATTCGATGCCGTGACGGGCAAAGGAGGCGGCAACGCGTTCAATTAAATCTTCCATCGGGGCTCCTGATATCGCTCGAAAGCTCGCCGGTCACAAGCAAGCTTCGCGCGCAAATTCTCTTTCCGTGGATGAATCCCCCCGAGGGGATGCCTGACTGAGCCAAGCCGGGGGAAGTCACCGCTAGTTTTCACTTGCCTTGTCCATCCACTATGGAGGGATGGTTCCCGCGAAGGGGAAGACGCGTAGTCACCTCTACTTCGAGTCTCGCCCCGGTTGTTTACAGTCATGGCCTCCTTAACGGAGGTCTAAAAAAGTACTCTGGGATGCTTAACGTACTCCCGTATATGGTGCCTGTCAAGAGAGAAACGCAACATCTTGTAGCTCAAAAGTGGTACGTGTACCGAGTTTAGAAAACTGCTCGATTTTCGGCCCTCGTTCCTACCGCACCGAGTCAGACTGCAGCCTCAGGCGCTCGCCTGAGCGCGGCTCTCTGGCGACGATCGAGTCACCGGCCGCGCCGCAACAGTTGCCAAGTCTTTAATCTGGCCAGCGTCTGTAACTTCTTTAGCAGCGGAACGGAATTGTTTGGGCGCAAACGGTGGAACAACAAGCGGCACGTAGATATCTTCGAACAGCGCCTGGCTGGTGATGCGGGTTATGCCTTCTGAGGTTTCGACGAGGTAATCGCCCGGGCGGCCGGATTGTTCACGCCCGAGCGCGTCGGTGAAGACAAGTGGTTCGGTGAGTTGACGAGCACGCACCAGGAAACGAGTGCGATAAACGGTCCATTGACTTTCACAATTCATAACGCTTTCTCTCGCGACAGTGGCCGATCGGTTTCTGACTTTCAGGTTGCGGATTGTAGCCGAGCGTGGTCGCTGCCCGGCAGATTTCTTGCTTCAGGTGGACCGACTCTACGCGCAGAAGAAGAACGGGTCAATTACACATTAATTGTGCAACGGTGGAATTCTGGTTTGGAGATCGCGTACTCTCCAGGTGGATAAACCACGAGCTGAGAGTAAGCGCGGTTGACGCACACGGGACGGGGTTTCGGTGACGGTCGTGAAGCATGGAGCAATGCATCGCCATCCGGCAGGCGCATTTTGCACAAAGGGTACACAGGTTTGGAACAAGCGAAGCCGGCAGCCTCACGTCGCTTGTTCACCGCCGCTCATTGGAATAATGTTTCCCTCAGGGAGGCATTTATGAGCAGCCTTGCTCTTTTGCAGTCGCTCAAGGAAAGTGTCCTTGGCCAAGCCAGCGTGAAAGCAATTTACGGAGAACCCGTCTCGGCCCATGGGAAAACCGTCATTCCGGTAGCGAAGATTTCTTATGGATATGGGGCCGGCGTCGGCACGGGCGGCGTTGGCGATACCAGCGCTCGCGGTGAAGGCGGGGGTGGCGGCGGCGGAGCGCGCGTCGTTCCTGTAGGCGTGATCGAGATCAGCGAGCAGCCTACCCGGTTCGTTCCGATTACTTCGCGCAAAAAACTGACAGGCGCTCTGCTGACCGGAATCGCTTTGGGGATGTGGCTGAGTTGGCGCGGGATTCGCTCACGCTAGTTTGTGCGCGGTCTTCTCCTCAAGCATGTCTTCCTTATGCGCTTTGCTGCAGGCAAGACTTGCCCGAACGCCGCGTAGTTTAGAAAAAAGCCCCGGCATTTACACCGGGGCCCAAAATTCGTTCAGCTCAAGAAGCTGCGATCAGTTGCAGCCAACGCCGTTCGTCACGGAAGTCAGCAAGTTCGCAGCCGCCGTGAGGTCGAGACTGTAGCAGTAGCCCGCAGAGTTATTGGTGAAATAGTTTTGCGCGCTCGCTTGATTCTGGTTGCCCGTGATGTAGCCGCTGGAATTGAAGTCAAGCGTGTCGGCGGTGGTGACGCGATCTTGAACCGTGCTCGACGTGGTCGGCTGACCGTTGTGTTTGGCCTGTTGAATTGTCTGGAAGTATTGGTTCACGGTCGTCGTTTGAGCTCCCGAGCCGTCGGGGTTGAAGACCAGACTTATATCCAAAACCAGGGGCCAGTTATGGCTGACAGCGTTGACCGTCGTGCCGCTGCCATTCTTCGTGGTCACCACCGAATGAATGTTGGTGGTCTGGTTGATGTCCTGCACATAGGTGGCCGCCTCGATTTCGAAATCCTGCACGTTCTCGAAATCGATATTCTGCGCGACCGTCGTGGTAACCGGGCCATGCGAGGTATTGACGTATCCCGAGATTTGGAAGTTATGCGCCGACTTGGTCGTGACCGTTCCGTTCACATTGCCCGTCTTCGACACGTGAAGATTCTCGGTAATGTCGGGAACGGGTACGGTTAACGTGTTCTCGGTGAGAGCGCCCGAAACCTGCGTCGAACCAGCATCGAGATATAGCAGCAACGAAGCCGTCGCCGAGAAGTAATTATTGGAATTGAAGACGCTCAGCGCGATCGTATGCGGCTGACCGTCATCCAGCATGGCGGCGAAAGGCGTGAGATTCACGCGATACGGCTTGAAGTTCATCGTCTGCACCCCAGGAATCGGAATCCAGAGATACGGATCGATGCCGCCAGTGTAGATCCATGGATAGACCGGTGCCACACCGGCTGGATTGCCATCAATGGTCACCTCCGATTCGCGGAAGGCAGTTCCGCCGCAACTGTCGAGTTCTCCGGCGACATCGTTCGGAACGCAGGTGTACCAGAATTCGTCCTGGCTCTGGCTTTGGGCGAAGACGTCAAAATAGACTTTCGTGATGTTGGTCGGAAAAGTCAGCGTCTGTTCAAGCAAACTCGACGGGCTGCCGAGGCCTACGGTGCCGCCCGTGGGGCCCGCCGAGAAGGCGACCACCTGATCAGCGGTGCGCGGCGCAGTTTGCTTGGCAGGAACCGGATAGAAATATACGCTGGCTGAACCGTGCAGCACTCCCGTATAAGTTTGGTTGACCAGATTCCCAAGATCGACGGTCCCTTGTTGTGAGACGGTGAAGATGGAACTGTAGTCGGTAAGATCGCGCTCCACGTGCCAGTTGCGGCCCTCGTTGGGCTGATCTTCGGCCGTCGTGCCGAAATATATATTCGTTGGACCGAGCCAGATATTGGCCGTGCGATCATATTGGATGCCCGCGCTGATCGAGAAATCAGCTTCCAGAATCACCTTCGCCCAAGGACCCGGGCAGGCGCTCGGCGGCGTATACGGAAAGCTTTGGGCATTGAAGTTGTCGAACTTGAATCCCTTGAACAGTTGGACGACGCAGGGCTTCGTGGTCGGATGCGGCACGGGCGGGTCGGCGATGGCGGTGTTGCCTGAACCGATCTTGAATTGCGCGGCGGCGATGCTCGAGCAGAACGCAAGCAGCGCGAGCAATGAGATGACAGTGGCGGCTAGTTTCGTAGGCTGGGAAGTGGTCACAAGAACCTCCAAATCTTGGTGCAAAGATTTGCAGCTTTTTGGTGTGGTCCGCGCGGCGAAAGCCGCGGTGGTAGAGGAGTTTAGTCAGTGAACGAACCGGGTGTCAAGGCGCGGAAGCAGAGAATTGGCATGAAATTTCTACGGGTGAAAATGTTTTTCATCTTGGCATCCGCGATTGTCTTTTGTGCTGGCGGCTTCGCTGTCGATCGAAATCAGCCCAGAACTCGCGTAGTGGTATTGGGCACGGGCACTCCCGCTGCCGATCCCGAGCGTTCGGGACCCGCCGTGGCCGTGGTTGTGAATAATCGCGCCTATCTAATTGACTGCGGTCCCGGAGTCGTGCGTCGCGCCGCTGCGGCCGAGAAGAATGGATTTCCCGCATTGAAGGCTAAGGAGTTGAAGATTGTTTTTATTACACATCTGCATTCCGATCACACACTCGGATATCCCGATCTGATTTTCTCTCCCTGGGTTCTCGGCCGCACCGATCCATTGGAAGCTTACGGTCCGCATGGATTGAAGAGCATGACGTCGCACATCGAGAAAGCTTGGGTAGAAGATGTGCGCGTGCGACGGCAGGGCCTCGAGCAGGCGAACGCCACCGGATACAAAGTTGATGTGCATGAAATTCGGCCGGGCGTGATCTATCGCGACGCAAACGTCACCGTGACCGCGTTTCTGGTGAAGCACGGAATTTGGAAAGAAGCGTACGGCTACACATTTCAAACCAAGGACCGGAAGATTGTTCTTTCAGGAGATACTGCACCTACAGACACAGTCGTAACAGCATGCGATGGGTGCGATGTTCTTCTGCACGAAGTTTTTAATCCTCACGGGACTGAACTGAACGACCCACACTGGAAGGAATATTTCGCGACCTTCCACACCTCGCCCGCCCAGCTCGCGGACATTGCCCGCCGCGCGCATCCCGGATTGCTGGTGGTGTATCACCAGGTTCTGGAAAATTTGCCGGAGTCTGACCTAGTCGAGCAGATCAACCGCGAATACAAAGGAAACTGGGTGTCGGCCAAGGATTTGGGAGTTTACTAGTGCGGGCAATCTTAGTGGCAGCGATAAACGCAAGAAATAGAGCGTCACAGTCCTCAGCCCTTCTCTTTGTTCCCCGGTCCTGTCTTTGCTTATGATGCTAAGAACCCGATTCGCACGCGACGTTGTTACCGAATTCCTGCCTCCCGCTCGCGCCGGCAAAACTCAGCGCGCAATTATTCTCTGTGACGGGATGCCTTCCATCCCCCGCAAACAGGGTTTGGCCGAATTTCTTTCTACCAAAGGATATTGGGTCTTATATCCCCGATATCGTGGTTCTTGGGAAAGCGGCGGGAGATTTCTCGAATCTTCTCCGCACTTGGACATTCTGGATGTGCTCGCCGGATTGTCGCGCGAATTTCGCGAACTCGCCTTTGGCCGGCGATTTCACATCGCGGCCGAGGAAGTGTTTGTCATTGGCGGGAGTTTCGGCGGAACGGCGGCCCTTCTTTGTTCACTCGATTCGCGTGTAAAGAAGATTATTGCCAATTGTCCAGTCGTCGATTGGGCGATCCTTGACCGCGAGCAGAAAAAAGAGACTTCTAACCCGAGTTACGCCGCTTATATTCGCGCGGCATTCGGCGAGGCGTATCGGCTCTCGCCGCAAAATTGGGCAAAGCTCAATAACGGCAGATTCTATAGCCCCCTATTTCACGCCCACGAAATAGCCGCTTCTATAGCCGCTTCTAAGGTCCTGATGTTTCACGCGCAGGATGACCCCTACGTTCCCTATCGTTCGGTTCAGAAATTTGCCCGGATGACCGGAGTGCGGCTCAAACTGTTTCGTCGTGGCGGGCACCTGAGCACCGATCTGATCGTCCGCAAATATTGGCCACAGATCCGGGAGTTTTTCGGCGTTGATCGTCGACGGCCTCAGCGCTAGTTCGAGGCCTTTGGTTCGGCCGCGGTTTTCTTGGCCAGCGTTCGCACATAGTTCACCAGATCCCACAGCTGTTCGGGTTTTGCGCGACCGCCCTCGGAAGGCATGTCGCCATGACCGTTCTTGAGAACATAGAAGAGTTCGCCATCGGTTCGGCTCCTGAGAAATTCCCGATCTGTCAGATCGGGAATCCTCATGTCCTTGGCCACATCGGTTTTGCCGTTGCCACTGGCCCCATGACACGAAGCGCAATCGTAGCCGTAAATTTTCTTGCCTTCGGCGATAGACTCGGGAGTGGGCTTTACCGGGTTGAGCTTGCGGACAGCCTGGACGGGAATCGAATCGTACGCGGTCGTCGGGGCCTTATTCTCCTGCGCTGCGGAAAAGAACGAAATAAGCAGAAATAATCCGAGTGTTGATTTGCGATTGCGCATGTGTGACCTCGAAGTAGCGAGACGGCCGACGATCAGCAATCATCTTACTCTGGGGGTCAAGAATGCTCAGAGGATAAACGACACGCGTGGGCGTACCTAACGCTACCGAGCACGGCTCGGGAAACTTGGCTCGGGAGCTCGGCTGGACGGGGCAGAGCCCCGTCCATAGCAGAGCAATAATGTTTACTTCTTCACCGACGCTTGATACCGCTTATTGATCTCTTCCCAATTCACTACATTCCACCACGCCTGCAAATATTCGGGCCGCCGGTTGTTGTATTTCAGATAATAGGCGTGTTCCCAAACATCGTTGCCAAAGATGGGAAACAGACCCTGCGAAATCGGGCTGTCCTGATTGGGCGTCGAGATGATCTTTACTTCGCCTTTATGATCCCCCGCCAGCCACACCCATCCGCTGCCAAACTGGCCCGCGCCGGCGGCATTGAATTTTTCCTGGAACGTCTTGAAGTCGCCGAAAGTCTTCTTGATCACTTCGGCGATCGGCCCAGTCGGATCGCCTCCGCCCCGCGGCTTCATGATGGTCCAGTACATGGTGTGGTTAACATGGCCTCCGCCATTGTTGCGGACAGCCCCGCGAATGTCTTCGGGAATCGCGTTCAGGTCGCGGAGCAGATCTTCCGCCGTCTTCTTGTGTAGTTCGGGATGTTTGTCGAGCGCCGCATTCAGGTTCTTCACATAGGCGGCGTGATGCATGTCGTGATGCAGATGCATCGTCTTTTCGTCGATGGTGGGTTCGAGCGCCGCGTAATCGTACGGCAGGGGTGGCAGTTCATGCGCCATTTTCACTTCCTCCAAAACGTGTGCCATTTTCTTTTCCTCCAAAGTCTTAAAGATGACAGGGTACGGTTGAAAGATTCATGGAGGACGGGGCTGGTTGTCCCGGCGACTCCATATATTTGTAACGGGAAAGGCGGCGGTGTGCAATGCGACGACAACCGACACCGTTATAATTCTCGTTCACCCATTGCGAGGAGGGGGAGGCTCTTTGAAGGTTTTATTGCTTGAGAACATCAGCGGGGTCGCAGCGTCTCAATTTGAAGAGGCTGGATTCGAAGTCGAACCGCTCAAAGGAGCGCTCGACGAACGCGAACTCGTCGAGAAAATCCGCGGCGCCTCGATTTTAGGCGTCCGCTCGAAAACTCGTATCACCGCCGCGGTCCTCGACGCCGCTCCCGAACTGGTTTCGGTGGGAGCCTTTTGCATCGGCGTCGACAAGATCGATCGCGTAGCTTCAAGTGAACGCGGCATCGCGGTGTTTAACGATCCCCATTCCAACAGCCGGTCAGTGGCTGAGCTCGCGATGGGCGAGATCATCCTCCTGATGCGGCGAACCTTTGAGGCGAGCACCCAGCTGCACGCCGGAATTTGGAACAAATCTTCGGCGGGATCGCACGAAGTGCGTGGCCTCACTCTGGGAATTGTGGGCTACGGCAAGATCGGTTCCCAGATCTCCGACCTCGCCGAGGCTTTGGGCATGCGAGTGGTCTTCCATGACGTTGCCCACGTTCTGGCGCGCGGAAATGCCCGCCCCGTCAGCTTTCGTGAGTTGCTTGAAATTTCAGACGTGATCACCTTGCACGTTGACGGCAAGGCACAAAACCAGGACCTTTTCGGAGACCAGGAAATTCGTGCCATGAAAGACGGTGCGTGCCTTATCAATCTGAGCCGCGGCTTTGTGGTCGATCACGAGGCTCTGGCCCGCCATTTGAAAAGTGGAAAGCTGGCCGGCGCCGCCATCGATGTATTCCCGCAGGAGCCCGAGACGGGTGGCGCGTTTTCAAGCGCCTTGCGCGGGCTGGCCAATGTGATTTTGACTCCCCATATCGGCGGCAGCACCGAAGAAGCCCAGCAGAATATCGGCCAGTTTGTCTCGGCCAAGATGATTGATTATTTTTCCAGTGGAAACTCTTTGCTGAGCGTCAATTTGCCCCATTGTCATTTGGATTACGAACCCGGCTCGCACCGCCTCATGCACATCCACCACAACGTTCCAGGAATCCTGCGCGCCATCAACGACATTCTCGCCGACCGCGGAATCAATATCGAGCGTCAGGTGCTCGACACCCAGGGAACGTTGGGATACGCCATCTACGACATCAATCGCGATTGCGACGAAGCGCTGCTGGCCAAGCTGCGAGCCGTACCCCATACAATCCGCGTCCGGGTGCCGGGGAAGGTCAAAGGCTAGAGGTCGGGTTACGGAGGCAGACTCCGGAGCCAGACACGCGATCGGTCTACTCTGGGCCGGCGCAACGTTCTGAAGCTACTTCGCCGCCGCATGCCGTAACCGATCCCGCACCGCTTCCCACACCGGCGTGTCCGGAGGCTCGTCAACCGCGATCCAGTCAACTTTGGCAGCATCGGCTTGGTGGAGATTTTCGTACAGCGCAGCGGCATAATCCGACGCTGCGTTTGGCATCTGCACAACCTTGATGTCCGCGCGGCTCGGCGAATGCCGGTGCTTGAGATAAATTCCCAGCCCGTTCTCAGGCACCCTCCCGTCCGACAGTAGTAATAAGGTAGTCCGCGGACTGTAATGCCGCCGGTGCATTCCCGGCGAGGGATGCACGCCCGATTCTGGGTCGTGCGCCACGGCCACTGGTCCAACAATCGCCTCAAGTTGCGCGCGCGAAATTCCTCCGGGACGTAGCAACACGGGCTCCGGTCCAGCAAGCGACAAAACCGTAGATTCAATGCCGACCCGGCACGGCCCTCCATCGATTACGAGAGCGACCTCATCTCCCAGGCTTTGCCGTACGTGCTCGGCTGTGGTTGGGGAAAGTTCAGTAAAGCGGTTCGCGCTGGGCGCGGCAAGCGGCACGCCTGCGGCTCGTATCAAAGCAAGCGCCAAGGGATGCGCCGGCATGCGCAATCCGACCGTCATCAGCCCGGCCGTGACAATATCAGGAATCGCAGCTTTCTTTTCGACCACCAGCGTCAGCGGCCCCGGCCAGAATTTTCGCGCCAGCCGGTCAGCGGCCTCCGGCCAATTGCCCGCCAGCGACTGCGCCATTTCGATCGATCCTACGTGAACAATCAGCGGACTGGTGGCCGGTCTGCGCTTTACCGCATAAATGCGCCCGACCGCTTCGGCATCGAGCGCGTTGGCGCCTAACCCATAAACGGTTTCAGTGGGAAAAGCAACGAGTCCTCCCGCGCGAAGAATCCGTGCGGCTCGATCGATTTCCTCGGCTTTGCTTTCGGAACATGCTTCCAGCACACCCAATTGTAGATTGGCGCCCGTCCGCCATCAGCCGCGATTACTTTTTCTTCTCAGCATTTTTGTCGGGCTGTTCCACGGTCAGATCATTGGTCACCGAGAACACCCCGGACACGCTGTTTGCCTGTACTCCCGCGACTTGCTTGTCCATCGTGCGGGCCACAGCTCCTATGAGCGTGACGTTTCCGTTCTTGACAATGATGTGGATCGGCGGAACGGCGCGCAGTTGGTAAGGGTTGAGCACAGGGTTGCGGTAAATGGCCCGGTAGACGGCGCGCCTGATGCGGTCATCGTTCGGCGAAACAGGCAATACCTCGATGTTGTTGACCACTTTTGTGACGCCCTCTACCCGTTTGACGACGTTTTCAGCGTCCGACTTTAGCGTGGGCAACACGACTTGCCCTATAAGCGTCACCGTCCCATCGGGGTCGACTTTGTACCCGAGGTTGTCGAACACGCCATAATAAGGAAGCATCACGAGAACATGGCGGACTTCCTTGTAGATGCGGGCAATACTTTTCTGATCGAGAGGCGCCGTGGGTTGGTTGTCCTGGACGGCTGCGCTGGCGAGAGCAGCCATCGAGAAAATCAATGGGAGAACAACTACTGCCGACAGTGATTTCTTCATCTGCTTAACCTCACGCAAGATTTATTAGTAAAGACCGTGAGAGCCCGAAGTACCTCGCAACTGTCAGACGCCGCACAGTGGCGCGAAGTTGCTTTTTTTTGTGCCCGTGAAGGGCACACGGCTGTTTATTCTAGCCCGAATGCACAATTATCGTGGACACCGGCAGACGACCAAACTCTCGGCTTAAACCAATTACAACGTGGGTTTCGCTCCCGGTTCTTATTACGCCGCTTTCGGTTTCCGCCGGCGCTCGCGGAATCCCTCAATCAACAGATAAAGCACCGGAATGAAGAAAAGATTCAGGATCGTGCTCATAATCATGCCGCCGAACACCGTCGTGCCAACCGAATGCCGCCCATTCTCTCCGGCGCCCGTCGCAACAACCAGAGGAACAACGCCGAGAATAAAGGCCAGCGACGTCATTAGAATCGGACGCAACCGTATACGCGCAGCTTCCACGGCAGCGTCGAGGATAGTCATCCCCCGTTCGCGCAACTGCTCGGCAAATTCCACGATCAGGATGGCGTTCTTCGACGCGAGTCCCACGAGCATCACTAATCCTACTTGGCAGTAAACGTCGTTTTGCTGGCTCCGCAGCCATTGCGCTCCCAGCGCACCGAGCAACGCCATGGGCACGGCAAGAAGAATAATGAAGGGCAGAACGAAGCTTTCATAGAGCGCTGAGAGCGTGAGATAGACGACAAGGGTTCCAAGGCCGAAGAGGATGAGCGTGGTGGAGCCGGAGGCGAGTTCTTCGAGCGAGATGCCGGACCACTCGTAGGTGTAGCCCTGGGGCAGGATCTTCGCCGAGAGTTGCTGCATGGCGTCGATGGCCTGGCCCGAACTGAAGCCGGGCGAGGCGGAACCATCGATTTCCGACGAGCGGAAGAGATTGTAGTGATTGATCACTTGGGGCGCGGTGCTTTGCGTCATGGTGATGAGGTTTTCGAGCGGGACCATGGCTCCGGAATCGGAACGGACGTAGTATTGGCCGATATCTTGAGGGTGGGAGCGGAATTGTTTGTCGGCCTGCAGGTAGACGCGATAGGAGCGGTTGTTGAAATCGAAATCGTTGACGTAGGACGAACCCATGTATACGCCGAGCGTGTCAGTAATCTGGCTAAGCGGAATGTGTAGGCTCTCGGCTTTTTCGCGATCAATGGTGACGACGTATTGCGGGTCGTTTGAAGTGTAGGTGCTGAACAGTCCGGTGAGATCTTTTTGCGGACGCTGGCCGGCGGCGCGAATGAGGTCGTGTGTGGTTTTGTCGAGATCCTGGAGGGTATGGGCTCCCTCATCGAGGAGTTCGTACTGGAAGCCTCCGAACTGGCCGAGGCCCTGGACGGCAGGCGGCTCGAAGGGAATGACGATGGCGCCGGAAATTCCGAAGAGCGGACCGCGGAGACGTCTCAGGACGGCGCTGGCGCTATGTTCTTCGCCCTGGCGCTTCCCGTATGGGCGGAGCGGTAGGAAGACGAGGCCGGCGTTGGGAGTGGCCCCGCCGAAGCTGAAGCCGGCGATCGAGAAGGTGCCTTGAATTTCGGGAATATTTTTTGTGATGGCGGAGACTTGCCGGCCGATATCGCGAGTGTATTCGAGCGAAGCTCCGGTGGGAGCCTGGATGGCGACGATGAGATAACCCTGATCTTCGGAGGGAACGAAGCCTTGCGGCACTTTCTTGAAGACCAAATAAGCGAGACCGAGGCCGATGGCAAACAAGATCAAAGCGAGGACTTCGAAGCGCAAGAACGTACGGAGAGCACGCACATAACCTTTGTTGGTGGCGTCGAGAGCGCGGTCAACCTGTCTGAAAAACCAGCTCTTTTGTTTGTGTTCGATGCGCCCGAGCAGGATCGATGCGAGCGCGGGCGCCAGAGTCAGAGCGTTGAAGGCGGAGATGGTAATGGAGAAGGCGATGGTGAGCGCGAACTGGCGGAAGAGAATTCCGGTGGTGCCGGGGAAGAATGCAACCGGCACAAATACCGCAACCAGTACGAGCGAGGTGGCGATAACCGCGCCGGTGACTTCTCGCATGGCGTCGGAGGCGGCTTTGGGGGCGCTGGTTTCGCCCTCCTGCAGGTGGCGCTCGATGTTTTCAATCACCACAATCACGTCATCGACGACCAGGCCCGTTGCCAGAGTGATGCCGAAAAGCGTAAGGGTGTTGATGGAGAAGCCAAGCAGCTTCACGAAGGCAAATGTCCCGATAAGTGAAACCGGAGTGGCGATGAAGTGAATGATCGTCGTCCTCCAGTCGCCGAGAAAAACGAAGATCACCAGGATGACCAGCAGGATCGCGGAGCCCACCGTGAAAAGCACGTCGCGGATGGATTCGCCGACGGCATCGGTGGTGTCGAAGGCGATTTCATATTTCATGCCGGGCGGAAAGCGCTTGGCGAGGCGATCGAGTTCCGCCACACAGCGTTGGTGAACTTCGAGGGCGTTGGCGGTGGAAAGCTGGGTGACGCCGATGCCAACGGCTTCGCGTCCGTTGTAGTCAAGGTCGCTCGAGTAATCTTCGGCGCCGAGTTCGGCGTGGCCGACATCTTTGAGGCGGACAAGAGTGCCGTCGGCATTGCTTTTGAGGATGATGTCATCGAACTGCGCCGGCTCGGATAGACGGCCGACGGCGCGCACGCTGATCTGGAATTGCTGGCCGGGAATGGAGGGCTGGGCACCGACTTGTCCGGCGGAGATTTCGACGTTTTGCTCCTGGAGGGCATTGACGGCATCGTCGGCGGTGAGGCCGCGGCCAGCCATGCGAACGGGATCAAGCCACAGACGCATCGAATACTTGCGTTCGCCGAAGATGAGGACGTCGGCGACCCCAGGAACACGCTTGAGCGTGTCGCGGACATAGACGTCGAGATAGTTGCTCATGAAGAGCGGGGAAAGGCTGCCGTCGGGGGAGTAAACCGCTCCGCCGAAGACGAAGTTTTGCGAAGTCTTGGCGACCGTAATTCCGATTTGCTTCACCGCCGCCGGAAGCCTTCCGGACGCAGTGTTCACCCGGTTTTCGATGTCGACGGTGGCGAGGTCGGGATTGCGGTTGAGATCGAAGGTCGCGGTGATGGTGCTGACGCCGTCGTTGGTGCTGGAAGAAGTGATGTACTTCATCCCCTCCGCGCCGTTGATCTGCTGTTCAAGCGGCGTCGTAACGGCAGATTCAACCGTCTGCGAACTGGCTCCGGTATATACAGCGGTGACGCCAACCTGCGGAGGAGCCAGATCGGGGAATTGCGCGATGGGCAGCGTGGGAATGCAAGCGATGCCCGCGAGAATAATGAGCAGGGCGCAAACGGTGGAGAACACCGGGCGATGGATAAAAAAGTCGACCATTAGAAAAAGTTCTCGGCTCTCAGTTCTCGCTTCTCAGTCTTGTACGCCTGCAGCTTTGCCATGGTCAGAGCTGGGGTTGAGAACATTTCTTTGGACTTTTAGCTGCTGCTTTCTTGCGGAATGACAGGTATGCCATCAATCAGGTACTGCGTCCCCGAAACGACGACTTTATCCCCGGGCTTCACACCATCAAGGACAACATAGTCGTTGCCGACGATCTGGCCGACCTGGAGCGGCTTCTGGTGGACTACATATCCGCCTTTCTGGTCGGGCTCAGCCACAAACGCGAAATAGTTGCCTCCGATTCGCGACACTGCAACCACCGGAACCACCGGCTTTTCCTCGATTCCCCAGACCAGGCGCGCGCGAATGAACTCAGCGTTCCGCAGGCTGTCGTTGGCGTTTGCTATCTGCGCCTTCACCAGAACCGTCTGCGTCGAGTTGTCCACTTGCGGCGAGATGAAAGTAACGCGACTTGCGGCGAGCAACTTCCCCGATCCGTCGACAATCTGGACGGGAAGATTCATCTTCAATTCCCCAGATTTTTCGATGGGTACGTAAATGTAGGCTTCCAGGCTTCCCGGACGGTCAACCGTGGTAAGCGATGTAGTCGTGACGACTCGATCCCCAACGCGAACCGGTATATCGCCGACAATGCCGCCACGCGGAGCAACCACCTGATAGTAATGCAACTGCACTTCCTGCTCGTTGACCTGCGCCCCCAGCGATTGTAGTTGCGCTTCCGCCGCGTCCAGCGTCGCCCGCGCCTGGTCAAGATCCTGCTTGCTGACCACCCCGGCACTGGCTAGGCCGCTCACCCGTTCGTAGTTCTGCTTCGCCCATACCACCTGGGCGATTTGGGCAGCGCGCGCGTTCTCCTGACTCTTTACGGTGGCCTGCTGCTTAGTGGGATCGATCTGCATCAGCGGCGCGCCATCAGCAACCCGTTCACCTGAGTGCACAAAGATCTTTGTGATGATGCCTTCGACTTGCGGCATGACCACGGCCGAATCCCGGGATTTCAAGGTCGCGACATACTCGGTGGTATCGTCGACTCTTTGATCCTTGGCGGTTTCAACCTTGACCGGCATGGCATGTGGCGCCGCGGCCTTCGCGGCTTTATCGCCGCAAGCGGTGGTAAAAAGAAGCGCCGCCAATAGTGTCGCCGGCAACGCAAGAAATGACACCCTCGCAAAGCATCGAAACATAATCGGTTTTCTCGACCTTATATTGCTACCGCTTGAATTAAAGCAATCTGATTACAGCAATAATAGAACAAACATATAGATTCGGGGTATCGGCGCTGGGCTCCGAAGAATTTTCTCATCTGCTAAATTGTCTTGTTATGAAGCCAAGCCGAAGCTTTGCAAGCGACAACAATGCGATCGTCCATCCCGAAGTGCTGGACGCCATCGGACGCGCCAACCGTGGTCATATGGTTGGCTACGGCGACGATCCGCATACGGAATCCGCGGTCGGGAAATTCCGCGAGCAGTTTGGAGATGACATCGCCGTTTTCTTTGTTTTCAACGGCACTGCCGCGAATGTACTGAGCTTGCAGGCGTTGACGCGCCCGTTCCATGCGGTTCTTTGTCCGGAGTGGTCCCATATTTATACCGACGAATGCGGCGCGCCCGAGAGGCTGACCGGCTGCAAGTTGATACCTCTTCCCGCGCCCAACGGCAAACTCACGGTAGAAACCGTCGCGCACGCCTATCACGGAATTGGCGATCAGCATCACGTGCAGCCCAGAGTCATTTCGATCACGCAATCAACCGAAATGGGAACGGTCTATTGGCCGGCTGAGATCGAGGCTCTGGCGCGCTTTGCACACGATCGGCAAATGTTCCTGCACATGGATGGCGCGCGGATTTCGAACGCCGTAGCTGCGCAAAAATTGACTTTGCGCCAGGCAACACGCGATCTGGGAGTGGACGTGCTTTCGTTTGGCGGAACAAAAAACGGCCTGATGGGGGTCGAAGCCGTGGTCTTCTTTCGTCCCGAACTCGCCCGGGATTTTTCCTTCATCCGCAAACAGAGCATGCAACTGGCGTCCAAAATGCGCTTCCTCTCGGTGCAAATGGAGGCGCTGCTCTCCAACGATCTCTGGCGCCGCAATGCGGAACACGCCAACCGTATGGCACAACTGCTGCAAGAAGAAATAAGAAATATCCCGCAAGTGAAGATCGTTTATCCCGTCGAAGCGAATGGTGTATTCGCGCAAATTCCACGCGACGCGATAAAGAAGATACAAGAACGCTACTTCTTCTACGTCTGGAGTGAGGAAGAGTCCGTGGTGCGCTGGATGTGTTCGTTTGACACCACGGAGGAAGATGTTCGTGAATTTACAAAATTCGTACGAACCGTCGTGAAGGAACTTCCAAGCTGAGGCTCATGGTATCCATTTCTAGGCACGACGCCCCTCTCATCCCAACAAGGAGGGAGGGCCCGATTTTCCGCACGAAGCAGTGGAAAATCGGCCTTCTACTCTTTACTTTTTGCCTGCCCGTACTTTCGCCCAACGTGCCCGTTGCGCCGCTGCAATCCGCTTGCGTCCGGCAGCTGAAATGACTCGTTTCTTCGGCGCTTTTGCAGGTGCCCGCTTGCTTCCCTGCATATAGACTTTTCCGAAAGTGGTTAGAGCAACCGTTACGCGGTGCAGTTCCCCTTCAAGCCGCGCCCGCTCCTGCTGAAGTTGTTTCACTACAGACTGAATCAGTGTTTTTGCCATTCTCTGAGCTTATCACCCGTAATTCGCGTTCTGAAGATAGTTCTACTAACTGCGCGGCCAACATTTTCATGATGGGCGTACTCCTGCTCCGCCCTATCCTTCCCGGGAAGACCGTGCCTCACAATATAAGAGATCTTCAATCGACCGAAGTCGACGTCGCACTAGAACGACTCAACGGCACTGGCCTCGTCGGCCTGGATGTCGAAGACTCCGCACAACTTGGTCATCTCAAGCAGGTCGTTCATTCGTTTGCTGAGGTTGAACAGCTTCAGCTGCCCGCCACGGCCCTTGACCGTTGTGTAAGACTTGACGAGTTCGCCAAGGCCTGAGCTGTCGACATAGCCGACCTCGTGTAAGTTCAGCAAGATATTCTTGCTGCCCTTGTCCAAAAGTCCCAGAACGGTGTCGCGAAGCATCACGTTGCCCTCGCCCAGAGTGATCCTTCCACGTACGTCGACGATGGCGATGTCTTCAATCTGGCGAATGGTTGTCTGCATCTTCAGGGGCGTGTGACCTTGAATACCAAGTCCGAGCCGGTCGAGGATTGCGCACGCCGCATTCGCGATCTGTTGCGATTCGGTGCGCACCACAATCAGGGAACGTCCCTCTTTCAATACTTCGCGGAAAAACACAGCATCCTCTGCGCTTTTGTCATCGCCGGTTGGCACCGGAGCAGAGTGATCGTCGGCAACCGCGCCTCCGACAGCTGAACCCGCGCCGGCACCCGCCAATCCCAAAAGCGCGGCAGCGCCGATTCCCAGTGCGAATACTTGCCCAATCCGGGAACGACCAGCAGCGACGCTGCAAGCACTCCGGCTGACATGCCTGTCGCTGCGCCCATGAAACCGCCGACGGTAGCGCCCAATCCTTTGCCAACGCTCTTGGCCTCCGTCTCCGATCGGGTCAAAAAGACAATCGATTCCTTTGGTACCTTCTGAGACAGCAGCTCCTTTACAGCTTGCTCAGCAAGATCACGAGACGAAAAAACCCCAATGGTAGTTTCCACGAGTTCCTCCTGTCCTTCCAAATTGCGCCCAACACTGTATCAAACTTCCCCCCAAGTAGTCACCAGCCAAGATCCGACACGCGATCGGGGCCGTCGTCTCGCCGGAATCGATTGCGTTTTTTGTATGACACCACCATCAGACCGATACAGATGCCCATGGGCGGAAAGATGAGCACCAGGATCCCGCTTCTAAGGGCTTGAATCATGCGTGGGCCCGCACCCGCAGCCTGGGTGTAGCAGAGCGCACAACCCTGGCTCCATGCCGGCACCGAAACGCACGCAATAACCAGCAGCACGAGAGCGGCCTTGGCAATGGGTGCGATTTTGACCGTCATACTTCCTCCCCGACCGACTACGAATCTGCGTAAACTCCTCACGGCTCAATGCGGGCGCATGTGCAGCAGGCGGACACTATCGGGCCAGATCATGTTCAGCATGAACAGGACAAAAAGCGTGTACGGAATCAGGGCCAGCGCCAGAACCTGACGCTCGGTCGACAGGTGCATGAAATACATCACGGCAATGGACGCCTGAAGAATGGCCAACATCAGCATCAGCATCCCCTGCGGGCCCGCCATCATGGCGAAGCAGACCTGATATATGGCAATGCCCAGAATGGCTCCGTACACAACGAAGGTTGTAGTCATGCTCTTCGATTTTCCGGTCGAATTCTCAGTTGTGGTCATTAGGTATTTACCTTCCCGCTATGGTTTCGCTTACCGTTTCATGTTCAACAGATAGATCATCGGCACAACAAACATCCAAACAATGTCGACGAAGTGCCAGTAAAGCGCCCAGATCTCAATGTGTTTGGCCGAGTAGCGTCCCGCTTTGTAAAGCAGTGCCACGACCGTCAGCGCTACGACGCCCCCGATCACGTGCAGCATATGCAATCCGGTGATGGTAAAGAAGCTCGCGCCAAACAAGGGTGAACCCCACGGATTCTGGAACAGCCGTACCCCTTCGCCAATAAGCGAATGCCATTCGCGGAGGTGAAGAATTGCAAACAGCGTGCCACCCGCAGCCGTAACCAGTGTCCACTTGAAGGCGCCGTCGCGGTCGTCATTCTGTGCATCCCGCACCGCGAAAAGAACCGTCAGGCTGCTGGTCACCAGGATGAACGTCATCAGCAACGCATTCCAGATGCTCGCATGCTCGAACGGAGTGGGCCAGTCTGCGCTGGCGTTACGGATGAAGCCGTAAGCAAACAGGAAAGCGGCAAAGGTCACCGCATCCGAAATGATGAACATCCACATCACCAGCTTGCTCGATGGAATGGCAAAAGGTGATTCTTCCATCAGACCTGCAGCAGCGTGGGGATCGACCGCCAGATTCGCTTGACTCACGAAGCCTCCCGTTTCAATACAACTTAGACACTCTTACAGCTTTATCCAGACAACGCAAAGTAGATACAACCAAAGCATGCCCATGAAATGCCAGTAGTAAGACGTCGCGTCCATGGTACTTTTCCGCAGAACTGGAACCCTCTCGCGCAGCAGATACATTACTCGCAGCAACCCTCCCAACCCGCCAAGCACGTGAACGGCATGACCGGCCGTGAGCACGTAGAAAAATGAACTGTTCGGATTCGTCGCAAGATATAACCCTTCAGACCGCAGTTGCAACCATGCAATATACTGACCGGCTACGAAAGTAAGTCCAAGAGCCAGCGTGGCTGCGAGCCATCCCATCGCCTGAGAGCGAGTCGTTCCTTCCGCGCGAATGTAACTCGCAACTTTCTTTCGCCCGACTTCGAGCGTTAAGCTGCTTAGAATGAGTATGACGCTGTTTAGATAAAGGATGTGGGGGATAAGAATGCGTTGCCAATCATTCCCGGACCCCTGTCTAACGACCAATGCGCTGGTAAGCGCGGCGAATCCCATGGCAATCGCCGCCAAAGCCACCTATTGAGTATTGAATAATATAGTGACATTCTGAAGATCCTATGCTACTCTGCGGTCATGGGAAACCCGGCGGGAGTGCGGCGAGATTTTAAGAAGTTGGAGGAGCGGCGGCTGTTGGGAGCTCGACTGTTGCGGCAAGGAGTACATCTGGCAGAGGTAGCGCGGCAGGTGGGAGTGCATCGGCAGTCGGTGAGTCGATGGGCGGCACAGTTGCAGCGAGGTGGAGTGCGAGCGCTGAAGAAGGGGCACGCTGGGCGCAGAGCCCGCTTACGGCCCGAGGATCTGCGGCGCATCGAGAAGAGACTGAAGCGCGGGCCGGAGGCCTTAGGCTACGAAACCAGCCTGTGGACTTCGTGGCGCGTGGCTGATCTGATCGAGCAGGAATGTGGGGTGAAGTACCACCCCTCGCAGGCCTGGCGGATTTTGCGGCAACTGGGTTGGAGCTGCCAGCGTCCGGTAGGACGGGCGCTGGAACGGGACGAAGAAAAGATCCGGCAGTGGAAACAGCAGCGCTGGCCGGAGATTAAAAAAAAGCCCAAAACGAGCGGCGAACTATCGTCTTCATCGACGAAAGCGGACTAAGCGAGCGCCCACACCGCTGCCGGACCTGGGCGCCACGGGGACAGACGCCAGTGCTGCAAGTAGAGTCGAGAACAGGCGCAGTGACTGTAGTCTCCCGGTGGTTAGTTGACTGGGCTTTCGCCGCGTCACCTCAGTCCGGTTTGGCTTGGTCCTGTCTCCTGTTCCCGCTCATCGAACCGGACTGGCAGTTTTCCCGCATCCGGCTCTCGGAAAAGACTCACGCTTTCGCCCACGGAAGGTTCGCGGTCCGGTGTGGCAACTGGACCAAGCCATACACAGAGTTCAGAGACGCCTCCGGAAAACGTTTGTATGCCGGTCGCGGCTCTTTGTGTTTGTCGCATAACCACCGACGCAACCTCCGGCGGGCGTGTAAGTCGACCGCACTGTAGGCTTTGCTGACCGCTCCTAGACAGAAGTAGTTGGCCCAACCGATCAACATCCGGTTGAGCTTCTCCACCATCGCCTTCGGATCCAGCCTGACGGTACCTCGCCCGGTCTCGTCGCTGATCGCGCGACAGATGCGCTGCACTCGTTGCTTCGAAGGTGTCGTGCCTAAATAGACTCGACCCCTCTTCATCGAGTAACACCGCCCGAACGTGTATCCCAGAAAATCAAACTTCTCTTCCGGCAGATAACAGACCCGCGTCTTAGTCTCGTGCACCGTCAATTTCAGCTTCGACATCATCGCCCGCATCTCAGTCAGTGCTTGCTCCGCCCCAACTCGACAGCAGATGACGAGGTCATCGGCATAGTTCACGATGTACGCTTTCCAACGCTTCTCGTGTCCGAGTTTCTTCCACCCCAGCACGAACCGTCGCATGTACAGATTGCTGAACAGGGGACTGATCGGAGACCCTTGGGGAGTACCTCGACCTTTGTCCCGATTGCGCGTGCTCCGACGTTTGTTCCCATGCTCGTCGGTTTCCTCGACCGGTGCTTCCAGCCACATCTTGATCAGATGTAGCATCGCCCCGTCGACAACCCTGCGAGCCACCGACCTCATGAGTTCGGCATGGGGAACATTATCAAAGTAGCTGCTGAGATCCGCATCAACGATCTGTCCATGTCCCGTGTTGATCAGCTGGTGGACGTGCTGTACTGCGTCCAGCGCGCTGCGGTCCGCCCGATAGGCATACTGCTCCGTCGGCAGGTCGGCCTCGAAGATTGGTTCGAGGACCAGCATGGCCGAGGTTTGCACAACCCGATCCCGGATTGTTGGTATGCCTAACGGTCTCTGCTTCCCATCCGGCTTGGGTATATAAACCCGCCGCACAGGCTGCGGTTGATAGGTTCGACTTTTCAGCGCTTGCGTCAGTTCGTCCAACCATTGTTCCCTGCCGTACGCTTCGATGTTCTCGAATGTCTGGTTGTCCATTCCCGCAGCCCCGCCGTTGGCTTGGCAGCGTTCGTAGGCATAGGCCAGTACGTCTTTCCGATACACCTTGTCGTACAGCGCGTGGAAACGAAGCTTGGGCGATTCCTTCGCTTTTGCGTGCAACGCCGTCTGCAACTTCTGAACACTGAATGGAGTTGTTAGGCTCATCGCCAATCCCTCGATCCTTTGTCGCTTGTTGCGTTCGTCTTTAACTGAGGTCCCTTCCCTCCACCGGAGTTACCCGGCTTCCTCAGTACTACGGACCTCTCCGTCACCCCATACGGCCCGGCCTGTCTCTCACGAGCTGCCAGTTGATCCCGACCGCGATCACCGCTGGGGCTTCCCGTGTTGCGTCTGGTCTCCTATGCGTACATGCCATCGCCATTACCCCGGCAGGTCCGACGGAGCTTATTCGCTCGTCAATCTCCGTCGTCAGCGGCCTTCCCTGTGTAACAGTCAGGTCGGCTCCTGCAATTGTTGTTTCGGGGCCTGCTCAGCGTTCACTCGCGTTACGGCCTGTACGCTCACCGAGTCGCCTAGCGACCCTCTACATCGAAAGCTCCGACAGCTTCGTTGCCTCCGCCGCCGTTTCGATTGTTACCGGGTGGAGCGAACCAGTTCCCGGGCGGGAGTTGCACCCTCTGAAGTCCAGCGCCTTTCCACGGCGCACTATCACTTCAACTGGAAGATGCTGTCGGCGATGGCGGGAGTGACGTGGTGGAATTTCTACTTCCGCTTGTTTCCGGGGGCGATCCGCAGCCCGCAGATCATCGAGTTTCTGGAGCACCTGCTGCGCCACATTCCCGGCAAGCTGCTGATCGTCTGGGACGGATTGCCGGGCCATCGCAGCCGCGCCACCTGGGAGTTCATCCGTGGGCAGCGCGGGCGCTTGTGGGTGGAGTTTCTTCCCGGCTATGCGCCGGAACTGAATCCGGTCGAGTACCTGTGGTCGCACTGGAAGCAACACGAACTGCCCAACTTCTGTCCGCAGAACTTTGGGCAATTGAGCCAATATGCTCGCCAAGCGCTCCGCCGGATGCGCAAACGGCCTACCTTGGTGATTGCCTTCTGGCGGCAGGCAGAACTGTTTCCGTTGTAACTATATTATGCAATCCTCAATAGATTCCAGTGCGGGCGGGGCTCGGGCGCGCGGTCGGCCACAACCCGCACGTCTCCGCTATCGGAAATAACTCCTCCCGTGCCGCCCTCGCCGCCTGAACTGGGGGAAGGCCTGGACGAGCGCAGTAACTCGATAACCGGTGGTTCAGGAACAGTTGTTGCCATACTACTATTGCCTCTCTTCTAATACGCAGCGCGCGACTAAGGCCGCTGCCTCGATCTAATGGTACCCGTCGGCCTTAGGACCCAACCGCAGTCTTCACCTTTTCCGGCGAGGTTTGCATGATGAAATCTTCCTTCGCGCCCTCGACGCTGTATTGGTAAGGATCGTGATAAACAACCGGGTGCTGGCCGCCGAAATTGTTCCACGGCGGCGGTGAAGGCATCGTCCACTCGAGCGACGTCGCGTTCCACGGGTTCTCCGGGGCGGGCGGCCCAAAGAAGCGGCTATGAATAAGTATGAATAAGGTTGTAGAGGAAAATCGGTTGAGCCGCGCCCGTAACCAGGGCGGCAATCGTGATGAATTTATGCACCGGCAGCAGCGGTGCCATAAAGTCATCCACGAACGACGAGTAACGGCGCACATTGCCCGCCAGTCCAAGATAGTGAAAGGGCATGAAGATGCAATATGCTCCAACAAAGGTAAACCAGAAGTGAATCTTGCCCAGCGTTTCATTCATCATGTGCCCGGTCATCTTGGGCATCCAGAAGTAAGTTCCGGCAAAGACGCCAAAGATCGCAGCGACACCCATGACGAGATGGAAATGCCCGACCACAAAGTAAGTTGCGTGCAGGTAGATATCAATCGATGGTTGCGCTAAAAAGAATCCGCTGACGCCCCCGCTGACAAACATCGAAATAAAGCCCAGGGCAAACAGCGATGCGGCGGTGATCTGCAGGCGCGACCCGTAAAGACTGCCCAGCCAGATGAGCGTCAGCACCGTCGCCGGTATCGTGATCATGAGCGTTGGAAACGAGAAAACCAGCGCGGAGAATGGATTCATCCCGCTCAGGAACATGTGATGTCCCCAGACCATGTAACTGAGAAACCCGATCGACAACATCGAGCCGATGACGACTTTGTGGCTCAGCAGCGGCTTGCGCATGCTGTTGATCAGAATGTGAGAAACGATGCCCATTGCCGGCAGAATCGCGATGTACACCTCAGGATGCCCGAAGAACCAGAACAAATGCTGCCAAAGAAGCGGCGATCCTCCGGAATGAGGCTGCAGATGATCGCTTACAACGAGTCCAGCAGGAATAAAAAACTGGTGCCTGCCACGCGATCGAGAATCAGCAACAAACATGCTGGAAGCAAAACGGCGAACGCCAGCAACGCGATGCACGAGGTGACGAACCACGCCCACGTGCTAATCGGCATGCGCATCAGCGTCATGCCCTTGGCGCGCAGGTCGAGCGTGGTCGCAATAAAGTTCAACGAACCCAGCAGCGACGCAATACAGAAAATCGCGATCGAAATTCCCCAAAGATTCTGCCCCATTCCCAGGCCCGGCCCGGCGTCTGACCCAACCGCGCTCAGCGGCGCATAAGCGGTCCACCCCGAAATGGGGGGTCCATCGGGAACAAAAAAAGCCGCGATCAGCACCATGAACGCCACGAAGGTGGTCCAGAACGACATCATGTTAAAGCGCGGAAACGCCATATCTTCGGCGCCAATCTGTATCGGGAGAAAGTAATTTCCAAAGGCGGCGAAAGGCGCGTTGGTGAGCACAAAGAAAACCATCAACGTGCCGTGCATGGTCAGCAGCGAAAGGTAGTACTCCGGCGTAATCAGGCCGCCCGGCGCACCGTTCTTCGAAAGCAACTGCAGGCCGGGAATCGCAGCATTCGGCCACGCAAGGTGAAAACGCATGAGCCAGGAGAGAACCACTCCGATAAAGACGGCAACCAGAGCCGTGCCGTAATACTGCAGACCAATCACCTTGTGGTCGAGGCTAAACACATACTTCCGGATGAAACCCTGTGGAGCACCGTGATGCACCGCTGCTTCTGACATTTACCCACCTCGAGTGACCAACTGAACTAATGGTTTATCGTGTCTTAGCTACCTGACTATCGAAGCCGCCGACTGTCCAAAAACGGCCTCGACTTACTGGATGCGCAATTCCCTAATACTACTGTGTTATAAAAAGGGGAGTTCCACAAAAAGGACAGCCCGAGAGTTGCCGGAGCAGAACTCTGGCGATGGTTTGACGGAGTGTGGCAATCGACCATGGATTATGCCGCGCCACGCGTGGCGGGCGAGCCCCGAGGGCGGAGTTTGGGCGGCATTTTGGAGACGGGTAAGTCCATTTCACCGGCGCGAGCGGAGGGGGAAAAACGGCTCCGTTCGGCTACCAGGAACCCATAGGCCGCGATGCAGAGGGTCGCGTGATGGTGAAAGCCGCGCCAGCCTCGCCCTTCATAGTGACCCAATCCGAGTTCTTGCTTCAGTTCTTCGTAGTCGCGCTCGATGATCCAGCGATGCTTGGCCAAGCGCACCAGATCGGGAAGCTTAGTGGAGGCGGGCAAGGTGGATAACCAGTACTTGGTGGGTTCTGATTCTTCCTTCGGCCACTCCACTAAGAGCCACTCTTCCGAACGTGGTTTACTGCGCCAGTAATCACGATGCGCGGGACGAACCTGGAGGGCAGCGAAACGGGAAGCAAGTTGATGCCGGGTTCCTTCTCGCCAACTCACTTCTCTCCACATCCTGGGCGGCAGGGTGAGGGCCAACTCTTTCACGGAAATCGGAGCATGTCGCGGAGCGCGTCGTAGAAGCTTGGGTGGACGTCCGTTTCCTTTCCACTTCCGCTTGGGCAGCGGTGCCTGGCCTGGTTTCCACACGCTCACCGACGACTGGATACCCACTACGTACAGCAAACCTAATGCGGTGATGCCATCGCGAAATCCGGTGTCGTTGCCATAGGCGGCATCCGCCAGTACCGGACCTGAGGGGATCTCTCGCTCCAGAGCAGTGCCAATTTGTTGCACAGCAATTTCCGGCTTGGTCTGGAAACCGATTTCCGGCGGTACCCCTGTGGCCTTTCTCCCCTGCTTGTCCTGGACCCACACTTCCGGTAAGTACAGACGCCAGGCGACGGGCAGACTCGCTTCCCCCGTACTGACCGACAAACTCACACCTACCCGACAGTTCTCTTGCTTGCCTACCTGTCCACAGTACTGTCGCGTGACCCCTACCGAATGCCTTCCTTTCTTCACCAACCCCGTGTCATCGACCACCCAAGCGACGATCGGTCCCTGCCTCTGCATGGCGGGCAGCGCATATTGCCGTACCGCTTCCAGCATGTCTTCGTCATTCCAGGGAGCATGGGCTACGACATGATGTAACGACTGATGGGTCTGGCGCACGTTGTCGGGACAGAGGCGGGCCGCCATCGGTTCCACACTCTTGCGTTCGCCAGGAAGAAGCAAGCCCGTGCAATAGGACTTCAGAGGGACAACCCGATCCAAGTGCCCCGCGGCATGCGCCAGGCGATCCAAGTAAGCCGCGAAGCGTTTTTGCTGGGCGCCTGGCCCTACAGAGTTGGCGCTCATGACCCGCAACTTATCATGAGCAAATGCTAGACCAACAAATCTTTCAGCAAAAAGTATTCAGTTTATAACACAGTAGTACTAGGAAGCTCGCAACCACAAACCGCTAGAGCTTTATCGTTTAAATACGGCGTCTAAATATCGCGTCAAGTGCTGCTCCCCCGTGGCATCGATTGCAAAACGGGCGGTCTAGGTCTATGCCGTTTTGGCCGGGATTCGATTTGCTGAACGCAGGTGGGCTACAACCAGGCGAATGTCTTCGAAGCTTACGTAGGGTGGCAGGGCTTCTTTGATGTCTTTGAGTCTCTCGACTCCTTGCTTTATGCAGGCGGCTTCGATCAGGGGCTGAGCGTCGGGGGAGATCCAATGGGGATTTAGTTTTATTTGGGCGGTTTCGATCAGGTTGGCCACGGTGCAGACTACCGTCGAAACTTGCCGGGCGCGAATGCGAGCTATTTCTTCGAAGGTGCGGCCTTCGTTCAGCAGTTTGAGAGTCTGTTCGGCAGGACTGGGTTCTTTGGCAGTGGGCGGGGCGGCGCGGGCTCCGTCGTCGAAGCTGCGCAGAGCTTGCAGAATTTCTCCTCCATAGACGTCGGCTTTCTTTTCGCCGATGCCGGGCACTTGTTTGAGCTGGGCCAGATTCTTGGGGCGGCGGCGGCACAATTCCTCTAGCGTACTGTCGTGCAGAATGATGTAGGCGGGGACTTTGTTCTCACGGGCCATGCAGCGGCGCCACTCACGCAGGTAGTCGGCGAGAGCGGGATTTGCTTCCGTTGGCGTCTCGCGGACTCGTGGCTTGCTGGACTTCAATGTGGGCTCGTAGAACGATGGAGACGGAGTGGAACGTCTTTGGACCACTGCGGGCGTGGGCGCGATCTCTTTGCTCAACCACTCGGGCTTGGGGGCGCACTTGTCGCAATTGCCGCAACGCTCCCATTTGGGAGTTTCGCCGAAGTGCAGGCAAATTTGGCGGTGGCGGCAGCTTTGCGAATCGACGAAGCGGCTGATCACGCGCTTGCGCTGTACGCAGCGCTCGCGCTCAGCATCGTCGGAGATCTGGTTAATGAAGTAATCGAGCAGAATGTGGTCGCGTTTCTGCCAGAGCAAGATGCAGTCGGAGGGGCGGCCATCGCGCCCGGCGCGCCCTGCCTCCTGGTAGTACTGCTCGATCGACTTGGGCAAAGACAGGTGGATTACAGCGCGGACGGCGGGCTTATTGATACCTAGTCCGAAGGCAATGGTGCCGACTAGAACGCGGACTTCGTCGGACATCCATCGTTCCTGATTTTGTTGGCGCTGGGGAGTTTCCATCTTGGCGTGATAAGGGATCGCGGCGATGCCGTTTTCCTCGAGGTATTCGACGGTTTCTTCGACGCGTTTGATGGTGGGCGAGTAGACGATTACGCTTTCGCCGGCGTAGTGGCGCAGGGCGCGGACCAGCAGTTCGAGTTGGGTGCGGGCTTCGCATTCGTGGACCACATAGCTCAGGTTTTTGCGATGGAAGCTGGCGATATAGAGATCGGGCTCACGCATCTGGAGCTGCTTCAGAATGTCGTGGCGGACCTGTCGGGTGGCGCTGGCGGTGAAAGCGGCGATGGGAAGATTGGGAAAGCTGGTGCGCAGGCGGCTGAGCTGGCGGTAGTCGGGCCGAAATTCGTGTCCCCACTCGGAGATGCAGTGCGCTTCGTCAACGGCGAAGAATCCCACGGGGACGCGGGTTAGCCAGTCGAAGGTATTGCCGACGGCCAGGCGTTCAGGGGAGAGATAGAGGAGGCGGAATTCGCCTCGGGCGGCTTTTTCCATGACGGCGCGGCGCTCGGCGGGAGTTTGCGAAGAGTTGATGACGGCGGCGGGGATGCCCATCTGGGCGAGTTGCACGGCTTGGTCTTGCATCAGAGCGATGAGCGGAGAAACGACGACGGCGGTTTTGCCGGAGATCACGGCGGGAAGCTGGTAGCACAGCGACTTCCCGCCTCCGGTGGGCATGACGACACAGGTGTCGCGGGCGGCGAGGAGGCTGCGGATGATGCTTTCCTGCTTGGGGCGGAATTCGTGGTATCCCCAGTAGCGGCGAAGAGCTTCGGCTAAGTTTGGCGTGGCTTGGGACATGCTTTACTGGACGTTGCTGTCGAAACTCTTTGGTTTTGGTGTTCTCGGCAGTATAGCGTTAGCTGGTTAGTGGAAGATGTGAGCGTTTGGCTAGGAATTTGTGATGAATCTGCAGATGCGGAATTTTTGAATTTGGGACGGGCGACTGCGTCCGTCGCTACGTGGGTTGTGGTGATTGCCGTGAGTCGCTTGCGGTGAATTGTGATTGTTGGAGTGATTTCTGACACGCATGGAGTGTTGCGTCCCGAGGCGGTGGAGGCTCTGCGCGGGGCGGAGATGATTGTTCATGCGGGGGATGTGGGCGATCAGTCGATTCTCGAACGGCTTGGGAAAATTGCTCCGGTGAGGGCGATTCGCGGGAATATTGATACTTCGGATTGGGGACGGCGGTTGCCGGCGACTGAGGTCGTGGAGATCGGCGGAGTGTCGATCTATATGCTGCATGATCTTGGGCAACTGGATCTGAGACCGGAGGCGGCAGGATTTCGAGTCGTCATTTATGGGCATAGTCATCAGCCTAAGATGGAAGAAAAGAATGGAGTGCTGTATTTCAATCCGGGGAGCGCGGGACCTCGACGGTTTCATTTGCCGGTCACGGTGGGGAAGCTGGTGATTGAGGCTGGGAAGGTGGTGGCTCGGGTGATGGAGTTGAGGATCAAATAAAAAGGCCGACTGGATCGCCGGCCTTTTTGCCTATTCTTGTTACTTATTCTTGCCGCTGACATTTTGCGGACAGGAGTGCCCGCGCCACACAAAAATTACTTCTTGGGGGCGATCGCGTCTTTTGCGGCTTTGGCGACGCGGAATTTTACAACCGTCTTCGCCTTGATCTGAATGGGTTCACCGGTCTGGGGATTGCGTCCCATGCGGGCCTTGCGATGCGCTTTCACCAAGCGGCCGAGGCCGGGGACGACGAATACGCCGTTCTTCTTCGTCTCTTTGATGGCGGTGTCTGCCAGGTGCTCGAGAAAAGTAGCGGCAGTCTTGTTGTTGGTGCCGAGTTTTTCGGCCAAGTGTCGAGTGAGTTGCGTTTTGGTCATACCGGAAGCCATGATTTCCTCCTTCAGGAACTTACGAATTTGCTTGTATCGAGCGAATACTAAACCACTGCGCTGTGGAAAAGAAGCATTTTATGCAGATTTTATGCGGTTTTGAGGAAGGTACCCCTTAAAAATCAGCCTAAAACCGGGGTTCGGGCGGCAAACTGCGCCAAAATGCTCGAGATTGAGCTGGGGACCGGGGTCGAGGATCGAAAGGCGGCCGTCGCCGGGCGGCTCTCCGCATTGGGGGAGGGACACGCAAGACGCGCGGCGAGCCGCGTGTTTACGGGAGATTTCTCTGTCCTCCAGTCATCTACTAGAAAAAAGTAAGGTTTGGGCTGGCCACTCGCGGTATTCGTTGGGTACACTGAAAACCATTTTCAACGACTCAGGAAGGGTTCAAGGAGGATTTTTAGATGGCAGACGCCGCTCTCAGTGGCTCAGAGTTTAAAAAACAATTGCACGCCGGCAGGCCGAAAATGGGGCTTTTTCTGAACGCGCACAGCCCGACGGTTGCGGAGCAACTGGCGCACAGTGGATATGACTGGCTGCTGGTCGATACGCAGCACGGTCCGATGAATTACGAAAAACTCTCGGCGATGCTGAGCGGGATTGCGAATGGCGGCGCGAAATCGCTAGTGCGCGTGGGCGGATACGATGACCGGCCGGGCATTCAGCAGGCGCTTGACCTGGGAGCGGATGGAGTTCTCGTACCATACATCAATACGGCCGAAGAGGCGCGGCAGGCGATCAGTTGCACGAAGTATCCGACGGTGGGCACGCGGTCGGTCTATTTTCCGCAGCGCAGCATGAACAAGGCCGGGTTGCTTGGGTATGCCGGCAGTTGGAACAATGAGGGCATTGTGGCATTGCAGGTGGAAACGGCTTCGTGCATCGAGAACATCGCGGAGATTGCGGCGGTGCCGGGAGTCGACATTCTTTTTCTAGGACAGAACGATCTGTGCATGTCGATGGGACTTTATAACAAGTACGAATTTCCGCACATGTACACATCGCCGGAACTGAACGCGGCGACGCAGAAGCTGATCGAATACGCACACAAGAACAACATTATTCTCGGTATTTTTTTGTTTGGGACATCGAGGGTGGGAGAGTTCCTGGAGAAGGGGTTCAGCTTTATCAGCGTAGGAAACGATCTGCATCACGTGCTGACGCAGACCGGGGCTTACGTGAATGACATCGAGAACATTGCGAAAGAAAAGGGCAAGGCCTGGAAGCGCAGGGCGACGGCATTGTTTTAAAGCGTTATGTCAGCCGGCCAACTCGAGGACCTTGTCGGGAGGCATTCCGGTTTCGCGCGAATGCCGGATGCTGAGCGCGTCGTGGCGTTTGGCCAGGCGCGCTCCGGCGGCGTCTCGGACCAGTTCGCAATGAAAGTAGTGTGGAACGGGATAGCCGAGGGCACGGAAGAGCAAGAGTTGGCGGGCCGTGGATTTCAACAAATCGGCTCCCCGCACAACTTCGGTGATCTGCATTGCAGCGTCGTCGACGACGACCGCGAGTTGGTAGGCGGGAACATCGTCGCGGCGCCAGACTAGAAAATCCCCGAAATCACTGCCGGCGACATAGCGCTGTACGCCGAGATTCAGGTCGGTGAACTCGACGGCTTCGCCATCGGGCACGCGGAATCGCCAGTTGACGCCGGCGGGATCGGTGCATTCGGCAGTGCCGAGGCGGCTGCGACAGGTTCCGGGATACAAGGGTTCGTCATCGGTGTCGTTTGGAGCGCTGGCGGATTGCGCCAAGTCTTTGCGGGAACAGGTGCAGGGATATAGAAATCCGCTCTGGCGGAGCTGACGCCAGGCTTCGAGATAGTGCCCGCGACGCTCGCTTTGCGCGTAGGGAGCATGCGGGCCTCCGCAGTCGGGGCCTTCGGTCCAACGGATGCCCAACCAGTGAAGATCTTCGATCATGGCTTGGGAGAATTCAGGGCGGGAGCGCTGCGGGTCCAGATCTTCATTTCTCAAGATTAGAGTGCCGTGGTTTTCTAGGGCACGTTGCGCCGCGATCCGGAAGGTGCGTGCGTGACCGATGTGCAGCAATCCGGTTGGTGAGGGGGCAAGACGTCCGCGATAAGGGGTATGAGGATTGGGAGTGCTGTTCGGCGGGACAAGGGTCACAGAGACATTCTAGGACGACTGGCGCTTGGTGGAGCTGGCGGCGGATGCGGCTGTGCCGAACTGCGGCCGGCTGGAACAGACGAATGCATCCATCCCTATGTAGTGCGTGTTGGTTGCTACACGTCGTGTACGGTGGTGGACGGGGCCCGAAGCAGCTCGCGGACGTAAGTTGCGTTGTTTCAATGGCGGGCTGCTTGGCGGCTGTTTTGCCATATCACTTTCGACTGCGCGAGTCGCAGAGGAGGTGACAGATGTCTACTACTTGGAAGTCGGGTGACCAGAAATCGAGTAAGTACGAGAAATCGACTAACTGCAAGGCGAGTAACAAGCCAACTAATAACGCAATTGTGGGGACGGCGCTTACGTCCTGGTCGCGCCAGCAGAAGCTGGCCATGCTCGCGTGCTTCGCGATCCTTGGGGTATTGCTCGTGATCAGCGCATGCTCGAAGCAGTCCACAAAACCGGTGGCTGTGGGCGTGTCTGGGCCGGCGCCTGCTGTTGCGCCGCCAACCGCGACGGTACCTGTTGCTGCTCAAATCGCAGCGCCCGCTCCGGTGAAGAAGGTGCATCGGAGGCGCCCGGCTAATGTTACTTATAGTGACACTAATTACGGTGTTTCATTCTTGTATCCGCGGAAGTTTACGTTGATGTCGGGCGACAAGGCGCAGCCGCAGCTGGCCGAGACGGGGGATGTGCCGATGAACTTCGCGGAACCTGGCGGAGTTACGGTCGCGACCGTTGAACTTCCGGGGAATTCGTTTCCGGGGACGGATTTTGAATCGGCGTTTTTCAGCGTGAGCGTCAATCGCAACGTCTCGGAGCAGGAGTGCGAGCATTTTGCTTTCACTGACACACGTAACGCGGATGGCGAGCCGGTTGATGCCGAGAAGGTGAAAATCGGATCGACTGAGATGGAGACGACGTCCGATTTTTCGGCCAGCGACATCAAGCAGGACGAAACGCAGTATTACCACAACTACGCGAATGGAGCCTGCTACGAATACACCATAGGATTGGGGACCGAGGGATTCGGAACGGTAGACGGGATTGAGCACGTTAACCGCGACGAAGTTTTTGCCAAGCTGGAGAAGATACTCGCGACGGTAAAGGTCAATCCAGTCGCGCAGGAGCCGGCAGCTGAACAGACGGCTGGCGGCAATGGTGGCGGCAAGTAAGCGATTTACAACACCAGGATTGGCAAGGCCACGCGAAACGCTTGCGTGGCCTTATCTTTGATCTCTGTGGCTGCCCGATGGTCCTTCGACTACAATTTTGAGGAACAGCGAGGAGAGCGGAATGACACAGAAAGTGATCGAGGTGGTTGGAACTTCAAAAGAAAGCTTTGCCAAGGCTGCGGAGGCTGCGGTGAAGGAAGCGGCAAAAACAGTTCGCGGGATCAAGTGGGCGCACGTGGATTCGCTTGATATGGAGCTGGATGGAGCAAAGGTTCTGAAATATCGCGCGACGGCCAAGATTTATTTCGATGTCGAGAAATGAACGACGCATTTAGGCATTGAATCATTGACGCATTGAGTCATTGCAGAATTGTTGTCTCGACGTTCGGGGTATGATCGTAACGTGGTGATCAAGGGCGTCGCGCGAAACAAACTACAACTTTTGCATTCGGAGAAGCTGGGCGGGCTGGCTTGGCTGACGCATGGGTTTTCGACCCGGCAGGGCGGAGTTTCGCGCGCATACGGCGGAAAGGCGCTGAATCTTGGGTTCACGAAACAGGATTCGCGCACGGCGGTGGAGCGCAACCGCGAGCTTTTTTTGAAGGAACTGGGCGCAGTGAGTGGGCGCAAAGGTTGGCCGCTGGTCTCGCTGCGGCAAATCCATTCTGATTTGATTCATCGAGTTGATGGAGTTCCGGAACATCCTCTGGTTGGCGACGGACTGGTCACGGATACGCCGGAACTTGTGGTTGCGGTACAGGCCGCGGATTGTCTGCCTGTCATTGTTGCGGATCGGAAGCGGCGGGCGGTGGGGGTTTTTCATGCAGGCTGGCGGGGCACGGTGAAGCGGATTGTCGAAAAGGGTGTCGGCGAGATGCGAAAGCAGTTTGGGAGCGATCCGCGGGATATGGTGGCTGCAATCGGGCCGGGAGTTCAGGGATGCTGCTACGAAGTTGGTGAGGAAGTACGCACCACGTTCGAAGCGCAGTTTGGGTATGCGAGCGAATTGTTTCGCGAGGTGAAGGAGTCAGATCCGGTGCGGGAGAAGTATCCGCTGCTGTTTCTTACGGCGCGCGCGCCGGGACACAGCGAATTGCCGGTGAAGCTATTTCTTGACCTGGTGGAGGCGAACCGGAGGCAGTTGGTGGACGCGGGACTGGCGGCGAAGAATATTGATGAGGTGGGTCCGTGCACAGCGTGCCATGCGGAGTTGCTATTCAGTTACCGCGCGGAGAAGGGCGTCACGGGCCGGATGATGGCGGCTGCGGGAATCAAGAACCTACCGAGACATTGAGACATTTCGTCCATAGAGCCATTGAAGCGCGGAGTCGCGTTTCGATGACTCAATGATTTCAATGGTCCGGCAACCCGACGTTCTGATGGTCAACCGTTTTACGCGAGATCAAAAAGCAGGACTTCGGCGTCCTCTTTTGCGGCGGCCTTGATGGTTAGATTCTTTTCTTCGCTGATTGCGGCGCCGTCTCCGTGATGCAGAGTCTTACCGTTGAGTTCGATTTCCCCCTTGGCAACCTGGAGCCAGGCGTGACGCCCGGTGTCGAGCGATTGAGTGACTTGTTCTCCGGGCGCGAGCAGGGTGACGAAGAGTTTTGCATCCTGACGGATCTTTACCGAACCTTCGGCGCCGTTGTTTGAGGCGATCAGACGGAACTTGCCGCGCTTCTCGGACTCGGGAAAAGCCCTCTGCTCGTAGCCGGGCTCGTAGCCCTGTTGATCAGGGAAGATCCAGATCTGGAGCAGGTGAACGGATTCGGTCGAGGATGGATTGGCCTCGCTATGGCGGATACCGCGGCCGGCCGTCATGCGCTGGCCATCGCCGGGGAGGATCACCGAGCCGGTGCCGAGACTGTCTTTATGTTCGAGCTTGCCGGATAAGACATAGGTGATGATCTCCATGTCACGATGGGGATGAGTGGGAAATCCGCCGTTCGGGGCGACCCAATCTTCGTTGATTACGCGCAGGGAGCGAAAGCCCATCCATTTGGGGTCGTGGTAGTCGCTGAAGCTGAAAGTGTGGCGGGTCTTGAGCCAGCCGTAATCGCCGCCGCCGCGTTCGTTGCTGGGACGAATGGTGATCATGGTGTTTACCTCCTAAATACTCGTTATAACGACTATATCGAATAGATTTAGATGCCGGAGATGGTGGAAGGATTCAGGGCGACGGGCTTCGCCCGTCTTGGCGGGAGAGAACTCGGATATCACACTAGCTTTCTCTAAATGAGCTACTTCAGGGAAAGGCTGATATGCTTCGTCTCTTGAGAACTGGGCCTACTCGACCGCTTCTATTTCTAATCTGGCTATGACATATCGGGTTATTGCCTTGACGATGGCGCAGGTACGGCAGGGAGCGCTCAACTTCCAGCGGCAATTGAGCACGGTGCTACGCGAGAATTCCGAGATCAAAGTGTATTCGGCGAGCCCGTTCGACCTCGATGAACGGCGGCGGATCAAGGAACGGTTTGGAGGAGATGTCGTCTACTTTCTCAACGATGCGGCTTATCAGGCGAGCGTGCAGCTCGGGATTAATTTGGATTTTGTGGCGGAAATCTCGGACGACGAACTGCCGCGGCGGCGGACGCTGGTGATTGGTGTGGTGGAACGAACGGGCGGAGATTCGGGTCGCTAGTAGCGTGCTTGAGCGGGAACGTCTAATCCTTCTTGTGCTTCTTGTGGGAACCTTCGGACTTGGGTTTGTCGTCTTTCTTCGTTTCTATAGAGTCCTTTGTTTCTTTTGTTTCTTTCGAGACGCTGTCGCTTTCTGAGGATGAGGAGGAAGCAGAGGATGATCCGGAAGAGCTAGAGCCTTTCTTGGCGTAGTCGGTCACGTACCAGCCCGAACCTTTGAATTGCACGGTGGGAGCGGAGATTACCTGTTCGAGCGCGCCTCCGCACTTGTGGCATTTTGTCGGTTGTTTGTCGGAAAATTTGCGGATCTCTTCAAATCGGTGTCCGCATTTCTTGCACGCGTATTCGTAGAGAGGCATGTGTGGTGATTTTAGAGGCGGGATTCGTTGGCGTCAATTTGTGTGGGCTGCGGACGGTGGTTGTCGCGACACGGGCGGGGTCGCGCCACACATTCTTAGCGGGGCTTAGCGTTTCAGCAGGTCGACGGGTTCATGGACATCATGGATTCGGAAATATTTGGCCAGCGCGGGATATCTTTTCGCGACAGCCTCATACATGGCATAGGCGACATTGCGATAAGAGGCGTGTCCGGCGGGAGTGGTGCGGAGTTCGGAGATGTAGAGGGCTTCGGCGAAGTCCATTTTGAAAAGAGTCCGTTTGCGGAAGGCGAGCGGGATCGAGTATTGGGCGTTTTGCGCGGCTTCTTCGTCATGGCGGGCGGAGAATTTCTGCACGGCGGCTGATGCTTGCTGCATGGCGGAATCGTAGTCGGAGCGGACTCCGGCGGGCTCGACTTCAGGTGGCGTGTCGAAGCCGTGGGCGGTGGTGAAATCCTGCATGATCTGGACGCAGCGGCGATGACGGTGCATGTCGCGGAAGCCACCGATATCCATGAGGATGTCGAAGCGGAATTGCTGGCCCGCGGAGAACGCACGGGGGAGTTCGTCATGGCGGCCGCGATGGCGCAGTCCGAGGTCGATGATCTCGCGGCGGCGGGTCGCACCGCCGGCTTCGATCATGCTGCGGAGCTGACGATAAGAATAATGACAGTGAGCGTAGACGAGGGTGGTAGCGAGTTCGATCTCAAGGGCGTCGGCGTGCGGGGAATCGTTTAGCAAGTCGACTAACGGAGCGGGTTCGATGGTGGCGCCTTGGGTCAGGTCAGACGCGGCTTGCCGGAGTTCGCGGCGGGTTTCGATTTCGTAGGGATTTGGATCAGCGTATTTAACGAGCGTGGGAGCGACGCGGACTTCACGCAGGAGCTCGCGTTCGGCCCGGTCGGCGAGTTCGGGAGAAACGGCTCGAATCTCGTCGACGAGGGTGCGCAACGATTCTTCGTTTGCGTTATAGGCGGGCGAGATCGCGGCTTTCTTCAGCAGGGCTCCGAGATCGCGGACCTCTTTATGAGGTTGCGAGAGCAGGTGGGCGACCTGGGTTTCAAGGGTGCGGGCGTTGACGATTTCCCCGAGCGAAGTATTGGTCGAGAGCGGCAGCAGATAGCGGGAGATGTCGAAGGCGCGGGCGCGGAGGGTGCGCTCATAGGCGTCGAGCTTCATTTCGGCGGGACGGGGCGTGATGCTGGCCAGATATTCGAATGTGCGCTGGGAAACTTTTTCGTAGGCGGTGAAGAGCGAGTCGATGGTTTCGCGGTAGAGAGCTTGGGACGAGGCAGCGGCGAAGGTGGGCGTGTGGTAGCCGCTCTTGCGGAAATCCTGATAGCGGGTGGAACGCTCCTGGCCGTCCCAGCGCGGTTCGTCGGCGACGACGATGGCGGCGAGGATGGAGAGGCGTTCGATGGCGAGCGCGATGTGGGCGAGATCGGCGATGGAGCGGTGTCCGTATTGAAAGTAGAAGGTATTGAGAAATTTCTCAGCCTTCTGCAGGGTGATTTCCTTGAGCGACTCTTTCATCGAGAGCGAGGAACGCGAATACTTGGCCATGGCGTAGGCCTGGATCTCGGGCTCGACGCCGTAGACGGCGAATACCTCGACGGACGGTTCGGATGCGGGAGTGGAAACGGATTGCTCGGTCGGGGGCTCGGTTGTAATTACTTCAGACATGGGAGTGGAGAAATCTTAATCGTCTGGTGGGCGGGGCGCAATCGAACGGAAGGGGGATAAAATCGGGAGAACTTCTGAAGGCAATAGCGGGGTGCTGCGGTGACGAATTCTGCGAATGGCGAAAACGATTTTATTCAAGGCAATGGGACGCAGAATCCGCTGGCTCAGAATGATCGGGCGGAGATCGAACTGATTACGGCGACGCTCCCGGAACATATCGAGCAGGCTCGGGAACTGTTTGTCGAGTATGGCAGTTCGCTGGGCTTCAGCCTGTGCTTCCAGAGCTTTGATGAGGAATTGAAAAATCTGCCAGGCGCTTATGGGCCTCCGAGCGGGCGGTTATTGCTGGCCCGGTTTCGTGATCATGCTGCGGGGTGTGTAGCGCTGCGCAGACTCGCGCCGGGCATCTGCGAGATGAAGCGGCTTTACGTGCGGCCGGAAGATCGCGGCAAGGGTTTGGGCTGGACGCTGGTTGAGCGGATCATTGCGGACGCGCGGGCCATGGGGTACGAGCGGATGCGCCTCGATACGATCGAATCGGCGATGAAAGATGCGGTGGCACTGTATCGCAGGGTGGGATTTCGGGAGATTTCGCCGTATTCGACGGTTCCGGTAGAAAGTGCGCTTTGGATGGAGCTACTGCTGTAGATGTTTAGTGGTTGCGTTTACGAGTGCGGGCTTCGGGGAAGCGGGCGACGGGTCCTTCTTTGTTTCGGATGGGGCGCGCGGAGGCTTGTTGGTCGTCGCGGCCGGAGTTGTGGTTTGGTTGCCGGGTTGGGTAGCGGGAAGTTCGGGGAGCGAGTGGCCCAGGATCACGATATCGACGCGGCGGTTCATGCCTCGGCCTTCTGAGGTGACATTGGTGGCGACGGGGTGATACTCGGCATAGCCGGCAGCGCTCAAACGATTGGGAGTGAATCCGTCGCGCACGACGAGCAGGCGGACGATTTCGGTGGCTCGGGCAGTGGAAAGCTCCCAGTTCGAAGGATATTGAGTGTTGTGAATGGGAGTGTTGTCGGTGTGGCCTTCGATACGCAGACGATAATCGCGTTGCCGGAGCATGTTGGCGATGCGGTCGAAGGCATCGGCGGATGAGGACTTCATCTGGGCAGAGCCGCTTTCGAAAAATCCTACTTCACGGAGGCTGATGACCAAGCCGTCGGGCTCGCGGCGGAGGGCGATTTCTTTGCGCTTGATTTCGGCGGCCAGCGCTGTTTCGAGTTCGGCTTGCAGGGCAGCCAAATCTCCATTCTCCGAACCGGTGCCGAGCGAACCATCGGGGCGGGAGGCGATCCGGCCAAGACTGGCACTGCGTTTCGTGTTTTCGATTTCCTGTGCGGTGCTGAAAGGCATAGGCTCGGCCAGATCAATCGGCACTTCGGTTGTGGACGCCTGAAAGACCCCCATCTCCTGGAATGCGACCTGGATGGCGAAGGCCAGCTTTCCGACCTTTCTTTTGTCGACCTGCGACGAAGCGTAGAGGACGACGAAAAAAGCAAAAAGCAGAGTGATGAAATCGGCATAGGAGACGAGCCATCCCTCGTGATTGACATGAGTGGTGCGGTGTTTACGACGGCTCATAGGCTTGCCTCAGTGACTTCGGGGAGTTCGTGTGCGCGGACGAGAAAGCCCATCAGTTTGGCTTCCAGCATGCGCGGGTTCATACCTTCGAGGATTGAAACCACGCCCTCGATGGTCATTTCGCGGATGATCTGCTCGTCGCGGATGCGGATTTTCAATTTGCCAGCGGCGGGCAGCAGGATGAGATTGGCGGCGCCGACGCCGTAAAGGGTGGCGACGAACGCGACGGCGATGCCTTTGCCGACTTCGTCGATCTTGTCGAGGTGCTGCATGACCTGGATGAGGCCGAGGACGGCGCTAATGATGCCGATGGTGGGAGAAAATCCGCCGGCTGATTCGAAGAGATGGGGAATTTTCTCTTCCTGTTCTTCTTTATTGTCGAGTTCGAGTTCCATGATCTGGCGGAGTTCCTGGGGGTCGGTTCCATCGACGGCCAGCATGAGGGCGCGGTGGAGGAACGGTTCGCGGATGTTAGCGAGTTCTTTGTCGAGCGAGATGATGCCTTCCCGGCGCGCCTGATTGGCGTATTTGACGAGGAGATCGATGGTGGAACGGGCGTCCTGGACGGGTTCGACGAACACCTGAGCCAGGCGGCGGAAAGCGCCGAGGGCGACGGGCAGGGGATATTGAATCAGGATGGCGCCGAGGGTACCTCCAAAGACGATCATGGCAGCGGTGGGCTGAAGGACCTGGCCGAGATTTCCGCCCTCGAGGATCAAGCCGAGCAGAATGTCACCGATGGCCAGCACCAGACCGCCGAGAGTTGCCTTATCCACGAGCGCTCCTATTTCTCGCCCGCTGGCTGGCTGTTGATTTCGAGTACGGGCGTGAGTCTGGAGGTGTTGTCGTGGTAGAACATGATGCCGTGGAGCACGGAGCGGCGAAACTCGATTACGCGTTGAAGGACGTCGTGCGCGCTTTCACGAACGACGACTTTCTCGCCATTTACCAGAGTGAGAACGGTATCGGGAGCCTGCTCGACAAACTTGATGAGGTCGGAGTTGACGACCAGCGGGTGATTGTTGAGGCGGGTGAGCTGGATCATGTTTGGCTCCTATTCAAGCGCAGAGGGAAGAAGACCCGCTGTGTCGTGGGTGTCATCTATGTTGATCGGCAGGAAGGTGGAGGGTATGGAGGTTGGGGGTGAAAAGGAGGCAGGTTACCTCGGAGCTATGTCGTCCGGTACTTGTGGAAATAAAGCCGGGACGGGGCAAGCCGATGATGGAGGTTGAAACGCAAGTGGGTTCCACAGGACAAACGGAACGAGCTCCGGGAAGATTTCGGGGACGGATCCCAAAATCGGAACCAAAAGGGAGCAAAACAATGGCACTTACGATCCTGAATAACATTGCTGCTTTGGCTGCGGAAAACCAGCTGAATATCACCAGCAACAACCTCAACTCAACCCTGGCGCAGTTATCTTCAGGGTCGCGAATCAATAGCGGCGGTGACGATCCGGCTGGTCTGGCCATCGCCGACGGATTGCAGGCCAACGTCGCCGCGTTGACGCAATCGACGAGCAATGCGACGGACGGGATCGGCGAGCTGCAGGTGGCAGACGGGGCCCTGTCGCAGGTTACCACGCTGCTTGACCGCGCGGTTACGCTGGCGACCGAGGCTTCGAACAGCGGTTTGTCAGCCAAGCAAAGCGCCGCGCTGGACGGAGAATTCAGCGCCATCAAGACTGAAATCGACAGTATTGGAAACAATACAAATTACAACGGGTCGCAGGTTTTTTCGGCGGACGATATCAGTGTCTTTCTGAGCGACGGCAGCACTTCTGGCAGCAACACCATCAGCGCCGCTCCCGGGGTGCTGAACGCGACGGGTCTTCTCGGATCGGCAGCGGCGGGTACGCTGGCCTTCACCGGGGCGCCGGCCAGTGGCGACACGATTGAGATCAGCGACGGCACAAACGACCAAACCTACACGTTCGAAGACTCTGCGGACTTCACGGGCGCGGCAGGCCAAGTGTTGATTGACCCAAGCACCGATCCAGTCACCGCCCTACAGAACACCGAGGCCAATTTGGCAGCGGCGGTCATTGGCGGATCGGGCGCCGGCACGACCTATGGCGCGTTGACGCCGGTGAATGCGGACGTAACCGCGTCGGTTTCGGGAACGTCGGTGCAATTTACCGCGACGGCAGCGGGCAACGCGGTGATCGCGGCGGGAGGCGCGATCACGCCAACAGTGACGAGCACTGCGGCGGCTTTTATCGGGACTCCGTTTGCGGCCGGTTCGGCAACCTCGTTGACCACGGCATCGAACGCTCAGGCAGCGCTGACGGCGATCACGGGCGCGATTGCAACCATAGCGGCCACACGAGGCTCGCTGGGTGCGACCGTCGAGCAGTTGCAGGCGGCCAGCAACGTCATCACCGACCAGACCCAGAACCTAACTTCGGCGGAAAACGACATCACGGCGGCGGACATTCCGTCGACGGTGGCGAACCTTTCGCAATATTCGATTCTGGAGCAGACCGGCATTTCCGCGCTGTCCCAGGCCAACCAGCAGCAGCAACTTGTGTTGAAGCTGTTGCAATAATTGGCTTCGCAAAGGAGGCGGGCAACCAACCGCCTCCTTATGTTTTATTTCCGGAGTAGTGCGCTATGAGCATCGCACCGGTAGACGGTTCTTCGGCGGTAACAAGTGCGCAGTCCGAGAGTACGAGTCTGAGTTATCAGCAGGCACATACCCAAAGTGCAGGAGAAGAAGCCAGTCCGCCCGTTTTGGCAACGCTGCCAAATCAAGAAAGTCCCGTCACGAAAACACCCGCTTCAACCTACGAATTCCCCGAGGATGTCGTGGAAGTGCACCAGGATCCCGAGATTAAGGACCAGATAATCATCCAGTATCTGAACCAGGCCAAGGACGTAGTTTTGCAAGTGCCGAGCGACCAGGAACTTAGCGTTGAGCGTGGAATTGCGCAAGAGCTTCAGCAAGCGGCGAAACTACGCGAAACCGCGAGCGCGGCAGGAGCGATGAGCGAAGGAGAAAAAACTCATGGGAATCAGCTTTAACGCCGCGAGTCTATTGAATGGAAACGGTATCGATGTGAATTCGGTGGTATCGGAACTGCAGTCAGCCGAGAGCGGGCAATTGACGGCCTGGCAGGGGGATCTGACCACGCTGCAAACGCAGCAGAATACGATGACCAGCATCAATAATGACCTGTCGAGCCTGGCGACGGCGGTGAATGCGCTTTCCGATCCGGTGGGAGTGATGGCGTCGAACACGGCCTCATCGGCGGAGCCATTGATTGTGAGCGCCACGGCGCAACCGGGAGCCACGGCGGGGACCTACAGCGTGGTGGTAAGCAGCCTGGCATCGACGGGGACGCTCTACACGGATTCGGTGGCGAACGCGGACACATCACTTCTGCCTACGGGGGCGACGAGCGGCGACCTTCAGGTGCAGATTGGCGGATCGGACGGCACGACCGCGGACATCGCGATCACAGCAGGCAGCAACGACACACTGACTACACTCGCCGCTTCGATCAATTCGCAAAGCACGACCAACAACTGGGGCATCACGGCGAGCGTGGTGACGGACGCGAGCGGCGCACGCTTGGCGATTTATAGCCAGACGAGCGGCACCGACGGAGCGCTGGCGATTACCAACAACACCACCAATCTGACGTTCGAACCTCCCGTAGGCGGCACGAATGCGGATATCACGATTAACGGGATTCCGTATGAGAGCACGACAAACACGGTGAACGGGGCGATTCCGGATGTGACGCTGAACCTGACGACGGCCGATCCGGGCACTCCTGTGCAGGTGACGGTGGGTCCGGACACGAGCTCGATCACGACCGCGATCGGCAATTTTGTTTCCGCCTACAACACGGTGGTCGACGACATCAACACTCAGTTCACGGTGGATCCGACGACAAACTCGGAAGGCCCGCTGGGATCGGACTCTTCGCTGCGAAGTTTGCAATCGAGCCTGGCAGCGGATGTCACTTACGCGACCAATGAGACGGAATCGACGAGCAGCGGTTTCACGAACCTGGCAGCGCTCGGCATCACCATGAATAACGATGGCACGTTGTCGCTGGACAGTTCGACGCTGAGCAGCGCGCTCGCGTCGAATCCCGCGGCGGTGGAGAATTTCTTTCAGAATTCGGACTCGAGCGGATTTGCCGAGAACTTTACCAGCAGCCTCAACAACTTGACCGATCCGACGCAAGGGATTCTGAACTTGGATATATCGCAAAACCAGACACAACAGACGGACCTCAACAACGAGATCAGCGATTTCCAGACCCAACTGGCGGCGCAAAAGGTGGAGTTGGATCAGGAATTCGACCAAGTCAATGCGACCCTTGAAGAATATCCATTTACGCTGCAGGAAGTGACCGCGGCGCTAGGTTCGATGACGACGGGCACGGCAAGCACGGGCACCACGACGAACACCAACACGACTCCGACGTCTGGGGAGAGCACGAGCGGCAGCAGCACCAGCACTGGCACCGGTACCAGCTAAACGAGAGTCAGATGCCAATGAATATTCAACAGTCGTACCGGGAAGCGGCGGTTCAGGGCGCGAGTCCAGTGGAACTGGTGGTGCGGCTTTACGAGCAGATGATCGAAGACCTGCGGCAGGCGGCGATCGCCATTGAACGGAACGACATTGAGCGGCGAAGCAACCGTATCAAGCATGTCATTCTGATCATCGGGTACTTGCAGTCAACGCTAGACTTTGCCCGCGGAGGCAAGGTGGCGGAGAATCTCGACCAGTTTTATGACGTTCTGCGGCAGAATCTTCTGCGAGTGCAATTTCGTCCTTCACCGCGCGCCTTGTCCCAACAGATTACGGACTTACTGGCAGTGCGAGAAGCGTGGATCGAAGTTGACCGGGCGGAGAAGTCGGCAGCGAGCAACGCGGTTGCCGGGGCCGGAATGGCTCGTTCGGCGGGTCGGGATGTGGCCGGCGAGCGCGTGGCCATGGAATGGAAGGGATGATGCCCCGTGACGCAGTTGAAACCTTGCGGCAGGTGAATGAATATCTGCGATCTGCGCTGGTACGTCTTCGTCCGGAGCGCAAGCGCTGCTCGGCGATCACGCCGCAGGATTTTTCGGACATACTGAACCAGTTGTTGCAAGCGTCGGAATGCGTGGGGCAGCGGCCGGAAGATTCTGAGGGCGTGGCGGCGATGGATAAAGAATCGGTCGAATACCGTGGGAATCTGGAGAGACTCAAGCACTTCCTTCCAGACCTGCATTTGCGGCTGCTGGCTGAAAAGTGCGGCTGGAAGGTGCTCGCGCGCACCTTGCGGCCGCGGGCGCATGGGCAAAGGCCAGCAAGAAGACCTTCTAACGGCTGAACGCTTGACATGTTCGGGACCTCATGCTATACCGCTCTGGGTAACTAAACCGATTTAGTTATGGCTCAGAACCATTCAGGATATTTGTTTCACGCGAACCGCTATTCTTCCACTAGAACAAATATGCGTTATTTCGTCTTTGTCATTCTGTCTCTGGCGTTGATCGGGGCTCGGGCTCCGGCTCAGGAATCGAGCCGCGGGTCGGATTCGGACGCGGTAGTGATTGACGCGACCGCTCGGGCTCAGCCGTTTCCTCATTTCTGGGAGCAGATGTTCGGTTCGGGACGGGCGATTCTGTCGTTACGCGACAATTACCGTCACGATCTTCGCGAGGTAAGACAGATTACCGGCTTCGAATACGTGCGTTTCCACGCGATTCTCGATGATGAAGTTGGCGTTTACGATGAAAACGGCCAGGGTCAACCTGTCTACAATTTCTCTTATGTCGATCAGATTTATGACGGACTGCTTGCCAACGGCGTGCGTCCATTTGTTGAATTGAGTTTCATGCCGAAGAAACTGGCGGCGCGCGATGCACTGCAGGCTTTCTGGTACAAACCGAATGTTTCGCCACCGAAAAACTGGGACGAGTGGGATGATTTAATTACACAATTCACAAAACATCTTCTAAACCGCTACGGTATTGACGAGGTATCGCAATGGTACTTCGAAGTGTGGAACGAGCCCAACCTTGATTTTTGGGCGGGCAAGCCGAAACAGGCGACGTACTGGGAACTTTACGATCGCACGGCCCGAGCGATCAAACAGGTAAGCCCTCGACTGCGGGTGGGTGGGCCGGCGACCGCGCAAGCGGCGTGGGCGGATGCATTCATTCGACACTGCGTGGAAAATAAAGTTCCGGTGGATTTCGTATCGTCACACGTTTATGGCAACGACAAGGCCAAGGACGTGTTTGGGACCGAGGGAACGATTCCGCGCGAACAGATGGTGTGCCGGGCCATTCACAAAGTGCACGATCAAATCAAATCATCGACTATGCCCAACCTGCCGCTGATCTGGAGCGAGTTCAACGCCAGTTACTCGAATGCGCCGGAGGTCACGGACTCGATCTACATGGGGCCGTGGATGGCCGACACGATCAGGCAATGCGACGGGTTGACGGACATGATGTCGTACTGGACGTTTTCCGACGTTTTCGAAGAACAAGGCGTAGTGAAACAGCCGTTCTATGGGGGCTTCGGGCTGATCGCGGTGGGTGGTATTCCGAAGCCGTCTTACAACGCGTTCAAGGTGTTGCACGAATTGGGCGACGAGCGAATTCCGGCTGATTCGACGTCTGTGCTGGCGACCCGCCAGAAAGATGGATCGCTGGTCGTTGCTGCTTGGAACCTGATTCCGCTCGGGAAGTTTTCTCCGGAGCAGAGCGATGCGTCGAAGAGTGGGTTAACGAAGACGATCCATCTGCAGTTCGAGCATGTAAGCGGGACTGCGCAGGCTTATGTTTCGGTCGTCGATCGCGGTCACGGCGACGTGCATCCTTCGTACGATCAGATGGGGCAACCTCGCTATCCGACGCAGGAGCAACTCAAGGCATTGCAACTGGCCGCGCAATTGCCGTCGGCTGAAATCCATGCGTTGAAGAATGGCGAACTGACTCTGGATCTCGCTCCGGACGCTCTGGCGGTGGTTGAGGTGAAATAGCGAGGCGACCGTGCAACGAAGCGGCCGTCTGACCAAGCGAGAGCTGAGCGATACGGATCTGGGTGAATCTGTCGTGCCCGTGTTCCGCTGGGGGCTTTGCATGCGCCATGGGGCGAAGCAGAGGTGTTATTCTAAACCAGATTACGCCGCAGGGCTTTAACCTCCTCCATGTCCAATCCAGAAACGTCCAATTCAAACATGTCTGATCCGAATGCATCGACGCTGAGCGCGCCGGAATCTGCGGCGGGCAGTGCAACTGAATCGTCTTCCGGCGAATCAGCGCCGGTTGAATCTTCTCCTGGCGAATCATTCAAAGACATTTTTTCGGAGTACGAACGAAGCCACGTCCGCAAGAGCGAGGCGGGCGGCCAAAGGCGCGAAGGAACCGTGATCACAGTGACTGTGGACTTCGTTGTGCTCGATATCGGATTCAAGACAGAAGGTGTGTTGCCGTTGACGGCATTTCCGGCCGACAAACTCCCGAAGCCCGGCGACAAACTGCAAGTGACGGTGAAAGGACGCGATCCGGGAGGCTACTACGAACTGACGCGCGGCAAAGTTGAACGTCCCACGGACTGGGCTTCGCTTGAGAAGGCGTTTGCCGAAAAATCGACGATCATTGGTACGGTGACCGGAGTCGTCAAAGGCGGGTTAAACGTGGATGTGGGTGTGCGAGCTTTCATGCCCGCCTCGCGCAGCGGAACCCGCGATGCCGCGGAACTCGAGAAGCTGATCGAGCAGGAAATTCGCTGCCGCATCATCAAGCTCGACGTGGAAGACGAAGACGTGGTGGTGGATCGCCGAGCTATTTTCGAGGATGAAGAACGGGCCGGGAAAGAGCGCCGCTTCTCAGAATTGAAGGAAGGCGACATCGTGCAAGGCGAGATTCGCAGCCTGACCGACTACGGCGCTTTCGTGGACATCGGCGGGGCGGACGCACTGCTTCATGTTGGCGAGATTTCGTGGCATCGCGTGAACAAGCCTTCGGACGTGCTGTCAGCGGGTCAGCAGATCGAAGCCAGGATCATCAAGATCGATGCAGATAAACACCGCATTGCAATCAGCATGAAACAGCTGCAGCCGCATCCGTGGGACGCGGCTGCCGGAAAATACAAGGCGGGCGACCGGGTGCGCGGTTCAGTGACCCGCATCGCCGATTTTGGCGCGTTCGTTGAACTGGAGCCGGGGGTTGAAGGACTGATTCATATTTCAGAAATGTCGTGGGCCAAGAGAGTGCGGACGCCCTCGGACGTGGTGAAACCGGGGGAGACGGTGGAAGCGGTAATTCTGGGCGTGAATGCGGCGGAGCGGCGGATTTCGCTGGGCTTGAAGCAGGCATTGGGCGATCCGTGGGTGGCGGTACCACAAAAGTTTGCGCCGGGCACGACCATTGAAGGTCCGGTAACGAATTTGACGAAGTTCGGCGCGTTCGTGCAGCTGACTGAAGGCGTCGAAGGGATGATTCACATCAGCGAGATCAGTGCGGAGAAGCGTATTAATCATCCGCAGGAGGTGTTGAGGGCCGGGCAGGTGGTGAAGGCGCAGGTGATCGCGCTCGACCCGGAAAGGCGGCTCATACGCCTGAGCATGAAGCAGTTGGTTCCGAGCGGCCTCGATGAATATCTCGCCGAACATAAAGAAGGCGATGTTGTGACGGGGCGCATGACCGAGGTATCTGGAGGCAGTGCGCGTGTGGAACTTGGCGAAGGCGTGATGGCAACATGCCGAATCCCGCAGGAAAGTTCGGCGAAAGAGGGTAAGAGCGCCCAACCCGCATCCGCGGCGGCATCAAAGCGGGATCTGTCGTCATTGGGATCGATGCTGCAGGCGCGATGGAAGAACGGAGCCCCTGCGAACGAAGCCAAGCCGGAATCTTTGCGAGCGGGTCAGATTCGGGAATTCCGGATCGTAAAGATCGACTTAGCTGGAAAGCAGATTGAATTAGAGCCGGAATAAGGCCCGAACGCCAGCTAGTATCGACCAATAAAGTTCAGCCTGCCCCTTAATTACTAGTGAGTGACGATCGAGTTAGCCATCATCAGCGCGAAAAGCGCAGGCAGATAGATGATCGTTGCCTGGAGTAAGCGTCGAGCTGGAGCTTTCGATGCTGGAGCAGTCGCCGGCAATCGCGGAGACGCCATGCCTAGCGACACACGGAACAACGCGGCCCCCATCAAGATAGCTCCGACTAGATAGAGACGTCCCGCCATGCCCAACGCAACCGGCATGAGGCTCACGGGGATCAATGCTCCGGAATAGGCCAAAATGCGCCACACGGTCGACTTTCCGTCGGAATCCACGACCGGCAGCATGCGAATCTCACCTTGCGCGTAGTCCTCGCGATAAAGCCATGCGATGGAGAGAAAATGCGGGAACTGCCAGACGAACATGATGGCGAAGAGAATCAGGGTCTCGATTTCAAGCTTCCCGCGAACGGCCGTCCACCCCAATACGACCGGCATCGCGCCGGGAAATGCGCCGACGAAGGTACAGACAGGGGAAACTTGTTTTAGCGGCGTGTAAGCCACGAGATACACTAAGGCGGTCAAGAACACTAATGATCCGGTTAGCAAGTTGGCATAGGCTGCGAGATACAACGACCCGCCGATAGTTAGAGCCAGTCCGACGGTCGCGGCATGCGCTCTAGTCATACGTCCGGATGGCAGGGGACGGAGCGCGGTCCTCCGCATCCGGGCGTCGACGGTCGACTCGAGCACCTCGTTCAGCGCAGCCGTTCCGCTGGAGACGAGCGCTATGCCAAACAGGGCATGGATCAAACCCATCGACCACGACGAGGCGCCCATCCGGTGAGCGCCGAAGAAATAGCCACACCAAGCAGTCAGGACAATCAAAGTAGTAATGCGCGCCTTAGTCAATTGAGAATAGTCGCGCAACAGAGAGACGAATTTTTGTAACATGGCCCCCACAATCGCCGTTTGTTCCTTCCGCCGCCGACAGGCGGTTCGGTTCAAATCGGCAGTCACCACAAAAAATACCAGCCTCAAGAGACGAATGCCAAAAGACAAAATTGGTATCGTGCCCGCGATTCAATGTCAAGTCGAAACTTAAGGTCACCGGCGGATAAGCCGCCGTCATGCTGCTTCAAACGCAGCCGTTGAAAACTGCAAGCTGCAATCCTAGTGCTTGTCGGCGGCGCTGGCTACGTTGAATGTTTCGGGTGGATCGAAATAACACTGATGCCAAAGCGCCGCGTCGGTTAAAGTGCCCGCTTTCCATTGCCGTATCGTGGGGAGAGTAGCCGCGACCATTCCGCCATCGACGGAATCGAAAATCAACACCACTCCGGCGATCTCGGACGCTTTTGCAGACAATTCGTCATAGTTTTTGTCGAGCAAAGACTTCGCGTATTCGAGTTTGGCGGCAGCGCCGCTGCCCTTCTGCTTCTCTTGAACTTCTTCTACCGAGATGATTTCAACCTTTTTGCCCTGAAGGGGTGCCCAATCTCCGGGGAAGGGCGCAGTTTCCTGGCGCGAGACTTCAAATAAATCGGCAACGACCGGCATACCGCTGGTGGTCGTCAATGGAACGTCTGATATGCCGGCGGGCATTTCGAGGCTAGTGCGCCAAATCCACCCTCGCGACAGGCCCGAAATTCGGACGTGCACCCAATCCGCGCCGAAATCGAGCATTTCAAACTCATCATGCGCGCTGGCTAAGAACAAAGTCTTCGCAGTCAAACTGGGGGATGCAACGACGGGCGTCCCAGATTCTTTCACCGCGACCAGATTGGTAGGATGCACCTGGTTTTTGAGCACGTCCTCTAAGCTCGCGGCTTCCGCCTGCAAGGTGTTCGTGGCCTGATCGACCGGCGTCGTCGGTTGATTCTTCGTGTCGGCCAATTGCTGATCTGACAAACCCGGCGATGCAGGAGGAAACGACGTCCCCGTCGACGGCGAGCTGGGCACGGGCGCGGATATGGCGGGCTCCGGCATTTCTTTCTTGGCGACTGCGCCGTCCGCAATCCTCGCGCTGGAGGCGGGCGGCTTGGTCCACGCCGCGGGGGGAGCGCTCGCAGGAAAAGTTTCGCTGGAAGCTCCGTGAGAATTACCGCGGCTTGGAACGGTCGCGCTGGCGCTGCCGCCCAGCAGGTCAGTGAGCTGATCGAGAAGGTCGGACTCGATGCGGCCATTGGAAATCAGCAGCCGATATCCCGAGCGAGATTCAATTGGATCCGAGTACCACGCGGTCACCTTGGTGGTGACGCGCACGATTGACCCACCCGCGGATATTGAACTTACCTGCACGGTGGATTCGTAATAACCCCGTTCGTAGCGGTTCAAGGGGTAATCGCCCGGAAGTGCGAACCCATCGAGCACGGGCAGTCGTCCGCCCATGGACGACTGCAATTGCCTCAAGGCCCGTTCTACGACACTTTTCGACTGACGGTAGGTACGTTCATAAGAGCCAGTTCCGGCGCTGCCGCTTTGAGCGACGGCCATCGAAATTAAGGCGAACATGAGCGCGCCCCGCAGAAACGCGGCTACCACTCTGGCGAGGACGGCTCGGCTGCGAGGTGCATCGTTCTGACGCGTCATCGAGCCTGCTCCAGTTGGTCGCGCCGAATCCATCCATGCTGGCCGTCGTGCGTTTCAATCCCATACCAGTACGTAGTTGAAATCTGAATCAGAACCTCTGTGCCCGGCTGCAGCGATAGCACCGTGGTCGCGTCGTGGTAGGGGGCGGACTTGAGAGGAGCGCCGGGCTGCTTCACTACCCGCACTACTTGGCGGCGCAGGTCGGCTACGCGTTGTTGCAGCGTTTCGTCCTCCACCCAGCCTTCAGAGGCGTTCGGTGTCGCGGATGCCGCCGAGGCAGAGGGCGACGATGCCGACGGCGCTGAGGTCTGCGCCGTTTGCCCAGTTGTAATTGCTCCGTTGGTGCTGGGGATCATTGTGCTCTGGGCATCGGTGTTGTCGGCGGACATTGAGGTTGATCGCGAACTGCTGATTGGCGCAGCATCAGTGGTCCGAGCAGAATTCTTTGTGGCTTGACGTTCCTGTTTCTCGCGCAAAGCCTCTTCCGTGTCCCTTTTGACCAACTCGACGGAAGCGAGCCTGGCTTGGATGTCTTTGTACTCGGCACTTTCGACCGAACCGTCGGATTGGTGGACGGAACGCCTGAAATCCTCGACAAAGAGGGCGTCGATACGCAGAATTGTATTTTTGTCGCCCTGCGGTTGGACGATGTAACGCACCGCCAACGTTCCGACGTCCTGACTATCCTTAAAATGTCGCGGATCGAGTGCCTGCTTGCGCACCTTGTAGAAGACCTTTCCTATCCCGGAATAGGCTGGAAACACGGGCGTTGATGTCATGGCGGCGGCGCCGGCGACATACTCGTCTCTGTTGTATTCCTTGGTTCCGCGGATAATGGTGTTCTGCGCAACGTCTTCCACAACCTGCTCGACTTCGGTTTCGGGCAGCGGAATGTTAACGATCAAACCCTCGCCGTACTGAAAGGCATTTTTTTCACGCCCGTGTAAGGGAACCGCCGTCGCGCCAAGTAGCAGAACTAAGGCGGCAAATCGGAGATAGAGCGAAAAATGAGGTGAAAGGCCCGGTTTAGCCCGCTGAAAACTAGCCGTGTGGTTTATCCCTATACGAAGAAACATCTTGTCCCAAATCACAGCTGACTCCGCTGTTCCTGCTGCAAGAGTCTTATATGTTGGATTCGCCGCTGTCAACTCGTCGAGCACAGTTCTAATTCCATCCAAGGGTCACACTCGTCATGCGACATAAGTTTTTTATAAAAAATTGTTGCGCTTCACAAATCTCAGTAGTAGTATCCACCGGCTAGTGGGTGGTTGGACCACTTCACCAAAAAAAGTTTTTTTAAGATTTTATTCAAACGCAGTAGCTAGGCTTTGCCTGAAGTCGTTGCCTGGCTGCTGCTTTCGCGTGTTGTGGGGCGTTTTTTGGTAGTTGCAAAATTTTGATCTTGTCTGAGGAGTGCAGCATGCGTATGTGGGCGCAGTCTCATCTCTGTCAGAAGCTGCGGCGGGCAACTCCGGTTGTCGCTGTTGCTTTAACGCTGGCTTTTCTGATCTTGGCCTCGAGCCAATCGGCTTACGCGCTACCGGCATTTGCGCGGAAGTATGGGTTGCGATGTTCGGCGTGTCATGAGAGTTGGCCGATGTTGAATTACTTTGGCCAGAAGTTCAAGGACAACGGGTATCAGCTGATGAACGACCGGGATTCGCCGATCTGGCAGAATCCGGGATATTGGCCGGTGACGTTCCGCATCACGCCGATCTGGCACCGGGTGTCGACCAACAAGGTGCAGGTGGACAACAGCAATGGTCCGGGAGCTGGGGAAGCGAAGATCACGACATCAGGGTTTGACCTGAGCGGGTTGGACTTCCACACGGGCGGCACGCTGGAGAAGAACTTCTCGTTCTATGTGCTGCCATCATCGGATCCGACGGCGAGCTTCCACTTCGAAACCGTGATGGCCCGGATCGATAACATCGCGGGCAGTACGTGGTTCAACGTGAAGCTGGGCAAGTTCGAACTGGACAACCTGCTGTCGGAGAAGCGCATTCTGACGCTGACCGGCAATGGGGGAATTTACCAGCTGTATCACTTCATACCGGCGGGAGATGGCAACATCTTCGGGCAGATGGGCGACAACCAGCTGGGGTTGGAGTTGATGGGACACTCCTACAACGACCGGACGCGATACTCAGTGGCGTTGCTGAGTTCGAACGACGGCAGCGTGGAGTTGCCGTACGGGGAAGAGTCGTATTCGACGTTCATTACGGGTAGCCAGGCGTTTGATGCGGGCAAGGCTGGAGTGGAGCGGGTTGGCTTCTACGTGATGGCGGGCGAAGCGCCGACGAGCTATCTGACGAACTTCGGGGCGCCGATTGGCGGTTCGGGAACGCAGAACAAGGGGTACAACCGGGAAGGCTTTGTCGGGCAGTTCTACTTCGGGCAGCACGTGGATCTGCAGGTGGTAACGCAGCACGGATCGGATAGCGCGTGGTTCGGGCAAGGCTACGGGGACTACATCGACGGCTATGTAAATAACCCGACGGCGACCTGTCCGAGCGCGGCGGGGCCGGTGCCGTGCAACAACACGCCGGGGACGGTGCTGGCGGCGGGAGCACGGAGTCCGAGCTGGAACGGAGTTTTGTTCGAGCCGCACTACGTGGTGAGTCCGCAGATGATCCTGATTGGGAGATACGAGACGATCCGGATGTCGCAACAATCGACGCCGGGGACGCCGTCGAATCTGGGGAACATCTCGACCTACACGCTGGGATATCGCTACAACCCGTTCATGACGAGCCGGGCGGGCTGGGCGTATCACCTGGAATACAACTGGTTCCATCAGGACGGGACGTCGCCGGTTACGGGAACGAACCTGACGAGCAGCGAGTTGCTGACGGGAATTGACTTCGACTTTTAGAGAGGAACAGCCATGCGAAAACAAACATTCTTGCAGTGTTCGATGCTGATGAGCGCGGCTGCCATCCTCGCGCTCACCGTGCTGACCGTGCCCGCAGGGGCGCAACTCACAACCTTTCAGCAGGAGCAATGGCTGAACACGCCGGCGGTGACCAGTCACATCGGCAACATCACGGGGGATGCGAAGGCGGCGGCGGTGCCGTATCGCAGATACTGTGCGGGATGTCATGGGGACATGGGAGACGGGAACGGAGAGAACGCGCAGTGGTTAGATCCGAAGCCGCGTGATTTCCAGTTGGCGATCTTCAAGTGCCGGTCGACGCCGACGGGGACATTGCCGACGGACGAAGATCTTTTCAATACGATTGCGCGCGGACTGGACCGTTCGAACATGCCGCCGTGGAGCACGTTTACGAAGCAGGAGCGAGCGGATCTGGTGGCGTGGATCAAGCATTATTCACCGCGCTGGCAGACGGAGAAGCCGGGAACGCCGATTCAGGTTCCACCGGAGCCGGAGATTACGGCGGAACGGATCAAGGCGGGGCGCGAGGTATTTGCCAAGGCGGAATGCTGGAAGTGCCACGGCGTGCAGGGAATGGCGAACGGACCGTCGGCGGCAACACTTACCGATGATCAGAACCGGCCGATTCTACCCTTTAACTTTACGGAGGGCGCGCGTCCGAAGTGCGGCGACACGGATCGAGCCATTTACACGATCTTCATGACGGGACTGGATGGGACGCCGATGCCATCGTTCGCGGACAACATCAAGCCGGATGAGGCGTGGGACCTGGTGTTCTATCTGCGGACGCTGATGTCACAGAAGAGTCCGGAGAAAGAGATTGCCAAGAAGCTCGGTCTGAAACCGGTCAACCCGAACGCGCAATGAGCAGGGTCTGTAAGGCGTTAAGAAGTCGAACGAGTGAATAAGCGTGAATTGCCAAGAACCACAAGGAGGAAGTTATTCGAATGCGGTCTAGGATACTGTCAGGTTTCTTTACTCTACTCGTAGGTTCATCCCTTATGTTTGCCGGTACAGTTACTGGCAAGGTGACCTACACGGGCACGCCGGCCAAGGCCAAGACAATCGATATGTCAAAGGAACCGAGCTGCGCCAAGCAGCACGCGGCGCCGGTAACAACCGAAGGTGTCGTAGTCGGTCCCAATAACGCACTGGAAAACGTAGTGGTATACGTTTCATCTGGTGCTCCGGATGACGGCCAGGTTCCGTCGCAGGCCGTGACCTTCGAACAGAAAGGCTGCCAGTATGTTCCGCACGTTCTGGTCGTGCACACTAACCAGGAACTGAAGATCGTGAACAGCGATCAAACTTCGCACAACATTCACCCACTGGAGTGAACCAGGAGTGGAATAAGTCGCAGCCGCCCGGCACGCCACCGATCACCGCAAAGTACGACAAGCCAGAGTTCATTTCGGTGAAGTGTAACGTCCATCCCTGGATGCACGGTGAATTCGCAGTGCTGAATACAAATCATTACGACTTAAGCAAAGGCGGGGGCGACTTCAAACTCCCGAACCTACCTCCCGGTAAGTACACCATTACTGCCTGGCAAGAGGCTTACGGCACACAGACTGCCGAAGTCACGATTACGGGCAACGAAACCAAACAAGTCAACTTTATCTTTAAGGCGAAGGCTTACTGAAGCGGGGGCGGCGGAGCGCTCGCTCCGCCGCCTAAGTGCTGAGGCAGGCAAGCGGAGAGAACCAATGGGAAAGTTCTTTGCAGTAACGATTGCGATCATTGCGATCCTGTCGGCCGTGCCCATCGTTATGAACTACTGGGGCCCCCCGCCAGATATTTCCACTCATGGGTACGCGATTGACGAGCAGATGCACGAAACGATGTGGGAGGCCGGCGTGTCTTTTCTCGCCGCCCAGTTCGTCCTGGCTCTCTTTGTCTGGAAGTTCGCGGGTCGGGGGAGGAACGAAAAGGTCAAAACTTTTCCGGGCGGCGCTAAGGGACTGGTGATTGCGGCGTTCCTCCTGGTGGGAACCGAGATTCTCGCTCTCGGTGTCATCGGGCAAAAAGCGTGGGCGAGCGTGTATTTCGATCCTCCCGACAAGAATGCAATGACAGTTCAGGTGCAGGCGGGTCAGTTTGCATTTTACTTCCGGTATCCCGGACCGGACGGCAAGTTCGGTGCGATGCACCCCGACAAGATTGATGAAGGCAATCAAAATTTCTTCGGCCTCGATCCGGAGAATGACGTTGATTCTCGTGACGACATCGTTGCCAGTGAAATGGCGGTTCCGGTGAATCGCCCGATAAATCTGTTGATGCACTCCAAGGACGTCGGCCATTCCTTTTATGTTAGCAGCCCGTGGTGCAAGTCTGGGTACGTGAAAGAAAAACGGATGTGATCCACAGGGATAGTTCGTAGAATGCGCGCATGGCGATGAGCAAGAGGAGCGGCGGGGAGAAGCAAGAAGACATCTGGATCGCGCATACGGAGTTGGCGGTAGCGCCCGGGCATCCTTTCGATAAGCGGTTGAATGAGTTACTGGAGGGTGCAGGGTTCGATGAGTTGGTGGAAGGATTGTGTGCCCGTTTCTATCACGCGCGGCTGGGACGGCCATCGCGGCGACCTGGGATTTACTTTCGGGCACTGCTGATCGGATATTTCGAGGGCATCGATAGCGAGCGTGGGATCGCATGGCGGCTGGCCGATTCGCTGGCGCTACGACGGTTTCTGGGGATTGGACTGGACGAGCAAACCCCGGATCACTCGACGATCTCGCGGACCCGGCGGTTGATCGACATCGATCGGCATCGCGAGGTGTTCGCGTGGGTGCTGGGATTGTTGGCCGAACGGGGATTGCTGAAGGGACAGCGGATGGGCATCGATGCGACCACCTTGGAAGCGAATGCGGCGATGCGGTCGATTGTGCGGCGCGATACTGGGCAGACCTACGACGAGTTCTTGCGAGGATTGGCGAAGGCGTCCGGGATTGACACGCCGAGCCGCGAGGACCTGGTGCGGTTGGACCGGAAGCGCAAGAAGCGAACCTCGAACAAGGAATGGAAGAGTCCGGCGGACGGGGACGCGCGGATAGCGAAGATGAAGGATGGGCGGACCCACTTGGCGCACAAAGCGGAGCACGCTGTGGACATGGACACGGGAGCCATTGTGGCGGTGACGCTGCAGGCCGCCGACCAGGGGGACACGACCACGCTGGATGAAACCTTGTGCGAGGCCGGTGAGCAGATAGCAGAACAGATCCGACGCGAGGCCGAGTCGCGGCCCCAGGACAAACCGAAGGTCCATTTGCAGGGGATCGAAGAACTGGTGACGGATAAGGGCTACCACAGTAGTGCGGTGGTCCAGCGGATGAAGAGTTACGAGGTGCGCAGTTACATACCGGAGAAGAAGCCGAAAGGGCGGCGCGACTGGCAAGGCCAGCGTGCAGAGCAGCAGGCGGTGTACCAGAACCGGCGACGGGTGCGGGGCGAGTACGGCAAGAGCTTACTGCGACGGCGCGGCGAGTTGATCGAACGCAGCTTCGCGCACTGCTACGAGACGGGCGGGATGCGGCGCTGCCATCTGCGAGGGCGGGAGAACATTCTGAAGCGGCAATTGGTCCATGTCGGAGCGTTCAACTTGAGTCTGATTCTGCGCAAGCTGCTGGGAGCGGGTACGCCGCGCGAGCTTAAAAACCGCGTGGGACAAGTATTTTCGCGACTCTTGCGCTCTTTGTCATGCTGGATGGCGGGCGGTTTCTTCACCCGGCAACCTAATCGCCCGACTAGCCTGCGGATGGCACCCTCTTTCCGGTGCCGCACACCTCGTCACCGCTCGCGCATTTTCCGTAGTTCTGCCACGGGCTGTTAGTACTACTGTGTTATAAACTGAATACTTTTTGCTGAAAGATTTGTTGGTCTAGCATTTGCTCATGATAAGTTGCGGGTCATGAGCGCCAACTCTGTAGGGCCAGGCGCCCAGCAAAAACGCTTCGCGGCTTACTTGGATCGCCTGGCGCATGCCGCGGGGCACTTGGATCGGGTTGTCCCTCTGAAGTCCTATTGCACGGGCTTGCTTCTTCCTGGCGAACGCAAGAGTGTGGAACCGATGGCGGCCCGCCTCTGTCCCGACAACGTGCGCCAGACCCATCAGTCGTTACATCATGTCGTAGCCCATGCTCCCTGGAATGACGAAGACATGCTGGAAGCGGTACGGCAATATGCGCTGCCCGCCATGCAGAGGCAGGGACCGATCGTCGCTTGGGTGGTCGATGACACGGGGTTGGTGAAGAAAGGAAGGCATTCGGTAGGGGTCACGCGACAGTACTGTGGACAGGTAGGCAAGCAAGAGAACTGTCGGGTAGGTGTGAGTTTGTCGGTCAGTACGGGGGAAGCGAGTCTGCCCGTCGCCTGGCGTCTGTACTTACCGGAAGTGTGGGTCCAGGACAAGCAGGGGAGAAAGGCCACAGGGGTACCGCCGGAAATCGGTTTCCAGACCAAGCCGGAAATTGCTGTGCAACAAATTGGCACTGCTCTGGAGCGAGAGATCCCCTCAGGTCCGGTACTGGCGGATGCCGCCTATGGCAACGACACCGGATTTCGCGATGGCATCACCGCATTAGGTTTGCTGTACGTAGTGGGTATCCAGTCGTCGGTGAGCGTGTGGAAACCAGGCCAGGCACCGCTGCCCAAGCGGAAGTGGAAAGGAAACGGACGTCCACCCAAGCTTCTACGACGCGCTCCGCGACATGCTCCGATTTCCGTGAAAGAGTTGGCCCTCACCCTGCCGCCCAGGATGTGGAGAGAAGTGAGTTGGCGAGAAGGAACCCGGCATCAACTTGCTTCCCGTTTCGCTGCCCTCCAGGTTCGTCCCGCGCATCGTGATTACTGGCGCAGTAAACCACGTTCGGAAGAGTGGCTCTTAGTGGAGTGGCCGAAGGAAGAATCAGAACCCACCAAGTACTGGTTATCCACCTTGCCCGCCTCCACTAAGCTTCCCGATCTGGTGCGCTTGGCCAAGCATCGCTGGATCATCGAGCGCGACTACGAAGAACTGAAGCAAGAACTCGGATTGGGTCACTATGAAGGGCGAGGCTGGCGCGGCTTTCACCATCACGCGACCCTCTGCATCGCGGCCTATGGGTTCCTGGTAGCCGAACGGAGCCGTTTTTCCCCCTCCGCTCGCGCCGGTGAAATGGACTTACCCGTCTCCAAAATGCCGCCCAAACTCCGCCCTCGGGGCTCGCCCGCCACGCGTGGCGCGGCATAATCCATGGTCGATTGCCACACTCCGTCAAACCATCGCCAGAGTTCTGCTCCGGCAACTCTCGGGCTGTCCTTTTTGTGGAACTCCCCTTTTTATAACACAGTAGTACTAGAGGTTTGTCATCCCGAGCGCAGCGAGCGATCTGCAGTTTCTCTCGACGGCAGAATCCCCCCCGAACGACAGCTTTTAGACGCCCTTGGCCGCCGGATCCCAAATCAGCTTATGAATCTGCAAACTCAGCCGAGCCGGAACCCTATCCGCCAAAATCCACTCCGCCAGTTGCTGCGGATCGAGCAAGCAATGCGAAGTATCCCGCGTCCCGGTCGCCGTCTTTTCAAACGCCGGGGAAAACAAAACCGCATTCACCCGCTCCGCGAGCCCATGCGTCAAAACAAAGTCACGGGCAAATTCATAATCCACTCGATCGGCCAAAACGAACTTCACTTCGTCATGCGGACGAAGCGCCTCCAGATTTTCCAACGCAAAAGTATCCGCCTCGCCCGAATGCGGACACTTCACATCCACAATCTTCACCACTTCTTTCGGAACCCGCGCCAAAACCCGCTCTCCGCTGGTCTCGAGCAGCACTCGATAATCCGCGTCCAGCAACTGCTCCATCAGCGGAATCACCTCGCGCTCCTGCAACATCGGTTCGCCGCCGGTAATCTCAACCAAGCCGCCGTCTGGACTCAGCCGCGCCACCTCCGTCAAGACTTCCTGCACACTCATCTTGCGCCCGCCATAAAAACTAAACTCGCTGTCGCACCACGAGCACCGCAGATTGCATCCCGTCAGTCGCACAAACACGCAAGCCAGCCCCGCGAAGGTCGACTCGCCCTGAAGCGATTTATAAATCTCAGAAATCTGCAAGGAAAACACCGTGAGGTCGGTCAATCATCGATCCATTGAATCACGTAGCCATTGCGCCGTCGAAGAACTCAAGCCTCTGAATTTCACTGATTCAATGACGAAATGACTCAATGTCCAAATGTCTCACTGATTCAACCGCTTTTTTCATTCGCTGTACCGCGCCGTAGTCACATCCGTCTCGAACACCGTGACATCCTTCACACGGACCCTGCCGTTGGTCACGCCTCTCAGACGCGTATTGGTTTCGTCGTAGAAATATTTCGCCAGATTTTCCGCCGAAGGATTCAGCTCCGTAAACGGCTCGATGTCATTTATCATCTGGTGGTCCAGACGCTCAATGGCATGTTTCATAACATCCTTCAGGTCCTTGAAATCCAGCAGCAGCCCTGCCTTGTCAAGTTCCGCGCCCGCCAGCGTCACACGAATCTTGTAGTTATGGCCGTGCGGATTCTCGCACTTGCCCTTGTAGTTGCGCAGGTAGTGTCCTGCCGCGAAACTGTCTTCAACGGTAACTTCGTACATGAATCCCGTGGCCTCAGCTGTGACTTGGATCAGATTTATTGTACCTTTTGAACGCCTTCGAGACACGATCCGGCCAACCTGGGACAACCCGGAGCCCCGAACGACAATTTTATGAATGCGGCATTCACCGAAATTACGATCCGCCCAGCCCAACCCGCCGAATCCGCCATCATCCTTCATCAGCGCCGCTCCATGTTCCGTGACATGGGTGAAGGCACCGCCAAAGAGCTCGACCGCATGGTAAAGGTCGCCACCCCATGGCTCACCCAAGCGATGGCCGATGGCTCTTATCGCCACTGGCTTGCGCTTGACGCCTCGGGCTGCGTCGCCGGAGGCGGCGGACTTCTGCTTTCACCCTGGCCCGCAAATCCCCAAGACCCGCGCACCCACCGCGCGGTGATCCTCAATGTCTATACCGAGCCCGAATTCCGCAGGCGCGGAATCGCCCGCCAGCTCGTGTCTACCATCCTCGACTGGGCCAAAGCGCAAGGCTTTCGGGCCGTCAACCTCCACGCCAGTGCCGAAGGCCGCTCGCTTTATGAAAAGTTGGGCTTTGAACCCACCAACGAAATGCGCCTGAAGTTCGATCCACTCTAGCGAATCCCGAAGTCGCGCAGTTTCAAGCAACCCCTAACAGCACTGTCCCTGCCCCTGTTTTCCCACTGTCAAGCAAGCCAAGGGCCAACTGCTTATAATTTGCTAACGTTCCGGCTGCTGGCTCGTCTATCTCCGTGTAAGGCAACAAGAAGGATTGGGACCACTTGTAGGGGACAGACAGACAATGCCGGCCGATTCTTACGCAGTAGCAATTCCGGTTGGCGACCATTACCGTCAAAGACGGGCGGAACTAGGCAGCGGCAACCGGAACCCCACCGCGAGGGGCTGTTTGGCAGCACAGGGCAACCGCATTGACGACACGAGTCTGATCCGCGAGGCGCAGCAGGGCAACCGCGCCGCCTTCGAGGTATTGGTCCGCCATTACGATCAGTCGGTGCTCCGCCTGGCTCTGCATCTGACCGGCTCGGAGTCCGACGCCCAAGACGTTTATCAGGAGGCCTTTCTTAAGGCCTACAAGAATCTGGCCAGCTTCCGGTTTGAATGTTCCTTCTACACCTGGATCTACCGGATCGTCACCAATCTCTGCCTCGATCATCTGCGCAAGCGGAATGTTCGTAAAGAAGAAGCTCCCGTGGCGATCGACGCCGCCGGTGAAGAGTACAGCCGCCTGGAGCAGTTTGCCGACGCCCGCGCCGGAGCCAATCCCGAGCGCGATCTTATGCGCCGCGAGCTCGGCAAAAAGATCGGAGCCGCATTAACTATGCTGACCCCGCGCGAGCGCATGGTCTTCGAGCTCAAGCACTATCACGGCCTGAAGTTGCGCACTGTGGGCGAGATGCTCAATACGACCGAAGAGACGGCCAAGAATACATTGTTTCGCGCGACGCAAAAATTGCGTGCTGCGCTGGCGGAGATGCGGTGAATTTGAACTTTTGTGAATTTGAACTTTTTAAGATGGAGCTCTTCTCCCGTGAAGGGATACGAAAATGAAATGTGATTGGGTACGACAAAATATTTTGTTCTACGTCTACAACGAGCTCGAAGACGACGCCCGTTACGAAGTGGAGCAGCACCTCGCCCGCTGCCCCGAGTGTGCACTCGAATTAAAAGCTACGCGCAGGTTCCACGCCACGCTTTCCGAAACCGTCGAGGAGCCGAGCCCCAATCTGCTCGCGTCCTCGCGGATGCGCTTGCAGGAAGCCCTCGAAACCACCCGTCAGGGCGGATTGCTGCATCGCCTCATCCTCGAGCCCGCAACTTGGCTCCGGCAGATTCGCATGTCCCCGGCCCTCGCGGCCGTGATCTTCATCGTGGGATTCGGCGGCGGCATCAGTGCAACCTACAATTTCCTTTCCGGACGCGAAGGTGGCGGCGTAATTACCGGCTCGATCACGTCCAGTGACAACGCGTCCGCCAATCAGCCGCTCGAATCGTCCACCATCACCGGCATCCGTTCCGTCACCCAGCAGCCGGGATCGAATCAGGTCAGCATCAAGTACGACACTATTTCGACGCAAGAGGCTCAAGGCTCGCTCAACGATCAGCGCATCCAGCAACTGCTCTTATTTGCCGCGCGTAACAATTACAACTCTGGAGTCCGCATGGATTCCGTCGACGTGCTGACCCAGGCGCCCGACGATTCGCGAGTGCGCGAAGTCCTGATGTATGCCCTGCAAAACGATTCCAATCCTGGTGTGCGCCTGAAGGCGCTCGACGGCCTGAGCGGATTTGTCCGGCAGGATGCCCAGGTGCGCGATGCGATTCTGCGCGCGCTCGTCAGCGACACGAATTCGGGCGTGCGCATGCAGGCCCTCCATCTGGTCGAGCCCATGAAAGCGGACAGCAACGTTCGATCTGTGCTGACCCAGTTGTCGCAGAAGGATCAGAATCCGTCGATCCGCTCGCAAGCGCGCGCCATGTTGGCGCAGATGCCAGAGATGGATTAGGAGAAGTCGTCAGTCGCAAGTCGTCAGGCGTTCGGAGAGTGCCGTAGATCTTAAGCCTTCGCCAACGACGGAAGACTGACGACCGAAGACCGACGACGAACACTTATTGAATTAACGAGGAGATCATTCATTGAAACCAGCAATCAAACTCGCCGGCATCGCAGCGCTGATCGCTGCGCTGGCATCACTGGCTTTCGGCCAGGAAGTTCGCGTCTATCGCGAAGGCAACAACTGGGTCCAGGAAACGACCGGGACCCTGAGCGCGGCCCGGAATCTGCATGTCAAACTCACCGCTGGCGCCGTAAAGGTGCAAGGTGGATCGCAGGCGGGAATCACCTACGTCATTCATCGTCGCGCTAATACCTCTTCTGAAGAACAAGCCCGCCGCGAATTCGAGTCGTATCGTCTCAGCGCATCGGTTAAGGGAGATGCTGCCTGGATCGTAGCCGAATCCCACGGCGGTCACGACTCCCGCTGCTCCGATGATTTCGTCATCAACGTCCCCCGCAACTTGCAATTCGCCAAGATCGAAACCGGAGGTGGCAGCGTCGACGCCACGGGCATTGCTGGCCGCGTCGAACTTGGCAGCGGCGGCGGAAGTCTTCACCTCGATGATATTGGCGGCAATCTTACCGCCGAAACCGGCGGCGGCTCCATCGATGTCGGCAACGCGCAGGGAGATGTGACCCTCCAGACCGGCGGCGGAAGCATCAAGATTACGTCCGCCAAGGGCGCGATCAGAGCCCAAAGTGGCGGAGGTAGCTTGGTCGTTCTCTCCGGCTTGCAAGGCGCTGTATTAGAGACCGGCGCCGGCAGCATTCGCGTCGGAAAATGCAGCGGCGGCGTCAAAGCCACCACCGGCGGAGGTACCGTCGACCTCGGCGAAATCGGAGGCCCCGCTGAAATCGAGACCGGCGCCGGCAGCATCCGCCTCGCGTCCGCCAACGGCCGCGTGCAGGCCCAGACCGGCGGAGGCAGTATCCAGCTGAATGGCGCTACCTCGGTCCAGGCTGAGACTTCCGCCGGCGGAATCACCGTGAAATTGCTCGCCTCGAACGGCGCTGCCCCGCGCAGCAATTCCACGCTTGAAACTGCGGCCGGCGACATCACCGTCTATCTCGCCAACAATCTGCCGATCTCCATCCGGGCTGAGATTGAACTCGCCAACGGCCACACCATCCACACCGACTTCCCTGATATTCACGTCTCCACCGAAGGCGGACCGTGGGGACCCAAGACGGTCACCGCCGAGGGTCAGCTTAACGGCGGCGGCCCGGTGCTCAAAGTGCGAACGAATTCTGGCAATGTCAATTTCCTTCGCGTCAGCCGCTAGCGCGAGTTTCGATTCGGGAGGACCTATGATCTGCCGTCTCCTGCTTTGCATGTTTGCTTTTTCTCTCGTTGCTGCCGCGCAGCCCATGAACGTCGACCATGCCGGCGAATCGTGGGACTGGAGCTACAGCTCCGACGACGCCGAATCCTCGTACCTCGGCGTCGACATCGCCGACGTCACCCCCGATCGCCTGAGCGCACTCAAGCTCAAACAAGAACAAGGCGCTGAAATCACCATGGTCGACCAGGACGCTCCCGCCGGAAAAGCCGGCCTCCATGCCCATGACGTCATCCTCAGCCTCAATGGCACTGAAGTTGAAAGCGCCGCCCAATTGCGCCGCATGATCAAAGAGACGCCGCCTGGACGTGTCGTCGCTCTCGGCATCAGCCGCGACGGTCAACCCATGACCATCAAGGTGCAACTCGCCGATCGCCGCAAATCTATGTCGTGGGCTCCAAACGGTGGCGACATCAAGATCGACATGCCCCAGATGCCCAATATCCCGGACATCGATTTCCCCATCTCCGTCGTCGTTGTCCATCAGTCAGCGCGCAGCGGTCTCATGGTCGAAAACATTAGTTCGCAACTCGGAGACTACTTCGGCGTCAAAGGCGCCAACGGCGTTCTCGTGCGTTCAGTCGAAAAAGGCAGCCGCGGGGAAAAAGCTGGATTCCGTGCCGGCGACGTGGTCATCAAAGTCAACAACCAGCCCGTCCATGATGCCTCCGATTTCACACATGCTTTGCGCTCTTCGCCAGGAAACACCGCCGCCGTCACCGTCATGCGCGATAAGAAAGAGCAAACTCTCACCCTTTCCCTTCCCGAAAAAAGAGATTCCGGCAGCTTTCTCGAAAACAGTTTTGATCTCCACAACTTCACCGCTCAAACCCAGCAGGCCATCAATCTCGCGGATGAAGTCGCCCGCCTGACCCCGGCCATGGCTCACATGGCCCAAGATCAGGCCCGGCACCTCGAAGAGATGCAAAGGCGCCTTCAACAACAAAATGAACGGATGCTCCAGCGCCAGCAAGAAATGCAGGAACGCCAGCAACATATGCTGCAACAACAGCAGCAGAGACTTCGCCATGAGTTAGCGGGAGATTGGGCCGAGATCTAAATTCTCGCCAGCCCGCTTCGCGGCGAGGTTACTAAGGTCATCGCACGACCCGGCGAATGAATAGAACCCCTGCCTTACCGGTGTATGGCCACATTCCATAAGTGAACTAGCCCCTGGTTACCTGTCGCCAAGGCAAGAATCCCGATAAGCTTGTTGCCGCGATGGCTTTCCGCGCCCTGCTGTTTTCAAAGAGCCCCGAAACGAACGCCGCCATGACCACGGCGTGCGAAAGTACCGGAATTCGCGCCGAAGTCCACTCTGACATCTTTTCCGCCATTGAAAAAGCCAAGACCCGGGCGTTTTCCTGCGTCATCACCGATTGGGCCGACCAGCCCGAGGCCAGCTTCCTGCTTAAACGCGCTCGCGAGTCTGCGTTAAACCATGAAACGGTCGGCATTGCTATCGTCGACAATGAACCCACCGCAGCGGAAATGCGCGACAACCGCCTCGATTTCCTGATCTATCGCCCAATCTCTGCCCAGGAAGCCGATGCCGTGCTGGCAAAGGCCTGTGAGCAGATGAAATCGTCGGGAATCGACGACCTGGCCGAGCCGCCTAAAGAGCCCAGCGCAAGCGCCTCCGACCCAGGCGCAACCGAATCTCAGGAAGTCAGCGCCCCGGAAGATTACGACCAAGGCGGGACCGCGGCCGAAGAACCGCTCCTGCCGCATCGCAGCAACAGCCGCGAACTGGGTCTCCGCGAAGTCTTCGCCGCCGTACTCATCCTCGCAGCAGCCTTTTGTCTCTGGAAATCGCGCGCGTCCATCGTTTATCTTGCGCATACGCCGGAGGGTCGAGTCCGTGTTTTGCGCGAGTCCGCCGCCGCGCTCTTTTATGTGAATCAAACGGGAGCATTGCCCGTCGGCGCTGCCGGCGGCGATGCCGAGCAGGACGCATATTTCAGCCGCGGTCCCGTCACTACCTCCAACTCTCAGGCACCCGCGCTCGAAGTCGCCGCCACCGAGTCCACCTTGCCAGAAATGCGCATTCCGCTTCCCAAGCCTTCTGACTTCCCGCTTCCCGTCGCAACATTTGTGCCGCCAGTAACGCCGCCGATTCGACCGCTGCATGTGGAGATTCCTGAAAGTATGAGAAATTCTCCTCCCATGTCGCCGCCCGTCACCGTAAATCCAGCTCAGATGCTGCCTGTCTCGGCGCCACAGCTGCAGCCCGCAATACAGCAATTTACCGAGCCGGTTCCGGTCAGCGAAGCAGCCGCGCGAGCTCTGCTCGTTCATACCGTCAACCCGGTGTATCCGTCGGAAGGTTTTGCCCAGAAACTGCACGGAGCGGTAGTGCTGCAAGCGCTTGTAGGTCGCGACGGCAGCGTTCAGGATCTCAAAATTGTTCGTGGATACTTTATTCTAGGCCGCGCAGCCATCGACGCCGTCAAGCAGTGGCGTTTCCAGCCCTACAACATCAACGGCCACGCCGCCGCTACCCAGACTCAAATCACCATCAACTTCAACTACCCGCCCGGATAGCTGCCAATCCCCTACTTGTGCTCTTCGTGCCCGTCCTGCTCGCCACTCGGAGCGCTCACTCCGCTCGCCGTCCTCCAATAGGCCTGTACCGCTGGCGGCAATTTGTCGATGCGCGTAAGAAACGCTGTCACCTTCCACATATCAGGTTCCGAAAGCGTCTTGTCCCACGCCGGCATCCCGGTATACCGGATTCCCGTCCGAATTACGTAATAAACATGCCATTCCGGATCATCCGGGGGATGCAGAATAAGACTCGGCGCCGGAGGATAGAACGACTTTCCCAGCACCGAACGCTGCCGGTCGATTCCACCATGACAAACCGCACAATTCATCGTATAGATCTTCATCCCATCGATCAGATTGTCGTCTGTCGATGGCACCGGATTGTCCACCCGCGGAGCACGGCGCTCGACCGAATTATCCAGCGCACTCATCGCCAGATGCCGCTCCATGTGCGGAGGACTGACATTGGCTTGCGTGGGCAGAAAGCCGAGTAGCGCAAGCCCCAAGCCGCCAATCACCAGAACCAGAATTGTGACCACAATCCCAAGAACGACGTTGCGCATTTGCAGATCCTCAGAAACCGGCGAACCACAGCCGCGTTAGAACTTTTTGTATTCTACCTTCATAGCCACGACCCTTCGTCTACCGTCGTGGCGAACAGTCCTAGAATTGCTCAATACGCCTGCAGCCGCCGAGCCTCGCGCACTACATCCGAGGCCTTCGGCAGAAAAAATCCTTCCTGCGGCGGAGAAAACGGAACCGGCGTATCCAGCGACGTCACCCGTACAATCGGCCCATCCAGATCGTCGAACGCTTCCTCATTGATGATCGCCGAAATCTCTCCCGCCAATCCCCCGGTCCGCGCGTGTTCGTGCAAAATAATGACCTTGTTCGTTTTCTTCACCGTTTCCGCAATCGCCGCCCGATCAAGCGGCGCAACCGTCCGCAGATCGACCACTTCGATTTCAATCCCTTCCTTGCTCAGAATCTCCGCCGCTTCCAGCGCAACATAAACCATCGCCGCGTAAGTGATCACGCTCAGATGCCGTCCCTCCCGCGCCACCCGCGCCTTCCCCAAGGGAACTATATAGTCGCCTTCCGGAATCTCTTCCTTGATCCGCCGATAGAGGTATTTGTGCTCGAAAAAAATGACTGGATTATTGTCGCGAATTGCCGCCTTGATCAGTCCCTTCGCATCGTACGCCCTAGCCGGACAAACCACCTTCAGCCCCGGAGCGTGAACAAACCACATCTCCGGATTCTGCGAGTGAAACGGCCCGCCATGCACATTCCCTCCGCTCGGTCCGCGAATGACCAGCGGCGCCGGCGCTCCCCACCGGTAATGCGCCTTAGCCGCCATGTTCACAATTTGGTTAAAAGCACACCCGATGAAGTCCATGAACTGAAACTCTGCCACCGGACGCATCCCAGTGAGCGCCGCCCCAAATGCCGCGCCCACAATGGCCGACTCCGCAATCGGAGTATCAATCACCCGCTCCGCCCCAAAGTGATCAATAAATCCATCCGTAACTTTGAACGCCCCGCCATAAACCCCGATATCCTCGCCCAGACAAAACACGGAAGGGTCGCGCTCCATCTCCTCCCAAATCCCCTGCCGGATCGCTTCAAGATAAGTAGCAACGCCCATGACCAGGAGTGTAGCAAGAGTAAGGGTGTCCTGCGTGTGTACCGGGGATGCTACTCTTCCTTTGTGAATATGCCGTGTCGAAAGAAGAATTTCCTCATGCCAGTATTCGGTTCGGTCACAATCGTCTCCACAATCTCCTGCTTCAAAAAGATGTACTTGTATCGATATACGTCGCCGTTTGCCAGTCGCTGCTCCGAAATTCTGCCCCCGTCGCTCTCGGCATAGATGTTCCGCAACAGGACCCTTCCTATTCCGTCTACCACAGCCGTCATGAGATAAGGATCGTAGCCCTCAAGATGAAGAAGTGGGGCATACTCAAACCGATATATCAGGTGCGACGCATCCTCCAGTCGTGCGAGGTGTCCGCTTGAATCGTAAAAGTACTTTCGGACGTCACCATCGTCGTCCGTAGCTTCGATGATTCGGTCTGCATCGTCATACGTAAAGTTCATTGTGTGTCCGGACGGAGAAATTAATTGCTGGAGTCTTCGCCGCTGATCACGCCTGAGTTGAACCCGATGACCGTCAGCATCCTGCATCAAGTAAGGAGCGCCTTGGGCGAAGGTATTTCCGTGATACGCCTCCGGGAAAAGGAAGCGGCGTCCGTCGGCGAAGCTCAGAGTCCAGCCGTCCCCATTCCATGCGAGCTGGGCCCCATAAAACTCGGACGACGTTTCAGCGTGCCGAAAAACAGCGTCAGCATAGCCCGTACCTTTGGAAATTCGGGTGAAATGGATTTGTCGGCTATCCTCCAAGTTCAGATCCATATAAGTGTAAGGAAATCTGGTACCAGTCGGGCAAATGTCGTAGGGATGGTTCGTCCCTGCACCAAATGCTCTTGCCCGGTTGTCGAAATCCCAACCCTTATACGTCCGCGCCAACGACAAGGGCATCACGTCGGAAATGAACAGGTCACTCTGCCGCAGCACAAACATCCCTGAATGCAGATCGACCTGAAATTCGTTAACCGGTGAATCGTGGCGCGCCGTTGGTTCCATTAGCAGAATGGAACTCTTGAACTGGACGTCTTTCGCGTTGATGTCAAGCGGGGAGATGGTGAGAAACGGATAGGACCCATTCCACGCCGGCGGCGAATTCGAGTAGGGTAAGAGTTCAACCTTTACTGGCCGAGGACTGGGCTTCCAAATCAGTAAGAAAGCCGAAACTCCAACCAACAGCAATAACACGCCCCACTTCCACAATGGAGAATGCGAGAACTCGGCGCGGCTCATGTCCCGCAAGATAGCAGTTCGGAGCGCCCTAGCGGGTCATGAATATTAGCTCTCGTCCGGCCCTCCCGCAAATCGCTTACAATTCCCCTTCCATGACCGTCGCCGTTCGCTCCTTCGCCAAGATCAATCTCGGCCTCTACATCGGTTCCCCCCGCTCCGACGGATACCACCATCTCCGCACCATCTACCAGACCATCGCCCTCCACGACCTGATCCGAGTCGGCACCGCGCGCGGCGCCGGAATCGAAATCGTCTGCAATGATCCCCGTGTCCCCCTCGACTCTTCAAATACCTGCTATCGCATCGCCGAACGGGTAATCCATGAACTGGGCGCGAAGCGCCGAATCACCATCGAGATCGACAAGCACCTTCCAGTCCAGGGCGGACTAGGCGCCGCCTCCTCGAACGCAATCGCCACCATGATCGCGCTCGAATGTGCACTCAAAACGAATCTGTCGCCCCCAGCCCGTCTGCGGATTGCTGCTGAAGTTGGTTCCGACCTCCCACTCTTCTTGATAGGCGGAACAACCCTGGGGGTAGGCCGAGGCGAAGAAGTCTACCCGCTCCCTGACCTACCCTCCCTGCCACTCGTAGTCGTAACTCCAGAAATCGGCGTCTCCACGCCCCAGGCCTTCACCGATTGGGACTCGCGTAGCGACGGACGCATTCGTCCGTCCGTTCGAGCGCAACTCGGTACAACGCCTCCGTGCCAATTGACGCCGTCCTCACCGTCCGATAGACTAGTTGAGGTCGGCTGCGTGTTGTCCGCGTGGCTGAGTGGTTCACCCAGCACCGGTGCTCCTGCAAAAGGTGGGAGCCGGGCCGAGAAATTGCTTCTCGACCTTGTCCGTACCGGGATTGAAAACGACTTCGAGAAAGTCGTCTTTCCTATATATCCCGAATTGCGTGACATCAAAGGTGAGCTTGAGCGCGCGGGTTCCCGCTACGCTTCGCTCTCCGGTTCCGGGTCAACCCTCTACGGATTGTTCCGGTCGCCGGTCGAAGCCAAGAAAGCGGTCAGCCGTCTGCGGAAGCAGGGCCTGAAAGCGGTAGCGACCAGTACGTTGACGCGCCAGAGCTATTGGAAAAGAATTCTGGATTGTTGATTTTCGATTGTTGAACGCCCCTATTTCAACGACAATAGTTGGGCAACAATCTAACCGCAATCCAGCTGTTTTTGGGCCGTCGATGTCACGACTTCGGGGGCCGTGTTGGGCCGTCGACTAACGGTAGGTTGAGGCGTTTAGCGGGCGTCTGAGCCCGCTGCCGAAATCCTGAGCGCAGCGAAGGATCTCAATCGCACCGGAAGTTATGAGGGCCGGAATGTTGGGCCGTCGACTAATGGTAGGTCAAGTGCCTTTGGAGCACTTTGTCTAGGTTCGAATCCTAGCGGCCCAGCCAAAGCAACCAGTTCTCGGTTCCCAGTTTCTCAGTTCTCAGTCGAGACACTGGAGCCCAAAACTGAGAACCCGGAACTGAGAACTGACTATGGCTACAGTTGCACCTACGACTGCCGAGAAACCGACCGCCGAGAAGACGACCGTAGAGAAACTGGCTGCGGAAAAAAAGCCGCCAGCTGACGACAAACCGGAACGCAAGCCGCAACGCGCCCGGGTCGACGATCGATTCAAGGTCTTTTGCGGAACCGCCAACGAGGCGCTCTGCGACGAGGTTTGCAACTTCTTGGGCCTGACGCGCGGCCAGGCGCTGGTCACTCGCTTCAAGGATGGTGAAGCCTATGTCCAGATCCAGGAGAACGTGCGCGGCGCCGACGTCTTCGTGATGCAACCCACCTGTCAGCCGGTGGATATGCACCTGATGGAACTGTTGCTGATGATCGACGCGCTCAAGCGCGCATCCGCGCGCCGCATCACCGCCGTTATTCCGTACTACGGCTACGCGCGCCAGGATCGCAAAGACAAGCCGCGCGTCCCGATTTCGTCGAAGCTGGTCGCCGACCTGCTCACGACTGCCGGCGCCGATCGCGCTCTGGTCGTTGATTTGCACGCGCCGCAGTTGCAGGGATTTTTCAATATACCGGTGGACCACCTGTTCGCGTCCCCGGTGCTGGTGGATTATTTCAAGAAACTGAACCTGCCCGATCTGACAGTGGTTTCGCCAGACGCGGGTGGCGTGGAACGCGCGCGTTTCTTCGCCAAGAAAGTAGATGCCGCGCTCGCCATCGTCGATAAACGCCGCGTCGAAATGAATGTGGCAGAAGTCATGCACGTGATTGGCGATGTCAACGGACGCACGTGTCTCATCATTGACGACCTGATCGATACCGCCGGAACCCTGGTCAAGGTGGCCCAGGCGCTCGTCAACAATGGCGCGAGCAGCGTTTACGCATGCTGCACGCATCCCGTTCTTTCGGGTGCGGCGGTCGAAAATCTCGTGAACTCACCGATCACCGAACTGGTCGTTACCGACACCATTCCGCTGACCGACGCCGCCAAGCAGGTTTCAAAGATTAAAGTGCGTTCCATCGCCGGGCTGATCGGACGGGCCATCCAGTCCATCCACGAAGAAACATCGGTCAGCCGCCTTTTTATTTAGAACTGTCGCTGGTCGATTCTTCGAACGACCGCCGACGAAACGACCAAAGACGATTACACGAAGGACGGAAACGGAATTATGGCGACAGCAACCGATATCAGCATCCTCGAAGCACAAAAGCGCGAACCCGGCACCAAGAACGCCGCTCGCCGTGTGCGCGTCAGCGGAAAAATTCCCGCCGTAGTCTATGGAGCAGGCAGAGACGCCGCTGCCGTCGCAGTCGATCCGCGTCAGGTTCTCCGCATCCTCCACTCCGAGAGCGGACACAACACTATTTTCGACCTCGCCCTCGACAGCGATAAGGTCAAGGCCATGATCGTCGACTGGCAGTTCGAGCCCATCAAGGGCACGCTCCTCCACGTTGACCTGCAGTGCATCGCCATGGACAAGAAGTTGACCGTCACCGTCCCCGTCGTCCTCAAAGGCGAAGCCGCCGGCGTCAAGACCGAGGGCGGAATCCTCGAGCAACTGCTGCGCGAGATCGAAGTCGAGTGTCTCCCTGGCGACATTCCAAAAAATATCGAAGTCGACATCAGCCACCTCGTCTTCGGTGTCGAAGTGCGAGTAAAGGATCTGCCGCATAGCGAAAAGCTGAAGTTCCTGACCGACGAAAACCAGATGATCGCCCACATCACCACCGTGAAAGAAGAAGTGGTGGCGACTCCGGAAGCCGTCGCGGCAGATGCAACCGCAGCGCCGGCTGAGCCCGAAGTCATCAAGAAGGGCAAGCAGGAAGTTGAAGGCGAAGCCGAGGCCGAAGGTGATGCCAAGGCCAAGGCCAAGCCCGAAAAGGCCGAGAAGAAGGAAAAGAAGTAAAGCAAGTGCATTAAGAGCCAGAGTGGTAGTAAGAGTTCGTGTGGTGGCGGGGCTCTGTCCCGCCTCGACGGAACGAAGTCCCGTCCCCACCCTGACTCATGGACCAAAGCGTGAAACTGATCGTCGGTTTAGGCAACCCCGGACCCGAGTACCAGCTCACGCCCCACAATCTCGGGTTTCTGACGGTCGATTGGATCGCACATAGCCTCGGGATCGACATTAGAAATCGCCAGTGCCGTGCGCTCACCGCGCGCGTAACCATCGCCGGTGAACCCGCGGTTCTGGCCAAGCCTGAAACCTACATGAATCTCAGTGGGCTTTCGGTGCGCGAACTGGTAGCGGAACATCAGGTCGATGTGACCAAAGACCTGATCGTGATTTACGACGAACTCGACCTGCCGCTCGGCGCCATTCGCATCCGGCAGCGGGGTAGTTCGGCGGGGCACAACGGCATGGAGTCGATTCTCGCCGCGCTCAACACCGATGAGTTTCTGCGAGTTCGCCTGGGAATTGCGCCCGATCGCAAGGTAGCAGACACGGTGAAATACGTGCTGACGCCGTTCCGCAAATCGCAGGGAAAAGTAGTGGACGAGATCCTCGACAAGGCAGCGCAAGCCGTCGAGGTGATTTTGAAAGAAGGACCAGCGGCCGCCATGAACCGGTTCAATCGCAAGAACGAACCAGAAGAGTGACCGCTTACTGAAGAGCTTTTGGAGATAACGAATGAATCGTAACTATGAATTGATGTTCATCGTCCGCCCCGACATGGTCGACGAAGATCTGAACAAGCTGATTTCGACGCTCGAGTCCGCCGTCACCTCCGCCGGTGGCGCGGCCAAAAGCGAGATCTGGGGCAAGCGCCGTCTCGCATACAAAGTCGGCAAATTCCATGATGGAATCTTCGTGCTCATGATCATCGACGCTACCGGTGCTGTCATCCACGAAGTCGAGCGCCGCCTGCGTGTCACCGAGCCGGTAATCAAGTTTCTCACCGTCCGCATGGACGAAGAACTGAAGCGCCTCGACAAGATCAAGAAGCTGCGCGACGCGAAAAAGAAAACCAGCGCGCAACCCGCTCCCATAGCCGCTCCGGTAACCCCGGCAACACCCGAAGCCGCCACGGAAGCCCCGGCATCAGCGCCAGTTTAGTCGAAAGCACGGCTTGAGCCGTGCCGCAAAGCTCAAAAACAACTGCGGGCTTTAGCCCAAGAGGGGCACGTACCCGCAAATAAATATTTAGAAAGCAGGAGCACTATGGCAGAAGAAACCAAAGCACCCGCCGCGCATTCAAGCGGCGATCGTCCAGAGCGCAGCGGAGGTGATCGCGGCGGACCGCGCGGTCCACGTCCCGCCGGAGGCCCCGGCGGTCCCCGCGAAGGTGGCCGCAAATTTTTCCGTCGCAAAAAAGTCTGCAAGTTCTGCGTCGAAAAAATCGAAGCCGTCAATTACAAGGACGTGCGTCTGCTGGCGCAGTTCGTCGCAGAAAGCGGCAAGATCACGCCGCGCCGCCTGACCGGCGTCTGCACGCCGCACCAGCGCCGCCTCTCGCGAGCCATCAAGCAGGCAAGAAATATAGCCCTGCTGCCGTTCGCCGGACGCGCTCAATAATTTCAAGATCGTCGTTTGCGTCAGTCGCTCGTCGTTCGCAGTCTTTCGCCGAGCGACCATCGGCTAACGACTAACAACCTACCAATCGAAACGGAGTCATCCATGGAAGTCATCCTGAAAGAAGATGTGCCCAAGCTGGGCAACCGCGGCGAGGTGGTCAAAGTCGCTGAAGGATACGGGCGGAATTTCCTCCTGCCCAAGAAGCTGGCGATCGAAGCCACCATCGCCAATAAGACGGTCATCGAGCAGATGAAGGCCGCCGCCGTGCGCCGCTCCGCCAAAGAAAAGACAGAAGCCGAAGCCCTCGCCAAACAGTTCGACGGCCTCGAGGTGAAGTTCCTTCGCAAGTCGAGCGAAACCGATCAGCTGTTCGGATCAGTCACAGCCAGTGACATTGCCGAAGCTCTCGAGAAAAAGAGCTTCCACATCGATCGTCGCAAGATTCAGCTCCACGAATCACTGAAGACCGTCGGCGAGTTCATCATCCCCATCAAACTCCACAAAGACGTAACCACGCACCTGAAAGTAGTAGTGGACAAAGAAGCCCCAGCACAGTAGTTCGTCTGCGTGTGGCTGAAGTTCGTGTGGTGACGGGGCCAAGCCCGCCACCACAAAACCTCTCACCCCTCTGTCCCAAAAAATTCCTCCACCTTCCTCAAATCCGTGGTCCTGCTGTACCTCGGCAAACTCTCCACAAACACCCGCCCATACCGCTTTTTCAAAATCCGGTTATCCAGCAATGCCAGCAGTCCTCGATCATGCAGCGATCGAATCAATCTCCCAAACCCCTGCTTCAAGGTAATCACAGCGCTAGGCACCTGATATTCAAAGAACGCATTCCCTCCGCCCGCGTCAATCGCCTTCACCCGCGCCGCCACCACCGGATCACTCGGCACCGCGAACGGCAACCGATCAATAATCACGCAGCTCAACTGCTCCCCCTGCACGTCCACGCCTTGCCAGAATGACGACGTCCCAAACAGCACCGCGTTCGGCGTCAGCCGAAACTCTTCCAGCAACGCCGACTTCGGAGCATCTCCCTGCTTCAGCATCGGATACTCCAGCACTCCCAGCAGTCGCTCGTAAATTTCATTCATCTGCGCGTAGCTGGTAAAAAGTACAAACGCCCGCCCGCGAGTAATCTCCAGCAGCCGTCGAATCACCCCTGCAGCCTCGCCCGCAAATTGCGGAGTTCGCGGATCCGGCAAATCCGGCGGAACATAAAAAATTGCCTGGCTTTCATAATCAAAATGTGACGCCACAATCGATTCGCGAGCGTGATCCAGCCCCAGCCGCTGCCGTATGTAATCAAACCCGCCGCCCACCGCCAAGGTCGCCGACGTCAACACCGACGTCTCCAGCCTCGACCACAAGCACTCGCGCAGAATCTGCCCGACCTCAATCGGAGTAGCCTGCAGAAAAACATTGTTCCGTCCGCCCGCCGCAATTTCAGAAGCACCCTTCCGCCGCCCGCCGCCCGCCGCTCCACGAAATCCGCGCCGCTCGATCCAGAACACCGTGTTCGGATCCTCATTTTCCATCACGAAACTAAGCTGCACCTGCAGTTGCTGTGCCCGCCGCACCAGAGCAAATACTTCCTCGGGCTTCTGCGGAAGCTGTTCCAACTCCGCGCCCAGCCTGCCTAGTGACTGACTGAGCGCCAGAAACTCCTCGCCATTCTCCTCCAGAAACTCGCGCCGCGATTCAAATGCAAATCGCCCCTCATTCGCCGGCAGGAGCGAAAAGAAAAGTTGCGACCGTTCCCGCACCGACTGGATCGCCCCCGACATCTGCGGCGTATAAAGTTTCTCGCGCTGCAACAGGTGTTCCACATCGCGCGCCAGTTCGTCCATCCGCAGGTTGCTAACCGAAATTCCGAAATAGTTGCCCGCGATGTCTTCGAGCTCATGCGCCTCGTCGAAAATTACCGCACCGCACTCCGGAAGCACGCCCGCATCCGGCGCGCCCTCCGCCTCCAGCTTGATCGAGAGATCGGCAAAGAACAGATGATGATTGACGATAATGATGTCGCTCTCCGCCGCCTTTCGCCGCATCTCGGTGATGAAGCATCGCTCATACTCTTTGCACTTCTGGCCGAGACAAGTATCGGCGCGAGCATCCAGCTTGTGCCAAAGCGCGCTCGCCTCCGGCAGTTCCGCCAGTTCCGCGCGATCGCCCGTCTGCGTCGTCTTCTCCCACGCGGCAATCGCCCGATAATGCTCAATCTCTTCCAGTCCGCTAAGCACCGGCTGATCCGTCAGATCGATCAGCTTCTTGCGGCACAAATAATTGTTGCGTCCCTTCATATAGCAGACGCTCAACTTCCGATCTCCCTCCGGAAACAGCGCCCGCTCCAGCGCCGGCACATCCTTAAAGAAAAGTTGTTCCTGCAGATTCTTGGTGCCCGTCGAAATGATGACTCGCTTGCCCGAGCGAATCACCGGCAAGAGATATGCCAGCGTCTTTCCCGTCCCCGTCCCCGCCTCGACGATCAGATGCCGTCTCTCTTCTAGCGCCTCTTCCACCGCTTGCGCCATCTGCAATTGACCCCGCCGAAACTCGTACGCAGGATGCGTCTTCGACAAAAGTCCGCCTGGCGCGAAGAACTGATAGAGCGAGAATCCCGCAGCCGGAGTTACGGGTTGGGATGAGGAAGGCACTGAGTCTCTATAATAACGGGATGAACCTCGCAACTCATCCGGCCGTTGAGCAAAAACAACTTTGAGCAAAAAGAAGCTGTCACTTCCCCTCGTCGCCATCGTCGGACGCCCCAACGTCGGCAAATCCACGCTCTTCAATCGCCTCACCGGATCCCGCCGCGCCATCGTCGGCGACGAGCCCGGTATCACCCGCGACCGTCTCTACGCAGAAGCCGAATGGCGCGGCCACCAATTCCGTGTCGTCGACACCGGCGGCATCATTCCTGACGACAAAGATTTCATCCCCTCCGAAATCTTTCGTCAGGCCGAAGTCGCCTTTGAAGAATCCGCCGCCATCATCATGGTCGTTGACGCCCGCACCGAGATCGCTGGTCCCGATCGCGAACTTGCGCGCCTGCTCGCCCGCACCGGCAAGCCGCTCTTCCTGGCCGTCAACAAAATGGATTCGGACAAACAAGATGCGTTACTCGGAGAATTTCATTCGCTCGGAATGCGAAATATCTTTCCCATCTCCGCTGAGCATGGACGCGGCATCGACGACCTGCTCGACGCCATTCTGCAAGTGATTCCCGTCGTCAAGCTGCCGACCGCCGAATCATCCGAAGCAGCGAATGAAGCCGCAAGCAGAGCCACCGACGAAGCCGAAGCTGCAGCCGCCGGACTCGTGGCCCCCGAAGAACCACACGAGATCAAGGTTGCCATCATCGGACATCCCAACGTCGGCAAGTCCACGCTCTTGAATCAGCTCGTCGGAAAATCCCGCGCCATCGTCTCGCCCATCCCCGGCACCACCCGCGATTCCATCGACGAAGTCGTCCGCTACCGCGGACGCGACATTCGCTTCATCGATACCGCCGGCATCCGCCGCAAAGGCAAAACGCACCTGATGGCCGAAAAGCTTTCCGTCGTCTTCTCCCGCAAGAACATCGAAGACGCCGACATCGTCCTTTTCATGATCGATGCCACCGAAGGCGCCAGCGGCCTCGACGCCAACATCGCCGGCTACGCCCACGAAAGTGGACGCTCCATGATCATCCTCGTCAATAAATGGGATCTCATTGCCAGCGGCGAAAAGCGCGCCATCAGCCAGTCGAAAACGGCCCGCATCCAGGACGCCAAGCGCCCCCAGGATCGGGCCCTCTACGAAGAACGCCTGCGCTACGGACTGAAATTTCTCAGCTATGCTCCCGTGCTCTTCCTCTCCGCCAGCACCGGCAAAGGCGTCGAAAAAATTCTTCCGCTCATCGGAAAAGTGGCCGCTGAACGCCGCAAACGCATTTCCACCGGAGAGATGAATCGCTTCTTGAAAAAAATCGACTTCGACCGCGCCTCCGTTCCCGTTAGCAAGCGCGTAAAAATCTACTACATGACTCAAGCCGGAGTAGCTCCGCCCACCTTCGTCCTCTTCACCGACCGCCCCGTAAAGCTCCACTTTTCCTATCAGCGCTTTCTGGAAAACCAGATCCGCGAAGCCTTCGGCTTCCTGGGTGCTCCCATCTGGATCAAGAATCGCGCTCGCGACTAGAACTGTTTCTACAGTCATGCCGCCCGCTCTGGAACAAACTACCAGCATTCACGTTGTCAGCGATTGTTATGTAACTCCCGCACGAATCTAACCTCTCCATGCGAACAAACCCGCGCTCCCGTCGCCCTTCCCCCAGCGCTCCAACTCTCCTATGATAACGATAAGTGCGCATCCTTCTCGAAATCTTCGGCCAGACTCTCCGCACGCTCTGGGCGCACAAACTGCGCTCGTTCCTCACCATGTTCGGAATCGCCTGGGGCGTGGGATCGCTGCTCCTTCTCGTCGGCCTCGGCGAAGGCTTTCGCTCTGGCAATCGAAAAGAATTCAACGAGTTGGGCGAAGACGTCATGTTCATCTGGGGCGGAAAAGCGCCCGCCATGAACGGCAGCTTCACCAGCATGCGTTACTACCGCCTCACTTATAAGGACTATCAGGACATCCTCACCGATTGCCCCGAGATTCGCGCCGCCTCCCCCGTCATTTCACGCGGCGATGTCCGCGCCGTGAGTGAGTTCTTCCAGAGCAGCGGCCAGCTCAACGGAGTCCTCGCCGACTACGACAAGATCCGCTACCTGCCTTTGCACGACGGCCGCTGGATCAATCAGATGGATGTCGCGCAGAAGCGTTCCGTCCTCGTCTTGGGCGACGAGGCGCGTCGACTGCTCTTTCCCGGCCGCCCCGCGATTGGCAGCATCGTTCTCATGAATGGCGTGCGTTTCGAGGTCATTGGAACGCTGAAGCGTGTCGGCCATGGCGATAACAGCGACGTGAACCTGCGCATTTTTATCCCCTTCACCACCATGCGCCAGTATTTTCCGCCGTTGGATGTCGGCGAGGTCGACGACGCCATTTCTTTCCTCGTCTATCAACCACGAACGCGTGCCATTCACGAAACCGCGCGCCTCGAGATGCATAAGGTCATCGCCCGCAACCACGGTTTCCCCTATGACACGCCCGACGCCTACGACGAATGGGACAGCATTCGCACCGCCGACCAGGTCGGCAAAATCTTTGACGCCATGAATATGTTTCTGGGCAGCGTAGGCATGGTAACGCTCGGCCTGGGCGCGATCGGCATCATCAACATCATGCTGGTCGCGGTCGCCGATCGAACGCGCGAAATCGGATTGCGCAAAGCATTGGGCGCGACCAACGCCAGCATCATGTTCCAGTTTTTCACCGAAGGCGCGTTCTTGACTTTGCTTAGCGGCGGCATTGGCATCGGCGGCGCTGCCGCTCTGATGACAGCCCTGCACCAACTCCCCTCGCCGCCCGGTTGGGATCCGCCCACGCTCGTTCCGTCCAGCGCCATCCTGGCCGTCGTGTCACTTTCCCTGGCAGGGACCATCGCCGGTCTTTATCCCGCTCGTATCGCCGCTGCATTGCAGCCCGTGGACGCGCTACGCAAAGAATAGGAGGGAGAATAAGAACCACATGAGCGACCAGTCATGCTGAGCCCCGACATCCCACGCGTCCCCGGTCGCGACTTGCTGCAACAGGCCTACAGCGCCATGCGGCACGATCTGCGCAAGACTTTGCTGACCATGCTCGGCATGGCTTGGGGCATTGCCACGGTCGTGCTCCTGCTCGCCTACGGCGACGGCTTCGGCCGCGCCATCCAAGCCATCTGGGACAGCTATGGTTCCACCGCCGTCGGAATCTATCCCGGCCGCACCTCGCAGCAAGCTGGTGGCAACAAAGCCGGCGTCCAGATCCATTTCACCGAAGACGATGTCGAGATGATCCGCAACGTCGCGCCCCTCGTCAAGCACGTTTCCCGCGCCCTCGACATGACCACCACCGTCCAGGCTGGACCGCGCTCATTTAGCTTTACCACCTTTGGCATCGACCCCGGCATTCAGAGTATCTGGAACCTCACCGTCGATACCGGCCGCTTCATCGACGATCAGGACAATTTCAGCCACGGCATGTACGCCGTTCTCGGTTCCGAAGCCAAAGATAAACTTTTCTCCGGAATGCCTGCCGTCGGAGAAGACATCCGCATCAACGGCGTCGTCTTTCAGGTGGTCGGCGTTCTCAGCCCCCGCATGCAGGAAGCTGACAATGACGACAATCGCGTCGTCTACATCCCATTCCACTCGATGGATACTCTGCAGAGTACGTTTTACGTCGGCGGCTTGTGGCTCGATTCGTTCGGCCTCGATCACAACAAAGTCACCCGGGCCATTCGTGATTCCTTGGCCGCCGCCCATGGCTTCAAATCCGACGACCAGCGCGCCGTGATGGTCTTCGACGCCAAGAAACAGCTGGAACAGTTCAGCGTGATTACCATCGGCCTCAAAATTTTGCTCGCTTTCATCGGAACCGTCACCCTCGGCATCGGCGGCATCGGCCTCATGAACATCATGCTCGTCTCCGTCACCCAGCGCACCCGCGAGATTGGAGTCGAAAAAGCTCTCGGCGCCCGCAAACGCGACATTCTGCTTCAATTTCTCGCCGAGGCTATGGTGATCACCGCCGTCGGCGGAGCCGTCGGGATCGTCTTGTCCTACGTCGTCTCCTATTCCGTCGGAACTCTCACCCTCTACAGCGCCATGGCCGCGCACGCCGAAGCTGGCGATATTCGTCTGCTGGTCTCCGCCAAAACGGTTCTCATCGCCACCACCATTCTCGGCCTCGTAGGCGTTGCCAGTGGCATGTTTCCCGCCGTTCGCGCTGCCCAACTCGATCCGATCGAAGCCCTCCGCTACGAGTAGCCCGCCTTCCGCAGCTTGCCAGTCATTCGCTTCGAAATGAAATCCTCGCCCGCCTAACTCGGCACCGGGGCATGTCTGCCGTCCTCGGTCAGCAATCCCACTCGCTCGACGCCCGCAATCCGAGCCACCGCAATCACATCCGCCACGTCTTGGAAATCAACGTCATCATCAGCCTCTAGATACGCAACTCTCTCCACCCGGATCGCAAAAATATCCCGCAGTCGGTCGTGCAGCTTATCCCATGCCACCACTTCTTCATTCACGAGCACCTGCGGATGATCACCTTCGGAATGTTCGCCCAGCACCTTCGCCCGATGAATCTGAATCACGATCGTCCGCAGTGGCGGCGGAATCGAGTGATCCTTCGGATTCGCCGCTTGCGGAATCTCTGTCTTCAAACCGGTCGGCCGCTGCTCGACCACCACCAGCATGAAAACGATGATGAGCACCAGCAGAACATCAATCAATGGAGTGACGTTCATCTTCGGGCCCGTGGAAAACGGACCCCCGCCTGCCGTCGAGAATGCCATTTGGAATTTTTCCTCTCCGGCACGCGCGTGTCTGAGTCATTGGACACCCGTGCCCCGTCCGGAGTTCCACGGCAACACGCTCGGCAATTGGAGTGATAGTGGGAAGAGGGAAAAGAGTATTACGCCGGCGACGACAACGGGGGCGGCCCAGGGGGCGGTTCGAACGGCGGCGGAGAACTGGGTGGAGAACTAGGTGGAGTCTGAGGCCACTGCGGCGCAGTCGGTGGCGGAGGCGCCGGATTCAGCAGCGCATCCAGCCGCGGATATCGCGCGGCGAGAAAATACAGCGCATATGCAGGAAAGAACACTGTCGCCGGCACGCACACCAAAGCAATCAGGTAGATCAGCACCGCCACCAGCAGGGTCGCAAGAATGATCCCCAAACTGACCGTCGTTACATTCCATACCATTCCCGCCGCTTTGCCTGCCACCACGACGGCAATCGCCGGAATCACCACCAGCAGCGCCGGAATAATCGCAAGAATATTGAACAGAATCGCCGCAGCAATCGCGAGCACAAGCTTGAGCAGAAGATAAACCGCGAACCTTCCCTTTTCCGCCCCGATCATCGCCAGCAAACGGTGCCAGCCGTCGGCAAAATCCAGGTCTTCCAGCGCCATAATCGGCACCAGAAAATCTTTAGCCAGCACCTGCACTGCAGCCGCAATCAGCACGAACACAAGCGCCAGCCCAACAAACAGAATCACTCCGCCGATCATCCGCCCAATATGTTCGCGCAGATTCGTCGCCCATCCCGCTGCCAAAGCCAGCGCGAGCGGCAACCCAATCACGATCGCCAGAAATAGCGAGGCTGCAATTTGATACACAATCTGCCACAAGAAGAATCGCCCGCCCGCCCGCCGCCATTTCCGCCATCCTTCGCTAATCGAACAGTGCCGCCGCACCACCGATTCGAACAGGATGAACCGGAACACGCTGTTGATGTAAAGGAAGACGAACCCCAGCAGAATCACCGCGAAGATCGCCACCACGATTAATCCGATGAACTGCGCAATATGATGGGAAACCTGCGCCGAATTGATCCCCGGCAAATCGAACGGTATCGCCGACGAGGGCACAAATTCGCTGACGCTTTTTCGTGGCCCGTGCGGAAAATGGTTCCCTAAGTTGCCGGCCCCGCATCCGCCCACATGCAACTCCGCCGCCAGAATCCCCACCAGCGCCAGCCGCGCCCACTGTCCCCACCCAAAATTCGTGAAGAGTTGTTGCCGCGTGTGCTGTATTGCGGGTTGTACGCAATCAACCGCCGAAACCGGCAATGGACGACCTCGCTCTAGTGCCGCCAACTTATCGCGTGGAGACTAGCGGCGTCAATGAAGAATGCAGACAACCCCGGTCCAACCTCGTCATTCCTAACGAACTTTCGACTTGTCATCCGAGCGAGGTTTGTCATCCCCGTCAGTTTTTGTCATCCCGAGCGCAGCAGGGGATCTGCAGTGTCTCACTCATACCGCAACGCCTCCACCGGATCCAGATTCGCCGCCCGCGACGCGGGAATCACCGCGCTCAGCACTCCCACAAACAGCAGCACCAGCGTCGAAACCATGACCGTAAACAACGAAATCTTCAGGTGGATGTCCGCCCTCCCCGAATTATCTTCAAACAGCGCGCCCAGCATCGGCAGCGTTCCCACCGCCACGGCAATCACGTACGAAACCACAATCCCGATCGCGCCCCCCAGCAGCATGATGAGCAGCGTCTCCGCCAGAAACTGCGCCTTGATGTGCCACTTCCGCGCCCCCAGCGCACGCCGCAATCCAATCTCCTTGATGCGCTCATCCACCGACACCAGCATGATGTTCATCACTCCCACCCCGCCAATCCCAAGCGTGAGCACGCCGATGAACATTAGCAGCACCTGCAGCCCGATCGTAATGCCATTAATTACCGGCCGGAATTCTTCCCGCCCGAACATCTGAATCGCCTTCTTGTCCGTCGGCGAAAATTGCTGCCGCGTGGCAATCGCCGCCAGTACCTGCGCCTCCGCTCGCGCTTCGAACTGCGGAGCGATCGGCTCGAACACCAGCACATCCGCATATTTCGTGTTCCACAGATCACCCGCCGCCGAATACGGAATCCATGTCGACTCGTCATCACTCGAGAAATAATTGCTCAACTGGATCTTCCGATCCATGGTCCCAATCACCGTAAATCGCACGCCCCCAATCGTAACCGTCTCGCCCACCGCAGGCCGTCCAGCGAACAACTGCTCCCGCACTCGCGCACCCAAGAAAACTACACGCCGCCGCTCCAGCTGATCGATGGCGTTGATCCACCTGCCCTCCGAAGGTTGTTCATTCCGCATCTCTCCATATTCCGGACATACTCCACGCACCGGTGCCGTTCCCACCAGTCGATCCCCATACGCGATCCCCGGACGCCGCACCGTCTCCAGGCATGCGTAACGCACATAATTCGCCGTCTCTTTGATCATGTCGACATCGGCCTGCTCCAGCACAACTTTTTTCCCTGCCCGCTGCCCGCCCGGTTGTTCGCTTGTCTGTTGCGGCCAGCAGATCACTGCGCCCTTGCCAAACGCATCGAAGCCGCCCACCAGAATATTTCGGAAGCTGTTCCCGTACGCGATCAGCAGCGTAACCGTCGCAATCCCCCACACGATACCCAGCATCGTGAGCGCGCTGCGCGTCCGGTTGCGTCGCAGCGCCGTCCAGGCTTCGCCCACGATCTGATAAATCATGTCCATGCTAGCCGCCCGCCTCGTGCCGCAGAGCTTCAATGGGATCGATCGCCGCTGCCCGCCGCGCCGGATATAACGCCGACAAAATCGCAATTGTTCCCAGCACGACCAGCGCCAGTGTTCCCGTCTGCCACGTCGGCAACAGCCCGGCAAAAAAATCCGGCATCGGCAGCAGATCAACCAAAGCGCACAGCCCGAACGCAATCAACAGACCAACGCCGCCGCTCACCATGGCCACAATCAGCGCTTCCAGAAAAAACTGCCGCAAAATGCTGCTCGCCGGAGCGCCAATCGCCTTTCTCACGCCAATCTCCCGCGTGCGCTCCCGCACCGCAACCAGCATCACATTCATCACGCCCAGCCCGCCGAGAAACAGTGTCACGATCCCCACCGCGCCCAGAAAGTACTTCATCCCATCCGTCATCGTCTGGAAAGCCTTCGCCTCCTGAATCGTATCCCATATAGGGCAGGCTTCTTTGTCGCTCGGATCGAACCCGTGCAATCTCCCCAGCACGCGCCTGATCTCTCCCTTGCACGCCTCATGCTGCTCCACCGATCGCGGCACCACCAGAAGCTGATCAAATGTTTGCGCCGTGCCCGGCGGCTTGTCAGGAAAATCCCGCCGCATCACCGAGAAAGGAATAAAAATTTTGTTGACGTCCCAGCCGTCGTAACTCGAATCTTGTTTCTTCGACGACATCACGCCGACCACCGTAAACGGAATGTCGTTGAGATACACCAACTGGCCCACCGCCGGCCGGCTCGCAAATAGCTGCTTCTTCGCGTCCGACCCAAGAAAAGCCACCCGCCGCGCCTGACTTACATCGTCCTGATCGTAGAATCGTCCTTCACTCACGCCGAGGCTGCGAATCTCCGCAAACTCCGGAGTCGATCCTGTCACGGTGAAGGCCGCCGCGTTATAAGCCGTGTGCGAACGCACCGTGTCCTGCTCCAGCTCCGGAATCGCGTACCGGCAGTCCGTCGCCTCTTCCTGAACGTACGGAATATCCGAATCGACCCAGTGCACCAGCCGCCCCGCCCGCGTGCCGCCCGCCTGCAGGCTGGTCCGTCCGTGAAAGACGATCATCAGATCGCGTCCCAGCGTCTCGGCTTGCTTCTCCTGCCCCACGCGCAGACCCTCGCCCGCCGCAACCATCAGGACGATCGAAACCACCCCCCAGGCTATCCCGAACATCGTCAGCAGCGTGCGCACGCGGTGCGCCCATAGCGTTTGGAACACGTCCCGGAAAAGATCAAGAAATGACATCCTAAGCGTTCGACGCGGCTGCCCCGCAAACGAAAGCGCAGCCGTGCCCCTGCTTTGATGTACGTCAATTTGAGGAGATTAGTTCCAACCTTGCTTGCAATGAAGCGCCGCGCAATGCGCCAGACGGTCCCGCCCGTCCCTGGCCAGAAACCACGCTATATCCTGGAAGAAATTGAAGACACATTCTGTGAAGAGTTCTACTGCCACCATTCCCCGAACTCCCGCAACGCCAGTTCGCACTGCAGTCGATGGCGTTCCTTGCGGTCGCGAACTTTTCTATCCAGCTCAGGCAGCAGATCAAACGTAATATTCGCTGGCTGAAAATTCTTGCTCTCTGCCCGCGTCACATAATGAATCAGCGATCCAAACGCCGTCGCCCGCGGAGGAGTTACCACCTCAACACCATTCGACAGTGCCGCCGCATTCATCCCCGCCATCAGCCCTGTGGCAATCGATTCCACGTACCCTTCAACGCCGCAAATCTGTCCAGCAAATAGCACCTGCGGATGCGTCTTCATCTGCAACTTCGCATTCAGTAGCGCCGGCGAATTGATATACGTGTTGCGGTGAATCTGCCCATACCGCAGAAACCGCGCCTGCTCCAGCCCCGGAATCATGCTCAGCACCCGCGCCTGCTCCCCAAATTTCAAATGGTTCTGAAATCCCACCAGATTGTAGGAATCCGCCCGCAGATTTTCCTGCCGCAACTGCACCGCCGCATAAGGAATCTTCCCCGTCCGCGGATCCTTCAGCCCCACCGGCTTCATCGGACCAAACCGCAGCGTGTCGCGCCCCCGCCGCGCAATCTCTTCGATCGGCAGGCAGCTTTCAAAGTAATTCAGATTTTCCCAATCTTTCTGCTCCACCGACTGCGCCGCAATCAGTGCATCATAAAACCGGTCATACTCATCCTTCGACATCGGACAATTAATGTAGTCCGCCGACCCCTTGTCGTACCTCGCAGCCAAATACACTTTGCTCATGTCAATCGAATCAGCCTCCACAATAGGACTGATCGAATCATAGAAATAGAGATGGCTGTTCTCGTAACGATGCTCGTGTGAATAACGATGCTCGTGTGGCGCGGGCGCCACCGCCCGCGAAGCCGCTCTACCGCCGTCTCTTGTCTCCACCGCAGAACTCAGCCGCAAAATCTCCCGCGAAAGCAAGTCCGAAGTAAGCGGCCCCGTGGCAACAATCGTAAGTTGCCCCTCTTCAACCCGCGTCACCTCTTCGCGGCAAACCGTAATCAGTCGCTCTCCAGAAATCTTCTCCGTAACCTTCCGCGAAAACTCCGTCCGATCCACCGCCAACGCATGTCCCGCCGGAACCACCGTCTCCCTTGCAATCTCCAGCAGCAGCGACCCCGCCCGCCGCATCTCCTCTTTCAGCAACCACGGCGCGGTATTCTCGCTCTCTGATTTGAGCGAATTCGAACAAACCAGCTCCGCAAACTCGCCGGTCTGGTGCGCCGGAGTAGCCCGCACCGGCCGCATCTCGTACAGTTCGACGCCAACCCCGCGCCGCGCACACTGCCACGCCGCCTCTGATCCCGCCAACCCCGCCCCAATAATCCGAACTTTCTTATCCAAATCAAATCCCATCTGATTCCACCTTGGCAAAACTCCCAGCGCTTGTAGGGACGGGCTCCCGCTCCATCACAAAATTATCCGTTCATCCCCAACCCGACGCGTCACATGCTCGCGATCCAGATACTCCAGCAGCGGAATCGCATACTTCCGGCTCACCCCAGTCATGTCTTTGAATTGAGCCACATCCATCCTCGGCGTCGTGCTCTTGAGCGTGCCAATCTTCCGCCGAAGATCTGCCAGCGCGCTCTGATGAAACACCAGTTCCTCTGAAATCTTGATCAGCACTTTATCCCGCAAAAGCAGCGTAACAATCTTCTGCGCGCGGACTCTATCCACCTTCAATCCCCCGAGCACCTCTTTCAGCGACGGAACCTTCAATCCCGCCGCCGCAAACACCTCCTCGATCATCTTCTTCGACTCGGCCTCTTCATCCTTCATCACCACGCCGCGTCCCGCCAGTCGAATCACCTCGCCCGCGACCTCCACCTTTTTCTCTGCCGCCAGTTTTTCCAGCACCCCGTAAAACACCTCTGGACCAAGCTTCGCCTGGTCGCGCAACTCTTCCTTGCTCATGCCCGCCACCAGCGGATTCGCATCGTGAAACTTCTTCAGAACCTTCACCACTTCCGCCTTCGCTTCCGCAACCGCCGTCGCCGCAACCAGCACCTGATTGAAAGAAAAAACTCCCCCAGCCAGCTTCACCGCGTCTTCCCGCCTCACATTCATCTCCGCCGGAACCGCATCCAACCGCAACCCCATTGCTCCGCGTCGAGCCACCCGCGCCGCCAATACCTGTTCCGGAGAACCGTTCTGCATCACCTTCAGAAATGCAATCGCGTCCTGCGCCCGCTGTCTGCGCGCCATCGGAGACCCATCCATCACCGCCCCACCGCCAATCGTCACCACGGGCGAAAACTGCCGCACGATAAATCGATCTCCCGGCAGCAGCAAAATCGCCTCCGCAAATCGCAACTGCGCATACGCTTCCTCTCCTGGCTTCAACTGCTTCGCCCCGTGCAACCGTACCTCGGCCACCCTTTCCGACGTGTAAGCGTGAAAATGTACCCGCGCCCCATCCTTAAGCGGCTTTGCCGACGGCAGCAGCGAAAGCAGCACATCAACCCGCGTCGTGGAACGAAAAGTGTCCGCCGTCGCCAGCGTCACTCCGCGCGCCAGATCGTCCGTCGAAACGCCCGCGAGATTCAGCGCCGTCCTCTGCCCGGCCACCGCCGTGTCCGCCGGAACGCCATGCACCTGCACCCCACGTACCCGCAGTCGCTTGCCGGACGGAAACACTTCCAGCTCTTCCTCTTTCCGAATCGTCCCCGCACCCAACGTCCCCGTAACCACCGTCCCAAATCCCTTCATTGTGAAAACGCGATCGATCGGCAAGCGCGCCAGCGCCGCCGAATTCTTCGCCGCCACTTCCGATGCAACCTGCGCGAGCGCCGACTTCAACTCCTCCAGCCCCGCGCCCGTCAGAGAACTCACTGCCACAATCGGAGCACGATCCGCATCCAGAAACGATCCGCGCACATACTCTTCTACTTCCATCCGCACCACTTCGAGCGTCTCCGCATCCACCGCATCCGACTTTGTCAGTACCGTAATTCCACGTCCGATCGCCAGCAGCCGGCAGATATCGAAATGCTCCCGCGTCTGCGGCTTGATCCCTTCATCCGCTGCAATCACCAGCAGCACCAGATCAATACCGCCCACACCCGCCAGCATGTTCCGCACAAACCGCTCGTGTCCCGGAACGTCAACAAACCCCACCCGAATCGTGCCGCCACCCGGCGCCGCCAGCTCAAAATGCGCAAACCCAAGATCAATCGTGATCCCGCGCCGCTTCTCTTCTTCCAGCCGATCGGCGTCGATTCCGGTCAAAGCCTTGACCAGCGCCGTTTTTCCATGATCGATATGTCCCGCCGTCCCAACAATGACCGACTTCATCTGCGACAGTATAGACGGCTCAGCGAACATTTCTTATCGGCGCCATTCACGAATTCGGCATGCGAAAAGTTGTTCAAGATGCGACAATAAAGATTCCCGAGATGACCACCTCTGCGATCGCCACAATTACACCGGAGATGATCCGGGAACACGGCCTCACTCCCGACGAGTACGAAAAAATCAAGCAACTCCTCGACGGACGCGAACCCACCCGCACCGAACTCGGCATCTTCAGCGTCATGTGGAGCGAGCATTGCTCCTACAAGTCCTCCCGCGTTCACCTCAAGCGTCTGCCCACCCGCAGCAAGCTCGTCCTCCAGGGCCCCGGCGAAAATGCCGGCATCGTCGACATCGGCGACGGTTGGGCCTGCGCCTTCAAAATTGAATCGCACAATCATCCTTCATTCATCGAGCCCTTTCAGGGAGCCGCCACCGGCGTCGGCGGCATCCTCCGCGACATCTTCACCATGGGCGCGCGCCCTGTAGCCGTTATGGATTCCCTCCGCTTCGGCCCCATCACCGCCGTCAAGGCCGATCCCGGCTCTGCGCCCACGCAAACTCCGCCATCCCAATCCGAGATCCACAAGAACCACTCCGTAATGGAAGGCGTAGTCTCCGGCGTTGCCTCCTACGGAAACTGTTTCGGCGTCCCCAACCTTGGCGGCGAAGTTAAATTCGAGCCCTGTTACTCCGGCAATCCCCTCGTAAACGCCTTCGCCCTCGGCCTCGTTCGCCGCGACCAGATCTTTTACGGACGCGCCTCCGGCGAAGGCAACCCCGTAATCTACGTAGGCTCCAAAACCGGACGCGACGGCATCCACGGCGCCACCATGGCCAGCGAGGAATTCAGCGTAGTCTCCGAAGCCAAGCGTCCCAACGTCCAGGTCGGCGACCCTTTCCTCGAAAAGCTTCTTCTCGAAGCCTGTCTCGAAGCTATGCAGACCGGAGCCATCGTCGGCATTCAAGACATGGGCGCCGCCGGCCTCACCTGTTCCACCTGCGAAATGGGCGCACGCGGCGGCACCGGGGTCGAAATTGAACTCGACCTCGTCCCGCAACGCGAAACCGGCATGACTCCCTACGAAATCATGCTCAGCGAGTCCCAGGAGCGCATGTTGCTCGTCGCCCAAAAAGGCCGCGAGCACGAAGTCTTCAGCATCTTCCAGAAGTGGGGACTCGACGCCGTCGAAGTCGGCCGCGTCACCTCCGACGCCAAAATGCGTGTCCTCGAACACGGCCAGATCGTCGCCGAAATTCCCAACGCCGCGCTCACTGACGATGCACCTGTCTACAAACGCCCGCTGGCGCGCTGGGAACCTCCCGTCGATCGCGAAATGCCCGCGCACATCCGCTTCGCCGAAAATCCCGATTTCACCGCGCCGCTCAAGCGCCTGCTCGCCAGCCCCAACATCTGTTCCAAGCGTTGGGTCTGGCAGCAATACGATCACATGGTCCAGACGAACACCGTCGAAGCCCCCGGCTCCGCCGATGCCGGCGTCATCCGCATCAAAGGCTCGCACCGTGGACTAGCCATGGCCCTCGACGGCAACGGACGCTGGTGCTATCTCGATCCCCGCCTCGGCGCCATGCACGCCGTCGCCGAAGCTGCCCGCAAAGTCGCCTGTGCCGGAGCCACTCCCATCGGCGCCACTAACTGCCTGAATTTCGGCAATCCTGAAAAGCCGCATATCATGTGGCAATTTTCCCAGGTCATCGACGGCATCACCAAAGCCTGCGAAGAACTCGACGCCCCCATCACCGGCGGCAATGTCAGCTTCTACAACGAAACTCTCGGCGAAGGAATCTACCCCACTCCCGTCATCGGTGTCGTGGGACTTCTCGAAGACGTCCACAAAGCCGTAAAAATGCACTTCGCCCAACCCGGACGCACGATCGTGCTATTGCACGCAAACGATCTGGGCGACCAAATTGATGCGGAAACCGAATTCGGCTCCTCTGAGTACGCCAAAGAGATTTTTGGAGCAGTATGGGGCTATCCGCCGCAACTCGATATCGAAAGGGAAGCCACACTGCAACGCGCTCTTGTAGCTCTGATCCAGACCGGACTCCTCGACTCCGCTCACGATTGCGCCGATGGCGGCCTTGCGGTTGCGCTCGTGGAATCGGCGCTGCCCGCCGGAATCGGAGTGAATGTCAAATTGCCCAGCCAGAAATTCGCCCTCGAATTCGCGCTTTTCGCCGAAGATGCCAGCCGTATCGTAGTAAGCTGCGACCCATCCCACCTGCCGCGAATCAAACAAGTGGCGGAAGAATACGAAATCTCAGCGGACGTGCTCGGCGAAACCACCGGCGAATGTGTCGAAATTGCAGTCGGCGATCGGGAAGTGATTTCCGCCAGCGTGCAGGAATTACGAGACGCGTACGAAGGTGTGCTGGAGAACGCGCTCAAAGCCGATCCCGCCATCACCGCGACGAACTGATCCTGCGCTCGCGCCGTACGGGCGTTCAAAGCGCAAGACGCCGCAAAAGCAAGTTTGCTGTTTTCGGCGAAACGTGGAATGCCGAATACGAGGTATGAATTGCTGAGACGGAAAGATCTGAGACCTAAATGCTGATTTCCGACAAATTTCGCGATGAATGCGGCGTAGTCGCCATCCACGCCCATCCCGAGGCCGAGAAGCTCGCCTATCTCGGGCTGCACGCCCTCCAGCATCGCGGACAGGAATCGGCCGGCATCGTCACCTCTGACGGCGAACGCCTTCGTCAGCATAAGTCCATGGGCCTCGTCGCCGATATCTTCAGTCACGAAGTTCTAGCCTCTCTGCGCGGCGTTCTCGCCATCGGACACACCCGCTATTCCACCGCCGGCGATTCCGCTCTGCTCAACGCTCAACCCATCATGGTGCAATCCAACAAAGGCACCATCTCGATTGCGCACAACGGCAACCTCGTCAACGCCCAGTCGATTCGCGCCAAGCTCGAAGGCCAGGGCTCCATCTTCCAGACCAACAGTGATACCGAAGTCCTCGTTCACCTGATCGCGCTCTCCCGCGAACAAACCCTTCCCGACGCCATCGCTGACGCCCTGCGACGCGTCGAAGGCGCATTCTCGCTCGTCATGCTCAGCCGCGACCGCGTCTTCGCCGCCCGCGATCCTCGCGGATTTCGTCCGTTGGCCATGGGCCGCATTCCCGCCCTCACCACCGACAAAAAAGATACGATCGTCTTCGCCTCCGAAACTTGCGCCTTCGATCTGCTGGGCGCAACTTACGAGCGCGACGTCAAGCCCGGCGAACTCGTAATCGTCGGACCCGAAGGCATCAGCTCGCGCTTCTACTCGCCGTCTCCCGCGCAATCCAGCTGTATCTTCGAGCACGTTTATTTTTCCCGTCCCGACAGTCTCGTCTTTGGCCGCTCCGTCGATCAAAGCCGCGACGCCATGGGACGCCAGCTCGCCCGCGAAGCCCCCGTCGACGCCGATATCGTCGTCCCTGTCCCCGACTCCGGCAACACCGCCGCCATCGGATACGCCGCCGAAAGTGGCATTCCATTTCGCTTAGCCCTGATTCGCAATCACTACGTCGGCCGCACTTTTATCGAGCCGCAGCAATCCGTCCGCGACTTCGGCGTAAAGCTCAAACTCAACGCCGTACGCAGCCTCATCGAAGGCAAGCGCGTCATCCTCATCGATGACTCCATCGTGCGCGGCACCACCAGCAAGAAAATCGTCCGCATGATCCGCAACGCGGGAGCCAAAGAAGTCCACATGCGTATCTCCTGCCCGCCCACCATCTCTCCCTGTTTTTATGGCGTCGACACGCCCTCAAAAAGGGAACTCATCGCCGCCAACAAGACAATCGAAGAAATTCGCACTTTCATCGTCGCCGACTCGCTCTCCTATCTGTCACTCCAGGGCCTCAAAAGAGCCTGCGCTGACGGAGACAAAACTACCTACTGCTCCGCCTGCTACACCGGAAACTACCCCACCAAAATCGACGTCGAAGAGATTCTGCCCGCACTCACCTCGCGCTAGCAGATAATTTTCTGCACGATTTCCGCATCGCTGCGCGTCCCTTATTTGCCCCCGGTGGTGAACGCCCTTCACCAGCGTCTTACCCACGATTTACCGTGCGACTGACGCCATCCGAATGGTATTCTTCTCGCACAAGTTGCCGTGGGCGCACCGCTCGCATGACAAAAGTCTTCTCAATTTTCGGATCCAGCTCCCGCCCTCTGCTCGGCCCTTTCGAGCAGCAGGTCTTGCAGGAACTCTGGTCGCACGGAAGCGCCACCGTTCGCGAATTGCTCGCCGACGGCAAGATTCATCAGGCTTATACCACCGTGATGACCACCGTCGACCGTCTCTACAAAAAAGGACTGCTCGACCGCGTCGCCGAAGGCCGCGCCTTCCGCTACACTCCGCGCCACTCTCCCGAAGAACTGCAACGCGTCACCGCCCTCGAGAGCATCACCCAATTGCTCGGATCAGGCGACGCCTCCTCGCTGCCGCTCTCCTACCTGGTCGAGGCTCTCAGCGAGCACGACGCCCAGTTGCTCGACGAACTGCAACTTCTCGTCGAACGCAAACGCCGCGAACTTCAAAGCCGCGAAAAAACTTCGCCCAGCAAACCGCGGGAGCAACGCTAATGTTAATTTTCGCCCTCCGCGGAATCGCCGTCTCCCTCACGTTCTTCGTTCTCCTTTACTGCCTGCTCTCCGCGCTCGTGGCCGTCACATGGCGCTCGCTCCGTTTGTTGCACGCGACCGAACGCAGCCTCGTCGCCCTCCTCTTCGCATTGCGTATTCTTCCGTTGGTTGCGTCGGTCGTCATTACCTTCGCGTTTGTCGTGCCCTCATTTCAACTCCTCGAGCCCCGCTCGATCGATGAAGGCATGGGCACGATGCCGCTCGCCCTGGGAATTTGCGCTCTCCTGCTCATCGCCTGCGGCTGCTTCCGCGTAATCGCCGCGCAAACGCAAACTTCCCGCGTGGTAGCGCGCTGGCTTGAAGGAGCGCATCCGCTGAACATCGCCGCATCCCAGAGGCCAGCCCGAATCGACACGAACACCGTGACCTTCCAATCCCGCCGCGAGGCTCCGCCGCTCACCCTCGTCGGCGTTCGCAAGTCGAAGGTCCTCGTCTCCGAATCCACCGTCGCGCTTCTTAGCCTTGCCGAACTGCACATCGCGCTCAAGCATGAAATCGAGCACATGCGCTCGCGCGACAATTTGAAAAAACTGATCTTCCGTTTCTGTCCCTTCCCCGGCATGGCTAAACTTGAAAGCGCCTGGTCCCAAGCCGCCGAACTCGCCGCCGACGATGCCGCAGTCTCAACTCTCGACGACGCCATCGACCTGGCTGCCGCCCTCGTCAAACTCTCGCGCCTGATTCCCGTCGAAGTCGCCCCTGTTTGTACCGTCGGCTTCGTAACCGGATCCATTAGCGCCCGCGTCGCCCGCCTCCTCGCCTGGGACGAATCCGGCAAGCCGCATCCCGCGCCCACCCGCTGGTATGTGATCCCTCCCGTCCTGCTCGCTCTGCTCTGCATCTTCGCCACCTACGGTCCAGTTCTGTCCCTGACCCATCAACTAACGGAGTGGCTGGTCCGCTAGCGTTCCTCTCATTTTCGCGAGCATTCCCTCAAAAGAGCCTCGCATGAAATCACTATTGCTGGTAGTAGCTCGCATGCCCCGCTACTCTCAAAACCTGGTTCGCTTAGCCGCTCGGACCGTTCCGCACTAAGTCTGCACCGCGGCAATCCCTTCATCTGTCGGACGGTTTCTTAATGCTCGTAAGCCTGTCACTCTCCAAAATGCGCAACTCAATCCGTCGCCTCTGCGTCGTCATCCTCCCGCTTTTCCTACTCATCATCGCGCCCGTTCTCGTGCCGGCGCAAAATCCCAACGGCGCCCTTCGCGGAGAAATTCAGGACGCCACCGGCGCCCGTATTCCCGGCGCTAGCGTCATCGTTCGCTCCGTCGGCTCTTCCATCACTCGCGAGACCATTGCAAACGACCGCGGAGAATTTCGCATCGAAGGCCTGCTCCCTGGCGCCTATCGCGTCACCGTCACCGCCAGAGGCTTCGCCGAAGCCACCGCCGACGTCAACGTAGCCGTCAGCTTGGTGCGTGACATCAGCGTCACTCTCAAACTCACCGGCGGAAGCGCGACCCTCAGCGTCCACGCGAATGCTTCTTCCGTCACCACCGAATCCATCGACACCGCCAGCGCTGTCCGCGGAGGCGTAGTCGGCAGCCGCGATCTCGAAACTCTGCCGCTCCCCGCCCGCAGCTTCGCCAACATCGCCTATCTCGTGCCCGGAACCGAGCCCGTCGAGCCCTCCGATCCCACCAAAGCCCGCATCACCGCCGTCTCCACCGGTGGAAGCTCCGGCCTCAACAACGAACTCTCCGTCGACGGCGCCGACAATTCCGACGACTGGATCGGCGGCTTCCTGCAGAATTTCTCTCCCGACGGAATCCAGGAATTCGCCGTCCGCACCTCCAATGAAGACGCCGACACCGGCTGGACCACTGCCGGATCCGTTGTCATCACCACCAAACACGGCACCAACGACTGGCACGGCGACGGAGCCTTCTACGAGCGCGCCGCTGCTCTCAATGCCCGTTTCCCCATCGAGAACCCCGCCGAAACTTGCACCAACGGAGTCTGCGTCCACAATCCCAAGCAGCCCTTTTCGCGCCAGAACTATGTCGCCACTCTCGGTGGTCCGCTCGCCAAAAATAAAGCCTGGTTCTTCACCTCTTTCGAAAACGTCCATGAAGACGCCAGCATCGCCTACAACCCCAACAGCATTACCCAATTCAACGCGCTCGCGCGGTTGGCTGCGGACGGCCTGATTACCGGCGTCCCCTCCATCGGCGTTCCTGCAACCGTTCCCATCCCCTTCCGCGATTACATCGGATCGGCGCGCTTCGACTGGGCTCAGTCTCCCAAGTCGCAGTGGTTTCTCCGCGTCTCCCAAGACAGCTACCTCACCCGCAACGCGCTCGTCGAGCAGGGAACGCTGCCTTCCACCGGATTAACCACTCACAACAATTACTGGAACACCGCAGTCAGCAATACCTATACCTTCAGCCCAACCTGGGTCGGCAATCTCGTTCTCGACGCCAGCCTCTTGCACCTTACCCAGACTCGTAACTCCGATCTCGGCTTCGCGCTCGCTTTTCCCTTCAGTGCCACTGCCCTCACCGTCTCTGGATTCGAAACTTTCGGCGACAACCAGTTCGCCACTCCCATCACTCTTTTCCCCGACCTTCGCAATCAGGACAAATATCAGGCCCGCTACGATCTCAGCCATAACGTCGGCAGCCACGCTCTCAAGTTCGGCATCGATTTCATCCACGAACCCGTCCTTAGCGGAGCCTTCGCCTCCACCGCCGAAACCCTCGCCCAGTACCTCAACGACCCAACCTATTACGTGCAGAACCCCGGCGTCTTCGGAGTCTTCACCCCGCAATGCGTCAACTTCACCGCTTCCGACGGATCAACCTGCACCTACACTCCCGCCGGTGATGGCAGCTTCTCGCAAAACGTACAGCGCCTCGCCCTCTACGCCGAAGACTCCTGGCGCGTCTCGCACCACCTCACCGTCAATTACGGACTGCGCTATCAGAACACCTGGGGGCTGATGATCGGCTCGGGACGAAGCGAGGCCGACAACTCCGCCTACCCCACACTGCAAGCGCTCGATATTCCAATTGTGCCCAGCGTACCGCGCGACTACCACAAACAAATTGCTCCGCGGCTCGGAATCGCCTACTCGCCCGGCAACAGCGAAAAGACTGTGATTCGCGCCGGTTTCGGTCTCTATTATGACGACCTCGCGCAGAACGGCTGGGCGACCGCATTTCAAGGCGTCAACAATACGAATGCGGCAACCGGAACCTGTTCCTTCAGCGGCTCTCCCGGCAGTTACATGTTCACAGGCTCCGGATGCTTGACTGGCGGCTCAGGCGCGACTGGAAATCTGATTGGCTCAAATTACAAAACGCCTTACTCCGTTCACACTACGGTGGGAGTTCAGCACGCCTTCAACGATCACTGGCTCGTCAGCGCCGACTACGTCCACGAGCAGGGCAATCACGGATACCGCGCCTTCCCCTACGCCAGTAGCCCAACTACCTCTGGCGTGCCCGCGACCTTAACCTCGCCGCTGATTCCGGCCTCTGACACCACCGATCAGCAAGCTTTCGTTCCTAACGTCAATGTGTTCGAGTCCGACAACCGCTCCAGCTACAACGGTCTGATGTTGCACCTGCAAACCAACATGCGCCGCTTCAATCTGGTTGCCAACTACACGCTCTCGAAAGCGCAGACCTGGGGATGCTTGCTCGGCGAACTGTTCGACTATGTCGATGGAGTCTGTCAGGTGCCAAACGTATCTCAATTTGCGAACGCTGGACAGCTGGACGCCTTCGGCCCTGGCGACTACGGTCCCTCCGGCGAAGACGTTCGTCACCGCTTCGTGCTGGCGGGTACGGTTCACCTTCCCGGCGGAATCGAATTGAGCACCATAAATCAGGTTGAGAGCGCGCGTCCCATCACCATCACCACGGCTGACAACACGGGACGTATTTGGCTTCAGTTCAGTGGACAATCGCAGCCAACATATACCGGCCTCGATATATTTCGCGGCACGCCCTACATCCAGTCCGATCTCCGCGTCACCCGTCCTTTTAACATTCACGAACGTTGGCAGTTCAATCCATTCATCGAGTTCTTCAATCTCTTCAACCGCAACAATCCCGGAGCGAACTACGCCGTCAATGTCGTCCAGTTGCCTGTGCCCGGCGACGAGATGACGCCCAACGGAAATGGTCAAACGATCGTCAGCCAGTATTGTCCAGGCGGAACCCCCGAGACCTGCACCGACGCGGCCTCCGTACCCATCACCAGCCTCAAACAGCTAGAAATCCCCGAAGGCGCCCTCGGAGATTTTTTCGGCCCCGGCACCACCGTAGGCATCCCCTTCGCCGCACAAATAGGCCTAAGAGTGACCTTCTAAACTTCATGGGAGCCTCAAAGGGCACGGTGTCATCCTGAGCGCAGCAGAAACGTCACCTAATCATCCCCCCTGTCATCCTGAGCGCAGCAGGGGCTTCGTGAAGTGAAGCCCCTGTGAAGTCGAAGGACCCCGCGCCAGTGAAAGCAACGATGAACCCGTCAGGGAGTTCTCCCGATGCTCTCTGAGCGCGTGCACGGCTTTGCGACTAAACGCTCCCCCAGCACAACGCCCGAAAGCCCCTGTCAAGCCCTGGCCGCCCCAGACCTCCCCGTAAGTTAATGACCAGCCTGAGGAAATAAACTCGTGCCCTATGTCCGGTCAGCCGCGTCGAGATTGATATAATAGAAGCGAAGGGTGCGGTCAAACTCCGCCACACCTTTTTCATTTTTGGCAATTGTGAACTCTCGGAGTTCAGAGCGGCAAGAAGAGGAGCCGATAACTCCTTATTTCATAATACTTTACCAATAAGTCCTTTAAACCCAAAGACCTGGCGGGAATTTCTGGCTAAAGCAATGATTCTAAATGACTGCATATCAAATTTTTTTTCGGAATTATCACCTTCGCAAACCAGGTGCGGAAGGGAAAGTTAAGATGATTGACCTTCTGCTCTCGTTAACCCCGACCTATGTTCGGCGCTGCAATGGCGCGATGCAAATCGTAAATTTCCCGCCACAACGTCAGCAGGTAGATGCAAGCGGGCTTCATCCCGCAAAGCGGGAATCGACTCTTACCCCCAAGGCATCCCAACATAACTCCTTATTCCATAATACTTTACGAATAAGCCCTTTAAACCCAAAGACCTGGCGGGAATTTCCCGCTAACCCAATGATTATAAAAGACCGCATATCAAATATTTTTCGCCAGCGCCACCCGAGCGATCCCTTGCAGATCGTTCCTGATCTCAACCGCCTCCCAGCCGTATAGCAGGCTCCGTACCCGCTCAGCAATCGTCCCGCTGATCTCGAACGCCAGCCATCCCCCCGGGCGCAGCACCGCCTGCGCCTGCGGAATCAGACGCTCGATGACCTCTACCCCAGTCGGCCCGGCAAATACCGCCGAGCGCGGCTCAAACTTTCGCACTTCCAGTTGCACCGAGTCTTCTTCCGACTCCCCAACATAGGGAGGATTAGAAACCACCAAGTCGAACGTCCCCGGCGCGAATCCGGCAAGCAGATCACCGCGATGAAATGAGATCCGGGAACTAAGTTCATGACGGGCTGCATTAGCGCGAGCCACTTCAAGCGCCACGGCAGAAATATCGGTGGCATCAATCTCCACCGTGGAGAGTTCCCTTGCAAGCGCCAGCGCGATCGCTCCCGACCCCGTGCCCACGTCAACGATGCGCTGCGCCCCATGTGGAGCAGACACTCCTGTCCGCTGCCGTCGTTCTTGCTGGCGTTCTTGTGTTCGTCTTTTGTTCGCCCAGATGGTCGAGGCAATCTCTACCACCGCCTCCACCAGATGCTCCGTCTCCGGACGAGGAATCAGCACCGCCGGCGACACAATAAGATCGAGCCCCCAGAATTCCTGATGTCCCGTAATGTACTGCGCCGGAACGCCCGTCGCGCGCCGCGCCAGCGCGTCCTCATAGCGCTCGCTTTCATCCGAAGTAAGCTCGCGCTCCGGATAAGCAAACAGATGAGCCCGCTCGCACCCCAGCGTGAACATGATCAGCAGCTCCGCATTCATCCGCGGCGAAGGAACCCCCGCCAGCGTAAGCCGTTCCACCGCCGAATTCAGAGTCTGCCGAAGTTGCACGCTTCTATTTCACCACGGAGACAAGAGGATTGCAGAAATTGGAGAGATCAAAGTGCAGATGTCAAAGGTCAGAGCGCAGAGTCCAAAAGGTCGCAATCCAGAGAGGGAGCCATCGGTCGAAAAGTCCAGCTCTCCAATCTCCTCACACCACCCCGGCCGTCTCCGCCTTCATCTTCTCCGCCTGATAATGGGTGATCAGTGCGTCGATAATCGGCTGCAGCTTCCCATCCATTACCTGCTCCAGTTGGTGAATGGTGAAACCGATGCGATGATCGGTCAGCCGGTTCTGCGGAAAGTTATAAGTCCTGATCTTCTCCGACCGGTCGCCCGACCCGACCATCTGCTTGCGTTCTTTCGCCAGCGCATCCGCCTGCTTCTGCATCTCGACTTCGTACAGCCGCGAACGCAGCACCCGCATGCCCTTTTCGCGGTTCTTGATCTGCGATTTCTCGTCCTGGCAGCTCACCACCGTGCCCGTCGGAATATGCGTGATCCGCACCGCCGAATACGTCGTATTCACCGACTGTCCGCCCGGCCCCGACGAGCAGAAGGTATCGATCCGCAGATCCTTCGCCTCAATCTTCACGTCCACTTCTTCCGCCTCCGGCAGCACCGCCACCGTGATCGCCGAAGTATGCACGCGCCCTTGCTGCTCCGTCGCCGGCACGCGCTGCACGCGATGCACGCCACTTTCATATTTCAGCCGCGAATAGACGTGGTCGCCTTCGATCAGCGCGATCACTTCCTTCAACCCGCCCACCCCCGACTCTGAAGTGGAGAGCACTTCCACCTTCCACTTCTGCGTCTCCGCGTACCGGTTGTACATGCGGAACACTTCCGCCACAAACAGCGTCGCCTCGTCGCCGCCAGTCCCAGCCCTGATTTCGAGCACCACGTTCTTCTCGTCGTTCGGATCCTTCGGCAGCAGCAACACCTTCAGCTCTTCCTCAACCGTCCCCATGCAGGCTTCGAGCTTCGTCAGCTCTTCCTCGGCGTAGGCGCGCATCTCCTGATCGCTTTCATCCGCCAGCACCGCCTTGCTCTCCGCAATGCCGCGCTTCAGGTCCTTGTACTCGCGATACTTCTCCACGATCTCCGAGATTTCACTATGCGCCTTGGCAGTCTTCTGGTATTTCGCCGAGTCATTTGTAATCTCCGGCGAAGCCAGCGCCCGAGTAAGCTCGTCATACCGGATTTCGATTTGGTCTAAGCGTTCAAACATGATTTTTGTCCGTAGAAACAGGGCTTGCCCAGTCTCGTTCTCCAGTGTGAAACAGTCGACCACACGTCAGCAGCAGCCTATTCGGTCCCGTCTGTCGCGAAATCCTATTCTAGGGGTTTTACTGAGAACCGAGAACTGCGAACTTATGCGGTGGGCACCGCTACGCAATCACCAGCTGGCCGCCGCGCTGCTTCTCCACCTTCATCGCTTCGTCCAGCGCCACAATCGCGCACTCAACTTCGTGGTCATCCGGAGATTGCGTCGTAATTCTCTGCAGCCACAATCCCGGAGCCGTCATCAGCGCAAACAGCGATCCGCGATGCTTGGCCGCAAACCGTATGATTTCGTACGAGATGCCCGCGATCACCGGCAGAAGAGCGATGCGAATCCCAAACCGCGCCCAGAACGTCTGCACCGGAATCGCCATATACACAAGCATCGAGATGATCATCACCGTCATCAGGAAGCTCGTTCCACAACGTGGATGATACGTCGAATACTTCTGCACCGCGGACGTATCCAGCGGATCGCCATTCTCGAACGCGAACACCGTCTTATGCTCGGCTCCGTGATATTCATACACCCGCCGAATGTCTTTCCAAAGCGAAACACCCCACACAAACAGCAGGAACATCGCGATGCGGATCAATCCATCAATCAGGTTGAACAGGAACTGCCCCGCAAACACCGGATCGACCTTTTTCAGTTCCGTGGTAGCCAGCAGCGGCAGGTACTTGTACATGAAGATGAAAAACGCGATGGAAAATGCCATGTTCAATCCGGCCATCCACCCCGTAATCTCAAACTTCTTCCCACCGTCGCTCGCCGACGCATCATTGCCTTCGCTTTTGCCCGCGTCTCCCGCGAGCTCTTCGAGCGCCGCATTCGCCGAAAACTTCAGCGCGCGGAAGCCCAAGGTCATCGCATGTCCCAGCGTCATCACGCCGCGCACCACCGGCCAACCCATCCACTTATGTTTCTCAGAGGGACGATCAAGCGCCTCGCTGTGCGTGACAATCTCGCCCGATGGTTTGCGCACGGCAATTCCCCAGGCGTGCGGCGACCGCATCATCACGCCCTCAAGCACGGCCTGTCCGCCGACAAGCGTCTCCTCCCCGCTCTCCAAAGCAGGAAGCAGCTGCACCGCCGCCTGAAACCGCAAAAATTGTCGCCACCGTTGCATAGGAATTGGATATTGCCCGCGGAGGGAAGACTCCCAACCACTAGAATACCACACAGTCTGAAGTGACCACGGCGCAGCCGGATCCCGATAAAAACAGCATCCCTCTATTATTCAATCACTTATAAACAAACACTTTCGACAATCCGACCCGCCAGATTGCCGCAATCGCCGCTTTAGCCCATAGAATCCAATGGTCCATGCTCGACTTCGTCCAGACCTGCGAGGCTATCGCCGCAACCACCAAAAAGCTCCAGAAGACTGCGCTCGTCGCCGACTATTTGCGAAAGCTAACTCTCTCCCAGAACTCTGCACCGAACGATTCGTCGCTCGACGAAGCTGCAACCGCGGCCATCTTTCTCTCCGGACGTCCCTTCGCCGCCTACCAGGAGACAACCTTGCAGGTTGGCGGAGCCCTTCTCTGGCGCGTCATCGCCGAGCTCTCCGGAAAATCCGAAATCGAGTTAACAGAAATCTACCGCAAACACGGCGACGCCGGCTCGGTAGCAGCCGAGGCTCTCGCAGCAAGAACGCCCACAGCCAAGACAGAATCAAGTCTCGACCGCGGAGCTTCTTCCGCTGATCTTTCCCTCAACGAAATACAGCAAGCCTTCTCCGCCATCGCCGCCGCTCGTGGACCCGCCGCCAAAGCCGCGCTCCTGCGCCATCTTCTCGAACAGGCCGCGCCTCCAGAAGCCAAGTACATCGTCAAGATCATCACCGGAGATCTGCGCATCGGCCTGAAAGAAAGTCTCGTCGAAGAGGCAATCGCCCGCGCATTCGAAACTACGCTCGACCGGGTCAAGCGCGCCAACATGCTGCTGGGCGACATTGGCGAAACCCTGCGCCTCGCAGCCACTCACAGACTCGACCAAGCCCGTCTGCGGCTCTTTCATCCCATCGACTTCATGCTCGCCAGCCCCGTCGAATCGCCCGAGGAAGCTCTCAGCTATTTTCCGAATGCATCGGTAGAAGATAAGTACGACGGCATCCGCGCCCAGGCGCACATCAGCGGCCGCGCAGTCCGCATCTTTTCGCGCACGCGCGACGAAATTACTGAATCATTTCCCGAATTGCCGCCCGTCCTCGCCGCCTTGCCACAAGACGCCATCCTCGACGGCGAAATCGTCGCCTGGAATTCCGCCGGCCGCGCCCTGCCATTCAGCGTCCTTCAACAGCGCCTGGGCCGCAAAAAAGTAAGCGCCCAACTTATGCGCGATGTCCCCATCGCCTACTTGGTCTTCGACATTCTCTACGCGGATGGCAACCTCTTGCTCGACCATCCCCTAAGCGAACGCGCAAAGATCCTCGACGAACTCATGGCAAGCACCAAAGTTCCCCAAATACCCTCAACTCACATGGCGACAGACGCATTCGTCCGTTCCGCCGAACCCAGCTTGGCAGCGCCGCAGGCGCTTTTCAGTTTCGCCGCCCCAGAAATTCCCCTCGCTCACGTCCTTCGCGCTCCTGTCGCAACCGCCACCTCCGCCGCCGATCTCGAACTCCTCTTCTCGGCCGCGCGCGCTCGCGGCAACGAAGGCCTGATGATCAAAGACCTCGACTCGCTTTACACTCCCGGACGCCGCGGCAAATCATGGCTCAAGATGAAGCGCGAACTCGCCACGCTCGACGTGGTCGTCACCGCCGTAGAATACGGGCATGGCAAACGCATCGGCGTCCTCAGCGACTACACCTTCGCAGTCTGGAATGCTAGCCGCCTGGTCAACATCGGCAAGGCCTACTCAGGACTCACCGACACCGAAATCGCCAAAATGACTGAGTGGTTTCTGGCGCACAAGATCAGCGAACAAGGATTGAGGCTGCAAGTGGAACCAACGATCGTTCTGGAAGTTGCATTCAACAACATGATGCGCTCCAGCCGCCACGAAAGCGGCTACGCGCTCCGCTTTCCGCGCATCGTCCGCCTGCGTCCCGACAAGCGCGCCGAGGACGCCGACACCATCGAAACAGTAGAAGAAATCTTCGCGCGCCAGCACCAGGCGTGAATAAAGCCGTCGTCGCTCATCAGTCCTTTAGTCGTCAGCAAAGCCTTAGCGAACGACCATCGGCCAAAACTCAGCGCCCCCGATGGCCATGCTCGGCGTGATTATGGTCATGATGGTCTTCGTCAGGCACGGCAATCACGCAACTATGCGCCGTCTCGCAAACTTCGTGTTCCAACTGAATCGTCGTGTGATGGATTCCGAATCCCTGTCCCAGCTTTTCATTGATCTCGCGCAGAATCGTATCGCTCTCCGACGTCGCCATGTCGGCAATCTTCACGTGCGCTGAGAGCGCGTGATTCTCTGAGCCTATGCTCCACAGATGAAGATCATGCACGTCGCTCACGCCCTCGACCTTTCGCATCACCAACTCAACCGCCTCCAGGCTCATGCCCCGCGGCGTGCCCTCGAGCAGAATGTTCAGTGTTTCGCGCACAATCCCGACGCTCGACCACAAGATGAGCGCACCGATTCCAAACGATAGCGCGGCGTCGATCCAGTACCGGCCGGTCCATAAGATAACAAAACCGCCCGCAATCACCGCCGCCGTCGAGAGCGTATCGCCCACTTCGTGGAGTAGCGCGCTGCGCACGTTGACGTCGCGTCCTGAACGCCACAGCAGAAGCGCGATCACGCCGTTCATCACCACGCCTGCCGCGGCGACGCCAATCATCAGGCGCGCTTGTACATGTTCCGGATGCTGTATGCGCTGGAACGCCTCGTAGAAGATGAAAAACGACACCACCACCAGCGATAGCGCATTCACCAGCGCTGCCAAAACTCCCGCGCGCCGATATCCATAGGTTTTGGTTGCGCTCGGCGGACGGCCTTCCAGAAATACCGCGACCAGCGAAAGTAAGAGCGCCAAAAAATCAGAGAGGTTATGTCCCGCCTCTGAAAGCAACGCCAGCGAATGCGCCCGTATGCCCGCAATCACCAGCAGCACAACATACAGCAATGTCACTCCCAGAGAGATGCGCAGCACGCGCCCCGTTCCATGCGAGTGTCCGTGGCCGGCGTGCGAGTGCATGGTATCTAGGATACGGTCCGAATCGACCTCCATCAAGCTCTCATGAGCCTTTGTCCGTGTGGGTCTGCCAGCGTAGCGCCGACATTCTTGTCCCCGCGCCCTGGCGCCATAACCGTTTCTGCTAGGCTCAAGGTAGCGCCGAACCCTCCACACGCGCTATGCTTTTCCCGTCACAAGGAGAGAGAACGATGAAAAAGACTGTCTTGATCTCAGCCATGCTCTTGGCCGCCTCCCTGATTTCACAAACCGCCTTCGCGCAAATGAAGAACCCCGTCAGCAGCGCGCTCCGAGACATCCTTTCCGGACGCCAGAAAAACACCATCGCCGCCATCGAATCTATGCCCGCCGACAAGTTCAACTACCGGCCGACCCCCGAGCAGATCACCTTCGGCCACCTCGCCGCCCACATGGTCGGCGCGAATTACGGCCTCTGCAGCCGCGTCGCAGCCGTCGAGGCTCCCAAGGTCGAACCCGTTAAAGAGTCGGACCCAAAGGACAAGCTCGTCTCCGCGCTCAAAGCCTCGTTCGATTACTGCTCTGACACGCTCGCCAAGATGGACGACTCGAAGCTATCGGAGATGATCCCAGGATTCGGAGGAAAACAGGTTTCGCGCGCCTGGTTCTGCCTCGAACTCTCCGCGGACTGGGCCGACCACTACGCCACAGCCGCAATGTATCTTCGCCTGAACGGCATCCTGCCCCCAACCGCCAAGAAGTAGATGTGATTCGCTCGAAGTGAGTCTGATGTGCTCGCGTGGAGACGGGGCTTTGCCCCGTCCCCCAATCCCTTCATCCCGCCAACTCCTCCAGTTCGTCCTCCCCAATCACACTCACCTTTAACTCCCGCGCCTTGTCCAGCTTCGATCCCGCATCACTGCCTGCCACCAGGTAATCCGTCTTCTTGCTCACCGATCCTGAGACGCGTCCTCCCGCATCCTCAATCATCTTCTTCGCTTCATCGCGCGTGTGCCGCGCCAGTGTGCCCGTCAGCACAAACGTCTTCCCCGCCAGCTTCGTGCCCTTTTCTTTTTTCTGGCCGGTGAACGTCAGCCCCGCCTTGCGCAGATCGCCAACCAGCTTGCGATTGTGGTCATCGCCAAAAAATTCGACAATGCTCTCCGCGATCCGCGGCCCCACTTCGTTGACCTCTTCCAGTTCCTCCGCGCTCGCCTTCATAATCGCGCCCAGCGACCCGAAGTGCTCGGCCAGAAACTGTGCCGTCCGCTCACCCACAAACCGTATGCCCAACCCAAAAATCACCCGCTCCAGCGGAAGCTTCTTCGAAGCCTTAATCTCGCCCAGCACGTTCTCCGCCGACTTATCGCCCATGCGCTCAAGCTTGAGCAGATCGTCTTTCGTCAGCCGGTAAAGGTCAGCCACGTTCTTCACCATGCCGCGTTCCGTCAACTGATTCACCAACGCCTCACCCAGCCCGTCGATATTCATGACGTGCCGCGACGCAAAATGCAAAATCGTCCCCTGCAGCTTCGCCGGACAATTCGCATTCACGCAGCGATGATCCGCCTCGCCCGGCGTTCGCACCACGTTCCCGCCGCATACCGGACAATGTTCCGGCATCTCAAACTTGTTGTGGCCGCGCGGATGCTCTTTATCCTCGACGACTTTTACCACCTTCGGAATCACATCTCCGCCCCGTTCCACCTCCACCCAGTCGCCAATCTTTATTCCAAGTTGCTCGATGAAATCCATGTTGTGCAGCGTCGCGCGCGAAACCGTCGTTCCTCCAATCGGAACCGGCGTCAGCCACGCCACCGGCGTCAGCTTTCCCGTACGCCCCACCTGCGGAACGATATTTTCGATCTGCGTCACCGCGCCCCGCGCTGCGTACTTATATGCAATCGCCCACCTCGGGGCTTTCCCCGTGAATCCCAGCTCCCGCTGTAACGCCGTCCGGTCCACCTTGATGACAATCCCATCAATTTCATAGGGCAGTGATTCGCGCTTCGCCTCCCAGCTCTGAATAAATTTCCAGACGTCGTCGAGGTTTTTCACGAGCTTTCGATTGGGATTCACCTTGAACCCCGCTTGCTCCAGCGCATCCATCGTTTTCGATTGGCGGTCAAAAAAAGTTTGTCCATCATTCAGCAAAAAGTACGCGAAATAGTCCATGCGGCGCTGTGCCGTAATCGATGGCTCCAGTTGCCGCACTGTCCCCGCCGTAAAGTTCCGCGGATTCGCAAACGCCGGTAATCCCTGCCGCTCGCGTTCTTCATTCATTTTGCGGAAGGCTGCCACCGGCATCAGCATCTCGCCGCGCACCTCAAAATCAGCCGGAATCCCCGCTTTCTTCAATTTGTCCTTCGCAACCGACAGAGGCACCGACCGCACCGTCCGTACATTCAAAGTCACGTCTTCACCGATGTTGCCGTCGCCGCGCGTGATGCCACGCTCCAGGCGTCCGTCAACATACACCAGAGCCAGCGACATTCCGTCGAGCTTCAACTCGCACATGTACTCAATGTCTGTGCGCCCACTCAGCTCCTGCACGCGTCGTTCCCAATCGCGCAGTTCTTCTTCGCTGTATGCGTTGTCGAGCGAAAGCATCGGCGATGAATGCTTTGCCTTGACGAATCCCTCGCGCGGCTTGCCTCCCACACGCTGCGTAGGCGAGTCCAGCGTGACCAGCTCCGGATGTTCCGCCTCCAGCCGCTTGAGCTCGTTCATCAACACGTCGAACTCAGCGTCAGAAATCTCCGGATCATCGAGCACGTAATAGCGGTACTCGTGATGCCGTATCTTCTCGCGCAAAGACTCAATCTTTTTTTCGATGGAAGAACTCGACATGACTCGGGAATTATAGGAGAGTTCTCAGTTCCTGGTTCTCAGTTAGAGGTTCTCCCTGGTTTTCAGTTCCTGTTTCAAGGTTCGTGGTTCTAAGAAAAAATCAGGTCGGGTCGCGGGTACGGATCCTTACCAGCTCGCGGGTTTTTACCGAGAACCGGGAACCGGCAACTGAGAACTGCCGTCTACTGTTTTTTCGCCTTCCGAATCCGTCCCCGCCCCGTCGTCCCGCGGCCCACGCTCGACGGAGGTTTTCGCATCCCTTCCAGTAATTCCTTCAGCACGGTTGCGTTGTTGTGCTCCTCATTTCGCGAGGCATAGAGCAGCGTTACATTCCGCTTGCCCTCCGCCAGATGATGCAGCTTTTCGACCGCTTCGGAAGCGTCTGTGCTGGCCAACTCTTTCAGATAGCGCTTCCGAAATATGCTCCATCCCGACGGATTCGCATGAAACCATTGCCGCAATTCCGTCGATGGCGCCAGGTCGCGCAGCCAGAATTTCAACGCCGCATCTTCTTTCGTCAACCCTCGCGGCCACAAACGATCGACCAGAACACGCACGCCGTCCGCCCGAGAAGCGGCCTCATAAACGCGTTTGACCACAACGCTCATGACTTCCGTATTATCCTACCTCTAGCTCGGTTTTGCAGCCGATGCTGCCTTCATCATGAACGTCCCGAACTGCTTTTTCCCGTCTCTTCGTGTCTCCCTGGTCATTCTCGCGCTTCTGGCCCTCGCCGGATGTGACGTTGAGCGCCGCAAATCTGACGCCGAACTCGGCCTCAATCCCGAACAGGCCGCCGGCAGAAAGCTCTACGACAATTATTGCGACCGATGCCACGAACCGTACTCCACCCGCGGAAAAAAAGGGCCCGGCCTAAAAGGAATTTTCAAACATCAATACCTTCCCCTGAGCGGACTGCCCGCCAACGACGATCACGTCACCGACATCATCAAGTATGGCCGCGCCAAAATGGATGGATTTAACCAGGTCATGACCGATGCGCAGGTCAAAGAGCTGCTCGCTTACCTACACACGCTTTAAAGGAGCCGACTTGGTTACTCGTGGTAAATTCGCCGCTGTAGCCGTCGTTCTACTCGTTGGTTCCGTGACCGTGCTGGCTTCTGACGCAAAAGGCTGGTACGACGCTTGCTGCGATTCTAGGGAATTCCACTTCACTGAATTTCCAGAGCATGGTGCCGGCGACGAGCTTCGAGTGCAGATATCTACAGGACGTCTCCCTCTCGAAGTGATGCCGGATGAATGGTTGGGATCTGAGTTCAAAGTCACTGGTCGTCGCTGCGACCGCGCTGGCAAGTGCGAAGAAGCGACCCGAGCTGATCTTAGGATCCAAAGGGTCACCGAGAGGCACATCTCGGGTAGATACTTGGCCGATTTCAAGGGTCAACACTTGGAAGGGAAGTTCACCGTAAAATATTGGCCGAGACACCCGCGCTGCATTTGTGAATGAGAAATGCGAATAGTGGCCCGTCCCTCATGAAAAATACAGGCAAATCAGAACTCCTGCCAAGGCTCCCGTCAGTGGACGCGTTGATGCATACGCCCTCATTGTCTCCACTCGTTTCCGCTCACGGACCAACCGCCGTCACCGATGCGGTGCGCATCGTCCTCACACGTCTTCGGCAGGAAATCGCTGAGGGCGTAATCGACGAGAAATCTCTCGACCTCGCGCTCGGCGGCCTCTCCGCAGCCGTCGAACGCCAGCTACGCGAATCCTTGCGATACTCGCTGCAGCCGCTTATCAATGCCACGGGCGTTATTCTGCACACGAATCTCGGACGCGCCCCGCTGTCTGCTGCCGCACTCGACCACGTCCGCAATACAGCAAGCGCCTATTCCAACCTGGAATTCGATCTCTCCACCGGCGAACGCGGAAAGCGCGATGTCCACGTCGATCGCCTCTTCCAAAAACTTCTCGCGGACGTAATCCCCACTAAACCAGAAGCCGCACCTGTGGCGACGGGCATCCTGCCCGTCCCAGCCAAGCGCAGTTCGGCCCCCATCTCTACCATCGTCGTCAACAACAATGCTGCAGCAGTCCTTCTCGCGCTGAATTCCCTCGCCGAATCCGGCGAAGTCATCGTCTCTCGCGGAGAACTAGTCGAAATCGGCGGCTCGTTCCGCATTCCCGACGTCATGTCGAAGTCCAATGCAACCCTCCGCGAAGTTGGCACCACCAACCGCACCCGCATCTCCGACTACGAACACGCTATCAATGACCACACTCGCCTTCTGCTTCGCGTGCATCGCTCCAACTTCGAAATCACCGGTTTCACCGAACAGCCCGGGCTCGACGAACTCGTCGCTCTCGCTCGCCGCCGCAATATTCCTCTCCTGGAGGATCTCGGCAGCGGTGCGCTCTTCGACCTGCGTTCGGTCGGCGTCTACGAGCCGGGCGTGCTCGACAGCCTGCGCACCGGCGTCGACGTCGTTACCTATAGCGGCGATAAGCTTCTCGGCGGTCCGCAAGCCGGATTAATCACAGGCCGCGTCGATCTGGTTTCCCGTATGCGCTCAAATTCGCTCTTCCGCGCCCTGCGCGTCGATAAGCTCACCTACGCCGCGCTCGAAGCCACGTTGCTCGCCTATGCCAAACGCGACCACGACGCCGTGCCCGTGCTGCGTATGATGCGGTTGTCAAAAGATGACATCGCGCGCCGCGCCGAAGAAATCGTTTCACGCCTGCAATCCGAACGCTCTTCTCCCACCGCAAAATCTGCGCGTCTCAAGCTCGACCTCTTCGACGGCGAGTCCGTCATCGGCGGAGGCGCAGCCCCATCCGCCATCTTGCCTACGCGCCTGATCGCAATGTCCCATGCCGATCTCAGTGCCGACGAACTCAGCACCCGTCTCCGCGCCTGCATTCCACCCATCATCGCCAGAGTAGAAGACGGCCGAGTCCTGCTCGACCTCCGCACCGTATTTCCCGAGCAGGATGCTGAACTCGCCGTCGCGCTGGCATCCCTCGTCTGAGGCCTGCCCGATTGCTAATTCCAAATTTCCGGTTAACAATGCATCCATGATTCTCGGTACTGGAGTCGACATCGCCGAAGTTCCTCGCATCCGCGAAAGCATCAACCGCTTCGGCGAGCGCTTTCTGCACCGTGTTTTCACTGCCGGTGAAATTCAGTACTGCGAGCAAAAAGCCAGCCGCTTCGAAAGCTACGCCGCCCGCTTCGCCGCCAAAGAAGCCGGCATGAAGGCGCTCGGCACCGGCTGGAGTCGTGGCGTCCGCTGGCGCGACATCGAAGTAGTGCGCCCCAAAGGCCAGCGTCCCACCATTCAATTTCACGGAGAAGCCGCGGCCATCGCCGCCAAACTCGGCACGAAAAACATAGCACTCTCCATCACACACACAGCCGACCAGGCGCTCGCGCACGTAATCTTGGAAAGCTAAGCTCAGCTCATGCCTTTCAACCGTTCCCGATCTGCTTGAACCATCTACAGTGGCAGCAAAAAAGTGTCTTACTTTTCGTCCCACGTTGAAAGCCTCGATTTAGCTCCTGACCAGCTGCTCTCCACCGCAAGCAATTCTCCAACCCTTAAATTCGGCCGCGTTTGCTATTATGCTTCTGTTGTCCATAGACCGCCTTGCCTAGCCAGAAGCAGCTGAAATGGTCGCAGCTACGCGTAGGACTCACCGTCCTGCTTGCCAGCATTACGCTCATGGTGCTGATCTTCCTCATGAGCGGCAGCGGCGGATGGTTCACCCACAAGATCACCATACATTCTTACTTCGACAACGCCGGCGGTTTGCGTGAAGGCGCTCCAGTTCGTCTGGCCGGCGTCGACATCGGCAATGTAAAGAGCGTCAGGATTGTGAGTGGCCATCCAGCTACGCCCGTCGAAGTCACAATGAAGGTCAATACCAAGTACGCCTTCAATCTGCGCAAAGATTCGGTCACCGTCTTAAGCACCGCCGGAGTCCTTGGCGAAACCTTTGTCGACATTGACAGTTCAGCCGCCCGGGGCCCGGAAGCAGCGGACGACGATACCTTGGCATCCCGCGGCGAGCCCGATATTCAGGACGTCGTGCGCGCCAGCCAGGGCACCCTGCAGAACATGGACGCACTGCTCAAGCGCGTCGATCGCATCCTGGCATTTGTCGAAAGCGGTCAGGGTTCGATCGGCAAAGTGATCTACAGCCCCACCCTCTACGATCAGCTCCAGGCGACTGTGGTCGAATTCAAGGGCTTGGTGGACGATATTCAGAACGGTAAGGGTTCTCTCGGACCGCTCTTTACCAGCGACGAAGCGTACAAGAAAGCCATGGACGCGATCGACAAGGTCAACGCGATGGTCACCGATCTTCAAGAGGGCAAGGGCACCGCCGGCAAGCTACTCAAAGATCCCGAACTCTATGACAACGCTAACAAGACGATCGCCAACGTACGCCAGCTCACCGACGATATCAACGCGGGCAAGGGCACGCTCGGCAAGCTTTCACACGATCAGGAGTTCGCTAACAAACTGCAGATAACCATGAACAACCTCTCCGCGCTCACCGAGAGCCTGCAAAAAGGCGAGGGCACAGCCGGAATGTTGCTGAAAGATCCCAAGCTCTACAACAACAGCAACGAAATGCTCGTCGAAACACGTGAACTAGTGAAGGCGATCCGAGAAAATCCCAAGAAGTATCTGACGTTTCACGTAAAGGTTTTCTGAACGATCAGTCGTTAAGGCGTCGTCGTCAGTCCTCAGTGGACAAAGTATCTGATTGTCATCCCGAGCATGGCGAGGGATCTGCATTTGCCGGCGACCATCGACTACCGACTAACGACCACCGTCATCGTTCGTCCAACACAATGGCTAGCTTCGTGCCGCCATCTTTGATTTCATTCGAGGATCGAATGCGTAATTTCCTGAAAATGCTGACCGTCTCCTTCTTGCTCGCCCCATCAGCCCTGCTGTCTCAGAACACATCGGCCCCGGAGAAAGACAAACCGGCTTTGGAAACATCCGCCGCCCCGAAGCCCGCCGACGTCCGCTTTTCCGTCGACATGCTCGATAAAAGCATCGACCCCTGCAACGATTTTTACGCCTATGCCTGCAGCAAATGGCTGGCGAAGAATCCCATCCCCGCCGATCGCTCCGCCTGGGGCCGCTTCAACGAATTGGCGGAGCGCGGCCAATACATCGTGCGCGACATTCTCGAAAAAGCCGAGGTCGAAAGCCCGGGCCGCAGCACGAGCGAGCAGAAGATTGGCGACTACTACGCCAGTTGCATGGATGAAAGCGCCATCGAAAAAACCGGTACCCAGCCGTTGCAGCCGGATTTCCAGAGCATCGCGGCCATCAAGTCCAAAGACGACCTTCCCCAGGAAATCGTCCGCATGCATCGCGAAGGCACCGACGTGCTATTCGGCTTCGATTCCGGATCGGACTTCAAGAACGCCAGCCAGATTATCGGCCAGGTCGACCAGGGCGGACTCGGCCTTCCCGACCGCGACTACTACTTCAAGGACGATCCCAAGTCAGTCGAGTTGCGCCAGAAGTATGTCGAACACGTTGCCAAAATGTTTGTTCTATTGGGAGACGATCAGGCCAAGGCCCAGGCCGAAGCTAAAGCCGTCATGGACATCGAAACCGGTCTCGCCAAAGGCGCTCTCGACCAGACCACTCGCCGCGATCCTCAGAAGGTCTATCACAAGCTGACCGATAAAGAACTGGCCGCTCTGAGTCCGTCTTTCAATTGGAATGTCTACTTCGAAGCTATAGGCGCGCCTCCCTTCGATTCGCTCAACGTGGTCGAGCCCGATTTCATCAAAAACATGCAGGAAGTAATCAGCGCCCACTCGCTCGACGACTGGAAAACCTATCTCCGCTGGCACGTGGTTCACGCCAGCGTCCAGGTCCTGCCCGCGGCGTTCGTCAACGAAAACTTCGATTTCTTCAGCAAGACGCTGCAGGGAACCAAGGAGTTGCGCCCGCGCTGGAAGCGCTGCGTAAGCTATACGAATGACGATCTCGGTGAGTTGGTCGGCCAGATCTATGTGCAGCAAACCTTCGGCGCCCAAGGCAAGGAGCGCACCCTCGCCATGGTCAATGCCCTCGAGAAGGCCCTCGGCCAAGACATCCAAAGCGTGCCCTGGATGGGTCCCGAGACCAAGGCCCAGGCGATCGTCAAGCTCAAAGCAATTACCAACCGCATCGGCTATCCCGACAAATGGCGCGACTACTCGGCTCTCGAGATCGTTCGGGGCGACGCTCTCGGCAATTCTCAACGCGCTAATCAAAACGACCTGCAACGCCGGCTGAATAAAATTGGCAAGCCCGTCGACAAAGGCGAGTGGCCGTATCCGCCCATGACTGTGAACGCAAGTTACAACCCGCTCGAGAACAACATCACATTCCCAGCTGGAATCCTCCAGCCTCCGTTCTATGACAACCGAGCCGACGACGCGATGAACTTCGGCGGCATCGGCGCCGTCATCGGTCACGAACTGACCCATGGCTTTGACGATCAGGGCAGCCAATTCGATGCCGACGGCAATCTCCGCGACTGGTGGACCGCCAGCGACAAAAAGCAATTCGAAGAGCGCACCGCCTGCATCAAGAACCAATACGGAAGCTTCGTCGCCGTCGACGACCTCAAAATCAACGGCAAACTTACCCTCGGCGAGAACACCGCCGATAACGGTGGCTTGCGCATCGCCTACATGGCCATGATGAATACCTTCGCCGGCAAGGAACCGGCGCCCATCGACGGCCTGACCGCCGAGGAGCGCTTCTTTTTAGGATGGGCAAACGTCTGGTGCCAGAATCGCACCGACGCCATGTCGCGTATGTTGGTGACACTCGATCCCCACTCGCCGTCCAAATATCGCGTGAACGGAACCGTCTCCAACATGCCCGAGTTCCGCGAAGCCTATCACTGCGCCGCCAACGCGCCGATGGTGAACCAGAACGCCTGTAGAGTGTGGTAGCGTCGCGACGGAAACGTCGGGTGCCCCATCATTGCGCGGTCTGTGCGCAAGGGTGGGATTCCACGATCATCTCGATCTTAGGATTTTCTCGATATCGTCGGAATGCCCTAGGTAAAGCTTAAGAGGAACTAACCGGCCGCTACATCCGTCTGTTCGTGCGCGTGATAGCTCGACCGCACCAGCGGCCCCGATTCGACGTGCTTGAATCCGAACTTCAGCGCCTCCTCTTTGAGCGAAACAAACTCCTCCGGCGTGTAGTAACGCGTCATCGGCAAATGATCTTTCGACGGACGCAGGTATTGCCCGATCGTCAGAATATCCACGCCGTGCTCGCCCAGGTCGCGGAAGACTTGAATTAGTTCCTCCGTTTCCTCGCCGATTCCCACCATCACGCCGCTCTTCGTCACCGTCGCCGGATCCCACCGCTTGGCGTTCGCCAGCAGATCGAGCGTCCTTTTATAGCGCGCGCCCGAGCGCACCGCGCGATAAAGCCGCGGCACCGTCTCTGTATTGTGATTCAGCACATTCGGTTTCGCGTCCAGCACGATTCGCAGCGGCTCTTCCAGCCCCTGAAAGTCGGGAATCAACACTTCGACCCGGCACTCCGGCACCAGTTCTCGTATCTCCCGGATCGTCTCCGCAAAAATCTTCGCCCCGCCAACATTGTCATCGTCGCGATTCACGCTGGTCACCACTGCATGACGCAGCCCAAGCGTCGCCACCGCTTCGGCTACGCGCCGCGGTTCGTCCCAGTCAATCGCCTCGGGACGTCCCTTCGGCACCGCGCAAAAACCGCACCGCCGCGTGCAAATATCCCCCAACAACATGAACGTCGCGGTGTGATGATGCCAGCATTCCCCAATATTCGGACACTGCGCCGATTCGCATACCGTATGCAGTCCCAGGCCGCGCGCCAGTTTCTTGAGGTTGTGAAAGTTATCGCCCACCGGCGCCTTCGCCTTCAGCCACGCCGGCTTCGGGCTGTGCACCTTGGGACCAAGATCAATCTGTATGAGCTGCGAAGAGGTAGACATCGCGAATCTTCATTTTATCAGTGAATCCCCGTCTTCGTTGCGGCTCAAGCCATCTACGTTAGGTAATCGAAAAGACTGTTCTGCGACAAGTTCGTAGCCGCCGCAGCCATATCCGCGCCGCCCAGCGTTGTCTGCTCTTGTGCAATTTGCAGCTTAGCCGTGTTCAGATAGGTGGTTTGCGACTGCGTTTGTGCTATGGCGTTCCCATAAAACACGCTCTGTGCCGAAAGATAGCCGGCAGCCGCGCTAAGCGAGGTTACCGCTGTCTGTATCCCTGTATTCGACTGCATTGCCTGAATCAGATTATTGAGCGCGAGAAAAACATCGTTGCCCGAAGATGAAAACAACTCCGACCCCGGCTGATTGACCGCAACTTTATATCCCACGCCAATCGATACTTCATTCACGTCGCTGTTGCCAACATAATCGACGCCTGACGCCGACGAGCTGTCGAGTACATATGGCGCCGTGTTCGTATCCGTCCCGGCAAACAGGTAGTTGCCCTCATACGAAGTGTTGGCTAGCGAGACCAGCTGGCTCTGAATTCCCTGCAGTTGATTGACAATCGCCGCCCGGTCGCTGTCTGAGAGCGTGCCATTCCCGCCTTCCACCCCAAGACTCACCGCCTGTTGCAACACGCTTTGCATGGAGCTCAGCGTCGAATCGGCCGTCGACAGTTGTCCCTGAATCGCGCTGAGACTCTGCAGGTACCCGGCGTTGAAAGTCGCCTGATCGTTGTTCTCTACCAGCAGCGCAGCCGCCGTCGGATCATCCGAAGGTTCATTGACGCTCTTTCCTGTCGAAATCTGGAGCTCCGCTTGTTGCTCTTCCAGTTCGGTCTGGTTAAGCGCCGCCATCAGATCGGGCATCGGGTTTGGATTGACGCGCATAAAGAATTACCTCCCTACCCTTACTCCTCCGCCTGGTCCATGCCCAGATTTACGGCATCCAGCAGCAGAAGATTCACGGTGGAAACAACTCGCGCGGCTGCCTGATACGCGGATTGATACTGGATCAGGTTCGCCGCTTCCTCGTCGAGCGATACCCCCGAAACGCTTCCCTCCTGATCCTGCAATTGCTGCAGAATCAGGCCTGAGGAATCGGCATCCGCCGACGCGTTCGAGGTCGCGCTTCCCACCTGCCCCACCAGCGTGGAATACGCATCGATCGGCGTCTGCCCATTCGCCATCTCCTGATCGGCGACTGCCGAGAGGTTTGCCAGATTCCCGTTGCTGCCCGTCGTCCCATCCGAACTCGCCGCAATCAGCGACGGATCGGTCATGCTGACCGTCAATGTGGCCGCCGCGCCCACCCCATCCGCTGGCGGAGGCGTAAAGATATCGCCGCCCGCATTTCCATTCAAATCGTATCCCTGCCCGTTCGCCGAATTCAGCGCGTTAGCCAAACCCGACGCCAGCTGATCGAGACTGCTGCCAATACCCGGAATCCCCTGGTCGCGCACCTGTATCAGCCCGGCCAGGCTCCCTCCAGTGATTGAGCCGGTAATGTCCGTGCCGCCGGCCATGACGTGCTGCATGCCATCGCTTCCCGTCGCCGTGCCGAGCGCGTAACTCTGTGATCCCGACACCAGCGTCGTCCCGTTCGAAGTCGCCAGAGAAATACCCTGGTCCGTCTGGATCACCTGCACGCCGATCAATCCGGAAAGCTGCTGAATCAGGCTGTTCTGCGTGTCCACCAGAGCCCCAGGATCCTGATCGACACTCTGCAGATTGCTGATCTGCTGGTCAACACTGGCGATCTGCGCCGTCAGGCTGTTTACCTGTGTGACCGACTGCGCGACGTTCTGATCGATATTGCTCCGCTGCCCCTGCAGGCTGCTCGCCGCGTTGTTGAAATCACTGGCCAGCGTATCGGCCGCCGTCAGTACTCCTTGCCGCAATGTCAGATCCGAAGGATCGGGCGAGAGCTGCTGCAGGCTGTTGAAGAAATTGCTGATATCCGCGCCAATGCCTGACGTCGAACTGGCAAACTGGGTTTGGATCTGCTGCAGTTGCGACAGCGACGCGTTGAGCTCGCTGCTCTGCTGCGTTGCCTGATTGATTTGAATCTGCAGCATCGGATCGCGCAGGCTCTCTATCTTGTCGAACACTACCCCCGTACCCATGCTCAGCGAGCCAATCTCCACCGGATCGCCCGCCGTCACCACCGGCACCTCCCGCGTGTATCCCGGAGTGTTCGCGTTGGCCACATTGTTCGACGTGGTCTCCATCTCCTGTTGGCTCACCGCCAGCGAACTCAACGCAATCGCCAGTGTCCCGTTCAATCCCGACATATGGATTCTCCCGTCTGCAGCCGGACCTCCGTCCTCAGCAACGCCGGATCAGGCGTGTAGGTCGGTGCGCAGCTATCCACCACTCGATTCCATACCGCTAGGCTGCGCTGTAAATGCCGTAATAGCGACCAATGCACTCGCGTCAGATAGCGAATCCGCGTCGCCAGCGTCTCCCACTCCGCCTGCAGCCTCGCCGAGTGCCCTGCTTCCGGCGAATTCGTTTCCCGAAAATCAACGTCCGAAGTTGGTTTAGAACTTCGTCCAGCTCCTCGTCTCGCTCTCGGCCGAAGCTCCTCTTCCAGATGGCTCCACTGCCGGCACAACTCCGCCTGATGTGCCGCCCCACGCGCGATTGCCTCCGCATCGTTTCGTGCCAGCGCTACGCTGCTTGACTCCAGGCTCTCAGTCAGGCTGCGCAAGAGCGCTAGCCGCTGCTCAATCAACTTGCTGAGTTCTGGAAGCGATGTTTCGATCTCGTTCATGGCGGGATGGTAGTAGCTGGATCAAATCTCTGGATCAAGTCGTTGAATCTATCTTCCTTCCCCTTCACGCCAGGTCGTCGAGCGCATGCTTCGGTGTACCGTCCTTGTCGTCCCGTGCGTCTTCTCCTGAATTCTCGCCGTCCATGCCTTCCACTTCCTCCGGTTTCGCAGGCGTCGCCGGACGCTTTCGCGGCGATGCTCCATCGCGCTCGTGGCCCCGCTTCTCCAATACCCGAAGCAGCACCGGATCGATTCCGTTCGTGATCAACGGATCCATCACTTACTCCTACTCCGTCGTCCACTCTCCGCTAGCCCTGACTTCCCGTCAGCTCGCTCGTCATCGCATCCGCCACCTGCCCCGCTGAGACCGTGTACTCGCCGCTGCTGATTGCCTGCTGCAGTGACTGCACCTTCGCCCCGCGCACCTCCGGTTGCGCCAGAACCTGCGCTTCGAGCGACTTGACCCGCGCCTGGTCGAACGAGAGGCTGGCTTGGTCCGCCGCCGACGAACTGCTCGTCGCCACCGTCCCCGCCGCCCCATTCTGCCCGGCTCGGCTCGGCTTGCCGTTTTCCGGCGGCTCCAGTCCAAAGGTTGTGAGATCGACTCTCATAGGTTTCTCCAATCCCCTGCTGCCCTCTCTATCGGCAGATTCTTAACGAATCTTAATGGCCGGCGCAATCCATTCGCCGACGCACCATGCCCTAATTCCAATATCGGCAGAGTCTCGGAAACCTTTAGCTCCCGTCACCACTCCCCCGTTCAACTTCCACCCGATACCTTTGGGGGCTGCAAATGGCTTAGGACCAGCCGCGCAATGCCAATTCCACCCCTCTCTGCGATCGATTGCGCCAGCGCCTGTGTCCCCATCAGGCGGTAATCGCTTGCCCCAGGAATTTTGTCGTCTTCTGGATCGCCTCCAAACGTCTTCTGCAGGGCGTCGAGCACCGGCGTTAGCAGCATCGCTTCAAAGTCGCGCGCCGCCTTTTCGTTCTTGGCGACCGTCTTCGCATCCGGAGGGTTGCCAGCGGTCAGTGGAACAGTGTTCGAAGCTATACCAATGTTCATAAGAATTGTCTCCAACTGGTCACCGACGACCATCCTCAGATCACTTCCAGGTCCGCATCCAGCGCCCCCGCCGCTTTGATCGCCTGCAAGATCGAAATCACATCGCGCGCCGTCGCGCCCATGTCGTGCAGTCCCCCGACCAGCGCGTCTATGCTCGCTCCTTCGCCAATCTCCAACCGCTTCGCCGGACTGTCCTTGGCCTGCACCTCAGTCTGCGGTACCACCCCGGTCCTTCCCTGCGATTGTGGCGGGGGTTGCGATACCGCATACGACGTCTGTATCTGCACCGAGAACCCGCCATGCAGAATCGATACCGCTCCCAGCCGCACATCTTTTCCCATCACGATCTTTCCCGTGCGTTCGCTGATCACCACCTTGGCCAGCCGATGCATGGTGACGGTCAGGTTTTCAATTCGCCCCATCATCGCCGTCATGTTCGCCACGCCAGTCGCGCTCGCATCGACCTCCACCCGTCCGCCGTCGCGCGCGTTCGCCACCGCGTGTCCGAATTCTCGATTGATGGCGCCCGAGATCTCTCCTGCCGTCGAAAAATCCGGCACGCGCAATAACAGAGTTACTGGAGACAGCCGGTTGAAATCGAAGCTCACGCTCCGTTCCACCCGCCCCCCCCGACGGAATTCTTCCCGTCGTCGGATGGTTCATCTGCTTCGTCGCTCCCGACCCTCCCGCCGCAAAACCACCTACCGCTACCGGACCCTGCGCGGCGGCATAGACTTGACCGTCCGCGCCGTAAAGCGGAGTCAGCAGCAGCACCCCGCCTTCCAGGCTCTTCGCATCCCCAATCGACGACACGGTGACGTCTACCTGTATTCCCGGACGCGCGAAGGCCGGCAGGCTGGCCGTCACAAACACCGCCGCCACGTTCTTCACGATCGCCGTCGCTGGCGGGATCTGCGCCCCCATGCGCTGCATGATGTTGGCCAACGTCTGTGTCGTAAACACCGTCTGCTGGCTGTCCCCGGTCTGCGTCAGCCCCACCACCATGCCATAGCCGATCAGTGGATTCTCCCGCACGCCTTCGACGCTTGTCAGATCGCCGATCTTCACCACGACCGGCTCGCTCGCCGACGCGTCACTGGCCGGAGCTTCGCTCGCATAAGCCGCGCCCAGAAACACCGCTCCCGACAGCGCGAATAGCAGGAAACCGGTGGCTGCAGCGGCTTTCATATTCCTCCCAAGAGTCGTTTCGCTAAAAATCCAGCAGGTGCAGGATCGTACGCACTACCCGGTTCGGCTGCCGCACGCTGTCCGAAATCACGCCCTTGCCCTTGATCTCCAGTTCGAGATCGCCCACGCTATCGGAAGCCACCGTATTATTCGGACCGATGTCGCCCCGCCGCACCACGCCGCGCAGCACAATCGTCTGCTTTTCATTGTTCATGTTGATCAAGCGTCTCGCCTCGACGACCAGGTTGCCGCTGGCCAAAACCGCCACCACGCGCCCCGCCAGATTCGTAGTCACGCTCGTCGCCGTCGACGCCGCCCCCTTGCCCGCCAGTGTCTCGGACGAATTCAGCCCCAGCAAATTCGATACGCCTCCGACATTGATCCTCCCGGGCAGCGAACTGATCCCTGAACTCGTGTTCAACGTGCGCGCCGTGCTTACCGAGTTCGCATTCGACGAGGTCAGCCCCTGCACCACCACGATCTCGATTGTGTCCCCGACCAGCGTGGCTTTGTAATCGGAGCTCAGCGACGCCATCTTCCCCGAATCGACCCACACGCTCCCAAGCGAAAGCGTGGGCGCTGCCGGCTGCGCCATCTGCACGCGCGCCAGATATTTTCCGAGACTGTCATCCGGCGCATCCCGCTTCGACGCCTGCATCCAGCCGGATGTCAGCAAAAGCACGCAACCAAGTACCTTCTTCACCGCGTTCTCCTTAGGTCCGTGTGGTGACGCGGCACTGCCCCGTCCACGCTTAACCAAAGCCTCGTCTCCTTTCCTTCTACTGCGTCACGGCTTCGAGCCGCGTCGGCCCCGAAACTCGCGCCCGAAAAACCTGCCCATCTTCGCCACGCACGCGAATCACTTCGCCTTCACGTCCTCGTTCCAGGCAAGTTACGCTCGCGGCGATTCGCAGCCCCTCTGCAACAAACGTCGCCATCGCCCGGTCTCCCGCTCGCACCATCGGTTGGGGCGGCGCTTTTACCGGAACCCTCAGTGCATCCGTTGCGCGGGCCTCCAATTTAGGACCACACAGCCCGGCGCGTCCGTCCGCGTCTCCGTCGCCTTCGTCGTCGTAACGACCACGCACATACGCCAGAAATGGCAGACATCGTCCCGGCGTGCCGCATTCCAGGCGAAATGTCGTGCGCTGCGTCCCCTCATCCCAGCATGCCGACCGAACTCGCAACTTCCGCCCGGCCGCCGCCGGAAGAGCTACCGGCAAATCAATATCCTCCATCCTCGGCAACTGCGATTCCGCCAGTCCTCCTCCGCGGAGTTCCTCGACCACCGCCCGCCAGACCTCGTCCCGCGTTACCGGAGTCGCTTCCATCCCACCCGTACCTGCTTCGTCCGCCAAAAGCCTGGACGGCATCAACATTCCTGCTGCGATCGCAACCGTGACGACGAACGAGAAACCGGCACGAAACAACAAGCGGACCATCACTTCCCTCAACTTTCTCAGCCGCCTTCCTGCGCTATTTTCCGAGCTGGTTTACCAGCTGAAACATTTCATCCGCGGCCTGCACCACACGCGACGTAGCTTCGTACGACCGCTGCGCCACGATCATGTTGATGAACTCGTCCACCACGCTGACGTTCGATTGCTCCAGATATCCCTGCTCGATCTGCCCCAAGCCAGCGCTGCCGCCCGGCGGTCCCACTACGGGATCTCCCGACGCCGTCGTCGCCAGATACAGATTCTGGCCAACGCTGTTCAGTCCCCCGGGATTCGGAAATAGCGCCAGTTGAATCGTCCCCACCTGCTGCGCCGCCGATTGCCCGGCCAGTGTCACGGAAACCGTTCCATCGGATGCCACCGTGATCGACGTCGCGCCCGCCGGTATCGCCACCGCCGGCTGAATCGGATCGCCCGCCGCCGTCACCACGTTGCCCTGCGCGTCTTCCTGAAATGCGCCGCTGCGCGTGTAGGCCGTCTGTCCCGTCGGCAACAGCACCTGAAACAATCCCTTCCCTTCAATTGCTAGATCGAGCGGATTTCCCGTCTGGCTTAGGTCGCCCTGCAGTTGAATGATTTCCGACGCCGAAGGGCGCGTCCCCAGTCCAATCTGCAGGCCGTTCGCTACCGTCGTCTGCTGCGAAGCGGCCGCGCCTGGCATCACCATGTTCTGGTAGATCAAATCCTGAAACTGCATGCGCCGGCTTTGGAATCCAGCCGTGCTCGAGTTCGACAGGTTATTGGCGATCGTGTCGAGATTGTTTTGCTGTGCCTGCATTCCCGTAGCCGCCGTATAGAGAGCTCGAAACATGATTTCTCTCCTGAACTTTCTCTAAACTCCTGGCCTAAACCCGCGCCAGTTCTCCGCTGGCGATCTGATTGAATTCGCTATCGAACAGCGACATCGCCCGCTGCAGCATCTCCGCCTGCCGCTGCACCGCGATCAGGCTCACCACCGACCCGATCGAATTCACGTTTGAAGATTCCAGCGCGCCCTGCTGCAGCGTCGATTGCTGCGCCGGCTTCGCGCTACCCGCCGGAGCCGCGATCAACGTTCCGCCTTCCGAAGTAAGATTCGTTCCCGGAGCAAAATCAACCAACTGGATGGCGCCCGCAACCGCTCCGTTCACCGACACTGTCCCGTCCGTGGCAATCGAAACCGCTCCCGGAGGCACGTTGATGACGCCCTTCGGTCCCAGCGCGAGATTCCCCAGCACCGGATCGCCCGCCGCCGTCACCAGGATTCCTTTTCTCGATACCTGAAAGCTTCCTTTGCGCGTATAGCGCCGCCCTTGCGCCGTTTCCACGACAAAATAACCGCCGCCCTCAATCGCCACGTCGAGCGGGTTTCCTGTCTCTTCGACATTGCCCGGAGTCGTATCCAAATGCGATCCTTCGAGCACGCCAAAATTGTTGGTCGCTGCGTTGAGCGTGCTGCTGAGCACCGTCGGCACGGTCAGACCTGACCCCGCCACCAGCGACTGGAAAGCTGTTTGCTGCCCACGAAACCCCGCTGTATTCAGATTCGCAAGATTGTGCGCCACCACTTCCAGAGCCTCGCTCTGCGCTCGCAGCCCCGCACATGCCGCATAGAATCCGCTGTCCACGTTGGCTCCTTCCGCCGGATCAAACAGCATGCCAGTGGCCATGACTGGATGACGACAGGATCAAGAGACAATCGCGCCGACAAACCAACGGTGCTCGCAAATTGCCCCTGTTCTGAACCGCTTAGGTGGAGTAACAAAAACGCAAGGAGGATTGGAAATGTCTCAGATTTCGCCCGGCCCGGAAAACTCTGCCGTCGCGTAGCCACCGAAGACCCGGCAAAGTTTTCCACAGCAGCTTCCGCCGCGCAGAAACAGATGAGCAAAAATACAAATAGAAAAAACAGCAGAAATAGTAAGAGAAGATCGGAAATGACGATTAGACAAGAAGAAAAAAACTACGCTATCAGCTCTTAAGTTGCAGACGCACGTCTACCGGCGCGCCCTCAAACATCAGAATCGTCTCCAGCGTGCTCCCGTCCGCCAGCGAACGGAAGTTGTACTCTCCGCCGCTCACCACACTCGGCACGCTCAACAGGCATCGTTCATCCGTGCCCGCCAGCTTGTTCTTGAAGTTTCCCGTAATCATGTTGCAGAGCTCTCCAAGCGCGTCCACTACCTGATCTTCCGATTCCGCCGCGTCTCCCAGCATGCACTTGGCAATCTGGTGGGCCGCCTCCGCGCCGCAGGTTAGCGTCAGAACTCCGCACAGCGCTCCGGCCAACCCAACCATCGCTGTAAATTCACCCTTCAGCCGCGTCTCCAGCGTCATCCCCGGCTTCACTTCGGTGCCCAGCATAATGGTGAACACTTCCTGGATAGCAAGCTCGAGAATCGGCTGCCAGTCCTCATCATGATGCGCCCGCCGGACAAACGCCATATCCGTGCTCATGATTTTTTCCCCAGCAAAGGCAGCACATGCTCTTTTACTTGATCGGGCGTAAATGGCTTCCGTATGTATCCGCGCGCGACCGCCGCCAGCGCCTGCACCACGTGTGATTCGCTGCCTTCGGTGGTAATCATTACGATGGGAACGCCTTTCGCCTTTTCACTCCGCCGATCTGGCGGACAAACTCCAGCCCGTCCATCACTGGCATATTGATGTCGCACAATATCAGGTCGACCACCTCGTCTTGCAGCGCCGCCGAGGCCTCCGCCCCGTTCGATGCCTCCGAAACTTTCTCGATTTCAACTCCCGCCTAGCGCAGCGATCGCTCCACGATTTTGCGCATCACCGGCGAGTCATCCACAATCAGCGCTCGTATCTTGTCCGTTGCTTCCCGCCACCCCACGCTTGTGCCATCAAACCGCACACCGGTCAGCCACCGTTTCACGCTGCCTTCGGATACATCGGCGGCCGGCGCCTGCGCATTAGCGTCAACATAAAGGCCCATTCGTCACACTTCGCTTTCCCTTGATAGCGCGCTTTTCCCGGCCGGTCGCCCCGTCAAACGCCCAGCCCAGTTGACGCCCGCTCTCTTTGGCGCTTACCATAAACGTTTGACTTCGACGTGGGATGGAGTCCTGTGAGCCGCGACTTTCGCGTCAAAGCAGGCAGCAATCATGGATAAAAAGAAACTTGAGACATTCAGAAAGAAGCTCGAAAACCGGCGCCAGGAATTGCGCCATATGGTTGTCCGAAATCAGCAGGACGGTCGTACCGCCGATGACGAGGCCACTCAGGACGTAGCCGATCGCGCCGCGAGTTCCTACAACAAGGAATTCCTCTTCAGCCAAAGCAACAACGACCGCCAATTGCTCAACATGGTCGATGGCGCCCTTGCCCGCATCCGCGAAGGCAGCTTCGGAGAGTGCGTTTCGTGCGGCAAAGAGATCAATGCCAAGCGCCTCGAAGCCGTTCCCTGGACGCGGCATTGCATCGAGTGCCAGGAAAAAGCCGAAAAGGGCTTGCTCGAAGCCGCGCAATAACCGCGCGGCGCAGACACTTCTGTCAGGGCCAAGCAGGCAAGCCAGTTCCTGCACAGGAAGCCCCGGCATCGTCCATGTCCGCGCCAGTTATCGCATAACTTTCCTGGAATCTGATAGCTACAGCGATTTTCGTAGCCTCGATTCGCCCTTGGCAGACGAAAGAACGATAGCCCCTTCGGGCCATGCCGCTCCCATAACTTTCTAAGCCAAGCCAACCCGTCCGATGATATGATTCTCTTACTTGAACGCCGAGCTTGTGGGCTTGGCAGGAAAAGAATTCTCAACCTCAAAAGGTGAAAGTTATGGCTTGGATCAGTCCCGTTTTTGAAGAGGTCGTTCTCTGCTGCGAAATCAATTCCTACGTGAGCGCAAAACTCTAAATCTGTAGACCCAAAGATGCGCATTCGGATCCTCGGTTCTGCGGCCGGGGGCAGGTTCCCGCAGTGGAATTGCGGCTGCGGAAACTGCGCTGCCGTTCGCACCGGCGCCCGCGACCATGCGCTCAAGCACAAATTCTCTGGCCAAGCGCGCACTCAAGCCCAACTTGCCCTGAGCGCGGACCACTCCTCCTGGTTTCTCGCTGGAGCCTCGCCCGACTTGCCGTTTCAAATCGAAAATTCTGCTGAGCTTCATCCGCGCGCCTTGCGCGATTCTCCCATTGCCGGCGTCGTTCTCGCGAGTTGCGATCTTGACCACGTCGTGGGATTGCTCTTGCTGCGCGAGCTCCAGCCTCTGCGGATTTACGGCGCTCCATCCATCCTGCGGATTCTCCGCGAAGAGAACAGCATGTTCGGCATGTTGAACCGCGTCGAGCCCCAAGCCTTGTGGACTGCACTCCAACCCGACGCGGCTTTCCCGTTGATCGCCGCCGATGGAAAAGATTCCGGACTGCGCTGCGACGTTCACTACCTGGCCGGGCGCTATCCGAAGTATGTGAAAAGCGCGCCCGCCAAACTGACGAATAACGAAGCGACGGCGGCGCTCTTCTTTGAATCTTCTTCGCCAACATCTTCTTCCCCGAAACGAGTGGCTTACATGCCCGCAGTCGGCGCACTCAACGACGCGCTGCTCGAAAAGATCGATGGCGCCGATCTGCTCCTCTTTGACGGCACATTCTGGAGCGACGACGAGCTGCGGCACCTTCAGGGCAGCGGCGAGACCGCGCACGACATGGGACACATTCCGGTCGAAGAATCCCTGCGCCTGCTGAAAAGTATTACAGTGGGACGAAAGATGTACATTCATCTCAACAACACCAATCCGATCCTGAATGAGGCCAGCCGCGAATATCAGGCAGTCCGCGCGGCCGGATGGGATGTGGCGGAGGACAATTGGCAACTCGAACTTTAGCGGCAGAGCACGCTGCCAACGCCGCCAAACTTTCCTTCGACGAATTGCGCGCCGCACTGCGGAAGGTCGGCGAAGAACGCTATCACCACAAGCATCCCTTTCACCTGTTAATGCACGAAGGCAAACTCACGCGCGGACAATTGCAGGCGTGGGCACTGAATCGCTATTACTACCAGTCGATCATTCCGATCAAGGATTCGATTATCCTCTCGCGCGCGACCGATCCATCTTTCCGGCGCATCTGGCGAAAACGCATCGTCGATCACGACGGAGACGCCGAGCGCAATGGCGGAATCCTGCGCTGGATCAAGCTGGCTGAAGCGACTGGCCTCGACGGTGAGCGCGTAAAACGCGGTGACGAGGTTTTACCCGCGACGCGATTCATCGGAAATGAGTATCTGAATCTGGTGCGAACGCGGCCCTTCACCGAGTGCGTCGCTTCCTCGCTGACCGAGCTGTTTTCACGCGACCTCATTGCCCTGCGCATGGAGAAACTGCGCCAGCATTATCCCTGGCTGGCGTCTGGCCTCGACTATTTTGAGGCTCGCCTGACCGAGGCTCCCGAAGATGCGGCATTCGCAATTCAGTATGTGTTTGATCACGCCGCCACCCGCGCCGAGCAGGAGGGCGCGATCCAGGCCCTACGCGACAAATGCGACATTCTCTGGGCACAGCTCGACGCCCTCTATTTTGCCTACGTCGAGCCCGGCTGGCCGCCGCCGGGAGCCTTTCGGGTTGACCACAAAGCACAGACTGGCCCGCACCATGGCGAGGGGCGTCGTGGCTGAACTGACCGACGCAAGCGTTCCAAAGTTTGCCGCGGGATGCCGGTGGGGCGGGACCACCGAGGCTCCGGTGGTGCTCTTTCCCGAAGGCGCCATCAAGGTCGAAGGGACGGGTCGCATCATCCTTGAGTTGTGTGACGGCCATTTCTCACTCGCCGAAATTGTGCAGAAGTTGGAAACACAATTCATCCTCGCGCCGCAAGGCAAAATCCAAGCCGATGTGCGAACTTTCCTGGAACAGCTTCATGCCAAAAGAATCATTGATTATTGAATCATTGCGACATTGAATCATTGAATCATTAGAAGTCACCCCATAATTGAATGACGAAATGATTCAATGCCTCAATGGTTTAATGTCTAAATAATTCAATGACTCAATGTCTAAATGATCCAATGGGTCCGCTGGCGCTGATTGCTGAAATCACGCACCGCTGTCCGCTGCACTGCGTCTATTGCTCCAATCCGCTGGAGCTCACTTCGCGCCGCGATGAACTCTCAACCGCCGACTGGCTGCGAGTTTTCGGTGAGGCGGCGGCACTCGGCGTGCTCCATCTTCACCTCACAGGAGGCGAACCGCTGGCGCGCTCCGACCTGGCTGAGCTGATTGCCGCCGCACGAGCGTCGCGTCTATACACGAATCTGATTACCTCCGGCATCGGACTGTCACGCGATCGTCTGGCGCAGCTTGTCGATGCGGGACTCGACCACATTCAACTCAGCTTTCAGGATTCAAGCGAAGGCTCGGCCAACTGGATCGCCGGGGCACGCGCCCACGCCCACAAACTTGAGCTAGCCGCATGGATCCGCTCCCATCCAATCGCCTTCACCACCAACCTCGTCGTTCATCGCCAGAATATCGACCACCTCGAAGAGATGATTGCCGCGCTCGAATCCCTTCATCCCAATCGCATGGAGATCGCTCACGCGCAATATTACGGATGGGCGCTGCAGAATCGTTCGGCGTTGTTGCCCACGCGCGCGCAACTCGACCGCGCCGTCGCCGTGGTGGCCGCGGCCGACGAGCGTCTACGCGGCCAGGTTCGCATCGACATGGTTGTCCCCGACTATCATGCCCGCTTTCCCAAGGCCTGCATGGGCGGATGGGGTCGCCAATTGCTCCTGATCGATCCCGCCGGACGGGCGCTGCCCTGTCACGCCGCGGGCGTGATTCCCGGCCTGCGCTTCGACAATGTGCGCGACCGCAGCCTCGCCTGGATCTGGACCAACTCCGAGACATTCCAGAAATTTCGGGGCGAAGCCTGGATGCCCGAACCCTGCCGCTCCTGCGACCGCCGCCACGAAGACTTCGGCGGATGCCGCTGCCAGGCATTCCTCTTGACCGGCGACGCCAGCGCCACCGATCCCGTCTGCGAATTAGCCCCGTTACACCACCTGATCGAAGCCGCCGTGCGTGAAGATGCAGTGACCAGTTCAGCTCCCAAAGTTCAGGAAGCTCCCTTCCAAGTTCTGCAGCAGAAGATGTCAGCCTTTTGGAGTTACCGCACCGACCCGAAGGGATCAATAGATAAGATTTAGAGACAACTACGCGCCGAACGACCGATCCCACAGCGCATTTCCATAAGACTTTTCAGCGAGCAAATCATCAGTGAACGTACTGGCGAATCGCCAGTTATCAACCTGCGTAGACTGTCATGAGCAGAAGTAACGTGGACAGGGGCGCTCAACGCAGGTAGGTTTGGCTGATGAAGAGTTGGGGCAAAGTCGCCGCGGTTGGTGGGTTGCTCGGCGTTTTCGTCTTCGCTTGTCAGCGTTTCTTCCAGCTGCGAACGCTGTTGCCTGGGTTGTCGTGGCGTGATCTCCGCGACATTGGACACGATCTAGGGGGACTCGGCCTGTTCCTTTTTTCATTTCTCTCGTCGTTCTAGCGGTTGCTAGAGTGCTCTATCTCGTCTGGAGAGGACTTCTGCGACCCCCCATGTCATATCTTGTTCGGGAAGGGATTCTTCAACCAGCCGTAGGCCCCACCAACGCCAGACGAGAGCATCCCGCCTCTGGACGTTTGCGGCTTGTCCTTGAGCTTGCTGTCCTTTCGACCGTCATAGGATTTGTAGCTGCGGGAGCGACAACTGGGGGGCGCTCGAATATAGGTGCGCCGGGTTGGTGGATTGCGGATAAGTTGAGCGGGTCGGGCTCTAATTTTAATCTGGGCCTGTTCATTTGTTCAGCCATCGTCGTCGATTCGACCATATGTTTTACGGTTTTATGGGGAGCATATTCGATCTGGTCGGAGGCACGACGAAACAAGCACTAGAAACTCCGACATGTCGCATGATGGCGGAATCAGGGTGGCGACGCGAGAAAAACCTTGTCTACTGAAGAAACAAGAGAACCGATCATGATGGAAGGCCGATTACGCGCCCCCTGCTTTTGACGCTCCCGAAATCCCCCTGTTAGACTAATCAATTGTCATCCTACCTCTAACCCAAGAAGGAAGTCTGTGCGCGCAGAAGCCCGGCATCAACTCAAGCAGGACCGCTTTAGCAAAGTCACTCTCGAAGCAGCCGAAAACGCCGCTCATTGGAGCGAAGAACATAAAGGAACGCTCATCGCTGCGATCGCTGCCATCGTCGCCGCCGCCGCCATCGGATTTGGCGGGTGGTACTACGTCAATGCCCAGGACGAAAAAGCCAGCGCCGACCTCTCCGTCGCCGTACGCACTTTTCAAACGCCGGTTCGTCCCGCCGGCGTGCCCGCGGAACCCGGATACGACAGCTTTGCCTCGTCCAACGAACGCGCCACCACGGCCCGCAAGCAGTTCCAGGCGATTCTCGATAAGTATCCCCACACCCACACTGCCGCCATGGCGCGCTATTTCGTCGGCTTGGCCGCCGGGCAACTGCACGACTACCCGTCCGCCGAGCGCGATCTGCAGGAAACCGCCCGCTCTTCGAACAGCAACCTGGCGGCGGTCGGCAAGTTCGCCCTGGCCGCCCTTTACCGCGAAGAGAATAAAGACGCGCAGGCCATCGATCTCTACAAGCAGCTGATCGATAAGCCAAGCATCACGGTCAGCAAGGCTACGGCTCAGCTTGAACTCGCCGGACTCTACGAATCGCAGGGCAAGCCCGACGAGGCCAAGAAAATTTACGCCGAAGTTCAGAAAGACAATCCATCCAGCGAAGCCGCATCGTTGGCGCAACGCCAAGCCTCCGCCCTCAAACAATAGCCGCTTATGCGCTACGGCAGTAACCGCTGGTGGTGACGAGGCTCAGCCGCGTCTTGCCAGCCCTTCACGCACCCCTAATTTCCTCGCGCTCTTACGCGATCCGCCGCAAGCAGGCGATCAGCCGATCGCAATCCTCCGCCGTGTTGTAGACGTGCGGCGTCACTCGAATCGAACTTCCGCGGACGCTGACAAATACTTTCTCTCTCGCCAGCATCTCTGGCAGTTCTTTCGGAATCGCGTCCTTCCTTCGCAAACAAAGATAATGAGGAGCCCGCAACCCCTCACGCGGCGCAACAAATCCCAGCTCTCCCGCCGCCCCTGCCAGCCCGCGATTGAGCGCGCCCGCCGTCTCTGACACCTCTTCGACCTTCCACTCCAGCAACTGTTCCATCGCGCGCATCGCCGCAGGCAGCGCCGCAAAATTGGTGCGCTCGCCCATATCGAACCGGCTCGCGCCCGCGCCGTAATTCTTCGTGTAAAGCGTCAGGCCTGAAAAATCGCGGGCATTCTCTCGCTGAATCCAATTCTCTTCCAGCGGAATTCCCTCATGCCACTTCGGAGCAACATAGAGCACTCCCACCGAATAAGGTCCAAGCAGCCACTTGTAGCTGGCCGCGACCGCGAAATCGGGCTGCGCATCGCCAACGTTAAAGGGCAGTGCGCCCAGCGACTGCGTCAGATCAAGAACGAACGCCGCTCCAATCCTGCGGCAAGCCTCGCCGATGCGGACGACATCCAGCCTTCCCCCGCTCGTCCAGTGCACGTTTGGCAGCGCGGCAACTGCTACGTCGGAAGTCAGCGAATCGAGGACAGCCGCCGTCCAGTCGTAATCTTTAGGCCACGCGACGACCTTCAGCGAACCACCGCTTTCCTGCACGCGCCGCTGCCACGCGTAGTAATTCGACGGAAACTGCTCGGCCAGCACCAGTACCTTCTGCCCTTTCGCAACCGGCAAATTTAGTGCCGCCGTGGCGATTCCATAACTCGCCGAAGGCACAATCGCGACGCAATCAGCGGAGCTATGCAGCAACTTCGCAGCCGTCGCGCGAAATTCTTCCGCGCCCGTAAAAAATTCGTCAGGCGTAAGCCCCCACGGACGCGATTTCTGGGCATATCCCGCGACGCCGGCTTCGAACGCCCGCTTCATCAGCGGAGACATGTACGCGCAATTCAAATAAGCAACTTCATCCGGAATATCGAAAAGATGGCGCTGGCACGGAATCATGGGCTAGTCTGTGGCATCCAGTGTATCAATCGAGCAAGTGATTGCCGCCGCGCGTAGGATGGGCCAAATAGGATGCGTTAAGCGAGCTGAGTTAGACGAACAAAGTAAACTTCAGTGACAATGATTAATATCCGGACCGGATTATTTTCCCTATTGCTTTCCATCCTCCTCTCCGCCTGCGCCACGGCGCAGACCGCCGCCTCCGCGAGCGCGAAACCCTCGCCGGCCTTTGCCCGAGCCGCGAGACTGCAACACGGAATCAACGCCAGCGGCTGGTTCGCACAGGTCTATGACAAGCGCGGCTACACCGCCGAACATTTTCAGACCTGGACCACCGCCGCCGACATCGCATTCGTCAAATCCATGGGCTTCGACCATGTACGCCTGAGCGTGAATCCGCAGCCCATGTTCAACGAGCGCTCGCCAGAAGATATTTCACCGGAATATCTCGGCTATCTCGATGCTGCCGTCAAGATGATTCTCGATCACAATCTAGCAGTCATCATAGATCTCCATCCCGAGAGCGACTTCAAGGCTCGGCTCGCCAAAGACGACAGCTTTGTCGAACGCTTTGCCGACTTCTGGCGCGTGCTGGCTGCGCACTACTCCACCTGGGACGCCGACCGCGTCTTTCTCGAGGTGATGAACGAGCCCGAATTCAACGACCCCTATCGCTGGATTGGCGTCCAGACCAAGCTCGCCGCCACCATCCGCCAAGGCGCGCCTACGCTCACGATTCTCGCCGCTGGCGCCCGTTGGTCTGATGACGATGACTTGGTTTTCGAGGAGCCCCTGCACGATCCAAACGTCATTTACAATTTTCATTTCTATGAGCCTCACATCTTCACCCATCAGGGCGCGACGTGGGGTGCGTATTCCTGGCACTGGCTGCGTGGTTTGCAGTATCCGTCGAACCCCGAATCGGCCGAGCGCGTCGCTGCCCTGGTCCCGAATGCGGTCGACCGTCTGCCGGTAATTCGCTATGGATACGATCACTGGGACGCCGCCCGCATCGAGGCTGAAATGAAGCAGGCCGCTGAATGGGCTCATCAGCGCGGCGTTCCGCTCGTCTGCAATGAGTTCGGGGTCTACCGGGACTATGCCGACCCGCGCGACCGCGACGCGTGGCTGCGCGATGTTCGCACCGCGCTCGAACGCAACGGCATCGGCTGGACTATGTGGGACTACTCGGGATCGTTCGGCGTGGTCACGAAGAACGACGGCAAAACCGTCGTCGACGAGGGCGTCTTGCGGGCTTTAGGTTTGAAATAGATCCCGCGACGCCCGCCTCACCCGTTCGTTTCAACATCCTCCATCGCGCATTCCTCCCGAAGCTTCTGCCCCAGGCTTTTCGCAAACGAGTTCAGATCGTCGGCCAGCGCCATCCTCCACCGTTCCATCGCCTGCTCCGCCAGTTCTTCGAACTGCTGCGCGATCGATTGCACCGCTTCATCGCCCTGCGTTTCCAGCGAGCCCGAGAACGAATTCTCGATCCGGTTCTGGATTGTCCGCAGATGGCCGCATACTTCGTCCAGCCGCAGTTCGACTTCATTCGCGCCCTTGCTTTGGAAATCCTTGAGCGCGAGCGCGACTCCGTTTTGAAGCCGCGATTGCGCCTCGGCCACAATTTCGCCGGCGATGCGCTCAAGGTGAGCATCCAGATCCGATTCCAGGCGCCGCACCGAATCGTTCAACGTGCCGATTCTGCGTCCCAGCCCCGCCACTTCCAGCTGAAGCTGCGATGCTTTCGCCGCCGCGTCCGTCTGCGCCTGTTCAATCTCGCGCCGATGAGCATCGTGCGTTTCCACCAACCGGCGCTCCAGCGAACTCAGCACCTTTGCGCCTTCCGCGCTGATCTGCGCTCCAGTATCCAACGCTTGCTGTTGCAGTTTCTCAATTCCAGCGTGTGACTGTTGCCGTGCCGTCGTGGTCAGTTCTTTCGATAGCGCCTGCGCCCGCTGTTCCACCGTATGCAGCTCACCCGAGAGCCGGTGCCGAAACTCGGTTAACGCCGCACCAATCTTTTGTTCGCTCTCGACCTTCGACGCTGTCAGAATCTCCGCCGACTGTTCCCGTGCCTGCTCCAGAACCCGCGCCCCGACCTCCTGCCGCAATCGCTCCCATAGTTTCTCTTCCAGTTCCGGAGGAATCTGCCCGAGCGACACCTCAAACCGGTTTTGCCGTGCCTGCCGCGCCAGCTTTTCCCGAATCTCGTTCACTTCCGCCTGCAACGGACGAACCAGCTTCCCCAGGATGCCGAGCAACCGCTCTTCCGACAGTTGCTCCTCGATCTTGTCTAGAAAAGCTTGCGATGGCCGCGACGCCTGCGGCTTCTTTACCACCAACGCCTCGGGGGCCAATTTCGCAGCCCCTTGCAATGCGGCCGGCGACGGCATCTCCAATACCCGCCAATCATCCGGACACGCTTTCAATCCCCAAAAATTTTCCGGACGGTCAAGCCTCGCCCCCAGCCTCCACCCTTCGCCGTCCGATCCCAGCGGCTCGCACGCCACCACATAAGCGGTCGCCTGCCGCCCTTCGCGGCTGTGCAGATGCAACGGGCTTCCCGCATTCAGCGGAATCGGCAGCCGCAGTGCGCACCCGTGCGCGTTGACCACCAGCGTCTCGCAGACCTCTGAGAACCGTGCCTCCGGCTCGAGACTCGTCACATGAATCGGAACCTGCACCGGTATTCTTGAGCTGCGTCGCAAGGTGCGTTGTGGTGGAACCGTACGCTGTTGTAAAACGGGCATGTCAGATCCTCGCTGCATCGAGGCCAAACCAGGCATTTCTCCGAGCCTCTCCGCGCTTTAAAGGTACCGCGATGTCGGCAGCTCTGGCCTCTCTCCGGAGTACCGCTCCAAACTGTGCCGTCGGTCAAACCCACCGTGCCCGTCCGCCAAAATCCCAATGTACCTTGGACCAATCCCCGCTCGTACAACCGGCCGATGCGAGTTCTGCCCAACATCCATTTACCTGAAGAACATCCCATTCATCGGCCGCCACAAACTTGGCTGCGCCCCCTTTCCTTGACACCCCCAATTCCGACCTTATATTCTTAGATATTGCTCCCTGAGAGACTTTCGTCTCTGTGCGCACTTCCGCAGGCCTTTGCGGTAATTTGAGTGGGGGCGGCGGAGGTTCCGATGCTCATAGAAGTCAAAGACCTTGAGATTCGCCCGCTCGATTTCCGGGAGGAGTTTAGTCCCGGTGTGATCGACTTGGGCGACGAGGTCCGGCAACGGTCCATTTTGCGCAGCGAGGGTCGCGCCGATCTCGTCGAGGAGCATCACGGCAAGCACGAACTTGTGCAAGACATTCGCCTGAAGGGCAAGCTCGACACCAGCCTCGAGGTCCTTTGCGCGCGCTGTCTCGATCCGGTCGTGCATCAGGTGGAGCGCCGCTTCGATCTTCTCTACCGGCCGCTCGGAACCGACTTCGGCCATGCCGAGCTTTCGGTCACTGACGCCGAGGCCGAGATCGGATATTACGAGGGCGGACGCTTGCTCCTCGAAGACGCTCTCCGCGAGCAGGTATTGCTGGCGCTGCCGTTGAAAACGATTTGCCGCGAAGACTGCAAGGGCCTGTGCCCCCATTGCGGCAAAAATTTGAATGAAGCACAGTGCTCGTGCGTGGACGAAGTCGAAGATCCACGCTGGTCAGCCCTGAAAGAGATCAGGGATAAGTTGAATCAATAAAGGAGAGTTCCCCGAAGAAGTTCTCAGTTCCCAGTTTTCAGTTCTCGGTCAGCGATTTCACTGAGAACTGAGAACTGAAAACTGGGAGCTTAACGTCGAGAACTGAAAACATCATGCCGAATCCGAAACGACGACATTCACAGCAGCGCACAGCCACGCGGCGGGCGCACGATTCGCTCTCCAAGCACTCGCTGTCTGAGTGTCCGAACTGCCACGAGCAGAAAATGCCGCATCGCGCCTGCCCGAAATGCGGACACTACAAGGGACGCGAGATTATAGAGGTCGAAGAGAAGTCCTAGTTTTCCTCTTCCTTCCATGCCTAGCGTAATCGCACTCGATGCGATGGGGTCCGACAGGGCGCCAAAGCCTGAGATTGAAGGCGCACTGCAGGCGGCCCGCCATCACGCCGTGCGCGTCCTTCTCGTCGGACCAGAACCGCGATTGCGTGCCGAACTGGCGCGCTATCCGGGAGCCCGGCGTCTGCCCGTCGACATTGTGCACGCCAGCGAAGTCATCACCATGGACGACAAGGTCGATGCCATTCGCGGCAAGCGCGATTCGTCTATCCGTGTCGGCCTCCGCCTGGTGCGCGAAGGCCGTGCCGCCGGCTTCGTAACCGCCGGCAATACCGGCGTTGCCATGGCCACCGCTAAGGTAGTACTGGGAGCGTTGCCCGGAGTCGATCGTCCGGCGCTCGCCGCGGCATTTCCGACCGTGCTGAACACCGCGGCGGTCCTGCTCGACGTCGGCGCGAATGTCGATTGCAGCCCCACGAATCTTGAGCAGTTCGCGGTCATGGGCGACATCTATTGCCGCTCGATTTTTGGCATGAAGCATCCGCGCGTCGGCCTGCTTTCCATCGGAGAAGAAGAAGGTAAAGGCAACGATCTCACGCGCGAAGCTTTTCATCTCCTGAAACGTCTGCCCATCAACTTCATCGGCAACGTCGAAGGCCGCGATCTATACAACGGCCATGTCGATGTCATCGTGGCCGATGGATTTGTCGGCAACGTCGCGTTGAAGACCTCGGAAGGCGTGGCGCGCCTGGTGCGCACGGTGCTGAAAGAAACGCTGAAGGCGACCATCACCCGTCAATTCGGAGCGATGCTCTCGCGCAACGCCTTTTCCGATTTCAAAAAGCGGCTCGATCATACCGAATACGGCGGCGCTCCTCTGCTCGGCGTGAAAGGCGTCTGCATCATTACCCACGGATCGTCGAACACGAACGCGATCAAAAACGCCGTGCGCATAGCAGCCGAATTCGCCGACGGCAAAGTGAATGACACCATCGAACGCGACCTCGCGCACCTGAACACGGCGGTTGCCACGTAAGAAGGTCAGAAGCAAAAAGGTCAGATTGCAGAAGTAAAAATCCGGCGATCGCCGTCGCTGCGCGAAATCGGTTCTAACCTCTGTAATCTGATCTCTGAACTCTGACCTGTTATCCTCTGCTCTTAATATGACCAACACTTCTTTTGCCGCCTTTCTCTTTCCCGGCCAGGGTTCACAAGCAGTCGGCATGGGCAAAGAACTCGCCGCGAACTATCCAGTGGCTCGTCGAACCTTTGAGGAGGCCGACGATGCCCTCGGCTACAAGCTGTCCGAACTTTGCTTCGACGGTCCGGAAGAAAAGCTCAAGCTGACCGAAATCACCCAGCCCGCAATTCTCACCGCGTCAGTGGCGGCGTGGCGTGTGCTCCAAGAAAAAGGGCTGAAACCCGATTTTGTCGCGGGACACAGTCTGGGCGAGTATTCAGCCCACGTTGCCGTCGGTACCCTCGCCTTTGCTGATGCGGTCCGAACCGTTCGCAATCGCGGAAAATATATGCAGGAAGCGGTGCCCGTTGGTGTTGGCGCCATGGCCGCGATTCTTGGCCTGCCGCTCGACGAAGTCGCCGAAATTGCCCACGACGCATCCAGCGGGGAGGTCTGCCAGGCCGCGAATATTAATTCTTCCGAGCAGATCGTGATCTCGGGACGCGCCGCAGCCGTCGCCCGAGCCATCCAACTTGCCACCGAGCGCGGAGCCAAAAAAGCTGTCAGCCTCCCCGTCAGCGCACCTTTCCATTGTTCGCTCATGCAACCCGCGCAAGATCGTCTCGCGGCCGATCTGGCCATGCTGCGTTTTCAGAATCCGTCTTCCCCGGTCGTTTGCAATGTCGACGCCAGCCTTGTCACCTCCGCCGACGGCGCGCGTGACGCCTTGATCCGCCAGGTGACAGGCGCAGTTAAGTGGGAGCCGTCGGTCCGCTTGCTGATCGAAAAAGGTATCAGCCTCTTTATCGAAGTAGGGCCGGGAAAAGTTTTGTGGGGATTGATGCGCCAGATCGACCGCTCGAAAACCTGCCTCACCGTAGGCGACGAAGCGTCCCTGCAAAGAACCCTAGCCCAGGTCGCAGCCTTGGCGGCGTGATTGGCTAGTACGGATACACTGTCAACGTCTTATCGGACTTCTGCACGAACATGCGGGCGTGTTCCGAGCGTTCATTGATGATCACCTCGACCACCACGCCTCCGCCGCCAAAAGTCCTCGTGTCGGCGGTTCCATAAATTCGATGGGATTTGATCAGACCCCACTCCCCGCCCGGTCCCCAATCGCGATAGAAATCGGCATACGCGTACTGGGAATACTTCTGCGGATGCTCACGCCAGTTGGGATCGTTGAAATAAATGCCATACGCCGTTTCGTATTGCTGGTGCTGCAATGCATCGAAAAATTTGTTGACGACGTGCTCCTCGGGCCAATTGCGGTACATCCACGCCGCAGCAGCCACAACGATTACAGCCGCGATAATCACCGCAATCTTGATCTTCTTCCGCCGCGCCTTCGCGGGATCGTAAGACGGTGCATCCAGCAGGGTCATAGTCTCTCTCTCTAGAATAGCGGATTTTCAGGCCATGGCTGATAAACGACAGACGACGGATGATAGGTGATAGACGATCAACCTGCGTTGCCGCCCCGCCACATGATCACGCACACTCCCGCGCGAACACAAAAAAGCGGCCCCTTTCGGGGCCTACCTTTTCAAAGAGGCTAGATTGGCGGGAATCAGAGGATACTTATTTGGCGCCGCTCCGGGGAGTGGGAACGGACAGAGTGAGTCGAGAACATCGAGAGTGAAGTTTTCTCCAACGGTTGCGGCCTCTTCAGTACCAAACGACTTTGCATTTCCTGAACCAAAATGGTAAATATCCCCAACTTTCTGTTCCAAATTGGGAAACCTATTCAAAATCATATCCTTAGGGTGAACCCCTTAGACACTCCCATCCTTCCGCCCAAGGCCGAAAAATCGGCGGCCGAATGCAGAAAACTGCACTTTCAAAGCACTTCCCGTTAGAACCTGCCCGCACAAATAATAAAGCCCCCTCAAAAGGGGGCTCGAGGGAATCGTCTGCCAGCTCTCTAGCTGTCTCCGGCTACCGTTCGCACCTTCCCGGGCAAGAAATGATACGGAGGCCATGGTCCGGTCACAACCATCTGGCAGTTCTTGAGTTGTTTCGCCGCCGTGCTGTAGCGGTTCTGGTATTTTTCGATGGATTTTGTATCAATCAGGTGGGCGATATCGAGCAGCATTCCATCCGCATCGACTTTCTTACAGCTCACTTCTTCCTCGAGCGGATTAAAGAGCTTGTGTACTTGCACCGAAAGCGCCCTCGCCTTTGTCTGCCGCTCCCGCTCCCGCGACGCCTTCTCGCGAAGTTTGAGCAGATACTCCCGCCCAACCGTGTCCGGCAAGACAATTTCTTCCATCGAACCGCGCAGCGAGCCGTCCCTGACCGTCAACTTGATCCTCATCTCCGACTTGCCGCGCAGCCGCGCCACGCTCTCGCAGAACGTTCGCCGATTCGCTCGAACTGCCTGCCGTATTGCATCTTCCGTATCGAAAATCGTTCCAAACCGGAACGGCAGCACTGTCGCCGTCCGGAAACTCTGGCTTACCACCCGCGCATGTTCTAAAACGGATTTTTCGTCGAGTTTCGAGGTTGCGCGATCAATTTCACTGACGATCACCGCAAACTCTCCGCTCGGATAGCTCATTACCGGAGCGGAGTTCACACCCTGAATTCCATCTAACAGAAAAGGACGACGGGCGCGAACACCGTTAGCAAGGGTCTGGTGTTCCGTGAGGCAGTACGCGTACCACGACATGCATTCTCTCCGAATTGCACCGGGGCTGGGGCACCCCTTTAGATTTTCGATTCAAAGTTTGGGCTGCGTTTCTACCTGGAAGATTTGGTTGTTTGAGACAAGATGGATGCGAAATGCCGCATCCAAATCGATATTACTGCCGGTCGATGTAATTTGCAACCTTTGTTGCGATGATTGCATCTCTCCGTCTCTGCTTGATACGATTCCTCGCCGCGTCGCGCCAGCAAGGCGCTTTGAATCATGTCTCAATGCGATCTTACCCCCAGCAGATTGTGGAAATTACACAGAACATGTCACCATGGGTCATATTTGTACCGAGCGCCCAGCGAATTTCTCACCGGTAACCAATGACATTCGCGATTTCGCAGCTTCTCGTTACGATTTCAGCTTTTTCTGCGCCGCGCGCTCTTGCAGAGAGATCGTCACTGCCCGCAGCATGTCGCCCGCGGGAGCGGGCTTGCCCGTCCATATTTCAAACTGTCGCGCTGCCTGTTGCACAAACATCTCCACTCCCGGAATCACTGCGATCCCCTTCGTCCGCGCCACACGCAGCAGGTGCGTCTCCACAGGGTCGTACACCATGTCAAACACGACCCGCGCCTGAATTTCGGTATCTTTAAGCGGACAGTCTTCATTGTTTCCCATTCCTACCGGCGTGGCATTAATAATGACGTCGAACGCCACCTTGCGCAGGTCGGCCCGCTTGATCGTCCGCGCCTTCGCTTGCCTCGCCAGTTTCTGCCCATTCACTGAAGTCCGATTCAATATCCAAACTTCGGCCCCGCGCTCCTTCAGCCCAAACACCGCCGCCCGCGCCGCCCCGCCCGCGCCCAGCACCAGGACCTTCGCGTTCTCGATCGTCAACCGCTGCTCCAGCGGACGAATCACTCCCGCCACATCCGTATTGAAACCGTAAAGCTTCCCTTCCTGTCCCCGCACAACCGTATTGCACGCCCCGATCTTTGCCGTGTGCGCGTCCGTGTTATCCAGATGCGGCACGATCGCCTGCTTGTGCGGCATCGTGATGCTCAACCCGTGCAGCGGAATCTCCCGCACACAGTGCATCAGATCCTTCATCGTCTTCGCATGCAGCGGAAGGTAAACGGCGTTCACGTTCTCCCGCCGCAGCGCCGTGTTCATAATCACCGGCGAAAGCGAATGTTCAATCGGATCGCCTGCTACTCCATAAACGCGCGTGGCCGCATCAACCTGATCGATGCGGTAAATACTCCGCAGTTCCCGCGCCGCCACCTGTCCCGGCGCCGTCTTCAGATCGGCGTTGATCGCCCCGAACGTGAATACGCTCCCCGCTCGCACCCCCAGCACCCGGCTGATGATGCCCTGTTCTCCCATGCATAGCGCAACCAGCGCATGCTTGTCGCTCTGCGTCTGCAGAAACTTCATCATCGCCACATTGTCCGAAAGTGTCGTGGCCGTCGACACCACTTTGTAGAAGTCCGCTGGAACTTTCAGCATCTTCTCCAGCGTCTCCTCTAGATTCCGCGTCGCGCGAAAATCGTGAAACGATAGGATCAATCCAACCCGGCCCCGTAGCCGCGCAATCGCCTCCGGCTTCGCCTTCAGCGCGCTCTGCATCTCCAGATCCACCAGTTGACACCCCGCCCCGTGGGCCTTCGTCAGCACCTCCAGTTGCGAAGCCAGCGATCCCTTGTACTTCCCGCCATTGTCCGCGCGCCGGCATGTCCCGATCGCCGTCACGTACTGATGCGTCTCAAGAAAACGATGCACCCTCGACAGCGCCGCCAGTGGCTGCTTCAGGTAATCCAGGCGGAACTCCATAAACGGATTATCCTGCGCCATCGATTCCGCCGCCTCGAGCATGTCTTCAATCGTGTCGCCACTGAGCGCCAGACACACCTTCGGCAGGCGCGATGCCAGAAACCGGGGGGCGAGAGTGGACGTAAAGGCCAAGGCCATTTGTTTTCAGCGACGGCGCGATATTACAGGGCTGTAAGCCCAGATGCAACATAAGGCTGCGGAAACCCTCAAGAAAGCACTTTGGGAGTATGAAAGCCAAACACCCTCGTAACCTTGACCCCTCCTCCCACCCTTGTTACTTTCCGGATGTAAGCCTTGTCTTCCCAGAGAGATAGCTGGGTTCATCCGGGAGCATTGGAAAGTCGGAGATAACATGAAGAAAACAGGAGTGTTACTGCTACTGATGATGACGGCGACCTGGGCCTGGGCCCAGCAACCGTCGACCGCTGCGGTCACGCCCGATGCCTCCGGTATCGTGAACACAACAGTCAACGTTCCTTTCGTCCGCTATCAGACGCCGACCGCCGCTGACATTTACTGCGCCGGCTTTATCACCAAGGAACGCATCCCTGACGCGAATTACGTCAATGGCGGCTTGGACTCGCCGAGTTCCACCAAATTCGTCAACGGTGAATTGGTCTATCTCGCCGGCACTGGATACCAGGCCGGGCAACTTTATTCCATCATTCGCGAACTCCGCGATATCAACGAATACGAAACCTATCCCGGAGAGAGAAAAGTGCTCGCCGCGGCGGGTCGCCCTTACGGCGAGATCGGAAGAGTACGCGTGGTCGATACCCGCAGCCGCAGCGCCATCGCCCAGGTCGAATTCAGCTGTGATCCCATCAACCCCGGCGACGTCGCTATTCCCTTCGTTGAAAAGCCGCCGATTGTCTTCCACATGCCCGGACATTTCGACCGCTTCGCGCCTCCGAACGGCAAAGTCAGCGGACGCGTCGTTCTCGGCAAAGACTTCGACAGCGAGCTCGGTACCGGCATGAAGCTTTATATGAACGTCGGTGCGAACCAGGGAGTAAAAGTAGGTGACTACTTCCGCGTTTTGCGCTCCTATACTGCCACCTTGAAGGATCCGGTTGATTCGCTCTCTTTTGCAGCCCAGACCTCCGAAGATACTCAGATGCGCCCCCCTACTTTTGAGGCGAATCGCTTTACCCGTGCCAAGGGTCCAAATATTCACGTAGCCGATCTGCCGCGCCGCGCCGTCGGTGAAGTCGTCGTGGTTGGAGTAACTCCCACTGCCGCGTCCGCAATGGTGGTCTTCGCCCTTGAAGACGTCCACACGGGCGATTCGGTCGAACTCGACGAACAGCAGCAATAAGCTAAGACACCGAACGCAACTTGACTGGAAACAGGGGAGATCAAATCTCTCCTTTTTCTTTTGCTCTGGACGGCGGTGGGTCAGATCGAGGTCCGTTCAGGCCTTTGGGAAATCGGAAAGCCCCTGTCCGGCTGCCGATTTACCCCGATCCACGGGACCGACCAAACGCGCTTTGGACGCGGCCCTCAGCGGAAGAATCGTATCCTGGAGTCTCCGGGAATCATCGCTCCAGCGATCAATGTGAGGACGACCACGATAACGAGTTCCATGTTGACCGCGTCACGGCTCCGCTGAATCAAGACAGCCAGCGCTCAGCCTACGCCCTCTCGTCGGCAAGACAACTTACCTAAGTTCGCGTCGCAACTCATTAGATGCAAAATCGTCGAGATTGTTTTCCAGGGAGTATCTCTTCGTCAATTCAAGCGCTCGCTTGAAAAAACAAGGGGGGAACGGGAAGGAAAGAAAGAAGAGAACAAGAAATTCAGCTGGAAACTCCGGCGTCCGAATCAGAGAAAACTTCCGCCGTAAACGCCTCAACCATGGCGTTCCGCCATGCATCTGGAGCCAGTCCCGCTTTATAGCAAGTCTGCTCCAGGAAAGTGTCCCGATCCCATCCGTATTCGACAGGAACCTGCGGCAGCAGCAACCCCCGCCGCGCACCCTGCGTAATCACCAATCCGTGCCGCCCAACTTCCACCACCCTCGGATCAATTGGAAACAGCCGGGAAAGCACGCTCAGAGAAATCTCCAGCCTCGCGGCTTCCTCCTTCATTACCGGCAAGAAGCGCGAATCTTCAAAAGCCGCCGCACATGCCGTTTCCGCCACGGCGCGATACAGCGGAGCCACCGGCGCCGCATACCCGACGCACCCACGCAGTTCGCCATCGAGATAAAGAGTAGCGAAGACTCCTCGTGGCTCCAACAGCCGGGCCGAAGCTGGATCTTCCGTAGAAACCAGCCCCGCTTTTTCCTGCATTCCACTTTGTCCTCCGTGGCGAGATTCCTCGACCGCCGCCAGAATCGCCTCGTGCGCAATGCGAAGCAGAAGCCGCCGTTGTTCGAGAGAAAATTCCGAAGAAGTTACCGCGGCATCGGAGTCGAGCTCAGTCAGACGTTCAGACTCAGTTTCAGACAGCTTGGACATCGCGTTTTCTCCGCCGGGAAAGCACAAATGCCCGGCGCCGCCGCCGTTTTTCCGACTTGCGGTCGATCCGCGACCAGAAGGCTATAAAGTAGTCGAGCGCCGAAACCATTGACAACAGAACCATGAACCATATCGCAAGCAACGCGATCCAGTAGACTGGAAAAACATACGCGCCATAAACTGGCCAATCGTGCCAGCGGCGCGCCAGAATCACCGCCACCACCGAGATAATCTGCACCAGCATCTTGAACTTGCCCAGCTTGCTCGCCTCGATCGTAAATCCTTCCGAAGCGGCAATCGATCGCAGCCCACTGACCAGAAATTCCCGCCCAATAATCACCACCGCCATCCACGCCGGCACCAGCTGCGGATTGAACTGCACCAGCGTGACAAACGCCGCCGCAATCAGCAGCTTGTCCGCCAACGGATCGAGCAGCATCCCCATCGTCGTGATCTGCCCGCGTTTCCGCGCCAGGTAGCCGTCGATGCCGTCCGTGATCGATGCCAGTATGAAAACCGCCGACGCCAGGATTTCTCTTTCCCCGGTCCGCTCCATCGCAAATCGCGGAGTGCATAGAATCCAGATCAGCAGCGGGATCGCGGCGATCCGTGTGAGCGTGATGTAGTTCGGAAGATTCACGCGATAGCAAGCCAGGACCGCGCGGGCGGTCAGTTGTGATTATCCTCTACATCAGAGGGCAAGGCAACGGACAGAAAGTAGGGGGTCAAAAGAGAGGCAGCGCGCGTCCGTGTCACCCGCGCGCGCCGCTAAAAATTTACGACGCCTTCGCCTCGATTTCCTTCAACATGCTCGACGCCATCTCCAACACGTTACTGCGTTCCGGAACCGCTCCATTCGGCGTCAACTTATCGACCAGCGTCGGCAGCAACTGCGCGATCGCCGCTCCCGCTGTGTCGGGATTGATTCCCGCCTTCGCCGCAAGCGCCTTCACTTGATCGCTTCCCAATACCTGATGAATCTCGTCAGCCGTGATCGGTGCGTTCGTCCCGGTGCCAACCCACGACGAAACCACTCCGCCCATCCCTTTGTCGTGAAACGACTGCACCAGCCCCTGCAAACCGGCCGGCTGATTTTGAATCATCTGGAAAAGACCCGATGCCAGCGGATTCGAACACCCACCCAGCACCTTGCCAACGGCCTGATTTTCAAGATTGTCCAGTAACCCCATAATGCCTCCTTAAATGTTTCGTCCCTCACATCGAAGTTTTTCTCCGCAACGAGAGCGGAGCCAGCCGCCGCCACTCACTTACTTCTGTTTCGCGATGATCTTGTCTTTGATCTTGTTATACGTCGCCTGCGGAATCACTTTCTTCCGCACCAGGTCGGTCTTCTTTGCATAAGGCCGGCCGTCGATGATTTTCTGCGAGTAAGCCGCTCCGATCCCCGGAAGCGCGTCTAATTGCTCCTTGGTAGCCGTGTTGATGTCCAGTAGATCCGCGTTCGAGGCCGCCGCAGTGGTCGTCTTTGACGACGTCTTGGCAGCTTGCGCCACAGCCATTCCACCGATCAGGCTGAGCGCGAAAAGTGCGATGAGAACTCTCTTCATCCAATATTTAGTCATTGTCGTCTCCCTTATTCCTTCTGCGCTGCTTTGTAGCCCGCCGCCTTAGCCTCGGCCTCGGTCATGAATTTTCCCTGCTTCGTCTTGCCATACCACCGGCCGCTCTTGTGGTATACGCCCGTCTCTGTATTCACCCAAACCTTTCCAGTGGACTGCGCGGCAGCGATCTCCGAACTAGAAGCAGTCGGAGTGGCCGCCTTGCTAGTGGTCGTCGTCTTCTTCGGCGCAGCCGCGCGGCTCGATTCCGCCGGAGCCGAGGCCGCTGCTGGCGCCGGGGCCATGCCCGAACTCGCTGGAGCCGCGGGTTTGGCCGCCTCCCCAGGAGCACTGCTGGCTGGTGCGGTACTCTCTGCTGCCGCTTTCGACTTCGTCGTCTTCTTCTTGCTGGTTGGCGCTTCCGCGTTCTTCGCGGACGCGGCCTCGCCCGCAGCTCCCGCCTTCGAGCCGCCACTTTCTTCGCTGGCCGCCTTCTTGCTCTTTGACGATTTCTTCTTGCCCGTCGTAGCCCCAGTCTCGCTGCCGGCAGATTTCTCTGTGCCAGCAGATGCCCCCGCGCCAGCAGATTTCTCCGTGCCCGCTGATTCGCCCGCGCCCGCCGACTTCTCTCCCGCAGCCGTCTTCTTTGACTTCTTCTTCGATTTCTTATTCGTAGTTGTGCTCGACGTCGTCTCGGAGCTGGCGCTCGTCGAACTCGTTTGCGCCCTAGCCAAAGCGGGCGGAATAACGACCGTGATCATCAAGCCAAATGCAATCATCCACAGAGTAACTTGTCTTTGGAAGCGGTTCATTTTTCCCTCGCAAGATGTAAGAGGCGTCAAGCCCAGTTTTCTTCGAATCGATAAGTTTTGGACGTAGTGGCGAAATGCCCTTAGGGGAGCGCCCGAGCATGATTACACCGGAAGGAACTGAGGTCAACCAAAACTAGTTAGGGGGGCTTCTAGCCAGAGACCCCTTTTTTTAATACCTCTATGCGTAGATTCCCCGCTGCCGGATCGTATACGCCACCCGATCGATCGCCAGCATATAAGCCGCGATCCGGTTGTTGACTCCATGCGTATCCGCATATCGGACGACATCCTCGAACGCCGTTACCATGATGTCCTCCAGATGCTCATTGACCACCGATTCCTTCCAGAAATAACCTTGCCGGTCTTGCACCCACTCGAAGTAAGAAGTCGTCACGCCTCCGGCATTTGCCAAAATGTCCGGAATCACAAACACTTTCTTCTCCGCGAGAATATCGTCCGCCGCCGCCGTCGTCGGACCATTCGCCCCTTCCGCCAGTATCTTGCATTTCACCCGGTCCGCATTCTGGCTTCGAATCACGTTCTCCGTCGCCGCCGGTATCAGTATTTCGCAATCCACCAGCAACAACTCATCCGGATCGTACGGCTCCGCTCCAGGAAACCCATGCACCGTTCCGCTCCGCTGCCGGAACTCCCACAAAGCCTCAATATCGATGCCATCCTTCTTGTAGAGCCCTCCGCCCACCTCGATAACCCCGATGATCTTGTATCCCGCTTCCGCCATCAGCCGCGCCGCGTTCGATCCAACGTTGCCGAATCCCTGGACCACCACCCGCGTCGTGTCCCGATTCAGATGAAGTTTCTTGATCGCCTGATCGCAAACCATCAGCACGCCTCGCCCCGTCGCTTCGCGCCGCCCGCGTGATCCCCCGATGTTGATCGGCTTCCCTGTCACCACCGCCGTCACCGTCTGCCGCGCGTGCATCGAGTACGTGTCCATCATCCACGCCATGATCTGCTCGTTCGTATTCACGTCCGGCGCCGGTACATCTTTCTCCGGACCAATAAACTCGAACAGCTCCGCCGTATACCGTCGCGTCATCCGCTCCAATTCTCCCTGTGACATCTTGTGCGGATCGCAAATAATTCCGCCCTTCGCCCCACCAAACGGAATATTCACCACCGCGCACTTCCACGTCATCCAACTCGCCAGCGCCCGCACTTCGTCCAGATTCACGTCCGGTGCATATCGCAGCCCGCCCTTTGCCGGACCACGCGCAATCGAATGCTGCACCCGGAATCCCGTGAACACTTCCAGATGCCCATCATCCATCATCACCGGAATATGCACGATGATTTCCCGGCTCGGACTGCGCAGCACCTTCCACAGTCCTTCATCAAGATTCAGCTTGTGCGCAGCCAGGTCGAAGCGCGCTGCTTGCGCCTGCCACGGATTAGTCTCCTGCTCCAGATCCAATGTCTTCATAAATTCTCCGATAATTGCTGTGCCAGCCTCATCCCATGACGGTGGGCAAGCCTCGCAAAGTATATTGCCGCCCCGCACCCGAGGCAAGCGCGGGAGTAACCAGTCAGGGGACTCTGCTTGCGCCGCACCCCGCCACGAAACTTAGGGACGGCCACCCGCGAAATTCGTTCCATCGCAGCTCAACCGCTAGTCCCTCGACACCAGTTCATGCGATGCTAATCCAGCATGATCCGCCCAGCCTACCAGGAGTTCGTCCGCCTCTCGCGCAACGCCACCCTCGTCCCCGTCGCCAAATCAATCTCCGCCGATCTGCTCACTCCCGTCTCCGCCTTTCTCGCGGTCGCTGCCGACGAGCCTGACGCCTTCTTGCTCGAATCCGTCGAAGGCGGAGAAAAAATCGGTCGCTACACCTTTCTCGGTGTCCGCCCGTTTCTCCGCCTCGAATCGCGTGGAGCCGAAATCGAAATCCTTCGTGCCCGCGCCAAAAAAACCGAGCGCCGCACCGGCAACGTCTTCGACGTCATCAAGGAACTCCTCCAGCGACACCGTCCCGCCGCCATGGATGGCCTTCCGCCCTTCACCGCCGGAGCCGTCGGCTATTGCGCCTACGACATCGTCCGCCGCCTCGAAAACATCGGAACCCTCGCCGTCGACGATCTCGATGTCCCCGACTGCATCCTTATGTTTTTCGATCGCGTCCTCGCCTTCGATCATCTCCGCCACCAGATCCACATCGTCGCCTCCGCCGACCTCACCCGCGAAACTCCCAAACTCGCCTACGCTCGCGCCCTCCGCGACATTGCCGGCATCGAGCACAAACTAGCCGCCGGCTGGAAGCCAAACGCGGCAATGCGGCGTGCCTCCTCTCGCTCCGCCAGCAAAAAGCTGCAGGTCCATGCCCGCACTCCCAAGCCAAAATTTCTCGAAAGCGTTCGCCGCGCCAAGGACTACATCGCCGCCGGCGACATCTTCCAGGTCGTCCTCTCCCAGCGATGGGACTTCGAGCCCGGAGTCGCTCCCCTCGATCTCTACCGCGCTCTGCGCACCGTCAATCCCTCGCCCTACATGTATTTCCTCCGCTTCGGCCAGCGTGGCGCCGTCGCCAAGACTGGCGGAGAAAATTCCGTCAGAAAAAGTTCCGCCCGAAAGAATGTCTCACTCCGCTACGCCGCTCCCATCCACGTCCTAGGCTCGTCTCCCGAAATGTTAGTCCGCGCCGCCGGACGCAAACTCGAATACCGCCCAATCGCCGGAACTCATCCCCGAGGCCGCGACGAGGCCGACGACGCCACCCTCGAAAAGAAAATGCTCTCCGACGAAAAAGAACGCGCCGAGCACGTCATGCTCGTCGACCTCGGCCGCAACGACCTAGGCCGCGTCAGCGACTACGGATCGGTCAAGGTCCGCAATCTCATGTACGTCGAGCGCTACTCCCACGTCATGCACCTCGTCTCCGCCCTCGAAGGCCGCCTCCGTCCTGAACTCAACGCCATGGACGCCTTCGCCGCTTGCTTCCCCGCCGGCACTCTGAGCGGCGCCCCCAAAGTCCGCGCCATGCAGATCATTGAAGAACTCGAACCCACGCGTCGCGGCGTCTACGGAGGCTCTGTCCTCTACGCCGACTTCGCCGGCAACCTCGATTCCTGCATCGCCATCCGCACTCTGCTCATGAAAGGCAAAAAAGCCTATCTTCAAGCGGGAGCCGGAATCGTAGCCGACTCCGATCCTCAGCGCGAATTTGAGGAGTCCGAAAACAAAGCCAAAGCCGTCCTAAAAGCAGTCGAAATGGCGCGAGCCAAAGACGACGAGTAGACCTATCTCGAGTCTCGCCCGCGGCCCTTGGACTCTAGATAGCTAAGTGCACAACCCATAAGTAAGAGGAAGCACTGTCATCCTGAGCGCCGGACGGACTTCACGAAGTGAAGATCGCGCGGAGTCGAATTCCCCCCAACACGTCCGGCATCCCAGACAAAGCGTTAAGGCATTCTCCCCGCGTCCCGTCTGGCGCCGGCGTCCTCGCCATAGCCGCCTTTGGCCGTGGATTGCCGCGCGCGTTATGTCGCACAGATCGATGTAACGCTCGCCTCCCGAAACTCACTATGCAATGTCGTCTTTGCGCGTAGTTCGTAGGCTCGCAACGCCGAGGAGGTCGACCGTTGGTTGCCCGCAAAGTTTCCGCGCGCCTGAAACCGAATTCGCTCGCCGAATTTACCCATCTCATGGAGCGCGAGATTCTTCCCTGGCTGCGAAAGCAAGATGGCTTTTTGGACCTCATCGTCCTGACCGTCTCCGGCTCCAGAGAAGTCGCCACCATTACCTTCTGGGATCACACAGCAAACGCCCAGTCCTACAACACCGACGGATACCCCGAAGCCCACAAAATTCTCTCCGCGCTCCTAGACCGCACTCCCTACGTAAAAACCTTCGAAGTAGTCAGCTCAACCCTCCCGCTCCAAGGATCGGTGTGTGGCGCGAGCGGCCTCGTCCGCGGCTTTTGACTTCCTGGACGGCGCAGCTTCCCCTAACCCCATGACTCCACAAGGCCGCAGAATTTTTCACCGCCCCAGTTTCCGCCCAAAAAACTCCGCGGTCGCTCCATATGCCTGTATCCAGCTCTTCCACATAAGGAACCCATGGATCTCGTCTGGAAAAACCAACTCCTCGACGGGTACCTTCTGTGCCCGCAGCCGCTGCAACAAATCGACCGTCTGCGAAAACTCCACATTCCGGTCATCGTCACCCTGGATCAGCAGCACCGGCGACCGCCAAGTCGCAATCGCCGCATCTGGAGAAGAGTCAAACGCCAGCTCCACCGCCGCCTCGCGATCCGACGCATCCGGCGTAATGACATCCTTTAGCACCGACCAGTCATGCACCCCGTGCAGATCGACTCCGGCCGCGAACAAATCCGAATCATGCGCCAGCCCCATCGCCGTCAGGTAGCCGCCGTATGATCCGCCCCATAACCCGATTCGCTTCGCATCTACATTCGGCAGCGTTTGCAGATATTTTCCTGCCGCAACAATATCCCGGTACTCGCCGCCGCCGCGCGGCCCTCCGTCTTTCGTCTCGCGGAAGTGCCGGCCATACATAATGCCGGTCCGATAGTTGACCGACAACACCACGTACCCGAGGCTCGCCAGATACTGATTCATCGCGTACGCGTTGTGGTAGTAGTCCATGTAATGAAAGCCCAGCATCATCTGCCGCATCGAACCGCCGTGGATGAACACCAGAGCCGGCCGCGTTCCCGTCTGCTTCGGCTCGAACAGCTGCCCGTGGATCTCCCATCCATCGGCCGCCTTGAAGATGACTTGCTTTGGCGTCACCAGTTCGGCCGATGGAAAATCCGCCGGCAGCGCGCTCTTCGCGATCATCTCGCGCCCCGTTGAAGTCACCACATATGGCATCGCCGGACTCGTCGCCGTCGAACCCAGGCACACAATTTGTCCCGCGACTTCGAGTGGCGTCCACTCCATCGTCGCGCCGCGCGTGATCGCCTCTGCCGTTCCGCCCTCAACGCTGGCCCGCCACAGATGCCGCCGGTCAACGTCCAGCGGATCGCGATCCGCCTCGTTGGAGGAGTAAATTACCGACGTTTTATCCGAGCTGAGCGTCACATCCTCAGTCTCGAATTTTCCCGGTGTCAGCAGCGCGGCCGCGCCGCCCGTTGTCGCCACCGAATAAAGATGATTCCATCCATCTTCTTCGGAAGCGAAGATCACGCGATCCTTCGCCGCAAACTTGAACGACCCGTCTTCCGTCAGTACCGGCAGCGAATCGTCCAGCGCTGGACCGCTCGTCCATATCGCGCGCGCCGAGTCGTTGCCCACGTCATACACCCACACTGACCACGGCATCGGCAGCAAAGGAATCAGCGGATCCTTCATGCGCTTGCCCGCCTGCCGCACGAATGCGATCTGCCTACCGTCCGGCGACCACCGCGGATACAGATCCCGATCCGCGCTCGGCGAAATGTAGTGCAGCGTGTTCCGTCCGAATTCGTAAATCGCAATGAAGCTGTGATCGTCCCGGTCGCTGACGAATGCAATCTTCTTCCCGTCCGGAGACCACTTCGGCTGCCCGCTTTTTCCGCGCGCATATGTCAGAGCCTTCGCCTTTTCTTTGCCTGAAACTGGCGCGATCCAGATCTGCTTCTTCGCCGCCCACACCGCGTACTCTCCATCCGGAGATATCTGTATGTCCTCGCAACCTTCCTCATCACAGCCCATATCGCCCAGCAGACGCGGCTCTCCCCGATCCAGATCCGCCGCCCACACCTGCTGCACCCGCTTCGCAACCCCGCTTGTCGGATCGGCGATCTCCCCCACGCTGTTCGCCTCGCTGCCCCGCGCATACACCACCGTCCGCCCGTCCGGCGTCAGCTTCAATGCCGCAATCGGCATCCCGTCATCGCCCATATAGTGCGTCACCTGCCGCGCCTCGAACTTCGGAGCGTCCGCAATCCACACGTTCCTCGCTCCCTCCGCCGCAAACACCCAGGCGATTCGCCCAGCATGTTCCGCAGACACTAGCTCCGAAGGGAACGGCGAGCTCATCACCTGTTCAAGCGAGAAAGATTGCGGAGGAGTTTGCGCGGAGCACAACAACGAAGAGCAACCGACCAACACACACGACAACATGGAGGCAAACAGAGTTCGAATTCTCATCGCGGCAGAGTACGCGAATCCGCCCGCGATTGCCAACTCTTACCGTTCTCCCCGAGGTAACAGTCGCGGCACGAACGTTTATCACGTCGCCAGCAGACAGCAGCTAAACTACAAAGATCAACGCTTCATGAAGAGACTCGCATTCATCGTCGTCCTCAGCGCACTGTCGCTCCTGATTTTCGTCCCGCCTCTCGCGGGCCAGAGCAACAGTGGCGAACTGCGCCTCAAAGTAACCGATCCCGCCGGCCTTGGTGTGAAGACCACCGTCCAAATTGTTAGTCGCGCCAATCAGTATTCCAATACATTGGAGACCAACGACCAGGGCAGCCTCGATGTGCGCCGCCTGCCCTACGGCATCTATCAACTCCAGATCACGCGGCCGGGCTTTGCCGATGTATCCGAAGCCGTCGAGATTCGCTCCGCCATTCCCACCGAATACGCCGTCCGTCTCCAGTTGCCTTCGGTCAATGAAACCGTCACCGTCACCGCGCCGAACACATTGATCGATCCCGATCAGGCTGGCTCCGTCAGCCAGGTCGGCGCGCAGGTCATCGAAAATCGCCTCAGCTCGATCCCCGGACGTTCGCTTCAGGACTTGGTGAACTCCCAGCCTGGCTGGCTCTACGAAGGCAACGCCGTTCTGCATCCGCGCGGTTCCGAATATCAGACGCAGTTCGTCGTCGATGGCATTCCACTCACCGACAATCGTTCGCCCAGCTTCGGACCAGCTATCGACGCCGATGACGTGCAATCCCTAAGCATCTACACCGCCGGCATCCCCGCCGAATATGGACGCAAGATGGGAGGCGTCGTCGAGGTCAACACCCTGCAGGATCCGCAGTCCGGTTTCCATGGCCAGCTTGTGCTCTCCGGCGGCAGCTTCGATACCGCCGGAACTTCCGCCGAAGGCCAGTACGCATGGGGTGAGAACGCCTTCGGCGCCAGCGCCGCAGGCAGCATGACCGACCACTATCTCAATCCCGTGGTTCCGCAAAACTACTCGAATACCGGCACGCTGGGAGATTTCTCCGCCAACTATGAACGTGACCTCACTGCCAAAGATCGCCTGCGCTTCATCGTCCGCCACGAGTTATCGCGCTACGACATCCCGAACGAACAGGTGCAGCAAGCCGCCGGCCAGCGCCAGACCGCTGACAATCTTGAGACGATGGGCATCGCCTCCTACCAGCATACTTTCTCATCTTCGGCGGTCGCCGATTTCCGCGGCATGGTTCGCGACAATGCCAACGATTTCAACTCCAACGACGCCTCTACTCCCATCGAAGTCTTTCAGGACAACTGGTTTCGTGAAGGCTATTTCAAGGCCTTCGCGACCGTCGATCGCGGACGCAACGAATGGAAGTTCGGTTTCGAGTCCGACAACATATTTCTGAACGAGAACTTCCGTTACCACATCACCGATCCCACCCAATTCGATCCCGACACCCCGCCTGACTTCAGCTTTATCGCCAACCGTCCCGACCTCGAGCAATCTGCCTTCGTCGAAGATCAGATCCGTCTCAAAAACTGGACCATCAACGCCGGCCTGCGCTGGGACCACTACCAGCTTTTGCTGAACCGCCAAGCGGTAGAACCACGCTTTGCGATCTCGCGCTACTTCCCATCCGCCGACCTCGTCGTTCATTTCTCTTATGACCGGATTTTTCAAACTCCATCATTCGAGAACATCCTCCTGTCAAACTCGACCGAAGTTGAGTCCATCGATCCGTCAAGCTTTCTGCGGCTGCCAGTCGAGCCTTCCGAAGGAAACTACTATGAGGCTGGATTAACCAAAGTCTTGCAGGGGAAGGTCAGGCTCGACGCCAATTACTATCGCCGTCTCGTCGCCAACTACGCCGACGACGATCAGATCCAGAACACGACCATCAGCTTTCCCATCGCCTTCGATAAGGCCGTCATCTACGGCGCGGAAGCCAAGATCGAACTTCCCGACTGGCACCGCTTTTCCGGCTTCGCCAGCTACTCCTACATGGTCGGTCAGGCATGGTATCCGGTAACGGGCGGCTTGTTTCTAGGAGACGATGCGCAGGGCATACCCACCAGCGGCCATTTCCCCGATTCGCAGGACCAGCGCAACACCGTTCGCGGACGTCTTCGCTACCAGCTCCACCCGCGGTTCTGGATCGCCGGCGGAATTCAATACGACACCGGACTGCCATTCGAGTTTGAGTGCGACCCCACTCTGACCATGCCCCAGTGCATCGCCGGACAAGCCCAGATATACGGCCAGCAGGTGATCGATCGTATCAACTTTGCCCGCGGACGCATCTATCCATCGTTCCAGGTCAACGCCTCCGCCGGCGCGGACCTCTATAAGTCAGAACGTATGAAGATCCGCTTCCAGATCGACGGACAGAACCTCTCCAATGTCCTCGATGTCATCGACTTCGGCGGGCTTTTCTCCGGCAACGCCATCGGACCATCACGCAGCGTAATCATGCGTCTAACCACAAACTTCTGAGATTTATGACGGTGGAGCGCCGGCTGCCCCCCGCCCACTCAAGCGCGTTTCTTTACCTTCACGAAATTCGTATCTCGTTCTGTCCGCGATGAAGCCGCCGGCTGCCTCTCGCCCGTCGCCGTCTTCTGCATCCACGCCCATGCGCTGGAAACGATGTCGTCAAGATTGCGCTTGGCCGTCCATCCCAGCACGCGTTGCGCCTTCGCCGCATCAGCAACCAATATCGGTGGATCGCCCGCGCGCCGGGGCACGACTGTTCGCCGAACCGGGCGCCCAGTAGCTCTTTCCGCTGCCGCTATGACTTCGAGCACGGAATGTCCCCGTCCCGTCCCCAGGTTGACGGCCAGCGATGTGTCAGCAAACGACGTTTCACACTCGTCGCTGCGATTCTGAGGCTCGCCCTTTTCAAGGTATTGAAGAGCCCGCACGTGCGCGTCGGCGAGATCGTTCACGTGAATGTAGTCGCGCACGCACGTGCCATCGGCGGTCGCGTAATCCGATCCGTAGACGCGCAGCGCCGCTCCATCCCCGGCAGTCGCCGCCAGCGCCAGCGGAATGAGGTGAGTCTCCGGTTCGTGCAGTTCGCCAATCTCTCCGCCTTCGCAGGCTCCCGCTGCGTTGAAATAGCGCAGCCGCACCGAACGCAGCCCATAAGCGCGGCCATAAGCCTCGAGCGCATTCTCGAAGAAAAGCTTTGACGCGCCGTAAGGGTTCACCGGTTCCCGCGGTGTCAACTCGGTGATGGGAATCTGCGTAGGCACGCCATACACCGCGCAGGTTGACGAAAATACAAAGCGCCGGATTCCAGCATCCAGAACGGAGTTCAGCAGCCTGAGCGAAGCGCCAACGTTATTGCGGAAATACTTGCGCGGATTTTCGACCGACTCCCCTACATAGGCGTGGGCGGCAAAATGCATCACCGCATCGACCCGCGCCAGAACCGGATGCAGCCGAGCCGCGTCGGCGAGTAGAGTCGAGAACAGGCGCAGTGACTGTAGTCTCCCGGTGGTTAGTTGACTGGGCTTTCGCCGCGTCACCTCAGTCCGGTTTGGCTTGGTCCTGTCTCCTGTTCCCGCTCATCGAACCGGACTGGCAGTTTTCCCGCATCCGGCTCTCGGAAAAGACTCACGCTTTCGCCCACGGAAGGTTCGCGGTCCGGTGTGGCAACTGGACCAAGCCATACACAGAGTTCAGAGACGCCTCCGGAAAACGTTTGTATGCCGGTCGCGGCTCTTTGTGTTTGTCGCATAACCACCGACGCAACCTCCGGCGGGCGTGTAAGTCGACCGCACTGTAGGCTTTGCTGACCGCTCCTAGACAGAAGTAGTTGGCCCAACCGATCAACATCCGGTTGAGCTTCTCCACCATCGCCTTCGGATCCAGCCTGACGGTACCTCGCCCGGTCTCGTCGCTGATCGCGCGACAGATGCGCTGCACTCGTTGCTTCGAAGGTGTCGTGCCTAAATAGACTCGACCCCTCTTCATCGAGTAACACCGCCCGAACGTGTATCCCAGAAAATCAAACTTCTCTTCCGGCAGATAACAGACCCGCGTCTTAGTCTCGTGCACCGTCAATTTCAGCTTCGACATCATCGCCCGCATCTCAGTCAGTGCTTGCTCCGCCCCAACTCGACAGCAGATGACGAGGTCATCGGCATAGTTCACGATGTACGCTTTCCAACGCTTCTCGTGTCCGAGTTTCTTCCACCCCAGCACGAACCGTCGCATGTACAGATTGCTGAACAGGGGACTGATCGGAGACCCTTGGGGAGTACCTCGACCTTTGTCCCGATTGCGCGTGCTCCGACGTTTGTTCCCATGCTCGTCGGTTTCCTCGACCGGTGCTTCCAGCCACATCTTGATCAGATGTAGCATCGCCCCGTCGACAACCCTGCGAGCCACCGACCTCATGAGTTCGGCATGGGGAACATTATCAAAGTAGCTGCTGAGATCCGCATCAACGATCTGTCCATGTCCCGTGTTGATCAGCTGGTGGACGTGCTGTACTGCGTCCAGCGCGCTGCGGTCCGCCCGATAGGCATACTGCTCCGTCGGCAGGTCGGCCTCGAAGATTGGTTCGAGGACCAGCATGGCCGAGGTTTGCACAACCCGATCCCGGATTGTTGGTATGCCTAACGGTCTCTGCTTCCCATCCGGCTTGGGTATATAAACCCGCCGCACAGGCTGCGGTTGATAGGTTCGACTTTTCAGCGCTTGCGTCAGTTCGTCCAACCATTGTTCCCTGCCGTACGCTTCGATGTTCTCGAATGTCTGGTTGTCCATTCCCGCAGCCCCGCCGTTGGCTTGGCAGCGTTCGTAGGCATAGGCCAGTACGTCTTTCCGATACACCTTGTCGTACAGCGCGTGGAAACGAAGCTTGGGCGATTCCTTCGCTTTTGCGTGCAACGCCGTCTGCAACTTCTGAACACTGAATGGAGTTGTTAGGCTCATCGCCAATCCCTCGATCCTTTGTCGCTTGTTGCGTTCGTCTTTAACTGAGGTCCCTTCCCTCCACCGGAGTTACCCGGCTTCCTCAGTACTACGGACCTCTCCGTCACCCCATACGGCCCGGCCTGTCTCTCACGAGCTGCCAGTTGATCCCGACCGCGATCACCGCTGGGGCTTCCCGTGTTGCGTCTGGTCTCCTATGCGTACATGCCATCGCCATTACCCCGGCAGGTCCGACGGAGCTTATTCGCTCGTCAATCTCCGTCGTCAGCGGCCTTCCCTGTGTAACAGTCAGGTCGGCTCCTGCAATTGTTGTTTCGGGGCCTGCTCAGCGTTCACTCGCGTTACGGCCTGTACGCTCACCGAGTCGCCTAGCGACCCTCTACATCGAAAGCTCCGACAGCTTCGTTGCCTCCGCCGCCGTTTCGATTGTTACCGGGTGGAGCGAACCAGTTCCCGGGCGGGAGTTGCACCCTCTGAAGTCCAGCGCCTTTCCACGGCGCACTGTTACGCCAACTATCACTTGAGGTGGAATGTCACCTCAAGCGTGATCTGAGTCGCAACCGGCACGCCATCGTTCGTTCCAGGTTGAAACTTCCATGTCTTGACTGCATCGATTGCCTTCTCATCCAGTCCCTTTCCAAGCGATTTCAGCACTTTGATGTCGCTTGGATTACCGTCGGCACCGACGATCAGCGAAAGCACGCAAGTGCCCTGAAACTTGGCTTTGCTCGCTTCCTCCGAATATCCCGGGTCTGGTGAATAAATCGGCCGAGGGGGGTAGATACCGCCCGATAGTAGCGTGTGGTCCCCAGCCTTTTTGTACCATGCTTCCGCTTCTGAATGATCTTGTTGAACTCCAAGACCTTTCTCGTAGAGCGTTCCGATGTTCCTTTCCGCCTGAGCGTCGCCTTGATCTGCTGCCTTGCGGTACCAGGTCATCGCCTTTCGCGTAATCTTGCGTGACCCCTAGCCCTTCTTGGTAAAACTCGCCGATGGCATTTTGCGCTTCGCTGTCCCCTTTGTCGGCGGCTCTCGTGTACCAGGCCAGCGCTTCGATATAACTTTGTTCAACCCCCAATCCAGTTCGGTAAAGCGCGCCGAGGTATACTAACGCCTTAACGTTCCCCTGCTCCGCAGCCGTTCGGTACCAGTTCGCTGCCTCCGAATAGTCCCGTTTGACTCCAGAACCGTAACTGTAGAGAAGCGCTATGTTCGTGCTCGCCCGGTGCGTTCCTTGATCGGATGCCTTGCGTACCACGTCATCGCTTCAGCATAATCTTGTTTAACTCCCCACCCATGCTCGTAGAGCACGCAATGTTAGTTTGAGCTCGGGCGTAGCTGGCTTGTTGCCTTGCGGAACCAGTTCATCGCCTCCGCGTAGTCCTGCTGGACTCCCCACCCGTTTTCGTAGAGCCACCCAATATTGTTCTCAGCCACGGGATTGGTTTGCTCCGCAGCCTTGCGAAACCACGTCATGGCCGAGGAATAATCCTTTTTGTCCAAATAGTCATTCGCGAGCCGCACTTGCGCTTCAGGTGTTGTCGGTTGCGGTATAGAGGTGTTCTGAGCGAAGGCTCCAAGGCACAGCAGCGCCACGCAAATGGCCATTAAGCGAAAGCCGTCAGTCACGACTCAAATCTCCGTGTTTCGTGCAACGAGCGCAGGGTCAGACTCATCGAAGCCGTGCGTAGCCCGTCTATCTTAACGCCGGACCTAATGTCTTACGGCATCGATTGTTGTAATCAGCGTTTGCACAAGCTTGCGCGATTTGTTCGCCGTGGCCGTGGTTTTACAGTTTCGGAAATCGTAAATCTTGGCCGGGTTCTGAGATCGCGGTAGGGATATCACTTAGCGTGGTACCCCCCGCACGGTCCCGGACGGGCGCTGATTAGCGCATCCGGTTCTTATCTCGGATGACTGGCGGCAAAGCGAACGGCAGGATAAGGATGGAGCACTTGCGGTTGAGGCAACCATCGGTCTGCCAGGGCGAGAATACGCGTCCAGGAGATCGGGTGTTTCTGGCTACGGCGGCGAAGTGTACGCCACCACTGCCCAATTAACCGATCCCGGAATACGCCGAGACTATCGAGATTCCCCGGTACCGCATAGTAGTTGGAGTGGCCCTGCATGATCGACTTGAGCCATTGCCCGGTTTGGCGCACGGGATCGTGCATACGCTTACGGAGCTGCTGCTTGACCTCCTGCAGCTTCGCCCGCATGCGTTTGCGGATCGTCTTGCGCCTTACCGTAAACCGCCCTACCCTATTCTTCCCGCTGATGTGCGTGAAGCCAAGGAAGTCGAATGTCTCGGGCTTGCCTTCTCCTCTACGTCTCCGGTTCTCTTCGGCAAACCTGCCGAATTCGATCCGGCGCGTCTTATCTGGGTGTAATTCCAGCCCGAACTTTCCCAGCCGCTCTTGTAAGTTCTCCAAGAAACGATCTGCGTCCGCTTGATGCTGGAATCCCGAGATGACATCATCCGCATAACTCCGCGACAGTTCCCGCAACATGCGCACGCCCGTCTCCCCGTGGTAAACCGACTTGAGCTGATTGCCGCGTAAAAGCTCTGCCAATTTGCAAGCATCGATGCGATCACTTTTGTTACCGTCCTTGAGCAGCGCATTCTTCCGCGGATTGCACACCACCAGCTTGTCCACGTGAGGGTTGAGCAGATCGTAAAGCCACACCGACCAGGTTCCTTCCTCGAAGGTCACCGACAAAGTTCCGCGCAAGCCGGCAAAGAACTGAAGAATGGTCGCCGCTTCGGTCTCGAGGATAGACTCCATGATTAACTTGCCGGTGGAATCCGTCACTGCAACCACGATGGTTGCTTGATGAACGTCGAGCCCAATATGTCTTGGCTCAGCCTGAAATGGAGAGGGGGCGTTCTCCGTTAGTGTAGATTCCGCCCCTTTGAGGCGGGGATTTTCAAGGCATGGGGGTCTATCGTCCGATGACTCGTTCTGTGCGATGCACAGCGCGAGAGGATTGGCTCCCGCGCTGCTGAGCATCGGCTGGATGAGCCCCACCAGGTTATCCCTCAGCATAGTTGCATCCCTGCAGTGCCCGCTTCCGTTTCATCCGGTGAGGTCATTGTAGCTGCGGTGGAAGAGTGTGCAAACATCAAAGACGCTGTCTGCTGCCGGCGAAGTTGCCGCTGCCTACGAGCTTCTTCTAACTTGCGATCGCGAGCCGCGTGGATCTCGGCCTGTCGTCCGGCAAGCCGATCCTGCGGCGTCACATAGCCGAGGGCGCTGTGCAATCGAACCGTGTTGTAGCGATCCACGTAAGTCTGAATCAAGCGCCGTGCATCGTCCAGCGTCAGCGGAGTCAGAGGCCGGATACACTCCTGTTTGAGCGACTTATGCCAGCGTTCGATTTTTCCGTTCGATTGCGGGTAAAACGGCGATGTGCGCACGTGCGTCATACCCGAGACGCGAATGAACTCCTTGAAGTCCCGCGCGATGAACTGCGGTCCGTTGTCGGAGATGATCCGCGGCTTGGCCTCCGGGTACTTCTCCTTGGCTCGTTCCAGAATCCTCTCGATGTCCGCCTCCTTCATCGACTCGCGCAGATCCCAATGCACCAGAAAACGACTGCACCCATCCAGCACGCTGCATAAGTAATAGAACGTGCCCGACAGGTTGATATAGGAAACATCGACATGCCAGTGCTGGTGCGGCTCGAGCGGCTGTTCGAAGCCGGTGCCCTTGCGTGACGGCTTCGCTTTCCAGCGCGACAGCAGTCCTGCTGGTTGCAGCACGCGCCATACGCTCGCCGGACTCACGGCCACCACATCGTGATCTAACATCATGTACGTCAGCCGCCGATAACCTTCCAACGGATTCTTCAGATGAAAACTCACGATCGCTTCCTTCTCCCACGGCTCCAACCAGAAGTCCCGGGGCACCCAACCATTGTGCTCATTCACTCGTCCATAGCGCTGCCGCCAGTCGTAGAACTTACTCGCAGTTACGCCCAGCCACGCAATGAATCGGCCGACGCTGATCGCGCTCTTCTCCGACCAGCGCCGGACGAAATCCACCACCTGATCCCGCACATCGTGCGGCACCCAAGTCGCGGTCAGAGTTCCCCAAGGCTTTTTTTTAACGCGATGTGCTCCGCCATCAGCTCGGCCAGGACCTCATCCTTGGTCTGCACCTTCTTCTCCAAGAACTCAATCCGCTTCTGTTTCTCTTCTGCCTGGCGGCGAGGATGCTCCGTCGTTTGGAAAGCACCCGCTCCGTTCTCGAACAACTCCTTTTGCCAGCGGTAAAACACGGTGGGTTGCAGCCCCAGTTCCTCACACAGATCGGAAACCGGGACCTTGTCTAAAAGATGGCGCCGTAGAATGGCCACCTTCTCCTCAGCAGTGTAGTGCTTGCGCTCTTTGCTCATACGTTCGCTCCGCTATCTTAACGGACGAACGCTTTCTCCATTTCCAACTGAGGCGGGA
>CAVUUK010000006.1:0-74091 GCA_963744625.1 uncultured Acidobacteriaceae bacterium
CGGAAAAGGCCACGCTCATTTCTGAACGTGGCCTTTATTTATGCCGGCAACTACCTACTCTCCCACACACTTTCGCGTGCAGTACCATCGGCCCAGCGGGGCTTAACTTCCGTGTTCGGGATGGGAACGGGTGGAACCCCCGCGGTAAGATCACCGACAAGTCGGAGCAGCGGTGGATAGTCGTTGGTTGATTGTTACTGGCCGACGACCTCGCTGCAAACTTGATGGTCTCAGCAAACTGCAGATCCCTCGCTTCGCTGGGGATGACAATAAAGCTGAGAGTGTTTTCAAAGAACGATTTTTCAGAAAGCTGAGGACGAAGCCTCACAACTGAATAGATTGGGTACTGCCTAAATCACCTGGCATATCATTTCGTCGGCGCGCAGTCGTCAGTATTGCTTCTCAGTCATCCAGGTTCTGACGACTTACGAACAATGTTGCTGGTTCCAGTTCAGGTCTAACTTCAGGTTCTAACTTAGAACTGGAGGAACTGGTAACTGAGAACTGACAACTGCTTTCTGCACCGAGTAAATTTTATGGTCAAGCCGAACGGGCGATTAGTACAGGTAAGCTACACGCATTACTGCGCTTCAACATCCTGCCTATCAACCAGGTAGTCTACCTGGGCCCTTCATTACCCTTAAGGGTTGGGAGATCTCATCTTGAGGAGTGCTTCCCGCTTATATGCATTCAGCGGTTATCACAACCGAACTTCGCTACCCAGCGATGCCATTGGCATGACAGCTGGATCACAAGAGGTTCGTCCATCCCGGTCCTCTCGTACTAAGGACAGGCCCTCTCAAATCTCCTGCGCCCACAACAGATAGGGACCGAACTGTCTCGCGACGTTCTGAACCCAGCTCACGTACCGCTTTAATAGGCGAACAGCCTAACCCTTGGAACCTTCTACAGCTCCAGGATGCGATGAGCCGACATCGAGGTGCCAAACCGGAGCGTCGATATGAACTCTTGGCTCCGATCAGCCTGTTATCCCCGGCGTACCTTTTATCCGTTGAGCGATGGCCCTTCCATACAGAACCACCGGATCACTAAAGCCTACTTTCGTACCTGCTCGACTTGTAGGTCTCGCAGTCAACCACGCTTATACTTTTGCATTCGACGGCTGATTTCCAAACAGCCTGAGCGTAGCTTCGCGCGCCTCCGTTACAATTTAGGAGGCGACCGCCCCAGTCAAACTACCCGCCTTACTATGTCCATCTCCCGGATTACGGGAGTATGTTAGAACCACAGAACTCGCAGGGTGGTATCTCACCGTTGGCTCCTCCAAGTCCGAGAACCTGAAATCAAAGCCTCCCACCTATCCTGCGCAGCAAGTGCCATAGTTCATAGTAAAGGTATAGTAAAGGTGCACGGGGTCTTTCCGTCTAGTTGCGGGCAACCGGCATCTTCACCGGCACTACAAGTTCGCCGTGCCAGTTGGCAAGACAGTCGCACTTTCGTTACGCCATTCGTGCAGGTCGGAACTTACCCGACAAGGAATTTCGCTACCTTAGGACCGTTATAGTTACGGCCGCCGTTCACTGGGGCTTCAGTTCAAAGCTTCGCCTTGCGGCTAACCTCTCTCTTTAACCTTCCAGCACCGGGCAGGCGTCAGCCCCTATACGTCGTTTTCGACTTAGCAGAGACCTGTGTTTTTGTTAAACAGTCGCAATGCGCATTTCTCTGCGGCCTCTTCGGACTTGCATCCTAGTGAGGCACCCCTTTTCCCGAAGTTACGGGGTTAATTTGCCGAGTTCCTTACCAACTGTTCTCACGAGCGCCTTAGAATATTCATCTCGTCTACCTGTGTCGGTTTGAGGTACGGATCCCATATTTTCTCCTTAGAGGATTTTCTCGGCAGTGTGGAATCAGCAGCTTTCCCCCATACGGGGTACTGCTTTGCGTCTCAGTGATAGCTTCCCGACGGATTTTCCTATCGGAAACACCTTACACGCATCGACCGTCATAGCCATAGGACGGCCTGCTTATCCTTCTGCGTCTCCCCATCGTGATAACGAAAACACGGGAGGTCCGGAATATTAACCGGAAATCCATCAGTTACGCCTTTCGGCCTCACCTTAGGAACCGCCTGACCCTGAGCGGATTAACCTTTCTCAGGAAACCTTAGACTTTCGGCGCGGAGGGTTCTCACCTCCGTTATCGCTACTTATGCCGGCAGGGTCTCTTCTCAACAGTCCACCAGTCGTCTCCGTCTGGCTTCAAACCGTTGGGAATGCTCTCCTACCACGCATCACCGTGAAGTGATGCATTCGCTGCTTCGGTAATCAGCTTAAGCCCCGTTAAATTGTCGGCACCGGACCGCTTGACCAGTGAGCTATTACGCTTTCTTTAAAGGATGGCTGCTTCTAAGCCAACCTCCTGGCTGTCTGGGCGTTCCGACTTCCTTTCCCACTTAGCTGATATTTTGGGACCTTAGCAGGCGATCTGGACTGTTTTCCTCTCGACAACGAAGCTTAGCCCCCGCTGTCTGACTCCCGTACTGGTTGTTCAATGGCATTCGAAGTTTGATTGGATTCTGTAAGCTGGAAAGCCCCATAGTCCATTCAGATCTCTACCACCACGACAAATCATACGAGGCTAGCCCTAAAGCTATTTCGGAGAGAACGAGCAATCACGGAATTTGATTAGCCTTTCACCCCTACCCTCAGCTCATCGGAGCTTTTTTCAACAAACAGCCGTTCGGCCCTCCAGTAAGTTTTACCTTACTTTCAGCCTGGCCAAGGGTAGATCATCCCGCTTCGCGTCTATTCCTGCCAACTGGATCGCCCTATTCGGACTCGCTTTCGCTACGGCTCGCTTTCGCTTAACCTTGCTGACAAGAATAACTAGCCGGCTCATTATGCAATAGGCACGCGGTCAGACTTTCGGCTTACGCCGCATAGTCCTCCCACCGTTTGTAGGCACACGGTTTCAGGTACTATTTCACTCCCCTCGAAGGGGTTCTTTTCACCTTTCCCTCACGGTACTGGTTCACTATCGGTCAGAAGCACGTATTTAGCCTTACGGAATGGTCTCCGTAGCTTCTCGCAGGGTTTCTCGTGCCCCGCGATACTCAGGTACCAGCTTCGAGTCCGGATGATTTTCGCCTACGTGGCTATCACACTCTATGGCCCCTCTTTCCAGAGGGCTTCGACTAATCACCGGATTGGTAACTCTACTGTTGCTGGCCCTACAACCCCTGCGTCACCCGAAGGTGAAACAGGTTTAGGCTGATGCGATTTCGCTCGCCACTACTCTCGCAATCGAGGTTTCTTTCTTTTCCTCCAGGTACTGAGATGGTTCACTTCCCTGGGTTTGCTCGCACCCGACTATGGATTCATCGGGCCGTACGGGGGTTTTACCCCCGTGGGTTTCCCCATTCGGAAATCCCCGGATCAAAGCCTGCTTGCGGCTCCCCGAGGCTTATCGCAGCTTGCCACGTCCTTCATCGCCGTCTTCTGCCAAGGCATCCACCATGCGCCCTTAGTAGCTTGACCACAAAATTTACTCAGCACACTCCGGATTGCTCCGGATTACGCCTTGCAAACTTTATAGCGCCACCCTGCTCATCGCACGCTTAGACATGTTCACTGTAGCGCCAACTACAGATCCCTCGCTTCGCTCGGGATGACAATCTGGGTAAGAATGTCAACCGATTGAAGAGGTCTTACGCACACCAGCAGGTACATCGGCACTCATAAAAATTTACTTCGCCTTGTAATTTGCCCAATCTATTCAGTTGTCAAAGTTCGTCCTCGCCAGCTTGCGCTGGCTGACCCGCCTGAGCGGGTTTGGGTTGTTTCCAACTTCTCAGTTGTGCAACCCAATGTTCGGCGTCAAAGAGACTTTCTTTGGACCGTGAACGGATTCACGGTTGTCGCATTTGACGCCCAACATCAGGTTGAGTTCTCAGTTCTCAGAAAATACCTCTCGGCTCTCACTGAGAACCGAGAGCTGGCAGCTGACAGCTGACAACTGGTTTGGTGGAGCTGACCGGGATCGAACCGGTGGCCTCCTGGTTGCAAACCAGGCGCTCTCCCAGCTGAGCTACAGCCCCTAAACCCAGTAACCAGTTCTCAGCATCCAGTGAAATCCACTGGGCACTGGTTACAGGATACTGATTGTGGTGGGCCTGGGAAGAATTGAACTTCCGACCTCACCCTTATCAGGGGTGCGCTCTAGCCAACTGAGCTACAGGCCCGGTCGGCTCATGATACCAAAACAATTCCGGAGCCTAAAATCCCTTTCAACGTTTGTCATCCCGAGCGAAGCGAGGAATCTGCAGTTTGCCTGAGCAACGAAGCTGCAGATTCCTCGCTTCGCTCGGAATGACAAAACGAAGAAGAAGTTTTTCGAGGAAAGGTTGAACGCGCGACCGGGCTAAGCCCAGTCTGACGGTTGTGGACGAATGTTCGAGCAAGAGAGGTCTGAACATAAGCTCCCTCTGGTCTCTTCAGGTTAGTTCAGAGATTTGAGGGGTACACGGCAACATGCTCCGTATGTTTAATCCCCCGAAGGGGCCGCGGAACTGCCGTGACGTTCTCTCTTAGAAAGGAGGTGATCCAGCCGCAGGTTCTCCTACGGCTACCTTGTTACGACTTCACCCCAATCATGAGCCATACCTTGGACGGCTGCTTCCCTTGCGGGTTGGCACACCGGCTTCTAGTGCAGCCCACTTTCGTGATGTGACGGGCGGTGTGTACAAGGCCCGGGAACGTATTCACCGCAGCGTTCTGATCTGCGATTACTAGCGATTCCAGCTTCATGGAGTCGAGTTGCAGACTCCAATCCGAACTGAGGCCGGCTTTTTCCGATTAGCTCCACTTTGCAGTTTTGCGACGGTTTGTACCGACCATTGTAGCACGTGTGTAGCCCTGGACATAAAGGCCATGAGGACTTGACGTCATCCCCACCTTCCTCCCCGTTATCCGGGGCGGTTTCACTAGAGTGCCCGGCTTGACCCGATGGCAACTAGGGATGAGGGTTGCGCTCGTTGCGGGACTTAACCCAACATCTCACGACACGAGCTGACGACAGCCATGCAGCACCTATACAGCAGTCTCTTGCGAGAAAGGGATATTTCTACCCCGGTCTCCTGCATTTCGAGCCCAGGTAAGGTTCTTCGCGTTGCGTCGAATTGAACCACATGCTCCACCGCTTGTGCGGGCCCCCGTCAATTCCTTTGAGTTTCAGCCTTGCGACCGTACTCCCCAGGCGGATTGCTTATCGCGTTAGCTGCGGCACGATCGGATTGGGTACCGATCACACCAAGCAATCATCGTTTAGGGCTAGGACTACCAGGGTATCTAATCCTGTTTGCTCCCCTAGCTTTCGCGCATCAGCGTCAGTAGTGGTCCAGTGCGCCGCTTTCGCCACAGGTGTTCCTCCCGATATCTACGCATTTCACCGCTACACCGGGAATTCCACGCACCTCTCCCACCCTCCAGCATGGCAGTTTCGCCTGCAGGCTCTGAGTTAAGCCCAGAGGTTTCACAGGTGACTTACCATACCGCCTACGCGCCCTTTACGCCCAATAATTCCGAACAACGCTCGCACCCTCTGTATTACCGCGGCTGCTGGCACAGAGTTAGCCGGTGCTTCTTCCACCGGTACCATCATAATTTTCCCGGTCGAAAGGAGTTTACACCCCAAGGGGCTTCATCCTCCACGCGGCGTTGCTGCGTCAGGGTTTCCCCCATTGCGCAAAATTCCCCACTGCTGCCTCCCGTAGGAGTCTGGACCGTGTTTCAGTTCCAGTGTGTCCGTGCGCCCTCTCAGGCCGGATACCGATCTTCGCCTTGGTAGGCCATTACCCTACCAACTAGCTAATCAGCCGCGACCCCCTCCAAAAGCGGATTGCTCCTTTGATCTTTCGATATTATGCGGTATTAGCCTCGGTTTCCCGAGGTTATCCCCCACTCAAGGGCAGGTAGTCACGTGTTACTCACCCGGTCGCCACTATACTCAGGGATTGCTCCCCTTTCCCGTTCGACTTGCATGTGTTAGGCACGCCGCCAGCGTTGATTCTGAGCCAGGATCAAACTCTCATTTGAAACCTGAGTTGGTCTGGGTAGACCAACGGCCTCCGTCAGCTGAGACGAAGGTCCTATCTTGTGAGTACGTTCAGACTTGAGCCCGAACATTTGTTTCTCACGACTGGCACGTTCAACCTTTTGTCAAAGACCGAAACGCGATCCGCCTGAGCGGTGCGTATTCAGTCCGCCCCGATTCTTTGCAGAATCAAGACCCTTTGCAGGGTCCGGGCGTCCTCGAAACTTGTATAACGAAACCTGATAAAGCTACGCGTTCGCCAGACTCGCTGTCAACCCTCTGAGACCACAGGATTTCCACCTGATTTCAACAGCGGGAACTTCTCTCCGGAAGTGGCTCGAAGGTCAGCCTGGAGAGGACTTTTGCGGTGCGTCCGACAACGCTCTTCCGGGTTTAGCTCGCCACATATCGGGCGCACGCCGACGCGGAAGACAAATCAAAAATTAAAGATCGCTTGGAGGCTCTGCTATTCGCGGAAACCCTTCAGGGACCTTGTCCCCGAATGCGGACCCCGGAAAGGGGTTAATTGGAGGCTTTCAGTATTGGATGCCCAAACAGCCCGCGAAGATTCAGTGGACAGCTCAGACACGACTTCACTTGTCCTCGACTCGATTTGTTATACCAAAGTGAACGGGAATGTGCAAGGGGAGAATCAAAATAATCAACGAGGCTGATTTTTGTTTCGGGAACCGAGGGCTGCCGGCGAGATTTTCAGCTCCCGCGAACAATTTCTCCTCCGTGAACGGAAGTCAAGATCCCCACTCTGTCGCAAAGGACGCGACGAGGGCGGGACACCCTAACGATCCGACACCGCCGTTATCGGCATTTCCTTATAATGAGCTAGCAGATGATTTCCGTCGTCCAACTTGGAACGCTTGACTACGCCGAAGGGCTCCGGCTGCAGCAGAAACTCGTCGATCTGCGCAAGGCTGGCGAGATCGGCGACGTGCTGCTTCTGCTTGAACATTCTCCGGTCATTACTTTGGGTCGCAATGCCAAGGCTGCGAACGTGCTCGCTTCTACCGAAGCGCTGGCGGCGCGTGGGGTTGAGGTGTTTGAGTGCGACCGTGGCGGGGATGTTACGTTTCATGGGCCGGGGCAACTGGTGGGGTATCCGATAATTGATTTGCGGGGGTACACCAGTTCTCAGTTCCCGGTTCCCAGTTCCCAGTCACACATTTCCCAGTCACACAGTTCTCAGTCACACACTCCGCGTAAGACTCTGGGGGCGGTTGATTATGTGCGTTTGCTCGAGGAGGTGCTGATTCGCACCTGCGCGGATTTTGGAATTCCGACTGGCCGGGTTGCGGGACTCACTGGCGTTTGGACTGAATCGGAACCTGCGGCGAAGATCGCGGCTATCGGCGTGCATATTTCGCGATCCGTGACTTCGCATGGGTTTGCTTTGAATGTGAATACGGATCTCAGCTACTTCAATCTGATTGTGCCTTGCGGGATAACGGCAAAGCCGGTGACTTCGATGCAAAAAGAACTGGGACGGGAAGTTGACTTGAGCGACGTGGCTCGGGCCGTGTCGCGAAACTTTGGGCGCGTGTTTCAGAGCCAGATGCTTGGGGTGGAGACGATTGATGCGCTGCTGGGGAATGTGGTGGGCGTTCCGATGAAAGTGCCGGAGGCGTTGCGCCAGATTCATGGCAGTGATGACTTGTTGGTGGGCTGACGCTAAGCTTTGGTTTCGATGCTGACTTTTCGCGGACAGGAATGTCCGCGCCACACGGATGTTCGCGGATTGATCATGCCTAAGAAGAACGCGAAAAAGAAAATCACACCCAGCACGAGCGCGAGCAGCAACGGCCAAGAGCCAATATCTAAGAACGCGGAGGCAAGTGTCGATCTGCGCAGCTACACCATCCGCGATTACCGGCTTGAAAAACCCAGTTTTAGTTTGCGGCAGGTGCGCGCGGGAGATGAGGTTCGCTACGAAGTGGAGAGCGGCGATCTGTCGAGGCCGGCGCCTCCGCTGCGCGAATCGAAATATCTCTCGAAGGAACAGCTGATCGAAATCTTTCGGTGGATGCTGCTCAACCGGCAGATGGAGACGGCGCTTGAAAATTTATATAAGCAAGGCCAGGTGGTCGGGGGCGTTTATTTTGGGCTGGGGCAGGAGGCTTGCTCGTGCGCCTCGGCTTACGCGCTCCGCAAAGATGAGTGGCTGGGGCCGATGATCCGGAACCAGGGGGCGTTGCTGGTGCGCGGGTTTTCTCCGGCCGACATCATGATGCAGTACATGGCGAAGTCGGGCTCACCGACGAAGGGACGCGACGCTTCATCGCACTTCGGTGACATCGAGAAGCGGAATGTAGTTTCGCCGATATCGACTTTGGGCGATCTGATTCCGGTGTTGGCGGGCGTGGCGCTCGGAGCGCGACTGCAGGGGCGAGACATCGCTTGCATGACTTACATCGGCGATGGCGGACAGTCGACGGGCGTGACGTATGAGGGCTTGAATTTTGCGGCGGTGCAGAATCTGGGTCTGGTATTGATTGTTGAGAACAATCTTTGGGGATATTCGACTCCTGCGGACATGCAGTTCCGCGTGAAAGATCTGGCGGAGCGGGCGATTGCGTATGGAATTCCCGGAATGATCGTCGACGGAACGGACGCTTGCCAGGTTTATGACGCTTGTCACGAAGCGTGCGAGCGGGCGCGGCGCGGCGAAGGTCCGACTCTGATTGAAGCAAAGATGATGCGCATGAAGGGACACGCGATCCATGATGCGGCGGAGTATGTTCCGAAGGGGCTGTTTGAGTATTGGAAGCGCCGCGATCCGCTTGCGCGCCTGGAAGATTATTTAGTGCAAAGGAAGAAGTGGCTGACGCCGGCGGAAAATGAAAAGCTGATTGCCGATGTAGAGCGCCAATTGGAGGCGGATCGCGAGTTGGCGGTGAATTCTCCGATGCCGGCGCCGGAATCGGCTGCGGGGGGCGTGTATTGCGATGCGGGATGCCATGAGATCAAGCCTAAATACGCGACGCCGACGGTGCGCGGCGGGAAGTCGGGCGGCCCGAAGCGCGCGGAGGAGGCGGTACATTTGAAATAAGGCTGATTTTTCCGAACCCCGTTAGACTATCCAGAATGTTGACTGTCCTGAAATATTTCGCGCTGGCTTTCAGCGCACTGCTGCCGGTGATCAATCCGCTGGGGTCGGCGCTGGTATTTCTCGGGCTGGTGGGATTCGTGCCATCGGACGTGATCCGCAATCTGGCGCGCAGGATTGCGATCAGCACGACGCTTTTTCTTCTGGTGATCGAACTCATCGGCGCTGCGCTGCTGACTTTTTTTGGCATTTCTCTTCCTGTCGTACAGGTGGCAGGCGGCTTTGTTTTGGCGGCGATGGGGTGGGGATTGCTCAACGAAAGCGGCCCCACGACGGCGGCCGGCAAGAGCGGCGTCGACGAGCACGACTTCCGTTCGCTGGATGCGAAGGTTTTTTATCCCTTCACGTTTCCGGTGACGGCGGGCCCGGGTTGCATTGTCGTGATGCTGACGTTGAGCGCACACGCCTCGAGGTCGCGGATTCTCGAAAATGTTTACGCCCACGTCGGGATCGTGCTGGCAGTGGTTGCGCTGAGCATCCTGGTATTTTTCTGCTACCGCTACTCGATTCGAATCACGCAGAAGATCGCACCAGAAACGGTGCATGGAATTCTGCGGGTAATCGCATTTATTCTCTTGTGCATCGGCGTGCAGATTGCGTGGGAGGGCGCCTCTGCCTTGCTGCGCACGGTGAAATAGATGAAAGACTGCTGGGTCGCCGGTGCGGGCGTTCGCTGCACGGGCCGCTGGTGAAAACCGAATTGTCACGATAAAAGATTTCGATTGGACTTGAGCTGACGCGCCGCCTAGAGTTTTCGGGTGCCGCATAGCCGTACACGAATCCGCAGCTTCCTACGACCCGTGCCCGTACCGGAAACTACTCGCGCGCTGTTTCGTCCACCTTTCCGCAATTACCAGTTCGACTCGGCTTATGACGAGATGTTTGAAGGGCCGGGGGCGCCGCGTCCTCATTATCAGGCGCTTTTTCAGACGCTGCTGAGTCTGCCGCCCGAAGAGATGCGAAAGAGCCAGCAGGCGGCCGATCTGTCGTTTCTTCACCAGGGAATCACATTTACCGTTTATGGGAATGACGAAGGCACGGAGCGCGTTTTTCCGAATGACCTGCTGCCGCGCATCATTCCCAACCAGGAATGGCGAAAGATCGAGAGCGGGCTCACGCAACGCATCGCCGCGCTGAATCTGTTTCTCGAAGATGTTTACCACCGCGGGCGGATTCTGGCAGACGGCATTGTGCCCCGGGAGCTGGTATACAGCTGCAAGCATTTCCGGCGGGAGATGCGCAATCTGACGGTGCCGCGCGGAATTTACGTGAGCATCTGCGGTACCGATCTGGTGAGGCATCCGGATGGAAGTTTCGCGGTGCTTGAAGACAATCTGCGCGTGCCAAGTGGTGTTTCTTACATGCTGGCGAACCGCAAGGTGCTGCAGAAGGTTTTCCCCACGCTGTTTCGCGACTACGGAGTCTGCCCGGTCGACCACTATGCGCAAGCGCTGCTGACGACGCTGCGGGCGTTGAGTCCGCTGACCGGCTCGGGCAGCCGCCACGAGCCGACGGTGGTGCTGTTAACGCCCGGAGTTTTCAATTCGGCCTACTTCGAGCACACCTTTTTGGCGCAGCAGATGGGCATTGAGCTGGTGGAAGGGCGCGATTTGCTGGTACACGACAATGTCGTCTATATGCGGACAACGGCTGGTTTGAAAAGGGTGGATGTAATTTACCGGCGAGTTGACGACGATTTTCTCGATCCACTCTGTTTCCGGCGCGATTCGAGTCTGGGGGTACCTGGGCTGTTCAACGCATATCGCGCCGGCAGCGTTGTGCTGGCGAACGCAGTGGGGACGGGCGTGGCCGACGATAAGGCGGTGTACGCGTACGTGCCGGCGATCATCCGCTATTATCTGGGCGAAGAACCGATTCTGCCGAATGTCGAAACGTATCTGCTTTCGGATCGATCGCAGCGGACTTATGTGCTTGAACATCTGAATGAGTTGGTGGTGAAAGCGGTGGGCGAATCGGGCGGATACGGCATGTTGATCGGTCCGCACAGCACGGCGGCGCAGCGGGAGGAATTCCGGGCGCGCATCGAAGCCGAGCCAAGGAACTACATTGCGCAGCCGACGTTGAGTCTTTCGCGGGCGCCATGTTTCCTGGAGGGCGAAGCGCAGGCGCGGCATGTCGATCTCCGTCCTTACATTCTCTACGGCGAAAATGTCACGCTGGTGCCGGGTGGACTCACTCGCGTGGCGCTGCGGCGAGGATCGCTGGTGGTGAATTCTTCACAAGGCGGGGGAAGTAAAGATACGTGGGTGCTGCGAGCATGAACCAGCGGCGGGAAACGGCTATGCTCTCACGCGTGGCAGACAGTTTGTATTGGATGAGCCGATATCTGGAGCGTGCCGAGCACACGGCACGCCTCATCGATGTGGATCTGCAGTTGCGGCTCGATCAGTCTCCCGAAGCAGGTGCGGGACGCTGGTGGCGGCTGCTCGAGGCGTTGCAGGCGCCTGCGCCGGATGACGGCAAGATCGACGCGACCACGCTGACTCACATTCTGACGCTCGACAAAAGCAATTCTTCTTCCATTATTTCGTGCGTGGCGGCGGCGCGTGAAAATCTGCGCCAGGTGCGCGAGCAATGCAGCACCGAAATGTGGGAGCAGCTCAACCGGCTTTATCTGCAGGTGAACAGCACAACGTCGAGCGAGGCGTGGCTGCTGCACTCTTATGTATTTTTTCGCGCGGTGCGCGAGGGCGCGCATCTGTTTCAAGGCGTTACCGATTCGACCATGTCGCACGGCGAGGGCTGGCAGTATATACAGCTTGGACGTTTCGTTGAGCGCACCGACGGGGTAGCGCGACTGATTGGCGCTTATTTCAGCCGGCTTCCGTATTCGCCTGACGTGCCGGTGGAAAGTGAAGAGTATTTGGAATGGGTGGGACTGCTGAAATCATGCGCGGCCTTTGAAGCGTATTGCAAGAAATATACGGCGGAGCTGCGGCCGCTGCGCGTAGCAGAGTTTCTGCTGCTGAATCCGGAGTTCCCGCACTCGGTGCGATTCTCGGTCGACAAGGTACATACCGCGCTGCGATCCATTGCTGAATTGACGGAACGAAAAGCGGAACAACCGGTGCGCCTGGCCGGACGCCTGCGCGCGACGCTCAGCTTCAGCCAGATCGATGAGGTGATGGCCTCGGGAGCAAATGCCTACGTGGAAAATGTTCGCGAACAATGCGGCCAGGCTCACGCGGCGATTCACCGGATTTATTTTGATTATCCAGTGGAGACGGAACTGGCATCTTGAAGAGCATTGAATCAATGAGACATTGGATCATTGAGACATTGGGTTTAATGATTCAATGGCTCAATGATTCAATGACGAAATAACATGATCTACTCGGTTCGACATACGACGACATTCCGCTACGAGCCTGCGGTGCGTGAGAGCGTGATGGAAGTACGCATGCAGCCGCGCAGCGAAGCGAATCAGCGCTGCCTGAGTTTCATTCTCGACGTAAATCCGCGAGCGAATATCACGCAATATCACGATTTCGCGGGAAACACCGTGCATCACTTCGATATTGCGGGATCGCACCGGGAAGTCAGTGTGAAGGCGCAATCAACGGTGCAGGTTCAGGCTGTGCCGGCGCCGCGCAGTTCTGAGGCGGGCGACTGGGCGGACCTCGACGCTTTGACGGCCAGCGACGACTATTGGGAGATGATGTTGCCGAGCGAGTTCGCGCACTCGGGCACGGCGCTGCAACAACTGGCGAATGAACTGAACTGCGAACGGCGCGACGGTCCGCTGGAACTGCTGACCGAATTGAACGAAGGCATTTACGAGTCCTTTTCCTACGTGCCCAACAGCACCAAAGTTGATTCTCCGATTGAAGAGGCGCTGCGCACGCGGCAAGGGGTTTGTCAGGATTTCGCGCATATCATGATCGCGCTGGTGCGCCCGCTTCACGTTCCGTGCCGCTACGTGAGCGGATACCTTTTTCACCGGGAAGGAAACGGATACAAAGATCGCTCGTTGGAAGGAGCGTCGCACGCGTGGGTGGAGGCTCTGGTGCCACGGCTGGGATGGACGGCGTTCGATCCGACGAACAACCTGATCGGCGGTGATCGCCATATAAGGGTGGCGATTGGCCGCGACTATGCGGACGTGCCCCCGACACGCGGCGTGTACAAAGGGGAGGCACAAAGTGAACTGAGCGTGGCCGTGACGGTGAGTCCGTCGGACGCTCCTCCGGCGGAACACTCAGCGCCGAGCATTATTATTCAATCGCGCCCAGTATTTGCGCGGATGCACGCGCGCACGGAACAGGAACAGCAGCAACAGCAATAAGTTTTTTGCGACGATGGGGTTGTCGGCGCGTTGCGGATGCTTGAGGCTCATTGCATACTGAGAAGGTGGAAACAAAAAGCTTCGTATTGTCAGGAAAGCACGTTCGTCTGGAACCGCTTGACCATCGCCACATTGAGGGGTTGGTAGCCGCTTCGACCGCCGATCCTTCGCTCTACCAGTGGAGTTCCGTTCCGCGGGGCAAACTCGAGGTCACCACCTACGTTGATACGGCGCTGGCCTGGTTACGCGCCGGCACAGCGGTGTCGTTCGCGACGGTGCGCCTCGATGACGACAAGGTTATCGGGTCCACACGTTTTTTCAATCTGGAGCGATGGGCATGGCCAGCGGGCCATGCGCGGCACGGGCGGCGTGATCCCGATGTGTGCGAGATCGGCTACACATGGCTGACTCATTCGGCGATCCGTACGGCAGCCAACAGCGAGGCCAAACTGCTGATGCTGGCCCAAGCTTTCGAAACGTGGCAGGTGCTGTGCGTGTGCTTTCATACGGACGCGCGGAACCAGCGATCTCGCGCCGCGCTTGAACGCATCGGAGGGAAGTTCGAAGGGGTTCTCCGCGCCCACCGCATGGCCGCCGACTACATTGCCCGCGACTCGTTTCGCTATTCGATTGTGGCGGCGGAATGGCCGCAGGCGAAGCAGCGGTTGAATCAAATGATTTTGGCGCACGGAGATTGAAGGGGTTTTACGCGTCCGCGTCGGGCCGCCGGACTAACGGCTCGATCAAGGGCTCAATGATATGGAGTCCGCACTCGGTTTTTAGCAAGCCAGACCAGCGCCCGGCTCGCGGATCTTCGCCTTCGCGAATAGCCCGAGTGCAGTGCGTGCAGCCGATGCTCGGATAATTCTGATCCTGAAGCGTGTTGTACGGCACCTCGTGCTCGCGGAGATACTGCCAAACCTGCTTGAAGTTCCAGTCGGCGATCGGATTGACTTTTACCAATTTGAATTTCGCATCCCACTCGATTTTGCGCGCAGTCTGGCGAAACGATGTCTGATCGCGACGGATGCTGGTGATCCATGCATTCAGTTCGGCAAGCTTTCGGCGGAGCGGCTCAACTTTCCGCAGATTGCAGCATTGGTCGGGATCGCGCGCCCAGAGGGCGGTTCCGTGAACGCGCTCCTGCTCCTCGGGCGAGAGGAGCGGAAAGACGCGCTCGATCTTGATAGCGTATTTTTCTTCGATTCTATCCATCAACGTGTAGGTTTCGGGAAAAAGAAATTCGGTGTCGACGGTGAAGAGACGGAAATCGCTTCGCAACTGCGAAGCCATATCAATCAGAGCCATGCCCTCCGCACCAAAGGCCGACGAGATGGCGACGTGATTGCCGAAGGTCTCAAAGGCCCAAAGGAGCACCTGTTGCGGAGTCCATGCCTCGGCCGCCGACTGCACATCTGCGAGCTTGTCTTTTGCGGTCGTGTCTTTCATGCCCTGGGCTCCTCATTCGTTCGCGCTCGCGGCCAGAATTCGAATAACGGCAGAAGCGTGGCGGGAAGCAGCGCTTCCGTTGGCGACAAGCAGGGGAATGCGAATTCGCTCGCAGCGACAGGATCGGCGAGACCGACAACCTCACCGACGACGAGCAGTGTGGGAGAAGCCAGCAGCGGGGTACTCTGGAGATCACGTACCGTTGTCAGATGCGTTCGCTGATGGCTGGTGGTGGCGCGCGAAATGACGGCGCAAGGCGTATCACTCGAAAGCCCGGCTGTGGTCAGACGGTTCGCGATCTCCGCATAGTTCTGCCCCGGCATATAGATGACGAGCGTCGCGCCGCTTGTGACGAGGCGGTTCCACTGCAGCGCGTCTTTTTCGGAAGCGGCTTTGTCCGTGGAATCTTTTTCTGACGCGCGGTGGGCGGTGACCAGCACAAGGGACGATGATGTACGGCGATGGGTGAGGGGAATTTGGGCGGCTGCGGCGGCGCCAAGAGCGGACGTGACACCGGGAACGATATCGAAAGGGATATCGGCGGCGCGCAGTGATTCCATCTCTTCTCCCGCACGTCCAAAGATCAGCGGATCGCCGCCTTTCAGCCGAACTACCTTCATGCCCGCCTCGGCCAAGGCGATCATCAGGTCGTTGATCTCGGTCTGGGAGATCTTCTTTTTGCCGCAGCGCTTGCCGACATCGTGAATCTCGGCGGTCGCGGGAATCCAACGCAGGATCTCGGGCGCCACCAGATCATCGTGCAAAACCGCGTCGGCGGTTTGCAGCACTCGTAGAGCTTTCAAGGTCAGCAACTCAGGATCGCCAGGTCCCGCGCCCACTAAATAAACTTTGCCTTTCATGCTTCCTCTCTTTTTTTCATTCGTTGTTTTCGCCTTCATTTTTTGGAGGCCAATTCCGGCAGCTTGGCCAGTTCGGCTTCGAATGCTTCTTTGCTGGCCAGCGAATGCAGGAGTTCCAACTTGCGTTCCTTATCGAGATCGCTGGCCAGGATCAGCTTTCGTGTTTCGCCAAGTCGCGCGATCCACGATGCGTATCCGGGGCCGAATTGCCGCTCCAATTGCTGGCGAAGCTTCTGCGCCAGCGACGGACTCTGGCCGGCGGTTGAAATGGCAATCTGCAGATCGCCGCGCCGCACGATGGCGGGATAAAAGAAGTCGCAATACTCCGGAACATCGACCACGTTGCAGAGCACGCCGCGGCGATGCGCCTGGCGGTAGATCTGTTCATTCAGGCTGGGAGAAGCCATTGCCACAACGACAATAAATTTTTCGTCGAGGTCACTATCCGAGAAGCGACGTAATTCGAGTTCGATTTTCCCGGCGTTCGCCCACTCGCGAACTTTGGCGCTCGCGTCGAGCGCTACCACGTGGATGTTCGCGCCAGTTTCAATTAGGCCGCCAATCTTTGGCTCGCCAACTTTGCCGGCGCCCACGATCAGGCAGGGCTTGCTTTCCAGTTTCAGAAACATGGGGAACAGGCTAGTCACCGTCACCTCCCGCAACTTGTGACAGGCGTCCAGCGGGCAGCGGCGGCAGATCACGTGCTACGGCGTCGACATGCGTGCCGGCCAGCAAGTCGCGCAACTCGGCGTCGCTGTGCCGCGCAAAGAACTGGCGCAGATTTTCGTTGGGCTGGCGTTCGGCGAGATATTGGCGCAGCAATCTTTCAATCGCATCGGGCACCGCCGTCGCGGGGCAGCGATAGCCCACGGGACGCGCCGTCGCCTGATGCAGGCCAAGAGCTCCGCCGAGACAAAAATAATAGGCGTCGACAAGCTGGCCGTCGATTTTCAACTTCTTTCCGTCGATGCCAATGTCGGCGATCCAATGTTGTCCGCAACTATTGGGGCAGCCGGTGACGTGCAACTTGAGGTACTGATCGAAGCCAGGCAGGCGCTCTTCCAGTTCTTCGACGAGCCAGCGGGCGAAGCTTTTCGTCTCGGTGATTGCCAGTTTGCAGAATTCCGTGCCGCTGCAAGCGATGGTGCCGCGAAAAAATGGCGAGCCGCCAACGCGTAATCCGATGGCATCCAATTCCTGCCCCAAGCGATCGGCCTTGAGTTGGGGAACATTGACGATGAGCAGGTTCTGCATGTTGGTCGTGCGCAGGTCGCCGGAAGCATACCGGTCGGCGAGCGCGGCAGCGGCGTGCATCTGATCGGCGGTAATTCGACCGCGTAGCACCGCCGCACCGACATACGAGAGACCTGGCTGTTTTTGCGGATGAATGCCGACGTGATCGCGATAAACATCGGCGGGCGGCGATTCTTCGACGGCTGGATCGAATTCGAATCCGACACGGTGCTGAAGTTCGTCAAGAAAGCGCTCGGCCGTCCATCCCTGCTTCAGAAAGAGAAACTTCAGACGCGCTCGATCGCGATGTTCACGCAATACATCGGAGTCGCGAAACAGTTCGGCAATCCCTTTGATCGCGGGCAACACCTGATTCCAGCGGACGAACGCATTCAATCGCGCGCCGAGGTAAGGTTCGGTGGACAGACCTCCAGCAACGCGCAGAGAGAAGCCGACTTCGGGTACTCCTCGCAGCACGCGAGCCGTGGCCGTCAATCCCACATCGTTGATTTCGGGGTATGGACACCAGACGCGGCATCCGGTGATTGAGATTTTGAATTTGCGCGGAAGATTGTAGAAGTCGCCGTTGCCGGCGAGCATGCGCGAGGCATCGAGCGCCAGTGGCGAAGCATCACAAATTTCGTCGGCGTCGACTCCGGCAACGGGGCAGCCGGTCACGTTTCGTGCGACGTCGCCGCAGGCACTCATGGTATTGAGTCCCACACGCGCGAGGGCTTCGAGAAGGTCGGGAAGGTCTTCGATCGTGACCCAGTGCAGCTGAATATTCTGGCGTACTGTGATGTCGGCAATTCCGTGAGCGTAACGGCCGGTGAGGTTTGCGATGGTGCGCAGTTGTTCAGAAGTGAGCAAGCCATTGGGAATGCGGATTCTGACCATGAAGCATTGCAGGGACCGGCCTTCTCCGCCTTTGCCACCCGTGACGCCCGCGCCGTCGCCCTGCGTGTAAACGCCCCACCAGCGAAAGTAGGTGCCGAGCCACTCCGGAGGAATGGAGCTGAAGCCCTCGCGCGCGAAGCGCCGGATTTCGTCCAGGCCTTCCCATGGATTCTTAGAGCGCTTAAGGCGCTCGACTCTTTGTGCCTTGGTTTCTTGAACTGAATTAGTCATATGCTGGTTCGCCCCAGACTTTTTTTGTTCCCAAAAAACAAAAACCCACCGCCAGATTCGTTCTGGCGATGGGTTTATGAGTGCCGGTATTTGAATTAATTATTTAGATCGGCAGACTCCCCGCGCCAGTGCACACGCATGCACAACAACAACAAGTGCAGCAGCACATGGCGGAGAGATTCTGACGCATCATATTTCGGATTCTAGGCTCAGCCACTGATCACGGTCAATAAACTTTGGTACCAAACTGCATCGATATTTTCGATTCTATCCATCGAAATTCCAGCAGCCAATCCATTACTTCGAATACTCATCGCGCAATCGCGTCTGCCGGCTGGTCATGGGGATGGCGCGGCCGTCGATGTAAACCTGTTTGACGTCAGTCTTTATATCGAGTGGATCGCCGTTCGCGACTACGACATTCGCGGTTTTGCCGACGTCGAGAGAGCCGAACCGATCGGCAACGCCCCAAACTTCGGCGGCGTTGAGCGTGATCGCCTTGAGCGCTTCATCGTAAGGAAGTCCGAAAGCGGTGGCGAATCCGGCCTGGTCAGGCAGATTGCGGACGTTGTGCGCGGAGTAGGACGCGAAGACGATTTTCACGCCTCGCTTGTAGAGCTGCGCGGGAAGGCTGTATACCGCGTCATATCGCTCATCTTCGTTCGGAGCCTCGTAGATTGGACCCACGATCACAGGGACTTTCAGGCTCGCCACGTAATCGAGAACCGGCTGCGAATGGCTGATGTGGTTCAGCACGAATTTCAGCTTGAATTCGTTGGCGAGGCTGACCGCGGTTTCGAGATCGCTCGGAGTTTCGGCTGCGAGAACCACGGTTTTCTTGCCTTCGAGATAGGGGATCAGCGCTTCTGACTTGAGATCACGCTTGGGAGCCAGCGGCACAAGTTTGTTGTCGCGCGCCGCTTCGGCTTTCCTGCGTTCGTAGTCGGCCCATTTGGCCTTGTAGTCTTGGGCGTCGATGAAGGCCTGCCGCAATTGAGCGGCTAGTCCCATGCGCGTGGCTGGAAACTTCTGCTTGTCGAATCCGCCTTTGTTTCGCCGTTCGTCTCCTGTGAAATTCAGAGGCATGGCATTGTCGCGGATCAGCAGCATCTCGGTGGCATCGGCTCCGGCAAGTTGAATGAAGGAGTCCTGCCCGGGCAGCGTGTCTCCGTCTATGGGGGCGACCACGGCGTTGGTGATCCCGTTGAGACGAGCCACCGGAATGAGTGCCGTCTCCGCGTGGAAGGCCTCCGCCGTATGCATGTTCGGCATGATCTCATCGCTCATCTCGATCAAATCGTTGGTCGCGGCGACGGCTGAAATTTCCGTCAGGCCGAGTTGCGTTTCTGAATCGATCAGTCCGGGATAGATCGTCATTCCCCTCGCATCGATGATCTGTGCGCCACTGGGAATTTTGACGGAGCTCGCAGCGCCGACGGCGCTAATTTTTCCGCCCTGCATGACGATCACGCCGTTCTCGATCACGCCATGAGTCACGGTCAACAGCTTGCCGCCCTTGAGGGCGATGGCTTTGTCTTGCGCGAAGGCAAATCCCACGAGGAGAAGAATGGCCATTCCAAGCGCAAGCGAGAAGGAGAGGGATCTGGAGTTATCCGCAAACCGGGAATCGGAAACTGAGAGCTGACTTTTCATTCTCCCTCCTTATAGTGCGTGGTTCCCAGACCCGGCAGGGACCGGTCGAAGTAAACGCTGCCATCAATCAGAACTTTTTCGGGCACGCCGTAACTCGACAACGGATAACCGTCCCAGATCACGAGGTCCGCATCTTTTCCGACATCGATCGAGCCGACACGATCATCAACGCCGATGATCCATGCGGGATTCAGCGTAATCATCTTCAGGGCTTCTTCTTCGGTGGCTCCGCCGTAACGCATGGTCTTCGCAGCCTCTTGATTGAGGCGGCGCGTGTAATCTCCCGAGTCGCTCTTGATGGCGACGCGGACGCCTTTGCGCATGGCCATCACCGCGTTCCACGGGATCGCGTCCCAAGCTTCTTCTTTGTAGCCCCACCAATCGGCGAAGGTGGCGATGGCAATGTTATTGGCGGCGATCTGGTCGGCGACTTTATAGGCCTCAAGCGCATGATGGAAAGCGCGAATTTTGTAGCCGAATTCTTTGGCCAGGGCGATTTCGGTCAACATTTCATCCGAACGATAAATGTGGATCTGCACCATAAGCTTGCCGCGCAGGACATCGGCAAGGGCCTCGAGTTTCAGATCATGCCTAGGCATGGTCGCGTCTTTGTCGCCACGCTTGACCTTCTCGTTGTAGTTGTCCCACTCGCGCATGTAGTCTTGCGCTTCGACGAGGGCTTGGCGTTGCACGGCGAAGTCGCCCATGCGGGTGGAAGGCAGTTGATCGCGTCCGCCATAAACGCGCTTCGGATTTTCTCCACTGGCAAATTTGATCGAACCCGGAGCATTCGGGAAAATCATCGAGTCCCGCGAGTCGCCGTACCTGTGCTTGATAACGACCGCCTGGCCGCCGATCATGTTCGCCGATCCGTGCAGCAGCAGAGAGGTGGTCACGCCGCCGGCCAGCGCGCGATAGATCGCCTTGTCCTGGTAGTCGAAGGCGTCTCTCATCATCATCTGCGGGGTGATGGGGCTGGTGGCCTCGTTGACGTCGTCGTCGAGCGCGATGTGCGAATGGCAATCGACGATGCCGGGAGTCAGATATTTTCCGGCTGCGTCGATGACGATGGCGTCGGCCGGAGCGTTAAGGGTCTCGCCGACCGCGGCAATCTTGCCGTCCTTTATATAGATTGACCCGTTTTTGATGTTGCCGTGCGTCACCGTCATGATGGTCGCGTTCTTGATGACGACGTCATTGTGGATGGCGGTGGATTGCGCCAATGCGGACGTAAGCATCAAGCCGAAGCAGGCGCAGAGAAAGACAACTACGCTGACAGACCTTGGTCGCATGTTTGGAACTCCGAAGAGAAGTTCGTCGCAGTGAATATGGGATTGTAGGAGGCGCAGCGCGCAGGGTCAATGCAAGAATCGCGCCTCTTTGGCAGATTGCGTGGGAGACCTGTCACCACACTTGCTCATTTCTCTGAACTCGTGTCACGATCTGGACGTGAAAATTCTGACGCTGTTTGCCGTTCTGCTGATTGCTGTCTCTGCGGCACTCGCCGCCGAGTGCCCGAAGAATCAGCCTAAGACCGAGGCAACGCTCATCGCTGTCGAACAGAATTGGGCGGCGGCGCTCAACCGCAAGGACGCTGACGCCGTCGGATGCCTGCTCGCCACCGAGTTCGAAGACGCTGACGTGGATGGCTCGCTGCATACGCGGAGCGAGACGCTCGAACACATTCCGCACAAGAAGCCCGGTAAGAACGAGCTTTCGGAGATGCGTGCGCATATCGAAGGCAACATGGGATTCACGCGCGGACTCGCCACACTCGTCGATGCATCGGGCAAGGTCGTGGCGCGAGTACGCTTCACAGATGTTTATACCTACCGCGATGGTCGCTGGCAGGCGCTGGCAGGGCAGGAATCGCTTCTCAGTCAGGCGAGCCGCTGAATGCGCGCCGTCGTGCAGCGCGTCAGCCGCGCCCAAGTCGCGGTGAAGGGCGAGATCACGGGCAAGATCGGCCGCGGTCTGCTCCTTTTGCTCGGCGTCGGCGTGGGAGATACACGCAACGACGTGGATTACATGGTCGAGAAGATCGTTGGCCTGCGCATTTTTGAAGATGAGGCCGGGAAGATGAATCTGTCCGTCGCAGAGGTTGGCGGCGCGCTGCTGGTGGTTTCACAGTTCACCCTCTATGGCGACGCGCGTAGGGGCCGGCGGCCATCATTCGATGCGGCTGCTCCACCCGCGCTGGCCCGCGAGCTGTATGAGTATTTTGTGGAGAAGGTTCGGGTCGTGGGCTTGCCGTGCGAAACGGGCCGCTTCCAGGAGATGATGCAAGTGGAACTGGTGAATGAGGGGCCGGTCACGATCCTGCTGGATTCAGCCAGATTATTTTGAAGAGAAAGATTCTGCGACGGGCGGCCGGCACGGCCTGCTCGTGAGGTGAGCAAACATGCGATTGAAGCTGCCGGCTGGGTTGTTTCAGGCCTACCTGTTCGACTGCGACGGCACCATCGCGGACTCCATGCCGCTGCATTACATTGCGTGGAAGACGGCGCTCGCGGAATGGGGCTGCGAGTTCACCGAAGACCTTTTTTATGCCTGGGGAGGGATGTCGGTGGCGCAGATCATTACTACTCTCAACGAAGAGCGCGGGCTGAAGATGCCGGTCGCGGAGGTAGGGCGGCGAAAAGAACAGTTGTATTTCGAGAATCTTCCTGAGCTAAAGGCGGTAGCCGAGGTGCTCGAATGTGTTGAAGCGGGCTATGGACGAATTCCGTTGGCGGTTGTTTCGGGCAGTACGCGCGATTCGGTTACAGCAACGCTCGGAGCGCTGAAGATTCTGGATCGCTTCGCGACCCTGGTTTGCGCGGGAGATTATACGAAAAGCAAGCCTGATCCCGAGCCATTTCTCATGGCGGCGAAGCGGCTTGGCGTGGTACCGGAACGGTGTCTGGTGTTTGAGGATTCAGACATGGGGATACAGGCCGCGACGACAGCGGGAATGGCTTCGGTCAGGATTCTTCAGCCCTGGGAACGGGCGCGCGCAATGAGAGCGGCGACAGAACCGATTACGAGTTGACGAGCGACGGCATCTGCTGGTGCCAGCTGGTCGCCTGCTCGTAGGCTTGGGCGGCCTGCAGCAACATGATTCCATGGCGGGGAGCGGCGGCGAGCTGCAGGCCGATGGGCAGACCTGCGGCGGTGAATCCGCAGGGGACGGAGATTGCGGGAGTTCCCCAGACGTTGAATGGCCGCGTGTTGCGCAGCATGATCAGTTCGCGCGGACGAAGATCTTCGGGATGTTCGCGCAGGTCGCCAATCTTTGGCGGAGGGATGGGGACGGTGGGAGTCAACAACACGTCCACTTCGTCGAAAATTTGGCGGATGGATTCACGGGCCGCATCGAGTTCGCGGCGCGCGCGGAGAGCGTCGTCGGGGGAAATGGCGGCTCCTGATTTTATGCGTGCCAAGGTTGCGGGTTGATAGAGCTCAGGGGAGTGTTCGACGAAGATCTTGTGGTATGCATAGGCTTCGGCACTCGCGAGAGTGCGGTCGATGGGAACATCTAATTTGATCTCGCGAATCTCGGCGTTCAGTTTGCGGAAAACCTCGATGGCGTTTTCAGTTGCGGCGGCTATTTCGGGATCGAGATCGTCGAAGAAAAACGGCCGCGGGATGCCAATGCGCAGATTGGGTGAAAACTCGTCGAAGGCCGAGATGAAGCTGGGCTCGGCACAGGGATCGGCGGATTGCTGCCCGGTCATCACCTGCATCATCAGGGCTGCGTCGTAGACCGTATGGGTAATCGAGCCGACGTGATCGTAGGAGGTTGAGAGCGGAATCACTCCTCGGGCGCTGACTCGGCCATAGGTGGGCTTGGCTCCTACTACTCCGCAGTAGGCGGCCGGTAAGCGAACGGAGCCGGCGGTATCGGTGCCGACGGCGGCGAAGCCCAGGCCAGCCGCTACGCTTGCGGCCGAGCCACCTGAAGATCCTCCAGCGATGCGCGTTGTATCCCAAGGATTGTGGACTTCTCCGAAGTGGCTGACCATCGAACTGCCGCCGTAGGCAAATTCGTGTAGGTTCTGCTTGCCGAGAATAATTGCGCCGCCGGCGCGCAGGCGATGGACGACCTCGGCATCTTCGGTGGGAACGCGATCCTTGAACTGCTCGCTGGCCGCGGTGGTGCGGACGTCAGCGGTATCGATGATGTCTTTAATGCCAATGGGGATGCCGTGCAGCGGGCCGAGATAATGTCCGCGATAGATTTCGCGTTCGGCGAGGCGCGCCCGCTCGAGAGCGGATTCCGCTGTGACCGTGATAAACGCGTTGAGCACCGGATTGAGCTTGTCGATGCGGGTGAGGCACTCGTGAGTGAGTTCAACGGGAGAGATCTTGCGCTCGCGAATTTTGCGGCTTAGCTCGCAGATGGTGAAAACCACATGCCCCTCGATTTTGCGCAACAAGCTCGGAAGGAGCGGCGCTTTGTCAGCGCCTGCTCAAAGCACAAACGACTATCCAAACTGTTAACTATACCGCCAAAGAGAACCTCCGGCTGTTCGCTAGCGGGCATGGGGTGCCTCTTGCGCGGCACGCCGGGCAAACCATTTCACAACCAAGTAGACGACGGGACCGGCGGCCAGGGCCCACGGTCCCCAGCGCAGCGCGACGGGATCGCTGTAGCGCACGGCGACATAGGTCATGGCAAGAGGAAGAGCAATCACGTAGAAGAGTCCGAGGTTCCCGCCGGGGATGCGATAGGCGCGCGGCAGATCGGGTTGCTTGCGGCGCAATCCCCAGGCGGAGAGAACGGTCATCACGGTGGTTGCGGCTCGCAGCCAGACATAGATGCTGATCAATTCGCCGAGCGAGTGCAGGGCAAGCGAAGCATAGATGGCGGCGGAGATGAGGATTGCGATCCAGGGCGTGCCGTAGCGCGGATGGCGGCGCGTGAGAAATGGGGGAAGGTATCCATCTTCGGCGAGGGTAAACGGCATGCGCGTGGAGGTTAGCACGGTGCTATTGAGTAAGGCGACGTTGCAGGCCATGGCGGAGATGGTCATCAGATTACCTAGCCAGGGGCCACCAATTAAAAGCGCGGCGGTCGAGAAGTATCCGTCTTTCCACTGTTGCCAGTTACCGAGGCTGGCGAGCGCGGCGAATGTTGGCAGAAAATAAGCCGCAATGGAAAGAGGAACGACAAGAGCGAGCGCGCGCGGATAGGTACGCTGAGGGTTCTCGACCTCCTCGGCGACGGAGGAGAGTTGCTCGTATCCGGAATAGAGCCAGAGCGCGAGAGCAAGGCCGACTCCGAATACTTTGGAAAAAGCCTGGTCGGGCGGGACGAGCGGCACGAAGGGGTTGTGGTGCCACTTGGCGAGGCCGAGGACAACCATGGCGATGACCGGCACGAAAACAATCAATTCGAAGGCCGTGGCCGCTTTGCCAACCATCTGGATGCCGCGAACATTGACCCATGTGATCACAGCGATAACCGTGAATGAAACGAGCCAGTGCTTCCAGCCGACGATTCCGGGAAGGTAATACGAGAGATAGTCGCTGAAGAGAACGGCATAGGAACCACCGAGCAGAAATGAAGCGGACCAGTTCCACCATCCCGCGAGGAATCCCCAGAAATCTCCGAAAGCGGCGCGGGTCCAGCGATAGAAGCCCCCCTCTACCGGCATAGCAGTGGTGAGTTCGGCGGAGACAAGCGATACGGGGATACACCAGAAGATGGGAATGAACAACAGGTAGAGCAGGCTCATTCCGGGACCGCTCGTGGTGACCATGCCTTCGAGGCCGAAGGGTCCGCCGGTGGTGTAGGAGAACATGACGAAGACAAAATAGAAGAGCCCGGCCTTGCGGACGACGGAGTTCGCGGATGAGTGCGTGGCGCTCACGATTGAGGGTTCAGCGGGCGGGAATGGGCCGCTGAACATGGCGGCTAGTGTACAGGAAGCAGGCGGCGTTTAACTGGAAGCGGATGAGGCGTTGCGTCGGAGGATCGCGGCGACGGTGTCGAGCGCGTCTTTGGTGACAAAGGTGACGGCGTCGTGGATTTCATTTTCGGATAGCTCGGTCGATTTGCCGACGAGGTCCATGGTAATGCGGATGCGCGTGCCGCCTCGAAGGTCGGGGCCGAAGGAAACGTGCTGGTCGACGGTGACTCCGAGCGCGTGATTAAGCAGACTAACAGCTCGCGGGGGACTGATGGAACTTACCACGGCGGAAATCGAGGCGCGGACGGGTTGAGAGATTACGTAGCGAATGCGGCTTCCGACTTGCCAAGGCTGGCCTTCGACCCAGGAAGCTTCGTCGTAGATTCCACGATGCAGCAGGCGTTCGAGATTCAGAAAAGCCTTGAACGCCGCGTCAACCGGAACGGGTACCGTAACGGAGTACTCAATGCGTGGCAGCATGAGCAAAACCCCACAGTGCGGGTGATTATGCGCCGATTCCGAGCGGAACACAATGATGATGAAAGCTGGCTTGCTCGAGTTCGAGCAGCTTGCGTTTGATGTCGAGACCGCCACCGTAGCCGCAAAGCGATCCGCTGGATGCGATAACACGATGGCAAGGAACGACGATGGCGATGGGATTCCGGTTGTTTGACATGCCGACAGCGCGGTAGGCATGCGGATGTCCGATAGCCTCGGCGATGTCGCGGTAGCTGCGGGTCTCGCCGTATGGAATTGCGAGCAGGGCGCGCCAGCAGGCAAGCTGGAAATCCGTTCCGCGAAGATCGAGGGGGAAAGAAAATTCGCGGCGCTCACCGGCGAAATATTCGTTGAGTTCGGCGAGATAAGGCGCGAGAGCCGGCTTCGACTCGCGGAACTGGATCGTGGCGGGCAGCTTCTGCACGCGGTCTTCAAACTCGAGCCGCACCAAACCGTTCGGAGACGCGGCGAGAAACAGTTGTCCGACGGGTGAGGCGGTGCGGAGGAACGACAAGATTTCCATGACGGGTGGAGGATAGCACGGGGACGAGGTTGCGGGATGTGGAAATGGGTGGGGGAGGGTGGAAGTTCCGGACAAGAAAAAAGCCTCTCGCTTGCGCGGGAGGCTTTCCAGGGGGAGACCGGATTTACCACTTTATTTACTACTTTGGTTGTTGGTCCGTGGTCGACGTCGATGTGGTCGAAGCAAGCTGCTCGAGGTCGTTCTTCAAGAGGCTGATCTCAACGCGGCCGCCCATAATCCGCTTAGGCTTCGCCTCGCTCGTGGAGCTCGGCAGCGGGGCGTTGCCCATGCCAACCAGATAGATTCGATAGACAGGAATGTCATGGTTGAGCACCAGATAGCGCACGACCGACTCAGCCATCTTCTGCGAGGTTGCGATTGCTACCTGTCCGTGTCCGGAGGAGAAACCCTGGACTTCGACGACGTAGCCACGCTCGTTCTTGAGCGGAGTGGCCATTTCATCAAGAGCGGCCTTGGCTTTCTCGCTGAGCACGGTCTGTCCGGGCCGGAAGATGATTTCGGTCTGAGCCTGGGGCTGGTACTGATCGATGTTGGTCACGACCTGCTGGACGGTGGTAATGCGGGTATTGGCCTGTTGCGCGGTCTGCTGCGCCGCTTGGGCCTTATTGCCCGCGTCGACGGCGTGCTGATCAGCTTCGTTGGCTTTCGCCGAAGCGAGCTGGATTCCCTGCTGCGCGCGCGCATCGGTATCCTTGATCGCGTTGGTGTTAGCGGCAGTCAGCTCATCGAGCTCGTTGATGCGGTCACGGATCGGTTCGGTCTGGCGGGCGACATATTTTTTCCGCGCAAACGGATTCAGGTGACCCCAGAAACCCTCGCGGGTCTCCGGCTGCAAAGGCTCTTTGCCAGTGGCGGTCTGTGGGTTCGACTGGGTCGACGTGGAGGTCGACTGTGCCGTCGCGGGCGGATTCTGCGCGGCGGTATTGTCTTGCGCAAGAACCGGCAGAGCCAATGTTCCAGCCAGCAATGCGGCAAAGAGCGAGCGGGCGAAGATGGTGCGGTTTTTCATTTTAAACTTCCTCCAAGTGGGAGTGGGAGAGCCACCCCAAGGCGCCTTCTGGCGTGAATTTTGATTGCGTCGTTTCACTGCGAAATCTCATGAAGTTCGTGGCAAACGCCAACGCAACGGTTGCCTTGAAAAAACTGTCTTGAAGGGCCGATTCATCGTCGACCCTGCATTTCCTTAAACAGTTTGCGTGCCAAATGCGCAAGGGCGCAGCGCGTAATGCAAGTGCTTTATTTTCAGTAGTATTGTATCCTATCGCTCGGTTAACGTATCACTTGCTGGACGGTAAAATTGGCGGGAACTGATATAAAAACTGCGTTGAGACGGGTACCAACAGCAAATTAAAAGCTAGCCGAAAGCATCGACGAATCATCCGAATAGGGCATGCGACGAACATTTATGAAAGGTCCCTGCTATGCCCTGCTCGTATGTTTGGTGGCATTCGTGGCGTATGCCAGCTTTGCGCACGCCGAAAAAACTCGTTTCGATCTCGGACAACTGAAGGCCCCGCCGGGATTTCATATCGCGGTTTTTGCGGAAGACATCGACGGCGCGCGGATGATGGCGTTCACGCCCGGCGGGGTGCTACTAGTGAGCGAATCGGGCGAGGGCAAGGTGGTTGCGCTTCCTGATCCGAAGCACACGGGGAAGGCTGAGCGGACGGTGACGGTTCTGGAGGGCTTAAACGAACCGCACGGGCTCGCTTTTTACGAAGGAAAGCTGTACGTCGCCGAGAACGACAGGGTTCGCAGCTATGACTGGGACGAAGCAAACCTGCGGGCGACGAATCCGAAAATGCTGACGACGCTGCCGACGGGCGGCGGACACTCGACGCGCAGCATTCTGTTTCACGACGGAAAGATGTACGTGTCGGCGGGATCGAGTTGCAACGTCTGCGTAGAAAAAGATCCGCGACGGGCAACGGTGATGGAATTTAATCCCGATGGCAGCGGCCAGAAAATCTTCGCTAAAGGACTACGCAATGCGGTGGGGCTGGCGGTGAATCCGAAGACGAACACAGTCTGGGTCACGGTCAACGGGCGGGACTGGCTGGGCGACAATCTGCCTCCAGAAACGATTTACGACCTGGGAAAAGATGGCGGCGACGGTGGATGGCCCTATTGCTATGGCGACCGCGTGCCTGATGTGAACTTCACCGGGCCCGGAGATAACCGCTGCCAGAGCGTGCTCGAACCCAAGGTCCAGATGCAGGCACACTCGGCTCCGCTGGGCTTGGCGTTTTACGAAGGAACGCAATTTCCGGCGGAGTATCAAAACAACATCTTCGTAGCCTTTCACGGGTCGTGGAATCGAAGCGTTCCGACGGGATATAAAGTTGTGCGCGTGAAGCTCGACGAGAAGGGGCAGCCTATCGGGGGAGCGCAGGATTTCATTACGGGATGGCTGGCGCCGGGTGAGACGGCGAAAGGCCGTTGGATGGGGCGTCCGGTGGGAATTGTGTTTGGCGGGGACGGCTCGATGTACGTGACCGACGACGCGGCGGGCGTGGTTTACCGCATCACCTATGCGAAGTAATGTAATTGTGCTAGCGTCGAGCTTCGAGATGATCTGACGAATTGAGAATGAGCGCGCCGAGCGGGGTTACCTTACTAAGAGCGGACTTTTTCGACCGCGATCCGCGGCGAGTCGCGCGGGCGCTGTTGGGGAAACTGCTGGTGAGGAAAACTTCCAGTGGCACCCTTGGCGGGCGCATTGTCGAAACCGAAGCTTATTTGGGCAAAGGCGACGATGCGGCCCATTCCGCGTCAGGAAAGACGGCGCGCAATTCCGTTCTGTTTGGCCCTCCCGGACGCGCCTATGTTTATTTCATCTACGGGAGTCATTACTGCCTGAATGTTTCGTGCCTGCCCGATGGGGTGGCGGGCGGCGTCCTGTTTCGCGCGTTTGAGCCGGTAGAAGGCATCGAACAGATGGCGCGAGCGCGGGGAATTAAGCTCGGCGAAACTGACCTCAAGAAAATCGTGCCTCTAAACCTACTAAAGAAGATTGCCTCTGGCCCGGGACGCATGGCCGAAGCCTTTGGCGTTACACGCGCCCGCGACAACGGGAAGAGCCTGGTAAGCGCCGGCTCAGACCTGCAAATTGTCGAGGACGGATCGCGCGCCGGCAAAGTAGCCGTCACGCCACGCATCGGAATCGTGAAATCCGCCGATGAGCTGTTGCGTTATTTCATTGCCGGAAATCCGTTCGTTTCTGGGCCACGCTCGTAGCGTCTGCGCAGCGAGAATCGAGAGTTTCGCGCCTCTGCCTATTGCAATTTGGCGTATCCGGCTTTTGCCTGCTTGAGGATGGGAATATTTGGGTCGGCATCCTTCCAGAGGGCGAAGAAGTCCTGATAGGCGGACTTGGCCGAGGGGACATTGCCCTGCAGGGCATAAGCCCGGCCCAGTCCCAAATGAGAAAGGGTGTAGCTCCCATCCATAGGATCAGTGCCGCGGTGATCAAGAATCTTCCGATATTCGGCGGCCGCTCTTACGCCATCTTTCATACGCAGATAAGCTTCGCCGCGAACGTAGTTGATCGCATAGCCCGCGGAGGCGGGCCCGCTGCCGAATTCATAAGGTGCGGAGATTTCGAGGTGCGCCACGGCTTGCGCGGGCTGGTTGCGCTGCAAGTCGATCCAAGCCTGAGCGACTGGGATGGCGACTTTGTTGAGCATGGTATCGCTGGGATTTTCGCGCGCCAGTTCTTCCGCGATTTGTTGGCCGCGTGCGACGTCTCCGAGTTGAGCCAGCACTGCCATGCAAACGGCGCGGGTGCCGCTGTCTTCAGAAGCGGCGAGAGCCTCAGAGAGTTTTTGGTGAGCTTCCTGGAGATTGCCTAAGTTCGCCTCGCAATAGGCTTGGTCGGCAAGAATGATTCCGCTGAACTCCTTGTATCCGAGTTGTTTTGCTGAACTCACGGCCTGGGCGTAAACCGCGCGCGCAGACTGCATCTTTCCTAACGCGCACTGGCCGCGCCCGTGGGACCAGATGACAATGGGCTCTTCCGGCCGGCCAGCGGCTAATTCAAGCACGTGGCGCTCGGCGGCTTCGTCTCCACGAATGAAAGCGAGTTCGAAGATCGTGAAATTTACCGACCAGGGCTGCGAGTTGGCCTTCTCGGCGATGGTCCGGGCTTCGTCGAAGCGATTCAGGCGTTCGTAGGCGTCGGCGCTATTCTGAATGGCGTAATTGTCTTTTGGATCGATGCGCAGGGCCTCCGTGGAAGAAGCCAACGACTTCCCGTGCTGCCCGATGGTTTCGTAACGCAGGGCCAGGTTATCGCGAGGCACAGAGTCGCGCGGGTAGGTCTGGATCCACTGCTGGTAAACCTCGATGGCCTTGTCGATGTCGCGCGTGGCAATGTCATAGTAATGCGAGGAGATGTAGAACTTCTCGCGTTCGCTGGCTCGCTCTTTCAAATCGAAGGCCCTGGCGAGATTGTCGTGCGCCAGCTGTTGCTGTGTCAGATTGCTATAGACGGTGCCCAGGGTAGCGTAGGCCATAGCGAAGTTGGGATCCAGTTCAACGGCGTGCTTCAGGTAAGGAGCGGCCTTTGCATCTTCACCCTTGAGATGCTCGGCCTCGCCAAGACTGAAAGCTTGCAGGGCTTCGAGCGATGAGGTGGTCGCTTGTTCGAGCGGAGTGGTGAACTTCTGCACCGAACCAATCGACTCGCCCAGCTTTCCTCGCAAACTTGAAGCGGCCTGATCGAGCGACTTGAGCACCTGCTCCTTGCTGGTGGCTTCGACCTCTTCCTGAGCCAGCACGTCGCGAGTCTGGGCATTGAGCGCCGAAAGAGTGATGACGTAGTGGGTGCCCATGCTGGCAATGGACCCAGTGAGCAGCGCCTTGGCGCCTTCCCGCAGGCAGATCTCGCGGGCGACGTCGTCGCTGATGCGGGTGTCGGGCGGGCGGCCCATGAAGCGCAGAGCCTCGCGAACGCGCGACGCGGGCAGCAGATTCAGGTAAGGAGATTGCTCGAGTTGGACGGCGAGCGCCTGCTTCAGGGTTCCGTCAAAAACGGAGTCGCCCGTCGTGTTCACGAAGTCGGCAAGAACGACCGTATCTTTTTCGGTGAGCGCGTTCGCGTGGCGGGAACGAACGTATAAACCCGCGCCCACGAGTGCGGCAATGAGTACGAGGGCGACGGCTGCGGAAATGGTCCAGGATTTCCTTGGCGAAAAAGGAGCAGCGACCACGGGCGCGCTGCCGCTGGCGGGCGTCACTGCGCCCGACGAAACCGCTGCTACGGCGGCGTTCGATCCTGAAGAAGCGGCCTGGACCGCCGGGCGCGATCCGGAATCGTGGACTGCCGCGACTGATCCGGAACTTGCGGCCACCGCGCGCCCCGTATCGGTGTCGCGCTTTAGGCGTTGCAAATCGGCGCGGATGTCGGCCGCGTGCTGATAACGCAGATTGCGGTCTTTTTCGAGCGCCTTGTTGATGATGTCTTCAAGCTTCGCGGGCAAGTCGGGATTCAGACGAATCGGCGAGACTGGAGCGCGATCGAGAATTGCCTGAAAGATCAGGGCCGAAGTGTCTCCACGAAAGGGCACGACTCCGGTGGCCATCTCGTAGAGGACTGCGCCGAAGGAAAAAAGATCGGTTCGGGGATCGAGTTCCTTCCCCTTCGCCTGCTCGGGGACATGTAGGCAACGGTGCCGATCGCTGAGCCGGCGCTCGTCAAATGCTCTTCCGCGACGGTGGCCTCCACGGTAACGCTGGACGAGTCGGGTGGTCTCGGTTGCGACGCGGGGGTTGTCACCTTGGCGAGTCCGAAATCGAGAACCTTCGCGTGGCCGCGCTTGGTGACAAAAATATTTGCCGGCTTGATATCGCGATGCACAATACCCTGCGCATGGGCGGCGTCGAGCGCGTCGGCGATTTCAATGCCCAGCGACAGCAAGATGTCGAGCTCCATCGGACGGTTGCCGATGACATGCTTCAGGGTCGCTCCGTCAAGGAATTCCATGACGATGAAGGCCTTGCCGTCCTGCTCGCCGATGTCATAGATCGTGCAGATATTTGGATGGTTCAATGCCGATGCGGCCTTAGCCTCGCGCCGGAAGCGCTCGAGCGCCTGGCGGTTTTGTGCCACATCTTCGGGAAGGAACTTCAATGCTACGAAACGGTCGAGGCGTGTGTCTTCTGCCTTGTAAACAACTCCCATGCCACCGCCGCCGAGTTTTTCGATGATGCGGTAATGAGAGATAACCTCGCCAACCATCCTTCACCCCACGCTGGGCTGCAATCTTACGGTCGGCTTTTAGGCAAGTCAATCGCGCGGCCGGGCTACCTTTATCAGCGGGCGAAAGGCCACGAAAAATACTGTTCTTTCCCTAGCCGAAACCGCAGGACGATCCTATAATTCGCCGCATCTGCATCCCGGCCTTGGAACCTCACATCCGGGAGATTGGGGCCGTGCCATGTCTGAGTCCCTTGTAGCCACTCCTGCGCTATTCCCAATATCTGAACAGCGCCCGAAGTCAACAACGTCGTTTCTTCCTTCCAACGTCAAACGCCAGGTTCAGAAATTCTGGCAGAACTCGCCTTGTGATTCGTGGTTCACCAATGAACCATGCCGAACCTCAGCCTTCTATCGGGAGCTCGACGCTCACAGGTACAAAGTGCACCGCCGTCTGCAGTCAGCGGTTGGCTTCGAGAAAACCCGTGGCCTGCGCGTGCTCGAAATCGGCTGCGGGTGTGGCAGCGAAGCCGAACGCTTCGCACGCTACGGCGCTCATTACACTCCCGTTGATCTGACGAACGCGGCGGTGAGCATAACCCAAGAGCGTTTCAGGCTGGCACGACTAAACGGGCGTTTCGTTCAGGGCGACGCCGAGAACTTGCCTTTCGCCGACGCCTCGTTTGATCTCGTGTATTCCCATGGAGTTCTTCATCACACGCCGGACACTCCCCGGACCATCCGAGAGGTTCACCGCGTGCTCGCTCCCGGCGGTCGCGCAGTCATCATGCTCTACTATCGCGACTCGTTCAATTACCACGTCAATCTGGGAATTGTCCGGCGCGCTCGCGCCCACATGCTCAGAACAGAATTGGGCGTCAAGGTCGCTCGGACAATATGGCGCGAGTCGGAGGAGGAATTGCGGCGGCACGCCGACCTGGTCCGCGCCGACCCCGCCTCGTACCTCGAAATGCAGAATATGCTCAACCGCAATACCGATGGGCCCGATAATCCGCTTTCACAAGCCTTCTCAAAGGCATCGGCGACGCGGATGTTCGAGCAATTCAAAGATGTCGAGACCGAGGTGACATTCTGGAATCCAAACTGGATTCCTGGAATTGGAAAGTTGTTGCCTCGGGCGGTCGAGGATCGGCTCGCTTCACGCTGGGGCTGGCACCTCTGGATCTTCGCTCGGAAGCCGAATGTCGTCGAATCGTCGGAAGAGATGCCGTCCAAAGAATATGCTGGGATTAGCAGTGCGCGGGCTTTTCCCGAGCCACTCATTGCCTGAAAGGAAAGAATTGTTGATGCAAACGGATTCTGTGCTCTCAGAGTCCAGGATTCAAAACGATATTGTCGATCAGCCGCGCAGACCCAACGTAGGCGGCGACCGCGACGAGAGTCTTTTGTGATACCTGTTGGACGGTCTGGAGCGTGTCGGGATCTACCACTTCGAAATAATCGAGGGTAATGTGCGGCTCTTGTTTGAAGACTTCTGTGCCCGCGGAGATCAGTTTGGCTGCCATTCGTTCTCCCAATTGGAATTCGCGCTCTGCCTGTTGCAGGGAGCGGCGCAGCACGAGGGCGCGGACGCGGTCTTCGCCGTGCAAATAGGCGTTGCGTGAACTCATCGCCAGGCCATCCTTTTCGCGCACGATCGGGCAGGCGACGATTTCGATTGGGAAGTTCAGGTCGCGCACCATGCGGCGAATGATGGCGAGCTGCGCGGCATCTTTCTGTCCGAAGAATGCCACTTCGGGTTCGACGATGTGAAACAGCTTGGCTACGACGGTGGTGACGCCGCGAAAGTGGCCCCGCCGCGAGCGTCCATCCAGACGTTCGCTCAGTTCATCGACCAGCACCCAGGTGACCTGTGTCTTTGGATACATCTCTTGCACCGACGGCGCGAACAGAATATCGACTCCCTCTTGTTCGAGCAGTGCGCGGTCGCGCTCGAATTGGCGCGGATACTTCGATAAATCTTCCGAGGGAGCGAATTGTGTCGGGTTCACGAAGATGGAAACGGCCACCAAATCGCATTGCGCTTTCGCCGCCCGCACGAGCGAGAGGTGACCGTCATGCAAAGCTCCCATCGTCGGAACCAGGCCGAGCCGCTTGCGGAGCCTGCGCGCCGCGCGGACTTCCGGAATGGTGGCGCATATTTTCATTGCTTCATTGCCTCACGGAAAAATTACCTGAAACGGGGACGGGCTTGCATTAAGGTTACGGCGCTTCGTGGTATTGAACGTCCAACTCCTGCAGCGTTCCGAGTAGAAGCGCACGGTTCTTACGCAATTCTGCCTTCGTCTGATCGTTGGCATCCTTGGGAACAGCCTCGGTCACGAGCGCAACTCGCCCATACGGCCATGCACTCTCAGGCAGAGTTGCCAACTCGGCGGGAATCTCCTCGGGCGTCAAAATGTGAATCTCGCGATTGGAGAGATCGACCATGCCGATGCCATCCTCGCGAACGACAAAATAAGGATTCTTCCAGCCGCTGAGATCGCTGAAGGGCGGATACTTCGACGGGTCGGGCGGGGGGATGCGCTCGAGGCCGGTCTGCTGCGGCGCTTCAGTGGCCTGGGATTCGCTGGCCGGTGTTTGCGGCGCTTTGGAACAAGACGCCAGAGCGCCGAGCAGTATGAAGGTGATCAGCTTGCCTGCGGCATTTCGCACAACGTTTTCTCCATCCGCCATTATCGCCGCATCGACTGCTTGCGGTGGAGTACCGTTTCAAGTGCGGCCTGGGTTTCCCTCGGCAGGTGGTAAGACTCGGCATCGCTCGGGAACTGGTGCGAAATGACGTCAGCTTTAAACGCCAGGACTGACTGGGTGATCAGCGCAGCCGCGTCTCCGTAGCGGCGAACGAATTTTGCCGGATGGCCGAACGTAAGATTGACGAGGTCGTGGAAGACGAGGACCTGGCCGTCGCAATCGGGCCCGGCGCCGATGCCGATGGTCGGAGCTTCGACCTCGGCCGTGATCATGGCGGCGACTTCGCGCGGAATGCCTTCAAGATAGATGCAGGCCACGCCGGCACGGTCAAGCGCGACCGCATCGCGCATCAGTTGCTCGATGGCGTTCAGCGTCTTGCCCTGGACTTTGTAGCCACCCATCATGTTGACCGATTGCGGCGTGAGTCCGATGTGGCCGGCGACGGGAATTTCGGCGTCGATCACACGCCGAATGACGTCAGCCCGCTTCTCTCCGCCTTCGATCTTGACCGCTTCGGCTCCGCCTTCTTTGACGAAGCGGGCGGCGTTACGCACGGCTTCATTAGCGTCCGCCTGGTACGAGCCGTAAGGCATGTCGGCGATGAGCAGGGCATTTTTCACTCCGCGGCGTACGGCGCGCACGTGGTGAAGCATCTCGTCGACGGTGACCGAGAGCGTGTTTTCGTAGCCGAGCATGGTCATGGCGAGGGAGTCGCCGACCAGAGCAATGTCGATGCCCGCCTCGTCAACCAAGCGCGCAATGGCGTAGTCGTAGGCGGTAAGGCAGGTGATGGGCTCGCGGAGTGATTTCTTTTCGCGGATAGTCGCAGTGGTGATTTTCTGGCGGGGTTCGCCAATCGGGGTGAGACTCACGATGTCCTCCAGTGCCCCTCCGCAAACCGGGCGGATAGAGCCTGCACGCGTCGTCTTAGACTAGTTGGATGACGCTGGGGGGATTATAGCCGCAAAAGGGGCGGTGGTCGATAGGCTCTAGTCGTAGGTACCATTCGTAACGCATTACCAAGGAGTCACCTGAAATTTCCTGACACGTGAGATCTGGCACCTGAAATCTTTCCTACGCGCTGGCTGCGTTTTCGTTTCCCAGGGGCAGGAAATATTGCGTGCCTTTAATGGGCGCGGAGACTTTTTTCAGAAGCTCCTGCAGGTCTTCGTTGCGATCGACGAAATCGATCTCCGACGTATTCACGATCAGCAAATCGGATTGGGTGTAGTGAAAGAAAAAGTGTTCGTAGGCCTTCACCACTTCCATCAGGTAATCTTCGCTGATGGCTTTTTCACCGGCGGCGTTTTTCTTTTTCAGCCGCTTTTTTAGCACTTCGGGCGTCGCTTGGAGGTAAATGACGAGGTCGGGCGTCGGCAGTTGCTCGCGGAAATAATTGAAGTAGCGATTGTAGGTATCGAGCTCCTGGTCGGTGAGATTGAGACAGGCAAAGAGTTTGTCTTTCTCAAAAATGTAATCGGAGACAACCGTTTTATTCGAGCGCGGTCCGAGATCGAGGGCGCGCAACTGCTCGAAGCGGCGGACCAGAAATGCGAACTGCGCCTGAAACGCGGCGCCGGGCTCGCCCTCATAAAATGCTTTCAGAAACGGATTGTCTTCCGGTTCGATGACGCGCTGGGCAGCCAGTCGCTCTCCTAAGACCCGTGCCAGCGTGCTCTTTCCAACTCGTATTGGACCTTCAACCGCGATGTAACGGGGAAGTTCGAAAAGGTTGGCCATGGAATGTAGTGGAGAACTGAAAAGCAGAATATATGGCTTCGAGCGTCCGCGCAATTGTGGAATTTTTGGAAGTCAGAAGTTAGAAGTCAGATTGAAGAAGTAAAATCCAAACCACGTGACGGTTTTCACTTCTTTAATCCGCTTCTGACCTTTCACCTCTGACCTCGCATACAATCTGTCCATGCTCCCCACCGTGATTGGACTCACCGCCGCCGCGGCTGCCTCGGCGGCGGGCTATCAGTCCATGGCGCCGACGGGACAGTGGTACGGGCGAACGTTCGCTCATGGAATTCGCGGCAGCAAACGAATCGCGCTGACGTACGATGACGGGCCGAATGATCCGCATACGCTGAAGTTGCTTGAGATACTGGCAAAGCACAATGTGCTTGTGACTTTTTTCATGATTGGACGCTATGTTGAGGAGCGTCCTGAGATTGCACGCGCGGTCGCCCAGGCGGGACATGTCGTCGGCAATCATACGTTCACGCATCCGCTGCTTATCTTCAAATCAGCGGCGAAGACACGGTCCGAGCTGGTTGACTGCCGTCACGCTTTGCAACAAGCAATCGGCGAGCATTCGAATTTTTTTCGTCCTCCGTTTGGAGGAAGACGCCCGTCAACGTTAAGAATCGCGCGTGATCTGGGATTGCAGCCGGTGATGTGGAACGTAACCGGCTACGACTGGACAGCGCCGCCCGCGGCGAGAATCGAAAAGAAAGTCATAAAGCAGGTGCGGGGCGGAGATGTGATCCTGCTGCACGATGGAGGCCATAAAGGTATGGGGTCAGATCGCGCTCAGACCGTGATCGCCACCGAGAACCTGATCAAGCAATATAAGGATGCGGGTTACGAATTTGTAACTATAGAACAGATGCGAAGTGCCAGCGCCAAGTGAAAGATCCGCGAGCCTGTTCTACGCGTGCACCGTGGCGAAGGCCTGCTTGGCGGCGGCGATGGTCCGCTCTACATCGCGGTCTGAATGCGCGGCGCTCAAGAAGGCTGCTTCAAACTGGGAAGGCGGCAGATAGACGCCGTTTTCGAGCATCGTGCGGAAGAAATTGCCGAATGCCTTGGTGTCGCATTTCTCAGCTGAGGTCCAGTCCGTGACGGGACCCTTCGCAAAGAACCAGGTAAACATCGATCCGACGCGGTTGTGGCACATGGTGACGCCTGCATCGTGGGCCGCGGCCGCCACTCCAGCTACCACTACCCCAGCAAGCCTATCGAGGATCGTGTAGACATCCTTGTGTTCGCGCAAATAATTCAGCGTGGCATAGCCGGCCGCCATCGCCAGCGGATTACCTGAAAGTGTACCTGCCTGATACACCGGGCCCAGCGGAGCGATTAGATCCATAATTTCGCTTGGGCCTCCGTAAGCGCCGACGGGCAAGCCTCCGCCGATAATCTTGCCCATGGTGGTGAGGTCGGGCTGAATGCCGTAAAGCTCCTGGGCTCCGCCGTAGGCCAGACGGAAGCCGGTCATGACTTCGTCGAAAATCAGCAGCGTGTGGTCGCGCGCGGTGATCACACGGAGAGCTTCCAGGTATCCCGGCGCGGGCGGGACGCATCCCATATTGCCGACCACCGGTTCGACAATCACGCACGCAATCTGATGCTTGAATTTTTCGAACGCCTGCTCGACTGCGCCAATGTCGTTGTAAGGAAGCGCCACCGTGAACTGCGTGAACTCCTCGGGAACGCCCGCCGAGCCAGGAATTCCTAGCGTGGCCAAGCCTGATCCCGCCTTCACCAGCAGCGCATCGGAGTGTCCGTGATAACAGCCTTCGAACTTCACAATGTATTTGCGCTTGGTGTAGCCTCGCGCCAGGCGAATGGCCGACATGGTCGCTTCGGTGCCCGAACTGACGAAACGAACTTTCTGCATGTGCGGAAATGCCGAGACGACGAGTTGCGCAAGATCTGCTTCGGCGGGACTTGAGGCTCCAAAGCTCGTGCCGCTACGCGCCGCCAGAATCACCGCTTCGACGACGGTGGGCGCGGCGTGCCCAAGTATCAGCGGTCCCCAGGAGCCGATGTAGTCGACATACTCGTTGCCGTCAGCGTCCCAGATGTGCGAGCCCTGGCCACGGACGATATAGAGCGGCTCGCCGCCGACGCTACGAAAGGCCCGTACCGGCGAGTTGACGCCTCCGGGTATCAACTGTTCGGCGCGCTTCTGCAGCTTGCGCGATTGCTCGGTCTTGCGGGCCATTGTTCCTCCAATAGCAGCGACGCCCGTTCGGGGGCGCGGGTTCTCTCGGACGATATCCCGATCAATATAGCAGCGTGGCCACGCTCTGCCGCGCAACAAATCACAGTTACCTGTGACGGAGAGCACAGGGCGAGCGAAGGGGTTAGAGGTCAGGTTGCAGAGGTTGAAGACCTGAGTTGACTTCTGCAATCAGACCTCTCACATCTGGCCTTTTCCGTGCTGCTTACCAGATGCGGTAATAGCCGTCGCGACGGGCTAGTTTGATCTTCATGCCGAATAATCTGCCCAGAGATTCGGGTTGCAGCACGTCTCGCTTGCGTCCGTCGGCCACGATCCGACCGTCGGACATGAGCACGACACGTTCGATCTCTGGAACGATGTCGGGAATCTCATGCGTGACGAGGATAATTCCGATGCCCGACTTGGCGAGCGAGCGCATTGTCTCGCGCAATTCGTGTTGCGCGCGGATGTCCAACGAATTCGACGGTTCGTCGAACAAGAGAGCCCGCGGCTTATGGACCAGAGCGCGCGCAATCAGAACGCGCTTTGCCTCTCCAGAGGACATCTCTTCGACTGCGCGCTCGGACAGATGAGAGACACCGAGACGGGCCAGCGCAGCCTCCGCCAACTGGCGGTGCTTTGGATCGACGATGTGATTTGGAAAAATTCGCGTACTGCTGAAAAAGCCGGAGAGCACCACGTCGAGTCCGCTGGCATCGCCGGTGCAGGAAGACATGAGATCGTTCGATACGATGCCGAGGAGCGAGCGCAGTTCGAAAACGTTCCAGCTCTTCTGTCCGAGAATCGTCATGCTGGAGTCCTTCCGCGCCATGGGATAACACTCGCGGATGATCGTTTTGATCAGCGTCGATTTGCCGCAGCCGTTCGGTCCCAGCACGGCAATGTGTTCGTCGACGTCGACGCGCAGGCTGAAGTTGTCAAGGACGATCTTGCCTCCGGAGCCATTGCCTCTGCGATTCATGTCGCCGCGCATTACGCGGACGTTTCGCAGATCGAGCAACGGGGCTGGGCGGCGCGACGGCATCGAATTCATCGGACTTTTACAGAACTGCAACGTTCCTGCAATCTCAAGCCGCTATCTTAAATGCCAGTTGCCCTTCTAACCGGGAGGGTTTATTAGGACGGCCTTGGGGGGCTCCGGGCTGTCCTTTTTAATTTGTGGGATAAATTCTGACTTATGCACGCAGCACGGCCTGCGTCTCGCGGCAAGCGGGATCATTTCAAATACGATCGGACAATCTCCACTAGTTCGTCGGTGGCCAGCGCCTGCTCGGAGCTGGCCTGTTTCGAGTTGACGACATGAACGCGAATATGGCCCTCGAGCAGTTCGGCCATCAAGCCGTTCATGGCGCCGCGGGCGGCGGCGATTAACTGCAATACATCCGAACAATCCTGGTCGGATTCGAGCGCGCGCTCGATGGCGGCGATCTGGCCTTTGATGCGCTTGATCCGGAGAATGAGTTTGGGTTTTTCTTCGACAGTATGCATTTTTATCCTTGACCGTAGTATACCCCCCTATGGTATACAAAGAAAAGTCGCCGCGAAAAGACGGTAAAAAGGCTTGCCACTCGCGCGGCACGCCTCCGCGGAAGCTGCCACCCACGCAGTTGTAACGTTCTATTAACGGTCCGCGAAGATACTTGTGGGCTCCGCATGCCCCGCGTGATCGCAATCCCAGTGCCGGGTCAGCACTAAGTGCGGCCGAGCCAGCCCTCACCCGTTCGCTTGTGTTCATGATATTGAAATCATTTTCATAATGGACCGCCGCTCAACAATCCGTCAGACTCAAACCGGTGCGACCGCTGCGAGCAGACTCAGCCCCCCTGCCGCAGCCGCGTTTGGCGTACTTCTGACGCCGGTTCTTTCGCTAGTCTTGTCGCTAGTCTTGATGTTCGGTGCCGCCGATCGAGCAGCGTGGGCGCAATCGCAAACTGCGCCCGACTCAAAGAAATCGCAAACTGCCAGTGTGAACACCGGTTCGGCCACGCCCACAACGGACGCTGGCTCGGACGCGTCCAGCGATGCCGATGCTGATCCGGAAACCATGCTTCCGCATTTCAAGAGCACGCGCTTCTGGCTTTCCGGGCAGGCGAATTTCATCTTTCAGACTCATCCCGATTTCCCGGCCGCTTACAGCGGGCCGCACAGCCTGAGCCCCGACTATGAGAAGGCCACGTCGCGCGTGATGACGCTTTATACCGGCGTGCGTCTCAACAATTCCACCGAGTTTCTGGTGGATATCGAAGAGGCTGGCGGCGCGGCGCTGAGCCAGGGTTTTGGCCTCGCCGGAAACACGGATCTGGACATCGTGCGGAATCCTTTGTTGAGCAAGGCACCGTATCTTGGGCGCGGTATGATCCACAAGGTTTTCGCACTGAGCAAGGACAAAGTTGAGAACGAGCGCAGCTTTCTATCTCTTTTCGATGAGTTGCCGCGCCGGCGGCTTGAGATTCGCTTCGGCAAGTTCAGCATGCCTGATTTCTTCGACCAAAACTCGGTGGGCTCGGACACGCATTTTCAGTTTAACAACTGGTCGGTCGACAACAACGGAACGTGGGACTATGCGGCCGACACGCGCGGCTACACGGTTGGGGTCGTCGCCGATTATGAAGACGGCAACTGGGGTTTGCGCTTCGGCGAAGCGCTGATGCCGAAGATTGCCAACGGAATCGACCTGGTGTGGCGGCCGTGGCAAGTCCATGCAGAAAATTGGGAGTACGAGCTGCGTCGTGGTTTCATCCCGAAGAAACCGGGTGTAATTCGTCTTTTAGCCTACACCAACTATGCGAATATGGGCATTTACCGCGATGCGAACACGCAGTTTGTGGATCACACCTCGCCGACGCCCGAGACGGTTCCGGAAATAACCAACCACCCGTGGCACATCACGCGCAAATATGGATTTGGGATCAATCTCGAGCAGAACCTTACGCGCAACGTCACGGCATTTGCGCGCTGGGGATGGGATAACGGGAAGACCGAATCGTTCGCGTACACCGAGATTGATTCGACCTTCGACCAAGGCGTCGGATTCAATGGCGCGTTATGGCATCGGAAGCAAGACCGAGCCGGCATCGCGTTTGTGTCGAACGGCATCAAGAAAGATCATCAGGTGTATTTGGCGGATGGAGGCGTGGGCTTTTTGCTGGGCGATGGTGGTTTGAGCTATGGCCGGGAGAACATCGTGGAGTCCTATTATACGGCGCACGTGTGGCGCGGGATCTACGTCGCTCCAGGAGTGCAGCACGTCAACAATCCCGGCTATAACCGGGTGCGCGGACCGGTTGTCGTGCCGACCTTTCGGCTGCACTTGGAATTCTAGGAGCAGTTCCCGGTTCTCGGTTCCCACTTTTCGGCGATGTCTAGCCGTTGCGGGTAATTCCGGCTTCATTTTTCTGAACCGTGCGCAGCGCCCAGGCCATGCGTGGCGTGTTATGTGCGATGCCGAACTGGCCGTGCGTGTCGAGCAGGATGATCCCACCGTGGCCGTCGACGCGTTGCTTGAGATAGTTCATCGCCTCTTTTGCCACCCACTCGGGCAAACTACCGGATTCGACCCGATCGGCCGCCCACTTCGCCAGAACTAATTTCATGATGGGCTCGCCCCATCCAGTGGTCGACGCGGCGGCGCTGAGATTGTCGGCGTAGCAGCCGCAACCGATGAGCGAAGAATCTCCCAGACGCCCGGGAGCCTTATTGAGCGTGCCTCCGGTCGAAGTTGAAGCCGCGATATTGCCGTTGCGGTCGAGCGCAACCGCTCCCACGGTGTCATGCGAAATTTCGGGAGCGAACAGATCGTTGCCATGACTCGAGGACTGCGCCTGATATTCGCGCAGGCGCTCGACCTCACGCGGGATCACCAGATCTTCGTTGCGGCAAAGGGTGATGCCATGCTCAGCCGCAAAGCGCTCCGCACCCTCGGCCACGAAATAGACGTGCGGGCTGTCGCTGAGAATCTTTCGCGCCGCGCGAACCGGATTCCGAAGCCGCTCCACGCATCCGACACCACCGCCGCGCAGGGTGGCACCATCCATAATGAAAGCGTCGAGTTGCACCTTGCCATCGCGATTCAAAAAACTGCCGCGACCGGCGTCGAAGGTTTCATCATCTTCGAGAACGATCACCGCTTCTTCGACGGCGTCGAGAGCCGAGCCGCCGCGTTCCAGCACGCGCCATCCGGCGGCAGCAGCATTGCGAACGCCATCCACATGCGCATCGACCATGTCATCGGGAATCGCCCAGGCGCCACCGTGAATCACCAAGACAGGATTTGCTGGCACTTTGAAGACCCTCAAAGGATTTTTGCCGTCCCAGTCTAGCATCCGGAGGATCGACCGAGCTTCCGGCTTTCAGACCTGGAAGTAGCCGCGCGAAGTTTTTCAGCAACCCGGGCGACGTTTCTTTCATCACATAATTGGCGGTGCCTATCGGGGCGTGGGGTGCCGAGGCCGCCGGCAATCCACATAGCTTTCACAGCAATTCAGTTTTGTTTTCAGGGAGTCTCTCATGGCTGTTGCTCCCCCTCCGCTCGTCGAGGCGGAAAATTATCTCAACCGCGATTTCAGCCTCAAGTCATGGCTGCTCACGACCGATCACAAGCGCGTGGCAATCCTGTACATGATTTCGACGACGTTCATGTTTTTCGTCGGAGGAATCTTCGCTCTCCTGATCCGCCTCGAACTGCTCACGCCGCAAGGCGATCTCATGCAGGCCGACACTTATAACAAGATGTTCACCATGCATGGCCAGGTCATGGTCTTCTTCTTTCTTGTGCCGGTCGTGCCCGGCGTGCTGGGGAATTTTCTGCTTCCCATCATGATTGGCGCCAAAGATCTGGCCTTTCCCCGAATTAACCTTTTCTCGTGGTATCTGTACGTCGCCGGCGCTTCGCTCATGTTGTGGACCATCCTGAATGGCGGCGTCGACACGGGATGGACGTTTTACACGCCGTTCAGTACCGATTTCGCGAATACACACGTCATCACCGCCGCAACGGCGATTTTTATTGCCGGATTCTCATCAATCTTCACTGGCTTAAATTTCATAGTGACCACGCATCGCATGCGCGCGCCGGGGATGACATGGTCGCGTCTGCCATTGTTCGTATGGTCGAACTATGCGAACGCGATCATCATCATGCTGGGTACGCCCGTGCTCGCCATCACCCTCGTGCTGGTTGCTCTGGAGCGCGGACTGCACCTTGGCATCTTCGATCCAAAGCTCGGAGGCGATCCGCTGCTGTTTCAACATCTCTTCTGGTTCTATTCCCACCCCGCGGTGTACATCATGATCTTGCCGGGGATGGGTGTAATCAGCGAAGTAATCACCTGCTTTTCGCGGAAACGCATCTTCGGCTATAAATTCGTCGCCATGGCCAGTATTTCCATCGCTGTTTTGGGATTTCTGGTCTGGGCGCACCACATGTTCGTGGCCGGGATCTCGCTTTATGCGGCGCTGGTGTTTTCGCTCCTGAGCTATGGTGTCGCGGTTCCTTCCGCAATCAAGGTGTTCAACTGGACTGCCACCATGTATCGCGGCTCCATCAGTTTCGATACGCCGATGCTCTACGCCCTCGGCTTTATCGGACTGTTTACCATCGGCGGCTTGACCGGGTTGTTTGTGGCAGCGCTCGGCATCGATGTCCACGTTACGGATACTTATTTCGTGGTCGCCCACTTCCACTACATCATGGTCGGCGGGATGGTGGTTGCCTACATGAGCGGGTTGCACTTCTGGTGGCCAAAGATTACCGGCCGCCTTTATCCCGAAGGCTGGGGAAAGTTAGCGGCGCTGATCATGTTCGTCGGCTTCAACCTGACGTTCTTCCCGCAGTTTATTTTGGGATATCTGGGAATGCCTCGCCGCTATTGGCAGTATCCGCCGGAGTTTCAGGTCCTGCACGTTCTGTCGACGGCCGGGGCCAGCATCCTCGGGATTGGGTATCTGCTTCCGATGGTTTATTTCCTCTGGTCACTGCGCTATGGGAAACGGGCGGGAAATAATCCGTGGGACGCGAAGGGGCTGGAATGGACGACAACTTCGCCACCTCCGAAAGACAACTTCGAAATCACGCCGACTGTCAATGAGCCGGCTTACAACTACAAGTAGCTGCTTGCTGAGGATAGCCGCGGACAGTTATGCGGCCCGCGCCGGAGTGTCCATCTCGTTGGTTCGCTGCCAGGTATAGATAATGCGATGAATGACGGTGATGGTTGAGAGCACGGCGATCACCCAGAGAACCGGCGCCATCACATTGAACACCGCGCCGATGATGAGAAGCACCAGACGTTCGGGGCGCTCCATGAAGCCCACGCGGCAGGTGCCGATGAGCGATTCCGCTCGCGCCCGCGCATAACTCACCATGATGGCGCTGATCATGGCCAGCGCAGCCAACACTACATAAAAGAACCGGTTGCCGCGGCCGTAGAAAACCAGCAATCCCAGAAAAAGCGAAGCATCGCTGTAGCGGTCGACAACGGAATCAAAGAAGCCTCCGAAGCGGGTTACCTGGTTGGAGAGGCGGGCCACACGGCCATCCACCAGATCGAAGAATCCTGAGCCGATGATCACCAGTCCGGCGTAGAAGAACATACGCCGCTGGTTGTCGCCATTGGCGTATCCGAATAGAAACGCGGCATAGGTGTTGACGACTAATCCCATCAGGGTCAAGACGTTGGGACTGATGCGCGAGAGCGCAAGCAGACGCACGATGGCGTCAAGCAGAACGCCGCAAGCACGGCCGACTCCATTGGTCCAGCTCATAGACCGCTCATTCCGATTCCGGGCCTCGATTCGATTCAAGTTCCGCTTCGAGCTTCGCTTCGGCGAGATCGTGCATGGTTGAGAGCTTCAGGATCTCCATCTCGCGGCTGCCACCCGGAGTCACCACCACAGCCGTGTCACCGACCTTTTTATTCAGCAGCGCGCGGCCGATCGGCGAAGTCGTGGAGATTTTGCCTGCTGCGACATCCGACTCTTCGCTTGTGACCAGTTGGTATTCCATCTCTTCGTTCTTGGTGCCGTCGAACACCGTCACCGTCGACCCCAGCCCAACTTTATCCTTTGGGATATTGTTCATGTTGATCAAGGACAGGTCGGCCAGCCGCTTGCCGAGTTGCCGGACGCGAGCCTTCAGATATTCCTGCCGCTGCTTGGCCATGTGATACTCAGCGTTTTCGCTAAGATCGCCCATGGCAACCGCTTTCTTAAGCTCTCTGGGGATGTCGTAGGCCAACTCGTGCTCAAGCACGTTCAGCTCGTCACGGAGCTTCTTTTTGATCAATTCCGTCATTGCTCTCGGCATTATAACTCTCGATGGGCGGCAACGCCCACCCGACGCGCTGATGACGGCGGAAATGCTGTTCTTCAACCCTCTCAATGGAAATGACTTAGTCGGTCCATGTCCGCATGAGCCGCCGAGGGACGTTAGTAGATTGCCTTAGAAGCGCCGCTCAGCTAGACTGGAGATGTTCTCCTTACCCTCGGGCGAGGGCCCCTCCATGAGCAGTAACGGCGTTTTCCACATCGGCGATAAAGTTGTGTATCCCAACCATGGGGTCGGGATTATTGAACAAATCAGCAGTCGGACCATGGGAACGACGGTCGAAAAGTTCTACCTGTTGAAAATCGCAGCAAGCAGCTTGAAGGTGATGGTGCCCTTCGCCAACGTTGGAAGCGTCGGCATGCGTCCGGTAGTGCGCAACGGCGAGGTCGACAAAATCGTGGACTACCTGTCCTCTGGCGAATGCGTGAACGCCGCCGACTGGAAAGACCGTTTCAAGGAGAATTCTGACCGCATGCGCACGGGTTCGCTCTCCGACGTAGCGGCCGTCCTGAAAAGCCTGCTCATCCTCGGGCAAGCCAAGTCGCTCTCTTTCCGCGAGAAGAAGATGCTCGAACGCGCTCGCTATTTGCTGGTCAGCGAAATCGCAATTTCGCGAAACTGCGAAGAAAGCGTGATCGAACAGGCACTCACCAAAGCGCTGACGAAATGTAATCTGCGGTTTCCCGAAATTTCGGAGCTCGCGTCCTAGGCGTTCGTGATTAGAACCGCCAAGACACCTAACCGTGATCGTATTCTTCAGCCCAAAATGGATTGGTCGGCTTGAAGAGGCTCTGTGGCTCGGGGTAAACGTAGGGTGTCTCTGCAGTATGGGAGCCTATGCCCCCAACAGCTCAAGTCGTTCAACTCAGTTGCGACTACTTTCGGGGTTAGGGCTGATCGTTACTGCTCTCTCGACCGTATTTTGGATATCAACAAAATTCCCATTTGGAATAGTCGTGCCATTTCCAGCAGCTTTGTGCTTTGGCCTTCTTATCTTTCAACCGAAACTCGCCCGTGAAGCGAGGGCACTGCGGATCTATTTGACGGCGTGCGTCGCATTCGCAGTCCTGACCCTGTGCGCGATCTACATTTCGATGATATCGACAGGTATGTTTTAACGAACTCGCAACTGAACGGCCTACCAGCGTCGGCTAACGAGTTTGGTGAGCCTCCATCCAGGATTGCAGAATCAAGATCGCGGCCATCCGATCGACGGCTTGCCCCCGTTTTTTGATCGACAGGTCGGTTTCGCGCAGCAGGCGGTTGGCCTCGGTCGAAGTCCAGCGCTCATCCCAGAGATGGACGGTCAATCCGAAGTGAGCCCGCAGATCATCGGCAAACCGCCGCATCTTCTCCGACTGCGTTCCTTCAGCGCCGCTCAAGCGAAGCGGCAGGCCAACCACAATCTCACGGACGTCGTATTTCGCGAGCACCTCTCCCAGCGCTGCGAGATCGCGCCGCTTGTTCTGCCGGTGGATTGTATCCAACCCCTGCGCCGTGATGCCGAGCGGGTCGGTAACCGCAACTCCGATTCGTTTCGAGCCGACGTCGAGCGCCAAAATGCGGCGACGCGCCGGATTCCCGGGTGCATCCATCGGTCAATTGTAGATTGCGAAGCAGAAAAGCTCGCGTTTCTGCATTCCGGAGGTGCAATTCTAGCGGCACTAAGGCAGAATTGTTGGCCAGCCGAGCTCAGCTGAAATGCTTTGCAAGGCCCGCACCCCCATGGAGAGCACGGAAACAAAAATCGGTTATCACTGGTCGCTGACGCTACTCGGGATCGGCCTGATAATTCTGTTCACCTACTACGGCGAATCGGTGCTGGCGGTGCTGTTCTTCGCGGTCCTGCTGAGTTTCATGCTCTCGCCTGTGGTGCAGGCGCTTGAGTATCTGCGCATCCCGCGCGCCACGGCTGCGCTGATCAGCGTCGTTGCGGTGCTGGCGCTGCTCTATGGCATCAGTGTCGCCTCATACAACCAGGCTCTGATTTTTGCTGACAATGTTCCGAAGTATTCGGAGAAGATCCGGTCTATTCTGCAGCCTTTCCAGCAGGACGCTGAAAAGCTGGAGAAAACCGGTGAGGTTGTTGGCGAGCCGGAGGACACGAGCGTAGTGCCAGTGCGCGCGGTGCAGAGTTGGTCCGAGGTTCTGACCCACGGAGCCGGCACTCTGACCGACATCATGCTGGCCGCATCGTTCGTTCCCTTCCTCGCCTACTTTTTGCTGACGTGGCAGAGCCATGCGCGCTCGGCGACCGTGATGCTGTTTCCTTTGCAGCACCGGCACACCGCATTCGTCACGCTCGGCCTAATCGGAAAGATGTTGCGGAGCTTTATCGTGGGCAATCTTCTGATCGGCCTGCTGATTTCAACCGTCAGCGTGGGGATTTTCGGCTTGCTGCACGTTCCGTTCTTCTATTTCGTCGGTTTCCTTAGCGGATTTTTAAGTCTGGTTCCGTATCTTGGAATCGTTCTCGCGATGGTGCCGCCGATTCTGGTTGGCATTGGCCAGCTCGAAGCGGGAGGCCTGGTGCTGGTCGTGCTGTGCGTCATTGGACTCCATCTTCTTGCGCTGAATGTTCTGTATCCGAAGCTGCTCGGGAGCCGCCTGAAGATCAATCCCCTGGCCGTGACCATCGCTCTGCTGTTTTGGGGAGCGATTTGGGGAGCTGTCGGACTGGTGCTGGCGATCCCGATCACGGGAGCGATCAAAATTGTTTTTGATCACGTCGAGTCGATGAGGCCTTACGCCGACTGGTTGGGAGAATGAACGTGGCGGATGGGTTGGAAAAATCAAAAGCCCGGCTGCAGCCGGGCTTCCGTGTTTCGGACCGCCTGGGTCAGGCGGCCACGGATCTCTTGGTTCGTCCCTCGGTGGTCACAGGCTGCGCAACCTTGCGGACCAGGAAGGGCTGAAGATTGGCTTCGTTGCCGGCCCACTCAATGCTGCTAATCGAGTGTCCCGGTTGACAGGTAACGAAGTAGCGCTCTCCAGTCGGGCTGGTTACTTCGAACTTGCGGGTCTCGCCCTGCAGAGCCTCGGCAATATGGTAATGCTATCGTTCAACTTCATTGGGGACCTCCTTAGTCTCCTACAGAGTTATCGGTTAAGGTTGTCCCCCCTAGGGGTAGGTATGCTCTTATCATAGAACGTAGAGTTGACCTGAAGGCGCGCTTTTTTTGAAATTTGTTTCTGCTCTACAGTGTTTGCTGTAGGGTCGTCCACATGATTCGGAGCACGGCACGGCGGAAAAACCTGCTGACTCTGTTGAGCGGTGAGATGGTGCGGCGACTGGCCGAGTGAATCGAGAGCGGGCAGTAGGCGGGAGGGTCCTTCTTTTGCGGCCGGCTCGGTCACATCGGAGACAACTGGGGACGTGCTAGAATTTGATGCGCCTGAAACGCATCTACCGGCTCGGCGGCGCACGAGATCTCTCCACCAATAACGGATAACCAAGTGGCTCAGAACCCCAACGCCCAAAGCGACGCTGTCACGTACGCCGATGCCGGTGTCAGCATCGATCGCGGCAATCGCATGAAGCAGCGCATCAAGTATCTCGCCCACAAAACTTTTACCAAGGGAGTTTTGAGCGAAATCGGGGGATTCGGGGGGTTGTTTTCGGTCGATAAGAAGTATGTCGATCCGGTGCTGGTTTCGAGCGTCGACGGGGTGGGAACCAAGCTAAAGGTTGCCTTTGAAATGAAGATGCACCACACGGTCGGCAGCGACCTGGTGAATCATTGCGTGAATGACATCGCGGTGCAAGGCGCCGCCCCATTATTTTTCATGGATTATCTGGCTACCGGCAAACTTGATTCTGAGGTAGCCGAGAAAATCGTTGGCGGGCTCGCTGAGGCTTGCAAGCATAATGGTTGCGCGCTGATTGGCGGCGAGACGGCGGAGATGCCGGGGTTTTATCCCGAGGGCGAGTACGATCTCGCGGGATTCATCGTGGGCGTGGTCGAGCGCGAGCGCATCATCAGCGGCAAAGACGTGCAGGTGGGAGACTGCGTCCTCGGCTTGCCTTCGAACGGGCTGCACACCAACGGATATTCACTGGCTCGCAAGCTGCTGTTTGAGATCGCGGGCTACTCTCCCGAGACGTTCGTCAGCGAGATCAAGAACAAGGTTGGCAACGAACTGATGCGCACGCATCGCAGCTACTGGTCGATCATACGGAAGCTGATTGCGGGCGACTGCGTTGCGGCGTTGGCTCATATTACCGGCGGCGGGATCACCGAAAACCTGCCGCGCGTCCTGCCCAAAGGCACGGCGGCGGTGATCGAACTTGGAACCTGGCCGGTTTTGCCGATCTTCGAGCATCTGCAGCATCTGGGCAACGTCGCTGAAGAGGAGATGTTGCGGACGTTCAACATGGGGCTTGGGATGCTGATTGTCGTTCCGGCGAAGAAGTTCAAGAAAGCGCAAACGCTGTTGGAGCGCGCCGGAGAAAAGTTCTACAGCGTTGGCCGCATCGTCAAGGGCGATCGCAAAGTTGTGTTCAGCTAGCGGGCGGCTTCTGGCGCTTGGCCTCTAGTTTTTACCTTCCTGCTCGCGCGGAGCTTTCTCGTTTTTCTTCTTTTATTTCTCCGTGGGTCCGTGCCTTCGTGGTGAATAATGTTCGGGTATGAAGAATCTTGGCATTTTACTTTCCGGGCGGGGGTCCAATTTTCTGGCGATCGCCGACAGTGTCGCGGTGGGTCGGATTCCGGATGCTCGCATCGCGGTGGTGATTTCGAATCGCGCCGAAGCTCCGGGGCTTGAAGCGGCGCGCCATCGGGGTCTTCACGCGGTGGCGATTCCATCAAAGGGCAAAGCGCGCGAGCAGCACGACGGCGAAGTAGTGGCGGCGCTCCACGAAAACAAAGTCGATCTGGTTTGTCTTGCTGGTTACATGCGGCTGCTTTCGCCCTGGTTTGTACAGCAGTTTCCGGCAAGGATTCTCAACATACACCCTTCGCTGCTACCCGCGTTTCCCGGACTGGAGGCGCAAGAACAGGCATTCGCCTACGGAGTGAAAGTGTCGGGATGCACGGTGCATCTGGTGGATGAGGAACTCGATCATGGAGCGATCATCGTGCAGAAGGCGGTGCCCGTGCTGGATTCCGATGACGAGCACAGCCTGGCGGCGCGCATTCTCGAGCAGGAACACATTGCTTACACGGAGGCGATCAGGATAGTGCTGGACGGGAAGTTTGAGATCGAGGGGAGGAGATTTGTGTCCGGGCAAAAAGGGCAGAGGTGAGAGGGCAGATTGCAGAAGTCAAAAGCACTCGCGGCAAGTTGTGTTTCTTACTTCTTCAATCTGACTTCTGAACTTCTCTACATACCTCTGACTTCTCTACATAATGAGTTCGTCGCCCATTCTAGCGATGGGATGTTGCATCACTTCGAGCTCGTTCTTTACCAGGTTCAGTCCGTAGACGCATTGCTCAAAGCTTTGGGAAAGTTGCGCGAAGAGCGGGGCTACTTTGGCATATTCGAAGTGCTCGAATTTCGAGACGATGTAATAGCTTTCTTTTCCGGCTTTGACCCAATCGACGAAATTCTCGATCCGCTGGCGGCGCAGGCGATAGTGGTTGATGCTCTCAGGAAACATGCCGGCATAGAAAAGCGTAAAGTCGCCAATGTGTTTGCGCACCTGGCGCTCGCGATCGAACGACGGCGCGGGGCCGTAGATCGGATCTGACTCGATCAGCATCTCGCCCACATCGTTGAGCGGCTTGCCGGCCGCGCTCCGGATCTTTAACAGTTGCTCGGCATCGCAGAACTCCGACAGCAAATGCGCGACATAGCCAACGACTTGCGGATCGCGAATTCCAATCTCTTGCGCATAATGACGACCGACCAGTTCAACGAACAACTGCTGCAACGGATGTGTCTCTGGAATTTCCATAAGCCCTACTTCCCCCGCTTCGGTCCTCTTACTCCCATCGGAACAAGAACTGTTGCGGATTAGATACCGTGAATCCTGTTCCAATGCAAGTGACCATCGAGCCACTATGATCGTTAGACGTCCGCGCGGGACGCGGCGTTTGGCCGTATGTGTTGGCAGCTAAAGCCTGCGGCTGCTAATTTCCGCATCGCATGGATCGAAAATTTGATTGGCTGAATCTATTGGTTCAAAGATTGAAGAATATGGAGGCAAAGTGGATCGAATCAACGTTTCGAGCGGAACGCCTTGGGAGCCGGTGGTCGGTTACTCTCGTGCAGTTCGTGTGGGCCCTTATATTCACATTGCGGGCACGACCGCAACCGGAACAGACGGCAAGATTATCGCGGGCGACGCTTATGCGCAGGCGGTGCAGACACTGAAGAACATTGAACGCGCGCTCGAGCGGGCGGGGGCAACGTTGAAGGATGTGGTTCGCACGCGAGTTTTCCTTACGAACATTGCGGACTGGGAAAGAGTGGGAAGAGCACATGGAGAGTTTTTTCGCGAGATTCGTCCGGCGAGCACGATGATGGCGATTACGGCCCTGGTCGCTCCGGAGATGCTGGTGGAGATTGAAGCGGACGCGATCGTGGCGGGTCGTTAGGAAACAAACGGCGGAAGCCGGAACGAGAACCGGGCTTCCGCCGTGGTTGCGATGCGTGTGGCGCTAGCGGCGGCCTTTTTTGCGGGCAGCCTTTTTGGGCGCTTTCTTTTTGGCGGTCTTTTTCTTTGCAGCCTTCTTCTTTGCGGATTTCTTCTTGGCCGGCTTTGCCTTCTTTTTGGCGGCTGGCTTCTTGGCCTTTTTCTTGGCAGTCTTTTTCTTGGCGGGAGCTTTCTTGGCCGGGGCTTTCTTCTTGGGCGCGCTCGATCCGCCGCCACCTGGCGGAGCTACGGGCGCGGGCGGCGCCATGGGTTCTGGAGAAACCGCGATCTCGTCATCTTCTTCCACGAGAACGGGTTCTTCCTCCTCTTCTTCTTCCTCTTCTTCGAGGTCGTCTTCCAGCGATTCGCCGTAGGCGCCGCTGTCGCTATATTCATCCGTCTCATCGTCCCGACCGTACAGAGTCGGATCATTGAAGCGCATATCTCCTCCTAAGGATTTGTGGTCACCCGCGCAAAGCGCGCACGGGGCCGGGGAATTAGGCCAGCCAGTTACGGAGTCGCAGTACTTTCGCGTAACGGCGCGTGATTATAGCACGGACAAGTTTCACGGGCAGTATCGTGCATTCGCCGCGGATTTGCGAGGAAAATTGTGAGCAAAAATTAACGGGCGGGAGATTGCTCGGGTCGCTGGCGAACAAAAGGAGAATACCAATTAACGCAGGCGCTATTCGTAGGCCAGGGCATCGATGGGGTCTTTCTGGGCGGCCTTGAAGGCGGGATAGAGGGCTCCGGCAATGGCTCCGACGATGGCGATCAGGGTGGCGCGCACGATCCAGCCGCCATCGACAACTACCTGCAGTAGCGGGAACTTATGGGCAAGCACGGCACGGGCCGCAAAACTGACGACGATGCCGAGCACAATGCCGCCGAGGGCAAGGAGCACGGTCTCACGCAGAACCACGTTCACGATATACAGCTTCGAGGCTCCCATCGATTTGAGAATGCCGATTTCGCGAGTGCGCTCCATTACGGCGGTGTACATGGCCTGGAAGATGACGATGAACCCAATAACGACGGAGATGCCGACTACGACCTTAATGAAGGTTGAGAGTCCGGGGTAATTTCCGGGGGTCATCATGGCGATGTAGAAGGCCATGGGATCGACCACATAATGTTGCATGCCGGACACGTGCTTGATCTCGTTGACGACAGTATCAGCGTTGGCTGGATTATCGAGTTTGAGATAGAAGATCGTGGCCTTGTCTTTGGCGCCGATGAGATCTTGCATGGTGCTCAGAGGAATAAATTTGCGGGCGCCCTTGCCGCGTTCGACGATTCCGCAGATGCGGAACTTGTTGTTGAGGATGTCGATCGTGTCTCCCACCTTGGCGTGTTTGGAGTCGGCAAAGAGATCATCAACGAGCGCGTCGTATGGTCCCTGAAAGGGACCTCCCGAGAGATAACGGAAGCCACCGGACAACTGATCAAAGCTTTTCAAGTCGATTCCGTCGATGATCTCAATCGAACCGGCCGAACCGATCGTGGTGACAATCGGGGCCACAACCTTGACGTGGGGCAACTTGGCAAGGACGTCGTCTCCGATCTTGATATTCATGGGCGCACCGGTGAGGCCGGCGATGAAGGACGATCCGGGGGGAAGCACGATTACGTCGGCGCCAATACCAGCGGCGCGGGTGCGTTGATCCTGCAACATGCCGACCGAAAGGCCGACGATCAGCAGGATCAAGGTCACTTCGAGGGCGACGGCAACGACGCTGATCATAGAGCGCAGCGGGCGGTGGACCAGGTTCCCGACGATCATGCGATTCATCATGCGTTTCTTCCGAGACGGCTTAACGGTAACGGCTATTGCTTCGGCAACGGCGTTTTCGCGGCGTTGGTATCGGAGTGGTCGACGTGGACGACTTCAGCTCCAGGCGGTTGCTCGAGTACAAACTGCTCGTTGGTCAGCACCTTATTGATGTCGATCTTAACGATATTGAGAGTGATGTCGTAATCCTCGCGCGGCCGCTCGATCTCAATCGTATTTGGGAACTGAATCGCGTCGTACTCTTTATAGTTCTGATAATGCACGTCGGTGGCGACGTTTCCCTGCTCGTCATAGATGGTCTGGCGGTAGGGCAAGAGATCGGTCCGGCTGAACTGAATGCGCCGGGATAGGTAGAAGCCGTTGGCATTCTTTCGGATGACGAGGAGCCGGTAATCGGGCTGGTCGACGCGACGCTTCTTGGTGTCGAGAACAGTTTCGTAGCCGCTCTCCATGACGGCAATCTCGCCGGGGCCGACTTCAGGAATGAGGAGGGACTCGTAAATATATTGCGGACGCATGTTCTCGAGCCGCTTGTCGGGCTGATAATTTTCGGCGTTGTCGGGACCGATATAGAACTTGTTTTTCGTGGGAATCCAGAGTTTGAACTGCTGGCCGTCGCTGACCATATCAAAGGCGGTGTTTCGCACGACCGGCAGCAGGCCTTTCATGCGGAGCATGGAGGGTTTGCGGAGGAGGACGTAGCCGCGAATCTCCTTGTAATCGGTGATGCGGCCGTTTTTCACGTCTCCTGCGGAGGCGTCGATGTCGACGGTGGCCTGGAGAGAATGGATGGCGGCGGCCTGGGTGTTGATGTAGTCAATCAGTTGGTCCTGGGTCGCGGTCTTGAGCGGCCGGTTGGAGAACTGGCGGTTCAGGGGGCGCGTCCGGAACAGGCAGCCAGTCAGCGGAAAGACGGCCGCTGAAAGGAATATGAGCAAAAAAAGACGCCGATGAGGACGATGCATTCCTATGTCATTATCCAGCAAGACTTTTGGCACATGTATATCTGATTAGTATAAGGCAGCTAAGGTTTCTATGCTTTCGCAGCCTGAGGTAAACGATGGGTTCAGGCGCGAAGACGGACGACGGTTCGTGGACAGGATCGCGGTGCGGCGCGGCGGTTAGCGCAGGCCGAGGGAGTGACGATAGGCGGCTACGTTGCGGTTGTGTTCTTCGAGGGTGCGGGCGAAGCGGTGGCGTCCGGTGCCGTCGGCGACAAAATAAAGGTAGTTGGAGTTGTCGGGGTGCAAGGCCGCTTCAAGAGAGCTTTTTCCGGGATTGCCGATGGGGCCCGGAGGCAAGCCGGCGAAGCGATAGGTGTTATAGGGCGAGTTCACGGCCATGTCGTCATGGTGGAGACTTCCCTGATAGGTGCCGGCGAGGAGCTCGGCGTAGATGACGCTAGGATCGGCATCAAGAGCCATCTTTTGCGCGAGACGGTTGTAATAGACGCTGGCGACGAGCGGGCGCTCGTCAGGAGCGGCGGTTTCTTTTTCAATGATCGACGCCATGGTGACAACACGGTTGAAGTCTGAATTCAGGCCGATCTGCTGGGCAACCTGACGGAACTGATGGACCATGGCGGCAGCCATTTCTTCGGGGGTCTGAGTGCGGGTGAATTGGTAGGTATTGGGGAAGAGATAGCCTTCGAGGGACTTGGCGTCGGGGGCGATATCGGAGATGAGCTGGGTCTGGGTTTCGGCGACGTGGAGAAAGTCGGAAGCGGAGCCAAGGCCGGCGTCCTGGATGGCATTGGCGATATCGAACATCGTGTAGCCTTCGGGGATCGTGACTTCGTGAAAATAGATGTCGCCACGGGCGATGCGTCCGTAGACCTGCGGAAGATTGGCCTGGCGATCGAAGAGATATTCTCCAGCTTTGAGCGACGGGTGGGGATGGAAGAGATGCCAGAGGCGGAAGGCAAAGACGCTACGAATAACGCCGGCTTTCTTCAGTTCGGCGGCGATGCGACGGGTCGAATAGCCGGTGTGCAGCAATAAAGAGATGTTGGGAGCAGGCGTGACCGGAGCGTAGACGAGCCAAGCTCCCCAGCCGGCGACGGCGAGAACGACAACCAAAAACATCGTGATCAGCGTGCGCAAGGTTCTAGTTTAGAAGCCTTTTCAGAATGCCACAAAGTGGCTGGAGTACAGGGACTGATGAATGGATTGGCTTCGGGAAGGATGCCGATGAGAGCGAAGAGCTATAATGCTCTCCCATTTCTTTTCCCTGGAGAACGGCATGCGAATCTGGATAGTCCTGTTTTGCGCCTTATGGATGGTTTCCTTTGCACTGGCGCAGCAAGATCAATCTCAGGAAACAACTGAGAGCACGAAGCAAGCGACCTCAAAAAAAGACAAAGCCAAGAAGGAATCGACGGCGGCGGCTCCAGAGAAGAGCGCGGAAAAACCGGCGGAGATGCCGAAGACGGATGGCGAGGCCACCGACAAGGAAGAACACTACGATGTGACGGAAGTGCCGCCGGTGGTCACGCATCACCAGATCACGGTGAATGGGAGGACACTCAATTACACGGCGACGACGGGGCGGCTTCCCATCAAACGCGGCGACGGCAAGATCGAAGCCGAGATGTTTTTTGTCGCCTACACCCTTGACGGACAGGAAGCGGCAAAACGTCCGCTGACATTTGCGTTCAATGGCGGTCCCGGTTCGGCGACGGTATGGCTGCACATGGGCGCGCTCGGACCGAAACGGGTGGTGCTGCAGGCGAACGGCTTCATGCCGGCGGCTCCGTATCACATCGAGGATAATCCTGACACGCTGCTCGACCGCAGCGATATCGTGCTGATCGATGCGATGGCCACCGGCTATTCGCGCGCGGCGACTGCCGAACTTACACAGAAATTTCTTGGTGTAAACGGCGACGTGCAGGCCTTTGGAGAATTCATACGGCTGTATCTCTCGCGCTACGAGCGGTGGAGTTCTCCGCTGTTTCTGTTGGGCGAGAGTTATGGAACGACGCGCGCGGCGGGGCTCTCTGGATATTTGGCCGATCACGGCATCGCGCTCAACGGTGTGACGCTGCTGTCGATGGCGGTCGATTTCCAGACGCTGGAATGGAATCGATCGAACGACCTGCCGTATATCCTGCTGGTGCCTAGCTTCAACATGATCGCGGGGTATCATCACAAACTCTCCGCCGATCTAATGCAGGATGTGACGAAGACCCGCGAAGAAGTTGTGCGCTGGTCGAACAATGAATACGCGCTTGCGCTCGGTAAAGGCGATGCGCTGACTCCGGAGGAGCGGCAGAAGATTGTCGAACAACTTTCGCGGTACATCGGTCTGCGGCCGGAGGTGATTGAAGCACACAACCTGCGCATCGATGTTCCCACCTTCACGAAAGAGCTGCTGCTCGATCAGAAGCTGGTTACAGGGCGGCTCGACGGCCGCTTCACCAGCCCGAATCCCGACGGCGAGGATCGTTTTTATGATCCGACAAGCGCGGCGCTGCTGCCGCCTTACACTTCGATGTTCAACAACTATCTGCGCACGGAGTTGAACTACAAATCTGACATGCCGTACCGGGTGTTCGCTTATGACGAGCCCGGCTTCCGTCACTGGAATTGGGGCGACGCGGAGGAGGGGTTTCCGAGCACGGCGGGCGGATTGCGGTCGGCGATGATCAAGAATCCGTATATGAAGATTCTGGTGATGGAAGGGTATTACGACCTAGCCACGCCGTTCTCAGCCGCGAACTGGACGATGGATCACCTGGATCTGGGCGCACAATACCGGCAGAGCATTTCTTACGGCACGTATCTCGCGGGACACATGGTGTACATCGATCGCAGCCAGCATGACAAGATGAAAAAAGATCTGACAGACTTCATGGAGAAATGCCTGCCGAAATAGTTTGCGGCTGAGGATTCGATTGACGGCGGCGCGTGTGTTCTAATGCTGGACGTTTGCTGCTGAACGCTTGTCGTTGCACGTTTGAGGTTGAACGTTTATCGATGAATAGTGAACGTTTCGTCCATGCGCGCGGCCGTCATCTTCGGGTTGGGGAGCTCTGCGGCGGACTTGAAGCCGTTCCAAGCCGGGTCTCGAGCCGAGTGGGCGCAGGGATTGCCCGGCTCGTCGAGCGAGGCTGACGCCATCCTGATCTTCGGCGGGGATGGTACCGTTCATCGTCATTTGGCGGCGCTGGTGCGGCTTCAGATTCCAGTGCTGATCGTCCCCTCAGGAAGCGGAAATGATTTTGCGCGCGCGTTGAAGCTGGGGTCGATGCGAGACGCTTTGCGGGTGTGGCGTGATTTTGAATCGGGGAAAATTCAGGCGCAGGCGATTGACCTCGGAGTCATCATCGCCTCGGCTGCGCCAGACCACACGCACTATTTCTGCGGCATTGCCGGGTGCGGCCTGGATTCCATCGCCACCCGCCGCGCCAACCAGATGCCGCGCTGGCTGCGCGCACATGGTGGCTATGCTCTGGCGATGATGACTCTGCTGGCCAAACTTCCCGCTTATTCGATGCGGCTGACGCAGATGAATGGCGAGGATCAGAAAGACGCCGAAAAACCAACCTTGCTGGCGGCATTCGCCAACACGCAATTCTATGGCGCGACGGCATGCGCATCGCACCGGAAGCTGATTTTGCGGATGGCAAGCTCGACATTTGCCGGGTCAGCGCGCTGAACCCAATTTATCTGCTGTACAAATTTCCGACCGTATATTTCGGACGGCATCTCCGATTGCCGAAGGTGGAATATTCGAAGGCGGAACGAGTTCGGGTGCAGAGCGAAACTCCACTTGAGATTTATGCTGACGGAGAGTTCGTGTGCGAGACGCCGGCCGAGATCTCGGTGGCCGCTCGGGCGTTGAGGGTGATTCATCCACCGGGTTAGCGCGTGGATTTCGAATTCTAATGCATGTGCCCGTAGCGCGCGTCGAGAGCTAGATTCAACTCCAGGACGTTGACACGCGGCTCTCCCATGAATCCCCACTGGCGGTTCTGAGAGTTCTCCTGGACCAGACGGGCGACATCGGCCTCAGAAATCTTGCGTTCCGCCGCCACGCGCCGGATCTGAAATTCGGCGGCAGCAGGGGTGAGATCCGGATCAAGCCCTGAACCCGAGGTGGTCACTAAGTCGACAGGAATGGGCGTGCCGGGATTTTCGGCCTGCAGTTGAGCGACTGCGCTGTTGACGCGAGAGATCAGCTGCGCGTTGGTTGGACCAAGATTCGAACCGCCGGAAGCGGTGGCATCGTAGCCCGCGACTCCAGCGGCAGATGGGCGCGAATGAAAGTAGCCCGGTCCGGAAAATGGCTGGCCGATGAGGCGTGAACCAATTACGGCTCCGTTGGCCGCACGGATGAGTTCGCCATTTGCCTGCTGAGGGAAGATCAACTGGGCGAGGCCGGTCACGAGCAGGGGATAAAAAATTCCCAGCAGTACCGTGGTCGCGATGGTCATCAAAACAGCCGTGGTCAGATTTTTTTTCATTGCTATTACTCTTCTCCGAAAACTATTTTCAATGGCGATGCTTGCTAGATCAGCTTGACGCCGGTGATCAACATGTCAATCAACTTGATGCCTATGAACGGGACGATGAGGCCGCCAAGCCCGTAGAGCAGCAGGTTCCGGCGCAACAGAGATTCGGCGCTCATTGGTTTGTACGCGACTCCCCGCAGCGCCAGTGGAATCAAGGCGACGATGATGAGCGCGTTGAAAATCACGGCGGAAAGCACGGCCGAGTGTGCGGACTGAAGATGCATGATATTCAGCGCATTGAGCACGGGGAACGTTCCGGCAAACATCGCCGGAATAATCGCAAAATATTTGGCCACGTCGTTCGCGATGGAGAAAGTGGTGAGCGCTCCGCGGGTCATCAGCAACTGCTTGCCGATAGCCACGACCTCGATGAGCTTAGTGGGATTGGAATCGAGGTCGACCATATTGCCGGCTTCTTTTGCGGCTTGCGTGCCAGTATTCATGGCGACGCCGACATCGGCTTGCGCAAGCGCTGGGGCGTCGTTGGTGCCATCGCCGGTCATGGCGACGAGTTTGCCGTCGCCTTGCTCGCGGCGAATGAGATCCATTTTGTCTTTTGGAGTGGCCTCGGCCAGGAAGTCATCGACGCCCGCCTCGCGGGCAATCGCGGCGGCGGTCAGAGGATTGTCTCCGGTGATCATGACAGTCTTGATGCCCATGGCGCGGAGTTGATTGAAGCGCTCGCGCATGCCGCCTTTGACGATGTCTTTCAGATAAATCACGCCGAGCGCCCGCTGATTTTCGGCGACGACCAGAGGAGTTCCTCCGGAGCGCGCAATCTGCTCGACGCTCGATTGAATCTCGCGGGGCAACGATGTGCCGAATCCCTGCAAGTATTTAGTGATGGCGTCGACTGCACCTTTGCGAATCTCGCGGCCGTCGAGATTCACTCCCGACATGCGAGTTTGCGCGGTGAAAGGGACAAAAACAGCTTCATGCGAAGCGAGTTCGCGGCCGCGGAGGGCGTACTTTTCTTTCGCGAGCACCACGATCGAGCGGCCTTCGGGAGTTTCGTCGGCCAGCGAAGAAAGTTGAGCGGCATCGGCCATCTCTGCGGCTGTGATTCCGGGAGCGGGAATAAATTCCGCCGCCTGGCGATTGCCGAGGGTGATAGTTCCAGTTTTGTCGAGCAGCAGAGTGTTCACGTCGCCCGCAGCTTCGACGGCGCGGCCAGACATGGCGAGCACGTTGTGCTGCACAAGGCGATCCATGCCGGCAATGCCAATAGCGGAGAGCAGGCCGCCGATCGTCGTGGGGATGAGACAGACGAGCAAGGAGACGAGCACGAATACGGTTTGCGGCGATCCTGAGTAGATCGCGAAGGGCTGCAGCGTAACCACTGCCAGCAGAAAGATGATGGTCAAGCCCGCCAGCAGAATGTTGAGCGCGATTTCGTTTGGAGTCTTCTGGCGCTCAGCACCTTCCACCAGGGCGATCATTCGGTCGAGGAAAGTTTCTCCGGGATTCGAAGTGATGCGGACTTTGATTACGTCAGAGAGCACGCGCGTGCCGCCAGTGACAGCCGAGCGGTCGCCACCGGCTTCGCGGATGACGGGAGCGGATTCACCGGTGATGGCCGATTCGTCGACCGAGGCAACGCCTTCGATCACTTCGCCATCGCCGGGGACGAATTCACCGGCAACCACCATGACGACGTCACCCGAACGAAGCTTTGAACTCGCCACAGTTTCAGCCGTCCCGTTGGCCAGCAAGCGCTTAGCCACGGTTTCAGAGCGGGCTTTGCGCAGCGTGTCGGCCTGCGCTTTGCCGCGCCCCTCGGCCATGGCTTCGGCGAAATTGGCAAACAGCACGGTGAACCAAAGCCAGAGCGTGATCTGCAGGTTGAACGCGAAGCTCTGTTTATCGTGGAGCAAGAGCAGCGTGGTGACCACGCTGCCAACCTCGACCACGAACATGACGGGATTTTTCATCATGGTGCGAGGATCGAGCTTCACGAGCGAATCGATCAGGGCCCGACGGATGATTTTTGCGTCCCACAAACTCTTGCTTTTCTTTTCAGTCATGTTTTGTCTCGAAAGCGCGGCCTCAGAAAGTTTTCCCCGCCATCATGAGCAGGTGTTCAAGTATGGGTCCGAGGCTGAGCGCTGGGAAAAATGTCAGCGCACCCACGATCACAATGACCGACACCAGCAAAATGGTGAACAGCGGCGTCGTCACCGGGAAAGTACCGGCGGAAGCAGGAACTGTTTTCTTTTTTGCCAGATTGCCAGCAATAGCGAGCATGGGAATGATCATGAAGAAGCGGCCGACAAGCATCGTCATGGCGCCCGCCGTGTTGTACCAGAGAGTGTTGCCATTCATACCGGCGAAGGCGGAGCCATTGTTGCCGGCCATCGAGGTGAAGGCATAGAGAATTTGCGTCAGGCCGTGAGGACCGGGATTGCTGATGCTGGAGGTGCCAAATTTGGCAATTGATGAAATGCCGGTAAGCGCCAGGATGATGAACGGGAAGACCAGCGTGACCAGCATGGCCATCTTCACGTCATAGGCTTCAATCTTCTTACCGAGGTACTCGGGGGTGCGTCCGACCATGAGTCCAGCAATAAAGACTGCCAGCACCACATAGATCAGGATCCCGTAGAGGCCGGCGCCGACGCCACCGAAGACGGTTTCGCTGAGCATGATGTTTACGAGCGGGACCATTCCGCCCAGCGGCGTGTAGGAGTCGTGCACGCCGTTGATGGCTCCGCAACTTGCGTCGGTGGTGACGGTGGCAAACAAGGTGGAGTCGGCGATGCCAAAGCGAACTTCCTTGCCTTCCATATTGCCGCCTGCCTGGGTAGCGGATGCGCGCTCGTCGACGCCGCGTAGCAGCGGATTTCCTTTGGCCTCAGCCCAGTAAGCCGTTGTTACTCCACAAAAGAACAGAACTGCCATCGCGCCCCAGACCGCCCAGCCGTGGCGTTGTGACTTAGTCATGCGGCCTAAGGTATAAGTCAAACCTGCGGGGATCGCAAAAATGGAAAGCATCTGCAGGTAGTCACTAAGTGGAGTTGGATTCTCGAACGGATGAGAGCTGTTGGCGTTGAAAAAACCGCCGCCGTTGGTGCCCAGCATCTTGATTGCTTCCTGAGAGGCGACGGGACCTTGTGCGATGGTTTGATCCGTGACGGTATCCATGACTGGCTTGCCATCGGCGCTCACCATCGGTTTGCCGTCGGGACCAATTTTCTGCACCTGCTGCGGTTCGACCAGCCTCGCGGTGTCATAAGGCTTGAAGTTTTGTACGACTCCCTGCGAAACCAACAGGAAGGCATAGACGATACACGCGGGCAGCAGGATCCAGAACGTGGAGCGGGTCATGTCGACCCAGAAGTTTCCGATGGTTTCCTTCTCAGTGCGCGCGATGCCGCGAACGAACGCGATCGCGAGGGCGATTCCCACCGCAGCCGAGGCGAAGTTGTGATATGCCAAGCCGGCCATCTGCGTGAGATAGCTCATGGTGGCTTCGCCGGAATAGTTCTGCCAATTGGTGTTGGTGGTGAATGAGGCAGCAGTATTAAAAGCCAAAGCTGGAGGCACGCCAGCAAACTTCTGTGGATTCCACCACGGCAGCAGGTGCTGCGCACGTTCAATGAGATAAAGCAGCAACATGGACGCGCCGCTGAACAGCAGCATGCTGACCGCATATTCGGTCCAACGCATCTCGTGCTTTTCATCCACGCCGGTGACGCGGTAGAGAAGCCGCTCAATGGGGCGAAACACAGGGTCGAGGAAAGTTCGTTCGCCGTTGAACACTTTCGCCATGAACACGCCGAGTGGCTTGGTGATTGCCAGAATGAGAGCGAGAAATAGGACGATCTGCATCCAGCCATTGGTTGTCATTTCAGAATTTCTCCGGCCGCAGCAAGGCGTACAACAGATAGACCATCAAACCGGCGCTCACGACGAGCATGATGATCGATTCGACATTCATATTGATTTGACCTCGGGCAATTCGCGCTCAGCGAATTCGATCGCAAAATTTCACATAACCGAGCGACAGCACGAAGAACACTATCGCGAGTACGGCAAAGATCAGATCCTGCAAGCGAGCACCTCCAAACCGAACCGGTTAGCTTCCGTCATCAGAATTTAACCATGATATCGAGATCGATGAGCGACTCGTCGCGGCGCAGATCGGGGAACCAGACGGTGCTCCCTTGCGCTCCGCAGGCGGTAACCGCAGCAGCCTCGGTCTCTTGCATCGATGAATTTCCGTTATTGCAAGCAAAAAATTGTGGATAGCCATTGTTGGTATAGGGAACTCCACCCGAACCGGGGGGCGTAACTCCGCCGTGGCCAGACCAGTAGGGCACGCTGGAATGGCGGTAGTCGTATTCCCAGCGGAAGGTAATCCACTGCTTGGGCATGTAATCAAATGTCAGCGAGGAGTCCCAGGCCTTGAACTGATCTCCGGGATTGCCGGTGAAGTACGGTGCATTGATGGCCGCGGAGGAAGCAGTTTCGCCGTTGATGGGCGGAAGCAGGACCAGATAGCGCCCAGGATTGTTGATCTTGCCGCCGCCGACGGTCAATCCAAAAGTATCTTTCTTGAACCAGGAGCGATCATAAAGCATAAAGCCGATAAAACTTTGCTTGGGATCGATGCCGCCCTTCGGGAAATTGGCACTCGGCTGCGCAAGCGCGTCCCTCCGGTCACCGAAGCAAGCAACGCCCGCCAAGGTGGCGGTGCTGGGTCCAAACTCGCAACCGAGATCGCCAGTGAAGGAAAATGCCATCTTGTCGAGGCGATTTCCCGGCCTGTCGAAATATTTGATCTCGATACTATCGTCGGTATGGATGCGGCCGCGATTCGGTATATATAAGTCGTCGTGGCCGAGGCCGTAGTTATTCGAGACGATGTTCATCCAGGAATAGGGCGTCCACTTGATTTGTCCTCCGAGACCTTTCCTCGAATTGGACGAGCCGTAGGATTGCCATCCATTAATGAGCCAGGGCTCGATCTTCAAGTGCGGGTTAGGGAAAATCTGCACACGCAAACCCTCGAAAAACCAGGGTGTGTTGGAAGAAACATACGATGGCTGGTAGGCCCAATTGTCGAAGTTGTAATAACTGAAGAGGCCGATGTAAGACATGAAAATTCCAGCGTCGATGTTGATGCCGTTCAGCGCGTTCACGTGATAGCCGCCGTACGCTTCTGATACATAGCGATCTGCATCGGCGATATCCCATTGCCCTTTGGCATAGCTTGGATCATTACGCACAGTCGCGGTGGAATACATACCGAACTGAGTCATGAAGCGGGCGCGGACGTTGTCATAGTGAAAGTCGCCGCCCACGCCAATCTGTTCCAGCTGGATTTCATTCGAACGGAATAATTCACTCGATCCGCCCATCGAGTTATCGATTGGCTTGTTAAAGCTGTAGGCATACGTAACATCGGCGCGAATCTCGGGGGTGAAGAACTTTGAATCATAGGCTGTGTCTTTGTTGCGCGGATTGCCATTGAGCCAAGTCCAGTCCCAGTCGGAAAAGGGAGCAATCTTTTCGGGCTTCGCCGAGGGCACCGCCGAAGAAGCAACCGGAGTTTGCTCAACGATGGCCTGAACCGGTAGCGGTGCTGGTGCCGGCGTTAGCTCTACGACTTTTACGGCGGATGCCTCTGGAGACGTATCTGCGGCCGCGCGAGTCTTCAGTTCTGCTTCGAGTTGCTCGATGCGCTTTTTCATCGCCTCGAGTTCTTGCAGGATGGCCGGCGAGACTGAGGGCGAGATCGATGGATCGGCAGCAGTTTCAGCGGGCGTGGCGGCCGGCGCGGGACCGGCGCCTGCGGATGCCATTTGTTGTGCAAAAAGGGGGACGCTGGAAAACGCAGCCGCAAACAGCAGAGGCGCCATGTAGCGCGCCAGTTTTGCCGGTGCGATGTGAATATTTTTCAGGTTCATAAGAATGAATTCTCCAGCCCCTGCATCACGCACGAAGCTGCGCCCGCAGGGCCATCCTTACAAGCGGTGGCCAGGACTACAGAGGCACTGAGTAATGAGCCGTCATCGATTAGACAGGCTGCGGCATAAAAGTGAGGTAAGCAGTTCGTAAGGGAGTCATAAAGATAAGGAAGTACGAACCGGGAGGAGGTTGAGACTCACGGTCAGCTCTTGGGCTCGAAGCGATAGCCGACCCAGGGATCGGTGAGGATGTAGCGAGGTGAGTTCGGCGCGGGTTCAAGCTTCTTGCGAAGTTGGGCCACAAAAACGCGTAGATACTCGACCTGTTCGGTGCTTTCGCCGCCCCATACGGCGCCTAACAGCGCGCGGTGGGTAACTACTTTGCCGGCGCGACGCGCCATATATTCGAGCAGATCAAATTCTTTGGGTGTGAGATGGACGGGCCGGTCCTTGACGAAAACGGTGCGCGCCCCGGGATCGATTTTGAAGTCGCCGGTTTCGATTGGCTCCATTTCGGAAGCATCGGAGCGCGCACGGCGAAAATTGGCGCGAACCCGCGCCAGAAGCTCCTCGATGCCGAAGGGCTTGGTCACGTAGTCGTCGGCGCCGGCGTCCAGGGCCTTGACCTTGGTTCGCTCCTCGCCGCGCACGGAGAGCACGATGATGGGAATTTGCGTCTTGGCGCGGAGACGCCGGCACAATTCCAGTCCATCCATGTTCGGCATTGCCAGGTCGGTGATGACCAGGTCGGGCGACCAGTCTTTCATGATTTCGAGGGCGGTTTCGCCGTCATTGGCAACGCGAATGTCATAGCCGTGGCTGGAGAGAGCAGTGCGCAGCACCCGCGTGATCTGGGATTCGTCGTCGACCACGAGAATGTGTTTGTGTTCCAAGATCTAAGCTCCTGCGACAATGCCATTGTGTTTCGGCTTCAACTGTTTCGGCTTCAGCTGCAGGTCATGACGGTTCCTGGGTGACAATATGCACGTCTACCGTCGGGGCGTCACGCAAAAACTGATGGATCGCTGAAAGATAGAAATAGCGTTTCAAACCACGCGTGGCTGAGCGTCCGAAAACAACCTGTGTGATGTGTTTCTCGTTGACGAATTCGGCGACCGCCGAGGCCACGCTCTTTCCCTTGAGACGCACGACGGTTGCTCCAACATTTTCGGCGAAGCGCACGTTCGCAGCCAGTGTGCGCTGATTCGCTTCACTGGTATCCTGCCCCAGATCGGTATAGACGACATAGAGTTCAGCATTCATGCCGTGGGCCATGCGCGCTCCGCGGGCGACCAGGTATTGCGCGGCGGGATTCGAGCTGATGCAAACTGCGATGCGTTCGCGGATAGCGACAGCACCGCCATCTTTTTGCTCCTCTTCGCGATGCTGTTCGAGGCTGAGGTCGACCTGCTGGGCCACCTGACGCAAGGCCAGCTCTCGCAAAGCGATGAGATTCGTCTCACGAAAGAAGTTCTCGAGCGCGCGCCCGACGCGTTCGGGCGGATAAACGTCGCCGCGCCTCATGCGGTTCTGCAAGGCCTCTGGGGTCAGGTCGATCATCACCACTTCGTCGACTCTTTGCAGAACCCAATCTGGAACGGTCTCGCGCACCTGTATGCCGGTCACTCCCTGCACCGTCGGGGTCACGCTCTCCAGGTGTTGGATATTCATGGTGGAGAGGACGTCGATTCCGGCGTCGAGCAATTCCAGGACGTCTTCGTAGCGCTTGCGATGCTTGCTACCTTCGATGTTGGTATGTGCCAGTTCGTCGACGAGCACGACACATGGTTTGCGCGCGAGAATGGCGTCGACATCCATTTCTTCGAAGACCGCGCCCTTGTATTCGATTTTTTTGCGCGGGATGACTTCCAGATTCGTTACCAGCTCGCCGACGGCTTTGCGCCCATGAGTTTCCACCACTCCGATGACTACATCCTCACCGCGAGTGTGGCGCCTGATTGCCTCGGTCAGCATGGTGTGGGTCTTGCCCACGCCCGGAGCGTATCCAAGAAAGAGCTTGAACCTGCCGCCCGTCTTGGTCGGCGAACACTCCTCTAACCACTGATCTGGTGTCTTGGGCATCGCGATTATTGTCGTTGAGAGTCCTGAGTTTGTCGATGCGGAGGGAAAAAGTGGTTTCAAAGTTTCGACGTTTGAAGGTTGCGCAGCCAAAAGGCACAGGGAGCGGTGCAAAGCCGGCAAATCCTATAGGACATGAAAACTCCGAGACTTTGAAATCTTATCTTTCAGCTACAATCGGCTCGTGACAGCCATTGGCAGATCCGCGTCAGGATATCTGACGGCCGCATTTTCTGTGGCCGCGATGACTTTCGTCGGCTATCGCTGGCTGCATCTGAACCCGACCACAATCGCGCTCGCATTTCTGCTGGGCGTTCTTGGGATCTCCGCTTCATGGGGATTGCGAGAAGCGGTTTTCATGTCGGTAATTGGCGCACTGGCTTTTAATTTCTTCTTTCTTCCTCCGATCGGCACCTTTACCATTGCCGACCCGCAGAACTGGGTCGCGCTGTTTGCGTTTCTGGTTACCGCGATCGCCGTCAGCGAACTTTCGGAACGCGCCCGGCGCGGGACGAGTGCGGCGATTGAGCGCCGACAGGAACTGGAACGCCTTTACGCGTTCAGCCAGTTGTTGTTGTCGAGCGACAATCCGGCCGAACTGCTGAATCTGATTCCGCGGTACATCGTGGAGTCGTTCGGGGTACGGTCGGTGGCGATCTCGCTTACGAACCGAGGCGATATTTATCGTTCAGGCCCGACGATTGACGGATTGGAAACGCACGACCTGCAGCTGGTCTGTGTGCGCGGCGAACCTCGAATCGACGCTGCTCAAGAACTTGCCTTCATGCCGCTTCGCATGGGGATGCGGGTGGTCGGCTGCCTGGGTGTGGCCGGTTCGGCGCTTTCGCGGCAAACTCTGGAGGCGATTGGCAGCCTGGTGGCGATTTCGGTTGAGCGCGCGGGAGCGGTTGAAAAACTCAGCCGAGCCGAGGCGGCGCGCGAAAGCGAACAGCTACGTTCCGTCCTGCTCGATTCGGTCACTCACGAATTTCGCACTCCACTGACCGCGATTAAAGCGTCGGTGACCTCACTGCTCGAAAGCCAGAACCACGATGGCGATTCGCGCGATGGGCAGCGGCCGAGTCATTCGCCCGCCGAGCAGAAAGAGCTGCTGACGATCATCAACGAAGAAAGCGATCGGCTGAATCGTCTGATCGGAGAAGCCGCCGAGATGGCGCAGTTGGACGCTAACAAAGTGGAGTTTCGTTTCGAGTCGGCTCCAGTCAGCGTTCCAGTTGAGGACGCGCTGGAGGAGTTGAGGCAGCTTCTGGCGCAGCATCCGGTGGAAGTGAGAATTCCAGCCGACCTTCCGAATGCGCGCATGGACACCGCACATATCAAGGAAGTGATGGTGCATCTGATCGAGAACGCGGCAAAATATTCGCCCGCCAATGCGCCGATCCGCATCACGGCGGAGGCGAAGAACAACGAGACGCTCACGGTCAGCATTGCCGATCGAGGGCCGGGCATTGACGATTTCGAGCAGTCTCTCGTGTTTGAAAAGTTCTATCGCGGACGAAACCAGCGGGTGCAAGTCCACGGCACTGGGATGGGACTGGCGATCTGCAAAGCGATCGTAGAAGCCCACGGAGGGCATCTTGGATTGACCAGCCAGCTGGGGCATGGATCGGTTTTCTACTTCAGTTTGCCGGTAGGGTGAGGATGCAAGGCAATAGCCAACCGCCCAACGACCGGAGCGGGTACGTCGGATAACAGTTGCTGAGTGGTTCCCTTATGGAAATTAGAGCGGCTCGGCAGCTTGCGTTTGCGTTTCTGCTGGTTGCACTATCGCAATCGCTTCTGGGCCAGGCTTCGCGCCGGATTCCAGCGAAGACCCCTGACTACACGTTCAGGGTTGTTCATACCTTCCCTCACGACCCCAATGCTTTCACCCAAGGTCTCGCGTACCGAGATGGATTTCTTTATGAAGGCACTGGCCTCAAGGGCCGATCATCACTGCGCAGGGTCCGTCTGGAGACGGGAGCGGTCGTCCGTCAAGTTGACTTGGCTCCAGAGCTTTTTGGCGAGGGCATTGCGCTTCTGAAGAGCGAAGTTGTGCAGCTCACCTGGTTGTCACAAGCAGGATTTGTGTATAACCTCAGTGACTTTCACCTGCTGCGCCGATTTTCGTACCTAGGGGAGGGGTGGGGACTGACGACAGACGGTCATGATCTGTTCATGAGTGACGGGACATCTGTGATCCGTGTTCTGGATAGCAACACGTTTGCCGAAAAGCGACGGTTCACCGTCCGCGACGGCCAGACTCCCATCGACCAACTGAACGAACTCGAGTTCGTAGAGGGCGAGATTTTCGCAAATGTGTGGCAAACCGATCGAATCGCACGCATCTCCCCGCACAGCGGAGAGGTGGTTGGGTGGATTGATCTCAAAGGCCTTCTAAGCCCTATCTACCATCTTGAATCCGGTGCCGTGCTGAACGGAATTGCCTACGATCCAGTCCGAAAGCGTCTTTTTGTGACCGGCAAACTCTGGCCGAATCTCTTTGAAATCCGCCTCATTCCGAAACATCGCGAGTAGGGCCTTCAATCGGCCGCACGGGCTGGCGATTGGCTGGTGGTGGGCCCACTAGGATTTGAACCTAGAACCAACAGATTATTCTTCAACGTTTAAAAACGATTGATTTCAGCGACTTCCCAACGTCGGTTTTGGTCACAAGTAAGTAAGCGTCCGGTTGTGGCCGTCTGGACAACCGCATAATTGAGAGCGATTCTCCCGAAGTGGGCACTTGCGGAATCGTGTCCACTTGGAGCGGAGATGGACACTTCCCGGCAAGTTCCCGATGGGATCACGAATAAGAGTGAGTCGTTGGACACACCGCCGCGGCAGCGGCGCAGCATCGCGGAGAAGCGGCGGATTGTCGAAGAGACGTTGGCGGAAGGTGCGTTTGTAGCGCGTGTGGCGCGTGCGCATGGGATCAACGCCAATCAGGTGTTTGGCTGGCGTCGGCTCTACCTGGCAGGAAGACTTGGGGAGCGTAAGCCGGCGATGAAGTTGCTGCCGGTTCGGGTGAGCGAGAGTTTGCCCACGCCTTTGCCGGTCGAGCACAGGTCCGCCGATTTTTCGAAACCACAACCGGGCACGATTCACATCGAACTGCGCCAGGCGCAGGTGCGCATCGAAGGCAGCGCCGATCCGGCATTGGTGCGGGTGTTGCTGGAATGTCTTGGGCGATGATCGGACTCCCGGCCAACACGCGGATCTGGATTGCGGCGGGAGTAACCGACTTGCGGCGCGGCTTCACCGGGTTGAGCGCGCTGGTCGAGACCAAGCTGGAACAGAAACCGTTCTCCGGGCATGTGTTTGTGTTTCGGGGACGGCGCGGCGATCTCATCAAGGTTCTCTGGTATGACGGTGACGGGTTGTGTCTGTTCGCGAAGCGATTGGAGCGCGGACGCTTCGTGTGGCCTCAAGCCATGAGCGGCACGGTTTCACTGACGCGAGCGCAGTTATCGATGTTGCTCGAAGGGATTGATTGGCGGCGGCCGGAGCGCACCTGGGAGCCGCAGTTGTCGGTGTAACGCGCGAGGTTCTTTTGTACAACTTTTTTTGCGTCCACCGGGATGAGAACGCGCGCGTTCATGCGATACTCCGCGCATGTCAGTGGTGGCGCTCCCCGATCTGAACGCTCTTCCTGCAGATGCGCTACGAGCGCTGATCCTTACTCAATACGAACAGTTAGTCTCCGCCGAAAGCAAGTTACTCTCCACGGAAAGCAAACTCACCACCACGCAGGAGCAGTTACAGTCGCGTGAGCGCGAGATTGAGCATCTCAAGCTGCTTTTGGCCAAGCTGCATCGCATGCAGTTTGGGCGCAAGTCGGAGAAGCTCACGCGGCAGATCGAGCAGTTGGAGTTGCGGCTGGAGGAACTGGAATCGAATCGCAGCGAGAAAGAGCCCCACGCGCCAGAACCGGCTCCCGCCCCCGCCGCTTCGACTCCTGCGGCGAAACCCACCCGCCGCACGCTGCCGGATCATCTTCCGCGACAAACGCGCCGGCACGAGCCGAAGGAAACGGTATGCCCGCAATGTCAGGGCGAGCTGCGGAAGTTGGGCGAAGATGTTTCAGAGATGCTGGAGTACGTGCCCGCCAGTTTTGTGGTGATTCGTCACGTACGCGCGAAGCTGAGCTGCACGAAGTGCGACTGCATCGTGCAGGCCGAAGCCCCCAGCCGTCCGATCGAGCGCGGTGTAGCGGGGCCGGGCCTGTTGGCGCATGTGCTGGTCTCGAAGTACTGCGATCACTTGCCGCTCTATCGGCAATCCGAGATGTATGCGCGTCAGGATGTGGAACTGGAGCGCTCGACCTTGGCCGACTGGGTGGGCGGCACGAGCCGGTTGCTGGAGCCGCTGGTCGGAGCGTTGCGTCGTTACGTGATAGCCGCAGGCAAGTTGCACGCCGACGACACGCCGGTGCCGGTGTTGTCACCGGGGAATGGCAAGACCAAGACCGGGCGCTTGTGGACCTACGTTCGCGATGATCGTCCCGCGGGCGACAGCGCCGCCCCAGCCGTGTGGTTTGCCTACTCGCCGGATCGCAAGGGCGAACATCCTGAGCGGCATTTGGAGAAGTTTCGCGGCACGCTGCAGGCCGATGCCTACGCGGGATTCAATCAACTCTACGAAAATGGCCGCATTCAGCAAGCCGCGTGCTGGGCGCATGTGCGGCGTAAGTTCTACGATCTCGAACAGGCACACGCTTCCCCAGTGGCGCGAGAAGCGCTGGTGCGGATCGGAGCGCTGTACGGGATCGAAGAAACGATTCGCGGTAAGCCGCCGGACGAACGCCGTGCCCTGCGCCAGGCGGAATCGAAACCGCTGCTCGACTCTTTGCGCCAGTGGTTCGAGGCGACCTTGTCGAAACTGTCGCGCAAATCGGAGACCACGGTGGCGATTCGCTACGCCCTCTCCCGCTGGGACGCGCTGGTGCGCTATACAGAGGATGGACACATCGAGATCGACAATAACGCCGCCGAACGCTCTTTGCGCGGCGTGGCCCTGGGGCGCAAGAACTACTTGTTTGCGGGATCGGATACAGGCGGAGAACGCGCGGCCGTGATCTACAGCTTGATCGGTTCGGCGAAGCTGACCGGTCTCGATCCCGAGGCCTATCTGCGCGAAGTGCTGACCCGCATCGCCGATCATCCCATCAATCGCATCGAGGAGTTGCTGCCCTGGAATATCAAATCCACACCTGCTGAAGTGTCCACTTAACCGATTCGTGGACACTTAGCAAGACGGTTCACTTCGGACGCTTAC
>CAVUUK010000007.1:0-646721 GCA_963744625.1 uncultured Acidobacteriaceae bacterium
TTACACAAGTAAGCAGATTTGGTCACAGTTGTTACCCCAGTTGTTACCCTGCCATTGACTCGCAAGACCCCCGAGTGGGTCAGTGAGGGTTGAGAGCCACCAAGCGGGCCGCGTGGGTACTTGCGGATGGCTTTGAGGAAACGATGGTTGCAACCTCTGGAATCCGCAAATAATTGACCCATCACGATCGGCCTTGCAGAGCGAATTGTCGGAATGTTCGAAAAACTCGCGAATCTATTGCTTAGGTCATTCCGACTACCGAAACACTGAATCGACGCCGGAACGTCGCTGGAAGGTTCTTCTCGAAACGCCAGTCCAAACCCTAGCGAACCCCTGCTGAACCTGCGAAGCCCCGCGAAACGTCGCTGCAACGGTCTTTAGAAGTCGGTGTTAATCCGATGGCCTAGCGACGGGGGCGAGGTGGTGATGTGGAGAGATGGAACCAATATTCATGGTTCTGTATGCTAAGCTGCTGAGCAGCATAGAATAATATGCGTGATTGCCAAAATGTTGAGCAGATACTGCTCCGCTAGGTGCTAGGAGGGAAGGTGGGACAACGTGCGCTGGATGATTTCCGCATCGCCTTTTGACACTCTTATTCCGCGTCGCTGGACACCGAATGTCCGCAGGGAGAAAATATGGATATGCCAACTACAGGCATTTCCGAACGGTATGAACATGGGCGATCAGTAAGCGCCGGCTGTCTAAGTGGCAACGGTCGTTATCGTTGGTCCGTTGCTATGTGTTTGAGCCCGCTCATGCTGCTTACGATCGCAGCATATTCTTGTTCTGGTCTCGCGCTCTGGGCGCAAACACCCGATTCCCAAGGCGACGAAGAGAACAAGTCCTGGACGACCACTACCGACTCGAACAGTGAAAATGCGGAACGCACACGTACCACCGAAAGTCACACTCAGAGCGGCAATCGCACCCTGGACAAGCAATCGGTTGAACGCCTGAGTTTGGACGGAGGTTTCGTACCTTACCAGGACATCGAAAAGGAAACGGTGCAAGTGGACGCTGCCACCGTGCGAACCACCACGCGCACGTTCGCTCACGATGCCGATGGGGGGAGAACGCTGGTGGAGGTAGTGGAAGAGGAGAAGCGGACCTTGGCTGGAGGTGACTCGAACGTAGTACGCTCGACCTCCGATCCCGACGTCAACGGGGATCTCCAAGTGATTCGGCGGCAAACTGAGGAGACAAGAAAATTAAGCCCGAATGTAGAGGACAGCAAAACCACGGTGCTACTTCCCGACGTCAACGGTGGTCTCGCTCCAGCGGTGAAAGTGCACGAGCGCCGCGAACAAGGCGCGAATGGCACGATTGATTCTCAAGAAACTACGCTGCTTCCCGACGGCGCCGGAAACTGGGCGGTGGGCGAAATACGGCGAGTTACCACCCGGCAAGACGGTGACCAACGTAGCACCGATGAGCAAATCTCCCTCCCCGACTCTGAAGGCAAACTCGGCGAAGTGTCTCGCACGGTGACCGACGAAGCGGCGACTGCCGCTGGAGACAAGAGCAAGACAGTGGAAACCTATTCGGTGAGTATCCCAGGGGCGGTTGGGGACGGCAGCCTGCACCTGGTTAAGCGCGCAATCACCTCCCAACAGACGAGTTCGACTGGTCAGCAAGTCACCGAGCAGCAAGTGGAGCAAGCTAACCCCGGCGACCCCGGCTCCGGCTTGCAAGTGACCAGTGTCACCTTCGATACGGTGCGCCCTGGCGCTACCGGAGCGCAGGCCACGCGAACCATTCAAGCGCGCGATGCAAACGGCGGTTTTGGAATAGTCTCCGTGGACACCACAAAGTCCGACAACCTCCACGCCATTCAGATTCAGATAGCGCCTCCCGGACCGCCGAAATAGGGCGACGCAGTGCGGAGTGTTGGCGTTCCGTAGTTGCGGAACCACGGGAACCATTTCTGACCGCGTTCTGCGGCATCTGCCACTTCAGTTTGCTCCGTCAAAGAGAAAAAGAAACCGATCAAAAAGCGCATTTATCACGACGACGACCAGTGTCGTGCAGGCCGCGACATACCACACAGTGAGCGACGGAACGGCACAGGCTGCTACAAGCACTGCGAGGAGTGCATTGAAGCTTATCTGGCATCTGCCGCCTGAAACGGCCCGTGATGCATGTTCTGGTGTAAAATGTGAGTCGCTCGTAATAGGGAGGTCGGTATGCATTCTTCCCTTGTTAACTCCTGTAAGCTTTTCCCTTCGATTGCCCTCATTGCGGCCCTGACCCTGCTGTTATCTGGTTGGACCTGCAGTGGGATGTTTGAGAGCTGTCAAGGCGTATCGCAAGCCCAAATCACCTCACTCTCGCCGGACCACATTCCACGCGATGCGAATTCAGCTCCACTGACAGTGGACGGAAGCGGTTTTACTCCCCGATCGCAGATCCTGTGGAACGGAAGCACATTGGAGACCGTGCTCCTGGACTCACGCCATCTTCAGACCACGATTACTCAGGAGACCTTTGACTCCTTCGGCAGCGGCAAAAGTGTGCAGATTTCAGTATCTCAAGGGTTGGGATGTCCTATCAGCGGGAATTCTGCTCCGCTGGATCTGGTAATCAACTAGGGGTTCTCATAGGGAGTCCAAATTATTTCGCGGCCTGGAGCTAAAGCTGGGCTGCCGAGCATTATCCATGACGAAAATGTACATCACAAAGACTGCCGAGGATCGCTATCAGGTCGAGATCAGAAACCCTTTTTCCCATGAAGAGGTCGACGGATTACAATTTCTCGGCATGGCCAGCGGGCGGACCAGTCCCATGCCAGCCCTAGAAATCCTTCGGCTGATGGATTCCCAGTCCATCGGCTACACCATGACGGTTGATTATGATTGCCCTGAAAACTGAACCAGCACCAGCATCTTAAGTTTTCTTGCAGTTCTTCCATCTCTCTGCGTGGGACAGCCCACACAACTCGTGGTCCTGCGAAAGAGTCCTGGAGCGAGTGATTGCAACGCTGTGAAATCCGCAAATTGTTGACCGATCAGGACCGGCAGTCGTGAGCGAATTGTCTGATTGGTCGAAAAACTCGCAAATCTACTGCTTAGGTCATTCCGACTCCCAGAACGCTAAATCGACGCCGACGTCGCTGAAGGGCTTTCCTAGAAACGCTAGTACCGACACCCTATTGAACCCCTGCCGAGCCCGCTAAACCCCTGCGAAACGTCGCTGCAACGGTCTTTAGAAGCAGGCATCGTTGTTCCTAATGATTATCTAATGCTAAGCCGTTGAGCATGGGCAGTTTGCTTAGTCGTTCCCCACAACCACACCCGCCACGAGAGCGGCGTGATCCGATGGCCAGAGTCCGTCGGGCAACCGACTTCGCGAATTGGTTCCAATCAGTGCAGCTCCCCAGGGAATCACTTTGCCGTGCGTTAGCACCAGGTCGATTCGTTGATAAAGCTGCGAAACCGGATTGTTGTCTGCTTCATCCTGACAGCAGGTCAAGCCAGGAAGGCTGGGGAAGTACTCGGACCAAACGTCGTCGTAGCCGGCTGATATGAAATCCACGTAGGCGGGATCTTGCGGCAAAGGGAACGCCTGAGCGTTGGAATCCATCGCGATGATCACAGGTAAGGTGCTGTTCGCGGGACCTGCGCGCAACTCCCCTCCTTGCAATTCGCGGATACCCGCATCAAAGGATTCTAGATGAGTGTTGACGTAAAGAAAGGGGTGGCCAAAGAATTGTGCATCCACCGAAGCCCACGACCTCGGCAGAGGTACTGAGCCGACTGGAGTTTGCAGAACGACCTCATTCACAAATGTTCCGGTTTGCGGATTGCCCCACTGGAAGATTCCGGACGGAAGATCGGTCCGCGCGAGGATAACGTTGTAGTCGTTCACGGAAACGCAAATGTAATCAGGCGGAATCAGTCCGGGAGTCGGCGGAAAGGCGTATTGGACGACCTGCGCTGCGACCTCATAGTGTCCGCCTTCAGCGGACAAGTTACTAAGAAGTTCCTGCAACATGTCGTACTGGAGCATCATGGTTCCGCACGTGCCCGCAACAGGATCGAACGTTCCCGTATACCACTGGTCCACTTCCTGAATGCTGATTAGCTCCGGCCCGACGGTGACGATTTGTTTTGCAACCGCTTGCATCCGTTCGGGAGGATTCGTGCCTTGGACTTGGGTGATTACCTGGCCGACTCCGAGCATTGTAAGTCATTACGGTTCCGATGCCGGTTCGGCGACCTCACGGTCGATTCCGAGACCTGCAAGGTTCGCTACTGTTTGAGCTACCGACAGCTCATCATTTTCACTGCAATTATGGCTTGTGTTACTGCGGCAACGATATTGATCCTCGGAAATCTCCAAGGCATGTCACTGTCCCTGTTAGCCGTGCTTCCCTTGGGTTGCATTGTAGTTTTCATCAACCTCGTCTTGCGGATTTACGACTTCAGACGCTTTCTTCGTCGATCCATCGCTACCGCCCCACATAAGGCTGTGCACGACCCAGCGCTGTGATGCACAGCTGGAAGCTGGATAGCCGAGGAGGACACAGTGAGCATGACTGCGCAATTAACACCGGCAGAATGGACTGGACTATTTTTTGGTGGCATCGTAATCGTAGTCTTCACGTGGCAAGGTTTAAATCTAGTTTCTGACCCAGAGCAATGGCTAATTCGACATGGACGCCCTACCGGCGAGAAGCACATTCGAGCAAGTCGCTTTATCGGCTGGATGTTCCTTGCATTCGTCGGTCTCACACTATTGCAGTTAATACGACGCCTTTACGGCAAGTGAGAACGTGGTGAACTACGCGCCAAAGACTCAACTGTCGAAATATCCCGATTTCACTCATCGACCCCGGAAAAGGCGAAACAAAAGCGCATGCTTGTGAAAATGCCTGGTAACGACAGTTAGTAGGGAGCGGTACTCGCTGCCATCAGGAGGTATAGCGTCACTTTACACGTCGGTAGCTGTTATCAAGGACAGATGCGGACGGGCTCCAACCTTCTGGAGCCCATCCCGTGCAACGGGTTGCTACGGAGTGCAGCCGTTGATAGCAGCGCAGTTCAGGGTTTCAAACCAAAGACCACTGTGGCCTTGATAGCCGGTGCTACCCTGGGTCACTTGCTCAATGGTTTGGTCACCGGCGTCATCCGTCATGGCCAGGACTTCGGTCGTACTGGCCTGCGACCCGGGGTAGTAAATCTTGTCGTTTTCGGTTGCAGCATACGCCGCACCGAACGCGAGGCTCGTGGTGTTGGCTAGCGCCAATGGCTGGTTGTCGGTGCAGCACGGCCGTTCGACTACCCAGTCTGCGTAGCGTCCCACAATGCCGGACGTTGTGACGGAATAGGTGCCGTACACACCGCTCGTTATGTCTTCAAGAAAAACCTGGCTGTTCGACCCGCCATAGGTGCCGGCAGCTGCGTAGACAACATCCCCGGGATTGACGTCGAAGGCTACGCTGTAGCCGCCTTGCCATCCGGCGACGGCGAAATAGTATAGGTCTCCGCTGCACGAAACTTGCTCGTAGATTCCGGCCTCCAGCTGCGGGTCGAATCCATAGCCATTGCCGGTATCGAAGACAAACCCGTCAATCCCGACAGAGCTGACTGCGATATAACCTTCCCCGCTACACGCTTTGGTGTCGAGAGGGAACTCGGCCGTTGGCACAGTGATTTCGGCGATAATATCCCCAATCGAATTCTTGTTGAAGGTCTTTTGATTGCTTGTGACCACGGCTCCGCTCGCACTGTTCGTTTGTATCTGCTTGGTTCCGGCTTCCGCCTGGACCGCCTCTGGCAAAGCCGACGAGCCAGACGAGACCTTCATGCCTCCACCCGGCAGCGCTTTAAGCTCTCCGTTCCAGCGGGTCCGGGCGAGTTTCATGGCGCGTTCCCAATGGGCGTACTCGTTGGGATGAGCTTGTTTGTCGGGCCGCGATGGAAAGCCATAGGTAGCGAGTTCTTCGTCGCTGGCCGTCGCCGCGTTGAACCCTGCAGGCGGCTCGGCATAGCTGCGGATGCCGGGGATATTGGTGGTCGCCGTGGCGGCTGAAGCGCGGATTGCGCGCGCGGCGTCACTCTCTGCCGCGGCCAATGTGCTGAGACTAAGGCTCCCCATGATTACCAGGACTGCTAGTTTTGCGAATTTGCTTTGCGATTGCATTGGTCTACCCTCCATATTCAGATTTTGAGTTCGGGGTGTTGGAACTGCTCCCCTTGTCTCTAACAGCGCAAAATCGCGCGAGATTTGATCACCTGCTGATCGGAAAGCCGGAATTATTTTCCTGGGGAAGTTGGTCAGGAGGCCCCCAATTCAGCCCTCTAATCATGAAATCGGAAACGGTGGGAAAAGCCGAGGGCAAAAATTCCCTTTCTTGCTGGGGGAAGAGCCAGCAGCGGTTCTGCGTGCGCGGTCCTGCGTGCTATGAGTGGTTTCTGGACAGGAAGATGGGCCAACTCGATCAGGGAAAGAGACTTGCACGATGCCTTAAAATCCCGTTTACACTCTGAACTCAGCACTCCGGCCCTCTTCACTTTGAGGGAGGGACTTTCACGTTGGCCGCTGTTTTGAGGTAGAACCAAGCAAAGGTGCCGCCGACGGCAAGCCCAACAAGCGTCGGAACTTTTTCTTTTGCCGTGATCAGTTGGGCGATGCCGTAGACCGCACCAAAAGCGTACAGCAGTCCGAACCAAAGCAGGCGGCGTCGGAGATACCGTGGATCGCGCTCGGCCCTTTCCGCCGATTTGAATACTCTCCACGCCATGAATGCAAGAAATGCCGAGAGGGCTGCTACGCCGAGTATGACCGCCACGATGAAGCTAGGCAGCATCGGTCCCATGATGAATGCGAGTATACTTCGGCGTTGCCCTTCCTCCTATGTGTCAACTGGCGTAACATCCCCTTTACACTCACGACCGGGGTTCTGAGTGAAATTGCCTTCCATGAGAAGGCCGGTCGGAGTCAAGAGGATTCGTTTTGTTTTTCGTTGGACAAGGTTTTTTCTCCCGCCGAGTTGCCACTGACGCCATCCTTCCATCCGCACTCTCGAGGAGCGATTGTGTTCGCTCGGTGCAAGTTGGGCGTTCTCGTTTCAGCCGGTGCTGCCACCTGATTATCGACCTGCAGTTCCATCGCAACCGATAGAACCTGGGCCAGGCGATTGACGCAGTCACCGGAACTCGGCTTTGGGCTTTTGTTTTTTCCTTCCTCAGAAGATTTTGACTTTATGCTGCCGCCGGCATCGCTGCCCGGTGACTGTTGTGCAACGGCTCGTACACTTCTCCGCTCACCCATAAGTGATGCAGCAACACCGCCAGTTTTCTGGCCGTGGCCACGATCGCTCGTTTCTTGCCGCTCTTTCCGCCGCGCTCAGCCAGTTTCAGGCCCCAGCGCCGCAGATCACAGTCCACACCGAATGGCCCCAGAATATGCTGCGCTCCCTGCACCAGCAGCGTTCGCAGATACGGGTCGCCTTCCTTACTGATGTGCATCTGCGGCTGGCTCTGCCCAGAGTTTCTTCGTCCCGGCTGCAACCCCAGATAGCAGCCCACGTCGCGACTCTTGCCAAAGCGATGCGGATCTTCCAGCGTCAGCAGGAACGTCAGCGCAATCAGCGTGCCCACCCCTTTGATCTGCTTTAGCAGCGCCACTTGCGGATAACTCTGTTGCGCCAGCTTCTCGATTCGTTCGTTGTACTCGCTGATCTGGTCACTCAGCGACGCCAGCGCCGTCAATAGCGGCTCCAGCGCGGCCTGCAGTTCCGGACTCAACCCTTCCGCCTTCTCCGGATTCAGGTTGCGCACGTTGCAGCCACGCAGTCGCTCGCCGTAGCTCTTGGCTAGTCCGCGGGCCGTGTTCACTAGCGCGGTTCGCGCTCGCACCAGTCCGGCTCGCGCTCGGATCAGGGTCAGATCCGCCTGCGCCTTCGCGCTGCGATGCTTCACCGGACACAGCAACTGCGGATCAATCCGGGCCAGTCGTGCCAGCGTCTGCGCATCCAGACGATCATCTTTCTTTCGACTCTCTCCAATCAGCCGCACCTTGCGCGCATGCGCCACAATTACTTCATGTCCCAACTCGGCCAGCACGCGACTCACCCACGGCGAATGCATCCCGGTCTCCAGCGCGATTCGGCTGCGCGGCATTCCGCCAAACACTTCGCGCATCGCCTTCGGCGTGGTGCTCAGTTTTTGTTCCAGTAACACTTCGCCCACTTCGTCTAGTAGACAGTACCAACTGGAGCGATCGCCCAGATCCAATCCCACGGTTAACTTCTGCTGCGAAATTTTCCTGCTCTGCTTTGCCACTGCGGTGCTAACCTTCTTCATTGCCGGTCTCCTTTTTATCTGTGCCTTGAGCACGTCGATAACTTGGGAGCGTACCGCATCCCGTCCGGAGACCGGCCTTCTCATCCCATCTGTTTACGACAACCATTTCCCTCGGCTACGTCAGTACGGGCTGGCATGTCCGCTAAATGCCCGTTGCGGAAGGGAGGGATTAAGCGCACAATGCCCCTGACTTCGGAGCCTAATCAAGGTCGCCCTTTGCACATTGCCGGTCGGCACTTGAATGAGGTAGCACGTAACTCCCTGGGTACACGATTGTGGTCGCCGACGGAGGGCTCGATAACCAAACTGCTACCGGCGACAACGAAGGATATGACGCCACAACGAATACGTGGACGTCGCTCGCGTCCGACCCCGCGTCCCGGTACGCATCTTGCTCCGGATCCATTGGTGCCAAGTTCTATGACATGGGCGGAGACACGGCGGAAACTTTCGCCGATGATTTCCAGCTGACGAAGGACAAATGGACGACGACGCTTGCTTCCGTCCCGCAATCGGTCTTATTCCCCGCTTCCGCAGTGTATAAAGGGCAGCTCTACTGCATCGGCGGCTGGGCATCTTTTGGAGGACCCATCATCGACAACGTGCAGATTTATCGGCCGTAGGTGGAGAGAGATTGGATTCTAGTTTTCACCCGAAATCTAAAGGGTGCCCCGCTCAAGTTCCGCTTGTGCGGGTTTTCTATTGGACTCGCTCTCCGCCTTGGAGAACGAAGCGAACTGCTAACTGTTGCAAAATCCCGATTTCGCTCACCGACCAACGGTCAAAACGTGTAATTGCCTTGCGTCAACGATGCGCCAACGGGTTGGGAAAAAGGGCAATTCCAGCGAGACCGTGCTGTGCTAATCCAGCTTCTTACCGACGCGTCCCTTGATCGGGGACCGGTAGATGTATAGCGGCTTTCCAGTTATCGCATGCGCATCCAACAACCCAAACTCTGGCGATCGGCTATCGAGACTCACGTCTCGATTGTCGCCCATGACAAAGTACTTGCCTACAGAACGGTGACTGGGCCGAAACTATCCATCCACGGGTGGGTTCCGAGGGAAAGAGTGTGGCGAATGAAGGCTCAGCCTGAAATGGAGAGGGGGCGTTCTCCGTTAGTGTAGATTCCGCCCCTTCGGGGCGGGGATTTTCAAGGCATGGGGGTCTATCGTCCGATGACTCGTTCTGTGCAATGCACAGCGCGAGAGGATTGGCTCCCGCGCTGCTGAGCATCGGCTGGATGAGCCCCACCAGGTTATCCCTCAGCATGGTTGCATCCCTGCAGTGCCCGCTTCCGTTTCATCCGGCGAGGTCATTGTAGCTGCGGTGGAAGAGTGTGCAAACATCAAAGACGCTGTCTGCTGCCGGCGAAGTTGCCGCTGCCTACGAGCTTCTTCTAACTTGCGATCGCGAGCCGCGTGGATCTCGGCCTGTCGTCCGGCAAGCCGATCCTGCGGCGTCACATAGCCGAGGGCGCTGTGCAATCGAACCGTGTTGTAGCGATCCACGTAAGTCTGAATCAAGCGCCGTGCATCGTCCAGCGTCAGCGGAGTCAGAGGCCGGATACACTCCTGTTTGAGCGACTTATGCCAGCGTTCGATTTTTCCGTTCGATTGCGGGTAAAACGGCGATGTGCGCACGTGCGTCATACGGTCGCAGATTTTACACAAATCGACCCTCAGGGCTGGTGATACGTTTAGGGGCGGAGGGACTGGCGTCAACCTGAGACAAGTTTCTCGACCGACCTCAAAACCGCAGACGGTACTTTGCCAAAGACGTTGGCAAAATTGAACAGGGCGGCGAGAGACGGGCTCTTTTCACCGCGCTCCAGTTGGCTGATGTAGTTCCGGTGGTATCCGGCGCGATGGGCCAACGCCTCCTGAGAATATCCACGTTTTTCCCTGAGCTGGCGTAGAACGACACCGAAGGCAGTCTTGGGATTGAGTCGCTCTCTCTTCTTGCCGGATTTCTTGACCACGACAGCGACTGTCGCGTCTTGACCACAATTGTGCTACCCACCCATAGTGTGCGGCATGGGTCATGCTCGTTTAGCCAGTTGGATGGTTTTCCTGCCACAAGGTCGCTAGGGGCGGAACGGCCTTTCTGTCTTGAACGGATCGGAATAGGCCCGGAGGAATATTTATGGCGTTCTGTTCAGGTTGCGGTCAACCGTTACCGGAAGGTGCAAAGTTCTGCTCGTCCTGTTGGAAGGCGGCATCGGGGCCACAGCCGCCTGTCGGACCCTCCCCTGCAAAACGCATACCACCGCTTCACCCGCCTGGGATGTCAACAGCAACCGGAACAGAAGGTAAGAACCGACAGAATCGTGCAGTTTGGATTTTATTTGTTCTAGTTCTGGGGGCTTTGGTGCTTTCCAAAATGATCTACTCGGCATCGGATCGGCAGGATGGGGAAGAACTCCAGAGGCAGCCTCGGACCGCCGCCCCCGCTCAGAATTTCATTCCAGACGCCGAATTTTGCAAGAACTTTCCGTTCGATGAGAAGTGCCCGAATCATGATCAATACAGAGCGCCGACGATGGCGCATCAGGCAGACCAGTTAAACGCTGGTCGAGATTCTGCATTGGCGTGTCTGAACATGGTACGGAAGAGAGCCGTTGTCGACGATTTTGGAACCACGATAACTGGAACAATCAAGAACGACTGTGGAAGGGACTTCAGCTACGTCCAAGTTACTTTTAAGCTCTTCGATCGATCCGACAACGTGGTCGGAACGGCACTTGCGAATCAGGCCAATCTGAAGAATGGGGAGACGTGGAAATTTGAAGCGACCGGCACTCCAGCCGCCCACCATGACAGACTGGACGAGATTAGCGCGTATTAAAAGAACCCAGACGGGCCCAGAACAAAGGCGTAGCTAGGGAGATTCGGAATCGGCTGGCGGAGGTCGTCGAGGAGGTCAGCATGATCAGGGTGTTCTTCGCTTCATTGGGCATGGCGCTGCTGATCGGTCTGGTCTTCAGTGTGCCCGGCGCAATAGTACCAATATTCGTTGTCCTCTTTGTGCTGATTGCCGCAGCCAACTTGGGGAAATTGAAGTGTTCCCACTGCGGGAAGCGTGTCAAGCTCGGAGCAAGTGTATGCCATCATTGTGGACGAGATGTCAAAAGCTACACGATGAGAATGGCTGAAATGCGACGTCCGAATCCTCCCAATTCGGTGCCAACCGTAGCGGTTCCACCGCCAGCATCTGTTACAAAGCCAGTGATGTCGAATGGACAGCCGCAGGCGAACAGGCTTCCCCTACCCGCGAACTATTCGGGGCACAACTCCATGCAGGGGCACATTTCTGCTCAGGCTGTGGAGCAGCCGCGCAGTGATTGTCGTTCCGTTCCCCTCCTACTGACGATCAGGACATCAGAGCTACGACGAGATCATCTGGGCTAAGTACTACTAGTATGAATTAATAATCTAATAATGAATTTGGAGCTGAGAAGTGGAGGATGTGGAGGGTGAATGATTTTTCAGTTCTTATCCATTTTTTTCTCCCCCGCGGGCCGCTTTCTGTTTTTTCTTCCCTACTAACTTTAAATAGGCATAGAAACGCCCCTCCGGATACATTTCCTTTTGGTATTTCTCAGCCCGCAAGAATTTCATCCCTACCCTCCTCGGTTGGGTCCCAGCCATGATTTCATTCTTAGGAAAGCAACCGGCACCGGCCATGGCTGCTTCGATAAGGCGTCTCCTTTTGGTCTCGGTTAGTTGGGAAAAGGAATCACGGACAAATCCCAACAAATCGAGGGTAAACTCCAATTCTGCATGCTGCGCCAACCTCGTAGAAAGCCGTCGTTCCTGTGCTTCAATCCTACGATTCTCAAACTCGAACTCTTGCTCCAGATCGCTGCGAAAGGATGTGAGCTTTTCGCGAGCACACTGGGCCAAAATCGTGGTTGCGACATGCTCTGGCGCCGCAGATTCCAATATGAACCGCTCAAGCTTATCCATTCTGTCATTGATTCCCTTCATTAATCTTTTGGAATTGTTGGCGTCGTCAATCAGCAACTCCCGGTCTTCCCCCTTGTCGGGAAGGTTTTGCGAATCGCGGCGGTATTCCTCGGCAAGAGCGAAGAACACGTCCATCTGGTCCGTGGAAACCGGTTCGACCACGCCCCTACGGGAATTCCGGTAACGATTGAATCGGGCTTCGAAGCTTTGGCGCGACACCTGCTCGTTATCGATTTGTTTTTTCTTTCCCCGGTTCACTTTCTTGCTCCTGATGCCCAAAACCGTAACAGATTTGCTGAGTCGATTCCAGATTGGCTCAGCGCTGATGTGTGACGCACACAAAGAAGGGTCCGCCGTATATTGCGCTCATGCGGTCAGGAGAAGAGAAACAGCAGCTTGTTGTCAGGTTGGATCGTCTTGCGTTCACAGGCGTTGGCGGGAGCGAAGCACCGAAACAAATTCAAGGCTTCAGGCTGGTTAGGGATGTCAGACCCCGAACGCAGGGGAGAAAGGCGCACATACGATCGATTGCGGACTTTCGAGAGCACGACGAATTCTGCCAAGCTTTCCCTCCAGCACAAGCCGGTCCTCCCGTGGCTGCTCCCGTGGCGGTTCACCCTTATTGCGGACGACAACGATGGCCTGACTCCGGAGCAAGTGCGAAACGTTGTTCTCCTGTGCTCGAGCCACAAGCTGACGCTAGTCGAAATTGCCTTCGACTTTAGCCCAAAGGGTATTGTCGATCACCGACTGGTTCTACGGCACGCAAAATTCGGGAAGTCGAGGCTCCAGCAAAACCGAAGCGCCGACACGTATTTTCGATACGGAACACGTCTGTCTACAAAAATGGTACGGGTCTATCGGAAGGAGAAGTTGAACTGCTTTCGCGTCGAACTGGAAATCCACTCAGCCTTGCTGCGGAAATATCAGATCACATCGGCCTTTGAGTTAGGCCGGCTCGCCGGGGAGCTTGTTCCTGCTCACATTCAGTTCGTTGGGTACCGCTGGGAAGGGGTGCGTCGCTATCTTGCCCAGAGGTTCGGCAAACGAAAAGGGGTCGACATTCTCCGCCGGGCCCGCGAACTCGCTGATACGTCATTGCGAGGAGCGGCTCGGTTACTCTCTGAATTTGCCGTGCCCAACGCGCACCGATTTCAGTCTCCGCTCCGGCTGAATCTTCGACTTCAGGGAGCGCTGAAGCTTTGGGCCGAAAAGTTCCCGGTCGATGACGACATGATTCTTAGAGCGAAATGAAGGAGGCTTCGACAAGTGAAAATATACGTAGCGGGTTTTGATGATTCGACAACCTTGGTCGATCTCGTAATGCTGTTCAACGAACACGGGACGGTAACGGGAATCAAAATGAAACAAGGCGAAAGGCGAAAGTATGCGTTGGTCGAGATGGGCAACTACGATGCAGAACAGGCAATTGCAGCTCTTGACCGCACAAATTGGGACGGAGCTAGGCTCAATGTGGTGCAGTCGAAATGGTGACGGGCTCGCAGACATTCGTGGCGTGAAACGCACAAAAAGATTCAGCAGGTCACGACGGCGAGACCAATGAACAAACCGATGACGATGCCAATAGAGGCCAGAAAGGAGAATATGACAGAGAGAGAAATAGCCATCCAACTGATTACGTTGATGGCTCACATCGAGGGTATCTCGGAGGAAAATCAACTCGTCCCACCGGTGAACGTACACGCGGTTGATCAGAGCCAACTTGTGTGGGATTTCGATTACGACTCTGAATGGGACTCGGCGGATGTATTGCCAATAGCGCCAAAGTTGCCAGTCGATTTGCGACTGGTGGATTCAACAGGAAAGGTTGTTGAAACTCGGATTACGGACCTGACGTTGCGTCCGGAGTGGCTGAAGCGCTTCCTCCAGTGAAGCCGAATTCCTGGTAGGGGCGCAAGAGTCGGATGATCGCGATGCATTATCGCGCTTCACTTTTAACTTCTGCGGCACGTTCCGTGTCCGCGCGAGCGAAATCGTTCGCAAGGTAATTCCCAAATGCTAATCGATGCCGGTGGAAAAACCACAATCCGGGTCCGGTGCGGGGACGATCACTTCAGCCTTTGATTCCCCTTGTCGCGATCTCGTTCCTGTCGCGACCGAACTATTAGATTCAACTGAGGCACCGGGTTCATCGGCAAAAAATCCAGCGTACCCACCAGCGGAATCATCATTCGCGACCGGGAGGCTAGTCACGGTGAGAGAGGCTGCGATCCTTCTTGGCGTGTCCGAAAGTTGGGTGCGTCGTCATCTGAGTGAACTTCCCGCTACGCGTTGGGGCCGACTCCTGCGTATTGACTCAAATCAACTGCAACGTAAAATCGAGAATGGGAAGCCGCTGAAATCGGAAAGGGTCGACATGACTCCTCGACGATATCAGCTCGGTAGCGTTATTTGGAAGAAAAGCAAGAAGGGAAAGGAACAAGTGGCATACGGGGTGTACCGAATAGATGTGCAGACTACAAACGGCATTGAGCGCCGGCAAAGGAAAGTAAGGCTCGGTACGAGAAAAGAACTGGTGATCAAAAGCAAAGCTCGTACGAAGCTGGAAGGTATCATTGCTGCGGCAGAGCCCGCACCTCCGGTACCGGAGAAAATGACCTTCGGACAATTGGCGGAAAAGTGGGAAGCCTCCGAAGGACCGACGTTAACTAAACCAACGTTTGACCGCTACGCCACAGTTCTCCGTGCGTGGCTGTTGCCGTTCTGGAAAGACCGCAGCCTAGAATCCATCACCCGGAACGGAATCCAGTTGTTCTTGAACAGTAAGGCCAGCACCTACAGCAAGAGCTCCATTCGCGCCATGCGGCTGGTGCTGCAGATAAATCTAAGCTTCGCGCATCTGAATGGCTGGATCAGCACCTACCCTTGTGTCAAGATCAAAACGCCCCGAGTCACCAACCAGAGCCGTGCTGCTAAACGGGCAGAGATGACGGAGCAACAGAAGCTCACTATCGCTGCGCGTCTGGCAGAGCCGTACTCGACCCTGGTGCTTTTTGTGACCCGCATCCCGGTGCGAATCGAAGAAGCAATCGGTGTCAAAGAAGCTGATTTGCATGGTCATATTCTGACCCTCCGCCGTGTGGTTTACGAGGGGAAGGTGTACGAACTGCAAGCGGACGAGCAACGGCAGATTCCGGTAATGGATATGGAACTGCTCGCACGTCTGAAGAAGTTAGGTGCAGGACGAAAGTGGGTATTTCAGAGTAGGAATGGGACACCCGTCAACCCCAACAACATACGGCGTCGTTTGCTCAAACCAACTGCGAAGGAACTGGGGATCAAGCTATGCGGTTGGCACGATTTCCGCCACAGCTTGACAACTGAGCTACGACGCAACGGCACGCACCCAAAGGTGATCTCCGATTTGCTCGGTCACAAAAAGGTGAACTTGGCGATGGACGTATACGACCGCAGCAACCTGCAAGACTTCGAGCAAGCCCTTGCACTCCACTGTGGTCGGCAGCCAGTTGTTACCCCAGTTGTGACCCAAAGGTGAGAGTGCGATGAGATTTGTCAACTGTCTGGTGGTTTGGTGGGCCCACTAGGATTTGAACCTAGAACCAACAGATTATGAGTCTGCTGCTCTAACCGTTGAGCTATGGGCCCGCGCTTTCCATATCTTACACATTCTGCGCGAGAGGTTGGTGGTGGAGGGCAGAGGCTTCCACTTGCCTTTGCGCGGACTGCGCTGCCACGCTGGTTAGAGCTTCGATTTCCTGTTCGAGAGCTTCGAATTGGGCAGCGCTCCAGCGGAGATTGTCATCGTAGCGTTCGACCTGGCAGTCGGCGAACGAGATGGTCATGCCGACGAGGCTGCCGAGACGGTTTTCGGCCGCCCGGCGATAGGGGTTGTCAAGGCTCAGGCGGTCGATGTCGATGACGAGGTCGCAATGCGGATCGCCGAAGCTCCGCGCCAAGAGCCGCATGAAATAGAAGATGAAATAGAGGCGGCGCAAGAGCGATTCATCCACAAGCTTGCCTCGAAAAGCCGCGCGCAAGCTGGACGAGTCGAGCAATGGTGGCAGTTCGAGGGCGGGAAATCCGAGCGCGGCCAGCAGCGGCGCAAAAGGGGGCTCTTGCAGATTGTGGCGGAGGATCACGGTGCCGCGCTGCAGAAAATAGGGATTGCCTTGGACGGCTTGACGCAACATCGACAGAAACTGACGGCGCGGATCGCGCCGAATGAAGATATGCACGCCAGGCACATGCGCGCGAAACCACGCCACTCTCAGGTCGGTACCTACGAATCCGTAAACCGGACGCCGCCCAATGCGCGCGGGTACTTTCGCTAAAGCGGCGAGGTAGGATTCGAGCTCGGGCAAGGAGTCTTCCGCCGAGGCACAGTAGCGCCCGAAGGTGAGGTGGGCGGGAAATCCAGGAATGCCGCCGACCCGGCCCGAGCAAGGGGCGATACTCCTCGAGATAAGGCGCGTCGAGCGGCGGGTGATTGGCAAAAGACCAGGGGACAAAGCGATCGATCACCTCGGGCGTCGCGGTAAACAGGTGCTCATTGAGCGGCTCGAAATAGCAATAAGTATCGGACCGCTGGCGGAACTTAGCCCAGACGTAGGTGCTCGCGGCCCGCCAACTGGAATGCAGGAGGACGGCTTGGTTGGCCTGGGCTTTGGCCTCGATCGGCGTGATTCCGTCCAAACTTTAATTGCCCCTTAATCTGCCAATGAGGGCACGTCTTTTGCCAGGCACGCTGTACCGGCGCCATCCGTGCGTCCGCAAATGGGCAAAGGTTGTCGGGAAGGGTTTCTGGGCTTGGTTAGCTCGAAGTTACACGCCGATCTGAAAAAGCAAAAGCGGGACGCTATAGCGCCCCGCTCGATAATCTCCATTTAAAGGTTAGCGTGCTCCGCCGCGTCCGCCGCCACCACCATGGAAACCGCCACCGCCGTCGTGGAAGCCGCCACCCCGGAAGCCTCCGCCGCCAGATGCGCCGAAGCTTCGTGAGTCGGTCATTTTAGGTCCTGAACGGAAACCGGATGCAGAATGAAAGCCACGGCCAATCGAACCGGGACCACGATAGATGCCATGAGCGTAGTTACTGGCCAGATAGGGCGAATGCGATTCCCAGGCACGGTCGCCAAAGAGGTAATGGGGATGAAAGCCGTAACCAAATCCGCCGTAGCCGAAACCAAATCCAAAGAATGGCGCTTGATAGACGTACCAGGGAGAATAGAATCCCCAGCCGAACGGGCTATACCAGATTCCATCGAGAGGAACGAATGTGTAAGCGCTAAACCACGGGTCCCAATACCAGCCGTTCCAACCCCACGGACCCCAACCGTTGGCGGCGTAAAAGCCCGCCTGGTTGACGTTGGCCTCGGCCAGATAAGCCGACCGCAGACTGCTGAAGCGGTAGAGATCGCCTTCTTCGTACGATTTTCTGTCAAATTTTCGGGCTTTCGGAGAACTATTTTGGGCGAGGCTTAGATCGCGTCCGCCCTTGACGGTTACATCCTTGCCGGCAACTTCGACGGAGGCCTTTCCGTCAAAAACGCGGAACTGATTTTGCCGCGAGTCGAAATCGTAGAGGCCGGTCTTCAATAATCTGGCAGTAGCGCCATCTTGAGTAATACGAATGTCGTTCTGCGGATAGATTTGCGCAACCTCGACCATCGCGTGACCTTTATCGACGGCCACTTCGGTGTTGGTGAGTTCGGGCGAGATCATTCTCACCGAACTGTTGTCGCCGACGCGCAAGAAGACACCGGGCGTGAGCAAAATCTCGGCTTTGCCCTTTTCTGTATTCAGCGACTCGCCGGTCTGCAGTTCCGCAGATCCGATTGACTTTGAGTTGAGAGGCTCGGCGCCCATCGCCACCTGGCCTTCGACATAATTAATAGACCCTGGCACGGCTCTGTTTGCGTTCGTGTTTGCATCCGCGAAGGCAGGCAGAGAAAGCACTGCCGCCAGGAACAAGCTGGCGATTATACGCACCTTAGTTATCGCCATTGGCCTACCCTCCAATACTTCCTACTAACTCATTGGATGCGTGGCGTGATTGATCGATGCTGGGTGCGACCGTTCGCGAGCGCGGAAGAATTTCATCGCGTCGGCGCCTCGACGCATCTAAGTAGATGAGAGTGTCTGGAGATTTTTTGTTCTCACTTCCGAGCTGTTCTTCCTAGAATCCCGTTGTCTGATACTGCAGGACTGCGAGGGCAAGACGGCAATCGTAGCCTGCCTGCGCATTGCTGATCTGAGCCTGGGTCTGCTGCAGTTGCGCCTGACTCAGTTCGACGATCGAACTCAATCCTAATTTGTAGCGCGCCTCGGCAAGAGTCAGCGCGAGGTTCGCCTGCTCCAACAACTGCTGGGTCACGGCCAAGCGCTGATAAGCATTGTTCGCATTAAGCCAGCTGGTACGCACATCGCGCGAGATACGGTCACGCAGATCGCGCAAATTCTCTTGCACAGCTTGCGCTCGAAACGCCGCCTCGTGAGCTCTTGCGGAATACAGAAAACCATTAAAGACTGGGATATCGACGTTCACGCCGACGGCTCCATACCAATTGGAAATCACGGGATTTCGGACGGGCGTATCTCCGACGACGCCAAGAGCGTGAATATCGGGGAAAAATAAATCCCGTTCCGCAGTCTGGAAATGCTTCGCGGACTCGACCTGGAATTCCTGGGATAGGATCTCAGGACGCATGGCAAAAGCGGTTGCAATCAGATCATCGACGTTGCTCTGCGGAGGAGTGATGGCGGTTGTATCTTCGACGAGCTGGAAGTTCTGCAGATTGGGAAACCCGAGCACGGCCGAAAGCGATGCCAGCGCGGAATCCTCGTTGTTTTGTGCGTCAAGGAGCAGCAGTTTGGCTTGCGCCAGATTGACGTTAGCAAAGCTGAAGTCGAGTTCAGATTTCAACTTATTTTTGTAGAGTGCTCCGACTTGATCGGCAACCGTCTGGCGGTCGGCCACGGTTCGCTGAGCAACGGTTAGGACGGCTTGGGTCTGCAAGGCGTTGTAGAAGGCTTGATCGACGGCTAGCAGGATCTGCTCTCTGGTGGCGACGGCATTTTGATTTTCCGCTTTCGCGGCCAAATTCGCGCTGGCGATCAGATTGGTGGTGCGTCCGAAATCGGTAAGCAGCTGACTTACTACTGTGCCGACAGCGGCACGCTGATAAACGGTCGGATTGTTGAGCGCGCCGGCGGTAATTCGCGAGCCGGGGTTGGCATCGACTGCGGTGAGATCGATGTTTGCGGTGGGCCACAAGCTCGACCGCACTTCCCGGGTCACCTGTCGCGAGGCGAGCGCGGTGAGCCGCGCGACGGAGATCTGTGGATTATTCTTCAGGGCCAGGGCCTGGGCATCCTTCAAAGAAAGCGACACTGGCGTGCCGGGGGCGGTGGGCGTAGGTGGAGCGGCGTGTTGTCCGGCCATGGGCAAACGTGGAGCAGAAGACGGAGCCGTTTGTTGCGGCGTTGGAGCCGAAGGCAGCTCCGGTTGCGCGGCGCTGTCGACTGGCATGACCAGAGCGAGACAGATGGGCAACACGTTTTTTATTTGCTGCAAGAAAATCTTACCTGTCATTCCGTCGTCTCCAGGGTTTGGTGCGTGGCGTCTTTCGCGCCACGTTTGCTGTAAACGAGCAGGTAGGCTGCCGGCACGATGAAGATAGTCAGAAGCACGGATGAAGTGAGGCCGCCGATAATCGCCCTTGCCATCGGCGCATATTGCTCAGCGCCGGTGCCCAGCTTCATAGCCATGGGGATCATACCGATGATGGTGGCCAGAGAAGTCATGAGGATTGGGCGCAGGCGCACGCGACAGGCGGTAATTACGGCATCAGTGGTCGATAGACCCTCGCGTTCGAGGTTGTGAGCGAAGTCCACGATGAGGATACTATTGGAGTCGGCAATACCGACGAGCATCAAGACTCCCATCAGCGACATCACATTCAGGGTGCTGTGGGTCAAGGGAAGTATCAACAGCACTCCCACGAAGCCCATGGGTATAGCCAGCATGATGAGAAGCGGGTCAATGAAAGACTTGAACTGAGCAGTCAGGATCAGGAAGAGCAAAACGAAAGAGAGCAGGAAGCCGAGGCCAAAACTCTTGAAAGAAGCCTGCATGCCTTCAACCATTCCACGGAGATTTATCCGGACGTTGGATGGGATGTTCGCAGTTCTGACGAGATGCTTCATTTCATTGGTCACCCGCCCCAGATCCTCTCCTGATGGAGTTACGTAGAGATCGATGACTCGCTGGATCTGGTAGTGATCGACTTCGGTCGGCGTTTGCACGAATTTCGCTTTGACCACGTTATCGAGAACGGTGATTGGCCGGACGCTCGGCGCTGTTGGCAGCGTTTTCGGACCGTTCGGATCTGGCATATCTTTTCCGCAGGTCCACAAGGGGGTTATTGGCTTCATGCGCGCCATCGGGTCAGTCGACAAGGGTTGACGTTGCATTCCGCATTGAAAGTCTGCCTGCGAGGTCAACGGGTCGTCGGATTGACTGCGCAAGGGAATTTGTAAGAGATCGATCATATTGTGAATGGCAGCGCGTCCTTTTTCGAAGTATTGGACGGTGAGGTAGTAGTCGTTGCCGCTCTTGCGGTCAACCCAGTAGTTCGGCGCGATCATGTAATTCGAATTCAGCGCCGTGATCACGTTGTCCACCACATCCTTCTGCGTCAGCCCCAACTCCCCCGCATGCACCCGGTCCACGTCCAAACGCAACGCCGGATAATTCAAGTCCTGCGGGATATACACCTCGCCCACCCCAGGCAGCGCCCGAATCCTCCCCGCCAGATCCTGCGCGATCCCGTAAATCTGCTTCAGGTCCGGACTGCTCACCTGCACGTCGATCGGCGCCGGCATCCCCATGTTCAACACCGCATCCACCATCGATCCGCTCGAGAAAAACGCGCGCACGTCCGGAAACTCCGCCCCCATCTTCTTCTGCACCAGATCCATGTACGCAAAACTGCTGCGCTCGTGTCCGTCCTTCAACGCTACCTGTATCGTCGCCGTGTACGGTCCCGCATTCGTCGTATAGAGCGACGAGAAATCCGGCACCACCCCCAGATTCGACACCACCATCTTCAAATCCTTCTCCCCCACCGTCCGCCGGATCAGATCCTCCACCTTCGCCACATACTGTTCCGTCACTTCGATCCGCGTCCCCGTCGGCACTTTCAGATTGATGGTGAACTGTCCCGCGTCGGTTTGCGGAAAAAACGCCAGCCCCAGCAACGGATAGATTCCCAGGCTGGCCACAAACACTCCGCTCAACACGGCCACCGTCAGCCCCGGTCGCTTCACCGCACGCCGCACCCAGTACTCGTAGTAATCCAGCACCCGATTGAAGCCACGATTGAACCCCGCATTGAACCGCTCCCACCACGACTTGCCGACCGCCATCGTCGGCTCTATCTCATACTCCCCTTTACTGTCGTGCCCTCCTCCGGCCGGCATCGCCTTCAGATATCGCGAACAGAACAACGGAATCACTGTCATCGCCACCACAAATGAGGCGAGCAACGAAAGACAAAACGCCAACGCTAACGCCGAAAAGAGGAACTTGCTAACACCGTAGAGGAACGTGACTGGAAAGAAGTCGACGACATCCACCAAAGTGGCGGCGAGCACGGCCAGACTTACCTCTGCGCCACCAATTTCAGCCGCGACCTTGGGCGCAGCACCCAGTTCGAGATGGCGATAGATATTTTCGAGCGAGATCACCGAGTTATCGATGACCCTCGAAAAGGCCAACGCCAGCCCTCCCAGAATCATGGTATTGATGGTGCTGCCCATCGCGTTCAGCACGACGAAGGTGGTGAGCGCGGAGAGCGGAATCGAAAGCAGGACCGCGGTGGTAGCACGGAAGCTCCCGAGGAAGATGAGGATCATGAGGCTGGTCAGAACCAGGCCGATGACTCCCTCGTGGAGGACGGTCTTCAGAGCTTCCTTAACATAGACCGATTGATCGAAGACTACGGTGGCGACCATCTGTTTGGGAATGTCGTATAGATGCCGCACCAGAGCACGGATGCCATTGACGACGTCGAGCGTGTTGGTGTCGCCTCCCTGTTTCATGATCGGGATGTAGCAGGATCGCTGGCCGTCGACGCGCACAATGTTGTACTGAATCTGATTGGCGTCCTCGGCTTGGCCCACATCGTCGACCGAGGTCCATCTCGTTCCGGCAGTTCTAACCGGAACTTCTCCCAATTGCTTCATGGTGTCGACAAGGCTGTTGGAGTAGACGTAATAGTCGTTGGGGCCGATCTTGACGTCACCCGCCGGCAGAATCAGATTGGAACTGTTGACGGCGCGTACAACGTCCATGGGACTCAGCTGGCGCGAACTCAACTTGTAGGGATCAACATAGACCATGATCTGGCGGTATTTGCCGCCAAACGGCGGAGGAATCTCCGCTCCCTTCACCACCGCGATCTGATTACGAATCTGGAATTGAGCGTAATCGTGGAGCTGAGTTTCGTTGAGGCCGGGCCCTTTGACCGTGACCAAGGCCACTGGCAGACTGGAAGCATCGAACTTGAGCACGACCGGCGGGAGCGTGCCGGGGGGCAAGCGCTTGAGATCGGCTAAAGCGAGATTGGAAAGTTCGGTTACGTCGGCGTCGGCATTGGTTCCCGGCTGGAAATAGACTTTGATGATGCTCACGCCAAGCAGCGAGCGCGATTCCATGTGGTCGATTCCGCTGGCCAGGGTGAAAAAGCGTTCCAGAGGATCGGTGATATCAGTTTCGATATCCTGCGGCGGCATGCCGGAATAAAAAGTCGCGACCACGACTTCGGGAAGATTGATAGTGGGAAACAGATCGACCGGCATGCGTACCAAGCTGGTCACGCCGATGACCAGGATCACGAGGCACACGACAATAACGAAGTACGGATTACGTATTGAGAAACCCGGCATCAGGCCTTACCTAAAAAGCTCCAGTCGAGATGCATACAAAGCGAACACTTGTCAGTTACGGTTGAACCTCAGGTTGAACCTCAGTCTGCCGCCCGCGATATACGAGCAGATAAGCCGCAGGCACGATAAAGACGGTAAAGACGACGGAAGCGGCTAAACCTCCGATAATGGCACGTGCCAACGGCGCATATTGTTCGCTTCCCGTCCCCAGCTTGAGCGCCATCGGGACCATTCCGATGATCGTTGCCAAGGAAGTCATAAGAATCGGTCGCAAACGTACTCTGCAAGATGTAATGACAGCCTCTTCGACTCCTTTGCCCTGCTCTTCGAGGCGGTGGGCAAATTCAACGATTAGAATGCTGTTCGAGGCGGATATGCCAACCAACATCAGGACTCCCATGAGCGACATCACGTTTAGAGTTGTGCCGGTAAGCGGCAGAATTATAAGTACGCCGATGAAGCCCATCGGAATGGCCAGCATAATGAGGAATGGATCTTTGAACGACTTGAACTGCGCCACCAGGATCAGGTAGAGCAGAACGACAGACAACGACAGCCCGACAGCAAAGCTGTGGAAGGACGCATTCATGCCTTCCACCATGCCGCGCATGTTGATACGGACGTTCTCCGGAGCCTTAAGATGCGGAATGAGGCGCGCAACCGCACTGGAGACTTTTCCCAGATCTTCGGTTGCGGGAGTCACGTAGACGTCGATGACTCGTTGGATCTGGTAGTGATCAACCTCGGTCGGCGTCTGAATATTTTCCAGTTTCACCACGGCGTCTAATGTGGTGGGGTCTTTCAGACTGGGGGCATGGATCGGGATGTTAGTGAGATCGGTGAAATTGTGGATCGCCGGCCGTCCTTTTTCGAAGTATTGGACGGTGAGGTAGTAGTCGTTGCCGCTCTTGCGGTCAACCCAGTAGTTCGGCGCGATCATGTAATTCGAATTCAGCGCCGTGATCACGTTGTCCACCACATCCTTCTGCGTCAGCCCCAACTCCCCCGCATGCACCCGGTCCACGTCCAAACGCAACGCCGGATAATTCAAGTCCTGCGGGATATACACCTCGCCCACCCCAGGCAGCGCCCGAATCCTCCCCGCCAGATCCTGCGCGATCCCGTAAATCTGCTTCAGGTCCGGACTGCTCACCTGCACGTCGATCGGCGCCGGCATCCCCATGTTCAACACCGCATCCACCATCGATCCGCTCGAGAAAAACGCGCGCACGTCCGGAAACTCCGCCCCCATCTTCTTCTGCACCAGATCCATGTACGCAAAACTGCTGCGCTCGTGTCCGTCCTTCAACGCTACCTGTATCGTCGCCGTGTACGGTCCCGCATTCGTCGTATAGAGCGACGAGAAATCCGGCACCACCCCCAGATTCGACACCACCATCTTCAAATCCTTCTCCCCCACCGTCCGCCGGATCAGATCCTCCACCTTCGCCACATACTGTTCCGTCACTTCGATCCGCGTCCCCGTCGGCACTTTCAGATTGATGGTGAACTGTCCCGCGTCGGTTTGCGGAAAAAACGCCAGCCCCAGCAACGGATAGATTCCCAGGCTGGCCACAAACACTCCGCTCAACACGGCCACCGTCAGCCCCGGTCGCTTCACCGCACGCCGCACCCAGTACTCGTAGTAATCCAGCACCCGATTGAAGCCACGATTGAACCCCGCATTGAACCGCTCCCACCACGACTTGCCGACCGCCATCGTCGGCTCTATCTCATACTCCCCTTTACTGTCGTGCCCTCCTCCGGCCGGCATCGCCTTCAGATATCGCGAACAGAACAACGGAATCACTGTCATCGCCACCAAGTAAGAAGCAAAGAGAGAGATGACGACCGCAAGCGCCAGGGCAGTGAACAGGAACTTACTGACTCCATATAAGAATGTAACTGGGAAAAACACGACCACAGTGGTGAGAGTCGCTGCCAAAACAGCCAGACTTACTTCAGCGCCGCCCGTCTCGGCGGCTACCTCTGGGGCAGCACCCATTTCGAGATGGCGGTAAATATTTTCGAGCGAGATTACCGAGTTATCGATGATGCGCGAAAAAGCAAGGGCAAGACCGCCCAAGATCATCGTATTGACCGTGCTGCCCGTGAGGTTCAAAACGACGAAGGTAGCAAGCGCGGAGAGCGGAATCGACAGGAAGACGGCGGTGGTAGCACGAAAGCTCCCGAGGAAGATGAGGATCATCAGGCTGGTCAGAACCAGGCCGATGAGACCCTCGTGGAGTAAGGTCTTGATCGCTTCTTTTACGAATTTCGACTGATCAAAAACGACGGTGGCTATGAGCTGCTTGGGAATGTCATAGAGGTGCTTAATCATGTCGCGGATACCATCCACGACCTCGATCGTGTTTGTATCTCCGCCCTGCTTCATGATTGGGAGATAGACAGACCGCTGGCCGTCCACTCGCACCAGGTTGTATTGAATCTGATTAGCATCCTCGGCTTTGCCAAGATCGTCGACCGACACCCATGAGCTTCCGACGGTCTTGATGGGGACTTCGCCAAGCTCCTGCATGTTATTCACGAGGCTGTTGGAGTAAACGTAATAATCATAGGAGCCCATCTTGACGTCGCCAGCGGGCAGAATCAGATTGGAATTGTTGACGGCGCGTACAACGTCCATGGGACTCAGCTGGCGCGAACTCAACTTGTAGGGATCAACATAGACCATGATCTGGCGGTATTTGCCGCCAAACGGCGGAGGAATCTCCGCTCCCTTCACCACCGCGATCTGATTGCGGATGGTAAATTGGCCGATGTCATGAATCTGCGTCTGGTTGAGCCCCGCGCCTTTCAGGGTTACAAGGCAGACTGGGAGGCTGGAAGCGTCGAACTTAAGAACGACCGGCGGGAGCGTGCCGGGGGGCAAGCGCTTGAGATCGGCTAAAGCGAGATTGGAAAGCTCGGTTACGTCGGCGTCGGCATTGGTTCCCGGCTGGAAATAGACTTTGATGATGCTCACGCCAAGCAGCGAGCGCGATTCCATGTGGTCGATTCCGCTGGCCAGGGTGAAAAAGCGTTCCAGAGGATCGGTGATATCAGTTTCGATATCCTGCGGCGGCATGCCGGAATAAAAAGTCGCGACCACGACTTCGGGAAGATTGATAGTGGGAAACAAATCGACCGGCATGCGTACCAAGCTGGTCACGCCGATGACCAACAGCGCGAGACAAATCACTATGATGAAATACGGGTTTCGAATCGAAAAACGTGACATTTAAACTCGCTTGAGCCACCAGCTTGCGGGGCCGAACTTACTCCTGATTATTTTCGTGATACTGCATGATCTGGACGACCTTTGGATTCACTTTCTCCCCCGGTCTTAGTCCACTACGATCGCTGACGATCACTTGTTGTCCTTCACTCAGACCGGCGACCACTTCAGCGTCGGTAGAGGTCTGAATACCAAGAGTGACTTGGCGATCCTCGACTTCATCATTCGCGTTCACTACAAACACAGTGGTTTTATCCGTTTCATGATTCAAAGCCTGCAACGGCACGGACGGGATATCTTCCTTATGTTCCAGGATCAGATCGGCATCGGCATAAAGGCCGGACATGAGGACGCGATGGGGGTTGGAAACGTCGACCTCGGTATGCATGGTGCGCGTGTCTTGAGTCACATCCACGGAGAAACGCGCTACCTTTCCGGGGAAGGTCTGGTTGAGCGATGGAACGCGGACATCGACGCGATCGCCGATGCGAATGTACTTCACGTAAGATTCCGGAACCGGAATCACCAGGCGGAAGAGATCGTCCTCGGAAAGTCTGACGATGGGAATTGCTTGCGTGCTTGAACTTGTGCCGGCTTGCACAAGCGTGCCCAGGTTCGCGTAGCGCTGCGTGACTACACCGGGAAACGGAGCGGTAATGCGCGAATAATCGTAGAGAGTCTGATCGTGAGCCAGCTTAGCTTTTGCTGCGGCGAGCTGACTTTGGGAGGCTTCGAGTGCCGCCTGGCCCGCATCCACCTGAGAGGATGCGGCCAAATCCTTGCCCTGCGCGTCATCCACTTCCTGTTGGGCGACAATTCCAGGCTGGCTCTCAAAGACTCCGTTCAAACGCGTGTATTCCAAGTGAAGAGCGTTGTACTGCGCCTTGTAGCGGGTCAGTTCGTGCTGAGCCCGGCTGACTTGATTCACAGCATTCTTGATTTCAGCTTGGTCTTCCTGCAGCTGTGCTTCCAACTCGGGAATCTCGAGGACGGCCATGACCTGTCCAGTTTTTACGTGGGTTCCGTAGTCGACCATCAACTTTTTAACGTAGCCGGATTCCTTGGCGTAGACATCGATTTCCTGGAAGGGCACTAACTCGGAAGACAAGGTAATATCGCGGCCGAGCGACTTACGCACTACTTTTGTGACGCCGACGGTGATCGCCGGGGTGCTCGCCTGAACGCGTCCGTCGCCTGAACAGGCGGAGAATCCGATCGCCAAGGCAGCGACAAGACCTCCAAGAAACATGAGCTTCGAAAGCCTGTTTCGTGGCGTTGGTGTTAAGTCAGATCGATCGTTACTCTCATTCATTGAATTCTTTTGACCAGCTTTCTCTGGCATTCCTGGCCAGGAACGTCCGTGCGGCGACTTGAGATCGCCGCTAACTCATCGTTTTCATAATTTCGCTCAGCTTCGCCACCGAAAAATCGCGTGACCGGCAAAAATCGATGACCGTCTGTTCGCGCCACTGCAACTGGGCTGCGACATCTGGAATCTTGGTTGCGAGTTCGATCGGGACTGTCACCACTCCGTGACGGTCGCCGTGGAGCAGATTGCCGGGATGCACTTCCATGCCATCGATTGTGACCGGACTCTCGAAGTCGAAGATATGCGCATAGGCATGCGAAACGGCAATGTTGCCGGCAAACAACTGGATACCGATCGCACGGACGGCCGGCAACTCGCGAACGGCGCCATTGGTTATATAGCCGACGCATCCCAAAGCCTTGAGAATGGCAGCGTGCATGTCTCCGATAAACGCACCACGCCCGGGCGGACGGTCCATATCCTCCAAGACGAGAATGCGTGGGGCGGGAATCTCCAGCAGGCGATTCCAGAAATCGGACCGATCACGGAAGTGATCGCCGGCAACCGGTGGGTCCCCGGATCGAAGGCGAGCCGTAACCGCATAGCCGACCATGGGCGGAGCATCGGGAAACATGCACCGAATGCTGCCGTCGGTAAACCCGGTGTTGCGAAGCCGGGCGTGAAATTTCTCGATCGCATTGGAGATCATGCACGTATCGAACTGGCGAAGAGCGTCGAGGTCTTCTTCGGTCAGTGGAGAATTAACGGACATGTACCTTCCTTTCACGAACGAGCAACGTTAAATGCATTTTCACAACGTTTCTACAGCATGAATAATGTGGTGCCAGCGACTGAAAAAGGCAGCCACATCGCCGTTCTGGACCCGGAAAACCATTCCACATTGAGTGCCGGATTCGAATCATCAGCGCCGATTATTCGCGTTCTGATGAAGCTGCCTCAGCCTTCGTAGTACGACTGAGCGTCCCCGAAACCAGAGATTGGATGCAACTAGCGCGAAATCAGCAGGAAGGAGGAGGCCGGTTATAAAGCCAGCTTTCAGAGCTATGATCGGTCGGGGGAAGAAGAACGGAGACGACAAGAGCGGAAGATCGCGGCGGTTGGAATAAAGTGAAGCGGGGGACCGGGGCGGTCCACTCCAGAGCATTGCTGAGAAGGTGCTGCCGCTTGGCATCCTGAGATTGCGGTTTTGCGGTGCTTACCTTCTGGACGTCTTGCCCGGCGAGGGTGAAGCGAGTCGCGACGCTGATTGTAAGCGAGCAGACGGCGAGCAGAACGACCGCCATCCAGCAATAAGAAGCGACACTTACCCGTGATCGAGAATTTTCCAGCATCAGCATGTCAGGTTCGTGCACGGATCGAATGTTCCCAGATTATACATGAGACATTCACGGCGGGCAGGTCACCCAAGTCACTTGTACCCTTTGGTTGGACGCTTGAAAGCGACCTCGGGTTGTAACTGCAAACTTTACACGCAGAGAGAACTCATGCAACAGAAGCGAATCGCTCCGGTGCAGCGGATCCCGCACCGGAGCGATAGGGGTTCTACCTTGAGTTGTTTGTTACCAAATCCCCGCGCTCCCGATAACCGGGAACGCGAGTTGGAGCGCGTTTACGGCAAGTAGTAGCGGAACGACGTGAAGACCATGTTGTCGATTCCGTGCGGGGAAAGGCTGGTGTCGGGAGTAGCTCCAGCGCCTGCCCATGCGTTTCGGGTTATATAAGAATACTGTGAGCCGAGTTGCAGTTTGCCCTTGGGACCGGTATACAAGTGCAGCCAGAAGCCAAGCGTACCTTCGATAACGTTCTGAGTATTACCGCTGCAATTGCTGAGGGATCCGAAACCGTAGCCACTACCGGCTGACGGCGGCGGTTCGGTGTAGCAGCCTGAGTCAACGAAAGTCGGGGCTCCATACCCGACAACCTTACCCGAAACCGGATCGACCGCATAGCGGTGTCCCACGTACTCCTCGCCGCCATTGAGGTAAATATCGATCTTGGGCGAGTGCCATTCTAACGTGGCCAAACCTTGATAGCTGCGCAGCTTAGCCAAGGTACCATCGGGGTTCACCGTGGCATCCGGTAGGCCGGATGTGCCGTAGCGCCCTACACCGTTGCCGAAAAGGCCGTGAAGACCGAAATCGATATGCTTGGCAATCGTTACGCGAGCGTTCGCTCCGAGGCCGCCGCCATTGGTCGAGGCATTGTAGGCGCCCGTCGAGGGAATGCCTCCATCACACAGGCTCGACGGGGAAGAATATTCGACGCAAGGGTACACGCGATCGCGGAAGCGGCTGAAGATGCCGAAAACTTCATAGTGGCCAAATCCGGGTTCAAAAGCGGCCTTGAGGATGACATCGGGCATCGAGTTGAAAGAGTAGTTAGATTGATTGTCATACAGTCCGCCGGTAACGCCCGCGCTGCCAAACGCGAAGTTCGAGGCGTTGCCGCTAGCCGAAAGGATGGTCTGAGGATTTTCCAAAGAGGCGGCCAACCAAAAGCGGTTGTCGAAGTTCTTGGAGACTCGGAAACCCCACTGCCGCGCCCAGCTGAAGCCGACCTGGTACTGCGGGTCAATGGTCATCGGCAAAGCTTCGGTTCGATTGTCAACGCCTTTCTTGGTTTCGGTTACCAGGCTCCACTGTTGACCGCCGGTGAAGCTCCAGCCATTATCGAGGGCCGCCTGGCCCCAAACCTGCCTCTGCCGGAGGGTATAGCTGTTGCTTTGGTTGTTGTTGGAGGTGACGCCTGCCGAAAGGAAGTCAGCTTCCACGTAACCGGTCAGCTTGGCATCGGCGATCTTGCCCTGAGCCAGCATGGAGATGCGAGACTGACGACCTGATCCGAAGAATTCGGAGATTGCGTTCTGGCCGCTTCCAGGGTAGTTAAGGCTGTTGAACGGGGTGTTGATGTCGGCCCCCAAAGCACGAGTGCGGTAGACGGATTCTGCCGCGAGGAATCCGCCGGGGGTGATGGTGATTCCCTTGTAGTGGATGGCAAGGGGACTTTCGAGGCCGCCGATTCTCTTCTGGGTTTCCTGGAGAGTCATCGCGGTATTGGTGGCGTTGGTCTTCAAGTCGGTGACATCGCTCTTGAGCGCAACTACCGTTGCCTCCTGCTGCGCGCTCTGGGCTGCCGCGCTATCGGCCTTGGTTTGCGCCTGCGTGGCGATTGTCTGGCTCTGGTCAAGCCGCTGTTCTAACTGCTGGATACGCTGGTCGCGACTTTGCACCTGTTCGCTCAGCTGCTTGATCTGCTGCTGCTGGGCGTCAATCGCCTCCTTCAGCTGGTTGAGCTGATCGGAAATACTCGGCTCGGATTTCCTCGCCGGTTTTTTTCGGGCGCTTTTCTTGGTCGTTGCAGCCGTCGTATCCTGCTGGGCCTGCGCGGCGATCACGCCACCCGCAAGCGCCATTGACAGCAGCACAAGTAAAAGTCGTTTCATTGTTCCTCTCCTGAGAAATAGGCGTTCCAGACTTCAAGACAAACTGATGGACATATGGCATCAACTCTTAGCCGTTTTTGTGAACCTTTAGGGTAGTCCGCCCTTTGTTAATAATTTGTGACAGTTTGTTGAATATTGTGTGAATCGACCGGGGAGCGAACGCGCGGCTTTGCCATCATCAGCAAACGATTGTCAAAGCGGGCGCGGTGAATAAAAGGAAGGCGGAGGATTCTGACATTCAACAACGGAACGACGTTATTGTTGGTGGATTTTCGGGTGGAATGCGAGATCGGATCAGACTCGAATGATCATGACTTCGGTGGCTTTAATGAGAGCGGCGGCGGTCTGCCCGGGCTTGAGTCCCATTTCACGGGCGGACGCAGAGGTGATGATCGACGTGATCTGCTGTTCGCCAATCGAGATTTTTACTTCCGCCATCAGCCCGCTGATGCGCACACTGTCGATCCGGCCCACAAGCTGGTTTCTGCCGCTGACTCGGCGCAATATCTCCCTGCGCTCGGGAACAGTTTTGCCCCGCGTGCGATAGAGCAGACGATCGATTTCGCTCTGGGGAATTCGATGATGCCCTCCTGCCGTCTTGACGCTCCGTATTTTTCGTCGGTAAATCCATTGCTTGATGGTGGGGAAGCTGACGTTGAGTTCGAGAGCGGCTTCGCCGAGTTTCAATAAATGCCCATCCTGTTCGGGCTTTCGCCGGGAGGTAGTTTTCGCCGTCATTTGACGGAATCGTACTGCGAACCTATCTCATGGTCAAACCGCTTTCAGGGGGTCCGCGCGTCGCAAAAAGCAGTGGCTATACACTTTTCGAATCTTTGATCAGCCTTTCTCTGGGAAATTGAGGAGAAAATGAATAAGAGAACTCTAGTTTCGTCCGGATCGCGTCCTCGTTTGACCTAACGGTCCTGTGCTACCTGCGTCAAGCCATGGCCAGCCGATGCGGAGGTCAGCTTGCGGCTCTGGCATCGTTATTTTGTGTAAGCATGCCGTTTGTTTTGGCATAGACCTTGGCGACTTTATCGGGGACGGTTACCTGGGCATGGTAAATTTGCGGAAGATTGACGCAAACGAATCCAGGTCTGTGCCAGAAGTGCTTGCACGCGCGGCGAATCGAATCAGACCGCGGGGCGATCTTCATTATGTGCCAACTTTCGTTTGAAGATTCACGATTTACGAAATATCCGCGGCTGCCGGTCCTGACTTGCGGCGGTTATCGACCCGAGAAGGACGATGGGCAGACGCCAGACTCCTGCCCAGATTCCCGCTAAGACGAACTTTTAAGTCTGCGTGTCTTTCCAGTGTCTTTGCCAGGCCGTGCGATCGACCATATAATTGAGTTTTATCTGAGTCCTGAGCGCCCGACCATATATCTGACTCGCGATTTCACCAGTGCATTACTAAATCGTTGCATACTCCAAGGAGAATTTTATGTCCGCACCCAGCCGTCGTCCGGAAATTCGTCGCCGCCGCACGCGCGCCGAGAAAATAGCAAAACTGCGCAAGCGCCTTTCGGCCGCTGCTGCCGCCACTGACAAAGAACACTTAGTCGCCAAGCTGCATCGCGCGGAGCTGGCTTCTCCGGGGAATCCGTTAATCAAAAGCGCGTAACTGATTGGGTGCACTTGCCTCGCCGTCGATGGCGAGCTTAAGTGGGATAGACGATTCTTCCCCCGACTATCGTGGCGACGACTTTTCCCGTGAGCTGCCATCCGTCAAACGGGGTATTCTTCGATTTCGAGCGCGACTTTGCCGCATCGAAGGTCCACTTCTTTTTCGGGTCGAAGACAGTGACGTCGGCGACTGAGCCGCGGACGAGCGAACCGCGTCCGCGAAGATCGAAGCAGCGAGCAGGGCCAGCGGTAAAAAGTTCCACGATGCGCGTCAGTGGGATGCGCTGCTCGCGATGAAGGCGTGTGATGGCCAGCCCGAGTGCGGTTTCGAGTCCGGTGATGCCGAAAGCGGCGCGCTCGAATTCCACTTCTTTTTCGTGGGCAGCGTGGGGAGCGTGATCGGTGGCGATGGCGTCGACGGTGCCGTCGGAGAGCGCAACTAAAATCGCTTCGCGGTCAGCGGCCGAGCGCAGGGGCGGATTCATTTTGTAATTGCTGTCATAGTCGCGCATGTCGTCGTCGGTCAGAGTGAAATGGTGGGGCGTCACTTCGCAGGTCACGCGTGCCTTTGCCCGCTTGCCACGACGAACACTCTTCAAAGCATCGGCAGTCGAAAGATGGGCGACGTGCAGCCGGGCATCGGGAATGTGCATGGCGAGCTGAACATCGCGCTCGACAACCGAAGCCTCAGCAGCCGCGCTCATGCCACGCAGGCCGAGACGGAACGACTGCGCGCCGGCATGCATGGAGCAGTTTTCGGTCATGCGAGTATCCTCGGCGTGTTGAACGACGGGGAAGTTCAGCTCGCCACCCAAAATCAGCGCCTCGCGCATCACGCTGTCATCGAGAATGGGTTTGCCGTCGTCAGTCACGGCGATGGCTCCGACGCTATGCAGCGCGCGAAAGTCGGTAAGCGTGGTGCCCTTGCTGCCCACGGTTGCGGCCGCGACGCCGAAGACGTTGATCATTGCCGCGCGTTCGGGCTGACGAAGCCACTCGATCCATTCGACGGAATCGACCACCGGAATCGTGTTGGGCATGGTGCAAACGGAAGTAAAGCCGCCAGCCGCCGCGGCAGCGGTTCCGGTGGCAATCGTTTCTTTGTGAGTCTGGCCGGGTTCACGCAAATGCACGTGGAGATCAATGAAGCCGGGCGCTACGATGAGTCCGCGCGCATCGAATTTTTCGTCGGCGCCACCCTTTATTTTGTTGGGAGGAGCTACTTCCGCCACGCGGCCATCCTTGAGCAGGACGTCCATAGGGGCGTTGATGCGAGCGGCTGGGTCAATCAGATGGCCGCCCTTGATCAACAGGCTGGCGCGATTTTTGGGGACGCTCATCGCATTCTCCCCGCGGCTCGCGCCAAAACGGCCATACGCGTGGGCACTCCATTGCGCACCTCTTCAAGAATGCGCGCCTGCGGGCCGTCGGCAACTTCGCTGGTCAGTTCGAGGCCGCGAATGATGGGGCCGGGGTGCATCACGATGGCATCTTTTTTCGCCAGTTTCAATCTTGCCGAATTCATCTGATAGCGGGCAATGTACTCGGGCAGATCGATTCGGAGGCCGGCCAGACGCTCTTTCTGCACCCGCAGCAGCATGACCACGTCCGTTCCGCGCAAAGCATCTTCCATGTGGCGAGTTCCGCGTATGCCGGGCGCGAGAGTGATGGCGATGTCAGGCACGAGTTCCGGCGGTCCGCAAAGAATAATCTTCACCCCAAACTTGCTCAGAAGATGGCACGCGGAGCGCGCCACGCGGCTATGAAAAATGTCGCCGACAATCGCGACCTGCAGGCCTTTGAAGCTTTTCTTGTTGCGCAAAATTGTATAGGCATCGAGCAATGCCTGCGAGGGATGCTCATGCAATCCGTCGCCAGCGTTGATGATGGGCACATCAATGTGTTCGGCCATTACGTGGGGTGCGCCGGCATTGGGATGGCGGATGACAATGATATCGGCGCCCACGGCGCGGACGGTGTATCCCGTGTCGAGCAGCGATTCGCCTTTCTCGATGCTCGAACCGATCGACTGGATGAGGACGGTATGAGCTCCGAGCGATTTGGCAGCGATCTCAAACGAGCTTCGCGTGCGCGTGGATGCTTCGTAAAAAAGCAAAAGCACGCGCTTGCCCTTGAGCAGGGGGCGGGGCTTGTCCGGATTCATGCGCCGGGCAAACTTGAGGATTCTCAGGATCTCGGATGCTTCCAGGTGCTCAATACCGAGCAAGGAACCGCGCGCTGGATTCATATTTATCTAAAAAGTTCGTGGCGAGTTTGCGATGGAGACTACAGATCCCTCGCTTCGCTCGGGATGACAATTCGTATTATTCGGGATGACCATTCACATTATAAGGAGCTGATTCGTAAGAGTATCTAAGCGATTGTCTGCTGTTTTTCCATGAGCAAAACCTTCTCCGCATCGTCGACTTCGCGGAGTTTGACCTCGATAATCTGATTTTCGGTGGTCTGCACCACGCGCCCAACGAAGGCGGCTTCGATGGGCAATTCGCGATGGCCGCGATCGATTAGTACACACAACTGCAGGCGGCGGGGACGGCCAGTGCGAAACAGCGCGTCCATGGCGGCGCGGGTCGTGCGTCCGGTATAGAGAACGTCATCGACCAATATTACGGCCTTGCCCTCGATGGGGATTTCCAGTTCGCTTTTGTTCACGACCGGCTTCGAGCCGAGGGTAGAAAGATCATCACGATAGAGGGTAATGTCGAGCGTGCCGAGCAGCACGGGTTTCTTTTCGATACGCTGAATAATTCTCGCCAGGCGCTGCGCCAGAGGAACTCCGCGGCGGCGGATTCCGACGAGGGCCAGGTCTTCGACGCCGTTATTTTTCTCGAGAATTTCGTGCGCCAGCCGGATCAGAGTGCGCTCCACTTCGGAGGCGGACATGAGCTGGGCTTTCTCACGAATCCCAACGGAATACTTTGGCGCTCGTGAATTCATAAACGCTGCATCATACGCGTGCGCAAAGATGAGAGCAAGGCCGGGGACGAAATGGGTGATACCGGCGCCCTCATCATCTGCGCGGGTTGTTTGGCCGGAGGAACAGCGAGGCCAGCGCTCCACCCATGCAAGCTAGCGCCACAGTGATAATCATCCCGAAGAACAGGCTGATCGCCAGGCCCAATGGAGTCAGCAAGGTGTGAAAGACCGCCTGAATATCAGGGTCGGCGGCGTTCAAGCCGGCAGAACGAGCAATTTGGGTGAGGAAATCGATGTATTCCTTCTGGCCATGAAAAACGAAGATTCTGACAGTCAGCATTGCGGAGTTGATAGCAAAGACAATCACTCCCGCGGCACCTCCAAGACGCGATCCGAGCGCGGCACGGGGAACGAATCCATTCGCGCGACGGTAGAAAAAGACGGCCAGCGCACCGGTCAGAACGACGCCAAGCAAGGGGATGATCCCTATCACAATACCGAGTACGCCTGCCTTGATGGAGGAGCGAAGAGCAATTCCGCGATCCAGTTTGCCCGCCAGGAGGCTGGCGCGAGCCGGTTGCCAGCCCGGAAGCAGGTCAGGAGAAAGCTCATCGGGCGCGGAATTCACGTTCGCGGCAACGGGCGCATCAGGAACGGCCACGCGCACGTGAATTTGGGGAGCGCGGCATTGCGGACAAAACGGCCGTCCGTCTTCGACCTCGGTTCCGCATTTTTGGCAGGCGTGCTCCACGTAATTGAAGCTAGCGCACTACGGAGCGCAGAGCAAGGCAACGGCTCGGGCTATTGAGGCATTTAGACATTGAAACATTGGCCAATGCCTCAATCGCCGTTGATCAGATCGTGTCGTCTTTGCCAGTGTGCATACGCACGTAGACCAGAGCGAAGCGGCTTCCGCGGCCGTTCGGCTTCACGGCAACCACGTGCTGGTTACCCTCTGTTCCGACCTTGAGTTCGACCGAATCTCCACTGCCATTGTCCGAACAGGAGACGGGCTTTGACATCTCGCCCTTGCCGGACGAGGCTTGCACATCACCGCCGCTCCAACCGCCGTGACATGTAATGGTCTTGCCGTATTCGGCCAATTCTTTGTTGTAGTAGGCGATGATCTTGGCGGGAGCGTCGTCAGAAATGAATTCGCCGGCCACCACTTTCAGTGAGAAACCTGGCACCGAAAGATTTACGTTCGCACTTTTTTTGTCGTCGCTCTCGTCTTTCGGAGCGGGCTTGGCGCCGGGATAAACCGTCAGGCCGGTATCGCGGATGTCGACTTGCTCGCTGACGTGCAGATCGCCGACGGGAGACTTGATATCAACGTGCTTCTCGCCGTCCTGGCCGTCATTGTGGGTATTGACGCTGCATGCAGGAAGAGCCCAGAGCGCCGCAAATAATGCGGCGAGGGAAAGTTTCACGATGACATTACGACCGGAGCGACCGCGGCTGAAAGTTTTAAGGTTGAACATGGAGAGAACCTCCTGAGGTGGGTCGAACTGAGAATTGCTCGGGGCGTTCGATTCCCTGGCCGCGCGCAGCGACGCCCGGAATCGCGACCGGCAAATGTCCATCGATCGGAATCTCGCCGAAGATCGCATTGACGGCTGCAATTTCCGATACGGATGCGTTGGAGAACGCGCACAGATAATTCTGGATGTTCGGGAAATCCTGGATTACATATGGATTGCCCATCGCCAGGACGACCGTGCGGGCGGCGGCGTGATCGAGAATGGCGTTAAGCAAAGAGCCGGTAGCCTCGTCCATGGCAACGGTATTTGTCAAACTGCCTCCCGCCGAGCGCATCGCCTTGCCGGCTACCGGAACCACATAGACGGCGGCGATCACGTGCTCGGCCGCGTTGACCGCGTCCATTACCGAAGGCTTCATGCCATCGGCCGAACGGGCGTCAACGTAGATCACGTGGGCGTCGGGCACACGGGCTAGAATCTGGCGTTCGAGCATACGTCCCGAGTCGGTGCGCAGGTCGTCGGAAAAAATAACTGCGACCAGACGATTACTGACCTCTGTCAATGACTGATACGGAAGCGCGGCCTCCGTGGTTCCTGGATTTGGAGACGGCTGCAGCGGAATCACCTTGCCATTGTCGCGGACGAGAGTGATGGCTTCGTCGGCGATGCGCTGGCCGACGGCTAGATTTTCGGGTTTTGCCACCTCGGTGGAAAGCTGGCTCAAGTCGACCAGCCGCGCTCGATTCAGACCGAGAGAAGCCTTTGCTTCCAGAATCTTATGGACTGATTGATCGAGCCGCTGACGGCTGATTTCGCCGCTGCGGACGGCCTGCAGCATCGAGCGATAGCTGGCATCGAGATTGGCTGGAATGATGAGCATGTCGTTGCCGGCTTTGAAAGATTCGACAGCTGCGCGGCCAATGTCCTTCGCGTAAATGCGTGTTAAGCCAGCCATATCGAGCGCGTCGGTGACGACGATGCCTTTGAATCCCATATCTTCTTTAAGCAATCCGGTCACGATCGCCTTGGAGGTGGTCGCCACGCGATTGGGTTCGGGATCGAGAGCCGGAACGGTTACGTGGGCTACCATCACGGCATCGACGCCGGCATCGATGGCGCGCTTAAACGGCGGCAACTCGACGGCCTCGAGGCGTGCGCGGTCTCCGGTGACCTGGGCGAGGCCAAGATGAGAATCGGTAGCGGTGTCGCCGTGCCCGGGGAAATGTTTGGCCGTGACCATCATGCCGCCTTCATGAGCGCCGTGTATGTAGGCCGCCACAAAATCGCCGACCTGCACTGGATCGCCTCCGAAGGAGCGCGTGTTGATGATGGGATTGGCGGGGTTGGAATTTACGTCGGCGTCGGGGAAGAAATTCCAATGCACCCCGATGGCGCGCGCCTCGAGGGCGGTGATGCGTCCGAATGCCTCCGCTTCGTCGGGCTTGCCGGTGGCTCCAAAGGCCATCGCGTGGGGAAAGACGGTGGTGCCATTCAACCTCATGGAGAGACCGCGCTCAAAATCGGCGGCAACGATCAGGGGCAGCTTCGACGATTTCTGCAGGCGGTTGAGCAGATCGGCGGCGACGTCGGGTTGGCTCTTAAGCAGAACCGGGCCATCGACGGGCACGCTCATCACCAGGGCTCCGATGTGATATTTGCGAATGTTGTCACGCAGCTGAAGAAAGATGGGATCGGCATTGTTCAAAAACTGCACTCTCACCCAGATGGCAAAGAGCTGGCCGACTTTTTCTTCGGTCGACATCCGGCGTAGGGTTCTGTCGGCCCACTTCTTACGGGCCCTGTCGAGATGGATGGGCCCCGGCTGCAGATAGCGGTCTTTGCTCTTGTTGTCTTTCGCGAAGCAAAGGCCCGCGGTTAGCAGGAGCGTGATCACGAGAAAATGTCGGAGCATGTATCTGACAATAACAAATGCCGAGTCGTCGCTCACGAAGTCTCTCCGAGTTCTCGTTCGATTGTTGCGATGCTTTCAGACTGAATCGCTGGCTCGTCGCCGAAGCCGGGCAGCCAGTGCACGTCCGGTTCTCGACGGAACCACGTGATCTGGCGCTTGGCGTAGTTGCGATGCGCCTGTTGCGCAGCAGCGAGGGCGGATTCACGATCAAGTTCGCCGCGCAGGAACTGGAGTGCCTGCCTGTATCCAAGCGATGCAAGGGGACGCCCTTGTTCGCCATATTTTGCCAGAAGCTTTTCGGTTTCGGCGATCAAACCATCGTCAAACATTTTTGCTGCTCGCTGATTGATGCGGGCGTAAAGGGCGTCGCGCCCGGGGTTGAGGCCCAGTCGGAGAATGCGAAAGCCGTGCAACGGCTCGCGTCCCTGCTGCCAGAGATCGGTCATGGGGCGACGCGACGCCAGGCAGACCTCGATGGTGCGAATCACCTTGGGAACATCATTGGCATGAATGCGGCCGGCGGCTGCAGGATCGAGGCGATGCAAGAGGCGATGCAGGTAGTCGACTCCGCGCCGGTCGGCGCGAACGCGCAGTTTGTTGCGCAGCTCTTCGGAACGCTGCGGGCCGACGAAGAGCCCTTCGAGCAGAGCGCGTAGATAGAGTCCAGTGCCGCCGCTGACGACGGGGAGATGCCCGCGCGGTTCGTTTTCAGGTCGAGCGAGTTTGGGCAAATTAAGTTCAGGCAAAGAGCGCGCAGGCCGAGCGATCTCGCGCAGAATTTGCCTAGCCTGGCGCGCATATTCTCCAGCGGTGACGTCGGCGAGCGGATCGACGCAATCCACTAAATGATGGGGAATTTCGGCGCGTTCGGCGGCGCTGGGTTTGGCGGTGCCGATTTCGAAGTCACGGTACATGGCGACGGAATCGCAATTGACGATTTCGCCGCGAAAGCGACGCGCGATTGCCAAGGCCAGCGCAGTCTTTCCGCTCGCCGTCGGACCGAGCACGACGACAACAAGTGGCTCGCGATCCGTTGTTTTCAGCGCGCGCTCCAGGGGATATATCGCCAGTAGCGGATGACGATGAGAATGAGGAGCAGAATCGCCATGAACAGCAATCCAGTCGCTTCGGCGGCGTAAACGGCGTGGCGCTGCCGACGCAGGTCGTGTTGATCGCGGTCGGCGGGCTTCGATGGAACGGGGGCGTTCACGCGGCTATTGTAGCTTTTTTGGATGGTGGGCGCGGGCGGCGGTTGCTAGTCGTCGGTGGTTCGTCGTTAGTCGTTCGTCGCGGTCGTTCGGTGGCAAGTCTCTGCGATGAATGTTTGCTGGGAGGTGTTCAGGACGAACGAACACGGATACCTGCTAACTACCAACGACGGCCTCGCGATACACTACGGGCGCGCCATGCCGATGCCTTCCTCCAAACGCGAAGCCGGGCTTCTGCGGTTTAGCGTTTTTGAAGTCGCCCTTGATGCCGGAGAGTTGCGGCGGAACGGCGCCCGCATACGGCTCCAGGAACAGCCGTTTCAAGTCCTAACGGCACTGCTGCGGAATGCGGGGCAGGTGGTCACGCGTGAACAGCTGCGCGAGAGCATATGGCCTGCTGATACGTTTGTGGATTTCGATCACAGCCTGAACACGGCGGTGAACAAGATTCGCGAGGCACTTGGCGATTCTGCATCGAGCCCCCGTTTTGTCGAGACGCTGGCTCGACGAGGCTACCGTTTTATCGCTGCGGTCGACTGCGTTAGCTTGGATAAAGTGACCTCTGCTGCCGACGCCACGAATGCTTTGGCGACTCCAGCCGACACGGCCGCGATGCATCCTGAGCTGCATGTTCCTATTCCGCGGCGCGGATTGGTGCGCGCTCTGTTTGCGCTGATTCAGGTGATGTATCTGATCTTCTATGTGAGCGGACTGGCGCACCTGAGGGCTGCGGACCGCGTCGCAAGCGATTTTCTGCCCGGCTGGCGAGGGTTGTTCATCGTAGGCGCGGTGCTGGTGACGGGAGCGGTAGGAATTCCACTGCGCTTCTATCTGCTGTCGGCGGTAGGGTTCGACTTTCGAAAACTCGGCGCGACTTTTAACCGGCTGTTTCCTTTTGTGCTCTTGCTGGACGAGCTCTGGGCGATCGCGCCGTTTCTGCTCTTGCGGCAGATCGGAGTTGGGTTAGCGTTCGCTGCCACTGCGGCGCTGCTGTATGTGCCTTTTTCGGAGAGAACGCTGGTGCGCATGGCCTATCGGACTGAAAGCTGACAGCGCAATTCTCACGTGCTAGTCGAAAACGTGACGACGTTCAAGGCGGCCCTTCAAGAGGTGGTTAAGAACAAGATTGGCGCCTCGCAGACGGACGATCCTCCGTGAAAGAAATAGGCAAAGGCCATTTCATTCGACACGATCTTCTGAGCTCCGCTCACAGCAAGAGAGCGCAGAATTTCAGGCGCGGTGCTTACGATCGCGCTTTGCGGCTCCACATCTGTGAAATTCCCGACGAGCAGCGTGGCGATCCTTTTGACGACCGACGATTGACGGGCCTGGGCTCTGGTGGAGCGAGAAAGTTGCGGGTCGGTTTTGTGGCAGTCTGGCGAGTCGTTGGGAAAATCCAGATAGAGCGTCAAACCGAGGAACAGCGTCGTCTCGCGGAACGCCTCTCGGGAGTGTGTGTGGCACCTGTCGGCCGGATTGTCGAGTTGAGCGGGCTCAATCGCAAAACGAATGGTCGGAGTCTCTAACTGGAGAAGCAGCGGATTGAAGGCACCGCTATCGGGAGTGCCCGCCAAGGAAAAACCGCTCAGCGTGCTGACGTTGTAGAGGAACGACACGTACGACGCGTAATTCTGCTCGGTCGAAGGGTTGGGAGGATAGTTAGAGCCGACCCGGCTGCGAACTCTCTTGGCCGCGAGGTACGCTTCGGGCTTGGGCAGGCGAATGACATAGCGCTCCGATTTATCGTCGAGAGCGCGCTGCAGGTTCTTGGGGTCAATCTTTGCCTGAGCGAAGCGCATGTCGAGAGCTCCCGCAGCGGCGAGACCGTGGGCGGGGACGGAGAGATCAAAAATTCCGGCCGGCAATGTCGACTCGTCGTTGGCAGAGACGTAAAGGTCGCGGTGCAGCTTGGTCTTGGGCGCGAGAACCAGGACACTGTTGGCATCTTTCGGGTCGGCGACGATTGCCCATGGACCTTCAAAGATGACGAACACTTTTTCGCTTGTAGCGGCTTTGGATTCGGACGTCGCGGGACTGGCGGGCGGTTGGGCCTGATTGCAGGAGAGTAGAGACATGGTCAGGACGGCGGCGGCAAGCACAGCCAGCGAACTTCGGGAGCGAGGGATTCTCATCGGGTTTCTCCTTGGTAAAGGTGATCTCATCCAGGGCCGTCGCATGGTGATTTTTGCCGTTTCAGTTCAGGGTCGTCCATAAGCTGCAAACGCCGCCCAATAGTACGGGTGGGCAGTGCGGGGGTCTGACAACATTTTCTCGGAGGTCACACGGGTTGCGGCGGAGACGGGCTGGCCGGAAAGCGCGCTGGCATAGAAGCTGTTCATAAAAGCAGAGGCTTCCACCGCGTCGACCGCCCAGCGACTGGCGAGCACGTGCGGCACTCCGGAGGTTTGGAGGGCCTGGGCAACGCTATCGAAGCCGCGTGATCCTCCTTCGCCCGAGTCGGTGTTACAAGCCGCCAGAACGGCCAATTGCAGGTTTTGCAAATTCAGGCTGCGCAGCACACTGGCGTCGAGAACGGACGGGTCATCCGGAAGACGACGCGCGCCGGTTTGCGCGTCTTTATCTTCGTTGTTTTTATCTTTGTCGCTATCTTCCAGCATCAAGCCGGCGCGGTTGGAGGTGGTAAGGGCGTGCCCGGTGAAGTGGAATACCGCAGCCGCTGGCAGCGCTTTCGTAACGGCGTCGAGCGTAGCGTCGGCGCCGGTGAGCACGCGTGGGGAATGAAAGTCGCCGGCGACCGCGTCGAGACCAGCGCGGATGTTAGGTATGACAAACAGGCCTGCGTCCGGCGAAGAAGCCTCACTACCAACGATCAATGCGGGCAAGTCTCGCGAGATTGCGATCGCTGAGTGCATCTGCTCTTCGGGATAAAGACCGGGCGAGTGGACGACCGAAGCGCGCTCGATGAGATAGTGACCGTTGGAATCCATGAGGGCTTCGAAGGGAAGTCTCGCCAGAAAACCCTCCGCCTCGATCGTCAAGGTTCGCTTCGGGTCCAGTTGTTCCTCGATGGGGGCGATGAGCAACGAATACAGGGTCTGACTGTCGCGGCGAAGGGCGCTCGGCTCTGAATGTGGATCCGAACACTCGACATAAAAGCGGTCGGCGAGATCCTGCAGATCGCGTGGCGATTTGGGAATCCATTTCGCGTTCACGCCGCGGTTGTCGTAGAGCCAAATGGCGAGGCCATCCGGAAGCACGCCATAGGCGAGCACCGTTTGGCTCCAAAGAAGAGGAAGTACGGCGGGGAGGCGCGAGGTATCAGGTGAGAATTGCGACGGCTCGGAAGGGCGCGAACGATTGGCGGGTCTACTCGCAGCGGCTCGCTGTGGTGCGCCCATGTACCACTCGAACATGTCGAGTGATTCCTGCTGGCGACCTTGAAGGAGTTCGGCTTCGGCGAGTCCCAGGTAGATTGGAGCGGAGTCCCTGGTCCAGCTTGTTCGTTCCACTTCGGAAGCGAGAGATGCGAGATTTTGCTCGGCCAAGCGCAAGGCTGGGCGGAAGGCCTGCTCGGCCTCGGGATAACGATGTCTGGCGAGTTGCAGCTCACCCAGAGTGGAATAGAACATCTGCGTGAAATTGTCCGAAAGGGGACGAATTTGATCTTGGATGCCGGTGAGGCGAGAAATGGCGTTGTCGAACTGGCCCTGGTAGGCTTCTACTCTCGCCCTGAGGATCTCAATCACCAGCGCATCGTTGCGACTGGCTGTGGTGTGTGGCGCAGCCGCGAAAAGCCTGGCAGCCTCGGCATATTGCTGTTCGGCAACTTGAGGCATGCCTGCCGCGGTGGCCGCATCCGCCAAAAGCCTGTGGGCAAGGGCACGCTGCTCCACCGCTTCTTCGCTGGAGTCGGCCAAGGCGACATTCTCGCGTCGAAGGGCTACGAGCAAGTTGGGTTGGTTCGCGGCTTCGGCGGCGTCGGACATCACCGTGTACAGACTGCGTCCACGAATCACGCGAAACTGGCCTGACCAATAGAGATTGAGGCCGTTATCGGCGAGTGAGATGGCGCTTCGTTGATCACCGTCTCTGAGCTTGTCGTCCGCCGCAAAAAAAATGGCTCGTAGGTAGAGAGCGTGATAGCCAGTTTGATGGGCGCGGTCCAGGGCACGACCGGTGGCCTCTTCGTCTGCCCCGATGTGGCCTGACAGAAAGAAGCCGACGGCCTTCTCAAGTTCGAGCTGAATCTGCAACCATGGATAGGGGTATTTTTCGGACTCCGCCAATCCAGTCATCGCCTCTCGCCGACACGTTTCGCCCCGGCGCATCAACTGTGCGGCCCATGACTGTTCGAAAACCGCGCGCAAGGCGCCGGCAGGGTTGCCCTGGGCACGGAACTGTCTCTGTGCAAGACCAGCCTCTCGGCTGGCGAGATCATAGTCGCCGGTCTGGTTGGCATCGACGGCGCGAGCGAGTGCGTTGGCAGCTTGCGCAAAATGCGGCTCCGAGGAACCACGGAGGAGATCAGCCAGCCAACGGTCGTGGTGTTGGCGGATAGTCAGGTCCGCCAAAAAAAAAAGCGCCCGCAAGGCGTTGGGATCGGAATTGGCTTTTGATTCGGGAAACGCGTCAGGCAGCCAGGAGCGGACCGCCTGGAGCAAATATTCGTCGATACGCCCATCGACTTCGGAAGCCAGGCCAGGGCTGGCGATCCCGGCGGCGATCTGGCCGGGATCGAGCAGAGGAGTCGCCTTGCTTTCGTGCTCTTTCAATTTTTGCTGCACGGCGTTGCGTCGGTTGCGGGCCTCGTCCGCCCATTGGGAGGACGCGTCCACCCGCAGATAATGATTCCAGTCGTCAAGCGCCTGCTGATAAAGGAACTCGTGTTCCGAGACGATCGCGCGGTTGAAGAGCGCAACTGGATCGTCGGGGCGGAGTCTCAAAGCCTGGCTGAGATATTCATAGGCGGCGCCAAAATCATCCTTGTGGTCTTCCTGCTGGGCGCGCTGAAAGTAAGCGGTGGCCAGATCGGTGAGCAGCGCCGGGGAATGCGGGCTCAATTCGAGGGCTCGGCGGAGAGATTGGACGGCAGCGTCGTGCCTGCCTTCCAATACGTCGGCCTGCGCCTTGGCCTCAAGCCAGGAGGGATCGGAGGGATGAGATTGCAGTTCGCCGGCGATCAACGCTTCGGCCTTGAGCAGCGCCGGTGGACGGCTGGTAAAAGAAGCGGCTGGGCCGAGCGAAACGCGCAACGGAGCATAGCCAGCGCCCGCGATCCTTAGCTCGAGAGTGCGCTTCTGAGTGTAGGCGGCAGCCAGAAGCCGGTCGGCAGAGGCCGGTTCGTGCTGACGGATAACAACCCACGATGCCACACCAACGACGGCCAGGAGGCTCACTCCTGCGACCGCCAGACGCGGCACGGCGAGCCAAGTCCGCCATGACGGGGCGGATTTTTGATCCGGCTTGGGATTCGGGGCTGCAGTGATTCGCTCAGCGAGTCTCTGTTGCCACTCAGGCCTGGCGCTGTCGAGAGCGGCGATGCTCTTGCGCTCAGCCTCGGTCATCTCCTGATTCAGTTCGGTCAATTCGGCGACCGCGTCGCGCAGCATGGGACCACAATGATCACAGCGGCTGGCATGTTCCACGCAGACGAGTGTCTGATCCGGCGGCGTTAGGCCAATGGCAATCTCGTGCCAGACCTCCGGGCGCGGACAATCGCCCTGACGCTGCACTGGTTTCGGTGATCGAGTTTTTTGCAATTGGCGATCAAGCAATGCCAGTCCCTCAAATTGCTCCCGGCAGGTCGGGCAGGCGGCAAGATGGGGATGAACTTCAGATGGATCGCGCAAGTTCTCCCCACGCAAACGCGATTCCTCCAACAGGTTCGCCAGCTCCGCGGCACCGATGTGCTCGCCGAGATTTTCCTCCAAGACTTAGGTCCCCAATCTCTTAGAACGATTTTGCCGGTGCAGAACCTTCACTTCGCGATGAGGGCTCGAACTTATAAGATGACCTCGAATCATAATAGCCAGGCGCAGGAGCACGCTTTCGACCCCTTCGGTGGTCAATCCGATAGACGAAATGGACGCGATCTCGCTAGCGGTCAGTCCTTGCCGATGGCGCAGCCAGAAGATGGCGCACTTTCTTTCCTGATCTTTGCCCGCAGTCACCTGTCTTAAGATTTTATCGATCTGCTCAAGCTGGAGACGCTGGCTCACGGCCTCGAAGCTATCGGCGTCGATCACGACCGAATCCATCTGGGCGCGCTCGATTGCAACTTCGGCTTGGCCAGCTCCGCGCTTTGCGGCGAGAGCAGATTTGAAGTGGTCGTGGACGACGTTGGCCGCGACGACCTTCAAGAATCCATAAATCGAATCTTCGTGGCGCGACTGAAAGGACCGGAGCAGATGGTATTCGTTCTCGCAGAGCTTGAGGTACGTTTCCTGGATGAGGTCATCCAGCTGCGCACGCGTCGGCTCGCACCAGTGGCGGGCGGTGCGCAGAACAGCGGCGGCGATGACAACCTGGAAGCGGCGGATGAACTCCGTCCACAGACGCTCGTCTTTCGAGCCAGCACAGGCTATTACCAATTCCGCGGACGAGAGTTCCGAGTAGCGCGCCAAGGACTTACTCCAAGTTGGGCGGATTTTACAACAATCTAGCCAATTAAATTGTTAAAAGATCGATGTGCAGCGTTTTGTGAGACGTCAATCCGTTAGCCGTCGCCTTCGGCAGCGTGAGCCGGTCCGTGACTTGCGTTTGAGCCAACTAGGCTAGCAGTTTTGCCGCTTCCTTCGCGTAGTAGGTAAGAATCATACTCGCCCCGGCACGGCGGATGCAGAGCAGTGATTCCATCATGACGCGGTCGCGGTCAATCCATTGATTTCTGGCGGCGGCTTCGATCATGGCGTACTCGCCTGACACCTGATAGGCCGCGACGGGCAAGTCAAAGCGGCGGTGAGCGGCGGCGATGACATCCAGATAGGGCATCGCCGGCTTAACCATGATCATGTCCGCGCCTTCTTCGATATCGAGTTCGATCTCGCGCATCGCCTCGCGAACGTTTGCGGGATCCATCTGGTAAGAGCGGCGATCACCGAATTGGGGGGCTGAATCGGCGGCTTCGCGAAATGGTCCATAGAAACCGGAAGAAAACTTTGCCGCGTAAGACAGGATGGGGGTGTTTTCGAAACCGGCGCGGTCGAGCGCCGTGCGAATCGCGCCGACCCGTCCATCCATCATGTCGGACGGGGCGATGACGTCGACACCGGCACGCGCCAGCGAAACCGAGGTCCGGGCGAGCAATTCGAGGCTGGCATCGTTCACGATTTCGAACTCAGCTGTAGCGGGGGGAGCCGCAGCTGCGGCACCTAGCGATTGGGGCACAGAGGTCTCTTTCACCTTAACGATGCCGCAATGTCCGTGCGACATGTATTCGCACAGGCAGACATCGCCCATCACCACCACATCGTTGACTTCGCTCTTGATTGCCCGGGCCGCTCTCTGCACAATGCCATCTTCGGCCCAGGCGCCAGTCGCCACTTCGTCTTTCTTTTCGGGAAGTCCAAAGAGAATGATCGACCGAACTCCCAGGGAGCGAGCGCTTCCGACTTCCTTAACTGCCTGGTCAATCGAAAGGTTGAAAACTCCGGGCATGGAGCGTACTTCTTTGCGAACGCGCTCTCCGGGACAGATAAACAGGGGATAGACAAGAGCTTCTGGCGTAAGGCGAGTCTCGCGGACCAGGGACCGTAAGCTGTCGGTTTGCCGCAGACGACGCAGGCGATTAGCGGGGAATGCCATGACAGGCAATTTTAGCAGCTATGGTGCGCGAAACCAGCGAATGTTACTTCAGTAACCCATGGTAACCAGTGCGTGATCTAAACATAAGCTGACAAACGTCATATGATGACCGGGAGTGCCCCGTCTGCAAATCTCGTTTTTCGCTGGTGGAGCAGGCCTGCTAATAGCCTTTGCCGTCGCTTCCAGCGTGTTCCATGGCGCCCTATTTCGAGCGGCTATGGGAGACGTGATCCCATTGCTGGTAATCGTGGCCGCTTTCTTGATATCAGCCAGAAACGCCTTCGATAGCCGTGGGCATACGCGACTTTTCTGGGGCCTGATAGCGGCGGGCCTCGCGATGTGGTCATTCAACCAGGCATGCTGGACGTGGTTTGAAGTGGTGCTTCGAAGGCCGTTGCCCCAACCCTCGCCGGCGGGCACCGCTTTCTTCCTGCACATTGTCCCAATCATGGCGGCGGTAGCGATCCGGCCGCACCAGGCGGACGAGCGCGAGGGAATGTTGCCGAGCGCATTGAACGTCGTCATCCTGCTGGGGTGGTGGGTTGTGGTCTATGCCTTCTTCGTATTCCCCGAGCAATATTTCGTTCCGGATGTAGCCGTCTATAGTCCGCGCTGGGACCTGCTTTATCGGATCGAAGAAGTGATCCTGATCGCGGTTGCCGGATCGGCATTCTTCAGCAGTTCGGGCGCATGGCGCGCACTCTATCGCAACATTTTCTTGGCCAGTATCCTCTATACGTTCTCTTCGGAAGTGATGAACGCGGCGGTCGTGCGCGGCATTTACAAGACGGGCGGAATCTACGATCTTCCATTCCTCGCAGCGGTGCTGGGCTTCCTCTGGGTCGCTGTTGCCGGGCGTTGCTGCCTTCGCGATACGCAGACGATGCCTTCGGTCACACGAACCAGCCGTCCGGTGGCGCCTCTGCTTGCACAACTGGTGCTTTTCTCTTTGCCAGTCATGGCCTATTGGGCGCTGTTCCTGAGCCACGAGCAACCTTTTCTGCGCGAGATTCGCTTCATGGTGGCGATGGGCGGCGTCGGGGTGCTGGCCTTTTTCGTTTTCCTGAAACAACACCTGATGGACAAGAAGCTGAGGCAACTGCTCAAGCATTCGCGGAGCAGCTTCGACAACCTGCAGCGGCTGCAGGGGAGGGTGATTCAGCAGGCCAAGCTGGCTTCGCTGGGAGAATTGGTTGCGCTTGCCGCGGGTGAACTGGAGTATCCTCTCTCGGCCATTCTCAGCGGATCGGAGCGGATGGCTGCCAGCAGCAACCTCACTCGCGAGCAACTCGCGAATGCACAGAAGATCGGGCAGCAAGCGCGTCGCACACGTGAACTGGTGAGCGATCTATTGAGCTTTGCCCAGCAAACGCCGGGGGAAAAAAGTCCACTTGAATTGAAGCCGCTTTTGCAGCGGGCGATTCAAATGGAGGGATTCAAGCTGGAGAACAAGAAAATCACGCTGAGCGTGGAGAGCAACGATCCTTTGCCCCGCGTTCTCGGCAATGCGAATCAGTTGCTGCAAGCCTTTCTACAGATCGTCGAGAACGCGGTCGACGCGCTGCAGGAAATTGGCGGCGGGCGTTTGCAGGTTTCGATCTGGCGTGAGACCAACGAACTCGTTGTACAGTTCGCAGACTCGGGCCCGGGCCTGCGCGATCCGGAGCGCGTTTTCGATCCTTTCTACACCACCAAACCGGTCGGGAAAGGTACCGGCCTGGGACTGAGCGCCACTTATGGGGTAATTCAGGACCATCGGGGACAAATTACCTGTTACAACCGACCCGAAGGCGGAGCCGTATTCGAAATCCGCCTGCCGGCGCTAAAAATGACCGCGCCACTGGCGGAAGCGGCACGCATGATCTCGCTTGGATAGCCCAGGGCGACTGTCTCGGGGCACTAATTCTTAGCCGCCGCTTGCCACCATCGTATCCGCCACTCGGGCCGCCTCGCCGGCAAATCGTACATCGTGCGTCCGAATGATGTGTACGCCCTTGAGAATCAGCCCTGCTTCGGCCGCCAAGGTTCCGTAAAGGCGTTCGGCAACGTCTGCGTCCTTGCCATCGCGCGCCAGCATTCGCCCAATGAAAGACTTGCGCGAGACACCGGCCAGAAGCGGGAATCCCGTTTGCTGCAGCTTTTCAAAGTGGGCCAGCAGCGGGTAATTTTCCTCAAAGCGCTTGCCAAAACCGAACCCGGGATCGAGCACGAGGCGATCGCGCTTGATGCCGGCCAGCGTTGCCGCTTCCGCCCACTGCTGCAAATCACGTTTCACGATCAGTACCGGATCGCCAATCGACGGCAGCGACCGCCATTCCTCGGGTCGTCCGCGCGTGTGCATCAGGATGGCCCCGACTTTCAGCTCCGCCAGCGTCTTCGCCATCTTAGGATCCCAACGGAGCCCACTCACATCGTTCACGATTTCGGCGCCGAGTTCTACCGCCGCGCGCGCCACGCTCGCCTTGTAGGTGTCGACGCTCACGACTGCATTGGGCCGCCGTCGCTTCAAGTCGCGAATCACGGGCAGCACGCGCCTCCGTTCTTCTTCTTCCGATACTGGTTGCGATCCGGGCCGCGTCGACTCTCCGCCGACATCGACGATGGTGGCGCCTTCGTCGAGTAAACGCTCCGCGTGGAGTACAGCTTTTTCGGCGTCGATGTGAAGACCTCCGTCGGAAAACGAATCAGGAGTTACATTCACGATGCCCATAATCAAAGTGCGGCGTCCCAATTCCAGGACACGACCACCGGTGTTCCACTGAAAAATCGCGCGCATGCTGGCGTTATTCTAGAACGAGCCTGCTTTTTTCGGATGTTACAATCCCCTCAATGCTTCGCCGGCGATCAGTTGCGCCTCTGCTCTCGATCGTCGTTCTGCTGGTTGCGCCGCTCTTTGCCGCACCAGTCAAACCGCTGCAGGAGCGCCTTGCGGCAGTGCTTAGCGCTCCAGAGTTGGCCCGCGGTTTCTGGGGAATTGAAGTTATTTCTCTCGCCAACGGCCAGACGTTGTATTCGCAAAATGCCGACAAGCTTTTTACTCCTGCTTCAAACACCAAGCTTTTCACTACTGCGGCGGCGCTTGCGCTGATTGGTCCCGACTACAAATTTCGCACTACCGTCGAAACCACGGGCACACTCGACCGATACGGCCGTTTGAATGGAGACGTTGTGCTTGTTGGGCGGGGCGACCCCAATCTCTCAGGACGACAGCTTCCCTATGATCTCAAGACCGAGCGCAGCGACGATCCGATTCAGGCGCTTGAATCGCTGGCTGACGCGCTCGTGCAAAAAGGCGTGAAGTTTATCGACGGCGATATTGTCGGGGACGACTCCTATTTCGCCTTTGAACGCTACGGCGAGGGTTGGAGCCAGGATGATCTGGTATGGGCCGATGGCGCTCCCGTGTCGGCATTGACGATCAACGACAACGTGGTCTTCATCAACATACTTCCGGCCGACCGACCGGGCGAAAAAGCCTTCGTCGGCATCAAGCCTTTCAGCGGTTACTACCAGCTTGATAATCGCATCATCACGACGCCCGCCGGCACGGGACGCAAATTCTTCGTCAATCGCGAGCCCGGATCGACGGTGCTCACGCTGTGGGGCAACATGCCCCTGGGTGATCCCGGCGCAGACGAAGCGCTTGCGATAGAAGACCCGGCCGAGTTTGCCGCGGGGCTGTTCCGGCAGTTACTCGAAAAACGCGGGATCGTTGTCTACGGGAAGGAACGCACACGCCACACTGAACTTGCCACTCTTTCGACATTCAGCGTGACAGCTATCGCGCCCTCACATGGAGGCAGCGACGATACCTCGCGTCCGCTGATGACCGATCAGCCGATCACGCTTGCCAGTTACGAATCGAAGCCGCTGCTGCAGGATATCCGCGTGATCAACAAAGTCAGCCAGAACCTTCACGCGGAAATTCTGCTGAGGCTCCTGGGTAAAGAGCGCGGCAACGCCGGAACGATTGAAAGCGGGCTTGAAGTGCTTCAGGGATTTCTGACGCAAGCCGGAATCACAAACGACGAGTACGTTTTCCATGATGGGTCGGGACTTTCGCGCGAGAATTTAGTGACCCCGGACGCGATTGTTCAGTTGCTTCGTTATTGCTTGGCGCAGCCTTGGGGCGCCGATTATAAGGCGACGCTTCCGATCGCGGGCGTGGACGGCTCGCTTACGGATCGACTAAACTCTCCGCGGCTGAAGGACCGAATCATCGCCAAGACAGGCTCTCTGAGCGGAGTGAAGGCGCTCTCGGGATACGCCACGACCGACAGCGGACAGGCGGTTGTCTTCTCGATAATGTCGAATAATTTCAATCTTCCGGCGAAACGGGTAACCGACGCGATCGATCAGTTAGTCGAGGCGATCGTCGAAGACGCGCCAGCGAAACGGTAATGGAGGAGGGCAAATGCTGGCTTCAAGCAAGATGATCGGTTTCGTTCCCACGAAAGATTCCGTCAAGGCCCGAAGTTTCTACGAAGGGAAACTCGGGTTTGAGTTCGTGAGCGATGACATGTTTGCCCTAGTCATGAGAGCCGGCGAAACCATGATCCGCATTGCCAAGGTACAGGAATTTACTCCTGCACCATTCACCGTGCTGGGCTGGGAAGTTTCGAACATTGAAGAAATGGTCGGCTGGCTGCGGAAGCGCGGCGTGGAGTTTGAAAAATACCCGTGGGTGCCAGATAAGGAATCAGGAATCTGGGCCGCGCCTTCCGGCGACAAGGTTGCGTGGTTCAAAGACCCGGATGGGAATGTGCTTTCGCTCAGCCAGCACAAGTAACGGCGTCGATCGATTCGACGAAGCTTTGAGATTTGCAGTTTGTCAGAAGATTTATCCGAGAATCCCCATTCTCTTGCCCACATGCTCGAGCACATCGAGCGCTTGCTCTAATTCTTCTTTTGTGTGAGTGGCGGTCATGATGGTGCGGACACGCGCTTTGCCTTCGGGGACGGTGGGGAAAGCGATGCCGGTTCCGAGCACGCCCTCTTTGAATAGTTCGCGGGAGAAATCCATGGTCTGCCGTCCGTCGCCGATGATGATAGGTGTGATCGGAGTTTCGCTGGCGGGAGTGGTCTGACCTCCGATGTTGAAGCCGAGCAGCCCGAGTTCTTTTTTCCAGAAGCATGTGTTGGCCCAGAGCTGCTCCATCCACTGCGGCTCGGTTTCAAGAACGTCGAAGGCGGCAATGCATGTAGCCGCGACCGATGGCGGATGCGAGGTAGAAAACAGGAACGGGCGGGCGCGGTGGTATAGAAAGTCGATCAAATCGCGCGTCCCGCAGACGTATCCGCCGAGGGCGCCGATCGCCTTCGACAGAGTTCCGACTTGAATGTCGACTCGACCGTGCATACTGAAATGATCGATGGTGCCGCGTCCCTGACGGCCGAGCACGCCGGACGCGTGCGCATCGTCGACCATCATGATCGCTCCGTATTTTTCGGCGGCATCGCAGAGGCCGGGCAGCGGGCCGATGTCGCCGTCCATGGAGAAGACGCCGTCGCTAATCAGCAGCTTCTTGCCGGGCTGATTCTTTACGCTGGCGAGCTGTTCTTCGGCGTGAGCGACGTCTTTGTGACGGAAGACGAGGATCTTAGCGCGCGAAAGACGGCAACCATCGATGATCGAAGCGTGATTAAGCTCGTCGGAGATGATGAAATCGTCTTTGCCGAGAAATGCCGAAACGGTTCCCGCGTTCGCCGTGAATCCCGACTGGAAAACCACACAAGCTTCGACATTTTTGAAGCGCGCGATTTTTTCTTCCAGCTCCATATGGATTTTCATGGTGCCGGCGATGGTGCGAACGGCGCCGGATCCAACGCCATACTTTCGCGTGGCCGCAAGCGCGGCTTCGCGCAGCTTGGGATGCGTCGTAAAGCCGAGGTAATTGTTCGAAGCGAGGTTAATGACGCGCTTCCCGTCGAAGGTGCAGACCGGCGCCTGCTCGTCGTCGAGAACGCGCAACTTGAAGTGCGTGCCCTTGGCCTTGAGTTCGTCGAGTTGATCGGTCAGGAATGAGAGCGGGTTGATGCGGGTAGCAGTGGGCATGGGGCGGTACCTCTATCGGCGTGAGGAACTCGCGCTACGGAATAGTCGTCGCATATAAATAGTCTACAGCTCATCTCACTGTTGGCACACGTCACCTGCAGCGGGGTTCAGCATTTCTTTCAGCATCTTCGTCCGCTGCCTCGTGAGCTCCGCCAAATCAAGATCGGCGCACATTGGAAAAACGGTATTGTTGTTTGTTCTCAGCTGGGTACAGAGCGGCGATCTGAGCATCGCGGAAGGCGACCCATGCTTTCTGAGCGGCTCTGATCTTCTGAAGAGCGACCGGGTCACGGGCCATCTTCTTGAGAAGCTGCCGGTAGGTCCTGTCTAGTCATCGTTAGCGTTCTTGGCATCACTACTGCTGCACTCATTCAGATCGGCCTGCGTTCGCGCTGTCTTGTCACAGTCGTCCGTAAACGTCTGGTGCTGTGGCCTTTGTTGCCCGCTAAGAACGGGCACCAAAATAAACACGAGAGTGAGTAATCGAGCGAGCATGGGTGTACTCCTGCGGAGCGTTTAGGGCCGATTTTATAGAGGCTCATGTGTCTTCGGCTGTCCGAGCGCCGCGATCGTCCCCTTGGTCGCGCGCAGATAGTCCGACGGCGCGATGAGAATCTGCAATCCGCGAATGCCGGCCGAGATGGAAACCACGTCAAAGAGTTCGATGGTTTCGTCGACGTACACAGGGAAGCCGCGCTTAGCGGCTAGCGCGGTGACTCCTCCGCGGATGTAGCCGGTGAGCGCCTGCAGTTCTTTGACCGGGACGAGCTGAATTTTTCTTTCGCCAGCGGCGGCGGCCAGAGCCTTCAGGTTTAATTCCTGATCGCCCGGGATGACGGCCATGACGATTCCGGTGCGGTCGTTTTTTCTTTCACTCGTTTTTCCTTCAGCGCGTGCAACCAGCGTTTTGAAGACCTGCTCGGGCGACAATCCGATCTTGGCGGCAACTGTTTCGGCGGCGAGGTCGTTGGGATCGACCTCGTACTCGCGCAGTTCGTAGTGGATTGCCATCTGATCGAGCAGACGCGCAGCGTTAGTTTTCTGAGGCGGTTTCACGTTGTATAGTGTCCAATCATCAGGTCGACGTTTGAAGGAGGCACATTGTGCGTCTTCTGCTCCATTGGATTCTAAGCGCCGTGGCCGTGTGGATTGTCGCCCACATCGTGCCCGGCATCAGCGTAAGCGGACCGACGGCGGCACTGATCGCGGCGCTGGTTATCGGCCTGATCAACGCAACGCTCGGATTGCTGCTCAAAATCCTTACCTTCCCGCTGACCATTCTGACGCTTGGCCTGTTCTGGTTCGTGATCAACGCGCTCATGCTGGAGCTGGCAGCGGCGTTCGTACGCGGATTCTACGTGCGAGGCTTCATCCCGGCCCTTATCGGAGCGGTCATGCTGAGCCTGGTGAGTTCGGTGCTGCAGTGGCTGTTCATGCCGAGCCGTAAGAACCAGTAACGGCCGCTGTTGACGAGAGGGTGGCGCTAGGCCAATTCGGCGAAAACGCGCTTGACTTGCTGCCCGGTTGCCTCGAGCGATCCGGAGTTGTCGATTACAAAATCCGCGGCTTTGATCTTTTCTTCGTCGGACATCTGCGCCGCCATGCGGCGACTTACTTCGGCGCGGGCGGCGTCTTCTGAAATTCCCAGCCGGCGAGCCAGGCGCAGAATGCGCTGCTCGGGATGGCAGGTCACGACGATTAAACGATCGAAACGGCCGGCGGTGCCCGCTTCGAGGATGAGCGCGGCTTCGACGATCGCAATGGCATTGGGATCGCGTTCGCCAATATCTTCCATCCATTCATTTTCGTATGCGATCACCGCGGGATGAACAATTTCGTTGAGTTCCTTGACTCGGGGGGGAGCGCCACCGGGTTTGCCGAAGGCGGCTTCAGCCAGCCTGGGACGGTTAATCGTACCGTCGGGATTGAGGATCTCGCGTCCGAAGCGGCGGACGACTTCTTCGTAGACCGTGCGTCCGGGCTCCATCACCCAATGCGCAACGGCGTCGGCCTGGACCAGATGTGCGCCGAGTTGGACGAACATTTTGCCGACAATCGACTTTCCGCTGGCGATGCCGCCGGTGAGGCCTAGTTTTAGCAATCGAAGCTCACTACGCCCTGGTTAGCTCGGGATGTCTCAGACCGCGCCGCTGTATGGCCGCTTTGACGGTGTTGGACATCAGCATGGCGATGGTCAGCGGGCCGACGCCGCCCGGAACCGGCGTGATGGCTCCGGCAATTTCAGCTACCTCTGGGTGAACGTCGCCGACCAGGGTTGAGCCTTTGGCCAGAAATGTTTCTTCGCGCTTGTGGTTTCCGGCAAAGAAACGGTCGAACTCCTTTCGCTCAGTGATCTTATTGATGCCAACATCGATTACGGTGGCTCCGGGCTTGACGTAGTCGCGCGTGACCATTCCCGCGCGGCCGATTGCCGCCACCAAAATATCGGCGCGGCGGCAAACTTCCGGCAGATCGCGCGTCTTGGAGTGGCAGACGGTGACGGTGGCATTCTGATTCAGCAACAACATGGCAACCGGCTTGCCAACAATGTCGCTGCGCCCAACGACAACGGCTTCTTGCCCGGCAACGGGAATCCCGCTGCGCTTCAGGATTTCCATGACGCCGGCGGGGGTGCAAGGCACGAGGCCGGGACGCTGGGTCGAAAGAAAGCCGACGTTCATGGGATGAAATCCGTCGACATCTTTGGCGGGATCGACGGCCATCAGAACTCTCTTCGCGTCAACTTGCGGCGGCAGGGGCAACTGGACCAGGATGCCGTCGATTTCGTCGCGCCGGTTCAGGCCGGCGATCAGCTGAAGCAGTGCATCGGTGGTCGTGTTTTCGGAAGGCGTGTGTTGCTCGCTGTAGAGTCCGACTTCCTGCGAGCTTTTCACCTTGCCGCGAACGTAGACCTCCGATGCCGGGTTGTGTCCTACCAGCACTACGGCCAGGCCCGGACGCACTCCGGATGCGGTCAACTCTTTTGCCTGAGCCGCGACTTCCACGCGGATTTCGGCTGCTATTTTGGTTCCGTCGAGAATTCTGGCCGCCATCCCACCTCACTGTAAGTTGCTTTGAGCTCGAGCCAAAACGAAAAGCCGATTCTATCGCATCCTAAGGCCCTCTTCGCTGGCGGGACTTCTCTCTACCTCCGTCAACAGGATGACTGTAGAATAGGCGACACCATGATTTCCCAGGATCTGCTTGAGATGCTCGTCTGCCCGGTCTGTAAAAAGCCGGTAGTGTTGAATGCGAACGGACAAAGTCTGAAATGTGGCGCCTGCCGCCGGGTTTACCCGATTCAAGACGACATTCCGATTATGCTGATCGACTCGGCCACGATCGATCCGACCTAAGCAGTCGGCCTAGACCAAATCACATAGCACAAATGTGTGGGTTACCGACAAAGTTCGGTTTCGGCCCGCGATGGAACGACATTTAGTGTCAATCTGACAACAGTAGAGGCCGTTATGTATTCCCGCGGGCGGCCGATAGTATCCTCGCAACCTTTTGCAAAATCTTGGGTTCTAAGGAATGTGGGGTCGCGAAACCGTCTCTGGATGGTGTACCTAAGTTACGGCAAGCCGATTGCATGTAACGTATCCGGTTGCCGATGAATCTAATTCAGCAACGGTGGGGAGGTCGAAGGTGAGAATGGCCATGAAAGAACGATTTACGGTGACGGAACTCTCCGCCTTGCGCAACGACCTGATCCAGGGCGGCATGGTGGATTCCCGCGAAGCAGCGGAGTTGCTTCAGGTTTTTTTGGCGGGGCGCGGTTACGGCGTTTCCCAGACGGCGGCAATTGACGCTGCGGGACGCGTAGAAATGGCGGGCTGCTCTCTGCCCGTGCTCGAACGGGAACTGGAAGGCCTCGCGCTGGTGATGTGAATTTTTCGCGCATAAAGCGCGCGCCTAATAAATAGAGTAAAAACGAGGTGAATGGGAAACTGATCTAGCTCAACTCAGCTGATAGTTTCTCAATACGAAGCGCCGGGCCCAAACGCCCGGCCTTTTGTATTTGCGGTCAATCATGTGCGTCAAACGCGGGCGTCAAGCGCGGGACGCGCGAACCGGGCAAATCTGACCAGCTTTGGATTTGCGATTAGGATTCGCGATTACTGGATTTGCAATTACTTTGGTTGCCGCACCTTCCGACTCTTACCATCGCGCGCCTGCTCGTAGATAATGATGCGGATTGAACCTGTCCGGCAAAATCAGTGCGCTGATCGTGTGCCTGTTCGCCTTGCCTTTCGCGGGCTTCGGGCTATTTGCGCTTTCGCAGGCCCTCCGACTGATCGGCGCCGGTCCCGGCAGTCCGTCATTCTGGTATCCGCTGGTCTTCGGCGTCGTCTTCTGCGGCGTTGGATTCGGACTAATTTTCGTGGTGTTCTACGGTAGCAACCTGGTGCGGCGAAAGCAGCGCCTGCAAGTCGAGCATCCCATGGAGCCCTGGCTGTGCCGCGAAGATTGGGCCCAAGGGCGCGCTACTAGCAAGACTCGCGGCAGCATGATTGGCGCCTGGGTGTTCGCGGGCATTTGGAATCTCTGTTCTACGCCCATCGTTTTTCTTCTCCCGCAAGCTGTGCAACAAAAAGGGCCTAACGCCTACTTCATGCTGGTGTTTCCGGTCGTGGGCATTTTTCTTCTGATTCGCGCCATCCGCCAGACGATGGCCTACTTCGAATTTGGTAAGACGTATTTTCAGATGTCGTCTGTGCCTGGTGTTATCGGCAGCGATCTCCAGGGTCAGATCGAGGCACGTTTCCCGCATTCGCCCGATCACGGAATCCATCTGCAGCTTTCTTGCGTACATCGCTTCGTCACCGGCACCGGCAAATCGCAAACCACCTCCGAAAAGATCCTGTGGCGGGAAGAGGCCGATCTCTCTTCGGGTCAACTTGGTCCCGGCCCGGCAGGGACGACGATTCCGATATCGTTCCGAATACCCGCAGACGCGCAGCCGACCGAACAGCGCAATCCGCGCGATGAATTCGTTTGGCTGCTCGAGGCCATCGCGAATGTGCCGGGCGTGAATTACCATGACGTGTTCGAAGTGCCCGTCTTTCGCACGCGGCAATGCACCAGGCCCCCGGATGGCGAAGCTTTTGCCGCGGAGGCGGTTGAATCTTGTGCCGCCGCTCCCGCCAACGCCACGGTCGAAGTTCGTCAAAGAGCCGAGGGCACAGAGTTCTATTTCCCGCCCGCCCGCAACAAGAGCTTCGCCACTTCGACGACGGTGCTTCTCCTGATCTTTGGTGCAGTAACGTACTTCGTGCTGCATCACGCGCCAATCGTCTTTCCGATAGCGTTCGGATTCTTCACGCTACTTCTGCTCTACTTCAGCACGCAGCTGTGGCTCGGGACTTCGCGGGTGATCATCGGCGGCAACGTCTTGACTTTGCAGTCGGGGCTGTTGGGCGGAGGTAAAGTGCAACTGGTTCCCTGCTCCGAGATCGAGTCAATTCGGGACAGAATCGCCGCCCAGCAGGGCGGAGCGACCGGCACTCCTTATTACGACATCGAACTGACCATGCGCAACGGAAAGAGGCTCACCTTAGGACAGCGCGTACGCGAAAAACATGAGACCGAATGGCTGGTGGGAGAGATGCGCAAGCTTGCGGGCCTGCAAGTGAAAGGCATGAGTGCAGGGACGGCTTGAAATGGTCCCTCCGGAGCGCTCAACGGTCTGCTAGAGACTCTCAACCGCCTTTTGAAGGGTGCGCGCAATTTCTTCGGGATCGGTTTCTGGAGCAAAGTGGATGGGCCTGCCGATGCGGACCTGAATTTTTCCCGGCGCCGCGAACTTTTTACCAGCCTGCTTGATTTTAAACAGGCCGTCAATCCGCATCGGAAGAACCGGAATGCGCAGATTGTCGGCCAGCAGGCCGACTCCGCTTTGAAACGGGGAAAGGTTGCCGTCTCTGGTGTGCTTTCCCTCGGGAAATACCAGGATGCTGTAGCCGCGATCGACAGCCTCCCCCGCATAGGCAAAGCTCTTGCGGAAGCCCGATTGACGGGGCAGAGGGAACAGATTCAGCAGAGCCACGCCGAGCGTCCACTGCACGCGAGCATAGGTTCGGGCGAACCATGGCCGACCTGGAGCAGGCGAGCGCAAGATTTCGAGGGCCTCGCCGCCGGTCGCGGTTGCCAGTTTGTGGCGTATACGCGCGGGAAGAGCCGTTTGTATAAAGCCGACATCGACATCGTCAACATGGTTGGATACGACAAGCAGCGGCCCGCGAATTCCATGTAGGTTTTCGCGACCGGTCACGCGGGGCCATCCGAGGAGAAACATCGCCGGTCGAGCCAACAGGCAGAAACTTGCCAGCCGCACCCATGTGGTTGGCCAGCGCAAGACCCAGCGTGGATAGTGAAAACCTCGCGGCTGTAACGCGTTGCTTTCGGCACGCGTTCCTTGCAGGAGTTTTTCGAGGTCACCAACGGTTGCCGCGTTCGCGAATCTGGCTTCGCTCAAATCGACCTGATAGCGGTCTTCGAGTGCTCCCATCAGTTCGACGCGTTCGAGGGAGGTGAGGCCCAAGCCACTTTCCAGGTTTGCGTCGGGCGTCAAAGCGTGCGTGGGGCGGCCGGTGATTCGAGTCAGCAGTTCCGATAACGGGCCGGAGGCGGTCGGAGGCGATTGTCCGCGAAGAGCGGCTTCGACGGCGTCGCGGATCACATTGCGGCGTGGTTTCTGAGTGGCGCTGCGGGGAAAATCTCCGTCGGGCCAGACAAACCATGTGCGCATACGCTGATATTCAGCAAGACTCTCATTTGCGCGATCGACGATGCCCTGCACGGCCGCAGGATCGGTCCCATGGGAAGAGCGCTCACTTAAAATCAGCACAGCGCAAGGCTCGGCATTTCCCCCACGCTCGAGCCCAACGACGACGCAATCGCGAACTTCTTTTTGTTGGCGCAAAGCCGCTTCCAGATCTTCGGGATAAATATTCATACCTGCCGGAGTAACGATTACTTCTTTTTTGCGGCCTTTAAAGAAGAGATTGCCCTGCTCATCAAGCGTGCCGAGATCGCCGGTACGGTACCAGCCTTCGTCGGCGGCGACGGGTTGCAGTTCGCGCCCATTCCAATAGGCGCTGGCAACGCCGGTCCCGCGCACGAGAATCTCGCCGTCGTCGGCCAGCTTGATTTCGCGACCGGGCAGAACTTTGCCGATCGATCCGCGGCTGGTGTGAAACGGATGATTCAAGCTGATCAGCGAGGTGGTCTCGGTCAGCCCGTATCCCTGGACGACGGCGTATCCGAGACGATGCCAGAATTCCTCGGTTTCGCGGTCAAGTGCGGCGCCGCCGCTGATCATCGCCCAAAATTTCCATCCGAACTGGCGGCGTATATTGCGGAAGGTCCACCAGCGGCGGAGAAAATGCTGGGTCTGGGCGGCAGAGTAGCTTACGGCAAAACTTTCGCGTCGCGCGGTGGCGTCGAGATCACGTTCTATTTTCTGCTTCAGTGACTCGATCATCCGCGGGACGGCGACCAGCACCGAGATTCGCTCTCGCCGAATCGTCGCCATGATCTCGGTTGGGTTGAACGTGTTCTCGAATACGACCGTTGCGCCGAGCAGCGGAGGCAGAAAGATGCCGAGAAACTGTCCGAAGACGTGGCTCAGCGGCAAGAGGTTGAGGAAGCGAATCGGATGTACCCAGCGCTCGTACTTCAGATATTTCCTGATTTCGGCTTCGATGGGGACGAGGTTGCCGACCACGTTGGCGTGGGTAAGCACGACTCCCTTGGGCTCGGCTGTGGTGCCGGATGTGAAAACAATCTCGAGTGGATCGGAAGGCTGAATCTCGGCGGAACGAATGCGTTCGGGGGGATGCCCGGCGACTGCAGCGGCCAGGTCGGCGGGATCGATAGCGATGACGCGCTCGGCGTCGTTGGAGTTCCTGTCCTCAAAGTTCGACGCGCGCGCGCGCGGACACATTACCAGTCTCGTGCGCACCTGCTGGCTGATGCGGCGTGCAAAATCGGGGCTGGCGCCGTCGTCGATGGGAACGGCGATCACGCCGGAGAGCGCACATCCGAGGAAGGCGGCAACCCACTCGGCGGAGTTCGGGCTCCATAGAAGAACGGCATCGCCTTTGATGATCTTGCGCGCTTCGAGTTCGCGTGCGAACTGGTAGGCTACAGCCGCGACGAACCGATACGTCCAACGCTCGTGCCGGTATCCCCGTGGAAACACGTAGGCGCATTCGTTATCCCGACGCTCGAAGTCGTCCAGCGTGTCCAGCAGACTTGCCCGCACACCCTGTTTAGTAGCACAATTCCCAGAACTTTACAGGGGCGGCTGCGTGTGTGCGGCAGTTTTGAGGCTAATGGCTGGATTTTTTAGAACTCGCGTCCTCTTGGTCTTGGTGGGAGCGGCGCTCGAAATATGCGCCCTGACTTCGTGCCAGCCCGCCTCGACGGATCGTGCAAGCCCGCAGTCGGTTGCCGCGACGGCTTCGCCTGCCGAGAATACGCTGGCGAACGCTCCGGTGCGCGACCTCAGCCGTGACGAGGCGGAGGGCGGACACATTTTGCGCAAGCACGTGGGGCAGACCGAAGAGCAGTTGCGCGAACGCCTGGAGCGCGAGCGCAATATTACCGGTGCATCGACCTACACCGACCGCGTAACGGCGGAACGCGTGGTGGGCGCGGCGATCGCGGAGTCGCAGGCCGAAATCCAGCGATGGCTCGACCGTTCGGGCAGGCGTCCCAATCTGGTGCTCGACTACGACAGCGAGGATCCGATTGGCCGCACGATGAATCGCGGCGAGAACCACTCGCACCCGTGCATGCACGCGCTGGTTGTGCTGAAATATGCCGCCCCTGATGATTATTATGTTTTGACTTCGTATCCGGAGTGCCGCTGATGAACTCGAAACCGGAGATTACCACCGCCAACTTCCCCGCGCTGCATTTGTTCCTGCGGGGCTACTTTCATGAAGATGTCGCCGACGAGTACGGAACGGCTCCGGAGGCGGCCGACCAATTCTGCGAAGACGCAAATAGCGACGAGCGCATCCCGGTGGCGCGGGAGTGGCAGCGACTTGCCGAAGCGACGGGAGCTCAGCCTGCCGCTCTGAACGCGGCATTAAAGAAACTAGGCAGCGCAATTCAGCTGAACGAAGAGGAGATTCCGCAAGTTTCCGCAATCTTTGCACGCTGCCTGGCCGTGAAATCGCATCGGCGGGTCGCCAACGAATAACTGCAAAACGTGTCTCGACGGAATCATGATTCGCACCCCACTCCAAGGGCGTCGGCCACGCGATTGATATACACGAATCCAGGTCATAACTTCGAGCTGCCCTCCGCGGGAACGCCTGCGCTCGGGGCGTTTTGACCCTCTGCAGACGGCTGCGGCCGATTGCCGATAATTGGAATGCAGTAGCAGGTGCGCAACCCTGGCCCGGTGCTGGTAGCATTATCCGAGTTGTTGCCCCGGGGGTGAGCCCGGATACATTTGCTTGTGATGGTGCTCACTGCGCATGGTTACGGGCTGTCGATACTAGTCGGAGCGGGATTAACTTCGCCCCGCACCATTTCGCTCGTTTGCTGCCAGTTTGTTTCATGGAGGTTTGAATGCCGCAAGACACCTTAACCATCACCGACAATCGCACTGGGCAGAGCTACACACTTCCCGTGGAAAATGGAACCATCCGCGCGATGGATCTGCGCAAGATCAAAACCGGGCCTGAAGATTTCGGCCTCATGACCTATGACCCTGCTTTTATGAACACCGCATCCTGCCGGAGCGCGATCACGTTCATTGACGGCGACCGCGGAATCCTGCGCTACCGCGGCTATCCGATTGAGGTTCTCGCGGAACACTGCACGTATCTCGAAGTCGCCTACCTGCTTCTGTTCGGGGAGCTGCCCACGGCGAGCGAGTTGAAGGATTGGATTTATGAGATCACGCACCACACGATGCTCCACGAAACCACCAAGCAGTTCATGGAGGGCTTCCGCTATAACGCGCATCCCATGACGATGCTGGTAAGCACGGTGGCAGCGCTGTCGACAATATATCCGGATGCAAAGAACATTCACGACCCGGAGATCCGGCTGTTGCAGATCAAACGCCTGATCGGCAAGATGCCATCTATCGCGGCCATGTCGTATCGGCACAATGTGGGATTCCCGTACATCTATCCTGACAACGACCTGACCTATCCCGAAAACTTCATGAATATGCTGTGGAAGATGGTGGAACCAAAGTACGTGGCGAATCCGGTGATTGCGCGGGCGCTCGACATCCTGTTTGTTCTGCATGCTGACCACGAGCAAAATTGCAGCGCGAATGCGATGCGCGCGGTGGGGAGTTCGCAGAGTGACCCTTACCTGGCAACGGCTGCCGCCGCCGCCGCTCTTTCGGGCCCGCTGCACGGCGGGGCGAACGAAGAAGTGCTGCACATGCTGGACGAGATCGGTTCTAAGGACAACGTCCCGGCTTACATCAAGAAGATCAAGGAAGGCCGAGGCAAGCTGATGGGGTTCGGGCACCGCGTTTATAAGAACTATGATCCACGCGCCAAAATCATCAAATGGGCCGCCGATCAGGTATTCGAAGTGACCGGGAAAAATGCCAGATTGGAGATCGCCCTCGAACTGGAGCGCATCGCGCTGGAAGATGACTATTTTGTGCAGCGCAAGCTCTATCCGAATGTGGATTTCTACTCCGGCATCATGTACCAGGCAATGGGCTTCAAGCCGGAGATGTTCACCGTGCTGTTTGCGATTCCACGCACCGTCGGATGGTTGGCGCAATGGCAGGAAATGTTGAACGACCCGGAGCAGAAGATCGCGCGACCCCGCCAAGTTTGGATTGGGCACGAAACGCGGGAATATGTGCCTATCGAAAAACGCGGGAAACCGGAAGTAGCGTTACAGAGATAAAAACTACTCACTGCTAGCCGCCGGCGATGGCTCCTATGACGATGAAGGGCTCCGCTCCTGACGCAACCACGTCTGGAAGCGGAGCGTCTGGCGACTGGTGGGTTAAATCCTCTTCACAGGCGAAGAACCGCAAGAACGGCCGACGCTGTTGCGTGGCTGGGTCGCGGATGGTACCGCATAACATCGGATAGCGAGCCTCCAGGGCATCGAGAACCGAGCGCTGCGTGACTGGACCTCTGATTTCTAGCTCCACATCAGCGTGAACTTGTGCGAGGGTTCGCAGATGGTGTGGAAGCATGACTCGGATCACGGCAGTGTCTGTACCTCCACGGAAAGCACTGCTGGAAGATCGCGAACAATCGGAGCCCAGCAGTCTCCAGCATCGGCAGAGGCATAGACCTGACCGCCAGTGGTGCCGAAATATACGCCGCACTCGTCGAGCGAATCAACGGCCATCGCGTCGCGCAGGACATTGACGTAGCAGTTCGCCTGCGGCAAACCCTTTGTTAGCAGCTCCCACTCGTTGCCGCCGGTGCGACTGCGGAAAACGCGCAGTTTGCCATCCGGGAGGAAATGTTCTCCGTCGCTCTTGATCGGAACCACGTAGATTGTCTCTGGTTCGTGGGTGTGCACATCGATCACGAATCCGAAGTCGGTGGGCAGGTTGCCGCTGATTTCCTTCCAGTTGTCGCCGGCGTCGTCGGAGCGCATGACGTCCCAGTGTTTCTGCATGAACAAGACGCCGGGGCGCTTCGGATGCATGGCGACGTGGTGCACGCAGTGTCCGATTTCGGCGCGAGGATCGGGAATGTATTGCGAATAGAGCCCGCGATTGATCGGTTTCCAACTGGCGCCGCCATCGTCGCTGCGGAAGGCGCCCGCCGCCGAAATTGCGATGTAAATTCGCTGTGGATTGCCGGGATCGAGAATGATGGTGTGAAGGCACATACCGCCTGCTCCGGGCTGCCATTTCGGGCCGGTGCCATGCCCGCGCAGGCCAGGCAGTTCCTTCCAGTTTTCGCCGCCGTCGGTTGAGCGGAAGAGGGCGGCGTCTTCGACGCCGGCGTAAACCGTGTCAGGATCGGTGAGCGACGGTTCCAGGTGCCAGACGCGTTTGAATTCCCACGGATGTTGCGTGCCGTCATACCACTGATGCGTGGTGAGCGGATTAGCGGACGCGTCGTAGGCGAACTTGTTGCTTGCGCTTTTCGGCGCCCCGGGAGCGGGAGGTTCGCCGGCGGGCGTTCCCGGCTGATGCCAGGTCTCGCCGCCATCGTCGGAGCGCTGGATAATCTGGCCGAACCATCCGCTTGTCTGCGAGACGTAAATACGATTGGGATCGGCGGGCGAACCCTTGAGGTGATAAATCTCCCACCCGGCGAAGTGAGGACCGCTGATGTCCCACTGTTCGCGCTTGCCGTCCGAGGTCAGAACGAACGCGCCTTTGCGCGTGCCGACCAGAACCCGCACCTGGCTCATGTTTGGCTCCCTTTCCCGATTTCTTCGATTCCTTGTTTCTTCCAATCCCAGTTCTTAAGGATACTAGGCTGCCTTCTCAACGGATTTTTCGCAGTTGACCATCCACGGGATGCCGAAGCGATCGACGAGCATACCAAATCCCGCGGCCCAGAATGTCTCCCCGAACGGCATCGTGACCTTGCCATTTTCTTCCAGAGAATGAAATATCCGCTCTGCCTCGGCGAGGTCCTCGGTGCTGATATTCACGTAAAAGCCCTGTGGTTTCTGTTGGCGATCGGGCGGTGCGTCGCTACCCATAAGGGTCTGGCCGCCGAACGTCAGGCGGGCATGCATGATTTTGCTGCGCCATTCCGCGGGCACGTGGTTGGCCGCGGGAGTGCCTTCGTGGGGAATCATGGCCTCAATCTTGCCTCCCAGGAGTTTCTCGTAGAAGTTGAATGCCGCTTCGCATTGGCCGTCGAAAAAGAGGTAAGGATTCACTTGCACGTTTGTTTCTCCAGTGTGGAATTCAGAACTTCTCTGGAAGAAAATAGCAAAAGTAACTTGCGTAATGCAAGTAATAAATTTATCATGGCGAAAATGGCAAACTCTCTGGGGAGAAAGTCCGGTCCCGAGCGGCGGTCGGAGTGTCCGCTGAATGCGTCAGTGGAGATGTTGGGCGATCGCTGGTCCCTGTTGATCATCCGCGACATGATGCTGCGGGGTTTCCGGAGCTACAAGGATTTCATGGAGTGCTACGAGGGCATTGCGACGAATATACTGGCCGACCGTCTGCGTAAGCTGATCGCATATGGAATCATCACGGCGGAGCCGGATCCGGGGGACGGACGGAAAGTGACCTACCGGCTGACCAGGAAGGGAATCGACCTGGCGCCGGTGCTGACCGAAATGGTTCTCTGGGCGGCGGCACACGAAGAAACGGGCAATCAAGCGCTCGTCCAGCAAATGCGGGAGGATAGAGCGAAGTTTCTGGCGGGAGTGCGGGAGCGCTGGGCTGCCGGGAGGTGAGCGCGACATTCCCAGGCTCCCGCCTTGCGGCTGAGGCCCGGACCGGCGACGGGGCCTTTCTTCGCTCTGAGCAGAACGCCGCCGCAAAAGAGGGGCGAGGCCAGAGCTCTAGGACTCCCATTCTGGAAAGCAAAGCCGAATTTTCTCAGAACCGGACGTACATTCCCTTTTGGTAACCCCCGGTAATCGTCGGTAACCATCGGACTGCGAGTACACGGCCTTACAATGACCTTACTCCGCAGTCCCGTTGCGCGGTTCTGTGGGGTTTCGTTGGGAATCTCCCGGCGAGGTTCGGACCCGATCGGCAACGCTGGCAGAAATGGCTGGCGTTCGACGGAAAAAGGCTGGAGTCCGCATACCCTATGGCGTTTGGCTTTGGTTTTAACAAACAGAAGGTTCTCAGCGCCGCGGAAAAGTTTGTCCAGCAGGGCAAGCTGCAGAACGCCATTGCTGAGTATGACAAGATTCTCAAGCACGACGAGAACGATCTCACCGTCAACAACACGATCGGAGATCTCTACGCGCGTCTGGGTGACAGCGCGAAAGCAATCGAGTGTTTCAAGAAGGTGGGCGATGCCTATGCCGCGCAGGGTTTCACGGTCAAGGGCATCGCCATGTACAAAAAGATCACCAAGCTCCACCCGAGCGTGGATGGATCTCTGAAACTGGCTGAACTCTACACTCAGCAAGGGCTGTTCAACGACGCCCGCGCCCAGTATCTGCAAGTCGCCGAAGACTTCATGAAGAATGGCGATCTCGAACAAGCGGTGCGGCTTTTCCAGAAGGTCCTCGAAATGGACCCGGAAAATGTGCCGATGCGGATCAAGCTGGCCGAGGTATACGTCAGGCTGGGAAAAAAGAAAGAGGCGTGGGAAATTTTCAGCGCGGCTGCCGAGGCGCTGCGCTCGCGTGGTTCGCTCGCGGCCGCCGAAGACGTTCTAAAGCGAATGCTGGTGCTCGACCCGGGCAACAGCTATGTTTTGCTGCTGAGGGGCAGGGCCGCGCTCGAGAGCGACGATCCAAAGGGCGCCATCGAGAACCTGGAGAAAGCGCCCGACCTCGATTCTCATCCTGATGGCTTGCGCGATTTGCTCAAGGCGTACCTGCAGGTGGGAAACCTGACTAAGGCCGCTCCGATCGCCGAGAAACTGCTCACGGTGCACAACGATCCCGAGGGACTGTTTCTGCTGGGCGAGGGCTGCAGCCGTCTCGGCCAATATCACGAGGCGCTCGACGTTTATACACGGCACGCCGACCGGCTGCTGGCGACCGATTCAACGAAATTGCTGGGCAGCCTGCATACGATGATCAGCCACGTGCGCGACGACGCGGGCGCACTGGATGCTCTCTTGTTGCTGCTGAACAAGGCTGGCGAGAGTACGCACGTCAACGAAGTCACCGAGCTTCTGGCTCACGCCTCGGTCAAAGACGGGAATCTGGCCCGCGCTCGCGATCTGTACCAGATGCTGTCAACCACCGAACCCCAAAACCAGCTGCACACGCAGAATTATCAGCAGGTGGTAGCGCGGATGGAGGAATCGGCTCCAGTTGCCGCGATCACCGCCGAAGAAGGAGCGGTCATCGTCGACGAGTTAGAGGCGACCGCGCCGGTGATCGATCAGTTTTATTCCGACGAGGTAGCGGTCGCAGTGCGCTCGGCGGTAACTGATGCGGATCTGTTTCTTTCCTACAATTTGCCGGACAAGGCGGTAGTGCCGCTACTCGGAGCTCTGCCCACGGCGCCGCGCGACGTGCGTCTGAACCAACGTCTGGCCGCGCTCCACACCCGCTTCGAACGTTTCACCGAGGCCGCTGTCTGCTGCCGCACGCTCGAAGGCGTGTATCATGACGCTGGTTATCCGGATGAGGCTTTGCGCTACGGCGAATTGGCCGCCCGCTATGAGCAGACGGCGGAAGCTTCGCCATCCCTGGCTTCTGCAGTCACCTTGGCTCCAGTGATTCCCGCCTCGGCACCTTCCGCTCCAACGCCTTTCGTTCCGACGAAGGCTTCGCCCGCCGTTCGGCCTGCCGCACAAGCCGCGGCTGCGCCAGCCGCGCCTTGGCCAATGGCCGCACCAGCCGCGCCGCATCAAGAAGGTGCGGCCGTGGAGCATCCGGAGTTTGCCGTCGAGGAGATGACGGTGCATTCGGACGCTGACGTGCATCAGCTCTCCGCCGACCACGATTCTTCTTCCGATCTAGCCTCGGAGTGGGAGGATTCGCTTTCCGTCGATGAGCACGAACCTGCGGCCGAGTCGCCAGTCCCGGTTCAGGCCTCCGCCGATGAATCCAGCAATCCTGAGATTGCCGAGACGGTCGAAGAAGTGCGGTTCTATCTCGAGCATTTCATGACGGATCAGGCTCGCGCGGGACTGGAAAAGCTGGAATCCCTGACCAACGATGCCCGCATCCTTGATCCACTGCGCGCCGCGGTGGAAAGCGCTGCTCAACCTCCGGCAGAACCAGAGCCGGAGATAGCGGAGATCAACGCCGACGAGCCCGCGGATTTCGAAATCGAAGTCGAAGCCCAACCCGAGGCCGAATTGGTTGAGTCGCCCGATTTGCTGGCCAGTTACGACGACCCGCCGCACGAAACGATTCATGCCGAGGCGGAGGCCGAGCCTGAACCTCATCATGCGGAGCCGGCGCATGCGGAGCCCGTACATGCGGAATCCAATGATCTGACGGCGTTCGTGGCAGACCTGGAGGCTTCTCTCGGAGATTCGTTCCCACAGGTGGAAACTCCGGCACCGCAGGCACCAGCAAAGGCTTCCCCCACGAAACAGCCCTTGCCGGGATGGCCAGCCACGCCGGCGCCGAAGCATGCCACGCCGGCGCCTGCGGTGGCAAGAAAACCCGAGCCGGAACCCCAGCCCGTTGCCAGCAGGAAAACTCCTACCGCGCCGCCGGTCATGCCTTCAGTTGCGGCATCGGCGGGAGGCGCGGCGGCCGCCACAGCGCCCGCCGTAACCTATAGCCCTTCGACCGTACGACCGTTGGGAGCGGGAGCGCAGGCGATGCACCCGTCCGACAGCGTCGATCTTTCGGAGATGTTTGGCGAATTGAAACAGGAACTGGAAGAGGAAGTTGCCGCGGGCGACGACGATCCCGAAACACATTACAACCTGGGCGTTGCCTTCCGCGAGATGGGACTGCTCGACGAAGCTATTGCCGAATTGCAAAAGGTCTGCACCTCGATCGATCGCGGCAAGCCGTTTGCGCAACCGGTTCAGACCTATACTTGGCTGGCCCAGTGCTTCCTCGATAAAGGAGTTCCAGCAGCCGCGATTCGCTGGTATGAAAAGGCTCTGAGCATCCCCGGGCTCGACCAGGAAGCGCGCCTCGCGATCAACTATGAATTGGGATCAGCGTGCGAAACGGCCATGGACAAAACAGCGGCGCTGCGTCATTTCACCGACGTGTACGGCGCAAATATCGATTATCGCGATGTGGCCGAGCGCATACAGGCTCTGAAGTCGTAGAATGCACGAAGTGGGTTCGAAATTTGCGTTGGGGATGCAACCTGATCCCGCGCCGCGCCCACGGTCTTATTCAAAACGACGCGTGCAATGATTTCAGACCCCAAACTCCCATTTGCGACCGATTCCACCAGTGTCGGGGAATTCAAATCTCCGGCAGAAACGTCCCACCCAGTTGCTCCAGTTTCGATTGCTAAGCCATCGCCTGCGCTCGCCCGTCTTTGGCTACGGCGCATCGGCGTGCTGCTGTTTGTGTTTTTATGCGCCACGCTTGGAGTGATGCTGGTGATCTTGCCTTGGCGCCCTGAATGGTCTGACAACCCGCTTCTCCTGGCGTATCCGGCAGTTCGTGATCTTGTGGCCAGCGGCTTCGTGCGCGGAATGACGACGGGCCTGGGTGTGTTGAACGTTTGGATCGGGTTTTGGGAGGCGATTCAATATCGAGAGGACTGAATTCATCATTCAGGTATCTAAACATCGGTTCATTGAATCATTACCAAATACGGACGATCACGTACCTCGATGGCTCAATGATTCAACATCTCCATACTTATGACTGATCAAAAACTTAAATCCGCTCCTCTGGCCTATGAGAACGAAGCATTTCTCAACAGTCCTGACGGAAGAATTCTGCGCCTGATGTCCGAGTACAGCGAGCCGCTCTCGCGTTTTCGCCGCGAACAGATACAGGACACCGTCGTCTTCTTCGGGTCCGCCCGCATACACAGCCACGACAATGCCGCGAATCGGCTGACCGAAGTGCGCGGCAACGGCGCACAGCTTTCGGCGATGCAACAAGCCCAGGAAATGAAGCGCGCCGAGGCCGCCGTCGACATGGCTCGCTATTACGAGGACGCGCGGCAGTTGGCTCGCCGGCTGACTGAATGGTCAACGCAGATTCCCGCTAAGCGCCACCGTTTCGTCGTCACCACCGGCGGAGGCCCCGGCATCATGGAGGCGGCGAATCTCGGCGCCCATGAGGCAGGAGGAAAAACCATTGGCCTTAACATTAATCTGCCGTTCGAGCAGAGCCCGAACCCGTACATCACGCCTTCGCTGAACTTCGAGTTCCACTACTTTTTTATGCGCAAGTTCTGGTTCGCGTATCTGGCGAAGGGACTGGTGATATTCCCCGGTGGCTTTGGCACGCTTGATGAACTTTTCGAAATCCTGACGCTGGCGCAAACGGAAAAACTGGCGAAGAAAATCGTGGTGGTCATTTACGGGAGCGCTTACTGGAAAAAGATCCTGAATTTCGAAGCCATGGTTGATGCCGGGGTAATTTCAGGGAAAGACCTCGAACTGTTCAAGATGTCCGATTCGCCCGATGAAAGTTTTGAGTTCCTGAAAGAAGGACTGACCCAGTACCATCTCGCCCCGCAACAACCAAAGCGAACCGGCGAGGCGGCTGTTCCGGAGATTGCCAAGACTCGGCCATAACTGGGCCTGCGCGGAGATTGGGTGGCGAGCCCGCCGCAACCGTCCCGCGCCGTTTCGCCGCCGAGGGAACCTCCTGTGCCCTCAATCCGTATACACTGCTTCGGGTATGTGTTTACGGAGACAAACTGAATGATGCCCTCACGAACAGCATTGGCAACCGCTATCTGTTTTTTGATCTTTCTGTGCGCAACTGCCTATGTAACTCCCGCGTTCGCGCAGCCACCTGCGGCGAACGAAATGCCGTCTGTGATTCAGGTTCCTGCAGAGGCGCAACCCTCGCCGCATTTTGATGCGACAGCGGCCACAAACGCTTATCTCGCGCAGATTCCGGCCGACAAGTTGGCGCGTTCAAACGCCTATTTTGAGGGCGGCTACTGGCTGATTCTCTGGGACTTTCTGTACGGTGTAGTGGTCGCGCTGCTGTTATTGAATCTGCGCTGGTCGGCACGCATGCGGGATCTGGCTGAGCGCGTCACCCGTTTCAAGCCGATCCAGACGTTCGTGTACTGGCTGGAATACCTGGTGCTCACCACGGTCCTGGTTTTTCCGCTCACGGTTTACGAAGATTATTTCCGCGAACACAAGTACGGACTGGCCACCCAAACCTTTGGCCCGTGGTTGGGAGATCAACTGAAAAGTTTGGCGGTCGGTGCGGTGCTGGGTGGCATTCTGGCGATGTTGTTGTTCGGCGTTGTGCGCCGACTTTCGCGGACATGGTGGATCTGGGGCGCGGCGGTGACCATTGTATTCGTGATCTTCACGGTGCTGATCTCGCCGATCTACATTATTCCGATCTTCAATAAAGTGACGCGTCTCAACGATCCGAAGATTGTCGACCCCATCCTGAGCATGGCGCGGGCCAATGGCATTCCCGCGAAGGACGTTTACGAGATCGACGCGTCGCGGCAGACGACGCGAATGAGCGCCAACGTCAGCGGCTTCGCCAATACTATGCGCATTACCCTCAACGACAACCTCTTGCGCCGTGGCTCGCCGGAAGAAATTCAGGCTGTGATGGGGCATGAGATGGGCCACTACGTGATGAACCATATTTACAAGGACATCATGTTCCTCTCGATCGTTATTGTGTTGGCCTTTGCCTATTTGCATTGGGGGCTAGGCTGGTCGCGCGAACGTTGGGGAGAGAAGTGGCAGATTCGTGGTATCGGCGACACGGCTATTCTTCCGCTGGTGGTGCTGCTGTTTTCCATCTTCGGCTTCGTCATGACTCCCATCATGAATACGTGGACCCGCACGCAGGAATACGAGGCCGACATGTATGGCCTGAATACGTCACGGCAGCCTGACGGCTTTGCGCAGGCGGCGATTCATCTTGGCGAATACCGCAAGATGAATCCCGGGCCGATCGAGGAGTGGATTTTCTTCGATCATCCGAGTGGACGCAATCGCATCTATGCTGCGATGCGCTGGAAGGCGGAGAATTTGCGGTTGTTTGTGTCACCCGAACAGTGCGCGGAGGGTCCGTTACCGGCGACGACAGCGACGAACTCGAACGTCGATACCTCGAATGCCGCGACAAAGTGAGGCGACTCTCGTAGTAGGCTGAGAGTTGATGGCTGATCGCTGTCTGCTCTACTACATCACCGACCGGAGCCAGTTTCCCGGTGACGAGCGCGAGCGCCGGCTAGCTTTACTCGCCAAAATAGCCGAGGCTGCGTGCGCAGGCGTCGATTACGTCCAACTTCGCGAAAAGGACCTAAGCGGGCGCGAACTGGAAATGCTGGCACGGGACGCCCGGAGTGCGGTGGACAACGCTACTTCGCTGAGAACTGAGCGGGAATGGAGAACGCGTCTCCTGATTAACTCCCGCACCGACATAGCTATTGCTACCGGAGCCGATGGCGTTCATCTGCGCGCGGATGATGTAGCGCCGCGCGAAGTGCGCCGGACACTGAAAGTTTGCGGCTGCCGACCACCTACCAACTTTCACTTTCTGGTGGCTGCCTCCTGCCACACGGCGGCCGATGTTTTGAGCGCCGAAGCAGAGTGCGCTGATTTTGCCGTCTTCGCTCCGGTATTTGAAAAAAGCAATGGTCCCGGAGCACGACCAACGGGCCTGAGTGCCTTATACGAAGTTTGCCAGTCAAAAATCCCCGTTCTCGCGCTGGGCGGCGTCACCATAGAAAACGCCGCGTCGTGCCTGGACGCGGGAGCGGCTGGCATTGCCGGCATTCGTTTGTTTCAAGAAAATAAAATCGGACAAGTTGTCCGCGTACTGCGATCGCTCTGACATCATGGACTCGATGGACATGGACCCGATGGACGCAACGAAACCTGCGCTATTGCCTTCGCGATCCGGTCGCGACGTCGAAGTTCCCGCGCTCGTCCGCATTCCCGCAGGATGGTTCCTGATGGGTTCCGACTCTGGGCAGGACAACGAAAAGCCAGTGCATCGCATATGGGTCGATGAATTTTTGCTGTCGGCATGCCAGGTTACCAATGCGGAGTATGGACACTTTCCGCGCGATACCGGGTCGTTGCCACCTCCGTTCTGGAATGATCCAGCATTCAACCATCCCGAGCAGCCCGTGGTGGGTGTGTCGTGGCACGATGCAGTCAGCTATTGCGAATGGTTGAGCAGGAGCACAGGCAGAAAGTTTCGCTTACCAACTGAAGCGGAGTGGGAACGCGCTGCACGCGGAGGCCGGGAGCAGACGCTATATCCGTGGGGAGATTTACCTCCACAAGCCCTGCCGGAATACGCCAGCCGTTCTGCTGATTCGTGGAAGACTGGTCCGGAGCTGGTTGGCCGAGGCGAGGCGAACGCATACGGTCTTTTCAATATGTGCGACAACGTGCACGAGTGGTGCAGCGACTGGTATGCCGCCGATTATTATCAGAACTCGCCAGAGCGCAACCCACGCGGCCCTGAAACGGGCGGCCGGCGCGCGTCACGCGGTGGTTCGTGGCGTCATCACATCAAGATGTCGCGCGGCGCGGCGCGCTCCAGTATCCCTCCGGAGTTCAAATACGCGGACTATGGGTTTCGCGTCGCGTGCGATATCCCGCCTCTAAATTCGTAGCCGTCATCGGAAGCAAGTTTGAATATATTGTCCAGCCATTCATCCCCTTTTTACCATTGGGAGAAGTAGACGGCTTCGTTCGCCATCCTTGCGGGCGACGAGTTTGTGGTAGCCTGCAAAGTTTGGTCCGGGATCGGGTCGCATCCCGAGGAGGTTAATCTTGAAGACGTTTTATTCTGCTCTCTTCCTTTCGTTTTTGCTTATTCTCGGCATGTTGGTGATCACCACTCCGGCTTTGTGCCAGCCGCAGAAAGCAGATAACGTCGTGGTCGAGCGCGTGGGCGACACGGCGTTCATTCAGTTACACGCCCCCAGCTTCGAAGCGCTGACTCCGCGGCAACAGGCCCTGGCATATTGGCTGACGCAGGCTTCCATCGCGATCGATCCAATTATTTACGATCAACTCTCCGCCTACGGTCTGCAGCAGAAGCGTCTATTCGAGGAAATCGAGGCACATCCCAAGGGAATTGACCCGGCGGTGATGGCAAAGATCACCGAATTCGCCAAGCTTTTCTGGGCCAACCGCGGCAATCACAACGAACTGACATCGCAGAAATTTCTGCCGTCGTTTACCTTCGAGCAACTGGAAAAAGCGGCACTGATCGCGCAGCAAAATGGCGCCTTTCGCACTCCGTACGCCGATCTTCCGCCTCTAAAGAAGCCGGCGGATGTGGTTCGGAACGTGGAGTCGCTTCGAGCTTCGCTCTTTGATCCGACATTTGAACCGATGACCACAGCCAAGAGTCCCACCGGAGGGAAAGATACGATCCAGGCCAGCTCGAACACCTTTTATGAAGGAGTGAGTGAGGCCGATCTGAAGGGGTTTCAGGAAAAATATGCGCTGAACTCGCGCGTCGTAAAAGGCGCGGACGGCAAACTCACCGAAGAGGTCTATCGCGCAGGCACGCCCGATGGCAAGGTTCCTCCGGGCTTGTACGCAGCCTTCTTGAAGCGAGCCGACGATTGCCTCGAGAAAGCCCAGAGCTACGCCGACCCGGCGCAGGCAGAGGCGATTGGCCATCTTATCCGCTACTATCAGACCGGCGACTACGCGGAGTGGCTAGCCTTCGGCACGGCGTGGGTTCAGAACGACGCGACCGTCGATTTTGATAATGGTTTCATCGAAGTCTATCGCGACGCGCGCGGCGCAAAGGGGAGTTCGCAGAGCTTCGTCACCATCACCGACAAACCCGTGACAACCGTCATGAAGAAGCTGGCCGAAAACACCGGCTATTTTGAGGAAAAGGCCCCTTGGGAAGCGAAATACAAACGCACTTCATTCAAGCTTCCGGTGGTGAAAGCCGTCGAAACCCTCATCGAGACCGGCGATTTCAGCGTGACCACCATTGGCGATAATCTGCCGAACGAAAACGAGATTCACGAAAAATACGGATCGAAGAATTTTCTCTTCATGGGAAGCAAGCGCGCCCTCGAAGAAGCAACCGGTCAATCGATCAATGTGGAATTTTCCGCCGGTCCGGCTGAGATCGAACGAGCCAAGAAATATGGAACCGAAGCAAGCGATCTGCTGGTAGCGCTGCACGAGGTCATCGGCCACGGCTCCGGCAAACTCAGTGAGCGGGTGAGTGGCGGAGCCCAGCCGTTCCTCAAGGAATATTTTTCAACGCTTGAAGAGGGCCGCGCTGATTTGATGGCGTTGTGGAACGTATGGGACCCCAAGCTGAAGGAACTCGGCCTGATTTCGAACCAGGACGAAGTTGCCAAGGCCATGTATGACAACGCGGCGATGGTTGCCTTACAGCAACTGCGGCGCATTCCGCATGGCGATACGATTGAAGAAGACCACGAGCGCGACCGGCAGCTGATTGCGCACTACATTGCCGACAAGGTTCCCGGGTCGATCGAACAGTTCAAACGAGACGGCAAAACCTACGTTCGTGTCGCCGACTATCAGAAGATGCGGCAAGGCGTTGGTATGTTGCTGGCGGAGCTCATGCGCATCAAGGCGGAAGGCGACTACGAATCGATCAAAGCGCTGGTCGATAAATACGGAGTCCACTTCGATCCGGCGCTGCGCGACGAGGTGCTCGCCCGTTATCAGAAACTCGACCTACCCACATATTTTGCCGGCATGAACGCCCATCTGACCGCGCACTTTGGCAAGAACGGAGAAGTCGAGAAGGTGGACATCAACTACTTGCAAGATCCCGTCGAGCAGTACGTGGGCTATGGCGCGATGTACGACGAGGGCCTGGCCAAATAGCGTTGGCAAAACCGAGCGGTGCCTAATCTAGTCACGAAACCAGCGGCCCGTGATACACCTTTTACTTGAGCCTCGAAACCGCAATCTTCCTATTCTTCGCCGGCGCGCTCGGCGGCGCACTGAATGCCGTCGCGGGCGGAGGCAGTTTCATCGCCTTCCCTGCCCTGCTATTTAGCGGCGTTGCTCCCATTTCGGCCAATGCGACCAACACGGTCGCGCTCTGGGTGGGAGTCACGGCCAGCACCGGCGCTTATCGCAAGCACCTCGATATTTCACGCCGCGTCATGATTCCTCTCGCCGTCGCGAGCCTGACGGGGGGAATTGCCGGCGCCTATCTCTTATTGCATACTCCCGCGCAAACATTCTTGCGCGTTCTACCCTGGCTGCTGCTGGGAGCAACTCTGCTTTTCATATTTGGCAGCCGTCTGTCGCAGCGATCCGAAGGGTTCGCAGTTCGCGATGCTTCGACCTCGATTCTGGTAGTCGCAACCTTGTGTGAACTGACCTTCGCGATCTACGGCGGTTATTTCGGAGGCGGCGTCGGAATTCTGAACCTCGCCATGCTGGCGGCGATCGGAATGACTGACATTCACGCGATGAACGCGTTGAAAGTTGTGCTCGGCGGCATCATCAACGGCATCGCCGTCGTCACCTTCACGCTAGCCGGCGCCGTGGCCTGGAAACACGGCAGCGTCATGATTGTTGGTGCGCTATTGGGCGGATACTTCGGCGCGCACTATGCCCAGAAGCTTCCGGCGGCTTGGATTCGTGGCTTCGTGATCGCGGTCGGGGCGACGATGACGGCTTACTTTTTCTGGAGAGCGTACTGACAGCCACGGTGAATTCGGCGGGCCAGATTTTTCTCAGCGAAGTGGAGTTGCGGAAGCCGATACGCAGACCCAGGAACCGTTCTTATTGACCCATGTGTCGGCGAATCGATCTCGTCTGACGAACAGTTTGCCACCTTCAATCCCTTTCGTCCGAAACACGCCGCTCGCAATCGCCACACCACCAACGACGTGCACGGATAACGACTCCGGAGAAACTTGCTCCTCGTCAGACGCCTTCGATGCGCGTATCCAGGCGAGAAAAACCGATTTCGATTGCAGACTGCCGTCATCGTTGACCAGGACAACACCGTCGTCGAGGATTGCATCAATCGCCTTCAGATCGCGCAACTTGAAGGCCTGATTCCAGGCCTTTTCCATCGCGATAATCTTCGACACAGTCGCGGAATTCTCCTCGTCTTGAGCAGCGGCCGGTACCATAACAGCGCCAAGGAAGATGAATAAGCAGAGAACCTGCGCATGGAAGCGCGGTGAGCTGAGGGTGGGCACGTTAAACCGCCTTGCAAAACAGGATGGACCCTGCCATTACAACATCCGCTCCGAAATGACGGCGGACAGGGTTCCTCGGCAGTGACAATACACGGATGTTCTCTTGGCGGCCAGATAACTTCGGTTTGCGATCCGTTGCACTGCCGGCTGCTATTGAAGCGGCTCCGACACATGTTCGTGAACAATCAACCACTTTCCGGCCTGACGTTCAAAGACGGCCGTCCAGCGAAATGTCGCCATCTCACGCTTGCCCGATTTCTGCGTCATGTCTGATGCCACGGTGGCCGTAACCCAGTAGGCATCCCCGCTTTTGTGGATCTGCGCGTCGTCATCCACGGTGAACTTGGCGGCCTTGTATTACGCCAGTTCCTTACTCACCGTGGACTGGTACTCATCCCAGCTGCTGTACTCGAGCGGCGAAATATCGAAGAACACGTGCGGGCCCTACGCATAGTACTGTTTCTGCCCCGCCGCATCGAGCGTCGCCCAGCCATCCCAAATCTTTTGCAGATAGGCCTTATCGATTGCTCTGCCCTCGGCCGAAACTCTCTTGCTTCCTTGCGCAAAAGCATTTGGTGCAAAAGCGGCGATCGCAGTGCAAAAAGCCAAAAACAGTATGGCCAGTGGTTTCATTGATTAGGTCTCCTGGGAACGGAGAGCATTCTCGCATGGCAGCGCGGGAGAGTGCCAATCCGAAAGCGCGTCAGACGCTTGTCAGGCGCAGCGAGATTGGGGGACGGGGCAGCCCCGTCGGTGGGCGCGGCCGAAAATGGGGCTAACTTTCGTAATCTGCCATGTTACCGGCGCCTGAGGCAAAATTGGATTGAGAATGCCCTCCACCGCCATCACGCAGAAAGGACAGCGAGGCTTACGCGTTAAGCTCGGCGGCTCGATCCTCGCGCTTCTGGTGCTCGAAAACGGCCGTCAGATTCGGGGCCGTATGAGCCAGCTCTCCATCAACGGAGGGCTGCTCTCGCTCGAACAACCACTCGACGAAGGCATCCGCGTAACCGTGCTGTTTCACATCGGCAACACCAGCATCCGCTGCCGGGCCCAGATGCTATTTCCCATGTGGGCGACCAAAGGATGTCTCCAGCCCTTTCGCTATTTGGAGCTACCCGAGGCGAGCCATGCCAGTCTGAATCGCGAGTTGGAGAACCTTGTCCGAAGTGGCGCGCCTCAAGAACAAGAACCTCAGGAACCTGAGTCGCGCGAACAACAAGAACAGGCGCAAGAAGAACACTCCGAGTAGGCGCCTACGCTCTGGCTGCTGCCAGAATCTGCTCCAGCGAATAGTTCTGCAGCTCCCCGACCCGCGAGATCGTGATGTCCGGCTTGGGATACTTGGCTACCTGCGGGGCATCGAGTGCGTAATGCCCCTGGCGCGGAAATACCGTCGTCACTCGCGAGCCCCAGTGCTCCTTGATCGCCGCCAGAATTCGCACCTTGTCGTCCACCATCACATAGTGCGCCGCCGGATACTTGGCCTCCACATCGTCTAGCTCATGTTCCTTGTGTATGTAAATCAGGACGTGGCCTTCAAAGACCTCGTACAGGCCCGAGCAATCCACCTTGCGCGGCTGAAAGACAACGTCGCCGTCGCTCAAGATTACGGTTCGCCCCATGCGCTGCGCGTACGCCACCGCATCGAGCGACTCGGGATAGAGCCGGTTGGCAAAGGGATAATTGATCATGAAGTGCGACACCGCCAGCAACTTGGGATCGCGCGGACGCTCGACGCGATAGCGTTGCAGCGCACCGAGATAATCCGCGTATCCGAGCTCGGTCCGCAGCTCCTCAAAAATCTCCCAATAACGCCCGGCGCTCGGCGTTCCCACTTTATCGATCAAGTGCCGCTTCAGATCGTCGGCCACTCGGTCGTTGTTGAGGAGCGTATTGTCCACGTCGAAAAAAAACATGACCTTCGAGTTCTTATCAGGACGATTCACACAATCTCCAAATCATCTCCGCGTAAATGACCAATGGCTCTTATCATCTCAGAAATCAACGGAAACCGTCGCAGCGCGTTATCGCACGATTCCTGCATTTTTTCGCGAGGCTTAAGCCTTCTGGATGCCGGAATTTAGCGTCCGGTGCGAGGGGCTTGTCGAACTCCCAGGCTTGTAGTACAAAGGCGGGGTTCATACAATGGACGCATCAACCGAGGTAGAAAATTATGACTCTACCTCACAAACGGGGTCGACCCTAATCCAGCCCCTAGGAGCCTTCTTTCGTGGAACACATTGATCCAGCCGTCATCCACCGTTGCGATACTCGATCGAGCCGTCCTTGCGAATTTTGTCGGGAACTCGACCCTCAATTCCGCCACCGCCGCCCTGCCGACCAGATGGTGGCCAGCAGCCGGAAAGCCATTGCTTCTGCCCACTTGACCGAGGATGGGTACGTCCGGCACCGCATGCTTGAACTGCGCCAACTCTCCTCACGTGCGCCGCTGACGGCAGCATAGCCGGCCGGCAACACGGCGTTTGGATCCAGAGCATCCGCAAGTTTTTTATGCAACTTGCCGATGGGCCGGGACTTCTAACGAGTAGCTGCGAGTGGTGTACTCTACACGCTGAGGCTTCTCATGCTGGCCGGTGCGCGGTGCTGCTTCCTGATTGTTCTGGCAGTGATCGCCATCGCCTTTGTCCCGGTTCAGGCGCAGGTGATCGGTGTCTCGCCGCCGCTCCCCTCATTTGGAGTCGGCGCCCGCGGTAATCCGGCGCCCGGCGTCCCTGTATTGGTTCCACCTCTCGGACTCAATGCTTACGCCAACAGCCAGGCGATGTTTGGCGGCTGTTGCTCGAGCTTCTTTTTGCCCACAAATCCCAATACGCAGCTACCCACCCATGGCCATCACCACCGAGGCGGGGACAAAAACAAAGATCAGGCTAATTTCGGAGTTGGCGTGATAGAACCGATCTATGTTCCCTACGCAGCGCCTTACGCCGCCGATGACGATGCGGAAGGCGGATCGTCCGATCAGGCCAGCTACCCCTATGCTTCCGGTGCGCAGAACGCGGACGTTATGCAGCGACCTCCGCATAGGGATATGACAGCGAGAGCTGCGACTGACGGTGAGCCGGTCGCCGGCGACCCGACTCCGGCGGCAGAACCGCCAGTGCCGGTGGCTGCGCAACCCCCGACAATTCTCGTTTTCAAAGACGGACATCGGTCTGAGGTGCTCAATTACGCGGTAGTGGGCGATACCCTCTTTGACTTCGGTGCAGACCGCACCCACAAGATACTTCTCGCCGACCTCGATCTTGCCGCCACGCGCAAGGTGAACGACGATCGGGGCGTGGACTTTCAGATTCCAGCCGGCGCAGCCCGTCAATAAGCTCTAAAGCACAGGGGACGCAGAGGAGCGCGGCAAGACCTCACGTGCGAATGGTTTTGTGCGCCTCTCCGGGGTAATCCTGCAGCCATTTCCCGCTTGACACAACTGCTTCCCCGAATGGATACTTATGCATTGGAGTGCATTTTTATTCATGTCAAAAACAGCCCGTCACAAAGCCATTCTCGACCTGCTCGACGAGGGTCCTGTCGAAAGCCAGGACACGCTGCAGCAGCGGCTCGAGCGCAGGGGCTTTGAGGTGGGGCAAGCGACGCTCTCCCGCGATATCCATGAACTGAAGCTGGTCAAGGGGCCGGACGGTTATCGGCGTTCGGGCGAGAACTCTGCCGCCGAAGGCGTTTTGCCGTCGGTGATGCATCTGGCGCGCCAGTTTGTGCTCGAAATCCGGCAGGCCCAGAACCTGCTGGTGGTGAAAACAACGGTTGGCAGCGCTCAACCCGTCGCTGCCGCGCTCGACGCCTCGCACTGGCCTGAGGTTATCGGCACGATTGCCGGCGATGACACCGTGCTAGTCATCGCCACCGACAAGAAGAAAGCGCAGTCGCTCGCCCGTCAAATTCGCGAGCTGTCGTAAATGGTCTGTCGGGGCAAGTCCCCTGCAACCTCTTTGGATTTTTTGGAAACGGAGTATTGAAGACGCAAATGAGAACCGAAACCATGACACTGATGAACCTGACCAAGGCGGAAATGTCGAAGACGAACCCGCCGAACCTCCTGACAGAACCGGCGGCGCCGCGCGATCTCATCTCGATCCACGACCTCTCGCCCGCCGAGGTTCTCTCGCTTTTCAACCTCACTTCCGTGCTCAAGCAGCGCCCCGCGGACTTTCGCAGCAGCCTGGCGGGTAAGCAGATGGTGATGTTCTTCGAAAAGCCTTCCTTGCGCACGCGCCTCACGTTCGAAGCGGGCATGGACAGCCTGGGCGGCAGCACATTCTTCTTCGACCAGACGGCGAACCGTCTTAACGCCCGCGAATCGCTTTACGATATCGCTCACAACCTCGAACGCTGGATCGACATCATTGTGCTGCGCACCTTCAGCCACGCGGTTGTCGAAGAAATGGCGACCTATGCGGGTGTTCCGGTCATCAATGCGCTTAGCGAACTCGAGCATCCCTGCCAGGCGCTTGCCGACTTCTTTACCCTGCAGGAGCACTTCGGCGATTTGAAGAAGCTGCACTTCGCTTACGTAGGCGACGGCAACAACATAGCGCATTCGCTGCTGCTGGCGGGAGCGTCGGTCGGCGCCAAGGTATCGATCGCGACACCGGAGCGCTACGGTCTGAATCCCGTGATTGTCACCATGGCGAAGGCCATCGCGGACGAAACGAAAGCGACACTCCGCATCCTGAACGACCCGCGCAAGGCTGTTACCGGAGCCGATGCCGTTTACACCGACGCCTGGGCCAGCATGGGACACGAAGATGAGGCGGCGGAACGCGCGGCGATCTTCGCTCCCTATCAGGTGAACGGCGCTCTTATGCAGTTGGCCAAACCGAATGCTCTGTTCATGCATTGTTTGCCGGCGCATCGTGGTTGCGAGGTAACCGATCAAGTCATAGACTCAGTGAATTCGGTAGTTTTCGACCAGGCGGAAAACCGTCTGCATATTCAAAAAGCCATTCTCGTATGGCTGTTGGGCAGCGGCGTGGGCCGCTTTTCCGCCAGGAGTGCACATGCCTAAACAGGAAAAAATTGTTCTCGCCTACTCGGGCGGGTTGGATACCTCGATCATTATTCCGTGGCTTAAGGAAAATTATGCCTACGAAGTCGTCGCCATGGTCGCCGATGTTGGGCAGGGAGACGATGTTGAAGCGGTGGTCGAAAAGGCTTACAAGACTGGCGCAAGCAAGGTGGTCGTCGAAGATCTCCGGGAGGAATTTTTGACCGGCTACGTTTGGCCAGCATTAAAAGCGGGCGCAGTGTACGAAAACAAGTATCTGCTCGGCACTTCTCTGGCGCGTCCTGTGATTGCGAAACATCAGGTCGAGGTTGCGATTCGCGAAGGCGCTTCAGCCGTCAGCCACGGATGCACGGGTAAGGGCAACGACCAGGTGCGCTTTGAAATGGCTTATCAAGCGCTCGCTCCCGAGCTGAAGGTCGTGGCGCCGTGGCGCGAGTGGGATCTGAAGTCGCGTGAAGATTGCCTTGATTATGCGGAGAAGCGCGGCATCTCGGTGACCGCGAGCCGTGAGAAGATTCACAGCCGCGACCGTAATCTATGGCACATCAGCCACGAGGGCGGAGAACTGGAAGACGCCGCCAATGCCCCGTTTGCAAATACCTGGCAGCTGACGAAGTCGCCGCAAGAAGCCCCCGATAAAGAAGAGACGGTTGAAATCGGGTTCGAAAAAGGGGTGCCGGTTTCGGTAGGTGGCCAGGCACTTGATCCCGTGTCGCTGGTCGAACTGCTCAACGAAATCGGAGGGCGCAACGCCGTTGGGCGCATCGACCTGGTTGAAAACCGTTTCGTTGGCATCAAGTCGCGCGGCTGTTATGAGACTCCTGGAGGTACGCTGCTCCTAGCTGCGCACAACGAACTTGAGGCCCTGTGCCTCGACCGTGACCTTTTGCACTTCAAACAGCATGTTGGGCTCAAGTATGCCGAACTGGTTTATTTCGGCCTGTGGTTCACTCCGCTGCGCGAGGCGCTCGATGCGTTTGTCGAAACCACGCAACAAAATCTGACCGGGTCAGTCAAGCTGTCGCTCTATAAGGGCAACGTCAGCATCGTCAGCAGGAAGTCGGATTACTCGCTCTATCGCACCGACCTGTCTTCCTTTACCATGGGCGCGAGCTACGATCAGAAAGATGCGGAGGGCTTCATACGCATCCTCGGATTGCCTTCGCGTTGCCGCGCGCAGACGCAAAATAAGGTTGAGGTCCCGCAATGAAGATGTGGAGCGGCCGCTTCCGGCAGCCGCTTGATCCGGAGTTTGAGAAGTGGCAGCGGTCGTTTCCGTATGATCAACGGCTGCTGCCCTTCGAACTCGCCGCCAGCCGCGCCCACGCAAACGCCCTCGAACATGCGGGAGTGCTTTCTTCGGAGGAACTTTCCGATATCCTGCAAGCTCTCGCGGAGATTGGCCGACGCGCTGAATCTTCGCCGGAGTTTCTGAACGATCCCGAAGCGGAAGACGTCCATCACTTTGTCGAAAAGCAGCTTGCCCCGGTCATCGGCGCGACTGGCTACAAGTTGCATACCGGACGCAGCCGCAACGAGCAGATCGCCACTGACCTGCGTCTGTTTGTGCGCCACAGCATCGACACGCTACAAAACCTGATCGCGGATTGGATCGAGGCTCTGCTCACGCGAGCCGAAGCGGCAGGCAACGCGGCGATGCCCGCATACACCCACTTTCAACCGGCGGAACCGGTGCTGGTTGCACATTGGCTGCTTGCCTATGCGGAAATGTTCTTGCGCGACGCCTCTCGATTGGTTGATTGCCGCAAGCGCGTGAACCTTTGTCCGCTCGGCTCGGGCGCGGTTGCCGGAGCAACGCTTACTCTCAACCGACAAGCCATGGCGGCCGAGCTTGGGTTCGATGCACCGACGGCAAATAGCATCGATGCCACTAGCGACCGCGACTTTGCGATGGAATTCGTCGATACGCTCGGGCTGCTGTCGCTTCACCTCAGCCGCTGGGCAGAAGAGATGATTTTGTTCTCGACACCTGCCTACGGATTTGTTGAGTTGCCGGAGGCTTACTCCACAGGATCAAGCGCCATGCCGCAGAAAAAAAATCCGGATTTGCTGGAGCTGGTGCGCGGCAAAGCGGCTCGCGTCATCGGATGTGCCGCCACGCTGCAAACGTTGGTGAAGGGTTTGCCGCTCGCCTACAACAAAGACATGCAGGAAACACAAGAGCCTTTATTTGATGCCGTAGACACCGTCATCGGCGTGTTGCCGCTAGTGACGGGATTTATGAACGCCGTCGAGTTTAACCACGAGAGAATGAATCAGGCGGCGCAGTCTGGCTTCATGAACGCCTGGGCCGCGGCGGCCTATCTGGTCGAACGCGGAGTACCTTCGCGGCTCGCCCACGAGGCGGTCGGAAAGGCCGTGGCTTTGGCCGTGGAGCGTGGCTGCGATTTACAGAAACTGCCGCTTGCTGATCTGCAGGCGATCCACACGAATTTTGACGCCGGCTTCCGTCTAAGCCTGGGACTCACCGAGGTGCTAGCTTTGCACGACGTTCCCGGAGGCACCGCGCCTCGTCATGTGAAGCGCGCGTTGCAGGCGGCTCGCGAACGGGTTGGCAATCTGCGGTCAACGGAGCAAGCGGCGATCCGATAGGCACGTGTGCAAATGTTCATCCGTTGTGCCTCGAAGAGAGTCCAGCTTAGTATGTTGTAGTGTTTGCACCCTTCTATACGCTCTATGCCGTGATCGTCGCGGTCGCGATCTTGCTGTGGATTGTGATCCACAAACTTCAGTGAGCCCGGACGAAGCATTGCGTCTGGCATTGTGCTTGGCTATGCCTCCGCCGCTACGCGGGTTGGAGGCTTTACAATTCTTTTCCTTGCGCAAGAAGCTCTCTCCAGTACGATCAATCATCATGTTTAGCTCTGGCCGGAGGGGCAATTTCATTGGCTGACGACACGAAGCTGCACGAATTTCTTGCAGAACTACTGCGGCGCGGGGGCAGCGATTTGCTGCTGGTTCACGGGACTGCGGCCTCGATTCGAAAGAATGGAGAGGTCGAGAAGATTGGAGACGCTCCGCTGGATGGCTCGGAGATTGAGTCTCTGGTGCAGCCGATTCTTACTCCGATCGCTGCCGCGCAATATCGCGCCGTACAGATTGCCGATTCTTCTTATCGAATTTCCGGGCTGGGGCGGTTTCGCATCAATCTGCATCGAGAGCGTGGGCGGGCAGCTGCCACCATTCGCGCGCTTCCGATGAAGGTGCCGTCGCTGGGCGAACTGGGACTTCCCCCCGAGATTGCAAACCTGGCAGCGTTGCGGCGCGGGCTGGTGCTGATCGGAGGCGCAGCGGGCGCGGGGAAGTCAACGACCATGGCGGCGCTGGTAAATGAGATCAACCAGCGAGATGCGCGCCACATCGTGACGATTGAAGATCCGGTGGAGTACGAGCATCCGCATCTGCGCAGCGTGATCGAACAGGTTGAGGTAGGAACAGACGCGCCTGATTTTCCCACCGCGCTTCGGGCAGCGCTGCGGCAGGCTCCAGACGTGCTGGTGGTGGGCGAGATGCGCGATCCGGAGAGTATGGCGATTGCGGTATCGGCGGCGGAGACGGGACATCTGGTGCTTTCTACCTTGCACACCACCGATGTTGCCTCGGCGGTTTCGCGAATCTCGGATTCGTTTCCGGTAGAACGGCAGGGCACGATCCGGCAGGAACTGGCCATGGCAGTGTCGGCGGTTTTGACGCAGATACTGTTGCCAAGCCGCAAGGGCGGACGGATTCCGGCGGTTGAGTTGCTAATGATTGGATATGGGGCGCGGCAGCACATACGGCACAATGCGCTGCAACATCTGAATCAGGAAATCACGATGACGAAGAGCAAGGGATCGATCGGGCTGGAGGAATCACTGTCGCGACTAGTGAAGAATGGGCACATCGATCGGGAGGAAGCGGCGGAGATTGCGGTGCATCCTGATGATCTGAAGAGCCGGCTACGAGGCGTTAGCTAGGTTTACAGTTCCTGGATTCGTATTTCGCGCTGCCCGGACGAATGCGTCCGGGGCTACGTGTTTCTGCGGGATTTGAAGTGGTCGACGACCTCGGCACGGGCTAAGTACCAGGCCACGATGACGCGCACGATGATTCCGAGTCCGCCGAGAGCCAACGCTTTGGGTTGCACCGTTACGACGGCGGACGAAACCGGCGGCACCAGCATTACGATGCCGGTGATGGCGATCAGCATGGCGGCATGACGCACGATGTTGTTGAGTTCCATCAGACCCCACGCGACTGCAAGTCCGACGACCGCCATCAGCAGGAACATGTACGGTCCAGCTAATTCAAGGCCGAACAGGAGCGGCGCGCCGGCGGCCATGGATATTGCGCCAGGACGAAGCAGCATTACGGCGCCTGCGATTGCGAGATAGATTCCGCAGAGAGCGAAGAGCGCGGCTATGGCTCGGACTCCGCTTGGGACCGGGTTGGTGGAAGTGTCGGGCATAAGGTTGCCGCCGCGATTGGAATCGGCGCTAGGCGCTTTTCGGCCTTTTCTTTTTCGGTGCTGTCGCGCGTTTAGAGCGAGGAACTTTGCCGATTCTGGGATCGCCGGCTAGAACCAGTTCGCAGGCACGGAGAGCGGACTCCTCGAAGTCTTCGGCATCGGACGGAAGGACCTGCCAATCCGTGACTTTCTTTTGGAATACCCCGACGGACCGCATGTTTGGGAACTCGCGGCGCAGAGTTCGATGGTGCTCCACGGCAGTGGCAATCCACACACCATTGTCCTCGGGATACGTCGGCTTGTCGCGCAGGATGAGAACGATTTTGTCCTCAATATAAATCGCCAGGCAGCCAAACATGGGGCGCGTCCTGGGAGACAACTGAGCGATCGCGTCGAGCACGAATTCGTGCGGGACAGGCTTGCGCCGCTTCACGGCAAAGAATGAATCGTCCAACGGAAGAGAGGACATCGTGCGAGAGGGTTTCGGCATGCCAGGAATCTTGTTCGCTTCCTTCTAAATCCGCATCTGACCCGCAGACGCTTTTTGTATCAGTGACTGTATATCAGTGACTGCTGACGCTGCACGCGCCGCGCGGACAGGCGCTCCTCGACTCGCAAAATTCCAGTAGAGCTTGCCGTTTGCCTTGCAGAGGTTGTAAGGTTCTCCGCCAAGACTGAATATCAAAATGGGGGAACGAATGAAACCGGGTCGATATCTGCTTGCGCTTATTTTCTTGTTTGTGTGCACGTTCTTGTGGGCACAGGGTGAGAGTGCGCCTGCGAGCGCGCCGAAGACGGTTGTGGTCCGCGCAGGGCATTTGCTGGATGTGAAGACCGGCAAGACGCTGAGCAACCAGACAATCGTGATCGAGGGCGGCAAGATTGCGAGCGTTGGTTCGGACGCGGCAATTCCGGCGGGAGCGCAGGTGATCGACCTTCCAAATGCCACGGTGCTGCCGGGATTGATCGATGCGCACACACACCTCACGATGACGACCAACTTCGGCTACTCGCGGCTCGCGATTTCGGTACCGCGCGAGGCATTGTATGGGGCGCGCAATGCCCGGGTAACGCTGGAGGCTGGGTTTACAACCGTCCGCAACGTTGGGGCCAGCGGCTTCAGCGACGTCGCTCTGCGCGATGCGATCAATGCGGGCGATGTTCCTGGACCGCGCATGCTGGTGAGCGGACCTCCCTTGAGTATTACCGGAGGGCATGCGGACAATAACCTGCTGCCCTTTGAATATCACGCGACCAGCGACGGCGTGGCTGATGGCGTCGATGGCGTGCGCCACATGGTCCGACAGAACATCAAGTACGGCGCAGACCTGATCAAGTTTATGGCCTCGGGCGGGGTGCTCTCGAAAGGAGACAATCCGCAAGCGTCGCAGTACACGCTGGAGGAGATGAAAGCCATCGTGGATGAGGCGCACCGGCTGGGGCGAAAAGTCGCAGCGCACGCGCATGGCGCACAGGCGATTCTCTGGGCTTCGGAAGCGGGCGTCGATTCGATCGAACATGGGTCTTACATTGACGATGCGGACATTGCGGAGATGAAGAAGAACGGAACGTACCTGGTGCCGACGCTTTACCTTGCCGACTGGTTTCTCGCAAATGCGGAGAGGATTGGCACTCCTCCAGATCTGATTGGAAAGGCACGGGAGGTAATGCCGGCGGCGCGAAAGAACATCGCGCGGGCGTTTGCCGCGGGAGTGAAGGTTGGATTCGGGACCGACGCCGCGGTGTATCCGCATGGGCTGAACGCGCGTGAATTCGCGGTGATGGTGAAGCTGGGACTGACGCCGCTGCAGGCGATTCAAGCATCGACAATTAATGACGCCGATCTGCTCGGATGGTCAGACAAGGTTGGAACGATTGAGCCGGGCAAGTGGGCAGACATTGTAGCCGTGGACGGCGATCCGCTGGCGGATGTGACGACGCTGGAGCGGGTGAAGTTTGTGATGAAGGGCGGCGAAGTCGTGAAGAATTTGTACGCGGGAAGTCAGAAGTGAGAAGTCAGATTGAAGAAGTGAAAGACTAATTGCAGAGTCGATCTTAAGGTTTGCTCTGGATGGCATATTTGTTTCTCCAGAAGGATCGCACTCCCTGAGCGCGTACGTTGTGCGGAGACGGTTTTCACTTCTGCAATCTGACCCCTCACCTCTGCAATCCTTTAGAATCCTTCGCAGTGTCTATTCAATTTCAGATTGAAGCCACACGCGGCGCTGCTCGCGCTGGCAGGCTCATCACTCCTCATGGAGTGGTTGAGACGCCGGTGTTTATGCCCGTAGGAACTTTGGGCTCGGTCAAGGGCGTTTCTCAGGATGTGCTCGAGGAACTGGGCGTCGAGATTCTGCTGGGTAACACTTACCATCTTTATTTGCGGCCTGGTGTCGAAACCGTGCGGAAGATGGGCGGACTGCACCGGTTCATGTCCTGGGATCGCGCAATCCTTACCGACTCGGGCGGGTTTCAGGTTTTCAGCTTGAACGATCTTCGCAAGGTCAGCGAGGAGGGCGCGGCGTTCCGCTCGCATTTGGATGGGTCGGCACATTTTCTTAGTCCAGAAAAGGCGATGGAAATTCAGATTGGCCTTGGCGCCGACATCATCATGGCGTTTGATGAGTGCACGGAGTATCCGGCCGATCCACAGCGCGTCCGCAACTCGATGGAGTTGACTTTGCGTTGGGCCGCGCGATGCAAGAAATATTTTGAAGAGCATAAGCGCGAAGTGCCTTGGGAGAGCCGTCAGCTTTCAGCCATCAGCCGTCAGGAAAAACGGGATGACAATCGACCCAATGGCAGCGGCAAGACCCAGTCTCTGTTTGGGATTGTGCAGGGAGGGATGGACTGCGAACTTCGGCGGGAGTCAGCTTTGCGGACGATTGAGATTGGTTTTCCCGGTTATGCGATTGGCGGGCTCAGCGTTGGCGAACCTCGCGAACTGACTCGCGATATTGTTTTGTCGACGGTCGAGCATCTTCCCTCGGACCGGCCGCGGTATCTGATGGGGGTGGGCACGCCTGAGGAGATTGCCCAGTACGCGCAGTCAGGAGTGGACATGATGGATTGCGTGCTCCCCACGCGGGCGGCGCGGCATGGATTGCTGTTTACCTCCGAAGGCAAAGTTTCGATCAAACAGGCTCGGTATGCGCAGGATGAGAGTGCGCTCGATCCGGCATGCGTATGCCGTGTGTGCCGGCGATATTCGCGGGCGTATTTGCGTCATCTTTACGCGGCAAAAGAGCTACTGGCGCAGGTTTTGAATACCGTTCACAACCTGCACTACTATTTGGCGACCATGCGGACGGTGCGGGCGTGGATTCGGGCGGGACAGAGGTCGGATGGCAGTGGTTCCAAAATGTAAATTCGGGCGTACCCTCCTTGACACCTAGCTGGCCGTCCGGCATTCTATTTAGCTTGGGGATAAGGTGCGTTTCTTTCTGTGCCGTTCCGATCGAAAACCGGGGCGCGGCATCGCCGGTTTCAGCCTCCTAGTGGTAGGTCCTCCGGCCAAAAAAGAAAAATAATTCCCGCGATTAAGGCGAAGTAGCGAGAGAAAGTCGGGCGATGAAAGAAGCAAACTTGTGCCGAGCTTGGTTTGGCATGAGTAGCGGGGAGCTTCCGGTGGCAGCGGTTTGAACCGGGTATTTTGTTATAGAGGATCGACTTGGCGGTGGAAATCATTTTATCTGGCCTATCTAGCGGATTGGCGTTGTGGTTGCAGTTACCGGGTGGCACAAGTCTGCTCGGGCTGGCGCCCTTGCTGTTCATTTTTGCCATCTTTTACTTTTTACTGATTATGCCGCAGCAGCGAAAGCAGAAGAAGTGGCAGGCGATGCTGGGCGAATTGAAGAACGGGGACCGGATCGTCACCAGCGGCGGGCTGCGCGGGACGATTATCAGCCTCAAGGACGATGCGCTGGTTTTGCGCGTGCCGCCCGACAATCTCAAGCTCGAAATCACCCGTGCGTCCGTGGTATCAGTGACGACGGCAGAGGAAGGAACGAAATCGTAGCGGCCGAGTTGACTCGGCTGGGACGGATGAATGCAGCCGTGCCCCACGCGTGGAAGTCATGAATAAGAATCTCACCTGGAAAGCAGTAGCAATCGTTGGCATCCTGCTGATCTTTTTGTTTGGCATCTTTGGCATCCCTAAGAACTGGTCGGGCAGCGGACTGGTGACGGCGATTACCGATCGCATTCATTTGGGTCTCGATCTGAAGGGCGGGACGCACCTGATTCTTCAGGTGCAGGTCAATGATGCGGTCAACGTCGATTCCGACAACGCGATTGCCCGCCTGAAGGAAGACTTCCGGACGCGCAAGATCAGCTATGCCGACATTACCAAGCCCGATCCGGTAAATCATCCCGAAACAATTCTTGTCAAGGGCGTACCGCCGGAGCAGACAAGCGACTTCAAAAGCATCGTTTCCGATGCGCTGCCCGAATACGACGCCTCCTCGGGAGCGGAGAATTCCTGGACGATTACGATGAAGCCGCAGAACCTGGCGGATTTGAAGAACCGCGCCGTGAGCCAGGCGATTGAGACGATCCGGAATCGAATCGACCAGCTGGGCGTGAGCGAGCCGGTGATTCAGGAACATGGTCTCGGCGACTATCAGATTCTGGTCCAGCTTCCCGGAGTGGATGATCCGGCGCGCGTGAAAGAGATCATGCAGTCGACGGCGATGCTGGAAATCAAGCAATCGCTGGGCGGGCCGTACCCTAGCCAGGATGCGGCGTTGCAGGATCATGGAGGAGTGTTGCCTCCGGACACAGTTCTGCTACCGGGGAAGAGCATTGGTTCGGCTAACGGCGAAAGCACCCAATCGTGGTATCTGATCTCGCAGGCGTCGGCAGTAACGGGACGGGATCTGCGTACGGCGGAGCCGACCACGGACGAGAATGGCCAGCCGGCGGTCCGATTCATACTCACCAACGAAGGAGGCCAGAAGTTTTACGCCTTCACGTCGGCCCACGTTGGCGACAATTTGGCGGTAGTTCTCGACAACAAGGTCCAGGAAGTCGCCGTGATCAAAGAGGCGATTCGAGACACCGGAATCATTAATGGCCGCTTCACCGATCAGGAGACGCATGATCTGGCGATGATTCTCCGCTCGGGCGCTCTGCCGGCCAGCATTAAATATCTTGAAGAGCGTACGGTGGGACCGTCGCTGGGTGCGGATTCGATTCGTTCGGGCGTGCAGGCAGCGGTGGTGGGAATGCTCGCCGTTCTTATTTTCATGCTGATTTACTACCGGTGGGCCGGAGTCAACGCCGATGTGGCGCTGATTCTGAACCTCGTCATCCTGCTCGGGTTCATGGGCTACTTCGGCGCGGTGCTGACGCTGCCGGGAATTGCCGGGGTTATTTTGACGGTCGGCATGGGCGTGGATTCGAACGTGCTGATTTTTGAGCGCATACGCGAAGAACTGAGGAATGGAAAGACGCCTCCCTCGGCCGTAGAACAGGGATTCGGCCATGCTTGGATCACCATCGTTGACACGCACGTCACGACCATCGTGTCGGCGGCGATTCTGTTCATTTTTGGCACGGGGCCGGTAAAAGGATTCGCGACGACGCTGGTCTTCGGCTTAGCGGCCAACCTGTTTACGGCCGTATTTGTTTCGCGCGTGATTTTCGATTGGGTGCTGAGCCGGAAGCAGCGCGGCGAGGCATTGAGTATCTAGTGAGCAGTCATTAGTCGTTGGTCCGCGGTCGTCTGCAGGTTAAAGCGATCGACGCGTTTCAAACGACAATCGACGAACGACCATCGACCGATTTTGAAGGGATCTACGCAGCGTGGAATTTTTTAAGAATACAAACATCGATTTCCTGGGGAAAAAGTGGTATTTCCTCACCTTCTCTCTGATCTTCAGCGTGGCGGGAGTGCTTTCGATCGCGCTGTGGCACGGCATTCCGCTAGGCATCGATTTCCGCGGCGGCACGCTGGTAACGGTGAAGTATTCGCACACCCCCGATCCAACGGCGATTCACCATGATATCGAACGCGCGGGGCTGAAAAACGCACGGGTGCAAAGATTCGGACCTGTCGCGAACGATGAAGTGCTGATCAACCTCGATCTCCAGGAGACGAGCGAACAGGCGCTTGATAAGGGCAAGACCCAGATCATCCAGGCACTCGAAAGCCACGCGGTTCCGGGGAAACAGGATCTCAACAACGCCAGTTCCCTGACTCTCGAAAGCTATTTGTTGGAAAAGGACCCGCTCAATCTGAGCGGCGGCACCGACGCAAACACGCGCTACACGGCGATTGCTCAGGCCATTGTGGACTATCGCGACAAGACCAAGGGAGGCGTGCTCAGCTCCATCGACGAATTAAAAGGAGTGATCGATCCGGCGGTGCTCAGTTCGATCGAGGGCAACTTTTTCGTCTCGGACTTCGGCATCCGCAACGTTGAGATTGTCGGACCGCAGGTGGGACATCAACTTCGGCGGCAAGCGATTTTGGCAACCGTTTATTCGCTGGCTGGGATGCTGATTTATCTCGCCCTGCGCTTCGAATGGATCTACGGCGTCGCCGCCGTGGTGACGGTGTTTCACGACACGCTGATCACGGTGGGAGCGTTTTCGCTGCTCGACCGGGAGATCTCGCTGACGGTGATCGCGGCCATCCTGACGCTGATCGGATATTCCAATAACGACACGATCGTAGTTTTCGATCGCATCCGAGAAAATATCAAATTGCTGCGCCGGGACAAGCTGGCCGACATCGTCAATAAGAGTATTAATCAGACTTTAAGTCGAACTATCTTGACAGCGGGCCTGACTTTCCTTACCGTGCTTGCTCTGTTCCTTTTTGGCGGCGAGGTGCTGCATAATTTCAGCCTCGCGCTGGTAATAGGAATCCTGATCGGGACCTATTCTTCGATCGCGATTGCTGCCCCGATTCTGGTGGCCTACCAGGAATGGCGCGGCGAGAGGGGCAAAAAGCCGATCGCAATGCCGCTGCGGCCCGGAAGCGGCCCGGCGAAGCCAAAGGAAAAGGTAAAGGCCTGATTCGGGCCATCTGGCGTAGAATCTTCCACCTGCCCGCAGAGGCAGGATTTAACAGCGGAAAAGGATGCAAGATCGGGAGCAAAGAGGATGCGGTCGGTGTCTAAATTGTCTTAAGGTCTGATGTAGGAGAAGCCTATGTTTGAAGACAGCCTCATTGAGTCGGGCAACAGGTTTAAGGCCAAGCGGCGGTTGAGCACAACGATCTTGTCTTTTTTTGGGCAGTTTCTGCTCATCGGGATCCTGATTCTGATCCCTCTGATTTATACCGATGCGCTGCCGAAGTCGATGACGATGACGTTCCTGGTGGCGCCCCCACCGCCGCCTCCTCCACCACCTCCGCCAGCAGCAGCTCCCGTTAAGGTAGTGAAGATGGTGAGCGAGGTGATCAACGGGCAGTTGCGCACGCCCACGAAGATTCCAAACAAGATCCAAATGATCAAGGAAGACGAGGCTCCTCCGGACTTGGGCGCGGGCGTCCCAGGCGGCGTGCCGGGTGGAATTCCTGGCGGCTCGGCGGGCGGCGTGATCGGCGGCATTATCAGCTCGACTCCGGTGGCGGTACCCAAGGTTGCGACTCCGCAACGGGTTCGCGTATCGTCGGGCGTATCGACTGGTCTGCTGATCAGGAAAGTAACGCCGACTTATCCGCAATTGGCGAAGCAGGCCCGCATTCAGGGCACCGTGGTTTTGCAAGCGGAAATCAGCAAAGAGGGTACGATCCAGAACCTGCAGTTGATCAGCGGACACCCGATGCTGGCGCCGGCGGCGATTGAGGCCGTGAAGCAGTGGCGCTATAAGCCATATCTGCTGAATGGCGAGCCGGTGGCCGTGGAAACGCAGGTAATTGTGAATTTCAGTTTGTCTGGAGGCTAGACTCTCGAGGCAAAGGCGGTAGAGAGTTGGTGGTAACGTTCGTGGCGACTTTGGCCCTCCCCGTCCCGCCTTTCCAGAAGACGGGCAGTGCAGCATGGCTTTTAGCGCTGAGGGCAACTTTGCCCGTGTCCAGTTTCTTGCATCAAAACGGTAATCGGGGCCGGGTTTAAGCGTCGTTTGACGGGAATCATCGCCTGGCTTGGTTTGAACGACAGCTGGGTTTGGCATCAGGCTAGAGGCCTGAGCGACGGAAGAGTTTAGGAAAGCGGTTAGAAGCGAGTTTCAAACAGTTCCGAGGAGGAGAAGCAAGTCATGGTAGTGAACTTGGCAGCAGTCGCACTCAGTAATTTCCATCTTTTCGCCGCTTGGCTCTTGCAAGATCAGAGCTCGGTCGGTTGGGACCCGATTTCGCTCTGGAAACAGATGGGCATCTTGGCGAAGGTCGTGGTTATCGTTTTGTTCATCATGTCAGGATGGTCGATTGGCGTGATGATTGACCGCTGGATGGCTTTCAACGCGGCTCGCAATCAGTCCCGCTCATTTGCTCCGGCAGTTGCCGGCGCGCTGCGCGAAGGCAAGATTGACGAAGCGATCAAAGTCGCCGAGCGCAACAAGAAGAGCCACCTGGCCAAGGTTGTTACCGCCGGCCTGATGGAGTTCAAGGCTCACCAGGATAGCCCAGGCGAAATTCCCGGCGAAACCATTGAAGCGTCGAAACGCGCTCTGGAGCGCACCGAGGCGATCGTTCACGCAGAGCTGAAGCGTGGATTGGGCGGCTTGGCGACGATCGGCTCGACGGCTCCCTTCGTGGGACTGTTCGGAACGGTGGTCGGCATTCTGAACGCGTTCAACGGCATTGCTAAGGAAAAGGCAACCGGTCTGGCGGCGGTCGCCGGCGGTATTTCCGAAGCGCTTGTGACTACCGCAGTCGGCCTATTCGTGGCGATTCCGGCCGTCATGATGTTCAACTACCTGACTGGACGCGTGGAAGCATTCGACGTGGAGATGGATAACTCGTCGAGCGAACTGATCGATTACTTCCTCAAGCGCCGGAGCATGCGCCGGTCCTAGGAGCCGTCTTGGGGCTTGAAGCCTCAGGCAAAGTTGCTGGGAATCGGGACCAGCGGGTTGAAAACATGAGTTGCTGAAGAGGCGCCGGTTTCTGATCGGCGCCCACTCTTCCTCAATCTTCATCGTTGTGGTCCCCGGCTAAGGGAAGCGGTACGCAGGAGACAGAATTCAATGGCATTAGCGAAGCGAAACGAAGGGGCGAACGTCAGCTCCGACATCAACGTCACACCGATGGTCGATGTGATGCTCGTGCTTCTGATCATCTTCATGGTGGTGACGCCAATGTTGCAGCACGGCGTCCCGGTGGATATGGCCAAGGTAAATAATCCCGAGGACATGCACGACGCGGATAAAGAAGACGCGCTGCTGGTCGCGATCACTCGCGACGATAAAGTCTTTTTCGGGAACGATCTGGTCAAGCCCGACGATCTGACGGAGAAGATCAAGGACAAGTTGACGAACCGAACCGACAAGCGGGTCTTCTTGAAAGCTGATATGCGGGCGAAATATGGATGGGTGGTCGAAGTGGTGGACGATGTTCGAGCCGCTGGCGTAGACCAACTCGGCCTACTGACAGATCAGAGAAAGTCGGGGAGCCTGGCGCCACCGCCGGTTGCCACTCCAACACCAACACCAACACCGACGCCGACGCCAACCGGCGGGCAATAGCAGGCAATGCAGTAGAGCGGTAGCGATACAGGAGATCGATTATGGGTATGGCAGTCGGCCCCAAAGGGGGCCAAAGCGCGAACATGAACGTCACGCCTCTGATTGACGTGTTACTGGTTCTGCTGATCATTTTCATGGTCATCACACCGCTGACACCGAAGGGCTTGGAGGCGCTGGTGCCGCAGCCTCCGCCGAAGGATCAGAAACAACAGCCGCCCACGCCGGATCGCACGATCGTGGTGCAATTGATCGACCACGGGGCTGGCAATCCTCCCGGACTCAAGATCAACCAGGACGAAGCCACGTGGGAGACGCTGCAGGGCCGTCTCGAAGACATTTTCAAGACTCGCGCCGAAAAGGTAATGTTCGTGAAGGGTGACGATAACGTTCCCTTCGAGGACGTCGCGAATGTGATTGACATCGCGCATTCGGCGGGAGTCGACAAGGTTGGTTTGATCACAGCGAAAATCGAAGCGGGCGGCTAGAATTCGTGGCTAGGATTCGATGATTGGATCATCGGTGATCCGACAACCGGAGAACCCGATGATCCAATAGCGATGCACTTGGGCTTTGGTCTTGCGCGTCGCTGCTTTTCTGCCTCATGTTTTTCCGACACTCCGCTCCAAGGGAGATTCATAAAGCAATGAAAACGATGCAAAGACTCCTGGTCGCGTGCGCCACGGTGGTGATGCTGCTTGCCGGTACCGGCTGCAGCAAGCTCAAGGCGCGAGACCAGCTCAACAAGGGCGTACAGGCTTATAAGAATTCAAAGTTCGAGGAAGCAATCGATCACTTCCAGCAAGCTGTCGCTCTCGACCCTTCACTTGTCAACGGCCGTTTGTATCTGGCTACCGCCTATGCACAGCAGTACATTCCGGGCGCCGATACGCCCGACAATAATCGCTTTGCTGAGCAGGCGATTGATTCGTATAAGCAGGTTTTGAAAGTCGATCCCAAAAACATCAACAGCATCAAGGGGATTGCCTATCTTTATTTGCAGATGAAGAAATTCGATCTCGCAAAGGAATACTACAAGAAGGCTTCCGAGGCTGATCCCAACGATCCCGAACCCTATTATTCGGTTGCGGTCATCGATTGGACCCAAACCTACGTTCCCCGACAGGAAGCACGGGCGAAGCTTGGCATGAAACCCGATGATTCGTTGCCGGCCAAGGACAAAAAGGTCTGCGCCGAGGTAAAGGAGAAAAATAGCGCTGACGTACAGGAAGGGATCGACAACCTGAACAAGGCGTTGCAGCTTCGTCCTGATTATGACGATGCCATGGCCTACATGAACCTGATGTACCGGGAGCGCGCTGACATACAGTGCGACGATCCGGCAGCCCGCGCAGCCGATTTGAAGACTGCCGATGAGTGGGTTGATAAGACGATGGCCACCAAAAAAGCCAAGGCGGAAAAACAGCCTGGAGCGAGCGGCATAGTGATGGATCAGAACAAGTAAGGATCGGAGCAAGTAAGACCGAAAACGGTAGCCGCCACCTAATAGCCAGTACCAGTGATCGTTGTCCACTGGGTGCTGGCTATTTTCATTCGGGAGATTAATGCGGCCGGCTGGCTCCGGCGTCAGATCACAACCGCGCGTGACTTGCATCATACATATCCCGTTCGCTGCGGGTAAAATCGAGTGCGGCGTGAATGCGTTCCGCAAAGCGCGCATTTGAGCGATGCTTCGACCAGCATGTTCAAGAAGATTCTGATTGCCAATCGCGGAGAGATTGCGGTGCGCATCATACGCGCCTGCCGCGAGATGGGTATCCCCACGGTCGCCGTTTATTCCGACGTGGACCGCGCCGCATTGCATGTCCGCAAGTCTGACGAGGCCTACGCCATCGGCCCGGCTCCGGCCAGCGAGTCGTACTTGCGAGTGGACAAGATTCTTGACGTGGCGAAACGTTCTGGCGCCGAGGCCATCCATCCTGGTTACGGGTTTCTCTCAGAAAATTCCAAGTTTGCACAAGCCTGCGCTGACGCGGGCATGAAATTTATCGGGCCCACGCCGCACTCCATGAAATTGATGGGGTCGAAAACCAGCGCCCGGCAGCAGATGGAAAAAGCCGGCGTCCCTTTTGTCCCGGGGACGTCGCGCGGTCTCGCTTCTCCCGAAGAGGGTGAGGATGTCGCCGAGCGGATCGGCTATCCGGTGATGTTGAAAGCCGCGGCTGGCGGAGGCGGCAAAGGCATGCGACTGGTGAACAACCGGCAGGAACTCCAGTCGGGGCTGGAGTCGGCGCGGAGCGAGGCGCAGAGTTCGTTCGGCGACAGCGAAGTCTATATCGAAAAGGCGATCGTCAATCCCCGCCACATTGAGATGCAGGTGTTGGCTGACGAGCACGGTAATACGGTTTGGCTCGGTGAACGCGAATGTTCGATCCAGCGGCGTCATCAAAAAGTTCTTGAGGAGGCGCCGTCGCCGATTGTCGATCCCGAGATGCGCCGCCGCATGGGAGAAGTAGCGGTTAAAGTCGCGCAGGCGGCGAAGTATACCAACGCCGGTACAGTCGAGTTTCTAGTCGATCAGCAGAAGAACTTCTATTTCCTCGAAATGAACACGCGGTTGCAGGTCGAGCATCCGGTGACCGAGTTGACCACAGGGCTCGACCTGGTGCATTTGCAAATCCGGATCGCCGCCGGTGAGAAGTTGCCTTTCAAACAGTCGGATGTGTCGATTCGCGGGCACGCAATCGAGTGCCGCATCTATGCTGAAGATCCAGACAACAATTTTTACCCAAGCCCCGGCAAGATCACGGTGCTGCTGCAGCCGTCGGGACCGGGAATTCGACGCGATAGCGGCATGTACGAAGGCTGGACTGTGCCAATGGATTACGATCCGTTGCTCGCAAAACTGATTGGGTTCGGCACCGACCGGCAGCAGGCAATCATGCGGCTGCAGCGTGCGCTGTATGAATATTTCGTGGCCGGGATTAAGACCAACATTTCACTGTTTCAGCGGGTTTTGGGCGACGCCGATTTTCATGCTGCTAAACTCGACACAGGCTATCTTGATCGGCTGCTTGCAAAGGCGAATCCGGCGGTCATTTCAAGCGAGCCTAAGGGAGAAATCAAAGCGCTGGAGAATATCGCTGCAATTGCCGCGGCAATGTTTGCGGTGCTCGATCCGGCTTCCACCGCCGGTAAGAACTGTGGCGCGGGAGGATCGAGTACAGGCTCGACTCCAATCGCGGCCAAATGGAAACAGGCGGGACGATCGGAAGCTCAGCACTAATCTTATGATTTATGAAATTGTGGTCGGCGACAAAGCGGCAGGCAAGGCACATCGGCTGGAGCTTGAGAAAGCTTCAGGCGGATGGGAGTGCCGTCTGGACGGGCAGCCGGTACATGTTGATGCGCTGATTCCGAGGCGCGACGTTTTATCCCTGCTGGTCGACGGGCATGCTTACGAGATCAAACGCGAGCAGACGGCCACCGATCTTCACTTATGGGTCGGAAGCAGCCGGTTTGCGGTGGAGTTGCGTGATCCACGCTCGCTGCGGTCGCGACAAAAAACCGGCGGAGACGAAAAGGGACCCAAGAAGATCGTAGCTCCCATGCCGGGCCGGATTGTGCGTCTGCTCGTCGCGGAAAATGCGGAAGTCGAGGCTGGCCAGGGCGTCGTGGTTGTCGAAGCCATGAAAATGCAGAACGAGATCAAGTCGCCCAAAAAGGGTATCGTGAAAAAACTATCAGCGACGCCAGGAACGGCGGTCAATCCAGGCGACGTGCTGGCCATCGTCGAATAGCGATAAAACCTGCGGGAAACGCCTGTTGCCGGGGTAATCATCCGGTCAAAGTACCTACGTCATCTGAGACTAACCCCTGCTTGCGCTTACCATAGATGCAGCGGTGGAGGTGCAGGTTGAAGCTACAGCGCATCGTCAGTTTTGCCACTCTGGCAATTTCGATTCTTACCCTGGTGCTCGTGTTAAAGCGGCCGGCGCCGGTGGCTCCGCCGGTTGCACCTGCCGCGGCAGCCGCCAACGCACAGTCTTTTCAGGAAAAGGTAAACCAACTCGAGCAGCCGAAGCCGCCCGGCGGCCAAAGTGAGGTCCGCATGAGTTCCGACGAAGTGTCGGCTGCCCTCGCGCAGGCTGCCGGATTGTTGCCTGCCGCGGCTGCATCGCCCGCAGCAGAGAATGCTTCGGCCAACTCGCCCTCCGATTCTTCGTCCGGTTCGTCTTCCACTTCTTCGTCAGGTTCTTCTGCCGCAGGCCCTTCCATGCAGTTCCCCGGCGCGGTCCCCAATATCAAGGATTATCAGGTATCGATGGATGGTGACATCGTGCGCGGTCAGTTTCTCACGCAGATCGCGGGCAAAGATGTCTATCTCACTCTAGCCGGACATCTCGGCGCCAAAGACGGATACGCGACTTTCGACGCCACCGAGGTGAAGATCGGTGATCTCTCGGTGCCGGTGGCGCTGGTCAATGATGTGTTGCAGAAAAAACTTGCCGAGCAACGCGATCAGCTCAAGCTGCCCGATAATGTCAAAGACATCAAGATAGAAGACGGCCAGTTGGTATTCGTGGAAAAGTAGCGGCTGCGCGCGTGCTCGGCCTGAGAACGCGACCGCGTTCCACAAGAACAATGGCAGCAGAAAATGCCGCCAACTACCAAATTCTCCGTGTGTAAAGCAAAATTTGCCGGTCGATCTACACGATGGTTTCTTTCCGAAAGAGCCTTCTAATCTCCATTTAATCTTTTTCTAATCGGCGTCGCTTCCAATCAGGAACATGACGAGTTACACAATCCCACCCAACTATGCGGAACACGTCCTAGGTCTGTGACCGCATAATCTGGTTTCTTCTGTAACCGAACTTCAAGCGTGCCTTTTTGCGGGTAAAGCGCCAGTCGATGGTGACCCGATTACGATTCATTCTCCGACCCCAGGCCCTGGCTTCCCGCTGCAGATCGCCCAGCGATGGGATTCTTCGCCGTCCTAGGCACTGCCGGGAGAACAGGCTGATTTCGATTTCCGCCTGATTCAGCCAGCTTCCGTGCTTCGGTGTGTAGTGGACCCGGAACCGGTCCCACAGCCAGCCTCCCGCCTTCTCGCCGTACCGCTCCACCACAGCCTTGCGGGTGTGCGAACTCAGATTGTCCATGACCAGATGAATGGTGTCGGCGGCCGGATAATGTTCCGCGATCTCCAGCAGATAATCGGCAAACTCGGGCGAGGAACGGTCCGGAGTCACCCGCGGATAATGCCGTCCCGCCTTAGGCTCCACTCCGCAAAATGCGTTGGCCGTGCCGCGGCGTTCGTACTCGCAGTCGCGCCGCAGAACTTGTCCCGGATGCATCGGCCTGGAGGGGCGGAGATCGGCATGCAGGACCACCGGCTTTTCATCGATACACACCACCGGTTCCGCCTCCGAGAGCGGCTTCTCATACAAGGCCAGCACGTCTTCCATGCGCCCGAGATACTCCGGGTCCAGTTCCGCCACGCACCACATTTTTTTCCCGCCACGGCTTCAGGTCATGGCTCTGGAGCAGGATGCGGATCGTTTCCCGGCCCACCCGCCGTGCCAACTTCCGCTTCACCGCTTCCTGGGCGATGAGTCGCACACTCCACCGCGCCCTGCCTTCCGGCGGCGGGCCGCACACCAGGGCGATGATGCGCTGACTCTGGCCCGCGTCCAGCACTCGTTGCTGGCCCGGACGCGGCTTTTCGTACAAGGCCGACTCCAGCCCTTCCTCCTCGTAGCGCCGGGCAATGGCCCGCACCGTCTTGGAGGCTACACCCACATGGCGGGCTACCTGCCCGGCCGTCTGCCCCTGGCCGAGTTCCCGCAGGATCACGGCCCGCCGCAACACCCGCGCCGATTCCCACCCCTTGTTCAACATCCCGGCGATCTGCTTACGATCCTTCTTGGTTAGCTGGACATGCACCCGATGGTAGGCTCGCATGCCTGCACTATGCCGCTCTTCTGCTCTTTCCACGAGTATCTACAGATATACATCTCCATACGGTCATAGACCTAGTCGCCAGCCCCAGCACCGTGGTGCGCCAGCGCGTGCTCGAAAGTCTACGTTCTCCCTCACGCCGCTTTGAGCAGGCAACAGGAGGAGCGGAAGCGCTGCTCCACTTGGAAAGTGGCGGCTGGCAGGTGCTTTTTCTGGATCGCCGCCTGCCCGATCTTGACGCCGAGGAACTGAGCCGGACGGTGCGGCAGCGTTATCCAGGAATCGAAGTTGTGATGCTCGATCCGGAAAAAGATGCGGATCAACATGCGCCAGGCGATCCGGACACGGGCGAAGAAACCCAAGGCTTGTCGCCGGAAATGTGGAATGGCGATGCGGGAAAAGATGCCGGCGCGGCGTCTCTTCTTCGGTCGGGGTCGGAATCCACACTTGCAGAGGGGGCTATGGCAAGGGGTAGCGCAGACGAAACTCCTCGTCCGGCTCCTTGCATCGTCGCCGCACCCTTACCTGGAATGATTGGGAATTCACCGCGCATGCAACCTGTATATCGTTTGGCGCGCCTACTGGCACCGCGTGCGACCACAGTTCTGATCACCGGCCCAACCGGAAGCGGCAAGGAAGTCGTTGCCCGCGCGATTCATCATTTGAGCCCGCGCGCCGGGCGCGCCTTCGTGGTGGTCAATTGCGCCGCCATTCCCGAAACGCTGCTGGAAGCGGAGCTGTTCGGATACGCGCGGGGCGCATTCACGGGAGCCATGCAGTCGTACGCGGGAAGAATTCACGCGGCGCAGGGAGGCACGCTCTTCCTTGACGAGATCGGGGAGATGCCTTTGAGTCTCCAGCCCAAACTGCTGCGCTTCCTGGAGCAGAAAGAGCTGCAGCGATTGGGCAGTGCGGAGGTGGTGCGCGTGGATGCTCGCGTTGTCTCGGCCACGAATGCGCACCTGCTAACCCTGGTGCGGGAAGGAAAATTCCGCGAGGATTTGTACTACCGCCTGTGTGGTTTTCCCATTGACATACCCCGTTGCGCGAGCGGTCTGAAGACATTGCGCAACTGGCGGCCCACTTTCTGGGGAAATATGCCGCGCATTTGCCCGCGCCACAATTGTCGGCGGCGACACTGCAACGGCTGAAGAGTGCGGCCTGGCCTGGCAACATTCGCGAATTGCAAAATGTGATCGAGCGGGCGCTGATTCTCTCTGAAGAGCAGGCGTTGATTCACCCCGAACATCTGCTGCTCGGGGATTCGAAGGATTGCAACGGACGCTAGACGCGACGTCGAACGTCTTCAGGAGTAACCTGCGCCGACGAGCGATAGGTCACCTTCATCCGAACCTGGCATGAGAACGTTCTAAGGCAATTTATGCCGGGGTGGCATGGCTGTTGCAGGGCAATGTTTATGCAGACCAATTTCCCGGTACCGCGCGATCCGGCGCGTGATCCTGAGCATCCGCTGGCTCGCGCCTTTGCCTCATTACGGAAAAATCGGCGAGTGGATCGAAAAGCTTGGTTTTGCCACCGAGCAGGAGGTCACCACGGCCCTGGCCCTGCAATGGGGATGTCCTGTGGCGACTTCGTTCGATCCTTCGACCGTTCATTCGCCGGGCAACATTCCGCTGCCTATTCTCGAAGCCTTTCAAATGCTTCCGCTCAATTACGCGGCCTCGACTAACACTCTTTACATGGCCTGCGGAGAGCGCGTCGATCACGCGGCATTGTATGCCATCGAAAAAATTCTTGACTGTCGCACTCAGCCCTGTGTTGCCGGACGCAAGAGCATTGCCCGTCAACTGGAAGCCATTCGACAGTTTCCTCGCCCGCGCGACGTGGAATTCGGGCCGATGAGCGATCTCGGGGAAATGGCGCGCATCGCCTCCAGCTATAGCACCAGGCTGAACCCCGAAGCGGTACGTCTGAGCCGCATTGGGTGTTTCATATGGCTTCGGCTGGATGCCGGCTCCCTGCTCTGCGCGAACGCGCGCCCACGTCTCGGGACCCGGTCAAGCACCACCAATCTCGTCTTCCGTCTGGCCGCCGATTCTTCGCGTACGCTGCCGTTTACGCGTTCCTTCCGCGATCTCTCCCCGGTAACGCCACAAAACAGTTAAGACATGGCCCCTATCACCTAGCACGTAGAGGCCGAAACGAAGCATTACTGGAAGAAAGGCCTGGAACTCTGGGAAAGCAACTTCGGGCGGAAGCGCGTTTCGGTAGGAGACAATCGGAGCGCGATGCTACAGCGTCCGCTTGAATAGCGGTACCGCCAATGCCAGCGTTGCCACCGCGAAGATGCCGAGATAAATAATGTCTGGAATAACCGGCCGGAGCCCTGTTTCCTTGAGCAACAAGCACGTGAATCCATGCACGGCGTAGGTAAACGGATCTACCGTGGCAATCGCGCGTAGCCACGCAGGAAACGCTTGCACCGGATAGATGGCGCCGCTGGGAAAAAATAGCAGTGTATTGAGGATTCCGAACATCGCGCGGGGTACCAGTGGGTCCTCTACCCGCGCCATCAACAAAAACATCATCGAATTGAAAGCCACCGACGTCAGCGCGATCATTACCAGGAGCCCCACTATCGTCCCGCCCTGGAATATGGTGCCGACTCCGGCGAGCAGCGATCCGACCACCGTAATAACGACGCCGGTCATCACCGCCTTGATCGCTCCGGCTCCATTCAGGCCGAACACCAGTTCCGCCTTGGTGATCGGAGTCACCAAATATCCCTCGTGCACTCCTCGAGCTTTATCGTCGATATAAAGCATTCCGCCGCCGATCATCACTGATACGAACATGGCCAGCGAGATGGATCCGGGCAGCAGATATTTCATGTACTCGATATACGGATACAGTTCCACGACCTCGAGCGCTGTCTGCTGCAACAGCCGTGGCGACACGTCTGGCTGGTTCAACGCATCCGTGAGGCTGGTCATCTCATCTTCGAGCGTCGAGCTCATGAAATTGTCGCTGTTGTCGACGATGAGCGCGATCCGCGGATGATTCTTCTCATAGACCATCTTCGAATACTGCGCGGGAATGATGACCGCTCCCTGAATTTTTCCATCGCGCACGTCTTCGCGGGCTTTCACTTCGTTGTCATAGGGAATGGTAACGAACGTCCGCATGTTCGCGCGGACGGCGTCAAACGCCTCTTCGATGCGAATCGCCTGCGGGCCATGATCCTCATCGACAACGCCCATCTTCGCGTCGCGAATCTTTCCTCCAAAGGCATTGCCCAGCACGATCAGCTGCACCAAGGGCATCACCATCGACACCATCATGAGCGTCGGCGACCGGAAAAACTTCCGCATCTCGCGCTCGATGATTGCCATCATCCGGTTCATGGCTGCAACCCGGGCCTCTGGGGCATGGTGTATCCGTAGGCTTTGACCAGTTCGTCGCGCAACTGGCGGCCGGTGTAGTGGACAAAGACGTCATCCAAAGTGGTGTTTTGCACGCTCAGCGTTTTCAGACTAACCCCCGCCAGCACCGCCATTTCGACCAGATCAGTGGTGGTACGCGATCCATTCGCCGTCAGTACGCGGAACATCCCCGAGCTCTCGTCCTGCACTGACGTTACTTCCGGCAAACCGCGCAGCCGATTTTCCCAATCGGCGGGCGGATGATCGAACTGAGCTTCGACCACGTTCGATCCCGGCACGCTCGCCTTCAGCGCTTCGGGAGTATCCAAGGCCACCAATTTTCCGTGGTCCACAATTGCAATGCGATTACAGAGCCGGTCGGCTTCGTCCATGTAGTGAGTCGTAATCAGAATCGTAAGCTGGCGCTTCGCCTTGATGTTGGTCAGCATCTCCCACACGGCCACGCGCGACACTGGATCAAGGCCGGTGGTCGGCTCATCCAGAAAAAAAATCTTGGGACTATGAACCAACCCGCGCGCAATCTCCAGCCGCCGCCGCATTCCGCCGGATAATGTTTTGGTCTGCGCTCCCCGCCACTTGGTCAGATCGACGGTTTCCAGCAGCTCATCGATCGACTCCTTGCGCCGCTTCGAAGGAACGTCATACAACTTCGCGTAGATATTCAGGTTCTCTTCAACCGTCAAATCGAGGTCGCTGGTCAAGGCCTGCGGAATCACGCCAATCGTGCGCCGCACCGCATCCGGATCCGACGACACATCGTGTCCCGCTACACGCGCCGTGCCGCTTGATATCGGGATCAGCGTAGTCATCATGCGGATTAACGTGGATTTTCCAGCCCCATTCGGCCCCAGCAGACCGAAAATTTCGCCCTCCTTCACCACAAAGGAGATATCGTCAACCGCCGTGAATTCGCCGTAGCGCTTGACGATGTGATCGACTTCAATCGCGTTAGGAGCGTTCGCCGCAACGTCTCCCTTGCTGAACTCCGAGGCAGATACCGGAGCGCCATTCATTTTGTTTCCATCCGCGCTCATGGCTTGTTCGCCGCTTCCACGCTTTTCGGCGCCGTTCCGTTCAGTTGCTCTGGAGTTACCAGCACCTCGGCCGTCATGCCCGGAACCCAAGTCCCATTCGGATTCGCCAGGTGCACCTTCAACGCGATCGTCCGTATATCTCTCTTGCGCCGTGACACATCTCGCTGCGTCGCGAAATCCGCTTCTGGCGCCTTATAGAAGACTTTCCCCGGAACCACGGTACCGCCAGGCAAACGCACGCGCAGTGTTTCTCCGAGCCCAATATGATCAGCTTCCGTTTCTGGAATTGCCGCGAATGCCCACGTGTCAGTCAAATCCACCACGGTCACAATTGCTTGCCCGGCATTCACCACTTCGCCTTCCAACGCAGCACGTAATAGGACTGTGCCCGTCACGGGCGAATAAATCTTCGTGTAACCAAGCCGCACTTCTGCTTCCTTCAGTTGAGCTATCGCGCTTTCCATCTGAGCTCGAGTCGATGCCACAGTACTCCGGGCCGCGGTCGCCTGATTCATGCGCGCGACGGCAGAATTCAAATCCGCTTGCGCTGCTGTTACCTGATCTTTCAACGACTGCACACTCGCTTCTTGGGCTTTCAGATTCATCTCGGCCTGCACCCGGTCCTGATCCGATTCCACGCCGGCCTTGGCTAGGGCAACCGTCCGGCGGCTATCGCTATCGACGCGCGTTAAAGTAGCTTCGGCTTGCGCCAACTGCGCTCGCGTCGACTGCAATTTTGCTTGCGAATTCTCAACATCCCCCGAGGTTGAGCCTTTGGTTGACTTCCGCGTGTACTCGTTCGCGCTGACCTGCGATCGCAGACTATCGATGGTTGCCGCCGCCGCGCGCTCCTCTGCTTCCAGTTCCGAGGGATCAAGCACCGCAATCAGATCGCCCTGCTTCAACTGCGAACCCTCCTGCACCAGCAGCTTCGTGATTCTTCCCTGAATTTGCGGACTCACCACGATCTGATTGGCGTCAACCGTTCCGACCAGCACAAGGTCTTTTCCCCGCGGCGTGGAAATAAAGTAGTACCCCGCGGCAATCACCAGAATGACTGCCAGGATGATCAAGAATTTATTGCGAGCATTCATCGTCGATCTCCGTAAATGTCAGTCCACCACCTGATTGCCCGGTTGACCCCTATGCCCAAGCGTTGATGTTTTCTCGCGCATCCCTCAACCCGGCGCTGCTCACCGGAACAGCGCCATCGAGATAAATTCCAATACGAAAGCGCGCCGTTCCCGAATCCGCTCCTCCGATAACGGGTCGACCTTCATCAAGGTTTTCATCAGGGGCGCTGAGCCAAAATAGAAGACAATCAGCGCTACGACCGAGGGCACAAAATCCATCGGATTTACTTCCCGGAATTCTCCCGCCTGTACACCCTCGCGTAACACCTCCACCAACTTCTCGAAGATCGGTCGGAAATATTCTTTCGCCACGCGCTGCATGCGCGCCGCGCCTTTCGCACTCGATCGCATCCACTCCGCCTGCACCACCCGGGGAAACTTTGGATTGGCCGCGATGTAGTCGAAATATTCCTCTACATAGGCCAGCATTTTTGCTTTCGGCGGCAGTGTGCTTTCCAGCACCGGTTTCACGCGCGCCCGCAGGCCGCTGAACACATGGTCGAGCACCGCGTCGTACAAGGCATCTTTGTCTTTAAAGTAGTAGTAGAGCAGAGCCTTGTTGACACGCGCCGCACGAGCAATCGCATCCGTACGAGCCCCGGCGATTCCGTTCTCGGCGAATTCCGCCACCGCCGCCTTCAGAATCGAAGCGCGGCTCTCCTCCGGCTGCCCGCGAGTTCCCAGCCGATGAACCGGCCGCCCGTTGCCCGCGCGGGCGGCGAAGTGATGCGATCGAACGCCTATGCCCGACGTCTTCATATAATTAACCAGTTAGTTAGATTGTAGCACAAAGGCGGAGTTGGGAGAAACTAGCTCAGCCGGCAAATATGAGGCGGGTGCGATGGCGTCCAGCCCCGGTTCCCCTTCATGCTTTACCCCTGCGCCTTCGACGCTTCGGCTGGCGGTTCGAAGCCTCCGCAACCCTCGCGCATGGATTGACGGAACTTCTCGCGCTCTTCCGGAGTCATCTGTCCCCAGCGCTCCATCATGCGGCCGCGCCAATGCATGTGCCGACCCGGGCCTCCACGAAACCCGCCAAAAAGAATCTTGCACAGGATCAAGAGCCCAACCGCCTGCCAGAAGCCAATCACATGCCAGCCAAACAGCGCCGGCGTGAGCCAATTCCACAGATACATGACGACAAAACCAAATACGGCAACGAACAGCACCGCAAACAGCAAAACCTTGAGCACCTTTAAAACCCAATTCCTTTTCATGTTCCTCCTTCTTATCTTTTCATGAACTCGTCGTGGATGGCCCGCAGGCGTTCGCGCAAGGAAACGACCGCATAGTGCTTGCGCGAAAGCAGAGTGTTCACGCTCACGCCGGTCTGAGCCGCAATCTCATTGAAGCTGTAGCCCATCAACTGGTGGGCGATGAAGACTTCACGCTGCTCCTCGGGCAACTCGTCGAGAGCGGCATCCAGTTCTTCGAGCAGAACGCTGCGCACATAAGCGGCCTCAGGCCCGGCATCTGGCGACGGAAGCAAATCTTCGAGTTGGAGCATCTCTCCGCTGTCTGCACCTGCCGGTTCGCTTCTTAGCGCTGCCCGCTGTTTGCTGCGGAACAGATCGATGATCCGATTCCGCGCCACGCGGAACAGCCAGGCACCGACCTGTTCCACTGGCTTCATCAGGCGATAAGCTTCAATCAGTTCATAGAAGACATCCTGCAGGATGTCTTCCGCGTCGCTTTGATCGGCGACTCGTCCACGGATGAAGTTGCGAAGGCGCGGCCATTCCCGATCGATCGCATCCGAGATCCGCTGGTCCTGATCGGCCATCGCCCACTGTTTTCTCAGCGCCGCGTCCATCTACTGGTGTAGACGAATCAGCGCAATAAATATTGTATGGAGATAAACATCGGAAGACACGGCGTTTTAGGTGGGAAGAGGCGACCGAGGACGAACCCGCGGGACGATGACGACGCGGAAAAAACAAAACGCGGCGACCCTGTAAAGCTGGGCCACCGGCGAAGCTTCTAGCGCGCTCCGCCCGCGATCGAGGGCACCAGCAGCACTTCATCGCCGTCCTGAAAAGAGTACGCCGCACCGCCGAGGAAGCGAATGTCTTCATCGTTCACGTAAATATTCAGGAAGCGGCGCGTCTCTCCAGCTTCGTCGCGCAGATGAGGTTTCAAGTCGGGGAACTGCGAGTCGAGTTCTGAGAACAACTCTTTAAGGTTTGCGACCGAGCAAACCACGCGCGGCTTTCCCGCGGTAAGTCGTCGTAGAGCGGTAGGAATTTGAACCGTGATGCTCATAAATTGAAAGTCCTCCCGGGCCACAAGCCCGAATCAAAATGCTTTGGTCGTCAGCCGTTGGTCGTCCGTTGGTCTTCAGTTCTTCGTCGTCAACACATATCGGTCTTTCGTCATCGTGGCAGTTGCTTGCTAACGACCGGCGACGAACGACCGCCGACTAAGACCAACGACTGACTATGCAACGGCTGCCGTCGACGAACCTGCCGCGGGAGCAATTGCCGCCGGCAAATCGGCGGCCTTCGAAGTCAGATACGCTTCGAACTCCGCAAGCTTAGGAGCGATCGTCGTTTCGGCCTGATACTTGTCCGCCAGCACGTCGGTCGTCTTGAGCCCATTGCCCGTAATGCAGAGCACGGTCGTCTCATCGGGCAGAATGCGATCCTGCTGGATCAGCTTGCGCGCTGTTCCAACGGTTACTCCGCCTGCGGTCTCGGTAAATATGCCTTCGCTCTCCGCCAGCAATTGAATGCCGCTAACCACCTCGGGGTCAGAAACATCTTCCGACCATCCGCCGCTCTTGGTGATTGCCTTCAACGCATAATGTCCGTCGGCGGGATTGCCAATCGCCAGCGACCGCGCAATTGTCTTCGGGCGCTGCGGTTCGATCTCGGTGCTGTACTGCTTGATCGCGGTCGAAATCGGTGAGCAGCCCGATGCCTGGGCACCGAAAAATTTTACCGGCTTCGGATCCACCAGGCCGAGGAGGATCAGCTCATCGAAGGCCTTCTTTATTTTCGTGATCAGCGATCCGCCAGCCATCGGTACGACCACGTTATCGGGCAAACGCCAACCCAATTGCTCTGCGATTTCGTAGCCGACTGTTTTCGAACCCTCCGCGTAATAGGGACGAAGATTGACGTTCACGAATCCCCACCGATGCTCGTCGGCTATCTGCGAGCACAGGCGATTGACGTGGTCGTAACTGCCGTTGATCTGCACGAGTTCCGCGCCAAACACTTGGGTACCGAGAATTTTTGCCGGCTCCAGATCAGAGGGAATGAAGATCCAAGCCTTGAAACCCTCGCGGGCAGCTTGAGCTGCGACCGAATTCGCGAGATTGCCGGTCGACGAGCACGCGACGGTATCGAATCCGAAGCTGCGGGCATTGGCCAGCGCAACCGCTACCACACGGTCTTTGAAGCTTAAGGTGGGCAAGCACACTGCGTCGTTCTTGATGAAAAGCCTACGTGATCCAATCTTGCCGCCCAGTCGCGGCGCACTTACCAGCGGGGTGAATCCAACTGGCAGGGAGGGCTGAAACCCCGCTGGCAGCGGCAGCAGTTCGCGATAGCGCCAGATGTTGGGCGCACGCGAGGCGAACAGGTCGCGCGAAATGCGCGGGCGGAGCGAATCATAATCGTAGGTGACTTCGAGGGGAGAAAAACACTCTTCGCAGATGCTGCGCGGCTGATTGCCCCAAGTTTTGCCGCATTCGCGGCAGCGGAGTTCGTACGTGCTCATCCTGCAACTTCTTTCTGTGACCGCGGGACGAGCCGGGAAAAAATACCCAGTTAACACAAAACCCCTTTTCCGAATGGGAAAAGAGGCTCGGGATATGCGAATCAAATTTCGCTTACCCGAATCTCATGGTCCCCGTTACCGGGCGAGAGTTGGCACCTGCAATTGAGATATATGATCTCTATCCGGTTGCCGTGGCGTCCTAGGGCTCGTCCCTCAGCCACTCTGCATGAAATTCCGATTTGCTCAATGAAGAGCAAACTTGGAAGTAGATACTATAGCCGACCAAGCGGTCTGTCAAGCGCAAATTCCAGGCCGAGCGAGGACAGCTTAGCGTTTATTAGCTTAGTGCCGAAATCCAGCGCCGGAGTTTAGCAAGGAAACATCTTCAAAGCTATTTCAGCGGCTATATTGATTACGTTTCTTGTCCTCATGCCTCTCGATTCCCAACTGGATCAACCGGTCGATTAACTCTGTATACGACAGGCCTGACGCCACCCACATCTTCGGATACATGCTGATCGCGGTGAACCCGGGCATCGTGTTGATCTCGTTGACGAAGATCTTCCGCGATTTCGGATCCATGAGAAAATCGACGCGCCCAAGGCCGGTGCAATCGACCGCTTGAAACGCCGCGATCGCAAGGCGTTGCACGGTTTTCATTTCCGCCTTGGTGATTTTCGCCGGAATCACGGCTTCGGAACCCTCCACCAGATATTTTGCATCGTAGTCGTAGAACTCCTTGCAGGGAATGATTTCGCCCGCAATCGACGCCTTCGGATTGTCATTGCCGAGCACCGCGCATTCGATCTCACGCGGCTTGTTCTTCTTGCCGCCGACGCCCTCCTCGATAACGATTTTGCGGTCGAACTTCGCTGCTTCGGCGATTGCGGGACCTAATTCCTTGCGATCATGTGCCTTCGAGATTCCGACCGATGATCCCAGGTTTGCGGGCTTCACAAAGACCGGATACCTTAGCTTGCTCTCGATCGCTTTCTGCACTTTCTTTGGATCGCGCTCGAATTGGCCGCGCAGCACCGTGACGTGTCTCACGATAGGCAAACCCGCGGCGCGGAACAGCGACTTCATGATGTCTTTATCCATGCCGGCGGACGAGCCGAGGACGCCAGCGCCAACGTAGGCGATGTCGGCCAGTTCGAGCAGACCCTGGATCGTGCCATCTTCGCCGAAGGTTCCGTGCAAAACGGGGAAGATGACGTCGACATTGATGGCGCGATCCGCGGCGCGGCGAAGATTCGCATCAGTCTGGAAGGGCGCAAGTCCAGTGTCGCGGCGCGCGGGTTCCGGAGGAACGACTACCGATTCGCCCGTAGCCAGCACGGCCGCTCCCGGGGTCGCTTCGGGATCGCCGGCCCGAAGTGTCGCCACGGCACGCGCGTCATCGCTGCCTGCAGTCTTGCCTTTCAACAAACGCTCGGCATGCTCCGCGGTGAGCCAACGGCCGTCCTTTGTGATGCCGATGGGAACTACTTCGTATTTCGTTTTATCGATTGCGTTCAGAACGGATGCTGCCGAGAGCAGCGAAACTTCGTGCTCGCCGCTGCGTCCGCCAAAGAGGATGCCCACCCGAATTTTTGCCATGACATTTTAGTCTGGCGCTCGGTGTGTTTTCCGTCAATCGCAGCTATGGTTCCAGCCGCGTCTTTTGCGGAAAGAACGCAAAGCGACGCGAAGGAATCCTCGATGGATTCATGAGTTGGTCGACTTCGCGTCCTTTGCGGTTGGCGCTACTCATTGATTTTAATAACACGATTTTAATGGCACGCAAAGTTATTCGGGACTCCTCAACGCAATCGATTTGCCCATCGCCTGATGCGATTCGTTCAGCTGATATTCAATGTGTTTCTGGAGGAGATCCCATTCCGAGCGTAGCGTCATTTCCTTGATGGCGAACTTCGATTCTTTGCGGGCATCGTCCACCCGCACCGCCAACTCCTTGTTCTGAAAACGGAAGTCGATGATCTCAGCGAGGGGCACTAGTTGATTCGACGATTTGCCCACGATCAGATACACAACTTTGTCGGTCACAAGCGTGTATTCGGGACAGCTGTCCTCGGGCATTGGGGCTTGCGGCGGGCCGAACGCGCTGACGAAACCTCGATGCATGAGCACACAGTCGCCCATGCGCATCCGAACGACGGTTCCGTGTTGATAGATACCGATCGGCGCGGCAGAAACGGTCGCGACGCCAGTCAATATTACGAGCGCCAACAGTAACGAGTTTTTCATAAGTCTCCAATCAGAGTCTTCAAATCAACGACTGCTCGGTTCGTAGTAGTAGCCGTCACGGCTATCAAACGTAAGGTGTAGGTTCCGAGTCGGGTAAAAGCGAAGCGCGTGGAATCCAGCTTGATAGCTGGGCAGATCGTAAGTCACCACATACGAGGCGCGGAGATCCGCTAATACAGCGTTTAGTACAGTGGCGGCGCCGTCGCGGAGCGAGAAATAGCGGCCGCCGGTAGCATCCGAAACTTGCCGCAGAAAAGTACTGCCCGAAGTTGGGTCTGCGGATGTGCCCATATCCACCGTGTAGATCAGCGCACCAGTTTCCATTACGGCCTGCAGCGCATCGTTTGCGGAATGCAGGCTGATGGTGTCGTTTCCGTCGGAAAACAGAATCAAGACCGGGCGCTCCCCGGGGCGTTGATGTAGCGCAATGAAATCGGCTCCGAAGATCAGGGCATCGAAAAGCGGCGTGGTGCCACTGCTTTTCACGGCGAGAAGCCTGCTCATGGAGTCGTGTGCACGGCACCCACTGGAACAAAGAACGGCGGGACGCAGGGTGTTTGACGCCCCGCCGGGGCGTCCTCCGGGATCTCCTCCAAAAGAGAGAACGGAGATGTCGTCGTCCGAGATCGATTGTTCGCGCGCAACCAGTTGCAGCACATCGCTGATGGCAACCCGGAAGCGCGGCGCGACCGATTCGCTCAGGTCAACCAGCGCCACTATGTTCAGTGAAGTCTCGTCTGAATGCATGAAGCTTCGGAAGTTGCGCACTACTTGTTCGTTGTCAACAATAGCGAAGTCTGACGTCGAAACAATTTCGAGCGGGCGATTGTTCTGGTCGGTGGCAAAAAACGTGACCCGCACTTCCGAGACGGTACTGTGGTACGTAGGCAGCGCGCTTCTCGTATCGTCCGCCGCCGATAGAGACCTCAGGAGGAACAAAGCGAGGAGTAGCAACCGAATTTGCCAATGAGCCAGCATTGCCGTCCATTAGCTCCATCGGCGAACGTTGGAACGCTCCCCAATTACGATGGTGACCATTGGAGGTGACCACAAAGTGGTGGAGTGACTTGAAGAAGAACGAAGAGTTCCGCGATTCCGATCGAAACAAGTGCGAGCAACCAGAGCGACCTACGTTGCGAAATGGAAGATCTGAACCTTCCATTAGCTTGACAACTGTAAAATTTAACAGTAACTCGCTTGACACCATCGGGAAACGGGTGTGAAATTGTTCGGACTTCGAAGGCCGGTGCCCGGCCCTTCCCCTATGGCACTTGGACCGAGAAGCTCTCATCAAAAAAACCATTAGCGAGAACGCGCGGCATGAAGTCGAGCTCGTTGTCCGTGTTCCTGCCGGTGGACTTAGGACGAGAGCTACATATCTCACAGGAGTGGCTATGAAATCGAGCATTCGAGGAAAGAACATCCTGCCTAAATGGTCCGTACTGCTGGTTCTTGGCGCATTCACCTTGTTTTTGTCAACCGCAGCCATGAGTAGTGGACCGCCAAAATCAGCTCCTCACTCGGCTCCAGCTCCGCACTCGGCTCCAGCTCCGCACTCGGCTCCGGCGCAACACGCGGCTCCGGCACGATCGAACGGCGCGCGTCCTGGAACAGCGAACGCGAACCGCGGACCAGGTGGAGCAAACGCGAACCGTCAGGGAATGTCACGCGGTAACACGATGGGCAATCGCGGACCGGGTAGCAACGCAGCGAATCGCGGGCCGGGTGGGGCGAACGCCAACACCCGTGGCGGGATGAATAATCGTGGCACGAGTAATGCAAACAACCGCGGAGGTGTGAATAATCGCGGTGGCATGAACAATGCGAACAACCGTGGTGCCATGAATAACCGCGGCGGGGCCAATAATGCAGCCAATCGCGGCGGCATGAATAACCGTGGGAATGCCGCAGCCAACCGGCACCAACCGGCTGGAAGCAGGACCGTTGCCATGAGGGGCGGCGGCAGCGCGACTTTCCGGAAGAACGGTCAAGTTCGCACGATCCAGACGCACGGCATGACCATCAATCGCGGCATGCACGGTGATCGGCGCGTCGTCAGTATGCACAACGGACGCACCGTAGTCGGCTACGGGAGACACGGCGGATACAGCCAGCGCGCTTACTTCAATCACGGCGGCAGATCCTATTACCAGCGAACCTATTATCGGGGCGGGCACTATTACGCCTACGGATATCGCGGCTACCGATGGGGTGGACGTCCTTATTACGGCTACGCGCCTCCCTATTACTGGGGCCCGCGATATTACGGATGGGCTTACAATCCGTGGCCCGCGCCGGTTTACTACGGCTGGGGTTGGGGCGGAGCGCCATGGTACGGCTACTACGGTCCTTACTTCGCGCCCTACCCGGTGTATCCGAGCGCCGCGTTCTGGCTGGCTGATTATCTGATCGCCGCGAACCTGCAAGCTGCTTACGCGGCGCAACAGGCTGCTGGAGACGACGGCGGCAATGGCCAACTCGTTCCGCCGGCAATTCAGAATGCGACGGGAGATGAAATCGCGGCCCTGTGGTCAACGGATCCTCTGGTTGCCGCAAAACTGCAGGCTACGTACGGCGCGTACATGTTAGGTGGCGGGGGAGCGGCGCAGAATACCCAGCTCACTCCCGAGGTCAAGCAGGCGATCACCGATGAAATGAAGGATGAGATCGCCGCTGAACAGGCTGCGGCAGGGGCCGGCCAGAATGCTGGCGGCAGCGGAGACCAGGTGCCACCCGCGCTTGATCCTAAAATTCGCATCTTTGTCGTTTCGAACGACGAAGACCTGACCACTACTGATGGCGTGGAATGCGGATTGACGGCCGGCGACGTCATCTACCGTACTACTGACCAACCAGACGACGACAACATGGTGAACGCAACCGTCAAGAGCAGCAAGAAAGATGAATGCGCCATCGGTGTCACGGTTGGCGTGTCCGCCGACGATTTGCAGGAGATGCACAATCAACTGCGAATCCAGATGGATGCGGGATTAAAGGAGTTGGCTGACAAACAGGGGAAGAACGGATTACCGGCCGCGCCCGATACCAAAACGCAGCCCGGTGAGGTCCCAGCGCCGTCACCCGACACGAGCGTATCCAACGACTTGACTCAGCAGCAAAAAGATGCTGACCAGGCGGAAGCAGACGCCAAGCAGTCGGATTAAGACGGTTGAAGGCGGTGAATTGTTAGAAGCGGGGGCATCGTTGAAGTTCACACGACGCCCCCACTCATTCCAAAAAGATCAAGAGAGCGCTTCTGCCCGAATGGGATCGGGCACAGCAGCTTCACAGGAGGAATGTTGCAATGCGTCGGAAAATGGAATTGGCCTCTCTGGTTGTAGCTTTGATTGTCGCCGGAATCGCGCCCGGAGCAGTCGTCGCACAAGGCGCTCCCACGGTTTCACTCGAAGATCAGTTAAAGGCGCAATATACGCTAGTGAAGATGGGGGAAGACTCAAGCGGGACGGCCGTCGTTGAGCAGGGCACGGTTCTCGTCATCAAGAAGGGCGGAATCCTGGGCGTTCCTTATTCTGACCAGAGCATTCTTTCGACCAAGTACGAAAATGGAACGGTGCACTCTCCCAATGCCCTGATGTCAAAGGGCCTGGGCTGGGGTCTGGGAAAGATTGGAAAGACCCAAACAACGCAGTTTTTCCAGGCTAACTCGAAGGTCTATCCTTCAAAGCTCGCCGTCAACTTACCCAAAGATCAGGTTGTTGTCGGCATCGTCGACTGCGATTCCTGCAACAACGTCAGTCCGACTACGTTCTTCAAGGCAGACGTTGTCTTCCAGTTTCCCAAAGGGACGTTGGCAAGCATGAACCCGCCCCAGGTAGAAGACGCGATGGCCGGACTCCTCGCCATTGATGACAGCGCCGACCAGGGCAATGGCCAGGGTGGCGATCAGCAGGGCGGCAATGGCAATGGCAATGGTAATGGCAATGATCAGGGAAACAACGCGGGCGGAGGAGGAGACAATGGCGGAGGTGCACAGGCACAGCAGGCGCCACCACCACCCCCGCAGCAGATTGACAAGGGCCAGACGCCCGCGCAGGTAAAAGCTGCGCTCGGTGAACCAGAAAAGATCGTCAATCTCGGCGCCAAGCAGATCTACGTTTACAAAGATCTCAAAGTTACGTTTCTGAATGGCAAAGTATCCGACGTAGAGTGATTCGGCCAAGCAAGAGGGGAAGCAAAAAATGTGGCGCAGGTTCGGTGGCGGAACCTGCATACTAGCGTTTGCCACGTTCGGAGTCTTTCTTTGCTCGGGATTGGCGGCGCAAGACGCTTCCCAGCCTTCCCTCGAAGAACAACTCAAGGCGCAATACAAGTTGGTCAAGACCAGCGCGGATGCCAACGGCCTGACCGTCGTCGATCCGGGAACCGTCCTCGATATCCAAAAGGGCGGACTGCTTGGCGTGCCTCCGTTGAGTCTGGTTTTCTGCCCCGCCAAGTTTCAGGATGGCGGCCTCAGGCCTCCGGGTGGCCTTTTGCGCGGCCATCGTGAAGCAGACCTCTCGATATCTGACCGTCGGAGAAAAAGTTTACCCCACAAAAATCGACGTCAATCTCGAAAAAGACAGAGTGTCGATCCAAGTAAGAGCCGTCATTCTACAAATCTGAAGTCGTCTTCCAGTCCCCCAAGGGAAGTTTGCGGAGTACCGGCGTCCCTCAAGTTGAGGACATGATCGGCCAGGTCGTCGCAATCGACTCCGGCGGAGCCTCCCAACAAGATAACGGCCAGGGAGCACAAAATGGAAACGGTGGGCGGGGCGGAAACGATCAGCAAGGCAGCAACCAGGGCGGTAGTGGTGGAGCTCAAACGCAACAACAAGCACCGCCGGAGCAGATTGATAAAGGCGAGACGCCTGAACAGGTGAAAGCCGCTCTCGGCGAGCCGGAAAAGATCGTAAACCTTGGGGCCAAACAGATCTACGTTTACAAAGACCTCAAAGTTACATTTCTGCACGGAAAAGTATCTGACGTGGAGTAGGTTGCCGGTCGTTTCCTAGAGGATCTTCTTGCCAAACGCCGAGAGCGCAAGCTCGACCGCCAGGTCGGCGGTCTGATTGTGCTCGTCAATCACCGGATTTACCTCGACGATTTCGAGGCTCAGCATTCGTCCGTGGTCAGAGATGATTTCCATGGCGAGGTGCGCCTCGCGATAGGTCGCGCCTCCCCATACAGGAGTGCCGACGCCGGGCGCGTCTTCCGGGTCGATCCAATCCATATCGAGCGAGACGTGATAGCCAACCGTGTCGTGTCCCGCCATGCGCAGAGCTTCTTCCATCACGTTGCGCATGCCGCGTTCGTCGATATCGCGCATGGTGAAGACTTCGACACCTGACTTACGGATGTTCTCTTTTTCAAAGTTGTCAACGTCGCGGACGCCGACAAGAACGCAATTTTCCGGCTGCACTTTGGGCGAGAAGTCGTAAATTTTCCCAAGTTCGAAGGGCGGTAGGCCCATGATCGCGGCAAGCGGCATCCCGTGCACGTTGCCGCTGGGAGAAGATTCCGGCGTATTCATGTCGGTGTGCGCATCGATCCAGATCAATCCGATTTTCTGGTTCTTGCGGCGGTAGAATTCGGCGACTCCCGAAACTGTGCCGGCCGCAACCGAGTGGTCGCCGCCGAGGATGAGAGGGACCTTGCCCGCTTCGAGCGTCTTTAAAACCATGTCGGCGCTCTTGGCGCACGTAGCGGTGATTTCCTTCAGGTACTTGGCATTCGACGCGCCTTCTTTTTTCTGCTCGGCAATGGCAACAGAAATATTGCCGGCGTCTTCGACGATGTGGCCGATGCCTTCAAGGCGGGCTTCGAGTCCGGCCACGCGAACCGCTGAAGGACCCATGTCAACCCCACGGCGCGACTGGCCTAGGTCAAGCGGAACACCGATCACGCGGATCTGGCGCGGAGTAATGCTGCTGAACGTCGTGGTTCGCAGTGGCATAACGGAGCTCTCAGTTAAGGGTAAAGACGATGCAACATGCGCGGGAACGGAATCGTTTCGCGCACGTGTTCCAAGCCGCAAATCCAGGCCACGGCTCGTTCGATGCCCATGCCGAAGCCCGAGTGCGGGACGCTGCCGTATTTTCGGAGATCAAGATACCATTTGAACGCTTCTTCGGGCAGATTATGCTCATGAATGCGCTGGAGTAACAGGTCATGCGAGGCCATGCGCTGCGATCCCCCGATGATTTCACCGTAGCCTTCGGGAGCGAGAACGTCGACACAGAGAGCGAGTTCGGGCCGCTGCGGATCGGGTTCCATGTAGAACGCCTTGACGCTTGCCGGATAGCGATGCACCATGACCGGTCGGTCATAGAGTGACGATAGATAAGTTTCATCGGGTGAGCCTAGGTCCCCACCCCATTCGAATTTGTTTTCCAGCTTGCCCTGCGCGTGGCCTTCCTGCAATTTCTTGACGGCTTCGTCGTAGGTGATGCGTGGGAATGGCGCCTCGATTGTTTCGAGCTTCGAAACATCGCGGCCTATAGTCGCGAGGTCAGCGCGCCGGCGCTCCAAACATCTCTTGACCAAGAATGTCAGCAAGCCTTCGGCTAATTCCATCAGGTCGTCGAGCGTTCCGTAAGCCACTTCGGGTTCCACCATCCAGAATTCAGTCAGGTGACGCCGAGTCTTCGACTTTTCCGCGCGGAATGTTGGACCGAACGAATAGACCTTGCCAAGCGCCATCGCCGTCGCTTCGATGTAGAGTTGTCCCGACTGCGTTAGATAAGCCTGCTCTTCGAAGTAGTCCACGGGAAAAAGTGTCGATGTTCCTTCACAAGCGGCGGGCGTCAGGATCGGCGGATCAGTAAGTGTGAATCCATTGCTGTCGAAGAAATCGCGTGCCGCGCGGATAATCTCGGCGCGCACACGCAAAATCGACGCCTGCCGCAACGACCGAAGCCAAAGATGACGATGCTCCATCAGAAAATCGACGCCGTGTTCTTTGGGAGTGATGGGATAAGGAGTCGACTCGGGCACACGCTGGACTACTTCGACATTCGAAATGTCGAGTTCATAGCCGCCTGGAGCGCGCTTATCGGCGCGAACTTTTCCTTCGACGATTACGCTCGATTCCTGCGTGAGGCCTTTGATGGCGTCGAACACTTCAGGCGGCACGGCATTCTTCGGCACGACTCCCTGGATGACGCCGGAGCCGTCACGAAATTGGGGAAAAAGCAGCTTGCCGCTTTCGCGGAGGTTGTAGAGCCATCCACGAATGGTGACGGATTGGCCTTCGTGCTTGCCGATCTCTGCGATTGTGGTAATGGGTGTGGACATAAAATAAATTTGCGTTTCGAGTCTGCCGCTGTGCGCTCAGAGGTACGAGGTCAGAATTGTAGAGGTGAAAATCTGTCGGGTCGGTTGCTGGGCCTTAACCTGCGCAATCTGACCTCTAACCTCTAACCTGCCCTTACGACTCTTCCAGTTTTTTGAAGGTTGTGCTCACTTCTTCGCTGGGATTTTTCTTCTCTTCGCCGTCGATTTCAAGCAGCAGGGGCGGTTTTTGCGGCGCGGTGCGTAATAACTCCATGGTCTCTTTCCAGTCGATCGATCCGTTGCCGGGCCACAGGTGCGAGTCTTTCTCTTTATTGTTGTCGTGCACGTGGGTCGAGCATATGTGGTTCTTCAAAATCGCGAAGCCTTCGGGAATGCCTTCCATCATGTGGGCGTGGCCACAGTCGAAGCAGACTCCAATGTCGTCGAAGTGCATGGTCTTGATAAACTCCACCAGGCGATCGGGCGTGGAAAGTTCGTTCGGAATATTTTCCACCAGCACCCTCACACCCAGCGGCTTGGCGAAGGCGCGCAAGTGCTCGACCGAGGTCATTGCGGCTTCGAATTTCTTTTCATCGAAGGCGTCATTGGGATTGCCGATGTGCTGCACCAGAAAACGAAACGGTATGTGCTCCGCGATTTCGAGCGCCCGCTTGATCTCGTCCATGGCATCGATGCGGCTGGCGCGGTCGATCGAAGAAATATTCACGGGCGGCGAGCCGGTGCGTCCCCACTCGTAATCAGAATAAAGAGGAGCGTGAACGGAATTCAACGGAATGCCAGTCGACTTGAACCAATCGGCGATTTCACGGACGTGCTGCTTGCGGTTGGCGTAGTCGAAGTGCTGGCGGGCGGCAAAAATTTCGATCGACTGGGCTCCAGCCTTGACGAGCTCGTCGAGCAAGCCCGGATGCAGCCGTTCTTTTACATAGACGTAAGTCGATACCGCCTTCAGCATCAGTATCCTACCGCCTTCCCGTTGTTGCGACCGTCGGTGCCGGCCAGCCGCTCGCCGGTTACAGGGTCAACCATGATGCACTCAGCATCTCCCCAAAAATGCGCCACGCGAAGCTTGTGTCCTTCGGATCGCAGAAGATTCATTGTATCGGGAGATAGCCGGTCTTCGACGAGAATCTGATCGGGGAGCCACTGATGATGAAACCTGGGGGCGTTCACCGCCTCCTGAATATCGAGCGAAAAATCGACAACACCGATAAGAACGTTGGCAACAGTTGTAATAATAGTCGGACCGCCGGGTGAGCCAAGCACCAGAAAAAGTTTGCCGTCCTTCAGCACGATCGTCGGTGTCATGGCTGAGAGCGGTCGCTTACCCGGGCCGATCGCATTGGCGGGACCCTGGATAAGTCCGTACGTGTTGGGGACGCCCGGTTTCGAGGTGAAGTCGTCCATTTCGTCGTTGAGCAAGAAGCCCAGGCCTTCGGCGGTGACACGCGAGCCGAACGAATCGTTGAGCGTCGTCGTAACAGAGACCGCATTGCCTTCGGCATCGACCACGGAATAATGCGTGGTGTTTTCCGGTTCACGAATTGCGATAGGACGAGACTTCGCCTCGCGCTCGAGTTCACTGAAGATCGACGGCCGTTTCAGGTCCTTACTTACGCTGGCATGTTCGGGATCGATCGACTCGCGCCAGGCAGCAGCGTACTTTTTGTCGATGAGCTGGGCGACTGGAACTTTGGCGAAATCCGGATCTCCCATGAAATCGGCGCGATCATAGAAGGCGCGCCGGAAGGCTTCGACTTCAAGGTGAATGTCCTCGGCTGATCGGTTGCCAAATTTCGCAAGATCAAAACCTTCGAGGATATTGAGGATTTCGATCAGAGCCACTCCGCCTGACGATGGCGGCGGAGCGCCGATGATTTCGTATCCGCGATAGGAGCCGCGAACGGGCTCGCGTTCCTTCACTTCGTAAGTGGCGAGGTCTTCGGCCGTAATCAGGCCTCCACCCTTGCGGATATTCGCAGCCAGTTCGCGAGCTATTGCGCCGTGGTAGAAATCGTCGGGATTTTTGGCGATGCGTTCGAGAGTGCGGGCGAGTTCCGGCTGCTTGAAGATGTCGCCCGGCTGATAGTAGTTTCCGTCGCGCAAAAAGATGCGTTTCGATTCGGGAAACTCTGCCAGGTACCGATTTGTCTTAAGGTCTTGTGTGTCTTCGTAGGCGAGAGGAAAGCCCTCGCGCGCTAGTTTGATCGCGGGAGCAATCACCTTTTCCACCGAAAGCTTGCCATAGTGCTTCTCGGCATAGACAAGGCCGGCGACCGAACCGGGAACGCCTATCGCTCTGTATCCCACCACGCTTGAGTCTTTATTAGACTCTGGGATCACGCTGCCATGTGCGTCGAGATACATGTTCTCAGTTGCAGCAGCAGGAGCTTTTTCGCGGAAGTCGATGAAGTGAGTCGTGCCGTCGGCGTTGCGGAAAAGCATAAAACCTCCGCCACCAAGATTCCCGGCCTGCGGATGAACGACGGCCAGCGCGAAACCGGTGGCTACCGCGGCATCAACCGCGTTGCCCCCAGCACGCAGCATTTCGACGCCAGCGCGCGACGCAAGTTCGTGGACGCTGGTGACGAGGGCATGCGGCGCATGGGTCGGCCGCAAGGGCGCGCCTGCTGCGGCAGCGCATAGCCCGCACAGAATCAGAAAAAGAACTGAAGACCGTATTCGTCTACTACTTTGAATGCGCATGGACTGGCGAACCTAAGAGGCTAGCCCAGCGGGTGCGGAGAGTCAAACCCACTTCCGGTTCGCCGATTGTCGGCGTGATCCATCAACCACTCAAGAAACTCGCGGCGTTTCTTGCGACCTGTTCTCGTGCAGATTCACCGTTGTTATCCAATCAAAAACAGCTGCGTTTCACACCTGGTCCGTGGCTTCGCCCAATACTACCGTTATTTCCATCTGTTTCTTGCCGCGGAAGATAGTTACTTTCACACTGTCTCCAGCCCGATGCCGGTTCATAGCTTGTGCCAGGTCCTGCTGGGTTTCGATTCTCTGTCCGCCGATGGCGACGATCAAGTCTCCGCCGATCATGATGGGAGTATTGCCGAGGTACGCGCGTTGTGTGCCGCCCCGCAAGCCGGCCCGGTCGGCGGCGCCTCCGGGGACGGCCTGAACGATAAGCAATCCGTAGTCGGCGGGCAGGCCCAGTTCGTCGGCCAGTTCGGGATCGATGGGGATGGTGCGAATGCCGAGCGCGGGACGCCGCACGCGTCCAAGCGTCTCCAGATCGTTGACGACCGCTTTGGCGGTATTGATCGGAATAGCGAAACCTATTCCGGCGCTTTGCCCGACGCTCGAGGCGATCATTGTATTAATGCCAATAACTTCGCCGTGCCAGTTGAGCAGCGGGCCGCCAGAGTTGCCGGGATTGATGGCCGCATCCGTCTGAATCGCTTCGTCGATCACCAATCCGTCGGGCTCCTGCACCTGGCGAATCGAACTGACGATGCCGCGCGTCAGCGTTCCCGCAAGTCCGAAGGGATTGCCGATGGCGTACACTTTCTGGCCGACTTGCAAGTTGCTAGAGTCGCCGAGGGTCATCGGCTGCAGATCGGGGGCTTTGATCTGCACGATCGCCAAGTCATGCGATCGGTCGGTTCCTACAATCGTGGCCGGGTATTTCTTGCGATTGTGGAGTGTGACCTCGACCTTTTGCGCCTCGGCGATGACGTGATAGTTGGTAAGAATGCGTCCTGCCTTGTCGATGACAAAGCCCGAACCCTGGCCTTCCTGCGGAACTAATCCGTAGAAAAAGTTGAAGGTCATGACGCGCGAGGTGATGTTGACAACCGATGCTATGTTCTTGCGGTAAACGTTAATGTTGTTCTGCTCTTCGGGATCGAGCGCGTCGCCGCTGGCAGCCTCGGCTATCTCAACTTGCGGCGGATGGCTCATCCACCTGGGGGTCTGGAGAAGTGCGTGACGATAGGTAGTGAAGTAGAAGAAGGCGGAAGCCAGAATAATGCCAAAGACAAATGGGCGCAAAAATCTCATCGTCGTTGATCCTTAGAACCCTGCAATTTGAATTCTAGCGAAAAGTGGAATTTGCCGCCGGTTTCCGTCCCCAACCGCCGCCGCCTGGGGATTCTACCCGGATTCGCTCTCCTGAACGCAGGCGTACACTGCTTTTGCTGGGAATTTCTTCCACGGAGCCATCTCGGTGAATAACGGTCGTGCGTCCACAAGCGGCATCCTCACCGCCAGCCAGGCCGTAAGGTCCGCGGGAGCGGCGGTCGGCGAGCAGCGTAACCTGGGCATCGGTTAAGACCTCGATTTCGCGGACGATTCCATCACCACCCGTGTGGAGGCCCGCGCCTCCACTGTTAGCCCTGAATGAATACTGTCGCAGACGAACCGGGTACGCGTACTCGAGGGCCTCAGCGGGAGTATTCAGAGAATTGGTCATGTGCGTGTGAACGCCCGCGACTCCATCTTTATTGCTGCGCGCGCCCATACCGCCGGCGATGGTTTCGTAATAAGCAAACGGCTCGCCAGTGCGCGGATCGATGCCGCCGATGGTGAGGTTGTTCATGGTCCCTGAAGCGGCGGCGGGAATGCGGTCGGGAATCGCCTGGGCCAGAGCCTTCAGAAGCACGTCAACAATTCGTTGCGAAGTCTCAACGTTGCCGCCGGCAACGGCAGCCGGAGGCTTGGCATTGACCACGGTTCCCTGAGGAGCGATGACCCGGATGGGAAGCATCAGACCGGAAGTGGCGGGCACATCTTCGCGCAGCAGGCAGCGGAAGACGTAGAAGCAGGCTGAATAAGTGATGGCCTCGACCGCATTGACAGCACCCTCGACTTGCCGATCGCTACCAGTGAAGTCAATGATGACTTGGTTAGGCAGCTTGCGAACTGACGCCGAGCGAGAAGCAGCGGTGGCAGATGCTTTCTTGGTTTGCTTGACTTCGACGGTCACGGCGATGCGCACGGGATTGTCTTCCACTCCGTCGTCGTCCAAGAAGTCTTCTGCTCGATAGCGGCCGGGCGGAATAGTGCGCAGAAAAGCTCGCATCATTTCTTCGGAATACAAGAGCAGATCGGCTGCGGCTCGTTGCGCGCGTGCGATTCCGTAGGCAGCGCAAACTTCGCGAAGGCGCGCGGCTCCCGTCTGGCAGGCAGCGATTTGAGCACCCAGATCGCCTTCGCGCTCCTCAGGCGTGCGGACATTGTTGAGCAGGAGCGCCAACACATCCGATACTAGTTTTCCTCCGCGCATAATCTTGACCGGCGGAATGCGGAACCCCTCCTGATAGATTTCGCGGCACGGCCCCATGGAGCCGGGGTAGGTTCCGCCAACATCCGCATGGTGCGCGCGGCTGGCGACGTAGAAGTCGGGCGTGGCGTTGCGGCGAGGCAAAACCTTATCGGGACGGCGCAAATTCCCGTCCCCATGCACGCTTTCCCCGCGCCGAGAAATGTGTACCGGCATCACCAGCGTGATGTCGGGGAGATGTGTGCCTCCGCGAAAAGGATCGTTGAGCATGACCACGTCGCCGGGATCGAGCCTGCAATGCTTGACGGCCGCCGCGACCGACATCGGCATCGAGCCCAGGTGCACCGGCATGTGATCACCCATGGCGATAACCTGGCCCGCGGAATCGAAAACGGCGCAGGAATAGTCGCGGCGCTCCTTGATATTGGGGGAAAACGAAGTCCGCCTCAGCGCGGCTCCCATCTCTTCGGCGATGGAGTGGTAGAGGTTCTTGAATACTTCGAGCTCGACAGGATCACGCATGTGCGTGAAAAGTGTACGCTAAGTTCGGCAACTCCAATGTTATCCAAACTAGGGTCGCATTACTGGGCCGGGGCGTAGTATCCGTTTCGAGCGTGCACCTGCAGGCCGCGTCGGTTGGATGTCACTTCAATCGAGCGAAACCTGCCGTTCGCCTCCAGATCGGGCGGTGGATAGCCGAGAGCATACTGACAACGAAGAATCTTTTCGATCTTGCTGAAAGAACCTTTCAGATCAGAATTCTCGCGAGCCGACAAAACGAACCCTCCCGTTTCGCGGGTTAGCCTGTCGAGCACCTTGCGACCCTTCGGGTTTTTTTCGTAAATGGAATTCGCGTCCAGGGCGAAAATCGCCGCCTCCGACCGGGTCGCGGCTTCCTCTGCTGCCCTCAATGTTGCTTTGCTGGCCGTATCGACGCCGTCGGTAATAAGAATAATCACGGGGCGTACGATGGTTTTTCCCCGCGCGGCGCGGAGCTTACGACTGGCAAGAACGATCGCGTCATACATCGCAGTTTCGCCGCCGGCTTGCAGGTTCTTGATTGTCGCTTCGAGCGCCCGCGTATCACTGGTCATGCCGTCAGTCTTTTCCTGCACGTTACTGCCAAACGCAACGATCGCCGCTTGGTCGGTTTCCTTGCGCAGGATGCGCTTCAAAAAGCTGCTGGCCGCTTGCTGTTCGAAATGCAGACGATCGCGAACCGAGCTGCTGACATCGATTGCCAGAATCACGTTGAGAGGCAGATTCGTCCTCGCCTGAAAGTAATCCCACTTCGCGGGCGCCTTGTGGTCGTCGAGCAGCTTCAAGTCGTTGGCTGAGAGGTTGTCGACAAATCTTCCCTTGGCGTCAGTGACGCTCAAAAAAAGGTTCACTTCATCGACGCGCGTCGAAATAGTGAATGCAGGGTCCTCCGGAGCAAGTTCCGGAGTTGATGAATGGCCAACCGTGACCTCAGTCTCTCGCAAGGGTGAAGTGTCGGTCTTGCGCTCGGCAGCCGCCGATTTGGCGGGCGCTACTCCCGGCTGGACCGGATGCTGGAGCTCTTGTGAGTGGCTGGCAGCGGTCAAAATCAGGTTGAGAATAATCGCAAGGCAGGTAGTGTTGATCATGGGCCGAGTTAAGAAGCTCGCCGATAAATGGCGTTATCTCTTATTCACGAATTTTGCCGGTCAAGCGGGGGATTGCTAAACGTTTCGAGCTCTTTTTAGACGTCTGGCTCAAATTTCATGTTCGCGAGCATTGGTTCAAGCTGAAAATGCGTTCCTTGCGTGCGCGAGATTATACATCACCCGCTTCGATTCACAGTATATTCCGGCCAGATTCGCCTCTGGCGCCCATCCAGGATAGCCGCTTAACGGGCACTGTGAAGGGATTTGCGGTCACGCTTCTCGATGGTGCGTCGGAGTTAGGTCCCCTATCGGAGCTTTCGGGAAAAGGTGTACACTCGCGCCGTAAGATCTGTTTCACGAAAACGCCCTGGCCCGAGGCCTGGTTTTCCGAATCTCGAAGAGTCAAGAAATTAAGGACATTTCAATATGAGTACAAAGATCAAGAACAATTCCGCAATCGTAGCCATGGCACTCCTCTGGTTGGCCTTCGGGCTGGGAAGCAAGGCACTGGCCACCAATCCGCCCACAAATGCCGAAGAGCTTGTCGCCCAACATCTGGATTCGATTGCGACCCCCGCGGTTCGAGCGGGCTTCAAGAGTCGGGTGGCTCAAGGACCTGTGCATTTCACGATCTTGGTGGGCGGTGCGGGGAATCTGGATGGGAAGGCAGTGCTGGTTTCCGACGGCAATAAGCTTCAGTTCATGATGAAGCTGCCGAATAACGAATACCGGGGCGAACAGTTCATCTTCAACGGTGAGAAAGATAAGGTTGCCTTCTCCGGTGCTCGACAAACGCGTTCGCCCTTTGGGAATTTCGTGTTTGTGCAAGACGCGGTAATTCGCGAGGGCCTCCTCGGCGGTACTCTCTCAACGGCGTGGCCCCTGTTAAATCTGGACGAACGCAAAGCCAAACTCAGCTTCGGCGGCCTCAAGAAAATCGATGGCCAGGAGCTTTACGAGCTTCGCTATCGTCCCCATAAGAACACCGATTTGGAGATCAATCTCTACTTCGATCCTCAGACTTATCACCACGTGGAGACGACGTACAGCTATAGCGTGAGCCAGAGTCTCACGGGAGAGTCTTCCGCGACTGACGCCGGCGAAGTCCCTGTCACCGGGGGCAGTCCGGGTATATCCGGCAATGGCGCCGGGATCTCTGGAAGTCCCGAAACTGCGCAGGCCCGGCTGTATATGAACCGTTATCGCATGCAAGAGAAGTTCAGCGACTTTAAAACGGTGGATGGCGTTACCCTACCGACTCATTACGATCTTCAGTTTTCGCAGGAACTCCAGAACGGCCGCACCACACTCTGGGACTGGGATATTAAGGGACTCGAGTTTTCGAATAACGTCGGGGTTGATCCGCGAAACTTTGAAGTGAAATAAAAACAAATCTACCGCGATGCACTCTGCTCAGATTTGCGACAGTCGGCGAAGAGTAGAAAGGGCGTAACCGCCTCCACGGAGAAATGCGGTCCGCGCACATTATTCTCGATCCGAAGAGCTTTGAAGCCGTACAAAATTTCGTGGCCGGAATGGCCTGAGCCAGCCGGTGCTACACTTTTCTGATTATGACTGAAGGGCGTTCGCGGATCTGGGTGTGGTTGTTGGTGGGCGGCGGTTTATTTGCGCTGTTTGTCGCTGCGGTCTTTACGCTGGTATATGTGAGCTTTGGCGGAGCCAATGAAGATTCCTTTGCCGGCTTCGGCCCCAAGATTGGCGTCGTCGAACTCAACGGCGTAATCTTCTCTCCCAAGCAGATCGTTCCCCAGCTCAAAAAGTTTGCCGACGACGATTCCATCAAAGCCATCATCATTCATGTGAATTCGCCGGGCGGCGGCGTTGCCGCGTCGGAAGAAATCTATCGCGAGGTGAAGCGGATCCGCGACGAAAAGAAGAAACGCATCGTCGCTTCGATTGAGACGGTGGGCGCGAGTGGTGCCTATTACGTTGCCTCGGCCACCAACAAAATCTATGCCGACAAGGGCAGCATCGTCGGATCGATCGGTGTGATCGCCGAGTGGGTCAACTACGGCGATCTGATGCGTTGGGCGAAGCTCAATCCGATCACGATGAAGGCGGGCGAATTCAAGGATACGGGCAGCCCGACCCGCGAGATGACGCCGGCCGAACGCGTCTACATGCAAGGTTTGATCGACAATATGCACACCCAGTTCATACAGGCGGTGGCGGCTGGTCGGCACGCGAACGAAGCCGACATACGCGCTATTGCCGACGGAAAAGTATGGACCGGCGAGCAGGCGCTTTCGATGAAGATGGTGGACCAGATCGCGGATTTCGAGGGAGCCGTCAAGGATACGGCGCGGGCCGTGAACATCTCCGGCGAACCGACACTGGTTTGGCCCCCAAAAGAGAGGCGGTCGGGACTGGATTTGCTCTTTGGTGATGTCTCCGATTACTTGCCTAGCCGCGAGAAGCTATTGGAGCAGCAGGTCGGCTTTTACTACCTGTGGAAGTAGTCCGCACCTGCAATCTGATTTCCAAGTTAGCTCCAGGCGGCTTGTTTCCTCGCGAACATCGTGGAACCGGGAACTGTACTTGCATAGAACCCCTTAGATTTGAGAAGGTTATAGGCGGGCGCAATGCAGCGCCGAGGGCGAAGCCCTCGGGCACACGATCCCTCAAAGGGAAACTGCCCAAAGGGAGCACAGACGCTTATGACGAAGGCTGACCTCATCGAAGAAGTTTCCCGGCTGGCGGAACTTACCCGCAAAGACAGCGAAGTGATTGTGGACACGATCTTTGACAGCGTGGTGCGCTCGCTGCGAGTGGGCGACAAGATTGAAATTCGAGGATTCGGCAGCTTTCGTACGCGCCAACGCAAACCGCGCGTCGGCCGCAACCCGAAAACCGGCGATCGCGTGGAAGTTCCGGCAAAGAAGATTCCATTCTTCAAGCCCAGCAAGGAATTGAAAGATCTGGTGAATAACAGCGCGACGCCGGCTGCTACTCCGGCAACGCCGCCCGCTCCTCCTACCACATTGTAGAAGCGAAATCCGGCGGCATCGCAGCGAGTAGATAGCTCAAGCACCCCAGTCCATAATTCGCTAGCGTGAGGCTGCGCGCGTGCGTGTTGCCGATTTTTGGGCGAGGATTTCGAGCGCCGGAAACGACTTGTTCGTGGTGAAGGTGCGCTCCGGTGGCAGTGTGCTGCTAGCAATTGATTTCACCATCATCTCAATCGCCTGATCTGAATTCGGCGGAATGACGATCGTGGCAGCCAACTGCTTGCTGCGTACCCACTCTTGCCCGGTCTTGGGAAGTCCATCGCAGCCGAGGAACGGCATCTTCTGCAACCGCTCACGCAGGTCTGAACATTCTTCAAAAGCTTTGCGCGCGCCAATGGCCATCGAATCGTCTTGTGCGCACACGGCCTCAATCTGTGCCTGCCGCGAAGTAGAAAGACGAAGCCACGAACTGACTGCTTTATAGGCGCTCGATTCGGTCCAATGGGCCTTCAGAACACGAAGTTGTACGTTGTCTGACTTCGTTTCCAGCATGCCGGTATAACGCTGCTTGGCGGGTAGGCTTTCAGCCGGGCCTTGAACATAGAGAACATTTCCTCCCGCAGGCAGCAGGGCACTCAGTTGTTGCCCCTGGATGCGTCCAATCTCCTCATGACTCGAAGTGATTGCAAAGGTCGGTACGTGGAAAAGACGACGCAGTTCGGCGATGTAATCGGCGTCTCGATTCAACAGCGCCACTCCAATGCCGGCGGCTGCAGCCGCGCGGGCAACCTGAGGATGCGCCGTAGATCCAGCCGGTTCGAACAGGATAGCGTTGGGCCGTGGACCGCTGCTCGACTGCACGCTCGATAGCAACTGCTGGCTCTGCACGATGCCGTCGTTGCGGGCATAAACAATATCAAGATCGACGCCGAGTTTGCGTGCTGCCTGCTGGGCAGCCGTCGTCTGCTCAATCTGATAATCGTTGTCGTCGTTGGTCAGGGAGAGTAGGAACCGCAGTTTCTTCATAACAGCAACCGTCCTGTGGCCATCATACCTTGAGGCCGCAGTGCGTTAGCGTGACGATGGTAACGCTCCCTTACGTGCGACGTTCACTCCGAAAATTCTGCTTCAATACTGTTAGCAGCACTCCGCCACGCTGCCGACGAGCCATGTCCACGCTACCGATTCTCAAGCCAACGATCCTCGTTGCCACGCCCTGCTTTGGCGGCATGGTTTCGCAGAGTTACATGTTGTCGGTGATACGGCTCTTGAACCATTCAAAGTCGGCTGGATTTGAGGTGTCGCTGTCGCTGCTCGGTTATGATGCACTGATTTCGCGCGCGCGCAGCACGCTCGTCGCAGCTTTCCTCGACGATCCGGCGGCTACGCATCTTCTGTTCGTCGATGCCGATATCAGCTTCGAGCCTCAACAGGTGGAGCGACTGTTGCGATTTGATAAAGATTTCACCGCTGCCCTCTATCCGCTCAAGTCGATCGATTGGGATTTCATTCCGCAACGCTGTGTCGAACAGGGCGAAAGCCTGCAACACGCCGCGCTCTCCTACGTCGGAACCTTCTGCCCCGTAGCCGAGTGCAAGCAGGAGGGAGATTTCGTCACGGCAATCTATGCTGGTGGTGGTTTTCAGCTGATACGCCGCGGCGTGCTCGAGAAAATGATCTCCGCCTATCCCGAATCTCGCTTCAGCCACGTTCACGGTATGCCGATGATGGGCAATCGGCGCGAGATGGCGCAGAGTTCCAATCTTTATGCGCTCTTCGATTGCATCATCGATCCCGAATCCGGCGCCTACCTGAGTGAGGATTATTCCTTTTGTCTGCGCTGGCGCAAGATCGGCGGCGAGATCTGGCTCGATGCAGCCAGCAAACTCACACACTCCGGCCCCTATGAATTCGCGGGCGACCACCCCTCACGCTTCGGTGCCTCGCACGGCCTGACATCAAAGCCGCGATAACTCTCAAACTGTGTGCGAAGTGTAGAACAGGTAGGCAATCAGAATGGCGCCGAAAAGAGCAGTGACAGTCCCTAGAATGGTGATAATTGCGTCGGCGGGCTCAAAATTTCCATCATCCAATCGTCTTCGCGTCCTGCGATACCGCAGCAGCGCGGCAACTGCCATGAATATCCCAAAGAACATGAATGCCATGCCGATCGCCAGGGACATCGAGCTTTGCTGACCGCCCTTGTCTTGCATGCGCAGGAATTCACGTAGTGTGATCCCAAATCTCGCCACGACGAATCCAAACACAATGACACTGATCGCGGTCCGGATCCAAGCCAGAAATGTTCGTTCGTTTGCAAGATGGTCGCTGGCGCCAGAGGGCATATCTAGTTTTCTCTACAGCATCTTACAACCTCTTAGTCTGATAGCGACGCGCAACGTTCAGTCGAGGCTGGAATAAGGCTTGAGAGTGGGTAACCAAAACGGCAGTAACTTCATCTAGGTCATTATAGGTCGCAGTGGGGTCATGCTTATTTCGTTTGTCCGGGCCAACCGGAAAAGCAGCCAGGGTTTCCTCTTTTGCCGCGTGGCAATGTTGTGCGTTGCCGCTCTGGGTATCCTGCTGCCGCGGGGAGCTGCAGCGACCCTCCGGCAGGTTTCGGTACGCTCGGTGTCCCACACACGCTCAGACCATAGTCCTCGGCAGTGTTTTGATCGTGACAACTCGCAGTGGGGAACCTCTTTCTGTTCTATAACGGCCCCACAGCCAATCGTATCGCCTCACCTCACCCTGACGGCTCAGCCATTTCCTGGGATTGTGACCGATGGTTGGCACTTTAACCGTCCTCCTCCATCGCTTATCTTCCCATTCTCGCTTAGCGTTGTATTCGCTGGGGGGCCTGACCGATGAAGCTCAGTCACCGCTAGCCACATAAAGATTTCCCATGGAAGCGCAATTGTCTGCGAGGAGATATGCCATGAGCTCAGAAGTCCGCAGTTGGAAAGACTTGTGCGCCGCCGCAATGCAGGAAAAGGACCCGGCCGAGTTGTTGAAAATCGTTGAAGAACTCAACCAGATCCTGGAGAGTGAAGAACGAATCCGTCGCGATCGCAGCGATGCCAGAAATACGAATACGTCTCGCGAGGAAGCACGATGCTGAAGACTGGTTCCCCTCCGGAAACAATTGGCACCGGCCGTGTCCCGGTCCTCGAGACTTCGGCAACCCGCACCAAGGCATGGCTCGAACCCACTTCCAGGCGATTTGTCGCAGCCGTGGCCGTCGGCGTCGGACTCGTGTCCTTTCTCGCCACGGAACTCATGCACTACCTCCTGGTGCCCGATATTGGACGCAACGATGAGAGACTTCTCGCCGAGGGGGTCTCAGCCTTCATCGTATGCTGCCTGGTCGCGAGGTTGGCTTACGTCAGCCGCCGGCAACGCCGCCTCACGGAAGCACGGATGCAGGTCATCTCCGAAATGAATCACCACATTCGAAATGCTTTGACTCCCATATCTCTTTCTGCCGACATCACCGAGAATAAGGAACTGGTTCGGATGATCTCCGAAGGAGTGGACCGTATCGACTGGGCTCTCCGCGAAATACTGCCTCGCGAAATGCCCTTCGAGAAGGAGCGATGGTTTGACCACACCTTTCTGAAAGATCGGGAAGCGCCGCTGGCCAAGGAGCAAAATAAGAGGGTCGTGGGTTAGACTTCTCTGCATTGAAAACCAGCGCGGATACTCAGTTCCACCAAAACCAGGACCCGATCGTCCCACCTGCGATTCGCCCGCGTCTCATCCCGCGCCGGCGCTGGGGTATAGCCTGCTTGCTGGGATTCGGCGTGCTGGTGAATTATTTCGACCGCGTCAATCTCTCGGTCTCGCAAGAAGCCCTGCATAATGCCTTCGGCATCTCCACGGTGACGTTCGGCTATCTGCTGAGCACTTACAGTTGGACCTACGCAGCCTTTCAACTTCCGTCGGGCCTCATCCTTGACCGCTTCGGCGTTAAGCTGGTGAGCCGCATCAGCGCGTTTTTGTGGAGTATCGCCTCGTTCGCCGCCGCGATTTCGACCGGACTGGTCAGCTTCCTCGCAGCGCGCCTTCTCCTCGGAGTAGGCGAAGCGCCCACCTTTCCCGCAAATTCGAAAGCTATCGGGTATTGGTTTCCCGTCGAAGAAAGAAGTCTCGCGACCGCAACTTTTGATTCCGCTGCGAAATTTTCCTCCGCGATCGGCGTTCCGGCGCTCGGCCTGTTGATGGTGCGCTTCGGTTGGCGATGGAGTTTCGCGGCGACGGGATTTGTCAGCCTCCTTTATTTCGTTCTCTTTTTCTTGTTCTACCGGAATCCCCGCGAAGACCACTCTTTGTCCGCCGCGGAACGCGACTTCATCCGCCGCGGCGGAGCTCAGCCTGAGGACAGTGCCCGAGCTCAAAAGGGCGCGCCGCTCGCATATTTATTGTGCCAGCAAAAGGTTTGGGGATTGGTGCTCGGCGCCGCCTCCTACAACTATACGTTCTATCTCTTGCTGACGTGGCTGCCGTCCTATCTTTCATCGGAGCATCACATCGATCTGCTGCACTCCGCGTTGTACACCAGCGTGCCTTGGGTCATCGCAACCTTCACCGACATTGTCATGGGCGGCTGGCTGGTGGACAAATTGATTCAGCAGGGTAATGACGCGTCTTTCGTTCGCCAGGCGATCCTCGTGGGTGGCACCGTGCTCGGCCTCGGACTGGTTGGAGCCGCCTACGCCAGGGGCATTGTCGCCGCCCTCGTGTGGATCAGTCTGGCAATTGGCGGCCTATCAGCCGCCGCTCCCGTGGGTTGGTCGATACCATCCTTGATCGCCCCACGCGAGAGTGTCGGAACGCTCGGCGGAATCTTGAACTTCGGCAATCAACTCGCAGCGATTGCCGCGCCCATCGCAACCGGCTATGTCGCCGCCATCACGCACTCGTTTTTCTGGGCATTCGGCGCTGCGGCCATCTTTCTCGTGATCGGCATCATGGGATACATATTCCTGTTGGGTCGCATCGAAACGATCCCCGAACCGGTGCCGATCTCTTAGTGCGTGCCCGCGTAATGTTTTGTCTCATGCGTCCGCGAGTTGTAGACCTCGAAGTTGCCGTCCGTCCAAACCGTCAGCTTGAAATAGTTGCCCGCATCGAGTCCTTTTACGTTGGCAACAAAAGAATCAGGGGAATTGTGCTCCGCGTCGCCTTCGTTCGAAAAATGAAGCTGCCAAAGATCTTCGAGTTTCGGCGAGTGTCGGATGATATCCCACGTCGACGGCGACCCACCCTTGTCCGCGCCATTGTCCATGATGGCCACGCGCGGCGAAATCGCGGCCAGAAGCGCTGGACTGTTGCTCTGCAACCAGCCATGGTGCGAGACAATAAAAATGTCGATCGGCCCCAATTTGTTGACCGGGCAAACCAGCCCCAGTTCCTTATCCCAGGTGAGGTCGCCTAGGTCGAGAATCCGAATTTTGCCCAAGGTGAAAATCGTGCCTACCGAGCGCGCATTTTCTGTTTGATCCGCCGGCCGTTTTTCGGTCGTCGAACACGAGGGATTCTCCGCTCCCGCGCCCGGTAACGGCTTTTCGAGCAGCCAACCATCAGAGCTGACGACCTCGCCGCGAATTCCCTCGATTGGCAGGATATCTCCCACTTTCGCGATGATTCGTTTCACGTGGTTCGTCGAGATCACCTTCTGATAGTTCTCCCAACTCTCTTCCGTCTCCCGATTGCTCGGTTCGCGATTCGGGCCATGATCAATGAAGACCCCGATCGGAATCTTTGCGTAAAGTTGCGGCACGCCTCCCGCATGATCGATGTGATAGTGCGTCAGCAGAACATAATCGATCTTCGATAGGCCGGCTTCCTTCGCGACAGCCACGATGCGGTCTGCGTCACGTTCCGCATGATCCGGCCAACCCGTATCGATGAGCAACGACTGACCTGCAGGCGTCACAAACAGCGTCGATTGACCGCCTTCGACATCCACAAAATAAATTTCCAATGGCTTACGCTCGGGGGCGGCCGATGGCTTCGCCGGCGCGGAAGTCGCATTAACAACAAGGACGACAATGACGAGTACAAGGAGCAGCGCAAGAGGCCGCAGTGTCCTCATGCCTTCTCGACGAACGGAAACATCAACAACAATTCGCGACATTGCATTCTCTCGACTAGGTTCGGGCCGCGCAGATAAATGCGAATTCCCACCACCAGCCCGAATTGTAAGCGTCCCTTCGTCGACTCTCCAACTCTGCGTTCCGCGCAAGAGCCCTCCCTGTTCCGCATACCGGTATAATCTGCTCACGTCCATGGACTGGGTTTCGTCCGCCATTCGCTGGCTTTTTGACTCGGAGCATGGCGCATCTGATCGCCTGATTCCGCGTTGGATCTTTCTGCGCGCCCTCGGCTTTATCTATTTCTCGGCATTCTTTTCGCTCATCTTTCAGATCCGCGGGCTCATTGGACCACAAGGTATTCTTCCCGCCGTTGACTATCTTCGCGCCGTCGCACATTCGCTGGGCTACGCCAGCGGCGTATGGTATGCGCCCACGTTGCTTTGGCTGGCGAGCGGTAACCATATGCTGACGGCGCTTTGCTGGATAGGCATGGGTGCATCGCTCCTCATCGTCGCGAATCTGTGGCCGCGGGGAATGCTGCTGATCTGCTTCCTGTGTTTTATTTCGTTCGTTACCGCCGCGCAGGATTTTTCCAGCTATCAATCCGACGGGATGCTGCTCGCCGCCGGATTCATCTCCCTTTTCTTCGCTCCGCGCGGATTACGTCCCGGCGTGGGTCGCTCATCGCTCCCCTCGCGCGCCAGCCTCTTCCTGCTGCAATGGGAATGGTTCCGCATCTACTTCGAATCGGGCGTTGCGAAGATCATCGGCGGCGATCAAGAGTGGCGCAACTTTACCGCCATGGATGAGTACTACCAGAACGGCCCACTTCCCACATGGATTGGCTGGTACATGCAGCATCTGCCGCATTGGTTCCACGCCAGCACCGTTTTTGCCACGCTGGCGCTCGAAATGGTTTTGGTCTGGATGTTGTTTCTTCCGCGCCGCTGGCGAATCGCCTGTTTTTTCATCGTAACTCCCTGGCAACTCGTTGTGATCCTCACCGCCAACTATACTTTTCTCAACTACCTAGTCCTGATGCTGGGATTTCTTTTGCTGGACGATCGCTTTGTTTGGTACTTTCTCCCGCAACGATGGAAGACTCGCTTCATCGCAACCGCTGGCGGAGCCGAGGCCCCTCCAACGATCGCAGCTCCCGTCAACGCGAATAGTCTGTGGGAAACATCAGCAGACTCGGTACCGCCCGAACCCAGTCATCAAAGTTGGAGAGCAGCCATCCATCGGTCATTCCGGATATTGAAGCTGTCTTTGACTGGCATCATGTTGAGTTGGATTTTCTACACCACCACGGTGGAATTGATCTGGATGTTTTCGGCGCTGCCGTTTCCAACTGAGCCTGTCACAGCACTTGAACCCTTTCGCATCGCCAATCGCTACGGCCTCTTTGGCGTGATGACTCGTGGCCGCTACGAGATCGAATTTCAGGGTTCCAACGACGGAAAAACCTGGATCCCCTATCCGTTTCGCTTCAAGCCTCAAGACCTGAATCAGCCACCGGGAATCTACGCGCCCTATCAGCCTCGATTCGACTGGAATCTGTGGTTCGCTTCCTTAGGTTCGTGGCGCGAGTACCCACTCGTCCCCAGGACCGAAATCTGCCTGCTTTCGAATGACCCCGACGTGCTCGCGCTTTTCAAAAGCAATCCCTTTCCGCACGAACCGCCCCACGAGGTGCGCGCCGTAATCTGGCAATATTGGTTCACTTCTATGTCAGAAAAACGCACACAAGGTCTTTGGTGGCGCCGCGAATTCCTCGGACTCTACGCTCCCACCCTCGAGCGCCAAGCCGATGGCACGATACACGCCGTCGAGTGGCCAAACGCGGGTCCCCGTGAGTAATGCTAACTAACGATCTTTCCACTTCGCTAGCGCCATCTTCGCGGCATGATAGCCGCACATTCCATGCACTCCGCCGCCCGGTGGAGTCGACGCCGAGCAAATATAAATATTCTTTACCGACGTCGCGTAGTGTTTCCGCGTCGGCCGAAACAGAATCTGACCGATATCCATCGCTCCGCCCGCAATATCTCCGCCTATAAGATTCGCGTCCATGCTCTGAAGGTCAGCGGGGGAAAAAACGCGTCGCGCCAAAACGCAGTCGCGGAAACCGGGAGCGAACCGCTCAATCTGATCCTCGAGCTTTTCCAGCATGTTTACCTTCGATCCGTTCGGCACATGACAATAAGCCCACGCCGTATGCTTGCCCGCCGGAGCCCGCGTGCTGTCGAAAAGACTGGGTTGCGCGAGCAGAACAAACGGCCGCTCAGCGTTGTCCCCTTTCCGTACCACCTTCTCTGCCGCCGCGATCTCGTCGAATGTCCCGCCCAAATGCACGGTAGCCGCCTGCAAACAATCCGCCGCTTTCCAAGGAATAGCCGCGCTCAGCGCATAATCCACTTTAAAAACTCCCGATCCATGTCGATACTTTTCCAGTCGGTGCTTGTAGCTGTCAGACAATCTTTGCCCGCCGATCTTCACCAGCTGTCGCGGACTTAAATCACAAAGAAACAGGTCGTAATCCGCCAATGCCTCTAGGCTTTGCACCGGCGACGAGGTGCTCACTTTACCTCCAAGAGTCGCCAGATATCCGCACAGCGCATTTGTCAGTGACTGCGCGCCGCCGCGAGGAATCGGCCATCCGACAGCATGAGCCGGCGCAGCCATCAGCATCGCAAATGCCGCGCTGAGCGGCTCATCCAAACCGAGAAAAGAGTGAGCGGCCAGACCTGCAAACAGGGCCCGAGTCCTTTCGCTGCGAAAACGCCGCGCCACGGCTTGGGCTGACCGTATTGCAATCGCGCCAAAATGCGCCATCAACAACGGATGTCTGGGAACGAACGACACCGGTCGCAGCACTTCCGGGGCAAGCTCCGCCCATTGTTCGGCGAACGGACGCATCAGCTTGTCCCACGCCGATCCATCCATCCCCAGCAAATCCTTGGTTCTATCCAGGTCCCGATACAACAACACTGCCGTGCCGTCATCGAGGGGATGCGCCAACACCGCCGCGGAATGAATCCACTCCAGTCCGTGGCTGCTCAACGGCAGCGACAAAAAAAATGGCGATCCTGCGCCAAGCGGATAAACGGCCGATCCAAAATCGTGCTGAAACCCCCGCAAGGTCAATTCAAGCGTGCGCGCGCCTCCACCCGGCGTCGACTCCGCTTCCAGTACGTCCACGGCCATCCCCGCCTGCGCGAGAACGATGGCCGCAGCCAATCCATTCGGACCAGCGCCGATGACGCAAGCCTTACGGCTCATCGTGGATCACCTCGAAACGATCCCACTGAAACCCCGCCGCCCACAGTCGTTTTCCTCGCCGTTAGCATAAGCTACCGCAAGACTACTTCCCCGCGGCAAAGACGCGCGAATGGAATATTAGCGTCTCTTCGAGATGTGCCAGAAAATACTCCGCATCGTGATTGCCAGGATACAGATGGAATTCATGGGGAATGCCTTCTGCGCTGAGCTGCCGGTCGAGTTCCGCAGCTCCTCTTTCGAACCCAAAGTCGTCGTCGCGGCCACAGTTGAAGTAGATGGCCAGCCGTGTATTCCGTATCCGCGCCCGGTTCTGTTGTGCCAGGACGAACGGGCTGTTCTTATTCCAGTGTTCAACGTCAACCGGATTGCCAAACACCGTTCCAAACATTTGGCCGAGCAACGCCTCTGAGTCCATCCCCTGCGCTCTTCGCGGAGGGTCGGCGATCAGAGCGGCACTCTGCGCGCTGACCGATGAGAATCGCTCTGGATAGGCAAAAGCGAATCGCAGCGCGCCGTATCCTCCCATCGACACACCGCTGATCGCTCGCGCCGAACGCTCACGGCGAATCGAGTAGTGGGACTCAATGTAAGGAATGAACTCGCGAATGAAAAAATCACTGTAGCGCACGCGCCCATCGGCGGAGTTGATGTAGAAGCTGCGTCTCCCTTCAGGCGTGACTACCAGAAAATCGGATATCTTCCCTTGCCGGCTGAGGTCTTGAATCACATCCCATCCGCCACTCTTAAATAATGTTTGCTCGTTATCGCCAAGTCCGTGCAAAAAATAGAGCACCGGATAACGTCGGGGAGAACCGCCGGCAGTCGCCGCGTCGTACCCCGCCGGCAGCATCACGCAGTAGTGAACGGTCTGACTGAGAATGTGGCTTTGCAGAGTGTTGCAATCGATGCGCCCCTGAGCACGAGCCTGGCCGAACGGGAGTAATACCAAAAGCAGAGTGAGAAAGCGCAACCTAAGGCGTGAGCCTGCACGATTCGAAACGGTTTCACTCATACCGCAGCGCCTGCACCGGATCAAGACGCGCCGCGCGCGCCGCCGGATAGAGCCCCGACAGCAGGCTGACAACCAAGGAGAACGCAATTGCGCCAAGCACCAGCCACAGCGGCACCGACCAGATTTGGGCCGGAGGAAAATGCTGGCGCTGCAAGTAAATGTTGGTTCCGAAATTGATTAGCCGTCCAATCACCCACCCCAGCGCAACTCCGAAGGCCCCACCGACCAACCCCATCGCGCCCGCCTCCGCGAAGAAAAGTCCCCTCACGTCTGCATCACTGGCGCCGATCGCTTTCATAATTCCGATCTCGCGCCGCCGCTCGAGAATAGCCATCACCAGCGTATTCACAATGCCGATCGAAGCCACCGCCAGCGCCAGGCTTCCGAAGATCGCCAGGAACCCGTCAAGCACGGCAAAAAACTGGCGCATACTGCGAGTCGCATCGATCAAAGAAAACGCACTGAACCCCAGTTTCTTGATGGCATCTTCCACCATCGGCACTTGGTTGGGATTGCCCACCCGCACGCTAAACGAACTATAGGCCGGTTCGCCCGTTGAAGGAGTATCGCGCAGGTTCGACTGCATCACGTGCAGATCTTGCACAAACTGCAGCGGCAGGAAGACGTGAGCCCGCGCGGCTCCGCGCATGGTGTCGGGATCGAGGTCCGTCACTCCCACAATTTTCAGCACTTGCTCGCGTGAAACGACCGAGTAGCCAGCATTCTCGCCCGCTTCCAATGATGACGGTGGCGATGGCGATGAGGAGGATGCGGATGGAGACGCCACAGCAGTCGCAACCGGAGATGTCGCGCGCTCGGCATAGTTCATGATCAGCTCTTTTCCGAGCAGCGATTTTGCCAGTTCGCCGATATTTGTGCTGTCAGCACCCGGCTTCGGAGTAATGCCCAGTAACTCTTCGGCAAACGATTTTTGCAGGATGACTTCTGGAGCCGAGGGCGATAAGAAAAACCGCCCCTGCACTGTATCGAAAGCATCGTTATTGCTTTTCGCCGAAAACGGAATACCGGCCACCATGGTCAAGTGCGGCTTGCCATCAAAGCGCAGCTCGGTTACAAAACGAATGTCTGGATAGGCCTCGACGACCCCAGGAAGCTTTTCGATCTTATGCAGCGCTGACTCATCAAGGGCGGGACTCTCGGCCGGCGGCGGTCCCTCCTCTCTCTCTGCGCGGAAATTCCGCACGTCACGCCTCGAACTGACCACAACCGTATCAAATAGTCCGGATTTTTCCAGCCGTCGTGAGGCCAGTTGTTGCAGGCCGATCCCCAACGAGAGCATTGCTACCAGCGAGGCCACGCCGACCGAAATGCCAATCGTCGTCAATGAATTCCGAAAGATAGACTCGCGCAGATTGCGCACCGCAAGATCAGCGACGTCGTACAGCTTCATAATTCTCCCCGCGGCACTGGCGCCTGAGCCGGCTCTGGCCCCGGGTCGGGCTCATCGTGATTCGGCCTATCGTCGACGAGCCTTCCATCCGCCAGATGCAGCATTCTCCCCGCATATTTCTCCGCGAGCGCCTGCTCGTGCGTCACCATCACGACCGTCATGCCCATCGACTGATTGAAGCTGCGAATGAGTTCCATGATCTCAGTGCCAGTGTGGCTATCCAGATTGCCTGTCGGTTCGTCCGCTAAAAGAAGCTTGGGCCGGTTGATCAGGGCTCGCGCCAGTGAAGCGCGCTGCTGTTCACCACCTGAAAGTTCTGTTGGCCGATGTGCAAGGCGCGCACTCAAACCCACCCGTTCCAGCGACTGCCGTGCCCGAGTCGCCCGCTCGCGGCGATCGACCTCGGCAAAGCGCAGAGGAAGCTCGACATTCTCGAGCAGCGACATGCTCGGTATCAGATTGAATGACTGGAAGACCATTCCTACAGTATGCAAGCGATACTTGGCCAGTTGCTCCCGTGAGAATGTGGCCAGGTTTTTTCCGTGGACCACCACCGCACCAACCGAAGGACGATCAAGCCCTGCCACAAGGTTTAACAATGACGACTTGCCGGATCCCGAGGCGCCCAGTAAAGCCACAAATTCCCCGGCATGAATTTCGACGGAGATTCCATCCACTGCGCGCACCAACGCCTCTCCCATCTGGTAGTAGCGGCAGACGCCCTCGGTGCGGACAGCCGGCAAGTTTGTTTCAGGCAATTGCATTCTAAGAGCCGCCCGTCCTCGCCCTGCGCAGGATTTCAGCGGGGCCGGGGTCAAGCTGGCTTCCGCAAGACTGCCACATCCAGACCTGCCGCTGATAAGGATAGGCTCTACTCGAAGATTTCATCGGATTGCTCGTCGCTGCTTCCACTGTAGGATGCAATCATCACTCCTGAGGATTCGTTGGCGATGTCCAGGAAGGCGGCTCTGCGCGCTGAACGCGCGGCTTGACTGCTTAACACGAATACTCATCATCGCCCAGGGCATCCTCAAATTGCGGCTCTTTCTGATATCGCGTAGCATCTGACGCAGTATGGTAACAACTACGGCTCCAGCGAGCCCTCCGCCAAGATTGGTTTTTGGGGAGATTTTTAGTCTCGCTTATGACACCTTCTGCGCCAACAAGGTGCGCTTTTCCCTCACTGCCCTGGGAATGGTGATTGGCACTGCATCTCTCATTCTGGTAGTCACCATTGGAATGACGGGCAAGCAATACGTTCTCGGTCAGATTCAATCCATCGGCGCCAACATGATCGACGCTGAATACCAGGGTGGAGGCGAGGGCACTACACCCGATCGCCTGACCATCGACGACATGTACGCGGTTCTGGAGCGTGTGCCCGGAGTCGTGGCCGCGTCTCCCGTGGTTCCTCTCGACAACCGGATCCCCACCGGCTACGGCAAGGAACACGATGTTCGCGTGCTTGGAGTTCTTCCGGAATACCGGTTGGTCCGCAACCTGGTCATTGTCTCGGGCAGATTCTTCGACGCGGAGGATGAACAGGCCCGCAACAAGGTCGGCGTCATCCAGCAGAAGCTTGCCGAACAACTCTATGGCTCCGTCGAAAAGGCAATCGGCAAAGTCGTCAAGCTGAGTGGACTGCCCTTCACCATTATTGGAACTTTCCGGGAACGCGTCGATACCTTTGGGCAGTCGGAAGTCACCGACAATACGATGGTGATTCCCTACAGCGTGAGCCGCTACTTTACCAACACGTCATATGTTCAGCAGCTTTACTTCTCGGCGGCTGACCCGTCGATGGTGGTTCCGGTCACGGAACAGATTCGCGAAGTGATTCGCTCCCGCCATCGGCCAGAATCGAATTATGTAGTCCAGAATCTCACTGCCTTGCTGAGCGTCGCTGACCGTACGGCAGACGCCCTGACCGTGGTCTTGCTGTTGATTGCGGCTGTGACCTTGCTGGTGGGCGGCATCGGCATCATGAACATTATGTTAGCGACCGTTACGTCTAGAATTCACGAAATTGGTATTCGGAAAGCGTTGGGCGCCACGAATGCCGAGATTCGCTTCCAGTTTCTATCAGAGGCAGTTCTGATTTCTCTTATGGGAGGGTTGGGCGGCGTCATAATCGGATTGGCACTTCCTTTCTCCGTACGCTTCTTGACTGATTACCGCATCCCCATCTCCGGACTATCCGCCATCGTTGCCATCGTCGTGTCAGGAGCGGTAGGCGTTCTGTTCGGCACAGTGCCAGCTGCGCGAGCGGCGAAGATGGACCCTGTTGAAAGTTTGCGTTACGAGTGAACCCTAATGCGGCTGCACCGTTCGGTTTATCCAGTCGACGCTTGGGTGTACCGTACAATCAAACAAGAATGAATTTTGATTCCTGTCAGATGGAAGGTTCCTGCCACGAATGAAGTCCTCTCCCGGCCTGCACTTTAAGACTTACTTGCTTATCTTTTTGATGGTGCTCTTTGGTCCCTTGGGCAATGTACTGCTCGGCAAGGGGATGAAACGCATCGGCGCCGTAAGCATCGGAACGCCGGCGGCCGCGCTAGACCTCCTGTCGCGCGTCCTCACATCAGGCACCATTTGGCTGGGCATCGGATCACTCATTACCTTTTTTGTGGCATACATGCTGGTGCTCTCCTGGGCGGATTACAGCTATGTCCAGCCAGCTTCTTCCGCCGCCTACGGCATGGTCGCTCTGCTGGCTCACTTCATGCTGCGGGAAATCGTCACGCCCTTGCGCTGGGCGGGCGTATTGCTCATTTGCGTCGGCGTCCTGGTCGTCGGACACACTCCTCCCCGCACCACGGAGCCAAGCTGAATGCGCGATCTTATCCTCTATCTTCTAATTATTGGCGCCGGCACCGGAGGCGAATTATGCGTCGCCCGAGCCATGAAGGCAGTCGGCGAAGTGAAAGATTTTCGACCCTCCGCGTTAGTGCGCGTGATTCCCCGCGCCTTGCGAGTCTCATGGATGTGGATCGGCCTGACTCTCATGGCTACCGCATTCTTCTCTTTGCTCGCTGTGTTGTCGCGAGAAAACGTCAGTCTGGTGGTTCCGGTTACAGCGCTAAGCTACGGGGCTGGCGCCTTGGGCGGAAAGTTCTTTCTCGGCGAGCAAGTCACGCCGAAGAGATGGGCGGGCGTGCTTCTGGTGTGCGTCGGCGTCGCCCTCGTAATCGCAGGCCGCAGGTAGCTTCTCGAAAAACTCTAACCATGACACTCGGTTGTGCATCATAAAGAAGGCCGTTATGATTGTTTTTTGCCTTTAGAGCTAGCCGATTGCGCCGTGCCCTGGTTCCGGGAATCACAGTCTCCGCGAGCCAATTTGCGGAAATCGCAAGCTGATTCAAGTAAACGATAGAGGTGCACGCGCTTGTGTGGAATCGTTGGTTTCACGCATAAAAGTTGGGCGCCCGATCCTGGTCGCATTCAAAACGCCGTCGGTACCCTGGTCCATCGTGGACCGGATCAGCAAGGTGTCCTTCAATCTAGCCTTTGCTCGATCGGAGCAACACGGCTCAAGATTCTGGACCTCGACTCCGGCGACCAACCCATCCTCTCGGAGGATGGCGACGTAGCCATCGTCTTTAACGGCGAAATCTATAATCATCTCGAACTACGGCATGAACTGGAAGAACTCGGCCATCGCTTTCACTCCCACTGCGACACCGAAACCGTTCTTCGAGCTTTCCTTGAATGGGACATCGCTTGTTTTGAACGTTTGCGAGGCATGTTCGCGATTGCTCTGTGGACGAAATCTGCAAAACGGTTGGTTCTGGCGAGAGACCGCGTAGGTATCAAGCCGCTCTATTTCACCCGCCGCGGAGACGACCTTTTCTTCGGCTCCGAGTTGAAAGCGATTCTGATTCACCCTGAGATTGACCGGCGACTGAGCCTCGATGGCCTCGATTGCTATCTGTCTTTGAACTACGTGCCCTGCCCGTGGACGCTGGTGGAGGGAATCGAAAAGCTTCCTCCGGGACGATGGCTCGAGTGGCGAGATGGCGTTGTTTCGTCCGATTCCTACTGGCGTTTGCCCTTCGGAGTCGTTCGCGACTGGACACTCGAATCGGCCCGCGAGGAATTGGATTCTCTTCTGCGGCAGTCCATCCGAGAGCACATGCTTTCCGATGTGCCGCTCGGCATGTGGCTGAGCGGAGGCATTGATTCTTCGACCATTCTGCATTACGCGGCGACCGAATCCAGCGCTCCTCTTAAAACTTTCTCGATTTCATTCCAGGGCAGAAGTTTCGACGAAACCGCATACGTTCGCGAGGTAGCCGAGCGCTATCACACCGATCACGAGGAACTGGACCTTAACCCCGAAGCCGACCTACGAGGCGCAATCGAAGCCTTCGCTTATTACTCGGACGAGCCATCGGCTGACGCGGGAGCGCTACCCGTCTGGTTCCTTTCTACGCTGAGTAAAACAAAGACTACTGTGAGCCTTAGCGGCGAAGGCGCGGACGAGCTCTTCGGTGGCTATCTCACTCATCGCGCCAATCGCTTGGCTGCGCTCGCCCGCAAACTGCCGCAAAAAACTCGACAGATCGCACTCGGGGCACTCCGAGCCTGGCCCGTTTCCGATGAAAAAATCAGTTTCGAGTATCAGGTCAAGCGCTTTCTCGAAGGCTCTCTGATGCCTCCCGAGCAAGCGCATGTCTACTGGAACGGAACTTTCTCCGAAACGCAAAAGGCCGCTCTGCTGCGCGTCAAGTTGCCCCCCGCCCTAGGCGCTATTCTTGGCGAACTCCATGATCACTCGGTCGCCAGCGACGATCTTGCGCCCTATCTGTGGTTTGATCAGCGATATTTTCTTCCCGACGACATTCTGAACAAGGCCGACCGCATGAGCATGGCGCATTCGCTCGAAGTCCGGCCGCCATTCCTCGATCATCGCATCGTGGAGTTCGCCGCTTCTCTGCCCGCATCGTTGAAGATCCGCGGTTCGAAGCAGAAGGTTCTCCTGAAGGAATTAATGCGCGATAAGCTTCCACCTTCAATCCTTCAACGAAAAAAAATCGGGTTTGACATTCCGGCGCATGATTGGCTTCGCGGTTGTTTGCGTTCGCTGATGATGGATGTTCTGCTGGATGGCGCCTCCGATCACGCAAGTCTATTTCGGCGGGAAGTAATCGAGGCTTATATCCGCCAGCACCTGGAGAGAAAGGTCAATGTTGGTTATCACTTATGGGGCCTGATCGTGCTCTTTCTGTGGATGAAAAAATGGGGAGTTCAGGCATCGGCATCGCCGCAGACGAACGTTTGGATACCGGAAAAAACTGGCACCTATACTTAATCGTTCTGCTCGCCGCAGCGGCCATCTATCTGGGGTGCATGATTTCTCCTCCATCGCTCATGGATGATGTCGACGCCGTGCAAGCACAGATCGCGCGCAATATGCTGACTTCAGGCGATTGGGTAACGGCGCGGCTGGATGGTGTCGTCTATCTGGAAAAGGCTCCCTTAGTCTACTGGGCCATCGCCGCGAGCTACAAGATTTTTGGCGCCCACGACTGGGCCGCGCGTATTCCGATTGCCTTGTCGTGCATCGCCCTCGCCTGGTTAACGATGGCCTTCGGCGTCTGGGCATTCGGCACGCGAGCCGGCTTCTACGCGGGCTTGTGCATGGCAACATGCATCGGACTTTTCTTGTTCACCCGCATTCTGATTCCCGACGTAATGCTCACCTTTACCGTCGCCCTCGCGATGTGGGCTTTTCTTCGCGCGATGGACGATCAGGAACCTCATCCCCGGTTTTGGGCTCTCGTTCTCGCGGTGAACCTCGGACTCGGCCTTTTGCTTAAAAGCTTGATCGGAGTCTTGTTTCCAGTAGCGGCAATCATCATCTATCTTTGGATTACCCGCCAGCTCTCCTCCGCCGCCACGTGGCGCCGATTGCATCCGGTCAGCGGATTGGCGATTATCGTGTTGATCGCCGCACCCTGGCATATTCTGGCCACGTTGCACAATCCCCCTTACTTTGCTTTCACGCTGCACAGCGGCCCCGGACAGTATCACGGCTTTCTCTGGTTTTTCTTTATTAATGAGCAATTGCTGCGTTTCCTGAATCTCCGCTATCCGCGGGACTACAACACTGTGCCCCGCCTTTACTTCTGGTTGTTACACCTGGTTTGGCTGTTTCCGTGGAGTGTGTATTTTCCCGCCGTCGCCAAACTCTCGTTCAAACTCAAGTCCGGTTCCGACGACCGGGCCGGGCGAACCCGCCTTCTCGCGCTTTGTTGGGCTGGCTTTGTGCTCGTCTTCTTCACTTTTTCGACGACGCAGGAGTACTACTCGATGCCTTGCTATCCTGCTCTGGCGCTGCTTCTGGGCGCGGCGATGGCAACGCAAAGCCGTTGGATACGCCGGGGCACCCGGGCGCTCTCGGTAGTCGCCGCCTGCATTTGCCTGGTAACTTTGACTCTTTTTCTTATGACTCGTAACGTGCCCGCGCCGGGAGACATTTCACAGGCACTCAGCCGTCATCCGGGCGCTTACACGTTGTCCTTAGGACACATGGAAGACCTGACCCTGAAGTCGTTCGCTTATCTTCGTGTGCCGCTTCTGGTGGCGGCGATCGCTTTTGGTATAGGCGCGGTGGCCACTTTGAAATGGACCGGCCAGCGGGCATTCCTGGCCACAGCGCTGATGATGATCATCTTTTTCCAGGCTGCCCGCCTCGCCATGGCCGTCTTCGATCCCTATCTTTCCTCCCGGCCGCTGGCCGAAGCGATTTTGAAATCGCCGCCAGGGACGTTGGTGATCGATCATCACTATTACACGTTTTCTTCCATTTTTTTCTATACCAACCGCACCGCCCTGCTCCGGAACGGCCGCTTCAATAATCTCGAGTATGGCGCTTATGCTCCCGGAGCTCCCGATGTATTTATCGACGATTCCCAGTTCAAGAGTCTTTGGCTTGAGCCGGAACGCGCCTACATCGTGGCCAAGCAGAATGTGGTTCCTCAACTGGAATCTCTGGTGGGCGCTGAGCATCTTAGCTTGGTTGCGGCAAGCGGCGGTAAAGTCGTGCTGACAAATCGTCCGGTAGCTGTTTCTCCAGGCGAAGCGTCGAAAGCGTCCCGCAGGGCAAATACGGTTGCCCTCATATCTGAAGCGCGTTCGGTTCCATAGAGGCACAGGTAGAAGTTGCGGTAATCATTGATTTCAGGGAACATTTTGTAAGGAGGCTACATGAGGATTGCTGTGTTGGGTGGCGATGGCTACTGTGGTTGGGCAACCGCTTTATATCTGTCGAGGAGAGGACATTCGATCGCTATCGCGGACAATTTTGCCCGCCGGCAGTGGGACCACGAACTCGGCGTGCAAACCCTGACGCCAATCCGTCCGCTTTCGGAACGTCTCAGGATCTGGCAGGACCTAACGGGCGAGACCATTGACCTTTTCGTCGGCGATGTGACGGAATACGACTTTTTATCCTCGGTCGTCCAAACCTTTGAACCCGATGCCGTCGTCCATTTTGCCGAGCAACGCGCCGCCCCGTATTCCATGATCGATCGCAAACACGCGGTCTTCACTCAGGTCAATAATGTCGTCGGCACGCTCAATCTGCTGTTCGCGCTCCGTGAGTTCCAGCCTGACTGCCACCTCATCAAGCTCGGCACCATGGGCGAATATGGCACACCCAATATCGATATCGAAGAAGGCTACATCACCATCGAACACAATGGCCGTCGCGACACCGTGCCTTACCCGAAGCAGCCGGGCTCTTTCTACCACCTTTCAAAGGTGCATGACAGCCACAACATTATGTTTGCCTGCAAGATATGGGGATTGCGCGCCACCGATCTCAACCAGGGCGTGGTCTATGGAACCATGACGGACGAAGTCGCCATGGATGAGGCCCTGATCAATCGCTTCGACTACGATGAGGTCTTCGGCACCGTGCTCAATCGTTTTTGCGTTCAGGCCGCCATCGGACATCCACTCACCGTCTACGGCAGGGGAGGCCAAACGCGCGGCTTTCTGGATATTCGCGACACGGTCCGCTGCATCGAGATCGCGTGTTCGAACCCAGCGGCCCGAGGCGAGTGCCGCGTCTTCAATCAATTTACGGAACAGTTCTCAGTTTTAGACCTGGCCCACATGGTGCAAACGGCCGGCGAAAAACTGGGCCTGACCATCAAGATTGACCACCTTCCCGATCCCCGAGTCGAGGCAGAAGAACACTATTACAACGCGAAGCACTCGAAACTGATCGAACTCGGCTTGGCGCCACATTTGTTATGCGACTCTCTGCTGGATTCCCTGATGAACGTCGCCCTTAAGTATCGCGACCGAATCGATCCGGCCGTCATGCTGCCGCGCATTAACTGGCGGCAGCCCCGCAACAAGGCTGAACGCCGGCCGGCCCAAGAACCAATGCCTCTCTAATCGGAGCTTGGCCTTGGAACTATCTGTGAGGAAAAACAGAAATCGCCGCGATAGCCCGCAAGCATCGCGGCGAACTTAATCTAAAGCCACAACACCAACAACCAGAAACCTCAGCTTGCCGGCTCAATATTGGTTGGAGTTACGGGAACGAGCTGGCCATCGCGAATGTAGTATTCACCATCTCTCCAGCGGATGCTGTTGCGCGCGAAGCTGGTAAGCCAGATGCCAAAGGCCAGTGCGTCCCATACCGGAATCAGCCCCAGTTTCTTCCAAAGCGCGTCATGCTTTAAGCCCCAAATTCCTACCATCCATGTCATGGCAAATCGCATGACGACATATGTGCCGAGATAACCCAGCACGACTCCCCTGGACGGATGGATTGCAATCGCCGCCAAAGACCACGCTAAGCCCTGCGTGAAAAGCAGACCGAAATGTCCCCACGGCCGCATATGACGCATGACTACCACCCAACGCAGTCGTTTGTGGAGAAGGCCGCTCAGCGACTGATAATCCGCAACCGTCAAAATCGTGTAGGGTAACAGTTCCACTTCGTATCCCTGCTCGGCGATCAGGCGGCCCACCAGCAGATCATCGGCCGGACGATGCTCGATCGCTTCGTACCCGCCGAATCCCGCCAACCGAGTGCGCGTCGTGGCAATCGTTGGCCCGAGCGCAAACTTCACTCCGTCGAGTTGACGCGCGACCAGGATGCCGGCATAGAAGTCGGAAAACATGCCGATCGTCTGGAGACTCTCAGTAAGCGTTTTGTCTTCGATCGGCACATAAAAACAAGTCACCGCTCCTACCTTCGCATCGGCCAGAGGAGCAACCACTGTGCGCAGGTAATCCGGCCGGGCCCTGACGTCGCTGTCGCTGATGACGACAAATTCATTCTGTGCTTCGCTGACCAGGCGTGCCAACTTGACCACTTTATCGTTCGATCCCCCGCCGCCTGAGCCAAACAGTATCCGAATGCGGCGCTCGGGAAAATCACGCGTCAGCTTCTCCAATATCGGAACTACGGGGTCGTCCTTTTCCCCGACACAGAAAAGCAGCTCGTAGTCTGGATAGTCTTGCCTGCAAAAGCTGGCGAAATTTTCGTAGGCGTCGGGATCAAGCCCCCGAACCGGTTTCAGATTGCTAACCGGTGGAGTGAAGCTACGATTGGGCGTATTTCGTTGCGGCGCGTGCCGGAAGAATTGCCACGAACTGTAAAGAACAATCCCGTAATAAATAAACGGAATGGCGGCGACCGCGAGAGCCAAGTGGCTGATGTCGGGAATCATCGGATCCCTCGCGCACCGAAGTCGAGCAAACTTGCCAAGATGATGATTATGCCCTCATAGCATGTAATCCTGCCAAGCAAAAACTCATTAGTGACTCGGCTGTTCGGAAGAATAGGCACCCTGGAAATCGTGGAATTCCCCATCTCCAGTGAAGCGCTATCCGTTGTGGTTCGAACTTTGCCGCACGCCAGATTGTTGATCGGCTATTCCTTCCTTGCCATCGACAAGGATCGGGACGAGCACCGCACCACCATCGTCGCACTAACTCACTCGAGCGGTTCCGAAAGGTACAGTTGGTCGCACTTCGTTATCATAGCTTATAATTTTTATTTCATTCAGATGACGTTTCGTTCATCTTCTTGGTTTCATCCTGGCCCGGGGCGTGTAATTGCCGTACCAGTCGTAACGCGAAACCAAAGATTGCCTGTCATCCCGAGGCAAGATAATCGTAAACTTAGAACTCAGCTCTCTTACCATTCGTATGCTACTGAAAATTGCCATGTTGGGACGGCGGTCCGTGCCTGCCCGTTTTTATCGGGAGCTCGCGACAGCGTTCCTGCTATGTGTGGCAATTTGTTTCATTTCCAGTGTTGCAATCGCCGGTTCCAGCCCCGTCGCGATCCGTCTCTCGGTAATCGACGAGAAAAACCTGGCGGTATCTGGCGCGACCGTTGACGTTCGCTTAGGCGATAAGCGCGTCAGTGCCGTCAGCGCCGATGCCTCCGGAAAAGTGACAATCAAAATCGATCTGCCCGGAACCTATTCGCTGAACATTCAAAAGAAGGGTTACCTGCCAACCGAGACAACTCTGAAAATTGAGCAGGGGAGCGCCGACCAGGACATCGATATCGTGCTGAATACCGTGGCGCTCAGTAAACAGAGCGTGGAAGTCAAAGGCGAAGCGTCCAATCCGATCACCGAAACTTCGAGCGCCCCCTCAACCTTGGCTCCCTCAAAAGCCAGAGAAACTCCATTACGCCCGGCGACATTGGTGGATGCCTTGCCGCTGATTCCTGGAATCGTGCGCGGCCCTGATGGCAGCGTGCGCATCGCTGGCTTCGGCGAAGATCATAGCGCGCTGCTCGTCAACTCAGTCGACGTGACCGATCCCGCTACCGGAAGCTTTGGAATCAGCGTCCCCATCGATAGTGTGCAGACCATCGAAGTCTCTGAGATGCCTTACCTCGCAGAGTATGGACGTTTTACTGCGGGTGTCGTCGCGGCCGATACCCGTCGCGGCGGCGATAAGTGGGACTACAGCCTGAATGACCCCTTCCCCGACTTCTTCATTCGCAGCGGACATCTCGACGGCGTGCGTGACGCAGCTCCGCGATTCAATCTTAGCGGCCCCATCATCTCCAACCACCTCTATTTTCTCGAGGGCGCCGAATACCTGCTCAACAAGCAGGAGGTCTACACGCTGCCCTTCCCTCAAAGCCTCAGCACTTCGAAGGCTTTCAATTCCTTCACCCAATTCGACGCCATTCTGTCTCCGCACCAGACCGTGACCGGCAGCTTCCATTACGCTCCCCATTCGCTGCAGTATGCCGGGCTGGATTACTTCAATCCCCAGCCAGTGACGCCTAACGGAGATTTCCACGAGACCACCGGAACGCTCACCGACCGGCTGGCTTTCGACGGCGGACTCTTGCAAAGCACCGTGTCAAGCAGAGTAGTAAGCAGTGACATAACCGCCCAGGGATCGGCCGACATGGTGCTCGCCCCGACGGGGAATACCGGGAACTATTTCGGTCAGGAATCGCGCCGTGCCACTCGTTTTGAGTGGATTGAAGAATGGACGCCGCGCACGTTTAACTTCGCCGGCCAACATATTCTTAAGTTCGGATCCGTGCTTGGACATAGTGAGAACGTCGGCCAATTTAACGCGAATCCGGTCCTGATTAACGATTCCAACGGCCATCTCTTGCAGCAGATCGATTTCTCTGGAGCCGGAGCTTACGATCTTGCCGACCTGGAGCCCGCGGTGTTTGCCCAGGATCACTGGCTGCTGAACTCTCATCTCGCGATTGATGCTGGTCTCCGCCTCGAAGCGCAGACGATTACCTATACGACCCGCGCTGCTCCTCGCGCCGGTTTCGAGTGGACGCCCGATGCCGGTAAATCCGTCGTTCGCGGCGGGATCGGCGTCTTTTACGATTCCGTGCCGCTCGATGTTTATGCATTCAATACCTATCCCGAGCAAGCGATCACCACCTACAACCTGGCCGGGCAGCCGGTGGGACCGCCGGTGCAATACATCAATCTCACCGCCCAGGCCGCGCAATCGAGCTTTCCTTTTATCGATAGCGCGCAGAAGAGCGGCAATTTCGCCTCCTACAGCGTGGCCTGGAACGTGGCTTTCGAGCGCTCTGTAAATCGCTTTCTGCTGCTTCGCGTGAAGTATCTGCAAAGCCACGAACAGAACATGATCACCCTCCAGCCCAAAGTCGTTCAGAACCAGAACGCCTTTGTGCTCGGGGATTCCGGCGAAGCGCACACGCGGCAAGCGGAGTTTACGGCGCGGATCGGAATGGCTTCCAATCGCCAGTTCTTCTTTTCCTACGTGCGGCAATACTCCTATGGCAACATCAGTGACGCCAATTCCTACCTGGGAAATTATCCTTTTCCCGTCGTGCGCAACAGCCTCACCGCGAGCTTACCCAGTGAAATTCCCAATCGCTTTCTGCTCTGGGGTTCCTTCGCCTTTCCAAAAAAGATTGCCCTGATGCCGCATGTGGAGTTTCGTAACGGCTTTCCCTACCAGCCCACCGACGTATACCAGCAGTATGTGGACGCAACCTTCGGCCCGCAAAATCGTTTCCCCAGATACTTCTCTCTCGACTTGCGCGTGGCAAAAGATATTCAGGTCGACCCGAAGCACGCCGTGCGTTTCTCGGTAACAGTCCGTAATCTCACCAACCACTTCAATCCGCTCGAGGTCCACTCGAATACCGCCGATCCGCTGTATGGCACTTTTTTTGGGAATAACGATCGGCGGGCTGTGCTCGATTTCGACGTTCTCTTCTAATTTCCCGAATATCAGCGTCGCGAACAATCAGCGATCGGAATCGCTCTTCTCGCCATAAGCACGAAGCCCGGGCGCGGCCTTGTGCCGCGAGAACACGGCGAACGAGGCAAATATCGCCAGCTCGGGATCGATCGGCTGTCGGTAGGAAATCTCCGAATGCGTGAGATAGTACGCCAACGGAAACGAAAGCAGGACCAGAACGTACGGCATCGTCGCATTCCACGAACCACGGAACGCTTTATAGAGCCCGATCATCGCAAGAACCGTGAATGTGCTGCAGAAAAAAATGTTCGCCAAGTCAAACGGCTCGCCGCGCAAATACTCCCGGCTCAAGCTCCAGAAACCGGTCCACATGTACACCACGCGGCGGATCGAACGCCACACATAAATTCCCGGATGATTCTCGATGAACGCGAGCGCCAGCTGGCGCTCCCTCGCCATGTAACCCAGCTCGCCCAGTTTTCGGAACTCCGCCAGTTCCGCATTATTACCCGCCGGATGAACATCGCCGTTCCACCAATGCACCGCATTTCCGAGATTGCCGACACAGACCTCCATCCAGAAGTTATCCTTCAGGAATACCGGGCGATGGAAGACCCGATAGTTGCGCACCATCCATGGCGCAAGCGTGGCGACCAACGCGAGTCCGGCCGCCGCCGCGGGAATTTTCCATTTTCTCTTGTTACGATGCAGCCGATAGCAAACCCACCCCCCCAGAAACGGCACTACCGCCAATACCACGGGAGTAGTAAGCACCGCGATCCCGAAAAGTAATCCAAAGCCTGCCCACATCCAAACGCGCGTGCGCGTCTCCAGATACGAAGCAATCAACAGAAGAGACGTCAGGAGCAGCGCGACCAGGCTGTGATACCACATCGAGCTTGCGGAGAAATAGACCGCGTACGGGAAGAACGCCCAGGTCCAAGCTGCCCCAATCGCGGTTCGCAGGCCAAAACTGTTTCGAGCCAGAAAGAAAATCGGTATGCAGGTCAACGCCGAAACCAGACTGTTGAAGCCAAGCACGGTGAGCGCCGCCGCCTTGGTATAAGCGCCGAACAACAAAAAGACCGCACTCATCAGATACGGGTAAACCGGGGTGATCATCGCCGTCGGTCCGGTCGGAATCCAATAAGGATCACTGAATCCATGGGCATTGGCAATCGAATAGGCGATCTTTCCCAATTCGTAGCCGAATTCCCAGTGATCGCGACCCTGCACCAGGAAATCCTTATAGACAAAGCCGACGATCATCAGCCGCAGCGCTAGCGCGGTAAAGACCGCCCAAATCAGGTATGAATGGCGAGGAGAGTCGGTTTCGGGTGCGCTCGGACCTGTCGGTTCACTCATCTTCATGCAGCGGTTAAGAGCGTTTCACCCGAAAAAACATTGTGGCAGCCGGACCTATAAGCCGAATTCTGTCCGCAACATGAATGCTGCGGGACGGTCATTCCTCTGGGCCGCGCATTACTGCGAGGCTCAAGCGACCTACCCGGAGGTTGTGGCGCACCGAGCCGGCACGCATCCAGCCGAAGCTGAACTCCCTCCCTATTTGGTCTTGCTCCGTGTGGGGTTTGCCCTGCCCGTCGCATTACTGCGCCGGCGGTGCGCTCTTACCGCACCTTTTCACCCTTACCTGAGCCTTGCGGCCCCGGCGGTATATTTTCTGTGGCACTTTCCGTCGAACGATCCCGCTTGTAAAAGCGCGGGGGCCCTCCCGGACGTTATCCGGCACACTGCTCTGCGGAGTTCGGACTTTCCTCCCGTCTTGCAATTCCGACGAGCGACCGTCCGGTCCGGCTGCCAACCGTTTTATTATAGTGCACGCTTCCCCGCACCCGGGACTCGACATAACACGCCTGCCCTGTAAATGCCTCATCGCAAAAGTTCTGGCCGCCGGTAGGAGCTTGGTCCTACGCTTGTTAAACTGATACCCAGTCACAGTGGCGGCTGAGATCCATCCCGTTCCATGCACATCAGCGAGGCAATGAAAATCGCGTTCCTGTCCTTGTGGGCGAACAAACTCCGTTCCGCGCTCACCTTACTCGGCGTGGTCATAGGAGTGGCCGCTGTCATCGCCGTAGTCACTTTCGTCAACGGCATCAATTCTTACGTCGCAGAAAAAATCTTTAACCTCGGCGCCGACGTTTTCATCATGTTCAAGGTCTCTCCCGCCGTCACTGACGTTGACCACTACATCGAAGGCCAGAGGCGTAAAGACCTCACTATGAATGACTATCGGGCCGTGCGCGAAGGCTGCAAGCTCTGCACCTACGTCGGAGCTTATGCCCGCAACAATACCGGCCAGGTGAAATATGGGCAGCAGGCACTCACTGACACCATGGTGCAGGGCATGACCCCGGCCGTTGCCATCACGCAAGATATCGACATCGACTCCGGCCGCATGCTGAACGAATCCGACCTCGAGAACGACGCACCCGTCGTCGTTGTGGGCACCGACATCGTCGACAACCTCCTGCCCGGCGTCGATCCCATCGGCAAGGAAATTCGCGTCGATGGCTGGACCTATCGCATCATCGGTGTCGGCCAAAAGAAAGGCAGCACCCTCGGGCAGAGTCTCGACAACTATGTCCTGATGCCGATGTCCTCCTGGATGAAGCAGTACGGCGTCTTCAACTCCAACATGCGCATCTCTGCCAAAGCGATCGGCACCGGCCCAGTGCTCGACGGAGCCATGGACGAGGCGCGCGTCATCCTCCGTTCCCGCCGCCACGATCCCGCTGGCAAGGCCGACTCCTTCGATATGGAGAACAACAGCAGCCTCCTCAGCATCTGGTCAAATCTCACCGGCACGTTCTTTATCGCCATGATCGGCATCGCCGCTATCTCTATGGTCGTGGGGGGAATCGTCATCATGAACATCATGCTGGTCTCGGTCACCGAGCGCACCCGCGAAGTCGGAATCCGCAAAGCCATGGGCGCCCGGCGTTCCGATGTGATGTTGCAATTCCTGATCGAGGCGGTGATTCTGTCTCTCTTGGGCGGACTGATCGGCGTGCTGCTGGGGATCATTGTGGCGAAGGGCGTTACTCTCGCAGTCGGAATGCCCTCAGTAATCAAGCTGTGGGCGGTTTTTGCCGGACTGTTCGTCGCTGCCAGTGTGGGCATCTTTTTCGGCGTCTATCCCGCGCGTCGCGCAGCTATGCTCGAACCCATCGCCGCATTGAGATTTGAAACTTAAAAATGATGACGGTTTTCTCGGCGTTCTCAGCGTTTCGACCGAGAAGTACTTTTTTGAACTGACATGATGGGCAAAAGCGAATTCGGTGAAATCATCGCGATGGCGCTGGCCACCATACGCAGCAACAAGCTGCGCTCTGGCCTCACCGTTCTCGGCATCGTCATCGGAGTCGCCGTCGTCATCGGCATCTCTTCCATCGTCCGCGGTCTCAATGACAACGTCAGCGGCATGATCAGCAGCATGGGCTCGAATATCATTTTTGCCTTCCACCTTCCGATCACCTTCGGCCGCCCCACCGAGGAATTGCGCACTCGCAAGGAACTGACTTACGAAGACGCGGAAGCCATGAAAGATCTGCCCCACGTCAAAGCCGTGACCGCGGGTGTCCGTTACGTCGAACCGCAATTTGGCAGCGGCACCTATGTAGTCAAATACGGTGATCGCAAAGCGAAGCAGACCATTCTGGAAGGTGACACCGCCTCGGCCAAAGACGTCTTCGATCTGAACTTGAAATCCGGCCGCTGGTTCAGCGATATCGACGACGAACGGCGCGCCTCGGTGATTATTCTCGGCGCTGACACCTCCGACCAGTTGTTCGGCGACGCCGATCCCATAGGCAAGGAAATCAATATCGAAGGAGAGCTATTCGAAGTGATCGGCGAGGCCGAAAAGGTCAAAAGCGCCTTCGGCGGAGGCAAGAATCCCGACGACAACAAGGTCTATTTCCCGCTGGCCACGCTGCGCAAACTTCATCCCGAACTCAAGCAGCATTTCATCAGCGTCAAGGCCACTTCGCACGCCGACATGCCCAAAGCTGTCGACGAAATGCGAGAACTGTTGCGCCGGCGCCGCCACGTTCCTCCAGACAAGCCCGACAACTTCTCCGTCTTCACCCAGGACTCGCTCTCCGACGTGTGGAATCAGATTACCGGTGCTGTCTTCATCTTTATGTTTGCCGTTTCCAGCGTGGCTCTCATCGTGGGCGGCGTGGGCGTGATGAACATCATGCTGGTGTCGGTCACCGAGCGCACGCGCGAAATCGGCGTCCGCAAAGCGATTGGCGCGCGCAAAGGAGACATCCTGCTGCAATTCACTCTTGAGGCCATCACGCTCACCGCCATCGGAGGAGTACTCGGTGTGCTTGTGGGCGCGATCATCACCTACGCCATCCGCATGGTGTGGGACTCACTGCCTGCCAGCATGTCACTATTCTGGGCCAGTTTCGGCTTCTTTGCCGCGGCGGCTGAGGGACTGCTGTTTGGAATCTATCCCGCATGGAAAGCGGCCAACCTCGACCCCATCGAGTCGCTCCGCTACGAGTAACGTCTTCGAGTAACATCTTAACGATGCCGCCATTGACGGTCAGATTCCTCCTTGAAGCCGTGGCCGCGATCGGAACCCTCGGAAGTCTGTTTTTTTATTTTCTCTCCGCTCTCGGCATGGCCAGTTTTCTCAGCGACCGGCGACAAAAGCTCAAGCTGCCCGCATCCGATCTCCCGCCAGTTTCCATCCTCAAGCCCCTCAGAGGCGTCGATCCCGAGATCTGGGAGAGCTTCTGCAGTCATTGCGAACAGGATTATCCGCAATTTGAATTGATCTTCGGAGTCAGCGACCCAGGCGATCCCGCCGTCGAAACCGTGCGCAAGCTTCAGGCAAAATATCCAAACTGCGCGATCGACCTGATCGTCTGCGATCGCATCCTGGGAACAAACATCAAAGTCAGCAATCTCGCCCAGATGGTGCCCGCCGCTCGCTACGAAATTCTGTTGGTGAATGACAGCGATATCCGCGTCCCGCCAGATTATCTGCGGGAGGTAATCGCGCCGCTTGCCAACCCTTCTGTCGGACTGGTCACCTGTCTTTATCGCGGCGTTGCCGCTCCAACCCTGGGCTCACGACTCGAAGCATTGGGCATTGCCACCGACTTCGTGCCGGGCATTCTCAGTGCAAGGCTCCTCGAGAAAGGATTGAACTTTGGCTTAGGCTCAACTCTCGCCTTCCGCCGCCGCGACCTCGAAGCCATCGGGGGTTTCGCAACTTTGCTCGACTACCTGGCCGACGACTACGAACTCGGACGCCGCATCGCCGCTACGGGAAAACGAGTCGAACTCGGCGCCGCCACCGTCACCACGTTTCTGCCCGCCTACACCGTGCGGCAGTTTTGTCTTCATCAATTGCGCTGGTCGCGAACAATTCGAGATGCCCGCCGCTGGGGATACGCTGGACTGCTTTTCACCTTTGGTCCCCCCTGGGCATTAGCCGCGCTACTGGCTTCCCGCGGAGCCGCATGGGCCTGGATATTATTCGCGCTGACAATTACCACAAGACTGGCTATAGGATTTGTCGCTGCCGACATTGTGCTCCGCGACCGGCAGATCTTCCGCAACAATCTCCTTCGCACTATTCTCTTGCTTCCTCTCCGAGACCTGATTGCCCCAATCGTCTGGGCGGCAAGCTATATGGGCAACCGCATCCATTGGCGAGGCGACGTTTTTGATCTGAAGGATGGCCGTTTGATCAGCGTGAAACCGGCACGCCAGTCTGATTCGGTACGGTAGCCTGATTTGACGCGTTAGGCTGATTTGAAAAAATTGTCTTGCCGCCCCGCCGCGCAATCACATAACTCGTCAGCCCCCGCAATGCCGCCGGATCTTCCTGATCCGTCCACAGGAAAACTCGATGCGGGCCGTTCCACATCTCCACAAACGAAGCTTCCGTCTCCCAGACCGGCGGCGCTCCAGGAAACTGCGCGCCATACCACATGTTTCCCCCCGGCGTGTGCAAACTCCTCAACCGCACACCGGTATAGAAATTCAGCGTCGACGCGTTCTCGTAAAGTCCCGTCGCCACGATCTGATCGCCCGGCCGGTATTGCTCGCGAATCGCCATCGCCAAATCTTTCGACGAAATAATCGGTGAGAAAATTCCAAACGCAACACGCACGCACCCCAGCACAACCACCATCATCGCTGCCAGCGCTACATTTCCTCCGCCCGCTCGTCCCCGGCGGCGCAGCATCCAGTTGGCGAACGTCCCCAAAAGAAACGCAAGCGAAAACCCGAACAACGGCACGCGGAATGCCCCCATCGCCTGCGGCGTCAGATCCAGAAAGTGCCCGAATGACAGCGCATAGTCCTTCGGATGTCGCCGTAACAACTCCGACAGGTCCACACCGGGAGCAGGCGCCCTTGAAAACAACAGCAACGCAAACCCAACCACCGCGATGCCCGCACCCACCGCCAGCAGCACCGCCGAAGAAATTCGCCCATCACGCCGCTCGCGGCTGTCCGCCACCGATGCCCGCTCCCGTTGCAGCCATCCGCCAACCAGCAACGCCAGTCCCGGAATCGCTGGAATCGTGTAATACTCCTGCCGCGTGGAAAGGCTGAAGAAGCCGACAATCACGATGTTCCACAGGAAAAACATCAGATACGCGCGCTGGCGTCTGGTCATTTGCGCTCGGAACTCCCGCAATCGATGCGGCACCTCCAGCAGCGACTGCGGAATAAACGCCGTCCAGGGCAGCAGCCACAAAACCAGCAACGCCCAGAACAATAGCAGTGGAACCGTATCGTAATCGCGCGGCACGCGCCGGTTCAGGAAGCGCAAAACATGTTCGTTAATGAAGTAGAACCAGAGAAATCCACGCACGTGCCCTTGTGCAGGATTTCGCAACGCTGCCAGAACATGCCACGGGGCCGCGATGGCGAGCAATACCACTGTGCTCGACACCAGATGTAGCTTCAGCAAATGCCGCAGATTGCCCGTCAACAGCAGATAGAACCCAATCGCGCCGATCGGAAACACCAGCCCGATCAGTCCCTTGGTCAGCACGTTGAGCGCGCACACCGCCGCTAGCCCCCAACACGCCCAACGTGCAGGCTTCAGCTGTTCAAGCGTGACCAGAAATAACCAGAATGTCAGCGTCAGCCACAAACCTACCGCAACGTCGGGAATCAGAAAGCGCGTAAATAGAAACGGCCCCAGCGCAGTCGCCAGCACCAGCGCCGAATCGAATCCACCCTCCTCGCCGAAAGCCCATCGCCCTAATCCGTAAGTCGAGAGAATCATCGCCAGCACACCCAGCATCAGCGGGAACCGCGTGCTCCACTCGCTCATGCCGAACGTCTTGTAACTGACAGCCACGCCCCAATACATCAAAGGAGCTTTCTCCAGGTACCGTATGCCATTGACGTACAGCGTCACCCAGTCATGCCGCTGCAGCATTTCTTTCGCGGCCTCGGCATGTACCGTGTCGGCATCATCAAGCAGCGCCGGATGCGAAAGTCCGGACATGTAGCTGACCGCCCACAACGCGACCAACACCAGCAATGAAATCCGCCAGTCCGAAAGTATCCGGTTGGAATTGGGTTTTGTCGTGGTGGTTAACTTTTCTCTTTCGGGCGGAACGGTAGCGTTCATCGCAGAATCTTCAAATATTATACGGGAGGTAGATCGACCTCAATCCGCGGCAGCTGTCCGCGACACGCATCTGCCCGCTACTTCGCGATAGATTTCCAGAATCCTCGACACCGACGCAGTCCACGAGAATCGCTGCGCCTGTTCATAGCCGCGTTGTTTCATCCGCTCGCGCAGCGCCTCATCCAGCAGCGCTCGCAGCAAACCCCGCTTGATCTCAAACACATTTTCCGGATTTACCAGCAAGCCGGCGTTCCCCACAACTTCTGGCAGACTCGAAGTATTCGAAGTCACCACCGGGGTGCCATGCGCCATCGCTTCCAGCGGCGGCAATCCGAATCCTTCATAGAGCGACGGAAACACAAACACCTTCGCCACATCATAAAAAATACGCAGCACCTCAATCGGCACGAATCCGAGGAAACGCACGTCGTTCTGCACCCCGCTGCGCACCACCGTCCTCCGCAGCCGCGGATGGCTCGATAGATCATCGCCGATGATAATCAGCTTCAGATCCGGCAACTGCTGCTCTTTCTGCAGTTCGCTCTTCAGTGCCGAAAAAGCTTCGATGATGCGCACCACATTCTTATGCGGCCGAATCGCGCCCGCATACAGAATAAACGGATAATTCACCAGGTAGCGCTGGGCAATCATTCCGCGATCTGCTTCCGTGGCGTGCCCGTGCAGGAAGCGCTCATCGATCGCGTTGTACACCACCTCGATCCGCTCATCGGAAAGGGACAGTAGTTTCTCGATCTCGTTCTTGGTGAATTGTGATACCGCGATTACGCGCGCCGCCTTGCGCAATACCCGCCGCGTCAGATAAAAGTGCAGGCTGCGCCGCAGACTGGAAAGGTCGCGCGACCCGTACATATGCTCCAGCAGATCGTGCACCGTCAGAATGTAAGGACAGTTCAACCCTCGCGGAAGCCAGAATAGGTGCGGAACGTGCACTAGATCGCACTCCAGCCGCCGCACGATCGCCCGAAAAGCAAGATTCCCTTTCAGCGTGTCGTCGCGTCCCTCGAGGGCGACCGCGTGAAAATTGGGCGGCAGTGCCCCGCACTCCGCCACTCTTGCCGGCGATCCGATTAGAAAATATTTGCTCTCGCGGTCCAGCCGCGCCAGCGTGCGGACCACGTTCCTGATGTACGTGCCAATCCCGAATTCCGTCATCCGACGGATGTCGATGGCTACTTTCACAGCCTGAATTTAACCACAGGGAAAGTGGGGAACACAGGGAATTCGCCAGGCCTCGCCAGACTTTGTCATCATCCCACCAGACCTTGTCATCATCCCACAGAGACCTTGTCATCATCCCACAGAGACCTTGTCATCATCCCACAGACTTTGTCATCCCGAACGAAGTGAGGGATCTGCGGTTCGCCGCAAATGCAGATCCCTCACTTCGTTCGGGATGAAAAGGTGGAGGGCTATGCCCTCACTTCCGCCCGTGCCCGCCGCTCCGCATACAGCGGAAACTCCTCCGCCAACCCCAGCACCTGCTTGCGGATTCTCGCCAGCGCCGCCGCGTCTGTCCGATGATCCAGCGCCGCCGCGATCCAATGCGAAATCTGCCGCATCTCGGCTTCTTTCATGCCACGCGTAGTCACCGCCGGAGTCCCAATGCGAATTCCGCTAGGCTTCATCGGCGGATTCACATCAAACGGAATCGCATTCTTGTTAACCGTAATGCCGGCGTCACCCAGAGCCTTCTCCGCCTCGCTCCCCAGCATGCCCTTGGCGAACACGTCCACGAGCATGAGATGCGTGTCCGTTCCGCCCGAGACGATGCGATAGCCATCCGCCGCCAGTGTTTCGGCCATTACCTTCGCATTCGCCACGATCTGCCGCGCGTAATCGCGGAAGCCCGGCTGCGACGCCTCCAGGAAGCACACCGCCTTCGCCGCAATAATGTGGACCAGCGGCCCGCCCTGCATTCCCGGAAAAACCGTCTTGTCGATCGCCGCCGCAAATTCCTGCCTGCTCAGAATCATCCCCGAGCGCGGCCCGCGCAGCGTCTTATGCGTGGTCGAAGTGACAATATGCGCGTGCGGCACCGGCGAGGGATGCGCTCCGCCCGCAACCAGCCCCGAGAAGTGCGCCATGTCGACCAGATAAAGCGCCCCCACCTTGTCTGCAATCTGACGCATACGCGCAAAGTCAATGATCCGCGGATAAGCACTTCCGCCACCGATAATCAGCTTCGGACGCTCCGCCGTGGCGATCTTTTCCAGTTCGTCGTAATCGATCGTCTCCGTTTCCTTGGTCACGCCGTAAGGAATCACCTTGTAGGTCTTGCCCGAAAAATTCAGATGATGTCCATGTGTAAGATGACCACCATGCGCGAGATTCAATCCCAGAATCGTGTCGCCGGGCTGCAGCACTGCTGCGTATGCCGCTTGATTGGCCTGTGATCCAGAATGTGGCTGCACGTTCGCGTTCTCCGCCCCAAAAAGCTTCTTGGCCCGCTCCCGCGCCAGATTTTCAACCACGTCGGTAAACTCGCATCCGCCGTAATACCGCTTCCCCGGATAGCCCTCAGCGTACTTATTGGTGAACACCGACCCGGCAGCCTCGAGAACCGCCTCGCTGACAAAATTTTCCGAGGCAATCAGCTCCAACCCTTCATGCTGACGGCGCGCTTCGTTATCGATAGCGTTAGAAATCTCGGGATCAACCTCATACAGCGGACGCGACATTTCAGAATTTTTCATAGGTATGTACCGCCAGCTATTTTACTGTGACGCAGACAGTCCTGTCCGCGAAATGCTGCAAGCTTTTTCACAGAACACGAATATGGAATCTCGGCCCGAGCTCTTCCGCCGCTCCCAATTCCACAGCCCACAAGAGTGGCCAACCAGACGTGCGGGGATGTCATCCAACGCGGCGGAAGGAAATCGACCAAATGAATTCTCCTGGACATCGCATCGCTCTGGCAACTTTGCTTCTGGCCGCGCTCACCGGTTGCAAACAACAGCCAAGCCCGCAACAAATACGCGAGAAAACCGCGCAAGCTACCGCGGAAGCGAAGAGCGATGCCAAAGCTGTGGCGGAAGGGATACAAGAGGGCTGGGACCGCAACAAGCCGCTCGATTTGAACACGGCCAGCAACGAGCAGTTGCGCAGCCTGCCCGGCATGACCGCAGCCGAGGCCGATCGGGTGCTCGCCGGTCGTCCCTATAACGAACCTGACGAATTAGTGACGCGCCACATCATTTCCAAGACCGAGTTCGACAAAATTGCAGACCAGGTCACGGCAAGGCACTAACGGCGCGTCTCCACAACGGCCGAGCCTCTAGCGCGAATCCCTGACTTACGCGACGACTTACGCGACCGGCGACCGCGAAATACAGTGTCGAAGGGATTCGCCCTCAGCTCTCCTCATGCCTATTATCACTACTTGTGTTGCGTCATTTCGCTCGTCACCATCTCGGCGAAGGCGACAGGGTAAGGGTGCCGGATGGGTCATACGCTAGGAGGAGAAACTATGAGACTTGCTCAAGTGATCAGGATGTCAGCTCTGTGCTCGCTTCTCGCAACCACCGCTTGGGTTTATGCCCAGGATCAGCCCAAGCCAGCCGAAGAACCTCGTCCGGATGCGACAAAGCCAGCGCAAGATGAGAAGCCCAAGCAAGATGAGATGAAATCACCGCACCAGAACGAAGCAAAGCCCGCGAAACCGGAACAGAAGCAGCCGCAAAAGGATATGAAGCAACAGGAAAAGGAGATGAAGCAAGACGACGCCAAGTCCGCCAAGCAGCGCAGTTCCGTCGCACAATCTGGTCAAAACGTGCAGCGCTCGGGCAACCATGGTGGGGGACGCATCCCCGATGACAAATTCCACGCCCACTTCGGGCGACAACACACGTTTGTCATCCACCAAACAACCGTCGTGCAAGGCCAGCCCGGTTTTCAATATGGCGGCTACTCGTTCATCCTCGTCGATCCGTGGCCGGCTGGCTGGGCATACACCGACGACTGCTACGTCGATTACGTAAATGGCGAGTATTTCCTCTTTGATCTGCTTCATCCAGGCGTTCAAGTGGCGCTCACCGTGGTGCTGTGATCGTGCAGTAGCAGTCAGTACTGCACTCTCTGCGGACCGGCGTTCTAATCGAACGCCGTCCGCAGAAAACTAACCAGCTGCCATCCATCCATGTATTTGTACGGAGTCTCGCCCAGGCTGTAATGCCCGCACGGCAGCACAACCACTTTGTGATCCAGTTCGTGCTTCTCGAATTCCTCAACCACCTGCCTGGAAAATTCGGGAAGAAACGTCATATCGTACTTCGCGTAGATAATGAGCGAACGCCGGGGCCAGCGCGAAAATTTATCGAAGTACACCATCGGACTCACCGCCCGCCACACCTGCCGCAAATTCTCCAAATCAATCGCCGTTTCCAGGCCCTCGCGGACGTGCCGCGTCGACTGCCCGTGCCACACCACATCCGCAAAGTAAGTCGACGCGTGATTGAACGCAGCCACTCGAATCCGCGGATCGTGCGCCGTGGCGATAAACGCATAGCACGACCCGAGACTCGTGCCGACGATGCCAAGCCGGTTGTAACCCTGCGCCTCCAGCCAGTCGAGACAGCAGCGCGCATCGATCACCCCCTGCCGCACCGAATCCAGCGTGCGCCCAATGTTGGCGGAAACCGCATAGTCGGCGCGGTCGATCTCCGCCGGACGCCGAATGTCGTGATATGGCATCGACAGCCGTAGCACCGCGATGCCCATCCAGTTCAGCACGCGGCACAAGCTGTTGTAAGCGATCGCGTCGGCGTTCCAGTGCGGCAGCAGAACCACGGCGCGCCGTCCGCGCACCGGAAACCAGCGCGCATTCACAAGATTGTTTTCGGGATAAGGCGTCACGGCCGGCGAGGTGAAGCGCAGAAAGTCGGCATAACTTCCGCGAACTTTTTCTTCCAGCCGCAAATCCGGAACTTCACGTGTACTGAAAACCTGAACCTCGCGCCGTTCCAGCCGGAAATCCGCCGGCTTCTGATAGGAATAAAAATTGTCGCTGTCACTGATGATTCGATCGTTAAAGCGCGAAAAATATTCAACCAGATCGCCCGCGTTCCGGCTCGCTGGACCTCCGTTGCGGCCGGGCCAGCTGTGTGTCCAGTCCAGCCCCCAGTCCAGTGGGCGCACCACGCGGTTGTTATCCACCCGTGTCAGCTGGGTTTCCCAGTCATACATCCATTGAGCGTAGCGAGACGGCATCTGTTTCTAGAAATACAACAAGAAAGAAGCTCTTGACGAGTCGGTCCGATTAAATGGAGGGATTGGGCACTTGAGCAGTCAGCACCCCGCATCCAGCAGTCAGCGCTCGACGCCTTTTAATCGGCCGCGTGACCTGTGCCTGCATGGACCTAAACGCCGTCTCGAGTATTCAGCGCCCACATTTCAGAGGTACACTCGCGGCACTCGCTGCGATAATCCACAGAGAATTTCGTAAGGCACCGTCTCGCACAAGCGCGCCAGTTCCACGGCGTCCACAATCTTGTCGGTGTCTTTGCCGCCGGCGCGTCCAATCAGTATGACTTCGTCTCCCACCTTCACGCTCCGAATGTGGCTCACATCGACGATCGTCAAGTCCATCGAAACGCGCCCTACCACCGGCGCATATTCGCCGCCCACAATCACTCGCGCCCGATTCGAAAGCAGCCGCGGATAACCATCCGCATAGCCCACCGGCAACACCGCGATCCGGCTCTGCGCTTTCGTGACGTACGTGCCCATGTAGCCAACTGCTTGTCCGGCTGCAACTTCTTTCAACGTCAACACTCGCGTCTTCCACGACAGCACCGGACGCAGCGGCAGCGGAGCCACTTCAGCAGCTTCCCCGGCACGCGTAAATGCCAGCGAATATCCATACAGCGCGATGCCAGGACGCACCATCGTCTTCCACGCGTCCGGCCGCGCCGTCATGGCCGCGGAATTCCCCATGTGCACCAGCGGCGGCCGCAGTCCATAAGTCCGCAACACAGCGAGTCCTTCTTCGAAGCACTTCATCTGCCGCACCGCATCCTCGGCATCGAGCACCTCCGCCGACGCAAAGTGCGTGCTCACTCCTTCGAGAGTCAGTTGCTTGCAGGCCGACAACATCTCGCACAAGCGTGGCAACGATTCCTTCGAAGCCCCCAGCCGATTCATGCCCGTATCGAGTTTCAGATGCACGGGCAAAACGCTTTCGCGTTTCCGCGCCGCTCGTTCGAGCGACTCGATATGCCACGGCTCCCAGATTGTCGGTGTGAGATTCTGGGCGACAATGTCATCTTCTTCGCCCTTCCAGATTCCGGTCATCAGCAGGATGCGGGCAGTAACCCCCGCGTCGCGCAGCGCCAACCCTTCCGCGGCGTCGGTAACCCCGAGCCACTCCGCGCCCTCCGATTCCAGCGCCCGCGCGCATTCCACCGCCCCGTGGCCGTAGCCGTCCGCCTTCACCACCGCACAAATAGTGACGCCTTTGCCGACATGCTTCTGCACCGCGTGAAAATTTTCTCCGAGTGCAGCCAGTGAAACTTCCGCCCATGTGCGGCCGTCAAGAATCAGCGAGCGGCTTTCGGGGATATTCGAAAGATGTGTGCGCGGCGCGTTCACTTAGCCGATTATAGCGACGCCGCATACTACTCAGTGACTGCCGATGGTAACTGCGCTTGTCATCCAACAACCTCACGGCCTGATGACTCCTGGCCTAGTCGTCCGCCAGCATAAAGTTCACGGTGATCTCGGTTTCGACTTCAACGGGCTCGTTATTCAGCAAATAAGGCCGATACCGCCATTGCCGGACTGCTTCAATCGCGGCCGCCGACAGCATCGGATGTCCGCTCACCACCACCAAGTTCTTGATCGTTCCCGTTTTGCTAACGATTGCCCGCAATTCGACCGCACCCTGCACTCGCGCCTCGCGCGCAACCGCCGGATAAATCGGCTTCACGCGGTAGATCAGATTGCCTTCCGCCCAGTGCGAAACTTTTAGCGGCTGCGTGGCCACAGGACGCGGCGGTGGTGGCGGAGCAACAGCCCAAGAAGGACCATTTCCACCAAATACGCCCCGGCGGTTCGTGCCCGTGCCACCCCCCACGCCGAGATTGCTGACATCGGGCGAGGCCGCGACCGCTTGCTCGTTCAGGTTTGCAATCGTGGCCGGAATTGTCCACGGTTCCTGTATTCGCCCCTCGCTGATATTCGATGTGCGGATCTCGCGCTGTATGTTTCCGGGCGGCGGTGGCGCCGGCGGTGGGGCGAGGGTCGGCTCGTCGATCCACTGCACCTTCGGTGGTCCCTGAATGGTAAGCAGCGGAATCAAGAGCAACAGACTCACCGCCATCGCCTGAAACCCGAACGATGCCAACGTAGTCCATCCGCGGCGGGCGGACCGGTCCCATGTGCTTTCTAGTGTGCTGAACATTTTGTCCTCCGGACGGGCCCGTTATCCCTACAGACACCTGCGGCTCGGCTTTTGATCCTGAGTCACTCGGAGAAATGAAAACGCGCAGAAAGAAAGTCGGCGGTAGGAGGCAAGAATAAGTAGGCAAGAATTAATGAGTGGACAAAAATAAAGACCGCGTTTTCACGCGGTCTTTAAGGCATCGCCTCAACCTGTAAGGTATCGCCTCAACCGGTCACGCCAAAAATCAGCTCCAAGAAAGTTGGAACTCCGACCACCCAACCGGTGTCGCTACTGTTTCGGAGCGCTCGGAGAAGCCGGTTTGGTCGAAGACGGTCTTACCGGCCGGGCCGGCGAACTGCCTGCTGCCGGAGCCGGTACACCGGATTGCCGGTTGTATGCTTCGACGATCGGTTTCGTAATATCAACGGCCGGTCCGTACCAGATCACCGGACCGCGCGGCCACTGTTGCGACGTGTCCAGGATCATGCCATAGCCGTTGTCGCTGGAGTACTTCACGATGAGCGGCGCCATTTTGGTCAGAATCTTGTTTCCAATCTCGCCCTGCTGGTTCTGGAAGTCCTCCTGCGCGTCCTGTTGGGCGCGCTCGAAGCTCTTCTGCTTGGTCTCGATCTGCTGCACCAGGCTGCTACGCGATTCGTCATTTAGCTTGTCCTGCTGCGCGTTCAGTTGCTTCTTGAGGCTGTCGATTTCGTCGGCCAGACCTTTCAATTCGTTCTGCTTGGGTTCAAACTTTTTAGCCAGCGTATTAAATTCTCGCTGCCCTTCATTGGAAGAGAAAATCGCCTGTTCGATGTTAATGGTGCCAACCTTCGTGCCCGTGGCGTTCGCCGCGACCTCAGCGGCAGCTGAGGGAGCGTTGGGTGGTGTGGACCCGGCACCAGCCTGGGCAAAAGCGAAAAGAGCGAGGCCGAATACGGCCACCGTCGCGCGCGCGAACTTGCTTACCATTACCTTGCTCATCATTGGATCTTTTGAACTCCTTCGGATTTTGGGAAATGCTGGATGCTTCCAGCTCGCTGGGCTCAACGAATTTGATCGCAACCCGAGCCTATCAGTCAAACCTGAAACCGGCACAGCGAGCGCGCAAGGCGCGTACGACGCCCGGCTCTCTTCACGCCAAAACCGCAGGCGTGGTGATCAGGGTGTGGACGCTTTGCATTATACGGAGCCCAACGGAACAGCGTCAAACCGCTCGTGCCGCCCTCCCTGGTGCGATACACATTGGTACGATGCGGCCAGATGGCCCATCGTTTGCCCTCCGAACCCAGCCCATTATCTGGGGCCCATTCCGCGGGCATTCAGGCCCGCTGCACCCCACTACCGCCTCAGCGCAGCGTGTGCAGGTACTTAACCAGATTGTTAACGTCGACTTGCCGTAGACGCTGATCGAAAGCCGGCATCGTGCCGTGGCCCTCGATGATCGTCTTGCGGACGTCCGCGTCCGTCGCCGGCTCGCCGCTCGGAAGCGATTGCCGAAGAAACAGCCCGTGCAGATTCGGCGGCTGTTTGTGCAAATCCGGTTGCGGATTTTCATGGCACGGCGCGCAGTTATTATCGTAAAGCCATTCACCCGCAATTTCGGCATTGGTCAGTCGTTCTGTCGGAGGCTTCTGTTCGCAAGCCACCAGCAGCGATAGCGCCAGCAAGCCGGCCAATGGCAAAAGGCCCCGAACCGTCACTTTCCCGCACCTTGTCCCGTGCCGCGAGCAGCCTGCTGCAAGCTCTGCATCAGTTCGTTCCATGTCCATTCCGTCGACCAATACTTCGACACCGTGCCATCGGGAGCAATCAACACGATGATCATGGTGTGTGTAATCTGGCCATCCTCTTCCTGATACTCGAGCCCGAATGCGTCCGCCAAACGGTGAAGCTCGGCCGGATTCGTGGACGCGAAGTCCCAGTGCGAGAAACCACTCTCGTCGCCATCCATATATGCAAGGCCGTACTTTCGCAGCACGGCCGGAGTGTCATATTTCGGATCGAAGCTGATCGACAGCAGGTGAGTCTTACCGTAGTCCTCCGGATTCTTCTTCAGCTCGTTTTGAATTCTCGCGAATTGACTGCTCAGACGGGGGCAGAAATTCGGCATCGGACAGCGTGTGTAGATAAACGTAACCAGCAGGGCCTTGCCAGCGAAATCCGAGAGCTTTATCTTCCGGTTGTCCTGATTGATGAGAGTGACGTCCGGCACCTTTGCTCCGGGCATCAGCATCTTTGACCCGGGCGGCGGCTTGATCTGGCCGCGCCCCGATTCATCGGTAATGCGGACGTTCTCCAGCCAATAATTGCTTGGATCGCTGCCCACCACGACTTCCGCCACGATCTTGTCGCCCGGTTCGACCTCCTGAACAACTGCTGGATCTTTAACCCGGTAAGGCATCGCCATCGCCATCATGAAGCCGGGAATGTCTCCATGGTTTACGGTGATCTCGCCGGTCGCCACATTCTTGTCCACGACCTCGCCCTTCATCGGATACCTCTTCTGACGATTACAACCCACACACATCACCAGCAACAGCACGATTGACGCGATTACGACCTGAGATTTCATGATGCGATTCTCTCTCTCCCTTTTTGCGTGTTCTTCAAGCTCAATATTTGAACCGGAAGCGAAACTCTCCGTAGATTTGCCGGGGATCGTTCCAGTGAAATCCGCCGAACGTCAGGCTATTATCTAATTGCACCCGGCGGTTGGCGACATTCAGCGCGGTCACCGAAACGGTGTATTTCTCGGCAAAGCTCTTACCGAGAGAGAGGTCAAACGTCGTGTGACTGGGCAAATAGGGCCCGGGATATTGCGCCTGTGGCGTTCCATACAGGCCGTTCGTGAACCCTGACCCATAGTAAATATTCGTGGAAGCATAGGTCCGCCAGGGCAAAGTTGTGTTGTAGCCAAAGTTCAAAGTGTTTCTCTGATCGTGATCGACCGGCGAAAGTCCCGGCGGAATGTCGAGCGGACAGGACGGCTCCGGCGGGTAAGTAGGGCAGATCAAGCCGCCCGTGATGGGTGAGGTTGCCTGCGCTATTTGGTTCGCATAGGCTAGGTGAAATTGGCCGTGATGCCAGAGGTCCGGCGACCGTAGTGTTAGTTCCCACCCCTGAATCAACGCGTAATCCCAGGTAATGGGCCAGAAGATGTTCGATTCCCCGATATTATTGTGATCCAGCCAATTGTGGGCGAAGGTTTGGTAAGTATCTGCATCCAGCACCCAACCGTGATAGGGAATCATGACGCCATATTGCCATTCCCTGTCGCGCTCGCCGTATAGCGGAGCAAATCCAAAACCCTGCTGGATGCCCCCCTGTTGCAATTGGTTGGTCGCGGTTACGAGTGGAGGGGCCTGATAGTAATACCCGTAGAAGCCGCGGAAGACCCAGTTCAGTCGCGGAACTCTTATGGCAATTCCAAAACGAGGGTCGGCCGTGTTCTCGGAGACCGTGGTGTCGTTGAACTCGGTTGCTCGAAGTCCGGCGATCAAAGTCAGCCACGGCGTCACTTTGAACTTGTCGTTGATAAATTCGGCGGCAAGGCTTCCGTTTACGCCAATGGAGGAAGGTTCGAAATTTGGAGTGCCGTCGGTATAATCATTGAAAAAATAATTATACTGGTGCTGGAAAAATCCGTAGACGCCAGCCTGGATGTCGTTTTTCGAGATGTTAGTACTTACCGTAGCCTGACCGCCTACATAGTTAGCAGTCTGCGTGACGGTGGAGATGACGGGAATATCGTTCGGGCCACCATGATAGTCGGCGCCGTTGTAGTGATAAAACGGAGAAACTGTAAGCAGCATGTTGGGATTAAAGGTGTGCACCCAAGAAAAGGTGACGTAGCCGTCTGGCTCAGTCTCGCTATCGTGTAGCCCCGAACTTGGGTAAACCGAGTTTCCAATCGAGTTGGGATCCGGATCGATAGGAATCTGGTAATAATCCCGCCGCAACGAGCCGACCACTCGAAATTGATTCTTCGGATCGGGATTGAATATGAGCGTAGCGAACCCTCCAAAACCGTTCGCTGCATCGTTGACAACTTGCCCGATCGGCGTCTGCAGACCGTATTGACTTCGATTTCCGTTCAAGCTGGCGTAGTAAGCAAACTGCTGCGTGTGTCCTCCGCAATTGATTTGGTCGTCCGTTTGATAGAAATTTCCTGCAGTAATAACCAGATCACATTCCCGGTCACGTTCGAATCCGTTTCGGGGCACGACATTAAAGATTCCGTACGTGCGGTCTCCATAGTCAGCGTCGTAGCTGCCTCTTTCAATTTCGAGATAATCAATGTCCTTCGGATCAATCTGCGGCCCCAGGTTGTTGGCGATGTTCGTGTTAGGAATGGGAACGCCGTCAATCAGCCAGCTGACCTGGTGGCCTCCTCGCATGTGCAGCATATCGTGTGTCACATACGTGGCCGGCACATAATCTGTGATCATCTCCATCCCATTGGTTCGGTCCGCCCCGGGGGTTTGTTGGATGTCGATTCGGTCCACCAACGTTGTCGGCGTCACACTGTCCGTCGTCGCCTCTACCGGAGATCCCGATACCACGACCGTTTCCTTCGCGCCCGCTATCGCCAACTCGAGGTGTAATACCGGACTGGTGTCGGACTCAACGACTACGCTTTGTTGCGTTTGTTGAAAACCCTTCGACGAGACTGTGACCGTGTAATCCCCGATTGGCACCGAACTGAATTCAAATTCTCCGCTCGCGCGCGAATCCTGCGACCGTGTCCAGTCCGAATTCTGCGCCTTCAGCGTGACCTGCGCCCCCTGAATGGGACGATGCTGAGGATCATGAACCACGCCGCGAACGAAGCCGAAGATCGTGGCGAATGCAGGACTAACAACTAACAAAATGCTCAATGCCAGCAGCCTGAGACGTTTCATGAGTCCAATCCTTATGAGGTGCCGGTCTTCCAGGCGACTGCACGGCGCCAGGAGCCGACTTTTCGGCATCGCTACAAGATGCGCGGACAGGATGCGCCCATGCGAAACCGCGAGCCAGTGTGAATTCAAATTCTTCGGCGCACGCGGCAAACATTAGGCGTTCGCAACGCTGCTACCTCGCAGGGTTGCTGATCGTCAAGCTTGGAGAAGGATTAGCTGCGAGGCGGGGCGCGCGCGGAATCGTGCCGGAAGATATCGATTGACCGCAACTGCGCACTTTGCGGCGGTTGCGCCGTCTCGATCAGAAGGCCGATCGATGCAAGCAGGCCGGAAGCGGGTTGTGCCCACTCGGGGATAGTTGTGCAACAGCAGCAATTATGATCTTGGCACCCGTTATCGCTGGCTCGAAGCGAAACTTGGGAAGATTCCGATTGCGACGCCCCCGCCGCCATCGCGTGATGGCATTGCATCGCGGGCCCCGCTTCGTGTGCAGCCATCGAAAGACGCATGCAGCGGCGCATGCAATCCATGCCGTCTGAGGAATTGACACACGCCATCGCCGGCATCCCCAGGACGGGGACGAGCATGACCAGTACGAGAAAACTAGCAATCCAGCGAGAAGGCCCCCACATTGCGAAACAGCATAGCAGAGAACCCTCTCCCCTCCTAGCCGCGCATCGTCTGTGAACCAGAAACAAAGAACTGATTTACCATTTCTCCGTGCACCCGCTCGCCGAGCAACTGTTGAAGACAATTCGTAAACATAGATCGATTCGCGCCGGTGACCGCGTGGCGGCCGCAGTCTCCGGTGGAGCGGATTCCGTGGCGTTACTCTACCTGCTGCTCGAGTTGCAGACGGAGCTCGGAATCGTCTTGTCGGTTGCCCACGTCAATCACAACCTGCGCGGAGAAGAATCGGACGAAGACGCCCGCTTCGTCGCCGAGTTGGCCAAGCGACACGGCCTCGAACTCCACCTCAGCGAAGCGTTGCTCAAACAAACGGCGAAACTCCCGGTCCACACAAAAGAAATGCTCACCGGCATCGAAGCCTGTGCACGGGAAGTGCGCTACAGTTTTTTTCGTCAATTGGCGCGCGACGGTTATGTCTCGAAGATCGCAACCGCCCACACCCTCGACGATCAGGCCGAGACTGTTCTGCTGCGCATCTTTCGCGGCACCGGCGTTCGCGGGCTTTCAGGCATTCATCCTCGCATCGTTTTTGAGGAAAAAGGACATGCCTTCGGCGAGTTGATCCGTCCGCTGCTCGCCTTTCGCCACGGCGCCCTGCAGGATTTTCTGCGCAAGCAGCGCCAGGCCTGGCGCGAAGATTCGTCAAACCGCAATACTGTATTCCTCCGCAATCGTCTGCGCCATCGCCTGTTGCCGCTCATCGCCGAAGAATTCGGCGAGCCCGCGATCGAGCATATGGCTGAACTCGCAGAAATTGCCCGCGCCGAAGAGGAACATTGGGAACAATCACACCCTGAAATTCGTGCTGCGACTCTACCGTCGCTTCCAGTAACACCCTTGCTCGCGCTCCCGCTCGCGTCGCAAAGACGCCTGGTACGCGCATGGTTGGAAGCAACCGCTCCAGATCTAGGCGTCTCCTTCCGCCTGATCGAACAGGCTTTGGACTTGGCGCGCGGGGAATTGAACAGGGGATCGTCGACCGGCGCAACATCCAACGAAAGACCAGCGAACGAGAGACCAGCGGCTCGCAGACTCGAGCTCCCCGGCCGAAAGATTCTTCGAGTCGCGCAGCAAAGCCTTGTGTTGGATTCGCACCCCGCCCGCTCGGCCGCCGCCGATTATCAATACGCGTTGACCGTCCCGGGCACCGTGGAAGTTCCCGAACTCGGCGCCTGCATCGCAGCCCAACTCGTCGATGTGCACGCTACGTCCGATGAGCAACGCTGCCAGCTGTTGGACACGCAGCAACTCCCGCAGAGAGTTCTGATCCGCAACTGGCGACCCGGCGACCGCTACTGGCCCGCGCATACCGCAGCGCCCAGGAAGGTGAAAGAACTCCTGAGCGACCGCCACGCAACGGGCATACAAAAGAAACTCTGGCCGGTGGCCGTCTCGGAAAGCTCGCAAATCGTCTGGATGCGCGGATTCGCCGTTCCAGCGGCCTTTCGCGCCCAACCGGGCGCTTCCCAAGCAATTTGGATTCGCGAGATTGCCGGCATGTTGTAACATGCCATCGTTAGATCCGGAGCCGAGAAACAACCAGCGTAAATAACGAGTAAGATTCGAATCGACTCGGGCTTCGGAGTTACAAATTTGAATACCGGGCCGGGAGGCGCCACTTTCGCTATGAATGCTTCGCCGAATGCCGGGTTACGCCAGGTAATCTCGGCCGACCAGATCCAAAAAAGAGTTCGTGAACTGGGACGCCAGATCTCCGACGACTATCGCGGTCAGACCGTGATCGCGCTCGGAATCCTCGAGAACAGCTTTTTGTTCATGGCCGACCTCGTGCGGGTGCTCGAGGTACCCATCGTTTGCGCGTTTATCAAGCCGACCTACAAGCAAAGCCAGCGCGGAGAAGCTCCGCTGCTTGAGATTCTCTTCAGCCACGAACTCGCCATCGCCGGCAAGCACGTACTGCTTATCGAAGGGTTGGTGCATTCCGGCGTCACCACCGAGTTTCTGATGAACGACCTCCGGGGCCGGGGCGCAGCCTCGGTCAAGCTGGTAACGCTTCTCGATCGTCAGTCGGCGCGCCGCGTACCGTTGCAGCCCGACTATTTCGGCTTTCTGGTCGATGACGCCTTCCTTTGCGGCTACGGATTGGGCCGCCCCGAACAAACAGGGCGCAATTTGCCCTACCTGGCCGCGACCACATAGCCACGAGCGGACTCCATTATGAATAGCGTCGCGAAAACTGCCCTCTTCTGGCTGGTCATACTGGTGAGCGCGATACTCCTCTGGCAGACAGCAAAGCCCGGGGGTTCTGCCCAGGCGGTTCCGGAGGTAAGCTATTCCGACTTCCTGGCGAGAGTTGCGAAGGGCCAGGTCAGCAGCGTCACGATTGCCGGGAGCGTGGTTCGTGGAACTGACTCTAACGGCGGCAAATTCCGGGTCATCGCCCCCGCAAACCAGGCGGTGATGCTCGAGGCTCTGCAGCAGCACGGGGTTGATATCTGGTTCAAGGAAGGCACCGAGCAGGGCTGGCCGAACTGGCTCCTCAATCTGGCCCCTCTTATTCTCTTGGGAGCATTGTGGTTTTTCATGATCCGCCAGATGCAAAGACGCCGTTCCGGCACCGACGGACCATCTGCTTACACGCCGCCCCAGGATCCCAAAACTCGTTTCGGCCCGTAACTTCTGTTATACCCGGGTGTTCCCCCGTTTTCGCGCGAAAAGGTCTAGAATTGGAGCGCGGTCTTTTCCCAGTCGAATCTCCGCCTCCAGCATCTAATATGATCGAAGAGGTGGCGTCTGTGTTTGGTAGGATCTTGCTGGGCACGCGCCGCACTCAGAGGAGTTTTTAGTGAATTCAACAATCAAGACCGTACTTTTCTGGGCAGTAATCGTTGTTTCGGCCTTCCTGCTCTGGCAGGTGGTAAAGAGCGGAAGCAACGCCCAGAAAGAAAAAGAGATCGGTTTTTCCGAATTCCTGACTGAAGTTGACCAGGGCAATGTCCACGATGTCACCTTTAGTGGCCAGGACGTTAAGGGAAAGTTCAAGAACGATACCGCATTTCACACCACCGCGCCGGCGAACTATCCGGACATGTACAAGACCCTGCGCGATAAAAACGTTCCCTACAGCGTCAAGGACATCAGCAACGGCACCTGGCCGAGTTGGATTCTGAATCTTGCCCCCCTCGTTCTCTTAGGTGCTCTCTGGTTCTTTATGATTCGCCAGATGCAGACCGGCGGCAATAAGGCCTTGTCGTTCGGCAAGAGCCGCGCCCGCCTGCTATCCATGCAGCAGAAGAAGATCACGTTTAAAGACGTAGCCGGCGTGGATGAAGCAAAAGAAGAGCTGCGCGAAATTATCGAGTTCCTGCGCGAAGCGCAAAAGTTCCAGAAACTAGGCGGGCGCATTCCCAAAGGCGTGCTGCTCGTCGGACCTCCGGGAACGGGCAAGACCTTGCTCGCGCGCGCCGTTGCCGGCGAAGCAAACGTCCCCTTCTTCTCCATCTCGGGCTCAGACTTCGTGGAAATGTTCGTGGGCGTCGGCGCGAGCCGCGTGCGCGACCTCTTTGAGCAGGGAAAGAAAAACGCCCCCTGCATAATCTTTATCGACGAAATCGACGCCGTCGGACGTCATCGCGGCGCCGGCCTCGGCGGTGGACACGACGAACGCGAGCAGACTTTGAATCAGCTCCTCGTCGAAATGGACGGCTTCGAATCGAACGAAGGCGTCATTCTGATGGCAGCCACCAACCGCCCCGATGTCCTCGATCCAGCGCTGCTCCGCCCCGGCCGTTTCGACCGGCGCGTGGTTGTGAATCGTCCCGATGTTCGCGGACGCGAAGAGATTCTGCGCGTGCACACCCGTAAGATTCCTCTTGCTGACGATGTCGATCTCTCCGTCCTCGCCCGCGGCACGCCGGGATTCTCCGGAGCCGACCTGGCCAATATGGTGAACGAAGCGGCATTGGCGGCGGCGCGGCAAAATCGCAAAGCGGTCCTGCAATACGACTTTGAAGTGGCCAAAGACAAAGTTCTCATGGGCGTCGAGCGCAAGTCGCTTCTGCTCACCGATGAGGAGAAGAGAAACACCGCTTATCACGAAGCCGGACACGCGCTGGTGGCCGCGAAGTTGCCTCACGCGGACCCTGTGCACAAAGTCACAATCATCCCACGCGGCATGGCTTTGGGCTTGACCATGCAGTTGCCCGTCGATGACCGGCACAACTACTACAAAAACTATCTAGACACACAGATCGCCATCCTCATGGGTGGCCGCATTGCAGAAGAGCTGTTCCTGAATCAGATGTCAACCGGTGCGGGCAATGACATTGAGCGCGCCACTGAACTGGCACGCAAAATGGTTTGCGAGTGGGGGATGAGCGACTTGGGACCGCTGACTTTCGGTAAGAAAGAAGAGCAGATCTTCCTGGGACGCGAAATCGCCCAGCACCGCGATTACAGCGAGGCCACTGCCATCCAGATCGACGAAGAAGTCAGGAAAATGGTCAGCACCGGTTACAGCACCGCCAAAGCCATCCTGTCCGAAAATCGCGACACGCTCGAGAAGATCGCGAAGGGCCTGATCGAACGCGAAGTGCTCGACGCGTCCGAGATCAAGTTGCTGGTCGAAGGGCAGGACCTGCCTCCGATCAAGCCTCTGCCGGCGAAACCTGACGATGTGCAGCAGGTGATTAAGCCGGATCGCGTTCCCGCCAAGGGCGGCGAGCGTCCGGCAACGGCGTAGAGAAACTCATGCGGAGACGGGGATTCACCCCGTCTCCGCACTTCTAAGGGCTCAGCTCCCGGCCGGTTTTGGTCACTTCCGGGCCGCTCCACATTCCGTGCACGGACAGACTTCCCGCAAATAAAACCACGAATAGATTCCCAAATCGTGTTTATCGTTCCACGAAAACTTCAGCGCATATTTGCCTACGGCCTCAGCCGCCAGCGCCTTCACGATCGGCTTGAACATTGGCAAAGTCCCCGGAGCCGGTTTCTCCGGCGCGCCTGCCTTGCGGCCCGACTTCATTCGTTCATCTTCGCAGAGCGCGCAAGGACATGCGTCCCGCAAAAACGTAAACGTATACACCGACCGGTGCCCATCCTTCCACTCGATCTCCATGCCTTTCCCGGTCGTCAAATGAATCACCACTGACTTGGGATCATTCCCCACCCGAGGCGTGAAATCCGGCAGCGCCATAATTTTCAGTATCGCACGCTCCGCCAGGAGTTGACCTTACAGAGCGCACTTTAGAACTATGGACAGATCGTAATTGGCCATTAGCCCATGAACAGGGGTGTCTAATAACCAGTTATCCATCGGATGGCAAGGGTCGAAATCTGCTATATAATGGTGAAATCACGATGATTTCTGGCCGCATTGGATGCGAATTAGCCCTTCTCGCAGTGCTCTGCGTGTTAACGATTTTTCTTTTCCCAGCGCTGCAAGGTCCCTATACCGTAGTTCACGGGCCGGTTACTGCCCTGATAGCGTCTCGCGCCGCGCGCCGCTTCCGCGTTTCCATTGTCCACTCTGCTCGCAGTTCCGTGGGAAACTACCTGCTTTCGCCTCTGCGAGTTTTTCCCTGGATATCGCTCGCGAGCACCCAATCCCGTTCGTTCACCCTCCCCGACTCCACTTCGATCCTGCGTTGCTGATCTTCATTCCATAATCTTTCTGGCTGGCCGACGGAAAAGTCTTGTTTCATATGAGTGCATCGCCTTAGCGATGCCGTAAGTTTCTTCCCGTTGCGAACGGGCTTGCCCCGTGTCTTGAGGCGCGAGAAACCGCGTCTCTACGGGCTTCCCCTTTTGTGGGCAGGATATCGATATTCGATTTTTTCCGAACTGGCCAGAACCTACTCGATCTCGGCGAAGTCAACTACGTTTGTTCGCGTCCGAGCCGAGATTGTTCCCCAAGAGCTTCGAGAAACCGTTTTCATATGAGGGAGACTCAATATGACGCCGAATAGAAGTAAGACATTCACTCTAACCATTGCCGCGGCTGCCGTCGTGTTGTCACTTGCCGGATGTGCCAAAAAAACCGCCAAAGTGACTCCGCCTCCTCCGCCCGCCCCCAGCGTGCCAACCGCCACTCTAGCCGCTAACCCCGGCGTAGTTCAACAGGGGCAGACCAGCACCCTCACCTGGCAAACCAGCAACGCCAATGAAGTGACCATCGCCGGCCTCGGCACCGTTCCCGCCGCCGGATCGCGCTCGGTCACTCCATCCACTTCCACTACCTACACGCTCACCGCGAAAGGCCCGGGCGGCACCGACGACGCCTCCGCCCGCGTTACCGTAAACATGCCTCAGCCCGCGGCCGCAGCTTCACTCACGGATGAAGAACTGTTCAGCCAAAACGTGAAAGACGTCTATTTCGACTTCAACAAATTCGCCATTCGCCCTGCCGAGGCGCCCACTGTCCAGAATGACGGATCCTTCCTCGCGCAGCATCCCACCATCAAGGTTCTCGTTGAAGGACATTGCGACGACCGCGGCTCCGAAGAATACAACATCGCCCTCGGCACCAGCCGCGCCGAAACCGTAAAACAGAACCTTCTACAACAGGGAGTTCCCTCCGACCGTATCCGCACCATCAGCTACGGCAAGGAAAAACCCTTGTGCACCGAAGACGACGAACAGTGCTGGCAGGAAAATCGCGTAGACCACTTCGCCTTCGACCGCTAAACCAGTTCCGGTGATCTGGCCAAGCAATTCCGAAATGTTTTCGGAAAAAGAACTTGGAAAAACAGGAAGCTATTAAGAATGGAACGCGGAAAGACAACCGCCCCGTTCAAGCCAGCCTTGGACGGGGCTTTTTTACACCACCTGCCCACTCATCAAAATATGTTCCGGAATGCCCAGAACAGAAATCCCGCCAGCATCATCGAAACCGGCAGCGTCAGCACCCACGCCATCGCCAGGTTCCGCACCGTCGACCACTGCAGCCCTGAATGATTTGCTGCCATCGTTCCCGCCACGCCCGAAGAAAGCACATGCGTCGTGCTCACCGGTAATCCGAACCAGTCTGCGGCCCCGATCGTAAACATCGCCGTGATCTCCGCCGCCGCGCCCTGTCCGTAAGTCAGATGTTCCTTGCCAATCTTCTCTCCCACGGTCACCACGATCCGCTTCCATCCGATCATCGTGCCCAGTCCCAGTGCCATCGCCACTGCAACTTTTACCCACGGCGGAATAAAGCGCGTCGCCGCGTCCACGTGCTTCTTGTAATTATCCAAACCCTCCCAATCGGACGCGCTCAGCGCCGGCTGTCCGCTCTTTTTCATCAGCCGCAGCGCCTCGCTCGCCACATACATATCGTTGCGGAAGTTTCGCACCCGGTCATTCGGGATCTTCCCCATCTCGCCGAACAACGCCGTTTCGTTCCCGATCCCGCTCACGAGTTGCCGCAACCCCAGCATCGTATTCGGAGTGAACTGCTTCGTCCGTATGTAGTCCGTCACTTCTTCCCGGTCGTCCGCGATCACCGCATCTGGACTCACATACTTCGACAAGATGCCCGCCGCCTGCTGCGAAACCGCGATAAAGTCGTCCGACTGCTTCCGCGTGATCGCGTGGTTCAACGCATATGCCGTGGGAACCGTCCCCACCAGGATCAGCATGATGAGCCCCATCCCCTTCTGCCCGTCATTCGATCCGTGCGCGAAACTGACTCCCGTGCAAGTCAACACCAGCAGGCAGCGAATCCAGAACGGCGGCGGCTCCGTGCCCACCGGAGCCTCATATAGCGCCCGATTCTTCAGCACCGCCTTCATCAGGAGCAGCAACAGTCCCGCGAATACAAATCCCACAATCGGAGACAACAACAGCGACTTCCCTATATTCGTCGCCTGCCCCCAATCCACACCACTGGTGCCCGTTTTCGGCGACATCAGTTGGTTCGCAATCCCGACGCCAATAATCGATCCAATCAGCGTGTGCGAACTCGAGGCCGGCAGCCCGAAATACCACGTCCCCAGATTCCATATAATGGCGGCCACCAGCAGCGCAAATACCATGGCAAACCCGGCCTTGCTGCCCACCTGCAAAATCAACTCCACCGGCAACAGCGAAATAATGCCGAAAGCCACCAGCCCGCTTGAAGTCAGCACGCCGAGAAAATTCCAGAAACCCGACCACACAACCGCTATGTGCGGCTCCAGTGAATGCGTGTAAATCACAGTCGCCACCGCGTTCGCCGTGTCGTGAAATCCGTTAACGAACTCGAACCCCAAAGCCACCAGCAGAGCGATGCCCAGCAAAACGTAAGGCAGCAACGACGTGCTGTGGACAACCTGCAAATCCGTCAGCAAATGAAAGCCCGAGTAGATCAGCCCGATCAGCAGCACAATCCCAAAACCGAGCATCCCGATCTTTCCCGGATTCCGATTCAGCTTCGCTTCCAGTACAGGTGTCACCGTAGCCATACAATCTCCAACGTTCGCAATATTTTCAGGGCTGGTTACAACCCCATCCCAAAGGTTGCGAAACTATACGGAACGATTGTTAAGCGAATGTGAAAACACGTAAGAGGTAGTGCTTGAACGGGCACTGTTCAGCCGCCACCGCGTATCAGAAAGACGCATTCGTCCGTCCCCGGGCGCAGCTCGGCCTGTTTAATCGAGCCCAATCAGATTGTTAAGAAGGAATACTTAGCCCGGCAACGAGCTAATGGCCCGCCAAATTCGCCCGCGACGCCCCCACCACCATCCCCGCATCCGATTCTTGCACAAACGCGACCAACCGTAGATTCGCCGGGTCAGGCGCGGATTTCACCTTCACCACCACATCCCGATCGAAGTTTTTTCCCTTCTCCACGGTGCCCACTTTGTTGATGCTCTCCACCACCGCCACGTGCCGTATGTCGCGCCCCTTGTTCTCCCCGGCCGAAACATGTGACTCCGCGTGATTCAGAGCAATCGCAACAAAAATGTCGGCCTTCCGCGTCTTCGCATCTTCAGGCAACGCATCGACCGCGAGATGCACTCGAATCGCCTTCCCATTCACCACCGAAGCTCCGGAAATCCGCACCGGAATCTTGACATGCCCGCGCGCCGTTTCTACCGCGCGCCCCACCGCCAGTGCGTCGCTCCCATTCAGCTGCGCCGCTCCATCCACCACCATCTGCGGCGTGTACGGAGAGTTCAATCCAAACCGGTGCACATAATCTTCCTGCCGGTCCGTGAAAAAAGTCGACGAGTAAGCGTCCTTCCACCCATCGTGGTTCCAGTAATCCACGTGTTCGCTGAGAACAATCACGTCCGCGCCCGGAATCGGCTGCATCCCATCCAACTTCCCCAGCAAAGCGTCTGCCGGAGGACAACTCGAACACCCCTCCGAAGTAAACAACTCCACGAGCACGGGAGAACCTGCATCGCGCGGAATCGAAGCCGTATCAGCAACCGGAGTCGAAGCCGCACTGGCGCCCGCAACCCCGACCCCTGTCTGCAAAAGGAAGAAAACGGCGACGATGATGATGACCAGAGAGAGGGAGAAACGCAGACGAGCAGCACAACCAAGCTTAGAGGTTTTCATGGCCAATCCCCACGACGGATGTGCTCCCGCGCATCTTCGACCCCATACAGCGCGGGTACCGTTTGGCTCTTATTCTAACCCCTTCAGTGTGCCGTTAAGAACTCGCACAGATCGAACAGCACCGGACGCGATTATTTCGACAGCACTCCTAGCGCCTCGCGAAACAACACTTCAAAACTCTGAACGCTCTTTCCGCTGCGTGCCGCCAGCAGCGCTTTATCAGCCGCCGCCCGCTGATAACCAAGATTCACCAGTGCCGAAACCACGTCCTCTTCGACCGGACTCGCCGGCGCCACGCTCGTCTCTGACGCGCCAGTCGCGATCGGCAGCTTGTCGCGTAGCTCCAGCACCATCCGCTCTGCCGTCTTCTTGCCAATTCCCGGAATGCGCGTTAGCCGAGCCACATCGCCCCCGCGAATCGCCCCCACCATTTCCTCGGCCGGCATGCCACTCAGAATCGTGATCGCCAGCTTCGGGCCTATCCCGCTTACCGTTAGCAGTTTCTCGAAAAGCTGCTTCTCGCCCAGTCGCAGGAATCCGTATAGGCTCAGCGCGTCCTCGCGAACATGCGTGTGGATGTGAAGCGCCACTTCCGCTCCTGCCGCGGGCATTTCAGTAAATGTCGGAACACTGATGGCAACGTCGTATCCGACGCCATGAGTTTCCACAATCGCCTGATTCGGATGTTTCGCTAGTAATGTTCCCCGCAGATGCGCAATCATCGTAGATCGATCACCGCAGGTATTGTACGCGGGTCGAGTATTGTGCGGCAGAGGCGGGGCTCAGGAATAAGAGCCTCCCTTTTCCTTCCGTTTCCACAGGAAGTTGCTCCCCTCCACAGTTTTTACACAATGAATACCCACTTTGCGGTTGCGTTAATTTGTGGCTTCCCGCAAAGTGCTTGAAGTCAAAAGCGTGAGATGTTCTGAATCTGGTCCGACAAGGATTCAGTTGTTGCCGGTGATTTTCGAGAGTGAATTACCGGGGGAAATTCGGCGCATGTCCAGTGCGCTGGCGCCCAGGCTTTGCGGCCTCCTGAAGTCCTTCTTCCGAGAAGGATGGAAACGCTGAATCGTAACCCTGATGCGCAAGCATCAGGTGAACATCGATGCGAGGCATTCTTCGGAGTGCTGGTGCGCGATGATCTTTCGCCACGGCGAAAGACGGCAGACAGAACATCCGCGACAACAATGCGGCTGGGTGGCTGGCCCGAGCCGCATTTGTTTTTTCAGCCCTCTTCCAAATTCGCTCTTAGCCTGCTCTCTCTGCTACGCGCAGCGGCTCTTGCGGACCCTCCGCAAACAGCAGAGAGTAGATAAATCCCGCCAGGGCCGCGCCCACAATCGGAGCTACCCAGAACAACCACAACTGCCCCACTGCCCAGCCGCCCACAAAAATCGCCGGGCCCGTGCTCCGCGCCGGATTAACCGATGTATTCGTCACGGGGATCGAAATCAGGTGGATCAGCGTCAGGCACAGCCCGATCGCAATCGGAGCGAAACCCTTCGGCGCCCGTTCGTCCGTCGAACCCAAGATCACCAGCAGGAAAAAGAACGTCAGCACAACTTCGGCCACGAAGCACGCCAGCAAAGAATACCCGCCCGGCGAATGTGCCCCGTATCCATTCGAGGCGAATCCTCCCGCCAGGCTGAATCCTTCTTTCCCGCTCGCGATCACGTATAGCACGCTCGAACCGAGAATCGCTCCCAGAACCTGCGCTACAACATATGGCAGCAGTTCAGACACTGGAAAGCGCTTTCCAACCACCAACCCTACCGATACTGCGGGATTGATATGACACCCCGAAATAGGCCCGATCGTAAAGGCCATGGTGAGCAGGGTCAGCCCAAATGCCAGGGCGACACCCGCAAAGCCGATACCCAGGTTCGGAAACGCGGCCGCTAAAACCGCGCTTCCGCAACCGCCGAATACCAGCCAGAACGTCCCAAAGAACTCTGCGAAACACCGCTTGCTGAGAGTCATAAGAACCTCCGTCGAGCCTGATTTGATGTGCCCCCGATATTACCTCAGGTTCAACGGTCAAAAAACTGTCAACAGCTACAGTCCGGTCGCGCGCAGCCGCCGCCGATGGATGGCGAATCCCACCCAGAATCCCGCCGCCGCCGCCCACGAGGCCATCGCCAGGCTCGGAATGTCCCGCACGAGCATCCACTCGATATGACCGTGAGCAAAAATAAATGAGAAGGGAAATACCGTGAACGCGATTGCCAGTCCGAGATTCCAACTACGCTGTGCGAGTTCGCTGCGCGTCCGCATCAACGTTTGAGTTTCGTGATCTTGTGGTAACGACATGACTTTGCCTCCTGTAAAGGTTTGACGTGGAGAATTCGATTGCAGACGTTCGACCTCCGCGGCTAGTTCCGGATCAGCCGCCAGAAATTCTTCCACCACCGCGCGCGTGTCGAGGCTGGCTTCGTCCGCCAGATAGATAGGAATCAAGTCTTGAATCACATTGCGAGAGATGTTCATGGTTAGCTCCGCTTTTGTCGCGCCTGCTCCAACTTCAGCCGTGCGCGATGGATTTTCGTTTTCACTGCGCCCAGCGACAGGCCGAGCGTGCTTGCAATTTGTTCGTAAGACATCTCTTCCACGGCTGACATCAACAGCGCCGTGCGATCCACTTCCGGAAGCCGCTGCAAATCTTCCATCACGCTCGCCAGTTCCGCGCGCTGCTCGGCCGAATCTTGCGGCGCTTGCCGTGGATCGGCAAAATCCTGCTCCAACGATAAAATCCTTCTACGTCGCCGGAATCCCTGCCGGTAGCAATTTCGCGCAGTCACCAGTAAATACGCCTTGACCGTCGGTTGCCTGATTTCCCCAGGAGCAGTCCATGCGCGGACAAACGTCTCTGACACGATGTCCTCGGCTTCTGCATGATTGCCCGTGAGATAGAGGGCAAAACGAAACAGGTCCTGCGCGTATTTCTGGTACAACGCCTGAAAGTCCGTCATTGCCGTGTCCACTGAGAATATCCAGTTGGACGCGAAAAGTTTCACGCCAAATTGTCGAGCCAACGTGGAGGGATTTGACCCGACTCCACCAGACAATGCCAGGCTCGCCCCGGCTCACCCAAACTATTTGCTTTTTGTTCGCCATGTGACATACTGCGCTGCAGGCGTCAGCAAGAATTTTGTTGGGACCGGACTTCCGGCCCTCTCGGCGACGGAGCAACCTCCGTCTCTACCGGAAAAATCTGTCGCCGAAGAAAAATTAGTTTTTTGCCGCGTTTTCCTGTGGTCCTCCTCACACGTCCACAGGCCGGAAAAGGTTACGATGCAACGCACTCACCTCAACATCGTGGCGACTCTCGAAACCAGCATCGGCCGTCTGCCGGCAAACATCGAAGCCGAGCGCTCCATCCTCGGAGCCGTCCTGCTCGACAACCACGCCTTCAACGATGCTGCCGAACATCTCAAGCCTGAAGACTTTTCCATCGATTCGCACCGGCGGATTTATTCGCGCATGATGGATCTCGCCGAATCTTCGCGGCCCATCGACATCATCACTCTCGTCGAAGAGCTCGAGCAAAAAAAAGATCTGCAGGCGGTCGGCGATGTCGCCTACATCTCCGGATTGCTCGACGGCGTGCCCGACCGTCCCTCGATCGAGCATTACGTCAAAATTGTCCGCGACAAGTCGATCCTGCGCGGGCTCATCAGCGTCTCCAACGCAGCCATCGCCAAGGCGAGCGAGCAGGCCGATCCCGCCGACGAAATTCTTAACGAAGCCGAGGCCGCTGTCTTCCAGCTTTCGGAGAAGCGCATTGGCAAGGGCTTTCAGGGCATTAAGGAGATCGTCCGCAGTTCCTTCGGATCGGTCGACGCGCTCCTGCAGCGCGGACAGCGCATTACCGGGCTCGCCACCCACTACACCGACCTCGACGAAATGACCAGCGGCTTCCAGAAAGCCGACTTGGTGATTCTTGCGGCGCGGCCTTCGATGGGCAAAACTTCGTTTGCCATGAACATTGCCGAGAATGCCGCGATTGATGATGGCAAGGTCGTCGGCATCTTCTCGCTTGAAATGTCGAGTGAGGCGCTGCTGCAGCGGCTGCTCTGTTCACGCGCCATCGTCGACGCGCACAAGATGCGCACCGGCTCCCTGTGGGGCGATGACATGAAGAAGATCGTTCGCGCCATGGAGGAGCTTTCGAACGCTCCGATGTTTATTGATGACTCACCGGGCATTTCGATCAGCGAGATGCGTGCCAAGGCTCGCCGCTTGAAGCAATCGCAAGGACGGCTTGACTTGCTCGTTGTCGATTACCTGCAGCTTATGTCGGGTGGCAGCAAGCGGTTTGAGAATCGCACGCAGGAAGTTTCGTCCATTTCGCGTGGTCTGAAGGCGATTGCCAAGGAACTCGGCGTTCCGGTCGTGGCTTTGTCGCAGCTGAGCCGCGCTCCTGAAAGCCGGGGTGGCGACCACCGGCCGCAACTCTCCGATTTGCGAGAGTCAGGGTCGATCGAGCAGGATGCCGACCTCGTCATGTTTATCTTCCGTGAAGAGATCTACAAACAGGATGACCCCGAGCTCAAGGGCCGAGCCGAAATCATCGTCGCCAAGCAGCGCAATGGCCCCATCGGCAAGTTCAATCTCGCCTTCCTCCACAATTCCACGCGCTTCGCCAACCTGATGGAGGGCAATACCGAACCCGGCGAGTAGACAGGCATTTCGCTTGGCGTCCGGGCTCCCGTTTTTCGTCCGCCCGCTATCAGTTGGCGGGCGCCGCAACTGACACAACGAAAAGAGCCTAAATCGCGGCCGGGAGACACCTTAGCCCTGTGGAAAAGTTTGTGGATGCGAAAGGCCCACGTCGCAATCCGGCATCACCGACCGCCCGGTGGGGATAATCCGAGTTTGCCAACTTCTTCCTAAAGCTATGCTTTTGAGTTGGTTAACTCTTGTTTACACGACAATCGCCGGAACCGCTTACGAATCAGTACTTTCGTCACAATATTTGAGATTTGCACAATATACACGAAAAGCTGTAGTTGCCATCGGAGGCCTTTGGCGCGCCCCACAAGGCCTTTGGGCAGGTCCGGCGGCCCGTCTGGAAGCCGTCACCCAGCTGCGGACTTACGCGGTACTTGTATGCTCGTGCCTGACTATCCCGAACGGGTTATCCGTCGAGATTTGCCTCCACAAAACGTCACGAACTCGCCGTCACAAAGAACGGTGACGGACCTCATGGCGTTCGGCCCGCGCCAGAACATACGCTCTTAAGGAAAGTGCCACACGTGTCTGGCCATTCGCCGCCTTGCCCTGTGCGGTTTAAAGGATGTGGTTGCTTGATTCGAACCGCAGATCCTCTCACGCCGTCCGATCCTCTTTTCCGGAGAAACCCCCATGCTGCATCTCGATACTGGTAACACAGGTTTCATGATTCTATGCACCAGCCTGGTTATGCTGATGACACCCGGCCTCGCATTTTTCTATGGCGGCCTCGTCGGGCGCAAGAACGTCCTTGCCATCATGATTCAGAGTTTCGTCTCGATGGGCTGGACGACCGTAATCTGGTACCTCTATGGCTATTCACTGTGTTTTAGCGGCGACTGGCACGGAGTCATCGGCAATTTCCATAACGCATTTCTGCGCGGTGTTGACCTCACTACTGCGTCGGCGACCAATAACACCATCCCGGCCTTTGTGTTCATCGCGTATCAGATGATGTTCGCCATCATTACTCCCGCGCTCATCTCGGGCGCGTTCACCAATCGCGTGACCTTCAAGGCATACATGCTGTTCCTGACCGCTTGGCTCACCTTTGTTTATTTCCCGTTCGTCCACATGGTTTGGGGTGGAGGCTTTTTGCAGCAATGGGGTGTGCTCGATTTCGCTGGCGGCATTGTGGTGCATAACATCGCGGGCATCGCAGCTTTGGCGTCTGTATTGTATGTAGGCAAACGTCATACGGCCGACCGCGGCCCGCACAGCATTCCGCTCGTTGCCCTCGGTACCGGCTTACTGTGGTTCGGATGGTACGGGTTTAACGCCGGCAGCGAAATGCGTGTCGATTCGGTGACCGCAACCGCGTTCCTCAATACCGACCTCGCCGCGTCATTCGCCGCAGTTGCCTGGCTATTTGTAGCCTGGATCAACGAAAAGAAGCCGAAGCTCCTCGGCCTTCTTACTGGAGCCGTAGCCGGACTGGCCACGGTTACTCCCGCCGCGGGATATGTTTCTCCCACCACCGCGGTCATTATTGGATTAGTTGCCGGAGTCGTTTGCTACTACGCGGTCGAGATGAAAAACAAGCTGCAGTGGGACGACGCCCTCGACGTTTGGGGAGTGCACGGCGTCGGCGGCTTTCTCGGCATTGTCATGCTCGGGATCTTCGCCAACAAACAATTCAATCCCAACGGCGCCAACGGATTGCTCTACGGCGATCCGACATTCCTGCTGAAACAGGTTGTGGCCGTGACATTCTCGTCGGTGTGGGCCTTCGTGTTTACCTACGGCATGTTGCGAATCATCGATGCCTTCACCCCAGTGAAAGTCGACGAATTGAGCGAGGCAATGGGGCTCGATGAATCGATTCACGGCGAACATGCCTACGAGGAGGCTGCTGAGCACGACCTCGTTCACCACTAACCTCGATACCTTGCGGAGCCGGGCGTCCGTCGATAAGCGCGGGGCCGGATGTCCCATCCTAGCGTCGCGCCTTCTGCGAACGACGTTAGGGTGGGATTCCACCGCCCCTCGCTTCTTACGATTTTCCTCGCCGGGATTTTCCCTTCCGTTCTACGTCAGCGATCTCATATCGCCAGGCCAATCTACTTTCAACCCCCAAAAGTCTTCCGCACTGTGAGGCCAAACTGCCGACGCAAGAACCGTCCCTTAGCTGCTGCCCTCGCCCACCTTCAGCACCGCCAGAAACGCCTCCTGCGGAATATCCACCCGCCCAATGCGCTTCATACGCTTTTTGCCTTCTTTTTGCTTCTCCAGCAGCTTGCGTTTGCGCGTGATGTCGCCACCGTAACACTTTGCCAGCACGTTCTTGCGGATCGCCGGCACAGTTTCGCGGGCGATGATCTTCGCCCCGATCGCGGCCTGGATCGCCACCTCGAACATCTGCCTCGGGATCAGCTCTTTCATCTTGGCCGCCAACGCCCGTCCGCGCTCATAGGCGAAATCGCGATGAATAATGGTCGATAGCGCGTCAACCGGCTCGCCGGCCACCATGATGTCCAACTTAGCCATCGGCGACGTCCAGTTGCCCGAGAGATGATAGTCAAGCGAAGCGTATCCGCGCGAGACGGACTTCAGCCGGTCATAAAAATCGAGCACGATTTCATTCAGCGGCAATTCGTATTGCAGCATCACTCGCGACGCGCTCACATATTCGAAACTTTTTTGCTTGCCGCGTTTTTCTTCTACCAGCTTCAGAATCCCGCCAACGTATTCTTCGTTAGTCAAAATCACGGCGAGAATCACCGGCTCTTCCACTTTGGCGATCTCGCTGGTGTCCGGCCAGCGCGAGGGATTATCCACTTCAATCACCTCGCCGTCGGTCTTCGTAATCTGGTAGCGCACGCCCGGGGCAGTGGTGATCAGATCAAGTCCGTACTCGCGTTCCAGCCGCTCTTGAATGATTTCCATGTGCAGCAAGCCCAAAAAGCCGCACCGGAAGCCGAATCCAAGCGCTACCGACCTTTCCGGCTCGAAGAAAAAAGACGAATCGTTCAGCTTCAATTTTTCCAAAGCCTCGCGCAGTTGGGTGTGCTCGTGCGCGTCCACCGTGTACAAGCCGGCGAAAACCATGGGCTTGATTTCTTCAAACCCCGGCAATGCCTGCAGCGATGGACGGTCATCGTCGGTGATGGTGTCGCCAATCTTGGTATCCGCGACGTTCTTGATATTCGCAATAATGAATCCCACTTCGCCGGCCACCAGTTCGTCGATCTCGACCGGCTTCGGGGTGAGCACGCCCAGAGTTTCCACCTGATAAACGTGCCCGTTCGACCACAAACGTATCTTCTGCCCCTTGCGTAACCGGCCTTCAAAGACGCGCGCCAGCACCACCACTCCTCGATACGGATCGAACCAGGAATCAAACAGGAGCGCCTGCAGATGGCGCTCCGGCGCGCCTTTCGGCGGGGGAATGCGCCTCACAATCGCTTCGAGCACGTCCGGCACGCCCTGGCCGGTTTTGGCGCTAATCAGCAACGCATCGGTGGCATCGAGGCCGACCGCGCTCTCGATCATTTCCTTGGTGCGCTCGACGTCGGCGCTCTGCAAATCAATCTTGTTGATCACGGGAATAATCTCGAGGCCGTGATTGATCGCCAGATAAGAGTTTGCCAGCGTTTGCGCTTCCACGCCCTGCGACGCGTCCACCACGAGCAGCGCGCCTTCGCAGGCGGCTAGCGAGCGCGAAACTTCGTAGGAAAAATCGACGTGGCCCGGAGTATCGATCAGGTTGAGCTGATAAATCTGTCCATCCTGCGCCGGATATAACATACGCACGGCATGGGCCTTGATGGTGATACCGCGCTCGCGCTCGAGGTCCATTGAGTCCAGGACCTGCTCCTGCATCTCGCGCATCGCGAGAGAGCCGGTGAGTTCCAGCAGGCGGTCGGCGAGCGTCGATTTCCCGTGATCAATATGCGCGATGATCGCAAAATTGCGAATGCGTGAGGCTTCCATGTGATAGGTCGATTCTAGCAGGCTGCAACTACGTGATTGTGTGGCGCCGACATTCGTGTGCGCGAGCGGCTCGCTCGACTACAAATCACAAAACCAGAAAAAAGGGCGCGATTCGCTCGCGCCCCACTTCTTCAATTTGATTTTTGACTGCTGCGCTAGTCTCTTACTCCATCCATAAACGCCCGCAGCTTCCGCGAGCGCGATGGATGCCGCAGTTTCCGCAGCGCCTTCGCCTCAATCTGCCGTATGCGTTCTCGAGTTACGGCGAATGACTGGCCAACTTCTTCAAGCGTGTGCTCGGAACCATCTTCCAGTCCAAAGCGCATCTTGATGACCTTCTCTTCTCGCGGCGTCAACGTGCGCAACACCTGCGAAGTCTGGTCTTTGAGGTTGACGTTGATCACTGCTTCCGCCGGAGAAACCACCGCGCGGTCTTCGATGAAGTCGCCCAGGTGCGAATCTTCCTCTTCGCCAATTGGCGTTTCGAGAGAGATCGGTTCCTGCGCAATCTTCAGCACCTTGCGGACTTTCGCCACCGGAATGTCCATCCGCTTCGCAATTTCTTCCGACGTCGGTTCGCGTCCCAGTTCCTGCACCAGTTGCCGCGAGGTACGAATCAGCTTGTTGATCGTTTCGATCATGTGCACTGGGATGCGAATCGTACGCGCCTGATCAGCGATCGCACGAGTAATTGCCTGCCGAATCCACCACGTGGCGTAAGTTGAAAACTTATAGCCGCGCCGGTATTCGAACTTGTCGACCGCCTTCATCAGGCCGATGTTGCCCTCCTGAATCAGGTCGAGAAACTGCAATCCGCGGTTGGTGTACTTTTTCGCAATCGAGACCACCAGGCGCAAGTTGGCTTCAATCAGCTCGCGCTTGGCGTGCTCCGCGTCCATGTCGCCCTGGATGATCTCGCGCTGTGTGCGCTTGAGCTCCTGGAACAACAGGCCCGCTTCCACTTCAAGCTTTTCCAGCTCTCCGCGGACCGCGCGCGACTGCTTCTTGTATTCCTTTTTTTGCTCTTCGCTGCGGGTCGCATCCGCCCGCTTCTCCAGGTTCTGGATCTGCCGGTCCAGCGACCGCATCCCGTCGACCGTGCGATTCACCCGGTCGATGAGTCGTTTGCGTTCGTTGTTGGTGAACCCGAGCTTGCGCACCGCAATCGAAGTGCGAACAATGGCGTGCGCCAGTTGAAAGCGATACCGCCGATAGTCCCGCGGACGCTTCTTCTGATTCACCGCCGCCAGTTTTTCCTGCAGCGGAGCTACTTTCTTGTAGAGCTTGTCAAGATTGTGGATCTTGGCAAGAAATTCTTTCAGCCGCTTGTCGACAATCTCTTCCGTGATCTCCTCTTCATCGAACGTCACCAGCTCTTTGATCGAACGGACGCCCTTTTCGAGGTCCTCGCCCAGGGCGAGAAGTTCACGAATCACAATCGGAGAGCGCGACAGCGCCTTCAGAACGCGGTTTTGCCCCCGCTCAATTCGCTTGGCGATTTCCACTTCGCCTTCGCGCGTGAGCAGCGGAACAGTTCCCATCTCGCGTAGATACATGCGGACGGGATCATTGGTTTTTTCCAGGGCTCCTGGAGTGAGATCCAGTTCTACGTCGTCGGAGCCTTCTTCTACTTCCTCGAATTTTTTTTCCAGATCGGTCGAAGGCCCTTTCGAGCTTTCGAGTACGTCAATTCCTTGGGTCCCGATCGTGGTTAGCAGATCTTCCAGGTCTTCAGGAGAGTGCACATCGTGCGGGATTAGGTCGTTGACCTGATCATAGGTCAGATATCCCTTCTCTTTGCCTGCGTCGATCAGCTTTTTTATGTCGTCGTACTTGTCATCAAGTGCCAAGCCAGATTATCCTCTAGGCGTTCGCTGGTTTGCGGACGCCAAACTATTCAGCGGTGGGAGTTGTTACGGAGTTGTGCACGCAGCGCACAAACTTCAGAAGTATAGCACGCCGGCCACGCTTCCTGCCGGTGCCCATTGAAGTTTGCAGTCTTTCCCGCCGATTGCCCAGTTGTCCGTATGTCTATTTCCGCTTGATATTTAGATGTCAATCAGCGGCATTTCGTTCCAAAGGCTAAAGTCTCCCGGCACCCAACGACGCAAGGACCTTCCACTAAGACGCTTTGCTCCCCGCTTCGCCCAGGCTGGGGTCCATCAAAGCCCGCTTCAGACGCACCTTTTCCTGCAAGAGCGCCTGCTTTTCCGCCATCGCCACCCCGGGACGCTGCAATGCCCTTTGCACCTCCTCTTGGCGGCGTCGGAGATAAATTCGCCGCAGCGCCCGCACCGCGCCTTCCACCGTTTCAGGGGTCAGATCTTCTTCCTCGTGCATCAGGATCGAAGCCAGCAGGCGCCGGTCTTCTTCGGTCTTGGGCAACGCCATGACATCTGCCGTTTCGGGCCCTGCTTGCAGCAACGCTTCGATCAACGACTGCGCGGCCAAGCCCTCGTATAGATGCTCCGATTGCAGCGCGAAATGCGCCTGCCTGGCTGGATCGAATTCCTCATCCGCTCCTTCGCGCGCCGATGTTCGCGATCCCCCCGATTGCATCTCGGTGGCCGACGCCAGCGCTCTGATCAGCACCCGTTCCGCTCCCGTCACCTGGGCTTCAGCCGAGGTCTTCACCTGCGTCGCGGAACGATTGGTGGCAGCATGCTTCAGTTCCTGGCGAAGCACGGCGGAATCGATGCCCAGTTTCTGCGAAATTTCAAGCGCCAGTTCGTCACGCACGATGCGGTTCGGCACCCGCTGAATGTGCGGCAGCAGATGGTTGACGGCCTTGACCTTGCTGTCCGCATTGCGCGCCGGAAATTGCGCCCGGGCTCGGTCGATCAGATAGTCAAAATATTTCTGAGAATGCTTCAGCGCCGCCCCATACGCCTCTTTGCCTTTGCGGCGGATGAAGAGATCAGGATCGAACCCCGTTTCGAGCGTCAGCACCTTGATTTCGAATTCTTCTTCGACCAGCAATCCGAGAGTACGCTCTGTAGCTCGCGCTCCAGCGGTGTCAGGGTCGAAGTTCACCACCACGTTCTTCGAAAATCGCCCGAGCAACTTTGCCTGCAGCTCGGTAAACGCCGTGCCAGAACTGGCAATCACGTTATGGAAACCTGCGGCATAAACGGATATGCAATCCATCTGGCCTTCGACCAGGATGGAATACTCGAGTTTGCGGATCGCTTCCTTCGCATTGTCGAGATTAAAAAGCACGCGCGACTTCGAATAGATCGGCGTCTCCGGAGAATTGAGATACTTCGGTCCCGCTTTTTCGTCGGTCGAAAGTGTGCGTCCGGTAAAGGCAATTACTTTGCCCTGCTCATTGGCAATAGGAAACATCACCCGATTGCGGAACTTCGAGTAAATGGCGGCGGATGCCCCGCCACCCCCGTTGTCATCCCCCCCCGCTTGTTTGTCATCCCGAGCGGAGCGAGGGATCTGCAGTTGCTTCTCCTGACCACCGGCAGCCGACGCCGGACGGCCGTCTCCCTTCCACGAAAACAGCCCACTCTCGCGTAACAACTCTTCATCGAATTCGCGGCGCAGGGCGTCGCGCAGCACGAACCCGGAATCGGGAGCGTAGCCGATGCGGAAACGCGTGATCGTTTCCTCGTCGAGGCCTCTGCTTTTCAGGTACTCGCGTGCGTTCGCTCCTTCGGGGCGCCGCAGACATTCCTGAAAAAACTGCGTCGCCCGCACATGCACATCGAGCAATGCCATGCGAAGCTGCGCATCCCGCGCCTCCGCCGGACTCGAAAACGTAACCTTCGGCATCGCCACGCCCAGTTTCTGCGCGACCAGACGAACAGCTTCGGGGAAGGTGATGTTCTCGACCTTCTGAACAAAAGTAAAGACGTCTCCCGATTGTCCGCAGCCAAAGCAGTGAAAGAACTGGCGCGTCGCATGAACCGAAAACGACGGCGTCTTCTCGTTGTGAAACGGACAAAGCCCAGAGAAATTCTGCGCGCCCGCCTTCTTGAGCTTGACGTAATCGCCCACAATCCGGACGATGTCAGCCTGCTGCTTAAGCGATTCCTTGAAATTGTCGGAAGAGGTCAAAGTCGAAGCCATCACCACCGCATACCGGTCCCACAGTGATTATGAACGCTGCACCGCCTCGAGGGAATCGGAATGACGAAGCCTGCCTGTGGGAAAGATGTGGAAGACAGGCTCTTACCTGTTGGTACCGAAAGAAAAAGGGGTGCCCCACTACTCGCGCTTTTCGAGAAGTCGCTGCTGGACGGCCGACACCAAGTCTCGGAGGGATCGATGCTGACTTACACCCGCAACTCCACCACCGTCGCTCCTCCTCCGCCTTCGTTCGTGGGCGGTTCCGTCACCGACTCCACGTGCGGATGCTTGCTCAGATATTGCCGTAGCGCCTTGCGCAGAATGCCCATGCCGCTGCCATGGACGATCCTTACCTTCGGCATTCCCGCCAGAAATGCGCGGTCCACGAATTTCTCCACTTCGCTGGTCGCTTCGTCCACCGTGCGTCCGATTACGTTGATTTCGGTGGGCGTGTTAAGGTCGTTGACTTCGTTTTGCAATTTGACCGTGATGCCTCGGGCCCTCGCGGCTTCTACCGGCGTTGGCTGCGATTTGCCCTGCGCGCCGGTCAGCACTTCGGCGATGTCTTCGCGGGCGATGCGCATCTTCATCGAGCCGATTTCCACGTCGAAATGATCTTCTCCAACTTTCTTTCTAATCACTGCCGCCCGCCCCATCGATTTGAGTTTTACCGTGTCGCCCTCGCTGACGTGCTTCACCAGGCTGGGCTGGGCGTTGGGATCTCCTCGATCGGCTCCGGTGTGGTGCGCCACTACGGTCGCATCAAATTGTTCGCGAAATTCGCGCCGCATCTTTGAGATCCGCCGTTCCGCATCTTTCGACAGCTTTTGCGCGACCGCGCGGTCCTGGACCGCGTTCACCGTTTCTCTCGCCTGGTATTCGAAGTCGCGCAACAGGGCTTCGAGTTTGTTCTCCATCTCGCGGATTTTCGTTTGCTGTTCCTTGCGGCCTTCTTTGGCAAGAAGCGATTTTTCTTGCTCCAGCTCTTTCTCGCGCGCCTGTATCTGAAACCGCTCTTTCTCCAGCTTGTCGAGGTCTTCATGCAGCCGATCGAGAAAGCGGGCTACATCCTTGGTTTGCGAACCGAGGCGCGCTCGCGCCGATTCCACGATGGCAGAATTCAGCCCCAGCCGTTGGGCTATGTTGATTCCCGCCGAAGCTCCGGGCACACCTGTTTTCAATTCATAAGTTGGCTGCAAAGTCGATTCATTGAAACCCACCGAAGCATTGATAACTCCGGCGGTATTCGCCCCATAAACTTTGAGCGCCGTGTGATGGGTGCTGATCACAATCATGCATCCGACTTGGCGGAAGTGCTCGGCGATGGCGACGGCCAGGGCAGCTCCTTCTTCGGGATCGGTGGCCGAGCCGAGTTCATCTAGCAGCACCAGCGAATTGGCTGTCGCGGTGCGCGAGATGAAATCGATGTTGGTGACGTGCGCTGAGAACGTCGAGAGATTTTGCTCGATCGATTGATAGTCGCCGATATCGGCCGAGATGGCGTCAAATACGGGCATCTCGGCGCGATCCGCGGGAATCGGCATCCCCGATTGGGTCATCAGCGAAAGCAGGCCCAGCGTCTTCAGCGACACGGTCTTGCCTCCCGTGTTCGGCCCGGTGATTACCAGTTGTCGATGGTTGCCTTCGAGTTCGATGGTGATCGGAACAATACTCGCGCCCTTTAACTTCAGAGTGCGTTCGAGCAGCGGATGCCTCGCACGATGCAGAATCAGCCGCGCCTCACCCGGAGATTGGTGATCGAGAGCCGCATGCCTCGATAGCGTCACCGCCACGCAGTTGTACTCTTCCGCGAAACGCGCTTTGGCGAATTGCAGTTCGAGTTCGGCCAGAATCTCGGCTGCCGATCGGATACTCTCGGCGTTTTCCCCGATCTGCCGAGTCATCTCCAGCAATACTCGATGTATCTCGGCTTGCTCCTCGTCAAGCAGCCGCACTAGCTCGTTGTTTTGCTCGATTGTTTCAAGCGGCTCCACAAAAACGGTTTGCCCGCTCGAACTCGCTCCGTGAACTACGCCTTGCACCCGCCGCTTTTGCTCGACTTTTACCGGAATTACAAACCGCTCACCTCGAATCGTAATCAACTCGTCTTGAGCGGTCCCGCCTTCCGCCAGCTTTCTCAGGTAGCCGCGCAGGGAATCCTGTATCTGCCGTTTTTGCTTCTCAATCTCGCGGCGGACGCGGCTTAGCTCGGGCGAGGCCTTATCGTCTAGCGTGCCGTCCGGCAGAATCTTGTTGTGGAAGTACCGCAGAAAGCCGGCGAAATCATGGATCGCTGCCGATAGCGCTCTTACCGCCGTCCAGTCGCTGCGCATCGCCGCGGGCGGCTGATTTACGATCTCCCGCCACTCGGCGGCTCGGTCGGCGACCAGAACCACGTCGCGAATCTCCACAGTTTCGAGCGCGGCTCCGGCGATGCGAGATTTCTCGATCAGCGTCTTGATTTCGGGCAGGCCTGCAAATTCGAACCGCCCGCCCACTCGCCGGTACTCGCGGATCTCCGTCGTAAGCTGCTGCTGGTTCTCGATCCATGCTGCGTCAAGTGAAGGCATCAGCTCAGCAATGCGCCGTTTGCCGAGAGACGAAGAAGCGTACCCGGCCAGCAGGTCGCGCAGAGCCTCGAACTCGAGCAGGTGTGAACTGGTGTGGGCCACGGGATGGGGCACGAATGACATGCTGTTGCGTCCGTATGAGCGCGTTTTTATCCTACAACGCAGGGCCAGTTTCCGTTCGCCGAGATGATTCGCCTCGGGCCGCGGTGTAGAATCGAGTTCGCCGGGCGTGATCAGACGTTCATGATCTGACCGCGTGATCTCGCCTCCGACGGCCCCGTAGCTCAATTGGATAGAGCATCAGACTTCGGATCTGAGGGTTGGGGGTTCGACTCCCTCCGGGGTCGCCATTGCCAACGGCGATTTCCTCTCTTGCACATCTTCTAAGCGCCGGCTTGCTTCCCCCCTCGCACTTACACTCTCGTTACTTGCTGGCCAGTTCGATTTCGCGGTGCAATAGCTCTTGAGAATTGAACCTCGGAGTCACTATCGGAGCCAACTATGGGTCGCATTTTTGGATTTGTGGGTACCGTTATCACGCTGGCCATCGGAATGTACATTTATTCCTTGCAGGTCAAGACCCTGACGCCGGGCGCCGGAGACGGAAATCCTCAGGAAGTTACCGTAATCGTCGGCGTGAAGAACGATCTCATCGGCATCGCGAATGCCGAGCGCGGATACATGGCAACCGAAGGCAAATATGCCTCGCTCGACGAGCTGATCTCGGGCAACTATCTCACCATCAAAGGCGAGCGGCCTCCCTACGTTTACGACGTCGAAGCCACCGATGACGGATTTCGCGCGACCGCGACTCGCACCACGAAAGGCGCTCCCGCCGAGCTCTGGATTACCGAAACCATGCAAGTGCAGTCTTCGAACTGAATGCCGAACCAGCCGGGGGGGAGCGGGATTCTTTGCGACGTTCTACTCTAGGTTTTCTTCCACTCAGTCAGCGACATCAGTTCGTCCATGATTTCCTGCAGGCGCTGCAGTCGCCTCTCCTGATCGGCGGCTCCAACCATCTTCTTGCCACCTTGCAAATACAGACGGTTCGCTTCACTGATTTCGGCGATCTCCGCGCGCAGCTTCCCAACACGCTCTTTAACGGACTGTGGCATAGCGATAGGCTAGCAGAGCTTTTCCCCTCTTTGTATAGTCGTTTTTCAAGCGTAACCCATTTCTTCGACGTGACACGCCGCCAGTTTGCTCCACACCCCTGCCGGACTATATATTTTTAGAGTACGTATCTTTGTATGTGCAGGTCGCGAATCTCTTATGTTCACTGACTTCATGGCTACCGATCGCTGGAGCAAGAAAGAAGTGCATTGCCTCTACCAGGCGCTCATCGTGGCCATCGCCACGCGCCACGCCGATGCCGTGGACATCAAGTTCCTCGTCGACGGACGCCCTGTCTGGGTCGCTTTGCCGCATCCCGCGTGGGTGGAATACAAAAAGCAAACCGGCAAGGCGATCACCGATCCCCTCGCCAAAGAGATTGCCGGGCATTTCCTGAAAACGGCCCTGGAATCAGGCGAAGGCCTCGGCCGCGAAATGTATTCGCTCACGGTCGACGAAACTCTCAAGCACCTGCAAGCTGTGGTGGCGCCCGTCGAACCTTCAGTTGCCGCAGTTCGTTAGTCGGCTCTTCTGCTTGTGAACCACCCGACCGTACGGTCTGCGGTTCTTCATTGGCTAGTTGGAAAGCTCCCCAAAATAAGGGACAATATATCGTTTGTCTTAAGTCAAACGGGCAGAAGCTGCTCAGCAGCCTTGCCTTTCTGGCCCGTTGGAAGTGATCGACCGCACTCGTCACGGAAAATTCGTAATAGTGGTCTGAGGAATGCATTCTTATGTCCAGCCTGATATCCGATCTGGAAACAATCAGTGAAAGAAAAACAGGATCGAAACACGCGCGGCTCAATGCCTGGGTCGAAGAAGCCGCGCAACTCTGCAAGCCAGAGCGGGTCCATTGGTGCGACGGTTCGCGTGAAGAATATCAGTCGATGCTCCGCTTGATGGTGCTCACCGGCAGCGCCATATGGCTCGCGGAAGATAAACGTCCCAACAGCATCCTTGTCCGGTCGAGTCCAGGCGACGTTGCGCGCGTCGAAGACCGCACCTTCATCTGTTCGCGGACGCAAGAAGAGGCTGGTCCCACCAACAACTGGGAAGATCCTACGAAGATGAAGCGCAAGCTGCACGGTCTTTTCGCCGGCGCGATGACCGGGCGCATCATGTACGTGATTCCCTACAGCATGGGTCCCATTGGATCGCCGATCGCGAATATCGGAGTGGAAATCACCGATTCGCCCTACGTCGTCGCCAGCATGCACATCATGGCTCGCGTCGGCACTCATGTGCTCGAAGTACTCGGCAGCGATGGCGCTTTTGTGCGCGGGTTGCACTCGGTGGGCTCTCCACTCGCACCCAACCAGGCTGACACCAGTTGGCCCAGCCATGCGCAAGATAAATACATCTGCCATTTTCCCGAGACGCGCGAAGTTTGGTCCTTCGGATCGGGCTACGGCGGCAACGCGTTACTCGGCAAGAAGTGTCACGCCCTGCGAATTGCTTCTGTCCAGGCCCGCGACGAAGGTTGGATGGCCGAGCACATGCTCATCCTCAAAATCATTAACCCCGCCGGCCGCGTGAAATACATGACCGCGGCTTTCCCTTCGGCATGCGGCAAGACAAACCTCGCGATGATGATCCCGACCATACCGGGATGGAAAATCGAAGCCATTGGCGACGACATCTCCTGGATGAAGTTCGGCGAAGACGGTCGCCTGTACGCCATCAACCCTGAGAGCGGCTTCTTTGGCGTGGCTCCCGGAACAAGCATGAAGTCGAATCCGAATGCCATGCTCACCGCAACCAGAAATGCCATCTTCACCAATTGCGCCGTCACTCCGGAAGGCGACATATGGTGGGAGCAGATGACCCCCGAAAAGCCCGCGGAATTAATCGACTGGCTGCGTCGCCCCTGGACTCCCGCATCGGGCCGCAAAGCCGCCCATCCAAACTCGCGCTTTACCGTGCCGGCGAGCCAGTGCCCAGTCATTGCTCCAGAGTGGGAAGATCCTAAAGGCGTGCCCATCGACGCCATCCTTTTTGGTGGCCGCCGCGCCAGCATCGTGCCTCTGGTCACCGAATCCTTCAGTTGGCGCCACGGAACATTCATGGGCGCGACCGTCAGCAGCGAAACCACCGCCGCTGCCGCCGGCAAAGTCGGTGAACTCCGCCGTGATCCCATGGCCATGCTCCCGTTCTGCGGCTACAACATGGGCGATTACTTCGCCCACTTTCTGAAGATGGGTGCGCGGCCGGGCACGAAGCTTCCTAAGATCTATTACGTCAACTGGTTCCGCACCGACGAGAACGGCAAGTTTCTTTGGCCGGGCTACGGCGAGAACAGCCGCGTGCTGAAATGGATCTTCGACCGCTGCGACGGCAAAGCGCACGCCGTCGATACTCCCATCGGCAGAGTTCCCGATCCTGCCGACCTTGATACCAAGGGACTCGCTCTTACTGCAGCCGAGGTCGCCAAGTTGCTCAGTGTCGATCTTGAAGGTTGGCACACCGAACTCAATTCAATCCGCGAACACTTCGCCCGCTTCGGCAGCCATCTTCCCGAAGGCTTGAACCGCGAGGTCTCGGAACTCGAAGACCGCCTCTGGAAGGCGAAGAAGTAGGCATGTTTTCCCGGAAAGTCCGCGTCGAATACGAACAGGATGGTCAAGTCCGTCCCTGTCCGCTGAAATGGCTCGATAATTTCAGTATGCGTAATTTCACCAACGCATCGGTCTTTGACGACACCCTCCCGCTTTCGGATGGATGCCTCGAGATCGGAACCCACGTTCCCCTCGATCAACTGCGCGATGCGATGGAAGATTGGTTTCGCCGCAAGAGCTATTTGCCTAAAGATGCCCGGCTGGCGGTGACTTTGATTACGCCGAGCGCGGAAAAGCCGTCCTAACTTCCTCCGCCGAAGCTCGACGCCCTTTCCATCTTCAACAGGCGCGCAAACAAGCGCACGATCATGCCGTCGAAGCGTGTGCCGCTAAGCTTCGCCAATTCAGTAAGGGCTTGCTCGTCGGTTTTCGGAGGCGCGAACGACCGGTCGCTCGTCATATTCACGTAAGCGTCAGTAACCGCGATAATCCGGCCGAGGATTGGTATATTCTCGCCCTTCAATCCGAGAGGGTATCCGGACCCATCGAAGGCTTCGTGATGAGATTCCACCGCAATGGCCACGCGCTCGGTTTCGGGCAGCGCGCGTAACACCTCGGCTCCCACATGCGGATGTGTTTTCATCACCGCGAATTCATCGTCTGTCAGCGCACCCGGCTTGTTCAAGACGCGATCAGGGATGAACAGCTTCCCCAGATCGTGCGCTCGCCCCGCAAAAATAGCATCTTCGACTTCCTGTTCCGACAGATTGAGCCCGCGCGCGATGATGCCCGCATAATGGCCGCAGTGCTCGCCGTGTCCGGCCGCGTTGTGCTCCCTCAGTTCGGCGGCGCGCGATAACGCTTCCACCACGTCTTTCATCGAAGTCCGGTCTACATTCTCTTTCGCGCACAGCTTGCCGAGCGTAGTAGTCAGTTCTTCCAGATGCTCAGGACCGTTGTGTTCGCGCTGCAGAAATCCCTCGATATAACCCGAGATCAACTGCCGCTGCGCCGTCGACCCTTCACCGAACGCCTCCGATGACGTGGAAACCTGGTTTCCCCCGGCGTGCTTCGCAATGTACATCCCGGCATCCGCCACCCGAATCAGGTCCTCCATGGCATACCCATGCACCGGATAGCTCGCCACGCCGAAACTGCCGGTAATGTTGTGCTCTTCCAGCATCGGATCGGTGGCCAGCCAAACACGCAACCTCTCTGCCAGCGCCTGCGCCTGCTCGATTCCAGTCTCCGGCATCAGGATAATGAACTCATCGCCGCCATAGCGGGCCACCACATTCGATTGCCGGCATTTCTGTTCCAACAGACGCCCCACACGAGCCAGCACCAGATCGCCTTCCAGGTGGCCCAGCGAATCGTTGACCTCTTTGAATTTGTCCAGATCCACCAGCACGACCGCGAACGGCCGGCCCGAGCGCGACGCCCGCTTCCACTCCGAACTCAGCGCCTCCCAGAAGAAACGCCGCGTCTTGATGCCGGTCAGCCCGTCGGTAATGGACTGCTGTTGCAGCTTCTGGAAGACAAACGAATTGTGAAGCGCCGTCGCCAGAAGGTCGGCCAGCGTATTCAGAATCAGCACATCCTGCGGCGCGAACGCATTCTCATCGCGGCTCTCGACATTCAGAACTCCGAGTAACGTATCGCCATAACTGATTGGCAAGCACAACACTGCTCGCGATTCTGGGAGCACCCCGGCTAGTTGCCCCGGACCGGCATTTTGCACCAGCGCGCTGACCCCGGTTCGTGCAACTTTCCCCAGAACTCCGCTCCCCACCGCGATTCGTCGGCCCAGAGTTTGCGACGCCGCGCCCGCCTCAGCCTTGATCTCGATGTCCTTGGTCGCATAATCCATGATGCCGATGCCGATGTGATCGTAGTGGAAGTTCTTCTGGATCTCGCGCACGATATCGGCCATCATTTGCTCTGCATCTTCGCTCGAAATCGCCATCTTCGAAATCGTGTTGAGAAACGCAAGATGCCGCGCCCGCCGTTGTTCTTCCGTAAACAGTCGCGCATTTTCGATCGCCACTCCCAACTGGCCCGCCGCCGTCTGCATGACCTCGAGATCACGCCGCTGAAACTGCGTTTCACGTTCTGTGCTCAGCGCCGCCATGATGCCGGCGGGCTTGCCTCCCAGAAAAATCGGGACCGCGCAGAACGACCGCGCTGGCCGCGGAGGTACGAAATCGACTCCCAGTTTCAGTCGCACCTGCTCCAGATCAGATTCGATCAGCAGCGGCGCTCCCGTCCTCAGGACATACTCCGTCAATCCATTCCCAACCTTGCGCGAACGCTTGGGATGCACAACCCCATCTTCGATCTCCAGCTCGAAGTGAATCTCATCCTCTTCCTGAAACGCGATGTAGAATGTGCTGGTATCGAAGATCTGCCCGAGTTCAACCTGCACCGTGCGCAGCACTTCGTCCTGATTAAGGTGAGAACTGATCGCCTGCCCGATCTCGGTCAGCAGTTCGTACTCCTTGGTGCGCCGCTGCGCTTCATGCATCACCACGTAGTTTTCAAGCGTCAGCGCGATCTGCAGAGCCAGCCCGATCAGCAGACGCAAGTTCGAGGAGCCGAACATCCGCCGTTCGGCATGAGGAAATAAAAGCACTCCAAAATTGTGCTCCCGCGTTTGCAGGCAGACCGCCATCAGATCGGTGATTCCCTCCGCTACCAGCGCCTGCTTGCACGCCTCGAACTTCCCTCCCGAGAGCGCCGGCAATGGCTCATCCAGCTCCTGCAGGTTGCGGAAGGTGACCACGCCTCCGCGCCGGTAGGCGAGTTCGGCGATGTAATCGCCCGCTTGCGTCCTTTGTAGCTTTTCCAGAAAATCGGCACTGAAGCCTTTTTGCACCGAAGGCAACGTGCCGCGCCACTGATTCGCCACAAAAAAGACTGCGCGGCGCGAAGGCAACGGCGCGATCAGCCGATCGACAAACGTCTGCAAGCTGGGAAGCAGGTCCGAGGCCGAGAACAATCGCCGCGGGTCAATGCCCAGCGTCGAGAAAGCCAGCGCGTTTTCCTGCACCGCATTGCGCTCATTTTCAAAGAGCACCATGACCATCGCGATCGCCAGCAGCATCTGAGGAATCGGACCAAGAAACCCTCCCAGTTGCCCCACAATGTCCAGAAAGGGCTGATGGAATTCGCCCGCATACATCAGCGCCGCCCAGAGCGCGAGCGAAAACGCCAGCATCCGGAACGCTACCGAATTTCTGCGAAACGCATACCGGTAAAAATGGAACGAGCAATAAAGAAGAATTGCGGCGAGCCCCAATTCAAGCCGCAGATATTTCGGTATCGCACCCGGATTGTTAACGAATCTGCCCGTCGCCATCTGCGACTCCAAGCCGATGCAGGCCAGCAGAACCCCGCTCAGCGTCAGCGCGACGTCATACCATTTGACCTGAAAAGGTTCTTTCATCAGCCGCGTCGAGACGAAAATGCACATCGCCATCGCGACCAGCAGCAGGGAACTCAACAGGAACAATAATGGGGAAGGGCCTCGAAAATATTCCACCGCCTTCAGCGCATAGTGCAGCGTGTATGCCGCCCACGCAAGCTGCCACGCGCGAAAATAGCTGTGACGATTCTGTTCATACAGGTAGGTGAAGACGAGCAGCACCAGGAGCGCCACGCCCCCGGGGATCAGCACCATGCCTGTGATCGCGCTATTCATACGCGTAGGCTTCGCTTAGCTTTCTTCTCTGAACATCCGAAACACTTCTTAAAGTTTTGGCCGGGACGGATCTTCGACTTGGCCCAATCCTGTCACACCAGACAGATCGAAACAATAGGTGTCTTCTGGCGGAGCCGCCCTGGGCACGGCGTTTCCAATTCCTAAGGAGTATCTTCTTATGAGATGAGCCACCGCTATAGCAATCTCCCCCCCGAAAGATTACCTTGGTAACCCGTTAGTAACCGGCTATGCAGCGCCCTCGAACCGGCAAGACTCGCCCGATCCGTTTGACCGATTTCGCCGCAGCACGATAGACTGGTTGAGTTTGCCTGTACTTGCGGACCCGTTCTGGGCCCGCGCCGCGTTTCCGGTCAGAAGCCGCAGCGGAAAAACAGCAAGCGCGCTAGGTTTGTGCCGAGCTTTCCTCGGTGTGGACAGCCGGGGACGGTTGCCCCTACGCGGACGGGTTAGATCGTCCATCTCTACACGAGCATATAAGGAGAGTTTATGTACGCGGTGATCCGCGCTGGTGGAAAGCAGTATCGTGTCGCCCCGGGCGACGTGATTCGCATTGAAACACAGCAAGACAACGACGGCAAGGTTCAGTTCGGAGACGTGCTCGCGGTTTCCGCCGAGGCCGGCAGCGTCGTGCCCCCCGGCTCGGGCGCAAGCGTCAGCGGAGAAATCGTCGAGCAGGGACGCGGCGAGAAAATTCTCGTCTTCCATTACAAGCGCAAAAAACAATACAAGAAACTTCGCGGACACCGCCAGAACTACTCCGCCGTCCGCATCACCGAAATCGCTTTCGACGGTCAATCGTTCAAGGCGCCTGAGCTTCCGAAAAAAGAGAAGAAAGTGAAGTCCGCTCTCGAACCAGAAGGCGCGGAAGAACTGAAAGCTGCATCTGGGCACGCCAAAACTGGCAAAAAACACGCGGCGCATGCCAAGAAATCGGCGCCCAAGAAAGCAGCGGCCAAGAAGAAAAAGAAATAGTAGGTCCTTCCCTTCGGAGCGCAAGTCTCACTTGCCCGCTTCGAACCAAAAGATTGCAATTCACTGGCAACCGGCCACTAAGAACTGGAAATTGATATGGCACATAAAAAAGGACAAGGCACTTCACGAAACGGGCGCGACTCGAACGCGCAGCGGCTTGGCTTCAAGGCTTTCGGCGGACAACTGGTTCCCGGTGGCACCATCATCGTCCGCCAGCGCGGCACGCGCGTGAAGCCCGGACTCAACGTCGGTCGCGGCAAAGACGACACGCTTTTCGCCAAGATTACCGGCCGCATCAAGTTCGTCGACAAAGGATCGATGGGCAAGTTCGTAATGGTCGAGCCCGAAGCAGTCGAATCCAAGTAAGTCGGGATTTTCCGGAAGAGACGAAGTTTCCGTCTCATTGGGTTCGGCGGAAGATACGACGCGCGGAAGCCGCGGCCAACCTCGTCTTTAGCGACATGTCAGCGGCCTCGGCCTCGCGTCGAGGCTTTTTCGTTTTTCTCGGGCCCCGTCAGAAAACCGCGCGCCCGCTCCACACGGTCTGACATCCATGTTTATCGATGAAGCCAAAATTCGAATCAAAGCCGGCGACGGCGGCAACGGCTGCATGGCCTTCCGCCGCGAGAAGTTCGTTCCCCGCGGCGGTCCTTCCGGCGGCGACGGCGGACGCGGCGGCGACATCTGGATGGAGTCTAGCGAGCGTCACAACACGCTCGTCCACTTTCGCTTCAACCCCGAATACAAGGCCGAGCGCGGTCGCCATGGCGAAGGCGCCAAGAAAACCGGCCGCGAGGGCGAAGGCATCGTTCTCAAAGTTCCCGTCGGGACGATCGTCTACGACGAAGATACCGGCGAAAAAGTCTACGATTTTTCCCGTCCCGACGAACGCGTCGTAATTGCGCGCGGCGGTCGCGGCGGTCGCGGCAATGCCCAGTTCGCCACTTCCACCCACCAGGCCCCGCGCGAGCATGAAGATGGACGTCCCGGTGAAGAACGCCACCTCCGTCTTGAGTTGAAGTTGCTCGCCGACGTCGGATTGGTGGGATACCCGAACGTAGGTAAGTCGACTCTGATCTCGCGCATCTCCGCCGCGCGTCCCAAAATCGCCGATTATCCCTTCACCACCCTCGAGCCAAATCTGGGCGTCGTTCTTGTTGGTGAAAAGGGAAAAGAAGAGAGTTTTGTCGTCGCCGATATCCCGGGCTTGATCGAAGGCGCGCACTCCGGATCAGGCCTTGGAACCCAATTCCTGCGTCACATCGAGCGCACGCGTCTGCTCGTCCACCTGGTCGATGTCTCCGATGGCAGCGGCCGGCCTGATGTCCTGAAAGACGTCGAAGTGATCCTCGGCGAGCTCGCCAACTTTGGAGCCGGTCTCGAAAAAAAGCCCATGCTGATGGTCGCCTCCAAAATCGACGTCGCAAACCCTGAAAAGCTCAAGAAGTTAAAACAGTGGGCAACTCATAAGAAACTAAAGCTTTATCCGATTTCCGCAGTCACCGGAGAGGGCGTCGATAAGCTCAAATATGCCATCGCCAAGGAAGTGGAAAAGCTGCGCGCCGTCGCCGTCCACGACACCCAAAACCCCGCGTCCCTCCGTGAGGCATAGCGTGCTAGAATTTCCACAGTTTCGGACCCTACGCCCCTGGACCCTGTTTTGATCGAACTCGCACCCTCGATACTTGCCGCCGATTTCGCTCACCTCGCCGATCAAATCGAGCGCGCGACGGCCGGTGGCGCCCACCTCATCCATGTCGACGTCATGGATGGGCACTTCGTCCCCAATCTGACCATGGGCCCCCCCATCGTGAAATCTTTGCGGCGGGCAACTCAGCTCCCGCTTGACTGCCATCTGATGATAGAAGACCCAGACCTCTATATCGCCGATTTTGCCGAAGCGGGCGCGGACTGGATTTCGGTGCATCAGGAGGTCTGTCGCCATTTGAATCGCACGCTGCACCTGATCAAGCAGCATAACTGCCGCGCCGGCGTGGTGATTAATCCCGCAACTCCGGTCGAGACGCTCTCTGAAGTCCTCGACATTGTCGATTACGTTCTGGTCATGAGTGTGAATCCCGGGTTTGGAGCGCAGAAGTTCATTCCTCAAACCTTGCACAAGATGAGGAAGTTGTCAGAGATTCGCGCCGACCGCGGCTACCGCTACCGCATCGAGGTCGACGGCGGTGTGGCGCTCGACACCGTCGCCGATGTAGTTCGTGCCGGAGCGGAAGTTCTGGTGGCAGGCAACGCCGTTTTCGGCAAAGGCGATCCCCAGGTAAATGCGCAGGAAATCCTGGAAGCGGCGCGAAGCGCCAGTTTGTTGCGGGTTTAATCTGAAAAGGTTTTGAGGTCTTCTATGCGTCGCAATTCAATAATCGTTTCTCTCGCCTTTCTGTTGGCGTTGACCGTAGCTTGTACCAACAAGAAGGCGTCCAATCCGCTGGCCAATGTCGGGTCGAAGCAGCCCGACAAGGTGCTCTTCGATCGAGCCATGGATGCCATGAAGCACAACCGCTTCGACGTGGCCAGAATGACCCTCCAGACCCTGATCAATACCTACCCCGATTCCGAATACATCGCGCGCGCCAAGCTCGCGGTCGGCGATTCCTGGTACGACGAGGGTGGCACCACCGCCATGCAGCAGGCTGAGATCGAATACAAAGACTTCATCACTTTCTTTCCCAATATGCCTGAGGCCGCCGAGGCGCAGCTGAAGGTCGCGAACATCCATTATCAGGAAATGGAGAAGCCGGATCGCGACTACACCCATGCCATGCGCGCCGAGGAGGAATACCGCAATCTCATTCAGGAGTATCCCGACAGCAAGCTCGTTCCCCTCGCGAAACAGCGCTTGCGCGAAGTGCAGGAGGTCCTGGCCCAGCGCGAGTTCGACATTGGCCGTTTCTATTATCTGCGGATGGCCTATCCGGCAGCGATTGCGCGTCTGAAAACCCTCGTCGACCGTTATCCCCTTTATAGCGGCGCCGACCAGGCACTGTTCTTGCTCGGTCAGTCCTACGAAGCCGAAATCGATATCATCCGCAAGAACGGCCGCATGAACGAAGTCGCCAAGGGAAAGATGATCGACGAATTAGTCAAAGAGGCATCCGCCGCCTACGACAGGATCATTGTCCGCTATCCCGCCATGGACCGCGCAGTCGACGCCAAAGATCGACTCGTGGCCCTTCATCAGCCCGTGCCGCGGCCGACGCGCGCGGCGCTCAAACTGAATCAGGAGGAGCAGGCCAGCCGCCATGAAACCGGCGTGATGATGGGGATGATCCAGAACTTCGAAAGGCACCCTGACGTCGGCAAGGCTTCGCGTATGGGTGATCCGACCATGGTCGACCCTGACCCGACCAACCCCAACAGCGTCATCCGCGATTTGACAGCTGCTGCGGGATTGGGTGGCTCCAATACCGTAAACGTGCAAACCATCGATGGAAAACCGGCTCCGAACCAGCCGGCGCCGCGTTCGGATGCTCCGGTCGCGTCGACAGACTCCGCTACATCTCCCGCGCAATCGGCGACGCAGAATACCACTCCCGCCGCAGCGAGCGGGTTAAAGCTCAATGCCGCGGATCCTAACGAACTGAAACCCAACGTCGATGCCGATCCAAACGCGCTGCCTCCGTTGCAGCAGAACAATCAAATCGACAACAATGGCGGAACGCCGACTGCCACGTCCAGCGCTCAGGCGAAAGATACCGATCTGGTGGACATCTCCTCCAGCAAAAAGAAAAAGAAAAAGGGCTTGGCCAAGCTCAATCCGTTTTAGGCCTGGCTGTATTCTCCAGAGTTGTCTTTGCGCGGCGTGAAGGATGAACATTCCCAATCACGCCGCTGCTTCTCCCCTTGGCCCACGTAAATTTTGGGCCCCAAAGAGTTACCAAAGGTACGCCCGCCCCAACATTCGTCCGTTCCCCCAACGGGCTAGGAACGGTCGTAACCTGTTACCTCCTCCGGAATCGTTGACTTCAACTGATGGACAAGGTAGTTTCGCGTTATCTCCCCTTTTTGCCGAAGGATGACGCTTGGCACGGAAAATACTGCTTGCCGATGACAGCGTGACAGCCCAGAACATGGGCCGAAAGATCTTGGCCGACGCCGGGTACGATGTCGCCACGGTCAACAACGGATCTGCCGCCCTCAAGCGCATCTCCGAAGTCAAACCCGATCTCATCGTTCTCGATGTCTATATGCCCGGCTACAGCGGGCTCGAAGTCTGCCAGCGCCTGAAAGACTCGGCCGAAACGGCGCACATTCCCGTGCTGCTTACCGTCGGCAAACTCGAACCTTTCAAGCCCGAAGAAGCTCGCCGCGTCCGCGCTGACGCCCACATCGTAAAGCCCTTCGAAGCCAGCGAATTGCTGACCGCCATTACCCGGCTCGAAGATCGCATGGTGCCGCAGCAGGCCGATGGCTCGCGCTTCAGCACATCGGTCTCCGGCGTCGAGCGCTTCGGAGGCGATAGCGGCAGAGTATCCGACAGCAGCACAGACTCCGATAACGGATGGAAGAGCCGGCTCCGTTTTCCCTCGAAGAAAAAGAAGGAAGAGCCGGAGCCCGAGCCCGAGCCGGAAGATTCCGCAGTCGTTCCCTTCCGCGATTTCCGCAAGGGAAAGGGCAAGACCGTCCCCGGAAAAACCGTCCCGGGCGCGCCCTTCAGCGTCAATGCGCCGCCGTCCCCGAGTCAGGAGCCTGGCCTCGTCCCTGATATCCCACGCGATATCACGCCCGATGAATTGGACGCCTTGAGCGCCTTGGCCGCCAAACTGGATGGCCCGATTCCAGAAGCCGAAAACATTGCACCCTTGGCAGAAAAGATGGGCCCGGTGAGTCCCCCCGAGGAAAGCTCTGCCGAGGCACAGCCCGCAACATCCGCGCCCGCGGCCGTCCGGACTGAAGTCGAAGTTCCTGCCCCCGCGGCCGAAACGAAACCCGAAGCAAAAGCCGAAACGAAAAAAGAAGAGAAGACCGAAGCCGCTCCCACCATCATCGAGCCGGTTGCGACAACTGTTGCCGCCACGCCTCCGCCCGTCGAGACTCCCGCAGTGGCCGCAAAAGACTCCGAAGCTGTCGAAGCGAAGCGCGAAGCCGGGCCGCCCATCGAGCACATCGAGCCTGCGTCGACGAGCGCTTCGCCTCTCGCCGATTCAATCGCCAACACAACACTTCAATCTGAAACCGCCAATGCCCAGGCTCAGCCCGAAACTCCAGTCGCGGTGGCTGCCGTCACCGTCGATACCGCTGCACTCGCCCAGGCGCCTGCGCCAGTCGACCAAGCGGATGAGCCAGCATTTGCCGTCACGCCCGGCGTTGTTGGGCCAACAGTGGAAACAACAGTCGCGGAAAATAAAACTGAAAGCACGCCCGAAGACAAGACGGAAAACAAAACAAAAATAGAAGACAAGAACGAAGTCCAACCCGTCGATGTAGTTGCCGTCCTCCCGAAGACCGCCGAGGTTGAGGCGCACGTTTCGGCCGAAGCCGTCACCGCGAAAGCCGCGGAATCCAAGGCTGAAGAATCAAAAGCATCAAAAGTCGACAAGCCTCAATCCCCAGAGCCGGCCTCCAAACAATCCGAGCCCCAGAAAATCGAGCAGCCTGCCGCGGTCGCGTCCAGCACGCCGAAGCCGACTGAGCCGGAAGAGCCCGCGCCAACCGATGAAGAACTCGCCGAGGCTCTGCGTTTGCTCACTCCCGCGACCGGGCACGTTGACGCCTCCGTTATTCCTTCGCACGGAACGCTGGTTGCCGCCGGCCAATTGCTCGCCGAAGAAGCGGCACGCAATGCAGCCGCTGGCCCGCGCTGGGTCGCGGAACCGATGGCGCTGAGTACCGAGGAAGCAGCGATCTCTCTGGAAGCGGAAATGTTCCATACTTTCGCAGCCAGCGTCGTTTCTGCCGCGCCCGCAGTGACCGCCGCGCGAGTCGAATCAGCCCGCATCACGGGAGTTTCCGCCATTGCGGCTGCAGTTGAAAACAGGTTGGCTGCCGCCGAACTGGCCAGCGCGCAAGCCGCCGAGGAGCGCAAGCCAGAAGGTTCCTCGAAAACCGAAGAGGCAACAAAACAGGTCGAAGCAAAAACAATACCGTCGGAGCCAGTTGCGTCGGCAAAGCTCGAAGCAGAGAAGCTCGAAGCAGAAAAAAAAGATCTTCCCGTAGTCGCCTCGCAGGAAGAACTCGCGGAAGAGGTCGCGTCGGCAACCTTCGCGGACGCAGTTGGCAAGCTCGAATCCGAAGAAGCCGAGCAGAAGCAAAGCGAACCCGTCAACTCAACGGCGGTGGTAACCGCGGCAGCAGAAGAAGACAATCACGAATCGAGTCCAGATGTTGGGGGAGAAGAATCCATGGGCAAAGACGCAAAATCAAAATGGCATCAGATTCGAACCGCGCCAGCTGCTGCTCCTGCCGGCACCGACGCCGTCGAAGCGGCAAAGCAGTCAGTATCAGCGGCTGAGGAAACTCCGAAAGCCATGGCAGCAGCCGCCGCGGCTGACGGATCGGCAACCCCCTCCGCCGACGCCAGTGCCATCGCCAGCATCGTCGACAGCGTGATGGCCGACCTTCGCCCGAAGATCGTAGAAGAGATTGCCAAGAAGCTGGCCGGCAAGTAGCGCTCAACTGGCGATGTTCCCTAGGCTAACAGGCTGTGGTGCAAGTCTGGGTACGTGAAAGAAAAACGGATGTGATCCACAGGGATAGTTCGTAGAATGCGCGCATGGCGATGAGCAAGAGGAGCGGCGGGGAGAAGCAAGAAGACATCTGGATCGCGCATACGGAGTTGGCGGTAGCGCCCGGGCATCCTTTCGATAAGCGGTTGAATGAGTTACTGGAGGGTGCAGGGTTCGATGAGTTGGTGGAAGGATTGTGTGCCCGTTTCTATCACGCGCGGCTGGGACGGCCATCGCGGCGACCTGGGATTTACTTTCGGGCACTGCTGATCGGATATTTCGAGGGCATCGATAGCGAGCGTGGGATCGCATGGCGGCTGGCCGATTCGCTGGCGCTACGACGGTTTCTGGGGATTGGACTGGACGAGCAAACCCCGGATCACTCGACGATCTCGCGGACCCGGCGGTTGATCGACATCGATCGGCATCGCGAGGTGTTCGCGTGGGTGCTGGGATTGTTGGCCGAACGGGGATTGCTGAAGGGACAGCGGATGGGCATCGATGCGACCACCTTGGAAGCGAATGCGGCGATGCGGTCGATTGTGCGGCGCGATACTGGGCAGACCTACGACGAGTTCTTGCGAGGATTGGCGAAGGCGTCCGGGATTGACACGCCGAGCCGCGAGGACCTGGTGCGGTTGGACCGGAAGCGCAAGAAGCGAACCTCGAACAAGGAATGGAAGAGTCCGGCGGACGGGGACGCGCGGATAGCGAAGATGAAGGATGGGCGGACCCACTTGGCGCACAAAGCGGAGCACGCTGTGGACATGGACACGGGAGCCATTGTGGCGGTGACGCTGCAGGCCGCCGACCAGGGGGACACGACCACGCTGGATGAAACCTTGTGCGAGGCCGGTGAGCAGATAGCAGAACAGATCCGACGCGAGGCCGAGTCGCGGCCCCAGGACAAACCGAAGGTCCATTTGCAGGGGATCGAAGAACTGGTGACGGATAAGGGCTACCACAGTAGTGCGGTGGTCCAGCGGATGAAGAGTTACGAGGTGCGCAGTTACATACCGGAGAAGAAGCCGAAAGGGCGGCGCGACTGGCAAGGCCAGCGTGCAGAGCAGCAGGCGGTGTACCAGAACCGGCGACGGGTGCGGGGCGAGTACGGCAAGAGCTTACTGCGACGGCGCGGCGAGTTGATCGAACGCAGCTTCGCGCACTGCTACGAGACGGGCGGGATGCGGCGCTGCCATCTGCGAGGGCGGGAGAACATTCTGAAGCGGCAATTGGTCCATGTCGGAGCGTTCAACTTGAGTCTGATTCTGCGCAAGCTGCTGGGAGCGGGTACGCCGCGCGAGCTTAAAAACCGCGTGGGACAAGTATTTTCGCGACTCTTGCGCTCTTTGTCATGCTGGATGGCGGGCGGTTTCTTCACCCGGCAACCTATTGAGGATTGCATAATATAGTTACAACGGAAACAGTTCTGCCTGCCGCCAGAAGGCAATCACCAAGGTAGGCCGTTTGCGCATCCGGCGGAGCGCTTGGCGAGCATATTGGCTCAATTGCCCAAAGTTCTGCGGACAGAAGTTGGGCAGTTCGTGTTGCTTCCAGTGCGACCACAGGTACTCGACCGGATTCAGTTCCGGCGCATAGCCGGGAAGAAACTCCACCCACAAGCGCCCGCGCTGCCCACGGATGAACTCCCAGGTGGCGCGGCTGCGATGGCCCGGCAATCCGTCCCAGACGATCAGCAGCTTGCCGGGAATGTGGCGCAGCAGGTGCTCCAGAAACTCGATGATCTGCGGGCTGCGGATCGCCCCCGGAAACAAGCGGAAGTAGAAATTCCACCACGTCACTCCCGCCATCGCCGACAGCATCTTCCAGTTGAAGTGATAGTGCAGCACTGGCGTCTGTCCCCGTGGCGCCCAGGTCCGGCAGCGGTGTGGGCGCTCGCTTAGTCCGCTTTCGTCGATGAAGACGATAGTTCGCCGCTCGTTTTGGGCTTTTTTTTAATCTCCGGCCAGCGCTGCTGTTTCCACTGCCGGATCTTTTCTTCGTCCCGTTCCAGCGCCCGTCCTACCGGACGCTGGCAGCTCCAACCCAGTTGCCGCAAAATCCGCCAGGCCTGCGAGGGGTGGTACTTCACCCCACATTCCTGCTCGATCAGATCAGCCACGCGCCACGAAGTCCACAGGCTGGTTTCGTAGCCTAAGGCCTCCGGCCCGCGCTTCAGTCTCTTCTCGATGCGCCGCAGATCCTCGGGCCGTAAGCGGGCTCTGCGCCCAGCGTGCCCCTTCTTCAGCGCTCGCACTCCACCTCGCTGCAACTGTGCCGCCCATCGACTCACCGACTGCCGATGCACTCCCACCTGCCGCGCTACCTCTGCCAGATGTACTCCTTGCCGCAACAGTCGAGCTCCCAACAGCCGCCGCTCCTCCAACTTCTTAAAATCTCGCCGCACTCCCGCCGGGTTTCCCATGACCGCAGAGTAGCATAGGATCTTCAGAATGTCACTATATTATTCAATATGTCTTGCCATTCCCCGGTGACAACACCGGCACCGGCGTGTCGTCGGCGTGCAACTTGCCTGCGGCTATCACGTAACGACGCAACGCTCCGACCAGCGGCTCCAGCAACCGGCTCGTGCCGCCCACCCAGTCGGCCAAGGTCGAGCGCTCCAGTTCCACATCCTGACGCGCATACATCTCGGATTGCCGATAGAGCGGCAAGTGATCGCAGTACTTCGAGACCAGCACATGCGCCAACAGGCCCGGCCCCGCTACACCGCGCTCGATCGGACGGCTGGGGGCTTCGGCCTGCACGATGCAGTCGCACTTCGTGCAGCTCAGCTTCGCGCGTACGTGACGAATCACCACAAAACTGGCGGGCACGTACTCCAGCATCTCTGAAACATCTTCGCCCAACTTCCGCAGCTCGCCCTGACATTGCGGGCATACCGTTTCCTTCGGCTCGTGCCGGCGCGTTTGTCGCGGAAGATGATCCGGCAGCGTGCGGCGGGTGGGTTTCGCCGCAGGAGTCGAAGCGGCGGGGGCGGGAGCCGGTTCTGGCGCGTGGGGCTCTTTCTCGCTGCGATTCGATTCCAGTTCCTCCAGCCGCAACTCCAACTGCTCGATCTGCCGCGTGAGCTTCTCCGACTTGCGCCCAAACTGCATGCGATGCAGCTTGGCCAAAAGCAGCTTGAGATGCTCAATCTCGCGCTCACGCGACTGTAACTGCTCCTGCGTGGTGGTGAGTTTGCTTTCCGTGGAGAGTAACTTGCTTTCGGCGGAGACTAACTGTTCGTATTGAGTAAGGATCAGCGCTCGTAGCGCATCTGCAGGAAGAGCGTTCAGATCGGGGAGCGCCACCACTGACATGCGCGGAGTATCGCATGAACGCGCGCGTTCTCATCCCGGTGGACGCAAAAAAAGTTGTACAAAAGAACCTCGCGCGTTACACCGACAACTGCGGCTCCCAGGTGCGCTCCGGCCGCCGCCAATCAATCCCTTCGAGCAACATCGATAACTGCGCTCGCGTCAGTGAAACCGTGCCGCTCATGGCTTGAGGCCACACGAAGCGTCCGCGCTCCAATCGCTTCGCGAACAGACACAACCCGTCACCGTCATACCAGAGAACCTTGATGAGATCGCCGCGCCGTCCCCGAAACACAAACACATGCCCGGAGAACGGTTTCTGTTCCAGCTTGGTCTCGACCAGCGCGCTCAACCCGGTGAAGCCGCGCCGCAAGTCGGTTACTCCCGCCGCAATCCAGATCCGCGTGTTGGCCGGGAGTCCGATCATCGCCCAAGACATTCCAGCAACACCCGCACCAATGCCGGATCGGCGCTGCCTTCGATGCGCACCTGCGCCTGGCGCAGTTCGATGTGAATCGTGCCCGGTTGTGGTTTCGAAAAATCGGCGGACCTGTGCTCGACCGGCAAAGGCGTGGGCAAACTCTCGCTCACCCGAACCGGCAGCAACTTCATCGCCGGCTTACGCTCCCCAAGTCTTCCTGCCAGGTAGAGCCGACGCCAGCCAAACACCTGATTGGCGTTGATCCCATGCGCACGCGCCACACGCGCTACAAACGCACCTTCCGCCAACGTCTCTTCGACAATCCGCCGCTTCTCCGCGATGCTGCGCCGCTGCCGCGGCGGTGTGTCCAACGACTCACTCTTATTCGTGATCCCATCGGGAACTTGCCGGGAAGTGTCCATCTCCGCTCCAAGTGGACACGATTCCGCAAGTGCCCACTTCGGGAGAATCGCTCTCAATTATGCGGTTGTCCAGACGGCCACAACCGGACGCTTACTTATGAGTTGGTAGGCGACTTCGAGAACCATCGCGAGAATACAGACCTTCCAAATGCTCTTCCAACCATCCTTTATCAACTCTTTGCGATGTCCCGGACTAACCAGCACAGCCCAGAAATATGCCGGCTTCCCCGCTTTTGCGTCCTTGACGCCGCCTATGATCGCCAGAATAGAAGCGACCGTCGGCTGCATGATGAAACGAAAATGAAGGGGGCCGTCCAGCCGGGCAATCAGATTTTCGACAATTCCACTTTGAAGCAGCATAGACTCCCCCTTGTGCAGTCCCTGACAAGGGACGTGCATTAGCGCACAGTTGTTGATCGTATGTTGCCGTCCCATTGCCGCATACGTTTCTCAGTGGCGACTATGCTCATCCAGTCGTGATACCGACCCCATGCTCCGGCGGCGGCAGTTCCTTCTGTGTCCTTGTGAACGAGCTGGCATATTGCGTGATCACGCCGATCTGCAAATGTTCCTCTACCTTCATCTCGCCCGGTTTGGGCGGCAGGTAGTCGCCGCAGTTCCCGTAGACTGCGACGGAAGACGATCTGCCGTCACCACCTTTGGAGGGTTCGGCGCGTTCAAACTATACACGGATACCTTCAGCGCTCCGCCCACGCCAGCGGGATTTAACGTGGTTCCGCCGACTGCAGCGGCGACGTATTGCGTCCCACCCGCTGCATAGCTGATCAACCCATTGTTGAGCGCCCCGTTGACATCGATGCGGTTCAGCACGGTTCCGCTTTTTGCATCGAAAGCGAAGAGATTGCCACGGACATCCCCGGCGAAGAGAAAGCCGCTTTTCGTGGGAACGAGACCTGCCAACATCTGCGCATCGGTCTGGTATTTCCAGAGGATGCGCCCGGATTCGCCATCCAAAGCCGTGATCTGCCCCTTCGGTTGCTTTTCGAACCCTACGAAGACAGCTCCGCCGTAGTCGTAATTCATGGCTCCTTTTTCCGCTGCAGTCGGTCCTTGATTGGTAGCAGGAGCCGGTTTCGGTTTGGCGTAGTACGAGCACCAGTCGACCATGCCGACGTAGAGCGCTCCAATTTCGGGTTGATAAGCCGCACCGTTAAATTGCGAGCCGCCGCCTAAACCGGGACAGGTTAATGTGAGGGTCTCTGGCAATGGCCCGTTGTTGAGAATGGTCGTTCCGGGCGTGTGGAAGATCACGGCCTTTGTTTTCCGATCGATCCCTGTCACAAATCCGGTCTTGTCGGCGACCGCAACCATCTCTTTTCCGCGACGCGAGCGATAAAGGGTCGGCGGCGAACTCGTATCCCAGTCATGGTCATCTTTCGCTGTTATTTGGTGATACCAGTTCAGCTTTCCCGCGTCTGGATTTAGCGAGACTACCGAATCGGTGTAGAGGTTTTCGCCAGGCCGTATATCAACATCAAAATCTGGTGCTGGGTTGGCGACAGGAATAAACAATTCGTTGGTCGCTGGATCGAGCGAAAAGGACGTCCAGAAACCGCCGCCCCCGACTCCTTTCTTCATCGTGCCGCCCCAAGTGCCCACAGTGTGGTCGCTGTCCGGTGGGACGGTATAAAAGCGCCAAACTTCCTTGCCCGTTTTGGCGTCGATGGCCAGCATGCGCCCGTGAATTCCTAGATCGCTAATCGAGATGCCAATAAAGACCTTACCCTTCCACGCTACGGTATACCTACGGGGCGGCAGATTGCAACGTTGTTGATACCGTGTTCGATTCCTACCCGAGCTCCTTAACTCGTACAGATACCGATGGAACGTGGAGCTTTTCTAAAACAACTTCAGGTACGAATGCTTTCTTACAAACTACGGTGACGAGCCCGAACCCGGCAGCAAATACTTCGGTTTATACCTTTGAACCCGGCGGCACATACTATCTCGCCAGTGTAGTGGTACATCAAGGCAGTGGCACGGTTCTTTCCTCTGTCACGAACTGCTACAATACGACAAATCCGAGTCCAAGCACGTGTAACCCCATTAGCCTGACCGCCGCAATCACAGAATTAGATACTTTCACTCAGCCTGGAGGCGTGACGACGTGGAGCCGAGAAGAAAAGCAATATGACCAATACGGCAATACCACACTTGATGCTCTTTTTGATTTTGGAGCGACTACCCCGACACGACAAACCGTTGTCGGCCCCTTCGGTTATACGTGGAACGGATCAACATCTTCACCGACCTGCACTACGGCCATCGGTAACGGGATAAACAATGAGCCATGCCAGGTACAATTAAAAAGCGGCTCTGGTTCACAACTGAGGAATAGGTACCTCCGGTATGGAACGACTACCTATCCCGGTAGCCTGTTATCCAGTGCTGTATTGACTAGCGCAGGTGGAAGCAAGTACCTAACTTCGACCGCAACCTACAACACAAACGGAACGCTGCTGACCAGTGCGGATCCGAATGGAAATCCTACTTCTTACACGCCGGGCACTTGCGGCCGGCCAGAGGCAATCACTCCGGCAATATCGGATCTATTGAGTATTGAATAATATAGTGACATTCTGAAGATCCTATGCTACTCTGCGGTCATGGGAAACCCGGCGGGAGTGCGGCGAGATTTTAAGAAGTTGGAGGAGCGGCGGCTGTTGGGAGCTCGACTGTTGCGGCAAGGAGTACATCTGGCAGAGGTAGCGCGGCAGGTGGGAGTGCATCGGCAGTCGGTGAGTCGATGGGCGGCACAGTTGCAGCGAGGTGGAGTGCGAGCGCTGAAGAAGGGGCACGCTGGGCGCAGAGCCCGCTTACGGCCCGAGGATCTGCGGCGCATCGAGAAGAGACTGAAGCGCGGGCCGGAGGCCTTAGGCTACGAAACCAGCCTGTGGACTTCGTGGCGCGTGGCTGATCTGATCGAGCAGGAATGTGGGGTGAAGTACCACCCCTCGCAGGCCTGGCGGATTTTGCGGCAACTGGGTTGGAGCTGCCAGCGTCCGGTAGGACGGGCGCTGGAACGGGACGAAGAAAAGATCCGGCAGTGGAAACAGCAGCGCTGGCCGGAGATTAAAAAAAAGCCCAAAACGAGCGGCGAACTATCGTCTTCATCGACGAAAGCGGACTAAGCGAGCGCCCACACCGCTGCCGGACCTGGGCGCCACGGGGACAGACGCCAGTGCTGCACTATCACTTCAACTGGAAGATGCTGTCGGCGATGGCGGGAGTGACGTGGTGGAATTTCTACTTCCGCTTGTTTCCGGGGGCGATCCGCAGCCCGCAGATCATCGAGTTTCTGGAGCACCTGCTGCGCCACATTCCCGGCAAGCTGCTGATCGTCTGGGACGGATTGCCGGGCCATCGCAGCCGCGCCACCTGGGAGTTCATCCGTGGGCAGCGCGGGCGCTTGTGGGTGGAGTTTCTTCCCGGCTATGCGCCGGAACTGAATCCGGTCGAGTACCTGTGGTCGCACTGGAAGCAACACGAACTGCCCAACTTCTGTCCGCAGAACTTTGGGCAATTGAGCCAATATGCTCGCCAAGCGCTCCGCCGGATGCGCAAACGGCCTACCTTGGTGATTGCCTTCTGGCGGCAGGCAGAACTGTTTCCGTTGTAACTATATTATGCAATCCTCAATAGCAATTACGTATACATGGGACACGGGCTGCTTAGGTGTAGTGTTGATGTCGGCTACTGATCCAAATAGGTCTTCTGTGAGTGGAACTTATAACGATCCCTTTTGGAGACCGACTACCGCAACGGACCAGTTCAACAACACTGTGGACTTTAGCTATTATCCAACGGTGCCGATCAACACACAAGAAGCCCAGATGACCTTTTCGGCTGGCGCATCAGGTTCTTCTGACCTTGATGCCTTCAACACTGCAGACGCTCTGGGGAGACCTTTGTACGCGCAGCAAATTGAGACGTCGGGCGGCTCTTGGGATACAACTCAGATGGGCTATTCGTGGAACGGGACGGGGCGCGTTACAACAAAAACAATGCCCTGTGCCACGACAAAGGGAAGTGGGTGCTCCAATGGTACTACGACAGTGACTCACGATGCTTTAGGTCGCCCTCTGGTCACTACAGATGGCGGAGGGGGTACCATCACCAACACCTATACAGGACATAGTTCTGGTTGTGGACAGTCACTGCTTGGTTGTCTAGATATTCTGTCGGTAGTTGGACCTGCACCTGCCGGGGAAGTTGTGAAGCAGGTTCAGAAAGAGTACAACGGCCTGGGTCAGCTCATGTCAGTGTGCCAGTTATCCTCTGCGACGGGAACTACCTCTTGTCAGCAAGCCAACGGCGGCACCGGCTTTTTGACCACCTACAGCTACAACGCCGACGGAACACTCGCCTCGGTCGTTCGAGGATCACAGATGCATTCTTTTACATATGATGCCCTGGGCAGGACTCTGACGGCTACGTACCCGGAAAGCGGAACAAAATACTTTTACTATGACTCCGCGCCAAGCTGCTCTACCACGGCAGTCTTGACGAATAGCAGTCCGCTTGGCAATCTTGACGAGACGTATGACTCTAACGGGACAACTGCTTGTTTCAGTTACGATACCATGAATCGTAATACTAGCATCGCTTATGCCGGTACGAGGTGGGATGGAGAAAATAAATACTTCGTCTACGACGCCGCAACAGTGAATGGCAGTTCTATGACCATCGTACTTGGTAGGCTTGCGGAAGCATTTACGGCACCGTCGTTCAGTGGTACCAAAGCGACCGATGAAGGATTCAGCTATACCGGGAGAGGAGAACTGGCTGAAGTTGTGGAATCAACTCCCAACTCTGGGGGATATTACACTTCGACGGCTTCTTACTTTGCGAATGGGGTATTGAGCAACCTCCTTGTGCAAACAGGAACCTCTGGCTCTTACACCACGGTGTTCAAAGCCGCCTATGGGTTGGATGGAAAAGGCCGAGCAAATACAGCTACAGAAGGCACTAAGTCAGTCGTGACGAGCGCAACGTACAATCCGGCTAATGAGCCTTGTCTGGTAACGTTTAGTTCCGGGGACACCGATTCATATGCGTACGATAATGTGCCCTGCACTGGGTTGCTCAGCACGGGCCGTATGTCCAGTTACCAATTCACTATAGGCTCTACTCCCACTACCCTTACCGGCAGCTATGCATGGAACAGTAACGGAGCCGTGAACGCGACATCTGTTGTCGATAACATAAACTCTGACCGCACATACAACTGCGCTTACGGAACCGGCACGTATACATGGGGCATTAATCCGGGCTATGGTGATAGAGGAGAACTGGCCTCTGTTGTCTGTCAAAACTCCAGTGCTGCAAATATTTGGGGACAAACGTTCACGTATGATGCTTATGGGAACATCACCAAATCAGTACCCACTGGAGACACGGGCGTTTCATGGATACCCGGCTACAACTCCGCCAACAACTACGCTACGGGAAATACTTATGATTCCAACGGCAACACATTGACCGATCCCTTCGTCAGTAATTATAAGTGGAATCAAGATAACCACCCAGTGGTCATGGGATCAAACAGCAGCATTGTATATGATGCTTTGGGGAGACGGGTAGAATACTACACCGGTAGTTACAGACAACCGGTGATGACTCCGGTGGGTCCGGTAGTTATCATGCAAGCGCAAGCTTTGCAGCAATTTCGGATTCCCCTACCGGGTGGAGGTACTGGTACTACCGGTGTTTATGTTTACCACGCTGCGATGTCTGGAACGGTTCCGTTAGTATCTAATCTTAGTTCTCGAAACTCTGTCTACGACCGCGTTTATGCTCCATATGGGGAAATCGTGGAGGGGCCAACAGGTGCTCTTGATTTTACCGGGGATTTTCAAGACTTGGTTACCGGCATATATGACACACCTAACCGTGAGTTGGGTGCCAACATGGGTCGATGGACCTCTCCTGATCCGGCGCACGCTTCTTGGAATGCTTACTCGTATACTACGAATCCTCTTGTGGAAACTGATCCAAGCGGATTAAACCTATGTGGCGGGTTTCCCTGTTCAAAGCAAGAGCAGGCGGATTACACACTTTTAGGTGACACCAATGAAAATGAGCCAGATGCCGTGAAGAGTATGGAGAATGACGAATTCGCTCAACTAATGTGGATCAACTATACGGGATGGGACCCAATATCGGCAATCGACTTTAGCAGCTTCGTTAGCACCGCTCCATACACCTATTCGGCTGGCTTACAGGGGCTAGGTGGCTATACATTTTATGATGATGTCTGGGGCCAGACTGACAATGGCAATTGCTACTATGCACTTGCGAATCCGTGCGGGTCGGCTAATATTAGCCCCCCTCTTGCCGCAAACAACGGGCCTCAACTACTCCCATCCCATCAACCTACGCCGAAACCGGCCTGTTCGGCGGTCTATAACCAATTCGTGACCGATATGAACGCACTCAACGCCAAGTATGCGCTTGGCTGGCAGGAGGCCGCTGGCGCAGGAGTCGGTGCCACCATAGTGACTCAACCCTCACTCTGGGGGATGGCGTACAGGATTGGAAAAATGAACGAGAGGATCTTAGGGTTCATAGGGCTTGTCGCCCCTACTGTTATCCACACTGGTGTAGCCGCTGCAACCGACGAGGGACAAGAACGTCGGGCGCTAGCAAGTTCCTATGCGCAGAGCAGTCAACAGTGCGACCCAACCAGATAAGAGCAAGGTCCAGTTTTTGGGAGGAGCAATGGCTGATAGAGTCGATGGCAAACAGGTGATCGGAGTCTGGACCTGGATTGCGAAATACACGGTCACGATTGCCTCAGCTTATACCTTCCAAAGGTTGTGGACGTCTCATCCCTTGCGAAGCTTTGGACTCGGCTTAGGCGTGGGGATTGTTCTCCAATACCTCATCCCGCCCAGGGGCAAGCCCACTGTGGCCTTAGGGGTTGTGCTTCTTTTGGCGGTTATCGCAGGAGTCGTCATAGCTAGGTTGTGAAGAGTAAGTTGAAACGCTGTCCAGCGAATCGGTGGACCTGAGGAACGGGAACGTGCATGTGGTAATCCCGGTCCGGGCCACGCACCATAAACCGGCAGCGCCGCGATCCGGTCACTGAACAGAGTGTGTACCGTTGGCGTTCTTGGGCAGCCAGGGCGAGCGAGCTCGCTCGCGCGCCCCGGCCCTCCTGCCAGCGAGCGCGCCCCTGGGTCCAAATCCGTGGCATGGGGGGTGTAGCATTTTCCCCTCAGTGCGTATAACCCCTCTCTTCATTTGACCCCTCTTTTCTCGCGCCTGTAAGATCAAAAGTCTAGCGCTCAGTCCTAAGCATCCCACTCGGCCCTCAATATCTTGCTCGGGTCTGTGGGAATACATTGTCGTCGCCGCGGATGCTGACTGCTGGCCGCTAGTCCATCCATCATGCCGCACGAATTGCCAAAAGCTTACGAACCGGGCGCCATCGAAGCGCGCTGGGCCGAATATTGGGTCCGCGAAGAACTCTTCCACGTCGAAACCCCGCCCCCCGGAGATCCGCGCCCCGTATTCACCCTGCTCCTGCCGCCTCCGAACGTCACCGGACGCCTCCACATGGGCCACATGCTCAACCAGACCCAGATGGATATCATCGTCCGCTGGCATCGCATGTTGGGCAACGTCTCGCTCTGGCTTCCCGGCACCGACCACGCCGGCATCGCGACCCAGATGATGGTCGAACGCCAGCTCACCAAAGAAGGCAAGAATCGGCGCGGCCTCGGACGCGAGAAATTCATCGAGCGTGTCTGGGAATGGAAACGCGAATACGGCGGCGCCATCCTCGACCAGATGAAGCGCCTCGGCGCCTCCGTCGATTGGGGACGCGAATACTTCACCATGGACGACGACCTCTCCCACGCCGTCAAGGAAGTGTTCGTCCGCCTCTATGAAGACGGCCTCATCTATCGCGGCAAATACATTGTCAACTGGTGCTCCGACTGCGGCACCGCCATCTCCGATCTCGAAGTAAAGCACGAAGACGTTCCCGGCAAGCTCTATGAGATTCGCTACCCGGTAGTCGGCGCATCGCGCGCGGCGTCAGAAAAAGACGCCTTCATTACTGTGGCAACCACGCGTCCCGAAACCATGCTCGGCGACACTGCCGTCGCCGTCAATCCTACGGACGAGCGCTACCAGCATCTCCACGGCAAGCATGTCTTGCTGCCGCTGATGAATCGCGAAATCCCCATCATCACCGACGAACTCGCCCAGCCCGAATTCGGCACCGGCGCCGTGAAGGTAACGCCTGCTCACGATCCCAACGACTTCGAAGCCGGATTGCGCCACAACCTCCCGCAGATCGAAGTCATCGACGAGCACGCCAAAATGAATGCGAACGCCGGACCTTACGCCGGTCTCGATCGCTTTGCCGCCCGCGCCCGCATCGTCGAAGACCTCGCCGCCCAAGGCTTCCTCGTCGGCACCAGGGATTACACCATCGCCATCGGCAAATGCGATCGCTCCGGCACGATCATCGAGCCGCGTCTCTCCACCCAATGGTTTATCAAGATTGCACCGCTCGCCAAGCGCGCCATCGAAGTCGTCGAGAAGGGATACATCCGCTTCACGCCCGAAAATTACGGCCAGATCTATTTGAACTGGATGCACAACATCCACGACTGGTGCATCTCGCGCCAATTATGGTGGGGACATCGAATTCCCGCCTGGTATTGCACGAAGAACGATTGCAAAGAAGTAATCGTGGCGCGCGAAGCTCCGTCCGCCTGCAAATGTGGCAACACCAGACTCGAGCAAGATACCGATGTGCTCGATACCTGGTTTTCATCCGGACTCTTGCCCTTCACCGCGTTAGGCTGGCCGCAGGCGACGCGCGACCTCGAAGTTTTCTATCCCAATTCGCTCCTCATCACCGGCTTCGACATCCTGTTTTTCTGGGTCGCGCGCATGATCATGCTCGGCTGCTGGTTCATGATGCCGCCGCACAAGCCCGGCCCGAAAACGGCTTCGGATTCAGAAGAAGACGCCCTGCGCTCCAGCGTTCCCTTTCGCGAGGTCTACATCCACGCCCTCGTGCGCGATGCCGATCGTCAGAAAATGTCGAAGACCAAGGGCAACGTTCTCGATCCAATCGAGGTCATCAACCAGTACGGAACCGATGCAACCCGATTCACCCTCGCCGCCATGGCCGCGCCCGGCACCGACATCGCCTTCAGCGAAAGCCGCACCGCCGGTTACCGCAACTTCGCCAACAAGATCTGGAACGCCGCCCGCTTCATGTTCATGAACGTGGATCGGATCGATCCGGACCTACGACCCGCAAACTCTCGTGTGGCAGCGGGTCTCCAACCCGCCTCCGACGCGGGCGTCAGCGGGTTTCAGATTCAGACGCTCGAAGACCGCTGGATTCTTTCCCGCTTCAATCGCGCCGCGAAAGACGTCAACGGGTCTCTTCGGACCTATCGTTTTGACGAGGCCGCAACTCGCATCTATGACTTTTTCTGGGGAGAGTTTTGCGACTGGTATCTCGAACTGATCAAGCCGCGTCTGAACTTCGAAGAAGGCGCAAGCACGGCCCAAGCACGAGTCGCCTGCGCAAATCTGGTCAATCTGTTCGAGGCCTCGCTCCGCCTGCTCCATCCCGCAATGCCCTTTATCACAGAAGAAATCTGGCACGCGATCTATGACGGCAACCCTCCCGCGAAATCCATAGTCTTGGCCGCTTATCCCGCCGCAAACGAAAAGCAGGTCGACCTCGGCGCCGAGACAGAGATGGCAATTCTTCAGGACCTCATCGTCAGCGTGCGCAATCTGCGTGCCGAATTGAAAGTCGAGCCCAAGGTCAAAGTGCCCATCGAAGTCTTTGCCCACGACCCCGAAATACGCTCCATGCTTGAGAAGAATCTCTCCGCGCTTCTTCTCGATCGTCCCGCAAACGTCGAGAAAGTAACTTTCGTCGAAACCTCCTTCGCGAAATTGCCCGGCGCGCGCAGCACCTCGCGCTTCGACGTGCACCTGATCTATGAAAAAAAGATCGACATCGCAGCCGAGCGCGAGCGTCTAACCAAAGAGTTGGAGAAGATTGAGAAACAATTAACCGGCGCGGAAGCCAGACTCGGCAATGAACAGTTTTTAAGCAAAGCTCCCGCACACGTAGTAGAGGGATTGCGCAAGCAAGTCGAAGAATTAACAATTCTCCGAGACAAGGCCCAGGCAAAGCTGAACGAACTGGGGTAGCCGGAATCATGTAGGCCGAGTTTCGCTGACTGTACAACATGGACTGGAATTCACGACGCATTACCGCGATTATCGAGAACGCGCTGAACGAAGACCGTGCCACGCGCGATGCCACCAGCTACGCCTGTATCGATCCCAACCAGCGTGCTTCCGCAACCATCATCGCCAAGCAGGAGTGCACCCTCGCCGGCCTCGGCTGCGTCCCGCGGATCCTCGATGTCTACGCCGCTCTCGACGGAGCCGTCACTTCACACTACGAGGTCACTAGTCATCCTTCGATTTTTGACGGAATCCATGTGAACTCGGGTCAGCAGATCGCCGTCATCCAGCACAACGCGCGCGTTATTCTGTCCTGCGAGCGCGTGATTCTCAATTTCCTCCAGCGCATGGCCGGAATCGCCAGCATCACACGCAAATTTGTCGATGCCGTCGAAGGCACGCGCGTGCGTATCCTCGATACCCGCAAGACCGCACCCGGCCTGCGCGTCATCGACAAATACGCGGTGCGTTGCGGAGGCGGTCAGAATCACCGCCTTGACCTTTCCGACGGAGTGTTGATCAAAAGCAATCACATTGCCCTCGCCGGAGGCGCGATTCCCGCCCTCGAACGCGCCATCCACAACCGTCGCGGCCGTCAGCCCATCGAAATCGAAGTGCGGTCCCTCGAAGAGTTGCAGCAAGCCCTCGATCACGGAGCGGAAGCGATCCTGCTCGATCATGTAAGCATCGACCATGTGCGCAAGGCAGTCGAGATCTGTTCTCGTCAGCCCCGCCGAATCCCCCTCGAGTGCGCCGGCGGAATTACCCTCGAAAACGTCCGCTCCTACGCCGAAACCGGTGTCGATTTCATCTCTGTAGGCGCCTTAACCCAGTCGGCCCCAGCCGTAGATATGAGCCTGCGAGTGACTCTGGCATAGAGCTTGCAGCCCAATCTCCGGTTTTCCCGCTCCGCTTTTCCCAACGCCCACCGACCGCCGACCGCCGACTGTTTATAATCCCTCCATCTCTACTTCCACCAAAACTCGCGCCCTGCCGTCCGCCCACAAAGCCACCGACGTCCGTCTCGGACGCATCGTCCGTCTGCTCATGAGCCACGCCACCGTCGTCGCCAGCGGCACCAAAATCGCCGAAGAGATCGGAACCAGCCGATCCGAAGTCTGGCGCCTCATTCAGCAACTCCGCGGACTCGGCGTTGACGTTGCCGGCCATCCGGCGACCGGCTATCAACTGCGCGCGGTTCCTGATTTGCTCCTGCCAGAGATGTTGTCGCCCTCGTTGAAAGGCACGATCTTTGGAGTGCGTTCCGCCGGCGCGCATTCTGCCGCAACTTCCGCCCGCCAGATCCGTCACTACTACAAAATCGGATCGACCAACTCCGAAGCCATGCAAGCAGCCGCCGAAGGCGCGCCCGAGGGCACCGTCTTTCTCGCCGAAGAACAGCTCGCTGGCCGTGGACGCGGCGCGCACTCCTGGCATTCCGCCCGGTCAACCGGCATCTACTGTTCAGTAATCCTGCGTCCCGCTATGCCGCCGTCCGATGCGCTCATCTTTTCGCTCGCCGTCGGCTTGGCCGTGCGCTCTGCCGTCGCCGAAGTTGCGCCGCAGCTTCAGGCCGATCTGAAATGGCCGAACGACCTCCTGCTCGGCGGCAGGAAATTCTGCGGCATTCTCACCGAGATGAATGCCGAAGCAACTCGCGTCCGCCATCTCGTGGTCGGCATCGGAATCAACGTGAACCAAACCAAGTTTCTCGCTGAGTTGCGCGAAACTGCGACTTCGTTGCGAATCGAAACCGGCACTGAATGGTCGCGCGTGGAACTCTGCGCGGCTTTGCTAAAATCGCTCGATCGTGAATATCGAAGTCTCACGGACGATGCCGCAGCCCGAGCCTCGATCCTGCGCCGCTTCGAAGAGAGTTCTTCGTCGGTGCGCGGAAGCAAAGTAGCCATCGACGAAAACGGCGCCCTAACCGGTGTCACCGAAGGATTGGACGAACGCGGATTTCTCCGGATCAGAACGCAAGACGGCTTGAAAACAGCCGTAAGCGGAACGTTGCGCCTGACCGGAGAATAGGTGTCGAACGAACCGGCTCTAGCCCGCTAAGCTCAACCGCGTTGTCCGAGTGAAATTTCTATGCTGCTAGTCATCGATGTCGGAAACACAAACACCGTGCTCGGCGTCTTCGAACGCGTCCCCCATCGTCCGGGCGAAGACGTCACCACCGATCCGGCCCGCTACGAGCGCCTCGTCGCCAATTGGCGCGTCGGCTCCCACCTCGCCCGCACCGTCGACGAGTACGGCGTAATCTTTCTCAACCTTTTCTCCATGGACAATCTGGCCGTCTCCAGCATCCAGGGCGTCGTCATTTCATCCGTCGTGCCGCCCCTCGATTCCGTGCTTCGCCAGGTGTGCGAACGCTACTTCAATATCAAGCCGCTCTTCATCGAACCAGGCGTCAAGACCGGAATGCAGGTGCTCTATGACAATCCCGCCGAAGTCGGCGCCGATCGCGTCGTGAACGCCGTCGCGGCGTTCGAGAAATATGGCGGCCCATGCGTGATCGTCGACTTCGGCACCGCAACCACCTTCGATTGCGTCTCCAAAAAAGGCGAATACATGGGCGGCGTCATCTGTCCGGGCATTGGAATTTCTGCCGACGCCCTCTTCCAGCGCACCGCCCGTCTCCCGCGCGTCGAAATTCGTAAGCCCGCGCGCGTCATCGGCTCCAACACCGTCGGCAGTTTGCAGTCTGGTCTTTATTATGGATATCTCGGCCTCGTCGACGGCATCCTTGAGCGTCTCGTCGACGAACTTGGCCCTGAAACTCACGTGCTTGCGACCGGCGGCTTGGGAACTTTGATCGGCACCGCCTCGCGCTTCATCAAAGATGTGGACGAGTTCCTCACTCTCGACGGCCTGCGCATCATATGGGATCGCAATCAGTCCTTCCGCCGCGAGGCCGCCCCAAAGCCCGCCAAGACCTTCACGCCACCCAAGCCGTTGGATGCGTCCGCGAAACCCTGGCCCACTCCGAAATCTCCGAAATCGCGCTGAACAAAATCGCATGGAACCGTCGTGGAAAATTACTTCAATTACTTCACCGAAATCGAAGAGCATTATCTGCGGCGCCGCGGAACGCACCTGCTCCTTTCAACCCTCGATTGGGCTCTGATCGAAACCTGGAAAGGCGCCGGCATTCCGCTCGAAGCCGTTCTTCGCGGCGTCGATGATGCCTTCGACAAGTACGACCAGCGTCCTTCGAAATCGAAAAAAGTGAATAGCCTTGCCTATTGCTCGCAGGCCGTCCTGGCTGCCGCCGAAGACATGAAAGAAGCGGCCGTCGGTGTCGCCAGCGAAGAAAAATCTCAGCGCGATCCCGGATTCGAAGCCGCGCAAATCGCTGCCTTCCTGCGCGAAAATGCCGACAAGCTCGAAAAAGCGAAGCTCCCCGAGCGTCCGGGATTTGCTGCCCGGTCGCTGGCGCGCGAAGAAGCCGCCTCACTACGTGACATGGCTGCGTCCATCGAGAGCGCTGCAAAACTTCCGCGACTCGAAGACCTGGAACGTCGCCTGACCGTGCTCGAAGAAAAATTGCTTGCCGTCTTGATGACCGCAACTCCCGATGATGACTTGGTGAATGTTCGCGTCGAAGCTGACCGCGACATCGCGCCCTATCGCCGCAACATGACCGCGCAGCAGATCGAGCAACTGCACAAACAATACGTTCAGAAACGTCTACTCGAGCGTAGCGGCGTGCCGCGTTTGAGTTTGTTCTATATGCACTAATCGCGCACCGTAGCCGGCGTAACCTTATGCTTCTTTCCATCGAAAAATTGATCTACGGCGGCGACGGCCTCGCCCGCACGCCCACCGGCGCTGACGGTCGCAGCATGGCGGTATTTGTGCCCTTCGTTCTTCCAGACGAAAAAATCGACGCCGACATCCGTCATGAGAAGTCCGGCTTCGCCCGCGGCCGTGTTACGCGGTTAATCGAGCCCTCCCCCGATCGCATCGAAGCTCGCTGTCCATACTTCCAGCAATGCGGCGGGTGCCACTACCAGCACATTCGCTACGAGCAGCAACTCCAGTTCAAAGCCGCCATCTTGCGCGAAACGCTGCAGCGGATCGCCAAAATTGACCTGCAATCAGAAATTCGCCTGCATTTTTCTCCGCCCTACCACTATCGCAACCGCACGCGCCTGCGCGTGCGAACCAAGCCCGAGTTCGCGCTCGGATATTTCCGCTTCGGCTCCCACGAATTTCTCTCCGTGCGTGAATGTCCCATCAGTTCGCCCTTGCTCAATCGCGCAATCGCGCGCCTGCTCGACCTCGGCGGATTGAATTGTCCCGAGACCGTCGAAGAAATCGAACTCTTCTCCGACGCATCCGACGAACGCGGTCTGGCCTGGGCCTTCTGCCACCGCGAAGCTGCCCAGCAAACTCAAGACTTACTGCGCTGGGCCGATTCCATTCACCGCGATCTGCCCGAAATCAGCGGCATGACATTTTTCCCCTCGCGCCATAAATCTCCCGCCCGCGCGCCTGCCGATCGCAAACCCCCGCAGCGAACAAAACAACGTCCGCAACGACAAACCGAAGAACAAACAGAAGATGACCCATCCGCCGACGCCAAACCTCTGGCGCAATCCGGTGCGAAGTCCATCCTTTATCGAGCCGCGAATCGCGACTATCAGGTCAGCGCGGGGGCCTTCTTCCAGGTAAATCGTCATCTCGTCGACGAAATGGTTTCCACCGTCACCGCCAACGTCGCCGGTGACATCGCACTCGACCTCTATGCCGGCGTGGGCTTGTTTTCCGCCGCTTTGGCTCCATTTTTTCGTCACATTTTTGCTGTAGAGGCGTCACAGACAGCTCATAGCGACCTTGTGCACAATGTCCCTGCGAACGTGAAAGCGGCCGGAGCGCGTACCGAGGACTATCTGAGAAGCCGGCCGGTGCAAACGAGACCTGACTTGGTCGTCCTCGACCCTCCTCGCACCGGCATCGGCAGAACGGTGACCAACTCTCTGGTGGAACTCGGAGCGCCCCGCGTCCGTTATGTTTCATGCGATCCAGCGACGCTAGCCAGGGATATCGTGCCCCTTTTGGCAGCCGGATATCGCATCGAGGAAGCGCACCTGTTCGATCTCTTCCCCGAGACGTTTCATATCGAATCGGTGATGCTTCTGACGCGCTAGCCGCTTTCACGTCGCCCAAGTTCCTCCTGGAAAACGGGTGGATGTCCGATGGCTCCGGCGCAAAACAACCATGCGCGCCGGAGCCCTGCTCGTCCTTCGCCGACGTCACTGGGACTAGCCAATGATGCGCCACCGCACGCCGCCAAGGCAGCCTCTATTCTGGGCCGTCGCGGCGTTTTCCCTCGGCCTCTGGACCGGCGTCCGCGCCTGGCGCCCGCCGTCTTGGTGGATCATCGCAGTTGTAGCCTTCGTCCTCGCCGCCTCGTTTTTTCTTCCGAAGCGGCCCTGGCTGTCCAAGACTTTTTCCTTGGCAGCGTGGTTTCTTCTAGGCGCGCTTCTAATTCAAGTTCGCGCACCGCGCGCGGATGACGCTCATTCCAACACCTCCCACGTTTTTTCCCTGGCCGACGGCCGCGAACTCACCTTAACCGCCCACGTAATTCGCGAGGGCTACGCTCGCTCCGCAGGGCCGCGAACGATCCGTGAATCGATCGACATGCAAACAGAAGAAATCACCGCCGACGGCGAAACCTGGCCCGCCAGCGTCGGCGTGCGTCTCTCGATTTATCAGAAGGAAACGAATTCCGATCAAACGGACCGCCGACCCCCCTCGCCCGACCTCAGCGCCGCCGAACTCAACATCACCGCGGGAAATACGCCCATCACTCCAACCTTCAGCTATGGCACCCGCTTTCGCGTCCACGCCAGGCTGCACCCCGCCCGCAATTACCGCAATCCCGGAGCCTTCGATTATGAAGGATATCTCCGCGACAACGGCATCAGCCTTCTCGGATCAGCCGAAGCAACCGGCATCAATCCGCTTCCCGGATTTGCCGGAAGCCGCATCCAACTCTGGCGCAATCGCGTTCACGCCAGCATCATCGCCAGGATTCACCAGCTCTGGCCTGCCTCACAGGCCTCGCTCATGGACGCTATGGTTCTCGGCGAAGAATCCTTTCTGCGCAACGCAACCCGCACCGAGTATCAACGCTCCGGTACCTATCACGTCCTCGTCGTTTCCGGAATGAACCTCAGCATCCTGGCCGTCTCCATTTTCTGGACCCTACGCCAGTTTCGTCTCGATCCCGCCTTCGCCGCCATCGTCACCGTCGTCGTCTCCTTCGCATACGCCTTCGTCGTCGGAGTCGGTCCACCGGTATGGCGCGCCGCCCTCATGCTCGCCACCTATCTGGGCGCGCGCCTGCTCTATCGCGAACGTAACATGATGAATGCCATCGGAGCAGCCGCCCTCGCCATCCTCATTGCCGATCCGCCCGCGCTCTTTGGCGCCAGTTTTCAGCTCACATTTCTGGCCGTGTTCATCATCGCCGGCATCGGCTCGCCGATTCTTGAACGCTCAACCTTGCCCTACGCCAGCGGCTTACGCCTGTTGCGCTCCACCAGCTACGATCTCCGCGTCGCTCCCGCAATCGCCCAATTCAGGCTCGACACGCGGATGATCGCAACCCGCCTTCGCCGCTTCATCGGCGACCGCCTGAGCCTGGCCCTGCCCTCAATGCTCTTGCGCTTTGCCATCGCAGCCGCCGAACTGATCTTCATCTCTGCCCTCATGCAAGCGGGACTGGCGCTCCTCATGGCCTACCACTTTCATCGCGCCACCACCATGGGAATGCCCGCCAACCTCGCCGTCATCCCGCTCACACAAATTCTAATGCCCGCCGCCGCCGCTGCCGTCTTACTGGGATACACCTCCACCGCACTCGCCCGTCCCGCTGTCTTGATTGCCGGCCTCGCACTCGATGGCATCGCGGGCACCGTCCATCTCCTCGGCGGTGTTCAACTCATCGGAACCTCAATCGCCGACCTGCGCGTAGCCATGCCCTCTCTCGTCATGATCCTCGCATCCGTCGTCGTGCTGTTATTGGCAATGCTCGCCGCTCGCCGTGCGCGTCTTCTCGCCTTCGCCTCCGTCGCGCTCGTCTTCGCCGTCGCCATCTGGATCGCATTCATCCCCGCTCATCCGCATCTGCGCCCCGGTGCAATGGAGATGACAACCATCGACGTCGGACAAGGCGATTCCATCCTCCTCGTCACCCCTGACCATCACACTCTTCTCATCGATGCCGGCGGCCTTCCCCAATGGATGCACTCCGATTTCGACCTCGGCGAGCAGGTCGTCTCTTCTTATCTTTGGAATCGTGGCATCGATCATCTCGACATAGTCGTCATCACCCACCCCCACGCCGACCATCTCGGCGGAATGCCCGCCGTCATCGCCAACTTCCATCCCCGGCAACTCTGGATCAGCATTGACCACCCCGTCGGCGAACTGGCCCCCATCGTCGCCCAGGCCCGGCACGCCGAAATGCAGGTCTCCATAAAGAAAGAAGGCGACCAACTCGATTATGGCGGCGTGCATTTCCAGATCCTCGCTCCCGGCCGCGACCAAATCACGGGAGCAATGCGCCCCAATGACGATTGCCTCGTCTTCACCGCCGCATTTCGCGGCACGACCGCTTTACTTGAGGGAGACGCCGAGCGTCCTGCCGAACGACGCGTCGTCGAAGAACATCCTGAGGCAATGCTGTTGAAGGTCGCACATCACGGCAGCGCAAGCGGAACTTCCGCCGATCTCCTGGCCACCGTTCGTCCCCGCTACGCCGTCATCTCCGTCGGCGCTCGAAATGTCTACGGACATCCCCGCCGCGAAGTCCTCGATCGCCTGCAGCAGGCCGGGGTGAAAACTTATCGCACCGACGAAGACGGAGCCGTCAGCTTCTATCTCGATGGCAATTCAGTGACCCCGTACGTCGCGCTTCTCCATTGAATTTGAATCCGTTCTCATCCCGCCCGAGGCGGCGAGACTCGAACCGCTCGAAAAAGCGCTCCGTCTCCTACCCGCTGATATCCGCCGTCTCGTCATCAAGCGGCGGCAGGTTGCGATACGTATCGATAATCTTTTCCGCTTCCGGCGCGTCTTCTTGGCGCACCAGCAGCACCGTTCCACCCACGCCGGGAAACATCTCCTGTACCGCATCAATCGATTTCAGGTCCGACTCGATGCCCGCGGATTCAAGCAGGCCCTGCACCACAATCGCTTCGTTCTCTTGCTCCGTGTCAAAGACCTTAACGAGTTTTTCGTTAGGCGAGGGACTAGTCGGCTCTGGCATGTGTTCCTCCATGATCTGGCTCTCAACAGCTTACGGCAGTCACCGTCCCTCTGTCTCGTCCGCCCAAATCCTGGGTCCAGACCCTTATCGGTTGTCATCCCGAGCGCAGCGAGAGATCTGCGGTTTATCGGTCGTTGGTAATAGACATCTCTGCCGGTTTGCTATCCGAATCCAGCATCCCCTAAAGGCGTACGGCTAACGAAAGCTTGATTCGCGCCTCAAAACTGGCACAATGGGCTTTGGGGCGCAACATCGGGGACGCGTTCAACATCCAAATCAACGGGGGCAGTCATGGAAGTTCATCGGGCCGAATCAGGGACAGATCACAATGACCACATCGACGAGGCCCGCAGACTCCGGCGCTTGCAGCTAATGATGAGCATGGTCATGTCCGTCATCAGTCAGGACCCCGACCTGACCCTCGAAGAAGCCGCCGAAATGGCCGCCAACGCCCGCCGCGCCGCCCTTACCATGTTTCCCGACAAAGAACTTGCCTACGATATCCTCTACCGCCCGCGCCTCCAGCGTTTGATGAACGAACGCTTCCGCCTGCAATAAATCCCGTCGTCAGCCCACGACAAAATCAGTTTTTCTTACCACTTTGGTCCGAGCCCGCGTTTCCTCTTGTTGACACCCGCTTATAGCCGTATAAACCTTTAGCACGGTTCGAAAGCACAGCCCGAGGTGACCTCATGCGAATATCGTTGTTCGGCCGACTATTATGCACTGCGCTGTTATGCCTGAGTTTCTCTGCGCTCGCTCTCGCGCAAGATCCCACCAAAGTCGAGCCAACCCACTATAAGCTGGCTTTCGAAAACGAGTACGTGCAAGTCGTCAACGTCCACTATGGACCGCATGAGAAATCAAAGCTGCATGCCCACCCCGGCGGCGTGGTCGTCATCCTCACCTCCGGACACCTCCGCTTCACCGACGAAAACGGAAAGTCGCAAGAAGTCTTTGCCAAGCCCGGCGAGTCTCGCTGGTATCCGCCCTTCAAACACCAGGTAGAAAACCTGGGAAACACCTCCTACAACGCCGTTTATATCGGCATCAAGAACAAACATCTGAACGCCGAACTCAGCCAGAAAACCGGCACGGAACTCGACAAGCAGACAAAGCTTCTCATAGCCGAAGCGTTGGCCGCCGCCGCAAAGTAACGTCCGTGTAAGTGTCAGTGGTGATAGGGCCGTGCCGGGAGTTGAATCACGCCCAGAAAAATCAGCATCGTGAAAATGCCAATCGCCAGAATGATGAGCGTCGGAGCCCAATAACTGAATGGATCGTCACTACGGTCATAGCCTCCCGGAGGACAGCCTTTGTAGTAGCCTTTCCCGGTGATCAGACTGTAGCCCGACCAGCCAAGGGTCGCCAGCGCAATGAACAAGAACGCCACACACACTCCTACTTAATCTTCGCTAGACCACCTTCAGTTAGAAAACGCCAACCGTTCAAAAATCGATCTTAGAGCAGATATTCGCAGTGGCAAGTATCAGATTGACAACCAGTGTTATATTTTCGGTTACGCCGCAACGTCAAACCGGAAGCCGCGGCTCAAGCCGTGGCAAGGAGGATTGTCATGGGGTTCATCTATTGGATCGTGGTCGGACTGATCGCAGGCTGGCTCGCCGGCAAGGTAATGAAAGGCGGCGGCTACGGCATACTCGTGGACATCATTCTCGGAATCCTCGGCGGCCTCGTCGGCGGCTGGGTCTTTGGACTCCTGGGAATTTGGCCCGGAGGCGGCATGATCGGCTCCATCATCGTGGCCTTCATTGGCGCCGTCATCTTGGTCGGAATCACGCGCCTCATCAAAAAAGCCTGAAAAGACACGAATCCGATCAGCATCAACCGTTCGGATTACAAAACAAATAGGCGCTTCTAGTGGACAGCCGGTCCCGTGACGAGCAGCAGCCATCCGCTGCCCCCGCGAATCATCAGCTGTTTAGGCGATTCTAACCTGATCTGCCCGACGGGATCAGTTCGTCCCGCATGCGCCAGCATCATGTTCGGCAGCCCGTAGAGCCCACATGCCGACGTCGAAAAGACCCACATCGCCTGTTCCCGACCGTCTCCCTCGTCGTCGGGGCAGTCGCCTTGAAGAGGGGGCGTAAGCACTGCCCATACTCCCTCAGACCATCTGCCCACAATTGCGGTATTCGACCCAACCGCGCCTCGAGAGCGGTTCACCACTTCTCCGCCCACCTGCCTCGTGACCCACTGATCTGACGATTCCGAATCCGAGCTAGTCTCAATGGGAAGTCCTGCCTGGAACACGCTCTCGCTCGCGGCGAGCGCTCGCAGGCTCACTGTCAAGCGGATAGCGCGGCCTTGATCTTCGAGTTCATCGAACCTTATGACTATGGCAGAGCCGCCGTCGGCAGCCCGCGTTACCTCCACGATATGACCAGTGACTTTCGATCCGCGTTTGATTCTTGATCCGGAAACCAGCGGAACGTCTTGCATGGTCTTTCCTTCGATTTTTTGCCCTACGCGATCTTTCTTCGCGTTCAACTCTGAGTTCAGCATCACGGGAAGCGCAGTACCGGCAGGAAGCTTCTGGCCTGAAACCAACGTGGCCATCGACAACAAACTAACTGCGAGCTGAACGCCAAAACGTCGAGAAGTCCGCGGAACTGTGCCCCCATCACGCATTTGGCTCGCATCCTTTTCAAACTGCACCGCTACCCTCCGTCCTGAGCCCTGCGCTCGGCAAGTTTCGCCGCAGCGCAAGGCGTTCTCTCGGTTGCAGACCCCGCCACACGAAGGCCATTCGCTTATGACTCCGCCATGTCGCTTCGGTCACTACCAGTAATATCTCAGGTGAGCGCGACGATTATTGTCCCAGCATTCGTCGCTGTCGAAATCGCAAGTTGGATATAGTTTGCCCCAGCCCACGGCCGAAACAATACGCTCTGCGGGAATGCCCGCGCGGATGAGTTCATCCCTTGCAATGTCGGCGCGCTTCTGGGCGAGCACCAGGTTGTAAACGATGTCGCCGCGGTTGTCCGTATAGCCATCAATCCGTATGCGTACATCTGGATGCGCCTTGAGATAGGCCACGTCCTCTTCCAGGGTCTCTTTGTTTGTCGGATCCTCATACTGATCGAAGGCAAACAGAATATCTTTGATGTTGTGTCGGAAATCTTGCGCCTCCGGCGACGCGGGTGGCCAAAATCCTTGTGCCGCCGCCGGACGCGTCAGCCCTGAAAAGCTCAGAACAACCATACACAGCGTAAGTAATCCGATCGAGTGTGCTTCGCGATTGTGCGTCATGATACGTCCTCCCGGTGTGCTGGACACCTTCTGAAACCTAACCAGATTAGAATGGCGGCGGAACTGGCAAAAGTGTCAGTCCGCCTCCACCGGGGAGTTCCTCTATGAATCGGTCGATCAGCGCAGTTGATCCTGCGTTGCCATACGACACACGCTTCCATATGTGACAATCTTCGTTCCGGCCTGCTGACGATTTCCGCCCGCCGCTACCATAGACACCAAGACTGCTGTCTTGGCCGCGCCGGGAAAACACACACCCGCTTCAAAGCCGAAAACGTTGACCCTCGTCGCTCGCTCGTTATCTAGGAGCGTCCCAGTTGCCGTTCCACCTGTCGTTCGGACCGGCCCACTGCCCCGTGCCCCAGCCTTTGAACATCGACCCGTCAATCACGCTGCCATCGCGATATTCAAACATGTGTACGTGCCCGTGTGGGCCGCGCGCGTAAATCCGCAGCGACTTTGCCTGCCCCGGAGCCGGGTCGCCGAATGTCTTATAGTCGACCTTGTACCTGTTATTCGATCTTGCCATCTGCTTCAGGCGATCCGTCACATCGATGTGCCGCCGCTTGTTCCCATACTGCGCGCTCACAATCAGATACTGGGCAGGGTAAGCCACTATCGTTCCCGAGAGGAGAAACAACAGTGCGACCGTGAAGAGAATAGCTGGACGTGTCTTCAGCATGAAAATCCCTCCTGCGTTTAGATTTGAGTCAGTTGACCCCTGACGTTTCTTCAATCTTAATACGAAATGGGAACGCCCGGCGCTGCGATCCCCTGGACATTCCATCCATCCTTCGTCGCATTTGTTCCTCTCCGCCTTGACCCCGCCTCAACCCCCACACTAGACTCCTCCGGGGTGCTTCCATGCGCAAATTGATTTGGATCGTCTTGATTGCCTTGGCGTTTTCCGTCTCCGCCGCGGCCGACGAAGACCATCATCACGAAGATCTAACGCCTAACCAGCTCGGCACCGTTCATTTCCCCGTCTCTTGCACCCCCGACGCTCAGAAGACCTTCGACAAAGGTGTCGCCCTCCTGCATTCCTTCTGGTACGAAGAGGCTGAAAAAACCTTCCTCGACGTCCAAAAACAAGACCCGAACTGCGCCATGGCATATTGGGGAGAGGCGATGAGCCTCTGGCATCAGCTCTGGGACCAGCCGACCGCCTCCACCATTCAGCGCGGTGCGGCCGAATTGAAGCAGGCCAACCAAACCGGCACAAAGACGACCACCACCCGCGAGCGCGATTACATCCATGCTTTGCAGGCGTTCTATTCCAACAGCGGCACAATGGATCACGACGCCCGCGCTCGCGCCTATTCCGCCGCCATGCAGAAGGTCTATCAGAAATATCCCGACGACCGCGAAGCCGCCGTCTTTTACGCGCTCTCGCTCTTGGCTTCTGAGCCCGATAACGACACAACCTTCGCCAACCGCAAACAAGCCGCAGCCATTCTCGAAAAGCTCTTCGCCGAAGAGCCCAATCATCCCGGCGTCGCCCACTATCTGATCCATACCTACGACAAGCCGCAGCTCGCGCAACTGGGATTGCCCGCCGCACTTCGTTATGCGCAGATCGCCCCCGCCGCTCCCCACGCCGTTCACATGCCATCCCACATCTTCGCGCGCGTAGGCGATTGGCCCGATGACATTAATTCGAATCTCGCCTCGATCGCGGCCACCCGCAAGGCCACCGCCATGCACATGGGCGGCGAAGGCCACCAGTTCCACGCCATGGATTTCCTGGTCTACGCCTACCTGCAAAGCGGTCGTGAAGCTGACGCGGCCAAAGTGATCGAAGAAGCGCGAGCCCTGCCCCCAATGCACATGGGCAGCATGGATCGCGACATGCAAGCCTTCGCCATGTCGAAGTTCCCCGCCATGTACGCCCTCGAACTCCATCGATGGTCTGATGCCGCCACGCTGCCCGTCATCCCCAAGGCTGATCCCGGCGACCGCGCCTACACCTACTGGGCGCGTGCCATCGGAAGCGCGCGCAGCGGAGACCTCGCCGCCGCCAGGAAAAATCTCGTCGAGATCGACGCCATTCACCAGGACTATCTCACCCGCAAAAAAACCTACGAGGCCGAGTACGTCGAGACAATCCATCAGGAAGCCTCGGCATGGATTCTCCACGGTGAAGGCAAGAACGACGAGGCCACCACAATCCTGCGCAAGGTTGCCGATCACGAAGATGCCGTCGGCGAAGAGAGCACCGCGATGCCGGCCCGCGAGATGCTCGCCGACATGCTGCTCGAAATGAAGCGCCCCGAGCAGGCTTTGACCGAATACAAAGGAGATTTGAAGTTCAATCCGAAGCGCTTCGACGGCCTCTACGGCGCCGCGCAAGCCGCCGAACTGTCAGGTCAAGCCACGCAGGCAACCGAATATTACGCCGTCTTGGTCAAGACCTGCGCCGGATCAACTTCCGACCGCCCCGAGCTCGCCAAAGCCCGGCAAGCGATCGTAGCGCAGAACTAGCTCCGGCTTTCGATCACCGGTTTCGATCACTTGTCGACGCGTAGCAGACGGAACAGCAGCGTGCCCCATCCTAGCTTCACGCGCATTTGCACCGGCGTGTGATCCGCATCGTCCGAATACCACACCCAGACTTTGCCCTTCGACTTCAGCGGCCCCGAAGTAGGTTCGGCCGTCACCAGAATCGCCGAGAATGTTCCCGCCGGCACTTTCACCTGCTCGCGCTTGTCCACGGTTGCTCGGACGATCGTCGTCTTCCCGTCGCTGATTGGAAACTCATAAGTCGCCCCGATCAGCAACGGCAGTGACTGCAGATAATAGAAACCTGTAATCATGTCCGTCGTGCAGCCCGCCAAATCGCTTTCAGCGTGCTTGGTTTCGCCCGTCTTCAGATTTCGTTCGTCAAGTACGCTTTTTTTACGCCCGTAATCGAAATGGATTGTCGTCTCGCGTTTATGCAATCCCTCTTCGCTGTGCTTGAAAATCGACAGCGAACAAAATGTCCGCGGATCGAAGTGCGATTCGAATCGGTCATGCACTGGAAAAAGAACGTTCACCGCCCCCGAAGACTCCGCCGTAGCAACAACTTTGCGTTCACCCCCGTTCGTCTCCATTCGCACCGTGCCCGTCCCCGCGGTAATCAAATGCCACTCCGCCGAATAGACGTAACTTTTCCTGTCTGGAAACGGATAATTAGGAAGTGGGGGATGGACTTCTACACCCGCGCCCATCGTCGCCGCTGGCGCACCTTGTTCCACCGCGGAAACCGCTGTCGCGAAAAGCTCGGCCGCCAAAACCGCCATCAGAGCGACCGCGATCAGGAAGGCCAAAGCTGAGTTACGAATCAGACTTCTTCCGCAACCACCCCGGGCAATCGTCATACCGTAACGGCAGACTACCACATCAACTTCCCGTTATCAGCTTGACCAGAAGCACCGCTAGTACCACCGCGCAGCCAATACTCGCCTGATACTCACGATGCTTCCAATAGCGAGCCGAAGAATACCGAGCGGAAGACGACTGAGCCTCAGAGTGGCGGCTCGAAGACTCCGCGCCCTGCCCGCCGCGATAGGCCGTCAGTCGCGGCAACAGTCGCGGCACGTGCCGCGCGTAATCATCGTATTCAGGAAACGTCTGCCGCAAATACCGTTCTTCGCCCGCGATTACCGGCACATAAATTACGGCAAACATCAGCAGCATGACCACCACGATCCACCAACTGCGCGCCGCAATCGCGAATCCCGCCGCCAGCATCAGCGAGCCCAAATAGAGCGGATTGCGCGTATATGCATACGGTCCGCTGATAGTGAGCTGCTTGTCTTTCTGCACGTGCCCGGAAGCCAGCCCTCGCAAGATCAGCCCCGGAAGCAGCACCAGCGCTCCCACAATGAGCGATGCCCGTGTCGGCCGCGCCAGCCACACATATACCACCGCAAAAATAAATCCCAGCGGTACCCGGAGCCGCCGCGCCACTCGCGACCATGTTGTCACCGGCAGCGGCGCTGGCGAAGCTGGCTCCCCGGGTTGTGATTCTTCATTCACTTCGATCGGTTCTCGCCACGCCACGCCTTCGACAAACCATCCTCTGCCACGCAACCCGCCAAAAGCTTGCGAGCCGCCGCAACCACCTCGCCCACCGTAATTTCCAGCAATCCCTGCTCCGGCTCGTGATAGCGCGAGTGATCCGTCATACTGCTTGCGCTTCGCAGCACCATCGATCGCGTCCCAAACGGCCCGTTCCGCGCCGGATTCGTCGGCCCAAAAATCGCCACCACCGGAATCCTCAAAGCCGCCGCCAGGTGCAGCGGCCCCGTATCGCCGCCAATGAAAAGCCCTGCCTGCCGCGTCAGGGCAATCAACTCTGAAATCGAGCACGAAATCCTGCGCGCGCTCCCTTCGCTGGCCGACTCTACCGTCGCTGCCAGTTCTTCCTCGCCCGGACCGTAATTGATCAGCGACCGCAACCCACCCTTAGCCAGCTCTTTTGCCACCAGCCCATACCGCTCCGCCGGCCACATCTTCGCTCCCCAACCCGCCCCGGGATTAAGCAGCGCGAAATCCTGCCCTTCCGCCGTCAGCGCCGCAACCTTCGTCTCCGCGTCCGGATCAACCGGAAAACTTTCCCGAATCTCGCTCAACCGCATTTCGCGGATGCCCGTCGCACTGCTTCCGCCCGGCATAACCGCCTCCGCCAGCGACATCGCCTGCTCAACTACGTGCGTCCCGTGGTTTTTGACAAGAACCTTGCGCGTGTAAAACATGCTCGCCGCATTCTCGCGCGGCTGCGTATCCCCATAAATAATTGCAGACCCCGACCAGCGCGCCAGCAGCGCCGATCGCACCGCCCCCTGAAAATCAATCACCGCGTCGTACCGGACGCCGCGCAACTCACTCAATCCCACCGCCATCTGCTGACAAGTGTGAAATGAAAATAGCGAGCGCCGCCACTCCGGCGTATTCACCGTATGCACCCGATCCACCAGCGGGCGCTGCGGCGAGCGCGCTCCCGACCGCTGATAGCGCAGTGTGCACAGCAATTCCACCCATCGTTCTTCGATGAGCCATCCCAGAATCGCATCAGGAAACGCCCGTCGCAGTGCGACCGCCGCCGGCAGCGTGTGAATCACGTCTCCCATTGCGCCCAGACGCACAATAAGCAGGCTTTTCAATTTTCGGGCGCCTCTCGGAAGGGAAACAGACTCCGTCATGCAGCTCGCAATCCGCCTGGTCGCAGCCCATGTTGTCGCAGCGGCCGCAGCCGCCATCCGCACCGCTTCACGATTTTTGCGGCGCCGGCCGCGCCCCCGACCGCGAACGAATGATCTCCGTGGCCGAATGATCCTTCGCATCGCCTACAATCACGACGCGCCCTCCACACGCTTCCACCTCACCTCGCTCCGGAACGCTTTCCACCGTGTAATCCGTCCCTTTGGCGTGAAAGTCAGGTTTGATCTCGCGAATAATCGTCCGCACATCCTCTTCCGGAAAGATCACCACCGCATCCACATCGCTCAGCGCCGCCAGAATTTCCGCGCGCTCTTCCGCCGGCATCACCGGACGCCCGTCACCTTTCAGCGCCCGCACCGAAGCATCGCTATTCACCGCCACAATCAGTTTGCCGCCCAGCTCCCGCGCCGCCCGTAAATATCGCACATGCCCAACGTGCAGCACATCGAAGCATCCGTTGGCCAGCGTGATGCGTTGGCCCGCGTGCCGCCAATCTGCCACGCGCTGCCGAAGTTCATTTCGCGAGACAATCTTCTGTTGGAGTTTGCTCAATCTAGATCTGTGTCCGCCGTAAACCTGCGGCAGCAGCGCTCTGCCCCGCTGAGACGGGCGAAGCCCGTCGCCTCACTCTAAAACTCTAATGCTCGCGCGCCACCGGCGCCGCTTTATCCAGCGCCTCCAGCAACTCTTGCTGGCTCACCGTCGCCGTTCCGCGCTTCATGACCACAATTCCACCCGCATAATTCGCCAGTTGCGCCGCCTCCTCCGCGCTCGCACCTCCGGCCAGCGCCGCAGTAAAAGTCGCCACGACCGTATCACCCGCGCCCGTCACGTCCGCGACCTCGTCGCTGCCGTAAATCGGAATGTCCACCGGCTTGTGCCGGCGCGGAAAAACCACCATGCCATCCTTGCCCCGCGTGATCAGCAGCGACTCCAGATTCATCGCCCCCGCCACCTGATCGCCCGCCGCCAGCAATCGCTCCCAGTCATTCCCAATTCGTATCCCGAGAACCTCTTCCACCTCCGATTCATTCGGAGTCGCTGCAGTAATCCCCGAAAACTCCAGCATGCGATGCCGCGAATCGAGCATCACCGGAACCTTATCCAGTCCGCGCCTCTCGCGAATTACATTCAACAGATTCGGAGTCGCCGCGCCATAGCCATAATCAGATACCAGCAGCGCATCCGACGCTCGCGCATACTCCCGCGCCGCCAGCACAATCTCCCGCCGCAGATGCGCGTTCGGACCCTCGGCTGGCTCGCGGTCGAGCCGCACCACCTGTTGCCCCGCCGTGTGCGCGAAACCCGCCAGAATGCGCGTCTTCGTCACTGTCGTATAGCTCTTGTCTTTGAAAACGCCGCTCACCGGAATGCGCTTGTGGCGAAACGCGCGCAGCAGCAATTTCCCCGGATCATCGTCGCCGACCACTCCCACAGGCAAAACATTCACTCCCAGGTCGGCAAGGTTGTAAATCGCATTCGCGCCGCCCCCCGGAACTACTTTGCGGTCGTGGTGCCGCAAAATCAGCACCGGCGCCTCGCGCGACACCCGTGAAATTTCGCCAAAAACAAACTCGTCGGCAACCATATCCGCCAGAACAGTCACCGTGAGCTTCGGAAACGATTCGACAATCTTCCGCAGACGTCCGTTTTCTTTAATATGTTTTGTCATCAATGTGTTGATTGATCTACGTACTGTTCAGCCCGTGCAACTCAAGATTTTCTCACGAGCGGGCCTTTCGTTCGCTGATTCTTGCCAAAACCGCATCCACAACGTCAGTAGGATCATCGACAGTAATGCCGAGCCCGACGATTCCCAGCGGATCGAGCCTCTCGCGCAATGCCCCCAGATTCACCGCATCTTTTTCCGTGGTCAGAAATCCCCCCGCCCGGAGTTTTGCGCGCATCGCAAGCAGCCGCTCGACATCACTTCGGCCGTAAGCATGATGATCGCGAAACTCCGCCTCCGCCGCCGGCGCAACTCCGGCCGCGCGTACCTCGGCAAAAAACTGCCCCGCCCTCGCAATCCCGCAGAACACGATCGGAGCGGCGACTCCCGCCGGCACGTCAATCTCGCGCTTCATTCGCCACACAAATTTCCCTTGCCGCGCCAGGCCTTCAATCGTCAGCTCATGCGCCGAAAAGTTCTTCGCCGAAAAATCCCGCGGCAGCACAATCGCATCCGCTCGCCGCAAGGACGACAGCGGCTCGCGCAGCCGTCCCGCTGGCAGCAGCTTGTCGTCAAAGTCCCGCTCTGTCAGCAGCACGATGTCGAAATCCCGCGCCAATGCTCGATGCTGAAACCCATCATCCAGAATATGCACTTGCGACTCGAATTTCTGTTCCGCCAACTGGCCCGCATCGTAACGGCTTTCTCCAACAATCACCGGAACGCCCAGCCGCCGCGCCATCAGCAGCGGCTCATCGCCAAAATCAGCGGCATTGCCCCCCGGCTCAACCACCAGCACGCCGCGCGTCTTGCGCCCGTATCCGCGCGAGAGCACATCAAACGGAATCCCACGCACCTTCAGCAATTCGCCCAGCGCCATCACAAAAGGAGTCTTGCCCGACCCACCCACCGACAGATTCCCAACGCTCACCACCGCCCGCTGCAGCCGTCGCGCAGACAGCACGCCGCGATCAAACAACACGTTTCGCAAAGTCGTGGCCGAGCCATAAATCCCAGCCAATGGATTCATGCGCCCGCCCGCCCGCTAGCGTCGTGCGCATCCGTCCGCGTTTCCATCAGCCGGATCAGCGCCGCCACCGTCCTCTCCGTCGCGCCGCGTTGCGATTCGAGCGCTGCAATTGCGTTCTGCCCCAGCGTTGCCCGCTCCTTGTCATTCTCAATCAGTTCCATGATAACCAGCGGCAGCTCCGCCAACCCAACGGTTCGCACCGCGTTGCGGCTCGCAAAAAAATTGACGACCTCCCGAAAGTTTTCGTAGTGATTGCCGGTAACAATCGGAACTCCATACAGCGCCGGCTCAAGAATATTGTGTCCGCCGCGTGGCACCAGGCTTCCACCCACAAACGCCACCGTGGCCAGCGAATAAAGCGCCGCCAACTCTCCAATCGTGTCCACCAGAAGCACGCCGCCCGCAAGCGCTTCGCCGCTCCACAGAGAACGCCGCCACATGCGGAAATCCAGCTTCTCCACCAGTTCCCCCACCACCGCAAACCGCTCCGGATGCCGCGGCGCAAGAATCATCACCGCCTTCGGATGGTTGGCCAGAATATTGCGAAATGCCGAGAGCAGCGAGCCTTCTTCGTCCTCCAGCGTACTGCCGCACACCAGAATCGGCCCCGCTCCGGAATCGTTGAAGCTCTTCCGAAGGCTCTCCACAATCTCCGGCAACGGCGGCGCCAGCACATCGAATTTCAAATTGCCCGCCACGCTCACCTTATCTTCCGCCGCGCCAATTTCCACCAGCCGTCGCCGGTCCTCTTCCGTCTGGCACAAAAAAATATCCACGTTCGCCAGCGTGTTCTCGAGCAACTTCGGGAGCCAGAATCGAAAACGCTTGTATCCAGGAAACGACCGGTCAGAAATCCGGCAATTGATCACCGCAATCCGAGCACCGCTGCGCTTCGCCAACCGCAAAAAATTCGGCCAGAACTCCGTCTCCGCGACAACCACAAGTTCCGGACGCAAAGCATCAAGGTAGGGACGCACCGCCAACCCAAAATCCAGCGGAAAATAAAATACGTTTCCCACACCAAACCGTTGCCCGGCCAGTTTCTGTCCGGTGCTCGTCGTCGTGGAAATCAGCACCCGATGCGAAGGAAATTTCTGCCGCAGCGCCGCAATCACCGCGCTCGACGCGACCACCTCGCCCACCGAAACCGCGTGCACCCAAATCACGCGCCGATCATCGCGTCCCGCCAGCGCACGCGGAACCGCGCCAAGCCTCTGCCGAAACCCCGCCCGATACTTGCCGTGGCGCATCATTCGCACCAGCCAGTAAGGCAGCGTCACTACCAGAAACAACGCGAGCAGCGCACTGTAAAGCGCGTACATGAAGAGAAGCCCCATTCTAACTGGGAACCGGAAATCTCATCCTCATACGCCACCAGACAGCGCTCGCCGCGCAAACCGCATCCAATAACTCAACACCCTATAATTCACCTATGCGTAATGCAGGTCAGCGGCAATCGTCACGCGCATCAATCCGGAGGTCGCATCGTTATCTGGCTGTCGGCGTTTTTCTCTTGCTTTCTCCGCTCTGCGCCCTGGCCTCCAAAGAATTCGTCATGCCCGCCGCGCAGCCCGCCCGCACCTACCCCGCACACGACGCACACCCGATGGAAAAAGTTACCGTGGCCGTCGATCCCTACGACCTCGAAGACAAAGCCTCGATCTTCACCGTCAACTATCGTAACCACGGATACATGCCGGTTTTCTTTGTGATCTCGAACGACGGCGATCAGCCCATCTCTCTCGTCGGCATGAAGGCCGAACTGAACACCAAAGACGGCAGCAAGCTCTATCCCGCGTCGATGGACGATTTGCTGCGCCGTCTCTCCCATCCTTCGAGCGTCGAGCACACCAATCCCTTGCCCATCCCGCTGCCCAAGAAACAGGAGAAAGGCGGCGTCAGCCGCAAAACCTGGAATGAAATCGAGCAGTCCCAGTTCGCCGCCGAAGCCGTCGAGCCCCACTCCACCGTCCGCGGCTTTCTATTTTTCGATGTCCAGGACATCCCGCATCCGCTCGCTGGCGCATACTTCTACCTCACCGAAGTTCACGACGCCAGGGGCAACGACCTGATGTATTTCGAAATTCCGATGGAAAAATATCTGAGCGCCCCAGAAGCCATCCCCGGCAAGTAGCGGCCAGCGGCCGACGCGTCGCCCCCGCTATAATCTCCAGATATGGCGGCCACCCCAGCACTTTCCGAGGATCTCCTCGCCAAGTACGAACCGGTCATCGGACTCGAAGTCCACGTCCAGTTGCTCACCGAGTCCAAGATTTTCTGCTCCTGCTCCACTCGCTTCGGCGATCCCCCCAACACCAACGTGTGCCCCGTCTGCCTCGGACTTCCCGGGGCTTTGCCCGTTCTCAACCGCAAGGCCGTCGAATTCGCCACCCTCGCTGCCATGGCCCTCGAGTGCCGCATCAACGAAACGTCCGTTTTCGCCCGCAAAAATTATTTTTATCCCGACCTGCCCAAGGGTTATCAGATCTCGCAATATGACAAGCCCCTAGCCGAACATGGATTCATCGACATCGAACTCCGCGGAGGCAAAAAGAAAATCGGCATCACGCGCCTGCACCTCGAAGAAGACGCGGGCAAAAGTCTCCACGAAGGCTTCGCCGATTCCGCCCATAAAACCGCGATCGATTTGAATCGCACCGGCGTGCCCCTCGCCGAAATCGTCAGCGAACCTGACATGCGCTCGCCCGAAGAAGCATACGAATATCTCACCCGCCTCAAGGAAATCATCCTCTACACCGGCGTCAGCGACTGCAACATGGAAGAAGGTTCTCTGCGCTGCGATGCCAACATCAGCGTGCGTCCCCGCGGTCAAAAGGAATTCGGCACCAAGACCGAAGTCAAAAATGTCAATTCCTTCCGCTTTATAAAGCAGGCCCTGGAATACGAAATCGAACGCCACATCGAAATCATCGAATCCGGCGGCAGAATCACCCAGGAAACGCGCCTCTACAACGCGCACGAAGGTAAAACCTACGGCATGCGCTCCAAAGAACAGGCGCATGACTATCGCTACTTTCCTGAGCCTGATCTCCTTCCCTTGGTGGTCGACCAGAAATGGCAAGCCGCAATCCGCGCCGGTTTGCCCGAGCTTCCCGAAGCCCGCCGTCACCGCATGATGAAGGAATACGGCATCACCGCCGGCGACGCTCATACCCTCACGCTGACTCGCGCCCTCGCCGACCAGTTTGAATCCGCAGCGCGTGACGCCAAAAATCCCAAGCGCGTCGCCAATCTCGTGCAAAGCGAATTGCTCGGACGCCTCAAAACCCGCGGCCTCGAACTCGACCAGTCTCCCATCTCCATGGTCGGAGTCACTGCCTCAGCCGACCTCGTCGAGTCGGGCGCAATCTCCGGCAAGATGCTCAAAGATCTCTACGACCTGTCTTTCGAACGCAATCGCGATTTCCCCGCCGTCTACGAAGAAGAAGGCCGTCCCGAACAGTCGCGCGACACCTCGGCTCTTGAGAAACTCGCCGACGAATTAATCGCCGCCAATCCGAAACAAGTCGAGCAGTATCGCGCCGGTAAGAAAACGATGATTGGATTTTTTGTGGGTCAGCTGATGAAAGCCTCGAAAGGCCAAGCCAATCCCCAACTGGTGAACGAGGTCTTAACCAAGAAACTGGAAGGTTAACCGTAAACGTGTAGAGGCTAAATACGTAGGGACAGACGCATTCGTCCGTCTCACCGACAAATCGGCCTCTACTTCGCCGTGCCCATATCCTTGAGCACTTCTTCCGCGTAATAATTCGTGACCTTCGCGTCATCGCGCAGCGTCTCGTAGTACGCCGCCTTCAACAACTGCTCGCGCCGGTCCCGTAATTGCTGCCGTATCGCCTGCTGCACTCGCGGATCATTCAAATCCCGCTGCCCCGCCGGCTCTTTCGAAATCAGCTTCACGATCATGTACGCATAAGGCTGATGATTCGTCGGATTAAGCATCGGAATGACCGGCGTATATTGTCCCGGCTTCAGCTTCAGCACCGCGTCGCGCGTCGCCGCATCGGCGCTCTTCAACGCCGATTCCGGAGCCATTCCCAAATCGCCGCCATTATTGCTCGTCTCCGGGTCTTCGGAATAATTCATCGCCATCGTCGCGAAATCGTCACCGCTGTCCAGCCGGTTCTCGATCATCTGAATTTTCTTCCGCGCCTCCGCATCGTTCTGCGCCTTGCTGTTTTGCAGATTGTGTACCTGCGCGTTCCCCGACGTCGAAACCACGATCTTCGCTAAATGGTATCGCGCCTCAATCAGATTGAACTCCGCCTTGTGCTCGTGGTAGTAATTCGTCACGTCTTGGTCCGTGATGTTGATGCGCGAGGTGATTTCCTTGTTCAGCACCTTGTCCCGCGTAAGCGAGCGCCGCAAATCGCGCTTGAAGTCATCGAGCGATATTTTCTTGTCCTGCAGCCGCTTGTTGAATTCCTCCGCCGTATAAGGAGATTTGATTTCGTTCAGCTTTCGGTCAACCTCTTCGTCCGTCGCCAGCAATCCCAACTTCTCCGCCCGCTGCATCAGGATCTCGGTTTCAATCAGCTCGTCGAGAATGCTCAGCCGCAGGCTTACCGCCTGTTCGCCCGTCGGCTGCTGATCTGAGCCCGCCGTCTGGTTCGCGTAATACTTGTCGAGTTCGCTGCGATAGATCTTGCGCCCGTTCACCGAAGCCATCACGTCGCCGCCGTTGCTGTTGCGGTTGCAAGCCGAAAGCCCGATCAAAACACACACGCTCACCACGACCAGCCCGGCTCGCCCAAAGCAGTTCCGATTTTTCAAGTTTCTCCCTCCGCCCGCACGGCGAATCTCAGCCAAGCCTGCGCATCAAGACATGCCCAGAACGCAGGCAATGATAAAGCCCCTTCAAAAGGAATGCTGTTTATTTCGATGGCGTCATCGGCGGTGTATTTGCCTCCGCCGTGGCCGGCTTGTGTTCCGGAGGCGCAACGCCGGCATCCCTCAATGCCTGATCGAGCGCGAGTCGTACATCGTCCGCAGGCACCGCTCCGTCCAGCTTCTGCCCGTTGATGAACATCGTCGGAGTCGCATCCACTCCCAGCGCGTCTCCCTCGCGCATCGAGGCCCGAACCGCCTTCTCGTCTTGCGTCTTCACGCATGACTGCAACTTCACAAGATCCAGATTGTGTTTCTCTCCCTGCAAAGTCGCCAGCTTGTCCAGTTCCGCATTCTGCCCCGCGCGGCCTTGTTCGCTGCTCACCACATGCTGATTGGCATGCAGATAATCCGCGTAGTCCCAATAAGCGTCGTCGTTTTGCGCCGCCAGGCAGTTGGCGTTCACCGCCGCATGTATCGCCCAGGGATGTACTTCTTCCAGCGGATAATCCTTGTAAATGAAAAGGACCCGATCCCCATATTCCTTCAGCAGCCCCGGAAATAGCGTCGCGTGCATGTGCGCGCAGAACGGACACTCGAAATCGTCGTAATTGACGACCGTCACCTTCGCGTCCTTGTTACCTCGCGTCGGACGCCCGCTCACGTCAATCTTCTTCATGATCGCCGCATACGGATCGGCGGTCAGATCCATTTTTGTCACCCGCAGCAGCGTCTTGTGGTCATGCGACAGCAGGAACTCGAACTCCTGCTTCTTATCCGCGCTCGCAAACGTCACCGTGACCGCGTCATAGTTCGGAAATTCGCTCGAACGCAGCGTTCCCACTGTCACATTTACATCGGGTGGCAAAGAATAATGCGCCCGCACCTGCCGCTCAACCGCCCTCACTATGTCCGCCGGAGGCATTACCCCCGAGTTCGATTTCGCCGTCGAAGCTGTGGAAGATGCTGGAGGAGACTGCGCCGAGCACCCGAGACAAATCACCAGAAGAACCAGAAACGCGCGCCGCACTATGATCAATCGAAACCACCTGAACATGAGGAAACTGCTCGATTATCTCACGCCCGCCAGCGTCGCGTTGTAAGGCGGGGGGCCCAGAGCGCTTTCAGGCGCGCCCCCGCAACAACTCGTTCGTCGTCAGCAGTTGGTTCATCGATCCTGACCGGAACCCCTCCAGATCGAGCGTGACGAACTTAAATCCTAACCCTTTGAACACCGAAGTAAATTCCGCCGCCATCTCGGTCGTAAGCGCCCGCCCCAGTTCCTCGCGCCCAATTTCAATGCGCACCATCTCCCCATGATGTCTCACCCGAAACTGCCGGAACCCCATCGCCCGCAACGCGTCTTCTCCGCGCTCAATCACGCTCAATGCTTCCGGCGTAACCTCTCGTCCATATTCCATGCGCGACGAAAGACACGCCGACGCCGGCTTATCCCAAACTCGCAAACCGGCTCGCCGCGCCAGTTCCCGTATCTCCGTCTTCTGCAAACCGGCTTCGAGCAGCGGAGCCAGAACATGATGCTCCCGCGCCGCCTGCTGCCCCGGACGAAAATCGCCTTCATCATCGGCATTCACACCGTAAGCAATCGCCTCAAATCCACGCTCCTCACGAAACCGCTCCAGCACCGTAAACAATTCGTCCTTGCAGTGAAAACAGCGCAGCGCATCATTCCTGATGTACTCGGGCTTCTCCAGCTCCCGCGTCTCCACCACCTCAACCGGAATCCCCAACTCCCGCGCAAACGCCAGCGCATCCTCAAGATGCGTCCGGGCCAGACTGGCCGAGTCCGCAATCACCGCCAGCATCCGGTCGCCCTGCATCTCGTGCGCGCTCCATGCCAGAAAAGCCGAGTCCGCGCCTCCGGAGTACGCAACGATCAACCGCCCGCACCCCGCCAGAGTCTCCCGCAGCCGCCCAGCCTTCTGCTCAATTGTGCCCGCTTTATCCACGATCTCCATTATCCACAAAAGATGTTCGCAACTCTCGCTAACCCCGCGAAGCGCGACGTCTCCGAGAACTGAGACTGAGAACTGAGAACCGGGATCTGAGAATTAAAAAGAGTCAATACAGCCGTTCCTGCCTTCTCAGGTTCCCGAAGACTCCCACGTTCGACAGCGTAAACGAAAAGCGATATTGATTCTCGTTGCGCACCTCTCCCAGCGCAAATCGCCTGTATTCCAGGCTCAGGCCGCAACAATCCCAGTTGTAGGTCGTTTGCGCCGTCGCATACTGCAGCGACCCGGTATCCGTATCAAAACCGAAGCTGCTGGCCGCGCTCAATCCCCGTTTGTTGAGCTGGCCATAGCCAAATAACACACGAAATTGGTGGAACTCGCTCTCGCTCGGCGTTGTCGGCGCTGTCTGAGCAGGAGTATTGATAGTACGCAGAAATGCGTCGCCTCCGCCTATCGTGAACGCTCCGTAATGATAGTTCACTAAAGCCGTGCTCCCCGTGATTTGACCGGTCTTAACATCGTAGTCCAGGTCCCACTCCGTGTTCGTGCGTGGGCTGGTTTCGACCCGCAAACGCGAGATGATGGGCGCGAATCGCCGCTCCGAATCCAGAAATGCAAAACCCGTAAAATCCGCTGTCGTCGTAAATACATTGCGCTGTCCTGTTACCAGCGCATTCCCAAATGTCGGATCGAAGAAATACTTCTGTCCAATCTCCCAACTCAATATTTCCCGCGGTCCCGAAGCACACGTCTGCCCGTTTGCAACTGGAGGCGCCTCCCACGGCACCGCGCCCACTTGCGGAACTCCGCCAATCGTCAGCGTGCTCATCGTCTGCCCATCGCAATCCTTCGCGTTCTGGTCCAGCCGCTTCGCATAAAGCCGGTTTATCACCGAGTACTCAACCTCATTCGTGTCGGTCAGCACATCGGTAGCGTCGAAACGCAGAATGTCGGCAAAATTATTGACGCCCATCACGTAGTCGTACCGCATCCGCGGTTCAATCACGTGCTTCCACTTCCGTCCCAGCCAGGGACGATCAAATATCTTCGACAACGCCGGCGGCCTCAACTCCACTGACGTTTCCAATGATTTCCGATTCAGGTTGTCGTCCAGCGCGGTCTCCGATGTTTGCGCATTCCCTTGCTCCGTATAAAACGTGTCCCGCAACGTAAGCTCCGGACGAAACGTCCACCCCCGCCACTGCAATGGCATCGACAGCGACGGAGCCAGATCAAACCGCCCCACCAGCGCCGCCGTGCGGAATCCGATTTCACGCCTTTGCAGTCCTTCGGCCGCGCTGTCAAACGACCAGTACAACGGCGTGTTTCCCAGTTGCCGCTCCTCGCCCGAAATAAAAAGACTCGGCGTGTGCAGAATCCGCACCAGCTCTGTCTGCGTGATGTAAACCGGGCACGCCGCCGGATCCGTGCTCGGACTGCAGATATCGAAGTTCTGGTAGCGCTCACCCAGCGCATTGAAATGAAATCCGTTCGTCGTGTTCGATAGAAAAATCTGCGATCGCACCTCCGAATCGATCGCCTGCGTGTATACGTCCGTGAATGCAATGCGAAATACGAACGAACTCAGATAATCGATGTTCGACACTCCCCGAAACGTCCCGAACGGCCGCTCCGCCATGAAGCGCGCGTCTTCTCCGCCCTGGTTCTGCGGCGGATACCCAATCCCACGGTCCACCATGCCCTGGTAATTGAAATACACATACGAGTCGTCGCTTGGACGATACCGGAATTCTCCCCGCTCAAACCAGCCGCGCTTCGAAAAATATTCCGTGCCCGCCGTCGCGTCCATGCTGCGATTGAATACCCAATACACCGCGTCGCCCGCTATATATCCCTTCGTCGACGACGTCCCAAAACTCGGAATCAGCAACCCCGTCTGCCGCTGCTCCTTTTGCACCGGATGCGTCACAAACGGAAAATAAAATACCGGAATCCCCATCAGCCGGAAGTCGCTGTTATAAATCTTTGCCGTGCTGTCCACGTCCACCGAAATGCGCGCCCCATTGAATTGCCATTTCGGATGCGGCAACTGGCAAGTCGTCACCGTCCCCTGCCGAACTAGATAGCGATTCGGCCCATGTTTCTCCACAATCTTCCCGGTAAACGCAAACGGATTCGTCGTCGTCAGCATGTAGCGCGACTGCCGCATACGCAGCCCTACCGTCCCGACCACGCTATAGAACGTTCCAACCTCCGTCCGTATGTTGTAATTCCCGTGGCTCGATTCCACGTGCTCGTCATAAGGACCGCCATCCAGCACCACGTGACCTTCTAAATCACTGTCTCCCGTGTCGCTGTTGTAGGTAGCCTCATCCGCCCGCAGAATGTAATTCCGATAGTGAATTTCTACGCTTCCCCGCAGATGGTAAATCGCTCCGTCTTTCTCCTGCTGCACCGCCTTGATCGTTACCTCTTCTTCCGTTTGGCTGGCAGGAGCTGCCGGCAGAGCCGGCGCCGCGGACGAGACACCCTCAGAAGCCGCTCCAGAAGCGGCCGCCGGGGGCAGCGTCTGGCTGGTTACTATCTCCGAAGCGAGAAGCAGATGACAGACCAGTGCGGTCGTGATAAAGATTCGAGAGCGGGTGATCATTAACAGTCGAACTGCAAGCGCGCGTGCGGTCTGTCCACGGGAACGAACTGACCTTAGCACGCGGGCGGCAGGCGAAGCAAAGCTCCGCATTTCCGTGGTCTCCGGATTCGTGCCTGGCCTCGCTCTGGCTTCTGGCATCCTTCGCGCCTTGCTTACGACGGCTTGATGAATGGCCGCCCGGTCCATGCCAAACCGCCAGCCCGACTGCCGGCGGCTGGCTTAGTAATAAACGGATCTGCAACAACCGGACGAACGATGAACGACGCGGCCACAACCGGACTCACCACCATCGGATCACCGCCCGCCGGAGTAATGCCCGCCGGACCATCCAGTCCCGACGCGTCACTCGCCAATCCGATCGTCGACGATTCCACCTCCTGGCGTGGAGAAGTGGCCGCTCGCCTCGAACGCTATCGCACCAGGCGTAAGCCCCGCGCACCGCACTATCCGTCACTGCTCTTACCGTTTGATGCGCCCGAGAGCTGGTCTCGTCCCGCTCCGCCAACTGGATTTTCCGCCGTCACCGCCGCGCCAGACCGCGTCTTCCGAGAAAATTCGCAAGTACCGTCACCAACGAATTCCCCAACAGATGACGCCGCGATCGACCCCGGCGAACAAGCCGACACTCCATTCGCCGCCTCTTGTCAGCCATCGCCGTCATCCCAAAATCAAACTCACTACCGCGATCCCGACACATTTCCCGAACAATTCTCCGAACCATCCGCAAAAGTCATCGAGTTCCCACGCTCCGCGGCAATTCCCGTTTTTCACTCCAGCGAACTCGCCGATCCCATCTTCGATCGTCCGCGCATCGTCGAAGCTCCTGAGATTCTGCCTCCGCCGCCCGCTTTGGGCGGAATCCTCATCGAGCCCGCCCGCCGTGAATCACTCGATCAATCCGATCTCCCACCCTTTGCATCGCCCTCCGCCTCCATCTCCCGGCGCGCTCTCGCCGCCCTGGTCGATGGCCTCATCGTGGCCACCGCTCTGACCGCATTCGGCGCAATCTTTCTCAGACTCAACCCGAATCTGACCATCGATCTAAACTCGAATCTGCGCCTCGACCTCAACCTCCTTCGCGGAGTGCTGCCCATCCTGGCTGGCGCGTTCGTCCTCGTCGCCGGCCTGCTCTGGATCGCATACGAATTTTTCTTTGTCGTCTACACCGGCTCCACTCCCGGCCTGCGCGCCGCCCGGCTCCGCCTCGCCTCATTTGATGGATCGTCCCTCAATCGCCGGTCGCGCCGCTGGCGCGTGCTCGCATCATTCCTCTCCGCCTTCTCCGCCGGACTCGGCTATCTTTGGTCCGCCCTCGACCAGGATGGCCTTTGCTGGCACGACCGCATCACCCGCACCCACGTGACACCAGCGCCTCCCAAAAAGAAAAGCCCCGGCCGTCGAGCGACCGGGGCGGGGGACTCTTCGATTTGAATTAGCTCTCGGCAGGCGTCTGCGCGTGACGTTCACACGCGCCGTTACAGCAGCCGGACGTTTTCCCGTTCTTGGCCTCGCTGCAGCTCTTGCCATCCGCGCAACAGCCATTCTTCTTGCATTCTTTCATCGCAGCCTTCATCTCCTTGCCCGCGCAACAGGACTTGCCATCTTTCGCCGCGCACTTGCCCTTCGTGCAGCACGCGCTGGCATCCGTTGTATCTGCCATGGCGTGATGGCAGCAGCTTTGGCTGTCTTTCATCGCCGTCTTGCCATGGCAGCAACCCTGGCTTTGCGGAGCCGGAGTCGAATTCGGTGCCGCCGAAGTGGCCGGCGCATCCTGCCCCCATCCAACCAGCGACAGGGCAAGCGTAAGAATCAATGCAAACAATCTGGATTTCATATGAAGGATCTCTGTACTCTCGAGATCGATTCTGTCAGTTTCACAACCGTCGTGATGTGACGCTCATCACACCAGTTCACTTCGGTCAGCCGGTTGACTCCCGCGCATGACCCGCGAATGGCTAGGATATGAGACGGTCGGAATACGATCTAACACTCACACGTAATACGCGACTATCCCACCAGATTCTCCAGCGCCGCCCTCAACTCGCGAAACCGAAACGTATATCCGCTCGACCCAAGTTTCCCCGGCTGAACTCGCGCGCTCGCCAGCAACATTTCCTCCGCCGCTTGCGAGCCAAACGCCAGCCGCAGCGCAAACGCCGGCACGGGAAATAACGCCGGCCGTCCCAGCACCGACGCCAGCACCTTTGTAAATTCCGCATTCCGCACCGCGTTCGGACCTACCAGATTCACCGCCCCCGACAGCGACTCCGTCCGCATCGCATGATGAATCCCTCCCACGATGTCGTCCATATGAATCCAACTCCACCACTGCCGTCCCGATCCAGCCCGTCCACCCAGACCCAGTCTGAACGGAGTCAGCATCTTCTCCAGCGCCCCGCCCTTTGCGCTAAGCACCAGCCCAATCCGCACATTCACCGTTCGTATCCCCGCCTCCGCAGCAACTCCGCTGGCGCCTTCCCACTCCCGGCAAACGTCGGGCAGAAAACCTCGCCCAGGCGGACTCTTCTCCCCTAGAATTTCGTCACCCCGATCTCCGTAAAATCCAATCGCAGACGCGCACACGAAAACCCGCGGTTTGGATTCGCACCGAGCCAAAGCCCCAGCCAGATTCCGCGTTCCCTGCGCGCGAGTTTCGACGATGTTGGTCTTCTTTTCTGCAGTCCACCGTCCCACCACGCTCTCGCCCGCCAGATGGATCACCGCATCAAACCCCGACACGCTTTCCACCGCCACCGCCGCAAACGGATCCCACGAAATCTGTTCCGCATTCTGAGCCGCTCCGCGCACGAGCCGCACAATCTGCGTCTTCTGCGCATTGAAGGAGTCAACAAGCGCCCTCCCAATCAGCCCGGAAGCCCCACTGACCAATATGCGTCCCAACTTGGACCTCGATAAAATGGCATTGACGAATGGGTTCAACCCACACTATTATACCAACATGAACGCTCGCCTTGTCATCGACAAAGCAGGCCGCGTCGTCATCCCCAAACCTCTCCGGAAGGAACTCCACTTGGAGCCGGGCGACGCCTTGGAACTGGAGAGTGGCGGCGAGCAAATTACCCTCCGCCCGGCCCGTGGCATGGGACCGCTCCAGAACGAGCACGGCATCTGGGTGTTACACACCGGAGAACCTTTGCCCGCCTCCGCCACTGACGATCTCTTGCGCCAAATCCGCGAGGAACGCGACTTGGCGAACTTGGGCGACGGTTTTGTTGAAGATATCCCCACCGGCGCGAGCAAACCCGCCCATCAAACCAAACCTAGAACTAAGAGATGAAGGGCTTTTTCGACACTTCCGTATTAGTTCCGCTGTTTTACCGAGACCACGTCCATCACGGCCCAAGTCAGGAACTCTTTATTCAATTCAACCGGTCAACTGGCTGCTGCGCAGCGCACAGTTTGGCCGAGATTTACGCCACTTTGACTCGTATGCCAGGAAAACGCCGCATCAGCGGCGAACAGGCAATGCTTTTCATCGGCAACGTCCGCGATCGCCTGTCCATTGTCGCGCTCGATGGGGAGGAATACGCGGAAGCGCTGCAAGCCTCGGCCGCGCGGGGTATCGTAGGCGGTGCCATCTACGACGCCGTGCTGGCGCACTGCGCCCTCAAGTCGAAAGCGCAGACAATCTACACTTGGTACACCCGCCACTACGCGTTATGCGGCCGCGAAATTGCAGGCCGCTTGCGCACACCGTAAGCATCGCTATTAACCCGATTGAAGTGCTCGATAAATTACCCCGCAAAATCTTCCCCCAGCGCTTTTCCGGCGTTCTCCGCGTCTCGACGGTGAAATAGCATTCCGCTGCGCTAAAATCGATTATGGCGACGTTGCGTGAACAGATCGCAACTAACGTGCTCACCGTGACCCGTTTTCGCGAGCTCATGAAGAAGCTTCGCGAAAACCGCCCCAACGACGATCTCAACCTCGTCAAGAAAGCTTACGAATTCTCCCAGAAGCATCATGCCGGACAAACCCGCGCCTCCGGCGAGCCCTACCTCGTTCACCCGCTCGAAGTCGGCAACGTTCTCGCCGACATGAAAATGGACGCCGTCTCCATCGCCGCCGGCCTTCTCCACGATTCGGTCGAAGACACCTCCGTCACCACCGTTGAAATTCGCCAGGAGTTCGGCGAACAGGTTGCCCACATCGTCGAAGGCGTCACCAAGATCAGCAAAATCGATTTCTCCACCAAAGAAGAAGCCCAGGCCGAAAATCTCCGCAAGATGATGCTCGCCATGGTCGACGACATCCGCGTCGTCCTCATCAAACTCGCCGACCGCTTGCACAACATGCGCACCCTCGAGCATCTCGATCCCGACCGCCAGCAGAAAATCGCCCGCGAGACCCTCGAAATCTATGCTCCCATCGCCCACCGTCTCGGCATGGGCAAGATTCGCGGTGAACTCGAAGACCTCGGTTTTAAATACGTCGATCCCATCGCCCACGAACAGGTTCGCGTCGCCGTCGAAGCCCGCCGCAAAGCCGGAGAAGCCTTCATGGCCCGGGTCGAAACCGTTCTCCGCGATGGCCTCAAAGAAGCCGGAATCACCGGCCGCGTCGAAAGCCGCATCAAGCGCCTCTACAGCATCCACAAAAAATTGCAGCGCCAGCACATCAACGTCGATCAGGTCTACGACCTCTACGCCATGCGCGTCATCACCAACTCCGTCCAGGATTGCTACGCCGTCCTCGGCATCATCCACAACCTCTGGCGCCCCGTCCCCGGACGTATCAAAGATTTCATCGCCATGCCGCGCCCCAATCTCTACCAGTCGCTGCATACCTCCGTCATCACCGAGACCGGCGAGACCTTCGAAATCCAGATCCGCACCGAAGAGATGCACAAGATGTGCGAGGAAGGCATCGCCGCGCACTGGAAATATAAAGACGGCCCCGTCTCCGCCGAAGACGAGCAGCGGCTGGCGTGGCTGCGGCAGGTGGTCGAGTGGCAGCGCGATGTTTCTGATCCCAACGAATTTCTCTCCACATTAAAAGTCGATCTCTATCCGGAAGAGGTTTACACCTTCACGCCCAAGGGCAAGGTGCTGGTGCTGCCGCGCGAGTCCACACCCATCGACTTCGCTTACTCGATTCACACCGAGGTCGGACACAGTTGCACCGGCGCCAAAGTCAACGGACGCATGGTTCCTCTCCGCCACAAGCTTCATTCCGGCGACATCGTCGAAGTCATCACCCAGCCCGGACACAAGCCCAGCCGCGACTGGCTGGCCGTCGTCAAGTCGTCGCGCGCCCGCAACAAAATCAAGCACTGGCTCAACGTCCACCAGCGTGAGCGCGCCATTGAAATCGGAAAAAAGCTGATTGAAAAAGAAGCGCGCAAATACCGCATCTCGCTCAAGGAAATCAAAGACGCCGACCTGCAACGCGCCGCTACCGAATACGGACTCGGACGTCCCGACGATCTCATGGCCGGTATCGGCTACGGCAAATACTCCGCCCGCCAGGTGCTCGCCAAACTCGCTCCCACTAGCGCGCAGCCCATGTCTGAGAACGAAGAACAGGCCGCCGCTCACGGCTTCTCCAGCGGCATATCGAGCGTGGTTCGCCGCGTCTTTGGGGGAGATTCGAACGCCATCGTCGTCCGCGGCTCCGGCGATCTCCTCGTCTATCGCGCCCGCTGTTGTAACCCCATTCGCGGAGAAGCCATCGTCGGCTACGTCACCCGCGGCAAAGGCGTCGCCGTCCACAGCGTGAGCTGTCCCAACGTCACCAACCTCCTCTACGAACCCGATCGCCGCATCGACGTTCTCTGGGCCGGAGACAAAGACGGCCAGCCCATTTCCTATCCCGTCAAAATCACCCTCCTCTGCGACGACCGCTTCGGTATGCTCAAACAAATCACCGCCGTGATCAGCGATACCCATACCAACATCCGCAACATCGAAGCCCGCAGCCAGAACGGCCAGGCCAGCGTCGATGTCGTCCTCGAAATCGTCGACCTCAAACACCTCCAGAAAATCATGGACGGCGTCCGGCAGATCCCCGGCGTCCACGACGTCCAGCGCATCCAGAAAATCTAGCAATTTTGCAGAAAATTTGCGGAGTCCTCAAGCCCTCCGGTCGCTAGACGGACGCTCCAGCCGCGGAGCGGCAGCTCAAGAAAGCCCGGCACGAAATGCCGAGACCGTAGGACGGCACCCTCGCGTCATCCCATAGAAACGCACAAATCCCGCGTCGAATCCGTTATCATAGAGACACTTCTTCCGGAGGGTCGATGGCTGTTCCCGTATCTCAGATGTGGACCGTGGCGACCTATGTTCTTCGCCAGAAGCTGGCCGGGAACAAGCGCTATCCCCTCGTGCTCATGCTCGAGCCCTTATTCCGCTGCAACCTCGCCTGCGCCGGATGCGGCAAGATCCAATACCCCGCCCACATCCTCAAAACCGATCTCTCGCCCGAAGACTGCTTCAAAGCCGTCGACGAATGCGGAGCTCCCATGGTCTCCATCCCCGGCGGCGAACCGCTCATGCATCCGCAAATCGACAAAATTGTCGACGGCCTGCTGGCCCGCAAAAAATATATCTATCTCTGCACCAATGCCCTCCTGCTCAAAGAAAAACTGCACCTGTTCAAGCCCAGCAAATATCTCAGCTTCTCCGTCCACGTCGACGGACAGAAAGAGCATCACGACTTTTCCGTCTGCCGCGAAGGTGGATACGAACTCGCCCTCGATGGCATCCGCGCCGCCATCGACGCCGGTTTCCGCGTCACCACCAACACCACCCTCTTCGACGGAGCCGATCCCAACAGTGTCCGCCAATTCTTCGACGAGATGATGGAGGTCGGCGTCGAGAGCATGATGGTTTCTCCCGGATACTCCTACGACAAAGCGCCCGACCAGAAGCACTTCATGGGACGCGCCCGCACCCGCCGCCTGTTCCGCGCCATGCTCTCCAATCGCAAAAAAAACTGGCGCTTCAATCAGTCGCCGCTTTTCCTTGAATATCTGATGGGCAAACGCCACTACCACTGCACCCCTTGGGGTATGCCCACCTACAACATCTTCGGATGGCAGAAGCCCTGCTACCTGCTGCAAGATGGCTACGCCGAGTCCTATAAAGAATTGATGGAAACCACCGAGTTCTCAAACTACGGCACCGAGTCCGGCAATCCCCAGTGCGCCAATTGCATGGTCCATTGCGGCTACGAGCCCTCGTCGGTCGATGACACCTTTGGATCGCTCCGCGGATTCGTCGACACCGTCAAAGCCACCTTCTCGCTCTATCCCGACAAAGACGCGCTCAAAGATCTAGATCGCGAAGTCCGCCCCGTCCATTCCTACAACCCGCTGGTCCAAATCGACGTAGCCGACGTCGCCCAGCAGGCAGAAGAAAGCCGCGTATGAGCGGACGCGAACACGGCCACCATCCCGAGCCACAAGGGTGCCCCGTCCAACCTCCGCTTGGGCCGGTCTTTTCGTCGGAGAACCCCCAGTCATTAGCCAGTCAGAGCCACAGCGCCGGCGCGCCGAGCAGCGACGACCTAGAAGTCGTTCCCGGATTTGAGCGAGAAAATCTTCAGGGCTGGATTCCCCAACTGGCCGCCGAAGCCGACATCCGCGCTGTCATCGAAAAAGCCTTCGACTATCGCGGAGACATCACCATCACCCGCAAAAACGGCAACGCCATCACCGGATACCTCTTCGACCGTCGCGTCGCCCCAACCCTCGAAAACTCCGTAATCCGTCTCATCCTCGCCAATTCCACCGAACGCCCCGCCATCCCCTACTCCGAAGTCGCCGCCATAGCCTTCACCGGACGCGACACCGCCGCCGGCAAAAGCTACGAAGCCTGGGTCAAGAAATATTGGGAAAAACGCGCCAAGGGCGAAAAGAACATCTCCTTAGAACCCGAATCTCTCGAGTAACCCTACGTCTTGCTGCCACAATTCTGTCTTGCCATCACAATTGTTATCCTCTCATCGATTGTCATCCCGAACGAAGTGAGGGATCTGCAGTTCTGGCTGTCAGGACGCAAGCGATCTCCCCCGCCGCCAACCCGCTGTCAAGCCGCGCCCAAGCCACTTTTTCTTGCAACTTACTCATGAGCTTGGCAAAACAAACTGCGAATTGATGCCCAATCTCCCGATCCGAAATTGCTACAATAGAAGTGGAAGTTCGTGAAGAGATCTCCCGCCGAGGCCGAGCAAAAATAGCCCAACAATTTTTAAAACTCAGAGGCTTTTCGAAGACCTTCCCCATCGTTGGAACAAACCGACGAAACGGAGAAGTCCTTATTCCTTAATGCGATACACTAACCCATGATTATTGAATACTTTAGCGCAGTTATACCCGCTAACCCCATGATTCCATTAGACGCAAAATCCATAACTCCCTATTTTTGAATACTTTACGAATAAGCGACACAGAATGAAGACTTTAGCAAAAACCGATGGGGGAGGGGGTAAGGCTAGAGCAACCCGGCACCTCGCACCGACGCAACAACGCCGACAAGCTCTAAAATGATCCCGATGTTGGTCCTAGCCTCCGCCTCGCCTCGTCGCCAGGAACTGCTCCGCAACGCCCGCATTGCCTTCGAAGTGCAGCCCGCGGGCATTGCCGAAGACCACCTCCCGGGAGAATCCGCGAAAGCCTGCTCCGAGCGCCTGGCCCGCGAAAAGGCGGAGGCCATCGCGCGCCAGCGTCCAAACGATTGCGTCCTCGGAGCCGACACCGTCGTCGTAGTCGACGGCGAGCTTCTCGGTAAACCCGGCAACGCCGCTGACGCCGCCCGTATGTTGCGCCTGCTCTCCGGACGCACGCATCAGGTCATCACCGGCGTTTGTCTCGCGGCCAACGGTCAGTGCACCGTAGCCAGCGAGACCACATCGGTCACCGTGTCCGCGATCTCTGAAGAAGAAATCGCTGATTACATCGCAAGCGGCGAGCCCATGGACAAGGCTGGAGCCTACGCCATCCAAGGCGTTGCCTCTCGCTGGATTCCTCGCATTGAAGGGGATTACAGCAACGTGGTGGGATTGCCGGTGGCGCTCGTATTTCGAATGTTACGCGAGCATGGGTTTAACGTCGTTTCGCCCGACGCTCCGGCACTTACTAAGAACTTACAAAGGTGAACCGAGAACTCGAACTCAAGCCGCCGGCGGCTTCGGCGTCTCCTTCGGCTTCTCTTCCGGATCCTTCATCGCTGACTTGAAATTTCGTATGCCTTCGCCCAGCCCCTTGCCCAGATCGGCAAACTTGCTCGGCCCAAACAGCAGCAGCGCGATGCCGATGATCAACAGAATGTGCAGCGGCTGAAATAATCCATCACCCATAAATCCTCCGGGTGCGCTCTCGAATACTCCAGAGCATACCTCGACCCAAATTGAATTCTAGGTCAGTTTGAACCCCAAGGTCAAAGATGCCAGTGCCATCGGTCACAACACGTTGTGAAGTCCGTCACACCCCCGCCCCTGTGGTGACCCGGCTTCGCCCGTCACGCCCCTTCAATCAGCCCCGCAATCAGTGCCGCCCGCCGTGGCAGCTCCGAGATCAGTATGTGCTCATGCTTCGCGTGAGCTCCATCGCCCACTCCGCCCAGCCCATCCAGCGTCGGAATCCCCAGCCCCGCCGTGAAGTTGCCATCCGACCCGCCACCCACCGCCGCTTCATCCAGCTTCCATCCCAGCTCGCGGGCAATCGCCTTCGCCTGCTTATACAGCGCCTCCACTCCCGCCGTCCGCTCCATCGGCGGACGATTGATCCCGCCGCTGACCTCCACCTTGCACCGGCGGTCAAACGGACGCAGCCCGCGCATCTTCTTATCGATTCCCGCTGCATCTTTCATCCGCGCAATCCGCACATCCACCTGAGCCACCGCTTCCGCCGGAACCACATTCGTCCGCGATCCGCCGCTCACAATTCCGACATTCACCGTCAATCCCTTCTTCAGATCGGTGAACTCCGACATCTTCTCGATCTGCCGCGCCAGCTCGCGAATCGCATTCACACCCTTCTCAAAATCGAGCCCCGCGTGCGACGCCTTCCCCGTAACTTTCACCTGATATTCGCCCACTCCCTTGCGCGCCGTCTTCACCGCGCCGCGCCGTCCATAAGAAGGCTCGAGCACCAGCACTGCCGCCGCTCGTTTCGCGAGCGCTTCCGTAATCGCCCGCGACGAGTCACTACCCACTTCCTCGTCCGAAACCAGAAACACCGTTACCGGACGCAGCAATTCGCCCCGTCCATCCTCCTGCTGCCAATCCTGCAAAGCGGCGATCGCATGAATCATCACCGCAATGCCCGACTTCATATCCAGCACGCCCGGACCCGTCAGCTTGTTGTTATCGACCAGACACGGCATCGTCGCCAGCGTCCCCAGCGGATAGACCGTATCGTAGTGCCCAAGCAGCAAAACCGGCTTGGCCGCCTTGCCGCCAAAGTTCACCTGCAGGTGGCTCCCGCACTCCTGCCTGCGATGGAACCGTACCTCGCCGCCGAGCGCCGCGAACTTCTCCGCTACCGCTTCCGCAACGCGGTCCACTGCGGCCTTGTTGTCGCTGGGAGATTCGATCTCGACGAGATCGCGTATGGTCGACACGATCTCATCACGTCGCTCGTTGAAGTAGTCGAGACGTCGCTGCGCTTCAGGAGATATCAGGGTTGTTTTCTTGGAAACGGGATTCACGATCGGCCGCGCCTCAGGGCTCGTATAAGACGCCCGTCTCTAGCTTATCCTCGACCGCCATCCCGGTCTATCATCCGGCCAGCAATTGATCGAGTGCGTCGAGCTTGTCGATCGTCTGCGCCACTATCTCGTCAGGAGATCCCTTGGCATCAATCGGCAACAGCAGCCCCAGGTCTTTGAAGAACTGTATGAGCGGCGCAGTGCTTCGTTCATACGCTTCCAAGCGCACCGTGACCGATTCCGGGCGGTCATCTTCACGTTGATAGAGCCGTCCGCCGCAGCGATCGCAAATGCCTTTGCCCTTCGACGGTCTTTCCGTAACATGAAAAACGGTTTTGCATTGGTCGCAGGTGCGCCGTCCGCTCAGCCGCTGAACAATCCGATCCACTGGCAATTCGTAGTTCACCACCGCGCTGAGCGAGAGCTTCTCTTTCTCCATCAGCTCCTTCAGCGCCTCGGCCTGCGCAAGTGTCCGCGGAAATCCATCGAGGATGAAACCGTTGCAATGCAAAATGCAGTGACTGCGCTCCCGCACCATCTCCCACACAGTGGAGTCCGGAACCAGTTCGCCACGGCGCATATACTCCAGCGCCGTCTTCATCGCCGGCGATTGATCGCAGTCGCGCCGCTTGCCCGCCGCGCGAAACACGTCTCCCGTCGAGAGATGACACGCGCCAAGCCGCTCCGTCAGAAGTTCTGCTTGCGTGCCTTTACCGACGCCCGGAGCGCCGAGCAGAACCAGACGCCACGGGTTCTTGCGTTCCGCCGGAACCGCGGAACACTTCGCCTCGCTGTCGGCCGAAGGTCCCTGCAGCCAGCCTGCCCGGTCGTTTTTGGTCGGCGCGCTCATGGCTAAGAATTACCCCGAGCCTGCCCTCATGCAGTGACGGTTGTCACACTCAGTTGGCAGCCTTGGCAGGATGAGCTTCGCCGCTACGTGCCCCAGATTTCGCCAATGATCCGCTGGAAGTTTGCCCCCAGAACTTTCTCGATCACCGCCTCTGGCTGGCCGCGTTTCGCAAGTTCGATGGCGATGATCTCCATGTGGTCGGGTCCGTTGAGGTCGGGAACATACGGATAGCGGTCTTCGCCGGGAGCTCCGATGCCCAGCTGCTTTCGCCGCACGATGTCTTTGTCGAACGCGGCCTTCTGTTCAGCCGTCAAGACAGTTTTCTCGATTGCGCCATCCGAACCGATGCCCACGTGATCCACGCCGCACACATTGATGGCATGAACGACATGATTGATTACATGTTCGCGGGTCGGCACCGTGGGCGAAGCGACAAGATACGGCATCAGATACACGCCGAAATAGCCTCCGCGATCGGCGAGAGCCTTCAGAATTTCATCTGGCTTGTTGCGCGGATGCGCATAAACAGCGCCGCATCCGGAATGCGAGATCAGCACAGGCTTGCTTGATTCAGCAATGCCATCCGACGTCGTGCGATATCCGCTATGGCTAAGATCGACGGCAACTCCGAGGGCGTTCATCTTCTTCACCGCTGCGATGCCCGCCTTGCTCAGCCCCGCATTGCCCGGCTCAAGACATCCGTCGCCGAAGATGCTGCGATTGTTGTATGTGAGTTGCATGATGCGCACGCCCAGCTGTCGAAACATCTCGATGCGCTCGGGATTTTCTTCCAGAAATGCCGCGTACTGAAACCCGGGCATAACCCCGATCTTGCTTTCGCTCTTGGCGCGCGCGATGTCCGAATGCTGCCGCACGATCAGGAACGTTTCTGGATGCCTCTCAACCAGCGCCTCGACCGCGGCGATGTTGCCAACGGTACCCTCGAAAGTAGGATCAGAGACCGTGAAATTGACCGCTGTAATACCCGATCGTCGCACGGCCGCGAGGGCTTCAGTTGTAGGCGCGTCTATGTCGAGCAGCGGCGCGCACAGCGAGTCAATAACAATTGCATTCTTATAAAGCGCCGCAATAGAAGAAGTCTCGCCCGACTCGGCCCCAAGCGGATGAGCCAAGATGCGCGGAGCCAAGAAAGCCGCAGCTGAAATCTTGAGAATGCCTAGATTGAAATCGCGACGATCCACGGACCGAAACTCCTGCGGGATTAATGCGTCCCGTTCTTAATGCCTCAACGTCAAATTGAAATCCCAGCTTTTTGGGGCGTTCACATACGAACCGTCAAGATCGGCAACCGAAGCGCACCCCAGCAACCTCAACGTGCGGTCCAGATCGGCGCGCAGAATCTCGATGGCGCGATTGACTCCCGCTTCTCCCGCAGCCGCCAGGCCATACGCATAGGCGCGTCCACACAACACTGCGCGGGCGCCCAGGCAGAGCGCTTTGACAATGTCAGTGCCCCGGCGGATGCCGCCATCCATGAGGATTTCCGTCTGCCCGTTCACCGCCTCGACCACCTCCGGCAGCGCTCGCAGCGACGCCGGAACGCAATCCAGCTGACGTCCGCCATGATTGGACACGGAAATTGCCGCGGCACCTTCGTCGACCGCGCGTCGCGCATCATCTCCGGTCAGAACGCCTTTGACGACGATCGGCCCGCTCCATATCTTGCGAATCCATTTCAGGTCGTCCCATGTTACGGTCGACTCGGCGAGCGCGGCTGCGACATCAATGAGCGCCATCGGCCCTTTGCCCGGAACAACGACATTGGGCAGCACCGGCACGCCGCCATCAAGCAGGAAACTCGCCAGCCATCCCGGTCGCGACAATATCTGCGGGAGGAACGGCAGCTTTTCAAAGACGCCGCCGCTGACGAGCTCCTTCATTCCGTTGCGATAATCTCGCTCGCGGATTCCCGATACGGCCGTGTCGATGGTGACGACGAGCGCTGAAAATCCGGCAACGCGGGCCCGTTCAATCGCGCCCTCAGCCGCGCCCCGTCCGCCCATAAGATAGAGTTGATAGAAGACGGGTCCCGCGGACGCCGCTTTCACATCTTCCAGCTCGTGTCCCGAAATAGTGGAAAGAATATACGCGGTGCCGGCGCACCCCGCCGCGCGAGCCGCTCCTACTTCGCCCACCGGATGCATGAGCCGGCTGTAACCAACGGGCGCGAGCAGAAATGGCAGCTTGAGATCGAAACCGAGGACGCGCGTACACAAACTGCAATCGGCAAACGCAACCGCATGACGCGGTCTGAAAGTAACGTCCTCATACACGCGGCAGTTTTCGCGAAGTGTAATCTCGCCCTCCGCACCACCATCCAGGTAATCAAAAACGGGTTGGGGAATCCGTCGCTTTGCGATGGTGCGCAAATCGGCAATGCTGACGACCCGGGGTGAGGCGACGGAGCGGGAGGATTGAGTCATTTCTTTTTGCCGATGCTGCAGTTCGCGAAAAACAGGTTGATGGTATCACCACCTATGTAGACGGCGAAGCTGGCATGAAGCTTGCAGCCTACGGATTCCGCCCGGTCCCGCGTTTTGCCAGGGCGGCAAACAACGGTGCGCCCCATCCGCCGATCGCAAGCAGCGAGCCGAACAGAAAGACGGCGTCAATGCTCGACCTGCCTTCGCGCACGAAGTAAACGTCCTTCAGATTGAGCCAAAGCGCAAACTCATCCAACGTTAGCGCCGCGCCCACACCATAAAGGATCGACATCAACCAGCTGGCGAAAATCGACGACGAATCGCTGCCGCTGCCAAATTCGCACAGCCAGCCATAACCCACCGCGAGCAGGATCAGAATTCCGATCACGAGATGGTGAATGTGGCGACCCTGCACGATGATGTAGTGAAACGGCGGAATATCGTGGCGTATGCAATACACCATCCCACGCACAATGGCAAATGTCAGAAAGAAGCTGACCGAAGCCAGGAAGAGCCGCCGTCTCGGGCGGTCGGCAATGTGCTCGTGGACGAGTGAACCAAGCCGCGTGCGATGAAGAAGCAATAACAGCACCGCGATCATCGCTAGCAGAATCAGAGCAAGAACCACGACGTCGTCTAAGCGCATGCGCCATTAAACCTCGCAGGGGTTGTGGTCGGCAAATCGCCGGAAAAAGAAAAGGATTACGCGGGCACGATCGACCCGTGATTCGCAGACTGGAACCGGGAGACTCAGATAGAATGTCATCCACACGGGGTATCAAGATCGAGGGCCTGGGACTTGCAAAAATCTAGATCGCGTTTTGCGCGCCGTATCTCTACGTGTCTTATTTTGTTCTTAACCGCAGCAGCTGTCGCACAATCGGTTCCTCCGGAACTGATAAACGGCCTCAAATGGCGTTTGATCGGCCCGTTTCGCGGTGGACGCGCCGTCGCCGTCGCCGGCGTTCCCGGAGATTCGACCACCTTTTATTTCGGATCGGTCAACGGCGGAATCTGGAAAACAATTGACGCCGGAGTCGTCTGGACGCCAATCTTCGACGGCCGGCCAGTAGCCTCAATCGGCGCGCTTGCCGTGGCTCCTTCCGATCCAAAGATTATTTATGCGGGAACCGGCGAATCCGACATTCGTTCTGATCTCTCCTCTGGCAACGGCGTCTACAAATCCACCGACGCAGGCGCAACCTGGACCCACATCGGCCTCGATGACACGCGCCAGATCAGCCGCATTGTGATCGATCCGCAAGATCCGAACATTGTCTACGTTGGCGCGCTCGGGCACGCCTATGGTCCGAACGACGAACGCGGCGTCTACGAATCGGTTGATGGCGGAATGCACTGGACGCGCGTTCTCAATCTTGGCTCCGAGATTGGCATTTCAGATCTGGCAATAAGCTCTACCACCCCGCGACTGTTGTTTGCCGGCGCATGGAACGCGCACCGTGGCCCATGGGTCCGGTATTCTCCCATCGAAGGACCTGGCAGCGGCCTTTACCGTTCCCAGGATGCAGGCAAAACGTGGTCTCGTCTTGAGGGAAACGGATTGCCTGGTGGCGATTGGGGACGTGTGGGCGTTGCGGTTTCGCCCGACGGCAGGCGTGTCTACGCGCTGATTTTCATTCAAGCTAAGACCGAGACTCAGATCAAGACACCTCCCCATCCCCACATCCACGCTCCAGCGAACGAATCCGGCCTCTATCGCTCTGACGATGGAGGCAACACCTGGATGCTCGCCAATTCCGATCCTCGTTTGACCAGTCGAGCTTGGTACTTCGATAGTGTCACCATCGATCCGCAGAATCCCGATGTCCTCTACGTTCCGAACGTTGCTCTCTACCGCTCCGAAGATGGCGGGAAGACCATCTCAGTGTTGCGAGGAGCACCCGGCGGAGATGATTATCACCAGCTCTGGGTCGATCCAAAAAACTCCGCCGGCATGGTTCTGGGAACCGATCAGGGAACCACCATCAGCCTGAACCGCGGCCACACCTGGAGCAGTTGGTACAACCAGCCGACCGCACAGCTTTATCACGTGACCACCGATAATCAGTTTCCTTACGTCGTCTACGGCGCGCAGCAGGATAGCGGAAGCGCCGCCGTCCTGAGCCGCACCGACCGCGGCCAAATCACCGCGCGAGACTGGTTTCTCCCCGGAGGAAGCGAAAGCGGTTATCTCGTCGTCGATCCGAGAGATCCCGACATTATTTACGAAACCGGAACGTTCGGTCCCGTCGACCGCTTCAACCGAAAGACCGGCTTCAGCCAGGACATCACTCCCTGGCCCGCATTCAACTTTGAGTCAGAAATCAATGAGCGCAAATATCGCGACCCGTGGACTCCCGTGCTCGTTCTTTCCCCCGCTGACCAAACTGCAATGTACCTCGGAACGCAGTACGTAATGAAGACTGTCGACGGAGGCCTGCACTGGGAAACCATCAGTCCCGATCTTACCGGTACGACGCCGCGCGAGAGTGCAGCGCGCGATAAAGAAGACAAAACCGCGTCGAGCGTGCCCAGTCTCGATGACGCCAAGCGCATGGGCTACGGCGTGGTCTTCAGCATCGCGCCCTCTCCGCTCAACCGTGATCTGATCTGGGCGGGAAGCGATACGGGACTGATTCACCTGACCCGCGATGGCGGCCAGCACTGGAAAGATGTAACTCCGCAGGGGCTTGCTGCGTGGAGCAAAGTCTCGTTGATCGAAGCTTCGCATTTCGATCCCGCCGTTGCCTATGCTGCAGTCGATCGCGGCCGTCTCGATGACCAGACGCCATACCTTTATCGCACCCGCGACTACGGCGCCACTTGGGAAAAGATCACGAACGGCATCGCCGCTCCCGCATTTCTGCGCGCTGTTCGCGAAGACCCTCAGAGCAAGGGTCTGCTCTTCGCCGGAACGGAATTCGGCGTTTACGTGTCGTTCGACGACGGAGATCATTGGCAGTCTTTGCAGCTGAATCTGCCCATCTCCTCGATTCGCGATCTCGCCATCCACGGCGACGATCTCGTGGTTGCCACGCACGGCCGCTCCTTCTGGATTCTCGACAACATCCACCCTCTGCGCCAGGTGCTTGAAGCGAAAAAAACGAGCGGTGCGTGGCTTTATCGTCCCGCCACCACGATTCGTATTGATAACGACTCGTTTCCCGGAACGCCGCTCCCGCCCGAGGAACCCGCGGCGGACAATCCTCCGAACGGCGCAATGCTTGATTACTTTCTTCCTTCCACGGCAAATGCCGTGCAGCTCGAGATTTTCGATGCCCACCAGAATCTTGTCAGGAAATTTTCATCCGAGGACAAGAAGGCTGGCAAACACGCGCCGCTTCCCGTCGCCGAAAGATGGTTCCCAAAGCCCGAAACCATCGAGAAGAACGAGGGGATGCACCGTTTCGTCTGGAACCTCACTTGGGACAGTTCGGGCGGTCCGGACGCCGACGAAGACGCCGAGTACCATAACCCGACGGGCCCGAAAGCTGTACCGGGGATTTACCGCGTGCGTCTCACCGTCGACGGAAAAACACAGGAGCAGTCGCTGAAGATCATCATGGATCCGCGTTCGCCTGCGACTGCCGAGTCGCTCGCTGAGCAGTGGCAATTAGCACAAAAGATCTTCGGCGAAACCGTGGAAGCACGCCGCACCTTGGCCGAAATCGTCTCCGTTCAGAAACAGCTGGCTGACGTGCAACAGAAACTGGAGCAGCAAAATTCCGGTACCCAAATCGACCAGATCAAATCCGCCGTCGCAGACACTCAATCCGGAATCAGCCAGATTCTTCGGCATGAGGCACACCCGGCGGAGGGCCCTGGTCTGCAATCTGCCTACACGGCGCTGGCATCGGCCCTGCGAGTAGCTGAAAGCGGAGATCGGGCCGTCCCCTCGCAGGCAATCGCCGTATACAAGGAGTCAAGTCAGCAGGTAAAGGCAGGCACCGACGAATGGGCCCGGTTCAAACAAACGAGATTGCCCAAACTCAACCAGCAGCTGCGCGACGCGAAGCTTGCGCCCATCGCCATCGCTGAAATCGAGCAGGAAGTCGAATTCCTCATTTCGCGTTAGCGAATTTCAGCCCGGTGCCGACGTGAGATCAATTCACCCGCAGCAGCATTCCGCTGCCCGCTCGTATATTCAGGTTTCCTTTGCTTGAAACCAGCCTGATCTCACCAACGGGATCGGTCCGTCCCGCGTGAGCTAGAACCACGTCGCGAAAGTCGTAGAGACCGCAAGCATCGGAAGAGAATACCCACAATGCTTGTGGACGATCGTTATCGTCGACCTCGCCCCGGCACTTCGCACCGTCTTTGGAGGCAACTTGAGCCAGGACACCGTCTGGCACGGACTTGCCCACCACGTGCAAACCGTCCGCAAGAACGGCTCCGTGATAATCAACCTGACCGCCAACCTGTTCGGTCGTCCAGTTATCTTCCGACGTTCCGCGATCCGGCCCGCTCTCCGGCACCTGCGCTTGCGAAATGTCCATCATCGTGGCGAGCGCCCGCAAATCCGTAGTAATAGGGATGCGCCGCTTTCCAATTATCAGCGTGTCGAAACGCACGGAGATCTTTGCCCCACTCCCGTCAATTGCCGGCTCGACGGCGACTACGTGACCTGTGATCCGGGTGCCAGCATGGATTCTCGAGTGATCTGACAACGGCACTTCCTGCATAATTCGACCGCTGATGAATTGGTTCGGTTTTGCCTTATTCGATCGGAGAGAGGAATTCAACCGGACGGGTAAGATCGTTCCCGTGGGAATCTTACTCTGGGCCATCAATCCCCATGGAAACAACAGCGACACAACAACGACGAGATTCTTCATAGCACCACCCCAGTCGGCGCGTAGCACGAAATGAACAATCCAGCCTGAGCTATTAAGATGCGAAAATCGGCGCTTGAGTTTGAGCAAATGCCGGCCGCAACCTCACCGGGATTTCGAAACTATGCTGCCAATGCACCAGCCGGCTCGCCAACGCAAGAATGCCCATCTTTCACCGCAAGGTTGGTGGCTCCAATCCGCGCCCAGATCGCTCATTTCGTTGACGTGAAGTCGTCTCGCACTTAAGATGGAGCGACTCGAAAGCGGTGCATCTGCTGAATGATCGGCCGGACTCTATCGCATTACCGCATTGTCGAGAAGCTCGGTGGCGGTGGCATGGGCGTGGTGTACAAGGCCGAAGACACCCGGCTCCGTCGTTTTGTCGCCCTCAAGTTTCTGCCCGACGACGTTGCGGCGGATGCTCAGGCTCTCAACCGCTTCCTGCGCGAAGCCCAGGCGGCTTCCGCCCTTAACCACCCGAATATTTGCACTATCTATGACATCGGCCACGAAGACGGCCAGGCCTTCATTGCTATGGAGTATCTGGACGGCACGACTCTCAAGCACATGATTGAGGGCCGTCCGCTCAAGACTGCACAGCTTCTTGATCTGGGCATTCAGATCGCGGACGCTCTCGATGCGGCGCACTCCGGCGGAATCGTACACCGCGACATTAAGCCTGCGAATATCTTCGTCACTCAACGGGGCCAGGCCAAAATTCTCGATTTCGGCTTGGCGAAACTCACCCCGCAGGGCAACCACGTCGTGGATTCATCCGCCGCGACTGTCGGATCTCCCGCGGCCGTAAGCCGAGAACAGCTCACCACCCCGGGCACGGCGATGGGAACCATCGGATATATGTCGCCCGAGCAAGCTCGCGGCGAACCTCTGGATCAGCGCACCGATCTCTTCTCTTTCGGGGTCGTGCTCTACGAAATGGCGACCGGCAAGCAGCCCTTTTCGGGCGCCACCTCGGCTGTCGTGTTTGAAGCGATTCTCAACAAGATTCCTCCTCCGCCCATTCAGTTGAATCCCGGGCTGCCGGCGCAAATGGAACCCATCCTTAACAAGGCGCTCGAAAAAGACCGCGAGTTGCGCTGCCAGAGTGCCGCCGAATTACGCGCCGATTTGAAGCGCTTGAAGCGTGACACCGATTCTTCCCGCTCTGGAGCCAGTGGCGTCGTTCCGTTGGCCCCGGAGGGTGCAAAAGAGTTTCCCAAAATCGCTTCTGATGGCGCGAAACGAAGCGGGAGACTAGTTCCTCTGCTGATTGCATTCGGTTTCCTGGTTGCCCTTGCTATCGGTTTCGTCGCCGGTCGGCGCCTGTGGGAGTCTTCTGCTGTCAGCGCGCCTCTGTATCACGAGATTACTTTCCGCCGCGGCGAAATTCGCTCCGCCCGCTTTGCGCCCGACGGCCAGACCATCCTCTATAGCGCCGCCTGGCAAGGGAACCCGGTGGAGACATTCTCAGCGCGCCAAGGCATGGTCGAGTCCCGTTCCCTGGGTTTGGGTCGCGCCGAATTGCTAGCTATATCTTCCAAGGGAGAAATGGCGCTCTCCTTAGGGAGCCATCCGGTTGGAACATGGATCAACGTAGGCACGTTGGCTAGAGCTCCCATCGCGGGCGGCGCACCGCGCCCCATTCTCGAGGATGTCGAATGGGCCGATTGGTCTCCCGACGGAAATAACCTCGCCGTCGTGCGCAACGTCGATGGCCGCGACCGGATCGAGTATCCGATCGGCAAGGTTCTCTACGAGACCAGCGGTGGCTGGATCAGTTATCCCCGAATCTCGCCCAAAGGCGACCTCGTCGCATTCATGGACCATCCCAACCAGGGAGACGACGGCGGCTCGATCGCCATCGTCGATGCCTCCGGGCATAAGACTGAGTTGACCCGCGAGTGGTATGGCACGCAGGGGCTAGCCTGGACCCCCGACGGCCAGGAGATCTGGTTTACCGCCAGCGAACTTGGGCTGTTTCACTACATCACCGCAGTCACCATGTCAGGGAAACAGCGTCTCGTAACTCGCGTGCCTGGTTCTCTGGTGATGTTCGACATTTGGCGCGACGGACGCGTTCTCTTGGCCCGCGCTGACCGCCGTCGTGAAGTCATGGCTATGAGCGAAAATTCCAGCAAAGAGCGCGATCTTTCCTGGCTCGACTACACCTATCCTGCTGACCTTTCCGCCGACGGCAAGACCCTTCTTTTCGATGAAGAGGGCATAGGCGGCGGTGTGCAGTATGGCGACGCTCAGGATCTCACTTACGCGGTTTATATCCGCAACACTGATGGATCCCCGGCAATCCGGCTCGGCGAAGGCGGTGCATCCGCACTTTCTCCCGATCAGAAATGGGTGCTCGTTGTAACTCCAATCTCGCCCGGACAACTCCGGTTGTTGCCCACCGGACCCGGCGAAACTCAGCCGCTCACCAACGATACGATTAATCATCAGTGGGCGCGATGGTTTCCAGACGGCAAGCGCCTGGTCTTTTCAGGCAACGAGCCCGGACGTGGCGTACGCTTTTATACCCAGGATGTTTCCGGAGGCAAGCCCAAGGGAATCTCTCCTGAAGGGGTCGACGCACAGAACTTTGCGGTTTCGCCGGATGGCCAGTTTGTCGTCGGCATCGGACCCGACCAGAAAGGCTACCTGTTTCCCACCACGGCAGGCGATCCTCGCCCGGTCAAAGGCATCGAGCCCGGAGAAATTCCAATCAATTGGAGCCAGGATGGCCGGTCGATTTATCTCTATCGAACCGGCGAGGTCCCGGCCAAAGTGCATCGTTTGGAATTGTCCACTGAGAAGAAAACTGTCTGGAAGCAGATCGCTCCGCTCGATCCCACCGGCGTCTCGACCATTGGACCAATCCTGATGACACCCGACGGCAAGACGTATGTCTATGGTTTCCATCGAACCCTGGGAGACCTCTACTTGGTCGAAGGGCTAAAGTAGATTTTCGTACTTCTTCTTACATCGTGAAGGTGAGGTTATGAAACGCAGAAAATGTTTTCTGCTCTCGTTCTTGTTTGCCACTTTGTTGATCTCCACGCTGCCGAGTCGTGCGCAGAATGTTCTGGATAAAACTGTCGAGAGCAAAGCCAGCCAACAAACCGCCGCCCAAACAAAGACGGTGCAGGAGAGGCTGGGTTATCCCGCTTCCGCCCGCCTGCTGGTGCTCCACGCCGACGATCTTGGGATGAACGATTCCGTGAATCGCGCCATCTTCGAAGCGCTCGAAAAAGGATGGGTCACTTCAGCCAGCATTCTCGTCCCGTGCCCGTGGTTTCCCCAAGTGGTGAAGTGGGCAAAACAACATCCCGATGCCGATCTTGGAATTCATCAGGACCTCAATAGCGAGTGGACCAATGTTCGCTGGGGACCGGTGAGTTCCAAAGACAAAGTGCCAAGCCTGCTCGACCCGGACGGCTATTTTCCTCTCGACACACCGGCAGTTACCCAGAACGCGAAACTGCCCGAGGTTGAAATCGAGCTGCGTGCGCAAATCGATCGCGCCCGCGCCGCCGGCATTCCTCTGACCCATTTGGACACTCACATGGGCGCGCTCTTCGAATCGAACGATCTATATAAGCTCTATCAGAAGATGGGCGACGCTTACGATCTGCCCCTCCTTGAGGCGCGCTCGGGAACTCATGCGCCGGAGGGAGTGGCACCGCCCGAGGAAGAAGTCCTGGTCGAAAAGGTAATCGAGATGGAACCCGGAGTTGATGCCCGCGACTGGGTTTCGTGGTACCGCAAGCAACTCGAACCTCTCCCACCCGGCGTTTACCAGGTCATCGTCCATCTTGCCTACGACGACGACACGATGCGAGCGACCACCCTCGACCATCCCGATTGGGGCGCCGCATGGCGGCAACAAGACCTCGATATGGTGAAGAGTCCGGAGTTCCACCAGTTTTTGAAAGATCAAGGCTTCATTCTGGTGGGATGGAAGGAGCTGGCCAAAGCATTGCCGAAAAACTACGGCGCGAAATCGATCGCCAGTGAGCAAAAGGGCGCGTCATCCGAATATCTCCATTGACTATCTGCCCTTGTTTGCAGAGAGTTTAATCGGCCCACGAGGCCCCTTTGTCACGCCTTTCGGTGCTGCATCGCGGCCGCACTGGCGAGGCTGTTGGCTTCTGTATTGTTCTCTCTGCCAACATGCGAGATCGAGAACTCAAGCGACCGCGCCAGCTTCCGGCAGATCCAGTGCAAGGAATATAGACGCGGGCTGCGGCAACTGTACTCGCCGCTCATCTGCCGCACTACCACTTGCGAATCTGAAAACACATGCAGCGCTCTGGCCTTCAACCCATGCGCATATTGCAGCGCCTCCAGCAGCGCAACATATTCGGCGACATTATTGTCCTGATGTCCAATCCACTTGGCGATTCTGACGGTGCCGCTTGTGGCGCCTTCAATTACCACGCCAATACCAGATGGGCCCGGATTCCCTAGAGAGCCGCCATCCACATAGGCTACGAGTTCTGACATCGTGTTTACGACCTGCTACCACCATGCGTGATCAATCCTCTGGCGTCAAGATGTTTGTCTGATTCTGCAACACGTTTATGAAATCCCGACCTCGGCGTTCGAGATGCCTGTGGACGCTACTGTGCAAAAACTGGAAATAATTTAATCTCTCGTTCATTAAAGATTAACGATTCAATGGGTTGCATTTTCGAATTTTGATCGCTAAAAGAACGTGGATTGCACCGAAATCGGGCGTTGACAATTTTCCAGCAAGTCTTTAAGGTTGCTTCCGTCGACGGCTGAAAGGGTTGGCTTAAATAAAATTTTGCCGGTCCGAGGTAAGCTGAGTGATCAGTCCGGCGGGGCGACCTGAAGGACGGCCAGACCTGAAAAAACCGACGGCTCTGCGAGGGGCAGTTGGGGTTTGGGACCGCGAAAGCGGTGATCGTATCAAGGGCTGTGACGGTGCATGTCTCCACGCTATAGGCTCCCTCGCAGGAGCGGATAGCTAGAGCATAACCAATGTCACAGCCTTTACCTTTTTTCCACAGAATTCTCCTTCCGCAAACTCTCGATCCAGAAAAACTTTCTCTTCCGCTTATAATGTTGCGAACTACCGTCTCCACATGCCTCTTACAACCGGAACGAAAATAGGGCCCTATGAAATTGTCGCTCCACTCGGAGCCGGCGGTATGGGCGAGGTGTATCGCGCTCGCGACACTCGTTTAGGGCGTGATGTCGCGTTAAAAATTCTTCCCGAATCGTTTGCTCGCGAAGCGGATCGCTTGCGCCGCTTTGCCCAGGAAGCACGCGCAGTAGCCGCCCTGAATCATCCCAACATTCTCGCCGTCTTCGACATTGGAGAGCACGGTGCGGATCCTCAGAACGGCGCGCCGTTTCTCGTCTCCGAACTCCTCGACGGCGAAAGCTTGCGCGCGGCTCTAGATCGCGGACCGCTCCCGCAGCGCAAAACCATTGAGTACGGAGTGCAAATCGCGCACGGCCTAGCGGCTGCGCATGAAAAGGGAATCGTTCACCGCGACTTGAAGCCGGAAAATATCTTCATCACCAAAGACGGCCGCATCAAGATCCTCGATTTTGGCCTGGCGAAGCTCGCGCAGAAAACAGGCGCAGAGCCGGACGAAATGGCTCTTACTAGCGAGCACACGGCGGCCGGTGTGGTGATGGGTACAGCGAGCTACATGGCACCCGAGCAGGTACGCGGCGAGGCTGCTGATCCTCGCACAGACATTTTCGCCTTCGGCGCCGTGCTCTACGAAATGCTATCCGGCGTGCGCGCCTTCCGGCGCGACACTGCGGCCGAAACCATGACGGCAGTCTTGAAAGACGATCCGCCGGACCTGACCAGCCGACCCTCCGATTCCGCGCGTCTTATCTCACCCGCGCTCGAGCGCATTGTGCGGCGATGCCTGGAGAAGAATCCCGAACAGCGTTTTCAATCGGCGAGAGATCTATCGTTTGCACTGAGCTCTTTGTCGGGAACCGAAAGCACTGCGGCGGTTCGTTCCGGCCCGGTAATTGCCGTTCGCCGGGCATCGCTGCTGCCCTGGCTCGCCGCTGCCCTGGCCCTGGTCGCAGTCGTGGCCGCAACCTGGTTTATCGCGCGCCGTCCGCAGCCCACGAGGCGCATGCAGTTCGCGCTGGCGGTTCCGGATGAAATGAGCATCAGCCACATGGCGCTTTCGCGGGACGGCTCCATGCTTGTGTTCGTGTCGCCGGAAGAGAACTCCGCTTTGCCGATGCTCTACGTGCAGCGCATCGGTTCGTCGACCGTCACGCCTCTGCCCGGAACACAAGGCGCGACGTATCCTTTCTGGTCGCCCGATAACGCCTACGTCGCGTTTTTTGCCAACGGTAAATTGCAGAAAATCGCCGTTTCCGGCAGCACGCCCCAAGTCCTCGCCACCGCTTTTGCTGGACGAGGCGGCAGTTGGGGAAGCAAAGGTGTCATCATCTTTACCCCCGACGCCCAAAGTCCGATCATGCGCATCAATCCCGATGGCACGGGAATAACGCCCGTCACCCAGGGCATCAGGACGGTAAACGATCAATCCCACCGCTGGGCTCTTTTCCTTCCCGACGGCGACCATTTTTTGTTCTGGGCCGGCGACTTCGGAAACATTAAAGACGACCACAACGGCATCTATGCGAGTTCTTTCGAGGGCAAAGAGAGAAAGCTAGTCGCCCTTTGCCACTCGAGCTTCGCGTTCGACGCCCACAATTTGTACTACGCGGATGACCAAAGGCAGTTGGTCAGCGTCGCTTTTGACCCATCCTCCCGCACGGTCTCGGGGAGCACAACTGTCGTCGCGAATCTCGTCGGATTTCAGCCCTCCACCTATTGGGCGGCTTTCACCGCCGCGCAGAACGGAACTGTAATCTACAACACGGATGTCGGTGCGGCTCGCTCTGTACCCACATGGATCGACCGCTCCGGCAAGGAACTGGGCCGCATCGGCGATCCCGCCATTATGGATAATCCCTCGCTTTCGCCTGACGGCAGCCGCGTGGCCGTGGATATCAGCGACCAGAAGGCGAATAACGTCGATGTCTGGATCGAAAGCACCAGCGGAGCCGGCAACTCGCGCTTCACGTTTGACCCGGCCGAAGAAGTGGCGGCTGTATGGTCGCGAGACGGGAAAACGGTAGCCTTCCGTAGGGCGGGCAACCAAGACGTGAGTCTGTACCTGAAAGCGGCGAGTGGCCTCGAACGCGAGAGGAAGATATTCACCATTCCGCCGTCGTCGATGGACGACCTTATTCCCAATTCTTGGTCCGTGGACGACAAGCAGATTTTGTTCACATGTCAGACCGCATCAGGCGCCCATCTGGAATTACTGCCCGTTGCCGGCGGAGAACCGACCCGGCTTCTAACCAGCCAAGGCAGCGAGACCAATGGCCAGATTTCTCCCGATGGTAAATGGGTGGCCTATGCTTCCGACGAATCGGGCGTCTGGGAGATTTACGTCACGTCATTCCCCGGCGCTGCTGGAAAATGGCAAGTGTCGCGCGGCGGCGGGTCTGAGCCGCGGTGGCGCGGGGACGGCAAAGAGATTTTCTATATCGCCCCGACCGGCGTGTTGACGGCAGTGCCCGTTAATGGCGCAAGCATTTTTGCGACCGGAACCCCCGAACCCCTGTTTCAGGTTCGCAGCCGCGCGCCCATTTCGAGCACCGATGTTTATAGCTATGACGTGACGAAAGACGGCAAGCGTTTCCTCGTCAACCGCTACGTCAAGCCCGAGCATGTCGCCCCGTTGACCATCCTCCTGAATCTCTCTGCGGACGTTTTCAGATTCTAGGTCCAGTGTTTGTTTTCCTCGCTCCTTCAAACCGAAAAACACCACCGTAACTTGGCAGCACCCAAATTCTCATAGGAGAATCCGGGAGCATCATCGACGCCTCCGCGCGAAGTGGTTAGGCCGGGAAACCTCGACTTCTATGAACAATCGAAATGTAGTCATCGGTCTGACCACTAAAGATAACGATTACCAAGCGGAACAGCTTGCCTCTGCAACCGAGGCCGCGGCAAGGCTCGGCGTTAAACTCAACGTGATCTATGCCGACAATGACGCGGTGAATCAATGCCAGCAATTGCTGAAGATCATCCAGGACAAGACGAATCGCCCCGATGCGATCCTGGTTGAGCCGGTAGGAACTCCCATGCAGCAGGTCGCCAAGGCGGCTGTGGCGGCGGGCATCGGCTGGGGAATTCTCAATCGCGAAGCCGACTACATTTCTGAACTTCGTCGCAACGCCACCGTCCCTGTGTTTGCGCTCAGTCCCGATCAGGAAGAAGTCGGTCGCATTCAGGGCAAACAACTGGCCGCCCTGGCCACCGAAGGCAACATTCTTTACATCGAAGGTCCGTCGAGCAGCAGTGCCGCCAGTTCGCGCACCAAAGGGATGCTTTCCACCAAGCCCAGAGGAGTCGAAGTGAAAGCGCTGAAAAGTGACTGGTCAGAACGCGGCGCTCATCAGGCCGTCAAATCCTGGCTCTCCTTGGGCACGTCAAGTCAATTCCACATTCGAGCCGTTATCTGCCAGAACGACGCGATGGCGATGGGCGCAAAGAAGGCTTTTGCCTCCGTGTCCGATGCCGACCGCGAACGCTGGCGCCATATTCCGTTTACCGGCTGCGATGGAGTCACCAAGACCGGCCAGGAATGGGTTCGCAGGGGAGAACTCCGCGCCACGGTAATCATTCCGCCCATGGCCGGGCTCGCCCTCGAAATGCTGGTCAAAGCGGCTGGCACCGGTTCCATGCCTCCCGAAAAAACTCTCTGGGCCCCTCGATCTTTTCCCGCCCTCGCCGAGATAAGCGCACGTTCCGTAGGCGCCTGATCATCCCGCGGTCTTCGACTTTTTTCAGATTCCACCGGTGTGAGATGATTCAAGAAGCGTAAAATCATTTGCACTTCAGTCTGATCGTATGAGCGCGTTCTTGCGATTCCTCTTCCGCAAGTCTGAAGGCCCGCGGGGCACCCTGCTGATTCGCATCCCCGTGGCCCTCATCTTCCTTACACAAGGCATTCTGAAGTACACCGATCCTAATCTTGGCGTGATTCGCTTCGCCCGAATCGGATTTCCGCGTCCCTACTTCACCGCGCACTTTGTCGGCGCATTCGAGATTGTTTGCGGTCTTTTTCTGTTACTCGGCCTCTGGACGCGACTGGTATCCATTCCGCTGCTGATTGTGATCACAACCGCCATCGCCACCACGAAGGTCCCAGAGCTATTTCGCGCCCATCAAGGTTTCTGGTACATGGTCAGCGACGCGCGGACCGATTTTTCCCTGTTCTGTTGCCTGATTTTTCTCATCTTAGTGGGCGGCGGAAATCGCTCTCTCAATGCATTGGTGGGCCATCACACGCGAACGGATCGCTGAGCGCATCGCTCCGGTCGCACCCGCTCACGTTCGAAAGGCAGGGAGGCCTCATGAACGAATCGTCCGAATCCCGTCGCCGTTTTCTCAAAGCAGCGGCTTTGGCAACCGGATCGGCTTTGCTTTCGCCTCGCGACGTTATTGCGAAATCCCCCGTCGCCTCGCGCAGCACCGATTCGCCAACTCCTTCACCCGCACGCGCGGTCGACTACACGCTCCACATCAGAGCGTCTCCCATCGAGATCGCGCCCGATCGCATCCTCTCGATCACAACTTATAACGGCCAATTCCCCGGACCACTGCTTCGCTTCACCGAAGGCAAGCCAGTAACCGTCGATATCCACAATGACACAAGTACACCCGAGCAATTGCATTGGCACGGCCAGATGGTACCGGTCGACATGGACGGAGCATCAGAGGAAGGCACGCCCTTCGTCCCAGCGTACGGCATGCGCCGTATCACCTTCACTCCTAGGCCCGCAGGCTTCCGCTTTTATCACTCCCATAACCGCGCCGGCGCAAATCTCTCCGCCGGACAATACAGCGGCCAGGTCGGGCCCGTCTACATCGAGCCCCACCACGAACCGGGCAGATACGATCGCGAAGTTTTTCTCGTGCTGAAGGAGTTCGAGCCCACCTTCAGCCGCGGCGGAGACATGGCCCAGGATTTCCTGCCGCCAGTCACTGTGAAAACCCTCGAACAGCAAGGGGAGTCAGCCATGAAGGCTTCGCTTGCCAAGGGCATGCCTCATGGTTATGAGGTCGGCTACGCCTCATTCACGATTAATGGACGTATGCTCGGTTATGGCGATCCAATCCGTGTGAAAAGCGGTGAACGTGTTCTGTTGCATATTCTGAATGGCAGCGCCACCGAAATTCGCAGCCTCGCGTTGCCCGGACATTCTTTTCAGGTTGTCGCCCTCGACGGAAACCCCGTGCCCAATCCGGTGACCGTCCCGGTGCTCTGGCTGGGCACCGCAGAACGCATCTCGGCCATCGTTGAAATGAACCATCCCGGCGTTTGGATCTTGGGGGACCTCGCGGATGACGACCGCCATCATGGCATGGGAATCGTAGTCGAATACGCGGGCTCCAAAGGCGAGGCACAATGGATTGTTCCCCGGCCTCATCGCTGGAACTACACGCTGTTTGCCAAGCCAGGCCCAGCCGCCGCTTCGCCCGATGAGGCTTTTGAAATGCTGTTTGCCAAAGACAACGCCGCTGAAGATGGCTTTAACCGATGGACGATCAATGGCGTCTCATATCCCATCAGCAGCCTGCCCATCGCACCGACGTTTCATCTGACCCAAGGAAAGCGCTACCGTATTCGTATGCACAATGCCAGCGACGATATTCATCCCATCCATCTCCACCGGCATACTTTTGAACTCACAAAGATTGCCGGCAAAGCCACCTCGGGAGTGATGAAAGATGTAGTCATGCTGGGCGGCTATCAGGAAGCCGAAATCGATTTCGTGGCCGACGATCCGGGGCCGACGCTCTTCCACTGCCACCAGCAACTCCACATGGATTTCGGCTTCATGACATTGTTCGATTACATGTGAAGCGCGATCATCGCCACCAGATCCACTGGTGTCAGCACCGATTGGCGAGTGTCGATCAGCGAAATCGTGGATAATATCTCTTTTACCGTACAAATTCATTTGCCGTGGTCTGGGAGTTCTTGATGAAATGGTTGTTGATCGTGCTCGCGGTCGTCGGTATCGCCGCTTCGTCGCTCGCCTTGCGCGAGCATTATCGTACTGATTCCTCACCGTGCAGTATCAATGAACGCTGGGACTGCGGCATCGTGAATCATAGTCCGTACGCCATGATCCACGGAGTTCCTGTGGCTGTCATCGGCATCGCCGGCTACCTCCTCCTCGGCGTGCTCGCCTTCCGCGAGGCATATCGTGTAATGCTGGTGGCGGCGCTGGGCGGCTTGGCCTTTGCCCTCTACCTCGCTCACATCGAGTCGGTCATACTAGGCGTCTGGTGCATCTACTGCGTCATATCGCTGGGAGTGATCTCGTTGCTGAGTCTCCTGGTTTTGGGCACGGTGATCGTCCGTGCCGTGAGCGAACCGCGAAAAGCCGCGTAATCAAGCAATCAGCGGAATGTTGGCACATAAACGTTCAGACTATTCGGGCTCGCTTCCCGTCCCGAGCTTCCACGCGACCTGCCGCATCATTCCCAGCAGGACCTCAGCGTCGTTTCCGTTGAGCTTCATGCGCCGCACCAGCCGCCGCAACTTTTCCTCGGCTGCAATCTTTCGCGGATTGACGTATCCGCTCGTGCGCAGCACTTCAAGCAGTACCTGCGTCAGCCGTTCCATCTCTGCCGACTTGGCAGATGGGAGATCTTTTCTACCTGGCACCGTTTTTGCCGGGGCCGTCGCTTGCCCTCGCACCAGTTCGTACAGGCAGACGGCGACCGCTTGTCCCAGATTCATCGAACCGTGCTCTGCTCGTGTCGGAATCCGCATCAGCCAATGACAGTGGCTCATTTCTTCATTGGAGAGCCCGTATCTTTCCGATCCGAACAATAATGCCACCGGCCCCGTCTTTAGTTGGCGCTTAATTTCCGATCCACCTTTGTCCAGCCGAAGCAATCGATGCTGCAACTCTCGTTTGCCGCCGGCCGTGGTGCCCACCACCAGCCTGCAGTCCGCTACCGCTTCGGCCACGCCCGCATACTGCTCGGCCTTCGCAAGTACAGCGGTTGCTCCGACTGCCGACCGTGCCTCTTGAAACGCGACTTCGTATGGATTCACCACCCGCAATCGCCGCACCCCAAAATTACTCATGGCACGCGCCGCCGCTCCAATATTCAGCGGATTGCGCACCTCTACGAGCAATACCCGGAGATTATCGAGGAGCGAAGAGGTGGATTGGGAGGCGTTCGTCATTGAAAGCTTACCGCCGCGCGTCGTCACCATTATTTACAGTTCCGTGGTTGCAGGTATTATCGTTGCCGTATTAGCTAAGGCCCTCATTCTACGGCGTTCTGGCGTTGCACTGTCGCTCGCATCGCTCCTGCGACTTCCGCCCTTGCGGAGCATCTAATGCCAAGTGCTAGGATAGATGTCCCGCCCTGTGAAGCCTAATGGTCCACACTGGCGGAAGTCACTAGCTGAGAATCCTGGAGGAAGAATGGTAAGCAACGCCACCGTCGAAGTCACTGACGCTAACTTTGATTCCGACGTACTGAAGTCAGATAAACCCGTCCTGTTAGATTTTTGGGCCGCCTGGTGCGGTCCGTGCCGCGCGATCGCTCCCATTGTCGAAGAGCTCGCCGGCGAGTATCAAGGCAAAATCAAGTTCGGCAAAATGGATGTCGATCGCAACGGCGCTACGCCGATGCGCTACAAAGTTACCGGCATTCCCACCCTGCTCGTCTTCAAAAATGGACAGGTCGTGGAGCAACTCGTCGGCTACCGTTCCAAAGACGACATTCAGAAGGCTCTGGATCGCCACGTAGGCTAAGACAAGAATCGTTTGATGGAGCGACGGGCCCCCCAGCCCGTCCTCGCATAATTTCGACGGAGAGTGGGACAATCCACTCTCCTTCTGCGTCCGCGACCCAGCCCCTAGGTCTGTGACCGCATAATCTGGTTTCTTCTGTAACCGAACTTCAAGCGTGCCTTTTTGCGGGTAAAGCGCCAGTCGATGGTGACCCGATTACGATTCATTCTCCGACCCCAGGCCCTGGCTTCCCGCTGCAGATCGCCCAGCGATGGGATTCTTCGCCGTCCTAGGCACTGCCGGGAGAACAGGCTGATTTCGATTTCCGCCTGATTCAGCCAGCTTCCGTGCTTCGGTGTGTAGTGGACCCGGAACCGGTCCCACAGCCAGCCTCCCGCCTTCTCGCCGTACCGCTCCACCACAGCCTTGCGGGTGTGCGAACTCAGATTGTCCATGACCAGATGAATGGTGTCGGCGGCCGGATAATGTTCCGCGATCTCCAGCAGATAATCGGCAAACTCGGGCGAGGAACGGTCCGGAGTCACCCGCGGATAATGCCGTCCCGCCTTAGGCTCCACTCCGCAAAATGCGTTGGCCGTGCCGCGGCGTTCGTACTCGCAGTCGCGCCGCAGAACTTGTCCCGGATGCATCGGCCTGGAGGGGCGGAGATCGGCATGCAGGACCACCGGCTTTTCATCGATACACACCACCGGTTCCGCCTCCGAGAGCGGCTTCTCATACAAGGCCAGCACGTCTTCCATGCGCCCGAGATACTCCGGGTCCAGTTCCGCCACGCACCACATTTTTTTCCCGCCACGGCTTCAGGTCATGGCTCTGGAGCAGGATGCGGATCGTTTCCCGGCCCACCCGCCGTGCCAACTTCCGCTTCACCGCTTCCTGGGCGATGAGTCGCACACTCCACCGCGCCCTGCCTTCCGGCGGCGGGCCGCACACCAGGGCGATGATGCGCTGACTCTGGCCCGCGTCCAGCACTCGTTGCTGGCCCGGACGCGGCTTTTCGTACAAGGCCGACTCCAGCCCTTCCTCCTCGTAGCGCCGGGCAATGGCCCGCACCGTCTTGGAGGCTACACCCACATGGCGGGCTACCTGCCCGGCCGTCTGCCCCTGGCCGAGTTCCCGCAGGATCACGGCCCGCCGCAACACCCGCGCCGATTCCCACCCCTTGTTCAACATCCCGGCGATCTGCTTACGATCCTTCTTGGTTAGCTGGACATGCACCCGATGGTAGGCTCGCATGCCTGCACTATGCCGCTCTTCTGCTCTTTCCACGAGTATCTACAGATATACATCTCCATACGGTCATAGACCTAGTACTTCCGCAAGACGCCAATCACCCGTCCCTGAACCTCGCATGCGGCCGCAGGCACGATGATCGGCTTCATCGCGGCGTTCGACGGCTGCAGACGAATGTTGTCTCCCTCGCGAAAAAAGCGCTTCAGCGTCGCATCCGACGACTCGATCAACGCCACCACAATGTCCCCGTTGTGGGCCGTCTTCGTCTTCTCGACCAGCACGTAGTCGCCATCAAGGATGGCTTCGTCCTGCATCGACTCGCCGCGCACTTCGAGCACGAAGACCTCTTTCGAGCGCACGAAATCGGCGAGCGAAATCGTCTCGCTGCGCTCCACCGCTTCAATCGGACGCCCCGCAGCAATCCGCCCGACCAGCGGCAACACCACCCCTGTGTTCACTGCCATCGACTGTTTCAGCTTCCCCCGTGGCGGCAACAGGTCGATCGATCGGCTCCGGTTGTAGTCGCGCGTCAGCAATCCTTTTTTCTCCAGATTCGTGACGTGCTTGTGCACTGTGGCCAGCGAACTCAGACCCATGCCTTCCTTGATCTCTTCAAACGAAGGAGAGTACTGCTTCTCCGCCACGAAGCGCGAAATGAAGTCGTAAAGCTCCCGTTGCCGTCGAGTAATCGCCATGCGCGCAGCATAGGCGAATATATGGCGAATGTCAATATGTTAGGAAGGAACCTCGGTCGAATCTCTTTTAGAGCCTGGTTGCCGGAACAAAACCTCAGCCCGAAGTACCGAACGAAAATAAACGCGCGGCCGAAACGTCTTTATTTAAATTCCAGAACCTCTTTCTCTTTCGCCTTGCTCATCTCTTCCATCTTCTTGATCTCATCGTCGGTTAGCTTCTGAATCTCGTCGAGCGCGCGTTTCTCGTCGTCCTCGGTGATCTTCTTGTCCTTTAGCGACTTCTTGATGGCCTCATTCCCGTCGCGCCGAACGTTGCGGATCGCCGTCCGATGCTCTTCGAGAATCCGATGCAGATGCTTCACCATATCCTTGCGCCGCTCTTCCGTCAGCGCCGGCACTGGCACACGCACCAGCTTGCCATCATTCATCGGATTCAAGCCCAGATCGGCGCCGCGAATCGCTTTTTCAATTGCCGCCAGCTGTGACGTATCGAACGGTTGCACCGTAATCATCTGCGGCTCGGGCGCATGAATCTGCGCAATCTGGTTCAGAGGCATCTGTGTCCCGTAGTAGTCGACGGAAACCGTATCCAGCATGTGAACGTTCGCGCGCCCGGTGCGCGTCGCGGCCATTTCGCGGCGGAAGTCTTCCACCGCCTTGTCCATCCGAGTCTTAAGTTGCGCGAAAACTTCCTTCAAGGCAGGATGAGCCATCTCTCTCAGCTCCCAAACATAGCAATATGGAACGGTGAATTATAAACCTATGAACGAGGTCAAAGGTCAGATTGAAGAGGTAAGGACCCTCCAAACCAGTTTTACTTTTGCAATCCCACTTCTGACCTCTGCCTTTGCCTACGCGCTTACCAGCGACCCGATCTTCTCCCCCAGCACAACTCGACGAATATTGCCCCGCTGGTTCAAATTGAAAACAATGATCGGCAGATTGTTGTCCTTGCATAATGAGATTGCTGTCGAATCCATCACCTTCAGCCCCTGCTTCAGAACATCCATATAGGTAAGCTGCGAGAACTTCTTGGCGTCCGGTACCTTCATTGGGTCGGCGTCGTAGATGCCGTCCACCTTGGTTGCTTTCAGGATGGCGTCGGCCTTGATCTCCATGGCGCGCAACGAAGCCGCCGTATCTGTCGAGAAATATGGATTCCCCGTGCCGCCGGCGAAAATCACCACTCGCCCCTTTTCAAGATGCCGTATGGCGCGCCGTCGTATGAACGGCTCCGCAACCTGATTCATCTCGATCGCCGTCTGCACGCGCGTGAACACCTTCTGCTTTTCGAGGGCATCTTGCAGAGCCAGCGAATTGATCACCGTGGCCAGCATTCCCATATGATCGGCCGAGACACGATCCATATTCCGCGCTTGGTCCGCAACTCCACGAAAGAAGTTGCCACCGCCGACGACGATCGCCATTTGAATGCCGAGATTGTGTACATCGGCCAGCTCGGCCGCGACTTCATGAATACGTGTCGTGTCGACGCCGAAACCTTGCGTCGCCGCGAGTGCTTCGCCGGAGATTTTCAGCAGGATGCGTTTGAAGATCGGGAGCGGGGAAGACATGACAGGTGAGTTCCTTCACTTCGCACAGAATGACCCAGCTAAGCAACTCGTTCTGGCGATTCACAAGACCACGAGCTGCTTCGTGAAAGCATAAACGAAAGGGGCGCCGCAGCGCCCCTGAATAATTCGATTGCTATTTGGCAGCCGGAGCGGCTGCCTCGCCGCCTTCGCTCTCCGGTTTTGTGCTGACCGAAGCGACGGTAGCCGTCGCGTCACCCACCTTGAAGCGGGCGAAGCGCCGCACCGCGATGTTCTCTCCCAGCTTGCCAATCTTCGCCGCAATCAGCTGCGAGATGCTGATTGTCTGGTCCTTGATGAAGGGCTGCTCCAGCAAGCAGACCTCTTCATAGAACTTCTCCATCTTGCCAGCGACCATCTTCTCGGCGATGTTCGCGGGTTTGCCGCTCTTGATCGCCTGGTCAAGATAGATGTCCTTCTCGCGCGCGAAGTCCGCGGGGGTCACATCTTCCTTGCGAACGTACTTTGGATCGCTCGCCGCAATGTGCATGGCAATGTCGTGAACGAGCTCTTTGAAGTCCTCTGTGCGCGCCACGAAATCGCTCTCGCAGTTAACTTCTACCAGCACGCCAATTTTGCCGCCAGCATGAATGTAATAGCCCACCGAACCTTCGCTCGTCACCCGCGCCGCCTTCTTCGCGGCCACCGACACGCCCTTTTTGCGCAACACGACGATCGCAGCCTCCAGATCGCCCTTGGCTTCCGTCAAAGCGTTCTTGCAGTCCATCATCGGCGCCCCGGTTTTTTCGCGGAGCTCCTTCACTTGTGCAGCAGAAATATTTGCCATAGTAGTGCTCATGAGTACCTCAATTTCAAAGTTTCACCTTTTTAGAGTTTCAAGGAGGATCAGTCGGAGGGACACCGAAAACGCCAATCTCAATCTAAAGATTGCAACCTTGAAACCGCATTTATAAAACTCGACCCGCGCACAGGCGAACTACGCGGGTCAGATGTGATGCTTCGAGTAGCCGCAAAGCAGGCAGCGAACGCTAGAATCGCCGCGTCTCGGCCTGCAGTTCGTCAATGTCCTCCGTGGCGGCCGAAGGGCGCTTCCGCGTGCCCTTGCCCAACACGTCTTCCATCCGAATCTCTTCGCCTTCGGCTGCCGCGACCGGCGCGGCAACTTCCCCATCCGTCGCACCTTCCGCAAACAGTTCTTCTGTCCCGGTAGCTTCCACCACCGGTTGCGGCTCGGCCGCTGCCGCCTGAATGTCGGCCGTCTGCTTATCGTCCCTGGCATGGACACCCTCGGCAATCGACTCCGAGATCTTCGAAGTAAACAGCCGGATCGCCCGCAGCGCGTCGTCGTTGCCCGGGATCACATAATCCACTTCGCTCGGATCGCAGTTCGTATCCACCACCGCGACCACTGGAATACCCAGCTTTCGCGCCTCGCGCACCGCAATCTGCTCCTTATTCGAATCGATCACGAAGATCGCATCCGGCAGCCGCGTCATGTTCTTGATGCCTGCAAGGTTCGCTTGCAAATGCTTGCGCTCGCGCTCGAGTTTGATCACTTCTTTCTTCGGAAGCAGATCATAACGGCCATCGGTGGCCATTTCGTCAAGTTCCTTGAGCCGCTTCACCGATTTCTGCACCGTAACCCAGTTCGTCAGCAGGCCGCCCAGCCAGCGCTGGTTCACGTAGAACATCGAGCAGCGTTGCGCCTCTTCGGCAATTGCATCCTGTGCCTGGCGCTTGGTGCCCACGAAGAGAACGATCCTTCCCTCGGCCGCCAGATCCTGCACGAACTTCGACGCCTCTTTGAACATCTTGAGCGTCTTCTGCAGATCGATAATGTAAATACCATTGCGCTCACCGAAGATATATTCCTTCATCCTCGGGTTCCACCGCTTCGTCTGGTGCCCGAAGTGAACGCCCGCTTCGAGCAACTCCTTCATCGTAATGTTTGCCAATCAACCTCCTCAGTTGGTCTGCATCCGAACGCTAACCGGCTTCGGATTGCCATTCCCGTCCACCCCATCTCAGGGGAGGTGGGGGGATGAATTTTACAGCCTAAAATCGCTCGCCTATCTCTTCGAGAACTGGAAGCGCTTGCGTGCGCCCTTCTGTCCGTACTTCTTACGCTCTTTGGCACGCGGATCGCGCGTCACCATGCCCTCGGACTTCAGTTGCTTGCGCAGTTCCGCGTTGAACTCCATTAGAGCGCGCGTAATGCCCAGCCTCACCGCATCGGCCTGCCCCGCAATGCCGCCGCCTGACGCATTGGCCAGCACATCAAACTTGGCCGAGCTGTCAGTCGAAACCAGCGGACGCTTCGCCGCAATGCGTTGTGAGGGCGTCACAAAGTACTCGTCAAACGCTTTGCCGTTGACCTTGAACTCGCCGTTGCCTGGACGAAGAAAAACCCGCGCGATCGCCGTCTTGCGGCGTCCCGTTCCGTAATATTGCACCAATTCTGCCATTTATGCCCTTAGCACCCGGCAGTCAGCACTCCGCTAACCCAGGCGCTCATCACCTTTCAAAATTTTACTCGTGTCCGGCTTCACTAAGACCTGGCACCCGAAACCTTGCTTCCTACGCAAACACCTTCGCTTCCGGTTTCTGCGCCTCGTGCGGATGCTTATCGCCCCGGTACACCTTCAGCTTGGTAAACATCTGCTTGCCCAGCTTGTTCTTCGGAAGCATGCGCGACACCGCGTCTTCCACAATCAACTCCGGCTTGCGGACCAGACGTTTCTTCATCTCTTCCGCCCGAATCCCGCCCGGATATCCCGTGTAATGGTGATACACCTTCTGATCGGCCTTCATGCCGGTGACCTTCACTTTGTCGGCATTGATAACCACCACGTGATCGCCCGTGTCGATAAAAGGCGTGTATTTCGGATTCTCTTTGCCCATCAAAATGCGGGCCACGCGCGAGGCCAGGCGTCCAAGCGGAAGCCCGGTCGCATCTACCACAAACCACTTGCGCGCAATATCCCCTTCTTTGGGGAAATAGGTTGACATCGGAAATCTCCCAGAAAATTAAAGAACGTTACGAAGACCGCTGAGTGCCCTGATTAATATCATCTATCCACGCAGAACGCGCGCTAGGTTGTTCCAGGCGAGCAGCCGCAGGACTTCCAAAGACATTTAGGATAGCCCAGCCCCATCGCGGTTGTCAACGAAACAGTTCAGATGGAAGGGTTTAACGCCACTCTCTTTAGTAAGCTGCCCGACAACAACACTCATCGTCACGCTCGCGGCGACTAAGTAACACAGCTCCGTTTCAGTGGCCGCGAACCGCCCCTATTTCCGCGACCGCCGCTCGAATCGCCGCCAGCACTCCGTCCATCTGAGCAGCCGACCCCACCGTAATCCGCACGCATCCCTCGCAACACGCGCTCCCCGAAAAATCGCGTACCAGGATTCCGCGCCGCGCCATCGATTCGACAAACACCTTCGCCGATTCACCAATTCGCACCAGAACAAAATTCGTCCGGCCCGGCCAGCAGCCAAGCCCCAACTCACCGAACAATTGCGCCAGTCTCTCCCGGCCCTCCTTCACCTGCGCCACATGATCCCGTACGAACTCCTGATCCGCCAGCGCCTCCTCCATGCAAGCCAGCGCCACCGAATTCACATTAAACGGCAGTCCCAATCGCCGCAGGTATCCAATCTGCTCTGCTGCACCCGTCAGCACCCCCAGCCGCAATCCGGCGAGTCCATAAGCTTTTGAAAAAGTACGCGCTACAAACAAATTCGGATGGTTCGCGAGCTCCGAAATAACCGTCTCGCCGCAAAAATCGAAGTAAGCTTCATCGATCAGCACCGCCGCATCCGACGCCGCTTCAATAATTCGAAGCAAGTCCCCGCGCCGAGCGGCCAGCCCGGTCGGGTTGTTAGGATTCGCAATCGCAATCACCCGCGTCCGTGGAGAAATCCCAGCCAGCAGATCGTCGACAGGAAGCTCCATATCATCGCCCGACCGCACTCGCATTACCCGCGCTCCGAGCGCCTCGCCCAGCATGGGATACATCACAAACGTCGGGTCGGCAAACAGCAGTTCGTCGTTCGGCTCAAGATAAGCAGAAAAAAGCAGCGACAGCGCTTCGTCCATTCCGTTGGTCAGCAGTACCAGCTCTGGCGCAACGCCGAGAAACTTCCCAACCAGCCGCTCCCCCGCCTCGCGCTCCGGATACAGAGACAACTCCGGCGTCGACAGTGATTGCAATCGCGCCAGCACCCGCGGAGAGCATCCTGCCATACTCTCGTTGAGATCAAGACTGAGCCCGGCCCGGCTCAAAATGGGCGACCGATACGGGCTCAGCCCCACAATCGTCTCTCGCGGTTTCAGCATAGGGAGTATATGAACGGGACCTTACGGGAATGAGATGCGCGGAAGCACCATGCGATGAGTTTACGACAGCCGCATCTCTCGCGCCTCATCACAGCGCCTCAGCGCGGTTCATCCTCATGCCCTTCATTCCGCCGCGCATACTTCACCAACACAAAAATGGCGGTGCAGATCGCGAAATCCACCATCAAGCCCCAGTCTTCTTTGAAAAGCGAATGCCGTGCCACCGCCGGCAGATGTGGCATGAGCAAATAGTAGATGGCGTTGCCAGCAAGGACGGCCACGAGCGCGTCGAGAAAGTTCTTCATTGACTTGCTCTTCATCGGGCTCTTTCCCAAGCCCACGTCCGCTGCTCGATCCCGCCGGGCTGAACCCCGGCACAATGCGAGTGCGGCTGCTAACATCCCTTAAGATGCTGGAACCGTCCACTCCAGTTCAGTATGTGAAGGGCATTGGCCCGCGCCTCGCCGAAGTCTTGGCTGCCAAGGGTATTCGAACTGTCGACGACCTGCTTCACTACCTGCCCTTTCGCTACGAAGACCGCCTGAACCCACGCTCCGTAGCAGAATTGCGCGCTGGAGAAATGGCCACCATCATCGCCGAGGTCTGCAACTCAGGCCTGTTTCGCACCCGCCGGATGCCCATCTTCCAGCTGACCGTCGGCCAGGGCCGCGCCAAACTGAAATGTCTCTGGTTCAACGCCACCTACCTCCAAAATCGCTTTCAGCCAGGACAAATGCTCGCCCTTTACGGCAAAGTAGAAGAAGACCGCGACGGCAATCTGCAAATCATGCAGCCGCAGTTCGAGATTCTTGGCGACGTCAACGACGAAGGTGGCGCTGACGAAGCTGAAAAGAAAGCCGCCGCTTCGCTCGAAATCGGCCGCATCGTTCCCATCTACGAATCCACGGGCCAGGGCAAACTCACGCCGCGCTGGTTTCGTCGCGTCATCCGCTGGACCCTCGAAAATCTGACCCCCAATCTCCCCGATCCCATCCCCGCCGCCGTCCGCGCCCATCTGAGCCTCGCACCCGTCCCCGAAGCCTTGTGGAAAGCGCATTGGCCCGACCCGGGAGAAAGTTTCCGCGATCTGCAATCCTCGCGCACTCCCGCCCACATAAGAATGATCTTTGATGAACTCTTCTTCATCGAACTGGGCCTCGAACTCAAGCGCCGCGAGCAAAAAGCGCAAACCGGAATCGCCTTTCCACTGAACGACGCTGTCAGAAACGCAATCAAGAAGATACTGCCATTCCATCCAACCGCCGCCCAGAAGCGTGTGCTGAAAGAAATCGCCACCGATATGCAGGCGCCGAGCCCGATGCGCCGCTTGCTGCAAGGCGATGTAGGATCCGGCAAAACTATCGTCGCCTTCCAGGCCGCCATCATCGCCATTGAAAACGGTTACCAGGTAGCCTTGATGGCGCCCACTGAAATTCTCGCCCAACAACATTATTTTTCCGCCCGCCAGATCCTCGAACGCGCCGGATACCGCATCGTCCTTCTGACCGGCTCTCTCGAACAAGACCGTAAACGCGAAGTCCGCCGCCACATCGCGCAAGGCAACGCTCATCTCGTGATCGGAACGCACGCGCTCATCCAGGACCGGGTCGAATTCAAGAACCTCGGTCTCGTCGTGGTAGATGAACAACACCGCTTCGGAGTCATGCAGCGTCTCAAGCTGATGAAAAAATCCGACGATGTTCCCAATCGCGTGGTGACAGAAATAAGCCCCGCCCGGCCCGAACCCGACGTCCTCGTAATGACCGCAACCCCCATCCCGCGCACACTGGCCCTAACCCTCTACGGCGACCTCGACCTCTCGGTGTTAGACGAGCTCCCGCCCGGACGCACCCCCGTCATTACCCGTTCCGTTCCCGACGAGCGCGCCCCCGAAACCTGGGATTTCGTCCGCAAACAAATCGCCGCCGGGCACCAGGCCTACGTCGTCTATCCCGTCATTGAAGAAAACGAAGAGCGCGAACTGAAAGCCGCCCAGCAGATGCACCGTCAGTTGCGCGAGAAGATTTTTCCCGACCTGCACGTGGGCTTGCTCCACGGCCGTCTCGACGCCGACGAAAAAGAACACGTCATGCGCGAGTTCCAGCAAGGCAAGCTGGAAATCCTCGTCGCAACCACGGTCATCGAAGTAGGCGTCGACGTTCCCAACGCCACCGTCATGGTGATCGAGCACGCCGACCGCTTCGGCTTGGCCCAGCTCCACCAGCTTCGCGGACGCATCGGACGCGGTGCAGCCAAATCCTACTGCGTGCTCATGCGCGGAGAAAAAATTTCCGAAGAAGGCGAACGCCGTCTCGACGCCATGGTTCGTTCCAACGACGGATTTCAGATCGCTGAACTTGATCTCGAACTGCGCGGCCCCGGTGAATTCTTCGGCACCAGGCAAGCCGGCATTCCCAGCTTCCGTGTAGCCAGCATCATCCGCGACCGCGAATTGCTCGAAGCCGCTAAACGCGAAGCAGCCTACGTAATCTCCGGACCTAATTCCCAAATATCAAAAGAAGAGATTCATCGCGCCCTCAGGGAAATGCGTTCCCGCTGGGCACTAAGTTACGGATTGGTCGAAGTGGGATAGCAATCGCACCCACACCCACATTTCCTAAACCGGCACTCTCGAATTACCATCCAGTCAATGCCTTCCCTCGTCCGACGATGGTCGCGCGATCCGCTTGTCCTCCTCTGCATCACCGCCGGACTGCTTGCCTTTGCGGTGCAATCCGGCGAGTTAGGCAGCGCCGACACGGCTCATCGCTTGCAAACTACGCACTGGCTCTGGACCTCCGAGCCCCAAGTCCTTCCCAATGAATATCCCGAGTTTGGACTTCACGGCCGCGGTGGCCGCCTCTACAGCTGGTACGGTATCGGCCAGTCGCTCCTTATGCTGCCAGCCGATCTCTTGGGCACTTGGATTTCTCGCTGGACTGTCTTCTCCGATTACACCGATGATCCTACCGTTCGCAGCATCGTCGTCGCCTATAGCACGAACATTCTGTTGAATGTTCTCACCGCGCTCATCGCCTTCCGCTTGCTCCGCCAGTTGCGATTTGGCCCCAAAGAGTCGATCGCCGGCGTCCTGGCGCTCCTCTTCTGCACCACTCATCTTCATTACACGCAAAACATGATGGAGAACAACTACATCATGTTGCTGACGCTCACCGGATTTTCATTCCAATACGAGTGGTTACGCACGGATCGCCTGCGTCCGCTTCTCATAGGCTCGTGCGCCCTGGGATTAAATCTCTTGACGCGTCTCACCACCGGTTTAGATCTCTTAGCCGGAGGTGTTTTCGTCCTGCTCGTACTTTTTTTCGAGGGCGGACCCGGCCACAAGCTATGGAGCCGTCTGATCGCCTACTGCAAGGTCGCTGCCCCGGTCTACCTTTTCTTTTTCGCAGCCGATCGCGCCTACCAGTTCTACCGCTACGGATCGTTCACCAACACCTACGTCTCGATATTCGCGCGCGAGCAGCGCCAGCTCGATCCCGCGCTGCCCGCGACCTTCCCCTGGAGCACGCCGCTTCACACAGGCTTTCGCGGTCCGCTGTTCCAACCTGAGAAGTCCATCTTTCTATTCGATCCTCTTCTCGTGCTCGCGATTTTCCTGCTCGTGCTGCTCTGGAAGCGCTTGCCTCCGGAAATGCGAGCCTATGCCGTAACCTCTCTTCTGCTGCTCCTGGCCTATATCCTCTTTTATGCCCGATACGCCTATTGGGCCGGCGACTTCGCCTGGGGAGACCGCTACGTCTCAACCTCCGTCGAACTCGCCGCAATGATCGCCGTTCCGCTGCTCGTGCGCTATCGCGAGCTTTTGGGAAAAACAATCTGGCGCGCCGGATGCGTCCTGATCGCGGTCAGCCTGATCATTCAGTTGGCATCGCTGGCGTTCTGGATGCCCCTCGAGATTTATCAGATGGAAACGTTCGGCCATCCAACCTTTGTCATTGCATTGCGCTTTAAGAACATCGTCGCCTTCGCCTTCGGCAAGATGAATGCCTGGGGCTTGAACAACGAGTCAATGACCCAAGATCCCTGGGATTACGTTCACATCACGACCTGGAATTTTTTGCCCTTTCTCCTACGCCGCGTCGGAGCGGTACCAACCTGGGTGGTCAATCTAACCCTATCCATCTGGATCGTCGGCATCGCTGCCCTCGCCGCCGCATTACTCCGACTGCGCAGCACTCTGCGAGTGCCCGCGTAAGCTCAAAGTGCTGCGTCGATAAGCCCATCGCGCGGCTTAACCATCGACGCCTTGCTGCTAGCTCATTCCGTCCCCTGCGCTTCTGCTATCATCGCGGCAGAGCCGGAAAATCCGGCGGATTTCACCTTTTACGAGGAGTTTTTATCATGGAAACGGCCGCTCTTCCTTTGGGCTCCCGCCGCAACGAAGACATCGCACTCGATCTCATGAAGTTCATCGCCATGACCACCAGCTATGGCAAGACCACCGGCGCCGGAGTCGGCTTCCAGGGTACCGGCGCTGCCGCCAAGCCCGAAGATTACGCCGCTCAGTTGCTCGAACTCTACAGCCGTTGCCTGCAATCAGTTAGCGGCAAGTAACTCTGCATTGCGAAAACCGCTAACCTTCGGCATAATAATGGTTTGTCTTTACAACGTTGGACCCACCGGACTCTTCCGGGTAAAGGATACTGAAGTCTGTGTTAATGATCCGTCTGGCGCGCTTCGGTGCGCGCAAACAACCGTATTACCGTGTGGTGGTGATTGAGAAGGAGCGGGCTCGCAATGGCCGCCCGGTGGAAGTCGTGGGCACGTACAATCCACGTACCAATCCGGCCACTTTCGATCTGCAGCGCGATCGCATTGAACACTGGGTTTCGAAAGGCGCCCAATGTTCCGACCGCGTCAAGAAACTTCTCGCTTCCCCCGCGCCAACTGCGGCCGCGTCGGTCGCCTAGCCGCAGCTTCACTCGCCCTTCAGGAGCACGCAATGATTGAGCCGAGCGCCAGCCCGCGCGCCATGATCGAGTACATCGCCAAGGCGATCGTCGAGGCAAAGGGCGAAGTTTTTGTCGACGAATACGAAGACGGCGACGAAACCGTAATCGAACTCGAAGTTGCCGAGGCCGACTTGGGCAGAATCATCGGACGCTCCGGCCGCGTCGCCCGCGCCTTGCGCAACATACTCAGCGCGGCAGGTTCGAAGTTGAACAAGCGTTACGCTTTGGAAATCATCGAGTAAACGCGTCTATGGCTGCACCGGACGCAAGCGGCGACTGGATTACCTTGGCGGTAGTCATCAAGACCCAGGGACGCCGCGGTGAAGTAGCAGTCGAATTGCACACTGACGTCCCGGATCGCTTCCGCCGAGACATGCAATTGTGGGCACTGGCAAAAGACGGCCTCCGCCGAGAAGTAAAGATCGAGGATCTCTGGCCGCATAAGAGTTTTCTGGTCCTGAAGTTTCAAGGCATCGAAACTATCAACGATGCCGAGCCGCTAATCGGGGCCGAACTTCAGCTTCCAACGAGTGAGCGCGCCCAGTTGGAACCCGGCTGGACGTACTTAAGCGATCTGATCGGTTGCACAGTGTTCGACGGCCAGCGGGAGATTGGCAAGCTCGAAGACATACAGTTCGGCGCTGGAGAAGCGCCCCTGCTGGTAGTAAGAAGCGAAGCGCAGGCAGCGAAGCTGCCCTATGAGATACCCTTCGCCGAAGCTTATATCGAGAAGTTGGATCTGGAACGAAAGCAGATCCGCATGAAGTTGCCGGAAGGCATGTTGGAAATAAACGCGCCGAAGAGGGATTGAGTCGCTGAATCATTGAGGTATTGAATCGGTGGCACGTCTCAATGATTCACTACCTCAATGATTCAATGATTAAATGTCAGTTCGACATTCTGACGATCTTTCCCGACTTCTTTCGCGGACCATTGGATTACGGCATTGTCCGCCGGGCGCGCGAAACGGGCCTGGTGGAAATCAATATTCACGACCTGCGGGCGTTCACGAAAGACAAGCACCGCACCGTGGACGACCGCCCGTTCGGCGGCGGCGAGGGCATGGTCTTGAAGCCGGAACCGATCTTTGAATGTTTGGAGTCGCTGCAAGGTGTCGCACCGCGCGCAGCCCGCTTAGCCCCGGGCGCAAGGCAGTCGGTGATTTTGCTTTCAGCGCAGGGTCGCAAACTTAACCAGTCGTTGGCAGCCGAACTTTCGACTCTCGATCGTATCGTTCTCATCTGCGGACGCTACGAAGGTGTGGATGAACGCATCAGCGAGCATCTAGCCGATCGCGAAGTCTCGATCGGCGACTATGTGTTGAGTGGTGGTGAACTGGGCGCGGCAGTAATCATCGACACTGTCGCGCGCCTGATTCCCGGAGCGGTTGGCAACCAGAATTCGACGCGCCAGGAATCATTCACCGAACACGCGCAGTTGACCGGCGACGGTCCGAGTTCCACCTGCGTTTCCGGCGGATTGCTGGACTATCCGCATTACACGCGTCCTGCGGATTTTCGCGGCATGACCGTACCAGAGGTGCTGGTGAACGGCAACCACGACCAAATTCGCAGCTGGCGTCGTAAAACGGCTTTGGCAAAAACGCTGCGCAACCGTCCCGATCTTCTCGATCGGGTTGCGTTGACGGCGGAAGACAAGGAATTGCTGGCCCAGATCAAGATGGCCCAGAGAAATACCGAGAACTAGGAAGGAAACGTTATGCGCAACCCAATCATCGAAAAACTCCTCGCGAAATCGCGACGCACCGACATCCCGAAGTTTGGCCCCGGCGACACCGTCAAGGTGCTGGTAAAGATTCGCGAAGGCGAAAAAGAGCGTCTGCAGGCCTTTGAAGGCGTCGTTATTTCCCGTACGCGCGGCGCCCAACCCAGCTTTACCGTCCGCAAGATCAGCTTTGGCCAGGGTGTGGAACGTATCTTTCCCATCGACTCCAAGGTCATCGATAAGGTCGACGTAATCCGCTCCGCCAAAGTCCGCCGCGCCAAGCTCTACTACCTCCGCGGATTGAAAGGCAAAGCCGCCCGGCTGAAAGAAGTGGAACAGCAGTAGTGATCGCAGCGAGTGTGCGGTCGTTAGCCAATGTGCCATTCCAGGTCGGATGCATCTCTGCTCGTGTGGTGACGGGGCTCTGCCCCGTCCCGGCGGGCAAGCCCGCTTCCGACATCCGTCGCACTCGCCTCTTGCTTCCCATCCCACCATCGGCGAAGATGCTCCTAAGCATCTGTGTCCAACTCTAAACGCACATCGAAAACTTCCAAGGCAGAAAAAGTTTCTGCCGCCACTGCCAAGTTGCGTTTCCTGAAAAAACTCCGCTGCACCCTCAATTTTGAAAAGCGAGCCTGGGCCACCGGCACCCGACACGTCGCCGGCGTCGATGAAGTCGGCCGCGGATCGCTCTTCGGCCCCGTAGTTGCCGCCGCTGTCATCCTCGATCCCTCACACCGCATTCGTGGCCTGCGCGACTCCAAGCTTCTCCCCGCCGAACGCCGCGAACAACTCGCGCTCCTGATTCGCCGGCACTCCATTGCCTGGGCTATCGCCGCCGTCGATTCAGCCCGCATCGATCAAATCAATATCTACCAGGCATCGCGTCTCGCCATGCTCCATGCCGTCCAGCAACTGGCGCCCGCCCCCGGCTATCTCCTGGTCGACGCCGTGAAACTCGATTGCAACCTTCCCCAGCGAAACATTATTCATGGCGACGCGCTCTCTGCCTCCATCGCCGCCGCCTCGATCATCGCCAAAGTCGAACGCGATCGCATGATCTCTGCCTGGGATCCTGTCTTTCCGATCTATGGCCTGGCCTCCAACAAGGGATACAGCACGCCTCGCCACCTGGCGGCCCTGCGCGAACACGGCCCCTCGCCTCTCCATCGCCAGTCTTTCGCCCCAGTCTGGAACGCACCGGTTCCGCAGGAGGTCCTGAGTTTTATGCTGGACGAATCCGCCCCCGATGATGTCTCCGCAACGGAGGAAACAGTGGGAATAGCAGTCGAAGGCTGAGTGAAAAATCACTATCGATAGCTAATTGTCATTTCAAGCAAAGCGAGGAATCTGCAAAACTGGTTGTCATCCCGAGCAAAGCGAGGAATCTGCAGTTCGCCCCGAAATCCACCCCCTTCGCTCGGGATAACGTAATTCAAACTGCCCCTACTTCGCCCGATAGATCGAAGTCAGCAAATCCGGCTTCGACTCATCCCGCACCAGATGCGGATACTTCTCGCCCCCGTGATAATCCAACTTCACCACCCGGAAATACTCGGCGTTCTCTACCATCAGCTCAATCGGACCGGAACTCGTCTTCGCCGCGCGAATCGCGTCGTGCCACACATCCGGTGAAAAGGCCCGTCCATTCACCGCGATCACCTTCATCCCCGGCCCGATTCCCGCTTTCGCCGCAATCATGTTCTCGACCGTATCCCGAATGACCCCATCGTTGCCGAATATCAGTCCTACTGAATAATGCGCGCCCACCGCTTTTCCGTCCCGATCTTCAGCGCGATCCAGTTCCGAAGGAGACTCGTCATACACCAGCTTCCACCCGCTGCCTTCGATCCCCTCAAGCGGCACGCCTGGACCATGATTGGTCAACCGCTCCGTCCAAAATGCCCGCCAGTCGTAGGGAGTGATCTGGTTCAATGCGTTCACAATGTCGTCAAACGTGTAAGTCTTCAACATTGCGCCAGTGCTCGGTGGCCCGTAAAACAGTTTGCAGAAATCATCCAGCGTCTTCGTGCCATTGCTTTGCTGCCGGATGATCACATCCACCCACAGCCAGTTGAGTACGTCTTCATCGTAATAATCAAGCGGGCGCCGCCAGTCTTCCCACGCTCGCGGCGCATCCTGCATCGACGGAACGCCATCGGCTGTGTCCTGCAGATTCCTCCACACCCTGCCCGAACGATGATCGAGATCGGCCGCTATCTGCGCCAATGCATCGCGCGCCAAGCCCGGCGTCCGCTCCCCGCTGCGCGCCGAGAGCATGTCTCCCAGATAGGACGTCAGCCCCTCATACACCCACAGCAGATCGGTCTGCATCGGCTTTTCATAGTCAGGTGTCGCCAGATCCGCGGGACGCCGGTACTTTCCATTCCACGAATGCACATACTCGTGCGGCAAAAGCCCAGCCATCAGCTTTCGTCCGTCCTCGTCGATCAGCGACCGCTCATCGACCCGGCTGTCGTCCGATTGATGATGCTCTAGCCCAAAATGAGCCACATGATCGCTCAGCGTCAGCAGGAAGTGATATTCGTTGTAATGATGCGCACCAAACAGAATTCCCGCCTGCTGCACCAGATTTCGGTAATGTTCCCAAACCTCCGGCGGAGCATCCAGGGCGGCTGCGCTGTCGGCTGCTACATCAAGTTCCGCCGGCGGATTCTCCCCCGGCGCCGTCAGCGGCACCACCTTTAAATACTCGCCCGTGAGCACCGGCCCATCCACCAGCATCGTCAGCGAAACCGGCTCAAAGTGAATCTCGCTGCCCGCCTGCCCCGAAACGTGCAGCGACGTTGCAAACTTCCACCCCGGCGGCAATCGCAAACTCGCCTCGTACGTGAGTTGATCCGACGGATAACCAGCCGGATAAAGCAAAACCGTATTCCAGCTCAGGATGTACAGCTTTTCCGTCGCAGACATTCCCGCGCTGTATCCCGGCTCATACGCCGCCGGAGAAGCGTAATCCAGATCGGCCGTCACTTCTTTTTCTCCCGCCGGAACCTCCACGTGAAACGTGAACCCGTCAAGCAGATCGCGCCGCCACGGCAGCGTCTTTCCTCCGGCCGTGAATTTCAGCCCGGTCAAATCCGTTATCGGACCCGTCGGCCCGTGCTCGCCTGGAATCCATTTGGGGTAATAAAGTGTGAGCATCCCCGGCTTGGCCGGAATGTGCATTTGCGCGTGAAATATCTTGCGCGGCGCGTCCGATGCATCCACCGAAATCGTTATCGTCGGACCGTTGCTTCCAAAAACTGAGATTGACAGCAAAAGAAAAGTCGTAAGACACAAAAATTCCCTGATTCTCAAACGTGAGCTCATTCCCCCTCCAGAGTTTCGAGTCACCCCAGCGCGACGAACATTACAGTACGTTGAATATATCAGTCTGGCGCGCCCATCAAGATTCGCCGCCCGCTTGGACGCCCATCCGCGGCCACTTTGCTATTATCCCGAGGTGCCCTCGCGCGGAAAATTTATCACCTTCGAAGGACTCGATGGCAGCGGCAAAAGCACGCAACTCGAGAAACTGGCTCGCTCCCTGCGCGCCCATGGTCTCTCCGTCGCTGTCACCCGCGAACCCGGCGGCACCTCGACCGGCGAAAGCATTCGCGAGGTCCTGCTGCACTCCTCCACGGCCGGGCTGTCCCCGCTCGCCGAAATGGCGCTGATGTTCGCCTCCCGCGCTCAGCACATCCACGAGGTCATCCTTCCTGCCCTCGCCGAAGGCCGCGTCGTTCTTTGCGATCGCTTTACCGATTCCACCGAAGCCTACCAGGGCGGAGGCCGTAAGCTCGGTACCAAGCCCGTTCTCCGGTTGCACGAAATCCTTTGCGCTAACCTGCAGCCGGATCTCACCATCCTGCTCGATAACGACGCCATCTACAGTGTCGAACGCGCCCGCCGCCGCAATCGAAAACGTAAAGATTCCAATGGGCACTCGGACAAAGACGAAAACCGTTTTGAACAGGAAAGTCGCGCTTTTTTCGGACGCGTCCGCCACTCCTATCTGGCCATCGCGAACCGTGAGCCCCAGCGAGTGCACATCATCAACGCTCGTGGCACCCCGAATGAAACGCATGCGCTTATCATGGACTTAGTGCGGAAAAAATTGAAAATTTGAGCCTCGTTGTTGGCTTCGGGCCGGCAGCGAGCGTCAGAAGCGTTTTTATGGCCTTTTCCGATTTCATCGGCAATCCCGAAACCATCCATCGTCTGCGCAAGATGCTCGGGCATAATCGTTTCCCTCACGCCGTCATTCTTTCCGGTGCCGAAGGATCTGGAAAATACACTCTTGCCCTCATGCTTGCCCGCGCCATGAACTGTCGTGAGCAGCCCATTACCGGGGGTTTGCCCGATTTCTGCGGACGTTGCATGAATTGCACTCGCATCGCTCAAGCCGAAAACTTGGACGCCCGTTTCGCCGAAGCGGTTGAAGCCCGTGAAAATCTGCGCGACACCGACAAGAAAGAAACTCGCCTCTTCGTGCAGACACATCCCGACGTTCTCATCATTCCGCCCGATCCCCCGCAGCTGATGATCAAGGTCGATCAGGTTCGCCACGTTATCGATACGATTTACTATCGCCCCGGCGAAGCCCGCGAGCGCGTTTACATCTTCACCGGCTCCGCCTTCATGAAAGAAGCCGCCAACTCTCTTCTCAAGGTTCTCGAGGAGCCGCCCGGCTTCGCCACCATTTTTTTGCTTACCGAAAACGCCGGAGAGTTGCTGCCCACAATCCGCTCCCGCTCCATGACCTTCAACCTGGGCGCAATCCCCGTTCCGGAAATCGAGGCTCGTCTCGCCGACCTTCGTCCCAACTGGAATCCACGCCAGCGCGCGCTGGTCGCCCGATTGAGCCATGGCGCTATCGGACGCGCCTTATCTTTCGATCTCGAGAACTACATCGCTGCCCGCAGCCACGCTCTCATCCTCTTAAAATCTGCGTTAAGCGGAACCGATCACAGCGAGCTTTTCAAGACCACCGAGAGTTACCGCGCCGGCGCCGAAGGGCGCGAGAAAATCGACAACCTGCTTCGCACTTTCTACTCGCTGCTCGAAGACCTGATGTTCCTGCAGTCCGGCGCGCCGCAACTGGTTCGCAATACCGATATCCTTGGGGAACTCAAAAAAATGTCTGATGCCGCAGACTTCTCCTGGCTGCAACGTGCAGCGGAAGGTCTCGCCGAGGTCGAGCGCGGCCTCCGCCGCAACCTGCTCCGCTCACTCTCGCTCGATGCCTTCGCCACTGCGCTCGAACGCGTTTCCTGAGCAGTCCTCTGTAGAAATGGCGCGCACGCTGCTTACCGGGGGGCCCGGCAAAACACACGCTTCTCCTGTGATTACGCAGGCGGTCACACCGAAGACACTGCACAAAATATTGTCAACCCCCGCCCGCTGTGATACCGTTACCGTCAGTTCACACCTCTGGACCCACAATCAAAGGCTCGAGTGTTGTGGCTTATTCCGCCCGCCCGGCGTGCAGGTGGTGCGATTTGAAAGATACCCTCGACTCGATTCCAGCCGAACCATCAGCGGATCAGGAAAGCTTCGCCAATCGCAAGCTGATCCGCCCGACCCTCAACCGCTCCGAACACGCTCATAATAATCACGGGCACAACCACGCCCCGTCCGAGCGTCGAGATCGAGACCGAGAGCGTCCCCCCATGCCTGCTAAAAAAACGCCGCCTAGCGAACAGACCAACGCCGAGAATTTTTATTATCAGAAACAGATGCAGACCAAGACTCCCATGGTCGTCGTCTTGCGCGACGGCGAAGAAGTCCACGGCTATATCGAGTGGTACGACAAGAACTGCATCAAGCTAAACCGCGCCGGCGCCGCCAATCTCATGATCTACAAGCCCGCGATCAAGTACATGTTTAAGGAAGGCGAGAACGGCAGAAAGTAGATCGCCCGCTGCCCTTCACTTGCTGTCTCGAAGATCTCGGTTTGCCTCATTCGGCTCCGCGATTATCGCCAGTGGCGATCACTTCCCCACTTGACTCAATTCCAGTTGATCCAGCCGGCGGCTCAACAGCGCCAAATCATCGTTCAGCAGCGTCGTTCCTGATAGATCAATACCCAAAAACTCGCTCAGCAACTCCGCTGGCGGACGGTCGAACCCATTCTTCAGCAGCGCGATGTAGCGGGGCACAAACCACTCCCGTTTCGTCGTGTAAAGCTCGTAATACTTCAACGCCAGCAAGCCTCCATAAACATAGTTCACATCGTAAAGAGGATCCTCATACATGAGCGATGCCATCGCCCACCGTGTGCGCAACTCAGGTGTTGACGCTGGAAATTTCGAAAACTGGCCATCCACCCGCAAAGTCAAACTATCGAGATCATCCGCATTCCGAACCGTGCCCGCTGCGACCCTGTCGTAGATCGCCTGCTCCAGCAATGCGTCTTGCGCCCCATAAAATGCATCGAGTCCCTTGATGCTCATCCACCGTTCGCGATAATAGCGCCGCAACTCGGGAGTAGCCGCTTGTTCGGCCATGAAATCCGCCAGCACCAATTCGTTGAACTCCGCAAACGATTCGAAAAGAAAATGTGCGCCCTCCGCATAAGATGGCGAAACGTCATTCTCACTCATAAACTGCCGATGGACCGCGTGTCCTCCTTCGTGCGCTATCACTGACAGGTCCTTGAACGTCCCGTCGTAGCGCCCGAAAAATAAAATGCTTGTGCCCCCCGGAAATCCGGCGGAAAAACCTCCACCGTAGCGACTTACCGCCCCTCCCGGCAAAATGTCGGCACGCCCGTTTGCCGGATCGAGCAACGCATCGAACTGCGCCTGATACTCCTTTCCCATCTCCGCGAATGCCTCGTGAAAAATGCCGCGAGCATCTGCGAGCGAAGTAATGGGCGGAGTAAACCCCGGCGACGGAGCCAACATATCCCACTCGTGTGCCGGCTGACGATAGCCTCGCGCAATATCCTGCGAACGAATGTTCTCATAGCGCTTTGCAACGTCGCCGTGCTCCGCCATCGCACCCAGCAGACTGCGTGTCTCCTCCGGTTTGCAATAAAGGCTTTCGTACTTGCGCGCCGGCGCGTCCGCATAGTGATGTGTTTTTGCCAGAAGATTTTGCGCCTGCACCGTGTGGATCAGCGCAAAGGCCAGCAGATCGCGCTGGCTCGCATACCCCGCATATCGGCGCTTGAATCCCTGTTCGCGCACCCGCCCGTCCGCGTCCGTTGCCATCAAATTCCGCTGCCGCACAACGTCAAGCGCCCCCGAAGGCGTTTGCACCGTTCCGAAAGAAATACCCGCCACAATCTGCTCGTATAAATCGTACTGCCAGCCTCCAATCTGCGGCTGAAACTGGTCGAGCAGCATTTGCTCCGCTTCCGGCAGCAGATGCGGTGCATTGCGTCGAATATCCGACAGCGCAAAACGATATTCCACCAGCGCCGGTTCTTCCTTGAAGAACGCGTTCAGTTGATCATCTGGGATTGCGAGAATTTCAGGATCGAGAAATGCCGTCTTGGCGTCAAGGTCCGATTCGAGCGCCTGGTCCTCGGCGCACGCGGCATCCGTGCGATCCAGCGCGCAGCGCAGGTGCAGATAACTCTCATGTTTCCCAAAAAGCTCTTGGACGGAATCATTCTGTCGCAAAACGCCAAGCAGTTGTTGCGCAGAACTGATTCGCCCCTTGAAGTGCCCTATCCGCTCAAGAGCGGCATTCAAGTCGGAGCGCGCCGCAAGCTCTGCCGCGGGAGTCTTGAAGTAATAGCGCGCCAGATCAGCAGTTAAACGATCTGTAATTAAACGATTTGTAGACAGATGATCGGCCGATCGAGCGTGGGAAGCAGTCGGAGTCTGTGCATAAACGCTCCCCGCAACCACGCACACCAAGATCGCCCACCGTCCGCACAGTCTCACGCCGCCCCTCTCCGTGATAGACGGTCGCGCTACAATTTCGGCAGCACAATCCCCTTCTGCGCCTGGTATTTCCCTTTGCGGTCCTTGTAGCTGGTCTCACAAACCTCATCCGACTGGAAGAAGAGAATCTGGCAAAGCCCCTCATTCGCGTAGATCTTCGCCGGCAGCGGCGTAGTGTTCGAAATTTCGAGTGTGACGAACCCCTCCCACTCCGGCTCAAACGGCGTCACATTCACGATGATCCCGCAGCGCGCATAGGTCGACTTGCCCACGCATACCGTCAGCACATCCCGCGGAATCTTGAAATACTCCACCGACCGCGCCAGTGCAAACGAATTCGGCGGCACGATCGCAACATCGGCATTCACCGTCACGAACGATCGCTCGTCGAAATGTTTCGGATCGACAATCGTGCTATTCACATTGGTAAAAATCTTGAACTCGTCGGCCACTCGCAAGTCGTATCCGTAGCTCGATACGCCATACGAAATTACTCCCGCACTCACCTGCTTTTCCGAGTACGGATTAATCATGTCGTGCTCCTGCGCCATGCGCCGGATCCAGCGGTCGCTCTTGATCATGAAACTCCTCAGGGATTTGCTAACTGGATAATTCTGCAATTTGGTAATTCTGAGAGCGCGTCCGCTCGCCGGCGAATCCCGGTACAGACGCTCTTCAAATCTCTGAATTTCCAAATCGCAAAATCACAAATTGTTTCTTGGCTGGTGCCTGCCATATTACGAGATTGATCCCCCGGTTGACAATCCGTCCTATCTCCCTTAGCATCAATAACTTGAGCAACACAAATCCTCGGGACGCGGGGGATACCTTGATTAAGCTCGACATCATCAACGAAGTCGTCAACCGCACCGGAATCACCAAGACCAAGGCAGAACTCGCCGTCGAAACCGTCTTCGAGAGCATGAAGAAGGCGCTCTCCACCGGCGATCGCATCGAACTGCGCGGTTTTGGCGTATTCAACGTGCGCCCCCGGAAAACCGGCATCGGGAGGAATCCGCGCACCGGCGCCGAGGTCTCCATTCCTCCGGGCAAAGCCGTCCGCTTCAAACCCGGCAAGGAACTGCAATCCATCGACTAGATTGCAGAGCCGAGGGGTCAAAGCTCAAAGGCCAAAAATTGGATTGCAGGAGTGTATGCGTCCCCTTTGCGACTTTTAACCCGCGCTCTGACCTCAAACCTCTAATCTCTCGCCCCGCCTTTTGCAGGTAATATCAACATAGGCCTGACACAGTATATGTCTGAACCAACATCTACTTCTCCAGCCGCTCTTGAGTGGGAGCGGCAGCCCCAACCCGGCGTGTGGATGATCCCTCGTCCGCGCCAGCGTTGGTCAGTCTATGTTCTTTTCTTCGCGGTGACCCTGTTCAGCACCACCGTTGTCGGCGCCCGCATGCAGTTTTACTTCCTCCGCCATCAAACCGTATTCGCTCTGAATGACGAAACGCTTTCTTTCTTCCCCATCAGCTGGGCCATGCGCCATCCGCAAAACTTTCTCATGGGCCTGCCCTTTTCGCTCACGCTGATGTTCATCCTCTTCGCCCACGAGATGGGGCATTACCTCTATGCACGCCACTACCGCGTCTACGCCACCCCGCCGCTATTCATTCCTTTCCCCACCCTGATCGGCACTCTCGGCGCCTTTATCCGCATCAAAAGCCCGATCCCTTCACGCGCCGCCCTTTTCGACATCGGAATCGCCGGCCCGATAGCAGGCTTCATCCCATCCTGCATCGCGCTGCTCTACGGCCTCTCGCTTTCTCATCCCATCGTTCCCTTCAATCCGGCCGACACCCGCGCCGGATTTCCGTTGGCGTTTCATCTAGCGGCCAGGTTGCTGCACGTTGGCCTACCCCTTGACGTGCTCTCCCTCCATCCCATAGCCGCTGCGGCGTGGGTCGGATTCTTTGCCACCTCTCTGAATCTATTGCCCGGCGGGCAACTCGACGGCGGCCACATTCTCTTCTCTGTCTCGCCCCGCCTCCATTATTGGATCTCCCTTCTCACCGTCTTTGCCATGGTGCCCCTCGGAAAATATCTGTGGACAGGTTGGTTTCTCTGGGCCGTGCTTCTGGGTTTGACCATGCGCCATCCCCGCGTTCCACGCTATCCCGATGTCTCGGGATGGCGTCGCGTCCTGGCTCTCGGCGCTGTCCTCATGCTCGCCCTGAGTTTTACGCCCGCACCCTTCACGAACAGCTCAGGACAAGATGTCTGGCGCATGTTTGGTCCCGAAATCCGCCACGAAAGCCGAGGCACGCTCCATGACCTTCGCGACAGCGCCAGCCACCTCTTGCATCGCAAGTAATCCCCTGAAGCGCTTTTCGCAGATGACCCCCAACCGGCCTCCTACATCAACCAGACTGCATCTACATCCACAATCACATGCGTGCGCGGAATCTTTCGCGCTGCGGCTTCCGCCAGCATTGCGCGCAGCAGCGCATTCATCTTCTCGCGGCTGGGAGACTTCAAAATAAAGTGATACCGGTAATCCCTTTTCAACCGCGTAATCGGAGCCGCGGCCGGCCCTAGCACCCGAATCCCTTCATGCCGCGTCTTCCCGAACCATCGCCCCAGTTCTCCCGACCACATCAGCGCCTCGTCCAACTTGTCGCTGCGAATCAGCACGTTCGCAATCGCGCTATACGGCGGATAGTGCATCCACGCCCGAAACTGCAGCTCTTTATCGTAGAACCCCACAAAGTCATGCCGAGCCGCAAACTGCACCGCGTAGTGATCCTGAAAATAAGTCTGCAGCACAACTTTTCCCGGAGTCTGTCCGCGTCCCGCCCGTCCCGCAACCTGCGTGAGCAGTTGAAACGTTCTCTCCGCTGCGCGAAAATCGGGCAGCCCCAGCGCCATGTCCGCCCCCACCACTCCCACCAAAGTCACCCCATGGATATCGTGCCCCTTCGCGATCATCTGCGTGCCCACCAGCATGTCGAGCGCGCCTTCATTCAACGCATTCAGCGCGTGTTCGAAATCCTCACGCCCGCGCACCGTATCGCGATCCAGTCGCCCGATCCGCGCCTGCGGAAACATCCCGTGCAGCAACTCCTCCAGCTTCTCCGATCCCGTCCCGACAAAATACACGTACTCACTGCCGCAATGCACACACTTGTCCGGAATCTTCGCAACGTGTCCGCAATAATGGCATTCCATCTTGTGCTCGCGTTTGTGATGCGTCATCGACACCGCGCAGTTCTTGCACTGCAACGTCTTGCCGCAAGCGCGGCACAGAACCACTGGAGAATATCCGCGCCGGTTCAGCAGCACCATGACCTGCTCTTTTTTCTCCAGCCGCACGCGAATCTCTTCCGCCAACTTGCGCGAGATCACCTGCTCCTGCCCTGTCTCCTGAAATTCCTGCCGCATACCGACAATCTCAACTTCCGGCAGCGGACGTTTCTCCACCCGATCCGGCAACTCCACCAGCGCATACTTATTTTTCTTCGCGTTGTAATAAGACTCCAATGAAGGAGTAGCCGAACCCAGCACCACCGTCGCCCCAGCCATCTTCGCCCGCATCACCGCCACATCGCGCGCGTGATACCGCGGCGTCTCCTCCTGCTTGTATGACGAATCCTGCTCTTCATCCACAATGATCAACGCCAGATCGTTCACCGGAGCAAACACCGCTGACCGCGTTCCCGCTACCACCCGCGCTTCACCCCGCCGTATCCGATGCCACTGCTCGGCCCGCTCCGCATTCGACAACCCCGAATGCAGAATCGCGACCTCATCCCCGAACACCTGATGCAGATCCGCAGCCACCGCCGGAGTCAGGCCAATTTCCGGAACCAGCAAAATCGATGACCGCCCCTGTTCCAACACCTCGCGCATGCACGCCAGATACACCGCAGTCTTTCCCGACCCCGTAATCCCATGCAGCAACAACCCGCCAAACTTGCGAGACGCGGCAGCCTCGCCAATCCGAGCCAGCGCCGCCTTCTGCGCCGCGCTGAATTCAAATTCAAAAGGAGACGGCCTCGGCTTGAGCTTTGAAGCCGTAAAGTCCTGTGCTTCATCGACTAGTTGAATCAGCCCGCGCCGCACCAGCGTAGAAAGAGTAGTGCGAGGCAAATCAAGCTCCCGCAGAGCTTCAACCGGGAGCCGCCCACCGGCACCAGCCAGCATTTCAATCAATGTCCGTTGGTTGTTGTTGAGTTTGCCCGTGTGGTGACTGGCCTCCCGATCGTCCAGCAGAGGTAGAGCCTCCGCCGACTCCTCCGCACCGAGCAGCACCGCTACCTTCACCAGCCGCGCCGCATCTCGGGCTGCCGACACATCTTCCCGCACAATCCACTTCTTCCGTACCATTCCTGCCAGCAGCGCCGACGGTACACGGGTCGCCCCACGCAAACTTCCTTCGCGAACGCTCTCCCGCTCCGCCAGATAATCCAGCACGCGAAACTCAATCAGCTGCTGTTCCGGAGTCCGCTTCGATCGCGCCGGAGATCCCGACTCCCCCGCCAGATGCAGCGCCAGCCGCCCCCCATCCGTGACGCGATAAGAAACCGCTCGCTTGAACTCCGCCGAAAGCGGCAGCATCGTCCGGAACACTTCACCAATCGGCGCCAGATAGTAATCGGCGATCCATTTCCCCAGTTTTAAAAGATGTTCGTCAAGAACCGGCGACAGGTCCAGCGCTTCGATCACTTTCTTGATCTTTACCCGCGTAGACTCGGGCGGACGATCATGCAGGTCCACCACAATCCCCGACAACCGTTGCTGCCGGAATGGCACCAGCACACGCCCGCCGACCACCGGCTCCATCCCCGCAGGAACAGCGTAGGTGAACGCCGTATCCAAGGGCACAGCCAGAGCGACGTCGCAGAAGAGAGGCATTTCGGAAGAGAAAAAGATTTACAACCTGTCATGCTGAGCGTAGCAGAACGATTCGCGAAGCAGATCGTTCCGCGGAGAGCTGAAACGCAAACAGGTATCCTACGTATTTTCCCGATCGCCGTGTGAAGGCGGTTGTGAAATTACGAGGAAATGAACTTCTTTATCCGCGTGATTTTGCAATTGGTGCGAACTCCCCGCTGGAATCCAAATCCCTTCTCCAGTAGTCAGCACCACTCGTCGCCCATCCACTTCCATAATCGCCTGACCCGCCAGCACATAGAAGAACTGCTGCGCACGACGATGGAAATGACGACCCTCTGCCGAGCCCGCCGGCATGCGTTCCTCAATCACGCTGAGCTGCCGATTCTTTACCAGGTGCCAACCGTCGCAGTCCTGTCCCCAGATGTAATGCTCCGCGGTTGATGTGCTGATTTTGCTGACGTTCATACTGGACGCTACTGGACCTCGTCAAGCCTCGACAGCCTGCACCTCTGCCCCTACGTGGTCACCGTTGTCGGCTTCAGTCCCAATTCCTTCATCACCATCTGCAAATCCTTCCACGCCTCGCCCTTCTGCCGCGGATCGCGCAACAAAAATGCCGGATGGTAAGTCACCGCCAGCTTGCATCCATCCCACTCCGGATCGTTACTCCGGACGCCCGCCGGTTTGAAATCATAAAAGCGCCCGCGCAACTGGATCATCGACGAGCTCATCGCCAGCAAAGTCTTAGCCGCCGTCGCCCCAAGCGCCACGATCACCTTCGGCTTCACCACTGCGATCTGCCGCATCAGAAACGGAGAACACGTCTCGCACTCCTCGCGCTCCGGCGTGCGATTCCCCGGCGGACGGCACTTCACGATATTCGCAATGTAAACTTCCTCCCGCTTCAGCCCCATCGCCTTGATCATGTTGTTAAGCAGTTGCCCTGCGCGTCCCACAAACGGCTCCCCCTGCGCATCTTCATCGGCGCCCGGCCCCTCGCCCACAAACATCAATTCTGCCTTTGGATTCCCCACTCCAAACACAATCTGCTTCCGTCCTTGCTCGTGCAGCACGCACCGCGTGCAATCGCCCAGGTCTTCGCGGATAATCTTCAGCGCCTTCGCCGGGTCACTCATCCTGTGCTCCGGCTTCGCCGCACTCACCTCAAAAATATTCTCTTCAACAATTCGAGGAACCGCGGCCGCCGTGGCCTTCCGTGGACTCATTTCTTCTCCTGGGTTGAATGTCTGCTGCAAGACAGCCGTATCTTGGCTCGTTATCGGCTCCGCAACAACGACATCGTTTGTCGACGGATGCCGGTAAAAATCGTAAATCCCCATTTCGTTGTAATAACGAATCCGCGCCGCTAGCGCGCGTCGAACTTCAGGATCAAGAGTGCGGGGCATTGCGGATAAGAATAACAACTTTCGCCGGCTCAGATACAACAGACCTGGACACAAACGAAAAAAATCGCCTGTCTCAATAACTCCATGTCTCAGTGGTGAACAGTTTTACGAGGATGGCACAACACTTCGCTTGCGCAGTTTCACCACCTGATCCAGCACGCGGTGCGCAACTTCCCACTTTGAGGTCTCGGGAACCTCAACCACTTCGCTCTGCGAAATAATCGTGACCGCATTCCGGTTCGAATCAAATCCAATTCCCTCGCGCGAAACGTCATTCACCACGATCGCGTCCAACGCTTTCCATGCGAGCTTCTTGCGCGCATTCTCCAGCACGTTTTCGGTTTCGGCCGCAAAGCCCACCACAACCTGCGAAGTCTTCCGCCGCGCGACTTCACTAAGAATATCCGCTGTCGGCTCGAGTTCGAGCGTCGTCGCGCCCTTGCGCTTGATCTTCTGTGCCGAGGCCGTCTTCGGCCGGAAGTCCGCTACCGCCGCGGTCTTGATCACTACGGTACTTTCGGGCAGCAGTCTCAGCACAGCATCGCGCATCTCGTCCGCTGTTTCGACGCGTGTCAACTCTGCTGCTCCTGGAGCTGCAATCGCCGTTGGTCCACTTACGAGCAATACCCGAGCTCCGCGCCGCAAAGCCGCCTCCGCAATAGCGTATCCCATACGACCGCTCGACCGGTTCGTCAAATACCGCACAGGATCGATCTTCTCCCGCGTCGGCCCCGCCGTAACCAGCACCGTTTCGCCCGCCAGATCCTGTGCCGCTCCCGATGCTTCCATCACCGCCGCTACAATCGCTTCGTTCTCCGCCAGCCGCCCGGCGCCTGTCATCCCGCAAGCTAGATATCCTTCGCCCGGCTCAACAATGCGCACACCGCGCTGCCGCAGGATCTCGACATTCCCCCGCGTCGCCGCGTGATTCCACATGTTCACATTCATCGCCGGAGCCACAACCACAGGAGCGGTGGTCGCAAGATAAAGAGTAGTCAAAAAGTCGCTCGCAATCCCCTGCGCAAATCGGGCCAGCACATCCGCCGTCGCCGGAACGACCACCAGCGCATCGATCGCCTGCGCCACCGCAATATGCTCAATCGCCGACTCGACATTCGCCGGGGCGTCACCCGACTCAGTTGCAAACAAGTCCGTAATGACTTTTTCGCCCGACAGCGCCGCAAAGGTCAGGGGACGAACAAATTCTTGCGCCGCGCGCGTCATCACGACCTGCACGCGAATGCCGCGATCCTGCAGAAGGCGCACGATCTCCGCCGCCTTATATGCTGCAATCCCACCGGATACGCCCAGCACAATTTTCATAGGAGGAAAGCGCCGGCCCAAGCTTCAACATCCGGCCACGCGCCTATAGAATTGATGCCGCCGCTAGCCGCTAGATTCACTCCCGCGCGCAGACGACAAAGAATAAACCCGGCGTCCACCCGAGATGCCGTTTGTCCAGATCTACGCGTTTTCGTCTACGCGTCTTCCGCGAACACCTTATTCAGCGTCTCGCTCGCGGCCACAACTGGCAATTTCGGAACCTCCGGAATCAGCCATTTCACTTTGCCCGCTTTGATTTCATCCTGCGCGATGCGGCAGGGTTTGCGCGATCCAGTATCGATCACCGGAGGCGCTCCGCCCTGCAGCTGCCGCGCTCGCCGTGCTGCCACCAGAATGTAGCGATAGTTGCTGTCGAACCCTTCAATCAGCTTCATAGCCTCTCCCGAAAACTCACGCGCGTTTTACTCCGCTTTCACAACCTGGGGATGAAACGACGCTAGAATCGGTTGCACCCGCTCCCGCGCCTGTTCTAGCTGGCATGACTCTGCGGTCTTCACCAGCCGTCGTTCTTCTTCGGAAAGTTGCGCCCTGCTTTTCACTAACCGCTCCGCCAGCACGATGCTCTTCAGCTGCTCTGCGGATTGATCGAGCAGGTTGTTAACTAAAATGTAGTCGTATTTCGAGTAATTCTCAATCTCTCGTCGGGCCGTGTCCAACCGGCGACGGATCACTTCCTCCGAATCCGAGCCCCGGTTCCGCAACCGGCTCTCCAGAGTCTGCCAGTCGGGCGGAAGTATAAAAATACTCACCGCCTCCGGAATCTTGCGCTGGATCTGCTCCGCTCCCTGCACATCGATATCCAGCAGCAGATCGTTGCCATGCGCCTCCGCCTCGCGTAAAAACCTCCGCGCCGTCCCGTAATAGTTTCCGAAGACGTCCGCGTACTCCAGAAACTCGTCGGCATCAATCATCGCCTTAAACTCTTCCCGCGAGACGAAGAAATATTCTTTGCGGTTCTGCTCGGTTCGCCTCGCCGGCCGGGTCGTGTACGAGATCGAAAAATCCAGATTACGAACCATCTTCAGCAGTTCGGCCACCAGCGTCGATTTACCTGAACCCGAGGGCGCGGAAACTATATAAACAATGCTCATTCCAGATTCTGTACCTGCTCCCGTGATTTTTCGATCTCCGACTTCATCAGCAATCCCATCTCGGTAATCTTCAACGCCTCGCCCGCCAGCCCTGACGTCTTCGACAACAGCGTGTTCGCTTCCCGATTCATCTCCTGCAGTAGGAAGTCCATCTTCTTTCCCACCTCGCCCCCCTGCTCCAGCAATCCGAGAAAATGTTTTACGTGAGCATTCAGCCGCACTAGTTCTTCCTGAATGTCACTCCGGTCCACCAGCACCGCGACCTCCTGCAGCACCCGCTCTTTCTCTACTTGCGCGCCCAGCAATTCCATCATGCGCGACTGCAGCCGCTCCGAGTAGCTCCGCAGAATCATGCTGCGATGCGCCTCTACCCCCGCCGCCGCTTTTTCCAGACTCATCATCCGGACGCGCAACTCGGTGCTGATGCTCCGTCCTTCTTCTTCGCGCATCTCGTTTAGCCGTGCCAGCGCGTCTTCTACCCGCGCCATCACCGCCGCGTCGAGTTCCTCTCCCGACTTCTCCCCTCCCGAATCCATCGCACCAGGCATCCGCAGCACTACATTCAGATCGGGTTCGCCCTCAACTCCAAATTCGTCAGCCGCCGCGCGGAACGCCTGTATATACCCCGCAATCAGCTGCCGGTTGATCGCAATCCCGTTTGGCCCCGAGCGATCCAGATTCACGATCACCTCCACATGCCCGCGCGCCATTTTCTCCTTCAGAACCCGTCGCAGCCTCATCTCCAGCGCGTCGCTGTCCGCGGGCAGACGGAAATGAATATCCAGAAAGCGATGATTCACCGATTTCAGTGACAGAGAAAACGCCAGCTGAGTGTTAACCTGCCCTCTCACCTGCGCGAATCCCGTCATCGATCGAAGTGCCATAAAGTTCATCTCGAAGCGCCGCTCGGCAAAGCCGCCTTCGGGGAGCCGGCAAGCCGCGGCAACAATCCCTAAATCACAGCCTTCGGTGCATCCGCCTCCGCAAACTGCAATTCGTACAAGCGTCGATACGTCCCCAGCTTCTGCATCAGTTCCTCGTGCGCGCCAATGTCGCTGATCGTTCCATTCTCCAGCACTACGATCCGATTCGCCCGCCGAATGGTTGACAGCCGATGCGCAATCACAAACACAGTACGCCCACTCATTAGATTTTGCAGTGCCGATTGCACCAGTGATTCCGATTCGCTGTCCAGCGCCGACGTCGCCTCATCCAGAATCAGAATCGGAGCGTTCTTCAAAATCGCCCGCGCAATCGCGATCCGCTGCCGCTCCCCACCCGAAAGCCTCACCCCGCGCTCCCCAATCATCGTGTTATATCCCTCGGGAAGCCCGCGAATAAACTCTTGTGCTCGCGCAGCCCGCGCCGCTTCTTCCACCTTCTTCTGCGACACATGCGGCTGCCCGTACGCAATGTTGTTCCTCACCGTGTCGTTGAACAGCACCGTATCTTGCGTCACAATTCCGATCTGCGACCGCAGCGACTCCACCGTGACGTCCCGCACATCGTTGCCGTCAATCAGAATGCGCCCGCCGCTTACGTCGAAAAATCTCGGAATCAGATGCACCAGCGTGCTTTTGCCCGCCCCGCTCGATCCCACCACCGCCAGCACTTCGCCCGCTGTCACTTCCAGATTGATCCCGTGCAGCACAACTGGCGAGTCCTGCGCGTTCTCATAGGAAAACGACACGTCTTCAAACCGTATCGTTCGCGTAAATTTTCCCAGCCGCTTTGCGCCCGGCTTCTCCCGAACTTCGTCTTCCATGTCCATGAAGTGGAAAATTTCTGACGACGCGCCTGCTGCCTGCTGAAAATTGTTGTTGAAGAGCGCGAACTTGCGCACTGGATCGTATAACTTGAACACTGCGACGATAAAAGCTAGAAATGTTCCCGCCGTGAATACGTGATGGTTGATCTGATTGCGTCCCATCAGCAGCAGCAGCGCAATCGCGACCGACCCGAGAATGTCCATCAGAGGAGAGCTGATCGCAAACGCCGCCACTACACGGAGGTTCGCACGGAACAGCCGTCGCGCGGCGGCGCGAAAACGCTCCATCTCCCATCTTTCCATGCCAAAGGCTTTGACAATGCGGTTGCCGGTAATCGTCTCGTGCAGAATGTTCTGGATTTCGGCGAGTTTGTCCTGCCCGCCCCGTGTTGTGGTTCGTACGCGTCGACCGGTTTTTATCGACGAATACAAGATCGCGGGCACAAACAGCAGCAGCACCCACGCCAGCTTTCCGCCGAGATGAACCACCAGCGCTGCAATAAACACAAATGTAAAAAACTGCTGCAGGAATTCCGACAGCACGCTGGACATCGCGAATTGCACCTTTTCGACGTCGCTGACGATCGTCGAAACCAAAGTGCCCGTTGTGTGCTTCACGAAAAACGCCGCCGAACTCCGCATGATGGCGTTATACAGATCGTCGCGCAGGTCCGTGATCATCCCAAAACCCGCGTAGTTTACTAGGAAAGTTCCGACGTAGTCGAAGATCCCCTTCAATACCGTTGCTGCCACCAGGGCGAAGGCCACCATCGTCCATGGGTTGTGAAAGTGGGATGGCACCAGCTGTTGAAGGTTCAGAAAGCGCTCGCTGCCTGGCAGCCTGAAGAGCGGAATGGTTTTTTCTTGCGAAGCGGGATTCAAGACGTTATCGAAAATCGGGCCGATCAGCAAAACCCGCCCTGCATCTAGCAAGCCGACAAGAGCCATCAGCGTGACCGACGCCAGGACTTGCCACCAGTACGGCAAGACATATCTCAACAGGCGTGCAACCGGACGCGGCGGACCGACCTTCGCCACTGTTCCCTCATTTTTCGCGCCTGCAGCGACAGAAGTTGCCATGCGTGTAGAACTCGATTCTACATGTGAATTCCTGCGGAGACGCAGCCTGCCGCATCTCTTGCCACCGAGTGAGTCGGCACGATCTTCATCTCGAAACGGTGCCGCAAAGACATCAGCCGGATATCTATTTCGGACTGTCCCGGTGCACAACTTTTACCTTGAATCCAGCCCTTCGCAGCCGCTTGCTTACCTCCTCGGCGATCATCACCGACCGGTGCTGCCCGCCCGTACATCCAAAGCTGATCGTCAGGTAGCTCTTGCCCTCGCGAATGTAATGCGGCAGCAGATACACCAGCAGGTCCGAAATGCGATTGATGAACTCTTCCGTCTGCGGAAACGATCGTATGTACTTGGCCACCCGCGGATCTCTTCCCGTCAGCGCGCGAAACTCCGGCACAAAATGAGGATTCGGCAGAAAACGCACGTCGAATACCAGGTCCGCGTCGTCCGGCACGCCGTGCTTATAGCCAAAGCTCACGCACGACACCAGTATCGTCTGCTGGCTTCCCGAGTGTTGCTTGAAGCGGTCGGTCAGATGCGCCCGCAACTCGTGCACGTTGAACTTGGAAGTGTCGATCACCAGATCGGCAATCTTGCGAATCGTCCGCAAGTGCCGCCGCTCGGCTCCGAGCGAGGCTCGTACCGTGGTTCCTGTTCCCAACGGATGCGGCCGCCGCGTCTCGCTAAAGCGCCGCAACAGCGCGGCATCGCTCGCTTCCAGGTAAATCACCTTTGTCGGGATCGTCCGCTTTACCGACTTCAAAATCGCCGGCAGCTTCTCCAGTTGAGCACCTTCCCGTACATCCACCACCAGCGCCGTCCGCGGAATCTCTCCCGATTGCAGCGCCAGCTCGGCAAAGCGCGGAATCAGCTCCACCGGCAGATTGTCCACGCAGTAGTACCCGAGGTCTTCAAACGCCTTCAGCGCCGAAGCCTTCCCCGACCCGCTCATGCCGGTAATAATCACCAGCTCCGACGCGCGCGGCTCGCCCTTCCGCACACGCCCGGGTTTGACCGCCTGCGCGACCTTCCTCAGTTTGCGGCGGATTGGCATTCCGCAAATCTTAGCATTACAGACAAAATCAAAGCGCCCAAGGTCAAGTCCCTTACTCTGAACCCACTCTCAAACTGAAAGCTGCGAGCGAACGCCCGCTACCTCGCCCGCAGCCCGTCCCCAACCCACTTCACAGCGAACGCAGAAAGTTCAGCAGATCCTGCACCTGTGACGCACTGAGCGCTTTAAAGTTCCGCACCACTCCGTCCGCCTCCGAGCCGCAATTCTGCCGCCCCTGACAGTTGCCCGAATCCGCATGTTCCTTGATCGCCTGCAATAGGTCTGAGGTCCGTCCGTCATGCAGGAAAAACAACCGCTGACCGATTCCCCACAACGGAGCAGTCCGGAACTGGTCCGGCCCCGCGGCGCCCTGCGTGACACCGTCCGCCAGCCCCGAGCCCATGCGATGGAGCGCGAAATCCGAGTAAGGATGATAAGTAACTCCACCCATGCCGGTATAAGGCGAAGTTCCCGTGGTGAGCGAAGGCGAGTGGCACAACGCGCATCCAATGCTGCCGAAAAGATTCCCGCCGTTAGTTGTCGATGCCGTGCCTGGGGCCGGCGTCGGTGGTGCCGAAAGCCGTACGAACACCGCGAAATTCACGATGTCAGACGACATCTCCGAGGCAGTTCCGATCGTCGTATTGTAATTCGGACTATCCGAGTTGGCATTCAGCATATTGCTCGCATCCTCCGGCGTCCCATTAAAGACGCACCCCGGCACCGCCCCGCGCTCATTCGGGAACAGTTCCGTCGAAACGCCCTGCTCCACGTTGTAAGCTTCCCCGGCGAACATCAGCACTGACTTGTTCTGCGCCTTCCAGCCAAATCGTGTGATCGTGCCATCGTTGGCGCTGGTATTGAAAGTCCCTCCAATCCCCAGCCGCAATCGCGCCGCTTGCGTCGCTGCCAGATTCGCCTGCAGCGTCGCGTCCGGAGTGTTCTCCACCAGCCCCAACCCAAACAGCGCCGTCGGAATACGGAAGATTACGTTGTTCTCCGCCAACTCATGCGCGAAATTCGGCTGCGCAAGCGTGCACCCCGGCGCATCCGTCCGCCCCGCTATCGTATACAGATCATGCACCCCGCCATCCGGCGATCCATTAGCATTGCGTATAAAACGCGCCTCCCGCACCGGCCCGTTTGCCGCAATAAATGACGGAACCGCGTTGGTGGCGCCGTCCAGTGTCGCCAGCGCCACCTGAGGATTCGGAACCGGACTCTGTGGACTCATCAATCCCGGACTCGCCCCACCAATCGCCGGCTGCGCGTGGCACATGGTGCAGCTGTTTCCATTGAACGCCGGTCCCAGCCCGCTTCCTTTCTCAATAGTTCCTGACACCGAGTCGACCTCCTGAAACCGCAAAAATGCCTGGCTGAAAAAAGCCTGCTCATTGCTGTTTAGCGTGGGATACGGCCCGCCTGCCGCCGCCGGACCCGGCCGTGGTCCCGGATCCTGCTGCGCCCACACTCCCACTGAAATCCAAACGGCAAAGAGCAACACTGCACCCTTCGCATTCGATTTGTTCATTGTGAACACTCCTTGGCTGGCCAGACACACTTCGGCTTACGCCGTTTTTTCCAAGACGATGGCGACCCGCTAAACCACTCGATCGAGCACGGTGCCTCCGGCGTTTGCCGTAGCCGTCCGTTCAATCGAGCACAGTTGCGCCTGGGACTCAGAAACCCGAGGTTGGAAGCCCTCCGCGAGAATCACGGAGATTTATGAAATGTGATCACGCAGCACGATTAAGACTCGTGATCACGAATATTGATGGCAATCTACTTTTGAACCGCAGCCCGGTCAATGTGTCCTTAGTGCATCGCGCACCAAGCAAGTGGACACGCAAGTGCATTGCTCAGAAATCCCAAAACCTAATGTCCAGTTTCCTGCATAAGCCATGGCTAGAAATTCACCGAAATGCCTGTGTGCGATTGGGAGAGCTCGAGAGATTGAGAACAAAAAGCCGGAATCTCCATCCCGCTCTCTCATTGACTTGCCCTTCCACCCACCCCTAACATGTCGCCCATGCCCGATATGCAAGATCAAAAACACGCCCGCCCATCCCCAACTCTCTTCCTCATCCTCGCGCTCTTCCTAACCCTTGCCACCGCCAGCCTCTTCGCCGAGGGAGAACCCTCCATCACCATCCACTGGCAAAAGAGAATCGCCTTGAACCGCACCGTCCCCACCCTCCAGGCCGTCGTCAATCCCATGCTTCGTCGCGGATCACCCATCCACGACGCCGCCTTCGCCGCACTCCGCCGCATGGGTGCCAACTATGTTCGCTACGCTTTCTGGCTCCCCTATCCCAAGCTCGCCGTCGCCGAACTTCGCCCGCCCGACGCCACCCACACCTACTGGGACTTCCAATACATGGACCCCTTGGTCGACGACTTTCTCCAGGCCTCCGCCGCCCACCCCAGCGTCATGAGTTTCAGCACCATTCCCCAATGGATGTTCATCACCCCGCAGCCCGTCGCCTATCCCGACGATCCCAATCAAGTCATCTGGAATTATTCCCAGGGCACAGAGCTTCCCGACCTCAAAGCGCTGGGCGATTACTACGCGCGCCTCGCCAGCTGGTACACCCAGGGAGGATTTACCGACGAGTTGGGAAAATATCACTCTTCCGGCCATCACTACGACATCCGCTACTGGGAGGTCTTCAACGAAGTCGATGGCGAGCATGACACCTCGCCCCAGCAGTACGTGCAACGCTACGATGCCGTCACTCAGGCCGTCCTCAAGGTCGCTCCATCAATGAAATTCGTCGGCCTCGCTCTCTCTGGCCCATCCGACGCCGCCCGCATGTTCTCCTACTTCCTCGATCCCAAGAACCACGCTCCCGGAGTCCCACTCGACTACATTTCTTTTCACGTCTACGCCACGCCCTCCGGCGATCAGACTCTCGAAGACTGGCAGTACACCTTTTTTAACCGCGCCAGCGAATTTGTCTCCGTCACCCGCTACATCCTCGAACTCCGTAACCTGCTCTCGCCCTCAACCAAAGTCATGGTCAACGAAGTCGGTTCCATTCTCACCGGAGACATGGTTCAAGGAGAGCCCGGCCACGTCGAAAAACCAATCCCTCCCGCCTACTGGAATCTCAGCGGAGCCTTCTACGCCTACCTCTATGCGGAACTCGCCAAACTTGGCGTCGATACCATCGGAGAATCCCAGCTCGTCGGCTACCCCTCGCAGTTTCCGAGCGTAGCCATGCTCGACTGGACCACCGGCAAGCCAAACGCCCGCTTCACCATCCTCGAGCTGATCAAAAACAACTTCGGTCCCGGGGACGAACTCCCCGACACCGCCGTCGATAGCAACGGTTCCCTCGCCAATGCAGACGCCGTCGAGGCGCAGGCCTTCGTTCGCGACGGCCATCGCAAGTTGCTCTTAATCAATCAGCGCAATCGTGACCTAACCGTCCAACTTCCCAAAGAATGCTTGGGCGCCACCATGCAAACCATCGGAGGCACTTCGCCCGACACCGTCACGCAAAACATAGGAGACACCAAAGTCCAACTAATCCCCTTCGCCGTCTCCGTAGTCACTCTCAAAGACTAGGCGGCTGTGGGTGAGGGTTCTGCCAGTTTCGAACGCTTTCACCTGCGCACCCGCTAAGGCAATGTACCTTGCGCGCGCTGGTGGCCATGGCGATGGAGGCGCGGAACAAGGCGTGACCGTCCGCACCCTAGCCAGCCGCGTTAGCGAATCTTTCCGTGGATGACGACCACGGATGCCGCGGGCAATTCGTAGGACGTGTTAGCGTCCGCGCTCTGCTTGCTGTGGAGAATCGGCCCATCCGGATCGGCCATGCCCATCGTCTCTGAAACGACGGACGGTTCGGTTGGATTTTCAGCATGCCCTACCGGGCGTGTGTGGCCCGGGTGCCACTTGTATTGATTCTTTCCGAATATGGAAATTTCAACCGGTCCCTCGAAGGAAGAGACCCGGGCGTCGTTGCCGCCATCTTCATTATTATTATTAACGCGCTCGTCATGATTAATGCGTTCGTCGGTGCGTTCTTCGAAGGCGATCTTCACGCGATAAGGATTCTGCTGGTCGCGATTCACCAGCAGCAAAGACCATTCGCTATCGGGACGCTTCAGAGCGTATGCCGTCACCATCTCGTGGCCGGCATCGTCGCGGATGTCGCTCTTGGCGGGAAAGACCGCGTGCTCTTCGGCGCCGGGGACGATCCATTCGAGATTGATGAGCTGCGCCGTGAAAAACTGCGCCAGCGGCTGCAGAATATTGTATTGCCGATCTATGGTGAACATCCCGAAGGTTCCGGGCGAGTCGTTGCATCCATGTTCCATGGGCAGCGGGAGATAGTGGAAGTAGTAGACGCCGTCGCCTCCGGCATTCAGGAACGAGCCGATGTAGTCGGCGAGCCAGAGCCCGGAGAAGATTTCCATGTAGGTTTCGCTGGCGCCCGACGAGAGATTCGACTCGGTGATGAACAACGGAGTCTCCTTCGGCACTCCATCTTCGCGCCAGACTTGCATGATGTGCGACACGAGCTGAGGCTCCTCGTAGAGGCTTCCCCATGGGATTCTGCAGGGTTCGTAGGGATAGTGCTCGAACGAGAAAAATGCCAGATCCTGCAGCCGATTGTGCCGCTTCAGATATTCGATGAAGCGATTGGTCCATGATGCGTTTCCTTCGGCATCCGGCCAGGTCAGGATGTCTTGATTGACACCTTGAAACGACGGTCCGCCGAGTTTGAGCGTGGGATCGAGGTGGTGCAGCGCGGTCGCCCATTGCAGGTAGAGCGTGCCGTAATCCTCGGGACTCAGATATTGTCCGTCCGATTCTTCTCCCATCTCGACATACGAGATCGGATAATGGCGATTCTTGAGATAGGCAATTTCGGCGACGGCGTCCTCGGGAGTGTCATAGAGCAACGCTACCGGTACCATCGCCGGAAGTCCGCGCGTAATCCCGCTGGTGAAGAAGGTGTCAAATCCCACCTGCGCCTGCTTCATCGTGCCGATGTCGGCAGCGGTATGCCACGGATCGACCGAAGAACAGTAGGTCGTTGTCTGTTCCTGGTCGGGTACGTGGCGAAGGATGTCGTGGAAGAGGCCGTTCGGGGACAGAGTTCCGACATACAGCTCGCGTATGGCATAACCCACGCAAGCGCGCGGATCAGAAGACGACTCCGGGCTGCAGGCATTCGAAGACGCAGTCATCAGAATGCGAATGTATCGCACGGGAAAAGGAGCGTCCGTCAGGCGCAGAACGGCCGATCCGCCGTGGCCGTGGTCAATCACGCCGAACGGATACGATTGCCACACTCCATGAATGGCGTCGTGCATCGGGTCTTCGAGGCCCTCCCAGTGCTGCACCACAAATTGTGTGGCATAGGGTTCGGCCCATGAGATGCGAATGCTGTCGATGAGCTGTTTTTGCGCCAGGTCGATGATCACCCACTGCGGATGCTGAGCGTCGCTCTCTCCCGTAAACCGCTCGGTGAGGTAGGGGTTGCTTTTCCAATACGTGCTCTCGTCTCCATCAGTCATACGAGAGAAGCCGGCATTGGGAGTGCCGTCGTTGCGCGTAAAGCCGCGGTGGGGTAAAGGATATCCGTAGGAGTAATGGATGGGATCGCCCGGCGTTGACGACCCGGTGAAGTAGCCCTTATCGCCGGGCTCACTCCATTTGCCCTTGGGATTCCAATGCCATGCCTCGATGGTCAGCTCCGTATTGTTGCGGTAGGTCACCGGTTGCCAGCCGGAAGCCAGAGCGCGTCCGAGATTCGGCTGGATAAGGTCGTGATCAATCGCTTCGGCGGGAATGCGATCGACGCCGGCGCCAACGGTTTCATTGGGGCGAAAGTGATTGGTGGAGTGACCGGGAGTAATATCGACGTGGATGGTCTGGGCCGGGGCGGGAAATCCTATCGTTAATAGTAATAAGGACCATCCGAGATACGTGGCTGTTTTCTTCAAAATGCCTCCTCCCATTTTCGGGATTTTTTACATCGGGCGTTGATCTTCGCCCTTGCATTTTCCGGCGCACCTTCTCATAATCAATCGTTTTAATGTCCGGGAAAAATGCTATCACGGGTTCAGTCAGGGAAAGCGCGATTTCCTCCGATCGACCATGTCATCGAGGATCACCGGTTGCCCTAATTCAGCATGGTTCGTGGGAGGCCAGCATGAGTACGTCCAGTTTGGTTCCGCGTCAAATTTGCCAACGCCTGTTTGAAATCGTAGTTCTTGCCTTTCTCATTGTTCTTCCGGCGGTCCTGTTCGGGCAAGCCTACTTCGGAACCGTGAGCGGCATTCTGACAGACCAGAGCGGGGCGATCGTGCAGAACGCCACCGTGGTCCTCAAAGACGAGCAAAAGGGGTACACCTTCACCGCCAAGTCTGACAGCGCCGGACACTATCTTTTTGCCTCCATTCCGCCGGGTCTGTACACGGTTACGACGGAGACGAAGGGCTTTGAGAAGAATGTTCGGACGCACGTCCGGGTGAACGTCACGGAAAATGTGACGGTCAACATGACGATGAAAATTGCCGGCACGTCGCAAAGCGTTGAGGTGAAGGCGCAAACGCAAGGCGTCCACACGGAAGACGCAGTGACCGGCGAGGTCATCGATCGGCGTGCGATTAACGATTTGCCGCTGATCGGCCGCGTTGCGCAGGATTTGATCTACCTGACGCCGGGCGTCACCGATATGAGCGACGCGAACAGCGTCATGGATACGAACGGGACGAACTTTGTCTCCAACGGCAGCCGCGGCGCCAGCGCTGACATTTTGTTGGACGGGGCGTCGGTCACGAACTTTGAACCGAACGGCGGCATTACCTATGCGACTTACGTTCCCTCGCCGGAAGCGATCGACGAGTTCAAGGTTCAGCAGTCGAACTTCAGCGCGGAATACGGCTTTTCGGGCGCATCGGTCGTCAACATGATCACGCGTTCCGGGACGAACGCCTATCACGGGGAAGTCTACGATTTCATCCGCAACACCCTTACCGACGCGAATAATTGGTTCAACAATGAGAGCGGCATTCCGATTCCACCAATTCACCGGCACGATTTTGGCGGCACTTTTGGCGGTCCGATCTTCAAAAACAAAACTTTCTTCTTCTTCGACTGGGATGGCACACTGCTGAGCTACATGAGCACATACTACGCGGGCGTGCCGAGCGCGGCGGAGCGGACGGGCGATTTCGGCGAGGTATGCGGCGCACAGGGCGGGACGTTCGACAACACTGGAATGTGCAGCGTGCCGGCGGGGCAGATATGGGATCCCTATACCGGAGTCTATAACCCCAATGACGGCGGGCCGGTGCGCGGCGCCTTCATTCCGTATAACAACATTGCCGCATACACCAGCCCCGGGAATTCCAAGCTGAACGGCACTCCCTACCAGTTGCCGCAGGTACCGGGAAATCTCATCGATCCGGTGGCGCAGAATATGATGAATCTTTTCCCCAACCCGACTCCAAACATCGCGAATGAGTCAATCTATTACAACTGGATCGCTTCGGGTGCGACTCCACAGAATAACCAGCAGTTCGATGTGAAGATCGACCATCGTTTCAGCGAGAGGAATCTGTTGAGCGCGAAATATTCGCAAGACTGGAATTCCATCACACCCTACAAGTGCTTCAGTACGTTTATCGATCCATGCGGCAGCGGAATCAATGGGGGCAACGCGCACCTGTTCGCGATGAACGATACTTACACTTTCAGTCCTACGTTGCTGCTGAACACCACGGTGGGGTACACGCGCGGAACGACACGTATCGATGCCTACAACTCGAGCCAGAATCCCAATCCACTCTCCGCTCTGGGATTCCCATCGTATCTCGAGCAGAACGGCTTCAACGGCGTCCCCGCCATCTTCATAGGCGCGGGATATTATTCCGCCGGCTACACCAGCGCGGGAAACAACCCGTATGGCAATTACAAGCAAGGGCAGGATACCGGGCAGCTTTCATTTCTGTTGACCAAGATCCACGGCTCGCATGAATTGAAGTTCGGATTCGAAGGGCGCGTACACCAGCAGAATTACATCCAGACAAACGCTCCCTTGGGCGTCTTCAGCTTTGACAATACGGGCAGTTCGCAGTGTCCGTTCTCGGGCGACCTGACGGATTGCGGCGGCGACGGAATGGCCAGCTTCATGATGGGCCAGATGCAGGGGGGCGGGAACAGCGGCTATGAGATTCAGTTTGAGCCCGCAACCACAAATTACCAGTATGCATGGTTTGTTCAGGACAACTGGAAAGCGACGAGCAAGTTGACGCTCAACATGGGGCTGAGATACGACGTGTCGCTGCCGAGGACCGAGCGCCACAACCGTATGAACTGGTTCAACCCCACCGTCACCAATCCGCTCAACGGCGGCACAATCTCGTATACCGATCCGGTCAGCGGAGAGGACGTCACGCGCGCACTGCTCGGCGGCGAGGTGTTTGCCAATTCGAATATCCGGACGAACTGGCTCGTCGACTGGAAAGACATTCAGCCACGCCTCGGCTTCGCCTACCAGTTCGCGCAGAAGATGGTGCTGCGCGGAGGCTATGGCATCTACTTCGGACAAAGCCGTTCGGGCGCTAACGGGTTATTGAGCTACGGTTCCCAAGGGTATAACCAAAGCACCGTTCTGATTAATACATATCAGAACGACGGCGCCACTCCTTATCTGCACCTCAGCAATCCGTATCCGAACGGGCTCATCCAGCCGGCGGGAAGTTCGCTCGGTCTGCTGAACGATGTAGGCTTCGGGGCGATCGGCCCGCTTCGCACCCATGCCGCCGCGCAAACTCCCTACGAAGGGACTTGGACTCTCGGCATCGAGCGCCAACTTCCGTATAACTTCGTGATTTCAGCGACCTATGTTGGGAAGGAGGGAACCCACCTCTACTTCAGCGGCGACAACAATTACGACATTCTCGGGCCCGAAATCGAGAACTACACTCCCGCCCAGATCGCGGCCCTGGAAACTTACGTCAACAATCCTTATCAGACGCTGATCACGAATCCCAACAGCACTCTTTCGAGCGCGCAGGTTCCGGGGTACCAACTGGCGCTTCCCTACCCGGAGTTCACGGGCGTCACCACCGATGTTCCGCCGACCGCCAACTCCAGCTACAACGCCTTGCAGCTCACGGCGGAAAAACACTACAGCAACGGTTTGGAACTCCTGGTGAGTTATACCTGGTCGAAATCGATCGACGATTCTTCGATGTATGACGACAACGTGGCGTGGCTGGGAAATTACGGCCCCAACGCTGGCTGGGCGCTACAGGATCCGAACAAGCCGTGGCTCGAGCGGGGCATCTCGACCTTTGACGTGCCGTCGGACCTCAAATTCAGCTACAGCTATGATGTGCCGCTTGGACGCGGCAAGGCATTGCTGGGCAACATGCCGCGTGTACTGGACGCGGTCATCGGGGGCTGGAAGACCAACGGCATTTGGGAGATTCACTCGGGCCGCCCGCTCAGCTTCTCCACCCTGAATGGCGGCACGCCGCTGCCGACCTACGGCCCGCAATTTGCCAATCTTACGGGCACGCCCCAGCGGCAATATGGCAGCCACAGTAATTGGGTGAACAACTATTTCGCCAATCCCGGTGTCATCCAGCTTCCCGACCCGTTTACTCTCGGCAACGCCGGGCGGACCACTGGATCGATCCGCACGCCGTCAGCGTTCACCAGCGATCTATCGATCAGCAAGCAGTTCCTGCTGTCGAACGTGCATGAGGGAGTGCGCTTGGAAACGCGCCTGGAAGCCCACAATGCCTTCAACCATCCGGTATTTGGCACGCCCGACACAAATGCGGGCGATCCTGATTTGGGGCAGATTACTTATTTGGCCGTCGGTCCGCGGGAATGTCAGTTGGCGCTCAAGGTTATTTTCTAACGACGTAATTCATTGGAACACGAGTCGAAATGCGCGCTTGCAACGCACAAACACGATGAACTGGGCATTTTAATTTCAAAAACCCGCATAGGGGAAAAACAGATTCTGACGGCGCGGTGAAAGGACTCCGTATGAGAATTCGTTCCGAGCACTTGAAGACTTGCGTTCAACTGACGGTGATGTTGTTAGCCGGCCTCGGCCTGTTGTGCGCGAGCGCTCAAAGCCAGGTTTCACCCGCCCCGTCGGCATCGAAGCTGACGAAAAGGATCGTCGGCGATTACGGCTACTGGAGCAAGTACCAGAATCCGCCGTACGGGGCCGCGCAGATTCCTTATTCGAAGCTGACCCATATCATTCATTTCGGCGTCGGTTTCGGGTCCGATGGATCGCTCCAGGTTCCCGACGGGTTTATCGAACCGGCTCTGCTGCGCAAGGCGCATAAGGCCGGCGTCAAAGTAATGCTCGCGCCGGGCGGAAATTTCAGCGAGTTCGATGGCCATCCGGGTCTGATGGGGACGTTCGTCGCCAACTTGTGGACCTTCATCAACGAAGAGGGATACGACGGCGTCGACATCGACTGGGAGTATCCCACGGCGCAGGAGTCCGATACTTTTTATGCGCTGATGATGTCGTTGCGGATGGCGTTTACTTCGCCCACCTACGTGATTTCGGCCGACATTCCGCCGTGGGCGGGCGACGGATACGATCTTCCGCAAGTGAATCCCTTTGTCGATTACTACAACATCATGATGTACGACTGCGCCGGCCCCTGGACCCAGGATGGCCAGTTGAACTCTGAGATTTTCTGGGATCCGAACGATCCCGATCCATGGGAGTGCCAACCGGGAGGCGCGGCCAACGAGGCGATTGCGATTTTCCTTTCGGATGGAGTTCCGCCGTCGCAGATGAACATGGGCACTCCTTTTTATGGATACTATTACACGAACGTAAGCGCATTATTTGGAGAGTGCACCAACGCCAGCCACACGCACGACGGAAACTGCGACAACACGTCGGTTTCGGTGAACTACGGAACCTTCCTCAAACAGCGCATTAACGCTAAAGGCTGGGAGACTTTCTACGATGACATTGCGCTTGTGCCTTACATGCTGAGAAAGAACGGCGGGAAGGGTTTTATCACTTATGACGACGAGTCGTCGACCTACTATCGCGTGATGTACGCGGACTGGACGGCGAATCTCGGCGGCACGTTTATGTGGTCTCTGGATGCAGACTACGATGGTCATTCGCAGGATCTGCTGGATGAGATGTACACGGCGAGTCTGAACCCGTCGAATTAATGCTCGGCTTGGCAGAGCTGGAGCCGCGGGCGCTGCCTGCGATGCGGTGTACGGTACGACGTGCGATTTGGCGTCCGATGCCATTTGCGATGCGGTGTACGATTTGGAAGATGACAAGATCGTGCACCGTGACCGCGGTGATTGTGGCTGGTGTTTTACTGATGTGCTCGCTTGCGTGGGCGGCGGTTCCACCGGGACAATCCCTTGAGCTGTCGCGGCCGGTTCGCCCATGGGAGTTCATGTCGGCGGTCGGCACGCGCGCCGGCATTCTGGGAACCGAGCAAGGAACGCTCGAAGCCTGGGTCTATCCCCTCAAAATCCTCAGTGATTTTCATCTGCGCTTTCATGTCGACGGCACGGTGCTGCCGGCTGAGACGCTGGCCCGAACTTTGATCGTCACGCCTGAATCGACGACCATCCTCTATACGGGTGACGATTTTTCCGTCCGCGAAACATTGTTTGTGCCGGTCCATGAGCCGGGCGCGATCATCGCCTTGCAGGTCGAGACCGCAACGCATCTGGAAATCGAGGCTGCGTTCCTTCGCGACTTTCAGCTGGAATGGCCGGGAAACATTGGAGAGGCGGACCAGGATTGGGATCCGCGACTGTGCGCCTTTCATTTCGCCGATGAAGGGCGGAGGTTCGACGCTCTGGTCGGTTCGCCCTCGGCAGTCAAGAGCTCAGAGGAATACTCCAGCAATTATTTCCATTCGCGGCAGAATGCGTTTCTGCTCGGTCCGACCGAAAAGGGATCGGATACAAAGTTCATCGTGATTGCGGCATCGTTTACCGGCCGCGCGACCCTGGCGACGCTTTATCAACACCTGCTGAAAAATTACGACGCGCTGCGGCGCGACTCCGCCGATTATTACAGCGAATATCTGGCGCGCACAGTGAGCGTTCATCTTCCCGACGCGCAACTCGAAACCGCCTATGACTGGGCTCGGGTGAGCGAACTGCAGGGGATGGTCGAAAACCCGTTTCTGGGTGAAGGACTAGTGGCGGGATATAACACGTCGCACGACGATTACCGTCCCGGCTTCGGGTGGTTCTTCGGCCGCGACGCGGAGTGGACCTCCTTGGCGCTGGATGCGGCGGGTGATTTCGCAAATGCGCGGCGGGCGCTGGAATTTCTCAGCAAATATCAGCGAGCCGACGGAAAGATTGCCCATGAGATTTCGCAGAGTGCCAGCTTTGTTGACTGGTTCAAAACGCCATTCGCCTTCGCCTCGGCGGACGCCACGCCGCTGTTCATTGTTGCAGCCAATGATTATGTGACGCGCAGCGGCGACGTCGAGTTTGCACGCGAGCAATGGGACCATCTGTGGAAAGCGTACGGGTTTCTGCAATCGACGTACGATGCGCAGGGATTCGCGCAAAACGCGGGCGTGGGAACCGGCTGGATCGAGGGAGGCCCGCTGTATCCGGTGCGAACCGAACTTTACCAGGCGTCGCTCGGAGTCGAGGCCGCACGCTCGCTTTCGCATCTGGCTCATCTTTTAGGGAAGGAAGAGATTGCAGACGAAGCAGAGGGCACGTTCGACCGGCAAAATCCGCTTCTGAACAAAGTGTTCTGGTCTCCCGAAAAACAAATTTACGCCTATGCGCTCGACGCGAAAGGCAATCGCCTGGACGTAGCCAGTGTGCTGGCCGCGGTCCCGATGTGGTTTGGACAGCTTGACGAGGAGCATGCGCAAGTGATGATTGCGGAACTGGCAAAGCCCGATCAGCAGGCCGATTGGGGCATGCGGATTCTTTCCGCCCACGACCCGAGGTATGATCCCGGCGGATATCATTACGGAACCGTCTGGCCGCTATTCACGGGTTGGGCGTCGATCGGGGAGTATCGCTATCATCAGCCGCTTTCCGCATATTCGAACCTGCGGGCAAATGCGCTGCTGGCGTTGGATGGATCGCTCGGGCACGTCACCGAAGTTCTTTCCGGCAACTACAATCAGACGCTCTCGACCGGGACACCCCATCAGACGTGGTCGGCGGCGATGGTTGTGAATCCGCTGTTGAGCGGTTTGCTGGGCATCAAAACGGACGCGGCCGCGTGTCATATGGATTTTGTTCCGCACGTGCCCGCGGATTGGAATTCGTTTTCGGTGGAGAATGTGCGGACGGGCGCGGAGACGTTCAGTTTGCATTATCAGCAGACGGCGGACGATATTCGACTGGAAGTACAAGCGAGCGGAAATACGGGCAAGCAATGCGCGATAAAGTTTTCTCCGGCGGTGAGCGTGCGCGCCTTGATCAAGCAGGTTCGCGTCAATGGGCGCGCGCAACGGTTTCATCTGGAAACGAACGCGACGGATCAGCACGTGACCGTGGAGCTGCCAATCGTTGGAGAAAAGAATATCGTTGAAATCGGCGTCGAAAGAAATTTCCAGTTAAGCTGGGCCTCGACGCTTCCTCCGCTGGGGAGCGCGAGCCGCGGGCTGCGTGTGCTTTCCGAATCTTGGACGCCGGCGCAGGACGCTTTGACATTGCGGCTTTCGGGCGCTTCGGGCGGAAGCTACGAGTTGTCAGCCTGGAATGCAGGTCAAGTGACTTCGGTCGACGGCGCTCAATTCGAGCGAACTACGGGACGGGACGGGAAAGTGCATGTGCAGCTTCCCACGAGCGCGCCGGGCGCCGATCCGGAGGCCACTGTCATTTTTCACTTTGCGGCGAAGTAGCAAGCGCCGCAGAGAAGGTTTTCAGATATTGAATTTCGGGAGAGTTGAGCAAATGTCTTGGAATCCTAAAGGGATGCCGTTGCTAGCCGCGATGATCGCGCTCGTGTTTTCCATCGCGCAGGCGCAGAAGCGAACTGATGACGCGGGAGGGCACGAGTGGTGGAAACATGCGGTCTTCTATGAAATTTATCCGCGCAGCTTTGCCGACAGCAATAACGACGGAATTGGCGATCTCAAGGGCATCGACTCGCGTCTCGGTTATCTGAAAGACCTGGGCGTGGACGCGATCTGGATCACTCCCTGCTATCCGTCGCCGCAGGTTGATTTTGGATATGACGTGTCGGATTACGAAAACATCGATCCGATGTACGGAACGCTGAATGATTTCGACCACTTGGCGCGTGATGCGAAGAAGGACGACATCCGCATCATCATGGATTTCGTGCTCAATCATAGCTCTACGCAGCACAAGTGGTTTCTTGATTCGGCGTCGTCGCGCACCTCGGCGCATCGCGACTGGTACATCTGGCGCGACGGTAAGGGGCCGGGCATTCCGCCGAACAATTGGCTGTCGGGATTTGGTGGATCGGCGTGGCAGTACGATCCGAAGACTGGGCAGTATTACTACCATTTTTTTGCGGTTGGGCAAGCCGATCTCAACTGGCGCAATCCGGCGGTTGAGAAGGCGATGTTTGACGTAACGAGATTCTGGTATACACGCGGGGTTTCGGGCTTCCGGCTCGATGCGGTCGATCTGCTGTTTGAAGATCCGAATCTTCATGACAATCCGATATTGCCGGGCAAGAACGACTTCGGCGACCCCAACATGGACAACGATTACAACGACAAACTGCCCGAGGTTCACACCGAGCTGAAGAAATTGCGCGCCGTGGCCGATCAATACGATGCGGTACTGATCGGGGAAACGTACACGTCGAATCGCGACGAGCTCAAGGAATATTACGGCGACCGCAACGATGAGATCCAAATGCCGATGGATTTCATGTTCTGCGAGATCAACAAGCTTTCGCCGGCCGCTTTTCGCGAGCAGATCGCCAATGCGGAATCGACCGGCGGATGGCCGGTTTACGTGATCGGCAATCATGACATGCCGCGTTCTTACGATCGCTACGGCGACGGAAAACATAATGACGAAATTGCCAAGCTGATGGCGGGAATGTATCTGACGCTGCGAGGCACGCCGATCATGTATTACGGCGAAGAACTCGGCATGGAGAATAACGATCCGGTGCGCAAGGAGGATGTGAAGGATCCTTATGGCATTGCTGGCTGGCCGAAGCAAAAAGGCCGCGATGGCGAACGCACTCCGATGCAGTGGAACGATTCGCCGAATGCGGGATTCAGCACGGTCACTCCGTGGCTACCGGTGCCCGCCAGCTACAAGACGCACAACGTGGCGACCGAGATGAAAGATCCCGATTCGGTTCTGCAGTTTTACCGGCGCCTGCTGGCATTGCGCCATCACGAGCCGGCGTTGCTTGACGGAGATTACGTTGCGCTCAATCAAGACAACGTCAACGTTCTTTCGTACCTTCGCCGCTACAAGAATCAAGCGGTGCTGGTTGTTCTCAATATGTCGAATGCGAAACAGCAGATGAGTTTCAATCTTTCAGCCGAAGGCTTCCCTGCCGCCAAGACGACGCCTTTGCTAACGACGTTAGCGGCTCCGCCCAGCGGCCGGTTGAGCAAGGTTGATCTTGAGCCCTTCTCGGTTTATATCGCGCGCATTTCGCGGTGAGTTCGATTCGCATGGACAGGCTAAAGCTAACGCACGCCAGACGCCCGCGATCGCGGAATCGTTCGCATAACCTGGTAATGATCTGCGCCGCGACTATATTGCTTGCCAGCGGAGTTTGGGCGCAGGCAGGCAACTGGAGCGCGCAGCTTTCAGGTCTGGTCTCCCCCCACGATTATGTGCAGAAGCGAGCTTCGAGTTACGACCGCAGCGGCGGGAATGACGACTTCGTCAAGATTGCTCCTGGAGAAACGATCACTTTGCTCGACGATTCGGGGCCCGGAGTGATCACTCACATATGGATGACGATCGCGTCGCCGGAGGCGTATCACCTGAAGAGGCTCGTGCTGCGCATGTACTGGGACGACGAAACCTCGCCGAGCGTGGAAGCTCCGGTGGGCGATTTTTTTGGCCTCGGTCTCGGAGATTACTTTCCCTTTGAGTCAGTTCCGTTGTCGGTCGCGTCCGACAAGGCGCTGAACTGTTTCTTTCCCATGCCTTTCCGCAAACATGCACGCATCACCATGACGAATCAGGGAAACGAAAACGTCGACGCATTTTATTTCAACATCGACTACCAGGCATATCAGAAAGACCTTCCAGCAGAGACGATGTATTTCCATGCCCAATACCGGCAAGCAACGCCCAACAAAAGATGGACCAGCGATTGGACGTCGAACGACGCGCCGGCCGTGCTTGCGAAGAAAAATGTCGATGGCAAAGATAACTATGTTTGGCTCGAAGCCGGCGGCCAGGGGCAATTCGTAGGCGTAACCATGTCGGTTCTCCAAAACCAAGATGGATGGTGGGGTGAAGGCGACGACATGTTTTTTGTCGATGGAGAAAAGCTTCCGTCGATTCATGGAACCGGATCGGAGGATTACTTTCTCGGCGCGTGGGATTTTGGCGATCATCCGTTTTCGTATGGCCTCTACGGTGCGCCGGTAAAGGGCGCGGAGCTTGCCGGTAGCCGGTCGTCGGTGTATCGCTTTCATCTCGATTCGCCGATTCCATTTACCAAGAGTTTGAAGGCGACGATTGAACATGGCCATGCCAATCACCGGTCCGATAACTTCTTTTCGGTCGCTTACTGGTATCAGAAGGAGCCTCATGCGCCGTTTCCTGCCCTGCCCGCGGTTGAACAACGCATTCCGCGAATCTATCCAGTGGGAGGTCCCGGAAATGTTGCGAAGTAAATGCCCGTGCAGGAGGAAGATGCTTTCGATCTGGTTCACCGCTCTGTGCGTGACACCGCTGGCGGCCGCGCAGACACCGCACCAGCAAACAACTACGACCGCCGCTCGTCCGCTGGTCGTTGGATACTTCCGAGGCGACAGCATGCGCCGGCAATTTTTTTTGAAGGATCTGATTACACGCGGCGCGATTCCTATCCTTGATCAGATCAATTACTCCCAGGCGCACATTGTGAATAACCGATGCGCCGTGGCCGACCCGGATTCGGATCTGAGTTACTCGTTCTCCTCCAACGACAGCGTGGACGGCACTACCGATAAGCCAACGATGGCGCTGCGGGGCAACTTCCATCAACTGCAGGAGCTGAAACGGCTTTATCCGCAGATCAATGTGCTGATTTCGCTCGAAGGCTCGCCCGACGTCTTCGTGCAGGCCGCGCAGCCTGAAAATCGCAACGCGTTTGTCGCTTCGTGCGTTCAACAATTCATTCAGGGCAAGATAGCCGACGGCATCGAAGCGCCAGGATTGTTTGACGGCATCGATGTTGATTGGGAGTATCCCGAGGAAGCGGACAAACTTAATTTTGTTGCCCTCTTGGGCGAGTTCCGACGGCAGCTCAATGCGATCGCGCCGAATTTGTTGTTGAGCGTCGCGATGGGCACAGTGCGCTCGCACTATCAGTATCTGGATATGTCTGCGGTTTCGCTTTATGCGGACGAGGTCGCGATCATGAACTACGACTATGCCGGACCGTGGAGCAAGCGAACCGGCCTCGTGGCTCCGCTATATCACGCGCCCGGCGATCCCGAAATCGGCGGCGACGTGGACACAACGATTCAGGATTATAAAGCAGCGGGAGTGCCAGTCTCCCGTATGCTGATGGGCGTGCCGTTCTACGCTTATGCGTGGAATCGGGTTGCGCCCGGCAATCATGGTCTGTTTCAGTTTGGCGAACCGGATCGCAACGACGTTCTTTATAACTACATCGTTTCCATTCAGAGCAAATTCACTGTCTATCGCGACCCGAAATCGATGGCGCCTTGGCTGTTTGACGGGAGCACCTTCTGGACTTACGACGACGATTTATCCATCGGCGCAAAAGTGAAATATGCGAAAGAGCAAGGTTTGCGGGGAGTGATGATCTGGGAGCTGAGTGGCGACACGCCGGACGGAAAGCTCCTCAAGACGATTTCGGCCGGGCTTGGCCGTCAAGAGGAAGTGAAGACGACGGGCCAGAAGACGCGGTAGGTTCGTTACCGGCCATGAACCATGCGGACACCGACGGAATTCTGAAGGAGTTACTACCGCGCCGAAACTATCTTATGACATCCATCGTATGAAGAAGAATCGCGTCATTCCGTTTGTGTTGTTTGGCCTGCTGGCGATCAGTTCGGCGCAAGATACAGCGAATCCGCCGCACACAGAGCAGATTCCGCCGCCGGCTTGCCAATCCGTTCCCGACTGGGATTCGACGCGGGCCGCGACTTGCACGAAGGCCGAGATTGCGGACTGGCTCGACGACATCAAGCATTGGCGCATGGAACACCTGCTGCGGATGGGCTACAACGGTTCGGAGTATGCGCGGCCGGAATTGCTGTGGACGCAATCGAGTTTTGTGCAGACGCAGATGATGATTCACGACCGTTTTTTCTATGATCCGGCGGCGCGGCAATACACGGTGCAGCGCTATCTTGCCGATCTTGATAAGCGCTATGGTGGCATTGACAGCGTATTGCTCTGGCCGACCTATCCTAACCTCGGTGTCGACAGCCGGAATCAATACGATCTGTTTCGCGACCTGCCGGGCGGAATCGTCGGCATGAAGAAGGTGGTCGAAGATTTCCACCGTCACGGTGTACACGTGCTCTTTCCGGTGATGATGTGGGATCAGGGAACGCACGATGAAGGCGATCCCAACTGGACAGCGACATCGCGTTACCTGGCGGAGATCGGCGCGGATGGAATTAACGGCGACACGCTTGAAGGAATGGCCCGCGTTTTCCGGACGGCGTCTGACAGCATCGGGCATCCGCTGGCGCTTGAGCCGGAGCTTGGTTTCGGTTCCGATGAGATGCTCGCCTATAACAACATGTCGTGGGGCTACTGGAAATATGATTTTGCGCCCTCGGTGAGCACATATAAATGGCTCGAGCCACGCCACATGGTCCACGTTTGCGATCGCTGGGCGCACGATCATGTGGACGATCTGCAATCGGCATTTTTTAACGGCACCGGCTTTGAAAGCTGGGAAAACATATGGGGCATCTGGAACCAGATCACGCCGCGCGATGCAGAGGCACTGCGCCGCGTTGCAACGATCGAGCGCGCCTATCATGAGCTGCTGCTCAGCCCCGGCTGGGAGCCGCACGTTTTCACGCAGCGATTCGGAGTCTTCGCCAGCCGTTGGCCCGCGAAGCAAACGACGCTCTGGACGCTGGTGAATCGCAACCACTATTCGGTATCGGGACGGGAACTGGTGGTGCCCTACCGCGCCGGAGCGCGCTATTTCGATTTATGGCACGGGATCGAGATTACTCCCGCGAAGGAGAGCGCCACTTCCGTTTTGAGCTTCGATCTTGAGGCGGATGGTTACGGGGCGATTCTGGAGACCACTGCGCCCGATCCCACGTTGAATGATTTGCTGGCGACGATGCACGCGCTCGCGCAAAAACCGCTCGCGAGTTTTTCCAGAGAATGGACGACGTTGCCGCAGCACGTAGTTGAGATTCCAGAGACGGCGCCAGCCGGGGCGGCTCCTGAAAAGATGGTTCGCGTGCCAGAGGGCGATTTCGTATTTCGCGTCAACGGCATTGAAATTGAGGGTATGAACGATGAGGGCGTCGATATCCAGTATCCGTGGGAGCCTTCAGCGCGCAGATTTCATGAGGCGAAGCTGCATATCAAATCGTTCTGGATCGACCGCTATCCGGTAACGAATGCGGAGTTCAAGAAGTTTCTGGATGCCAGTCATTATCATCCCGTCGACGATCACAATTTTCTCAAGGATTGGACGGGGCAAATGTATCCCCTCGGATGGGCGAATAAGCCGGTGACGTGGGTTTCGCTGGAGGACGCGCGAGCCTATGCGCGGTGGGCAGGAAAGCGCTTGCCGCATGAGTGGGAGTGGCAGTATGCGGGACAAGGCAATGACGGGAGAATTTATCCGTGGGGCAATGAGTGGAATGCGGACGCGGTTCCGCTGCCCGATCGCGGCCGCGATGAGCAACCGGCAAGCGACGTGGATGCGCATCCCAAGGGCGCGAGTCCATTCGGCGTGATGGATATGGTGGGGAACGTCTGGCAGTGGACCGACGAATACACCGACGACCACACAAGAGCAGCGGTGGTGCGCGGCGGCAGCCATTATCAGCCCCAAGGTTCGCGGTGGTATTTTCCGCAGGCATATAAGTTGTCGGAGCACGGCAAGTATCTCTTGATGGCCCCAAGCATGGACCGGTCGGCGACGATCGGATTCCGATGCGCTGCCGATGCGCGCTGAGTCCTACTGTCGAGCACGGAGTGACGAACATGAAGCGGCAAACATGCAATGTCGAACATGAAGCATCGAGCATGATCTGTCGAACGATGAGAAGCGTCGCATTCGTTTTGACCACGGTCGTGCTATTCGCCGTCGTGAGTCGTTCGGACGCGTGGACGCAAACGGCGCGCTGGCCTGAGCAGAAGGCGAACGCATGGTACGCGCAACAGCCCTGGCTGGTGGGAAGCAATTACGTTCCGAAATCGGCGATCAATCAACTCGAGATGTGGCAGCAAGCGACCTTCGATCCAGCTGAGATTGACAAGGAGTTCGGCTGGGCGGAAGCGATGGGGATGAACACGATGCGGGTTTTTCTCCACGACTTGCTGTGGGAACAGGATGCGTCGGGGTTCGAGAAGCGGATCGATCAGTTTCTGACGATCGCAGCGCGCCATCATATACGTCCCATGTTTGTGCTTTTCGATTCCTGCTGGGACCCGTTGCCGCATCTCGGCCCGCAGCACCCGCCGATTCCGGGCATACACAATTCCGGGTGGGTGCAGAGTCCGGGGGCGGCTGCGCTTGCAGACCCTGCGCAATACCCGCGACTGAAGGCATATGTAATCGGTGTGGTTGGCGCATTTGCGAATGACGATCGAATTCTGGCGTGGGATGTGTGGAACGAGCCCGGGGCGGATACTACCGGAACGTACGGAAAAGAGGAACTGAAAGACAAGTATGCGCGAGTACGGGTGCTTTTGCCGCAGGTGTTCGAGTGGGCGCGGGCGGCGAATCCGAAACAGCCGCTGACCGGCGGAATCTGGACGGAGACGCCGGGCGATGGGACTAGTCTGGATGATTTACAGCAGATCGAACTGCGCGAATCCGACATCATTACGTTTCACAATTACGCATGGCCCGAGGTGTTCGAACGTGAGGTCGAATGGCTGCGGAGGGAGCATCGTCCGATCATCTGCACCGAATACATGGCGCGCTCGATAGGCAGCACCTTTGACACGATCTTGCCGATTGCCAAGCGCGAGCACGTAGGGGCGATCAACTGGGGATTCGTCGCCGGCAAGACGCAAACCTATCTGCCGTGGGATTCGTGGCAGCATCCTTACATACAAGACGAGCCGCCGGTATGGTTCCATGATGTACTCCGAGCGGACGGGACGCCGTATCGCCCGGCGGAGGTGGAGTTGATCCGGCGGCTTACGGGGAAGTAAGCACGGTGAAGTTTGGAGCGTTGCTTGCTCCGCTCGGAACGATACCCAGCGGTCGAAAGCGAAAAAACAGAAGCGCGGTTTATCTGCTTGTGTCCGTTCCGAGACATAGGTGACAGAACGTACAGGAAGATTTTGGTGGGCGCTGTAGGATTTGAACCTACGACTTCCACCGTGTGAGGATGGCACTCTACCGCTGAGTTAAGCGCCCACTATTTGCGGTTTCGTCATTGTAACAAATCGTCCTTGCCCTTCCGGTACCCTCCCCGCCTCTTGACCGCCCCGCGCCGCTGCCGGTAGCCTCTTTTCATTGCCCCGCCATGGCTCTCTCCGACATCCCCGATTCGCAGCCCGTAACCGACTCAGGGATAGGCACTTCTCCGCCCATGTCCGCGCACCGCGACACGCAACTTTCTCCTCCAAACGGGGTTCCTACTCATGTGAGCAGCGTGGCCCTTGATCGCGGAATGCTCGATGGCCGAGTGTTGACCGGCGCGACGCTCGATGGCGGAGGCGCCGACACCGCCATCCTCGATCGTAGCCTGCTTCGTTTCGCCGGCGTGCCAACTTCGTCCGTCGCTTCCATGGCAAATTCCATCGCCGCCACTGATGCCGCCCTTTCCGACGTCGACCTGATGCTTCGCGTCAAAACCGGCGACGAGTCCGCCTTCGGATGCCTGGTGCAGAAATATCGCCGCCCGCTCGTCGGCTTTATGTACCGTTTGTGCCACAATCCGTCAACCGCCGAGGAGCTCGCGCAGGAAACCTTTCTCCGCGTCTACCGCTCGCGCACCACCTACGAGCCCAGCGCCAAATTCACCACTTGGTTGTATCGCATCGCCACCAACCTCGCCGTGAACCACGCCCGCGACACGCGCCACGAACGGCCCGAAAATACCCTGCGCCTCGATGAGCCCGACCAGGAAACCGGTTCGACTCCCGACTTGGCCGATGAGTCGCTTACCGCCGAAGAACAGATTCTCAAGCGCGAGCGCCTGGCCGCCATTCGCGCTCGGGTAAACGCGTTGCCCGAGCGCCAGCGCGTCGCCGTTATCATGCACAAGTACCAGCAAATGGATTACCGCGAGATCGCTGGCGTGCTCAAGCTCAGTGAATCCGCCACCAAGTCATTGCTGTTTCGCGCCTACGAAACATTGCGCGAGCAACTCAAAGAGTTTGTTTCGGGAAAATAGTTTGGGGATAGAGTGAGTTGTAAATAGCTGGAAAAAAGAAATTAAAAAAAGAAGGAAGCTGTATGAATTGCAACCAAATTCACGAAATCTTGCCGGACCTGGCCGCTGGCATGCACGTTTCGACGCCGGAGGTCCAGAAACATCTAGCATCCTGCAACGATTGTGCCGCTCGTCTGCAGGATTTTCAGAAAACCATGGCGCTGCTCGACGAATGGCAAGCGCCCGAGCCATCGCCGTATTTCGATACCCGCATGCAGGCGCGCCTCCGCGAAGAAATGGCGCACCCGCACCCCACCTGGCTCGGCTGGCTGCTCCGTCCCGCGTGGGCTCTCTCTCTCGCCGCCCTGCTTTTAGCCGGAGCGCTCGGTCTCGCCATTGAAAAATCGTCGTACTTCGCTCAGCCCGAAACCATCGCGACCAAACCTTCCTCGCCTGGGTTGCCGGTGCAGCCCGGGACCGCCGTCGGCGATCTGCAGGCGCTCGACCGGAACGACGATCTGTATGCCGATTTCGACGTGCTCGACCAATTACAGGTGCAGGACGACGTGACCGCGAATCCGTAAGATTCGGTTTCGTGCCGAGACGCGCCCGCCTGGGTCTCGCGATACTACAAGTCGATACGAAAAGTAAAAAGATGAATACGTGCTCGCAGCTTAGCCGAGCAGAATGAGGGAGAAGGGATGTCGGGCCTGGGAAAATTTGCACGCTGTCTGGCAGTGCCGCTGCTGCTGGCTCCGTCCTTTGCCCAGGTTCGGCGGTCGCCCCCACCTGCTCCAGAAGCCGATGGGCAGTGGCACCACTTTCAAAAGGAAGGTCATCCGAACCAGGCACGCCCTCCACAAAATCAGCCTGGCCACGCCGGAGACTGGCTCCGCCGCTACAAAGATCTGCCGCCCGCTCAACAGCGACGCGCCCTCGAAAACGATCCTCAGTTCCGGCGCCTTCCGCCCCAACAGCAAGCCCGCTTGCGGAAAAGGCTGCAGCATTTTTCCAGCTTGCCTCCCGCGCAACAGGAGCGCGTGCTCAGCCGCATGGAAACCTGGGAGCATCTCACTCCCGATCAAAAGCAGAATGCACGCCAGCTCTTTCAGCAGTTCCGGCAGTTGCCTCCCGACCGCCGACAGGTCATCAACCGCGCCATCCGCGGCATGCGCGACCTGACCCCCGAACAACGTGACCAGCTCATTGACTCCGGCGAATACCGGAACGCATTCTCGCCGCAGGAACTCAACATCCTCCGCCGAGCCGCGCATCTCCCGCTGGCCCCCGAATGACGAATGGCAATAACCGGCGTCCGAAGAATTGATCGAGCGAGAGACGAAGCGAGAGGAGTTGAAACGAATCGAAGGTTGAGACTAAGAACTAACCCAACTTTCGCAGTTGCGGACATTTTTCGGCTTTTTTGTGATGATCTTCGTGCTTAAGTCTTGCGTTTTCATCGTTGGCATTTGAAAAAACGGCAGAGTGAAGACCAAGTACCTTCCTTTGGGGACGGAGATCTGGCACTCTGCGGTTGTCATGTTTCTGCGCAGCATCCACCGCAAAAAAGACGGCAAGGATCATCGCTACTTCAGCATCGTAGAAAACCATCGCCTCGCTTCCAACAAGACGGTGCAGCGAACCGTTGTCTATCTCGGCGAGATCAACGACGAACAGCAAGCGGCCTGGCGCAAGACGCTGTCGGTGTTCGATGAAGAGCAGCAAGAGTATGCCAACCTGAGTTTGTTTCCTGACGACCGCGAGATTCCCGTCGATGCCGTCGACAGTCTGCAGGTGAAAGTGAGCGGCCTCGAACTGCGGCGGCCTCGCGTTTTCGGGAGTTGCTGGTTGGCGTGCGAGTTGTGGCGGCAACTGGGCCTGCATGAGTTTTGGGACGCTCGCCTGGCGGGATCGCGAGAAGACGTGGCTTGGGAAAAAGTGTTGCAACTGCTGGTGGTGAATCGACTGCTGGATCCAGGCAGCGAGTTTCGCGTGCATCGGCAGTGGTATCTGAGCACGGCCATGGATGTACTGCTGGGAACGGATTTTGCTGTGGCCGAGAAGGATCGCTTGTATCGCTGTCTGGACCGGGTGCTGGAACATAAGCAGGAACTGTTTCTGTGGCTGCGCCAGAAGTGGGCCGATCTGTTTCACGCGGAATTCGAAGTGCTTCTCTACGACCTGACGAGCACGTACTTTGAAGGCGCGATGGAAGAGAACCCCAAGGCCAAGTACGGTCACAGTCGCGATCAACGGACGGACTGTTTACAGGTGGTGATTGCCTTGGTGATCACCACGGATGGTTTCCCGCTGGCCTACGAAGTGATGGATGGCAATACCAGTGATCGCGCCACGCTCCGCGGTTTTCTGGACAAGATCGAGAAGACTTATGGAAAAGCAAAACGGATGTGGGTGATGGACCGCGGCATTCCGAGCGAAGAGATTTTGCGGGAGATGCGGGATCCGGCACGCGAAATCTTCTATCTGGTCGGAACTCCGAAAGGCAAGATTCAACAGTACGAAAAGAAGTGGCTGGATCTGCCCTGGCAGAAGGTGCGAGAGTCGGTGGAGGTGAAACTGTTTGAGCAGGAAGGCGAACTCTATGTGTTGGCCAAGAGTGCAGGAAGACAAGCCAAAGAGACGGCCATGCGCCGCAAGCGTCTGGCCCGCTTATTCAGAAAGCTGCGGGCCATGCGCCGAAGCCTTCCTTCCCGCGACCAGTTGCTGATGCGCTTGGGTGCCGCGAAATCGGCAGCGGGCCGCGCTTTTCAGTTCGTGCACGTGCAAGTGCCCGGGGAAGACCAGGAGGTAACGCGGGAGACATTCCAGTTTCATGGGGACAAGAAAAAGCTCCAAGAAGCGGAATGGCGTGACGGACACTACTTGCTGCGCTCCAACCTGACCGCTGGAGATCCCAGCGTGCTGTGGGCGCGCTACGTGCAGCTGACGCAGATCGAATCGGTTTTTCGATCGCTCAAGAGCGACCTCGCCATACGCCCCATCTACCATCAATTGGAACATCGCGCCGACGCGCACATTCTGATCGCCTTTCTCGCCTACTGCTTGCAGATCACCCTCAAGCATCGCCTACTGCCGCACGCTCCGGGGTTGACGCCTACGGCGGTGCTCGAGAAGTTGGCAGAAATCCAAATGATCGACGTCTGGATTCCGACCGTCGATCAACGGTGGTTGATTCTGCCGCGCTACACCCAACCTTCCTCCGACACCAAGCTGCTCATCGAGAAGCTGCGACTGGAGTTGCCGAGCCAGCCGCCACCGCGCCTCACTGCGCAAAAAGAGAGTAACGAAATCGAGGTCGAGATCGCCCGTTAGTTGGCGCGTTTGTGGTGAAGACCTTTCGATAGCCTCAACTGATTCCAAAGCACTTAACCGGCCCAGAAGTGCCCAACTGCGAAAGATCGGCTAAGAACGGGGAACGGGGAACCGGGAACTAAGAACAGAATCCCCTACCGCCGTATCAGCGCCATCAGCCATCCCGCCACAAACACGCCCCCGACGAACATCACGAAGCAGTAGAGGCCATACTTCATTTGCTCAATCGTCGAACTGCGCTGCGTGATCCCGAAGACAATCGATGCGAATACCGCGAATACTACGGCAGCCGTGAAATGTGACAATGTGATGGTCACGGTTTTTTCCCCAGCGCAATGTGATGAGCATCCGCCGCCGCAATGAAGTTCAGTAGCCCGGCGACAATCAAGAACGTCTTGCCATAATCCGCCGCGGCATTCGCCGCCATCACGTTGCCCCAATCCATGATCCGAGCCAGAAAATAGAGCACGCCCGAACCCACGTCCCCGACGAATCCGAGAATGTCGAGAATATCTCCGCCATTCGGCTGATAAATCCGCCCCTGCATTCCCAGCCCAATCAGGAACATCGCTACCACCGACACCAGCAGCAGAATGCCCCGCCCATATCGCTTCAGCAGAATGTGTCCGCCGCCCGGAATCAGCCAACCCACAATCGGCGCCACCACCGACATCCTCGTCAGCGGATACTCCGGCTCAGCCGCCGCTGCATTTTTAGATTTATCTGTATTTGGCTTGGCCATTCAGCAAGTCACGATCTCTCGTTGGATTTTACCCGTCACTTCGGCGCTTCCCGGCCGCACCAGTACGTCCACTTCCAGGCGCACGCCGAACTCGGGCAGGTAAATTCCCGGCTCAACGGAAAATAAAGAGTTTGGCAATATCCGCCGCTCGTCATGGATCTCCAGATCATCCATGTTCGCACCGTTTGCGTGCACCTCGGTGCTGATCGAATGTCCAGTGCGATGGATAAAATAATCGCCGTATTTCGCCTTCTTGATGTGCCCCCGCACCGCCTGATCCACTTCCCATCCCGCAATCGGCTTGCCCGCTGCCACGCTCTCCTGCACCGTCTTCACCCCAAGATCCCGAGCTTCGCTCACAATCCTGAAAATCTCGCGCTGCCGGTCCGTCGGCGAACCGACCACTCCCACCCATGTAATGTCGTAGTAAACTGCGCTCGGCGTCTTCTTCTTCGCCCAAACATCCAGTAGAACAAAATCCCCTTCGCGAATTGCCACCGGATGGCTCGCGCTCGGCTCGTAGTGCGGATTGCCGCTGTTCGCATTCACCGCCACAATTGGCGGATCGTCCGTCACCATGTTCTCCCGCGCGAACGATTCCATGAAGAACTGCTGTATCTCGTGCTCGTGCGTACCCCCGTTGCGCACCCGCTGCCCAATTTCCTTGAACGCCTCGCCCGTCACCGCATCAATCACATCGCGCGCCGCAAAATGCGACTTGATCTGTTCCTCGGTCAGCGTCGCCTCAAACTGCGCAATCAGATCGGCCGCGCTAACAATATTCTTCCCCAGACCCCGGACCATATCCGCTGTCCCCGCATCCACCATCGAAATCGTGAACACGAAATTGTTAGGGGAATACTGCATCGCCACATCGCGATGCGCCGCCAGCATCTGCTTCAGCCCGTCAAACAATTCCTGCCATCCCGCATACTGCTTCTTTACCCCAGGCAGCGTATCCAGGTGCCCAGCCTCAATCTTGTGAACCAATTTGACGGGATCGCCCTTCGCCGGAATCAGGTAATACCACCGCCGCGTCACCATCAGCCCGTCCGGCAACCCCAGAACGCGGTAAGAAATGGGATCGCGATGGTGATGGTCGTAGAAAAGCCAGGCGTCAATATTGCGCTCGCGCAAGGCGTGCTGAATCGCGGACAGGTCCATATCCAAACGGTTATTCTACACGACCACCCCTCGCAATTTCCGGGGACACCGCCGTCACTGACCTCCGTCGCCCCTTTGTGGTAGAAAATACTGTCACGCCACGTAAGAGCGAATGAACGTTCCGGGCAGTCTGAAACCGCGAAAATCCGCCGTGCCAAAATCGGGTGTACCGTGCTGAGAGCACTCTTCATCGCTTTGTCCGAAAGCCGTTCCCTGCGTGCTTTCGCCGAGCGCTCCAGCTTCGGACAGCGCACCTCCGCTCGCTTCGTCGCTGGCAACGAGGTTTCTGACGCCATTCGCGCCGCCGCTGCCGTCAATCAATTCGGAGCCGGCGTCTCTATCGATAACCTCGGAGAAAATGTCACCAACGCCGCCGAAGCCCGCGCCAGCGCTCAGCTCTATCACAACCTGCTCGACGCTATCGCGGCGAACAAGCTAAACGCCAATATCAGCCTCAAACTTACCCACATGGGCCTCGACGTCGACGAAAAGATGGCTTACGAAATCGTCCGTGGATTAGTCGCCAAGGCCGCCGGCATGTCGCCGCCCAACTTCGTCCGCGTCGATATGGAAGGCTCTCCCTATACTCAACGTACCCTCGACTTCGTCCACGAACTCCACCGCGTCCCAGGAAATGCCAACAACGTCGGCACCGTCATCCAGTCCTACATGCGCCGCTCCGAATCCGATGTCGAAAAACTTCTCTCCGAATGCATCCGCATACGCCTCTGCAAAGGCGCCTATAAAGAGCCTGAAGATATAGCTTTTCAGAAGAAGTCCGAAGTCGATGCCAACTACGTCAAGTTGATGAAGATCCTGATGAAAAGTGGAGTCTTCCACGGCCTCGCGACCCACGACGAGTCCATCATCAAGCAGGCCAAGGCCTTCGCCACGCGTGAGAATATCCCGCGGAACGCCTTCGAATTCCAGATGCTCCATGGCATCCGCCGTGACCTGCAGCAGGGCCTGGTCAAAGACGGCTGCGGAGTACGCGTCTACATCCCCTTCGGCACTGAGTGGTATCCCTACTTTATGCGCCGCTTGGCTGAACGCCCCGCCAACGTCCTCTTCATCGCCAAGAACATCCTGCGACAGTAAGCAGATGTGTTTTCAGGGCTTTAGCCGGAACGAATCCCTCCCGCCCAAAGCCTGCGGAGATAGAAATCATTTTTGCGTCTCAGCTCTGAAGGGAATTCCCCCGAATTTTCGTTTTATAGACTAGGAAGCCAACTTACGTTGGATTCAGCGCCAGCCCCCTCGGCGATGTGCTTGTGTCCAGCTAAGAACAAGGGTCCGTGGCTCGCGACGATCTTCATCGAGACTCTGGTTTCCATTTAAATCCTCTGCGTCGTTCCGGGGAAGGGCGGCGCAGAGGTTTTTTGTCTTTGCGTCGAGCCAGCATCACCCTTCCCACACAAACGCATCAAACACCCGCGTGGATTCGAATCCGATCCGCTTGTAAAGCGCAATCGCCCGGTCATTGGCCTCGGTCACCGTGAGCGATATGAATCTGAATCCCCGCTCGCGCAAACTCCATGTCGAAGCAGCCAGCATCGCTTCGCCCAAGCCCTCCGACCGGTATTCGGGCAGCACGCACACCTGCGTAATGTGTCCAACATCCGGCCGCACCTGCGAGCACAGGATCAGCCCGATCAGCGTCCGCGACCGCCGTTCCAGAACCACAAACGATCCCCGCGGATCGAACGTGCCGCATCCCGGAAACCGCACAATGTTGTTCAGAAACCGCAGCGATCCCGTCAGCGTGCGGTATTGATCGTTGATCTCCGAATCCACATGTCCGCGGTATGCCGCCGTGATCAGCGCCGCCGCCGACTGATATTCCTGATCCGACCAGGGCCGTATTTCGAACTGTGGCGGCATCGGCGGCGCCGTTTGTGCATGCTTGCTAATCTCGAAATTCATAAATACGCGCGGATGCCGGCTGAATCCCTGTTGCAGAAACGGACGCGCAACTTCCCCCGCCTCATGCGCCAGCAGCTGCGCTTCCACCCGATGAATTCCCGGCGATTGCTGCAGCGTCTCGATCACGTGCGTCAGCAACCGCTCCTCGACCTCATGACGATCCGGCCCGCGCCCATTATCGCGCACAAACAGGTCGCCAATCACTCCCTTGCTCTGCTCGTAAACAAAAAATGAATACCCGAAGATGCTGCCCCGCTCAATCGCCGCATAGCCAGGCAGAATCTTCGCGTCCATATATCGCAGAATCATCTCCGCCGATGTCGCGTAATCCCACGACAGCAACCGGGCCCACATCGCGATCTCGTCTTCCAGCAACGGCCGAAGATCAGCGGAGGAAAAGTGTCGTAGATCGAGAATTTCCATAAACAGTTAGACCCAACGACCTATTCTTTCCCCACCCAATACAAATCCACCTTCTGCTCCGCAATACTCGTCAAGTATGACACTCGCCGCCCCGGAACAAGTTGCGCCACCTGCGATTGCGTCCCCCGCGCCGCCACCACCATGTGCGCCGCCGCCGGAACATTCCCGTCCTCATACTTCTCCGTCGGGCGATTCAGATAAAACTCGAGTCCATATTCCTGCTCGCGCTTCAGGTGATAGATGGCAACCGGCACCGCTTCGTGTGAAAAAGCCAGAATGCTCTCCGCAATCGGACGCGCCGACTGCGTCTCGTCAATTGCAGGGGCCGCCAGACGAATCACGAGGAATACTCCCAGCACCGCGGCAAATACCGTAACCCGGCTCAATACCCGCGTCCCTGCCCGGGATACGAGCGCCGCAGCAATGCCGATGGCAACCACCGCGCTCACACCGGCCGCGACGTAAGTTCCACTCGCCGATGCCAGGTGATGCGTCATCGCAATCGATCCCGCCGAAAATGCGCCAAAAATCAGCAGCCCGCACAGCAGCCCGTGAGCCGAGGCCAGCAGCGTCGAAAATCTTTTCCCAGTCTCGCGCCGCGCCGCCGCGTATTCCGCCACCAGCAGCGCTCCCGCCGGAACCGCCGGCAAAATGTATCCCGGAAGCTTCGATTGCGATACGCTGAAAAACAAAACTGGCACCAGCATCCATATAAGAAGGAACAGCACCCACGAATCTTCCGCGCTCGTGAACGCCTCTTTGCCCTCCGACCACACCACTCGCGCCCGTTCTCCGACCACCGCCAGCAGCAGCATCGTCCACGGCGCCACCGCCAATAAAAACACAGGCACATAGAACCAGAACGGCTGCCGATGGTGATATAGGTTCTCCGAGAAGCGCGCCAGATTGTGTTCAAGGATAAAAACGCGAAAAAATTCCGGATTCCGCACCTGTACCGCAACATACCAGGGCAACATCACTGCCAGATAAAGCGCAATCCCCGGAATCCAAAGCGTCGGCCAAGAAATTCCCCAGTCCCGCTTCACCCCGGCAAAAATAAAGATGATGACGCCCGCCAGCGCCGGAGCCACCGGCCCTTTCGCCAAAGTTCCCAGCGCCAGAAAAACATAAAAAGTGGCCAGATAAATATGCCGCCGACTCTCGTACCACGCATACCACGCCAGCAGCGCAATCCCAAAGCAAGCTGCCAGCGGCATGTCCGTCGCCGCTGCACGCGCAAATCCAATCACCCCCGCGCAACTCGCGGCCATCAGCGCCCCATCAAGTTCTCCGCCCGGACGAAACCGCCTCAGAAAAAAGTAAATCGCCGCAATCAGCAGGGTCGCATCAATCGCCGACGGCGCCCGCGCCGCTCGATCGCTCACACCCGCCACCCGAAACGCCACCATCGCCTGCCAGTAATACAGCACCGGCTTTTCCAGCCACGGTTTCCCTTGCAGCGTGGGAGTTACCCAATCCGACCGCTCCAGCATCTCCCGCGCCACCTGCGCATAGCGCGGCTCGTCGGCTCCAACCAGCCCGAATGCCCCCAGACCATAAAAGAAGAGGAACCCGCAGAATGCAGCCAGCAGCAGCAAGTCTGTACGGGTTGGTCGATTCGCTGCCTGATTCATCTGCCGCCGCGGCTAGTTTGAGGATGCGTTCGCGTTCAAGATTACAGGTTCTACATTTAGCCGGTCGACAATTCGTGCCACCGCAACCGCCAGCGGACCATCCAGCGAGCACCCGCTCGCGCACTTGTGCCCGCCTCCGCCGAAATGTTCAGCCACCTTCGACACATTCACTTCCCCTTTGCTCCGCAGGCTGATCCGATACCGCCCGTCGGGAAGCTCGCGAAAAAAGATCGCCACCTGCACGTCCGCGATCGACAGCGCGTAGTTGACCAGCCCCTCGCAATCTTCTTCGCGCGCCCCAAAACGCTGCATCTGGTCCTGCGTCACCCATATCCACGCTAGCGCGCCCTCGCGATGTAGGTTCGAAAGCGCCGCCCCTAGCAGACGCAGCTTCGCCGTCGAATGTCCAAAATAGATATTCCTCGCGCACAGCGCCGGATCCGCTCCCGCCAGCACCAGTTCGCGTGCCACCGTAAATGTTCGCTCGTCCGTGCCCTCAAACATAAACGAGCCCGTGTCTGTCATTAGCCCCGTGTACAGGCACATCGCGATATCGCGATCCACGGGAACGCACGCCAGCCGCGCTAGCCGGTACACCAGCTCCGCCGTAGCCATCGCTGTAGCATCAATCCAGTTGATGTGAGCGAAATTCCGCCCGCTCGCGTGATGATCAATATTGATGAGGAAGCATTCTTCCAGACCCTCGAGTCCCGTTCGCCGCACGCTGTCGCATTCCAGTAGCAGAACCGCGTCGTTCTCCGGAACCACGTCCGCCTGCATCGCGCGATCCGCAAAAGGAAGGTTCTGATAAATCCGCGGCACGCCATCGTGCATCACAACTTCCGCGTCTTTCCCCATCACCCGCAGAATCTGCCCGCACGCCAAAGCCGAACCTATCCCGTCTCCATCCGGCCGGGCATGAGAGGTGACAACGAATCGCCGCCGCGCCCGAATTTCCTGTAGAACTCGCTCCAGCATTGCAATGCTCAGTTCTTAAGTTCTCAGCTCTCAGCTCCCCGTCCTCAGTAAGCGCCTTGGAACGTCTCTCACCGAGAACTGAGAACCGTTAACTGCGAACTGCCTTACGCCCCCGGCTCAGTGCTCTTCCGCTGACGTTTCTTCGCTCGTCCCAGAAGTTCGTCTACCCGGCTCTCCAGCTGATCGGCGCGATCGATCTGAAAGTGCAGCTCCGGAGGACGCCGCAATCGCAGCCGTTCCGCCAGTTCGTGCCGTACGTAATTCTTCGCCGCCGTCAGCCCTGCGAGCGTCTGCTCCGCTTCCACCTCATCGCCCTCCACATGCACCATCACCCGCGCCCAACGAGCGTCTTCGGCCATGACCACCGAACTCACTCTCGCCAGCCCAATGCGAGGATCACCCAGTTCACCCTCCAGAATCGTCTCGATTTCTTCACGAATCGCCTCGCTCAGCCGCCCGCGATGGTATTTCCGGCCACGCTGCTCCACGGCACACCTCGGATGGAGGAAAACGTATGAGAATATCAGAAAACTTAGATTCCGGCCGTGTCGCCGGCGCCGGATGTCACAGAAACTCCACGAATGAATCGGTCAATTCCGCCCCCGCATTGTTGGCGATGCGCGTGGCCGCGCGTTCGACATTCTTCATCAGCCCATCCAGATAATCGCGCGAGTGCGATACGCTGACCACCCCGATCGTAGCCTGATTCCACAGCGGTCCCGGATCCATTTCCGCCACGGCCACATTGAACGACGCTCGCAGCCGGTCCTTAAGACTCCGCGTCACCTGCCGCTTGTCCTTAAGCGACTGCGCCGCCTCAATCCGAAACTCCAACGTGAGAGAAGCAATCATAAAACAAGCCTAGGACGCGCATCCCCCGCTGTCCACTCATCTCAGCGAGCCTCCGTGCGCAAAGCACTTTTGGGCTGAGTCCCAGTGTGCCAACCCGAATTTAAAGCATTCGCGTGATAACTGTGCTACACTAGAAATCGCTAAGTTTGACTCACAGTTAGTTGAAGGCCGGTACCGCCAACCAGCGTCACCCCTCCTACAAGCAGCGATTCACTTCAGCATATTTCAATCAAGAAACAAGAATAGGAACATCAATGGCAGAACAAGGAACAGTGAAGTGGTTTAACGACGCCAAGGGCTATGGCTTCATCAGCCGTCAAAATGGCGAAGACGTTTTCGTGCATTTCTCCGCGATTCAGGCTGGTGGCTTCAAGAGCCTCCAAGAAGGCCAAACCGTGCAGTTCGACGTGACCAAGGGCCCCAAGGGCTGGCAAGCGGAGAACGTTACCGCTGTCTAGGTTTCGACAACGATCTCTGAAATACGATCTCAGCGTCAACCGAGTGCCCGAGATTCCCAGGAATCCCGGGCATTTTCACGTTAAGGCTGCACAGTTTGCTCCAACGAGGCAGAACTGCCCGTGAAACCTGCGCTTCCGTTATAGGTCGCCGTGATCGTAACTGTGCCCTTCGCCAGCGCACTCGTCGACACACTCGCCACCATGTCCTTCAACGCAACCGTGCCCAACGTCGCTCCGCCAGCAGTGAACGTAACCGTGCCGAAAGGATCCAACCCGGTTGACGAAGTCACCGTCGCGGTAAAGGTCACGCTTTGCCCCGGCGAAGATGGATTCGCCGAAGATGTGACTGTAGTTGTGGTCGAAGCTGGGTTCACCACCTCATCGTAGACCGATGACTTGCTCTGAGCCGAGGCATCGTCTCCCACATACTCCGCTGTAATCGCGTGCGTCCCCGCCCTGAGCTGAGACTTGGTCAACGTCGCCACTCCCCCGACCAGAGTCACCGTCCCCAGTCCAACAAATCTCACTTCTCCGGTCGGAGTATCTGGTCCGGCCGATGTTACCGTCGCCGTGAAAGTGATCGCCTGTCCATACAGCGCCGGGTTCGGGCTCGCCGTTAGGCGCACTGCCGTAGGATACTTATTGACCAACTGCGTGATCTGCGTGTACGCGCGTCCGAAATCGTCATCTCCTGGAAAATATGCTCCAATGGTGTGATGTCTGGCCGCTGACAACGTCGCCGTCAAGCTCGCGATTCCGTTTTGCGTTGTACCATAGCCGATAAAGCTGTAATCATCAAAGAACTGCACCTGATCGCCGTCTTGCGGAATCTCACCGCGACGCAACGCCGACAGGGTGACGGTGAAAGTGACCGCCTGTCCCACATAAGAATCCCGATTCGACGAACTTAAATGGATGCGTGTTTGAAACAGCCCGGTTTTGTTGACCTTTTCGTACAGCACTGCCGAGGTGCTGGGATCAAAAGATCCCGAACCTAGATACTGCGCCGTCATTTCGGCCCAGCCGCGCTTCAGGCTCGACGTTGTGTATGACGCACTGCCATTGACCAGCGTCGCCGACGAAACTTGCGCAGTCCCGTTGTAGAAGACAACCGTCCCCGTGGGCGTCCCCGACGCCGACGTAACCGACGCCGTGAATGTAACCGGCTGTTGATAGACCCCCGGATTCTTGGAGGAGGTTAAGGTGGTCGTGGTAGAGCCAGGCGATTCGATGTTGTTCAGCAGCACTCCCACCGTGCCATCGTAAAAATTTGCGGCTACGATGTCGGGTCTGCCATCCCCATTCAAATCTGTGACGGCCATGCCGACGGGCATTGACCCACCCGAGGAGTACGTCGTCGCTGATTGGAATGTGCCGTCGCCGTTGCCCGATAAAACGCTGACAAGACCGGTGGCGTCGTTATACGTGCCAGACACAGCGTCAATCTTGCCGTCCAGATCCACATCTCTGGCAACGATAACGCCGACGCCCGAATTTCCAGTGTAGTAATTGACCTCAGTCCGAAAGGTGCCGTCACCGTTGCCGAGCAAGACTCCCACGAAGCCCTGTCCACTGCAATCGTCAGGCCCCGCATTGCCAACTAGCAGGTCAGGATGACCGTCGCCATTCAAATCCGCGACCGCCACAGTGTTTTCACAATAGCCCGCCGGATAGTTCGTCACTGCCTGGAAAGTGCCATCGCCATTCCCGAGCTGCACCCCAATCGTGTTTTCGCTGCAAACCACCACATCAGGTTTGCCATCCTTGTTGACGTCGGCGATGGCGAGACAGCTGGGATCGATGGCGGATGGGGACGTCAGGGCTGGCTGAAAACTACCGTCGCCGTTACCTAATAACACCCCTATCCTTCCGGTAGCGTTGTTCCAATTCACCACAATGATGTCTGGAATGCCGTTCTCGGTCAGGTCGGCGACCCCTAGTGGACCACCGCCCTGTGCGCCAGAGTCATAGAACACCGGCGCTTGGAAGGTTCCGTCGCCATTGCCCAACATTACTGCCGCCTGCCCATCGCCGTTGGCTTCGCAGCAGCTCGTAATTATGAGATCCGGTTTGCCGTCTCCGTTTAGGTCCGCTACCGCAACCGAATTGGGAATCCACCCCAGGTTCGTTATCAGTGCCTTCTGGAACGTCCCATCACCGTTGCCGAGCAAAACCCCCAGTGTCTGACTGTAAAAGCCGGTGACAATTATGTCGGGTTTCCCGTCGCCATTCACATCCGCGACCGCCTCAGCAAAAGCGTATGCGCCCCCGGTGCCATAGACTTCGGCCGGCGAGAAAAGGGTATCTCCTGAACCCTTCGGGATCACGCTCGACTTGTTGGCACGGGATCGGGCTACCACAAAATGCGCGGCGTCGCCGGAAACCACCGAAGACCTCGCCGATGCCTGACCGTTTTCTCTTGCCTCGACCCGGGACGTCAAAGTGAAAGTGAATACGACCGCAACAATTGAGCAGATCAAACGGGCAACAACGAGGGATTGCGCGTTGTGGCTAACGTGGCTGGTCATACCTGAACCTCCTCGAAGTCAACAGCCGGGCCCGGCGCCTTCTTTGCGTTCTCTTCTGGATGACGGACGGTCACTGCGCATTTCGCGCAGCTTTAAACGAGGGGAAGTTACCAATTGCAAGCGCTGCAGCGTTGCCGGTTCGAGTACCGCGGGGCCAACCGGGATAAGCAACCCGTTCTCAAACCGCTTTCGGGGCGTCTAACTATAATGCTAAGTCTCGGGAAAGTCGCGGCCTTTTTTTTGCGTCCAATCCCGCCGACGCCGCCTACCCTGCGGCTCGCTTTTCAAGGGCCTTCCCGCCTTCTGCGCCACATCCTTCATCTCGACCCGGATTTTTTCATCACGAACATACGGTGTCGCCGTCACATGCTTCCCAGGAACAAACTGCGAGAATACACCGTGACCGAAGTGGTCGGGCCTATCTCCCGAAGGTCTGTCCGCTCTTTGACAACTGAATTCAGTTGAGAAATCTCGGCGAGATAATTATGAAGGTGCATTCGCTTCCAAAATCGAATTAAGTCCTTATTCCGGAATATTTTGCATATAAGTCCTTAAAACTCAAAGATCTAGCGGGAAGTTTTGCGTAACTCTCTGATTCTAAAAGATCGACCCTAAGCGTTTTTTTTGGGGGGGGGCGTTACTATAAGGTAAACACTGGAACCGGGAACTGCGAACTACCTCACCACTCAAACAAATGCACCACCAGCAAAATCACCGTAGCCCCGAGCGGAATCAGCATCCCCGCGCGCAGGCTTCCCGTGTTATGTGAGATTACACCCACCATCCACGGAATCACCGCCGGCCCCACCGACGCCAGCGAGAACATCAGCGCCCCAATGCTCCGTGCCGCCACTCCAAATCGCTGCGACAAACGCGCCACCGTAATCGGATACAGCGTCGCAAAACTAAGCCCCGTAATCAGCGCGCCGCCAATCGCCCCCGCCACTCCAGGCGCCAGAAGAATCAGCCCAATCCCCGCAGCCCCCGCCGCATACCCCGCCCGCAAAACGCGCCGCTCTGAAAAGTAATGCAGGAACGCCGTTCCCAGCGCCCGCCCCAGCGTCAACGCCGACCAGAAGAACGCAGGCATCATCGACGCCATCGCCGCCCCGCGCGGGCCCAGCCGCGAGACATACGAGCCGATCCATCCACCCACCGCCGTCTCCGCTCCCGGATACAGAAAGAAGATGGCCGCGAAAATCCATATCACCGGATTCTTCACCATCTCCCGCCACGAAGCCGACCCTGAAGATTCCGCCGCGCTCGCCGCCTCAGGAAACGGAAGGTTGCGCATCCCCACCGCCAGCACCACCAGCACAACTGCGACGGCGCCCAGAAACACCGGCACGAATCCATGCGCTGCCGCCCAAGCTACCATCACCGAACAAAACACCGCGCCCACGCCCCAGAAGAAATTCAGTAAGCTGACCGCGCCCGCCCGAGTGATCAGCCCAGAACTGCTTCCAATCTCCGCGATCAGCAGGTTGTCCGTCGGCACAATCAGCCCCAGACCCAGCCCATAAACTCCCACCGAAGCGAGCCCAAGACTTAGCGATCCCATGTAGAGCGTCGACACTCCGCCAGCCATCAGCAACAGTCCCAGCAAAAATGCAGGACGAAATCCCCACCGCGCCAGCATCACTCCCGACAGCTGCACGCCAACGAGCGATGCCAGAAACTGCACTAGGAACAGATTGCCCGCCTGCGTGTCATTCAGAGTCCAGTGCGCAATCAGAATCGGCAGCATCGGCCCGAGCAGCGTCTGGAGAATCCCCGTAGGAAAGAAAGCAATCTGCCCTGCCAGCACCAGCTTCCGGTGCGACAACAGATCGCCAGTTTCGAGTTGAGGGCTGGCCATAAGAAAGAGGATGTCCCCAATCCAAATCAAGAATCAGTGTAGGGAATCTCCAGCATACCCCAAGGGTTCACCGAACAATGTGGACGATATAGGTGATCCTGGGAAACAGCGGATGAACTACAAAAGCCGGCAATGGTAAACTGTAATTCCAATTCGCCGGAGAGGTGGCCGAGAGGCTGAAGGCGGCGGTTTGCTAAACCGTTATACGGGCTAACACCTGTATCGAGGGTTCGAATCCCTCCCTCTCCGCCAGCTTTTCAACTACTTACGTTCCACCAAATCACACGACAAATCGGTTAGGCCTGAGCGAGCGCAAGCCGAAGGCTTCAACGGTTTGCTGGATTGTGCCATCAGAACGCAAGCAGTGATGGAGGACTCGTGCACATCCAGTCCGCGGCACCCTCATCTGTCAAAGACCAATTTTTAGACGACTTACCCATGTTCCCCTTTTCTTACATTTCAATCAACCAGTCCCAGAACAAGTCCCTTGCGTCAACCTCCATGAAATTTGCCGGGCGAAAGCCGAGTAAGAATCGAGATGACTGATCGCATATGATTACAAAAATAACTTGGAAGCACGGTGCTCGAGGGGAACCGGTTGACAAAAATCGACAAGTCTGGAGCCAAGAAAATATTGAGCTGCAATTGGTTCAGACAAGCAATCTCAGTTCCGGCCGACCTCAACCTGAAAAGCGCGACTTCTTATCTATCGGCACAATCTCCTCGGGTGGACCATAACCGCGATCGTGTGCCTGATTGGAGACCGCATATAGCTTCAGGTCGCTCCAACTCCATCGACTGGAAATGAATGGTCTCCCGCAGGCACAGTATAGCGTCCATTCATTTGCGAATCCTTCAGCCAGCGGCATCAAGTACGACCCGTTACGGTACGGGCTGAAGCCAGGCAAATATCGAGTCAAGCATTTTGGGCACTCAACGCAATGGCGGACACGGGAAGCCATGGCATGTGTCGGTGAGTTCCTTCGAGGGAAACTGGCGGGCATGCGCTCAGCCCTCGGGCTACCGCCTGTCACCGGCTGACAAACGTTGCGGGTGCGTTCGCGTGTGCTGATTCAGAACAAAGCAGGCCGAGGGCCGTCTTTGGAGGAAAATACATGAGGTTTCAATCCTCAGCTGTGTGTTGCCGGACTAGAGAGTGACGAATTGACCAATTCTAGAAATAAAGTAAACAAGCTCACTGATCAATTCATGCGAATATCAGTAGAGATTGCCGGCGATGCTATGAGATTCGGGAAGCCGGAAGAACCATTTGCCTCGACAACTGCAGTCCGCAACATGCATACTAGTTGGTATGTTGGCAGGTAGAAACAGACCGAGACGCAGCGGGGCCACACCGCGCGATCCGGAGCGCACGCGAGGGCGCTTGTTGCGGGCCGCCTTCCAAGAGATGCACCGCTCGGGATTTCGAAACGCTGACCTGGGTGCCATTCTGGCCAGAGCAGGCGTGACCAAGGGAGCGTTGTATTACCACTTCGATAACAAAGAGGCCCTCGGGTATGCGGTGGTGGACGAGGTCATGACGAGCGATCTTCATCAGAAGTGGGTGCAGCCTTTACGGAATGCCAAAAACCCCATCGACGTTCTTATCCGCATTGTTCAGTCCGAATCGCTGAAAAGACAAGACGTTGAGCGTAGTTGCCCTTTGCTTAACTTGTCCCAAGAGATGTCAGGTATTGACGAGGGATTCCGCAGAAGGACGGCAAAACTTTTTAGGGACTGGCACGATGCAATCGCGGAGGCGCTACGTGAAGGACAGAAACGTGGGACGGTAAGGAGTGATGTAAACGCAAGCGAAACGGCTACTTTCCTGGTCGCGGCATACGAGGGTTATGTCGTTTTAGCGAAGAATTCGCAGGATCCACGGACGATGCAATCCGGCCAAAGAAGGGTGAGCGGCCATCTCGAGTCTCTGCGCCCGGCGCGAGCGGGTGCCAGCGGCAGGCCGAGGCTAATCCGCCGCTTTCGTTAGGGGTTGTAACGTGTTTCGTAAATGCATAGTGCAATGGCGCCGGCCTTGCGAGAGCAACCGATGATGGGGTTCACCATAGTGTCCAGGTTGTTGCTCCGTCAACATACATACCGGTATGTATTATGTACAACGATCAGTCATGATGGCCGCATCGTAGTTTGAAGGCGTTTTCAAGTCCGTATCGAAGGGGAAAATCAATGAACCGAACGATAGTGAGGACAGTCACTCTAGGGAGTTTGGTGCAGGTTGTCGTGCTGATCATGGCGTGGCAAGCGCTGGCACAGGACGCCAAAGTGCCGTATCCAAGCATGGCTCCGCTTGGTCAATACCTAATGGCGGATCGAAACGCTGAGATTGCTCTGGCGCGAAGCGCGGCACCGGAGGCCATCTCACGCGATGCCGATGTCCTCGTCCTTGGACGGCATGGCTATGAAACCATAGTCAAAGGCAAAAATGGTTTCGTATGCGCTGTAGAGCGAGGGTGGATGGGCGGATTCGACGGCCCTAACTTTTGGAACCCTAAGATTCGAGGTCCGGTCTGCTACAATCCGCCAGCGGCCCGCTCCGTCCTACCGTTGACGTATAAAAGAACGGAGATGATATTGGCCGGTCAATCCAAAGCTCAGATCATCGAGGGCATCAAGACATTCATAAAGCAAGAGCTGCCGCCCCTGGAGCCTGGAGCCATGTGCTACATGATGTCGAAGGAACAGTACCTTAACGATGGCGAGCACCACAATTGGATCGCTCACCTGATGTTTTACACTCCCCTCATGGACGGTTCGGTTTGGGGTGCAGATCTGCCCCACTCTCCCGTCATGCTAGCTCCGCAGTTCGGTGGCGCTCCGGAACCAATCGACGTATTTATGGTTCCGGCTGGCTGGTGGTCGGATGGAACACCGGACCCCGTCAAAGCCATGTAGCGCACACCGCCGGGCGAGAGAATGGGCCGATGTTTTCTCGGCGTCATCCGGTTGGGAGCCACACCGGCGTTTATTCCTGGACGTTTGCGCCGGTGGAACAGAGATGGATAGTGAGTGAAAACCATGCGAGTGCTGCTCGTGGATGATGAGCGCGTGGGCCAAACGGCGTTGGCAAGTGTCCTGTCGGCGAGGAGCGACGTGGAGCATTTCGATTTGGCCAACGATGCGGCCGAAGCACTCGAAAAATTGGCCACGAACTCTTACGATGTTTTGCTTCTCGACATCAATATGCTGGACTTGTCGGGCACTGAACTAGTCGACGATCTTAGGGAACGAACCCTTCCGGTGCCATCGATCGTGTTTGTAACGGAACACATTGAACATGCGGTCGCAGCCTTCCAGAGGCACACCGTAGACTACGTGCTAAAGCCGTTCTCGAACGAAAGCATCAACGAGGCCCTGGACCGGGCCTCTCGAAGAGCAACGGGCGAGCGAGCCGCAAAATTGATCGAAGCTTTGCCGCAGTTGCAGAAACTGTCTCGTCCCGGTCACCCGATGATAGCGATCAAAGCTAAAGGAAGGATTCTCTTCATCAATCCTAGCGATGTGGTCGCAGTTCGAGCTGAGGGCAATTATGTGTCACTGCAGCGGGAATCGGACTCTTATCTGCTGCGCGAGTCAATCTCGTTGGTGGCAGAAAAGCTGAAACCATACGGATTCATTCGGATCCATCGATCCGCGCTGGTAAATACCTCGTTTGTCGTAGAGATCAAGCCGTACTCGACGGGAAAGTATGGTCTCCGCGTTAAAGGTGGGAAGGAATACGCAGTTACCCGCGGTTACACAAAGAATCTCAAACCCCTCACAGAATTCCGGATCGGTAGCGGCAAGTTCCTTGTCGGATAGCCTACCGCCAGACGCAGTGTGGACGGTGCACCTGCCACCGACACAGACCGGACCACGGGCAAAGGGGAAATTACTCCGCTCCAGAAATCGGGTTGGAGGAAGTGTGCATGCTGCCAAACGTCGATCCAACCCGGAGTTCCTCCAAGCCCATCTCGCCACAACGCAGAAGTCATCGCCTGGGATGCGCCCTAAGATGAGGAGTCCGCGGGCAACCTGGGGCGATCATGTTTCGGCGGAATCATGAGCCATGCGACGGCAGCACTTGCCAGAGACAGGCCTGCGCAGATCGACATGACAATTCGGAATCCATATATAAACGCTTCCCTCACGGATTCCTTGAGAGCGGCGTTCGCGCTCGGATTAAGCCCAGCGGGCAGCGGTAAGCCGGCGAGCTTGATCTCGTTCGCTTGCACCTCCTGTCGAATGTAAGACGGCAGGGAGAGACCAGCCAAACTCCGATCTAGTCGAAAACTAAACGCCTTCGCCATTACAATTCCAAGCACCGCAATACCGAGTACCCCTGCTACCCGTGCCACTGCATTGTTGATTCCGGAAGCCGTGCCCACTCGGTCTTCCTTAACTGAATCCATTACCACCGTGGTAAGAGGAGCGACGGTGAAAGCCATCCCAAATCCCAGGACAATGATCGCCGGAAAAAACGACTTCCAATAGCTATCCCCAACGTTAGGCGCACAGAACAGAGCGAAACCGATTGCGGCAATAAAAGGTCCAACCATCAGCGGACCTCTCGATCCATGGCGGGCAACGAGTCCGCCCGCCCAGCGCGAAAGAACAAACATCAGCAGAATGAAGGGAAGGATCGCAATACCGGCCCCGGTTGGGGAATACCCTTGGACTTGGATCAGATTCAAAGGGAACAAGAAAAAGAAAATTCCAATCGCTGCATACAAAAGGAACGTAAGAAGGTTCGCACCACTAAACCTCTGAGAATAAAACAGCGCGAGCGGCACCATCGGAGAAGGAAGGCGCGCTTCGACGAAAACGAATGTGATAAGACCCCCGAATCCTACAATCAAACTTCCGAAGACGAAGCCATTCGTCCAGCCCAAGTTCGCTGACTCGAGGAAGCCGTACACCAAGCCGCCGAGCCCAAGTGTCGCGAGGAGCGCTCCAATCCCATCGATGCGTCCAGCAGTCAGGTGGCGGCTTTCCGGAATTCGCCAAAGCGAAATGGCTATCACGGACGCTGCAATCGGAAGATTGATGAGGAACGCCCAGCGCCAGGAGGCATGCTCAACCAGCCAACCGCCAAGAACGGGCCCGATCGCTGTGGTGATCGCTGTAGAGCCCGACCACGTGCCGATCGCTTGCCCACGACTCTTTTCGTCGAAGGACGCACCGATAATCGCGAGACTTCCAGGCACCAGGAGTGCAGCTCCTACTCCTTGAATACTCCTGGCGACGATCAACTGATGAATGTTCGAAGCCAAGCCGCAACCGGCGGATGCAACCGAGAAGATGGCCACGCCCACCAAGTAAATCCTACGGCGCCCAAACAGGTCGCCCAAGGAGCCCCCGACGAGAATTAGCGCACCCAGAAACAGGCCATAAGACTCGACCACCCATTGCACACCCACCACCGTCGCGTGAAAGCTACCCTGTATCGCAGGCAGAGCGACGTTGACGACTGTGCTGTCGATGAATGCCATGCTGGAACCGAGAATCGTTGCAGTGAGAATCCATCGCCTGGTTCTTTCTCCACACGAGACTTCGCCACCGCCTGCTCGGAGTACGGCTTCATCGCAAGGCGCTCTCATGGAGACTATGGATGCTATTCGGGATGCATTGGGTCCGAAGATCGATCAGGCAAAAGCTATTAGGATCATTGCTATTTTCGAGCATTCAGGGCCAGAAGTCCTCATGCGGGAAATGCTCCGCTCTCCCCGAAACCCGCTTCTGGGAGTTTGACGTCGACAGTCGCTGAGATTCCTGCAGAACGATGGACAACCCGGAAGTTGATATGGCCGGACAGCGTCGAACTGCAATGAAGTCTGGCCAGCCAGAACGGAAGCGCGCACTGCGGGGACGCAACCACGGCGGGCGGCACCAGCCGAGTAGGTCCATTTCCTAGATTTGCGGAAGCGGATTAGCAATGGCGCCGAAGTGAATCTTTGCCCCCGGCGCCACCCTTCCCCGAAACAACGCCAGTTTGCGGCAATCGTGTCGCAAAGTAAATGTACAGAGGAAAATTTGGTTCTGTACTAACTCTTAACTGATAACCATCAGATAACAGACGGGTTACCTATTTCTGAAATCTAAACTCTAGGCAATTCTGTGGTAGGATAAACGGTAGTCATCGCGCCTCCCCCCACAAAGAAGTTGCCATGCAGAAGGCTTCGAGTCCGTCGACGCTCAAGTTTGGGCCTTATCTCGTCGACTTGATTGCGGGCGAATTGCGCAAGGGTGGTTCCCGCCTCCGTTTGCAGGAAAAGCCCATGCTTGTCCTGGTTCTACTGGCCGAAAAGCAGGGTCAGCTCGTCACCCGTGAGGAACTGAAGAAGCACCTCTGGTCCGACGAGACGTTCGTTGATTTTGAGGCCGGGCTTAACACCGCCGTCAGCAAGCTTCGCGAATCACTTTCCGATAACGCCGACAAACCACGCTACATCGAAACAGTTCCCCGGCGCGGCTACCGCTTTTTGGTTCCCGTCGAATTCCAACATGAAAACCCTCAAACAGAGCACGGCTTGGGGAAGACTCAAACGCTGGAACCCGGCCCCGTGCTCGCTCAACAGCCGACGGTTCCGGATGCCCGCCACAAACTATCCTTCTATTCGACAAAACAGGCGAGGCTTTGGATCCCGATTGCGTTGGCTATTGTGCTGGTCGCGGCCGCGGCCTATTGGCTGACTCATGGCCGCCCGGCGCTTTCCTTCCATTCCCGCGATACTGTCCTTATCGTTGATTTTGACAACCAGACCGGCGATCCGCGTTTCGACGACGCGTTGCTTGCGGCTTTCACCGTGAGCGTTCAGCAGTCTCGATATGTGAATTTATTTCCGCGGAGCCGTGTGCCATCTGTTCTCAAGAGGATGGGGAAGTCCGGCACTGAGCGAACGACAATTCCGCTCGCACGCGAGATCTGTAAGCGGGAAAATGTTCGCGGATTGCTTGCAAGCACCATCACACGTACCGGTCAGGAGTTCGAACTCACTGCGGAGTTGATCGATCCTGATAGCGGAGTCACCGTCCGGTCGTATAAGGAACGCTCTCACGGCGAGGATCATATCCTCGACGCGCTCGATTCAATCGCCGACCATGTGCGCGCGGATTTAGGCGAATCCCTTTACCAGATCCATCAGACCGACGAGCCACTACCTCAAGTCACAACGAAGTCCCTTCCGGCATTGAAGGAATATGCCCAAGCTCGGTTGCTCTGGGGACGCACCAAGTACGATCAGGCGGTAACGCTGTACAAGGCTGCAATCGATCTCGATCCTGATTTTGCCATGGCTCACGCCGCCCTCGGGCGGGCTTATTGCAGCTACATCTATTACCAGACGGAGCTGGGGCGCCAGGAATATGACAAAGCGCTGGCGTTGGCATCGCGTCTGACCGAGCGCGAAAGAATGATCATCGCGGTCAATAAAGCCGCGGACTTGGACCATGTAGAGGAAGCGAACAGCCTTTATCGAGCCTATTTGGCCAGTTACCCCGAAGACTGGTCCATGCTCAGGGACTACGCAAATTTGTTGCGCTCGCATGGGCATCAGAATGAGGCGATTGAACAACATAAGAGGATCCTTGCCATCGCGCCAGACGACGGAGGAACGTGGATTGAAATGGCGACGGCATACGCGACGCTGGGAAGATATTCCGATGCGGTCCAGGCTTACTCGCGAGCGTTTGAGATTGCGCCTGACTGGCTCTCCGCCGGGAACATTAACCGGGAATATGGCTTGGCGCTCGTTGGAAATGGCGAGGAGCAGAAGGCAATTGCAATCTTTTCCGATCTTCTTACAAAGCCCGATAAGCGCGAGAACGGCTTGCGCTCCCTTGCTCTGCTTGACCTCTATCACGGCAGATATTCCGACGCCCAATCTCGTCTAGCAGAGGCTCTGCAGATCGATGAGAACGAGGGTGATGTGTTCGCGGCAGCTCGCGTCCATTTCTTAATGGCAGTGATCGCCGAAGGGAAGGGTGATCGTCGTTTGCGCATTGAACAACTTGACGCCGCTGCCGCCCACCTCAAGGACATCGGACCCAAAGTCGAGTGGGGCTCGATCGTCGGCCAAGAATATGTGCGGGCTGGGGCCGTTGCCAAAGCTCAAAAACTTACGGACTTCATAGCTCCCCTAGCCGACCTTCACGATAAGACGCAAGACGGCTACCTACAGCTGCTGCGCGGATCGATTGCCGCGGAAAAAGGCCAAACAGATAAAGCAATTAGCGAGCTGGCCCTGACTGATCCGGAGTACGGTCGATCCGTAAACTATCTTTCTATCGAGGCGCTGGCGCACACTTACCAAATGGCTGGCAACCTCGATCAAGCGATTGTTTGGTACGAAAAACTGGGGGGACCCTTAGACGGTTTGAGCTTCTGGGAGCCGCAGCAGCGGTGGGCTTCCAGCCGCCAACAGCTCGCGCTTGACTATCAAAAACGTGGACAGACTGAAAAGGCGCGACAGACGCTGGCGACGCTCCTACACTTATGGAAGGACGCCAACGGGGACCTCGCGCTGCGAAAAGCAAGTTTGAATTTGCAATCGCAATTGGCGCACTGATCAATATCAAGGATCGAGAGGAACGATTTGCGAGCAATTTCCGGGACAGTAGCAAAAGCCCCAGCGCTCTCGTGCGCCGCACCCGAGCCTCGAGCTCGGTTTCGAGATTAACGGATCAATCACGCTACCCGCTCGGTCTGATAGCTCGGCTCCTTGAGACCACGGTCCCCGCCGAGCGAATCGTCACCATAGGCGATTTTGTCGAAAGGGTATAGTTGCCGTGGGCCGCGGAACACGAGCGCCCGTCAACGGCCAAGGGCTATCGAGACATCTGGGAGGTTTATCGATTAGTCGCGTTGTAATATTTACGCTTCCATGATCGCTCCGTCTCACGTTGAGAGTGTATACGGAAAAAACTCGGGTTCCAGCGGTTGCTGACGAGGGCTCGCGTCGTCGGGCAGAGTGCACCAGCTATCTCTGCTCTTGGACTGCGAACACGATGGGCTGCCGATCTTTTTCTTAAGCGGCGGTTTTGGTAGCCGTGCTTTTCTTGCCGGACGCGTCTTCCCAGTACGGGGTGTAACCATAGTGTTTATAAATGCTGGTTCCCCATGTTGAATCAGCCATGTTCGGCCAGTTTTCCTTGTCGAAGCCGGGAGCATTCTCCAGTTGCTTCTTGTCGAGGTTCAGGACGACGCGCTTTTCTGCCAAATTGAAGTGGAAGGCGTTCCATGGAATGGCGAAGTACTTGTCACCCATCCCGAGAAAGCCACCATAAGGATAAGACCGCGTAAGCGATCCGACCGGCTCCAGCATCGATTACGAGGTCTTCGATTGTTCCGAGGTCCTCATTGTGTGTGTTGACGACTTGACCCCCTATCAGCGTCTTCTTCGCTGGAACTATATCCGTGTATCTGACGACTCTCGCCTTTGTCGTGGTTTCCATGTCTCTACCTCACTCCTCAGAGGAAGCTGGTTTACCTCGCCTACTTCCTCCGTAGGATCGTAAAAGGGACGAAGATAGATATCTGTTCACTTCGAGACACATTCGCCTTTTGTTTAGTTCATTGGCATAACGGAATCGACAAGAAACCGTTCCGGATTTGCTGTCGATTACGGGTTGACAGGGTTGACACATCGAATCCGCGGCCAGCGTGACTGACGCTCAGCGATAGACTGGAATACAGTCCCAGGTCACTGGAAATTCAGATACTCAGAGTCGTTTGTTCAATATTAGCCATGAAGAGACTAGTCGTGCAGAACGATACTCAGAAGTGAACTATGAACTTGCAGCCCGCTCTCGCCGTAGTCAAGGAAGCCTAACTTTCTGAAGCGGTTCATGAAAAAACTGACCCGCGAACGGGTCGTGCCAATCATTTCCGCGAGAGTCTCCTGACTGATCTTCGGGATCACCGCCTCGGGAACGCCCTCCTTGCCGAAGTGAGCAAGCAAAAGCAGAATCCGAGCCAGCCTCTTTTCGCTGGAATTGAAGAGTTGGTCAACTAAATCCTCTTCGTACCGGATGTTCCGTGCTAACAGATAAGCCACGAACAGGTCGGAAAATTCGTGTTCCCGGTGAAGCGCAAGCATCATTTCTTTCTTGTTAATGCGCAGAAGTTCACAGTCCGTCATTGCGGTCGCAGACCCCATGCGTAAAGCCTGTCCAGCCAGGCAACCTTCTCCGAAAAACTCTCCATCACTCAATATGCCCAAGGTCGCTTCCTTGCCAGCCTTCGATACGACCGTGAGTTGAATCTTGCCTTTCTTAATAAAGAAGACGGCGTCAGCTGGGTCGCCTTGCGAAAAGGCGGCGTCTTTCTTTTTCAGATTAAGGACCGTCTTGCCAACGCCGGTTTTTGCGAGAAAAGTCTCAGGGTCAAAGCGCGTGCTCAACTTCTTGATCCTAACCAGAGAAATTCCCGAATTTGGCGGTGGGCGGGAGGTATTCAATGTGGCTCTCATGGCTTTGTTCTCCGATCGCCGTTGACTCGTTTCTGACCGTGGGTCCACGGAAGGTACACTTTCGCAATCTGCACGTAGTGTGCTTCGAATGGAACAGGCAGAGTATCGGGATGCTACTAATAATGAGGGGCTCTGTCCGGAAAAACCTGACAAGAGGCCTGGCGCAACAGATTGCGGCGCGGAAAAAGCGGCCTGAAGCACAAATCCTAACGAGCCGATTGGCCCGGTTCACTCTCCAGCGCTTCTGGGGTCAATAAACCCATGTGCACGGCAAAACGAATGACATCGCTGCGCGTGCGCAGTCCGAGCTTCTCGGCGAAACGTGAACGATACGTCTCGACCGTTTTCACACCCACGAAAATCGCTTTGGCGATTTGCGCACTGGTGTAACCCCTCGCTACGAACCTGAGCACCTGCAACTCACGGTTGCTAAGGATGCTTACTGTCCGTTTGACACCAGCCCTAGTACCGCTCTTCGCCAGCACGTCCTGGACAAGAACATCGGCCAGACGCGGGTCCACAAAGGTCCCTCCGCGATGCACCGCTCGTATGGCGGCAAGCAGCTCCACATCCACCGCCCTTTTCAACAGGTAGCCAGAGGCCCCGGCGGCCAGTGCCGATCGTAAATACGCAGGGTCATCGTGCATCGTGAGGACGAGCACCTGGGTTTCGCGGCAGTTTCGCGTCATCTCCTGCAGCGCTTTCATACCCCCAACCCGAGGCATGGTGAGATCCAGCAAGGCCACATCCGGTCTCTTCTCCCGCGCCGCTTCAACCGCCTTCTCTCCATCGGGAGCTTCCGAGACAACTTCCATATCGACCTGGGCATTGACCAGCATCTTCAGTCCGGCGCGGAGAATTGCGTGATCATCCACGATCATGACTCTGATCTTGTGTGTTCGCGCCGGCATTTCAGCTACTCCTCCGCCCCACCGGGGGTGGAAGTTCTGGTTTGGCAAGTGGGACTTGCACCAGAATCTTGGTCCCCTTGCCCGGGGATGTAAAACTGACCGTTCCGCCTAACATTGCCGCTCTCTCTCGCATACTCTGAATCCCTAAGCGGTGCGAGGAGACAGCCACGGCCTTAGCGTCAAAGCCACATCCGTCATCGATTACTGCTATCTCCAAAGCCCCTGCCAAACGGGCGAATCGAATGCTGACCGCCTTGGCTCCAGAATGTCTGGCTGCGTTGGTCAAGGCTTCCTGGAGAATGCGATACAAGGCGATCTGGATTGCTGGCGGCAGGTTGCTGGAGTCAAGTTCGCTAAGTGTGAGATCCACAGCTATGTTGTGGATCTTTGTGTACTCGGTGACATATCGGCTCAGTGCAACACCCAGGCCGTGATCGTCCAGCACGGTTGGGTGAAGCCCGCGGGCGAGCCGACCGACTTCGTCAATAGCCTGGGCGGTGATTTCCCGTAGCCGACGTCCCTGTGCCTTAACATCTGCTAGCTTTCGAGCGTCTTGCAGGGTACGCAGGCCGACCAGAAGAGAGGTCAGCAATTGGCCGGCTTCGTCATGCAATTCGCGCGCAATCCGGCGCCGTTCCTCCTCTTGCGCCGAAAGCTCGTGTTCCAGAAGGAGCCGGTGCATCGCTTCGGCCTGCTTGATTTCTTCGGCCTGCTTGCGTTTCTGCTCGCTCAGATCGGTGATCACCATACCCAGGGCTTGGCCGCCGTATCCAAGAAACCGGTTAAGCGACAAATAGACCGGAACCAGACTTCCATCGGTGCAACACAGGTTGAATTCGCCTTTCGCAACCGCCTTCTGAGCCTCGGCCAGCAGAGTTTCAAATCGGTCTCGCTCTGTTTCTGTGATCAGCGACTGAACCACAATTCCGATAACCTTCCCGGCTGGTTTGCGAACTAGTTCCGCAAACCTGCGATTGCAATAGAGCACGGCGCCATTCCGGGACAGAGTCGCCGCGCCCTCGCTCATGGCCTCCACCAGGATGCGATAGGCGGGTTCGCCGCCTTTCAGAGAAACCACCTGCTCTCCGCGGCGACCGGAGACCATCAAAGCATCCACTTCGACCAGACTGGATGGCCCGTAGAGTTTCTTCCGCGGTTTTCAGCCGAGTAAGAAGCTTTGTTTGCTGATCCGATGGCGTGGATGGCGGCAGTTTGCGTGGAGAAGGTCCGAGGCTTTCGCGAGCTGCTTTCGGCGCGACTTTACCGGGCAAACGTCCTTGGAGGACTCGGCCATCGGAACGCGCTCGCCTGCTAGTCATCTGCTATTTGAGCCCTTTCTTCAGCGTAACGGCTGAAGATCCAGCCCCACGATGACACTCTCGGTCTTGGAGAGGTTGCCAATGATTTTCTTGACCGGCGGCGGGAGCTTTCTCACTAGGGTCGGAATGGCGATGATCTGATCGCCCTTGGCCAGTTGCGGCTTCTCCAGCAAGTCGACCACTTCGATACGGTACTTGCCCCGCAGCTTGTCCTCACAAATTTTCTTGAGGTTGGCGATCGCAGTGACCGAATTAGGGGTTTGGCCCGCGATGTAAAGCCGCAGCCGGTAAAAGTCTTTCTGGCTGGTCTTGGCAGGGCGGCGCTTCCGTGGTGAACTCTTCTTCATGTCGGTGCTCGGTGTCTCTGGCCCAGACGGGCCACGCTTCCTACTTGGCGGATTTGACTGCACTTGGGCCCGCGACGGTCGTGCCCAGCGTGTGATCAGTCAGTACCTTACCCAATTCGATGCCTCTCTCGCTCACGATTAGCTCACGAGGTTCGCGCGAATGTGCCATGCCGCGGGATTTCAGAACGTAAAGCTCGCGTCTTGGTCGCCCATTCGGTTTGCTGTCCCGCAAGACAATCCAGGCGTCCATGAGAGAGGAGACGCCCGCCGCAGTTCCCTCATGAGGATCTCCTGCAAATGTCAGATTGGTGAACATCGACGTGATCTGTTCCACCTTCAGAAAATCGACCAGGCGCATAAGCATCGATTTAATGTCATACGTGCCCGAGGCCGAAACCAGGTTCGTAATCGGGTCGATGACCACGACCTTTGGTCGAAGCTTGGCGATCATTTTGTGAATCGCGGCCAAGTGTCCTTCCAGGCCGGTGCTCGTAGGCCGCATCGCGTGGAAGTGCAATAAGCGCTTTCTTACCAACCTCTCCAGATTAAGGCCAACCGAGCGCATGTTACGGAGAATCTGGCTGGGAGACTCTTCAAAAGCGAAATACAGGCAATCTTCGCCAGCGAGCGCAGGCGGCGCTGGCGAAGTTCGCGGCCAGGCTGGACTTCCCAGTTCCCGCCGTGCCCGACACCAGCACACTGCTTCCACGGAAGAACCCCTTACCTTCCATCATCTCATCCAAAGCTGGAATTCCCGTCGACACGCGGTCGGTCAGTGCTTTGTGGGCAAGTGTCAGTGAGCTGAGCGGCACCACCGAGATGCCCTCACGATCCTCAGGAAGGGATACTCATCTGTGCCGTGAGAAGTGCCACGGTACTTGACAATTCGCAGACGGCGCGTGGAAAGCTGTTCCGTTACCCGGTGGTCTAGCGAGATCACGCAGTCAGCGATGTATTCCTCCAGCCCGTGACGCGTCAGCGTGTGCTCTCCCGCTTCGCCGGTAACGACAGCGGTAAGCTTGTGTTGTTCCAGCCACTGAAACAGCTGGCGGAGTTCCGATCGCAGCATCGTTGAGTCAGTTAATCCCGAAAAAAGTGCCTCGATGCTGTCCAGGACAACGCGCTTTGCTTTGATCTCTTTGACGGCGTGGCCCAACCGGATGAACAGACCCTCGAGGTTGTATTCTCCCGTCTCGGCAATCTCGTGTCGTTCAACGGCAACGTAATCCACCAGCAGCTTCTTGCGTTTGGCAAGCTCATGCAAATCAAAGCCCAGCGATGCGACGTTGGCCCTCAGCTTCTCCTCGGTCTCTTCGAAGTCCATGCAGACGCCGGGTTCGCCGTATCGCACCGCGCCGTGCACCAGAAATTCCATCGCAAGCAAGCTCTTGCCACATCCCGCGCTGCCACAGACCAAAGTGACACGACCTTTCGGCAAGCCTCCCCCGGTGACCTCATCGAGTCCCTGAATCCCTGTCGGGGCCTTGGCAAGCGAGGTACGAACGGTGTTCGGCTTGGCGCGGGGCATCGTAAGATTCTTAAAATCAGGTCCTTTCGGTTTGCGCGTCAAAATTTATCATATGGTAGCATCCCGTGTCTTTGATGGGCCCATGCCTATGTCCGGCGCAGTTCCTCCGCTGGCTAGCGGCAGGCGGCTCAGTAGTCTCTGTTAATGCCTGATTACTCATCGCGGCCTCGGAACGGCAAACCCGGGGAGAATGGTGGAAAAGTGATCGCGCACCGGGAATTGCAGCCGACGGCAGCTTTCCACGACCGAGAGAATCGCTGCAACCTTCGGTCCTGCCCGTGGGCCGCCGATGTGCAACCAATTGTTCCGACCAAGAGCCGCCGGTGCTTAGTCCCACTCCACGACTTCTTTGATTGCGTTGGGCGAATGGTGGCTCACAGACGCTGTAAACTGGCTGTACGAATAACGATTGGTGATTAAAGCGGCGATGTGATCGCTCCAACGCAGGTGAGCCTGAAACAAATCATCCGCTCCCATTTGAAAGTGGCCACGCGCAGCATTGACGCTGCCGACCATTACCTGATTATCCAGGACCAATTGGCGGACCAGTCCCGCGCCTTGAATTTGCAACGGATGATCACCACCGGGAATGCCTGTGATCACATAAACCCCGTTCAGGGCTAGAGCATCGAGCAGGTTGAACTCGAGTGCCGCAATTCCGCTCGCGTCGACGACCAAATCCATTGGATCAATCTTTTTCTCGATCTGGTCGGCGGGCACCTGCCTTCCATCCACGTAGTGCCCGCCAATCACATCAAGCCACTTTGGGCGAGCGCTAGTAGCATCGACCACATCCAATCCGTAAACGTCAGCTCCTCGAAGTCGCAAGATCATGCAGGCCAGCAAACCTACTGGGCCTAGTCCTGCTACTAGGCAGCGGCGTCCGACAATCCATGCCGGAGTGATGGCGGCTTCGGGGGAACGCACGGCTTGCAAGCGCAGCGCTTCTTCGATTCCTTTCTCGACGATGGAAAGCGGCTCCATTAAAACGCCAACTGCTTTCAGTTCAACCGGCACGGGCACGATGTACTGTTCCTTATCAACTACAAATTCTGTTTGGTAACCGTCCAATCCGCGAATCCCTCTCTCTTTGTAGTTGCCGGTCTGGCACATATCAGAGCGTCCCATCAGGCAGGGCGCGCATTGGCCGCAACCACGCCTGACGGTGAAAACGGCGAAATCTCCCACCTTTACGCGAGTGACCGAGGAACCGGTCTCGACCACCTGGCCGAACATCTCGTGACCGATAACGAGTTCTTTCTGGCCGTCTGGCGCCTCCGCACGCCCTCCCGACACTTCTTCCCTGTCTGTGCCGCAGATGCCCACGCGTTTGACTTTGATTTTTACTTCATCGGCGTTCGTAATGCCGGGCTCGGGTCGGTCCAGGATGCGCGAGCCAGCTGTGCCCGGAACAATCGCAATCGCTTTCATTATCGTTTTTCCTTGTAAGGTCTTGCTTCCTCGCGTACCGGCGGAGAGCAAGGTTCAGTGTTCCGTACTAGCCAAGCCGTTCGAGCAGATGATCTCCCACTCGCATGGCATTCGCAATTATCGTCAAGCTGGGATTTACGGCGGCAATCGATACGAAAAAGCTCGCGTCAACAACATAAAGATTATCCAAATCGTGGGCTTTGCAATTCACATCGAGCGCCGACGTCTTTGGATCTCGGCCGAAGCAAATGGTTCCAGCCTGATGAGCGGTACCGCCAATTGGAATTTTTTTGCCCAGATACAACGACCGGGACATCAAATGTTCATGCAGATCAAGATCGTTGAGCATGCTCTTGAGCTTTGCGATCAGACGTTGATGGCCCTCCGTGTTGGTCTCTTGCAACGTCAGTGTGATCGTTCCATCCGGATTCAGGGTGACGCGATTATCGGGATGGGGCAAGTCTTCGGACTGCACCCAGAAATCGATTGAGTGCTCCGCCATGTAATCCAAAGCGAAGCCGGGCTTCCAGAGAGCCCATCCCGGTGCTTCTCCTTTGAGCATTTCGCCATCGGTCTTGCCCAGCATCTGGATGCCACCTAAAGGATATTCCCAATCATCGGAGCGGAAATAGAAGTCGTTCAAGCCCAGGGTTTTCTGGAACACGGTCGGATTGGGTTGTCTGGATAGGGCCATAAAGGCGGAATTGTTATGCCGCATATAGTGTCGCCCAACCACATCGGAACTGTTCGCGAGCCCATTCGGGTGCTTGTCGTTCGCAGAACGCAGCAGAAGCGCCGCCGAGTTTATTGCTCCGCAGGAAACGACCACGATGTCCCCCGAATATTGCTCGGGTTGCCCCTCGCGCTCGACCAGCACCTTTGTTACCACGCGACCGGATGGGTCCGTTTTCAGACGCTTGACGTAGGCGCCCGTGAGAAGCGTGACATTCGGTTGATCGAGAGCCGGATCCACACAAATAACCTGCGCATCCGCCTTGCCATTGACCAGGCACGGAAATCCATCGAATGCGGGACAGCGCACGCAAGCACTCGTGTGCAGGGCCTTGCCGTCTTTTTCCTCCAGCAGGATTCCAAGGGGCAGCGGGAAGGGATGATGGCCGCGCCGTTGCATATCGTCGTAGAGCTGCTGAATGCGCGGCGAGTGACTAACAGGCCGGTATCGATAAGGTGCGCTGGCTGGGCCTTCCGTGGGATCAATCCCGTGTTCTCCATGAACGTGGTACAGATTTTCCGCTTTGGTGTAATAAGGTTCGAAGTCCTCGTAGCTGAGCGGCCAAGCAGGTGAGATACCGCCATAATGCCGAACTTCTCCAAAATCCTCTTTGCGAAATCTCAGCAAGCCCGCGCCGTAGACCTTTGTATTGCCGCCGACGTAGTACTGAATACCTGGATGGAACGTGTTTCCGTCCTTGTCGTACCAGATTTCCTTGGCCTGATACTTCGCTTCGAGAAACACTGCACGGGCATCCCAGTTGTCTTTTTCTCTCGGCAGGTAGTCGCCGCGTTCCAGGAGCAAGATGCGTTTGCCGGATGGAGCGAGATGGTAGGCGAGCGTTCCTCCCCCGGCCCCCGTACCAATGATGATGATGTCAAAATGATTCTCTTGCGGCACGTGTCACCTTTCTTGCATTAACTTTCGGTTCCCGCCATTCCTTGGATGAGCAATTTGGAGAAAGTAGAAAGGCAATTTCTATTGTTTAATCGCGACCACGTAGTCACGGCCCTCCCACGAATTGCTTTTGGTCCAAAGGAACGTAAATCGAATTGGCGCACGTTGTGCCGCGGCAATTGGAATATCGACGAATTCAATTCCAAGAGCGGTCGCTGAGGACGGACTATCTTTGACCGTAGTCCAGTCGTCGCCCGTCCAATGGAGACGGAAGGAATCTGAAGCCTGAACTCGCAGTGTATAGCCCTTCTTCACCGCGCGGACCCGGCGATTCGTTTTCCAAATCTCGAATGACTGACAGGCCTTGCGATCTTCGAGGTAGCGCCCTGCAACATCAGGAATCAGATCGAAAACACGGCCCTCGGACACGGACCTCAGGAGTTTGATGTACTCCGCATGGGCCCACATGAGAGGCATGGCTGAACCGGTTGGCCTTCCCAGGAACATAAAAATATCTGGCCGGTCCTGCTCATCCCATACTTGCTCCGGCAGCAAGCCTGTGGCTGAGGCGAACCCTTCGATGGCGCGTATAAACGGGTTCACGTCTCGCCCCGCAGCGAGTTCGAAGTGTGCCCGTTCACCCGTCAGAAGTGGCCATGCGCGTCCCTTGCCCCATCCCCGGTAAGGGCCCCCATCTTCTCGCTGACCATAACCGTCGTGATTGTACCGATGCCAAACTGGCCCCACCGGGGTATCCACCTTCAATACCGCATCGATGACTTTCAGTGAATCAACAATTATTGGATCGTCGGGCTTTCTTATGCCATATCGAACCAGTTCTAGAAATCCCGCATCCACAATCTCCTTTGCCGGAAACGAATGTTGCGCGCCCGCAGCAAGGTTTGCGATTTTAAGGATTCCCGAGTTCGGGTCTTCCGCAGGGTCAGGGTTGTCTACGGCGTCTGGAAGGATTCGGATGTAGTGGCGGCGAATGCCGGGGACTAGCGTCCCCTCGGTTGTGACAGTCCATGCATCGACATGCGACTCCAAAAAGTCGGCGTACTGCTCAAGAAACTCGGCGGTAGCTTTATCCGCTCGCTGCCTGCAAAAACAAGCCGCACCAATCAGGGCCGCGATATTGGAAGCCAGAGTGGACGGGGAATACCCGCTGGCTTCTTCCCATCGTTCCTGTTGAGTCACTGGTCCGTGCCGAAGCAAGTAGGCGGCGGCTTTCAGGACCATTGGATACGGATCAAAGTCTTGAAGGGCATTTTGTTGGCTGAGCCGTAAGGCCAGCAATATCGGGAACGCGACCTCGTCCAATTGAATTCCCAGCCAGTACGGATTCCCATTAACCCAGAAGTTCTGAGCAAATCCACCATCTTCCTGCTGGGAAACCGCTAGATAAATAAGCGCCCGCAAAGGTGTTGCAGTCTCACCCGAGGCGAGCAGGGCGGAAGCGCTGTTGACCATATCGCGGGTCCAAACCAGGTGGTATCCGCCCTGGTCTTTGTCTCCCCTCGCTTCTCCCCAGGGGATCGAGAGAGAGGCGATCAAAGCGCCCGGATAGGACTTGTCTTCGTGAGCCAGAATCAAGCTGCAACTGCTGTGGTAGAGGTTTCCCTTGTCACTTGAAGCCCTCTCTAATGGAAGCTGGCGCGAGGAAGTGCGATCCCACTGTTCTGTGTATCGTTTGTGATGTACTTCGAAGGGCATCCCTAGTGCTTGAAAGAGCGTCGCAATCGCATGGTGCTGGGTGTCGCCGAAAGCGAGTCCAAGAGTGAATTCGCGTTTACTTTTCAGGTCTAAGGCCCCGGTAAGGGCGATGTTGCCGTCATTGGCGTGGTCGAACTCCCAGTCCATTTGATAGTCTTGAGCTAAATCGGTCCATCCATCGCTGCGTCCCACATAGCCGCAAGAGGTACGAGAAAAAACTTCTGTCGCTGCAAGCGCCAGCCAGGTGCCGTCTTTCTGTGCCATAAGAATCTTCCGGCCACTCACCTCGGCTACATAGCCGTTGTTCGCCCATCCGCCGACTTCCAGGTGAGGAGCGCATAGCGCGAAAAGTTGGAGCTTCGAAATGAACGATTCGTCACCTGTTAATTTTGTGCGCTGAAGGATGCAGGCAAGGTGAGGAGCCGTGATAATTTCCTTAACGATGCTGTAGCGGCCGTCTGGATCAAAGTTCGTGCATCGATATCCCAAGCCGTGTTCGGATAATCGTTCGACTTTGGTTTTCAGGCGCTTCTCATCGTGGAAGAAACTCGTCCCATCCGTAATTAGGTATTGAAGGTCACGGATTTGAGGACGATCAACCGTCGGATAATAAACTTCGGTGATGATCCCGTTCCAAAGCGTAAACCAGACTTGGCTGGAAGCCGCATATGCCGTTCCCACTCCGTCTTTGTCGCCGTGCGTCCATCGGGGATTAATTCCGGGGTGTCCGAACGCATCCTTATTACCGTTGGTTGATGCTGTCATACGATTCTCTTCTCTGGTTCTGCCTCTTGTCCTGCTAGTGGATCAACGGAGCGAGAGCGATGCTGGTTAGTCCGAATACAAAAAACAAAAACATGGTGGCGAGCAGACTCCTGACTCGGTTTCCCGCGCCGTGAAATTCTTTCCACACAAAAATGCCCCATATGGCAGAGATCATCGTGTTGCCTTCACCAAGAGAAAATGAGGTGGCGGGCCGATCATGGGCACATAAGAGGCTACGAAGTTGGCGATTGTGCCAATGCCCCAGATGCTTCCTCCTAATATCCCCCACGCATGCAAGCTCATCTTTCCATTGAAATAGTTTTTCATTCGAAGCGGATTGCCACTTACGGGCCAGCGCATCAATCCGTAGTTCATAGGAAAATTGGAAACAACGGCACCCAAGGCAAAAACGAAATAGACGGTGTATGGCCCAAGATGGTTTGGGCCTGTTATCGCTTTAGCAACGAATGGATAGAAGAGTCCAACCGCAACTCCGCAAGCAAGGCTTAATGCAACACCTTTTGTGCTCGCCTTTGCTCTCCGAGACAGTCCCCGATACGCCAAAGCATCGAGGATGATGGCGAGGCAAATTAGCGCAATGCCGCCAAACAGAAGAACCGGGTTGCCTTTGGGCGAGATGATGTAGTTGATGACAGCCCCAATCACCAGCGCCAAGCCAGCGCCAATCGGGAATGCTACTGCCATGCCCGCGACGGATATCGCTGCCACGAGTAGCAGGTTCCCGAGATTGAAAATGACACCTCCACAAAATGCCTCGAGAATGCTGCGATGACCCGCGCTCGCTAGATTGTGAAAAAAACTGTCCGGAGAGGCCGGGCTTATATTTCCGAAGGTCAGGCCGAATACCAGCGCACAAGCTAGCATGCCCCAGATGTAATCCCAGTAAAAGAGTTCGAAGCGCCACCGTTTATCAATCTTTTGCGCATTCGCCCAGCTACCCCAACACAGCATGCTGACGAGCATGAGAGCTAGCGCGACCGAGTAAGTATGCGGAACGTACAATAATCACCCCACGGTTAAACCTGGAATCGAGGCTTCGGTACCCGGGCGGTCCTCGTTGGAATGACAATCCGCGCGTTGCGATGCGGGGGATATCCCAAACCATCGACAGAATTGCCCCTCAGTCGCGGCGACTCCCGGCGCGCTGTCATTCCGCAAAAAGCGCTACCACACGAACATGCGGGCGCCTGAGCCGGGAGAACGGACTCGCCCAATCTGGACCGAGAGTGCATGGAGGGGAGTCGCGTCACCTTGGTCCGAGGTTGGGAGTTCCGGGCGCGAGGCGCTGATTTCTTCTAACTCGACAGCACCGTGACGGTTCATAATCTCGGTTGCCGCCTCAGCCTTGTCGCCCGAACCGGTAGCAAAAACCATGACGCCTCCGCGCCGTACTCCTTGAACATAAGCGTCCGCGTCTGCTTCGATGACCCCGAATGCAGTCAAATCTCGAGTCAACTCCACTTCAAAATCGGTATGTGGTGTACTCATGAGTCCGCCGCCCGCCATCTCCCGCGGCTCGCCTAAAACCCGGACGTCATTCTTGGGAAAACCCGTGGCCTCGAGATCACGAACGACCTGGTCGGCCAAATCTGAATTCTCAAACAAAGCTACTGCAGTTTTTGCCATATCGGCCTCCACTAATCTGATCTGCTCTACCTATCGTGGCAATGTAACACTGAACAGAAGTCAATTGCCTCAAACTCAATGCACCCGCCGTGAGGCAGGGACACCTTCGATCCCTCGCATGGAGCCACTATTCAGCTTTGGCTTCGTGGACGTATCCGCCGAGTTCTTCTACCAGCGCTCGGGCCGATGCAGGCACGGCGACTTTGCCGTCAAGAATTTCATGGCGGTTTACATCGTCGCCATACATGGCTTTGTCACCACTTTTGTCGGCTTGCATTACGGCACCATCCAGACTCACGCCGGCAAAAATCCCTTTGGCCCGCGAGTAAGACAGAATCTCCGCGTTCAATTTAAGGTCAGTGCCAGCAGCGGCATTCCGGCCCACGGGTCCGGCCGCTACAGAAGCGTCTGCTCCGAGCTTGAATTTGTCGCTCATCAGGCTTTGCAGGGCATGATCGTTCATGAAGAGCATTACTATGTCGGTAGAAGAGCCCCCGATCTGGTAACCCACACTTCCGCTATCAATAGCCACAAACATGGGAGCGCTCCAGCCATGCTCGGTGCGACAGGTTGCCAGTCCCCTGCCGTAGCTGCCACCGAATATAAAGGCGAACTTCTTGTCCCCTGGAATGATGGCGATACATTTCGCCGATTCCAGAAGATCAGACGGAATGCCCTGATCTGGAGTATTCATGATTTCCTTGAAGACCTGGGCAGCCTTCTGAGTGCGATTTACGTTTCATCTCGGTCAGAGGCGGCAGCGGCTAGACTTGCGATCGCTATTAGAGTTGTTACGGCCAAAATACGTTTCAACATTGTTTATCTCCATTCAAAGTTTTAACTCGTTAAAAGCAAAGGCTCGATGGGATGTGGAGCAGACCGTTTCCGCTGGCCAAGGTGCAAGTCACTCCAACGCAGATCACTGCGTACTGGATTTGACACGTCGTCATTATCTTTTCTTCTCGCAGCAATGGCGGCCACATATGAGATGTTAGGCGTGAGCAGCAGGCCATTACTGGTCAATAGTGAACACCGCAACTTTTGTGCTTTTAGGAGCGGTGAACCACGATCTATTCAGGGCAGATATGCTCGCGTGCAATTTCCGGTACCGATCGACCAGGAGCTTGCCAACCATCGAGTGAGTTTTCTGCTCTAGGTTCCAAGCGGAAAGATCGTGCGAGGGTAGCCTTGGATGCACGAGGCCTTGCGGGCTTCCGTCGTCGCCTTTCGCGGGGTGCTTTGTTTCATTCGAACTTGTTCCGAACTTTTGCTCACTTTGGGCGGGCTTTAACCACAGACGGCAATTTCCGCTTGGGCAGGTTTGCAGCTGTCGCGTCCTGAGTGTGGCAGAACCGGTGACTTCTAAGCTGGTCCACTTCAGCTCTATGGTCAACGGGCCCGCAATCAGCGAATTGGTGGAAGTGGCAAAGTTCTGCAGCTACCAACCGTCTGCGCATTATTCCCTGAATTACAGAGATCGGCCGGACCCTAAGCTCAAGCACGACAGCTCGATCAACATGTTGATCGGCGGTATCGGCGCCTGCGTCGCGGCAGTTAGGCTGGGGGAACGGTCGGCGGGCTGAGCAAAATTGCACAGATTCTGCACCGCCGCGGACAAGATACTTGTTCCGTCCTAAGATTTCCGAATTCACGACCTTGCATGAGGCTTTCTTTCGCGACACAGGTCCAACGATCTCCGCAGACTCCCTTTTGACCGAGACTCGCGACCGCAAGAACAGGAGAGTATTCATCGTGGAACCAAGTTTAGTGAAGCCGGTGTCCAACCCTGATTCCAAGGACGATCTGAAATCTCTACCCATGCCGGAAGTGGAAAAACGATTGGGATCGTCCCCGAAAGGCCTGAGCCAGGCCGAGGCGCAGAAACGGCTGGCGCAATATGGTTCGAATGAGATCAAGGAAACGAAAGACAATCTATTCCTGAAATTCCTCAGCTATTTTTGGGGTCCGATTCCGTGGATGATCGAAGGGGCAGTGATTCTGTCGGGCGTGGTTCGGCACTGGCTGGATTTCTTCATTATTCTCTTTCTGCTCTTCTCTAACGCTGTGGTTGCATTTTGGGAAGAACATCAGGCGGGCAACGAAATTGCCGCGTTGCGTGCGAAGCTGGCGACCAAAACCCGCGCCGTGCGCGATGGAAAATGGGCGACTCCGAAAGTGTCTGAATTAGTGCCGGGCGACGTGATCCGCCTGCGACTTGGGGACATCGTGCCGGCAGACGCGCGTCTGTTGGCCGGCGACCCGGTGCAAGTCGACCAGTCCGCGCTGACAGGAGAATCTTTGCCCGCTACGCGCAAGCCCGGCGAGGCAGTCTTTTCGGGTTCAATCATCAAGCGCGGCGAAATTGACGCGATGGTATACGCCACCGGTACCAACACCTATTTCGGCAAGACTGCGGAATTGGTGCAGGATGCTCATACCGTCAGCCATTTCCAGCGTGCTGTGCTAAAAATTGCCAATTACCTGATCGTTCTTGCAGTGGCTCTGGTGGCGGTGATTGTTACCACGGCGCTCTTCCGCCATGACCCAATCTTGAGCACGTTGGAATTCGCACTGGTGTTGCTGGTGGCCGCGATCCCGGTAGCCATGCCCACAGTGCTGTCTGTCACCATGGCGGTCGGCGCCCGTCTTTTGGCGAAAAAGCAAGCGATTGTGACCAAGTTGTCGGCGATCGAGGAACTCGCGGGGGTCGATGTGCTGTGCTCGGACAAGACCGGCACCTTGACCCAGAACAAGCTCACGCTGGGTGAGCCATTCTGTGTCAATGGTATTGCTGCCGACCGAATTATCCTCGACGCCGCTCTCGCTTCGCGCGCGGAAGATAAAGACACTATCGATCTGGCCGTGATAGCCGGCGTGAAGGACGATAAAGAACTGAAGAGCTATCAGGTCCTTCATTTCCAGCCGTTCGATCCGGTCCACAAGCGCACGGAAGCTACCGTAAAGGGCTCCGACGGAAAGCAGTTCAAGGTGGCGAAGGGAGCGCCGCAGGTCATTCTGCAGATGGCGACCAACGTCGCGCAAGTAAAATCCGCAGTTGAAAATGCCGTCACCGAATTTGCCGCACGCGGCTTCCGCTCCTTGGGTGTTGCCCGCGCAGATCAGGATGACAAGTGGCAGTTTGTGGGGGTCTTGCCCATGTCCGATCCGCCGCGCGAACAGGCCAAAGCGACCATCGCGAGCGCGGTGCAGATGGGCGTGAAAGTCAAAATGGTCACCGGCGACCAGTTGGCCATCGCGAAGGAAATGTCTCATGAGCTGGGCATGGGCACGAACATCCTGGATGCCACCGTATTGCGGGATAAACAAGAGAAGGCGGAGACCGCGGCGTCCATCGAAAACGCGGACGGCTTCGCCCAGGTGTTCCCCGAAGACAAATACAACATTGTCAACGTCCTGCAGAAGCACGGCCATATTGTCGGCATGACTGGTGACGGGGTGAATGACGCTCCCGCGCTCAAGCAAGCGAACTGCGGCATCGCGGTTTCAGGCGCAACCGACGCGGCCCGCGCAGCGGCGGACATCGTACTCCTCGCACCCGGCCTCTCGGTGATCATCGACGCGATCAAGGAGAGCCGCCGCATCTTCCAGCGGATGAACAGCTACGCGATCTACCGCATCGCCGAAACCCTGCGCGTGCTGTTCTTCATGACGCTGGCGATTCTGGTCTTTAATTTCTACCCCGTGACCGCGGTGATGATCGTGATGATCGCCGTTCTCAATGATGGGGCCATTCTCTCCATCGCTTATGGTCGATCAATCTGGCCAACTTATCTGCAGCGCCGTCGACGGCCAGGTCCAAAGTCGCCGCTGCGTCGGTGACCGTGATGGGCTGGCGGCCTCCGAGGCGAGCTCCATCATGCAACGTTTGTTTTTCTGACGGCTCTTAGGGCCGCTCTCGTCGGTCAGGTGGACTTCAACCCGCGTGATGTGATCGGTCATTCTGCTCAGGGCATTCTCCACTACGCCCTTGATCCGAGCGGCCAGCGCCTCGTGACCTTCGATTGTATGGTCCGTATTGACTTGGATCTTCATGCTGATCTCCTGCCGAATTGTTTGATCAAAGCTGTTTCTTAGGTTTCATACACTGCCACTACGCCTTGTCCACCCTGAGCGCTTGGGGGTCTAAGACGCAGTCACCGAGCTCAGCCTCGCGCGTTTAGTCGAATTTGCAGGATGCGAAATTCATGGAACTCTGCTGCCAGCCGGCATCTGCTTTTGGCGGCCAGAAGGCACCATCGACAAGTCGTTGGTTCCGACGTAGATACTGATGGCCAAGACTATAGCGACAAGGCCGAACCAGAACCGCCAATCATGATGCGCGCGCCGCCAGTAAGGAGTTTGGCCATGGCTGTGATGACTCTCGCCGTTGGGATGTAAATGTTCCGTGTTGTGCATAGTCATGATGTCTCCCAAATAAACAAGTGAGATGGCACGGTAACTGAGTTTCGCCTTTGATTATCCGAAAGAAAAAAGCCACGCCAAGCCCGAAAGCCGGTCTGTGGCTCTCTGTGATTCTTTCGTTTGCAACCTGCCTGTGCTAAGCCGCGACCGCTTCGGGAGCATGCAGTGTGTAATGGGCGGGATTCGTGCTTTCGATGATATCCCTCGCCTTGGCCACTTCTGCAGCCGTCCCGTGGGCGATCAGCAGGAACTGATCTGTGGTGAGTGCCGTTTGGTACTTCACAATACTGTCCTTGGGGATTCCTATACTGAAGAGACCGGCTCCCAAAGCCCCCAACGCACCTACTTCTACGGCGCCTTCTAACCCTGCCACGATCCATGCGACTAGAGGTCCAGCCACTAAAATTGGGCCGAGACCCGGAATCACGAATAGAGCAGATCCGAACAAAAGCCCCCAAAAGCCTCCCCAGAACGCACCAACCTTGCCCCAATACTTCATGCGGTCGCCGGTATTGTAGTAGCCGATTACCTGCTCATCTGTGTGGTAGCCCTTACCAACGATCGACAATTTGTGCATGTCGACACCGCCACGCTGAAGTTCCTTCACTGCTCGATCCGCATCCGTATGAGTGTGATAAATCGCGACAACTGAATTTTCTATAGACATTGTCTACTCTCCTCGGCGTTTCGCCGCTATTGTTGGACCGTGAAAAGAAGTCCCCGCTCAAACTATGACAGTGCCGTGATCGAAAACTGGTCGCTATTGCACAGTTTGTGAAACCACTCTCGAAACTCCGACCCTCTCGGCTCAATCTTTGCCGAGCTTGCCCTGGATTCTAGGCGCTGATCCGGAGCGGTCGGTCGATCAGCTTCTCATCAACGCCATCTTCGTCTCGAGTTCTTCGTGATCAATCCTTCTTTGGCGATGTATGGCTGAGCGTGCACACCAACAAGAGTCACTGTTCTTCAGACGGTAAGTGGGCACGTACCGTGGTCGCACTGACATGCAATCTCGACCTCCTCGGATCCCGCTTCTTTACAGGCTTGACCGCAGTATTTGTCGTCAGGCTGCACCAGGCAGCGGCAGGGCAGGTGGGCACACTTGTTTTGCTCAATCGTTGTCATAATTGTTCTCCTTTTCATCTTTCGTCCGAATACGGCTCCAAGCCAAAAGGTCGACCGCCCGGCAAGACTCGGTCTTTTCAGAAATCGATCTTCCGAACCTGTCAGAATCGTTATCGGGAGGCGCTGAGTGCGTATCTCCCGATCGGTTGCGCTGATTGCATGAACCGCCACGCACCTACACTCACTAAAACAGAAGTTTTCTCAAACTGTTCGAACATATTTTTATGTTTGATGGACACCGTGAAGCCGAGACCTTTTTATCTTTTGGTGTAGCTCTCGGAGGGTAACGGCCACCACATTTGACTTTCGGCACTAGATGCATGCATGTCGAATTTCGGAAGAATATTAACCTGGGGTTACCCACGTTAGCTCCTGAGTTGTCGTCGTCAAAAACGGGCGATCTATTTTCGCTTCATCATCCAGCCGATCAATGTTCCTGCAGTGACTCCTATGGCAAACGTCGTCGCAACTGTGAATACAAGGCGGCGCTGAAGACGCTCGGTTGTGTCGTTCAAGACCTCTTCCGCCGCATCGCCGCCCTGCTTGGCGGCACGCCTTACTACTCCCACTCCATCCTCGATCGCCTCGGCAATCGCATTGGTTGCGCGCGATGCCCGACGAGCTGATTCGCCAATACTCTCAGCCGTCCTCTCCACTACAGTTTGTGACATGGTCTCCTCCTGTGGGTTTTTGCAAACCAGGGTTGATGTGCCTTCATTCTCCGACGGCTTTTTCAGCGCGGCCGACCCAATTTTGTACCTTGCCGGCGTTCTTTTCCGCTTCCCCTGAGATTTCCAAGTCGGGGTCGTTTGTCGCCTTGCCAACCTCCTCCTTGACTTTCCCTTTCACTTCGTGGAGCTTGCCCTCGGTCCGGTCTTGGGTGCTTGGCTTCATCATTTTGTCCTTTCTTTTCGTCGTAGTCGCATAGCTTTTTACCGGTGCCGGTCTCACGGTCTGCTTTGGCGGAATGCCATAGGTCGCCAGATCGGCGTCCGTAAGCACCCCCTCTTTTGCCTCGTGTTCAGCCATTACGCCACCTCTTTTCGTTCAACATCTGCTGGCGCCTGCACCAGTTCATCAAACAGAGAGCGGTAATGGATCATGGCCGTTCTCAGCTCTTCGGTGCTTGCTTCATCTTTTCCAACTTTCAAAACCCGCAGCGCAATCTCGTGCGCGGACCGATAGTTCTCCACGACCCGGGGATGGTCGACGGAAATGTCAGCGGCACGCTGATCGAAATCGGATACGGGGTAACCGCGAGCCTTCATTAAAGAGGACAACAGGTCATCGGCTTCCGTGACTGCGCCCTTCGGGGAATCGACAAAACGAGATTGAACGGATTCCCATCGTTTGGAAAAACGTTCGTGTTCGATTGGATCAAGATCTCGAATGTTGAGTTTTTCAACTCGCTTCTCGCGATCCTCCAATTTCACTTCTGCTTTTCGTCCCGTCCCATGCACCAGCACGGCGCGATCGTATTCCGCTCCAAATTTCTTGCGCAGGTCTGCAGTTGTATTCCTACGTTTTCGCACGTACAGCCAAACCAGCACTAAGATGATCACAATCCCAGAGGCGGCGAGGATCCACAGCTTAGGGTCCATAAGATTCAGATTCATCGAAAACCTCCATGCATCAGAATTTCCACAGAACCAACTGTTCACGGGGTTCACTCCGGCGTCAGAAACTTGTGAATTCCTAGTATCGAACGTTTGGGCGCCGAAGACTGGTCAGAATTGATCGCTTTCTAAATCAGTGCTCCGGCATTCCGGAGACGCGGGCGGCTGGACGCGCTTCGTCAGAATGTGAGCGATTGTGCACAGCATTTGCTACTGCGGGCTGCGTGGATTGAACGGCGTTCGCGTAGGTGCAAGGATTCCACAGACGCACAGCCCGAGTCTGTGCACTACAGCTCACTTGCAAAATGTCGCAACTGAATACGCGGAGCTTGATTTTCTTGCTCGGCCGGAAGAAAGCCGGCGTGAGCCCAAGGATGGACTCACGCCGTTCACCGTGAAGCTAGTTCCATTCGCAGGCGACGCCGGACGCACTGGCTAGAGTGTGAAGCTGAGTGCAAGGTTAACACCCGGAAACGATGCATTGCATAGGTAATACATGCCGTCTATGTCGACAACGTAAACGTTTTGCGTGTATAGCCAGTTGCTTGGCCACGGGTCAACGAATCCGAACGAATAGCCGCCATATTGGAAGCGGTGATTGCTGTAGTCGGCTTGGGTGACGCGAAACGTGTGCTGTTGTCCAAAATTGGCCCTGAATTTATCTGCGGGAATCTGGCCGCCACGATTGCCAGCGACATGCTCTTGCTGCTGTGCGTTATTTTCGGCCGGCTTGGTATTCTCCCCTTGCTTAGCGCTTTGCTTAGTGTTTTTTCCAGCTGGCTTAGCGTTCCCTTCCGGCTTGGCATTCTTCTCCTGCTGCGCCGTGGGTTTCTCATCTGGCTTCGCAGACTTCTCTGGTTGCGCCTTTTTCTCTTCCTGCGCAGGCTTAGCTTTCTGTTCTTCCTGCTGATCGTGCTGCTCCTGTGCGAACACTGGAGCCGCGGCTACAAGGGTCAATGACAGAACTACCGTGCTGATAAATCCAACTAGGTTCATAAGTATTACCTCCATGGTCGATCGCTATGTGTGCTTGCCCTACTGCAAGCTTCCTGTTGTCGTGTTAACCGGAGTGCCGATGGCGTCGCCGGAGACGAGAAGTTCAACTCTGCGGTTCTGCTGCCGGCCGGAGGGGCTGTCGTTTGAAGCTACCGGCAAGGTGTTGCCGAAACCTTTAGCGGAGACCGAATTCGTCGCAACGCACTCTTGCACCAGGTAATCGCGAACCGATGTAGCGCGATTCTCAGAGAGTGTCTGGTTCATTTCGTCGTTACCTACATTGTCCGTGTAGCCTCCGACTTCAACATCGAGGCCTGGATAGGCGAGCAGGATGCCGGCGACCTTCGCCAGTTTCTCCCGTGCACCCGGCTTCAAGGAGTATTTTCCGGTGTCGAACAAAACGTCGGACATGCTGACGATCAGTCCGCGGGCGCTATCGCGCGTCTGAAGAATAGAATTCAACTGCTCAGACAACTTCGCGCGCATCGCCGCCTTGTCCGTTTCCGCTTGCTGCGCGGTCTGCTGTGATTGGTGTGCAGCTGAGCGAGACTGCTCCGCTTCGGCCTGCGCCTCCGAAACTGCGTCGGCTGAGGTAGCCTCGCTGGTTGCCATATCCGCTTGCGCTTGCGCGGTGGCAGTTTGCGCGTCGGTAGCATCGGCGCGGGCATTTGCTGCATCCGATTCGGCCTGAGCCGTTGCCGCTTGATCTCTCGCCGCGTCGGCCTGGGCCTGTTCTTTCTGGCGCATGGCGCTGTCAGCCTGCTGCTGCAATATCGCCTGCGAATCGGCCGAAGCCTGACGTTCGTTTGCCAGGCGTATCTCGTCGAGTTTCTTGACTGCGATCTCGCGTGCATCCTCGGCAGTCTGCACCGCATCGCGCGAAACCGCGATCAGGGGCTTGTCATCAATGTGTTTTCTTGTAGCTTCTTCATCAGCATTGTTCATCAACTCGGCAGCATGCTGGTAGCTGTCGCTGGCGAACTGTTCGGCCCCCTCAGAATTAGCGATGCGCAGAGCGTTCCGCGCTTCAAAGAATTCCAAAGGCAATCTGGCATTCAGGACTACCGGGTCGAACTTGTAGCCGGTGGGGATATAGCCACCCCGCGCCATCAGTTCATAGTTTACGTTTACGGTCTCGGTTGTCCCTTTCGTGTTCTCGCGAGCTACATTCTCGAGCACAACGACGTTGCTCGGCTGCCGCACGGCATAATAAGGTTCAGCAGTAACGATCAGGGCGAAAGCCTGGAGATCGGTGGTCACGTGGACCTTGCTGCGCCGGTTATCGCCAACTAAGACTTCACCCAGGTTTACCGCCCGGCCTTCCGGCGAAATCGACCATAAGACATAGGTGAGATACTCGTTGCCAAAAGTCGTGGGTTCTTGCAGATCGCGAAATTCTGCTTCGATCTCGATCGATCCTCGCTTGCTGTTCACCTTGGCCTCGCCATTCGCTGAGGGCATCAAGTCCGTGCCCGCGAAATCCAGCTGGGTCGATCCACTTCGATACTTGTAGTCGACGGCCTGCACAGTGCGGCTGACCACATTCACCTGGAATGGAGATGGCGTACTTGCGGGAGCAATAACTATGATTGGTTGGGAATTGGTTTGAGCAAACGCGCTCATACTAAGCGTGACTCCGATTGCTAACAAGTACCTAGTGTTCACACTGTCTCCTGGGGCAGAGATCTGCCCGGATATGTTATTGTTTGCGTTGCTGGCGTGGTCGTTCCCTGAATGATCGGCTGCGTCATCCCTTCCCAATGCGGAAATTGGAGACAGAATGGAATAATCCGGTAACATTCAGGAGCCACAGAACCACGGCAATGACCACGACACCGTTCAAGATCGACTTGATGGTCCCCTGCATTGGAATGAACCGATTCACCAACCACAGGAGGACGCCCACCACGACCAGCACTTCTAACATTTGAATCAGAGGCATAAAATCTGACCTTCCTTAGTTTTCTCGTGCTAACGCCTCCCATCCGCCTGGAAGTGTTGCTGTAACTTCGATGTGCGACACCTTTTAGGGGTCGAATCGTGCCCCGCTACAGTTTTCGCGGCGTACACACGGATGAAGAACGCCGAATGGCTGGATGTGATCGCTTTACCTTGGCTTGACTAGGAACGAAAGCGCCCTTGAAATCAAAGCTACGAATCAGCGTTCGCGGCTCCGTCTACACATTCAGGAGAATAGACAATGACAGATGCGAACTTTCGCGTCTGAGCAAGACAGCTCACTTATGGAGATTAAGAATCGCGACGCTGGTGGCGCGACGTGAATCAAAGCAGTGGCGTCTCGTTTGGCCTCGCGTTGTTTGGCCTGACATGGTTTGACGACAGAGGCGTAAGGCAATTATCGGCGACGGAATGCATTAGAGTTCAAGAATAGTCAAGTTCCCTACCGCACCTTAGGCGGACCTGGTACATCCGTCTGTTGATTGTGAAGACAGCGCTGCGTTGCCGCTGACGGCACCCGAAGGCAAACTGGAAAACCGAACGCAGCGGCCTCATAAATCCTGTGCGCGCTGGCGGCGTTCACAACTTCCATTGGCATCCAGCCAGTCCAGTAAAGAGCGCACGCTGGCTCGCGCCAGAGCAACCGCGCAATCAGCAGCTCCGTAATAAATGTTGATTGTGTCGCCGTCGTGGTCCATCGTGTATCCGCACGGAAACACGACATCGTCTACGTCGCCGTGGCGCTCGTAAGACACCTCAGGGCCAAAAATCCACGAATCTCCTCGCCGTAAACACTTTTCCGGATTCTCAATGTCAAAGAGGGCCAAGCCCAGGCGATACAGGCAGCCTGAAGGCGTATGGCGGACTCCGTGATAGAACACGAGCCAACCTCGGGCAGTCTCAATGGGTGGCGGCGATAAACCAATCTTGTTCGCGTCCCACCAGGCGCCGCGGCGCGCTTCCAGCATAAGCCTGTGCCTGCCCCAATAGCGCAGGTCGGGAGAATACGAAATCCACATATGCGCTCCGAGAGTCGTCATCGGACGATGAATGAGCGCCCAGTATCCGTTAATTCTTCGCGGCAGAAGCGCCGAATCTTTATCGTCCGGCGGCATGATGACGCCGTAGCGCTCGAAGCTTCGAAAATCTTTGGTCAGAGCCAGCGATACTCCGGGTCCACCGCGCGAATAGGAAGTGTAGGTGACTACGTATTGCTGTAGCTCGGGCACGAAAGTGATGCGCGGATCCTCAATGCCCCAGATTTCTTCCGGATACTCTTTCGGGTTGGGCATCAATGTCGGTTCGCGATCAATCTGCCATCCATCGACGCCGTTCTTGGACCGCGCAGCGCAAAGATGCGACAATCCGCGCCGGTCCTCGACGCGACATAACAGCAACGTAGTCCCATCCGGTAACAAGGTTGCGCCGGCATTGAACACACTGTTGATGGAGTATGGCCAATCTTTGCGCGTCAGGATGGGGTTGACGGGGTGACGCGTAAGCAACGACGGGTAGTGCGCGCTTTCGACGTTGACCAGGGTTGTTTCGGGAGTCGTCATGAGGGATCTTTGAGCCTTTCAAGTGTATGTCTTCCAGGTAGAGGTTCGGGGTTGGCGGCCGCGCGCATTTCCAAGAGCGACATCAAAAACGACAGCGATGATTCAGCTCCCTGATTCTGATTGGCTCGTTCGGGATGCAGGCCGTCTCGGCAGCCGCCAGTGCCTGAATCGTAAAGAGGTAGCTGCAGATCGTTGTTGCCGAGGAACCAGTTGAAGGCCGACCAGGCTTCGCGATGCCAGTTGCTCTCGCCGGTTACACGGAACGCTTCAAGACAAGCAGATACTGCGCCAGCGGCCTCAATCGGTTGTTGATCGAAACGAGCTTTTTCACCATCCTGGTGATAAAAGCCCTGCGACCCGATGGGTACAAAGTGGTGGTTGGTTTCGCAATGCTGCGCTTTCATGAGCCAATCCAGTGCTTCGAGGCCGTCGGCGACCATGCGATCATCCAAGCTAGCTGAGCCCACGACGAGCATGGCCTGGGGCAATCTCGCATTGCCGTAAGCAACTACGTTCTCGAACCACTTCCAATCCGGTCTGCGAATGGACTCATACATTTCGAGCAAGCGGCGGCTCAGCACTGATCTGATTTTTTGCGCGTCCCGGTCTCCGGGAAATGCATTGAGGTATTTCTGAATCCCGAGAAGGGTATAGGCCGACGCGCGTGGACTATAAAATTCCACAGCTGCAGGGAGTGAAGATTCAAACAGACGACCGGCTGCGCTTCTCAGTCCTTGATTACTAGATCGGCCGAGGACGGTTCCAAGGCTCCACAATGCCCGACCATGGCAGTCTTCCGAGCCTGCGGATTCTTTCCACCGTCGATCATAGCCAAGAAAGTTTCGAAACCTGCCATTGGCTGGATTAAAAGCATGTTCGAGGAAGGATAAATAGCGGGCAGAGAAATCCGCAGCGAGTAAATTTGCTTTCTCCCGCTTATCTTTAGCTTCCGCATTACCACTTGGGCCCTCCAGCATCGTCGTAAAAATCAGTGCCCGCGCGTTGTCGTCGGTGGTATGACCCTCGCCTCGATTTGGGATGGTGAAGATTGCATGCTGCAGAATTCCCGTATCATCGGTCAGCGCATTGATATGATCCAATTTCAGTTCCGGCAGTTGATCTAGCGCTTTGGGAGTGGCGCGTGCCGAGAATTGAACCCGCGGGTTCTCCATGCGGTCGCTCCGCACTCGCGCGAAGCTTTCCATATAACCCTGCGCGACTCTTTTCCATATCATGTCTCGAGCAAACATGTAGGCGCGCTTCCGCATGGCGTGGCGAATCGCGGGTGTATCCAACAGTTCGACTGTCTTCTGTACGATTGCCTCGGGATCTTGGAAGGGCACCAACGCACCCCGGCGGTCGTCCAATAACTCAATCGCGTGCCAATAAGGAGTCGAAATAATAGCCTTGCCCGCGCCTAATGCATAAGAAAGCGTCCCGGAAACTACTTGTGCCTCACCGCGATAGGGAGTGATGTAAATGTCGGCAGCACCTATGAAGGCGGCCATTTCCTCGGGACTGACGAACCGGTCGTAGAAGATTACTTGCGACTCCACGCCTACTTTCTGCGCCAATGCTTGCAAACTGGCTCGATACTTGTCTCCCTCGCGGCGAAGAATATGGGGGTGGGTCGCGCCGGCGACGATGTACATGACGTTCCTGTGTCTGGCCAAAATCTGCGGAAGCGCTTGAATGACGTTTTCGATTCCCTTGTTTGGCGAGAGCAGGCCGAATGTGAGGAGAACAGCCTTTCCTTCCACGCCAAAGCGGTCTTTGTAGAAGTTAGGGTCGAGAAAGGGCAGGTCTGGAACGCCATGTGGAACCATATCGATCTTGTCGCCTGGCACCTTGAATATTTCCTGTAAGAACTGGGACGAGAGCTGGCTCATGACGATGAGACGATCCGAAAGCTCGGCGATCTCTTCCATGACGGCCAATTGGCTAGGGTCGGGCTCACGCAGAACCGTGTGTAAAGTGCTCACCAAGGGCATCTTCAAGGCGCGTAAGAGATGCAGAATATGGCTGCCGGCCTGACCGCCGAAGATTCCGTACTCGTGCTGCAGGCACACCATGTCGATGTTGTTGAAGTTCAGGAACTCCGCCGCGTCCTGATATGACTTGACGTCGTCTTGGGCGAGCGACCATCGTACCCGCGGGGGATAGTCGTATCCTCGTTCAGTGTCGTTGACCGGTAGTGCCAATAATCGAGCGGTTCCGTACTCTGAGGATATGGCCGTGCAGAGGTCGGTGGTAAACGTGGCAATTCCACATTGTCGCGGAAGATAGTTCCCGATGACTGCGATTCGACTGGGCAGAGATGGCTTCGACTGCAATCTGGAGCGAGGCGCTGAAACCGTCCGTACGGCGGAGCGTGAGGGGACGACTTCCAACAGTCCATGCGGAAGCGTGGCGATTGGTACGGACATTAGCTCCTCACTTTCTTGAGTACAGGTACCGGCAGAAGCTGGTTTGCAGACGAGTTCCACAGGATTGCGGTTGTGCATTTCGTATGTCGTAGAGATCGCCTCTCATTAGTATTCTCCAAAAGAGCGCTTGAGGACTGTTCAAAATTGACCAGACATAGAGAGACGCTACTGAAGATTCGCGGGGTTGGATCTTTGCTGAATAACAGAAAAGAGGTGGCGCAGTCACTCTGTTGCTGCGCCACCAGAGTAGCAAAGCGGTGTGGATTGAGGAATCCGCATCGGTTGCTTCACCTCTCTCGATCCACCGATCCATCGCGGCAGCTTACAACTCTGGCAAAAGGACGTCTGTTCGAAACTGTACAGGGTGAAGCAACTCCGGGTCCGGCGAAGCATGCGCCCACGGTAACCGGCGCAGAGGGTTAAGAAGAAGTTGACTGAACAACGACACTCCAGAAAGTGTACAAAGTTGAACAGTCTTGGAGCGGGTCATCACGGATCATTGCGACGTGGGAGAGTAGATTTATGTCCAATTACCCGGGACTTAAAACAATTCTTTGCATCGACGATGATGACAGCATGCTGGGTTACCAGCGAGCGCTGCTCGAACGACGTGGATTTGCGGTCCTCACCGCCGCCTCCGCCCGGCAAGGCCTACAAATTGCGGAAGGCTGCGTGCTTTCTGCGATAATTGTTGACTATCACATGCCCGAGATGAATGGACATGAGTTTGCGACAGCAATAAAGCGTCTCCGGCCACAACTCCCAATCGTCATGGTTTCGAGTGACGAGGCGATTCCAGAACATGCATTGAGTGTGGTGGATGCCTTCGTCTCAAAGAACGAAGCATCCAGCCGCTTGCTACCGATAATTACTCAAATCTGTGGTGTAACGCCTCAGGGGTCACCCAAAAACCGGCCAATGAAGGTCACCTGAAAACCGGCCAACGAGAGTGAGGCTCGGGGACGTTGATTCCAACGCAAGGAAGTAGCCTTCGTTGGTATGAGCAACGTCTTGAGCGAAGCGAAAAAACAACAAGTCATAGCCCTGGGACGACTCGGATGGCCCTTGCGGCGCATCGAGCAAGAGACCGGGGTGCGTCGGGAGACCGCCGGAGCCTATCTGAAAGCGGCCGGGATCGGAGTGCGCCCGCCAGGTGCGTGGGGACGGCGACCGCCGGCAAAACCGGCCAACGAAAATGAGGTGACCACCGGGTCGGACGGGGCAAAACCGACCCCCACGGTCAACCCCAACCCCGAAAACCTTTCCACGAGGGCAAAAGCAAAAACCGCAAAACCGGCCAACGAGAATGCGGTGACCACCGGGTTTGGCGTGGAGTTGAGCGCCTCAGAACGCAAACCTCGCAATCCCGTTCCGTCCGCCAGTTTGTGCGAACCGTTTCGCGAGGCGATAGAACTGGGTCTGAGCCAGGGTCGCAATTCCATCGGGATTTGGCAGGACCTGGTGTCCGAGAGCGGGTTCGACGGCGGCTATCAGACCGTCAAACGCTTCGTGCGCAAGCTTCGCGGAAACCAACCCCCGCAGCCGCGAGCCGTGATCATTACCGCACCCGGAGAAGAGTGCCAAGTCGATTACGGCACCGGCCCCATGGTCCGCGATCCGCAAACCGGCAAATATCGACGCACACGATTGTTCGTGCTGACGCTCGGATGCAGCCGCAAGGCGGTACGCTTGCTCTCCATCCGCTCCAGCTCTCGCATCTGGGCCGAGCTGCACGAGAAAGCCTTCCGTCGACTCGGCGGCAGTACCCGCATCGTGGTGCTCGATAATCTGAAGGAAGGTGTACTTGTCCCCGACATCTACGATCCCACTCTGAATCCCCTCTATCGCGACGTGCTGACGCACTATGGCTGTGTCGCTCTGCCGTGCCGGATCCAGGATCCCGATCGAAAAGGAAAAGTTGAGCGCGGCGTCGGACACGCCAAGAACACGCCGCTCAAGGGAAAACGCTTCGAGAGCCTGGAAGAAGCGCAAGCCTATCTGGACCGTTGGGAAACCAGCTGCGCCGATACGCGCATCCACGGCACCACCAAACGGCAAGTCGCCACCATGTTTGCCGAAGAGAAACCTTTCTTACTCCCACTGCCGCTAGAACCGTTCCGCTACTACCAGCACGGTCAACGGGTCGTACATCTCGACGGTTGTGTCGAAGTCGAGGCCGCCTACTACGGCCTACCGCCGGGCTGGATCGGACGCTTGGTCCGAGTGCAGTGGGACGAACTCTACGTTCGCATCCTCGATCCCCAAAACGGTCTGCTGCTGCGGGAACATGTACGTCAGAAACGCGGCTGGTATCGCATCCAAGAAGAAGACCACCCGAAACACAGACCGCTGCGTGTCTCTCAGTTACTGTGGCGAGCCGGCCGCGCTGGTACTCACATCGGCACACTCTGCAACCTTATTTATAACCAACTCGGAGAACCGGGTGTCCGCCGCGTCTTGGGCGTCCTCGCGCTGGCCAAGAAGTTTGGCTTGGCTGCAGTCGAGGAGGCGTGCGCGGCGGCCCTCGAAATGGGCGTGCATGAGTACCGCTTCGTTCGTCGCTATCTCGAACGTGGTCCCCAACTGACCTTACGGCAAGTCGATCCCCTCATTCGCGAGCTGGTGCAGTATCGCGATCTCATCAACCTCAGAACCCAGGAGCCAAAAGAATGAATCTCATCGAGTTGAATCGTGCTTTACGGCAACTACGGCTGGGCGGCATTGCCGCCGTGCTCGAAACTCGTCTCCACCAAGCTCAAGCCGAAGCCATGCCTCCCATCGACTTCCTCTCCTGCCTGGTCTCAGACGAACTCACCCGTCGCGGCGATCGTCTGCTGGAGCGCAGAACCAAGCAGGCCGAGTTTCGCGACCCACAGAGGACTCTCGACAACTTCGACTTCAACTTCAACAAGAAGATGAATCGCAGTCTGGTCTTCGACCTAGCCACCGGCGCCTTCATTGCTCGCCATGAAGATGCTTTGTTTTTAGGACCGCCCGGCACCGGGAAAAGTCATCTTGCTCAGGCCATCGGCCAGGCCGCCATTCAACAGGGTTATCGCGTACTGTATCGCGAAACCCACAAACTGCTCGATGATCTCGCCGAAGCCACCATCGATGGAACGCGCAAGGAGCACATGGAACTGCTGGCTTCGGTTCCGCTCCTCATCATTGATGATCTGGGTATGCGCAAGCTGCCCGTCACCGCCGCCGAGGAACTGCTGGAGATCGTGATGCGACGATATGAGCGCACCAGTACACTGTTGACCTCAAATCGACCCGTCGACGACTGGGGCAAACTCCTGGGAGATAGCGCCGCTGTCACCGCCATGCTTGATCGCCTTCTCCATCATGGTCACGTACTCAAATGCGGTCCGCGGAGTTGGCGTACAAAATTAGACTTGCCTGCAGGATCTTCTGCCCGATCGCCAGGCCAACACCGTTGCCGAGTGGTTGCGCGACCACGCCCCACCGGAAGTGATCAGTCGTGACCGAGCGGGTGCTTACGCCGAAGCTGCCCGCCAAGGCGCGCCCAATGCGGTGCAGGTCGCCGACCGTTTCCATCTGTTGCGCAATCTGCGCGAAGCCTTGGAGCACGTCTTGGCTCGTCATCAACCAATCATCGTCGAGGCCTTTCGGCGACAGTGTCCTGTTCCAGTTACTCCTCCTCCAGTCGCTCCAGCTACTCCTTCGAATCCAGCCTTGACACGGTCGCAACAACTTAGTCGCGAGCGGAGGCAAAGACGCCTCGAACGTTATCGGGAAGTAATCGAGCTATACCAGCGGGGCACCTCACGCCGGGCCATCGCATCCCAGTTAGGACTGAACCGGAAAACCGTACGCCGTTGGCTGCACGCCGGACAATTTCCTGAGCGCCAAGTCGCGCCCAGGAAGTCATCGGTGGATCGCTGGCTGGTTTACTTGGAACAGCGGTGGGCCGAAGGCTGTCACAATCGCAGTCAACTCTGGCGCGAACTGCAGGTCCAGGGAGCGGATTTTGCCCAGGTCACGCTGCGCCGTTGGTTCCGCGTCCGCTTGGGAGTGCGAGGGCGTCCTCAGCAGAGTTCGTTCTCTCCGCCTCGGAAACGACCCAGTCCTCGGCAAATCAGCGCCCTCCTGCTCGACCTCGTCCACCACCCATCTCCATTCCAACAAACCTTCGCGCAGCGCCTGTGCGCCCTTTCTCCCGACATCGCCACCACCGTGGAATTGGCCAAACAGTTCTGGCGCATGCTGCGGGAACGCGATGCGTCCGCATGGTCGCCATGGCAGAAGGCGGCCCGCCAATCTCCTCTCCACCACTTCGCGGTCCAGTTGCAACGCGATGAGGCCGCAGTGCGGGCCGCGCTCACCCTGCCTTGGAGCACGGGGCCAGTGGAAGGTCATATCCACCGATTGAAGTTAATCAAACGTCAAATGTATGGGCGTGCCAAACTCGACTTGCTACGAATCCGCGTGTTGCACGCGGCGTAATGGAACCTGACGCCATTCGCTAACAGCACAAGAGCGGATGCCCTTCACCAAATGTGCGGAAGAACCGGTTTTGGGGTGACCACTGAGGGTAACGCTCCCGGTTCCGCTGGACCAACATGACCGGCCCTGATTGTATAGCGCGCTTCGCTGGAGCGCCGGATCTCACCCTACGTTCTGGAGCTTCTTAGACTGAGCACTTTTGAACAGAATTGCCGGATGCCCAATTATATATATAGGGCCATGTCGACCTGCACTCTACTTTGCATACATCGGGATCCAACTCAGCTAAGTCTCTTGACCGAGCATGGTTACGAACTGGCGACTGCTACCACTGCGCCCGACGGTCTGCGGCTTTTCATGTCGCGGCTTGTGGATGCAGTTGTCATCGAGCACCACCCGGGCCTTATGGAGGGAGCAGCCATCGCTAACAAGATCAAGCAAGTCCAGCCCGAGATACCCATTATCATGCTGGCCGATAACGCGGAATTACCCACGAGTGCTTTAAAGTCCGTGGATGCGCTCGTAGTCAAGTCTGACGGACCGCACTTTCTATTGGCGACTGTTCACTTCATTCTGAATGTGAAGCCGGCGCATCGTCAGAACAGCAGGCCGAGATTTGAAATGCCGGGGACATCCGCGGCGTCCGAGTAGGTGACGGGAAGCCGCGGACCGAAGTCAGGCGACTGCTCGTCAATCCGCAACTGAAGGGAACGACGCGCGCTTTTCTCGAGAACTCTGGCGCAGTATCCGGGATGGCGACATAACATTCTGACCAGACGCTAACAATCGCCGACTTTCAGCGCCATCCAGGCAGCAGTTCTCTTGCACATGACGCGGATGCGCCGAAACGGTGGCATACGGCAGACCCAGAAAAGTCTTGGTAACAATTCCCGTTACTTCGATGGCGTTATAGTGCTGCGTGGCCACCTTGCCTAGAATTCGATCGACTGCGTGCTGGATTTTCTTGGCTGCAGGCGCCCCAGGAAACGTCACCTTTACTTCCGATGCGATAAAAAAGAAATTCCAGCCCGCGGCACGAATCTTCCGATCAATCGCGAGGCCATCGAGGCCTTTAACCACGCTCCACTGTCCAGAGTAAGGCTCGGTCTCCAATTTAAAGAGTTGTGGCCATTGCGACATTAGAATCGTACCGATTTGCACTGCTTGTGGCATGAAGGTCTCCTCTCATGAACTTGCCCTGTCGCGAGCGCCCCTTCAATGCAGTTCCGCCGGGTCAAGCCTCGCGTCGACTACGTTCCCCGACTCCCATTGCGTAGGCGGAAACCTGCGAGTGCAGCCTGGTTCGGTTGCCTTGGTTTGCCGATGGCCGCACGACAGGCAAATCGCTCCCACTTCACGGACGTCGGTCTCTCTGGAAATTTCATTCTCGCGGATCGCGATCGAGCCCGCCACTACCGGCCCTGCACATCTGTCGCAAGAATAAGCGGAGAGATGCAGGTATTGTCTTTTCATAGGGATCCTCCAAAGCCAGGCTTTGGCTTAAATCACGGCGCCTCGGCCGCTCACCAGGTTAATGACCAGCACCACCAGCGCGACAACCAGCAATAGGTGAATCAGGCCACCTGCTATGTGGAGGCTAAAGCCAAGGACCCACAGAATCAGTAGCACAACGAAAACAGTCCAAAGCATGTTTATCTCCTTCGCTCATCGAGCGTTTCTGAAAATGCGCGCCCCCACAACTCATCTACCTTGTTGCTGGAGCAAGGGACTTCCCGCACTCCAAACAAGATGTATGCGCCCGTGGCGTGATTAGCCCGCAGAAAGGGCACATCCTTTGCGACGCGAAACCGCGAACCGGTGGCGTAACCGAAGGAAACAGCTTCGAGACGGATACGGCAATCCTAGCGAACCGTTTGCGGCAACCATCACGCAACTGTCGAAGAACGCGTTCCATCAGTGAGCCACTTTCCGACCCCAACCACGAGATAGCTTCGTGGTGAGACATTGGTCGAACCACTTGAAAATCGTCACTTTCCCGCACGTCTAACCAACCTGACAATGACACGTCCGGGGCCGTTGATTCTGTGCAAGATTGCTCATACCGGCACAAAAATCCCGTGGGGCAACACCCGAATTGCGATCTCTGCGAGCAACAAGATCAACCGCAAGGACGTCGGCCTGACCTGGAACGCTGCTCTCGAGACTGGCGGCATTCTGGTCGGCGAACGAGGTCACTATCACTCTCGAGGCAGGGTTCTTCCTCGGTGTACCGTGGGCTGATGTGGCCGTAGCGAGTGGGAAAGTGACCGCGTTAGCATTGAACGGCAGGTGAAACAGCAGGTGCGGTCTGTAAGTGCCTGAAACAGTGGCGGAGAGGGAGGGATTCGAACCCTCGATACCCTTTCAGGTATGCCGGTTTTCAAGACCGGTGCCATCAACCGCTCGGCCACCTCTCCCCGGGCTTCTACTCTTTTACTATAATCCAGCTTCTACATCAGTATGCCTTGGATATCGATTCATCCCATATTACCGGCGGAATGCAACCGCCAATTTCAAGCCTTCACGCTCGAATTTCTGCATTGTCGGGTTTCGCGTGATGCGCTAGCTAAGCGCGGTGTATGATTGTGCGTTTGCGATCATCGAATCTGTTGCATTCATCGCGCAGAATGGGAAAAGCAAAGAAGTCTCGCATCAGCCAGCCCGGGAAAGTCACGCTGCGGCAAGTCGCCGAATATGTCCAATTGGCCCCCGGCACTGTCTCGGCGGTGCTGAACGATGCGCCTTCCGCGCGCGGCATTCCCGAGCACACGCGAAAACGGATCCAAGCAGCCGCCAATGAGCTGCACTATCGTCCCAATTTTCTTGCCAGATCATTGCGCAAGAAACGCACCTACACGGTCGGTCTGATTATCGAGGAGATTGGGGACGCTTACGGGTCGATGATCATACGCGGAGTCGAATCCTATCTCAGGCAACACAATTATTTTTTCCTAACGGTCATTCACCGACACGACTTGGCGATGTTGCGCAATCACTCGCAGCTCTTGCTGGAACGCGGCGTCGAAGGGTTCATCACAGTAGATACCAGCCTGCAAGAGGCCCTGACGTTGCCGACCGTTTGTGTGGCAGGGCACAAACGGTTGAAAGGCGTTACCAATATCGTACTCGACCAAGAACGCGGGGCACGCGTAGCCTTGGAGCATCTGCTGGATCTCGGCCACCGAAAAATCGCATTCATGAAAGGCCAGCCTTTTAGTTCAGACGCGGAAGACCGATGGAATGCCGTTTGCGATGTTGCGCAATCACTGGGCCTTAAAATGGATCCCGAATTGATCGTCAATCTTGAAATCGACGATCCGTCCCCTCAACTAGGTTATCCGTACGCCAAAAAATTGCTGGCCGGCAAAACACCGTTCACCGCGCTCTTTGCCTACAATGACATCTCCGCGATCGGCGCCATTCGCGCCATCCAGGAAGATGGTCTCCGAATTCCGCAGGATGTGTCGGTCGTGGGTTTCGATGACATACCTTGGGCCGCATTCCACACTCCCAGCCTGACCACGGTGCGGCAACCACTGGATCGAATGGGGCAGATGGCTGCCGAGACCCTGATTCACATGATCGAACATGGTGACGAGCACTCTGCCGAAGTTGCAATTGAACCGGTGCTCGTTGTGCGCGAGTCGACGGGACGAGCGCCGCATAGCTGACATCTCAGCGCAAGAGGTCCACCGAGGAGTTCTAATCGTATGCGAGCCTGCGTTTTTCGCCTGTCGGTATTTTTCGGCCTGATCGCAATCATCGGATCCCTCCCCACCCACGCGTCTGGCTTTGACGCTCGTCAGCGATGGGTAACAACGTGGACCACGTCGAACGCAGCCATCGAACACCCGGCGTCTTTTTCCAATCAGACGATTCGTGAAGTCGTGCATGTGACGGTTGGGGGCAGCATGATTCGTCTGCGGCTTTCAAACACTTTTGGCCCACGCTCGATACAGCTGGACACCGTCTTTGTCGGCCTGCAAAAAGACGGCTCATCTCTTGTCCAGGGTTCGAATCACGAAGTCACCTTCGGCGGAAGCCGCGCCATCGCGATTCCTGAAGGTGCGGACGTTCTGAGCGATCCAGTCCCACTTGTAGTGGAGCCAGAGAAGAATCTGACGATCAGCCTATTTACGGCAGGTGAGACCGGTCCGGCCACGGTTCACGCGTTTGCGCTGCAAACAAACTACATCTCGGGCGCCGGTAACTTCGCAGCTGAGGAAGGCGGGAACGCGTTCGTTAACAACGGAGCATCGGGATCGACGACCATGGATTCTTGGTATTTCCTGAGCGCGGTCGAAGTTCTGGCATCGACTGACGCAAAAGGTGCTGCAGTTGCACTCGGCGATTCAATAACCGATGGCGCGGCCGCGCGTCCCGACGAGAATGAGCGCTGGACGGACGTTTTGGCCCGCCGCCTGCTCGCCAGCCATATCGAAATCGCCGTGCTGAACGCGGGCATCGGAGGCAACCGTGTGTTGACCTCTTCGCCGTGTTGGGGACAGAACGCGCTCGCCAGACTTGGGCGCGACGTTCTCGCCCAGGCTGGAATTCAGTCAGTAATTCTGTTTGAAGGCACCAACGACATCGGTCAGCCGGAGACTCCGGGTGCGGCTACCAATCCTTGTTTCGCTCGGACGCAAGTGACGGCGGATCAGATCATCGCAGCGTACAAACAGATCATTGCGCGAACCCACGCCCGAGGCCTCAAGATCTTTGGCGCGACCGTTCTCCCTTATCAAGGCTACCGCGGCTGGACCACATCCGGTGAAGCAAAGCGCTTGGCGGTGAATCAGTGGATCAGGACATCCGGCGCCTTCGACGCGATCATCGATTTTGACGCCGCTCTCCGCGATCCGGCGAAAGCCTCCCGTTTGGTTTCCCAGTATGACAGTGGCGATCATTTGCATCCTTCGTCGGCGGGCCATGCGGCAATGGCGAATGCAATCGATCTGGCAGTGTTTCGATGAACTCACGCGAGGAGTACCAGTAATGCGCGGAGTGACAATTCTGCGAATCGCGATCCTTTTATTGCTGGGCTCGACGGCGCTGGCTTTCGATGGCAAGCCGGTATCGTCGGGGCTATTGGCCAGCACTCCGCCCATGGGATGGAACAGCTGGAATAAGTTCGGGTGTAATGTCAGCGAAGATCTCATTCGGCAAGTTACCGACGCAATGGTCACGTCGGGAATGAAAGACGCCGGGTACGAGTATGTTGTAATCGATGATTGCTGGCAGGTGGAGCGCGATGGCAACGGGAACATCGTGGCGGACGCCAAGCGCTTTCCATCAGGAATGAATGCTCTCGCCGATTATGTGCATGCCAAAGGCCTGAAGTTCGGGCTCTATTCCGACGCCGGAACGAAGACCTGCCAAGGACGTCCGGGCAGCCGGGGGTACGAATTTCAGGACGCGCGGCAGTATGCAGCCTGGGGTGTGGATTACCTTAAATACGACTGGTGCAACGCCACGACGCAGGACACGCGCGCTTCGTATGAGATCATGCGCGCCGCGCTGAGCGCCTCGGGCCGGCCAATCGTGTTCGGCATTTGCGAATGGGGTACCAGCAAGCCATGGCTTTGGGCGAATGGAATCGGGAATCTTTGGCGCACCACGGGCGATATCAGCGACCGGTGGGAAGGACGTATAAAGTGGTCCGACGGCAACTGTTGCTCGAACGGCATGATTGACATTCTCGATCAGCAGGTTGGCCTCGACTCGTTCGCCGGTCCCGGACATTGGAATGATCCGGACATGCTGGAAGTGGGCAATGGCGGGATGACGACCGAGGAATATCGGGCTCATTTCAGTCTATGGGCTATTCTGGCTGCTCCGCTGATTGCAGGCAACGATCTGCGCGACATGAAGCCAGAGATCCGCGAGATCCTGACGCACAGGGAAGTAATAGCTGTCGATCAGGACCCCGCCGGCATCGAGGGCCGTCGCGTGCGCAAAGACGGAAACCTAGAAGTCTGGTCGAAGCCGCTACACGATGGGAGCCGTGCCGTTGTCCTTCTCAACCGGGGAACCGCAAATACAGAAATCAGCGTGTCGTGGGAGGATATCGGATATCCGGGCCACCTGACCGCGAGGGTGCGCGATCTCTGGCAGGCGAAGGATCTTGGAGAATACAAACAAATGTTCTCTTCTGCAGTGTCTCCGCATGCGGTTGTGATGGTGAGTGTCACGCCGTAACCGCAATCGTTCGCTATTTCGTTCCGTTGGGATATACCAGTATCTTGCTGGCTTCGCCGGTCTTCAGGCGCGACATGGCTTTGGAAAAGTCTTTCATCGGGATGCGATCAGTGATTACGGGGTGAAGATCGAGGCGTCCGCTCTTGAGCAACGCAGTCATCTGATACCAGGTCTGATACATGCGGCGGCCATTGATGCCTTGAATCGTGATGCCTTTGAAGATGATGTCTTCCGAAAAATTGAGCGGGATCGGCTTTGATGTGAGTCCGAGCAGCGACATACGTCCACCGCGCCGGATGACGTCGAAGGCAGTGCGAATCGCGTCAGGATGCCCAGCCATCTCGAGGACAACGTCCACGCCGAGGCCCCCTGTTTTCTCGGCAATGATCGCACGGACGTCCTGTTTCGATGGATCAAGTGCATAGTCAGCCTTCATCTCAGTCGCCAGCTTGCGTCGATGGTCGTTGACTTCGATGGCGAAGATCGTAGTGGCACCCACCGCTCGCGCAACTGCAATCGAGAACAATCCGATCGGTCCGCAGCCGGTGATCGCGACAGTCTTAGCAGCGATTTCTCCGGCCAGCACCGTGTGTACGGCGTTGCCTAGCGGATCGAGGATGGAAGCGTATTCTTGCGGAATGGCGGGATCGAGCTTCCAGATGTTCGACTCGGGGATGACCACATACTCCGCAAACGCTCCGTCGGTATCGACGCCGATGATCTTCACGTTTTGGCAGATGTGGGCCTCGCCGGTGCGGCACTGCAGGCACTTGCCGCAAGCCACGTGCATTTCGGCGGACACAAAATCGCCCTCTTTCACGCTCGTGACTTCATCGCCATAGGCAACCACTTCGCCGCAGAACTCGTGTCCAGGAATGAGCGGTGGATGAATCCGGCCCTGGGCCCAGCGATCCCATTCATAAATGTGAAGATCGGTGCCGCAAATGGAAGCAACTTTGACTTTGACGAGAACTCCGTTACGGCCGAAAGCTGGAATTTTGACTTCGCGGATCTCCGCGCCCGGTGCCGCTTCCGGCTTGACCACTGCGAGCATCGTTGCCGTGGACGAACTGGGCATGGAAGCCCCCTTATAAGTGCGGATTAGAAGAGCAAACGCTCCATTCTAGCATCCTGAAAGGAACTTACTTTCCGATCATTGTGTCCTGTCTGGCGACGAGAATCCATTGACCGCGTTTCACAAACACGTCGGTTTCACGGATGAGGTGCGTTTTTACTTGTCCAGACTGTCGCGCCGTAACCGTGAACTCCGCGCTCGAAATCGCCGTATCGCCGTAGATGTGGATCGCTAGATCCGCAGGCTCCATTTCCATAAAAATGATTTTGCGCTTGCCTTCATCCCGATCTCCACGCAATGCCGTCAGCGCTTCGTCCTTGCCTTCAACGCGTCCGTCGGCGCGCGTGTGCAGATAGTCGGACGCCAGATGCTTCATGTATTCATCCCAATTCCCCTGAACAATCAGGTCGTCCATTTTCAATTCCAGAGCTTTGATTTCGCCCTCGGCGGCTGGATTCAGGTCGGCATGAACGTCCTGCGCGATTAGAACGCTGCTCAAAACCAGAAGCATCGAAATGGTGATGAGGGGTCGCATGCGTGGGGCCTCCTAATTCGCCGCGCGAAATCGTCTCGGCTTACAGCTACGTCTTGTGCGTTCCGCGAGAATGGGTTTTCGGACTCGCAACTTTGTATTCTTCCGACTTGCCGCGTGGAATACTGAGAGTCTGCCACTGGGCAGAGCGCAGGTGTTTAGCGAGAAAGACAATTTGTCCGATATGTTGCGCGTAATGGCCAAGCGCCCGGTTCAGTGCTTGCATTGCTGTGTGCGGTTCCTGACGAATGGTCACGACGCGTTGCACATCGTCAGGCGTGAGGGAGTCGAGCGCGGAAAACACTTGGGACCACCCCTGTTCCCACCAGCGCAAAACGTCTTCGCGCGTTGTGGTCGCAGAAACTTCAAACTCCTGGTCGCGAAAACGGTTAGGCTTTTCGCCGTCGCTGGTGAGGAAGTCGGTGAAGCGCGAGCGGGCATTGCCCGCGATGTGCTTGACCAGCGTGGCCACGGAGTTCGATTCCGGATCGATCATCACAAAGAAGTCTTTATCTTCTAGTTGAGCCATGGCGGCTTCGCCCATGCGTTTGTGGCCGCGGAACTCGCGCTTTATTTCTTCGAGGTAGTCAGCAGCAAGGTCTGTCATATCGTCCCCGGTAATTCCAGGTTTTACTCGCCATCGGCGCGTCGCGCAACTGTGATCTCCTTTATTGAACGGCCAAGCCTCCACTTTTGTCTTTTGCCAGCTTACCCGCTACCGCTGCCACCGCCAGAATAACGAAGAACGGATCAATCGGCCGTCGGTAGTAAACTTCCGGACTCGTAATGTAGTAGATGAGCGGAAACGAGAAGAGTAGAAGCGCATAAGGCAGCGTGTCAGACCAGTTGGCTCGCCACGCTCGCCACAATCCCCAGAGCGCGAGCACCGTAAGAGTTGTGCAAAATGAAATGTTTGGCGGATCGAGCGGCTCCTCTTTTAGATACGCCCGGTTCAGACTCCAGTAGCCGGTCCACAGATACACTGCGCGACGCAACGTGGTCCATGCGTACCAGCCGGGATTCCCGCGGATAAATTCGATCGCCTGCTGTTTCTTATGGTCCATGTATCCTAATTCGCCGAGCTGCTGAAATTCTTTCCATTCCCGGTCGTTATGCCAAGGGCCAAGCTCGTAGGGGCCCCAGTAGTCCGTATTGCCCTTGGTGCCAAGGCGGAGAACCAGTCCCATGCCATCGCGGAAAGGGATGAAACGGTGAAAGACTTCATAATTACGCACGAACCAGGGTGAGACGACTGCAAAGAACGCGATCGCAGCAACGACATTGACGGCAAACCAGCGGCGTCCACGGCGATGACGCCGATAGATGACCCACCCAGCAAGAAAAGGCAGTACTGAAAGCACGGCCGGACTGGTAAGCGCCTCGACTCCCCAAAGCAACCCAAAAACGACCCATTTGTAGAGCTTCTCTTCGTTTTCCAAATTCAGCGTGATCAGGAAAAGCAAACATAGGAGCAGTGTCGCCAGCCACGTTTCCCAGATGCGCTCGACCGGAAAATAAATACCATAAGGGCAGAAGGCCCAAGACCATCCTGACCATTTCGCAACCCGCTCATCAAAACTGATGCGGGCGATCAGTAAGACAACCACGCACACCAACGCCGACATCAGGGCGTTCAGCGAAAGCAGCACAATGGCCGAGGTCTTCGTGTAAACGCCGAACACCTCGAAGACACCTGCAACCAGATAGGGATAAACGGGGGTCAGCCAGGCAGTGGGCCCTGTGTCCGCAAACAAGGGACTGCTGAAGCCACGGCCCTCAACGATCGAGCGAGCGATCCTTCCGGTTTCGTATCCGAAATGCCAGTGGTCACGCTGCGGTTCGAGTTGCTCGGGCAGCAGAAAAACCATAACTACCAGACGGATCGCCAACGCTACCACCACCAGGGAAATCAAGAAGGACGGGAAGCGTTTTGCGCTCGACGTTTGCCGCGCCGTTTCGGCGGTGGCTGTCGGATTGGAAGAAGGCTGCAAGGGCTGACTGGCCTGCGCTCGATCATAAAGCCTGGTTCAAAGACTGACAATTTGCTCCGCGAGGGCGTGCGATACTTGTATCCATTGTGAATCTGACCCTGAATTCTAAGGTTGCCCTCATCACTGGCGGCTCTCGCGGAATTGGCGCGGCAGGGGTGCGGTTGTTTGTGGCCGCCGGAGCGAAGGTCATCTTCAATTATCGATCGGCAAAGGCACAGGCTGACCAGCTTGTACGTGAGTGCGGAGCCGATAACTGTCGCGCTGTACAAAGCGACCTTTCGACCATAGAAGCCGGCCGCAAACTAGTCGCGTCAGCGATCTCGGCCTTCGGACGGCTCGACATTCTGGTCGCCAATCACGGAATCTGGCCTGCGGAAGATGCAACTATCGATCGCATGCCCGATGAGCAGTGGAATCGCACCATCGCTGTCAATCTCAACAGCGTGTTTGCCCTTGTCAAACATTCGGCAGGGCACATGAAGAAACAAGGCGGAGGGCACATCGTGCTGGTAAGTTCGACTGCGGGCCAGCGTGGCGAAGCTTTCCACTGCGATTACGCCGCATCCAAAGGCGCGCTCATCAGCATGGTGAAAGGCCTCTCGACCGAACTGGCGCCCGATAAAATCCACGTTAACTGCGTCGCGCCGGGATGGGTTGATACGGACATGTCGGCGGCGGCACTAAACGATCCGCCGACTCGCGACAAAATCTTTCGCACAATTCCCATGGGTCGCGTGGGAACAACGGACGAGATCGCCGGTCCGATTCTTTTTTTGTGCACATCGTATGCTGGATTCATTACGGGCGAAGTTTTCAACGTGAACGGCGGAGCAGTGCTGGTCGGATGAGGATCCTGACTCCACGAACGCCCGCCCGACTGCCTGATCGTAAGGCCTTTCGTCGAGCCATCCAGAAAGGTACAGCTAAAACTGCCCTGCTCGCTTCTAACCAAATAGACATGTATCGCATTCTCGCCATTTTCCTACTGTGCGCGCTTGCCACGGCTCAAACTGCTTCAACGCCGGTAACTTCCGCAAGCGCGTCATCCCCCGCCATCGACCTGAACAACTCCGATAATGCTCGCAAGGCGCGCGCCGTCCTCGACCAGACTATCCAGTCCCTCGGTGGGCAGCCGTATCTTACCTACGAAAACCGGTGCGAGGAGGGGCGCTACTATCCGCTCTATCACGGACGCACAGACAGCACCGGAATCCCTTACCGATATTATCTGGAATATCCGGACAAGGATCGTTTCGAAGTCATCCACACGAAGTCAATCTTTCTCCTCTTTGGAGAGATCGGCGATATCAAGGTTAAGAACAAGTCCGATGTCATCCTCATCCACAACGGCGACAAAGGATACGAGATCACCTACAAGGGCACCGCTGCGCAGGATCCGATCGAGTTGAAGAACTACCTTCGCCGCCGCGAGCATTCGATCGAGTGGGTCTTCCGCAAGTGGATTCAAGATCCGAAGGTAGCACTGTTTTATGATGGCGTGGCAGTGGTCGGCGGAAAAGAAACGGAAGAGGTCACGCTGCTCAACAACCAGGATGATTCGGTGGACGTTTACCTCGATGTGAATTCGCACTATCCCGTCAAGATCAGTTATTCATGGCGTGACCCGAAAGATCGCCAGAAGGATACGGAAGACGAAGTCTACGACGGCTACAAACTGGTACAGGGAATCTGGACGCCTCACTCGATCACTCGGTATTTCAACGGCGAGAGTTCGCAGCAGCGCTTTATCGCCACTGCCAGCTACAACCTGAAGCTGCCCGATTCGATGTTCGTCGCGTCGGTGAACTACGACCCAATGCGGCCGACAAAACGCTAGGCTTTCCGGCCAATCTTCGGTCAAACAAGGTCCGACCTTACCAAAGTACTGTAAAATAAGGTGAAGTTCTGATCCGGTTAACCGCAGAGATCTCTAACATCCTTAATGATTTACCTTTTCGCATGGCCGAACGAGCCACGGACTGTGGCTATTTTGCCACAGACGGAAGTTCCGCTAGAACGCTAATCTTCTATCTAACACAAGACTTACATCATTTCCCCCTTGACGCATGAGCAAACAATTCGTGCCGCTGTGACCTGCACAGGAGCGGGTCTCCACAGCGGCGCTCCGGTAAGCCTGCGCATTTTACCCGCCCCTGCCGGAACCGGAATCGTCTTCCATCGCACCGACCTTGACGGCTTCCCGATCGAAGCCAGCGGGCGCAACGTAGCGCGCGTCAGCTACGCCACCAGTCTCATGAAGAAGGGCGTGCTCATCTCCACCACCGAGCACCTGCTCTCGGCGTTTGTCGGCGTCGGCATTGATAATGCCATCGTCGAACTCGATAATCTGGAGTTGCCCATCCTCGACGGCAGCGCCCGGCCATTTGTCGAAATGATTCAGAAGGCAGGCATCCGCAAACAGCGCAAAGCACGTACCTATCTCCGGATCGTGCGTGAGATCGAGTTACGCGAAGGCGATAAATTCATCGCTGTCTATCCTTCGGACGTCTATTCGGTTTCTTATTCCATCAACTTCCCTCACCCTCTTATAGGAAAGCAGCGCTTCGGCGTACGGCTGACCAATGGCAGCTACCTGAAACAGATTGCTCCCGCGCGCACCTTCGGATTTCTACACGAAGCCGATGCCATGCGCCAGCAAGGCCTGATCCGCGGAGCATCGACCGAGAATGCGATTGTACTGAACCGCGAACAGGTACTGAACCCGCCACTGCGGTTTGCCGATGAGTTCGTACGCCACAAGGTGCTCGACCTCATCGGGGACCTGGCCCTGATCGGGAAGCAGATCCTCGGTTCGGTTGTTGCTGATCGTGCAGGCCACGCCATGCATACGGCTCTGGTTTCGCGCATCCTGCGAGACCGATCTTATTGGGAAGAAACCACCCTGCAAGATGAACCTGCAGAGCCGGTGTTAGCGTCGGCGGCCAGTTTGAGCCTGTAAGCGGCTCTTTCTCTGTATTTTCTAAGGTTGCAAATTCCTGGTCGCCAACCGGATCGATTCTGAACGGTCCGGATCTGAAGCAACCGCAAAGACAATCTTGGTCAGTCTGGGGAACACTCTATCTGGGCAGCACATCCACCCCGATCCCCGATGGCTCCTGTTGCGTGTGGTACACGCGCTCGGTTGCCTTCACAAAATCGGATGGCTTAGCGTCGGGAATATTGACGAAGGTTTGCGGATTCCGGTCGGTCAGCGGGAACCACGAACTCTGAATCTGCACCATGATGCGATGGCCCCGGCGGAAGGTGTGGTTCACGTCCGGAAACGTTGCGTCGATCTCTTCCACTTTCCCAGGCGTAAAGGCCTCCGGTTTCTCAAAACTGCAGCGAAATTTTCCCCGGAATGGCTCACCACGCACGAGTTGCTCGTATCCACCCATCACAAATATCGGAGGGGCCACATCCGTCCGGGCCTTCCCGCTTTCTTCAAGCCGTGCCGCGTCCAGTTTGCCGTCCGGATAGTCGGCAGGGTAGACGTCGATCAACTTCACGTCGAAGTCAGAATCGGTCCTGCTTGTCGACACAAAAAGACGCGGCGAGATTGGTCCCGCGATCGTCACATCTTCTTGCAGAACTGGCGTTTGATAGACCAGCACATCGGTCCGGCTAGTAGCAAAGCGCTGATCCGAGACCATATATTCCTGTGGCACGCTTAAAGCGACGTAGTTCACGAAAGGCACCGGCTTAGCCGGATCGCTAATGTACTCATCAAATGCCGCAGACCTGGCGGCGGATGCCCCCTCTGCCGGCGGATCGAACGATAATCCACCATGGGCCCGCAGATATAAAGTTTTCGGCTGTACATTCTGCGGAGGCCACGTTGAATATTTTCTCCACACGTTTGTGCCCGTCTCGAAGACATAAGCCTTGGGCAATTTCGCATCGCCACTGTCTTTGAGATACTGCTCGAAAAACGGGAAGAGAATATTACGGCGGTAATACTCGCCCGTATTCGCATTAAACTCCACTCGCCCCAGATGATCGCCATTCAAGCGAGCCCATCCACCGTGAACCCAGGGGCCGACCACCAGTGCATTGAAAATCCCGGAATTATTTTTGTCGATCGAATGGAACGTTGAAAAAGGACCTTGGAGATCCTCGGCGTCGAACCATCCTCCCACAGTCAGCACCGCACAATGGATGTTCCTCAAATGCGGTGCCAAGTTGCGCACCTTCCAATAGTCGTCATATGTGTCATGCCCCAGTTGGTCATCCCACAGTGCGCTGTTGTCGTTCAAAGTCTTGGACAGATTCGCAATCGGTCCAACGTTCAAATAGAACTCATAGCCATCCTTTGTCCCGAAATCGAAGGGCACGAAGGTCTTTGGCGGAAGCTGCGGATTCTTCTGCGGCTTGAACGTGCTGTAGAACCCGAAATTTGCGGCCAGCATGAACGCTCCACCGTGGTAGGCGTCGTCGCCCATGAAGAGATCGGTCATGGGAGCCTGTGGCGACGCGGCTTTGAGTGCCGGATGCGAATCGATGATGCTGGCCGAGGTATAAAATCCCGGATACGAAATGCCCCAAATTCCGGCTTTCCCATTGTTGTTGGGCACGTTCTTGAGCAGCCAGTCGATCGTGTCGTAAAGGTCGCTTGCGTCGTCGGTGTCCAGGTTCGATTTCTTATTGTCGATGTGCGGACGCATCTCGACAAACGTGCCTTCTGACATGTAGCGGCCGCGTACATCCTGAAAAACAAAAATGTAGCCGGACCTATCGAACTCCGGCGCCGGCCCTAATTGCTTGCGACACTGATCGACGCCATAAGGCGCAACGCTATACGGAGTACGGTTGATCAGGAATGGGTACGTTTGCGAGCTGTCTTTGGGTACATATACGGCAGTAAACAAGTGCACACCGTCGCGCATCGGGATTCGGTATTCATACTTCGTGTAGTGTTCCTTGACGCTGAACTCTGCCGTCTCGGGCTTGACCTGGGCAGTCGCCTTGTCGCTCGAGACGAGGCTCATCAACAGCGGGATCACGAGTATCAGAAGAAAGAGGCAAGAAAACGGACTCCACCCACTACGACGCCGCATGCGCGCTCCTCATTATCAGGACCGAAGGTAACCGGACTGAAGTGAATTAGGCAAGCTACCTTCAGGGACGCAGCGGTGCAACCTGAATTTCTGCTAATTTTGTGCTACGTCTCGCCAGCCATATGAAAAACAGGAAATGAGGGCGGATTTAGTCGGCTGGTTGGGGTACGTTCCACTCGCCAGGCAATGCACGTTCGGCAAGCAAGCGCTGCAGCTCAGCTTCTGCTTCGGCACGAACGCGGTCAGCGAAGGCATTCGCGCTTCGCCGGTGGTCGTCTCCGAGAGCCGATAGGCGCACATGCAGATATGGCTGATCCTCTTCCAGACGGCGAAGCAACCTCTCGGTCCTGGCGATCTTTTCTTCCAACGTGATCATAGTGACACGATTTGGCGCGCGGACGAGCCTGCGCGCCCCCGCTCTACAGTGCCACAGCCGCGGCCGGACGCAAGTTATAAGCTGGATTCCCGGCGAGGTCAGCGAAAAAAGGGATATTCAGAACGAAGGGGCTCAGAAAAGCTTCTTGCTTATGATAACGTCGCGTAGCCTTTCAGCGATGCCGGGATCTCTTCCTGTAATCGGTCTGTCAGCCATTTTTCAAGCTGATACTGGGCGCTTTGCGGAACTTCCTCGAAGCGAATCCCGGCTCGCCCCGCGTCGTCGGTCCATGCGACCTGACCTTTCAATTCGAGCGAGATGTTTGTCATGGGAAGCGTAAAGCAAAGCTCCGCCGGGGCGTCTTTCGGTAGCTGATTCTGAACGCGAATCGCAATGCCTCCCTCGCTCAGGTTCGTAGCCGCACCACTCATTTCCTCGTTGGGCGCAAGGCGGATTCGCAATGGCATATCCACTGGATGGCGGAAATATCGGCGCCGTTCCCGCACCATGAAATTGAGCGCTGCATTTAGACAGCGCGCAGCGTGAAGCGGCGTCAGAGGCTTCTGCAGCACGAAGTTGGCGCCCGACTGGAACGCCTCCTGCGTGGTTGTCTTCCCATTCACCACGGCAAAAGCGACGGCTTTCGGATTGCTTTGGGTTTGGCGGAGATTTTTCAATAGACTAAAGCCATTCTGCAGGTCGTCGCAGTCGATGATCACCGCATCGAACTTGCGCTTCGCCATGAGATCGTTGCCTGATCGAAATTCGGCGCAAACCTCTACGTCGACCGAGATCTTCTCCAGCGCGGGCCGCAGCACGCCGAGCAAAGAAGCATCCCGGCTAATAAGGAGAGATTCCAGGTTCATGGTATTTTTGATACTAGCGGCAGCAGAGAAGTTGAGAAAGTGACCTTGGTACCGGGTAGTCGGTCAATTGGAACCGCAGATCTTGGAATTCAGTCAGTGGCATGGAGTTCGAACCAATGGGCGCCCCCAAATGGACTATGGCTGGCAAAATCCGGAATCGGCGGCAGATAACCACTCTGAACGTTCGACGCCTCTTGCATCCAATGTAGGTTATATGGGACGCCCCGCTCCACCTCACTCCAGCGACAGGCGAGATGTCCCGTCTTGGTTTGCCATGATGATCTCATTGCAGCCGACCTCTGAGGTTCGTCCAAGCCTCTTTACCTAATTTTATTGTACGGCCGCTTTTTGCTGGATTCTGCCGACATTCGCCATGAAACTATTTCGGTGCCAGAAATTGCTTATCTGTCGTTGGGTTCGAACCTGGGCGATCGCGCCGCCAACCTGCATGCTGCGGTCGCTCAGTTGGACGGAGCCGGAACTCTCCGGGCCGTCTCCAGCATATACGAGACCCAACCCGTCGACGTCCCCGACCAGCCGTGGTTCCTCAACTGCCTGGTGGCCATTGAAACGGCGAAGATGCCAAAACAGCTGCTTCAGATAGCGCTTCAGGTCGAATCGAAAATGGGACGCCTTCGCATGCGCAAGAAAGGTCCGCGCAATATTGATATCGATCTGGTGTTGTTCGGGGATCGGATCGTGGATGAGCCCGGCCTGAAAATTCCACATCCGGCGATGCATCAGCGCAGGTTTGTTCTCGAGCCGCTGGCCGAAATCGCCCCTAATGCGCGCCATCCCGAACTGGGGAAGACTGCGCGCGAACTGCTGGCGGCCTTGCCCGCGGGGCAGACCGTTCGCCGTCTCTGAAATGTATACCGATCGGGTGAAGCGGACGCGTTCGTCTGTCCCTCTTGCGCCTTTCGCGACGAAATCGGATTTTACGGAATTAGAATCCGACTTCCCGCCTCCTCCGGGCCCGCAATGGCCGAATGTTTTTCGGGAAACTGCGCAAACAGGAAGTCGACAAAAGCGCGCGACTTTGGCCGGCCGGAAGTACGTGCCAGGCCCATTCGCAAAAGGAATACCAGCGCCTTCAGTACCTCTGAATCGAGCAATCGCGTGTGACCGAGGTGTTGTTGCTCGGCATCGCGAAACTCTCGGACCATCGTCTCGATTTCACGAGCGATAGCTTGTTGCCCCAAGTTCGCGGTCGGCTGCTCATAGATAAGGCTGGACTTTACCAAAGTTTCATAGCTTTTTGACAGTGCACTCAAAGCCGCAATCAGATCGCGGTCTACGACCGAGCGATTGGCACGGGCGCTCTTCGCCAGCGCGAAGCTCAATCCGAGAATCAGTTCCTCACGTTCGTAAAGAAACTGCTCGTTGATCGGAACCTCGGGGATTTCAAACTCGCGAACCAAAGCCTCCAGATCTCGGGAACCCGGCCGATTTTGAGAATGCACGTTCTCGTGCTCACGCGCCTGCAAAAGATAAGGACAGTCGCTGGGACAATCGAGAGTCACTTCACGCTGCTCGCCACAACACTGTGAACAGATTTTCCCGTGCAAGGCCGGGCAAAATCGCTTTTCTTTTCGTTCCTCACAGATTGAGCAGTTCAAGTGCAGTTCCTCGACTTCGATTATTTCATGGTTCACTCAGGTCACGCGAAGCCTCAATATAAGTCAAATCGCCGATTCGGGCTGCCGACCGCATTAGCTGCGAGATTTGCCGCCGCTTTTGCACCGTTTTCAATGCAAATTGCTAACGTGCACAAGATAAACCTCCGCTAATCGATGCTATAACCGATTTCTATTGGTTTGCTCGGGGGTGACGCGATAGCCTGTCATGTTGTTTTCCAAGTCACTTTCATTCCCGGGCAGCACACAAAACTTTAAGGAGATGCATGTCAACCGAACTTCGGAATTTTCTGGCGATCCCCTACGACGAACTGGAAGAAATGAATCTCAAGGCGAAGAAGCAGCGCCTTGACCGCGTCTCACCTCAGAAGATTCAGGAAGAGCGCCTGAGGTATCTCGCCGACGAGTCTCGCATCAAAGCCGTGACCGTGATGTTCAGCGACCTTGAAGGCCGCCTTCACATGCTTGATTACGACAAGAAATTCCTGGTTAAAAGCTATGACAACCTGACCTTTGATGGCTCGTCCATTCGCGGCTTCACCGCACAGCGCGAAAGCGATCTGCGTCTCGGCATCGATTGGGCGGCCTTCTATTGGGGTCCGGCGGACGTCTTCGGACCGGGCAAGGTAATGGTCTTCGGCGAGGTCATCGACAAGGGCGGGGAACCTTACTCGGCCGATATGCGCGGAGTCCTCAAAAGTTTCGCCGAAACCCAGTTCAAGAAGAATGGCTACACTCTCAACGCCGCCAACGAAATCGAAGGCTTCCTCTTCAACGGACCCGACGCCGAGCGTACCTACCATGAAACCGGCAAGTTCGAATACGTTAACACCGGCGGCTATTATCATTCGCTGCCCGGCGACCCGTTGCGCACTTTCATCGATACCACTGCTGAAGTACAGCGCGCCATGGGCTTCCAGAACGAAAAGGATCATCCCGAGGTCGCGCCCTCGCAGTTCGAAATCAACTACAACTATGCTGAAGTCGTTGCCGCCGCCGACCACATCCAGCTCTATAAGCTGATCTGCCGCCAGGTCGCCCGCAACATGGGACTCACGGCCTCGTTCCTGCCAAAGCCGGTCGTTGGCGTCAACGGCAGCGGCATGCACACCAATGTTTCGGTGAGCAAGGGAGGCAAGAACCTGTTCTGGGATCCCAAGGGCGAAGAGATGCTCAGCAAGATGGGATGGGAGTTCATCGATCGCATTCTCACGCATGGCAACGACATCTGCCTGCTGCTGAATCCGAGCGTCAACGCCTATCGCCGCCTCGATCCGCACTTCGAGGCGCCGAATCAGATCAAGGCATCGGCCGTCGATCGCGGTTCGATGATCCGTATTCCCATCGGCAATGAGCGGAGCATGCGCGTCGAAGTGCGTTCGGTCGCTCCTGACGCGAATCCATACCTTGTGATGCTTTCTATCTTCAAGACCGGACTCGAAGGCCAAACGGCGAAGATCAAGAACTTGCGCCAGGCCGAGCGTTACCTGCCCGACAACATCTACAAAGCGCTCGCCGACTTCAAAAATGCCGAGTGGACGTCAAAGTTGATGGGCGAAGACGTGAAGGGCCGCTATGCCGACCTGAAGGAGGCGTCGGCTGATCGCTGTCCGCGCCTGTTGGGTACGTTTGTGAAAGCTCCAGAAGTGCAGTACCACCACGACGTCTACAACCAATACCTGTGGAATAAGTTCTAGCAAGAGTCGCGCCGAAATGCCCGCCGCATATAGGCAAAAGCAAAGGAAGCTCGGCGGCCAGTGTCAAAGCTGGCCGCCATTTTTCTTCATTGCCCTTTCTCCCGCCGATCGCTCCGGCGAATGGCCAATGGCATTACCGTACCTGCGGTTCCACCGCATCTGAGCGGATGACCTTGGTGTCTGGTATCTTCCGTGTCTTCGGGCAACAACTGCGATAATTGTTACTATGATGGATCGTGCTTTCCCTTTTCACGCCACTGTACGCGACGAATGGCTGCCGAAATCCGTTCTCTGCCTCCGTAGCTACAGTTTTAGCATGTTTCTGCATGATGTTCTGGCGGGCATCACAGTTGGCTTGGTAGCCCTGCCTCTGGCGATGGCGTTTTCCATCGCCTCCGGACTTACGCCTCAAGCCGGTATCTATTGCGCCCTGGTGACGGGTTTCATCATCTCTGCGCTGGGGGGCTCGATCACTCAAATCGGTGGCCCGACTGGCGCTTTCGTCGTCGTAGTCGCCGGCATCGTGGCCGCTCGCGGCGTCGACGGTCTGTTTATGTGCACGGTGATGGCTGGAGTCATTCTCGTGATCATGGGCCTCACCGGCATGGGCACGGCTGTGAAATATATCCCGCGTCCCATCGTGATTGGTTTCACGAACGGTATCGCCATCCTGATCGCCAGCACGCAGGTCAAAGATTTCTTCGGGCTCAAGCTGGAGAAAGTTCCCGGCGTGTTCTGGCTCCGCATGGAGGCTCTGGCCCAGAATTTTCGTACCCTTTCGGTCGCCGCCACTGCGCTGGCCGCGGGGACTGTCGTCATCATCCTCGTCTGCCGCGTGGTTTCTAATCGAATCCCCGGAGCGATTGTGGCTCTGATTCTGGGGACGCTGGTGGTGTGGATTTTCAAACTGCCGGTCGAAACCATCGGCTCGCGTTTCAACGGAATTCCGAGCGGCCTGCCGCACCTTCATATTCCCGTGTTTCGCACCGATCTGATTCACGGATTGCTCGGCCCGGCTTTGACCGTTGCCATGCTCGGTGCCATTGAGTCGCTCATGTCGGCGGTCGTGTCCGATCGCATGAGCAATAGCACGAATGTGAACGACCGCCATAATCCCAACGTCGAACTGGTAGCGCAGGGAGTTGCCAACGTCATCTCGCCCATGTTCGGCGGACTGCCCGCCACCGGCGCCATCGCCCGCACCGCGACCAACATTCGCTCGGGCGCAAGAACACCGGTAGCCGGAATGATTCACTCCCTTACCTTGCTCGCCATTTTGCTATTTGCCTCGAAGCTGGTCAGCTTCGTTCCGATGGCGGTGCTGGCGGGAATTCTGATGGTGGTGAGCTACAACATGGGGGAATGGCGTGAGATTCCCTTGCTCCTCAAACTCACGAAAACCGACCTTTGTGTGTGGCTGGTCACCTTTGCCCTTACCGTCTTTGCCGATCTGACCGTTGCAGTGGAAGCAGGCATGATCCTGGCGGCACTCCTATTCATCAGCCGGGTAGCCGCCACCACTACGGTTTCGCAGGTCACAGACGATTACGTCGAAGACGGACGAGTCCACATTCTGCAAGACAAAGATATCCCCTACTACGCCACCATCTTTCGCATCCACGGACCATTCTTGTTCGGCGCGACTGACAAAATTGACATCGTCACCGAGCATCTGCACAGTTTGCCGCCCGTCGTAATTTTGCGTTTACGAAACATGACGGCCCTCGATGCCACTGGACTCTTCGCTCTCGAAGAGGTAGCCCGCACTCTGAAGGGAAGCGGACGACAGTTGATTCTCTGTGGCGCGAGGGAGCAGCCACTAAAACTCATCAATCAGACAGAGTTCGAAGAGTTGGTCGGTCCGGAAAATATTTGCGACAATGTGCAGCACGCCCTCCGCCGCGCCCAGGAGGCCTTCGAGAGACTGGAGCCTGCTGTGAGGGCCGCCGCGAACTAGGCGTGAGGCGCGCGCCGTCACCTATGCGCCTCCGTGTCCCCTTCTGTGGTTAAGAATTACGCGGATCAGGCTAGACCGACGTCAGTGCGTCGCCGCGGCATTCACCATATCGCTATTGAGATAGCGGCTCATGGCAAGGTCAACAATAGAGCCAATTGTTTCTGTATATGAAAGCCCTGACGCCTTCGCCGCCATCGCAAATTCCTGCCGGCTGGCCAGCCAGGGATTTGGATTTGCCTCGATCACGTAAACGTCCCCGTTCGGTGCAAGACGCATATCAATGCGTCCGTAATCGCGCAACTTCAGCGCTCGATACGCCGCGAGGGCCGTGTCCTCCAGCCGCTTCCGCGTCTCCTCGTCCAAATCTTCGGCAATCGCTGACTTCGTGAGCTTGTAAGCTTCCGTATTTTTCTCAAACTTCACGTCATAGCTGGCGATTCTGGGTGTGCCCTCGGGTAAACGCGACAGGTCAAGCTCAACCAGAGGCAGAACCTGCGCTCTTTCGTAGCTGCCCAGAATTCCCGCGTAAATTTCTCGCCCTTCAATGTATTCCTCAATGAGCGCCGGCGAATCGAATTCATCCTGGATATATTCGACACGCTCCATCATCTCTTTCACATTCTTCACGACCGCGCCAGCATCGATGCCGATCGATCCATCTTCCAAAGATGGCTTTACAATGAGTGGAAACGAGATGTCGTGCGCGTGTTCGATGCGTCCACGATAGGAAGTCGCAAAAAACGGAGTCTTGATGCCGTGGAACGCAAAGATTTTCTTGGCAATGGCCTTGTCTTGTGACATGAAAATAGCATGCGGACCCGCTCCCGTGTAACGCAGCCCCAGCAGGTCGACATATGCCACCACGTTCATTTCTTTGGTGTCGTCGCCGTCAAACGATTCCGTCAGGTTGAAGATTAGGTCGGCATCGCAGCGCGATAAGGAATGCAGCGACTGCGGACGCCCATCCAACTCGAAATTTGACGGCTCATGCCCCAGCTTTTCGAGCGCTTCAAAAATTTCTTCGCGATCGGTCTTTTCTTTCTTAACTTTTTTCATCTTCTTGTGCGGCTTGCGTCCGGCTTCCGCCTCTTCTTTCGCCGCCGCCGCGACCGGGTCTTCATTCCACAGGTCGTACAGCAACGCGATTTTGAGTTTTGCTCCGATCATCATGTCTCCTCGGAAAGCAACTTCTTTACGGCTGTATGAATTTTCCTTTCGTCACATATGTCATCACCAGCGCGGTTGTGTATGCTGTGACCTCCGCCAGATGTTCTGCCGCACGTGTCTTGTCGGCGCGCAATTCCAACTCCCCCGCGCGTTTCTCAATCGAGTCAATCAGGCTCTTGATGAGCGGTCGCTGCGCCCCCGTCCACTGCGCAACTTTGTCGATCACCGCCTTACGGTTCTGGCGGAGAAATTCCTGTGCCGGCAGCGCCGTCTTCCGCCGCTTTGATATCGGAAAGATGTCGCGCAAGTCTGTGTCCGGCGCCAGTTCTGTAACCGCTAGCTCTTCGCGCGCAGACTGCTGGACGTGATAGAACTCGGCCACTGTGATTTCCATGTCATCAACCGTAATATCTGTCAGCCCGCGCCGCCGCGCAGGATCGCTCTTCCCCAACTTGCGCGCCAGCCGGTTCAGATAGCGCAATTTCTCCATCGCCGGCCAGCCGCGATAGCGCTTGCGCCAGTTCGAACGCGGCGTCAGCCACACCGCAAACGTCTCGGCAAAGTCTTCATCCGGATGCTTCTGCGCATACCACCCCGGCAAATGCCGCACATAATCGCGCGAAAACGGTGCCGGACGGTAATTGTCGCGATAGGGCCGCCGGAACGGCCCAAAAATCTTCCTCCACTCCGGCCTGGCATGAAGCCTGTACGCGTAAGTGAACGCGTGCCCCGCTTCGTGCCGCAGATACATCATGATCTCTCGCGCGTCTTCGAGGTCATGCGTCTCTTTCTCCAGCTGCGCCAGCGCCGCGTCCGCGAGATAAAAAGGAATGCCAATAATCGGCTCGCCTGACGGGCACCCCCATTCGTCGGTCAAATAACAAGCCGGACGAAATTTGTTTAGCCCTTTGGCATCGAGCTCGCGATAGAGCTGCTCGACGAACCGCACCACCGGCGATCCGTCGAGCTTAAGTCCCAACTCGCGGATCGGCCGACTCAGAAGTTCCTGATACGCGGCGGGCTCAGGTTTTGCGATGTCGATGTTATGCACAACTGCTCGCTCACAAAGAGTCTCGAACCACGCGGGCACACATGGGGAGGGACATTATCACTACCGTTAACAGTAACGGAATGCTGGTCTATTTAGAAGTGACTGCGGTAATGCGGGTGACAAATAGGTGACATTCTCCAAACACAACGGCGCCGCTTAGTGTATGCAGCCCATGTAATCCCCATCGACGAAGCTGACAGCTCTGTCGATGGCCTCTTGTCCAGCAGAGGAGCTCACTACAAGGCCTCGCCCCATCACCATTTTTCTTGGGTGGAAGTTGTTTACGCCGTCGCCAAAGTCTTGAACGTGTCCCCACAGGCAGTACCGCAGCGCGGCGAAGAAATAGAAACTCTGCTCCATTTCCGTTGTTGATCCAGGATCCTCACCGCGGACCGTGACTTTGATGTTCGGGTTCCGGGTGCCGAGGCCAAAGTCAATTTTCAGCTTGATTGCGCCGGCGAGGAAGTCAGCATACTGAAGGAGCGCCTCGTAATCAGAATCGTGCTCGCTCAGCCCGACACAGGGAGGGTAATAGCTGCGCAAATGACTCTTTAGCCGTTGGCCATCCTCGATTATGTTCTCGTCGAATCGGAGCCGAAATCCATCCTTCTTCTCGTCGTGGCAGTACTGCCAGACCTGAGTACAAAGCGGTTCAGCGGCGGCCTGCTTTGTGGAGTCGTCGATTATTACGATTCCGATGGCATTGTTAAGGAGGGGGACGAAGGCCCGGCGCTGTTCCAGGGGAACTACTCTGTCGTTCCATTTAACTTCACCGTAGGCGTGCAGCCCGAATTCTTGTTTCTTGAGAAGCCAGTCGGCAATCGCTTTGTGCTCGTCAGGAAAAGTCAACGCACCTAGCACGACGTGTTTCCTGCCGGCGATTTCGCAGGCGGAGTCATCGACATAGAATGTTGGGTACTGCGCAGTCGGAGCTCCCTTGTTCATTTACTGAATCAGCGTCCCATTCCCGTTCGGCTCGTCTGGCGGAATCACCACTGCCGCCGCGACCCGGTCTCCCGGCTCGATATTCAACAGCCGCACGCCCTGCGCTGAACGTCCTGACTCGCGAATGAACTTCGAATCGATGCGGATGATCTTGCCGTATTGGCTGATCAGCATCACCTCTGATTTTTCGGTCACCTGCGAGATACCAACCACTTTGCCGTTGCGCTCGGTGGTCTTGACGTTAATCACACCCTTTCCGCCGCGATTCGTAAGCCGGTACTCGTCCGCCGGCGTGCGCTTGCCATACCCGTTTTCGGTCACGGATAGAATCAGCGAACCTTTCTCCGGAACCAGGTCGGCAACCTCGGGAGCGACCTCGCCTTCTTTCTCCGCCGCCTTCGCCTCCGGTTTGATGGTGGTCGCCATGCCAACGATGTAGTCTTTCTCGGCCAGGTTCATGCCCCGGACGCCCGTGGCATTGCGTCCCATCGGACGCACATCATTCTCATCAAATCGAATCGCCTGTCCGTCATGCGAGGCGAGAAACACGATCTGGTTGCCATCGGTCAGTGATGCCGCCACCAGTTCGTCTCCTGTCTCAATGTTGATGGCGATAATGCCGCGCGACATTACATGCGAGAAGTCTTTTACCTCGGTCTTCTTCACCGTGCCGTTGTGTGTGGCAAAAAAGACATAGCGGTTTTCTTCTTCCAGATCGCGCACAGCGAGCATGGTGCGCACCGTCTCACCCGGTTGCAAAGCTACCAGGTTTCCAACGTGCTTGCCCTTGCCGGCCGCACTCACATCGGGAATCTCGTAGACCTTTAGCCAGTAGACGCGTCCCGTGTTGGTGAAGATCAGAATGTAGGCGTGCGTCGAAGCAATGAATAGATGTTCGACAAAATCCTCGTCGCGCGTCTTCATCCCCGTACGCCCGGTTCCGCCGCGCCGTTGCATGCGGTAGGTTGAAATCGGCGTGCGTTTCATGTAGCCGGAGTGGCTGACCGTGACCGCAACCTGCTCGTCGGCGATCAAGTCTTCCAGCATGATCTCGGCGGCTTCATCTTCGATAACGGTGCGCCGCGCATCGCCGTACAGCTTCTTAACTTCTTCCAGCTCCTTGATGATGACTTTACGCAACTTTGCTTCAGAGGCGAGAATCGATTCGTACTCGGCAATGGCCTCGCGCACCGACTTCAACTCGTTTGAAATTTCGTCGATCGACAGCTTGGTCAAGCGGTGCAATTGCAGTTCAAGAATCGCGTCAGCCTGCTTTGCAGTAAACGGTTTCTCCGGGTCAAGCTTCGGAGCGCGTCCCGTGGTATTGATATCAATCTTCTTCCCGCCGAAATAGGCAACCAAATTTTCCCGGGCATCGGCGCGATTCGCACTGCCGCGAATAATCGCGATCACGTTATCCAGGTGATCGAGCGCGGTCAGGTAACCTTCTAAAATGTGTTCGCGATCGCGCGCCTTGGCCAGCAAATACGCCGTGCGCCGCCGCACCACATCGACGCGATGGTCGATGAAGTGCTTGATCGCCTGGATCAGCCCCATTTCCTTCGGCTGGCCATTGACCACTGCCAGCAGAATCATGCTGAAGCCTTCTTGCATCGAGGTGTGCTTGAAAAGCTGATTGAGCACGATCTGCGGCTCGGCTCCGCGCTTAAGTTCGATCACGATGCGCATGCCATCGCGATCGCTCTCGTCGCGGAGGTCCGAAATGTCGTCGATCGTCTTGTTGTTGACCAGGTCGGCCATCCGCTCGATCAGATATCTCTTATTCACCTGATACGGAATTTCAGTGACGATGATCGCTTGCCGGTCCTTATTGATGTTCTCGATGGCGGCGCGCGCGCGCATCATGAAGCGTCCGCGGCCAGTCCGGTAAGCCTCAAAAATCCCGGCGCGACCGTGAATGATGGCCGCCGTCGGAAAGTCTGGTCCTTGCACAAATTTCAAAATTTCCGGCAATTGCGCATTCGGATTATTCACCAGCGTGATGGTCGCATCGACGATCTCGGTCAGGTTGTGTGGCGGAATCTTGGTAGCCATGCCGACAGCAATTCCGTCAGACCCGTTCACAAGCAAGTTCGGATATCGAGCCGGCAGCACCGCAGGCTGCGTTTCCGTACCATCATAGTTCGGATAAAAATCCACCGCCTCTTTGTCGAGATCTTCGAGCAATGCCGTGGAAACACGTGTTAACCGCGCTTCGGTATAACGATCCGCCGCAGGAGGATCGCCGTCGACCGACCCAAAGTTCCCTTGCCCATCCACCAGCGGAGCGCGCATCGCGAACGGCTGTGCCAGCCTTACCAACGCGTCATACACGGCTAGATTTCCATGCGGATGGTACTTTCCCATCACTTCGCCGACTATGCGAGCGCACTTACGGGTCGCGCGGCCCGGCGCCAGCCCCATCTGCTGCATGGTGTAAAGGATTCGCCGGTGCACCGGCTTCAGCCCGTCGCGAACGTCCGGCAGAGCACGGCCGATGATCACCGACAGTGAATAGTCGAGGTACGACCGCTTCATCTCCTCTTCAATGTTGACCGGCTGCATGTTGAGCGCGCCCGGTCCCGTAGGACCGTCGCCGCCAGGAGGAGGTGTTAGAGGAAGTTCAGGATTCTGATCGTCAGCCATGAAAGTCAGTTCTCGGTTCTAAGTTAGAAGCGCCCAGTAGTGCACCTTGCCCCGCTCGCCAAACGAAGCAAAGAGCTACCATTTGTCGCATCAAAATTCTCGCTAAGTTCTTGCATTTACAGGCGTTTACCTGGATGAACTTACTTGCGAATTATACCACGTTCATCGCGTGAATGCCGCCATTCGCCGCGTTTCGGGTGTATGACTTGCGTCGGGAACCCCGCCTCCGCAAGGGATCGAAGAGAGGAGAATATAATCGATTCTGGCGAGGCATTCTTATGATCACGCAGGAGAAATTTCAAAAAGCCCGAATGTGGGCCTATGCGGCTGGGTTGGTGGTCTTTGCTGTCGCCGTTCTGTGGAAGATCATCGTCCACTAGGGATCGCAGCTCGCGCCAAAGCTCGATCGACGAATCGACGATTTTCCGCGCCGATCCGGCCCTTAAGCCCCGTGTAGTGTCATAAGCGTGATCTCCGGCGGCACGCCAATCCGCACCGGAAATCCAAACGTTCCCAGTCCTCGATTTACGTACAGCGCCGCTTTCTGTGAGCCTTCCCTGTTGGGCGCCGCGCCCCCATGTCCGTTCATCGGTAACCGATAAAGTCCCGCCACAAACGGCGAAATCAGCCGCGCCGGACTCACGCTGTGATCTACGATCTCCACTTTGACCTGACCGCCATGCGTGTGCCCAGCCAGACTAAGTTCGATGCCTAACTCCGCCGCGCGATGAAACGAATTCGGATTATGCGATAGCAGCACATTCGGCATGTCGCGTCGAATCAAGCCTTCAATTTCTTGCAGCATCGGTCCCGTTCGTTCGCCGCTTGTCATGTGGTCGCGCTGGTAGTCAACGCCAATCAGATTAAAGCGTCCTCCATTGTGCTCGATCAACTGGTTGCGAGCGCGCAGCAGACGCATACCCTTTTCGCTGAAGAGCCTCTCTGCGTCGTCTTCCACGCCCGCGTAAATCTCGTGGTTGCCATTGCATCCCCACACTCCCAGAGGAGCGCGCAGCCTGCTCAACTCCGCAATACAGGCATCGAGCGGATCGCCCTCGCTCGAAACGAAGTCTCCCGTTATAAAAGAAATATCGGGCTGCAAAGCGTTAGCCATGTCAACTGCGCGGGCGATTTCGCGCGGCGGCATATAGTCGCCAATGTGAATGTCGCTGAGCTGAGCGATGCGCAACCCTTCCAACTCAGGGGGAAGATTCGCCACTGGCACGTCGACCCGCTCAATCGTGTAGCGCAAACGCCCTGCGGCAAATCCATAAGTCGCGGCCAGAAACGGAAAGCCTCCGGCGAGAACGGTGGCGTACTGAAAAAATGTTCGCCGCGCCGGACTGAACCTGCTCGCTGTCATTCCGGGCCCAAGCCGGGCCGCCGCGTTCGTCACCCACTCGATTGCTACCACCGATTCAACCGCCAGGAACCCAAAGAATGAGGCGACTAGCCAGAGGCGCACAAACGTAGAGAGCGATCTGCCTATGTGAAAACCGGCAAAGCTAATCCGCGAGATCCCGTGGCCAAGCAGCGGATCAAGCAGCGTAGCCACAAGCGCGACGGCCAGAGCGATCAATGCCGCATGTAGACCGAAGCGCCAGTTTCCGTTTGAGAACGAACCAATCCACGTCCACGCCCGCAGAAACCAGAACCGCTGCACGGCATAGACAGCCAGGAGAAAAAGCGCAAAGAAAAATACTCGAGTGAGAATTTGAAGGCTCCGTCAAGAACTCACTGCTTTAGATGCACCGCAACTCCCGGAAGGCTCGCGCATAATGCCGTGAAACTTCCGTTGCGCAGCACCCGCACCTTGAGCCAAGGCTAGGGAGTTATCGAGCAGACGTGGTGGAAGCAACGCCCGCGAAGCGTTATTTCCTGGCACGCGCCGGCGTCTTCTCACCAACGCGTTCGCTGACCTTGAACGTCATCCTTCCCGCCTTCTTATCGGCATCGACGACGACATGATCCCCGTGCAGCACTTCGCCATCCAGAATCTTCATCGCCAAAGGATCCTGCACCAGTTTCTGAATCGCCCGCTTCAGCGGACGCGCTCCAAAATTCGGATCGTATCCTTCGGTAAACAGAAGTTCCTTGGCCGCATCCGTCAGTTCCAGCGAAATCTTCCGATCGGCCAGCAGCCGCCGCAAATCTTCCAGCCGCAGGTCGACAATCTTCACCAGCTGTTCCTTGCCCAGCGGACGGAAGATAATAATGTCGTCCACGCGATTCAGGAACTCCGGTTTGAAATGCCCGTGCAGCGCGTCCAGTACGTGTTTCGAAGCCTCTTCGAACGCAGCCTCCGAACGAATATTTTCCGATTGCAAGTATGCCGAACCGAGATTCGACGTCATGATGATGACCGTGTTCTTGAAATCGACCTTGCGCCCCTTGCCGTCCGTCAGCCGCCCGTCGTCCATGATCTGAAGCAGGATGTTAAACACATCGGGGTGTGCTTTTTCGATTTCATCAAACAGCACCACCGCATAAGGATGCCGCCGCACCTGTTCCGTGAGCTGTCCGCCCTCCTCGTACCCGACATATCCCGGAGGCGCGCCAATCAGTCGCGACACTGCGTGCTTCTCCATGTATTCGGACATGTCGATGCGAATCATCGCCCGTTCATCGTCGAACAGGAATTCCGCCAGTGCCCTCGCCAGTTCAGTCTTCCCGACTCCGGTCGGTCCCAGAAAGATAAACGACCCAATCGGCCGCTTCGGATCGCTCAGCCCGGCCCGCGATCGTCGAATCGCGTTCGCCACGCGCTCCAATGCGTCATCTTGGCCAATCACTCGCAGCCGCAGCCGCTCTTCCATGTTGATGAGTTTTTTGACTTCGCCCTCAAGCATTTTCGAGACCGGAATGCCGGTCCACTTCGAGACGATGCGCGCTACATCTTCCTCGTCGACCTCTTCTTTCAACATGCGATGTCCGGCCTTGCTGTCAATTTGTGCCGTGATCTTGTTGAGATCGTCTTCCGTCTGCCGGATCAGCCCATACCGTATCTGCGCTACGCGCTCCAGATTTCCCCTGCGCTCCTCGGCCGCTTCTTCAACCTTCAACTGCTCCAGTTTTTCCTTCAAAGCGCGAGCCTTCGCAATGACGTCCTTCTCCTGCTTCCACTTCGCCTTCAGCGCGTTCGACTGCTCGCGAATGCCGGCCAGTTCTTTCTCTACGTGGGCCAGCCGCTCTTTCGAGTTGGCGTCATCCTCTTTCTTCAACGCCTGCTTCTCGATTTCCAGCTGTGTCGCCCGACGTTCAAGCTGATCGATTTCCGTGGGCATCGAATCAATCTGAATTCGCAATGAAGACGCCGCCTCGTCAATCAGGTCAATCGCTTTATCCGGCAAAAACCGATCAGAGATATACCGATGCGACAAAGTTGCCGCCGCGACAATTGCCGAATCCTTGATCCGTACCCCATGATGCACTTCATACTTTTCTTTCAATCCACGAAGAATCGCAATCGTATCCTCGACGTTCGGCTCACCCACAAACACAATCTGGAAGCGCCGTTCCAACGCCGCATCTTTCTCGATGTACTTGCGATATTCGTTCAGCGTGGTCGCACCGATCGCGCGTAATTCACCGCGAGCTAGCGCCGGTTTGAGCATGTTCGAAGCATCGATTGACCCCTCGCTCGCACCCGCGCCGATGAGCGTGTGCAACTCGTCAATGAAAAGGATGATCTTTCCCTGCGAATCTTCGATCTCTTTCAGCACTGCCTTCAAACGGTCTTCAAACTCGCCGCGATATTTCGCGCCCGCCAGCATCGCCCCCAAATCAAGAGCCACGACGCGCTTGTTCTTCAGAACCTCCGGCACGTCGCCCGAAATAATCCGCTGCGCCAGCCCCTCGACGATGGCCGTCTTGCCGACGCCCGGCTCGCCAATCAGCACCGGGTTATTCTTAGTGCGCCGCGAGAGCACCTGCACCACCCGCCGGATTTCTTCATCACGCCCAATCACCGGATCAAGCTTCCCGCGCCGCGCCTGCTCTGTCAGGTCGCGAGCGTACCGCTCCAGCGCCTGATACTTCGCCTCCGGATTCTGATCGGTAATGCGCTGCGATCCCCTAACCGCGGTCAGCGCCTTCAGGATGGCATCATGCGTGGCGCCATGACGCGCCAGCAACTCCTGCGCCGGGTCTCCGTGATTTCGATCGCGCTTCAACTCCGTCAACGCCAGCAGGATGTGCTCGGTCGATACGTATTCGTCCTTGAAGGCGTCGGCCTCTTTGAAGGCCTTTTCCAGAAGCTGATTGACCTGCGACGACATCCCCGGCTGTTGCGCGCCGCCACTGCCCGAAACCTTCGGCAGCTTTTCAATTTCTTTGTAGACGTCGCTCAGCACCCCTTGCGAACCGATGCCGATCTTCTCGAGCACGGGCGCAACAATGCCTTCCTTGTCTTCGACGAGCGCCGCCAGCAGATGAATCGGCGCCAGCTCAGGATTCCCATGTTCGGAGGCGAGCTCGTTCGCGCGCTGTATCGCCTCCTGCGCCTTCACCGTAAATTTGTCCCAACGAATTGCCATCTCTCACCCCTCTTGACGCTCAGCAAATTCACCTTCATTCTAAACAAAACACGGGAGGCGCGATTTTCTCGCCTCCCGCCCAATCTATGTAAAAGCGGACGCATTCGTCCGCCCGCCGGGTCGTCGCTTATGCCGCTTTGACGCCCTTCGGCTCTTTGCCTTCCAGCGTCTTCTGACTGCCGACGTTTACCTTGATCTGCTTCGGCTTGGCTTCTTCCTTCTTGTTCAGCGTGATCTTCAACACGCCTTTATCATAGTCGGCCCGCACGCTTTCCTGGTCGACCGTGTTGGGCAGAGTGAAGGTCCGCGTGAAGCTGCCATACTGACGTTCGACACGACGGTAATTCTCCTCTTTCTCTTCCTTCTCGAACTTCCGCTCGCCGAGCACCGTCAAGGTATTGTTCTCGATCCGGACATCGATATCCTTCTCATCGATCCCCGGCACCTCGATCTTCAACGTGACATTGTGTTCGTCTTCATAGACGTCCACTGGCGGAGCGAATGCCGTCGAGGTCAGCGCCTCTTCCTGGCCATCGCCACGCGTATCGCGCAGCAGGCGGTTCATGCGGTCCTGCAGGGTTACAAACTCACGAAATGGATCCCAACGCGTAATCAAAGTCATACTTCAAATCCTCCTACTTGAAATTCTCGGGGAGCCTTCAAAAATAAGCTCCCGGGTGTTGTAGTTAGCGTGACAAAATCATAAAATCTTAGTGTGTTTGTGTCAAGTTAATTATATGCTTAACTTTCAATCGCTTACGCTCAAGATTAAGCACTTGAGGTAGCTGGTTTCGGGGACATTCAACAACATTGGATGGTCTTTCGCGGCCCCGCGGTTCTCCACAACCCGCAAAGATTTGTGCGCATCCTGCGCGGCATCGGCCACCACCTTCAGGAACTCCGACAGACTCACGTGAAACGAGCAGGAGCAGGTCACCAAAATCCCTCCTGGCCGCAGCATCTTTATGGCCCGCAGGTTCAGCTCCTTATAGCCACGCAGGGCTTTGTCGAGGTCGCGCTTGGTCTTCGCAAACGCCGGTGGATCTAAAACGACGGTGTCGTAGCGCCGGTTTGCCGCCGCATAATCGCGCAACAAATCGAACGCATTGCCTTCCACCCACTCCAGTTCGCGTCCGTTCAACGCCGCATTCTTCTCCGCCATCTCTAGGGCTGGCCGCGAGCTGTCGACTCCGGTCACGCTGGAGCACTTCGCCGCCACATGCAATGCGAACGCCCCCTGATAGCAGAACGCATCCAGTGCCTCACCATGCGCATATTGCGCCGCCGCCGCATAATTTTCCCGCTGATCCAGAAACGCGCCGGTCTTCTGCCCCTCCAGCCCGTCATAAAGAAAACGCACGCCATTCATGCCAACTTCGGTTGAACTTCTCTCTCCCCAAAGTAGCCCTGAGGCCCGCGGCGCCAATTGCTCCAGTTCCCGAATCCGCGCCTCCACCCGCTCCACAATCCCCGCGGGCTGTAACTCCGATATCAGCGTCTGCACAATTGCCTCGCGAATCGGCGCAACATCCATTGCCTGTGTGAGAATCTGCACTGAGATCACGTCGTTGTACCGATCGACAATCAGCCCCGGCAAGAAATCGCCTTCGCTGAAGACAACCCGATAAGCGTCTGTATTTCCAACAATTTCTTTTCGATAAGCGATCGCCGCGCGAATGCGTTCTGCAACCAAGGCGGGCAGATCGTCGACCGACCCGTGCGAGATCATTCGTATCGCGATCTGCGATGAAGAACTGTAAAGCGCAGTTCCCAGAAACTTCCCTCGAGGATCATGTATGCGTGCCAGCGCCCCTGGGGGAATATCCTCCGCCCCAATCACGTCCGAACGATAAACCCATGGATGCCGCGCCAGTAGGCGAGCCACTCCGCGAACGGAAAGTCTTACGGAAGCCTCCTCTCGAACCGCGGAGCCAACAGATTTTTTCGGCATAGATAAATGATAACCGTCGCTCCCAGCTGTGGGGTGAGAGAAAAAGCGTAGCCATTCGGTAATTTGCGCAGAGGGAAGGACTCTGATTACCCTCCGCTTCGCCTCTGATGCCGAACTACCTGCGCTGGCGACAAGAGCGTTAAATGAAAAACTCGACGCCGTTGACATCGAGAAAGCAATTCGACAGTGGCGTCCCGATTACTGGAGAGTTTGAAGGCGGCGGTCAGGCCTTAGGCGCCGATGGTCGCTTTCTTGAGCAACGCGATCTGCCCCGCATGATACAGCTCGTGCTGCACGACCCCATGCAGCATGTAATAGAACGTATAGTGCACCTCCTTTTTGCCGGGAACTATCTCCTCGAGCCGCGAATCCGGCAGCTCAGCCACCGTCTTGATCAAATCCTCATGAACCCGCCGCACCTCAACCCGCGTCTTGCGCCACGCCTCTTCGCTCCCATCCGTGACCTGAGGAAAATTCTCCGCGCCTGATAACTCCACCGCCGCACCGCCCAACCGGCGCAAGACTGCGCCATCCCAAGCCGCAATATGCAGCACCAGTTCCCAGATGCTGTGGACATTCTGGATCAGGCGCGCCCCCGCCTGCGTCGCCCTGACCCCCTCCAGAATTTCGAACAGCGAGTCACCATGCCAAGCTTCGCCATCAAAAGCTCGGCGAAGCTGGTCGGCAATGCGAGTTGCTTCAGTCCGAGTTCCTTCAGTCATTGGATCGCTCCTAATCAGCTCGGACTATTCGGCGCACACCGCAATCCCCGCATCATCCGCCGCCCGCAACGTCGCTTCGCCATCCAGCAACAGGCAGCGTCCCGCATCGACCGCCAGACAACTCGCCCCCGCCCGCACCATTACTTCGATTGTCTTCACGCCGATCACCGGAACATCAAAACGGAGATCCTGCTTTGGCTTCGCAATCTTCACAACCGTCAACGCCCGGCTCAGCGTGGAAGCCTCGCCCGGCGCCAATTCCCGATCCCCCGGTTCCGCTCGATCCAACGACCGCATCAGCGCGCCCGCTCGCTCAATCGCCCCATCGGTGCCTTCCATCGCCTCGACCGCAACACACGCGGCTGCCGCGATGACCACAGTTTGCCCGATGTCGTACTCCGCCAGCCGCCGAGCGACTGCACGTCCATATTCGATGTTCTTGCGTTCCTGCTCGCTCGGGGCCCGTTTCGTGAGTACGCCTGTCTTCGCGAGAAACGGCTCCAGCAGAGTGGTCGAGTTCTCGAGTACGATCCCCTCATCCGCCAGAACCTTGGCCACCGCCCCCAGCAGCGAATCCGTGTTCCGAGTTCCGAGTGAGAGCACCAGCTTTGCCAGCCGCCAGTCGGGCCTGATCGCGGAGAAAATCTGTTTGTGCTTCACCTGCCCCGCCATCACCGCCCGGGTCACGCCCTCGGCTTTGAAGGTGTCGATCAGTCTCGACAATTCGCCGAGCGAAAGCCAGTGCACTGAAAGTGCACCCTTAGATTCAATCTCAGGGGAAGCCTCCTCTTTAATAGCGGCGACAATAACGTCGTATCCCTGAGCTCGCGCCGCCTCCAGCACGAGAAAGGGAAAGGTGCCATTGCCCGCGATCAATCCAAGTCGTGTCATGAGCAGGATCCGGGTAGGCAAAAAAGGCTGCGCACTACTTAATCACTCCTCGTTCGGAGGATTCGATGAAAGCGATGAGCAATTCGACGTCCTCCCCAATATCTGCCTCCGCCTTCAGTTTTTCGATCGCCTGTGAAGTATTGAGCCTCGACGCCAGCAGGACCCGATACGCATGGTGAATCTTCTGGATCCGTCCTTTGCTGAATCCCCGCCGTTCCAGCCCGATAGCGTTCAATCCATAAGCGCGCGTCCCGCGTTCGGCCGACGTCTTGGAAAACGGCAACACATCGCGCGTAATCGTTGTCCCGCCGCCGATAAACGAATATTTCCCAATCCGCACAAAGTGATGGACGGGACACAGCGCCCCAACCGTTGCCCAATCCTCGACCGTAACGTGTCCCCCGAGAGTAGCGGCGTTCGCCATGATGATGTGGCTTCCGATGTGGCAATCGTGCGCAATGTGCGTGTATGCCATGATCAGGTTGTGATCGCCGACGCGCGTGCATCCTCCGCCCTTGACCGTGCCGCGGTTGATGGTGACAAACTCGCGGATCACGTTATGCGCGCCAATTTCCAGCCGTGTAGGTTCTCCCGCGTAGGTAATATCCTGCGGCGCGAGGCCAATTGAAGTGAAAGGAAAGAAGTGATTGTGCGAGCCAATCTGGGTTGCGCCATCAATCACAACGTGTGAATCCAGGCGGCAGTGCTCGCCCAGTTCCACACCAGTCCCTATCAGGCAATAAGGCCCGATCTCGCATGAAGAATGCACTTTGCTCTTGGGATCGACAACCGCCGTGGAATGAATGGACATTTCGCTAATTAGTGGCCGGTGTCAAGTGGTCAGCGCAAAACGAAGGCCGGGTGAGTGCCCACTTTATTCCGGCTCCTCTGCGGCCGCCGCAGTCATCGCACGCGGCACCAGTCGGCACGTTACCGTAGCCTCGGCGGCTACTTTGCCGTCCACATACGCTTTGCCTTCGAGCCGCGCCGCCGTAATGCGCCAGGCCTTCACGACCACCTCGATTCGCAGCTGATCTCCCGGCACCACCGGGCGCCGAAACCGGGCCTTCTCGATTCCCGTAAACACCATCAGCATCTCATCGCGGTTCGGAACCTCGGTCAGCAGAAGCAGCCCGCCCGCCTGCGCGATCGCTTCCACGATCAGCACGCCCGGCATAATAGGCTTGTCGGGAAAGTGCCCTTGAAAGAACGGCTCGGTGATGGTCACGTTTTTCAGCGCGACGATGCTCTTCATCCGCACCAGTTCAATGACGCGGTCGATCAGGAGAAATGGAAATCGATGCGGCAGAATCTTGAGAATATCGCCAATATCCATCCAAGTTTTCACCGGCTCCGGCTCATACGTCGCAGTGTGTGGAGTATCCGTCATGCGGTTAGGTTCAAGCCGAAGATTATACTGTAGCGCACAAGAACAGGTCAGAGGTGAGATGTTAGTTTGCAGAAGCAAAAACTTCGTGCCGACTTCTAATGGCCTTTTACCTCTGCAATCTGACCTCTGGCTCTGGCCATGTTTCCGGAAAGGGGATATGGTAGCTAGCTAGGGCCTGTTCACACTATCGCAAAGCCTCGATGATGAAGGCAAAGTAGATAAAGGCCAGAAACACAACGTCGAGTTTCTCGAAACGCGAAAAAATGCGGCGGAAGCCTTTCAGTCGCCGAAACAGGCGCTCGATCTGGTTCCGCTTCTTGTACAGTTCGCGATCGTAGTCCCAGGGTTCGCGCCGGTTGGATTTGGGTGGAACGACCGGAATCATGTTCAAATCCAGCACCAGTTGCCGGGTTTCGTCGCTTTCGTAGGCCCGGTCCATCACCAGCGGAACTTCGACTGGCAACGGACCGAGTTCCAGCAGTAACTGCCGCCCCACCGGCGCGTCGTGCGCTTCTCCGGGCGACAAGCAGAAGATTATTGCCGTTCGAGCATTTGCGGCAACCAGATGAATCTTGGTGTTCCATCCCCCGCGCGACTTCCCGATGGCTTGGGGTCCGTTTTTTTTAAAGCACCGGTTCCGTCGGGGTGCACTTTCACCGAGGTCGAGTCCAAACTGAAAGCCTCGATCTTGATGCGCAGAATCTGCTCTTGCTGCAATTTGGCAAACACCTGATCTAAGACACCTCTCTTGGCCCAACGATTCATGCGCACATAGATGCTGTGCCAGTTGCCGTATCGCTTGGGCAATCCGCGCCACTTGCATCCGTGCTCGGCCACATAGAGGATGGCGTTAAGCAAGACCAAATTTTCATGACGCACATTGCCGCGCTGCACCGGCATGCAATCTTGAATTCGCTCATACTGCTCAACAGTAATCTCCATGCCATGCATCTTACCCGAAGATTGTTGACGTAGTGTGAACACGCCCTAGTTCGATCATCTTGGCGAAGGATTTACGACTCCGCATCCCCATCGAAGCTGGAACCGACTTCATAGCTGGATTCGCCCCCCATCGTGAACTTGATGTCGAAGCCGGCGTCCCTCCAAGCCACGTCGTGCAAATTGCCACGTTCAATGCCACCCGCATCATGCACAAGCCGCCTGAACTCTACGCAGAATGAGGAGTAACTCCATAGCCGAGCAAGCTGCCGGTTGAGATTTGCTCATCTCAGCGAACAGACTGAGGTCGTATCCAAACGTTACCACATCGATGTGACGCTGGGCCTAGACTGCTACACACGGATTGCCGATCATCAACCGAGGAGCGCTGCAAATACGTTGTTTCCGCGAAGCTCCTGGAGCCGATCCATGAATTCGCCCGATTCCCAGCCCTCTTCCCAAACCAACCTTGCGACCGAACAGGACCGCCGTCACCATGCGCGCTACACGACACAGGTCCAGGTTGAAATCCACCAGGAAGGCAACGAAGTTCCCATGCGCATCTCCACCACCGACCTGAGCCGCGGTGGCTGCTATGTGCAGCTGCTCATTCCGCTGTCCGTGGGTATTCGCGTTCAACTCACGCTGTGGCTGAACAACTATTCCATCGTTATTCACGGGCTCGTCGTAACTCGCCATCCGCAATTCGGCAACGGCATTATGTTTGTGGATTTCGAAGGCGAGGCCGAGCATCGGCTGCGCCAATACCTCGACGCGATCGTCGCATAGCGTCCCACTAGCAATCCTAAGTCGATTTCCCCATGCGCACAATCGGCAGGATCAGCCCGTTCTTCAGCGGCACTTCCGTCCTCTCCATCTCGACATATCCCTTCGCCCGATAAAACGGAACCCCTGTCAACGTTGCTCCCATCTCGAGCCGCCGGAAGCCGGCCGCACGCGCGGCTTCTTCGCACGCTTCCAAAATCATCCCGCCAATCCCGCGTCTTGCCCACGCCGGATGTACAAAAAACGCCCGTATCTTTGCCGCGTCCATGGCCGGATCCAGGAGTGAATCCTCGCGTCCGGCAAACTGATCGCCTCCGTATAACGTCTTCCGCTTGCTCCATCCCCCGCACCCCACCAGCGTCGGACTCGGAGCATCTTTTTCGGAAACGTCGCCTGCGGCGTAGGCAACAAAATACGTGCCGTCGGAAATCAGTTGCGTATCGACGCCATAAACAGTCGTCAACGCATTCTCCAATTGCGCCGCCGAGTAATCTCCCGCCTGCAATCCACGCACCGATGCCTCAATCAACTCTCGAAGCAATGGAACGTCGGGGGATCGCGCCAACCGAACGTGTGTTTTCATAGATCATCTCTGATTTGGTAAGAGCCATGACGCCCTCTCAACCTCCACGTTAGCTCGTGGTCTCGTTACTGTCACGTGTTAGAATCGTTGTTGTGACGCCTCTAACCGATGCTTCCTGATATTGAAAAATTACTGGAACTGCAGGTGGCGGATAAAGAGATCCGGCGACTGCAGGACGAAGTTGCCGCGCTGCCCAAACGCGTGGCTGTGATTGAACAGAAGCTAGCTGGAACGAAGGCGCAACTGGAGAAGGTACGAGCGGCTGCTAAGGGTGACGAAGCCAATCGCAAGAAGTTTGAAGCCAACATCAAAGACCTGCAAAGCAAGATTTCCAAGTATCGCGACCAATCTCTTGACGTTAAAACCAACGATCAATACAAAGCGCTGTTGCATGAGATCCAGTTTGCCGAGCAGGAGATACGGCTGAATGAAGACCGCATTCTTGAGGTGATGGTCAACGTCGACGCGCGCGACAAGCAAGTGAAAGAGGCTGAGGCCGAACTGAAGGCCGAGACAGCCGAGATCGAGAAAGAAAAAGAAGAGGCGCGGAAAGTTACAGCCGAAGACCAGAAGAAACTAGCCGAATGGGCGTCGAAGCGAGACTCGCTGCGGCAGGCAATCTCAGAAGATGTCTTGCGGCAATATGAGAGGGTGGCGAAGTTCCGTGGGAGTGGGCTGGCTGAGGTTCGCGACCAGAAATGCATGGGCTGCCAGGTGATGCTGCGTCCGCAGACATACAACGAAGTGCGGAATGGCGAGAAGGTGATGGTGTGCGAGTCATGCTCGCGCGTGTATTACTACAATCCCGCGAACGAAGTGAAGTCGGAACAGGAAGTGGTGACGGTCACAGGGCGAAAGCGGGCGCGCCCGAAGGCGGATGCTCCACAGGCTTGGTTTTATCGTTCGGATTATGGGGACGAGGGCGAAGTGCTGCTGGTGTTTACGAACAGTAATGGCAATTCAACGCGGCGGATTTACGAAATGCATACCGGACGGCAGATCGGCGATGTTCTGCTGCGCGAAGGAACGTATCGACTGGCGTTTCCAGAGGACCTGACTGAGTCGGCGCTGCGGCTGAATGGACACTGGGACGAAAAAGAGATCGACGAGTGGGGCACGGAAATTCCGTCGAACGTGCTTGATCTTCTGCACAAGGATTTGCTGGCCATCCGGCGCGAGCATCGAGCGACACATAAAGACCACTCCGCGACTCCCGCGGCGGAACAGCCGGCGGCCAGCTAACAAGCGGTCGGATTTTTCTTCGTCAACCTCTATCTATACGGCTCTACTCTGTGCCGTAGGGATTCTTATACCGCAACACTTTGGAAAGATCCTTGCCTCGGATGATTCCGGCTTGGTGATAGGTCAATCCCCAAGAATCGATCGTGGACATATCAGGAAAAATGCAGGCCTCGAGCACGGTGTCGATCGGGTCTGACTTCTGAACCCACCCTCCCCCATTCAAGTTGATTCCACCGAACAAGTCGGTGCCACCGAGTTGCGAGCAGTAGCAGGATGCAGGATTTCCATTGCACGTACCGTTGTAAGGCACCTCGGCGTAATAGGCGAGCGCAGCTAGCGTGGGCTGATCGGTGTAGAGGGTCGAAAGCTCGACGTGAATGCGTGATCCGTCTTTCTTTGAGGTGAACTTGCAGAATTGGCGCGAGCCAGAGAGACGGAACCAGTTTTGCTCATCATCGTTGGTGTTGTAATAAGGCGCGCGAACGTCCACTTCGCCCCCTTTCTTGACACAATAATCTTCAGCTTTGCTCAGATCGGCGACCGCCTGAGCGTTGCCATTCTGCGGGCTGCCGGCTTGAACGGATTTGGTGGCAGGAATAAAAACGGCAGTGGCAATGGCGATGCAAGACATCAGTGCGAGCACAGGGCGTTTCACAAAGGGCCTCCTGGAAAATGGGGAATCGATTCTTGATGGTCAACTGAGCGGCCGCCAAATCGAGGCATGAACTTTAACACAGAAATCGCCGCTGGCCGCCCGTTCGTTTCATTTTGTTATGTCGCGGAGTCATGATTCGTCGTGGGATTTAGGCACGAATTCGAGGTAAGATTGGCGGCACGAGGTGGGGCATGGCCAACGACAGCAATCTCAATCTTCGCGTTCCTTCGACTTCACGCCGTTCTTTTCTCGGCCTTTCAGCTGCGGCGACGGCCGGGCTGGCATTGCGCATCGTGACCGAACCGATGCTTGCGCACGCGCGGCTGCACACGTTTCCGAAAGGCGCCATAAGGATTGACGCCAACGAGAATCCCCTGGGGCCATCAGCGTCGGCGCGCGAAGCGGCGACGGCGATCGTCGACGAGGGCGGCCGTTATTCGGACTGGCTCACGGATGACCTCGTCAAGACGCTAGCGGAAACGCTAGGGCTGAAGACGGAACAGATTCGCGTGTATCCAGGATCGAGTGAGCCGCTCCATCACACGGTGGCCGCTTTCACCTCGCCGCAGCGAAGCTATGTCACGGCCGATCCGGGATACGAGGCTGGAATGTTTGCGGCGAAGGCAATTGGGGTGAAGGTGGTGAAGGTTCCGCTGACGAAGACCTATGCGCATGATGTAAAGGCGATGTTGGCAGCGGCGCCAAATGCAGGCGTGTTTTATGTTTGCAGCCCGAATAATCCTACGGGGACGATAACGAGTTATTCGGATATCGAATACCTGCTCGAGAACAAGCCGGCGGGATCGGTGGTGCTGGTGGACGAGGCTTATATTCATTTTTGCGATGCGCCTTCGGCGATGGATCTGGTCAAGGCAGGCAAGGATGTAATTCTGCTGCGCACGTTTTCAAAAATATATGGAATGGCGGGGTTGCGATGCGGGGCGGTGTTTGCGCGTCCTGATCTGCTGGAGAAGATCGAGAACTATGCTGGGTGGAATCCCATGCCGATCACGGCGGTGGTGGCGGCCACTGCGAGTTTGAAAGACACAGGACTTGTCCCGGAACGCAAGCGCATCAACGCGACCGTTCGCGGCGAGGTTTTTGCCTGGCTGGATCGCAATGGATATTCATACATTCCGTCGGAAGCGAATTTCTTCATGCTGGACACAAAGCACCCGGCGAAACCGGCGATTGATGCGATGGCCAAGCAGAATGTGTTTATTGGGAGGATATGGCCGTCGATGCCGACTTATACGCGGATCACGATTGGGACGGCGCCTGAGATGGAACAGTTTCAGGCTGCCTGGCAGAAGGTGATGACGGGAGCGGTTACGGCGAGTGTGGCAGCTTGGCCGGAGAATCGCTCTCGAAATTTAGACGGGGTCCTGGTGCCCGCTTAGGTTCCTTGTCAATCACGCTTCAAGGTAGCGGGCTATGGAGTCAGGGTGTAGTTCACAACGACTTGAGTGAGCACCCGACCGGTGTTCCATTGAGAACGTAGGGTCGGTATTTCAACAAGCCGTACTGCATTTACTGCGGACACTACGAACCCATCGGGCCATCTGTGATTTCGGGATCCTCCACATCACCGGTTTGCTGATGAGAACATTCATCCCAACCTTACCTTGGATACGCTCATTCTGAGCTTCCGTAGGGTTGATGGGCTGTACTTCTTGAGCACGAGGCGGTTGCTCAAACCTGAGGAGATCTGAAGACTCTAAGTATTCGTCGATACTTTGCGGCGAAGGGGACTGTGACGGCGGAAGAGGAGCCGGGGCGATGGAATTAGGAGTAGATATGGCCTCTTGTACAGCCTTGCTAGTCTAGAGCAGCCCTCGATGTTCCGGTCCTGCACCTTTAGCACATAGATTCGGAACTCGAAGATGATAGAAAGCAGGATCGCGACGGACGTGATTGGAAATTTCTGCGGCGTATGAGCAGACGTAAAAAACTCCTTTATGAAAGATATGGTCGCACGTTCTTCGATCCGACACGGATCCGACGTATTGCAAGGGGCAACTCGCCGGTCCGCAAAATAGAGCTGGATCAGTCTTCGCTACTTTCCAATGCAAAAGGTTCCAAAGATCAGATTGAGGATGTCATCGGTGGTGGTGACTCCGGTGATTTCATCGAGGGGGTGCAGGGATGCGTAGAGGTCGAGCAGCAGCATCTCGTGCGGGACTTTCGCAAACACTGCGTTGGTCGCGGCTTCTAGCGAGGATAGCGCGTCGTTGACCAGCTTCTGGTGGCGGACATTGGTCAGAAAACCGGACTCCTGGCTCGTGGCGAGATCGCCGGCTACGCGCTTGAGGATGGCGTCGCGCAGGGCGGGGATGCCTTCGCCAGTTAAGGCTGAGGTTGGAATGATCGGGACCGTTACCGACTTACCCTCAGATGGGCTGACGAATGCGTCCGCAGCTATGTGGGCGACAGCGAGAAGGTCGGATTTGTTTTCCACTATGATGGCCGGGCGGCCAGCTATCTGACTTAATAATTGCTCATCTTCGTCCGATCGCGGCTGCGATCTGTCGATCACTACCAGAACCATGTCGGCGTCGGCCAAAGCCTCCATGGATTTCTTGATGCCGATGCCTTCTGCTTCGTCGAGGGCGCGGCGGATGCCGGCAGTATCAACCAGTTCCACCGGGATTCCTCCGATGGCGACGGTTTCGCTGACCAGGTCGCGCGTGGTTCCGGGCTGGGCGGTTACGATGGCGCGCTCGCGTTCGACCATTCGATTGAACAGGCTGGATTTCCCTACGTTCGGACGTCCTACGATGGCGAGAGTCAGTCCCTGGTGGACGATTTTGCCGTAAGTAAAGGTCGCGGCCAGCTGTCGCAGCGGCGTTTTCACTTCTGCGATGCGATCGAGAATCGTGGCGTCGGGTGCAACGGAGACATCGTCTTCGGCGAAGTCGATGCCGGCTTCAAGCAGCGCGATCAGGTCGACCAGCTTTTTCTTGATGGGCTTCAAACGATTGGATAGTGCTCCTTCCAATTGTTGGGCGGCGACTTTCGCCTGGAATAAAGTTTGAGAGTCGATCAGATCGCGGACGGCTTCAGCTTGAGTGAGATCGAGGCGTCCGTTGAGGAAGGCTCGCATCGTGAATTCTCCAGGCTCTGCGAGACGAGCGCCTCGGCCTAACGCCAGCTCGACTATGTGGCGAAGAACTACCGGGGATCCGTGAGCGGAGATTTCGATAATGTCGTCGGTGGTGTACGAGTGGGGCTCGGCGAAATAGGTGACTACGACTTCGTCGATCCGGGTGGGCGCGCCCGTGCCATATGGATCGATTAGATCACAATGATGAACTCGACCGGGTTCGAGTTCGCGAGTTTGGTCCAGCATGGGCCGTGCTATGGCTCGGGCATCAGGACCCGCGATGCGGACTACGCCGATGCCTCCGCGGCCGGGCGGGGTTGCAATCGCTACGATGGTGTCATCCAGATTCATCGCAGGGTGAGGACGGGCCGACTTTGGTGGCCAGTATGTGATTGTAGTCAGTCACGGCGTTTGCCGGGGGTGCTTATGGTCATTTATACTTACGGTTTGCCTTAAGCCATCTGATTCAATCAGGAGCAGGGATTTTCGATGCCGAAACGTACATTTCAACCCAACCGGCGCAAGCGCTCGAAGAAGCACGGGTTCCGGACTCGCATGAAGACCAAGAGTGGGGCCAAAGTGCTGTCGCGTCGCCGGGCCAAGGGGCGCAAGCGCGTCTCAGTGAAGCCAGGTTTCCGCGAGTAGTCTTCTCCCAACGAGCAGCAAAGGCCGTCATTATCATTAACTATTGTGCAGGATTGTGAGCTGGTGAGCGCCGAAGCTCCGGAGCGGGGCGTAGAGCAGCCCGCGGTAAACGCGGGAGCGAGTTTTCCGCGTTCGGGGCGTCTGCTGAAACATTCCGACTTCGAACGCGTATACAAACAGGGACGGCGGCACTTTTCGTCGCACATGACCGTGTTTTATTTGCGGCCGGCTCAGGGTGTTTCGCCGAACGGCTTGTCGAACGGCGGCGCGCGCGTCGGGTTCACCGTAGGGCGAGTGCTGGGCGGCGCGGTGGCGCGGAACCGGATCAAACGGCGCCTGCGCGAAGCGGTGCGGCTGCGCCGATCGGCCCTGGCAACGGCGGGCCCAGTGGATGTGGTGATCAATCCGAAAAAGTCGGTGCTGATGTTGGAATTTCCCGTGGTGCTCGAAGAAGTTGGGCGGGCGCTGGAAGTGATCGCGAAGAAGCTGGTGGAGAAATGAAAATTCTCGCTCTGGGGCTGCTGCGATTTTATAAGCGTTGGATTTCGCCGGTGTTTCTGCCTTCATGCCGCTATGTTCCAACGTGTTCGGAATACGCGATGGAGGCGTTGGAACGCTACGGCGTGATGCGCGGTGGAGCGATGGTGGTTTGGCGGCTGTTGCGGTGCCATCCATTCGCCAAGGGCGGGCTTGATCCGGTGGTGAAGCGTGCGGCAACGAGTTCGGCTCATTCGTAAGAAGCGGGAATGAACGGGGCACCGACAGTGCCCTGATTCGGTTAGCGCACGCGAACTCCTGAGGCGGCCGAGGTCGGCTGCTCTCCGCGAGGTGGGAGCGAGTATGGCAGTGACGCGGTAACGATGAAGAGAAGAGCGGACTGATTTGGCCGAATTTAACAATCCTCAACAAGAACCCGGAATGGAACGCAAGCTGCTGCTCGTGTTTGTGCTGACGTTCCTGGTCATCATGCTTTTTCAACCGCTTTTGAAAAAGTATGGACCGCAGCCTCCCGCAAAACAGGAAAGCTCACAGGCCCAGAATCAGGCAGCGACTCCTGCAGTTAATCCCACCCAGGCAACGACTTCGAAGCAGGCGACGGAGCAGGTTCCAGCTGGCCCTGCGGGGCGGCGACGGGCGCGAACGAATGCGCCCGCGGCTGCGCCAAGCTCGGCTCCGCAGAAAGCGGCCACCGAGTCTGAGACGGTGATCGAGAATGACGACTACCGCATCGTCTTCACCAACCGCGGCGCCCGGGTCAAGTCGTGGATCCTGAAGAAATACACAGACGACAAAGGCGGAGAGCTGGAACTCGTCAACGACCAGGCGGCGGAGAAGTATGGATATCCGCTGACGCTGTGGACTTATGACGCGGCATTGCGAGACAAGCTCAACTCGGCTTTGTATGTGGTGACAAGCAGTGGGTCCACGGCTCCGGCTGAGGTCAAGTTTGTTTATGACGATGGCGATATTTCCGTAGAGAAGATCTTCAAGTTCGAGCCCAATAGCTATGTAATCGATCTGCGGGCGACGGTCTATCAGAACGGCGCTCAGGTCGCGGCCTTCCCGATGTGGCCCGCGGGATTTGGATGCGATTCGACCGGGCCGCAATACGCGACCGGCCAGATCGTGTATCAGTACGACGGCAAAGTCGAGCGGCTGGCCATCAAGAAGATCAGCGGAGACGGCACGCTGCCCGGCCCGTTCAGCTGGGCTGGGGTAGCCGATCAATATTTTGCGGCTGTATTTTTGCCGCAGGATCCGCAGAGCGCCGCGATGGTTACGCTGCGCAACAGGATTGAAATCCGTCATAAGCCGTCCGATCCGCATGACACCCAGATGGACAAGGTGGACGTCCTGGGCGCTGCGGTCGGCAGCCTGAAAGGACCGACGGTTGCGCGGATGTATGTCGGCCCGAAAGCGTTGTCGGATTTGGAATCGGTACACGTGCCCGGCATCACGGGCGCGGAGCCGGATCTGCGAGCGATCGTCGACTTCGGATATCTCGGCATCATCGCGCGTCCGCTGTTCCTGTGGTTGAAGTGGATGTTCGTCCACATCATCCACAACTGGGGATGGGCGATTCTGCTGCAAACGCTGGTGATTAACCTGGCGTTGCTGCCGCTGCGGCTGTCGCAGATGAAATCGATGCTGAAGATGCAGCGGGTGGCCCCGCAGATCAAGTCGATCCAGGAAAGGTACAAGAAGTACAGCCTGCGCGATCCGAGAAAGGCCGAAATGAACGAAGAGATTTCGGCGCTCTACAAGAAGGAAGGCGTGAATCCAGTTGGCGGATGTTTGCCGCTGGTGATTCAGATGCCCTTTCTGTTCGCCTACTACCGTATGTTAGGCGTCGCCATGGATTTGCGGCATGCCCCCTGGTTGTGGATCCATGATCTTTCAGCGCCTGATCCCCTCTACATTCTGCCGATCGCAATCGTGGTCACGATGTTCTTTATGCAGCGAATGACGCCCCAAGCTGGCATGGATCCCGGTCAGCAGAAGATGATGAACCTTTTCATGCCGGTGATGATGGGATACATCAGCTTCAACCTGCCGTCGGGTTTGTGCCTGTACTGGGCGATGGGCCAGTTGATCAGCATCGTGCAGCAGTGGGCGCTGAATCGCAGTTCGCTGGGCCGCGAGATGAAAGAGATGATGGCCAAACGGGCCAGGAAGAAAGAGAAATAGCCATCAGTCATCGGCGCTCGCCGCTGAGTGAAACCGCAAAGCCGAGAGCTGATCGCTGATCGCTGAGAACTTAATTATGCCAATTACTGACAAGGTTGCTGCCGCTAAGCAGATTGGGGAATTTCTGCAGGCCGTTATTTCGAACGGCGGGTTCAAACTGAAATATAGAATCACCGTGGATCCTCCGATTGCGGAGAATCGCGAGTGGGAACATCCGGAGATTCTGGTGGAGTTCGCAGGGCCGGATTCGGCCCTGCTGCTGGAGCGCGGCGGCGAATTGCTGCGATCGTTTGAGCTGCTGGCTTCGGAAGTTCTGCACTTGCAGGGCAATGAACACGAGAAGATCTGGTTCGACTGCAAGAATTTTCGGGCGATGCGGATCGACGAGTTGCAATCGGCGGCGCGAGTTGCGGCTGAGCAGGTGCGGCGCACGAGCGAGCCTTACCGGTTTGGCCCGATGTCGTCGCGCGAGCGGCGAATCGTACATTTGGCGCTGCGCGAGGAAAAAGATTTGCGCACTGAGAGTGACGGCGAAGGCGGACGACGGTCAGTGGTTGTCTATCCGGGCAATTACAAGACCGTCGTCCCGGCGCGGCGGGAACGGCGGACGAACTAGACGAGGTCAGCATTGCAGAGGCAAAAAGTCACAAGTCACACGAGTTTGGGTTCTCACCTTTTCAATCTGACTCCTAGCCTCTCACTTTTTTGCGTTGCACAGTCTGCGCGGCAGTTAGTTTCTCGACACTTGACAACGTAATGAAATCGCGGTTGAGATCAGCGATCACGTGAAATGTTTTTCTTGCAACGTACCGACAAGACGAATTTTTTTGTGCTAGTATGCCGTTCGTCTCCTTATAAATTTCACCGACAACCCGTACTGCAAAACAGAAGCTGCTCTGCAGCACACGACGAATTCATAATTCAAAGATTGGTCATTTTCCCGGACAGCTTTTGTCCGGCATTTTCGATATTCTGGTAACAAATATTTCTGGCTTGTTGGTCCGGTAGTCGTAATTCTAGAAGTGATAAGTCTGGAAAAAATGTCTCTCACCAGTTCCGCCATTATCCCGAATCCTTGGGCGCGCATTCTCGACGCGCTGGAAAAAAAAGTCAACCGTCACTCTTACGACACGTGGTTGAAGCCGACGCGTTACAGCCACGCCAGCAATGGAGTTCTGTTCGTGCGCATTCCGACGGCCGAGTTCCGTCACGTGAGCGACAAATACGCAGATCTGATTCAGGAAGCGGTCGACAATCTCGGCCTCGGTTACGAAGAAGTGAAATTCGTGACCGCCGAAGACGATCCCTCGAACACACCCATCCGGCATAACGGCGGGCTCTCGGCTCATAGTTCAACCAGCGGCTCGAGTAGCGGAGCCGGGATGCAGGCGACGCCGGGGTTGCATCCCGCGCAAGGGCGGTTCGACTGGGATAGCGCGGCGCAGTTGAATCCACGCTACACCTTTGACGCATTCGTGATCGGCAGCGGCAACCAGTTTGCGCATGCGGCCTGCCAGGCTGTCGCCGAGCGGCCATCGAAGGCCTACAACCCGCTGTTCCTGTATGGCGGTGTCGGGATGGGCAAGACGCATTTGATGCAGGCGATCGGACACGAGATCAAGCGGCGGACACCGCAGGCGGCGATCTGCTACGTGTCGAGCGAAAAATTCACCAACGAGATGATCAACTCGCTCCGCTACGACAAGATGATCAGCTTCCGGGATAAATTCCGGACGGTGGACGTGTTGCTCGTGGACGACATACAGTTCCTGGCGCAGAAAGAGCGCACCCAGGAAGAGTTCTTCCACACATTCAACGCGCTGCATGAGTCGATGAAGCAGATCGTGATCGCCAGCGACCGGCCGCCGAAAGAGTTGGCGGAATTCGAGGACCGCTTGCGCAGCCGCTTCGAGTGGGGACTGATCGCCGACATCCAGCCGCCCGACCTGGAGACTAAAGTTGCCATCCTTCAGAAGAAGGCGGAACAGGAACGGGTCACGCTGCCAACCGATGTGGCACTGTTCATCGCTTCAAACATAAGGTCGAATGTGCGGGAGTTGGAAGGCGCTCTGATTCGCCTGGTGGCCCATTCGTCGCTGATCGGTGCCGAGATCACGCTACCGTACACCCAGCAGGTGCTCAAGAACTTCATCGATTCGCAGGCGCGCAAAGTCACAATCGAATCTATCCAGAAGGCGGTGGCTGAGCAGTTTGGGCTGCGGTTGGTGGAGATTAAGGCGAAGAATAATTCCCGCTCGATCGTTTATCCGCGGCAGATCGCGATGTACCTGGCCAAGCACCTCACGGAAGCTTCGCTGCCCGAAATTGGACGCCAATTCGGGGGCAAGCACCATACGACAGTGTTGCATTCGGTGGACAAAATCGAAGAGGCGCGCAAGAACGACAAGGATTTGAACAGGCTACTGAATAAGCTGACCGAGCAATTAGGCGCATAAACGGCGGTTTTTGCCAGGTTTTCCACTCTCCCGACCATTCTTCCTAGCTTCCATCTGTGGAGTGTTTGTGGAAGCTGAGGGAGAAGGGATAGAAATCTGGAATTGGTCTGCAGGTTGCAATGGCTTCCGCCGAGGTTAGGAGTTATTCTTCACACCAAGGGTGATAACGGAAGCGACTGAACCGCAGGGACCTGGGCCAGTTTTCCACTTCTCCGAGCTGCCTACGGTTACTGCTGGTTTTCTTGCTTTTGTATTTGATATAAGAAGAGGACAGAAGTACGAGTCGGGAGATCCAATATGCCGGTGGAAGTCGCTCCTGCCGTCGCCACAACAACCATTGAAATTACAGTCAGTAAATTTGAACTGCTGCGCGAACTGACGGCCACGCAGGGAGTGGTTGAACGCAAGACCACAATTCCGATTCTCTCCAATTATCTTTTTGAGGCGGCGGGCGACAAGTTGTCGTTGACCGCAACCGACCTTGATCTGAGCCTGCGAACGTCATGCAACGCCAAAGTAAAAAAAGAAGGAGCATGCACCATTCCGGCGCGGAAACTTTATGACTACGTAAAACTGCTGCCCGATGCCGACATCACCATACGGCTGCTCGAGAATCACTGGGTCAGTATTCGTTGCGGACGATCGAACACGAAGATGGTGGGGATGGCGAAGTCGAATTTCCCGGGCCTTCCCGTGTTCCCAGCAGCAGGAGCGATCAAGATTCCGGCGGCGGTTTTGCGGTCGATGATTGCCAAGACGGGATTTGCCATCGCCAGCGAAGAATCTCGCTATACGCTCAACGGTGCTTTGATGGTGCTGAAGCCGGAATCGATCACCATGGTGGCGACCGATGGGCACCGATTGGCACACATCGAGCGCACGGGAGAAAAGTTTGACGGCGTTTCGGGCGAGATGAAGACCCTGATTCCGAAGAAGGCGATGGATGAACTCAAGTCGCTGCTCGATTCCGACGTCGAGACCATCGACTTCGCGAAAGACGAGTCAACTCTGTTCTTCCGCGTGGGACCGCGCCTCCTGACCTCGCGGCAGCTGACCGGGCAGTTTCCGAACTACGAAGCGGTGCTGCCGAAAGACATCTCGAAGTCGGTTACCTTACAAGGCGATGAGCTCGGAGCCGCCATTGCCCGCGTGGCGCAGTTCGCCGACGAACGGTCGCGCGCCGTGAAGCTGCGTCTGGAAAAAGGCGAATTGAAGCTCTCGGCCTCTTCGACCGAGACGGGCGATTCGGAAGACTCGCTCGAAGTCGCCTATGATGGCGAGCCGGTCAGTATTGGGTTCAATGCCCAATATCTTATGGACTTCATCAAGGCGACCGGTTCGACAGCAGTAAAACTCGAGCTGAAGGATCCGCAGTCGGCTGGCCAGTTGCGTCCCGCCGAAGGTGAGGATTACAAGTACCGGTACATTGTGATGCCCATGCGGATCTGAGGTGCCCCAGCGCGGATTCTCGCAGAAGCTCGCGCACTAGGCGGCCTGGTCAATCCCGCCGGAAAACACCCGAACAGTAGCTATCGCATTGCGACGATTGGCGGTCTACGACCGGCTCATAGATCGCACCGGTTTCTTAGCATTTTCATTCCCACTGACAACTTGACCAAAGGCCACGCAACGTTTACATTGGCGGCCATCGAATCGGAGGAACTGCAATGTTATCGGGATTTAAGCAATTCATTTTGCGCGGGAATGTCGTCGATATGGCTGTGGGCGTGGTAATTGGCGCGGCCTTTGGCGGAGTGGTTACAGCGCTCACTAAGGATCTGCTGACGCCGCTGATTGCGGCGTTGGTGGGTAAGCCGGATTTCTCGTACCTCGGATTTTCGATTAATGGCACGCGATTTCCGGTCGGTGACTTTGTCAATACCTGCGTCTCTTTCCTGCTGATTGCCGGAGCAGTCTATTTTTTTGTGGTGACACCGGTGAACGCGCTGGTGTCGCGGATGCGGAAGGCTCCGGCTCCGGCTGACCCCACCACCAAGAAGTGTCCCGAATGCCTGAGCGAGATTCCGATCGACGCTCGACGCTGCAGCCATTGTGCTCAGCCGGTCGTGGGCAAGGCGGCCTAGAGCACTCGATACTAGGTCGGTGGGACGGACGAATGCATCCTACGAGTTCTGGGGTGGCGAAACGTGGCGCATTCCTGTAAAATCAATGTTTTGCACTCAGTTTCGGCAATAGGCTTTGGAAGGACTTGAGAGTTATGGCACGAGTTTGTGATATCTGCGGCAAGGGGCCGCAGTTCGGAAATACCATCAGCCACGCCCACAACGTCAGCAAGCGGCGCTGGAACGTTAATCTGCGTCCGGTTCATGTCAAGGTGGGGGCGGCGACCAAGCACATGCGCGTTTGCACTTCTTGCCTGCGTAGCGGCAAGGTCGTTAAGGCCTAGCCTGCGTCACTGTCCAATACCAGGAATATAAAGTCGCAAGAGTCCGCGGAGATATGGAAATGCTGCGGCCTTTCATCTCCGCAACGTCCATCAAGGCGCCACACGGTAGCTACTTTACGTCTACCAGACGTACGTCGAAGATGAGGGTCGCGTTTGGCGGGATCACTCCGGGATAACCCTTTGCTCCATAAGCCAGGTCGGGCGGAATCCGCAGTTGCCGCTTGCCACCTACTTTCATGCCGACGATCCCTTCGTCCCAGCCTTTGATGACTTCGCCAGCGCCCAACATAAGTGGGAACGGATGCCCGGTTCCGACCGAGCTGTCGAACTTCTTTCCGTTGGTAAGCCATCCGGTATAGTCGACCTTGACGTGCTCTCCCGTGTGGGCGACGGCGCCGGTGCCGATCTTGATATCCCAATATTCGAGGCCGCTGGCGGTTTTAGTGGGCTCTCCAGTGACCTTCGTGGGGCCGGAGGCGGCCTTATGCGTTGTCTGGGCAATGGACAGACCGGCTAACGCTAGGAGGGTTATGGCGAGAATTGCGATTCGAACTTTCATGAATTCCTCTCTGAGCGGTGGTCCGATTTCTGAGTTGCGATGGCGATGCTTCATTGAATTTATTCTGCGGCGATCACATCGATTTCAACGAGCACATCTTTGGGCAGCCGGGCGACCTCGACGGTCGAGCGGGCCGGTGGCGATTGCTTGAAATAGTGGCCGTAGACTTCGTTCATAGCGGCAAAGTCTCCCATGTTCTTCAAGAACACGGTGCAGCGGAGGACTTTCTCAAGGCTGCTGCCCGAGGCCTGCAAAACAGCGGCGAGGTTCTTGAGCACGCGGTCGGTTTGCGCGCTTACGTCTCCGGCAATGACCTGCTGTGTGGCGGGGTCAATAGCCACCTGTCCAGAGGTGAAAACCAGGCCCTGCGCCCGAATAGCCTGCGAATACGGGCCGATTGCCTGCGGAGCCTGGGCCGTTGCAATTACTTCACGCATAATTCCTCCTGCCGCTTTCGTATGAGTATGATGGCGAACCAGTGATTAACGCAGATTGCTGCCGTGGAAGTCAAACCCACCCTGAGGTAACGGCGTTTCGTCCGTCCAAGCCGAGGAAACCCGGCAACTTGTTACGGCGAACGCGCTGGGCAGTTAGAACAGCGAGCTCTGCCGCCGGTTGGGTGTAATCCCAAAATGTTCATAGGCGAGTTGCGTGGCGACACGCCCGCGCGGCGTGCGATTCAGGAACCCAATCTGAATCAGAAACGGCTCGTAGATTTCTTCGATCGCGTCGGGCTCTTCAGCCAGGGCCGCGCCGAGCGTATTGAGGCCCACGGGACCGCCCTGGTATTTCTCGATGATGGTCAAAAGCAGTTTGCGGTCAACTTCGTCGAAGCCGTATTTATCCACTTCCAACATGCTGAGCGCAGACTGCGCGGTGGGCAGATCGATTTTGCCGGCAGCGCGGACTTGGGCATAGTCACGCACGCGGCGCAGCAGGCGATTAGCGATGCGCGGTGTTCCTCGCGAGCGACTCGCGATTTCCGTGGCGCCGGCCCGATCGATCTTGACGCTCAGAATTTCAGCGGAACGCTCAACAATGACGCGGAGATCATCGTGGGTGTAGAACTCGAGCCGCAGCAACAAGCCAAAACGCGAGCGCAGTGGCGCGGAGAGCAATCCGGCGCGCGTGGTAGCTCCGATGAAGGTGAAGGGCTTCACGTCCATGGTGTGCGTACGCGCCGACGGGCCCTGGCCAATCATGATGTCGAGTTTGTAGTCTTCGAGGGCAGAGTAGAGGATCTCTTCGAGCGCAGGTTGCAGCCGGTGGACTTCATCGATGAAAAGCACCTGGCGATCGCGTAGGTTGGTGAGGATCGCCGTCAGGTCTCCTTTGATCTGCAGCGTCGGCCCGGAGGTTTGCTGGAAGGCAGCACCGAGTTCGTTGGCGATGATGTTGGCTAACGTTGTCTTGCCCAGGCCGGGTGGTCCATAGAGCAGAACGTGGTCGAGCGCCTCGCCGCGCGATTTGGCGGCCTGTATGGCTACGTCCAGGTTCTCTTTGACTTTCGCTTGGCCAATGAATTCCTGCAGGCGCTGCGGGCGAAGCTTCAGCTCAAAAGAGGAATCGTCCTCGACCGGGGCGGCAGAAACCAAGCGGTCTTTCAGGTGGAACGCGGAATTGTCTTTGGCGGCGGACATTGAAGGCGATGGTAAAGCGAAAATGCGAATCAGGCAATTGTTACTGTGACGAACTCCGGTGCTTTGCTCCGCGGACGGACGAATGCGTCCGTCGCTAGGGCTTGCTATTGCCCGATTACTCCCAGCCGCACGCCTTTCAGCTTGTGCTCGTCGAACCAGGATACTTTTTGTCCGAACCAGGTTTTCGTTCCCGAGAGCCTATATTTCTTGACGGCGGCCGAGGAGTCGCTCGTGTTCAGCAGGTAGGCTACCGGACTTTCACCAAACTTCGAGATGTGTTCCGAGAGCCAACCACCGCCAGTGGGAGCAGCTAGAATCACGGGCTCGCCGGGGAAATACGCCATCCGTCCGAAATCCTTTTGCGTTTCGACTAAAGGGTCGGCCCATCCATAGGCCTTGCGGAACAAGGCAATCGCGGCGTCGAGGTTCGAAACGCCGAGCACGACGTTTTCGATGCCAGTGACCGGCGCGCCCTGCACGCTGGCCGAGGGCTGAACGCGCCAGGCGCGCGGCGTCTTGTCTTCGATGATGAACGGCAGCGTCGAGCCTGGAGTTCCAGAGCCGACGTTGGCGGTGGTCCACTCGACTGACATGCCGTCGGGGCGCTTGCGGCTGCCGGGCTCGGGTGCCGCGACCGGAATGCCGGCCTTTTTGAGGCGATCTACTTCCTGCAGCAAAACATTCGAAGTGACTGCCCATGCGCAGGTTACCCCGTCGTCAGACATGAATTTTGCCCAATCGGAGCCCGCGGACGCGCCCGGCTTGATAGGTGCAATCAATTCGATATAGGTTCCGTCAGCAAAGCCAATCATTGCCATCTGTGTGATGCCGTTGCCATGCGGACCGCCTAGATCGGGAGTGAGGCCCACGTCCGTGAAATCCTGACGCATCGCGTCGAGGTTTGATCCGCAAACAGATACGTGATCGAGCTCCAACGTGATATCTTTGCTTTCCTGAGTCATCGCGGTCTGGGAAATTAACATCAGAACGAGCGTCGCGAGCAACAAGCGGCTACAGATCGGGGAAATCCGCCTGGACATGCGTGCCTCCTTCGGAACGAAGAAAGACGAATGGTACGCCACAAAGGGCTTGTGGTGAATCGGTTTTTTAGGTTTGCAGGCCCGTATATTCCTTGATGGACTTGCGGTTTCACTCGAGATCGATTTCCGTGGTGTTCCTTGCTCCGCAGAAATTGCCGCGGCGGCTCGCTCCGCCAATGGCCGAGGACGTCGATCACTGCCGCGAGCTATTCTTCCTCTTCCTGCACTTCGCCTCGTTCTGCTCTCGCCTTCTCGATGATCTTGTCTTGCAGTTGTTGCGGCACGGTGTCGTAGTGATGCATTTCCATCGAGAAGCTGCCTCGGCCTTGCGTCATGGAAGTCAGATCGGCGCCGTAGGTTAGCATTTCTGCCATGGGGACCTCGGCTTTCACAATCGTATTGCCGGCCTTGTTATCCATGCCCTGAATCCGACCGCGGCGGCTGTTCAGGTCGCCCATGATTGTCCCCGCAAACTCATCGGGGATGGTGATCTCGACGTTCATGATCGGCTCAAGCAGCGTTGGCTTGGCGACTTCCATCGCTTTGCGGAACGCGATGCGGCCGGCCATCTGGAACGAGAGATCGTTCGAATCAACATCGTGATACGAGCCGTCATACAAGATGACGCGGAAGTTCACCACGGGATAGCCCGCGAGGTATCCACGGGCGGCGGCGTCTTTGATTCCCTTTTCCACGGCGGGAATAAAGTTCTTCGGAATCGCTCCACCAAAGATGTCGTTGACGAATTCGAATTCGGCATCGCGCGGCAGCGGCTCCATCTTGATCTTGCAGTCGCCGTACTGGCCGTGGCCGCCGGTCTGTTTTTTGTGGCGTCCTTGAACGTCGGCCTTCCCGCGAATGGTTTCGCGATAGGGCACCTTGGGCGCTTTGAGCACAACTTCGGCGTGGTAGCGCTTCTTCATCTTCGAGACGACGACTTCGATGTGCTGTTGTCCCGTGCCGGCGATTAGGAACTCTTTGGTCTGCGGGTCGCGGAAAAACCGCAGCATGGCGTCTTCTTCCATCAGCTTGTGGAGCCCCACACCCAGCTTATCTTCGTCGGCGCGGCTCTTGGGCTCGATGGCGAAGGTGATAGCGGGTTCGGGCAGCTGCACGGCGGGATAACGGATCGGTGACGCCTTGTCGCCAAGCGTATCCCCGGTGAGAGTTTCCCTGAGCTTCGCGACCGCTCCGATATCTCCGGCGTGAAGCTCCGGGATCGGGATCATTTGCTTTCCCTGGACGACGGAGATGTGAGAAAACTTTTCCTGCGTGTTGCGGTTGTAGTTTTGCAGCGACGCATCGTTTTTCAGCACACCCGAAAAAACCTTGAAATAAGTCAGGCGTCCTGCAAATGCATCCGACATTGTCTTGAAAACATAAACGGACGCAGGTTCATTGTCCGTGCCCTTGCGGTCGGCGGGTTTCGTCAATCCGTCAGCAGTCCACTCGGTGATGGCGTGATGTTCGCTGGCGGCCGGCGTGTAGTCGACGATGAAATCCATCAGCTCGTCGACGCCGATGTTGCCAAGGCCCGAAGTGAAGAGGACGGGAAAAAGTTTATCTTCGCGAATCGCTTCGTGAAGAGCGGGAACCAGGTGCTCCTCAGGAATGGTGCCGGTCTCGAAGAATTCCTCCATCAATTCGTCCTTACCTTCGGCGACCAGCTCCACCAGTTTCTCGTGCGCTTCTTTGGCAACGTCGGCCATGTTCGCCGGGATGGGGCCTTCTTTGCCCTTGCCATTTCCGCCCATTTCGTATGTGTAGGCCTTCATGCGGACGAGGTCGACGATTCCGCTGAGATTCTTTTCGCTGCCGATGGGAAGTTGTAGCGGGGTAACGGCGCGACCGAAGGCATTGGTAAGCGATTCGAGTGCGCGGTTGACGTCAGCGCGCTCGCGGTCCATGCGATTGACAACGATCATGCGCGGCAGATCGACGTCGTTACAGTATTGCCACACGCGCTGTGTAACGACCTCAACCCCGGCTACGCCATCGACCACGACCAGCGCGGCATCGACCACCGGCAGAACCATCTTGGCTTCGTGGACGAACATGTTGAAGCCTGGAGTGTCGAGCAGATTGATCTTGACCTTCGACTCGGGCTTTCCCCACTCGACAAAAGCGAGGCCGGTCGAGATCGACATCTTGCGGGCGATCTCCTCTTCGTCGTAGTCGGTGGTGGCGGAGCCGTCGTCCACGCGTCCCAGGCGCGGAGCGGCTCCGGCTGTGTAGAGCATTGCGGACACAAGCGTGGTTTTGCCCGCATGCCCGTGTCCGATCAGGGCAAGGTTGCGGAGATTGGCTGCGTCGTAGACTTTCACGGGTTGTCTCCTTCCGCAGGCTTACAGGAAGGGTGATAAGGCCCGGAATAGGATGAGTACAGGCTACAGGCCAGCCCAACAACGCCTGCGAAACTTTTGATGCTAACACAGGGGGTGGGGCTGGAGGAACAGCAGACGGGCGAGTCTGGCGGAGGGACAGCCGCGCTCGGACTGCCCCCAGGCGGCCATTGCTAACTACAGAGTGGCACTCTTCTCCACAATTAGCTTCTTCACCTTCTCCACAAACTCCGCCGCCGCCATGTCCTCAGTTTTTTCTTTGCCCCGCGTTCGGACATTGACCTTATTCGCCTCAGCCTCTTTATCTCCTACCACGAGCAGAAACGGCACTTTCTGCATCGCGTGTTCGCGGATTTTTGCGTTCATCTTTTCGTTGCGCGAGTCGACTTCTACCCGCACTCCCGCCGCCTTGAGTTGCGCGGCTACTTTCTGCGCGTACTCCACATGGCGCTCGGCGATTGGGATCATCGTCACCTGGACCGGCGACAGCCAGACCGGAAACGCTCCAGCGTAGTGCTCGATAAGCACACCAAAAAAGCGCTCGATCGATCCGTAGAGCGCGCGGTGCACCATCAGCGGCTGCTTGCGGCTGCCATCTTCAGCGACGTATTCGAGTTGGAAGCGCTGCGGCAGGTTGAAATCGAACTGGACGGTTGAAAGCTGCCAAAGCCGTCCGATGGCATCGACCAGCTTGATGTCGATCTTCGGCCCGTAGAATGCCGCTTCGCCAGGGATGATCTTGTATTCAATGTTGCGCTCTTTAAGGACCTTTTCCAGCGAGTCGGTGGCCAGCTTCCATTGCTCGTCGCTGCCCACAAAATTCTTGCGGTCATCCGGATTCCAGGTGGAAAGCTCGGTCTGAAATTTGTCGAAACCGAAGTCTTTGAGGACTTCGAGCGCAAAGTCGAGACAGCCCACGATTTCGGCTTCAATCTGTTCGGGAGTGCAGAAGATGTGGGCGTCGTCTTGCGTGAAGCCGCGGACGCGCAGCAGGCCGTGCATCACGCCCGAGCGCTCGTAGCGATAGACGGTGCCGAGTTCGCCGAGGCGCACGGGCAAATCGCGATAAGACTTCAGCGAATCGCGGTAGATCAGAATGTGGCCGGGACAATTCATCGGCTTGAGGCGATATTCGGCGTCGTCGAGCTCCATCACGTCGAACATGTTCTGCGAGTAGTAGCCTTCGTGCCCCGAGGTGTAGAAGAGCTGACGCCGTGCAACGTGCGGAGTGGTAACGAGCGAGTAGCCGCGCCGGAGATACTCTTCGCGCATCCAGTCTTCCATCTCTTTGCGGATGATGCCGCCCTTCGGATGCCAGAAGATCAGTCCGGGACCGGCTAATTCTTGTATGGAAAACAGGTCAAGCTGCTTGCCCAGCACACGATGGTCGCGCTTCTTCGCTTCTTCGATGCCGTTGAGGTAGGCGTCGAGATCTTTCTTCGAAAAGAAAGACGTGCCGTAGATGCGTTGCAGCTGCGGATTCTTTTCATCTCCCAGCCAATAAGCCCCGGCGATGTTGAGCAGCTTGAATGCCTTGATCTTGCCGGTCGATGGAATATGCGGGCCGCGGCAGAAATCCAAAAATTTGCCGGTTTTGTAAATCGAAATTTTTTCATCGGGCTTGGTGAATTGCTCGATGAAGTGGCATTTCATGAAGTCGCCTTCGCCCTTGAATTTCTCCAGACCTTCGCCGCGCGGCAGAAATTCGCGCGCGTAAGGAAGGTTCTGCTGGACAAGTTCCTGCATCTTCTTTTCGATCTTCGCGAGATCCTCTGGCGTGAACGGAGTGGGGCGATAAAAGTCATAAAAGAAGCCGTTTTCGGTTGCAGGACCGTGGCCGAGCTTGGTTTCCGGAAACAGCTCAAGCACCGCGGCGGCGAGCAGGTGCGCGGACGAATGCCGGTAGACTTCCAGCGCCTCGGGGTCTTTCTCCGTAAGAATGCGAAGGTCGGTGTCCTGTTCCAGCGGACGGGCCAGGTCGATCAGGTTGCCGTTGGTTTTTGCGGCAAGGGCGAGGTCGGCGAGACGCGGGCTGATGGATTTGGCCACGTCAAGCGCAGTGGTGCCTTTGGGAACTTCTTTGGTGCTGCCGTCGGGGAACTTTACTTGAATGCTATCAGACATGGATTAGGCCTTGTATTCTACTGAATCTCCTAAGTTTACCATCAGGCCACAGGGAGGCCGGCCGAGTCCGCCCGCGCTCGGGATGACCAACTCCCGGCAATTCTTCGGAAATGATTTAAGCTTCCAGAGGGCCTTGCCCCCACGGATGGCCTCTTTTCCAGAATGACTGAGCTCTATCCACTCCTGATGCAGCCCGCGTTCGACCCGCGCCCGTGGGGCACGCTCGACCTCTCCGCGATCTATCCAAATCATAAATTCAATGAACGTATTGGAGAAGCCTGGCTCACCGGCGACAACTGCATCGTCACGAACGGCCCGCTGGCAAAACGATCTCTCGCCGATTTAAGTAAAGAATTCGGAGCCGAATTAGTCGGCACCGCCGCCCGCGACCCGCAGCGCTTTCCGCTGCTTCTGAAATTCCTGTTTCCCGAAGAGAAACTCTCTGTCCAGGTACATCCCGACGATGCGACCGCGCAGAGTTTCGGCGAGCCTTGGGGAAAAACTGAATGCTGGTACGTTGCTCACGCCCGTCCCGGCGCGCAGATCGCGCTTGGACTCAAACCCGGCGTCACGCGGGCCCAATTCGAGCAAGCCATCCACGAAAATCGCGCCGAAGAGCTTCTCCACTGGATCAACGTCTATCAGGGCGAGATGATCTACGTCGCCGGCGGCACCGTTCATACGCTTGGCCCGGGCGCGGTGATCGTCGAGACGCAGCAGCAGTCCGACACCACCTATCGCCTCTACGATTACGGACGCCCACGCCCGCTCCACCTCGCCCGGGGCCTTGCCTCGGTCAAAGAGCGCACCGCCTCCGGAAAAGTCATCCGCCCCGCGCCCGTCAGTATCCATGGTGGTAAGAGCAGCCAATCTTCGATGATTGCCGCGCCCTACTTCACGGTTGATTTCTTTGAACTGAAAGCTGCACATGAATTCTCAACCGCTGGCGCATTGGGCAAGACCTCAGTGCAAATACTCGTCGCCGTCGAAGGTTGCGGAGTGGTCGAAGCAGACGGCCGCGATCCCGTAACGCTCGCCAAAGGCGACGCGGTCGTGATCCCAGCCACAGTGGAAGGATTTACGATTCGCCCGCAGTGGCAAGTCGAATTTCTGAAAGCCAGCGTACCCGGCGCAATGATCCCGGAGCCAAAGACTCGTCTGTGAAACACAGTCCAACCGATGCCGAAGACAGTCCAGCCCGCTGTGTCCCCTGGGCTTAAGGCCTTCAGCGCGGTCAAGGCTTTCGCCCCGCGCCGCGTAAATGTTAGGCTTCCTACGACAATGAGAGCGAACCCGCACTTCTATCCCGTAATTCTCGCCGGAGGCCGGGGCACGCGCTTCTGGCCGCTAAGCCGCAAGCGCCGCGCTAAGCAATTACTCGCGCTCGATGGCAAGCGCACCATGATCCAGCAGACCGTCACCCGCCTCGCGCCCATGGCCGCGCCCAGCCGTTTCTGGATTATCACCAACGACGATCTGCGTTCCGCGATCCTTCGTCAGCTTCCCAAGCTGGCTTCGAAACAGATCGTCGCCGAGCCCGCCGGACGCAACACCGCTCCCGCCATCGGCTTGGCGGCATTTCTTTTGCTTCGGCACGATCCCGACGCCGTCCTGGGGCTGTTTCCCTCCGACCACGTAATCGCCGATCCCGCTCGATATCGCGCAACGCTTCACCGCGGAATCGAGATCGCCGCCGCCGGAGAGAATATTGTCGTCCTCGGCATCCGCCCGACGCGCCCCGAAACCGGATACGGCTACATCGAGGTAGATTCGTCCAACGCCGGCGCGTCTGATCACGTCGCCTCGCTGCGCGTGCGCCGCTTCACCGAGAAACCCGATCTCGCCAGGGCAAAGCAATTTCTCGAAGCCGGCAACTATTTCTGGAACAGCGGCATGTTTCTCTGGCGCGCCGACACTCTGGCGAATGCGTTACGCGAACATCTTCCGAACACCGCGCCGCTCCTCGAAAAAATCGCTGCCGCCTACGGAACGCGCAAGTTCGCTGCAACTTTTCGCAAGCTCTATCCTAAGTGCGAAAACATCAGCATCGATTATGCCGTGCTCGAACCGCGTTCGGCCAAGGGAGAAGCCCAGTCGCACATCTTCTGCCTGCCCTCCGATTTCGGATGGAACGATCTCGGCTCCTGGACCGCTCTGCACGAGCATCGCGTCGCCCAGGTCAAATCGAGTGACGAACACCCGGTTTCGGCCTCCGGCAGCTTCGCGCTCAACGCAAAGAACAATTATGTTCACGCCCCCGGAAAATTTGTCGCTCTGATCGGTGTAAGCAACCTGGTCATCGTAGAGACCGACGATGCCCTGCTCGTCACCACGCTCGATCAATCTCAAGACGTGGGCAAAGTCGTAAAGCATTTGGATGAGAAGAAACTGAAGAAGTTGGTATAAAAGGCAGTCATTAGATCCGGTAATTGGAGCTGGCATTTGTCGTTGGCAACGCCGTTTGCTGATTTGTCATCCCGAACGAAGCGGGGTCCCATCCCGCCCGATTTTGGCGGGTGGGGTGTGAAGTGAGCGATCCGAAGTTGCGAGCAACCCCTGGCCAACGAGGATGACCTTCGCCAACGATCTACGACAATCCGTGATCCCGACGACGTATGACCCAAATTAAATTCGGAACCGACGGCTGGCGCGGCCTCATCGCCGACGATTTCACCTTCGATAACGTGCGCCTCGTCGCGCGTGCAATCGCCGGTTACGTTCTTAAACACGAAGACCCATCGCGCGGCATTGTTATCGGATACGACACACGCTTCGCCTCTGACCGCGCCGCTCGCATCGTTGCCGAAGTCATCGCCGTCGTCGGCATCCCTGTGCGGCTTGCCAACGACTACGTACCCACGCCCGCCGTTTCCTACAACGTCAAAGCCCTAGGTGCGGCCGGCGGTGTGATGGTTACCTCCAGCCACAATCCGTGGAACTGGAATGGCGTTAAATTCAAAGCCAAGTTTGGCGGCTCGGCTACGCCCGCGATCATGGAGGCGATCGAAGAAGAACTGGCTGCGGGTGCAATGCCAATCGCCGTGCCGTCCGTGAAAATCTCCGCTGCGAAAATCGAAGAGTTGGATTTGAAACCCTCCTATGTCGAAGCCGTAACTCGGTTCGCCGATCTAGATCTGATTCGTCGAGCGAATTTCAAATTCGCCATCGACTCCATGTACGGCTCGGGCCGCGGAGTTCTGCCGAAGATTTTCGACGCGCACTGTATCCGCTACGTCGCCATCCGTCAGGAGGTCAACCCACTCTTCCCCGGCATCAATCCCGAGCCCATCCTTCCGCATGTCGCGCTGCTCCAGGAAGTTGTGGTCAAGGAAAAATGCCATGCCGGCCTCGTCACCGACGGCGACGCCGACCGCATCGGCGCCGTGACCGAGGATGGCGCCTTCGTCGACGCGCACAAATGCCTCGCCGTTCTGCTGCATTGGTTGCTGGTGCGCAAGCAGTGGCCCGGCGACGTGGTGCGCGCCTTTAACACCACGGGCATGATCGACCGCATCGCCGCGAAATACGGGCGCAAACTGCACGAGTCCTCCATCGGTTTCAAATACATCGCCGACCTTATGATGGATCACACAATTCTGATCGGCGGTGAAGAATCGGGCGGCATCGGATTCGGACGTTTTATTCCCGAACGCGACGGCATTCTGAACGCGCTGCTACTGGCCAACGTAATGGCCGAAGAAGGCAAGCCGCTCGGCCAGTTGATTACCGATCTGCAGCGTGAATTCGGTCCGCATTACTATGGGCGTCGCGATCTGCATATTTCCGATGAGATGAAAAACAGCGCCATCCGCCGCGCTGCCGATCCGCAAACGACCAAGCTTGGCAAGTATGCGATCCTGCGAAAAGAGAATCGCGACGGCGTGAAGTTCTACCTCGACGCGCCCAAAAACGGCAACGGAGCCGACGCGTGGGTGCTTTTTCGCGCGTCAGGTACCGAGCGCATGTTGCGCTGCTACGTCGAAGCCGCCACACCTGTTCTGGTGGAAGAAATTCTCGAAGCTGGCGAAAAATTCGTAAGACTCGCGTAGGACGCCCGCTCGCATCGGAAAAGCTGCCCTTGACCGTCAGGCCGCGCATGAGTGCAACAGCCATTTGCAAGCAAAAACGCCGCCGGACGCGATAGGATAGTGTCAACTCAAACGACAATGGCCACTAAGGAAGCTACTCCGGTTCTCACCGATTCTCCGGAATCGCGCCGCTACAACCGCACCAAGCGGTGGCTCGGCGTCGCCGACTTCGTCATTGGCTTTGGCCTGCTCGTCGTGCTCCTCGCCACCGGATGGACCGGCACTTTGCGGGACCTCGCCGAACGCGGCGCCGCGCAAAACTATACCATCGCCGTTTTTCTCTATGTCCTCATGCTGATGGTGATCAGCAAAGTGATCGGAACTCCGCTCGAATACTATGGCTTCCAGCTCGAACACCGCTACAACCTCTCTAATCAACGCCTGCGATCGTGGCTCTGGGACGTGTTCAAGAGTTTTCTCGTCGGGCTGATTTTGGCTACGATTGTGGTCGAACTGCTCTACATGCTCATACGCCAGGAACAGGAGCACTGGTGGATCATCGCGTGGGCCTTATTCCTCGGGTTGGTTGTGCTGTTTGCGCAACTCGCTCCCGTCGTGTTCTTTCCGATTTTCTATAAGTTCGAGCCGCTCGAAAACGACGAACTCAAACGCCGCCTCATCGTCCTGAGCGAGCGCGCTGGCACCCGCGTGCGCGGTGTCTACAAATGGCATCTTTCAGAAAAAAGCAAGAAAGCCAACGCGGCACTCACCGGACTCGGCGCAACCCGCCGCATCATTCTCGCCGACACTTTGCTCGACAATTACTCCGACGATGAAATCGAAGCCGTGCTCGCCCACGAACTCGGCCACCACGTGCACCGGCACATCCTGAAGAGTATTTTCGTGCAGGCAGGAATTACTCTCTTCGGCTTCTGGGTCGCCAACCAAGTCCTGCGCTACGCCGTCGACCGCCGCAATATGTTCGAGACCATGTCCGATTTTGCCAACCTGCCGTTGCTGATTCTGGTCTCAACCGTGCTTTCGTTTTTGCTCATGCCCGCGCTCAACGCCTATTCGCGATTCAACGAGCGCCAAGCTGACCGCTATTCTTTCCAGTCGGTCGCCAGCGTGGCGCCTTTCATTTCGTCAATGAATAAACTGGCCGAGCAGAATCTCGCCGAAAAAACTCCGTCGCGCTGGGTCGAATGGCTCTTCCATTCGCATCCAGCCATCACGAAACGAGTAGCGGCCGCTGAGGCCTGGGCCAAATCTCACTAACGGGAGCGCCTCAGAATCTCGTCCACCCGCTGCAAATCTTCTTCCGTATCGACGCCAACCGTATCAAACGCGGTTTCGGCCACGTGGATCGCAACTCCATTTTCTAGGAAGCGCAACTGTTCCAGGCGCTCGCTGCGTTCGAGCGCCGACTCCGGCCAGCGTACGAACTGATCCAGCGCCTGTTTGCGATAACCGTAAAAACCAAGATGCTTGTAGTATCGCGGCCGCACGCCATCACGGTCATGCGGAATCGTAGCCCGCGAAAAATACAGCGCCCGGCCCGCCATGTCCGTCACCACCTTTACCGCGCTGGGGTTGTCGATATCGACTTCGGCGGCCGACGTCTTCAACGTCCCCACCGCGACTTCCGCACTCCGCATCACGGCAATCAAACTCTCGATGTGCTCGGGACGCGTCAGCGGCTCGTCGCCCTGCACATTCAGATAAACGTCGGCTGGAACCGCCATCGCGACCTCATGCACCCGCTCGGTTCCCGAGCGGTGCTCCGCCGAGGTCATGCGCGCCACAAAGCCCTGCTGCTCGCAGAACGTTATGATCTCATCCGAATCCGTGGCGACGATTACCTGCTCCAGCGACGAACAGCGCCGCACTCCTTGATATACCCACGCTAGGAGCGGTATGCCGGCAATCTCACGCAGCATTTTTCGGGGAAGGCGCGTCGAAGCTAGCCGCGCCGGAATCACAGCAATCACTTTCATGCGCACAGTCTCACACGGCACCGCCAACTATGCCGCCGATTGCTCAGCACTCGCCGCTTACCTTTCCTGCAGTAGCACCACATCCGACGTATTGTCATGACGCACGACGGCGAGACTTTTCCCATCCGGCGACCAGTTGAATTTGTCGATGTGTTCGGAGGTGAAGTTCGTAATCTGATGTCCGGGCGTGCCGTCCATTGGCTGCACGAAAATGTTATCCACGCCCTGATCGCGAATGATGTACGCCAGCGATTTTCCGTCGAGCGTAAAGACTAGCGTATTGGTGAAATAGCTCCCGCTTTGCGCAATCCGTGGATCAGGCGCAAGCGTGCGCACTGCGGTTTGCGGAGACTCGAGGTCAACCAACACCAGTTTGCTCACGGCTGTCTGCGGGCCGCTGACGACACTGATCTCTGCGTTGAAAGCCAGCTGTTTCCCATCCGGGGAAATCGCCATCCCGGCTCCCACCCCGTACATTCCAGCAACATCGGTCGCAGGAACAGGTGCCGGTTCTCCACCGTCCACGCGCACTCTCCACAAAGCGCGCGTCGCTTCGAAGTCGACATAATAAAGCCATTTTCCATCGGGAGAGCACGCAGGGAAATAATCGAAAGCCCCCTTGGTGAGTTGCGTCGGATTGGAGCCGTCCGCGTTCGTTCGCCAAATCCCGCTCCGGTTCGACCCGCCGTGGAAGGCCCAGGCGAGAGCCATGATTTGATCCCCACAGCGCGTCATATCTACAATCCAGGAATTTGGATCGTTGAGCAGCGTCGTCTGCGACCCGCCGTCGACCGTCATCCTCCGCACTCCTTGTCCGTCGGAGACGAGCAGTTTGCCATCGGCTGTCCACGCCAGCGACTGCACATCTTGGGCCTGCGACAAACCTGCAACCGAGGCATCCTTGGGACTTCCAGCTCCAGGAATCAGATCAACGCTGCGTGTGATTCTCACCTGTACGGTGGCCACCGTCTTGCCATCCGCGGAAACAGTCAGCGCCGAATAAGCGTTCGTGTCTCGCGTGACCGGCTGAATCTGTCCACCCGCGCGAGAAACCAGGCCGATTTGCGAACGCAGGTAACTGGGTCCCTTTTCTCCATACATCGCAAGAAGCCACTGACCACCCGGCAACCACACGATTTCATGCACAAGTTCGTTTTTGAAAGAAACGAGAGGCTGCACTTGCTTGCTCGCAATCTCGAACTCGTCGATCGTCCCCAGAACATCGCTCAGGCTGAAAACGGTGTAGGTAATCTGTTTCCCATCAGGCGACCAGCTTAGTTCGCGGGGCAGATCTCCTTTGATGGGCGCGATGCGCAGGATCGTCTCGTCACTGCCATCCGGATTCGCCAAAAGCAGACGATACTTGCCAACTTCGGGATCATTCGCCCGCGCATACGCGATGCGGTGTCCGTCGGGTGAAAACGCGACGCCCGTGTCCACATCTCGCACAATGATCTGCGGCGTCCCGCCCAGCACCGGAGTGCGGTAAAGATCCCACTCACTCTGCGTGCTAATTCCCGCTTTTCGGAAGTAGACGTAATTCCCGTCCGGTGAAAACGCCAAAGAACGATACACGGCCGCCGCCGGAGGAACGATCTGCGTATCGCTGCCCGTCGGCACGTTGCGCAGCCACAAGCTCTGCAAACCATTGTCGTTCTGCACGTTCAAGACGTATTTACCATCCGGCGAGATGGCTGCCTGGTCCGCCTTGCCCGTGTTCGTAATCTGCGTGATGGTGAAATTCTGAAATGGAGTTGGGCCGCTGCGCGTGAGCAGTGAGTAGACGCCAAACCCCGCGGCCGCAACCAGAACCAGAGCGACCGCGACGACGGCAACAAAGCTGAACTTGTGTTCCCGCGCCACCGCGCTCACGCTCGAACTGCTGGCCGTACGCGCCGAAGAAGTTTGCCCGGAACTGACCGGCGATGCTCCAGCTTGCGAAGACGAAACCTGCGCCGGCAGAGATGACGATGAAGACGGCTGCGAAGATGGCGTGCCCGATCCGCTCGCTGGCGCTGGCGACGAAACCGCCGAAGGTTGGCTCTGCGCCGGAATCTCCGCCTCTTCCTGCGCCGTCACGCGATGACTCGATCCGCTGTCACGCTGCAATCTCTTCAGGTCGCTACGGATCTCTGACGCATGCTGGTAGCGCAGATCCCGATCTTTTTCCAGCGCTTTGTTGATGATCTCTTCCAGCCTTGCCGGCACATCCGGATTAAGCCGCAGCGCCGGCGCCGGAGAACGATTCAAAATCGCATCAAAAATCACCGCCGAAGTGTCGCCGCGAAAAGGCACCGCGCCAGTCGTCATTTCATACAACACTGCGCCGAACGAAAACAGGTCGGTCCGCGCATCCAGTTCCTTGCCCTTCGCCTGCTCGGGCGACATGTAGGCGACCGTACCAACCGCGGTTCCGGGACTGGTGAGGAATTCAGCGCTGACGCCCGCGGTCGCTTCAATCGCCGCCGCATCCGCTCTGCCCACCGTCGGCGTCAACTTGGCGAGCCCGAAGTCGAGAATCTTCGCGTGGCCGCGCTTGGTAACAAAAAGATTGGCGGGCTTGATGTCGCGATGCACAATCCCTTCACTGTGCGCCGCATCCAGAGCATCGGCAATTTCAATCGCCAAGGAAAGAATCGTTTCGGTTTCTAGGGGACGCCCGCCGATGCGATGCTTCAGCGTCATCCCATCCAGAAATTCCATGGCGATAAACGGCCGATGACTCTCTTCGCCGATTTCGTAGATGGTGCAGATGCTGGGATGATTCAGCGCCGACGCTGCCTGCGCTTCGCGCTCGAAACGCGCCAGGGCCTGGGGATCGCGCGCAACGTCGTCGGGAAGAAACTTCAGCGCCACAAAGCGGTGCAGTTTGACATCCTCCGCCTTGTAAACCACGCCCATCCCGCCCCCGCCAAGTTTTTCGATAATGCGGTAGTGCGAGATAATTTGCCCGATCATTGGGACTGAATCTTACGTTGGCGAAACAACCAAGTCAACGAAAGCATGTGCCTTCTAAGATCTGCCTCGCCGCTTGGCTGAAACCCTATCCAACGCATCGCGCAAATCCGCAATCAGGTCTTCGACGTCTTCAATTCCGACTGAGTAACGGATCAGCGCCTCCGGAATGCCGCTCGCCGCGCGTTCCTCCTTAGTCGATTCGACGTGGCTCGTCGTCGCCGGAGGACCTGCAACCGTCACGACCGCCCCCAGGTTCGCCGCTAAATGTGCATAATGCAAACGCGGAAGAAACGATTTCACCGCCTCGAAGCCGCCTCGAATGGCAAAGCTGAGCACGCCGCCAAATCCGCGCATCTGCTTGCAGGCAATCGCGTGCTGTTCGTGCGACTTCAATCCCGGATAGAACACCCGCTCCACATTCGCGTGTGATTCCAAGAATCGCGCAATCTTGAGCGCGCTCTCGTTCTGCCGCGCGATCCGCAGATGAAGCGTCTTCATTCCCCGCAGCAACAAGTAGGCAGCCATGGGATCGAGGCATGCGCCCGTGATCTCGCGAAAATGATAAATACGCGCCACCAGTTCAGCATTGCCGCACACCGCGCCGCCCAGCGCATCGGCATGTCCGCCAAGAAATTTTGTGGCGCTGTGAATCACCAGATCGGCGCCAAGTTTTATAGGCTGCTGATTGATGGGCGTGGCCAGCGTGTTGTCGACAATCACGACCGCTCCGCGGCGATGAGCAGCAGCGGCTAGCCGCGCCAGATCGACGACCTTTACCGTGGGATTTGTCGGACTTTCAAGATACACCGCTTTGCATCCCCGCCCAATCGCCGTTTCAATTGCCTTGTGATCGCTCGTATCGCAGAGCGCGACCTCAACCCCAAATCGAGGCAGGAATTCGACAAACAGTTTGTTCGTTCCGCCATAAGTATCGTGAATCGAGACCACGCGATCGCCCGGAGACAGGAGCGCGAAAAGAGTATTGCTGATCGCGCCCATCCCGCTCGAAAAGCTGGTCGCCGCCGCAGCCGTCTCCAGGTTTCTCAACTTTTCCTCGAAGCCCGCGACCGTAGGATTCGTGTTCCGGCTGTAAATGTGTCCCGCCGCTTTGCCTTGCGCCGCGTCGAGCCACTCATTCAGGTCGCCATATCCAAACGAGACGCTGAGCACCACCGGAATCTGTGTCGACCGCTCCCAAAACGCGCCCTCCTCGCCAGCCCAAACGCCCCGCGTTCCAAGCCCTGCCTGACGTTCATTCCCGCGACTGTTTCCGCCTTCTTTTTTGCTCAGGCTGCGTCCGCGCACAGAAGATTTCCTCCTTGTCATCGCCAGTTCGTTCGTCAGTCTAGCAGGCGACGGACGTTGCATCCGCTTCGCTCCGCCGTCTACAATATCTAAACGCTGTGGCCGAAGTGAACAGTAGGCGGCAGCCTCCTCGAGGAATGCATTGCGAACGTTCGAAGACTGATGCCGGCCGATTATGCCCCACGCCGGTTCCAGACCTCAGGATAGTGATTCTGCGGTAAATCTTTGGTAGCCTCTAGGAAATTGCTGAAAACGCACCGTGGCGGTGTAGCTCAGGTGGTTAGAGCGACGGTCTCATAATCCGTAGGTCGTTGGTTCGAGTCCAACCGCCGCCACCAGATCTTCCTTTATCCTTCCACGCATGGCCCGTCGCCAGTTTGACCACTCTCCCCGTCGCCAGTTACGATTCTTGAGTGATCTTCGCTCAGACCAGCTTTTGTCCCTTCCTTGCTTTGCATACTTTCCCGATCCCTTTTAGACTACTGGTTTCGACTTCATACCACCTGTCGATCAACATGCAGTCGTAAGCAACGCCGGCCCGCAACCCGGACCCGCGATTCCCAGACTTGGAAACGAGGAGAAACATGGCAGCCGTTGATGAAAAAGTGAAACAGATTATTGTGGAGCAGTTGGGCGTCGACGAGGGTGAAGTTACGCCCAGCGCTTCATTTGTAGACGACTTGGGCGCCGATTCGCTCGATACTGTCGAGCTCGTCATGGCCTTCGAAGAGGCCTTCGATATCGAAATTCCCGACGAAGACGCCGAGAAGATTCGCACCGTCTCCGACGCCGTCGACTACATCGGCAAGCACGCCAAGGCGGGCAAGTAATTTGAAGGGCAATTCGAATTGACGAGAAGAGTCGTTATCACCGGCATCGGCCTGATCTGCTCCGTAGGACACACCACTGACGCAGTGTGGCAATCCCTGCTCGCAGGCAAAAGCGGCGTCGACCGCATCACCGCCTTCGACGCTTCCGCCTTCGCCTGCCAGATCGCCGCCGAAGTTCGCAACTTCGATCCCTTCCAGTTCATCGAGAAAAAAGAAGTGAAGAAGATGGGCCGATTCATTCACTTCGCCATCGCCGCCGCCGACGAAGCGATCAAAATGTCACAGCTCAAAATCACTCCGGAAAATGCCGAGTCCGTCGGCGTTCACATCGGCTCCGGCATCGGCGGATTCGACGTGATCGAGCGCGAACATACCGCGCTCATCGAAGGCGGCCCACGCAAGATCTCGCCCTTCTTCATTCCCGCCGCCATCGTCAATCTCGCCGCCGGCCACGTCTCCATGCGTTTCGGCGCCAAGGGACCCAACGAAGCAACGGCCACCGCCTGCACCACCAGCGCCCACTCCATCGGAGATTCGTTCCGCATCATTCAGCATGGCGACGCCGACGTAATGATTGCCGGAGGTTCCGAAGCCGCCATCACTCCCATGGGTGTCGGCGGGTTCGCCGCCATGCGCGCGCTTTCCACGCGCAACGACGATCCAGCCCACGCCAGCCGTCCCTGGGACAAAGATCGCGATGGTTTCGTTATGGGCGAAGGCGCCGGCATCCTGATCCTCGAAGAGCTCGAACATGCCCGTCGCCGTGGCGCGCCCATTCTGGCCGAACTCGTCGGCTACGGCATGTCCGCCGACGCCTATCACATGACTCAACCCGCGCCCGAGCACGAAGGCGGATTCCGTGTCATGCGCAACGCCTTGCGCGACGCCAAACTCGAAGCCGGCGCCGTCGGCTACCTCAACGCCCACGGCACTTCGACGCCCATCGGCGACACGCTCGAAGCCCACGCCATCAGAAATTTGTTTGGAAAAAAAGTTCCGGTAAGTTCCACCAAGTCGATGACCGGCCACCTCCTCGGCGGAGCCGGTGGATTAGAAGCCGGAGTCACCGTGCTCGCCCTGCGCGATCAGATCCTGCCGCCAACCATCAATCTCGAAAATCAGGATCCCGAAACCGACAACATGGACTTCGTTCCCAATCACGCCCGCAAAGCCGATTTCGAATACGCCATGTCAAATTCCTTCGGCTTCGGCGGCACCAATGGCGCTCTGTTATTTCGGAGATGGTCAGAATAGAAACCAGCGAGAGCGGCCTCACAATCTAACCTCTGCCCTCACCTCAATCCTTCATCATCGCGTCAATCATCAGGTACAGCTGGCTGGTATCCGTCACTTCGACATAAGGCTTGCCAGTACGTTTGTTGCTCACCACCCAGATCGTAGGAGTGTGGTCGATGTGCAGGCTCAATCCCAAGTCTTTGTCCGCGCGCACCAGCCCCGCCAGCTTACCCTCAGGATCTACGACGAACGGCAGCGCAATCTTGTGATCGCTGGCAAATTTCTCAGCGAACCCGCGCAAATTCTGTGGATTAATTTCCATCTGGTGCTCAAACACCGTCTCGCGGAACTCGTTTCCCAACTCCTTCGAATGCGTGTCGAAATACCGCGCCAGCACCGCGGCATCAAACGACCAGTTGTGCATCGGCAGCGGAAAGTCATGCTGCACCAACGGAATCTTATACGTCCGCGAGGCTTGCAGCAGCAGCGGCGCAGTTCGGCCGCACTGCGGGCATTGCAGGTCTTCGAACACAACGATCGCGACCTGCGCTCCCTTGGGCGGACGCAATGCTTCCGGCACATCTTGCGCAAAAGCCGCCAGACTCGGCAACAGCAGACACAGGCATAGCACAACGCACGAAAACAGTCGTTGAATTTTCATAATGATTTGGATGCACATCGTACTGCGAATATCACTATGTTAGCGAATTCGCTCCATTCACGCACCTGACCTTGGCCCACGCGTGGCCTTGTGAGTATTTCCTTCCCGGCTCGTCCTAAGGTCACAGTTCTGCAATAATCAGCGTCTAGACAATCACGCTATGGAACTCTGAGGAGCCGCTATGACAAGTCGCATTCTGGTGCTTCTTCTTTTCGCAGGCTCGTTGGTCACGCTCCCTGCGCAAACCACCCCAGCCGCTCCCGTGAATCCGTCCGCGACCTCCTCCGTCCCTGCGTCTTCGCCCGCGTCCGATGTCACTTCCAGCGCACCCATCACCGAGTACGCACCCCCGCCCGCTGAATACGCCCGCGCCAAGAGCTACTCCCATGCCCGTTATCGCAACTTCTTCATCGACACCTTCTACGGATTTCTAGTCCTGCTTGTCCTCCTGCGGTGGCGCGTCGCGCCCACTTTCCGCAACTTGGCCGAACGCGTCTCAAAGCGGCGCGGCTTGCAGTTGATCATCTTCGCGCCGCTCACCCTCCTGGCAATTGCGATCCCCGGAATCGCCACTGACATCAAAGATCAATCCCTGCAGCGCAGCTTTGGCCTCTCCGTCCAGGGTTGGGGACCCTGGTTCCGCGACTGGATTTTAAGCCAGGCACTCATGCTCGTCGTGGGAACCATCCTCATCGGCATTCTCTACGCCGTCATCCGTCGCAGCCCGCGCCGCTGGTGGTTCTATTTCTGGCTCGCTTCCATTCCTATCCTGCTGGCAATCTTTTTCGTGCAACCAATCGTCATCGACCCGCTGTTCTACACCTTTAAACCGCTGCAGACCGTGCAGCCCGTCCTGCTAGCGCAGATGGAAAGAGTCGTCCATCGTGCTGGAATGGAAATTCCACCAGACCGCATGTTCGTCATGAACGCCAGTTCCAAGACGACAGGCCTGAACGCCTACGTCACCGGCTTTGGCGCGTCCAAGCGCGTCGTTGTCTGGGATAACACGATCGCCAAGGCGACCGTTCCCGAAACACTTTTCGTCTTCGGACACGAGATGGGCCACTACGTCCTGCACCACATCCCGAAAGAAATCGCTATCGACGCCACGCTTCTGTTGCTGCTGTTGTACCTCGGTTACCGTATCTCAATCGGTATTTTGGCGCGTTGGGGAGCCGCGTGGGGTATACGCGATCTCCAGGATTGGGCCTCGCTGCCCGCATTGCTGCTCGTCATTACCGTACTGGCATTCCTCGCGACTCCGGCCTTCAACGCGGTCAGCCGCCATTTCGAGCACGAAGCCGATCGCTACGGACTTGAGGTCATCCATGGAATTGTGCCCGACCCGAACCAGGTCGCCGCTCGCTACTTTGAGAAAAGCGGCGAGCTGAATCTCGCCGACCCCGACCCAAATACGCTTGAGAAAATCTGGTTCTTTGACCATCCAACGCGCCCCGAGCGCGTCCATTTCGTAGCCACCTACGATCCCTGGTCACAAGGCAAAGAGCCAAGATATGTGAAGTAGCCTCTCGCTAGGTAAGGAAAGAAAGATGAGGACAGAAAGATAAGATGGAAAGAAATGAAATCAGCGTAGAGACAAGGCGTTGTTCACACGCGTGAGATTTGAAGCGACAGGCCTATTTTAAGTCCGACCCAGGCACGAGATTGTAGTAATAAAAAAACCGCAGCCCAAGCAGCTTGCCGGGAAATTCCCTTGGCAGTGGTGGAAAGGGCGTGGACATCGTAATGCTCCCCCACGCCGCCCGGTCAAGCCCGACATCGCCCGACGTCGTGTCCCTGACCATCCCGGTCACCGTACCGTCCTTCAGGATGACGAATTCAATCGCGAGTTTGCCCTGCTTGAACAGCGGCGGATACACCGACTCCGGCATGATGCTGTACCAGTTCTGGCGCACTCTTTCCACGATCTGCGTCAGATAAGGACCAAAATCCACGCCCATCGTGTCGGTCAGGATCTCCGCCTGATCCAACGCCTTCGCGCCGCCCCGGCCCGGCCTCAAACCGTAATCGCCTCCGTCGCCTATATCGCCATAATGCCCGCGATTGGCGGCCGCAGCTCGTTCCGCTTGTTCGATTGCCGACCCCGCCGTCATTGAAGCGTTGAAATTCGGTGTCGGCCGCGTCTGTGGGGGCGTCCTCAACTGCGCCGTCTGATCGCTCTGCTGAGGCGGTGTAAATCCCTGCGAACTTTCCTGCTGAGCCGGCGGTTGTTGACTCTGCGCAACCTCATTCTGCGCCGGCTGGCTTGGTACTGGCGGTTGCGGCGTTCTCTCTCCTGGATGACCCGGACGCGCGCTCTCTAGTATCTTCCTCAAATCGTCTCGGTTGATCTGCGGCGTCTTGCTGGTCGCAATCCGGTCTTTGTCGGAAAGCACCTTCGCGTCCGGACGCCGCGTCAGCTTCTGCGCATCAGGGGGCAACTCTAGAAACGTCGCATCCTTCGCCTGATCGTTCGCCTGCATCGCCAGCTCCACCGTGCGATGCGGCAGCAGCATCAGTAGTTTGTTGCTGTTCCACAAAAGGATGATCACGAATAAATGCAGGATTACCGACAGCCACAGCGCCTCGCGTTTTCGCGCCCGCGAAAGATCATCCTGTAGCTGAATCAGAAGATGTGGAACATCGTCGGGATTGAAGTCGCGGTACGCGGTCTCCCAGTGCTGTGCTTCAAACAGATCGCGCTGCTCTGGCGGATCGGCCAGCGGAGTCGATGATTCGCGAGACATGGGATCGCGGGACGGAATTTGGGTGACCGGCATCAGGCAGAAACTATAAAGCTTAGAGCCACGGCCAGCTCCCCGGGTTGCGTAAATTACGCCTCAACCCCAACGTAAAGTTACGTAAATGATGAGTTGCGACCGCCAAATCTATTGTCGCATTTTTTGTGCCCGCCAAGTAAGTACCGGAGTAATGGCCTTGCAAATTTCAAAACAACCCAAACCGCCCCGCGGATCACCAATTTCAGTCCGCCCGCATCGAAATTTTTATTATTCTGTTCGTTCTTGTAGTCTCGTTCCAACCGTACAATGCTCTAGAGATCCGGAGCTCCAGAGATCCGGGCTCTAGCGAGCTAGGTTCTTGGAGATCCGGCTTATGTTCCATAAGGCAACTCGCCTTCGCGGCATATCAGCCAACTGCTCATCTGACCGCCGCCTGTCCGACCATGGCGCGTTGTCGCAAACTGCGCCCGCCCGTCTCTCCTTCCGTTTAGCGATATTCCTCGTTCTTGCCGCAACCATTCTGCTTTCATACCCCGCTATCATGCTCGCCCAGCGCGGTGGCGGCGCTGGCTCCCCCACCATCGACACCGGTGGCACCGGAATCAACAGCGGCAGCAGCGGCGGACGCGACCGGACTCCTGTCATCTGTGTCCACGATTGCGCTCCCCCTGGCGCAGGCCTCACCTCCGAAGACACTCTCAAGAACTTTCACCGCGCCATGGCCCTGCAGGCAAACGCTGAACAGCGCGCCGCCTTTGCAAAAATCACGCAATACACTCAGTCCGCCACTGCTCAGCTGCAAGAGCTCCGTGAATCGCTCGAGAACAAATCTCCTCAGCAAACTCGCACCGCTCCTCTACCCGACCGTGCAACCGCACTCGATCAGGCCATCGCCAGAGCTCGCGCCGGCATTCAGAATTTTCTCTCCTCGCTTTCTGCCGCGCAAAAATCCGGCTTAAAAGATTTCACCGGACGGCTGGAAAAAGCCGAGGCCGAACTCGACAAGCAAATCAAAGCCTTCGACCAGATCGTCCAGACGCCCACGCCCGGCAACGATCAGATCGCCGCCAGTGCTGCCGGCCTCGATCAGGAACTCACCAGCTTCCAGCAGGAGCAACTCGCGCTCGGCCGCGGAATGGGTATTCTTCTTCCCGGTGACAGCGATGCTCTCACCCTGAATCTTCCCGCCATAACCAATTCGGTCGACATTGCCGGAGAGACCATCAACATCCCTGCCTCGGGCGTCATTTCCCGCACCGCCACTCAAAACGGTCAGAATCTCTTCAGTCTTCGACTCACTGCCGATCTCTCCGACCTCCAGCTGAACATCACTGATGTTCTCCGCTCCAAGCTCGACCGCGCTCCCCGCTGCGGCGAGCGCATTCAGGTCGAGCAAGCCACGCTCACTCCGCTTATTCCCGCCAGCGTCGTCGTTGCCGATTTGCACTTCGAACGCTGGGCCTGTCCCCTAGGCGCAAGCCTGCAAGACCCCATGGAGGTCGCCTCCGGCGAAGGTACCCTCGAGGTCAAGCTGACTCCATTCGTCCATCCAAACACCGGCCTGAGTCTCGACTCCGAAATCACCCGCGTCGACGCCCAAGGACTCTTCCGCAACATGCTGCGGTCCGGAGACCTCGGCGTCAGCTTGCGCGATCAAATCGCCGCCGCGCTCCTCTCAGCTCTGCAACAAGGCGCCAGCCTCAAATCCACCCTCCCACTCGCCGTTCAACCCGCCGCGACTCTTCAGAAAGCCGAATTCCAGGATGCTGGCGCCGACCAACTCAATCTCGTCCTCGACGGTCATCTGCTGTTCTCCGACGCGCAGACCAAGCAATTTGTCACCCAACTCAAGCAACCTCTGTCGGCTCAGACCAATCAGTAAAGCAGCGAAAGGCCGGGCTTTGTAAAGTTGTGCAAAGATTGGTGGATTTCTGTCTTCCAGCGCAACTTTCGGCTCACAATCCCATTCATACAATAGAAAGATCGGGACAGAAATATTCGACCAGAAACGCCGCTTCGCAAAAGGAGATTTCCATATGCTTAAGAAGTATCTTCCGCTTCTTCTCGCCGCTAGCTTAATCTCGGTTGCTGCCCCACTCGCGGCCGCCCAAGACAGCCAGTCCGCGCCTCCAGCCAACGATCAGCAATCCCAGCCCATGCAGGGGAACGGCCATTGGCATCACGGCATGGCCGACCCCGCGCAGCGCACCAAGATGCTGACCAAACATCTCAACCTCACCGCCGACCAACAGACCAAAGTCCAGAGTCTCTTTGAATCCGAACAGTCGCAGATGCAGGCCCTGCATCAGGACAGCTCTCTTTCCCAACAGGACCGCCGCAGCAAGGCAATGTCCATTCGTCAGAGCACCGACACCCAGGTCCGCGCCCTTCTCGATCCCGACCAGCAAAAGCAATGGGACGAAATGCAGGCCAAGCGTGAACAACACATGGAACATCACCACGGAGGGCAGTCCAACAGTGACGACCAGCAGAGTCCGCCATCTCAACAATAGTGGCGAAATGAAAAGGTGTTGAAACGAAAGTTTTGAAATGAAAATGAAAACCGGCCGTCTTCTCGCGGTGACTAAGCGGTGACTCTGAAGACGACGGCCGGTTTTTAAATCTCGATTTGAATTCCGCTCGACGACGAAATCAGACTTCTAGTTTCTTCCCACTCCAATCCGTCCCGCGTGCCGCGCAATCTCCGCCAGAATTGCCAGCCCGAGCTCCAGCGCGCTGCGTCCCTCTTCGAGCGAAACCACCGGACGCGTCCGCTCCCGCACCGCCACCAGGAACGCCTTAATCTCCGCCAGTAGTGGCTCCTCTGCCGTGATTGGCGGTTTCGCCATCGAGATCTGAGGGTTCACGCTCGGCTGCGACTCCCACTCCCTCGCATCTTTCGCGATCCCAGCTGATGCCGTCGCCGATGACGGAGACTGCCCTGCGCCCACCGAAAATACCAGCACATCCTGCCGTCCGTAATCGATCGAAATATATTGTCGCGGCTGAAAAAATCGCAGCTTCCGCACCCGCTCTGTCGAAACCCGGCTCGCCGTAAAATTCGCCACGCATCCCGACCCAAACTCGATGCGCACATTCGCGATGTCCACTTTGCCGGAGAGAATCGGCAGCCCTACCGCCCGAATCTCCTTCACGTCCGACTTCACAAACGTCAGCACCACGTCCAGATCGTGGATCATCAGATCCAGCACCACATCCACATCCAGCGCCCGCGGAGAAAACACGCTCAACCGGTGCACTTCAAAAAACATCGGACGATGAATCAACGGCAACGTCGCCCGCACCGCCGGATTGAAGCGCTCCAGATGCCCAACCTGCGCGACGCGCTTGTGTTCCGCAGCCACGCGCACCAACTCATCCGCTTCCGCCAACGTCGCCGCCACCGGCTTTTCAATGAGCACGTCGACCCCGGCTTCCATCAGGTTGCGCGCCGTCTCCAGGTGAAGCACAGTCGGCACCGCCACCGATGCCGCCTGCACCTCGCTGTGCGTCGTCAGCATCTGCTCGACCGAGCCAAACGCCTTACAGTCGAACTCGTGCGCAATTGCGTCCGCCCGCGTCGTGTCCGGATCGACCACTCCCACCAGCCGCACCGCACCCGCCTGCTGCAGTTGCTGATATACGCGCGCGTGGTTGCGCCCAAACGCGCCCACGCCCACCACCGCTACATTGATCGGGAATTCCGTGCTCAGAGAATTGCTCCGCCGCTAATCAATAACGCGCTATTGTCGCAGCTTCCTCGCTGATAAGAAACCGCAAAACCGCTTATGCTTTCAAATACCAGGGCACATTAATAATGTTGATCCGCTCATCCCCGCCTAGCAGCAACAACGCCGTCAGCATCTGTCCCCGCTGATTGTGTAGAAAATAGTGATACCAGTGCCGCTCCACCATCGAAGCAATCACCACCGCCACCGTTCGCCCCGGATTTTCCTTCTCCACCTTCAACACATAATCCACAATCGGATGGATCACCAGCCGGTACGGCGACGGCAATGTCACCATCTTCGGAACCCGCGCCGCCGGCGGCGGATTTTCCGCCCACTTCCACGGCGGCTTACCGTCATCCGTATCGCACGTTACGTGTACCGCGCGCACATCCGGAGACAAAGTCATAGCAAACTGCAATGCCTTCTGCGTTGCCGCATTCCAGCGATCCACCGGAACCACCACAATCGGCGGCGCCAGGTTCTCCGCGCTCAAAACCAGCCCCTTTTTCAGCGCTACTTCCGCATTCGCCAGCTTGTAGTGATGCCGCACCCGCCCCATGAACACCAGCGCCGCCGGCAACAGCAGCACCACTACCCACGCGCCCTGCGAAAATTTCGCCACCACGATCACGAGTACCGTGATCCCCGTAGCCAAAGCACCCAACCCGTTTACCAGCACTCCATGCGCCGCTGACCAGCCCTTCGCACTCCGCACCCAGTGCCCAACCATCCCCGCCTGCGACAGAGTGAATGCTAGAAAGGCTCCCACCGCAAACAACGGAATCAACCGGTCGGTCACGCCGCCAAACAGCATCAGCAACAGCGCCGCCAGAATCGCCAACGCCCAGATCCCCTGCGAGAAAACCAACCGCCGTCCCCGCGTCGTCAACGAATGCGGAAGATAATCGTCCCGTGCAATCATCCGGCACAATCGCGGAAAATCCGCGAACGAAGTATTTGCCGACAGGCACAGCACCAGCAGTACCGAGAACATCGTCACATCGTAGAAAATTCCCTTTCCCGCAACCGCCGCCGTCAGCATCGACAACACGCTCTGATATCCCGCCTGCCCCGGATCGGTTGCCTTGATCCCGTAATACTTCACCAGCACCGCGATCCCTCCGAGCAGCAGAACCAGAATCGCAATGATCGCCGTCAGCGTCTTCCGCGCCGCCGGAACCACTGGCTCCTGGAATGCCTGCACCCCGTTGCTCACCGCTTCCACCCCCGTCAAAGCCGTGCATCCCGAAGCAAATGCCTTCAGCAAAATCCACGTCCCCACCGCCTGCGCCGCTACCGGAGCTTGCCCCACTCCCGTCAGCGCAACCACCGCCACCGGATGTCCTCCCGACACCAGCACCTTGTAAAATCCAACCAGAATCACCACCGCCAACGTTCCTACAAACAGATATGTGGGAGCCACGAATGCCGATCCCGCATCTTTCACTCCGCGAAGATTGATGAACGTCAATATAGCCAATACCGTCAAACACAAAGCTAGAGTGTGCGGTTGCAATCGCGGCACCGCCGACACCAATGCTCCAATACCTGCCGAAATCCCGACCGCCACGTTGAGCAGGTAATCGATCATCAACGCCGCGCCCGCCAGCAGTCCCGCACCGTTGCCCAGGTTCTCCTTTGCAACTGTGTATGATCCGCCGCCATTCGGATAAGCTGCAATCGTCTGCCGGTAACTGAAATAAACAATGATTAGCAGAACGATAATCGCGAAAGTCAGCGGCACAATGTAGCGGACGCCGAGCAATCCCAGAGGCAGCAGAATCGTCAGTGCCGCCTCCGGACCGTAAGCCGCCGAACTCAACGCATCGAGTCCAAACGTAGGAATGCCCTGCGTTGGGGTAATCCGTTGCCCCTGGTCCTCGGAATTAGCCAGCGGCCGCCCGAATAAGACGTCAATCAGTCCCATAGTCAGTCACCCAAGCACAATATCAAACTCAGTCCTATGTGGCGACGGACGCATTCGTTAGTCCGAGCCTACCGCCGGTGTGGAGCGGGCGCCCTCGCCCAAGCCGCTGCATTTGCTTTTGTTTGCGCAATCAGAGCTAGTAGGGCGAGGAATCAATAAAATAACAAGTGGGAGAAAAATCCAACTTTGGAGGAAAAATCACCGGCCAAGGTCACAATTAGCCTCGACATATCCAAACGCCTGTACAGTCAGCCGCAAATCAGCAAATCAGCGCTCTCGTCCCACTTATGACAATCTGGATTCCCCCAAAAACGCCGCCATGAGCGCATTGAGCCCAAGCCACATTTTCAAAAAAACTGCTGGAATACAAACGGACTGCGCTGAAAAACGCGAGAATAAAAACAGAAAGGGCAAACAGAGACCAATCCCTCTCCCACTTGTGACAAGAAAGGTTCACCCATGCGCCGCGCAGACCAGAGGTGCATGGAATTAGCTACCAGGTACTATTCTCGACCACCGACTCTCAATTCCCCTTCAACATCGTCACTACCTTGTCAAACTCCTCGATCGAACCATAATCGATCGTGATTCTCCCTTTCCCCTTTCGATCCCGAATCCGCACTCTCAATCCAAGCAAGGCTTCCAGCGACCGCTGCTCCGCCCGCACATTCGGATCCACCCACCGCGCGCCACCTTCTCGGCGGTCTTCCGGAATATTCTTAGGAATCTGGCTGTCGATCACTATCTCCTGCAACAGCGCCACCGACATCTTCTTCGCAATGACCATCCGCGCCACTTTCGTGATCTGCGCATCGTCCCCCAGCGCGAGCAGCAAACGCGCATGGCTGTACGTCAGCTCTTTGCTCCGCACCGCCGTGAGCACTTCCGGGGGCAGTTTCAGCAGGCGCAGATAATTCGACACCTGCTCGCGCGACACCCCCACGCGTTTCCCAATTTCTTCCTGCGTTAGCTTGAATTCCGTGCTCAGCTTGGCGAAGGCCAACGCCTGATCTAGACAATCGAGATCTTGCCGCTGCAGATTTTCGACCAGCGTCATCTCGGCCGCTTGCTGCTCCGAAACTCGCTTCACGATCGCTGGAATCGTAGTCTTACCCGCAATTTTCGAAGCGCGAAAACGCCGCTCGCCCAGAATCAGGATGAACCGTTCCTTGCCGTCAGGGCGCACTCCCGGCCGCACGGACGGCCGAACCACAATCGGCTGCAATACGCCTTGCACCTGAATCGAGCCAGCCAGGTCGTTCAAACCCTTCGGATCAAAGTCCGTCCGAGTCTGGTACGGATTCTGGTCGATCTGATCGAGGTCGAGCGAAAACGCATGTTCTCCGTCCGCTGAAGCCTGCATTGAATCCAACGTCGCACTCGTTGCCGACCCCGACCGAGAAGCCATAGCAGCGGCGAGCGCACCATCCTTCCCCGTATTTTGCGCAAGAGGGGGAGTTGCTACCACTGCCCGAGGCCCCGGCAACAAAGACTCGAGCCCACGCCCCAAAGCCCGCCGCTTCTCGGACAGTTTCTCGTGCGCCTTCTCCACTCCGGTCTTCTCCGTGCCGAGTTTGTCTACCGTCTTATCCGCCACCGCATTTGACGTAGTCATCGAGACTTTCCTTCTGATCAGAAGATTGTCATCGCGAGCGAAGCGAAGTACCCGTGTACTTCGTACTTCTCTCCGTTGTCATATCGATATACATAAATATTTATACATATCAATCTAAGCCGCTTCTCCCGAACCGCTCACCGCCCGTGCCTGCCGGTCCAAAATCTCTTTCGCCAACCGTATGTAGCTCTCTGCCCCGCGCGATCGCACGTCATAAACTAGCGCCGGCAATCCATGGCTAGGGGCTTCGGCTAGCCTTATATTCCGAGGAATGGTAGTGGTACAAAGCTTGTCGCCAAAAAACTTCTTAAGTTCTTCCGCTACCTGCTGAGCCAGGTTCGTCCGCTCATCAAACATCGTTAGCACCACACCCTCGACCACGAGTGCTGGATTCAGCTCAACCCGTATCCTCTCAATCGTATCCAGCAGCTCCGATACTCCCTCGAGAGCGAAGTATTCCGCCTGCATAGGGATCAGCACCCCATCGGCTGCGACCAAGGCATTCAGGGTAAGCAGATCAAGTGCAGGAGGGCAATCCAGAACGATGAACTGAAAACGCTCCAAAAGGGTAGCCAAGGCGTCTCGTAGGCGATACTCTCGCCGCTCAGCCGTCACCAGCTCGAGGTTCGCCCCGATTAGATTTTTGTGGGAAGGGATCAGCCAGAGTTGCTCCATCTCGGTAAGCTGCAAGGCCTCCTCGGCCGAAGCCACACCCATGATCACGTCGTAGATGCTGATGCGTTCTGGGTTCTTGACCAAACCAAGGCCACTGGTGGAGTTCGACTGCGGGTCGCAGTCGACCAGCAGGGTATTGACTTCGGCGGCGGCGAGTGAGGCGGCTAGGTTGATGGCAGTCGTGGTCTTGCCGACACCACCCTTCTGGTTGGCAACTGCGATGACGCGTCCCATGATTTTCTCTTCTGGAGGTTGCGGGCCAGAATATGCGAATCGGTCCTGTGAAATCAATGCCTATTACGGTGCAAAACCGGGCCAGTGTTTCACGTGAAACGTGGGATGGGCAAGGTGGGGTGTTTCACGTGAAACACTAGGGTTATTGCGGTAGTCTCATTATGAGACGATTGCACTACGTACCACTTTTTAGCGCAGACGACTCGTAAACATGGAATTAACCCTCCACAACTGCATCATAAACGATTATTTTTGCCACTTGTTACTATATATGGCCCACCGACAGGACTCTCGATTCGGATTTTGGGATGTGGATAGGGACCTGCCAAGTGATGGCGGTTTGCGTCGCGAGGCGGGGAAGCTGCGATTTTCCTACGAGGAGGGCTAGGGTTGCGTGGGGTGCTAGGAAGGCCACGGCTTGGGGGAGGATGGCCTTGAAGTGTTCCACGGCTCGGAGGGTTACGAGATCGGCGCGGGGGCGGTCTTGAGTGGCAGCGAGGGTTTCGGCGCGAGCGGTCAATACATTGACGTTCGTCAATGTAAGTGATCTGGCTACTTCTCTCAGGAACGCGGCTTTTTTATGGTTCGACTCGATCATGGTCAGATGAATCGATGGTGCCCATATTTTCAGGGGCAGAGCGGGAAATCCAGCGCCTGAGCCTATGTCAAGGCACCGGGCGGTCGGCAGTAGGCGGTGGTCAGAGGAATCACTGAAGACATGGCTGGCCAGGAATAGCGATTCGCCAAAGTGGCGAGTCACGATTTCTTCGGGAGCGCGGACCGATGTCAGGTTTATCCGGGCATTCCAGCGAAGCAATAGATCGATATAAATCGATATTTGATCGAGCTGCGCCGACGACAGTGTTCGCGCGATGAAGGGTTCTAGAAGGGCGCTAATGTTCGCGGTCTCCACGATACGCGGTTCCTGCAAGGTAGGACTATATCGATCGGAGCAACAACAGGGAAGCCTCTCACGTTTCAAGTCAGCCGTGTGATGTTTTTTCAGATTGGAGTTGAACTTTGCCGCGTGGGTCGCCAGCGATCCGATTCTGGCAGCGGGTGCTCGCCTAGTTGCCTACAAAACGCAGATACAGGTCGCGGTCATGGCGGCAGGTTTCCGCCATGTTTTTCACCTTTTCCCAAGCTTCCAACTGGCTGTCGTCACGGGCGCGCTCTTTCGCGCGATCCCACTCTTCGAGAAAGGACTTCATTTGCAGGTGATTGAACACGGTCTTGCCGAACGGATCAATGCCGCTGAGCAAATGGAATTCGGCGTGGCCGGCGGGGACCACCCCATGCAGCATCACCCACTCGCTACGTTCCCCCAGATCGTCTTCCAGTTTTACCACTATGGACATGGCTAACCCTCAAGGAGCAATGCGCAGTTTATTGCCGCAATGTAACAGCCCTGAGCGGTGTTGTCCAAGCCGATCCGAGTATCGAAGGTAACTGCGAATCGATGACTGCTAGGCTTCGCCTACATGGGTGCCGTGCTGGAAGTGGTATTGCAGAATCTTCGCGGCCAAGGCCGGGCTTACACCCTGCCCTTGAGCTTCGATGGAACGTACGACCTCTCCGCGACAAATCACCTCGGTGGCCGCGAGTCCGGCGATTTCTGCCGGTAAAACCAGGCTGATCTCCAACTGTTCGGTCGGACGCAGCATCTCCTGCGCCTGAAAGAGCAGTCCCGAGCGGCTGATGTTTTCGGTGGTGCCCGGGCGCCAGCTTTTCTCTCCCAGCGGACGGTAGCGCAGCGGAAGATGAAGATTGAAACGACGTGCGCGGAACGGTGCAACCTTTTTTTCGCCCAGAGTACTTGAGCCGGCGCGAGATGACATGGCGACCTCCAGAGGAATGGGTTCGGAATCCAGCACCTCGCGAACGCGATCTTTAAGAAGGGGAAGGCTGAATGGTTTTTGCAGCAAGTTGATGCCAACATCAAGCGTGCCGTCGTGACCGACCGCGTTCTCGGTGTAACCGGACATGTAAAGCACACGAATATCCGGAAGCTGTTTACAGATGTGCGCGGCCAATTCACGGCCATTCATGCCAGGCATGATGACATCGGTGAGAAGAAGATCGATGGTGCCCTGATGGCCGTCAACAATCTGCAGAGCGGCGCCGCCGTCCTCGGCTTCTAGAATCTTGTAGCCCTGATTTTCCAGATACTGGCGGGCGAGACGGCGGAGGTTGACTTCGTCTTCAACGAGCAGAATCGTTTCCGCCCCTTGTTCGGCACGGGGAAGACCGACAGAATCCTGGGCCGCGGCGGCATCTTCACGGCCGTCAACACGCGGAAAATACGCACGAAAGGCAGTGCCGCGCTGGGGTTGGCTGTCGACGAAGATGAAGCCTCCACTCTGTTTGACGATGCCATACACGGTGGAGAGACCGAGGCCGGTGCCCTTCGCGCCTTTGGTAGTGAAGAATGGCTCAAAGATACGCGACTGTGTATCGTTGTCCATCCCGATCCCGGTGTCGCTGATGGCGAGCATGATGTAATCGCCGGGGGTGAGTGGCGTGTGCGTTCGCGCGAAATTGTCATCGAGACTGACGTTGGAGGTCTCAATGGTCAACTTGCCGCCGTGGGGCATTGCGTCGCGCGCATTCACTGCAAGATTCATGATGACCTGATCGATTTGGCCCGGATCGGCACGGACGGCGCCAAGGCCGGGGCCGGGAACCATCACCAGGTCGATGTCCTCCCCGATCATGCGCGTCAGCATTTTCAGGTTTTCGGCGACCACTTCGTTCAGGTCAAGCACCTTGGGCGCGAGCATCTGTTTGCGGCTGAAGGCGAGCAACTGCCGCGTCAGAGAAGTAGCGCGCTGGGTGGCATTGGAAATCTCCTGCGCTGGTCCACGTAGACGGGGATCGGGCCCGAGACGCTCGAGCAAAAACTCAGAGTAGCCGGAGATTACCATCAGCAGATTATTAAAGTCATGCGCGATACCACCCGCCAGCCGGCCGATCGCCTCCATTTTTTGTGCCTGACGGAGTTGCAGCTCCAGCATTCGGGTCTCGGTAACATCTTCCATAAAAATCTCGAACGTGCCCCCTTCTTTGCCATTTGGAATCGAACGTCCGGAAATGCGAGCCACGATGGCTGAGCCGTCCTTGCGAACGCATTCGGTGGTGAGGTTGTTGAATTCCTTCCGGGCGTGAAAATAGTCAGCTGTCTGAAACCATTGCTGGGCGTCGGCGTACAAGCTACCCAGATGCCGCCCGGTGAGTTCGTCCGCGTTGGCATAGCCAAACATGGCCACCATTGCCGGGTTGGCGTCCTGCAGGATACCGAGCGCGTCGCAGCGGCAAATGCCGTAAGGCGCATTCATCACCAGCGAACGGAAATTGATTTCGGAGCGGCGCAAACTCTCCTGGGTGGCGCGCAGGGCGGCGTTGAACCAGCAAATCAGCAGAGCCACCGCGATAAATAATGCGAGATGGGCAATCGCCCTGTGGTACTCGCTGCGCGTTTGGCCTCCGGAGAACGAATAGTAGGCACTGACGGTGAGCGCGAAAGAGGTGGCGGCGAGCCCGGGCTTCCACCCCCCGTACCAGGCGCTAACCATCACCGCAACCGCGAACACGACCAGACGGCTTTCCGCGAGATCAGAGAAGAACAAGGTTGGAATCAGCGCGAGAACCGTGCTGAGGAGGGCGACTCCGTAGCGCAAGATAGGGGCTCGCGCCGGAGCGACTGCCAAGCTGCGGATGAGGGGGAGTTTCATTCGCATGGCCTCATGCTAAGCGCAGACCGCACGCAGAGCGAGTTACGCTAGTCCACCGCATTTTCCTGGCGGCACAGTGGCCAGAGGTACAACTTACCCGGGTGAGCTGGAACACGATGTCTGGAGAAGCAAAAGGCTTGTCCACAGCCTAATCTCATCGGATGCTTTACGCAAAACTTGCTCGTACAAAAACATGGGCGGGGAACATAGTCATGCAACAGGACTTGCAACCGCCGCCGGCAACGACGAAACTAGCGTGACGCTGCAGGGAACAACTGGGCGGGAAATTTCGGCATGAATATCGGTTTTTTCGGTGGCACCTTCGATCCTATTCACCGCGGGCACCTCGCACTGGCCAGGGCAGCCGCCGAGCGTTATTCCCTGCGCCAGGTGCTATTCGTCCCGGCCAACGCTCCTCCGCACAAACAGAAACATCGGCTCACAGCTTTTATACACCGTTATGCCATGGTGACACTCGGAACGCAGGAGGACCCTAAGTTCGTGCCGTCGCTGCTCGAGGCACCCAAGGTTGCGAACGATCGCTCGCAACCGCCTGTAAATTATTCCGTCGACACGGTTCGCCGCCTGAAACAGACTCTCAAAAAATCGGACCGGCTTTTCTTTCTCATCGGAATCGATGCCTTCCGCGATATCGCAAAATGGCGCGAAGCGCGCGTTTTACTTGCAGAGTGCGAGTTCGTCATCGCCAGCCGTCCCGGATATTCGCTGCGCGACGTGGCCGAATCGCTGCCCGAAGATTTGCGGCCGCCAGCGGCGGTGACGCGTCCGTTTCATAAACAGCCGGCAAAGGGAGATCTGGTTTTGCCCGGCGTTACATTGCATTTGCTCGAAGGCGTCCATCAAAGTGTTTCGGCGACCGTAATTCGCACTGCGGCGGCGCAGGGCAAATCGCTCGCGCGTTGGCTCGATCCGTGTGTTGCAGACTACGTGAAGAAGCACGGCCTCTACCGGCCGGCGAAGCGAGCAACGGCAGAAGCCGGTTACAGTCGAAGCAGGGTACAATCAGTGAGCCCGTATGAAGAAAAAGGACGACCTCAAGCACCAGGTAAGTGAAGCCATTCTCGCCTGTCAAGACAAACAAGCTGAAGATGTCGCGGTTCTCGAACTGGAGAAAGATTCCGGCGCGTTCACCGACTATTTTGTGATGTGCAGCGGTACGAATCCGCGCCAGGTTCAGGCGATTGCCGACGCCGTCGATGAGCGCCTCGAAGCGCTCGGGCTGCGCGTCACTCACTCGGAGGGCTACAAACAGGCGGAGTGGGTGCTGCTTGACTACGTCGACTTCGTTGTCCATATTTTCTCTGAAAAGGCACGGCAGTTTTACGATCTCGAACGCCTGTGGAAGTCGGCCAAGCGGCTTGAGCCGGCGCAATTGCTGGCAAAACCGAAGCCGCGAGTGGCGACGATGGCGAAAGCCGCCGGCAAAACTGCGTCGAGCGCGCCGAAGACAACGAGCAAGAAGAAGGCATAGTGTCTTCTGCCAATCCAGCACCGTGGAGTACCTCGTACCGGCTGATCGCTGCCGAAAAATGGAGAGCAAAGTCGGCGCTGCTTGGCGGCGCGGTCACCGAGGCCTTTGTCGAATACTCGCGACCACTGCCTGGGATGCGCGTTCTCGATTTGGCAAGTGGAACCGGCGAGCCTGGAATCACGCTTGCGCAGCGTATCGGCCCGCGGGGTTCGGTCACGGCGGTCGATCAGAGTTCGGAACTGCTCGAGGTAGCCGCGAATCGAGCGCGAAACAAGAATCTCTCGAACTTCACCACGCACGAGTCTGATGCGCACAAGTTGGCCTTCGAGGACCGAAGCTTCGATCTCGCGAGTTGCCGGTTTGGCGTGATGTTTTTCAGTAATCCGCAGCAAGCGCTTGCGGAATTGCGCCGCGTATTGAAACCGGGCGCACGTGCCTGTTTCGCCGCGTGGGGATCGAGCGAACAACCGTATTGGCAGACGACGATGAAGATTGTGCACCGCCGTGCGGGTGGAACCATGCTGCCAGCGGGAGGAGCCGACCCTTTTCGATTCTCGAATGCGGGCTCTCTTTCGAAAGTGCTGATGACTTCTGGGTTTCACGACGTAGCCGAGTCGGCGCAGAATTTGCCCTGGACGTGGCCGGGCGATGCGGAAGAAGTGTTCGACTATGCTTGCGCGGTCGCTGCGCCGTTTCGGCCGATGCTCGAACGAGTGCGGGAAGAAGATTGGCCGTCGATTCGCGCGGAGGCGAAGGCAGCGATCGAGCGCTATCGAGTGGGAGATGAGATCCGATTTGGCGCCGATGTGGTTTTCGCGTCCGGAAGAGCCTGAGTGGCGCAAACCAGTGAAAATCAAAGTGGCATGGATCGGGAAGACAAAAGAGCCGTCTATTCAAGCTCTGACTGACGAGTATCTGAAGCGCATCTCGCACTATGCAGACGCCGCGGGCGTGGCCGTGAAAGACGAAGCCGCGATTTTGTCGCTGGCGGGCGAACGTCAGCCGAGGCAATCGCAAAAAAAGGAACGGCACAAGCTGGTACTCCTCGATTCGCGGGGGAAGCAGCTTTCCTCGGAAGAGCTGGCCGCATTTCTCCAGGGCGAGCAGCTCAATGCGCTGCCGCTGCTGTTCGCGATTGGCGGGAGCGACGGCTTCAGTGAAGAAGCGCGTCGCAACGCCGGCTTTACTTTATCGCTGGGAAGAATGACGCTGCCGCACGAACTGGCGCGCGTGGTGCTGCTGGAGCAGATCTACCGCGCGTTCACGATCCTGAAGAAACACCCCTATCATTTGGGACATTAACTTTATGGTAACGGGGCAGCGGCCGGTTAGTCTCGGCTGGCGCGCGATTCGCTTCCCAGTTTCGATGAACCTCCGGCAGCTTCACCGCCGCGTCAAATTGGCATATTGTATTTCCAGACAGGCGAAACAGGTCTGAATTTGTAGGTGAGGCCCTCCCCCAATGAAAAACCCGTACGAAGTGCTGCGAATGAAAGAGCAAGAGTTGTTGCGCGTAAGAAAAGAGATGGACGCTTTGCGGATCGCGGTGCGCCTGCTGGGCGCCGAGGATCCGGCGGCGGCGAACGGCGAAGATCGGCCTAAGCTGCAGCGCGTCGTTGAAATGCCTTAATTGTCTCCTTACTTCTTCCCCTTCGAGGCGGACGGAAACCAAAACCGTCTGCCTTTGTGCCGGCAGCGTCTGGCACGCACATTCCCGTCCGCGTACAATAAACAATTCGGCCTGACGCCGAATTTTTTATGTCTGATTTGCGCCGCGGCCTCATCATGGTAAATACCGGTCCCGGCAAGGGAAAGACGACTGCGGCCATGGGCACTGCTTTGCGAGCGGTCGGCCAGGGGATGCGGGTTCTGATGCTGCAGTTTCTGAAGGGTTCGTGGCACTACGGCGAACTCGATGCCGTCAAAGCCTTCGGCGACAAGTTCGTTCTCAAGCAGATGGGACGCGGCTTCGTGAAAGTCGGCGCTGAGAAGCCCGACCCTGAAGATGTGCGAATGGTCGAAGAGGCGTGGGCGGAGGCGGAAAAAGCGATCCAATCGGGCGAATGGGACCTGGTGGTGCTCGACGAGATCAACTACGCCATCAGCTACGGCATGCTGGACCCAGCCAAAGTGGTGGAGAGTCTGAAACAGAGGCCGGAGATGATGCACGTGATCTTGACCGGGAGGAACGCGCATCCGACAATTGTCGAGCTTGCCGATACGGTCACCGAAATGCGCCAGGTAAAGCATGCTTACGAAAAAGGCGTGATGGCACAGAGAGGAATCGAATACTAGTTCTCAACTCGCGGTTTTCAGTTCTCAGTGGGATCCGATTTTACTGAGAACGGGAACTTGAAAGCTGAGAACTGCTTCATATGACTTGGTTCAAACGACAATCCGGTGAGTTAGACACCTCGGGCGAAAAAACAGTGCGCACCGAAGGCTTGTGGGTGAAGTGTGACAACTGCCGCCAGATTATCTGGAAAAAGGATCTCGAAGACAATCTCAACGTCTGCCCGAAGTGCGACAAACATTTTCGCATCGATGCCCGTACCCGCCTGGCGCAACTTCTCGACGAAAACAAATACGAAATTTTTGACAGCAACCTCGTTTCCACCGATCCGTTGAAGTTTGTTGACCTGAAAGCCTATTCCTCGCGCCTGAAGCAGGCAAAGACCGACACAGGCCTGAAAGATGCCATTATCAATGCGCGTGGCAAGCTGAGCGGACGTCCAGTGATCGTGAGCGCCATGGAGTATTCCTTTATCGGCGGCAGCATGGGCGCGGTGGTCGGCGAAGCGATTACGCGCGCGATCGAAAAGGCGATCGAGACGCGGACGCCGATCATCATCGTCTCGGCGTCGGGCGGCGCGCGCATGATGGAAGGCGTGATCAGCCTGATGCAGCTGGCAAAAATTTCTGCCGCCCTTGCGCGTTTGGATGCGGCTCGGGTCCCGTACATTTCGGTTCTGACCGACCCGACTACTGGTGGGGTTACCGCTTCATTCGCCATGTTGGGCGATCTGAACATCGCCGAGCCAGGTGCGCTGATTGGTTTTGCCGGACCGCGCGTGATCGAACAGACCATCCGCCAGAAACTGCCGCCGGGCTTCCAGCGCTCCGAGTTTCTCGTGGAACACGGCATGCTCGATGCCGTGGTTCCGCGCAAGGATTTAAAGCCGTATATCGCGCGTGCGCTCGATTTTATGGCGCAGGCGGCCTAGAGGTCGATCGTTGTTCGTCGTCCACGCCTGTCCTAAGGACGGGAAATGGCTCCTCTGCTCAGGTCCGTTGGGAAGCATTTTGACCTCTGGCAGCATCGTTCTAATGAGAGAACATCGAAAAGCCCAGGCGGACTTGCTACCCTGAAGATTCCCGCTGGGTCGAAGAGCGGACAAGCACTCTTTGCCGAACTCGCCTACGACGAGCGACCAGCGCCCAGCGAGCAACGGCTGACGACCGATGTCCTACGAAACCGCAGTCGCGCAGATGTACGCTTTGGGCCACGAACTGGCGCAGACGCCGTCGCACAAGTTCGATCTGACGCACATGCGCGTCCTTCTGGCGGCGCTGGGGCACCCGGAGAATCAGTTTCCCGCCGTCCTCGTCGCGGGCACCAACGGCAAGGGTTCAACCGCCGCGACCTTGGCGTCCATCCTGCAAGCATCGGGACTGAAGACGGCGCTGTACACATCGCCGCACTTGGTACGCATCAACGAACGCATTCGTCTTGACAGCAAGCCCATCGAAGACGACGATTTCGCGCTGCTCCACGACGTGGTCGATCGAACCGCGGAACGCCTGGTTTCAGAAGGCGATCTGCCGTGGCACCCCAGCTTCTTCGAGATGCTGACCGCAATGGCCTTTGAGTATTTCGCCCGCAGCCGCCCTGACATGGTTGTGCTCGAGGTTGGCATGGGCGGGCGTCTGGATGCCACCAACACGGTTGAGCCGCGTCTCAGCATCATCACCGATATCTCGCTCGATCACCAGAAATTTCTGGGCGAAACCGTAACCGAGATCGCCAGAGAGAAAGCGGGCATCATACGCCCGGGCGGAGTTGTGGTTACCCTGCCGCAACTGCCCGAAGCCAACGACGTGATCGGCCGCGCAATTCTGGATGCAGGGGCGCGCGCGGTGAATGCCGTTCCATATGTTCCGCCGGTGTCGCCGGGAAACCAGTACGTGCTATCTAGCGTCTCGTCGTCAGTGCTTCACGCCCCACGCCAGCGATACTCACTCGACGTTCTTGGAAGCACGATCATGGTCGATTCTCCTTTGGCGGGCCGCCATCAATTAAGAAATGTTGCACTTGCGATTGCGGCGGCCGTGGAGTTGCGAGGGCAGGACTTTCAGCAGATCACGCCCCAGACGATCGCCCAAGGCATCCGCGAAACCCACTGGCCGGGACGCTTTCAGGTGGCGCCCGCTGCCGCGGGCGACCCCGAATACGTGTTCGATGTGGCGCATAATCCCGCCGGAGCCTGGGCTTTGCGGTCGACGCTCTCAGCCGCATATGCGGATGCTGCGGACGGCCGCGAAATCACGATGGTGTTTGGTGTGATGCGAGACAAAGCCGTGCAGGAAATTACGGAGATTCTGTTTCCCGTCGCCAGTCATGTGATTGTGACTCATGCTAATAATCCGCGCTCGGCAAATCCCGACGAAATTCGTCGGGCAGCATCCCGCGTGGCGGAAGGCATCGACATTCAAGAGGCCGAGGACGTGGCGTCGGCCCTCGATCGCGCGAAGAAGATCGCGGGAGCATCGGGCCTGGTCGTAATTACTGGTTCGATCTATGTAGTAGGAGAGGCGATGCGAATTCTCGGAGTCCGCATCTAAGCCTGAGTGAAGATCGCTCCGCTGATTGTGTAGTCGTCGCCCGCGAAAATGCGAGTTAATTTAGAGCTGTGAACAAGATCGTCACCGCCGCCGAGCCGGAAAAAGAGCAGGTTGAACTGCGCGCGGTCAACCAATCAGACTCCACTGTCGCGACCTGGCCCGCAAGTGACGCACTCCGCCCTAAGGCCCGCCACGGCTGGCTCAGCCGGCTCCGCTCATATTTCATTCTTAGTCCGCTGATTTGGGCCTACACGATCGTGCTTGGAACGATTTCGCTGATTTGCTCGCTCTTCGACCACAGTGGCCGCGTGCAGCACAATCTTGCCCGCCTTTGGTCGTGGATGGTGATGAAGACGACGTTGTCGCCGGTGAAGGTCATCGGCATGGATGCGAGCAAGATCGACAACTCACGGCCCCGTGTCTATGCCGTTACCCATGCCTCGGCACTCGATATTCCGATTCTCTACGTGCACTTGCCGTTTCAATTCCGCATCATCTTTAAGAGCGAATTGCTGGCCTACCCATTTATTGGCTGGCATCTGAGACGGTCGGGACAGGTCTGCATTAACCAGCAGAATCCGGCAGCCTCGATCGGTTCCATCAAATCGGCGCTGCGGAGCCTGCGCAACGGCATGCCGCTGGTTATTTTTCCCGAAGGCGGCCGCACTCGAGATGGAAAGATCCAGCCGTTTTTGCCCGGGGCATTTTTTCTGGCAATCAAAGCGCAAGCCGACATCGTGCCAATCGCGCTGGTTGACACCTTCGATCTGCTGCCGATGAATACCTACCACATCAAATGCCAGCCGCTCGAAATGCGTGTGGGTGAAGTCGTTTCCACCGCTGGGTTGACCCTGCGCGACACCGAAGACGTGTCGGCCAAAGTGAAATCCGCAATCGAAGCCCTGCACTCGGCGCCGCGAAGTTGAGCGGATAACGGCAGCTTTACTTCTGCGCCAGCACCAACGACCACTCACTGAAAACTTCCGGCTTGCCGCCGCGCACCACCGTCGGGTATACGTGGCCAAGACCTTTATGGCGATGTGGGCTGAACTCCAGATGGGCCGCCGGGCCCAAGCCAATATCGACATCATTCATCGACTCGATGGCCTCGATAAATTTCTCTCGGGTGGGATTCTGGCCGGCCCGTTTCAGTCCTTCGGCGATCACCATGGCGTTCACGAACGCTTCCAGACTCACGAAGCTCGGCTGCGTCGAGGACATGTATTTTGAAAGGCATTGGCGGTAAAGCTGCACGGTTGGAAGATCGGCATTGTCGTAGGTCGGGACAACCTGGGTAATCACGACTCCCTCGGCATCCTTGCCGGCTGCAGTGACGAATGCCTCGGTGCCAATGAACGACACCGAAAGAAATAGCGGCCCCCAGTCCTGCTGGTGCGCCTGCTTCACGATTTGGGCCGCTGGAGCATACGGGCTTGCAAGGATCACGGCGTCCGGTTTCGCGGCACGCACCGATTCGATTCCCTGTGCAACGTCGAGCGTATTGCGGGCGAAAGTGCCCGTAGCAACCGGGACTGAATTGTGCTTGGCGAGCGCCAGCTTGACGCCGTCGAGAATCGCTTTGCCGAAGCCATCGTCCTGATAAATGACGCCGATTCGCCGGGTGCCCGACTTCCACAGGCTGTCTACTTGTTCGCGCGTCTCATCGTTATAAGACGCCCGCAGATTGAGGATGTCGTGCTTTACCGGCTCGTAGAGAAACTGCGCTCCGGTGAAGAGACCGACTACCGGCAGGTGGTCGGCCTCTGCGATCGGCACGTACTTAGCGGCAGTCGGCGTACCAACAAAAAAACCTCCCGCAAACACATTCTCGCGCTTCAATGATGCGAAGCAGCCGGCAGTCTTTTCTGGATCGTACCCATCATCGAACGAGACCAGGGTTAGCTTTCGACCGTTTACGCCTCCGTGATCGTTGATGTAGTCGAAGTAGGCGGTAGCACCGAGCACGGTCTGCAATCCCAACTGACGGGCTGGGCCATCAAGCGCCGAGCAGGAGCCGATCTTGATCTGGGTGTCGCTGACCCCTGGGGTCTGCGCAGTGACGGTTGCAACCAAACTGCAAAGGATTAGTGGCCAAATCAACGTAGATCCGGCGATTTTAGACATAACCTTGAAGATCCTCATAGACCTCGCGTGTCAACTGGACGAGCCGGCGCCAACCGCGTTACGACAACGCGGATGACGTTTCCCGCCGATACCCCTTTGCTGCCATACACTACACGGTGATTAAACCCAAGTGCGACCAGTCATTTCGATCGGAGCAAACTAAAGTTTGGGCGAAATCTAGCTGGTTTTGGGGGCAGCTGGAACGACCGGGTTTGCTGGCGGGTTTAGCGGGGACGGACGAACGTCCGTCCCTACGTGTGTCGTGGTGGCTTTGATGACCTACAGGCTGCCCAGGAACTTCCTCATGCGCTCGAGACCCCGGTCTAGTTCAGCCATGGATGTGGCGTACGAGATGCGAATGTGTTCTTTGGTGCCGAAACCTTCTCCGGGAACTGTGGCTACGTGCGCTTCGCGCAGGAGTTTACCCGCCAGGTCGGAAGCTGTATCGATGCCGCTGCGTCCAAAGAATTCTGAAATGTTCGGATAGGCGTAGAACGCGCCCTCGGGCAGCGTGCATTTGACGCCGGGGATGGAGCGCAGTCCTTTCACTACGTGGTCACGCAGGTTGATGTATTCGGCGCGCATCTCTTCGACACATTGTTGCGGGCCTTTGAGCGCCGCTACGGCGGCTTTCTGCACGATCGAAGTCGGATTCGACGTCGATTGGCTTTGCAGCTTCTGCACAGCGGCGATGATCGGAGCGGGGGCGAGTGTGAATCCCAGGCGCCATCCGGTCATGGCATAGGTTTTGGAGAGCGATCCGACCACGATGAAGCGGTCGCGGAACTCGCGCAACGAACCGACCGAAAAACGCTTGCCAGTGTAGTTGAGATAGACATAGCACTCGTCAGAGATGACCCAGATGCCGCGCTGGTGGGCCAGTTGGACGACCGCTGTCATATCTTGCGGGCTCATGACTGCTCCCGAAGGATTCGACGGAGAATTCAGAATGATGAGCTTGGTCTTCGGCGTCACCAGGCGCGCCACCATGTCGGCGGTGACGCGAAAGCCCTGTGATTCGTCGCTTTGGAGGAGGACACAATTGCCGCCTGCATAGCGAACCATGTCTTTGAACGAAACCCAGTAGGGAACGGGAAGAATGACTTCGTCTCCATGGTCAACGAGCACCGAGATGACGTTGAAGAGTGCATGCTTGCCGCCTACGGACGCGGCGGTCTCCTCACGCCGGTAGTCGGAGTCGAAATCGACCGCATGACGATGCACGACGGCGTCTTTGAGTTCGGTGGTGCCGCCGACGGCGGTGTACTTCGAAAAATTCGCCTGGATCGCGGCGATGGCCGCGTCTTTGATGTGCTGCGGCGTGGAAAAGTGCGGCTCGCCGGCGCCGAAATCGACGACATCAATGCCCTGCTGGCGCAGCTTGTCGGCCTCAGCCACGACGGCCATGGTTGCCGAGGGCTCGATGCGATTGATGCGCTCCGTCAGGCGGACGGGGTGGGTGATCGGGGTCATTACTGTGCTCATGATGACGATGCTTTCTTTTTTCTGGACTTGCTCCTGGATTCGGGCGGCGTTATGGAAGCAGGCAGTTCGCCATTCTCGAATTTGTGAGCCACGTCCATTTTCTCACGAAGTCTCTGCGCGACAAGCTCGGGAACGAGGCATGCGATGGATCCGCCAAGCTGGGCCACCTCGCGGACCAGGCGCGAACTTATATACGAATATTTTTCGGCGGGCATCATGAAAACGGTTTCAAGGCGCGGTTGGAGCTTGCGATTCATCAACGCCATCTGGAGTTCGTACTCGTAGTCGCTCACGGCGCGAATGCCGCGCAGGATGGCCCCAGCCTCGAGGCGCAGCGCGTAGTCGACGGTGAGGCCGTCGAAGGTGTCGATCGAAACGTTATCGTAGTCGACGGTCAAGGCCTCGAGCATTTTGCGCCGCTCGGCGACGCTGAACAAAGGGTCTTTCTCGGGATTGCGCAGAATGGCAACAACCAGCTCGTCGAAAATCTTGCTGCCACGCTCGATCAGGTCGAGATGGCCGTTAGTAGGAGGATCGAACGATCCGGGATAGATGGCTTTAATGCGCTTCATCGGGGCCCTCGTTTGACGACAAGGTCAAAGATGCGAGGATTGTATGCGGGGGGTAGCGGAGATGGCAATTGAAAGGCGATGGCAGATGATCTGGGAGCGGAGGCGGACGAACGCGTCCGCCCCTACCTAGCTCGACTATCGTCTCGCTGCCGGCACTTTCGTTGCTTCTGCGGTACTCGGCATGGTCGTAACGCGCCCCTGCGTGCCGGTGGCTTGCGCTGGAACCGCCGCCGGCGCTGCGGCAGACGGGGTCAATCCCAGAGCCTTGCGCACTTCGGCATCGAGCTTGGCCAGCGTGTCCTTATTTTCTTTGAGGAAGGCGCGGGCATTTTCACGTCCCTGGCCGATGCGCTCGCCCTTATAGCTGAACCACGAGCCCGATTTCTCGAGGATATTGCTGTTCACCGCCAGATCAAGCAGGTCGCCTTCGCGCGAGATGCCTTCGCCATAAAGGATGTCGAACTCGGCTTCGCGGAACGGGGCCGCGACTTTGTTCTTCACGACCTTGACGCGGGTGCGCGAGCCGGTGACGACGTCTCCTTCTTTAATGGCCGCGATGCGGCGGATATCGATGCGCACCGATGAGTAGAACTTCAGCGCGCGTCCGCCGGTTGTGGTTTCGGGATTGCCGAACATGACGCCAATCTTTTCGCGGATCTGGTTGATGAAGATCAGGCAGGTACGCGACTTCGAGACTGTTCCGGTCAGCTTGCGCAGCGCTTGCGACATCAGGCGCGCTTGCAGGCCCATGTGACTGTCACCCATTTCACCGTCAAGCTCGGCCTTCGGGACGAGCGCCGCGACCGAATCCACCACCAGCACATCAATGGAGTTCGAACGCACGAGCGCTTCCGTAATCTCCAGCGCCTGCTCGCCGTAGTCGGGCTGCGAGACGAGCAGGTTATCGACATCAACGCCGAGCTTCTTGGCATAACCTGGATCGAGCGCGTGCTCGGCATCGACGAATGCGGCCATGCCGCCATTTTTTTGCGCCTCGGCAATCACCTGCAGGGCAATGGTCGTTTTGCCGGAAGATTCCGGGCCGAAAATCTCAACCACGCGGCCGCGCGGCACTCCCCCTACGCCGAGAGCGGCATCGAACGAAATTGCCCCGGTGGAGATGACCGAAATCGGGACGATGGCTTCCTTCGACCCCAACCGCATGATGGAGCCTTTGCCAAACTGCTTTTCAATCTGTGCGAATGCGAGTTCAATTGCCTTGCTGCGCTCGTTGTTGCGATCTTCCGCCATGATGGCTGCTCCTGTTGATGAATCTGGGATCCGGGTATGAACCACCCGTAGCCTACACCCGCGGGCTGGGGCGTGAAGTGTTGGCTATCACATGCATTTTGGTCAGTTTAGCACGAAGCGAAGAAAAGGCGAACTAAGATTGTTAACGTGAGCGGTTCCCGTCAGGACAGAGGGCAGAAGTCAGATTGCAGAGGTTAGAACCAATCCTGCGGTCTGTGGATTTTACCTCTGCGATCTGACCTCTCAGCTCTTACCATTCTCTGCCCGTGCTCATTTCTTGCTAGACTCGCCTCATGCCGGAACAAACAGAAAACGGCAACGGCTTGGAGCGAAACGGAGCCGTTGGAGGTCCGTCACTTTATCTTATTGCCACGCCTATCGGGAATCTCGAAGACATTACGCTGCGCGCTCTGCGCGTACTCAAAGAGGTCGACCTGATCGCCTGCGAGGACACGCGGCAGACGTTGAAGCTGCTCAGCCATTACGGCATCCAGACTCGATTGGTCAGCTATCACGAGCACAACGAGATGACGAAGGCATCCGAGCTGGTGGTTGATCTGGAGGGCGGCGCGAAGATTGCGCTGGTCACAGACGCCGGGATGCCCGGCATCTCAGATCCAGGATTTCGACTGATCGCGCTGGCCATAAGACATCATGTGCCGGTCATTCCAATTCCCGGGGCGTCGGCGTTTCTGGCGGCGCTGGTTGCGAGCGGACTGCCGACGGATTCGTTCCGCTTCAGCGGATTCTTGCCCGCAAAGGCAGGGCAGCGCCGCAAGCTGTTGGAGAGCATCCGCGAGTCTCCGCGGACGCAGGTGTTTTATGAGGCGCCGCACCGGTTGCTTGAGACCTTGGCAGATGTGGTTGAAGTTCTGGGAGAATCCCGGCACATCGTGGTTGCGCGCGAAGTGACGAAGCTGCACGAAGAATTTTTGCGCGGACGCGCAGGAGAGATTCTCGAAAAGCTAAAAGCCCGAGGAGACGTCAAAGGAGAAATCACACTGCTGATTGCGAAAGCTGAAGATGGAGAGACAGGGTCGTCGACATCCGATGTCATAAGTGTTGCTCAGCGGGTGCGCGAAATTATAGCGACCGATCAAGTGGACGAAAAAGCCGCACTGAAAAAAGTCGCCAAAGAACGTGGGATCGGGAAAAGCGAAGCGTATCGCGAGTGGCAGCAGACGAAGTGATCTCTATTTACCCGCCAATTCTTTCTTCACCACCTCGCTGACCACCCTCCCGTCCACGCGCATGCCGGCGGCAGCGAAGCGCGCCATGGCCGCCTTCATCACGGCTCCCATATCTTTTATGGTCAGCGGACCCGTCATATCGATGATGGCGGCGCGCACTTCGGCTACGATTTCTTCTTCGCCGGCAGCTTTTGGCAGATAGGTCTCGATCAGCTTGATTTCGGCGGCTTCTTTGTCGGCCATTTCCTGACGGCCGCCCTTGACGAACTGTTCGATCGAATCTTTGCGCTGCTTGATCAGCGTGGAGAGCACCTGCTGCGACTCTTTGTCGTCGAGCGGCGCCATCTTGTCGACCTCTTTATTCTTGAGCGCGGTTTTGACCATGCGCAGGGTGGAAAGGCGCTGCTCCTCGCGCGCCTTCATGGCCGCGACAATGTCTTTTTGAATCTGGTCGATTAGGGGCATGGGGGGATTATAGAACGCTGCTAAGGTTAGAAGTCAGAGGACAGAGGAACCAAGACTCGCAGCGAGTGGTTCTAACTTCTGCAATCTGACCTCTAACCTGTGCTCTGACCTTTCCTTCCCGAAGCTGCGGCTTTCGAATATTCTGGATGCGATGCTCAAGAAAAACCGTCTCTTCACTCCCGGACCAACTCCTCTTCTTCCTGCCGCGCAGACGGCGATGGCCTCTTATGGCGCTCATCATCGTACCGCCGAGTTCCGTGCCCTGTTCACGCGCGTGCTCGCCGATGTGAAAGAATTTATTGGCACGAAAAACGATGTCCTCGTGCTGTCGTCTTCGGGCACGGGATTCATGGAGGCAGCGGTCTCGAATCTCACTTCTCCGGGCGACCAGGTACTGGTGCTGACCGCCGGCAAGTTTGGTGAGCGCTGGACCGCGCTGGGCAACGCATTTGGCTGTGGGGTCGAAACGGTCGCTGCTCCTTACGGCGAAACGATTTCGCTGGAGGAAGTCCAGCGCAAACTCATGCCCGAGATTCGCTGCGTCTATGTGCAGGCGACCGAGAGTTCGACGGGCGCGCGGCATGACGTCGAAGGGATTGCGAAGCTTGTACGCTCGTTGCCCGACACTTTGCTGGTTGTCGACGCGATTACCGGCCTTGGCACCACGCATCTCGACATCGACGCGTGGGGAGTCGACGTCATCATTGGCGGCTCGCAGAAGGCGTTGATGATTCCGCCAGGACTGGCCTATGGCGCGGTCAGCGAGCGCGCGTGGCAGCGCATGGAGACGACGAAGTCTCCGCGCTACTACTTTGATCTGCGCAAGGAAAGAAAAGCGGCGGCCAAAGCGGAGACGGCTTACACTCCGGCGACTTCGCTCTTTGCGGGAATGGCCGCGGCTTTCGACTACATTCGTCAAATGGGAGGCGGAAATCTCGCCGCAGGACGTGACGCACTCATCGCGAACGCCGAATTGTGCGCGGCGATGACGCGCGCCGGCGTCGAAGCGCTGGGACTGAAATTATTCGCCCCGAGTTCTCCCGCGGCGGCGCTTACAGCGGTGGCCGCGCCGGCGGGCACAGATTCCAATGTGATCTGTAAGCGATTCCGAGAACAGTTTGGCGCGGTTGTGGCCAATGGACAGGCAGAGATGAAAGGCCAGTTGTTCCGGATCGCTCACATTGGCTACTACGACTATCTCGACACGGTGGGATTGCTGGCCGCGCTGGAACATGTGATTTCCGAAACCGCGGGGAAGCCAGTCGAATATGGCAGTGCGGTGCGAGCGGCGCAGGAAGTGTATGTGAAGGCGAAAACTGCGGATCCCTCGCTGCGCTCGGGATGACAATTTCTCAAGAGTTAGGAATTCCCGGGAGATCAGCTCTAGGCGTCCAATGCTTCGCGGCGCAATTTTCGGCTTTCGGCCAAGAGTGACATCGAGTGCATCAGGTTCTGGAGGGTGACGATTCCGACGAGTTGCTGTTCGTCGACTACTGGGATGATGCTGAGATTCCGCGCCGAGAGCTTGCGGAAAGCCGAGGCCAGCGACTCCTGCTTCGCGGCTACTTCGAAGATGCGATTCATCACGGCCTGCACGTAACCATTGCCTTCGGCGCGCAACGCTTCGAGAATCTTTTGGCGCGAGACGACGCCCACCATATCGCTTCCGCGCACCACCGGGAAATCGTCCTGCAGCGTGTGGACGGCTTTTTCGAGAGCGTCCTCCAGCGTGTCAGCCGGCGAGAGCGTGGCGAAATCGGTGAGCATGATTTCTTCCAGCCTGACGCTTTGCAGCACCGATTGAAATACGGCCGAGCGTTCTTCGAGCTGCGCTCCAGCGAAGAGGAAGAAGCCGATCATCATCAGCCAATAGCCGTCCCAGCGCATTTCGGCGTGGCTGCTGATGAGCATTCCGAGCATAATCATCAAAATGGAAAAGACGTTGCCGATACGAACCGCGCGCTGTGTGGCCCGAATCATATCGACCCGCCGCGAAAACAGGGCGCGCAAAACGCGTCCGCCATCCATGGGATAGGCCGGCAGCAGGTTGAACAATCCGAGATAAAGGTTTGCCCAGACGATGCTGCGCAATAGCGCGCTCGAATCGAGCAGGGGCTTGGCAGTGAGCGAAAAGCCAGGCACGGCGGCGAGCAGGATGAGCGCGGCCACGCCCGCGAGAAAAAGATTGACCAGCGGTCCGGCGACGGCGACGCGAATATCGCGCTTCCAGCCATTGACCGGATCGGGCATCGCATGAGCTTCGTCAAAAATGGTGATGCCACCGATCGGCAACAGCACGATGCCCTTCGCGGGAATACCCGATCCGCGCGCCACCAGAGCGTGACCCAGTTCGTGCAGCGCCACGCTGCCGAAAATGATGCTCACCAGGCCAAATACGCGCAGGCCGGCCGTGGCATCTTGCGTCGCGGCTTCGGTGCTGAACAGGAAAATGAGAAGGAATAAGAAGGTCAGGTGGATGCGGATTTCGATTCCAAAAAGACGTCCGATCGGGATGGACCAGCTACGCATCGACATGCCTACCAGTATTCTATCTAGTTAGACACCGATTGGCCCCGCCAAGATGCGCGAAAGCGAATCGAAAGGCTTGGACCGGAAGAAACGATGCGAGTGATAGCAGGAGAATATCGGCGCCGTACTTTGCGGTCCTTGCCTGGACTCGACATCCGCCCCACGGCGGACCGCCTACGCGAGACGCTGTTCAACGTGCTGTGCGCGGGCAATCCAGAGGCGTTGGCCGCGTCGACTTGGATCGATTTGTATGCGGGAACGGGCGCGGTGGGTATTGAGGCGCTGAGCCGCGGCGCGCGAATCGTGCGTTTTGTCGAATCATCGAAGGCGGCGGCCGATCTGATTTCGGCGAATCTGACGTCGCTGGGGATCGCGCGCGGGTTCCAGATCGTCAGGGCCGACGTGGCGAAAGCACTGCGGCAACTAGAGGCGGCACATTCTGCGGATGCCGGCGCGACCGATTTCTTGTTTCTCGACCCGCCATACTCGATGCAGGACGAATACGCCAAGACGCTCGCGTCCCTTGCGCAATCGCAATTGTTAGGCGGCCAGAGCATCGTAATTGCAGAGCACCAGAAAAGATTCGATCCGGGAGATATGTTTGGGGAATTGCGGCGATACCGAAAGCTGGTGCAGGGAGACGCGGCGCTGAGCTTCTATCAGCGGCATAGCCTGGCAGCGGACAACGGCCTATGATTTCATCCCGCCTGTGATTTTGTCATCCCGAACGAAGTGAGGGATCCGCATATTTCGGCGAACTGCAGATCCCTCACTTCGTTCGGGATGACAATCGATAAAGGTGAGGCTGGCGCCGCTGTTAGGGACCACAGACATGACCTGGCACGGTCAAATACACCATCTCGTTATAATCACTAAGCATGGCTAACTTTCCACCGGTTGACGAGCAACTGGCATACATCAGGAAGGGCGCGGCGGAGATTGTCAAAGAGTCCGAATTGCGCTCGAAGCTCGAACGCTCGCTCGCTTCGGGCAAGCCGCTGCGGGTGAAGGCGGGGTTCGATCCGACCGCTCCCGATCTGCATTTGGGGCACACCGTCCTGCTGCGCAAGCTAAAACATTTTCAGGATCTCGGCCACACCGTTATCTTTTTAATCGGTGACTTTACCGGGATGATCGGCGATCCGACTGGGCGCTCGGCGACGCGGCCTCCGCTGACCCGCGAGCAGATCGCCGAGAATGCCGAAACTTATAAGGCACAGGTTTTTAAAATCCTCAGCCCTGAAAAAACGGTAGTCGACTTCAACAGCCGGTGGTTCTCGAAATTCTCGGCCGAGGATTTCGTACGTCTAACGGCCAAGTACACCATTTCGCAGATGTTGGAGCGAGAGGACTTCCACAAGCGTTTTCATGACGAGAAACCGATTGCCATGCATGAACTGCTCTATCCCCTGGCGCAGGGATACGACTCGGTCGCGCTCGAAGCGGACGTCGAACTGGGCGGCACCGACCAGAAATTCAATCTGCTGGTGGGTCGCGAACTGCAGCGGGCCTACGGGCAGGAGTCGCAGGTGGTGTTGACCGTGCCTATTCTCGAAGGCCTCGACGGCGTGAACAAGATGTCGAAGTCGCTGGGCAACGCGATCGGAATCCACGAGCCTCCGTTGGAGATGTATGGCAAGGTGATGTCGATCTCCGACGAGATGATGTGGAGATATTACGAGCTGCTGACCGATGCGCGGACGGAGCAGATCGCGCAGATGAAGGCGGATGCAGCGAGCGGGAAGGCGCATCCGATGGCACTGAAGAAGGAGTTGGCAAGGATGATTGTGGCCGACTTTCACTCAACGGAAGCAGCCATTAGCGCAGGCGAGGATTGGGCGAAGCAGTTTCAAAAGGGTGGCGTTCCGGAAGAAGCGGAAACAGTTCTCGTCCCCGTCGACGCAATCGAGGTGAAGGACTCTCAGGATCGAACGAAACCTTACGAGGCATATCACGAGCCGATGGTTAAACATCTTTATCTGCCGGATGAAAAGACCGTCGAAGCAAACTGGGAAAAGCTCGAGAGAGGGCGTCCTAAGGTGAGGATCGCGAGAGTCGAAAAACTCTTGGTACAGCTCGGGCTTGTCTCTTCTGCAACAGAAGGAAGTCGCAAGCTGAAAGAGGGGGCCGTAACTATTAACGGCGAGAAGATGAGCGGCAGATATTTCGTGTTTATAAGCGTTCCCATAGAAACAAGTGTAAGAGTTGGGCGAAAGCTGAAGAACGCGTCAATAGTTGCTTGAATTTCGTTCCCTTCGCCCCACGGAATTGTTGCGTCTGATGACATTTGTTAGAAAGTTCCCGCTCTTCGGCTATTTAATCTGGAGCACGATTTAGCCCGCGATCCTAGAGCCAAAGCGTCAATCCCGCTATACTCAAACGTTATGCTTCGCGTCCGATTCGCGCCGTCTCCTACGGGTTTTTTGCATGTGGGCAGTGCCCGCACTTTCATCTTCAACTGGCTCTACGCCCGTCATAATGGAGGGACGATGGTACTGCGGCTCGACGACACCGATGTTGAGCGCAACACCGACGCCTCCGTCAATTCGATTTTTGAGGGCTTGCGCTGGCTCGACCTGGGATGGGACGAGGAATACAAACAATCGGAGCGGCTGGCGCTGCATCGGCAGATTGCCGAGGCCATTTTTCAAAAGGGGCTGGCGTATCGCGACTTTACTCCCGCGCATGCGGGCGACAGCGAGAAATCGGGCGCAAATCAAACCTGGTTGTTCAATCCGGGGATGCGTGATCTTCCGCGCGACGAGAGCGATCGGCGAGCGGCGGCGGGAGAATCTTTTGCTCTGCGCTTCCGTGTTCCGCGGGGCACGGGCGGGCAAGTGCGTTTCAACGACGCGGTCTATGGAGAGCAAAGCAAGTCGGCTGATGACATTGAAGACTTCGCTCTGCTGCGCTCTGATGGGATGCCGACCTATCACCTCGCGTCGTGCGCCGATGACATCGATCTGCGAATCAGCCACATCATTCGCGGGCAGGACCATCTTTCGAACACCTACAAGCACGTGCTGATTTTCGACGGCGCGGGCGCGAAGCCACCGCAGTTCGCGCATCTTCCGCTGCTCGTGGCTCCTGATGGATCGAAGTTGTCCAAGCGCCGGCATGGTCCGGTGGTCAGCGTGACGACATATCGTGATGCCGGATTCCTTCCCGAGGCTTTTATCAACTTTTTGTGTCTACTGGGCTGGTCGCCTAAAGACAACCGGGAAAACATGACCCGTCAGGAACTGACGGACGCGTTTTCATTGGAAGGCATCAATCGCGCGAATGCGGTCATAAATTTCAAGGAGCCGGCCGCCACGCCCGACGAAACGTTTGATCCGAAGGCGCTCTGGCTGAATGCCGAGCAAATCCGAGCGTTGCCGGTCGACGAACTGAGTGTCCTCCTGCTGCCGGTTGTGCAAGCTGCGGGGTTCGCGGTTACGCCGGAGAAAATGCTCGCCGTCACGTCGCTGATTCGCGAGCGCATTAAGCTGTTGCGCGATGTACTTACGGCCGCCGATTTTTTCTTCGTGGACGAGCTTCCGCCTTACGACCCAGCCGAACTCATTCCACAGAAGGGCGATACTGCGATGGCGTTGAAAGTCTTGACGCGCGCTCGCGAAGTCCTCGGGCAAACGGAGTTTCAACACGACCCCTTGGACCACGCCCTGCGTGCCGCCGCGCAGGAGATGGGGATCAAGGCAGGCCAGATGTTTCAGCCGATTCGAGTCGCCGTGTGCGGCCGCAAGAATGCTCCGCCGCTGTTTGAGACGCTTCAGGTCCTGGGACGGGAAACGACGCTGGCTCGAATCGATCGGGCGATCGAAAAGTTGGCAACTCACGGACGCTAGTAAGGCGCTTGGGACTTGGCGCGTACCATACCGCAACGGCGCTCGCCGCTACGGACTTCACATAGAGACGCTGAAAATTCAGCATTGCCTCATCCGTGAAACATATAGACGCGGGTGTGCTGTAACCACATCACGCCGCCACCCACGATCAATGCTCCGACGGATAACACTGCGATCCGGCGCACAAACGCGTCATGCGCGGGAGCGAATTTGGCGATCAACGCGCCGAGAAGCAATCCAATGAGCAGGCCGCCGATGTGCGCGGCGTTATCGACGCCACTGATCGTTGCCCCAAAAAAGAGGTTGAAGATAACAAAGACGACCAGGCTGCGCAGCGTTCCGCTGAGTGCGGCGCGGGGCAGCGTAAACTCACCAAGATAAAAAGACGCCAGCAGGGCGCCCGCGATTCCGAAGATGGCGCCCGACGCGCCCACACTTAAAACAATGGGATTCCATATCACGCTGGAGACGCTTGCCCCCACCCCGCAAATCAGGTAGAGCGCGGTAAAGGTCCAATGGCCATAGACCGATTCCGCCAGCCTGCCGAGGTCCCACAGGCACCACATATTGAAACCGATATGCAGCAGGCCGCCGTGAACGAAAACACAGGTCAGCAGGCGCCACCACTGGCCGCTAACTGTATACGGTCCGAAATTGGCTCCCCAATGAACGAGATCCTGGCCCGAAGGATTATCGAGCATCGAAACGCCCGCCAGCATCATGGCGATGAAGACGGCGACATTAATACCGAAAATGGCCTGCGTGACGGCCATCGAATTCGACTGGCGTCGCATCCAGGGGACGGTTTCGACCCGCTGGACGGGAGAATCTTCGCCTCGTTGCGCCCTTTCGTGCTGCACGCACCACTGGCAAAGCTTCTTGCCAAAGCTGAAGCCGGGGAGCTCACGACCGCAACGAACACAATTTGCCATATAAATGAACGGCACCTCTTCGCGAGAGTGAGTTCCGTGAAGTCGCAGTGCCTCTGAACGCAGATTATCACGTCAGTTCCGTTTAGGTTCCAGCCCAAACGCGGTGGTCCCGGCCCTGTCGGTTCGCCATTGCGGAGAGGCGGTCATCGACCCGGAATTCAGCCATAACATATAAAATAGTAAGAGATGAATCCAGCGAACTTATCATTATCTAAACCCGACGAAGCTTCCGCGAGTTCGCCTTCCGATCCTCGCCCGTCTAACTTTATTCGCGACACCGTCATTGAAGATATCAAGACGAAGAAATACGGCGATGCCATTATTCAGACACGTTTTCCGCCCGAGCCCAACGGCTACTTGCACATTGGCCATGCCAAATCCATCTGCCTCAACTTCGGACTAGCCGACGAGTTTGGCGGCAAGACGAACCTGCGCTTTGACGATACGAACCCTGAGAAGGAAGAGCAGGAGTATGTCGACTCGATCATGAAGGACGTCCACTGGCTCGGCTTCGATTGGGACGGCCTTTTCTATGCTTCTGATTACTTCGATCAACTCTACGAGTGGGCGATCAAGCTGATCAAAGACGACAAAGCATACGTTGACGACCTGAGCGCCGAACAAATTCGCAAATATCGTGGCACGCTCACCGAGCCGGGCAAAGAAAGTCCGCATCGCAACCGGTCTGTCGAAGAGAACCTCGATCTTTTTCAACGCATGCGGAACGGCGAATTTCCGGACGGATCGCGCGTGCTGCGCGCCAAGATCGACATGGCGTCGCCGAACGTGAATTTTCGCGATCCCATCATGTATCGCATCTTGCGCGCCTCGCATCATCGCACCGGCGATAAGTGGTGTATCTATCCAATGTACGACTACGCGCATGGCGAGTCCGATTCGATCGAGCGTGTGACTCATTCCATCTGCACGCTCGAATTTGAAGATCATCGGCCGCTTTATAACTGGTTCATCGAGCAGCTGGGAATTTTTCCGTCTCAGCAATTGGAGTTCGACCGCCTCAGCCTCACCTACACGCTGCTCAGCAAACGCAAGCTGCTTACGCTGGTACAGGAAAATCGCGTTACCGGCTGGGACGATCCGCGCATGCCGACGCTCTCTGGCATACGGCGCCGCGGTTACACGCCGGAGTCGATACGCAATTTCTGTGCGGCCATCGGAGTTTCAAAGACGAATGGCACGCTCGAACTCGCGATGCTCGAACACTTCGTCCGCGAAGACCTGAACAAGCGCGCCCCGCGTGTGATGGCCGTTCTTCGGCCGCTGAAAATCGTGATCGATAACTATCCGGAAGGTCAGGTCGAGGAAGTCGATGCCATCAATAATCCCGAGGACGAAAGCGCCGGCAAGCGCAAAGTGCCATTTTCCAAGGTCCTCTATATCGAGCAGGATGACTTCCGCGAGAATCCTCCAAAGCAGTATTACCGCTTGTCGCCGGGGCGCGAAGTGCGGCTACGCTACGGCTACTTTATTACCGCGAAATCGGTCGTGAAAAATGATGGCGGAGAAGTGATCGAGGTGCATTGTACGTATGATCCGGCCACGCGCGGGGGAAATGCTCCCGATGGACGCAAGGTGAAATCGACCATCCATTGGGTCTCAGCCGCACATGTTGTCGATGCCGAGGTACGCATCTACGACAAGCTCTTTATCAAAGAAGACCCAAATCAGGCGGAAGAGGGGCAGGAGTTCACCGTGAATCTGAATCCGAATTCGCTCGAGGTGATCGAGCAGGCGAAACTGGAGCCATCGCTGGCGAACGTGCCCGTCGAAAGCCGATATCAGTTCGAACGCCTGGGGTATTTCTGCGTCGATCCGGATTCCAAGCCCGGACATCTCGTATTCAACCGGACTGTCGCTCTGAAAGATACTTGGGCGAAGGTCGAAAAGAAGATCGAAAAAAAATCAGGATCGTAGAATCTTGCGTCGTCCGGTATTTCGGTAGAGACGCGGTTTGCCGCGTCTCACCGTAACTCACGGCCCTCCCTCACAGCACCTGGCACGCCTCGTCAAACTCGAGGCGCGGATTGCGCGGAAACAGCTTGCTTGGATCCCCATAGCCCAGATTACACAGGAAGTTCGCCTTCCATTTTCCATCGGGGAAAAATTCAGCGTTCACCTTCTCCTGGTCAAAGCCAGACATAGGGCCGCAATCCAGTCCGAGGGCTCGCGCAGCGAGAATGAAGTAGCCTCCCTGCAGCGAACTGTTGCGGAAGGCGGTCTGCTCGGCTAGTACCTGATTGCCTACAAAATGGGAACGCATATCAGCGTGAGGAAACAATTTGGGAAACTTTTCGTAGAACTCCGTATCCCATGCGACGATGACGGTAACCGGCGCGGCTTTCGTTTTGTCGACATTGAGCGGAGCGAGCGCTGGCAGCAGCCGCGCCTTGGCGGCCTCGCTTTCGAGAAATACGAATCGGGCGGGTGAAGAATTCGCACTGGTTGGACCCATGCGTGCGAGGTTATAAACTTCGCGCAGCGTTTCCACCGGTACGCGTTGGGGAAGCCACGCACTGTGCGTGCGCGCTTCACGAAATAGCTGGTCAAGGGCAGGGGCGGAGATCTTCCGCTGCACCGCATCTTTTGCTTCTATCATGGTTCTGCCTCACTGGTTCCCATTTGGCGTTAGGTATACTTGGGTAACCAGAGATAGAATAGAGAGCACCAACAAAGAGCGCAAGAGGGCACATTGATGTCACCGAGTCACAAGCATGTTTCCCACGATTCCTGTGTCGCCGTCCGCGAGGTGCTGAATCGCGTAGGCGATAAGTGGAGCGTCTTGATCGTCCAACTTCTAGCCGACGGTCCAAAACGTTTCAGCGAATTGCGGCGCATGATTGAAGGGATCTCGCAGCGGATGCTGACCCTTACGCTGAAGGGACTGGAGCGCGACGGGTTGGTGACTCGCACCGTGTTTCCCACAATCCCGCCACGCGTTGAGTATCAGTTGACGAAACTCGGGCGCACTCTGCGAAAACCGATCCAGGCGCTCGCCAAGTGGGCACAGCAAAACCGGGAACCGATTCAACAAGCTAGAAATCTTTACGATTCCCGGTCTTCAGCGGAAATCTGACTTTTTGCTCGATCCCGCAGTCCGAAAATCACGCAATCACTTCCACGGTCCGCCTGTGTGCACCATCCACAGATCTGTATCTGGAGAGCCGATAACCCGGAACGGCATCCAGAAATAGCCGCGCTGTCCCCAGCCGTCACCCCAGCTGTTCTGCATAAGTGCCACCTGTTTCGGAATGTCGTAGCCAAGACAGAGCACTTCGTGTCCGCCCTGTTCCTGCTCGCCTGGTTGTGGAATCGGCATGATACCCGTATCCGCAACTTGCTGTGACATAAACGACTCGTAGACAGTGAATCCCACGGTGACGGGCCACGCCGTCGCATCGGCAAGGCACCGGAGAAAGTCTGACAAGTTGTCGATGCGGTGATAAGCGCCCGTCTTAAACTTGAGCGCGTTTGCAGCTTGTGCTGGAGTCGGCCGCGTTATCTGACCGTCAACATACGGATACACCGCCGTTTCACAGCAGCCAAGCGCAGTCAGCACCTGGCAGCCTGTGCGCGGCATCGCACCGTCATCCTTTGGGAAATCGCCGCTTGCCAGTAACTCTTCGGCATACAGGCACTGTGGACTCAAAATCGGTGACGATTTCTCATATCTCCGCGCGATCCATTCACGCGTGGACGAGAAAGCGTGTCCGGTGCAACTGCCTTCTTCGCCCTGATCTTTCACCGGTCCACCCCACTCCCGCAAATCGACGTGTGGTTGAATCGGTTCAGATCGGGGCGAAGCGCGGTAAATGCGATCCCGCACGTCATGAACGTCGCGGAGCGCGCCAAATTTCCGGCTAATCACTGCAGCCGTCCAAAGCTGATCGCACGCACGAACTTCGAGTGCAGATGGAGCTTCAGTTTCCGAGTCGCGGCATCCACCGATGGGTTGCCAGTCGGCGCTACCAGAATGCTGTTGTAATGGGCGACGAACGTCGCTACGCGGTAGGGCGGAGCGGCTTTAAAGCTTTGGATGGAAAGTGTGCTCTGACAGGACGGTATCACTGCGGTGATAGCCTGAACTGTTCCCGCGACTAAGTCAGAGAGTAGCGTGATCTTTGTCTGCGTGTTCGGGTCGCTGACCTGCGCCACCTGAAGCACCATCTGCTGATCGGCCTGATAAGCGCTTACAGCAGCTTGTAACTGTTGGCAAACGCCGGGCTCGGATTCCGCCGAAACCTCGGCGAAATCGCCAGCCAGTGTCTTGATAGCCACTGAGTCGGCATCGACCTTTGCTGCCAGCGACGCATTAAACGGCTTGCCGTCAGCGACGGCGACGATCTGCAGAATGTTGATCAACGCCGGGGCTGCCGCGGCCAGAATGGAGTCGAGCGTTGACACCCATGCGGTAAAACACGCGGTGCAGACCATGGCCAAAGACAGCGTGACGATAAGAGCTTTTCTCATGAATGTTCTCCAGACCAGTTTCAGATATGAGTTATTCGTTTTAGTTTGCGTTCGACGTTGGCGAAGGCAGCCTATGCGCGACGATAACGGCCAGCGGTGATAGAATCACCGCCGCCGCAGCATGTCTCATCCAAAATGCGGCGATCGCCGGCGTGGCCGCGTTTGCCAGAGTGGTGAGTAGTAGGACCAGAGTAGGGATGTAAGCAGCGTACTTTTTCAAAAGAGTATCTCCTTGGGTAAAAGTTATTTATGACGAGGCTAAAGTCTATTAAGGCAAATGAATCATGTCCTGATTCCCGACTCATATGGCGCACTCGGAGATCGCTTCGTCAGTGCTTCGCGGCGTGGCGGCGATCCTTCAGGCGCGAGGCCAACGTGAACCCATCCGTACTCCAATATGAGTTGGTCGTATTCGAGATCAGCCTTCAGAATGGCGCCCGCGACGGCTGCTGGCGTGCCGAACTCTGGGCAGACAAAGTCGCACGCCAGTCCGCGGCAGTGCATGCTCGTTGCTGCGCCGCCCACGGCGCGATTGACTTCCTGAGAACGGTAGCCACTATGAACGACGATGGCCTTATCGCCGAGTGGTGCTCTGATCGTTTCCATCAATCCCGCCATAAGTCTCAGGTTCGCCGCGGCAGTTGGTCCCGGACTGTTGTCGAGGCCCAGTCGTGCGGCTGTTTCGGAGAAAGTCATTTCCTCCAGTGTGAAATGCTCTGAAATGTTCATGCTTCCCTACTGGTGTGCTGACAGTGCATCCGTCACAACAACATCACCCCGGCAATTGCTTGCGCCGACATTCTGAATCGTTGCCGTGCCCCATGCTTGCGTCGCACCAACGGTCTGATTCCATCCACCCGTGGGCGAGCCGCCGCTCGTGGTTCCGGCCACCGTCGCCTGGTAGATATAATTCCCGGTGTTACTCGTCACCGGATACACCGTATCCCCAAGATTAAGCGCCAGCCCCGACGACGGTGGGTACATTCCCCGCAACTTATTACAAGTCGTGTTTGCCGCTGTGTTGGCTCCGCGTGTCCCCATCATGTCGGTGCCAAACGCGATCAGATCCCCAAGTGGAGAAACAACTCCGATCGCATTCTGCACCTGGAAGCTCGTCGCGGAACCATCATTCCAATCATGTCCAAAGCGGTACATACCACCGCTGCCGTCTGACTTCACCGCGCAAATCTCTGAATAGCACGCCGCCGTATAGCGCGTCGGCCATCCAGGGACGTCCGTGGTCGAGGTAAACATCGGTTGATCGTCGTTGGTGTCGGCATTGCGGTACGTGCCGTGATCGTCGCAGGGCAGCGATGCGGTTAACTTCGTGCCCGGATTCATAGCGCCATTAATGACAGGATCGGAATACAGCGCGTCCACGTAGTGTTTTCCATAATACTTTCGGAGGTATCCGGCGGCATTATGGCCAGTGCAATCAGAATAATCGGAACATGGAGCCACCAAGGTGCTGGTCGTGTCAAGAATGTAATTGAGACAGTACGCCTCGGTATTACCCCACGCCGTCGGTGATATATCGGGCTCATTTCCGGTGTTGGCCGAGATGAGTGACGTGTAATAGAGACCGCCATAGCTCACTACACCATTGGCTGTATAAGTTGTCGTCGCAGAGTAAGCTCCAACCCAGCTGGCCGACGACACCTGGCAAGTTAGCGTCCCGGAGTTCCAACTGCCCGCGGGATTCGCAGCGTTCGCGCCGGTCGGTGAAAATGTGACATACCGGCCATCCATCCCCTGCTCCACTTCGTGCAGGGTGAAGCGATCTGGAAGGCTGCAAGGTGGCCCGCTTCCTGCACGTGTACATGCGATCGACTCATTAGTGGTCATCAGCCCGGCGGGGGCCGAGTTGCCGGTCCCGCGATAGATCTTCCCCAGGCGCGTGTTCACCCGGGTGCAACCCTGCGATGGGCGATAGACCACATAGTCAAAGCCTGGACCCTGCCCACCAACCCCGCCGATATTTGTCCAAGTCACTCCCCCATCGGTACAGGTCGATCCGGTCGCGCTGCAGGTAGACCACACAGGCTCCGTGCCTGAAGTTGGACCAATCACCGCAGTAGCCTGGTACCCCTTGTTGCCTGAGTTGCCCACCGTTGGAAGAATGAACGACTCGTTTACGGTAGGTGTCCACGAAGGCACCCAGTCGATCCCGCCACCCATGCCATACGATACCGAGCCGTCATCCGCGATCTGGAAAGAACCCGTCCACAGTGCGTTATAAGCCGTGCCATTGCCCAGCGCGCCCATGAGCACGTCGCAATTGCCGTAAGTGTTCGACGTGAAATCAATATAAGGAGTGCGAATAATCGTATTTCGAGACTGCCCCGAGCATCCCGGATCGGTCGAATAGCGGCAGATGGTGATCCGATTGATCTGGGTCGGAGGGTTGGCCAGTTCGTAGAGAATATTCGTTTCTGATGGAACGCGGCTGAACGAGAAACTCCCACCCGCAGCAAGGTTGCCAGATCCGCTTCCGGTGTAAATTCCGCTCTCGATCACGCAGTTCGACGGCGCCGCGGTGCAGGTGTGGGCGTGGATCACCACTGGATTCAGATATAAGATCGTTGCGCCGCCGCCCGAGTTCTGCACCAATAGCAGTTTCTCGTCCTGCGAGAATGCGTCCCACGCCCCGTCCGACCCCATGTGCCACGATGCCACGTAAGGTGAGCCGGTGTTTGATGTGGTCTGGTCCGTAGCCAGCACCAGGTAAGAACCAAAGTCCGGATCGTAAGCCGCAGTCCCGTATGTCGCCTGCTCCGCAAAAGGAACCGTGTCGGTTGTACGCAGCAGAAAGCTCATGGCGCTGCCCGCCTGACCACTCGATGCGCCCGGCACGCAACCGCTCTCCGTCCCGGTCACGCAGTTATCAGTGCGCGCCGAGTAGGTCATTGGTGCTCCACTGTTGCCGACTGACAATTGCACCGCACCGGAATACGCGGCCGATCCAGAAAAAATCGCTTGTCCGAATGCCGGTAAGCAAAACAATACAGCCACCCAAAACAATTTCATCATTGCCATTTGCTCCAGAAAAAACGCTCACCGCCCGTAAAACGAAGGCCCGTTTTTGTGGCGCGCAAGGACTCGTTCAAACCCGCGCGCTCCATGCTCAAAGTCAATCCCGGCTTCGCTATAATGGTTATTTGGTTTTCCCCCGCCATTCGTGCAGGGCTTCATGGAAAGGGAACTATGCCGACTGAAGTAGTCATGCCCCAGATGGGCGAATCAATTTTCGAAGGCACCATCACCAAATGGCTGAAGAAGCCTGGTGACAAAATCCAACGGGACGAACCGCTATTCGAGATCTCCACCGACAAAGTCGACGCCGAGATTCCAGCGCCCGCCAGCGGAGTACTGCAAGAAATCAAGGTTTCTGAAGGAAATACCGTTCAGGTAAACACTGTCGTTGGTGTCATCGGCGACGCCAACGGCGCCTCGGCTCCCGCGCCCTCTAAGCCCGCTGCTCCCGTGCCCGCCGCGGCCCTACCACCATCGTCGACACAGAAAGAAACTCCGGCTCCGCCGCCCGCATCCACCGCTAGTGCTCCCCAGGACGACGACAAAGAAGATTCCGACATCCGTTCTTCTCCGCTCGTCCGCAAACTTGCCCGCGAGCACAATGTCGATCTGGCAAGAGTGAGCGGTACCGGCGCCGGCGGACGCGTTACCAAACAGGATGTCCTCGATTTTGTCGAGCACAGTACGACTGCACCTGCTCCGCCCGCCCGCCCGGCCCCTGTGCCAGCCGCGATTTCTGGTGATCTTGCGCCCATGTCCAATATGCGCAAGATCATTGCGCAGCGCATGATCGAATCGCGCCGCACCAGCGCTCACGTCCACTGCATGTTTGAGTTGGATCTAACCCGCATCGTCAATCTGCGTAACAAACTCAAGAACGGATTCGAACAACGCCACGGCGCGCGTTTGACCTTCATGCCGTTTTTCGTCCGTGCCGCCATCATCGCCTTGCAGCAATATCCCATCGTCAACAGTTCGCTCGAAGGCGACAGCATCCGCTACCACAAACACGTCAATGCCGGCATCGCAGTTGCACTCGACTGGGGACTCATTGTTCCCGTTCTAAAGAATGCCGATGAACTCAACTTCCTTGGACTGCAGCGCGGCATCACCGATCTCGGCGAACGCTCCCGCTCAAAGAAACTTATGCCGGCTGATGTCGAAGGCTCGACCTTCACCATTACCAATCCCGGTCAGTTTGGCGCCGTTTTCGGTTTGCCCATCATCAACCAGCCAAACGTTGCGATTATGGGCGTCGGCGGCATCACCAAACAGCCCATGGTGATCACTGATAAAGATGGAGCGGATTCCATCGCCATCCGATCCGTCGTTCATCTCACACTAGGCTACGACCACCGAATTATCGACGGCGCAGTGGCTGACCAGTTCATGCTCGTGGTGAAGAAGACCCTCGAAAACTGGGGTGAAGAAGTAGGCTAGCCCTGCCGGACTTCGGGCCTCTGGTCGAGCGGATCATCAGTCATCAAGTTCAAAGATCAGGCATCTGGCTTTCAATCGCCCGACGATCCGATGACCCAATACTCCGATCTAGCCAGGGTTCGATCTGTCACACCAACGGCGTTTCGCCAAGCAGCGCTGGCCCATCTTCCGAGCGTTCGATGAAATAGCGAGCGACGTCATCCCGGAGCCCCGGCTTATTCCCTGTCCATCGCCACAAACCTTGGCAATCGCGCGCAATGTCAATTCCAGGATTGAAGTCCCATTTCCGCAAGATGCCCCACCGCTCGCCATAAGCCCGCAGCGCCTTGCTGCCATGGAACGCATGCGTCGCAAAATTATCGATGCATCCTACCGGCGACCGTCCCTCCACGCGATTCAACTTCGCGGCGCGAGCCTGCCAGTTCAGCACCGACTCAACATACGGATGCGTGCAGCGCTTGATCTCCGCCGCAACATTCGTCGCCTGTATCAACCCAAAAGCCATGTGCCAGTCCGCACTCCCCAAAACGCATGTATCCAGCATTCCGCCCACGGTATCAAACGCATCCCGCCGCCACGCCCATGCACCTCCGGTTGCGCCCGGAGCAAGTCCAAAGGGAAAAGTTGTAGACGGCTCAAGCTTGGCATAGTAGCTATCCCTACCTCCGCGCACAGCTCGCCGAGAGCGAGAACTCACAAACTCACGCTGGTGCTGATAATTCCAGGCAAAACTCGTGCTCATCCGGTAAGGCCGGTGCCCCGAGTAACTCGTGGATGTCTCGCCCGTCAAATCTGCGTAAGTACTGAATAACTGTACAAAGCTGTGATGCTGGAGCATGTGGACAGCCTCTAGCGCCCAGTCGTGTCTTGTAAAATGAAAGTCACCGTCCACATAGCCGCCATATTGCCAGCCTGCAGGAAACCGCCGCACGCCCTCGTTGATTGCACATTCCTTGATCCAGAGGTTTGTGTCGGTCCGCAGCTGCAAATCGAGCAGATTATCTGGGCTCGTAACCTCGTGCGGCCGATCTCCAAAAGCGACCTCCACCACATGCAAGACAACATTGGAGCTGCTCTCCATGTGGTGCCGAAAATCATGAAAGCTTTCTCTTCGCCGCTGCCAGCGGTACGGATTCGAATATACGGAGACAATATGCAACTTCTGCGCCTCTGAGTACTCGACAAACTCGCGATGAGCATTTGGGTGCTTCGGCTCGTACATTTACCCTCACCATTATGAAGCCATCGATGCATCAATTACACAATGGCCAACTAACTCAGTGCGGTTCTATCTCAGTCCTAAATAGGATCGCCACGCAATCATTGCGCTGATAAAAAAGGTAAGCGCGAACGTGGCACCCGCAATCACGATCCGGTCGTAAACAGTTCTGCGCAGATCATTCTTTTCCAGCGCCACGAGACGATCTTCCGCCAACTTCGTCCGCCCCGGTTGGCCATTTCCCACAATCATGTCAATTTTTGTCTCCAGTCGACTTAACTTTTCCAGCACTTTCTGCTGAAAGTCGTCGGTAGTCAGACCGACCATCACAGGAATCTGTGGTTCTCGCGCTCCATTGCCATCGTTCAAATTTCTCATGATGTTGGATAGTCGACATGTAAAGCTGCCGAATACCGCGAATATCTCGGCGGCACGCTGTCGTCATAGCTCCTTAGGAAGTAGTCTTGTGCGCGCGCATAGCGCGTGAGCGTAATACTCCTGCTCGTAAAGCGGCCGATCAGATTACCGTTGTAACCGGCTCCCCATCCCACGTCTGAGTACCGCACTTCATTGATTGTCGTAAGCGCGGGGCCCTGGGCCAGTACACGGACCGGCAGGGTCATCGTGAGCATCGTAACGAAAAGCGAAATCATTACCGCAGTTGCAGCCGTGTGGCGTTTGGTATTCACCGCGAACAATCTGGGCATGTTTTATTTTCTCCTCATAAACATACGCGACCCGGCCCGGGCCAATAAGAAAGCCGCTCTGTCGAGCGGCGCCCCTTTCGCATATTCTCTCTCAACTGATTTCTGACGGCTAATCCAAACTGCGTGGCCCGCTCTCAACTCGTGATTCCAGAAATCGCCGCACGCTCTCTACATAGACATCCGCGAAGTCTACCACCGGTCTCCGCGTCTCAATCAGGACCATCGCCGCATTGATTTCCCATTCCATCGCGCATAATAAGGCTAGCGTCATCATCGGAGCCCTGTGCACCCCTGCGGCGCAATGGATGTAAACTCGTGCCCCAGGGTCGTCCAGCGCCTGCAAAGCAAAATCTACGCCGCGCTTGAATAGCTCCGGTGGCTTCGGTAAGAAGTCGTCGTCGGTTGGATTCCACAGCACGCGAACCCCATACGCTTCCGCTAGTGGACGATCATCGAACTCGATTTGCATGTTGACCACGTGGGTTACGCCGTCTCCTACCAATTCGCCCATGTTCCGAGCGTTCCATATCCCTCCGCCCAGCGCAACTCGTTCCGTCACCCAAGTCATGTCCATGCAGCCTTCCGTTCGCCCCCCGCAACTTCGCGTGACTATGCTGATTCTACGTCAGCTCTCTCTCAGTTTTCCCGACGAATGTCGCAAACTCCTTGGCCAGCGTGATCGGTCCGCGTAGCCACAGGTTTGCCAATGAGAAAGGGCGCGACAAGTGTGTCGCGCCCCGAACGTTAATTCCTTAACTCTTAGATCTAGGATATCAAATTCGATGGGGTATTATGGACACGCTTTAGGGATTTATTTTTCCATTCCTTTGAGTAACTTGCGCCGAAACTGCAACTGATAGCCTCTTGACACACTCCTTGACATCCCGTGAGATATGGTAGTTTCTTCATCAGACCTACTTCAAGCAGTATCCTGGACAATTCGTCGAGCGCTTCCGGCAACAGCCGGCGCACCGTTTTCGGATTCCACCGGTGAAGCCGGGCAACCTCATCCACCGTGTACTTTTCTATAATATTCATCGCGAGCAAATCTTTGTTGGTCGCGCTCAACTTGCCGATGGCCCGCTCCATATCAATTACAAAGATGACGATATCTTCAAAGCTCCGCAATGTATAAGAAGTCACCCGGCTGCGAAAGAACTCGCGTCCCAATAGCGATGGCAGCTTTCCCACCTCCACCGATGCTCGTGCATACCTTCGCAGCAGAGCTACCGTTCGTTCGCGGTATGGCCATAGCTCCATTTCCATCCGGCAAAACACTACCGATGGCGGCGTTTCCCCTTGCCCTAATAAGTCCCATATTTGTCCACTTGTGATTTGCTCGCTTGTCATGCCTGCACCTCTATCGTGGCTACGCCCTGCAGATATTCAATCCTCGTTGTAGCTTGAAGACCATCTGCAGGACTGTCGCTGTTCACCTCAATTGCTCGTCGCCTCGGCTTCCGTTGGCACGCTTTGCGAGTGGACTTCTCGACGAGCTCCGGCTTCGCCGCCAAATGCGCTCGGCAACCGGAACAATACACCCCGTCTGTACTCAGCCGGCGGAGCCACAGTCCGCCACACCGTTCGCAATACTTCAATTCAACCCGGATTCTCGGGCCCTCTATCGTATCTATGAGATTCATGATTGCCTCTCCGAATGAAATAAATAACCTTGATAACCAATAAAAAAGCCCTGGTGCCGATCAAATCGGCCCAGGGCTCGTTTCTCTTACGATGACCTGTTTAGCTATTTAGTTATAGTCGAAGCAGTTTACTGCGGCTTTGCAGTTGTTGCCGGTCCTGATTGCCTGAAGTATCCTTCCTCGTAACCAGATTTGAGCACCTGACCATTCTGAACTATAAGGCTCAGACGCCCGTTAAAGTGAATCGATTGCAATAATCGCTGCATGGATCCGGAAAGTACTTCCGCCGACCGAACCTTTCGGCGAAACTCTCCAAAGCCTGTTTCTTCGGTTTCGGGCAAACTTACTTGTATCATGACGGATGACCTCTCGTTCGATATGAATGTATTGCAGATCATATGATAGCTAGAGGCTATATTATGTATGAATGCTAAGTCAACAAGTTTATTGTCTTTTGGGATGTATGGCATGTAATGCCAACAGCAACAAGCTATTACTGCCTGCTATACTCCAAAGGTGAAATTCCGCACGCTCCAGGAAAATCTTCGTAAAACCCTGTGGGATCGAATTGCCGCAGGAGAACTCACCGGGATGCGCCTGGCAGAACTCACCGGTTTCAAACAGGCTCATATCTCGAATTTCCTAAACCGCAAACGCGGCCTCAGCCTCGAAGGAATGGATAAGGTGCTGCAAGTCGAGCATCTTTCAGTTCTCGACCTTCTCGACCCCGCCGAAGTCAACAAGCGCGCTTCCATTTTCCCGCCGAACGACGACGAGTTCGACAACGTAATTGTGGTTGACTCCGATATTGCAGCCTCTGAAGCAGTCATTATGGGTATGCATATCAAGGAGATCCTGAAGTTCAAGAAGTCCTTCCTCAAGCGCCTCAAACCGGACGCGGTAGCCGCTCACACCGCCTGGGAGCGCTTCGTCGTCGTCAAACTCGATCATCAGGAAGCAATGGTCATGTACCCGCGAACGCTCCCCGGAGCAGCCTTGCTCATCGACCGCCACTACACCTCCCTGACTCCCTATCGCAAAGAAGCAAGCAATATATACGCCGTGCGCAAGAATGACGGGTGCGTCATCAGACATCTCGAAGTCATCAAAAATCAGCTGATTCTCCGCCCACACAATCGGAATTTTCCGATTGAAGTCATAAGCCTGGAAGATGGCCAGAAGCCCGCGGACTACATCGTCGGTCGCATCTGCCATATAGGGACCGACACCTAGCCTCCATCCCCCGAAATGTCCCGCGTCGCCTCTGGATAACTTTCGACTGACGCGATAGTCTCAGAGAGCGCCTTCGAGCAAATAAAATCTCATGAACTGGAAAAACCTCGCCCTTTTACTAGCCCTGTATTCGTTAGCCCAGCCCGCCTTCGCTCAACATTCTTCGACCGAACCCGTCCTTGATGTTTCGGCCATGGATAGAACTGTCGACCCCTGTTCAGATTTCTACAGCTACTCCTGCGGTGGATGGATCAAGAAGAATCCGATTCCACCCGACCAATCCAGTTGGAGCACCTACGGCAAGCTCGAAGACGACAACCGGTCGCAATTGCGAGCGATCCTTGAAAAAGCGGCGCAAGAGACCGGCGCTCGGGGCGCTACCACACAGAAGATTGGAGACTACTACGCATCATGCATGGATGATGCCGCAATAGAAAAGCTCGGCGCCACGCCTCTGCTGCCGGAAATGGCTCGCATCGCCGATTTGAAGTCAAAGCGTGACCTCGCCGCATACGTTGCCACTACGAAATTTCCCCCGTCGCTATACGGCGGCGGAACTCTTTTCACCTTCCGCTCAAATCAGGACTTCAAGGATTCAACCCAGGTAATCGCGGAGGCTGATCAGGGCGGGCTCGGCCTTCCCGATCGTGATTACTATTTGAAAGACGACCCCAAATCGCAAGAGCTCCGCCATGAGTACGCAGCGCACGTAGCGAAGATGCTCGAACTGCTGGGCGACAAGCCCGCCGACGCGGCCGTCGAAGCGGCAACCATAGTGCGCATCGAGACCGCGCTCGCAAAAGGTCAAATGACCCGCGTCGAACGCCGCGATCCGCCCAATCTCTATCACAAAATGACTGTTGAGGAGCTCCAAAAGCTTACCCCAGATTTCGTTTGGAATATATATTTCACAAAAACCGGTGTCCAAGCGCCTGGCTCTTTACTCGCGACGCTAAATGTCGTGACGCCTGATTATTTCCGCGTCATGAACGATGAGATCGAAAAAGAAACCCTCGCAGACTGGAAGACTTATCTACGCTGGCACGCCGTTCACGATGCGGCAACCGATCTTTCTGCCGCGTTCGTGAACGAGAATTTCCATTTCTACGGGAAGACTCTGCGCGGACAACAACAATTGCCGCCGCGCTGGAAGCGTTGCACCAATGATGTCGATAACGACTTGGGAGAAGCGCTCGGCCGCGCCTATGTGGCGGAGTACTTCAGTCCCGAGGCGAAGGAGGCCGCGCTGAAGATTGTGAAGCAGATCGAAGCGGCCATGCAAAATGAAATCGTGGCCCTCCCGTGGATGGGAGCGGCGACCAAAGAGCAGGCCCTCATCAAACTGCACGCCATCGCCAACAAGATCGGCTATCCCGACACCTGGCGCGACTATAGCGCTCTCGACATTGTCCGCGGCGACGAAATCGGCAACTCGCAACGCGCCTCATGGTTCGAATTTCACCGTTGGCTGGCAAAAATAGGCAAACCCGTCGACCGCAACGAGTGGGACATGACTCCGCCCACCGTCAACGCGTATTACGATCCACAGAAAAACGACATCAACTTTCCCGCCGGAATTCTGCAGCCGCCTCTCTTCAGTGAGCTTTCCGATGCTGCGCCCAACTATGGCGATACCGGTTCCACGATGGGCCACGAACTCACCCACGCCTTCGACGACGAAGGCAGTCAGTTCGACGCGCAGGGAAATTTGCGCAATTGGTGGACCGAGGCCGACCGCAAGCAGTTCGAGCAACGCGCCCAATGCGTAGTCGACCAATACTCCGGATACACGATCATCGACGATATTAAAATCAACGGCAAGCTGACGAACGGAGAAGATCTCGCCGACCTCGGCGGTACTCTCTTGGCATACCTGGCGTGGAAGGAAGATACAAAAGAGCAGAAGCTCGAGCCGCTCGATGGGCTGACGCCCGAGCAGCGCTTCTTCGTCTCCTACGGGCAGAGCTGGTGTACGAATGAGCGCGATGAGGGAAAGCGGCTACGGGCCACAGTCGATCCCCACTCGCCCGAAAAATATCGTGCGAACGGCGTCGTCTCCAACATGAAGGAATTTCGTGAAGCGTTCCATTGCAAGTCCGGGCAACCGATGGTGCGCGAGAACGCCTGCCGCGTTTGGTAGCCCAACGGGGAATCTGTATGAGATACCTTCTAGCCGCGCTCGAAAGCGTGCTTCTCTTCCAATTCTCGAAGCGCTGCCCCCATCTCTGCTTCGAATTGGTCTTTCCGATCCATTAGGGCTGGAAGCGCGGTTGCATATCGGCGCGCCAAATTGAAAAGTCCCCGCTGCGCAAGTCCGCCCGCGATTTCCGCGATGTGCTCGGTGGTCGTGTCGAGATAAAGTGCCTCCGTTGGATCGCCCAGCCAAACATCTCCGCCGACCAATCGCGTCTGCCAATATACTTTGCGCTCGATCATCCGCGCGATCTCTTCGTCGCCCGCCTTGCCAAAAACCCATTGCTTGAGCTTGAAGTTGTAGTGCCGGCTCGAAAACGGTAGCGGCACCAGCTTGCCTGATTTCAGAAATTCCGTCTGCTTGTGGTCGACATCTTTGCGCAGAGCATTGATGACCGGACCTTCTGTGTCTTTCGGTTCAAGCGAAGGCAGCACCTCCCGCAGCGTCGCGGAAAGATTGACCGCAACCAGCGCGCGCAACCCTTCTGAATTCTCCAGATTGATCACCGCGTGCAGCACATCAAAGTCAGCGCCAGATGTGGCGTGCCTGAAAGGCCACTCCAACTCAAAACTAAGCGGAAGGCCAGTGCGGGTTACATAAATCGTCCTCGTTAAAGGTGTTGGGCTTGCGTCGGTCATCGTCAGTAATTTGCCGCTTCCATCCTCGCTGATTCAATTTCTATCGTCGCAACCAGTTATTTTAACCAATCTCCGGTAGGATGGGACAACGCGTTCCGGACGCAATTGCACTACACCATCTCTAGTGGGATCTAGCCCGCCACAACTGCAAGAGGTTCCATAACGCAGAGGCGCTCAACAATCCCCATAACCCTGCGGTCACGAACACACCATACGGAGTCTCCAACAGATCTGCGAAGACCCCGCCGACGAAAACGAAAAGAAATACAAGCAAAGTCAGATGAAATCCCTGCCCTGGAAAATCAGGCGCGCCCAAAGCCAAAATAAGCATCAGCGCCGCTATCAGCAGCGGTGCGGTATTTCCGAAATAACGCGTTCGCTTCCATCCCGCGAAGACAATCAGTGCCACCGGCATGCCCAGCATCAGTGGCGGGCTGCCCGCTGCGATCGACTGCAAAGCGTTCTCATAAGAGATGGACATGCGAAACGCCGCCGGTTCAAATTCGATCCAACGAGCGTGTAGCATCCCCTGCCCAAAGAGCGACGGTTCAAAAAAGTAAGCCCCAAATAACAGCACCGTACCCACAACGACCGCGGTAAGCCAAATGGCGAGCACGGCCCGAGGCCGTACCGGAGCTACCCAGAACATGATGGGCAGAATCGCCAGCGCCAGCACCGCCAGAGAAAACTGATTGCCCGCCGCAAGCGCCAGCGATAATCCCAGAAGCAGAATCCGCCGCGAGTTCCACAACATCACCTCACGCGGAGCGTAGAGCGTGTGCGCCACGGCAATCGCGGTAAACACGGTTCCAAAGGCTCCCCACACCCCGCCCATCTCCCCCACGCTTTGCGCTCCAGCCACGTTCACGATCATCGCCGGAGAAAAACAGTAGAACGAGAGCGCGATGTATCCGCCGGCATTGCCGTAGAGACGGCGCGCAACATACCAGAGCGAGGCTCCGAGCATGACGCCGAAAAACAAGTAAGGCGCGGTTGCCAGCAGCCGCCTGACGGATTCCGGCAGCCACAACTCCGGTCGCAGCAGCAGCGGAGCAGCGGCAACTAGGTAATAAAGCGGCGAGCGGTCCTGGTCGAAGCCGTCGCGCACTCGAAGATGGCCGTCGCGCCCAGAAGACGGCATGCCTGTGACTGCCTCCGACCGCAACGACTCGGGAGTCCCCGCAATCGCTCCGCCTTTCCACTGCTGCAGTCCCTCGTAGATTCGTAGTGTCTGGTCCGCGTCTGGCATCGAGGCCTGCAACGTCTGCACTCGCACCAGCCATACGCACTGCAGCAGATATGCGAGCAGCATCGCCGCCGCCACAAATTGTGGCGCTCGGAAACCATCGGAATGTAGAAAGCGGCGCAACTTTTACGGAATAGGCAGACCGAGTGTTTTACCATGTCCGGGATACTGCTGGGCAACTAAAGAGTACCGGGCAACTAAAGATGGATCACAAATCTGAGTCACCTTCTACCGCCGAGCCACAACCACCAGCTGCGGACAACCCGAGCACAGCATCTTCCAGTTCACCCGCCTCTTTGCCGTCGCCCTCAACATCTCCAGCATCACCAAAGCACGACGCGCGCCGCGAGTCTCCACTGATCGCTGTCCTCGTTGGGCCTGACGGGATGTATCCCGGCACGCGCTGGCTGATTTACTTGGCTATGGCATTCGTAGTCTTCCAGTTAGAAGGCTGGCTGATGATTTCCCTCCGGCCGCATCTCGGCATTCTTTGGCAACGCCTCATGATGGAAAGCAGCATGATGGTCGCCGCAATCGTGCCGGGCTTCGCTATGGCCCGAATCGAGAAGTGTCCCTTTGGGGATTTCGGCTTGCCGCCACTGCGCGCCTTCCGGCGCAACTTCTGGGTGGGAACGCTTTGGGGCATCGTGTCATTGAGTGTTCTGATGCTGGCGTTGCGCTTCGCCGGCGTTTTTCAATTCGGCGCCATATCGCTGCACGGCGCGCGCATCTGGAAATTTGCTGTCTATTACGCCGTATTCTTTTTGCTTACTGGATTCTTCGAAGATTTCCTCGTGCGCGGCTACTCGCAGTGGGTGTTGGCGCGAGGTATGAATTTCTGGCCGGCGGCCGCGCTCCTCTCGATCGCTTTCGGCTCCATGCACGGCGGCAATCCCGGCGAAGCTAAGACCGGCCTGGTCGCCGCTGGACTGATTGGCTTCTTTCTCTGCCTCACCCTGCGGCGAACCGGCGATCTCTGGTGGGCCGTTGGCTTCCATATGGCATGGGATTGGGGAGAAAGTTTTCTCTACTCCGTTCCTGACAGCGGAACCCTTTTGCCCGGCCACCTGCTCAACTCCAGCCTCCGAGGTCCCGATTGGCTAAGCGGCGGCTCCGTCGGCCCCGAAGGAAGTTACCTGGTGTTCGTCGTCATCGGAGCCCTATGGGTCCTATTCGACCGCACCTATCCCGAGGTGAAGTACGGAATTGCGCAAATCCGTCCCGATGACAACTCAGACCAATAAAGTGGACGCCCACGAGTCCGACTCTTTCGCCTCGGAGAAGCGCCGTCAGATATCCAAATTCTTCACGTCCAGCGCATTATCCTCAATAAACTTTCGCCGCGCTTCCACGTCTTCGCCCATTAATGTGGTGAAGATGGTTTCGCACTCGGCAATGTCTTCCAGCCTCACCTGCAGAAGCGTCCGGCGCTCCGGGTCCATCGTCGTCTCCCAAAGCTGCTCCGCGGTCATCTCTCCCAGCCCTTTGTAGCGCTGGACGGTGTACTCTTTCCGCCCTTCGTTCAGCACATAGTCAAAGAGCTCCCGCGCCGTTGATTTCTCAACAATCTCAGGCTCTTTCGCCCGTCGCGCCGACGCCTTGCTGGTCTTCTTCTGTGCCTTTTCGTCTTCCTCTTTCCCCGCGGCGGTCAGATCCTCGCCGTCGCTGTCGCCCGCTTCCTCATTTTCTTCTTCTTTTTCGGCCGCCTCAGCCGTCGCTTTTACCGCCCGCGGCACGCTCTCGACCACGAAGGGTGGCTCAAGATACTGTTCAATCTGCTTGAACTTCGTAATCAGCTGACGGCACTCCGGAGTCGAAGCTAGCTCCCAGTTGATGACGTGCTCCGCCCCCTGCGAATTCACAAAGTGCACCGCCCACAGATTGTGTTCTTCGTCAAAACGTGTTTCCACACTCTTCAGCTTCAAGTCCTTCTGCAGCCGCTTCAACTCTCTTTCCAGCTTCTCAATCTTCTTGGGCGGAGTTTTCTTATCGCCTTCGAAGTCAGAGCGCTTCGCCAAATCGACCTTCGGCAAGAGTGATGTGATCTGCTCCTCGCGTATACGCTTGTTCAGTTTGTCCTGGAAGCCCAAATATTCGTTCAGCACCGTGATGAACTTGGTCAGCGCCGCGCCCTCCAGCTTCGCCGCGCCTTCTCCGTAGCGGATAGTCAGCCCCTCGCTGGCGCGTTTCACCATCACCTTCACGAAATCATGCTCGTTCTTGATGTACTGGTGTGTCTTGCCCTTCTTGATGCCAAACAGTGGTGGCTGTGCAATGTACACGTTGCTGCGCTTGATCAATTCCTGCATGTGGCGGAAGAAAAACGTCAGCAGCAGCGTGCGGATGTGCGAGCCGTCCACGTCCGCGTCGGTCATTAGAATAATCTTGCCGTAGCGCACCTTCGTGGGATCGAAATCCTCCTTCGAAATCCCCGTGCCTAACGCCGTGATCATGGCGCGAATTTCTTCGTGCGCCAGCATCTTGTCGTAGCGCGCCTTTTCCACGTTCAGAATTTTCCCCTTCAGCGGCAGAATCGCCTGAAACCGCCGGTCACGGCCCTGTTTGGCTGTTCCGCCTGCCGATTCGCCCTCAACCAAAAACAGCTCGCAGCGGTTAGGATCGCGCTCGGAGCAGTCGGCCAGTTTTCCCGGAAGTCCGCCGCCGTCAAGCGCCCCTTTGCGGCGCGTCAGGTCGCGCGCTTTCCGCGCAGCCTCTCTGGCTCGCGCCGCGTCAATGGCTTTGTTGATGATCTTGCGGGCAACCGCCGTATTCTGCTCGAAAAATGCTCCCAGCTTTTCGTTGACCACGGCCTGCACGATGCCGGCAATATCGGAGTTCAGCTTCCCCTTGGTCTGCCCTTCGAACTGCGGCTGCGGCAGCTTCACGCTGATCACCGCCACTAGCCCTTCGCGGACGTCATCCCCTGTGAGATTTTCTTTTACGTCCTTGAACAGCCCCATCTGCTGTCCCGCATAGTTGATCGTCCGCGTCAGCGAGGTGCGGAATCCCGAAAGATGCGTCCCTCCATCGATCGTGTTGATGTTGTTGGCGAAACTGAAAACGGATTCCGAATAAGCGTCGTTGTACTGCAGTCCGATCTCAATGTGCACCTGATCTTTGTCGGCTTCCATGTAGATCGGTTTGTCATGCAGCGTCTGCTTGCCGCGATTCAGATGCTTGATGAATTCGGCGATGCCTCCGTTGTATTTAAACTCGGTGTGCTTCGCTTCCCCGGTCTTCGAGTCGGTGTTACGCTCGTCGGTCAGCGTAATCACCAGACCCTTATTCAAAAACGCCAATTCGCGCAGGCGCTGCGAAAGCGTATCGAAGTTGTATTCAACCGTGGTTGTGAATATCGTTTTGTCAGGAACAAAATGTACCTTGGTGCCCGTCTTTACCTTCGCGGCGCCGGTTTTTCGTAGCTTGCTTGTCGGTTCGCCCTTCGAATACGTCTGCTCCCAAGTGAATCCGTCGCGCCAGATTTCCAGATCCAGTTCTTCGCTGAGCGCGTTCACGCAACTCACACCCACGCCGTGCAATCCTCCTGAAACTTTGTAGGAGTTGCTGTCGAACTTGCCGCCTGCGTGCAGCGTCGTCATCACCACCTGTGCCGCGGGAATCTTCTCGCCGTCGATATCCATGTTGTCGACCGGAATGCCGCGGCCGTTGTCGACGACGGTGATCGAATTGTCCAGGTGAATGGTGACGTCGATCTTGTCGGCGAAACCGGCTAGCGCTTCGTCCACCGAGTTATCGACCACCTCATACACCAAGTGATGGAGACCGAGTTCGCCGGTCGATCCGATATACATCGCGGGACGTTTCCGCACCGCTTCCATGCCGCCCAGAACTTTGATCGACTCAGCGGTGTAGTCGCCGTTCGGTTTGCCGTTCTTATTCTTTGCGTCGTTGTTCTTGTCGACGAGTTCGGCTTGCAATTCTTTCGTGGCCATTCTGCTCCGTGGAGAACGCCGGTTCCTACCCCAGTGGAACCCAAACCGGACCCACTGCGGGCCCCAGATCAGGCGCTTGACTGGAGAAACGATTCCGGGAGTGCACAGGTGTGTTCAACTTATTGAATTTTCTGCTATTTAGGTATCACCTGAGCTGAAGCTATTTTACCACAAAACCACCCCATTCTGAGGGCCGAATCGAGAGCATAAACTGCGTGATTTGTTGTGGTTAGGGGCCACAATTTCACCCCGGCCACAGCCTGACGCAGTAAGGCTAATTTCTGCCATGCGCCGGAGGCTTTGCCGCACCGAAATGCAGTCCGTCCATCAGATTGTCGAGTTCGTCGTCGCTGCCCGCGATGAATGTGAATGAGACGATCTGATGCTTCGCTAGCAGCACCAGCGTGCACTGGTGCATGGTGAGTTTGTCGGTGATCGTCTTCACGAAATCAGCCCGCACCAATTGCCGAGATTCGACCTCCAGTGCATACGGATCGCCATCCGCTTTGAATCCTTGCGCGGTCGCGAGTTCGGTGACCGGTCCAATATAGTCTTCGGCTTTTTTTACTCCCGGGTAAGATGCCACGCTCTCCGAAGCAATCACCACCGCTGAGTTGACTGCGTCTCCCGAAGCCTCCGGAGGCCGTTCGAAAACCGCGAGCAGGACTTCAGCCTTGCCTGCATCGTTGCCCTGTTGCATCTCCGCCGTGCGATCAACCCAGCCGTAGGGGATTGGATAACGAAATCCGAAAGTGGGATTGCGATAGAGCTGTGAGTTTTCATCCGAAGCCCCCGCCTTCCCCCCAAGCTTCGTAGCCGTAGCCGTCTTGCTTTGCGCGTGCGCTATAAAAGCCCAAACTGTGCAGGCCAACGCCGCAGCAAACAGTGCTATCGCGGCATGTCTGCGTCGTATAAGAGGCTGGATCAATGTGGAATTCAACGTAGCTCAAGTTTACATACGTTTCCAATCGCGCTCCAATCTTCTCCCCCTGCACTCGCTGTCACTCGATAAACATGCAGTCGCCATAGGAAAAAAATCGGTACCCCGCCTCGACCGCATGTCGGTAGGCAGCCATTACCAGATCCTTGCCGCCAAGCGCACACACCAGCATCAATAGCGTGGATTGCGGCAGATGAAAGTTGGTCAGCAACGCATCTATCAGGCGAAAAGGATATCCGGGATAAATAAATATCCCGGTCTCGCCTCGTCCACTCGCAACCCGGCTCTCACCCATTTGTCCGGCGGCGTCCTCTAGCGTCCTGACAGTGGTTGTTCCCACCGCCACCACCCGCCGCTTCTCGGCCTTGGCAAGATTGATTGCCTCCGCCGCTTCCGCCGGAATCTCATACTGCTCCCGATGCAGCTTGTGATTCTCGACTTTTTCTACCTTCACTGGTTGGAAAGTACCAAGCCCCACGTGCAACGTGATCTCGGCAATCCCAATTCCTCGCGCTCTGATCTGTTCAAGAATCTCAGCGGTAAAGTGCAGGCCAGCCGTCGGAGCGGCCACTGATCTTGCCGTGGGCCTCGCCAACGATCCCTGCCTTTGCGCATACACCGTTTGGTATCGCTCCCGATCCGATGGCCGGTCGTCACGGTCAATGTAGGGTGGAAGCGGCATGTGCCCAATGCGCTCGACGCGCGCAAACAAATCCGTAACCGGCGCAAACCGGATCCGCCGTTCGCCAAAACTCCCGCGCCCAATGACCTCAGCTTCCAGTTCTCGGGCGTCACTTAAACCCACTTCTCCAAAATAAAGTTTTTCTCCAACTCCGATTTTTCGCCCCGGCCGCACTAGGCACTCCCACTCGTTCGGATCTTCCTTCATGTGCCGCGTTAGTAGAACCTCGATTTGTCCACGCAGAAAATCATGCGCGGCCCGATTGTGCGGGCTCGGCGCTTGAGCCCGTTCCCCGCTTCGTCGGCCATAAAGCCGGGCCGGGAACACGCGAGTGTTGTTCACGACTAGCAGATCGTCTGCCCTGAGCAACCCGGGAAATTCGCGAAAACTGCGGTCCCGCCAACTGCCAGACTCCCCCTGCATCTCCGGTCGCTTCAATTGCAACAGGCGCGACGCCGCGCGATCTGCCAACGGCTCCTGCGCGATCCGTTCCTGCGGCAGATCGTATTGGAACTCAGAGACGAGCATCCGGGGGAGATTATAGGAGTTTATGTAGAGGTTTCGCGCTGCGGCCCGATTCGTGAAACCCAGTTCAGCGAATCATTTATGGGAACTTGGCCGATTCTTCACATATTTGGTCTACTTTTGATCTAGAAATGGTTGTAAGGTCTCTTCGACGTGCGGTAACATGACCGCGTTGGGTTCAGATGGCTAGCGACCGCAAAAATCGTCTTGAGATTGTTCAGTTCGGCCGCATGCTGCACCAAAACGGTTTTGTTGCGGCCACCGACGGCAACCTGTCGGCCCGTCTCGACGAAACACGCCTCCTGGTGACGCCCACTTGCATCAGCAAAGGCCGTATGCGCGCTTCCGACATTGTGGTGGTCGACATGAACGGAAAGCGTCTCGCCGGCAAACGCCGGGTTTCGACCGAGATCGCCATGCACCTGCTGATTTATCGGTTGCGTCCCGACGTGCGCGGAATCGTCCATGCCCACCCCCCGACCGCTACCGGCTTTGCCGCGTCCGGCTATGACCTGAACCGTCCGCTCGTCTGTGAAGTCGTTGTCGGTTTGGGCTCCATCCCGCTGGCCCGCTACGGCACCCCCGGCACCCCCGAACTAACTGACGCTCTTGAGCCCCTGATTCCCCACCACGATGCCATCCTAATGGCCAATCATGGCGTGGTGACGTTCGGCTCCTCGGTTGAAAGCGCCTATATGAAAATGGAAACTGTCGAGCACTTCGCCAGGATCGCATTGGTCACGCATCTGCTCGGCAACGAACAGCCCCTCGGCGAAAAAGAAGTACAGAAGCTTCACGAAGTGCGCCACCGTTACAACGGCGGAGCAACCCCTGCTCCCCCTCGCCGCCCCGCAACCGGAGACCATCTTCGTGCAACCGATCTCGAATCCGACCTGCAGTCCGATGACGAGCCCAGAGAAACCGCCGGCAGCCGCCACTAGCCGCCAGTTTTGTTACTCCCCTCCGATCCGAAACCTCATCCCAGCACGAAAGTTCGCTGTCAGTGCCGGATACCCCACCACTTCGTTATAGTGATCATTAAGCGCGTTGTAGACGTTCACGTACGCCGTAACTCGCGAATTGATGGCGTACCATCCCCCAACATCGATACGCGCGTAGCCCGCCGCGTGGTTGATGCCGAAACCATCGAAGTCTGAATCCGGGCGCCGTCCTACAAAACTCCCTCCCAGATTCGCCGCCCACCGCGTCCCCAGATAGCTGAAGAGCGTTGTTGCCGAATGCTTGGGACGCCGCAACAGCGGTTGTCCGGCGGCGTACACCGGCTCGCAATAGGTTTCCGGCGTGCACAGCGGAGCCTGAAGTATCTCCGTCGAAGTGTAGGTATAAGCCGCGGTCGTCGATAATTTCTTGCAGATCCTGCCCTGTAGCTCAAGCTCGGCGCCCTGCGCGAACGATTGTTGCAGGTTAAAAAACTGGCCCAGGCTTTCCGCGTTGAGTCCATATTCAATCTGATCGTGGAAAAGATTATTAAAGTACGTCGCATTCACAGCCCAGCGGTTGGCAAACAAATTTTGCTGCACCCCCGCTTCAAATGCGCGCGTGCGCTCCGGCAACAGGCCGGGATTGGGAGCGTAGTACGGAAGGCCGGCGAAAGTCTGATAAAGCGCAGGCTCCATGAATCCCGTCGCATACGAAAATCGCAAGCGGGTTCCTGAGAACAACTCTCCTCCGCGCAGCGCCAGCAGGGTAAGAGCAACCCGCGGCACGCCAGTATTGCCGTATTCGCTGTTGTGAACGAAACGCCCGCCCGCGATCACCGAAAGCCGTCCCACCGTGAATAGCTGCTGGAGATAAGCGTCCTGACTCAAACGCTGCCCCGACGTTGAAGGAGGGTAAAGTAAATCACCAATCGTGCCGTTTTCGTTTTCGATCCGATACCCGAAGGTCGAGTGCGCCCACGTTCGCTCTGAGTAATCCCCCTGATATTCAAATCCCACCCGATTGATGTGATCGTACTCATGCGCGGGATAGTCATCGTAGTTGTCGGGATTGGTGCTCAGGTTCACGTCGGTATACCGATAGAGATAGTCGAAGCCCGTAAAACGGTGCTGCCAGCCCGAAGGCGCATCGACCGTCAACTGCACGCTGCCAAGAAGATTATTCTGATGCGACCACTCGCTGGCGTTTGGCTCAAGCAGCGGATCGCCGTTGAAATCCCACTCGCCCGGAACCCCTGTATAGCTGTTCGAGTGCCGCACTCGCACTCGCAACCCAACCTGATCCGTTATTGCCGCGCCAACATTTGCCCCCTGCAGCGAATCGGAATAAGCGTTGTTTACTCCCTCCCCATTCGTGTTGAACTGGCTGCCAAACAAGTTATAGTCGAAGCGTTTGTGAGCCCCCGCCAGGGACGCATAACCATCAGCCGTTCCGAAATTTCCGCCGTCGGCGCCAAAGCGAAACTCCGGCACCGCGGTGCTCCCAGTCCGCGTCCACACCTGCACTACGCTGGTCATTGCGTCTGACCCATACAAAGTGCTCTGCGCGCCCCGCACGAATTCCAGACGATCCGCTTGCACCAGCGGCAGCGTGCCGAAATCAAACGTTTGTCCCGGAACATCGATGGCCACACCATCGACGATGACTTTGTTGTAGGTAGACTCCCCCCCGCGCACAAAAAGCGAAGAAATTCCACCACGCTGTCCGGCAGTATTCACAACCGCGCCCGGCAAGAAGCGCACCGCGTCGTCTGCCGCAACAGGTCGCATAACTTCCAACTGCCCGCTGCTCAAACTGTCAACATCGGCCCCCGCGGCCTGGCTCAGTACCGGAGTGCGAGTCGCAGTTACCACCACATTCTCCGCAGCCGCCGCCACGCGAAGCCTGATCGTAACCGTTTCGCTCTTTGATGAAAGATCGACAGTCTCTGCTGCAAACCCGGGCGCCAATACCTGAACGCGATATAAACTGGACGCCATCTCGCGAAAAGTCGCCACCCCTTCCGCCGACGTGCTTTGCACATCAGCCGGAGCCGCATCCCCCGCCTGCAGTAGTTGAACCTGAGCGTGCGCCACAACCGCATCCTGCGGGTCGATTACTTTGATTTTGATTTCGGCGGAAGCGATCGAGGAAAGAACCAACAACGAGAAAAAGATAGTGGCAAAACCGCGGGAATGGCGCATGCACGTCTCCTTTGTCACGCGAAAGGGTTGTGTGGACGGTTCACGCCGGTCTCCTGGCTTCGCGAGTCAGAATGCGAGCTGCTCGAATGAGCCCTAGCCCAGCATCCAGTTGCTGCAACCGGCCTTCCCAGGTTGTCCCTCTCAGGTTTCCCTTGAAAGTTGTACCCAGTGACCGCTTGCGATTTCCTCGCTTACAGTTGCGCGGCAGCGCGGGATTTCCACCCGCTTCCCATAGCGCCGGCATCTTGCCGGCCTACGATCATGCGCGAACCCGATATTGAGAAAGAACAAAAACAGCAGCCCGACAAATTTACCGGGCGTCCAGATGCAAAGTCAAACGTCCGTAAATTTCGAACGTTCGATGCGTGCAAAACACACCGATAGGAAATTGCGTGTCCTCGGTAGTTCAAGTCGTACGCAATGCATCGTCAATTAAACCTGCCGAAATCTCTTGATTACGGGAAACTCCGGAGATCCCACCCGCCCAACGTTCGCCTCAGCGAAAGCCGTTACGCGTTCGAGTGCCGCCTGTTGTTGCCGGTGAAACTCCGCCATCTCCTCATCGTCTGCTTCGACGCGAACCTGCACTTTGCCGCTAAATCGCACCAGCGCCTTCGAAAACGGCTTTGGAATCACCATTTCATCCCACGTATGCAGTACCCATGCATCGCTGAGTGCCACGTAAAATGCCGCCATTGGATAACCACTGGCGCGTGACAAAAGCACGGGCCCCGGCTTGGCCACATATTTGGGACCGCGTGGTCCATCGATCGTAAACGCGACCAGGTTCCCTCGTTCCAGCTGGTTTCTCAAGCCAAGCAGCGCGTTCGCTCCGCCGTGACTGCTCGATCCGCGCACCGCCACGAAGCCAAGTTTCTCAATCGTTCGAGCAATATATTCCCCGTCGAAACTCCGGCTCACCATGACCGCGATCCCAATCTTTCGCCATAACCATGCGCTCGCGAACACCGCGCGATGCCAGAAAGAGTAGATCACCGGTTTTTCGTAGATTGCATCCGCCGGCGTAGGCGCCTCCTCCCACGATATCGAATAGCGCAAAGTCGGCCCGATCACCGAAATCGCCAGATAACTCGCCCAGCTGATGAGCCACAAAAGAATCCGCTGACGCAGCGAGAATCGCCGCGGCAGTAGCGCAACCGACGATTCCGGCTCTGCCGCAGCTGAAGAAGAACTCACGCCGATATTGTAGCCGGATGGAGAAACTTTAACGGAGAGATGGTGTCAGATAGGCAGCTGAAACCTCAGACGCCAGGCTGTCGGCCTAGCCTTCCAGATATGCCACAATCCACTCTTTCAGACGCTGCCGCCGCTCGTCCGTTGAATCGAAGCGTATCCCAAAGCTCTTGTTGCTTTTCTTCCACGTCACCTGCCCCCGCACCCACACCCGCGGCAATGTCAACAGCGAAAACGACACTTCCACTTGGCTGCCCTGTTCGGGCACGTGAGTCCCGCGCAATGACATGCCTCCCGAACTTATCTCCTGGCTGGTCGCGGTCATCCGCCCGCCATCGGACAACACGATCCCCACCTCAGTCATCACCGGCACGCGCACGTATCGCCGGAATTCATGCAGCACCAGCATGCGAGTGGACCGCACCAGCTTCATCGCCGCCGACCGCTCCAGCGGTTCGTGGAATACCGCATTGAGGCATAACTTCGAATATCGCATTGCGTCCTGAGCGCTGCCCCCGAGCCCGTAAATCACGATCCGGCTGTTCGACGCCGATCCTCGCGCCATTTCGATGATGCTGCCCGCTGTTTCTTCCAATGGCAAAACGCAGGCCTCGAACTTTTCGCGTTGCAGTCGATCGACATCGTCACGCCCAATCGGCACAGTCTCAATCCCAAACTGTCGGAAACACTCCATTAGCAGTTGCGCCGACGCTTGCGGCACGTCAAACAGTGCCACGCGCGCGGCAGATTTTCGACGGATAGGAGCGGGTGCGAGGGTAGCGCTTGTCGTTGTAGGCATGAGTCCTAGGGGATGAACTCCTTTAAAAGCCCATTCTGACGGGCCTTTTCACGGTTGCATAGGTTTCGAAAGGACCTATCCCCCCTCCCAACGGGCCATTACGGAAGTTGTACCTGCCGCGATCTGACCTGCTCCCTTCGTTTCCTCAGGTAAGATGTTTTCATCCTTGAACGTCGTAGCGGTAGTAACAAAATGATTACTCTCAACGACATCCAGTCGGCCTTGCGCCGTATTCGCAGCTCCATCTACCTTTCTCCCTGTGCGCGTTCTGAGACCTTCTCTGAATCCACCGCCAACAACGTCTATTTGAAGCTCGACAACCTGCAGCGTACCGGAGCATTCAAGGAGCGCGGAGCACTAAACAAATTACTGTCCCTCACTCCTGAAGAACGCGCTCAGGGAGTAATCGCGGCTTCGGCCGGAAATCATGCCCAGGGCGTCGCTTACCACGCCGGCAAACTAGGCGTTCGCGCCCAGATTTGCATGCCGCTCACCACCCCGTTGATCAAGGTCTCGGCCACTCGCGGCTACGGTGCCGACGTAATTCTGCATGGCGCCAATTACGACGAAGCCTACGATGAATCTCTCCGCCGCAGTCGCGACGAACATCTCGCTCTCGTGCACGCCTTCGATGACGACGCCGTCATTGCCGGGCAGGGCACCATCGGCCTCGAACTCCTCGAGCAGCATCCCGACCTTGAAGCCGTCGTCGTCCCGATCGGCGGCGGAGGGCTCATCGGTGGCATCGCATGCGCCCTGAAGGAATCAAACCCCAAGATTCAAGTCTTCGGAGTCCAGCCCTCGCGCCTTCCCTCTATGAAAGTTGCCGTCGCCGAAGGCAAGCCCGTGACCCTCGTGGCGGCTTCGACCATCGCCGATGGAATTGCCGTGCGCCGCGCCGGAGAACGCACCTTGCCGCTCGTTCAAAAGTATGTGGATGACATCGCAACCGTCGAAGAAGAGGAAATCGCCAATGCCATTCTTCTTTTGCTGGAGCGCGAAAAAACTCTGGCCGAAGGCGCCGGAGCCGCCGCCGTCGCGGCGCTGGTCAACCGCAAACTGCCCCTGATCGAGAAAAATGTCGCCGTACTCGTATGTGGCGGCAACATCGATGTCACCTTGCTCTCCCGCATTATCGAGCGTGGCCTCGTCAAAGACGGACGTCTCGTCCGCCTCCGCGTTCACCTGCCCGACTATCCCGGTGCTCTCAATCGCCTCACGTCAATTCTGGCCCAGCATCGCGCCAACATCGTCGAGACGGACTACGACCGCGCCTACCACGGCGTCGGCCTCGGCGAGACCGCCATCGAAATTACCATGGAAACCCGCGGCCCCGACCACATCGCCGAAATCATCTCAGCACTGGGCGCAGCAGGATACGTACAGGAAAGAGTGCTTTAAGTTCGTGGGGCCAAGTTTGTGTGGGGCGGACATTCTTGTCCGCCCGCCTCAATCAGACCCATCCGTCATTCAAACTCCTTCCGGAACCTTTCCAGCTGGTCCTTCACCTCTTCTAGTTCCCTCCGCAGCTCCGCCATTTCTTCTTCTAATCGTGAAATCCGTTCCGTCTCACTCGTCTTGCGCTCGGCCGCTGCTCCAGCATGAACCGCCGCCTCCGCTTCTGCCACATCCCCGCCTAACAGATGCGCATACCGCGATTCTTTCGTTCCCGGCTGCCGCTGCAACATCTTCACCAGCGGAGGTTCCCGCTGCATCAGCTTCTGCAACGCCGACTGCACATCATCCAGCGCCTCGAACCGGTGCATGCGCTCGGCGCGTCCCCGCAACTCGCCCGGAGTCTGCGGACCACGTAGCAGCAGCACGCACAGCACTGCAATCTCCGGACGCGTGAAGTTAAACACCTCCTGCAACCGCTGCTCGTATTTGGTCACGCGGCTGTCAGCGCCACGTGCCGGTCCCGCTAGTCGTTGCTCCTGCAGCCCTTCGAGCGCGTCGCGCACCGCATCTTCGTCCAGCTGCATCACCGGATCGCGATTCGACTTCTGGTTGCACGCATTCATCAGCGCGTTCAGCGACAGCGGATAGTATTCCGGCGTGGTAATGTCCTTTTCAATCAACGCGCCCAGCACGCGCACTTCGGTCTCTCTGAGTGTGAATTCCATGGCGCCCATGCAACCGCATTGTAGTCGATGCCCGCATACCGACAGCCGTCCCGTCCGTTCCCCTGCGCACACGGTATACTCGATAGTTTGCCGGATAGGAGCTCGCGGAAAGTAGCTCGGCGGACTCAAACTTGCCGGATACATCCGAACTGGATACATCGATGACTCAACTCACCACATCACGCGTGGCCATTGACACTCTCGTCCAGAAGCTTCGTGCGCTTCCCCAATCCGCCTTCGATCAAACCGAGGAAATCCGTTCTCTCCTCGCGCAGACCCCCGTTGACGAAGCCTCTCTGGCTCCCTACTTAACTTGGAACCGCCAGCACTACACTCGCAACCTCATCGATAAAACCGCTCTTTACGAACTCATTGCCATCTGCTGGGAGGTTGGACAGTGCAGTTCCGTCCACAATCATCGCGGCCAGAACTGCTGGATGGCTGCGCCCGTCGGCAAACTGCTGGTCGAAAATTTCCACGTCGGATTTGAAGATATCGGCACCGGAAAGTGCCGCTTGCTCGCATCTAACACCGTGGAATTGACGGCGGCAGCCCCGTGCGCAGTCGATCCGCGAGAGCCAGTGCATCGCGTGGTCAACCCGCAGGAGGGGAATCAGCGCGCTGTGACCCTGCACGTGTATTCGCGCCCCTTCGATACCTGCGTCGTCTATTCGCCCGAGCAGGGAATCTGCGGGGAGATTCAGCTTCACTACAATACGGTTTTCGGAAAAGCAGCACCCAGTACCCAGTAACCATGTGCCCGGCATCAGGCGGGAAGAGAATCTTGCCGGTCCGCGCAGGCCAAGCTGGGTGGGCCGAACGGGAGCACCGGCAAAGAACGATTCCGTTAAGACTGGTTACCGGCAACTGAACTTAAGGAGGATTCGTGAGGAAATACCTGGGAGTTTTGATCGGTGTGGCAACGCTGTGCGCGATGTCGTGGGCGCAGGCCCCAACTCCCGCTCCGGCTCCCGATCAGACTCCGCAAGCCCCCGAGGCGAAAACGATTCCAACTCCTGCGCAGAAACCCCCGGCGCCACTGCCCGAGTATCCCCGTGTCGAATTTTTCGCCGGCGGTTCGTATGCCGAGGCCGGCCTCTTCAATGCCGGACACTGGGCCGGACTGCCCGGATGGGACTCCTCCCTCGGACTGAACGTGTCGCCTTGGTTCGGATTGCTCGTCGAGGGCGGTCAATACTTCGGAACCTCAAAAATTCCTGTCAGCGTTCCCGAGCCATTTCCTACCTGCCCGCCATTCTGCCCGCAGTCATCGCCGACATTCAACGCTACGACAAAGGAATACAACATTCTTTTTGGCGCCCAATTTGCCCGTCGCAAATATGAGCGCTGGACGCCCATCGCCGAAGTCCTGTATGGACATCAGGGTACCCGTGGCGTGGCATCTGCCTTGGGGGAAACATTCTCTGAGGTCGGAAGCGGCCGCGCGCTCGTGGCTGGTGGTGGCGTCGACTACAAGATCACCGAGCGCTTCGCATTACGCTTCAAAACCGACTATTTCCAGACCGGCTCCCAGTTTCCGACTTTCCAGAAGAAGAAGCAGGACAATGTGCGCTTCTCCGTAGGCGTCGTCATCCGCAATGTCCATAAGAAAAAGCGCAGGCTCGAGGACGAAACGGAACCAGCGCCCTAACTTACGAGTAAATCTCAGATCGCTACCGGCAGCCAGCGACAAGATTCACCCATCGCAAAGAACCGTTTCGTGTTACTCCCGGCGTTCGAAAGCGCCGACTTGCTCAGGCTACGAACGCCGCAACATGTCGTTAAGGGGCTCCGCTTTCGTTCGTAGTTCGTCGGCAAATTCGGCGCCTTTTTCCATCACTTCGTCAAAGCGTCCCTTCGCCTCGTCCGTCCAGTCAGAAACCGTTTCCAAAGCGTCGTCATAAGACCTTCGCAGGTCCCGCCGCAGCTGCCGCCCCGCTTTCGGAGCCAGCAATAGCCCCAATGCCGCTCCAACTCCCAGCCCGATGAACAGAAAGGTAATGGCCGTACCCGCCGTGCTGCTCGAACTTTCATATTTTCCAATGCGCATAATCAACCTCCCAACTCTTTCTATTCTAGACCTGAATTGAACCGGACTTTGCCATTTCTAATCTGTTATGCCTGACCCAACTCGATAAACCCGCAAAATCCGGTATGACCGCCGACAATTGAATCGTCGACTACGCATCGACCATCCGACCTCGGGTTTCCCATAACCCTCTTCTCCTGTGTAAAATAAACCGTTATCCCTAAGTGCGGCGGACGCCTTTGCTGACCTGCCCCGCTGCCCAGAATTCCTTAGCAGAGTGAAGGAGATGTAAACCAGCAATGTCGATTCCAGCGACCCAGCTCCGTCCCGGCATGATCATCAAGCACAACAATGACCTGCATTCCGTCTTCAGCGTCGAACATCGTACCCCGGGCAACCTGCGCGCCTTCATCCAGGCAAAACTCCGTAACCTTCGTACCGGCGCCATGTTCGAGCATCGCTTCCGCTCCCCCGATCCGATTGAAAAGATCAATGTGGACGAAGAGAATATGGAGTTCCTCTACAGCGATGGCGACGACTACTACTTCATGAACACCGAAAACTACGAGCAGACTCACCTCACCCGCGATACTCTCGGAGACGCCGTCGATTACCTCACGCCGAACTTGCAGATCAAGGTCGAGTTTTTCGACGGTAAAGCCGTCGGCATTGAACTGCCCCAAACCGTGATCCTGACCGTGCTGGAAGTCGAGCCCGGCCTTAAGAGCGCCACCGCATCGAGTGTCACCAAGCCAGCGAAGACCGAAACCGGTCTCGTCGTGCAGGTTCCCCCATTCATCAACGAAGGCGAGAAGATCAAAGTCGATACCGCCGAAGGAACTTATTTGTCGCGGGCGTAACGAAAAGTTAGAAGTCAGACGTTAGATTGCAGAAGTGCATCGGGTGTCGCCGAAGGCTCGGGATTTCACTTCTACCACCTGACCTCTAACCTCAACAATCAAACCATGCCGTCCACCGAAAACAAATCCCTTATTCTCGCCCGCCGCTTCTTCGTCCGCGGACGCGTCCAGGGCGTCGGCTTCCGCTGGTTTGTCGAGCGTGAGGCGCATATCCTGCAAATCTCCGGATGGGTCCGCAATAATCCCGACGGCAGCGTCGAAATATTGGCCATGGGAACCCGCGACCAATTAGCCGGACTGAGATCGCGTCTGCAAGACGGTCCCCGCGCCGCCCGCGTAGACCGCGTCGACGAATCCGACGCCGAGCCAGTCGCGGGTCTTACTTCATTCCAGGTTCAGGGAGCTTAATTCGAGGAGCTAAAGATGACGAACACGACTTCAACTAACGCCGTCGATTGTGATGGCCTGAAGAGGCTGATCCGCGAGGTGCCCGACTTCCCGAAAAAAGGCATCCTCTTCTACGACATCACCACCCTGCTCAAGGACAAACTCGGCTTCGCCCGCCTCATTGACGCGCTCTCGGAAAACTATATCGGCAAAGAAATTGATCTTGTGCTCGGCATGGAAGCCCGCGGCTTCATCTTTGGACCCGCGCTCGCCTACCGCCTGAACGCCGGCTTCGTCCCCGTCCGCAAGCCCGGAAAGCTGCCCGCTGAAACCGTCAAGATCAGCTACGAACTCGAATATGGCAGCAACGCCCTCGAAGTCCACAAAGACGCCATCCAGAAAGGTCAGCGCGTTTTGATCGTCGACGACCTGTTAGCCACCGGCGGAACTGCTGTCGCTACCGCCGACCTCGCCAGTCGCCTCGGCGCGCAGATCGCTGGACTCGCCTTCGTAGTCGAACTCGATTTCCTGCACGGCCGCCAGAGATTGGCCAACTACAACGTCTTCTCGCTCTTGCACTATGATCGCTAGCGAGTTAAGTCACCGAGCATTTGCCGCACTCAGCGCCTGAGATCTGCTCCGACCTCCAGCCGCCACAAACCTCTACCCTCGCGAGCTTTCCGCAATCGACGCGCGCCGGGAAAAATTTGTCCTGACTTCGCTGCTTATTTGACGAGAAATTGCACGGCGCGGAATAATCCTCCCCATATCGCCAGGCTCACTGCCAGCGATGCCGCGTAGGAGAAGATCGCAATCCAATTCAGTTGAACAGACCTTTCGCTTTCCTGAGTCCACATGGGGGAGGGCTCCTCGTTTCGCTTGATGGGCAGCAATTACCTGACCGTTCATCGTTCTTCGCAAGTAGTAGAAAAGATTCGGCTGTCACCCCCACGTCTAACGTCGATTGGGTGAAATCGTCGGGTGCCCGAAAAAATTTGCGTGCTTTTTCACAAAATCGATTGACGAGATTCTGACATCCCGCCCGCCCGCCCGCCGTCACCCGCCCCGCTTCAACTCAATAGCTGTCGCTCCCCAGCGCGTTTTTCCAGCCGCCACGCGGTAGTACAATCCGGCCATGGATAGCCTGATCGAGCCGGGCACCAATCCTTCCAACGAGCGACAGGACTCAAGCCTTCGTCCAATCCTCGTCGGCATCGTAATCGTGGGAGTTGTCGTCGCCGTCCTCGCCCTCATTTTCCGTTCCCAGCAGAAAAAACCTGCCGCACCTCCCGTCTACGCCGCCCACCTCAAATTTTCGGACCTCAAAATGAGCGCCGCGCAGAACTTCGTCGGCGCAACCGTCAATTATCTCGACGGCACCGTTACCAACACCGGAGATAAAACCGTTACTCATGCCGTCGTGCAAGTTACCTTCAAGGACGACATGGGACAGTTGGCTCAGCGCGATGAACTCCCCATCCACGTGCTACGCACCGCCGGCCCCTACGACGAAGCTGTTGATCTGAGCCAATCGCCCCTGGGCCCCAGCCAAAGTAAACCCTTCCGCCTGACCTTCGAAACCATCTCCGCCCAATGGAACCATTCCTACCCCGATCTGGAAATCATCGAGGTCACCGCGAGATGAAAGTCACAAGTGAAGGGGTAAGATTGTCCGCCGCGTCTTGGGCGTCCTCGCGCTGGCCAGGACCTGCAGTTCGCGCCAGAGTTGACTGCGATTGTGACAGCCTTCGGCCCACCGCTGTTCCAAGTAAACCAGCCAGCGATCCACCGATGACTTCCTGGGCGCGACTTGGCGCTCAGGAAATTGTCCGGCGTGCAGCCAACGGCGTACGGTTTTCCGGTTCAGTCCTAACTGGGATGCGATGGCCCGGCGTGAGGTGCCCCGCTGGTATAGCTCGATTACTTCCCGATAACGTTCGAGGCGTCTTTGCCTCCGCTCGCGACTAAGTTGTTGCGACCGTGTCAAGGCTGGATTCGAAGGAGTAGCTGGAGCGACTGGAGGAGGAGTAACTGGAACAGGACACTGTCGCCGAAAGGCCTCGACGATGATTGGTTGATGACGAGCCAAGACGTGCTCCAAGGCTTCGCGCAGATTGCGCAACAGATGGAAACGGTCGGCGACCTGCACCGCATTGGGCGCGCCTTGGCGGGCAGCTTCGGCGTAAGCACCCGCTCGGTCACGACTGATCACTTCCGGTGGGGCGTGGTCGCGCAACCACTCGGCAACGGTGTTGGCCTGGCGATCGGGCAGAAGATCCACTACTCGACGCCGCTCCAGATCGCAAAGAATGGTGCCGTAGCGCTGTCCCTTGCGCCACGCCCAATCGTCGATGCCCAACACGCGAGGCGAAACTGGAACTGGCTTCTGCGCCACCGACATGCGTCGTAGATGGCGCAGCAACGTGTCGCCGCTAACCACCAGACCCAGTCTTTGTGCGGTGCGCGCCCCCGCTTCGCCGCCCAACGCCAGACCCACCCAGCGCAGAGCTTGCTCCATGCGCAGCGTGCGCCGTGCATAGGTTGCCGTCGTCTCCGGCAGCCGCTCCGTGAAAATGCGCTGGGCGCAAGCGTCCGTGTCACAGAAAAAGCGGCGCGTCCGCAGGCGAATCTCTACCGGGATTCCGTTCCACGGCAGGTCGGCCAATCGCCGCTCGTAATAACTATGGATACGATAGGACGGGCGGGTACACCCCGGACAAGGAGCCACCGGACGAAACACGCGCACAACTAAGGTGATGTGGTCGGCTTCTGCAATCAGCCGCTCCACCTGGACTTCCGCGGGGCACGGCGACAGCGACCGGCTCATAGGCGAACCGGAAAATCACCTCAGCTACCCAGCTTACTCGAATCCCGCAATACTTCCGCATAGCCCGGCTAACGCCGCTGGTGCCCCCGCGTACTCTTTCGTCTTCGCCCTTCACCAAATGTGCGGAAGAACCGCTTTTGGGGTGACCACTGAGGTTATGGAGACCGAGACTCTCGGTCCGAACAGGACGTTGTACGCGGCGATGTTGGCAGTGACCGTCGGCGGACACGATGGTCCATTGCAGACTGCGGGATAAGTGCGTGAACCGTAGTGGCCATCGATATCTAACACCAGCCCGATAAAAGGCGCCATTTTGCCTTCGAGCGAGGCGTCCCAGCCATTCAAGCTGCCGCTGTCTCCTTGAGAGATTGCCGTATGGTCATAGGAATAACCGAAGAACACGTTGCCTTTGGTCGGAATCTGCGCCCAACTGGCGCTCGCCAGCGCTGACAAGAACGTTAATAACAAGACAAGAGACGACGGTCTCGACATCATTCTTCTTTCTCCTTAGCTGCAATTCAGCAATGCTTCGTTGAATCCGGAGCCTGAGGAGAGATATAGATGCAACGACAGCGAGAAGATTTGCCTGCGTCGCTGTTAACGTAAATGCTTAGACGGAGCAGATTGATCGAATGAAGCTCCGCTAAAGTTGGCCAAAATCGATTGGCGTGTCAGTGAAAGAGTGAAGCGAAAAATCCTCCAATTCTTCGGAAAAATCCGCGAGACGGAGGGGGATTCGCCGACGACGTCGCGGTGCCAGACGTTTTTGCAGCGTCCTTGGGAGGAAGCGCGGCCAAGGCCGGTGCTGCTACAGGGCGCGAATCGGGCGGTAGAGAACTCACGGCTGCGACCGGAGCAGGCGGCGGACCGGTGGCGTGGAAGACGAATGGCTCGGTGATCTGCACATGCAGCTCGTTTGGAGCATTCGAAGCATCCACAGGAGCAGCGGGCACGCTGGCCGCTGGCGCGTCGGCGGCATGAAGCGTTTCTACCCTCGAGGCGCTGCCGTTTGCTGGAGGCACAGCTTTACTCTGCGGAGCAGTTTGCGGCGGAGTCTCGACGGGCAGATTGTTGGTTGCGAGGCGTGAGGTGTTGCGCGACGGGGGACATCCGCACTCGAGCGGGACTGACCTATCCACTCGATCGAGTTGGCCAGAGCGAAACACGAGTTGATCGGTGGCTTTGACCTGATAGGTGCGATCTCCGATGAGCTCACTCACAATTGCCGATGCCGTGTTGCCGGGCAGTGCGCGCACGCATGTGTTGCCCTGATTGTCGGCGCTGATGGCGTAGTGGAATTCTCCTGGTCCCACGAGAAGGATGCGGAAGTCGGGCGTGATGACTGAGTCTGACGAGTCGTCGAGAGGGTAGTGCGTTTCAAGAGCTCCGGTATTCATGCTGAGCATGATGTTGTGACGGTTCTGCGAGGGAGTCACGGCGACGGTCGTTCCGGGGCAAACATGCACCTCGCCACCGCGCGCGAGGTTGAGGATCGCGGTATCGGCTCCAGCGGTGATCGAAGAGCCTTTGGCGTCGTTGGCGGCGAGCGCGATTGGGCCAACCGTGCGCACTGCCGCGACGACTGGTTGCGGTGCTGGCGTGAGGCTGGGAACCACAGGCGGCTGAAAGGGTGAACTGCTGGCCGAGTTGGAGATCATGCCGAGATGCACCACAAGGCGGTTTCCCGCTGCGTCCCATGTGTAAGCGCGGGGCGCGAGGAGGTCGAGCACGACGCGAGCGACAGGCGGATTCTCCTGGAACTGGTCGGCTCGTATAGCGCTGATCTCATCGGCTTGTACCTTGATGCGCTTCGGCGTTGTTTCCAAGCGCGCGTTGGGGAGATCGATCACCAATCGGGCTGGATCGTTGATCAGCTGAATCGAAGGGATGAGCGGTCTGGTGGATAGAATCTCGACTGCCTGACCAGTCTTCTCTTGCACGATGCGAACGCTTTTGATGGTGGCAGCCTTTGCGGCCGCAGCGGATGGCCTGAGATGAGGCTTTGCGCTGGGCGCAGGCTGTGTTTGGCATTCGAGCGTCGAAGATTGAACGAGAAGCGTGAACGCGGCGAGCAGGACAGCTGCGGGAAAGGCGCGGAAACGCGCGCACGGACTGCTGCCGCGGAGAGGCAGCCGAAACAAAGGATTCGGCCCAAAATCGTTCACAAATGCACTCGACTGTTAAGAAACGATACCACTCGCAGGTTCGCTGAAGAAAGCTTCATGAGGGAAGAAGTGATTACGAGTCGGCTAAGAACTCGTATTCGTCGATGACGGCTGCGACAGCCATTTTCTTAGCGGGAGCGCCGTCTTCCACGCGGACGACTCGTCCTTTGCAGCGCACGCGGATGCTTTCGGTGAGGGTGATTTCGGGTGGGAGGGTCAGCGTGAAGTCAATGGCGGAGCCGGCCTGAATAGCGGAATCGACGTAGAAGCAGATTCCGCGGGCGCTGACGTCGCGGGTTTGCGCCTCGTGCTCGGGCTCGTTGTCGCCGTAACGGACGCTCACTGGCAACCGAAGCGCGAAGCGCCGCGTGGACCGCTTATCGTTTTCCTGCTGCGTCTCGGCCACTGAACCTCCTCTGGCGAAAGGTTGCAAGGTGCAAGTACTGGTCGGAAATCGCCTGTAAGCATGGCAATTAGCGGCTGGACTGTCAAGAGAAGGCTTTCAAAACCTGCTCTTTTATTGGTGCTGCTTCGATTCGGGCTAAGACACTACAATGGCCCGTGGTCTTCGTTCTGGATAACTACGATTCGTTCACTTATAACCTGGTCCAGTATCTTGGCGAGCTGGGCGCCCAGGTTGAGGTGCGGCGCAACGATGAAGTGACGGTCGGCGATGTGGAGGCGATGCGGCCGGAGCGGATCGTGGTTTCTCCCGGGCCATGCACGCCGCGAGAGGCGGGGATCAGCATTGAGCTGATCAGGCATTTCGCGGGCAAGGTTCCGGTGCTGGGGGTCTGCCTCGGACATCAGGCTCTGGGCGCGGCTTTTGGAGGGCGAGTGGTCCGAGCAAAGAACCTGATGCACGGAAAAACCAGCCAGGTCGAGCATGATGGCAGGACGATTTTTCGCGGGCTGTCTTCTCCGATGACGGCTACGCGGTATCACTCGCTGATCGTGGCGGAGGATGGGTTGCCGGAAGAGCTTGAAGTGAGCGCGTGGACTCGGGATCAGGACGGCACGCGAGTGATCATGGGGTTGCGACACAGGAAGTTTCCAGTTGAAGGAGTGCAGTTTCATCCCGAAAGCGTGCTGACCGATGAGGGGAAGAAGCTGGTGGCGAACTTCCTGCAGTCTTGAAGAGATGCGGCGCTCGCCTAGCCGCAGGTACCCCCTCCCCCATACCTCGGTATATTAGAATCAGTTACTTAGCGCGTGGCTCCCCTGCAAAGTATTCAATAATCATGAGTTACAGGTAAAGTCTTCAAACATAAGGGCTTAGTTTGAAATCTTGCTATTTACTCTTGAGTTACTATACCTGCTCATTCGGAAATTTTTTTAACATCGGCCGTTTAGAATCATGACTTTAGCCGGAAAATCCTTCCAGGTCTTTGGGTTTAAAGGAGTTATTCGTAAAGTATTACGGAATAAGGGGTTAGCTGCGTCTCTGGATTCTTAAGTGCTGAGCGCTTGAAATCATGTTGTCAAAGAGCGTGCGGTCGGGCTGGATTTGGTGGCCGTCCTGAGACGAGCACACTTTGACCATGTTACAGGTCGCTTGTTAGTTTCGCAGAGTGGAGCGAAAGAAGTCTGTGATGAGGGACACCGCTGTGTGTGATGGTCGCGCGGAGGGCCGCAGAGTGGAGCTGTGATATAGGCCGGTGGTGACGCAGCCCACACATCGCAAAGTGCGCGATGTGTGGGGCACCCGTATTGTGTTGGGCACACGATGAGTCTGGGGCTGCGGACTAGGGCCCTTGGTCCACGGGGAGAACGCCTTGACGCTGCCGAGGTGACGCCGGATGTGCGGGGGGTCCTTCGACTTCGCGCGGACTTCACTTCGTGAAGACCCGCGCTGCGCTCAGGATGACAATGCTGTCTTCTTACTGCCCACACATCGCGAAGTGCGCGATGTGTGGGGCACCCGTACTGTGTTGGTCCGTGTGAAGTGGCCTATCATTTGCCGGTTCCGGTCAGGGTCGAGGTCTGCGGGCTGTTGGCGGCGCTGTCGCTGACCGCTAGTGTGCCTGTCCGAGTACCGGTTTCGGTTGGGGTGAAGACGACGCTGATCGTACAGGTGGACTTGGCGGCCAGGCTGGAGGAGCAGGTGGTGGCGGAGACACTGAAGTCTCCGGTGGTGGAAGTGATGATGCCGGTGAGGGCGACGGTCTGCAGGTTATGCAGCGTGAATGTTTTCGGCGGACTGGAGACGTCGACCGACTCTTTCGGGAAGGTCGCGGTGGCCGGAGTCAGTTTGGCTTGCAGGCCTCCGGTGCCGGACAGGGCCACGGTTTGAGGACTGCTTGGCGAGTTGTCGGTGATGGTCAAGGTTCCAGTACGCATTCCGACTGCGGTCGGCGTAAAGGTTACGGTGATCTTGCAGTTCTTGCCGGCGGCGAGGGTGCTGCCGCACGGCTTGGTGCTCGAGGCGAGAGCAAAATCGCCGCTGGTGGCGATGCTGCTGATAGTCAGCACTGAGGAACCAGTGTTGGTGAGGGTGACGGCTTTGGCCGTTCCGGTCGAACCCAGAGAAACGGTACCCCAGGTGAGCGAGGTGGGCGATACGGTGACGGTTGGTCCCGTGCCGGCCGGATTCACGGTCAATGAAAGCGCCGTTGTCCCGGTGGTCGCGCCGGAGGTGCCGGTGATGGTCAAGGACACGGTTCCGGTGGTGGCTGTGCCGCTGGCGGTAAGAGTCAGCGTGCTGGTGGTCCTAGTGGGATTGGGCGTAAAGGCTGCGGTTACGCCACTGGGCAATCCGGTGACGCTCAGGGTAACGCTACCGGTGAATCCGTTCTGCGGAGTCACGGTGATGGTGCTGGTGGCACTGCCGCCCTGGAGGACGGCCACCGAGTTCGGGCTGGCGCTCAAGTTAAAACCGCCAGTACCGGGGACGACGTCGACGGTGACGGCATTCGACTGAATGCCATTGGCAATCAGATAGAGGTCGTAGGTTCCGGTAGGAAGGCCGGAGGGGACATCGAACTCGGTGGAATTGGAGGTGCCGGGAGCGATCGAGTGCGTGGTTTCGTCGTGAGTGGTGGCGTAATAGACAGTGTTCGGAGAAGAAACGGGCGCCAAGACAACCAGCGGATAGTCGGTCGATCCCTGATAGTCGTCACCATAGGCATTGTTCTCAGACAAGCCGTTGAGTTGGCTTCCGGAGAGAACGTTGTTGGTGGAAGGACTGCCGATGGTCCCGGTGATTGGACTGATGGTAGGGGCAACGCCGGAGACGACGCCGGATGCGGGCGTATAGATTTCGACGAGGCCGCTGAAGTCGGTGAACATGATCTGGCCGGTGGGAAGGATCATGAGATGTCCGACGTAGGATGAATCGGCGGGACAGTTTGTCGGATTGACGGTGTTGGCGAGGGTACCCGAGGACGGATCGTATTCGACGAACTGGCAGCCACCCTGAAAGAGGCCGGGGCTGAGCATGGCGAGGACTTTGCCGTTGGGCTCAAGGGCGGCGGGACCGTCGGCCTGGTCCAAGCCGTTGGCGGGAGTGGGACCGACGGACCAGGTGTTGGAAGCGAGGTCGTAGATGGCGGTCGCGTTAATGTTTCCGCCGAACTGGAAGACCTGATTGTTGTACATCATGACGGCGGCGCCCATCTCTTCGTCGCTGGGATTGTAGAGCTGGACGGGAAGGTTGGGTCCGCAGGACCAGATGCCGGTGCTCTGATCGTAAAACTCGGAACCCACGTTGGTACCGCAATTGGCACTATGCTTCGTATCGACGGTGAGCACCTGATTGTTGACGAGCAAAGTAAAGCCGGATTCATCGTTGCTGGACTGATTGACGGAGCCAGTGGCGACCCAGGAATTCGGGCCGGCGTATAAAGCATTCTGCGCGGTGCAGCAATTGGATTGCATGTAAGTTCCGTCGGGCAGAACGACGCTCTCGGCGTCGCCAATGCCGGTCCAGCCGTCGGGCGGAGAGTTGGACGTCCAGGTGATGGTGCTGCCGGAGATGGTGCCGACGGAGCCGCGGTTGGTCCAAACCTGGCGGCCGCCGTTGTACTCTCCGCCTTCGACGACGATGGTCTTGCCGTCGAGCAGGACCTGGGAGCCGAAAAACCAGGGGGCATAGCCCGGCTGCATGTGGCCGCCAGAACTCCACGTGCCGTTGATGTAGCTGCCGGTGGAATCGGGGGTGAGGATATGCCAGGCGGCGGAATTTCCGCCTTGTTCTTCGTGAACGAGAATTCTGCCGTCGCGGAGCTGGAGCATGGCGCCGAGATTAACGCCGGGTTGATTGACGAGCGGCGTCCAAGTTTGGGCAGAGGCAACGGCGAGCGACGCAAAGAGGATGGCCGAGGCAGTGGTGAGCTTGCGAAGGAATGTCAATCTTGATCTCCTTAGAGCGTTCAGCGTTCAAAGAAATGGGAATAACTGTATATGTATTTTTCCTGGTTGAGTAGAGTGAAAAGATTCGCAGCTGAAGCGCAGGGAATTGCGGGGGTATCGACGTATTCCCGCAATGGGCGCGATTGAAATCGATCGCCAACGCGGAAGCGGGAAATTCGTGGTTAGGAATTGGCGGTTGGTAGAACCGGTCCGCCCGGCCCGGCTGAAGCCGGGCCCTTTCAAAGACTCTATTTTTGAAACACGCGGTTAGCTGGCTTGGAATTCTTTTCTTATTCTTTCCCAGGTTACGTCGAGGGTTTCGGGGAGGACTCGGGTTTCTGCGATTACGCTCATGAAATTTGCGTCGGCTATCCAGCGGGGGAGGATGTGCATGTGGATGTGTCCGGCTACTCCGGCGCCGGCGGACTTGCCGATGTTCATGCCGAGATTGATGCCGTCGGGGACGTAGAGCTTGCGGAGAACGGTTTCCATTTTTTGGGTGAGGTCGATCATTTCGTGGGCGGCTTCGGCCGGGAGTTTCTGCAGTTCGTCGAGGTGGGCGTAGGGAACGATCATTACGTGTCCGTTGGTGTAGGGATAGGTATTGAGAATGATGAAGCAGTGGATGCCGCGGTGGACGATGCGGGCTTGCTGGTCGGTTTGTTTGGGTGCGTCACAGAAGATGCAGCCGGAGACGAGGTCGACGCCGGTGACGTAGGCGTAGCGCCAGGGAGTCCAGAGATGATCCATGAGGGGGAGGGTAGCAGAAGCGGGCATGGAGCGGCCATGACGGATTGCGGCGGAACGGCGGGCGTGGACGGGCGGAAAAACGCGTCGCGCGGCTGATTGGGTGGATGTGACGAGCGGATGAATTTTTTGTTTTGAGTTGTGAATTGGGTGGAAACGCGTTTGACACTTTTCGGAAGCGGTTGCTATAGTCGAAGAGTCCCTATTGGACGCGGTTTCGAACCAGCTGGAATTGTCCTAGGGTCGTCCGCCAGGCCGGCCTCAACGCAAACTAAAGACCACGCCAGCAGTCCGCTACACGTCCTACATGAGTCGCGCACCGACGCGTCGATTCTGAGGCTATGAATTTGTACGACGACAGCACAGCCCGTAATCTCGAATCCAGTCTTGAAACCATGACCCCTACACACGATACGCACAACGGCGGCCCGGCGGTAATTGACGCTCCGGAGCACGCGCAACCATCACCCGCGGAACAAGCACCCGTGGAACAAACGGCTTCCGGGCATGAAAGTTCTGAGCAGGAAGCGCAGCAGGCCGAGGGTTCGGCAGGCGCATCTGAGAATCCGATGCCGGAGAATGCGTCGGCAGGGAGCGACGATTTTGCGGCGGCTCTGCAGAGCTTCGAGACCGAGACCGAGGAAGCAGTTGGCGAGGATCACGTCATCAAAGGGACGGTGATCAAACTGACCGCGACGCATGTGGTGGTCGATATCGGGGCGAAGTCGGAGGGAATGGCGCCGCTCGCGGAGATTCTGGATCAGGAGGGCAAGCCGAAGTTCCAGCCGGGCGACGAGATCGACGTGATGCGCGACAAGGGCGAGACGGAGGAGGGATACATCAACCTCTCGCATTTGAAGGCGCAGCGACTGCGATCGTGGGATGAGATCGAGCGCGCATACAACGAGAAGAAGCCGATTAAGGGCGTGGTGGTGGAGCGGATCAAGGGCGGGTTGACGGTTGACATCCAGGGGGCACGGGCGTTTCTGCCAGGCTCGCAGGTGGATTTGCGTCCGATTCGCAATCTGGACGGGATGAAGGGGCAGACGATTGAGGTTGCGATCATCAAGCTGAACAAGAAGCGCGGCAACATTGTGGTTTCGCGCAAGCAGTTGCTGGAAGAAGAACAGAATGACAAGCGCAGCAAGACGCTTGAACATCTGGAGGAAGGCAGCGTTCTGACGGGAATCGTTAAGAACCTGACCGAGTATGGGGCGTTCGTGGATATGGGCGGGATTGACGGGTTGCTGCACATCACGGACATGTCATGGGGGCGGCTGACGCATCCGCGGGATCTGGTGAATGTTGGCGACCAGATTCAGGTGAAGGTGCTGAAGTACGACAAAGAGAAGCAACGGGTGTCGCTTGGATTCAAGCAGCTGACGCCTGATCCGTGGCTGGATGCGGAGCACCGGTATCCGGTGGGCGCGCACGTGCATGGACGCGTGATCAGCGTGACGGATTATGGAGCGTTCGTCGAACTGGAGCAGGGGATTGAAGGGCTGGTCCACGTAAGCGAGATGACGTGGTCGAAGCGGATGAAGCATCCATCGAAGCTGGTGAACGTGAACGATGAAGTGGATTGCGTGGTGCTGAGTGTGAATCCGACGGACCGGCGGATTTCGCTGGGCATGCGGCAGCTGGCGTCGAATCCGTGGGATACGCTGCATGACAAGTATCCGGTGGGAGCGACGGTTGAGGGACGCGTGCGCAATCTGACGGAGTTTGGAGCGTTCATTGAGATCGAGGATGGGATTGACGGGCTGGTGCACGTCAGCAACCTGAGCTGGACGACGCGAGTGAAGCATCCTTCAGAAGTGTTGAAGAAGGGCGACAAGGTGAAGGCCGTGATTCTGGCGATTGAGCCGGACAAGCGACGTCTTTCACTGGGCGTGAAGCAGATGCGGCCTGACGTTTGGGATTCCTTCTTTGCGCAACACCGGATTGGCGATATTGTGCATGGCAAGATTCTGCGGGTCGCTAACTTCGGGGCATTCGTCGAGATTGCCGAAGGGATTGAGGGGTTGTGCCACAATTCGGAGGCAGTCGACGGGAATGGGCAGCCGATGCACCTGGAGCCGGGCAACGAGTACGAGTTCAAGATCATCAAGATGAATCAGGAAGAGAAGAAAGTTGGGCTGAGCATACGGGCGGTGGGCGAGGAGGCTTCGCGGCAGGAAGTAGAGTCGTACAAGCATCCGGCGTCTTCGTCTTCGTCGAATAGCACGACGATCGGGGATCTGATCTCGTGGAAGCGGGCGGGCGGAGACAGCAACTAAGTTCTGCGTTGTTTGTTGGACATTGTCATCCTGAGGGTGGCGATTGGATTTTTGCGGTGGAAACTGCAGATCCCTCGCTTCGCTCGGGATGACAATTGTTTTTGGGCATTCGCTCGGGATGACAATTCTTTTTTTGAGCTGCAGATCCCTCGTTTCGCTGGGATGACAATTCTTTTTGGGGCATTCGCTCGGACGACAATTTTTTTGGGCGGGGGCGGCCGGGAATCTGGCTTATAAAGATTCTATTTGCTGGCGGATTTCGTATTGATTTTCAGGGTGAGATAGACCTGCTGGCGATCGTCAAACTGGCTGACGGTTTTGGTATGGCTTTTGCGGTTATTGTACTGGGCATAGACTTCGTAATCGATGGTGGGCTGAAGTCCGGGAAAGCGGTAGGTACCGTCGGCGCTGACGATGTAGGTTTTCACGGAGCGGGTGCGGCTGTCGGTGAGATAGACGACGGCGTTGGGCAGCGGATTGTCCGCGCTATCGAGCACTTTACCGGTGAGGAGGCGAGTCCTGTCTTCGGGTTTGGGGTCGCGGCCGAAGAGCTGCGCGGGAGCGGCGGGGACGGAGGCGAGAAAGAACCATGCCGACAAGATCAGCAGCAGAGCAGCGGGGATGTTCGCTTTTCGCATGAGGATTTTATTGTCGCCGATTTTGCGGCAGGGCGGGTAGTTATTCCCAATCTAAATGCAGTCCGATGTCAGAACGCTCGTCATCATCGATGTGGACTGCGACCGGGGCGCCAAGCTTTAATTTGCGTCCCTCAAGTTTGTAGCCTTTGAGGTCAGCCCAGACGACGTAGTCGGCTTTGCCGGCAGGAACGCGCTGGGCAAATTCGCCGGTGTGATTGGAATAGAGCTCCCAGCGAGTTTTTTTCTCTTCGGCACGGCGGATTTTCACTTTGACGCCGTAAAGCGGGTGGCCGTCAGGAGCCCAGACGGTTCCGAAGATGAGGGCGTAGGGTTGCGGCCTTTGCGACCCGCCGCGAGCCGCACAGACTGGAGCCAGCAGAGACACGAGCAGCACGGCAGTGGACGCGGCTGCGGCGCGACGCCCAGCGAGATGCAGAACCGATCGTGAGTGGGTCAGGTTACTCAGGAATCTTCCTTAGGAGTCTTCGTCCTCGTCTTCTTCGTCGTCAGCGTCTTCTTCGTCCTCATCTTCGTCGATCTCGTCTTCGCCGACGATCTTGAGTTCGACCGGATTGACGGTAATTACCTCGAAGTCAGTGCCGCACTCCGGGCAGGAGACGACCGCTCCCTCATCGACCTCATCCTCGTCGATGTCGAGATCCGTCTCGCATTCTGGACAGTACACCATGATTTCCTCCACGTTCGCGGTACCCTGTTATATTTAGTTTCTTCGTGAGGAAAAGGTCAAGTGGCTAACCAAGAAAAATCTGAGATGACGCGTGGGCTGCGCTCTGGGCGCTTGCGGACGATGTTTATGGCAGTGATGGCGACTGCTGTGGTGGTGCTGTGTTGCGCCACTCCAAGCGGGGCGCAGGAAAAGACGGGGAGTTCTCCGCCGCGGCTGGCCTCGGACCGGCATATCGATCTGCGGATTGCCGAGGCGATCCGGCAAGTGTCAGCCGAGCAGATACGGCAAACGATCGACAAACTGGTCAGTTTCGGCAACCGGTCGACAATTTCTCCGCAGGACGCGGGATCGATCAAAGCGGGCAAGGGGATCGGGGCGGCGCGGGACTGGATCAAGGCGGAGTTTGAGCGTTACTCCAAGGAATGCGGCGGCTGCCTCGAGGTGAAGACTGACCAATTTCTAGAGCAGCCGGGCGAGCGCATTCCGAAACCCACAGAAATCACCAATGTTTATGCGGTGTTGCGCGGTTCCGATCCGAAACAGGCGGATCGCATCGTGCTGGTGACGGGCCACTACGATTCGCGCAACAGCGATACTTTCAATGGCACAGACCCTGCTCCCGGTGCGAATGACGACGGCAGTGGGACGGCGGTGAGCCTGGAATGCGCCCGCGTGATGAGCAAGGCATTTGGGAAAACGAAATTTCCGGCGACGATCATCTTTCTTACGGTTGCAGGGGAAGAGCAGGGTCTGAACGGCAGCAGACATTTTGCCCAGATGGCGAAGCAGCAGGGATGGAAGATCGAAGCGGTTTTGAATAACGACATTGTGGGCGGCAATCTTGGTGCGGGGCAGGACCCTGATGTGGTGCGCGTGTTCTCGGAGGGGTTGCCGGCGGCGGCTACGGATGCGGAGATCAAGCGAATTCGAATGCTCGGCGGGGAGAGCGACTCGACTTCGCGGGAATTGGCGCGCTACATACTCGACGTTGGGCGGTCGTATGACGCGGGGGTCAAGCCGCTTTTGATTTTCCGGCTGGATCGTTTTCTACGCGGCGGCGATCACTACTCTTTCAACCAGCAGGGTTTCGCGGCGGTGCGTTTCACGGAATATCGCGAGGACTTCAATCGTCAGCATCAGAACGTGAGAACAGAGAATGGCATTGAATACGGGGACCTGCCAAAATTTGTCAATTTCGACTATGTGGCGGACGTGGCGCGCCTGAATGCGGCGACGTTGGCGTCGCTGGCAGCGGCTCCAGCGCCGCCGACGAACGTGAAGCTATTGACGAAGCAACTGGACAACAACACGACTTTGACGTGGGATGCTTCGATCGGAGCGAAGGCATACGAGGTGGTGTGGCGGGCGACGAACGCGGCGGATTGGCAGTACGTCCAACCGATAAGCGGCAGTACGCGTGCAACCCTGGACGTTTCGAAGGATAATGTCATATTCGGCGTGCGTGCGGTCGATGCTGCTGGACATCGCAGTCTGCCGGTCGTGCCGGAGCCAGAAAGATAAAATATTGAGCCGCGGACAAACGATCTCGTTCAGCTTCCCTCCGTTTGAAGGATGGGTGAAGCGCATCATTCTAGCGTGCACGGCGATTTACCTGTTTCAGGTGATCGCGCTCCGATTCGCTCCAGATCTGGTGGTGCTGATGCGGGAGTGGTTTGCGCTGATTCCCGTGGACGTGGTGCATGGGCGCGTATGGCAGGTGGCCACGTATTCGTTTCTGCACGAGAGCCTGAGCCATGTGTTTTTCAACATGCTGATGCTCTGGTTCATCGGCGCGTATCTCGAACGCGACTGGGGATCGCGGCGCTTCATCGAGTGCTACATGATTTGCGTGGTGGGCGCAGCGTTGGTGACGGTTGCCGTTTCCTACACGCATTTTCTGGGGATGAGTCCGAGCACGGGGACGGTGGGGGCGTCGGGCGGCATTCTGGGATTGATGATGGCGTTTGGAATTCAATACGCCGACCAGGAGATGTTTCTGTTTCCGCTACCGTTTTCGATCAAAGCGAAGTACGTGGTCGGAATTTTAGTCATCATCACGATCATCGGCGTTTTTGAGCCGTCGCAAGGTGGAATCGCAGTTTTTGCGCATATCGGTGGATTGCTGTTTGGTTTTCTGTGGGTGAAGTTCATGCCCTCGCGGGGGATGAGCTATGCGGCTTCGGAGAAATATTTCGGGGTGCGCAACGGTTATTACCGCTGGAAGAGGCGGCGGGCGGCGAAAAAATTCGAAGTCTACATGCGAGATCACGACCGGAAAGTGACTTTCGATGAGCACGGGAATTATGTGCCTCCCGAGGACAGCGATAAGACGAATGGCGGATCGAAGTCGGGGTGGGTGAATTAGTGAGTTGACGCAAACTTCTGATGTGGGTGGGGTTCCCTGGGCCGGCCATAGCCCAGTCACCACACGACTAATAACACTGATAAACATATTTGCCGGCTAGGCAAATATTTCTTTGAATCGGGTCACTACTCTGCCCGTGAGTTCCAGCGACTCCGTTTTTCCTTTCAATCGCAGGTCGTGACCGGCGCCTTCCACTTCTATTAATTCGGTTTTGGCGGGAATCAGTTGCAGGGCCTTGGTGATTTCTTCGGTGCTGCCGAAGGGATCGCGGGTTCCGTGGACGAAGAGGCTGGGAGTGCGCAGGTTGGGCAGATGCTGGGTGCGAAGTTGTTCGGGCTTACGCGGCGGGTGCAATGGGTAGGAGAGCAGCAGCAGACCCGGGACTAAGTCGGGATTGGCGGCGCAGAGTATTGTGGATTGGCGGCCACCGTAGGAATGACCTCCGAGAAAGATTCGGCCGACGACGGTCTTGCGCAAAATGCTAACCGCGTTGCGCAGGCCTTCGCGATCACGCTCGGCATTGCCGGGAAAGGGTGGTCCGGTGCGGCGCTGTTGTCGGAAGGGAAGATCGCAGCGCAGAACAAAGTAGCCGTGGGCGGCACACTCTACGCTTAGCGACACCAGCAGCGGCGAGGCGGAGTTTGAGCCCGCGCCATGAGTCAGGATCAGCGCATCGCCGTTCGGTATCTCGGGCTTATGAAGAAAGCCGCGGATGGGTGGATCGAGCGAGTCATCGCTAAACAAATCAGCTCTAAACGAATCAGCGCTAAGAGAATCGTCGGAAAATGGGATTGCGGATTCCATCGAACACCATTATTTCCTGTGGCGGCGCTTTGCGTGGGCGTGGTCACTTTCCCCCACGGTGTGCAGGCGCATGAAGTTGGTTGCGCCGGAGGTGAGCTTGGTTCCGGCGACGAGGCCGAGAACGTCGCCGGGGCGGACAAGTCCTTTGGGCAGGAGTTCGGCTTCGGCGGTCTTGACCATGGCTTCGGCGGACTCCCATTCGTGCTTGTGCACGGGATGCACTCCCCACAGAGCGTTCATGCGATTACAGACCTCGGGCTTGCGGCTGAAGGCATAGATGCAAACCTTGGGACGATGTTTCGAAAGCATACGCGCGGTGTTGCCACTCTCGGTGAAGACGGCGATGGCGCGCATGGGCAGATCTTCGGCAGCGTGGGCGATGGACTCGCAGATGGTTTCGGCGACGGAATAACGATGCTGTTCGCGACGACGGCGCGGCGTGGGCGGAAGTTGGGCGATACTGGCTTCGGCTTCGAGAATGATGCGGGCCATCATGGTCACGGTTTCGCAGGGATAACGGCCGGTGGCGGTTTCTCCGGAGAGCATGACCGCGTCGGTGCCATCGAAGATTGCGTTGGCCACGTCGCTGGCCTCGGCGCGGGTGGGCCGAGGATTTTCGGTCATCGACTCGAGCATCTGGGTTGCGGTGATGACAGGTCGGCGCCAGACGCCGGCGCGCTGAATGACCAACTTCTGAATGACCGGAATCCGCTCGGGCGGCATTTCGACGCCGAGATCGCCGCGGGCAACCATGATGCCGTTGGTCACTTCCATGATCTCTTCAAGACGCTCGATGGCCTGGGGCTTTTCGAGCTTAGCGATGATGGGGACAGACTTGCCGAACTGGCGCATGAGGCGTTTGGCCTCACGAATATCTTCGGCGGAGCGGACGAACGAAAGGGCGACGACATCGACGCCGTGTTTCAGGCCGAACTCAAGATCTTTTTTATCTTTTTCGGTGAGTGAGGGGATGGCGAGGGCGGCACCGGGCAGGTTCATGCCCTGATGTTCTCCGATCTCGCCGCCGTTCAGGATTTCGCATTCGACATCGTCGCCGTGAACGGCGCGGACTTTGAGTTCGATGCGGCCGTCGGACAAGAGTAGGGGCGCGCCGGGTTCGACTTCGCGGGCCAATCCAGCAAAATCGGTGGAGAGAAGCTCGGCGGTTCCAGCGACTTTGCGCGGGGTGATGGTGAGCGCCGCGCCGGTCTTGAGCACGACACGTTTTCCGTCTTTGAGGCGGCCGGTACGAATCTTGGGTCCCTGCAAGTCCTGCAGGATGCAGATGGTGCGGTTCAGCTGCTGGGCGGCGTGACGCAAGCGCTCGATGCGCGCGCCGTGTTCGGAGTGGGTTCCATGGGAGAAGTTCAGACGGGCGACGTCCATACCCATGCGCATGAGGTTGCGAATCATTTCATCGGAATCGGAGGCGGGACCGATGGTGCAAACGATTTTGGCGCGGCGAAGGCGTTCAGCTGGCGCTTGCGGCCCAGTGGTTGAAATTGCGGGATCTCCATCCAAGCGACGGAGTTTGTCTTCTTTCAAGTCGGCGAATCCTCTCTGCAGAACCTGCGTTCAATTTATTGCATAAGTGAGGCGATGCGGGAAGAGCGGTTGAGTTAAGAATCAAGAGTTCGGGATCACGACGTCGCGGTCAGTGAGCGTTGGTGTCTACCCGCGGTGGAACCTTGGTGAGTCCGCGGGGGAAGAGCATGGCATTGAATTCGGCGCCGATCAGCACGACGAGCGAGATGATGTACATCCAGACGAGCAGGGCGATGCCCAATCCGAGCGAGCCGTAGATGACGCTATAGTCGGAATAGTGCTGCAAATACCATCCGAACAGAGCGGTGGAGATCAGCCAGAGGGCAGTGGCGAGGACGGCACCGGGCAAAACGCTGTGCCAGGGCTGGGTGCGAGGGACGGCATTGTGATAGATCAGCTGGATGACGGCGATGCTGGTGAGGATGGCGATCATCCAGCGGATGGCGCCCCACAGGAGCAGGATGACGGGGCCGAATTCGTGGCCGATCAGGTAAAGGATGCGGATTTCGATACGGCTGCCGAAAGCGACGAGGATGGTGGCGAAGGTCAGTGGAAGGCCGGCCATGAGGACCAGGGAAATGGAAATCAGACGCTCCTGGAAGAGGCCCCAAGTTTTAGGAAGCTGATAGGCGCGACGAAAGCCGTCCATCCAGGAAGTGATGACGCCGGTAGCGCTCCAGATGGTGAGCAATGATGAAAAGACGAGCAGGCCGACGGGGCGGTCAGCGCTGCCCCGCAGATAGGCGAGTACGGTGGAGCTGCCGGCGGGCAAGATGGTGCCGAGGGCATAGGAGATTTCGCGAAGGTAAATTTCGCCACGATTCAAAGTTGCGAGAATCGCACCGAGCACGAGCAAGGCGGGGAAAAAAGTGAAGATGGAGGAATAGGCGGCGGCTTTTGCGGTTCCAAAAGCGTCGTGCTCGAAGGCACGCCAGATTGACAGGCGAAACAAACGCCAGAAGCGGCCCAAGGCGGGCGCGACTACCAGTCCACCAGGAACCGGCTCGGGCGGGGCGTTGCGATCCTGAGATTGCCCGGTCAAGCGCTGTGGTTCCAGTGCTAAAGACATTGGGTTAAGATGCGCTAAGTCGAAAATGCGAAACTGCCAAAGCCAGCAGGGCTGAAGCCCTCATTCTCTATATCTCTGGCTCTGCGGCACGCTGATGCCCTTTCAAAACAAATCCACGAGCTGAGACTTGGCAAATTCTGAAGCCGTGTGCTTTCAAAATAATTTGCCAGCATGGTAGCTCAAAACAATCCATAAAGAAAATCAGGGGCGACTTTGTGTCGCCCCTGCGTTAAGTCGTCGCGGATTATTCCGCGGCAAGTTCTTCGGTCTCGCCTTCGTGACGCATGAGCTCGAGAGCGCGCTCAGCGTCTTCGTAGGCTTGCGAGACTTCTTCCTGCACCTTGCTGGCGGCTTCTTCCATTTCTGGAGAGAGACGCACATTGCGGTAATACTCCATACCGGTGCCGGCTGGAATCAAGCGGCCGACGATGACGTTTTCCTTCAAGCCGCGCAGATGATCGACGGCTCCCTGAATGGAAGCTTCGGTCAGCACACGCGTAGTCTCCTGGAAGGAGGCAGCGGAGATGAACGAATCGGTCGACAGCGACGCCTTGGTGATACCGAGCAGCAAGGGGCGTCCAGTGGCTGGTTTGCCACCATTCGCGATGGCTCGCTCGTTCTCCTCGTGGAAGCGGAACTTATCCACTTGCTGTTCGAGGAGGAACTGGGTGTCGCCTACATCTTCGACCTTCACCCAGCGCATCATCTGGCGGACGATCACTTCGATGTGCTTATCGGAAATGTTGACGCCCTGCAAGCGGTAGACTTCCTGGATTTCGTTGACCAGGTATGCCTGCAGCTCCTTTTCGCCGAGCACGGCCAGAATGTCGTGCGGGTTGAGCGGGCCGTCCATGAGCGGTTCGCCCGCTTTGACGCGCTCGCCTTCCTGCACGTTGATGTGAACGCCGCGCGGAACGGAATATTCCTTCTCCGTGCCATTGTCGGCTGCCACATAGAGTTTGCGCTGTCCTTTAGAAACCTCGCCGAAGCGCACGACGCCATCGATTTCGCTGATGACGGCGGTTTCGCGGGGCTTGCGAGCCTCGAACAATTCGACGACGCGGGGCAGACCGCCGGTGATGTCCTTGGTCTTGGTTGTCTCGCGCGGGATCTTGGCCAGCACGTCGCCCGGGAATACCGTGTCGCCGTCCTGGACCATGAGGTGAGCGTGCGAAGGCATGAGGTATCGCTTGCTCGCCTTGCCCTTGATGACGATCGCCGGTTGACGCTTCTCGTCGGGTGAATCGGTTACGACGTGACGCGACAGACCGGTGACTTCATCCACTTCTTCGTTCAGCGTAATGCCTTCCTGCAAGTCTTTGAATTGCGCCGTGCCTCCGATTTCGGTGAGGATCGCGAAGGTGTATGGATCCCATTCGACCAGAGCCTCGCCGAGCGCGACCGGACCACCGTCGGTGACCTTTACCTTGGCACCGTAGACGACGGCATAGCGCTCGCGTTCGCGGCCCTTTTCGTCGACGACGGCGATTGAGCCCTGGCGATTCATGACGACCAAGTCTCCAGTTTTAGACTTCACGGTCTGCAGGTTGATGAAGCGCACGGTGCCGTTGCTCTTGGCGTCGAGGCGCGACTGTTCCGAAACTCGCGATGCAGTACCGCCGATGTGGAAGGTACGCATGGTGAGCTGGGTTCCAGGCTCGCCGATGGATTGAGCGGCGATGACGCCGGTGGCTTCGCCGAGTTCGACGAGGCGTCCGGAAGCGAGGTTGCGTCCGTAGCACATGACGCAGACGCCGCGCTTCGACTCGCAGGTGAGCACGGAGCGAATCTTGACGCGCTCGATACCGGCGGCTTGAATGGCGCCCGCCAGATCTTCGGTGATCTCCTGGTTGATGTCGACGACGACCTGACCTTCGTAGTCTTTGATTTTCTCGAGCGAAACGCGGCCGACGATGCGGTCGCGCAAAGGCTCGATGATTTCACCGGCTTCGACGATACCGGAAACGAAGATGCCGTCGACGGTGCCGCAGTCGTATTCGCTGATGATCACATCTTGCGCGACGTCGACCAGACGGCGCGTCAGATATCCCGAGTCAGCGGTTTTGAGAGCGGTATCGGCGAGACCTTTACGGGCACCGTGGGTCGAGATGAAGTATTCGAGCACGGTAAGACCTTCACGGAAGTTGGCCGTGATCGGGGTCTCGATGATTTCACCAGTCGGCTTTGCCATCAGCCCACGCATACCGGAGAGCTGACGAATCTGCTGTTTCGATCCTCGAGCGCCGGAGTCGGCCATGACGTAAATCGGATTGAGCTGGCCTTCTTTGTCGCGACGCTGCATCTGGCCGAACATTTCATCGGCAACCTTTTCGGTGATGGCCGACCAGATTTCGATGACCTTGTTATAGCGTTCGCCGTTGGTGATCGCGCCGTCGAGGTATTGCTGCTGAACTGCGATGACGGACTTGTCGGCGTCTTTGACGAGGGTCTTTTTGTTATCGGGAATGACCATGTCATCGATGCCGATGGAGAGACCGGCGCGCGTGGCGTAACGGAAGCCGAGCGACTTGATCTCGTCGAGCATCTTGACGGTGACTTCGAGGCCAAACCGCAGATAGCAGTAGTTGACCAGCTGTCCGATGCCCTTCTTCTTGAGCAGGCCATTGATGTAGGGCATGCCCAGGTTAACGCCAGGGACGGCCTTCGGCAGATGATCGTTGAGGATGGCGCGTCCGACCGTCGTGTTCAGGTACTCACGCGTGATGTGAATCGGCTCGGTGTGGTTTACGTCCTGATCGTCGTAGGCCTGGGTGAGGTCGATGACCTCGCCGGTGTAGCGCAGACGAATCGGGCTGAGAGTTTCGACCTCGCCCATTTCGAGCGCAAGCACGACTTCATCGATGTTGGCGAACGAGCGCCCTTCACCCTTCGCTCCGGGCTTGGCTTTCGTCAGGTAGTAGAGGCCGAGCACCATGTCTTGCGTGGGAACGGTGATGGGCTGTCCGGACGCGGGCGACAGGATGTTGTGCGAAGACAGCATGAGAACGCTGGCTTCCACCTGGGCTTCGGGCGACAGCGGAATGTGAACAGCCATCTGATCGCCGTCGAAGTCAGCATTGAATGCCGTGCAGACGAGCGGGTGAATCTTGATCGCCTTGCCTTCGACGAGCACCGGCTCAAACGCCTGAATGCCGAGGCGATGGAGCGTTGGGGCGCGGTTCAACATCACGGGATGATCTTTGATGACCTCTTCAAGAATGTCCCAGACGATCGGATCCTGCTGCTCAACCATTTCTTTGGCTTGCTTAATGGTGGTGCAGTTACCGGTCTGTTCGAGGCGGTGATAAATAAACGGCTTGAAGAGTTCGAGTGCCATCTTTTTCGGCAGGCCGCACTGATGCAGCTTGAGTTCGGGGCCGACGACGATGACGGAACGTCCGGAGTAGTCGACGCGCTTGCCGAGCAGATTCTGGCGGAAGCGTCCCTGCTTGCCTTTGAGCGTGTCGGAGAGCGACTTCAGCGGACGGTTGTTGGCTCCGCGAAGAACACGGCCGCGACGTCCGTTATCGAACAGGGCGTCGACGGCTTCCTGGAGCATGCGCTTTTCGTTGCGGACGATGACTTCGGGAGCGTGAAGGTCCATCAGCTTCTTCAACCGGTTGTTGCGGTTGATGACGCGACGGTAGAGGTCGTTCAAGTCGGAGGTGGCAAAACGTCCACCGTCGAGGGGAACGAGAGGACGCAGCTCGGGTGGAATCACCGGGAGCACGTCGAGGATCATCCACTGGGGCTTGTTGCCGCTCTTGCGGAAGGCTTCAACAACTTTCAGGCGCTTGGCGTATTTCAGGCGCTTCTGCAGAGAAGTTTCGTGCTTCATCTTCTCGCGCAGTTCGGTGGAGAGTCCATCGACTTCAATGCGCTTGAGAAGTTCCTTGATGGCTTCGGCGCCCATCATGGCCTTGAAACCGGCGGGGCGATATTGCTGATCGAGTTCGCGGTACTTCGCCTCGTCCTTGATGACCTCGCGCTCTTTTACGGGCGAGTCTCCAGGATCGACGACGACGTAGGCTTCGAAGTAGAGAATAGCTTCGAGGTCGCGCAGGGAAATATCGAGCAGGTGCCCGATGCGGCTGGGCAGTCCCTTAAAAAACCAGACGTGGGAACAGGGTGACGCCAGCTCGATGTGCCCGAGGCGTTCGCGGCGAACTTTGGACAGAGTGACTTCTACACCGCACTTGTCGCAGATCACGCCGCGATGCTTCATGCGCTTGTATTTGCCGCAGAGGCATTCCCAATCGGTGACCGGGCCAAAGATGCGCGCGCAAAACAAGCCATCGCGTTCGGGCTTGAAGGTGCGGTAGTTGATGGTTTCCGGCTTGGTCACTTCACCATGCGACCAGCTCCGGATTTTTTCCGGCGATGCCAAGCTGATGCGGATGGCATCAAAGTCAGCTACCGGATTGGCCATATCAAACGGGCTCGTTCGAAACATGTTCCTCCGCTTTCCTGCGGGACTAACGCGACCGCCAGCGGCCCTCGACTTCAGTTCTCAGTTCCCGGTTCTCAGTTCTCAGTTCTCAGTAAGAACGGGCTTGAGCTTTGCCGTACCGCGGCACTGAGAGCGAGAGCCGCGGCCAATTCAAAACTTTTCTTAAAACCTAAGCATCTACCGGCTTCGAGTTCTGTTCAGCTCTCGATCACTGAGAGCTGGGAACCGAGAACCGGGAACTGCTCTTAATCTGCTGCTACAGCCACCGGCTTCTTTTCGGTAGCCTTGATCAATTCGACATCGAGGCACAGGGCCTGCAATTCGCGAATGAGCACGTTGAACGATTCGGGAACGCCCGGCTCCATTGCGGCCTCGCCTTTGACGATGGCCTCATAGATTTTGGTGCGTCCGTAGACGTCGTCGGACTTCGCGGTGAGCAACTCTTGCAGGATGAAGGCCGCGCCATACGCTTCGAGAGCCCAGACTTCCATTTCTCCGAAGCGCTGACCGCCGAACTGCGCCTTGCCGCCGAGCGGCTGCTGCGTGATGAGCGAGTACGGGCCGATGGAACGCGCGTGAATCTTGTCGTCCACCAGGTGCGATAGCTTCAACATGTAGATGTAGCCGACCGTGACGGGCTGTTCGAACTGCTCGCCGGTCATGCCGTCGCGCAGGTACGTCTTGCCGGAAGTGGGCAGGCCCGCGCTGGTAAGCAGCGCCTTGATTTCCGTCTCGCGAGCACCGTCAAACACGGCCGATCCCATGAACACGCCCTTCGCCAAGGTGGGCGCAACGGCTTCGAGTTCATCTTCACTCATATCGGCAATCGTTTCGGCGAGCACCGTGTCTTTGAACAGGGCCTTGAGATCGCGGCGAATTGCTTCTGAGCGCGTGTTCTGCTTCAGGAGCTCCGAGATCTTGGTGCCGAGCTCGAAACCCGCCCAACCGAGGTGGGTTTCGAGAATCTGTCCGACGTTCATACGGCTGGGGACGCCGAGCGGGTTCAGAACGATTTCAACCGGCGTTCCGTCTTCGAGGTACGGCATATCCTCTTCGGGCAGAATGCGGGCGATCACGCCTTTGTTGCCGTGGCGTCCGGCCATCTTGTCACCGACGCTCAGCTTGCGCTTCATGGCGATGTAAACCTTGACGAGCTTAATAACGCCCGGCGGCAGCTCATCGCCCTTGGTCAACTTTTCTTTCTTCTCGTTGACGATCTTCTTGAGCACGTCGATCTGGCGCGAGGTCATCTCCTCGATCTCGTCGATCTGCTCGTTCACCCGCGGATCCTTGTCGGCATACTTGATGCGTTTCAGGTTGCGGGTCGAGATGCGTTCGATCGCGTCGCGGTCGAGAATCGTGTCTTTTGTCAGCAAGCGCTTGTTGGTGCGCTCGTCGTGCAGATCGGCTTGCACTTCCTTGCCACCCAGCAGGCCTTCCAAGCGCTTCAGACGCTCATCGGTCAGAATTCGGATTTCGTCCGAAAGGTTCTTTTCGAGCTTGGCAATCTGATTTGCTTCGATCGCCTTCGCGCGCTCGTCCTTTTCCTGGCCCTTGCGCGAGAAGATCTTCACATCGACGACGATGCCTTCGATTCCGGGCGGGCAGTAGAGTGAAGCGTCACGAACGTCGCCAGCTTTCTCACCGAAGATCGCGCGCAGCAGCTTCTCTTCCGGCGTGAGCTGGGTTTCACCTTTCGGCGTGACTTTGCCGACGATGATGTCACCCTGCTTGATGCCTGCGCCGATGCGGATAACGCCCGCCTCGTCCAGATTACGCAGCGTGGATTCGCTGACGTTGGGAATATCGCGCGTGACTTCTTCAGGACCGAGTTTCGTGTCGCGGGCTTCGAGTTCGAACTCCTCGATGTGAACGGAGGTGTAGTAATCCTCCTTCACCATCTTTTCAGAGACGAGGATCGCGTCTTCGAAGTTATAGCCACGCCACGGCATGAAGGCGACGAGCACGTTGCGTCCCAGAGCCAACTCGCCAAAGTCGGTGCAAGGACCGTCGGCGATGACCTGGCCTTTGACCACGCGCTGACCTTTTTTCACGATCGGCTTCTGGTTGATGCAGGTGTTCTGGTTCGAGCGCTTGAACTTCGTGAGCTGATAGATGTCGCTGCCCACTTCGCGTGAAAGCTGCATCGGATGATGCTCGCCTTCGACGCGCACGATAATGCGTTCGGAGTCGACCGAGTCGATGATTCCGTTGCGCTTCGCCAGAATGACGGCGCCCGAATCGCGCGCCGTGACGCCTTCCATGCCGGTCCCAACGATCGGAGCCTGGGCACGGAGCAGCGGCACGGACTGGCGTTGCATGTTCGCACCCATGAGGGCGCGGTTGGCGTCGTCGTGCTCGAGGAAGGGCACGAGCGAAGCGGCAACCGAGACAAGTTGTTTCGGGCTGACGTCGACGTAATCGACTTCATCGCGATTGACGAGGACGAAGTTGCCCGCCTTGCGGGCGTTGACTAACTCGCCGGCGATGCGTCCCTTGTCGTCAAGCTCGATGTTTGCCTGCGCGATGGTGTGACGATCTTCTTCCCAAGCGGAGAGATAGAAGGAGAACGGCTCGACCTCGACCGGCTTCTTCTTCCGCTCTTTGAGGTCGGCGTTAATCTTCTCCATCTCGCTCTTTTCGACGTAATCACCGACTTTGAAGGTGCTGTCTCCGGCGTTGACGACGATGACGTAGTCGACGACGCGCGAGTTTTTCACCTTGCGATAGGGCGACTCGATGAAGCCGTAGTCGTTGATGCGCGCAAAACAACTGAGCGATGAAATCAGTCCGATGTTCGGACCTTCCGGCGTTTCAATCGGGCAGATACGTCCATAGTGGGTCGGGTGAACGTCGCGGACTTCGAATCCTGCGCGTTCGCGCGACAAGCCGCCCGGCCCAAGGGCCGAAAGACGCCGCTTGTGGGTGATTTCCGAAAGCGGGTTGGTCTGATCCATGAACTGCGACAACTGCGACGATCCGAAAAATTCGCGGATCGCGGCCATCACCGGCTTGGCGTTGACCAAGTCGTGCGGCATGGCGGTCGACATTTCCTGGTAGACAGACATCTTTTCTTTGATCGCGCGTTCCATGCGGACCAAGCCGATACGGAACTGGTTTTCGAGCAGTTCGCCCACTGCGCGCACGCGGCGATTGCCGAGGTGATCGATGTCGTCAACCGCACCGATGTTCTTGCGCAACTTGAGCAGGTACTTGATGGTCGCGTAAAAATCGTTCGGATCGAGGGTGCGCTGTTCGAGGCTAGTGGCTTCCTGATTTTCAAACAGCTTGATGTTGAACTTCAGCCGGCCGACGCGCGAAAAGTCATATTTGCGCGGATCGAAGAACATGCCCTGGAACAGAGCGGTGGCCGTGTCAAGTGTCGGCGGATCGCCAGGACGCAGCTTACGATAGATCTCGATCAGCGCTTCCGAAGGAGTCGCCACCGAATCGCGCCGCAGCGTCTGGCTGATGACCGTTCCCACGTCGTCGCGCTCGGGGAAGAAGACGGTCATCTCGACCACGCCCGATTCAAGAATCTTGGATACTTTGTCGGCGGTGATTTCCGAGTTAGCTTCGAGCAGAACTTCGCCGGAGGTGGTGTCAACGATATCGCTCGCCGCCCACGCGCCTTCGAGATCGGTGACGTCAACTTCGATCTCGCTGATTTTGGCCTTCTGAATATCTTTCAGAGTGGCGGCAGTAATCTTGCGGCCGGAGTGCGCGACTTCGTCTCCCGACTTCGACTTGATGCTGTGCGCGAGCTTCATGCCCAGAAGATTGGTGGGTTTTTCGCTCGCGGAATCGAGGGTCCAGAACAGCTTCTTGTCGCGGATCACGAGGCGATCGGTGGTGTAGAAGGTCTTCAGAATGTCTTCGCCGGAGCGCAAACCGAGGGCGCGCAGGAAAATCGTGCCGAGGAATTTACGCTTGCGGTCGATGCGCACGTAGAGAACGTTCTTCTGGTCGTATTCGAACTCAACCCACGATCCGCGATAGGGAATGATCTTTCCCAGGAAATAAGTGCGGTTCGCAGCGGTTTCGAAGAAGACGCCCGGCGACCGATGCAACTGGCTGACGATGACGCGCTCAGTGCCATTGATGATGAACGTGCCGTTCTGCGTCATCAAGGGAACGTCGCCGAAGAAAACTTCCTGCTCTTTGATGTCGCGGATGGAGCGATTGCCGGCTTCGTCCTTATCCCAGATGGTGAGCCGCATCGTCACCTTGAGCGGCGCGGAATAAGTCATACCGCGCTCTTCGCATTCGGCGACGTCGTATTTGAGCTGCAATCCGACCGGGTCTCCGCACTTGTTGCAGAAGTCGGGCGTGTTCGCGTTATAGGTGCCGCACTTGTGGCAAAGAACATCGCCGGGATGGAACGGATCAGTAATCACCGTCGATCCGCAGTTCTTACAAGTGGTGCGCAGATGATGCAGACCTTTGAGGTGGCCGCACTTGCACTCCCAGTTGCCGATGGCGAAGTCGACGAATTCGAGCTGCGACACATTGCGGAAGTCGGTAATCGGGAACACCGACTGAAATACGGCCTGCAGTCCGCCGTCTTCGCGTTCGCTCGGCAGTTTGTCCATCTGCAGGAAGCGGTCATAGGAACGCTTCTGAACCTCGATGAGGTTCGGAATCTGGATGGTTGCGGGAATCTTGGAAAAATCAAAACGTTTGCGGTGGATATTGTTCTTAGCCATTCTCAGGAACTCCTGCTTTCAGGCAGCCAGGGGCTGCGGTACAGCGCGGAATGAGGGCGCAAAAATTGGCGCCAAAAATACTGCTACGTTTCAACGCGAGCGGGTTGCGCGGAGAAAAGACACAGGCACCCGCAAGGACATGATTGTCCGCGGGCGCCACGTGCGACGCTTACTCTTGGGTAACTTGTAAAATTCCGCGCCAGTTCAAAAGGCCTGTTTCCGTCCCGCCGCCCGCGGGACCGGCTGCCAAAAATCTATTTCCAGCGACCCAGTTCCCGTTCACGCTTCCTGGGTCTATTTGGAGGATGCGGGTCGCTGTCGCCTCACAGTGAAGCCAGGGTAAGCGGGTTATTTATTAGATAATAACACCACTCTCGAGGATTCAGCTAGTGTTCGGTCAAATAATTGCAGGCGGGGCGGCGACTGGTTCGTACGGGGCTGCGCCCGGTTGCGGAGTTGCGTCCGCGACCACACAACCACTTACCAGCCAGCCACCTCGCGCTGCCGGGATTACTTGACTTCGACGACGGCTCCAGCTTCCGTAAACTTCTTCTTGATGGTCTCGGCTTCGTCCTTGGATACACCTTCTTTGATGCTCTTCGGAGCGCCATCAACGAGGTCTTTCGCCTCTTTCAATCCGAGGCTGGTGACCTCACGTACCGCTTTGATTACATTGATCTTGTTCGCTCCAACTTCTTTCAGAACGACGGTGAATTCGGTCTTTTCCTCGGCCGGTGCCGCTCCGCCAGCCGCCACTCCGCCGCCGGCAACCATCACCGGGGCCGCTGCCGCCGCCGAAACGCCAAGACGCGATTCCAGTTTCTTCACCAAGTCTGCCGCTTCCAGCAACGACAGGGCGACGATTGACTCTTCCAACTGCTGTAGATCCGCCATGTGAATCTCTCCGCTATGTAAGATTTGCGATTTCGCTACCGCTTTCGCCAGGTTTCCAGTGCGACCAGGCCATCGATTCCAGCGCCAGACAACGCCCGAATTTCAGACCGCGCCACCCCTGGCTCTGCGGTAACTCAATCTTTTTCGGTCAGCTTGCGCCGACCCGAACTTTATGAATGGACGAGCAAGACGCTCGTCGCTGCATTCTCCATTCGACACCTAAGCTTCTTTGAACTTCTTCTGCTCCACGCCCTGGCCGATAACGACGGCCAAGTCGCGTCCGACCGCGTTCATCGTAGTAACGAGACGCTGTGCCGGGGCATTCAACAAGAACAGCAGCTTCGAATACAACTCTTCTTTTGACGGCATGGTCGCAAGCGATTCGATTTCCTTGACGGAAATAACTTTGCCTTCGACGACGCCACCCTTGAAGCTGAATTCTGGATTCTCCTTGACATACTTCGCCAGCGCCTTCGCCAGCGCGACAGGATCGCCTTCGGTGTAAGCGATCGAGGTTACGCCCTCGAGGTTTTTGAGCGCCTGTTCGACTTTGGTGCCCTTGCCGGCGCGCTCGGCCAAAGTGTTCTTGACCACGCGATACTTCGCTCCGGTTGGACGCAGCGCCTTGCGCAATTCAAAGTCCTGCGTGACCGTCAGCTTCGAGTAGGTGGCCACGATTACGCTCGAAGCGTTCTTCAGTTCGCCACCAAGTTTTTCAACCTGCGCTACTTTCTTAGCTCTGGTAACCGCCATATTCAAACCCTTTCAGAACTCTTGTGCTTGTGTGACGCGGACATTCCTGTCCGCGCAGGGCGGGCAGGAATGCCCGCCCCGCATCAGTTAAGCCTTCGAGGCAACCTCAATCGGAGTCGTATCGAGCGAGATTCCGGGCCCCATGCTGGAACTCAAGTAGCATCCTTTGATGTACTTGCCCTTGGCGACGGAAGGCTTCGCCTTGATCACGCTCGAAATCACCGTGGTCGCGTTATCGATGAGCTTATCGGGCGAGAAAGAAATCTTTCCCACCGGCACATGCACCAGCGCCGTTTTGTCGGTGCGGAACTCGACCTTACCGGCCTTGACTTCCTGCACGGCTTTCGCCACATCCATGGTGACCGTGCCGGTTTTGGGATTCGGCATCAGACCCTTGGGCCCGAGAACCTTACCGAGACGGCCGACCGACTTCATCATGTCGGGAGTGGCGATGAGCGCGTCGAAGTCGGTCCAATTTTCCTTGGTGATCTTTTCGACCATATCTTCGCCGCCTACAAAATCCGCGCCCGCCGCTTCCGCCTCGCGCACTTTTTCTCCGGTGGCAATCACGAGAACTTTTTTCGACTTGCCGAGTCCGTGTGGAAGCACGACGGTGCCGCGCACCATCTGGTCGGCGTGCTTGGGATCGACGCCGAGACGCAGCGTGACTTCAACGGTCTCGTCGAATTTTGCGTATTTCACTTTCTGCAGAAGTGGCACTGCTTCCTGCAGCGTATAAGGCCGCGCTTCTACAGCTTTGCGCGCCTTCTCAATGTTCTTGCCCGACTTCTTCATGTTTCCCTCAGTCTCCCACCGCTCATCGCTCGTCCGATGAGCCGTGGTGTTTGTGACTCTACTGCCTGGCGGGGCGAGCCCCGTCACCGCGTAACATTCTAACCGATCACTTCAATGCCCATCGAGCGGGCTGTGCCGCGCACGCTTTTGATCGCGGCATCGACCGAGGCGGCGTTCAGGTCGGGCATTTTTTGTTTCGCGATATCCTCGACCTGCTTGAGCGTTACCTTCCCAACTTTATCTTTGTTGGGAGTGCCGGATCCCTTAGCGATGCCCGCGGCGCGCTTCAGCAGCACCGAAGCCGGCGGAGTCTTTGTAATAAAGGTGAATGTGCGGTCGCTGTAAACGGTGATCACGACCGGAACAATCAAGCCTTCGAGTTCTTTCTGCGAGGTGCGAGCGTTGAACTGCTTGCAGAACTCCATGATGTTGACTTGTGCCTGGCCGAGAGCGGGACCCACCGGAGGCGCCGGCGTGGCCTTGCCCGCCGCAATCTGTAATTTTACCGATCCTGTAGCTTTCTTAGCCATGATGCCTTTCCAGTACCTAATTGAACTCGGGCCAAGTCTAGGGTTTTCGGCTTGGCGCTTGGTTAATTAATAACGACACTGGCGAAACGCCCTACGCCACCTTCTCCACCTGCCCAAATTCCAACTCCACAGGAGTCGAACGTCCGAAGATGGTGACCATCACTTTCAAAGTTTCGCGATCTTCGTTCACGTCGTCGACCACGCCGGTGAAGGTGGCAAAGGGACCTTCGCCGATGCGGACGGTCTCGCCCTTTTCAAATTTGACCTTAAGCTTCGGCTTCTCGCGGCTGTCGGCCACTTTATAGACGATGTGATTGACTTCTTCTTCCGACAACGGAGTAGGCTGCTGGCCGGTGCCGACAAATCCGGTGACGCGGGGGGTCGATTTGACCACGTGCCAGACGTGGTCGTCCATATCCATCTCGACCAGCACGTAGCCGGGATAGAACATGCGCTCCGAAGTGTACTTCTTTCCGCCGCGAACCTCGGTGACTGACTCGGTCGGAATCAGCACCTTGCCAATCTTGTCCTGCAATCCGAAAGCCTGCACGCGCGACTCGAGCGACTCTCGCACTTTGCGCTCAAATCCGGAATAGGCGTGGATGATGTACCACTTCATATTGGGATTGCGCGCGGGTTCGCCCGTAGCAACTGCTTCCGCAGGCGGCGGAGATGGCGGCTGCTGGCCAGCGACAGCGCTTTCGTTTTTTTCTTTATTCGAATTCGAATCCGTATCCGGCATTCAATCGCTTCTTTCGATCTCGACCTAACGGTGCGAGAAATAGTGCAGCATGCGTTCCAGGCTGTTGCTGATCGCCAGATCAACCACCCAGAAATAAAACGCGAACAGGAACACGGTGATGATGACCACCGTCGTCGTCCCCTGAACTTCCTTCAGCGAGGGAGCCGTCACCTTCTTCATTTCCGTGCGGACATCGTTATAAAACACCTTGATCCGCTCGGGCCAAGACTTCAGCGTGGCTGTAATCGCGTTCTGTTCTACGGCTGTTGCCATAACTTCCCACTTTCCTCGACTACTAGCTCTCGGGCCTCAACTTTTGCCCTCGGCTTTACCCGTAACTCTGGCAGGGGCGGAGGGATTCGAACCCCCAAGTTCGGTTTTGGAGACCGACAGTTTAACCGTTGAGCTTACGCCCCTAAAACCATTGACTCATTTCGTCATTGAATCATTGAGACAATTGAAAACCACAGCTCTTAACGCCAATAACTCAATGTCAAAATCCGTCAATGACTCAATCGCCCTTATTTCACTTCCTTATGCGATGTGTGCTTGCGGCATCGGCTGCAGAACTTCTTCAGTTCCAGACGATCCGGCGTGGTTTTGCGGTTCTTGGTCTTCGAATAGTTCCGCTCTTTGCAATCACCACACTGCAACGTAATAATCTCTCGGGGCATTGCTCACTCCCTAACCTTGTTTATGTGGTGCGGACACTCTAGTCCGCGGCCTTTTCAACGCTGCATGCAGGGCGGGCAGGAATGCCCGCCCCACACAAACAACTTACTGAATAATCTCCGCAATCGTGCCGGCGCCCACCGTGTGGCCACCTTCACGGATTGCGAAACGCAGTCCCTTTTCCATTGCCACTGGCGTGATCAGCTCGATCACCAGGCTCACATTGTCTCCCGGCATCACCATCTCCGTGCCTGCCGGCAACTCCGCGATCCCCGTCACGTCCGTCGTGCGCAGGTAAAACTGCGGCCGATACCCCTTGAAGAACGGCGTATGCCGCCCGCCTTCTTCCTTCGTCAGAATATAGACCTCAGCCTTGAACTTCGTGTGCGGCGTAATCGATCCCGGCTTTGCCAAAACCATCCCGCGCTCCACATCTTCTTTCGCAATGCCGCGCAACAGCAATCCGGCGTTGTCGCCCGCCATGCCTTCGTCCAACTGCTTCTTGAACATTTCGACGCCCGTGACCACCGTCTTTCTGGTCTCACGGAAGCCGACAATCTCCGCTTCTTCGCCCACCTTCACCTTGCCACGCTCGATGCGGCCCGTCACCACCGTGCCCCGTCCCTGAATCGAAAAGATATCTTCGATCGGCATCAGGAACGGCTTATCCAGCTCGCGCGCCGGCTGCGGTACGTTCTTGTCCACCGCCTCCATCAGCGCGTCGATCTGCTTCTCCCACTTCTCTTCACCATTTAAAGCCCCTAAAGCCGAGAGCCGAATCACCGGCACATCGTCGCCCGGAAACTGATACGACTTCAGCAACTCGCGCACTTCGAGCTCGACCAGATCGAGCAATTCCGGATCATCGACCGCATCGCACTTGTTCAAAGCAACAACAATGTAGGGCACGCCGACCTGGCGCGCCAGGAGCACGTGCTCGCGCGTCTGCGGCATCGGACCATCCGTCGCCGCGACTACCAAGATCGCGCCATCCATCTGCGCCGCGCCCGTGATCATGTTCTTGATGTAATCGGCGTGACCCGGACAATCGACGTGCGCATAGTGCCGGTTCGGCGTCTCGTACTCGACGTGCGCCGTGGCAATGGTGATGCCGCGCGCCTTTTCTTCCGGAGCGTTATCGATCGAATCGAACGACCGGAACACAATCTTCGGGTTGTGCTTTTGCAATACCTTCGTGATCGCCGCCGTCAACGTCGTCTTCCCGTGGTCAATGTGACCAATCGTCCCTACGTTGCAGTGCGGCTTATTCCGCTCAAATTTTTCTTTCGCCATTTGCTCTTATCCTCATGTAGCGCCGGCATCTCGCCGGCTGGTTGGCAAATCAATCGTAGTCCTGAGATCCACTCAGTAATACTGATACAACCTGTGAAACTTCGCTCGCAGCGCCGGATCGACTTCTTCGACCTTGGAGAGATAAAACTCCCGTACCTGGGCCTGATCCGAGACCGGCAACGAACTATATAACGAGCGCGCCGTTCCCGCCTTATCTCCCGCGGCCGAATCGATCGTATTCGCCGCGAAGGCCGCATCCAGGTCGCGCACTCGAATCCCGCGCCCGGCGAGCTGCTTCAAATATTTCGCGACCTTATCGGCTGCGAATGCCTTCTCGATCGCCGCTTTCAGGTCGCCGAACTCGCGTTCTTTTTCAACCTTGATCGCGCCTTGTTCGAACTTCACCGTTCCACTCAAATCTTCGGACTCCAACCGCAACGCTCAAACTCTGGAGCGGGAGACGGGGATCGAACCCGCGACCAACAGCTTGGAAGGCTGTGACTCTACCACTGAGTTACTCCCGCTCAGCCTGAAACCCTTCAGATCCCTCGCACAAAACGCTCGGGATTTCGGCTACGGGCTCCCGCTTCCCCACCCCGTCACGCACAAGACGCGTGCCGGGGACCCCGGTTTCGCTCACGCCCGCAAAACGCCTCAAGTTACTCCCGCTCAAACCAGTTCTCAGTTGTCAGTTCTCAGAAACTCATGGAGCCGATGATCAGGATTGAACTGATGACCTCTCCCTTACCAAGGGAGTGCTCTACCAACTGAGCTACATCGGCCCTTCTACGTCTATAGCCGGTCCTTGGCAGTGCTTCAACACCTCAGTGCGCCTCGCCGACCATCACTCGGCTGACTTTGCGCGATCCCGGTCTGCTTCGATGCGGGTTCGCCAAAAGTAGAGCGCCGCCCGAAACGCAAACAAGGCCAAGATCAGGAGCGTCGCGGTTCTCAGATTGACGTTCCAGTCGACAAACCGAATCGGCTCGTTCGACAACGTGGTCCAAGCCAAGACTCCGAGTGCCGCATAGGCGATCAGAGCCAGCACGAACTTCCTCTTGATCACGGCCGATTCATCAACTTCTTGCTCTGCCTCAGGATCGTCCACCACTGAAGCCTCGCCACTTTGGTTCATCACTCTGGTGCACAGGGGAGGATTCGAACCTCCGTACCTCCTGAGAGGGACAGATTTACAGTCTGTTGGCTTTAACCACTCACCCACCTGTGCAAATCCGAAAACACGGGCCGCGCAAAAGACAACGTCGACACCGCACAGCATCTCTCAGCTCGGGAAAACTGAATGCGAGAACTCCCGCCTGACAACTACACTCGCCGGAAAAAATAATCTGAAGGAGTGCTTTAAAGCTGCGCTGCTAGCGCGCGTTTCTGCGTAAACCTCTTCTGTTTCCGGAAACTTGTTTTTCTGGAGCTGGCGAAGGGAATCGAACCCCCGACCCTCTGATTACAAATCAGATGCTCTACCGACTGAGCTACGCCAGCAGGTGGAAGCAAGTCCCTTCGGGCGCATTACTTCCCTGATCCCTTCCTGAAAGTCCGGGACAATCATTAAAGTTATCACAAGGGTTATTGGCGTGCAACCTCAGGGCAGCAGCGCATCACGAATCGCCGCCGTGTGTCCAGTAGGTGGCTCCAAACCAGCCGACTATCAGAATCGCCATGAGAACGGACGCCAGAGCGCGGATTCGGGACGAAGCCTGCCGGTCTTCCATGGCATCGACGACTGTCGCCGAAAGCAGAAATACCTGGACAAACGTCGCCAGGCTGGCCACTCCTTCGAGGAGCCCAAATTGATAGAGCACAGAGGCGATGAAGACGCTGGCACATACCACCATGCCGGTTGCGCCCGCCACGATATTGCTCTGGTTTCTGGTCATGACTGAGTCTCCCGCGGCAACTGGCGGCCCACTGAGATAGTACATTGACGGCCGAGGGTGCGAAAGAAGAGGTCCGCAAAGCGGGTCGCCCGGAGAAACTCGTAGGCCACCGGGTGCTATCATGAATGGGCTCACCTTCTGTTTGCAGTGATGAGCCGAACACCCGCCAAGAATCGATGCGCATTCGACGACGCCTCCCCATTCCCCTGGCCGTCCTGCTGATTGTAGCCGCGGTCGCGTTGATCGTGACCCTACGCAAACACGCTGCGCCGGAGTCGGCACGGCTGCTTCCGGGCGCGGATGGTTTCTTCTACATCAATTTCAAGTGGATTCGGGCGTTTAATGCTACGAGCCAGCTGCCGGCGGTTTCGCGGGACCCGGAATATCAGCAATTTGTCGATCAGACGGGATTTCAATTCGAGCGCGACCTTGATCAAGCCGCCTTCGCGATTCATTATCCTCAGAGTTGGGGCAATGGCACTGGTGGATCGGCGACCGAACCGCGCTTTTCTGAGGTATTCGTCGGCAAGATCGACACGACGCGGCTGACGGCTTATCTCAAGAAGATTTCGTCTTCGATTGACGACTATCGCGGGTTCGACATCTATAACATCCCGCTCGAAGGGCGCACGGTTCGCGTTGTGATTCTTTCGTACGATAGCGTTGCGGTTTCGAACCATCCCAACCCGGACGTGATTCGCGGCATGCTCGACCGCTCGCGCAAGCTGGCCTCGCCGTTTGGAGGACCTTCATTGCTGCGCAGGTTCTATAAAAAAGTTCCATTGGCCAGCCTGTCGTTCGCGATCCTGCGGGTGCAGCCTGGAATGACCGACCTTGGGGGACTGGGCAGCTGGAGCCTGCTATTTCCAAAGCCGGCGGTTGTCGTCATTTCGGCGCGCTATCTGCGCGCGCTTCACCTGCGCGCTGAAGCCTTCACCAACAGTAGTGCGGACGCGCAGGCGATCACGGAAAAGGCAGCTGCTTTCCTGAATCTGTTCCATGCCACCGAAATCAGCGTCGGAGCACAAGGCACGGACGTCGACGTCAAAGCGTTTTTCGACAGCCTGCAAGTGGAACAATCGGGGGATCGGGCCGTGCTCACGGCGACGGTGCCGGCGGGATTTATCAAGAAGGTTTTGACCGAACCTCCGCCCGAAACCGTGCCTACGGCTGCACCACCCGAGCCCGCCAAAGAAGCGACTGTCCCCAAACATTCGCAAAAGCACAGCATTAGATAACCAGCGCTCGACGAGCCCGTCCAATGGTCGAAAGGGAATTGCTGTAACAATTCACGGCTCAGCGGCATCTTGTTAATGGAGCCGGAAAGTCTTGGTCGCTACAATATCGCTACCATAGTGAAGATATGACGAGTTTGCCGCTGCCGCTTGCCGTCTTCGTCGCGGGACTGATTTCATTTCTGTCGCCGTGCGTGCTTCCGCTCGTGCCGGGATATGTGTCGTTGATCTCGGGCGTGGGCGTCGAGCAACTGAAGCAGAAAGAAGGCGAACTGTTCCGCAAGGTGATGATCAACTCGGCGGCCTTCATCATCGGCTTCAGCATCGTCTTTATCGCTCTCGGCGCGATCTCGACGGAAGTCGGCCAGGTGCTGGCACAATACAAATCGCTGCTGGCGCGGGTCGCGGGAGTGATCATCATCCTGTTCGGGCTTCACCTGACCGGACTGCTGCAGATCAAGGCTCTGCTGGCCGATACGCGACTGCACGGTCTGAAAGGGAATTCGTCGGCCTGGGGAGCATTCGTCATCGGATTTGCGTTTGCTTTCGGGTGGACGCCCTGTGTCGGCCCGATTCTGGCGGTGGTGCTTGGATTCGCGGCCGCTCAGGACACGGTTTGGAAAGGGATCTTTCTTCTAGCCATCTACTCGGCAGGATTGGCGGTGCCGTTCCTGCTGACTTCGCTTGGCATCGAACGCTTCTTGAAGTTTTATAACCGCTTCAAGTTCCACATGCACGCCGTGGAAGTGGCAAGCGGCGGATTGCTGATCGCGTTAGGCGTTTTGCTGGTGATGGGCAGGTTCGCACTCATTTCCGGCTATTTCTCGTTTTTGAACCGCTTCTCGCTATAGGTTCGCGGTGACGGCGGGAGGCAAGACTTTGTTGGAGGAGCGCGGCTTCGGCCGCGCGATAAGCGTCATCTAAAGAATTGGCGGCGGTCAGCCGCCGGAGTCGGCCTGTGAAAAGAAATCCTTTAGTTCTGTTCTTCGTTGCTGCCATCGTCGCCGCCATGTTATTCGCCGGTGTGCGTATGGCCCGCCACAATCGCGCCAGCGGTCCGGTCAAGGGACAGCTGATGGGCAATCTTGCGCCAGACTTCGATCTGCAGACGCTGGACGGGAAAAATCTCAAGCTCTCGGATCTTCGAGGCAAGGCGGTTTTGCTGAACTTCTGGGCGACATATTGCGGTCCATGCAAAATCGAGATGCCGTGGTTCGTCGAGCTGCAAAAAGAATATGGGCCACAGGGGTTTGAGATTGTCGGGGTAGCGATGGACGATGCGAGCACGGAAGACATCGCCAAGTTCGCGAAAGATATGGGGGTCAACTATCCGATCGTGCTCGGCAAGGAATCGGTGGCGGACAGTTACGGGGGAGTAAGCGTGCTGCCAACCACGTATTTCGTGGGGCGCGACGGCAAGCTGATCGACCGCGAATTCGGCCTGCAAAGCAGGAGCGTGTTTGTGGACCACATCAAACAAGCGCTGAGCGAAGGCCAGGCGGTACAGGCTCGGAAGTAACTACGAAGCAGACTAACCCTGGAGTACTCTGAGACTGGGGCAATCCGAAACTTGAGGATCGCTGGAGCCGGTTGCTCGGGACAGCAACCCCGTGGAGCCTTGTGCCGATGAAAATTCTTCTTTCGAGCGCATTGTTACTGGTCTCATCGTGGGCATGCGGGCAAGACAGCCTAGGAGTGCAGCCTCCGTCAGCTGCGGTGAAGATGGCGCCCGCTGGGCTCGTGACTGCGATGCAAGGGAAGTCCGTCGAGGTCCCACTTTCGTTCCGCGTCGCCAGCGGATATCACATCAATTCGAATCAGCCCAAATCAGAGTTCCTGATTCCGACAGTGCTTGATATCGACGCTACGACCGACATCGTGATCGGGGGAACGACATACCCTGAGGGCCGAGACATGAGTTTCGCATTCGCTCCCGACGAAAAGCTCAGTGTTTATACCGGAGATTTTACGGTAAATGTGATGGTGCATCCGCTGCTTTCGGTGCAACCGGGCAAATACATCGTTCGGGGAAAACTGAAGTATCAGGCCTGCGACAACTCCGCATGCTACCCGCCGAAGAAACTGCCGGTGAGTTTCGACGTGAAGATTGCAAAGGCGCCGAGGGCGGCCCACAAGAATCCGGCGCAAAGTCCGCACGCTCACCAGTAAATTTCTTGCGTCGAGGGCAAGTCAGGCGCAGTTTCTCAGAGCACTACCGAACGCGCCTGATCCAACTGCCGCGTCAGGGTGTCGATCTTCGCCTCGAGCACGTGGCGAATGGAAAGCATCCCCAACAACCGCCCGTCATCATCAACGATCGGGAGATGCCGGTAGTGGCGGTCGACCATGGTGGCGAGGGCTTCGCCGGCGGTGGTGGCGCGCGTCGCCATTTCGACCGGTGTCGTCATAATCTCGCGCACCGAAAGATTTTTCGGATCGCGCTCGCCGAGCGAAAGCTGCCGCAGCACGTCGCGTTCGGTGAAGATTCCAGCGACGCGAGAGTTTTCGTCAATGACAACGACCGCTCCCACATGCCGGTCAAGCATAGTGCGGATGGCCTGCTCTGCCGTCGCTTCCACCGGAACGGAAGCCGCTTCGGAATCGCACATTTCCAGAATATTCATTGTTCACCTTCCCGCGCATGACTTGTTGATTCTCGATCTTTTACTTCTCAGTGGTTCTTTTCAATCCTCAATTTTTCTTCGGCGCCAGATCGTTCCTGAACACCTTGCCATCTTTCATCACGAAGCCGACATTTTCAAGAATCTTGATTTTCGCGAGCGGATCTCCAGATACGGCAACAACATCGGCGTAGGCTCCGGGGGCGATTACGCCCAGGCGTCCTTGCATTTCGAGCAAATCAGCGGCGCGCGAAGTCGCGCTCTGGATGGCCTGCATGGGCGTCATTCCAAACTCTACTAGCCGAGGAAACTCCTGCGCGATCGGTTCGGTCCATGGGATACCACCCATGTCGGTCCCGAAGGCAATCTTTACCCCCGCTTTCAGCGCTTTGCGAAACGAAACCTCGTGGTCGGAGGCGCGTTTGCGATCGCGCTGGCCCGCCGGAGTATCGGCTGGCGCCCAATCAGAGTAGTAGACGCTGAGGGTGGGGCAGAGCCAGGTGCCTTGTCGGATCATTTGCGCGATCTGCGCATCGGTCAGTTCTAGACCGTGTTCAATCGAGTCGCATCCGCCATCGAGCGCGCGCTGCAGGCCTTCGCCGCCATAGGCGTGGCAAGCAACTTTCTTCTGCCAGCCATGGGTTTCATCGACAATGGCGCGCAGTTCTTCGACGGTGAGAGTCGGCTGCGATACGAGTTCGCCATGCCTGCCGATCCACGAGCGATGCGTCATGTAAACCTTGATCCAATCAGCGCCGTGGTCGAGTTGTTCGCGGGCCGCCTTCCGCGCTTCGACGGGACCATCGACGATCTGCACGCCCTTGGGGACCTCGATCTCGGGCGCGTAACCCTCGAGCGCATAGCCTCCGGTGGTAGAGATGGCACGGGTTGTGACAAATAATCGCGGGCCGGGAATGTATCCGCCCTCGATGGCCATTTTGATGCCAACATCGCCGTAGCCCGCGCCTTCGGTCTCCATGTCACGCAAAGTAGTGAAGCCCTGTTCGAGCGCACGCCGCGCCGAAACGGTGGCCCGGGCTGCACGAAAAGCCAGCGGATATTTGAGCAGTTGAATGTCGTATCCACCCTGCGTCGGATCTTCGCCCTGGAGAAAAATATGGGTGTGGGCGTCAATGAGGCCGGGCAGGACGGTTGCCTGGGACAGATCGATGATGGTGGAACCCGGGGGAAGATTCGCGGGAACGAGCACTCCTCCGTCGGCAACGTCGGTAATCACGTTTCCGCGAATGGTGATAATTACGTTTTGACGAGCGGAATTGGACACGCCATCGATGAGCGTCCCTGCGCGGATCACCGTGACTGGCGCAGGGGCTAGCGGGTTCTTCTGAGCCCAAGTTGGAGATCCAAGCTCAAGGAAAATCACGAGGGCAACCACTGATATCAGCCGCTGCGTCATCGCATACCTCCCGCGAAAGGGTGGATTGTACTCCTTATAAAGTGTGAGTGAGTTCTAAACTGTGAGCGAGTTCGTAGGATCGCCGATAGCCGGCAGAGGGGGTGCTGGCGGCGGTATACGAACAGTGAATCCGGGCTTGTCGTCCAAGCAAAATTCCACCGAGGAGCCTGACGATTCGAGAGCGCGCTGAGCAATCGAAATCTTGGCCTGCCAGAGTACGCTTAGCGCCGAAGCGGCAAGAAGCCCGCCCGGATGATGGCCGGTCGAAGAATGATTGACCAAAGAGCGCTCAGCCGAAGGGCGGCCGACCAAAGACTTGTCGACCAGACATGGGTCGGCCGGTATGTGCCCGCTCAGAACCGAACCGAAAGGCCCATCCGCAGACGACAACATAATCTCTGCGCCCAGCGGCGCACTTTCGATCAAGATCCCGATCATGTAAATGAGGATGCGGTCGAGACGCGCTTCACCGAGATGAATCATCGCATTGGTCGCACCCTCGGCCGATAAACGGACGCCCCGAGCCTCCGCCACCACTGCGAGTTGATCGAGAGCGCGATGAATCGCGGGATCGAGCGCAACGGGCGCGATAAAAGGGCAGGGCTGCTCGGCCTCGAGATATTCACGCATGAGGCGCACCGCTTCAATCACACGGTCGGTTTGATCCAGAGCCAGGCAAACGTCTTCCGGCGCCGCTATTGTTTCCTGTGCGATTGAGCTTTCGAGCGCGCAATGCAGCGTAGTCAGCGGCTGGCTCATAAAATGCAGCAATTCGCCCAGGAGATCTGGACCACGCGACTGCGTGGAAATGGAATGCGCGCCGGCGCTCATGACGGCAAGGCCTCGGGAGTCATCTCGTATCCGACGCCGCGCACGGTGTGAATCAATGCCGGCTTAAATCCGTCATCCACCTTGCGACGCAGATAGTTGATGTAAACATCCACCACATTCGTTGTGGAATCGAAGGTCAGATTCCACACATGTTCGATGATCATCGCCCGCGTCAGGCGGCGCCCGGCATTGCGCATCAAGTATTCGAGCAGGGCAAACTCCTTGGTTGTCAATTCAATACGGCGCCCTGCGCGCTCGACTTTGCGTTCCACGCGATCGAGGCAAAGATCACGCACCGTAAGCACCGACTCTAACGGCAGATGGCTGCGGCGCAAGAGCGCACGAGCACGCGCCGAAAGTTCGAGAAATGAAAACGGCTTTACCAGATAGTCATCCGCTCCTGAGTCGAGGCACTGGACGCGGTCTTCGACACGGCTACGCGGCAGTCAGAATTATCACCGGCAGGTTTGACTTGTGCAGCCGCAAGTTTTTCAGCACCGTCAATCCGTCCATTCCCGGTAGGTTCAAGTCAAGCACGACCAGGTCATAGTCAATCTCGGTCGCCATGGCGCGGCCCTGGTTTCCGTTGTTGGCGACATCGACCGCGTGATGTTCCGCCTCTATACCCTTGCGTAAGAAGCTGGCAAGGGCAATGTCGTCTTCCACAATAAGAATTCTCATGAGCTTTGTCTAAGTCAGCGTAAGTGTGAAGCGATTCTTATTCTCGACTTAGTAAGGTAGTACGCAAGATAACTAGGTCGCACAAATGGACGTAGGGACGGAGGAAGAGCCGGGGACAGAGGGAGCTGGACGGAACTCACATATTCGGGCGCAGACAGGAGATGACTTAAGGTCCTTTATGCGCCGAGAGCGGATTGAATCGCATCGACGATCGAGGCGGCGAGGCGATCCATTTGATCTTTTGACTCGGCTTCGACCATCACGCGCGCGAGCGCCTCGGTGCCCGAGTAACGCACGACGACGCGGCCGTTGCCGTCGAGTTCACGTCCGGCTGCGGCGATCGCTGATTGAACCGATGGAATTTCTGCGAAGGGAGTTTTTTGGCGGACACGCACATTGCGGATCGTCTGCGGAAACACCTTCAGGTCGCTGATGAGGCCGGCGAGCGGCAGGCCGGTGCGAACCATGATCTCGAGGACGCGCAGGGCGGTGAGCAGTCCATCGCCAGTGGTCGCGTCGGCGTCGCGAAACAGAATGTGTCCCGACTGTTCGCCGCCGAGGGTAGCACCGATGCGCTGCATTTCCTCGAGGACGTATTTATCGCCGACATTGGCACGCACCATATGGATGCCGGAGCGCTTGAGAGCCAGTTCCAACCCCATGTTTGACATGGTGGTGGCCACGACGGTGGACTTGGCGAGCGTGCCTCGGGAGAGCATTTCACGTGCCGAGAGAAGCAGAACCACGTCTCCGTTGACGACTTGGCCTTCAGCATCGCAGAAGAGAGCGCGGTCGGCGTCGCCATCGAAGGTAATGCCGACATCGAAACGTCCCGGCTGACTGGCTACAAAACTGGCGACGGTTTGCGGATGCAGAGCTCCGCAATTCTCGTTGATATTTTCTCCGTCGGGGGCGCAGTGCAGAAAAGTAGTATCCACGTTGAGGGCCTTGAATAGAGCGGGCGCTTCAGCCGTAGCCGCACCGTTGGCGCAATCGACAGCGGCGCGAAGCCGCGTCAGGCCGGTGGAAATGCTGGCGGCAAGCCAGCGAACGTATGCCTGGCGGAGGTTTTCGTCACCGGGGAGGCTTGACGATTCAGGAGCTGCGTCAGGAGCTGGAACGGAATCGGAATCGAGCAAGGCGAAGATTTCTTTTTCGATCGCGAGTTCGCGCGCGTCGGGGAGTTTGTAGCCGTCGCCGGAGAAAACTTTGATGCCGTTGTCGGTCCAGGGATTGTGGGAGGCGGAAATGACCACGCCGGCGTCGAAGCCCTGAGAGCGCGCGAGGAAAGCGACTCCGGGAGTGGTGATCACGCCAGCGCTGCGGGTTGCGACGCCGACGGAGGCGAGCCCCTGCAAAAAGCGGTCGGCGATCCAGCGGCTAGAGATGCGGGTGTCCTGGCCGATGACGACGCGGGCGTTCGGATTGACACGCACGAGATCGTGGGCGAGGGCGCGGCCGATCCAATAAACGCTGTCGCGGGTTAGAGGAAATTCGCCGGCAACGCCGCGAATTCCGTCGGTACCGAAGAGTTGTCTGGTTTGCGTCATGGACGGTTGGCGGTTTATCTCTGTTTTTTGTCGTCTCCTGAACTTTCCATGATAACCGTGACGTGAATCGGGGTGTGATGCACAACTTGGATCAGAGGGTCGGGGACATAGGCCTGGGTAACAAAAGTGGCTTGGCTTATCGTGCCGGTGGCGTCAACCGGATCGGTGGTGGCCGCTTCGACCGCCTGGACGCGGCGGCGGGGACCGGTGATGGTGACGCTGGATGGATCGGCAATCGCCTTTGCGACTCGCATGCCGCTGGCAAAATCTCCGGTGACACGGGGCCGAACATCGACGACACGGGTCTCGCGAGCATCGAAAGAGAGGTGAAACTGGCCGGGTATGATCTGGACGACCTCGAGGCCGTCGGGTACATGGATTTGACGCGCGCCGAGATCGAAAGTCCGCTCGCCGGGCTCGACCTTGGCGAGATTAATCTCGGCGTGGACGTCTTCGCTTTGCAGACGATGAATCAGGCGCTCGGGCCCGCGGATTCGAATCTGGGCTTGGGTGAAGCTGGCAGAATCTATTTCGAGATTATCGGGGAGATCGCGGAACTCGATCGGCACCCTCATTTCGACTTCGGCGATGGGACTATGCGCGACGGCATACCAGAGGCCGATGGCGAGCAGAAGAGAGACCAGCTTCAGGCCGATGTTGTGAACGAAAATCCTATAGAAGAAGCCGCGATGGGCGACGCTGGACATTGTCAGTCGTCCTTCCCCGAGCGCAGGCTGGCGTCTTGCTTGCGCGAGAGATGCGAACTGGGCGGTTCTTCTTCAACGAAGTTCTGTTCGACGGGAGTGGGCAGCGCGGGCGAGGGAGCGTAGCGGCGCAGGAGAGCGCTCAAACGCTCGCGGAGACGCTCGACGGTCAAATCACGCTCGATGCTTCCGGCGACGGCCATACTGATAGTGCCGGTTTCTTCGGAGATGATGACGGCAACGGCGTCGGTTTCTTCGGTGATTCCGATGGCGGCGCGGTGGCGGGTTCCGAGTTGCGTCGAGAGCACGGGATTCATCGAAAGGGGCAGGAAACAGGCGGCGGCCGCGATGCGGTCGCGCTGCACGATGACGGCGCCGTCATGCAATGGAGCGCTGGGACGAAAGATGGTGGCCAGCAGGTCATAAGACAGGCGAGCATCGAGGGCGACGCCGCTTTCGATGTAGGTGCGCAGGCCGATCTCGCGCTCGATCACGATGAGAGCTCCGGTCTGGTTTTGGGAAAAGAGATTGGCGGCGAGAACGATGTCGTCGTAAACGTCAGCGACTGAACTCGAAGACCGCATCAGTGAAATGCGGCGGCCGAGATCTGCGAGTCCGTGGCGGATTTCGGACTGGAAGACGACGATGAGGGCGAAAACGACATACGGCAATAGGGTGCTAAGCAGCCAGTTCAGCGTCCAGAGTTCGGCGAGGTGCGCGAGGTAGAAAGCGAGGGCCAAGGCCGCCACGCCGACGAGCATCGGGGCTGCGCGCGTGCCGCGCACCAAGATCAGAAACTGATAGATCAGGAGCGCGACCAGCAAAATATCAATGACCGGAGTCACCGAGATGTGTGGCCACGCCAGCGACGCTGTCACTTTCCCCTCACGCTGAGAAGTTGGATTGGCATTTATTCTAATGCAGGCTTGCCTGATTCGGATTGGCCGGGCTCGGTGGCGGTGACGCGGGCACGAACGCGGCCTCGCGCGAGGCGGGCCGACAGCTCATTGCCGGGTTGGAGGCGAGCCGCGTCTTTTACGAGTTCGCCCTGGGCGTCGAAGACCAGCGCGTATCCGCGATTGAGAATGGCGAGTGGGGAAAGAGCTTCTAGGCTGGCGTTCTGGCGGTCGAGCGCGCCTCGGATTTCGAGCAAGCGCGTGCGCATGGCAACGGCGAGGGTCGTAATCCTGGCTTCCAATTGCTGACGAACGCTGGCCAGGCGGCGGCGCGCGTCGTAGTGGCGGACTGCTGCGGTCGCTTGTTCGGAGCGGCGATAGTAGCGGTCGAGAATCTGGCGTTGCGCCTTTTCGAGACGGAATCGCTGTTCATCGAATTTTTGCTGGCGGCGATGGATGGCATCCATCAAGCGCGCGAAGGCGCGGTGCTGCGAAAGTTCGGCCAATTCCTGGCGGGCCATGAGCAGTCGATAGCGCAAGGCGCGCTCTAGCCGGCGATAGAGGTCACCGGTTTGTGCTTCGATCTCCTGCCGTGAGCGGATGACTAGCTCGGCGGCGGCGGAGGGGGTAGGAGCGCGCAGATCGGCGACAAAATCGACGATGGTGAAGTCGGTCTCATGGCCGATCGCCGAGATGACGGGGATCTGGGAGTCGGCGACGGCGCGAGCCAGGCCTTCGTGATTGAAACAGGCGAGGTCTTCGGCCGAGCCTCCGCCACGGGCGATGATGATGACCTCGACGGCGTGGCTGCGGTGCGAGTCTTGGCGGCGCGAAGCTTTGTGCCGCAGTTCTTTATTCTTTAATTCTTTAGTCTTTAATTCTCCGTTCAGATTCTGCAATTCCTGATGAAAGTAGCGAAGGCCGGCGATGATTTCGGCTGGAGCCGAGTCTCCCTGCACTTGCGCGGGATAGATCAACACATTGGCCGAGTGATGGCGGCGGGCGAGGATGTTCAGGATGTCGCGCAGGGCGGCGCCTTGCGGGGAAGTAATAATGCCTATTTTTTGGGGCAGGGGCGGGATCGGCTTTTTGCGCGATGCGTCGAAAAGGCCTTCCGCCTGCAAACGAGCTTTTAGTTGTTCAAAGGCGAGCTGCAAGGCGCCAGCGCCCTGCGGCTCCATGAACTCGGCGGAGATTTGCAGTTCGCCGCGATCTTCGTAGACGGTAATGCGTCCGCGCACGGTGACATGCAGGCCGTTCTCGGGCCGAAAGCGGAGGAGCCGGGCGGACGAGCGAAACATGACGACGCGAATCTGCGCAGCTTCTTCTTTCAGGGTGAAGTACAGATGGCCGGAATCAGGAATTCGGAGGTTGGAAATTTCGCCTTCCACCCAGCAATCGGAGTACTCGCGCTCGATGTGGGAGCGGACGGCGGAGACGAGAGCGCGGACGGTCCAGATGCGACGCTCGGGAGGGCGAAACTGGAAGCCGAGTTGATCGGACATTTCCATCGAGTGACAGTTTACCCGACGGGGGTTACCGCTTCAGCCGTCCGATCAAAAAGACGATGACAGAAAGCACGATGCTAATCAGAATGGAGCTTGCCAGGGGGAAGTAAAAGGTCGTGTGCTTGCCGCGATAGGTGATGTCGCCGGGCAGATGGCCCAGAGGAATTCCGGTGCGGCCGAGAAGGATGACGATGCCGCCAATCACTACCAGGGCGATGCCGAGGATTACGAGCATTCGTCCTATGTCGGCCATGGTTTGAGTTTAGCGCGTTGGGGTGGGACAGTAAGAAGTGATCAGCCTGAGGAATAATAATGTGAGATGAACATCCTCCAAACATCTCGGTTAATCCTTCGTGAATTTACTCCAAAGGACGTGGATGCGCTTGCCTTGGTGCTTTCTGATGCGGAGACTATGCGCTTCTATCCGTCAGCATACGATCGCACTGGTGTTGAGCTATGGATTGAACGCAGCCGGGAACGTTACCGGAAGGACGGGGTCGGGCTGTGGGCGATGGAGTTGGCGACGACGCACGAGTTGATCGGCGATTGCGGGGTGATTCTGCAGGAGGTCGATGGCGAACATCTTTACGAGATTGGATATCATCTTCGCCGCGACTACTGGCACCGGGGCCTGGCCACTGAAGCGGCCAGGGCGTGCCGGGACTGGGGTTTTGCGCACATGAAAACCAACCGGCTGATTTCGTTGATTCGTCCGGAGAATCTGGCGTCGCGGCGGGTGGCCGAGCGCATGGGGATGACGGTATGGAAGGAAGTGAACTGGCACGGGCATCCACATTGTGTGTATTCCATTGAGAACCACACTATGCGTTAAACTCAATGCGGACCAGCCTGCATGCACAAAGCCACAATTCTGTTTAATCCTAATTCTGGCCGTCGAGGGCGCGACGCGGAGCTGAACCATGCGATCGGCGTCATCCAATCAGCGGGGGTGCAGACCGAACTTACGGTTTGCCGCTCGAGCCAAGAAGCGACCGATAACGCCCGCTGCGCGGTAGCCGACGGCAGCGACACGGTGTTCGCCTGCGGTGGGGACGGCACGATTCACGACGTAATCCAGGGACTCGCGGACACTCCGGTGGCGCTTGGGATACTGCCGTTTGGCACCGCCAATGCGCTGGCACATGATCTCGGAATCCCGCTGCATCCGAGCGCGGCAGCGAAAGTTGCGGTTGCGGGGAAAGTGCGGCGGATCGGCCTAGGCCGCGTTGAGTATGAGGACTTCCACGGCAAGGCGGCGGCGCGGTATTTCACGGTGGCGGCGGGAATCGGGGTCGATGCGCATCTTTTCTACAAACTGACCGCGCAACTCAAGAATCGCTCAGGAATGACCGCTTATTACCTCAAGGCATGGCAATTATGGGCGACTTACAACATGCGGCGTTTTGAGGTTGAATATTCCAACGGCACCGGACACAAGCAGCAGGCGCTGCTTACGGAGCTGCTGGCGGTCAGAATTCGGTTTTTTGGGAATATTTTGCGGGAGCTGGTGCCAGGGGCATCGCTCGATTGCGAACATCTACGCGCCGTGATGTGCCGAACGGCCAGCCGCAACGCCTATCTGCAATACGTGGCGGGGGCGCTGATTGGGCGGCGGTGGAAGGTCGACGGCATCGACCTGGTGAGCTGCTCAGAGGTAATTTGCCAATTGCCGCAAAAAAGCAGCCATCACGCTGGCGATGACCGCGGTCACAATGAGGACCGTGTTTACGTTGAGGCTGACGGTGAGTTGTTGGGTCGCTTGCCGGCTCGGATGACGATGGTTCCTGATGCGCTGTCGCTGGTCGTACCGGCGGCGTAGTGACTATGCTATAAATCTCAAACATGCCGACATCACGCCAAGGATCGGTTCACCTGTTCCGCTTCAAGGGAATTGACGTATTTCTTCACTGGTCGTGGTTTCTGGTGGCGGTGTACGAAATCCAGCGGGGAGGAATCGGCCGTTATTCCTCCGTCACCTGGAGCGTGCTGGAATATCTGGCGTTATTTTTGATCGTGACAGTGCATGAGTTCGGGCACTCGCTTGCGTGCCGGCAGGTTGGGGGACAAGCGAACCAGATCGTGCTTTGGCCGCTTGGCGGCGTGGCATATGTGGATCCGCCGCAGCGCCCTGGGGCGCAGCTGTGGAGCATTGCAGCGGGGCCGCTGGTAAACGTGGTGCTGCTGCCGATTTTGTGGGGACTCGGCTTGATGAGCCAATCGCTTGGCTGGGCCGAGACCATGCCCAATCTTCATGCTCTGCTGGGAGCGGTGCTCTACATTGACTTGTTGCTGCTGGTTTTTAATATTCTGCCTATTTATCCGCTTGATGGCGGTCAGATTCTTCGGTCGCTGCTGTGGTTTGTAATCGGAAGGGCGCGCAGCTTGCAGGCGGCTACGATTCTCGGATTTGCGGGGGTAATCGGGTTCATCGGCTTGGCCATATGGACTCGATCACTGTGGACAGGGGCGATTGCGGTCTTCATGCTGATGAATTGCTGGAGTGGATTGAAACACGCGCAGGCGCTGCTGCGGTTCGCGAAGCTGCCGCGGCGGGACGGGTTTATTTGTCCGGCGTGCAAGACCGCGCCTCCAGTCGGTGATTACTGGAAGTGCGGGCGATGCGGGCAACCGTTTGACTTCTTTCAGACTCAAGGCGTCTGCCCGCACTGCTCGGCGAAGTTTGCGGCCACGAGATGCCTGGATTGCGGCGCGATCAATCCGGTCGGCGAGTGGGTTGCACCGGCAACGATCGTGCATGATCCGCTACCGGCTTCTACGTTGTCCAGCTAAACTCGGTCCAGCTAAACTCGTCTGAGAGCCTTTGGAACCTGTCACCCATTTTTTATTTGGCGCCAACATGGGCCGCGCTGGTCTTAACCGCAAAACCGCGCTGGCGACTGCTACGCTGACTTTGGCGGCGGAGGCTCCGGACCTGGATGTGCTCAGCCGATTCGGGGGCCCGGCGTTTGGATTAAATCATCATCGCGGATTCACGCATTCCTTTCTGGGCGTGCCGATTGTAGCGGCGGCCGTGGTGGCGCTCATCTATCTCATATGGCGTTTGCGCGGGCGCAAGATTCGCAATCCCGACCTTCCGCCGCGCTGGGGATTGCTGTTCGGCTATGCCTGCCTGGCCGGCCTGAGCCACATTCTGCTCGATTACACGACGGCTTATGGAGTGCGGCCGTTCTGGCCGTTTTCCGAGCGATGGATCTCGTGGGATATCGTCTACATTGTCGAGCCCGTTCTGCTGGTGTTTCTGATTCTTGGGTTGATCGTGCCGTCGCTGTTCGCGCTAATTAACGAAGAGATTGGCGTGCGCAACAAGAGTGGGATGCCGCGGGGGAGACTGGCCGCGACTCTCGCGCTGATCGGAGTTCTCGCCTACTGGGGATTGTGCGATTTTGAGCATCGCCGGGCGGTGGCAGCGCTTGAGGCGCGCACTTATCAGGAAGCGGACGCGCTGCGCGCTTCGGCTTATCCGTACATGATGAATCCGTTCCGGTGGCACGGGGTAGTGGAAACCAAGAATTTTTTCGCCTCGATGGATGTGGATTCGCTCGCGCCTGAGGTCGATCCGCGAGACCAGATGCAGATTTATTACAAACCGGAAGAGACGGCGGTTTCGCTCGCGGCGAAGAAAACCTATTTAGGACGGGTGTATTTGAGCTGGGCGGCGTATCCGCTGACGGAAACTGACGAACTGACGGACGACTCGAGCGATAGCGTCCATCCTGCTTATGCGGTGCACTTTCGCGATTTACGTTATGACTATCCCGGAAGCAAGGGAGGACATTTGCTGGGCGGAGTGGTGTTTCTTACACGGGACCTGCGCGAGGTGGACGAACAATTTGGGATGGGGAGCGAGCGGAAAGACAGGCGGTAGCGTAAGGGCGATTGCTTTAGAGCTCGCTCATTTTCTGCGTTTGTTACTTCGGAATTTGTTATTTCAGGCCTTCGACCAAATACAAATCGGCGAGCATGCGGTGATATCCAAAGACGCAGGTTTTGGCATCGGGAGTCATGAGGATTGGACCAATGGTCTCGACGCCGGCGGGATCAGAGGGCATGAGTTCTTTCCAGAGAGTGCGTTTGCCGGTGCGCAGGTCGAGACGATAAACCTTGGCGGGCAATTCGCCGGGCTGGTAGATGTAGAGAGAGTCTCCGTTTGTACTGAAGGTGATTGGCTGTTCTCCGGGATCGAGTCCGGGAATGACGCGCGGCTGGCCGCCGGCAACGGGGAAAAGATATCCCTTTTGATCGGGGCCGATGGCGGCTACCGTCTGGGAGTCTGGTGAAATGACAAATGCGGTGCCACTCACGCCTTCGGGTGTGATGGGCTGACTCTTGCCAGCGGCTGGGTCGTCAACGTAGAGCCGCACCCCCTTGCCCGGCTCGTTACCCGAGAACAAAATGCGCTTACCGTCGGGGAACCAATGCGCCCAGGAGTGATTGATGTTGTCTTTTGTCAGATCGGTCGGTTCGCCAGCACCGGTGGTCAGGAGCTTGAGTTGCGAGGGCGAATCCTGAGTCTGGGCGATTACAGATTTCCCATCGGGAGACAACGACACGGCGCCGCCTTCGCCCAACAACACGGCGGGCGAGCCGTCGGTCTTGCGAATGTAGACGGCGTACGAGAGGCCTCCGGATTTCGAGTAGTCCAAGGAGCCGCCTCCGCCTTCCTCGTCGAAGAGGAGGGTCTTGCCATCGGCGGAAATATCAGCGGGATAGGTGTAGTCGAGCCACGAAAGGTCGTGCTGCTTCGAATCTTCGGCAGTGATGCCGATCAGTTCGCGGCGCCAACTGGCACGCATTAAAAGCACGCGGCCATCTTTGAAAATGTCGAAGATCATGACTGCGCCGGGAAGGCGCAGCACCATGCGTTCCTTGCCGTCCAAGGTGACGGCGTAGAGCGTGCGATCAACGCCCGACTTGCTGGCCGTGAACCAAACCTCTTTCCCATTCGGGGACCAGGCTACGCCCTGGATGGTGAACCATTCGCCGGAGAGCTTTTTCACGTGACCGGACATATCGACGACGGCCAGCGAACCGCTGTCGTCGCCCTGGACGGGGTGGTCGATGAAAGCGATCAGGTCGCCCTTAGGAGAGACGCGCGGATGGCCAATCCAGCCGCCGGTTTCGTAGAGGGGCTTGCCGATGGGAAACTCGAGGCGATTGCGGCCGCCGAAGTCGCGGACGACGGCGAGGTTGGTTCCGTCGGCGGACCAGTCGGCCCACTGGACTTGATCGAGCACCTCGCGGGGCGCGCCTCCGACAAGCGGGGCTCTGGCGAGCGTGCCCATGTTTACCCAAGTGCCGATGGCCTTGCTGTTGAGGAGGACGGCCATCTCGGAGGCTGAGGATACCGAGGCGAGTTGGGTTCGGCTCAGGCCCATGGAGCGCGCCTCGGGCGCCTCAGGACGAGCAGTGAAGACATCCACGGGACTGCCTTGCCACGCAGCGCTGTAAAGAATGGTTTGGCCATCGGGAGCGAAGCGGGCGGAACGGATGCTGCCGCGGCGGAAGGTGAGTTGACGGTAGGTGGGCGGCGGCAGCGGTTCCGATGAGAAAAGGATCTTTCCGCCATACACGCCGGCGGCCAAGGCGAACAGGACGGCCATCGCGAAAATGGCGCGTGGCAGACCGCGTTTGGCGGGCGGCGGCGCGACCGGAGCGGAGGAGGATGACGCGGAGGATTGCTCTTTATTGCTATCGGCGTTGGTTTCGGACACGAATGACGTGCGCGAAGAATCGAGCGAGCGCTTCAGACGTTTCAGGTCGGCACGCAGTTCTGCGGCGCTCTGGCAGCGAAGATCGCGATCTTTCTCCAAAGCTTTGCTGATTGTCTCTTCGAGTTTTACCGGAAGCTCAGGGCGCAGGCGCGTGGCGGTGGTTGGGGCGCGATTGAGAATTGCTTCGGTAATGACGGCCGAGGTTTCTCCGCGAAAGGGGACGACGCCGGTGGCCATTTCGTAGAGAACCACTCCGAAGGAGAAGAGATCGGTGCGGCCATCGAGCTCCTTGCCGCGCAGCTGTTCGGGCGACATGTAGGCGACGGTGCCCATGGCGGTGCCAGGGCTGGTGAGATCGAGGTTATTGATGTCGGCGCGAGTTTGCGATTCGTCGAGAGTGGAGCGCGCGGGGCGCGCGATCTTCGCGAGGCCGAAGTCGAGGACCTTAGCGTGACCGCGATCGGTGACGAAGATATTGGCGGGCTTGATGTCGCGGTGGACGATGCCTTTGCTGTGCGCGGCATCGAGCGCGTCGGCGACTTGAATCCCGAGGCCGAGCAGCGTTTCCAGTTCGAGCGGCTTGCCCTGGATGACATGCTTCAGCGTCTGGCCGCTCAAGCACTCCATGACGATGAAGAGTTGTCCGTCGTGCTGTCCGATTTCGTGGATGGTACAGATGTTCGGATGATTCAGGGATGAGGCAGCGCGGGCTTCGCGGCGAAAACGCTCGAGTGCTTGCGGATCTTGCGACGCTTCCTCGGGCAGAAACTTGAGGGCGACGAAGCGGCCGAGGGCGGTGTCTTCTGCTTTGTAGACAACGCCCATTCCACCACCGCCGAGCATTTCTACGATGCGGTAGTGGGAAACGGTTTTGCCAATCATGATTGCTTCGGGGCCGCTCGAGTTTTCGGGGGAACCCGAGCGCAGCCATCTTAGGGGAAGGTAACGGCTGCGTCAAACGCGCATTTCGCGGGGTGGAACGAAATGGTAGAAGGGTCTCGAGTTTGTTCTTGGGCGCGCGAGGCGGAGCCGGTCTGACGACAAGTTCGCTTGACCGGCGGCATCGGGTCGCGCAACAATCTTAAAGAGTTCCTGACGAGGTGATCATGCTGGCTTATTTATTTGTCATTTTTGCGGTGGCGGCGAGGATGCCGTTCACGCCGCATCCGTGGAACTTCACCCCGGTTGTCGCGGCATTGCTGTATTTTGGCGCGCGCGGACCGCGACGACAGATGTGGGTGCCGTTTTTGCTGATGGTCGGGTCGGACGTGATCCTCAACAAGTTTGTTTACGCGTATCCGCTAGGTTGGTCGCAACTGGTGGTTTGGGCGTGGTATGCGGCGATTCTCTGGTTAGGTATTCAGCTGCGGGAAAACAGCAACTGGATTCGGATCGGGGGAGCGGCGGTGGCCGGTTCTGTGTCGTTCTTCGTGGTGAGCAATTTCGCGGTGTGGGCGTTCGGGACGATGTATCCGCAGACGCTGTCGGGTTTGACGAGTTGCTATGTGGCGGGCGTACCGTTCTTCAGACACGCGATTGCCGGAGATATGCTATTTACCGCGGTGATGTTCGGCGCACCGGCAGTTGTGGCCGCGCTTGTCCATGCAGCGCACAAGCCGCAGGGAACGGCAGCAGCGTAGGCCGGCTGACGCGGCGACGATCGCTAGGCGCGATCGTTTGTTGATGGATGCTCTTCCTTGAGCGAATTTGAAGTATCGAAGCCGGCCGCTGATGGGGCCGGCTTTTTGCGTCGCCAGATCAACCACGCGATTAGCAATACTCCGACGACAACCAGAATCGATACGAAGTGGTGGGCGAAGAGATTGCCAGCCATCGTCACGATTTGTGGACCGAACCAGAGGGTCAGCAGGGCTTCGATCAAAAAGCGGATGAAGCGTCCGGCAAAAATCGCCAGCAGAAAGTGGGCGAAGTTCATTTCGAAGGCGGCCGCGGCGAGCACCACGATCTTGAATGGAGTGGGCGGCGGCAACATAGCGGGGAACATGAGAGCCCAGAATTCGTGGCGCTCGAATGACGCGTGGGTTTTCTCGAAGCGTTCGGGTGAGAGGCGCTTACGGAGCAACACTTCGCCGCCGGTATAGCCGATGGCGTAGATCACGATGCTTCCGAGGGCGGAACCGGCCGAGGCGAGCAGCACGTAGAGCAGGAAACGCGAGCGGTCGGTGTAGACGTAGCCTACGAAGATTGCATCGAGCGGCATCCCCAGGAACGATCCATCGACGGCGGCAAATGCCAGCATTCCCCAAGGACCGAGGGGCGCGAGGATGTGCTTAATCCACTCGCTATAGGCGTGGACAAAATGTTTGCTCTTGTTCAAATCGGTCAATCTAGTTTACGCGAGAGCCGTGGCTGGGCGGGCAGGATGAGCTTGCTAGTGATTGGTTCGGCCCGCAATCAGCTCTAGGGCGTGGGGCAGCAGGTCAATGACTGCTTCCAACGATTCGACGGCTCCTGACGGACTGCCGGGCAGATTCAATATTATTGTTCTTCCACGGACGCCGCAGACGGCGCGGCTTAGAGCTGCGTAGGGTGTTTTGCTGATTCCGTGCAGGCGCATCTGCTCGGCTATACCATCGACGAGGCGTTCAGAGACGGCGATAGTGGCTTCCGGTGTCACATCGCGCGGGGCGATTCCCGTGCCGCCAGTGGTCACGACAAGTTGCGCTACGCGGCAGAACTCGATCAGTTTTTTCTGGATGACGGGTAGTTCGTCGGGAACTATGCCACGCTCTACTACTTGAAAATTGTGCCGCGCAAGAACTTCGGCTACGGCGGGGCCCGAGATGTCAGATTTTTCGTTGCGCGAACAGGAATCGCTGACAGTAAGAACGGCGGCGCGCAATCCATTTGGTGACGAGGCTGGAGGGCTGGAGGCGTCAGGTATCGAGGAGGACATCTTCACCCTCGGCGGCGGCATCGCGCTGCGCTTCGTCGAGCAGGCGCAAGCCTTCCATCAGCAGGCCTTGTGTGTTGAGCGTGGTGGATTCCTGCGAGGACTTGCCGTTGAAATCGATTTGAAAGTTACCTTCGGTCCAGCGGAGGACTTTGAAAACGGCTTCGTCTCCGGTGACGGAGCCGTAGGCGGCGTGTTTGGCCTGTCCCTGGCTGAAATAGATCTCGCATTTGTCGTCGCCTTTGGTCATGGTTAGCAGGCAACTTTTACGGCCCATTTCGAGAGATTGGACGAGGTCGATGACGTTCATCTGCGACAGGCTGCCGCGCAGGATGCCGTCAGTCGACGCGGCTTTGCTCAGTTTTTCGAGAGCGATGCGGTCGACGACGCGTTTGATCTTGTGGATGGCATCCTTGAGGAAGAAAGGTTTTTCGAGATAGTCTTCGATGGGATCCTGCATCGACAAGCGTTCGCTGATATCGGCCTTGCTGGCCATCAGGATCACGACAATGCTGGCGGTGGCGGGGCGGCTTTTCAATTTTTCGAGGAGCTGACGGCCGTCCATGCCGGGCATGCGGTAGTCACAGATCATTACGTCGGGAAGATCATCGACGGCCTTCAGCAAAGCGTCGGCGGCGTCGGTGGCGACAGTAACTTCACCCATGGCTGAAAGAGCCTGCTGAAGCATTCCCAACACCATCGGGTTATCGTCTACCAGCAGGATTTTTACGTCGCTTGCCATAATTTTGACTGAATGAAAGCTTAAAGGGCTACTTTCGTTTTGTGGCTCTTTTGTAGTCTCGGCTTTTTCCGCCTGACTTGCGATCGAGGACTACTTCACGGATTTCGATACCTTTGTCAAGCGCCTTGCACATGTCGTAAACCGTCAGCGCCGCCACACTGGCGGCGACCAGAGCTTCCATCTCCACGCCGGTTTCGGCGGTGGTTTTTACTTTTGTGGCGACAGAAACGCCATTCTCGCACACGCGTAAGGTGACAGCAATGTGCGAGAGGGGAATGGGATGGCACATGGGGATCAAATCGGATGTCCGTTTGGCTGCGAGGATGCCGGCGGTGCGGGCGACTTCGAGCGGATCGCCCTTTGGATTCTCTGGCAACGCACGCAGGACTTTGGGAGACATAAGCACGAAGGCGCTGGCCTCGGCCTCGCGCACGGTGCGCGCTTTTGCGGAGACGTCAACCATGCGGGCCTGGCCCTGGGCGTTGTAGTGGGAGAGCTTCTTCGGCATCGATAACAGGTTATCGTATCTTCGATTGCTATTCGGATTGTTCCCCGGATTCTTCTGCGGATACCTCCCCGGATACTCTTCCTCGGAATCGCTTCTTAACGGGAATCAGTCTTATCGGACTTTACGCCTCATCGCATCAGCAACGACACCCACTCTCCGGGATCGATTCGCTCGCGATCGGGCGGGACCACGAGATAGCAGTTGGCGCGCGCTAATGTCGCGATGTCACCTGAGCCCTGCCAGTGAACCAGTTCTACTTCGGCGTTTTCGAACTCTCCGGAAAGGATGGCGGGAAGGAAGCGTTTGAGGCCAGTTTTTGCGCGGACCTCGGCTTTGAGGCGCGCACTGACGAAGATGAGAGGCTGGGGCTTGGCTCCCGAGAGAGCTTCGATCATGGGCCTGGCGAATAGTTCGAAGGTGACCATGGTGGAGACGGGATTGCCGGGCAGACCGAAGAAATATTTCTTCTGCTCGGCGAAGGCTTCCAGGTGCGCTGACGGCGGATTTGCTGCCGACACGCGGGCGGGGACGCCCGCTCCACAGTTGCTGCTACACGAGCCGAAGACTACGGGACGACCGGGTTGGATTTTTGCTCCGGTGAAATAGAACTCCGCATTCAACTCGGCCAGAACCTGCTCGACGAGATCGTACTTTCCCATGGAGACGCCGCCGGTCAGCAGCAGGAGATCGTATTGCAATCCTGCTTCGATTTGCGATTTGAGCCTGGTGCGTTCGTCAGGAGCGATTGCCAGGCGCACAGCTTCGCCACCAGCATTCTGAATCTGGACGGCAAGGGAATAGGAATTTGAATTCCGAATCTGGGCTGGGCCGGGCGTTGCGTCGATGTCCACCACCTCGTCGCCAGTGGAAAGGACGGCGACGCGCGGTTTGCGGAAGACTTGCACGTGCTGCTTGCCAACTGAGGCCGCTATAGCGATGGCGGCGTGATGAAGGGGTTGTCCGCGGGCGAGCAGAAGTTGTCCGGCACGGGCTTCGGAGGCTCGGGGAACGAAGTTCTCGCCGGCGGTCACGCTGCGATGGACCTCGACGGAAGCGTCGATCAACACGGTATGTTCGACCATTACGACGGCGTCGGCACCCGAAGGCAGCGGCGCTCCGGTCATGATGCCGATGGCTTGGTTTCGTTCTACTCGACAAGAGCGCGGATCGGGCCAATCTCCGGCTTTGAGTTCGCCAACTAACTGGAGGCGCACGGGCAGATTTGTGACGTCGGCGGCACGGACCGCGTATCCGTCGCGAGCGGCACGATCAAAAGGGGGGAAATCGCGGTCGGCCTTGATTTCTTCGGCCAGTACGCGGCCGTATGCGGTCAGAAGATCGAGAGTTTCGGAGTCTCTTGGTGCGACGACGGCGGCATGCTGCTCGACCAGGTGCCGAGCATCTTCGAAGGTCAATACCTGAGAGTTAACCGCAGGGGAGTTCGCGGCTTGGGGCGATGTCACTTCCGAAGAAGAGGACATACAAGAATCATACCCTGCCGGAGCGGAGAACTTGCGGCGAGACGGCCGTCTTAGCGGGCCAACTCTTGTCCGAGCGTGGCTGCGTTGCTGGCGAAGCAAAGGCCGGTTTCGAGATCGACGAGGCCGGAGCGGACGAGTTTGGCGATCTCTCCGTCGAAGTGCTGCATTCCCTCGTTTCCGCTGGCTTTGATCGCGTCGAGCAGGGTGCGACCGGGGCGCTCGCCTTGTTCGACACAGTCGCGGGTGCGGGAATTGGATTTCAGAATTTCGACGACGGGAACGCGATCGCCGCCGTCGTTGCGTGGGATGAGACGCTGGGCAATGATGTAGCGGAAGGTCTTGGCGAGACGTTCTCGCACCGACTGCTGCTCGGTGGCGGGGAACTGACCGATGATGCGCTCCACGGTCTTGGACGAATCGACGGTATTCATGCTGGAAAGAACCAGATGACCGTTTTCGGCGGCCTCGAGAAGAATCTCGAGGGTTTCGCGGTCGCGGATTTCGCCGATCATAATGACGCGCGGCGCTTGGCGGAGCGCGGCGCGTAAAGCGAGCATGAAATTGGGCGCATCGCTATGGAGCTCGCGCTGATGCACCGTCGATTTCTTGTGCTTGTGAAGAAACTCGATGGGATCTTCGACGGTGAGAACGTGATAGCAGTGCTCGCTGTTGATGCGGTCGATCAAGGCGGCGAGCGTTGAAGATTTGCCCGAACCGGTGCCACCGGCGATGAGGATAATTCCGTTGCGAACCTTGGCGGCGTCTTCCAATTGTGCCGGAAGATGAAGCGAACTGAAGGTGGGGATGATGGTGGGGATGACGCGCATGACAATGGCGCAACTTCCCCGCTGGATAAAGACGTTGACACGGAAGCGGGCCATTCCGGGCAAGCCGTAGGAGATATCGCAGGAGCCTTGCTCGCGAAGGGTGTTGATGGCCTGCTTATTGGCACCGATCAGATCGGCGGCGATGCGGCGGGTGTCGTCGGCGGAGAGCACGCCGCTGCCGGAGATTTCGACTGCGGTGAGCTGTCCGTGAATCTCGACCTGGGGTAGGCGTCCGGGGGAGAAAATTAGATCACTGACCTTCTCGGAGGCGCGCAACATGCCGGCGAGCAGAACCGACGTCGGGATCGAGCCGGCGTTGCTGATGCCCTCGAAAGCAATTGCGATCGGGGAGTTCCCCGGAGCTGCCATTGCATACGCTCCCAGTTATCAGTATTGGCGCCACAGGGGAGAACCGTGCCGGAAGACCTATGCAATGAATGTAACGCGGAAGTGGGGAAGAACGAAGGACAACTAGGCCATAGACCTCGGTAACCAGGTTAGGGGTTCGATTGCAGAGGTGGAAAGGGCAGAGGTTAGAGGTCAGTGGGCAGATTTGAAAGGTAAAAAGCTCAAGTCCTCAGAAACTCGAACGGATTTGGGAGTTTTACCTCTGCAATCCTATCTCTGACCTCTAACCTCGCCTTCCAGTCTCTCTCTTTGGCTACTGTTTCTTGGTTGTCTTTTTCTTGCCGTAGCCGGTTTCGACGGGCGCGCCTATGCTGGCCAGCATGTCTTTGGCGGGCTGGGCAAGCGAGCCGTTGGGATCGAGCTCAAGGTATTTCTGGAAGGCCTCGGCGGTACCGTCGGGCGCAATCATCTTGTCGCCCTTCAGCGTTGCTTTGCCAATCAGGTTGACGCCTTTCCAGTAATAGGCCGGGGCTTTGGTAGGATCGGCGGCGATCACTTTGTCGAAGGCTGCGATGGCGGCATCGACCTTACCAGAATTGGTCAGAACCGCTCCTTCATTGAAGTAATAGGTGGCGGCATGAGTGGGATCGAGCTGGGCCGCTTTGTCGTAATTGGCCACAGATTCGTCGATCTTGTTGGATTTTGAATAGACTTCCGCGAGGTTGTTGTAGTATGCCGCCATTTTCATATTGTTGTCGGGATCTTTGGCGGAGTTGGTTGAGGCGGTGCGCAGGTCGATGGCCTTCTGGTAAGCGGCGACGGCTTCTTCGTAGCGCTTCTGTTTTTCGGTGGGATCAGACTGGGCGGTCGCGGACATGCGGTAAGCGTCGCCGAGTTTGAACCAGATGAGATCGCGGGTGGGGTCGATCTGGTTTGCCTGATTGAGGATCGAAATGGCGCTGTCGTAGTCTTTCGCGTCGACGGCGGCAGCGGCGGCTTTGAGTTTTTCGTTCAGCGAGCCGACGGTTTTGTTTTCGGCCGCGGCTTTAGCGGCAGCCTCCTGCTGGGCCTTTAATTGTTCGGGTGTCATGCCGTGGGCCAGAGCGGCGGTCGCCTCCTCTTTCTTGAGGTCGACATCCTGATCGGTTTCTTCGAGGCCGACCTCGACGCCGTCGATGTGGAAGAGTTCCTTGCCGTCCTTAATGAGCTTCACGTTGTACTTGCCGGGGACGATGCCGAGGGAAAAATACTCGCCTTTATTGTTGGTTTTGAGTTTGTATGTATGCCCTGATTCGGTTCCGACCCATTCCACATCCGCGCCTGGGATCGGTTTACCGTCGGAGTCGCGGCAAACGCCCTTGATGGTGCCCGTTGTTTGGGCAAAAGCGACGGGAGCCGACACGGCCACGGTGAGGAGAAACAGCAGGGGAAGGATGAAATATTTCGTCATGATTTAGCCTCCCGGCAATACATCTGAATTTACTGAACTCATTTCATGAAATTAATCGCCCGTTAACCGAGGCGGGCGGCGGCTTCCGCGTACGGAATGGGATCTTGCGCGCCGGCTTCACGGAAGGCGCGCAGGCGCAGCACACAGCTGTCACAGACGCCGCAAGCGCGATCTTCGCGCTGATAGCATGACCACGTTAAATCGAATGGGGCATCGAGTTCAAGGCCAAGCGTCACAATCTGAGCTTTTCGCATGGCGATCAGAGGCGTCACCACCCGGATGGTTCCTTCTTTGGTGCCCGTCTTTACGACTTCGTTGAACGCTCGATAGTACTCCGGGCGGCAATCGGGATAGCCGGAGCTGTCGGGCTCGACCGCCCCGATGTAAACCTTTTCGGCGCCCAGGACCTCGGCCCAACTGACGGCGACGGCCAGAAAATGCGCATTGCGGAAGGGGACGTAGGTGACGGGAATGCTGGCGCCGATGGTATGGGCCTCAGGGACGGAGATGTTCGAGTCGGTGAGTGCAGATCCTCCGATGGCGCGCAGGGCTTCGTTGCGCACGAGCAGGCGATCGTGAATGCCGAGACGGTCGCATATGCTCTCGAACGACCGCCGTTCGCGCGCTTCGGTGCGCTGGCCATAGCTGACGTGGACGGCGGCGGCCTGGTGGTCGCGCGCGGCGAGGGCGGCGCAGACGCAGGAGTCCATTCCGCCGCTGAGAAGCACTACGGCGCGGGCCCGATTGGCGGCTGAGGTCAATCGCATGAGACAGTCGGGAAGCCGAATGATCGCTTCAATATGATTTTATGCCAGTTGAAGAGGTTTCGCGGGACAGCGCGGGGCGGTCTTAGGCGGTCTTACAGGTGGGGCGATTGTCTTAGCGGGATTGCAGATCTCAATTCGCTCGATCTCGGATATCTCGGCTCACTTTCGCTTGTCTTGGACGGACAAATGCGTCGGCCCTCACGTGAGTCCGTTTCTACCTGAGTTATTCGTAGCGCAGACTTTCGACTGGGTCCAACTGGGCGGCGCGAATGGCGGGAACAGTGCCGAACAAGATGCCGACGAGCGAAGAAACGACGATGGCGATGATGGCGGACAGGCCGGAGATGGGGATGCGATATTCGGTAAAGAAGCGGACCGAGAAGGGGATGGCGAGTCCGACAATAATGCCAAGGACGCCGCCGATGAGGGAGATGAGAATGGCCTCGGAGAGGAACTGGAAGCGAATTTCGCGGTTGGTGGCACCGATTGCCTTGCGGATTCCGATCTCGCGGATGCGGGCGCTGACGGTGGCGAGCATGATGTTCATGATGCCGATGCCGCTGACGAGAAGAACGACCAAGGAAACGGCGAGGAGAACAAAAGTCATAGCGGTTGTGATCTTGTCGGCCATCGAAACCAGCTGCGTGAGGTTCCGGACACTGTAAACGGATTCAGGCCGATGGCGCGACTGAATCACTCGCTTCACTTGAGCAGTGACGGGGACAACCAGCGATGTATCGGCGGCAGAAAAGAAAAGCTGCTTCACAGTGGGCGCTTCCTGGAAATAACGCGTCACCGTGTAGGGAACGAGCATCGTGTTCTCGGTCACTTCCGATTGTTCGAAGGTATCAACGCGTTCGCGGAATGTGCCAATGATGGTAAAGGGCAAGCCGCTGAGCTTGACAGTCTTTCCGAGAGCGGCTTGCTCAGAGCCGTAAAGCTGAGTGGCAAGTTTGGGGCCGATGACGCCGACTTTGTTGTGAGCCTGCGAGTCCTGCTGGTCGAAGAATCGGCCCGAGAGGATGACGAGGTTTCGAATCTGCTCATAGTCGGGATATACCCCCATGATCTGCAGGTCGCGCTCTTTGCCATCGCCGATCGAGACACGATCGTTGAGAGGAAGGACGGGCGAAGCAGCGACGATTCCGGGGACCTGGCGCTCGACGGCTTCCATATCTTGAATGGTCAGTCCATCGTTGACGTTGTCGGCGATGCGACCGCCGCCACTTTCGTATTCCGCATAGATCCAGTTCGACCCGATGGACTGAATCTGGTTGAGAAGGTATTGCTTGCCGGTGAGGCCGATGGTGGTGACGAGAATTAGCGACGCAGTTCCGATGACCATGCCGAGAGCTGTGAGAGCAAAACGGATCTTGTTGCTCATAAAGGTCTCGTAGGCGAAGCTGAAGATCTCGCCGAGCGCGAGGTGTGTGGGCTCTTTGGTGGGAGGAATGGAAGGCATGCTGCTTCTGGTTAGATGCTACGGACAGTTTAGGGAGGCCGCAAGGCGTATCGCGCGACCAGTCGGCGATGGGAAGCGTTGACCACGGCTTCTGGCGGCGGGTATTCTTGAAACGACTCTCCTGAGCTGGCACGTCCGCGGAATCCAGTGGAGAACACAACTTCTGAGTTCGCTGGGAGAGACTCCATCTGAGAATCAGGAACTTCATTGGGCTACTGCTTCTTACCGGCATTGCGCTTCTGATTCATGGCTACCATCCTTACGTGGAAGATTCGGAGATATATCTTCCCGGGATCCTGAAGATTTTGCATCCCAATTTGTTTCCGGCGAACGCCGAGTTCTTTGGCGAGCACGCGGGGCATACGTTGTATCCGAATCTGATTGCCTTTTCGGTTCGGGCCACACATCTGCCTTTGCCGTGGGTGGCGTTTCTGTGGCATCTGGTTTCAATTTTTTTGTTGTTGGCGGCGAGCTGGCGGCTGGCGGCTGCGCTGTTTGAGACAAAGAGCAGCGAGGACGAGACAGCACGCTGGGCAGCGGTTGCTTTAATGGCTGCGTTGCTGACTTTGCCGATCGCGGGGACCGCGCTCTATATTCTCGACCAGTATCTGAATCCGAGGAATCTTGCGGCGTTCGCGGCATTGTTCGCAGTAGCGGAGGTGCTGCATCGGAAATATGCGCGCGCCGGGTTGTGGCTGGCATTTGCAGCAGCGATGCATCCGTTCATGGCGGGCTTTGCGATTTTGTTCTGTGCGTGGCTCGTATTGCTCGACGGCTTTCGTCCGCGGATTCTGGGATTTTCGGCCGCGCTTCCATTTGGAATCACGTTCGAGCCTCCACCAGCGGCGTATCACGAGGTCGCGCTGCGGCAGCCTTCGCATTTCATACTGCGCTGGGAGTGGTACGAGTGGCTGGGAGCGATCGCACCGGTGCTGGTGTTCTGGTGGTTGGCCGGTTTTGCGAAACGGCGCGGCATGAAGAACCTGGAGTGGGTTTCGAGGGCGATGGCGCCATTCGTACTGGTGGCTTTGCTGGGGGCGATTGGCCTGGGGATTCCCGCACGCTTCGAGGCCCTGGCGCGTCTGCAACCTTTGCGTTGCCTGGCATTGTGCTACATGGTTTTGGTGGTCGCGGGCGGAGGATTGCTGGGGCGGTACATACTGCAACGTCGAGTGTGGCGATGGCTGTTGTTATTCGTGCCACTCGGTTTTGGAATGTACTTTGCGCAGCGGCAGGTGTTTCCGGCGAGCGCGCATATCGAGTGGCCGTGGGCACAGCCGCGCAATCCTTGGGTGCAAGCATTCGAATGGATTCGCGGGAACACCCCGGTGGACGCGCTGTTTGCGATTGATCCCAGGCACATGGATCTGCCGGGCGAGGACGAAAATGGATTTCGCGCGTGCGCCCAGCGCAGCATGCTGGCGGATCTGGTGAAAGACAAGGGAGCGTCTTCGATGTTTCCTCCGCTGTCGGTGAAATGGGCGGAGCAGGTGGGAGATCAGAAAAACTTCGAGCATTTCGGTAAAGAGGATTTCGAACGATTGCGAGAGAAGTACGGAGTGAGTTGGGTCGTGGTACAACAACCTGCCCCAGGAGAACAGGGCTTGTTGGGGATGGATTGTCCGTATGAGAACTCGGCCGTACGGGTATGCAGGCTGGACTGAATACTCTCGACAATACGACTGCGGACAACCCTTGGGCTGTGTTAGCCTATCTCTCAACTTAAACGCATGGCGAACCCGATCCTAACCCCAGTGGCGCGGCAGCTGTTTCCGTACATCAGGTGGTCTTCGCAGCTCCCGAGCCTGCGGCGTCAGTTTCGGGAGGGTGAACCGTATCCGCATATACATTTAAGGGAGTTTCTGGACACGGAAGTTGCGGGGGAGATGTCCCGCGAATTTCCGGGGATGGCGACCGACGCCTGGACGCGTTATAAGCATCAGAACGAAAACAAGGTCGGGCTGGCGAAACGAGAGCTGTTTCCGCCGCTGCTGGGTGAAGTAGTTGACGAATTGAATTCGGAAGCATTCGTGCACTGGCTTTCGCAACTAACCGGCATTCCGAACCTGCTGGCTGACTATTCGCTTGAAGGTGGCGGCCTCCACCAATCGGCTGCGGGCGGTTTTCTGAACGTCCATACGGACTTCAGCAATCATCACTACCACAAGCATTGGCGAAGGCAGGTGAATCTGATTCTCTATCTCAATCCTGGCTGGCAGGAGGGGTGGGGCGGCGCTATTGAATTGTGGGATCGCGAGGTAAGCCGGTGCGTGGAGAAAATTCCGCCGTTGTTCAATGAAGCATTGATCTTCCGCACGGATGAGATTTCCTATCATGGGTTTCCCGACCCTTTGCGGTGTCCCGATGGCGAATCGCGCAAGAGCCTGGCGTTGTATTACTACACGGGGGAATCCGGCGAAGAGGTCAAGACGCGATCGACGAACTACCGGCCGCGACCGGCCGACGGACTGCTGAAGTCAAGCCTGATTTGGCTTGACAAGGAAGCGGTGGATCTCTATTCGCGGGCCAAAGCGCGATTTGGTTTCTCGGATGAGCTGGCCAGCAAGATTCTGGGCTTTCTGTCGGGCAAACGCTGAGGCTTATCAGCGGCTTTGCGAGGTGGTCGGCAACCTTCCCTCGTAGTAAACCTCGGCGTCGGTATCGAGCGTCTTTCCCTTTTCGCTGAAAATCGGGTTGCGGGATATGCCGGCGCGCTGGAGAGCGAATTGCAGCGTGGTCTGCAAGACTTCAAGGCCGTAGCGAACGCTGCGGCGGAAATTGATGGAGGATGCCTCCTCGAAATACTTGGTGGGGCAGGAAACCTCGCCGATGCGGAAGCCGAAGTAGACGCATTGCGCAAGCATCTGATTGTCGAAGACGAAATCGTCGCTATTTTCACGCAGGGGCAGGCGGGTAAGGACCTCGCGGCTGAAGGCGCGATAGCCGGTATGATACTCGGATAGTTTGACGCGCAGGAACAGGTTTTCGAAGGCGGTCAACAAGCGGTTGGCGATGTATTTGTAAAGCGGCATGCCTCCGCGTAAAGCCGTGCCGCCGATGATGCGGGAGCCAAGTACAACGTCATAAACGCCGTAAGCGATCATGCTGGCCATAGCGGTGACGAGCAGTGGCGTGTATTGATAATCGGGGTGGACCATGATGACGACGTCGGCGCCGGCGGCGAGCGCTTCGCGGTAGCAGGTTTGCTGATTGCGTCCATAGCCGTAGTTACGGTCGTGGACAAAGGACTGTAAGCCGAGGCGGTGGGCGACTTCGAGAGTGCGGTCGGAACTATGGTCGTCGACAAGGATGCGAATGTCGACGAGGTCGGGGAGCTCGCGAACCGTGGCTTCGAGCGTCTTTTCCGCGTTATAGGCGGGCAACACCACGGCAATGCGTTTGCCGTTGATCATGCAATCATTCCCTTCAATCAGGCTGTTTGCATCATAAACAGAAAACGAGGAAATGTCGTGCAGAGACGCGGCTTATGGCGGGCGGCGCTGTGTACGCTTGAACATTGTACCGACTATGGGTGAAACTCAAAACATGCCTCCTCGCACATTGTTCGAAAAAATCTGGGACACGCACGTCGTTGCTGCGCCGGAAGGGCAGTCGGCGCTGCTCTATATTGATATGCACCTGGTACACGAAGTGACTTCTCCGCAGGCTTTTGACGGGCTGCGGGCCAACGGACGCCGGGTGCGCCAGCCTCTGCGCACGGTGGCGACGGTCGACCACAATATTCCGACCACTCCGCGGGGGTTGCCGATTACGGATCCGATTGCGGCGAAGCAGATTGAAGCACTGCAGAAAAACTGCCGGGAGTTCGGGGTTCCGCTGTTTGATATGGATTCGGCCGAGCAGGGCATCGTGCACGTCATTGGTCCGGAACTAGGCATCACTTTGCCGGGAATGACGATTGTCTGCGGCGACAGTCACACGTCGACGCACGGCGCCTTTGGATCGCTGGCATTTGGCATTGGAACTTCGGAAGTGGAGCACGTGCTGGCCACACAATGCTTGCCGCAGAAAAAACCGAAGACAATGCTGATCCACATCACGGGAAAGCTTGCGGAGGGCGTGACCGCGAAGGACCTGGCGCTCGGAATCATTGGACGGATCGGCATCGATGGCGCGACCGGACATGTGATCGAGTATGCGGGCGACACGGTGCGTGGTTTATCGATGGAAAGCCGGATGACGCTCTGCAATATGAGCATCGAGGCGGGAGCGCGAGCGGGGCTAATTGCACCTGACGAAACGACGTTCGCGTATGCCAAGGGACGGCGCTTTGCTCCAAAGGGAAAAGATTGGGAAGAGGCGGTTGCATATTGGCGCAGTCTGGCGAGCGATCGCGGAGCTCAATTTGACCGGGTGATCGAGGTCGACGCCGCGTCGCTTGCACCGTTCGTGACCTGGGGGACGAATCCGGGGATGGTGGTGCCGGTGAATGCGCGCGTTCCTGAGTTGAAGAGTTTTTCGCAGGACGCGGACCGGCGGGCAGCGGAACAGGCGCTGGCTTACATGGGACTTGATCCGGGGACGCCGATCGAAGCGATTGCCGTGGATCGGGTGTTTATCGGATCGTGCACGAACTCGCGTATCGAAGACCTGCGGGCGGCCGCGCGGGTGGCGAAAGGGCAGCATGTGAATCCGAAGGTGCGCGCAATGGTGGTGCCGGGATCGCAGGCGATTAAGCACGCGGCAGAAGTGGAGGGGTTACATCATATTTTTCTGGAAGCCGGGTTTGAATGGCGCGAATCGGGATGCTCGATGTGTCTGGGGATGAATCCGGACATTTTGCAGCCGGGCGAGCGGTGCGCTTCGACTAGCAATCGCAATTTTGAGGGACGGCAGGGGCGCGGAGGACGGACGCACCTGGTGAGTCCCATGATGGCAGCGGCGGCCGCGATTGCCGGGCATTTCACGGATATACGGAATTGGAGATTTCAGTAGCTGGGATGGGACGGGCTGAACCCCGCTTTCACACGCACGGCACACGAGGGATTATGAAACCATTTGTCAAGCATACTGGGGCGGTTGTTCCGCTGGATAAGGTGAATGTCGACACCGATCAGATTATTCCGAAGCAGTTTTTGAAGCGCATCGAGCGCACGGGGTTTGGCGAATTTCTCTTTTATGACTGGCGCTTCGCGGGCGATGGAAAAAAGATAACGGATTTTGTTTTGCACGCGCCGCGCTATGCCGGGGCATCGATTCTGGTGGCCGGGAAGAATTTTGGTTGCGGGTCGTCGCGTGAACATGCGGTTTGGGCGCTGGCGGATTATGGCTTCCGCGTGGTGATCTCTTCGTCATTTGCCGATATTTTTGCCAATAACAGTTTGAAGAACGGACTGCTGACGGTGCGTCTCGACGACGAGCAGGTGGCGGAGATCATGCGGCGCGCGAAAGAGATGGAAAATTACCAGGTGACGGTCGATCTCGAAACGTTGAAAGTGGAGGACGGGCATGGATTCTCGGCGACATTCGCCATGGACGAATTCTCGCGGCATTGTTTGCTCCACGGATTGGACGATATTGGATTAACGCTGCAGCAGGAAGCGGAGATTGCTGCATATGAAGACAAGCATCCGGTACGGGCGGAAATGGCAGGTATTCTGGGCGGGTGATGCGCCGTTCGAGAACAGCTCCTGACTAATCAACCGATCTGACGAGAACTCCCTCCAGGTTGTACACTTTTGAGTTTCAATCCATATCGCGGCGTTCGGTCACGCCTCATGCGGAACTGGAGTACGTTCGTGAAGAAAATTCTTTTCCTCATTGTCACTGGCATTTTGTGTCTCTCCGTCGGGCGCGCGCAATCCCCCGCGCCGAAGCAACTCACGATTGAAGCGATCTTCGCGGAGGGCGGAGTCACGGGACGCTCCCCGGAGACGATCAAGTGGAGCCCTGACAACACCAAGGTTTCATTCGTCCAGCGCGATGACGCGGGCGAACATGGCGAGCTCTTTTATGTGGATGCGGCAACGGGAGAGAAAAAGGTGCTAGTGAGCGCGGAGAAGCTGGCGCTGCTGGCGCCCCCGACGAGCCGAATCATGGACGAGCGGGAGAAGGAAAGGCTGATCCGATATCACGTTGCGGCTTATACGTGGGCGCCCGATTCCAAGCATCTGCTGTTCGATTCGCAGGGACAGCTCTGGTATTACAGCCTGGATACGGGAACGGCGGTACAGCTTACGTCATCTCCCGACCCGAGCGAGGATCCGAAATTTTCGCCGGATGGGAAACAGCTCGCGTACGTACATAAGCACACTCTTTATGTGCATCCGCTGTCGGGGGATGACGGAGAACGTCCGCTGATCCGCGAGGAAAAAGAGAAATCGAGAGACGACAGCAATGCCGGAAAGGATGACATTCTGAACGGAGAAGTCGATTGGGTTTATGCGGAAGAGTTGGCGGTGCGGAGCAACTACTTCTGGTCGCCGGAAGGGCACGACATTCTTTTTCTACAGATGGATGAGACGCGGGTACCGAGCTATCCCATCACAGACTGGTTGCCGACGCATCCGCATGTGGAGCAGGAAAAATATCCGCAGCCGGGTGATCCGAATCCGAGCGTGCGTTTGGGTGTGGTGGGCAACAACGGCGGCAAGGTGCGATGGATCAAGCTGACCGATGACGACGACACGTACGTGCCGCGGTTTGGCTGGATTCGCGAAGGCTGGGCGTGGGCGGAGGTGCTGAATCGCAGGCAGGATGTGATGGATCTTTATTTTATCGAGACAAAGTCGGGGCGGTCGCACAAGGTGCTGACAGAATCGGAGCCGAATGCGTGGGTGAATGTTAACGACGATTTTCGCATCCTGAAATCAGGCGACCGGTTTTTGTGGACCAGCTGGCGCGACGGCCACACGCACATTTACTTATACAGTTTCAACGCACACGACCCACTGTCGCAGGATGCCAAGCTGGAGCGGCAGTTGGAAAGTGGCGATTATGAGGTCATCGCGGTGGACGGCGTGGATGCTGCGGCGAGCACGGTTTTTTTCACGGCGAATAAAGGAGACCCGCGGCAGGAAAAGCTGTTTTCGGTGAATCTGGACGGGTCGGGGACGCGGACGCTGTCATCGGGTAATGGCGATTACACGGCTAACTTCTCGGAGGATGGCAAGCATTTCATAGAGACGCACTCCGCGACCCTGGTACCACCGCGAATTTCGTTGTGCGCAACGGGGGGCGCTTGCCAGAAAATCTGGGAGGGGCGCAGCGTGGCGGATTACGACCCGATTATGCCTACGATGTTGGGATTCAAAGCCGACGACAGCACAGTGTTATATGGCTATCTGATTCTGCCGCGTCATGCGGTGACGGGCGAGAAAATTCCGCTCATTGTGAATATCTATGGCGGTCCGGCGGGACAGACCGTGCAGGACGCATGGGGAGGGACGGCGGCTCTCTTCCATCAAATTCTGGCGAACGAAGGCTACGCGATATTTTCGGTCGATAATCGTGGAACTCCGAATCGGGGAAAGAAGTTTTCGACTGCGATCCGCGGGCAGTTTGGCGGGGTAGAGCTAAGAGACCAACTGACGTCGCTGGAGCAGTTGTATACGCAGTTTCCGCAGCTCGACCGCACGCGCACGGGTATATGGGGCTGGTCGAATGGCGGTTCTATGACGCTCTACGCGCTGACGCATTCGGATCGCTTCAAAGCGGGAATCTCGGTTGCTCCGGTGACCAACTGGCGCGACTACGATTCGATTTATACCGAACGCTACATGGGACTGCCGCGAGACAATGCCAATGGCTACGATGATTCAATGGTCAGCGCCGCCAGCGGTCTGCGCGGATCATTGCTGCTGGTGCATGGAACGAGCGACGACAACGTACACTTCCAGAATACGATTCAGATGGCTGACGCGCTGATCCGGTCGGGGAAACAGTTCCGCCTGATGGTGTATCCGGACAAGACGCACGGGATTTCCGGCTCGGGAACGCGCACGCAGTTGTTCCACATGATGGAGGATTTCTGGAATAAGGAATTGAAGTGACAACGGGCGGACGAATGCGTCCGCCGCTCCGTGAGTTGTGGCGATTTATGCATCGAACCAGTCTTGGCGATTTCGAATTGACGGTGGTTTCGGATGGAACTTACTTCCTCGACGGAGGGGCATTTTTTGGGGTCGTCCCGAAGACAATGTGGTCGAAGAAGGTCACGCCTGACGCGCAGAACCGGCTCGACGCGGGATTGAATTCGCTGCTAGTGCGGACGGGCGAGAAGAACATCCTGATCGAGACGGGCATCGGAAACAAGCTTCCGGAAAAACTGGTACAGATTTATAAACAGCCCGCGAAGCTGCTGGAGAATCTGCACGCGGCTGGGGTGGCTCCGGAAGATATCGACATTGTTATTAATACGCATCTGCATTTTGACCATTGCGGATGGAATACGGTGAAACGCGGCGACGGTGTGGCGGCGACATTTCCGAGGGCGAAGTATTACGTGCAGCGTGGCGAGTGGGAGCACGGGCGACTGCAACTGGAGCGGGATGCGATCAGCTACATGAGTCCGAATTACGATCCGTTGATCGAGAGCGGGCAGATGGAGTTACTGGACGGAGATCATGAGATTTCGCCCGGGGTTTCGGTGAAGGTGTTTCCTGGGCACACGGCGAACATGCAGGCAGTAGTGATCGAGAGCGGCGGCAAGAAAGCCTGCTACATTTCCGATCTGATTCCGACGGCGGCCCATCTCGACCTGACCTGGGTGATGGCGTTCGATCTGTTTCCGCTGGATACGATCGAGAGCCGCAAGAAATATTATGCGTGGGCGATTCCAGAGAGATGGCTAACGGTGTTCACGCACGACGATGAGACGCCGCGGGGATATGTGGAGCGCGGGGAACGGGGACGGCTGGGACTGAAGACGCCGGAGTAGTGGTGAGACATTGGCGGACCTTGAATTCGGCTGGGACGGACGATTGCGTCCGTCCCTAAGTGGGTTGTGCTGCCAGCTTGGCCTCGAAGAATTCTTGTACCCGATTCAGAATTTCTGGACCGCTTTTCGCCTCGTAGATTGTCTTCCTCAGGGCCGCGCCTCCGGGTATGCCATGGGTGAACCAGGAGGCGAACTGCTTCATCTTACCTTCGGCACCCGGCATTTCTTCTTCGAGCAGCATCTGAAAATAAGTGCGGATCATCTGGTAGCGATCGGCCTCGGTGGGTTCGTCATATAGTTTTGCAGCATTTTTCGCTTCGCTTCGTTCCGCTCGGCAGACGAATGCGTCCGCCGCTACGTGAGTTGTGTATTGCTCGATCTGGCGGAAGATCCAGGGGTTGGCGGGGGCCATTCTGCCGATCATGACGGCGTCACAGCCGGTTTGGGTGACTACGGCGCAGGCGTCTTCGGGAGAACGGATGTCGCCGTTACCGATGACGGGAATCTTGACGGCCTGCTTGACGGAGGCGATCCACTCCCAGCGCGCAGTGCCGCTGTAGCCTTGCTCGCGAGTGCGGGCGTGGAGGGCGACGCCGCCGAGGCCACAACTTTCGGCCATGCGAGCGAGTTCCACGCAGACGATTTCATCGTCATTCCATCCAGCACGGAATTTTACGGTAAAGGGAATCTTTACGGCGGCACGCACGGATTCGAAGATCTGGCGGATCAGAGGAAGATCGCGAAGGAGGCCAGAGCCTCCGTTGCACTTGACGACCTTTTTGGCAGGGCAGCCAAGGTTGAGATCGACGAGGTCGAAGCCGAGATCTTCGACGAGGCGAGCGGCTTCGGCCAAGACGGCGGGATTGCTGCCGAAGAGCTGAGCGGAGACGGGGTGCTCGTCTTCATAGAAGTGGAGATAACGCCCGCGGACGCGCTGGTCGCGGAGAACACCGTCGGCGGAGGTAAACTCGGTCATGATCAGGCCGCATCCGCCGAGGTTCTTGATGAAGCGACGGAAGACGGTGTCGGTGACGCCGGCCATGGGGGCGAGAACGGTGGCGGGGGCGATGCGGAGATTGCCGATCTGCAGGTGCGCGGGGAATGCCAGTGTAGGGCCGGCATTCTTGCCTGCCAAGCGTGGGCTGGAGACAGGGTCGCGGGCAGGAATGCCCGCGCCACACGGGGCCGAGTTGTCCCAGAACTTCTGCACAGTGTGATTTTACGTCCTTTACAAAAAGAAAAGCCTCCCGCTTTGGGGGAGGCTTCGGGAATGGCGTCTGCGAACTTACTTCTTTGCCAACTCGGCTTTGGCCGCGTCGCTTTTGGCGTATTTGCGGCGGAAGCGCTCTACGCGGCCGGCGGTATCCATGAGTTTCTGTTTGCCGGTGAAGAAGGGATGGCAAGCAGCGCAGATTTCTACGCTGATGTCGCCCTTATGGCTGGAGCGGGTAACGAAAGCGTTGCCGCAGGCGCAATGCACGCGGACTTCGCTGTAATGTGGATGAATAGCTGCTTTCATGTTGGTTACGGGACCTCGATTCAGACATTTGATTCTACAGGAGTTGGGAAGGATTCAGCAAGACGGCTGTCAGCCAACTGCTTTCGGTGACCTTTTGAAGTAGCTCGGTTCCGGCAGGACTGGGAATTGATGGCTGATAGCTGACGGCTGTAAAACAAAACGGCAGGGCCGACCCCCCGCCGTTTCGGTAGCTTCGAAAAATTCTGGGGCCCTATTTACCTTTGTTGACTACTTTCTTCAGTTCGTTTCCGGGAGTAAATTTGGCGACTTTACGAGCGGCAATCTTGATGGTGGCACCTGTCTGCGGGTTTCGGCCGTTGCGGGCCTTGCGTTGCGAGACGGAAAAGGTGCCGAAACCGATCAAGGCTACCCGGTCCCCTTTGCGAAGGGCAGCGGTAACGCTGTCCACGGTGGTGTCGATCGCGGTCGTCGCCTGCGCCTTTGAGATGTTGCAGGCTCCGGCGATCCGGTCAACCAGATCAGCTTTGTTCATGCTATCTCCTGACACTAGTCGTTTCGGTTCCCGCGCATCAGCCGGGGAGGGAAAGCTCGAAGCGCGAGCACCGGCGATGGCCATTCTCGCCCATGGGAAGGGATTGTCAATGGGAAACACGTGCCAGTTGCCGGTTTTGACACCATCGCGAGTGGGAGTATGTAGCGAATGGAGAATGCGACGAAAGTGCTAAGGCGAGGTTCTCCACAAACAGGAGCTGGTGTCCACAAGATGTGCACAGAAAAGAAATGGTTTCGAGTTGCGGGATGCGCGGGCGCGGGTGCAGAGTTGAAGCACGCGAGGTTGAAGTCGAATCAAGTTCGGAATTATGAAAACGGCAATGGAAGTTTGTCCGGTATGCGCGGGGTCAGGATGGAAAACGGTTGCGGGATCGGCGGATGGCAGCGTGACGCGCTGCGACTGCCAGTTGCGGGCGCGCGGGAGCGCGATGGTCGCGGCGGCGCGGATTCCGAAGAGGTATGAGCATTGCGAGCTGTCGAATTTTACGACAGACTTCCCCGGAGCGGATCGGTCGGTGGCGTTGGCGCAAATCAGCGCGGGGCGGTTCGTGCAGGAGTTCGATCCGCGGGATGGCAAGGGCTTGCTGCTGGTGGGTGGAATCGGCACCGGCAAGACTCATCTCGCGGTCGGGATTCTTAAGGAACTGATTGCGGCGCGGAATAGCGCGTGTCTTTTTTGCGATTACCGTGAATTGCTGAAGCAGATACAGAATTCTTACAACGAGTCCGTCAAGGCGACGGAGTTGCAGGTGCTGCGTCCGGTGTTTGAGGCGGACGTGCTGCTGCTCGACGAGCTTGGCGCGGTGAAGCCGAGCGAGTGGGTGTGGGATACGGTCAGTTTGATCCTCAACACTCGATATAACGACAATCGGACCACGATCATCACCACGAATTTCGCGGATGAAGCGGCTGCCGGGGCGGGGAGATCATCATCGTCGCTGTCGCCAGCGCGGGCGGCTGCTCGGGAGGAGACTTTGGGCGATCGCATCGGCGAACGCATGCGTTCGCGATTGCACGAGATGTGCCGCATCGTAAGGATGGACGGACCCGACTTCCGGCAGAAGTTCAAGAGCGCGAGCTTCGGGTGAGATCTGAAGTAAGGAGTAAAAATGCAAAAGTAAAGTCCGTCATGCTTTTCTCGGTGCAACCTCTGCGTCCTTCGTGGTAAAAGTTTCTTGCCTGACCGGAAATGAATCTACTTCTGCAATTTGACTTCCGACTTCTGACTTAAAATCCAATTGTGCTGACTGAACGTCTTGAGTTCCGGGCGGAAGCAGACGCCGAGATTTTCGCTTCGATCGCCGCTGCTCCGGCGGTGTTTCTTCTGCGTGGCGAAGATGCGCACTCCGAACCTTACATCAGCAAGACGGCCAATTTTCGGCGGCGGTTGCAGCGGCTGCTTTCGGCTCCGGAGGAACGGACGAAGCGACTTAATCTGCGCGATCGCGTGCGGTGGATCGAATACTCTCTGACTGGCTCAGATTTCGAATCGGGGTTCCTGCTTTATCAGGCCCTGCGCGAGGCATTTCCCAAAACCTATGCCAATCGGTTGCGGTTGAGGTTTGCTCCGCTGGTGAAGCTGCATCTGGAAAATGAATTCCCACGCGCTTCGGTTACGACGCGGCTAGGACGGCTTTCGGGGAAAAATGTCTATTACGGGCCGTTCGCTTCGCGAGTGGCGGCGGAAAAATTCATGAACGACGCGCTCGACTTCTTCAAGATGCGGCGGTGCGTGGAGGATTTGCATCCCGATCCGAAGTTCCCGGGTTGCGTTTATTCGGAGATGAAGATGTGCCTAGCGCCGTGCTTTCGCGGCTGCACGGATGACGAATATCGAGCTGAGGTGGTGCGGGTGGAAAACTTTCTGGACTCGCGCGGGGAATCGCTCAAGCGGCACCTGACGATCGAGCGTGATGAGGCTTCGGCGAAGATGGAGTTTGAAACGGCGGCGGCGATTCATGCGCGGATGGAGAAGCTTGCGCCGGTGCTGCAGCAGTTGCCGGAGTTTGTGCAGCGGATTGACCGGTCGCATGCGGTCATCGTGCAGAAGTCGCGGTCGGCGGGGAGGGTTGCTCTGTTCCGGCTCGATTGTGGCATGCTGGCGGGGCCGCTGGAGTTCCCGATTTCAGGCGCGGAGCACACGAAATCACAATCGATGGAGGCCCGAATCGAGGCTGCGCTAGCGGCGTTTCCGGCATCCAACTCGGGCAGCGCGATGGAGCGCATGGAACACCTGGCGATGATGAAGCGCTGGTGCTATCGCGGGTCGAGAGCAGGCGAGATTTTCTTTGCCGATGCGCGGGAAGAGCTGCCGATGCGGCGACTGGTAAGGGGAATTGGCCGGGTATATAAGGGCGAAGCGCCGGAGAGCGAAGTGGATCCGAGGGCGGCGGGCTGACGGGCTAACCTGTCATTGGAGGCCGAGATTGGAGACCCTATTGGAAGTTTAGTTGAGACTGCGTCTTAGGGGATCTCAGTTGCATACAATGAAATGACTATGGCGAAGAAGGGCAGAAAAGGAGCTACCAAGCTGGTGGCGAAGAAAAAAGTGGCGGCACGACCGGCGTCTTCGGATCAGGCGCTCCGCGAACATCTGTTGTATCTGCTGAAGGGCGGCGGTGCGCACGCGGATTTTGATGCGGCGATGGGCGACTGGCCTTTTCAGCTGGCCGGGGTGAAGGTTGCGAACTTTCCGCATACGGCATGGATGCTGCTCGAACACATGCGAATTGCGCAGCAGGACATTCTGGAGTTCAGCCGCGACGCGAAACACCTATCGCCGCCATGGCCGGAGGGGTATTGGCCGACGGCGGAAGCTCCGGCGGATGAAAAGGCGTGGAAGGCGAGTATGACGGCGTTCAAACGAGGCCTAGCCGCGATCGGGAAACTGGTTGGCGACCGGAAGATTGACCTCTATGCGCGGATTCCGTGGGGAGACGGGCAAACGATTTTGCGCGAGGCACTGCTGGTAGCCGATCACAATGCATATCACCTAGGGCAACTGGTGATGCTGCGGAAGAGTATTGGGATTTGACGTCGCCAGCTCTAGGCGGCGCGGACGGGCGCACGGGGCGGTCTCTTCCGGAATACAACTCTGATCTGCTCGCGCCAATGTTCGTCAATGCCGAGGACCTCCCAGTCGATCTCTGGCGAAAGGTAGCGGAGAATCGTGTCGGTGGTGGGGTGCACGTGCAGAGCGGGCGCGACCAACATGAGGAGAGGTTTTTGCTGCGAAATCTGGTGGCCGGGGAAATAACCGAATTGGGTAAACTCTTCGCGGCTCTGGTGCCAGGCAACACGCGACCAGTAGTCGACGCCTTGGAGGGGAAGGTGAATATCCTCGTCGGCCTTGAGTTCGACGACGGCCAGCCGCGCGTCACGAGTCATGGCCAGAACGTCAATCATAGCGCGATCGGCAGCAGCAAATGCGGGCACCTGCGCATAGACGGAATCGGGGCGCAGCCGGCTATCTAGCGCAGCGACGTCAGCGGTGACCAGCGACTCGAGCCAGCGTTCAGGATGCATTCGCCAGAGGGCATGGTTTTTGGGGCCATCCTTGTGACGAACCGCAGCTGCCAGACGTACCAGATCGGCGAATTGCGATTCGTTCGCGGAGTCGAGAATGTGCTCTTCGAGGCCTATGCCAAAGGCGATTTCTTCGCCGCTGTGGAAGGTTCGAGGATCGTGGGCGATGCGGGCCTGGGCGAATTCCAAGCCGTGGCAGCGGAAGGAAATCGACGCGGGTGAGAGGACGACGACCTCCGAGTGCGGCAGGATGCGGTCGATGCGCGCAATGGATTGCGCAAAGCGATCGAGCGCATGGGAAGCGTCGATGCAGTGCACGAGGCGCGTGGCGAGGTTGCCGCGATCACTGGTATCGAGGGGAGCGAAGTCGTCCTCTCACTGATCGAATTCATACAAATGCCACTTTGCCGCGGTGGGATGCAGATGGGCCACGCGCTGCAGGGTAAGCGTCGACATACCTTTTGGCACAACCAAGGCTAGTCCTTCGACGACGCGCTGGTCGGGTTGGGTTAGGCGGCACGCTTCGAGCCAAAGAATTCCGGTGGTGAGCGCGCCGTCGACGGTCGATTGGGTTTCCTGGTCGTTCACTCCCACGACAGCGAGAGCGCGCTGACCCTGTCTAAGCAGGCCGCGCAAGTAGGCGGGACCGAAGGAGCGTTCGAGGTCGACGCTGGTGGAGAGCCGGACGACGGTCCAACCGGGAAAATTTCTTTCAAGGGCGCGACGCAGTCGTGGCTCGTAGGCAACGCGGGCAGCGCGGCGAGCGGCAGGCGAGCGCTGATCGCGATCGCGGCAGAAGTCGAGCCGGGTAGGGCGAGTCTGGCCGATGCGCTGGACCTGGAGCCGGAGAGCACCGCTTTTCAATTCCGCATCGAGCACGCGGCGGACGAAATTGCGCTCACTCGACCATAGGTGCAACAAACATTTGTGATATTCGCCAGATACGGAGTATTTCGCTTCGGCGAGATCGAAGGCGACGGCGCCGTCCTCGACTACGACTGCGGCACGGGCATCGTCGAGGAAGTCGGAGAGAAGCCGGCGAAGGGAATCTGGGGTCACGTGCAGACAATTATTTGGCAGGCGTGGCGTGGTGTCAGTGATGGGTATACGGCGAGATTGTTCGGTTTTTGAACAGTGTGCTGGAGCCTCTTTCGTAATTGCTCCTTCTTGATTGCTCGCGCACGACGTTGTTCTGCTCGTGGGATAATGCGGGTAACTGCTGCGAGTCTTTTCGAAAGTCAGGGGCATCAAACTATGGTGACTGCTAGTCAGGAACGTTTTTTCTTTGAGCACTACGGGCTCACAAACCACGATTTAGAGACGTATCTCGCTGCGGCACTTTCGGCAGGCGGCGATTATGCCGACCTTTATTTCGAATATCTGACTTCGACTTCGCTGATGGTGGATGAGTCGCTGGTGAAGTCAGCTTCGCAGGGGATTTCGGCAGGGTGCGGGGTGCGGGTGGTATCGGGCGAGCGCACGGGGTATGCCTACACAGACGATCTTTCTCCGCAAAGAATTCTTCATGCGGCGCGGACGGCGGCGTTGATTGCGAGCGCTCCAGCGAAATCGACGGTGGCGGGATTTCAGCAGAAACCGGCGCGAAGTTTGTATCCGGTGACATTGCCTTCGGTGGATGCGGATATTACCGCCAAGGTTGAATTGCTGATGCGCGCGGATAAGACAGCGCGGGGATATGATCCGCGAATCAAGGAAGTGCGGACGAATTACGCAGACGAACTGCGGAACATTCTGGTGGTGGGTTCGGACGGGACGTTCGCGGAGGATTCGCAACCGCTGGCGCGGATGAATGTTTCGTGTATTGCTAAGACGGATGGGAGTTCGGGACGCGGCAGTTCGGGCGGTGGCGGTCGGGTTGCGTTGGACTTCTTTTTTGGCGATAAGACTCCGGAGTTTTTCGCGAAAGAGGCAGCGCGGCAGGCGATTCTGCAACTGGACGCGCGGGAGGCTCCAGCGGGGGACATGGAAGTCGTCCTTGGTCCGGGATGGCCTGGGGTTTTGCTGCATGAAGCGGTGGGACACGGATTAGAGGCTGATTTTAATCGCAAGAAGACATCGGCGTTCGCGGGGCTGATTGGGAAACGTGTGGCGAGCGAAAAATGTACGGTCGTCGATAATGGAACGATGCCATGGCGGCGTGGAAGTTTGAACGTGGATGATGAAGGGCAACCGACGCAGGAGACAGTGCTGATCGAGAACGGCATTCTGAAGGGATACCTTAGCGACAAGCTCTCTTCGCGGCTGATGGGCCTGGCGGATACGGGCAACGGACGGCGAGAGAGTTACGAGCACATTCCGATGCCGCGCATGACGAACACTTACATGCTGGCGGGGCAGGATGATCCCGGAGATATTATTCGTTCGGTGAAGAACGGCGTTTATGCGGTGAACTTCGGGGGCGGGCAGGTTGATATTACGAACGGCAAGTTTGTTTTCTCGGCGTCGGAGGCGTACCTGATCGAAGATGGGCAGGTTACCGCTCCGATCAAGGGGGCCACGCTGATCGGGAATGGGCCGGATGTGCTGACGCGGGTTTCGATGGTAGGCAACGATCTGAAACTGGATGAAGGCGTCGGAACTTGCGGCAAGGATGGACAGGCGGTGCCGGTGGGCGTGGGAATTCCAACGATCAAGATTGATCGGTTGACCGTCGGCGGGACTGCGAAGCGGGAGACGGGCGGGTTCATGCAATAAGGGGGTTGAAGAGGTCGGAGGTCACATTGAAGAGGTTAAGACCGGGCGAAACTAGGTTTTGAGCTCTGAGTGGTTTTAGTTCTACAATCTGGCCTCTTAATTCCTGCAATGCTCTTACAGCTCTGCAATAATTTCTAAAATGACAACGACTCTGGAAACTACTTCCAAGCTTGAAACTGGTCTGCAGAACCTTCCAACGGACATCGTGAGCCGCGCGATGAAAGGCGGCGCTACGGCGGCGGAGTGCGTGGTGCGCGAAGGCGACGAATTTTCGACTTCGGTGCGGCTGGGGCAAGTTGAAACGTTGAAGGAATCGGGCTCGCGCGCGATCGGGGTGCGCGTGTTTTTTGGACAACGGGCAGCGAGCACCTATTCGAGCGATTTTTCCGCGGCTGGAATCGAGCGCATGCTGAAATCGGCGCTGGAACTGGCAAAGATTACTTCGGAGGATCCGTACGCTGGAATTCCAGAGGCGGACAAACTGGGGTCGCTTTCTGGCGATCTCGATCTTTATCACGAGGACGTCTATTCGCTGCCAGGCACTGAGCGGATCGACTACGCTCGGCGCGCAGAGAAGGCTGCGCTTGATTCCGATCCGAGGCTGAAAAACTCAGATGGCGGATCGTTCGACGCCGCCACGGGCAGAAAAGTATTGGCCAACTCTCATGGGTTCGTCGGCGAGTATAGGAGGTCGTATTGCTCGGTCGCGGTTGTGCCGATTGCACAGGACGAACAGGGCAATATGCAGCGCGATTATTGGTATTCGGTGGCGCGCAGCCTGGCGAAGCTTGATTCGGCGGAGCAGGTTGGCAAGGAGGCAGCGCGCCGGACGCTGCGACGGCTGGGCGCGAGGAAGGTGAAAACCGCGCATGTGCCGGTCGTGCTCGACCCGATGGTCGCAACGTCAATGCTCGAACATATTTTCGAGGGTGTGAACGGGGATTCGGTTTATCGCGGAGCTTCGTTTCTTGCCGGCAAGCTCGGGCAGAAGATTGCGGGAGGGAATGTCACGGTTATCGATGACGGGACCATGCCCGGCGGATTTGGAACGACACCGTTCGATGGCGAGGGCATTCCCACGCGGCGGACGGTGGTCATTGAGAATGGAATCTTAAAGTCCTATCTGCTGAACACATACACGGCGAAGAAACTGGGCCTGGAAACGACGGCCAATGCGTCGCGCGGATTGGCTGGGACTCCTGGCATTGGGCCGGGGAATTATTTTCTGCAGCCGGGTGGGAAGACTGCGAAAGAGGTCATCGGCGACGTGAAAGACGGACTCTATGTGACCGAGTTTCTCGGGCATGGCGCGAATCTAGTCACGGGCGATTACTCACGCGGAGCGTCGGGCATGTGGATTGTCAACGGCGAACTGGCGTATCCGGTGGAGGAGATCACGGTGGCAGGAAATCTGAAAGACATGTTCTCAAACATCTCTGAGATTGGGAGCGACCTGGAATTCCGCGGCAGTGTCGCTTCGCCCACGATCCGCATCGACGGGCTCACGGTGGGCGGAGAGTAGCAAATAGGTCGAAATGAAATTTGCCAAGAGCGTTTTCTGGGCTGCCGGCGTCTGGGGAATACTGGTACTCACTCCTTTATATTTCATGTTCAACCTGATTGGGCGGGTGGACCCGCCAGTGATCACGCATCCTGCGTTTTATTATGGCTTTGTAGGAGTGGGGCTCACCTGGCAGATTGCCTTCCTGATCATCGCTACCAATCCGGTGCGCTTTCGACCGCTGATGATTCCCAGCGTGCTTGAAAAATTCAGTTACGCGACGGCGCTTACCATTCTTTATCTGCAACAACGCCTGCATCGCTCTGATCTCGTTTTTGGGGCTGTCGATTTCGTGTTCGGCGCGCTATTTGTAGTTGCGTTCTTCAGGGCGAACGTCAAAGTGTAGAGCTGCGTCTTTGGCCCGATTGGACGTTTCAACTTGACTTCCGCAAGGTGGCCAGCAGTTTTTCGAAGTTCGGCAACTGGTCGATGGGATATACCTCGGCGAACGAGATCTTGCCGATTTTATCGACGACGAACACGGCGCGCTCGCTGATGCCCGGAACCGGTGGACCGTCACGCAGGATGCCGAACTTGCGCGTGACCTCGGCGTGGGGATAGAAATCGGAGCAGAGAGGCACTTCGACGGAGCCGATCTCGCGTTGCCGCCAGGCGATGTGGCTGGGGATGGAGTCTACGCTGATGTCCACAACGTGGGCATTAAGTGCCGCGAATTCTTTTTTTCTAGCATCGAACTCGGGCACCTGAGCCGATCAAGTGGGCGTCCAATCGAGGGGATGAAAGGCGACGACGAGATTCTGGCGTCCGAGATCGTCGCGCGAGCGCACGAGGGTGCGATGTTCTCCGGCAATGGCGGGAAGTTCAAATTCTGGCGCCGGATCGCCGACTTTCAGCGGCATATGATCAACTCCGAAGAGAATTGTAATTGAGATTGCGGCTCATGGGATTAGAGCGGGAATTAATCTGGTTTTAACATTTGGACCGGTCATTGGCCGTTAACATTTCTTGCATGGCCGATCAGCCGTTGCAAATCGACGAACTTGCCGGGTCGCGGGACGGAATCCGGATTTTGCGCCTGGCGGGACCGTTGACCCTTCCCAATGTGTTCGCCTTTCAGTCGGGCGTGCGAGCCGACACGTCGCGCGCTCTTATTTTGGACTTCACGAACGTTGCCCTGGCGGATTCGGCGGGGATTGGGGCGCTGGTGGGAGCCTACGTCACGCGACAGAAGGATGGGCGGAGCCTGGGGCTGGTGGGGGTGAATCAGCGGATTCACCAGGCTCTCGAGATTACCCGCGTGGAAGGCTTCTTTCGTTTCTACGGAACGGTTGCGGAGGCCGAGCAAGCGGCGGGTTGACACGAGGGGCCCGTCGCTCCAGCGGCCGGTCGCTCCGACCGATCAGTGTTCCGCCAAAAAGAAAAGCGGCCTGTACAGTCTGTTACGAAACACTTGGCGGCTCTTTTAAGCAATGAGAGAATGCCCTCGCGGAAGCGAGGGCATTTTTTATGGCCTATATCCGGGGTGAGGCGCGGGATCAGACGGCGATGTTTCCCGTGACCTTGGAAGAACTGATCCCATCCGATCACATCTGTCGAGTGATTGAGGCGTTCGTAGGTCGGCTGGACGTGGCCAAGCTCGGCTTTGAGCGTGCGGAGCCAGCCGAGACCGGGCGCCCTGGCTACGATCCACGAGATTTGCTGAAGTTATATTTGTATGGCTACTTGCAGCAGGTGCGGTCGTCGCGGCGACTCGAGGCGGAGTGCCAGCGCAACGTAGAAATGATGTGGCTGCTGGGCCGTTTGCGGCCGGACTACAAGTCGATCGCCGAGTTCCGTCGGATCCATAGCCAGTCGGTAACAGAAGCGGGAGCGGAGTTGGTGCGCTTTGCGCGCTCGGTGGGTCTGGTACGCGGCGAGACGGTGGCGGTAGATGGTTCAAAGTTCCGGGCGGTCAGCAGCGCCAAGAGCGTGCGAGAACGCGATGCGGTGAGGCGCTACCTGGAGCAGATGGATGCCGCCGACGAGCGCGACGAAGTAGTGATCGACGCGAGCGCAGTGCAAGCGGCTCTGGAGAAACTGAAAAATGATCCCGAGCCGGAAGTGCGCTTCATGCGTGGACAGGGTCCGGCCTACAACGTGCAAACGGCGGTGGACGCCGAACACGCGCTGATCGTAGCGCACAAAGTAACCGATACAGCCGGGGATAATAGTCTTCTGCTGCCCATGGCCGAGGCGGCTCAAGTAGCGCAGGGCCATCCGGAATCGCTGCACGTGGTAGCCGACGCAGGTTACTCGAACGGCGAACAGGCTGAAGCGTGTGAAGCCAAGGGCATCGTGCCGCATGTGCCGGTGACGCGCGCGGTCAATAACCAGGGAGACGGCACGCTGTTTGACCGCAGCGAATTCCACTACGACGAACAGACCGACACCTTCTGCTGCCCGGCGAACCAGACCCTGGTCCGCAAACAGCTCTCGCGCAAGGATCGCGCCGTCTACTATGCCACCCAGCCTGAGATCTGCGGTGCTTGTGCCCTGAAGGTGCGATGCACTAACGGTAGGCATCGCCTGGTTTCTAGACATCTGCACGAAGATGCGTTCCGCCGAATGCAGCAAAGAGCAACGCCGGAAATGATGCGGTTACGGCGGTCGACAGTGGAGCATCCGTTCGCTTTCCTGAAGTACCGCATCTTTGGGCATCCGCGCTTCCTACTGCGCGGACTAAAGGGAGCGCAGACCGAAATCAGTCTGGCCGCGATGGTCTACAACCTGAAACGAATGCTGAACCTGATGGGCGGTGCTCGCCTAAAAGCGGCGCTGTCGTCCTAACCACCGCATTCCTTCGTAGCCGAAACCCGGAAAGCGAAAAAGCGATGTCCGGATCTCCCGAACACCGCTTCTTTCATCACTTAGGACCACCAGTTTCGTAACAGACTGTGTAGGCCGCCTTTCTTCTCCGAATTTTAGTTGTGGTTTAGACGCCTTTGACGTTCTCCGCCTGCCAGCCCTTAGGGCCTTTTACTACGTCGAACTGAACTTGTTGACCTTCCTGCAGGCTGCGAAAACCGTTGGCCTGAATGGCGGAGAAGTGCACGAATACATCTTCACCATTCTGGCGGCTGATAAAGCCATAGCCCTTGGCATCGTTAAACCACTTTACTGTTCCTGTTTCCATGATGTTGCCGTGTTCCTTTTGTGTTGAAGTATGCGCTGAAACTCGCAGGATAGTGCAGGCAGGTCACGCTGTAGAGCGGGGTACTGCTGACGAACCGCAAAGTCAAACGCACCTAAATTGTACATATTCGGGGCTAAATGGCTAGAGGAAATTGTACTTACGGCGGTAACCAGGGGACATACGGCGGGGATACACATGGTGGATACGCATGATGGACACTTCGGAGATACGAGCGGGTCCTCAGAAATATTGCGTCCGACGGACTCCCAAGACTTCTCTGGTTTTGACTTTACGCCGCTACGTATCAGGATGAAAATAAGGCGGATAATCCGCTTGCTGGGTTACGTGAGCCGTCTAATTGTTCTCTGCGAAACCGGCTGGCGTGATTTGCAACTTCTCGAATGCTCATTCATCATCAAGTTATGAGTAATCGAATGGGGATATGGTGCTTCATTTTCGCCCAACTCCCGGTGATTGGACTCCTCCTGTGCGTTTCGCTGGTTGCCCAGACGGGCATCGTGGGGGACGTGCAGTTCCGGCTGTCACAGAATTCGTTCGCGGCGGCAGAATCGGACCTGAATGCTTACAAGGTCCAGTACGGCGTGACGCCGGAATACCTCGAAGCGCTTTCGTGGATGGCGCGGGGAGCGGCTGCGACCGGTCAATGGGATCAGGCCGCCGCCTACGCTACAGAGACGAGAAGACTCGCGGAGGAGCAACTCACGAAACGCAAGCTGGATGCGGAACCCCATTTGCCGATGGCGCTGGGCGCCGCTTATGAGGTTCTGGCGCAGGAGATGGTGGAAAAAGGGGAACACGCTAAGGCGGTGAGTTTGTTGCGCACCGCGGTGGCGCGCTATGGGAATACATCGATTCGGGCGCGGCTGCAGAAGAATCTCAATATGCTGGCATTGGTGGGACGGCCCGCGCCGCCGTTGCAAGAAAGTCAATATCTCGGACCGAAGCCGCCTACTCTGTCATCACTGAAAGGTTCGCCGGTTCTTTTGTTCTTCTGGGCGCACTGGTGTGTGGACTGCAAGGCCGAGGTGCCGGTGATTGCACGGTTGCGGCAGGAGTTTGGTCCGGAAGGATTGGTAGTGATTGGACCCACACAGCTTTATGGGTATACGGCGCAGGGAACGGATGCGCCTCCGGGGGCGGAGCGCGCGTATATCGAAGCGGTTCGCGACAGATATTATTCCAGCCTGCAGGATATGCCGGTGCCATTGAGCAAGCAGAATTTTAACGCTTATGGAGCGAGTACTACGCCGACGCTGGTGGTTTTGAATCGTGCGGGGCAAGTGGCGATGTATCATCCGGGAGCGATTTCTTACGACGAACTGCGATCGGCTGTCGAGAAGGTAGTCGCTCGCTAAGGCGGAGACTGCGGAGAACATGGATCGAAGTACATTGCTTGGGATGACCATGGGCGCCGCTGTCATGTTTGGGTTCGGCATTGTCTGGTTGCTCATCGGCCTGCTTCGAGGGCGTCGAACGCCGGCGGGGATATGGATCTCGCTTCTGGTCGTTGGGATCGCGCTGGGAGCGTCTATCACTGTCCTTTTTACGCGGGCGGCAGGCATACCGCGGGATGCAATTCCACTGAGCGAGCAACAGATCGCGGTCAATCACGAGATCGCGTGGCATTTCTACGTGATTTTCGGCGTGGAATTAGCGGCAATTTTTGTGGCGGTGGTTGTGCTCAAGGCGATCCACTACGCGGACTACATCCTGTGCGGAATTGCATTGATCGTAGGAGTTCACTTCATTCCGCTGGCTGCTCTGTTTCGAGCGCCTATGTATTACGTAACTGGATTTTTGGGCTGCGTCATTGGGCTGGTGGGATTTTGGGTTGCCGACTCTGGCTTGCGTCAAAAGGTAGTGGGAATCTCGTTTGGGCTGCTGCTGTGGGAAACGGCGGCATTGATCACTTGGCTGGGACTTTCCGCATCGCGATTCGTAGGGAGATTACCCCCGATGTGACGGGTACGGGATAACGATCATGTGGGGCGGTTAGAGGGCGGCGGCCTGATCGCGACGACGTGCCTGGATCTCGATGTAAACGTTAATCAGCGAGACGGCCGCGGGGGTGACGCCGGGGATGCGCGAGGCTTGGCCCAAAGTTTGGGGGATGATTTTGCCAAGCTTCTCCTGCATTTCGCGCGACAGGCCGCTGACGGCGCCGTAGTCGAACCAGTCGGGAATACGGCGCTGCTCAGCCTTCTTGAGGCGGTCGATGGCGCGCTGCTGCTGGTCGAGATATCCGGCGTACTTGATTTCGGTCTCAACGGACTTGAGCTCGTTGCGAACTTCAGATGAAAACTTAACCTCAGAGGACGCGGAGTTCGCCGAGGAATCTCTTTCGAAAAACTTCGGTAAGAGATTCTGGAGAACAGGTGCCAGTTGTTCGATGGTAATCTCCGGACGCTTCAGCAATTGCGCCAGCGGCTGGCCGATCGCGGCAGATAGATCGGGCAGGCATGATCCGGTGTCGGACATGGCGCTCTGAGGCGCGACGGCTGAGCTTGGCTCAGCCGGGACGAACGAATGCATCAGCTTTGTTTTTTCGAGCAACTGCTTCACTTCTTCTAATCTCTGCTGCTTGGCTTCGAAGGCTGCCCACGCTTCATCCGAGATCAATCCCACCCGGCGTCCGTGCGGAGTGAGACGGCGATCGGCGTTGTCGATTCTCAGATGCAGGCGGAACTCAGCGCGCGAAGTGAACATGCGATAGGGCTCGTTGGTGCCCTTCGAAATCAGGTCGTCAATGAGGATGGCAGTATAGGCTTCAGTACGGTCGAGGATCAGAGGCGGTTGGTTCTTGACCTGCAAGGCTGCGTTGATGCCGGCCATGATTCCCTGGCATGCGGCTTCTTCGTATCCCGAGGTGCCGTTGATCTGGCCGGCGAGGAAGAGACCTGCGATTTTCTTGGTTTCCAGGGTGCGCTTAAGTTCGGTCGGATCGATCGAGTCGTACTCGATGGCGTAGCCGGGACGCATCATTTCGGCGCGATCAAGTCCGGGAATCGACTTAAGAATGGCCAGCTGCACGTCGATCGGCAACGAGGTGCTCATGCCATTGACATAAATTTCGTGGGTGTTCAGGCCTTCGGGTTCGAGGAAAAGCTGGTGCGTCAGCTTGTCGGGGAACTTGACGATTTTGTCTTCGATGGACGGGCAGTAACGCGGCCCGGTCGATTGAATCTGTCCGCTGTACATTGGCGAGCGGTGCACGTTTTCACGGATGATGCGATGTGTCTCTTCAGTGGTGAAGGCGATGTAGCACGGCACCTGCGAGTCGTGATGGGCGACGCGGCGGGTACGAAAGCTGAAGGGGGTGGGATCTTCATCACCCGGCTGGAGATCGAAGCGAGTCCAGTCGATGGTCCGGCCGTCCAGGCGAGGAGGCGTGCCGGTTTTGAGGCGGCATCCACGCAGGCCAAGCTTCTTAAGGGCTTCTCCCAGGAGAACGGCTGCCGGTTCGCCCGAGCGTCCTGCGGGATATTGTTGCTCGCCGCAATGGATCAAGCCGTTGAGAAAAGTGCCGGTGGTAATGATGACGGCGTTGGCGGAGACGCGGCGTCCGTCGCGAAGAAGAATACCGCGAATACAGTTGTCAATTTCCAGTTCCCGGTTCTCAGTAGTGCCGGGAGTGGCTGAAAACTTTTCTACGATTACATCCGACACTTCCGCTTGCTTGATCGTCAGATTGGGTTGCGACTCTAGCACCTCGCGCATCTTGAGGCGGTAGGCTTGCTTGTCGCACTGCGCGCGGGGGGACCAGACGGCCGGTCCACGGGAGGTGTTGAGGAGACGAAACTGGATGCCGACGGCGTCGGTGATTTCGCCCATGATGCCGCCGAGCGCGTCGACTTCGCGGACGAGATGACCCTTGGCGATGCCGCCGATCGCGGGATTGCAGGACATTTGGGCGATCAGATCGACATTCAACGTGAAAAGAGCGGTCTTCAGTCCCATGCGCGCGGATGCCATCGCGGCTTCGCATCCGGCATGACCGGCGCCGACGACTACTACTTCGAAATGTTCGTCAAAAGTCTGCATTTGCGCGGTCGGGACCCACAACCTCGGCAGGAGTGCAACTCAGTTAATTGTAACCCGCCGGACTTCACCGATACGGCGGCGGCTGCGGGTTAAGGAACTGGAATTGGCGCTGATGCCAGTAGGGGTAGGCGACTTGCGGCGCGCTGGCCTCGTCCAGTTTGGCAACCTGGGCGGTGGTCAGGGTAAAGCTGGCAGCGGCCAGATTGTCGCGGAGTTGCTGTTCATTGCGGGCTCCGATGATCACGCTGGCGATGGTTGGTTTGCGAAGCAACCAGTTCAGGGCGATCTGCGGGATCGTATTGCCGGTTTCAGCGGCTACTGCATCGAGCGCGTCCACAACTTTGTAGAGATACTCGTCTGCGATGGTGGGGCCGCCATCGGCGGCTTTGTGCAAGCGGCTTACTTGCGGTAACGACTGACCGCGACGAATCTTGCCGGTCAGACGGCCCCAGCCGAGCGGGCTCCAGACGAGAGCGCCCACGCCTTCGGCGTACGCTTGCGGCATCAGTTCCCATTCGTAGTCGCGGCCGACGAGCGAGTAATAAACCTGGTGAGCGACATAACGGGCCCATCCATAGCGAGCGCTGATGTCGATCGACTTTTGCAGATGCCATCCGGAGAAATTTGAGGCGGCAATATAGCGTACTTTGCCTTGGTGGACGAACTGGTCCAGCGTGTTCAAAGTTTCTTCGATCGGGGTTAGCGCGTCGAAGCCGTGCATGTGATAGACGTCGATGTAATCGGTCTGTAGACGCTTGAGGCTGCTATTGATTTGCTGTGTCAGATGAAGGCGCGAGGAACCGGCATTGTTCGGTCCCTCGCCAAAGGGGAAGGTCGCTTTGGTAGAGATTAGGAGTTTCTCCCGCGGCAGGTGCTTGATGGCCTGGCCGAGGATTTCCTCGGAAAGACCTTCCGAGTAGACATCGGCGGTGTCAAAGAAATTGACGCCGGCTTCGATACAGAGATCGATGAGGCGCGTAGCTTCGGCTACGTCGGTCTCACCCCAGGCGCGGAAGAACTCGTTTCCGCCGCCAAAAGTCGCGGTGCCGAAACAGAGGACAGGAACCTTCAAACCACTTTTGCCGAGTTGTCGGAATTCCATATGCGGATTTGACGAGGAGGGATGGGTGGCGGTCGCAAAGGTTGTTGTTGCGGACTGAAAAATGCGGGTGGGGGAAGGCCACGCAGCATTGAGAATCCCTAACTCGACGAATGCCTAACTCGATGATTCCAAATAGCGTAATCGGTGGTTGGCGACCGCGGGCTTCACGGAAAGTGCGACGTGAGGCAGGTCCTTGTGATCGGGCGGGGGCAGCCGTATAGTAAAGGGTACCGACCTAGAATTTGGGGAAGTAATTATGGAAACAAAGGGATTTGTGTCTCTGCTTGAAGAACGCATTCATCAATATGAGTTGCTCGAACATCCGTTTTACAGGGCTTGGTCGGCGGGAGAGCTGACGCGGGACGATCTGGGTACGTACGCCGAAGGTTACTATGCGCAGGTTGAGGCGTTTCCCGGCTACCTGGCGCAGCTGGGGGTACGGCTGGAAGAAGGGGAGTTGCGCCGAGCGGTTCTTGCGAACTTGACGGACGAGAAGGGCGGCGAAGACTCTTTTGGCGAACCGGAGAAGTCGCATTCCGAGCTATGGCTTGATTTTGTCGAAGGGTTGGGCGGGAGCCGGATTCCAAAACGCCGGCCGAGCGCGGAGGTTCGTAAGCTCATTTCGTGGTTTCACCGGGTTGCGGGTGAAGGAACTCCCGAAGAAGCGCTGGCCGCCTTTTATGCCTACGAATCGCAGGTGCCGCGCATTGCGCAGGGCAAAGACCTCGTTTTACGCGAGCGTTATAGCGCCGACGAAAAAACGCGCGCATATTTCAGTGTGCACGGTGCCAACGAGCGTCATGCGAATGTGTGGCGCGATCAGCTCGAGAAACTCATCATCGTATCTCCGCAGAGTTCCAACAAGGCTTTAGCGGCCGGCGAGACTGCAGCCAGACTTCTATGGAACGCCATGGATGGCTTCGAAGAGCTGCGGCAGGAACGAAACATGGCTCTGACCTCGAGCCGAAATTAATTGGTCGTTGCCGGTATCATGATTTGGCTCAGGAGATCTGGCACTGTTTCGCGCGGTGGCAGCTGCTGAGCGTGTTGCATCTTTTACGGCTCCTGCATTTCGTTTTAAAGAATGGCCCGATCCATCCCCATTGGCGTGCGCGGCGAGGCGGCTGAGACCGTCGAATTGAAGCACACGCTGTCTTCGCACCATCCGGAGCTGCCGCCGGTGTACTCGACTCCTGACATGATTCGGCTGATGGAAACGGCCAGCTTTCATGCGCTGCAGCCGTATTGCGATGAGGGAGAAATCACGGTGGGCATCTCAATCCACGTTGAACACCGCGCGGCGAGCGGAATTGGGATGCGAATTCACGCGGAGGCGGAGCTGGAATCGTTCGATGGGCGCTTCTATACGATGCGCGTGCGCGCTGACGACGGAGCGCAGGAGATAGGCAGCGGCACGGTGGGACGCGCGGTGGTGCATGTGCCAACTTTCATGCGGCGTATGCGGGAAAAAGCTCAGGGCAACTGACGCGTCCGAAAGAATTCGGGAAGACTGAGGCCGAGAATAGTGGAATCCCAGACGAACAAAGCGATTCAATTCCGGCAGCTTCATCGCGGGCCGAGGGTACTCATCCTGCCGAACGTGTGGGATGTAGCCAGTGCGCGCATATTCGAGGATGCAGGCTTCCCTGCGCTGGCGACGACTTCGGCGGGCATCGCTTTTTCGCTGGGGTATCCGGACGGCGAACGGATTCCGCGCGAGGAGATGCTGGCACGCATTGCTCGTATTGCACGCGCTGTACAGATACCGCTAACCGCTGACGTGGAATCGGGGTATGGGTCGAGCGCGGAAGATGCGGCTGCGACGACGCGCGAATTGATTCAGGCGGGCGTCGTGGGGATGAACCTGGAGGATGGGAGCAACCGGCCGGAGTGTCCGCTGGTCGATTTGCAGTTGGCAGTTGAAAAGATCAGGGCGGCGCGCGAGGCGGCGATGCAGATGCAGGGACAGATTGTAGTGAATGCCCGGACGGATGTGTATTTACTGGCGGGAGGGAATCCGGATGCGGACTACTCGGAGGCATTGCGGCGGCTGGCGGCGTTTCGGGAAGCGGGGGCGGATTGTGTTTTTGCGCCGGGGCTGAAGGATGCCGAGACGATTCGAAGGCTAGCGGAAGCAGTGGAGTGTCCACTTAACATTCTCGGCGGCCCGGGAACGCCTTCGATTCCTGAACTGGCGAAGCTGGGCGTGGCGCGGGTGAGCGTGGGATCGGGACCGATGCGGGCGACGCTGGGACTGCTACGGCGAATGGCGGAGGAGATCAAAAGTATCGGGACCTACAACACGCTTGATGGGGCCGTGCCTTACGCCGAGGTGAATAAGTTGTTGCAGAGATCCGCTCGTTGAAATCGCACACGATCAGTGGACAAGAATGAGCGGCTTGTCAGATTTTCGCACTTCGCCGATTTCGACGGCGGGAACACCGACGGCATGCAAGGCGCTTGCGAGTGCAGCGGAGTCTTCGGCGGAAACGGAGACTAGCAATCCACCGGCGGTTTGCGGATCGAAGAGAAGAGTGCGAATCTCGGCCGGAACAGATTCATCGTAGTCGACTTGGCATTCGGCGAAGTCACGATTGGCTTTGAGTCCTCCGGGAATGTAGCCAGCGCGTATGCAATCGAGCGCGCCGGCGAGCACGGGAATCTTGGTGGATTGGAGGACGAGGCTGACGTCGGAGGCGAGGGCCATTTCGCGCGCGTGGCCGATGAGACCGAAGCCGGTGACGTCGGTGAGGGCATGGACGGTAAAGGGGCGGCTGTCCGTCGGTGGTTGGGCCGCTGCGGAACTTCCCTTCACTGGGACGGGCGATACGCCGACCCCGACATGGCCGGCGGTGATTACCTCGGCGGCTGTTTTATTGAGGGTGGTCATCGACTTTACGGCTACTTCGATCCAGCTTTGTTGGGCCGTGCCTTTCTTGATAGCGGTCGAGATAACGCCGGTGCCTAGCGATTTGGTGAAGAGGAGCTTGTCGCCCGGTTGCGCACCTTGGTTGGCGAAGACGCGCTGGGGATGAATGACCCCGGTGACGGAATATCCGAACTTTGTTTCTTCGTCGCGGATGCTGTGGCCGCCGACGACGGTGCATCCGGCTTCGATCATTTTCGATAAACCGCCCGCCAGAATGCGCTCGAGAATATCGACATCGGCTTTTTCGGGGAAGCAGACGAGGGCCATGGCAGTCAGCGGCTTTCCGCCCATGGCATAGACATCGCTAAGAGCGTTGGTGGCGGCGATCTGGCCGAAGGTGTAAGGATCGTCGACGATGGGCGTAAAAAAATCTACTGTCTGGACGAGCGCCGTGTCGGGCGTGAGCAGATACACGCCGGCGTCGTCGGCATGATCGAAGCCGACTAGAACGTTCGGGTCGTGTTGCCGGGCTAATTTCCCAAGCACCGTGTCCAGCACCGCCGGACTCAGCTTGGAAGCTCAACCGGCGGCTTTGACGGACTCCGTGAGACGGAATGGTTTTACGTCGGGCACGAAGAGATTGTACTGGAGGGGAGGTCCTAGGTCGGAGGTGACAGGTCAGATTACGGAGGTTCAAGGCAGGTTGGATTTTCCTCTTCAATCCTACCTCGCAAACCCGGTTCTCCGAGTTGGTTATAAATAAGGTTGCAGAGTGTGCCGATGTGAGTACCAGCGCGGCCGGCTCGCCACAGTAACTGAGAGACACGCAGCGGTCTGTGTTTCGGGTGGTCTTCTTCTTGGATGCGATACCAGCCGCGTTTCTGACGTACATGTTCCCGCAGCAGCAGACCGTTTTGGGGATCGAGGATGCGAACGTAGAGTTCGTCCCACTGCACTCGGACCAAGCGTCCGATCCAGCCCGGCGGTAGGCCGTAGTAGGCGGCCTCGACTTCGACACAACCGTCGAGATGTACGACCCGTTGACCGTGCTGGTAGTAGCGGAACGGTTCTAGCGGCAGTGGGAGTAAGAAAGGTTTCTCTTCGGCAAACATGGTGGCGACTTGCCGTTTGGTGGTGCCGTGGATGCGCGTATCGGCGCAGCTGGTTTCCCAACGGTCCAGATAGGCTTGCGCTTCTTCCAGGCTCTCGAAGCGTTTTCCCTTGAGCGGCGTGTTCTTGGCGTGTCCGACGCCGCGCTCAACTTTTCCTTTTCGATCGGGATCCTGGATCCGGCACGGCAGAGCGACACAGCCATAGTGCGTCAGCACGTCGCGATAGAGGGGATTCAGAGTGGGATCGTAGATGTCGGGGACAAGTACACCTTCCTTCAGATTATCGAGCACCACGATGCGGGTACTGCCGCCGAGTCGACGGAAGGCTTTCTCGTGCAGCTCGGCCCAGATGCGAGAGCTGGAGCGGATGGAGAGCAAGCGTACCGCCTTGCGGCTGCATCCGAGCGTCAGCACGAACAATCGTGTGCGTCGATATTTGCCGGTTTGCGGATCGCGGACCATGGGGCCGGTGCCGTAATCGACTTGGCACTCTTCTCCGGGTGCGGTAATGATCACGGCTCGCGGCTGCGGGGGTTGGTTTCCGCGAAGCTTGCGCACGAAGCGTTTGACGGTCTGATAGCCGCCGTCGAACCCGCTCTCGGACACCAGGTCCTGCCAAATCCCGATGGAATTGCGACCCTGGCTCAGACCCAGTTCTATCGCCTCGCGAAACGGTTCGCACAAACTGGCGGACGGAACGGGATTGCGAGGTTTGCGTTCTGAGGCGCTCAACTCCACGCCAAACCCGGTGGTCACCGCATTCTCGTTGGCCGGTTTTGCGGTTTTTGCTTTTGCCCTCGTGGAAAGGTTTTCGGGGTTGGGGTTGACCGTGGGGGTCGGTTTTGCCCCGTCCGACCCGGTGGTCACCTCATTTTCGTTGGCCGGTTTTGCCGGCGGTCGCCGTCCCCACGCACCTGGCGGGCGCACTCCGATCCCGGCCGCTTTCAGATAGGCTCCGGCGGTCTCCCGACGCACCCCGGTCTCTTGCTCGATGCGCCGCAAGGGCCATCCGAGTCGTCCCAGGGCTATGACTTGTTGTTTTTTCGCTTCGCTCAAGACGTTGCTCATACCAACGAAGGCTACTTCCTTGCGTTGGAATCAACGTCCCCGAGCCTCACTCTCGTTGGCCGGTTTTCAGGTGACCTTCATTGGCCGGTTTTGGGGTTCTTCCGCACATTTGGTGAAGGGCATCCGCTCTTGTGCTGTTAGCGAATGGCGTCAGGTTCCATTACGCCGCGTGCAACACGCGGATTCGTAGCAAGTCGAGTTTGGCACGCCCATACATTTGACGTTTGATTAACTTCAATCGGTGGATATGACCTTCCACTGGCCCCGTGCTCCAAGGCAGGGTGAGCGCGGCCCGCACTGCGGCCTCATCGCGTTGCAACTGGACCGCGAAGTGGTGGAGAGGAGATTGGCGGGCCGCCTTCTGCCATGGCGACCATGCGGACGCATCGCGTTCCCGCAGCATGCGCCAGAACTGTTTGGCCAATTCCACGGTGGTGGCGATGTCGGGAGAAAGGGCGCACAGGCGCTGCGCGAAGGTTTGTTGGAATGGAGATGGGTGGTGGACGAGGTCGAGCAGGAGGGCGCTGATTTGCCGAGGACTGGGTCGTTTCCGAGGCGGAGAGAACGAACTCTGCTGAGGACGCCCTCGCACTCCCAAGCGGACGCGGAACCAACGGCGCAGCGTGACCTGGGCAAAATCCGCTCCCTGGACCTGCAGTTCGCGCCAGAGTTGACTGCGATTGTGACAGCCTTCGGCCCACCGCTGTTCCAAGTAAACCAGCCAGCGATCCACCGATGACTTCCTGGGCGCGACTTGGCGCTCAGGAAATTGTCCGGCGTGCAGCCAACGGCGTACGGTTTTCCGGTTCAGTCCTAACTGGGATGCGATGGCCCGGCGTGAGGTGCCCCGCTGGTATAGCTCGATTACTTCCCGATAACGTTCGAGGCGTCTTTGCCTCCGCTCGCGACTAAGTTGTTGCGACCGTGTCAAGGCTGGATTCGAAGGAGTAGCTGGAGCGACTGGAGGAGGAGTAACTGGAACAGGACACTGTCGCCGAAAGGCCTCGACGATGATTGGTTGATGACGAGCCAAGACGTGCTCCAAGGCTTCGCGCAGATTGCGCAACAGATGGAAACGGTCGGCGACCTGCACCGCATTGGGCGCGCCTTGGCGGGCAGCTTCGGCGTAAGCACCCGCTCGGTCACGACTGATCACTTCCGGTGGGGCGTGGTCGCGCAACCACTCGGCAACGGTGTTGGCCTGGCGATCGGGCAGAAGATC
>CAVUUK010000008.1:0-7673 GCA_963744625.1 uncultured Acidobacteriaceae bacterium
CATAGTTCACGATGTACGCTTTCCAACGCTTCTCGTGTCCGAGTTTCTTCCACCCCAGCACGAACCGTCGCATGTACAGATTGCTGAACAGGGGACTGATCGGAGACCCTTGGGGAGTACCTCGACCTTTGTCCCGATTGCGCGTGCTCCGACGTTTGTTCCCATGCTCGTCGGTTTCCTCGACCGGTGCTTCCAGCCACATCTTGATCAGATGTAGCATCGCCCCGTCGACAACCCTGCGAGCCACCGACCTCATGAGTTCGGCATGGGGAACATTATCAAAGTAGCTGCTGAGATCCGCATCAACGATCTGTCCATGTCCCGTGTTGATCAGCTGGTGGACGTGCTGTACTGCGTCCAGCGCGCTGCGGTCCGCCCGATAGGCATACTGCTCCGTCGGCAGGTCGGCCTCGAAGATTGGTTCGAGGACCAGCATGGCCGAGGTTTGCACAACCCGATCCCGGATTGTTGGTATGCCTAACGGTCTCTGCTTCCCATCCGGCTTGGGTATATAAACCCGCCGCACAGGCTGCGGTTGATAGGTTCGACTTTTCAGCGCTTGCGTCAGTTCGTCCAACCATTGTTCCCTGCCGTACGCTTCGATGTTCTCGAATGTCTGGTTGTCCATTCCCGCAGCCCCGCCGTTGGCTTGGCAGCGTTCGTAGGCATAGGCCAGTACGTCTTTCCGATACACCTTGTCGTACAGCGCGTGGAAACGAAGCTTGGGCGATTCCTTCGCTTTTGCGTGCAACGCCGTCTGCAACTTCTGAACACTGAATGGAGTTGTTAGGCTCATCGCCAATCCCTCGATCCTTTGTCGCTTGTTGCGTTCGTCTTTAACTGAGGTCCCTTCCCTCCACCGGAGTTACCCGGCTTCCTCAGTACTACGGACCTCTCCGTCACCCCATACGGCCCGGCCTGTCTCTCACGAGCTGCCAGTTGATCCCGACCGCGATCACCGCTGGGGCTTCCCGTGTTGCGTCTGGTCTCCTATGCGTACATGCCATCGCCATTACCCCGGCAGGTCCGACGGAGCTTATTCGCTCGTCAATCTCCGTCGTCAGCGGCCTTCCCTGTGTAACAGTCAGGTCGGCTCCTGCAATTGTTGTTTCGGGGCCTGCTCAGCGTTCACTCGCGTTACGGCCTGTACGCTCACCGAGTCGCCTAGCGACCCTCTACATCGAAAGCTCCGACAGCTTCGTTGCCTCCGCCGCCGTTTCGATTGTTACCGGGTGGAGCGAACCAGTTCCCGGGCGGGAGTTGCACCCTCTGAAGTCCAGCGCCTTTCCACGGCGCACTGTCGCCCTCAACTAGTTCGAAGCCCTCAGGCTGCGAAAACCGGTTGACAGATTGTCATAAATCACGGCCTCATACCCCGACCGCCGCAGTGCGTGTGCCACATGACTGCCGATATATCCTGCTCCGCCAGTCACCAAAACCGTCATCTGATTCGCTCGCGTCGTGTTGAGCCTTGACTGCGTCGTGACGGGGTTCCTGCCCCCTTCTAGATAAGCGAGAGGCTTGTCACCACATGGAACCTCACACGACTAAGGTTCCGCGAGAAGCGCTCTTCGCGAAGTGACTGCTATCACTCCGCGTTTGTGACAAAGTGGATTCTTCAGCTGAAAGCTCTCGTGGCATGAATGCCGAGAATGACCAGAATCCCCCGACCGCTCGTGACTGGTGTAGAATTTGGAAGTCGAACCCCACGCTGCCGCTCGGCAGCGGATCCATCGGGACGTAGCGCAGCCTGGTAGCGCACTTGCTTGGGGTGCAAGGGGTCGCGAGTTCAAATCTCGCCGTCCCGACCATTCCCTTCTTTCTCCGAAGCTCATTTTCTGTGATCCTCGCCCTTGCATTTTTACGCCGTTTGGAGCAACGTTTTAACAACGAAAGGAGTGTGCCCGACACATGATCAACGTTCTCATCCACCACGAAGTCGCCGACTACACGGCCTGGAAAGCGGCGTTCGACTCCTCCAGCGACTGGCGGCGCAAGAACGGCGAGTGCAGTTGCCGCATCTTCCGCAGCGCGGGAAATGTTAACGACGTCAATCTCTTCCTCGAGTGGGAGAGTCTGGAGAAGGCGCGTGCATTTGTGGCCTCCGATGAACTCAAGGCCAAAATGGCTAGCGCCGGCGTCAAAGGATCTCCTCGCATCGATTTCCTGACTGAGGTACAAAGCGTCAGGCGCAGCGCCGCCGACTAAAAGCAGCGGCCAGAAGCTGCTCTATCGGCAGTTCACCGGCAGACGTTTGACTTGAGCGGCTCCACTGGCATACGCTCGTCGGGCTCAGGCTCGCTCAGCGGCCGAATTTCCTTGCATCCGCGGGAATCCATTTCCGGCGTTTCGCATCCAAAAAGTTGAAACCGGCAAACAGGATCTGTAGCCGATCGATTCGCACCGGCAACTCACTCCTCATCTGTTCTGCCTCCAAAATTCGTATTTCTAAGGAGACCTCATGGTTAAGAAACCGCTCTCAAGCAATTCACACAACTCTCACAAAGCCTCACCGCAACCTCACTACCATCAGAACGCCCGCGAACTCCAGGCATTTGGCACCGTCACCGCCACGATTCCTCTGCAATTGGAAGAACCAGTCCGCTTGGAGATGACCGAACAGCTGAATCAGCTGTTAGCCGACACCATCACTTTGCGGGATCTCTACAAAAAGTCCCATTGGCAGGTATCCGGAGCGACGTTCTATCAACTCCATCTTCTATTCGATAAGCATTATGGCGAGCAGAACGAGCTCGTCGACAAAATCGCCGAGCGCATCCAGCTTCTGGGCGGAATCAGTATCGCCATGGCGCACGACGTTGCTGAATTGACCCGGATTCCGCGCCCGCCCAAGGGCCGCGAAGAGGTCCCTGTACAGCTCTCGCGTCTGCTGGACGCACACCAGGTCATCATCAGTCATTGTCGCGAACTGGCCGAGCTTTCCACCAAGCTAGGCGATGCTGGAACCAATGACATGGTGGTGAGCGATGTTCTTCGTACCGGGGAACTGCAGGTTTGGTTCCTTAGCGAACATCTGGTCGAAGCTCCGCTGGTCGAAGCCGAGCCGCTGCGGGAATCGGCGTAACGAGAGATTGATCGTAATCTACGCAAAGCATCCACGCGGGCTTCACGCCCGCGTTTTTCTTTTTCGTATCGAGTCGATTGTGAAGCGGCGAACCCAGCCTAATGACGTGCGGCAAGAATGTGCAGGATCTGCTGCAGCTCGTTTCGCAAATGCGCAACGTTGACGGAAGGAGCTATCGGGAACGGAAGCGTGGTCTGGTTGCGCTCCGACTTCGTCTCTTCGCGCAGTTGTACTCGGGCTCCCGCGATGGTAAAGCCGTCGTCATACAGCAGTTTTTTGATCCGCACCACGGATTCCACGTCGCGCTTGCGGTACATGCGCTGGCCGGTACTGCTCTTTACGGGTTTGAGCTGCGGGAATTCGGTTTCCCAGAAGCGAAGCACATAAGCCGGCAGCCGACACAAGCTGGCAACCTCGCCGATGCGAAAATACAGCTTGTCCGGAATCACGATTTCCGCGTAGCGACCCGTTTTCCTCGACACTTTCTTGCGGAGGCTCATGGAGAAGGCTTCCGTACTTCCTGTATACGCGTTTCTAGCACGAGCCGCGCTGCCGTACAACCCCCAAAAGTACGGATCAGGCGTCACGATGGCGTTTTGCTGCGTCTAATTTCCGGCGGAGATCCAAACCAACATCTAAACGGAAAAGCCCCTCAAGAGGTGCTTCTCTCGAGAGGCTCTGGGGAATTTCTAAAACGAGCATCTGTCCGCTTAGTGTTTCTTTTTCTTGGCGGCTTTCTTCTTGGTTGCCATGAAGTATTTCCTCCGTTGAACGATTTGTTCTCCCAAGGTTCTCGACAGGGCACCTTGATGCCCGAGCCACCCAACTTGTAGTATGAGCAGCTGTCCTAACACAAGATATTGCCATTAGTATGTAATTTGTCAATGAAAATTTCGTTGTATCCGCGATTTTGGCCGGGTGCGTGCTTCGCTTCGCTAGGCGCCTGATTTGAAAATTTCATCGTTTGTCTCGGAACGTTCCGACTCGCGAACCGTGAAGGCGCTGACTCTGTGCGATAATTTCAGAAGAAATTTATGTCAGAACACAAAGTTTTCTGCGCAAAGCTGAAGCAAGAATTGCCCGGGCTCCCGGAGCCTCCATTCGACAGCGATCTTGGAAAGAAGATCTACGAAAACGTCTCGCAACAGGCGTGGGGCCAGTGGATGGAGCACTGCAAGATGTTGCTGAACGAATATCGTCTGAACCCGGCGCGTAAGCAGGATCAGGAAGTCATCGTTAAGCAGATGGAGCAGTTTTTCTTCGGCGAAGGGTCCGCACGTCCTGCCGAATACGTTCCGCCGACACACTGAACATTGCGTGTTGGGAGCGGCGCGGCCCTAGCCCTCTCCTGTTGCCAAGCCGGATTGGATAGGTTACTTACCGGTTACCTCCGGCTCTCGGCTAATAGCTAATTCATCACCGCGTAACACAACTTGGCGAGAATAGAAGCGTGGCGCCGCAGGTTTACGACACGCTTATCCTTTCGGATTTGCACCTCGGCGCGGACATGAGCCGCGCCCGCGAGGCGTTGCGCGTCTTGCAGGAAACTCAATATCGCCGTCTCATCCTGCTGGGCGATATTTTTGCCGACCTCAACTTCGGACGCCTGAAAAAAGAGCACTGGAAATTTCTCGGCTTCATTCGCAAGCTTTCTAATCCAAAGCGCAAGGTCGAAGTCGTGTGGGTCGAAGGCAATCATGATCACGGCCTCGCCGAAATCATGTCCCACCTGGTCGGTGTCCGCGTGTACCAGGAATATCAATGGGATTATCGGGGGTTGCGCCACATTGCGGTGCACGGCCATCAGTTCGACGGCTTCGTTGTGAGCAATGTGCACGTCAGCTACCTCATCGGAACGCTGCTTTATCTGCAACTGCAGAAGTGGGATTCGAAAAACAAAGCTGTGACGCGCTTTCTCGACCGCCTCAACACCAGCTGGCTCCGCTTGTCGCCGAAGGTTGCCGACGGCGCTCTGGCCCATGCGCGTCATCACCAGGCGGCGCGCATTTTCTGCGGACACACTCATGCTGCGCTGCACAAGCGTGACAATGAAAATGGAGTCGACTACTTCAATTGCGGAGCTTGGATTGATGCGCATCCGACTTACATTACCGTTGGCGAAGATGGAGTGCAGATCCACGAATATGTCGAGCGCGCCGAAGACCTTGATTCCGACGCCGAGCGAAATTCAGCCCGCGCTACGTCCGGTGAGCTCGCCGGCGACGAAGGCTTGCTCGAAGACGGCGAATACGAGAGCGTTGTCGGGTGACGGAAGCCTCGACTTAGTCCTACAACAGACATATTGCTCAGATGCAAATCAGGTGACTCTTGCGTAGGCTGACCATCGTTTTCCATCATGCCGGCGGAGGACATCGCAGCGCCGCCGAGGCTCTGAAAGCCACGCTCTCGACGCAGGAAAATCCATGGGACGTTACGCTGCTCGATATTCAGGAACTGCTCGATCCACTTGATCTGATTCGTCGCGCGACGGGAATCCGCATTCAGGACACCTATAACCTGATTCTCCGCAAAGGCTGGACCCGATTCACGCCGCAGCTGCTCGCCGTATTGAAAGGGACAATTCGCGCCTACCATGCTCCCATCGTGAAACTGCTGCGGCATTATTGGGCAGAACATCCCGCTGACGTTGTGCTCTCGGTGATTCCGCATTTCAATCGCGAGATCGCCGAAAGCCTGCAACCAGCTCACAAAAGAGCACCCCGCGCGACGTCAGCCACAAAAGCGCCATTTGTCACTCTGATCACAGATTTGGCCGATTACCCTCCGCACTTCTGGATCGAGCGGGAATCGGAATACATCATTGCCGGTACTGATCGCGCGCGCCAGCAGGCTTTATCCATTGGCCATTCCGCCGAGCATGTGTTTCAGACCTCGGGGATGATCTTGAAGCCTCGGTTCTATGAGAAAGCGGACCTCGATCGTGCCGCCGAGCGAAAGCAACTCGGGCTGGAGCCAGATTGCGCGACCGGCATCGTTCTGTTCGGAGGACACGGCTCGCAGGTCATGATTGACATCACGCGCAAACTCAATGATGGCACCAGCGACGTTCAGCTTATTCTGATCTGCGGGCACAATGAGAAGCTCGCGGCTGAGCTAAAGAAACTGCCGACGAAGAAACCGATCCTCGTAATCGGATTTACCCAGAATGTCGAATACTACATGGCGCTCTCCGACTTCTTCGTCGGAAAGCCCGGTCCGGGCTCGATCAGCGAGGCGCTGCAATTTCATCTGCCCGTCATTGTCGAATGCAATTACAAAACATTGCCGCAAGAACGCTACAACGCCGAGTGGGTCACGGAAAATGGATACGGTATCGTCGTCCCCAGCTTCAAGGAAATTGCGACGGCCGTGCAGACCTTAATGCAGAGCGCAACCTTCGACGAATTCCGCCGCAAGGCCAGCGGATATTGCAATCGGGCGCTATTCGAAGTACCGGCAATCCTCGAAAAGTGCGCGGAACATACAGCGACCGCCAGCGAATCTCACGCTACGCTTCAGAGCCTATCAAACTGATCTTAGACCGCGCCTTCCAACTCTTGCCCTTAGACATGCTGTCTCGCGCCGCGACTAGAAATGCACTGCAATGCCCGTCGAAAAACGCACCCCGTTCTGGCCCTGGCCGTAGAAACGAGTGTTGATCCAATCGAGTTGTGCGCGAACAGCTACGGGCCCAAACAGTCTGTAATCCAATCCGCCACCCGCTCCATCCACGAATGAAGTATTGGAGTCCGAAATTCCGCTGCTGCGGCTGACGTGGCCCACGCCGACCAGAAACTCGCCAAAAGGACGAATACCCTTTATGGCTCAGGGGTCACCCAAAAGCGGTTCTTCCGCACATTTGGTGAAGGGCGAAGACGAAAGAGTACGCGGGGGCACCAGCGGCGTTAGCCGGGCTATGCGGAAGTATTGCGGGATTCGAGTAAGCTGGGTAGCTGAGGTGATTTTCCGGTTCGCCTATGAGCCGGTCGCTGTCGCCGTGCCCCGCGGAAGTCCAGGTGGAGCGGCTGATTGCAGAAGCCGACCACATCACCTTAGTTGTGCGCGTGTTTCGTCCGGTGGCTCCTTGTCCGGGGTGTACCCGCCCGTCCTATCGTATCCATAGTTATTACGAGCGGCGATTGGCCGACCTGCCGTGGAACGGAATCCCGGTAGAGATTCGCCTGCGGACGCGCCGCTTTTTCTGTGACACGGACGCTTGCGCCCAGCGCATTTTCACGGAGCGGCTGCCGGAGACGACGGCAACCTATGCACGGCGCACGCTGCGCATGGAGCAAGCTCTGCGCTGGGTGGGTCTGGCGTTGGGCGGCGAAGCGGGGGCGCGCACCGCACAAAGACTGGGTCTGGTGGTTAGCGGCGACACGTTGCTGCGCCATCTACGACGCATGTCGGTGGCGCAGAAGCCAGTTCCAGTTTCGCCTCGCGTGTTGGGCATCGACGATTGGGCGTGGCGCAAGGGACAGCGCTACGGCACCATTCTTTGCGATCTGGAGCGGCGTCGAGTAGTGGATCTTCTGCCCGATCGCCAGGCCAACACCGTTGCCGAGTGGTTGCGCGACCACGCCCCACC
>CAVUUK010000009.1:0-1020945 GCA_963744625.1 uncultured Acidobacteriaceae bacterium
GCCAAAACCGTCGTTCTCTTCATCCGATTTGTTCGTGCATGGAAATATCGAATAAGTACGAAAGAAATTTTGATTAGCGGGAACGCTTTCCTTCCCTGCTCAACTCGCGTAAATTCGGTCAATCATTTTTGACGTGCAGACGCGAGCTAACCAGCCTTGCCGCGAACATCGTTTCACACAAGTCAATGCTTCATGCAACAGAAAGTGGAATGGCCGTTCGCGGCGGTGCACGGGTCTTTCAAAACAGTCTCCTGAGGTCATCGATGATCAAATGGGTTGGATTGGTCGTTCTCCTCACCGGGCTCTCACTATGGATTCCCTTCCCTTTCGTCATCCCGGCTCACGCGCAGCAGACGCTCGGAGGTATCACCGGCGCGGTCTCTGACAAGACAGGCGGCGTTCTGCCCGATACGACCGTCACGATCGTGGGCGATCAGACCAAACTCACGCGCTCCCAGACTACCAGCGCCAACGGCATCTACGATTTCGTGAACCTGCCGATCGGCAACTATACGCTCACGTTCACGCAGACCGGTTTTGAGACGCAGAAGATTCCGTCGATTCGGTGCAGGCCAACCGCACCGCGACCGTGAATGCGGTACTGCAGGTCGGCGAGGTCGGAACGTGGTCGAGGTCCAGGACGCCGCTGCTCAATGCCGTGGACACGACGAACGGCTACGTGCTCGAATAAAACGAGATTGACGCCGTCCCCCTGCCCACCGGTTCCTTCACCGGCCTGGCCCTTCTTTCCCCCGGCGTGAACGAGGAACTTTCCGGCGGAACCGGCGCAAATGCCGGCTTGGGCAACCAGCCGGTGTGGGCCAACGGCCAGCGCGATACCAGCAACACCTTTCTGCTGAATGGCGTGGACGCCAAGAACCTTTTCAACGGCAAGACCACGAGTCAGGTGGCGTCCGCCCGCGTCGTGAATGCAACACCGGGGTCAGCACCTCTTCAGCGCTGAGCGCGCCTTCCGACCAGAGCAGCGCCTCGGTTTATCTCGCGATTGGCGAATCGATGCCTTCGCCGGCTCCGGAGACCGATTCAGGAAGTTCGCGTGAACACTTCGATGTACGACGCGCAGCAGGGCTCGACCAGCGGCGCGCACATCGACATGAGCACTGCATCGGGCACCAACGATATTCACGGCGGCGCTTACGTCCATCGCGGGACGAACTGGCTCAACGCCGCTCCGTTTTTCTATAACGCCGATCCCAACATCCCCAGCAATGACAAAGTCCCGAGTTGCACCGCTACACGGCGGGTGGAACGCTCGGCGGACCGATCATCAAGGACAAGCTCTTCGGTTTTGTGAGCTATCAGCACACTCACGTTTCCGATCTGGAGATTGGAACTTCGCGCACGGCCGTGCCTTTCGGGCTGACCAACGATCGCAGCCCCACGGCGTTGGCCAACGTTGCCGATACTATCCAACTGGCCAGGTTCCATATACAGCCGGTGGTGGGCACAACGCCAGGCGACATCGACCCGGTTGCCTTCAACATGCTGAACTACAAGTTGCCGAACGGCCAGTTCCTGATCCCGTCGGCGAATCCGTCTTTCACGCCGACGCTTAACTTTCCGGAAAATGCCTTCATCACGCAGCGGGCGTATTTCATCACCGACCAGGCCGTGTCGGATCTGGATTACATGGTGACTTCGAAGGACACGCTTTCATTAAAGTATTACTACCAGCATGACCCCACCACGGCGCCTTTTGGATATTCCTCGGTTCAGGGATTTGCGCAACATTTGGACGCCGGCAGCCAGGTCGCCAGCATTACCAATACACAATCCATTGCGGCGAACTTCAGTATGACGGAGGTTTTTGGGTTCATTCGCGAAAAGGCCTACAGTACGGTGGCCCAGCCCTTCACGCCACAAGCGATGGACATCAACGCGTTCGGTTCTTCCGTTTTCCCGGGAATTACGATTGTCGATGATTTAGGGAACGCGTCACCGAACAATACAAACTTCGTTTTCAACGCCGGGCTGGGTATCGGATCGACGGCAGCTTCGCAGGGCGCGTTTACCGGAATCTTTCAAAATCGCTGGATGCCTTCCGTCAATGCTATTTGGAACCACGGCAAACACACGATTACTTTTGGCGGAAGCTACTCTTACACCCAGCTCAATGCGCGCGATCAAAGAACCAACTCGGGGATCATCGGCTTTACCAATTTCGCCAATTTCCTCGAGGGCACGCCCATCACGTATACCGCGGATGGATTCGTTGCCACGCAATTTTTGCAAGGTAATGCCAATCGTTATTATCGCTCGAACGAAAACGGAACCTACGTACAAGATAAGTTTCAGATTCGTCCGAATCTTAGCATCAGCGCTGGTCTGCGCTTCGATTATCACGGCGGCTTAACGGAAAAATACGGAAGGCTTTTCAATTTTGATCCGGCGCTCTACAGCTACGACCCGGCGTCGGACACCATCATTTCGAACGGATTCATTGTCGCCGGTAACAATCCTCTTTTCCCGACGAAAGGGGTCAGCGATTCGACTCTAACCGGGCGCCAATGGGGTCTCGCACCGCGCTTTGGAGTAGCGTGGAGCCCGCGTATGTTTAATGACAAGGTCGTCGTGCGCGCGGGCTGGGGAATGTACTACGATCGCGGAGAACTTTTCACCTACCTTTCTCCCGGTTTCGCCTCTGGGTTGATCGCAGGCGGTCCCTTTGGAGTGAACCAGACTCCACCGTGGGTGGGTACGACGGCTTGCAGTCCATATGCCTATGACACATCATGCAGTTTCGAAAATCCGTGGGGGCCTTCGCTCAATCCGGCTCCCAGCGGCAATCCTCAGAATCTCTTTCTGCCAAATGCGAGCGACATCGAAACCGGAATCCCGCTATTCTCGTTCGCCGATTACAACCGCGCCAACAAGCTTCCCTACACTCTCAACGAAACGCTCAACATCCAATGGCAGCCGCGTAATGATCTCGCGATCGAGATTGGTTACGTCGGCAATCTCGGCCGACATGAAATCGTTCCTCTGCCCTTCAACCAGGCACGGATTGCCTCGCCCTCTAATCCAATCTTAAAGGGCACGCAGTTTGAACAGGATCACACGTATGGCTATTCGATTGTCACGGAGCCAGGCGGCTTCACCCCCGCGACGCTTCCGATCAGCAATCTACCTGACAGCGGCCAGCCGTACTTGCAAACATTTGAAGGAGGAAATGTCGACCTCCGAGTTCCCTACATCGGCTATTCCGCCGAATCAGAATCCTATACGGCGGCCGGCATTTCGGCTTACAACGCGCTGCAGACTCACCTTGAAAAGCGAATGAGTCACGGCTTTCAGCTTGGCTTCTCGTATACGTTCTCTCACGCGACCGACGAGCAAAGCGCAATGGGCCTGTTTTACAACGGCAACAATCCACAGAATCTCCGCTCCGGCTATGGCCTATCCGACTATGACCGCAAACACATCATCAATTTCACCTACACCTACGAAGTGCCGATTTTTTTCTCGCTCTCTTCATGGAAGGGGAAGGTGGTCGATGGATGGGCCATTTCCGGTTTGACCATCATCCAGAGCGGCCAGCCCTACAGCGTGATCGATTACACCGGCGCGGTGGGCAGCGTCTTCTACGGCGTCAACGACGGCATCACGAATCCCGTCGTGCCTCTCTCCGGTTGTACCCCGCAGCAGGCACTCACCGGGGATTCGGGAGTGTACGCGGGCAAACCGGCGCTCAACCCGAATTGTTTTGGCCTTCCTTTGCTGGCAGAAGGGGCATTGGACGGCGCGATTCCGACGAATGATCCTTACGAGACTAACTTCATCGACCACGGGCAGCGAAATATCTTCCGGCAACCCTGGCAGAGGCGGGCGGACATCGCGGTCACGAAGGCGATGCAGCTCACCGAGCGCTACTCTCTCAAATACAGGCTAGACATCTTCAACCTTACCAACACTGCCAGCTTCGATATTCCGATCGAAAACATCACGCAGAACATCAACTTCGACGGCTTTCCCTATGTCGGCCAGCCGGCAACGACGACTCCCTGCGACACGACCTATACGGCACTGTACCAATGCCCGAGTTCAAGCGGCATAGGCATCACAAACAAAACTATCAGCAGCCCGCGGCAGATCCAGATGTCCTTGAGCTTTGCCTTCTAGCCTGTCCGCTCAGAGTTTGCCGGCCTCCATCGCGGCAATTGATCGCTGCCGAAGCGCTGGGTATGAACACTTGTCCGATGGAAGGCTTATGGCTGAGCTTCAAACGGGTTCTCCGTCTCCAGCCGCATAAGATCGTGGCCTTCGCACAGCACAATTTCCGCTTCGAACGGCGGTTTGCGAAGCAATGCAGTACGGAATTTAGCACGGGATCCAGGTTTGCGAACAACAAAGGTGCCCGCAGCACCGGCGTTTAGGACATCATAGTCGCTCAGTTGTGGCGCGAGGATGCTCGGGCGAAACGTTCTGTGTCCGCCGACATTGGTTCGTTGAATTCGCGAAGCGTCTACACCCGTAGAAAGAGCGTTTCGCGAAGGCGTAGAACGCGGCCACGGAGGATGCGAAGATGAGCAGACCTGTGCCAGCTTGACTCGCTGCTCTTCCCCGTATGGGCCTAAGGCGAGCTCAGAGCTCGCATTCCGCAACTAGCTTCAAAAGCCGAAGAAGCGTCTCGCGCTCCTCCGAGCTCATTTGCCGCCGGACACTCTCATCGGCGGCCACGCGAGCTTTGATTAGCCGTTCTCGGTACTTCCTTCCTTTGGCCGTTAACTGGACTCGAATTGCTCTTCCCGATTTTGCCCTGTGCTCCGACACGAGTCCTTCCCGCGCCAGTGACTTGATCGCCCGGTGCACGACGGTCCGGTCGAAACCGAGGAGCGTGGCGATCTGATTCTGATTCAGCGTCGTTCCGCCACGCAATGTCGACAGGATATAGCCGCGTGTCGCCGAGCACCGCGTTTTTCGCTCCAGTCTCTTTCCCACCGAGAAGTACGCCGCTGCGATATGGGCCAGCACCGAGTCTTTCAGAATGTCATCAGGAATCTCTTTTCTTGGGAGGATGTTCATAGGACGGTCACCGTCGCATCGAGAGGTCTTCGCCACTGCGGTGGCTCGTTGTGGGCACGCGATTTCTTCCCGATCGCAATCACCATCACGATCTCGTGGTCGGCGGACAACTCCAGATATTGAGACAGCCTGCGCCCATCAAAGCCTTCCATCGGACAAGTTCATACCCAGCGCTTCGGCAGCGATCATCAGATTCTGGCAAGCCAACGATGTACTCTTCGTCGCCCATTTGAACAACTCCTGCCGCGACAGCGGCGGCATCCCGATCACCATCCGCAGATTGAGCAGCCGGAACAGCGCCCGTTTGATCGCAGCAAACATTCCAAATGGCCCAGGCATGAACAGGATCCGGCCGATCTTTGCTTTGCGCTCGTAGTCTCGAATTTTTTCCTCGGTGAAGTTGCTCGTGCGCATCCACTCCAACTGGCCTTGCGCCGTGGCAGAGAGCGATCCGACGTCGGCAACGGCCACGACCAGCGCGGAGGCGGTTTCCGCGGGCTTCTGTCCGAGGCACAGTTTCGCCACCGTGGCCTTCTTGGCCGCGGACCCCACCCAATAAAACCTGTACGGCTGGCTGTTAAAGCTTGAGGGGGCATGGCGGGCTGCGTTGAGAATTTGCTCGCGCAGCCCTTCGGAAATTTCTACGGGTTCAAAGACCTTAACCGCTCGCCTTTGGAAGATCACGTCCAGGGTCTCGTTCATGGCTGATCACCTCCATGTTGTCATTACAACATAACTATGTTGCTAATGCAACATCGAACGGGCAAACCCCACAAGATAACACGCGATCTGCTTGCCACACTGGAACCGCTCCGCTCGCCCGATGATCATCACGAAGGCCAACGCCGTCAGCGCACCTACTCCCGGATGCGTCTTCATGTTCGGCTCCTTCCTCCCTAGCGCTCTTGGTTGGTTTGGTAGCCACCAAAGTCTACTCGGCTACAGGAGCCGACATTGTCATGGAATCAATAGCGCTCACCGTGGTCGAAACCTGCTATCGCCTGTTCTTAGCCAGTGCCTCTACACGGGGTCTCTGCTCCAGCGTCGACAACGCGACTTCCCCCAGACTCTTCGACTATTTGACTGCGTAGATTCCTTCGCTCGCAAAACAGGCCCCGGCCCCTTAGACTGCTGCCGTGAACATCGCAATCGTGGAGGATGTGAGGTGATGAAGCCCCTATTTCTCGCTATCTTCGTTTTCGTGAGTGTTCTCACTTTGGGGGCGCAAACGGCATCCTGGCAGCCGTCGCCGGGACATATACAGGTTCCTATATGGCCGAGCACGGTGCCGGATGCACAACCTGCCCCCGGGCCAGAGACGATGAAAATCGATTCCGACTCTCTCGTTGCCGGCAGGCATGTGACAGGTGTGTTCAACGTGACCGAACCAACGATGACGGTCTACGCGCCTAAAGGGAAGAATGCGGGGGTGGCAGTCCTCGTCTTTCCCGGTGGCGGCTTCCAGGGATTGGCCATCGACCTGGAGGGCACGGAGGTTTGCGACTGGCTAACGTCTGGGGGGATTACGTGTGTGCTGCTGAAATATCGAGTGCCGAGCCTGCCATATGACTGGCACTGCGATTGCCGACCGAACGATCTCGCCGAGTCGACACTTGCGCTAGAAGATGCGCAGAGGACAATGGGGCTCGTGCGACTTCACGCCAGCGAGTGGCACATCGACCCCCACAAAGTTGGAGTGCTCGGGTTTTCTGCCGGCGGCTATCTGGTGGCGGAAATAAGCACGCATTTTGAGCGCCGTTTGTACGCACCTATCGATGCTGGAGACAGAGAAAGCTGCCGGCCCGATTTTGCGGTCGCAATTTATCCTGGGCATCTCTGGACGGAAGACAAGTTTAGCTTGAATCCGTACGTTCACGTGACTCGCGACACCCCGCCTACATTTCTGCTTCAGGCGCAGAATGACCACGTAGATGGCGTAAACCAGTCGCTCGTTTACTATGTTGCGTTGAAAAACGCCGGTGTTCCCGTGGAGATGCATCTGTATGCACAAGGCGGCCATGCCTTCGGGCTGCGGCGCACGCCCCTTCCGATAACGAGATGGCCTCAACTAGTGGAGACGTGGCTACGAACGATTGGAATTGTCTCGAAATAGGTGCTGCGCGAAAAACCGCCACAGCATCTATTACCCGTTGTCGAAACCCCGATTGCACTCACTGGCCCAAATCGACCTCCTCAAACGAGTGATGACGCCTCTGGAACCCCGCCAACCGCCGCAAGTTACTCTCCTCTTATACAATTGAGCCGCTGTCAAAATATCCGAGGGGGTAACAATGTCGAATCTACAGAACGCGCTTCAGGAGCTTCGTGAGAAACGCAAGAGGGCGCAGATAGAAATTGAGAAGTTAGACCAGATAATTCTTGGAATAGAGTCTCTGAACGGCACGGGGCCATCCGATGAGTCAAGGCGGCCGAAGCGGATCGTATCAGCGGCTTCGCGCCGAAAAATGGCTCAGGCGCAGAAAGCACGATGGGCGGGGATACGAAAAGAGTCGGCGGGATCCGCTCCTGCGAAACGCACCTTGTCGGCATCAGCCCGCAGGAAGATCGCCGCGGCACAAAAAGCGCGCTGGGCGAAGTTTCGGGCGGAGCAGAAGAAGGCGGCATAGTTTTGTAGCGAGGTCGGGTGGAGTCAGGTCGTCTGGATAATCCGGCTGCTACCCGGCCTTTTACTTCCTCATCGGCGAGATGAAGAAACCTACACTGCGAGTGACCAAATGGCTGAAGGACATTCCGGTCGAAGGTTGCTGTTCGTTGTGTCCCGAGGCGCTGTTCCGCGCGGCATCGTCTCATCACCGCCCGCAAAAAGCTGAATACATTGAGAGCTTGCAACGTGCCTTTGATCGCCACGCGGCTGATTGCCATAGCGGCGACCGGCATAGTCGCTGATTAGGATTTACGCGACAGTTTCGCGTTGCGCATCTTCGTCCGAAGACGCGGTGGCGGTTCATTCTTGGGTTGCGGCGGAACCTTCTTACTACTCTTGTGGGCAGCGACAGAGGCCCGCAAGTCTTTCAAGAGATCCGAGCTTGGCGTAACGACATGAACGCCAACGGCCTCCCCCGATGTAAGCTGTAGCCATCGATTCAACTTGTCCGGACTCGCAACCACGTTTCGGCCCTCGCGACGAACGGGCATTCCTTCTTTCGCCCAACGGTGAACCGTGGAACGGGGCATGCCGAGAAATTGCGCGATCGCTGGCCAGCCGCGAAGCCCGGAGGACTTGCCGGTAACACCCTCGGTGAATTTGGTGCGCTCTCGCCTTTGCGTTCGATCTTCACAAAAACAGACTCCCTTGAGGTTGAGTGATCTCAACCGGTGCCGAGCATTCTGAGTCATCATTGGCCGGTCGATTGACCCGCGAACTGACAGGAAAGCACGACATCAGCCGCGCATCAAATGGTTTCAAGAGTTCTGAAATCGCCGTCGTATCCGTCGTGCCCGGATCGAGCCATAGATCGTAGCATTGTGATCGAGAATCACCGGCATTCGGTCATGGACAGAAGCGGTGAGCACATTAGCAGTTGTTGTCAAAATCGAGCACGTTTCTAGGGCTTTCTCGTCTGGATCGTTCCACGTTTCCCATAACCCGGCAAATGAGAAGGGCTCGCCTCGATTGACTTCAAAACAATAAGGTTGCTTCGCCTGGCCGACCTTGTGGTCGAGTAGGGGGCCAACGTTGCTGTTGGTCCCCCCTCTAAGAACCGTGCGTGAGAGTTTCCAGCTCACACGGCTCAAGTTTCCGGGAACGCTCAGATCATGAACGCGCACGATGCGGAGCGACGGCGTAGCGTCTGGACAGATACGGAGTCCAACTCGGGTCATAAGGGTTCAGGCCGGACCGAACCTTAACATGCCTTACGATTCGCACAGAAGCTGCATGAAACAAGCGGACACGAAGAGGTAAACCCTGAATGTCCACGGTGTCACCAAAGAACCACCAATCGCGTGTTTTCACACGATCGAAATACTTCTGCTTAATCCAGCGAGCCCCCTTTCGGGGATGACGGGCTTGCGCCCAGTACCATAGCATCCTGAATATCGCAGCATCGACTCGTGCGAAGACCCGTTTGGAGACGACATGGCGATGGTAGGTGGTCCAGCCCCGTATGATCGGGTTGAGCCGATTAATAAGGAGATGAGCAGCTCTACCCAAGTGCTCCCGGACGATCTCCTTCACCTTGGCGAGAACAGATGCGATACTTGTCCGCGCGGGTTTGATGAACAGCTTCCCGTTCGGATAGCGCCGAATGTTCTGCCCAAGGAAGTCGAAACCCTTTTCTACGTGCGTGATTAAAGTCTTTTCGGAAGAAAGGACCAAACCCCGCTCGGTCAGGAAGGATTCGACCAGCGGCTTGACCGTCATTCTCAGCAACTCCTCGGAGTGGCCGGTAATGATGAAGTCATCCGCATAGCGAATCAAATGCACTTGCGCTGCCCGACCACGGTCGGAACCTTTTCCGTGTACCGGGAAAACTTCCCGGAGCCGGCGTTCGAGGCCGTCGAGCGTGATGTTTGACAGCGCAGGCGATATGATTCCGCCCTGCGGTGTGCCAGAGATCGTGTCGTGGAACACTTGCTTTTCCAGGTAGCCCGACTTTAGCCACTTGTGGAGGATCGCTTTGTTCAGGGGAACATTGTCGAGCAGCCACTGATGACTAATGTTGTCGAAGCAGCCTTTGATGTCGCCTTCGAGCACCCAGCTTGGGTTTTTGTGACAGAGCGAAGTGAAGCACTGTTCCATCGCATCAGCACAACTTCTCCCCTGCCGGAAGCCGTAGGAGTTCTGATCCGCAGTCGTCTCGGCGACCGGGTCGAGCGCCAGCAGATACAAGGCTTGCATGGCTCGATCCCGCATCGTTGGGATTCCTAACGGTCGGAGTTTCCCATTGGCCTTCGGAATGTAAATCCGCCGGAGAGGCATGGGGCGGTAGCCCCGTGCCGCCAGCGAAATCACACCTTGAAGCTTCTTGTGTGGTGAATCCCAGAGTTTGCCATCCACTCCAGGCGTTTTTCTACCGTCGTTCACTGTTACCCGGCGAACGGCGAGTAACTTGCTGCTCGCCGAATGCGTAAGAAGATGTTGCAAGGCTTTTACCTTGTTCCATTTCTTTTGCTGCACCGCCTTCACGATACGCGCCTGGAGTCGGCGAACATTATCCTCGATGGTTCGCCAATCAAAAGCGTCCCATGTCGAAGTCGTATTTAGGATTGCACCAGCTTGCGCCGTCATCTGCCGATCCTATTAGGCCGATTTGCCAAGTTCTCTCGTGATCGGAAACCAAGAGGAAGTCTGCCCGCTTGCGCGTCGGATAATGTCGCAATCCGTATTCCGGCCATTACAGTCGGACGTTCGCTTTCTCCTCTATCCTCTACCCGCATCACCGTTGCATGACCTTGCGGCCTAGCTACCCCGAAGGGAATAATACGGGCTTACCATGTTTTGCATGCATGACTGAATGGTTTAGGTCCCTTCACTTATACCGGCGACTTTGATTGCCCACGACGGGTGAGAATGGAGCACCCGTTCCAGCCGCAGTCACGGAGCCTAACAGCATCTTTGACCCCTTCTTTCTTGACGATACTTACAAAGGTTCGCATTTGCTGACCATGCCACTCACCCTAGCCCCGATCCGCCTCGATGCTGGCAGAAATACCGGCCCCTCGCGGTTTCGGTATCCGTTTTTTACGACGGAGGGATACATTGTCCGAGGGCTTCTAGACGATTCGTTTCCGAAACGCCATACCTCGTAGGGTACTGCCAATGGGATGGCAGGTCCGGTCGAGTGGTGCTCGCCGGACAATCACACATGCAACTTCATGTCGCACCCACTCGTAGTAACCGTCTGCCGGGATCAGACACCTGCGGAATTTCAATGCGTCTCGAAACGCGGGCTTGCTGGCGGCTGTTTCGGATCGAGCATTGATCATTGCCGCGGCTTTCGACGAATCCTTCGCCCACGAAGGGACGAGACCCCATCTGATTAGAGATAGCTTCCGAGTGAAGGTTCTTGGATTTTGCCTAACGACTGGTACGAGTTGTGTGGGCGCGATATTGAACCGAGGATTCCAGTCCACCTCATCGGAAGGGGCGTCGAAGTGCTCCTCCAGGACCTGCTTCCTCCGCGATAAACGGTAGCGTCCACACATGAGAACAGTATGACTGAACATAGACATGGCGCAAAGGGCGATCAGGATCTGAGATGTCCACGTATCCAATGCGCCGAATCATTGCATCATGCCTGGACCGGCCTCCGCTGCGCTACGGATGCTATCCATAACAAAAACGTAAGTGTCAGAGCAAACACACGGTTGACAGATTGATCGGATCAATCCCAGCCAGCGTGACTTCACGACTTGATCAGCAGATTCTCAGGCGGCCAGTCTTCGTCCGGGAGTGACCGTAACTTCTCACAAGCGCGTTTTATCGTCATTGATCCAGTGTCCTACAACAGGACCTCTGGTCTTCTTCTAGAGAAGTCCTTCGATTGTTTCTGTGATACGGCAAGGATTCGCTAGCTGTGTGGCGGAGCCGGTTGCCGAGGCTGGCGCGATGGGCTCGATGAATCAAAAGCTCAGGATCAGGGTCGTCTTGTGACTCCAGTCACAATGACATGTATTTAACATCACAGCACGGAGTGTCAACGCCACATAGTGTACGGCGAAAGCAACCAAACGTGGAAATGTGCAGGAGAGAAAAATGAAGCAAGTCTCGATGGTGAGGGAATGGCACAAAGTCGACATGGTTTTATTACTGGCATTCCTATTTGCGATGGCGAATCCGGCCACGGCGCAGAGAGGAAATGCAGCGAACGGCCAAAAAATCTTCCACGGGAAATGCGAAAGGTGTCACGGCAAAGATGGCAGTGGTGACACCAGTCAGGGAAGGGCTTTTAATGCCGCCGATCTCCGCTCCGCCGATGTTCAAAAGAAGACCGACGCCGATTTCTACACGCAAATTGAAAAGGGCAAGAAGGCTATGCCGCCCTTTGGAGCCAGCCTCGACAAGAATCAAATTGATGATTTGATTGCGTATGTCAGGCAATTTGGCAAGAAGTCTTCAGAAACGAAGAAGTAGCTCTAAACCGCGAGTATCGGCAGCTTGCGAATGGACACGGGAGCAAAATCGAGAGCCAGGGACGCCGCGTGTAGCGACGAAGATGTTCGGCGCGACAAGCGTCGCCGGTCCAGATTCCAACGCCTCGCGGTTTTGCTGGCAGTGACATTCGGAGCAGTTGCACTCTTTTGGGTCAGTCTCCATGAGAGACGGGTAGAAGCAAGCTCAACCGTCACTTCCGCTATAGCAACAGCGGCTGCCTCGATGCCCGCAAATTTCTCTGCCGTATTCAGGCCGGGTCGCGAACCTTTCATGGATGCCGTCAGAGAATACTTCCAATGGCAATCCACTCCGGTGCAGCCCATAGCGTTTAATCATCGGGTTCACCTTCAGCATGGTTACGAGTGCAAGAGTTGCCATGCCGGGGTAACGCAGGGGCCGGACGCGGGAATTCCCGACGCCAGCTTCTGCATGGCGTGTCATCAAGAGATTGCCACGAACAATCCTGAGATCAAGAAACTTGCCGCATACGCGGCCAAAGGACAGGACGTCCCCTGGAAACCTGTGTATTGGTTTTACCCTTCGGAACACGTTCGATTCTGGCATGCGCCGCACATTCGTGCGGGCATCGACTGCCGGCAGTGCCACGGGGATATGACTCAGCAGACGGTAGCCGTGCGGTCCAAAAATCTAAATATGAATTTCTGCATTGGTTGCCATAAGGCGAAGGGCGCGTCAACCGACTGCACGACCTGTCATTACTAGGATAAGCGAGCACCATCAAGCCGAAACCGCTAACGTTTAGGCCGCTTCAACAGGATGAATAGAGGAGCCTTGGAACATGGAACGCCGAACATTCTTGAAATTCTCGGCTCTCAGCGGTGCAGCCTTAGCACTCGAGGGGTGTGGCGGCGATCAAGGGACACAATTAGTCCGCTTTATACCCGAGGAAGATCTCACTCCCGGAGTGGCCGTGTGGAAGCCCGGGGTTTGTACGCAGTGCAATGCAGGTTGCGGTATCCAGGTGCGCGTAATGGAAGGCGACGCCGAGGTTGTCCGGAACGGGCAATTCGGCACCGTCAAAATGGGATTGGCCAAGAAACTGAAGGGGAATCCTGAGCACCCCGTAAATCGCGGCAAGTTGTGCGCACGGGGCGAGGCCGGACTGCAGGTAACCTATAACCCCGACCGCATCCGGCATCCTCTCCAGCGGATGGGACAGCGCGGCTCGGGGCAGTTCACGCAGGTCAGTTGGGACGAAGCGACCCAGGTACTGCTCACCCATCTACAGCCGTTAGTCTCCCAGCACGAATCGAAATTGCTTGCCTTTTTGACGAGACCGCTGCGGGGCCAGCGCGGAGTTTTGATTAAGCGATTTCTCTCCGCCTTCGATGGAGCTGAGTGGGTGCGGTTCGAACTTTTTGAAGACGAGGTGTTGCGTAAAGCGAATCAGCTGAGCTTCGGTTACAAGCAATTGCCGACGGTGGACCTAGCACATTCGGGTTATGTCGTCTCGTTTGGCTCTGACTTTCTGGGCACATGGAACTCGCCTGTGGCGCAAAGCGTAGGTTACGGCGAAATGCGCCAGAACCGTTCGGGCGTTCGAGGAAAGTTTGTTCAGGTTGAGTTCCGTGTATCTCAAACGGGAGCGAATGCGGATGAGTGGGTTGCAGCGCATCCGGGCACGGAAGGGCTATTCGCGTTGGGACTTGCCCACGTGATTTTGAAGGAGAAGCTTGGGCACGCCGAAGCAGCCAGCGCCGCGGGAGCGCATATCGACGGGTGGCACGGCGGCCTGGCAGCATACTCACCGGAAGCAATCGCGTGGAAAACGGGTGTAGCTCCTGAGACCATCACGAGATTAGCGCGTGAGATGGCCGTATGGTCACCCGCCGTAGCGTTGGTGGGCGGGGCGCCTCTAGCCCAGACCAATGGATTGTTTACGGCTCTCGCGGTCAACGCTCTGAATGCACTTCTGGGAAGCGTTGGGAAACCAGGAGGACTTCAGTTCGCACCCAAACTACCGCTGCCTGTCGCGTCGTTAGCAGCCCACGAGGACTCCGGAGAGGGCGAGGCCACTTCGGTCCGGGCGCTCGCGCAGCAGATCCTTTCGGGCTCGCCGCGGTCCGTCGAGGTTGTCCTTCTACATGAAGCAAATCCTGTCTTTTCTACGCCACTGGGATGGCACGTGAGAGAAGCACTTGAAAAAGTTCCGTTCATCGCAAGCTTCAGCAGTTTTCTCGACGAAACGAGTTGCCTCGCGGATCTGATTCTTCCTGACCACTCGTTCCTGGAATCGTGGATCGACGATGTTCCGGAATCGGGAACGACACAGGCGGTCGTGAGCCTTGCACCACCAGTCATGCGCCCGCTTCACGACACGCGCGCGTTACCCGACGTACTGCTCGACGTGGCCCATCGTCTCGGAGGGCGAATGAGCGAAGTCGTGCCGTGGAAGAGCTACGAAGAAATGCTGCAAGCGACACTCGCGCCGCTTGCACATCATCCTGGCTCGATCAACGCCAAAGATGGCGACGAATTCTGGAACAAGATGCAAGAGCAGGGTGGTTGGTGGGGCGAAGAGGTCACCGTCGCGCCGGGAGCGAAGCCGGTTGAGAGTTCCTTCAGCGCAATGAAATATCAGGACGCGGAATTTGCGGGATCCGTAGGCGAGTATCCCTTCCATTTTCTCCCATACGCTACGCCGCAGTTTTATGACGGACGGCATGCAAATCTACCCTGGATGCAGGAAATTCCCGAGGTCTTATCGACTGGAATGTGGGGCACGTGGGTGGAAATAAATCCGGGCGCGGCGGCCGCATTGCAGATCGAACACGGCGACCTTGTGGAGGTGGCATCTCCACACGGCAAGATTCGCGCTCCGGCCTTGTTGTCGCCGGGAATCGGGCCAGACATGATTGCGATTCCGGTGGGACAAGGACATGAAGAATACGGGCGCTACGCCAGCGGCCGTGGTGCGAACCCGATCACGATGTTGGCGCCACACGTGGAACCGGTGACAGGAGCGCTGGCATGGGCAGGAACGCGGGTGAGTGTGACAAAAGTCGGGAAGGGCGAACTGATTCTGCTTTCGGGCGGCCCCACCCAGTGGAGCCAGGAAAAGATAGCCCGGTGACAACAGAGTCTTGACGAGGGCGGGTAGGAGGAAAGCGGATGGCACACAGATGGGGGATGGTAATCGACCTAGATCGCTGTACCGGCTGCGAGGCCTGCGTTGCGGCGTGCCATGCCGAAAACAACATTGCCACGGTTAGCGCCAGTGAAGCCGCGCGAGGCCGAACGATGCACTGGATTCATGTGGAACGCTATTGGGAAGGCGAATTTCCTAACATCAGAGCGCGGTTCCAGCCAGTTCTGTGCCAACAGTGCGATGCGGCCCCCTGTGAACCCGTGTGTCCCACCTATGCCAGCTATCACAGTCAGGAAGGTCTTAACGCGCAGGTTTATAACCGGTGCATAGGCACCCGTTATTGTGCCAACGCCTGCCCGTACACAGCCCGCTATTTCAACTGGTTCAATCCGGCTTGGGATAAGCCGCTGCAGCTGCAACTGAACCCGGACGTTTCGGTGCGCGAAGTAGGGGTGATGGAAAAATGTACGTTCTGCAACCAGCGCATCCTCGCGGCGGAGATCAAAGCCAAGGCAGAAAACCGTGAGCTAGAGGACGGAGAGGTCAAACCAGCCTGCGTGCAGTCTTGTCCACCAACGGCGATGGTTTTTGGAGATCTGAACGACCCGAACAGTCAGGTTTCGCGGATGGCAGGTTCCATGCGAGCCACGAAACTGCTAGCCGAAGTTGGAACCTTACCGAAAGTTACCTATCTCGAAAGAGAGTCTTCGCATGGCGACGAATAATGCGGTGCAGACGAACGCGATTAATATCACGCCCGAGAAGATCCGGAAGGATCTGCTGCGGCCGGTGTTCCACACGTCGCGGCGTTACTACGTACTTGTATTCGTTTTGGTAGCGATCGGGCTTCCCGGTATGCTGGTGTACGTGTACCAGATGTTTGAGGGGATGGGCGTAGCCGGAATCACGCGACCGGTTTTCTGGGGCTTCTACATTACGAACTTCGTATTCTGGATTGGAATTAGTCACGCGGGAACGTTGATCTCGGCGATTCTTCGGCTGTGCAATGCCGGGTGGCGTCGGCCGGTGACACGATGCGCCGAAGCGATCACGGTTTTCGCCCTGGCGATCGGCGCTCAATATCCGATCATTCATTTGGGCCGCTCGTGGCTGTTTTTCTGGCTGATTCCGTATCCCAGCGAACGCGGCATCTGGCCGAATTTCCGTTCCCCTCTGGTATGGGACTTTTTTGCCATCAGCACCTATATCACAGGCAGCCTAACTTTCTTACTTCTACCGATTATTCCGGATTGGGCCATGGTGCGGGATCGGGCGACCGGCTTGCGCAAGCGCATCTACAGCGTGCTTGCTCTCGGCTGGCGCGGAACCCCACGGGAATGGCATCGGCTGGAAGTGGCAATGCGCATCATGGCGGTCACGATCCTTCCAGTTGCCGTTTCTGTGCACACGATTGTGTCATGGGACTTCGCCATGGCACCCGTGCCCATGTGGCATTCCACGGTGTTTGGGCCATACTTCGTAGCGGGAGCCATCTTCAGCGGAATCGCCGCGCTCATAATTGTAATGGCGTTGGTGCGCAAGGCGCTGCATCTCGAGGAGTACCTAAAACCGATTCACTTCGACAACCTTGGCAAGCTGCTGTTGGTCATGAGCCTGCTGTGGCTTTACTTCATCTTCGCGGAACGCCTCACCGTGTGGTACGGCAACGAGCCGTCCGAGATGGCTGCATTCTGGTCCATGCAGCGAGGACGATTTGCTGTGCTCTTCTGGATGATGGTGAGCTGCAATTTTTTGATTCCGTTCCCAATTCTGGCGATCAAGAAACTACGAACGATCGCCGGCACGGTGATCGCCTCTTCCACCATCGTGGTCGGAATGTGGCTGGAGCGGTTTCTGATTGTTGTGCCACCCCTGGAGCACAAGTATTTGCCCTATGACTGGGGAAGTTACAGCCCGACCTGGGTGGAAATCACGATTACCGTGGGGACGCTTATGGGAATGATCCTACTATACGTTCTGTTCGCAAAATTCGTTCCGATCATTTCGATTTGGGAATTAAAAGGCGGCCAGCACCCAACGCCAATACCAGAACAAGCGAACGCCACTGCAGACCACGCAGCCTTGCGTCTGGGCGGTCCCTTACCTTCGACCAACAGCTAAAGTGGATGAATCTATGATAGCTATTTACGGACTCTTTCTTGATACAAACTCCGCCCGACGAGCATTGACGGCCCTGCGTGGGGCGTCTTCACACTTTCATTTCGACCCGAAAGCGATCGTCATCATGTCCTCCGAGCCATTAGAGGAAGAGGGCTTCGGGTGGGAAGACCAGCGGACACTAATGCCGTGGCTCGCCCCTCTGGGCGCTCTTGTGGGAGGGGGTGTTGGGTACGCGCTTTCAGCCTTTACGCAACGCACTTATCCCCTGCCAACCGGGGGTATGCCGATTGTGGCCATGTGGCCCACCGGAATCATCATGTATGAATTGACGATGCTGGGAGCGATTCTAACCACGATTGCGGCGTTTGTGATCGCGTCGGGTCTACCGAACTACAAGAAACGTCTTTACGATCCCGAAGTCACGAACGGGAAGATTCTGGTGGGTGTCTCGGAGTTGGATGCTGATTGTCGTGTCGAACTTGAACAACTGCTTTATCGGGACGGTGCTGAGCAAGTCAAAGAGTTTTCGAATGACTAAACGAGTCACTGCGTTCGACGGAGATTGTGCCACACTCAACACATTGAACGTGGATGACTTGACCGCCATTATTAGCCCCCGGCCGTCATGCCCGTTGTGTATTCAATTTGACGGGTTCTGAGCTCAAAGTGACCGAACAATTGCATTTGCGGCAGCGAAAGTTTTTCTCCGCCTGCTCCATACTTCTCGATCCGCATCAGCCGCAGACGCTCTTCCAGCACACGAATCCGCAGCTCCGCGTACCGTAGCTTGCTCTTCAGTAGTGCGATGAGTTCCAGATCGGCTGGTGCTGAGGGAATGGAAGGTTCACTCACAATGGGTTATTGATTTACCAGACTCGCTCGAATCGTTCAAGCATCAGGCGGCAGCATGTCCCTCTGGCGGGCCTTCCGGTACCACCGCTTGTGCTTTGTTTTGGCCAGATCGATCCCACCTAGTAATAAGGAGAGCTCTTCGCGACTCAAGACGACCTTGCCCTGCGCATCCCCGGATTGCGGCCAGGTGAAGCGCCCCGTCTCCAACCTCTTGGCACAGACCCAAAGTCCGCTTCCGTCCCAGACCTGGACCTTCAGCCGATTGCGCTGGCCGTTGCAGAAAAGGAAAAGGTGCCCGCTCAGGGGGTCACACGACAAACGATCGCGGACGAGACCGTACAATCCCTCGAACCCTTGCGCATATCGATGACTCCCGCGGCCAGATAGATCCTTGTCGCTGGACCCAGTCCGAACACGGCTTAGGCTCGCTCCAGGATGCCCATCGGGCGCTCGAAAGTATCCGTATCAAAATCAGGATGCACCTCGATCCGGCGCCCGCCCGACAGCACCACGGCCAGCCCACAACTCGGTTCGTGCTGCTGCGACGATTTCCTGGCGGCCAACTCCACCTTCACCAGACGACCGACCGGAGAAATTGGCTTACTCCTTCTCTTCCAACGCAGTTTCTTTAGATGGCGATCCAGTGTGCCGAAGCTCAAACCTCGACTCTGGCAAAACTCGCTCTGCCGCATACCACTGCTCACAAACTCCGCCACTAACTGCTGAACCTCCGCACGGGTACGTCGCTTGGGCGCTGACAACTCTGTTTTTGCGGTCATCCGGACACTTCAACACAGACCTCGCTCTGTCGAACAGGTGTGTTGCTCAGACGCTTACCCAGAAACTCCCCTTTCGCCATGCGATAGATCCACGTATACCAGCAAAATCTAACCAGAGGCACGGGGCCGATCAATTGAACTTTATCGGTCGATACCTGAACATCAGCCGTGCTTAGTGTGAGAGATGTGGGCCGCGACAGCTGCTTTAGACGACTGCGATCATGTGCCGCTTCGCTAGAGCCTCAATTTCAGGCTCAGTCACCGCCGAGAGGTCCGCGTTTTCGGTGGCGATCACCCGTCGGGAAATTTCGGGATGATGGGTCTTCAAGTATCCATTCAAGAAGTCGGCGGCGTTGCTTTTACCGGTGGCGTGACCGATGAGGACAATCTCAGTCGCCGGAGTGATATCTTTCGCGATCTCTTCATAAAACGAATCCTCTTCGGGTATGCGCTCGCCACGGTAGTGAGCTTCCTTTCGATGAATTAAATGATGATGGAAATGATAAGGATCGTAAGGCCGCACCTTGTGTTCGCCTGCCGGAAGACTTCCACCGAAATCTTTATAAACGTGGGCGGCGTGGTGGTCGATGACGACGATCATCCGGCTGGGCTGGGCGGGTTCTTCTACTGGCGAACCTGATTTATTCGCATCCGGTCCGGCTTCCTTCAAGAATTTACGCAGCCGCGAAACTTCCTCGACGCCAAGATCGTGGGTGTGCGGCTTCTTGAAAAAGACGCGTTCGCCGCCGACGCGGAACACGAATTCATCGTCTCCATGCGGTTGGACCTCACCAAGATGCTCGATCAGTTCGACGGCCTCGCTCCAACTTAGGTTTTGTGGCAGCTTGCCGTTGAGAAGATTCTGATACAGCGATTCGAGATGCTTACTCACGGTGTGTTCTCCTTCACAAATAATTAAACTCGATCAACATGCATCTCGAACGAGCACCATTAAGCCACGGGCGACGGACTAAAACAATTGGACCTTGGTATCGACGACATCTCGTATCCAGCATCCGACAGCTCAGTGTTGAGGACACTGTAGTCGATACCAAAGTATGGGCAATACCATCGTCCAATTGCGCGGACCATTTTGTTGTGGCCGAATGAATCCAATACCTGAGAGGCGCGATGACGAAAATGACCAGCTTTCAAGCGGACATTCGGCCGCTATTTACGGAGCGAGATATTCAAGGCATGAGCAAGGCGTTCAACCTGGGGAGTTACGATGACGTCAAAAAGCACGCTGGGGCCATCTACGATCGCATTCGTGGAATCGGCGGCGCTGTAATGCCGCCCCCGCCACCAAAAGGAGAAGGTCCCTGGCAGCTATCTCGCATTGAACTATTCGCCAAGTGGATGGCGGACGGGTTCCAACCTTAGTCGGCCTCAACCGCCCACTGCTGCTTCCTAAGCTGTAGACGAGAACCGGATCGAATTCAGCCCATTTTCGATCAGGTTTCGAATGGAGCTGCCAGCTTATTACGAATGATGGCCAGATCGCCACTTGCCGCAGGCGACACTCTGGATTTCTGGCAAGTGGAAACCTGCATCGCGGAAATCGCGCGCAGATGTCTCCTAAGAATTATGGTTTCTTGGATCGTCTTGGCTGACGCCAACGATCGCGCCGCCAGGGAGAACTCTTAGTTATCCTCAAGTCGATATGGCGGCCACCCGAAATGTTCTATTCGCTCAGCGTTTGATGAACGAAGGTGATGGCGAGGGCGCCCTCGCCGACACTGGACGCAACTCGCTTAACACTGCCGGAGCGGACATCGCCAGCTGCAAATACGCCTGGAATACTCGTCTCCAAAAGACGCGGCTTTCGCGGCAATGACCAGCCGGCAGTCTTCAACTGTTCATCAGTCAAATCGGGGCCTGTGATGACAAAGCCCTTATCATCGAGCGCCAGGCAGCCTCTCAGCCACTCAGTGTTTGGGTTGGCCCCGGTCATCAAGAACAGATGGCGATATGGACGTTCGATTAACTCGCCCGTCTGATTGTTGCGGAGAACTACGCTCTCGAGATGTCCGCTACCCTTGAGCTCGACGACGTCCGTGTGCGTATACAGCGTGATGTTGGGCGTTTCCTCAATTCGCCGGATGAGGTACCTTGACATCGAACTTGCGAGTCCGCTCGATCGAATGAGCATGTGAACACGTTCAGCGGTTCGCGACAGGAAAACTGCAGCTTGTCCTGCCGAATTGCCACCACCCACTACAACTACATCCTCCGATTCGCACATCTGCGCCTCGATTGCCGCTGCGTCGTAGTAGATGCCGACACCCTCAAATTTGGCAAGATTGTGGAGCGGGAGTTTGCGGTATTGAACTCCCGTTGCAATGACGATCGTCTTCGACGTGATAGTGGGCTCACCCGCAGTGATCAGCTGATAGGGCCGAGTATCGGCGGCGAGCCGCCCAACCGAGCGTGCGATCAGGAACTCTGCACCGAACTTTTGTGCCTGGTTGTAGGCACGAGCTGCCAATTCGTGTCCGGAGATCCCGTTTGGAAAACCAAGATAGTTTTCAATGCGAGAACTGGAACCCGCCTGGCCTCCCGGAGCGTTCGTCTCAAGCACTAGCGTACTTAGACCCTCTGACGCCGCGTATACCGCAGCGGAAAGGCCGGAAGGCCCCGCACCAACGATAGTGACATCACGCAGTTCTAATTCACTGACACTGTCATTGAATCCCAGAAGTTTGGCAATCTCTTCGTTCGCGGGATTTCTCAGCACAGGCTGTCGCCCGTAAATCACAACTGGAATATCGGATACTTGGAACTGGTCCAGCAGCTTCTGGACGTCCTTATCTTTATCAAGATCGATGAATGAGTATGGGTAGCTATTTCGCGTCAAGAACTCACGAATGCGCAGTGTTCCAGCGGAGTTCAGCGATCCAAGAACGACGACGTCCCCAGCGGAACTAGCCAGAAGTTCGATCCTTCGCAGAATGAACGCTCGCATGAAGACTTCGCCCAATTCGGTGTCGTTCTGCATCAGGGCTCTGAGGTCTGAGCGCTTCACTGTCACGATGCTGCCCGCCTTCACCATGCGGCCGCGGATTAAGCTTGGCCTTCCGGAGAGCATGTTAATGTCTCCAAAGAACTCGCCACGCCCGTGATTCGCGATCAACTCGGTGCCGATCCGGTTGGTCAATTCAACGGCGGCTTCGCCCTCAACGACAACGATGAAATGCTCCAATGGCTTGCCTTGCTCAATCAGGATCTCCCCCTCTGCAACCTGGGAAGTCGTTCCGTACCGCTTAATGCGCTGGATAGCTGACGAGTCCAGCGTCGGAAAGGCCTCCATGTTCCTTATTATTTCTCTCGTCATGTTGGCGGATATCCCCCTAATACTACTGTGTTATAAAAAGGGAGTTCCACAAAAAGGACAGCCCGAGAGTTGCCGGAGCAGAACTCTGGCGATGGTTTGACGGAGTGTGGCAATCGACCATGGATTATGCCGCGCCACGCGTGGCGGGCGAGCCCCGAGGGCGGAGTTTGGGCGGCATTTTGGAGACGGGTAAGTCCATTTCACCGGCGCGAGCGGAGGGGGAAAAACGGCTCCGTTCGGCTACCAGGAACCCATAGGCCGCGATGCAGAGGGTCGCGTGATGGTGAAAGCCGCGCCAGCCTCGCCCTTCATAGTGACCCAATCCGAGTTCTTGCTTCAGTTCTTCGTAGTCGCGCTCGATGATCCAGCGATGCTTGGCCAAGCGCACCAGATCGGGAAGCTTAGTGGAGGCGGGCAAGGTGGATAACCAGTACTTGGTGGGTTCTGATTCTTCCTTCGGCCACTCCACTAAGAGCCACTCTTCCGAACGTGGTTTACTGCGCCAGTAATCACGATGCGCGGGACGAACCTGGAGGGCAGCGAAACGGGAAGCAAGTTGATGCCGGGTTCCTTCTCGCCAACTCACTTCTCTCCACATCCTGGGCGGCAGGGTGAGGGCCAACTCTTTCACGGAAATCGGAGCATGTCGCGGAGCGCGTCGTAGAAGCTTGGGTGGACGTCCGTTTCCTTTCCACTTCCGCTTGGGCAGCGGTGCCCGGCCTGGTTTCCACACGCTCACCGACGACTGGATACCCACTACGTACAGCAAACCTAATGCGGTGATGCCATCGCGAAATCCGGTGTCGTTGCCATAGGCGGCATCCGCCAGTACCGGACCTGAGGGGATCTCTCGCTCCAGAGCAGTGCCAATTTGTTGCACAGCAATTTCCGGCTTGGTCTGGAAACCGATTTCCGGCGGTACCCCTGTGGCCTTTCTCCCCTGCTTGTCCTGGACCCACACTTCCGGTAAGTACAGACGCCAGGCGACGGGCAGACTCGCTTCCCCCGTACTGACCGACAAACTCACACCTACCCGACAGTTCTCTTGCTTGCCTACCTGTCCACAGTACTGTCGCGTGACCCCTACCGAATGCCTTCCTTTCTTCACCAACCCCGTGTCATCGACCACCCAAGCGACGATCGGTCCCTGCCTCTGCATGGCGGGCAGCGCATATTGCCGTACCGCTTCCAGCATGTCTTCGTCATTCCAGGGAGCATGGGCTACGACATGATGTAACGACTGATGGGTCTGGCGCACGTTGTCGGGACAGAGGCGGGCCGCCATCGGTTCCACACTCTTGCGTTCGCCAGGAAGAAGCAAGCCCGTGCAATAGGACTTCAGAGGGACGACCCGATCCAAGTGCCCCGCGGCATGCGCCAGGCGATCCAAGTAAGCCACGCGAAGCGTTTTTGCTGGGCGCCTGGCGCTACAGAGTTGGCGCTCATGACCCGCAACTTATCATGAGCAAATGCTAGACCAACAAATCTTTCAGCAAAAAGTATTCAGTTTATAACACAGTAGTACTAATAGCCCGTGGTGAATTAGCTGACCTGCTCAAAATCCTTCCGCCGTGGCTTATCGTAGGACCGCACAGTCATCCAATCGGTGTCCACAATTCCCGAATATTGGTTTCAATCGTGTCCACCACCATCGATACCCCCGGAGAGGACCAGTTCCCGACGGCGACCCCGAAGCCAACGACTTCGTCGGCTGAGACATGGGACGCACCTTGATTCCCACGCTACCTTCACTCGTTCTTGCTGTTGCGGCAGAACGAACGAAATACTCACGTAGCCTTCCTGCGAGGACTCGCTGCGACCAAGATTCTTTCGTTGTGCGACGACACACCCAATGTCAGCGCGATCGTAAGCCAACTTCTTTCCGCATTTGAGACACACCTCATATGTCCACCCTGATAGCGTGAATGGCCTGCCGAGGTCGCGGTGCCGGCAACCCAACAGCAACTCGAAGGCCAGTAGTACCGTCTTTGCCATGGTCCGGCCTTTAGGTATCCTTCGTCGCGGGAATTGCGCAGATGTCTCCTAAGAGTTTTGGTTTCTTGGATCGTCCTTCGCACTGATGTATTCAAGCCCAAGCGGCCCGATCGCCGTCACTTGCGTGATGTACTCGCTGGATTTCGCCCAGTGGAAATGGGACGTGTTGCCCGGCAGAACGATGACGCTTCCCGGCGGATAAGCCTCCAGCTTGTCGGGGTTGAACTGATCGCCCAGGCCGATGTAGAAGACGCCCGAAATAACTGTGTAGACACGATCCTCCGGGTGTCGGTGTGGCATGAGTTTCACGCCGCGAGGAACTCTGACTCTGATCGTATAGGGGCCGGCCTCCGATGGTTGACCGACGACGACTGCCAGGCGGACCGAAGGCGGGAACGCCGCGAACGGCTTCCAGTTGATATCTTCGGACAGGACCGATTTGAAAACGTCTTGCCCCGGCTGATGCGCTGTAACCATTTCTTGTTGTGGTTCCGTTGCGACGGCTGTTCTCTCGTTTGACATATAAACGGCTCCTTGTAATTTAAGCGTGATGCACGTTTGCCATTACACAGAAAGCTTGCAGGCGAAACAATTGGACGAACGTATCGGTCGATACGATCGCATCAACCGGGACGACGACTTCGTGTTTGTCTTCGGTCGCTATTGATGGCACGATCCGACGGCGGAGCCTTGTGGGGTTGCTCTAACGACTTCAAATTCATGAGTCTTAGACTGTTCCGAAATTGAAGCGTCCTGCGCGGTTCAGCGCTTCTCGTATGGATGGAAGATGTAGTCCTTCGCCCTCACTGGCGTATGGCACGCGTATCCGCAGTCTGAAGGGCTTTTGGCATCGGCCGTAAACTTATCGGATGCAGGGTCGTAGTTGAACACCGCGTATCCCCATCCGCCGCTTTTCGAAAATCTCTTGCTGTCCTTTTCCATCACGAAAGCCTGGGAAAAGACGTCTGGCACTTCCACGGCGAAAGGGGCCTCCGTGCTCTTCTTCAACTTCCACTGGAGCTTGACGATCATGGACCCCTCCGGGAAAGGCTTGCCGTTACCGGGGACGCCGGCTTTATACGCGTTGATCATCGTGGGATTCGCGACGATCACCTTGAGTATTTCGGTGGTTCGAGCGGAGGAGACATCAGCCCAGTCCTCGTATCCCCTAAAGTCGGAGAACGCAATTCCGCCCGGCGATACCAGCGAGTACTTGTCCTTGTCTTGGCTCTGCGCGTAAAGGGCGACGACGCCGAGGACGGCGAGCACTGCCACGGCTGTCGCAATGAGGGCAAAGCCAGCGATACGCGCCACGGCAGTGCGTGTTTCTATCTTCTGTTCTTGTTGTTCTTGCACCACAGATTTCGTCGCAAATTCGGACATTTGTATTTCCCTTCACAGAAAAGTTTGTAAGCTGATCAACGTGCATCTCGGGCGGTTGCAATTAAGCCAGAGTGAAGGGAGTAAGACAATTGGACAATGGTATCGATGATAGCTTCCTATCGGTTGGGAAAGTAAGTTTCCTTCACTGATCGGCGCCCGATATCATGACCTCAGAGCCTCAAGTTCGATGATGCTCGCAACCCGCTTGCGTTTTGTCACGTATACGAAGGTATCGGTTTCATTGTTACGTCGGCCTCGGCAGGACTCCGCGAGCAGAGAATGCGATAAGATGTGAAACTCTGGGCGCATCTGGGGGATGAGTGCGGCATTCTGTTGTGCTTACGGGGACGCTGTCTTTTATCGTACTGGCGTGGCGCGCTTGCGCATTGGCGCTCAACCCAGATCGCGACATCCATCAACTCGCGCACCGGTCGTGGGGTGAAAGGGAGGGATATCCCGGTAGGTCAGAGGCTCTGGCACAAACCGCAGATGGATTTCTGTGGATAGGTTCCGATATAGGGCTGTTTCGATTCGACGGCGTTCACTTTGAACGGTATGTACCGAGATCGGGAGACAAGCTTTCAGAGAGCCCAGTACAGACCCTGCTCGCGCTCCCCGATCGCAGTTTGTGGATCGGCTATGTGTTTTTGAGAACAAGATCTGCCCCCTGCGGAACGAAAACCTCAAGTGCACGGCAAGACCGACGGTGTGGCATCGTTCCACACAGCTATCGTCCAGGACCACGAAGGCATCATCTGGGCAAACACCTGGAATGGACTGATACGCTTCAACGGAACGCGATGGGAACATATTGGCAGAGATTGAACTTCCCGGAGGACGTGCCGCACATCACCCCTGGCGAACAATCATATCTCTATCAGCCGTAATAGATACGCGTGACAAATAAGCATCTCGGAACGGAGCACATCGTATGAAAGGATTTGCTTACCTGTTGGTTGCTGTTGTGGCACTAACTGGCGTGGTCGTCTACATGGCTCACGCCTCTGGACGCTCCGATGGAGAGGCTGATCCGGTTTTCGGAATCACAATTCCTCCCGGATATCGCGACTGGAAGCTGATCTCTGTCGCGCACGAAGAAGGCAATCTCAACGATCTTCGCGCCCTTCTCGGCAACGATGTAGCGATCAAGGCATACCGTGAGGGGAAGCTGCCGTTCCCGGACGGCACAATCATCGCACGCCTCGCCTGGAGCTATCTTCCGTCTCAGGAAAACAACAAAGTCTTTGGCCGCGCCCAATCGTTCGTGCCCGGATCCGCTACGAACGTTCAGTTTATGGTCAAGGACTCGAAAAAATATGCCACGACCGGAGGCTGGGGGTTTGCTCAATTCAAAGACGGCAAACCTGCCGACGCGGCGCTGCTCAAAACCTGCTTTCCCTGCCACGAGCCGGTCAAAGCTCGCGACTTCGTCTTCACCCGATACGCGCCCTAATTACGGGGAGGTCCATGGATAAGGAAGAATCGTTTCGCAATTCAACTTGTGAAGACCAGATCAACATGGCGGAGCGGGAGTTATCGGCGTTCATCCGTGCGGTGACGGAATTGTTCGGCCCAGAGCAGGCTAAGCTTTCGACAGAGGACTGGCTCGACGAGTCAGAGCTAATGGATAGCCCGCCTCGAGCCACCAGTCGAGATTGGCGAGTCGTCACAGTAGCAGCCTCCGCTCGATTGGCAAATCGGGGGACTCTAGCCCGAGATCATCGAACGCTTGCAAAATCGACTGATACGAGGGTTTCGCCAATACGATCGTCCAATTGTTTCGCATCCGAAACTTCTGGTCTGATGCCTCATGGCTAAGAAAGGAGACCACCTTTGCGATGAAGAGGCATCGATATCGGCTTAAAAGCAAATACTGATTTCGTTCACCGAAGATATTAAAGTGGAGGAACGATTATGAAACGCTTCGCATTTTTCTTGACTCCTGCCGCGACAGCGGCGGCATCCCGATCACCATCCGCAGATTGAGCAGCCGGAACTGCGCCCGTTTGATTGCAGCAAACATTCCAAATGGCCCAGGCATGAACAGGATCCGGCCGATCTTTGCTTTGCGCCCGTAGTCTCGAATTTTTTCCTCAGTGAAGTTGCTCGTGCGCATCCACTCCAACTGGCCTTGCGCCGTGGCAGAGAGCAGCCCCCGCCGAGTGCAAATGCGGCTGGAGCAGCGAATCTCAATGTGTTATATCAGTTGCAATAAGTGCAACTATTGGGTAATATAATACCCATTATGCCAAGGACGGAACCACCGCTACTGCCTCGAGTTTCCCGCCTCTTGCGGAGCTATGGGCAGAACCTAAAGCTGGCACGACTCCGTCGCAGATACTCGGCGGAAACAGTTGCCCAGCGCGCCGGGATTACTCGAAAGACTCTGTCGAGAGTGGAAAAGGGAGATTCGGCAGTGGCACTCGGAATCTATGCTCGAGTCATGCAGGCACTGCGCCTCGAAGAGGATCTCGCGAAATTGGCTGTGGACGACCCGCTGGGTCGAAAATTACAAGACGCCGGCTTGTCCCCGAAGCGCCGCGCTCCAAAGCGTCCATCCCAGCTTCCATCGACTGACGATGCGAACAAGCCAAAGGAAACCTCGTAATGGCAGGTTTCGATACAGTCGAGGTGTGCATTGATCTGGAACGGTTCGGCGATCCGGTTCCGATGGGACGGCTTCATCGCCAGCGAAGCGGCACGGGGGAAATCTTCTCTTTTGAATATGACGAGTCTTGGCTGGAGCAACCGGAAGTCTTCTCCTTTGATCCTGACCTTGCCCTGGCAGCTGGTCATCAGTATCCCGCGCCGCAGCGCAAGAACTTTGGCATATTCCTCGACTCCGCCCCGGACCGCTGGGGCCGGGTGCTCATGCAGCGCCGCGAAAACGCGCGCTCGCGGCATGAAAAGCGCAAACCGAGAGCGCTGACTGACTGGGACTTCCTGCTCGGTGTTCACGATGAGACACGTTTGGGCGCATTGCGCTTTCGAGAGGAGCCGAACTCAGCTTTCATCGACAGCGACGCGCAATTAGCAGCCCCTCCTCTGATCTCTCTGCGTGAATTGCAGGCGGCCAGCCTGGAGTTCGAAAAGCATATCGACGAAGAAGACAACCCGCTTTACGAAAAATGGTTAACGCAACTGCTCGTGCCCGGATCTTCCCTGGGAGGGGCCCGACCGAAAGCATCGGTGCGGGACGAAGCTGGGATATTATGCATAGCGAAATTCCCCAGCAGAAACGACACTCGCGATATGGGCGGATGGGAACTGGTCGCTCACAGGCTGGCGAGAAAGGCGGGGATCGTGGTCCCCGATGCTAGGCCCCTCCACTTCGCCGAGAGTCCCTATACCACGTTTCTGGTGAAGCGTTTCGATCGCACCGCGAGGGGAGGCCGTCTGGCGTTCATTTCCGCCATGACGTTGACTCAGCATACTGACGGCGAAGCAGGAGCGAGCTATCTCGAACTGGTTGATCTATTGCAGTCGCGCGGGGCCGACACACGCGCTGACTGCGTTCAACTGTTTCGACGTGTCGTCTACAACATCCTTATTCACAACACGGACGATCACCTTCGCAACCACGGTTTCTTTGTCGACGAAAGCGGTATCCGGTTGTCGCCCGCATATGACATCAATCCGTCGGTTGACCGACAGGAACTGACGCTGGCGATCAACGAGGTGGAGACTGCCTGTGAGGTTTCGATCGCCATGGAGGCGTCCCAGCATTATGGATTGAACCCACGCGAAGCAAACGACGTGTTGAAGCAAGTGCAAGACGCGGTTGCCGGCTGGCGAGAGGAAGCAACCCGACTGAACATTCCAAAAGCAGAACAGGATTTGATGGCCAACGCATTCCAAGAGTGACAACTGGAAGTCTCCCGCTAGGGTGCTGCAAGGTCCGCCGGTTCCCTTTGCTGATGAGAGGTCCGAGCCAAATCAATGGGGAAGAATCTTGGTCTCGGATTTAAATTCGTGATAGTTGCGGAAGTCAATGATGTTGTGGCTGCAGTAGCCGGTACCCCGTTCACAACCCAGGGTCTCGGCATGGACCGGAAGCAGAAACGATGTCTCGCCAATCCTCACGTACGAATAATCCACCGCGGTTTCGACCGTATCCATCGGGAAATCTGACGGTAGGTTGCGGGCCTGCATCTCGATTCGCAGGACGCGCGCGGTGTTCGGATCCACCCGTACGGAGCCTCCGTAAGCCGCAGCCAGCTTCTGAGAGCCGGCGTGCAACATCCAGTGTGAATTTTCACTCTGCACTTGAAAGTCGTAAACCTGAGCACTGAAATCCGAAATCGTAGACGCACCACGGGATCGGAACTGTGCGTGTGTATCGGGGTGAAAAAGTTCCACCAGTATGGACGCAAATTCTCCAGTGGACCAGGATCCACTGATCTCCTGCAGGGGCTTGTCCGTGGGGCGGTCATCGATCTTCACCTTACGATAACTTTCCTGGCCGTCCTCGTAAATGATTTCAGCCGAAACCAGGTCCAGGGGCATTTTCTCCCCGCGGCCTCGCTGGGTAAACCGCGACATGAACTCCTGGCAAACAAAGTTGGGAAGCCTCTGTGAAAACTGGAACGCCGCCTCTCTGGCTCTTTCGATCAAGGGTTCAGCGGGAGTCAGCGAACGCGTGGGCGACTCGGCCGGCGGCGGGCCAATAGATTTCGCCGCCTGCGGTGCAGACGATCCCTCCAGGGTCTCGACGGGTTGCAGTACGACGGAGCAGCCGGTTTTTGCACACGACAACTGTGCGTGACGCACGAGCTTAATCGAAGAAATTTCCGGGAATCGAACCAGGAAATCTTTTTCGCGAATTTTCTCGGCTGCGGAGCGCAGGGTGCCGTCGCCCTCCAGGAATTCCGCCCTCGAGGGCTTGCTAGACATGTCAAAGACCAGGGCAAATTGTGCAGGGCCCGTATTTCCCGCAGAGACCGGAATGTTCACGGTGCGCATTTCGGGCAACTCGGCGGACGCCTGGGCGATTTCCAGAGCTGCAGCATCGGGGCTGGTCGATAGTCTCGTCGTCTGCTCACGCGCGGACTGCGCTTCGGGTCCTCCCGCCGCCGTGGCCAGAGCATAGAAATGACGTGCCTTTTCCTTCTGCCCTTCTTTTTCATACACTCGGCCCAAGCGATCGGCCACCACTCCAGACTGGCTCAGTAGCCAGGCTGAATTCAGAAACTGAATGGCGTCAAGCGTTTCCCCTTGCAAGAATTTCGCCCAGCCGAGGCGCGACCAGGCCAGCGCCACCAGACTCATGGCTGAGAAAGCGGACGGCGTGAGCCGGTCGTATTCGCCGGAATCGAATTGCTCACCGATCTGATCGAGAGTTTGGCGAGCCTCGCGAATGGTTTGGTCCGGGTTGAGATCGTCTCGCAAGGCACCAGCAAACACATCAGGAGCGGAAGCTTCCAGGCCGGCGTCGTTCTTGGATGCTGGAGGAGTTACTTGGCAGCGCGCTATACAAACAAAAACGGCCAGAATGGCCGGAAGAAACCGCAACCGCGACATGCTGACGTTGTATTCCGATACGGTCAGAAATGCAATTGACGAAAGGAACGGAATTTGCAGGCATCCGATGATCGGATTATCGCATTCTACAACGGCACCGAACCGGATCATCGCGGTCGTTACCTCCACGAGATTCAACGATGGCCGGACGACCAACTGGAAGCCGTTCAGATTATTGCAAGTTCGCGTACTCGGCTTTGGCTTGCTTCAGGATGGGGATCTCGGGATCGGCGTCTTTCCTGGGGGTAAGCCTATGCACCGGATGCCGATGCCGGCTACGCCGATTGCTTTGCTGGCGCGAGCGCGATCAGCGCAACGCCGACAATAACAAGCGCAGGTATGTCGCCCAGCAGATGTCCGCGTTCGCTCGCATGCTGAAATGCCTGAACAGCCATAATAGCGGCGTGAACGAGGCTCGACCACGCCGTGAAAGCGATCAGGCTGCGATTCGCCGCTGGGTTACGCGCCGCGAGGAGTAGGAAAATTCCCAGCGTGGCATAGACGCCAAGGATCATCTGCTCGTATTCCGGCTGGTTGGGCTGCCATCGCCAGCCGCTCGACCACAGAAACATCATCAGCGGGTAGACACCAAACAAGAAGATCAGCCCCACCAACACCAACACAATCTTTAGCGCCCGTTCTCGATTCATGGTGCCCTCCGGTTAAGACCGAGAAGTACACTGCACGTCCATGTCTGAGACCATTGGGAGGAAATGTTAACTCGAAGAGGAGGGAAGGTCAATCGCAATGGCACTTTGTGCAATGGTGCTTAGCGGAGTCGCTATTGGAGCTTCGCGTACTCCGTTTTGGCCTCTTTCAGGATGGGGATGTCGGGGTCGGCGTCTTTCCAAAGGTTGAGGAAGTCTTTGTAGGCGGCGAGAGCGCGGACGCGGGCTGCGTCGGCATCCGCGCCTTGCGAAGTTCTCGCCTGCAACGCATTGGCACGCGCCACGCCCAGACGCGCCAACGCTCCCGTCCAGCAGTTCCAGACGATCCCGCTGTGGTCAAGAATCTTATGAAACTCGGCGGCGGCTTCCGTGCCCTTTCCAGCCGCGAGATATGCCTGCCCGCGAATGTAGGTCGGATAGAGGCAGGAAATGTTATTGACGAAGCGAATGGTGCCGAACTCGATAGACAAAGCTGGCTGCAAATCACGAATGGCATCACTCGGATTCTTCCGGCTAAGCGCCAGTTGCGCCTGAGTCGCAGGCAGCCAGAGCGACTGCATCTGCGTGTCCAGCGGGAATCGTTTATTCAGGTCTTGGGCCAGCGATTCGGCTCGTGCCGCATCTCCAGCCATCGCGAACGCCAGAGCCGCTTCCGCCTGAACAGCCTGACTGGCGGGATACAGTTTCAAGCCTTCTGCTGCCTGCTGCTTCGCACCCGTCGCGTTGCCATAGGCATCTTCGCGCAGAGCAGCATTCTCCAGCCAGATTGCTCCACTTTCTTTGCTGTCTGCGCGGATTGCCGAATCTACTGATTGCTTCGTCACTTCCCGCGCTTTCATCAGGCGACCCGCAAATGCTTCTGTGTCGGAAGCAAGCGACAGCCCAAAGTTCTCTGCGGGCTTGCCCGGGAACCATTGCTGTTGTTCCGCCATCGCTTGAGAATCTGACCGAAGGAAAGCCACAGCGTACAGGGCAATGTGAAATAACTCATCATCCAGGTTCCTCGCCTCCGCCTGCTGAACTATCTGCCGCGCTTCGTCGAGGCGCTGCAAGGCAAGCAGGTTCATGGCGAGATCAGCGTATGGAGCCTCAATATCAGGGCCTAGGCGTAGGCTTTCTCGGAAAGCCTCGCTGGCCTTCTCGTACTGTCCTTGAACCAAATAGACTTCGCCAAGACCAAGATGTGCTCCCTGCTCTCGCGGGTAGGTCTGGATTCCCTCCTGAAAGGTCTGTGCCGCTTTGTCCGCTTCCCCGGTTACGTTCGCATAGTATCTAGCGGTGATGGCTAGCTTTTCCCGCTCGCTGGCATGCTCGCACAACTCGAACGCCTTGGTGATGTACTCCGTGGCACGCCCCGGCTCCGACAAACTGGAGTAATCGTTACCCACTGCCAGATACCCCATGGCAAAGTTCGGATCGAGTTCGATGGCACGTTGATGGTATGGCAGGGCGGCAGCACCGTGTTGATAGGCTTTTTCACCAAGGCTGTATGCTTTCAGAGCTTCGAGCGAGGACGTGGTTGCCTCTGCCAACGGCACATCGAACTTCTGTACGGTAGCCAGCGATTCGCCCAACTCGCTGCGCAGCTTGGACGCTGCCTCGCCCAGCGCGTCCAGCACTTTCTCTTTGGCAGCCGCCGTGACTTGCTCTTCGACTACTGCCTCTCCGCTTTGACAATTCACTGCCTTCAACCCCAGCACATATTCGCTGCCCAGACTGGCAATCGACCCAGCAACGTATACCTTGCTGCCTGCCCGTTGGCAAAGCTCGCGGACTAGTTCAGCGGTGAGCCGCGTGCTGGTCGGACGCTGCATCAGACGCAGGGTCGTTGCCACCTTGTCGTCGGAGAGTACATTCAGAAAAGGCGATTGCCTCAAGGAAACCGTAAGCGCGGTTTTTAGCGTGTCATCGAACACCGCATCTCCAGTTTTGTTGTCGAAGTCGGCGAGGACGATAGTGTCTTTATCGGTCAGGCGCTTGCTTTGCTGATGGGAGCGATAGTAAAACCCGCCCTCCACGAACAAGGCGATCAACAGGACGGAAACCGCGATCTTCCAGACCTTGCCATGCGGTGCAGGCAGCGTGCCAGAGCTTGCCGCAGAACTGCGACCGCTCTCAGAGTCCCGCTTCAGCCGTTGCAGGTCGGTGCAGATCTCTGAGGCGTGCTGGTAGCGAAGGTTACGATCCTTCTCCAGACACTTACTGATGATGTCTTCCAGCTTTGGCGGCACGCCGGGATTCAGACGCACGGCTGGCGTTGGCGTCCCATCCAAAATGGCTTTGAAAATGACGCCCGTGCTCTCCCCTCGGAAAGACAATGCGCCCGTCGCCATCTCATAGAGAACAGCTCCGAACGAGAACAAGTCCGTGCGTGCGTCGAGTTCCTTCGCCCGCACCTGCTCGGGCGACATGTAGGCCACCGTCCCTACGGTTGCGCCCGGACTGGTCAGATGCTCTTTCAGCGTCACCGTCGTTTGCCCCACTGCTTGCGGCTCGCCGCCCGACTCGCGAATCGGCTCCGTCACCTTCGCCAGCCCGAAGTCGAGAATCTTCGCGTGTCCGCGCTTGGTGACAAAGATGTTTGCCGGCTTGATGTCGCGGTGGATGATCCCCGCCGCGTGCGCCGCGTCCAGGGCGTCGGCAATCTCGATCCCCAGCGACAGGATGGTCTCAGTCTCCATCGGATGGCCGCCGATCCGGTGCTTCAGCATCATCCCGTCCAGATACTCCATCACGATGAACGAACGACCATCGTGCTTGCCAATTTCGTAGATCGTGCAAATGTTCGGGTGGTTGAGGGCTGACGCAGCCCGCGCCTCGCGGCGAAAACGTTCCAATGCCTGTTGGTCTTGAGCTAGATTTTCCGGCAGGAATTTCAGTGCGACGAATCGACCAAGTTCGGTGTCCTCTGCCTTGTAGACGACACCCATGCCGCCGCCGCCCAGCTTCTCTATGATGCGGTAGTGCGATATGGTTTGCCCGATCATGGATGTGACAAAACTCAGGGTGCCATGGTAGGGATGCGGAGAAGGCGAAGTCAACAGAATGCGGGGGCAGTTGCAAAACAAAATGGCGGGCGGAAGACAAATCTCGCTTCAGTTCAGAATCATCGGAATACGATTTCGGATGTATACTCCGTGAAATCTCGACTCGAAATCCATTCTGTGCAGGTGACGGAGACTAAGATGCCAAACGACCGGATGGAGCTTGTGCTGACCTTTTTCTTGGCAGCCTTTTTTGTGGTCTCCTTGCAAGGGGCAACCCAAGCGCAAACGTCAGGGAACGAGCAAACGCTGTGGAAGCTTGAGCACGCATACTGGGGCTATGTTCAGCACAACGATCTGCCTGCGTATTTGGGCCTTTGGCACAAAGATTTCCTTGGCTGGCCCTCGGTCAGCGCTGCACCAGTTCATAAGGACCACATAACAGACTGGATTACCACGCAAACAGGTAAGGGTCTGACGTTCAAGAGTGTTGAATTTAAACCCGCCGCGATTCAAGTGAATGGTGACGAGGCGGTGACGTGTTATTGGATCACATACAAGTGGTTGGACAAGGATGGCAATGGCAAAACGCGCACACTACGTGTCACGCATACGTGGCTCAGTGACGGAAAGGATTGGCACATCATCGGCGGAATGTCCATGCCAGAGGGCGCGAATCCGCAGAAGTAAATGCCGTGGCCGGGCGTTCCAAAAGGCTGAAAGCAGCGCGTTCATTTTATGCCCTGCTGCGCCCACACGTTCAGGCTGGAAATCAACAATAGCGATGCTACGAGGCTCCTCACGTTCTCCCTCCAAATGCCGCCGTTCTCAAAATGGTGCGTCAGACGGCCACCTTTAACATTCGTATGATCGTAATGATTGTGTTCCAATTCCGAGTCGTAGCTGGCACGCCGTAAAGCTTGTCGATCTGGCCAAGATAGCCGATTGTCTTCATGTGACGGCGGTACAGTCCGAACACGAACTGCCCTTCGGACGCGATCAGCCGCACGAACCACTTCCCTTCTGCGGGAAACGTGGCTGAGAATCCTACCTGGGCATGGTCAGAGGTCCCAGTGCTGCCATCGCGGGGGAATCGCGGTATTGTCCGCGATAGCAGGGGAATTCGGTGGGCGTATCGCGAAACGACTTGAGGATTTGACCGAGGCGGAGGGTGCCAGAGCGTCTGACCTCTCGAACCCGATTGAGATCGACGGTGAAAGGAATCTGTTCGCCCACTTCACCGGACTGATGGATGATGTCGCCTTCGGGGCCGACGATGATGGATCGTCCATTGCCGAGCTGACCGGCGTTGTTCACGTCGACGAAATAGCACTGGTTCATGATGGCATTGGCTTGGGCGATGATGAGCTCCTGCGCCCGATCAACGGTTCCGGTCATGGTTGGATGGATGATGATCTCGGCGCCATTCCATATCAAGGCGCGAGTTGTTTCGGGGACCCAGCCGTCGTAGCAGATGGAAATACCAAAGCGACCAACCTCGGGAACGTCGAATACGACAAACTCAGTTCCGGATTTCACTCCTTTTTCATAGGGCAGGAAAGGATAAATCTTGCGGTAGCGGGCAACGACTTGGCCTTCAGGATTGATGACCGGCGTGGTGTTGAATATATCGTCGCCAACGCGTTCATAGATCGATCCTGGAATCAGCCATAGGTTATGTTTTCTGGCCAAGGCTTGATACCGGGATTCGGTGGGCCCGGGCATGGTTTCGGCGAAACTCAGTCCCGGACCAAATGAGCAAAGCTCGGGGAATACCACCATCTTTACCCAGGGAAATCGGGCGATGACACGCGCGGTTTCTTTTTCGAGACGATCGCGGTTATCGGCAAAGGGCAAATCGACCTGCAGGGCTGCAATCGAAAACAGTGACATGTTCCACTCCAAGACGAAGACGAATCGGCGCGGTTCGGGCGCGCGCCATTCAGCGAATTACGAAACAGCGCGAGCACTCTCGACGTTCGACAAATGGTTGAGGGCGGCGTGATCGAGCACCCAGGCTGGAATTGCCGATGCGAGAGTCGCCAAAGCCAAGAGCAGGATTGCGGTGGCGATCAACGCCGAGTAATTGCCTGTTCCCACAATAAATGAAAATAACATCGGGCCTGACGCCAAGCCCATTTTGGAGGCAAAGCCTCCCCATACGGCGGTCTGGCCGGTTTGATCAAACCGGGCGCACATGCCAAGCAGGTGAGAGATGACGAAATTCCAGGTGATGCCGGTGCCGATATTGGCGGCGATCCAGATCCACTTGATGTTGCTGTAGTTGAATACGTAGGTGCCAGCGAGCGTTAACAGCATGGCGACGAGAATCGGCTTGAACAATCCATAACGGGTGGAGACCACGATCACCATTACGGCGCCGAGCGTCGCAAACCAGTTGGCAATGCCCAGGGTTTCGCTGACAAACGCGACATTGAGGCCATGTTGCTTGCCGAGACCGATGATGAAGGCGAAGAGTCCCATGTTGCCAGCCTGGAAAAAAAACACGGAGAAGAGCGCCAGCAACAGCGGTTTCAACTGCAATTTATCGGGAGCGGCACCGGGAGTACGCGGCGCTGCCGTCTTGACCGGATAGTCAGGCAGGAACTGCAGCATCACTAATGTCGTCAGGCTGAATACGATCAACGTGACAAAGAGAATGCTGGTGCCAAACTTGGGCACGAGCAAGGGCAAGCTCATTACGCCGAGACCGCCGGCGAAAACCTGCACGAGCAGCAAGACGCCAAAGGTGCGATCGGGCGCGGTGGTGCGAGCAAAGATCGAAAAGCTGATGCCGACCAGCATTCCGCCGATGAAACCGTGCAAGAACCGAGCACCCATCAGCGCGAAGGGGTTCTTAAGCAGCATGGAAACCAGGTCCATGGCGATCAAGCCAAACAGACAGAGGTGAGCGGCGGATCTCCAATTGATGCGGCGGATCAGAAATGCGATGAGGAAAGCGCCGCAGGCTGCGCCATAGACATTGCAGGAGCCGACAAGGCCGGCCTGTTTATTGCTGAAGCCGAGTCCGACTTTCAGTCCGTCGACCAGCGCCGGCATGATGTTGACGTAGAAAAATCCGGCGGTGGCGAGAAACGCGAGCAAAACGCGCGCCAGCATGCTGTTGGGAGAAACTTTCGGCAGGCGCTTAAAAAATTCGGCGGTCATTCCCGGCGTAGCGATTCGCGACTGGAGTATAGCAGCACTGTTCAGAGCGCGGATCAAGACAGCTGCGTTTTTTCGCTTGAAGCGCAGCGGTGGTGGTCCATATTCTGTCCGCGTATAAGAGAGTGACACTCTTGTGGTCTCGAGAATGCCGATGATGCGTTGGATTTGTCATTTGTTGTTTTTGTGGGCAGGGGTGGCTGCGCTGTGTACACCAAGTGCGGCCACGACACGAGTGCCGGGAGATCCTCTAGCCGGCGACGGCAGCGTGCATCGAGCCGTTCTCACCTACAGCGAACTTTTCTCGAGCGCCAACCCGACCGGTCCGGTCGATGACAGCGATGGATTTGCGGTGCCCGCGAACGCGGCTGCGCCTTCGGAAAGTTTTGAGGGCACATTAACGCTCAGCGATCCGGCAACGGGCGGGGATGCAAGGATTCTGCGCGACGACTTTGGCGACGACAGCGCGAGCAATTCACCATGGCGGCATCTGCCGAGTTTCAGTTTTCAGTTCGTGCAGAACGGGAGCTACTTCGTTCCGGCCCGCCAAGGTCTGGTGATTACGGGAAATGCGGCGTGGAATTACATTGTGGGGCCGGGGCGAGTGTGGAGAGAGAAGAGCGACCAAGGTTATATGCGGGCGTCATTTCCCTTTGCCCTGGTGGAGAGGAATCAGAACTGCGTGCACAACGGGGAAATGACGTTCCTGTTCAGCCGCGGAAAGAGTCCTAATATTTCGAAGGTTCGGTACCAGGTGACGCAGGAAACCTGTTTATATTTCAAGCTCGATATGTGGGGACAACTTGCGGCGAAATACACGCCTCGGGGCGTTCCTGACGCTGAGATAATCGAGAACGCGGAAGCCGCCGAAGTAGCGAATCGCTTGCCCACCAGACCTTTCAGCGCTCTGGCGAAAGACTATCCGAAGTCGGGGATCGATATCGCCAACTTCACGAAAGGGTTTCATTCTCCAGGCGACATTACAACTTACGGACTGCTGATACACGGCGTGAACTATGTAAGCGGTTGCCCGACGCGCTATGGCACTTACGCTTTCTGCGACAACATGCGGCTGCCTTCCTACTCGCTGGCCAAGTCGTCGTTCGCTGGTGTGGCGATGATGTGGCTGGGGCAGAAATATGGGAGCGGAGTCTACGGCCAACTGATTCGGAATTATGTTCCGCAATACATAGATGGCGGCGATTGGACGAAGGTGACGTTCGACGACACGGCGGACATGGCGACGGGAAATTACATCAGCGTGCGCAATGATGCGGATGAGAAAAGCCCGGAGGAACGTGCATTTCTTTTGGCCGAGCCTTACAGCTTGAAGATCGCAGATGCATTCACGCCATTTCCGCACAAAGCTGCGCCGGGAACCACCTGGGTGTATCAAACCCACGCAACTTTTATTTTGACGCAGGCCATGAACGGTTACCTGGAATGCAAAGAGGGCGAGGAAGCGGACATTTTCGACTCCGTTCGCGACGGGGTTTTCAAGCCTCTGCACATGAGCCAAGGCAGCCTTACAACATTGCGCACGGACAACAGCGCGTCGGGGAAACCGTTTGGGGGTTACGGGCTGTTTTTCATACAGGACGACATCGCGAAGATCGGTCGCTTCCTCGCCGCCAGCGACGGTGAGATTCATGGCGCGAAGAACGAGCAGGTGCTCGATCGAGCGCGTTTGCAGGAAGCGCTATTTCGGACGGCGAATCCTGCGACTCTCGGCGTGGCCGTGCCGGACCTGGGAACGCCGGCGGTACCGAATACATTTCGATATCACAACCTGTTTTGGGCGAAACACATGACGACGGCCGAATTCCCACAATACGGCTGTAACTTCTGGGTGCCGTTCATGAGCGGATACGGCGGCATCTCGGTGTTGTTGTTGCCGAACGGAGCGGTCTACTACATTTTCAGCGACGGCAACGAGTACCTCTGGTACACGGCGGTGAATGAGATCAACAAAATTGCGCCGCTGTGTCATTGAGCGTTTCCGAGTGCGCTGTGGGTGGAAGGCCGATCGTAGACGTTGCGGCCACCGACGAAGGTCTGCAGCACTTTCACATCCTTGAGTTCATCTGAGGGAACGGTAAGCACGTCGCGGTCGACGACGATAAAGTCGGCGAGTTTTCCGGGTTCGAGCGCACCCTTGCGGTCTTCTTCGAAGCCGGCATAGGCGCCGTTACGAGTGTAAAGGGTGAGAGCCTGTTCCACGGAGATGCGTTCTTCAGGAGCCAGGATCTGGGCGGTCTGTAATTCCCTGCGAACGACCGCGGCCCAGATGCCCCACCAGGGGCTGAGCGGCGTGACCGGAACATCGGAGCCAGCGCCCTCGATGATTCCATTGTCGATGTAGGACTTTGCGGGATAGCACCAGCGAACACGGTCGGGGCCGTATTTGAGGAACCAGCTGCCGATCCAATAGACGAAGGGGGGATTGCCGTCGACGAGGACATGGAGTTCGCGGAGACGTTTCTGGATGGCGGGAGTGGAAATGCCGGCATGAACGACACGGAACCGCGGATCTTTGAGGCTTAGCTGTTGGATGACGGCGGCGTAGGAATCGAGGACCTCGTCGATGGCCCGATCGCCGATGGCATGGGTTTCCAACTGCCAGCCGGCCGCGGCGGCGAGCAAGTGAGCCTTCTGCATATCGGCGGGAGTCCAGCGAAGGACGCCGAGGTTGGTGGGTTCGCCGATCACACCGGGCGGGTAGATGGCGATGGTACGCGCGCCCATGCCGCCGTCGGCAAACATTTTAGCGGCGCCGAACTTCAGCTGATCATCGCCAAAGCCGGTATGGACCCCCATCTGCGCCAGTTTCTCGGCGTCGGCGATGCTGCCAATTCTGGGCGACATTTGGACGCGGATCTTAAGCCAGCCGCGCCGGTAGGCCTGCTGGTAGCCGCGCATTTCGTCGGAGGAGATATAGATGTCGTGGATGGTGGTAAGGCCGACCTCGGCAGCTTTCTCGGAAACGAGCTTCGCGGCGCGTTCGTTGATATCGGGCGGATCTTTGGGAAGGAGCTCGGCGACGAGTCCCATGGCCGTGTCTTTGAGGATTCCGGTAGGTTCGCCGGAGGCGTCGCGCTCAATGACGCCACCTTGGGGATCAGGAGTGTTCCGGGTGATGCCGGCGAGCTTGAGGGCGGCGCTGTTGGTGACGGCGAGGTGACCGCTCACATGCTTCAGGTAGACGGGATGGTTGGCTGAGGCGGGGTCCAGGTCTCGTCGAGTGATGTAGCGTTTCTCGGTAAGTTTGGCGTCATCCCAGCCGGAACCAACGATCCACTGTCCTGGAGGAAGCTCGGCGGCTCGGTGCGCCACGGCTTGGGTGATTTCTGCAATGGAATGGACCGTGGGGTAGCCGGCGTCGATCTCGCCACTCAGAATGGTCTTCACCCATTCCATGGCATGAGTGTGAATATCAATGAGTCCGGGCAGAACCGTATGCTGGTGCAGATCGATCAATTGGGTACGGGAACTCGCGCAGGTTGCGAGCGTGGCGTCATCACCGACGGCGAGAATCCGGCCATCACGGACCGCGATGGCGCTCACAATTTTTCTAGTTCCGTCCATCGTGACGACGTGGCCGTTGCGAAGGAGAAGGTCGGCGTCCATGCAGGTCTGAGCGGGAACGGACGTGCGAGTGAAGCAGGCAGTGGCGAGCAATGCGATGCCGGTTACGGTGTGTGAATGTTTCATTGATCTCCTCGGTGGCATTGGGGCCGCGAATCTTAGAAAGTTGCCGGGGTGTTGACCCACAACAGGGAGGCCTCCTTTTTACTGAGATTCCGCCAGCGGTGCGCCTGGGTGCTTTCAAAGTAGAGGCTGTCGCCGGGATGGAGGACGTAACGTTCGACCTCATCGAGCCAGACCTCGACTTTTCCCTCAAGCACGAAGATGAACTCTTCGCCTTCGTGGCTGTAAGAGCCGCCGCTGCCAGCGCCGGGACCGATGCGGAATAGATGAGGTTCCATCATTTTGCTGCCCGATGCGAGCAGGTCCATTTCAACGCCGGCATTGGGCTTCAGCACCTTGCGATCGCGGGCGCGGACGAGGCGGCCGGAATTGTCTTCGTTTCCAAAGAACGACAAGACGTTGGTCCGGTAAAGTCTGGCGAGCTTTTGCAGGGTGGCGATCGACGCGGTGGAAGATCCGCGCTCGAGAGAGCTGAGAAAGCTGACGGATAATCCCGTCTGGCTGGCGACTCCAGCCAAGGTGAGGTCCAGTTTATGGCGCAGTTTCGCCAACCTGCGTGCGATGTCGGAGCGTTTGGTTCTCTGGGTTGAAGAGGGCGACGACCGATCGGTCTCCCGCTCGTTTTGCAGGATGGCAGCAATTCCGGCGGGATTTACACCCTTTACGTTCCGCAAATACTGGATCTTACGCAATTTGCCGAGGGCTTCGCGGGAATAGAGCCGATAGCGGGTGCGGCTGCGGGCGGGAATCAGCAAGCCCACGCGCTCCCAGTTTCGCAGCGAGGAGGCGCTGACACCGAGCAGGCGAGCTGCATCGCCGATGCGGAAATAGACCGTAGCCTTTTTCAAAGTCGTGATTTCTGATGCGGGCGTATTTTGCTCAACCGGGAACGCATCGTCAAGCGAAAGCTGCGGGGGAACCCTTCCAACCTTACTAAAAACAGACGCGGCCAGGGTAGAAAATTCGGGAGGCGGGTGGAGCCGGAGGCGAGACAAAAAAGCTTTGCAAACGTTGCAGGAATCTTGATAAAGTGTGCGTAAAATTTCTTTCACGGACAGGGGACCGATGTAAGTTAGCAGTCCAATTTGTGCCATCAATCGCTCGCGATCCACAGGGGGGCAGCATGAGGCATTCAGCAAAGATGGCGAAGTGGTTGGGATTTGTTCTGGTTCTGGCTGCGCTTTCGAGCACGCTACGGGCGCAATTGACCGAAGGCGGGGTTGCCGGGGCAGTGACTGATGTGAGCGGCGCAGCGGTAGCGGGCGCCAACGTCAAGATCACGAATCTTCAGACCGGCGCGGTGGTCGAAACGACGACCGACAAGATCGGCTACTACCGCGCACTGCATCTTCAAGTTGGAAACTACCAGATCCGGGTCGAAGCGCAAGGCTTTAAGGCAAGTGTTCTCGATAACATTCCAGTTTACGTCAACACGACGACACGGGCGGACGCTAAACTGCCGGTCGGCGAAGCGCATGAGACCGTCGAAGTTTCAGGGGCGGCGGGTCTGATTCAAACCGAAGAAGCCCGGTTGTCGAACACGATCACGAACCAAGAGATCAGCAATCTGCCGCTGAACGGGAGGCAAGTCTACCAGTTGGTGTCGCTCGAACCCGGCGTCACGCAGACGAATGCCCCCGTGATCTCAAACGTACCTTCACCCACGTCGTCGGTGACGTTTCTATACGGCTACACTGCCAATGGTTCCACGCCCCGGGGAAACAACTTCATTCTGGACGGCAATTCGAACAACAACGAGTGGCTGGGCGGAACTCCGCTGATCTATCCTTCTCTCGACGCGATTCAGGAAGTGCAGGTGCAGACGCTAAACTTTTCGGCCGAATATGGAAGGAACAACGGCACGATCGTGAACATCGTCACCAAGTCGGGGAGCAATCATCTCCATGGAACGGTGTTCTACACGGGAAGAAACACGGCTTTGGATACCCGCGACTACTTTGACCAGATTGCGAAGACGCCACTACACCAGAATCAGTTTGGATTTTCATTGGGCGGACCGATCATCAAGGACAAGACCTTCTTTTTTATGAACTACGAAGGATCGCGTCTCTCGGCGGGCCAACCGGAGACGTTTGTCAGTGAGACGCCCGCGTTCCGACAAGCGGTAATCAGCGGTCCGCCCACGTTGGCGGCGATGTTCTATCAGGATTTTCCCGGGCCGCCGTGCGTTCAGAATATTGACGCCAATTACTGCTACGCCAATTCGTCTCAGGTCGAACCCAATCAGGCTGACCAATATCTTGTTCGCGTGGATCAGCATTTCGGGACCCATGATCAGTTCTACGGACGCTGGGTGAATACGCTGGCGTCGGGCGATGTAGCGGCCCAGGAATTGGAGGGTGCCGGAACACGCGGCTTCAGGGCACCTTTTAACGGATTTTTCGCCGACCTCAGCCTGGGAGAGACGCACGAGTTCAGCACCAATACGCTGAACGATCTGCGCGTTGCCTACTCACGAAACAACAGCAAGATCGCCTTTCAACTGCCACCCAACACTCTGACCGGGGCGGCGCTGCAAAGCGCCGGGGCTGCACCGGATGCATTCGGAGACCTGGTGTTTGACGACGGAGTCGTCCCGATGGGCGGTGAGGTCTATGTTCCGCGCAAGTTCATTTTTGACACCTACGCGCTGACCGATACTCTTACGCACATCGTCGGGCGTCATGCGCTGAAGTTTGGTTTTCAGGCGCGGCACATCGAGGAGAACAGCGACTATCAACTCACCTCGAAGCCCTGGTTTGAATTCTCGGACATCTTTGCATTTGCGGTTGACGCGCCCTATCTGGAGTCAGCCCTAGTCAACCGTTACAGCTGTACGGGTGCGACGTCGCCAAGCTGCGGTCAATTCACGGATACGCCGCGACATTTCCGGTGGAACCAATTTGCGGGATTCGCCCAGGATGACTGGAAGGTGAGTCCGCGGCTGACGTTGAATCTTGGGTTGCGTTACGAGGTCTTCGACTCGCCGACAGAAACGGCTGGGGTTCTGTCGAACATTATTCTTGGTCCGGGCAGCAACCTGTTTCAGCAGATTGCCACCGCCAGCGTCGGCCGTGTAAGCAAGCTTTGGAACACGGACAAGAAGAACTTTGCGCCGCGAATCGGGATTTCGTGGGATCCTCAGGGCAAAGGCGAGATGGTGGTGCGCAGCGGGTTCAGCATCGCCTACAACGAACCTTATTCCAATCTGTACACCAATGCATCTAGGTTGGATCCTCCGGACGCGATTACGACCTACGTAGATCCAAGCGCATTTGTAGGACCTCCCGGCTCGGTTCTTTATGGACTTAATTATTTTCCGTTTGTGCCCAGTCCGGCGTTCGCGGGGCCGAACACTGCGAACGGAGGAATCGGACCTGTCGCAAATAATGTATCGATCACCCCGAGCGGAGTGTATCCCAACCTGCGTACGAACTATTCGTTGCAATGGTTTTTCGGAATCCAGCAGCAGATATTGCACAACTACGCTTTGACGATCAACTATGTGGGCACGAGCGACGTGGGAGGTTACACACGCGAGGACTATAACCGCTTTGACGGGGATATTTGCAACCAGACTTATTGCAACTACTACGCGTCACAGCTCGCACCGGGATGGGGGCAGATCACCTACATCGATAACGAGAGCCATGGAACCTATGACGGGATGAATGCCCAGTTCAAACGGAATTACACTCATGGGCTGATGTTTGCGGCCAACTACACGTGGGGCAAAGTTCTGGACAACGTCACCGAGGGCGGACTGGGCGATTATCTGAACACCAATGGATACGGCGGTCTTTACAGCGGTGTGCAAGACATAGAAAACCAGAGGGGGGATCGCGGTCCTTCAGAGTTCGATGTTGGGCAACGCTTTGCGATGAGTGCGGTGTGGGAATTGCCATCGCCGAAGTCCAATGCTGCTCTTCGAAACGCCGTGGGCGGGTGGAAGCTGAATTCGGTAATCAGCCTGCAATCGGGGCGTCCTTTTGACGTGTATTGTGGCCTGGCCTGGTATGACGGGTGCGACTTTAACATGGACGGTTTGGCTTACGACCGTCCAAACCGGCCGGTGGGAATCAAGACTACTGGATTCAGCAACGGGCAATTCGAGAATGGACTATTTGGCGATCCCACGCAGCAATTCGTGGGCTTTTACAGCCGCACGTCGGCGGCGATCCAGACATTCTGTCCGTATGGACTGAACTCGATTCTCGATTTCGGACCGGTGAATTCGGGGCCGGACTCGCAGTGCATTCCGGTGGGCGAGAACGGCAACCTTTCGCGCAACGCTTTCCGCGGACCCGCATATAAAGACGTGGACCTTTCACTGTTCAAGGATATTAAAGCGGGGGAGCGGCTGGACATGCAGTTCGAAGCCGATGCATTCAACCTGTTTAACCGTGTCAATCTGTACAACCCGATTGGCGACATGGGAAGTCCGCAGTTTGGGCGGTCGACCACGGCGTTTCCGGCACGGCAGATTCAGTTGGGGCTGAAGGTGCTCTTCTAGAATGATCGAACGCGGGACGGTTGCGCCCCGCGTTTTCTATTTCGTTCCGGGATAACGGACCAGGGAGGTTCCCGTGCCAGGAAAAGCTCCAGTCTGCTTACCCAGTCGGCGGAAGTGGATGCAGCGCAGTGGCATGGGCATCGCGGCTCTGCTGCTGGCCCCACCGCTTCGCGCCGAAGAGCAACCTTTGGAGGCGACGATTCTCTCAATGACGGCATTGACTGGTAAGAAGCTGAGCGACCAGTGGCTCGAGCCAACCGCCGAACTTCTCCAGGCGATTCTGGTCGATTCTCAGTCTCTACGTGCTCTGGATTTGGGCTCGATCGAGCCCGCCACGTCTTTCAGGGCCGATTGAGCGCCCCATGCCGGAATCTCTGATTTCACGGCCCATTCATCAACTCGCCCCGTTACTCGAGAAAAAAGAAATCTCGCCGGTTGAGTTATTCAACGAGGCGATGGAGAGAATCCACGAACTCCAGCCGAAGCTGGACAGCTTTATCACGATCACTGAAGAGGAAGGCAGAAAAGCCGCGAGGGACGCGGAAGACGAGATCCGCAAAGGTCAATATCGCGGTCCCTTGCACGGAATTCCGATTTCCATCAAAGACCTCTTTGCTACGCGTGGCGTGAAAACGACAGCAGGATCGAAAGTTCTCGGGAGTTGGATTCCGGACTACGATGCGACCGCTGTTACCCGACTGCGCGCCGCGGGAATGATTCTGGTCGGCAAAGCCAACATGTATGAGTTCGCTTATGGCGTGACCAACGACAACCCTCACTATGGGGCGGCGCGCAATCCGTGGGATCCGACGAGAGATACTGGAGGATCGAGCGGCGGGTCGGCGGCAGCGGTTGCCAGTTCACAGTGCTCGGCATCACTCGGCACGGACACTGGAGGGTCGATCCGGACGCCGGCTGCGGCATGCGGAGTGGTTGGCCTCAAGCCCACATACGGACGAGTGAGTCGTTATGGAGCGATTCCTCTGGCATGGTCGCTTGATCATGTGGGGCCTCTGACGAGAAGCGTGGAGGATGCGGCAATTATGCTGGGCTCAATTGCCGGTGCGGATCGCAAGGATTCAACGGCAAGCGCACGGCCAGTTTCGAACTATCGGGAAGAGATACAGGGAGGAGTTCGCGGTCTGCGGCTCGGTGTTCCGCGGCAATATTTCTTTGAGCACCTTGATCCGGAGATTCGGAGTCTGGTCGGCGCGGCGATTCGTCAACTGGAAAGCATGGGGGCAGTCAGCGTGGAGGTTGACATTCAAGACCTGGAGAATTGTGCAGCCATGGAAGCGCACATCACGCTGGCGGAGGCGACCTCGTATCACGACCCCTATTTGAAAAAGCAGGCTGATGATTATGGTCCGAGTGTGCGAACCGACCTGGAGGCTGGACGGTATCTGCTGGCCACCGACTATGTGAAGAGTCAGCGAGCGCGCGCTCTGATGCAACGCAACTTTAACGAGACTTTCAAGCATGCCGATGTTATCGTTTCCCCGACTTTGCCTGCGTTCCCGCCGGCTGTAGGAGAGGAGTGGGTGCAGTCAGGGGATCTGCGAGAGTACATCGTCGATGCGTTCCTGCGCTTCAATATTCCCTACGACCTGACCGGGTTTCCGGCAATTTCGGTGCCCTGCGGCTTCAGTGCGAGCGGCCTTCCGGCGGGGCTACAGATTGCAGGAAGAGCTTTCGACGAGGCAAGTATATTGAGAGTCGCGCTGGCGTATGAGCAGTCCACTGGGTGGCATTCTGTCCAGCCCGCGCTAAGTTGAGGGCGAGGGGCTCACAGCCAAGAATTTACCCAGCTTTGCTCTGGCCTTCAATTGTGGAATCGGATCCAGTTCCTTGGATTCCGACGTGAACGCGTTCGCGGTCGAAACTCCTCGTAATCGGGCTCGAAATACAAATCATGCACCGTGCGCGCGAGATGATCACAGGCCCAGTCGGCATTCCTCCCTGTCTGCCTTCCGGGGAACAGACCGAGGCGAAAAGCGGAGCTAGCCGATCTTTCGCAGTTGGGCACTTCTGGGCCGGTTAAGTGCTTTGGAATCAGTTGAGGCTATCGAAAGGTCTTCACCACAAACGCGCCAACTAACGGGCGATCTCGACCTCGATTTCGTTACTCTCTTTTTGCGCAGTGAGGCGCGGTGGCGGCTGGCTCGGCAACTCCAGTCGCAGCTTCTCGATGAGCAGCTTGGTGTCGGAGGAAGGTTGGGTGTAGCGCGGCAGAATCAACCACCGTTGATCGACGGTCGGAATCCAGACGTCGATCATTTGGATTTCTGCCAACTTCTCGAGCACCGCCGTAGGCGTCAACCCCGGAGCGTGCGGCAGTAGGCGATGCTTGAGGGTGATCTGCAAGCAGTAGGCGAGAAAGGCGATCAGAATGTGCGCGTCGGCGCGATGTTCCAATTGATGGTAGATGGGGCGTATGGCGAGGTCGCTCTTGAGCGATCGAAAAACCGATTCGATCTGCGTCAGCTGCACGTAGCGCGCCCACAGCACGCTGGGATCTCCAGCGGTCAGGTTGGAGCGCAGCAAGTAGTGTCCGTCACGCCATTCCGCTTCTTGGAGCTTTTTCTTGTCCCCATGAAACTGGAATGTCTCCCGCGTTACCTCCTGGTCTTCCCCGGGCACTTGCACGTGCACGAACTGAAAAGCGCGGCCCGCTGCCGATTTCGCGGCACCCAAGCGCATCAGCAACTGGTCGCGGGAAGGAAGGCTTCGGCGCATGGCCCGCAGCTTTCTGAATAAGCGGGCCAGACGCTTGCGGCGCATGGCCGTCTCTTTGGCTTGTCTTCCTGCACTCTTGGCCAACACATAGAGTTCGCCTTCCTGCTCAAACAGTTTCACCTCCACCGACTCTCGCACCTTCTGCCAGGGCAGATCCAGCCACTTCTTTTCGTACTGTTGAATCTTGCCTTTCGGAGTTCCGACCAGATAGAAGATTTCGCGTGCCGGATCCCGCATCTCCCGCAAAATCTCTTCGCTCGGAATGCCGCGGTCCATCACCCACATCCGTTTTGCTTTTCCATAAGTCTTCTCGATCTTGTCCAGAAAACCGCGGAGCGTGGCGCGATCACTGGTATTGCCATCCATCACTTCGTAGGCCAGCGGGAAACCATCCGTGGTGATCACCAAGGCAATCACCACCTGTAAACAGTCCGTCCGTTGATCGCGACTGTGACCGTACTTGGCCTTGGGGTTCTCTTCCATCGCGCCTTCAAAGTACGTGCTCGTCAGGTCGTAGAGAAGCACTTCGAATTCCGCGTGAAACAGATCGGCCCACTTCTGGCGCAGCCACAGAAACAGTTCCTGCTTATGTTCCAGCACCCGGTCCAGACAGCGATACAAGCGATCCTTCTCGGCCACAGCAAAATCCGTTCCCAGCAGTACATCCATGGCCGTGCTCAGATACCACTGCCGATGCACGCGAAACTCGCTGCCTGGATCCAGCAGTCGATTCACCACCAGCAGTTGCAACACTTTTTCCCAAGCCACGTCTTCTCGCGATCCCGCCAGGCGAGCGTCCCAAAACTCATGCAGGCCCAGTTGCCGCCACAACTCGCACGCCAACCAGCAACTCCCGAAAACGCGAGGCCGCCGCAGTTCGAGGCCGCTCACTTTCACCTGCAGACTGTCGACGGCATCGACGGGAATCTCGCGGTCGTCAGGAAACAAACTCAGGTTGGCATACTCTTGCTGCTCTTCATCGAACACCGACAGCGTCTTGCGCCAGGCCGCTTGCTGTTCGTCGTTGATCTCGCCGAGATAGACAACGGTTCGCTGCACCGTCTTGTTGGAAGCGAGGCGATGGTTTTCTACGATGCTGAAGTAGCGATGATCCTTGCCGTCTTTTTTGCGGTGGATGCTGCGCAGAAACATGACAACCGCAGAGTGCCAGATCTCCGTCCCCAAAGGAAGGTACTTGGTCTTCACTCTGCCGTTTTTTCAAATGCCAACGATGAAAACGCAAGACTTAAGCACGAAGATCATCACAAAAAAGCCGAAAAATGTCCGCAACTGCGAAAGTTGGGTTAGGTGCAACCTCAAGGATAAGGCGAAGTACCGGTTCCTCATAGCCCGCGATACTCCAGAACAGGTCCGCAAGACCCTCGGGCGAATCCGACGCGATGAGCCGAGTAACGCAGTCCTGACCAAGTTGATGCCGTTTCTCAGCAGGGACACCACCGAACGAAATATTCGCATGCACGAGACCGAAGCTACGAAAGCCTCGTTGATTCTCCTCTCTCGCCTGGCTGCTCCGCTCGATCCGACCTAGCAACAGGTTGTAGGTCTCGTCAGGGAATAGATTCACAAACCTGCCGAGGAAACGCGGAATCGCACCTTGATCGAATTCCCAATCGTGCACGAGAAGGAACTCAGAAGCGACTGCTGCGGCTTCATCACGGGTCAGACTGGTTAGCGGAACGCCGTAGGGACCGAAAGCGTCTGCGAGATCGGTGGCGATAACCTGGTCTCCCTCAGTGTGAATTGATAGCACGGCATCTTTCAAATTCTGTCGCAATTCAGTGAACTTGCCCATGTAGGTAATTGCGAAGATGGCCCCGCGCTTCGCAACAGGATCAGGGTCACCTGCGTACGCCTGAATAACCGCGATGTCCTCCTCCGTTGCTCCCTCGAATACACGCAAGTTGTTTGCCGAAGCGTGAATGATGTAAACAGCTCCCGATTGCAGGGCTATCAATGCCCTCTGCCGGAATGCTGCCGGGTCCGCGACATGGATCGAATTCAGTACCGAGGAGAGATGCCCCACCATCTCGCCAATCTGGGGTTGAGAGATTAGTTGTTCTGCCATCTCGGCCAGGAAGTCTGGCCGATCGGCGAATGCAAACATGAATCGATGAAACCCGCCCGTCTTGACACGGATCTCGATGCACGCCCGCGTCTTGTCGATTGTGAAACGAGCCTGGCTCCCCGCACCCGCGACGAGACGTTCTAGACTGGATCTCCCCTTCGCCATCAATTCGGTAATGGGGCGTTCCCACCCAACTTCCGTAAAGTCTGCTGAAAGGAGTGGGAGCTGATGATCTTCCGTGCATATCGCGTCCACAACCGCAACAGCGTCGTCCACCACAATATTTGCAAGAGCTGCCATTGCACTCTGTCGTATCGGTTCGGGGCAGTTGATCGCAGTTGCGGATCGCAAGGCATTGTAGATTCTTGCCTTCAGAATAGGGCTCCCGGGTTGCATATACCTGCGGAGAAGCGCTTGGAGGCAGCGCTCTCTTTCTCGATTTTGCCAATCATTCTCTTGTTCCGTTGATCCCCGACCGACGCGATTGAGAAAGTGATGCAGCAGATTTTGCATAATGGAAACCGAGTGAAGAGCGGGACTGCCCTCGCCTTCCAATGCAAAATCTAGGTAATCAAGAGCGCTCTCACGAACTGGCCCCACCGCTGCATAGTTGAGTCCGAAGCCACCGAACGACATCGTCATCTCATCCTGCCACTCGTTGAATTCGCCTTCTCTCTCGAGGATCTGCTCAATTAGGGTGAACGGGGTGAAGTCACCCGCAAAAGCGTCAGCCCTGTGGCTGAGACGTATGGCCTGAACGAGCATGGCAAAGTTCAGAGCGGGATCACCGAAGCGATGCCAGGATGCGAGTCGCTTCAGAACAGTTTTTGCACTGTCCGCGCTACTGCCTCGATCCGACTGTCTCTTAGCTAGCTCCCATAGAGTCGTGACTGATTCCCTGAGTCGATCTGCATGGAATGCCGTCGCTTCTAAGAGACTTGGCAGGGCAGATAGCACATAGTCCTGGCCTTCTCTGTAGTGGCTGCCCCCGCTCGCCGTGTCTAGCTGGACGGGATCGTTGATCGCCGTTCTTACAAGAGCAATAACGTGGTCGGGCTGGTAGATCGCGGCACCGGAAAGATCAGTGAGGATTTGATGGCGCGCGTATTCGTCGCCCGCGGAAAAGCGTTGGTGAATGTCGGCCCAGATCCCATCGAGCAGATTTAGCCCAGTCTCTCCTGACTGCCCGAGACGCCAGTCTAGCTCGGCAAGGTTGCGCATGAGATTCTTCAGCGAGTGAGCGCCGAACAGCTCGTAGACACGATCTGCATAGCGTGTTGAGCGACCTGCCGGACCGATACATCGTTCTTCAATGAGATAGTCCGAAAGCACATCGGGAAGAACACGCACCGGCTTCGGTCTTGGCGTAATGATTCCGTTCGACGCCAAAGCATCAACAGTCGTAAGAATCTCATCCGATGGCCGGGAGAAAAGCTTTTGCGCTGACTCCTGAAAATCATGCTGTTCCACGTCAACCGGGCCAAGCGCCGCAATGAGGTGCAGTACTGGACGAGGATCGACGGCAAACTTTGGACCTTGAAGGTCCATCTCGTCGAGCAAACGATTGAAGATCGTGGAGCGAAAGTCCTGCAGTGTTGTCAGCGTGGACGGATTGATCTTGTGGGAGGCAATGAGACGGCCACCTGCGACGATCACCAGTGGGCTATTGCTCCCGATCTCGGCGAGATGAGCGGAAAAATTGCGGAAGTCGGTACCCAGAACCTGTTCGGCAAGGGCTCGGCTTTGCTCTCTGTTGAGCTCCTGAAGTTCGGGCAGTTGCAAAACTTGCGTGCCATCAATTTTCCGCAAGACCTGTTGCAAAAGAGGAGTGGCGCTTCCAGGTCGCGTAGAGACAATCATCTTAAGATTTCTGTGGCCCGCGGTATCTTGAATCAATTGGAGAACCCTGCCGAGAGTTTCCTGCCGGTGGGCATCATCGACGATCAAGGTCTTGCATGTAACCGGGATCTCCTTTTCAGAGTCTTCATTCCAGAGGGGCTCATCTTTCAAAAAGACAGTCTCCACAGGGTTTGAATTGGCCCAGTCATAGAGGATCTTACTCTTGCCAATTCCTCCCCTTCCGCTCAGGATGCAAACGCGCTTCCTGTCGTCTTTGGCGAAATCACTGAGTGCCCGAAGTTGTTCCTCACGTCCGAGCAGCGTGGTGCTGAAATCCAGAATCTGAAATTGATGCGCAGGGTTCTTACCTTGAAAGTATTCGGCGGTAGAAGCGAAGGTCCTTCTGGCCCCCGGTCTGCCTCGTGCCTCCCACTCATCAAGCGCTTGGATAACCGCTAGAGCAAGCCCATCTGGCGTGGTGAAGTACGCTGGCGTAGACTTTTCGCACGCGCGTTGCTTAAAGCTGTCGAGAGCTGCCTTCTTGTCCGGGTCCTCTTCATCATTTCGCCACGATGGAGGGCGCTGTTTTCCGCGCTGCTTCTGTTTGACAAATACAAGTAGCTCCTTTCCCAGCCTGAGAAGTTCGTCATACTCCGCGGAAGTGTACGTAGAACCGGAGCCGTCCGGAAGTAGAGTCCCCGCTTTGAATCCAATCACCAGAACCATCACGTCAGAATTGCGCAGTTTCTCTAAGGCGGTCTCTCGCGGTGTGGTAGGGGTCGCCACGAAGTATTCCATGGCCAGCGTCGACGCGCTTTTCTTGTGAAGTGCTTCGAGAACGGCTTTTCGCTCCCCAACCAAATCCAGGAACGTCGAGCTGAGAAAAACCTTCAAGCAATCACCTCCATCCGAGGGATAGTGCATCAAGCTGGGATGAAAATATCAACAAGTGTACGTCAGAATTCATTTCGTCCCTCGCACTGCGGAATCAGACTGTCCGGATGTTTGCTCCCCAGAACTCATTCGGGAGCCAAGACAGGGGATCGGTACTCATAAATTGGTAGCGATCTGCGCAGTGATTCGGATAGATCCCGGATGGCAAGCAACCCCGCGGGGTCCGACATTCGTCTTGGCCCATCTAACTGACGCATCGACTTGAACAAGTAACTGGTGGGCGGGCCGGGAGTCAAACCCGGATTTGCAGCTTCGGACGCTGCCGTGTTGTTCGGTTACACTACCCACCCATCTGGAACTCGCGCCGGGAATCCAACCCGGATCTCTTCGTTAGGACCGAAGCGTCATCATGCCTTAGACCACGCGAGCCTAACTAAATGTGGAGGGGATGCAGAGAATTGAACTCTGATCTCAAGGTTCGTAGCCTTGCGCCCTCATCCGTTGGACCACATCCCCACATTGGAAGCGGCAGAGAGATTTGAACTCTCATCGTCCGAGGTAGAAGCTCGGAGCATTGATCCGTTATGCTATGCCGCCCTTTGTTGCTCTTGGTGCGGGATGTGGGAATCGAACCCACTTCGTCTCGCTTAAAAGGCGAGTGCATATCCATATCTGCCAATCCCGCGAATCTGGTGGGTGACGCTGGAATCGAACCAGCCTGGTCTCGCTTAAGAGGCGAGTGCATCAGCCATCTCTGCCAGTCACCCATGTTTAACATCAAAATGGTGCAGGATGTTGGAATCGAACCAACGCCTCGCGGTTATCGACCGCGGGCTCGACCTTCGAGCTAATCCTGCTTGGTGCGCCGTTCGGGAGTTGAACCCGCATCTGTTGGGTGTAGGCCAACTATTCTGGTCCGTTGAACTACCGGCGCGAACAAAATTGGTAGAGGGTACAGGAGTCGAACCTGTCTGGCCGCGCTAATCTGGCGCCGAAGTGGGTATAAGCCACTGCCCCTCGCCGGAGGCCCCTCCATTGGTGCTCGCGATGGATTCGAACCATCCGCGACGGCTTTATGAGAGCCGCGTTCTTCCTACTGAACTAGCGAGCCGTGTTTGCACTCTCAAATCTGGCTGGCCGGGCAGGATTCGAACCTGCGCATGGCGTGAGTAACAGTCACGTGCCTTTCCAGCTTGGCTACCGGCCAAAAAAACTTCCGTAAAAAGCAAAAGGCCCCGACTTTTGTCGGAGCCTCGGAAATCGAATCTGAACTTGGAAATCTAACGAATAATCAGACCAATCCCGAGGGCCGAGCGCGATTGACGCGCCGTCTCATAATGGATTTGGTCTGTATCGTCATTTTCGAAATCGAGTATAGCATTGCTTTTGGCGGGAATCCAGCACTAACAAACTGTTCTGTCACTCAAGTTACTCGCTTTCCTCCGTTCCTGTATCTGTCACTGACTTAGCACCCTCGGCACGAAGTGGCTTGACCCCAAATCTCGAACAGAGCTAGCGTCGGACCGTGCTGACGATTCGTGCCATGACCGGCGGTGAAGGCTACGCACAGCGCCATCTCCAACAGAGCGACTACTACGACCAGAATCGAACTGTCGAAGGCCGGTGGCACGGACGCGGCGCTGAACTGCTTGGTCTCAAAGGAGAGGTTACCTCCGAGGATTTCGAGGCAGTGCGTCAGGGTCTCGACCCACAAACGGGAGAATTCTTACGGCAACGTCACGGGGCAGATCGCATTGCCAGCAATGGTGAGGAGCAAAGTAAGGCGCGCTCTCTTTATGACATGACATTTTCGGCGCCGAAGTCCGTCTCTGTGATGGCCATTGTTGGCGGTGATGAGAGACTGGTCGCCGCGCACGAATCCGCCGTTCGCGAGGCATTGGAAGAAGCAGAGAAATACTCGGCCACTAGGGTTGGCCTCGCCGGCCTGAACGAAAATCGAGCCACCGGAAACTGGATCGTGGCTTCCTACACTCACGACACGAGTCGTCAGCTAGATCCTCAGCTCCACACTCATGCCGTCGCTGCCAATCTCACCTACGATGGGACTGAAGGACGTTGGAAGGCGCTACAGGCTTCCGGTCTGTACGAGCGTCGCAGCTACCTGACGGAGGTCTATCGCAATGCCCTGGCTCGCGAAGTACGCGCCCTTGGTTACGAGGTTGAAAACCGTCACGATGTTCGTGGTCGTGACAAGGGATTCGAGATCGCAGGATTTTCCCAGGACCTCCTCGATAAGTACAGCCAACGCAGTGCCCAGCGGGATGCGGCAATTCAGGAATTCACCAATTCACGTGGCCGTGCGCCGACGGACAACGAGGTCGCGGTACTGGTCCGGGAAACGCGGGCCGACAAGCTTCAGGAGATATCGACCGAGCGAGTCCGTAACCTTCAGCAAGAACGAATGACCCCGGATGAGAGGCAAGCGCTTCGGGATGGCTTGAACGAGGCTCAGACAAAATCACATTCGCCTCAAATCGATCACTGTGTGCATGAGGCCTCGCTTGCATACTCTCAGGAGCACATTTTCGAGCGTCTCTCAGTCGCCAGAGAGCATGAGGTTCTAACCGAGGCTCTTCGTCACGGGCGCGGCAACGTCGACCTCAGCGACCTTCAGGGCTCTCTCTCGATTGAACGCGCGAAAGGGACTCTCATCTCTGCCGGGGATGAAATTGCGACACACGCGACCCTCCAACGCGAGCGCGACATGATCGCCGTAGTTAACCGAGGGACAGACCGCTACGACCGCCTCGGTAAAGGCTCTGACTATGAGCCTTTGGACAAGCTGCGCCCCGAACAAAGGCGCGCCGTCGAAGCTGTACTCGACTCCCGCGATCTGGCGGTCAATGTTCGAGGCGCTGCCGGTACTGGCAAGACGGCGACACTGCGCGAAATTGACCGTGGCCTCAGAGAGGCCGGACACGAAGTTCTCGCGGTGGCTCCCACCCGAAGTGCGGTGGACGAACTGGAAAAAGTTGGATTCCGTGACGCGATGACTGTCTCCCGACTTCTGGAGGCTCAGGAACCACAGGGCGCGCTGCGCGGGAGGGTTTTGATCGTTGATGAAGCAGGAATGGTTTCGGGCCGGCAAATGCAAAGCTTGCTGCACCTCGCCGAGGATCAGGGAGCCAGAATCGTCTTTTCCGGTGACACGCGACAGATTCCCAGCGTCGAGGCCTCGGATGCTTTGCGTATCTTGGAACGGGAGTCTGGCCTGAAGAGTATTTCCCTTACTGAAGTACAGCGGCAGACGAACTCCCTCTATCGCGAGGCCGTAAAGACCATGAGGCATTCACCGGAGGAAGGGTTTGTGCAATTGGAAAAGCTAGGGGCCATTCGCGAGGTACCCGTCTTCGACCGAGGCCAGATAGTGGCAGAGTTACATCGCGAGTTCCGAGCCGAAGGGCGCGATACGCTTGTAGTTGCCGGCACTCACGCTGAGATTTCCCAACTCACCGACGCGATTCGCCTCGATCAAAAAGATCGCGGTGAATTGGGAGTCAGCCATTCTTTTGATCGGTACGCCTCGCTCCAGTGGACGACAGCGCAGAAACAAGAACTGTCCAACTACCAAGAGGGGCAGGTTCTGCAATTCCACAGAGACACAAAACTAGCAAAACGCCATGAGTCTCTGGAAGTCGTGCGTGTCGGGCCTGAATCTCTGGTTGCGCGAAAAGAAACCGGAGAGGAGGTGAACATCTCCCCGAAACAAACGCGGGCGTTCTCCGTTTATGAGCGTCAGCCCATTGAGGTTGCCCCTGGCGACAGCCTCATGCTGACGGCAAACCGTCGAGGGCCGGAACTCAGGGCGACCAACGGAGAGCTGGTCAAAGTGACTTCCCTGGATGGTGGTGCCATTCGCCTCGAAGACGGAAGAACACTTCCTGCGAACTATCACGAATTCACCCACGGATATGCGGTCACCGCTCATCGAAGCCAGGGCAAAACCGTAGACACCGTGATCATCTCGGCGGACGCCATGAAAAAGGAACTGTTCTATGTTGCGGCGAGCCGCGGCCGGAGCGAGATCGCTGTTGTCACGAGCGACCGCGAGCAACTTCGCGAATCCGTCGGCGTATCCACGATGCGGCAGTCTGCGATTGAACTAGCCCGAAAACAGCTATCCGCACACGATCCGGAAAAGGGCCACCGTGTTGACCTGATGACTGGGGTGAACCCGCAAGCTGGCCAGCAGATCGGAGAGCAGCATTCTTCCGTTCCAACTCACACACCGGAACCGGAAAAGACGCCCCATGTCGGCGTGGAACATGACCTCGGTGGCCCCAGTCTTGGTCTCGGACTTTGAGGTCTCGCGGAGAGCCACACATGCACATTCCCCACATGGCGGAGGATGGGCCGGGCGTAAGGATTGTGTCAAGGCCGCGTCTTGTGCGCCGCGAAGCGGTCGTGAGCCTTGACACGAGCCGCACCCCGGCTATGCTTAGCGCCGTGGGGAGACGACATTTTTCAGAGTTACTTCCAGGAACTCACTCTCTCCGCACGTTTCTGAAAAGCTCCGGAGAGTGAGTGATTGCGAGCACGGAGCAGCAACTTGCGGCCTTCAGGAGTGCGCGTGTATACAAGTTCAACCGGTCCCACGAGGCGTTTCCAGCGTTGTGTGAACACCTCAGCAACTTCCTTCTTCCGCGCCAATGCATCTGGAACCGCGAAATAGTCCTCTCGGAAAACCCTCCAAATCTTGCGTCGTGCGAGCACGTATCGTGGGTTGTCAATTGGGCTCAGTATCTCTCGTAAAGCACGAAGAAATGTTGCCTGTTCCTTGCCTGTGCCGCCCCCTATCCAGCAGAAGACGGTCCCGTCGCCATTCCTATCGGCATAGACTCGAAACACGCCGGCGTGCTGGTCAATGGAGCCCTCGTACTCCAGGGCTTCGAGAACCGCACGCCCGATCTGCTTGATGCTTCGCTCGGGAGTGCCGTGACGAATGAAGCGCCACAACGCAATCAGGCTCCAAGGCAAACTCACAATTGCAGCAATTCCCAGCAACAATGCGGCGAAGGTCCAAAAGTCCTGAGTGGTCCGAACTCGACCTAGCATCCGTCCCGAAATATTCGAGGATCGCGACGATAATATAAGCAGCTTGGATCAGAAGCGCCGCAATTGTGTTTGTGAGAACGAACCCGCGAGGCAGCGACTCGTCCGGTGCCTTCAGGCCGTCCGTCATCTGCTTGATGGAACCTGCACCCAGCGCATCCTGCCACTGCTGGCGAAGGCCTGCGCGGTCGAGAGCACGCTTGCAAGTCTGGGTATTGATCTGTGCGATCTGATCGCGGCTGAATGGCGGATGTCCGAATCCCAATCGCTCGGTTCCGTTCTCGATCACTGGCGCGGCAGAATTCACACCGGCGAATGCGGAGCAGCGCCGAACCAGAAGTTCATAGTCGTCACCTGGACCAAATAAACCCGGCTCGACACAAACGAGATGCCAGATATTGGCTGTTTTCTGTGGCTGAGCTGAGTCCACTCGGATCGAGCGCCCCCTCATCTGGTTCGAGAGAACAAAGGAGCCGACAAAGCTGGCAAGTACCAGCGTGTTGATGCATGGCGCGTCCCAGCCTTCCCCCAGCAAGGATTTCGTTCCGACTAGCACGGTTATTCCGCCCTGCTCGAAAACCGATGTGATCAAGCGAACTGAGCCGCGATAGTATTGTCCGCGTATTTCGACGCTCGAATAACCCGGATCGTGGCTTAGCGGAGAGATCGAGAGGTCTCGCGGTTCAATTCCCAATGCTGTCGCAGCCTGCCTAAGGAGTGGCTCCGCGCTGCTGGGAATGATTACCAGCGACCCGCTTAAAACACCCAGCCGAATATCCGACAAGGCGGCGCGGCGCAGATATTCAAATATCGGAACGATGCCAATGTCTTCGCAGACTGCAAGCTCGTCCGTGGATTTCGGCATCTCTGCCTTACGAATAAAGTCAGTGAGAATAACGCACCGCAATTCGGCGCACTGACTGCCCGATTCAAGCCGCACGATCTCCTCAATAGATTTCAATTTGGTGATCGATGTGGTTAGCAGCTTTAGATGGTCTGAGGGATCGCGGAGCTTTACCTTTCGCCGTTCAATCGCGCCGATCTCCAGCAGCTCACGCCGGAGCAACTTGAGAATCTGTTCGCTCGGTTGGAAACTCTTGACATCGGAGTACAAGCAATGCGAGAGCAGCACCTCCAGCCATTCGAGTTCTAGCGCAGGAACTTGTTTGTGAGACAAGCCCAGCGTTTTCAATACAGCGTGTGGGACTTCCTGTCCAGCGGCGTGCAGAAAGACGACCATACTGGAGAGATATTCAGGGTCTTCAAGAATATCTTCCGTGTGTTTGTCGGGCGTCACAATCCACGGGTGGGCAAGGATCGCATCTTTGAATCCCTCGTTTGACCGGAGCCGCTCAACAAACGAGTCCACGGCAGTGCGGAAATCCGAGATCACCTTTTGCTCTTTCTCGGTAGGCGTACTGAAGTAGACGTAATCCTGATGCGGACAGAGGTCGCCTTCGAGCACTAATTCAGGGACCGAAACCTCCGCATCGACTGGTCCGCAAAGCTCTTCGTATCGCTGCCACTCGAACGGAGAAACATCGTAGGGCGGCGTTGCCGTCAGGGCAATTATCGTTGGCTTGTCGAGTTGCGCCGCCACTGAGGTCAACGTTTTCCACCACTCGGCGCGGAGATGGTGTGCCTCGTCGAGGACAAGGGCTCCGAACTTTGCTTCGGTGAACGCCTCGGGAAGCGGGATGTGCTCTTGAGCGCCGTGGCTAGCATCGGTGCCGTTGTTCAGCGGCTCGAACAGGTGTTTGTTAGAGTCACCGTTCTCCTCGGCTTCAATAGGCTGCGCTTGCTCCTCCGGTTCGCCCGAGCAGAGCGCGTGCAATGCTTGATAGGTCGCAACTGTCAGAAACGCAGGACTCCTCAGTTCCGTAGAAACCCACGCGGGTCTGCCGCTGCCCGGAGGCAGGAAAAGATCGACAAGACGATCAACCCACTGGTCGCGGATCGTGATCGTCGGTGCCAGCACCAAGGTGGGCTGATTCACACGCTTTATCACTTCGAGACCCAGAACTGTCTTGCCCGATCCCGGCGCTGCTACCAAATGCAACCGTCGGTTTTGCAAGTAGCCGTCAAGGTGACTCAATAGACGTGATTGATAGGCGCGCCAGGTTTTTCGGAACGTCATTACGTCCGGGAGACTTTCCCTTTTCGTGTTAGGCGATGCCAAAGGCATGAACTGCTGAATTATATGGTCGCAGACGGCTCGGAGCTACTGCTGGGTCTGGTCCTACGCTCCCAAGAGAACGTTCGACCGCGTTCGAAAATATTTTCGATACCTTTTCCCTCCCGCAGGTTCCTTTTATAGATAGAAGGGAAAATCTCGCGACCGATCGATGGAACCGCCTCGCCAAGGAGGGGGTGGTTGAGTGCGGCCGTTGCAATGTTCCCGTGGATTCCCCAAGCGTACCTAAAAGTACTTTTAGGCGCTTTAGGTACTTTAAGCAATTGTTGAGAAGTTTGTTCGAAGTCAAAAAGAAAAAAGATTCTTTGATCGGAAGCAACAAATGCGTCTTGTACGGTTTCTATACGCATAATGTTCTCGTCCGCCCATGACGCGAAGACTAACGCCAGCCGAGTAGTGAATGGGCTCGAAATCTGTCGAACGAAGTCGGACGCCAAAGCCGACCTTCAGACGACGCGGTGATTTCAGCCCGGTCTCGACTCTCGCTGCAGGAGATTTTATGAGCGAGATGCACGAAGTAACGCCAGTCAGCCAACCGTTCCCTCATTTCGAGAGGTTAGTCGATTCGCGCGAGGCGGCAGCCTTGCTGCAGATCCACCCGAAAACACTTCAACGACTCGCCCGCAAGGGCGAGATACGCGCCATGCGGATCGGAAAATTGTGGCGCTTTCGTACATCGGATCTCGACGCGTGGGTGCATTTGAGGTTAAAGTTAGCCAGCTATCCGTACCGTCCCTAACCACGGAGGATCGTGATGAGACGGACGAGATTTCAGCAAGGCAGCCTTCAGATCGTGAAGCGTGCCGGTGGCCGGAAAGCTTGGGAGTACCGATGGTACGAACTTCAGGCGAATGGCAGTCGGACGCGACGCAATCTAATGGTTGGATCGCTCGAACAATATCCGAACGAGACGGCGGCTCAGAAGGCCGTCGCCGCACTTCGGGCAGACATCAACGCTGAGAATCCGCGAACCAGCTTGACCCCGATCAGTGTTCAAACGCTTGTCGAGCACTACCGGGAAAAAGAGCTGGGGCCGGACTGCACCAAAACGCGGAAGACGCAGGTCACCTACGTGGGCTATTTCCGAAAGTGGATTTTGCCCAGGTAGGGGAAGCTATCACGTAACCGAGGTCAAAGCAGTCGCGGTGGAGCAGTGGCTTCGTTCGCTCAAGTATGCGAACGGAAGCAAAGCCAAAGCTCGAAACATCATGAGCGCGGTTTTCAATCACGCTGTCAGATGGGAATGGCTTGATGTGAATCCCATACGCATGGTGCGTCAAAGTGCCAAGCGGACCAGGATGCCCATTGTGCTTTCCATCGAGCAGATTGCGGCACTCCTTCGCATCCTGAAGGAGCCCACGCGCACGATGGTATTCCTCGCCGTGTTCACGGGCCTTCGGGTTGGGGAGTTGTTAGGCCTCAAGTGGAAGGATATCGATTTTCAGAAGATGGAAGTCCATGTCATCCGCTCGATCGTGATGCAACACGTCGGGGACTGCAAGACCGAAGCCTCTCGCAAGCCGGTTCCGCTCGATTTGCGACTGTCTAAGGTTTTGTGGAACTGGCGGCTGCATAGTCCATACCCAACCGATGAGGACTGGGTATTCGCCAGTCCGCACAGCGGCGGAAAACTGCCGTACTGGCCAGGTTCGCTCTACAAGGCGCACTTGGAACCGGCGGCGAAAGAAGTCGGAATCGTGGGTCATTTCGGTTGGCACACATTCCGGCATACGTACGCGACGCTCCTCAAGGGGAAAGGCGAGGATGTGAAGGTTGTGCAAGAGCTAATGCGGCACGCAAACATCTCGGTCACTCTGAACGTTTACGCGCAAGCCATCACGCAAACGAAACGAGACGCGCAGAGCCGAGTTGTGAGTTTGCTGCTCGACAAAAACGATGAAAAACCAAGCACCGCGGCTTATCGGACCGTAACGGACCTACAAAATTCTGGAGGGGATTTGCAAGTGGTTGATAAGGTTGGCGTCCCCGACGGGATTTGAACCCGTGTTACCGCCGTGAAAGAACGGCGCATGCACGACTTTAAAGGACTTACAAGAGGCGGACGACCTCTAAGTCGTTGGAAATTCCCGGTAGCGGGAGCAGAACCGTAGCGTAATCCGTAGTGCGGCGTAGCCAAGATGAGCGTCGGATCCGAGCACTGTGACAACCGCTGGTATCGCGAGTTTCGGCCACGGTTTCTGGAGAATCGAGATTCGTCGAGACTGAAAGTATGAACCGACAAACGCGACATTGACCGCATTGGCAAGACGAAGACGACAGGCTCTGCACCGTGGAATTCTTGCCCACTGACCCCGAAGGCCGAGTGTTTGCAGCAGACATCGTCGGCTATCTGTTTGGCTACTTCGTCGACAGCATTGATTCCGAAGTCCGTAGTTCTGAGAACTCTCGTTAACTTTCCTTCCGTACCAGGTAAACGATAGTTCTCCCCTGAATTTCCGCCCGTGACGAATCCCCAGGCTACAATTCGTCTCATCAGTATTCTTTCTCCTTTCGGAAAGCATCGGGATACTATGGGACCGGTCCGAAAATGCAAACTGGGTAAGTCGGGCGTGACTTTGTGGGCATAGCTGGGTTCGTGCGGGATGAAATCGACGGTCGAGAGAATCGGTGGGTGGCTTGACAGAATCGATCCCGGCGTCCATCGCCGCGTCAAGGGCCTGCGACTGGTAACCGCATATGGCATTGCGGCGATGCTGGGCGCGCTTCTCTACAGCTCATATCACATCTCGGGTGGCTCCTTTCTCAGTTACCTAGCCGCCGGCTTTGGCCTCTGGGCGAGCGTTTCAGAAGGTCAGGCAACTCGGTGGTTGTCTACTCGCGATCTTGTGATCCTGAATGCTGCCGCGGTGACGGGCGCACTTAGCTTTATCGCTCTTGCGCCGATCTTCATGCGCCATGGGCCGCTGGGGCCGGAGTGGATCCTGATCACGGGCGCGTTTCTGGTTGGATATCTCAAGCGATTTGGAATCCTTGGAGCGGGCATCGGGTCCCAGATCTATATCGGCCAGCTTCTCGGCTATGGAACCGGGATCACTCGGGCCGATCTGGGACTGGTAGCGCTGGCAGGATTAGTAGCCACGGTAGCCACAGTCGTGCCTCGCTTGCTCAGCGGACCGGCGGAACATCCGACGCCTGTGTCGGTGGTGGACGCCTCGATTGGGGGAGGGCAGGGACCACGAGAACTGCGGATGGGGTTACAGGCAGCAGTGGCCGCGTTTGTCATCGTTCTTGTAAGCAGCGTGATCCACCTTCAACAGTCCGCTTGGGCGGTCACTGCGAGCACTTATGTGATCGCCGGGTCCGCATCGGGTACTGCGGATCGCGTTCGCCGGCGCATCGCTGGAACGTTGATCGGGGTCCCGCTCGGCATCGCGTGCGTACCGATCGCAATGCACATACCGCCCCTGGCGTGGATACTCGCTGCGATGGCAATGATTATTTACGCCATGGCATTACCGGAGCGCTACGACATTGCCTGTGCAGCCTACGCTTTCACGCTGATGGTAACGCTGGCGATCAGTGGAGAAACATCGATATGGATCCTGGGGGCGCGCGCCTGGGAAACACTGCTCGGCGGGTTATTGGGAGTGGTAGCTGCGAAAGTCATACTTCCTCTCTCGAGCAATTCCCGGAGTGACGATGCGAGAAAAGAAGGAGAGAGTGTTTCTCACCCTCAAGGGTTCGAAGGCGAATAGAACAGCGCGATCTTTGCGGTAGCGAAATCAAGTTCCTGGGGCTATGGGCTGGGCCGTAACCACTGTTCGCCCGCTATATGTCAGCATCATCTGCTTTTGTGACGAATAGCACCGACTCAAAGGGCGGACTGCCGTGATTATCTCTCTATAACCGTGGCGAGCTTCGGTCAGCGCTAGGAAGGACATTCAGGTAGAATCAGGCCGGGCCGAGAGGTATTGTTGTGCAGGCTGAACCCTTACTCTCCCTCGCAGCACAGGTAGCCGGCGAACACCAGACGACCGATGTTCTGAGCGCGGTTGTTCGTGGTCTTGCGGCACAACCGGGGGTCGCACTGGCGCGGGTTTGGTTGCTATCGCCCGGAGATCTCTGCCAAAGTTGTTTCCACAGGACCGACTGCGCCGACCAAACACAGTGCCTCCATTTGGTCGCAAGTGCCGGCTCTTCCAAATCCGTTCCTGGCGAAGACTGGTCCTCTCTTCATGGCCAATACCGCAGGATTCCACGGGGCCATCGAAAGGTCGGAGAGATCGGCACCACCGGCAAATCGATCTTGATCTCTGATGCTGCGGCCACCAGTGAGTGGATCGGGAACAAGGAATGGGCCAAACGGGAGAGCATCCGAGGTTTTGCGGGCTATCCACTCGTCTCCCGTGGAGAGATCCTTGGAGTCTTAGCCACATTCAACCGCGAATGCCTCTGCGAGCAGGATTTTTCATGGCTCGAAATCTTTGCGAATCAGGTCGCGGTAGCAATTACAAATGCTCGTGCTTTTGAGCAAATCCGCCGGGGCGAGAACGAATTGCGCGAAAGTGAAACCAAGTATCGTTCCTTGGTGGATCTTTCTCCCGCCGCCATTTTGGTGCTGAGTAATGACGGGAAATTCGTCTCGGCCAATCCTGCTGGCCTCAGACTGCTGAAGTGCAATGCGTCGGAACTTGAGCAAATGTCCATTCAGGACACGTACTCGAAGGAGGACCTGGCCCGCTATCCAACACCGCCCGAGAATATCGGAGGAGGTATCTTCCGGTTCGAGCGCACGTTTGTTGGCAAAGACGGAAGCCAAGTGCCAGTGGAGGTCTCCCTTTCGCCGACCTTCCCCGGGGGGCGCCAAGCTGTGGTACAGGACATCAGCGAACGCAAGCGCGCAGAAGAAGCCCTGCGGCAGCACGCGAAGGAGCTTCAGCAGGTGATTGATGTAGCTCCTTTGCACATGTTTCTTTGGGAAGCCGATGGGAGCGGGTCGTATGGCAATCTCACATCGTCTGACTACTTCGGCACGATCCCGCCGAAAGCTCCCATGGAGTTTCTCGACCTGGTCACCCATCCCGAGGACGTGGGACAACTGAAAGAAGGTATTCGCACCGCCATGGCCAGCGGCGAGTTCTTCTCGATGGAAGCGCGCATGCGTCGACACGATGGTGAATACCGATGGTTTGTATACGAGATTCGGCCGTTGCGGAATGAGGCTGGCCAGATTACGCGCTGGTGCGGCACCCGTATCGACATTGACGATCGCAAACGTAAGGGAGAAAGAGCCGAAAAAGAGAACCTGGTTCTACGCGAGGAAATTGACAAGGCCTCGATGTTCGAAGAGATCGTCGGCGCGTCGCCTGCACTGCAAGCTGTTTTGGCCCGCGTCTCAAAAGTGGCCAAAAGCGACACCACCGTACTAATCACCGGGGAGACGGGGACCGGCAAGGAGTTGATTGCCCGCGCGATTCATAAGCGTTCACCGCGTGCTTCGCGTGCGTTTGTAAGCGTAAATTGCGCGGCGATCCCCCGCGATCTCATCGCCTCGGAGCTGTTCGGGCATGAGAAGGGAGCCTTTACGGGGGCTTTGCAGCGACGTCTCGGCCGCTTTGAACTGGCGGAGGGAGGCACGATCTTCCTCGACGAAATTGGGGAGCTGAATGCCGAGACGCAAGTGACGCTTCTCAGAGTCTTGCAGGAGCGGGAGTTCGAGCGTGTAGGGGGCACAACGTTAATCCGTGCCAATGTTCGCGTAATTGCCGCGACGCACCGAGATCTGCCCGCCTCGATTGCTGCCGGAACATTCCGCAGTGACTTGTATTATCGGATCAACGTATTCCCCATTGAAGTCCCCCCACTCAGAAAGAGAAGAGAAGATATTCGCTTACTGGTTGGGTACTTCATCGACCGTTACGCTAGCAGGTCTGGCAAGAAAATGATGAGGATCGATAAGCGGACAATGGAGAGCCTGCAGTCTTACCCCTGGCCAGGCAATATCCGTGAACTGCAGAACGTGATTGAACGGTCGGTCATCGTAAGCGACACGGATGAGTTCGCCGTTGATGAAAGCTGGCTGTCTCACGAGCCAACCAGCCTACGGCCCCTCGCGGAGGATCTTGTGGATCAGGAGCGTGAACGGATCGAAGCCGCGCTGCGCCGATGTAAAGGCCGCGTATCGGGTCCCACAGGAGCGGCAGTCGCCTTGGGCATGCCGGCTTCGACCCTGGATTCAAAGATCAAGACACTTAAAATCGACAAACGCCGTTATCAAACCATCTGAAGCAGGACTCCGGCGCGCATTGGGCGGCCTGCCGATCGGCACGTGGATTTCAGCGCTGATTCAAAGTCGATTCCTGGCTCGCCTTCTCGGCGTCAATCCATTCCCGGATATAGGCCGGATAATTTCGCAGTTGGGCGCCGCGGGCTTCGCAATCTGCCAGGAACCGCACAGCCTCCTGATCCACCAGCCGCACGTCCGTCAAATCGAGGATCAGGTTCTGAACAGCTGCCTCCGATCCAAACGCGTCTTCCAACTCGGCCAACTGATTCCCCTCCAACCGACCGATTAGTTTTAGGACAATCCGTCCCCGATCCTCTACCCGTCTAACTTTCCACATGAGTGATTTCTACCGCCCGCTTTCGTCGGTTCTCCAAAACACGTTGTAGTTTGCAACTACGAGGCCAATTCCACACGGCGAAAACAAAGTAGTTCCGCATTGCCGCGAACCCAAGTACACGGCCCCCACACGCTTCTTCGTGGAAACCCGGAATATTAGCTCACGAGATCTCGGGAATTCGTGAACGAGCGCAGCTGAGAATCTGGCTAAGTCGTTGTTTGTGAGGAGTACAGCTTTGGCAACTGCGTTGCGTTGATTCATTCACGATGGGCCGGTCGATTGGCTCCACAAAATCCGAGAAAGGTTCAAAAAAATGAAATTATCTAATTTTGCATTCGCGGTGCTGCTCGGAGCGGCTTCGATCGGCGCTTCCGCAGCCGACAATTCAATCTCCGACCGGTCGGCCAGCTTGTCCTCGGCCAACCTCACAACCAAGGGTCACGATGATTCCGATGTTTTTCGAATCGTAAAGCCCCATCTTGGCGAGGGAGTCAGTGACACGACGACGGTGAAGGCCGTTTTGCGCGTGGGGGACGGGATCAAACCTGAATCGCTGAGGGTCAAGCTAAACGGGAAAAATGTCACCTCGCACTTTCAGCGGGGAGAATGCGAGAAAAATGCCTGTAGATGGACTGCCGAACTCACGAAAGCCAACCGCTTGCGGACTGGTCAGAATCAGCTCACCGCACTCGCCCGTAACTCGCGCCGCAACATCGAACTGGCGCGCGTGACGTTCAGTTACTCCCCAGGCGTGACCTCGGGCGCCAGTTATTACACCCCCGACTCCGTCGGGATCTCCCTCAACGCAGGTGGTGCTCAGCCGTGGGTTTCTCTCACAACGGGCACTCCCGCCAATCTGCAAGACAACCTCAATGTGGACGGCGTTCAATTCCCGTACCGTGACGCCATCTTTCCCGCGGCAACCGATACACCATGCACTTCGCGCTATCAGGTCGTGGTGCTGAATCGCCAGACTCCGACCCAGGAAGACGGCTACATGTGTCCCGCAGACGCAGCTACGCTCAAGAGTGATCTCGCCGGTTTGGCGAAAGGGACCGAAATCGTGCTGGTCGGCACCACGCAATACAACATCGTGGACGCTGGTCTGGATACGACGGCCATTGGAGGAACCAACTATTCCAGCTATTCGGCGAGCTGGCAGCCGCAGGGGTATGCGGCGATTGGCGTTCCGGGAGCCGCACCGGGTAGTGCCTACGAAAGCTACTACCTTGCGTCCGACGTGGGCAAGTCTTACCGACAAGACCCGTTCGCCCAAGGTCTCCTGTCCATAGACAGTAATTCCAACTACAACTTCCATGCCGCCAACAATCTTCAGTTCGAGGCCTACCCTAATAATCCAAATCTCAGCATGTCCACGTTCACGGTGAATTATTATGGCGCCTCGACCTTGCAGATGTTGCCACCGGTCGGCTCTACGAATGGCATGTGGCTTCTGATGCTCGATCGGGTGACGTTGCAACCGATCGATTACTCCGACCAGGGTCCTTGTAGTGGCGGCAGTTTCTTTTGCGGGCAGTTTTTTCCCACGGGCAGCACCGACTCGACCGTGGCTTCGCAAGCAATGACTAATCTGAACGAAGCGCTCACCCAGCCGACTTCCCGTCAGCTGGTCGTATTAATGACGGTAGGGCAGCCGTTCCAGAATGCATCTGTCGCAAGTGGCATGGTCGTCCCAATGAACTGGTATGGGGGAGCTGGCTATCGCATGGAAGCGCTAACCAGTCCCACCTCGACCTATACTCTGGTGTCTCCCGGACGCCATGACTGGACGGGCATCTGGCCGCCAGCGCCGAAATCACCCTTCGCTACGGGCGTAGTCAATTCGTCGTCCGTGTTCAGTCTGGGCCAAGGGAATGAGAACCGGCAGACTGGTATTGTGCGAGGCGTTATGGCTCGCGACAATAACAGCCTATATTTCCCCACGGTCGTATCGCAGGAAGACGGGAAAGCCAACGGAGAGGGCGCGCAGAGCCTGAGCATCGATTACGACTTCTACTCGATCAGCACGCAAATGCCGGTCGACTGGCCGCTGACCGACACTCCTGGACACATCGCCGCCTATCACTATGTAAGCCAGAAATTCCTGGCCAACCATAACAACGAGACTGGGCCGAATGCTTACGATGTGCGCTACTTTTATCCGGGAAGTCCCGGGCTAGGGGCGTACAACACGAACTTTCTGTGTGCTCAATTCCCAACCGTTGCAAACTGCGTGTATCCCAGCGGTGATAACCCCGGTTTCACCGAGCAGGATCTGGCCGACGCCAATGCCGAGCTCTACCTCGAGTTGACGGCACTCAACACGAGCAACTCCTATCTGGGCAACACCACAGACAGGAATGGACTCTACGGGTTGATGCTTGAAGGCAGTACTCCCGGTACTTCGGTGTCCGATCTGGTCATTGATGCAACTTACGAGGTGCTCAACGGACAGGTGGGCGCAGTACCCAGCACGAACGTGGGAGCCAATTCCTTCGATTGGATGAACCTGCTGGCCGGAATGACATCGATCGGCGCTGCCGCCCTGGGCCCGCTTGATGCGCCTCTGGCAGCGGCTGCGGTCGGTGTCACGAGCGGGGCGCTTTGGACCGGATCCGCCGTGGACCCATGGTGGCAGGGTGGCGAATACACCCCCCCGAGCTACGAAAATACGTTCGATACAACCCTCGGGACCCTGGAGCAGAGCGCGGCTGTATACGCGGCTAACATGGCAACTGGGTATGGCACTGCGCTCAACAACATCTACAGCGATTGGGGAAGGCTGCAGGCGACGGGAGCCAAAACATCCAACACGGCCACCGGGTGGTACTTCTCGAGTCAATTGTCAGCTGAGGGCATAGCTGCGCCAATGGCAGCCGGCGTCCGGCGGTCGATGTATCTCCAACTGGTGCCGCAGTTTTTCTCGGCGGACACGTACACCCAGCAGCCGGTGTCAGACCTCGACCAAATCGGTATGTTTGAATCGATACCCTTTGGCCAATACAAGAAACTCTTTAACAACAGTTGTTATAACTCCTACCAGACGAGCACAATCTCAAATCCGTTTGCGTTCAGCACCTTTGGTTCGCCCAGCGGCTCGGCCGAGTATGATCTCTTCGTGCTGGGTGGCGCGATCAACAGTCAGGGCACGCCGCACGTAAACGAAACGATGCCGTCCGATCTCTTGCTGAATACTCTGTTCGCAGCGCCCACCGGAACTGAGGCACCCGGCACAGGTCCCCTACATATTCCGCAGGAGCTCGTGTACGGTACCGCCGTTTTGCTTGAGAGAGTGGGGCCGAACTTGGGCAACTACGATGGCATAACTCAATGCTACAAACCGGGTTGCTCAGACCAGACAACCGACCCGACAAAAAGCACCTGTATCAACCCGTAGCCTGAAAACCGGCTTCGGTGCTTAACTTCGACGCTGTGTCATAACCCTCCGGCGAACCTGCCGGAGGGCTTTTTCTTGTGATGACGGCTCTTGTTCGCGAGTTATTGCTGCGTACTCACCCGTCGTCTCGCCTCTTGGCCGTGATCCCTCGGTTGATCGCGATACCTTTCGCGAAGAGTCATGCACCGGGCTTCGGTACTGAAGATTACGACTTACGCATTTCGTTCTGCACATTTTAGCTGTGGCAATGCGGTTGCATGTCATCCATTGCGCCAGAAGGTCGAGGCATTGCGCAAGCGGAATTGTCCTCCTATATTCAGGAATGGATCGACGCCGAGCAGGCAGCCCCAGAATCCTTACCGGAGTGAGTCCTACACATCCGTCCTTCTCCCGGCCCCTCCCCTCTAGATTTCGTGAATCCCCGAGCCTTCGTGAGCTGACCATCCTCACAAATTAAATCAGATCAGCAAGTTAGCTTTGGCTCGTAGGTTGCATTCTCCTTCCCGAGCGACAACGAAGTGATACAGGTCGCCGAAATCATTTAGGAGGATGTCATGAAAAAGAGAATGAATGTGGTGCTGAGCCTGGCTCTGATCACTCTGCTCTCGCTGACCCTTAACTACGGAGCTTTTGCAGATCAGCCGCCCGACAACGTGCAGGGCAACTGGACGATTTACTCGACCAGCATTCAGAACGGCGAGACTATCGTCAAGCACGTCCAGATCGCGCAATACGGCAACAGCCTCACCGGATACTTTGAAGGTCCTGACCAGTCGGGTCCGATTCAAGGTGAGGTCAACGGACACAACATCAGATTTAATACCGTTACTCGCACTGTTCTCCATTTTCGGGGACAGGTCTTTGGCGACACCATGTCGGGCGAGTACGGGATTCGCGGCAAGCACGCGCAGTGGCAAGCTACACGTCCCGCCACGGTTCCACCGCCCGCTCCGCCAAGTGACGGAGCGGCCTACCAGACTCAGCCGATCTTAGCTCCGCCGGTGACGACGGCCGTCAACCAATCTCCCGCGCCCGCACCGCAGTATGCCGCACAGCAGGCGACGAACCACGACACGCAAGGCAGCTCAACTGGTTATGCCCAGCAGAGCAGCTCCGAGCCGTCGGCGCAAGGCAGCTCCGCGCCCGCGCCGGCCCCTCTTTCCGCCGATCAGCTTGACTCTTTGGTTGCCCCCATCGCGCTCTACCCCGATGCGCTGGTGGCACAGGTGCTGGCAGCTGCAATGAACCCAGATCAGTTGACCTACGCGGACGACTGGCTCGCGCAGAATAGAAACCTGACGGGCTCAGCACTCGCGCAGGCTGTTGATCAGCAATCCTGGGATCCCAGCATCAAGGGCTTGACACAGTTTCCTTCTGTGATGGACAACCTCGCGCATAACCTTTCGTGGACATCGAGCCTCGGGCAGGCATTCGCGACTCAGCAGTCGGATGTGATGGCAGCTGTGCAGGTGATGCGCGCGAAAGCGCAAGCGGCAGGGACGCTGCAATCAAACTCGCAGATCACGGTCACTCAGCCAACGTCCAACACGATCGTGATTCAACCGGCGAGCCCGCAGGTTGTCTACGTTCCGCAGTACAACCCGGCCGTGGTATTTGGCGCGCCTGTCGTAGTGCCATATTACGTCGCCCCGCCGTTGCCCGTCGCTTCCTTCGGTCTCTACTTTGGGACTGGTATCACAATCGGAGCGTCGTTCGGCGGCGGTGGATGGGTTGGTGGTGGAATCGGCTGGGGCTGGCATGCCTGGGGTGTGAACTGGGGCTGCTGCGGTGGCGGTGGTTCAACCACGATCATCTACAACCACAACACCTATATCAACACACACGTTTGGAACAGCAGGAATTACAACGGCTATCACCCTTGGGCAAACGGAGCGGCCGGATCACAAAATCATGCCTGGTATGGCAACAACGGAACCTTTCACCCCGATGGCAACTACAAGCCGGGCGAAGATACGCACTATGGTCCCAACGGAGCCTATCACCCGAACGGGTATTTCGGTCCTGACGGTGGATGGCACCAGGATAAGAACGCCGGGCAGCAACTGCCCAACGGTGGCAACAACGGAAATCACGGTCTGATCGGTGGTAACGGCGGCGTGGAGCACGCGAATGCCGCTCCCAACGGCGGCGCGACCGGATCGCAAAATCATGCCTGGTACGGCAACAACGGCACCTTTCACCCCGACGGTAACTATAAGCCGGGCGAAGACACGCACTATGGCCCTAACGGCGCCTATCACCCAAATGAGTATTACGGTCCTGACGGTGGGTTGCACCAGGACAAGAACGCCGGCCAGCAAATGCCCAACGGCGGCAACAACGGAAATCATGGCCTGATCGGCGGCAATGGCGGAGAACAGCACGCTACCAACAATGGCGGTGGCCAAATGCTCGGTCAGAACCGCGACAACCACGTTGCTGGTGCCGAGCAGAACCGCTCCCGTTTCAGCGGAGACGGCGCGGCCAATCGCACGGAAAGCAATCGCGGGCGCGGAAGCATGGCGGGACGTCGCCCAGAGCAGCATACGGCAAGGCAGCATGCACCTGCTCAGCACCGCTCAGGTGGAGGCGGCGGCCACCGTCGGTAATAAGCCAGCAAATTACGGTCATTCAACAACGAAAACGAAGATCAAGTCTTTCAAAAGGAGATTAAAAATGGAATCGAATGTGAACAAGACAACGAAGAAGTGGAAGCAGGTTAGGATCGGATTGCTGGCCCTCGCACTCGTCGCCGTCCTGATTCTAAAGCTGAAAACTGAAATCACCGCGAAGGCCGGGGACGTCCAAGTCACGTTTCAGACCCCGACCGAGGCCGGTGCCATGCTGGCCGAGACAGCAAGGAACGGCGATGAAGCTGCGCTTGAAAAGATTCTGGGAGTTAACACCAAGGCCCTCCTCAGTACGGGAGACAAAGACGCGGACAAGGCTGCGATGGACGCTTTTGCCACCAAGTACGCAAAGATGAACCGCTGGGTAGATATGACTGACGGAAGTCGTGTCCTCTACATCGGAGCGGACAACTTTGCTTTCCCGGTCCCGCTCGCGAAGAATTCGGCGGGTCAGTGGTACTTCGATGGAATCGCCGGCGCGGAAGAGGTTCGTAGCCGTAACATCGGGCGAAATGAATTGCTGACGATCGACGCTTGCTCCGCCCTGGCAACCGCGCAACAAATGTATTTTAGCAATGGTGGTGAATCGGGCGAATACGCGCAGCACATCGTTAGCACTTCAGGCGAACAGGACGGGCTGTATTGGTCCGCTTCAAAGAATCAAGCTTTGAGCCCGCTCGCGAGCTTGAACGAATTCCCCAAGTCTTCGCTCGCTTCGCTTTCCCCGGGCCAACCGCTGGTCATCGATGGATATACCCTGCGCATCCTGACTGCTCAGGGCGACGAGGTTCTCGGCGGCGCGATGAGCTACATCGTCAATGGAAAGATGACCGGCGGCTTCGCCGTGCTGGCAACGCCTGTTAAGTACGCAGAAACCGGCATCATGACTTTCATGAGTGGTAGCGACGGCGCGGTCTACGAACGGGATCTAGGTCCCGATACGGCCAAGATCACGGCGTCCATTCAACAGTACAACCCGACTGACGATTGGTCGGAGGTGGAGTAGATGAAGAACCCCGACGTTCAAAACAGGACAAGGAGATTAAAGATGAACTGCAAATGGCAACGCTCGGGGTTCTTATCGCAGTACCGCATAGAAATCATCATGTGGGTTCTCGTCGTCGAGATGCTTGCCTCGCCGCTCGCAGATACTCATCCTCGTGCCGGTGCTTTGCTGGGACTCGCGGTATTATCTATCGTAGTTTCCGGCATCCGATATGTGGCAGGCCGAGCCATCGTTCGCCGTATCGTGCTTCCCTTGGCGGGGATCTGGATGATCACACGAATTGGGGAGGCTTTCGGAAACCGCCACGAACTGTACGCGAATCTCTCTCCGATTGCGGGCTTGCTGTTTTCGTGCTCAATCCTGTGGGCTATCTTCGATCATTTTCATTCCCGGTCGCACAATCCGCGGAACGCGATTGCCGAAGCGTTTATCGGCTACCTTGTGATAGCCACAGCTTACTCACAGGTCTATTGGATTCTGAATCGCTTCGTCGACCATGCCTTCAACCAGGCGATTCCAGCCACGCAGAATGGAACGCTGTTGTATTTCAGTATGGTGACCCTGACGAGCGTAGGCTACGGAGGAATTGTGCCGATCGACCCTTACGTGCGAATGATTGCAGCGCTCGAAAGCATGTCGGGGATTTTTTTTGTGGCGGTGGTGGTGGCGCGTCTTGTCTCGAGCTATGGCCCAAAACCGACGCAGGAAGATCGTGCTCTCGCTGATGAGGTCAGATAGTTCCAAATGGCGTTTCCGCTCACCGCGCTCCTGCGACTTTCCTCTAGCTATCTAATAACGATTCCCTAACGCTTCTTACAAGGCTTTTCGAGGGCCATCCGTGTCTTGTGAGTAGGAATTCCTACTCCCTATGGGCTCATAACCTAATGCTCCCACGGATTCCCTGGAGTTTTCTGGGCATCCTTGATCGGTTTTCAGTCCAATTTCTTTCTTCCGGAGAAGGATTTCGGTTTTTCGTTCTCTTCTTGGTAGTGCGACCAGTATCGAGCCTTGGCAACTGTACAGGGGCGCACGATCGTTTTCGGAGGATCGTGGACACTCTAATTCCCAAAAGCGCGACCTTCCAAGCCTTCATTTGGTTGATGGCCAGGGATTGAAGATAGCGGGCCTAGGAGGAAAAACATCTGTGATGGGGGTCGGTGACAGGGCAGCGTTCTAACAGACTCGTCTGCCGACCAAGTCAGAAGCCGCGTTAGCGAGCGTTTCGGATTTCTTACCTGATTCATTTGATCCTCTTTGGGCCATACCTAGTACATGAATCCCGGTCTCACCGAGCGGCCAGAAGCCAAGCCGCGACCAGTAAGCCCTCAGCTTGCGCACTGCCTCATCACGTCCAACACCGGGTACTTTTACTTTTTGCAATGCCTTCTGATCACGGGCGTGGGCAGGAGTAAATTGCAGCGGCCAAGGTTTGCACGCTACCAGCCCACAACCGGGACCGAAGATGTCGATAGTCCTGTCGACGGCAGCCGGGCCGACCCCCAACCCCCGCCATCTCGGACGGATCTCCATGCAGTCGATGATTAGAAGGTCACATGCGGAAGCCTCATACTCGTCTTGTATCTCCTCTCTCCAGTGACCGGTTTCCAAGTCGAACAAGAGCTCCCAGTATTCGGCGATGCTTCCCTCGATGCCGTCTCCTAGCCTGTCGGTGCTGATGCCATGTTCCAGAGCTTCACCGAATTGCACTAAGGACGCCCTTACGTAACCAGCGTCTTCCGCGTCTTGAAGATCCTCAGACTTGACGAAAACTCTGCCCAAAATGGAATGGACAAAATCTGCGTCAATGTATTCTTTGCGCAACGAGGCACGGACCGCGAACTCGACGCTCGCAACTATATTCATCCTAGCTTCGTCCGCTTTGCGCGAAAGGGTGGCTTCTTTTGCATTCTTCATCTCACACCTCATCCCGCTGTTTACCGTAATGATCCGAATTCGTCAAACGGACTAGATCGTTAGGCCGGAGTGCATGTGGGGTTTTCCGCTGAGAACATTACGGGTGGTGACTCGATCGGCCTCTACGGCAGAGCTTCTAGCTGTTGGCGCGCTTATCTCCCGTAACCAAGGCGGTTCAAAGTAGTTAGGCGGAGTACCGAGCGATTGCACGGACCTTCCACAACCTGCTTGCGCGGGCCGGCCATGGCTCAATCAAGATGACGGCAGCGGCCATTGACACAAAGCCCTAAACGATGGCGCAGCAAGACGTTACTTCACGAGAATCACAGGTTTCGAAGAATTAAGAGAAAAACGTCAATCAAGCCTGTTTGACCAATATCTACTTTCCGCTTAAATAGAAATTCGCGGATGCAATGCTGTAGGTCGGTGGCTTTTCTGGTCGGGTCACTGGCAGCGCGACTCCGCTGACGAAAGGACCCCATGTCGACCCAGCCCGGTCCAGCCAATCCGGCCATTTCCTTTTCAACGGCACCAGAACCGTACGTCGACGTCAAGCGAGCAGCTTCCTACTTGTCCGTCGCTGTTAAGACGCTCAATGAATGGGCTCGGCTTGACAAAATCCCTGCCTACCCGTGGGGGGACGGCAGCAGGAAGACCTGGCGCTTCAAACTCAGCGAATTGGACGAGTGGATGCAGAGGAGGATAAACTCCGTTCGTCGTCCGCCTCTTTCGGAAAGGACGGTAAGACGTGAGAAAGAGGCACACTAGTACAGGATTTCCAAGTGTAGTTAAACGCAAGAACGGAAAGAAAGTAGTCATCTGGCGATGGTACGAGAAGGGCCAGGACGGCAAGTCTCGCGAGCGCTGGAAGACACTCGGTTTGGCCAGTCGGTTCAAGTCTGATGCCGCGGCGCAGCAGGAAGCAGAACGCCTCGGCCTGGGCCGAGCCATCGAGGAGGGGCCTCGCACTTTGAAGGAACTCATCGATCACTGGCTCGATACAGAATGCCCAGAGACGGACGAGGATCCGAGCGAACGTCGGGCATTTTCCACTCGGGACAACTACCGCGGTTATCTCAGAAAGTGGGTGAAACCGCGATGGGGGGATCAAGCCTTGGACGAAGTGAAGGCCGTGGCCGTGGAGAGCTGGCTCTCGACTTTGAAGAAAGACGACTGCACAGCCCTAGCCGATGGTTCGAAGAAGAAGATTAGGGACCTGATGCATCTTCTGTACGCGCACGCAATACGCTATGAATGGACAGACCGTAATCCGATTACGTCTGTTCGGCAAAGCGGCGTACGCCAGGCAACACCCATCCGTCTCAGCGTTGACCAACTTTCCCAACTCATCTACGGTGAGCTGAAACAACGAGAGCGAGTGATGGTGTTGCTGGATTTCGGAACCGGACTGCGGAGGGGTGAACTGAGTGGCGTCCGATGGGAGGACATCTCCTTCGAAGACAAGGTTTTGATCCCAAAGCGCTCAATCGTCAAACAGCGAATCGGTAAGGTCAAGACGGAAGCTTCGAAAAAGAGCATCCCGCTGGATGATGTGCTGATCGAAGAACTGCTGGCTTGGCGTCGGGAGACCCCTTATGCGCAAGACAGCGATTACGTCTTCGCCAGCACGAAGATGAGAGGCAAGCAGCCGTACTGGATGAGTCGGATCATGCAGCATCACATCAAGCCAGTCGCCGCGAAAACCGGGATCGAAATCAAGGGGTGGCACACACTACGCCACTCCTATACGACCCTGCTGCGCCAAAACAACAACAACCCCAAAGTAGTGCAAGGCCTGTTACGGCATGCCTCGTACGCAATCACGATGAATGTCTACGACGAAGCAATGTCGGAAGAGAAGCGCAACGCTCATCGTGGAGTGATCCAGCAGCTAAACCGTAGCGTAACCCGTAGTGCGCCAAAAGCGGTAATTCCGCAAGTGGTTGATAAGGTTGGCGTCCCCGACGGGATTTGAACCCGTGTTACCGCCGTGAAAGGGCGATGTCCTAGGCCAGGCTAGACGACGGGGACTTCTGGGTGAGATTGATGATTTGTCGCCGGCCTTCATACTATCAGGGCGCTTTTTTCGCGTCAAAACTACCTCGCTCCCCGCTCCCGGCCCGTTCAAATTCGATCCTCCACAAACTTCGCCAGCCCACTGAACTGCATTCGATTTAAAATGTGCAGATGGCCGATTCGCTTTATTTGAGCTTGTGGTTCCCCAGCTTTGATGAGGCCGAGATTCTCCCGCGAACCGTCAGCGTGCTTCGTCAAATTCCGTTTTCGCCCACGCTCGATGGCGTGACCTACTCAGCCGTTCAGCCGGTTTCCTGGAGTGAGCCGACCATCTTGGAGCGTCGCTACCGTCCCGGAGTCGCGCCCGAAGAGGCGGTCGCGGAAGTCGCGGAATTTCTCCACGAAGACTACGCCTACGTGTTCGAAGCCTATTGGGATCTCTGGACTCCCCCAGACCATGCCGAGAAATGGGTCCTTGAGCCCTCCCTGGTCCGCCTGACTGCGCATGGTATGGAATTTGAAGAACGTGCCGCGGAAGAAACGGGACACATTCAACTTGATTTTGGTCTCGATACTTCGTTCCTGCATGAAGAGATTGAGTTCACCGCCGAAGCCGAACGAAATGTCCGCAGCAACGTCCAAAAGCTCGTCGAATTCACCGCCAGGGCCGAAAAGAACGCTGGCGCCACAGGCCGTTTGCTGTGGTCTGAATCAGAGGAGAACCTCGCCCAGAAGTTGATCGCACGACTTCAGCGAGTCCAGTAATCGGTTCGATCCATTGTCGTTCCGCCGGAACCAATCATTATCTATCTTCCGGCAAAAAGTCTCAGACATTAAAAAGGGGCGCCCAAGCCAGAAGGTCCAGCTTCGATGCCCCAAACACTTCTTTGCCCGCTGGCTACTTCGTTCGTCCAGCGTCAATCTGCAGCTTCTCGCTCGCTGCCGCCTGCGCTGCGGCCAGACGAGCCGTGAGCACGCGGAACGGTGAGCACGACACGTAGTTAAGCCCCGTCCGGTAGCAGAACTCGACCGACGATGGTTCGCCTCCGTGCTCGCCGCAAATCCCCACCTTCAGATTCGCACGCGTCTTTCGTCCCCGCTCTGTCGCCATCTTCACCAAGTGACCAACGCCTTCGCGATCGAGAACGGCAAACGGATCCTGCTTGATGATTCCGTCCGCCAGATAAGTCGGAAGGATTTTATTAACGTCGTCGCGTGAGAACCCCCATGTCGTCTGCGTTAGATCGTTGGTTCCGAACGAGAAAAACTGCGCCTCCTTGGCGATCTCGTCTGCGATCAAGGCAGCGCGCGGCAGCTCGATCATGGTTCCAACCATGTATTCGACCTTGCTCCCCTTTTCCTCGAAGACTTCCTTCGCCACCCGGTTCACGATCGCCGCCTGGTTCGCCATTTCATTCAGAGTAGCCGTTAGCGGGATCATCACTTCCGGATACACTTTCACGCCGTCCTTGGCCACCGCCACAGCCGCTTCGAAGATCGCACGCGCCTGCATCTCAGTAATTTCGGGATACGTGATTCCAAGCCGGCAACCGCGGTGCCCCAGCATGGGATTGAACTCGTGCAACTCCTCGACGCGTTTCAGGAGCACCGGCAGAAGCTTCTTCAAATCGCCCGCTGCCTTCGCCCCGTAGTCGCGATACTTCGCGACCAGCGACTTTTTATGCTTTGCGTCTGAATAGGGAAGAGTCGCGATATCCACCATCAACTCCTCACGCCGCGGCAGAAACTCGTGCAGCGGCGGATCGAGCGTCCGAATCGTAACCGGAAACCCGTCCATCGCCCTGAACACTCCGTCAAAATCTTTGCGCTGCATCGGCAGCAGCTTCTTCAGCGCCGCCCGACGGTCTTTTTCATTGTTCGCAAGAATCATGGCGCGCATATGCGGAATCTTCTGCTCACCGAAAAACATGTGTTCGGTGCGGCAGAGCCCGATACCCTCGGCGCCAAAGGCCCGTGCCTGAATCGCATCGCGAGGAATGTCCGCGTTCGCGCGCACCTTCATTGTGCGGTACGGATCCGCCCAGTTCATGAACTTCTGCAACTCGGGATCATCAGGAGAAGGATCAAGCGTATTGAGTTTCCCCTTGATGACCCTGCCCGTTGTCCCGTCCAGCGAAATCCAGTCGCCCGCTTTGAATACCTGCCCCTTCACGCGCATCTCTCGCGCCTTCTCGTTCACCTCGACGTCGCCGGCGCCGGCCACGCAGCACTTGCCCATGCCTCGCGTCACCACCGCCGCGTGACTCGTCATGCCGCCACGCGACGTCAGAATGCCCTTCGCAACTTCCATCCCGTGGATGTCCTCAGGCGTCGTTTCGGCACGCACCAGAATTACCGGAACATTTTTCCCGAGCCCCGCCTTTTCGACAGCTTCATCCGCCGTAAAAACGATTTGTCCTACCGCCGCACCCGGGGAAGCCGGCAACCCCTTCGCCAGCACCTCGACCTTCGTGCCCTTTTCATCGAGCCGCGGCACCAGGAAGTCATACAACTGATTCGGATCAACCCTGAAGATCGCCTCTTCTTTAGTAATCAGCCCCTCGTCCACCATCTGCAACGCCACGCGAACCGCCGCCAGACCCGTGCGCTTGCCGTTGCGTGTCTGAAGCATGTACAGCTTGCGGTCCTGAATCGTGAACTCAAAATCCTGCATGTCCTTATAATGCTTTTCCAGGCGCGTGGTAATGTCGCGCAGCTGGTTGTAGACATCAGGCATGATCTTCTCGAGTTCAAGAATCGGAACCGGAGTGCGCACGCCCGATACCACATCTTCGCCTTGCGCGTTCAACAGGAATTCTCCATAAAATTCCTTCGTTCCATTCGCCGGATTGCGCGTGAATCCAACTCCCGTGCCGCTCGTCTCGCCGAGATTCCCAAACACCATCGCCTGCACATTCACCGCCGTGCCCAGCATGTCATCGATATTGTTGATCCGGCGATAGTGCTTGGCGCGCTCATTCTGCCACGAGCGGAATACCGCATCCCGCGCCATCACCAATTGCTCTCCTGCATCCTGCGGAAAGTCGCGATGGGCGTGCTTCTTCACCGCCTTCTTGTACTCGACGATCACTTCCTGCAGCGCCTTCGCGTCAAGATCGGTATCCAGCTTCGCCTTCTTCTGTTTCTTCTTGGCATCGAAAATTTCGTCAAACACTGCCTTCTCAATATCCAGCACCACATTCCCGAACATCTGAATCAGCCGCCGATAGGAGTCATACGCGAAGCGCGGATTGTTCGACCGCTTCGCCAGCGCCTCAACGCTCTGGTCATTCAGCCCCAGGTTGAGAATCGTATCCATCATCCCCGGCATCGAAAATTTCGCGCCTGACCGCACGCTCACCAGCAGTGGATTATCGCCTTTGCCAAGCTTCTGCCCCTGGAGACTCTCCAATTTGCTCAGCGCCTCTTCCATCTGTCGGTCTACATCCTTCGACACGGCATTGCCTTTCATGTATTCGCGACAAGCTTCAGTCTGAATCGTGAACCCCGGAGGCACCGGCAGCCCCGCATTCGTCATCTCCGCCAACCCGGCGCCCTTGCCGCCAAGAACATCCTTCATCTTTCCATTGCCATCGGCCTTGCCGCCGCCAAAGAAGTACACGTACTTCGTGCCCGCCGGTTTTGTCGCTGCCGTTTTCGTTTCCGTATTTTTCGATTGAATAATTTCGGCATCAGGGAGAGTCGTCGTTGCCATATATAGGTCCTCTATTCTAAATTTTCTCGCGCTGCCCGCTTCCAGTAACAACGGCCACCGCGCAAGTCAAGAAATTCATTGCCTCAGCTTCAAACATTGCTCAGCTTCAAACCCCTACTTCTACTTCCCCTCACTCCTACTTCTATTATTGTCATCCTGAACGAAGTGAGGGATCTGCAGTTCCGCCCTCTCATCAAATCCACACCCCCGCCGTATCACGCACTCTTGCCTTCAGTCACGATCTCTGAAAAATCCGCGATCGTCGAGAATTCCTTGACCACGCTCTGTAGCAGTGCCAGTCGATTGGCGCGCAAATTGTCATCCTCAACCATGACCATAACTTTGTCGAAAAATTTGTCCACCGCCGGACGAAGCTTCGCAATCTCCAGCAGCGCGCCCTCATAGTCATGCGCCTCGCGCAGCTTCTCAACCTTCTCCACAGTCTGCGGAATCTGCGCGGCCAGCTCTTTTTCGGATTCTTCCCGCAGACTTCCCACGCCAGCCCGCATTGCTATCACTTTAGTCTTTTCCGAGGCCTGCCGCAGGATGTTCTTCATACGCTTGAATGCGCTTGAAATCGACTCGAAATCGCCCGAGCCCCGCACTTTGCTCACCGCCTCCGCGCGCGCCACCGCATCCACTACATCGTCCGCGTCCACTGCCAGCACCGCGCTGACCACGTCGTATGCATACCCCCGCGCATCTTTCAAATAAAACTCAAGACGCTCGCGGAAAAACCCTCGCACCGACTCCGCATACGCCGTGTTCGAAAACTTCTTCTCCGCCTCCGAACCCTTATATCGCGCCCGAGCATCCGCCATAATCTCCGAGAGGCGGAATGGCAGTTTGTGCTCTGCAATCGTCTTTACAATCCCATTCGCCTGGCGGCGCAATGCAAACGGATCCTTCGACCCGCTCGGGACGAGCCCCAGCGCAAACATTCCCGCAATCGAGTCTGCCTTGTCGACAACCGAAAGCACCGCGCCCTCTACCGTCCCCGGCGAACTGTCTTCCATCGATTCCGGTTTGTAATGATCGTAGATCGCCCGTGAAACCTCGAGCTGCACTTCAGGCTTCATATCCTCGTCAAGATTCTGCACACGCGCATAAAGCCCGCCAACAATTCCCTGCAACTCGGTAAACTCTTTCACCAGTTCCGTGGTCAGATCGGTCTTCGCCAGCAGAGCAGCTTTATGCACGACGCCGGGCCGAATCGCAATGCCGCCCCGTTTTGCCATCTCTGAAAGCCAGCTCGCCAGGTGCTGCAGCCGCATGGTTTTGTCGTAATAGCTGCCCAGATCTTTCTGGAAAGTCACATGCCGCAGCAGATCGACGCGCTGCCGCAGCGTCTGCTTCTGATCCGTCTGCCAGAAAAACCGTGCATCGTTGAAGCGCGCCCGCAAAACGCGTTCGTTGCCATGCCTGATCAGACCATCCGAATCGCCATCCGTATTGAGCACCGCCAGAAAATGCGGCAGCAATTTCCCCTTCGCATCCTCGATCGCAAAATATTTCTGATGGTCGCGCATCACCGTGACCAGCACCTCTTCCGGCAAATCAAGAAACTCCGCATCGAAACTCCCCAAAATCACCGAAGGAAATTCCGTTAGATTCACCACGGTCGCAACCAGCGGCTTGTCCTCGCGCCATCGCGCACCCGGAATCGTTCGAGTCGCCGCATCCAGCGCCTTCCGAATCACCTGCTCCCGCTCAGCCGCTCCCAACACCTTGGCCCCGCGCAAAGCCTCAACATAAGCGCCGGGGTTGGAGATTGAAACCGATTTGCTCCCAATAATGCGATGCCCCCGCGACGTCCTCCCCGCCGCAATGCCAAACAACTCCAGCGGCACAACCTCCTCATCGAGCATCGTCACCAGCCAGCGCACCGGACGAACAAAAACTTCTCCGCGCTTTCGCCAATACATATTCTTCGGCCAGTAAAGCGTCGAGATTTCTTTCGGAAGCGCCTCGCTGAGAATCTCAGCGGCCGTGCGTCCTTTGCGCGTCACCGTCGCCGAAAGGTATTCGCCCTTGGGAGTGGTGATTTTCTCCAGCCTACCAACCTCCACGCCAACTTTTTTCGCGAACGCATGCGCAGCCGGAGTAGGCTGCCCATCCTTATAAGCAACCTGCGCAGATGGCCCATTCACCTGCTCGGTAATATCCGGCTGCGACGCTGGAATTCCCGAAGCAACCACGCCCAGCCGTCGCGGAGTACCCAGGTGCGAAATCGCTCCCGCCGGCTCCAATCGCTCGCGCCGCAATAAAGCCTGCACGCGGTCGCGTAACTCCGCAGACGCCGCGTCAATCATCCGCGCCGGAATCTCTTCGCATCCGATCTCAAGTAGAAAGTCAGGCATCGCGTAATTTCTTATCTTCTCAAAACAACGGCAAACTAAATGTGAGCCCCATCACAACATCGCAATCCATGCCAGCTCTTCCCGGTGCAATCCCGTGGTAAAAGCCCTCATCCCACCGGAGCCAGCTTTCCTTTCTTCTCCCCGGCCTTCGAAGCCCGTCCATCCATCTCACTTTTTTCTTCGGACGGAAACTGCTGATCCATCCAGGCCTTCGCAATCCCCACCGCCAAAGCCCGCACCCGCGCAATCACTCCCACCCGCTCCGTCACCGAAATCGCGCCCCGCGCGTCAAGAATATTGAAATAATGCGAGCACTTCAGGCACAGATCGTAAGCCCCCAGCAACGGAAACCGCGCCTTCTCCCGCGCCGCTCCATCCCCTTCGCTCTTGTCCTTGCTCAACGCGCCATACTGCTCGATCAGCCGTTTGCACTCCGCCTCGCACAACTCAAAATGTCTCCACGCACTCTGCACGTCCGCCATCTCGAAGTTGTAAGCCGAGAACTGCTGCTCATCCGCCAGCCGCACCTCTCCATACTTCACCTCCCGCCCCGTCTCGGGATCGCGCGCCCACACTATGTCGTAAATCGAATCCACATCCTGCAAAAACGCGCACAGCCGCTCCAGCCCGTAAGTCAGCTCCGCCGAGATCGGATCCAGATCCACTCCGCCGCACTGTTGGAAGTAAGTAAACTGCGTTACCTCCAGCCCATCCAGCATCACCTGCCACCCAATCCCCCACGCCCCCAGCGTCGGAGACTCCCAGTTATCCTCTTCAAACTTGATGTCATGCTGCCGCAAATTAATCCCAATCGCGCCCAGCGATTCCAGGTACAGCTCCTGCACATTCTCCGGCGGAGGCTTCAAAATCACCTGCAACTGCAAATGCTTAAACAGCCGATTCGGATTCTCCCCATACCGCCCATCCGCCGGCCGCCGCGAAGGCTGCACATAAGCCACCTTATAAGGATTCGGCCCCAGCACCCTAAGAAACGTCTCCGGAGCCATCGTCCCCGCCCCCACCTCAACGTCATAAGGCTGCTGAATCACCGCTCCCCGCGCCGCATAAAACCCCTGCAGCTTAAGAATCAGCTCCTGAAACGTCAGCGAATTAGATTTCGATGAATCCATTAGATTTTGATGAGTCCTAGATTTCGACGAGCCCATTAGGTTTTGCTGAGTCCATTGCATTTGACCTGTCATCTGCATTCGACTTGTCATCCGCATTCGACTTGTCATCCCGAACGGAGTGAGGGATCTGCATTTTTGCCTAGTTATCCCGAATCTAAATTTTCGTGCCGCATCCGCACCTGAACTTGTCCTCTGATCCGCACCTAAACCTGTCATCCTGCGTAGTCGAAGGACCCCATACCCGCACGAGTCGAAACGAACTCGGCGAGGCGTTTTCACTCCGCATTCGAACGCCGGACATCATCCCCCCCTCAACCCTTGTCATCCCGAACCGAACCGGGGGCCCCCAGCGCGCCCGGTTTTGGCGCACTGGGGTGGTGGAGTGACGGACCCCGCTCTCACCCGCCCATCTTCTCCAGCATCCCCGCCGTCACCAGCTTCTTCTCCACATGCCGCTCCAATATCTGGATCAGAAACTTTCTCAAATCCGCGCCCACTGCCTTCGGCCATTCAATCGCCGCAAATTCCGAAACCCGCGACCGCAGCATCTGCGCCGCAATCTTCCTCGACTCCGCCGACAACTCCGAAGAAGCGATCCGCTTATCATCCACGCAAACCAGCTCATCGGCCAGCGCATGATAAAAAGCCCGGCTGCCATCCAGCGCCCGCCCGCAAACCATGCACTCCGAAAACTCCGGCAAAACCCCCATCAGCCGCGTCATCCACAGCTCAAAATACGTGATCGGCATCCACAACGACGCCCCGCGCATCTCCTGCAGAACCGCCAGCGTCAACCGAAACACCGCATCGCTCGCCTCGCGATCCGGCATCAACTCGTCCAGCAACTCGGCTACATGCGCCAGCGCCGCCGCCCGCGCATAACTCACCTCCGTAGCCATGGGAGACTCGATCACTTCGCAGGAATCCAGCCGCGCCAGCTCCTGTCTCTCGCGGTCGTCGTAAAACGCCCGCACATAAGTCATCGGCTCCAGCGCGCCCCCAAAACGGCGCCGCGACTTCATCGCCGCCCGAGCCACACCTCGAACCTTGCCCTCCAACCGTGTAAAAAGCGTAACCAGCAGGTCCGACTCACGCAGTGGATACGTACGCAGAACGATCGCTTCCGACTCCTTCAGCGCCATGGAAGGTCTACAGGTTTAATCAACGATTGTAATGGAAGTACTGTCACCCGTCAGCGGAAGGTTCTCCGAAATCCTGTCAAGCCCTTCGTTCCTGAGTTTCCCCCATAACTCAATGAGCGGATTCAGAAAACAAACTTAGAGAACCTGTCCGCCAGCCTGCGCGAAATTTGATAAAATATATGTAGGGATAAAGATTAAAGGCCAGAGGTAAAGACTAAAGACAAAAAGGTGCGATTCGCTTCCGCACCTTTTCTGTTTGCCGGCAACACCACTGGAATTGAATTTGTCCGCGCCCATGTCGGCCTGGACCCATCCGAGACGCCAACAGAATTTTGGGACAGAACAGATGCCAGTTTGAGCGGCTAAGTCCTTATCCCGCGATACTTTACGAATAAGTGCTTTAAACCCAAAGACCTGGCGGGATTTTTCCGCTAAACCGCTGATTCTAATAGACCGCAAAACAAAAAATTTTCGGGAATCACGCGTGGCGACTCGACCACTGTACGGGAGCTGGAATCACGAGAAACCAAGCGTCCCTCCGTGATCTCCGCGCTCTCGGTGGTGAAGGTTTTTGGGAGTGAACGAGGCGGCAACCCGGCGGCGATCCAAGAAGTTAAACGAAACTCCTTATTCCGCAATACTTTACGGATAAGTGTTTTAAACTCAAAGACCTGGCGGGATTTTTCCGCTAAAGTATTGATTCTACAAGACCGCAAAACAAAAAATTTCGGAGGTCAGCCGCGAGTCGACGCCAAATCAGGAAACCAGTAAGCAGTAAGTGGCGGAAGCAGAAAAAACAGGCACCAACCAGCAGAGCCGTTCTTTATCGCCCGAAGTACTTCGCGTTGCGCTCGGTATACTCTTTCCACTTTTCCGGAAGATCATCGAGCGCAAAAATAGCCGACACCGGACACACCGGCACGCACGCCCCGCAATCGATGCACTCCACCGGATCGATGTACAACATCTCTTCCGTCGCGTACTTGTCAGAGTCCTTCTTGGGATGAATGCAATCGACCGGGCAGGCGTCCACACACGCGGTGTCTTTAGTGCCAATACACGGCTCAGCAATTACGTAGGCCATAAATCCTCTTGCTCCTCATGCGCACGGAGTCGGACAGAACCTTGGAACATAAGATTCTAGCAAGAAGCCGTCGGCCGGTACAGGCATGTGCAATCAGCAGCAGTTTTCGCGGGTCGAAAGGCGTGGAGCTAACCTCAATGAGAAAAACGCAAACCCTTGCGACGCCCTCAACGTGTGGCTGAGAAATGTATGGCTGAGAATCGATCGCGCCCGCTACCCCTCCGCGACCTGCACGTTCGCGTCGCCCGTCTCCAACACCGGAACCGGTATCCCCGCAATGCTCCGCGCCGGAGCCCCGCGCCACGCACCTGCCTTGAATCCCTCCCGCACCAACTTGAAAATTGTCCGCCAATTCTGCGCAATCACCTTCACCCACGCCATCTTCCCCATCATCGGAAAATAAATCCCGCGGAAACAAAGTCGCGCCAGGAAAATGTTAACGCGATATCCCAAAGGCTGATCATTCAACGACTCCACCGCAACCGCCAGCGCCGCCGGACTATACGCCTCCGCCCATCCCCGATTCACCTCCGCATGCGCCTCATCGATCGTCATCTTCAAAGGCGTATGCGCCATGGCAAACGGAATGAACTCCTGCCAATGTTTGGCCCGAGTCAGCCGCCCATCCTTTTCCAGCCGCTTATACAGAGGAGTAGCCGGCAACGGAGTCAGCAGTCCAAAAATCGGCAGCCCCGGAGGCCACGTCCTCACCTGTCCCAGCGTCCGCTCCGCTACTCCCACCGTGTCATTGTCCATCCCAAAAATAAAGGACGTAATGGCATAAACATTGCGCGCCGCCAGTCGCTCCAGCACCGCTGCATACTCGCCCGGCTTATTGAATCCCTTGTTCACATCTTTCAAATTCGTCGGATCAATCGATTCCATCCCGATAAAAATCCACTTTCCGCCCGACGCCGCGATCAAATCAACCAGTTCTTCATCGCGCAACAGATTCGCCGAAATCTGCGCCACCCAATGACACTGCGCCCCCGCTGCAATAATGTCGCGCAGCAGAGACTTCGTCCGCTTGATGTTGATGGCAAAATTATCGTCAATAAAGAAGACTGCCATCTGCCCTTTTTCCGTCCGGGCCCGCGCCTTCAACAACAGGAGTTCATTCACCACGCTCTCATTCGTCCGGAACCGAATCGAGTCTCCAAAAAATCCCGTTACCGTACAGAACTCGCAGCCATAAGGACATCCTCGTCCCGACTCCACCGGAATAATCCGGAACGATCCCCATCCCTCGCCAATTTTCTGCAGCAGCCCGGTCGCCGCTTTCGGCACCAGATTGAACTGCTTCAGATCAATCGCCTGCCACGGAATCACCGGATAATCTTTCAGCGTAGGTTTGCTCTCCTGCCCAAACGCATCGACTGGCTCATAAACATCCTTTAGCTCACCGCGCGCTGCATCCTCCACAATCCGAGGCCAGGTCGCGTCCGCCTCGCCCAACGCCACCGCGTCCGCGTGCCGGGGACCGCCATCCCGCCCCAGCGCCTCATCCGCCATCTCCGTAACGTGCGGCCCTCCCATCACCACCGGAATCCCCACCGCCCGCACCGCGTCCGCCATGCGATAAGCCTTGGCTATCATCCGCGTCATCGCGCCGATCCCGACCAACCCGATCCCGTTGTCGACGACGTACTGCGCAATCCCCGCTTCATCCATCGGTTGCGCATTCCCATCCACCAGCACCACCTCATGCCCCGGCGGAGTCAATGCCTGCAACAGGAACATCCACAGATGAGGCATGAAATTACGTGTGACGCCGTTGTCGGGGTTGTACAACAAAATTCTCATTAATTTTTGATCGATTCTGCAAAGCGTCGCTTTGCTGTGGATTTGCCTGAAAGGAGAACTGTCGCGCGGGGCCGGAATCGGTTTCCCTGGCGCTCGTCAACAAGAAGATTTTCGTTTGAATGTACCCTAGCGTACAGTATACACCCTGCGGGCTAGAGGCATGGGATGGCTAGCGCGCTCACGTAGATGACAGGCATTACGGCAGTGTATCCCACAATCCGCAATTGTCTGAAGAACAAACTCAAACCGCCGCCAGCTCCCGCGTCTCGTTCGGCTCATACTCGACGATGTATCCCGCTACCGCGCTCGCTGCGACCGTCAGCGGAGAAGCCAGATACATCTGTCCCGGCCCGCTGCGCCCCGGAAAATTTCTGTTCTGCGCGCTGATCACCACCTGATCCGGACGAGTCGATACCCCCGGTCCCGCATTGATGCAAGCCCCGCAACTAGGCTCGATCACGCGCGCTCCCGCTCGCTCGAAAATTTCCATATAGCCCCGCCGCCGGCAATACTCCCGCGTCTCCTGCGATCCAAACTGAATCCAGAACTCGACTCCGCGAGCAACTCGCTTCCCGCGCTTCAATGCGTCGGCCAGCACCGACGCATACATATCCATGTCTTCATTTTTTCCCGCCGTACAAGTTCCGCCGTAAGCAATCTCAATCGGAACCCGCGCGCCCAGTTCGCGAACATACTTCCCGTTCCCCGGATCGCCCGGAGTCGCCACCATCGGCGTAATCTCCGCCGCGTCCAGTTCAATCACCGCCGCATACTCCGCGTCGGCATCGCTCTCCAAACCGGCAATCATCTTCTCCACCTCAGCGCGCTTCATGCCGCGGCGCTCCATCAGAAACTCAACCACCTTTTCATCCGGAGCCACAATGCCCGTAAACCCGCCGATCTCCGCCGCCATGTTCGTCATCGTCGCGCGCTCATCCACCGACAGCGCCTCGACTGCCTCGCCCGCATACTCCATCACCTTGGCCAGTGCCTTCCCGCTGCGCACATAATCCAGCGAAAGAATCTTCAGGATGAAATCCTTCGCGGTAACATTCGCGTGCCGCTTCCCCCGAATCACAATCTTCACCGACTCCGGCACCTTCACCCGCACATCTTTCGTGATCCACGAATTGAACAGATCCGTTGTCCCAATCCCGAACGCAATGCATCCAATCGCCCCCACATGCGGAGTGTGCGAATCCGATCCCACATTCACCTGTCCCGGCAGCGCATATGTCTCCAGCATCACCGAGTGACAAATCCCCTCCGACCCCTTTCGATCCGTCAACTCTCCATGCAGCTTGATGCCTTGTGCCCTTGCAAATTCCTCCTGCTTCAACTTCAGTTGCGTGGCCAAATCCAGCAGCCCCATCTTCCGCTTTTCCTCCGACATCACATCGTCCAGAAAAGTAAGATGATCGCGAAAGAACCGAATGCTCGAAGCATCGTTCACCGGAACATCCTTGCCCACATACTGCTCATAAAAGATCGACGCCATCGGAGTCACATACTCATGGCTGAACCGCAGGTCGACCGCAGTAAATCCCGAATCCCCCGGCCGCACGAAATGTGTGGAGACGGGCCTTGCATGTATGGGGACAGGCATAGTATGTGTGGGGACGGGCATTCCTGCCCGTCCAGCCGAGCGCAGCTCGGCCGTCTCCGATGAATCCGCGCCCATATGCGACGCAAAAATCTTCTCCGCCAACGTCATCGGCCGCGACGAAGTTGTAATCCCAGGCAACACAACCTTCCCCTGCATCCGCGCGACATTGAACGGAAACAACCCTCCATACTCAATCACCTGCCGCGTAATCTCATCCTCGCCAGCCGTGAATTCGCTGAGCGCAATCTCCTGCCCCGCGCGAATCCGGTCAATCAAAGAGAAATCAGTAGACGTCAGCAGCCCCAGATTCTGGCAATTCTGCTTGTAAATCCGCTCGATATTCTCCGCAATCGCAATCTGAATCCCGGCGCACATCTCCGCATAAGGAGACTGCTCGCGGCTTGATCCCTTCCCCCGCCGCTTCCCACTCACCGAACAGACAAATCCGCCGTTCTTCACATCGCCGCGCCCAATCGGCAAAGTTCCGCCACATCGCAGCCCCACATAAGGAATCTCGCCCAGCGTCCGGTCAAAATAAAAACAGAAGTGCGCCGGAGTGATCTCGTCCGTGGAAATATCGTCGCGCAGCTTGGGATTCTTTGCCGGATTGGAAGTATCCCAGGGCAAATCCCAACCACCCAATTGTTTCTTGATCAGCTCCGGATCTTCAGTAAGAAAGAGAATGCGTCCCCGCACCGAAACCCTGTCAGGACGCTTTTCAATCGTGCGTTCAAGAAGAGAAGAAATCACAGTTACCTGCTTCGACTCGCACCACTATAGGCTTCGCACCTTCGCGTACTCCACCGGACTAGCCAACTCCTCCAACCCCCGCCCCGCAAAGATCTCCTGAAACTCATGCAGAAGCGCCTCATGCACCAGCCCGTTCGTGGCCAGCGTCTCCCGGCTGGCAATCTGAAACTGGCCGCCATAGAAATCACTAACCCGTCCGCCCGCCTCCTCAACCAGCAACACCCCCGCCGCCGTATCCCACGGATTGAGATTGAATTCCCAAAATCCCTCATACCGACCCGACGCCACACTGCACAGATCGAGTGCCGCCGAACCCGCGCGCCGCACGCCATGCGTCCGCAAAGTCAGCTGGTGATAAAAGTAAATGTTCGGATTCTTATGCCGCTTCTGGCTTGGAAACCCCGTCCCAACCAGACACTCGCCGAGAGCCGAAATCGACGAAACGTGAATCGCCTTTCCATTCAGCCAAGCGCCGCCGCCAAGCTTTGCCGAAAACATCTCGTCTCGCGTCGGATCGTAAACCACGCCAGCCACTCGCCGTCCCGTCCGCTCCACCGCCAGCGATACGCAGAACACTGGATACCCATGCGCAAAATTCGTCGTCCCATCCAGCGGATCGACATACCACTTATACTCACTACCCGTGTCGATGCGACTTCCTTCTTCTCCCATCACATCGTGCCCAGGAAACTGCGAGCGGATGCGCGACAAAATCAGCGCTTCCGATTCCCGATCCGCCACCGTAACCAGATCGACCGCGCCCTTATATTCGATCTTCACATGCTGGCGAAAATATCCCATGATCAGCGAGCCCGCCTCCCGGGCCATCGCCTGCATAGGGGAAATCAGCTCCAATGAGTGATCTGAAGATATTGTGGGATTAGAAGAATTGGATGTCATCCGTTTTGCGTCAGACTTTCATGTTCGGGATTGCCCATCAGGCACTGAGAACCGAGAACCGGCAACTGAGAACTCACTCCACCTACTTCTTCTTCCCATCTTCCGCAATGTAAACAATCTCGTGCTTGAAGATAAAAAGATTCGGACCATCCTCGCGCGTCACACGCACCATATTCTTGTCGTAATACTCGATCCACCCGCGCACGATTTCGCCATCCGCCAGCTTTAAACTGACGATCTTCTGCTTCTCTCCCAGCGCCTTCAAATAAGCCGCTTCTTCAAAAGTCTCGTCCGGAGGCGGAGTGCGCTTCTTGCCAAAATTAGGATTTCCAGTCTGCAAAGGCATCCGCTTATTTTACATCTTCAAGCAGAGGTCAGCTTTTCTCGGCAGGAATGTAATAGGCCGTTTCTTCCGGCCGATGCACTCGCGGAATCCACAACGGACGCCGCAACCCTCCCGGCCCCGGCGCCGGACGAGCCAGCGCTTTCCATCTCTGATAAACCGCAAATGAAAGATTCGTATCCACAAAAATATCGCCATACCGATCTTCTGGCGAAGCCCGCTCCACCCGCACCATCTGATGCCAGCAATGCATCCCCGTAATCGGGTCCGGGTGCACCGGGAAAGTGATGTTCTGATGCACACCGGCGTCGCTCCACCAAACCCGTTGTGTATCCGGATCGCCACTCTCGTACGGCTCAACTCCCGCGGTCTGCCGCATCTTCCACTGCCCCTTGCCGACCTCCTTCAGATCGACCCATGCACTCGACATGCGCTCCAGTTGATCGTCCTTATTAGTACGCCATCGTCCCATATGGTGCGAGCAAGCCACCACGCCCGGAGCCAACCCCTCCGTCACCCACGCATGCAAAACAAAGAATCCGATCTCCGTGTGTACCTTGATCAAGTCGCCAGTGCGAACATTGCCCAGTCTCGCCGCGTCCGCTGGATTCACCCACAGCGGATTCTTGTGCGCAATCTCGTACAGAAATTTCGAATTTCCCGATCGCGTATGGATCAAATGCGGCAACCGAAAAATCGGAAGCAGCGTGAACACCTCGCCATGAGCATCCTTGGGCCATTCGACGAGAGGCATATATCGCCCATCGAAACCCTCCGCCGCCTTCCCGCCATCAACTCCCAAAGATGCCGCCTGCGCCGACTTGTGAATGTGGCTGCGGTAATACTCGGGTAGCGCAAACTCCGGCCACTTCCAGTCCGCCATCGTCTTCGAAAATAATTCCAGCTTCCGCGAAGGCGTGTTGTAGCCAACCACGGCTTCTCCGCCAACCATCACCCCGACGGGCCTGCCATTTTTTCTAACCACGCCGTTCGCACCCACTTCCGATCCCGAAAGATCAGCCGCCGCTACCGGCTTCTCATTCAATCGGTGAACGTCGGTCGTAATCTCATACGCCCCGTACTTCCGCATATACTCCAGCGGTCTCAATCCCTCTTTCGCAGCCGCCGCCGGCAATCCGGGAACTGAATTCTCAAACATCCATCCGTAATATTCATCCACCGTCAGCTTCTGACCCGCCCGCTCCGGATACGGCGACTCAAACCACTGCCGAATCCCCAACGATCCATCCGGATCAATCGCCCACGACAGATTGATCCAGAACTCATCCTCTTCCCAAACTTCTCCCGGATTCGCCTGATATGTATAGTCGAATTTCTTTCCTTCGCGTTCCTGCAAAACGCGAAGCACGGGCTGGCGAAAGCCGATCCACTTTCCCGCATACGATTCCTGGCTCATCAAATCGTGCCGCTCTGAACTGAATCCCATCGGCAAAACATAATCCGCAAACCACGCCGTCTCGCTCCACGTCGGACTCATCGCCGCATGCAGTCCAACTTTCTCCTCATCCCGCAACATCTCGATCCACGAAAATCCATCCGGATATGTCCACACCGGATTAAACACCCGCGTGAAATAAGCCTCGATCCGTCCACGACCCTCCTTCAGCATATGCGGCAACACCGGCGACATTTCATGCACGCAAAGCGGCCACTCCCTCGGATAAAGCAGTTCATTCCATCGCTTCTGCGGGGGAGGATTCTTATACGGACGCGGCACAAATTTATTCCATGCATTCAGATTGTGTCCGCCCGGTGTTCCCACCGAACCCGTCAGCACATGCAGCAACATCAAAGCCCGTGCCGATTGCCATCCACCGAGATTTCCTGAAGCACTTCCCCGCCAAAGATGCGAGGCAAACCGGCTACCAGTCGCCGCAATTTCGCGCGCCGTCTTAACAATAACGTCCGCCTTGACTCCACTCTCCTTCTCCGCAAACTCCGGAGTGAATTTCGCATAATGCCGCTTCAACGCTTCAATCAAAGCCTCAAAACTCTGCCCCCGAGCCGAAAATCCGTCCACTTCCATCTCTTCCCAATTCGTCCATTTCTTCACAAACTCCGCATCAAACCGGTCCTCGCCCAGGATTACCATCGCCATCGCCAGCAGAACCGCCGTCTCCGTCCCCGGATAACTCGGCATCCAGTAATCCGCCATGCTGGCCGTATTCGAAAGCCGCGGATCCATCACCGCCAGCTTCGCCCCCGCCATCTTGCCTTCGATAATCCGCTGCGCATGAGGATTGAAATAATGTCCCGACTCCAGATGTGCCGAGAGCAACAGAATGAAGCGCGCATTCGCGTGATCCGGAGAAGGCCGGTCCGCATGATGCCAAAGCAAATATCCCAGGCGCGCCGAAGACGAACAAACATTTGTATGCGAGTTGTGCCCGTCAATCCCCCAGGCCTGCAACGTCCGCTCCATGATGAAGTCGTGCCCGGGACGCCCTACGTGATACATCACCTCTTCGCCACGATTTTCCTGAAATGCCTTCCGAATCCGCGCCCCGAAGGTTTCCAGCACCTCATCCCAGGAAGTTCGCGCCCACTTCCCACCACCCCTAGGCCCCACCCGCTTCATCGGATAAAGAATCCGGTCGGGATCGTGAATCTGCGTGATCGTAGCCGGCCCCTTCGCGCAAAGCCTCCCCCGGCTCGCCGGATGCAGCGGATTCCCCTCAAACTTATCGATCCGCCCGGTCTCCTTATTCACATAAGCGAGCAGTCCGCACGCCGACTCGCAGTTAAAACAAGTCGTCGGAACCAACGAATAGCGTTTCTCTACGCGACGAGGCCACTCCGCCGGATCCAGTTCAACCCAGTCGTCCCACTTCTCCACCGGAGGAGTAGAAAAAAGATGACTCCCCTCCCGCTTAAATTCTGTCATTCAAGAATCCTCGTAAATCTCCCGTCTCACGTAGCGACATGTGGATCGTCGTGCGGATTCTTGTTCTGCCTCGCGACACACCTGTAGTCACACACAAACCTAACTATTGGGCACACTCTGTCCCGCCATCACAAAACACCACTCGAAAATCAAGAGTCCGATCAGCGCCAAAACTCCGGCCACTCCAACCGCGGCGTCCCCCGATCTGCCCAACAAAAGAGACAAACCTAATGGAACAATCCCACCCAACAGAACCGCTCCACCCCAGAATGCCCCAGCGAACGGACCATGCGTCATCAACCGTGCCCCATACCGCGCATTGTCCGTAGTGTGCGGCATCACAACTTCACCCAACGACATCACCAGATGCAATACCAAAGAAACCGCCAGCGCCAAACTGCCAAACGCCCGAGCCGCCGCCGATCCTCCCACCGCATTCGGCAGCAACGCCAGCACCGCCGCTCCACACAGCAACGCCTGCACAATCAAATGCGCGGGCAGCAACGGACTCTGCCAAAGATCGCGTCCCTCACATTGTCCAAAAAGAAATGCTGTATAGGCCGCGGCGCAAAATCCCACCAGTACAGTCGGCCACAACAAAATCGCTCTCAGCGAGGCAAATCCAAAAACTGCCGCCAGCCAAAACAATCCACAGAGCCCGCTGTACCCAATCAGAATGAACGCGCCTCGAGCCAGCCATGACTTGCTTTGCGGAGTAAACACGACCCGCAGAAATCGTTCCTTGTGATCCAGATCCCAAACCAGCAGTACGGTAGTCAGTGCCGTAAACAACAGCGCAATCGTCGCCTGCGTAATGTCGCGCACGCGCGATCCAGAAATTCGCCCCATCAACATCGCGAAAGCCGGAACCGCCAGCACGCCCCCCGCGATCGACTTCGTCCAGCAATATGCCGGAACCTGCCATCCCCACGGGCGAGCATGCGCCACGTCATATGCCGCCACCGCATCCGGCTGCAGCAACGGATGATCCGGCGGATAAATCGCTCCGCCGCCGAGCACCGCCGCATTCCGCTGCGACCACATATAAATCGATTCGTGCCGCGCCGCCGTCGGTACAATCGCGCTCTCATCACCATCAATGTAATAAAGCTTCGGCTGCGTTCCCTGCTCCGGTTTGCGCACCCGCACCGGCTCCCGAGCGATCAATTGCGCCACTTCACTCGTAGCATCGCTCAAGTCGCCCGCAATAATCGCGTGCTCCGGACAAACAATCACGCAAGCCGGTTCCAGTCCAACCTCGGTCCGGTGCGCGCAGAAATGGCACTTTGTAGCTGTGCCATCATCTGGATCCATATAAATCGAATCGTATGGGCAGGCCTGCATACAGGCCTTGCACCCGATGCAGCGATCAGCATTGAAATCGACAATCCCGTCCCGGCGCTGATACATCGCGGTCACAGGACAAATCGTTACGCAAGGAGGCTTCTCGCAATGATTGCAACGAGTGACCTGGAACACGCGCCGTGTGTTGGGAAACACGCCCTTCTCAACGTATTTCACCCAGGTCCGATTCACGCCCACCGGGACCTGGTTTTCCGTCTTGCAAGCTACCGTGCAAGCGTGACAGCCGATGCACTTGCGATTGTCGATTACAAAGCCGTATTTCATCCGCGGTGAAGGCCGACCCCAAGAGATGCACTCAATCATACTTGGGTGCGCCCGAAAAAGGAGTTACGCTATTGAGGCTGCAGGCTTAGGTCGCCTCTCGCCGATTGCTCTGCCCACAGCCTTTCTCTCACGCGGACAACCACAGCGATTAGCGCTACAATTCGAGCCGTAGCTCATTCTAGCAATCGAGCGGGAGGTCCCCATGCCCGTGTACGACTACATCTGCAACGATTGTCACAAAACCTTCGAATTAATTCTTACCCTGAAAGAACACGAAGTGGACGCCAAATGCCCGAAGTGTGGCAGCAAGAATGTCGAGCAGGAAGCGACTGCTTTTTATGCCGTGACCGGGAAAAAAAGCTAGTCGGCCGCGAACAACCCTTTCATTCGGCGAGGTCGACAGGAGTGGTATGCCTCACGGTTTGAAAGCGGCAAGATTCGCGTTCTCTAGCTTCGGAAAATAGATTCTTAGCGACCGTCCGCAAGTTTCGTGGCCAGGAACGACTTCACTACGATCTGATTCGGCTGCATGCCAACGGGAATGATCGTCAGCAGAGAATATTCAGAGGGTTCGAATTTCTTCTTCGGCTCGCGTTTCTGAATCACGGCGACGTCCCCCGAGCCGGAGTCGACGACGAGGAGATAATTCTGACTCTGCGAAAGCGCGAGCGCGTCGGGATGTGTGCCGACCGGGAGATAGGCGATGATTTTTCCGAGGTCGATGTCGTAGACGGCGATGTTATTGGATCCAAAGTTCGAGATATACAGCCGCGAGTTGTCGAGCGAGACGACGCCTCGTGACGGTTCGTCGCCGACCAGATAAGTGCCCATCACTTCGTTGGGAGTGGTCTCGATGATCGAGGTGCTGCCGGCATCGAAGTTGAAGGCGAACAGTTCTCCACCGTCGGGCTTGAGTATAAGGCTCACGGGAGATTTCCCCACATCGAGCAGCGCCAGCAGCTTGTCGTTTTGAGTTGCGTTCTTAAGCGCGATGCTTGCTACCTGACCCGAGCCCGAGCAAGAGACAAACGCCTTACTGGAGTCGGGCAGGATGGCAATATCCTCGGGCTGAATGCAGATGTTGATGGCCGAGCGCACCACAAGCCGTTCGGCATCGATGATGGAGACGGAATTATCGCCCCGGTTCGAGACAACCACAGTCGATCCATCGGGAGAGACACGAGCCAGGCCGGGGCTAGCGCCGACGTGAAGCGTCGTAATAACGGTGCGGCGATTGAGATCGATGACAGAAACGTTGTCGGAGCCGGAGTTGGCTACATACCCGCGGCGGCCGTCGGGAGACACGTCGATGAAATAGGGGCGTCCGTAGACTCCGATGGTGGCGACAACCATATTCTGTTCGGCATCAATCACGCTGATGTTCGAAGACCCTGTGTTGACTATATAGACTTCGTTGCGCTTGGGATTCGCCGCAATGCCCGTAGGATTGTTGCCTACCTGCAAGCTTCTTATTGCCCGAAAGCTGCGAAGATCGATGACTGTGACAGTGTTGCTCTTGCCGTTCGTGACATACACAAATTCGCGGTAAAGTGGGCCGTAGCCGGGGAGACTGCGCTGGTGAAAGTAATACCAGCCGGCAGCGCCCAGAAGCGGGATGAGAACAGCGACGAAAAGAACTTTTCGCACGAACGACGAAGCCTCACTGGGAAAGATGAGGGTATCAGATACGGCAGTTGCTAATCCGCGGGAGTTGTAACCTCGGCATGGGCGCGAGTGGATGCGGGGACGTTGCGCCCAAGCACGGCGGCGATCTGGCGGACTTGCTCCATGAGCGCGTCAAACTGATCCGGGTACAGCGACTGCATGCCATCGGACAAGGCGCGGTCGGGATCATGATGGACTTCGACGATCAGGCCGTCGGCTCCCACGGCAACGGCGGCGCGCGAGAGGGGCGTGACCTTGTTGCGCTTGCCGGTTCCATGGCTTGGATCGACGACGATGGGTAGATGGCTCAATCTCTGAACCGCCGGCACGATGCTGAGATCAAGCGTGTTGCGAGTGTGATCGGCGAAGGTGCGCACTCCGCGCTCGCAGAGAACGATGTTGTAGTTGCCTTCGCTCATGATGTATTCGGCAGCCATGAGGAATTCTTCGAGCGTGGCCGAGATACCACGCTTCAGAAGGACGGGCTTGCGGGCGCGTCCGGCGCGCTTCAGCAGCGAGAAATTCTGCATATTGCGGGCGCCGATCTGAATCATGTCGGCGTAATGGTCGACGAGGTCGAGCGATTCGTAATCGACCGCTTCGGTGACGATGAGCAGGCCAAAACGATCGCGGACTTCGGCCATGATCTTCAGTCCTTCTTCGCCAAGACCCTGAAAAGAATAAGGAGAAGTACGGGGCTTGTACGCGCCGCCGCGAAAGAACTGGGCGCCGGCCCGGGCGACCCGCTCGGCGATGGTGAAGGCCTGCTCGTGGCTCTCGATGCCGCACGGACCGGCGATGATGACGAGATCGCGGCCTCCAATGGTCACGGGCTGGCTACTTGCTTTCGCAGCCGCGAACTTGACCACAGTAGTGTCAGGCTTGGTGTCGCGGCTGACCAGCTTATAGGGCTTGGAGACGCGAATGACTTCCTGCACTCCCGGCATTTCGTCGAGCGTGCCGGATTCGACTTCACCTTTGTTACCGGTGATGCCGATGGCAGTGCGTTGAGCGCCAGGCATGGCATGGGCGCGGTATCCGAGCGACTCGATCTTTTCGCATACAGCGCGTATCTGGTCTTCGGTGGCCTGCGCTTGCATGACTACCAGCATGGGAAACTCCCGGGACATCAAGTTTAGCGTCTGGTGGGAAACGGGGCAAATGGCGGGGTAAGCACCGTAACTCTTCAAGAGACGGAACCATCCCGGCGCACTTCGCCCTTCACTTCACGGAATTTACGGATTCTGGAGTGTACAAGACCGCATCGCACCCCGACACATCCGAACACATCAAAATTCCCCGCCGCACCAGGCGGGCGGAACTGTGCTCCGGGAAAGCAACTTGGAAATCGGCATCAATGAGTGCACCGCCCGCTGACCTAATTTTGTTGGAGCCACTGGTAAATTGAAGACCCTCGACTTTCGGACCTGGACCGAAGATCAGAAAAAACTCCGCCTCGGCCGTTCCAGGAACGAGGCGCTTGAGCTTGACGGTGCGCATCTGGCTCAATTCAGTACCGTTTGAATCTCCCCGAAGCGGGTCCATTGCCGTTGACGCTTTCTCTCCACTCAGGCGCTCGAGACGATGGCGGGTTTCGTCCCATGTGCCGTTTGGAGCTTTTCCTTCCGGTGTGGATAGGGCCAGACGGTACATGTGGATCGCTTTCTCTTTCTTCTTTTGCTGCTCATAAACCTGTCCGAGATGGTCAGCCTCCACGCCTCCCTGCATCAGCACCCATGCTGCATAAAGGTAGCTTTCCGCCTGATCGAGGTGCCCGAGGCGGAAATAAGCCCATCCGAGTGTGTCCCAGAACATCCCGATCTTCTTCGTGCATTCCAGGTCTTTGGGGAGGAGATTGGAAAGGTTTGCATCATGGGAGTCCGTCTCCTCCGCCTTCACTGCATTTTGCGCATATTCCAGGGCCTTCGGGAGATCGACATTGGCATCGGCAAGCTCGTACCCGACATCGTTCCATACGTCAGGTCCAGGATTGGCCTTGACGGCTTCATCCAGCATGGCCTCGCCCTTTTCCGCTTGGCCGCCTCGCAAATAAGCGAATCCCACACGGTACTCTGCAGTTGGAGATTTGTCGCTTTTCGCAGCAGTTTCCAGGTAGGGTACGGCTTCGGCGTAGCGCTTTTGCCGCATGAGCAGCGCACCCAATTCCGAATTCAAGTCGGGATCGTCGGGTGCAATCTTCAAAGCCTCGCGCAAGGCCTCCATCGCCTCGTCCGTTCGGCCCAAAGTCACCAGGACATGAGCGTACATCTTACGCGCAATGATCTGTTTAGGATCTGAATCAATGGCCTTGCGCGCCGCATCGATGGCGTTATCGGTCTGTCGGTACGTCATGTATGCGATGGTCAGTTCCAGCCAAGCCCGCGTAAACTTTGGGTCGACTTCCAGTGCACGCTTGAATGCGCTGACACCCGCCGAACGGTCGCCCCTACTCATGGCGCTATGGGCATCGCGTTCCTGTTGGTTCGCTTCGGCGAAAGTGCGTGCAGGCAGCGTCCAGATACTAGTCAGGAATGCGTTCTGGGGTCCATACACCGCGGCCTTCGGGACCACGGATGGCCCAATGGACGACGTCAGCACGTACTGGTTCACATCGTTCTCAACGTTCTTGATGAAATTCCGATAGTCGTCGAGTTGGGCGACTGGAACTTCCCGCAGCTTAACCAGCAACCAGCGTTTCGCGACGAGCGTTCCCTGGTCCTCGGAATTGGAATAGGAGGCATGGTATTCAGCGAAGTCATATTTCAGGTCGACACTTGCCGGGAGTTGAGGCCGATAGCCCTTGGGCAGTTGCACCTTGGAATCTGACACCGTCTTGACCGGAGAGCCAAGCCAGATCGGATACTTCGCGTCATCCCTGATTGCTGGCATGTTAAATGGCAACCCCGGAACGGTAAATCGCTGAGTACTCCAGTCAGGATAGTCTTTGCGGTTGTAGGAATAAGAAAACTGGAACGACGAATCTTCGATCTCTTCGGGAGTGCTCGCGCTGACATCGCTCACGATGCCGGCGAAGTTGAGTGCGTAGGAAATCTGCTGCACCAGGTCTTTCCATTGGGGTCGCGGAACTTGGCGAAAGGCTGAGCGTATTACGACCTCGGAATCTCCGGCGGTCGTGTCTTCGATCTTTGCTTCGAGAGTGCCATCATCGCTGAGTTTGCCATCAACCCTAAAAGTTTGATCGCTGGGGAAAGGCGGATCGGCCGGGGTAGTCACCAACTGGATCGACTTATCGCCCGCCATGACCAGCGCCGGTTTATCGCGCAGGGGCGGAACCAAGTAGCCGAAGGGTCCAACCTCGGGTGTGGTATCGAGCCAGACAGCTTCTTTGGTTTTCCCCTGCGGCAGGTAGCCGATGATATGGTCAAATTGTGCAGGCGATGGAACGTCGGGATCGATTTTGTAGCTGGAATTAATAAGCGCCGGATAAAGCGTAATGCCCGAGGCCTGGAGCAAGGAAGCCAGCAGGGTATGTTTATCCTTGCAGTCGCCGTAATTGTTGGTAAGCACGTCGTCGGCCGCGTGCGGCTGATATCGCCCGATGCCAAACGCGATCCCAATATAGCGATACTGCGTGCTCACGAAACTATAAAGGGCGCGCAACTTGGCGGCATCATCGGTCATGCCCTTGGTAAGTTCCGCCGCTTTGGCTCGTATTTCGGCGGTGGGCTCGACCCGGTCTTTTTGCAGGTTCCAATACCAACGGCCTACTTCCTCCCAATTCTGAAAACTGCTGATTTGCACGTCTGGCGCGGGAAGCAACCCCCGCGCTGATTCCGTCAGTTTTTTCTGATCGCTCCCAGGGTCCTTGGTGCTCTGCAGCCTTGAGTAAGTCCACGCGTAGATGCGGGACCCTCCCTGCGTGGTCACGGTCTGAGTCGCAAGTGGTCCCTTCACCTCGACAGCACGTTCGGCAGGTACCTCGATCTCCAGGCGCTCATCGAGCACGATGCTATCGCGGTGGAAGTTGTATTGAAACCAGAATTGGCCAGGAATCAGTGGCTTGGTGGTGTGCCAGTGCGCTTCGTACTCGAGAATGTCGCCTTTGCCCAGGCCCTTGACCGCGACATGTTTTTCGCGCAAGTCGCTGTAGAACGGGGCACTCCGAGTGATTTCAGAATCGAGGTCCTGCACGTTGTCGGGCGGTGTAACGATAGTGCTTCCGTCCGGTCTGCGGACGCGAACATAGTCAATCTCCACCGTCTGCGTCGCCGACTGAAACGGAAAACTCAACAGACCCCACTGTTGTACCCCAGCATCGGTTTGCACGCGTATGCGGCTGGTTTGCTCGCGGGTAAGATTGCCGTCGTTTTCAAAGGCAATCTTGGTCGACATCTCTTCAATGACCGCAGCCTCTTGCGAGTAATCCTTCTCGTCAGGATTGGGCGGTGGCAAAATTTGCGCCCGGCCGACAGGCAATGCCGCGAGCACGACAACGATAAGAGGAAGGGCGCACCAACGGCTGAACATGGCGTGCATGTATTTATCGTCGGTGCGCCCGAAAAAGGTAAGCAGAAAGACAAGAAATTAGGAAGAAGCACGGCCCGCAATAGAACTCATTAGTGGCTAACTAGCTCAACGCACTATTTCCGGCGAACTAACAGCGGCTTTTACTTGAAAGCGAGCGGCCGATTGGCAATCGGAATATCCCGCGCGCCGGGTCAAATCGGAGTTTGGACTATCACGAACGACACGATAACTCCGAATGAAGTAACAAGTCTCATCGCTCTTCGCCAGCGGCTGTCGCAAGGGCAACTGCGGATTAACGTCGCCGATCTTCGCGAGCACATTCGGAGGCAGCGGCAGAACGTTGGCGCGAAACTCCAGGCCGTCCAGTCGGGGTTGAGAAGAAGGATTCTTGTCAGGGAAGGACTGCGCCACGACCGGCACAACGAAAATCGAAACCAGCAACGAGAGCAGCAGAAGGCGGATGGTCATAGACCCTCCTTTTGGCCAGATTTTAAGCCTTTATGGCCGGAAGTGTACAGAGGCATTTCGTAGCTGAGACCAATTTTTAGCACCCTCGTCCCTTTTATGCTGCCCGACGGGGCGGTGCTCTAGAATTTTGATATGTCTGAGTTTCATCCGCCCGAAAAAGATCCGCTGCAATGGCCACCGCTGCGGAAACGGCCCGCTCTGACTCCGCGGCGAATTGGAATTCACACGTCCATTGCGGGAGGAGTGGAGCATGCGGCTGAGCGGGCATATCGACTCGGTTGCAACACGTTTCAGATCTTTTCTTCGAGTCCCCGGCAATGGCGGCCGTATTCTTTGGGACGGGCCCAATGTGAAATGATGAGCCGGCTGCGGCAGAAATATGATCTGAGACCACTCGTAATCCATGCGAATTATCTGATCAATGTGGCGGGAACGAACGGGCCGTTCCTGAAGAAATCGATTGCGGCGTTTCGAGGAGAGCTGGAACGGGCGCTCGCCCTTGGCGCTGAATATCTGGTACTGCATCCGGGCTCATTTCGAGGGGCGAGTCGCGAGCAGGGACTGGCCCGCGCGGCCGCTTCAATCGACGAAGCCAGCAGGGGATTGGACCTTACGCAGGGAGGACTGACTGTTCTGATTGAAAACGCAGCAGGTGCCGAGTATTCGCTCGGCGGCACGTTTGAACAGGTGGCCGAGTTACTGGAACTGTTGCGTCGCAACTTGCCGGTAGGCGGTTGCATCGACACCTGTCATACGCATGTTGCTGGATACGACATCGTCAGCGACGAAGGACGCACACTCACGCTGGAACATCTGGAAAGCACGGTGGGGTTAAAGAATGTTCGGGTTTGGCATTGCAACGACGCGAAGGCGGAACGCGGCTCGCGACTGGACCGGCATGAGCATATCGGCCGCGGAAAATTGGGATTGGATGTATTTCGGGCGCTGTTGAATGACCGGCGGCTGAACCATGCGGCGTTCATCGCGGAAACGCCGATTGATGATCCCGGCGATGATTTGCGAAATGTGGAAACGCTGAAGGGATTGGTGCAGAGGACGAAATCTGCGAAATAATCGACGAACCGCGAACTGACGTCAGGAACTGAAACGAGGATCGAGCTTCGGCATCACCGCGATCAAGATGCGCGGAGACGATCATTGGCGTCGGATGCTATGATTTTCTCCCTGATATGGGCTCGACACCGCAAGTCGCTTCCACGCCCAGCAAGCCGGTCCGAACACTGGGTGCAATTGCGTTCCTTCTCGGGGTTGCTCACGCCTGGATGGCGGCCATGCACTTCTCGCACCACGAGGTGACTCGTGAAGCATTTGCATATGCGGTCGGCGCTATCGTTGTTCCTTTCCTGATTGCCTATGCGATTGCCGGTCGGCGAGCGCGCCGGGACTGGAACAAAGTCGGCCTGTGGTTCTTGCTCTTGTCGCTACTCATTTTCGTTGCTCTCGCGCATGGGCTGAGCCTCATGGGAATGCGCACGAGGTAAAATAAAGGATTACTCGTTAGCGAACTATCCTTATCTATATCTATGTCACAGGAAGACAAACCTACTACGGCAGCGCGCGACGAGCGTTACGACGCGCACCGCATCGAGCAGAAATGGAGCGAGCGTTTTCTGAGCAACCCTTCGCTCTACGCCGCCGAAGTTCATCCCACAAAACCGAAGTATTACGTATTGGAGATGCTCCCGTATCCTTCGGGCGCGCTCCACATGGGACACGTGCGCAATTATTCGATCGGCGATGCTTTGGCCCGCTACATGTGGATGAACGGGTATAACGTGCTGCATCCGATGGGCTGGGATTCGTTTGGGTTGCCGGCAGAGAACGCCGCGATCAAGAACAACACTCCGCCGAAGGAGTGGACGCTTTCAAACATTGCGGCCATGAAGACGCAGATGAGGCGGCTCGGATTCGCCTATGACTGGTCGCGCGAGGTTACGACTTGTCTGCCGGATTACTACCGCTGGAACCAGTGGTTTTTCTTGAAGCTCTACGAAATGGGACTTGCTTACCGGAAGAAGAGCAAGGTGAATTGGTGTCCGAAGTGCTGCACCGTGCTGGCCAATGAGCAGGTTGTGGGCGGAATGTGCTGGCGGCATGAGGACACTCCAGTTGAGCAGCGGGAGTTGGAACAATGGTTTTTGCGGATCACGAAATACGCGAATGAATTGCTGCGCGATCTGGAGAAGCTGGATGGATGGCCGGAGAAAGTCCGGATCATGCAGCAAAACTGGATTGGACGAAGCGAAGGCACACTGGTGGATTTCGATCTGGGCGGAACGGTAGGAGCCGCGGGATCGACGATTTCAGTTTTCACCACGCGCGTGGACACGATTTATGGCGCGACTTCAGTCCAGTTGGCTCCCGAACATCCGATTGTGCGCGACATGATTGCACGCACTGCCACGCTGCGCACGCAGGTCGAGCAGATGATCGCCGAGCAGCGGCGCGCAAAGGAAGCTGGCGACATAGGCAACATCGAAAAGCACGGCGTGTTCACCGGACGCTATGCGAAGAATCCTTATAACGGCGAGGCAGTGCCGGTGTGGGTCGCCAATTACATTTTGATGGACTACGGCACCGGCGCAATCATGAGCGTGCCGGCGCATGATGAGCGTGATTACGAATTCGCTAAAAAGTACGGGCTTGAGATCCGGCTGGTGATTCTGCCGGAGTCAAGCGATCCCGAAGAAACCATGGCGGAGCCGGAGCTGCCGTTCACCACCATGAATGGGATTCTGGTGAACTCGGGCGAGTTCAGCGGCTTGAGTTGTGAACAAGCGATCGCGCAAATGTCGGCGGTTGCGGCGGAAAAAGGCTTTGGCAAAGCTACCGTGACTTTCCGGCTGAAAGATTGGGGAATCTCGCGACAGCGTTATTGGGGAACGCCGATTCCGATGGTCTATTGCGACAAGGACGGCGTGGTGCCGGTGGCGGAAAAAGATTTGCCGGTACTCTTGCCGGACAATGTGCCAATCACGTTGTCGGGTGGATCGCCGCTGCTTAATGTGCCGTCATTTCTGAACACGACCTGTCCGAAATGTGGGGGGCCGGCGCGGCGCGAGACCGACACGATGGATACGTTCGTCGATTCGTCCTGGTACTTCTATCGTTATGCCGACGCGAAGAATGATGTGGCTCCGTTTGATTCGGCAAAGATCGCGTACTGGTTTCCGATCGATCAGTACATCGGCGGAGTCGAGCACGCGATCCTTCACCTTATCTATTCGCGCTTCTGGACGAAGTTTATGCGCGACATGGGGCTGGTGAAGAACGACGAGCCGGTGACGCGCCTGTTTACGCAGGGGATGGTGATCAAAGACGGTGCAAAGATGTCGAAAAACCTGGGGAACGTTGTATCTCCGGACGAGATGGTGGCGCGGTACGGAGCGGATGCAACCCGGCTGTACAGCCTGTTCGCGGCACCTCCGGACAGGGATTTGGATTGGCAGGAGTCGGGGATCGAGGGAGTACAGCGGTTTTTGGGTCGCGTCTATCGGTTCTACGTTAGAAATCCGCAGGAGACGCGGGTTGCCGCGTCTTCGACAGGCGTGGCCAGCCCTGAGACGGTGGCGTCAGCGCCTGAAGCTCGTGCGATTCAACGCAAGCTGCATCAGACAATCAAGAGGGTTAGCCACGATTTCCAGGGGCGATGGCACTTTAACACCTGCATTGCAGCGATTATGGAATTGGTGAATGAAATTTATGGTGCCGAGGAAGCAATTGCGGGTGGGCGAGTTCCGGCTTCGCTGATTGCCGAGGTACAGCGCGACATCGCTTTGTTGTTGGCGCCGATGGCCCCATATTTGGCCCATGAATTGTGGGAGATGACGGGGGAAACTTGCGCTCTGCTCAAGGCTCCTTGGCCTAAGTACGATGCCGCGCTGGCGGCATCTGATGAGATCGAGATTCCGGTACAGGTGAACGGAAAGCTGCGCTCGCTCGTGGTTGTGCCCGCGGGCGCTTCGAACGACGAGATCCAGCGGGCGGCGCTGGCAGATGAAAAGGTGAAAGCGGCGATCGCGGGCAAACAGGTCGTCAAGATTATTGTTGTGCCGAAGAAACTCGTGAATATCGTTGTGCGATAGATGCCTGCGCGTGTCCGCGCGAACTCTAGATCAGTTATTTACTCTGACGTGGCTGCGGATTATACTTTCCCATTACTTTACGCGGATACTTACATGCAGTTACTCCGGATGCGCACACAAATTATCGCTCTATGTTTCGCAGTCGTTACTTTCTCCGCATCGGCTTGGTCATCAGACATTAAGCCTGGAGACGTAGTTACCAAGCATCTTGATTCCATTGGAACTGCGCAGGCGCGCGATGCCGTGAAATCGCGAGTGGTACAAGGACGAGTCACCTATCGAATCCTCGTCGGCGGATCGGGAGCGATTGACGGCAAATTTGTTGCTGCCACCGAAGGATCGAAGTCCGATTTCTTGTTTAAGATCAACGGCGGCACATATCGCGGCGAGCAGTTTATCTATGACGGCAACAAAATCAGCGTTGCAGGCACTTATGCCGACGAGAGCCGCTCTGAGTTCGGCAATTTCGTTCTCGCGCAAGATATGGTGCTCCGCGAAAATCTGCTGGGCGGCGTCTGGTCCGTAGATTGGCCATTGCTCGATGTCGAGGGCCGCAAGGCCAAGCTTCATGCCGAGGGAACGAAGAAAGTGGATGGCAAGGAACTTCTAGTCCTCGGCTATCAACCGAGGAAAAGCACCGACCTGGATATCTTCCTCTACTTTGATCCCCAAACCTACCGGCACGTGATGACAACTTACGAGATGCAACCCTCAACCGGCATGGCGGGTGGCGAAACCGCGATGGCCGGCAAACAGGCAAGGCGCTATCGCCTTGAGGAGCATTTCTCAGATTTTAAAACTGCCGACGGACTCACGCTGCCAACTCACTATGACCTTCGCTACACTCTTGAAACGGAACGCGGCTTAACGAAGTCCATCGAGTGGGAGGTCCAAGCCGTCAGCATCATGAATAATATTTCGATCGACCCTCGCAGCTTTCAAGTAAAGTAATCGCTGAAATCTGCGGGCACGCTTTGAGCACGCCCGCAGGAAGAGAAGATCTGATCAGAAAGTCGCGATTATTCTCCTCCCAACACCAATGCTTGTTTCCGGTTGCTGAAGTCGATCTCGTCAATGGTTTTCGCATTGTTGTTGAGCGGCTTGGTAATGACCGCGTTGTACGGTGCAGGCTGCTGCAGTTCCTTCAGCTTCCCTTCGGTAGTGGCCACGGTTTTGCCGTGCTGGAGGATATCGACTTTCACCGCTCCGCCAGTCTCTTCTTTCCACTCCGCTTTGTAGTCTCCGGCGCGGAGGTCGGTTGAGCCGATTCGAACCGTGTCAGGTAGCGTGAAACTACCTTCGTTTTTGTTCGTCTTCTTCGCGAAGCTGATCGTGGTCATCGCGAAGGTGAGCATAGTAAGCAAAGTCAGACGTGCTAGAGCTTTCATGTCGTTAGTCTCCTGATGGTTGGACGGTTGAAATCATCAAATGCCGACTGCGCTCAAGAACGTCACGCTGCACGACGTCGCGCCCCACATAGCGCGTACTCGGCCCTGTTTCTGTAAGCTGTGCTTCTCTACTAGAGATGCCCGACCGGTGAGGCTGGTTGCAGAATTCGCGAGATGTGCGCGCAAACTGTCTCCCGATTTTTCGCGACTTGACACTTTACACAACATGACACTAGCTACTTAACAGCGACTGGCTTTACACTTCTCAAACAAATCTGAGACACTCATCCGTGGAAACCCAATCCATCGTTGTCCTCGACTTCGGGGCGCAGTATTCGCAACTGATCGCGCGCCGCATCCGTGAACTGAAAATCTTTTCGGTCGTGCTGCCATTCAACGCCAGCGTGGAAGAGATTCGCAGCTACTCTCCGGTGGGGATCATTCTGTCGGGCGGTCCGTCGTCGGTGTACGACAAGGACGCGCCGCTGGCCGACAAGAATGTCTTCGGTCTTGGCGTTCCCGTGCTCGGCATCTGCTACGGATTGCAGTTCATGGTGTATGCGCTGGGCGGAAAAGTGCGTTCGGCCGCGAAGCGCGAATACGGACATGCCAAAGTCGAGATTCAAGAAGCAGACTCGCAGCTTTTCAGGGGACTGCCGCATCTGCTTGCGGTTTGGATGTCGCATGGCGACGAAGCCGAAGAACTTCCCGCTGGTTTCCGGCTGACAGCAAAAACTCCAAATGCAGTCGCGGCGATCGAAAATATCGAGCGCAGGATGTGGGCCGTGCAGTTTCATCCTGAGGTGCATCACACGCCGTTGGGCTCGGACATCCTGCGGAATTTCGCGGTCAACATTTGCGGCGCGAAGCCTTCGTGGACTCCGCAGCATTTTATCGACGCGACCATCGCACAGGTTAAACAGCAGGTCGGCAACGGACGCGCGATCTGCGCGCTTTCCGGCGGAGTGGATTCTTCGGTGGCCGCGGTGCTGGTGGATCGAGCGATGCGCGACGCATCGCGCCAATCGCGGCTTACCTGCGTGTTCGTGAACAATGGCGTGCTGCGCAAGAACGAGTTCGAGAAAGTTCAACAAAATTTGCGCGACAAACTCGGCCTTCACCTCGTCGCTGTCGACGCTACTGACCGTTTCATGAAAAAACTTACCGGCGTTACCGACCCCGAAACGAAACGCAAAATCATCGGCAAAGAGTTTATCGCCGTCTTCGAAAAAGAGGCCCGCCGAATCGAAAAAGAAGAAGGCCATGTCAAATGGCTGGTGCAGGGCACGCTTTATCCAGACGTTATCGAATCTCGCTCCGTACGCGGCCCGTCGCAGGTCATCAAGTCGCATCACAACGTTGGCGGACTGCCGGAGAAAATGAAGTTCAAACTGATCGAGCCGCTCAAAGACCTTTTCAAAGATGAAGTCCGCCGCATCGGCCGCGACCTCGGCATGCCCGAAGACATCCTGCAGCGGCAGCCATTTCCTGGCCCCGGCCTGGCGGTGCGCATTCTGGGTGAAGTCACCAAAGAACGCGCCGACCTCTTGCGCGAGTGCGATGACGTCGTGGTCACCGAAATCAAGCGCGCCGGGCTCTACAACAAGATCTGGCAGTCGTTCGCCGTGCTGCTGCCAGTCATGTCCGTCGGAGTGATGGGCGACCAGCGGACGTATGCTTGCACCTGCGCGATTCGCGCCGTCCACTCCGAAGACGGCATGACCGCCGACTGGGTTCCACTCCCGTACGAAGTTTTAAAGACAATCTCGAACCGAATCGTCAACGAAGTTCGCGGCGTAAATCGCGTGGTGTATGACATTACGTCGAAACCTCCGGGAACGATTGAGTGGGAGTGAGAAACCGGTTCTCAGTTGCGGTTGTTCTCATTTCTCAGTAAGGAATGCCTCGAAGAATTGTCATTCCGAACGGAGTGAGGAATCTGCATCTTTCTACGCTGCTGCACGGCCTTCGGGGTACCCCCTACCCCTCCCCCTCGGTCTATTGGAATCAAGACTTTAGCGACCATTTCCCGCCAAAGTCTTGAGCGGAAACGAGTTATAGGTAAAGTCTTGACTAATAATAACTTAGTTAGTTTCACACCTTATCTTGTTGCGACCCTCGACTTAGTGGGCGGAGGGCCGCGCGCTTGAATTTAAATTATGGCTATAACTTCTATTATAAGTTAGGTCGTCAAGGACTTGGATCACAATGCAGGTATGATCGTCCTCACTCAAGCCAAGAGAAGGGCTTGTGGTGGGCCACTCGCCACCATCGGTGTATAGAATAACCAAGAAGCACAGAGGAGAATGTATGGCGAACGACCCGAGCGATTCGGGCATGAAGCAAGGTGAGACGTTATCGGAGCGGGCGGCCCGATATAGGAAGGAAGTCGAACGAGTAGTCCGTGAGGTGGGAGAGCATCCGCTTTTTGAGCTAAAAAGATCATGTGCGCTGGAAGACTTAGAAGACAAGATCGAAAACATAAAAGACGTTCAGTCGATCTGCACCTCGAAGATCGAATCTGAACGGTATTTGATCATCGGTGCCGATGCGAAACTTCGGGAATTCGTCGACGTACGAAATTTGGGAGATTTTGACGAGGCCAAGATCAGACAACAGATGGAAAAATACCTAGAACCCGTACCTTAGTTTGAAGTTTTTCCGCTGCAGACGTCTGATGGCGTGAATTTCGTTCTGTTCGTTTTCCCTAGGCAGAGAACGCGCCGGATCGTTGCAAAGGTGACCGTAGAGCACGAGACTGCGAAGGGCCGGAAAATGTTAATCAGGCAGGGCGATCTTTGGACAAAGGGAGATTCGACTGCGAAGAGGATCGCGACCGCGAAGGACTGGGATGATATTTACGACGACGCAATCGAGCTCGAAACGGAGCGTCGGACACGCCAAAGGACCGCGCATTTTCTCGAACGAGTGACGGCGGAGGAGAAACTGCGTGATACGCAGGGATTTCCGTCGATTCCTAGCGGTGCTACTGACGAAGAGTTCAGGACCCTAGTTGAGAGTATCTGTATCTCCCAGGACCGAGCGCGGTTTGCTGTTCTGTTGGAGGGACTCCGCGATGATTTAGTGGAGGGTTGGCACTCGATCAATGCATTTGGACCGGAGGATTTCTCGGCACTCCAAGTTTCGCTTCCTGAGCGCGCCGAGCAGGTTCGCGACCACAAGAAGAATATCTTCCTGCCGGCGATGCGGAGATTAACAGCCGCTGCCATTTACGTAATTAAATATGGTGGCCCTGCGGAGTTCATGGGAATGGTCGTAAGTCTGTGCGAGGAGGTCTACGAGAGTAGTAACCAGCTGGTACATTTGCGCTGGATGGGTCCAAGGGGGCAATTGTCCGCGACGAGCGAAGAACACCTGAGCCACACTGTGCCAGCCCTTGAGGCCCTGGCGGCGCTGCAACTGGTTGGTGCGTACGCGACGAAGCGAACTCGGCTCTGGTACATTACACCGATCTTGCGGACGGTCGTGCATCTAGCGGTTGGATCAGGCGAGCAGGACATAATGATGCCAATCGCGTTATGGCCGCTGGCGAGGGGATGGGGAGAGCCAAAAGTCCTAGCAGTGCGCGCTGGGCGGATCAACACTTGTATAGAGAAGGTGCGGACGGATCCGGCACTGTTGAAATTATTTGGCTCGGAGACGGCCGTGACGGAGGCTCTCTGCGCATACGAGCTTATCTTGGAGTTGAACTCGTTCCTCGCTGTAGACGCGGCGAATTCGCCAAAATCTGCGGCTCTCATGAAACAGCGGCATCCGGATGTGGTGTTCAACTTTTTGCCCAGCCTGATCGCTTTTCCATTGGAAAACATTTCGTCCCTGTGCTTCAAGTTACTCACCGCAGCGAGGCGGAACGATCAGGAGTTCCTCAAGCCCGTGCTATTCGATCCGAGCCTTGCAGTCTTCCTGGCCGAAGACGGGGGTTTGATAATTGCTAAATTGCTTCAGGGACTTGAACGTGACAGGGGCCAGTTCCAAATGGCCGTGCGTATGTTTAAAGATGGCACGTCGTGGCCCAGGGAAGTTGCTGAGGCCATCGCAAGGGTGGGCAGGAGAGACGGCGGCGCTACTTCCAAGAGCTAACATCGGGGCATGGGCGGAGGAAGCTCCGCCTCGGAGGGATTGTCCCACGAAGGCGCGCCGCCCTGACGCGGATCGCTAACCGATCTTTCGCAGTTGGGCACTTCTGGGCCGGTTAAGTGCTTTGGAATCAGTTGAGGCTATCGAAAGGTCTTCACCACAAACGCGCCAACTAACGGGCGATCTCGACCTCGATTTCGTTACTCTCTTTTTGCGCAGTGAGGCGCGGTGGCGGCTGGCTCGGCAACTCCAGTCGCAGCTTCTCGATGAGCAGCTTGGTGTCGGAGGAAGGTTGGGTGTAGCGCGGCAGAATCAACCACCGTTGATCGACGGTCGGAATCCAGACGTCGATCATTTGGATTTCTGCCAACTTCTCGAGCACCGCCGTAGGCGTCAACCCCGGAGCGTGCGGCAGTAGGCGATGCTTGAGGGTGATCTGCAAGCAGTAGGCGAGAAAGGCGATCAGAATGTGCGCGTCGGCGCGATGTTCCAATTGATGGTAGATGGGGCGTATGGCGAGGTCGCTCTTGAGCGATCGAAAAACCGATTCGATCTGCGTCAGCTGCACGTAGCGCGCCCACAGCACGCTGGGATCTCCAGCGGTCAGGTTGGAGCGCAGCAAGTAGTGTCCGTCACGCCATTCCGCTTCCTGGAGCTTTTTCTTGTCCCCATGAAACTGGAATGTCTCCCGCGTTACCTCCTGGTCTTCCCCGGGCACTTGCACGTGCACGAACTGAAAAGCGCGGCCCGCTGCCGATTTCGCGGCACCCAAGCGCATCAGCAACTGGTCGCGGGAAGGAAGGCTTCGGCGCATGGCCCGCAGCTTTCTGAATAAGCGGGCCAGACGCTTGCGGCGCATGGCCGTCTCTTTGGCTTGTCTTCCTGCACTCTTGGCCAACACATAGAGTTCGCCTTCCTGCTCAAACAGTTTCACCTCCACCGACTCTCGCACCTTCTGCCAGGGCAGATCCAGCCACTTCTTTTCGTACTGTTGAATCTTGCCTTTCGGAGTTCCGACCAGATAGAAGATTTCGCGTGCCGGATCCCGCATCTCCCGCAAAATCTCTTCGCTCGGAATGCCGCGGTCCATCACCCACATCCGTTTTGCTTTTCCATAAGTCTTCTCGATCTTGTCCAGAAAACCGCGGAGCGTGGCGCGATCACTGGTATTGCCATCCATCACTTCGTAGGCCAGCGGGAAACCATCCGTGGTGATCACCAAGGCAATCACCACCTGTAAACAGTCCGTCCGTTGATCGCGACTGTGACCGTACTTGGCCTTGGGGTTCTCTTCCATCGCGCCTTCAAAGTACGTGCTCGTCAGGTCGTAGAGAAGCACTTCGAATTCCGCGTGAAACAGATCGGCCCACTTCTGGCGCAGCCACAGAAACAGTTCCTGCTTATGTTCCAGCACCCGGTCCAGACAGCGATACAAGCGATCCTTCTCGGCCACAGCAAAATCCGTTCCCAGCAGTACATCCATGGCCGTGCTCAGATACCACTGCCGATGCACGCGAAACTCGCTGCCTGGATCCAGCAGTCGATTCACCACCAGCAGTTGCAACACTTTTTCCCAAGCCACGTCTTCTCGCGATCCCGCCAGGCGAGCGTCCCAAAACTCATGCAGGCCCAGTTGCCGCCACAACTCGCACGCCAACCAGCAACTCCCGAAAACGCGAGGCCGCCGCAGTTCGAGGCCGCTCACTTTCACCTGCAGACTGTCGACGGCATCGACGGGAATCTCGCGGTCGTCAGGAAACAAACTCAGGTTGGCATACTCTTGCTGCTCTTCATCGAACACCGACAGCGTCTTGCGCCAGGCCGCTTGCTGTTCGTCGTTGATCTCGCCGAGATAGACAACGGTTCGCTGCACCGTCTTGTTGGAAGCGAGGCGATGGTTTTCTACGATGCTGAAGTAGCGATGATCCTTGCCGTCTTTTTTGCGGTGGATGCTGCGCAGAAACATGACAACCGCAGAGTGCCAGATCTCCGTCCCCAAAGGAAGGTACTTGGTCTTCACTCTGCCGCTTTTTCAAATGCCAACGATGAAAACGCAAGACTTAAGCACGAAGATCATCACAAAAAAGCCGAAAAATGTCCGCAACTGCGAAAGTTGGGCTAGCCGCGTGATGGGGCCTATAAAACAGAAGCCATTCCAAATTCCTTCTTGACGTCAGGACCTCCAGGCGGAATGGAGCTGGACTCTAATGGCATAGCCGGGACGGGCGCTCCAAGCTGGGAAAAAAGATCTCGCGCCTCGGACCGAGCGCTTTTCTCAGCCAGTACAACGACGTCCCCCTTTGGGGCAGCCCTCTTCCCCTCTTTCTCTGATGGGATGCTATGAAATTATTCGTGTTGCACGAAAATATTCGTGCCAGCGATCGCATCTCCAGAACTGGGGTCACGGCCTCATTCCACAACGGACTCTCGCGCTGACCATCCGTCAAGGGCGACCTGGACGCTACTGCAACAGATTTTTATATGAGTTCAGGTTCGACCCTTGTGATTTAATTGTCCGCATGCAACAGGCTGAAATTAGTCCGCGCCCTGTAATCGGAGCGATCGTCGTGGCGAGCGGCCTCGCCGTGTCGTTCCTTCTCTGGCTGCTCTACGTGCATCATGCTTCCGCTGATTTTGCCGGACGCTGGATGTTTCTGCCAGCACTCAACGCCCTTCTGAACGGGTCGTGCGCGATTGCGCTTTGCGTGGGATTGTATTTCATCAAACATCACAACCGGGAAGCGCATCGTACGAGCATGCTGCTGGCCTTCGCATTCTCTTCCGTTTTTCTCATTTGCTATATCGTGAACCACGCACTGCATGGAGACACGATTTTTCCAGGCCACGGCCACGTGCGCACGCTATACCTTTCCATTCTAGGCAGTCACGTGATTCTTTCTATCGTCGCGCTGCCAATGGTGCTAACGACGTTCTTTTTCTCGCTGACAGGCCGGTTCGCCGTGCACCGCAGAATCGCGCGCTGGACGTTTCCCATTTGGCTATACGTTTCGATTACTGGCGTGGTGGTTTTCGTCTTCCTCAAAGCGTATGTGTACTAGACCCAATCTTGATCCGGCTGATCTGTAGAAATGACAGCTCCTAGCAACCAATGATCCTGAGCGTGCGATGCGCCACGGCATGAAGCTCAGAGTTCCTGAAGCCCTCATCCCAGACCGGGGCAGAGAGTGCAGTGTACTAAAACTCACGGGACGTTGTCTCCGAATGAGGAGTGAATTGAGAACGGTGTGGCGAACTGGTTTCGTTTCGGTACTGATCGCAGCGTTGGCCATACCAGTCTGTGGCCAGAAGAATTCGGTTCCACCGAGCGCAACTCCGCTCGTTTTGACTGGAGCCATCCCCTTACCGAACGTGAAAGGGCGCATTGATCATTTTGGGTTCGATCCTACGCACAACCGGCTTTTTGTTTCTGCGCTCGGAAATAATACGGTAGAGGTCATTGGCATCAGCGCCCAGACGGTGATACGTACGATTTCTGAAGTGCCAACGCCGCAAGGCGTGGTGTATTCGCCGGAGACGAACAAGCTATTTGTGGGAAGCGAGGAGGGGAAGCTGTACGTCTACGATGGGACCACCTTGGATCTGATCACATCCATCGATTTTGGCGATGACGTGGATAACCTTCGCTACGATGCACGAGACAAGCGCGTTTACGTCGGTTACGGCGATGAAAAGACTGGCGCAATTGCCATGGTTGATGCGCCGACCAATAAGAGGCTCGATGGGGAGTTCAAACTCGGAGCGCATCCGGAGTCTTTCCAGTTGGCAGCCTCGGGCCCAAACATATATGTGAACGTGCCAGACTTGAAGCAGATCGCTGTCGTCAATCGCAGCACTCACTCCATTACTCGCTGGTCGTTAACCTTCGGCGGCAATTTCCCAATGGCATTGGATGAGGCCGATCATCGGCTGTTCGTCGCGGCACGAACACCCCCTCAATTAGTTGTGTTTGACACCGACTCTGGCCGATTCGTCGCCGCGCTTCCTGCTGTTCAAGATGCGGACGATCTGTATTACGACTCCGCACGCAAACGCGTGTACGTTCCGGGCGGCGAAGGATACGTCAGTGTGTTCGGGCAGGACGATGCAGATCATTACAGGCTTCTTGCTAAAGTCCATTCCGCAATAGGCGCGCGCACTGCCGGGTATTTTGGAAGGGGTAGGAAGGGGTTCGACCGTTTCTACCTAGCGGTTCCGGCCCGCGCCGACCATGGCGCCGAGGTGTGGATTTATACGGTACAGAACTAGCTGCGACGAACGAGACGAAGAGCCTGCTCGTCTCCTTCGCACCGCGCTCCAGGACCGTCATTCAGGCTTGGCATTCTTTGTCCGATTCTTGAGCCGGTGCTGAAGTCATTGGGGGTGCGGATGCCGACGTTGGTGAGTCCGGAACAAGAACCCTCTTCACCGAATCGGTTTCGTGCGGCAGGCTCGCGGTCGCTCATCTCGGGCCTTCACAGGACTACAACTCACAGCGTTCAGCGGGAATGCTTGGCGTACTTGGCCAGGAGGTAATACATATCATCGCCTACACCGTAACCAAACGCGTGACTGATTTCCCTGACGCGGTCGAGTCTGGCGATCAGGCTGTCCCGGCAGTCGTCGGGTAGCGTATGGGCCGACTTGAGGGCTTGCTCGAACATGCGCACCAGCGCATCGAAGAATCCCTCCTCTTGATAGCCGATGTCCCGACAGTATCCAGCCGCTTGCTCACAGTAGAAAACCATTAGCTCCGTATGTCCGGCAGGATCACCCACGGCCTTTTTGTAATCGGAGATGGCCTGCTTGGCTTCGGAGACGGACGTGTCCTGGTTGCGAAGCGGATCAGGCCAAACCCAACGATCGATAGTTTTCTTGTATGGCTCCAACACGTCTTTGCCCAAACCGAAGCGGGCATGAAGGAACGCCTGATCGTCTTTGTGCGCAGCATAGAGATGGTGGAGCAAGTCCAGCAGCGCTGGCCGATCAAAAGCAGCGAGCTTGGCCTTGACATCGTTCCAGGTGGGTTGCGATTTCGAATCACGTTTGGCCATAGGCAGTTTCGATGTCGTCGGCATGTGTAACCTGTCTACCGTCCCGACTCAGAAACAGTAGCCCCGCGCCAGCCAGTAGTGCCAGTCGCCGATGGCTTCAATCGTGGATTCGCCCGTGTCGATGGTGATCAACTGGGAGAGCGGCACGGCCACATTGCGGTTGTGCCAGCGAATCAACATCAGCATGCCCTGGGCACAAGAATCTTCCGGGGCCAACCTGCGGACATTGACAGTTTTTCCCTTGCGGAGAGGGGAGACGACCTTGGACGCGATGCATCGTGCCGAGAAGGGAAACTTGATTTTGTTATCCAGGTAGTAATACCATCCGAGAGCCTGTTCTTCGGGTCCGCAGCTGTCCACGATGGCTTCGTTCCGGATGCGTTCTCCGCGAATGCGATTCTTGCGCGGCTTGGACAAGAGAAGCTCGATTCGATGATTTCCGAGTCGGGGAGTCAGACATCCGCGTCAGTGTACTTGCTTAAGACGCTTTCAATACGGTCGCAGAGTTGGTCCAGTTGTTCTTGCAGGACTTTGTTCTTGGCGTGATTGGCTTCCGCGGCCACATCGCCTGTAAGTTCATCGAGTTCGTCGAGAGTGAAGTGAAACACAGGGCGTTGCCCCGGTTGCGGCACGACTCGCAGCCGGTTGGTTATCGATTCATCGGCGAAGGTGTGGGAAATGATCAAGTCACGTTCGCGCTGGTTCAACTCCAGAGGAACGGTCGCATCTGCCTTGATGGGGATGCGCTGCCTTTGCGGTCTGATCGGCGTGATAAACGTCTTTGTCAGACGATTGGCGTTCGCCGACAGCCTCGGCGTTGAGGTGATCGAGCGCGGTGCCGCTTTGGGCCTGGAGCGAAACTTCTTGGCGAGTTCCTGGTCAACCTTCTCTACCGAAAACTTTTCGGCATTGAATGGTCCGCGCCACATCATCCTCTCTTCATGTTCCGCATGGTTTGGATCAAACATTGCTTCCAGGTAGTCGGTGTAACCTCCGATTCCTCCCACATCTTCTGGTGGGCAGCGCCGTTCGCCGGCGAGGCAGCGCGGATACGTCACGGCTGGGTCGGGAATACGGGTTGCTTCCAGCAGCAGTTCATGCTCCCAATCGTCGCCATAGTCGTACACATATGTGAAGGTGGTACCTACGCTCGGCACCACCGAGGCAAGGCGTATCCGCTTTGCGTCGACCAATCCCAAATCATCAACACCGTCGGGATCGGGCGGTCCGTACTGCTTACTGCCAATTCGAAACATGTAGAGATGGTAGTTCTCCCAGCCCATGACCACTTGCAAGACGCGATGGAGTTGGTCCAGGGTATGGTCTCCAGTGACCTGAACACGGCGCCAGATCGGCGGAGTGATGCCGATCAACGTTACTTTGAACTGGTAAATCTCCGCGTTCTTATCTGCTCCCACGCTCCGTCTCCTTGACGCCACAGTCGACTCTGCGCACCGGAGCATTCTTTCATTGGCTCTATCACGTAGCAAGTCTCGCCGAATCGCGGGCATTCCTGTTTGCGGCACACAACATGGGCGCCGTTGTCGAGCCATCGATCGTGAAGTTGCTATGGAGTTCAACCATCGTGTGTCCGGGATCGACCAGGTCGGATCCGTAGATTTAGATTTCGTGATTGTCTTGAGCATATGTGAAGGGCGCAGCCAAACCGAAGGTCAGAAATGGGCTCCCGAGAAGGCATTGTCCCGTGAGGAAGGTTGACCGCCGCACAACGAATTCGGCGTGGCGGACAAATGACAAGTTGTTCATGTTGCCCCACGAGGCGCTGCAAGTTGCATCTACCGTAATATGCGGAGGGGCCGCGAGTGCTTGGATATTGCTGGGGTCTGCCGTGTGCTGGTCTCTTTTAGTTTCCTGACCGGCGGCGTTGTGGCGACTGGTCAACAGTCGTTACCCCTGCCGGATGCGCCAAGCACAACTCAGAATCATCCAGTTCCATCAGGCGTTGCACTCGCAGTTGTACGCACCCAGTACTGAGTTCTGTATGGTGTTTCAGGGAAGATATGCAAAATATGCGCTTGCTTTCATTCTTGCTGACAGCTGATCTCACAAAGGCCGAGGAATGTTTTGTCTCGGGCTTGCAAGATTGCATTCAAGGCAGTCGCGCGTTTCAAGACTGGGCGAGATCCTGGGCTCGGCGGACGATCATCCAGAATGCTATTCGGAGAGTGGGGCCCCGTCCCAGCGAATCTGCCAGCAGAGTGGTATGCAGCGAAGAAGCGAGTTGCAATTTTGGACGAAGTCCGGAGGACCATGCCTCAATTACGAGCATTCTGGGCCTTGAAGACTTTGAGCGCTTTGTCTTCGTGATGTCCATCCTTGAAAAATATCCTGATCAGGAATGCTCGGTTCTCCTCGGCTGCTCGCGGCAGGGTGTCCATGAGGCGAGACTGCGAGCCCTGCTGCACATCGCGGGGTCAGACAGGTTACGCACCGTAGCCCCGTCCGGCTGCGGTTCCAGCGGTCCTCAAAAGGCACAAACGCAGGAAGCGCAGTAGGAGCCGCAGTTTTGAAGACCGCGGACCGAGGCGCCTTTAGAAAAGATCAGCCGTTCTGAAGCGGGCTCTGCACAAAGAAAGATCAACAGATCGGCATCGCTCGTGGCGGCCTGGGCGGTGAATCCTAGACGATTCAAGTAAGGAGCTGTCATGAGAATTCTGCTCTACAACCCCGACAACGGCGTGACTCGCAACTTCATGCCGCACCTCTGGATGTTCTTACTCAAATCCCTGACACCTCCTGGCCATGAAGTGCTGCTGATCGACGGCAATGCTCGGCCGATGGACGAATCTCAGATCGCACGGTTCGTTCGAGATGAAAACATCGGACTGGTCGGCATTGGTGCCATGACTCGAATGATCGCCAAGGCGTACCGCGTCGCCGATGCCATTCGTGCCACCGGAGTTCCGGTCGTCATGGGTGGTCCCCACGTCACCGAACTGGCCGACGAGGCCCTTGGTCGCGATGGCGGACCACGCCACGCTGACGCTGTGGCCATGGGCGAAGCCGATGAAACCTGGCCACAGATCGTCAACGATAGCGCTCGCGGCCAGCTCAAAGAAATTTATGCTCCCGTCGACGCCTTCGGCAAAGAAGCCAAGCCATCGCTCAAACCCTATCCCGTCATTCCCTGGGATAAAATCGATCTCCATCAATTTAATCTGCTCCCCAAGGTCGTCTACCCGATGCTTAGCAAAGTCGGCGAAGGCTGGGGAACCCTCCGCATCTACCGGTCGAGTCCGGACGGGGCTGTCCCTACGGTTGCGAGTTCTGCACCGTAACCGGGTTTTTCGGAGACTCCATCCGCTTCCGCTCCAACGAAAGCGTTGTGAACGAACTGCTGCTCCTGAAGAATCGCGCGCGCAGAGAAAAAGGCCAGATCGCCGTCTTCTTCATCGACGACAATTTCGCTGTCAATGTGAAGCGCACCAAATCATTGCTTCGCGACATCGTCGCCGCCAAAGCACAGGTCCACTGGGTAGCTCAAATCAGCGCCAACCTGTTGCGCGACGAAGAACTCATTGACCTGATTGCCGCTTCCGGGGGCAAGTGGATCTTCATCGGCATGGAATCCATTGACCCGACCAATCTCAAAGACGTGAACAAGGGATTCAATAAGCCGGGTGAGTATGCCGCCGTGCTCGAACGGCTCGCTCGACGCAACGTCTATGCAATCACATCGTTTATATTCGGTATGGACAACGACACTACTGGCGTGGCCGAGCGCACGGTGACGCAAGTCCGAACTTGGCCTCCGGGTCTGCCCGTTTTCGGCCTGTTGACGCCCTTGCCCGCAACCCCGCTCTACAAGCGACTGGAAGCCTCGGGCCGGCTCACGCGGCCCAGGCACTGGCAGGAGTTCATCCCGTTTGCGATGGCTCACACGCCGCTCAAGATGACCATTGAAGAAGCTCATGCCGAAGTGAAATATGGTTGGGAGCAAGCGTACAGCCCGGAAGCACTGGCCCAAGCGGTCGACGCGCTCTCTGACCAGCCTCTTGGTTATCGCATCAACATCCTCCTCGCGCGTCTATGCTTCCGTGGAATATATTTTCCGATGATGGGGAAAATCGCATGGCTCAAGGTTGTCGCCCAAAACCGTCGAACCATTATTAAACTGGCAAAAGAAGCTCTCCTTGGCCGCCGAGCGCGACCAACGAATCCGGACGCGAAAGATGAGTACGAATCTGTTGCGGTACCGGATGTCGCCGGCGAAGTGAGCGCGTAACTCCGCCTAGGTACTTCTCACCGATGGATTCGAAAGATGGAATCTTTTCGAATTGGATTCTGCCCTTGACCGGCGATCGCGAGCCCTGGCCCGATCTTGCACGCGAACGGGATCGCACACGCACCCGCGACCCTGTGTCCAACGTCTGATCGATGCTGAGTTTCCACTAAAGACAATCGGCGATTCGTGGGACATCGCTCGCGGGAATCCACTCGCATCTACAGCCGAGGTTGCGATCGCATCCCTGCGGGAAGTCGCCATGAGCGATGGGGAGGGACTATTAACTCTCCCGTTTTCCTGAGCTCTCTCTCCCTGAAATCGCGCTTAATCCGTTTTGAGGTGGTTCGGTCGGATGGGTTAAGGATTATCGGCAAACACTACCTTGGGATTACTTCACGCTTGCCCGTCGTCCACCCGGAAGGCACCTTCACACACCAACCGCGTATAATAGCGCGGAGTTTTTCTTAAAGGGGGCATTCCTGAGTGGGGACACAATGGCCGGTCTCTCCGCGCCTCATTTTCATCCCATTCTGACTGATACCGCCAGTGGGCCCAGCTTCACGATGCTCGGGACCACAATGCGTTTGATTGCCACGGCCGCTGACACTGGAGGACGATTCACCGTCGGCGAGCAGGTTACCCCAGCCGGTTGGGGTCCGCCGCGTCACATTCACTCACGTGAGGACGAGATTTTTTACATTATCGAGGGCACCTACGAGTTGCATGTCGGCGATGAGCGTCGGACCGTTTCTGCTGGTGCCTGTGCGGTTTTGCCCCGCGACGTTCCGCACGGCTTTCGCAACGTGGCGTCCACGCCCGGCCGTTTACTGTTCGTCATCACGCCCGGCGGATTAGAGAGGTATTTCTTGGCCGTGGCGAAATGTCCGCCGCCCCCCAATCCCGCGCAACTGGCCGAACTGGCGCGACCGTTCGGTCTGATTCTGCTGCCGCCCGGATCTTGAACCAGGAGCGGAAACCAGCACGCGCGTGCCACCGACACGCTGCCTTAAGAAGTGCTTCAACCGGTTGTGTCCGGATGGTGGCCGACAAGAAAGGCGTTACGGCCGTGTTGCGCGCGTCACGTGCGAGAAGCGGGCTGTGGGTTCTGATCCGATCGGGCCGAGGTCAGGTCGCTCCCGTGCGGCCGAGGGTCCTTGGTTCGGTCGCGGTTCAAACCGGTAGATTGATCATCTTCGCGATCTTCGGCCAGCGGTGGCTGGCTCGCAGTCCTTTCGAGACCACGAAGCGGAGGTAGACCATCATGGAGGCGTCACGCTCCTCTACCGCCTTTTCGACCCAATCGGCTCCCTCGTCGATTTCTCCGCAGAGCAGGTGATAAAGCGCATGGGCACGGGCATCGCCCGGCGTCTCGCCTGAGCCAAGCGCGTGCAATAACGTCGATTCGACCTTCTCACCATTGCGCCGCGTCAGTCCGGCGAGCGCACCGATCGGATCTGGAGACCAAGGGCCAACCGCGTAGGCGCGCCGCGCGATCTCCAGTGCTTCCGACAAGTCGCCCTTGTCGGCGTAAATCATCGCCATCGATGCCAGCGCGACGACCTGGTTCGGGTCGAGCTCCACGACTTTCTTCAACTGCTCTAGGGCTTCGTCGTCTCGCCCCGCGCCTTGTAGATAGGCATGCAGATTCATCCGTGTCCATACTTCGAGCGGGTCTTCTTCAATCGCGCGCTGGGCCAGTTGGATCGCCTGCGTAACATTGCCTCGCCAGTATTGAACCCAGCCATATAGAGGACGGATGAGCTCAAACCCGGCTTCTTTGGCCATCGGAGCCTCAAAGTGCTTGTCCGCCGCAGTCCAATCCATGTCGTACATCGCTGCGATGTAACCCAAGACCGCATGTGCCTCTGGTAGCGAGGGATCAATTTCTAATGCGCGCTTGATTTCGGCACGCGTCGCCGCCACGCATTCATGGGCAGAGTGCCGGGCGAAATGCGCCAGGCAATGCCAATAAAACGCCAGCCCGACATGAGCCGTGGCAAATCCGGGATCGAGCTGGCTCGCCTGCTCATAAAATTTCCGGGCCAGTTCCATGGAATCAGGAGTGACCTTGGCCTGCAATGCCTGGCCTTCAGATAGGCTTCATAGGCGGGGAGCTTCGGCGTATAGCGTTGAAGAATAGCCTCGCCGGAAAGCTTGACTCGCAACGCTTTGGCTATAGCTGCAGAGATTTCATCCTGCACGGCAAAGATGTCGCTCAGTTCGCGGTCATATCGCTCTGACCAGAGATGCGATCCGTCGGCCGCCTTAATCAACTGAGCCGTCACCCGAATTCTGCTTCCCGCGCGCCGCACGCTGCCTTCGAGAATCGTGCAAACGCCGAGTACTTCGGCAATGCCGCGGATGTCTTGCTCTTTGCCGCGGAAAGCGAAAGCAGACGTACGTGCGATTACCTTCAGTCCAGGAATCTGTGCCAAGAGATTGATTATTTCCTCGGCAAGGCCGTCGCTGAAATAGTCCTGTTCTTTGTCATCGCTCATGTTGGCAAAGGGCAGCACGGCGATGGAGGGACTGGCCGCAGCCGTGCTGCCGGAAACCGCTTTCTGATCTTCTTTCTGAACTTCGGGAATCGCCAGCCCGGCCTTGCGCAGGCCTTCTAGGATGGGCTCGATTCGCTCGTCGTCGTACCACTTTGCATATTCCTGGCGGACGACGGCGGAGAAATTAGGACGAAGGGCTAGCACATCCTGCAGGGCTTTCTGCGCTTCGCCCCGCCGCCCGAGTTGGCCGAGCGCCGCTGCTCGAATCGCGGGAACGTGAAAGTAGCTAGGCATGTTGATGCGTGCCACAGTCTCGAGCACTTCCTCATACTTGCCTTGACGATAGGCGTTCCAGCATCCCGCGAAATAAAAGTATCCCGGGCAGTTGGGATTGAGCTGCATAGCAGACTCGACCATCTGGCAGCCGCGATCCCATTCACCGGAAGCGGCAATCAGCAATCCCAGGTAAGCCTTCACCGATGCGTCCAGCGGATTGAGCGCAATGGCGCGCTCAGCCGCGACCCGGAACGGAATCTTCTCCTTGAGGAAAAAATGCGCTGTCGCCAGCGCGTAGTGACCCAAAGCGTGGGTCGACGCCAGATCGACGGTGCGCTGCGCGGCCGCCAGAGCGCGGTTCAGCGGATCAGGCCGGGCATTGTACCCTTGCGCGAACTCGCCGCGATACATCATCGACAGCATCGCCCAACTATCGGCATGATCGGGAGCTTCGTGGACGGCTCGCTCCAGAATTCCTCGCACTGCGGCGTGCTCTTCCGGTGTGATGCGCGTGAAGTAGCTGAAGGTGCGCAGCACGGCTTCGTGCGGTGTCAAAGCATCTATGCTTTTGCTGCGCAGCGCCTCGCTCATGCCCCGCGGCAAAACTCCGTATTGATCCGCCACCGTGGAGACGATGCGCGGCACCAGATCGTCTTGCATTTCGAAAATGCTTTCCGGCGCGAAGGCGCGCTCGTACGTCTCGGACCACAGATGCGCTCCGGAGACCGTATCCATAAGCTGCACGGCGACCCGCAACTTGCTCCCTGCCTGCCTCAGCCTGCCTTCCATCACGTAGCGTGCGCCGAGTCCCTTACCTATGGTGCGGACGTCACCGGATTCGGTGGAATACTTCACAGTCGAGCCACGACCGATGACACGCAGATAAGAGAACCGCGACAAGCCAGTGACGATTTCGTCCGACAGCCCATCTGCCAGTGTTTTGAGTTCTGCGCCAGCCCCCGCGTATCTAAACGGTAGCACCGCGACCCAAAAGCCGTCGTCGGCGCGAGTGGCGCCGGAGTCCGATGCCTTCACCGGAACGGAAGTTCCCGCATTGCCGTCAACCTCCAGCCCGGCCTTGCGCAGGCCATCGATCAGTTGCTCAACCAGTTCTGGCTGCCACCACTTCGTAAGTTCGTCACGCGCAATGGCGGAGAAATTTGGTCGAATCGCCAGCAACTCCCGCAGCGCATTCGCCGCCAATTCCTGCTCGCCAAGTTGCCCGTAAGTCACCGCGAGCGCGAATTCGTTGCGCCAGAAACCCAGCATATTGACCTTCAGCGCCAACTCCAGTGCTTCCCGGTACTCACCCTTGCGGTAGGCATTGAAGAACGCCGGGAACCAGTACCATCCGGGATGATTCGGGTTAAGGTTCCGTGCCTTGTCCATCAGCGCGCAGCCGCGCTCCCATTCTCCGGAATAGGAAATCAGGAAGCCCATGTGGGCAAGAGTGAACCCATCCATGGGATTGAGTTCGATGGCTCGCTGGGCCGCGCTGCGAAACGCTTGCTTTTCGTGGCGTAAATACAACACTGACGCCAAGGCGTGATGTGCCATGTGATTGGACGGCGCAAGATCCACGGCGCGTCGTGCCGCGGCCAAGCCGCGTCCTACCGAGTCGGCTCGCATGTTGTATCCGTGGTTGTTCTCTTCCGCGTACAGCATCGCGAGTAGGGCCCAGCAATCGGCGTGGCCAGGCGCTCGTTCAACGGCACTCTCCAGGGCGGTGCGAGCGCCGATGTGCTCCTCGGCGCCGACATGCTTGAAGTACGCGAAGCCGCGCAGCACGGCCTCATAAGGCGTCAAATGGCTCGGATCGCGGTTGCGCAGAGTCTCGCTCATGCTGTAGGGAAGAACGCCGTGCGTTTCCGCGACGGTGGAGACAATCCTCGGAACAAGCTCGTCCTGTAACTCGAACAGCTGTTCCGATTGAAAGGGCCGGTCGTAGGTCTCGGCCCAGAGATGGGCGCCAGAAGTTGCATCCACCAGCTGCACTGCCAGCCGCAGCCGGGACCCGGCTTGCCGCAGGCTGCCCTCCATCACATAGCGTGCGCCGAGTTCCTTGCCGATCGCCCGCACGTCGCCGGACTCACTCGAATGCTTTGCGGTCGAACTCCGCGCGATCACGCGCAGGTAGGAGAAGCGAGACAAGCCGGTGACGGTTTCCTCCGACAGACCATCCGCCAGAGTCTTCAGTTCTGAGCTTGCGCCCGCGTACTTGAAGGGGAGCACTGCGACCCAGAAGCCTTCGTCGGCGCGAGTGGCGCTGGAGTCAGGGGCGACCGCCGCGCGAGAAGTTGAAGCGGAAGTGGCCACCGACCGCGTCGTGAGCCGCGCCATATCGCGGAACTCGTTGCTGACGTCGCGGGCAGTCTGCAGTCGGTGCCGTGGATCCTTCTCCAGACAGCGCCGCACGATACGGGCCAGATCGCTGGGCAGATCGGGGCGTACTTCGGTGACCGATGGTGGAGTGTCGCGCAAGATCGACGCGACCAGTTCCGCGGACGATGTCCCTTCGAACGGACGACGCCCGGTCGCCATCTCGTGGAGCAGGACGCCGAGAGAAAAAATATCGGTGCGGTGGTCGAGCCCGCAACCCGACGTCTGTTCTGGAGACATGTAGGCCGGCGTCCCCATCACCACGCCCACTTGCGTGCGGCTGTCAGAAGTCAGCGTGGCATCGCTCAAGTTAGTCGCCCGGATGTCCTTTGCCAGCCCGAAGTCGAGCACTTTGACCCGGCCTTCATTCGAGACCATGACATTGGCAGGTTTCAGATCGCGATGCACGATGCCCTTCTCGTGTGCCGCCGCCAGCGCGTCCCCGAGAGCGCTGGCGATCTCAACGATCTGTTCGAGCGGAAGTCCGCCCGCGCAGATGAGCCGGTCGAGCGTCTGCCCTTGGACGAGCTGCATCGTCAGAAAGTGGACGCCGTCGTACTCCTCCACCGAATAGATGGTGACGATGCTGGGATGATCGAGTTGGGCCAGGGTCTTCGCCTCACGACGAAAACGCCCGAGCCGCTCGGGATCGTACGCCATTTCAGCGGGCAGCACTTTGAGCGCTACGTCGCGCCCGAGCTTCTTGTCGGTGGCGCGATACACCTCGCCCATTCCACCGGCGCCCAGCGGCGACTGGATTTCATAGGGGCCGAGTTTTGTCCCAGAAGTAAGAGCCATCCGTGCGCGCAATTATAGCCTGCACAGCAAGTTGCCGTTCACTCCCGGACATCAATTCCCTCATCTTGACTGGAGCTCCAGCCGCATCTTGTGTCGAAAAATCACGCCCTGGGTACTTGTGGCCCCCCAGGGTCGACGGCCGTTTCTATCTTTATATGCCTTGGCCCTGATTCTCGTTCCGCGCATGGCGCGGGTTGTGCGACGGACATCCTGAGCGACTCAAACTTGGCGATTGTTGGTAGCTCTAACCTTTGTTGAGCCATTCGAACGTCACTAGACGCTTGCACAGAATTGGCCTGTAACATCGTCCCAGCCGCCCATCCTAGATTTGGCTCATGCCTGAACCGCGAAAACTAGGTATTCGGAGGGTTTTACGGACTTGGAAAAAACTGCGTAGAAACTCACATAACTTCAATTCTAAATTCGATTTCTAGCTTGACAAACCCTTGGAAGTTCGACACGATCGTCAGCGCAATTGTGGACAGCCCGTCCCCGTCGGGCAGCCCTACCTGGGGGGACTTATGTTTCAGCTCTTGCGCCGCCTGTGGACGGACGAAGTAGGTCAGGACATCGCTGAGTACGCCGTGATGCTAGCCGTAATTTTGGTGATCGTCATCGGTGCCATCCGTTTGATCGGCGGCAATGCGAACAACGTATTCTCGGCTGCCGCGAGTAACATCCAGTAGGTGTTCAACTTCGGTCCTTGATTCTGAGCTGCTGGATCAACGACAAATTCCGCTGCCCCGGCAGGGCTCTTACTGTGCAATTGACATGACATAAGATATGCTCATGATGCTTTTTTGAACGTTCCTCCCGTTTCATCTGTGCCTTGAGCACGTCGATAACTTGGGAGCGTACCGCATCCCGTCCGGAGACCGGCCTTCTCCCTCGCATCTGTTACATCAACCACCCGAGCCACGTTGCGTTAGATTCGCATCACATCGGGTGCGCGCCCTGTCGAAACTGACAGTTGACCACCTGCTGCCATGCACTGAAGCTGGGAATAGCCGCCATGCTTTGGCTCACGACGCAGAAGGACACTTTCAATGGTAAAGCCTAAATTCGCATTCAAGGGTCTTACACGCACGTCAGACGCGGATGGCAGCAGCGTTCATCGGTGCTATTTTGTTTTCAACTCCGGCTCTCGTGTCTGCCCAACCGCCGCTCGACCAAGCTTGGACCATTCTGCAGGCTGGTGCCGACAACACAAGCACTGATCAGCGAATCGCTGCCATGAGAGTGCTGCAGTTGATCCCCGGCAACGCCAAAGCGGTGGGCATGGCGGAACAGGGCTTGCAAGATAAGGAGCCAGCGGTTCGGGGGGCGGCCGCCCTTTCACTCGGCGCCATGGAATCCAAGAGTGCAATCCCGGCGTTGGAGACGGCGGCGAAGAGCGATAAGGAAGGCGCGGTGGTATTGGCAGCGGCCAAATCCTTGGTCCAGCTTGGGGACGAAAAGGGGTACAGCGTCTACTATGCCGTGCTCACGGGGCAACACAAGTCCGGCGACAGCCTGATTGGAGACCAAGAGAAGGAACTGGATGAAATCCTACGAAATCCCAAACAGATGGAAACCATGGCATTCGAGGAAGGAATCGGATTTGTGCCCTTTGGAGGGATAGGTTTTCAGGCTTATAAAACGATTGATGAGAGTGAGTCGAAAGCACCGATCATAAAAGCAACGTCCATCAAGATCCTGGCGAAGGATCCGGATCCACGAACGGGGAAAGCTCTGGTCAACGCAACCACGGACAAGCACTGGTTGGTCAGGGCTGCCGCCTTTGACGCTCTGGCTCGGCGCGGCGATTCTTCACTTTTACCGGACGCAGTTTCTGGGCTGACGGATGAAAAAGCAGAGGTGAAGCTCACGGCTGCGGCAGCGGTGATCCATCTGTCTGCGGTGCTAGAGAAGGCCGCAAAATAGGTTTAGTCCGACAAATGCTCAAGGAGGGAGCGCCGAGCGCACAGCGACACGCATCGATTCGTTGCTCGTGGTGCAATGATGGCACGCGGATAATCATGTCCACAGACACTACGTCGAATCGAAAAAGCGTGTGGATCGTGCTGTTGTTTGGCCTCCTGCCCTTGATCGTCTGTCGCCGGGACGAGTGTGCGGCCGAGGCTCAGACGACGCATACTCATTCGGCTTCAACAGATGAAACTCAGCCGCAATCCGGCGCCGGGTTGCCGATGACCTTTGAGCACCGTACCGGCGACTTGGATGCAATGGTCAAGCACCAACGCATTCGGGCGCTCGTCCTCTACAGCCGCACCGGCTTCTTCTACGTTGATGGCAAACCGCAGGGGATCTATTACGAGGCGCTCAAAGACTTCGAACAGTTCGTCAATGAGAAATTGCACACCGGCAAGCACCATGTGCAAGTCACCTTTATTCCGGTTCGGCCCGATCAGATTGAATCGGCTTTGACTTCGGGAGTGGGGGACCTGATCGCCTACGGAGTGATCGTAACTCCCAAACGCGAGCAGCAGGTCGCCTTCTCCCTCCCGATCATGACGCATGTGAAACAGATTGTGGTCACCGGAAAGGATTTCGGCCCAGTTTCCTCGTTGCAAGACTTGGGCGGGAAGAAAGTCTTCGTTAATCCGATTACCACCTACTACGGGAATTTGGAAAAGGTAAACGACGTTCTCAGAAAACAAGGCAAGCCGCCCATACTCATCCGGAGTGCAGACAAGAACCTGTTGGATGAAGACCTGTTGGAAATGGTGAACGCAGGCATAATCCCCGCCACCGTAACCATCACCCAGCGCGCCAAGCTCTGGGCTGGTGTGTTCCCCAACATTAATCCTCAGACGAATCTCATCGTCGCCGACGAAGGAGATCTGGCATTTGCGATGCGGAAGGGCAATCCGCGGTTCAAGGGGCTGGTGGATGAGTTCGTCAGGACTCATGCGGTTGGGACGTCGTTCGGCAATACCGTTCTGCGGCGATACTTGGACAACACTCACTGGGTGAAGAATCCGACCTCCGAAGCGGAAGTCAGGAAATTCAACGAGACGGTTGCTTTCTTCAAGAAGTACGCATCTCAATACGGCTTTGACTATCTGATGATTGTGGCGCAAGGCTACCAGGAGTCGATGCTAAATCAGTCGGCGAGAAACGGCGGTGCGGTTGGAATCATGCAGGTCAAGCCCGTAACCGCAGCGGCCCCACCCATCAGCATCCCTGATGTGATGACGGCTGAGAACAACATTCACGCTGGAGTCAAGGTCCTGCGCGACATCGCTGATAGATATTTTAGCGATCCCCATATAGATGCGGAGAACCGTCTACTGCTTACCTTTGCCTCATACAACGCTGGACCCAATCGCATCGCGGCACTCCGGAAGGAAGCACCAGCACATGGACTTGATCCGAACAAATGGTTCGGCAATGTTGAGTTACTTGTTTCCCAAAGCGTGGGGCAAGTGACGGTCCAATACGTCAGCAATATCTACAAATACTACGTCGCTTACAGGCTCGTAGTTCAACAAGGTGAGTCCCTGCAGTAGCCAGGCGGGAACATTCGAAAGTTCCGCCGATAGACGACACCTTCAGAGCTGTCGGCAAACTGGAAACTACACGATTGTTTGGCGAAACATCCCCAATACACTCCTTGACGGGTTGTGAGTGCAGCGGAATGCTTCACGGTCCGCATTTCCGGGGAGTAGAGTGGGTGTATTATGACCAGCCACAGCATCGAATCTTCTTCCGTCTTCGAAATCTGCGCAAACGTCAAACGCATGGGCTATGCGGCTTCATCGCGAGTTCGACTTTATGGGGAAGATTTTGAGGTACTTTCGGACCCGTTTTCTGAGGCTGGCGGAGTGGCCGTTCACGCCAAATCGGAGAAAGATTCGAGGATTTGCGTGCTGCGGCTTCCCCCAACGATTCTTCAGGGTGTAAAGGGCAAGGTCAATAAGGCCGCTTAGCTTAACCCCGACCAATCTTCCCACGATTTCGTATGGCCTTCCGAGGTAGCGATGCGCTCTCCGCAGATTGTTAAAGCCGAGTGAACGATTGGTTAAAAAATGACATTCACCGCGATGACCCACAAATTTGTATGCCACACTATGTGGTCATGGCGGAGCGCAACTTCAAAATTCTCGCTTATGTTGGCGAAGTTCCATCCATGGCGTGCTGCGAGCAATGTCAATGCAAGTTCTTTACGCTGCGAAATGATTTTCGCGGTGATGGTCCGAGTGCGGAGAATTATCTGCGCGATAAATTCGCTCAACATCGTTGTTTGCAGCCAGAGGTTGACAGATTTTCGGGCCAGGTGAAGGAAACACTCAAAACTCCACGGAGGTCCTGCCTGCAATGCGGATACGAGATTCCGCCGGCAGAACTGGGGCACATCAATATGACTCAAGTGCGTTGCCCAAACTGCGGAGTCTCACTTCTGCTGCAAAGCGCGTCGGCCTGAATCGCCGATCTGATGTGCGCTACACTTAGTGGGGTCTTATTAAGGAGATCCTTTATGGCGTGCAAGTGTGCGGGGCACCAATCGGAATTTTCTTCTGAGACATGCATTCATTTCTCCGGCCTCAAGAATCTGGACAAACCCGGCGTTTTCTTATATCCGAAGCTCTTGGTCTGCTTGGATTGCGGTTCGACGAGTTTTACTGTTCCTCAAACTCAGTTGTCGCTCCTTTGGGAGGGTTGCGGCGAAGAGCGGGGCGCCGGCGGGTCACTGGACCGAACTGCGACCCGACAATCCGCTGCTGACAAACTGATTACCCCGGCAAACCGCTTCCACAGCAGCGAGTAGTTCGCTCGCGGCGTGTGTTTTCACCACGTAGCCCAACGCGCCCAAGCTGAGAGCTTCTTGCACCACATCAATCGAAGACTCCTGAGTCACGAAGATTATTTTGGATTCCGGGACAACTTTGCGAATCTGCCGAGCAACAGCAATTCCGTTCAGCGCTGGGAGACCAATATCAAGCAGAATCAAGTCCGGTTTCAGTTCTTCCGCTTTCTGAATCGCCTGCCGTCCGTTTGACGCTTCAGCGATGACCTGCAAATCCCGACTTTTCGCGACTGTCGAACAAATGAACCGACGAAACGGCTCGAAATCATCAACCACGAATATCCGAACCGATCGGACATCGGGTATATCGGCCATACAGGGCTCCTTCACGCCCGGGACGTGCGTCTGATTTCGCAAGGAACCGTCGTGCGGGGAAGAGGCGCGGCGGAAAAATACAAGATGCGACGTTATTTATTGTGGCAGCGCGGTTCCGTGTAACAACTGTCAAAACTGCCAGCCACTCGTGGAAAGCGCCAGGGGATTGGGAATTTTCGGTGGGATTTGGGGCAAATCGATATCTAGACATTAGTAAAGGTGTCGGGCTGCTCTATGTTGATATCCTCGCGGTGAAGATAGCGATCTTGCGCGGGCGTGGTGATGGCAAAGAATGCAAAGCGCCGTAGGGCTGCGGAACCCCACAGGGTCGTCCGGTCGTCTCTTCTAACACGGTCACGCCACGAAGTCTGCTTCAGAGGCAAGACCCTAATCTAAAGTCCCAAAAGGGATTTTCGGTGTCCGGCTCCTGTCTAAGGATTTATATTTGAGTACGAATCGAGATCAGGGCAAGATCTCTTCCGGCGGTCTGGATGCGGTGAGTTTGGCGTACTCCGCGTCGGCCTGCTTCAGGATCGGGATATCTGGGTCGGCGTGCTTCCAAAGAGTAAGAAAGTCTTTGTAAGCGGCGAGCGCCCGGATGCGGGCGGCATCGGCGACTGCTCCCCGTGAAGTTCTCGACTCCAAGGCATTGGCGCGAGCCACGCCCAGACGCGCTAACGCTCCCGTCCAACAGTTCCAGACAATGCCGCTGTGATCGATGATTTTCTGAAACTCGACAGCAGCAGCGCTGCCTTGTCCAGCTGCTAGGAATGCCTCTCCACGGATGTACACGTGGTACAGACAAGAGATGTTCGTGACGAACGGAATTTCCCCCAACTCGATGGTGGAAGCATCTCGCAGCGTAGTTATGGCGGAATCGGGCTTCTTGCTATCGAGCGCCAATTGCGCCTGAATCGCTGGCAGCCAGAGGAACCGCGTGTGCGTGTGCAGCGGGTATCGTTTCTCTAGGTCCAGTGCCAGGGATGTGGCTCGTACGGTGTCGCCAGCCATGGCAAACGCAAGCGCGGCTTGGCTCTCGACGTCATGACTTGTGGGAGCAAGCTTTAGAGCTTCTTCCGCTGTGTGCCGCGCTTCTGAGGCATTTCCGTAAGCGGCTTCTCGCAGAGCGGCGGTTGTCTGCCAAGTTGCCCCGTTTTCTTTGCTGTCAGACCTGATGGCGGAGTCTACGGCCCGCTTGGTTAATTCCCGTGCCTTGCCCACCCGACCGGCGTAAGCCTCGGTATCGGAGGCAAGCGCAAGTCCCCAGTTCTCGTAATCGGGCTGGCCCGCAAACCACCGTTGGTGATCCGCCATCGCTGCGGAGTCCGCCTCGAGGAAAGCAAGAGCGTAGAGAGCAATGTGAAGTCCAAAATCATCCATTTTTCGCGTCTGGGCATCGCGAATGACCTGCCGAGTTTCGTCGAATCGCTGCACTGCAAGAGTGTAATTGGCGAGATTTTCGTAATAAGCTACCCGATCGGGTGCAAGGCGCACACCTTGCCGCATCATTTCCACGGCTTTCTCATACTGCCCTTGTCCGGCGAACACTAACCCCAGATTTCCATATCCTCGCGGCTCTCGTGGGTAGCTCTCGATCTCCTCCTCATACGTCTCGCCCGCCTTATCCAGTTCGCCAGTTACGTTCGAATAGTAATCGGCGGTGATCGTTAGCCTTTCCCGTTCGCTCGCATGTTCACGCAACTGAAATGCCTTGGTGAAGTAGACGCTGGCCCGCGCTAGCTCACTAAGATTGTTGTAGTCGTTGCCTACGGCCCTGTAGCCGGTGGCAAAATTCGGATCAAGCTCGATGGCACGCTGATAGTAAGCAAGGGATGCAGCGGTGCCTCTCTCGTTGCCCTCCTTCACTCCAAGGCTATAGGCTTTCAGAGCTGCAAGCGAAAATGTCGTGGCTTCTGCTAGTGGAACATCAAACTTCTGCACCGTCGCCAGCGATTCGCCCAGCTCGGCGCGCAGATTGGACACCGCCTCGCCCAGCGCGTCCAGTACCTGCTCCTTCGACGCCGCCGTCACCTGCTCCTCAGCAAGCATATCTCCGCTCTGGCAATCCACCGCCCTCAACCCCAAAACATATTCGCTGCCCAGGCTGCCGATCGCTCCGGCGATATAAGCTTTGCTGCCCGCTCGCTGGCAGAGCTCGCGGGCCACCTCGGGCGTGAGTTTCATGTGGGCGGGACGGGTCATCAGTTGCAATGTCTTCGCGACTTGGCTGTCCGAGAGGACATTCAGAAAAGGTGATTGTCGCAGGGAGATGTCGAGCGCGGTCTTTAGCGTGTCATCGAAGATCGCATCTCCCGTGCCGTTGGCGAAGTCGGTAAGAACGATGGTGTCTTTCTCGGTCAGCTGCTGACTTTGACGGGAACGATAGTAGAGCCCGGCGGCCACAAGCAAGGCGACGAGCAGCACGGCAATGGAAATCTTCCAGAGCCTCGGAACCCGAGCCGCACGAGATTCTGGCAACGCCGCCGTGCCCGAGCTTGCTTTCTCTTCCGTGATGACACTGGTGCGGATGGTGTGCTGCTGAAAAATCGCCCCGCTGGCGCCGTAGCTAGCAGGAGTCGCTGCATCCGGGACATCCGCCAGGTTCTCTGGAGTAAGCACATGAACCGTCGCGACAAACTGATACCCCCGCCCCGGCAGGGTGACGATACAGCTGTTGCCGCTTGGCTTCTCATCGAGTGCCCGCCGCAATGCGGAGATGCTCTGCGCTAGGCTGTTCTCGTCCACAAAGGTGTCTGGCCAGACATTCTTCAGCAGTTCGTCACGGGGCAGGACCCTTCCCGAGTTCCGGACTAGGTACAGCAGCACATCGAACGCCCGGCGGTTGAGCGTGACAATCTCCTTATTCCGCCGCAAGGTGCGCGCCCGTGCATCAATCTGAAACCCTCCGAATTGGAACATCCCTTCTGGTTTGATTGACATCGAGGACATTCACAACTTGTCACAACTTGTCAGAAGTGGTCACTGGCCTTATCTGTGCGACTGCCGCAACATTCGCGGCCAGTACTAACGAGGCCGCATGCACAGACTCTACCAGTGGCTGTCCGAGCGGACAAGCATCTTCCAATCTGGCGCGTCCGTCCACGACACGAGCCGCACCGTCCGGACGGAGGTAACGGTAGAACGGCAAGGCGTGACTCTGATTGTGGGTGGCACGGCGGCGGGCTTCGATACCTGCCCGCTTTGCGGCCAGAAGCTGGCCCCGGAGCCCGCAGAACACGCAAGACCTCTTCTTCAAGACGAGACAAACCGAGGTCGGAACTAATGAGATTCAGCACAAGCTTTCCCCAACAAAAACAAGGAGAATCAAAATGAAAACTACGAACACAGGCACGCTAACCATCAACAACAGCCAACCAACCAACCTCGCAAAACGACGGAACCGCACAACCCTCAGTCTCATTGCCGGCCTGGCGCTAATGGCGTTCATGACAGTTACCGTCTCGGCGCAAGTTACATGGAACGACGCCACGCAGTACGGTAAGGGTGTCGAATGCTTCGGCACGACGCTTGTCGCTCGCCAAATACGCGATGTTCTCCCAGATGATTAGGTCCAGTGGGTCAGTTAATGGCGGCGCAGGAGCACCATAGTGCTGTTGGAGTTTGTCGACCACCTTAGAAAATGTAATGGTCGGCTTGCCGTCCTCACTCCGAGTAGCCTTCGTCATCGTCAGTGTCCTCGTCCTCGTCCTCTTCGTCTTCTTCCTCGTCTGGCTCTTCTCGCAGGAGGACACCGGCAGGCAACCGATCAGAAGGGCGATTGCCGGTCACGTCTCGCAGGCCATGCTTACCCACTATTCGGTACGAGCGTTGCAGCTCACGATTGCAATCGCCATGATCGCGGTCGCAGAGCATTCGGTTTCGCCTTTGCGGAAGGGCGCCGGGTTCGGCGCAACCTTTCTTTTGGCCGTATACGGCGTTCTTCAGCGGCGGATAAGTAGTTCCGGGCGAGTCGCCCTGATCCACTTTTCCACGTCGGCGCGGAGGCTGGTCGAGAGTTTGAGCATCTCGTCCGCTTCTTTGTCCGAAATGGCCCCAGCTACATCGTAGCTGCTCACGTTGCGCTTCTTGCGAAAACCATCAAGGGTATCGATGAATTTTCTGCCCGGTGCCGTCGTGAACTCTAGCGATTGGATAACGCGGTAGTGATGATTGTCCCGTGCAGCCCTGTAGCCAGCAGCAGCCAGAGCGGCCGTTGCCGCCTGGAGTGCCGCATTGTAGGCGATCGCACACCGCCAGTCAGCGGGCAATTGTTTCACTTGGCAAGCCGAGAGATCCCGATCCGAAATCGCCAACAGGTTCTTGATCTCTTCAGGGCTTGTGGTGTGCTGAACCAACCAACTATTTTGAAGCCAACCTTGCAAGGTCATTCTCTGTCCCCAACACGAAAAGTCTCTTCTCTTTCATTACACTCCGCAAGAAATGGTTCCCTGCCACCAGCTTTGATCGGAATTCAGACACCGGAAAAACGGTCGGGTTGATCTCCCTGCCGAGCGCTCGCTGCGCCGGACTCAGCGCCGCAACAACGTCGCTGAACGGTGCATCACCCAAAACCATCAAATCCACGTCACTATCCGCTCGCTCTTTCTGACGCGCAACCGAACCGTACACGAAAGCAATTTGAATCTCTGCTCCAAAAGACGCCAGAGCCGAGCGGATGACATCGTGGATGCCCACCGTCTTGGATATCAGACTCTTAATTTCCGCGAAAATCGGGCTTCGTGAATTTGCGCGATATAGGACCTGATTACCCTGAACCGTTCTCACAATGAGGCCCATCTCCGTTAGGTGCTTCAACTCTCGCTGAAGAGCACCGTGGCCGGCGCCAACTGCCCTGACAAGCTGGCGCAGGTAGAATGACTGGTCTGCATGGCCGTAAAGCATGGACAGCAGCGCGCTACGCGTCTGGCCAAAAAGCCGTCGGCTCGCGATCTCGTAATGCCCTCCTGCTGTACTCATAATGGGTACGATTGTACCCTAATTGGGTTCTTAGCTCAAGTCTCAATCCGAAACCAAGAATGCGCCGTTTGTAGCTGAAGGCTTCTCCGCGCGACGGATCAACTTCGGTTCTCCAACGAAGAACTCTCTGAGATCGATTGCAGCTCGCGAAAGATGTCAGCGTGGTGCTGGCCCAGGTAGCGTGCAACATGGGCATTGCCGAGCAATTTCGAGAGGTAGCCACGCGCAAGGACCAAATTGAGGACCTGATTTCCATGAGATTCCTCAATCAGCCCTAGATCGCGTTGCAAGACTTCCATCTCTTTCTCCATTTTCGCGACCTGTTCTGGGGTCAGGCCCTCGACCACTTTGTGTTTGTCAGGATCGACAAGCATTTCAGAGCGGGTGGCTGCCAGAAGAGCTTTTGCATAGGGCACCGAGAAGTTCCCCGTCGCCACCAACAGGTCGGCTACCTCAATCTGGCGCATTGGTTTTAGCTTTCGTAGAAAGGCGAATGCTCCTAGCGACACATGTTTATTCTTGAGGATCTCGATGGCCTCCTTGCAAATACCATTCAACAGGTCCCGCTTCTGCCGGATTATAGCGACATCCACTTTCAGTACCTTGGCGATCCGTTCTTCCGAGACGCCGTGCCGAATCGCCTTCAGGATCATGTTATGTTCCTGAATCGTAGCCATCCGGTTGCATAAGCATCTTTTCCTCGTTCTGATCCAAATCGGCGAGGAGCGAAATCCTCGGGGAAGTTAAAGAAGTTGCTGCTTCTTACGTTCCGATTGGTTCAAGCAGGCAAAACTCAACAGATGGATAGCAATCAACCTCGGCATGCTCGCGGGCAGTTTCTCTGCTGAACGTTTCTCCACACACGAGACATTCGAGTAAGCCTCCGCGACGCACGGCAAACACCTTCCCGATCTGATCAGCGTTGCTCCGGGTGTCAGTCATTTCCACCTCTGAGGTCACCAAGGTATAAGTTCGTCACCAACGCGCCTCGACTGAACTCGATGGCACAACCTCAACAGCATCAACAAAGTTGGCTGGCGGCAGCATGGAGCTTTCGTCACCAGCACGTGATCTGTTAACCAGCTTGCAAACTAGGCTGCGGGAAACACCCCACTTCTTGGACACAGCCGTCAGGGTCATTCCGCTGAGTCGGTCGCGGACGATGGCTGCGCGATCCAAGTCCATCGGAGCACGCCCGATCCGCACGCCGTCCAGCTTCGCCCTGCGCATCCCTGCCAAGACACGCTCTCGAATCAAGTCCGATTCGAGTTCGGCAATCATGCCAATCAGCGTTAGGAGGAGACGTCCTATGGGTCCGCTCGTGTCAATGTTTTCGCGCCGGGAAATGAAGACGACGCCCAAGCTGTCGAACTCGTCCATGACTTGCAGGAAGTGCTTCACGCTTCTCGCGACCCGGTCGAAGGCGGCAACGAGCACGACGGAGAATTTCTTCCGCCGTGCATCCGCGATGAGCGCGTCGAGACCGGGGCGTCTCGCTCTCTTCCCTGAGACTCCGCTGTCTCGATACTCCTGCACGATTTCCAAACCACGCTGCGCCGCAAGCTCGCGCAGATCGTAAAGCTGGCTTTCGACGTGCTGATCAGCGGTGCTCACGCGGACATAAATGGCGGCTGTCTTCATTAGCTTAGATTCCTCCCTCGGATTCGTTAGGTTTGTGCGGACGGCTCACGTACCCGCGCAGCCGATCAACGGCCGCTAAACAGATAGTTGATTCGGGAGCGAGCAGGTTCAGATTCGACCAGACCTCGTCCTCCAGCAGTTGCCCAAGGTTGAAATCACTGAGTTCGCGTAGTCGCTGTGCCAGCACGCCGGGGATGAGAAGCGCCGCCGCAAGTCGCTCTGCTGGATTGCTGGATCGCATTCGCCTCCGCTGCTCTGCGATGAGTTCCCCGATGGTCAATCGAACTCCCCCAAGGTTAGTAATAGGAGAATTTATGCAGCATCGTCCAGAAATCGAGAGGAAAAATGGTAAGCCTTACCAAAGATATTTCGGAGTTACTGCCTCGTTCAGGGATGCACGAGTCGTGCGCTTGCTCCCTTTCAGGGCAAGCCAAATCACGCGACCATTTATTGCAACTTTGCGTACTCGGCTTTGGCTTCTTTCAGGATGGGGATGTCGGGGTCGGCGTCTTTCCACAGATTGAAAAAGTCTTGATAGGAACCTTTCGCTTTGGCGGTGTCTCCCATCATGGCGTAAGCACGGCCAATTTGAAGATGTGCAAGCGACCCAGTGACGTTATTCAACACGACGCCCCTGTGGTCGAGCAGCTTCTGGAACTCAGCGGCTGCGGCTGTGCCGTTGTGCGCCAATAAGTAGGCTTGGCCCCGGACGTACGCCGGATATAGGCTTGCTGTTTCACCGAGTTCGTAAGGAGCGGCCGATTCCAGAGACACGAGCGCTTGAGACGAGTGCCCTGTGCTGATCTCGATTGCCGCATGGATCGTTGGGAGCCAGTAGAGTTTCACGAGATCATAGTCTGGATAGCTCTTCTCCAATTCGTCAATCAATGCGTGGGCGCGGGTAGTGTCGCCGACTCGCGCCAATGTCAACGCTGCCGACGCAATCACATCTCGCCCCTGAGACAGCGCCAAGGCCGCTATGACTCCCTGCTTCGCAGCAACATTGTTACCCACTTCCACCTCACGCTGGGCCGCATTGATTTGCCACAAAGCTGCACTCTCTTTCGCGTCGGAGCGGAGAGCCGAGTCGACCGCTCGGCGCGAGAAGTCCCGCGCTTGGTTCAGACGTCCGTAGTAAGCATCTGTATCAGACTGCATCGACAATAGCCAGTCGTCATCGTTTCCGGGTTTTTCACCAGACCAAGCTAGCTGCTGCTGCATCTGCGCAGAATCTCCCTGCAGAAAGGCAAGGTCGTATTTGATCAACCGCAGAAAACCACTATCAAGCTTGCGCGCAAATGCCTGATCGAAGGTGCCCTTCGCTTCATCGAGGCGGTTCAAGTGGAGATAGGCTTCCGCCAGAGCTGCATAAACAGTGACGCTGTCCGGATCGAGCCGCAACGCTTCCTCAAATTCTGCAAGTGCCTTCTCATGTTGCCCCATGATGGAATAGTCCGCTCCCATGTTGAGGTGTGGAGACGAATCACGAGGATAGTTTGCCGCCCAGAGTTCGAACACCTCCGTCGCCTTCTCAAATTCTCCTTTGGCAATAAAATAAGCGCTAGAAATTCGGAGTTTTTCGCGTTCGTTGACCCGGTCGCGCAATTGGTAGGCCTTGGTCGCATATTCCACTGCTAGCGTAGGTTGGCCGAAATTAGTGTAGCTGATAGCCAGCCCGGCATACGCCATGGGGAAATTGGGGTCTAATTCAATCGCCCGCTTCAGAAACGGCACGCTTGGCGCGTCTCCCTTTTCCTCCTTCAATTTGACTCCCATGCTGTAGTTTTTCAGCGCTTCGAGGGAAGATGTCGTAGCCTCAATCGGAACATCAAATTTTTGCACCGAGGGCAGCGACTCGCCCAACGCCGTCCGCAAACTGGAAGAAGCTTGACTCAGAGCCTTCAGAACTTCTTCCTTGCCTGTGGCTTCAGCCTGTTCCTTGGCCAAGGTGTCTCCCGTGGTACACGCAACGGCACTCACGTCAATGAGGTAGTGGCTTCCCATGCTGGATATTGTCCCGCTCACCAGAGCCTTGCTTCCCGTCCTCAGACAAAGCTCCCTACCGATTTCGACCGTGATAGGTTCGTTCGAGAGCCGACCCATCATCCGCAAGGTCTCACTAACCTTTCGATCAGAGAGCACATTCAGGAAGGGAGACTGTCCCAGCTCGACGGCCAAACCCTGCTTGAGTGCATCATCAAAGACCCCATCTCCAGTCTTGTTGTCGAAGTCAGCGAGAACGATGGTGTCCTTCTCAGTTAGCGGCTTGGTGTTATGAAAACGATAGTAGAGCCAGCCGAACAGTGCCGTGGCCAAGACGATGGCTGCTAGGATAACCCGACGTTTCCTCATCGGAGCAGCAGCAGATACCTTCATCATGCTGGAGGTTGTCGCCGCCGTGCGCCCGCTTTCTGTGTCCCGTTTGAGCCGTTGCAGGTCAGTTCTTATGTCGGAAGAATGCTGGTATCTAAGGTCGCGGTCTTTCTCCAAACACTTGTTAACGATTTCTTCAAGCTTAGGAGGTACGTCGGGGTTGAGCCGTACAGGGGCGACAGGTGTCTTGTTCAGAATCGACTCGAAGATCACACCGGAACTCTCGCCACGGAAGGGTAATGTCCCGGTTGCCATCTCGTACAGAACAGAGCCGAACGAAAATAGGTCTGTTCGTAAATCCAGTTCCTTGGCCCTGACCTGTTCTGGCGACATGTAGGCGATTGTTCCCAGCGCGGTTCCCGGACTGGTCAAGTGCTCGGCCCTCGATTCGAGAGTCGGCTGGGACGCGCCCCCTGCTCGGATCAGTGCGCTTTCCTCAGTAACCTTCGCTAGACCAAAATCGAGAATCTTCGCGTGCCCACGCTTCGTAACGAAGATGTTCGCAGGCTTGATGTCTCGGTGGACAATGCCAGCCGCATGAGCAGCGTCGAGTGCATCTGCGATCTCAATCGCCAGACCAAGCAATACATCCCCATCCATAGGTTTTCCGGCGATGCGGTGCTTCAAGGTCAGCCCGTCCAGAAACTCCATGACGATGAACGACTGCCCTTCGTACTTCCCAATTTCGTGGATGGTGCAGATATTGGGATGGTTCAGGGCAGAAGCGGCGCGTGCTTCGCGGCGAAAACGTTCCAATGCTTGCGGGTCTTGCGCGACATCGTCGGGTAGAAACTTCAGGGCGACGAAGCGACCAAGCTCGGTGTCCTCAGCTTTGTAGACCACACCCATCCCGCCGCCGCCCAGCTTCTCGACGATGCGGTAGTGCGAGATCGTTTGACCGACAAGTTCGGACGATGTCGCCATTGGCGGGAATCATAGGACTCTAACGCCACAGGGTCAATGAGCAGAGTAAAACCGTCAGAACTGTCCCCACACGTTGTTTTTCTTGGACTTGCAAGTTGGTGGTCAAAAAGGGCTGCGCCGCAAGAGCCGCAACCCTCTGAATCCATTAACGCAGAATTTCGAATTTGGATGGTTCGCCCGGTATACGTTCGTCACCTAATGAACTCAGGGAGAACAGATGAGTGAGATCGAGATGAGGGAGGCACAGCTCGTATTCGTCGAGCTTGAAAACCAGTGGGACGATGAGCGGAACCGCAAGTTCGCCCTCATGCGAGAGCTTGAGACTGCGGAAAATCGGCTAGTAGAAACGTTCATGGACGAGTGGCAGGATCGTGGCGGCGACCTGAAGATGATGAGATTCGCCTATTCACATTTCCGTAAGCGGCTGCTGTGGGCAGCGGGCAAGCGGAAGAAGGATCGTCCTTACTTGGGTCTCTCAGAATTTCCAACCAGACGATGACCAATGGAGGCAGGCAGTCCCAATGCAACAATCGCGAAACGACGAAGTGATCGGCAAGATTTTCGTCGCCCTCGGTGAGGACATGCGGCGGTGTTTAATCTGTGACGAAGTGTTCACGAAGCGAGGCTCCGCCGCGCACGCCGATGCAAACTGTCATCCACTGAAGACAACTTCTGAATTTGACGGGGAACATCAATATGCAAATGTCCCGCCTCAGTTGGAAATGGAGAAAGCGTTCGTCCGTTAAGATAGCGGAGCGAACGTATGAGCAAAGAGCGCAAGCACTACACTGCTGAGGAGAAGGTGGCCATTCTACGGCGCCATCTTTTAGACAAGGTCCCGGTTTCCGATCTGTGTGAGGAACTGGGGCTGCAACCCACCGTGTTTTACCGCTGGCAAAAGGAGTTGTTCGAGAACGGAGCGGGTGCTTTCCAAACGACGGAGCATCCTCGCCGCCAGGCAGAAGAGAAACAGAAGCGGATTGAGTTCTTGGAGAAGAAGGTGCAGACCAAGGATGAGGTCCTGGCCGAGCTGATGGCGGAGCACATCGCGTTAAAAAAAAGCCTTGGGGAACTCTGACCGCGACTTGGGTGCCGCACGATGTGCGGGATCAGGTGGTGGATTTCGTCCGGCGCTGGTCGGAGAAGAGCGCGATCAGCGTCGGCCGATTCATTGCGTGGCTGGGCGTAACTGCGAGTAAGTTCTACGACTGGCGGCAGCGCTATGGACGAGTGAATGAGCACAATGGTTGGGTGCCCCGGGACTTCTGGTTGGAGCCGTGGGAGAAGGAAGCGATCGTGAGTTTTCATCTGAAGAATCCGTTGGAAGGTTATCGGCGGCTGACGTACATGATGTTAGATCACGATGTGGTGGCCGTGAGTCCGGCGAGCGTATGGCGCGTGCTGCAACCAGCAGGACTGCTGTCGCGCTGGAAAGCGAAGCCGTCACGCAAGGGCACCGGCTTCGAACAGCCGCTCGAGCCGCACCAGCACTGGCATGTCGATGTTTCCTATATCAACCTGTCGGGCACGTTCTATTACTTATGCAGCGTGCTGGATGGGTGCAGTCGTTTTCTGGTGCATTGGGATCTGCGCGAGTCGATGAAGGAGGCGGACATCGAGAGGATTCTGGAACGAGCCAAGGAGAAGTACCCGGAGGCCAAGCCGCGGATCATCTCCGACAACGGACCGCAGTTCATCGCGCGGGACTTCAAGGAGTTCATTCGCGTCTCGGGTATGACGCACGTGCGCACATCGCCGTTTTACCCGCAATCGAACGGAAAAATCGAACGCTGGCATAAGTCGCTCAAACAGGAGTGTATCCGGCCTCTGACTCCGCTGACGCTGGACGATGCACGGCGCTTGATTCAGACTTACGTGGATCGCTACAACACGGTTCGACTGCACAGCGCCCTCGGCTATGTGACGCCGCAGGATCGGCTTGCCGGACGACAGGCCGAGATCCACGCGGCTCGCGATCGCAAGTTAGAAGAAGCTCGTAGGCAGCGGCAACTTCGCCGGCAGCAGACAGCGTCTTTGATGTTTGCACACTCTTCCACCGCAGCTACAATGACCTCACCGGATGAAACGGAAGCGGGCACTGCAGGGATGCAACCATGCTGAGGGATAACCTGGTGGGGCTCATCCAGCCGATGCTCAGCAGCGCGGGAGCCAATCCTCTCGCGCTGTGCATCGCACAGAACGAGTCATCGGACGATAGACCCCCATGCCTTGAAAATCCCCGCCTCAAAGGGGCGGAATCTACACTAACGGAGAACGCCCCCTCTCCATTTCAGGCTGAGCCAAGACACCCTTGCGTGAGGCAGCACCGCAAGGAGTGGGGCACCCGGCACTCCGTATCGCTGTGCGATAGCAGCCCATGCTTTCCGGCACCTGTCACTTTTGACGATTGCGTCGCCACAGTGATAAGTCCAGACTGCGCGAAGCTTTGGCGCGCGGGGCGCGTTCTCAATCAAGATTTGTGTGGAGGAATAGTGAATAGAAAAATATGGGCTTCCGTTGGGACGGGTCTGTTTGCATGTCTGTTAATCGCGGGCTGCGGCTCGGATTCTAAGGTGGCCCAGGACGCGAAGGAACTCGAAGCATTTGAAACTGCCAAAGATGCCTACATTTACGCGTACCCCTTGATGACCATGGAGATGACGCGCCGCGTCTCCACGAATCTCGTAGAACCGAAAGGGACCTTCGCGCCAATGGGGCAATTCGCCAAGCTGCGCGAATACCCCAACGCTTCGTTCAACGCCGTCACCGCGCCAAACGCCGACACGCTTTACACCATCGTCTGGCTGGACGTTTCTAAGGAGCCTTGGGTCGTCAGCATTCCAGACTTGAAGGGGCGCTACGCCTTGTTCCCCATGCTGGATGGCTGGACAGATGTATTCCAAGTGCCGGGCAAACGTACTACCGGCACCGGAGCGCAGAATTATGCCATCACCGGACCGGGCTGGTCGGGAACGCTTCCAGCAGGGGTGACCGAATATAAGTCGCCCACGGGTCTGGTATGGCTGCTTGGTCGAATTTATTGCACCGGCACGCCAGAGGACTATAAAGCAGTCCACGCGCTGCAGGATCAAATGGCCGCGGTTCCGCTATCTTCCTACGGCAAGCCGTACACGCCCGCCCCTGGTGTCGTAGACCCCTCAATCGATACCAAGACTGCTGTTCGCGATCAGCTTAACGCCATGGACGGCTCTTCGTACTTCAAGCTTTTCGCACAACTCTTGAAGACGAATCCCCCGAATGCAGACGATGCGCCCATGGTGGCCAAGCTAGCGAAAATCGGTATCGTGCCCGGACAAGATTTCGACGCTTCTAAACTCGATCCCAGCGTCTCCGCCGGAATCGCAAAGGTGCCCAAGCCCGCGCAAGACAAGATCTCGGCATGGATGAAAGAGGGTATAGTCGCGGGAGACTCAAAACTCGAAAATGGCTGGATGTTTAGCACCAAGACTGGGCTGTATGGCACGGACTATCTGCAGCGTGCTTTCATCACGTGGATCGGGCTAGGGGCAAACCGGCCGCAGGACGCAGTGTACCCAACCTCCGAAGGCCCGGAAATCATCTCGAAATACAATGGAGCCAATAAATACGTTCTGCATTTCGCCAAAGGCGAGATGCCGCCCGTGGACGGCTTCTGGTCGGTGACGATGTACAACGCGCAGTATTTCTTCGTGGACAATCCGCTCAATCGTTACAACATCAGCCAGCGAAACAAATTCATCACAAACGCTGACGGCTCAACAGACATCTATATTCAGGCCGACTCGCCGGGCAAAGCCAAGGAATGGAATTGGCTGCCGGCGCCGAAGGACGACTTCGTTCTGATGATGCGACTGTATTGGCCTAAGGAAAAAGCCCCGTCGATTCTGGACGGCTCGTGGAAAATCCCCGGAGTAAAGAAAGTCAGCTAACCGCTAATAGGAAAAGAGTTGGGTCTGTACCTGACCAAGTTCAACAGGTCGCGAGCATCCTTCGTCATCGTTCGCCACATGGTTGACCCGACTGCTCACGGGATAGCTTCGCATCGACTTAGCGTCGCATGGCTTCAACAATTCTGAGATCGCTGCGACATTCTGCATTCCGGGGTCGAGCCACAGGTCGTAACTGTCTCGGTCGAGGATCACAGGCATCCGGTCGTGGATCGCTGAGGCCACTGCATTGGGCGTCGTGGCCTTCGTTTCACTGTCACGGTGGGTAAAGCCGTCATAGAGCGAGTGAAACGCAGGGCGGTACTATGAGAACCGCCCCACAGAATTCTCTGGCGAGAACCCTACCCAAAAGAGAACTCGGTAGCTGCCAAGTTCTCGCGCCTGCTACAACGCTGATGTTTAATACCTCATAGTCTCCCTTTTTGTGCTATTTGGCGGCTTCTGGTAAGGCGCGGCAGGGTCTAGCTGCTCTAAGGCTTTGATTTCGCGAGTGACTTGGGCAAGCTCTTGCGTCAGCCGCTTGCGCCGCTGTCTCTTCTGGTTCAGCACGAAGCTCACGCGAGGCTTCCTGTGCCCCGTCAGCGGGATGCCCTCCTCGCGGCACCAGCGCTCGACCGTGTGCCGTGACACGTTGAACAGTCGGGCTGCCTCGGTCGCCGACATGTCGGGGTCGTTCGCGATCCTGTGCAAGATCGCGTAGCGGTCAGTGCGCCTGTTGTATTTCTCGCCCATCAGTTAAGCCATCCGATAGTCGGAAAGCTTGGTTTCACTGGCGAGTTGCGGCTTTCGTTGCCTTGATAGTTGGGCTTGGTCTATGGACTACGGGATCGTTAGTAGCGGGCGGATGGGAGACCGTCAACCTGCACGATGCTCAGCATCGCCGCCCGCTGTCAGGTTATGGAAAAGCCCCGCTGCCAGTACAAAGGGACGCCGCCGCATCCAGCAACGCACATGCTGGTCTGGTTGTTGCAGTCCGGGATTCAGATCAAGTGGTCATGCGCCGAGCACAGGCTGAAGTTCGGCAGCCATCACGGCCACTGGATCACCGAGGTGCTCGGTTGGTGGGAGAACGACTAGGCTTCGTCGTCCTCGGATGGATGGCGTCTGCGCTTGTCGGCTTCGGGGCCAGTTCCAAGAGGCGACGCCCGTCCGTCGCGTCTGCGTATGTGTCTGTTGCCTGTTCTTCTGTGGCACCGCTTCACTTTCAGGCTCAAAGTGACAAAACTTGTTAGTAGTTAATCTTCTCGCCATTCCTCGCGTGCAAGCAGGAAATTACAGCGCGTCGAAAAGCCTCAAATAAGCTGCCCCGCCTAAAAGCCGCGCCCCGTGCGGTGTTCCCCTGAATCATCTCGGTTGAACTTGGCATCATAGTAGTAGTGTTCAGTCCGAGGTTCGTCTTTTCTGGCTGATACTGGACGCGAACTAATGCGCGTGCTCCGTTAAGTCCAATCGGAGACCTGAGCCAACGGTAAGCAAGAAATCCGGGCGCGGCTCCTGAATAGCGTGGCGGCAAATAGCCAACATTCAGGAGCCGCGTCTTTTTGTTTGGAGGAAAAATGAAATACGCGAGAACGCACCAACCGAAGCAAAGCAGAGTGGACGAGCGCAAGCCCGTTTAATGCGGAGGTCGGGTCACAACCCCCGGCAGCAGAGCACATAGGAGAACCGCAGTGGGAGCAGCAAAAGCAAGCAGCGTAAACCATCCATCCAAAGGCATTCTCAAGATTCTGTTCAAAGAGATTCTCGAACAGATCACCCCGGATGAAGCCGAGCACTTCACCAAAGCATACCGTGAGGGCAAGGAAATCGGCTTAAGAATTCGCGAGAATAGCCGAGGCATCGGCTACAAGACGGCGTTTCATCTTTTCGTTGAGCCGGGGCGGGCGATTAGCACGCCCGTGGATGAGATCAAGGCGATGGCAGCGAACAAGTGCAGCGTGTGTGATCGCGAGTTGACGAACGGCAAGTGCGTCTTCATCAACCACAAGGGCTAATGCAGAGTGGGGAACGGCAAGCGAAGCGTTCCTTAATGCGGAGGTCGGGTCACAACCCCCGGCAGCAGAGTAACGGAAGTATCACTTACATGTCTGGCATCCGCAGGATCGGCGAGACGAGGAAGAGATGGTGTTGATTGAAGAGCGAAGAACAGCAACGATTTTCAACACCGAGCGCTGGGCTGGAAATAGAAGCGCCACGGCCCCCAGAGCAGTGTGATGCTTCGATCCCAATCGCGCCTGTCTCCGTCCAGAGCACGTTAGCCGCGCAAGAGCACTTCGTCGATGCGACCGTCGCAGCCTCATTTTTCCATTGCTCGCGAAAACATATCCTCAGGCTTTCACGGCTTGGACTCATTCCAGCGCACCCGATCAGCTTTGGTCGGCGTATAACGTGGCGCTACCTGCTCACCGAGCTACGCGCATGGGTGCTTAGCAATCGTGCCCCAATCAAGGTTGCCGCAAACGCCACATCTGGCCGTAGAATGGCTGACGGCAGTCCCCGCAAAGGAGGCCGTTAATGGCATACCAGCGGGGCAGTTTGAAGAAAGTGAAAAAGAAGAAGGGGTTGACTTGGGTGCTTCGCTACCGGATCAAAGGTGCAGAGCAGACGCCGCTCGTAGTGGGTCTGGTTTCGAACTTTCCTAAGGAAGATGATGCTAACGCCGAGGTGGATCGTCTTGGACTGAGGGTCAGGATCAACTCCGGTAACGCACACGCAGGCAGGATCAGATTCAGCGAACTTGCGGAGTATTACCTCAAGGTCGAGTTCGATCCGGAGGTCACCGCCAGTCCGAAGTCTGCGAACACAAAGCCCATTCTTGAACACTACGTTCGCGACATTCTTATCGCGAAGTGGGGCGATCAAATCGCGGAGGACATCGAGCCACTCGAAACACAGAAGTGGTTCAATGCCCTGCACAACAAGGAAGAGTATGGGTGGACTACAGTCTCGAAGATTCGGGGCATCATGAATCGAATTTTCAAGATTGGGACCATCCACAAAAAGGTCAGTAAGAATCCGGTGGAGGGGCTGGCAACCAGCACCAAGACCACTTACAAGGCGATCAAGATCACCCCGGCTCAGACGCTCTTGATCCTGCGTTCCATGATGCAGAACATCCTGCACTTCACTTTAGTGTTCGTCGTGGCGGCAACAGCGCTTCGAAGTTCTGAAGTGCTGTCGCTTCGGTGGGCGGACGTCCTCTGGGAAGAGCGGAAGATCAGGATCGTTAAGTCATGGAAGAAGACGGGCGTGGACGGCGAGACGAAAACACCCTCTTCGGAACGCGATGCACCGATGGGCAGGGTGCTAACCCACTACTTGCGCGAATGGCACAAGCAAACGCCATACGCCAAGCCCACGGACTTCGTGTTTGCCTCAATCAGAAACAGCGGCAGGACACCAATTTGCTCAGGGGTATTCTGCCGCGTTCACCTGCGACCAGCAGCGAAGAAAGCTGGGGCTGTCATCCCAGACGGGCATCGCTGGGGTCTTCACAACCTTAGGCACAGCTTGTCGAACTGGCTGGTGAACAAGGCGAAGGAGAACCCGAAGACGGTGCAGGGCATCTTGGGTCATTCGCGAATTCAGACCACGCTCGATCTGTACACGGACGAAGACCTCGACGAGATGATCGCCGCCCAAGACAAATTCATTGACGCGGTGGGATTCGAAAGGGAGACCGTCCAATGAGGGCGTGGGTGAAATTGTGGGTAGACCTGAGTGGAAGCACCATTCATTAACTGCTTTAGAATGAATGGCGGGGACGACGGGACTCGAACCCGCGGCCTCTGCCGTGACAGAGTCGCTGGCCGACGTAACTTATTGGAACTTAACGGTACTGACAGCCCGTTCTTGATCCTCCAAGGGAACTCAAAGGAGCTCTTTGGCCAGGCTCATCGGACCCAGATCGGACCCAAATTGGCCGATCCGGATGAAGCCATCGCCCCTACGGTTATGAGTTCAAAGGGAAACTGATACGAAAAAACTTACACGCGCACGGATGATACCTAAGCACCCGTAAGTTGCTGCAGGAAACGCATCGTAGTCCCCAATTTAGTCCCCAGTCCCCAATCAGTCCTTCGTTTCGATCCGAGGTTCTCTTGGGTGCAAAACAGGCCTGCCTATACTTTCAGCGATGGGTGATTCTTGGCAATCCAGTGCTCTACGACCGGAACGAATTCTTTGGCCTTCGTCACAATCTCCTTCGCCTCAGTCTCGGTGGCGACAAACGCGTCATCGTAATCAATCACGTTTTTTGCAGCCTGAAGTGCTCCATTGTAGGCGGTCGCGAAACGTCTGTCTGCGGGCCGCGTACGAAGGAATTCGGCCAATTCAGAGAGATACCACTACTTCTCAGGCCGGGTCAAAGTAGCCGCAAGCACACCCAGCCGCACAGTCGGAAGAGGCTGTCGAGCGCCGGCAGGGTCTTACGCATAACCCGTATATTATTACGCAACTTGCGTAAATGCAATCTCCGTAAGGGCGTCGGCTACGTAGCACGTTGGATGATTTTACACGTCCTTTTTTCCAACCCTAAACACCGCGATCGTCATACTTCGGGGGTGAACATGGAACAGAATGCTGCGGCACGCGGCAGCGCTCAACGCGGTCCGGGCATTGAGCCACGATGGGCACAGCAAAGCTCCTTTGCCGGCTTGAGCTCCTGTGGTCCTGCATAATCGAGAAGGAGAAAAGGGCTCAACGCTAGTCAACCCAGCGAGCAGAGCCGAACGCGAGATTGATCCACCAACTCGTGACGGCCTGGAAGACACCGCGGAGATGGAATTGGCGCTGAGGAATGCGGAGGCAAATCATCTAGAGACTCCCTTCTTGGAAAGCGGGATGATGCCCCTTTAGGACTTGTTCACCCGCTTGCTTCCGTTCCCTCCGCGCTTGCCACTAACAGCCTTGCTTTGAGAGTATCCTCCCGAAGAGTCTCAACTCGTCTGATCACCGAGGCTTGTAAGGCAGACTTCTGGCACATCTTATTCGTCAGATCAACAAGCTCGTCCATGCCTGTGGCGTTGTAGGCCATTTGTCCCGGATTCGCCCTTACGTACTGAGCAAACAATTCCTCTCCGAGGTCAAAGCTTTTTCCCATCAAATCGAGAGCCGCGTCTGTGTCGCCTTGGCTTGCCTTTGCTTGTGCGAGCGAAACCATAAGCCTGAGCTTATTCTCAGTGGGAGGCATGTTCCGCAGCAGATCACTCGATTCTGCTATCCAACTATTGGCCCGTTTCGCGTCAACCGTCATGTAGGCAGGTGCAATGTCGGCGAGAGCTATGGCACGCAACTCTGCATCGCTTACCTGCAACGCGATTTGTGCCGCCGCCTGCGGATCTCCTCCGGCCAGCATCCCTGCCCGCATTATCCTGTGCTGGTCTAACGCTTCAGATGTTTCCGTCGATCCGACTTGCTGGTCTTGAAACGAAATAGCCCCGACCATTGTGACTTGCGCTCCTTGTGAGAGTTCGGGCAAGTTCGCTAAAACGGCATACTTTTTCTTGACTTGCCCGGCCCAATCCGGATCGAGCGACCGAATGACGGGCAGTAATCTATATGCCAAGTATTGAGGCTCGCTATTGAATCGTACCGTGGAACCGCTAGATGTCGCCTCAATCGTGTGATGGGGTGCTTTGTCATCTTTGGACTCTCGGTCCAGCCCTTCGAGATCCAACGTAATTGCCTCCCGAAGTAATTCTGATCGTGCTTGATGTTGGACGGACAGAATAAATTCAGTAAGTTCCTTATTTTGATCCAAGAAATGTCGATCAATCCCTGAAAACCGTATGGCGTCCGTCACAAGAATATCGACCGTGTCGGAATGGTCCCCCGAAATCTTATTGAGGATCTCGGATACGGCTCTGTACGGGTATTCACCGGTAGAACCTACCCAGTAAGCCATGCTCTGTATCGTTGGAATGGCCGTCATTCCCTTTCGCGAGTACAACGCGGGAAATATTGTGCGCGCACCGAACGCCCGAAAGTCCTCTCCTGGCACGGGGATATTCCACATGTCGGGCGTGTCTTGTTTGGTGAAGAGAGAAGCCGCCTTCTCAGGATCGACCCGTGACAGGGCAACCAGAGCGTTTTTTTGCATGGCGGCCCGATAGCGACCAGGTTGAAGTTTGGTGCTAGCTATCGTGAATAGTTCAAGGCTAAAAGCCTCGCAAAGTCGGGGACTTCCGTGCGCTGCGAGAGCAGCGTTACCGAGAAAGTCTGCTCGTTCCTCTGGTGAAAAATCATGAGACACGGCATCGGCTTCCTCAAGCAATTGCTGCCATCGCGGCACCTCCTGTCTCGCGGTCTCAGCTGGCTTCTGTGCCTGACTATTCGCTTCAGTCGAAAACACAAGCACTGTGATCAAAGCAACGAGCACGTTCCGAGTCGAGCGAATCCGTGGTTTCATGACTTAGTTTTCTATGCAGGACTATTTAATCTTGATAGCTCTTGCGCCATTAAAGATGTTCGTCAGAGATGCGAGCGTAAGATTAACTTCGCGAATCGTCATGCCGTGCTTTACAGTCAAGTAAAGCACTCTTCGATAACTCGAATACTCAATCTGACCTGGCGTCGCTCCACTGTTTACTAGCACATCTCCTGGAAGAATGCCCTCTTGCAAGGCAGGCGAGCCAATTACAATCGCATCAACGACCAGATCCACTCCTTCCCGATGCACTTTCAATCCGGACATGAACGGAGCCGGTCGAAGAGGTTCTATTCTATTAACAGAGAGTGCCGCCGGAGTTAGTGCCTCTGAGATTCGTGGAAGGGACGCGACCAAAGCCTCCGTGCTTACTCCTTTCATCTCCTTTGAAAGAACGATTTCGCCTCTCCGCAGCACTACGCTGTGAGTCGCCCCGTCTTGCCAATTAGGTGCTTCACCTCCATTGAATGGAGCAGAGATCCCATCGATCGACAATAATTCATCGCCGACTCGAACGTCTGCAAGCTCAGCCGGAGAACGAGGAACGACAGTCATCACAGATATCTGTCCCGATCTTTGACCTGTCGAAAACCCAGGAATCAGATCGTTCCAGAGAGCCGTAGTTACACTTAGAGCGCAAAATTCCGAACATTCGGAGTTAGGGCATTGATGTGAGGGCTTATCTAACAGGTTGTAACAAGCCTGGGCATGGGCGAAGATGCAAGACGACAGACCAACGGCTACACCCAATAGAGTTCTGAGTGTAAACATACAATCCTCCTGACAGTTAAAGGTGCGAATTGACGAAGAAGACGTGGCCAAGTTAGCGCCGCATTGAGAGAGAACTCCACCGAGCCAGCTTCGCTTCTAGAGGGGTTCCAACCGGGCTCACAGCGCGAAAAGAGACTACCATGAAAAACGAACAGCTGTCAAGCCACTGTACTCGTCTACTCGTCCAACTCGTCCAGTGGATGGTTGACACTTTTCATTCCTTTCATTGAGGTGAAGCCCGCTGCAGGAACTGCAGCGGCGTGAGATAGCCAAGAGCTTAATGAGGACGGACGATGTTGTAAATGTTCTCCCAGTGGCGCAGCTCGCGATTGAGCTTTTTTATCTCCAGGGAACAGGGAGCGACTTGATAGAACTCCTCGGTGTGGGTGCGGTTGGCACGTTCGACAGCGCCGTTGCCCAAGGGTCGGCGATCGCCTGCTTGATTAGGTCTTGGTAGCCATCAACGTCGATCCCGCACCAGTTACCAATGCTGCTGACGGTCTCCAGCACATCTCTTCCGGCAGCGGTCTTTGGCACTGTCTCGATGTGTAAGCGCATAGTTGCCATCAGCACCGGGTCGACTCGGCGCGGAGCCCCGTTTCGTAGAACTAGAAATCTGACATCCCCCGGATAGCTGAATAATGAGCCGAGGCGCAAAGGCCAGTGTCAAGGCTCTTCGACCGCGAAGGCGGCGCGCGAAGCGCGGCCTTGACACTGGCCGGGCCTCGGCTATGCTCTGGCTATCCGGGGCATGTCATTCTGGGAATGCTGCATCTAAAGACCAAGACCGAAACCCTGACTGATCTGATTCGTGTGCGTGGTTTGTGGTTCTAACTTGTGCGCCGCTGGCTCCTGCTGAATGGCGGGGGAATGGGACACGTCGCGGCTGAGTTCCTGGCCCAGCGTCGCTGCATTGTTCGTATAAATCTGCGCGTCATAGCGTCCACGCGAGACAGCGACATAGGCCATGCGGCTGTTGAGCAGATCCTTGGCACCCAGTTCGGTGTCCACGTGAATCAACACACGGTCGGCAGTCTGGCCCTGGCTGGAGTGGCTGGTCATGGCATACCCGTGATCGAGATGCGGATGCTTGTGCGGATCGAGTTCAACCATACGCCCACCGTCGATGTTCAAGCGCAGCCGCCCGTCTCCGTCGATGCTCTCGATGGTCCCCAATTCGCGGTTCGCAACTCTGAGGTTGTTGGCCGGCGCAGTGAATTGGATGCGGTCGCCCGCTGAAAAACATCGCATCTCCTCCCGAAAGACCGAGACTCCCTGCTGTCGGCGTGGATCGTAAGTTCGTTCCGTGCCGTCCTGCAGTTCGACCGTCAGCCGGTTTTTCGGAGCGTCGATGCTCTTCACCTGTGCGTACGCGCCTTTCCCGATGCCGGTCTCCTTCGAGGCGCGCGAATAGCGCAGCACATCGCCCACCTCATAGCGCTGGGCCCATGTGCGGTCCGCGCCGGTGAGGTCTTGGCGCGGCACCAGCGTCCGGATGCGGTGCTCCTCGTTGCTGACCATGCCACCCTGCCGCAATTCGGAATGGATGCGCTCGTTGATCTCGGTGCGAGAGCGATTATCGGGAGAAATCACCAGCGTGGTCTCTGGCGATTGCGCGTACTCTTTCGCAATCGCGGCGATGCGCTCGTCGTGGCCTTGAATCTCATGGACCCGGCCCTGCCGGTCAAGACTCTGTATCGCCTCGCGCACTTCGCTGCGTGCAAGCTGCTCGACTACCTGTTTCAGTTCTGGGTCTTTCTGGCGCACGATCTCTTCGAGCTTCACGGTTTTCATGCCCGCGTCCTGAAGCTGCGCGAAGGGTCGCCCGGCCTCGACCGCCTCATGTTGCCGCCGGTCGCCGACGAGCAACACACGGTCATTCGGATGGAGCCGGTTCACAAACTCATGCACCTGCCTGGTCGACGCCAGAGAGGATTCGTCGAGTACATAGAGCCGTTTCTCGCCGGAGTCGGGCTGCTGTCCTCGTGCCAGATGCTTTTGTAGTGTGGATGTCTCCATGCCTGCTTCCCCGAGCTTCTGCGCCGCGCGAGATGTTGGCGCGAAACCTTCCACCCTGTATCCCTCGGCCTCCGCACCTTCGCGGATCACGGATAGAGCTGTTGTCTTGCCCGCGCCTGCGATGCCATCTAAGCCCACAACCTTCTCCCGCGAAAGAAAGATTTCGTCTACTGCTTGGCGCTGCGACGCATTCAACTCCGGGTGGCGGTCTTCCGTGGGGATGCGCACTTGCGGCGAGACCAACATGGGATCGCTGTAGTCGCGTCGATTGCCTTCCTGTATCCGGCCAATGATCTCACGCTCCATGCGTACCATCACTACGGTTGTGTACCGTTTGCCAGCACCAACGTGCGACACTTCCCGGAACTCCCCGGCCTCGATTCGGCGCTCGAACTCCTGCCGGACCTGGGCATAGGTGGTTTCTGCCATGCCGCGCACCAGCGCTGTTTCAAGGATCGCGCGGCGGTCCTGTATCGCCGATCGCTCGAAGACATGATCGCGCGCCCATGTCAAGGCCCGCTGCGCCTGCATCTCCGGCTCCCGCAGATGATAGTGACCGTGTTCGCGCGCTTGTGCGACGACACGGTCCGCCTGGTGCCCGTACTGTGCGGCCAACTCGCGGTGCCGCCGTAAGACTTCTCCAGGCGACAGAAGTTCCGTGCGGTCACGCGTATGGTGGGCCGCGATCTGTGCCGCCGCCGCTCCGTCGATTCCTTGTTCCCGAAGATGGTCTTTGATCTGTTCACGCCTTGGACTGGAAGCCTCCAGATATTCCTTTGTGTAGCCTTTTACTTCCGGCTGTCCATGCTTGCCGCGCTCCAGTTCGTAGCCCAGCTTCTCCAGACGCAGAGCCAACTCGGATCGATAGACCGCCGTGACGTAGCGCTGTGACACGAACATTTCGTGTGGCTGCAAAGCTCGCATCTGTTTCCCATTTTCGAAACCGTTCTCGCGCTCCGTCATGTTGAAAATCACGGCGTGAGTATGAAGCTGGGGCGCGGCATAGCCATCGACGGGCCGCGCGGTGTCGTGCTCGAAAGTGGCAGCGATAAATTTTCCGGTCGTCTCCGCCTAGTTAAACGTTGAATGAAAAGCCTGTGATATTGGGACGGTCCCTAAACGCCCCAGAGCCAGCTCAGGACATTGACGGCGAGAACGGCAATTCCCGTTCCGGCGGCAACGCCGGCGAGCGCCTTCTTTGCGCCGGGTTCGCCGTGGGCGAACCCGTAGCCGCCGATCACGATGGCAACTAGACTTGCGACCTTCGCAATCGTGCCGGTGAAAAGGCTTTGGATGGCGGTAAAGCCGGTGTCGAACGGTGAACCGCCCTGCGCCAGAGCGGCCACAGGCATGAGAAAAAGCAGGGCGAGAACAGCCGCCGTTGGACGCGCCCACTTCGACCGAAGAAGGAGCTGGACTGGGCGGATAAGACGGACTTGGAACCAACGTGATGACATCTGCGCCTCCGGGAGCACCCAATATCTGCTGCGTGTGGCGCAAAAGTAACCGCACTCGATTTCGCTGTCCAATGAAAGTTCGGGAGTCTGTTATTCCTTGGAGGACTAATAGCTTGTCGTGATTTTGCTTTGGCGGATGAACTCGTAACCGAGACAGAGAGAAAGAATCTCTATGCTCCGATGAACAAAAGATATATCCAAGGTCATTTCGTTAACTCTTCGCTCGCGCACACACCCTCTGGATGCCCCGCTGGAATGCTCTAATTGGCATTGGAAGCCGCGGAACCGACCCCAGGCACCACCGCTGTATCAAAATTCTTTGACGCTTTCCGGGATTTTTGTCGTTTCCGCAAATTCCGCCATTTCATCGAGCTACGCCTCCACAAAGCCGGCGGGTCAACGAAAATCTGACGGAATGCACCTGGTTCGAAAAGCTATTAGTCGCAGAAGTAATAACAGACTCCCCAAATTTCATTAGACACGACGGCAGAAATGAAGCAGGTTGGGAACAATTGTCGCTTGCACACGGACTCGACCAGCCGAAAACGGTATTGGTCGGTTCGGAACCTCCGTGTCCTGCCCGACAGAGGACTACAATGTCGACCCAGCCCAGTCCGATTGCTCGACCGCAATCTCCGTACCTAAGAGGAATGTCTACTGAACCATTTGTATCTGCTGACGAAGCCGCGAGTTTCCTTGCCATCAAGCGCCGCTATCTACTGGTGCTCGCTCGCAATGGCATCGCAGGGGCATATGCGCTCGGGACGGGAACCGTTCGGAAAGTTTGGGTGTTTCGGCTCTCGGAACTGGCGGCTGCGATTGCGGGCAAAAACACTGATCCCAAAATGCGGGAATTGTGCGATCCTGCATCTGGCAGTCCCCGCTGAAAAGAGGAAACATGGCTTATCAGCGAGGAAGTTTGAAAGCAGTGAAACGCAAGGAAGGAGCCACCTGGGTGCTGCGTTACCGGGTTACAGCTTCGGACGGTAGAAGAGTGGAAAACATCATGCAAGTGGGTTTCGTTCGGGATTTCCCGAAGGAAAAAGACGCATGGCATGAAGTGGACAAGCTCGGACTGCCCGTCAGAATCAACGAAGATCCCTGTGTCGGTCGCATCCGGTTTAACTCTCTGGCGGAACATTATTTGAAGGCCGATTTCGGCGCGGATGCTGTGCGGCCGAAATCGGTAAACACCATCCCCATCGTTGAGCATTACGTCCGTGACTACCTCATCAAACAATTCGGTGAAGACATCGCGGAGGACATCAAACCACTTGAAATTCAGAAGTGGCTGAAATCCCTCAACGAAACCAACGGACTTGCCTGGACGACGATTGCGAAGATACGGGGCCTCATGCTCCGCATCTACAAGATCGGCCTCCGTCACGAACACGTCGCGAAGAATCCCGTGCTGCACGTCGAGACGCGTTCCAAGTCCACTTACCGGGCGATCATCATCACCCCGGCCCAAACGCTGACCATACTCAAATCTCTCCCCTCCCCGCTTCACTACGCATTGGTGCTCACCTGTGCGGCGACCGCGCTGCGCTCGTCGGAGATTCTGGCGCTGCGCTGGGCGGACGTGCTGTGGGACGAGGGAAGGATTCGGGTGTCAAAGCGCTGGGCTAAGGGCGAAGACGGAGAAACGAAGACCGATGCATCGGATGGGTACGTCCCGCTGCATCCGGTCCTGGCCGGGCACCTTCGCGCGTGGCAACAAAAGAGCCCTTTCGCGAAGGCAACCGACTTCGTGTTTCCGTCGATGAGAGCCGAGGGAAGAAAACCGCTCTATGCGTCCAGTTTCGTCGCAGACTACTTGCGGCCGGCTGCCAAGAAAGCCGAGGTGCATATCGAGGACGGCCAAAGGTTCGGGCTTCACAACTTGCGTCACTCACTTTCCAACTGGCTGGTGAACAAGGCGAAGGTCGAACCCAAGACCGTGCAGGGACTCCTTCGTCACGCAAAGATTCAGACAACCCTCGATCTGTACACGCAGGAAGACAGCAATGAAACACGGGCGGCGCAGGGTGAATTCCTTATGGCCGTGGGGATGAACGCAACGGTGCAGTAGTTGTGGGTTGAATTGTGGGTTGGGCTTTTGGGTGCCATTCCTTCCAACCTACTGAAAAGAATTGGCGGGGACGACGGGACTCGAACCCGCGGCCTCTGCCGTGACAGGGCAGCGTTCTAACCAACTGAACTACGTCCCCACTTGCTTTTCATACGGTTAGCGCCAAACCCGCATGTTTGCTGTCTATTCTTGCTGTCAACCGTTTCGCCGGTTTCAACTGTTTCCACCGGATCTATCTAAATTCCGAGAGAAATGGACAGCACGTCAAACTGGCTTCCACACTGCCCTCGTGCAACCGCGATCCAGAACATCTGTCCCTGCTCTGTGATTGAATTGTAGCAGACGGAATTTGGATCAGTACAGACTCGCGACAACGGCTGAGTTGAGAGCAAACTCAACTCCGTCATCATGATCAGTTATCGCTTTCCAACGGGGGATTTCTCGCCCGAAAAAGCGCAATAACGAAGTCGACTGACAGTATAGTATTTGGGAACAAATGATCATATGTGCGGTCAGCGACCGCTCAGGGGAGGAAAGGTTTGGCAGCTTCGGATCGGGCGTGCCGTTTGGCCGTTCGAAATCGACCTTCCCCAGTTTGGGCGACGGGCTAGTCCTAGCGAATTAGTCGATACGGCGAGGTTCGTAGTAGGGATTTTGAGCCGGTCGTTGAGAGAGGCTTTTCGTCGCGTTCGCGAGTCATTTCGCGACTGATGCGGCGCGGCTGGCAGAAATGAGTATTCGATGAAACTTGATCAGGAGTTATTGCGGTGTCTTCCCAAAGTTCTGTTGCACGAACACCTCGATGGCGTGCTCCGTCCGCGAACCGTGATCGACTTGGCGAGAGACACGGGATACGCGGGACTTCCAACGGCGAATCCCAGGGCTCTGGCGGAATGGTTTCATCGGGGCGCAAACCAGGGGAGTCTAGCGAAATACCTGGAGGGGTTCAAACATACCATCGCGGTGATGCAGTCCGAGGAAGCTTTGGAGCGCGTTGCCTATGAACAGGCTGAGGACCTCAGCAAGGATGGGGTAGTGTATTTTGAAACCCGCTTTGCGCCCATCTTTCACACGCAGAAAGGATTGACCCACCAACAGGTGGTTGCGGCGGTCTTGAGGGGGCTGGAGCGAGGGCGCAAGGATTTTGGAATCGCTTCGGGGCTGATCATCTGTGCCATGCGCAATATGGAGGTCTCGCTCGAGATGGCAGAATTGGCGGTCGACTTCCGGGAACGCGGGGTGGTGGGCTTCGATCTCGCAGGAGAAGAAGGCGGCTATCCTCCCAAGAAACATGTAGAGGCTTTTCACTACATTCAGCGGGAGAATTTTAACATCACGATTCATGCGGGTGAAGGCTATGGAAAGGAATCGATCTGGCAGGCGATTCAGTATTGTGGAGCGCACCGGATCGGGCACGGAACGCGCTTGATCGACGACATTGCCGTGGTGGAGGGCAAGGCGGTGAAGTTAGGCGATCTGGCGCAGTACGTGCTGGACAAGAGAGTTCCGCTGGAGATCTGCCTCATCAGCAACGTCCATACGGGCGCGGCTGCGAAGCTGGCCGAACATCCTTTCAAAATTTTCTTTCAGGAAAAATTTCGTGTGACGCTGAACACCGACAACCGGCTGATGAGCAGCACGAGCATGACGCAGGAATTTCAAGCGGCGGCCGATACGTTTGGTTTAACGCTGGATGATTTTGAAAAGATCACCATCAATGCGATGAAGAGCGCGTTTCTTCCTTATCGCGAGCGCTGCGACTTCATCTATACGATGATCAAGCCGGGTTATGCGAAGGTCCGCAAGGCTGCGAACGCGGCGGTTTCTCCTCAGACAGGCTCGCAGCTTACCAGCGGGGATTAGCGATTACGCGATGACGGAAGCAAGACACATTTTCATGGCGCGGGCCATAGAACTCTCGATAGAAAATGTGCGTTCCGGGCGTGGTGGGCCGTTCGGATGCGTGGTCGTGAAAGAAGGCGCTGTAGTCGGCGAAGGAGCAAATCAAGTCACGGCGTCGAATGACCCCACGGCGCATGCCGAAATGGTGGCAATTAGGCAAGCTTGCCACAATCTTCGCTGCTTCGAGCTTCGCGGCTGTGAACTCTACACGTCTTGCGAACCGTGCCCGATGTGCCTGAGCGCCATTTACTGGGCGAGAATTGACACAATTTACTATGCCAGTGTTACCGGCGACGCGGCAAGGGTCGGATTTGACGATTCCGCGATTTACGAAGAAATTTGCCAGCCACTTACGCGGCGCAAGATTCCGATGGTGCAGGTGATGCGGGAGGAAGCGCTGGCGGCATTTCGGGCGTGGGAAAAAACACCCGGCAAAACCTCTTATTGAGGGTGCATCGCGCCCTGCCAGGTCCGGTTTCCTGTCAGAGAGCCTGCTCCGCGCTCTTACCCGCACCGAGACACGTGTTATTCTGAAAATCGCAATGGTATGTTGATAGTTTCGGTGCAAGCTGCTCCTGCCGCATAGAAGAGATTGGAGGCCAATGGCGCCAGTCAGTACACCACCTCAAGGTCAAATATCCAAGACACCCGGCGCTTATCGAGGCCCACTCGCGATCGTTACCACGTTGTTCTTCATGTGGGGTTCGCTCACCTCGCTGAACGACGTGCTCATTCCCTATGCTCAGCATGTCTTCCACCTGAAGCTTGCCGCCAGCATGCTGATTCAAACGGCTTTCTTCTCTGCTTATTTTGTCTTTTCGATTCCGTCGGCCAAGATTATTGACTGGCTGGGATACAAAAGAGCGATCGTCGCGGGATTGTTGACGATGGTTGCGGCTTGTCTCGCATTCTATCCGGCGGCGAGAATTCCCTCGTTTCCGTTTTTCCTGGCGGCGCTGATCGTGCTCGCAACCGGAATCACGATTCTTCAAGTCGCGGCAAATCCCTATGTGGCTGTGCTGGGAAAACCGGAGACGGCGTCGAGCCGACTGAACCTTACGCAGGCCTTCAATTCGTTGGGCACGGCAGTGTTTCCGTGGGTGGGCGCGCGGGTGATTCTCGGGACGACGTCCTCGGCAATTGCCCAGAGCACATCGGAAGAAGCGACGGCCATCATACGACTGTACGTCTATTTCTTCGCGGTAGCGTTGTTCATTCTGGCGATCGGCATCGCCATGTCGCGACTGCCGAAAATTGAGTCGGCTGAACATCGCATCGGCGAAAAAGTGAACGACTCTCTGTGGAAACACCCCAATCTTATCTTTGGGGCGATTGGGATTTTCGTGTATGTGGGCGGCGAAGTGGCAATCGGAAGCTCGATCGCCAACTACCTGGCTCTACCGAACGTCGGTGGATTCGCGGCGAGCATTGCCGACCCTGCGGCGCGCTACCACACGGCCCTGGCAGAAGCGGCCAAATACATCTCTCTTTACTGGCTGGGGGCGATGGTAGGAAGGTTTATCGGCTCGGCTGTATTGCAGAAGGTGAAAGCAGGCACTTTGCTGGCGATTTTCGCAGTCGTCGCAGCTCTGCTGGTTGGCATTTCGGTCGCAACAAACGGACATGTGGCCATGTGGTCCATACTCGCGGTGGGCTTGTTCAACTCAATTATGTTCCCTTGCATTTTCACGCTGGGGATCGCGGAACTCGGACCGCTGACGGGAGACGGCTCCGGCATCCTGAATATGGCCATCGTAGGTGGGGCCATCATTCCGTGGTTAGTCGGCAAGGCTGGAGACTTTATCAATCGTGTTTACTACCCGAACATGGTGCAGGGTGAAACCAGTTGGGGCCAGGGCATTCACTATGCGCTCGCAATCGCCACGCTTTGTTATCTCTACATTTTGTTTTTCGCGGTAAGCGGATCAAAACCAAATAGCGAACGATACGCAAAGAGTTAAGCACTAGCACATACCTGGCGACCAGTCGCACGGGATCGGCCTCCGACTCAGGTATTGTTGCTGGCGGCGGAACCGGTACAAACCGGTTGTGAATGCATCATTTGGGCAAATGCGCGGCAACGTATTGCCGCATAATGCATCAACTTATAGGTGCCAGACTTCGCTCGCTTCTCAGCGCGTTCCATACAGATCAATTCACCGGGTCGGGATCCACAGCATACGGATCGACAAAGTTCGGGAATTTCAAGTTCCGCGCAAGAGATCGATCTCAGCTGGCCTGAGATTCACGATTACGCGATGATCGGCGATTGCCGTTCGGCGGCGCTGGTATCGCGCACTGGCTCAATCGACTGGCTGTGCTGGCCAAGATTTGATAAGCCATCGATTTTTGCCGCTCTGCTCGATCGCGAGCATGGAGGGCATTGGCGCATCTGCCCCGTGGTCTCGACGACGATCAAACGGCAATACATCTCTGATTCGAATGTGCTCGAGACTCACTTCACCGCTCCATCGGGGAGCGCTACTCTTACCGACGTTATGCCGGGCGCGTCGCGGAACAACATTTTGCTTCCCGAACACGAGATTGTCCGCCGAGTAATCTGCACCGCTGGTGAGTTGGAGTTCGAGGTTGAATTGCTGCCGATGGCAAACTACGGCAACAGAAAGCTTAAGATTTGCCAATGCGGAGTTCTGGGACTGCGATTCGTTGCCGGCAAGGGCGCGTATTGGCTGCGAACCAGCGTGCCTCTGTCGGTCACGGAGGGAGGCGCTCACGCTCGCTTCATTCTGCGCGTCGGGGAAACCGTGCGATTCTCCCTCACTTATTCAGAAGAGGCGCCGGCGGTACTGCCGCCGCTCGACCCATCACAGGATGATCGCATCGATGATTCGATAAGGGTCTGGCAACAATGGGGGCGACACGCCGCCTACGATGGCGCGTATCGGGAGACAGTCATTCGCAGCGCGCTCGCCCTGAAGCTGCTGAACTATGTTCCTTCCGGGGCGATCATCGCCGCACCCACAACGTCGCTTCCGGAACGAGTTGGCGGAGATCTCAACTGGGACTATCGCTACTGCTGGTTGCGCGATGCCTCATTCACGATTCGCGCGTTGCTGGAGCTGGATTATTGGGACGAAGCCGAAGATTTTCTCGATTGGCTACTGCAGACAACACGGCTGACGCAACCCAGACTGAGCATCATGTATTCGGTGTATGGCGGTAAGGCTCCGGTCGAACGGGAACTCACATCTCTAAGGGGATATCGTGGATCTCGGCCGGTGCGCGTAGGAAATGCCGCGCGGGAACAGCTGCAGCTCGACGTTTATGGCGAGGTGGTCGATGCGGCCGCGCAGTTCGCGTTCCACGGTGGGGAACTCGATCACGATATGCGCAACGCGTTGGTCGGCCTCGGAAACTTCGTAACCGAGAATTGGGATCAGCCGGACGAGGGTATCTGGGAACCGCGGTCGGGACGGCAGAATCATACGCATTCGCGGCTCCTGTGTTGGACAGCGCTCGATCGTCTGATTCGCGTTTGCGAGCGCGGTCTGCTGCCGGGAGTGCCCATCGATCGCTACAAACGGGAATGCAATGCGATTCGGCGCGAGATTGAGGAGCGCGCATGGAACGAGAAGTTGCAGACCTACGTCAGCGTGCTCGACAGCGACCAACTCGACTCCAGCCTGCTTCTGCTTTCCTGGTATGGCTTCGAAGAGGCGGGATCGGACCGAATGCGTCGGACCTATCACGCGGTCCGGCAACGCCTGGGAACCGCGGATGGGTTGCTCTATCGTTACGACAGTGCAAAATCCGAGGGCACGTTTGCCATTTGTAGCTTCTGGGAGGCGGAATATTTGGCGCTCGGCGGAGGTTCGCTTGCTGAAGCCAAACAACTATTCGAGCATTTATTGAAATACGGCAACGATCTTGGTTTGTTCAGCGAAGAAATTGATGCAGACAGCGGACGGGCACTGGGAAATTTTCCGCAGGGCTTCACTCACGTGGGCCTGATCGGAGCCGCATTGTCGATCGACCAGCGCGAAAAAGGCGAACAACAACTCGCGCACCGTCCGCCCGCAGCCAAGAAGCAAGCACCGGGGGTTAGCGCTTGAACTGGACGAGCTGGCTATTCTCAGGATTTCTGGCGACTCTGGCGCTTTCCACCTTGTTGGCAACCTGTCAAGGGCTCGGTCTCACTCGCATGAACCTTCCGTATCTGATAGGAACGTTCGTGAGCGCGCAGCGTGAAAGAGCAAAGGTCTATGGGTTTCTGATCAATCTGGTGAACGGATGGGTGTTTTCGATCTTCTATGTATTGATCTTCGAAGCGCGTCACATGACCAACTGGTGGTTCGGAGCGCTTCTGGGATTAGCACATGCGCTGGTTGTACTGACCCTTGGAATGTCGCTGATGCCCGGCATCCATCCGAGAATGGCCAGCGAACACGATGGTCTCAATGCAAACCGGCAACTCGAACCGCCGGGGTTTATGGCGTTGAACTACGGCATCCAAACACCCATTTCAGTTTTCCTCGCCCACGCGGCATTTGGAGCTATTCTCGGATCGCTCTACCACCTCGCGGCGTAGTCTGCGCAGCGGCAAATCCATGCGCTTCGGTCGGCGCAGGTCTGTGGCGAGCCGCGCTACGATGAATCGGAGTGCGCAATGCGCGAACGAGCACTGGACGCCGCAGCACAATTTCCAGCAGGTGGCGCGCAGCCGCGACCAATTCCGCCGAGCGATCAAGGGGCAAATATCCCGAAGCTCGGACCACGACGAAATCGTCCTGCCGACTAACTTCGAGGCGCGGAGTTCTCTCGTGCCCGTTGGGAATGTCCAATGCATTGGCCAGACGCAAAACTCCGGCCAGTTCCATGGCAAGTTGACGGTCGGGCAGCGCCAGCGATTGCATCGTCTTGGCGCGCAGACGGGGCAGCGCGCCGCGATGATACCGCGCCGTCACAGCAGCCAACTCCAATTCACGCGCGCTCCAACCGAGTGGCCGCGCCATTCCTCGGATCATCCGATATGAAGTCTTCTGATGCTTATTCGCGCCTTTGGCCTTGCCCACGTCATGCATGAGCGCGGCAGCTTGCAGCACAGCCCGGGCATCGTAATCCTGCCCAGGCGGAACTAGCTTGAGCGAAGACCTGGTGGAGGTCCCGCCAACCCGCGATCGCTCGTTCGGAATGGGACTGAGGCCTGGCTCCGACGCATCATGATTCTGCGGAGCCTGACCTTCGAACACCAGGCCTGCAGTCCGTAAGCCGTCATATAGAAGAAGGGACAGTTGGGCCACGCGCTGCGAATGCAAGAAATCGGGATCAAGATATCCCGCCCAAACGCGCAAACGGGTCATCGCCGCTGCGCGCAGTTGCGGACCCGTCGGCAATTCCGAGCGCCAAATCCACCACAGCGAGTCGCGTCCGACCATCTTCTCGCGATAGCGGGCAATCCGCTGGTTGCGCTCCGCATTTAACGTTGCGCGCCACTGCGCGCGGCTCTCGGCGTCTGGAAAAGCCGCGATCTCCAGGGCGGTAGTCCACAGCACATCCAGATCATGAACTTCGCCAAGCAAATCCTGCAACTCTTTCAGATCATCGCCCCACAACGCATGCTGGCGAGGAAGAAAATTTTCCACCGTGTAGCGGAATCGCTTGATCCCGATGCGCAGCTGATGCAACCCAACGCGCGACCGCGTCCGAAGGGCGTGCTTATGCAGGTCGTACGCGGCTGTCCACTTCTCGAGCGCGAGATGCAGATAGACCAAACTTCCGGGACGTACATGCGCGGCTCGCCGAGGCAGGTTCCGGCTCCATTGCCGCCATTGCTTCCGATCAAACTGATGGAGATCCTTGAAGGCCAGCTGTTTGCATTCGACTTCGCGGGCATGGACGTGGTCGAGCAGGCGCGCGGCTACCGGATCGTCGGGCTCGCTGAGCTTCTCGATCCACTCGGCCATCACCTGCATGTCGCGCAATTCTCCGAGCGCCTGAAAAAGCTTCTTGCCCGCTTTTTTCATATCTTTCCAAGAGGAATCGCGATCGAGAGCCATTAATCCGTCGGCCAGAGAGCGGCAGCGGCGCAAAGCTACGCGCAGGTCGTGCACGGCGTCGATATCGAAACCAGCGGCGGCGCGGTCGCATTCGACAAGAACGCGCTCCATCCAGGCACGGAGACCCAGCTTTGGCTTTGGCCTGGACTTCTCCCCGGACTGGGCAGAAGGCTTCGGCTCAGGCATCGCAATCAGATTCACAGGCTTCGGATTTGGAATGGCTCCCACTGGCGGCTCTCCGCGTTGGTGGCAAACTTGTCGGACACCATTGTCGCCTCTTTGCGTGGATTCTTCTAGGGGAAGGCCAGGAGTTCTCAGTTCTCAGCTATCGGGGCAAAGCTTCGCTATTCGCATTGTCACTTAGAGCGGCCAACTGCTAACCTGCTGGCGCGTCGTAAATTCCAGGTGGTGAGGTTCTCTATGAGACAGCGGGTCTTCGGGCTGGTCGGGGTCGGTCTTCTGCTTTTGCTTTCAACGTCGTCGTTGGCGGGAGAGCCGGCACGTAAACATGTGGTGCTGCATCCGTCGGCTATGCGCGACAGTTTCCCATTTAGCGACGCGGTGCTGGTGGGAAATACGCTTTACGTTGCGGGTACCGTCGGCTTCGAGCCCGGGACGGGCAAGCCTCCAGCCAGTGCCGAACGGGAGGCCAAACTTGCGATGGACGGTTTGAAGCAAGTCATCGAAAGCGAAGGCATGACGATGGATGATTTGGTTTCGGTGCAGGTGTTCTCCACCGACTTTGCTCTCTATGACACGTTCAATGGCGTGTACCGAACGTACTTTCACGCGCCGTATCCGGCACGGGCGTTTATTGGGGTTGCGAGCCTGATCCGCGGGGCACACTTCGAGATCATGGCGACGGCGGTTAAGCAGTCGAAGTAGAGAGTTCTGCGCCAGTTCTCGCAAAGGATGCGCGAACTGGGGCAGAATTCAATGGGCCGCCGCTTTGGCCGGCGAAGCTTACTGGACTTGCTGAAGAACCTTCTCGCGCTCTTCCGCGTCTTGCAGTTCTTCGCGCGGCGAACTGGGGAGCGCGAATTCGAGCACTTCATCGATGGTCTTGACGAAGTGGGTAGCCAGTCCCTGAAGCTGCTCGGGCGTGAGATCTTCTTCGACGTTGGTTTTGTTCTCCGCCGGAAGAATGACATCATGCACGCCGGCGCGCTTGGCGGCGAGCACTTTTTCCTTGATTCCGCCAACTGGAAGAACATTGCCGCTGAGCGTGATTTCGCCGGTCATCGCGGTCAGGGGACGAACCTGCTTGCCCGAGAGCAGCGACACGAGCGCGGTCACAATGGTGACGCCGGCGGAAGGACCATCTTTTGGGATCGCTCCTGCCGGCACGTGAATGTGGATATCGTGGTTGGCGAAAAATTCTTCGTCGATGCCGAGCTGCTTCGCGTTCGAACGCACCCAACTCAATCCGGCTTGCATCGATTCGCGCATCACGTCCTGAATCTGGCCGGTGATGGTGAGTCCACCTTTGCCCTTCATCTGGTTAGCTTCGACGAACAGCACGTCCCCGCCTGACGGAGTCCAAGCTAAGCCGACGACGACACCTGGGCGCTTGGTGCGCTCGGCAATTTCGCCCTCGCTGCGAACCTTGATGCCACCGAGAAACTCCTGCACGACCTGATTGGTGACGACGAGTTTTTCGCTCTTGCCTTCGGCGAGACGTCGCGCCTGCTTGCGGCAGATGGTGCCGATGGTGCGCTCGAGATTGCGGACGCCGGCCTCGCGCGTGTAATGGCGGATGATGTGGCTGACCGTCTCTTCCGGAAACTCGATCTGGTCTTTGGTGATTCCGTTCTCTTCGATCTGACGCGGAATCAGGTACTGGAAGGCGATGTGAACCTTTTCTTCCTCGGTGTAGCCTTGCAGCTCGATGATCTCCATGCGATCGCGCAAAGGCTCGGCGATGGGGTCGAGCATGTTGGCAGTGGTGATGAAGAGCACTTTCGACAAGTCAAAAGTGACGTCAAGATAGTTGTCGCGGAAGGTCGCGTTCTGCTCGGGATCGAGCGCTTCGAGCAGGGCCGAAGCGGGGTCGCCCCGGAAGTCGCGTCCGACTTTGTCGATTTCATCGAGCATGAAGACAGGATCTTTGGTCTCCGCGCGGCGGATGCCTTGAATGATCTGGCCGGGCAAGGCTCCGATGTAAGTGCGGCGATGACCGCGGATTTCGGCTTCGTCATGCACTCCGCCTAGCGATAGGCGAACGAATTTGCGTCCGAGGGCGCGAGCGATCGATTTGCCGAGCGAGGTTTTGCCTACGCCGGGAGGGCCGACGAAACACAGGATCGGACCTTTCATGCTGGGCTTCAGACGGCGAACCGACAGATAGTCGAGGATGCGATCCTTAACCTTCTGCAGATCATAGTGATCGGTATCGAGAATTTCTTTGGCTTTCGGGATTTCGATCTCTCCGCCAGAGGTTTTGGCCCAGGGCAGGACGGCGAGCCACTCGATATAGTTGCGCGTGACAGAATAATCGGCAGCCATCGGCGACATGCGGGCGAGGCGTCCGAGTTCTTTCAGAGCCTCTTTCTTTACCTCGTCGGGCATGCCGGCGGATTCGATCTTCTGCTTGAGTTCTTCTGTGTCGCGAGCGCCTTCGTCCTGCTCGCCGAGCTCCTTCTGGATCGCCTTCATCTGCTCGCGCAGGTAGTATTCCCGCTGCGTCTGCTGGACACGATCCTGAACTTCGGACTGGATCTTGTTGCGCAGTTGCTGCACTTCGAGTTCCTTGGCGAGGTGCTGATTGATTTTTTCGAGGCGAACGCGGACGTCGGTGGTCTCGAGCGTCTCCTGCTTATCGGAGGTCGAGAGCGACGGCAGCGATGAGGCGATAAAGTCGACCAGGCGTCCCGGCTCCTCGATGTTCATGGCAACGGTCGAGAGCTCATCGGAGAGCGTTGGGGAACCAGCGACGATCTGCTGGAACAAGGTCAGGACATTGCGCTGCAAGGCCTCGATTTCAGAATCCTTGGGCGGAATGAGTTCGGGAATAGTGGTGACGCGGGCACGCATGAACGGCGAAAGCTGGGCAAAGTCCGCGAGACGCACACGTTCCAGACCTTCGGCAAAAACGAAGAGGCTCTGGTTGGGCATCTTGACGACTTTGTGGACGACGGCGAGGGTTCCGATGGAATAGAGGTCGGTCGGCTGCGGAGAGTCGACGCGAGCCTCGCGCTGCGCCACTACAACGATGGTTTTGTCGTCGCCAAGCGAATTGATCAGCTGTACCGAGCTTTCACGGCCGACGGTCAGAGGCAGCACGGCGTGCGGAAACAGGACGGTGTCGCGCACCGGCAGAATGGGCAGCGAGCGTTCGGTCGTTTCGTAAGAAAGTTGATCGCTAGAGGCGGAGTTAGAGATAATATCGCTCATGATTTTCCCTTGAGTGACTTGCACTCAACTTTTGATGAACCTCGGTACCAAAAGGATGCAGCCATCATGCTAGGTTGTTGAATTCTAGACCTTTTTTGGTGTTTTGCAAGAGACAGAAGGGATTCCGGCAGCCCCATGGGGGCTGGACCTTCCGGGGACGGGGAGACCCGGTCGATGAGCAACCCGCACGTCCCCGTCGATCAGCCAGTTTTCGCGATTCCGCAGCGCGGTTAGAACACGTGCTTCGCGGTATCTCCTTTGAATATCAGTTCTTCGAGAACGCGCTCGTTTGCGGCGTTGATGGTATAGATCTTCTCATCGCGGCTGGCCTTTGCGCCCAGAGGAACGAGGGTGCACTTCGCCCGTACTTCGTTCGGTTTCTTGGTTCCGAGTTGGCGGAATACCATGATGTGCTCGGAGCCTTCCATTACATGGGTGATCTCGTAGTTTCCTTGTGGCAGGACGGTGTCAGCCACGACGACTTTTTCTGAGAAATTCACATGATATTTGTTGGCAATTCCCAACTGATTCTCGGCGGCCAAAACCGAGCCGAGCACGACAACAAAGATGAAAATAAGACTTCCTGCAAAGACCTTACGCATAAAAGCCTCCTATGGCTCTGGGCGCAAACCGGCCCACAATCAGACTAGAACCACGGCCCGGTTCTCGCAGTGCAGCGGCTCACATGAGGTTGTGACGTAAGGGATAGGGCTATGGATATGCTAAAAGCAGCGGGTTAGCGGCTGATTTCCAGAGGCGTCCGCAGAGAAGTCACGCTTCCGGATAGATGCCGAGAACCTTGACCAGTTCAGTGACTTCGCTGAGATGGCGGAGGGCGTTGCGTGCGTCTTGCGAGTCCCCACAGAGCAGATCGACAAAGAACACGTACTCCCAGGGACGGCCACGCATGGGGCGCGATTCGATTTTGCTCAAGCTGATGTCGCGGACGGCGAATACGCTGAGAGCCTTGAACAATGCTCCGGGAATGTTTTTCACGCCGAAGGCGAGCGAAGTTTTATTAGCGTCGCGGCCGGCTTTCGGCTTTCCGCGTCGGATGAGGAAAAAGCGCGTGAAGTTTTTCTTGTCGTCTTCAATTCCAGACTTGAGAATCTTTCCTCCATAAACTTCGGCGGCGCGACGACTGGCAATGCCGGCGGCATGAGGCAACTCGTCGGCCATGACGTGCTTCACGGCTCCCGCGGTGTCGTAGAAAGGCTCGCGTTCGAGTTTGGGATTCTTGGCGAACAGGTCGCGGCACTGATCGAGCGCCACTGGATGAGAGAAGACGCGGCGGACATCACGCAGTTTCGTTCCGGGCAGGGCGATCAAGTTGTGGACAATGCGCAGGCGAAACTCGCGCAGGATGTAGACGTCGCGCCCGAGCATCAGGTCGAAATGCTCGGCGACGGAACCGGCGAGTGAGTTCTCGATCGGAATCACTGCGCCGTCGACTGTTCCCCGCATAACACGATCGAAAACTTCCAGCGAGCGCGCACACGGAACAACTTTTGCACGGGGCAACATGCGTTCCGCCGCCTCGTGACTGAAAGAACCGAGTTCTCCCTGGATTGCAATCTTCATCAGCCCAATTCCCACTCGATCGAGCGTTCCCATGGTCGCAAGGCGGCGTTATTTGACCGCAGACCGCTCGTGAGGAAACCGATCGCGGCATAGACTCATACGGACGAACGCACTAGGCCTTTGGTCATCACCAAGGCATCCATCTGATTGGAATAATAGCCCGCGACAGTTTTCTCAACGAAATATCCTTTCGTTTTGTAAAAGCGGATGGCGGCCTCGTTGTTTACGGGAGTTTCAAGCGCGACCACGGCGGCGCCAGCCTGAAGCAAGTGCTCTTCGGCGGCGTCGAGAAGAGACGAGCCGACGCCAGCGCGGCGTGCCTCGGCCACAACGTCGATCGTAATGATGTGGGCGCTCTGCCGGCGTGCCTCGGCCACGATGAATCCCAGAATCGTGCTGCTACTGTTGTCACCCGCGGCGCCGGACGACTCGGCCACAAGGGTAAAGGAGCCGGGACGGCGCATGTAGAAAGCCATCTCAGGCCGCGAATAGGCCAACTGCGGATCGAAGCAGGCCTGATCGATGCGCCACAGCGTATCGAAATCGGATTTGTGAAATTGCCGGATGCGAAACAGCACGCCGTCATTGTAGCGGAGTGGGGAACGCAGCGGCGCGGGTCTTATCTAGTCCTGCGAAATTGGACAAGAGTGGAGTTGCTATGATTGTGGATCGACACGAAAACCTTTGGACAACGCGCGATTGAGAGGCAGTTTTTTGAGTGCACTTTTTTCCTTTTCCTCCACTTGCGCAGTGGCATCTATAAGAAGTACGATTTTTGACCAGAGGGACCCGTGGCACGTTTCATTCTCATCGACGTAGGCGTCGCGGCCGCTCTCTCAGCGCTTTGGTACGCCTGGTTTGCACGCTACAACCGGCGCCGCGCCAGCGAGGTGCTGCAGTGGGTGCAGGCGGCCTGCCTTGGGAAGGGGCGGATTGGCGGTCTGCGATGGCAGCACAACAGTTCCCGGCTGAAAGCTACTCTTCATCTTTCGTCACGCTGGTTCGAAGACGCATGTCTGACCATCCGCCTGCTGCCGCGCCCGCTGCCGGTGCAGTGGGCGATGAGCCGGTACCGCCAGCAGCAGGAGACTCTGACCTTCGAAGCCAACATGGGATTCCCTCCGAGCTTCCATCTCGATGTTGTGCGGCATCGCTGGTCGGGACAAACCGGCCCGAAGACCACCAAAGGCGCTCGTCCGTGGGTGATCAGCCGTCCGGGGCCGGTCATTCTTACGACCAAGGAAGATTGGCCAGTGGAACTGAGCCCGGTGGTGAACGCGCTGGCTTCGTGGCGCGACAAGGATTTCGTTGGCGTGCGCTTTAATCCCAAAGCGCCCCACTTTACGGCTACGGTCGCCCTGGAAAATCTTTCCGACCAGAAATCAGCGGCTGCGTTGCTCGGACTTTTTCGGGAACTGGCGGCCAGTTCATCCGCGAAACAGCACTAAAGAAAACAGAATACTACTCTGGCTCGGCGACGAAGCGGTAGCCGACTCCGCGCACGGTCTGCAAATGCCTGGGGCGCGCCGGATCTTCTTCGATGTAGCGGCGCAGTCGTACGACGAAATTATCGATGGCGCGGGTGTCGGTATCTTCGTGCAATCCCCAGACGTCTTCGAGGATCGCTTTGCGCGAAACAACGCGACCGGCGCTTTGTACCAGGTAACGCAGAAATTCCGCTTCCATCACCGTCAGGTGGATCGTGTTGCCGAGCGAGCGCAGTTCGAGTTCTCCAAAGTCGATGGTCTTGCCGGCGAAGCTGAAGGTGTCGATTGCTTCCGGCTGTCCCACTTCCCGGCCGGCGAGTGGCGCGGGCTGGGAATTTGCTTGGCCGGCGTCTGAGCGATCGCGTGCCACAACAGCATCTTTCATCCACACGCTCCGCCGCAGCAGGCTTTCGAGACGGGCGATGAGAATTGCCAGTTCGAATGGCTTGGGCAGATAATCGTCCGCGCCCGCCGCGAAGCCTTGGAGCACATCTTCAGGACGGCCGCGCGCCGTAAGCATAAGAATCGGAACGTAATTTTTTTTCTCACGCAGCAAAGCCGCCACATCAAAGCCGCTTTTGCCCGGAAGCATTACATCGAGAACGATGGCGTCGAACCGCTCTTGTTTTTCGACCAGGCGATCGAGAGCCGTTTCGGCATCGCCGGCAACTTCTACCGCATGACCTTCGGCTTGCAGGTTGAAGCGGAGACCCTGCGCGAGATGGGCCTCGTCTTCGACCACCAGAACGCGGCTCACGCCACCCTCCGCGGCAATTCCAGAGTCACGGTCGTTCCCTTGCCGGCGCCGTCGCTCTGCGCAAATACGCGGCCGCCGTGCTTGCGAGCGATCGACCGCACGATGAACAATCCCAGGCCCGTGCCTTTCACCTGCGAGAGCGAGCGCTGAGTTACACGGTAAAACCGCTTGAAGATGCGTTTCAGCTCCTGCTGTGGAATGCCCACTCCGCGGTCGCGCACGCGCAGCACCAGACGCTCATCGTCAGGAGCGTCCAATTCGACCGAAATGTGGATGCCATAAGGGGAATATTTCACGGCATTGTCGAGCAGATTGGATACCGCAGTACGCAACTCCTCGGGATCACCCAGCACGCGCGCCCCGTTGCCGTTGTGCAGAGACGACGACAAAGACGAAGCCTCGCGGTATTCGAGCGCGTCAGCTGGTAAGTGATGGCGTGTGCGCGCCGTTTCCAAACAGTCCTGAACGAGCGAGTTGAATTCCACTGGCTGGCGGTGAGCCAGCCCCTTTTTCTGCGCGGCGGAACCGGCCTTCAACACCTGCTCGACGGTGTGCAGCAGGCGATCGGTGTCGACGAGCATCGAGTCATAGAACTGCCGGCGCTGCGGTTCGTCGACCTCGCGCCGCTGCAGGGTTTGCAGGTAGAGGCGTATGGACGCGATCGGGGTCTTCAGTTCATGAGTAACGGCATTGATAAAGCTGTCGTGCTGCTCGTTGCGGCGAATTTCGCGGACCAGAAAAATCGTGTTGAGGACGAGACCGGCGACGATGGCGCCGAAAAAGATGATGCCGAGAAAGACTTTAATGCCTTCGCGCCAGTTGAGGATGATCCAACCGCTGCCGACGGCGAAGGCCACCGCTGCGAGAAGAACTCCCAGCGTGAGGAAAAAGTAGATCGCTTTCTGGCGGCTGATGATGCGCACAGGGAGATTGTAGCGATTTCACCGCCGAGACGCAGAGGACGCCGTTGAGTCGATTCAGAAGAAATCAACCTGGCGGAGCCGATTGCAGCAATTGGCAAGGTAAAACACCAGTGCTTCGACCATCGGGGACCGTGCCTGCGCCCACCGTCCGTCGCTAGCCTAGTCGTTCCCCGCAGTCGCCGCCAGCACGGAAGCCGCTGTTACATCCCGAACCAAAGCGGGCTTCGGAGGCAGTTTATCGATGCTCACTTTGTAGACGTGCCTTGCCAATCCAAGTTTTTTGAGCGCCCAGATGCCGTACCAGTTCATATCGACTTCGTACCAGCGCAAGCCGTGACGGGCCGAAACCGGATGGGCATGATGGTTGTTATGCCATCCTTCGCCGAAGGTGACCATAGCCACCAGGAAATTGTTGGTCGAGAGGTCTTTGGTCGCGAAGCGGCGTGATCCCCACAGGTGAGTGACGGAGTTCACCATCCAGGTCGCGTGCAGTCCGACGACAACGCGGGCGAAGACTCCCCAGAGCAGCCAGGGTAAACCGCCAATCGCAAACAGGATGACGCCGACGATGATGCTCGAGGTCCAGTGATACTTGGTCAGCCACACATGAACTTTATCTTTGGTCAGGTCGGGAACGTAGCGGGCGAGGGTGGTGGTGTCATGGTGCATCGACTTGCCCATCAGGATCCAGCCCATGTGCGACCACCACTTGCCATCGTTGGGCGAGTGCGGATCGCCTTCCTCGTCGGAAAACTGGTGATGAATGCGATGCGTCGCCACCCAGAAAATCGGACCGCCTTCGAGCGCCAGCGTGGCGCACCAGGTAAGAAAATATTCGACCCACTTCGGCGTTTTATATCCGCGATGCGTCAGCAGGCGGTGATAACTCATGCCGATGCCGAGGCTGCCGGAAACCCACCACAGGAAAATAGCTACGAAAAATGCTTTCCAGGTAAAGAAAAATAAAGCGGCAATTGCTCCAATATGAAAGAGGCCCATGGCGATCGCCGTGCCCCAGTTGAAACCGTCGCGATTGGCGCGATCTTTACGGCTGATTCCTTCTCCTGCGTCTCTCATTGCCTGAGCGGCTGTCTCACTTACTGCGTCGCGTACTGTTTCGCTCATCACTTTCCCCCACACCCGATTAGACTCAAGTCCGCATAGGACAATACCAAGAGAGCGGGCGATTCTTTGTAATACTTCTGTAATCCTCGACAGGCAAAGGGGTTACGAGCGTAACGCGGATTGGGATACTTTCGATCTCGACGGGGCGGGATTGGTGATTGGGAATGGCTCTGGCGAGCGTGTGATTCCTCGCACACCGATCTGTGACGCGGCTTCTATCGGCGGCGGCCGCGCTGCCGTAGAGTGAAATTGGAAGTTCAGCTCGACTCCGTCACAGGAGGTGTGCCTTGAAAAAGGAATTGTCGAAAAAGGCAGGATTCAGCAAGGTTCCGGTCATCGTTTTCGCTTTGTGCTTCTTGGCGCTGGCATTATGGGCACAGAAGAGTCAGCCGCCGTCAAATACACCCTCGCCGTCAGCATCGCCCGAATACAAGATTCCGCCCGAGGCGGCGGCCCGGGTAAATCCCATAAAACCGACCGAAGAGTCACGGGCAAAGGCGACGAAGTTCTATGACATTGACTGCGCGATGTGTCACGGAAAAGACGGCAACGGCAAGGGCGACATGGCTTCGGACATTAAGAACATCACCGACTTCACCGCACCGGACGCGATGAAGAATCGCACCGATGGCGAACTGTTCTACATCATCCGGAACGGCAAAGGCGATATGCCTCCGGAAGGCGACCGCGCCAAGAATGACGACGTTTGGAATCTGGTGAATTACATTCGGGCGTTCGCGAAGAAGTAGGCCGGCACAGATTTGTAGTTGACACCAAGAGTCGTGTTCAGGGAATCGCCTAACTTCGCGATCACTTCACTTTGTTCGACACATCTTGTTCGACTACATCGCTTAGGCGGCGCTCACTTTTACTTCCACGCCGGCCCATTTTTCCAGCAAGGTAAGGGTTGAAGCGTAGTCGAGGTCTTGCTGACCCTCTTCGGCGGCCAAGTCATAGACCTCTTCTACGGCTTCGAGTCCGGGCAGGCGCACACGCGCTTCGCGGGCGGCATCGAGGGCAAGGCGTATGTCTTTCAGCATGAGGCGCAGCGGAAAATTCGCCGAGAAATCGCGCTTCAGAATAAACGGGATTTTGTAATCCACCACTCCCGATCGCACCATCGAAGCCTGGACCAGCGGCAAAAGCTTTTCAATATCGACCCCGAGCTTGGCGGCGAGGGTAAGGGCTTCGGCAAATCCTTCATAGATGAGGGCAATCTGAAGATTCATGACCAACTTGGTGGCCTGTCCTTTGCCGGTTTCGCCCATGTGAAACACGTGTTTGCCCATGGCCTGAAACAGGGGCTGCAGACGAGCGAGGGCCGCATCATCGGCGCCCACCATGAAAATCAGGTTTCCGGCTTCGGCAGCGATCTTCGATCCGGTCATCGGAGCATCGACATAATCGGCCCCGCGTGCTTTGACACGCTGGGCAAAACGCAACGTGGCCGAGGGCGAGATGGTGCTGGAGTCGGCAATGATCATTCCCGCGGACAGGGACTGCTCGACGCCAGCTGGTCCGAACAGAATCGACTCGACCGCTTTCGTGTCAGAGACGCACATCCACACGACTTCTGCGCCCTGCGCGGCGTCAGCCGGGGAGGATGCAATGCGCGCCCCTTCGACGTCCGGGCCGGCAGTTCGATTCCAGACTGCTACTTCGTGTCCGGACTTAACCAGGTTCGCTGCCATCGATCGTCCCATGATTCCCAAACCCAAGAAAGCGACGCGCATCGGCGGTAATTCCTCCAAAATGTATTTGTTTGGCCTGGATCGTCTGAATCTTGGATTAGATATGAGCGGCAAAGTGCCGGTCAAGCGAAACACTCCGATTTGCAATATTTTCGTGGTCCAGCGAATTAGTGATCCGGCGGACCGTGCGGCGCGCGATATAGGCGGGCGGAGCATCCAAATGTACTGGAGGATTGGCGCAACAAAGCCGATAATAGTGGATTACTAGTGAATCGTTCGCGAAGTGTTGCACAGTCAATCTTTTGGGTCCGATATTAGTGTCGAAGCGATGATAAAGTCCTCATTGAAAAATCCGGCTTTGCGCAAGCGAGCCAGTCAGTTCACGCGTCTGGTCCGGCATTCGGCAGTTACGCCGCGCACGGGAGAAACTCATAAAGCTAAACTGGCTTCCAACGGAGAACTCGGCGTCACATTCATTGGACATTCCAGTTTCTTTCTGCAGATCGGCGGCCAAAACGTTCTGATCGATCCGAACTTCGCGCACTGGTTATTTCTGTTGAAGCGGCTGCGCCGCCCGGGATTGAATGTGCGGGAGCTGCCGCCGGCGGACCTTGTTCTGGTGACGCACGCGCATTTTGATCACCTGCATCGACAGTCGCTGCGTACGATCGCTCGCCAAACCCGACGGCAGACGGGAACCGGGCCCACGCTGGTCGTGCCGCATCACCTGTTCGATCTTGTCTCTGATCTGGGCTTCGAACAGATTGTCGAACTGGAGTGGTGGAATACCTATCGCCACGGCACGCTTGACGTCACTCATGTACCTTCGCGGCATTGGGGAGCGCGCATCATTAAAGATTCGCACCGCGGTTACGGCGGCTACGTGCTTCGCAGCGGCAAACACTCCGTCTATCATGCCGGAGACACCGCGTACTTCAATGGTTTCAGGGAAATTGGACGCAGGCTCGCCCCGCAGCTGGCGCTGCTGCCCATCGGGGCCTACAACCCTGAGCAGTTTCGCAACGTGCACACAAATCCCGCGGACGCGACCAAAGCGTTTCTCGACCTCAAAGCGCGGTGGATGATCCCAATGCACTATGGCACTTTCCGCTTATCACACGAACCCATCGAAGAGCCGCTGCAACTGCTGGCGCGGGAGGCCGAGGCCGCCGGGGTAAAAGACAAAGTGGTGGTGCTGGAAGAGGGCATCACGCGGTTTTTCTGAAACGCTTCGTTTGATTGGGATGTTTCAAACAGCGTCATGCGTTAGTCTGCAAATGCGGCGGCGAAGGTGACAAAAGACGCTGGTTATTGGATCGAGAAGCTTCGATTAGAACCGCATCCCGAGGGCGGTTACTACCGCCAGACTTACCGGGCCGATGTATTGTTGCCGCGCGACGCTCTGCCGGAGGGATTCGCGGGTCCGCGCGCGGCCTCGACGGCGATTTATTTCCTGCTGGAAGCCAAAGATTTTTCGGCATTTCATCGGCTGCGATCGGACGAGGTTTGGCATTTCTATACCGGGGGACCGTTGGCTGTGCATGTGATCGAGCCCGACGGGCGATATTCAAAAATCACGCTTGGCGACAATCCGGAGGCGGGCGAAGTATTACAGGCAGTGGTCAAAGCGGGATGCTGGTTCGCGTCGCAAGTAGTGGATGAAAAGTCGTTCGCACTGGTGGGCTGCACCGTCTCTCCGGGGTTTGACTTTGAGGATTTCGAGCTGGGTAAGCAGAAAGAATTAGATGAGCGCTTCCCGCAGCACCGCGAGCTGATCGAGATGTTGACGAGGAGATGAACGTCGCGGTTGGTGGCAGGCTCTGGATTCGCGGTCCGCGCTTCAAAAACGGCTATTCCGGCGGGTACTCCGAGGTAACTTCGCGACCTAGCTTGCATCCAACTAAACGGGCGCATTCGCATGGTATACTGCGCTCAGTTGGGGCGGATGGATCCCTCCGAGTTCCTGCCCGAGGATTTCGAAACATGGCTGGTAGTTCTCGTCGTTCACTCTTCCTTGTAGTTTTTGTGCTTGCTCTATTCGGTTTGCTTGGAATGCTGTTCGCTCAACGGATCAGTCCAGCAACCGCGCCCAGCAGCGACTCCGATGTCCGTGAAAGTCTCAAGGAGTTCACAGCCGTCTACGAAAAGGTCGAGGAGAACTACGCCGACCCGGTAAATCCCGACAAGGCGATCTATAACGGCGCGATTCCGAGCATGCTGCACCAGCTCGATCCTCACTCGAATTTCTTTGATCCGAAAGCCTATTCCGCGCTGCGGGAGGAACAAAGCGGCAAGTACTACGGCGTGGGCATGACAGTGGGTCCCCGCAACAATAAGGTGATTGTCATCGCACCGTTTGTGGGCACTCCGGCATATCGGGCCGGCATACGGCCGGGCGACATCATCGCTGCCATCGACGGAAAGCCCACCGACAACATGAGCACGTCAGACGTGGCCGATCTGCTCAAGGGACCAAAAGGAACCACCGTCCGCATCACGATGTTGCGCGAAGGTTCGAATCATCCTCTGGAGTTCGCTGTCGTCCGCGATGAGATTCCACGCTACAGCGTGGACTTGCACTTCATGATTCGACCCGGCATCGGTTACATGCACATCTCCGGATTCCAGGAGACTACCGATCATGAAGTCACCGAGGCTCTTGACCAGATGGGTGATCTGAAAGGCCTGATTCTCGATCTGCGCCAGAATCCGGGTGGCCTGCTGAGCGAGGGAGTCGGAGTTGCCGACAAATTCCTGAAAAAGGGACAGCTGATCGTCTCGCATCATGGCCGGTCATCACCGGAAAAGCGGTACGTAGCCGCCCACGGAAATGGTGGAAAAGATTATCCGCTAGTGGTGCTGGTGAATCGGGGCACGGCATCGGCGGCGGAAATCGTAGCGGGAGCGATTCAAGATCATGATCGCGGCTTGATCGTTGGAGAAGTAACCTTCGGCAAGGGGCTTGTGCAGACCGTCTATCCGCTGGCAGAAAACACAGGACTGGCGCTGACGACGGCGAAGTACTACACGCCCAGCGGACGCCTGATTCAGCGTGATTACACCAACCTGTCGCTTTACGATTACTACTACGACCGGGACGCGGACGAAAATAACACGAATCATGAAGTCCGGCTTACGGATGGCGGACGAACGGTTTATGGCGGAGGCGGGATTACTCCTGATGTGAAGCTGCCGCCTTACAAATCGAACAAGTTTCAGGACACGCTGCTGGAGCACTATGCTTTGTTTAACTTTGCGAAGCATTATTCGCTGACTCACAAGGTAACCCAGAGCTTTGAGGCGGATGATGCGGTGCTGCAGGAATTCAGGAAGTTTCTTGACTCGGAAAAGATCACCTATACCGAAGGCGACCTGATGGACAACAACGACTGGCTGCGCTCAAACATCAAGAGCGAGATCTTTGTCGACGCTTTTGGGCAGGAAGCAGGTCTGCAGGTGCGGGCGGAAACGGATCCGGATGTGATGAAGGCGCTGGAACTGCTGCCGCAGGCGCGGGCGCTGGCCGACAATGCCAAGAAAGTGCTGGCGGAAAGAAACCAGCCGGGTACAGGTCCGCGGTAAACGCTCGAATTCGATTCGAACACTTTAGGCCCGGGCAAACCGGGCCTTTTGCTTTTGTGGATGCGGTTCTCATTCTCAGTTCCCAGTTCTCAGAAAAACTGGCACCGTGCGATGGATCGTATGCAAGTGAGAGCTGTGGACCGGGAACTTTCTCTTGAGTGTGGCCTCAGAAAGTCCTAGAGTACGGGAAGCGAGATGCGCGGAGGCGTCTGTCTGCCAGCGGCAATCATGCTTCCAACAGGATCATGGTTACAATCCGGCGCATGGATTCTTGCGGTGCTGGTGGCGATTGCCGCGGGAATTTTTGACTGGCGTTTCCGGCGGATTCCGAACTGGCTCACGGCGTCAGGCTTTGCGTCAGGGGTTGTGCTCAACACGATTCTGCTCCGCTGGCCGGGATTGAAGGCAGCGGTGCTGGGGGCATTGCTGGGACTGGGCGTGCTCCTGCCGTTTGTGGCAATCCGCAGCCTGGGCGCAGGTGACTGGAAGCTGGCGGGAGCGTTGGGAGCCTGTCTTGGTCCGCGGCAACTGATCTCAGTGCTGGTGGGTACGATTCTGGTTGCGGGCGTGATGGCGCTCGCAGTGGTCATCTGGAACGGACAACTGAAGCGGACGCTCGTGAATATGGCACACATGGTAGCAGCATTGCTCAGTTTGCGGATGCCGGGGTCGGAGGTGTCGCTGGACAATCCGCAGTCGACGAAGATTCCGTTTGGCGTGGCCATGGCGATAGCGGTTTTGCTCTATGCAGTGGGCCGGGCGATGGGGAAAGTTTGACGGCGAGTTCGCTTTATAATTCGTAGAAGAATTCGGGATTGGTGAGCGTCGATTTGTGATTCGGCGTTTGATTTGGCTGACTACGTTGCGAAGCTGTTTGACATCGGATCGAAGCGAGGAATTTGCAGTTTGTTGAAGATCAAACGAATCGCAAGGCAACTCGGAAGCGCCGACGGAGCAGAGATCGCCGAGGCGGCGCTGGTGTTGCCTCTGGTGTTTACGCTTCTGCTGGGTATCGTCTGGTTTGGACGAGCTTTTAACATTTATTCGACGATTACGCAGGCGGCGCAGCAGGGAGCGATTGTGGCGGCGCGTGGAACTTGCGCGACGTGCACGCCAGTATTCCCTTCCGCCGGAACGGTCGCGGCAGTAGTTTCGGCGGTGATGCAGGCATCGAGTATCGATCCAGGGCAAATTGTCAGTCCGGGCACGGCACCCACAGGATGCGCGAATTCCAGTAACATCACAATCTGTCAACAAGTGCTGCTGGATCCATCATCCAATCCAACACAGATACAGAGCTGCGGATCTCCGCCCGCCCCTAGTCCCTCGCAAATCTGCGGAGCGTTGGTAACTTTTCAATATCCATTTGCGTTCAATCTACCGTTCACTTCGCTTAACATGCGGCAAATCATTTTGACGGCGCAGGCGCAGAGCCGGATGGAGAACTAGATGATCGGCCGCATAGCTGCGCAACCACGCAAAAGTCTCCGTTTGTCGAAACATGCCAGCGGTGGGGTAGACATGCTTGTTCGCCAAGTGGTGGACGTGCGCGGTTCGGCTCTGGTGGAGTTCGCCATCGTACTGCCCCTGCTGGTGGTGTTTGTGGTCGGCATTTACGACTTTAGCGGCGCATTCAACCAAAAGCAGAAGATCGAGCAGGCGGCGCAGGAAGGGGCGATCGTTGCCGGCGCTCAGCCGACGAGCGATATTGAATCGAGCATTGCCAATCCGATTTCCTTACAGCCGGTGGTGGCCGCAGTTTTCAACTCGCTGGCGGCAGGAGGCGTTTTGCCCAACGCGAATTCGGGAAGCTGCGAGGCTCCGGGCACTGTGAGCGGACCGTCAGGGTTGATGTGGACTTACACAATCTCCGGTTGTTCGAGCGCTTATCCTGTCGACAATCTGGTGATTACCATCAACCGCGGATGGGCATCCGCTCCGGGTCCGCCTGTCGCGGTTGGAACGAACGTCCAGGTTTCGTATCCATATCACTGGCGATTTAACGGTGTGATCCAGTTGTTGTTTCCGAGCGCGACCTACGCGGCTACTACGCAGGTGAGCGAGAGCGCAACCGTGCACAATCAGATGTGAGGGAGCTTGCAACGACATCGAACTAGATCGCGAACCTATTTGCGGCGTGATATGCGACGCGACAGCGAGCGAGGGGTTGTCCTTACCCTGGTCGCGGTGGTCATGCTGTTCGTGATCGGAGCGATGGCCGCGCTTTCGATTGACGTTGCGACCATCTACACCGCGCGCAGCGAGGCGCAACTCGCGGCGGATGGCGCGGCGCTCGCGGCGGCCCGGGCGATTGCCAACTCGGGGGCGACCTCGGACTCCACCGGTGCGTTGCTAATAAGCGCTGAGGCTGCTGGCGGCCCCGCACAAACGGTCGCCACCGAGGTCGCGGAGCAGAATCAGGTGGGCGGAGCAAACCTGACCGGCGCCAATATCACTGCGATTACGTTTGGTGGATCCACTACCAATCCAACAGTTACCGTGAGCGTGCAAACCGCGCTGCCGACATTCTTCGCTCGCATATGGGGCCGCACACAGGTGACTGTAGGTGCTTCGGCAACGGCGGAAGCCTACAATCCGACCTACATTGCAGGGTCGTCGACTACTCCTCAGCCCCCAGTCGCGCCGATGTGCGTGAAGCCATGGCTACTGCCGAACATCGATCCCAACAATCCGCCTCACTCCATCTTCAACCCTGACGGCTCCATCACCGACCAGAACTTGCTTGGGTGGTCGTCGGTAGGGACTAGCACTCAATTGAGCCCCGCCTGCACTACCAACTGCAATATGGTGCCGTTGCCCACGCCGGCGACCTGGACATACTATCCCGGAGACCCAAATACAACTTTCCCGCCCCCGACGCAGGCGCTGCCCAGTTGTACCCCGGCATTGACCACACCTTATGAGGAGAGCATTGCCAGCTGCGTCCAGTCTGCCATTGCATGCAACAGTACTGCGAACATCGACACTTCTTCCTACCGTCGTCGAAACAGGGAAACGGCGGAAGGGGTGAACTGTTTGACGCACGCGACTACCGGAGGGGGCGATACCGTCACTTCTAACAATCCCCCGACCGCTCCGTTCGAATTCGTCGCGGGTGCCGACAATCCAGTCCCCGGTGCGTCCGGCAACAATGTGATGGTCAGCGATTCTCTTGTCACCGTCCCAGTATTTAACAGCACTGCGACGGCACCGACCAATCCTGTCCAGATTATTGGCTTCGTGCAGCTATTTTTAAATCCAGACGGTCAGCCGACGGCTACTAACGGAGGAAATGCGGGGAGGGTAAACGCCACCGTCATCAACCTAGTCGGTTGTGCCGGCACAAGTACCACTGCGACACCAATTCTTGGCAATGGATCTTCTGCGGTCGCGGTGCGGCTGATCTCGCAGTGAGCGGCTCGGCTGAAGCCGTACCTTCCACCAACATTTGATGAGACGGTTCTAGAACAGGTTGGGATCGCGGAGGGTCAGGATCACTTGTTCCAGCCTATTTTCATTTCCCACAAAAATGAAGTTATAGGGCGAGCCGTTGAGCAGCGATGAGAGGACGTCGCGGGCGGGGGCTGGTCCTAGATTGGCCACTACTTGTTCCTGCTCGGCACCGGCAGGGATGGCGATATCGGCGTTCGTCTGGCGATGCACTTCGAAGAGCACCTGGGCAAGTGTGGCTTTATCGGCCGCAATGCTGAGCATTCCGTTGACAAAGGTCACGGTCAGAGGAGGCTGAGGTGCTGGCGACGGCTCGGCAGCGGAGTGAAGGGGCATCGCTACGGGGTTCGGAACCACGCTGGCGATCGCAGTATTCCGATGAGCCCGGTTTACGGGACTAATGTTCGTCTGACCGATACTGCCGGGACCGATACTTCTGGGAGCGATATTTCCGGGGGCGACGTTTACAGTTGCTATGTTCGGGCGAGCGTCATTGGATTCAGTCGCGAGCGCGGCATTCTGAAATCTGGCGCCGGGTGCGGACTGACGTTCGGAAGCCTGCGCAAGGCGCGCGGCGGTCGACTCAGGATTGGCGGAAGCCGAAGTTGCCGGCGCAAGCTTGGCCGGACTCAGTTTCACGATGACCAGGTTCGGCGCAGTGGAAATCTGATAGGCCTCAGGTTTCGCGAGATCGAGCACGACGCGGGTGATCGGAGGATTGTTGAAGAACAATCCAGAACGCACGCCTTTCAGAACACCGCGATTTACTTTGAGGGCGCGCAGTTCAGCGGCGGGCAGCGCGCCGGGAAAATCGACGACGATACGGTCGGGGCCGGTGATGACCTGAGTGTCAGGCGAGATGGACGCTCCGGAAGTTTGAATCTCAACTTCGAGGGCGTCGCCGGTTCCGCGGACGACGACATGCTGCACGCGGCCGGCCGCAGCACTTGTTGTTGCCTTTCTTGTAGTTCTATTTGACGCCTCGGACGGATTAGCTGGCGGCGCGGTTTGCGCCGGCACAGGCACTGACAGCGAGGCTGTGATCGCCAGCAGGGCTCCGAAAAAAGAGAAGCTTGGCATTGGGGCTCTAAGCCATGGTGGGCTCTAAGCAAAGTTTAGCAGTAATGGCAAGAGCTAATCTCACCAGAAGTCGTAGAACTAGTCGCGGAGGTAATAGGGGACGTTCGAGAGGCGTTGGCCCACCCAGGTCTCGCGGGCGCTAGACCTGGGCAGGCACCGTTCATTCACGAGACGGCTTAATCTACTTGCCGGCGTAGGTGCGGGCTGATCCGATCCCGGTGCACTGATCAAAACCCACGGTACAGAGTGAGTCACCCTCGGTAATGTCGTTGAAATCGGCGCTGTATTCGCTGGGAATGGCCAATTCGCCGTACATCCACGTCAACTCGTCGAAACTCGATTGCTGCCTGTTGCCGGCGGCATTGACGATTCCGGCAAAAGTGGGCGAGGCCCAGCTGGTACCTCCGACCGAATACCAGCCACCCTGGACGTAGATGGCAGCGCAGCAGAAGTCGGATGCAACGTCGGGGTACCCGCGATGGGTGCCGACGACATCGGATACTCCGCTTTGATAGCTGGGAATCGGCTCATAGGGACTGATGTCGCCGCCACCGCCGCCGGTGTAGTAGACCTCGTTGACGAAATCGCCATTCTTGTCGCGGTTGAAATATGTACCTCCGACGGCGACTACGTTCGGAGACGCTCCGGGATAGATGCTGACGCCTAAACCGGAATCACCGGCGGCGGCGAAGTAGACGACGCCGGGAGTGGTGAAATACTTATCCCAATTTTTCTCCTGCTTCACCTCGGGGTCGCCCCAGCTCATGCTGACGACACCGCCTCCGGCTTTGGCCACGAGTTTCGCGGCCAGGGTAACCGCTCCCCAGGTCGGGTCGGTATTTTTCTGCACCGACTCAACCAGAATGATCTTGGCGTTGGGAGCCATGGCATGAGCCCATTCAATGTCCAGTGCCTCTTCGACCAGCCAATCGGAGTAGACGGGAGGTTGCTTGCCACCAGCGTACTTCACGGTCAAGTTGGCGGCAGGCAAGCCGTAGTAGGTAGAGAAGGCTGCGAGATCGGCTGCGGCCGTCGGGTAGTAGCCAGCATCGACGATGGCGATCGCGCCCCAACCACCGTTCGGGACTGCGGTGCTGCTGGCCACGGGACAACCGGAGGGTCCGGAAACCAGTTTGTAGACACAGGCTACCGATCCGGGAGTCTCGACACCCGGAGGCGGGCTATCGGCGGGAACGTCGGAGTCAACGAAGAAATAATTCGTGTGATGGCGGCCGGGTTGGGGGACGCTGGATGCGGGGATGATGATCCTGTGTCCGTTAAAAACAGACACGGTCCGTTGAGCGAAAGCGGGAGACGTGGCGAGACCAAGGCACAGCGTCGCGGCAAAGAGTATTGCCGCAATGCAGGCAGAGATTGCAGAAGAGCACTTCATTCAATGACTCCTGAGAGAGGTTGGCTTTAGGCCGTTCGCAATGATGCCGGTTGTGTTGGGGTAAAGGCAAGGATGAAACGACTGGTGGACGGAGCGAGTGCAATGAATTGCACCCTTGGGCTTTTTACCGCAGCGCTAGGGCGCTGCGCCAACAAAGAGAGAGATGCATTCTTTCGCCAAGCTGAAAGCCTGCGAGTGTCAGAGCGCATTTCCGGGAAGATACTCAAGGAATATGGCACGGCCGTAGCCGTGCCCTTCCCGTTCGCGGAGAGGTCTGAGCTTTTCGGGAGCCTGCAGAACCGCGACTGCTACTGACTGTGGCCGGCCGACTTCAGGTCGCGGCGGATCAGAACGAAATCGACCAGGAAACCCAATCCCGCAGCGAAGGGTACGAGGCCGACGGCCAGACCTTGCGCGGCGTCTGGTTGGTATCGTGCGATGACTGCCATCATCGCCATGTAGCCAATCGAGATCGCGGCCAGAAGGATTCCCCAACGGCGCGAGTGCGCGGCTTCGGAAAGATCGGGCTCCATCTGCACGTTCGCTCCGCGAGCGATGGCCGCGAGGCGCTCTTCGGTACGCAACTTGCGCACGCGGTAGTAGGTGTACATTGCCGCCAAGGGAATTCCGAAGAACAAGGTTACTGCCACTAAGCCGATAATGTTGCCGTCCATGGTGCGCTCCTTTTGCAGGGCAGTCAGCGCCTGCTGTCTCTGGCTGTAGATACGGAGGCGGAGTTGCGGAAGTTCCGTGGGGGCTGGCTTTAAGTTTGGGCCGCGCAAAGGCTTTCTAGAATTTTGGAAGCAGGAAGCCGGTATGGCGGCAATGTTCGCGGAAGGCCTCTCCAAATTGCTGGGTCAGCATGGATTCTTCTTTCTTAGCTTTGATCGAATATCCAAGGATGATGAAAGCAACTCCGACGGCGCAGCGCCAGTGGTCGATAGCGAGCGCTCCGCCAATGGCGGCAAGGATGAGTCCGGAATAAATCGGGTGGCGGAAGTGCGCATAGGGGCCGGTGCGGATGAGTTGGTGATCTTCTTTCAGAGTGACACGGGCGCTCCAGTATCGCCCCAGGTGCCAGCGCGCCCACAGCGCGAGTGCGATGCCAATCCAGGTCAGAATTACGCCAACCACGGCGAGAGCATAAGTACGAGGGAAAATATGCCGGGCGAGAATGCCAATGTCTGCTTTATGGAAGAAGATCAGAACAAAGCCGAGGATCTCTAAAAAAAGGACGCCATAGCGTGAGGCGAAGGATTCTTTGCTGACCGTTCTTTGTGTCTTGAGAGCGCCAATCGCCCAGTAAATGACGAAAACTATCCACGGGCCTTCGATCAAATAGTTCCAGATCATGCGTGCGAACCGTTCTCATCCTCATTGATGAGTCGAAATTATACCCGGTGACTGCTTCCCTGCTTGGTGAGTGGTCAACTGTTCCGAAAAAGAGCTTATCATCGACCTGCGATTGGGAGCGGATTCCGCAGCTAGGCCAACGGGAGGCCGGCAGTTTTTCTATAACGCCATCCGATCATCGCGAGGCCAGACGCGAGCAAAACCATAGTCGAAGGCTCAGGAACGACGGGCTTTTTGTGGTGTTTCTTGCAACGGCCGTCGACTTTGATTTCGCCGGCGGGGCAAAGTCCGGAGGGGATCGGAACTCCGACGGGCACATACGGGAAGGAGAAATTCCCAGCGAAAACCTGGGGAGGAGTCGGCTGGCCGATGGGCAAATCGGGCGAGGCAAGCATGGGGTGAATGGGCGCCGACGGCGCGGAATCGATGACCGCTACGGGTTGGTCGAGAACGTCTTCGTCAGGCTCTTCGTCAGACACGTCGGGCTTGGCGGTGTCGGATATCTGGTTGCCGCAGCGAGCACGAGCGGTAATGTTGCCGTCGGTCAACAGCAACTCGCCGGCCAGCAGGTGAGCTCGTCTGCGGGTCCAGAAGATTTTGTCGCGAATGCGATAGGAGAGATAAACCTCGCGGGCCTGCTGGGCGCGTTCAAAATGGGCGTGGCTGAAGTCAAAGTGGGCATAGTGGCGCCGAATCACATAATCGCGCAGGGCGGCATAACGCAGGTCCTCGACACTTTTGAAACCGCCAGGGATCACCGAGTAGGGATAGATGCCGGGAATCCGGTGAAGAAATTTCTTGGGCCGCGCGGGCTGGATGACGAATGGGCGGTTGGCGCGTCCCCAAAAAGAAGCGGGTAAAGCCTGGGAGGCATGGAACGCTGGCAAAGACGAGAAATGGCGGGCTACATTCTGCCAGAGGGCGCCGGCGATGATGACGACACACAGCAGAGCCAGCAGCGCTTTCTGGTTGCGCACACGACGGCGATACCAAGTCCTTCTTCGTCGCACGGTCTTCCCGGGTTCGGTTTTCCCCGGGACGTTGGTTCCAATTTCACCGTCGTTCAAAACAGCACTCCTGCCCGGCAGCGGGGCTAGCGGACGGCTGAGGGAGAGCCGACTTTATAGAGCATTCCGGCGTCCAAAACCTTGGCTGGAAGCGGCTTCGGATACAGGAACTTAGATCGAAGGACACGCCATATTAGCAGAGATGCGCAATGAATTTCATTCAAATCGACACTTCGAGTGTCAGAGTTCCTAATTGGGAAATAGGCCGGACGGTCAGTGAGGATCGCTTGGGAAGAGGCTGAAAGAGGTGGCCTCAACGCAGTAAGCCCGTAGTGGCTATGAAGAATGTTGAATGTTGGCTGCTCGAAGAAACTTGCGGATTTATGCCGCTTGCAGCGCGCTAACGGGCAGGGACAAAGTGATGACAGCGCCGCCTTCCGGACGATCGGAGACGTTCGCCACGCCGCCGTGAGCTTGGACGACCGCGTCAACAAAGGCCAGTCCGAGACCGTGTCCGGGAGAATGTCTTCCTTTAACGAAGCGTTCAAAAGCGCGGCGCCCGATTTCGGGCGGAAATCCTGGGCCATTGTCTTCGATCACCAGTTCCGCCGATCCTTGATGCGAATGCAACCGTATGTTTACATGACACCCCGCCGGCAAATGGGTTAATTCATTTTCAAGCAGATTGCTTACCACGCGATTCAGCATGGTCAAGTCAGCATCTACGACGACGTGCGCGTCGATGTCGGTGGTCACTTCGTGATGGCGCTCGGCCATCGCTGGCTGGTAGATATCGACCAGTTGCTTCACGACGCCAGAGAAATTGACCGGGCCGCGATCGATATGCAGCGCTCCCGCCTCAGCTTCGGCCAGATCGAGCGTGGTGTTCAGCAGTTGCAAGAGGCGATCCAGTTCTTCGATCGCTTCTCCGACCGAATCGCGCCACTTCTCGTTTCCTTCGTTGCACAAGGCGGATTCGAGAGTTCCACGAATCAAGGTCACAGGGCTTTTCAGGTCATGGGCGACGGCGCCAGTAACCGTGCGGAGCTGATTCACGGAAGACTGCAGCCGGTCGAGCATGTGATTGAAAGTTTTCGCTAGTCTGGAGATTTCATCGGAGTTCGCGGGTTCGGGCAAGCGTTCGGCCAAATCTTCGGTGCCAATACGGGCGACGGTTTCAGTGATTCGCTCGACCCGGAGTAGAGTACGGCGGGCGCTCCAGTAGGAGATCACAAAACCGAGCACGAACATGCCGCCCCAGACGAGGAGAAAACGTCGCTCCAATATATGCAACAGGTGCTTCGCGCCGCGATCTGAGAGTCCCAGATAAACCGTTCTTCCGTTTTGCGTCTTGACCACGACTCGAAACGTCTGGCGCCATCCATCAACTTTTATGGACTGGGGGACGCCGGGGACGAACTTGGTCCGCTGAATGGCCGTGACAAAAGCGTCCTTGGAACTGGGGCCGACCCACAAGGGTGCCTCACTGTTATTGGGATCGGTGGCCAGGAAGAAGACGGAATTCAGTCTCTCTCCGCGGGCATTGCGCTCATCCGGCAGTTCCCGGGTGGCAAGCTCAGCAACTTCACGAACGATGCGCTTGTAGAGATGATCGATGGGCGTATCGGCTGAGACTTGAGCCAGCACTTCGGCTTCGCCGCTAAGCCACGTATCGCTGCGCTCACGGATACCCCGAGCGACAAGAAAATAGACGATGGAGAAAGCGACCGCGGTTCCGAGCGCGAACGCCAGAGTTGTCCAAATTGAAATCCGCCAAGCGGCGGTGGTACGTAAATTCTTAGGCATGCTTGAGCACGTAGCCGACGCCTCGAATCGTGTGGATGAGGGGCCGCGCGGTGTCATGGTCCACTTTGCTGCGAAGCCGGTAGATATGAACGTCCACAACGTTGGTGGCTGGATCAATTCGCATTCGCCAAACATGGTCAAGAATCATCGTGCGGGTGACCACGCGGCCTTCATTGCGGCAAAGATATTCGAGCAAAGAAAACTCCTGTGGGGTCAATTGCAGCATGTGATCGCCTCTGCGGGCCTCGCGGCGTACCAGGTCAAGCTGTAAATCGGCGGCCTGCAAGCGCATTGATTCGTTCTGCGGCACGGCGGACCTGCGCAGCAGATTTCTGAGCCTTGCCAGCAGTTCGGGCAGGGCGAATGGCTTGGTGAGATAGTCGTCACCGCCTTGCTCCAGACCGCGAACCCGCTCGTCAACCGAACGCCGGGCCGACAAAATCAGGACGGGCGCCAAACTACCCTGCGCGCGGCAGCGAGCGATCAAATCCAACCCGTCGAGGTCCGGAAGGCCAAGATCGATGATGAAAGCGTCGTGAATACCTTCCAAGGCCATGGCTTCGGCGGCTTTCGCCGTAGAGGCCGCATCGACCTGATAGCCCGCCTCCACCAGCGCCCGTTTCAAGAACTGCTGAATAGATACATCATCTTCTACTAACAGCAAACGCATAGAGACATCCTGCCCGTCCAAGACTTTACACCTCCAAGTGGGATGCAGGAAACTGCTCGATCGTTAGAGCCCCCGGCCAACGGCACCAATGTGCCCTCGTCCGACTGAAATAGCTTCTCAGACGGGCGGGAATATCGCCGGCCGGCTCATTGCTGACGCCAGAGCATATCCACGCGCACCGGAATTTCGTTCTTGATGGGCATCGTCAGGAGCGATGGGGGTTCGATTTTGAAATCGGACAGCGTGGCCGGAATTGTACCCGTGATGCGCGTCTCTCCGCCTTGCTTCTCGAGTTTGAAAGGAACCTGCTTGTACTCAGCCGTCTGGCCGGCAAACTTAATTTCCAGATCAGCATTGATCGTTGCTGAAGCGGCGTCCGACTCGGGCAAACGGGTACGCACGGTCACCAAGGGAAACTCGGCGCCGCGGGTGACCTGCAGCATGTGAAGGTCGCGATTGCTGTCTCCGGAATCGAAAGATTTCACGGGCACGGCGATTAAGAATTCGCATTGGCCGGCATGGCAGATGCCTTTTCCTTTTGCCGCGTGGCTAACGCCCTCAGCCTGATGCAAGGGGTGCGACACGTGATAAGTAAGTGTGCTCTGTTGAAGAACCCACTGGGTGTCAGCCCGGGCAAAGGTGGAGAGAGTAGCGAGCGACAAGAGAATGAGTAATTTCTTCATAAATCGTGGTTAGAACTTCACCGAAACTGATAGAAGAGCGGCCCCAAACGCTCCTGCAGTCACGATGGCGACCGGGCCATGCGCAGAGGCGATGCCATGAACTTTTTCTCCTTTGCTTTTTTGATCGAAAGCCATGATCCCCAGGATCGGCGTCATGATCATTCCGGGGCCATGAATCCAAGCCATCGCCTTATGGAACCGGATCGGACCGCGGGTTTCGGTTCCCGGCACTCTGGGCGCGCGGATGGCATAGTAGGCGGTAATGAAGTAGAGGTCTCCCGTCAATCCGCCGAGAGCCGCGTGCAAATCGCGCGAGGAGGTACTGGTGCTCTTGCCGCCTGCACCCATCGAGGCAATGACCGTGGCGATCAGGGGGCCGGTGGTGATCAGGCCCATTCGCTGATGGATCTTCAGCATGTGGGAGCGTTTATCGAGCAGCGCTTGCTCGCGCGGATTGCCCTGGGTTTGCTCGGGAGTAAGGCCCAGATCCGAAAGCGAAGGCTCCGTCTTACTGCTGGAGGGCGCGTTCGGCAAATTTTCCTGTTGCGCCGGTGCTGGTTGGCCGGTGATCGCCTGGCCCGTCTCCAGTTTCTCATCCAGAATCGCCGTCTCGCCGCTACGGACGGTTGCGGAAATCTGCAAGGTCTTGAAACCGGAGGCCTCAATTTTGAGCTGGTACTTGCCCGCCGGCAGGCCGGCAAACTTATAAGAACCATCGCTTCCCGTGGTGGAGCTTCGTATCTGGCTGTTAGCCAAGCTTGTTGCGGTCACTGTAGCGCTTGCAACCGCGTGGTCCGAGGCGTCGAGAATCTTACCGTTCAACGCTCCCATTTCCGGCGTCTGCGCCATGAGGAACGGCGCGGAAGCAACTGACAGACAAAACAAAAAAACGAGGCCAAAGACGCCATTGCGGCGGCTGCGAAAGATCTTCCTCAACATCCTTCACCTCACCCTTGCCGGTGGTGCGATGACCTCGTCGTCGGAGGGCTACAGTCCTAACGATAAGCGCGGAACATTACCGTCCGTTTTCCGGAAGATGACAATCTGTTCATCTGGAGGTCTCGGGCCTGACCCTGACCGGAACTCACGGATCGCGCGTTGACAGACACACTATATTTCTGCAAATATAGAAATATGCGGTGTTCAGAAGGAAGCCGAGGTGGTTCAGGATCTCGGCGGGTCGCGCGCCCCAGCAGGAATCATCCATGAGAGCAACCAGCCGTCTCAGTTTTCTGGATCGTTACTTGACGGCATGGATCTTCGCTGCCATGTTCGGTGGAGTTGTATTGGGCTGGCTTGTGCCGGGAGTCGTTCCGTTTCTAAATCGTTTCAACATCGGCACGACCTCGGTTCCAATCGCGGCGGGACTGATCTTGATGATGTATCCACCTTTCACGAAGGTGCGATACGAGGAATTGCATGAGGTCTTCCGGAATAAGCGCGTGCTCGGGTTATCGCTCGTGCAGAACTGGGTTGTCGGGCCCATTTTGATGTTTGTTCTTGCGATCGTATTCCTGCGTGGATATCCGGAATACATGGCGGGCCTGATCATGATCGGTTTGGCACGCTGTATCGCTATGGTTATCGTTTGGAACGAGCTGGCGAAAGGCGATACAGATTATGCGGCCGGCCTGGTAGCCTTCAATTCCCTCTTCCAGGTGTTCTTCTATTCGATTTACGCGTGGGTGTTCATAACCGTTCTCCCCGCTAAGCTGGGCCTTCGCAGCGCCATCGTCAATGTGTCGATCGGAGAGATTGCGAAGAGTGTGTTCGTTTATCTGGGAATTCCGTTTCTCGCCGGATTCCTGACTCGAACTGCATTGGTTCGCGCGAAAGGTCACGATTGGTACAAACAGAACTTCGTTCCGCGGGTGAGCCCGCTGACGCTGGTTGCCCTTCTGTTCACCATTGTGGTGATGTTTTCTCTGAAGGGTGGGTACATCGTCCGCTTGCCTCTGGATGTCGTGCGTATCGCCGTGCCTCTGTTGATTTACTTCGTGCTGATGTTTCTGGTGTCGTTTTACATGGGCAAGAAGCTGGGCGCGGACTATTCGAAGACCACAACCCTGGCGTTCACGGCCGCCTCCAACAATTTTGAGCTCGCGATCGCGGTTGCTGTATCAGTATTTGGAATCAACTCTGGAGCCGCATTCGCAGCTGTCATCGGGCCGCTGGTCGAAGTGCCCGTGATGATCGCGCTGGTGAACGTGGCCTTCTACTTTCAGAGTCATTATTTTCCCAACCCGCAGACGCTGACGATCGAGCCCGTTTGCCCGGCCAGTGCCAAGTAAGGACACGCCTGCCGCGAGAAACGGCCACTTCCCGGAGGGGATATTCCGATTGAATCACGGCCAGGGAATGGGTTGGCCGCGGACCTATTTATTTTGCCTTCACCGTTTTAAAAGTCTGCCATGCTGCGGTCCGACTTCTGACTCGGCGTTGAGCGATGAACTGGACAGTGCCGTCTGCAACTGGTCTTTCCAGATGATGATGGAGTCCCTCGCAGCTTGCGCATCCGAAGACGTGGGCATCAGCTCGAGATATTCCTTCATGTGGAGTATCGCGACGGCATAGAGATTTTTCTCTCCCGCCAGCGTCGCCAAGTTGTACTGGCCCTCGGGCCATGTCGGGAAAATAGAAAGAGCTGCCGTGTATTCACTGATAGCTTTGTCCGCGTTCTTCTCCTTGAAGGCAAACTCAGCCAGTACCTGATGTTCCCGGGCGCTCTCTGGCATGGCAGGCTTCACGCCCGCTTCCCGCCAGATCTGAGCTTGCGTCTGAAACTGCGCGAACTCCTGCTCATCCTGTTCCGAAGCCTCTCTCCGCGCGTTCACCGCCAGAAAATCAAGGGCGGCTTTGAACTTATCCACATGGCGCGGCGAAAGCGCCATCGCCTCACGCTGGTCGTGGGCATAATCCTTCCAAAATACGCGGTACACGTACCCGCCGGAGTACTCTTCCGAGGTTGATACGATTCGCGCCAGCGCGATTCCGTAGTTGCCCTTATCGTCGCCATAAAGAAGGTATTGCGAATCGATCTTATTGACGCGGTATCCGCTTTTCACGAGCGCTTCCTGCGCCCACTGCATTGCTTCGGACACGTCGCGCGGCGTCTTTTCTTTCGCAATGGCAACGCCGCCGGCCAGCAGCGACCATGACAGACAAACGGCAAACCCGATCTTCGCTACGTTTTTCCTGAGACCCATTGACTTTGCTCTCCTAATCTTCTCTTCGGCACGGATACGTTCAAGCCTAAGAAGTTGTCGGCGAAGCCTACAATGGGAAACTGCCTCAACCGCTATCGTTAGTAACTGCCCCTGCCCGTTAGGTGACGATTCAAAAGGTGCCGACGACCACACTCCGCACCCCCGTAACCTTGACTCGGTCGTCCCCACGCTCAATTCTGGTGCATTCGTATCTCTTTTCTCCGGAGAAGCTGCCTTCATGCTTTCGGCTTTTGATCGTCGCTCCGCGTGCACGTGTCCCACAAGGCCCCTACTGATGATTGCCGCGATGATCTCGGCAGCGGGCGCCGGTTTGGTGAGCGCGCAAAGCACACCGACGGCGACGGCTGTCGGACCGTGGAGAACAGGCGTGGCGGTTACCTGCCCGAACGGCACAGTCATTCCCGCGCACACGGTGATCTCGGGTCCCGATGTCACGGCCGCGCAGCTATGCGGCTCGAATAGTTCGTCGTCCATCTCGACGGGCGGCGCCATGATCTCCAACACGGGCAACTTTCAGCAGGATCTGGTGACAAACGCCACCAATCTGTTCATCGTCTCTCACACCACCAATCCTGTAGTCAGCAGCTTTATGCAGGGAGCGGCGACCGGCTTTATCAGCTCAATGTTCGCCAACAACGCCGAGGCCGAGCGACAGCAACAACTGATGGCCGTGGAAATCCTTCGCCGCCAGCAAGAGCAGGATGAGCAGCGACGCATCGCGGCCCAGCAGCGCTTCGACGCGATGTTTGCTCGCCTTGCCGGCGAGTTGAAGCTCGAGGGACTGCCCTTCGGCCTATCCCTGAAAGGAATGAATTCCCCGGGGCCTGACAGCTTGCAACTGAAGGGTATGAGTTCCCCCGGGCCCGACGACCTCAAGCTGAAAATTAGTGATGCCAGCCCCACTGCTTACGGGCTTAAGGGACTGCCTGGTATTTATGTGGGCGGTCCTGCTGGCGGTGATTCCACCTCAGCCAACACCACTGGCCAAGCTGCTACCCCGAATCCCAACCTTGTTTCCGGGCCGGGCACCGGCACTACTGGCGCTGGGATTCCCGGGTTGCCTGGCATCTATCTTGATTCTGTACAGCCCAGCCAGGCGGTGCAGGTCGCTCAGGCCGCTGAAAATCTTCAGGGTCCGGACCGCGACCTTGCTCAGGATGTCGCCCTCCATGCCGCCGATAATAATCCCGCTCTGACCGCTTCTTCGGAGGATCCTGGCGTGCAGAATTTCCAGCAGGCCAATCAGGACTACAAGCAGGCGCTTGCGGCGAATAACACAGCCAGTCAGGAGTATCAGACGGCACAGACTCACGTCGAGACCGATCAGAGCGCATTGGATGTCGCCAAGTCTCAACTGGCCGCTATTCAGCCTTCTATTCAGCAGCAAGCCGCCTACGACAAGATGATCGCTGCCGCCAACTCTGACCAACAAGCGGCGATGCTCGCCCGGCAGAATTTCGACTCAACGGAGATACACCTTTCGGCGGCACGCGATCACGCCGCCACGGCATTGGCCCAGACAAGTTCGCCCATGCCCAACGTTGCTCCCACACCCACTTCCAGAGTTGCGCTGGCGCAGACTGTTCCCTCGCGCTCCTCCAACACCGTCAATCTGAGTCAAGTCTCACAGCCGATCGCGGCGCCGGTTCTTCGATCCGCAGCCCAGCGGGGAGAACCGGTGCTTCCTCCGTCAGCTTCCATCATGCATCCCACCGACACTGACGCTTGTCTCGCGGCTGCTAATCATTCCTCAACCCTGGCAGGCAACCGGCCGACGGTGGCGCAGCTCCGCGCGCAACTCGATATTGCCAAGGAGTCTCTCGCACGGTTGCTTGAAACTCACATGCGTGAAAGCGACGATCGCGCCGACTGGGCCAACGAAATGAAGAAGAGTGGTCTCGATATCGGATACCAAGCCTTCGATCTGACTGCCAAGTTTGTCCTTGGCCACTACGCCGATAGCGCTCAAGAGGAAGCCGATTGGGCGGAGAAAGGCATGGAGCGCACACAGGACGCTTTAAGCGCCGAAACCAACCTCGCCCGCCAGTCGTCGCTCGAAGCCGAGGTCGCCGCTTATCGACAGGCGCATGCAGATGCCGAGCAGGCTCATGAAATTCTCGAAGGGGCGAAGGAAGGTTCCGAACAATTTGCCGGACTTCGCGACCTGCGCGGCTACATTAATGAACATCCCATTGAAGAATCCGCCAAAGGCAGCATTTTGCCCACTCTCGAAGGCATCAAACAGCTCGTCAAGATTGGACTCTCACAGGAAAAGGTTCAAGAGACGCTCGAAAGATGGGCGGCCAACGGTTTGAAGGCAGGAGAAATCGTGCCCTTTGTCGATCGCACGGTGACCATTGGCGGCGCTTTCATCGACACGGGTTATGACCTGACCGTCGAATACCTCGGCTTCCACCAGCTTCAGCAGGCCGACGAGAACTCTGAACTCTTCTATCGCGGCGCGATCCCTCTCCAGAAAAAGATCCGAGTCACGGTTGACCAGCTCAAGTGTTACCAGTGAGCTAAGGGGGAATGGGACAGCCGGCGCTTGGCGCGAAAAAAAATCAGCTTCAACCAAGACCGCACCGCTCCGGTGGCGATTGCTGTTTTCTCGGCTGCAAACGTCATTTCCGAATGCACGGACAGACGGGTGTTTCCCTAATCCTGTTCACCCAGAGTTTGCGCGTAGGTCTTGCCGTATGGATAGAAAAGTTCCTTGCGGCCCTCCTGCCACGCTGCCTTGAGCTCAGGTTTCGTGATGTCCCAGTCGGGCCGGCATTTCTTGAGAACTGCGCGCAGGTCTTGGCGGAGATCTTCCAGAGTGGGCCGGCCGAAGAACCAGTAGCCGTCGTAGATCTTATAAATGACCAGGCCGGGCTCGACCACAACCACGTGCGGGATCATGGGATTATGCACAGGATCGGTGTATTCGGCGATGTCGAGATCTTTTTGGACGACACGCCCCGAGTCGGAGAGAAAAGGCCAGTGCGCCCCGACTCCCGTGCGATATTCGTTGGTGTCGGTAATATTGTCTGTGCTGATCGTGACCAGCCGGCAATAAGCAACCTCCAGCTCACGATGGAGTTGCACCAGCCCTTCCGCCTGCCGGCGGTCCTTGGGGCAGAAACCGCCGCGGCTAAGGACGAGAACCATGGGATGTGGTCCCTGTAGTTCGGAGAGCTTGCGGCGTTTCGCGGTGTGATCAGAAAGCTCATAGTCAGGGAACACAGCTCCTGGGATAATGTCAGCTCGCATAGGGAATCCTCAACCGTTGGATGCGCGGCGTCGGCTGAAGTCTCAATCGTCTCTATCCTCTCTACCAAATAGCGGCATCAGCTCGCGCGCCGTTTCAGCAACTCTCCTGGTGAAGCGCCGACAAATTCTCGGACCAATGCGGCGATCTCATCGGCAGCGGTGTCCAGTGCGAAATGACCGCCATCCACAATGTGAACCTGAGCAGTTGGCACATCCTGGCGATACGCCTCCGGCTCTGAGGGATCAAACGAGGATTCGTACTTGCCCCAGATCACCAGCAAACGCGGCTGCTTCTCGCGCATCCAGGCTTGCCACTTCGGGTAGGCATCCACATTGGTTCGATAGTCGTAGAAGAGGTCGCTTTGAATCTGGGCTTGGCCGGGTTGGTTGAGAAAGTAGAACTCATCCGTCCAGAGATCAGGGTCGTGGCGTGCCAGGTCTGGGTCGTTACCGGCGTGGCGGCTCCGCGTCGTCTCAAGTGATAAGAGGTTTAAACGCAGCGCGCTTTCGTTTGCAGCGCGATCGGCCCAGAAAGCTCGCCGTGTTTTCCAATTCGTGCCCAGGCCTGTGTTGTGCGCCACTGCGTCTTGGACAATGAGAGCCTCGATTCGATCTGGATGAGCCAAGGCCATGCGAAAACCGACCGGACCACCGTAATCCTGCATGTAAAGCGTGTAGCGCACGAGCCCGAGCGCTTCGGTGAAATGATTGATGATCTCCGCGTAGTGATCGAACGTATAGGCGAATTTCTTCGGGTCGGGCCAGTCACTATGTCCAAAGCCAGGGTAGTCGGGGGCAATCAAGTGATATCGATCAGAAAGCCCTACGAAGAGCGGCTCGAACATCCGCGATGAGGAGGGCAGTCCGTGGAGCAAGAGAAGCGCAGGCGCGTCTTTTGGTCCGGCTTCCCGATAAAAAATTGAGAGTCCATCAACTTTCACCGTGCGATAAAGAACGTGCGACATGGCGTCTTGATCCTTTCTCAGCTCCTTTGACATTTGACCTTCTTTCGAAATGATGAACAGCCGGGCGATTTCACATAGTCAGAACAACACGGAACTCTGCTTTGCCGCTCATCATGCGCGCATAAGCCTCGGCCGCTTTTTCGAGTGGATAGGTTTCAACCATGGGGCGCACGCCGGTTAACTCGGCGAAATTCAGAGTGTCCTCGGAATCCGTAGGCGTTCCTGAAGACCAACCCTGGATGGTTTTACTTCCATTGATGAGCTGTAGTGGCGTGATCTCGATCGGATCGGGGGTCGCACCGATCCCCATGAGCTCGCCGTTAGGCGCCAGTCCGTCGATCAACTGCGACATCGCTTTCGAGCTCGGAGCTGTCGCCAGAATGACTCGTGCGCCACCGAGCTTTTGCAAGGCCTCGGCTGCGTTGGTCGATTGGCTGTCAATGAAGACGTTCGCCCCCAGTTTTTTCGCGAGTGAAGCGGTTTCGGAGCCACGCCCGATGGCCACGACGTTATAACCAAACTTGTTCGCGAACTGAATTCCGAGATGACCCAGACCACCGATGCCCTGCACCGCAACAATGTCGCCGGGCATCGCGCCGCTGTGCCGCAGCGCGTTGTACGTGGTAATTCCGGCGCAGAGGAGCGGCGCGGCGTCGACGTCTTTGAGACTGTCTGGGATTGTCACCAGCGCCTCCACGGGCGCCACCATGTATTGCTGGTATCCGCCGTCATAGCTGATTCCGCAAACTTTCAGGTTCCGGCAATTGCGAAAATCTCCGCGGCGGCATTCGCGGCAGGTGTTGTCCTGGCCGCCGTGCCAGCCGACACCGACGCGTTGTCCCTTTTTCCACGCGGAAACGCCGTCGCCTACCGCGTCGATGACGCCCGCAACTTCGTGTCCGGGAACGCGGGGATACTGAATTCCGTGCCACAAACCCTCTTTCGTGAGAACGTCACTATGGCAGACGCCACAGGCCTGCACCTTGATGCGCACATGTCCCGCGTCGGGCTCAGGGATGTCGCGCTCGACGATCTCGAAATCCGCTCCCGGTTTTGAAATCTGAGCGACCATCATTCGTGCCACCTGTGGTTTTGCCGCTACTCTAAGCGTTGCCACAAATCCTCCTTATAAATGTTTCAGAAATGCGTTGTAATCTGCTTCGCCGGCATGTTCAGACAAAGCAATCCTTTTCGGAATGCAAGAAGGACTTCCAGCAAATGCTGAGCAAATTGGTTAGTCTAGTTTCGAGCGGTCGCTTGTTCTCCTGGGGCTTTCGCCATCAGGCGCGTCTGAATGAGAATGGTCAGGTGGTTCCCGACGATGGCATTAAAATTCTGTGAGACACCGACGTCCTCGCCGCCCGCTGCATAAGGTTCCGGGGGAAGCCCGGCGGTCGTCATGAACGTTCCCGTGCATTGGGCACCGCTATAGGCTTCACTCGCGTCAGGCACTTGACAGGTCTCGTCTTGAACCAGAGGCGGCCAGTAGGTATTGACTACCGTCTTCAGCATCTGAGGAAAACTCTCGCGGTGCATGCTCGTGGATCCCGACACCCTGATAAGACTGTCTTTCTGCCCGCTTTCGGCGGCCGGAACGTCGAAAACAAAAGTCGCCTCGCGCGAAACGCGATGAATCATCGGAGCCCCATAGACGGGGCCGGCATAGGCTTCTGTCGGGTCCGCCTCGATGTTGCGGTCCACGCGGGTTATTGTCAGATCGCCCGTGGCTTGCAGTCTGCCGTCAGGGGTCCGCTCGACCCGCTTGGAGTGGAAACACACGAGCGTGTGGTTGGACAAGTCCTCCAGCCAATGGCTCAGGAATTTGCCGTCTTCGCTAATGGCCGGCGCCATCGACATAGCCGGATAGAACCTGAAATCAATGCTAGATTTGACGGGATCAGAGTCATCGATTTTGAAAACTCCGTTGATCCTCGCGTAGCCAAGGGTTACGTTGATTTTCGTTTTCCCATAATCTGTCGTCGCGTCAGTGATAAGTTTCACGTCGGAGTGACGAGTGTCCACTTGCCAGGACCCGGCCATGGAGGCAGGTTTAGTGGGAGTATCAAGGCCCAGAATAGCCATGCCCAGAATTACAGCTACTGCGAATACAGCCGTGTGCTTTAAGCATTGTCTCCTCCTTTATTCGTTTTTCGTTGAGGGAGTTCACCCCTCTCGGTTCACTCGGTGGTTTTACGAATCTGAGAAGCGTCTTCGTCCGCGTCGGACATTCCATCGCTTGGGCGCCCTCGAAAATGACTTCCAGCTCGACCGGACTGCCGAACGGTGCGATCGGAGCGCGACCCCATCGTGATTTTGATGCTTTTAAGCTACCGGCGTTGCAAAATGCAGCTCCGGTGCCAGTACCACGAACCAGCGCGTTCGCGTTCGCGACCAATCGGCTTTGGCGTCTTCTGCATACACAATGGCGCATTTTGCATAGCAAAATACTCGGAGGGCGTCTAAAGTAAGGCACATCGACACGGCTTCTGAAATCTGAGTACCACCGATGAATAAGCATTTTCGATTTTCGGGCAGCAATTTTTCGAAGTTGGAAGAACTGGGAGTTCGCGCCTCCGCTGTTCTGCGCAGGGCGGGACTTCCGCAGGCATATATGAATCAGCCTCGCGTGCTCCTGAAGACTGAGGAGCTTTTTGCCATCTGGCGCGCCGTGGGCGAGATCAGCACCGACCCCGCTATCGGGCTCCTGCTCGGTACAGAGAGTAAAACCGAACGGTTCCACCCGATTGGTCTCGCCGCCCTATCGACAGAAACCTTTGGGGCAGCGGTCGACCAGATGGCTCGCTATAAGCAGCTCACCTGTCCGGAAGAGATCCTGCAGGAAAAAGATGACAAAGAGTGGGGTATCCAGTTCCGCTGGCTTCTCGCTGAAGAGGTCGAGCCCCCGGTTCTCATGGAATGCTGTTTCGCATGGGTGCTCTCGACCGCTCGACATGGCACGGGTACGCGGCTTACGCCCCTTCGCGTGGAGTTCGCGCAGCCCCGGCCGCAAGTGAAGACCATTGAGCGCCATTTTGGCTGTCCGGTACTCTGCGGAGGCGCCCGCAATACGATCGTGTTTCGCGCCGCGGACGCCCAGAGACGGTTCGTGACCCGTAATGCCGAGCTACTGGCGATGCTTGCGCCGCAGTTTGAAGAAGAGCTCAGGCAAGAAAACAGTGAAGAGAATTTCGTCGAGCGAGTGCGCGTCGCGATACAACAGAAGCTCACCGGCCGGCGTCCCACAATCGACAATATCGCCGACGCGCTCCATATCGGCTCCCGCACTCTGCAACGGCGCTTGCAGGAAGAAGGGTCGAGCTTCCAGCGTGTTTTAGACGAAGCTCGTCATCATCTTGCCCGCCACTATCTCAATAACTCCTTCCTCGAATTGACTGAAGCCGCCTACCTACTCGGCTACGAGGACGGAAACTCTTTCGTTCGTGCGTTTCGCGGCTGGGAAGGCGTTCCACCGGCTCGATGGCGCGAACAGCAACGGGCATGCGCAGCATCGTAATGCTGAGCTCAACCGCAACAAACGTGATTTCTTAGGAGAGACAATGCAAAAACGCAAACTTGGAAAAGGCAACTTAGAAGTATCGGCGATCGGTCTTGGCTGCATGGGAATGAGCTTTTCGTACGGCCCGCCGAAAGACAAAAAGGAAATGACCACCCTTCTCCATGCCGCGGTGGAGCGCGGCATAACGTTCTTCGACACCGCCGAGGTTTATGGTCCATTCATCAACGAAGAACTCGTGGGTGAGGCGCTGGCTCCCTACCGCAGCAAAGTGGTGATTGCCACAAAGTTCGGGTTCAAGCCCAATCCCAACGGTGCGCCGCGCTGGAGCACCCTGGACAGTCGGCCAGAACACATCAAGGAGGTCGCGGACGCTTCGCTCAGGCGCCTCAAGAGCGATGTCATCGACTTGTTTTACCAGCACCGCGTAGATCCCAACGTGCCGATCGAAGATGTCGCCGGAGCTGTAAAAGAACTCATCCAGCAGGGGAAGGTGAAGCATTTCGGCCTCTCAGAAGCCGGCGTGCAGACCATCCGCCGCGCACACGCCGTTCAGCCGGTTGCCGCACTCCAGAGCGAATACTCGCTTTGGTGGAGAGAGCCCGAAGCGGAAGTGATTCCGACGCTCGAAGAACTCGGGATCGGGTTCGTTCCATTTAGCCCGTTGGGAAAGGGTTTTCTCACCGGCAGTATCAGCGAAGACACACAGTTCGACAAGACTGACTTTCGCAATATCGTTCCACGCTTCAAGGCGGAGAACCGGAAAGCGAATCAGGCGATGGTTGATTTGATTGGCAAATTCGCACAACGGAAAAAGGCGACTCCGGCGCAGATCGCCCTTGCCTGGCTGCTTGCACAGAAGCCGTGGATCGTTCCGATCCCGGGTACAACCAAGCTCCATCGGCTCGAAGAGAACATTGGAGCCACTACCGTCGAGCTTACGCCCGAAGATCTCAGGCAACTGGAGACAACAACCTCAAAGATCGCGGTACAAGGTGAGCGGTACCCCGAAGAACTGCAGAAATTGGTGGGCCGCTGAGCAACAACAGATCGCGAAAGACGAGATTCCGCATGAGGTCGCATCACGCGCAAGGAAACTCGTGCATCGGGCCAATTTCTCGATCTGTTGTCGCGATTTGTTGCCTGAAGATCGCGCAGGGAAGGAGTAATGAAAATGAGTAAAGAGCCTTCGGCGGCCCAGAAGATGATCGGTGACTTCGCTCCTAAGCTGGTCGATTTAACCGATCGTGTGCTTTCTGGCGAAGTATGGGAGCGTCCGGAACTTTCCAAGCGCGACCGCAGCCTGGCGACCGTGGCTGCGTTGATCGCCATGAATCGTCCCGATCAGTTGCGGTTTCACCTGAGCTACGCGGTGCAGAACGGAGTGAAGCAAGAAGAATTGATTGAACTCATCACGCATCTGGCTTTTTATTCTGGCTGGCCCAATGCAATGAGCGCCATCATGATCGCAAAAGAGGTATTGTCGAAGGCCTAAAACGCAATGAGCTTCACGCTAAGAGTTGGGTAAGGGATTAAAGATGGTCAAAAGCAACGACACTCTAGAAGGCCGCCTTTCCCGAGATCGCGAGATCACGCTTTCCATAACCGGCAGAAAGTCAGGGCGCACCATCTCGATCCCTGTCTGGTTTGTGTGGGAAGACGGAAAACTATACCTGTTGCCCGTGAAGGGGTCCGATACGCAGTGGTACAAGAACGTGCTCAAGAGTCGGTCAGTTCGGATTGATGTGCGAGGTGCACAGAGTGAGCTTGAGGCCGTCGCGGTCACTGACGCCAACCAAGTGAAGTCTGTGGTCGAGAGATTCCGTGGCAAGTACGGGAGCGATGACGTTAAGAAGTACTATTCAAAGTTTGACGTCGCCGTTGTCGCCCAGACGCGCTGATGGTGAAGTCCTCATTTGGCATCCTGCAATTGCTAGTTTCCGGAAAGAGGATGGAAAACGGACGCGGAGCGCTGGGTCGTCGGTCTGGTCAATCAAGCCGCAATCACAATGGGTTCGACAGAACGCGCATTCTGCACGTTGCGAGTGATCCGGCATCTGCATCAGCAATTTCGTCCAGGCGAAAGCCTTCACCGAACTTCACAAGGGAGCCTTGGGAGCCACGGAGCTGAAGCGACGGTCAAAGAGAAGGGGGCGGATCGTTCAGATAAGAACTTGGAAAATCCGGCGGGGAGGGGGGCGGGGAAGGGCGGCAGAACTTTGTCGCCCTTTCCCGCGAGGGGGAGGACTAGCGAGAAGTGGACCAGTCTACGAGGTAGGTCTTCGTACGCCATTCTCCGCCACAGTTGCAGGTGCGGCTCTGGCAGTTACCATGCACTACGAAGTGACTGACACCGACCCGAGGATAACGAGCGGATTTGTAGGCAGACTTGGCGATTTGAAATGCGTTCCAAAAGCTGGAAGCACGCGTGAAAAGCACCAGAACTTTCCCATTGTTGTCGCCGACGGTGACGCCGTACTTGCTCTCGCGTCCACGTGTGCAGGTTGGCTAAGGAATTTCTGGATTGTCATCTTCGTCTCGCCGATCGCCGAGAAGAACTTGGTTTTGAGCTTACTTGACATAGGTTTACCTCCGTAATTTGCTTACACCCACCCGCAGCGTCAGGGGTTACCAGTCCGGCTGCGTTTGGATAAGGGTTAATACTGAGTTTTTCGAGAATTTCCGTTTAACCGAGGCGGAAAGCGCGCCTTCCAAACAGGTCCCGGTTTGGGCCTCGACGGCGTCGGACCGCGGATCGCCACTGGGCGCCGTTCCTAACCCACGAAACCGGCGCGCTGACCCCCACAGCGGGCTCGAAGGACCTTCCACCCCGGACCGGTGTGGCGCGCGCAGTAACCTCGCTGCGCCGGGTTCACGGTCTGGCTCTCCGGCCCGCATCTCTCCAGAGAGACCTGTGACTCGGAGGTACTGCGCGTCCGGTGCGGAGCGGATAGTCTGGCGCCAGCGGCCAACAGGTGAAAGGCGCCTCTACACGGTCCAAAAAGCACGTCTGACAATGACCGAGAGTTCTTGCCTGCAGCGCCAGTCTATTCAGCAGGGACCAACCCGGGGCGCGCGGCGGGACCGGCTGGACAAAGCCGGGGCGGCGGCGCGCGGGGAACAAAATCGACAATTAAAGCAAGTCGGTGACTAACAGAACCCTTGAATAGAAGCGACAGGTCCGGAACGTCCCTGTAACCGTGGACGCAAACCGCGGCAAATCCAAACCGCTTACAACGAGCAAGAAATGACTACGAATATCAATGATCTGAACCCTAACGGTGACGGCTGCTTCCAGCACACTACTGGCACCACAACCACCACCGCTACCACCAACACTCAAGGCGAGGTCGACGTTTCGCAGACCAAGCCGCCCCAGACGAGCATCTCAGAAGCACGGCTCCGTGCGAACCGCCAGAACGCACAAGAGTCGACGGGACCGAAAACCGCTAGGGGCAAGAAACCAAGAAACATAGTCGCCGCAATGCGGTGAAACACGGACTCCTGAGCAAGAAACTCTTGTTTTCCGATAATGGGCAGCCAATCAATCCTGAACTCCATCAGTTGTGGGAAAATCTGCATGACAAATATGACGATGGTGACATTCGGACCCACTTGTTGGTGGATGGCCTCGTGATCGAACATTGGCGGCAAACTCAGGCACTGATTGTCGAGGTCTCCTGCTACAAGTCCTTGCCAGAGGCACAGTGGCACTACGGTCCGCAAGGGACCATGTCCAAACTGCAGCGTTACAGCACAGCCAGCCAGCGTGCGGTGCTAAAGAACTTGGAACTGCTGGATGAAGTGCCGCAGTCCGATGCGGACGAAGGTGAAGGGGAGACTCGGAATGGCGAAGTTGAAGAGCCAGCCTAGTTGGGAAGGGCAACCAGTCTACTCATCATTTCTCCTCGTCGCTTCGCGGCGAAAGGCGAGCCGCGATGCGGACCGACTGACTTTGGCGAACTCTGTGCTGGTTGATAAAACTCCACGGTAAACTGGGGTCGCCTCGTTGTTTCTAGTGGCCAACGAAGGTGCCGTGAATCCTTTCTCAGTCTCCCTAACAAGCGAGCGCTGATCGTCATCGAGTGATTGCGCCCGGGATAATTAATGTTGACGACGGCACGATAATGTCAACCTGTCGCCTGTGAGGAGTTAGCCGGAAGCTATTTTTGCGAAACGAAGCCAATAAGTGGCTTGTTATCAGTATTTCTATACGAGACTGTGGGTAATATCAGGGGTGGATGATGCCGCGTCCTTGCAAAACGCGGTCACAAAATCCAATGCAGAGGATGAGCCACGTCGCGCGTATTCACGTTCAATGGCCATAGGAACAAAGCCAGCGCGATTCGGCGGCTGGACGGGAAAGTTGGGGAAACGGTTGATCTCGACGGCGACCCCGAGTACACGGCGGCCGACGGTTCAGGATATGCGCTCCCTGACCTGAGAGAACAACCGCTATTATTTCCCCGCGCCGGCCACACGCTGGTGTTTCGTTGCCCGCCGCCAAAGCCGCACTCCAATGCAAGTAACCGCCAAAGTGTGAAGGTCGACGAATTCTCCAGATACAAACTATTTCTTAGGAACTCACGTCCCTGATGTGAGTCGCGATGTACCACTGGTTGCCGAATGCATCCTTCACGCCGCCGCTGCGGTCACCATAAGGCTGGTCGGCCGGTTCGGAGATCGAAGTGCCTCCCGCCGCCACGGCGCTCCGGTAAACAGCGTCACAGTCGGGCACGTAAAGGTAGAACATCGTCGGCATCGGCGGATACTTGCCGTGCGCTTCACCCATCTCCACCACCGAGCTCCCGACACGAATCTCGGCATGGTGCACGACGCCGTCAGGTGATGCGTACTTCGCCATCTCCCGTGCGCCGAACGCTCGCTTAAGAAAGCTGATGACCGGCTCGGCGCGCAGCGGATGCATGTACACATTGACGTTATTCAGACCCTCGGGGACGTAACTCTCACCCTTGTGCGTGGCAATGTACCAGTAATTACCAGCCGGGTCCTTCACGCTGGCAGACCGCTCACCGTACTCCTGGTCCCGTGGCTCATCAATCGCCGATGCTCCTGCAGCGAGCGCTTTCTGGTAAACCGTGTCGGCATCTTCGACGTAAATGTGCAGCGCGTGCGAATTTGGCGTCGCGTGGAATTCACGCCCCGGGATTCCGCCGCCCAGCATCAACATGGAATCTCCAATGCGAGCCTCGGCGTGCATTCCGCCCGCCGGTCCCACCGTGCGGAATGTCTCTTCGGCACCGAACGCCTGCTTCGTAAACTCGAGCAGCGCTGGTCCGTCTTGCGCCACCAGATATGGAGTCACAGTGCGATACCCCTTGGGAACCGGGTCGACCGCGGGTTTCTTTGTCGTTCCTTGCCGCTGCACGCCCTCAAATCGACGATGCATCTCTTCAACCGACATCTCCTCCTTGACTGTATAGACCCTCCATGTGTAGCCGAAGGGATCGACGAATGAGCTGTCGCGGCGGCCATAGAACTCGTCTCGCGGCGGCTTGGTCATCTTAAGGCCCTCGGCCACCGCGCGCTCGGCGAAGGCATCCACGTCTTCGACCTCGAGAGAGATGCTGATGGGAGACTGTCCCAGCGTTTCCGCACTGAAACGTCCGCCCTCGGGCCACTCGTCCGCCAGCACAATGGTTGAGTTCCCGATCATGATCTCGGCGTGAGGGATACCCTCCTGAATCTGGAAGCGCATGGTTTCTCTGGCACCAAGAGCCTTCTTGTAGAACTCAATGGCTTTGGCTACATCGTTGAAGGTGAGTATTGGCGCCGCGACTGTGTGGACAGCGGCTACGGGTTCAGCTACGGTTGTCATCGATTTTCTCCTTCTCAATTCGTCTTTCAGACGTGTTTTGAAGTCCGGGCGCGGCAGATTGTGCAGCTCGGCAGCGATCCGTGCCAGCGCGGACACCTCCGCATCTGCCACTGGTAACGGCGCGCGAGGATTTTCCTTGATCCCTTGCACGATCGCATCCAGCTCGTCAACCAGACTTCGCTTAGCCATTCTTTCCACCAATGGTTCCGCTTACTTTTCCGTACTTCGCTTTCGTATTCTTCTGTGTCGTTCGTGTTTGATCCGTTCCAGATTCGAGCCACATCCTCAAGTTTTCCAGTCCCCGGAACTGTAACTGCTTCACCGCTCCTTCACTCTTTCCTAGCTGCCGCGCGGCTTCGCGTATGCTCTTTTCCTCCGCAAAACGCATCACTACTACGTTCCTCTGGTCTTCAGGAAGCTCATTCACCAGTCGGAACAGGTGTGCCAAGTCCTGCGCTTGCTCCATTCGCGGTTTTGCGAAGGCTTCCGGTGGATCTTCAAGGCGCAACTCTCGTTCGGCGCGTTTCGCCCGATCCGTGATCGCGTTTGCGGCAATTTTGAGCAGCCACGCCCCGAACGGGACTCCCCGCCATTCGAAGCGATGCAAGTTGGCCAGCGCCTTGTGAAATACCTCCGACGTCAGATCTTCGGCCACATCGCGACTTCTGACTCGGCGCGAAACGAATGCATATACCAGCTCGAAGTGAAGTTCATAGACATCACCAAAGCGCGCCGGATCTTGTTGCGCAGCTTCCACCAGCAGACGTTCGTCCGCCTGTGCCCAGCGCCCACTCGATGCCGGTACTCTGATCCCCATCGTTCCTCTAACTATATAAACTGGCGAGCGAGGAAAAGGTTACGGGTGAAAAAACGGATGTAAAAAAAGATCGTCACGCATTTGCACCAGGCTCTTCTGCCAGTGTGCCGTCGTCTGGTGCTCCCGCTTGAACATGTATCCCAAATCTAAGAATGCCAGCGCTCATGACATCCCGCATATATATAAGGACATAGATGCCCCCACTCCAGCCGCGCCCCGGAAGATGCCCGACGATTGGATTCGCAAAATGTTAGTTTCCGCCGGCTGAATCCGTGGTCTGCGGCTCACGGGCCGTCACCAGCTAAGGTGATGCTGCTCACTGCACTCAGTTCGCGGCGCGAATACGCTTAAGTCGAGATCGCTACCCTTGTCTGGCATCGATCTCCGTGTAGAACCTTCGGCCCGGCGCGATTTCTCGCGCGAGGAGAGGAGGCACGTTATGTTGCTGCTATTCCTGTTGTTGCTCTTCCTGGCTGGAGCCTGCCTCATCCTGTTGCTGCCAGCGCTTTGGGGTGAACAGACCTATCACACTTATCGCGAAGGCAGGACTGTGAACTGTCCTGAAACCCATGCGCCCGCGTCGGTGCGATTCAACGCGTGTCGCGCGGCGTGGACTAGCCTTTCCGGTCCCACCAAGTTGCAAATGACCGATTGCACGCGCTGGCCCGAGCGCGCCGAATGCGGACAAGAGTGCTTCCAAGATGCGATTCACGCTAAATCCGCGACTCCCGTCGACCACGTGGCGTGGCGAACAAGAAGAGTCGTGCATCTGCCAGTATTACTCGCCGGCGCGGCTGCCTGGGTGCTGGGCGTGTTCTGGCACTCCCAGTATTTGTTCCGTCCGCGATGGGCGTTGGCGCTCGGGTTGAGCGACCCTCAGGCACGAGCATTGGCAAGAATGATGGCTCCGCATCTGCTGAGCATTGGCATTTGCGTGCTGTTTGCTTACGGCGTTGCGGGATTGCTGCGCTGGCTCGGGTCGCGTACCTTGACCCACGGCATCGAATTGTCGGCCGCGCTCTGGTTGGCGATGGCAGCTCTTCTGATGGGACTGGTCGGGTCGCACGCGGCGACTGCGCTGATCTGGATCGAAGGAAGTTACACTCTCATCGGCGCCCTCCTGATTGGCGCGATCGTGGGTGGCGCTCCCCGTTGGGTGATTCTAGGAGATCCGGCAGAGCGTGGCGTCAGAAGCAAAAGATAAAAACAATGGGGCGAGTGCACTTGGCTGCGACCCGACCACGTTGAACATCCCACGAGAAGCCTCATGGAATGTGGTTCTCGATCCGGCCGTAAAGACAAGGGGGCAAACGATTCAGCGATTCCGTTCCACCACCCAGCCGCCAGAGGCCATCGCATCGCGAGCGTTGATACCGTTTCTAACGCTGGCGCTACTGATTGTCGCGGTAGGGATACGGATTGCTCCGTACCCCCCGCGCGGATCCGTACGAGCGGGTTTCCCGCATACGGCTCTTGCCTCAGGTGGTGACGCGCAGACGGCGCGAAGGATAAGGATGGCAGATATGGGCCGGAGGCAGCCAGCGGCGGATGAGCCGTTGCATTCGTTCCCACAGCACGCGACCTGTCTGACTCCGACGTCGCAAGACGTGGTACCAGAGGTTGCTCACGGTGAAACGAAAGTGAGCCAGCGCATATCGATTCCCCGGTACTCCGAAGTATCGGATGTGCCCGCCCACCACGGACTTCAACCATTCGCCAACTTCAGGAATCGGATCATGCATACGTCGCCGCAACTCGATCTTCACCTGCTGCAGCTTAGCCTGCATGCGTTTGCGAATCGTCTGCCGAAGCACCAGAAACCGTCCCCTTTTCGTCTTCCCGCAAATATGCTTGAAGCCGAGAAAATCGAAGGTCTCCGGCTTACCCAAACCAGCGCGCTTTCGGTTCGCCGCCGCGTGGCGTCCGAACTCGAACAGGCGCGTCTTTTCCGGGTTCAGTTCCAGTTGAAACTTCGCCATACGTTCGGCGAGTTCCTTCCAGAACTGTTCGGCCTCGTCTTTGCGCTCGAATCCAACCACGAGGTCGTCGGCATAACGCACCACGATCACATCGCCGTGCGCACGCTTCTTACGCCATGCTTGGACCCAAAGATCAAAGACGTAGTGAAGGTAGATATTCGCCAGCAACGGCGATGCACTTCCGCCCTGCGGCGAACCTGCTTCCACAAACGTTCGCGTTCCCTTTTCCAGCACGCCGGCGTTCAGCCATTTCTGGATGAGCCGCACGACGCGCCGGTCCGCTATCCGATGCTGGAGAAACCGGACCAGCCACTCGTGCGACAGCCGATCAAAAAAGCTGCGCACGTCCAGGTCCAGCACCCAGTTCACACGTCGCTGATGGAGTCCACAGAACAGGGCGTCCAGCGCTTTGTGCTGGTTGCGTCCTGGCCGGAACCCATAAGAACAGCCGAGAAAGTCGGGTTCATAAATCGCGTTGAGTACTTCCACCGTCGCTCGTTGAACAAGCTTGTCTTCGAGCGCCGTGACGCCGAGCGGTCGTTGCCGCCCATCCGCCTTGGGAATGTACACCCTACGCACCGGCTTCGCCCGGTACGCTCCGCGCTTCAGCCTATGGGAGAGGTCCTGGAGATTTTGCTCAAGGTCCTCGCCGTAGTGCTGCCACGTCACACCGTCTACACCCGCCGCAGCGTGCCTCTTCAACTGGAAGTAAGCAAACCGCAGAGTGTCGATGCGGTAGATGTGATGCAGCAGAGCGGTGAACTTTGCATCCTTGTTCTCGGTTGCCGTTTGTCGTACCCGTTCCAGCGCACTGGGCGCGTCGATCCGGCTCTGAGTCCGGGACGCGTTTTGCTGGCTCGGGTTCCCCTTGGCCAGACTCCTTCCCTCCATCTCCTCCGCCGCCGGTGTTCTGGCCTTGTTCGGAGACTTCCTCGGTACTATGGGTCTGTCCGACTTCCCGTGTTCGTTCGTCATCGGCTTCTGTCCTTGGACTTCCCGATACGTCCCAAGCGCACTGGCTGCTCTCGGGAGAACCCGGGATCTCTCAACTTCCGTGCAAGATGTGTCCCTACGTGCCAGGGTCACAGACCGCGCAGGACTCCCGCCAAGCTAGCGATGGCGCTTGGCCGGATGTTGCCTTCCGCGTTGTGTCAGGGCGTCAGCGTCCTGAAGTTAGGGGTATTTCGCGGCTCAATAACCTGGCCCGTAGTTCCTCCTGTCAACGCTTCGTATCCGGCCTTGCGACCGTGCCCGCATGACTCGGAGCCGGTGTGGCTTGCTAGGCCTTCACCGTACGACTCTTTCATCCGCTACATCTCAACGGCTTTTCGGTGCTACAGCATCGTGACCTCCAATGAGCATTGGTACTGCCATCGGTGTTTTCGGTGCTTTGCACCGGGTTGACGCTTCGGCACATCACCCTGCGTGTCTGCAAGAACGCCGGACCAACCAACAACTCGTCCGCTGGATGGAGCGGGCATCTTTCGAACCTATTGCGCCGCTTGCCACGGACGCGATGGTCGCGGCAACGGACCGGTATCCAAGGCGCTGAAACAAGAAGTTCCTGACCTGACAACCCTTTCACAGCGTAATGGCAACGCTTTTCCCGCGATCCATGTGCGAACCATTATCATGTTTGGCAACGACGATCTTTTACCCGCGCACGGTTCGAAGGAGATGCCGATTTGGGGACCGATTTTCCATGAGATCGAGTTCGATCAAGACTTGGGCAATGTGCGGCTCGAAAACGTAATCAAGTACCTGGAATCCACTCAGCGCAAGTAGTGACATCGCATAAGGCTGTAAATGCCGCCCAGTGCGAGGTTTCCGGGAAATAAGTCAAAGCTGCAGCAGATTGACTTGCAGCTTGGTGTATCCCTGATTCTGCGCCCACATGTCGAGCGGGATCGAAGCCATTTCATCGACGATCGGCTCGGAGCGTCCACTCTTTGTCATATCCACGGTCTTGATGTAGGTTTTGCAACTATCGCAAGCTTCCACGCGCACGTGCTTGAGTTCTTCCGCCGTATACACCGGAAGCTTCGCATAGTCCTCTTCGCCGCATCCCGGACAAATGATCCGCCGGAACTCCCACTCTGCAAGACAAAATGAACACACCAGCGAACGCTGGCCGCCATCTCCCAACGGCCGCAGAACTCCCACCCCCGGCTTCCGTTTGCAAAATGGACACACAAACGGCGTCGGACCTTTCCAATGAAAGCCCGATCTCACGCGCACGTTCGCCGCATAAGGTTGAAGAAACGCCCGCGCAAAAAAATCGGTTGGGCCCGCTTGCGCCGCCCCGGCCATCTCGCCGTTCCAGAACGCCGTCAATAATTGGGATTGCGGCTGCTCGCCGCTAGCCCGCAGCTCATGCGCAGATTCCCGAAGCGCATTCGGACCAATTTCTTCGACCAGCGTCAGCAGGGTTCCAAATCGGCCAAGCAGTTCCAGATCGAGCGGGCGTGCGAAAGGCTCGGGCACGCTCCCGGCTTCCGCGCTCACCCTTCCGGATAACTGATCAATCTCTCGATAGAAATTCTGCTGAAACTGTGCGATCGCCGAATAGAAGCGCAGCGTCTCGGCCGCAAAACTATACTGGGCGCCAAGTTCCTCCGCCCTCTCAATTCTCCGCTGCCACTCGTTTTGCGCCATTTCACTATTCGACGACGTTCAATTCGATGCCGACCAATGATCTGAAACCTGAATAGGCCGCCATCACTGCAATGGCGCAGGTGTCATTCCCTGAAATGATGTGCCGATGAATTTTCCCTGGGCATCAAAGTTCCAAGTGTAAATGGCCTGCCCCGCGCGGGCACAGGCGTGACATCCATTGTTCAACGGATACCCGAGCACAAACTGCGTCCCGCCGTTTGGTCCCGGTTGCGAGTTCGGCCACGTCGTCCCGTCCCGATCTCCCGGCCACAAATCGACTTTGGGAAATTGATTCTTCAAATCCTGAAACTGCGGACTCTCCTGCAATGCTTTTCTGTCAAGCATCTTCAGATCCTCGACGTTCACAATCGGGGGCCGTCCATTTACCACTAACAGACCATAGTTAGTATTGGCTCGAAGAGGATAGAAGATCCACGCGATGGCGACCGGGCCCCCATTCTGGAAACCCGTCATGACGCCGAACTCGCCGTGGCTTTCCTTGTAGAGTTCGCGCGTGAAACTCACGGCAGCGGCCGGAGCGCCGGCCTTCGCCATCTCGTCCATCAGACAGTCAACGATATGTGATGTGCTATCGCACGCCGCGTGGCCCGCAGCGAGAAACTGCGGCGTTACCCGCCATACCGCCGAGGCGTCAATCTTCGCTTGGTCTGCTCGCGACTGCGACGTTACGCATCCAGCAAAGAATGTGAAAATAAGAAGAACACGGATTCTGCGCATATTTCCTCTGGCCTCCACAATCCTCATTTCGCCGCCACCGGCAGCACGACGCTTGAGGCAGCATCCTTCGACCGGAAAACTTTCTGCGTCGCCTTCACATAGTCGGCGTCGGTGGCCTTGTAGATGTTGTCGACAAACTTCTGCGGATTGCGATCGTACAACGGGAACCACGTGCTTTGCACCTGCACCATAATGCGGTGTCCCTTGAGAAAAACGTGGTCATTCGGGTGCAAATCGATCTTGTACTCCGTAACCTGGTTCGGAGTGATGGGTGCCGGCGTCTCCAAACTGCTCCTGTAGCGTCCGCGCATGATGTCATCGGCAATCATCAACTCATAGCCGTTCAACACGGGCCCAGCGCCTTTTTCGGCGTCTTCATCCGTAAGCTTCTGATAATCCTCGGGATAGACATCAATCAATTTCACCACCCAATCGCTGTCGCTCCCGGTCGTTGAAGCGAAAAGATCGGCGGCAATATCTCCGGTGACCGCAACATCCTCCGTCAGCGGATCGGTCTCCCATGTCAGCACATCAGGACGATACTCTACAAACCGTTGATCCTGCACCAGCCATGTTGTCCACGCCGGCGCGGGATACGTCGGCGTAATCGGCCGATTGCGATATGGCACTGGGTTCGCGGGATCGGAAATATAGGAATCAAATGCCTCCTGCTCCGACGGCCGATCGAACGACAGCTTGCCGCCCGCGCGCAAATAGAGTTTCTTCTCCGTGATGCCTTTCTTTGGCGGCCACTCATCGTAGCTCTTCCAGACATTCGTGCCGGTTTCGAAAGTCACTGCCTCGGGTTCATTGAGCGGTTTGTCGTGAAGCCAATGCGCGAACCACGGAGCGAGAATATGCGCGCGATAATAGCGCGAAATATCGCTTCCCCAATCGACGTCGCCCAGCTTCCGTCCGGATTTATCCATCCAGCCGCCATGGTTCCACGGACCGGCGACGAAATAGTTGAGGTGATCCTTGTCTGTCTGCTCGAGCGTGGCGTAAATGCGTGTCGGACCAATGAAGTCTTCCTGGTCGTACCAGCCAGCGACGTTGAGGTTCGGCACAGTCGTGTGCTTCAGATACGTTGTAACCGCATTCTGCTTCCAGAAATCGTGATTCGGATGCTCGACAAAATCATTCCATGTCGGCATCTTCCCGTGGAAGTAACGTTCGTTCGCATTAGACATTGCGCCCAGCGCCAGGTACCACGAGTATGTGTCGTATTGGTCGAACTCGAAATTCGTGTTCTTTTCTTTCGAACTCTCGAGCAACGCCGAGTATTCGAATCCGTAGCTCAGGCGAAACGCGCCGTTGTGGTGGAAATCATCATTAATAAACATGTCATCGGGAGATGCCTGCTCGCTAGCGGCTTTCAGCGCTGGATGCGGATCAATTAACGCCTGCGTCACCAGCCACCCCGGATAAGAAATTCCCCAAATACCGACTCGCCCATTGTTGTTCGGAACATTCTTCACCAGCCAATCGATCGTGTCGTATGCGTCGGTGCTTTCATCAATCGATTTGGGATCATTCCTGTCGCGAATAGGACGCTGCATGACGAATGTCCCCTCAGATTTAAATCGTCCTCGAATGTTCTGCGACACGAAAATGTATCCATCCGCAATCAGGTCATCGAACAACCCGGTCTCGGTCAGCGAATTCGCGTTTTCGGGCACTCCATACGGAGATCTCGTCAGCAGGATCGGCAGCGGCTCGGTGGCATTCTTAGGCGCCCTGATCACCGTTTGCAGCCGGACACCATCGCGCATCGGAATCATCACTTCCTGAAACGTAAAATATTCCGGCTTGTACTTCGGCTGCACCGGCGGCGCTTGCGCGAAGAGGGTCGCAGGAATGGGAACTAGCAGGAAGAGCAGAATTCGTCTTACTGGTATGGTTGTACTCCGCATCTCGGAAGTCTAACCCAGAGTTTCCAAACACGTAACCGGTTGTATAGTGGTTTTCGCTGGACAGAAGCTCCGTTCTGGCATGAAATGCTTTTCGCACTAGACCCCGACCGTGGTTGTGCTGCAAAAATGAAAATCCTTCGATTTTCCCTTCTTCTGCTCGCGCTCGTAATACCCGCGACCACGATGCACGCTGCTTCATGGCAATACTTTCGCCTCGGCAATAAAGACGACATTCAAACCCAGCCGGTTGGCGGCATCGCCATGATGGGCGGGGGCACAGATCTGGACGAAGCGTTTCGCTGGCTCTGCCAGAAGGCAAACGGAGGTGATTTTCTCGTCCTGCGCGCAACCGGCGACGACGATTACAACCCTTACGTCAACAAATTGTGCAAGCTGAATTCGGTCGCGACATTGATTCTGCCCGACCGCGCCGCAGCCAATGACGCTGCGGTCGTTGAGATTATTTCGAAAGCAGAAGTGATCTTCATTTCCGGCGGCGATCAGGCTCGCTATATCCGTTTCTGGCAAGGCACGCCCGTCGAGGACGCGATCAACCGGCACATCGCCGCAGGCAGGCCTCTCGGTGGCACGAGCGCCGGCCTCGCCGTGCTAGGCGAATTTGTCTATGGAGCGCTGGGCGACAAACCCGATGACAACGATTTGGCTTCGAACGAAGTTCTCTCCGACCCGTATTTCGAGCGGGTGACGCTGATTCGCGGCTTTCTGAAAATTCCACGTCTCGAAAACCTCCTGACCGATTCACACTTCGCCCGCCGCGACCGCATGGGGCGCACACTTGGCTTTCTAGCCCGCATCATGCAAGACGGATGGTCGCAATCGCCAAGCGCCGTCGCCATTGACGAGCGATCCGCCGTGTTGCTCGAGCCCGACGGCTCGGGGACCGTGGTCGGAACCGGAAAGGGCGCATATTTTCTCCGTCCGACCGGCGACCCTGAGGTTTGTAGAAAAGGTGAGCCGCTGACTTTCCCCAAAGTCAGCGTCTATCGCGGACCCACCGACGCCCATTTTGATCTGGTGCGCTGGAAAGGCAGTGGCGGAATCGCTTACTTTCTATCCGTCGAAAAAGGGAAAATTGAAAGCACGCAGCCCAGCCACTCGATTTACTGAGCGGCGGCGCTGCAAAAAACCGTGCGTCTCCGTCCCAACGGCCAATGTGACCGGCGGGTTGATTACAAATTTCGACATTTGGTTCCTTCGAAACTCGGAGTAGACTGTCCGGCAACAGCGACCCCCTATTGGCGGGTCGCCCTCTTCAATAAATCCTAAAAGTCAGAAGACGCCGAGGCCTACGATGCATCAACGAGAGCGACGAATGGAGATACCAGGTCAAGACTCAACTTCCAGGCAGAAGATGAATTATCTGTTGTCCGGGCTGTGTGCATTGGCCATCGTTTTCATCGCATCTCTGGGGCCACTTCAGGCGCAAACAACCACAGCAGCCCAAGCTACCAGGCCCTTCACCTACGAAGTCAGCGAGGAAGTCACCATCACTGGTACGGTGACGAGCGTGCTCACTAAGGCCGCTCCGGGAATGGTCGCAGGTTCTCACCTGCTGTTGGCAACTCCCTCCGGTCCCGTCGATGCGAGTTTGGGAAAGTTCGGCTTGCGGGGCGACGGTGCCGTCTCTGTCTCCGCCGGCCAGCAGATTGACGCGACCGGCGTCATGAAGACGATTCACGATGAGCAAATCTTTATCGTCCGCACGCTGAAAGTAGGCGATGCGGTCTATACCATCCGGAACAATCACGGCGTCTCTCTCTCGCCGCAAGCTCGCCAGCGAACTGGCCAGAAGACGAGCGAGAAAGGGGAGTTGCTATGAACCGGCAAATGTACGGCAGCCTTCTCGGCGCAATTTTTCTGGCTCTAGCTTTTTTGACGAGCTGCAATAGTTCGAATTTCAATCCACCGGCTGAAACCATCGCGGCGACCAGCGGAACTCCACAAAGCGCGGCGCTCAACACTGCATTCGCCGCGCCTCTGGTCGCAACTGTAACCATGGGTGGATCGCCCGTGAGTGGCGCATTCGTGACCTTCACTGCTCCGGCAACCGGCGCGAGCGGCATCTTCGCGTCAACTTCAACCAATACAGAAACAGACACGACCAACGCGAGTGGCGTAGCCACGTCGAGCACGTTTACGGCCAACGGAGTCATCGGTGCCAATGCGGTCACGGCTTCGGTCGCGGGAGTGACGGCCACAACCACCTTCAACCTCACAAACACTTCGGGACCTGCGGCGTCGGTCGCGCCAACGAGTGGTTCCCTGCAATCCGCATTGATTAACACCGCGTTTGCGGCCCCGTTGGTGGCAACCGTTGTAGACGCCAACCAGAACCCCGTAACCGGTGCATCCGTGACATTCACGGCTCCGGCAACGGGAGCGAGTGGAACCTTCGCAAACGGAACCGTCACAGAGACCGACACAACCAATGCCAGCGGCATGGCTACCTCCTCAACCTTCACCGCCGATGCGTCGACCGGCGGCTACACCGTGACGGCCGCGGTCGCTGGAATATCGGCGACGGCAAGCTTCACCCTCACGAACGTAACTGGAGCTCTGATCTCGATCACCGCAACCAGCGGCACTCCGCAAAGTGCTTCCGTCAACGCGCAGTTTGCCGCCCCGCTGGTTGCAACTGTCGTCGATGGCAGCGGAAATCCGATCAGTGGTGCTCTCGTGACCTTCGAAGTTCCGGGGACGGGAGCCAGCGGAACCTTCGCCGGTGGAGTCACTACGGCCACGACTAACGCAAATGGCGAAGCTACGTCTGCGACGTTCACTGCCAACGGATCAGTTGGTACTTACACCGTAACCGCCACGGTTGCATCCGGTTCTGAACCGGCTAACTTCGTTCTGACCAATACTGCCGTGAGTTATGCGTTTTACTTGAGCGGTCTCGAATCGATCAACACCGGCCCGAACTACTACGCTCTCGCTGGAGCGGTCTCCGTCGACGGCAACGGCAACGTGCTCGGCGGCGAGCAAGACTATAACGATGCTTTCGGACTCACCTCTCCGGAGCCTTCGGGCGACACCATCTTGCCGGGAACAGCCGCGCTGGTGGTGGATCCTGCAACCGGCCAGGGCACTCTCACGCTCACAACTAACAACACCAACCTGGGACTGAGCGGCGTCGAAACCCTCGCTGTACAGTTTGTGAACACCAACCACGCCCTCGTAACTCAGTTTGACGGCACGGCAACTTCGAGCGGAAGCTTCGACAGGCAAACATTGTCGAGCGCGCTCAACGACGCGAATTACGCCTTCACCCTTTCCGGAGTCGACCCCCTGTATGAGTCGATTGTCTACGGGGGCGTATTCTCGATCTCGGCCAGTGGCACCACCCTTGCGGGTACCGTCGATGTGGATGATTTCGGAGCTGCCACAGCTCCGGTGCTCGGAACGTCCTTCACCGGAACCGTCAGCGCGCCTGACGCTCTCGGGCGGGGCACAATTACCAGCGACGCACTTCCAGCCTCGCTCAACTATTACGTGGTTGGGCCCGAGGCGATACGGATCATCGACGTAGACGCCGCCGATTCAGCCGTGGGCTCGGTCTTTGGCCAAGGCACAGGTACTTTCACCAGCGCCTCGCTGGGAAGCTCTGTATTCGGCATCGAAAGCAATTCCTACGGAAATCTCTTCGCCGCGACCGGTATGTTCACCACGGATCCAACCAACACTTCATTCACTGGGGTTGCGGATGACAACGAATACGACAATGCAGTGATCGTTCCTGCAGCGACGATTTCGGGCAACTACACCGTTACCGGCAACGGATACTTCGGCCTGACCATCGCCGCCGGAGATTTGGGCGACATCAGCGTTCTCGGAATCTATATGACCGACCCGGTTCTCAACCTCAACGATCCAAACAACACGACCAGCGGATTAGGAGGAGCGCTGGTTGCCGACCTCGATGGCTTCGATCTCAACGGTAGCGGCCTCCTGATTCCGCAAACAGACACCTCCACTGCCAGCTTTGCCGGCAACTACGCCTTTGGAACGCAGGCTTACAACACCCCCCGCGGCGGGACTCTCGGTTGGGAATTCGACTTTGTCGGTCAAGGCTCGGTGAGCGGAGGTGCGTTGAACGGAACCGGACTGGTTAGCGATCCGTTCTTCATCTTCGACAACACTCCGCCAGACGGAACGGATACGGCGACGCTTTCGGGAACCGCGACACCTGATCCGGTCAACGCAGGGCGTTACACCATGAAACTCGACATCGCCATTACCGCTGATCCCGATTACACCACGGCCATTTATCAGGCCAGTGGCGGAGAGTTGTTCTGGTTGGATGAAAACAAAAATGGCGCGAGCGTGTTCCTCGGATCGCTCCAGCAACAAGGGTCGCTAGCCGCTCTGCCGACGGCGCAATTGACCCGGCTGAAAGCCAAGCAGAAACGATAGGCGGTAAATAAGGCAAGGGACGTGGCTGAAAAACCATGCCCTTTGCCCTCATTTGGGCCAGCGCCTGAACGGCGCGTTCGAAGTCGCAAAGCTGGTTGATTACGGAGATCGTCATGAAACTTCCTCGGACCGTGTTGCTCTTGTTGGTTGTGATCGTAGCGCCAGCCTTGTCTTCGGCTCAGGATGCGACCGGAAGAATTTTCGGGACGGTCTACGATCAGCAAGGGGCGGTGATCCCCGACGTCCACGTTACCGTGACTAACACCGCGACCCAGGACGCCCGCAGTGCGACGACGAACAAGCAGGGAGTGTTCCAGTTGCTGGCGCTGCCCATTGGCACTTATATCGTCACAGCTGACCACACCGGCTTTCGAACCGTGGTCAGCCAGGCACAGAAACTGCTCATCAATCAGGCGCTTCGAATCGATTTCAAAATGGAGGTCGGCGCCGCCAACCAGACTATTGACGTTGGGGCCGAAGCGGCGCCCGTGGAAACCGTTAACCCGACTCTAGGCCAGTCAATCACCGGACGCACCCTGACTGACATGCCCTTGAACGGCCGCGACATGCTCGATCTCGCCTTGCTTCAGCCCGGAGTCACCGAAAGCAACGACGACAATGAGGGCGCTGGCAATTACAGCATCGCCGGTGGACGCACCGATTCTGTCACCTTTCTCCTCGACGGCGGAAACAACAACGACTTGCTCGATAACAGTAACGTGCTCGATCCCAATCCCGATGCCATCGCCGAATTCCGGCTTCTGACCAGCGATTACACCGCTGAATACGGACGCAACGGCGGCGGGATCATCAGTATCGTGACCAAGTCCGGTACCAATGCGATCCACGGCAGCGCATTCGAGTTCCTTCGCAACCGGGATTTCGACGCCAACGACTATTTCAATAAAGAGCAAGTACCCCAACTTCCGCGACTCGACCTGAAGCGCAACCAATTCGGAGCAACACTCGGCGGGCCCATCATCAAAGACAAGGCCTTTTTCTTCGTTGCGTATCAGGGGCAGCAACAGCATCAGGCTTACCCCATCATTGATTCGCCGGTCTACACATCACAGGAATTGCAGGGAAATTTTTCTGCCGCCGCGAACGGATCTCCCGATCCGAATGTCGTGGCCTTCCTGACTGCCAATCCGTGGTTTGCGACTCCCAACGGAAGTGTCGCCAACGCCATCATCGATCCGACCAAGATCGATCCCATCGCCCAGAATTACATCATGGCCGGCTTAATCCCAACCGCTCCCAATGGTCTCCTGTCCACGTCCGAAGAGGCGCAGGACAATCGCAATGAAGCTACCAGCAAGTTGGATCTCAACCTCAACTCTAAAGACAAGCTTTCCGCCACTCTCGGCCTGAACCGCGCCGGCGATCCTTATTCCGGAACTTATAACCCTGCCCCAACCGCGAGCGTCCCGGGCTACCCTGCCACCAATAAGAAGCATTACTACTTCCTCAATCTGGCCTATACCCGCATTTTTACCCCGACGCTGCTCAATGAATTTCATTTCGTCGTGCATCGCACGAATTTCCTGTCCGACGATCCAGCGAACAAACTGCCCACCGGACCGGACCTTGGCATCGACATCACTCCCGACCTCGCGACCGGTCCGACCGATATTTACTTCGACAACGGCTTTCTGATCGGCCCCACAGAAAATGGTCCGACGACCTACATCGAAAACACGTTTTCCTGGACCGACGCTGTTTCATGGACGCGTGGCAAACACAACTGGAAATTCGGAGCTGGATTCTCTCCTTATCAGGAGAATATGAACTACGGCTTTTACTTGAACGGAGAGTTGGATTTCTACTCCGACAACTTCGTCGGCTCAGGAAACGATTTTGCGGATTTTCTGCTCGGCACGCCCGACGCGTACTTCCAAAATGCGCTCGCGCCCTCCAACATTCGCAGCAAAAGCACGTATGCGTTTGGCCAGGACGAGTTCCACGTTCGTAAGAACCTGGTGCTGACACTGGGCCTGCGCTATGAATACAACTCGCCCAAGTTCGATACCCAGGGTCGCTCTTTTTCAGTAATTCCCGGACTTCAGTCGAAACGCTTCGTGAATGCGCCGCTCGGACTGGTGTTTCCAGGCGATCCCGGCGCTCCGCTCGGAACCAACTTTCCCGACAAGAAAAACTTCGCGCCGCGCTTCGGATTTGCCTGGGATCCAACCGGGAGCGGCAAGACCAGCCTGCGCGGCGGCATCGGCATTTTCTATGACATCCTGAAAGGCGAAGATAATCTCCAATTCAACGGCCAGCCTCCGTTCGTCGGCTCGGCCGGACTCTACTACACCTCGCCGAACTACCTGCCGCCCACGTGCGTCAATTCGCTGTCAGGTTGTCCGGTGACCGCCCCGCTCACCTATATGAGTCATCCCTTTCAGAACGCCTGTAATTACGACGCGGAAGGCAACTGCATCAGTTTGGGCGTCGCGAATACTTTTCCATCCAAACCTCCCGCCTCGAACATTGACTTCACGCCATTCCTACCCATCAACAGTACCGGCGCAATCTATCTGGACGATCCACATCTACGCACTCCTTATGTTTATCAATACAACCTGAGCCTGCAGCGCAATCTGGTCGCCGACACGGTTCTCGAAGCCAATTATGTAGGCAGCACCGGGCGAGGACTGACCTCGCTTCGAGATATCAACCCCACCGTGCTCGGCACTACCAACCGGCTGCTCAATGGCAACAGCAGCAACTGCGGGCCGATTCCGGATTTGGTCTGTTTCGGCCCACTCCCTGAATTCCAAAACGTATCGAATGCGAACTATAACGCCCTCGAAGTCAGCCTGACGCGGCAGCCCAGAGACTCGCGCCTGGGGACGGTCTATTACACCCTCGCTTATACCTACGGTCACAACATCGACAATGTCTCCGGTTTTGAGCAGCGCAATTACCAGGTGCCCGCCTACAACCCGAAACTTTTCTATGCTTCCGGCGACACCGATGTCCGCCATCGCATCACTCTCAGTGGCGGATGGGATTTGCCCATCGATCGCCTATGGGGCACGGGGCCGAAGCGTTTAACCAGCGGCTGGAGCGTCTTTCCCATCTTTACCTATCGAACCGGATTCCCATATGACATTCCGGCGCAACTGCCCGACGCTTACGACCCTGCGAACCCCGGTTCTTCAGGCGCAGGCGATCCCTTACTTTCGCGAGCCGCGGTGGTACAGCCGATCAGGACCTTCGATCCCCGGCACGTGAGGACCATTAACGAGGTGACCTATAATTCCGTGCTCAACCCCAACACCAACCAATATCAGTGCATGATCACCACCCAACCCGTGACCGGCAACTTTATCTTTGATCCCAACAGTTTTTCCAACCTGCCGCTTGAGAACAGTAACTACTACGACGGAGGCTTTCCGAATCCCTGTTTCCCGCAACTTGATCCGATAAATAACCCAGCCGACCGAACCTACGGCCTGCGTCGCAATGTGCTTCGTGGTCCGACTCTGACCAATCTCGATATCGCGGTAGCCAAGACCACGACGCTCACCGAGCGCTTCAAACTTGAGTTCCGCGCTGAATTCTTCAATTCCCTGAATCACCCCGAGTTTGCTCAACCAACCCTCCTGGACGGTGCCGCAAACATCGACGGTCCAACGTTCGGCCAGATCACGACAACCGGCACGTTCCGTGGAGCGACTCCTCGTATCGGACAATTGGCCCTGCGGTTGACGTTCTAGATCGCTCTCGGAAGCCGTCAAGAACGACCATGCATCGGGTTTGGATTGTTCAGAAAATGAAACGGACTGTGGATACGAGACAATGTCTACGAATTTAACGCCCAAGCCGCATCCGCGCACCGCTTGGCGTGCTGAAATGCTCCGGTGTAATTCTGCGCGCCATTCAACTCCGAGTGCCCAATGGCGATCCGCCCGAATCCCTTGGCGACAATCTCTCGCGGACTCGGTTTGCCGTTCACACCATAATAAAAACCCGGAGGTTGGATCACGCGTGCGTGGCCCCAGCGGTTCAGAATGATTCCCGCAATGTCACGGCTCGCATCGAAGCCGAGACCCCCAAACATCTCCGTCATCTGGCGTCGAATCGTGCGCTCGTAATCAACATAGCTGGTCGAAAGCAGCCGCGTCCTTCCCAACATTCCCTGCTCTCGCGCACTGTGCCCGGGCGTGTACAAACCCATGTAGAAGGTAAGGAGCGCGGGTTTCTCGGGATCGAGCGGCGGATCGTAATCTCCGATCACCATGTCGCGTCGAATATTCGCGCAGTAGCCGAACATGCTGCCATCATCCATCCAGCGAAACGCCGGTGCGCCGAGCTTATACAGGAATCGCCAGTTCGTCAGCGCGACATTGGCGATCAGCGCGGGCGCATAGAGAAACTGCTCGTACGCCGCGCGGATATCTTCCGGCATCCCGCCAAGAATGCGTTTGTTCACCCATCCACCCGAAGCCATCACGACCGCGCGGGAGTGCGTACGATACACGCGGCCCTTACACTCATACGTCACTGCCACCGTATCCTTCGCGCCAGCGTGCGCTTCATGTTCCACCCGGATTACCGTCGAGTGCGGACGAATGCGCGTAGGTTGTCCAGGTTTATCGAGCGCGGCAAAATCAATTCGGCCGTTCATAATGCCTTCAAAGCTGAATTCGCCCGAGATGGAGCCGGGAATGAGTCCGCGAACCAGATGTCGTCCCATCGTCGAGTTGCCGCCCGGAAACGACAGCGTGCGCCTCGGCTCCTTCTGGTACGCGGAGACAAGTCCGTGTCCCACCCGCGCCGCCACTGCATCCGAGCCGACGCCGCCCAGCAGACCAACCATCGGCTGAGAAAACTTCGTCACTTCTGGATCGTATCCCTTCACCACTTCGAGGTAATGCTTGTAAGTGATCGTGTCGAGGAAGTGCGGATCTTCATCTCCAGTTTGCCCGGCGTCGTGCCGCCATCGGAGGAGGTCTTTCTTGGCGCGCTCGCTGAACGGCGTGCCTTCGAGATTATTGCTCCATATATTCAGCATCCACGTCGGCTTTGAGGCGCCACTCTTCTCGTCAAAGTAATAGCCCACGTCGACGTAACCTTCGTCGAGCCCGTCCATGTTTGCATAGTTGTCGTAGGAGAAGCGCAGCGGTTTGAGCGCGGGATTCCATGATTGAAAGGTGTAGGTCCGCGGCAGCTTGAAATCGGCGAAGAACTGATCGAGTTGCGTCTTCGATCCTTCTTTTGGAGGATAAAAATCGTTCGATCCCTGCGGCCCGACGAGCCGATATCCATTGACCTCGAACTCATTCTGCCGCGCCTCTCCACCAAATACCGAATGGTTGTCGAGGACGAGGCAATGTTGCTTGTCTTCCGAATGCTTCGCGTACTCGTGCGCTGTCATGAGGCCGGTCAGGCCGCCGCCCACAATAATCAGATCGAAGCTCTCACCCGTTTCCTCCACCGCCTGCGGAAACTGGCGATAGAAGTTGTCGCGTATGCGATGCGCCGACTGGACCACTGGCAGCGTGTTGCCGTTCGCATCCGCGTAATCGCCAACGCCACCGTAGCCGCTGAAGATGTCGGTCGACGCCGCCCCAGCGTCGCTTCCAACTTGCTTTCCCTGCATGAGAGCGTGCATGGGACACGCTGCCGAAAGCAGCGCCGCTCCGCTGCCAAGAAGCGAACTGTTGAGAAAGTCGCGGCGGGTGATCTTGGAGTTGAGCCCAATCTGACGGTCTTCTTCGGAGTGCTTGTTTTTCAATGCCAATAGCTCCGTGGCAGGAAAGTTCCATTAGTGTAAGCCTCACGCCAGCGCGGCGGAAGCGCAAATCCCCCGCTTGACGAATTCTCGGTGTTGAAAGGAAATAGTCTTTGGGAGTTTCCCGAAGCTGGGTTAAAGTCTGCTGGGGATTAGAAAATGGAAGCGAACCCCCTACTATTTCGCGATCTCACCTACATATTCGTGGCTGCCGTATTCGGCGGCCTGGTGGCTTGGCGCCTTCATCTGCCCCTGATTCTCGGCTTCATCCTCGGCGGCATCGCGGTGAGCCCCTACACGCCGGGCCCTCACTTGTCCCAGTTGCATACCTTTGAGGTTTTCGCCGAAGTTGGCGTAGTGCTGCTGATGTTTTCCATCGGTGTCGAGTTTTCGATTCCCGACTTGATGCACGTGAAATGGGTCGCTCTGCTCGGCGCGCCTCTAGGAATTCTGTTCATGGTCGGCATCGCAACCGGCGTCTCAGAGCTTTTCGGATGGAGCTTTACCCAAGGAATCGTGATCGGCGCCACCATTTCTGTGGCCAGCACCATGGTTCTCGCTCGCCTGCTCCACGACTCGGGGAAGATGTCGTCAACCTTCGGCCGCATCATGATCGGCATTACGCTCGTTGAAGATGTCGCCGTCATCTGCATGACCGTGGTTCTCCCGGTCTTCAGCGGCTCTGGAGAAGGCCGCTTCGCTAAAGCCGCATGGGTTCTCGGCAAGGCACTGATCCTCCTGATCCCGCTCATCTTCCTCGCCATTAAAGTGATCCCGCACCTGATCCGGTGGGCCAAATTGACTAATGATCCGGAGCTTTTTCTCCTGGTCGCAATCGCGATCTGCCTCGGAGCTGCCGCGCTGGCGCAAGCCGTCGGATTTTCCGTCGCGCTCGGTGCCTTTCTCGCCGGACTGTCAATCAGTGGTTGCGAAGACCTTCACGATGCCCACTCTCAGCTTCTCCCGCTGCGCGATGCGTTCGTCGCCCTCTTCTTCGTTTCTCTCGGAACTCTGATCGATCCGAGAGTACTGCTGAAAAGCCTGCCGCTCCTTGGCATGCTGCTTCTTCTTATCGTCGTGGGGAAATTTATTGTCTGGACCCTCGTCGTCTGGGCCTTCCGCTACCCGATCTCAACCGCAGTCGCCGTGGGTGCTGGTTTGACGCAGATCGGCGAGCTGTCATTCGTGGTCGTGCAGGTCGGACGCTCCTCCGGCATTGTCGCCGAAAATGTCTTCAGCACCGTGATCGCCGCGTCTCTCATCTCCATCTTGCTGAACGTGTTTATCGTGCGCGGCACCTTCAGGTGGCTCGACCGGAAACTCCCAGCCCCGAGCGCGGCGCCCGCGAAATCGGGAACTTAGTTTAGTTCTCAATCAACGGCAGATCGCTTCAAGTCGGCTGGTCGGGTCCTCGAAACGCTCAGATGCCGTGATGTGTTTTGCCGCCATCACCTGCTGCAGGAAAGTCCCGTTCCAGTTCGAGGGAAGGTCCGGAACAACAGCATACGCAGAATCACTTTCTGCTTCCGGCAACGTAATCAGCTTGAAATTTCGCTCTTTGAGCAGTTCCAGAAGATGCGGAAGCATAACCGTCTCGAAGCCGCCAATATGCAAGAGCATGACGTGCTTTATGTCTCGTCCATAAACGAGCTCCGACATTTTCCGGCCATCCACTAGCGAGTCAGACGCCCCCCGCAGATAGCTTTGCTTCAGCCACTCAATTCCCGACTGATCGTTTTTGGCAACGCACCGCGCGTACGGCTCGTTGTAGGCATAGTCGGCAAAACTGAGGGTGACCTCGGCCGTTTTGTATCCGTGCTCACGAAGAAACGAGGCGATCGCCTGATGCTTTTCGATCGTGTCTCCCTCATGCAAATATGGAAATCGAAGCCAGTGCCAGTCTTCATCTCCCATCAGCTGCCGAAGAATCGGCTTATCGGCGAGGATCTCCTTCTCAAAAGCATCCGCCGAGTTTGTATTGAGATCCATGTGCGAGAAAGTGTGGTTGCCCAGCGGGAACCCAGCATCGCGCCACACTTGCAGAACCCTCAAAGTCGACGGATCCTCCTCCAGCCACTTGGCATTCACGAAACCATAGATCGGCGGTGCATGTGCCGCCTGAAGCGCATGCAGAATGCTGTTAGCGATATCGACGCGCGTCAGGCCCTGCGGCAGCGGTCCGTGCACCGGCAAATCATCGAAGGTAAGAGCAACTTCTCCACCATGAGCCGTCGCCGAAGCGTCCGCCGGTTTCTCGATGTAGCGGCTCGCGAATGCCAGAAAAGTCGGCCAGTTCGGGCCAGTTGTGTGCCCGCCGCTGTGCTGCCGGAAAGCAATATCTCCGTCCGCTAACGACGTCTCCATCGGAGGAAACTTCGTGGTGCCCAAATCGTTCCCGCCGAGGAGACGGTACACCGGTCCGGCGCCAACCGCGCCGAGAAACATGCCTTTGGCGTCGACCCAGCCGCCTTCAACTTGCTGCGAACCACTGCTGATAAAAACCGGACGCGGCGCGCACAAAGCGATCAATTCGTGAGAGTCCACCGGCAGATCGTCGGGAGTAAGCGGACCGGCGTATTTCAAAAAGTTGCCCGCCATCCAGTGATATTCCGACGTCGACGCGATGTTCTCGACCTGCTCGCCAAAGTTTCGCCGCAAGATTTTCGCGCCGCCTTCCCCCGAAGAACCCACAAAGGCAATGGCGAAACGCGGGTCATATGCCATCGCAACCACGGTCGCCTTCCCATATCGCGACAGCCCTTCAATACCCACCTGCGTCGCATCGACAGAGCGATCAGTCTCGAAATAATCGAGAGCGCGGCTTGCGCCCCAGGCCCATGCGCGCAGAGCACCCCAATCATCAAGTTTGCGCGGTTGTCCCTTATTAACCAGGCCAATGATTCCTCCCGTCAATCCTGCTCCGTTATCTGCCTGCACACTCGTAGGAATAAGGACGGCGTACCCCCAGCCCTTCGCGAGAACCTGCTGTTGCCAGCGCGGACCATTACCGTTGAAAGCGGCCCATTGTGCTTCTGTGAATCGCTTTTTGATCGCAGCCACTGCCTCTGTGCTCAGACCGAACTCCATGATGACGGGCACCGGCCCCGTCGCATGAGCCGGAGTCGTCAGCGTCAGCTGAATGTTCACGTCAATGAACGGATACGCGGAATTATCGACATGCCCTACAATCTTCTTGGTAGTAACCGGTACATCTCCGACGTGTTCTTCGGTGGTGCTTGTCACTTTCCAGTTCACCGCGGGAACATTCTTCGGAACTCGCCCATAGATCTCGCGATCGAATTCTTCCACAATTTCTGGACGCCGTTCCTGCCACCACATCGACGCCGTCGTCACCTTCTCGCCGTTCTTCAGCACCAATGGGTCGGGAAGGCGATAAGGGCTGACCTTCGATTCATCAAAGTTGGCGGCGTTCGACGATTTGGGATCTCCGTCGGGACCACGCCGCAGCGTTTTTATATGCAGAAGATCCAGAATCCTCTGATGATCTTGCTCGGCTGTCAGCTGTACGGGTGGAAGCAGATTGCCCGCAACCGGTGAACCCTGGCCGAATGCATTCGCCATGCACAACAGAACCAATGCCGGCAGAACTAAACACCCCCGTGATCGACGGCCGAACATCCGCTCGAGATTATCCGAGCAGAAACGTTTCATCGTATTCATTCAACGAGTTTCGTCTGGCTGCACCTAACAGTCAATCGGCCCCCGCGGATGTCGCCGGGGCCTTCCGAACCCCGGAACACGTTGAACCGGTCCAGCACTGGACGCTCCCGATCTCAACCGGTAGAGTAAAGGTCGCTCGTCCCCGCGACGCCGGAGAAACCGTGAAGCGTGCGATCCTTAACGGAGCGCTATCCCTAGCCGTCTTGCTCCTGCTCCTGTACGTCGGCGATTATTGCTCCCTCCGCTACCAGATTCCCGCCGGACGCCCGCAGTTTGGACAAATCACGGTCTACCCTTTTTATCTGATCCACGTAAAGAACGGCAAAATTCAGTACGAGCCCGGTCAGCCCGAGGTCGATAACTGCGTTCATTCGCTGTTTCCTCATTTCGGCTCCCCGCCCTGTTGGTATCTCAGCCGCCACACCGACAAGCACATCGAAGCTTGACTGATTCGAACTGCAAAACATACCCCAGTCTGCATTCGCAGAAAGACCTTTAGTCCCGACGCGACAGCGGCAATTCCCCGATGTTGAACCACATTAAAAGTGTCCCCGTGAAACCCCAGTAGAAGTGTCCCCTTTTAGAGTTCCTTCGGCGAGGAGGAACCGAGATTGGGGAGAACGGGATTGAGCAGGAAAGAACTGAGCGGAGTGGAAGTGATGGGGCGGGTGAAGGCGCACAGCTTGCGATTACGCGAAGCCGCAGAGTTGCTGGGGCTGAGTTATCGGCAGGCCAAGCGGATCTGGGCACGGTACCGGGCGGGAGGAGCGCAGGCGCTGCAGCATGGGAACTGCGGGCGCGTATCGAACCGGGCCTACCCAGCGAAGTTCCGGGCGGCAGTGCTGAAACAGGTGCAAGCCCGCTATGAGGATTTCGGTGCGACGCTGGCAGCCGAGCATCTGGCGAGCGATGACGGGCTGGAAGTACAGGCCGAGACGTTACGGCGGTGGATGAAAGAGGCCGGGCTGTGGCGGAGGCAACGGCGGCGAAAACCATACCGGCAGCGACGCCAAGCGAAGGAACACTTTGGCGAGTTAGTGCAGTTGGACGGCAGCTTTCACGAGTGGCTGGAAGAGCGGGGGCCGCGCGGCTGCCTGATGCACATGGTCGATGACGCGACGACCGAAGCGCTGGGATGGTTCTCCCAGGAAGAAACGATCTGGGCGGCGGCGGGCGTGTTGCGGCGCTGGATCGAGCGCTATGGCGTGCCGCAGACCTTGTCCACGGACTGGAAGAACGTCTACGTACGGCCGCCGAACGCCGAGGAGCGAGAGCGCGGAGAACCGGCCGTCACGCAGTTTGGGCGGATGTGCGCCAGACTGGGCATCCGGATTATCGCGGCCAGTTCGCCGCAAGCGAAAGGACGAGTGGAGCGGGCGCACGGCACCCATCAGGATCGGCTGGTGAAGAAACTGCGGCTGGCCGGGATCGCCAACTACGAGCAGGCCAATGCGTTTCTGGAGAAGCGTTATCTGGCGGAACACAATCGCCGTTACGCGCATCCAGCCGCGGCTCAGGCCGATTATCATCGCCACCGTCCGACGGCGCGGCAACTGGACGAAGTGTTCTGGCTGGAGGAAGAACGCGTGGTGAGCGAAGACTGGGTGGTGCGCTACAACAACCGACTGCTGCAACTGGAACGGCAAAGCCGGCACTGGGCTCCAGCCAAAAGCCGCGTGCTGGTGCGGGAAAACGAAGCCGGAGAAGTCGCGATTCACTATCGCGATCAGCGTGTGGGCTTCCGCGAGTGGAAGGCTTCTACAGCGCTGGGCGAGAGAAGGGGCGCTGCCCCTTCCCCCGCGCCCCCTTCCCCGAATCGACACCGGCCTGCACCTCCCACTCATCCCTGGAAACGAGGCTGGCAGAAAATGCGCACGCCAACTTACTCTTTAGCCTGGCAGTGAGGGGACATTTCTATTGTGCAGAACACGGGGACATTTCTACGTACTGGCACTCCCTAAATGCACCAGAGCATCTTTCACTCACTGCGCGTGTTTGTCACCGACTATGGATACTGGGCGGTGGCTCTGGCGCTGCTCTGCGAAAACGCCGGCATTCCCGTTCCCGGTGAATCGACGTTGCTGGTCGCAAGCTTTCTGGCTTACTCCGAACATCAACTTCACCTCGGATGGATCATTGTCGTCGCCACCCTCGCCGCTACCCTCGGCGATAACCTGGGATATGCGCTCGGTCACTATGGTGGTCGTCCTCTGCTCGATCGATACGAAAGCATCTTTCGGATCCCTCCGTCCGCGCTGCTACGCGGCGAAGAGATGTTCGCGCGCTACGGTGCGGCAGCCGTTTTCTTTGCCCGGTTCATTTTCGGTTTGCGTGTCTTCGCCGGACCGCTGGCAGGCGTTCTGAGGATGCATTGGCGCGCGTTCGCGCTATTCAATTTCCTGGGCGCGGCTCTCTGGGTCACATCGATCGCGGTCTCTGGCTATCTGTTCGGCCAGCACTGGCGCATGTTGCTCCACACCACGCAGCGCGTGCACATCGTTGTTCTGCTCGGGGCAATCGCAGCGACCTGGTTTCTGTGGCGGAAATACCGACGCGTGCCAACTCCCGAGAATCGCTGAAAACGACGGTTGATCGAATTTTCGATTTTGCCGTCGCAGACGAAAAGTATCTTCCGTCACTTCACACTCGTTCCTCCGCCGTCATATGCTGGAAGAAGCATTGGTCGGCATGGAGAAGCAGTTGATTTCAGACCAGACTAAAAAGAACCCACCATTCGCATCCGCGCCGCGCTCTCCGCGGCTGCGGATCGGACTGTCGCAAGTGTGGGTAAGGTTCTTGCTGGCCCTGGGGGGGCTGGCGCTGGCGTTCATGGCGGCGCTATTCTCTACGGTTTCTCGCGAGGCGGGCAGCGTGTGGGAGACCTTCGTGTTGGCATCGGTCGCGCTGTTGCTCGCCACTTTCGTCGGACTCACCACCGTGCCCTATCTCGCCCGGCGTGTAGTCGCCAACCGGTTGCGGGAAGCGATGGACTACGAGATTACACGCGCCGGCCTCATTTATGTGCTAATCACGGTCGTCATCGGAATCGCCGCCATCAACACAGGAAACAATCTGCTGTACGTCGTGGTGGCCGCACTGCTCGCTGCCATCGTGGTCTCTGGAGTCGCCTCTGCGTTGGTGCTCCGCAATCTAGAGCTCGATGTCCGTCTTCCCGAACACGTTTTTGCCGGCCGTCCAATGCTGGCGCGCTTGCTCTTGCGCAACACCAGTTCGTGGCTGCCATCGTTTTCCGTACGCATCGTTCCCGCCAAGCGCAAAAACAAAGAACATTGGCGTTGGGAGGCCTACACCTTCGGCTGGCCGCGCAACCGTACGCCTCAAGAACAGTGGTTCCACCTGCCTGATCGCCGTCTGAGACGCACGCGTGAGGAACTCGAAAAGCCGATCCTGCAGCAATCTGTCTACTTTCCGTTTCTGGCTCCGCTGCAGGAACTCCGCGCCGATCTTGAACTCAATTTCGCGGCGCGCGGTCGCTATTGCGAAAGAAATTTCGGCCTCGCCACTCGTTTTCCCTTTTCCTTTCTCATGAAAACCCGGCGCATCAACCTGGCTCGCGAAATCGTCGTTTATCCCGTGGTCGAGCCCGCCGAAAAATTCCTCGAAGTTCTTCCGATGGTCACCGGCGAATTCGAAGCCTTTGTCAGCGGACGGGGTTATGACCTCTACCGCATCCGCGAATACATGCCCGACGATTCCGCCCGCCACGTCGACTGGAAGGCCACCGCGCGCACGGGCGCGCTGAAGGTCCGCGAGTTCAGCCGCGAAGATGAACGCAAACTCCGCATTGTCTTTGACAACCCTCCGCCAGGACTTCTGCCTCCGCTGGCCTATGAACAAGCGGTGCGCCTGGCCGCTTCTCTCGGATGGCACTTCTACCACGAAGATGTCGAGGTCTCATTCGTCGCTCCGGGATTGGGGCCTACCCATGACGTTTTCGTTTTCCTACGATATCTGGCGCTGGTCCAGCCACAGGAGGCAACTCCGGTATTCAATCGTCTGCGCGCCAGCGAAGATTACAACCTGATCGTGACCGCTCGCGCTTCCACCGACATGCCCGCCACTCTGGCTGCAAGATCCTACGTGATCTCGGTTGATGCCAGCCGAAAGGCCTAGCCGGGCCCGGCCAGATTCAACATCCATCCCCGCTGCACCTGCATTTTTTGCTTCCCCCGTGCCCGTTTTCGACATATACTCCGCCGCGGGCCAGGTCATCATAGGGTGTTGCTTCCTTCGTTCAAGACGAGCTTTGACGGTGTTCGCCGGGTGCCTCGTCTCTCGGCGCAAGTTCACGGGAGGTGCAAATGTTGATCTGCGATCTGCTCAAGAATCAAGTTCCCATATCTGCCGAATCCAATCAGACCGTACTCGAAGTCGCCCACCTGATGGTCGAACACAACATCGGAGCCGTACCCGTTCTGCTCCACGGTCAACTCACCGGCATCTTCTCCGAACGCGACCTCATGAGCCGCGTCGTCGTCAATGGCAAAGATCCTGCCCGCACTCCGGTCAGTCAGGTCATGACCGAAGACCCCCTCACAGTTGCTCCCAATGACCCGCTTGAGACCTGCATGACGCTTATGAAGCGGCACGGTTTCAGACACTTGCCCGTTTGCGCCGGACGCGAACTGAAAGGCGTCATCTCCCTTCGCGACATCCTTCTCCACAACCTCGATGAGAAGGATGATGAAGTTCGGATGATGCGCGCTTACCTCCATTCATCTCCGGACGCCGGGTAGGAACCATCCTCCCGAGGGTCGCCAAGACCTTACCCACATGGTAATGGTTACTAAGGTTACCTAAGTAGGTTGACCCCGTGGGGCAACCTGCCTGAGGATGTGGGGAGGGGTTGAGTGCGATTCGTTTGAGTTGGGGGCGCACGCTTCCCCGTAACCCCATGACTTGGGAAAGCCATTCCGTCACCCTGTATTTGTGGTGTGCCCAGCCGGTTCTACAAACGGCGGCGGCGGTGATCTTGTGGCATCGTAAGGTGCACAAACAGTTCCCCGCGTTCTTCCTGTTCCTCATTGCGCAGGACATCAACTTTGCGGTGATCTTTCCGCTTTGGCTTGTCGGTAATGTCACGTTTTACTTCTGGCTCTTCTGGCTGGGAGAGGCGGTCAACGCGCTGCTCGGCTTCAAAGTGATTCACGAAGTTTTTCTCGATGTTTTTCGTCCTTATCACACTCTTAAAGACTTGGGCACTCTGCTTTTTAAATGGGCTGGCGTCGTCATGCTCATGGTTTCAGTCGTGGTTGCCTTCTCCAATTCTTCTGACCGGAGTTTATTGGTGCATGCGGTTACGACTCTGCAGCGCTCGGTCCGCATTGTCCAAGTTGGCCTCATTCTTTTCATGCTTCTCTTTTCGCGCTTTCTGGGAGTTTCACGCAAGCAGATCAGTTTTGGCATTTCGCTCGGCTTCGGTCTGTTCGCCAGCGCCGAGCTGATTCTGATGGCGTTGAACTCCGGCGGCTATGTGAAAGAGGATCTCTTTAACACGATCAACATGGTCAGTTATCTGGCGGCGGCTCTGGCTTGGGTTGGTTACTCACTCTCGCCCAAAGCCGTGCGTGAGGTTGGCGCCAATCATTTGCAGACCCAACGCTGGGAACAGGGCTTGGCCGACCTTCAACACCCGTCGGCCCCCGATTCCCTTATTCCCATGTTCGAAGGCATGGTCGAGCGCGCATTTTCCCGAAGTTCGAATCTTGATGCGGCAGAGGATCGTGTTCCGCCAGCTAACCCGCTGACTCAACCAAAAGTCCGGTCTGCTGCTGCTGGAACCGAAAGTCGAAAGTAGGCGCCGGCCAGCCAAAAAGTCCCGTGTGGCGAAAACCGTGTCAAGGGAAATCTTTGATGCGGGAGATAATCCCTTATCCGCACTGCTTAGCTAAACGATTCTGTTAAACCAATACGTTAAGGAAACAGTGTAAAACCCTGTTGTTTTGCTCACCAAACGAGACTTTTCCTCTTCATTCCGCGCCGCGCACCTTCTTATCTCCGCGCCACAATCCAGTAACCTCCTATTAATCAAAAAGTTGGAAGGTTGTGTATAATTCCCGACGCTGAACGTGGGGCAATCCATTGCTCCCCTTTCTGCAGACCCTAAGGAGAAAGTAAACCCATGAAACGTTCGCTCAGGGCGTTACTTCTGTTGGTAGGTCTGGTAGGCACATTTGCATACGCAGCGATTCCGAAGGCTCCAAGTCCTTCAGGACCGATGCCGCTATGTCCTCCCAGTCATCCGGTGTGCGGCCAGTAGCCGCGAGATGTACTTAGCCAGTTGAGCAACACGACGTAACTACGAGCATCAAGAAAGCAATCTTCCGGGCTGGCCCAAGTTGGCCAGCCTCATTTTTTCTCTCTCATTCTTTCTTTCCAACGCTCACCGCTTCTTTCTTTACCCCTGCCGGCGGTTTCTCTTCTCCCGTTGCCTTCGTATCCTGGCCGACTGGTTCTCCTTGATCGCGATTTACGTTCATGTACTGCACGATGATCGAAACCCGCCGGTTTGACGGGTCGAGCGGATCTTTCGGATTGCGCAGCCGCTGGTCCGCGAAGCCTCTCACTTGCGAAACCTGATCCGGACGTAGTCCCGTCGCCTGCATCAGTCGCCGAGCCGCGTTCGCGCGATCCGACGAGAGTTCCCAGTTGCTGTAGTTACTCTGACCGCTAAAAGGTTTCGCATCCGTGTGCCCCTCCACCGAAACGCGGTTGGGAACTTTACCCAGCTCGCTGGCGAGCAGGCTCAGCATCTCCTTCCCGCTTTGGTTGAGTGCGGCGCTGCCGCTATCGAAGAACGTTCCTTTTTCCGATTCCAGCAACTCGATCCGCAATCCTTCGGCGGTGACTGTCATCTCGATATTCTTTTTCAGTTTATCGAGATCGTTGATCTTCTGGATGCTCGTCTGTAATTGTGTTTTTAACTTCGACATATCCTGCTTGGTAAGTTGAAGATTCTCGCCTGTTCCCGCAAGGCTCGTTCCCACCTTGGCCGAGGTTCCGCTCGGATCTTTGAAGTAACCACTGATGGCCAACTGTGTCTGCTTGCTGCTATTGCTCATAAGCCACAGCACAATAAACAGCGCCATCATAGCGGTCACGAAGTCGGCATAAGCCACCTTCCACGCCCCGCCGTGATGGCCGCCGTGGCCGCTTTTTTTCTTGATGATGATGGGTGGTGTCGGCATGATGCGGGTTATCCCGGTGCCGCCGCCGCAGCAGGTGTGGCTTTAGCGCCGCGGCAAGCCTCTTCCACCATTTGAAACGTAGGACGCACATGCCCTGGCACGGTTCTCCGCCCAATCTCGACGGCCATGATCGGGGCAACCCCCTTCAGAAAGGCAATCATCGTTACCCGCAAAACCATCAGGAACGCGTGCTCCTCCTCCGCCATCTTCCCCATGCGCGACGCCAGGGGACCTACTAACCCGTAACACATCAGAATGCCGAGAAACGTTCCCACCAGCGCCGCCGCTACTTTTTTACCAATCTCCTCCGGAGGGCCGCCGAGCGCGCCCATCGTGATCACCACGCCCAGCACCGCCGCCACAATTCCCAACCCGGGGAGGGAATCCGCCATCGTCGTGAGTCCCGAGACCGGTTCGGTCGCCTCGTGATGATTGACTTCCATATCCGCCTCAAGCATCTGGTCGAGATCGAATACTTCCACGCCGCCGCTCACCGCCATACGCATCGTGTCGCACACGAAGGCCATGGCATGGTGGTTCTCGGTGAAGTCTCCATACTTTGAAAAAAGCTGGCTCTTCTCCGGATCCTCGATATCCGATTCCAACGCCACCAGGCCTTCCTTGCGAGCCTTCTGGAGCAACTCATACATCATCTTCAGAGATTCCACATACCGCTGCGTGCTGTATTTCGACGACCCGAACACTCCAAGCAGTCCGCTGATCATCTGCTTCAGCGTGTGTACCGGATTCGAAATCAGCACCGTGCCCAGGGCCGCTCCGCCGATGATGATCAGTTCGGCCGGCTGCAAGAGCACCTTGATGTTGCCATGCTCCATCAGGTAACCCGCCGCGATGCAGCCGAAAACCACCACGATCCCAATAATCGAAAACATCGATCATCACCCTCGCCGGCGTCCGGAGTCGCCATCGCTGGCGCCCGCGGTTGCCGCCTTCGCCGCCGCGTTTGAATGGGAAGGCTTCATCTCTCGCAAAAGCGTTTCCAGATCGCTCCCCGGCATCGCGACCGTGTACGACACCTCTGACTCGATCACGAAACGATCGCCCCACCACAACACTTCCGAATGGCCCAGCAGGTTGCCCAGGACCTCTGCCGTCATCGCGACCATCATCGGGCTCGATGATGTCAGGATCACCAGAAACTCGTTTTCCTCCCAGCATCCCAGAAAATTTTCCGCCTCCAGGCTATGCCGCAGCGTGTGTGCCGCGGTGCGCAGGAACGGCGCCAGCGATTGCGGCCCATGCTTGGCTCGAAACTCATCCAGCCCCAACAATCGAATTCGCAGCACCCCAAATGCGTGATGCGTTTCCTCCAATCCTGCCATGCACTCATTCAGCACCGCTCGCGTCAGGCGCCGCGATGGGATTCCCGTCGTCACGTCCAGACATCCGTACATTGCCGGACCCGACGACTCCTCACGATTCGCGAACACTTCCTCCAACAGAATCGTCGCTCCCCCAATCGCATCTCCGTATTCCAGAATCGGACGCGTCCTGATTCGCACCGCCGTGCGATGCCCGTTCTTGTGCAGGGAAAAGGCTGTGCACAGCTGCGACTTCCTCAGATTCAGAGTCATCGTCACTGGACAATGCTCTCCGCTCAGACTGTTCCCGCGTCGATCGCAGATCTGCACCGCGTCTTCCATTGCGTGTCCCACAACATCGTGCGATAAGCGCCCCGTAATTCGTTCCGCTCCGTGGTTCCAGAAACGGATACGCCTCTCCTGATCGACGATATAAATTCCCACTGGCAGGTCTTCCACCAGGTGGCGGAATAATTTCGGGTTCTCAAGCAGGTTGGAAGACATGGCGAGCCCTGCCACCTTCCAGTTTTATCGGCAGGAGCGGGCGGAACTTAAGCCGGTAAGTCTGGAGGTATCGGCCCCAAAGTTGCCAAAGCGCCGCTTCGGCAGGCAAGCTGATACACGTGCCCGAATTGCCCGACATCGCCGCCTACATCGGCGCGCTCGAACCTCGCATCGTCGACCGGCGGCTGAATCGTATCCGATTGGCGAGTCCCTTTCTGTTGCGTACCGCGCAACCACCCCTTGCCAGTGCCGAAGGACAGGTCGTCCGCGAACTGCGACGAATTGGCAAGCGTATCGTAATTGGCTTAGACGGCGATTTGTGGCTCGCCCTTCATTTGATGATTGCCGGCCGACTGCAATGGCGCGGCCCCGAAGCAAAACTCGCTGGCCGTCAGAGTCTCGCAGCCTTCGATTTTGCGGATGGTTCTCTGGTGCTCACCGAAGCCGGCACGAAACATCGCGCATCGTTGCACCTCTTTCGTGGCGAGGAAAATCTGCTCTCCCTTGATGCCGGAGGAATCGACATCTTTGACCCTTCCATTAATGTCGATTCTTTTCGCGCCGCTCTCGGCGCCGAAAATCATACTCTCAAGCGCGCGCTCACCGATCCGCGCCTGGTCAGCGGGATCGGCAACGCATATTCCGACGAGATCCTCCACGCGGCGCAACTTTCTCCCATCGCGCTCACGAACAAACTCGAACCGGACGAGTGGGAGCGGCTGTTCGCGGCCACGCGCCACATTCTCCAACTCTGGATCGACCGCCTCCGTGCTGAAGCCCGCGCCGGTTTTCCCGAAAAAGTCACCGCGTTTCGAAAGGACATGGCAGTGCACGGCCGCTACGGCGAGCCGTGCCCAAGATGTAGCGATAAAGTTCTGCGGATTCGTTATGCCGACAAAGAAACCAACTATTGCGCACGCTGCCAGACCGCCGGCAAAGTTCTCGCCGACCGCAGCCTCTCGAGGCTTTTGGGATCGGACTGGCCGCGCACTCTCGAAGAACTCGAAGCCCTGAAACGTCGCTGAACGAGTGGAGCCTTCAAGCCGCCCGCCGTGCCCGCTCTCCAAGCGCCTGCGTCAACTCCCGCACATCGAAAATCGCCGGCTGGCAAGCGAAGTTCGAGCACACCACCGCAAACGAGCGTCCATCAAGCGACTGTCCTCCGCTCAACTGCGGCAGATTCGGAATCGTCTCCGCCAAAGCCGGCGGCAGATTTTGCGCGACGGCCTTATCAGCGTCTAGACGCAATACTGCCGTTCCCAATCCCAGCGGACGCACCGCCGCCCGGTACAATTCCGCCGCCGCTTCGTCGCGCCCCACGACCACCACTTGCGTGTGCGCTGCCAGGAAGTGTGTCACCGCTAATCCATAAGTCGCCGCAAAGATCCCATGCTGTCCCGCGACCCCGCCATAAACTTCCAGCGTCTGTTCGGCCTTTTCGCGATACGAGGCGCCGTCATCGTTCGTGTATCCCTGCAGCCGCAGCAGGGCAATGGCCGCCGCCGAATTTCCCGCCGGAGTCGGCGAATCCTGAAACGGCTTTCGCCGCGTCCCCAAAATACCAAGCGCAGTCTCTTTTCCAGCCGACCGTGTGTCGAAAAATCCCCCATCCACCGGATCGAAGAATTCCGTAACCATTGCATCTGCAATTACCCGCGCAAACCGGAAGTAGCTGAGAACCGCGGTCGCCTCATACGCATCCAGGCACGCGATCACGGTGAACGCATAGTCCTCCATTCCGCCCGGAACTTCGACCTCGCGCCGCTCCGCCTTCTGATCCGAATAAGCGATGACGTGCTTCATCCCGCGTTCCACATTCCATCCTTCGGATAGCAATCGATCGAGGGAGCGCAACGCAAACTGCCGCGCTGGCCCCAGATCAAGCACCTTCGCCGCCTCCAGATAAGCCGAAACGCACATCGCGTTCCACCCCGCATACACCGTCTTGTCGACATACGGAGTAGGACGCAGCAAGCGCGCCGCATACATCTTTTTCTGAGCCGAATCGAGCAGAGTCTTCGTCTGTTCTTCCGGAATGCTCAGCCTCCGGGCAATCTGCTCTAGTGGGTTCGCAACGTGAAGCACGTTCTTCGCCGGATTGTGATGCATGTCTCCAACATCTTGAATGTCGTAATACAGTGTCGCGACGGCCGCCTCATTTTCGGTCAGCACCGACGTCGCTTCCGCGAGCGTCCACGTGAAATAGTCGCCGTCATCGTCCATCGAATAATCCGCGTCTTGCGAAGCGTAAAATCCGCCATGCGCCCGGTCGCTCAGCCATTCATCCATCCAGCGGATGATGTCACGCGCCACTGCCGCGAAAAATTCATCTCCCGTCGCCTGGTAAGCGTGAACATAATTCTTTAGCAGCTCCGAGTTGTCGTAGCACATCTTCTCGAAGTGCGGCACAATCCAGCGTTCATCCACCGAATACCGATGGAACCCGCCCGCCAACTGGTCATAGACGCCTCCGAGTGCCATTTTCTTCAGCGTGTGGACGAAAATAGTGCGGAGGTCTTCGGTCTCGGTGCCACGCTGGCGCGCCCGCACATACTGATCCATCACCAGATCAAGCGCCGCCGGATGCGGAAACTTCGGCGCGCTGCCAAAACCGCCGTTCTCCGCGTCAAACATCTTTCGTGCCGACTCCACGATCGCGTCGATCACGGCTGCTGAAATCGTCCCGCCGCCCGACGAAAAAGATTCGGTTCGCACGATTGCGCTCTCGACCATCTGCGCCTGCTCCATCACATCTCCGCGTTTCTCGTGGTAAGCCTGCGCAATCGAGAGCAGCACGCGTTTGAAGCTCGGCCGCCCATAGCCGTCCGAAGGAGGAAAATATGTCCCCCCGTAAAACGGCTTTCCATCTGGAGTAAGAAACGCCGTCAGCGGCCATCCCCCCTGCCCGGTGAGCGAGGCGACGGCAACCTGATACCGGCTGTCAATATCCGGACGCTCATCCCGGTCCACCTTCACCGCGATGTAATGCTCATTGACGATTGCCGCCACTGCAGGGTCGTCATACGATTCGCGATCCATCACATGGCACCAGTGGCACCAAACCGCGCCAATATCCAGAAGCACCGGCTTATCCGCCGCGCGAGCCGCGGCAAACGCTTCCTCCCCAAACTCATGCCATTGAATCGGCTGATGCATCGCGGATCGCAGGTAAGAGGAAGAGGCGCGGGCGAGGGAATTGAGGGACGAGTCAGTCATCGGGATAGTTTAGCTTGGCAGCTACGCAGTTGCCTCATCTGGCCGCGCTGGGCCGCAGGGGATTGACGATCCGAATGCTTCCGTATTGCTGTCCAGGTGAGACAATTCTGATGTTGGACATCGACGGGAAAGGTTGCTCGCGGTCCCTAGCCCACCAGCCTCTTCGCCATCGCGCAATAAATCTCAACCGCCTCGGCCAGTTGCGCTTTCTCCACGAACTCGCTCTCGGTGTGCGCCACATGAATCGATCCCGGCCCCAGCAACAGGGGCTCACCCCAATCCGGCAGCGAAGGAATATCGGTCGTGAATGCCGCCACCATCGGCGGCAGACCCTCCAGCGTCCGCAGCCGCATAAAAGGAGTTTCCCGCGTGAAATGAACTTCGGCAAGATTGCCGACCCCCTCGGTAATCTGGTGTCGCAATGTACCTGTTGGACCCACCAGGCGGTAAAAAATATCGGCCTTGGCATAATCCGGAATCACATTTGGAGCGCGGCCGCCTTGAATCGACCCTACATTTTTCGTGCAAGGTCCCACTTCCGGATCCTCGGGAAGTTTCATTGCATGTAATCGGTGCAGCGCCTCCACCAGTTTGTCAATCGCCGATTCGCCCAGTTCCGGATACGCCGAATGCGCCATCTTTCCACGCGCCACGAGTTCAACGTGCAGCGCTCCCTTGCTCGCGAGCGCCAGCCTGTTCTCCGTCGGTTCGCCGTTGATCATGAAGCGCGCACCAATCGGTTGCTGGTTGGCCGTCTTCGCGCCGATGGAGTCCCGCTCTTCGCCTACGAGAAACAGCAGTCCCACGAAAATACCCGCCCCGCGCAGCTTTTCAGCCGCCACGATCTGCGCCGCAATGATTCCTTTGGCGTCGCAGGATCCCCTCCCGTAAATGCGCGAGTCATCTTCCGATGACGCGATGAACGGCGGCACAGTGTCCATGTGGGTTGAGAAAACAATCGACGGACGCTCATGGCCGGGCCACGTAGCCAGCACGTTGGCGCGCGCGCCCTCGACCGGCATCTTCCGGGCGTCCCAGTCGCGCCGCCGCAACTCATCGAACAGAAAATCTCCCACTGCAGTTTCGTTGGGAGTCACCGACTCGATATCGACAAGCCTCCGCGTAAGCGCAAACAGGTCCATGCAGGAGAGCGTAACAGTCGCTGGTGGCGAGTAGCTAGTAGCCCGGCACCGGATTCTCTACAATTACCGAACGACACCGAACGATGGCTATCGACTAGAGCTACCGCGTGCCCACCGAACCCTCTACCATCCGCTCGTTCTTCCTCAACGGACCCACTGGCCGTCTTGAAGCTCTCTTCAACGCGGGATCGCCCGATGCGACCCATGCGGCCGTCGTCTGCCATCCCCACCCGCTCTACGGCGGAACGCTGCACAACAAAGTTGTCTTCCAAGCCATGAAGGCGCTCAACAGCTTTGGATTCCCCGTCCTGCGCTTCAACTTCCGCAGCACCGGCCTCAGCGAAGGCGAACACGCCCATGGCATCGGAGAAGTCGACGACGTCCGCGTCGCCCTCGACTGGCTTGAGCACGAGTTCACGCTGTCAGTAATCTTCGCCGGATTTTCTTTCGGAGCCGCCGTCGGCCTGCGCGCCGCCTACGCCGATCCGCGCGTCCGCGCTCTTATTGCGCTGGGATTGCCCGCCGCCCCTGTCGCCGATCGTAAAGACGACCACGTCTACGATTTCGAATTTCTCCGCGATTGCCCCAAGCCGAAACTCTTCGTCAGCGGCTCGCGAGACCAGTTCGCTCCTCCGGGAAAACTTGAAGCGCTGGTCAACACCTTTGCCGAACCCAAAAAGCTCGTCCGAATCGAAGCCGGAGACCACTTTTTTGAAGGAAAACTCAAGGAGATGCGCGTAGCCATCGAAGAGTGGATGCGTGAAATCCTACCCAGCCGAATCGCCGATGTCTAACGGTGGACGGCGCTTCGCTTCTCAAAGCCCCCCTTTATAATCCCGTGCATGGCGGATCTCACCCCCGAGCGCTTGCAACAATTCGCCCGGATGCGCCACGCCGCTCGCGATATCTTCTCCTCCGCGCTTAAGAATGCTTCCATAGAAGCCGCGTTTGCCCGCGGCATCCACTGCGAGCGCCGCATCCTCCGCATCGCTGACGATCTGCACGACCTCGATTCCTACCATCGCGTCTTCGTGGTCTCTATTGGCAAGGCCGCTCACACCATGGCTGCGGCCCTCGAAGCGCAAGTCGGCGGGGGTCTTGAAGGTATCGTCGCATCGTCGGTCGAGCCTGAAAGCCAGGTCCGCGGCCTCCGCTATTTTCGCGGAGGACATCCTACCCCGACCGCCGAATCCATCCGCGCCGCCGAAGCCATCCTCAAATCGCTTGCATCTCTCGACTCTTCGTCGCTCGTCATCTTTATGATCTCCGGCGGCGGCTCGTCGATCGTGGAAAAGCCGGTTGAAGACGAAATTTCCCTCCGCGATCTCGCCTCCACTTACCAGACGCTTGTCCACTCGGGAGCGCCCATCGCCGAGATCAACGCTATCCGGAAACATCTCTCTGCCGTCAAAGGTGGACGCCTTGCCCAGGCGGCCTACTCCGCTCAGCAGGTTTCCATTCTCGTCTCCGATGTTCCCGACAATGCCCCTGACGCGCTCGCTTCCGGACCCACCATGCCCGATTCCACTTCCGTTCACGACTGCGAACGCATCGCCGCCAAATACAATCTCGTCGATCAACTCCCTGAGTCTGTTGCTAGTCTCTTCCGCCAGCACGCCCTCAATGAGACGCCCAAATCCGACGACCCGGCATTTGTCCGCTCACGCTGGTGGACAGTGCTTTCGAATAAGGTCGTGATCGAAGAAGCCGCAGTAGCCGCGACGCGCGCTGGTTTCGCCGTGGAAGTCGATAACTCGTGCGATGACCAGCCCTACGACCAGGCGGCCGCGTACCTGCTCAATCGCGTGCATGATCTGCGCAGCAAAGTCTCTCGCGTCTGTCTACTCTCCGGAGGTGAAGTCACGGTTGCGGTCCGCAACGGCGGGATCGGCGGACGCAATCAGCAGCTTGCTCTCGCCTGCGCTGAACAAATTGCGGGACAAGAGATCACCGTGCTGAGCGCTGGCACCGACGGCATCGACGGCAACAGCCCCGCCGCCGGAGCCGTGGTCGATGGAAGTACCCTCCAACGCGCCGCTGCTGCCTACTCCGACACCAGTCCCGCCGAAGCCGTCCGCCGAGCCCTCGCCACCTTCAATGCCTATCCTCTTTTTGATACGCTAGGCGACGCAATCCTCACAGGCCCGACGGGAAACAATCTGCGCGACCTGCGCATCTTAATGGCATACTAGTTCCTCTGTTCGCGGGCGAATGAAACGCTCGAAAGGACGCGCCTAACGGGTTGGTTCTACCTAAGTGTTCGCCGTACATTCGCCTTGTTTTATAAGGGTTGCAACTGGGTTGCCGGTCTCTGTGTCCCACAAGACACAACAGGTCATAGTCTTCCAAGCGGGTAAATTCTTGTAAATCTGATTTCCTCCCGCAGCATCACTCCCTCAAAATGCATCAAACGTGATAAAACAAAATACCGGAGGTATCGATTGAAACGGAGACTACGTGTTGCCATTTTCCTGACATCTGCCTGCGTCGTGCTGGCAGCGTTTTCAAATGTTGCCCAAGCCCAGAAAGTAGATCTTGCTTTCGGTCTGAGCACAACTGACGCTCCAGGCGCCAGTTCGACGAGCGGCAATCACCAGCCGGTTTCGCTAAGCGGCGGCGCCTATACGGGTATTAGCGGTGACGTGCAATTTCTCCACAACTTTGGCATCGGCGCCGAAATCAACTGGAGAGCGTCTCAAGGGGAGTGGGGCGGCTATCAGCCTTATCGTCCGATTTTCTACGACGTCAACGCTGTTTACTCACCGAAACTCGTCGATCATGTCTACCTCGAACTTCAGGGTGGCATCGGAGCACTAAGCACCCGCTTCTACACTCAGAACCAGACTTGTGACTTCTATACGTGTACTAACTACAACAGCGACAATCATTTCGCTGAACACGTTGGCGGCGGCCTCAAGTTTTATCCCAAGGGAGGCTTTTTCGTGCGGCCTGAGGCGCATCTCTACATCGTCAACAACAACTTATATTTCAGTGCCGACCGTGTCTTTCGTTACGGTTTGTCCATCGGCTACACCTTCGGTCAACACTAACCGTCGGCAACACGTCTAAGTTTTCGTCCGGGCTCGTCTTTCCCGGACGCCGGGTTGTTATTGTGAGCTGAGCGAAGGACCTGCTGTTTGCCGGTTTGGCAAGCCAGGTCCTTCACGCTTTCGGGCCCCGCATGTTTTGCCGGCGCATGGCGCGCTCTCCCCATCGCAATCGCCGGTGGCCCGCTTCCGTATCCCGCATTATGATAGAGACATGAATTTTGGCTTCTCGGGCGAGATGATTTTCCTGTTTTTTCTGGCGCTGATTCTTTTCGGCCCCAAGAAAATGCCGGAGATCGGACGCCAAGTAGCGCGCTTCCTCAACGAATTCCGGCGCGCCTCCAACGAATTTCGCTCGCAGATCGAGGCCGAAATCAATTCCCTCGACACGACTACCGGCGGCGGCAATCCGCGCCAGCAAATTCTGCCGCCACTGCAAGCGCCGCTGGGATCGCTGGCCAGCCGCATCTTTAACCCGCCTCCGCCCGAACGTCTGGAAGCGACCCAGGACGCCGCTAAAGTTACCGCCGTCGAAGCCCCGGCAGACAACGCCGTCGCTGCGGACGAATCCGTCGCCGCCGGGACCGCTGCCGTCGAGACTCCGCCTTCATCTCCCGCTCCGAAAGCAGCGCCCGATGCCTGAACTGGCCGTGTCGTCCTCCGCGAACGCGCCCGACAAGGATGCGATGCCCACGATGGGCTTCCTCGATCATCTTGAGGAACTGCGCAAGCGCATCGTCTATTCCATCATCGCTGTGTTCGTATGCTTTGTTGGCTGCTGGTTCTCCGCGCCGCGCCTCGTCGGCATCATGCAGCGTCCGATCACCGACGTCCTGCACAAATACGGGCTCCCGGAAAAACTCGTCTACCTCAATCCGGTCGATCCCTTCAATCTTTATCTCAAGGTTGCCGGTGTTGCCGGACTCTTCGTCGCTTCGCCCTTCGTGCTTTACCAGATCTGGCTGTTCATCGCTCCCGGCCTCTACCGCAACGAGAAGCGTTACGTCCTGCCCTTTATGCTGTCGAGCGTCACCCTCTTTCTCGCTGGGGGATATTTCGGTTACCGCGTGGTCTATCCTCAGGCGCTGGCCTTCCTAATCGACTTCGGCAAACAGTTCCAGCCGATGATCACCATCGAGGAATACACGCAGTTGTTCGTCACCATCATCCTCGGCATGGGCCTCATTTTTGAATTGCCGATCCTCGTCTTCTTCCTGGCTCTCATGGGCATCGTGAGTTCGGGCTGGATGTGGCGCAACATACGCTATTCGATCCTTGGCATCTTCGTCGTCGCCGCCATCGTTACCCCTACGCCCGATATCGTGAACATGTGTATCTTCGCCGCTCCCATGGTCGGCCTCTACGTCCTGAGCATCGGCGTCGCCTGGGTTGTCCATCCCGACAATCGCAAAAAGCGAGCGCAGAAAAAGTCTTAACTTGAAGAGGACAAAAAAATCATGTATTCACCAACAACACGAAACTTCGCCATCAAAGATTTTCCAAAAAACCTGGGCGTATCTTCGTGTCCTTCATGGTTAATGGTCTTGTTGTTCGCGCTCGTAGTCAGCACGCTCACTTCCTGTTCGCATAGTACAGACGCTCAACCCAAGACTCCTTCTACTGTGCCGGTGCCAACGCCCACTTCCGCCGCTCCCACACAAGTGAGCAGCCCTGACAACGCTCCACTGCCGCATATCAATGCCGCTCGGGCCTTCGAATACACGCGCGAAGTCACCGCCTTTGGACCTCGGTACATGGGCAGCGAAAATCATAAGAAACTCGAGCGCTACATCCTCGACCACCTCAAAGGCGACCAAGTTGAAGACGATGCCTTCACCGCAGATACCGTGGAAGGGAAGTTTCCTGTCCGCAACATCATCGCGAAATTTCCCGGCTCCAAAGACGGGATCATTGTCATCCTCGGCCATTACGACACCGTCTATCCCCTCCGCAACGCCGGATTCGTCGGCGCCAACGACGCCGGTTCTTCCACCGGAATACTGCTCGAATACGCTGACGACCTTCGCGCCTCGTCGCACGATAAAAAGCTCGACGGCTATAGCGTGTGGCTTGTTTGGACCGATGGCGAAGAAGCCGTGAAGTCGTGGACCGACACCGACAGCGTCTACGGGGCGCGTCATCTCGCCGAAAAATGGGAGAAAGACGGTACCCTCAAAAAAATCAAGGCGCTCATGGTCATGGATATGATCGGCGACGCCGACCTTAATATCGATCGAGATACCAACGGCGCTCCCTGGCTGCTCGATCTCATCTACGACGCCGCGGTCCGCGAAGGCTACCAGTCTCATTTCTATTCGCGTCAGGGGCCGATTGAAGACGATCACATTCCTTTCGTGAAACATGGGGTCCCTTGCGCCGATGTCATCGATCTCGACTATGGCTACGACAATGTCTTCTGGCACAGCCCGCAAGACACCATGGACAAACTCAGTCCCAAGAGTTTCGAAATTGTCGGAGATACCACGCTTGAGACCATCCACATGCTCGATCAGCGTTGAGCGATGCTAAAATTTCTCAGCGCCCGTGGGGGGCGACTCTAATCGGCTCGCGCAGCCGTGATCGCGTGGGGATTCCGCTTGCTCAGAAAAATCTTCCTGACAGTTTTCTTTTTCGCGTTCATTGTTTTGGCGAATGTTCTGGTGAGCGCGCAAGCGCCGAGCGCTCCCGGCAAACCACTTCCACCGGGAGCGATGCAACCCAAAATCAAAGCCGCCTGCACCCAATGTCATAACGCGGGCCGCATTACCGAGCAGCACCTGACGCGGAAGCAATGGTCTACCGAACTCGACAAAATGGAGGGACTCGGCGCAGTCATTCCCGACGCCGATCGCGATGCGTTTCTGAGCTACCTGAGCAAGAATTTCGGTCCAGAGAAGGGCGCAGCATCAAAATCGGCGAAGCCCGCTGAAAAAAAGTCTGACGCAGCGAACTAACGGTTTGTAATGCAGGCGGTTCCGTCCACTTACTGCCAGTACGAAGGCAAAGCGCTGCCGACCCAACGCCCGAAGTGGCCATTACAGCAGCGCCGCCCAGCAAAAACTAGCATCAGCATGGCCTGCGGAAAGCAACCCCTCAAGTGATTGTTTAGGTACTCGAGGGTTACTATTCGTCCGGCTTGCTCTCTGAGTTTTCTGCGGCGGAATGTTTTTCTGGCCGGAGTAGAGGAAACAGAATCACATCGCGAATGGTGTGGGAGTCTGTGAAAAGCATTGCCAGGCGATCGATTCCGACGCCCACACCGCCCGCTGGAGGCATGCCGTAACTGAGGGCGTTGATGTAATTTTCGTCCATCTGATGAGCCTCTTCGTCGCCACGCTCGCGTTCTTTGAGTTGCGCTTCGAAGCGGCGCCGCTGATCTTCAGGGTCGTTGAGTTCGCTGAAGCCGTTCGCGATTTCCATCTGTCCGGCGAACATCTCGAAGCGCTCAGTCCAATCAGGCTCGTCGGGCTTCTGTTTCGAGAGAGGCGAAACCGCAGTAGGAAACTCGTAGATAATCGTTGGTTGCACCAGGTGCTCTTCGGCGATCGCCTCGAAGAGATGAGCAATGGCTTTCCCGACACCATCACCCTTGCCGAGCTCACCGAGTATTTCGCCGAGGCTTGCCCGAAGCACTCTTAGCTGATGTAGTTCCTTCTCGTGCAGCCAAGGTTTACCGTCTCGAGTCTCGGCTTGGGCCGATTCAATCGCTTTGCGCGCCGTTCCGAGAAACGCGTCAAAAGTTGCTACTGACGAGTAATCTGATAAATTTGGCGCTGTCCCGGCGTGCTCGGGCCAAAACTTCGAGATCGCCTCGCGCATGGTCATTCGCCGCCAGTTTGTGTGCGACCAATCGATCTCATGCTCGCCCCATTTCGTTTTCGTTCCGCCGGTGACGTCTTTTACCGCATGTTCAATCGAGGCCTGCGTAGTGTCCATGATGCCGAGATAGTCGGTATAGGCCTGATAGGCTTCGAGCATGGTGAACTCGGGATTCCATCTCCAACCGAGGCCTTCGTTGCGAAAGTTGCGGTTGATTTCGTAGACGCGATCGAAGCCGCCGACGGTGAGGCGTTTCAGATAAAGCTCGGGAGCGATGCGCAAAAACAGATCCATGTCGAGCGTGTTGTGGTGCGTTTTGAAGGGACGCGCCACGGCTCCGCCGGCGATGGGATGCATCATAGGGGTTTCAACTTCGACGAATCCCTGCCCATCGAAATACCGCCGCAAGGATTGCACCAGCTTGCTGCGCTTCAAAAACACTTCGCGCACTTCCGGATTCATCACCAGATCGACATAGCGCTGCCGGTAGCGCAACTCGACGTCGGTCAGCCCGTGAAATTTCTCCGGCAACGGCAGCAGGTCTTTGGAAAGAAAAGTCAGTTCCTCGGCATGAATGCTCAGTTCGCCGGTGCGGGTGCGAAACAGATATCCGCGAACTCCGATGTGATCGCCGAGGTCGAGCAGTTTCCAGAGTTCGAAGCCGGCCTCGCCAACCGCGTCTTTTTTGACGTAGATCTGCAAGCGCTTGCCGTCCTGCTGGAGGTGCGCGAAGCCGGCCTTACCCATCAGGCGGATGGCCATGATGCGCCCCGCTACACGCACGGTGACGCGCGGAGATTCCAGTTCTTCGGCTGTCTGGCCGCCGTACTCGACCAGAATCTGCGGCACGGTGTGGCTGTAATTAAATCTCCGCGGATACGCGGGATGACCGAGAGCTTCTATTTTTTTCAGCTTCTCGCGCCGGATTTCATAAATGTTTTCGTCGAGTGCCAATGAGTGTCCTTCATGTTTCAGAGTAAACTCTGCAGAGCAAGCTTCTGATTATAGACAAGGCCCGCTGAGATTCGCGCGAAACGCTACTTGTCGCGTGGGCAGCGGCGAGTGCTGCGGCTCAAGCGCCGAATCTCTCGGCGGCGCGAGCCTTTGCTTTGGCGGCTTCTTCTTCGCGGTTCTTCGGCGGCGCACTGGTATCGAGCGAACGCAGAAGGCGGGCCGAGATGGCGGAGATCTCGTCGATCGCGGCCAGGAATGCTGCTTCATTGGCTTTCGACGGTTTGTTGAAGCCGGTAATTTTCCTGACGAACTGGAGCGACGCGGCTCGAACCTCTTCATCGGTGACGGGCGGATCGAAATTGAAAAGAGTTTTGATATTCCGGCACATTTGGCGGGACCTCCCAGCATTGTCCTTCAGGAAATTTTAGAACATTTTCGCAGGGTGCAAGCTACGCGGGTTCGTCAGCGGAGTTCGGACCGCGGCGGCGGGTACGGGGAATTCGACCCTTGACAGGTTTCAGGGCGCGCGGCGCTTTGTCTGGTACACATGTACCATGATACATTTGTACCATGGGCGACGATAAAACACTGCTGGTGGAACGCGTGCAGACGGGCGTGCGAATGGAAAAGCGCCTGTTGAAAGTTCTTAAGGCGCTTGCCGAATATCACGACCTTTCTCTGGGCGATCTGCTGGAGGGGATCGTGCTTCATGCCTTTGACGGCAAGGTTCCGTTCAGTGCGGAATCGCTCGGCAGGATTCGCGATCTGAAAGAGTTTTACGGGTTCGATCTCGATTCCGCTTCGAGCCACCGGCTCACTGAAGCGAAGGGGCGACCGTCAGGGAACCGGTCCAGGGCAAGAAAGGGAACGGCCAAGTGAAGATGCACGGCGATTATTTTGGCGCGGTTGCGGCCGACGATCTGCGACGTCTGGTTGAGGAGTTCGAACAGGGCCGATCTCCCACGGGTTTCCATCATGCCGATCACCTACGCGTTGCATTCGCCTATGTGACCCAGTTTCCGATTCTCGAAGCGATGGCAAAATTTTGCGCCGCGCTGAAGCGCTTTGCCGCCGCGCAAGGCAAGCCCCAGCTTTACCACGAAACTATCACCTGGGCGTATCTGTTTCTGATTCGTGAGCGTATCGTCCGCGCTGGAATGTCGCAGACCTGGCCCGAATTCGCCGCGTGCAATGCGGACCTGCTGCTGTGGAAGGGAGGAGTGCTGACAACGCTCTATCGACCAGAGACGCTCGACTCGGAGTTGGCTCGGCAGACCTTCGTCCTTCCAGACCGCGGACGATAGTTGTCGCCAAAGTCTGATGTTCACGCGTCACATCTGCGATGTTCATCCGTCCTTGAAGCCGAGCCGCTTCGGCGGTAGTATTCGGTTTCGCCGTTAAGGCTGTTTTTCGAGGTCCCATGCCAGAGAACTACGTCCCTGTCTTCCTCTTTCTCGCCGTCGTCGGCGTTTTGATTCCCGTCACGCTGCTGATCGCGAGAATCATCCGTACACAAAGTCCCAACCGCGTGAAGTTGATGCCGTACGAATGCGGCATCGATCCGTATGACAACGCGCGCGGACGGTACACAGTGCGCTTTTACATCATCGCTATTCTTTTCGTGGTTTTCGATGTGGAGACGATTTTCCTGTTTCCGTGGGCGGTGAAGTTCAAGTCGCTCGGTGTCTTTGGGCTGATGGAGATGCTGATTTTCCTCGGCATTTTGATCGTCGGATACATATGGATTTGGAAGAAGGGGGCGCTGGAATGGGTGTAAGTCCCGCGGGCCCCGCTTCAGCGGGCCTGAATTCGAACGTTCCCGACGAGACATTCACGGCCAGCCGATGGACGAAGGGGAACCTGTTTTTCCCTACTCGGATTGTGGTCAGTCCGCTGCGTGTGAGCCGGGTTCGACGACGTCTTTTTGGCAGCACCGAAGAAAGCATTTCGATTTCGCAGGTGGCTTCGGTAAAGATTTCGACTGGGGTCTTATGGTCCGATATTGTGATTGAGTCGAGCGGGGGCACAGATCCGATCACCAGCCACGGGCACCGCAAAGTCGACGCGCTGCGCATCCGCGATCTGGTGGAGAGTTTTCAATCGGCTCGGCGAGCGTGGAACCTTCGCAGGACGCCGCTGCAGAGGTGCGCAAGCGAGGTTTGCGCGGTGATGCCGGGTCTTGTGACGATGGTCACATACGGTGGCCCAACCGAATGTTAAAAGTGAAGTTTTCCGAATACCGGCGCGGTATTTGCAACGGGATTTGGTAACGACATAACGATAGATAGAGTGCATGGCAGAGGAAGTCAAAACGCCTGCTCCACCGCCGCCGCCGGAAGGTGACAAGAAGCCGACGGCGGAAAAATCCGCGGCAGCGGCACCCGCCGCGCCTACGAAGCCTGCCACGCCTGCGAAACCGGCTGCACCGCCCAAGCCCACTGGCCCCGTCCCAATGCCGTGGACTTCGCCGATGGTGGAGAAATACAAGGGCCGTTACGGCTCGGGCCTTGATGCGCTGACTTATCTGGGGCAGAACTACTTTAGCGTCGACCGTTCATTGATCCCCGATATTCTGCGACTGCTGCGCGACGACGAACAATTCGATTACTGCGTCGATATCACCGCGGTGCATTATCCGAAGCGCGAGAAACAGTTCGACGTGATCTGGATTCTCTACTCTTTCCCGCGCAACGAGCGGTTGCGCGTCAAAACGCAGATTGCCGACGCTGCCTCGATTCCATCGAGTGTTGCGATTTGGCAAACCGCCAACTGGCTGGAACGCGAAGTCTACGATATGTTTGGCATTCAGTTCGAAGGCCATCCCGACCTGAAGCGCATTCTGCTCCCCGACGGGTGGAAGGGCTATCCGCTGCGCAAAGATTACGGCATCCTGCAGCAAGACAAGGAATGGGTGCAGATCAACCTGGGAATCGAGAGCGGGCAATGAACGACCGGTCGAACGAATTGTCGAATCTCGATCTCGAAACTCCTGAGAAGCCGCATCTCGATTCGAACGAACTCATCATCAATATGGGGCCGCAGCATCCCGCGACGCACGGCGTGCTACGCGTGATTCTGAAGCTGGACGGCGAAAAAGTTCTTGGCACGGAGTGCGTCATCGGATATCTGCATCGCGGCGTGGAAAAAATCGCGGAGAACCGTACATACACGATGTTCAATCCGTATGTCGATCGCATGGATTACGTCGCGGCGGTGTCGAACGGGCTCGGCTACTGCGAAGCGGTTGAGAAGCTGATGAACGTGGAAGCGCCGCCTCGGGCCCGGTATATCCGCGTGATTCTCACCGAACTCAACCGGATTGCCAGCCACCAGCTTTGGCTGGGCACACACGCGCTCGATATCGGGGCGATGACGCCGTTGTTCTATACCTTCCGAGATCGCGAAGAGATTCTGAAGATTTTCGAAAAGTACTGCGGCGCGCGCCTTACCACTCATGCCTTTCGCATCGGCGGCTGCCAGTACGAGACGTATGCGGGCTTCGAAAAGGATGTAAAGAATTTCCTGGCTTTTTTTGCGCCGAAGATCGACGAATATGAAGCGCTACTGACCGCGAACCGCATCTGGCTCGACCGGACCAAAAATGTCGGCGTGATTTCTGCCGCGGATGCGATCGCACTCGGCGTGACCGGTCCGGTATTGCGCGCCAGCGGAGTGAAATGGGACCTGCGCAAGGCCCAGCCATACGCGGCGTATTCCGAATTCGATTTCGAGATTCCCACCGGCGCCAACGGAGACACATACGACCGCTACATGGTTCGTATGGCTGAAATGCGGCAGTCGATGCGCATTGTCGAGCAGGCGGTGAACGGAATTCCCGAAGGCCCGATCATGGGCAAAGTGCCCAAGGTGATCAAGCCGCCGGTGGGCGAAATCTATCATTCGATCGAAGCGCCGAAAGGCGAGCTCGGCTATTTCATCGTTAGCGACGGGTCGACACAGCCGTATCGCGTGCGCGTGCGTCCACCATCGTTTGTCAATCTGCAGGCGCTCGATATCATGGTGCGCGGCATGCTGGTGGCGGACGTGGTTGCCGTTATCGGCACTCTCGATATCGTGCTCGGCGAGGTAGACCGCTGATGCTGAATTCCTTCATGTCGTATCTGGGCAGCACGCTGACGCCCGGCCAGGCGGGAAATCAGCTCTGGGCGCTGATCTACGTGTTGATCATTTTTGCCGGCGTATCGGTCGCCGTGATTTGCATGAACTGGATCGAGCGCAAGGCGCTGGCGCACTTCCAGATTCGTCTGGGCCCCATGCGCGTGGGTCCCCACGGACTGCTGCAGCCGATTGCCGACGCCCTGAAGCTAATGCTGAAGGAAGACATCATTCCCGCCGAAGCCGACCAGTTTGTTTTCTGGGTGGCGCCAATGATTGGACTGCTGGCCGCCTTTACGGTTTATACCGTGATTCCGTTTGGGCCGTCGCAAGCGGTAAGCGACATGAATATCGGCATCCTGTTTATGCTGGGAGTTTCGTCGCTTGGAGTGCTCGGCATTGTGGTCGCAGGATGGGCGTCGAACTCGCACTATCCGCTGATTGGCGCGCTGCGCTCGAGCGCGCAGATGGTGTCGTATGAAGTGGCCATGGGGCTGGCCGTCGTCTCAGCAATTCTGATGACCAGCTTGAATGCGCAGGGCACCGGTACATTGAGCATGATCGAGATCGTCCGCGCCCAACAGCAGCAGGGCATCTGGTTCATCTTCAAGTTCTTTCCGCTCGGCCTGATTGCATTTGTGATTTTTGCCATCGCCATGGTTGCCGAGGTGAACCGAGCCCCGTTCGACCTGGCCGAAGCGGAATCGGAACTCACTGCCGGATTTCACACCGAATACAGCGGGCTGCGGTGGTCGCTCTTCATGCTCGCCGAATATGCGGCGATGATCGCGGTTTCTTCGATCGCGGTCACGCTCTGGTTGGGCGGATGGATGCGCCCGTTCCCCAATTTGCTGCATGCACGCGCGTGGGACTTTATCTTCTCGCTCTTTCCCGGGCTGACTTTTCTCGGCTTGACGGCGATTGCCGCGATTGGCGTGGCGCGCATGCCGAACCACGCTTTCTTCAAGATTCAGCGCGTCGGGCTGGCGGTGTTTGCGGGGGGGCTTGGGTTTATCGCGTTGGTGCTGCTCGCGATTGCCATCAAAGGCAGTTCGGCAGACGCCGGTCTGGCGGCGCGATTCAGCCAGGGCATCGACTACGTATATTGGTTTGTGCTCAAGGTCGCCATCTTCATGTATCTCTTCATCTGGTATCGCGCAACGTGGCCGCGCTACCGCTTTGACCAGCTGATGAAGATTGGATGGAAAGTGATGCTGCCGATTTCGCTGGGCGTGCTGATTCTCACTGCCATCGCAGGGGTGATCTTTTCATGAACCCCGCAATGATCTCAGCCGTCAACGCTGCTCCAGTGGCGACGCCTTTTTTCTTTTATATGTTGTCGGGATTAGCCGTGGCCAGCGGTCTGGCGGTCATTACGCGACGGAATGCGGTTCATGCGGCGTTGGCTTTGATCGTCACTTTGTTGTCGGTAGCAGGTCTCTATTTGATGCTCTACGCTCCTTTTGTCGCTGGCGTTCAGATTATCGTCTACGCCGGCGGAATCATGGTGCTGTTCCTGTTCGTGATCATGTTGGTGAACATCGAACGCGCGTCCAAAGACCGGCAGTTCAATCGCATGTGGCCGGTGGGGCTGGCGGCGGCCTGCGCATTGCTGGCGCTGTTTATGGCCGCGTTCGCCAAAGGCAAGGCGCTGTTTCCGGATCGCCTGATGTCGTTGCCGGAATCTTCGAACACGCAGCAGGTCGCTGCCTTGCTCTACGGAGAAGCGGGCAAGATGGGCGAATACACGTTTGCTTTTGAAATCGCGTCGTTGTTGTTGCTGGTGGCGATTTTGGGGGCGGTGATTATGACGAAAAAGAAGATCTAGTCGATGATGGTCGGGCGGTCGTTCGGTGTTCGTCGAATGATTCTGACCTGCCGGACGACTAAGGACTTAAAGACTGAATTTTATGGTTCCAATCACTACGCTTCACTATCTTATTGTTGCGGCAGCCCTTTTCGTCTTGGGCGTGATCGGTGTGCTTACACGCCGCAACGTGGTGATTGTTCTCATGTCGATCGAATTGATCCTCAATGCGGTGAACCTGAACCTGGTGGCGTTCTCACGCATGTGGGGAAACCTGCACGGGCAATTGTTTGCGATCTTCATCGTGGTAGACGCGGCTGCCGAAGCCGCCGCGGGACTGGGCATTCTGATCGCCTTCTTCAGAAATAAAGAGACGGTCAATGTGGACGAGATCGATTTATTGAAGTGGTGAGGCAGTTTCTGGCTCCTGGCGGTCAGCAGCGGCGAGCGGTAAACACCGAATGGTGAATGGCAACGATCTAATGACCGGCGACTAATGACATGTTCTTAAACCACATCTGGCTGATACCGCTCTTTCCGGCCTTCGGGGCCGTGATGATGTTCTTCTTTGGGCGGCGCCTGCAGAAGACGACCGTTAACGTGGTTTGCGTTGGCGTGGTCGTAGTCGCGTTTGTCTTTGCCTGCATCACGGTGGTCCAGTACACGCACTTTGCGCATGGTACGGGGCATCCCTTCGAGAAGATCGTTTACACGTGGCTTGGCAGCGGCGACGCGCAACTCAGTTTCGTCAAGAAAGATGGGATCCCTGCTCAACTCAACGCCGACGCCGGATTCTTGCTCGATCCGCTCTCTTGCATCTGGCTGCTCTTCGTCACCGGCGTGGGCATGCTGATCCACATTTACTCCACCGGATACATGGCGCACGAAGGCGGATATTACCGCTTCTTCGGGTATATGAACCTGTTCATGTTTTCGATGCTTACGCTCATCTTGGCAAATAACTACATACTTTTATTCGTGGGATGGGAGGGCGTGGGCCTGTGCTCGTATCTGCTGATTGGATTTTACTTTCATCGTAACTCGGCCTCGACCGCGGCCAACAAGGCGTTCATCGTGAACCGAATTGGCGATGCCGGATTCATTCTCGGAGCTCTGACCCTGGTATGGTATCTCGGCTCGTTCCGGTTTACCGACATCAACGCGCTGGTGCGCGGCGGACACTTTGCGATTGGTAATCCGGTGCTTACGGCGGCGGCATTGCTGCTGTTTGTCGGAGCCTGCGGCAAGTCGGCGCAGATTCCTCTTTATATATGGCTACCGGACGCGATGGAAGGTCCGACGCCAGTTTCGGCCTTGATCCACGCAGCAACCATGGTGACGGCGGGCGTATACATGGTGGCGCGCTCGAACGCCGTGTACATGCTGGCGCCAACGGCGATGAAAACAGTTGCCATTATCGGCGCGCTGACCGCGGTTTTTGCTGCGTCGATCGGCCTAGTGCAGAACGACATCAAGCGCGTCCTTGCCTACTCGACTGTTTCGCAACTGGGATATATGTTTCTGGCGCTGGGGGTCGGCGCATTTGCCGCGGGCGTCTTTCACGTTTTTACCCATGCGTTCTTCAAAGCGCTGCTCTTCCTGGGATCGGGTTCAGTGATCCACGCGTTAAGTGGCGAGCAGGACATGCGCAATATGGGCGATTTGCGCCGGCGCATTCCAACCACGCATTGGACGATGCTGGTCGCAACACTGGCAATTGCCAGTATTTTCCCGTTCGCCGGCTTCTTTTCGAAAGACGAAATCCTGTGGCAGACGTGGACACGGGAGAGCGACGCGTACCACATCCTGTGGTTTGTTGGTTATGGAACCGCGCTGATGACGGCGTTTTATATGTTCCGGCTGATGTACCTGACGTTCTATGGCCCATCGCGAATGAGCCATGAGGTTGAGCATCATGTTCACGAATCGCCGAAGTCGATGACCGTTCCGCTAGTGATTCTCGCGATCTGCTCGCTGGGCGCGGGTTGGTTGAGTTGGCCGCATAGCCTGGGAGGGTCAGCGCACTTCGAGAAATTTCTGGAGCCGGTATTTGCGCGGGAAGCCGTGGTGACGGTCGAGGAAGGGAAATCGGCGCAATTGGCGGCAGGCGAGAAAGAAGCCGAGCATACGGATAACACGGAGTACGTGCTGATGTTCCTGTCGCTCGCGGCGGCAGGCGTTGGTTGGGGAATGGCGCGGCGCTCCTACATGAACGCGGGCAAAGATTACATTGAGCCCATCGCCGAGAAAGCTCCGCCGCTCTATACCGTGCTCTATAACAAGTGGTTTGTCGATGAGGGCTACGACTACATATTCACCGGACGCCGCAAGCTGGGCAAGGTGCGGCTCGGAGCCATGGGAGCGGGCGAGGCGGCTTCGTGGTTTGACGCCAAGATTATCGACGGAGCGGTGAACGACGTTGGCTGGGTCACGCGCGCGGTAGCGGTGGTTTCGAGTTGGTGGGACAAATGGATCATCGACGGCATCGGTGTGAACGGCCCGGCGATTCTGGCGCGGATGGTCTCCTATCCGGCGCGGCTCTTTGAATGGGGATTGGTGCAGTGGTACGCACTGGTGATGGTCGCGGGTCTCGTAGGAGTTTTGTGCTCCTTGTTTGGAATTATGGTTTGGTTCTGGATCTCGATTGGAGTTTTGGCGGTGGGAGCTATTGTTTACCTCGTGATCCAGCGGTTGGTAACGGCGTGACGTTGTGATTGCCAAAAGCTTGCGCCGCTGAGAATTAGAACCGGCAACTGAGAACGTTTCTTATGCAAAGTCACATATTATCGATCATCCTGTTTACGCCGCTCGTGGGCGCGTTCGTTCTTCTCTTTGTTCCTAAAGAGAACAAGAACGCGATCCGCTGGATCGCGAATATTTTCGCGCTGGGCGGCTTTCTGATCTCGTTGCCGCTGGTGCCGATGTTCTGGGCGCAGCGCTTCGAGGTCACTCCTTCACATTTCAAGTTTCTCGAGGGCACAGCCAATAATTGGATTCCCTCGATTGGCGCGGGTTATAACCTCGGCATTGATGGCATCTCGTTTTTGTTGATCATGCTGACCACGCTGCTTGGCTGGATCTCGATTCTCTCTTCATGGACCGCCATCGAAAATCGCGTGAAAGAGTACTACGTCTGGTTTCTGGTACTGCAAACAGGAATGCTGGGCGTCTTTATGGCGCTCGATTTTTTCCTCTTCTTTGTTTTCTGGGAAGCAATGCTGGTGCCGATGTATCTCCTTATCGGCATTTGGGGCGGCCCGCGCAAACTGTACGCGGCGATTAAGTTCTTCCTATATACGCTGCTGGGCTCAGTGCTGATGCTGCTGGGCATTCTGTTCCTCTACTTCCATCACCACACCGTCACGGGCGTCTTTACATTCAGCATTCCCGAACTTTATAAAACGGCGCCGATGATTCCGTTCGACACGGCCATTTGGCTGTTCGTCGCGTTCTTTATCGGATTTGCCATCAAGGTTCCGATGTTTCCGTTCCACACATGGCTGCCCGATGCGCACGTCGAAGCGCCGACCGCTGGGTCCGTCATTTTGGCAGGCGTTCTGCTGAAGATGGGGACATATGGGTTTGTGCGCTTCTCGCTTCCGTTCTTCCCCTCGGTTGTCTCCCATCCCAAAGTGCAAAGCTGGGTGATCGGGCTCTCGATCGTCGGCATCATCTATGGGGCTTTGGTTTCGCTGATGCAGAAGGACATGAAGAAACTGGTGGCGTACTCGTCCGTGAGCCATCTGGGCTTTTGCACACTGGGAATCTTTGCCCTTAACTCTGCGGGTTTGACGGGATCGGTACTGCAGCAGGTTAATCACGGCATCTCAACCGGCGCTCTCTTTTTGATTGTCGGCATTCTGTACGAACGGCGGCATACGCGCGAGATCTCAGAATATGGCGGGATCTCGAATGTGATGCCGCTCTACGCGACCATCACCATGATCATGTTTCTCTCGTCGATGGGATTGCCGCTGCTTAACGGATTTGTGGGCGAATTTACGATTCTCCAAGGAGCTTTCATTGCAAACTGGGCATGGGCGGCATGGGCAGTCCCGGGAGTAGTTCTGGCGGCGGCTTATTTGCTCTGGCTTTATCAGCGCGTTTTCTTCGGCACGGTGACGAATCCCAAGAATGAAAAGCTGCACGATCTGACGCCGCGCGAAATTCTTACATTTGCACCGCTGATCATCATGGCGCTGTGGATCGGGATTTATCCTAAGCCATTTTTTCAGATACTAGAGCAGCCGGTGAATCAGATCGTTCAGACGATTCATGACAACTCCAACCCGAATTTGCCGGCAAATGCGCAGGCTGCACCTCCTCTAGCCCCAGTGCCCGAGCCGACCGCCGTTGCGGCTAACGTCGTCAAACCGAAAGCGAGTAACTGAGTGCGAGGCCTCTCACCAACTGAATACCGGTTGATGCTTCCGATGGCGGAACTCACCATTTTTGCGCTCGGCATTCTGCTCATCGACCTGATGGTTCCGAAAGGATGGAAGTGGATTAACGCGGTGGGCGCCTTTGTGGGCGTGCTATTTGCCGCGGTTTGCGTATTGCAGATACAGATGATGCTGCCGCTGGGCGCCTTGGGTTTCAGTCGATCGCTACTGGTCGATCGCTTCGCCATCTATTTCTGGTATCTGTTTCTTGCGGGAGCCGCCATTGCCATTCTCATGTCGGTGCACTATCTCGACCTCGAAGACGAGCATCACGGCGAATACTATTCTTTGCTGCTGCTCTCGGTTGTCGGCATGATGTGCCTGGCCGCGGGCTTCGACATCGTGCTGATTTTTATCGGCCTCGAACTGATGGCGATTTCAACCTATGTGCTGGTGGGTTTCCTGCGGCGCGACCGCCGGTCGAACGAAGCGGCATTGAAGTATCTGCTGCTGGGAGCGTTCTCGTCAGGCATCTTTGCGTACGGGCTTTCGCTGCTGTACGGGCTCTCCGGCAGCACCAACCTGGCGGACATTCGGCGCGCGGTGTCGGCGCTGAATCCGCATAATCCGGTAGTGGTGATTGCGCTGCTGACCACCATGGTGGGACTCTTATTTAAGATCGCCGCCATTCCTTTTCATCAATGGGCCCCCGACGCTTACGAAGGCGCGCCCACCAGCATTACCGGATTCATGTCTGTGTCAGTGAAAGCGGCAGGATTTGCCATGCTGTTGCGCATACTGTTGTTTGGATTGTTCCCGTTGCGCTCGGTTTATATCCCGGTGATTGTATTTGTTGCGATCGCGACGATGACCGGCGCCAATTTCGCCGCGCTCACGCAAACAAACACAAAACGGCTGCTGGCCTACTCCTCAATTGCGCATGTCGGCTATATGTTGCTTGCGTTAGTCGCGGTGGGCACTTCGTTGCCAGGCAGTCCGGGTCTTCTCGACGGCTTCAAGGGGATCCTGATCTATCTGCTGGTCTACACATTTATGAATCTGGGCGCATTCGCGGTCATCACTTCGTTGCGGCAGCGCAATGTGATTGGCGACGAACTCGACGACATGGCCGGACTCTACCAGCGAGCTCCGGTTGAAGCCGCGCTCATGCTGCTGTTTCTGCTTTCGCTGGCAGGCATTCCGCCCGCGGCTGGATTCCTGGGGAAGTACTACATCTTTCTCAGTCTGATCGAAAGCCAGCATTACTGGCTGGCCGCGCTGGGCGTTCTCTATTCGCTCTTCGGACTCTATTACTACCTGAAGATCGCGAACGCGATGCTGATGCGGTCGCCCGTGGAGACCGGAAAACTGCCGGTCAGCCTCGGGATGCGTTTCGCTGTCGGCTTGACAGCATTGGCAACTATTGTGATCGGAGTGTATCCGGAGCCGTTCATCCGCAGCGTGAACTGGTCGCTGAACATCGCGCAATCCCCGCATGTAACTGCGATGTTGAAGTGACAGGGCTTGTGAGTTCTGAGTTTTCTTTCCATTCGCAGGGCCTCAGAATCATTCGCGAGGGTCGTTGTCCTGGCTGATTTAGAATTGCCTCGGTATGGCCGAAAAGCCGAACGTAAACACCGGTAAGCCCTCACAAAAGAAAAACGGTCTGGTTTCGGCAGCCCGCTATTCGGAGATGGGGTTCATTATTCCGTCGGCGGTCTTGCTCGGATTCTTTTTGGGGAAGCTGGCCGATTACTGGCTGCATACCAAGTGGCTCTATCTCGTCGGGCTATTATTCGGCGCGGTGGTCGGATTTTGGCAGATGATCCGCATGGCTCTGGGCGCCTCTAAAGGCGACCGGTGAATGCTGACCGATGATGACGGATGAACAAAGCCCAATGGCCGACTCCGATGACCGACGCTCGGACGATCACGCCGATGATCGACGTGCCGGCGATCAACGTGCGGACGACCAACGCCTCGCGGAAACCTTACTAGCGGAGAATTCTGCAGGAGCGGCGGTTTACGAACGCATTATTCCTCGCGTGCTGCGTAACTTGCTGATTGTCAGCGTTCTTCTGTTGGGGCCGGCGTTTTGGTTTTATGGCTGGGCTGGATCGATTGGGTTTGCTTTCGGGGCTGGAGTTTCCTACGTAAATTTCCGGTCCCTGACGCTGGGCGTGGAAGGCCTGACCGATCGAATCGTGAACCGCGAAAGCCGCGAAAAAGGGGGTCGGATCGTACTTCGTTTCCTGGTGCGTTACGGGTTGGTGGCGGCTGCTGCCTATGCTATATTCAAAAGTTCCTCTCTCGCGTTTCGCGGCTTCCTATGGGGCTTATGCGTGCCTGTAGCGGCGCTGATGGCGGAGGCAGCATGGGAAGGATACACGGCCTTCCGGCGCGCGTCGCAAGAATCTGCGCAGGACGAGTCCCCCGCTGAGGGTGAACGGCGCGGTTAGCGTGGCGAAAATCGCAACTCCGAAGATCACAGTCTAAGTATGGAACAACTGGCATTTACCGCGCTTCTCAATCGTCTATTTCACAAGCAGGTGCTGGCCTTTCTGCTGGCGCTGCACATTCACCCGAAATATCCGGCGACTCCCATTTCGAACCCCTTCGCGATGGAAATCCTGGTGATGCTGCTGCTGACGGCAATTTTTATTGCGATCCGCCTGCGGCTCTCGGTGGAGCGTCCGGGGACGTTGCAGCACGGGATGGAAGAAGTGCATGGCTTCATCGAGAACATGGCCGCAGAGATCATCGGCGAAAAGTCGGCGAAATTTGTTCCGTATCTGACCGTGCTCGGCATTTTTATTTTGACTTGCAATCTGATAGGGCTGGTGCCGGGGCTGGAATCTCCCACAGGCGTCGAGATTGTGCCGCTCGGCGCCGCCCTGTTGACCTGGTTCTATTATCACTATGCCGGCTTGCGCGAGCACGGCGTATTCGGATACGTGAAGCATTTCATAGGACCGCAGGAGGGAATGCCCCTGGCGGTACGCATTTTACTGCCGATTATCATCTTTCCGATCGAGATCTTCAGCCACATGGCTCGCGTCTTATCGCTCAGCGTCCGTCTTTTCGCGAACATGTTCGCGGGCGAGATGGTGACGTTGGTTTTTTTCTCGCTGATGCCGATTGGTATTCCTGTCGTTTTCGAAGGTTTGCACGTGTTTGTGTCGTTTATCCAGACGTATATTTTCGTGCTGTTGCCCGCCGTTTACCTGGGCGAGGCAATGTCGCATGAACATTAAAAGCAGTACCCAGTAGCCAGCACCCGGTCGATGCTTCTTCGAGGTGCTGGGTATTGGTAACTGCTTTTCAGCGTGAGGGCGCGGCCTCAACAAGGTACGGCGTCAACCACCCACTGAAGGCAATTTCATAAGGAGAAACAAAATGCGGAAAGTTGTGATGTTGTTGTTCGTGATGATGATGTTTCTGATGGTCGCGATGCCGGCGTTTGCGCAGTCGGGCGCTGCCGCGGCGAGCCCGACCAATTGGGTGGCAATCACCTCTGGTTTTGCCATCGCCATTGCCGCGGGCTTGGCGGCGCAAGGCCAGGGACGTGCCGCTTCATCGGCATGCGAAGCGCTTGGACGCAATCCAGCCGCTCGCGCCGGCATTCAGGTCGCACTGATTCTTGGTCTCGCCTTCATCGAATCGCTGGTGCTCTTTGCGCTGGTTATTATCTTCGTGAAGGTGGTGTAAGCGGATCGTTTGTTCGAGTTTGCTCAATAAAAATGGCCTCTGCGAAAGCAGGGGCTTTTTCTTTGCAGCAATGTCGCATCGTGTCAGGCCAGTGATCCTACAACAAGAGTCAAGACGCCTGCCTAGTTCGTCTTGCGTTCGCCGTCCCAGTTCGCCGCCCGATTATCGGGGACTTTTTGCAGAGCTTCGACGAGGACACGACGCAGGCGATAGCGGCTATCGAGGTCCATGCTGACAAACTCGAAACCGATTTCGTTAACGCGGGCTCGGCGGAGAAGAACTTCGCCGCGGATTTTTTTCACGCCCAACGAGATTTCCACGTGGGCTTCGGAGCCGACGCGCAGATTGTCGCTACGCGTGCCCATGCCGCCGCCAAGACTCATCTCCCGCATCACGATGTTCGATTTTCCCCACGAACTTGAAAGAGTGGCGGAAAGTGTGCGGGGAAGGATAATGCGTTCGTAGCGACGCTGCCGTACCCATGGACACCCCGGACCAGAATCGAGCGGAGCGATTGCGAGTTCTCCCGCCTCGAGGCCGCTATCGGTGAGAGCCTGAGTGCCGTAGCGAGGATCGATCTTCGACAACGCCTGAATGGCTGCGATTCTCAATTCACGATGCTGGCTGTAACCGAAGAGCTTCTTGTCTTCGACGATCATCCGCAGTACGGGAACCGCTTCGACCTCGCGTAAGCGGCCAAGCGATTCGACTGCTTTTAGTTGTACGAATGGTGGACGATTCTGAGCCTCACCGGCCGAGGCGAGGGCGATCAGGCTCGAGCTGGCGCTTCGATCCTGGCTCATGCCGATCTCGTCAATGGCCTCCGGCAGGATCAGCGAATCGAGCAGTTCAAGTAATTCCAGCAAAGTTCGCCCTCGATCCGGTGCAGCGCCGTAGGCGATTTGGCGAACGATGACGTCCTGATAGAAACGATTGAACTCTCCCATGCGTGATGGCAGCAACTCCAGCAGAGAGGTGACCTCGATCCGGCTCAACAATCCCACGGTCGAGGCGGCCTGGCGCGGCTGGCCGGACCGCAGAATGTCGCGCAGATCGTCAATCGCGGGCTGCCCGAGTTCGCTGACCAGTTCGACGATGCGATCGCATTCGACGCGCCTTTGCGCACGGAAGAAACGTTCGGCAAGGTGTTCGACCGAATTTCTGGGGAGCTGCTGCAAGACGTTGACAAGATCCTCGGGCACCTGGTCGGCGTTGATCGCCTCTTCGATGATCTCGGGCAGACGATTCTCGATACCGACGCGGGAACGAAGATCCTGTACCAAAGCCGGGCGCTGCTGGGCCACTCTCTCGAGAGAATCGCAGAGTTCCACGAGGGCTTTGTACTTCCTGCGAGAGCAGGCTTCCTGGCCGAAACGCGCGAAGGCAGCAGCCAGCAGGCTCTGAATCTCGGTGTCACTTTCCTTTGCCAATCGGTCGCCGATCATGGCGAGGGCGTTTGGCATCACCTCTTCCGGCGCTGAGGCGTAGAGGTCGGCGAGTTGCGCAAGCCCGCTGGCGGTCTTTCGGCGGGGCTCCGCATCTTTGGCGTCGACACCGCTGCAATAGTTGGCAAGAATCTTAGCCGCGATTTCATTATCGTCGCGTTCAAAAAGGATTTCTATGAACTGGCGTATGTTGCGCGGCGGCACGCAAGCCGCTTCGCCCGAAAGTAAAACACTCTTCTTGCCGGCTTCGGGAATCTCAGCCCAGAACATCCGGTCGAGAATGTCGGCGTGCGACTCGACCAGAATGCCCGCCTTCGACATCTTATCTTCCTGAACCTTCAGAATCTGGCGGAGCGTATCCATCTGCCGGCTCATGTGCTCCATCATGTCGTGAACGGCGTTGACCTTGACTTCGCCGCGCTGATAACGGTCGAGCGCGAACTTGATTGCCATACTCTCGGCCGCTTTCATCAGCAGCGGAGTGTCATTATTTTCACTGTTGTTGTTGTTCTGCGTGGTTTGCGCCGCGAGATTTTCAAGCAGCTGGGCGAGATTGATCTTTGCGCCCTCTGGGACTTGCCCGAGTTCGACCTTGAGATTCTCAGGCGAACTGTTGGGATCTTGCATCGCCTGTCCGAAGTGAGTAAGCAAGCGAATGGTTTGGATCACTTCCTCTTCTTGCAGAGGCACAACGCCGCCCGCCCACGCTCCACCTGACCCACTTCCACCCGCGCCAGTTCCAACAGCGCCTGCCCCGCCGGGCACAGGTATGGACGGCACACTGCCGAGGGGTGCGCCACCGGTTGCGCCTCCAGCACTTGCACCCTGCGCGGCGGCGATCAACTGCAAAAGCTTTTGCGGATCGTTGAGCCATTGTTTGGCTTCGGGGCCGAGAGCCTGCGCGGCAAGCTGCGCCGCCATGGAATATTCGCCGGTGGCAGGATCAGCGGCGACGAACTTGACCTCGTTGATGCGGATGGAGGAATCCTTGTTATCGCCCAGCGTCTCCTTGAGTTGCTTGGCGAAGTCCTGCGCCTTAGAGCCACCCATGGCAAAAGCGCGCACCAGGCGTGTAAAGTCGTCGAGCGTGACCTTGTTCGAAAACATGATGCTCGACAATCCCGCGGCCGTAAGCAGTTGTGCGAAGCTGCGCTCCGCCTGGCCGGTTTCGAGCGGGATGCCGTCGAGAAGAAGTTTGTTGTCAGACACGCCGAGCAGAAACCCAGTGTCGCCGGTCTTCGGCAGCGCCTGCTGAAGCTCGTGCCATGCTGTCTGGAACTGGCCCTCGGTCCGCTTGTGCGTTACGCCATATAACCGGGTGTATTTGATCAGGATATTGAGGCTGTGCAGGAAGGACCGAGCAGACGCGCTACGACTGGCGTCGGTTTGAGCGGCGTTGGTGATAACGACCTCCTCTCAGCAGTTGGTGCTTTGGTACTTAAGACTAAGCGGGAAAGTGACCCGATGCACGATTACGGAGGTAATTGAGCCGACGCTGTTCGACGGCATCGAAAGCACACGGAGGGACACGTCCTTGAGGTTATGACCGCGCTACACTGGTGTGAGGATGGTAAATAGGCACCTATGCGCGTCGTGAGGTCGAACGCGCAGGACCGCCGACGCCGCAAGTCGCGTCGTTAGAGGATAGCCTGATGAAGATTGGCGTTCTTTTTTTTGGAGTCTTGAAAGACTTGCTCGGTCGTTCGACAGAGATCATTGACCTGCCGGAAGGGGCGCGTGTGCAGGAAGTGCTCTTCTATTATGCGGCCAAAACTCCGCCCTTCAAAGCGATGCTGCCGTCGCTGGCGATTTCGGTGAACCAGGAATATGCGGAGATGGAGCGTTTGCTGCACGAGGGCGACGAGGTCGGCGTGCTGCCTCCGGTAAGCGGCGGTGTGGCGGAGGGCTCAGTAGTTGTGGACGGCCGGGGCGAAATCCGGATCGTGCGCAACCCTATCGACACGGAGGCTGTGGCGGCGCGATTGAAAGGGCCGGCGGATGGGGCAGCCGTGATTTTTGATGGCGTTGTACGGGATAACACGCGCGGCCGCCGCACCCTTTATCTGGAATACGAAGCCTATGAAGCCATGGCGCTGAAGCAGATGGAATCGCTGGCGGCGGAGGCACAGACTCGTTTTGCCATCCGAGGAGCATCGATCGTTCACCGGTTGGGCCGGCTGGAAATTGGAGAGACAAGCGTACTCGTCATAGTGGCGGCGCCACATCGCGGCCCGGCATTTGAGGCGTGCCGGTGGATCATCGACACCCTGAAGAAGACCGTGCCGATCTGGAAGAAAGAATACTTTGAAGATGGAGCCGTATGGTCTGATGGTGAGGCGTTTCCCGAGGAAATTCGGAGGCCGCAAGGCACAGCGGAACGGAAGTCCGCATCATAATGATTGACTCCCAAATGGAATCGATGTCGAAAGTGCCGCGAGCCATGAACGGCAGGGCCCACGCAAACAGTTTCAAACTTTGTGCGCCGCTGGCAGCTTGCGGCTCGAAGCTCGGAGCGTTCCTGATTGCTTGCGCGTTGATCGTGTCCGGGTGCGGCGAGGTGCTGGCGGAGACACCCGAGACCACGCTTAAGGTCGACGTAAAGCTGGTCAACGTATTTGTGACGGTGACCGACGCAAATGGCGCTCCGGTGGGCAATCTGCAGAAAGAAAACTTCGTGCTGAAGGAGGATGGCAAACCACAGAAGATCGCAATCTTCGCCAAGGAATCGGCGATTCCACTTTCGATTGTGCTGGGGATCGATACGAGCCTGAGCACCCGCAAGGATCTGCCCCTGGAATTGATGTCGGCGCGGAAGTTTGTACACACGATCGTGCGTCCACAGGACGCCCTGTCGGTGTACAAGTTCAGCGAAGAAGTGAGCCAGATGGTGCCTTTCACATCCGACTTAAAAAGGATCGACGCCGGTATTGAGCGCGCGCACAATGGTTCGGCGACCGCCCTCTACGATGCGATCTATCTGGGATCGCAAGCGTTGAGCCAGCGACAAGGAAGAAAAGTGATGGTCGTGATCACCGACGGCGGCGACACGATGAGCCAGGTGGATTACAAAGAAGCGCTGCGCTCCGCACAGGAAGCGGAGGCCATTATTTACAGCATCATCGTCGTGCCGATCGAAGCGAGCGCGGGACGTGACACGGGCGGAGAGCACGCGCTGATTCAGATCTCATCGGATACAGGCGGAAAGTATTTCTACGCCACCTCGCTGCCACAATTAGACCAAGCTTTCCAAAAAATCAGCGACGAGCTGCGAACGCAATATCTGCTGGCGTATTATCCCTCGGAGCGGTACTCGACTTCAGATTTCCGTCGGCTGCGAATCGAGCTTACCAATGCGCCCGCAGGAGGTCCGTTTCAGCCGCACTATCGCGCCGGGTATTACACACGGAAGGAGACGTTCTGAGGAAGGCCGAATTCCCGCGAGACACGGATTGTGGCGTCGCCCCAGCCGGAGCGGCAGAGTTGGGACAAACCCGTGAATCGCTGTTCTCGAGCTTAAAAACTCGGACATCGCCCCGGACAAGTCCCCGCATCTAGTAAACTGTTTTATTCGATTTCAGTGGAAATAAGTTAAGCGGAAAACCAGGATCCTTAGACGCGGAATCGCTTCCAGGTTCTACTTGAGGTTCTGCCCCCAGGAGAGTCACTTTGTTTGAATGGTTTGTCTTGCAGGTTCGTCGTTCTCTGCCCATCGCTTTTATGTTGCTTGCGATGTTCACCATTTCGTCGTGGGCGCAGGAAGGGGTCACCGAAAATCCCACCACCGGGACGATAGAGGGCACGTTGAAGGACGAGGCCGGTGCGCCTGTTCCAGCAGCGCGGGTCTTCTACAGTTCGTCCGACACTGATACTCGCGGTGTGACTCGCACCGACAAAAACGGCAAATACGTTACCGAGCAATTGCCGCCGGGCGTCTACGTGGTGCGGGCGGTTGGCAAGAACATGCTGCCGGTCGATCGTAAAGTGACGGTGACCGTGGGTGGGGTGGCCACCGCCAATTTCAGTCTGGAAGGTATTAATCCGGGGCCTGTGCACCTGGAGAGTACGTTCACCGGCGAGACTCCCGACACTCTGCCGATTAACGGACGGAATTATCTCAACGCCGGAAGGACCGAGCCGGGAGTGCAACCGGTGGACGGACGAGTTTACGATCCCGGCAAAAGCGGGTTCCAATCGCTTTCGATCAACAGTCAGATGGGGCGAACCACGCACTACGACATGGATCAAGTCGAAGCGATGGATGAGACCAAGGGCGCGGCCGTGTTGAACCTGCCGGCCGAAGCGGTAAACGAGGTGACCGTCTCGCGGGGGATTCCGGAACTGTATCAGGCGCTCAACGCGACTGGTGCCGTTGGGGTTACGACACGCTCGGGTGCCGATGAGTGGCACGGCGATGTATTTGGAATCCTGCGCGACCAGTTCCTCGGCCTGGCAGGCTTTCCCGCCGGGAGTTCCGATTACAGCCGCCAGCAGTATGGATTTGGCGCGGGCGGCACGCTGATCAAGGACAAGGCGTTTCTGTTTGTGGGCGGCGAACGAACCAAGCAGGATGGTTCCATGCCGATCCTGCTCGGATTTCCTGCGCCGAACCAGACCTCCACCCAGAGCGCTTATTTTCGCGAGAACATGTTCAGCGCGCGCCTCGACTATGACGTCAACGAAAACATGCATTGGTTCCTGCGATACAGCTATGACAACGCGAACGAAATCGGTCCTTCGGATAGTGAATCGAACTTTCGCAACCAGATCAATGTTCCGGCAGCCGTTTTCGCACTCGATTGGAACCGCGGAAAGTTCCTGCACAGCGCCCGATTCGGGTATCAGAAGCTGGTGGATGCGATCAATCCGGCGCTCGGCGATTCTTTGATTCTTCCCGAAGCGCCTTTCCATGTCCAACTTGGATCGCTTGTATTGGGACCGACCACCGCAGGTCCACGGCAAACGATTCAGCGCGACCTTTTTGCACGCTACGACAGCAGGACGATTTACAACGGGATTCACACCATCCGTTTCGGTGCTTCGATTCGTCAAATCACGCAGGGAGACTATTACGCGCCGGGAAACTTTGGTCCTTCGGTGACGAGTTCGGACGGACTCGACGTGATCAACGCGATTAACGGCGATCCGGCATTGTTGGGAGGCGCCGACAACCCTCTGAACTATCCCGTGGGTACGGTGACCATTTTCAACGGGCTCGGAAATTTCAGCGAGAATTCGGCCTTCAACCGCTCGACCGGAGGGCACAGCGACATGCGGATCGAGGGATACGTGGGCGATGGGTTCAATGTGCTTCCGAACCTCAACGTCAGCTACGGTATCAACTATGTGCGCGATACGGGTCGCACCGACAGCGACCTGCCGGCGGCGCCATGTTCGGCGATCAATTTAACCATCGTGCCGAATCCGCCGTGTACGACGGGCTTGATTCTCAATCAATTTGGGCTGCTTCCGGCCATCGGGCTGAATTCGTACCAAGCGCTCGGGCAGAGTGTGAACCAACCCAACTACAATATTGCTCCGGAATTGGGGCTGGCCTGGGATCCGGGACACAACGGCCTCACTGTAATTCGCCTCAGCGGCGGAATGTTCTATGACAACTTCCTGATGCAGAATTCCTATCAGGATCGCATCAACCGCTTGTCGAATGGGCAATACAATCGGAGCCTGGCCCTGTGTCCGACGGGATCGGTGCTCTTTCCCGACGGGTCCATCGTCAGTTCGGTGGATTCGCTGGACATTGCGACGCAGATATGCGGTCAGCCCATCGGATCAGTTTCGACCGCGATTCAGGATTTGCAGAAAGAGTTTCTAGCGACGCAAGCGGGAGTGACCGGTGGCCCGAATGTTTATTCGCTGACTAACAGCATCGCGAATTTTGGCGGCCTGCTGGCGCCCACCTACAGGACGCCGCGAATCGTTCACATCTCCGCCGGCGTACAACATCAACTCGGTGAACACGGCCTATTCTCGGCCGACTATATCCGCGAGATTGGCACGCAGTTTCCGCTCGGAATTGACACGAATCACGTGGGCGACGCGGGCTACCTGACCGATGGCGACAATATCAATCCCGCACTCAATACCTATCAAGCAGAATTGTCGGCGATCAACGCCACCCTGGCAGCCAATCCCGCGTCGGCGTCGTGCCCACAGGCGCTGTCTGCGGGAGGCAGTTCGCAGACGGCGGTGACTTGTTATCTCAGTTCGGTCGCGGGAGCCAGTATCACGGATTTCGCACGCCACGGCCTCGATTCGTCAAACGCGTTCTGCGGACCTTTCCCCTGCTCGGTGCTGGGGAAGCAGCAAGCGGCCTTTGGCGGGATCAATCCCACCGTCGGATCGAACGTCATGTATTTCCCGAGCGGGAGGTCGCAGTATCAGGCATTGCAGCTGGCGTACAGAACCAGCATCACGAATCCGGCGAGGCGCGTGGCGCGACTTGATCTATCCATCGCGTACTCGTTCTCACGATATCGCACCAACGTGGCGGAGCCGAATGGAAGCGGCGGAGATTATTCGATCATGAACGTGGCCGAAGACTACAATCGGCCGCACCTCGGACACTTCGGCGCTTCGGGCCTCGACCGCACACACCAATTCACATTCACCCCGATTATGGCTCTGGCGGGCGGGTTCCGCCTTTCAATGATTGCGCATGTGGCATCGCCCCTTCCGCTAAGCGCTCTCATTCCCCAGCAGGACGGCGGCGGAGTGGCGGGAGAAATCTTTCGGAGCGATATCACCGGCGACGGCACAGTGGGCGACCTTTTGCCGGGTTACATCGGGAGCACGGGAAAATACTCGACCAGCAAAATCACGAAGTCGATCGCGTACTATAACAGCAACTTCTCTGGAAAGTTGACGCCCGCCGGTCAGACGTTGGGGAATAGCGGCCTGTTCTCAGGGCAGCAACTGGTTTTGCTCGGCGCGTATTCCCCGCTGATTCAAGCGCCACCTCCGCATTACGCGCAAGCGACGTGGCTGAAGACAATGGATTTCCGGCTGAGCCGTCCGTTCCAAGTCAGCGAACGGATAAAACTGGAACCGAACTTTGCCGTGTTCAATGTTTTCAATTGGGCGAATTTTGGGGGAGCCGGCAACCAGTTGAACGGTGTGCTCGACGGCGCTCCCGGTAGTTCGTTGAATAATTCGAGTTCCGCGGGATTCTGCGGAAACTCGACCACCCTCTGTACTTCGCGGCTGGATAGGGTTCTGCCCGGTTCCGGCACGTATTCAAACGCGGCTCCGCGGCAAATGGAGTTCGGGTTAAGGGTCATATTCTAGCGATCTTGCCCAGCAGGATCGCCGACGGCCTTGTTGTCCGCGATTTGAAGTGTTATTTCGGGGCCGCAGGAGAAACACCCACGGTGCCTTTCTGACCCGCCGCAGCGCCTGGAGTGCATTTGGCAGGGTGAACGAACAGCTTTGGATCAGGTGGGTTGAGGCTGACGTCGCTATAGCGCACAGGCCTCGTAGGCCGCCCGTTGGCTTCGATTTCGATCTTGATGGGGAAGCCGCTGAGGTCATTTGCCTCCCATAACTTCATTTTGATGACGCTGCCGCCGTCCTTACGGGTGAAGGTCACGTTTTCGATCTTGCAGGCATGGCCGTCAACGATTGCGTTTTCGTCAGTCATAGAACGCGCAATTTTGAAATCGTGATAGGCAGAAAACGGGTACGTGGCCGCGTCCGGCACCGGGAACTCTGCGCAACGGTTGGGATGCACGGTCCAGGAGGTGCGCGTGTTGAGATCGCTAATTCGGTAGGAGTCCTCAAAATCGGAACGCATCAAATTGCCTGAGCGATAGACCTTCCGGTCGTGATCGTCGCCGATCCCGCCGTTTAGGATCGCGGTGAATGATTGGAATTTGTCGAAGGGGTTTGCGGACGTCTGACCCGCAGGTTTGGGGGTCGGCTCTGCAGCAGCGTGAGTTTGTGGCCCCGGAATGACTGTCCAAATCAGGAAAACGAAAATCAAAGCCAGCCATACTGGACGCTCGGTCATGAACGACATCTCCTGGAACATGAAAAAAGCCACGCTGCCCAACCAACAGCGTGGCTATTGTAAAGCAAGGATTCGAAATTACTGACGCTGCGCCGCAGGCTTCGTTCCTTGACCGCGTACGTTGGCATCTTCAGTGAAGGTGAGAGTTCCTTCGTTAATTAAGTAGGTTTCGTCACTCGTGCTTCCATAGACGACCCATGTTCCATCGGTGACATTGACCAGCCAAATCGCTGCCTCGTCCTCGCCTGCCAGCGCGAACAATGGATCGCTGACGTTCAGAACGGCGCCGGTTGAACCCGGATACTGGACTTTAGCGGAGATGCCAGTCTTGAAGCCGCCCACATAGTCGTTGTCGGCGCAGTCATATAGGTTGTGCGTTCCAGCCACGAAGATTTTCGGGGTGCCAGACAGGCTAAGTGACATGCCGTCACAATAGCCCGTGAAGGTGAAATTGTAATATGTGGGTTTCGGGGCAGCCAGGGCGAAGGCGCCAAGGCACAGAACTACACCAACTACGAGCAACATCTTTTTCATGGTTATTCTCTCCTGGAAGATCAGTTGTAGCTTGCGTCGATTGCGAAACAGATTGGATCTAAGTGTCGCCGCCGTGGGTCCGGGGAGAAACCACGTAAAGTGCAGCGAACGAGGAGAGCATCGCACTGACTGGTTTCGGCGTCAAGTAGAAAGTCGATTCCCCTGTAAGAAATGTTTGCCGGAACTGCAACAACTTGCAGTTGTGCTGCAACGGTCGCGTGTTGCCGAAAAAATGCGGGCCCACGCTAGAGTCGCGCTCAGACCCGCTAGCTGTTATTCCTGGAGGGTTCCGCTGACGATCGTGTTCGCGTCAGTTTCGATGAACATCATTTCTTTGCCCGCATTCACGATTACGACGCCGAGGTTGACTGCTGACTGCCCTTGCGGCGTAAAGGTTGCCGTGCCGGTGCAATTGGAGTTGATCGAATAAGTTCCGGTGACCGGAAGACTTGAAATCGACCCGTTTACGCTGAAGGTTACGGTGCCAGTGAGCGATCCTTTTCCGTTCAGCACCAGTTGGCCTGCAGCGGCGATTTGACCAGACGAGAGCAAAATACCGGTGGCCTCAAGCGAGTACGTATGATGAACGCCCAAGTTTGTACAAGGCGCCTTCCCCTGCTCGTACGCAATGCTGGATACCACGTGATTGGCGTCCGTTTGGATCAAGAAAGCTCCCTTGTTGGTGTTGTTCATAAAAATGTTGCTGCTTTCGGTCTCATCATCCTGGTTCGTGAGGGTGGCGCTGCCGGTGCAGTTTTTCGCCAATTGATACGTACCCGTGGTCGTAAAGGTCACGATTGTCCCATCGATGCTTTTCATCGTGGTGCCGGTCAGATTTCCATTCCCATCAGCAGTGACCTGCGTGACGCTGGCGGCTGGTTGCCCCGAACCGTTGAGACCTGAGCCGACCATGCCATACACACCGTTAAGCGTGGCGTTGGTACAGGTGGCAGCGAACGAATTGGCTGCCATGAAGGTGATGAACACAAATACGGCGATTGAAATCCTAGGGAAATTCACGGGGTCCTCCGACATTAGTTGGGTCGTGCGTTTAGGAGTAACGCTGCCGTTCAGGCGCGGAGCGCATTTTGTTTCGCATTGCGCGGGTCAGGGGAGGATAAAAACACGGCAATCGGTTGCGATATTTTGCACAAGGTGTGGTTGGCGGTCAAGATAAAACATTTTGCATGTCATACCACAATAGAAAAGCAAAAGACGGCTCCGCGGTGAACGTGAAATGGGCCCCAGGATCACCTTTCAGACAAGTCTGTCGGGCTTCTCTTCCGTGAGGAAGGTAACGAGAGCGCGGTTAAAATCTGCGGAGGCCTCTTCATACGGCAGATGGCCTACGCCTTCGAATGTGACCAGCCGGGCGCTGCGAAAATTGCGACGCAAGGGTTCGGCGGATTGAAAATAGACGGCGCCATCTTTCGTTCCCCACATCAGAAGGGTTGGGTAGTTGCAAATCTTGGGAAGCACAGCCTCAAGTTCCGCAAGGTCTGCCGTCCAATTTCGCACGATGCGCATGCCGTGGCGGAAGGCGTCGTTCTTGATTACCGGGATGCGGTAGCCTGCCAGCGAATCGTCAGGGATTTTCTTCTCGTCGCCGAACATGCGGCGAAGCCACTGGTAGTCGAGAGAACGCCAGCGCGCAATGGTGTGCCGAAAGACCATCGAGCCAAGCGGGCTGCCCACAAATGGCGCGAGGCGCTTGCCATGCGGCGACCAGGGATTGATGGGCGCCACCAACACGAGGCGCCTGATCCGCAGATCGTCCCGTTCAGCGCAGATGGCAGCCAGTAGAATCGCCACCCCGCCACCGTGAGAAGTTCCCAGCAGATCGAAGCGTCGAATGCCCAGTGCGTTGGCGAACTGCAGCACGCGCGCGGCGGTAGCCCGCAAAGTGCAATCCATGCCGTCAGTTGCCGTTGACAGGCCGGCGCCCAGATTGTCGATGGCGTACACGGTGGCATATGGCGCTAGCGCCGGCATGGTGATCCTCCACGAAAATGAATAGCCGAGCAGGCCATGAATCAGGATAAGAGGCGGACCGGTGCCTGTTTTCAGGTAACGCATGCGCCCTTCGGAGAGTTCGAGGAAATGCTCTTCGATCGGTTCGCGGACAGTCTGCGGTACAGGCTCGGCGGAAGCCCCCACCGATGGCGGCGCTGGGATGAAATTCCCTTTTTCTTCCGGATTTTGCGTTTCGATGGGCAACGAATTCCTCGCCGGATGGTTCTTACTAAGTGATATCGCCTCTAACGCTTTGGGGAGCTGAATCCTGGCTCCCCTCCTTTTTGTAAGCCCTCAGGTTTCTTCCGTGTTTCATCGCCTCTCTATCCTCGCACGGGTTGGAATTCCCGCTTCTTCACTTGCCCGACGATTTCGACCGCGCAATATGCTCCCAGCAAAATTATGACTGGTTCGATTGGATGCCGGTAAGTCGGATAGTTGTGGGTGACGTAGTAGATCAAAGGAAAAACCGCTAGTATCGCAAGCCAGATCCACTGGCTTCTGTCTCTCCGGACTGCCAGCGCCGCTCCGAGCCATCCAACGATCGAGACCACAATCCACTCAAAAGGGTAGGAGAAATACCAGAATTCCACTATACGGCGGAGGACTCGCCCCGCAAAACCAGCAGGATCGTTCCTGACGAATTCCCAGGCAGCGTCGAATTTCCCGTCCATGAAAGACAATTCGCCAAGCCGCGCGTAGTTGGTCGGATCGCAATCGGGAAAATCACCGCTATAGTCGACCGTCCCTTGCATTCCAGGACGGTTCCCAAGCCAAAGCTCCAGCCCAAAATTATCCCGAAGCGGGATCAACCGCCCAAAAATGATGTAGTTTCGTACGGTCCATGGAGCAACTACCAGAACAAGTCCAACAAGACCATCAACACTCGTGGCGAACGGGCTTTTGACCAGGCGAGCCAGCCTCCATAAACCACAACAACCGTTAGAAGCGTCGGCTGCAGCAGAACTAGCAGACCGCAATAGACTCCCAGAAGCAACCACCTGCGAGATGTTTCCACCGTTTTCGGAATCCATAAAAGGAGAGCCGCACACCCTAAGGCCGCCAAATAATTATTCGACAGGCTCACGGAAAATGCGGTCGTCTGGTACATCCACGGCACCACCCACAGCCATGCCGTCAACAAGCCAACCGTTTCGCCGAAATGAATTCTTCCCACGTGGTAAAGCACGACCGCAGTAACCGCTCCGGCCAATACATTGATGATCACCGCTGTCCATGCCGATGCCACACTGTAGACGCCGAACGCCTTGAATATGCCAGCCAGCATAAGCGGATACAACGGCGGCTGTTGCGCGGTCGGCGCAACCGGCACGCCGGCATAAGGCGAGGAAAAACCCAGACCCGAAACCAGGGCCGCGGCAATATGCGACGGCTCGTTTTGCGCAAACAGCGTTGTGGGAGAAAACTTCCTGGAAAAAATGTGGATCGCGCTGGCAAGCCGCGTGGTGAGCGCCGCTCCAAAAATAATCCATGGAGAAGCTGAAATTCGTTTGACCCATTGTCAATTTATGCTACTTCCCTGCCGGGTAGCTGTGAATCGTACCCCAGTTCGCCTGCCGACGCATGCTCGGAAACGTCGATCGCCGGAAAGCAAGGTGGTTTGGCCGAGTCGCTGCCGCTTCAGGGCTCAACGGCGAGCATGGCGCAACTCGGGTGTGTTGGTTCGCGTCTGCTAGAATGTGGGCCATTCTCAAGGGGTCTCCATGTTCCGAACATTGTTCCGAGGCGTATTCCAACACCTGCTCCTATCTGCCGCGTGCTTCGCTTGCCTGCTGATCGCAACGACTCTGCCCTTGCTGGGGCAGGGCTCCGCCAACGATGCTCGACTGCAACATGCCTTCCGCCGGCCTGTAAAGAACGGCTGGACTTTTGTTCATCTGCAGGGAACGCCCTCGGATATCGGCTTTCAGCATGGCTATCTGCTCGCTCCAGAAATAGAAGACATGCTAAAGGTAACCGAACTCGAGGTGACGCACGACAACGGCAAAGACTGGCAGTTCTTTCGCGACGCGGCGCGCAACATGATGTGGCCGCGCATTGAGACGGAGTATCGCGAGGAGTTGCAGGGCGTCGTCGACGGCGCCAGGGCGAAAGGCGTGAAACTGGATTTGTGGGACGTCGTTGCCCTCAACGGCGCCGAGGAGTGGGAGTACTACGTCAAGGAATACAATAAGGAGCATGGAATTCAATCGTCAGCGTCTCTCGTCGCTCCGGAGCATTGCAGCGCGTTTGTGGCGACCGGCAGCTATACGGCGGATGGAAAAATTGTGATCGCGCACAACGACTGGACGGGCTATCTCGACGGCCAGCGCTGGACAATGATCTTCGACATCGTGCCCACGAAAGGCAATCGTATGCTCATGGATGGGCTCCCAGGGTTCATCCACAGCGCCGACGATTTTGTGGTGAATTCGGCGGGCATCGCGATCACCGAAACGACAATCGGACATTTCTCCGGCTATGATCCGGCGGGGATTCCGGAGTTTGTGCGGGCGCGGAAGGCGGCCCAGTATTCGATATCGATCGATGACTTTGCCCGCATCATGGAAGACGGCAACAACGGCGGTTATGCCAACAACTGGCTGCTGGCTGACGTCAAGAATGACGAAATTGCCAGCCTCGAATTAGGTTTGAAAAACGTGACTTTACTGCGCAAGAAGGACGGATACTTTGTGGGTTCGAATTTTCCGGTGAATGAAAAACTTATCAAGGAAGAGACGGACTTCGATCCGAAGAACATGAGCGACAGCGACAATGCGCGCCACCTGCGGTGGGAACAGTTGATGGCGGAGTATAAGGGCAAAATCGACGTAGCTGCAGCGCAACGTTTTCTGGCCGATCATTATGACACGTTCTTAAAGACGGAGACCCCTGACGAGCGCACGCTCGACGGGCATATCGATCTTTCGCCGCGGGGTTCAGAGCCCTGGCAGCCACCGTTTGGAACGGCGGGTGCCGTGCAAAACAAAGTCGCCGATGCGGCCATGGTGAAGCAGATCTCATTTTCGGCCGCGGCAGGTCATGCGTGCGGCATGAACTTCAATGCCGAGGAGCATCTGTGGGCGCATCCGGAATTCGATTGGGAGAAAGGCCTGTTGCGGGATATGAATGCGTATCCGTGGACGACGTTTCCCGCCGCGCACTAGCCGCTGCTTAGCGTGCCCTTTTATCGAGATTGCTGGGGCTCGGGGCGAATCAGGATTGCTCGGGGAGTTTGCGAGTTCCCCGGGGATTTTCTGGATCGAGACCAGCCGCCGCCATGATGGCGCGTCCCAGATCTTCGGGGGAAACGGCAAAGGCTTGAGAGGATGATTGGGCTGCGGTATATTCTTCGGCTTTCGGCGCTACGAAGCGATACCCCCTTCCTACGACAGTCTGCAGGTAATGCGGTTCATCGGCGTCATCAGCTAGCGCGCGTCGGATCTTGCGGACGGCGGTATTGATGCCCTGTTCGACGTCGACAAAGACATCTTTGCTCCAGAGCTGGCTGGAGATCTGCTCGCGGGTCACGAGCTGGCCCCTATTTTCCACGAGAAACATCAGCAATTGCAACGGGAGACCTTCTAGACGCACGGGGTCACCGGCGCGGTATAGCTGGAACCGGCCGTAATCCAACTCGAAATCGTCGAAACGGACTTTTTTTTCAGGCAACTCGCACAACTCCTTGCCATCCTGATCGATCAGAAATTTTCGGCTGCTCATCGCGCCATGTCAAGCACAGTCAGGTGAATTTCTTCAGATCACTTCAGATGGATTCAGACTGGCTCCATGGACGTTTTCGATGATCGGGCGCAATATCACACTCACTTGCGGGATTTACTCACCGGCTCCTAGGCGAGTCCAGGTGGGACCGGTAAGTGAGGGGTTCGCGAAACGGGGAAGGTTCACGAACCCCTCCAGTACCAAAAGTTAGGGTTTGGGCACGTCACCTCACTTCATCGCAGAAACACGCCCACCACAAAATCCGCTAGCATCCTCCAGATAACCCAGCTCCCAGACCCTCTTCCCGAAGGGAACAAGGTATCCCAAAAAACAGAAGCTGCCTTCCATAATTCATAGCCTGCCTATTAAATCCTCTCTATAATTGCGGAAGTCGCTCTATGGAAGTGACTTAGAAGGGATGGAGGGTGGCAGTGAAGTTGCTTACATCAGAATGGCGACGAATGTCAGGCCGCGCCGCCGTGCAGCCGTCCCCGCCCATGAACCGCGAATTTGAGGCTCGCTTTACCGCCATCCTGCTGACCTTGCTCACAGTAGCCGCGGTACTGTTCGCCGGTTTCAACTACAAGACAGAACATCAGACTGCCGTGCCCGACGACGGCGCGTGGTGGATGGAGCGTGACGGCCACCTGTTCGCCGACCGACTGGAGCCGAACGGACCAGCCGAGAGGGCTGGCGTTCGCCGTGGCGACGAGGTGATGAGCGTCAACGGCCGCAGGGTGAATAGTCTGGCGGCGGTGACTCACCAGCTTTACGACTCGGGCGTGTGGTCAAAAGCAACCTATTCGCTAGTCCGCGGATCGGTTCCCCTGGACGTTGAGGTGGTGCTGGTTCCTGCTGAGCGGTCGATGAACGATTGGCTGCGGCTGATCGGGCTGATCTACCTGGGGATCGGGCTCTACGTGCTCCTGCGGCGCTGGACGGCCGTAGGGTCGACCCATTTTTACATTTTCTGCCTCGTCTCATTCGTCTTCTACTCGCTGCATTACGTCGGCAAATTCAACAGCTTTGATTGGGCCGTCCTCTGGGCCAATGAAGGCGCATGGCTCCTGCAGCCCGCCCTGTTTCTGCACTTCGTGCTGACCTTTCCCGAGCGGCGGGAGTTTGTCAGCAAGCATCGCTGGTCGATTGCTCTGCTCTATGTCCCCGGAGCGATTCTGCTCGGGATTCAGATACTGACGCTCGAATACCTGAAGGCCAGCGAGAGGCTGCTCTTCAACCTGAACCGGGTGCACTGGGCGTATCTGACGATTTTCTTTTTCTCGGCAGCGGCAGTTCTCTGGAACAACTCGCAGCATGCCACCACTCCGATTCTGCGCCAGCAACTCAAATGGATTACCCGCGGCACGATCCTCGCGATTACGCCGTTCACCCTGTTTTATGTTCTGCCCTATCTGTTTGGCGTGATGCCTTCACTGGCGATGAAGGTGTCAGTGCTGTCGCTTGGATTGCTGCCGCTCACCTTTGGCTACGCCATTTTCCGTTACCGGTTGATGGACGTGGACCTGATCTTCAAACGGGGCATGGCCTATACGCTGGCGGCGGCGGCGATCGTCGGCGTCTACTTCGCCGGCGTGGCGGCGATTGCCGAACTGGTACACATGCGCGTGCCAAGCACCGGACCTTTGGGATTGATGGTGGCCGTGGTGGTCACCGCGTTGCTGTTTGATCCGGTGCGCAAATGGATTCAGGAAAAACTCGACCAGTTCTTCTACCGCACTGGCTATGACTACCGGCGCACTCTGGTCGAGTTCGGCCGCGAATTGAGTTCCGAGACCGATCTCGACAAGATGCTCTCTTCGCTGGTCGACCGACTGGCGCGCACTTTGCTCGTCGATCGCATTGCGATCTTTCTCGGCAACGGCGACTCTTCGCGGTTTGAGCTCTCGAAATCGTTTGGCATCGCGCACGTCACCGGTTTGGACCTGTCGTTTCTGACCAAGCCGCGCATCGAGGAGGCGGCGGGACACATTTTCTTCGAGAACACGCACCAGTTGCCGCGCGAGAATGCGGCCGCCCAGGAAGCGATTGGCCGTCTCGATCTGAATTACTACATTCCCTGCCACGCGCGGCAAAAGACGATCGCTTTTCTCGGACTGGGCAAGACGGTGCAGGGTGATTTTCTCACGAGCGAAGATGTGGAATTGCTCGAAGCTCTGGCTGGCTACATCGGCATTGCGATCCAGAATGGACGCCTGTACTCGTCACTCGAACAGAAGGTGAGCGAGTACGAGCGGCTCAAGGATTTCAACGAGAACATCGTCGAATCGATCAACGTCGGAGTCATGGCGGTCGATTTGCAGGATCGCATCGAGTCCTGGAACTCGCAGATGGAAGTGATGTATGCCCAGCCGCGGTGGCAGGTGGTCGGACGCTCGCTGAGCGAAGTTTTCCCGGCAGCATTCGTCGAGGAGTTCTACCGGGTGCGCCAGAATCCGGGCATTCACAATCTTTACAAGTTCCGTTTGGTAACTCCAACCGGCGAGTCGCGTGTGGTCAACGTCGCCATGGCGCCGCTGGTGACGCGCAAGTTCAACGTGGTAGGCCGACTCGTAATTATGGACGACATCACCGAGCGGATCGAGCTGGAAGTCCAGCTCACCCAGGCCGACAAGTTGTCGTCGATCGGATTGCTTGCGGCGGGCGTGGCCCACGAAGTCAATACGCCGTTGGCAGTGATTTCCTCCTACACGCAGATGCTGGCGAAACAGCTGCAAAATGATCCGGCGAAAGCGGGACTCCTCGACAAAATTACCAAGCAGACATTCCGCGCATCCGAGATCGTTAACAACCTGCTGAACTTCTCGCGCACCACGGGCACAGAGTTGACGGAAATCAGTCTCAACAAAGTGATCGCGGATACGCTTGCGTTGCTGGAACACCAGTTCAAGGTGGCGCGCATCCAGGTGCAGCAGGAACTCTACGAGAACCTGCCACCGATTCTGGGTAACGCCGGACGGCTGCAGCAGGTATTTCTGAATCTGTTCCTGAACGCCAAGGACGCGATGGCTGGGGGCGGAGTGCTGAACGTAGCCACGCTGAACGGCGAGTTCGTGAGTGTGCGCGTGGCGGACACCGGCTCGGGAATTGCTCAGGAAAATATTCATAAGATCTACGATCCATTCTTCACGACCAAGACGGCTCCGGCGGAAGGACAGAATCGCGGCACCGGTCTTGGGCTATCGGTCACTTACGGCATCATCCAGGAACACGCGGGCAATATACGCGTGGAGAGCCGCCCGGGCGAAGGCACGACCTTCACCCTGGATTTCCCTTTGATTTCGACGAGGAAGGCAGTCCATGTCTGAGTTAGCAGCAGTTTCTGAAGTAACGCCGATTACGCGCCGCAGCACGCCCGAAAGCACTCCGAAGAATGCGGGCCGAATACTCATCATTGACGACGAAGCCGAGATCCGTGAATCGCTGGAGACTCTTCTTCAGCTCGAGGGCTATACAGTCGTCGTCGCAGGCGGTGGACGGGAAGGCCTGGCGCAAATTGGAGTGCGCAACTTTGACGTCGTTTTGCTCGACCTGGCGCTACCCGACAAGAACGGGATGGATGTGCTGTCGGAGATCCGACTTTTGCATCCGCAGCAGGCAATCATCATGATCACGGCGTACGGCACGGTGGAGAATGCCGTCCGGGCGATGCAGTCGGGCGCCACTAACTTCATCCAGAAGCCGTGGGACAACGAGAAATTGCTGGCCGATGTGCGCGCCGCCGTTGCCCGTCAGAAGGCCGAGGAAGAGAACATTCAGCTGAAGCGTGCGCTCAAGCAGCGCTACAACTTTGAAAACATCGTGGGCAAGAGCGAGCCCATGCTGAAGATTTTCGATCTGGTCGCGCAGGTGGCTCCCAGTCGCTCCACCGTCCTGCTGCAGGGCGAAAGCGGGACCGGCAAGGAACTGATCGCTAAGGCGATTCATTTGAATTCGACGCGGCGCGACCGTCCGTTTGTGCCGGTGAATTCGGGCTCGACGCCTCCTGATCTGCTGGAATCGACTTTGTTCGGGCACGTCAAAGGTGCGTTCACGAGCGCGGTTACGTCGAAGAAGGGTTTGTTTGAAGTTGCCGATCGGGGCACGCTCTTTCTCGACGAGATCGGCACCATGAGCATGGACACGCAGAGCAAGATTTTGCGGGTGCTGCAGGACCGCAAATTCATGCATCTGGGCGGCGTGCAAGAGATCCAGGTGGATGTGCGCATCATCGCCGCGACGAACGTCGATCTTCGCCAGATGGTGCGCGAAGGCAAATTCCGCGAAGATCTGTTCTACCGCTTGAACGTGATCAGCCTCGATTTGCCGCCACTGCGGCAGCGGCGCGAGGATATTCCGCTTCTGGTGCAGCATTTTCTTCAGAAGTATTCCGAGGAGAATGAGTTGCCTCGGCGTCACGTCACCACCGAAGCGTTGCGACCGCTGGTGGGTTATTCGTGGCCGGGGAATGTCCGCGAACTGGAGAACACAATCGAGCGCGCAGTGGTACTGTCGTCGGACAGCGACATCGGGATTGACCTGCTTCCCGATCACATTGTGGGGCGCGGCAGCTCGGTTCCCGCGCTGGACGCCAATTCCGGCGCCACTCTCTTCACCATCATGGAGGATTGCGAACGGCGAATCATCATTGACATGCTCGAGAAGTGCGGATGGAACCAGACGGAAGCGGCGGAACGGTTCCACGTGCCGCTGTCGACGCTGAATCAGAAGATCAAGCGCCTGGCCATCGAGATCCGCAAAAAGAACAATCATCGCGAGACGGTTGGATAGAGCTGTTGAGACATTGAATCATTGACTCACTGAATCATTATTATTCTTGCGGGCGGATTCGATCGCTCAAATGCTGGAACCACCCTGTTTTTCAATGACTCAATGTCTCAATGTTCAATGACTCAATAGTTTCTTTGGTTTCCCCTCTGCTATAGTTCCCTGAACGGAAGTCTGTCCGAAGAATCATGGCGCTTGAACTCGAACTGATTTCTCCCATTGAAGTCGCTAAAGACGTCGCGCTGGCGGTTCAGGAATACACCTTGCTGGCGGCGCAATCGCTCGCCAACTTCTTTCGGCGTCCGCTGTACATGGGCGACATGCTGCAGCAGGCCGACCTGATTGGCGTTGGGTCGCTGCCGATTGTGGTTTTGACGGGACTTTCGGTGGGGGCGCTGCTGGCACTGAACTCGGCCAGCACGCTGCAGCGATTTGGCGGAGTCACGCTGATCGGCCAGTTGGTATCGCTCGGCATGGTCACGGAACTCGGGCCTCTCATCACGGGCCTGATGGTCGCGGGGCGAAATGCCTCGGGCATGGCGAGCGAACTCGGCTCGATGATAGTGACCGAGCAGATCGATGCCATGCGCGCGCTCGGCACCGATCCGGCGAAGAAACTGGTAACGCCGCGGGTGGGCGCCACCGTATTCATGCTGTTCTTTCTGACGATCATCGCCGATTTGCTCGGCTTGATCGGCGGATACGGCGTCGCCCATTGGCTCTTCGGCCTCGATACGCAGCAGTATTGGACGTCGGTGTGGCAAATCCTGGTCTTCCGCGACGTTTTCACGGGGCTCATCAAGCCCGTTTTGTTTGGATTTATCATCTCGACGGTGGGCTGCTACTACGGCATGTCCACCAAGGGCGGCACGCAGGGAGTGGGCCGATCGACCACGCAGGCAGTGGTGGCCGCGTCGGTCCTCATTCTGGTGGTGGATTTCTTCGTTACCAAGCTGATCTTCGCCATTTTCGGCTACCGATAAACACGGATGGCATAGACACGAATCGCAGGTAAACATGGCGGCTCCAACCTTGCCCAGCGAAAATCCGGCAGCTTCGGCGACGGCGACGTCAGATTGCGCGATCGAATTCGAGGACGTTGCCATTGCGTTCGACGAGAAGGTCGTGCTTGACGGCATTTCGTTCCGGTTGCCGCACGGCGAAACCAAGGCCGTATTTGGCGTTGCCGGATCGGGCAAGAGCACGCTGCTCAAGCTGGCCATCGGGCTGCTGCGTCCGGATCGCGGGCGAATCTTCGTGTTGGGAGAAGAAGTCACCGCGATGACGGAGCAGGAACTGTTTGCATTGCGCCGGCGCGTGGGGATTGTCTTCCAGGAAAGCGCGCTCTTCGATTCGCTCAAAGTGTATGAGAATGTCGGCTTTCGCCTGATGGAAGAAAAGATTTCGCAGGAAGAGATCGAGCGGCGCGTGCGCGAGGTGCTGCGGTTCGTGGAGCTCGAACGAACGTATGACATGTTTCCCTCGGAACTCTCGGGTGGCATGCGGCGGCGCGTGGCCATTGCCCGGGCCATCATTACCGAACCGGAGGTGCTGCTCTATGACTCGCCGACGGGCGGACTCGATCCGGTAACCTCGAATACGATTGTCGAGCTCATCATGAAACAGCGCGATGTCTACAAGACGAGCGCGCTGCTCGTGACCCATCGTCTGCAGGATGCTTTCACCATGGCGACTCACCAGTTCGACAAGGCTACCAACCAGATGGTCGAGCTGCCCAAAGGACAATATTGCGAAGTTGCAATGAGCTTCCTGATCTTAAAGGATGGGAAGATCATCTTCGACGGCGATGCGCATCAGCTGGCCACTTCGCGCGACGAGTACATTCGCGAATATATCTCGTAGAAGAACGGTCGTCGGTCGTCAGTCTTCGCGATTCTTATTCTTCTTGCCGGGCAATGCGGCTGGGTTTTCATGGACGCGTTCGCGGAATCCGCCTTTCATTCCTCTCGCCAAACCGATTGCTGATTCGCCGAATTTGTCGCGCAGATGATCGGCCGCGGCCAGAGCCTTCTGCCAGCGTTGATCGCGCGATGGCTCGAGCAGCGCGAGTTGCGCGGGACCAGATCCGAAGTTCGATGCTTGCACTCCCAGCAGGCGCACGGGCACGCCTGACTTCCAGTTGTCGAAGAACAAACGCCGCGCCTGCTCGAAGATCTGGTGATCCATTTGCGTCGGCTCGTCGAGCGAATGGGCTCGTGTGATGGTCGAAAAATCTTTGTAGCGCAACTTCAACTGGAGAGTGCGGGCAAAATATCCGCCTTCGCGCAAGCGGCGTCCGACCATCTCGCTGAGGCGCATCAGTGTGGATTGCAGGCGCTCGATATCGGCTGTGTCTTCGTTGAAGGTGTGCTCGTGGCTGATGGATTTCGGATCGACCTGCTCTCCTACTTCGTTGTCAAACCACCCTCCCGCATCTTCGCCTCGCGATTTCCCGGCGAGCGCGAGGCCCCATTTCCCGAAGCGCTCTTCGAGGTCGCGGTCGTCGAGGCGGGCGAGGTCGCCGACTTTCTGGATGCCGAGGGCATGGAGTTTCTGCTCCATGACCTTGCCGACGCCGGGAATATCGCCGACGTTGAGGGGCGCGAGAAACTTCGCTTCCTGGCCGGGAAGCACCCAGAGCACGCCGTTCGGCTTGGCCTTGGCCGAGGAAACTTTGGCGATGAGACGTGAAGTGCCGATGCCGATCGAGCAATTCAGCTGTGTCGCGGACTTCATCGCGTCGTGCAAGCGATGCGCGGAACGCAGCGGGCGGCCGTGAAGACGCTCGGTTCCGGTCATGTCGAGGTAAGCTTCATCGACCGAGGCCATTTCTACGAGCGGCGAGAAGTGTCCGAGGACTTCATGCACCTTGGCAGAATATTCGCGGTAACGCTCCGGATGTCCGTTGACGAAGATCGCTTGCGGACAAAGTTTCGCGGCGGTGCGGAGCGGCATGGCTGAATGGACTCCGAATTTTCGCGCCGCGTAAGAGGCGGCGGAGACGACTCCACGTTCATCGCGCTGCCCGCCGACCACGACCGGCCTGCCTTTCAGCGACGGGTCGAAGAGTTCTTCGACGGAGACGAAGAAAGCGTCCATGTCGACGTGAAAAATGGTGCGTGCGACGGCGTTCATGGGAGTTCCGGGGTGCCTTGCAGGAGTGTACCGCGAGAACCGGGGACCTTAGCTTTGGAGATGCGGGCAACCGTTTCTCTCAACTCTTCTCTCACCTTCTCTCAAGGCCGCAGCGTTTGGCGCGAGGCAGTCGGAGCGGGTAGACGATTGCCGAAGGGCTTACCGCGCCAGGTACCCCCCTCCCCCTACCCCATTTTATCCGTTTTAGAATTATTGACTTAGCAGAATGGTACCCATGCAAAGTATTCAATAATAATGACTTACATGGAAAGTATTCAAAAATAAGGGGTTAACTTGAGGCTTCGGGTCTGCTCTTGGGTTATTATCTCGGCCAGGCCGGAAAATTTTTTTATGTCGGTCGTTTAGAATCATTGATTTAGCGGAAAACTCCTTCCAGGTCTTTGAGTTTAAAGTAGTTATTCGCAAAGTATTCCGGAATAAGGAGTTAACCACGAAATCTCGATTTGGAGGTGGATCGGCGCCCGACGCGTCACTTCGGTTTTCAAAGAGGCATGACAGCGGTCATTGCATCGCGTCAGGGCCGGTCCCTGGAGACAGACACACTTCCACCCTCGCCGTTCAAAGCTCATTATCGGGCAAGACGAGGTTGGATGTCTGTGAGGGTGGTCACTGATGAGGGTGATGAAACAGGGGGTGCCAAAAATCCCGGGCCACCCTTCGCGGATTTGCTGGCGTTAGCCGAGGACTGGTTCTTTCTTTACGTCTGGGGCGGAGGATTCGGCGGCGGCTCGGACTTGTCTGGCTCGCTCGTAGATTTTGCCGTATTCGCGGGCGGAGGCTCCCCAGGAAAAATCGCGGGCCATTCCGTTGCGCATCAGGATTTGCCACGAGGATGGGTCCTGGTAGTCGAGCAGGGCCTGCTTGATGGTGGCGAGCAGAGCTTCTCCGGTGTAGTCGGAGAATTTGAAGCCGGTGCCTTTGCCGGTGCGGGCGTCCCAGGGTTCGATGGTGTCATCCAGGCCGCCGGTGGCGCGTACGATGGGGACGGTTCCGTATCTGAGGCTGTAAATCTGGTTGAGTCCGCAAGGTTCGTAGCGGGAGGGCATGAGGAACATGTCGGCTCCCGCTTCGATTTTGTGGGCGACGGCATTGTCGAAGGCGACCTTCGCGGCGATCTTGTTGGGGAATTGCTTGTTGAGGCGCTGAAACATCTCTTCGTAAGGCTTGTCGCCGGAACCCAAGACGACGACGATCATCTCTTCGAGCGCGAGGCGATCCATGATCTGAGCGATGAGGTCGAAACCTTTTTGCGCCGCGAAGCGCGAGACGATGCCGATGACGGGAACTTTGGCGTCGGCATTGGCGATTCCGAAGGTGCGAAGCAGGTCTTGCTTGCAACGGGCTTTTCCGCTCAGATCCTGCGACGAATATCTCGCGGCGATGAATTTGTCGGTTTGCGGGCTCCATTCATCGTAGTCGACACCGTTGAGGATGCCGGTGACGGTAGCGGCGCGATTGCGCAGGACGCCTTCAAGGCCGAATCCATATTCGGTGGTCTGAATCTCCTGACTATATTTTTTGCTGACGGTAGTGACGAAATCGGCATGGACGAGCGCGCCTTTGAGGAAATTGACCTGGCCGAAGAATTCCATCTTGGAGATAGCGAGGAGCTCCCAGGGCAGCATGAGGAGCGGCAAAGTGTCGGGCGGGAACAAGCCCTGGTATCCCATGTTGTGGATGGTGAAGACGGTGGCGACATCGCGAAAGGCGGGATCTTCGGCGTAGAGGGTGCGCAGCATGACGGGCACCAGCGCGGATTGCCAGTCATGACAATGGAAGACGTGGGGGACGCCGAGAATTTTCGAGGCTTCGAGGACGGCGCGCGAGAACATGGCGAAACGCTCGGCATTGTCGGGATAGTCGCCGGCGGCAGTTCCGTAGAGAGCGTCGCGATCGAAGTAGGGCGGGTAATCCACAAAATAAAAGCGCACGCCAGACGTGGCGCCGGCGGTAACGATCGAGCAGAAACGGTATTTGTCATCAAAGGGAATGGTGACGCTGCGGACGACGGTTTGGGGATCGACGAGTTTGGTCTGGCGGTAGCGGGGAAGGTAGACGCTGACCTGATGTCCGAGGGCGGCCAAGGCGCGAGGCAAGGCGCCAACGACGTCGGCCAATCCACCAGTTTTGGAAAAGGGAACGCACTCGGATGCCGCAAAAGCGATATGCATGGCGAAGGAACCTCCTGAGCCAGAACTGGATACGCTCCGCTCACGTTATGATTACTTTGCCGTGGCGGCGCGATGGGCCGCGCCGGGCGGCTGCAACTTTATAAAGGACACGCAGAGAGACGCGGGAAGCTTCGTCTCCGAGCGAGGAACTAGTCAGTCTAAAGCCCGAGAGAAAGAGGGTCAACGTGCCGAAGGGCGCTACCTTGGAAACGAAATCACGGAAGCCGAAACTGGGGCAGCATTTTCTGGCGAGCGATGCGGCGGCGGTGCGCATCGTGGACGCGCTGGGTGACGTATCGGAGGCGACGGTGCTGGAGATTGGTCCGGGACGCGGGGCGATCACCGAACTGCTGGCACGAAAGGCGCGGCGGCTGATTGCGGTGGAATTGGACCGCGTCCTGTCGGCGCAGCTGCGGATGAAATTCTCGATGCAGCCGAATGTCGAGATTATCGAGGGCGACATCCTGACGATTGAGCTGGACACGGTGTTTGGGGCGAAGCCGGGAAGTTTGCGGACCGGCCTGAACTTTGCTCCGGAGCCGGCACGGGTGGTGGGGAATCTGCCGTATTACATCACCTCGGATATTGTGCTGCGGCTGCTGGAATATCACCGGTACTTTTCGACGATCGTGATCATGGTGCAGAAAGAAGTCGCGGATCGGCTGGCGGCATCGCCCGGAGGACGCGAGTATGGATTGCTTTCGGCGACAGCGCAACTGTATGGGCGAGTGGAGCAGCTGTTTACGCTGCAGCCGGGAGCGTTCGTCCCGCCTCCGAAGGTGCAGTCGAGCGTGGTGCGAATTACGGTGAAGCCGAAACTGGAGGCGCTGCGGGTTCCGGAGGCGGAGTTTATTGCGTTTCTGAAACTCAGTTTTGGGCAGAAGCGAAAGACGCTCTGGAATAATCTCAAGGCGCGTTACGGTGAGGGCGTGTTGCGCGATGCTTTCGAGAAGAGCGGAGTGAAGCCCGGGATACGGGCGGAGGCACTGCCGCTGGAAAAAACGGCGGCGCTGTTTCGGGGGCTGGGCGGAGGTTCATAATATTGGGTTTGGGTGGGTTGCGTTCGCGCGGTTTGCGTCCGCGGAGTTGCCCGGGCAAAATGCCCGCGGCCACGCGAGCATCTTCCCCGCACGAGCTTTCCTACGCGAACTGCTGCGCACTTGCTATTCGGCGGGCTGGTCTATGACTTCGGCTTTGCGAACTCCGGCGGTTGCTGGAAGGTTCTATCCGGGCCGGGCCGAGGAATTGCTGCGCGAGGTTCGGAACTACACTTCCCGGAGATACGCTTCCGCTGGCACTTCTCCTGAGATTTCCAGCGACAAACCACCGGTCGCGGGCGAGCGTGTTGCGGCGATCGGGTGCGTGGCTCCCCACGCGGGTTACATCTATTCGGGACACGTTGCGGGGGCGGTGTACGCGCGGATTCAGATTCCGGAACGCTGCGTGATTCTTTGTCCGAATCATACGGGGCGCGGGGTTCCGCTGGCGATTATGACGGCGACGGCCTGGGAGACTCCGCTCGGGGTGGTGGTGGCGGATTCAGAGCTGGGATCGCGGCTGGTGGAGCGATTTCCGGGGCTGCGGGAAGACAGCGCCGCGCACCGCGGCGAACATGCGATCGAGGTGCAGCTTCCGTTTCTGCAGACATTGCAGCCGCAGTTGAGGATAGTTCCGATTGCGGTGGGCACGAGCAATTTTGAAATGTTGCGGGGATTGGGCGTGGCGCTCGGGGAGGCAATTCGCAAGGAAGTAGAAGACGGGCGGAGTGGGAAGGTGCTCATCGTTGCGTCGAGCGACATGAACCACTACGAGTCAGACGCGGTGACGCGCGTGAAGGATCGCAAGGCGATTGACCGCATCTTGGCGATGGACGGGCGCGGGCTGTGGGAGGTGGTGATGAGCGAGGACATCAGCATGTGCGGATTCGGTCCCACGATTGTCATGCTCACGGCGGCGCAACTTCTGGGAGCGACTACGGCGACGCTGGTGAAGTATGCGACTTCGGGCGAGGTATCAGGTGATTACGAAGCGGTCGTGGGATACGCGGGGATTGTTGTGGCGTAAAAGAAAACGCGGCCGACTTTGTGGCTGCTCCAGCAGAACGCCAACATCGTAGCTGATCCGTGCTTGCTTATACACACATTCCGGAGATTGCGCGAAGTCCGGACATCAAGAAGGCCATTGCGACTACTCCTGTCATTCAGGCTTCCGTCCGCGATAGCAACTTCTATTCTTTGTCACGTTCCGCTGGAGACTGGCAGCCGGAGCGTCACTCGTGTGCCTTGACCGACACTGCTGGCTATTTCCGCTTTACCGCCATGTAATTGCATGATGCTCTGGACGATTGCCAGCCCCAACCCCGTACCACCTGACGCTTGTGTGCGCGATGTATCCACGCGGTAGAAACGGTCGAAGACCTTGGGCAGGGCCTCCGGCGGAATGCCAACGCCAGTATCGGAGACTTCGATGCGTAGTGCAGAACCTTCAGTGTTAGCTCCGAATGTGGTGCCCAGCACGATCGAGCCGCCGGATGGCGTGTGCGCGACAGCGTTCGACACAAGATTTCCCACTGCTCTTTGCATCAATGTTCGGTCCAGTTCAGCGATGACCGGCTCGGGGCTGACAACGGTCGAGAGGGAGATCCCGCAATCTTCTGCTGAAGCTTCGTAGTATTCCCGCACACCATCGAGCAACTCGCCCACGTTCACACGCTCGCAATGCAGATGAGTCAATGGGCTCTCTGCACGGGCCAAGAACAAGAGATCGCTGATGAGTTCCGAAAGGCGAACCGCTTCTTCCAAAGAAGATTCGAGCACGTCGCGATATTCGTCTACCGTGCGGGCACGGGCCAAGGCTACTTCGGCTTCGCCGCGGATATTATTGACCGGCGTGCGCAGATCGTGGGCAATATCCGCGGAGAATCGGGAAATGCGCCCGAAGGATTCTTCCAGGCGATCCAGCATTGCATTGAAAGTGCGGGCCAGCGATGCCAGTTCGGACGGATAGCCATCCGCGAGAATGCGCTCTTGCAGATTTGTTGAACTGATGTGGCGAGCGGTTGTCGCCATCTCTTCCACCGGGCGAATTCCTTGACGCGCAACTTGATATCCGACCAACGGGAAGATTACAAAAGTTCCCAGCAGAATAGCCCAGAACCAGTGCCGATAGCGCGCCATCAACGCTTCCTGCTGCGAGACGTCAACCGCAATTTCAATTGTGTCGGTTCCAGTGGAAGGCGTACCGACCACCGCAGGCGAGCTCGTGACGCGAAAGGAGCGCCCGTTCATTCCGTTCAACGAAAAGACGCGGCCGGGATGGCCCTTCGTTTTGCCGACGAGTTGCATCACGTCCAATTGCTCTGCCATCCCGGGCGTCGTTAGCAACGCTTCGTTACGTTCATTCAACAGGCGAATATAGAATTGCTGGTAGCGCCGCGCCGCCGATTCCAGCTCGATTTCCTCCCGCAACCCGCCCCAATCGTCGGGACGCTCGCGTAACATCGTACCTACCACGTGAAGTTTGTCAGCGAGAAACAGATCGGTGCTTTTTTCCAATTCCGAGCGCAGCACAAAATAAAGACTGGCCGTGGCGATGAACACCAGGAACAACCCTGCCAGCGCATACCCCGCCGTTAATCGAAAGGCCAACGTGCCGCAGAAGCGCCAGACCGACATAACCCTACTGATCGCATTCGAGGACATAGCCGGCTCCGCGGACGGTATGGATTAACTTCAGTGGAAAAGGTTCGTCCACCTTGGTCCGCAGCCTGCGCACGTTAACGTCGACAACATTGGTATCGCTATCGAAGTTAATGTCCCAGACTGATTCGGCGATCAGGGTTCGCGAGAGCACTTCGCCCGCACGCCGAGCCAGCAGCGACAAGAGGAGAAACTCTTTAGTCGTCAAATCGAGCCGTTGGCCGCCGCGCGTGGCGCGCTGCCGCAAAAGGTCGATTTCCAGATCCGCCATGCGAATGGCTTCCTGCTGGCGAGGCGGAGCGCGACGAAGCAGCGAGCGCACCCGTGCCAGGAGTTCCGAAAAAGCAAAGGGCTTTATCAGGTAGTCATCCGCTCCCAGTTCGAAGCCTCGCACCCGCTCGTGGATCGCGTCGCGCGCCGTCAGAAGCAATACCAGCACCCTCCGCCCAGCGCTGCGCAAACGGCTTAGAACCTGCCAGCCATCCAACCCGGGCAGCATCACGTCGAGAATCAGAAGATCGAAATCAAGCTCGAGCGCCAGGTGCAGGCCTTCCGGACCATCATCCGCTACGTCTACCACGTAGCCCGCTTCGCCCAGTCCCTTCTTCAGGAACTTGGCGGTCTTCGATTCGTCTTCAATGACCAGAATTCTCATCGATAGCCTGCCTGGAACGTCGATCTCATGGGAAACTGCCTTACCCTGTAAAGGCCGCCGGGACTAATTTCCTGTAGAGCACTCAAGTTACGAGGACCTGAATTCCCGCCCCGGATAGCAGGTTTGGTTGGGCGATTGTCGGTTGCCAAAACTGCCCCCGATTGGGTTGTGGGAAGTTTCAACTGCAGAGGTTAACGCGCACGTAGGCAGGAAAGTTGAAGCGAATGTTAATTTCAGATAAAAAAGTGTTCACAACCAGCGTTACTCCTTAATTCTTCAAACTTTAAACTAGTCTTCAAAGCTCCTTAACAACAGCCGCCTAGTTTTATGTGCTTCGTGATGTGATCGAGTTCTCCAGAAACCGCTACTGTCGTTAACGGCATTGCTCCTTTTTTGGTTTGACTTGCAGCGGCCACATTCATGGCCTCGAGCCGACGCTCTAATTCCTACGCTAAAGGACACCAGTTATGAAACCAAGCACACGCTCTCACAACCTGGTCGGCAGAAGTTGGTCTTCAACCACTCGTACGTCGAGCCCGCGAACTCAGCAACTCCTTCGGGAAGCCGGTCACCTGTTTTGTCTTTTTGCCATCGTCTTGTGCCTCGTCTCTTCGTCGCTCACACAGGTGGACCGCGCGGGATTGAGTGGCACTGTCACTGACTCGTCGGGGCAGGTTTTGCCGCAGGCGCATATCACCGCCGTGCAGGATGCCACCGGACTCCGGCGCGAAACCACGTCCTCCTTCAGCGGAACCTACGACATTCCCGAACTGCCGGTTGGAATTTACACGATCACGTTTGCCCATGAGGGCTTCAAGGCGGTCACCTTCGTAGAGGTCGAGCAGGTGATCGGCCGGACGCGCACGCTTAACGCGAGCCTTCCGGTATCCGGCGGGCAGCAGCGGGTGGAAGTATCGTCCAGTTCCGCGCTGATGGACCGCAACACCAGCGCGGTGACCGGTTTGATCTCGAGAGAGCAGGCGGATCAATTGCCGCTGAACGGCCGCAATTGGGCCTCGCTCACGGCCTTCGTCCCCGGCGCCGTTGACACCGGCGGCAGTAACCAGCGGTCGGTTCGGTTCGCCGGACGGGGTCTCGACGACAGCAACTTCACGTATGACGGCGTTGACGCAACCAACATCATAAATCAGACGCAGCGTGCCTGGGTGCGGCTCGCCATTCCGCTGGATGCGATCTCGGAGTTCCGCGTCGACTCTCTGCTGGCATCCGCCGAGGAAGGCGGGACGGGCGGCGCTCAACTGGACGTCACCTCGACTTCGGGCACAAACCGCTTCCACGGACACCTCTTCGAGTACTTGCGCAACAACGTTTTTGACGCCTCCGAGCCCTCCTTTGCCTCCAACGGCGAAACGCGGCAGCCGCTTCGTCTGAACCAGTTCGGCGGATCGTTTGGTGGTCCTATCAAACGCGACAAGACGTTCTTCTTCCTATCTTCGGAAGCCTACCGGCAGCGCTGGGGCTATCCGGTGAGCGGCGACGTGCCGAGCCCGGCGCTCATAGCAACAGTTGCGCCCTCGTCGCCGATCTACCCGATCATCACGGCCTACCCGGGAGCAGGTCCGAACACAATTGTGACCTCCACCAGCGACCCGAACATCGACCTGCTGACCTGCTCATGTACTCAGGTGGCCAACGAGAGTTCGGCGATGCTGAGACTCGACCAGCATTTCTCGGATGCGACCACGGGCTTCGCGCGGCTTAATTATGACCGATCAGTCGATACGCAGCCGCTTTCGGCTGCCGCCACCGACTTGGAGCAGAGGGTATCCGCGCCGCTCAATGGCGAACTCGAATTGCTGCACGTCTTCAGTCCCAACCTGGTGAATGAGGCCAAGTTCGGATTCAACCGCTCTACCGACAACACTTACAACTCCGGCAAGGCTGGCACTCTCTATCAGGTCGCAATCGCCACCGGTCCTGGGCCGGGATTCATCACCCTGAACTATGATTACAACAGCATCTACGTCGGCAACTCATTTTCCTGGCTCGACAACCTCACCTGGATTCATGGCCGACATACCTTAAAGTTTGGGGCGGAGATCCGTCGCATTCAGTTGAATCAGAGTTACGGCGAGCACGGAAAAATTACGTTTTCCACGGTTGAGGACTTGGCGGCGAATGAGGTAGCAAAAGCCAGCTTGACAGGCGACTTGCCGGTCAATCATTTGCGCAAGAATGATTATTTCGGCTACGCGCAGGACGAGTTCAAGTGGCGGCCCAACCTCACCCTCAACTTGGGCGTGCGCTACACCATCTTCGATCTCTTCCACGAGGCGAACGGTTTGGCCAACCCGTTCGATTTCGCCACCTGCGGGGCGCAGGGATTCTGCGGAATCGGTGCCAGCTTCGGCCAGCAGAACTACGGCGATATCGATCCCCGCGTGGGCTTTGCCTGGACGCCGCGGAAGGACGGCCAGACGGTGATTCGAGGCGGATTCGGCATCTACCACGAAGACGGACAGTTGGACGATCAGAATCTGCCCGCCAAAAACGAAGTGCCCTCCTATTTAGTGAAAGGCGGTTCGTATCCGGTCGTTTTTACTGGCCCCGGAACCCTTTCGCCGGACGCCGAACAACGAAACCGCAAAGACACGTATGTCGAGCAGTGGAGCCTCTCGCTGCAGCAGCAGCTGCCTGCCAGCTTCGTAACCACGTTCTACTACCTAGGGAGCCACGGCGTGCATCTGCTCGAGACCAACGTAGTGAACCTGATCGACCCGGCTACGGGGGACGCGCAATACCCAGCCTTTGCCCCAGCGATTCCGTGGCGCGGCTCAGTCGGCATGAGCAACTACAACGGTCTCTCGGTGGCGCTGCGGCGTGTGTTCTCCCGCGGTCTTCTGGTGGCGGCCAATTACACCTGGTCGCACGAGATCGACAATGGCTCCAACGGCAGCGGCGATGGCGACGAAATATCACCGCAGAATGCGTTGTGCCTGGCCTGCGACACAGCCAGCGGCGCTTGGGACGCCAGCCATGTGTTCAATGCCAATGCGGTGTACCAGCTTCCTTTCGGCCAAGGCAAGCCCATTCTGAATAGCGGCGGCATTGCAGGCGCTATCGTGAGCAACTGGGAACTGACGACGGCCGCCCTGGCTCGCGCCGGCTTCCCGGTGAATGTGCTGCTGCCCAGCAGTTACACCGCGCCCGACGGGAACTTCAGCACGCAGCGTCCCGATCTGGTTCCGGGCGTTTCTCTCATTCCGCCAGGAGGCAAAACTATTGCGGAGTGGATCAATCCCGCAGCGTTTGCTATCCCGGCTGGGGAATTCGGCACCGCGCCCCGCAACCTCGGCCGTGGACCCGGCACGTGGCAAGTGGATCTCGGCGTCGGCAAACGCATTCCGCTAACGGAGCGCGTGGGCATGCAGTTCCGTGCTGAATTCTTCAACATCTTCAATCACCCGCAGTTAGGTCCGCCGCAGGCTACGTGTGACGTTACGGTCTCAAATCCTACCGGCTGTCCAACCGGGTTCGGCAGCATCATCACTACCTTGAACTTGAACACAAACATCGTAAATCCGATAACCCCGGTGGGCTCGGGAACGCCGCGCGAGATTCAGTTCGCGTTGCGGTTCTCTTTCTAGACCATCTCCACCACGGCAACCACCCTCTCCTCGGTGACCGAGGAGAGGGCCGTTGCAGTCGAAAACGTGTTTTATTCGCCTCCGTCCGGGTCGCCGGCGGGTGCCGGGTTGTTGAATTCGCTCGGCGGGCGAACCGTTTTCTCCCCGGGATAAGGACGCGTAAACCCGGTGGACATGTACCAGTTCAGATGGTTCACGGTGTCCGGGTCTTCCGAGTCGGGCTTGTTCAGTTTGCCGGCGAAGATCTCCGCCTTCTTCCGCATCCAGGCCGCCCTCAGATCCTGGACCTTATGGCTGTCCTTTGAGTGGTCTTCGTTCTGTCCAACGCCCTGGTTCAGAGGGACTTGGTTCGCCACGTGCTTCCACGGCAGGAAGTTGCTCGCGGGCGGCGTGCCCTTGACGAAATCCGTCCCCATCGGCGACGCTACGAGGTCGTACTGGTTCATAGGTGGCAGACCCAGGATTTGCTCCATCGTCCGAGTCATATTGACCTGCGAGTAGTAGGTGTTGTCAGTCGATCCGTTCTGCACGACGTACGGGCTGACGATATAGCCTGGGCTGCGGTGACCGTCAACGTGGTCGACGCCGTTCTGCGCGTCGTCTTCCTCGATGAAAATCGCCGACATGGGCCAAACGCTGCTGTGGGTGACGTAGTCGATAATGCGCCCAACCGCCAGATCGTTATCGGCCTGTTCAGCGTCTACCGTGGGCGGGCCGCCTGTGTGGTCGCACATGATCCACAGGATGCTCAACGTGGGCACCGTACCGTTCGCGAGATCCTTATTGAAGTCCTGCAGCCATATATCGACGCGGAACTGGTCGGGGATGCCCAGATCAAACTGCGGGAAGTTCTTGATCAGGTGGTTATACACGGCCGGGACCGAGGATTCAGCCTGGACCGTGTTCTGATAGTACAGGGTCGTTTCGCCCGGGGTCCCAGGAGGTCCGCAATTGGGCCCTCCCTCGAAGCACTGCGAGTCGGCGTAAAACTGGCTCCAGCTCGGCTCGTCAGTTGACCCGTTCGGCTGTAGGAACGTATCGTTCTCGACGTATTCGCCGTAGAGCTTCACCGATAGACCTGCGGCGGCTGCTTCCGAGAACAGGAAGCCCTTGTTTTGATAAGCAAGCGCATCGCCGGCGTTCCCGCCAGGATAGCTGCGCACCCAGTCCGGTGACTGGATGTCGTCGGCGTACGGCGCCATGCCCTCGGTGATCCACTGGTGACCGTCAGCCGACTGGCGGCTCGGGTCGTAGAAATTGTCCAGGAGCGGGAAGCGCGTTACCAGCGTGTGCACATTCGGCGTGTCCAGGTAGGTCGGTGGGCTGAAGCCGAACACTGCCAACGACGGGTCGCCATTGCCGGCGGCCACGTCACCCAGGATTTGATCGTAGGTGCGGTTTTCACGGACGATCAGGAATACGTGCTTGATAAGCGACGGGTCACCGATCTTCTTTGGAAGTGCGACCGGCTTCGTCTTCGCGCTGCCACCACTCGCAGACGCGATATTTTGCGCCAGATCCCAGTGGTTGTTGTAGATAACCTGCTGCGTCATCGTCGCCAACATCCCGCTAAGCGGCACGGGGACGATACTGACGGTGCCATTGTCCTGGTGGGTGTTATAGCCGCAGACGCCGTGGTCGCACTCGTACGAAAGACGGGCGCCGATGCCTTTGTCATTGGCGACGAGGATCGTGTTATTGGTCGCGTCCAGCACGACCGAGCTCGGCGCATACGCCACCGGGATCATACCTATGACGGGACTAGTCGCGCCTTGGCTGAGGTTGACCACCGCGACTGCATTGGCATTGTAAAGTGCGACGTAGGCAACGCCGCTCTTGCTGTCGACGGCAATCGAGTCCGGCGCGGCGCCATAGGCCGAACCTTGGCCGGCTATCCCGATCGGCAACCCAAGATCAATCGTCCAGGCTACGACGTTTTTGGTTGTATCGATAACCGAGATGGTATCGCTGTAGGTGTTGGCGACCAACAGGTACTTTCCGTGGAACGCCATCCCCGTCGGGTGCAGACCGGTCGAGATGGTAGCTGTGACCGTCATCGTGGGTAGATCTACCACAGAAACGGTACCGGTAATTGCGGCGCCAACCACCGGGTCGGCGACGATTTCAGTGCCGGCGGAGTTGATCTGGAAGTCCGCCTCTGTAGCCGCGCGGCCTCCCTCGTTGCTGATATAAGCGGTCGTGCCCGCGCTGTTGATCACGATGCTGTGCGGCGCGTTGCCAACGCGGATCTGCGTGCCTTGCTCCATCGTGCTTAGGTTGATCTGAGTGAGAGTATCGTTCTGGTTGAGCAGGGCGTAAGCGCTCTGTCCATCCTTGGAGAGCGCAACGCCGCCCGGATAAGAAGTGTACGAACTATAGAACGAGCCGCAGGGGTTCGCATAAGCGGCCGGAGGGCTGTTCGGGAAGCAGGTGATGAAGGAATTGTTCGGCGGAACGCTAATCTGCGCGTCGTCTTCCAGCAAGCCCTGTGGCGTGACCTTGGTGAGGGTGACATTGCTGCTGTCCTGGCTGAACACCAGGTATTTGCCATCCGCCGAATAGGCGATGCCGCTATAGCTGCCGCTCGAATCCGATCCGAACGTGGCGTAGTTCTGCAGGACATTGCCGGTGTCGGTGTCAAATATCTCGACGGCCTGGGTCGCGCCCATGGTGAGGACCGCGGCGGTATGACTTTTGGCATTGGGGTTCAGCGCGATGGCCTTCGCGCGGACCCGTATGCCGAGGTCGACTTGGGTGCCGGCTGGCGTGATGACGGCGCCATCGCTGACCACCCACGAACCGTTCGCTTGCGGGCCGACGACGTAGGTCGGGTACTCTTTGGACTGAGCACCAGCGAGCGTCGACAAGCTCAGCCCCGCCGCCACCACGCCGGCGAGGGGTCGCAGATGCTTGATCCGAGATTTTCTTTGAGAGTTATATCGCGAGGATTTTCGGGACATGTGCGCTTCTCCTCCTTAGGAATTTTTTTGCTGAAACCTAAGGAATGCCAGCCTAGCCGCGCCACGCTGACGGCAGCATGACGGCCAGATTACAGTTTTGTAATCTCGGCAGGGAGATCGACGAGCGCACGCAGCGGCCCTAGCCACGGTTCGTAGCGTCGCCAGCGAGCGACGGAGGTGCGATAGATCGGCTGCCGGGCCTGCCATTTGCTAGGCGTGTTCACCGCCCGCGGATTCGATTCGGGCCGCAAGCACGCATCGTTCCATGTCAGTCCGCACGCCGCGATGATCGGCCGTATGACTGGTTCGGGCGCGCGGGTCAGGTCCTCATAATCGACCTCGATGAAGCGATCCGCCGGCAGCACCCTCCGCCAATGGTCGATGAGCCGCTGGTAGTCGCGGAAATACGCGACCAGTTCCTCACCTCCAGTCGGAAACGCCAGGCCAGGACGGAAATGAGTTTGATGGATCGACAGCGCCGTGTCGATTGCAGCGCGGCGGCAATGAATGATGGTGGCGCGTGGGAACGCCATGTGGATCAGCCCCGCCCATAAGAAGTTGAATGGCATCTTGTCGGTCACTCGCACCGCCGTTGGCGCGATCCGGCGCAGTACGCCAAGATAATCCGCCGCTGCCTTCCCCAAAAACTCCTTGTCGACTCCCTGCGTCTCATTCCCCTGCGCGCCCGAACGGTGCCACTCCGCCCCGCGCTGGTTCCAGAAATGCAACTCCGCGCCGGCCCCGACCTCGGGATGCATGGAGATGATCTGCTCGACCAGCGTCGTGCCCGACCGCGGCATGCCGATGATCAGCACCGGTGTCCGATCGGGGCTGCCCAGTCCCGACGCCCGCGCCATCAATTCGCGAGTGCAGCGAGCAATCAGGCGGTCGATCTCGATTGAAAACGCGGCCGAGTCGAATGGCGCAATGTCCCGGCGTACCGCGTCCGCCGCGTCGAACTGCTGCATGGCCAAGCCGTAGTCGCCAAGATCCTCCGCCGCCTTGCCAATCGCGAGGTAAACCCGCAGGCGTTGCCACGCGTCCAGTCCCGGCGTGACCAGGGCGGCTTGCATCATTTTAAGCAGCCCGTCATCGGCTCTCGTGACCGGACGGCACCGGACCAGCTCGTAGTAGCTTCCCGCCAGCAGCGGCGCGATCGCGATTGCGCGTTCGAAGCATGCACGGGCTTCGTCGAAACGGCCGAGCTCGGTGAGCAGATTGCCCAGCAGATCATAGGCCATGGGGTTCGTCGGATCGGCGACCAGCGTCTCTCGCATTACTTTTTCGGCTTCCTGATTGCGATCTTCGATCAGCAGTGCCCGCGCCTTGCCCAGGCGATCGAAGCTGTTCCTATCTCCGCTCGCCGCCGCGCGGCGGAAACAGCCGATCGCATGGTCGCGATCGCCTAGTGTGTAGAAAAGCGCCCCGGCGCGGAACCACGCCTCGGTCAAGGATGGAATCAGTTTCGTCGCGTGGTCGTACGCGGCGAGTGCCCCGCCGATGTTGCCCAGCTTCTCGAAGGCGATTCCCATGCGGAAATATGCATCGCCGTAGCGCGGGTTGCTGGCGACCGCCCGCTCGAATGCCGCGACGGCATCCTCCACGCGGCCGACCTCGAGGCAGGCGAGTCCGAGATCGTGCTGGATGATCGAATTAGACGGCTCGAGCAATGCGGCATCACGCAACGGCGCGATCGCATCAGCTGGCCGTCCGGCCCCGAGGAACTGAGTAGCCAACGCAAGCAGAGGCGCCACCTGCTGTGGCGCGGCTGGGTTTGGAGACTGCGACATGCTGCGAACCTACCGTGAAAACTATAACGTAGCCATCAGAATCAAAACCGCAATTGTATCCGACCATAATCTGGTAGCCCACATCTGACGGGTGGCAGCTGATATCTGCATCGGCTTTGCTGCTGTATTGTGGGCAGAGAAACAACTGGGGGTGCGTCACTTCTCGCGTTTTTCGAGAAGCGGCCTCACCCCAACCGACGATATCCGGGTCGGCGGGCCGGCTTTTTGAGCGATGTCCGAATTTCGGCTCCCGTCGGAACGATCATAGTAATGAGTTCAAAATCACACCCCGAAGAAAACCGCGAAGCAGCACACACTCCATTCATCCGTGCGGCACCAAGCCGGGCCACGCGTCTTCCCAAAAATAAAAAAGCAGTGGGACGCGTTTTGCGCGTCTCACTGCTGGGGTAGAGTGTTGCTATGCCGCACTACGCTGGGAAGGAATCCAGCGCAATGTTACCGCCCATGTCTTCCGCCGCCACCGCCGCCGTGCGACGATCCACCACCGTGCGACGATCCACCACCGTGCGACGATCCACCGCCGTGGCTGCTTGGCGCCGAATGTCCACCGCCGCCATAACTCGGATGCCCACCACCGTAGCTGGGCGCCGAACGTCCTCCGTAAGCGCCTCCGCCATAAGAACGGGGCATCACAATCGGCTGCCTCATATTGAGCGGCGGACGAGAATACCCGCCGTAGCCGCCCGACCCACGTCCCACTGAACCGTAGCTGCGTCCCTCAGAACCATAACCACGCGCGCCGCCATAAGAGCCGCGATTTTCAGAGCTGCCGGCATACGAACGGCCGGCCGATTCACCAGCCCTGCCTGACTCAGCCCTGCCCGACTCCGACGATCGCGGCGCCATTGGCGAAAATTTCTGCCATCCGCCATTGCCGGCTTCACGACCCGTCGAACTACTCGACCGCGCTGTCGATCCTGCAAAGCTTCTCGTCTCTGAACTTCGTTCCGAATTCTGATTCGACCGGCCGAAGCTGCTCGTATTCCCCTGCCTCGCACTTCCACCTTCGCGCCCGTTTTCCGCTACCCTGCCGCCATTAGCGCCTGACGCGTTCCGCGCCGAGAAATAGTGCTGGTTCGCCGAAACGTTGTGCATCGTCGAAGCTGCCGCCGGACGTCCGCTCGCCGAGAAGCTTCCCCGGCCCGGACTCACCGGCAACCTGCCAGTGGTAAACCGCGCGTTCTGGAACTGCGCATGACTCATCGGCTGCGCGCTCATGTGCCCCGTGCCAAATTCTCGGCCTGAAACCGTCGTGCCGCCACGGAAGTTCGGATCGTGCATCGCCAGGTTCACGTTCGAGAAGCGCGTGCCGCCATGCAGTGCTGCGAAACCGCCGCGGTTGTAAGCTCCGAAGCCGCCCGCTCCGTACCGTCCGCCCCATCGGCCCCACCACGGATAGAAGTGATCACATGGTCCGAGCGGCAGCCAGCCAACCGACCCGCCAAACCCGAATCCGAAGCCAAATCCGAATCCAAATCCGACACCACCGCCGAAGCCAAAGAATGAAACGTAAGCCGGCGCCCAGATCGGACGATAGAACGGGTATCCATAAGCCGGCCCCGGCCACCAGCCCCATCCGCCATTGAGATACATCCAGCGTCCATAGTGATACGGAGCCCAGCCCCACGGATCATACGAAACCCAGGTCCATCCCCAATACGGCTCATACACCCAGCGGCCCGCCCGGTACGGAGCCCAGCCGATTCCCACCGTTGGCCGCCACACCGGACCATAATCCGGAACTTCGGTCCACGTTCCGTAGCCGTCGAGATCCTGCGTTCCAACGTAATACCCGTTGGTCTCCCGCCGCGCGGTCGAATTGCGGATCATGTTGTCGCGGTCTGTGTTCCACTGATCAAAATCGTCGCGCGCTGGAGCCTGCCCGATCTTGTATTGTTCATCCGCGCCGGTTCCAACCACCGTGATGAATTGCCCCTGCCCCACCCGCGTGCCGCCCTGCGGAGTCGTTACTTCCACCTCGCCTTGCCGCACCAGCACTTCCGTATGATCGTCAGCGGTCACCAGAATTCGAAAACTTGAATCGCGGCGCTCGGTCTTGATGGCAACACTCGGCGTATCGATTTCCGCATCGGCATCGCTGTTGCCGAAGACGGTGTAGTTCGCCATGCCATGCCCAAGTTGAATTTGAATCTGCGAACGCGTGAGCTGCACGATGTTGGCCTGCGTATGCTCAGCCAGCCGGAGCGTGTTGGCATAATCGAGTTGAATTTCAGTCCGCGCCTTGTCGCCGGTAGAAACGTGGTCGCCCGCAAGAACGGGCTGGTTGAGTACCGCTGCCGACCATGCGCCGGAGTCGCCGCGTTGCGTCGAAACATCACCGTGAATCAGGCTGATGCGCGCGACGCCATTATTTTCCACCGGAGCCGGAGTGTTATAGCCCGGGGTATTCCCACCTTGATTTGGACCTTGATTCTCCGGAGGCAGATTCGTCGGCGCCTGATCGTACGGCCCCGGCCCTTCATCCGCCGGATTATCATCGGGTTCTTGCCCCATCGAATCCTGGTCATTCGGACCCGGCATTTGAACATTCGGCGACGGCTTCTGATCGGGCGCCTGCTCGTTCGGATTCTGCGCGATCACTGCGCCCGGAATCGCCATCATCAATCCTAGAATTGCCGCTATGAATTTGAATTTCACGCGTACCTCCACGTTGCTCGCGGGTAAAACTACGCTTAGAGTGATGCATGTCTCATGCCAATATCGCCCGTCCGACATGAGCGGTATAACCTATTTTTTATCAATGATTTACAAGAGGTGATCCACGAGGCCCGTCATTACAGGAACGCCGCTCCGGTGGCTCGGTTCCACCGATGTGGTGCTTTTCGGCCAGCCAGCCATTGTCATCCGATAACTCGAATTTTCACTCGACTTCGTTGTCGTCAATTCCGATTTTTGACAGCCGATACCGCAACGCATTCCGCGAGAGACCCAGCAGCCGCGCCGCTTGCGATTTATTTCCTCCCGCCCGTTTGAGCGCCTCCCTGATCATTTCATCTTCCCACTGGTCCAGCGTCATACCGTCGGGCAGGAAACGATCGGAAGCCGTTCCTGTGCGATTGCGTGGCGAGTCGAGCTGTATGTCGCCCACTTCCAGTTGATGGCCCGCAGCCAGAGCGCAGGCCCGTTCGATCACATTCTGTAATTCGCGCACGTTGCCTGGCCAATAATGCCCGAGCAGAAGCTGCATGGCCGCCTGCGAAATGCCAGTGACTTTTTCCTCGCGTCCCGACTCCTTGGCAAAGCGCGAGAGAAAAAGGTTCGTTAGTCCCGGAATATCCTCTTTATGCTGGCGCAGCGGCGGAATATCAACCGGAACCACGTTGAGCCGGTAATACAGGTCTTCGCGAAACGTTCCTTCCTCAAGCGCCGCGCGCAGATCGCGGTTGGTGGCTGCCAGCAGCCTGACATCAACCTTGATCGTGCGCGTGCCTCCCAGCCGCTCGAACTCCCGTTCCTGCAGCACGCGCAAAAGTTTCACCTGGATCGCTGGCGGCACGTCTCCGATTTCATCCAGAAAGAGAGTTCCCTTATCCGCAAGTTCGAATTTGCCCGGCTTGCTCGCGGCCGCGCCCGTAAACGCGCCTTTTTCATAGCCGAAAAGTTCGCTCTCCAGCAGGTTTTCGGGAATCGCCGTACTGTTGATCTTCACGAACGGACCCGAGGCCCGGCGAGATTTTTCGTGGATCGCGCGGGCGATAAGATCCTTGCCCACTCCGCTTTCCCCGCCCAGAAGAACGGTCGAGTTGGTCGGCGCGACGCGTTCGACCGTCGCCAACACCTCCTGCATCTTGGGACTCACCGCAACAATGTTGGGATGGCTGTACTTTTGCCCCAGAGCTTCGCGGAGCGAACGATTCTCTTCGCGCAACCGCGAATTATCCAGCTCCTTATGAACCACCATTCTTATTTCGGCCAGCGAAAATGGCTTCAGCACATAATCGCTCGCCCCCGCTTTCATCGCCTCAACCGCGGTTTCCACCGATCCGAACGCGGTCATCACCACGATCGGCAACGTTGGATTTTGCTGTTTCGCAGTGTGCAGAAACTCGAGCCCGCTCATGCCCGGAAGTTTGAGGTCGGTCAGAACAAGGTGAACCGGTTCCGACGCCAGCAGCTTCGCGCCCGTTTCTGCATCTCCCGCCGAGAGTGTTTTGAAGCCATCGTCGCCGAGGTTCAGCTCCAGCAGCCGCCGCATCTTGGCTTCGTCTTCGATAATGAGGATGGTCGCCATTCGTTCTCTTCAGTTGTACAGTTTTAATCCCTGATCTTCAGTCTTAATTCGTCGGATTTCACGGGCCTCCGAGTCGATCGTCTATCCCGCTATTCCGCGGCGATCGTCGGCACCGGTTGTGGCTCTGTGTTCTCATCCAGCGGAAAGAACAGCGTGAACACCGCTCCACCCTCCGGCGCGTTCTCAACATGAATCGACCCATGATGCCCGTCTACGATCTTCGAAACGATAGAAAGTCCCAGCCCCACGCCCGTCTTCTTGGTCGTCACAAACGGGTTGAAAATTTCTTCGCGCAGCTCCTCCGGAACGCCCGGCCCCGTATCGGCAAGCCGCAGTTCCACTCCCGCCCGATCGTTCTTGGTGACCGGTCGCACGTCAACGCGCAATGTTCCGCCGTTTTCCTGATCCTGTATGGCTTCATACGCATTCTGCACCAGATTGAGGAACGCCTGCTCGCACAAACTCTCGTCAAGCGGAACCAGTGGGAGATCGCTCGTGTAATGACGCTCCACTCGTACCGGTTTGCCACCTGCTTTACCAGAATAACGATCGGCAACAACTTTCAGAACGCGATCCAGAAGACCGGTTAAGTCCGCGGGATGCGGCTGCGCATGAAGCGGCCGTGCAAAATCCAGAAACTCCGTAACCAGCGCGCTCAGCCGGTTCACCTCCGTCGAAATATAGCCCGCCAATTCGCGGGCCAGTTCGTCGGAGGACTGCAACTTCTGGCTCAGCATCTCGGCCGAGCCCTTGATCACTCCAAGCGGATTCCGAATTTCGTGCGCCAAACCTGCTGAAAGTTGTCCCAGGGCGGCCAGCCGTTCCGAGCGTCGCGCCTCGGCCTGCGCGTGTTCGAGCCGGCGATTCGTTTCCGCGAGCCGTTCCGCGAGATCGCGATACAACTCGGTCTGATGCCGGCTCTGCTGGGTGAAGCGGTTGACCACCATCGCCGCCAGAAAGAAAAACATAATGCGCAATGCAAGGATGCCCAGAGCCCCGGGAGTCAAGTCATATTCTTGCATCGCGGGATAGAGGTACGAACAATAGGAGGCAGAGGCGATGAAAGTCCACAGAAGCGTCAGCCACGGCCCGCAATAGAGCGCGGCGGTAACGACGGGAAGATAATAAATAGGATAGTAGGTGCTGTTGATTCCGATTTCACCCGTGTGATCGATGAGAACGGTAGCCAGCAGGATCTTGAGGACCACGACGTAGGAAACTCCCCGCTTGGGGAAGTGGGAGATCAACTTTGGCTCTAACAGCTGGACAATGCCAATGGCGAGGAGGATTAACTGCTTGTGCCATTCAAACAGCGGGGGCAACACCGCCAGTATGGCAAGGAAGAGGAGCCAGATCGTGAGCCAGGCCGCATCCAGCCGGTTAAACCGACGCGACTCGGGATCGACGATTTGAGGCGCAGGTGCCACGCAGCTTCCATCCAACCGCAGAATGCCCTCCGCCGTCAATTCGAAGCCCGCTTCCTCCTGATTCCTGCCGCCTTTCACGGAAATTATCCGCCCACATAAGGATTTCCAATCAACAACATAAATAGTTTCGATTTCCGCAAAATGCTTGCCAGCGGCTATTGTTATCATGCGGTTGTTGCACCAGGCTACGAGTTAAGGATCGATCATGGCAGACCATGGCCTGAGAACGGACGACAATGACGAAGGTCGAAGCGATTATCCAAGTCTCCAAGCTGGATGCCGTAAAAGACGCCCTGCACGAAGTCGGCGTCGAAGGCATGACCGTTTTTGAAGCCAGAGGACACGGCCGCCAAAAAGGACACACCGAGTTTTATCGCGGACGCGAGTATACGGTGGACCTGATCCCCAAGGTGAAACTCGAAATCGTGCTGGCCGACGAAATGGTCGAGAAGGTCGTCCAGGCCATCACCACCGCCGCCCGCACCGGCAAAATCGGCGACGGAAAAATTTTTCTTTCCCGCATCGACGAGGCGATTCGCATTCGCAACGACGAACGAGGCGAGAGCGTGTTATAAGCGCCCGGAGTTGGAACGGCTGAGATCGACATCCCCCTTTTCCGCTCGCTGCTGACGGAAGCAGATTGTAACTAGCTTGGAACTCAACGCTGTCGGGGACACTGTCGTCTGGGAGCTGTCATCGAATGACTACCGGGACCACCGTTCGCAACGAGTTGTGGGACCTCTACGTCAGGGAATCCGCCGCGATTGAGAAAGAGTTCTCCCTCTACGGCGACGGACGAACGGTCCTCGCCAGGCGCACCGCGCTGGTCGATTCCATTGTGCAGCGTCTCTGGACCGAAATCATCGCTGGCGCTAACTCGCCTCACTCTGGCTCAAGCCCCGCCGACCCCGGCCATCCAAAGAATTTCGCCCTGGTTGCTACCGGCGGATTCGGGCGCGGCTGGCTTTTTCCCCATTCCGATATCGATCTTCTTTTTCTGCATGCCGACGGCAGCTCCGAAACCGAATTCAAAGATGCCATTCGCCGGTTTTCGCAGGAACTCTGGGATTTGCGTTTGAAGCTCAGTCCCGCCACCCGAAATCTCGCCGAATGCGAACGTCTGGATGCGAACAATGTCGAGTTTGCCATCTCTCTGCTCGATTGCCGCTACCTTGCGGGCGATCGCGAACTCTTCTCCCGTCTGCGTGAAAAATCGATCCCCCGTCTCGTCGGCCGCGAATGCCACAACCTCATCCAGAATCTGGGCGAGATCACCCGCGCGCGTCATCATAAGTTTGCCAATACGGTCTTTCATCTGGAACCGAACGTCAAGGATGGACCCGGCGGCTTGCGCGATTACAACGTCGCCAACTGGCTCGCGCTCATCTCCGCCATGGAAAAACTCAAAGTCTGGCCCGATACCGATACATTGTTGCCTGTTTCTTCGCGGCGGGCGCTGGATGCAGCCTTGGATTTCCAGATGTCCGTCCGCTGTTTCCTCCACTTCCGCCACGGCCGTCACGACAATACCCTCACCTGGGGGGCGCAGGACGAGGCCGCAGCCAGAAAAATTGGCGCCAGCGACGCCGAAATCACCAGCGCCGCCGACTGGATGCGCATCTACTTCGGCCATGTCCGCAGCGTCCACCGCGTCTGTACCCAACTGCTCGAGGAAATTCCCGCCGCCTGGTCGTCCCTCTACCGCCAATTTCAGGGCTGGCGGTCGAAGGTTCCGAGTGACGACTTCTCGGTGGTCGATGGCCTGATCTTCTTGAAACAAACAAAACACCCGCAGCCATCCGGTGGATTGCGCGATCCTGAAATGCTCTTGCGTTTGTTTCATTTCATGGCCGAGCATGGCTTGAAATTAAGTACCACCACCGAATTCAAGGTCGAACAGGCGCTGCCCGCGCTCGCGGCCACGCCCCCGCGCGGTGCCGAATTGTGGCTTTACCTGCAGGAAACCCTCGTCCAACCCCATGCGGCCGATGCCCTGCGCGCCATGAACGCACTTCGTCTTCTGGCACTTCTTCTGCCAGAGTTAAAAGGAATTGAAGCCCTCGTGGTTCGCGACTTCTACCATCGTTACACCGTCGACGAACACTCCTTCCTCGCCATCGAAAATCTGCATCGCCTGAAAGAATCGAAATCGGAATGGGATCAGCGCTTCGCCGAATTGCTCACCGAACTCGAACAGCCGGAATTGCTCTATCTCGCCCTGTTGCTGCACGACTCCGGCAAAGGTGCCGGCAGCGGGAATCACGTCGAGGCCAGCATTCGACTCACCGACAGTTGCGCGGAGCGGCTCGATCTTGACGCGGTCGATCACGAAACCGTGCGCTACCTGGTCGCGAACCATCTGGAAATGTCGGCGGCGATGCGGCGTGATGTTTTCGACCCCGCCAACGTGAGGTCATTCGCGGAAAAAGTCGGCGCGCCCGAGCGTCTGAAGATGCTCTGCCTCTTGACCTACGCCGATATCAAGGCCGTCAACCCCGAGGCCATGACGCCGTGGAAGGCCGACAATCTCTGGCAACTCTACATCGCCTGCGCCAATTATCTGAGCCGTAGTGCCGACGAGCGCGTGCATACCGGCAGCGACACTGACCGCGCCAGCGTCGGCGTGGCTAACCTCGATCATCTGCGCTCACTCGCTCGTGTGGCCGGCAAAAAGTTCAACCTTTTTCTGGAAGGCATGCCGCAACGGTACCTTCGAATTCACGGCGCAACCGATGTCCTCGCGCACGCCGAAATGGCCGCCCGCATCGGCCCCGCCGGAGTCCAGCTGAATTTGAAACAGGTTCGCCACTGGTATGAGCTGACGCTGGTTACCACCGACCGTCCTTTTTTGTTCGCGTCGGTTTCCGGAGCCCTCGCCGCCTGGGGAATGAATATCGTCAAGGCCAACGCCTTCTCGAATGCCGCCGGAACCGTCGTCGACACCTTCTACTTCACCGATCGCTTTCGCACCCTCGAAATGAATCTCCAGGAATGGGAGCGCTTGAAAAAAAGTATCGCAGACGTGGTCAAAGGCGAACTGGATGTGGCTCGTATGCTGCGCGACCGCTTGAAATCAGAAAAGGCCGATAGCGCAAAAGTAAAGGTCGCAACCCAGATTGAATTTGACGATAACAGTTCGGCGCACAGTACGCTGGTGCAGGTTCTCACTCAAGATCGTCCCGGACTGCTCTACCGTATGTGCTCCCTGGTTTCGAAGCACGAGTGCAACATCGAAATTGCCCTCGTCGAAACCGAAGGACAAATGGCGATCGACGTCTTTTATCTCACCTCAGCCAAAACCAAACTGAGTGCCGAGCGCCAGGCAGCCCTCGGAAAAGCCCTACGCGTAGAACTTACGTAAGGAAGAACTTCAGCAAAAGAAGAACTGACCTAAAGAAGAGTTTACGTAAACCTGTCTCCGCTACTCCGCGTAATATCCATCCCTCGTCTGCACCGTCATATCCTTTTTATTCACCGTCAACTCAATGTGATGATATCCCTCGGACGTGCTGTCTTTATCGGGCGTATATCCCATGCTGTACTGCGTTCGTAGTTCCTCGACGATGCTGTCGTAAATATCGCCGACGGTCTGTTTCTTCGTGACCTCAAAGAAACGTCCCCCGGTTTCTTTGGAAATCCGCTCTAGAATTTTCTTGCCGTCCGTGCGCGGTTCCTCCGATCGGCGCTGACCACCGCCCGGCCCGCCGCGCCCACCTCCTCCACCCGGCCATCCACCGCCGCCACCCGGATATCCACCTCCGCCCGGATAGCCGCCACCGCCCCGACCCATTCCGTGGCCCGGTCGTTCACCTTCATCATGCCGAGCCTCCGCGAAATAAATGGAGTAGACCATCGTGTCGGCTCGTTGCGCGGCTTCGATCGCGCCGTCCAGATAAGTCTTGCTGCCTCTATCCACGCCGTCCGAAAGAATGATCAGCGCCTTCCGCCCCGGCTGCTTCTTCATCAGTTCGTTCGACGCCAGATACACCGCGTCATAAAGCTGCGTTCCGCCACCGTGATGGTGCGATCCCGACCCGGAACCTCCCGAATCATCGGGATCGTTCGAGTTAGGATCATTCGAGTTGGGATCATTCGAGCTATGCCGGTCGGGCGTCTTCAGCAGTTCCAGCGCCGCTTCCAGCTTCTCCCGCGATGGAGTCAAATCCTGTAGCAGCTCCACCTGGTAATCGAAGTGAATGAGGAAAGCCTTGTCCTTATCCTGCACCAGCATCTGATCCACAAAACTGTGGCTCGCATTACGTTCCGCATCGAGAACGTTGGTCTGACTCCGGCTCGTATCTACCAGCAGTCCTAACGTGAGCGGCAGATTCGTATCTTGCGAAAAATATTTGATCGTCTGTGGACGTCCGTCTTCCTTCAGCGTGAAATCGTCTTTCGTGAGATCGCGCACGATCTTGCCATGCTTATCCCGGACCGTGACCGGCAAGGTGACGACTTTGACATTAACCGCGATGGTGGTAGCGGCATTCTGCGCACGCAACGACCGGCTGACCCCGCCAATCGCAACCAGACCTGCGATCGCCCCGCAGGAAACCGCGTTCCGCCGCCACGCGTGGCTCGTGTTTCCTGACCGGCCTTTGTTGAGCCGCGACTCCGCCAATGTACGACCTCCGCTATCGTTTTATCTTAGTCGAATCTGTCTTAGCCGAATCCGAAGAACATCTGAATTTGCGCAGGAAACAAACTACGCGGCAACCACCGCTCCCGCACAATTCGCGAACGTTTCGTGTACTAGACTGGATGCCGATCGATTGTCTTGTAGTTGCCAGCATCCCCGACAGCGTCGTTAACCGCGGGTAAAACTTCGTAAACGAGCAATTAGGGTGCCTTTAGCGATGCTAAAGTTAATGTATGCTATTGCTTCGGAAAAGAGCGGCGCCAGTGCGCCTTCTTCGCGAATTCCTGCTCGCTGCGCTGGCTATTTTTGCGCTCGCCGGTCCGGGCTACATTGGCGCTCAGGACAAATCGCCAACCGCCCCCGCACCCGCCCAAATCGCCAAGGCCGTCGGCACGATCAAAAGCGTTCAGGCCGATACCATCATCGTTTCGCCTGAATCAGGAGGCGACGTTACCGCAAAGCTCCTCTCTTCGACCAAGATCCTGCGCGTGCCGCCCGGAGAGAAAACTCTGCAGAATGCCACCACTCTGCAGCCGCAAGACCTCCAGCCCGGCGATCGCGTCCTGGTTCGCGGCCAGGCCTTAGCTGACGGACACTCCATCGCCGCGCTATCGGTGATAGTGATGAAACAGTCCGATTTGGCGGCCAAGCAGGAACACGATCGCGAGGATTGGCAAAAACGCGGTGTCGGTGGGCTGGTCACCAAGGTAGACGCCGCGGATGGCATCATCACGGTATCGTCCGGTGGAATCGGTCCAAATCACAGCATCCAGATCCGCGTTCTCAAAACCACAACCCTGCGTCGTTATGCTCCTGATTCAGTGAAATTTGACGACGCGAAGCCTGCGCCCATCGATCAAATCAAAATAGGAGATCAGTTGCGCGCCCGCGGAACCCGCAACACAGACGACACCGAAGTAACTGCAGATGAGGTCGTCACTGGCTCGTTTCGCAACATAGCCGGAATCATCAAGGCCATCGACCCCGCCAACCAAACGATGACCGTGCAGGACGCGATCAGCAAAAACACAGTAGTAGTAAAGGTGTCACCCGACTCGGAGATGAAGAAGCTCCCGGCAGAAATGGCGCAACACATCGCCATGCGATTGAAATCCATGGGCAACGGCGGCAGCCAGGCACAACATACTGCCGGCGGCGAAGCGCACCCCGCGATGGAATCCGAAGCAGGACACGGGCCTGCGACCGGCCAGCATAGCGCAGGCGCTCCAGATTTGCAGCGCCTGCTGAACCGCTTGCCCAGCACCACCTTGGCCGACCTGCACAAAGGCGATGCCGTGATGATCGTCTCGACCGACGGCGCAAACTCCGGCGCGGTAACGGCGATTACTCTGCTCGCAGGAGTCGATCCGATCCTGACCGCCGCACCCAATCGGAGCGCATCGTCGCTATTGTCGCCGTGGTCTCTGGGCGCGCCCGCGGAAGGTGAAGGCGCCCAGTAGCGGGCATATCTCAACTCATGTTCAATCAATGCGATCTATCTGAAAAGTGATTTACTTCGAAAGAAAAAGGTGTACGTTGAAGCATTTATCGATCTTCATTCTGGCAAGTCTTATTTTCACCCTCATCATTTCGGCGACGCTTGCCACGCCCGCGGACGCGCAGTCGTCCGCCAAATCGGATCACTCGCTTGCAACCACCGGAACCCTGCGCGGCCAGGTCACCGATCCTTCAGGCGCCGTGGTTGCCGATGCAACCGTCGCAGTTCTGGTATCCGGCGGGCCAACACACTCGACCACCACCAGCAAAACCGGTACCTACGAGATTGCAAATCTGCCGCCCGGCCAATACACCGTCACCGCCAATGCCCAGGGATTCACCGTCTTCGTGCAGAATGACGTCACCATAACAGCTGGCCAGGTCGTCCGCTTCAACATCTCGCTAGACATTAATGTGCAGAAAGAAAAAGTTACTGTGCAGGCCGAGGGGCCGACCCTGAGCGTGAGCCCTTCGAATAACGCAACCGCGGTCGTGCTTAGCGGCAAAGATCTTGAAGCGCTTCCCGACGATCCCGACGAATTGCAGTCTGACCTCGAAGCGCTCGCCGGACCGTCCGCTGGCCCGGACGGCGGTCAGATTTACATCGACGGATTCACCGCCGGACAGCTTCCGCCCAAATCTTCGATTCGCGAGATTCGCATCAATTCGAACCCGTTTTCCGCCGAATACGATAAACTCGGCTACGGACGCATCGAAATCTTCACCAAGCCCGGAACCGATAAATTTCACGGCCAATTCCAGGTCATTGGAAACGACTCGTCGTTCAACTCCCGCGATCCCTTCCTCGGCGACGCCGTCCAGGAGCCTTACGACTCCGTCATCTATATGGGTAGCTTCAGCGGGCCGATCAGCAAAAAATCATCGTTCTTCGTTGACGCTCAGCGCCGCAATATCGACGAAATCGCCGTTGTAAATGCCCCCGCCGCCGGTCCTCCCGAGAGCGTGCCCAACCCGCGTACCCGCACCAATATCGCCCCGCGCATCGACTACCAGGTCAGCACCAACAACACTCTCACCGCCCGCTACCAGTATTACCGTGACACCTGGAACAACGACGGCGTCGGCGGCTTAGTCCTGCCGGAGGCTGGCTACAACAGCATCTCCACCGAGCATACCGTGCAGATTACCGACACCCAGGTCCTCAGTACCAAGGCCATCAATGAGACTCACTTTCAGTACCTGCGCGACAACAGCAACCAGACTCCATTGAGCACTGCGGTGGGCATCGCTGTGCAAGGTGCATACACCACAGGTGGCTCGTCTTCTGGAACCGAGATCGATCACCAGGATCATTACGAACTGCAGAATTACACCTCGATCGCCGATGGCAATCACTTTCTGAAATTCGGCGGACGGCTGCGCGCCGTTCACGACGTCAACACCTCCGGCGACGGATTCAATGGTACCTACAGCTTTTCCTGCCCGAATTCCGGTGAGTGTGCCCCCAGTCAGCTCGCCAATCCGGTTCAGTATTCCGTTAATGTGACCGCCAGCGGTATCGTCCCCACCGTCCCCGTCACCTTGGTCGACGCGGGACTCTACGTCCAGGATGACTGGAAGGTGCGTCCCAACATCACCGTCAGCGGCGGCCTGCGTTTTGAAACCCAGAACGACATTCACGATCATGCGGACTGGGTGCCGCGCCTCAGTTTTGCATGGGGTCTTGGCGGAGATGGCAAGACCGCCCCGAAAACCGTACTGCGCGGCGGCGTTGGCCTCTTTTACAGTCGCATCACCCCCGACATGATTCTTGACGTCAGGCGTTTCAACGGCGTAACTCAGCAGCAATACATTGTGGACAATCCCACCTACCCCACCCCTCCTCCGCTCACCACCGTGCCTCAGACCATCTATCAGATCAATCCGACTCTGCATGCGCCCTACATCGTGCAGAGTGCATTCAGCATGGAGCGGCAAGTCACAAAGGTCGCCAACATCTCGCTGACTTATCTGAATTCACGCGGCATCCATCAGTTGCTGTCTCTGAACGTGAATGCCCCCACGCCCGGCACTCCGTACTCGCCGCGGACGAACATTCCGAATCCGAATTTTGGCCCGATCTATCAATACGTTTCCGATGGAGTCTTCTGGCAGAACCAGTTCATAGCCAGTTTCAACATTCGCGCGGCATCAAAGCTCTCTCTGCTCGGGTATTATTCGCTCAACTACGCTAACAGCGATCCGATCGGCAGCCTTAGCTATAGTTCCGACTCGTTCTCGACAAACTATCCATCGAATCAGTACGACATAAGCGCGGACTACGGACGTGCCAGCTTCGCAAATCGCAATCGTCTGTTTATCGGCGGCACCATCGGATTGCCCCGCGGCTTTCGCCTGAGCCCGTTCATGATCTTCAGTTCCGGTACGCCCTACAACGTCACCGCCGGCCCGGACGTGAGCAACAGTTCCATTCTCAATGTCCGGCCCGCATTTGCCCCCAATCCCACCGGCATCTGCCTTTCTCCGACCCAGGCTTGCCACTACGTCGTTCCAACCGTTCCCTACAATGAGATTCCCATCAACTACCTGACTGGCCCGTCATTGTTCACGCTGAACCTGCGGCTGGCGAAAAGCTTCGGCTTCGGACGCGAGATCGGTGGAGGAGGCGGAGCGCCGTCAGGCGGCGGGCGCGGCCACGGCGGCGGCGCATTCGGACGCGCCGGTTCCGGCAACCCTTTTAACCTGGGACCCGCAACCAGCCACCGTTATGGCTTGACCTTCAGCGTCAACGCACGCAATGTTTTGAACAGAGTGAACGATGGACTTCCCAGTGGAGTACTGAGCTCGCCTAATTTCGGCCAGTCGACCTCGCTCGCCGGAGGCCCGTTCTCCAGCGCAGCCGCCAATCGCAAAATCGAATTACAGGCAATGTTCAGCTTCTAGTGTGTTGTCCCAGGAGTTAGCCGCAGAACCAGAATTGTTTTGAAAGGGTCTTTCACCAAACCGCCAAACTTCTGCTACGTTGAATAGTCAGCGTTGATTCGCACATATTCAGCTGTCAAATCGGTGGTCAGAAATCGCACCGCACCCCGCCCACGCCCCAACTGCACTCGAATATCGCAAACCGGTTGCGCGAGATCCCTATGCGCTTGCTTTTCGCTGAACGCGGATGCAATTCCGTTTCGGCACACCTTCTGCCTGCCAATGAAAATTTGCACGCGCGACGGATCAATCGCCACTCCGCTTCTGCCCACCGCCGCAAGAATGCGTCCCCAATTCGGATCGGCGCCCGCCCACGCGGTCTTAACCAGCATCGAGTGAGCAATCGTCCGCGCAACCGCCAACGCCTCATCCCTGCTTCGGGCCTGTTCGACGAATAGCCGGATAACGTGCTCCACGCCCTCGCCATCACTGACGATCTGCTCGGCCAGCGACCGGCAGACCTCACCGAGCGCCGCCGAAAACTTCTTTCGCGTGCGAACGTCTTTCACCCTCGCTCCGCTCGCGCCGCTCGCCAGCAATAACACCGTATCGTTGGTCGAAGTGTCTCCGTCAATCGAGATCGAATTCAGAGAATCGTCGCAAGCCCCGCGCAGAAGCCCTTGTAACTCGCGCGAACTGGCGCCCACATCGCTGAACACATACACGAGCATCGTAGCCATCTGCGGATGGATCATGCCCGCGCCCTTTGCGATGCCCAGAAGCGTAACTTCATTCCCGTAGGTCTGGAACCGCGCCGATGCAATCTTCGCGCGCGTGTCAGTGGTCATGATGGCGTGAGTAAAGCTGAGTACCCCGCGCTGGCTGGCCGACCGCGCCGCGATGAGCGCCGGCAGCTTGGCGTATATTTTCTCGGCCGGCAATTGAACTCCAATAATGCCGGTCGAGGATGGGAAAATTTCTTCGCCTCGCACTCCGAATAATTTTCCCACTCGGCCGCACACCCGTGCACAAGTCTGAATTCCAGCCCGCCCCGTCGCGCAATTGGCGTTTCCCGAATTCACAATGACGGCGCGAACGCGGCCTGCAGTTGAAAGCAGCGACGCGCGTCCAACTTCCACGGGAGCCGCGACCACTCGGTTCGTCGTGAACAACGCCGCCGCCGTCGCGCCTTCAGAAACCTCCGCCAGCGCCAGGTCGGGCCGCCCGCTGGCTTTGATTCCCGCGGCCACGGCGGAAAAAGAAAATCCCAGCGGCAGACGAATTTTTTCTGGAGAGCGGCGCAGCGAGCTCATGCCTGAATCTTCAACCAGTTTTTCGGCGCCGGCAAGATGGCAAACGTCGGTAGGTCGCCACGAATCATCGGCACTTCGTCGCAGCGATAGAGCCTCGGACACTTATAGCAATCCTTGTGGATCTTGTCCGGCAGGTCCTGGTGATTGGCAATCGTGAATCCCAAGCGCGAAAAAAATTCCGGTATGCGCGTGAACAAACACACGCAGCGGACGTTGTGTTTTTCCGCCTGCGCCAGCAAAGCCTTCACCAGTCGTCTGCCTCCGCCGTCGCTTTGGCTCGCAGGATCGACGGTGATCGAACGAATCTCGGCCAGGTGTATGCCGTAAAGGTGCAGAGCCCCGCATCCGATGATGCGTCCTTCGTGCTCGAGCACGACAAAGTCCCTCACGTTTTCGCAGATCTCCGCCAGCGAGCGCGGCAGCAGCGTGCCGTCACCCGAGTACGCCCCAATCAGCGCGTGAATCTGCTCGGCATCCGGCAACACTGCCTCACGCGTGCGCATGGGTTTCCTTCCGCCGCGGCGCTCCAGTCTTCTTTTTTTCTGTCGATTCCCCATGCTTTTCCAGTGCGGCGTCTAGCGCTCCAATGAGATGATCCACATGTTTCTTTTGGATGATGTACGGCGGCAGAAAGCGCAATACAGTTTCGTGCGTGCGATTGATGATGATTCCTTCGTGCAGAAGTTGCCGAGCCACCGCTTTCGCCAGTTCCGGCGAATCCAGTTCCATCGCCTGCATCAACCCAACCCCGCGGACGTCCTGAATCGACTTGTGTTTCTTGTCGAGCCTCGCGAGCGCCGCGTGAAAATATTCCCCTACCGCGCGCACGTGCTTCAGTAACTTTTTCTCCTCGCGCACAAACTGAATCGCGACCGCGCAGGCAAGCGGCCCACCGCCGAATGTCGTTCCGTGCATTCCCGGATGGAAGGAACTGGCAACGCGTTCAGTCGTCAGGATCGCCCCCAGCGGCAAGCCTCCCGCCAGCGGCTTCGCAACCGTCACCACGTCGGGCAGCACACCGTAATGCTGATACGCAAAATGACGTCCCGTCCGGCCCAGTCCGCATTGAATTTCGTCGAGCATCAGCAACGCGCCGCTCTCCTTCGTCAGTCGCGAAGCGAGCGCAAGAAATTCAGGATCGACGGGACAAATTCCCCCTTCGCCCTGAATCGTTTCCATGCAGATCGCGCTGACGCTGGAATCAAATTTCTGCCGCAGATCTTCGAGATCATTGAACTTTACGAACGTAACGCCCGGCACGAGCGGCACGAACGGCGCGCGATACTTCGGCTGCCCCGTCGTAGCGAGCGCGCCAAACGTCCGCCCATGAAAGGAATTCTCCATCGCCAGAATGCGCGTCTTGGGATTTGCCTCGCCGCCATTTTTCTGGCCATCGTTCGCCTGCGCAAATGCGCGTGCCAGTTTCAGCGCGCCCTCCCACGCTTCTGTGCCGCTGTTGCAGAAGAACACGCGGTCAAGACCCGAAATTTCCGTCAGCATCTTCGCGAGTTCCGCCTGGTACTCGTGAAAGAACAGATTGGAAATATGAATCAGCTTGGCCGCCTGCCGTCTGATCGCCCTCTGGATGGCCGGGTGATTGTGGCCGAGCGCATTGACCCCAATTCCGCTGAGGAAATCCAAATAGCGCTTGCCCTCCGAATCCCATAGATAGACACCGCGTCCATGCTCGAAAAGAATGGGCTGGCGCTCGTATGTGGGAAGCAACAGCTTCGCTTCCATGCGCGAAACGGAAGCGAGGCTCATGCTCTCAGTACCTCCGTCCCGTATTCCAGCTTGGTGAAATAGAACAATGGCAGCATTTCAACCTGCGCCGCCGGCAGAATCCGCACGCGCCCCACCCCCGATTTGAGCGCCTGCGTGCAAGCTTCAAGTTTCGGCATCATGCCGCCGCTCACCACCGATTCGTCAATCAGCCCCGCAGCCTGTTTCGTATCCAGTCGCGGCATCACCGAACCGTCAGCCTGCTTTACGCCGGGCACGTCCGTGAGAAAAATCAGCGCGTCGGCTTCGCAGGCGATCGCGCACGCCGCCGCCATCTGATCCGCGTTCACGTTGTAATACTGGCCATCGCCCCCCAGTGCCAACGACGAAAGCACCGGAATGCCGCCCTCCGCCCAGATCGCCTTGAGCCAGCGCGGCTCTGAAAAACAGATTTCGCCCACATATCCCAGATCGTACTCTGCATCCTTTTTCTTGCGCGCCCGAAAGACGCCGCCATCACCGCCGCACAAACCAATGGCCGGCTGCCCAGCGCCCGCGATAGCCGCTACCAGGCTCTTGTTCACGATGCCCGCGAGCACCATCAGCGCCACATCCCGCGTCTCCGCGTCGGTCACGCGCAATCCATGAATAAAATCACTTTTCTTGCCGAGGAGTTCCAATGTCCGCGTCAGCGCGCTGCCGCCTCCATGTACCACCGCTACCTGGTGGCCGTCTTGCGACAACTGCACCACCGCCTGCGCGCATTTCTGCAGAGTCGTTTTATCCTCGAGCGCCTTACCGCCGATCTTGACCACGATTTTCACTGCAGACCCTCCGATTCATCCCAACCACACATCAAATTCATATTCTGAACGGCTTGTCCGGCGGCGCCTTTGAGCAGGTTGTCGAGACATGACACTACCACCAGCCTGCGGCCATCCTTTGCCAGACAGAACCCAAGGTCGCAGTAGTTCGTGTGTACCGAGAATTGAATTTCCGGCAACGTCGCTGCCGGAAAAATCCGAACCCATCTCTTACCCTTATAGAAATCCTGGAAACAGCTTTCAATCTCGCCCGCCCTCATCTCGGGCCTCAGCTGCACGTAAATCGTCGACAGAATTCCACGCGGAATCGGCAACAGATGCGGAGTAAAAATCAACTGCTGCGAATTGAGGGCCAACTGTTCGAGAATCTCTCCCGTATGCCGGTGCCCGAAAACCGAGTAAGCGGAAAAATTGTCCGCCACCGACACAAAATGCGTACGCGCTGTCGGTTCTTTGCCAGCTCCAGAAACACCCGATTTTGAATCCGAGATGATTCCGCGATCCACGTCGACCAGACTCGCCGCCAACAACGGCGCGAGCGCGAGAATCACCGAAGTCGCATAGCATCCCGGATTCGCCACCAGCGCGGCCGCCCGTATCCGGTCCGCGTTGAGCTCCGGCAAACCGTACACCGCGCGATCAGTGAGTTCCGCCGCCGTCTCGGTGTTGGCGTCTTTGAAACCGTAGATGGCGCGATGCTCCTGCTTTTTCAGCCGCCACGCACCGCTCAGATCGACGATCCGCAGGCCGCGCTCAATTCCCTCTGGAACAAGTTCGCGCGACACTGCGTGCGGCGTCGCCATGAACAGCACCTCAACCCCTCTCCGCTCCAGCGCCGCCCACGAAAACGGCTCAATCGTTGAATGGCCATTGCCATTGCCTGAAATATGCGGCATTGCCGCGCCGCTGCCCTCAGCCTCCGCGCTGCGCCGCAAAAGCAAGGGCGCAGCCGTATGCGGATGCCGGCCGAGAAGCCGTGTCAGTTCGGCGCCGGAATATCCGGTCGCGCCGAGAATCGCAGTTTTAACTTTCGTCCCCATCAGACTTGCTGCAAAGCTCCCCACCCTCTTGCTCAGTCGCCGGATTCGCGCATTTTCCCGCGTTTGAGCATATTTATCCATCATCATGCATAAATATTCATCTATGGTAAATCTTCCTGCGGAACTGTCAAGTCGAAAGCGCGCTTCGCTCAAACCTCGGCCTTGCGATCGCGCAGCGCGACCCGCAAAAATCCTCATCTCCACTAGGCCGCCGTTCACCTTTAAAATGCCGCGCACCGGCCCCCTTTGCTCCGCTCCCGCTCCGCGCGATTTTTTAAAGCTTTTCTGATCCCTGTAAGAAGAAATTTCTATTGGACTCCCCAGATCACGCCCATTTAGTGTGATGGGCAATTGTGTATACGCAACCCGGAGACTTACCAAGAGATTTCATGCCGCATGTCACCTTGTCCTTTCCCGCGCCGCAAGATTCGGCGACAATGTCCTACCCCCCAGATACTGGAGCTATAGATACAGGAGCTATCGCATGACGAATCAAGCGGAGAGGCGCTTTCTGCGCCGGCCATCATCACTATCGATTCCCGTCCTCCTTCTCGCTGCCGGAATCCTCGTCGGCCTGGCAACGCCCAGCTTTGGCGACGACGCGCCCAAGCCCGACCCGGCTGGCATCGCGACTGGCGACAAAACAAACGCCGTTGACGCTGCCGGCAATCCCTTTGTCGTCCCCGAGCCAACTGACAAAGCCGCTCCCGACTACTCCGCGAACAAGAAGGCCTTTGACGATTATCAGGCCCAGGCAGCGAAGGAACCGCTCGCCGTGAAATTAGCCGACAGCGTGGGCCACGTACGCGTCGCCACCAACTTTGCCTGGACGTTGAACACCGGCTACCTCGTCTTATTCATGCAGGCCGGATTCGCCCTCCTTACCTGCGGACTCGTGCGAAAGAAGAATGTCGCCCACCTGATGATGTTGAATTTCGCCGCCTACGTCTTCGCTTTCCTCGCCTACTACGCGGTCGGATACGCATTCCAGTTTGGCGCCGTCGTCATCAATGCCTCGCCCACCAACCTAGGTGGCATTCCCGGACTCAATAAGTTTCTGATCGGCAGCGGCCAATGGGGATTCGTGGGCGGAAAAGGCTTTTTTCTGGTTGGCCCCGCCTATGACAGCGCCAGCAACTGCCTGACTTTATTCGAAGTCGTCTTCATGGAAACCGCCGGATACATCATCGTCGGCGCCATCTGTGAGCGCATCACCTTTTGGGCCTTCCTGCTCTGCGAACTCTTCATCGGCGCGATTCTTTATCCGATCTCCGGCTGCTGGACCTGGGGGGGAGGCTGGCTTTCGCAACTTGGATCCACGCTCAATCTCGGCCATGGTTATGTCGACTTCGCCGGATCAACCGTCGTCCATGCCGTCGGCGGTTTCTGCGCCATGGCCCTTGCGATCATTCTCGGTCCGCGCCTCGGTAAGTACGGACCTGGCGGCAAAATTCGCGTATTCCCCGCGCACAACATCGTCTACGTCGTGACTGGCACCTTCATTCTTCTCTTCGGCTGGATGGGCTTCAATCCCGGTTCCACCCTCGGCGCAACCGACCTTCGCATTTCCGTCGTCGCCGTGAATACCAATCTGGCTGCCGTCGCCGGTTCGGCCGTAGCGATGCTCGTGTGGTATTTCCTCTTCGGGAAGCCCGACATCACCATGGCGTGCAACGGCATGTTGGCGGGCCTGGTCGCGATCACTGCTCCCTGCGCCTTCGTGTCGCCAACATCGGCAGTGATCATCGGCATACTTGCGGGATTGCTCGTCTGTGGCGGCGTCTTATTCAACGACCGCGTTCTCCGGGTCGACGACCCCTGCGGAGCGATTTCTGTGCACGGCTATTGTGGCTGGCTCGGCGCGGTCAGCGTGGGCATCTTCGCCGACGGCACCTATGGCAGCGGATGGAACGGCGTCGGCGCAACCTCGTATCTCGGACACGCCGGCCAGGGAGTCACCGGCTTGCTCCATGGCGACACCCGCCAATTTCTATGTCAGCTGATGGGTGCCACTCTCTACGCCGCTTGGGCATTCGGCGCAACCTACGCTGTCTTCTGGAGCGTCAACCAAGTGAAGAGCATGCGCGTCGCCCCTGAAGTGGAAGAAGAAGGTCTCGACGTTCCCGAGTTCGGAATGCCCGCATATCCGGAGGACGCAACCGTTCCCGCTTCCTACTGACCACGCTTACATTCGCAGCCGCAGGTCGCTCGACGTGCCGCCGGCAGCCGGAACGTAGCATTTCAGCGTGTAATCCATCACCATGCGATCCGCATTAAAGCGCCAACCCAGCGTGCGGATCGTGCGCTTCATCCGCTGGATCCAGCCTCGCGGCAGGCCGTCACGATCGCGGTAATAATAAAGAGGAATCACTTCATCGCGAAGCACGCGCATCAGGTCTTCTCCGTCGCGGCTGTCGTGAACGTTCATGTCAGAATGCGTTCTCCCTTGCCCAATGGCAAAACCGTTCAGCCCGTCATACGCCTCCGCCCACCAGCCATCAAGCACCGAAAGATTCAACCCGCCGTTGAGAACGACCTTCTGGCCGCTCGTTCCCGAGGCTTCAAGCGGTCGCCGCGGATTATTCAGCCACACATCCACTCCCTGCACGAAATGTCGGCCCACGTTGATGTCGTAGTCTTCGACAAAAACGAATTTGTCCGAGAACTGCGGGTCGCGCATCAGCCGTGCAATCTCCTGCAGCACGCGCTTGCCGGGCTCATCCAGCGGATGCGCCTTTCCCGCAAACACGAACTGCACCGGCCGTTTCGGATCGTTGACCATGCTCGCGATTCTTTCCATATCGGTCAAAATCAGATTGGCGCGCTTGTAGGTCGCGAACCGGCGTGCAAAGCCAATGGTCAGCGCATCCGGACTGAGCACTCGTTCCAATTGCTGCAGCACCTCTCGTGATTCGTCGCGGCGCGCGGCCTGCTTGATCGCCCGGCGGCGCACAAATTCGATCATCTGTGATTTGAGATTGAAGTGCGTCTCCCACAGTTCACCGTCGTCGACATTCTCGATGCCTTCCCAGATCTTGGCTTCGCTGCTGTGCAGATTCCATCCCGTCCCCAGATGCCGGTCGTAGAGACGATACATTTGCGGAGCTAGCCACGAGGGAACGTGAACGCCATTGGTCACATGCCCAATCGGAACCGCGTCCTCATGCTTCCCTGGGAACAGCCCCGTCCACATCGCGCGCGAAACTTCCCCATGCAGCGAAGACACCGCATTCGCGCGCCGCGAAAGCTTCAGCCCGAGCACGGTCATGCAGAAACGCTCGTCGCTTTCAGGATTCTCGCGGCCGAGCGCCATGAAAGCCTCTTTCGAAAGTCCCAGACCCTCGCGTAGGGGGCCGAGGTGTTCTTCAACCAGATCGGCGTCGAAACGATCATGCCCCGCCGGAACGGGAGTGTGCGTCGTAAAGACCACCTCGCGCGCAACCCGCGGCGCGGCTTTATCGAAGCTGATGCCTTCTTCTTCCATCCTTTGCCGAATCGCCTCCAGAACCACAAACGCGCTGTGGCCTTCGTTCAAGTGAAGCACGCCGGGGGTGATGCCGAGCGCTTTTAGAGCCCGCAAGCCGCCCACGCCAAGAAGTAATTCCTGATGCACGCGCACACGGCCGTCGCCTCCATACAGCCGCGATGTCATCTCGCGGTCTTCGGGCGTGTTTCCTTCTATGTCTGAGTCGAGCAGAAACAGTTCGCAGCGGCCCACCTTTACGCGCCACACCTTCGCGTAAATCGGGCCGTGACGCGTATCAACCTGTACCAGCACCGGCCTGCCATTCTTCCCGATCGCCGTTTCCATCGCAAGCTGGTTGACGTCGGTCTCGAGATACTCCTCGTGCTGCCAGCCGTCCCGATCAAGCCGCTGGCGGAAATATCCCTGCCCATAAAAAAGTCCAACCCCAACCAATGGAATGCCAAGGTCCGACGCGCTCTTGATATGGTCGCCGGCCAGCACGCCCAACCCACCCGAATAAATCGGCAGCGATTCATGCACTCCAAATTCAGCCGAGAAATAAGCTACCGGACGAGGCCGCAGCACTCCCGCATGGCGCGCGCCCCATGTGCGTTCCGTCTCCTGATACTCGCGCAGCCGCCGATACGCGTAGTTGATCCGCCCGTGCAGATTGAGTTCAGTGGCGCGGCGCTCCAGTTTTTCCAGCGGATATTCATTCAACAGCGAGACAGGACTGTGATTGAGCTGACTCCAACGCTTCGGATCGAGGTCGCGGAATATCCCCGCTGCATCGTGATCCCAACTCCACCACAAGTTCCTGGCCAGCGCCCACAGCCGTTCCTGCACCGGAGCGATAAAGCGGTCAAGCGTGCGCGCTTCGCTCACCACCGGCGCAACCCGGTTCGCAGCCTCCGTCAGCAATCGAATTTCGTTTTCCGGAAAAACTCGCGGCTCGATCGTTTGCACCACCAGAACGCCCTGCAGCACTCCGCGATCGATCAGCGGTACCCCGAGAAATGACTGGTAAGAATCCTCGCCCAGATCGCTAAAGTATTTGAACCGTGGATGGTTTCTGGCGTACTCAACCGCAACCGGCCGAACCTGTTCTGCCACCAGGCCAGTGAGCCCTTCGGTGACCGCCATGCGAAGCTTGCCAATCGACTCTGGACGCAGCCCCAGCGTCGCGGCCAGAACCAGATTGGCGCGGTCCGGCTCCAGCAAGTAAGCCGAACAAACATCCGTGCCAAATCGTCGCGCAATTAACGCGACAACGTTCATCAGCGTCTCGGCTGGCTTGCCCGATTCCGCCCCCAGATTCGCAATTTCTTCCCAAGTCAGCACATAGCTGGCATCGAGAGAACAGGCGGCGTGATCCTGTTCCTGAATTAGCTCATTCGGTCGGTCCAAATCTTGTCTCCAGTCTGCTGCGTTTACATAAGCTCGGCCTGGGCGCCTCTCCGTCTAGCGCCCACGACGCCGAGAAAACCGTTTCTCTAAGTATTCTATCGGGTGAGAGGGGGCGGCTCCATATTTGCGCGGGCGCTGTTGATTACCACGGTGCGAGTCACCTCGCCGACTTGTCTCCAGCCCCTGCGATTCCTCCGAATGGACTTGACCATAAAACTTTAGTCTGCGGTTTACACCAAGTCCAATTCGAATTGTTAATGGAACATATTCATCCGCAACGAGAGATTCATTTTTTCATCGGCACTTTATACTTTCAAAATGCGCCCGCGCGCAAAAAAAATGCGCGCCGCATCCCACCCTTCACGAGGTCGAGTGGAACACAGCGCGCATCCAGGAGATACTTTCCCTCACCCTTGCGCAGGATGCAGCACACGGAATGTGCTGCCCCCTTGCGACCACACCAGCACCAGCGCATCCTGGCCTTTCGGAACTCCTGACAAAATCTGCGCCACGTCAGCGGCCGATTTTACCGGTTGCCGATTCACCTGCATGATCACGTCCCCGCGCTGCAAGCCGGCGTTATCCGCCGGACTGCCCGGCTGAACGTCTTCCACAATCGCGCCATGAACCCCCGCATCCGCTTGCAGTTGATTGCGCGCGTCTTGAGTTAGATCGCCGAGACTCAGCCCCCAGCGCGCCTTCCCGTGTTCGCCGCCGGCGTTCTCCGTGCCCTTGTCGCCGCCTAGCGCTTCCAGCGTCACCGGAATGCTCATGGTTTTGCTCTCACGCACCACCTGCAGTTGAATCGTCTCGTTTGGCCGCTTTTGTTCGACCAGCATCTGCAGCTCGCCTGCGTCGGTGATCGGCTTTCCGTCGAGTTCCGTAATCACGTCGCCCGTGCGCAGACCCGCCTTCGCTCCCGGCGAATCCGGCGTTACGTCGCTGATCACCGCTCCCGTGGCTTTGCTCATGTCAAAAAACTTGGCATTGTCGGGAGTAACATCCGCAATCTGTATTCCGATGAACGCGTGCGTGACTTTGCCGTCGCGAATAAGCGTCTCCACTGTCGGCTCGACAATCTGCGTCGGAATCGCAAAGCCCATCCCCGAGAATGATCCCGAAGATGAAATCAGGAAGGTATTGATTCCGATCAGCTCGCCGCGCGCATCAACCAGCGCTCCGCCCGAGTTGCCGGGATTGATGGCGGCATCCGTCTGTATGAATTCGCCCGGCTTGCGTCGATCACTCGCATCCGGATTCGGACGGTTCAGCGCGCTGATGATTCCGCGCGTCACCGTGAAGCGAAACCCATACGGATTACCAAACGCCAGCACCGTCTGTCCCGGACGCAAGCTTGCCGAGTTGCCCCACGGCACGCTCGGCAAATCGCTGCCATTCACCTTGATCACCGCCAGATCAGTCAGCGGATCGGCGCCGACCAGCTTCGCCGGCATAACCTCGCGATTGCTCATCGTGACCCGTATATCGACTGCTCCCTCAATCACGTGATTGTTGGTGACAATATATCCGTCCGGCGAGATGATCACGCCGCTGCCCAGTCCATGTTCCATGCGATTCTGCGGCTGCGCCGGAAGACTAAATTGTCTTCCAAACTGCCCGCCAAAAGGACTGTCCGGCCCAAAGAACTGTTGCATGTCCGGCGACCCTTGCATCCCCGCCTGCTCCGGAGCCGCCTTCGACACCACCGTCACGTTCACCACCGCCGGTGTGACTCGTGCCGCCAGAGTTTCCATCGCGCGGTCAAGCGTCAGCAGCGCTCCCACCCTGTTGTCGTCCAGCGGAGACACTGCCGGAGCCGCCACCGCTGCCTTCGCCGACCTCGTGAATTCGAGCGTTGCCACCGACCCCACCGCCGCTACCGCCAGCAGAGCCACCAGTACGCGCCTTGTTACCACCGCCCTGAAACGTTCCATCAACGTCTTCATTTCCGTCTTCTCCTTGTACAACTAATTATCTAGTTGTTGCTTGCAAAAAAATTTGCCCCGTTAAATCGAGCTCGCCACGGGCATTCTCGCGATCCGCTCCCGCGTCGCGGTGACCAGCGTTACCCGCCACACTTGGACGCTCCACACCGGCGACTCAGGACTCCCACATTGCGTGGCTTCGATAAAAACTAATGTTTGGAACTGCGGCATCATTCCCTGGTCTAAGGCAGCGCTCGCCGCCACGATTTGTTGACGCGGCAGAGTGGCGTGCGTCGTGGCAGAAACGAATCTCCCTGCGGATGGCCGTCGCTCATCAGCGCCGTGCAGCACCGCAATCTTGCCAGCCCGCGCTTGAGAATCAACACTCCGGAACGCCGCCGGAATCACCCTAGCTTGTGCCGAAGTCTGCCCCGGGGCGTGCTGCACTCCGAACGCCGGCCGCGTCACCGCCGCCGAATACTCCAAACCAGAACGATTCACCGGAATTTCGCGATCGAACGCAACCAGCTGCGGCGCGCGCGGCATCGCCATCAGGCAGACCATGGAAAAAACGCCAACCATGCCGACCGCCGGCTTCCACACCCGCGTAGCCTTGGGCCGATTCTTATCGAGAATCTGAGCGAGGCGCAGCGAAGCTTCGCGCGCCCTGTATACCGCCGCTTGGACCATCGACCATCGCCGCTGCGAAAGACGATGCGCCAGGCTCTTTTCCAGCAACGAAACCAGGCAAGTGGCGTATCCATGTGGATTCGCCGTCTGCGCCAGAACGGCATCATCGCAAGCCATCTCGCGTTCCACTGCCAGCTCTCTTTCAATCCACCACACCGCCGGATGAACGAAAAACACCGCCCGCACAATCTTCTGCACCAGGTTCGTCCAGTCATCCCAGCGCCGGAAGTGTGCGAATTCGTGCAGCAATATAACGTTGAGATCTTCGGCCGGCAGCTCCCGCAGCGCCCACGCCGGCAATACAATGGTTCGCTTCCAGAAACCGATGGCCGCCGGAACCCTCACACATTCCGACGTCGTAATCGCAACCGGTCCCGCCGCACCTGACGCCGCGCTGATTTCATCCACCGTCTTGCGCACGATCGGATCCAGATCCGCCACGGCGACCGGAACGCAACTCCGGCGCAATTGCCCCAGCCGCCACAGCCCAACTGCCAGCCGGGCCATCGCTACACACGCTCCCAATGCCCAGGCAACAAAGCCGAAGATTGCCCATTCGAGCGGGATGGTAACGGCAGGGCGCGGATTTCCCCATTCCAGGCTTGAGAAAATCCGCGTCCCCGCCAGCGCTCGACCTTCGCCAAACCCATTCAGCAAAGGGAGCGCGGCAACCGTCAGCAATGCCAGGAACCACACTGCAAATCGTGTTCCCGAATTCTGCCGGCGCAAAATCCGCAGCAACACCCACGCAAAAAGCGCGATCAGGATTCCTTCCGGCAGCGCGTTAAAAATCCGCTCCATCGAGAACTGCGCCACCGTCTGCAGTGAGAGCCAGTTCATTTCGCATCCTTTTGTGGGACATCCTTTTGAAGCACGTCCTTCTGCACCAGCATCTGCCGCAACCGGCCGATCTCTTCCGACCCCAAACCTTGATCTTCCAGGAGATTCAAGACCAGCTGCTCTTCAGAATTCCTGAAAAAGCGGCTCACCAGGTGCCGGATCTCCGACCGCGTGGCCTCCTGCCGCCCTACCAGCGGCGCATAAACGTGCGCCCGCCCATCTTTTAGATGTTTCAGATAGCCTTTTCTCTCCAGTACCCGAATTGTCGTTAGCACTGAGTTATAGGCCAGAACCGGCTTTTCGGTAATGGAATCAAGCACTTGCTGGACCGTGCCCGATCCCCTCCCCCACAGCACGTTCATGATCCGCAACTCGGCTTCGGTCAACGTTCCCGATTGTCTGGGCGGCACCTTCGACCCTCCTCGTTTTCCTTAGACGCTTCGCGAAGCGAAAAGTAACTAATTCTTTAGTTGCAAACGGCGCGCGCCGCGTTGCCCGCGATAAGCCTGCCTCTTACCGCCGGCTATTCTTCATCCGTATATTCGCTGGGAACGTCGTCCTCAGGCACTTCGTGTGTGTGAACTTCCTGCTCATCCGCGTTGTCGGCTTCCTCAACTCCCATCACCGCTTCCGCCTCGAACGCGTTGCCCTCGTCGATCAACTCGTCGACGCTCTCCGAGTCGGCCAGCTCGCGGCCCGACAAGCCCTGCAAATCTCCCGACTGCCCCGCCGAATCAGCCAGCGATTCCTCTTTCCGAAACGGCACCCCGGATGCGCGCCCATAGCTCTTCTGAGCCTTCTTTTTTGCGGGATTGGCCGACCTTGATTTCACCGCAGGTCTCGGTGACGGTTTTACCGACAGTTTTGCCGACAAACGCCTCGCACCGGACGTCTTCTTCGCCGCCGCTCTCCCGCGAGCCTTCGCCGGCCTCACCGATTTCTTCGTCGTTGTCTTCTTCTTAACGCTTTTTTTCGCTTTCATCGGATTCTTCTTCGTCTTCTTTTTGGCAGCCATTCGCGCAGTCTAGCACCCGCCCAGCCGCGCGGCAAAGCACCGTAACCGGCGCACAGAAAGAGTCGGCTTTTGCCGTCCGCCATTCCTTCTGATGCGAAACGCTTCCGCCAGGCTGGCTCCGCCCGTCTTCAGCCCGAGGAGTATATTAATTTTGGTGACGACACCTTCGTCGCAAGAACCCTCGCTCGGTTCCCCTGAATTCATGAAAGCCGCGACTCTAACTTCCCCGCAAGACGTTCGAAACCGTCCTCTTCAAATCACCGATGTCCCAACGCCGCAACCACAGCCGGGTCAGGTCCTCCTGCGCGTTCGCGCCTGCGGAGTCTGTCGCACTGATCTCCACATCGTAGAAGGCGAATTGCCGCTGCATCGTTCGCCACTCATCCCCGGCCATCAGATCGTCGGCGAAGTTGTTGCCGGAGCCACCGCCGAACTTCCTGCCGGCACTCGCGTCGGCGTCTCCTGGATGGGTGGAACCGACGGCACCTGCCGCTATTGTCGCCTCGGTCTCGAAAATCTCTGCGACTCGCCCACATTCACCGGCTACACGGTAGATGGCGGTTACGCCGAATACGCTGTCGCGCGCTCCGATTTCGTCTTCCCGCTTCCCCGTCAACTCGACGACCTGCACGCCGCGCCGCTTCTATGCGCCGGCATTATTGGCTTTCGCAGTCTTCGCGTGGCCGGCGCGAAGCGTGGCGACCGCGTCGGCCTCTTCGGATTCGGTGCCTCTGCCCATCTGGCAATCGCGGTTCTACGCTCGTGGGATTGCGAAGTCTACGTCTCGACCCGCGGATCAACTCATCGCCAGCTCGCGGTTTCCCTCGGTGCTGCTTGGGTGGGAACTGAAACCGACACTCCGCCTGCCGAACTTGATTGCGCCGTGACCTTCGCTCCCAGCGGAGACGTCGCGCTGGCAGCTCTGTCAAGCCTGCGAAAAGGCGGCGTGGTCGCCATCAACGCCATCCACCTCGACCGCATTCCGCAATTCGATTACGACCGCCTGCTGTGGGGTGAACGCCAGCTACGAAGTGTCGCCAACATGACTCGCGCCGACGCAAGAGATTTCCTTCAAGTCGCAACCGAGATAGGACTCAAACCGAAGGTCAAGCCATTCCCGCTCGACCGGGCCAACGAAGCTTTAATAGCAGTAAAAGAGGATTCCATCGACGGAGCCGCCGCCATCGTCATGTGAGGCGAGGCGCCTCATCCTTATTAATTATTATTACGAGTGTCGCCGCGGCGCGAACTTGAAGCAATAAATAAGACCGAACAAGAGCAGAACCGCTCCCCACCATACATTCGCGTGCAACTGAAAGAGCACCACGGTTGGCGTCACCGGAGGATTCAATACCTGGTAAATTCCCGCGCCCAGAATCAGCGCACCGTTCACCGCCAACGAAACTCCGATGAAAAACCAGATCGATATCATGCTGCCTCCACGCACCAAACTCGCCAGAAACCGGCCGCCAAATTCGCCCGCACAAAATCGCTACCAGAAAATAATGTTCAGCGCGACGAATACTACCGTCACCACCCCCGCCCAGAACAGCGGCTTCTGATACAGCGGAACATCTCCTACCGCCGGAACCTTCGTCAACCCATACACCAGCCCCGTCAATTCACTGTCTGGGATCGGCTTCGTAGCCATGCTCACCACTACGGTCACCACCACGCAAACGGTGAACGACCACAGCGCCTGATACATATCTTGCGCCAGCGCCTTCGCATGAGACGACATCGCCACATATCGCAGCGCCGACGGATCGACTTTTACCCACGCCCACATGCCGATCGAAGAAAGCGTTCCGCACAGTAATCCCCAGAATCCGGCCGCGCCCGTCGCCCGCTTCCACAGCATTCCCAGCACCACCGTGCCAAACAACGGTGCAATGAAAAAGCTGAACAACGCCTGCACGTAATCCATGATGCTCGCGAACTGCATCACCAGATACGCCGTCCCCACGCTGATCAGCACTCCGATGATCGTCGTCCAGCGCCCCATGTTCACGTAATGATGGTCGCTCGCTTTGCTGTTAATCAGCGGACGATAAATGTCATAAGTCCATACCGTCGTGAAGGCGCTCACGTTGCCCGCCATGCCCGACATGAATCCCGCAATCAGCGCGGTCACGCCGAGCCCCAGCAACCCGGGCCCGCAATAGCGCGCCAGCATCAGCGGCAGCACATCGTTATAACTGTGTGCTCCCGTGATCGCAGCCACCGATTCCGGAACCAGCTTCTCGGGCAGCACGGCCAAACCGAGCAGGCCCGGCAGGATCACGATGATTGGCACGAACATCTTGAATCCGGCGCCAATGATCGGAGCCATCTCGGCGCTCCGTATGTCCTTCGCCGCCAGAATCCGCTGCACCACCAGGAAGTCCGTCGTCCAGTAGCCCATCGAGATGATCGCGCCCAGCCCGAATACGATGCCGACCCAGTTGATTCCCATCGGATTGTTCGAGAACGACCCCAAACCGGCCCAGAGATGCACATACTGCACCGACGCCCTATGCGCAATCTCCAGCTTCAAGTTGGTCCAGCCGCCCGCTTCATACAATCCCAGTATCGGAATCAGCAGCGCGCCCGCCCATATCAGAAAAAACTGCAGCACTTCATTAAAGATGGCCGACCGCAGCCCGCCCAAAGTCACATAAATCGCCACCGTCAGCGACGAGACCCATATGCTGAAGTTGATGTCCCATCCGAGCACTATCTGCATCACCTTGGCCATGGCAAACATGTTCACGCCGCTCATGAGCACGGTCATGAATGCAAATGAAATTGCCGACAGCGCACGGCTCGGCTCCCCGAAACGCAGTTTCAAATATCCCGGCACCGAGTGCGTCTTTGAAATGTAGTAGAACGGCATCATCACCAGCGCCAGAAACAACATCGCCGGAATCGCGCCGATCCAATACCAGTGCGTCGCCAGAATCCCGTACTGATAGGCCGATCCGGCCCAGCCCATCAATTCCAGCGCGCCTAGATTCGCCGAGAGAAAACTCAGACCCGCTACCCACGCCGTCATCTCCCGCCCGGCCATGAAGAAGTCTTCGCCCGTGTTGGCTCGCCCCTTCAAATACCATCCGATGGAGAGCACCAGCACGAAATAGAAAACCACAATCGCCACGTCGACCGGCGCGAGATGCACCAACCGTGTCGGCACCAGCATGGCTAGCAATAGCGTCATCGCTTGTCCTTATCGTTATCCTGGATTGGCACGGTTGAATGGCGGCAATCTGGCTCCCCACCCGCTGCCCGGCTCGTCATTTCAAGTCAATCGACTCTTTCAACGGAAAATTCTGCGAAGAGCCCCCCACCATGAACGTGTAGTTTCCCGGCACCAATTGCCAACTGTCTCGGTCGACGTTGAAGACGGAAAGATACCAAGGATCAACATCGATTGTCACTTCTTTACTCTCGCCCGGATCGAGCTTCACCTTGCTCCACCCCACCAAACGCTTCGGCGGCTCTCCCGCACTCGCCGGCAACGCGGCATATACCTCGGCAATCTCCGCCCCCGCGCGCGCTCCCGTATTTTTCAACTCAAAACTCAAATGCACGGTCTTGCCCGAATCCACTTTCAGACCGGAGTAGTCGTACGTCGTGTAAGAAAGCCCGTAGCCAAAGGGAAACAGCACCGCTTTCCCCTCTGCGTCGTACCACTTGTAACCAACCTTCAGTCCTTCGTCATAATGGACCTGAAACGGCGGCAGACCCTTCGCGATCTTCTTCCAATCGTCCGGATCTCCAGCTTTCGTGGTCGAAGCCGCCGGCGGTTTCACCAACACAGGATGCGGCAAGTCCGCATAGCTCTTTGGAAACGTGAGCGGAAGCTTCCCGGTCGGGTTCACCTCGCCAAACAGCACATTGGCAACCGCGTCCGCTCCCCGCGTTCCCGGATACCATGCCTCCACAATCCCCGCCACCTGCCCTGCCCACGGCATCGTCACCGGACTTCCATTCTCCAGCACCACAATCGTGTGCGGATTAGCCTCGGCAACCCTCGCGATCAACTCATCCTGATTGTCCGGAAGAGACAGCGTATCGAGGTCCATACCTTCACTTTCCCACTGCTCTGCAAATACGATAGCGACATCCGCCGTTTTCGCCAGCGCCGCCGCCGACGAAAGATCTGTCCCCGCATCGTATTCCACCTTTGCGCTCGGAGCCTTCGCTCGAATCGCTTTCAGAGGTGAAGTCGGAAACCATATGTGAGCCTGCCATGTCGTCCGTCCCTGTCCCGGCGGCATAATGGCATTCCCTCCCGGCGGATCCACCTGCGCCGACCCGCCGCCCGACAACATTCCAACGTCAGAGTGAGCGCCGATCACCGCAATGCTGCGAACCTTCGTGGCATCAAGCGGAAGCCGCCCGCCGTCATTCTTCAGCAGCACGATGCTTTGCTCTTCGATCTTCTGCGCGATCTCAAATCCACGCACCACATCGACAACGCTCTTTTGCGGAGGATCATCGATCACTCCCGTCGCGAACATCGACCGCAAAATCCGGTGCACATGATCGTCCAATTCAGCTTGCGGAACCTTCCCTGACTCCACAGCCTTCTTCATGGCTCCGCCATAAAAAATCTCGCCCGGTTCCTCGTGATCCAATCCAGCCGCCGACGCCTTCGCCGTGCTGTGCGTTCCCTGCCAATCCGAATCAACAAAACCCTTAAACTTCCAGTCCTTCTTCAATACATCGGTCAACAAGTATTTGTTTTCGCAGGCGAAATCCCCATTCACGCGGTTGTAGGAACACATCACCGCCGCCGCATCCGACTCGCGCAATCCAATCTCAAACGCCAGCAGATCGCTTTCTCGCATCGACCGCTTATCAATGGTGACGTTGACCGCGTTGCGCCCGCTTTCCTGGTCGTTCATCGCATAGTGCTTTAAATCGCCAATCACGTGTTCGGCCTGCTCTGCCTTCATGACTTGGCCGACCATCATCCCCGCCAGCAGCGGATCTTCACCCATATACTCAAACGTCCGTCCATCTCGCGGCTCGCGCGCCAGATTTATCCCGCCGCCCAAGGACATGTTGTAACCCTGGTCCCGCAACTCGCGCGCAATCAGCCCTCCATACTCGTATGCCGCCTTCAGATCCCAACTCGCGGCACCGGCCAGGTTATCAGGCAAAGCCGTCGAATACCGGCCATTTTCGCCGCTGCTCCTCACCCCGTAAGCCGCGTCAGAGATCTGCAGCGCCGGAATTCCCAGCCGCGGAATCGCTGGAACGTACCCGGCCCCGCCGTTCGATTTCACAATCAGCGGGCTCAGCGGCCCAAGCCCCGCCATTCCCGTCCCGTGTAACATCGAAATTTTTTCGTCGAGAGTCATCTCCTTAACCACCAGCGCCGCTCTTTCGTCCGGAGAAAGACTCTTATTCATCCACGGCATCGCCGCCTTTTTGGGTTTCGCACTTTGCTGTGCCGCCGCCGGTAACAAGACAAGAATAGTCATCGCAACGCTAAGTAACAGTCGATTTTTACGGAGTAAGTACTTATAGAGATTCATAGTCTCCTGTCTTCTATCTCAAAAATGAACGAATCTATCTCACGAGAGCGTCGCCACAACTCGCGGCCTTCAGTGAGGCGGCGGAGCCGGCGCAACCGGTATCTTTGACGCCAGCGATTCATCCGCCTTCGCGTGCAACTCCCGCACCTTGGCGAACTCCTTCTGCGCTTCCGCTTCTTTCCCCATCGCCTGGTACACGCGCGCCAACCGGTAGTGCGCGTCCGCCTGCGTGGGATCCAACTCCACCGCCCGCCGCAGCGCCGTAATGGCCTCGCCGTACTGCTTTTGCTGTGTAAGAACAACTCCCAAATCAATGTGCGCGATCCGTATATCGCTCTTTATCTCTACCGCCTTTCGCAGCAACGTCAGCGCCGCGTCTGGATCATTCCTTTTCATTGCGATATCGCCCAGATACGCGATAGCCAAAGCGTCATTGGGATCGATCGATAACTCCGTCTCAAACTCGCGCTTGGCGTCGTCATACTGGTCCGATTTCCAATAAAGATAGCCAAGCCCGAAATGTACGTTCGGTTCTCGCGGAGAGGCCTTCACCGCCGACTGGAACTCGGCTATAGCCTCCGTCGTTTTGCCGAGTCCATCCAGTGCTTCGCCGCTCAGCATATGTGCGGCCGCCGAGTCCGGATTCTGCTGGAGAATCAGGCGAAATTCATCCTCGGCGCACGAGTATTCCTTCGCCTGCATGCAGCTTTGCGCCAACACTTCATGCAACTCTGAGTTGTTTGGATCGGCTTTGGCCGGAGCTTCGAGAACCTTGCTCGCCTCCACAAAACGCTTTGCCCCGTAATAACTAAGACCAAGCAGCGTGGACGCCTGTAGATTGTGCGGGTCGGCAACTGAAGCCGCATGCAGCGGGCCGATCGCCGCCTCGAAGTGCCCTTGCTTGAATTCCGCCAGCCCTAGATTCAGCTGCACTCCCGGCAGCTTCCCGTCGAGGGCGAGCGCCTTTTTATAAGCTGCAGCCGCTTCCTCATATTTCTGTTCTTTCGACAGAACCACACCCAGGCTGGCCCATGCCGCAGCGTCCTTTGGGTTTTTGCGGAGTACGTTCCGCCACGCTTGCGCCGCTTCGGCTAACATCCCCTCTTGCTCGAGCGCGATCGCCTCCGAAGGAGTGGACGCCTGCGCGCTCACAAATTCGGACCGAAAACAGCACATCAGGCAAAGCGCGATAAGAGCCCGTTCCAACTTTCGGTTCTTCATACCCGAAAAACACCGTCAGGAGATCTTCCGCACATGCAGTCCAGCATAGCCACTCTGCTCTATGGGAAGCAAACGTTCTCCCACGCTTCGCGTCTCCGCACGGATGCGGGCCGGTCGCTGGCGCTCAGTTGTAATCGGTTGGCGAAAACTATGCCCCGCCCACAAGATGTTCATCGTGAGCGGGGCATGAGGCAGATCGTTAAAGCCGGTTAGAACACTACCTTCAGTCCGAGCTGGAACTCTCTCGGATCGAAAGCACCCGTGACGGCGCCGAAGTTGCTGGAACCAAAGCTGTTGCTGATGCCGCCGTTGTTGATGTCGCCCTTGAACTGGGTGTGATTCCACGTATTGAACGAGTCTGCACGGAACTCGACACGGCTGCCGCGAGACTCGCTGATCACGAAGCTCTTGAACAACGCTAGGTTCCAGTCGTCGCGACCGGGGCCGCGAATCGCATCGAATCCAAGGTTGCCGTAACAGTCCGGTCCCGTCAAGCACGCGGGTGCCGAAAAAGCCGCGGGATTGAACCATTCCGCAGCTGTGTGCGGCGTGCTGATAGCGCCGGTCACATCTGGACGATTCGAGGAGTTGGGAATTATGCTCGAGGCATTGCTTCCACTGACGCCGAGGTTGATTGGCGCCCCCGTTTCGAACGTTACGATTCCTGACAACGACCATCCGCCAGCCACTGCATTCAAAGCATGGTTGTCCGTGTTCTCGAACAGAGGAATCTGATAAACAAAGTTCGTGAACAGTACATCCGTGCGGTCGAACAGTGACGGACCGGAATCGTACCTCCAGCCGAGATAGGGGTTGGTCACGTTGTTGAGGTCGCCGCCGCTGCCATTACTCGTAGTGGAATCGATCGCCCTCGACAGCGTGTAGCCCACCTGCAATTGCAGTTTCCGCGCCATGTTCGATCGCAGATCAACCTGCAGTGAGTTGTAATGCGAGTTGCCCTCATCCTCAGCCATCTTGATGCCGCCGTAACCCAGATAATTCATATTTGGGTTAAGCAGGCCGCTTCCGCCAGGCGCAAGCAAAGTAGGGATGAGGCTTTCCGGTGGAAGATTAATTTCGCGGTAGTCATTCAAATGACGACCTTGACTCCCCACGTAGGATGCCGAGAATACCGTGGCGCGGCCGACCGCCTGTTGCACGCCGACGCTGTATTGGTAACTCGTCGGTAGCTTGGCATTGGCCGGATCGATGCCGGTAATACCCACGGGGAGAACCGGCAAATCCGCCGAACTGATGGTGTTGCCGGTGTTAATGTTAAAACCTGGGTTCGACAGAGATACACTGTGAAGTGTCGGGCTGGCGTCGAACGGAGTGTTTGTGGCCCCGTTATACATATCATTACCCTGAATGCGATCGAACATGATGCCGAAGCCGCCGCGTACTACGGTCTTGCCTTGGCCGGTTAGGTCATAAGCGAAACCGATGCGCGGACCAAAATTCTTGTTCGGGGTGTTTACGAGACCTTTTGGTATCCCGCCTACACCACCGATACCGATGCCGTTCTCGTAAAACTGCAATCCGGCCAAGATCGGACTGGGACTCGGGCCCAAGCCGGGACTCGGACCGCCAGCACACGGGGGATTCGACACTGAACTGCAAATATTGCCTGTTGAGTCGAAGGTGGCTGCATTCGCGGGGTTATAGAGGCCAGGATAGAAGTTCGCCGATTGTTGGTTGGCCTCGTAGGTATGCGGAGCGATATCCCACCGCAAGCCGAGATTCAAAGTCAGTCGGTGGTTTACACGCCAGTTATCTTGTGCGTACAGTGCCCAGGATACGTTGTTCCAGTGACCGGCCGACTGTACCGCGTCTTCTTCATATTGATTGGCATCACCAAGCAGGAAATCCGCGTAGTCATTGCCCGAAAAGCTGCCATTGAACGTGAAATTCCCTTCGGTGTTCGCAAAGTACGTTTGCACCTTCTTGTATAGCGCCCAACTCAACCCGAACTTCAGTTGATGAGCTCCCTTGGTCCACGAAAGATCATCGCGCAACTGGTAATCATTGGCCGTGTTTGTCCATGGGGTCCAGTTCGCAGTGTAGTCACTTCCAGTGCTCCCACCCAGATCGATCGACGGAATTCGATTGAGGGCGTTCGGGCCGGTAAACAACCTGTTGAACGTAAAATCCTGGGGAGCTGACACCAGACCCGCCGGGATGATATTGATGCGGTTGCCGTTGTAATTGAAAGCCGCCTCGTTCAGCAGTGTCGGGCTGATAACGTAGGTCGTGTGCACCACCGCGCTATAGGAGGGGTTTCCAAAAGTGTTGTACACCGTGGGAACGTTATCGCTGCTCCACTGCGTTGTTCCGTAAGTCTGAGTAACCTGTTCCGAAACCCAGTGACCGAACACCGAAAACTTGCTCGTGAACGTGTGGTCGATGCGCGCAATCTCCTCACGCACATTCGTCGGCGAGTTATTGCCGCCCACAAATTGGGCGCCACTGGTTGGCTCGGGGAAGATTCCAGCCGTCATCAAAACTTGCGCGTTAGGATCAATCATGCAATCTGGAATCGTATTGTTCGGGAACGGACTTCCCACAACGATACTGGGCGAAGGAGACACTCCACCGGGACAGTTGGCGAACACATTTACGGTGTTCGGAACAGTGATGATGTTCGAATTGCCATTCGGCAGCGTGGCAGGGATCACCGCGCCCGTACCTGGCCCGCTTGCATCAGGATACGCACTGGCCAGCGGAACCGTTTGGTTCAACAACCCGCCCTGAATCAGGCTGCGCCACTCCATGTTGTAGAAGAAGAATGTTGGATGCTCTTTCCACAGCGGAACCTCACCACCCGCGTTGAAACCATAAACATTGAATCGCAGCTCTGCAACCTTCGCCGGGAACGGGTTGAAGTAGTTGCGCGCATCGAGGGCGTCATTGCGGCCGTTCCACCACGCCGACGCGTGGAACTGCTGCGTTCCCGACTTGATCGCCGTCGTGATGGTGGCAGCCGACGTAAGACCATACTCGGCGCTGTAGTTTGACGTCATGTTGGTAAATTCTGCAATCGCGTCCATCGACGGCATAACACTCGCGCTGCTGCCGCCGCGGTCAAGGTTCTCGCCACCGTCAAGCAATTGAAGATTATGGCCCGCTCGCTGTCCATTGATGCTCACGTTGCTGTCGCCGCTGACCGATGTGGGGATTACGAAGTCCGCCTGAATGCTCGACGCCCCGGGCGTCAGCGAAAATAGCGAGTACACGCTGCGTCCGTTCACGGCCAGGTTAGTAACTTGGGTCCCGGTAATCACCGAGCTCTGCTCGCCTGAATCCGTCTGCACTGCGACCGCGTTCGCTTCCACCGTAACCGTCTGCGACGCCGCGCCCACCTTCAGCGAGAAATCCGCGCGCACGCGATCGCCGACGTTGAGCACGATGCCTGTTCTCTGCACGGAAACGAATCCAGTGGCCGTAACGCCGACACTATAATGCCCGATCGATAGATCCGGCGCCACATATTGGCCCGTATCATTCGTCGTCGTCGTTCGTGAAATACCCTTTTCGACGCTGGTGATCGTGACGGTCGCATTCGGAATTACCGACCCCGAAGGATCAGTGACCGTTCCTACAATCGTGGCCTCTTGACCGAACGTGTAGAGTCCGGTTGCTAGTATAAAAAGAATAAGCGCCGTGCAATAAATGCTACGGCGCACGGGGGCTCCACTGCCACTTCTGAATATCTTGAACGAGTCACGCATCGCGTCGTTCCTCCTCCAACCGGGTTGTCAACTTCGTAAAATCGTTTTTCTTAACGTTCGTTAACGTTAACGTACTAGTATGGAAACATCATTTAGCGCCCCCTCTTCTACCTTGTCAAGGAAAATTTCAATCCTGCGCAGCGAATTTTTGCGTTGGATTTCCGAATCCAGAAAACCATTTTTTCATCGCTGCGGCATCCCGAAAACCATAGCAGCCACGAACTTACGAGGAAGTTCGCTATCTGCCTGATATAGGCGCACGTGCGGCGATTCCCTCCGCCGCCCGCGTCCTTTTCGCTAGTCGTGGGCCATGGAAAGGCTACGGAAAATGGAATCGTCCATAGTTGCTACTCCGAGTCTGATCTCCCGGAATAATTGTAAGTTCGATGACATCACAATCCCTGGACTTAGGTGTACTGCAGGCGGCAACGTCGCCTTGCTCATCAAATGGTCGGCCATAAGACGAACCGCGATTTGCCCTTGACGGTAGGGTTGCTGGTAGATGGACGCCGATATCGTCCCTTTCTGAAAATAAGGAGCCATTTCCGCAAACAGGTCCGTGGTCACTAATCTCACCTGGCCTGCCAATCCTCGCGCTCCGAGCGCTCGACACACCGGAAGACAGTTCACCGTGTTCACGTACAATCCCGCCAGCTTAGGCCAGCGGCCAAGAAGTTCGAAGGTCTTTTGAAAACTCTCGTCCTCGTCTTCGTGCCCTTCCACGATGTCGACAATCTCTCCGCCCGCGCAGTGTCTCGGAAATGTATCTGAAAAACCGTCAGTCTTTTTGCGGTGATCCGTCGTTGCCAACATACCCGCAACCACCCCTACCTTTGAGTTCGGCGGAACCGACTTGCCCATCAACTCTCCTGCCAGGCAACCATTCAGCCACGGATCGACGCATACAATGCTCGATCGGCGGCTCCCTGGAGCGTCGGTCGAAACACAAACTACCCTGACTCCCTTTTCTTCCGCAGCATCGATCAGACACGATAGACCCTTCGGATTTCCCGCAGTCACAATGATCCCGTTCACGCCGTCCTTAAGAAGATCTTTGAAAGCCTTGGTATCTTCTTCTCCGAGGGTTCGCACCGGGCGATACTCAAACTCAACCCCAAGCTGTCTTAGTCGCCGCGCTTCGTCAAACACTCCATTCCATAGTTGATCGTAGAAAAAATGGATCTCGCGAGGTATGCACACTCCAATCCGTATATCTGACTTCGAAGCAGACAGCGCTCGCGCCGCCAGGTTGGGGGTGTAACCTATCTGCCGTGCGATTCGCAGAATTTGTTGCCGTGTAGATTCTCTGATCCCGTTGCGGCCGTGTAATGCTCGGTCTACAGTGCCGATTGAGACGTTGGCCATCTCCGCAATCTGGTGAATTCCACGTCTCTCTTTTTTCTTCATCTCCGGTGCACCGCCGCTTCTGGGGGAGACATCAATCCGAATCGAATCTTACGCTCTTTCACGTTTATCGAGCATGGCAATCGCGACGCTTCGTTTTTTCCGTGTACGTTTACGATGTTATACTCGCCGCGTTTGAACTATTTACGAATAGTCACCCCACTAAGGATCCAACGCTCATGTTCAACACTTCCCGGTCTCTCCTTCGCCTTATTCTCATACCATTCCTCCTACCCTTTGCGGCCCTTGCGCAAACCACTCCCTCCGCCGCTCCACCCTACCTCGACCCCGCGCAGCCCATCAATCTACGAGTTGACGACCTGATCTCGCGAATGACGCTGCAAGAGAAAGCCTCTCAACTCGTAAATCAGGCGCGCGCCATTCCGCGCCTGCAGGTTCCCGCATATGACTGGTGGAGCGAAGCTTTGCACGGAGTCGCGAACGCTGGAATTGCCACCGTCTTTCCCGAGCCCATCGGACTGGCGGCAACTTTTGACTCGCCTCTCATCCACGATATGGCCATCGTGATCGGCACCGAGGCGCGCGCCAAACACAACCAGGCCGTCCGCGCCGGACGCCGCGACATCATGGAAGGCTTGGACTTCTGGTCACCCAATGTCAACATCGTTCGCGATCCCCGCTGGGGCCGCGGCCAGGAAACTTACGGCGAAGATCCATTCCTTACCGGGCGAATGGGAGTCGCATTCGTTACCGGCCTGCAAGGCGATGACCCGCATTATTTTCGCGTAATCTCCACACCGAAGCATTTCGCCGTCCATAGCGGGCCCGAGCCCTCCCGCCACAAAATTGACGTTCACGTGTCGAAGCACGACATGGAAGACACTTATCTCCCAGCATTTCGCGCCGCCGTCGTCGAAGGCAAAGCCGGTTCGGTAATGTGCGCCTATAACCGCATCAACGGCGAACCCGCCTGCGCCAACAATTTTTTACTCCGCGATCAGTTGCGCGGCGCCTGGAAATTTAAAGGCTACGTTGTCTCCGACTGCGACGCCGTCGCCGACATTTTTAACGGACACCATTACACCAAGAGCATGGCCGAAGCTGGCGCCGTTTCCTTGAAGATGGGCATGGATAACGAGTGTGCTGACTTTTTCACCAAGGCGAACGACAACTCCGACTACGTGAAATATCTCGATGCGGTTAAACAAGGATTGCTCACCGAAGCCGACATTGACGTTGCCCTCAAACGCCTTTTCACCGCGCGCTTTCGCTTAGGTCTTTTCGATCCTCCCAGTCAGGTTCCCTACGCCCAAACACCCGACTCCGAAATCGACAGCGCGGCCCATCGCGAACTCGCCCTGAAAATGGCCCGCGAATCCATCGTCTTGCTGAAAAACGATGGCGTGCTGCCTCTCAACCCGAAGATCAAAAAGATCGCCGTCTTCGGGCCTCTCGCTCAATCCGCCGAAGTGCTGGAAGGCAATTATCACGGGACCCCCTCGCACTCGACCACCGCCCTCGACGGAATCAGAAAGCAATTTTCTTCTGCCGAAGTCACCTACGATCCGGGAATCAATTTCCTCCGCCAGGAAGAAGTCGTTCCAGCTTCGGTCCTCTCGAGCGCTGCCGGGCAGCCCGGCCTGACTGCGGAATATTTCTCCGGCAATAACTTCCAAGGCAAGCCCGTCCTGACGCGCGTGGATCAAACCGTCAATCTCCAGATCTTTCACCCCGATTCTTCCGCTCTTGTGAAACCCCAAGGCATCACCGAACTCGCCGCCCGCTGGACCGGATTTCTCGTTCCCGCCGAATCCGGTACGTACAAAATCGGCCTCTCTGGATCGATGAACCGCATGTGGCTCGATGGCAAATTGATTGTCGATGACATGGTTCTGCACGACCCCAACCCCAACACCGTGCCTGTGAAATTGGAAAAAGATCATCGCTATCCCATCAAAATCGAATACGGACCCGGAGGTTTCGGCAGCAAGCTCATCTGGCTGCCTCTGATCGACGACCCGATCGCCAAAGCCGTCACTGCCGCCAAACAGGCGGACGTGGCCATCGCCGTCGTCGGCATCACCTCCCACCTCGAAGGCGAAGAGATGAAAGTGAACGTGCCCGGCTTCAAAGGCGGAGATCGTACCAGTCTTGATCTTCCCAAAGAAGAGGAAGAGCTTGTCGAAGCTCTGCAAAAAACCGGCAAGCCCACCGTCGTCGTCCTGATGAATGGCAGCGCTCTCTCCGTAAACTGGGCCGCCAAACACGTCAACGCTCTGCTCGATGCATGGTACTCCGGCGAAGAAGGCGGAACTGCCATCGCCCAGACCCTGGCCGGCACAAATAATCCAGCCGGGCGCCTGCCGGTGACGTTCTACACCGGAGTCGAGCAGCTCCCACCCTTTGAAGATTATTCAATGAAAGATCGCACCTACCGCTACTTCACCGGACAACCGCTCTATCCCTTCGGCTACGGTTTGAGTTATTCAAAGTTCAGCTACAGCAACTTGAAACTCTCCAGCAGCGATCTCAACGCCGGCGATTCTCTAAGCGTCGACGTGGATATCAAAAACATCAGCGATCAAGCGGGAGACGAAGTGGCCGAACTCTATTTGCAATTTCCCAAATCGCCCTCCGCTCCCATTCGCGCGCTTCGCGGCTTTTCTCGCGTTCACCTCGCCGCCGGCGAAACCCAGCATGTAACCTTCACCCTGCAGCCTCGCGACTTGAGCGAAGTGAACGAAAGCGGAGACCGAATTGTCGCTGCCGGTTCTTATACGGTCACCGTTGGCGGAGGCCAGCCGGGCACCGGCGCTTCCACCACCGAATCTCCGTTTTCCATCCACGGCGAACAAAAGCTGCCCGAATAGGCAACTCACCGAATCAAACCTCGACCGCCAAGGAGCGCCCGGCTTGCGTACAATGGATTTTTGGGCGGCCCGTCTGCGGCCGCCGCCCGATTGCGAATCAAACTCGGAATAGCGTGTGAACCGGTGATGAAGAAATGGATCTTGGGATGTCTCATTGCCGCCCTGTCGCTATTCGCGCCCGCCAGTTTACGCATATCAAAAACCATCATTCATTCCGCCTTCGCGCAAACCTTGCCCGCCGCAAAATCCACTGACAACCTCGGCGCCAGCCCCATCCAATTTTCATACCAGCCCATCGACTTCCGCCTCGACAGCAGCGAAACACCTGAGCGTCACGCGCCTGAAACCATGGCTGGAGGCGTGGCGGTCTTCGACTACAACAACGATGGCAAGCTCGACATCTTCTTTGCCAACGGCGCTGACATCGACACCCTTCACAAAACTTCCCCGAAGTATTCCAACCGCCTCTTCGAAAACGATGGCCACGGACATTTCACCGACGTCACCGCTAAGGCCGGATTGGCTGGCACCGGCTTCGATGTCGGCGTCGCCATCGGCGACTACGACAACGACGGTTACGAAGATATCTTCGTTGGTGGCGTCTACCACAACACGCTCTACCACAACAACGGAGACGGAACCTTTACCGATGTCACCGCCAAGGCGGGACTCGATAAACCCGATCCCGAATACGGTCCGCTCTGGTCCGTCGGCGGCGTCTGGGTCGACGTCAATAACGATGGGCTCCTCGATCTGATCGTCATCAACTATCTCAAGTGGGATGGCAAGCACGAGCCTGTCTGCCCCGTCGACGGCCATCGCGACTATTGCCATCCCAAGATGTACCAGCCCACTCCCAGCCAGTTGTTTCTCAACAACGGCGACGGAACCTTTAGGGACGCGTCAGCCGAATATGGATTGCGCTCGCATCCCGGAAAAGGCATGGCGGGCGTGGTCGCTGATTTCGATCTCGACGGCTACATGGACCTCTTCGTCACCAACGACAAGCTTTTCAATTGGTTCTTTCGAAACAAAGGCGGCAAGCGCTTCGAGGAAATCGGCTTCGATGCCGATGTGGCTTTGCGAGAAGACGGTGTCTTCATCTCCGGAATGGGTGCCGATTTCCGCGACCTCGACAACGACGGTTATCCCGATCTTTGCCTCGTCGCGCTCGACAACGAAACCTTCCCCATCTACCGGAATACCGGCAAGGGCGGCTTTGTCGAAGTGACCGAATCAAGTGGCATGACCCGCGAAAGCTTGTCCATGGGCGGTTATTCTCCCACCATCGCCGATTTCGATAACGACGGCTGGAAAGACATCTTCGTCACCCGCGGCCACGTTCAATCTCTTATGTCTGCGAACCGCATTACGGTCGCGCAACCCAACACCGTCTTCCGCAACGTGACCGCAACCAACAAAGGTCAGATGAAATTTACCGCTCTCACCGCTGAGGCTGGCCTCACTTCGTTTCCGCCATCCCGCCATCGCGGATCGGCCATCGGCGATCTCAACGGAGACGGCCTCGTCGACGTCGTCGTCAGCGCCCTCAGTGCTCCAGCCGAAATCTGGATGAATCACAGCCCCGGCGCCAACTATTGGCTCGAACTCAAGCTTCAGGGAGCTAAAAGCAATCGCGACGGCATCGGAGCGCGAATCAAGCTGGTGTCGAAAAGCGGAACCCAATACGACCACATGTCAACCGCCGCCGGCTACGCCTCTTCCAGCGCCGGCCCCATTCATTTTGGCTTGGGAAAAGACTCTTCCGCCGATCTCATCGAGATCCATTGGCCCTCCGGCATCATTCAACAACTGCGAAACGTCGCCGCCAACCAAATCCTGCACGTCAAGGAACCCGCCCAGTAGACACCACGATCGTTTCGCGTAGCACACGACAATGCTTTGGGGAAGAACCTGAAAAAACTCGGCTTCGTATCAGGGTATCGCTTTAGCGATACTGTTAACTCTTTCGGAATTTGTGACCCCTTTTACGCGCCGGACCTCGGCCGCAGCGTCTCAATCGCCGGAAACGAATAACTTGGAATCAGGTGCAACTCTTGTGGCGTGGTCTTGGTCGTGATCGCCTTCACCACTGCTTCCAATGCCTGTCCCGCAACCGGTGGCACCACCACCGTCGCGATCAGCAACCCTCGATTGACAAAGGTTTGGCCCGTGCGTGGCAACCCGTCCACTCCCATGAACGGTATCTGCAACCATGGACCGCTGGGCAACTCAGGATTCACTTCCTCAAATGCTTTCCTCGCCCCGATCGCGATAAAGTCGTTCTGCCCAACCACCGCCGAAATCGGCTGCTTCTGCGAGGTGGTCAGCCGCAACCACGACGAAACCGCGTGATAGCCGCCCTCCTCAGTCCAGTTGGGGCTTTTCAGAATCTTGAGCGTTACGTCTTTCGACTTCGCCTCTTCCACACCTGCCAGCCGTTGCTGCGATGCCAGGCTGCCCGCCGGTCCCTGAACGTAAAGCACCGTGGCCGCCCCCGGAACAACTGCCGCTATCTGTTGTGCCTGAATGTGCCCGACTTGGCGGTGGTCCGAACTGACGGCAAAAATCGGCACGTGAAAGTTCCGCCGCAAATCCGTCAATGAACTCGCATCGCGGTTCAGCACAACCCACCCGATCCCCGCGCTTACCGCGGCTCGCCCAACCTGCGGGAATTCCGTGCCGCCTGCGGGTTCAACCAGAATCGCCGCCAGTCCCGCCTTGTGTTTGTGGATTTGGTCGAGCAGTTGAGAGCTTTGCGTCACCGAGTTGCTGTCGGCGTAGAAAATCTCCAGGTCTACGTTCTGCAGATTCGCTACCCCTTCGGCGGACTTGGCCTGCTCCAGTTGATAGTCGTTATCGCGTGTAATCAGGGATAAAACAACCTTGAGCCTGTTCACAAGACCTTTATGATTTCATAAAACCCGCCCCGGTGCAGAGGATATCCCTCCCGCCCTGACCACGGGAGTAACCGTGCGCCCGCCCCTGATCCCAGCCCTAGCGGACGCCCAGAAGAATATCGATCGTGATCTGATCCAGCCGTTCGTAGGGCAGCCGCTTTTTCGCGATCTTGGTTTTGTCGAAGCCGTGCCCCAACAGCGCCGCCGCCCCTTTTTCCGAATACTTGCCCACCGGCGGAGTGTGGTCGCTTTCCGCTTCAATATCCTTCAGAATCTGCCGGACTTCCTTGTCTGCGTTCCACTGCTCCGCTTTCTCTTTCAGAATAAGATAAGTACGCATGCAGCCCCGCGCAAAATCCTTCACGCCTTCATAGTCTTCCGTCCGGTACGCGTGGGCGTCGAAATGACGCGAGCCTCCGTATCCAACATCCTCCAGAAATTTCACCAGCCAGAATGCCGCCTTGGGATTATTGGAACCGAAGCGCAAATCCTGATCGAAGCGTCCGGGCGCCTGGTCGTTCAGATCGATGTGAAAAAGCTTTCCCGCGTCCCACGCCTGCGCCACTCCATGCATGAAGTTCAAACCGGCCATGGTTTCGTGCGCCACCTCCGGGTTTACCCCAACCATCTCCGGATGTTCCAGCGTCGAAATCAGTCCCAGATAATGGCCAATCGTCGGGAAATAAATATCGCTGCGCGGTTCGTTCGGCTTCGCCTCCAGCGCAAACTTGAAACCATATTTCTTTTCGATGTTGTACTCACACAGATAATTGATGGCCGCTCGCGTCCGCTGCACCGCCACGTCAGCCCGCCGGCAACCGTCCGTCTCCGCGCCATCTCTCCCAGCCCACAACACAAAAATCTTCGCGCCTAACTCCGCTCCCAGATCCATCGCCCGCATCGTCTTTTGGATCGCATATGCCCGCACTTCCGGATCGTTCGCGGTAAACGCTCCATCCCGAAATACCGGATGAAAGAAAAGATTCACCGTTGCCATCGGAACCGCAATGTCGTGCCGTTCGCAGGCCTTCTTGAACTCCGACACGATCTTGTCGCGTTGCGCCGGCGTCGCATCGATCGGCACCAGATCGTTGTCGTGCAGATTCACCCCCCATGCCCCCACCTCGGCCAGCAGACAAACCCTGTCCGGCGGTGACATCGATTCCCGCACGGCATCGCCAAACGGATCGCGACCGAGATTTCCTACCGTCCAAAGACCAAACGTAAATTTGTGCTCCGGCTTCGGTTCGTACTTACCATTCTTAGCCACGAGGATTCCTCCACTCTCTCTTCCATTCACGATTCGCAGGCAAATACATCGCGCGTCGCTGCATACACGCGGCGATAGCCTGCATAGTTTTTGTCGAGCACGGCAACCGAGGACGCCTCCGGCCTCACTCGCGTTGCCACGCGCACCACCGCGGCGCATGCCTCGTCCACCGATGGCCACATCTTCACGCCCACGCCGGCCAGCAGCGCCGCGCCGTAAGCCGCTCCCTCTTCTGCTTCAACCACCTCGACTTCGTGTCCGTACACGTCCGCTTGGATCTGCCGCCACAGCGCCGACTTCGCGCCCCCTCCGCCCAGCCGCACATTCTTTACCGGAACATTCATCTCGCCGAATATGCTGAATGTGTCGCGCAAGCTGAAGGCGACTCCTTCAAGAATCGCGCGAATCACATCCGCCCGCGTGTGAGAAGCGGTAAGTCCCAACAGCGCTCCGCGCGCTCGCGGATCGAGATGCGGTGTGCGTTCGCCCATCAGGTATGGCGTGAACAACAATCCATTGCATCCCGCTCGCGCCGTCGCAGCTTCTTCCGTCAGTCGTTCATACGGATCTCGCCCATCGCCATCGCCGCTTGCGCCGAACTGATCGCGGAACCACCGCAGCGAAAGCCCCGCCGCCTGTGTCACACCCATCACATGCCAGCGTCCCGGAATCGCATGGCAAAACGTATGCAGCCTTCCTTTGCGATCCAGCGCCGGAGCGTCGGTCGCCGCAAACACCACTCCCGAAGTTCCAATCGTCGCGCTCACCGCGCCCGGCGTAACAATCCCCATCCCGGTCGCACCCGCCGCCTGATCACCCGCGCCCGCAACCACCGGCGTTCCCGCCTTCAGACCCGTTGCCGCCGCCGCCCGAGCCGATACCTGCCCGCAAACATCGGGGGACTCATAAAGCGCAGGCAGCAACCCGCGATCGATTTCAGCCGCCGCCAGCATCTCGTCCGACCATCGCCGGTGCGCAACGTCCAGCAACAGAGTTCCCGAAGCATCCGCCATATCCGTGGCGCGCTCGCCCGTGAACTGGAAACGAACGTAGTCTTTCGGCAGCATCACCGAGCGCACCCGCTTCCAGTTGTCCGGTTCGTTTTCCCGCACCCACAGAAACTTGGTCAGCGTGAAATTGGCGAGCGCTGGATTGCAAGTCAACTGGATCAGCCGTTCTGCTCCAATCTTCTCCGTCAACCCGCGGCACTGCGCGTCCGTTCGCACATCGCACCAGATCAGTGCCGGACGCACCACCTGCCCGCGCTCATCGAGCATCACCGCGCCGTGCATTTGTCCCGAAAAACCGAGGCACGCAATATCGCTGCCGCGAAGGCCCGCGCGTTCCAGCGCGCGCGGCACTGCAATCGTACAAGCGGTCCACCAATCTTCTGGCCGCTGCTCCGCCCAACCAATTTGTGGAGATACAAAAGGAGTGTGATCTTCTGTAGCGGAAGCAACAACGCGCCCTTCCTGATCGACAATCAGCGCGCGCGTTCCGCCCGTTCCAACGTCAATACCGAGTACGAAGATAATCTCGCTCCTTCGGAATCGCTGGATATATACACTGGGAGTGAGTTTTCTGCTGCCGACTCAGAATATGCGGAGAATCCATACCGTGTACGTTAACGGAATTGTTATAGTACCACCGATTCCCCGAAGCGCAAGCCCCGGTTCATAACCGAATCCCGTCAACCAAAAGCCGTCGTGATCCTTAGTGCCCCTGGTTGCCGAATTCAGTTGTCGCTTAACAGTTTTACGAATTCCGGACGGATGCCCTTCAGCACCGCATCGAACCACCAGAATCAGCATGGAAACTGAGTGGACTGAGACGAACAAACGCCACGACAGACGCCCGTTCCCCTAGTTACGAAAGCGGAACGACGCGACAGTTGTCCAATGAAAGAACGAAAGGAAGCGCATGAACAATTGGCAACCGCGAAAACTTTCCCCTTGCACGACAACTCACTCCCTACAGGCGAATTAATCCATCAAAACCTAGTGGCCACGTATTTCCCAACCGCAGGCCGCGAGTCGCTCCTCAGCAATCTTCAATTCGCCGCACAATATCGTCGATCGCTCCCATCATCTGCGAAAGTCTGGTCCGCTCCTGCTCCAGCAAAACCGCGGTCCCGCTGCGCGAAAGAAGCACATCTTCAACCTCGCAGCGTGCTCCCACCAGCTTGGCAATCACATTGGACCGCTTGTGCTCGTCTGCTTCCCCGATCCCGCAAAACGCCGCCAATGCTTTCGGCGATGAGCCATCCCTGTCCATAACTCCTCCTGCCGACTATTTCGATGTTAGAGTCGCTGATGTGAGACTTTCGTTTCAATTAGCTACTTACTTAGAAGCCGTCTTAGATAGCAAGCTATTTATTCAGATACGTACGCAGCGTGATCCTATCGCAAACGTTCCTCCGAGTTACCGACTGCGCGCCTTACTCACCCCGATTATTCGTTGACATTCCCCGTCATTGCTGGCCCACTGCCGATTGATGATTTTGACAATTTCCTCAAACGCCACCGCTGCCGCAGGGTCCCCGTCCCTTGCTCATCCTGATTTCGCACAAGACTCGCGCTCAACAAACGACGCGACCACATTTGGCGTCTCGGCCTCTGGAACTATTTAACTCGATAATTTGAGGTACGCAGCAGAAGAGTCATTTTTGTTCTAGAAACAGAACAAAAGCACCCGATCGCACGAAGGGTAAAGTATTCGCTCGACCCGGGAAAGAAGATCTGATGGCGAACTGCGAGCCGCCGCACGCCTGAGAGTTGTCTGGGGGGTCAACCGGAGTGTTTCGCGCAAAAAACAATCTACGAAGCCTGCTGCCGCGCCCGATCCAGCGTCCCATACCGAAGCACTAAACCGCTGGACCGCGAATATTGCTCGAACAAAGAATCCGGGCAGCGCTGTGCCAAGTTCGGGAAAGCAGCCGCAATCATTAATCGTCCGCTCGCCTGCAGCGCAAGCAACCGTAACTGCACCGCTCCGCTCGAAATCTGCCGCCCCAGTTCCGACAGTTGCGGATCCGAACTGTGGCGCACCGCGTGGCCAAAATAACTGAACTCCAGGGCAATGTTTGACAAAGCTCTCACGTAAGCTAACGCCGCCAGCGCTCTCTCGCGCTTGATCTTTCTGAATTGCTCAGCCGGCAACCGCGACTGCAGGAAGCTCTCTTCCGACGGATCAACCAGATTGCGAAACGCCTCGATGTCCAACGACGCCATGAGCGCCCGCGCCTTGTCGATCGCAAGTGGAGGCCGTTTGCGCCGCGCGGCAATGTAGGCGAACACCACCGCCAGCGCACCCGCGATTCCAACATAGACCGGGGCCGAACTTATCGTAAGTAGCGCTCTAATTCCTGGTTCCACTGATCCACCTGCACCACCGGCACATCACGAGCTTGAAATATCTCCCTCGCGGGAAGAATCAGGTAGCCCAGCCATAAGAGCACTGCAATATGGTAGGCCCCTGTCGGAAGCAGGTTCAGCATCCTCGCCATCGATCGCGTGATTTCGCTCGCGTGCATCGCCCAGTTCGCCAGCTCCACGCTCGATAGAATCCCGAAACTGAGAGCGATGCCAAACACGTAGCTCTGCAGAGACACGCCAAACACACGTGAAAACAACAAAAGGAAAAGAACCAGTCCCACCTGAATAACTGCGATGCCCCGGCCAAGCCAGGCCAGGCCACTGATTACGCTCGCGGCCGGCTGCGCCAGCGCGAACAGCGAGCCAAGAACGGCTGCGGCCAGCAGAAATCCCGTGGTCCAGCGCAGCGAAATCCGCGCCAGTACATCCACTTGCCCATGCTCGCGAAAGACGTTGTTGAAAACCTCCTGCAGCACTCCGAACCGAAGCACGGCGCTTACCGCCAGCGTTGCCAGGAAAACCCGCACATATAAATCTCCCTTATTCAGCCCCACCAGCGAAATCGCCAACAACACGGCAAACTCCGCGATCTCGTACCACGCGTAAATCGTAAATACCGGAAAGGTCGTGTACAAGTGCTTCTTCAGCAGCAGCACCGCTACAACCGCAAGCAGAACGTGGGGCGCAATCCACAGATATAACAAAAGAAACTTGTACCAATGCATCATCTCGCTCGGATCGTACCATACATCCGCCCAGCAAGAATCGGCAATCCGCAACTTACGCCCCGCGGGAATCGCCCCTAGTTTGTCGGTACCGTGCACACTCCATTCGTACAGATCGGAAACGGATTGCCATCTGCAAAACTTGAGACAGCGGTTGTAAGCAGCAAAACGGCGAGGGTCATAATTCGCAAAACTTTCTTCACGATGTTGCTCCTTGAGAAAGATGGACGCACCGTGCTAATCTCCACGGTTAGCGGCCATTTCGCGCATCAGACCGTTTTTGTTTTTCTTTTCGGAAAGCGTAAATTTTGTGCTGCTCAGCTCGGCTCTTGAAGATTTCGAAGGTCGCACTTTAAGCGCGGTTCCCGGCCTCTTGGGAAAATTGCGCTATCTCGCGCTTCTGCGCAGCAACGCCGACACTTACTCGCACTGGGGATTGGAAAAGGTCTATGGCAGTGGAACTGCCGGGCAGGCTATGCGCACTTCACACGGAGCCTTGGTGGCTCGCGTCCTGAGAACGCCGTTGCGTGATCTTGCCGATGACTTGAAGCAATCTGCGGCGGGAGCTCAAATTACTGATTCAGAATTCTTGTCTTACCTGCAATCGCCCCTCGGAAGTGGCCTTCCGGTTTCAACATTGCAGGCTTCGGAAAAACATCTTAAGTTAGTTCTGCGGACTCTTTCTGCGCTGGTTCAGAATACCCCACCTGCCATCCCCCCAGGCGTATCGCCGCTCCCACCACCTGCCCGATAACTTCCGCTTCCTGCGGATGTCTCAGCGTTCGCACCGGCACCGGCGACAACGGATGCGATTGCAGCACGATTCGATCGCGGCTCACCTGGCACCATGAGCAAACAAAGCCTTCCCGCGTCTCCACAAAATAGATCGGACGCTCGAACTCCGAACGCCAAAGACCGTCCGTCACCCGATTCTTGGTTTCATCCACTTGCACAAAACTGCCCGGCGGCAGAATCGGATACATCGTGAAATCTTCCGCTCCAATGTAGCCATAGGAGTATCGGTCAACCATAAGTTTCGAGAGATAGGTCAGCGGCACCACCCCCCATTGCTCAATCATGCGCAAGATGTTCGTCGTTTTCGACAGGCTGAACGCCGGGTCCAGCCGTACCGGCACGCAAGCCTCGGTCGCGCTCCCTGAAGCCTGCGAAAAATGTGACCGATTCGGCTTTGCCGACGGAAGATCCGCATGTATATCGTTCAGGTCCACTCCATACCACGACAACATCTCGCGATAATGGCAACGGTAGATCGCCGAAAGCGTGTACATCCGAAAGATGCTCGGAACAACTCCCTTCGTCTCGATGTCCGACAGTCGGCTCGGCGGAATCGCGTACTCGTCATTCCCCAGCCTCCGCGATACCTGCAGGCTGCCCGTTTCCACGTCGCGCATCGTGTAGCCCAGCGCCTCTCTCAATACACGGAGCCTCTGTCCACCCGTCATCTCCACCGCACACCCCCTACGATTCCAACCATACGAGCAGTCCGCAGTCCGTATGATCGAAGCCCTCAATACTACCCCATATATGCCACGGATGCTGTCGTTCGGATACGAATTGTTTTCCCGGTGGCCCGACCGTGTGCGCCAATGATGGCGTCGTGAGCGTGCTCCTGGGTAACGGCAACTGTACCTATCAGCATGCGTTACATATGAGTCGGGCTACGAAGAAAACGCTTCGATTACAGTCGCCGATCTGAACGGCGACCATCATCAGGACATCCTTAGTTACAAACGACGAGGCGGGACTATCTTTCGGCCATGGCGACGTCACTTTCCAGCCATATGTAACTTATAACGCCGGCAGTAGCGCTAGGAAGATACTTCCGATAGTTGTAGCAGATGTCAATAATGATGGTAGGCCTGAAGTCGTGACGGCGAATAAGTGCGGATCCCGACGATTGTTCGGGAGAGGGTCCGGTAGGAGTTCTGTTGCACGTCGGAGACGCAACTACCCGCATCTCGTTGATTTCTTCCCCAAACCCTTCAGTCTTTGGCCAGGTTACATTCACAGTAGCTGTGAGTTCTGGTTCGGGCACTCCGACAGGAACCATTACATTTTACGAGGAGAAACAGCGGTCGGAAGCTCGACACTGGCGACTGGCAACGCGTCACTTGCAAATTCTCAGGTTTCTGCGGGGTCAAATACAATGACGCCCGTTTACCAGGGTTCATTGACCTATAGCCCTAGTATTTCCTCAGAAAAAATCGGATTAGCCTGCGGCTAGCGCTGGGGAATGTTGTTTTCTGCCGGAGGCGGCTTCGCTCCGGCCTTTGGATCGACCGCTGTGGACTTTGGATCGGCCGTGGGCGCCGTTGTCATTGCGCTTTCAGGGTTGAGCAGATGGGCGTTGCTGGGGCCTAGTCCGAGCTGGATGAGAGCGCGCGAATCGGGAGTGGTCTTCGACTGCCATCCATGATCGGCCTGATACCTCTGCATCGCGGCCTGGGTGGCGGCGTCCCATGTGCCCGAAGGCTCACCTTGCATATAGTGTTCGCGGATGAGTGCGGTTTGAATCTGGCGGGCGCGGTCGGAATCGATCGCCTGCTGGCCGCGTTTTTTCGCGACCTTCTTGCCGTGGTAACTCCTGCCTCTGTGCGCCGTGGTATGAGAAGAAGTATGAGAAGACGAGTGCGACGATGAATGACTCGACGCGTGCTTCGTGTTCGCATGCGTCTTCGTCTGGCTGGTGTCCGTTTTCGTAGACGCGGTCGAAGAGTGAGCCGGCTGCTTTTCCGGAGCCGATGTCTCCGTCTGCGCGGCGGCAAATGCGAGCATAGCCACGCACAGCAGGCTGCATAGCCCCAGGCGTTGCCAAAACCGAATTTGATCTGCTCTGCGCATGTTCAGAATTGCTGCCGCAACTAGAGACGCGCATCTCCGCCTCCCCCGTTGCCCCATCCTGCAAGAGCTAAAGAATTCGCCTTATTGAACTCCAATAAAAAGCCGGCGAGAACGGCCACCTCTCATGGTCATTGAAACAGAGGTGGAACGCCAGTCTCGCCGGAGTATATCTCAGTTACGGAAGTGTACCTGCCAGGAAGATAGTTCCATCCTGAACTCTGGCACCTCGCGGCCGCACCAGGAAAACGACATCCTGGCCGCTCTTCAATGACGACTCGATCTTCGAAAAGTCGTCAGGATTGTTGACGGGCTGCTTGTTCACTTCCAGAATCACGTCGCCGCGATTCAGACCAAGATCCTCGGCAAACGATCCAGGCTTCACGTCTTGCACCACCACCCCTTTGCCCGCGGGGATGTTGAGGCGATCGGCCAGATCGGGCGAGATGCCGCGAACCGTGAGGCCGAACTTGCTGGGCGTGGGCGCTTCCTCACCCTGGTTTTCGTCATCTTCACCCAGGCGCGCGGCAAACAGTTTGGAGCGATCGGCGATGGTCACCATCGCTTCGTCCTTCTTGCCGTTGCGCATGAACGAGACCTTGACTTTCGAACCGGGCTTGCGGGAGGCGATATCGGACACCAGTTCGTCGCCGTTCTTCACGTCTTTGCCGTCAACGGAGGTGATGGTATCGCCGATCTTCAAGCCGGCCTGATCAGCCGGGCTGCCCGAGATCACGTTTGACACGGTTACACCCGATCCGTAGATGCGCGCGATGGCCGGATTCGGTTGCGCCGCGAACTCGATACCGATGGAGCCGCGGGCAACGCGATGTTCCGGGCCGATCAACTGGTTGTAGACCTGCGCCACCGTATTCGAAGGCATGGCGAATCCCACGCCGGCGTACGAACTGGTTTCAGTCAGGATGGCGGTATTGATACCGATCACTTCGCCGGCCATGTTGACCAGCGGTCCGCCGGAGTTGCCGGGATTAATCGCCGCGTCGGTTTGAATAAAAGACTGGAACTGACGCGTGGGAACGATGTTGCGTCCCTTGGCCGAAACGATGCCGGCGGTGACGGTTTCCTGCAATCCAAACGGACTGCCAATGGCCAGGACCCAATCACCCACCTGCATGCCGTCGGAGTTGCCGATTTTGGCCGCAGGCAGAGGATGATCGACATCAATCTTGATGACGGCGAGGTCGGTCTCCTGATCCATGCCGACGACTTTGGCATCGTGGCCGGGAGCGCCATCGGGCTCGCCCTGCAACTTCACGCGAATGCGATCGGCCTTTTCGACCACGTGGCGATTGGTGACGATGTAACCCTTGGGATCGACGATGACGCCGGAACCGAGTGAACGCTGACGGATCGTACCCGTGTCGGGAGCACCCTGGCCGCCTTGGCCTCCGAAGAACTTGTCAAAGAAATCCTGAAACTGGTTGTCGTCGTCGTCGCCGCCACCGTTATCGTCAGGCTCCTGACCGGGTTGCATGCTGCGACGGTGATGGGGATTCTTGATGGTGGACTCAGTATTGATGTTGACCACGCTCGGCTCAAGCTGCTTGGAAATCTGCGCGAAAGTGTTCGAAAGCTGCTGAGGCGCGGGAATCGTCAGCGGCGTGGCATCCGACGACTTCTGTCCCTCTTTGCCTTTGACGCCATAGGAGATGACGGTGCCGATCAGAATTCCCACGGTGAGCGTAGCGAGTATGGTAAGAGTGTAGGCCCAGCGATTGGCTTTAAGACGGGCCCAAAAAGCGCTTTCGCGCGAATCCATTGCGTTCCTCCTGAAACTACCCAAACTGTCATTATACCTTCACCCCGGACGGGGGCGGTTCGAATGATGACCAGCCTACTTAGACGCAAAAAACTCAAAGCGCGTTAGCCGGTGGTTCAGATTTTGAGGGTCATCAGAGCCAGGAACACACCTGTATAACCGGCAATGACGAGCAAGACCACGAGGGCTCCGAAACTGAGCACGTTGAAGATTCCCCAAGGCTTCTGCACCGCGCCCGTCGCGAGTTTCCACAGGCCGAAACTGCTGACCAGCGCACACACGGGCAAGACGATGAAGCCAATGAGGCGGCCGTGCGCGATTTGAGGAAAGACGATCAGGAACATCACAGCGGGGAGAAATGCCAGGGCGGGAAAAATGGCCAGAGGAGCGCCGATCATGAACGCGCGTTCACGCTCTTTGGAAGTCATTGAATCATCGGGTCATTGAATCATTGCGACATCGAAGATCAAGCTGGATCTAAGGCTAGACCTAAGGATTAATGATTCAATGCCTCAATGCTTCAATACGTCAATGTCATACACGGTTTTGCCGCCGATTACCGTGCGCAGAACTTTCGTCTCCAGAATTTTTGTTGGCGGGGCCGAAGTAATATCCTGATCGAGAACTACAAAATCAGCGAGCATGCCCGGCGCCAACTTCCCTTTCTGTTTTTCGGCAAATTCAGCGAAGGCAGCGCCAGTAGTGTACGCGGCAATCGCCTGCTCGATGGTCAGCTTCTCTTCGGGATAGTAAGTCTTCTTCCCGTCTTCGCTGGTGCGGGTGAGCGCCGCGTAAAGTCCGCGAAATGGCGTGACCGGCTCCACGGGATAATCCGTGCCAAAAGCAAGCGTCACCCCATGCCGCAGAAAATCGGCCCAGGCGTAAGAATATTGGGCGCGCTTTGGTCCGAGGCGCGATTCAGCCCAGTTCATATCCGTGAGCACATGGCTCGGCTGCATCGACGCGATCACCTTCAGCTCCTTGAAACGCAGAATCTGCTGCGGCGTGGTGACCTGCGCGTGCTCAATGCGAAGCCGGTAATCTGTGCCTCCGTCGATCGCTTTTACCTTGGCTTCTTTTGCCGTCTTTTCGGCGCCAGCGAAAGCATCGAGCGCCATTTGCACGGCTTTGTCGCCGATGGCATGGAAGCCGATCTGATATCCGGCCAGCAGTCGCTCCTTGGTCATGGCATTTAGTTTGACGGGATCGTATTGCGGCAGACCGCTATTGTTCGGATCATCGCTGTAGGGTGCAAGCAACGCGGCGGTTTTCGAGCCGAGCGAGCCGTCCATGAAGCCCTTCAACATTCCGGTGTGGAGCATGTTGTCGGACGCGGGATGCGAATTGCGCATGTTGTTCAGAGTTTCGATCGGCAGGTCGAAGGGCAGCCATTCGGAGATTCTTGCCGTCAGCTTTCCATCGCGCTCCAGTTCTTCGTAAATCTGAAAGTCTTCCCACTGCGAGTAGTCCTGCGCGGAGGTGACGCCGTGACTGGCCAGATCGGCGAGGGCCAGTTCGATGGCTTGCTCGAGTTTATCGTGCGTCGGTTTGGGAATGACCGCCTGTACCAGTTCTTGCGCTTTCTCGCGCAGAATGCCGGTCGGCGTGCCGGACTCATCGCGATCGATTCTGCCGCCGTCGGGATCGCGGCTGGCGACGGTGACGCTGGCCAGTTGCAAAGCGCGCGTATTCGCCACGCCGATGTGTCCATCGACGCGCTCAAGATACACCGGGTGATCGCCGCTCACTTCGTCGAGATCCCAGCGCGTCGGCGGAACCTTGACGGGCCACAAAGTCTCATCCCAGCCCTCGCCTACCACCCAATCACCAGGCTCGGCAGCCGCACACTTGGCGCGCAGGCGTTCGCGGAATTCGTCGAGAGTTTTCGCGCCCACCAGATTGACGTTCATCTTCTCCAGACCGGCGCTGGCGAGGTGCATGTGGGCGTCGTTGAATCCCGGCATGACGAAGTGACCTTCTAGATCAATGACCTCGGTCTTTGGTCCCTTCAACTTCATGATCTCGTCGCGCGTGCCCACCGCGAGAATGCGATCTCCACGGATGGCCAGCGCCTCGTAGCGCTGACCGGCCCCGAGTGACGCAGAGGCGTCTACGACTCCGGTATAGATATTGCCGTGAGTAAAAATCAGGTCGGCTTTCGGTTTTGGGGTTTTCTGCGCCGATCCGCTCTGCGCCGACGTGTTTGAAGTCAGGGCCGAACCGAGGGCCAGCAACAGGATCGGTGCCATGCTCTTGATCATTCTCCCACCCCCGATAGTGTGAGCATTGTAAGCAGAATGCGCCTCAAGCCGAGGTCCCGTCCATTGCAGTCGAACCATTCTTGCAACGTGTGGGCGCCACCCCCAGAGCCGCCGCCGCCGATGGCGATGGCCTCGCGGCCAAGCGAGAGCGGGATGTTGGCGTCGGTCGATGCCCGCTGCACCTGCGCGGTATTTCCCAACTGCGCATCGACGGCGCGAATCACTTTCAAAAGACGCGCGCCAGGCGGTAATTCTCCGGCCGGACGATTGCCGATCTCGACCACTTCGCTCTGCACCACCTGCGGCTTGCGCGCTCCATGCTGCGCGGCGGTGCGATTGTCGGAGGCAACCGCCTGATCGAGCGCGCCACGCAGCGCCTGCTCGAGCCGGTCGATCTCGGTCGACGACGTCGAGCGCAAGTCGACTCTCATGCTAACCGATTCGGGAATCGAATTCACCGACGTACCACCGCGAATCACTCCGACGTTGAAGGTGGTTTTGGGCGAGGCGGGAACGGGCGTCCGGCTCAGGACCTCAATTGTGCGGGCCAGCGTGATGATTGGGTTGGGCGCGCCAAAGTCGCTCCACGAATGGCCGCCCGGCCCGCGCACGATCACTTCAAAACGGCGGCTGCCCAGGGCCTCGGCGACGACGGTGTCCGACCCGGCGCCATCGACGATTACGCTATAGGCGATGGAGTCGCACCAGCGCTGAGTCGCAAAGACGTGCCGCATGCCGCGCAGATCGCCTTCGCCTTCTTCGCCGACATTTCCGATAAACAAAAACGGCAGCGCATGAGAAATTCGCGCGCTCCCGAGCACACTGGCCACGGCCAGCATCGCCGCAATGCCCGCACCATTGTCTGAGACGCCCGGCCCATACAGACGGCTTCCTTGCTGGCGTATGTTCAGTGGAGTGGCCGCCGGAAACACCGTATCGATATGCGCGCTGAGCGCGACAAACCGGCTTCCGTAGCCGGGACGAACGCCAAACACATTGCCGACCTCGTCCAGTTGCACGTCGGTGAGGCCGAGCTCGCGGAAACGTTCCGCCAGCCAGTTCGCGCGGTTTCCTTCACCGAACGGTGGAGCGGCGACGCGCGTCGCCTCCATTTGCCACAGCGCAAATTGGGATTCCTGCGAGCGAAACCGGTCGAAGGCAACCCGGACTTCCGGCAATCCGGCGAAACGCGCCACCTCGTCCTGAACCGCGGGGTACAAATCAGAAGCTGCCACTCGGGGGATCGACTCCATTCTGTTGGGCTATCTTATAACGGCAGGAGCGCCCTCAGAGCGGGTACTTAGGTCGCATCCGCCGACGGGCGATTGGCGCCCGGTTTTGATAGACTATTGACTGCGTTCTACCTCGCCCCCCGCCCGTCACAGGAGGTAACGTCATGAAGCCCGCCGTAAAAATCACCCTCATCGTGGCCGCCGTATTGATCGTAATCATCATCGCGCTGCCATTCCTGATCAACGTCAACAGTTTCCGTCCACAGATCGAATCGAACCTCAGTTCGGCCCTCGGCCGGCAGGTAAAGGTAGGAAATCTGGGCCTGAGTGTGCTTTCAGGCAGTGTCGAAGCCGAACAACTCTCCATCGCCGACGACCCCAAATTCAGCAACGCTCCGTTTATACAAGCCAAAGCGCTAAAAGTGGGCGTGGAACTGCTGCCTCTCATTTTCAGCAAGCGGCTCGATGTCACCCGGATCGTCATTGACCATCCGGAGATTATCTTGCTGCGCGATCGCGACGGGGTTTGGAACTTCTCGTCGCTGGGAAGTCAAGCAGCGGCGCAACCGGCACAAACGACCGGCAACAAGGCGTCGGGCGCACCAACCAATGTGAGTGTCGGCCAGCTTGACCTGACCGACGGAACCATCACCCTCGGATCGACGACCGGCAAACGCAAACCGGTGGTTTACCAAAAAGTAAACGTGCAGGTGCGGAATTTTTCTTTTGCCGGATCGTTTCCCGTGGTTGTTTCCGCCGAACTGCCGGGCGGCGGCAGCCTGAAGCTTGATGGCACAGCCGGCCCGATCAATTCGACCGACACGACCCTTACGCCGCTGACGGCGAAAGTGTCACTTCATAAACTCGATCTTTCGCAATCGGCGGTGGTCGATCCGACGCTCGGCATCGCCGGATCGGCTGATTTCGATGGCACGCTCACTTCCGATGGCCAGGTCGCCAAGGCTAATGGAACGTTGAAGGCCACTTCGCTCAAAATCGTCCCTAAAGGCTCACCCGCTTCGGTGCCGGTGCAGGTCGTCTTCGCAGTTGAGCACGACTTGAAGAATGAATCTGGAAAGGTGCTGCAGGGCGATGTCGAGATCGGCAAGGCGCTTGCCAAACTGACCGGCACTTACGACATGAAGGGTGACACGACCACTGTTCATACAAACCTGACTGGAACAGCAATGCCGGTCGACGACCTTGAAGGAGTGCTTCCCGCCGTTGGCGTGGTTCTTCCCACGGGATCGCAACTCAAGGGCGGAACAGTTTCGGTCGATCTCAACTCGAGCGGTCCGCTCGACAAACTGGTTTCAACGGGCTGGGTAAAAATGAGCAACACGGCGCTTGCTGGTTTCAGCCTTGGGTCAAAGTTGTCGGCAATTCCCGGGCTTGGCGGCAAGCAAAGCGGTAACGACACCGCAATCCAGAATGTAAGTGCCGATGTCCAGAACTCGCCGGCGGGCACGCATCTTGAAAAGATCGATGTGGTGGTGCCGTCGATCGGAACCATTACCGGAGCCGGCACGATCAGTCCCGATAACGCGCTTGACTTCAAAATGATCGCGAACCTGGCTCGCGCCGGCGCGGGGCTTACCAAGGTGGCGCGCGCCGGATCGGGCGGCATTCCGGTGGCCGTCGGAGGCACCACTTCGAATCCCACCTTCACACCCGATATGAAGGGGATGGTAAGTGGAGCGATGAAGGGCCTTGTGCCTGGCAAGGCCAATCCAGTGGGGAATTTAGGCGGCCTCTTTGGGAAGAAAAAAGGAAACAACTAGTAGGCGTCGATGCGTTTGATTCGCCGCGCTACTGCCGTTTTCTAACCTGGTATCAGGCCGAGGCTTGCCAGCTCGCGGCGAAGCGCAGGAGGATCGGTAAACAGAATGCCGTGCATACCCAGTGCGGCCGCTGCCTCGACGTTCGGGCTCAGGTCGTCGATGTAAACCGCGTGGACGGGATCGATGGCAAAAGTCTCGAAGAAAAGCTCGTAAAAGCGCGGATCAGGCTTCAGCAGTTTGGCCTCGCCAGAAACCAGCACGCCGCGAAACCACTGCAGGAACTCAAACCGCTTCCGCGCCATCGGAAAAGTCTCCGCCGACCAGTTACTGAGCGCATATAAAGGAAGCCCCGAAGAACGCAGTTCGCTGAGAATATCGACGGTGCCGTGGATCGGCCCAGCCAGCATTTCGTCATTCCGTTGAAACCACGCATCGATCATCTCCGCATGGCTGGGATGATCCAATTTCAACGAAGCGCAGGCCTCGGCGAGCGTTCGTCCGGCATCTTGTCTCGCATTCCATGAAGATGTACAAACGTTGGCGAGGAAATGCTCCATCGCTTCATCGTCGCCACCAAATAGCTTGCGATACAGGTAACGCGGGTTCCAGTCAATTAACACTCCACCCAGATCAAACACCACTACAGAACGATTGGCCGCCATCGTTGTCATTCTATCGAAAAGTATGGATTGCGAAGTATGAATCGCGCGCCGCGATAACACTGCAGAAGGCTTGGCGGCGGAGCTTCAGCGAATGCCGTGTACGGCGGTCTCAACGGGATGGGCTTCGAGCATCTTGATGCCGTTCTGGATGGCAGCGATCACGTTCTCGTCACCCATCACCGTGTTGATCATCATGTGATAGAGGCTGCGAGTCGGCCAGTCGACATCGAAATAGTGTTTGACGTAGGCCATGCGCTCCTTGTCTACGTTCTCGACCAGGTCTTCGGACTCTTCCCGGCTCTTGCCCATTTCAATCAGGCGGCGAATCTTCACGTCGCGCGGGGCGTAGGTGAAGACCCGGAAAGTGTCCTCGCGTTCGCGAAGAAAATAGGGCGCGCCGCGTCCGACAATGACCGCATTGCCCTCTTTGGCAATCTTGCTCATGATCTCTTCGACCATGACCATCATGCGATCGGTGTCAAAGGCGCGCGAATTTGACATCGGCATTCCGCGCTCATAGCTGCCGCGCCAGAAAGATTTGGCTAAGCGGTAAAGACTGCTATCGACGCGCTCGTCACACAGCGCCACGGCCGATTCGCTGACCTGGGCGAGATGGGCAATCTCGGATGTCAGTTGCTGGTCCCAGACCTTCCAGCCCAGGCGGCGAGCCAGTTCGCAGGCAATGCCTCCACCGCCGCTGCCGAATTCACGTTCGATCGTAACGATGCGAAACATCGCCGCTCCTGCTACGGTAGGGTGAGCATCCGGTACGCTGCGTCTTCCTCTACTGAACCAGTCTTAGTGACCCATTCTTAGTGAACCACCATTCCATGAGCCTTCGCTTTCTTGATCAGAAAGACACACGGAATCAAACAGCCAATCACAATCCCCAGCACCCAGAAATTATCGATGTAGGCGAGCATGGTCGATTGCCGGATGACATTCGCCTGAATCATCGCATAAGCGTGCTGTTGCGCGGAAGTGCCTCCAAAGCCGGTGCCCGCGCCACCACCGGAAAAAATGCCCGTCAATCCGCGCACTGTTGACTGGAATTGTGGATTGGCCGCGCTCAAATTTTCGGTAAGCCGCACCTGGTGAACCTGGGCGCGGCGGGCGAGCATGGTAGTCACAAAAGAAATTCCGACGCTGCCGCCAATGTTCCGGGCAAGGTTCATCAAGCCCGACGCGGCATTATTCTTGTCGCGCGGCAGAAATGCATACGCAGCCGTATTGATTGGCACGAAGAGGAACGCGAGTCCGACCGCCTGGTAGACGCGCGCCATCATCACCGTGTGGAAGTCGACGCCCAACTCGAAGTTCGTCATGTGAAACAGCGAAAACGAGAGCATCGACAAACCAAACAGCATCAGCCAGCGTGGGCTGTAGCGGGAAAGTAAAAACCCGACCAAGGGCATGGCGAGCATGATCGAGAAGCCACCCGGCATCAGCGCCAGCCCCGAGCGCTCAGCCGTGTATCCGAGCAGCGTCTGCATAAACAGGGGCAACAGCAGCGTGCTGCCGAGCAGCGCAAATCCCAGCATAAACATCAGAAAGTTCGAAGTGGCGAAAGCGTGCACCTTGAATAAATGCAGATCGATGATCGGATCTTTGTGGTACCACTCCCAGAAAATCACGAAGATCAGCGAAGTGACCGAGATCACGGTCAGGGTAACGATGAAATGCGAACTAAACCAGTCGTCGCGCTGCCCCTTGTCGAGGACCACTTGCAAGGTTCCCAGGCCGAGCGCGACGAAACCAAGTCCGGTGTAATCGATGCGCGTTTCGCTCAGATGCCGGCGCTTGAAATACGGCGGATCTTGAATCAGCCGCGAGGTCAGCACCAGCGAAAGAATGCCTACCGGAATATTGATGAAGAAGATCCAGCGCCACGTGAAATTGTCGGTGATCCAGCCGCCGAGGGTTGGCCCGATGGCGGGCGCCATGACCACCGCGATGCCATAGACGGCAAACGCCATGCCCCGCTTGGCGGGAGGAAAGGTATCGGCCAGAATCGCCTGCTCGCTGGGCTGCAAGCCTCCGCCGCCCGCACCCTGTAGAACGCGGAAAAAGATGAGCATGCCGAGATTCGGCGCGAGTCCACATAGAAACGAACTGATCGCAAACAGCGCGACGCAGCCCATGTAAAAATGCTTGCGTCCGAGGATGGAAGAAAGCCAGCCGCTCAGCGGCAGCACGATCGCATTCGAAACGAGATAAGACGTCAGGATCCACGTGCTCTCGTCGGTACCGGTCGAGAGACTGCCGGCGATATGCGGCAGCGCCACGTTGGCGATGCTGGTATCGAGCACTTCCATGAACGTCGCCAGCGTGACTGTCAGCGCGATAATCCACGGATTAACCGCGGGACGCCACGCGGCAGCGTCATTCATGGTGATCGAAGCAGCGCCCATTATTTGATCCAGACCTTCGGCTCCACCGACATGCCCGGACGCAGCTCGTGATTTTTGATCACGCCGCGATCGAAGACAATCTTCACCGGGATGCGCTGCACGACCTTGACGTAATTACCGGTGGCATTTTCGGGCGGCAACAGACTGAAGCGCGAGCCGCTCGCTCCCGCGATCGAATTGACGTGACCCTTGTAGGTTTTGTCGGTCGCATCCACGTGAATGTCGACCCGCAAGCCGGGCTTCATCTCGCGAAGCTGCGTTTCCTTGAAATCCGCGGTTACCCAGAGATTTTCTTCATCGAGCGGAATGATGCTCATCATCTCCTGCCCCACCTGCACGTTCTGCCCTACTTCGACCGTGCGGTTGCTGACCGCTCCGCTGATCGGCGCAATCACCTTGGTGTATTGGAGATTCAATTCCGCCTGGTCTAGCGCGGCCTTTTTCTGATCGGCGTTGGCTTCGGCAGAGAGAGCGCGGGCGCGAATCGCGCGCATCGTCTGCGGCGCCGAATTGGCGTTGCGAAGATCGGCCTGCGCCTGCCGCAGTCTGTCTTGCGCCTGCTGGACCTGGGCCGAGTAAGCGTCGGCGGTGGAGCGTGCGGATTGCAGGGCGGCCGCGGCGGCGTGGGCCGCAGCCACAGCTTGATCGTACTGCTGCTCTGAGATCTCCTGTTTGTCGATCAGGAGCTTGTAGCGAACAAGATCGCTTTGCGCCTTGATATTGTTCGCATCCGCCTGCGCGACCTGCGCCTTGGCGGCATCCAGTTGCTGCCGCGCTGACGAGATTCCCGCCTTCGCGCCGGAGACGCCCGCTTCCGCTCCGCTCACCTGGCTCGAAGTAGTCACGTGGGTGATGGGGATGTTGATGCCGGCCGCCGAGGCCTGTGCTTTGGCGTCTTCATAGTCGGCCCGCGCTTTTTCAACCGCGACCTGATAATCGGTCGGGTCGATTTCCACCAGGACCGTTCCCTTCTCCACGTATTGGTTGTCTTGCACGTTGAGCTTGATCACGTGGCCGCTGACCCGCGCGCTGATCGGGCTCACGTGGCCGTCGATCTCCGCATCGTCGGTAGACTCATAACTCGCGAGATAGCGCCACAGGAAGAAGACACCGACCAGAACGATGAGGCCGGCGATAATCAGCGCCCAGCGCGTGCGCGGATTGCTCAAGAGCCGGTCTCGCCTCTGATAGCGCGCTTCGCTGTCAGGCGGAGTTTGTGAAGATGAGTTTTGCGGAGATGCTGCCTGCGCCGGCTGAGACTGCGGCGCCCGCGCGTCTGGTTGAGGTTTCGACTCGGCTACAGCGCTGCTGGGTTCGTCCATTCGCTACTTCCCTTTCAAGTATTCACGAACGCCCTCTTCGGCTCGTCCCAAGGCACGGGCATAGGAAACCTTGGCCAGATTATTGAGGTAAAGACTGGAGATCAAACTTTCGTGCGCGGACGCCACCGCCTCCTGCGCTTGAACCACTTCCAGGTTGTCGGTGACTCCGGCGGAGAAACGATCGCGCGACTGGGTAAGCGCCTCCTCGGCCAGATTTACCGAGCTTTGCGCGACCGCAACCTGATCGGCGGATGATTTGAGATCGAGAATCGCGTTCTGCACATCCTGATCGATCTGTGCGCGCACGTCCGCCAGTTGCGCCTGCGCCTGCCGCAAAGTGGCATCGGCTTTCAACACATCGCTGTGAACTTTTCCGCCCTGGAAGACCGGAATATTCAATGTGCCCGCGACGAAGTACGTCGGCAGCACGTCGCCTGGAACAGCGCCAATCTCGCCGAAATTCGCGGCGACATCGATCGTCGGATAATACCCGGCCGTCGCCGCGCTGCGTTCCAGTTGAGCCGCGACCAGACGATCGTGCGCGGCTTTGTAATCGGAGCGAAAAGTATACGCGCGCTGTACGGCCGTCTCCAGATCAGGGATGGGAAAAGGCACGTAAGGAATCTTCTCAGCCAGTTCGAACTGCTGGCGGGGCGCCAGACCGATCACACGCGCCAGTGAAATCTTTTCTTTGGCTAAATCGTTGTTCGCGGTAATCAACTGCTGCTGGCGCGTCTGATATTCGACCTGCGCTCGCAGCGTATCGATCGCCGGCGCCACACCCGCCTGCTGTTGGATAACCGCCTTGTCGTAGAGCGCCTTCGCTGTATCAACCTGCGCTTGCGCCGTTTCCACGCGCGCGATTCCGGCGATCGCGACCAGATAGGCGTTGCCGGTCGCTAGCACGACCAGATCGCGCGCATCTTTGAGGTTGAAGCCCGCGACTCTTTCACCCACCACGGACGAACGATATTTCTGAATCGCCTTCCAGTCGAAGAGGCGTTGCGTCGCCGAGGCGCGCACATCAAAGTAAGAAAACGGTCCGATCACCGCAGGCACATTTCCAAAGGGACCGCCGCTGCGCAGACCCAACGCCTCCAGACTCTCTTTTTCAGCAACTTCCTGGACGTCGGCGTTGACCTTGGGAAGCAGATCGCTTAGTTGCTGCCATTTCTCTCCTCGCGCTTCGATGGTGTTGTACTCCGACAAAAGACCGGCCAGGTTTTGCCGCAAGGCGCGGTCGATGGCGTCTTTGAAGGTGAGTCGCAGCACGCCCGGCGTGGGATTGGCTTCGGGTACGCTGCCAAACACCGGGTTCTGGGCGGAGGTTTGCACCTGCATCGGCCCTGCCGGCGTAGAAACGGAGCCAGCCACCGAAGTTTGGGCGCAAAGCCCGGTAGCGAATACGGCAATCAGCACGATCGACGAAACGATTCGAAAAAGCACGGGCCTCTTCATTGTAATTAACCAGTTAGTTAGATTCTAACCAATCCGTTTACCCCGCGCAACCCATTGCTTACGAAATGTTTGCAAGCGTGGCATCGGGCCAAACGGGCCGCCACAAGGTCTCACGAAACCGCGACCATCACCGCGATCGTCATCACAAGTATTGCAAATCAAGACCGATGAGTCTCTTGGATTCGGGGAGGCAAAGGGCCGATGCAAATTGTTGAAGGCACGGGTATCTGAAGCGCAAGCCGCTTGTCCTTTGGCGTCTCAGCAATTCTTCCCGGCAATTCTATCGACGAAGGTGACCTTGGTCATCTTGTGTAACCTCTAACCAAAGTCCAATCTAAGATGCGAGTTGAAGCTTCCCGGCGACCGAAAATTGGCGCGGGAAGCCGCACGTATGAGCCAAGCCACTAAACTGCCGCCTAAGGGATCGGACTGGACTCGTCTGCTCACAGATCCCGATCTGGTCAGTCATCTCGGGAAACTGCTCCAAACCTATCGCGAAGTGCCCACCGAACAGCGCGAAACAGCGCTGCTGCGGGCTATGCGCGAAATTAAAGATGCCGCCATAAAGGCGCGAGAAGCGCGGGAAAATCTGCCCGCCGCCTCCACGCCAGCGGTGCCAATCGAACTTCACCATCCTGAACCCGTCGATCAAACGCCTCCGTTCGAACCGGATGTGTTTGCTCAACCCGCGCCCGATCGCCGCCGTTTTCAGCGCATCAAGTGCTACGTCGCCGTGGAAATCCATGTGGAAGGCGTAAAAGAGGCGGTCTGGGGCAATCTGGCGAATGTGAGCCGAGGAGGCTGCCTGGTTGAAACGGCCAGCGCCGTACCGGCGGGCAAAGCATTGGAAATCGGGCTGTGGGTCGCCAGCGGCAAGATCTGGGTGAAAGGGGTCATCATCAGCGGAGTCGCCACGCGCAGCGCGCCCTCTTTTGGAGTGCGCGTGAAATTCTCGGAGGCGGAGCTGTCGGAAAAAGAACACCTGCGCGAGTTCCTGAAGTTCGTTGAGAGCACCGCCCGCAAATCACAGAGCGGAAAAGCCTACGTGGCGCAACTCAAGGGCTAGGCCGCTCCCCTTCCTACCGCGTTCGCCAGCAACTTTTCCTGCCGCAGGGGTTTAATTTTTAATGAGGCTAGTGGGGATGGAAATGCCTTTGTCCAAGCGCCATTTGCTGGTAGGGGCTGCCGTACTGCTGTTGGCCGGCCTTACCACTCAGCTGGCTCTCGGCCGCAAAGACAAGTTTGCGCGCGCGGGCATGGACGAATCCAAACGAGCCGTCTACGTGCTCAACCGCCTCGCGTATGGTCCGCGGCCCGGCGATGTGGAACGCGTCACCGCGATGGGCGTCGACAAGTGGATCGACCTGCAGCTTCATCCCGAAAAAATTGATGACTCCGCTCTCGATGCAAGACTCGCTGGCTTTCGCACGCTGGGCATGGACACGCAAGAGATTGTCGAAAATTTTCCCTCCAACCAGTTGATCAAGCAGATTGCAGACGGGAAAGCTTCGCTGCCTGCCGATCCCACGATGCGGGCGGTTTACGAAACTCAGCTCGAACGCTACGAAGACAAACAGAACCGCAAAGAAGAAAAAGAGGTTGCGAAGAAAGAAGAAACCGCCTGCAAGGGAGCATGTCCCGCTTCCACTGGCAGCGATCAAATGTCCGACGCCGCCGAAACCGAGCGCCGCGAAGAGCACCGCCAGGCGATTTTGCGAACGCAAGAGCTTCTCGACCTTCCTCCCGATGAGCGCATGAAAGAAATTCTGCAGATGACACCTGAACAACGGCAGGCGCTCGCCACCACCACGCGTGGCGCCAGGGCAGACGCGCTTCTCGAAGGAATGAACGCGCGCGACAAAGAAACCATCATGGCGCTCAAGAATCCCGAGCAAGTAGTTGTCGACGAGCTGATGCAGGCCAAGCTGCTGCGTGCCATCTACAGCGAGCGGCAACTCGACGAAGTGATGACCGATTTCTGGCTGAATCACTTCAACGTATTCATCAACAAGGGCGCCGACCGCTATCTGCTCACCAGCTACGAGCGCGACGCGATTCGTCCGCACGCGCTCGGAAAATTTGATGACCTGCTCGTGGCCACGGCCCAGAGTCCGGCAATGTTGTTCTATCTCGACAACTGGCTAAGTGTTGGGCCAGATTCCGACGTTGCTCTCGGCATCCCGGCGCATCCGAATAATCGCCGCGGATATACCCCTGGCCCGCAAAAGCGTGGCAAACGCAAAGCGGCGAGTGGCCTCAATGAAAATTACGGCCGGGAATTAATGGAGCTGCACACGCTCAGCGTCAATGGTGGCTACACCCAGAAAGACGTCACCGAAGTCGCCAAGGTCTTCACCGGCTGGACCATCGAACAACCGAGAAAGGGCGGCGGCTTCCGCTTCGAGCCGCGCATGCACGAACCCGGCGACAAGATCGTCCTCGGACATCTCATCAAAGAGAACGGCGAGAACGAAGGCCTGGAAGTCTTGCACCTGCTGGCGCACAATCCTCACACCGCGCATTTCATCTCGCAGAAGCTGGCCATGCGTTTTGTCTCCGACAATCCTCCGCCGGCACTGGTCGACCGCATGGCGAAAACTTTTCTTAAGAAAGACGGCGACATTCGCGAGGTGCTGCGCACCATGTTCAAGTCGCCTGAATTCTGGTCGGCGGACGCTTATCGCGCGAAAGTAAAAACGCCGCTCGAGTTCGTCGTATCGGCGGTTCGCGCCAGCGGCGCCGACGTTGATGACGCGCGCCCATTGGTCGCCACGCTCAACAGCATGGGCATGATGCCCTACGGCATGATGCCGCCGACCGGCTACTCCATGAAAGCCGACGTTTGGGTCAACTCTTCGGCCCTGCTGGCGCGCATGAACTTCGCACTGCGCCTGGCTGCGGGAAGAATTCGTGGAGTGCAGGTCGATCCTGCAAGCCTCGCCGAAGGCACTTCCGGCGCATTGCCCTCCGACGCGACCGTCGTCCTGGCAAACCTTGAAAATTCCCTGCTCGCTGGAGATGTGTCCCCGCAAACGCATGACACGATCAGCCGTGAACTCGAAGATCCAAAAATCAGCCAGCGGCGGCTGGATGATCCAAAACGCCCGCCCAACGCGGCGGTGATTGCCGGACTAATTCTCGGCTCGCCCGAGTTTCAGAGGAGATAGTAACCAGCTGGAGGTCAAAATGCCGATCACTCGTCGAGTTTTTCTTCGCAATGGCGCGCTGGCAGTCGTCGGCACAACCGCGCTCCCGAGTTTCCTTACGCGCGCCGCTCTTGGCGCCGCCGATCCCGGACTTCGCAACAAGCGCCTGGTCGTAATCTTTCAGCGCGGAGCGGCCGACGGCCTCAACATCGTGATCCCTCACGCCGAACCGAGTTACTATGCCATGCGGCCGACCATCAATATCCCGCAGAAATCCGTGCTCGATCTCGACGGCTTTTTCGGACTGCATCCGGCGATGGCATCTTTCCAGCCGCTCTGGCAGCAGAAGCATCTCGCGATCGTGCATGCGGCCGGATCGCCCGATCCGACGCGCTCGCACTTCGATGCGCAGGACTTCATGGAGTCGGGCACGCCCGGCATCAAAGTCACCGACGATGGCTGGCTGAACCGCACCCTGCGCGATCTTCCGCCTGACCAGTCGGCGTTTCGCGCCATCGCGCTCGGCCCGTCGCTGCCGCGCATTCTGTCCGGTAAGGAGCCGGCCATCGCGGTCAACAATCTCAACGACTTTTCCGTCGGAGGAAGAAATCCCAACGCCACGCCCATCTCGAATACGTTTGAAGCCATGTACGATCACTCCGTCGACAGCGTGCTCCATGGCACCGGCGAAGAAACCTTCGACGCGGTGAAGACGCTGAAGGCCGCTGACCCCGCGCACTACAAGCCCGCGGCCAACGCCAACTATCCCAGGGGACATTTCGGCGACAGCCTGAAGCAACTGGCGCAACTCATCAAAGCGAACCTCGGAGTGCAAGTGGCCTTCGCCGACATCGGCGGCTGGGACCACCACGTCAACGAAGGCAACACCCAGGGCCAGATCGCCAATGTGCTCGGCGACTTCTCGCAATCGATAGCCGCTTTCTGGAACGACCTCGGCGATCTGGGAGAAGACACCGTGGTAGTCACCATGTCCGAATTCGGCCGCACCGCCCGCGAAAACGGCAATCGCGGCACCGATCACGGCCACGCCAACGTGATGTTCGTGCTCGGCGGTCCGGTGAAAGGCGGCAAGGTTTACGGACGCTGGCCGGGCCTCGACGGGTCGCAGCTGCACGAAGGCCGCGATCTGGCGCTGACCACCGATTTCAGGCTGGTGCTCAGCGAAGTCGTAGAACGCTATCTGGGAAATAAGGATTTGCAGACAGTGTTTCCAGGATTCGAAAGTCAGCCCACGCAGTTCCTGAATCTACTGACCTAAGCAACGACGACGCGTGGTCAGCAATCGCGCGGAAGCCGGCATTACGGTCGAGTCATTTATAATCGGTTGACAGTCGGGGCGTAGCGCAGCCTGGTAGCGCACCTGCCTTGGGCGCAGAATGATTTACTCCAACCGTTCCATTCTTTTTTTTGATTTCTATTGTTTCCAACAATTTGGGGAATCTGCTTTTCGTTCAAAGTTAACCCAAATGGTTTGAATCCCGCTCATATTGGCACGGTTTGTGCACGGTCGTTTTTTCCCAGTCGAGGGCACATGCAACAGGAAAACCGTCCGGATTGATACGAATCGCTATTCCCGTGCGTACTAGAGTTAGTGGTATTCGATCGTTCGTGGGCCACTCGCGTCGCACGCAAGGAGGCGGCGGCCCCGGCGTGAAAGATCCATGCGCCTGGATCTGGAGCTTCGTCATTTGTATTCCGTGGTTGTTCTGGCTGAGGAGATGCACTTTACTCGGGCATCTCATCGGCTACGCATCGCCCAGCCCAGCCTCAGCAAGCAACTCCAGCAGATTGAGCGCTTGCATGGAGTGCGTCTGTTCGCGCGCGATAAAGGCCGCATCGTTGAGCTTACGGATGCAGGTAGCACTTTCGTCGACGAAGCGCGGCTCGCCATTTTCCACGCTGAACGTGCTCTTAATCTCGCTCGCGCCGATTGTCGGGCCGACGACTCGCTTGTAATCGGCTACTCGCCAGATGCCGATCACGCTTGGGTTTCGGGCATCCTGGCTACGCTGCGTCCCTCATGCACAAATGTCAGAATTCGCCTATGCTCCCGCTTTGCGATGGACTCGGTGCGCGGTGTTTTGGTGGGAGAGTTGAATCTGGCGCTGGTAACGGCACCCCCTGAGGAAATCCGCATCACCGCGGTACCATTTGCGCGAAGACCGCTATACGCTGTTTTGCCCGATTCTCACCGATACGCTTGCCGCAAAGGACTGGTCCTTGGAGATCTGGCAGACGATGACTGGATTTTGAATGCCAGGCAAGTTCACCCAACGATTCACGATGCGATTCTCGAAACGGCTAAACGAGAAAAGATCTCATCGAAGAATCTGCATGAGACCTTCACTTACGAACAGGCTGTTCAGTTAGTGCTCGAGCGTGCTGGCGTAGGGATTCTCACGCAGGCGTGTGCCCCAGATTTTCGCGTAGATCATCTTGTTGTCATGCCGCTGTCGGATGCGTCCCTGCGTTTCGATACTTGTCTGGTGATGAGAGCAGTTGACGATGCAAAACTTTCGAATGGATTCGGTCGCTCCTTTCTTCGCAGATTCTCGCGTTCCAGATTAGCGCCGAAAGAGTGACATTCTCGATCGCGTCCCATAGCAAATCCGGAGCGCTACACCTGGCCAGTTTACGCGGGAATCACGTCCTGAGAACCTTGTGTGCTCGAGAAACGCGCTGATGGGGGCAGACCTCGTTTCGAGACAAGAGCTTTACGAGATGGTCTGGTCGATGCCAATGATCAAAGTGGCCGAGCAGTTCAAGGTCTCAGGAAGCTACATGACGCGGGTGTGTTCCGCACTGCGCGTTCCGCGCCCGGAGCGAGGCCACTGGGCTAAACTCGCGGTCGGGAAAGCGCCCGAGAGGCCTCCATTGCCGGAGGCACAACCGAGTGACCAGCTCAATTGGTCTCGCGACGGAGGATTGCAGTCGCCATCTCGCCCCCGAACTGTCGCGCGCCCACCTGGCCCGCGAGGCAGCAGACTGGCGTGCCCCGTTACCGGCGTGCACGGGCTGATTCGTGATGCGAAGGGATACTATGGCACGGGTTACAAGGTGGATGAAGGCCAGCATCTCAGGCCTTACAAGAGGCTGATGGTCGACGTTACTGCATCAAAGGCTGGACTCGATAAGGCGCTGGCCTTTGCAAATGATCTGTTCAACGCATTGGAATCCGCTGGACATCGAGTCGTCATTTCGAGGCTGGGCGATTACTTCAGGCGTAGCCGCATCGAGGAACGTGAGAAAATCTCCGGAGCGCAACGCGGGAACCCCTCGTATGAATACGAGCGTCTGTGGTGTCCAGAACGTCCCACCGTGGTTTATGCCGGCTCGGTCGCGTTTGGCCTTGCCATCATCGAAATGTCAGAGTCGATTGTCCTTCGCTACGTAAATGGAAAGTACATCCGCGAGTCCGATTACAAGCCTGCCAAAACAGCATCCCGGCACGGCGATTACAGTTGGACGTCGACGACGGATATTCCCTGCGGCCGTCTCCGGTTCGTAGTCTACGCGCCGTACGGTGGTGTCGATTGGTCGCTGTCGTTTCAGGAAACCGAGGCTAGAACGCTCACGAAGGACATCCCGGAAATTGTGAAGTCAATCGAGAGCTCTATTGAAGTTGTGGTAGAGAAAGTGAAAGAGGCACAGCGGAAGGCCGAGACCCGGCGTCGAGAGTGGGAGGCAGAACAGGAGAAGCGTCGACAAGAGGAGGACCGCCGCCGCATCGCTCAGTCCATCGAAGAAAGCCGTGACGAACTTGATGAGGTGATCCAGGAATCGGCGAGAGTCGCGAGTGTGGAACAGTTTTTCAAACTAGTTGAGAATCATGCCCGAGATTTGCCCGAAGATCGCCGGCGGAAGGTGCTGGAGCGCCTTGCGCTGGCCCGCGAGTTTGTGGGCACCAAGATCCGATGGATTTCTTCTGCTCGTGGAAAGCACCGGTCGAAAGATACGTCCCGTTGGCCATGCGGACGCCTGGATCGGAGGGAGAACGAGAAGGAAAGGAAGAAGAGGAAGAGGAAGGCTGAGTCGACGGGGAAGCATCCGAGGCGAGGTTGTAAATCAGACGCACAATCCAGCGCCGTCGATCGCCAGTTCAGCATCCGAAATCAGGTTTGCTCCGGGATTCCTTCCCGCAGGTCGTAGGTGACGAGATTCGGGCTGCCGTCATGCTGACTTTTCCGGGGACATTGGCTGGAATGGCATTGCGATGGAGCGGCCCGCTGCGAGCCGAGCAAGAGTCGGGCCGGTTAGTCTTTGGACCAAAGATACCCGAATGCCTTAGGCGGAAAACCGCCTACCTTGCAAATAGGCGGGAAACCGCCTAAAATGCTCTCAGGCTAAAAAGCGCCTAAGACGTCTTTAGGCGGAAAAGCGCATAAGAAGCCAATTGACGCGACAGAAAAGAGAACAACATGCAGGCCATTGCACGAACTCCTCTGCAGCTCGGGAATTCCATCCGAGAGCGGCGACGCGAGCTCGGCCTAACCCAGGAGCAATTAGCCGCAAAAGCCGGCGTGCGGCAGCGTACGATTTCGGACATTGAGAGGTCAGCAGCAGCCCGCTTCGACACGGTGCTGCGTGCGCTTGCCGCGCTTGACCTGGAATTGGTGGTTCGGCCGCGCACCAAGGGCTCATCCCAAGACATTGAGAAACTCTTCTAATGGCCCGCCGAACCTCGCATGACCGTCTAAGAGTGTTTCTCAACAGTCGTCTTGTCGGGCTACTTCGACGCGAGACTTCGGGGGCAATCTCTTTTCAATACGACCGGTCATGGCTGGAGTGGGACTCGGCCCTGCCCGCATCGCTCTCCTTGCCTCTACGCGAACAGGCATACCTGGGCGCTCCCGTGCTGGCCGTTTTCGAGAATTTATTGCCGGACAACGATACTCTCCGGCGTCAGATCGCGGCGCGCGCGCACGCCGAAGGAACCGACGCTTATAGCCTGTTGAGGGCGATCGGTCATGACTGTGTGGGTGCGCTACAGTTCCTTCCTGAGGATTCCGAACCCACTCCTGCAGGCGTGATCGATGCCGTACCCGTCAGTGAACGCGAAATCGCTGCCATTCTTCACAATCTAGCAACCGCGCCCCTCGGAATTACGGAAGATGAGAGCTTCCGAATATCTATTGCCGGCGCTCAAGAGAAGACCGCTCTTCTGCGTTGGAACGGCAGATGGTGCAAACCCCGCGGCACAACTGCGACGACGCACATCTTCAAGCCTACGATCGGAAAGCTCCCCAACGGAGTGGACCTCACCTCAAGTGTTGAGAACGAATATCTCTGCCTCAAGATCCTCAATGCTTTGGGTCTATCGGCTGCAAGCGCAGAAATGGAAACCTTCGGAGATAGACGTGTCCTGATTGTTGAGCGTTTCGACCGGTTGTGGACTGGCGATCAAAGACTGTTGCGTCTGCCGCAAGAGGATTCCTGCCAAGCACTCTCGGTGCCGCCGACCCTGAAATACGAGAGCGATGGCGGTCCAGGCATAACCGACATCCTCAAGATGCTGCGGGGCAGTGATGAACCACTCTCGGATCAGCGCTCATTTCTGAAAGCGAACATCGCCTTCTGGCTCATGGGAGCTACCGACGGACATGCGAAAAACTTCAGCATATTCCTCTCTCCAGGTGGACGTTTTCGCATGACACCACTCTACGATGTCATCTCAGCTCAGCCTAGCGTCGATTCAAAGCAGATTTTGTGGAAACAGTTTCGGCTGGCCATGGCATTCGGTACAAAGCCGCACTACCAGATCAGGCAGATTGCGCCACGTCACTTTTTTCAGACGGCAGATCAAGCCGGGGTGGGGAAAGAGGTGATTGAATCGGTGGTCCACGAGTTGCTAGAGGGAGGAATTGCTGCGGTTGACTCTGTTGTGTCAAAGCTGCCAAAGAACTTTCCCGATCAGATTGCCTCATCGATCGAAGCGGGAATCAAAGGACGACTTCGCCTCCTGGCGGCGCCGGAAACTCCCAACTCTCAGAAGTAGTAGCGTCGCGATCCGAGATTCTTGCCTATGACTGGACGCACGTGCGGGGATTGCTAATGATCTGAGGCCAACGCCGGAGCCTCTGCTTTTTTCCTCATGATGTCGGCGATTTCGTCATAGTGCCATGGGCGGAAGTCGTGCGTGTCGACTCCCACATCCATGGAGAGCGAGCGGGGAACTTCAAGTAGGCGTCCGTGAGAATGCCCGTAGAGGTGCCATGATCCGCGATTGCTTCGCTTCCAGACGCGCAAGGCGTAGTGACAAAGCACAATTGGTTGGCCATTGATCGAAACTTCCGCCAGATTGTCGAGCCAGGAGAATTCCTCTTTCAGCTTGCGAGCCTGTTTGTCATGATTTCCAGGCACGGCGAAGATCTTCTTACATCGAATCCGGCGACGGTATTCGAGAATCCGGGCTTGGTTCCCGATGCAGAAGTCCCCCAGAAAATAAAGAATGTCATTCGCCTTCACCGAGGCATTCAGGCGTTCAAGAATTGCCTGATCCATTTCTTCGACGGTCGGAAAAGGCCGACCGCAATAGCGGATGATGTTGGCATGTCCCAGATGGAAATCAGCAGCGAACCATGTATTTGGCATAGGTTGCGATCAAAGAGACGTTTAGCTGTTGCAGCGTTGTCCATTAGTAATGGACACGTGGAAAACTTGGACACGCGTGAGTCCGAACCGACACGCTACGCGAGCGAACGGGCACTAAACGACTTCACTTCAGCCACCCGTACGTGCTTTCGGGCCGAACGAATTCATCGATCGCCTCAGAAAGATCAGAAAGCGGATCCAAAGAATCGGCGTACTCCCTAGTCCAGTCCGCCACCTGCTGAATATCACCCTTTTCGTCATCTGAGAAATCCGACTGCGAGGTTCGTTCCTCGATAGCTTTAGTGAATTGTCGAAGTCGAGCCGCTTCTTCCCAGTCGCCGATGAGTTCTTTGACAAACTCAGCCTTCCGTTTGTGCTCTTCTGCCTTGCGCCGCTCGTCTTCTTCCTGCTTTCGCTCCTCCGCCCAGCGCTGCTCCCGTTCTTCCATCTCTTGCTTGTGTTTCTTGATGGCCGCCACCCAAGGGCAAGGTCGAAGGAAAGAACACGGGTAAGAATGTGCTCGTTCGGTCCTTATCCGGGATCGGTGAGGTGGGGGCGATGCTGGTGGGCCGAGGCAACCTGGACCAGCCTTTAAGTGAAGAGGACATGCTGCGGGAGCGCGTCAGCAACAATGTCGGCGAAGCTTCTGACGAGCAGGTATCGAGACTCGCGTTGACGGAACATGTCGTGGTCACGATCGCTCCATCAACCGCATGCTGATATTGTGTGCCGTAGGCTGTACGCCGTACGCAGTCGGCCGTCTCTGTCGGACCCAAGATTCTCCTCCTCGAGGATAGTCTTGAAGAGCTCGCTCTGCCATTTGGGAAAAATAAGGTCGGTCGGTTCGCGCGTGCGCCATTCCTCCCCTCCCACTCTTACCCTTTGCGGGCTGAATTCAAGGGCGAGATCGGTTGTCCTCGAATCGGATACAGACGTAAAGGGTTCCATCTTGCACGTGATGAGGGTGACGGAACACGTCGGCATGATGGAAGTTGTTAGAGTAGGGATGGGGCAGCAGAATCTCATATGAACTTCTCGTCCTAATCCACTCTAGCGTCTCATCACAGATCGGCCAACGTACAAAGAAATGGTCCGGGTGGCAGGATTTGAACCTGGGTGGACATGTGCCCAAGACATGTGGGTGGCCGCTAACGGAGAGGAGCGCGACTGGGCTCGCACCGATTAGGGGTCCGAATTCTTCCTGAAGGACCTGCAGAAGGTAGCCCTCCGGGAGATTCATCTGGAAAATGGGGTGAAGTTGGTCGTCCCATGGATACGATTCGGTACGGACGGGCATAGTCAAAGAGACTAGGTTCTCGGGCGCCACGTCTGGAAGGTAGGCATCACGCTCTTGAAATCGCCGACTTGTTCGAGAAGGTGCTCCGCTCCAAGGGAATCAACGCGTCAATTCAGGAAATCCCCGTGACTGATGAGTTGATGGCATCCTCGCTTGAGTTTCCGGGTTCTCCAAGGGAAAGAATTGGAATGATTCTGAGCCCCTCTACATCGACGGACCGGTAGTTAAGGTCCAGGGCGAGCTCGCCAGGCAGACCTCGGACTTAGTGCATCGGTAGAGTATGCGTTTTGCGCTGGCTTTTGCGCCAGGAATCGTTTGACCGTGAACGGTCGGTTTTAGGCTTCGCTGGCTACAGGCCCTCAATTGCTCGGCCCACAGCACGAACAACAAATCGCGCCTCGCGGTCGCGAGCGTCTCCAATCACGGGGATTTCATCCAGTACCATCTCCACCCACTTTGAGTCTTCGTGCGTGAACATCTTCTTGAGGGCCTCCACAGTTCGCGCGACGGCGGGCTCCTGAATCGAACTCGCGAGCATTTGCCTGGTTGTGGCCGCATCCTGTGAGTAGCGGCAGTAGAAGTAGATGTCGTAGGGGTCCCTTGCTTTTTCGCGAAACCTGGTGACGGTCGTCTTCAATATCAAGAACCCGACAGCATCAGGAACAGTAATCTCGAAGGTTTCGAGACTCTCTCCCTCCCGGCAATTGATTTGGATCGTCTCGACGTGATTGCCCAGATTTTCGGCGCCGTCTGCCAAGCAGACCTGAAGGCTTGATGTCGCTCCCTGGATCTTCAGGACAGACTCGTCTTCCCTCCTTCGTGGCAGGTCTGCCAGAAGATCAAGTTGCACCACGTTGCCCTCGATGTTCTTTTCATAGCGAAATGCATCAGCCTTGCTGGGCTGGAAGGCTGGCGGTTCAGACAGCAGGTTCTTGACGCGATCGACGGACTCCCTCTCACGGGCTTTTGCTCGCAAGAGGACATCGATATCTAGGCTCAAGTTGACCTTCAGAATGCGGTCGTCTGGATTCCCGACTCGAAAACTCCAAACGGCACCGCCGAAGTACCCCTCACTCCGTTGGCCATCGAAGCCTTTCGTCGCCAGATGGCCATCGCGGGGGAGAGTCCGTTCTTGTTTCCGAGCGATCTGAATCGGAGCGGGCACCAGACCACGTTCAAGACGGTTTGGCACAAGACACTTCGGCGCGCCAAGGTTCCCTATTTTCGAATCTACGACCTTCGGTCCACTTATGCCACGCGGCTGAGTGCCGGAGGAGTAGCCGATGAATGGGTGACTCAAATGCTTCGCCAGGGAGACGCGCAAGTCTTCAAAAAGTATTCGCAGATGAAACTGCAGATGAAGCGCGAGGCTCTGGAGAAGCTCAACCGCCGTGCCAGCGAGATGCCTGCTCCAGAAGCAGGTGCTCAAAAATGCACGGTGACCGTGCAGTAGGCTCATAAGTGCACGGTAAGTGCACGGTTGTGGATAAAAATCATGATCCGGAGTGGTCACGAAGTTGGGAAGTACTTTAGAATCAATTCTGCTAGTCATGTCGGGGCGTAGCGCAGCCTGGTAGCGCACCTGCCTTGGGCGCAGGGGGTCCGCGGTTCAAATCCGCGCGCCCCGACCAATCCTTCACAAATCCATTCAGCGATTCTCTCCGCCACGCTAACCCCCTTCATCCCTTCCGACTTCGCCTGCTACAATCGCTAGCTCCATGATTCAAGGGAACTTCTCGGCCGACAGAAACGTATCTCTCCTGTGCTGTTAAATGATCGATGCAGGGCAAAAGCATAGCGGAAGCGATGTCCCGGGCCATCGGGAGGAGACGCAACCTGGGCCACCCGCACTTCGGCCACTTTCGCTCGGCTGGACGATTCGGTCGGCTGAACGAATCCGTTCCACGCGCGCACGCACGCGTTCGACAGCGCGCTCGCCTTGTCGCCACATGAATTAAGGTATTCAAAGTTCCTCGAAATTGAAGCGTGCAATTGAAGCTCGGAATTGAAGCGCGGTTCGCGGGAGTCTGGTTTTGGATGAAGCCCAGGTTGTCGGATTGCTTGTCCGTCGCTGCGTTTCGGGCGATGCCGCAGCCTGGGAAGAAATCGTTCAGCGCTATCACCGCCGCATCTACAACGTCTGCTATCGCTTTGCTGGAGATTCCGATAGCGCCCAGGACCTCACCCAAGAGGTCTTCATCAAGATGTATCGCACTTTGAATAGCTACGATGCGGGCAAGGGCGCGTTCATGACCTGGATCACCACCATTACCCGCAATCTTCTGGTCGATCACTTTCGGAAGTCAAAGGGCGACCGCGTCACCGATTCTCTCGATTCAGCGCCCTCCGAGCGCGAAGATGCGCAGCCGCTGGGCGAACAAATAGCGGATCACGGCCAGCCTCCGGATGCCGCCGTGCAAAGCCGTGAGACGCGTGAAATGGTGCATTGGGCGCTGCAGAAGCTGTCTCCCGAGCTTCGGGAAGCAGTGATTTTGCGGGATTTACAGGATATGGACTATCGGGAAATAGCCACGGCTCTGAGGGTTCCAGAAGGAACCGTCAAGTCACGAATTAACCGCGGACGCGCGGAACTTGCACGCCTCCTACAACGTACATATAAACAGGTGATCTGATGCCAGGGGAAACCAAACACGAGATCGAGTGCACGGCGTTCGAAGCGCTCGTCAGCGACGCTCTGGAAGGGCGGCTGGATGCCGCTCGCAGAGCAAGCTTCGATGCCCATCGGCAGTCCTGCGAGATCTGCGGGCCATTGTTTGCCGAGGTCGAAGCGGGGCAGCGCTGGCTGCGAGTTTTGGCATCGGAGGTCATCGAACCTCCGCCCTATCTGGTGCACAACATTCTGGCGGCCACGACGGGAGTCGTAAGCACACGGCCGGTGGCTGCGACCGCGGGCGGAAGTACGACACCGTTCAGCGAGCGCTTGCGCGAACGCTGGGACGCTTTCTTCACGCCCGTGGCTGCGTTTGTGCGCCAGCCCCGGTTTGTGATGTCGTTTGGCATGATCTTCTTCTCCTTCTCGCTCGCGTTGAGTGCGGCGGGAGTGAAGCCGGCCGACCTGGCAAAAGTCGATTTGCGCCCCATGGCGCTTCGTCATGCGTACAATGATGCGCAAATCAAAGTCGTGCAGTATTACGACAACATACGGTTCGTGTACGAAATCGAATCGCGTGTGCGTGAGCTCAAGCGGGCCAACACTCCCGTCGAGACTGCGCCCGAAACACCGAAAGGAAATCGCAAGAACAATACCAGTGGGCAACCAGACCAGAGACAGGATCGCAACTATTCCCAGGAAAACAGCCAGCCGGTTTTGGCCGCGCTGCGGGATGCCGGGGCCCCCATCACGTTCTTGCGTGACGGGGTGGAAAATGCTCCCCCTGCCGTGACGGGTACCACGAATCGGAGGTTTGTATGAACTGCGCCAATCATGCTGATGCTTCGGCAGTGGCCTATTGCCGCACTTGCGGAAAGCCGCTGTGCGCGAATTGCACGCGTCCCGTTCGGGGCGTCATTTATTGCGAAGATTGCCTGGGAGCACGAATGCAGGGAGCAGCACCTGCTTCGGCGGCTGTTCCTCCGCCTGCCGGGACATCGTACCAGCAATTCATGGACCAGGGGCTAGGCCTGAAAGTCGCGCCCGGTCCCACCTCCGGTCCGAACCCGACCGTCGCCGGAATTCTCGCCGGATTCTTTCCCTTTGGCGTAGGCGCCGTTTATACCGGCCAATATGCAAAGGGACTCGCCCACCTGGCGATCTTCGCTTTGCTGATTGCCGGCCTCAGTGCCAGCGGCAACGGCCATGGCGCGGCTTTGGGCGTCATCTGTGGCTTGGGTGTCGCCTTCTTTTACGTCTACCAGATCATCGATGCGGTGCGTTCAGCGAAAGCAATTCAGATGTCGCAGCCCATACCCGATCCGTTTGGATTGGCGGCAACTTTCACGGGCGGCGCCAAAATCGAGACCAGCAAAGTTCCCATGAGCGCAATCGTGCTCATCCTGGTGGGCGTCCTCTTCCTGCTCAACACCATGGGTTGGACCGAATATGGCCTCGATCGCTTCTGGCCGCTGATCCTGATCGTGGTCGGCGTATGGATGTTCCTGCGCAATTCGGGCCTGCTCGGCGGCAAAGGATGCGCTGGGTGCCAGTGTGCGCGCTGCCGCACCCGCCGCCTTATGGGCCCGGCGATGTGCGTCACCATCGGTGTCCTGTTTCTGCTGCAAAACCTGAATGCCTTGAACTTCGACCGCACATGGCCGGTCATCCTGCTGGTGGTGGGTATCGTGAAATTGTTGCAGAACAGCGCATCCACTGAGGGGCATATTCCGTCGTTGGCAGCAAGCCACAATCCGCCGGGATACATTCCTCCCGCGCCGCCTTCGCCACCGGCACCACCCGCTCCGCCTGAGCCGCCGGCTTCGGCTCCGCCAACCGGGGAGGTGAACCGTGGCTAATCCGGTCATGACTCCACCGCCGCCTCCAGCGCAGCGCCCGCCTCACCGCTCCATCGCCGGGGCCGTGATCCTGATTCTGGTGGGAGTTCTTTTCCTTCTGGGAACTATGGGCATCCTGGAGTGGCATGGCATCGGCACGCTCTTTGCCCGCTTCTGGCCTGCGCTGCTCATCCTGTGGGGCCTGTTGAAGCTGATCGAGTATGAACAGGCCAAACGACAGGGGCAGACTGCACGCGGCATCGGCGTGGGCGGCGTTTTCCTCATGCTCTTTCTGATCATTGCCGGACTCGTCGCCACCGAGGCCGCGCGCGTCAACTGGAAAGGCCTCGGCGAGCACATACAGATTGGCAACGATGAAGGCCTCGACGAGATCTTCGGCGGTTCGGCCTTCGACTACAGCACCGACCTCAGCCAGGAAATCCCTGCCAGCAGCGCTCTTCACGTCAATGACGACCGCGGGACCATCACTGTGAATGTGTCCGACACCCGGACGATGAAAGTGTCCGTGCGCAAGAAAATCCGCGCCGAAAAAGAATCCGATGCCGACAACTACAACACGAAGACCCAGCCACAGATCAACGTAGCCGATAAGGTCGTCACCCTCGACGCCAACACACACGGCGCCGGCGACAAGAGTGTCACCACCGACATGGATATCTACGTCCCGGCGAACACCGCGCTCACCATCACCTCGCGCCGCGGCGACGTCACCATCGCGGGCATCTCGGGCAATGTTGAGGTTAACCATCAGGGCGGAGAAGTGAACATCAACGACGACATCGGCAACGTCACCCTGAGCCTCGAAAACAGCTCCGCGCACCTCGCCCACATCAAAGGCGACGTGACCATCCAGGGCCGCGCCAACGAAGTCGCGGTTGAAGATGTCGACGGCGCGGTTCACCTCAACGGCGAGTTTCAGGAAAGCTTGCGTCTGGTGCGCATCAGTAAAGGAGTCAGCTTCCATACTTCGCGCACGGAAATTGAATTTGCGCGCCTCGATGGGCGCCTCGATCTCGATTCAAGCGATCTGCGCGCTGATTCGCTGACCGGGCCAACCCGTCTGGCTACGCGATCGAAAGATATTTCCCTCGAAGGTGTGTCTGGTGATCTGCGCCTGGAAGACGAGGACGGCACAGTCGAAGTCGGCTTGCACAAGCCGGGAAACATGCAGATCGACAACCGCAAGGGCGATGTGCAGATCACGATCCCGCCCGGCACGCCGGTCAAGATCGAAGCCCGCACGCACGAGGGAGAAATTCAAAGCGACTTCGACGAGATCAAAGTCGAGACGCAAGGCAACCAGTCAAGCGCCAGCGGCTCGATCGGCGCCAACGGTCCGCGAGTCGTGGTGAACTGCGATAACGGAGCCATCGAAATTCGCAAAGGCGCGGTTGCGGTTGTTCCACCGGCTCCGCCCGTTCCGCCGATGGAACCAGGCAAGCCTGGCAAGCCAGCCCGGGAGCTGCCCGCTCCCAAGGCTCCGCCGGTCGAGACCGAAAACTAGAGGAGAGTTTGCGCCAAAGAGTCGTGGCAGTTTTTCCGACCAAATCGCTGCCCAATGCATCGGCCAACTGAGAACTCAGAACTGAGAACTGTTTCCCATCCCTCCCTGCGTTATAATCGCGCGCACGGATGAACCTCACCCCTGGGACGAAACTCGGGCCTTACGAAATCGTTTCCCTGTTAGGCGCGGGAGGTATGGGTGTCGTTTATCGCGCGCGCGACTCCCGTCTCCGCCGCGAAGTGGCCATCAAGGTGCTGCCTTCCGCGCTTTCGCTCGACGCCGACCGCTTGCGCCGCTTCGAGCAAGAAGCTCTCGCCACTGCCGCCTTGAATCACCCCAACATTCTCGCCGTGTTCGATATCGGCGCCAGCGACGGATCGCCCTACGTAGTCTCGGAACTCCTCGAGGGCGAAACCCTCCGCGACCGCCTGCGCACCGGCGCGCTTCCGGTTCGCAAGGCGCTCGACTACGCCATGCAGATCGCCCATGGCCTCGCCGCCGCGCACGAAAAAGGAATCATTCATCGCGATCTGAAGCCCGACAATCTTTTCATTACCAAAGATGGCCGTGTCAAGATTCTCGACTTCGGACTCGCCAAGCTCACTCAGATCGATCCTGCTGCCGCCGCGAACACCACCATGCCTACCGCGACGCAGGGCACCGAAGCGGGCGTCGTGATGGGTACCGCAGGATACATGTCGCCCGAGCAGGTGCGCGGCCTGGCGCTCGATCCGCGCTCCGATATCTTCAGCTTCGGCGCAATTCTCTACGAGATGCTCTCCGGCAAACGCGCCTTTCACGGTGAAACGCCCGCCGACACCATGAGTTCGATCCTGAAAGAAGATCCCGCGGAGCTGAGCGAGACCAATCGCAATGTTTCTCCGGCGCTCGAGCGCATCGTCCAGCATTGTCTGGAAAAAAATCCCGAATCGCGTTTTCACGCCGCCCGAGACATTGCCTTCGACCTCGAACATCTTTCCGGACTTTCCGGCAGCACCGCCAAAGTGGCCGCCGCTTCCGCTGCTTTCAGCCCATCACGCCGCAAATTGATCGCCGCTACCGCGACGGGCATCGTGCTCGCCGCCGCCATCTATCTTCTGGGTTGGTGGACGGGCAAGTCCAGCCAAGCCTCTCAGCCCGAATACCAGCAGATCACATTTCGTACCGGCTCCATCGGCAACGCCCGCTTCACTCCCGATGGCGGCATCATTTACAGTGCCGCCTGGGAGGGTGGCGACGATCAGCTTTATTTGTCGCGCACTGACGATCCCGGTTCCCGCGAACTGGGAATCAAAGATGCCGAACTGCTCTCGATCTCCAAGGGCGGAGAACTCGCGATTCGCCTCAACACCATCACCCACGGCGGATATGCGCGCAGCGGTACGCTGGCCCGGGTTCCGCTTAGCGGAGGAACGCCGCGCGAAGTGCTCGACAATGTTGGAGACGCCGACTTTGCTGCGGACGGCGACAACATGGCGGTCATCCGTTACCTGCCCGAAAATAATCATTGGCGTCTGGAGTATCCCGTCGGCAAGGTTCTGCTAGACGGCATTAACTGGCTCAGTCATCCGAAGATTTCTCCCGACGGGAAGTGGGTTGCCTTCGCCGACCATGAAAACCCGGACGGTGACGACGAGGGTTCAGTCGCGGTGATTCGCGCTGACGGGAGCGGACAAGAAAAGAAGCTTTCCACCGGCTGGACCTCCCTGCAGGGAATTGTCTGGTCCCCGTCCGGCGATGACATTTGGTTTACCTCCACCGACAGCGGCAGCGCCGCGAACCCGCGCGCCGTCACCTTCTCGGGCAAACTGCGTGCCATGACCAACGTCCCCGGCGGCATGTGGATGCAAGACATTCGCAACGGTGTCGTCCTCACCGTCGCCAATCACACCCGTCTCGGCATCCGCGGCGTGGAGCCCGGCGGCAAAGAGGAGCGTGAGCTTGGATGGTTCGGCTGGTCTGAGTTGCGCGACATGAGCGCCGACGGCCACGAGATCATCTTCGACGAGGAGGGCGAAGGCGGTGGTCCAAACTATACCGTCTTCGTGCGCAATACCGATGGTTCGCCTCCCGAACGCATCGGCGAAGGCGATGCCGTCGCCATCTCGCCCGATAGAAAGTGGGCAATCACAAAACCGGCCAGGGGCGGACCACTGAGCCTCATTCCCACCGGAGCGGGCGAGGCCCGCAAGCTCACTCACGACGACGTTAGCTATGCAGAAGCTCGGTTTCTCCCCGATGGCAACCGGTTGCTGGCATCGGGCATTGAACCCGGTCACGGCCGGCGCGATTACCTGATCGACCTGACAACCGGAGACTCCAAGCCGATCACCCCTGAAGGTGTCTTCGGCACAGTCGTCTCTCCTGATGGCCGCAGCACAGCCGTGCGCGAGCCGGATGGAAAGCGCGGCATCTGGCCGCTCGATGGTGGCGGCTTTCATCCCGTCTCCGGTCTCGAATCGGGCTACAGCGTCATTGGCTGGTCGCCGGACGGCAAGTCCCTCTATGTAGCTCCCATTCACCGCGTCGGGCAAGCCCTGAAATCAGTGAGGGCCTCTCGCGTAAATATACAGACCGGCAAAATGGAGCCGTGGAAAACCTTCGGAGATCAAACCGGCGCCGGAGTCGCGACCGTCGCTGCCCCACATCTTTCAGCCGACGGAAACGCCTACGCCTATCTCTACGTGCGCACCCTATCGGAAGCCTACGTGGTGAAAGGACTGCGATAGCCGCCGGTTATTACCGGCGCGAGTCGCGCCTAAGGCTTGGATTCCTGCAGTAGGACGACATCGGAGTCAGTGTGGCCGCGCAGAACACCCAGATTCTTTCCGTCTGGCGACCAGTAAAATGACAGTACCTGCTCCGCATCGAACCTGGTGATCTGGTGGCCGGCAGAGCCATCGATGGGCTCGACCCAGATGTTGTCAACTCCATTTTCGCGGATGGGGTAGGCGACGGCCTTGCCATCCACCGTAAATTTCGGCCCGGCCGCAACATGCTGGTTGACATCGATCACGCGCGGCTGGAGAGTCGCGAGATCGAGCAAGGCAATCTTCTCGGAGCCGCTTTGAGTGTTGAGATTTACGAACTCAACCAGGTAAGCCAGCGTTTTTCCGTCGGGGGAAATATCCATTCCCCGGCCCGTTTGAAAGGCGTGAGGAATGGCGCTGGCGGCAATAGGCTCGGCTTTGTCGAATTCATTTCCCGTTCCATTTAACGGAACGCGCCAGATGTGTTCCACGTCCCTAAAGAAGTAAACCCAATTGTGGTCCAGGGAACATGCCGGACTGGCGCCAAAGAAATCGTCGTCTCCGTTCGTCAATTGCGTGGGGTGGGAGCCGTCCGCATCCACGCGCCAAATACCGATGGCGGTCGCTCCGCCGTGAAAGGCCCACGGGAAAACGATGTACTGCGCTCCGCAGCGACTGAGCGCGAGATTACCGGCAGCTGGATCGCTGAGCAGAACGGTCGGATTCTTGCCGTCGGCATCGGTGCGCACCAGACGCGTCAAATCGGAAGTTAGCAGACGGCCGTCGGCCGTCCAGTTGAAGAACGCGATGCGCTCACCGTCGATCGAAAGAGGAGTCGCGGTTGAAGAGGCGCTGCCCGAGCCCGGCAAAATAAAAAGATTGCTGATGGCTTTTTGCTGGACGGTCGCGATCGTCTTGCCATTGGCGGACAGCGTCAAAGTCGAATAGCTATTCGTGTCGCGCGAAATGGGATGCACTTGTCCATCAGCGAGCGAGACGAAACCGATCTGGCTGCGGAAGAGGTCTGGGCCTTTCTGCTGATAGGTCACGAACAAACTGTCGCCCGTGGTCGACCATTGCAACGCCGTGATCAGTTGATCGGTGAAGGTCAGCGTTTTTACCTTCGCCGTCTCCACATCAAACAGACTGAGCGCCCCGAATCTACCTGGCACGCCGTCGTTATAGGCGATCGTCTTACCATCCGGAGACCAGGCGAGCCAGCGCGGAAGAAACAACAGCGGCTTGATCTGAAGAATCTTTTCGTCGCTGCCATCGACCTTCGCGCTCAATAACCGCCACTTTCCCGTCTCCGGATCGTTGGCGCGCGTATAAGCCATCCGCGTGCCGTCGGGCGAGAAGGTGACCGCGCTGTCCACATCGTGTGCAACGACCTGTGGAGTACCTCCCAAAACCGGCGCGCGGTAAATGTTGAAGTCGCTGTTGATGGCATTTTCGGCCTTGCGGAAGTAGACGTAATTTCCGTCAGGCGAGAACGCGACGCTCGCGATGGTGTTCGACGGCGGCACGACTTGTGTGTCGCTGGCACTAGCGATGTTGCGCAGCCATAGACTGTTCAGGCCCTTGTCGTCCATCACCGTGAGCAGATATTTACCGTCGGAGGAGATTGCGGTAACCACCGCTTTGCTGGAGTTGGTGGCTTGCGCGATCGTGAAATTCTGGAACGGAGCGGGCGCCGCGCGATGCAGCATCGAGTAGACGCCGAATCCGGCCGCGGCCAGAACGACCAAAGCAGCGATCGCTCCTCCGAGCAATCCAATCTTGTGTTGTTTGGCGGCGGCCACAACTGCCGAACTGCTGCCTTCCGACGGCTGCGACGTTCCGCTGCTGGCAGCAACTACCGTTCCACTTGCCGGAGGCGGAGGATGCGGTCCACTGGGCGCGCTTGCGCTGGCTGAGGACGCGGCGTCAGACCCGCTCGCCGGAGCGCGACTGGAATCCGTCTCGCGCTTCAGGCGCTTTAGATCGGCGCGCATGTCGCCGGCGTGCTGATAACGGAGTTCGCGATCCTTCTCCAGCGCCTTGTTGATGATGCGTTCAAGCTCGGCCGGCAGATCGGGATTCATTCTTGCCGCGGCTACCGGAGCGGAATCGAGAATCTCGCGCTGAATCACTCCCGAGCTTTCGCCGCGAAATGGCAACATGCCGGTCGCCATCTCATAGAGCACCGCTCCGAACGAAAACAGGTCAGTGCGCGCATCTAATTCCCTCGCGCGTACCTGCTCAGGCGACATATAAGAGACCGTGCCCACCGCCGTGCCCGGACTCGTGAGGTGCGTCTCAACCGTGCCAGTCTCTGTCGCATCGAGCGCAGTTTTCGCTTTGCTCGCGGTCACCTTCGCCAGGCCGAAATCGAGAATCTTCGCGTGTCCGCGCTTGGTCACGAAAATATTGGCCGGCTTGATGTCGCGGTGGACGATGCCTTCGCTGTGAGCCGCGTCGAGGGCGTCGGCAATCTCGATCGCCAAGCCGAGCAATATGTCGGTTTCGATGGGACGCCCGGCAATGCGATGCTTCAGCGTCACGCCTTCCAGAAATTCCATGGCGATGAAGGCCTGACCGTCCTGCTCGCCAATGTCGTGAATGGTGCAGATGTTGGGGTGGTTTAGAGCGGACGCGGCTTGCGCCTCGCGCTGAAATCGGGCGAGCGCCGCCGGATCGCGGCTGACGTCCTCGGGCAAAAATTTCAATGCGACGAAGCGGTGAAGCCGCGTATCTTCCGCTTTGTAGACGACGCCCATGCCGCCGCCACCAAGCTTTTCGACGATACGGTAGTGGGAAAAAGTTTGCCCGATCATCCGTGGCGAATCTTACTGTGGCTTCATCCGCCAAGTCAACGAAGGCCTGAAAACTCACCGCGCCGAATGGATCTCCGAAGAGTCTCCATGCCTGATTCGCGTGCCAGATTCACATGTTAGATTCGAAGGATGCGTGCCATCCTCCAGAAACGCTCGCTGCGATTCGTCTTTGTGGCGAACGTCATCTCCATGCTCGGCAGCGGAATGAACTCCGCCGCCGTTGCCTGGACGATCTTGCAGCGCACGCATTCTGAAATGGCCTTGGGCATGTTTGCCGCGCTGCAAACAATTCCCGCCATGCTGATGCTTCCATTCACCGGCGTCATCATCGATCGCGAAGACCGGCGGCGCCTGGTGATGTGGCTCGATGCCCTGCGCGCCATCATCATTCTCGCCGTAACCGTGCTCGCCTTTCTGCATCGCGTGCAGGTCTGGGAACTCTACCTGATGAACACGCTCGTCGCCGCCGGCTTCTGGATGTTCTGGCCCACCATCACGGCCCTCATTCAGGAACTGACCCCCGACGACGCGTTCGTTCATTCGAACACCTTCCTGCTCGCCGGCATCCAGGGTGGATGGCTCATTGCCGGCGCCATCGTCGGATTGGTCTATGAACACATCGGCCTCGGCGGAGTACTCCTGATCGACGTCAGCACCTACGTCGTCTCGTTCTCCTGCTATTTCGCCGTGCGCCAGGGCCGGCACGTCGTTCCGCGCGCAATCGAACTGCGCCACGATCTCGAAGCTGCGGAAACCTCCGTCGCCCGCTTTCTGCGCGAGATGCGCGAAGGCCTTGTCTTTTTGCGCAATCATCCCAGCGTCGTCTTCCTGGGCACAAGTTGGGCTTTGTTTTTAGGCGCGATGATGACCGGCGTCGTGGTCACGGCTCCGCTTAGCGATCGCGTCTTCCACGCGGGCGCAACCGGCTATGGATGGTTGAATGGCGGCTGGGGCGTCGGCGCATTCTTGAGCGCGCTTTATGCGCCGGCTCTGATTGGACGCGTCGGAGCACGCTGGTCGATTGCGCTCTCCATGCTGCTCCTGACTTTCACCATGGCGCTCTCCCCATTCTCGCCCTGGCTCGCCATCGCCGTCCTGCTTTACGGATTGATGGGATCGGCGCGCGGCGTTAGCGGAGTCGCCATGAATACGAGTCTGATGGAGCAGGTGCCCCCGCATTTCATGGGCCGCGTCCAGAACACTTTTTATTTCTTCGGCACGTTTCTACAGGTTGCGCTCGGCTTGGCCGTAGGCTGGATCGCCTCGCGCATCAGCCTGACTGCCGGATTTGCCATGATCGCGATCGTCTACGCCTTCGCCTTCGGCAGCGCCTGCTGGCCTATCAAAGCCACCAAAGCCATCGCCGCAGCCGCCAAGTAGCCGAGGATACGCACGGCAGACAAGAGTGTCCTCGCGAAACAAATAAACTGTTATTCTTTTTCCCCGAGGGAAATTTCATTCATGTTCAATGATCTCAAAGGCCGCACTGCCGTCGTCTTCGGAGTAGCCAACAAACGTTCCATCGCCTGGGCCATTGCCCAGGGCCTGCACGCCGCCGGCGCGAATCTAGCCATCACTTATCAGAACGAACGCATGGAGATGGAAGCGAAAGACCTGATTCTCTCGCTCCCCGGCGCCGAAGCTTTCATGTGCGACGTTTCTGAGGACGAAGAAATCACCCAGCTCTTCGAAAAACTCAAAACACGCTACGGAAAACTGCACGCGCTCGTGCACAGCGTGGCCTTCGCTCCGGCTGAAGAATTGAAGGGCGATTTCATCAACACGACCCGCGAGGGCTTTCGCGTCGCGCACGACGTCAGTGTCTATTCCCTGATTGCGGTCTGCCGCGCCGCCGCGCCCCTCATGGAAGACGGTGGCAGCGTTATCACCATGACCTATTACGGCGCTGAAAAAGTTGTGCCCCACTACAACGTCATGGGCGTAGCCAAAGCCGCCCTCGAATGCACCGTGCGTTATCTCGCCCAAGACCTGGGACGCCGGAAGATCCGCGTCAACGCCATCTCCGCCGGCCCCATCAAAACCCTCGCCGCCCGCGGCATCTCGGGCCTGGGAGACATGTTGAAGGCGCACGCCGAGCGCGCTCCTCTGCAGCGCAACGTGGACCCCTCCGAGGTCGGCAACACCGGCGTTTTTCTCGCCTCCGATGCCAGTTCGGGCATCACCGGCGAAACCATCTATGTCGATTGCGGCTACAACATCATGGGCTTTTGAACGATCAGTTATTGCTCACGCTGGTTACCCCCGTCACGTTTTGACAAATTTTTGACACGGTTCTCCGCCTGCTTCAGGGGTACCCTGTGTCCTATGAAGTATCAGCGGGTTCTCTGCCTCTGCGCGTGGGTGATGTTGTCGCTGACACCCTGTTTCGCTCACCACATGGCAGTCGTTGTCAATAAAGACAATGTGTGCAGAACGTCTCATCCGCTCACCTGGCAAAAATTCTCAAAGGCGAAGTTCGCAAGTGGCCCGACGGCAGAAATGTCGTGCTGGTTCTGCACAATTCTTCCCCTGGAGAAATGGCCACCCTGCAGCACCTGAGCAAAATGAGCGAAGTGGACGTGAAGTCCCTGCTCATTTTGCGCAAAGACGATATCCGCACAGTCGACTCAGACGCGGATGTGATCGACGCCGTGGCTTCCACGCCCGGCGCAATCGGCTTTGTCGAGGAACATTCCATCACCGATCGCGTGAGAGTCATCAAGGTCGACGGCAAACTGCCGATGGAGTCCGGCTACTTACCGCACTAACTACGCCGCCCGCGTTTTTTTGCTCTCCCCTCGTAGCTGAGTCGCGCGTTCTTTCTTAAGCGCCTTGCGTTCTTTCCAGACGGCCGCGAAAACGCGCACGTTGAACGCGATTGCCGCCAGGCATGCCATCGCAACCAGCCTCGTCATCGCCACCCTGGCCCCCAGGTAAGCGTTCATTGGAGTACTTGGCCTTATTCGACGCCCCTCCGCATAAAGTCGGAATAAAACCCGCATAAAGAGTTCATTAAAGTTGTGATTTCGTGGAAGAGAACTTTGTTGGCAGATGATCGTTTTTGGCGTACGTAATAGTTTTGTAATGTAACCACGATCACGGCGAACCCGCTCTACGACCCAATATTCTGCAATCAATCATCCATGAAAAACCTGATCGAAACTCATCCCAAGGGCACTCATGCGCGCATTTTGCTCAGCTCCGTTTTCGGGCCTTATGCGCAAGACGACGAATTTGGCAGTCGCGCCATCAATCCGATGGAGCTCTATCACAATCAGGTGACCCGCGCCCAAGGCAGCTTTTCGCTGCGCATGTTTCATCGTTCCTGGGGAATCATGATGATCCAGGAAAATATTTCGGCGCCCTGCAGCGTGCTCGATTTTCCCACCCGCGAAGCCTTCGCTCTTGAACTCACTTCAAACCAATACGACATCGTCGGAATCTCTTCCATCATCGTCAACGTCGGCAAGGTTCGCGAAATGTGCCGCATCGTGCGCGAACTCTCGCCCCACTCCGTGATCGTCGTTGGCGGACACGTCACCGCCATCCCCGGCATTGAAAAAATGATCGATGCCGACCACATCGTCCGCGGCGAAGGCATCTCATGGATGCGCCGCTATCTCGGCGAAGACGACCATGCGCCGATCCGACATCCGGCCATCGTCTCCGGTCTCGAAACCCGCATCATGGGCATTCGACTGCCCGAGCGCAAAGGCGCCACCGCCGCCACGATCATTCCTTCGGTCGGCTGCCCCATGGGCTGCAACTTCTGCACTACTTCCGCTTTTTTTGGCGGCAAGGGAAAATTCTTCAACTTCTACGAAACTGGCGACGAACTCTTCGAAGTCATGTGCCGCATCGAGGCCGAACTAGAAGTAAAGTCGTTCTTCGTGATGGACGAAAACTTCCTCCTCCACCGCACCCGTGCTCTGCGCCTGCTCGAACTCATGAAAGCGAACGGTAAAAGCTGGGAGCTTTCCGTATTCGCCTCCGCCAACGCGATCCGCAAATACACCATGGAAGAACTCGTCGAGCTGGGCGTTTCCTGGGTCTGGATGGGTTTGGAATCGCCGCGATCCTCCTACAGCAAGCTCGAAGGCAAAGACGTTCGCGAACTCACCCGCGAGCTTCGCGAGCACGGCATACGCGTTCAGGGCTCAACCATTGTCGGACTCGAGCATCACACGCCCGACAACATTGTTGACGAGATCGAGCACGCGGTCAGCTACCAGACCGACTTCCATCAGTTCATGCTCTACACGCCCGTTCCGGGCACTCCGCTGTATAAGGAAATGTCAGAACAAGGCCGCATGTTGCCCGACGTCGATTTCGCCGACGTCCACGGACAATTCAAATTCAACTTCCGCCACGCCGCCATTTCACGAGACGATTCCAAGCGCTTCCTCGATTGGGCCTTCTGGCGCGACTTTGAGAATAACGGCCCCAGCCTCTATCGCATGTGTCAGACCATGCTCCAGGGATGGCGTCGCTACAGGAACTATCCCGACCCGCGCGTTCGCCAGCGCTTTGCCCGCGAGATGAAGAAGCTGAGCAGCGCTTACAATGCCGCGCTCTGGGCGATGGAGAAGCAATTCAAGAAGATCAATGTCAGCGTGAGCGAACGCATCCATCGACTGCGCCGCGAAATTGAGAGCGAATTTCCGGTCGTGGCCCGGCTCACCGCAGCTTCACTCGGACCAATTCTTCTGTGGACCACACGCCGCGAAGACAAGCGCCTGGCCGCGGGACAAACCTACGAGCCTCCGACGTTTATCGAACGCCGCAACTGGCTCCCCGCCGCGAAGACGATTCCGGCTCCCTCAGCGGCCCAGCCCCGCTACAGTGATTTGCCCGCGGCTGCGATATACCAGCCTTCGGCGACGAATTGCGCGATCGAACGTTCCTGAACGCCCTCTTGCACGCGCAGTTCGTCGTTCAGAAAATGATAGGCCAGCGTCCCCGTCTCGCGATCGACGCGATCAATGCGGACGCGATTGCCGTCGCGGTCGGCGCAGATCAATCCCACTTTCAAATCCGGTTCAGTAGCTTTGGCAACGTTTGTTTCAGTTCTCAGCGGCATCATTCCAATTAGTATTTTCCGTGAAATACCGCCTTATCGATGTCCGGCCAGAACTCTTTTAATACATTGAATACGCCGTCCAAGCCCACTTGCGTTCCCCAGCGCTGGTAAGTCTTCACCCAAGGATTGTATTCCGCCGGGTAATAGGTATTGCCGATGCCTGCGGCCGCTCCGGCCCCCACGATCTCCGACAGATTGAAGGTGCTCTTTCCCGAGTTGGTTCTGGTGATGAACAGCCGGCTTACGGCATAGCCGGTCCGTTTTACGAATCCACCTTTACCCAGGGTGTAGTATCTCGGGTCTTCCCTGGTTGCCGCTGGCACAATCGCCTCGGTCATATAGTTCTCTACGGCGCCGTCGACAAAGAGGTGCCAGTAATATTCGCCGTAGCCCTCGGCGCCTTGCCCAAAGGACGGCTGCGATTTACTGGCCATCGCAATTCCCGCGAGCCCTCCAACGAAAATGACATCGGAGTAGTCGAAGGTGTCCTGGGTCGCCAGCCAGAATTTATTCTTGAAACTCAGCGGTGGCAGCTGCGTGTTGGCGCTGACCGCACGAAAATTTGGGATGATCCCCAGAATTCTCTTGGGCTGTTTTCCAAACTCGTCACTCGGGCTGCTGGGATTTGTGGGCTTAGTCGCTGGCGTCGGCGCGTCTGGGACGGAGGATTGCCCATCTGGTGTGGCGCTCGGTTGCTGGGCTTGGGTGAGCAGCGAAACATCGTCCCACTCCGCGCCTCCTTGGGATTGTTCTTGCGTGCTCGTTGGTTCCTGGGCCCGAACAGAACAGGTTCCCCACGTAGCCGCCACCACTATCACCATGCACGACAATCGAATGGTCCTCAAATCTTCCTCCACATTCGTATTTTCTCTTTCGGGAAGCTCTATGCTCTTCTTTCCACGCGGTTCCGACGGGTCGTTCAAAGTTGGATTGTTCAAACCGGCAGTTGGATGCACGCCGCCTCGCTGCGGGACGAAACGAGTCTGCTCAGTCGCTTGCTTTCTGCAGGTGGCGCGCGTGTCTCTTCTGCAGATAGCCGTGAATATCGGGCCAAAACTCCTTCAGTTCATTTCCGAAGGCGTCGATGCCCATCTGGGTTCCCCAGCCGGAGATACTTGACGAAAAACTGCGATCAGCTGCGGGATAATACACATTGGAAATGGCAATGGCCGTGGCATTACCCGCAAACTCGGGAACATTGAACATACTGGTGCCGGAATCTCTTCGAGCAACGAAAATACGGCTGAAAGCGTATCCAAATCGATGCAGGAACGAGCCTCTGCCCAATTGAAAATATCGTGGATCCACTTTTAGGATCGTGGGGAAAACGCCGCCCACCATGACATTGCCATCCACCTGATCGGCGAAGGCCGCTCCGTACCGCTTGGCATATCCTTCCGCTCCCTGTCCGAACCCCGGCGAGGAATTTTCGGCCTGCCGGATGCCGGCCACAATGCCCACAACCGTAAATTCATATGGGTCGAAGGATCCCTTCGCCGCCATGGCGAACTTCTCTTTCCACGAGACCGGCGGTACCTGCGACTGACCCTCCACCGTCAAGTAGTTCGGCATCACGTAAAACATCCGGTCGTCTTTCTTCTTTTTTGTATCTTCGCTCTTCGTTGGATCTTCCGGGACTGGGCTCTTTTGATCCTGAGAATTAGTTGGGGCAGACGACGGGTCTCCAGGTTTTTCCTGGTTGGGCGAACTGGTCGCCGGCGGTTGGGTGGTTTGAACAGGGTCCGATGTTTGAGTCTGCGGGACGCTTTGACCTGAGCAAAGAGTCACAGAAGACAACATCGACACGATCATTAGGCCTACAAGTGCGGAATACCTTGGTTTCAAGACTAGTTATGGCTCCAGATTCAATTGATTGAGATGCGCCGGAGGCGATGTTGGCAGTTTACCGTTTGCAAAGCACTCCCGGCAAAGGGAGACCGCACAATGCTGAAGTACGCCAGTCTCGATAAATCCTGAGACTCAACAGATTGTCCGACAGATTCGGCGCTTCGTTTCTCCCATGTGCTCCAGGCTAATTTCCATGTTCCTGTCGCGCAGCAAGCGAGGAAACTTCTCTCCCCACTCTATCAGTAAGATGCTGTTTGGTGTCATCAAGTCGTCGAGGCCGAGCGTCTCCAGCTCGCGTTCGGTGTCGATGCGGTAAAGGTCGATGTGATACAGCGTGGTTTCGGGTCCGCGATATTCGTGGATGAGTGTGAACGTCGGGCTGGTCACATCTTCGGAGTGAGCGGCTTCGAAGCCTTCCGCGATTCCTTTGACCAGGGTCGTCTTCCCCGCTCCCAGATCGCCGCGCAGCAGCACGATCAACGGAGGCGAAAACTCGGCCGCAAGCGTTCGTCCGAACGCGATCGTCTCCTCTTCAGAGTGGGAGCATATAACGGTATCGGTCGTCATCCCGACGACAGTATAGCCACAAGACGGACTACTCCCGCGTGGATATCCGGTTTTAGCTCACAATGAGTGACTCGTGGCGTAGAGAGATTGTCGCGGGCTCAACCGCCAACAATCCTCAGAATCCCGGCGGCGTCTGCAACTGCTCTGAGACTGGATCCAGAAAGCTGCGATCCAGCGCCGAATCAAGGGCCATGCGCAGCTTCCGATGGTCCTCGTCGCCGAGTGCAATGAAGCGGAACGGCTGCAAACACGCGCTCTGATACTTGCGCGTCGGGTGCAGCATTTCCGCCATCCCGCAGATCGCGCCCGATCGCGTGTGGAAGGCGATTTCGACAAAATCTCCGGTCGAAAGCTCGCGCTGCAGTTGCAGCAGCCCGCCCGTGATGGAGATGGATTGTAGTTTTGCCCGCGTCCGTTGGCCGCCCTCGGCCATAACCGCGGCCGCGACAGATCCATTCAGGTTGACTCGGGGTGAGCGCCGGTTGGCATTGCTTTGGGGGAAGTGGCTCATAGCACATGAACTATGCCATACCCGACCCCGCCGGGGCAGATTACGAAAGCGCCTGTACACGGGCGTATTCTTAAGCCTAGCGGCGGTTTTCGCCCCCATTTGGCCGAGTTTGCGATAATAACGGCAGTAACTTTTCCGGCCTGCTTTCGAAAGAGTACCTTTGTGCGATAGGGTGCTGATAAGGCAAAGTTTGTGGGATGTGAGGCGTCCAGAGTATGGCAATTGCAAAAGGGTCAAAAATCCAGTATGCGGTGGCGGCAATCTGCGTGCTGGCGGTGCTGCTGACAAGTTGTTCAAAGAATCCCGAAGACCAGAAGCGGCGCTACCTGGCGAGCGGCCAGCGCTATTTCGATAAAGGCCATTACCGCGAGGCCGAGATTCAGTTCGAAAACGCCATCCAGGTGGATTCGCATTACGCCGACGCCCACTACAAACTCGCGCAGGCGGCCATGAGGTTGGGAGACGGTCGAACCGCCGTCCAGGAACTTCTCACCACCGTTCAGATCCGGCCCGACTACTATGCTGCCCATCTCGATTTAGCCAACCTGCTGGTCCTCGCTCATCAGTTCACTGACGCCAAGCAGCATCTCGATCTGCTCGCGCAAAAACAGCCCAACAATCCCGACGTTTATATCGCGCGCGCCCGCTACGACGCGGCCATAAACAACACCACCGCCGCGTTGGCCGACATGCAGAAGGCTGTGCAACTCGACCCCAAGCGCGCCGACTCGTTTCTGAATCTGGGCGTCCTCGAGGTACAAAGCCAGCAGTGGGACGCGGCCGAGGCGAATTTCAAGAGAGCCGTCGATCTCGATCCCAGATCGACGAATGCGCTCATTACGCTCGGAAATTTCTACCAGACCCGGGGCCGCTATCCTGAGGCCGAACAAACCTTTCGCCGCGCCATCGCAGCCGCACCCGATGATCCCAACGCCAGGCTCTCTCTCGCCGGCCTCTATATCGCCGAGAATAAGCCCGGCCAGGCCGAAGACTTCCTCCGCCAATCGAAAAAGGATTTTCCCAATAATTCCGCCGGCTACCGCATGTTGGGCGATTATTACTACAACACCAATCAGTTCGACAAAGCCACCGCTGAATATGCTTCGCTCTACCAGGAGCATCCCAAAGACATGGTGGTCAAGAAAAACTATATTCAGCTGCTCATCCTCGAAAACCGTACCGACGACGCCCGCAAGCTAAACGACGAGGTGGTTAAGGACCAGCCGAACGATCTCGATGCCCAGATTTACAAAGGCGAAATCGAGATTCGCAGCGGCAAATCAAACGATGCTGTCGACACCCTGCAGGCCGTGCTGAAGAATGATCCCGATAACGCCATCGCGCACTATCAGCTCGGATTGGCGCTCGACCAAATGGGCAACAATGCCCGCGCCGAACAAGAGTGGCACGAGGCCGTCCGGCTGCGCCCTGATTTTGTGGAAGCTCACCGCGCGCTTGCCGGCGTCGCGATTCACCGCGGGGATCCTGCGGAACTCGCCGAAGAAGCCGACCAGATCATCGCCATCCAGCCCGCCGCTCCTGACGGCTACCTGCTGCGTGGCGTCGCTGACATCGATCGCAAGCAATTTGCTTCCGCCGACGATTACATTCACCGCTCGCTCGACAAACAGCCCAATAATCCCGAAGCTTATGTGCAACTCGGTAACCTGCGCATGGCGCAGAAACAGTACTCCGAAGCCGAGAAAGCTTATCAGCAGGCGCTCGATCTCGATCCGAATTCAACCGAGGCGCTGGGCGGCATCCTCAATGTCGACGTGATGCAGAAGCAGCCTGACAAAGCCATCGCTACCGCCAAGACCCAGTTATCGAACTACCCCAAAAATTCCGGATTCCACGTCATGCTGGGCGTGCTTTTGATGGAACAGAAAAAAGATCTTCCCGGGGCGGAAGATGAGTTCAAACAGGCCGCCGCCCTCGACAAGAACAACACCGAAGCCATCGTGAAACTCGGACTCGCGCAAAGTCAAAGCGGAGCCAGCGACCAGGCGCTGCAAACCTATCTTGACGGCGCCAAATCTAACCCCAAGGAAATCGCTTTCCACCTTCTTGCCGGCGGTATCTACGAGAGCAAACAAGATTGGGACCACGCCAAAGAGCAATACCAGAAAGTGCTCGAGATTCAGCCCGAGAATCCTTTCGCCTCGAACAATCTCGCCTATGTCATGTTGCAGCAGGGCGGCAACGTCGACGTCGCCTTCGCCATGGCGCAGACCGCGCGCCGTCAATTGCCCGATAACCCGAACTCCGCCGACACCCTGGGTTGGGCTTTCTATCACAAGCAGGTCTACACCTCGGCCATCAACTTGTTCAAAGAAGCCCTGAAAACAGAGCCTGAGAACCCGCTCTTCAACTACCACCTGGGACTCGCCTACGCAAAAAATGGCCAGCCCGCCCTTGCCCGCCAGCAACTGGAGCGGGTGGTGAAGATCAAACCAAATTTCCCAGATGTGGACGAACTCCGCCGCGCAGTGGCCGAGGCCAAGGGATAGAGACCTGACTTTCGCGGCGTGCGGCTACCCGAATCCGATAGCGTCGTCCAGCACCTTACGGCACCATCTCTGACGCGGTAATATTGTTGCCGATATGGAGCGGTCTTTGATTTGGATCGGGGGCGATGCAAAAGGCTGGGCGTGCTCCAATTGTCAGTGGAAATTCCCCGTCCCTACGCTACTTAGCGGAGAAGATGCCAAGGCTGCTTATGACCGCCTCGCCGCCGCGAGGTTTCGCGAGCACAGCTGCGAGCTCGCAACCAGTCTGTTTGCGGAAGAAAGGGAAGCCAAAGGCGACGCCGGTGCCTCCTTTGCTGAACGTGCTCGCGTCTTCATAAAAAGAGGATACACACCGAAGGTGGCTGCGGACCTTGTACTTCATGAAATGGAATTCGAACAAGGCAACAATTCGAAAATGATGGAGAAATCGCGCGCTGAAGCCGAGGATTTCCTTCAGAAAGTCCGCAAGGGTTTCATCTGAAGTGGGATGATCTGATCAAGGTGATCCGATCAGGATGATCCGATCAAGCGACGCCAGCCGTTATCCGCCCGTCCTTCTAGCCGCCCCTATACCGGCAGCTCTTCCTGCATCCATCCGCCAGCAGCTTCCAGCTTCGGCTCGCTCGCCAGATCCAGCACCAGCTTTTCCAGCACCATCCGTTTCCCCGGAGGATTCGATCGTAGCGCCAAATCCGCCTTCGCCACGAGACGGATCGCCCGCGTCAACTCCCGCTTCGATTTGTAGCGCCGCGCCTGCCGTATGACGTCGTCCGCCGCAAACGGCGGCACGCGGAAGCCCTGCCACAACGCCGCCCACAACATGCGCTGGTCGCGCACGTTGCGCTCCAGTATCACCAGCATCTGCCGGAACGTCTTGGCCAGCATGTAAAGATGGCCAATCGCGGCCTCCTCGCCTTCGCCCGACGAAAGCAGGCCGTCGAGCACTGCCAGAGCGCGCACTCGATCTTTCGATGAAATTGCATCGGTCAGCTCATATAACGACCGCTGCTTCGCGGCCAGCACCATCGTCTCCACATCGCCAAGCGTGATTTTTTTCTTATCGCCGACGTACAGAATCAGCTTTTCCAGCTCATTCGATATCATCATCATGTCGCCGCCCAGCGCATCCACCAGCTCGCGCGCGCCATCCGCATCGATCTTTACCGCGCGCGTTGTGCAGTACTCGCCAATCCACCGCACCGCTTCTCCTTCTTCCACGCGCGACAATTCGACGATTCCGCAAAACGGCCCCAGCTCTTCGCGGATCTTCTGATACCGGTCCTTGTCCGTCATCTCCATGCGCCGCGCGTCTGCCGGAATGCTGATGTGATCGGCAACAAACACCAGCAGCGCATCGGGATTGGGATTCTTGCAATACGCCTGAATCGCTCCAATTTTTTCCTCGTTCGACCCGCGCCCGAAGAGCGTCTTCACTCCGCGCACAAAAAACACCTGAAAGGGAGCCATCAGCGACGGTGTACGCGCGCGATCCAAGACTTCATTCAACGACATCTCAGCCAGATCAAACTCAAATAATCCGAAGTCCCGCGAATCGGGCGCGACCAGATGCTCAAGAATGGCGTCGCGGCAGCGCTTGCGGAAAAACGCCTCGTCGCCCACCAGCACATACGCCGGCTTCAGCTTGCGTGATTCAAGCTCCGAGAAAAAGCGGTCGGCCTGGCTGAAAGCGCGCATCATCGTTTGTCCCGCAGTTTTTTCCGCATCAGTAAGCCTCCAGAATGTTGGCCACCAGCGTGTGCGCGAAATCTCGCGACAGCCGGTCTATCGCCGGAGAGTCTTCCTGAAAAAAACTCGGCAGGTCACTCGATATCTCATACTGATCATGAAAAAGATAGGAGGGATTTTCAAACAATACCTTACCGTGCCGGTCGGTCAGCGTCACTGCGATGCTTACCGTGACCAGCGCGTTCACCGCGCGCCCGGTCACCGAATCATAAGCCAGCGGACTCGCCGACGCCGACAGCACCGTCGCCTTCAGCACCGCATCCGCATCGCCCTTGGTTTCATGGATCACATGAAATTGCGTTCGCGCATTGAATTCGCGCACCACCGCGTCCGTCAGCAACTGCTCAACGCGGAATGTCTGGCTGTGACTGACAAAGCCCGGAATCGCGATCGTGTGGACATCTTGCGGCAGTTGAACCGCGCTTCCCTCCGTGTGGTAGCCGCAACTGCTCAAGATCGAACCCATACCCGTAACCAGCGCAATCGCAAAACTCCACCTGCGCGGAGCTCGGCCCATCATTGAATCTGACCTCGCGGACGCGATGCCGTCATGCTCTCGGCGCATTCAACCGCAGTCAAAGCCGCAATGCGCAGATTGTCGGTGGTCGCCCACAGCCACACACCGTTTTTCCGGACGGTGTCGCCTGATGCCGAAACCAGTATGTCTCCCTGCCCCGCCGCACTCACGCTCGTCGGAGTATCTTCTGCGCTGGTGCTCACGACGATATGCTCTCCCGCCAGCGCGTGCGCAAGATCCGCGATCGCAACGGGCTTTTCCATCTCCATGTAAACCGAAAACGCATGACCGTGAAAGACCGGCGCCTGCAGCACCTGCAGCGAAGGTTCAATCGCACCCCGCGCGATCTGCCGGTAATGTTTACGGATTCGTTGCGATATCTGTTCCAGCGACCAATTCGATCTTTGTCCGTAACGCGACACCATGTTGAACGCTACCTGGATGTCGAACACATTTTTCGGCAACTCCTGAAACGAGAGCAGATTCACCGTCTGCTCGTGCAATTCGTCCATCCCTTTCTGTCCGCTCTCTGACGCCGGTTCAAACACGGTCGCAACCATGTGTTCTATCTTGGCCGCCTTCTGGCTGCGCAGCGCAAGCATCGCCAGCACCGTCGCCGCCGGATGCGCCACGACCACCGGCCCTGGCTGCAACTCCGGAGCAACCGGCTGACCAGCCTGCCGTTCCACCCACGGCGAGCGCACCGACGCGCCCGGCTCATCCTCCAGCGCGTACGAAAGATCGACGATCGTATTGCCGAGATCGCGTGCCACCTTCCAGTTGTTGGCAGTCGACCGCGGATCGGAAGCAAAAAACGCGAAGTCGACCCGCTCAAACTGTTCCGAGCGAACACTCTGTATAAAACTCATCTCATCGCCGACCGCTTCCAGTTGGCCCAGCGACTCGTCATCATCCAGCAGGCGCACGTCGATCGCAGGAAAATTCCGTTCGCGCAGAATCTCCGCAACTTCTTTTCCTCTGAGCGATGCCGCACCCACAATCGCCACGCGGTAGAGATTTGTGCCCCGCAAGTCGCCCTGCGAGCCGCCGGATTTCGATAGCGGTGTCTTCGGCGTCGAAGTCATGGAGTGTGAGATGCCTCCCGGTATACCGGAGGTGCGGGCGGCGCCTTGCGGCGAAAAATCCACTGCAGCCGCCACAGAACGCCCGAAGCCATATACAGAATCGCGATCGCGAAAAGCACCGGCCGTGAAAAATACCAGATCGACGCGAACACAATGGCGATCAGAATAATCAGCCGGGACGGACGCCGCGAACGAAAATCAATGTCCTTGAAGCTGTAAAACCGCCAGGTGCTGACCATCAGATAGCCGACCATCACCACCATCAGCAGCCAGCTCATCGCCGTCCACCATGAAGTCACGGCCACGCCGCCGGTGTAGTGAACAACCGCCGCAATCACGCCCGCGCCCGCCGGAATCGGCATGCCCACAAAATATTTCTTCCCCGGCCGCCCCGGATTCGAAGGCTGCGGATTCTTCGCAATATTGAAGCGCGCCAGACGACTTGCCCCCGCCATCAGAAAAGCGAAGCAGGCGATCGATCCGAGTTGCGTGATCTTCAGATGCAGATCCGGAGCGATCGTTACCGGCAGCAGATGAAAGCCCCACATCCACGCCAGCAGCGCCGGCGCCACTCCGAAAGTGATCACATCGGCCAGCGAATCCAGTTCCCTGCCGAAATCGCTGTCGGTGTGCGTCATGCGCGCGATGCGGCCATCCAGGCCATCAAACAACACCGCGAAGCCGATCGCCATCGCGGCATAATCAAGGTGGATCGCTTCGCCGCCGCTGCCATGAATGGTCTGCAGAATCGCGTAAAACCCAGCCGCAATATTCGCGGTCGTAAACAGCGACGGCAGAATGTACATCCCTTTGCGCAGCTTTCCGCGCGGACGATCCGATTCGCGACGACGCGGCGTTTGCTCATCCATAAGTTAGTGCGCCTCTCGCTCACTGCCGGCCCCGGCATGAACGGGTTGCTCTGCCGGCATTACCGGCAACAATGCCAGCACCGTCGCGCCTCCCTTGACGCGATCCCCCGTCTTTACCTGAACCGCGGCATCGCGATCGAACAAGACATCCACGCGCGACCCGAACTTGATGAGCCCGACCCGCTGCCCGCGCGCCACCTGATCTCCCACCTTGAAATTAAAAACGATTCGGCGCGCGATCAGCCCCGCAATCTGCTTGAAGACGACTGTGCGCCCTTCGCCCTCGACGGTCACGATATTCTGCTCATTCTCCTCCGCCGAATTCGCCGCCATCGCATTCACGAACTTGCCCCGTTGGTAGCGCACCTCGCGGATCACCCCCGCAATCGGCGAGCGATTCACATGCACATCGAACACGCTGAGAAAAATGCTGATCCGGCTCCGTACGATTCCATTCGTCGTCACCAGCAACACGTCCGTCACTTTGCCGTCTCCCGGAGAAACCACCGCCCCCGCCGACGCCGGAATTGCCCGCTCCGGATCGCGAAAAAACCACAGGCAAAACGCAGTCAACAAAAGAATCGGAACGGCATAAGGCCAAGCCGCCAGCCAAGCGACAATCGCCGCCGCCAACACGCCTCCCACCCCGTAAAAATATCCGTCACGCACCATGGAATTCAGATTGATTATAGAGCGAGGCTGCAGCGTTCAACATAACTGCAATAAAAAAAGGCGCTTAGTAGCGCCCACTCCAGAAACAGAACTTACCTCTTGCGGATCGCGACCGCGACCGCCGAGCCACTCTTCAGTTCAGCTAGGCAGACTGCCGATGAAATTCGTTCTCCAGACTTTGCATCTGGTCTTTCAGGCGCAGCTTCAGCTTCTTCAGCCGCACTTCCTCTAGTTTTTCGTCGTCGGTGAGGTATCGCTTTTGGGTGAGGGATTCCAGCCTTTGGGAATATTGCGAATGCTCCTGAACCAGCCGCTGGAACTCGTCATGACCGGTCAGGAGTTGCTCTCTGGGAGTCAGCATCCTAGCTAGACCTCCTGCTATTTGTTACTGCACGGTTAAAAAGTAGCACAGCCCTCAGAGCCGTTCAATGGCATTTCCGGGCTACTTTTCCACTACTCTTTCCCAGCCCGTCTGTACCAAGGTTGCACAGAATATGGTGCAAAAATCGCTTGCATTTCTCCTGAAATCATCTGCCAATCATCGCCCAAAACAATCAGCGATCAAACCGCAGCGCATACAAAACTGCATCCTCTTCCGGACCGCGATAATACCCCGTCCGACGTCCCTCTTCCCGGAACCCATTCTTTTCATACAGCCGCCGCGCCGCCGCATTCGACTCCCGCACTTCCAGCAGAATCGCCAGCGGAGCCTCGCTCTCCGTCCGCCGAATCAGCTCACGCACCAGTTCATTCGCAATCCCTCGCCGCAAAAAGCCGGCGCTCACCACAACATTCTCAATCTCCCACTCACCCGCCGTTTCGTTGGCGCAGATGAATCCGCATATCTTGCCCGCGTCCTGCGCTACCAGAATCACCCCGCTCGCCAGCAGCTTCTTGTATTGTTCCCGCGTCCAGTGCGCAGCCCCCGACGCCGACTTCTCAATGGCGAGAATCTCCGCCACATCGCTCAACGCCGCCGATCGAATGGCCACCAGCTTGGGTGATTTCATGGACTGGGTTTTGCGAAAATTTCAGCGTCAGAACGCCGTATATAATTGGCTTCCAGATCCTCCGCGCGAACCGTCTCTCCGCGCTCCAAATGCTTCCATCCCAGCCGCGCAATCGCGCCCGCGTCCGGATTGTCGATCTGCGTGCACCGAATTCCCGCGCCCCGCGCCAACTCTACCAGTCGCGCATCAGGTGTCACCACTATCATTCCCACGGCGAGCCTCAGAAATTCCTCGCGACTAAACAGTCGTTCGCTATGCATCAGCGGAACCGCACCCCCAAGCTCATAATCTCCCACATACAAGTCGCCGCGCCCCGCATCCAGCGCTGCCAGAACTCGTCCCCCCGAAGCCCCGCCCCACGCCACCGCCTCCAGCAGCGAAACCGAGACGATCGGCTTTTGCAACGCCTCCGATAGCGCCTTGACGGCAGCCAACCCCACCCGTAATCCCGTAAACGATCCCGGCCCCGAAGCCACCACCAGCGCTCCCAGATCGCCCTTGCCGCGCCCGTGCCTTTCGAGCAGCGCCGCAATGCGAGGCACCAGTTCCGACGAAAACGCGCCACCCGTCAGCGGCGCAACTTCCAGCACCTCAACTTCGCCGCGGCCCGAAGCGGCCTGCGCCAGCGTAATACTCCCGTTCTTTCCCGAAGTGTCGACGGCGAGCAGAAGCTGAGACATTTGTAATTTTGCAAATTTCGAAATCAAATTCTGTCAGTGCCCGTTCTCCACCAGTTCCAGCAACACGCCGCCCGCGCTCTGCGGATGCACAAACACATATCGATGCCCGCCCGCGCCTGTCTTGATCTCGTTCGACACCAGCCGCACCCCATCGCTTTTCAATTTCGCAACGGTCGCCCCGAGATCAGGAACCCGCATGCAAACATGATGCAACCCTTCGCCGCGCTTGGCGATGAAGCGTGCGATCGCCGAATCTTCCGAGGTCGCCTCCAGTAGCTCAATCCGGCTCCCGCCCACCGGAATCATCACCACACGAACTTTTTCCTGCTCCACCGTTTCTTCCGCTGAAACCGTCAGCCCCAGCTTCTCGTAGATCGACTTCGAAGCCGCCAGCGACTTCACCGCAATGCCAAGATGATCGATGCTGAATTCCGTTTCCCGTTTCAGTTCCATCGATATCGGCCCATTCTTTGAAAAGAGCGCAACTGCAGCCCCCGCGCCGAGAAGCTTACTTGCCCTCCGCGTTCCCCACAATCTCCTCCACCAGCGAATACGGATCCCGCCTATGCTCCGCGATCTCCGCGGCATAACGCTTCAGCCCGCCGTCCTCCCTCTCCATCCGGACGCGCGCTTTTTCCAGCATCGCGTCGCGCAGCATCTCTACCAGCCGCTCCTGCCAGTTCTCAACATTCTTCTTGAAAACGAGGTTTTCTTTCTTCAGATACGCCTCGTAATTCGCAATCGCCTCCGCCAGTTCCGCCGTTCCCACTCCTTCGCTGGCCACCGTCTTCACAATCGGAGGCGTCCAGCCATCATGGCGCGCCACCAGCGACTGCATCGCGCGAATCTCGCGCTCCACCCGCTCCGCTCCATCGCGATCGCTTTTGTTGATCACGAAAATGTCGGCGATCTCCATGATCCCCGCTTTGATCGTCTGCACATCGTCGCCCATCCCCGGAACAAGAATCACCACCGTGATATCCGCCAGCCGCACAATGTCGACTTCATCCTGCCCCACGCCCACTGTCTCGATCATTACCAGGTCGCGGCCCGAAGCATCGAGCACCGTCACCGCATCCGCCGTCGCGCGCGCCAGCCCGCCCAGCGACCCGCGCGTCGCCATGCTGCGTATATAAATCCCCGCGTCGCCGTAATGATCCTGCATCCGTATGCGGTCGCCCAGAATCGCCCCGCCCGTATATGGACTCGTCGGATCGACCGCGATAATCCCCACCGTCTTATTTTCCTTACGATAGTGTTTGGCCAGCTGATCGACCAGCGTGCTCTTCCCCGCTCCTGGAGCGCCCGTCACCCCGATCACCCGCGCCTTGCCTGTATGTGGAAAGAGCTCCTTGAGCAGATCGGACCAGCCGGCCGCGCGATTCTCGACCGTGGAAATGGCGCGAGCCAGCGCCCGTGCATCGCCCGAACGCAGTCGCGCAATCAGAGATTCTGAGCCAGAGTTCAAACAATGAGTGTAAAGCAATGCGAGCGCGCGCGAGAAAGAGGTTTTTATCCGCGTCGTCTGGCGGCCCTCCCCGTCGTCCTCGCACAATCTCCCGCGCAATGGCCGGCCCCGCTCCACATTCTTTATACTTGGACCAGCCGTCCATTGCCCGAAGGCGCGCCGTATCTCGCCGCGTATTTCCACAGATTGATCGCAAACATCAGGACTGAAACCACCACCGCATACCAGAAAAGGTTCGCCATCATCACGTTGATCCAGTTGGTCAGCGCCTCGCCCTTGGCCGCCGTCATTCCCGGAGCGGCCATTCCAACCAGCACCTGGCTTTTCAAGAACCAGCAGAATATCGCCGATCCCAGCGTGTCGGTCACCACGCGAAGCGCGCCCCGCAGCCGCGTCCAGTAGGGCCGGAAAAGATTCTGCACTGAAAGGCCGAGATTGACGGTAGCCAGAACCACCAAGCTCCAGAAAATGATCTTCCACGTTGGAGCGATGATGAACTGCGCCCCACCGAAATCCATCACCGGACGAGGCCACAGCACGCTGATCAGCCATATATTGAGCAGCGCCGCCCCCACAATTTCAAACAGCGAATTGAAGATCGGAATGCGGTTGCGATCGCGCACTGCCGGCAGTTTCCGCGGATTCCAGTTTTCCAGAATCGTCAGTTTCGCCCCGCTTCTCTCGATGATTGCGAATGCCAGCGTGGTGAAAAACACCGAATAGATAACCGTCGCCCACAGGTTGTCCATGTGCATGTACCCGCGATGCGCCGGATGGGCAATCACGAATCCCAGCCAGATCATCGAACGCGGTATCACGCACCCCGTCACCACCACCGCCAGCACGAATCGATACACCGGAAACAGCGTGGGACCAATCAAGCAGCGCTGCGGCTGATACCGCAACGCCACCGCCAGCGGTGAACCGCAACGCTTGAGAATCGCCTCCAGTTCGCTCGTCTCCAGCTTTCGCCCCAGCTCCGCTTCCTTCTCCTCGATTTGTGACCGCAGATCCTCTGACAATTCCGCGATAATGTCGTGCCGCTGCCGCTTCGGCAGCCAGAATTCAATCGCGTGCAGGTATCGATCGAGTAATTCCATAGCCAGCTCCTTATATCCGTTAGAGAATTCCGGTTAATGACGAATTGATTCTTCGCCATTCCGCGCCCAACTGTTCCAGCATCACCTTGCCCTCCGGAGAGAGTCGGTAGAATCGCTTGTTCCGCTTCTCCTCCTCGCGCCATACGCTGGTCAATAATCCCTGGCTCTCCAGGCGACGTAGCAGCGGATACAACGTTCCTTCATCAATCTCCATACCATGTTCCGCCAGTGCCTTGCGCAGCGTGTAGCCGTACTGCTCCGTTCGGAGCTGCGACAACACCGCCAGACTCAAACATCCCCGCCGCAGTTCCAGCCGAAGGTTCTCGAACAGATCGTGATTTCCATTACCAGTTACCATACAGTGTACGACAAACACTGTATGTAACACAGTATAAAATGTCAAGAGGAATTTTGAGGAGAATTAGAATTCCTGACGACGCTAGTCTGCCGAAAGGCCGAGCCATTCAGTAGCCGATCACCGCCCGCGCGGTAGCGAAGCAGGAAGCCCTGTCAAGCCCCCGTCGCGACCGATTTCAACGCAAGGCAATGCATTGGTTGGAAAAATAAGGGAGCAGCGCGTGTCCAGGTAGCCTAGCCAGAATTGCTATAATGGAATGTAAGGAAGAAAATTCTAGGTTCTGATTCCCAAAGAAAGCCGTAACCCGTTATTTCGCAATACTTTACCAATAACCCCTTTAAACCCAAAGACATGGCGGGAATTTTCCCCTAACCCAATGATTCCAAAAGGCTGGGAAATGGAAAATTTCCTAGATATGGCAAGGATTCGTCGATATCAATCCTTAGCGACATCAGCGCCACTTTCTTAGCCAAATTAGCGCCACTTCGTTCGTAAGGGCACCTTACGCGGCCGGCACGAAAGGCAAGGAGTATCAATTAACCAATTATTTCTCAATACTTTACCAATAACCACTTTAAACTCAAAGACCTGGCGGGAATTCCCCGCTAACCCAATGATTCCAAAGAACCGCTAGAAAAAAAATTTCCGCGCGCGGGGGGTGGGTAGTTTATCAACTAGTAACTAGTCCTTCAACAGCTGCCGTGCAATCACCAGCCGCTGGATCTCGCTGGTCCCTTCGCCGATCGTGCACAGCTTCACGTCGCGATAGAACTTCTCCGCGGGATAGTCCTTGATGAACCCATATCCTCCGTGGATCTGCACGCCTTCATTGGCGCACTTCACGGCAACTTCGCTGGCATAGAGCTTGGCCATAGACGATTCGAGCGTCGTTTTCATGCCCGCGTCTTTCATCGCCGCCGCGCGCAACGTCAGCAGCTTCGCCGCCTCGATCTCCGTCGCCATGTCCGCAAGCTTCCACTGGATCGCCTGAAACTCCGAGATCGCCTTGCCAAATTGCCGCCGCTCTTTGGCATACTTCAACGCCGCGCCGTATGCTCCCTCGGCCATGCCCAGCGACAACGCGGCAATTGAGATGCGCCCGCCATCTAGGATGCGCATGGCGTCAATAAATCCGTTGCCTTCGCCGCCCAGCAGGTTTTGCGAAGGCACAAAGCAGTCTTCAAAAATCAGCTCCGCGGTGTCGCTGGCGCGCAGCCCGAGCTTGTTCTCTTTTTTCCCGGCGCGGAAACCCTTGGTGCTTTTTTCCACCAGGAACGCCGACAGCCCGTGCGTATGCGCCGCGCGATCAGTCACTGCCAGCACCACCAGCACGTCCGCGTAGTGGCCATTGGTGATGAATGTCTTGGTGCCGTTGAGCACCCATCCGCCCTTGGCCCGCGACGCCGTCATGCGCGCGCTGCCCGCATCCGAACCCGCCGAAGGCTCGGTCAATCCCCACGCGCCGAGGTACTCGGCCGTGGCCAGCTTCGACACATACTTCTTTTTCTGCGCCTCGTTGCCGGCCAGAAAGATATGGTTCGAGCAGAGCGAGGTGTGCGCCGCCACGATGATTCCCACCGAGCCGTCGACGCGCGATAGTTCCGCAATCGCCGTAACATACTCGACGTAGCCCATGCCCGCCCCGCCGTATTCCGCGGGGAAGATCATGCCGAGCAGCCCGAGCTTGCCCAGTTCCTTGATCGTCGCCAGCGGAAACTCGCACGCCTCGTCCCACTTCATGACATGCGGAGCGATCTCGCGTTCGGCAAACTCCCGCACGCTCTTCTTGAGTTGCAACTGCTCTTCGTTTAACTGAAAGTCCAAACATCCTCCGTCGGACCGGCGGCCGCACGCGGGACGGTCATCCCAAATGGACCGAAGGATCCGCAGTTCCAAATTGTCCGATTGGGATGCCGCGCGCGGGGATGGCGCAAACATTGGCGCCCAACTAGTCATTTAAGCATGTTCGGTCGAATCCAAGAAATTCTTGTACCGACCGGTTGGCTTGGGGCGTTCGATGATTCGACGCCGCAGCCCTTCGGACATCTCACACCAAGAGCAGGCACGAAGATACATCGCCGAAGTTGTACGTCTTTCGAGGCTCCTATTTTCACGTCTCGCGAAACGCTCGCAGCTCGAAGAACACTATGTCTGCGGAGGACCCTTTGCTTTCAGCGGAAGAGTTTCCGGGTTATACTTTGATCCATATCGGAGCGCTGGGTTCTCAATTTTCCCCCTTGAGGCGAACACAGCCTTTGTTGAGAGATTTCTATTGCGGTCAAGAGGCGCGCCCCCTCGTTGGCCTCCGAATCCGGGCAGTCCTACCAGGCAATCCGAATGGACGAGCGCGACCACACGGGAAATGATTCCGACAGCTTGAAGAGACTTGGCACGCGTTCGCCCGAAGATGCCATTGGCTCTGCGGCTCTGACGCCTCCGCCGTTGTCAAACATGCCGCTCTCCGACGCGCCAACCCTGCCGCACGGAACCCCGATTCCGGGCGCGACGCAGGCTCTTCCGTATGTTCGCGAGGCTCAGCTCTCAAGCCCCTCGTCCGGAAGCATCACGGCCTTTCAAGGTCTGCAGCCCGGCGTGGTTTTCGGCGGACGCTACGAGATCCTCGGCGTCCTCGGCCAGGGAGGCATGGGCGCCGTCTATAAGGCGCGCGACCGTGAACTCGACCGCTTGATTGCGTTGAAGGTCATACGTCCCGAACTTGCAACCGATCCCGCGATTCTTCAGCGCTTCAAACAGGAGCTCATTCTTGCGCGCAACATCACGCACAAGAACGTGGTCCGCATTTATGACTTGGGCGAGGCTGAGGGCATTCGCTTCATCAGCATGGAATACGTCGACGGTGAAGACCTCCGCACTCTTCTGCGCCGCCAGGGAAAGCTCGCGCCCAACGAAGCCATCGCCGTGGTAGAGCAGGTCTGCCGCGCGCTCGACGCCGCCCATTCCGAGGGCGTCATCCATCGCGACCTGAAGCCGCAAAACATCATGCGTGACAAGCATGGCCGCGTCGTCGTCATGGACTTCGGCCTTGCGCGTTCACTCGGCGAATCCGGCCTCACGCAAACGGGCGCGCTCGTTGGCACCATCGAATACATGTCGCCCGAGCAAGCCATGGGAAGCACGCTCGATCAGCGCTCTGACATCTTCAGCGTCGGCTTGATCTTCTTCGAGTTGCTTACCGGAAAAGCGCCGTACCACGCCGACACCGCCATCGCCAGCCTGATGAAGCGCACACGCGAGGAAGCGCAGTTGGCTTCCGACATCGACGCCTCAGTTCCCAAATCGCTGAGCGCCATCGTCAGCCGCTGCCTCGAGCGCGAGCCGGCCAACCGTTATCACTCGGCCGTTGAACTGTTGCAGCAATTGACGACGTGGGAAGCGAATCCCAACATCAGCGTCGAATCGCTTTCGAAGATGATCGCGCATCCCATCGTGCGCCGGTCGAGATTCCATCTCGAGCTTCCCGGCAAGCGTTGGATGTGGCTCTTGGGAACCGTATTGGTGATCGTGCTGGCCATCTTTGCCGGACGGATGTTGCTCAATCGCGCAGGAATCTCGAGCGTGATCACGCAAGGCATCCCTTCGCTCAACCACGGGAAATATGTCGCGATCATGCCGCTGAAACAGGTCGGAGACCAGAAGGAACTGGGCTATGTAGCCGATGGCATCGCCGATGCCCTCTCTGCCAAGCTCTTCCAATTGAAGGAAGTCCATCTGGCATCGTCTGATGCAGTAGAAAAGGCGGCGACCAAAGATCTCCCGCTTTCGAAGCTTGCGCGCCAACTGGGCGTCAATCTCGTGCTGCAAGGAAGCGTGCAGGGTAATACCGACAGGCTTCGCGTCACCCTTGATCTGGTGGACGCTGCCAGCGGCAAACTCCTGTGGAGCCAGGAATTCTCAGGTGCTTCGGGCGACGTGCTCACCATCGAAGACCAGATCTACAGCGCCGTAGCTACCGCTCTTGAACTGAAGCCGACTGACGAAGAGCAGGCTCGCGTCGGCGCGCACCCGACCGAGAACGTGAAAGCGTACGATCTCTACCTGCAGGGCCGGAACCTGCTGCGCAACGGTCATAGTCAAGATGCTTATCAACAGGCTGTCGGATTGTTCGAGCAGGCCATCGATAAGGATCCCAACTTCGCTCTTGCCTATACCGGCCTCGCCGACTCCAGCATACGTATGTACGGCGAAACCAAAGAGAGCGCCTGGGCTCAAAAGGCTACTCTCTCGGCACAACAGGCCGAGCGCCTGTCTAACAATCTGCCCGAAGTTCACCTCTCCCTCGGCAGCGTCTACGCGACGACCGGGAAGAATACTCAGGCGGTAGCGGAACTCAAACGCGCGCTGGAACTCGCGCCGAACTCCGATGAGGCCTACCGGAGTCTGGGCGACGCCTACAGTCACACCGGACAAAGTGACGAGGCGATCGCGGCCTTCCAGAAAGCTGTCGCCGCGAATCCGTACAATGCGGCGAATCACATTGCCCTAGGCAACGCCTACTTTGCCTTCGGCGACAATGCAAAGGCGCTTCCGGAGTATGAGAAGGTAATCGAAATCACTCCCGACAGTCCCATGGGCTATGAGGGCGTGGGCTCCGTGTATCTGCGCGACGGCAAGTGGAGCGAGGCCATTCCGCAGTATCAGAAGGCCCTCGCCATAACCCCAGACGCCCCAACCTACTCGAACATCGGCACTGCGTACTTCTTTTTGAAAGAATACGACCAGGCAACAAAGATGTACGAAAAAGCCGTCGGGATGACGCCAAACGATGAACAGCTTCAAGGCAATCTAGGGGATGCCTACCGCTGGTCAGGTCATTCCGACGAGGCCGCCGCAGCTTACGCCAAGGCGATTTCGCTGGCTTTTCAGGAACTCCAGGTGAATCCGCATTCGGCGAGCATCATGGGCGATCTCGGACTTCTCTATGCCAAGAAGGGTGATGCGGCGAATGCCCAGCAGTACACGCGGCAAGCCCGCGCGATCAACCCTGATGACTTGCAGTTGATGTATTCGGAAGCCCAGGTAGAGACGATGATTGGGAAACCCGAAGATGCATTAAAGGCACTACGGTTGGCTTTGGAAAAAGGCTATCCCGCACAAGAGGCCTGGAACGATCCCGAGCTCCAGAAGCTTCAGGCCCTGCCGCAGTTTTCCCAGATGGTGAATGAGTTCTCGAAAAAGAATCCTTAAGACCGCAAACGACTCAGCCAATTCCTACGTCGCGAAACGATCGCGGTGAGTCCTGTCACCATCAACGCAATGGTGCCGGGCTCGGGAGCGGCGCCGGCGTGAGCGGTCACTGTGCTTCCGCCGTTCGTCCAGCAGCTTTGGTTAACACACGCGAAACCGATGTCGAAGCTCTCGCCGTTCAAGATGCCGGTCCGGGGATTGAGCCCCTGCTTGACGCCCGACAGAAGAATCTCGACTGATCCGTTCTTCTCCGTCTTGGTCGTGCAGCTCAGAAACAAGCTCTGCGCGCAGGTGATGTCGTCAGCGGGAACGCCGGTTTCAACCAGCGTCAGTGAAGTCCAGTTCTTGCCGCTGGTGTTGGTGAAAAACAAGAAGCCTTTTCCGGACTTCGGAATCTGAAACGAGAAATTCATTCCGACATCCTGACAGCCTTTGGGTCCGCAGTTCTCAGCCACGTTGCCGCCGTTGACGCCGTGAATGATAATTTTTGGATCGTTGATTCCATCGGCAAACGCCATCATCGACGCAACCACGAACAACAAAACTGCGGCACAGATCCGGAAGATTTTCATCGAGGTTTCCTGTTCACCAAAGGTATCGCGCTGGGTCGTTGTGATCCCAGCTTCAGGGAGTGGGGCGAGGTTAACTTGTCCAATACCTTGGGTCAAGCGGAAACCTGTGCATCGCCGGGAAAATATCCATCGGACGTGCAAAGAGTTGCCTACAACCGCTCGAACTGTGCAAGGTTGTGCACGTCTCTTGACATATTTACCGCATCCTGTTGCGCATCAGAAAAAGCCGGAGCCCGAAGGCTCCGGCTGTCCAGTTGGTGTGCGCCCGGAAAAACTGTTGATATGCGCCGTAATCGATCGCACCTCCGTCGCTGAAGTGCGACACTTACGATGCGCTTCTGCAATTGGATGTTGCCGCCGGTTACGCGCTCCGTCGCGGACGGACGGTCAAGTCTCGCACCTGCGCGAGAATGCTCGACATCTGCATTCCATTCAGCTGCGAGATATATGGCATCACTTCAGCGACGAACTGATCTTCCATCAACTCGCGCACTTCTTCTTGCCGGTTACGCTCTCCACCGGAGAGCAAATCGGGGACGGTGACTTCGAGTGCCCGCGCAAGTCGTTCCAGCGAAGACAATGTTGGCGTCGCCTTTTCGTTTTCGATTTTCGAGACGTAGGTCCGCGGTACGGACATGCGTAGCGCCAGCTGCCGCTGACTCAATCCGTTGCGAAGACGTAACGCGCGGATCGAGTGCGCCAGCTTCAAATGCCCGCGCCCGTTGGAATTGATGTTGACCGGCAGCACTTCCGGAGCCGGAGTCATGGCGGCGATCTCCGCCTCGTCCTCATCTAATGAGAGATGACAACGGCGGCAGAGGCTATTAGATGTGCGGAATTGCACCAAGAGACAGCGGTCGCATCGTACGACTTCCCGTGAGTCTACGGGAGTTAATGTGGTTGCCATCCAGGTTTTGGGAGTGCCAGAGCAGGGGCTACTCTCAAAGCCAACTAGCGTGTAATCTGCTGGATCGGGGCTGTGGAAGTCAAGATAAAAGTTGGAGAAAACAAAGCGCTTGCGAAGCAATCAGGTGCCGGGCAATACAAATCACGCGAAAACAGGGACGAAACCATGAATCAGCGCGAGGCTGCGTGGTGTTTACTAACTGAGTTCACTCTGTCAGAAAGTTTGCGAAAACATGCGCTTGCAGTCGAAGCGTGCATGCGCGCCTATGCCCGCAAAACGGGAGCCAACGAGGAATTGTGGGGCGTGGTTGGTCTTCTCCACGACTTCGATTACGAGAAATACCCGACTGCGGAGGAGCATCCCTACAGAGGCTCAGAGATTCTGAAAGACCGCGGCTATTCAGAAGAAGTGCGCCGAGCCATCATGTCGCACGCCGAATACAGTGGCGTCGAACGCATCACGCCGATGGAGAAGACGCTGTTTGCCTGCGATGAACTTGCCGGATTCATCACCGCCTGCGCTCTGGTCAAACCCGGGAAATCGCTCGCCGAAGTAGAAGCTCCTTCGGTACGAAAGAAAATGAAGGACAAAGCCTTCGCCCGCAGCGTCCACCGCGAAGCCATCATTGCCGGCGCAGCCGATCTCGGGCTGGATCTCGAAGAGCATATCGCTTTTTGCATCGAAGCCATGCGCGCCATCGCACCCGAGCTCGGTCTCGACGGCTCGGCAGCGAAGTCCGTGTGAAGACCATTACCGGACTAGTTCCGCTAACTTGCCGCTGCTGATCAACTCCGCGATACGGGCGAAGTCCTGGTACATCACGCGGTCTTTCTGCATGGTCGCGCATACCGCGCGAATCGCCGCATGCGCCTGCTGTAGAGGCTTGGAGGTTTTTAACGGCGCGAGAAAGTCGAGCGCCTGGGCGGCGGCCATGGCTTCGATAGCGATCGTGTTCCGCGTGTTGTCAACTACCTTCTTCAGTTTGTTCGCCGCGGTCATGCCCATGGAAACGAAGTCTTCTTTGTTTCCCGACGTGGTAATCGAATCAACCGATGCCGGATGCGCCAACACCTTGTTTTCGCTCACCAACGCCGCCGCAGTTACCTGCGGCATCATGAAGCCCGAGTTCATTCCCGCTCCTGGCGCGAGAAAGGGCGGCAGACCTTCACTGAGCGCGGGATTCACCATGCGCTCCAGACGCCGCTCGCTGATGCCAGCCAGCGCACTTAGAGCAATCGCAAGAAAATCGAGTGCGAACGCCAGCGGCTCGCCGTGAAAGTTTCCGCCGGAGAGAACATCGCCTTCGCCGTCCGCGGCTTTCGGATTCTTTACGAATACCAGCGGGTTATCGACCGCTGAATTCATTTCGGTCTCAAACACCGCCCGGCAATGAGCCAATGTGTCGCGCACGGCGCCGTGCACCTGCGGAATACAGCGCAAGGAATAGGCATCCTGCACGCGGCCGCAGTCACGATGCGATTCGCGGATCTCGCTCTGCTCGAGCAGAAGACGCAGGTTCGCCGCGGTCTTGAGTTGCCCGGCATGAGGCCGCGCTTTTTGGATACGCTCGTCAAAGGCGATATCGGTTCCTTTAAGGGCGTCGCAAGCCATTGCGCCGACGACGTCGGCGGTATCGACCAGCGTCTCGGCGGCAAGCAGCATCAGCGTTCCGACGGCCAGCATGGCTTGCGTGCCGTTGATGAGCGACACTGCCTCTTTCGCCTCAAGCACCAGCGGCTTGATTTGCGCGCGTTTCAGTGCCTCGGCGCTTGAGACGCGCGCGCCTTTTTCGTCGATACATTCGCCTTCGCCGATTAACGCGAGGGCCAGGTGGGCCAGGGGAGCCAGATCGCCGCTCGCGCCCACACTTCCCTGCGAAGGCACCATCGGCGTCACGCCGCGATTCACCATCTCGCAGATGGTGTCGATCGTGATGGCGCGCACGCCCGAGTTGCCTTTGGATAGCGAATTGGCGCGCAGAAGCATCATGGCGCGCGTCTCGCGGACTGAGAGCGGTTCGCCCACGCCGACGGCGTGCGACCGCACCAGGTTGACCTGCAATTCGCGAACCTGATCGCCGACAATGTGTACATCGCTCAGCATGCCGACGCCGGTGGTGATTGCATAAGAAATCTTGTTGTTGGCTACCAGCGTGTCGACAACGGCTCGCGCGCGATTGACGGCTTCACGCGCATCGGCGTCGAGCAATACCGGCCGTTTGTCGGCGGCGACTTCACGCACCGCCTCAAGAGTCAGATCGTTTCCGTTGATGTGCAGAGCTTGCAAAGCCAGGTCCTATATTCGAATTTGCTTGCTTTCACTTTCCCTGCAAGACCACCTTGAACGGATACAACGTTGCTGTCATCACGTTCGTTTTCACAACCGGGTCTGCGTTCATGATGTGGCGTGCGGCATCTTCGGATTCGGCACGGAAGACCGCAAGTCCCATCGTATTCTCGTCGGTCGTCATGGTGCGGCCCACGAAAATGACTATGCCTTTTGCGGTCAGATCCTTGAGATATGCGAAGTGCTCGGCGACTGCGGCCTGCTCCGATTCGGTTGGAGCAGTGCGCAGCATGTCTCCACGCACGAGTTGCAATCGGTAAAGAAACTCTTGCATCGGCACGTCCTTGCGATCTTCACGATCAACCCAGCGCGGCGCGGAATTTTTGCATGTATTTCTCCGGAAGAGAGCGAGGTTTCATTTTTGAGTCCGCCACGATGTGTACGGTCTCGCCTTCCGCCAGCAGGGTACCGGTTTCCGCGCTCCGCAATTCGTAGGCGAAATGAATCATTTTTTCGCGCACATGTTTCAGGTACGTGCGCACGATGACTTCGTCATCATAATGTACGGGAGCCTTGTAGCGGCAGCGGGCATCCACCACGGCGATGAAACAGTCGTCCGCGCGCTCCATATCCTTATAGTTGAAGCCAAACTGGCGTAGGAGTTCCACCCGCCCCACTTCAAACCATATGAAGTGATTGGAATGGTAGACCACTCCCATCTGGTCGGTCTCGGCATAACGGACACGGATGCGAGTTTCATTCACCGAGGGTTTGGATTGACTCATCGGCCCGTCCACTTTGGCTTGCGCTTTTCGAGAAATGACTCAATCCCCTCGCGGAAATCGGCGCTTTCGCGGATGCCGGCATTTTCGCGGATGGCAGCTTCGATCTGCGAATCCAGTTCCGCACGCGCGTGATCGGTGAGCAGGCGCTTGGTATGGAAAAGCGAGAGCGGACTGTTCTCCGCCAGTTGCGCGGCAAGTTCACGGGCGTGATCGCGCAATTTTTCTGGAGGAACGATTTCGTTGATCAGACCCAGCTTCAGGGCCTCCGCAGCGTCGAAGATACGACCGGTCAGCAACAGATCGCGTGCGATTTTTTCACCGACTTGACGCAACAAGAAAGTCGAAACGATGGCAGGCACGAATCCGATGCGAACCTCGGTATAACCAAACTTGGCTTCCGGCACGGCGAGCGTGAAATCACAGAGCAGGGCGAGCCCTGTGCCACCAGCGATAGCCGCGCCGTTGACCGCGGCGATCGTCGGCTTGGGAAATTCGTAGAGCGTGCGAAACAGGCTGACCATGGTGCGCGAGTCTTCAAGATTCTGCTCGGGCATGCGGCCGATCAGCGATTTCAGATTGTCGAGATCCATGCCGGAACAGAACGCCTTGCCTGCGCCGGTAAGGATTAGCACTCGAGCGGTCGAATTCCTCACTTCCTCCAGAGCGCGCAGCAGGTCGCCAATAAGCTCATAGCTGATGGCGTTGCGCTTGTCGGGACGGTTGAGGGTGATCGTCGCGATGCCAGCATCGAGGTCGAGTTGGACCGTCTTGTAGTTCATGATGATTTGAGCGGCGTCTCAGTCCGCAATCGACGCACTCCTGTATCTTGCCCCGATCTCGGCGGTCGCTCGCAACAACGCATCGAGCGACTTGAGCGGCGGCAGTTCGGCGCCTCGACTGCGCAGAGCTTCGATCGCCGTTTCCGTAGGAATATTCCCGACCAAGGAGTCTTGCGCAAACGGACAACCGCCGAGTCCGCCAATCGCCGAATCGAAGCGGCGGCATCCGGCTTCGTAGGCCGCGATGACTTTATCCGCAGCTTGGTCGGGACGGCTGTGGAGATGGACGCCGACCTCGAGATAACCATATTCGGCAATCACGGCAGAGACGACTTCCTTAATTTTTTCTGGCGAAGCCATACCTACGGTGTCGGCTAACGAAATCGCGCGAATCTCCTGCAGTTCAAGCAGGCCAACGGCAGCAACTACTTCATCGATGTTCCAATCGTCGCCGTATGGATTGCCAAAAGCCATGGAGATATACACGACGGTGTCGAGCCCGGCCTCGTCGGCTTTCTTCTCGATTTTCTCCAGCTCTTCGATCGCATCTTCCAAGGTTTGGCGTTGATTGTTCTGCAGGAACGTCGGCGAGATGGAATAGGGGAAACCGAGGGTCCGAACAGCCTGGATCGCGACGGCTCGCTGCGCGCCCTTTTCATTTACAACAATACCAATGATTTCCACGTCATCGGGCGGATCAAGTTCTTTCAAGACTTCTTCGGAGTCTGCCATTTGCGGGACGGCGTTCGGCGAGACGAAGCTGACAGCATCAATGTGCCTGAAACCGGCGGAGATCAATGCCTGGAGATAGTTTCTCTTGAGATCGGCAGGGATCTGGCCCTTGAGGCCTTGCCAGGCATCACGGGGACACTCGACGAGTTTGACGGAATCGCTCATGCATCCGGCTCTAAGTTTGCAGCACTCCCACCTTAAATTCGGCCACCTCGGGGTTCAGAGATGCTGCTTCCAGCGCTTGGGTGATCGCTTGCCGCGTTTCCATCGGGTCGATGATCTTGTCGATCCACAAGCGTGCTGCGCCATAGCGCGGGTCAGTTTGCTCGTCGTAGGTTTTCTTGGTCGAATCGAAGAGTTCTTTCTTCTCGTCGTCGTTCAACTTCTTGCCGCTGCGCTCCAGTTGCTTGACTTTGATTTCCACCAGCGTGCCAGCCGCGGCATCCCCGCTCATCACCGCATATTTTGCCGTCGGCCACGCAAACACAAATCGAGGATCATACGCCTTGCCGCACATGGCATAGTGTCCCGCGCCGAATGAACCACCGACGATCACAGCGATTTTCGGGACGACGGAATTCGACACGGCATTCACCATCTTCGCTCCGGCTTTTATGATGCCGGTCCACTCGGCATCGCGGCCTACCATGAATCCATTCACGTCGTGCAGAAAAACCAGCGGAATGAGATTCTGGTTGCAGTCCATGATGAAGCGGGCCGCCTTTTCGGCGGATTCGGTATAGATGACGCCCCCAAACTCGACGCGCTTGTGGCCTTCATGATCGGTCTGGTGAGCGTGGAGTTTTTGATTGGCGACGATACCCACGGCAAAGCCTCCTATCCGCGCATAGCCGCAGAGGAGGGTTTTGCCATACTCAGGCTTGTACTCGTCGAAGCGGCTCTCATCGACGATGCGCCCGATAATTTCTTTCATGTCGTAAGGGCGCGCGGGCGATGCATCGTAGGCGCCGTAGATTTCTTCCGCCGGCATTGCTGGGTCCGCTGGCTTCTTACGATCCCACAACGACTGCCGGCGATAGCCCCATTTTTCTATGAGCGAGCGGATGCGGCCGAGGCAGGCTTCGTCATTGGGTTCGCGAAAATCGACGGTGCCGCTGATCGCCGAATGCATTGCAGCTCCACCTAATTCTTCGGCCGAAACTTTTTGTCCAATGGCAGCCTGCACGAGCGCAGGCCCGGCGAGAAAGAGCCCGCTGCCGTCGGTCATGAGGACGTGGTCGCACATCACCGGGAGATATCCGCCGCCGGCGACACACATGCCCATGATCGCCGCAATTTGCGGAATCCCCATGGCCGACATGACTGCGTTGTTGCGAAACACGCGTCCAAAATCGTCGGTATCGGGAAAGACATCCTCTTGCAGAGGAAGAAAAACTCCGGCGGAGTCGACCAGGTAAATCGTTGGAATGCGATTCTCGATCGCGATGTTCTGCGCCCGGATCACCTTCTTGGCGGTCATCGGAAAAAATGCGCCGGCCTTCACCGTCGCATCGTTCACGATCAACATGATCATGCGAGCGTGGATGCGGGCGAGTCCAGTGATGACGCCGGCTGCGGGAGCACCACCCCATTCTTCGTACATTTTGTAGGCAGCGTAGAAGCCGAGTTCGAAAAAGGACCCGGGATCGGCCAGCAGGTTGATGCGCTCGCGGGCAGTCAGCCGCGATTTAGCGTGCTGGGTTTCAATCGCTTTCGGGCCTCCGCCTTCGCGGATTTTTTCTTCCTCGTTGCGCACCTGGGCGACAAGGTCAGCGAGGGCGCGCATATTCGATTCGAAACGCAGGGAGCTCGGATCAATCTTGGTCGACAGTACGTTGTTGATGGAAAGAGCCGTGGAATCGCTGCGTTCGCGCATGAGGGCAAAGTCTCGAAAACTACTTCCAAAAGTACTTACTATACCAGTGCGGCGAGGGAGTAGTGGTTTGATTAAGGGCGTGAAGATCAAGAACCGGAAGCGCCGTGATGCGGGCGCTACAATCTGACAATGTTGCGCAGGTTCGCTTCCCGGCCGGATTGGCAAATCGCATTGGCAGCGACGGTCGTCTTGCGAATCCTGTTCTCGGCAATCGCGGCGGTGTTCTCACTCTTCGTGCGCCCCGATCCGGCTTTGATTCACAGCAACGCCCTCACCGAAAATTTGCCGTCTCCACATGGCCTGCACTACGCGCTGCTGGGAATTTGGCAGCGATTCGACACGCTCTGGTATCTACAGATAGCGAAGCATGGTTATGACCGGCCCATGGGGGTGATCTTTTATCCTCTTTATCCCGCGACCATCCGTGTGGTGAGCCTGGTTCTGCCGGCAACCGCAGCGGCGCTTCTGGTCGCAACAGCGGCTGCATTTTTTGCTTTCTGGGGATTGCTGCGATTGGCAGAATCAGGATCGGCCGCCGCGGGACGAATTGAAACGCTGCTGGTGCTGGCGGCGTGGCCGAGCAGTTTTGTATTATTCGCTGGGTACGCCGAATCTCTTACACTCGCCTTGATTGTCTGGCCCGTCATCTTCGCTCGCGAGGAACGCTGGGGACTGGCGGCGTTGTGTGGAATTTTTGCGGGATTAAGCCGGCCCTCGGGAGTGCTGGTCGCGATTCCGCTGATGGTTCTCGCATGGCGTAGTCGACGCATACGATCTGCGAGCGTGCTGGTTTCGCCGATCGGTCTGCTTAGTTATTGGACTTGGCTGCACGAATCGGGAAGACTCTCGGTCGTGGCGGCCTACCGCATTTATCAGGGCGCGACGCTGGCGCCTCCATGGGCGAGTTCGGCGGAAGCTCTGCGGTTGATCGTGGGCCACGGGGACGCGCTGTTGGCGATCAAATTTGGATTGGTCGCGCTGGCGACGGGCTTCAGCCTGCGTCGAGAGGTACGGCTCGAAGACAAACTTTTCGCCCTGGCGTTGACAGCACAGATGTTGATGTACACCGGCCGGCCGCTGCTGGGCGGTCCGCGTTACGTTTTGCCGATGTATCCAGCGTTCGTGGCGATGGGAGCATATGCCGCGCGGAGATGGAACAGGAAGCAATTTGGTTTCTATCTCGGCTGCTTCGGATTTCTGAACCTGGCGTGGATGTGGGGTTTCCTGAACTGGTCGCTTGTCTTCTAGTCAGAGAGGATCGCGCAGCAGACGCACGGCTTCTGCGACGGGATCATCGGCGAGGGCGTCCACTATTCCAATTTCTAAGGCTCGAGCCGCCGAGATTTTCTCAGCTGTGATGAAAAGCTCCAGTGCTCGCGCCTTCCCGATCAGGCGGGGCAGGCGTTGCGTACCTCCCCAACCGGTTACGAGCCCAAGTGCAGCACCGCGATGCCCGAAGATAGCGGAAGAAGCGGCGATCCTGCGATGACAGGCGAGCGCGAGATCGAACCCCCCGCCCATGCAATGGCCTTCGATTGCGGCGACGACGGGTGCAGGATAATCGGAGATGGAATTCATCAGTACCTGCCCCATTACTGAAAACTCGCGGTCTTTGGGGCCATTCAGGACGGCGATTTCATTGAGGTCGGCACCCACAGAAAAGTATTGGCGATTGCCGGTGATGATCAGCGGGCGCACTGGCTTGTCCGATCGTTCTTTCAGTTCGCCGATTGCGGCGGTCAGTGTTAGTACGCAGGCACGGGTGAGGCGATTGGTGTTATCGGACGAGTCCAACCGCAGAATACGCACGGGACCGAACTCGATTCGGAATGAGATAGAGGGCACGAGAACAGGTTAAACCGCTGGCACAGTGTGCGGTTTCACGTGCTCGCGGATAAATTTCACGATGTCGTCCATGGGAGTGCCGGGCTGGAAGATGGCGGCTACTCCGATTTTCTTGAGACCTTCGACATCCTGATCGGGGATGATGCCGCCGACGAGCACCAGCACATCGTCCATTTTATTTTGCTTGAGCAGATCCATCACGCGGGGAACGATGGCGTTGTGCGCGCCCGAAAGAATCGAGAGGCCGATGACCTGCACGTCCTCCTGCAGCGAGGCGTTGACGATCATCTCGGGCGTCTGGCGCAAGCCGGTATAAATGACCTCCATACCGGCATCGCGGAGGGCGCGAGCAATGACTTTGGCGCCGCGATCGTGACCGTCGAGACCGGGCTTTGCAACCAGCACACGAATTTTGGGGTCAGCCGGCATCGAAATCATTTAAACACAGCGGACATGGGGCAGCACAGGAGAAAGCGGACGGTCGACGCGATCCTCGCGCATACCGTGCGATGATTGTTGCTTCGCAAATTACGGCTTCATTCCCAACTGCCAGAAGAGGAACGAATACACATCCGTGCTCTCTTCGATTTGCTTGGCTACCGGCTTGCCCTGGCCATGGCCGGCTTTGGTTTCGATGCGGAGCAGTATCGGTCTCTCTCTGCTGGAGCCATTCTCGGCCTCGGCTTGCATGAGCGCAGCCATTTTCTTGGCGTGCATGGGATCGACGCGGGTATCAGTGTCGCCAGTCAGAAACAGGATGGCGGGATACTCGACGCCCGGCTTTACGTGATGATACGGCGAATAAGCGTAGAGCCACTGGAATTGCTTGGGATCATCCGCCGAGCCGTATTCAGGAATCCAGAGTTTTGCGATCTGGAAATTCTGATAGCGCAGCATGTCAAGCAGCGGAACCGCACAAATTACAACACGGAACAGGTCCGGACGCTGCGTGATCATCGCACCCATGAGCAGCCCGCCATTCGAACCACCCTGAATCGCAAGGTGATCTTTGTCGGTGTATTTCTGAGCGATCAGATATTCTCCGGCGGCGATAAAGTCGTCGAAAACGTTCTGCTTCTTATCGAGCATTCCGGCGCGATGCCAATCTTCACCGAACTCCGATCCGCCACGCAGATTGGCTACGGCGTAGATGCCACCGTGCTCCATCCAGAGATACGCGCTGCGACTAAAAGTGGGGGTCAGCGAGATGTTGAAGCCGCCGTAACCGGTGAGCAGAGTGGGATTCTTGCCGTTCTGCTCCAGTCCCTTTTTGCTGACGATAAACATGGGAACTTTTGTGCCGTCTTTCGAGCTATACCAGACCTGACGCACCTCATAGGCGGATGGATCGATGGAGGGCGCGTCGACCTTGGCCCAGAGCACGCTCTTTACGTCGTTGAGATCGACGCGGTAGATCGAAGGCGGCACGGTAAAAGACTGGAATCCGAAAAAGATTTCGTTGCGGTCATAGCGTCCCGATGCGCTGAAAACATCTCCGATCGCCGGCAGCGGAACGTCGGCCAACTTTTGCCCGTCTAGAGCAAACAATTTCAGCTCGGAAGTTGCGTTGTGTTCATACTGCGCAAGCAGTTTGCCGCCAGTCACGCTCGCGTCCTGCAGCACGGCGTCACTTTGGGGAATGATTTCTTTCCAGTTTTCGCGATTGGCGTGGGCTGCATCGGCGACGAAGACGCGATAATGAGGTGCGTCTTCATTCGTGGTGATGTAAAGCTTGCCCGCGAAGAACTCGGCGCCATAGAGAAACTCCTTGCCGGCAGTGATCTTCAGCGGAGGGTCATTCGAAGTCAGATCCTTCAGAAACATTTCGGTTTTTGTCCAACCCTGCTCCTCGTCGATGATCAGCCAGCGATCGTCTTCCGAGAGCGTGACATCAGGCCACCATTCTGGGTTGCGTCCCTCCCCAAAAATGAGAGGATCTTTTGACGGGTCAGTGCCGAGCGCGTGGTAGAACACGTGGCGGTTGTAAGCTTCCTGACCCTCAGGGACGGTTCCTTTTACCGGATAACGGGTGTAGAAAAACCCCGAATTATCGTGCTTCCAGGCCAGGCTGGCGGCGCGGGTCCATTCAATCGAATCGGGCAGCAATTTACCACTGTCAGTCTCGATGATGCGCAGCGTGCTGACCTCGGAACCGCCGGGCGATGTGCCATAGGCAACGTATTTGCCATCTTCAGACGCGTACCACCAGTCGAGTGCGATGGTGCCGTCGGCTGCGAGTTTGTTTACATCAAGCAGCACGCGATCGTCGCCCTTGAGACCTTCGCGCACATAAAGGACGGGCTGATTCTGATCCCCCTCACGGCGGGTGTGGAAGTAGTACTTCCCGCCCATCTGCGGAGCTCCGACTGTGCCTATCGCGAGCAACTGCGAAAGACGCGCATTGATTTTGTCTCGCCCCGGAAGCGGGTCAAGAATGGAGCGGGTATATTTCAGTTCCTGCTCAACGTAGAGCTTGGTATCGGGATCGTTGGGGTTTTCTAGATAGCGATAAGGGTCGATGATTTTATGTCCCTGAACGATGTCTTCGACCGGAATGACCTTGGCTTTTGGTGGACCGACGGGAGATGGTACAGGAGCGCTGGACGGATCTTTAGAACCGCCGGCTCGCAAATCTTCCGCGAAAACCATAGCGGCGACACCGACGAGAAGAACGAGAAGAGCGAGAAGAGCGAGAAGAGCGATGGACAAACGTGAACCTCCGAGCATAAAGACCCCACTCCTAAATTGTGGACGAGACGACGAAAACTAGGTTAGCAGAACAGTCGCTGAAGGAGTGTACTTTGAGAAACCGTCTACGGTCTGCTCGAGGAGAGCAGCAGCGAGTGAGTTTCAATCCGCTGCAGCCTCTGATATGATTTTGTTGACAAGATAGCGCGCACTCAGCGCGCTCCCACTCCTCAGTAGCTCAATGGCAGAGCATCCGGCTGTTAACTGTAATTTCCAAAATCTATAAATGCCGTGCCGTCCGTCGCTTGCAGTTAAATGCGTTCCGGAAAAAGCCACTTGGTTGGGCTATAAGTTGGGCTATGTTTCCGCTTTTAAGAATTGCGCTCTTGAAGTTCTAAACAGCCTTGTTTGTCGTCGAAGCCAATTTCGATGTTGGTCATAGGAATTGAGCGTGACTGAGACCAGCCATTTCCGACAACCTTTACAAAGAATTCTGAACAGTCCAACAGCTGAACAGCCGCGCTGCAGCCCCTGATACCAAGTACATGAACAGCCTTTCCTGTATTCATCTGGACGAGCATAATGCGTTGGCCCTTCGACTTGAGAATTTCTCGGGCTTTTCGCTGTGCCTCTGACTCGGGCACCGGCGATCTGCTCTTACCTATCGCGCCACGGGCCTGGTACTCATTGACCGTCTTCCACGCTTGAAGTATTTTTTCCGTAAATTGAGAAACATCATTGTCCACCAGCTTCGCGCAGTTCTGACAAAGCCAAATTGCATTTTCCGCACTTCTACGCTCTTCTCCTGTGAGTGCTGCGTTGTATCGTGGACCACCCAAAGCAGCACTGGTTATGTGCGCTGCAACCCCAACGTTTAGTGCCTTAGATGGATCATCCTGCGGCCCGCTTGTGAGCGCGTGGCAATCTGGGTTCGAGCAAATGTTGCCGACCCGATTGGCAATAGAGCGTTTCACATCCTCAGAAAAGTCATCGCGCATAGTTCTGGGGCTCTTCGCCGCCCGCCGCGCGATTCACCGTACCTGCTTGACCATGTTACGAACTGAAAGAGCATCATTTGCATCCAGCCCGGATTCTAACGCGAGCTTGTAGAATTCCTCTGCATCCTCATGGTTCAGACCGTTCGAACGCGCCAGTTGTCGAGCGAAATCCCGAATCATGATGCTGTCGCCCGATGTAAACAGTTGGCCGCACTCAGCAATCTTTTGCTGGAAAGCTTCAATGACCGACTTCGGCAGGTTAGGTCCGTACACGAAGTACCGCAGATACTTCACGAAATTCCCATGCCGAAAAATTGCGCTGCCCCGTGCGCCACTTTTCTCGAAAACCTGAAGATGAGAACGCCCGTGTCCGCCAATAAAGAATGCCGGATCGGAAAAGAATTTCCAACGTGTCTCGGGGATAGCCTTCCGATTCACCAGCGAACGCATGAGTTCTTCCATAGCATCAGCAGTTGGCTGCACATGAAGCAGCGTTGTGTGCCGTGGCAGGATGATCTAAGTTGATCTGTGAGACGAGCACTCTTTCGCGTTCTGTCAAATCAATCATATCCGCCTGACTATTCGGAACTCGGATCTGGGCCTAATGCCGCTTCTGCCAAAGCATCGAAACCCTTAGCATGTTCTTCACACAATGGCCAAGGAATTTCCGTGCGGTCAGGTTCCAACATCTGTCGGAGTTCATCAGCAGGCCTTTTACAGCCCACTTCCGAGCACAGCACTCGCTCAATTTCGTTTTCTTTTGCCCACTTACGAGAGGTGAAATCACTTCCCAGTTGAATGGAGTACGAGGGCTCTGTACCTGCCCCATCGCGGATTTCTTCTACGGTCCGAACCTCCTTATCGGCGGTTTTCCTGACGTAGTCACGTAGATTGAATTTCCGCGCTCGTCTTACGTCGATCTCCTTCAAGCCCGCAGTACTCGTTTTGCGGATGCCCACGACGAACCAGCTTTTGTTGTCGTCGACGATGGTGCTTCCAGCAGTATAGAAGGCGCCTGACTTAAGGGTCACATTCCGCCAATGCAACACTTCTTTCTGGGTGTCGATGTCATAGGCAATGAGATCGTAGCTTTCAGCGTCCGTCATGATCGGCCTGCTTTCGCGGCCTTCGCCTTCGGTTTCCGAACGATCTTCTTTTTCGGCTTTGCGACCGCCCGCTTTCCTGTCTCTTCCGCAGCGCCCTTGAGGGCGGCTCCGACCAATGCTGCTATTAAAGGTAGTGGCAAAGTTGAACCTCCAAATTGCTATGCCGAGGCGGCACGAGACTGCGGCTTCTTGGCGACGCTGAAGTTTTGCGAGAATTTCCGGATGCCGAAGACCACCCCGAATAAAAGCAGAGTCGCGTCCGGCCAGATATTGCAGTGATACTGAAACCAAGCGTTGAGTCCTGATGGTTGCTCTACTGCCTCGTCGCGTATTTTCCGCAGATGCTCGACCAGCAATGTCACGCCGAGACTGGGGTTAGACTTCACCCAGCACTTTTCGTTCATCGGGTCATCCTCTTTGTCGATGGAGAAAATGGCCACGAAGGTCGTATCGTCCTGCATGATGCCGCGCAGGATTTTCTCGCCAAGACTGAATTTTCCGAACGCGAAGCAGTTCTTGGTTGAGCCCGCCGTGGTGACAGCGAACACTAGCGGCTGGATCCGGCTGACAACGCCTTTCGCTAATTTATCCCACTGCTCGCGGTCGCCCCAAAATGCAATTTCGTCAGCGATGATCGTGCTCGGGCGCAAGCCGTCCATCGATTTTTCGTCGGAAGAGAGCGGCACGAAGGAGCCGTCAGTGTCCTTGACCGACAGCGCACCGGCCCAACGCTGCACATGAAGGTTGAGTTCATAGGACCCCTGCACGCAACGTTTCGCATCGCGCCATACCAGGCGGCTCTGCTCTTTCTTGGTGGCTGCCGCGAAGCAGTCCGGATACTTCTCCTGGTCGGCGATCAGCCCCCACAGCGCAACGACTGATGCGAGCCTTGTCTTCCCGTTCTTCTTGCTGCATGAAATCCACGCCTCAGTAAAGCGTCGCGCCCCTGATGGTTTCTTGAAGGAATAAATGTTGACGAGGCAGAACACCTGCCACGGGAGTAGTTTCAAGCCACAGAAGGTCTCCGCGAACTGAACGATATGCCTGGCCGCCAGGGGATCAAAAAACACCCCGCGCGCGTGTCCGTTTTCTAAGTCGGTGATGAAGCGATGAGCGGCCCGGCGGATGAGCTCCCCGGCGACGACTGCTCCTTCGATCACATCGGCTGCCCACCGGCGCGCGACAGCCGCAGCGTCGCCCTCGTCCCACGCATAGGCTCCGGCAACGTCGTTGCAAAGGGTCGAGCCCGGCACAATGCGGTCCGGAAACGTATCCCGTTCGCTGGCCACGCTGGCGGTAAAGTCAGGCAGGGTGAGCGGTTCGTCGTCCTTCGTTTCAGGCACAACGTCGGCATCAGGTTCCGGGAATTTATCGCGCGATTTGAAGACCTGATTGATGCGCAGTAATTCCGCTTCGTCGCCAACCTGCTTTGCAGCGACTAATTGCGTCAACAAAGTTGCGTCAGTATTTGAAAGAACGCGATGCGCATAAAGATACTTCGCATAACCAGCCCATAGCTTGCGTGCCTGCAGCGACATTCCCTGGGGACGAATGGGGTAACCGAGCGCAGCCTTTTTCTGGCTAGCTTCACGCGCAGCAATGCGAGCGAGTTCTTCCTTCGTTCGGTGACCACGAATCTGAGAAAGTGGCTTCATTTACTTTCCGACTGTTTGTGGCTCAGTTTTCTGCGTGGTGGACGCAGGCAATTCTTTCGGTTTGTTGATGTAGGTTCGAGCGATGGCAATGTTTTGCCTTACTGCAGCAATTTTCCGAGCAGAGCGGCTAAGTCCGCCCTTGCGCCCGGCCTCCTTGGTATCCATAGAAAGCCTCCTAATGTGGCTTACAAGTGTGACGGCTTATAAATGAAAGGGCTTAATAGGGGCTGGAGTAGGCTCAAATTAATCGCAAATGGCGGGTAACAATCTTGGGAGCATACACGCGGAACCGGCGCGCGCTGCGGCGTCGACTCTGAAATTCAAAACTAGACCGGCGTACGGTCGATTTCGCGGTGATAATACGATCTCTCGCGTCCAAGGCAAGGATTCTTGCGCGCGTAAGTTACGTGTTCTCAGTCATCCACAGGCGATTGTCTTCCTTGTAAGGTCAGCAAGCAGCGCTTGTGATCGAATGGGTCTTGTGGTTCTGAGTGAAATGGCCTGTTTTCAACAGTTAGGCGACGAGGCGACCCGGGATCCACTCTCACGACTGCGCACGCGGGGCACGCATCAGTTTGACAACTCTTCTTAACAGGGAAATGTCGAATGACACGACAAGTACTGCCTGCACCACCGTGACCCCAAGTAAGTAGAAAATATCGGAGTGCTGGCGCCAACTTGGTTCGAGCACCCATCCTGCAGCATTTCTACCTACGAAAAGACTAAGAACCCCGGCAAGAATCCATACACCTAGGCTCACCGGGCGCGGCTCTACCGGCGGCAAAGAACGGCGAGCGCGCATTCTTTTTAGGCCATCGACAACGAACTCCGCAGAGCACCATATCAGCAGCACGGTCGCGGCCCAAAATGTCACCACCATGTATACGGGAGATTTGGGCTGACGCCAAGGATGCGGAGACATCATTGCGTCATACATGATCACGACTACCCACAGATTCGCCGCACCGACCCACACGAACCACTTTCCTAGCGTTGGGTAACGAGGTTGAATCATCCCGCCTACGATCAGGAGAGCCGGATACAGAAGGAAAAAGATGGGAAACAATGCAAGCGCAGACGCTATACCCGTACCAACTGCGAGTCGCCGTATTCGCTTGGAGAAGATGTCGGTCTGTTGCATCTGCCTAAGTCGCGTTTTGATCAGTTTAGTGAAAAGCGGCTTAGGCAGGCGCGAAAATAATGGTCCTCCCGACGTGAGTACATTACTGTTGTAATATCTCGATTTCACTCATTCGTCGGGGTTCTGAGTGAAATCGCTTCCATGAGAAGGCCGGTCGGAGTCAAGAGGATTCGTTTTGTTTTTCGTTGGACAAGGTTTTTTCTCCTGCCGAGTTGCCACTGACGCCATGCTTCCATCCGCACTCTCGATGAGCGATGGTGTTTCGCTCGGTGCAAGTTGAGCGTTCTCGTTTCAGCCGGTGCTGCCATCTGTTTGTCGCCCTGTGGTTCCGCTCTTGCAGAGTGGGACGTGGGCCAGGCGATTAACGCAGTCACCGGAAACTCGGCTTTGGGCTTTTGTCTTTCTCTCTTCCTGGAACGATTTTGGGTTGTTTTGCTCTTTTTGATTTACGCGGCTGCCACAACTGCCATTCGGCTGCTGTTGTGCAGCGGTTCGTACACTTCCCCGCTCACCCACAGGTGATGTAACAAGACTGCCAGCTTTCTGGCCGTGGCCACGATCGCTCGCTTCTTTCCGCTCTTTCCTCCGCGTTCGGCCAGTTTCAGACCCCAACGCCGCAGATCGCAGTCGACGCCAAATGGTCCCAGAATGTGCTGCGCCCCTTGTACCAACAGCGTTCGCAGATACGGATCCCCTTCTTTGCTGATGTGCATCTGCGGCTCGCTTTGTCCCGAGTTCCTGCGTCCGGGCTGCAGTCCCAGATAGCCGCCCACGTCACGACTTTTGCCGAAGCGATGCGGATCTTCCAACGTCAGCAAGAATGTCAGCGCGATCAGCGTGCCTACGCCCTTGATCTGCTTTAGCAGCGCCACCTGCGGATAACTCTGTTGCGCCAGCTTTTCGATCCATTCGTTGTACTCGGCAATGCGCTCGCTGACACTCTCGATGGCCGCCAGCAACGGCTCTAGTGCTCGTTGCAGTTCCGGACTCAAGCTCTCCGCCTTCTCCGGATTCAGGTTGCGCACGTTGCAGCCACGCAATCGTTCGCCATAACTCTTGGCCAGTCCGCGCGCCGTGTTCACCAGCGAGGTTCGCGCTCGCACCAGTCCGGCTCGCGCCCGAATCATCATCAGATCCGCCTGCGCCTTGGCGCTGCGATGCTTCACCGGACACAGCAACTTGGGATCGATCCGCGCCAGCCGTGCCAGCGTCTGTGCATCCAGACGATCATCTTTCTTTCGACTCTCTCCGATCAGCCGCACCTTGCGCGCATTCGCCACGATCACTTCATGCCCCAACTCACTGAGCAAGCGACTGATCCAGGGCGAATGTGTCCCGATTTCCAGTGCGATGCGGCTGCGCGGCATGGCGCCGAAGAATTCCTGCAACGCTTTCGCAGTCGTACGGACTCGCTGCTCCAACTGTATCTCGCCTGCTTCATCCAACACGCAATACCAGCTGTTGCGATCTCCCAGATCCAATCCCACGGTTAACTTCTGCTGCGAAATTTTCCTGCTCTGCTTTGCTGCTGCGGTGCTAACCTTCTTCATTGCCGGTCTCCTTTTATCTGTGCTTCGAGCACGTCGATAACTTGGGAGCGTACCGCATCCCGTCCGGAGACCGGCCTTCTCATCTCATCTGATTTCGTCAGTTATCATTCCGCAAGAGCGTTCTAGTCGTGCGTTCTAAGCATGGAGCGCCAAATCGAATCGTATATGACATGGACAGAAGCGTTTCGCAAGGGGCGCGACCGTTGGCTGCTGTGGATCGCGATATGCTCCGTTCTTGCCTGCGGGTTCCTTATTAAAGGGGGAACACCATCTGAGCTTCTGTGGGCCATGGTGATCGGGGCCGCAAACGGCACGGCGGTAGGATTCGCAGTTGGCCCTGCTGCGGAAAAGGGTGCAATGATCCTCTCGGGACTCTTCGCAGGGACGCCGTTCTACTTCATCGGCACTTCTATCTTCGTGATGGAGTGGATTGAGGCACGAAGAATACATCGAGCCATGCTGTCAGATGTCATCCCACTTGTTTCAATCTTCCTAGTAGTTGGAACCATGCTTTCCTTTGCGCAGGCTTTCCGGGTGCGCCGTCACACCGGAGATGGGCGGGACGCCTCACCGTAGGACATGGCTGGCGTAACATCCCGATTACACTCACCGACCGGAATTGTAAATTTTACGCTATCGTTCTGCTCAGCGGCGCGGCGTCCAGTTTCCGGACAGCGGCCATGCGGTCGTAATGAACCTGGCGTTCACGGCGCGCTCGCTTAAGGCGCTTCTTGCTGTACGGGGGCTTGTGGCGATGCTTATGGCGTAGTGGGGGTTTCGGGGCAGGGTTCGCTCTACGGCGCCTTTCAGGCGGTAGTGTTCGCTGGCGCTGGGGGTCAGGCTCATCCAGCCATAGGATGTCAGCATGGTCGACGCCGGGCAGGTACATCGTTCGGATCCGGACGTAGGTCATTTCGCCTTGCTCGACCTTCGTTTCCGCTTGCGGGGCGGTTTCGGGACGTATGGCGTCATGGGGCGCAATCCCAGGAACTGGCGGCGCTGTTCGATCTGCTCGGGTGTCATCGGCGGGGATAACTCTCCTCCGGACCTTCCTTCCAGCCACAACTGATCGTCTTTGTCGTAGGATGCCATTCATAATTACCTTCAAAGTGTTATGGCCTAACTGTTTGGATCCCCGGTCTCCAGCCAGCGCTTCCACCGGCCATACATTAGCGTGCGGATTGGTGGGCTCTGCTGCTCTTCCCATTGCGAGATTGCTTCCCCCAGAAATGATGCCTTGGTGTAGCCGTGATTGCGCGCGTAGTCGTCAATAACAATTGCGTCCAACTGTGCGAGCACTGCGTGGCGCTCATCTTCCGTTGGCTCGGCATACCGCATTGACTCCGGCAGATTGGCATCCTTGTCGTTTATGAACTCCAGCCAACGTTCTCGTTCTTGCCGTTGCTCCTGGATGTAAGATCTTCCCGTACAAGCAACTGCCTGCCTGGTCCAGCCTGCCTGGGCGGTCTGGCTGGCTGGCGGTTCTGGGTTGGTTGGTTTTGGTTCTGGTCGGTCTGAAGGACGGTTGTGTGCAGTGCATGCATTGCACTCCTCCTCGTGTACATTGCACTCCTGCTCGTGTACATTGCACTCCTGGTCTTGCGTACATTGCACTCCTGCTCCCAACTCTGCACTCCTGGTCTTGAACGCGGAGACGTCCAGTTGGCGGATTGCCGGTCCGGACTCACCGTAGAGACCGACCTTGTGCTGGAGACCGAGCGTCTCAAGATCGTTGAGCAAGGCCTGAATAGTCCGGACGCTGAAGTGGAGTTTTTCTCCCATCGACTTACGGCTGGGCCGGGTGTTGCTCCCGTCGCCGTCCGCATATGTTGCAAGGAGCGATGCGACAGCGTGTCGATTGCGGCATCTGTGGAGCCAAGTCCTGCCGTCGGTTGGGAGTCGGTATGCGTCCACGGGAATATCCCGGAGATCGCGGGTGCATTTTGTGGATTTACCTAGATCGCTCGCCATATTGATTCCTTAAGCCAAAACGCCAACGGTTATTAGCCCGTTGGCGTCGTGGATCCTAGAATCGCTCTGGCGGAGCGCGTGGTTCAAAATGTCGGCAAACTGTTAGGCCTTGTTGCTCAGCCTTCCGCCAGGAGGTAACTGAGCGCGCGTTACAAATCTAGGATCCGTCTCGTTGGACGGCTACCATGGCGGAGCGGTGTGACGGCTCATTGGCGTGGGTTTGCGCGGGTCGGGCGGGCGTTCTTGTCAGTCAACTGATATTTTGGGCCCCATCGTCAGAAGTCGGGGTCATCACCAGCCGCAGCGGCCATCGTTTTGGGTGCCATCTCCGATTCGATTCGATTTTTCTTTACCAGAATTTCAGCCGATAACGTGTCGAGTATTTGGACTTGCTCGACCAACTCCAAGTGCTTAATGGCGTCCATCACCAGACAAATCGCTTTTTGCACGCTAATGATTTTTTTACGTGCAGGGAACTGTCGTTGCACTTCTTCCCGCGTCTCTCGTACTGTCCATCCCTTCTCTTTGGCGAGTTCCAGAATCGACAAAGCGGCGTAGTAGGCGAAGCGGGTTTTCTTTTTCCCCCTTTCGTCATGGAAGCTTTCGCGGCAGCGCTGAACTTCGAGATGATGAGAAAACAAGAGCCCGTCGACCTTCGCGCCGTTGCGGACAACATGTTCGTACTGGCGGAGACTGGAAAATGAAAGGTTTGTGATTTTCGATGCTTTCTGCAGGAATGCATTCCATTCCTCGCGCCGTTTTGCGAAGTAAGCCCTCTTCGCTCTTTTACTCCTCGGCACCGGGTCGAGAAATAGCTCCGTCCCTTTTACTAGCCAGCGCCCTACCTTCCAACACGAATCTGATGCACCCATGCCGAGGGTTTTGCCTTCGGCGAGGGCTTGAAGAATGACCGGGCGTGGCGGCGTGAGTGGTGTGAACGCGCCGGGCTTGGTTTTTCAGTTGGGTCATATGGGGCTAGAAAAAGTGCGCCGCTTCAGTTGCAGCGGGCGGCGTAAACCGCAACGAGTGATATACTTGCACAACGTCACTCCTCAGTAGCTCAATGGCAGAGCATCCGGCTGTTAACCGGAGGGTTGTAGGTTCGAGTCCTACCTGAGGAGCCATTCTTTCAATTGTCCGTTCCGGAGACATAGGTAACAGAACGTTCCGGAGACATGGGTTGCACTTTTGGCCCGAAGGGGTTGTTCAAGGGCTGCAAGGTTTTTCCTCCAGATCAATATAGCCGAGATCGTAATTCATAAAACTGACGAGCCAAATGCCGTCGTCAACCTCCTTGACGCCAACGGCCTGCCCGGCGAGCGATACGCTGAGGTTGAAAAAGCGACAGGCGCGCCTTGATGTCTAGCCGGTGTGTATCACAATAGCGAACGATCGGCTCGCCCTCGACATACTCAAGAATGATGTAGGGCTGTCCGGCAGAGGTGACCCCGGCATCGAGCATCTCGGCGATATTGGGATGAGAGAGCCGGCCGAGAATGGCACCTTCCCGTTTGAATCTCTGTCAATCGTCCAGCGGGGACCACTTGTCAGAATGCACAATGTCCCTCGTCGGATTCCCTGCTCCTATCAGCCACAACACGCCGGGTCACTAACGAGTGGGCCTCGCCCTTTACCAAAAGAATTGACCACCTAGTAGTTTTGCCAGTTGTATCAACTCCGCAGTCGGAGCTAGTTTTACCTCGTCAGTGAATAGTTGCGGATGTTACGTCACGGTCGAGGCAGAGGCCTATCGCCCTCCGTTCGGCAACCTGACGTGCAAATTTTGGTCCTCCGTCGAGTTTTGTGGAGATTCCTTTTGAGCTCAGTAACACACTTCGAGATCTACGCCAGCGAGCCTGGGAAGCTGGCAGACTTCTACCGCGCCCTGTTTGGTTGGCAGTTGGAGAAGGTGCCGGGAATCGATTACTGGCGGATTCAGACCGAACCCAGCCACACAAACTCTTTCGACGGCGGATTGACCTACCGCCCGATCCCCGGGCTGCGTAGCTGGATGCACTACGTCAATGTTGAGTCGCTCGAAGCGGCCGTCGAACAAGTGCAACGCCTGGGCGGAGAAGTGTTGCGCGCAAAGACCGCGGTACCGAAAACCGCCTGGTATGCAGTCGTACAAGACCCTGAGGGAAACGTTTTCGCTATCTGGCAACCTGACTCGACTGCATTTCCACCACCAGAACCGGATTAAGGTGAGAGAGGGGATGAACCGAAACATGAAGGAAGACCGTTCCGCTGTTAGAACACGTTGTGCGTAAAAGCTCACGTGATGACTAGAACGACCAAATCCAGTATCTAAAGGAGAACGCATGTATTACACCGACGACTCAATACTTCCTGAATATATGGCGCCGCTCATCATCACATCGGCGCCGTTTGGTCCTCAATGGTTGCCTGGGGACGCCGACATCCCCGTCAGTTGGGACGAGCAAGTCCAGACTGCAGTGGACTCCTACAACGCGGGTGCCACTGTGCTGCACGTCCATGTGCGGAATCCAGCGACTGGGAAAGGATCGACTGACTTTGATCAATACAACCATTTCCTCGGGCTGCTGAAGAACGCAGTACCGAAGATGATTCTGCAGGTGGGCGGCTCGATTTCCTTCTCTCCGAAAACTGACGACGCGAAAGCCAAGTGGCTCAACTACGACACGCGTCACATGCTGACGGAATTGAACCCGAAACCGGAGTTCGTCACGGTTGCAGTCGGCACCGGGCAATGGGACGTCATCTCGATGATGCACAAGGAGGATGTCGAGGGGACACATCTCGCTGACCCCAAGGTGCAGGCTGCGTGGGCCGGGATGGTCGTCGACGCGGCGCCAGCCTTCTACCTCGAGCATCTCAAAAGACTCCAACAACACGGGATTCAGCCGTACTTTGTGCCAGGTCACATCCACCAACTGGAACTCATCGAGCGACTGATTCGCGCAGGCGTTTACATGGGCCCACTGAACCTCGCCATCGCGGGCTACGGGGGCGGCACACTCGGCCGCAATCCGTTCCACTGGATGGAGTTTCTTCGTCAGGTTCCGCAAGGTGCAATAGCGACATTCTGGTCCAGCATGCGTGGATTGATTTCAATCTCTGGTTTGGCGCTTGTCCTCGGCCAGCACATCCGCGTCGGCAACGAAGACAACATCTGGGGCGCCGACCGGAAGCGCGCTACGTCCGTCAAGCAGATCGAGGGAGTCGTCCTCATAGCCAAAGAATTTGGCCGCAAGGTGGCAACAGCGGAGGAGGCGCGCAAGATCATGAAGGTAGGCGTCTGGTACAACAGCGTGGAAGAAACGCTGAAGCACCTGGGCCTGCCTCCGAACCCCACGGAATACGACCCCGGCTTCCTGCTCTGGGAGACCGATGGAAAACTGAAGACCGGAGTGGTGGGAAGCGACTCGCACCCCATTGCTTACTGCATGGTGCCGCCGGACCTCACCCCGCCCAAGAAAACCAAGGCAGCTTAACTCAACCTCGCAATGTCCCGCCTCGAAAGGGGCGGGACGCTGCAGACTTTATGTTGTGAATTGCGCACGAGAAATACAGAAGGGAAATCATGAGCAACGAAACGAAGGAATATAGCGAAAACGCCGGTGGGGTGAAGGATCTGCCTCCGGGTCCTTGGGATTCTGCCTTGGACACGCTGCGGGAGTGGGATCCGAAGTGGGCCGAGCTCTGCTTCAGGATGAGCACCAATCCATGGACTCATTCCGTTCTTCCTCGCAAGTTTATCGAGTTGGTCAGCGTCAGCTTGAATGCCGCCTGCACCAATCTCAATCCGGAGGGAACGCGCCACCATATTCGGGCCGCACTTGAAGCAGGTGCGACTCGCGAGGAGATTTTATTCGCTCTTAAGTGTGGATCGGTGTTGTCCATTCATTCGTGCAGCCAGGCCGCTCCCATCGTCCTGGAGGAAGCCAAAGCTGCCAACGTCCAGTTGACCCCGCGTGCCAACACCGAGCCGACCCCGGCCTGTGATGCCATGCGCAAGATTGGGCAATGGAACACGGCGTGGGATCCGTTCTTCGAACTCGATCCAGTATTTACCGACGAATTCATGGCGATGGGGGCGGGCATTTACAGGAGCGGGGTCATGACGCCCAAGGAAGTCGAACTCCTCAGCATCGCCCTTGATGCTTCCGTCACACACATGTATGCCCCCGGCACGCGCCGCCACATCAAGAACGCGCTCAAGGCGGGCGCGACTTTGGAGGAGATCATGGAAGTGCTGAAACTCTGCGTCGTTCAAGGAGTTCAGACTTTTAATCTGGGCCTGCCGATCCTGGCGGAGGAACTGGAACACTACTCATCAAGTAAGAAGGTGGCGTGATTTATGGCGAACTATGTCGAGGTCGCGAATCTGGAACAGCTTCCTCCTGGCGGAGGTACGGTTGTCACGATCGAGGGCAAGGACATCGCGCTCTTCAACGTCGATGGAACGGTCTACGCGATGGACGATGGTTGCCTTCACCACGGGGTATCGCTCGGAACTTCGGAGCTCGACGGCAAGATTGTTACCTGCCGCGGACACGGCTGGAAGTATGACGTCACTACCGGGAGCACGCTGAATGTTCCTGGGTACGGGGTCGCAGCCTATCCGGTGAAAGTTGTCGACGGAAAGATCCTGGTCGCAACGGACGAAACCCTGAATCCGGCTGCCTGAAAAAATGGTCGCTGTGTTACGACGCTTTCGCTGTAGCGGCGATGGTGGAGACATGGAAGAGTACCTCAGACGAGTTTGGGAAGAGCTAGTTGGACGCGTCCACGGACCGATGACGTTTCGGCTCATCCTTCAACCACTAACGGCCGCCATCCTTGCGACCCGGGCCGCGATGAGAGACGCGCGCGAAGGTCGTCCCGCCTTTGGTTGGGCGCTCATCACCGATCCCGTTCATCGGCGCGCTCTGTTGCGGGAGGGCTGGAACGAAGTGGCGAAGGTCTTTATCGCGGCCGTGATCATCGACTTGATCTATGAAATTATCGTCTTTCACAGGATCTATCCGGGTCAATCCCTGATCGTCGCGGCGGTCCTGGCCTTGCTGCCATATCCGTTGATCCGTGGTTCGGTGAACCGTATCGTGAGGCTCCGATTCCAAGGCAGGAAGGCAGCAGAACCGGACGGTGCACCGCGCCAAAAACCCGCAGCCTAGCCACATCTCCGGAAGGATTCGTGATCGAATGCAGGACTTGACTGTGAAGCGCGCGTCCACGCTTGATGCCTCAACGCGATTGGCATTTGACCGCACTCGCGTAGCCTATGACCGCACCATGATGGCGTGGATCAGAACGGCGACTTCGCTCATCACTTTCGGCTTTGGCATCTACAAGTTCTTTCAGCTTGAACTGGGGCGAGGGCGGCAAGACGATCGCCTGATTGGGACACGCGGATTCGCCGTAATAATGGTGGCCACTGGTTTGTTGGCGCTCATCCTTGGTACCCACGAACATTGGCAAAATATGCGGGCGCTTAGAGAGGAATATCCTGATATGCCTCGCTCGCGGGCAGGTGTAATCGCCGGCCTCATCTCGATCCTCGGAGTGCTGGCATTCATCGCCATGATCTTCCGACAGTAGATATACGCAGATGAAATGTCGGTGCCTGACCTGGCAGCAGTTGAAAACTAGTTTTGGCTAAGGAAATGTCGGGTGTTGCCCGTTTCGCCATCCGTGCCGTTCTTTCCAACTAGCTCTTCGTCTCCGCAAGCTTGATGAGTGAATCTGGCTAGAACATCAACTTCAGCGTGAACTGGGCCGAACGCGGGCCGCCAACGGCATAGAGCGGGTTTTGAGAACCAGATCCGGGGCCGTCACCTTCGTTCAATGTCTGTCCTGAGAAGAGCTTTCCAAAATTGGGCCCTGCCACGCACGACGCCGGGGTATTCCCAGTGCAAAGTCCCCAGGATGTCCAAGGCGCATTTACACCGCCGAACATCGGGTGATTGAAAATGTTGAAGTACTCGGCGCGCACATCCAGTTTCACGCGTTCGGTAAGGTTGAACCGGCGGCGCAGCGCCAAGTCAGCCTGGCTGATGTCGTAAGGGCTACGAATGGAATTTCTCAACGCGTTATTGGACGCGCCGTTCGCAGCTAGCGTAAAGGCTGCCGGGTTGAGCGCTTTGCCGGCTGGCTGTGTGGAATCGGGAATCCAGATCGGCTGGCCAGTCAGAACTGGCCGCACTTCCATGAAGCCCAGAACCGGATCTGTCTCGCTGATCGTCACGTCCAACGGGGGAGCAGACTGGTAGCGGTAAATGCCGTCCAGAGCCCACCCGTTGAAGACTTCATTTCCCACCCTGCCTCCCCACGCCGGTTTGGGAACATTGTAGGAAACAGCGGCCGAAAAATGCTGATGGTAGTCATAGTCGGACGGAGTTAAAGGCGGGAGTTTGATTGCGTCGACGCTGGTGGTGGGTATGACTGCTTGAGGGTAGGTCTCAGCCGAGGCCGTGTCGTTGGAATGGGAGTAGCTATAGGAAAGCGACGTCTGCAGTCCATGCGACAGGCGCCGCATGAACTGCAACTGCAACGCATTGTAGTGCGAAATCCCAGCATTGAGCTCCGCCCCGAGATAGGGGATTTGGACAGCCAGACGTTGATCGAACAGCAGTTTGCGGCCATTGGCGCCCAAATAGGTAACCGTGATCGACTGCTCCTTGTCCAGCGCGTGCTCAACTGCAGCATTCCACTGATAGGTCACCGGCAGCCGCAGGTTGGGGTCCACCGCCGTCACGAAAATGCCTGCGTCGGACGCATTTAGCTGGACTGGGTTGGGGAAGGGTAGCGGCCGGTACGGGTAGATGCCCTGAGCATCCTGATAATTGAAATCAAGCGGAATCCCCGAATCAGTCGTCCCCCTGACGTACGGGTAGAATGCACCCAGGGCATTCCCGGTTCCGCTGCCATACCCAAGATCATAGAACATTCCGAAGCCGCCGCGGAGCACGGTCGTCGAATTGACCTGGAAGGCGGCGCCGGCGCGCGGGGCGAAGGCGGAATAGTCCGTGTTCCACAGCGGCCTGTTCACCAGCACCAGCGGGCCAGAGTTGAAGATGCCATCGAGCGCATAAATCGGCTTGCCCGGCGTATCGGATACCGGCGGCGTACTGATGTCCCAACGTATCCCGTAGGTCAAGGTCAGACGGCGGGTCGCCTTCCACGTGTCCTGCCCAAATAATGACCAATTACTCAGATGCGCGGTAATCGTGTCCGCGGTTTGGTTTTGCATCAGGTCCACGGTCCCCTGGAGGAATGATGTCCAGGAATAAGAGGCCATACTGACCACGGAGCCAGCTACCTCTGTCGGCTTCAGTCGACGATAGTCGACGCCGAACTTGAGCTGATGAGGGCCGACCGCCTTCGAGAGGGTGTCCACGAAGTTGAGTTGGCTCTCCTGAGCGCTGGAAAACAGGCCCTCGTCAATTTCTTGGAAATTGCCGGGGAGGCCCATGAAGTAGGTCAAGTCAAATTCCCCGGTATTGATGTCAGGAGGAACCAAGGAGGATGCAGGAGGGACAACCGCTCCGAAGGTGTTTTGCAGGCTTTGACTTTGCCCGCTCGTATTCCGGCTCCAGTTGCCGCGGAAGTCGTTCACCAATGTCGGAGAAACCGAGGCCGTCAAGCCGACGGTGGCAGTGTCGTTGTTTTCCCAGATGACCGAATTGTTATTAAAGAACAAAACGCTGTCGCTGGAAGGCGCGTGGTTATAACGCGCAAAGAGCGTGATCTTGTTCGTATGGTGATCAAGACGCAGGCTGTAAGCGCTCAAAGTCGAGGGGTTCGAGTAAGCGGCAGTGAGCGCGGTCTGGCACGGCGTGGTGACGTTGTCGCAGGTTGGGTTGAACAGGTTACTCCCGTCGGGAAGCGGGGCGGGTCCTGTTGGGAAGGCGGCAATGGCCGGCTGCCAGGGGTCTGTGCTGGGGACCGAAGCCTTGGCAGCGGCGTCGAGAAAGTAGTCTCCGGTTTCGATCTGTGGCAGACGCAACCGGAGACTTTCATAGGAGAAGAAGAAGAACGTGTGGTTCCTCCAGATCGGGCCGCCTAAGGTGCCGCCGAAGTCGTTCTGGCGGACCGGCGGTTTCGGGAGAGGAATACTATCGAAATAATTCCGGGCATCGAAAATATCATTCCGTAGATAGTCGAAGGCGGTTCCGTGCCACTGGTTGGTGCCGCCCTTGGTGACAATGGAAATCTGGGCACCGGGAGAACGGCCAAATTCCGGAGCGTAGGAAGAGGTCTGGATGCGAAACTCCTGCATCGCATCTACCGAAAGCAGGCCATCGGTACCGCCGCCCGAGGTAAGTGCAGGCAGCGTGCCGCCAAAGGTCACTCCCGCTGAGTTCAAGCCGGTATTGGTCCCGAAGTTGGCGCTAACGCCGTCAACGGTGAAGTAGTTCGCATCCGTACGCTGCCCATTAACGCTAAACTGCCCGGTACTCTCGGGCGTAATAACCACCCCTGGCGTCATTTCGATCAGCGACTGGAAGCTGCGACCATTCAGCGGCATGTTTTGCACGAACTGCTGGTCCACCACGGTACTGACCACAGCCGAATCGGTTTGCAATAGGGGCTCTGCGGCCAAAACGCTGGAAGTCTCTGACACGGAGCCGATGGCGAGCGTGAAATTCTCGTTGACCGCGTCCTGCACGTAGAGCTGCAGGCTGGGCTGGACGACGGTGCGGAAGCCTTCCTTCTGGATGGTCAGCCGGTAGATGGCAGGACGCAGGTCGGGTATGACATAGATTCCATCCTCGTTAGTGATGGCGACGATCGAGACGTTGGTCTCGATGTTCGTGATCTTGCATTCAGCGCCAACGATCACAGCGTCGGTCGAGTCGGTTACTCGGCCAGAAATTCGGGCGCTTTCCGTTTGCGTGAATGCCACTGTTGCGGCCAGAAGAAAAATCAGGACAACCACGGGGCACTTCATCACCGCTCTCCGCTAGTGCGTGACAGGGCGCAACTCGTTTCGCTCTTTGTTTCAGCGCAAGGAAGAATATCCTTGTGTGTGGGTCTGATTCAAGCCGCTAAGGACGGCGGTGTTGTCTTAAATATCGTTTGATAAGGCCCACCACAACGGCTGCGGAGGGTTCCTGATCCCGGATTCTTGCGTTGAGAAGCGACTGACGGCGCTAGGGGTGATTGTCCTCGGCGAGGCGGGCGACAGACAGCGCGAAGTGCTGCAGTCGTCGGCTGAAGACAAAGTGATGAAGGAAGTTGGCGGGATTCTGAACATGACGGCCCGGACGGCTTCGGATCCACCTACTCGTGACAATCCGAGATTCCGGACGTCAACTCTGGAATGGCTGGAATTGAAAGCATGGAAGATGTTTCGCGCCGATCCGGACAGTGGAGAACGGAGCGAAGGTGTCTTAACGGAGGACAAACCAATCAGGGGCGGCAATTGTTACTCGATGCTCATCAGCAGCATATCTATCGAGTGCGGTTATACTCCATCATTGCAGAAACGGGGCACTAATCGTTTGAGAGGGGTCGGAGTTTTCGGTGTCTTGCTTAAATTCTAACGGAGTTCGAAGGAAGGGCTTGTCAGTCGCGCGTTTTTCGCGGGTATTGCGGGACTCGACGTTGTCGGTGGTGGTTCTGTTTCTGGTTACAGGGGCCGCGTACGGTAGAAATGGCGATGCGGCGGGGACACGATGGGTCGGTTCCTGGGCTGCATCTCAGCAACTGGTCGAGCCGAACAATGCGCTAAGTCCGGAAGACTTGCACGATGCCACACTTCGGCAAATCGTGCATTTTTCTCTTGGCGGGAACGAAATTCGCCTACGCCTTTCCAATCGTTTTGGAGCCACGCCCCTGCACGTGATGGCGGTACACATTGCAAGACCGGTGTCCCCGAGTAGCGCCAAGATCACGGAAGGGAGCGACAAGGCGCTGACATTTTCTGGTTCGGCAGACGTCACGATTCCTCCGCACGCCGACTATATTTCCGACCCGATCTCGTTTCCGGTCAACGCTCTCTCCGATGTGGCGATCACACTGTATACCGATGTCGTTCCAGTCGACGAAACCGGGCATCCAGGTTCACGAGCTACCTCCTATGTCACCCATGGGAACTTAGTGTCTTCGCTCGACCTTCCCGGCGCCAAGACAGTTGAACATTGGTACTTCATCGCCGGGATTGACGTTGCCGCTGCGCGGGAAGCGAGCGCCATTGTCGCCCTGGGTGACTCAATCACCGATGGACATGGCGCTACGACCAACGGAAATGATCGGTGGACGGATATTCTTGCGCAGCGCTTGCAGGGGCAGCCAAGTACGCGCGATCTTGCGGTTCTGAATCAGGGTATCGGCGGAAACCGTCTGCTCACCGATGGCCTCGGGCCAAATGCATTGTCGCGATTCGATCATGATGTAGTCGCGCAACCCGGGATCCGCTATCTGATCGTCCTTGAAGGAATCAATGATATTGGCATGCTGGCGCGAGAGGGAGAAGTGCCTCGAAGCGAGCACGACACCCTGGTTCGGCGGATTATTGCGGCATACGAGCAATTCATCGCCCGCGCTCACACTCACGACATTGAGGTCATTGGCGCGACGATCCTGCCGTTTGCTGGATCGACCTACTATCATCCCGGCCCGTCCAGCGAGACCGATCGGCAGGCCGTCAATGCATGGATCAGAACTCCCGGCCATTTCGACGCTGTGATCGACTTCGACAAGGTGACCCGTGATCCAAAACAACCCGAGCTACTGCAGCCCGAGTACGACTCTGGTGATCATCTTCATCCGTCACCGGCAGGCTACGCTGCGATGGCTCGGGCCATCGCAATGTCGCTATTTGTATCTCGCGGTGCGGCGCGAACAGTGTATTCATCTCCTGACCGTTTGCCCCGGCCAACGCGTCCGCCGAGCGTTGGGCCAATGTTTCGGAACACGTTTGAGTCCTGCGTCAGGAGTAATTCTTTTCTGAGATTTCTTCCAATCGAGCAAGTTGAGCAGGAGATGACTCCATTGACGAATTGGTTGCGCACAGGACACCTTCGAGAGTCCCGACGTATGCTATAAAACAGTGACTTCATGGGACTCGCGGCGCTCGACCTAAATTCGAAAACTGCGGTTGTGATCGGCGGCACGTCGGGAATCGGCCTAGCCCTCGCCAAGGGCCTGGCAGCGGCAGGCGCCGATGTGATTCCTTCCGGACGTCGGCGCGACTTGGTCGAATCAGCGGCTGACACCATTAAAAGTGCTGGCCGGAGGTCGCTTGCCTTATGCTGCGACGTCGAGGACCGGGCTAGTTTGCGAGCGCTTCTGGAAACCGTGCGCAGCGAGTTCGGCAAAGTGGATATTCTTCTGAACTGCGCCGGAATTACTCAGCGCACGCCCATCCTCGACATGAGCGAGAGCGATTGGAACGCGATCGTCGACACGAACTTGAACGGCACGCTGCGCGCTTGCCAGGTATTTGGACGTCATATGATCGAACGCCGGCGCGGGCGGATCATCAATATTGCCTCGCTCTCATCTTCGCTAGCCATGTACGAAGTGGCTGCTTACTCCGCCAGTAAAGCGGGAGTTGCTTCGCTTACGAAATCACTTGCCATTGAGTGGGCGCAATATGGAATCTGTGTGAACGCATTGGTGCCTGGTGTTTTCCGCACCGCTCTGAATGCGTCACTCCTGGATGGGACGCCTCGCGGCCAAGAACTGCTGATGCGCACACCGGCAGGGCGGTTCGGCGAAGTGGAAGAACTGGTTGGCGCCGCCGTGTTTCTGGCTTCGGACGCTGCGAGTTTCGTGACCGGGCATTTACTCGCGGTGGACGGCGGGTATCTGGCCAGCGGCGTCAATCGGTGACTGTGCGCCGGCCATTGCGGCGGTTGCGGCTCGCCAGCGCAGCGGATTCTCCGCGGTTTTCGTTATGAATGGCCCTCCTCCCGGTTCAAAACCCGCGCACGAATTGAAGAGCAGCACAGCTGCAGAGCTGGCTCACCATGTGGGGCGCTTTCGATGGGTCATCTGCACGGTTCTGCTGCTTGGGGTGATGAAGAATTACATGGATCGCCAGGTCATCGGCGTTCTGAAAACCACCCTGCAGCACGATCTTGGCTGGAACGAAATCGATTACGGCAATCTTGTGTTCGCTTTCGAAGCAGCCTACGCGCTTGGCTTGGTGCTCGTCGGCCGCTTCATTGATCGTGTCGGAACACGACTCGGCTATGCGCTAGCCATGGCTTCATGGAGCCTGGCGTCTCTTGCGGGCGGGTTGGTGAGTTCCTTCCGCTGGTTTCTCGCAGCCCGCTTTGCCTTGGGTTTTTGCGAATCGGGAGTCTTTCCGGCCAGTTTGAAAGCAATTGCCGAGTGGTTTCCCAAGAAAGAGCGCGCACTGGCCACGGGCATCTTTAATGCCGGGACGAATCTTGGCGCGATCGTTACGCCGCTTATCGTGCCGTGGATTGTCGTACATTGGGGCTGGCGCTCGGCTTTCTTTGTATTGGGTGGAGTGGGTTTTGCGTGGCTAGCCCTGTGGCTATTGGTCTATCGCCGTCCGCAGGACCATCCATCGTGCTCGCCAGCCGAGTTGGCGTACATTTGCAGCGATCCCGCCGTGACCCAAATTCGGGTGAGCTGGTTCAAACTGTTGACTCATCGCCAAACTTGGGCCTTCGTACTGGGAAAGTTCATCACCGATCCAGTCTGGTGGTTCTATTTGTTTTGGATTCCGGATTTTCTTCAGCGCGCACATGGTTTGCTTCTTCTCAACATAGGAATGCCGATCCTTGTAATCTATTTGATTGCGGACGCAGGGAGCGTCACGGGAGGGTGGATTTCTTCGGCCTTGATACGACAAGGCAGGAGTGTAAATGCGGGCCGAAAATTGGCAATGTTGATTTGCGCCGTTGCCGCGGTGCCCGTTGTCTTTGCTCCGCGTGTGGCGTCGCTGTGGGGCGCCGTGCTGATGGTTGGAATCGCGGCCGCAGCACACCAGGGTTTTTCCAGCAACTTGCTCACTCTGCCTTCGGACATGTTTCCGGGGAACGTCGTGGCATCGGTGGTCGGCCTTGGAGGGATGGCGGGTGCTATTGGAGGGATGCTGATCGCGAAGATCGTCGGTTATTTGCTACAGCGAACACACAGCTACACGATGCCATTCTTTCTGGCTGGTTCCGCTTATCTGATTGCGTTGGCAGTCATTCATGGATTGGTTCCGGCGCTGAAACCGGCGCAATTCGATGCACCGGAATCATAGCTCGCCCACAGGAAGGCAAACATGGAAAAAGACGGCTCGGCTGTTGGCCTTACGGTCAAACCCAAGGAGCTATGTCGATGGGACCTGGTCAGTCTCGGCGAGGTCATGCTTCGATTTGATCCTGGAGACCGTCGCATATGGACAACCCGGAGCTTCGAGGTTTCTGAAGGCGGAGGCGAGTACAACGTTGCACGAGGCTTGAAGCGATGCTTCGGGTTGCATAGCGCAATCGTCACTGTGATTGTCGATAATCCGGTGGGAAAATTGCTGCAGGATCTGATCTATCAAGGAGGCGTGGATCAGTCGTTGATCCGGTGGGTTGAATTCGATGGTGTTGGCCGGAAGGCCCGAAATGGGTTGAATTTTACTGAGAGAGGATTTGGAGTCCGGCCGGCGTTTGGGTGTTCCGACCGCGGCCACACAGCCATTTCGCAATTGAAGCCGGGAGAGATCGATTGGGATGAGATCTTTGGCAAACACGGCTCGCGATGGTTTCATACGGGCGGGATTTTTTGCGCGTTGTCTGAGACGACAGCCGAGGTAGCCGTGGAGGCGATGCAATCCGCCAGACGGCACGGAACGGTCGTATCTTACGATCTGAATTACCGCGAATCCTTATGGAAGGCCATCGGAGGCAAGAAGCGTGCGCAAGAGGTGAACCGGCGATTGGCTCCGCTGGTGGACGTAATGCTCGGCAACGAAGAAGATTTCTCGGCGGCTTTGGGGTTTCAGGTGGCGGGACTCGATGAACATATCTCGAACATTGAAACGGCGGCATTCAAGAAGATGATCGAGATGATGATCAAGGAATTTCCTTTCGCTGTCGTCGCGACCACTCTTCGAAAGGCGAAGACCGCAACACTCAATGACTGGGGCGCCATCTGCTATGCCGGCGGCGAATTCTTCGAAGCAAAGTATCGGGAAGATCTGGAGATTTTCGATCGCGTTGGCGGTGGAGATTCGTTTGCGTCGGGCCTGATTTACGGGTTCCTCGCGGGCAAAGGACCGCAATGGGCGGTCGAATGCGGGGCGGCTCATGGCGCGCTGGCGATGACTACCCCGGGGGACACCACAATGGCGACTTTCCAGGAAGTGATTCGGGTAATGCGCGGACGGGGCGCGCGAATTACGCGTTAGAGATCGAGAGATTATGACCAGACAAGACGTTGCAAATCGGATCAAGGAGATTGGCATTGTGCCGGTGGTTCGGGCGTCTTCGTCGAAACAGGCACTGCAAGCCGCAGAGGCGGTCTGTGCGGGCGGCATCACGATCGTGGAAGTCACAATGACGGTTCCGGGAGCAATCGAAGTGATCGGGCAACTGGCTAAGGATATGAGCTCCTCGGTATTGATTGGCGCCGGAACCGTGCTTGATGCAGAGACGGCGGAGCGCTGCCTCGGTGCGGGCGCAGAGTTTATTGTGAGTCCGGGCTTCGATCTGGAAACCGCCAGATTTGTGAATCGTGCGGGCAAGCTCATGATGGCGGGAGCTCTTACGCCCACGGAGGTGATCGCCGCGTGGAAAGCGGGGAGCGATTTCGTCAAAATCTTTCCCTGCGGGACGGTGGGCGGCGCAGCTTACATTAAGGCGTTGAAAGCCCCTCTGCCGCAGATTCCGATGATTCCAACGGGCGGGGTAAATCAGGAGACAGCCGCCGACTTCATCCGCGCCGGAGCTGCAGCGCTGGGCATTGGAGGCGAATTGGTGTCGACTGCCGCACTCGAGTCTGGCAATACAAATCAGATCGTTGAATCGGCTCGAGAATTCGTGTCAATCGTTCGTCAGGCGCGCGGGTTAGCGGCTTGATATCTGTCCCTTCCAAACAATGAACTCCTTGCTGTTTGCGAAGCTTTACTTGGGGCGAATTTCGACGTAATCGAGTGGAGCACGTTCGCCTCGGTCTGGAAAACCTTCGATACGTATTTCATCGCCGGGCCGCAAAGCTAATCCGTGAATGCGATGCCGCGTGGAGGAGTCTCCGTTGGGTTGAGTAGCGGGGAGTTGCAAGTCCGCGAGCCATTCGTCGACCAACTGATTTCCTAGAAAGACCTGATACTTCGATATTCCGTTATTTTGATCGAAATACTCAACGTCAACCTCGTACCAACCTGATGAACCGGTGAAGCGGAATGTTGCGGCGCACGGTTGTGCTGTCTGAACGCATTCGATTGCTTTGCCTCCGGAAGCATCTTCCCAAGGAATCACATTCACCGTTACATAGCCTTGTAGACCCATGGATTCGGCCTCAATCCGATCAGGATGATTCCCGACGCGCCCTTTGGCATCGGGCACGCCTGAGAGCTGATGGAACCAATCGTTGATCGCGTCGCGCCAGACAATCGCATGCCCTGCCTGATACTGCAGTTGGGTGAGTACGTCGTGGTAGCGATCATCATCGACATGGCCGCGTAAGGTTTTCCATTCAGAAACGTATCGCGTTGCTTGCTCGGCGCCGTCGTAATGCGAATCGTAGATAGTCTGGATCACAGTATTTCCAGAGTGCAACTTATATGTATAAGGCACATGATGAAAGAACAAAATCAAGTCGTCAGGCGCGTTCGCGAGCGACTCGTAGAGCTTCTGCACATCGGGAGAATATTGCGCGACAAAGCCGGTACCTGTGGCGATGGTGCGATCCATGCCGACGCCGCGATCATCGGCGCGAATCCACTGGCCCCATCCGTTACGCTCCTGGGACTGCGGTCCGGGGCCATAGTGGCTCCCCAAAATATCCGTCAAGGTTTGCAGACCAAGCACGCCCGTGTAGCTCTCGTAGACCTTCCGCGAATCCAATTGAATTCGGGAAACTGTCTGAAGCACGATGGGATCGTCGCCAAATGTGAGCCGGGTCCACTCCTCGACAATTGCCTTCGAGGTGAGGTTCGGGTTCCATGCGAGCCTCCCGAAGCCATATAGATTGGCTAGTGCGAGATGATTTCCCAACCAGTTTTGATCGAGGCCGACGTTAGCGACACCAATGTATCCACCGGTGGGACGATGGAAGCTGTCGCCAGCAACAATCCCTTTCACCGGCGTGGAGCGGCCGTTGACACGCATGTCGAAATCGAGGATCTCTTTCCACATGGGGACCAGAAAACAGGTATGTCGTTGCTGGCCGGTATATTCCTGCGTGATCTGCAATTCGATACCTGCGTTGGTCCGCTCCAGACCACCAAACAAAGGTGACACAGGCTCGCGCACCTGAAAGTCGATCGGGCCATACTTGATCTGAATGATGACGTTGTTATCAAATTTGCCATCGAGTGGATGGAAGATGTCATAAGCGGCTTTCGCCCGGTCATTTTTCAGATTGGTCCAGTCAAGATGGTGGTTATAGACAAATGCGCGATAGAAAACGACTCCGCCATGCGGCTTCAGCGCGCGGGCGATGACGTTGGCGGCATCGGCGGGGGTGCGTCCATAGGTTGAAGGACCCAGCATTCCTTCAGAATCTGCTTTCACAACCACGCCACCGAAATCAGGGATCGCGCGATAGACCTCGTCGAATTTCTTTTGCCACCAGCCGACGACGCGCGGATCGAGCGGATCGAAGGTATCGAGGGCGCCAGTTGTCTTGGGCATACTGAGATCGACGGCTACTCCAAGTCGAACACCCCAGGGACGAAAGGCCTCGGCGATGCGGGCGAGTTGCGGGATGAAATCGGCGTCGAGGATGTGCGGGTCAGCGTTGACATTGTTTACGTTGCAGCCATTGATACCGATTGAGGAAAGGAGACGCGCATATTCAGAGGCTCGCGTGAGATCGGATCGCACGCTGCGATTTTCGAAGAAGATGGAGCGTCCGGCGTAGCCGCGCTCGATAGTGCCATCGAGGTTATCCCACTGGTCAACCCAGCGGATTGGCGCCGATGGCTGTTGCATTTCATTCAGGCCTGAGAGACTCTCATGCTCGGCAATCTTGCGTAAAAAAGCGAACACACCGTACAGAACGCCGCGGTCGGTGGACGCTGCGATGACGACGCACTGGAAACCGTGGACTTCGGCGGAAGTCAGCCAATAGCCATCGCCTTGCAGACTCTTGATAGTTAGATCGGGGGCGACAGTTCGCAGTTGATCGAACGTTGCGATGACGATGGAGCTTTCCACTGGAACACCCGACCGCATGCGGAGCGTTTTCCCCAGCATGCCCTTCACTCCGCGCTCCAGTTCTCTTTGGGCCGTCGTCAGGACAACGGAATTGCTGAGGACAATCGAGGTGGCGGGTAACGAACGATAGGTTTCAGCAGAAGCGGGATCGAGGCGCGCGTAACGCAGCCAAGCGTCAACTCCGGTCTCTGCACGAACGGGCACACCGGCGAAGGTGCACAGAATTAAAAGTACGAATGCGCTATGAACAATCGATCTCATGGCCGTGCAATAACGTCCGCATCGTTTGGCGCGGGTTCACGGGCGGTTACCAGTTGTGCATGGTTCCGTCGAGCTTGCGATTTACCGGCAGATAGGCTGCATGATATGGATACTTTGCCGCCAGATCCTCCTTGATGTCCACGCCCAACCCGGGCGCATCGCCGGGGTGCATCAGGCCGTTTTCAAACTTGTATGCGTGCGGAAATACCTCGTCGGTCTCGTCTGCGTGCTTCATGTACTCCTGAATACCAAAGTTGTGCAAGGCGAGATCGAAGTGCAACGCTGCACCCATACAGACAGGACTCAAGTCAGTTGCACCGTGGGAACCGGTGCGGACCTGATATATTTCGGCGAGATTCGCGATCCTCCGCAGATGTGTGATTCCGCCCGCATGGACGACTGTCGTGCGGATGTAGTCGATCAACTGCTCCTGGATTAACTGCTGGCAGTCGTAGATGGTGTTGAAAACTTCGCCGACGGCTAGTGGCGTGGTGGTGTGCCGGCGAATCAAACGGAAACTTTCCTGCAGTTCCGCGGGGGTGGGGTCCTCCATCCAGAAAAGATGATGAGGCTCGAGTTCCTTGCCAACTCGCGCTGCTTCGAGCGGGGTTAGCCGATGATGTACGTCGTGCAGAAGGTGTAGTTCATTGCCAAATTCCTTCCGCAACCGTCCAAACAGAGAGGGAATGAAATTCATGTACGCTTCTGACGACCACCGGTTCTCGGGTGGAGCGTCTTTCTCGGCAGGTTCGTAGTGCATGAAGCCGCGGCCCACACCGTAGGTGCTTTGCAGCCCCGGAACGCCCGATTGCGCGCGGACTGCCTTGTATCCGCCTTCGATGTAATGCGCCACGGCTCGAACAGTTTCCTCGACTCCAGCGCCGCTCGCGTGTCCGTAGACGAGCACCGCGTCGCGAGACGCCCCACCGAGCAACTGATAAAGCGGGGCATTCATCACTTTCCCCTTGATGTCCCACAAGGCCGTGTCAACGGCTGCGATTGCCGCCATCGTCACTGGTCCGCGGCGCCAATATGCTCCTTTATAGAGATATTGCCATGTGTCTTCGATACGGCGCGCGTCGCGTCCAATCAAGAGAGGGATAACGTGATCCTTCAGGTAGCTGGCGACGGCCAATTCGCGCCCGTTCAACGTCGCGTCTCCAAGTCCATAGACCCCGTCTTCGGTGGTGATTTTCAGCGTGGTGAAGTTCCGGCCCGGACAACAGACAATCACTTTGGCATCGACGATTTTCACTTTGATGTTCCCTCTCGACACGTCATCGGAATGGTCGACCTATTGTCTGGGGTGAACGTGGCGCAAACACGCGCATGAAGGCGGTACCGCGGCAGGCGTCATATACGGGAGGTTCCGCCACTCAGTGCCAGAACTTCTCCGGTATCATGTGCGTAGAAGACGATAGCTTCGCCTCATTTCTCCAGGAACTCAGCCCACGCCCCCGAAGTTTCGTAATACAAGCGGAGGTTGCATTCCTTCGGCGCAACGTGAGCGAACGCGACTTGAACGGTTTTTACAGGGCTATCGGTTTGTCCGACTTGCATTGGCGCACGAACCAGATCCTGGCTTTCTTCGTACTTACTGCCGGCGGTAGCATTGCGGTTGACGATCAAAGTCCAGTTCTCTTTTTCCGGAATGATGTACATGCTGAAAGCTCCTTCCGGAACGACAGTGCCACCGACGGTGACCGCGGACTGAGTGAAGAGAATCATCGGCGAACCGCCGGGCTCCCAAATTTTGCCGTTGTGAAACTCTTCTCTATGCTTCGCCGGCAAGGTGCTGTATTCGACCTTTAACTCTTTGCCGTCGTCAAAGGTGCAGAAGGCGGATTGAGTGTCAGTAGCCGTCTGCTGGCCGACACATCGGAGCGTCAATAGGCTGAACAACACAAGGCTGATTGCGTGCACACGTATCATCGTCCCTCCCCCTAGCCCGTGTTACACGGGCGCGTTTCAAGTCTACTGCTCTGGCACGTCAGAGTGGAAATTTTGGTGAGGACAGCCAGAATCATGGTCCAGGCAACACCGGCAGAGCGGTCCGGTTCACAACCGATGGGTCATCCCGCAACTTGATATAGAGGAGGGTGCCATTGGGCCGGGGAACGCTTAAAGTTGACTCCACAAAACCGGCTGGAACCGAAATAGTATGAGTAAACTGCGCGTCCGACGCAATCGAATCAATCAGAAAAAGGTCCTGCCCGATCAAACTGCACGGCTTGTCGGGGCGGTCAGGGCACATTACGTCCTTCAACGAAGGAATCCGCACGAGTTTTGCCAGGATTTGCCAGTCGCCATGCTCGCCATTTTCAGCGATGGGACGCAAGCGTAGCTCCCCAAACACCGACGGACCGAAACTCTTGAGAGGGTGAAGAACGCCAAGAACAGTCTGAGAATCTTCGAGAATCAACGTTCCATCCGCCACACTCAGAAAGGCGCTCGCTGAACCGTCGGCGGTAGCGACCTCGATTTTTTCAGATCGCGGGAAAGTTTCGGGGATTTCCGTTTTCAAGAAGAAAGATATCTGGCCGTCTTGCGGAAGATCGTCAGCATTGCCGAGAACAATGGGGGATGGAGTTGGACCCGGCTGGACACTTTTGTTGAGAAGAGTTACTCGCGGGCGAGGCGGTTCGACTGTCGTGTCGAGATCTAAAACGCGTCCGTCTTGGAGCGAAACGTGGGCAACCAAAGTCTGCGCCGGCTTCAATTCAGCAACCTTGGCGGCACTTGACGCTGATAACAGCAGATGATCCTTGCCGTCAACACGGGATAAGGTTCCAGGAACAAAGTGGACGCCATCCAACTCCAGCCCAGCCACCTCATCTAATCGAGTGCCAGTCATGAGGCCTTCATGATCGCCCGCACTGAAGGTGAAGTGGTCGAGGTGAGCGGCTTCGGAATACATCCGCATGGGCACTTCATCGGGCTTGCTGAGTCCTGATTGCGCTACTAGTGTTAAGACCGGCCCTGCGGATTCCTCTTTGAGCGGTACTTCGATCTCCAGTTGATCGGCTTTCAGGAGCTTCCATGTCGCTTTCAGAGGTTTACCCCGCTCGTCTTTCATAGTGACTTGGTCGACGCAAGGAGCAGTTTCCGACTGCAGGTGGAACTCATCCTGCCGGCCCACAATCAGAGAGGCGGCGTCCCCAGAGGTGAGAACCCATTTTGCCGGGCGAGCGTTTTCCAGCCGGAACGTGGGGCCGTCGAACGCTTGAAATCCCCAATATCCATGCAGCTTCCCGATGATGCCGGCATCGAGTTCACCAGCGTGCAGGCCGTGGGTGTCAACGACGAAACCACCGTGCGCCGCATCGGCGATGACGGGCAAATAGATCTCGAGCCCCGCTTTGACCTGAACGTGCAGAAACATATCGTGGGCGTAGCTGGTTGAAAACACCAGAGGAGCGCCATCCACGGGAAGAACCAATCCTGACTGCTGCAAGCAAAAGACTTGCTTGGGATCGACAGCGCGCAGCGGCGGAAGCTGAGCGGCTTCTACCGCTGGCAAACCGGCGACGAGCACCGACATCGGCTTGTGAAAGGATGGCGGATTGTTCAGTTTGAGATCCAGTTCATCGTGCTTGGGCATCGCGAGCGCCGGGATGTACTGATAAGACGCGGTGCGGAAACTATCCATCATTCGAGCTACATCGACGACAGCGCCAACGTAGGGACTGTAAGCGCCGCCACCGGCAATGGTGGTTGCACTGATCGCCCCGACCAGGTCGGCACCCGGACCCGAAGTCAGAACCGCAACCATCGACTGGCTGTGCCCGTCATCAAGCACGAGTTGATCGGTGTTCTTCATGAGGCAAGGAGCCTGCTCCTGTGTTGGTTTGTCGAAGCACTCCTCATCTACTTTGATCTTCAAGCTTCGCGCCAGGACGATGGAACGCTCGTGTAGCACTTTGGGATCGGCATCGGATACTTCGCGGATGCCGGCCAGATAGGCGTCAAGTCGCGAGCGGTCGAGTGCAGCCTGATCCAAATCCTGAGAGGCTCGCACAAATGCTCCGGGTTTGCCGCGAACCGCGGAACGCAAGGTTCCAAAGTCGCCACCAGTTTCCGGGGCCAGGAAAAACAACGCCTGTTGAGCTTCTTCGGGAACGGTTACAACAATCCCCTCCTGACGCACCCCTTTATTCCAGGTTTCTGCTTTCGTAAACCACTGTTCGGGCGGTGGGTTTGTGGATCCTCTGAGAAATGCGGAAATCAACAAGTAGTGCACCGATTGGCTCGCGGGGATTTCGGGATGCAGCCATAAACGGTCTCCAGGCTGAAGGTTCGGCACCTCTGAAATGGGCAGCGTTTTGCCGGCGCGTGTCACTCTCACTTCAATCCGCGGGCCTGGCAAATCAAATGCAGCAGCATCGGCACGGGCGAAGGTGCTCAGCAAGAGCAGACTCGTACCAAGCGACAGACCGCACCATCGCAAAATCAAGTTCAAACTTGGAAAAGATTCTTTAGGAACGTTGTGAAAAGACCTATTTTGAGCCATGAGCCTCGTGTAAATCGGTTCTTTAATTTTGATGCTTCCTTCAACTTTAGCAGCCAGTGGGTTCGGGGAAAAGAACGCGATAGACGTAGAACCTGCTATTGGAATTCTGCTAAAGCATGTAGTTTGAAGCAACTTCACGAAACACTGCCAATTGTTTCGACCGGGTGGTCTCATCCCAGCGGAGTTCCGGGCCCATCAAGTCAGCAACCGCCGGTGCCATCTCGAGGGCGGCGCGAGCATTCAGAAACAGCGCCCGAGTTCGCCTGGCTAGAACGTCTTCCAAGGACCGAGCCATCTCGTGGCGTACCGCCCAGATGACCTGCGCCTTCACGTAGGGTAGGGCGGGATGAAGAGGCTCGCCGAGGCTGGCGTCGGTCTCAACGAGCCCGCGAATCTCGCGTGCGTCGGTGCCATAAACGGCCAGGGGGCCGAATTGTTTTGCATCATCATGGAAGCCGTGAATCTTAAGGTGGTGGGTGACGCAGGGCCGATCGGGCAACTGTGCGAGTGTTGCTGCCTGATCGACGCAGTCCTCGGCCATATGGCGATACGTCGTCCATTTGCCACCACAGATGGTGATAAGCCCGGAGCGGTCGATGTAAACAACATGATCGCGTGACAGGGCCGCGGTACTGGCTACTCGGGTCGCGCGTACCAACGGCCGAATCCCCGCGAAGACACTCAGCACATCATCGCGCGTGGGCGCCTTCGTTAGGTATTGTCCAGCAGTGCCGAGGATAAAGTCGATCTCTTGATGCATCGCGACGGGCTCAAGGGTCGCGGCCGGAATTGGCGTGTCGGTGGTTCCTACGAGGGTGTGACCGTGCCATGGAATCGCAAACAGTACGCGTCCATCGCTGGTGTGTGGAACCATGACTGCGCTTTCGCCCTGCAGGAAGCCGGAATCGAAGACCAGATGAATCCCCTGGCTGGGGACGATCAAAGGCGTAGTGGAAGGTTCGGCCTTTAGGCGGAGCGAGTCGCTGAAAGCGCCGGTGGCGTTGACCACGGCCTTGGCCGAAGCTTGGAATTCGCAGCCGCTTTCGATGTCGCGCGCACATACGCCGTCGACCAGTCCCTGGGCGTCTTTGGTCAACCCGGTGACTTCAACATAGTTCAGCAATGTAGCGCCTTGCTCGAACGCCGTAGCCACCATGTGGATGAGCAGACGGGCATCGTCGAATTGTCCGTCGTAATAAACAGCGCCGCCGCGCAGGCCTTCGGTCTTCAATGTGGGCAGATGCTTGAGCGTCTCTTCTCTAGAGAGGATGCGCGAAGTGCCAAAGCCGTATTTGCCCGCGAGCAACTGATAGAGCTTCAGGCCCAATCCGTAGAAGGGAGCTTCCCACCAGTCGTAGTTGGGCACGATGAATGCGAGGTCGTGCACCAGGTGAGGCGCATTTTGCAGGAGCAAGCCGCGCTCCTTGAGGGCTTCCATGACGAGGCCAATGTTGCCCTGCTCGAGGTAACGCACACCTCCATGAGCAAGTTTGGTGCTGCGACTCGAAGTGCCCTTCCCGAAGTCACTCTGCTCGAGCAGCAGGACATCATAGCCTCGGGACGCCGCATCGATGGCAACACCGACGCCAGTGGCGCCTCCGCCTACAACAATCATGTCCCATGCTTTGGGATGCGCTTCGATACGGCGCCACATATCGGATCGATTCATGGCTGTGGTCTCGAATTGTCATTACCGGCCGCGTCTAAAGGCGCAGCCAGCTTCGCTAGATGCCTACCAGCTTTATGATTGCAGCGCCGACGCCGCCCGCGACCAGCGGGCCAACGATCGGCACAAACGCATATCTCCAATCTGAGTCTCGCTTATCGCTGATTGGCAGGATCGCATGAGCGAGGCGCGGACCAAAGTCGCGTGCAGGATTCATCGCGTATCCGGTCGGCCCGCCGAGACTCAAGCCGAGCGCCCAGACCAGAACTCCCCACAACCAGGGGCCGAATCCAGCTGGCAGTCCGTTGAGTGCAACCGCCCTGCTGCCAAAACTGAAGCCGACAACGATGAGGCAGGTGGTAGCGATGAATTCCGTCAGCAGGTTTGCGGGAAGATTGCGAATTGCCGGCACGGTGCAAAAAATCGCAAGCTTGGCTCCAGGATCAGGCGTCACCTTCCAGTGGGGAAGGTAGGTCATCCAGACCAGGCTGGCGCCGGCGAAGGCTCCCAGCGTTTGCGCCGTCCAGAAGAGGGCGACGTTCGACCAGTTTCCCGATATCAGTGCGACGGTCAATGTTATCGCCGGATTTATGTGGGCGCCCGGACTGCCGAACGCGATGGCGGTAAAAATGCCGGCGACGACGGCCAACCCCCACGCGGTTGCAATGACCATCCAACCTGAATTTTCGCCTTTCGATTTCTTCAGCAGAACGTTGGCCACGACTCCGTCGCCGAGCAAAATCAGCACCAGCGTGCCCATGAATTCCCCTAGAAACGGTCCGTGGATTGGTCCATGCATCGGCGCGGACCTCCTCTTAGCTTTTGAATTGACTAGTGACTCACTCATTGCACCACGATGCAATGATTACTGCGACTCCACCCAATCGAACGAACGTGTCACCGCTTTTCTCCAGAAGTGATAAAGCCGCTCGCGCGATGCCTCATCCATTTTTGGCTCCCATCGCTGGTCTACTGCCCAGTGAGTGACGAGTTCGTCGGTGTCGCGGAAGAAACCGACGGCCAGTCCGGCGGCATAGGCAGCACCCAGCGCCGTCGTCTCCTTCACCATGGGACGAACGACCGGCTTGGCCAGAATGTCGGACTGGAATTGCATCAGCAGATCGTTCATTACCATTCCGCCATCGCAGCGTAGAACATCGAGCGTAATGCCGGAGTCCTTGGCCATTGCATCGACGACTTCGCGGACCTGAAACGCGGTGGCCTCAAGCACGGCGCGTGCGATGTGGCCTTTGTTCACGAAACGCGTCAAACCGGCAATTACACCACGCGCATCGTCCTTCCAATAGGGCGCGTACAAGCCGGAGAACGCGGGAACGAAATACGCGCCGCCGTTGTCGCTTACGCTGCGCGCCAACGCCTCAATGTCTGAGCTTGATTCAATCAGTCCGAGATTATCGCGGAGCCACTGCACGAGGGCCCCTGTAATCGCAATGCTTCCTTCCAAGGCGTAGCATGCCGGCTTCGCACCAAGCTTATAGGCCACGGTCGTCAGCAGACCGAAGTTTGACAGCACCGGCGTTTCTCCGGTGTTCATCAGTATGAAACAGCCTGTCCCGTAGGTGTTCTTGGCTTCTCCCGCCTTGAAACAGGCCTGGCCAACCAAGGCTGCCTGCTGGTCTCCGAGATCGCCGGCGATGGCAACTCCACCGATAGCTGGCTGGTTGGCGGCACCATACATCTCGCTGCTTGAAACAATCTTTGGCAACATCTGAATCGAAATACCAAAGTCTCTAAGAATGCCGTCATCCCATTGCAGGGTGCTGAGGTTCATGAGCTGGGTGCGGCTGGCATTGGTGACGTCAGTGGTGTGGACTCCGCCTTGCGGGCCGCCGGTAAGGTGCCAGATCAGGAAAGTATCGATATTGCCGAACAGCAGATCACCAGCTTCGGCTTGCGCGCGCGCGCCGGCAATGTTCTCGAGAATCCAGCGAATCTTGAGGCCGCTAAAATATGTGGCGAGCGGCAGCCCCGTCTTTGCACGATAGCGGTCCTGTCCACCGTGCGCCGCGAATTCAGCTGCCGCGGCGGCCACGCGAGTGTCCTGCCAAACAATTGCGTTGTAGACCGGCTTTCCATTTCCCTTATGCCACACGACGGTCGTCTCGCGCTGGTTTGTAATTCCGATCGCCGCCAAATCCTCACGCCGCAACCCACCGGCTTGCATGGCTTCTTGGATCGTTTCTTTCGTTCGACGCCAGATTTCTTCTGGATCGTGCTCGACCCATCCCGGTTTGGGATAGATCTGTTCGTGCTCTCGCTGAGCGCTGCTGACAACCCGTCCAGCGCGGTCAAACACTATGAAACGCGTGCTGGTTGTGCCCTGGTCGACCGCGGCAATATAGCTTGCCATTTGCCAGATTCCTCCCGTGACCCAGCCGTTTGCCGGTTGAAGTCTGATTCTAGCGCCTGGGCTCGTGAATCGGGTGGGTAAGGTCAGCGGGAGGCACATAGCCGCGTGGCGCCCAAGACCAAACCCAAAGCGGGCCGTTCCCGTAACATCGCGACCTTAAAGGGCGGAGGCAGAAGGGGTTAGCTGCCACCGCGTCAGCAGCTACATGGTTCCGAGTAACTCGTCTGGAATTCTAATGTAACTGCAAATAGCACCATGGTGGGCTATAACCCGAGACGAGTTTGTGGCATCTTACACAATAGTTTAAAGGTTTGCGGCCTCGGCAAACCAGGAGTGTGGGGCTCCGTGAAGCATCTGGGCAAGGTGATTCGGTCCGTACAAGCGTTCGGCCGCGAAATCTCGCGCCGGTCGAACGCGCCTGATGTGAAACAGGTGTCTGCGATCGGGGTCGCGTTGGGTGGCGGCTTTGCCCGTGGCATCGCTCACATTGGAGTCCTTAAGGTCCTCGAAAAAGAAAACATTCCTATTCGCATGATTGCCGGCACCAGCGTGGGAGCGATCATGGGCGCCGCTTACTGTAGCGGACTTAGTATCAAAGAACTGGAAGAAATCGCCCACAAAGTTCGCTTCACTACCTTCGCGCGATGGACGCTCTCGCGCTTAGGATTCGCCACCAATGACCGCATGGTTTCGTTTCTGCAACGAACTCTAAAGGTGCAAACCTTTGAACAGATGCGCATCCCCCTCGGCGTCGCGGCAACGGATTTCAATACGGGCGAAGGCAGAGTTTTTACTTCCGGCCCGATTATCGACCCGGTGCGAGCAAGCTGCGCTTATCCCGGAATGTTCCTGCCAGTAGAGATTCGCGGGAGTTGGCTGGTAGACGGAATGCTCTCTTATCCGGTGCCAACGCTGCCTCTGCGTGCAATGGGCGCCGAACGAGTACTGGCCGTACATCTCAAAGGGCAATGGTCGAAAAACACCGCGCCCCGACATCTCTTCGATGTCATCGGACAGTCGTTCGCCATCGCCCAAGACATGATGGGTGCAGCCTGGAGAAGCGCCGCAGACCTCGTTGTCGAGCCCGATGTTGCCGGCTTTGATTATGACGATTTCAAACGCGCGGACGAATTGATTCGAGTGGGTGAACTGGCGATGCGCGCCGCGCTGCCTGAGGTACGGAAGTGGATGCAGGCTCCAGCGTCTGCTGCGGCCCCTCGAAAAACGCGCGCGCTGCTTGCCGGACCAACGCCCATACCCGCCGACTGAAGATGCGCTGCCGAGTTCCTTCACTTTGGGCACCGGAGCCCAAGAAATAGTTGCACCTTGTAGTGCGCGAATAGGAATTCCACCCTGCATGGTCGTTCCTTACTCCTTTTGCTATTTAACCAGTTTCTGACTCACAGCAATCAATTGCTCGGCATCGAACGGCTTCACGATCCATCCTGTTGCTCCCGCCTTGCGCCCCGCATCCTTTTTCTCCGCCTGAGATTCGGTTGTAAGCATCAGGATGGGAACGAATGCGGTCGCGGGCAGCTTGCGGATAGCGGTGATCATTTGAATCCCGTCCATATTGGGCATGTTCAGGTCGGTGATGATCAGGTCGAACTTTCCAACACCGACCTTGCCGAGTCCATCTTTGCCATCCACCGCCTCGACCACTTCGTAGCCCGCCTTGCGCAAGTAAAGCTGACCATCTGCCGAACGCTCGATGAATCATCAACAGTTAACACGCGTTTCATGATTTGCCCTCGTACTACCGAGTATCGGATCGTAACTCTCCGAAACCCCGCTTGGTTAATCTCAAAACAGTTCAATCGTGCTCGCCGCTGAAACCAGAGGAGCTAATGGGAGATCTTCTTCACGGAGTGCAGCACGCAAGACCTGGCGCTCCAACTCAGTCGTATAAAAGACAGAGAACAACTGTTCAATTTCCGCGGCGTCGTAGCTTCCTCGTACATGCGGGTGATAGATTTCCAAATGAATCCTCAGGGCTTCAATGTCGCCGAGCACCGTTTCTCTGTGCGCAAAAGCAGCGTCGAGCGCATCTCCACTTTTATCGATCTCCTGGATCTTGGCCTGCATTCTCTCGGTCGCGACTCTAATCACCTGGGCTTCTCTGGCCGTGAAATTGGCGGCGTGCCGCAAACTGGCGAAACCGGCTTTGGTTTCCGCTTGCGCTTCCTGCAACCTGTCGCTACTAGCTTGTGAAAAGGCTTCCGTGGCCTGCTTTGTGCGCTTCGCTAGACTCAGCATCTCTTGCAATGCCTGCGCCGACTGATCGGTGATCTGACCCCAGGCGGCAGAAATTCCTTTAATACTCTTCGAGATCGCCAATATCGCCCCAGCCCGAGTCCCGAGATGGCTCGCCTCGATAATCGAGTTGAAGGCAAGCATACGAAGACGGTCGCGCACCGACTCCGCTCGTTGCACATGTTCCGTTACCAACTGCATCAGGGTCGAGAGGCCTTCGACGCTGTGGCGGGTGCGCTCGCTGCAAGCCTGGCTCTCGCGTTCGAGCAGTTCGATAAAAGCAAGCCGGGAGGAAACTTTTCGTTCGTGCTCGAGTACGGCGCGCCCGATTCCGAACACGCCAGAGGAGCTGACGCGGAGGATATCGCCCATGCAATTCTTGATTTCAGATGTCCACCGGGCAACCGTTTTCTCGATTGTGTTCAGCTGAGCGATTTGGATTTTCAGGCCCGCGTAGGTGCGAGGTAATTCTTGTGCGACTTCATTCCCCGAGTTTCAAGCCCGACACAGTCTCGCGCAAATAAGTGCCAGCGCCTCCTGTACATGTTCGTTCATTTGGCGATTGATGTCGTGTGATTGGATAGCCGCCACAACTCCCGAAATTTGCCGCGCCACCTCCTCCGCGTGCCTTCGAAATTGTGCGGGGGTACTCGCGAGCTGAGTCAGACTGGCATCCACAACGGCCAAAGCGTCACCCAGATCGCCTTCGATGCGGCTCAACGACTGGCGCAGCCGGGGAAGGTCGGCTGTCAGGACGCGTCGGGTTTCTTCGATCACCGCCCGGCGAGCATCCGTCTGGCTGGCGAGTTCCTGCGTATCCTCGACCACCGACCTCGAAAAGTCGGAGAGTTCGTGAGCGAGATATTGAAAACCGGCGCCCACAGTGCCGAGCCGGGCCACCTCTATGTCCGTGAGCACGCTCAGCGCCTTAATCTCCAGAGCAATGGTCTCCTGGCCGCAGGCAACGCTCGAAAGCTGCCGTAACAAGGCCGCTTCCGCGCTCACGGTGTCCAGAATCCCGACCGTCGCCTCCAGCCTCTCTCCAATAAAGCGCCTGGCCGCCAATCCCAGTGTTTGCACCTTCGGCAAAACCAAGCTGATAGTCTCGTCCTCGACGCAGGCAACGATGCACGATGCACGATGCACAATCTCGTCGGCATGACCTGCCAGAACCTCAAAAGCCCTCGCCAGCGACCCGACCTCCCCATCGACGATGCGCGCCATCGCCGCCAGGGTTCGCTTATCCTTCTCCAGCGTGGCAGTAAGTTCTGACCTAGTTGCAACACTCATATTTGCGTCACCGAAGCTGCGAGAGCTGTCGCAAAGTCTTCCGTCGGGCAGCGGATGTCGAAAGGTCAGCCACGGCTTCATCGCTTCGTCATCACCAAACTCTCGATAGAGGGCAACGAGAACAGCCTCGTAGCAGTTGTGTCGTTTGTAGTACCGATGGTACGTGTACAGATTTTCGAAATGTTTGTCTTCGTGCCAGTTCACGAAGTCGTCGATGATTTGTTCTCGTTCACAGTGGCGGATCATAGTGTGTCCACGGCTGCGCCTGCGTCTCGGTTTGGATATTTCTTCGGTCATACAATCTCCACCTTCGTCGGGCACATTCATGCGAAGCATCTGGTCTTGGTCAGCTTGATACACGGCCAGTTGCTCTGCGCGTCGCTTTCGGCGGTTCTTCCTGATTTCCGCTCTGGTTGGCTGTCTGACCGACTCTTCGACAGCCCGACGTTGAATCGTCGCGTCAGGTACCGTTTCCACGATCGCGAGTGGTGATGTCTTCGTGATCCGCATAAACCCTCGTCTGTTTATTCGACGAAGGTCGTCACACCAGTTTTCTTAAGCGGTCTATCAGCTTCGCCATCACCGCTTCCCGCTCGTCCTCAGTCAACAGTGGGTTGACTCGCCTGATCAGGCTTGAACCTGAGCAGACGAAGACTTCTGAAGCGCGTGTGCTTCCGTTGCCGTCCGTGCTCATCGGCATGTTGCAGGAGATCGAGCCAAAGGAGGGGCTCGTTTTTGACACCGTGAACCTGCGGCGAGAATGGATCAAGGCTTGTGTAGGTTGTAAGTTGGGCCGTGAAATCCCGATTAAAGCCACACCGAATGATCCGCACTACGAGGGGCTGACACTCCATGACCTCCGTCGCAGTGCTGTCCGGAACCTCATCAATGCGGGCGTCAGGGAACGTGTAGCGATGCAGATCACCGGGCACAAGACACGCTCAGTCTTCGATCGCTACCACATCGTTTCGCCGGTTGATGTCACCAATGCTATGCAGTCCGTCGAGTCTGCGAGTCTCGGAAATGGTGAAAAAATGGTGAAAAACGATTCATCAAGCCTTGTAGTTGCATATAGTTAGACTATATCGGCGGAAGATTTCTAATCTGCTTTGCAGCGGTGATCATAACCATCTGTTCGTGGCACGACGAGGACCAAGCTGTCGCACGGAGGTTCTGCTCCAAAAGGCGGGTGAGCCCGCGCGAATCGCGACTCCCGCGAAAAATGTCGTAATCGAACCGACCGCTGACTGAAAAAAGAGCAGAGGTGGACAGGTCATGCGGGTACAAGGGATCCTAGCGCGGATTGAGAGATTTTCCGGATCCGGTGGAAAAAGAGAAGCGACGCCCATCGCTCTCACGAAATGCAGCGAAACGGGGCCTAGAAACCTCCGTCACTGCAATTCATTTCGCCAGTTTCGGGCTTGCCGGTTCATGATCGTGTAGCATTCGCAACTGGCTAATTCAAGCTTCGCGCGATTCACAATTGTCACCGCGCCGCGCGTGTAACGGATGAGGCCGGCATCTTGCAGATAGCCGGCGGCAACCGTGACACTCGCTCGGCGTGTACCCAGCATGTGTGCGAGAAACTCTTGTGTTAGCGGAACGAAATCTCCGCCAATTCGATCCTGACTCATTAGCAACCAACGCGCCAGGCGTTGGTCAACTTCGTGCAATCGATTGCAAGCGGCAACCTGCACGGCCTGCAATCCCAACACTTGGGTGTAGCGATTCAATCCCTTTTCCAATTGGGGACACTTCGGAAGAACTCTTACCATCGCCGCGGTAGTGATCCTGAAAGCGTTTCCGGCCACTTGTGCCACGGCGCGGGTCGCACTGGTGGCCAAGCCTACCACCAGAGGCAGTCCGACGAAGCCTTCCTTGCCGCTGATTCCAACCTCGACGCTCTTCCCACTCGTCATCACAGTCAAGATGGAAATCAAACCGCTGTTGACGAAATAGCACGAGTCGATGCGCGCTCCCATTTCGTTCAATACCTCGTGCCCCGCAAACTCTACCAGTTCGAGCTCCGGGACCACCCTGCCGTATTCCTTCTGGGGCAAGCCCAGCAGAATTTCATTGTGGATCGACTGATGCACCCGAGCGGACGATGCATCAGCAGCAAGCTGGGCCGATCCGCGAGACGTTAGTCTAACCATATTGTCTCCCGCATTGTCTCCCGCATTGTCTCCCGCGCGGCGAAATTTCCGCGGTCCGATTTCGCAAGATTTCGTCAATCCGGAGGTCCCGGGCGGGAAAGTTGCAAGAAGAGGCTTTCTCCACCTTATCTCAGTCCGTTCTAACGATCAATACTAGTCAGTACTGTTTAGTAAACGAAAGACTCGCATTTCCGGCTAAAACTGGTACGCTGGCGTACAGTGTTGGCAGTATTGCTACTTGGTTGCTTCAACCGGACAATCGAAATGAGCCACCAACTGAAATCAGGTATGCTTGAAAACCATTCTGATCGTCGACGATAACCCCGCCATACGGCGCATCCTGCGCGCCTTGGTCGAGCGACGTTCTGACTGGAGTGTTTGTGGCGAGGCCGCCAATGGTCAGGAAGGCGTCGATCAGGCTTTGCGGTTCACCCCTGACTTGATCGTCCTCGATCTTTCCATGCCGGTGATGAACGGCTTTCAGGCTGCCCGGCAGCTGAGGCGTTTACTACCCCGAGTGCCGATCCTGATGTTTACGACTTTCGGCAATGCTTACGTTGAGAAGGAGGCGTTCGCCGCAGGGGTTACGGCGGTACATTCGAAATCATTGGGCATCGATACCTTGTTTAAAGCTGTGCAGAATTTGCTTCAGGCAGCCTGAGAATAGAGAGTTTGTTTCTAATATGAGAGCACGCGCGTTGAATAACAAATTCGGCCGTCCCTCCTGGTCGCTCAAGATTGAGACTCTCCGTCATGGCCGAAAGCTCAACCAAGCGGAGTTCGGAGCCCAGTTAGGGATTTCCGCGATGGCCGTTTCGCGATGGGAGCGAGGCGTGGCGGAACCGTCGGGAGAGATTTACATTCGCCTCGGAAACCTGGCTGGAGACCCACTCTGCTGGTTCTTCTGGAAACGTGCCGGCCTGCGGCTGTCAGATGTAATGCGCGTGCTGCCCGCCCTGCGCCGACGGTTCGCTCTGATCAGACTTCCAGAGTTGAACTTCGTGCTAGCCGGTAATCGCTCGGCTTCCAGCTTGAAGAAGGAAAGTCTCGTCGCATTACCGCTGCTTCCTGTAGACGCGGGGACAGATGGTCACGATGGAGACAATATCGATCTCGCCGAAGTGTCGCCGGAATCCATTTTGGCCGCTCCTGTCGAATGGTGTACGAATCCCGAGTCCATCGTGTGCCTGCGTGTCAGGGGAAATTCAATGTCGCCTTTGATCCTCGACGGCTACATCATTGCCGTGGACACCTCCGATATTGAACATAACAATCTGGTCGGACAAATTGTAGTGGCATCGCACAAGGAGAAAGGCTTGCTGGTATCACGTCTCATCCGTTTCGATCACACGGATGCGCTGGTCTCCGATCAGCGCGAATACGGCTCCGTCCCCGTCACACCAGGTTCTGAGTGGCACATCGTGGGCAGAGTCTTGTGGTGGACCGGCAGGGCTCGGTAGTCTGCGCTCACGAAACGGAAACAGAAACATCCTACTGCTGGATTGTCGTCTGAGTTTTGTCCGGCTTCTGGGTTACTTGTCCCGGCGTCGGCAATTGCGAACGATCCCATCCGCCGCCCAGCGCGTCCACTAACGCTACGGCTGAGGTCATCTGTTCGACTTGGAGGTTGTTCAAAATCTGCTGGTCTGCCAAGACTGTGGTCTGGGCGATCAGCACATCAAGATAGGGGTCGATTCCTGTGTCGTACCTTGCCTGTTCCAGGTTGAGGTAAGTCTGAGCGGAAGTGAGCGCTTGCTGTTCCTGCCGGATCTCTTTCGAAAGAATGCGGACTTCTGCAAGAGAATCTTCCACCTGCTGGAAAGCGCCCAACACCGTTTGCCGGTAACCCGCGAGATCCGAATTGTAAGCTGCAACATACTGCTGCACCGTAGCTCGGCGGAGGCCGGCGTCGAAGACGGTCTCTGAAACGGACGTGCCGACGGAAAAGAACCGACTCGGCCACGAGAGCCAATGAGCGAAGGTTGAACTCTCAAAACCACCTTCGCCCGTCAAAGTCAGATTTGGATAGTAGGCCGCATACGCGATCCCGATTGCCGCATTGTCCCCAGCCATTGTGCGTTCGGCCGCAGCGACATCTGGCCGTCGCTCGAGCAATTCCGAGGGAACTCCGACGGGGATCGGGGGCGGCGCCGTTGTCATCGGTTTCACGGGAATGGAGAAATTGGAAGCTGACTGGCCGATAAGTACAGCAATCGCGTGCTCGTACTGTGCACGCGCGATACCAACATTAGTTGCTCCGGCTTGCGCGCTCCGCAGGGTGGTTTCAGCTTCAACCACCGAGATCTGATCGGCGATGCCGGTGTCGTAGAGCGAGCGGGTCAGATCATAAGATTTCTGGTCAGCGTCTACGGTGTCGTTGTAGATCTTTTGCAGCATGTCTTGGCCTCGGATTTCGAAGAAGTATTCGGCCAGGCTGGCTTGCTCGCTCAGACGCTCGTTCTCAAGATCGGCCGCGCTAACTTGAGCGGAATACTGCGCTTCATGCACCGTGTTACGGACCTTACCCCAAAGATCGGGTTCCCATGACGCTTCGAGAGGCAGGGTGTAGAGCGAGCTCTGCAGGTTCTGGTTTGAGGCATCGCCCGAGGTTATGTTTGCCGAGGTTCGTGAGTGCGAGGCCGACGGTGCCGCGGTCAGGGTCGGGAAATATTGCGCGCGAGCCTCGCGCACGATGGCGCGCGCTTCCATGAAGTTCTCAAAGTACTGTTTGATGTTCTGGTTGTTGATATCTAATTGTTCTTCGAGGGCATTTAGTTCGGGATCGCCGAATATCTCCCACCATTTTCCCCGCAATTTCGAGTCTGACGGTTGAGCCACGGTCCAGCCTTCATTTTCCTTAAACTGAGTCGGTGATTCCTTGTAGACGGCGGCTGGCGCCTGGGTGCCGGGCGCTTGCGGGGCGGGTGGATGATATTTTGGTCCGACGACGCAGCCCGATAACATCGCCAATAATATAAGTAATGCTGTGGCCACCGATAACCTGCTAGTGCGGCCCGCTGATTTTCGCCCGAAGATCGTCATAACGTTTCTACCTGACCCTTTTTCAGTCATCCGCGCTAACTGGCCTCGGTAGCCGGTGACGGTATCGCACCGTCCGTCTTTCCCTGCCAACGAAGCCGCAAGCGGTCGAGGAACAAATACACAACCGGAGTGGTATAGAGCGTGAGCATCTGGCTCATGATCAATCCGCCTACAATCGTGATCCCGAGTGGTCGGCGCAACTCGGAACCCGTGCCTGTACCAAATGCCAGTGGCAACGCCCCGAACAGAGCCGCCATAGTCGTCATGAGAATGGGACGAAAGCGCAACATGCACGCCTCGAAGATCGCATCCCGCGTATTCTTGCCTTCCTGACGTTCGGCGACGAGCGCAAAGTCGATCATCATGATCGCATTTTTCTTCACGATACCGATCAAAAGAATGATCCCTATGATGGAAATTACGTTCAGGTCCATCTTGAACAGTGTCAGCGCCAGCATTGCTCCCACACTGGCCGATGGTATGGTCGAGATGATCGTCAGCGGATGCACCAGGCTCTCATAAAGCACACCAAGCACGATGTAGACGGCAAAAAGCGCGGTCAAAACCAACATCCATTCGGTGCTCAACGATTGTTGGTATGCGAGCAATGTTCCGGCGAAAAAGCCCCTGATCGTCGAAGGTGTGCCCAACTTCTGCTCCATCTGAAGAATGCGCTGCGTGGCGTCACTCAACGAAACTCCCGGCGCGAGATTGAAAGACACCGTGACCGATGGAAACAAGCCAGTGTGGTTGACAGCGAGAGGAGTGTTGCCGGATTGGGTACTTGAAACGGCTTTAAGGGGAACATTGCCAGTGCCCGCGCTGTTCAGGTAGATGTCCTTCAGGCCTTGCGGGGATTGCCAGTATTGCGGCGCAACTTCCAAAACCACGTAGTACTGGTTGAGCTGGGTGTAGATAATCGAGACTTCAGATTGGCCAAAGGCATTATAGAGCGACGAGTCAAGATATTGCGTGGTGATCCCCAGCCTGGCCGCGGCGGTTCGATCATAGGTCACCATCTGCTGAAGTCCGCCATTCTGCTGGTCGGAGTTAACATCCTGGAGACCAGGAAGCTTCTTCATTTGGGCCAACAGAATCGGGCCCCATTTTGAGAGATCCTGAACGTTGTCGCACTGAATGGTGTACTGATAAAGAGCGGCGCTTCCCCTTCCACCGATACGCAGATCCTGAGCGGCCTGCAAGAACGCCGAGGCCACAGGCAAACGATTCATCCTGGGACGCAGCCGATTGAGGATTGCCTCAGCTCCAATCTTGCGCTCATTGAGCGGCTTGAGTGCGATATAGATAAAGCCTGAATTGAGAGTGCCGCCGCCGCCAGTAAAAGCGATGACGTTCGCGACCGCGGGGTCGCTCTTGATCACTCCGACTAACTCCTTGATCGAGTTGTCCATGACCGGAAAAGATGCGTCCTGGGGGCCCTGCAACTGCCCGATCAGCGCACCAGTGTCCTGTTGGGGGAAAAATCCCTTGGGAATCTTCATGATGACCACGACGTTCAATGCAATCGTGAGCAGCAGCGCCACCAGAATTAGTAGAGAATTGTCGAGCACCCAGACCAGGCTGCGGCGATAGGTTTCGAGGATCCAGGCGAAAAAATTCTCGCTCCATTGGAAGAGCCGGCCGTGCTCCTCTTGTTTTGCTTCTTTCAGCAGGTGCGCGCACATTGTCGGTGTGGTGGTCAAGGAGATTACCATCGACACCAGGATGGCGGTCGAAAGCGTCACGGCGAATTCGCGGAAAAGGCGGCCGACGATGCCACCCATCATGAGGATGGGAATGAAAACCGCAATCAGCGACATGCTGATGGAAAATACTGTGAACCCAATCTCTTTTGCACCTTGCAGGGCGGCAGCGAACGGTTGCATTCCCGCTTCGAGGTGACGCGAGATGTTCTCCATCACCACAATCGCATCGTCGACCACGAAGCCGGTCGAGATAGTCAGGGCCATGAGCGAGAGGTTATCGAGGCTATAACCACACAAATACATCACCGCGAACGTCCCGATTAGCGAGACTGGAACAGCCACGGTCGGAATCAACGTGGCACGGGGATTGCGCAGAAAAAAGAAGACCACCAGAATGACCAACACAACCGAGATGATCAAGGTGCGTTCCACGTCGTTGACCGAAGCTCGAATGGTGGTCGTCCGGTCGAGAACAATGGTGGTGTTGATGCCCTGGGGGATCGAAGCTTTTAGGGACGGTAACTCGCTTCGTATGTTTTCGACCGTCTGGATGATGTTCGCACCCGGCTGCCTGAAGATGATCAACATAACCGCGGGGATTCCGTTCAGAAACCCGCCCGAGCGGATGTTCTGAACCGCGTCGAAAACGTTGGCCACATCCGATAGCCTTACCGCAGCGCCGTTGTGGTAACCAATAACCAGAGGTTTGTAGTCATTCGCAGTCGAAATCTGGTCGTTGGCAATGATGTCGGCCGTCACCGATCCGTTAGACAGCTGACCTTTGGCCAAATCAGCATTTTGAATGCTTAAGACGGATCGAACGTCGGCCAGGGTCAACCCGTAATTGTTCAGCTGCGTGGGATTGACATCGACGCGCACCGAAGGCAACGAACTCCCACCCACCGAAACCTGTCCAACGCCCTGGATCTGGGAAAGCTTCTGGGCCATTACCGTAGAAGCTTCGTCATACAGTTTGCCTTTGTCGAATTTGTCTGAGGTCAAGCCGATAATCATGATCGGAGCGTCGGCTGGATTTACTTTTCGGTAGGTGGGATTGGAGGGGAGATTTGTCGGCAGATAAGTGCGCGCTGCACTGATCGCCGCTTCAACATCGCGCGCTGCCCCGTCGATATTGCGACTCAAGTCAAACTGAATCGTGATCGAAGTGGTTCCAAGGGAACTGGCGGAGGTCATCTCCGAAACTCCCGCGATGTGTCCGAACTGGCGCTCAAGAGGAGTAGCTATAGAAGACGCCATGATCTGGGCGCTCGCTCCGGGCAGCGAGGCGCCGACGGAAATGGTAGGAAAGTCGACCTGAGGCAGGGGCGCAACCGGTAGCACGGTAAATGCGATCGCCCCCGCGATGGCGATGGCGATGGTCAACAACGTCACAGCCACTGGCCGCCGTATAAAAATGCCAGACGGATTCATGGCTGCTCCGCGGGTTCCACCGTCCCTCCCGACGTTGCGCCGGCTCGCGAGCGGGAGAATCTTTGCCCGAGGCGATCAAAGAAAATGTAAATCACCGGGGTGGTGTACAACGTCAGCGCCTGGCTCAACAACAGTCCGCCTACCATCGCAATTCCCAGGGGACGTCGAATCTCCGAGCCGATTCCTCTTCCAAAGGCCAAAGGAATGCCGCCCAGCAGCGCGGCCATTGTGGTCATCATGATTGGACGGAAGCGGAGGAGGCTGGCTTCGTAGATGGCATCAGTAGCGTTCTTGCCATGCTGGCGCTCTGCCTCAAGGGCAAAGTCCACCATCATGATTCCGTTCTTCTTCACAATTCCAATCAGCAAGATGATGCCGATGATCGCGACCACGCTTAGGTCCTGACGGAAAAGCATCAACGCCAGCAGAGCGCCCACGCCGGCGGAGGGGAGAGTCGACAGAATGGTGACCGGATGGATGAAGCTTTCATAAAGTACACCCAGCACGATGTATACGGTCACCAGGGCGGCTAAGATCAGCAGAGGCTCGTTTGACAGAGAATTCTTGAACGACGCCGCTGTGCCCTGGAAATCAGCCTGCAGACTAGCCGGCATGTGCATATTCTTCTGCACCTTGTCGATCGCCGTAATGGCGCTTCCCAGGGCGGCATTGGGCGCCAAGTTGAACGAAACCGTAATCGAGGGAAATTGTCCCTGATGGTTAATGGATAGAGGCTCACTGGCACGCTCGAAATGCGCAAAGGCTCCCAGCGGCACGGCACTACTGATCTGTGAGCTGCTCGTGGTGTTTGGCGACGAACTAGAGGCAGATCCAGTAGAACTGCTGGGGGACAGCGCGTTCAACGGAGGAGTGAGCGCACCGGATGAGGGCGTGTAAAGCACCGATGTGGTTGTGGCATTCGATCCGGCCGAAGAAGATCCAGAAGCAGAAAAAGAAGTGGAAGCTCCCGGCCCCGATGTTCCCGAGGAGGCGTTGGACTGGATATATAGATGTTGCAGCGTATTCGGATCCTGTTGGAACTGCGGCAGCGCCTCGAGAATCACATGATACTGGTTGAGCTGCGTGTACATCGTATTGATCTGGCGCTGTCCGAACGCGTCATACAGCATATTGTCGATGGTCGACGGAGCGATGCCGAGCCGCGAGGCGGTCGCGCGATCGATGATCAGCGAGACCGCCAGTCCTCCGGTCTGCTGGTCGGTGGCGACGTCCTCAAGTTCCGGCAACGCTTTTAGTTTTGCGACGAACCGATTCGCCCAGGTGTCGAGCTCGTTGGCATCTGGATCCTCGAGCGTGTATTGGTACTGAGTGCGGCTCACGCGGTCATCCACGGTGATGTTTTGCACGGGCTGCATGTAGAGCGTGATTCCCTGTACCTTTTGCAAACTGGATTGCAACCGGCGAATCACGTCCGATGCGCTGAGATGATGGCGATCATCCAGAGATTTCAAGTTGATCGACATGCGCCCGCTGTTCAGTGTGGTATTGGTGCCATCGGCTCCGATGAATGAGGAAAGGCTTTGGACCGCGGGGTCAGCAAGGATGACCTTGGCCAATTCCTGCTGCTTCTCTGACATGGCGTCAAAGGAAATCGTTTCAGGAGCCTGTGATATTCCCTGAATAACGCCCGTATCCTGCACCGGGAAGAATCCCTTGGGAATCAGGATGTAGAGAAAAACGGTGAGCACCAGCGTACCCAAAGCCACCAATAGCGTGATGGTTTGGTAGCGCAACACAACCTTCAAGGTGCGCCCGTAAAAAGCGATCATGCGTTCGAAAACATGTTCTGACCACTGGTAAATGCGCCCCTGTTGTTCCTTGGGTTCTCGCCGCAGAATACGAGCGGACATCATGGGAGTGAGCGTCAATGAGACGACCGCAGAGATGACGATCGTGACCGCCAACGTCACGGCAAACTCACGGAACAGCCGTCCCACGACGTCGCCCATGAACAGCAAGGGGATCAGCACGGCAATCAGCGAGACGGTCAGAGAAACGATTGTGAAGCCGATCTGCTCGGCACCCTTCAGGGCCGCCTCCATTGGCGGATCACCCTCCTCGATGAAGCGCGAGATGTTTTCGATCATCACGATCGCATCGTCCACAACAAAGCCGGTGGAAATGGTGAGCGCCATGAGGGAAAGGTTATCGAGGCTGTAGCCGAGCGCATACATGGCGCCAAAGGTTCCCACCAGAGACAGCGGTACCGCCACGCTGGGAATGATGGTGGCGTACAGACTACGCAGAAATAAAAAGATCACCATCACGACCAGCGCAATGGTCAGCATGAGTTCGAACTCAACGTCGGACACCGAGGCCTGAATCGCGGTGGTCAGATCGGTAAGGGTCGTGACTTGTATGGAGGCTGGAAGGTTCGCCTCGAGCTGCGGTAGCAAGGCCTTGATGCTCTTGACCACACTAATGGTGTTTGCACCCGGCTGACGCTGCACGTTCAGAATGACAGCGGGCGTTTCGTTCATCCATGCCGCTTGCTTCTCGTTCTCGACGCTGTCGATGATCTGCGCCACGTCGGTCAGCATCACGGGCGCGCCATTCCGGTATGCCACCACAACGTCGCGATAGTCGTCGCTGCTGACGAGCTGGTCGTTTGAGTCGATCTGGTAGTCCTGCCGAGGTCCGTCGAAGTTACCCTTCGCCGCGTTCACACTCGCCTGCACGAGAGCTGTGCGCAGGTCCTCGAGATCAATGCCGTAAGAAGACAGAGCAACCGGGTTGGCTCGGATTCGCACCGCCGGCTTCTGCCCGCCGCTGATGCTCACCAGGCCAACCCCATTCAGTTGCGAGACTTTCGGGGACAATCGGGTATCCACCAGGTCTTCCACTTGCGAGAGAGGCAGGGAATCTGAAGTGATCGCCAGCGTGAGTACCGGCGCGTCGGCTGGATTCGTCTTGCTGTAGACCGGGGGCGCGGGCAAGTTCGCCGGTAGATAACTCTGCGAGGCGTTGATTGCCGACTGGACTTCCTCTTCGGCGACATCGATGTTGAGACTCAACGAAAACTGCAGGACGATCACGGAAGTGCCGCCCGAACTGGTCGAGGTCATCTGGCTGAGACCTTGCAACTGTCCGAACTGCCGCTCGAGCGGGGCGGTGACGGTTGTCGCCATCACAGCCGGACTTGCGCCGGGATAGAAGGTGACGACCTGGATTGTCGGATAATCGACCTCAGGCAGTGCTGAAACTGGCAGCTGTGTATACGCAACGACGCCGACTAGCAAGATCGCCACCATCAGCAGCGAAGTTGCAACCGGCCGCAAGATGAATGGGCGAGAGGGACTCAGGCTCACGGTGCAGCGCCCTCTGTCGTTTCAGTCGGCAGCGGCTTTTTCGAGATTACAATCTTCGAGCCGTTTTGCAGTTTCTCAAAGCTGCTGTTGGCAACGACGTCCCCTGGATTGATGCCTTCGACTGCGGTGATAGTCCCGTCCGAGACACCCGTCTTGATGTTGCGGATCTGGGCGGTTCCATTCTGAATCAGAAAGACAAACGCAGTCTGCCCGTTATGTTGTATAGCGGAGGTCGGAATCAGCGTGACTCCCTGAAGAGTGTCCACTAGGAGCCTGGCGTTTACGAACTGATTGGGGTAGAGAGCGCCGTTCTTGTTGTCGAAGATTGCCCGCAACTTGATCGTACCCGTTGTCGTGTCGATCAGGTTGTCAAGAGTCAGAAGCTTTCCCGTTGCGATTTTAGTCTGCTGACTCCGATCGAGGGCATCGACCAGTAAGCGCTTTCCATGCCGCATCTGGGTCTCGACCTGACCGAGACTGTCTTCCGCAATCGTAAAAATTACCGTGATCGGCTGCACTTCAGCGATCACCACCAGAACAGTCGTCCCATTCGCTTGGACTACGTTTCCCGGATCTACCAGACGCAGGCCGACTCTTCCCGCAATCGGCGCGGTAATATGGCAGAAACCCACCTGGACCTTGTCATACGCCACAGTGCCTTCATCATTTTTGACCGTGCCTTGGTCCTGCAGCACGATCTTTTCCTGGTCGTCGAGCGTCTGTTTCGGAATTCCATTTCGAGCCCAGGCTTCGCGGTATCGATCAAGGTCCATTTTGGCCTGTTCGAGCACGTAGGTATCGCGCTCAAGGGCTCCTTCGGCCTGTGTGAGCTGCGCCTCGTAAGGCCGCGAATCGATATCGATCAACGCTTGCCCCTTGCGAACCAGTTGGCCTTCCTGATAGTGCACCTGGGTTATCAAGCCCGTGACCTGGCTGGTAATCGAGTCGGTATGAACCGGAGTGACCGTGCCGATAGCGTCCAGGTAGACGCCAATGTTTCCTTTCTGTGCAGTAGCCGTTGCAACAGTTACCGTTCCGCCAAACCGGCGGGATGACGGGGCGGCCGACTCGTTATGATGCCGGAGCACAAGCACAAAAATAATCCCAAAGATTGCGAGAAGTGCAATCCAAACAAAAAGCCGTTGGAAACTCGAATTATGAGCCTGACTCGGAGATGACTTCTCATGCTCAGATTGAGTTGGCGACGCGGGAGGTTGGGTTTCCATCCGATCTTCTGGCATCAATTGAAGTAGCTTTCTAGCCTGCCTACAGCGGCGTTTTCTAAAGTGAGCTAGCCTCGATATTTCATCGTTCTGAGTAGTCTAACGTGAAAGCAGGTGCCTGCGCTGCCATAGCCGTGGAACGTAAAAAATGTCGGCTCGTCATAAAACGAACCGCCGACGATGGTCGCCAACTCCGTATCGGCCATCGAAAAATGCGGCACGAAAAATGGTACCACTCTGGAGATCGCGATAACGTGAATCCTGTATTTCCAGGAGAGCTAGATGCGGCTTCCAGACCCGACGATCAGACCCTGTGATGCGCGTTTACAAAAGCTTCTCAAATTGATCTCCTTAATGAAAACACCCTTTCCACGCTGAGAGAGTAAAGAATCAGTCACGGAACGTAAATTTTCGTAAGTGACGCGTTTCAGGGGAGATTAAGAAATCATTGCGGGGAGGGCTTTTCCGATTCGACGTTCGAACAAGACGTTTCAGATTTGTGATTGTTATTTTCCGGGAGCGAGTTCGGCAACGTGCGCTCGGTCAACTTCCCGGTCGATAATTATCTGAAACTTTCTCAGTACCTCTTCAGACAGAACGGGCTTCTGGTACTTGCTGACGAGTTCGTCGACTCGGGCACGAGCTCGCGTGAACATGTCGATCGGTGGCTCCGACCCTCGCGCGCTGCGATCGATGAGAGAAGATGGCAGGTACTGCTCCTGACGAAACGTAGCTCGCGTCTCTTTTAGCTTCAGAAAATCTCCGGAGAGCCCGATTTGCGCAAACACAGCGGTGGCGAGCGAATCGTTGCCGTCGCCGACTTCAATGCCTCGTGCCAGCCGATACGCCGAGGCTATCGATTCTGCATCAATGACGAGCTTTTCGACACTATGGCAAGCGAGAGATTCGAGCATGCCTGCTCCTGAGATCATGTTGATGCCCGTGAGCGCGCCGAGCATCGCTGAGCGGGCGCTTTCCGCTCCCGCCTGCGCGTCAACAAGTTTTGAATCGGTCGCGACCATGTAGCCATGGGTTGGCAAGCCAAGGTGTTTTCCGACTTCGGCGCATGCCATATTGAGCATGGCAGTTTCCACGGCACCCATGGGAGCGCCGCCGGTGCGCATGTCGAAGATAGTCGGAGCACCGCCCCAGACAACGGGTGAACCGGGACCAGCCAGTTGATGCAGCGTGATGCCACCTAGCGCTTCGGCAGCGTGTTGTGTCACCGCGCCCGCCAGGGTTACCGGAGCGGTACCACCCGCCAGCGGCATGGCGACGATTTCCGCGGGCACACCGGCGCGCGCAAGGTCGAGCAGGTTGTGCGATCCAAACTCGGACCAGTTCAGTGGTGGCGAAGGGCACACATCAAATACCGCCCGCGGCCGCTGGCGCAACTTCTCTCCACCGCCGCTGTCGGCTGCAAGCAATTCAATCATTCCGTGCAGGCCAGCCGCCGAGAACGATCCGGTCACTATAGGCTTATGGGAGTGCCGCAGAACGATTAGGAGGCGAAAGAGATCGCCGATCGCGCTAGGTGCATCACTGTCACCGCACACCACGGCGGTGGATTGCGCCGCAAACTGCGGGAGCGTCTCCGTGACTTGGACAATGCGAACAAGGTCACGCGTTTCCGACGGCCGCGCTTCGCATGTCTCCGAATCTAGTATCTGTACGCAACAGGACCCGGGATCGAAATGGACGTCGTCGCCACCGTAGTGAACAGCTTTCTCGCCCTGACGATTGTAGAGATAGAAATCCCGCGGAGCGGACGCCAGACAGCGCCGCGCGAGGGGTTCGGGGATGTGCGCCACGCCGTCCTCGACCTTGACGCCTGCCGACCGTAATAGCTCAATCGCGGCCGAGCCTATGCGAACCCCGGGCGTCATCAGAAGTTCGAACGCTTCTCGCAGAATGCGCTCAATAAGGTCCAGAGCAAGCAACTGGATTCTGGGCCTCATGCCTGGGCGGCTTCTTTGTTCACAGCTTGATTCATCAGTTTGCCCATCAGATTCTTCGCCAGTTCCAGGGCGTCCATTGCATTACGGGAGTAGCCATCAGCACCGATTTCAGCTGCCCACTTCGATGTAACGGCAGCGCCACCAATGATTGCTTTCACCCGAGGTCGCAAACCATTTCGGTCGAGCGCCTCGATCACTGCTTTTTGGCCGGCCATAGTCGTCGTCAGCAGAGCGGATACCCCGACAATGTCAGCATCGACTTCCTTCGCTTTAACGACAAACTGCTCGGGAGTGACGCTCGTGCCTAAATCGAAGACCTGAAATCCACTGGCGGATAGAATGGTGGCAACCAGGTTCTTGCCGATATCGTGAATGTCGCCGCGAGCGGTGCCAAGAACCACCCTGCCCAGAGTCTCGCGTTGCGAGCCCCGCTTCAGCATTTCCGGCTCGAGAACGTTGATGGCCGCTTTCATCGCCTCAGCCGACGCGAGTAAGTCGGGCAGAAACATCTGTCCGCAACCGAATTGATCGCCGGCGAACATGATGCCAACAGAGAAACCGCGGTTTATCGCTTCCAGCGGATCGATGCCGTTGGCCAATGCCTGCTCGGCCAATTGAGTGGCACGATCGGGTACGCCGTCAACGACGCTTTGAAGCATTGCCCCGAAGAGTTGATCCGACATAGGACCTCTGGGCGTGATCAGCCTTGGGATCAGACCGATCAAAGCCGGGATTTTAACCTGCCCGCGAACCAAGATACTGTGATCCAGATCACCGCGAACTTTCCCCGAAACTTTCGCACGAACCTCTCATCGCGGCGGTTCGTCAACTCAGCTACCGCAGTTCCCCGGTCGAATTGAAACGCGCCCCACCCATGCTCGCTCCCGACGCCAGCAGATTGCGAATCTTTTCGCGATTCGGCCCAGCACGGTGGATCGCATCCACCAAGCTCTGTAGCGCCTGCGCGACGGGAGTGCCTTCCGGCAAACGGAAGATCCAAGGGATGTTGGTCGAAGTCAGAGTGCGATCAGACGAGATGGCGATCACGGGGATGAATGTCTTGACCGCGATTTGCTCTGCGAGATGACTGGATGCACGGTCGAGTGCGATCAAGGCCAGCGCGTGATCTTCGTAAACAGCTTTTACGAGTGCGTCGGAGGCTTTTCCCCAAGAAAGTTGAGAAGGAATTCCAATGAGAGACACGTTCTGGCCGGACGCGCCTTCGGTTTTGCGGTTGATCGCAAGAAGTAAATTGACTAGCTCTGCGGACTGGACAATTTCATCCGCGTGCGGTCCGAAAACGCCGATCCGCAGACTGTCAGTTTTTTCCGCGGCAAGGGTTGGCCCTGAATACTGAACTCCATGCTCACCCACGCGAGCATATGGCTTCTCCATCGTGATGCGCCGATACTCGATGCTTCCACTGTGTACGCGAGCAAGAAACAGCGGAGCGATGTTTTTGCAATTCGGATCAAAAACCATGTCTCCGGTGACACCCCGGTAATTTTCGATTTCCGTCAGCGCGTCGCGAATCCTGCCCCTGTTCAAACCGGCACGGCAGATTGCTTCGAGCAGAATCTGCATGGCGTCGTAGGCGAGCGCGGCGAAGTGATCCGGCTTCTCGTGGAAGCGAGCCTCATAGCGGGTGTTGAAATCGAGCCAGCGCGGGTCTCTGCCTGTAGGATCGTAGGGAAAAACGGCTTCGAAGCCTTCGGCCGCCGGCCCCGCCAGCTTCACAAGTTCGTCGCCACTCGTGCCTGAGATCGTTCGGTGACTGCCGAAGACACGCTGCTTCATCCCCAACTCCTGCATCTGTTGCAGGATCATCGCCGCGGGTGCGGTATCCGTCCAGAGCACGATTGCGTCAACCCGCGACTCTTCGATCACCCGAAGCTGGCGGCGAAAGTCGCTGTCGCCCGGCTGAAATTTCTGTTCGATGACCACCGGGTGGCCCAAGCGGCGCGAGGCATCGCGGAACTTGAGAACTCCGAAGCGGCCGTAGCGATCGTTCACACGCAGGATCGCAACCCGCTTTATGCCCAGTTCGGTGTAGATATGGCGCGCCAACGTGTATCCCTGCACGCGATCATCCTGAATGTCAGTGAAGTACCAGGGAACAAGAGTCTCGGGGATGGTGGGGTCGGTCGAGGCGCTATTCACCAGAGGAGTTTCGGCTTTCAGTGTCAGCCGCAGCGCGATGTGAGTTGTGTCAGAGCTGATTGATCCGAACATGGCCCAGACTTTTTCGTCGTAGACCATCTTGACGATCTCGTTGCTCGCCGCACCCCAAACCGCCGAATCGTTGTGCACCATCAGCTTGAACGGCTTGCCTCCATAACCGCCAACCGTATTCGCCTCCTCAATGGCCAAGGTTGCTCCATTGAGCATGCGATTGCCGCGAACCTGGTCGGGATGGTTATAAAGTGGCCCGATGAAGCCGATGCGAATCTCAGACAGATTGTTCAGGTCAGGGTCAGGCACATCGCGCGCCGCACCGTTATATTCGATGAGATCCTGATAGTTCTCAAAATATGGCGGCGTGTACTTGGAAAATGGGCGCAAATCCTCGGGCGCGCCGGTGTAAGGCTTCAGCGAGCGTGCCGCAGGCCGTCCCGGAGGGTTGCTGCCGCAGGAGCAAGTCGAGGACTGCGCCCATGCCGCGGACAGAAGCAAAACAACGACACCATAGATAAGCGCCCGACGCATATGGCCCGTCCTTATTATTCTGTGGGTGATGGGCGGCGAAATATCGCAATCGCCTCGATTTCAACCAGTAAGTCCGGGCGGCAGAGTATCGCCTGAATACCCGTGGAAGCCGGCAGTGGATTCAGTTTTTGCTCCTTGTAGAATGCCGTCCGTTCATCGTTGAAGGCTTGATAGTCACGCTCAATGTCGCGCAGATAGCAGGTTGTGCGCACGATGTCATGCCACGTCGCCCCTTCAGAAGCAAGCAGCGCAGTGATGTTATCGAACGTTCGCCGTGTTTGTGCGCGCAGGTCGCCGACATGAATCGTCTTACCCTCGTCATCGATGCTGGCCGTGCCCGAGACTAAGAGAACGCTGAGATCATTCAAATCGATTCTCATGCCACGTGAAAATGCGCTGCCGTAAGCATATGCTTCGTTCAGCACGGAGTGATTGGTGATAGCGCGCTTTACGACAGGCGCCGTAGTAATATCTGCGAGTAGCTCTTGCACGTTCATAAGTAAGACTCCTTAAGAATTCATTTCTTAGGAATTGATTTCATCTGCATTGTCTTCCCGGCTGTCTGGAAGGTTCCCGTCGAACGGAGCAGGCGAATGCCATGGCTCAATCCCTCAGCCGTCGCCACCCAAAGGTCGTCTCCCTGGAAATCGACTCCGAGAATATAGTTATGCGCTGGCGCGCTCTGAACCGTGATATTCTTGACCACACCGGCGGCATCCCGGACCAGCATCTCCGGCTTATGCGTGTCTAGAGCCGGGCGGTAGATTGCCCAGTTCGAGCCGTCGTAATAGGCGAGACCTTTGTCGGTGGAAAACCACGCGCGATTAGCGTCAACGGCTTTGATCTGATTCAAAAAGTTACTGGGAAGACCACTGTCTTTCTGCAGGAAGTTATGCCAGTAACGGCCGTCATATCGACTCGCGCCGAAGTAAGTCGCCACCCACAGAATCTTGTCGACATAGCTGACTGAAGTTGTTATTTCGTGAATCAGCCCCTGGTCCTTCATCAACACGATTTCGTTCTCTCCATCCGGATCCCTGTAGTCTTTCCAGTGCTCTTTCTTCACATCGTATTCGAGCACTCCGCCGCCCCAAACCGCGTAATAGACCTCGTCTTCCGCCGCGCTCACGCCATAAGTCCAGATTTCGTACATTGGCGTGTTGCGCTCGTTAAACAGAGCCCATTGTCCAGTCCGCGTATTCAGACGGCTCGCCCCGGCGGCTGTCGCAGTCCAAACAAAGTCTCCCTGCACACCGACACCGTATACGATGTCGTTGCTCAAGCCGGAATTCAGCTGTGTGAAATTGTCGATGCGGCCTGCCGACATGCGGCTCAACCCACCCATGGTGCCCACCCATAGGTCGCCGGTGCGCTTGTCGAGCGCCAGTGACAGCACGGCTTGGTGCGCCAAACCATCGGCAGGCCGAAAGACCTTCCAGGCTCCGTTTTCGTAGAGGCCAAGCCCATTCTCCGTGCCTGCCCAGATACGGTTCCCATCCACGAGGACGCAGAAGACATGATTGTCGGGCAGGCCATTGGACGTGGTGAAATTCTCCCAGCGAAAGCGTGGCATGTCTTGGCTGGCCGCCTGATTCGCCGCGAGTGAAATCGCGATCAACACACCAACCACAACAAATAGCCTCGCCAGCAAATTAGTCTGCTTCGTCTTCATAACGTTTTCAGATATTCAATAAGGTCGTTCAATTCGTCTTTTGTAAGATCGTTGCTGACGCCGTGTGTGTCTTTCGGATTAAAGACAGTCCAGATTTCCTCCAGCGACCGCGCCGACCCATCGTGCAAATAGGGCGCGGAATAGGCCAAATTTGGAAGTTGCGGCACATCGATCAGCGGAGATCGATCGGTCGCCTTGCCGGTGCCAACATCAAATTTTTGCTGGTTGGTGTACTTCGGCCCGCTATGGCAGTATGCGCACTGGTTTTTTTGCGGGATCGGATTGCCGTTCTTGTATGTGGTCCGCTCAAAAATTGCTTTCCCGCGTTCCTGCGCCGGACTCAGTTCTCCATTCGCCAGTCGGTACCGATTTGGGCGATATGGTAGCGAGTAAACATATTTCACGATGTCGGTTAGTTCCTGGGCGTTGTAACTCTGGGAGCGATAGAAATACTTCTCGGTGCGCGGACCGCACTCGGTCGGCATGTCGGGATTGCCGCCGTTCCACTTGAACGGCTCCGTGCCCGCCAGATCTTCGAGCGACCGATTGTCGACGATGTCTTTTCCAAAGCCGTCAGGTTCAAGATCCCATTGCAAGCCGTCAATCGTCGCATCGAGGTGGCAGTTTGAACATCCGAATTCGCCTTGAAAAGCGTAATCGGCGGTGAAAAAAATCTGCTCCCCATGACGAAGAGCACTGACGGTCTTCGGCCCGCCAAGGTCGATCCGAGAAACTACCTTTTCGGACGACGTGCTGATCACTGAAATATTGTCGTCTAGCCGATTCGCTACATAGAGCCATTTGCCATCCGGCGACAACAAAACGCCGCGCGGATTGTGGCCAACCGGAATCCTCGCAATCGCATAATTCGCCGACGCTGAAAGGTCGTTAGCAAAGGGTTGCCGGTGGCTACGTGCAAAAGCAAGCAGCTTTTGTACATCGATGACCGTTACATTCTCCGATCCGGCCGTGGTCACAAACATCTTCGACTTATCTGGAGTGATGGTCACGCCCCAGGGCAGGGCGTAGTAGCGGTCAAGTTCGTCGAGCGGGATTTGAATTGTGCCGCCAACATCGTCGCCGAACAGCGCCAGCGAATCTCCAAAAACCCAGCCGTGCTCGACATGCGCCAGCGGAATCAGATTCTTTGGTCGAAGTTGCGCGGCCACGCCCAGCTTGCCGTCAGCGGAAAGCGCGACATGAAACACACCCGCGACATTATGGAGATGCTTACGCTCGACCACCACCTGACGATCTGTATTGATAACGGTAATTTCAGAATTCGGCTGCGAGCGAAAAGCGCCGCCATTCGGATAGATATGCGTCGCGTAAACCCGTTCTCCATCAGGAGACAGCGCGAGGTAACTCGCACCGCGCCCCGCCAGCAAGCGTTTCATCTCCTGTCCGGTGCTTATATCGATGACGGAAATGTCGCTGCTGAGGCGATTCGCGACATATAGAGTTTCTCCGCGCCGATCTGAAACGACACCGGTCGGCTCGAAACCCGTGGGCAGCGCACGCACCACTGTCAAAGTCGCAGCGTCGATCACCGAAACTGTATCTGACCAGGAGTTCGTCACGTAGATCAGCCGCCCATCGGGCGACAACGCAATTCCACGCGGCACGCGCCCGACTTGAATCACGTTTGCTACCTTGCCCGATTGAACGTCCACTACGCGCAGTTGGTCACTCCCCTCGCACACCACATAGATCAACCGTCCATCGCGCGATAAAGCCATCTCGATCGGAGACAAGTAGCGCTCGCCGGCTTCTTTTTCCGGCCCTTTCCCCCGGGGAATGGCGGCGATCGTCACCATGAGCAGCATAAAGATCAGGAACAAACTGATCGCCGAGCCCAGATCAGAGTTGAGCATCCGTGCGATCCTGCGGTCAGCCGTGGGGAATTCGCGCATCTACGGCTCCTCCACCGTAAGCACGCGATCCACCGCCAGGTTCTCCAGAACCTGCTCCCGTCCGCTGGGCCAATGGATTGTGAGCTTGTCGGCTTTCGTTGACGTGCCCAGACCAAAATGGACGCGTCCGTCGTCCTGCGACAGATAGCCCGATCCCGCAATGCGTTCGGCAATCTGCTTGCGCCCCCCCGCCTGCAATTCCAGGTGCGCACCGATCCCGTCACGATTACTCTTCTTTCCTCTCAGCTTCACCGTCAGCCAATGATTGCTGTTCTGAGTGACATTGTGCAGCAATGTGCCCGGAGCACCCAGGTTCACAACGAACGCATCTACCTTTCCGTCGTTGTCGTAATCGCCAAAACAAGCGCCACGAGACACCGTTTTCACGTCAAGCACAGGACCCGCTGCGCGCGACACATCCGCAAACTTGCGATTCCCAAGGCCCCGGAAGAGCGAGTGCTCTTCCGGAACCAGGTGAATCAAACCTCCATGGAAGATCAGAATGTCGAGCCACCCGTCATTATCAAAGTCGTAAACCCCCGTACCCCAACTGGTGTATTGCGCTGTTGCCTGAGAGATTCCTGAACCCGGTCCGTTGTCTTCAAATCCGTTATGGCCGGTATTGCGCATCAGCCGGTTGTACTTTGAGTCGGTCACCCATAGGTCTACCAGCCCGTCGCCATCGACATCAGCAAACACTGGACCCATCGCCGAAGTGTTTTCGCCATTCTGACCGTAGGCAACCCCAAGATCGGCGGCAATCTCTTCAAACGTGCCGTCATGCTTGTTATGGAAGAGGAAGTTTTCCGTCTTGTCGTTCGCCGCGTAGATGTCGGGATAACCATCGCCGTCGAAATCAGCAGCCGTCACGCCCATCGCCCGGCCTTTATAGGCGCCGATACCCGATTTGTCGGTTACATCAGTAAAAGTGCCGTCGCAGTTATTGTGGTAGAGGCGGTTCGTATCGGCTGCATAGTCCAGCGGGCCGGGATAGTTATCGGCAGCGTAGTAGCTGCGATACTTCGGATCGAACTTGACATAGCGGCCGACGAATAAGTCCACACATCCGTCGCGATCGTAATCAAGCCACGCCGCTCCAATCGACCATCCATCAACCTTGATACCGGCTTTCGCAGTTACGTCTTCAAAAGTGCCGTCGCCACGGTTTCGATACAGAATAGCGCGCCCATAGCCGGTGACGAACAGATCGACAAACCCGTCGTTGTCGAAGTCCGCGGCAATTGCAGCCATTCCGTAAATATTCGCTGCAACGCCGGCTTGATCGGTTACATCGCTGAATGTGCCGTCACCGTTATTTCGATAGAGATGATTATGAGGCGGGACCGCCGGCGGATGCTTCAGCGGGTAGGGATGCATTCCCTCCCCCAATGGCTTCCCGCTGACGACGTAAAGATCGAGCAATCCGTCATTGTTGTAGTCGAACCAGACGCATCCCGCACCCGTACCCTCGAGCAACGATCCAAGCTCTTGCGCCCCGAAGCTGTGAGTAAATTGGATTCCCGATTTCGCCGTCGCATCTTCGAATCGAATCGCGCCAGACGTATTCGCTGGTGGCTCTTGTGCCAGCAGCGCAGAAGACAGCAAGAGGAATCCGAAAACATAACCAGGCAACTTAGTGATCAATCGAATGCCCTCCCGAAGCAGCCTGCACTTTCGCGCCGGTCATGTCAGCCGGAGTCGTTGATTTCAGTAAGATCATGGGCACCGCGTTTTCAGGCGCCGTCTCCGGACCGGCGTGACATCCTACACACGCTCGCTGTTCGCCGCGCCGCATCCAGAACCAACCTGCCTCGCGCTTCAACGTCCTTCCAGAGCGATCGAGTAGTTCGATCTGCAAGGGTTGCTCGGTTGGAACCTGAAGAAAAAACGATCCGTCACGTTCTACCAGTGCCGTGCCCAGAAGCGTAATTCGCGCGCTATTCTGGATATACAGCCGGACCGAATGGATCGATCCGGCGGCAAACTTGTATCTAGACTTGTAAGCGTTCAGACAAAGAAGGTTGGCATTCGGCCAATCGTGCAAGCCTGACGGATGCCGCTTCGGCACGGCATGATCGATAATCAATGTCGGCTGGACCACGTTGGCAGTCTCTTCCGCGACCACGGACGCCAAATGGCTGTCCCCGGGTGTCCAGCGTTTCACCTGGAAATAGTCCTTCGCGTGCGGTCGCCAGGCAATCAGCCAGTCATCCGAAGGAGTCTCTGCAATATCACCCGCATACTCACCGGCAGGCGTGGGAATGCGCACTTCCTGCGCGCGCGCGGAAGTGAAACGTCCCAGGCCAGAACCAGATACACCAGTCCCAGACGCGAACACGACATCGCCTGAAGCGATCTGTCGGCCGGCATAGCGCGCTCTGCCGTGATCGCACCGGTAGGACTCGACTCCGCTCCCGTCCGAGTAGACGGTATAGATTTCCGGTATGTCCTTAGTGCCGAGGGGATACGTTGCTTCAAACAAAATGCGACCATCGCGCAGAACATCCGTAGGGAAGTAGTTCCCCAGGCCATAAGTCAACTGAATATTCGACGAGCCCTTCCTACCCGCCACCAGATCAGCGGCCTCAATCACAAAACGGCCGCCGGTTTTACGCGCATACACGATGCGGTCGGCTGGCAGGTAGAAGGGACGAACGCAATCTTCCGCGCACGATGTGACGCGTCGCGGTACAGTGCCGATGCGGGCAGAGCGCCCCGCAACTTCTAACTCAATTTCCCAGATCTGCCAGTGATCTTGTGCCTGCTGCTTGCCTGCGAACAGCACACTGTTTCCATCAAGCGAAACTGCGGGATCAGCCGAGGCTGCAAATCCCGGCACAAGAGCATGTCGGCCGTTCGCATCTTGAACAAATATGGCTGCGTCAGGACTGAATCGGTCCGCGCCGCGAACCCACGCCAGCGCCTCATACCGTTTTGTGACGGTGAAAAGTAATAGTGGAGAGTTCAAATCTGAAGAAGATGCCGTGGACACCGGCGCGAGCACCATGACTGCAAATCCGATCATGACGACCGGCAGTCTCAGCGCGATGAATCGCGGCCTCATTCGTCCCTACCCCCGACTGCCACCAACTGCGGACCGAGCCGCCGCGTAGCATCTCGTATCGCCAGATACGGCTGCAAATCATCCATCATGTCGCCGAATTGGCGAAAGGTAAGCGATTGCGCGCCATCACTCATGGCTTGATCGGGCACCGGGTGTACTTCAACCAGCAATCCGTCAGCACCAACGACTGTCGCGGCTCGCGCCAGAACCGGAACCATGGAACGGACTCCTGCTGCATGACTCGGATCTACAATCACGGGCAGGTGTGAAACGGTTTTCAGTACGGGCACGGCAGCGATATCCAGCGTATTTCGCGTCGCGGTCTCAAACGCTCGGATACCGCGCTCGCAGAGAACAATCTGCGGATTGCCATTCATCGCGATCACCTGCGCCGAGCGCAGCAACTCTTCGAGTGTTGCGGTCATTCCACGCTTCAGCAGCACCGGTCGCCCGCATCCGCCAAGTTTCTCCAACAGCGAATAATTTTCCATGCTGCGCGTGCCCACCTGCATGAGATCGGCATACTCTGCGATCAGGTCTACGTCTTCCCCGCTCATCACTTCGGTCACAATCGCCAAGCCGGTTTCTTCTCGTGCCTTGCGCAGAATCTTCAGCCCATCGATGCCGAGCCCTTGAAATGCATACGGAGAAGAGCGTGGCTTGTACGCGCCTCCGCGGAGAATGCTCGCTCCCGCCGCCACGACTGCTTCCGCCGTCTCTAGTAACTGCCGTTCCGATTCAACGGCGCATGGTCCCGCCATTACCACAAAATCTCCGCCACCGATTTCGACTCTACCGGCCCGAACAATCGTTCGCGTGCAATTGTTGCTTTTGGCAACGAGATCGAAGCACGAGAATTGTCCATTCCACTTAGGATTCATAATCGGCGAAGCGCAATTCTACCCAGATACGCTTCCTCAATCATTAGTAAGAAACTACTAAGGCTATCGACATTTGTAACCTGTGATGTAAATCACAACTCGGCGTGACACTGCGCACTTACAGAAAGTCTTCAGACATCCCTATGTGTTCTTGATCACAGAAGCAGGCTGGATGTAAGCATTAGTCTTCAAACTTGCCGGAGGTGTATCTGATGAGAAATTGTAGAAATATCTACTTACTCGGTTTGTCGTTTGTTTTATCGTTGCTGCTGCTGGCCGCGAACCCGTGGCTGCGTGCCAACGCGGATTCGTCTGCAGCCACCGAGATCCTGCCCGTAGGCAAGATGATTCAGATCAAAGCTCCACTCGGTCTTCCGCCGGTACCGATCCCGGCTGACAATCCTCCGACCGCGGACACCATTGCTCTGGGCCGCCGCCTTTATTACGATCCGCAACTCTCCGTGGATGGCACGATTTCCTGCGCATCATGCCACGCGCCGCAGTTTGCCTTTTCCGATGACCATTCCGTCTCGTTCGGGGTCGGTAAGAAAACCGGAACCCGCCATGCGCCCACGGTTATCAATTCTGCTTACAACACGCTGCAATTCTGGGACGGGCGCGCGCCGAGCCTGGAAGAACAGGCCAAGGGACCCATCGCCAATCCAGTCGAAATGGCGCACTCGCTCGACGGCGTTGTGAAGCGTCTACAGTCCGATCCAAAATATGTTGCCTTCTTCAAGGAAGCGTGGGGAAAGGACGAGATCAACATTGATTTGGTGGCGAAATCGATTGCATCATTCGAGCGCACCGTGATCGCGGGCGATTCCCCGTTCGACCGCTTTTACTACGGACACGATAGAAAGGCGCTCTCACCGGCGGCTCAGCGTGGCCTGAAGATCTTCACCGATCCAAAGGAAGCCAACTGCGAGGTGTGTCACACCATCGGCAAGACGAGTGCGCTCTTTACTGATAACAAGTTCCATAACCTCGGCGTCGGGGCTGACCTACAAGGCAATCTGAATGACGTAGGGCGCTACAGCCAAACCAAGAAAGACGCGGATATGGGTTGCTTCAAGACGCCTACTCTGCGCAACTTGGCTCATCGGGGGCCCTACATGCACGACGGAAGCTTTCCCACGGTGAGAGACGCGTTCGCGCATTACATCGGGGGCGGCAATATGAACGCTCACCTAGATAAGCAAATCCACGCTCTTGACTTCCTGACATTTGATGAGCGCGATGACCTCTTGCAGTTTCTCGATTCGCTGAACGGAAAGTTGCCCGCCAACATCGGTCCGCCACCCGACTTGGCGACGGCGCCGAAGAACGTTAAGGCTTCGCGGCACTGACAAGCGGTTGGGCATGGCCTTCGAACAGTGCGGTAACCGAAAGGCGCGCGGCCGATGCCTACGAACCGAATTGAATTCCCCTTTGCTCGCGCCCCAGAGCCACAACTGCCGCTGCGAGTGTGAACACCACGAACGCGGTCAGAGCCATTGCATTTGCATAACTGGTGTGTTCGGCAAGAATCGCCTCGACATATGCCACCGGACCGGCTAGCAACACGCCGCACTGGTAAGCGAAACCGGGAAGAAAGCCGCGCACCGAGTCCGGCGACAATTCCGAAAGATGCGCCGGAATAATGCCCCAGGCACCCTGCACCATGAACTGAATCAGGAAAGCTCCGGCAACCAGCAGCGCGAGCGACGGTGCGTATGCCCACAACGGAACCAGCACGACTGCGCTGACCAAGGCGCTAATCATCACACGTCGACGTCCCCAACGATCGGACAAAAGACCAAAGAGTGTGCCTCCGAGGATCGCCCCGACCATCGAGATCGCGGTTATTCCAGCGCGCTGAGTCGGGCCCATGTTCCACTGGCGCTGCAGAAAAGTTGGAAACATGTCCTGCGTGCCGTGCGAGGTCAAATTCATCATCATCATCAGGAGAGTCAAATACAGAAATAACTTCCAGTGCGAACATATCTCGCGGACCAGACTGCTCCAGTTCGGCTGACGAGTCTTGCGCCACACCTCTGATTCCTTAACCTTGAAACGGACGAAAAGTCCAAGCAGCGCCGGCAGTCCCCCGATAAAAAACATGGGACGCCAGCCCCAGCGCGGGAAAACAACATAGAAGCAGATAGCCGCCAGCAAGTACCCCAGAGCATATCCCTGCTGCAGCACACCCGAAAGAAAGCCGCGCAGACGTGGCGGAACTTTTTCCATGGCAAGTGAGGCTCCTACTCCCCACTCTCCGCCCATGCCAATACCAAACAACGCACGCAGCACAAGAAAGGCGGTGAAACTGTGCGCGAAACCGGTAAGCACTTCAACCGCAGAATAGAAGACGAGATCGATCATGAGGGGAATGCGGCGCCCGTACCGATCGGCCATCATGCCAAAAATAAACGCGCCCACCGGGCGAAACGCCAGAGTGAGCGTGATGGAAAAGGCAATCTCTTTGTCGGACCGGTGAAATTCCTGAGCGATCGCCGTCAGCGAGAGCGCGACCAGAAAAAAGTCAAAGGCATCCAGAGTCCATCCCAGAAAACCCGCGAACACTGCCGCACGGTGGCCGTCATTCACCGGAGGAACGCCCAAAGGCGCGATCGGCGCAGTCGCGGCCCCGTCCATTTCACTCGCACGCGACGAGTTGAGCAAGGTTCCTCCATGTGTTCCGTACGATCGCAGTTACCGCTGTGTCGAACCCGGTTAAATAGCGCAGGCAGCCAGTATCGTACCTCGACAACTCCCCAGGCCAACACGACGGAATCCGTCTCGTTCGCAGTATCCCCGCAGGATGACCTCGTCTCCATCTTCCAGAAATTTTCTCAGCTCTCCGGTCGGCAGCGTTACAGGATCTTTACCGCGCGAGGTCAGTTCCAACAGGCATCCGCGCGCCGCCTTCCCTGCTCCCGACACCGTCCCGCTGGCAAGCAAATCCCCGGCGCGCAAATTGCAACCGTTGCTCGCGTGATGTGTCAGCATCTGCGCCATGGTCCAGTACATGTCGTGGAAATTACTTCGGCCCAAGACCACGGGAGCGATAGAGCTTTCGCGCATTCGTACCGAAGACAGAGAAACCTCCAACCACAAGTCGAGGCCGCCCTGCTCTTGATCGCTGGGGTCAAAAAGGTAAGGCAAAGGCACTGGATCGCCCTCCGCGCGCGCAAACGCAGATGTACGAAAAGGGGCGAGGGCTTCGGTGGTGACCACCCAAGGCGAAAGCGAGGTCGCAAAACTCTTCGCCAGAAATGGCCCTAGCGGCTGGTATTCCCATGCCTGGATGTCTCTCGCCGACCAGTCATTCAGCAGACAAATGCCAAAAATATGCTCTTCCGCTTCGGCGATGGGAACGGCTTCTCCCAATGAACTCCCAGCGCCAACAAAAAAACCGAGCTCCAGCTCATAATCCAACGATCTAGTCGGACCGAATTCGGGGTTGGCGTCGCCATCGCGTCTCTGTCCATGCGGGCGCCGGACCGGCGTACCACTGGGAACCAGAGACGACGAGCGCCCGTGATAACCGATCGGAACATACTTGTAATTTGGTAGCAACGGATTATCGGGACGAAACAATTTTCCGACGTTGGTCGCGTGGAAGATCGAAGCATAGAAATCCGTATAGTCACCAATAACTGCGGGCAGAAGCATGTCAACATCAGTCTGCGCGATCAGATGGCGCGAAGCAGCTTCTCGATAGGAGGCAGGAGCCTCCTGACGCAAAATCGCGTAAAGCCGCCGGCGCAGGGCACGTTGCGCAGTCGGTCCTAACGCCATCAGCGCGTTGAGCGAACTTGATAAGCAGGCACTCGCCCATGGACTGGCCTCGCCCTCCGCGAGCAGGCCACCGCGTTCCAACCCAGAAAGGTCAAGGACGCAGTCTCCAATCGCCACTCCGACTCTTGCTTCAGTGCCAGCGTCGCGTCGACGAAAAACACCGAAGGGCAAATTCTGAATGGGAAAATCGGAGCCGGCAGCGTTTGCGGATTCAACCCAGCTTAGTACTTTGGGATCATGGGTCTCGTCGAGGATGGGCTTCATCGCAGATTTTTCATAATAAGTGTAGAGAGCGTAAATCTTCGATCGGCTCCATAAACGAGCATGACCCAAACGAAATGGCGAATTCATGCCGCACGGCATCGATTTCCTGCCGATCGAGCCAACGATCGCGCCAGCCGATTCCACCAACTTCAAAGTGAAATGCCTCCGCTGACTGCTCCTTAAGCAAATCAACAGCGAGGTTTGCTTTGATCCCTGCGCGCAGGAAGGCTGCCGCCAGAAAAACATTCACAAAACCGTGCATCATCCCCGAGGCACTCTCCGGTTGATAAGTAAACCGGTGCACCGACCGCACCGGATGATGCAGTCCCGCCGTCGCCTTGAAAGGCACATGAGCCGCCGCGCACAGCCGTATGAATTCAACCACGTTCTCGGCATCCGGGAACTTCTCCGCCGTCTCGCCGCCCATCCGGATCTTCGCCCTGCGCCCGCACCTGGCCACCATCGCAACGTGTTCGCCGGCGTCAGCCAGCGGCAGTTCGAAATAGACCGTGAGATTCGCCGGCATTACCCTCGACAGTTGTGTTATCTCTTCGGCGCTCGCGGCCTTCGCCTCAACCGACTCGACGATAGCTCTTCTGCCCGCATTCATACTCGCCATTCGCGCATTAAATTCACGAATGCGAATTACATCCCCAACCGGATCCGATCCCAGAAGCACTGACAAGCGCCAAGTCTCTGAACCCGTTCCGCGTGCCACAGTCGGCAATCCAGCAAACGCCTCTTCAAACTCGCCGAGCCGAGCCACCAAAGTAATAAAGCGCCCAAGAATCCAATTCCAGTCCGACCGCAAATAGTGCTCGAAGTTAGCCACAGACGGCCCCATCGCCAACGCTGCCGGAGGAAACAACCCCGCATAGTCGATGAGTTCTCGCAGAAGATCACCAGCGGCACCGCCTGCCCTGGCAGAGGTCTGCACCGTCTCAGAAATTTCAGAATTCATCGCCGTTAGCCGCCCGACTCGGTGAATTGCTTCCGCAGTCCCTGCCAGCACTCAAAATATTGATGATCAAGCTGCGAACTCTCCAGCGCAAATTTCGTGGGTTGGCATACGAAGCGAGTCTCAAACATGAACGCCAAAGTGTCGCCCAGAAAGACCGGCTTCAATTCCGCCTTGCTTGCCTTCTCAAACGTTTCGGCGTCGGGTCCATGGCCCGCCATGCAATTATGTAAGCTTGATCCGGCCGGCACGAATCCTTCCGCTTTCGCGTCATATTCCCCGCGAATCAGTCCCATGAACTCATTCATGAAATTCCGATGGAACCAGGGCGGGCGAAACGTATGCTCGGCCACCATCCATCGCGGCGGAAAAATTACGAAATCTACATTCGCGGTGCCCGGAATCTCTGAAGGCGAAGTCAGCACCGTGTAAATCGACGGATCAGGATGGTCGAAGGTAACCGTATTGATGCAGTTGAAATTCGCCAGATCGTACTTATAAGGCACGTAATTCCCGTGCCATGCGACAACATTCAGCGGTGAATGATCGATCGCCGCCGCCCAGAGCCTTCCCTGGAATTTGGTCACAATTCGAAAATCGCCTTCCCGGTCCTCAAAGTCCGCTACTGGAGCACGAAAATCACGAGGATTTGCGAGTCCATTGGCGCCGATTGGTCCCAGATCCGGCAAACGAAACAGCGCGCCATAATTTTCACAGATGTAACCGCGGGCCTGCTTGTCAGGAAGCTCGACGCGAAAACGAATCCCCCGCTGAATCACCGCAATCTCACCCGGACCGGCTTCGAGAACCCCCATCTCAGTACGCAGCAGCAAACGTCCCTGTTGCGGCACGATCAGCATCTCGCCATCGGCGTTATAAAAAAAGCGGTCGGTCATCGAAGCATTGGCTACGTAAATGTGAATTCCGACACCCGAGTGAGCATGTGTGTTCCCGTTGCCGGCTATCGTTATCAAGCCATCGATGAAATCGGTTCGTTCGGAAGGGATCGGAATCGGCCCCCAGCGCAGTTGGTTGGGCGGAGTCGGTACCTCGTCGAATGGAGCACTGCGCAGCCGCTTCTGGGCGATCGGCTCGAACGGCTTGTGCGCCACCGATGGACGTATGCGGTAGAGCCAAGTCCGCCGATTGACCCCGCGCGGGGCCGTGAACGCCGTTCCGCTTAATTGTTCTGTATAGAGCCCATGCGCCACCTTTTGTGGAGCATTCTGCCCGAGCGGTAAGACGCCTTCGACCGCCTCGCTGGCGAACTCGTTGCCGAATCCAGATTGATATTGATATTTCGATTCGGACGCCCTCGGCATCTTTGCTTTTCCGTTCCCGGATTTGGTGCTGGTTGCTTTCGCGTTCGGCATGCCTAAAGATTCCCTCGACGTGCCTGTTCCAGTTCAATCGATTCAAACAACGCTTTGAAATTCCCTTTCCCAAAACCGCGGCTGCCCTTGCGTTGTATGACTTCAAAAAATACCGTGGGGCGATCTTCCACCGGCTTGGAGAAAATCTGCAAAAGATACCCTTCCTCGTCGCGGTCTACCAGAATACCGAGGGAGTGTAACTCTTTTATCGATTCTTCCACCGCCCCAACCCGCGATGGCAACACGTCGTAATAAGCATCGGGAACGCGCAGAAAATCGAGTCCGTTGCGTTGCAGCTTTCCCACTGTATAGAGAACGTCTTTGCATTGCAGCGCGATGTGCTGCGCTCCGGGACCACCATAAGCTTCGATGTACTCCTGAATCTGGCTCTTGTTGCGCGCCGCGGCCGGTTCGTTGATCGGAAACTTCACCGAGTGCGAATCGTCGGACATCACTATGCTCATGAGCGCGCTGTATTCGGTTGAAATGTCTTTGTCGTCGAAGGTGATGTAGCGGTGGAACCCGAATACTCGCGTATAGTAATCCGCCCAGTATTGCATCTTGCCGAGTTCCACATTCCCCACGATATGGTCTATGCGCAGAATGCCGCAATCATCGCCCGAGATTGGCGCAGGCATGTAGCCAGGCAAGAAGGGACCCTTGTAATCCTTGTACGAAATCAGTGAGTGAACCGTGTCGCCGTAGGTGTGGACCGCAGCCCGCCGAATTGCGCCATAATCGTCCTTGATGTCATGCGGTTCCTCGGCCGGCTTCGCTCCGCGACGCACCGCTTCGGCAAACGCCTGATCCGCGTCGTCCACTTCCAGTGCGATGTCCTTTACACCATCCCCATGTTTCCGGATATGATCCGCAGCCGGATCGTCAGGCGTCATTGGCGTCGTAAGAATAAAGTTCGCCTTGCCCTGACTCATCGCATAAGAAGCGCGCCTGCGATGTCCCGTCTCGAGCCCGCTGTAAGCGACCTGCGAAAAGCCGAATCCCTTGCGATAGAAATACGCTGCCTGCCGTGCGTTGCCAACCCAGAACTCGACGTGATGAATGCGTTTCAGTTTGAGTGGATTTTCCATCCCATTCCCCCACAACCAGTATTTTATCGCTGTGCGCAGAAACGACATCAGCTTTGAGCTACCAGCCGTCGAAATCGAGCCTCTGGATCGATGCCGCAGTCAAACGCAACGAAACCAAGAGCGCGTCATGCCCGATCAGCGCGTTTCAATCGAAACCAGTTCTCCTCCGTGCTTCCCCACCGCCCGGTAATTCACGAGCACAAGTCGATTTTTCCATTCGCAGGAAAACTGATCTTCTCCCATCACGACGAGTGATTTGTAATCCGAAGTATGCATTTTGTAAGTTGTCATCCCACTCAGAATCGTAACCGTAGCGTCGGGAGGCCTTGAGCAGTCGCTCTCGACAATCTTGCCCTTTAGAAACAGCACGGGCCCAGTCTCACCCGGTTTCGGAGGCGCAGGCTTCGGCGCCGCATTCGCGTCCTGATCGTCATCCATATCGTTAGAGCGGCTCGCAGTTTTCGCTGACACGTTCGCCGCGGCTCCAGGGCTGCTTGCAGCGCCCGGCGGTGTCTGGCCCTCGCGCTGTGGAGGGATTCCGTACTTCTCCAGCGTCGGCAAATCCGCCAGTTCTTGCTTCGCCGCCGCTGCCGCCACTCGGTCCGGTCCTTCCTGCAGACGCGTAAATACCTCCCGCGCCGCCTCCCATTTCTTCCCCGCAACATAAATCTGTCCCAGGTTGAACTGGTATTCCATATTCCGGGGAGAAAGTGCGATCGCCTGCTTCTGAGCCTCGAGCGCCGAATTGACACCTCCGCCCTCTACGCGTGCCATTCCCAGCATGTTATAGGCGTCGGCCATCTCTGGATACCAATCCGTAACCGCCCGCAGATCCTGCATCATGTTCGCCAGTCCCTGCATCTCCTGCCCCGTCGCCTGAGCCTTGCGATATTTGAGTGCCGACCGGTAATACCAGATCCAGGGATCTTGCGCGTCCGCTTCCCCGGCTGTCTGCAATTCATCGGCGGCCGCATCGAACTTCTTCTCGCGCAAGTACTCCCGCGCCAGTCCGCGATACGCCACCTCGTTATCTGTCGGGTCCCCTGCCAGTTGCTGCAGGTCATGCAGCGCGTCTTCGCGGCGCTCCGGCAAGCGTGCCATGGCATCATCGATTAGGGCGCGCGCGTCATCCTCCTTGACCGGATCGACCGCCATCGCAATATCGTCCGCGCCGGACGGAAGATCGAAATGATAGGGCTGAAGATTGTCGATCGGGTCCACGATCGGTTTCTTGGACTGATCGAACGCAATACCGAGCCCGCTCAGCGATTTGAAATACGTCTTTACCGCATCCTCCATCTGCTCTGGTGTCAGGTCAAACGCCTGCACCATCGCCTTATCGACCGGCACCTTCTGATTCAGCACCAGATCGAAGTAGGTCCCAACTTCGGGCATTTTTTTCTTGTTGACCAGATAATGAACGACCATCCACGACTGCGCGTAGTAAAGAGTGTTGTGCGTCCCTTCGCGCGTCCCCGATCCGTCATGCTTCATCGTGAACAAGTCCACCATCGACAACCACACCGGAGAACTCACCAACTGAGTCAGTGACTGGGGAACGTTGGGATCGCGCCGAAGTTCATCGAAGGCGTCCTCGTGCCATTCCGGCGCTAACTCCGGATCCCCTCCCAGCTCAACTTGCTTGCTGATCTGTATCGACCCAAAATATTCCGCCAGTCCTTCGTCGAACCAGCCTTGTGCCGGAGGATAGTTGTAGTTCAAAAGATAATGCGCCAGTGAATGGGCCACCGCCCGCCATGGATCAATTTCAAACAGGTTTAAAACGATATAAACACGATCCCAGGCCGGGATATAAAACCCGCCCGCCATGCTCTGCTTCAGTGGTGCAACCGCACCGTACTGTTTGTCGCTCTTGAGCGCGATGATCGTAATCGGAACAGACATTCTCAACTTGTCTTTCAGCAGCAACTGCCCAAAAACCGCCCGCATCTGCTCCATCCGCAAAGCCACTTCACGCCCCCGCTTTTCGCCGGCATCCGTGATCACCGAAAAATGCGCAGTATGCACTTGGATCCACTTTGGTTCATCTTTAGCGAATGCGGATTGTGGCGCGATCAATACTGTCAGGACGAGCAGCATCATGGCTCGCGCCGCGATCTTGGTACCGTCCAGGGGAATGCCGCGTCTCATGAGGGGACCTGACTGGTTCTAGCAGAATGCTAGCATGCCTTTTGGATGACGGGGGCGTGGGACGCAAATCGAAAGCGGCAGGGTTTTCACCACAGAAAACCGCTGGCAACGGGCAGACGCCGGGGCGGCGTCCGCCGAAATAAAGGCTACACACTCACCGGTTGCTTCGCTCCCACCGGAACCGGCGTCAGCCAGCCGTAGCGGTCCTTCTTTTCGCCCCGCACAATCCCGTAAAACTCGCCCTGCAGAGACTTGGTGACAGGCCCGATCTTGCCCTTACCCACGGCAATCTTATCGACCGAACGAATCGACGTAATTTCAGCGGCGGTTCCGGTGAAGAAAACTTCGTCGGCTATGTACAGCGACTCACGCGGAATCTGCTGCTCCACGATCTTGATGCCGAGATCGCGCGCAAGCTGTAACACCGAGTCGCGCGTGATCCCAGGAAGCACCGAGTTACCGAGTGGCGCCGTGTGCAAGACACCGTTGCGGACGACAAACAGATTCTCGCCCGAACCCTCGCTGACGTATCCGTTTGTATCAAGCGCGATACCTTCTGCGTAACCATTAACGATCGCTTCCATTTTTATCAGCTGTGAATTCATGTAGTTCGCGCCAGCTTTCGCCATCGCCGGCAAAGTATTCGGCGCGATTCTCGTCCACGAGGAAATACAGACATCCACTCCCTCGGTGGCGTCAGCGCCCAGATATTTTCCCCATGGATAATTACAAATGTAGACTTCGGTGGGCGAGTTGAAGGGATTCACACCCGCTTCGCCATAGCCACGCAAAACGATGGGCCGGATGTAGCACGGCCACACACCATTCTGTTTCAACAATTGCACCATCCCTTGCACGATTTCGTCGCGGGTAAAAGGTACGTCAATGCGATAAATGCGAGCGGAGTCAATCAGGCGTTGCATGTGTTCGACGGCGCGGAAAATCGCCGGCCCGCCCGGCAGCGCGTAACAGCGAATCCCCTCAAATACCGAAGAACCGTAGTGCACGACATGAGACATCACATGCAGCGTCGCGTCGTCCCAGGCGATGAACTTCCCGTTGTGCCAGATTTTCTCTGTTTTCTGAATCGCCACGCAGACTCCTTCGTTGCAAAGATTCTCAGAATTGGGGCGAGGCGGAGTCATCCGAATCCTCTCCGTCTTCCAACTCGAAATTATAACGTGGAAGCGGGTCCGACGCTGACGAGCGAGATTTTATGAATTGAGCCATACAACCGTGCGAACTATCCGGCGTGACGTTACTCGGCGCAGAAATCACCCGCGGCGGCCAGCTTTAGCGAATGACCGCGATGTTGTTAGCGACGAACCCGCTTTCCCCAGCGACAATCAGCCGCATCGTGATACGTTCCGCTTTATAGTGGTGGCTGTGATGCAAAAGATAAACAACCCCGATTGCTGTGCCAAAGCCTAAAGCCGACCCGGCCGCTTCCCCGGCCGCGCCATGCGTCACAAAGGGACGCATAACCGGATTGACCTCATGAAATCCTTCGTTCAGACCGCGCTGCGTTGTAATGGCATCGGTGGCGACAAGTCCAGCGAGAATACCGGTATTCAGCTTGTTTTCGAAGCTCCAGAACGAAGGTTGTGGTTTTTGCGCATCGGGAAGTGCGAAATTCGTCACTCTGAGACTTTGGGCCTGCATAGCCACGGACAGCACGACAATCGAGAGGAGGACTTTCATTTGGGCTCCAGTTGCTATTTTTGGCTGGCTTTTGACGAGGTTAAGTCAGATGAGCACGGGAGTACATGGCCCAAACTCGCGGGGTGGATGGCCTTCTGGTAAGAGTAACTTAGGTCTCTTGGAATATTACTTGCGCCAGAGCTCTCGTCAGGCGGCTGTGGTTTTTCAACCTTATGATTCTGCAGCGTTTGCTACTCAAATCGCGGTATTCCCTCAGATGGGTGCTCGCCAGAATCAGTAACTATTACCTTCGCGTGGAAGAGCTGCGCTGCCATGTGGGCTAACTTTGTCGATGCAAGGTTTTTCAGACCAGCGTTCGTCCGACTAAGCGTTCCAAGACCTGCAAGGGCGAGCGTGCCGGATCTTTCATCGCCCTCACTGGCAAATAGAACGTCTGCTCGAACGCAAATTGGCCAGACAAGGCGGCATGGGAAACTGAATCCGTATAGCAGATCCAGGTCGTGCGCGGCGGAATGGCGAGCTGCGTTTGCGGTACTTGCGACTGATAGCGTTCGTCTGCCTTCATCCGGTCATGAATGCCGAGCATGAAGTGGTCATATTCGGTGCGCCGGCCCTTCACAATTCGCAGCCAATAGAGCAGAGAGGCCATGCCGAGTCGGGGCGGCTTGATCTGCGGAAGAAAATTGACCGCTGCGTGCTCGAAGGTTTCTCCAACCCGCCAAATCCGCGGCGTCTGCGGGTTGACATTCGTGAACACGCGAAGAATTCGCAGGCCTTGCATCGGTCGCGAGGGAAAGGCATCCACGTGCAATCGCGTGTCGTCGTGCCGCCATGATGTAGATCGCCCGGCGATCTCTGCTGGACGGAAGCTGGTAAATCCAGCCCGCAGATGATCACCATACTCGGGGCAAAGAGCTTTCAGTAGAGCGGTGGCCCGAGTGTAGTAACGCTTTAACATGCTGAGTAACTCGTCGCGCTCACGTCCCTCGCAACAAGTGCCCCGCAAAACGCCCGACTCTGGACGAAAGCTCACATTCTTGGATTTGTCGTCCAGGCAGCCGGGGGACAGAAACCGCGATTCGAATTCTGACAGTTCAAAAGGAAGTTGCGCGGCGTAGAGCAGTTTTCCGGTTTCGAGCGCATCCGCGGCTCTCTTGAGTATCTCGGGCGGGAACGGGCCTTCCCAGGACGTGATGTCGAGTGGCTCTAGAATCTCCATTCTTTCCTAGTCCAACAGTGGCAGGCCGATTACTCGGCCGCCTCCCAAACTTGATCTGACGATTGTGTGAGATTAGTTTACGAACTGCAACCAGTCGATGCAATTCGTGCTCGCGAACAGGCAGGTGCTGATTGCGTTTGGAAAGTTTCTCGACGAGATCGCGCGGTTGCTGTCCATCCAAAACCGCCGTATGGGCCTGAGAAGGCGTCTAGTGACGCCAAATCTTAGGCTCGGTGTGGGTATTGCCAGAGGCTCCGGCCGTCCCTGATTCCGCGTTCGCATTTGGAGTGACCGCGCTCGGCGAGCTTAAACCAGGCGCGATCGTGGTGGCGGGCGCGGCAATCGAGGCCACCGGTGTCGCTGCGGCTGTTTCCGCCTTGCCGCCAACTTCGTCTCCTCTAAAATATCGACCCTTTGCGGCGCGCATTTCTGGCATCGCAGTGTAGGGCTTCGAGTAATCGTTATTGGCGTTCCAGAAAAGAAATCCGATGCCGCCCTTTTGTTTTGCCACCTCGATTTGAACCTCAACGTACTGTGGAGAATAAGTCTTGGTGCGCCAGGCGAACGCTTGCAGCCAGGGACGAATCACCACACCGCTGCCTTTCGTGATCAGCTCGAACCGGTCCATCGACTCTCCAATGAAATGCTCGGGCGCGTCGCCCGGGTGCGCGATCCCATCCATGCCGAAGAAGTGTGACGGATAAATCATCGGAGAAAGCACGTCACAATGCTTGGCCATCGCCACAATGTCCTGCCCGGTGTGCGAGAGGTCAACCGGCCGCTGCCACGCCATCACTCCGAACACATCCAGCGAGAGCAACACGCCTGTGGGGTGAATCTGTGCATACGCGCGGTCCAGGAAATTTGCAATCACCTCCGAGCGTTGCTCCTTGGGATGACCGGCCTGATATTCAAACGACGCATCCTTTTGGTCGCCTTCGGCGGGAAAGCGCACGTAGTCGAACTGCACTTCGTCGACTCCTGACTGCGCTACGAACTTTGCCAGGGCGATGTCATAGTCCTGCACCTTGGGATTTGAGGGGTCGGTCCAGACGAGTTTCCCGTTTTCACACCACGGCTGCCCAGTGCGCCGTGACTTTACCGCCAGTTCTGGATGAGTCACGACCAGATGCTCATCCCGGAAAATAGCGATGCGCGCGATGGCGTGCATGTTTTCGGAGTGCAGGAAGTGAACGAATTTGGGCAGGTCAGGGATGTAATGCCGTTGCCCGCTGGCCAGCGGATGGTCGAAGGCGATGTTGACGATGCCGTCGCTATCCTTAATGTCGAACACCACGGCGTTGCCGCCAACCTGTCTCCAGTGCCGTATGATGCGGACACCGTGGTCGCTGCCCGCCATGACACCTGTCAGATAAATGGCGCGAACTTCGAAATCTCTTGCAACTGGCACGGATTTCTCTAAAATTGGCGCTTCAAGAATTCCGGGGATGATGATCTGTTCTCCGGGTTTCAGGAAAACTCCCGGGCCGTTGTGGTTGGCGCCGCGGATCGCGTCGGCCAGTTCAGATGAGGTCAGGTACTTGGTTCGCTTCAGATATTTGCGGGCAACCGAAGGAATGCTGTCTCCCCGCTGGGCCACATAAACGTCAGAGCCCGGGGGCGCAATCAACGACGCTGGCGGCTGCGTTTTTTTGGCGGTGTCCATCTTCACCGGTTCGACGTGTGCGCTATGCGGATTTTGCACTCCGGCAGCGGTTGGAGAAAGAAGAAAGCTCGACAGCAGTAGCCGCAGCAAAAAAGCTGCAAAGCTGGCCATAGAGATATTTGTCTTCGAAAGGCGTAGGTTCGAGCTGAGTGTCGAGAATCTAGCCGCCGAGAGTCGGGACAAGGGTGTTCTCCAGAAAGAAATCTGTTTCTGATTGTGGGGTTGGGGTAACCTGCACCGCCAGTTACGTCAGGTCAACGACGTAACGGCTTACCGGACATGGGCGTACGGGTGGTTCGAAGGGCGGATCGTTAAACTGAGGGAAAGTTCCAGCAGTCTGCAAACAATTGCTCTTGGGGAAGCTGTGGGTAAACGAGCCATCCTCGACCTGATCGAGGTTACCCGCATCTAAATTGATGAGAAACGGGGCAATTCGGTGCTTCCGGCAGATGGCTAGCGGCTTGCACAAGGACAAAGCGGACAGGAAATGCAACCTTCCTCCCGAGTGGTGAGCAAGTGACAAAAATGAGCAATTTCGCAGAAAACCTGCACTTCCCGGAAAGGAAACAAGGGCCCGAAACAATGAGAACGAACCTTGCTACCGTGCTGGATCCTAGCCGCCGCAGCAACGACGCCCGTGACTTCGAAACGACCCTGCGACGGAAGATTGTCGGTCAGGATCAGGCGATTGAGAAAGTCGCGGAGATCTATCAGATGTTTCTTGCCGGCCTCAATGCTCCTGGCCGGCCGGTAGGCAATCTCCTGTTCCTTGGCCCGACCGGCTCCGGTAAGACACGGGTCGTAGAAGCGGTGGCCGAGGCATTATTCGGCGACGCGCGGGCTTGCATCAAGATCGATTGCGCGGAGTTCCAGCATTCGCACGAAATTGCCAAGCTCATCGGCTCCCCTCCGGGATATCTCGGGCATCGCGAAACCCACCCCCTGCTGACGCAGGAAGCACTCAACCAGTGGCACACCGAAAAACTCAAGCTATCGATTCTTCTTTTCGACGAGATCGAAAAAGCTTCCGATTCGCTTTGGCAGTTGCTGCTCGGAATTCTTGACAAGGCGACGCTCACGCTCGGCGATAACCGCCGCGTCGATCTCTCAAGCTGCATCATTATCATGACCTCCAACCTCGGCGCTGCGGAGATGAACGGCTTGGTTGATGGCGGCCTTGGTTTTGCACCGAAGCCGGTGCAGGTGGACAACTCGCTTGACGAAAAGATCAACCGCTCGGCCGTCGATGCCGCTCGGCGCAAATTTGCGCCCGAGTTCATGAATCGCATCGACAAAGTCGTGGTCTTCAAGACCCTCCGGTCAGAACATCTGCAGCAGATCCTCGAAATTGAACTGGGGATGGTGCAGCAACGCGTTCTGATGGCAGCCGGTGCGCATCAGTTCGTCTTCAATTGCACGCCCCAAGTTAAGAGCTTCCTGCTCGCCGAGGGTACCGACCCGAAGTACGGAGCCCGTCACTTGAAGCGCGCGATTGAGCGGCATCTGGTATTCCCGCTGGCGAACCTGGTCGCGACAGGTCAGGTCAAGCTGGGCGATTTCATACGCGTTGACATGGTAGGCGAAAACAAACTCACCTTTGTCAAAGAAGCGGAAGGCGCGATGGTGCCAGTGCTCCTCGAGCGTTACGGGGCGGCAGCGGCGATGCCGGCCGCAGCAGCGGCCAGAGCGACGCGTCCGGTGGTCCAGCGAAAAGAGTTCGGCGCGGGATCGCTCAACGAGAATAAGTAAGTCAAGTTGCTGGTAGGTGGGGCACCGCGTGGGCGGTGCCCTTTTTCTTTGGAGCTAGACTCTTCGCCTAGTAAAAGCAGGCTCTCCCAATCCTAACGAAATCTTCGAACGAGAAGAGTATGGCGGTCCGATCGATACAGGCCGAGCACATAAAGTGCCGCTTTTCCTTTCGTGGAGTAAATGACCTGGCGAATCCTGAGTAGCGGCTCATCACGCGCGACTTTCAGAAGATTCGCCGTTGCGGGTGCAGCGGCGGTCGCATCCATCTCTTCGTCGGCATAAGCAATTTGGATCCCGTAAGTACTCTCCAAAATAGAAAACAGAGAGCCACGCGCCACCAATCCGCGGGTGAGACCGGAGAATTGGTCCGCTTCCAAGTAACAGGTTTCAACCGCAAAGGGTTCGTCCGCCGCCATTCTGAGACGTTCTATCTTCAGCAATCGCGTGTGGGCCGCCAAGCCCAGTTTGGCTGCGACCTCCTGCTCATTGTCGACCACGGCGAACGACAGAACCTTCGAACACGCGGTCAAACTGCGGCCCGCCATCTGCTCGGTAAAACTTGTCAGTTTATTGAAGTGGATTTTGGGGGGCGCGACAAAAGTTCCCGCGCCGCGTCGGCGATGCACCATACCCTCGCGCTCCAGCGCAGTCAGGGCGTGACGTGCCGTCATCAGGCTAACCTGATGAATTTTTGCCAACTCGCGTTCCGAATCGACAGCATCGCCGGGCTTCAGTTGGCCGTTTTCAATCCGCTTTATGATCGTGGCCTGGATTTGCCGGTAGGCAGGCATTCCGTTCTTGCGGCTGTCTGGCATGAACTCCCCAATCGTTCGCATGATAAATGCGGATATTTACTCGCGTCCGCCTGCAGAATGAACTACAGCCCGAAACCTCCATTGCACTGCCTAATGTGCTATAGAGCAAAGAAAGACAGAAAGCAGTCGGTCAAGCGCTTCCAGTGGACATCCACTGCCTCTCATATGCTATAGAGCTTTAAATTCCCGCAATTTACGATTCAAATGCTGGTAAAGACCACACCTTAACCTTCTTCCTGAGACTTGTAAAGAGTAATGCTGAAATTATCAAGTAGAAATACCGCATTTCATAACGGGAATACCATTCTTTGTAGATGGTCCGAGTTCCGGTTTTCCACAGGGCAAAGCTGATAAAGGGCGGCCAAAGGGAGTGCCATCGAGAAGGTGCTATAGATTAATACCGAATATTGAAGAAATAACAAATTGATCAGATTCGAATTTTTTTCTTGACGGCCTGACTAAAAGTACTATATAGCATTAGTTTCTAATTTTATTGAATTATTTGCTAGCTAGGTTCGGTTTGACAAAAGCGTTCTCCCGGAGGGTCTGTGATGCGAAAGCTACTGCGAGTTGGGATAGTGGTACTGGCCGGTCTACTCTGCGCGCTGTCGCCTGCATGGAGTCAGGAAGTCACCGCCAACATAGTGGGGACGGTGACCGATCCGAGCGGAGCCCCGATCAAGGGAGCGGCGGTCACGGCGACTGACGTCGACCGCGGCACGGTATGGAACGCCGAGACCAATGACGACGGCGCCTACAACCTGCTGCGGCTGCCGATCGGGACCTACAGGGTCAAAGTGACGTCCCAAGGCTTCCAGGCGGTCGAGCATGCGCCCTTCACGCTGGTACTCAATCAGACGGCGAGGGTGGACGTGCAGATGAAGATGAGTAAGGTTTCGACCTCGGTCGAGGTCATCAGTTCGACGCCCCTGCTGCAGACTGAGACCACTGAAGTCAGCACCATTATCGACGCCAATACAAACGTTAGCTTGCCGCTGGCTTCGCGCAATTATCTGCAACTCACGTTGCTGGCACCGGGCGCGACCAATGTCGACCCCAACGGTATGCGTCAGGCGAACAATATGCTCAATTCGGGTCGCCCTTATATCAACGGGAATCGCGAACAAGCGAACGAGTATCTGGTGGACGGTATCCTCAATAGTGAAGACAAGAACGACGAGACTGGCTATCAGCCGAGTCCTGACGCGATCCAGGAATTTAACCTGATCACGCAGAACGCCTCAGCCGAGTTTGGCAATTATCAGGGCGGCGTTGTGAGCGTCAGCACCAAATCCGGTACCAACACTTTCCACGGGAACGTATACGAGTTTTTGCGCAACGATGCACTCGATGCCCATCAAGCTTCTGACGGATGGACTGAGGGCATAGACAATGGTCTTTTAGGGTTCAATGCTCAAGGTGTGCAGGAGAAAGCAGAGTTACGATACAACCAGTTCGGCGGCACTTTTGGTGGGCCGATCATCAAGAATAAGCTATTCTTCTTCGCCGACTATCAGGGTCAGCGTCAGGTTCAATCGGGTACGACCCCGGCTCAGGTTTTAACTGCGCAAGCTCGTACAGGAGATTTCGGGCAGCTTTGCACAGATTTCGGCGGATCGTTCAATGGTTCAGGAATTTGTACCGGAGCAACCCCTCCTCCTGGAGTGCTCACTCAGCTGGCTTATCCCAATGGCCCGAATGCAGGCTTGCCGCTTCCATACAATAATCTGGCTGCGGCGGGCTACACGATTGATACTGTAGCCTCGAACTTGTTCGCGGATACCAAATACTATCCTCTGCCGGCGACAGACACGCTCGCCAGCAATAACATCTTCTACAAAAGCGGCAATAACCTGAACAATAACCAGGGCGACCTTAAGATTGACTATAACGCGTCGGACAGGGACCACATCTTTGGTCGCTGGTCGCAGATGGATCTCTATAACCCAACCTTTACGGGATGCGTTTTCTGCAACAGCGGCGCCGCCGAAGGCAGTGATGAGCCCGTCCGGAATGCTGTTGTTAACTGGACCCACACATTCCGCGCCAACCTGTTAAACGAGGCGCGCTTTGGCTTCAATGCGGTCAGATTCAATTCATCCACAACGCCAACCTCCTCGCTGGGTAACATAAGCGAACAGCTCGGCATACAAGGTGGTAACCTGCAGGGGCCGGGATTGGTTCAGTTGAACATCGTAGGCAACAATGGTGCCTCGGCGGGACTTGGACTTCAAAATCTGATTCAGATCTTCCACTCCACTCAGGGTCAGTTCGACGATAACCTAATCTACACTTTCGGCCGCCACCAGATTAAGACCGGCTTTCAGTACGTGCGCGAACGCCAGAATTACGTCTATCAGGGCAACAATGGCGCACTTGGCTTTTTGAGCATCGGAACGGCGACAGGTTCAGGACTGGCGGATCTCTGGCTCGGCAATGTCGTTGGGGGGACGCAATCGCTGCGGGACACGGGCGGCGTAGTGAGCAACCCAGCTGCACTTCGCGGCAATATATATGCCGGATACGTTCAGGACGATTGGCGTGTAACTCCGACCCTCACCGCTAACATTGGACTTCGTTTCGAGGACCATACGCCCCTTTACGAGGTAAACAACCGGGTAGTCAATTTTGGGCTCTACACCGGAACGATTTACACTCCGAACGGCTTGGACGGTACCCAAACGTACGGCAACAAGGGCCTCTATAACAACTACCTCGGGATCGGCGATTGGCAGCCCAGAATTGGGCTAGCCTGGTCGCCGGCAGCGCTCGGGGGCAAGTCGGTATTTCGCGCTGGATTCGCAATCTCCACGTTCAGGGAGGGCGGTGGCAGCAACGAGGAACTAACTTTGAACCCGCCTTTCGGTATCCTCCAGCAACAAGCCGCTGGCGGAATTGGAACGCTCGAGAACGGATTCGGGACGGCCACGAACGCAGAATGTCCGGGCGGCGTCAACCAAAGCTGCTTCGCGGGCCAGCGCATTCGAATCTACGACCAGAACTTCAGGCCGGCTATGGTCAGTCAATGGAACTTTACGTACCAGCAGCAGTTCAGCAACTCTCTGACCTTCCAACTTGGCTATGTTGGTCAGCGTGGGGCGCACCTGCTTAACTTTGAGGATGTGGCACAGTCTGTACCGCTAAACGCGGCGGGGCAGGTTGCGGGAGCGGGGCAATTGATCGTCACTAGGGAGCCTGGACCGTTCCTCGGCGGCGGAACGCCGGGTTCGCTCTACCTAGCCGATAATCCACAATTCAATGTCCCCGGCTGTGGCACATCGGGCAACCCCGCATGCGGCGCGGAAGCCCTTGCCGGAGCCAACATGTCCAACTCAGACCAGAAGTACGATGCATTGCAAGCCGTCTTGCAAAAACGGATGAGCAATGGTCTGGAAGCTCAGGTTTCGTATACGTGGTCGAAGTGCATGAGCAACTCGCCGGGATACTTCGGCACCGGTTGGGGCAGCACCGGCGCCACCAGCTCGGGGGGACAGCCGGGCTGGGAGAATATCTACAACCCGCGCTTAGATTGGGGACCGTGCTACTACGACCAGACTCACATTCTAACCAGCTACGTCACTTATCAACTTCCATTCGGTCGCGGCAAGCAATTTGGCCATGACATGAACCCGGCGCTGAGCGCCGTACTGGGGAACTGGGAGATTGGGGGAATCGTCACCCTGCATAGCGGAAACGCTCTGACTCTCAACAACTTCGGTGGATGGGGCGTGGGTGGCAATTCAAGCAATACAAACGGCATCGGACCGTATACGCTGGCCGATCTCCCGGACTGCAACGGCCGGGTGAATATTCTTAATCAGACAGTGTATGCCTCGGCTGGGACGCCTGGGTATATCCAGTACATCGACCCTTCCCCGACGAACGTTAGTCCAGCGGCACCAAACACGTTTGGAACTTGCGGCGTTGGTAACGTTCGTGGCCCGGCATATGCGAACTTCGATTTGAGCTTACACAAGGGCTTCCTTATCACTGAAGGCAAGAACCTTGAATTCCGCTTCGAAGCGCTCAACGCCTTCAACCACCCGGTCTGGGACTTTAGCGGTGGGCCGGACAACGGCTCATTCGATCCAGGAACTTACAGCGCAGGAGTGAGCAGCAATGTGAACTTCGGGCGCATCACGGGATCTCAAGGAGCACGAATACTACAGCTCGCTTTGAAGTTCTCTTTCTAGCGGGCGGGAGCGGCGGTTTGGAACGCGGCAGGCGCCCTCGGGCGTCTGCTTTTCTTTGCGGGAATGAAATCAGCAGGCGTGGATTCGAACTGTGACCCTCTCGTCATATAATCAGCGAATGCTCGGTCGTTTCCCGTTTCTCGCCTTTCTTGCGGTGTCCTCCCTGATCATCGTGGCTGCGGCAAACGCGCGCGGACAGAGCGCCGCGAAGAAGTCCTCAGCCTCGGCAACTGGAGAAGCGGAACGCGCCCTGAACCTGGCCGAGAGCGGGCATTGCACCGAAGCGCTTCCATTGCTCAAGAAGTCGATCCGCCAGGTGACGGACAGGGATATGCGGAAACGGATCGGCCTCGACGGGGTGCATTGCGCTATGACGCACGATGTTCCGTATGAGTCTCTCGACTTCCTGATTGTGCTCAGCCGCGATTTTCCGCGCGACCCGGAAGTGCTGTATGCCGCAACCCACGCATACTCTGATCTTGCCCTGCGAGCCTCGCAGGATTTGGCGCATGAAGCGCCGTTTTCCTTCCAGGTTCATGAACTGAATGCCGAGGCGCTGGAGCTTCAGGGCAAATGGGATGAGGCGGCGGCGGAGTACCGGCAGATTTTGCAGATCAGTCCGATGCAACCGGGAATTCATGCTCGCCTTGGGCGCGCATTGCTGTCGAAACCCCATCCTTCCCCGACGGAAGTTGAACAAGCCAGAAAGAATTTCGAGGAGGAATTGGAGATTGATCCTCGAAACGCAGTTGCGGAGTTCGTTCTCGGTCAGTTGGCTGCGGACGCAGACGACACCGCGACGGCGATCACGCACTTTCGACGCGCCACCAAGTTAGACACAGGCTTTATGGAGGCGTACCTCGGACTGGGGACGGCGCTGAACTCGGCGAAGCAGTTTGCGGACGCTATTCCGCCGCTTGAGACATATGAGAAGATGGCGCCTGACAGTCCGACTGGCCATTACCAACTCGCCGTCGCTTATGCCGGAGTCGGACGCCGCGAAGACTCGAACCGCGAAGCGGCACTACAGCGACAATCGTCGGCGGCGCTGGAGGCGGTGAAACGAAAAGCGGCGACGGCGATGGAAAAGCAGAACGCTCCCGCAGCACAAACGCCGGAGCAGAAGTAACGATGCGCTTTGGTCCCAGGTCTGTCGGAACGAGCTTATCCGGAAGAAGAGAGTTCCTAAAGGTTCTGGCGGGGACGCTTGCTTTTCCAGCTCTGGCGCGGATGGCAGGCGCCGCGGACGTTCCTTCTTATCCGTTTTCTGCAGTTCCGTCTTCGGCGAGCGGCATCACGTGGGTGCATACAGCGGGACTCTCTCCTGAAAAATACCTGCCACAGTCGACGGGGGCGGGTTGCGCGTTCCTCGACTATGACAATGACGGCTGGATGGACATCTACTTCGTAAACAGCGGGAAGTGTGACATCTTCACGCCTACACAGCCACTGCGGAACGCCCTCTACCACAACAATCGGGACGGAACATTTACCGATGTCACGGTGAAAGCCGGCGTGGGCGGCGGCGGCTACGGGATGGGTGCCGCAGTCGGCGATTACAACGCCGACGGATTCCCTGACCTTTATGTAACCCAATATGGCCGCAGCATTCTCTATCGCAATAACGGCGATGGAACCTTCACAGATGTCACTGAAGCGGCGGGCGTGGCGGCTCCCGGCTGGGCGTCGAGCGCGGTGTGGTTCGATTATGACAACGACGGGCGCCTGGATCTGTTTGTATGCCGCTTCGTCGATTTCGACAAGTCGAAACACCACAATTGCGGCGCGCCAAACATCCCCGCGATCAAGGGGTTGAACGAGTACTGCTATCCGCGGATTTTTTCGCCGATGGCGAGTTGGCTGTACCACAACAACGGCGACGGAACATTTACTGACGTGAGCCAGAAAATGGGGATCGCGGATAATCCGGGTAAGTCATGGGGCGTGGTGGCGACGGATATTAACAACGATGGCTGGATGGACTTGTTTGTATCCAACGACACGGAAGCCAACTTCCTCTTTGTGAACCGGGCGGGGCGGCATTTTGAAGAAGTGGGGTTCACGTCGGGAGTGGCTTACGGCGAGGGCGGAAAAGCGCGATCGGGTATGGGAGTCGATTCGGCCGACCTGAACCAGGATGGTTGGATGGATTTGTTTGTGACCGACCTCAACAACGAACTCGATGGGCTGTATCAGAACCGGCACGACGAGACTTTCGACGACATCGCCGCGCCGACGGGAATCGCGAACGCAACGCGGCTGATGAGTGGATGGGGGCTGAAATTCCTCGACTACGATAACGATGGGAATCTCGATCTGATCGTCGCCAATGGCCATCCCGACGACTTGATCGAAAAAATCTATGACAACGTTACTTATCGCGAGCGCCCGCTGCTTTTTCATAACACTGGCAGCGGACTAAAGAACGTGACGCGGGACAGCGGTCCCGCGTTTTCGGATCCCATGTCGGGACGGGGCCTGGCTCTCGGCGACTTCGATAACGACGGAGGCGTCGACGTGCTCATTTCGTGCAACAACGAGCCACCATTTCTCCTGCACAACAGTGTCGGCAGCAAGAATCACTGGCTGGGAATCAAGCTCGTCGGCAAGAAGGCAAATATCGACGCAGTGGGCGCACGGCTCACCTACCAGTCGGGCGATCTGAAACGCAGCCGGATGAAAGTAGGGGGCGGGAGCTACCTTTCATCGCATGATCCGCGCGTTGTATTGGGAATCGGCAATCGACCCAAAATCGACTTACTCGAGGTGAAATGGCCGCGGCCCAGCAACTTACTCGAACGCTTTACCGATCTTCCCATCGATCGTTACATCACTATCGTAGAGGGGCAGGGTAAGTGGACGTAGGGATGTAAGTCCGGTGGTCGGGTTGCCATCCGCTCCGGCGTCGTGGTGCGGCCGCATAGTTACTGTTTGGTTAATAACTCAACATTAAAAGAAAAATCTCTTGGGTCGATCTTTTAGAATCAATGAGTTAAGCCATTTTTGAAGTCCAAATCTTTGAGTTATAAGGACTTAACAGCTAAAATATTTAAGAATCAATCACTTAGCGACGAATTTTCAAAGAACGATGCGAATTTTGAGCGAGCAGCGGAGAAGATCCGCTGCCTTGAGCGGGATACCTCCGACGATGCCCTCATTCAGGTGCACAGTTTCGCATAGAGGGAGAGAGGGCGTCTGCGATGGCGCTCACCGGGCGTTTGTGAGGAAATGTCGGACGATCTCAACGCTGAGTTGGGCATACGACGCAGCGTAAAGTGCTCGACGAGCGTGCCGTTAGGATTCCCGGCAGCCACCTAACGGGTCCCGGCTGGCACCAGCACCGCCGTATTGCGTTCGTCTGTGGCAATGATGCGATAGAACAGTCTCAGTTCGTCCATTTTGTTGACAGGGACACTTAGTTCCTTGATTTCGACGGTGCGAGTGTAATGCAGAACATTTCCCGACGCTTCGGTCTTGCTGTGATAACTGCCGAAGCTATAGTCGACATTCGCTGGAGGTGGTAACTCGTCGACCACATAGCCTGGCGGTAAGGCTATTTCGAAGGTGTCGGTGTCGCGCGACGGCCCATCAAACTCAAGCGGGAACTTTCGTGGATTTTTGGTTTCGAGTATGCCTGACGCCTTGCTGCCCAGGACGCGGGGGCGCACCAGCAGCAGGTTGCCAGCGGTTTTTGCATAGTTCTCGGACCGGAATGTGTATTTGAATCCGAATGGCAGCCCGGTCTGATCCAAGCTGACCAAGCTGGCGCGTTCAATTTGAAAACTAGAGAGCGAGCCTGCCAAAAGGTCTTCGATTGGCTTGATGCGATCGGTGCTTTTGGTGACCGTACGTAGTTGCCACCGTTCGGACCATGCACGATCTCCCAAGCGAACTTCGTTGACATCACCTTTTAACATTCCGCTGGCGTCGAGGGTAAGTTTGCCGGTGCGCTGAATACAGTTCATCGACGAGGGCTGTTGAGGCAATTCTATGAGTTCACCGCCCCGGGGTGTCACCAGCAATCCGTAGTTATCCTGCAGGTATCCTCCGATTTGGCCGAAGGGTGTCAACTCGTTGGTCGGGTCGAAGAACAAGATTCTTCCGAGTTTAGGATCTTGCACGACATCGATGAGCGAAGGATCTTTCAGGTCATCGGGCAATTTGATGGCGAGGATGACGTGGTCAAATTCGCTGTGCGGAGGCGTATCAAGAGTGACCGCACCGCGCTCGTGGTTGATCAGAACAAGGTATGAGTCGACGCCGATTTCGTGCAGCATGGCGTGCATCAGAGTGGCTTTGTCTTTGCAGTCTCCGTAGCGGTTCGAGAAGACATTGGAAGCGGCGTGCGGTTGAAAACCGCCGATGCCCAATTCGATGGCGACGTAGCGGATGTTGTGCTGGACGAAGTCAGCGATAACCTGCATTTTTGGAAGCAACGAGGTCTTACCTGCTGTCAGAGTGGCTACCTCTTGCTTGATCGGGTCGGACGAATCCAATCGTCCGCTGATCAGATCTTCATACCAAATTCCTATGTCTTGCCAGCTCGCGAACTCATTCTTATGCGAGGTTCCTTCGGGCGGGAAAAATGAGACGATCATCTTTCCGGAGACGCCGGTCAGCGGCGGCATGTCGGGTTCATGCCGGATCTCTTTTACGTCTTTGACCATCCACTGGGCGGTATTGCCACTACCCTCATCGGGTTTAACCTCAGGATGCGAGAGCCAGGCGGCCTTGTACTCCCAGCCGGGCGGAAGTTGCAGCGAATAATGACTCTCACGCACCGGATCGGTTGTCTGGAAGTCCCAGGAATCCTGCAGCCAGAACGGTTGTTCTTCGACCTCATATTCATAACCGACGATGTTTCCAACGTCGGGAGCCGGGATACGGAGAATTCTGACTCTTACATCCGAGACCAGTTCTCCACCTTCGATCGGTTCGGCAACATCGACAGCGTCCTTGTCCTTGACCTGGTAGTCCTTGCCTTGGGCGGGAATGCACCAGGCGTGAAGGTTGACGATTTTTCGGCCTGGGTTAAAGTACACAAACACCGTGCCGTGCTCTCGTCCTTCGGGCCGGAGAATTTTATAGGCTTGGCGTACGTGGGTCCTGATCTTATCGGCCGAGATGACGGTCACGTTCGTTTCGGAATAGAGGACTACGGCATCGGTCTTCTCGTCGTAGGTTGGGAGAGTAACGCCGACGAGCGCACGCATCCACGGTGGAGCGTCGCTGCTGGCGACGGCGCGCGGGGTGAAACCAGCGATAGAAACAACGACTGCTAGAAGAACCAGCACCGGTCGACAACTAATTGCTGGCATGGATTTCCCCCGGTTGCAACACAATCTGCTCCCCGTCCCCATTTCTCACCACCTGAAAGAAATTACGTAATGCGGGGTAATACTTCGGATCGAGCAAAAGGATGTCAATGGTGAAGTTTCTGGTCAGATGCAAGCCTTCGGGAGTCGTGGCGACGTTTAATTTGTAGAGAATGACGTGTCCGTCCTGGTCTTGCGCCTTAGGCACGTCGCTCACCTGCCAACCGAGCGGAAGCGCGATAGTTATGTCGTCAACCTTCTGGTTCGGATACTCAAAATAGATCGGGTGTACGCGGTTGGCATGCTCGAAGACTCCCTTTTCGCCGGCGGTGAAAATTGCAGCGGGAATCAAGGCGTGGCGACCGGCATTCGAGGCCCAACCCGGAATCTTGAAGTTAAACTCTGCGACCAGAGGCGTTTCCGAACCAGTCCAGTCTGGCTTGTTGACCAGATCGGCCTCGGCGGCGGCGCTGATCTGCGACGTTACCAGATCCTCGAGGAATTTCTTGCGTTCGACATCGTCGGCATTTCTCTCTTCCATCCGGTTATACATGGCCTCGAGGCCCGTATAGGTAACAGTCAGCTTCCCCTCGAGATCGCCGGTGTCTGAGAGTCTCAGCTTTGCGAGGCGTTCGACTCGCGAGACTGACGGCTCAGGGAGAGTGGTCGTGATCCAGGTTCCGCCGTCTTTATCGAGACGCAGGCCAGGAGCATTTGTTTCCCACCAGGTGAGCAGGCCGAAGGGAGTGAACGCGACTCCAGGATCGAAATAGGCGTCTTTTCCATTGAGTTTGACGAGCACGACATTGGCGTTCAACTTTCTGCTTTGCATCGTCACAGGGCTGAAAAAATACTGTGCACGACTGGAAACCCAGCAGCCGTATGCTTCAAAACCGGCGGCGCGCACCAGACCGAGGAATAACCAAGTCAACTGAACATTGTCACCATAGCCTCGCTTCCAGACGTCTTCGACGTTTTCTGGCGCTTTTACTTTCTGTCGTTTTTCCTCCTGTTCAGTCTTCTCAACTTCATAGGAGGTGTTACGGATCTGCTGTACGCGGTCGTAGATCTTTCGCAGTTTCACGTCCGGCGGATCGCTGGGAGAGACAATTTGGGCAACGGCCTGATCCATGGCCTTGCGCTTTCCCACGAAGCTCTCCAAGGCGCTATTCCACTTCTTTCCAACCTCGCGCCAATACTTGGCTTTGTCTTTTTCGACGAAGCCCTCCTCATAGATGAAATCGACTCGCGCCCTCAGTTCATCGGGAGGAGGCATATAGTCTTCGGTCTGAAACGCCGGTACGTTGGTTGCTTCCATGCGAACAATGCCATCGGGTCCCTGTTTGGGAGGAGTGGAACCAGCGGGCAGAGTATTCCAACTCCAGCGCAGGGAAAACACGTCGTAGGTGCCTTGGTAGGGCCGAAGTGAAAACTGGGCTTTCCGGGTGAAGAGATCGTCATTCAAAATCCAGCGGGAGTCAAAGAGCATTTGCTCCCTGAAGTTTACGGTATAGGAATATTCGATGATGCCGCCAACCTGCACGTCGGGGAGAGTGAAAGTTTTCGCGAGGTATCTAAGGCCGCGGCTCTTGACCAGATTCTTTTCGTAAACCTTGTCGTCAAAATTTGCGATCGAGCCGTCGGGGCGGATGGTGCGAGCCTTGACATTCACGATGTCCTGGCTTTGCTTGAAGAAGGGTATCTCAACATCGGCCTGTTTCCGCCCTTCTTCGGTCAGGATCTTGATGCGAACATAGTCGTCTTCATGGGAAGTGCGGCCGTTGTCGTCGCGGTCGACTTGGCGGTACAGAATGATGGCGGGCGCTCCGGGGGCGAGGGGCTCACCGGTCATTCTGAGTTCATCAGGCGAAACCGGCTGGAAACCGATGCCAGCCATAGCTTGGTGTGACATCAACACGCAGACAGCGATCCCAAGGACTAGCCCAAAGACTAGCCGGTTGACCAACCGGAACGTCGTCATCGTCATTCTCCCAAGGTAAATGGAGGTCCGATAAAGATACGGAGATCCAGGATTGGTTAAAGGGGAAAGGGTGAACTCCACGGGAGCATCTCGATCCACAGGGCGACGCAATTTCGCCTCCTCCGGACTCCGGGCCCCCTCAAGCCAGAATCTGGCAGCAGAAGTGAACGCCTGAGTATAGCCGGAACAGTCCGCCAGTCAAGGGTGAAAGTAACTAGGGTCATCGGGAAGCCAGCGACGGCGGCTTAGACAACCATGATCGACTTACGATAGGTGGAAGGGCTTACGAGACTTGCCAGCCGTGATAGAGGAGGACTGCCGTGGGGAGTTATAGTTCGTATTTCTTCATCAGGTGGCGGAAAGAGCGGTAGGAGATGCCGAGCACGTCGGCCGCGCGGACTTGCACGCCGTTCGTTTGTCCAAGGGCGGATTGTAGCAGGGAGCGCTCGATTTGGGCGACATAGTTTTCCATGCTCACACCTTCGGGAAGTGCAGCGACTCCGGTCGTCGATAGTGATATTGAGGTTGAGGTTTCGGCGCCGGCGGCCGCGGCGCGCGCCTTGGGACGTTCGACCGGTAACTCCACGTGTAACTCACTGCCGGTTTCAAGGGCGACGGCTCGCTCGATCGTGTTCTCGAGCTGGCGGACATTCCCAGGCCAGTCATAGCCGGTCAGAGCTTCGAGGGATGCGGCGTGGACAGCGTGGATGCTCTTGCCGGCGGCGGGCGCATATTTTTTCAGGAAGTGATTGGCGAGAAGCGGGATATCTTCGCGGCGCTCGCGCAGTCCAGGAACGCGAATGGGAATGACGTTCAGGCGATAGTAGAGATCTTCGCGGAAAGTGCCGTCGGAGACTTGGCGGTCAAGGTCGCGGTTGGTGGCCGCGATGACGCGGACGTCGACGGGAATCTCGGTGGTGGCGCCGACGGGACGAACAGTGCGCTCCTGCAAGACGCGGAGCAGCTTGACCTGCATGGGCATGGTCATCTCGGCGATTTCATCGAGAAAGATCGTGCCCTGGTCGGCGACTTCGAAAAGGCCGCGGCGGTTCTGGTTGGCTCCAGTAAAGGCGCCCTTGACGTAGCCAAACAGCTCGCTTTCAAGAAGGGTTTCGGGAAAGGCTCCGCAGTTGACGGAGACGAAGGCCTCAGCGGCACGGGGCGAACAGGTATGGACGGCGCGGGCGACGAGCTCCTTGCCAGTTCCGCTTTCTCCGAAGACGAGAATCGTGCTGCTGGTGGTGGCTACGGTTCGAATCGTCTGCTTGAGCTTCTCGAGCGCAGGACTAACTCCCGCGATGTTGTCGAGCGAGTTGCGGGTGGCGGCATCACGGCGGAGGGCGAAGTTCTGACGGCTGAGTGAAACTTTTGTGAGCGCGCGGGCGATGGCGAGTTTGACTTCATCGACCAGGCCGGGACTCTTGCGGATGTAATCGGTTGCGCCTCCGGCTTTGACGGCCTGTACGGCGGCTTCATAATCGTCGACGGCGGTCATGAGGATGACGGCGGATTCGGGCGAGATCTGGTGGGCGTGGCGGAGGACTTCGACGCCATCGACGGCCGGCATTTTGATGTCGGTGACGATTACGTCGAAGAGGGCGCTGTCGATCTTGCGTTTGGCGGCGTCACCGCCGGTAACGGTTTCGACCTTATGTCCATCGCGGCGGAGGGCGATGTCGAGGAGTTCGCAGATCGAGCGCTCGTCGTCGCAGACGAGAATATTACCCACGCTTTCCTCCTTGTGCAGCGGACAGCGCGGCGGCTACGGATGCCGAAGATTTTGCCTGGACGGCGACTGAAGCTGGGACCGGGTCGGACACGTTCTCATATCCCATGCGGCGCAGGCGCAACACGAAACTCGTGCCCTTGCCGACCTCGGAACGCGCCCAAACTTTGCCCTCATGAGCCTGGACGATCTGGTAGACAATGGCGAGGCCAAGGCCGGTTCCACCCTCAAAGTTCGACTGGAAAGGCTCGAAGATTTTTTCGGTCTGTTGCGGGTTGATGCCGGGACCAGTGTCAGCGAAGCTCATCTCCCAGTCGGGGCCTCGGCCGGTCAGCGCCATCGTCAGCGCTCCATCTTTTTTTGTCGCTTTTATTGCGCGCACAGCATTTTCGCAGAAGTTCCAAAAGACCTGTTTCAGTTTGTCTCCGTCGGCCAGCACCCAGGCTTCGGACTTGGCAAAACTGCGTTCAATTTTTATGCCCGCGTTCTCGGCAGTGAGGCGATGTTCGAGCAAAGTAAGCGTGTCCTGGAGTAGAGGGACGAGATCGACGCGCTCGAAGCGGTATTGCTTGCCTCGCGAGTAGGCCAGAAAGTCGGTGATGATGTTGTTGAGACGATCGGACTCTCGGATCACGATCTGCAGAAGGTCGCGCTCTTCAGCATTCAAGGCAGGCGCGTCGGATAACATGCTGACGGAGCCGGCAATCGAGGTGAGGGGATTGCGTATTTCGTGAGCGATGGCGGCAGCCAGGCGGCCGACCGCGGCCAGGCGATCTTGCATGCGCACCTCGCGTTCCAGACGGCGGATCTCAGTGAGATCGTCAAAGGAATAGACAAAACCCAGGTCGCCACGCGAGCTCACGTTAAGCGCCGAAACCATTACACGAAAGGTCTTGCGGAAGCCATTGACCGAAACGTAGCGGACTTCGGCATCGCCGCGCGCGCCGCCGAAGTGGGGCAAGGGATCCTGAAAAAGGTCGCCCACGGAGCGTCCGCGCAATTCAGCCTCTGAGATCTCAAGTAGTTGCTGGGCCGCGCGGTTGACCAGGGTGATGCGTCCGTCAAGCCCGGTCGTGACCACCCCTCCGCTCATGGACTGCACGATATTTTCGTGGAGCGCCTGCAAATTTTCGAGAGCGCCGCTGGCATCCTTCAGCTGCACGTCGACTTGGCGAAGCTTGCTCATGAGCAAACCGGCCAGATAAGCGATGGCAAAGTAGGCGAAGAGATTGACGAAGATCACGACCTGCAGCGCCTTCAGCTTGGGATGCGAAGTCGAATAGGAGGGAACGACCATGTAGTAATCGAGTTCGAGGAGGCTTCCGAAGAGGATAAAGGCGAGAGCGGCACTCAGATATGCCCAAACCCGGGGCAGGAGCATGCAAGCGACGATGATCACCAGGGGGTAAACGAAATTGAGCGAGCTGTCGATGCCTCCGGTGGCATGCACGACCAGGGTGACCATGGCAAGATCGGCGAGCACCTGGAGAATGGCTTGCAGGCGATGTTCGCTCCAGACCGAAACCAGAAAGAGAAAGAACAACGAGAGCACGAACCAAAGCACCATGCTGGTAAGAAAGGGCACGATGGGCAAGGGACTTGGGGTGAGGCGAATGACGGCCAGTTCGATGGCGAGGAGGACCATCAGAATCAGGACGCGAACCTTCACCAGCCAGGTCAGCCAATTCCGTTCATCGGAGATGGAATGCATGGAAATCGGTTGTTCGTTGCTCGAGTCGGTCATTCGCAGTCGATCGTTCGCGATTGGTCGCCAGCGAAAAGCTGGTATTTTGCCGCCGGGGCCGGCCGACGACCATCGTCCAACGACCGACGACTGTTTTTCTATCCCGCCAGTTTTGCGATCATCGCGAACAACGGCATATACAGAGAAATAACGATGCCGCCGATGGTGACACCGAGGAGGCCGATGATGACCGGCTCCAGCATGGCGAGCATGTCTTTGGTAGCCGAGTCGACTTCGTCTTCGTAGAAGTCGGCGATCTTCTGCAGCATGGAATCCATGGCGCCGGTGGCTTCGCCAACGCCGATCATCTGCGTCACCATGTTGGGGAAGACACCGCATTCGCGCAGGGGGTCGACGATGGTGCGGCCTTCTTCGATCGCCTTTCGGACCTTCATTAGCGCTTCTTCGAGCACGGCGTTACCCGAGGTGCGGGCGGTGATGGCCAGGCCTTCAAGAATTGGAACACCGGAAGTGATGAGTGTGCCCAAGGTTCGGGTGAAGCGGGCGACAGCGATTTTGCGAAGAAGCAGGCCGATGACGGGCGTTTTCAGCAAAACCGCATCGAAGTAATAGCGACCACGCGGGTGCTTGCGGATCTGCTTGATGCCGAAGACCATACCGACCGCGCCCACGATAAAGAACCACCAGAAGTGACCGACGAAGCCGCTGAGGCCGATGACAATACGCGTCGGCAGCGGCAGGGCGACTCCTAACCCAACGAAAAGGTTCGCAAAAATTGGAACCACCCACTTCAGCAGGGCGGCCACGATCAGCATGGCGAGACCGACGACGGCCACCGGGTAGATCAACGCGGACTTGATGGCAGCGCGCAGTTTGACTGCCTTTTCGACATAGATCGCGAGGCGTTGCAGGATGATGTCGAGAATACCGCCAGTCTCGCCAGCCTCCATCATATTGGTAGTGAGATCGTCGAAGACGACCGGGTACTGGCGCATGGCGTTGGCAAGCGTGGCGCCACCTTCGACGGTGGTCCGTACACCGAGGAGGGTCTTCTGAAAGCTCGGGTTCTCCTGGTTCGCGCCAAGAATCTCGAGGCACTGCACCAGAGGCAAGCCGGCATCGATCATGACCGAGAACTGGCGGAAGAATACAGCCACGTCTTTGACCTTGACCTTGCCGCTGCCGAAAGTGGGCAGGGAAAATTCCTTGCCCTTTTCGCGAATGGAACCGGGCGTGATGCGCTCCTTACGTAACTGCGAGGCCAGCCCATCCTTATTGGCAGCTACGCGCTCGCCCTGAACTTTCTCGCCCGAAGCAGTCTTTCCCGAAAACGTAAACACCGGCATGGTTCTTTCTCCTTAAATCCGTGTTCCACAATCCCTGTTTAGCGCGACGTCGGCGGCCACGGCGGGCTGCTCACGTCTGTTCGCCTGTATTTGTCTTTAGCCTTTATCTTTAAATCGTTATCTTTCTTTATCGCATCCGCTCAGTTGCGCGCCTGCTCGTCTTCTGGCATTGTTCTTATCGCTTGTGCATCGATCGGATTGCGCTGCCTGTTGTCATCGCTTCACCGGTACCGCACCCTTGGCCAGCGGAGTCGGGGTACCCCGATTCGTGAGGCTGGCGCCCCGGGCGATCATCTCCTGCAGCTCATCCTGATTGCTGGAGCGGGTCAGCGCCGTTTCCAGCGTGATCTGCTTCTGGAAATAGGCAGTGGCCAGCGCCTGGTTAAAGGTCTGCATACCGAACTTGTCCTGCCCAGACTGCATGGCGGAGTAGATCTGGTGAATCTTGTCTTCGCGGATCAGGTTGCGGACGGCGGCGTTCGGCACCAGGATCTCCATACACATGGCGCGGCCCTTGCCGTCGATTTTTGGCAACAAGCTTTGACACATAATGCCTTCCAGCACCAGGGAAAGCTGGGCGCGAATCTGCGATTGCTGGTGCGACGGAAACACGTCGATGACGCGATTGATGGTGGAGGATGCGGAATTAGTATGCAACGTACCGAAGGTGAGGTGGCCGGTTTCCGCGATGCGGAGGGCGGATTCGATGGTTTCGAGGTCGCGCATTTCGCCGATCAGTACCACGTCGGGATCCTCGCGAAGCGCGGCGCGCAGGGCGTCGGTGAAGCTTTTGGTGTCAGAATGCAATTCGCGCTGATTGACGACGCAGTTCTTGTTCATATGCACGAATTCGATCGGATCCTCGATGGTGAGAATGTGATCGTGGCGCTCGGTGTTGATCTTGTCGATCATGGCAGCCAGCGTAGTGGACTTACCGGAACCGGTCGGGCCGGTGACGAGCACGAGGCCCCGGGGCTTGTCGCACATCTTGCTGACCACCGGGGGCAGGCCGAGCTGATTAAAGGACTTAATCTCGAACGGGATGATACGGAAGACGCAAGCCGTGGCGCCGCGCTGATTGAAGACGTTGGCGCGAAAGCGCGCTAGGCCTTTCAATCCGAAGGAGAAATCAAGCTCAAGGCTTTCTTCGAAGCGATGCTTCTGCGAATCGGTCATCACACTATAGGCCAGCTGCTTGGTCTCGGCGGGCGTGAGCTGGGGCAGGTCGAGCGGCACCAGGTGCCCGTGCACGCGGATTTGCGGCGGAGAATTGGTGGTGATGTGGAGATCGCTTCCCCCCATCTCAAGCATGCGGCGGAGCAGGTCGCTTAATGAGAGTGCCATAGTTTTCTTTGTTTCCTTCTCTAGTGTCTAGTGAATCGTTTCGCGGGCCACTTCTTCGAGCGTGGTCCAGCCCATGGCGACCTTGGTCAACCCGCTACGACGCAGGGTGATCATGCCGCGTTCAATTGCTTTCTTTTTGAGTTCAAGCGCGGAAGCCCCTACCAGAACCAATTCCTTGATCTCGTCGTCGACTTCCATCACTTCATATAAGCCGGTGCGGCCCTTGTAGCCGGTCTTATTACAGGTGGCGCAACCTTTGCCCTTCATGACTTTGACGGTTTTGGCCTCTTCGGGAGTGAAGCCCTCGTCAATCAGAGCCTGAACCGGCATTTCGACAGGCTCGGCGCAATCCTTACAGACCCGGCGAATGAGGCGCTGGGCGCAGATCAGGTGAACCGAGGTCGCCACCAGAAATGGCTCGATGCCCATGTTCATAAGGCGCGTAATCGTTTCAGGCGCGCCGTTGGTGTGGAGGGTGGATAAAACGAGATGGCCGGTGAGCGCCGCTTTAATGGCGATTTCGGCGGTTTCGAAGTCTCGAATTTCGCCGACGAGGATGATATTCGGATCCTGCCGCAGGAAGGCGCGGAGGGCGGCGGCAAAATTCAGGCCTATCTGTTCCTTCATCTGCACCTGATTCACGCCGCCCAGCTGGAACTCGACCGGATCTTCGGCGGTCATGATATTGGTGTCGGGCTGGTTGAGCTGTGAGATGGAGGAATAAAGAGTATTTGTTTTGCCCGAGCCGGTCGGCCCCGTAACCAGGACCATGCCGTAGGGCTTGAGAATTGCCTTCTGGAACTTGGTCAACGACTCCTGCTCGAAGCCGAGCTTGGTCATGTCGAGGCGCAGATTCTCTTTGTCGAGCAAGCGGAGCACGATTTTCTCGCCCCAGAGCGTGGGTAGCGTCGAGACGCGAAAATCAAGTTGCTTTTTCTTGCCGCCAATCTGCATTTTGAGCATGATGCGGCCGTCCTGCGGGAGCCGCTTTTCGCTGATGTCGAGCTTGGCCATGATCTTGAGGCGCGAGGTGATGGCATCTTTCAGCTTCAGCGGAGGATTCATGATGAGCTGCAGAACGCCGTCAATGCGGAAGCGGACGCGAAATTCTTTTTCGTACGGCTCCATATGAATGTCGCTGGCACCGCGCTTTACGGCGTCGGTGAGCACCAGGTTCACGAGTTTGACGATGGGGGCTTCGTCGGCGGCTTTCTCCAGTTCTTTGAGTTCGAGTTCCTGCTCTTCGTTCTGCACCTCGATGTCGGTGTTTTCGCCGGCATCGTTCATCGACTGCATAACCTGCTCGAGCTCTTCCTCTTTGGAAGTACCGTACGCTTTGTCGATGCCCTCGATGATGGAGCTTTCGGAAGCGACGACCGGTTCGATATTGAAACCAGTCATGAACTTAATGTCGTCCATGGCGAAGACGTTGGTGGGATCGACCATGGCGATGGTGAGCGACGCGCCGACGCGACTGAGTGGAAGAATCTGATAGCGCTTTGCGGTTTCGTAAGGAATCAGTTTGACGACGGCGGGATCGATTTCGAAATAAGAAAGATTGATGGCGGGCACGCCGTATTGGCGCGAGAGAAAATTGGTGACGTCCTCGTCAGAGAGGAAGCCCAACTTCACGAGCGCCGAGGCCAGCCGGGTGTGCGACTCCTTTTGGAGTTTCGTCGCCTGTTCCAACTGCTCTGGGGTGATGACCTTTTCTTTGACGAGCAGGTCACCCAGCCGCTGAGACATATCTCTCCTGTATTCCCGCGCAGTGCGGGTCAATGCGAAGCCGCTGATTTCCGGGGGGATCAGCGACGGTGCATTCGCACTGACACAAATTGTCAACCCAATGGGAATTCCGCAAAAGTAACTTCGGTACCTGTACTTCGCGGAGGACAGGATTCCGGGCGGTTATCTTCGAAATTCTTCGCAAAAAGGGGCGGTGTAAGCACGATGAGAATCTGCGGACCATGTTCTTCGGTGCTTTCCAAGAGCAGTCATCAGGGGATGCCGAGTTCCGGAGGGAGAATTCGGCATCTCGCGGTCTTCGAAGTTGGACAAACGGGGGTCAGGCATCCGACTAGAATGGTGAAAACGTCGACTCTGAACCGCAAAATGAGTGCAAGCAAAGAAAATGCGATCCGCGGCTATTACCGCGCGTTGTTTTCCGCGTGGGGACGCCAGCATTGGTGGCCGGCGCAGTCGCGCTTTGAAGTAATCGTCGGAGCTTATTTGACGCAGAACACGTCCTGGACGAACGTCGAGAAGGCGATGGGGATGCTTCGAAGGGCGCGGGTATTGTCAATCGACGGCGTCCGACGGACGCCTCACAGCGAGCTCGCGCAGTTGATTCGGCCATCGGGTTATTTTCGGCAGAAAGCGCAGCGTCTGAAAACGTTTATTGAATTCCTGGATGAGCGGTATGACGGGTCGTTGACACGGATGTTTGCGCAACCCTCGGGTGAATTGCGCGACCAATTGCTTGCCCTAGACGGCGTGGGGCCGGAGACGGCGGATTCGATCCTGCAATATGCGGGGAATCATGAGGTATTCGTGGTGGATGCTTACACGCGGCGCATTCTGGAGCGACACCAGATTATTTTCGCGGACGCAGATTATGAGGAGATTCGAAAATTGTGCGAGCGGGCGCTCGGAGAAGAAGGTTTAGCGGTCAATAGCGATTCCCGTGGAAAGAAGGATGGGCACGGTCCGCGTGGCTCGTGCCATCGGCCCTCGCGGATGAGCATGGCGAAGCGCTCGGCACTGGCGCAGGTGTTCAACGAAATGCACGGACTGATCGTTGGAGTCGGCAAGACCTACTGCTTAAAGTCACAAATGCGCTGTGAGGAATGTCCTTTGCAAAGGTTCTTGCCTGCAGGCAGAGTGAGTGGGCAGACTTCATGACGTGAAATGCGACGGGAAATGGCGCACACTTTTTTTTGTTTTCGCGACGGCTGCCTGCTGCGTCGCGTTTGACACTCCCTTACCGGAAGGATCGCTGCGCGAGGCGGCTCGGGCTTCGGGAATACTCATGGGCACGGCGGTGCGGCCGTGGGCTTTGTCTGAGATGGCATACGCGTCCACTCTTGCGCGCGAATTCAACATGGTGGAACCCGAGGACGCGCTCAAGTGGGAGACGGTGCATCCGGAGCGGGAGTCTTTCGACTTTTCCCAAGGCGACCAGATTGTGGATTTTGCCATGCGGCACAACATGAAGGTTCGCGGACACACGCTGGTCTGGCACCAACAGAATCCAAAATGGCTGACCGAGGGAAAATATACATCGAGCGAACTGGCGCAAATTCTTGAGCAACACATCAGGACCGTGGTAGGACACTACCGCGGCAAGATATTCGCGTGGGATGTAGTCAATGAAGCATTCGACGAATTGCATCCGGGACAACTGCGTAGCACGATCTGGCGAGACCGGCCGGGAATCGGGGCGGGAAGCGGTTACCCCTACATTGAGAGCTGCTTTCGGTGGGCACATGAGGCCGATCCGCAAGCGCTGCTGTTCTATAACGAAGCGGAGGCGGGGGCGGTGAATCCCAAGTCGGACGCGATTTACGCGATGGTGCGCGATTTTAGGCGGCGCGGGGTTCCCATCAACGGCGTGGGATTCCAGATGCATATTGCGAATTTGAACGCGGATGAGGCGTCCATTTCCACGAATATCGGCCGCTTCACGGCTCTGGGAGTGCAGGTTCAGATCACGGAGATGGACGTCGCGCTGCCGGTTGATGCTGGGGGAAACGCTCGTGCTGAGGATCTCCGACGACAGGCGGATATTTATCGTAAGGTTGCCGGGGCGTGTCTGGCTCATCCTGGATGCACGGCGATTCAGACTTGGGGATTCACGGACAAGTATTCATGGATCGGATCGCGTTCGAAGCATACGCAGGGGGCGGCGCTGCTGTTTGACAGGAACTATCAGCCTAAACCGGCCTATGAGGCGCTGCGCAACGCGCTCGAACTGGGACGAAGGTCGTCGTTCTAACAGGCGCAGAGTCGGCTTGCACGGCGGGGTCTGCTGTCACTACGCGAGTTATTACCGGGCTGGCTGTTGTATGCCAAGCGGACCTATAACGCCCTATAATTGTGAGGTCCTTGGGTGCATCTTCTCCAATTCGCGAGCAGGGCAGGAGTTCGGGACGCCGGAAGGCGGTGATCGCGCTGGCGATCGGATCTTTTCTGCTGCTTGCGATCCTGGTTTCGCAGGCTTCGTTCAATCTAAAGTTCATCAGCCCTGACAGTAATCAGGAGTTGCTTTTTTTTGCGGGGCTAAGCGGGCTGATCTTCTTTGCGTTTGTTGCGCTGACGATCGTTCTTGGCCGCAATTTGCTTAAGCTTTATGCCGAACGACGGCAGGGCGTGGCTGGTTCCAAGTTCCGCACGCGCCTAGTGGTGGTCAGCTTGTTGCTGTCTTTCTTGCCCGTGATTGCAATGTTCTGGTTTTCGTACGGGTTGATGAATCGTTCGATCGACAAGTGGTTTTCGCAACCGGTCGAGGAAGTGCGGGCGGACACGGCGGCTATGTCGGCACTGCTCTACGACTACGCTGGCCAGAATGCGACGTCGGAGGCGCAATCGATTGCGCAGACGGACGAATTTCGGCGGGCGTTTGCCAGCGGAGATTTCTCGGAGGCGACGGAAGAACTTCGGGAGCACGTTCCGACACTGGAGGGCGGTTTTGTTCTGGCGTTGGCGAATGGCGATGCGGCCACCAGTTTGAATACTCCGGCACTGTGGAGCGAGATGAAAGAACACTTTCCGCTGCAGGCGGCGCTACACGGGCAGCATCCGCATTTTCAGTGGGGTGAAACCGACTACATTGTGGCGGCGGCGCCGCTGCGAGATGGCGCGGTGGTGGTCGCCATGCCGCTCCCGGCGAAATTCGCGCAAACCGCGAAGCAGATTCAGGACAGCCAGCGTCGTTACATTGAACTGGCGGCGAAGAGAAAGCTGTTTCGGCGGACCTACATCGGATTTCTGCTGTTGCTGACGGTGGTTGTGCTGTTTGCTTCGACTTGGCTTGCGCTGCTGCTTTCGAAGTTAGTCAATCGTCCGGTGGCGGCGCTGGCCGCAGGCACGGAGGCAATCTCGAAGGGACAACTGGATTACCGCGTCGACATTCGGGCCACTGACGAACTGGCGGAACTGGTGCAGTCTTTCAACAGCATGGCGGAACAACTGGAATCGAGCCGGCGGCAGATTGAAGCGTCAAACCGCGATGTGGGCGCGGCAAATGAAGCGCTGGAAGGACGACGCCGGTACATCGAAACGGTCCTGGAAAGTATTCCGACAGGAGTGATCTCGATTGACGGGACGCGGCGTGTGACTTTGGCAAATGCCGCTTTCTCGCGCATGTTTTACCTCGAGCGAAGCGAGTACCTGAGCCCGGCGGCGCTGGTGAACCTTCCGCTGCGGGAGGTGGTACCGGCCGACGTACTCGCCGATCTGGAGCCGCTGCTTCGCCGCGCGGATCGCATGGGGATCACAGCGGCCAGCATGGAAGTTGCCTTGCCGCACGGACAGTTGAATGTTGCGGTAACGGTGTCCGCATTGAGCCATGCCGCCGAGGGACTGGGCTACGTGCTGGTGTTCGAAGATCTGTCGGATCTGCTGCGGGCACAGAAGCAAGCAGCGTGGCGCGAAGTGGCGCGCCGGGTGGCGCATGAGATCAAGAATCCGCTGACACCGATCGCGCTTTCCGCCGAGCGTATTCATCGTCATCTGACGCGGGGTTCGGCTCCGGATGCTGAGACGATTGAAGTGATCCGTACTTGCGCGGATACCATTGGGCACGCGGTCGAAACGGTGCGCGCTCTGGTGGATGAGTTTTCGGTGCTGGCGCGATTCCCTGCGTCTCGTCCGCAACCAGCGAGTCTGAATGGTCTGGTGGAAAGTGCGCTGATTATGTTCGATGGACGGCTGGAGGGGATTCGGGTCCGTACGGAACTGGCGCACGATCTGCCGCCGGTGATGGCTGACCCGCAAGCGATCAAGCGAGCGGTTGCGAACCTGGTGGATAACGCGGCGGAAGCGATGCAGGACGCGGTGGTAAGAGAGATCACGATTTCGACTGCGCTCGTAGGCAGTCGCGATGCGGTCGAACTGGCAGTCTCAGACACCGGGCTAGGAGTTTCGCGCGATGTGAAGGAGCGGCTTTTTCTGCCGTATTTTTCGACCAAACAACGCGGAACTGGGCTGGGTTTGGCCATTGTAAGCAGGATTGTGGAAGATCATCGTGGTTCGATTCGAGTGGAAGAGAACAAGCCGGTCGGCAGCCGCTTCGTGATCGAACTGCCGGTGGCGGTAGAAACGATCAGCGCTCCGGCAGCGAGCTAGGCATTCTTAAGCGAAATCATGGCACATATCCTCATCGTTGACGACGAATCGAGCATTCGCGAGTCTTTGCGGGGCATCTTCGAGGATGAAGGATACAAAACCAGCGTGAGCGCGAGCGGTGAAGACTGCCTGGAGTTACTGCGCAAGAGCAGCTTCGATCTGATCGTGCTGGACGTGTGGCTGACGGGCATCGACGGGCTGGAAGTTCTCGAAAAGATCCGTGAGATGGAAGATCCGCCGGAGGTCATTATGATCTCGGGCCACGGAACGATCGAAACGGCGGTGCGGGCGACAAAACTCGGCGCCTATGATTTTGCCGAAAAGCCGCTCTCGCTCGAGAAGACGCTGATCCTGGTAAAGAATGCGATTGAAGCGCGGCGGCTGCGGCACGAGAACCTCGATCTGCGGAGGCAACTGCAGTCGAAGAGCGTGATTGTGGGCGACAGCGTTCCGATGAAGGCGCTGCGCCAGCAGATTGCGCTGATGGCGCCAACGAACGGGCGCGTGCTGATTTACGGGGAATCGGGAACCGGCAAAGAACTGGTGGCGCATGCGATCCACTTACAGAGTCTGCGCAAGGACGAAACGTTTGTCGAAATGAACTGTGCAGCAATTCCTGAAGACCTGATCGACAGTGAACTTTTCGGGCATCGCAAGTCGTCGTTTCCGGGGGCTATGGCGGATAAAGAGGGCAAGTTTCAGAGGGCCGATCGCGGGACATTGTTTCTGGATGAAGTGGGCGACATGAGCCTGAAAACGCAGTCGAAAGTGTTGCGCACTCTGGAGCAACAACGATTTATACCCGTAGGAAGCGACGATCCGATTACGGTGGATGTGCGCGTGATTGCTTCGACGAATAAGGATCTGGAGGAGGAAATTGCGAAGGGAAATTTTCGCGAGGATCTGTTTTATCGTCTGAATGTGGTTCCGTTCGTGGTGCCGCCGCTGCGGGAACGGAAGGAAGATATTCCGCTGTTTGCGCGGCACTTTCTGAAGGAATTTGCTTCGGCGTATGGACGGCGTCCGAGAGAGATCACGGACGATGCGATTGATGTGCTCATGCGCTACAGCTGGCCGGGGAATGTCCGCGAACTGCGCAACGTGATCGAGCGCATCGTGATTATGAATCCTACGACGTCACGCTTTGAGCGGAAGCATCTTCCGCCGCTGGTGCATCGCGACGGCAGCCGGCGCGTGGCGGGCAGCGAGGGATCGACGCTGCACCAGGCGCGCGCTGCGTATGAGCGCGATTACATACTGAAAAAACTGGATGAGAATCATGGCAATGTGAGCCGTACGGCTGAGGTGCTGGGCCTCGAGCGGAGCCACCTATATCGGAAGATGAAGAGTTTGGGAATTGCGGCGAAGGAATCGTAGTTCCCAGTTCTCAGTTCTCAGTAATGCAAAAGCCAGAACAGATACGACACCAAGATAATTGCTTTTAGCGCTCTATCGAGGTTGCGCGAGAATGTTAGATTTGGCGCCCGGCGACCTTATTTCTTGAGCATGTGGATTTCGGTGCCATTTTTGTGGAACTGCACTTCATCCATCAACTGGTTGATCAGGTAAATACCTCGGCCGTGATTTGAATAGATGTTCTCTCCCTGGCAGGGATCGGCGATCTGAGACGGGTCGAAGCCGGTGCCGGGATCTCGCACCACGATGAGCATCCCGTGCTGCTGGTCGCTGGCCACGTCGCATTCGATGACTTTGGATGGATCGCTTTTCGCTCCGTGCACTACGGCATTCGCCAGAGCTTCGGTCAAGGCCAGTTCGATATCGTCTTCGCGGCCCGGGGCGCATTGCGAATCTCGAACTACCTCCATGACGCTGCGGACGACTGGGTCGACAGCGTTGCGGTCAGCAGCGAGCGTTACGCTCAGCTTGAGGTCGAGCTTGCCGGCATCGAAGTTGCATGATTGCGGCGGTTGTTCCTTGGGTGGGGAATCTGCCATGGCGGCTGTGAGCGTTGTTTCTAGCTTTCTCGGTTCCAGCTTTCCGCTAGTTAAGATGCAGAAAGGCGCTGACAGATTCTAGGGACTTGCGCCCATAGATGCAACCTTAATTGGGGTCGAAGCCGACGTTTCCAGATTACGCTTGCGGATTACGACTCCAACTTGCTCCCTAATGAATTGAAACGTATAGACTAGGAGCCGGTTGCGAGTTTGTTCCGAAATTGTAACGGGAAAGATCATTTGTCGTCTTGGCGATGGAGAGTTCAGGTCTGGCATCCGCCTGGAAACCCGTTCGCTACGACTCGGGACCCGGCAATCCGCCAATCTGCTGCAGTTGACGACGCCAGTCGAGTTCTTCCACGAAGGTTCGCGAATCGCGCCAGCCGGCTTTGATCTTAACGAAGAGTTCCAGAAAGACTTTGGTGCCCACCATCTTCTCGATGTCGAGGCGGGCGGCGGTTCCGATCTTCTTGAGCATTTGGCCGCCTTTGCCAAGCAGGATGGCTTTCTGGCCTTCGCGTTCACAGAAGATTGTCGCGGCGATTCGCGTCATCCTGGGACTTTCTTCGAACTGTTCGATTAGAACGGAGACGGCGTGCGGCACCTCCTCGTGGGTATGCATAAGCACTTGCTCACGAATTATTTCCGCGGCCATGAATCGGACAGGCTGATCGGTGATTTGGTCTTCGGGAAAATATCGCGGACCGTTGGGCAACGCTTTCAGAACGCACGAGAGTAATTCGTCGAGGCCTTTCTTCTTTAGAGCGGAGATGGGGACGATCTCCTTGAAGTCATGCAGAGCCTGGAACTGTGCTATCAGCGGAAGCAGCTTAGTTTTGTCGGCGAGCAAGTCAATTTTGTTCAGCAGCAGAAAAATTGGGGTTCCCGTTTTTTTTGCCAGATCGAGGACGAAGGCATCTTCGCGATCCCACTTCTTTTTCGCGTCAACGATCAGCAAAATCAGTTCGCAGCCTTCGAGTGCTTCTCGGACCTCGGACATCATCTTTCGCCCGAGAGAGGAGCCGGATTGGTGGACTCCGGGGGTGTCGATCAGGACGATTTGTCCGGCTTCGCGTCCTTTTTGCCTGGGGACGTTGATAATTCCGAGGATGCGATTGCGCGTGGTCTGCGGTTTGGGAGAGATGATGGCCAACTTCTCGCCTACGAGCGCATTCAGCAGTGTGCTCTTGCCGGCATTAGGACGGCCGAGAATGCAGACGAATCCCGAGTGGAAGGACATGGGGATAGGGTACTAGATATTACTTCCCGGTTCTCGGTTCTCGGGCAAAAATCGAACAGTGCTTATGCTGGCATAAGTCCATCGTCCCTGCGCTTCGGATAACAATTCTGTGTCTGAGTTCTTGCGGTTATTAAATCAACTTCATCTGTTTTGGCTCGGTGGTCGTGATGCGCACGCGTTCCACACGGCGGTCGGTGGAGTCGAGGACTTCGAATTTGAGGCCGTCGTCTTCGATTACCTCGCCTTTCTTGGGGATGCGTCCGGCTAGTTCGCTTACAAGGCCGGCGATGGTGGAGGACTCGTGGCCTTCGGGGCGCAGGCCGAAAAGTTCATCGAGGCGATCGACGTCCATGTTGCCGGGGACGATGTAGGAGTGATCGTTTTCCTGGACTACCTGCGCTTTCTCGTGTTCGTCTCCTATTTCTCCGACTATTTCTTCTACTAAGTCTTCTATGGTTACGAGGCCGGCTACTCCTCCGTATTCGTCTACAACGATTGCCATGCGGATATTGCTGCGCTGCATTTCACGCAGGAGATCGCTTACTAATTTGCTTTCGGGGACGAAGTAGACGTCTTTACGCATCAGGGTTGCAACGGTCCGGGTGTGGGCTTCGGAGTCGGGGACCTGTAGGACATCCTGAGTATGGAGGATTCCTTTGATGTGGTGAATGGAACCCTCGTAGACGGGAATGCGGGAGAATGGCCGGGCTTTGAGGAGCTCGACAATCTTTTCGACTGTGTAATCGATGGGGACGGCGACCATTTCGGGGCGGGGCTTCATGGCTTCGCGAACGGTCTTGCCACTGAATTCGACCACTGACTGGATCAGGTCGCGATCGCCTTCCTGGATGATGCCTTCTTCCTGACCGGCTTCGATGAGGGCATCGACGGCTTCCGAGGAAGTTTCGGGCTGTGCGTCCACGTGCTCGCGGGTGAGGGCGGCTACGGACTGGCAGAATCCGAGGACGAGGGTAACGGGCAGAACGAGGTAGATGAGGATGCGCAAGAGGAGAGCGCAGTGGCCGAGCCAGCGTCCGCGGGAGCGCGAGAAAAAGACGAAAGGGAGCAGGCGATTGAAGACGATGACAATCAGGATGAGGCTGAGAGTGGCTTCAAGGACTTCGTAGACGCTCCAGGCGCGGTCGCGAAAGACGGTGAAGCCGACAATCATGGCGATGGCGGCGGTGACTAATTGCGTCAGGATGGCCATGGAGAGAGAGGCGCGCTGGCGGGTTACTCCCAGTCGCGGTTCGACGAATTGTTCGAAGGCGTCGATGTTGTCCTGGAAGTCGCGGGAGAGGAATTTGCCGATTTCCTGATAGAGGCGGTCGACATAGGAAACGAGCGTCAGGAGGCCGAACAGCAGCACCAGAGTTATGCTGACGACGGTCATTCGAGGAACATCCTCTCCTTATGCTTGCCCGTGCTTGCTCGTCTACTTGCGTGCATCGGTTCGCTCTATCAGTCCCAGTGGCAGGTGCAGCTTGGCGCGGAGCTGTTTTTCGCGCCTAGCCATCTTTCCATTGTCGCACTCGTGATCGTAGCCACGCAGATGCAGGATGCCGTGGAGCACGAGAATTTTAACTTCTTCGGCTGGGGAATGGCCCAGATCGCGGGCATTTTTCGTGGCAATCTCCGCGGAGATGGCGATTTCTCCAGCTGACTGTTTTTGAGCTGCATCGCCGGGGAAGGCGAGAACATCGGTGGGCCTATCTTTACCCCGGAAACGGCGGTTTAGAGATTTCATCTCGGCGCTGGTTGTCAGGAGGACGTTAACGAAGCCTTTCAGGGCGGCGGCTTGGCGGGCACGGGCTACGAAGCGGGCCAAGGCCAGCTCGGTCAAGCCAGCTACGCGCTTTTGAATGATGACCAACGTTTTTGACCCGGCCCGTTTTAAAGTTCGGGCAACTGAGGAGAATAGCGGCTCGGCTCACTCCTGTTCGTGCCTGCGCTCGACTGCGACTGGTGCAGGCTTTGTATGCAAAAGATCAATGCAACGTCAAGGGTGCGGGCGAGGGCGCCCGCGCCACGTTATCAATATCAATCTCTCAATTTCGCAGAGGCGGTTCTTCCGGCAATTGCCTTGGCACGATTGGTTTTGGTTCTAACAGAGACAGTTGCTGTTCGGCTTGGCGAGCTTTGTGTTCGTCGTAGGCTCGAATGATTCGTTGCACCAAGTGATGGCGCACTACGTCGCTTTCGTCGAAATGAACGAAGGCAAGGCCGTTTACCCCTTGCAGAATGTCTACCGCTTCGATCAGGCCACTGCGGCGGGCGGTGGGCAGATCGATCTGGGTTACGTCTCCAGTGATGACTGCTTTGGAATTGAATCCGAGGCGGGTAACGAACATCTTCATTTGCTCGGAGGTTGTGTTCTGCGCTTCGTCGAGGATGACGAACGAGTCGTTGAGGGTGCGCCCGCGCATGAAGGCAATGGGGGCAATTTCGATTATGTTTTTCTCCAAATAGCGCTCGACTCGCTCGGGATCGAGCATGTCGAAGAGTGCGTCGTACAAGGGGCGCAGATAGGGATCGATTTTTTCTTGCAGTGTGCCGGGAAGAAAGCCGAGACGCTCTCCGGCTTCCACGGCGGGGCGGGCCAGGATGATGCGGTTTACCTGCTTGTTCAGCAGGGCAGAGATTGCCATGGCCACGGCGAGATAAGTCTTGCCGGTGCCGGCCGGGCCTACTCCGAAGACCATGTCATGGTTCTCGATGGCTTCGAGGTAGCGGCGCTGGTTGGGGCTTTTAGGCTGGACGGTGCGGCGTCCGAAGGAACGCTGGCGGCCGGCTTCGGCCAGTCCTCGGAGCGTGGCGTTGGGGTCACTAATGACCACGCGCAACATGCTGCTGAGGTCCCCATTGACGAACTGGTGGCCGGATTTTCGGAGGTGCTCGTAATCGACAAACAACTGCTCGGCTCGGGCTACGTCGCGGGGTGCACCTTCCAGTTCAATGCTGTCGGAGCGGAGATCGATGTTGATATTCAGGCCATCTTCGAGCACATGGAGATTCTCGTCGCGGGTGCCGAACAAGGTTTCGATGTTTGGGGTCAGTTCAATGCTTTTTTTCATGCGTATTTGGGATGGGATGTAGCGGCGCCTCCAGCAGCCGGACTGGGCTCACTCTTTGTTTCCAGGATCGGATGTCTTTTAGCGGGATCTGTTGTATCGCCCGATTCTCGGGAACCGATGCCTGTGTTTTTTGCACGCAAATAGGTGGATAAGGAAGAGGAGAAGACCGGATTGCGCACCCCGAATCCGGGGCGGTTACCAACCATTTGAAACCAGCGTAGCGCGGGCGGGCGGGCGAGTCAATGGGCATGGGAAACACAATCGGCGCGAGAGAATGACAAAGTCACAAGCCAAGGCCAGGTTGTGATTTGCCATGGGAGGTTAAGGGCTATGCGAATGAATTTTGCGGAGATTCACTAACTTCGCTCGACTGGCAAATCGAGTCGGCGACGACCCAAGCCGCTCCGATCAAGGCCAGGTTGATGGCATTGCCAGCCCACACCGTGTGCACGTGCGGATACGTGAAGAGCGCGGGCGCCCAGACTAGAGCGCCGAAGACGATAATCATTGCCGTCAGCAGTCGAGAGGCGAGAGACGCGAGAACTCCCGAAAGAATGGAGATGGCGGCGAGCAGAAAAGCGATGCCGGTCGCGGCCGCCCAGAAGCGTTGTCCCGGGGGAAGCCAAGCGGGGACCATGCCGGCGGTTTCCGAGAGAGCAAAGAAATGCGCCAATCCGTAGGAAATGACGCAGATGCCATACAAGAAGCAGCCAACCTTGGCCATTCTGATCGTCCGCGAGGTATTGCATGATCCCGAGAGCGAGTACGCTACGATGCCTGCGGCGACGAGGGAAAACTGCTCAGCGAATCCGGCCCATGTGCCATAGATCCGAGGAAAGCCGATCACACGAGGCAGCCAGAGCAAGGCTGCGGCGAAATAGAGGATGCTCAAGACTACGACTCCAAGCCGAGCCAAGCGCGGCCATTGCATCGCGACTCCGGCGGAAAACAGGCAAAGAGCCACAATCTTTGCAAGCGCCGTGCGATGGGGAAGGCTGTCGGGGACTGGCTGCCAGACAGACGCGAAGTCGCCCCAGGCGAACCCGACGAGGCCAAGCGCGATGGCTCCCCATCCATAAACTAGAGTGCCGAGATTCGACGAATAAGGCGCATTGCTTCGATACATTTCATTGATGTTAACAGGCGAGCGCTAAGACTCGGTTTGGCGGGGTCGGGTTCTGGTGGGGTGATGCGGTATTCAAGGGTTTACGTGCTTTGCCGCCAGCGATGCCCACACAGCTCGATTCTTCGCCCAGTCACGCAGTTCGGCGATTTCTTCGGCACGAGTCACGGATAGCGGCACAGTGGACGAGAGTGCGGTGAGCAGGTCCACGGTGGTCAGTTCGGGTTGCGCTAGGGTGGAGGCACGGCCAGTCTCACGTCTAGTGAAGGCTGCGTAAAGGGCGGTTTGGACGGCGGATTCTATTTCTGCTCCGGAGAAGCCCTGGGCTGCTTCTACTATGCGTTCGAGGTCGTAGGCGGCGGGATCGCGTTTGCGTTTTGCCAGCTGGATGGAGAAAATCTGCTTTCTTTCGGGGGCGCTGGGCAGATCCACGAAAAAGAGTTCGTCGAAGCGGCCTTTGCGGATCAGTTCCGGCGGCAGCACCGATACATTATTGCACGTGGCGGCTACGAAGACGGCGGGCTTGCGCTCTTGCATCCAGGATAGGAATGATGCCAGCAGGCGCGAGGAAACTCCGGCATCGGCTGAGGCGGAGTCGGGGCCGCTTCCGGCAAAGACTTTTTCGAGTTCATCGATCCAAAAAACGCAAGGGGCCAAGCCTTCGGCTACTTTGAAAACTTTCTGGATACGCTTTTCGGTTTCGCCAATGAATTTATCGTAGACGGCGGCGGTGTCGAATTTCACCAGTGGGAGTTTCCATTCTCCGGCCACCGCTCGCGCGCACAGACTCTTACCACAACCTTGGACTCCGAGGATGATAACGCCTTTGGGGGGATCGAGGCCGAACTGGCGGGCGCTATCGTCCCAGGAGCCTTTGCGTTGCGCCAGCCAGTGCTTCAAATTGTCTAATCCGCCTAGGCTAGACATGGTGTCGGTTGAGTCGATGAACTCAAGCATCTCGCTGCGCTTCAGGAGGGCTTTCTTGGCGTCCAGCACGTCGGTGATGCAATCGGGAGAGAGAGCGAGGCGTCCAACGATTGCCTGCGAGATGGCGCGTTCGGCAGCCTCCTCGGTCAGGCCACGGAGGTTTGCGGCCATTGCGTCTACTCCGGCGGAGTCTAGCTGGAGTTTTAGAATGTGAGTACCGGACATGCGAGTGTAGGTTTCGCGGATGATTTCGCGCAGGCGATCGCGATCGGGTAGGGGCAGATCAAGGAACTCAACCAGGCCCGCCAACTCGGGCGGCATCTCGATGCCGGGCGCGGTTAAGATTAACGTTCGCCGATTGGCGGAAAATTTCTGGCCTACATCGCGCAGACGGCGCACCACGACTGGGTTATCCATGTGGCGGTGAAAGTCTTTCAGGACGAAGACGGCCTCGATCGTCATGGTCTCGAGGTTGGCGAGGGCCTGAACAGGATCGGCGGTGTTGTACACGGCTGTGTTGGAGCCGGCTGCGTGGGAACCGGTGGTCCTTGGAATGGAGGGCGCATCGGAGCCAAACGATGAAAGCACGGCTCGAGCCAGGCGGTCTGCTTCGCTGTTGCCTTGGGGAATCGCGGCTGCGCGGGCCTGGGCTGGCAGAGAGGCGGGGGCGTCGCTGCCGGAACGGACCAAGCCATCTGCGATCGTCCATTCGAAGACGGCCATGCTGAGTTCGGAACAGGCGGCGCGAACGAGGGTGAGAGCGCGGAGTTCCTCAACAGTCTCCATGACTACAATGGGAGTGGAGGAATTGATCAGGATCTTCAGCCGTTCCATCGGACTCATGGGCGGCGTTTCGAGCGCATTCATATCTATTTGACCGGACGTTAATTGCTCCCGTAGAATACAGGTTCGGTTCCCACCGGAACATCTTGCTGGCGCAGCCAGGACAACGAAGGTAATCAAGCGACATGGCAAATCATTTTTCGGCGCTGAAGCGCGCCCGTCAGACAACGAAGCGAACAGCCCGCAATCGAGCCAACTCATCGCAGCTGCGGACCGCTCTGCGGACGCTGCGCGAGAGCCTGGAGAAGGGCGACAAGGCCGCCGCGGGCGAAACCTACCGAGCCACCGTCTCGGCGCTCGACAAGGCGATTCAGAAGGGTGTATTGCACGAAAATACGGCTTCGCGGTACAAGTCTCGGCTTTCAGCGCGGCTCAATGCCCTGAAGTAGGGCGCAGAGCGGGCGCTCGACCGCACCCAGAAAGGTTCTAGGGAGTGGCATAAATTCTTCTTGACCTTCCCTAGCGGTTTGTTATACTTAGGCGTTCTCAGGACATCAAAGCAGTTTCTGCGGGTCCCGACGAACCACCGCCCCAGTTGTGGCAGCTCCCTTAAGAATTGAGCAACTTTCGGGTTGGGCGGGGCATCTATTTGGGTAATTCTGGCAAATCCCTTTGAACTTGGCCCGAATTGCAGTTTGGCTAACCGTACTCGACCATCACCCAAATGGGCGGACAATGGGATCAAGGCCTAAATGATTCCCTTTAAAGGAGAACGATCTAAGATGCGTTCTGATCGCGTATTTGACGCTCTACATACTTTGCGGAACCGGTATATGCTCTGCCAACTTGCCTCGAAGGCGACGCGGAAGTTTCATAAGCCGAACACGCGCATACAGGAAACCATGAACGAGGTATTTGACAAGATCGCCGATGCGGAACGTCATGACATCCTGAGTGAACCTGAGAACTTTGCCGAAGCACAACGGCGAGCCGCTTGAGCGGCTCCGCCGTGTGCCCGCACGGCGGCAAAGCAAATCCATCCCGAGAGAATCCCTCCCGAAGAAACCATTCCCGTAGGTAAATATGACCATTGCAGAACTGAAAGAAAAAAACATAACCGAGCTGACCAAGATCGCCCGATCGTTGGAGCTGCCGGGCGCCAGCGGACTCCGCAAACAGGATCTCATCTTCAAGATCCTGCAGGCGCAAAGTGAAAAAGAAGGACACATCTTCGCTGAAGGTGTTTTGGAGATCCTCCCTGACGGCTACGGCTTTCTGCGCTCGCCCGACTACAACTATTTGCCGGGCCCAGACGACATTTACGTTTCGCCGTCACAAATCCGCAAATTCGATTTGAAGACTGGCGACACGATTAGCGGCCAGGTGCGGCCTCCACATGAGGGCGAGAAATATTTCGCACTGGTGAAGATCGAGGCGGTAAATTTCGAGTCTCCGGACGAAGCGCGCAACAAGATTCTGTTCGACAACCTGACGCCGCTTTACCCGCAGGAGAGGTTGAAACTCGAAACGGTGCGCGAAAACATCAGCGCACGTGTCATGGATCTGCTGACGCCGCTCGGTAAAGGGCAGCGCGGGTTGATCGTTTCGCCTCCCCGGGCGGGCAAGACCATGCTGCTGCAGAACGTGGCGAACTCGATTACGGCGAACCATCCGGAAGTCGTGCTCATGGTGCTGCTGATTGACGAGCGTCCGGAAGAAGTCACGGACATGCAGCGCTCGGTCAAAGGCGAAGTGATTTCGTCGACTTTCGATGAGCCCGCTGCCCGCCACGTGCAGGTCGCGGAAATGGTGATCGAAAAAGCGAAGCGTCTGGTCGAGCACAAGCGCGACGTGGTCATTCTGCTGGATTCGATTACGCGTCTGGCGCGCGCCTATAACACGATCGTTCCGCCGTCGGGCAAGGTGCTCTCGGGCGGCGTCGATTCGAATGCTTTGCAGCGTCCCAAGCGGTTTTTTGGCTCGGCACGCAATATCGAAGAGGGCGGCTCGCTGACCATCATTGCGACCGCGTTGATCGATACCGGATCGCGCATGGACGATGTGATCTTTGAAGAGTTCAAAGGCACGGGCAACTCGGAAATTATTCTCGATCGCAAACTCGTGGATAAGCGAACGTTCCCCGCGATTGATATTCAGCGCTCTGGAACACGCAAGGAAGAGCTGCTGATTCCGAAGGAAGATCTGCAACGGATCTGGGTGCTGCGCAAAGTGCTGAACCCGCTGTCTCCGGTTGAGGCAATGGAGTTGTTGATCGAGCGGCTGGCTAAGGCTGGGACGAACAGTGAATTTCTGGCTAAGATGAGTCAGTTGTAGCGGGTAAACAACCGACGAGAAGAAATGAATGTGAGGCGGGGACCACGGTCCTCGCCTTTTGTCTTTTCCGGGTGTTGTGATCATTATACCAAGCAGCGCAAGAGAGGCGATGATATAATGTTGTTGATATTACTTAATTACATGGTATTATTGAAAACAGGAATGATGTCATGGCCGATTCAGCGACCGAAACTGCGTTGAAGGTGGCGGACGAAGTTTGGATAGCAACCGCCTTACTGCATCGCGAGCATCCCGAGGTTACAGACTTCGCTATCGAGGAGATTGTCCAACGAGCTGAGCGGGAGGGGTTGCACAAACCTCTGCGGCGCGGTGTCTACGTTCATGTCATTCAACACTGCGTTGCGAACAGGCCTCCGAATCCGGGTCGTTATCGCATGTTGTTCGAGACTGGCCCCGGCCGACGACGACTGTTCCGGAAGGGTGATTCCTACCATCCGGACCGTGAGGGCGCGAAGGTCACGCCCGGGCACGAGGATCTTCCTTATGGCTACGATGGCCTGCTCGGCTGGTACAGAGACTGGTGTTCGGTAGCGACTGGCAACGCTTCGAGAGAAGACCCGTTGCTTTCGTTGCGAGGCTCAGGCAAGCATCTTTGGGGCGACGAGCACGCCGATGATTATGTACGCCGCATACGTGAAGGCTGGGAATGAGTCGCGTTTTCTGGGACACCAACCTCTTCATTTATCTATTCGAGGACTACGGATCACTTTCAAAAGCAGTAGCGCAGCTTCGTTCCAAGATGCTCGACCGCGGCGATCAACTGCTGACTTCCACGCTCACACTAGGCGAGATCCTGGTGAAACCTACGGAGCGGAACGACCCTGAGCTTTGCAGAAAATATGAGCACGCGATCACAAGTGCGGCGACCATGCTTGCCTTCGATGTCAAAGCGGCCAAGGTGTATGCTGCCCTGCGATCAGAAAGATCGCTGAAGGCGCCCGACGCCATTCAGTTGGCCTGCGCCGCCAGCGCGAGCGTCGATCTTTTCGTCACCAATGACGAACGTCTCCAGGGAAAGCATGTTGACGGCATCCAGTTCATCGTGGCTCTGGGGAGAGTGCCTATTTAATCAAGAACGCCATCCAGTTGTGCTGGATGGCGTTTGTTGTTTCCTGGGTTTGCGGCTCTTCGATGCGCGGGACGGGCGAGACGCTCGTCTCCACGAGCACCTACTCCGAACTGATTCGCATGCCGTAGAACGAACGGTATACGAAGTAGACGGAGACGGCGAAAAAGGCGAGCGCCAAGATGTGGGTTAACCCTGAGCCTTGGTTGCTCGTCAGGGATACGGCCAGTTCCACAGCCAGGAGTCCGAAGAGCGTGGTGAACTTGATGACCGGGTTCATGGCTACCGAAGAGGTGTCTTTGAAGGGATCGCCAACTGTGTCACCGATCACGGTGGCGTCGTGCAGGGGCGTACCTTTCTGCTTTAGTTTGGTTTCGACGATCTTTTTGGCGTTGTCCCAGGCGGCGCCGGCGTTGGCCATGAAGATTGCCTGGTAGAGGCCGAAGATGGCGATCGAAATCAGGTATCCGATGAAGAAGAAGGGCTCGACGAAGGCGAAGGCGAGGGTGGCGAAGAAAACGGCAAGGAAGATGTTAAACATGCCTTTCTGCGCATACTTGGTGCAGATTTCAACGACTTTCTTGCTGTCGGAGACGGACGCTTTTTCTGAGCCCTCGAGTTTGATGTTGGCCTTGATGAACTCGACGGCGCGATACGCGCCCGTGGTTACGGCTTGGGTGGAAGCGCCGGTGAACCAGTAGATCATCGCACCGCCCGTGATCAAGCCCAGGAAGAAGGGGGCGTGGAGCAAGGACAGCTTATCGACATTCGTAGTTAGACCGCTGGTCAGCGCCATGATGATGGAGAAGATCATGGTGGTTGCGCCCACCACGGCGGTTCCGATGAGGACCGGCTTGGCGGTTGCTTTGAATGTGTTGCCGGCGCCGTCGTTCTCTTCCAGCAAGTCCTTCGACCGGTCAAAATTCACGTCGATGTTGAAATCCTTTTTGATCTCGGCTTTGATGTTGGGCACCTGCTCGATCAGAGAGAGTTCATAGACGGATTGCGCGTTGTCGGTCACCGGGCCATAGGAATCGACCGCGATGGTCACCGGGCCCATGCCCAGGAAGCCGAAGGCAACGAGGCCGAAGGCAAAAACCGGCGCAGCAATCATGGTGGCTGCCGCAGCCAGGCCCATCTGGCTGAAGAAATAGGCAATCGACATCAGCGCAACCATGGAAAGGCCAAGCCAATAACCGGAGAAATTCCCGGCAACAAAACCAGAGAGGATTCCGAGCGATGCGCCGCCTTCTTTTGAGGAGATCACGACTTCGTTCACGTGGCGGGAGTTGACTGAGGTGAAAACCTTCACCAGTTCTGGGATGATGGCACCGGCGAGCGTGCCGCAGGAGATGATGCTTGCCAGTTTCCACCATTGGCTCGGGTCGCCGGTTGCGGGATCACCGAGCACGGGAACTATCACATACGAGATGACGTAGGTGAGGCCGACGGAAATCAGGGAAGTGAGCCAGACTAGAGTAGTCAGGGGCGCCTCAAAGTTCATTTCCTGGGCATTGCCGTACCTTGCTTTGGCCACTGCGCCATTGATAAAGTAGGCCGCCGCCGCAGCTACCAGCATGGCAACACGCATGACGAAGATCCATACCAGCAGTTGGACCTGCACACGCGGGTCTTTCACGCCCAACAGGATGAACGTGATCAGCGCGACGCCGGTAACGCCATAGGTTTCGAAACCGTCGGCGGAAGGTCCGACCGAGTCACCTGCATTATCGCCAGTACAGTCGGCGATGACGCCGGGGTTGCGCGCATCGTCTTCCTTGATCTTGAAAACGATCTTCATGAGGTCGCTGCCGATGTCGGCGATCTTGGTAAAAATGCCGCCCGCGATACGCAGCGCCGCAGCGCCCAACGATTCGCCAATCGCAAAGCCGATGAAACAAGGTCCCGAATAATCGCCCGGAATGAACAGCAGGATGATGAGCATCATCAGCAGTTCGACAGAGATCAACATCATGCCGATCGACATGCCGGCTTCGAGGGGGATCTGGTAGACGGGGTATGGCTTACCTGGGAGCGAGGCGAAGGCAGTGCGAGAATTCGCGAAGGTATTCACGCGGATTCCGAACCATGCGACACCGTAGCTGCCCGCCATCCCGATAATGCTGAACACGAGGATGATGGGAAGGGTTGTGAGAATCGGTTTACCGGGGACCGGCGCCAGCCAACCGAAATAGAGCACAATGACCACCGCAATGAACGACCAGAGAAGCAGCAGGAATTTGCCCTGCGTCACGAGATAGGTCTTGCAGGTCTCATAGATGAGCTCGGAAATATCGAGCATCGCCTTATGAACGGGCAGGTGCTTGAGGCGCATGAAGATGGTCATCCCAAACAGCAGGCCAAAAAAACAGAAAGCAATGCCAATCAGCAGAAGATTATGGCCATTCATTCCGAGGAAGGAAACGGTAGAAAGGTCGGGAACTTTCAGCGCGGCCTCGCCGCCCGCTTCTGCGGCAGGCTGGGCCAGCGCGGAGCCAGCGGTAAGAAGCGGCAGAGTGGCAAGCATTGCCGAAATCTTCACAAAACTTACGTTCGCAGGGCGGCTTTTCGTAAACCAGCGTCCGAAGGACGCAAGATTGGCTTTCCAAGTGCGCATTAAAGTCCTCCTAAAGATCCTGTCCAGGGGTCATGACGTGTGTTTGCTGCGGCGGACAGGCCGTTCGCCGAGAAATCGATCCGCGACGAAGACGGGGCTGCCGCCAGAGTTCCGAACACGCTCCGAACACGCTTCCACCGCCAGGCATAACTTAATGAAATGAGGAGTGCCGATTTGGCCGCGTCGGAAAACTTGTGCCAACGGCGGAAGCCTACTTTCGGCTGCAAACCTCGGCACAAAGCACTCGTTTATAGCATCTTGCCAGAACGCGGGTCAATGACGGGTATCACAGGCGACTTGTTCGGTTTTTGGTCACGTTAAGCGGCAACGGCACCGGCCGGGTTAAGTTGACGCGCACGACCGGCGGCACGCTATCCACCTGAAATAGGGGGCTTCCGTATAATTGGGAATCTGTGATGCCAGCTTCTCTTGAGACGATCGTCGCGGCCACACGACAGCGCCTCTCCCAACGAACGTCTGGGAGAGCGCGGGAAGCCGAGCTGCGCGTACTGGAACGGGCGGCGGTGGAGCATACTCCGCGGGGTTTTCGGAATCAGCTTCAGCGGACGGCGCAGAACGGCTCAATCGCCGTGATTGCCGAACTGAAAAAAGCCTCGCCCTCGAAGGGCTTGATCCGCACCGATTTCAGACCGTCTGAATTGGCGCGTGAATTGGAGCAGGCGGGCGCGGCGGCGCTTTCGGTGCTGACCGATGAACAATTTTTTCAGGGTTCGCTCGATTATCTGCGTGAAGCCTCGGCGAGCAGTTCCCTTCCCTGTTTGCGCAAGGATTTCATCGTCGACGAATTTCAGATTGTCGAGGCGCGGGCGAACCGCGCTGACGCTATCCTGCTGATTGTTGCAGCGCTCGATCAAGAAGAGCTCGTAGCGCTGGCGGAGAGAGCGCGATCGCAGGGGCTGGATGTTTTGTGCGAGGCGCACGATGAATCGGAACTACAGCGCGCACTTGATGCGGGCTGTGATCTGATTGGTATCAACAGCCGCAATTTGCGCACTTTTGAAGTCAATCTCGCGACTGCGCTGCGGCTGGCTGAAAAACTTCCTGACAGCTGCGTTAGGGTGGCTGAGAGTGGCATCCAATCGGGCTCGGACATCGCGCGCTTGCGATCGGCGGGATACGAAGCATTTCTGATCGGCGAATCATTGATGAAAGCAGAGCGGCCAGGAAAGGCATTGACGGAGTTGATGGAGAGCAGTGAGCGACGGCCAGTGGTCAGCAGCCGACGAATCGGAAAAAGCGGCTAGTGGACTGGCTGGGTCACTGGTCGAGTGTGATTGGGTCGGTGGCATCACCGATTGTTAAACACCGACCACTGCATTTTATGACTTGGATCAAAATCTGCGGGATCACGAATGTGGACGACGCGCTGCTGGCCAGCGAGGCCGGCGCCAATGCTCTGGGCTTCGTCTTTTATCCCAAGAGCCCGCGCCACGTCACAGCAGAAACCGCGCGTTCGATTGCCGGTCGTGTACCCTCGCGAGTGGAAAAGGTGGGCGTCTTTGTTAATGAGAGCGTTGGTTACGTGAGTGAGACGGTCAAAGATGTCGGATTGACTGCCGTGCAACTACATGGCGACGAGAGCACAGAATTCAGCCGTGCGCTTTTTCAAGAGCTCGCGAAACGGGCTCCGCGGCCAACAATTTTCCGCAGCTGTCAAGCGAAAATTTTTGATGCTCCGGCGGAACAATCGATCGGATGGGATCCGGTCGCGGCGGGACTGGTAGAACCCGACGAAGCGTACAAGGGGAAGCGCGTGCACAAAATTCATGTCGCGAAGAATGGCGACTTGTTTCTGGAGACGCATGGCTTCCGGCCTGGGGTGGTCTCGGGTATTCTGCTCGATTCATCGAACGATGAAAGACGTGGGGGAACGGGAGAAACTTTTGACTGGGAACTGGTGCAACCCTGGGCGGGGATCATTAACAGCATCAGCAAGCTGATTGTGGCCGGCGGATTGCGTCCCGGGAATGTGCAGGAGGCGATCCACCTGCTGCATCCTTGGGGTGTGGATGTTTCGTCGGGTGTTGAACGCGAGCCGGGGAAGAAAGATCCACGAAGGGTCCGCGCATTTATTCACGCAGTGCGGGCTATGGAAGAGGCGAGTTGAAGATGGCTACCGCGATCGTAAATAAGAAGATCGTAAGCAAGAAGATTGGAACCCGAGGAATCGGGAAGACAAACGGAAAGCTTGCGCCGAAAGCTGCCACTGCCGGGCGCTTTGGCGTTTATGGCGGACGCTATGTTCCAGAAACGCTGATGGCGGCGCTCGACGAACTGGAGCGCGAATACGACAAAGCGAAGCGTGATCGCAAGTTCCAGCAGCGGCTCGATCTGCTGTTGAAAACCTATGCTGGACGTCCGACGCCGCTGTTTTTTGCGCGACGCCTGAGCGCGAAGCTGGGCGGGGCGAAAATTTATCTCAAGCGCGAGGACTTGCTCCATACCGGCGCACACAAAATCAACAACTGTCTTGGGCAGGGGCTGCTAGTCGAACGCATGGGCAAGCATCGCGTGATTGCGGAGACTGGCGCGGGACAGCACGGCGTGGCAACGGCTACGGTCTGCGCGCTGCTCGGATTCGAGTGCGTCGTTTATATGGGCACGGCGGACATGCGCCGCCAGGAGCTTAATGTCTTTCGGATGAGATTGCTGGGCGCGGAGGTTCGGGGGGTTGATTCGGGATCGCGCACTTTGAAAGATGCGATCAACGAAGCGATGCGCGACTGGGTCACCAACGTGCGGACGACGCATTATCTGCTGGGTAGCGTGCTGGGAGCGCACCCTTATCCAACGATGGTGCGCGACTTTCATCGCGTGATTGGACGCGAGGCTCGCGCGCAGATTCTTAGAGCAGAAGGCAAACTTCCGAAGGCCATTATCGCGTGCGTCGGCGGAGGGTCGAACTCGATAGGAATTTTCTATGACTTCATAAAGGATAAGAAAGTTGAACTGATCGGGGTTGAGGCGGGTGGGCGCGGCTTGGCCTTGGGCGAGCACGCGGCGCGTTTTCGCGGCGGATCGCCGGGCGTTTTGCAGGGAACTTACTCTTATGTGCTGCAGGATCAGTGGGGGCAGATCGCGCTGACGCACTCGGTTTCGGCGGGGCTGGATTATCCTTCAATTGGGCCGGAGCACGCCATGCTCAGAGATACGGGGCGAGCGGAGTATGTTCCTGCTTCTGATGCTGAGGCGCTGGAGGCCACTACGCTGCTGGCTCGGACCGAGGGCATTATTCCGGCGCTGGAATCGGCACACGCGGTGGCTGAGGTAATTAAGCGAGCTCCTAAGATGAGGAAGTCGGAGGTGGTGATTGTCAACATCTCGGGGCGCGGGGACAAGGACGTGGGAATATTGCGGGAGACTTTGAAGTTAGACTCGTAGTTCTGATTTGTAATTTGCAATTGTTGACGCTTGCGATTTCTGGTTGCTTACGTTTACAGGTTCTAGATCACGAATTTACCGATTACCGCGCACAAGATCCCACATGCCTTTTCATTTCCAGAATAATCCTTCGCTAATCGCCTATGTGACATGCGGCGACCCCGATCTTGCGACCACGCGCGAAGTCATACTGGCTGCTGTTGATGCCGGGACGAGCGTGATTGAATTGGGTGTGCCGTTTAGTGATCCGCTGGCGGACGGGCCGGTGATACAGCGTGCCAGTGAGCGGGCGCTTAAGCACGGAACTTCGTTACAGGACGTGCTTACGCTAGCGTCGGAAATTCGCGAGCATTCGCAATCGGTTGGACTGGTGATTTTTTCGTATCTCAATCCTATCTTGCGCATGGGGCTTGCCAAATTCTGCCAAGTAGCGCGGCTGGCAGGGATTGACGGAACGCTGATCACTGATTTGCCGGTTGAAGAATCAGCCGAGTATCGGCGTGAGGCGCGCAAGAACGACCTGGCCACGATTTTTCTGGCTGCGCCTACCAGCCCCGACGCGCGATTGAAATTGATTGCCGAGGCTTCGAGCGGCTTTATCTATGCGATTTCGCGCACGGGCGTCACTGGTGCACGCGACCAGATGACTGGAGACGCCAAATCGCTGGTGAAGCGCATACGACGGTTTACGAAGCTTCCCGTGGCTGTGGGTTTCGGAATTTCGACGCCGGCGCAATTCGCGGCGGTTGGCGAATTCGCAGAGGGCGCGGTGGTGGGGAGCGCTATCGTGCATGTCATCGAACAAAACCCGGGACGAGAAGCGGCGACTGTGGCAGAATTCGTAGGGCAACTATCCGCCGCCTGCCGTCAGCCTTCGGGCCGGCGTGCTCGATAATTGGATCGGGTGGACTTAGGATTTGCGGACCTTCCTTTTCAACGTCCCGCATAGCAATTAAACTGACCGGACATCGTAATGGCTGATCGCTCTATGGATATTTCTGACTGGCGCAAGAAAATCGACGAACTGGACCGCAAACTGGCGGCGTTACTCAACGAGCGCGCGGCCGCTGTCGTTGAAATCGGACGGTTGAAGCGCAACACCAGCATGCCGATTTACGAGCCTGACCGCGAGCGGGCGGTGATCGCCAATGTGCAGCGCAGCAGCACGGGTCCCTTGGCGGAGCGGGATCTGGGGCAGATTTACGAACGAATTATGGATGTGATGCGAAGCATTCAGAAGCACGAAATTGTTCCCGACTCGGAGCCGATCGTCCAGCCAACAGCGGCTGATCCCCGAGTCGAAACGAATGCAAATTTGAAGATTCGGGGAATTGGAACGGAACGCCGCAAACGCTGACTTTTCTGCGGGGCGAGGTAAACGAGAGTACTCATGATTGTCGCAATGCAAGAATCGGCCAGCGAAGACCAGATCCAGCGGGTGATCGATCAACTGGTGCATTTCGGATTTGAGGTCCATCGCTCGACGGGGGCGCGGCAGACCGTGCTCGGCGGAGTGGGCGTTTCTCATGATTTCGACACGCGCGAAGTTGAGATGATGGCGGGGGTGCAGGAAGTTCACCGCATTACTTCTCCTTATAAGTTGGCTGGACGCAACTTCCGCCCAGAGGGCACGGTCGTCAAATTCAAGGATGGGATTGAAATCGGGGGCAAGAAGATCGTGGTGATGGCGGGGCCATGCTCGGTGGAGTCGCACGAGCAGCTGTTTGCCATCGCTGGGCTGATTTCGAAGGCCGGAGCGCGTGTTCTGCGCGGGGGCGCATTCAAGCCGCGTTCTTCTCCTTATTCGTTTCAAGGCCTCGGCATTGAGGGTTTGAAGTTGCTGCGCGAAGCGGGCAATCACTTCAAGATGCTCGTGATCAGTGAGGTCATGGAGATCTCGCAGATCGAGCTGATGTTGCCTTATGTCGACATTTTTCAGGTGGGAGCGCGCAATATGCAGAACTTCAATCTGCTGCGCGAACTGGGCAAGGTGCGAAAGCCGGTGCTGCTGAAGCGGGGCATCGCCGCCACCTTCGAAGAACTTCTATGCTCGGCGGAATACCTGCTGGCCGGCGGCAACTACGAAGTGATTCTGTGCGAGCGCGGCATTCGCACTTTCGAAACTTATACGCGCAACACGATGGACATTTCGGCGATGCCGATCATTCACAAGCTTTCGCATTTGCCGATCACTGCCGATCCTTCGCATGGGACAGGACGCCGCGATAAAGTGGCTCCGATGGCGCTGGCATCGGCCGCGGCGGGCGCTGACGCAATGCTCATCGAGGTTCATCACCAGCCGGATAAGGCGCTCTCGGATGGTGCGCAGTCGCTGTATCCGGAACAGTTTGCTAAGTTGATGGATCAACTGCGAATGCTTGCGCCGGCGGTGGGACGCGAGATCGCGTAGACAGAACTTACTATCAGCAAAGTCTGACTATTCATGGCCTTCAGGCAAGTCACCATCATCGGAACCGGCTTGATCGGAGGCTCGCTGGGCCTCGCGCTTAAAAAACGCCACCTAGTTGGGCGAATCATTGGCTGCGATCGCGCTCCCGTTTTGGAGAAGGCTGAGCAATGCGGGGCGATTGACTCGGGAAGTGCCAATCCTGCCGATGCAGTGCGCGGGAGCGATCTGGTGGTGCTGGCTACGCCGGTGATTCCTATTCTTGATCTGATTGGACGACTGGGCCCCGCGCTTCCGGCGAAAACCCTGGTAACCGATGTGGGCAGCACCAAGGCGGAAATCGTCTCGCGCGCTGCGAAATCTTTTGGGCGGAATGCGGGGCAGAGATTTCTCGCTGGACATCCCATGGCGGGCAAGGAAAATGCGGGCGTGGAGTTTGCCGAAGCGGATCTTTTCGAAGGCGCGGCGTGGCTGTTCACACCGCTTCCAGGGCAGAACGTGCATGCTGGTATGTGCGGAGAATTCATACATTCCGCGGAAAAGATGGGCGCAAGAGTCGCAGTACTTGATCCCGACAATCATGACCGGGTTTGCGCGTGGATCAGCCACTTGCCGCAGATGATCTCCACAGCCCTGGCCGCCGCACTGGTGGACGAGTTTGGACCCGATGCACCCGTGCTTGACATTGGCGGACGGGCGCTGCGTGAGATGACTCGCATTTCGGGAAGCCCGTATTCGATGTGGCGCGATGTTGCGATTACGAATAAGAAGAATATTTCGGACGTGCTCCAGAAGCTGGAACAGCGGCTTGCGCACATTCGCGAGAACCTGGACTCGCGGGAACTGGCCGCGGAGTTCGAACGGGCGCATGAATTGCGGAAGGGTTCGGCTCAGTCGGGTAGAGATATTGGACGATCTAAGATCATCCGATAAACCGATGATCCGGTGATCTGATTTCCGATAGAATTCTCCTGCTATGCACAAGGTTGTGGCCAGCGCTGAAGCGGCGATTCAGGATGTTTTCGACGGCGCCACCATCATGGTGGGCGGATTTGGTTTGTGCGGGATGCCGGAGAACCTCATTCGCGCGCTCGCCAATAAAGGCGTCAAGAACCTATTTACCATCAGCAACAATGTTGGCGTCGATGGAGTGGGGATGGGACTACTGCTGGCCAACGGCCAGATTCGGCGACACATCGGTACCTACGTCGGCGAAAACAAGCTGCTCGAACAGATGGTGCTGAACGGCAAGGTGCAGCTTGACCTGGTTCCGCAGGGGACTTTTTCGGAGCGCATTCGCGCCGGGGGCGCGGGTATTCCTGCGTTCTTTACTCCTACGGGGGTGGGAACAATGGTCGCCGAAGGGAAAGAAACACGCGAATTTGAAGGGCGCACTTACATCATGGAACGCGGACTGAAAGCTGACTTCGCATTCGTAAAAGCGTGGAAGGGCGACAAGTGGGGCAACCTGGTCTATCGCAAGACAGCGCGCAATTTCAATCCCATGATGGCAACAGCGGCTAAGATCACGATTGCTGAAGTCGAACATCTGGTTGAACCGGGAGAGCTCGATCCTGACATGGTGCACACGCCGAGTGTGTATGTGAAACGGATCTTCCAAGGCGAGTTGTTTGAGAAGAGGATAGAGAAGAGAACGGTAAGGAAGTCGGCGGTGGTGGGCGATTAGTCGTTCGCGGACTCTCGCGTATCGCTCTTCCTCGCTAACGACCAACGACAAACGGGCCAAGGACTTAAACCCATAATGCCGACTGAAGCGAAACCCTCAAAGGACCTCGACAAACGTGAACGCATCGTGAAGCGGGTAGCTCGTGAATTGCGTGACGGATTCTACGTCAATTTGGGCATTGGGTTGCCTACGCTCATTGCTAATCATGTTCCGCCGGGCATGGATGTGATTCTGCAATCCGAGAACGGAATGCTGGGCATTGGGCCTTATCCGGTGGAAGGCACGGAAGATGCAGATCTGATTAACGCGGGCAAGGAAACGGTGAGCGAACTGCCAGGTACGGCGTACTTTTCAAGCGCCGATTCATTCGGCATGATTCGCGGTGGGCATATTGATCTGAGCGTGCTGGGCGCGATGGAGGTAGACGAACTCGGCAATATTGCCAACTGGATGATTCCGGGCAAAATGGTCAAAGGGATGGGCGGCGCCATGGATCTGGTCGCAGGAGCGCGGCGCGTGATTGTCGCAATGGAACACGCGACCAGGGATGGTCAGCCGAAGATCCTCAAGAAATGCACTCTGCCGCTGACCGGTGTCAAGGTAGTCGACACGATCGTCACAGAGATGGCCTATATTCGAGTCACGCCCGATGGCTTGGTGCTCGAGGAGGTTGCGCCGGGGCTGAGCGCCGGCGATGTGCAGATGGCGACGGAAGCCACGTTGCGAGTGAGCGCTGGGCTAAAGACGATGCAGATCTGACGGTCGTTAGTCGTCAGTCGTCGGGCATCGAGCGCCAGTTGTCAGCTAGGCAATCGCCGTTCAGAACTTGTCATCCCGAGCGGAGCGAGGGATCTGCATTTCTCCGCCGCTGCCATATACCGAGGATTATGTTCACGAAAATTGCTTCTCAATCCGATCTCCCGACGCTCAATGAAGCCAAAGAATTTCCCTGCGGCGACAAGACCATCTGCATTGCCAACATAAATGGCGAAATCAGCGCCATGGATAACATCTGTCTGCATCGTGGAGGCCCGCTCGGACAGGGCGTTGTTTCCGGCGGGAAAGTCGTCTGCCCATGGCATGGCTGGGAGTGGGATCCAAAGACGGGCGAGGCCGGCGGCGGAGCGAAGATCGCCGTGTATCCGGTGAAGATTGAAGGCGGGGATGTGCTGATCGAGGTTTGAACCTATGAGCCCGGTCACTCATTTTCTGACGGGGTGCCGTTTTATATCCGCGAAAGTCGAAACGGCGCACTCAGTAGTCGCGCGGGGAGCATCACCGCGGCCCAGACCAGCGCCAGTACTCCGTGGACGGCGATTCCCACCACACGAAAGGGCAGCAACAACAGCCATACGATGGGATACAGCACAAGCGCCAGGAGCGCCAACGGCCAGCACACCACGAAAAGCAAGCACCAGAGCAGGAAGGCAATCATAGCAACACCCCCTCCAGAGATGATACGCAAACAAAAGCGAAGAAGTTCCGCAATGATCGCTGTGCGAAACCGCAGTTCGCAGTCACCGCGATCCCAATCAGGTGAGAAGCCGATATCTGATGGCTAACGGCTATTTCGGTTGCATCGTCTGCGCCACCATCACCTGGCGCTTGAAGTTCTCCAGCATGTACTCTTCGAGCCGCACTTCGGTGGGGCGCTTGGCCAGAGTCATGGTGTCGATCTTGTCCTGCAGTTTGAGCAGCGCATAAAACAGATTTTCCGGACGCGGCGGGCATCCGATCACGTAGACATCAACCGGCACGATGCGGTCGACGCCCTGCAGCACCGCATAGGTATTGAACGGCCCGCCTACTGACGAGCATGCGCCCATGGAAATCACCCACTTCGGCTCGGGCATTTGGTCATAAATTCGTTTGACCACCGGCGCCATCTTCAGCGTGACCGTGCCAGAAACGATCATCAGATCCGACTGCCGAGGGCTGGGTCGAAACACCTCCGAGCCAAAACGCGCAATATCGAAGCGAGCAGTGGACGACGCGATCATCTCGATGGCGCAGCACGCCAGGCCAAACGTCATCGGCCAGAGCGCCGACTTGCGCGCCCAGTTGAAGACGTAGTCGACCGTCGAGATCATGAAATTTTTTTCGAATTTATTCTGCAGCCAGCTCATTGGGCCTCTTACTTAAAAGCATATCGTAACGATCATACGCCGGGGCGTGATGGCCGTCACACCGCGAAACCTTAGTAAATCGTGTACCCCGGCGCCGGATTCCGCACGTCCGGCTTCGAGGCCATCAGCAGCAATGCCCCTATCCTCTTGAAGGCTTTCATGTCGTCCAGCGAAAGAAATGACGTTGTCTGGTAGTTTTCTGGCGTGGGCGTGTCATCAGGAATCAGCGCGTACTCCACACTTTCGAACGCATGCCGCTTCAGCAATTCGACATACTCCGCCGCGGAACGAACATGAACCGGCACCTTCAACTTCGGCACCCACTGCAGCGAATACGGGTTGTCTTTGTAAAGATTGATCAGGATGAACATGCGTCCGTGCGGAGCCATTACGCGAAACAACTCGGCCAGCGCGCGTTCCTGATCGGGATAGTAATAAAACGACTCCACCGAAAGCACTTTATCGAAGAAATTCTCTTCCCACGGAATCTTCTCGGCCGATCCGACGACGAACATCACGTTTTCAAAGTCTTTCGAAGCCGCTCGCGCCTGCCGCACCATTTCGTCTGAAATATCGACTCCCACCACCTGCCCGAATCCCTGCGGGCCGTCGCTGACCATGCGCGTCAAAAGACGCGTCGCCCAGCCCGATCCGCAACCCAGATCGAGAATCCGCTCGCCCGGACGCAGCTCCATACGGCGCATCGTCTTCTCGGTGATGTCGAGATGATGGTTCTCCATCTTTGGGCCTTCACCGCGCTCGGCCCAGCGATTGAATTCCTGCTGCAGCCGATCATCAGCAGATTGCGATTTCTCGTTCGACATGGATTCCCCCAGTACGGTCGTTGGTCATCGGTCATTAGTCATCAGTCATCGGTCGTTAGCCGTCGGAAAATATCTCTACGACCGATGACTATCGACCGCCGACTAATTAACACCCGGCGATTCTTTCCAACTCCTCAAAAAACGTCGGATACGAAACTCCCGCCGCGTCGGCTCCGCGGATCGTTGTCTCGCCCTCCGCTCGCAACGCGGCCACGGCGAATGCCATCGCTATGCGGTGATCGCCAAACGAATCCAGCTCAGCCCCATGCAGATTTTGCCCGCCAGGAATCTTCATACCATCTGGACGCTCTTCGATCTCCGCGCCCATCTTTCGCAGATTGGTAGCTACCGCCGCGATGCGATCCGACTCTTTCACCCGCAATTCTTTGCCATCGCGGACTTCGAGACCGTCCTCCGCGTAAGGCGCAACCGCCGCCAGCACCGGGATCTCGTCAATCAACGCGGCCGTGTCGGCGCCGGTGATCACGGCTCCCTTCCACGCCGCTCCGCGCGCTTCAATCGTTCCCACCAGCTCGCCTTGATGGTCTTCGAGATGTGCAACCGAAACTTTCAATCCCATCTGCACCAGAATATCGAGGAGCCGGGCACGCGTTGGATTCATAAGAATCCCCGGCAAGGTCACCTGCGATCCCGGAAAAAGCGCGGCCGCGCACAGAAAGAACGCCGCACTGGAAAGATCTCCCGCTACGTGCGCCTCAATCGCGCGCAGCCGCTGCCCGCCCATAATTCGCGAGGCGTTGCCTTTTCGCTCAACTTCCGCGCCAAACGCCCGCAGCGCAATTTCGCCGTGATCGCGCGTGCGGATCGGCTCCTCGACGATCGTCTCTCCGTCGGCAAACAATCCCGCAAACAGCACGCACGATTTCACCTGCGCGCTCGCAACCTCCGGCTTGTAGTGGATCGGCTTCAGCAATCCGCCCTGAATCTTGAGGGGAGGCCGTCCACCATCGCTCGACGAAATCCTGGCGCCCATCTCAGAGAGCGGTTTCATAATGCGCGCCATGGGGCGCCGCGACAGCGACTCATCCCCGAACAGTTCGCTGGCAAACGGCTGGCCTGCCAGAATTCCGCTCAGCATGCGCATGGTCGAGCCCGAGTTCCCGCAATCGAGCGCCTCGGTCGGAGTTCGCAACTGTGGGCCGGAGCCATTCACTACAATCGCTCCGTCGTCCTCCCGCTTCCACTCGCAGCCGAGCTTCGCGACGCAATCAAGAGTGCTGGCGCAATCGCGCGCCGCGGAAAAGTTCTGGAAGCGGCTTTTGCCCTCTGCAATCGAGGCTAGCATCGCGTACCGGTGCGAAATCGACTTGTCTCCAGGAATCCGAACCACTCCCGCGACGCCGCGCGCGGGACAGACGACGACATTCGAACTAAGTGCCATGAGTTCTAAATATAGTGGAGGCTCGGTCAACTTGGTGGGCAAAAACAGATTTGAGAAACGGATCTTCCGGGCAACGCCCGCGACCAATGATCAGGCGCGACACCGCGCGTGGCTCGCGGGGAACATCAGGACCTTGGCCAGACGCTTGGGAGTTTCCAATTCTTCACGGCAGCAACAACAGACCGGCTTTCCGTCAAAAGACTCAATGCATTCTGCGCAAAGTAGCGTATAGCAGTTCGAGCAGGCGACCGGCGCGGCAATGGAGGCACACAATTGGCACTCTTCATAGACTGCCATGACGAGCAGGTTGTTCTTCTTCGGTATGCGACGGGCCTTGCGCCCAGTTTCGGATTTTCGTCGGTGAAATGCCACAAACATTCTCCTGCGTTGGACTATTGCAATCCAATCGACAGAGAAAGTCTGTGATGGGTGAACTATGATTTTGTGAGATTTCGGTCTTCCACGGTGCGACTTAAATTGTGAGCTGACACCGATTTCGGCTTTACTGTGCGGGCACTCGCGCCGCTGCTTCGGCAAGAATCTCGTGCGGAACTTCCCGCAAGGTGACATGGAATTGGAACATCGGAGTTTCAGTGCCGCGGCCCCAGCGTGCCACTTCCCAATGCGCGCGGATGAACTTTACCGCGGGCTGAGCCGTCAGATTGAGCAGCAATGGAACTTCCTCGCGGTAGAACTTCTGGGGAAAAGCCGCGACCGGCTTGGCATCCCAAGTCGCGCCATCCGCCGATCCGTGGATGCTCACGTCGAGCGACTCTTGCTCGATGATGTCGGTAATCGCGAGCGTGAGCAAAAAAATCCGGCCCTCGGCGCGGCTCACATCGAGCTCAGGTCCATCCCCTTTGGCACTCACAACGGTTTTTTCAGGAACCAGCAAAGCATCCATCATGACGCGGAGATTCTAGCAGAGAGACGGTCCCGTCGGCTGTGACGTCCAGCATATCGAGACACGCTCTTTGCCCAAGCCGGCACGCTGGAGTGGACTCCGCTACTGTCACGCACTGCGCTTCATGAACCGGCCCCATTTTTTTCAATATAACTGCTGACTAAAGCTGAGCACGATTCGATGAACCTTTGCTCCGCTACATCGAAAGTGTCGGCAAAGTAGCTCTCGATACAGAGTTCGGCGACGACGCGCTTCTTCACGATGATCGGCACGACGATGTTCGATTTGACGAGATCGGAGCCGAGATAACGCGGGTCGGCCGCGACATTATTCACGGCGACCGTTTTGCCGGAAGTGGCAGCGGCTCCGCACAATCCTTTGTCGAGCGGAATGCGCAGCGTGGGCATGAAGCTGCCGGCGTAAGGTCCCAGAACCAGCGCTTCGAAAGCCGGAGCCTCCATCCAATAAAACCCAACCCAGTTATAGCGCGTCATGGCTTCGTGGAGGCGTTCAGCAATGTGCTGCATAAGAGGCTTGGCGCCCGCGCCGGTGCGGCCATACGCCTCAAATTCTTCCAGCAGTTTTTCGTACTGTGACATCGGAGCCGGTACTTCCTTCGAGTTAAACCGCCTCTCGTAGAGGGTTGCAGTCATGCTAGCACGAACGCATCGCCTACTTGGTCGCGGCAACTGGGACCATGGAAGTGTCGTGCAGCGAGACTCCGAGCGTGCCAGCGGCATCCGAACGCATGTCGTAGATACCGGTGCGCAGGTAGACATCTTCCTTGGGCACATCGATCTCTCTGTGTATCTGGAGGCCTACCTTCAATACATCGGCGTAGATTCTGGGTGGCAGTTCCAATTTATCTCGAGCGACCACCAGGTTCAGAGGCTTGCCCTCGCGATCATAAGCGACGAGCGTTACTTCCACCTCGCCATGGCGCATACCGTCGGAAGTGGGATCGAGCTTAAGATCTTGAGCTGAAATGGCGAAGTCAACGCCGTAACGCGTAACCGGTCCTTTTACCTCCCCGATGCGCGGTGCGTCCGGCGCCGGTTGCTGTTTCGACGGCAATACGCGTATCTCATAGACAATTTGGGCGAGGTCGGGCAGATTACGACCCATGAGGGCGAATAGTGGATCGGCCCCCGGCTTTTGCAGGGCCGCCTGCTGGGTAAGATCATCGGCGAAGTAGCCGCGGCGGTAGGCCAGATTATACTTGCCGTTGAGAATATCGATCCGGATACGACGGAACTTTCCGTCCATAGTTTTGTTGGTTGGCGTGTAGGTCAGCGTGTAGAAGCGCGTGCCATTGTCGATCACGCGGGCGAGAGCATCGTTCAGGCCATTGGTATTGTAGAAAGCTTGCCCGCCCGTATCCTTGGCAAGCTCCTCCATGGTGATGTGGTTAGTGTCGCGACCTGAAGCGGCGGTACGACCGCGCTTGATTTGGTCGCGCATGGCCAGCGTCGGTCTTTGCTGGCCGATCTCGCCGGCACCGACGTCATACATGGAATCGGAAGACAGGCCTTCCGCAGCAATCGGATAAATAGCCACATGACTTGAAGCGAGCAGATCGGTAGTCTTCCGGATGTCCTGTTGGAAGTCCCTCACATCGGCCAATGGGTCGGGCAAGTCCGGGTCTGGAAGAATTCCTACAGGGAAAGAACCCGAAAACCAGATCACATTCTTACGGCCGGGAACCTCGGAGAGATAGCGCGCAAGTTGCTGCAGCGCTTGTAGCGTGATCTGGACACGCGATTCGGTCTGGAACGCAGCTGTGTCGGCCAAAAACTGCTTCATGGAATTGACAGGATCAACGGCTGCTCGCACCGAGGTCTCCGGAGTCGCCGCCAAAGAATCGCGGCTCCGCGAACCATCCTCGGCCGTCAGGAAGTCGATGTGTTGCTGGCCGGCATCAGTTTCCGCGCTCGAAGGAAGCAGTGCCGACGGTTGCGGATCGGCCAATTTCGTGTCCTTGAGCACGGCCAGCAATTCCGCGGAATCTGTGGTGACTCCCTGAATCATTCGGAGCCGTGATGCCAGCGTGAATATGGCAACTCGCGCACTGGGCGGAATCGTTCCGAGATAGTTGATCATCTGGTGGTGCACATAAGTCTGATCTCTGAGGGGAGTGTTCAGGGCGTCGAGCAGCAGCACATTCACCGAATCAGCCGTCCGTGTGACGGGAAAGTTGGTGTAAACGTTGGGTGGCAGGGGAGGCAGCTTTAACAGAGTGAGCGGTACGCCGCGGTGCTCTTCAAAAGTCGCGATGGTCTGCGGCTTACCGTCCTCCAGGACCTCGAAGTCTCCTTTGTGCAAACCGGCGGCGGGTTCTCCCTTGCCGTTGGTCACCACCACGTCAACGACGACGACCTGAACCTTGGCTCGAATGCCGGGATCAGGAACCACGTTTTGAGAATGGAGTGAGATCGCGACAAACGGGAAGAGAGAGAGCCAGACAGCGTAGCGGCACGAACGCATCGCAGCAACCTCTACTTGAGCCCACCGTAAGTCCTATATAAATCCTTTTAATAAGATTACCGCGGAGCCCCACTTCCGCCCGTTCGATCGAACAGCATGCTTTCCTAGGTTGATTACTTAATAGTCATCAGCTTCTCGACCAGCTCCGAGTAGTCTTTCTTGTCCAGTCCATGGACCTGCTTGTTATATTCGTCGACTTTGCTGGAGTAATTCATCGAGCAAAACTTCGGGCCGCACATGGAGCAGAAGGCGGCGGTTTTGTATCCCTCTTCGGGGAGGGTTTCGTCGTGCATGGCGCGCGCCGTTTCAGGATCGAGCGATAATTCGAACTGTTTTTCCCAATCGAATTTGTAGCGCGCATAGCTAAGCGCGTCGTCGCGGTCGCGGGCTCCGGGGCGCTGACGCGCTATGTCGGCGGCGTGGGCGGCGATTTTGTAGGCGATGATTCCGTCTTTCACGTCTTTTTCGTTGGGCAGACCGAGGTGTTCTTTCGGTGTTACGTAGCAGAGCATCGACGCCCCATACCAGCCGATCATCGCCGCTCCGATGGCGGAGGTGATGTGGTCATAGCCGGGGGCGATATCCGTGACCAGCGGCCCGAGCGTATAGAAGGGAGCCTCGTCGCACCACTCGTTCTCCTTGTCCACCTGCTCTTTAATCTTGTGAATCGGAATATGGCCGGGGCCTTCGATCATCACCTGTACGTTGTGCTTCCAGGCAATGCGGGTCAGTTCGCCCAGGGTTTTCAGTTCAGCGAACTGTGCTTCATCGCTGGCATCGGCCAGACAGCCGGGACGCAACCCGTCCCCAAGCGAAAAGCTTACGTCGTATTTCGCGAAAATCTTGCAGATGTCTTCGAAGCATTCGTATAGGAAATTCTGCTTGTGGTGGTGCGTCATCCATTGCGCCAGAATCGCGCCGCCGCGGCTGACGATGCCGGTGATGCGCTTCGAAACCATGGGCACATATTGAATAAGCACGCCGGCATGGATGGTCATGTAATCGACGCCCTGCTGCGCCTGCTCTTCGATGACTTCGAGCATCACGCTGGCGGTCAGGTCTTCGACTCGTTTCACACGCGAAATCGCTTCATAGATCGGAACCGTGCCGATCGGAACGGGCGATTGGCGGATGATGGCTTCACGAATGGTGGGAATATCGCCGCCGGTCGAGAGGTCCATCACCGTGTCGGCTCCGTAGTGGACGGCGGTGTGAAGCTTTTTGAGCTCCTCGTCGATGTTGGAGGTGACAGCGGAATTGCCGATGTTGGCGTTGATCTTGCACAGGGACTGAACACCGATCGCCATCGGCTCAAGCTCAGGATGATTGATGTTGGCCGGGATAATCATGCGGCCGCGGGCGACTTCGTCGCGGACCAGCTCAGGCGCGATCTTTTCGCGCTGGGCGATGTAATGCATCTCGCCGGTAATAATGCCCTGGCGCGCATAGTGCATCTGCGAAAAGTTGCCGTCGGTGTTTTCGGCCTTCCGTTTGGCCAGCCACTCTGCCCGCGGTTTCAGAACTTCGTTTAAGCCATTGCCGTTGCCGCCATTTGTCGAATTGCCGTTGCTTGCGGACATTTTCGTCTGTACCATCCTTCGCAAAGTTAGTTTTAAATTATACGCCGCATTGGGGGACGGCTCGGTTGGCGCAGGGCGCGGGGAGATGGACGCGCTGCCGGGAAAAAATGAGTCGCTCCGTCAGATCGGAGAATCGAAGTATATTGTTGTTATAACGACAATTATGGGATCCGCCATTAAGCGAGCGATCTCACCAGGAGGAAGAAATGTTGAAGAAGCTGATGGGTACGAGCGATGATGTGGCGCTCACGATGTTGCGCGTGGTCCTGGGAGTGGTGTTCTTTGCCCATGGCTCACAGAAGATGCTGGGCTGGTTTGGAGGTTTTGGGTTTCACGGCACGATGGGATTTTTTGAACACATGGGAATGCCCGCTGCGCTGGCGTTGTTGATTATCTGCATTGAATTCTTTGGCGGACTGGGGCTGATTGTCGGGCTGTTGACGCGCATCGCGGCGTTGGGAGTTGCCTGCGATATGGTCGGAGCTATCTTCCTAGTTCACTTGCGGAACGGATTCTTCATGAACTGGATGGGCACGCAGAAAGGCGAAGGATTCGAGTATCATCTGCTGGCGTTGGCTATGGCCGCGGCGCTGTTACTGCGCGGAGCGGGAGCCTTTTCGGCGGACCGGGCAATTTCGAAGTAACGATGGCCAAGGGGAGTCTGCAAATTGATTTTCAGTCCCCTTGATTCTCAGTCCCCGGCTAATTTCTAAGCGTCTTGCCGGTTTTTAGGGTGAACTGAATGCGCTCCTGCGTCTTCTTTTCGCCGCAGAGCGACTTGAAGGCTTCGCGCTCGAGGTCAAGCAGGTATTGTTCGGTGATTGGCGTGCCGGGAGTGACGTTTCCTCCGCAGAGGACCTCGGCAATCTTCGCGCCCAATTTTTGCTCGTGCTCGCTGATGTAGCCGGCCTGCCGCATCAGGTACACGCCCATTTTGAGCGCGGCAAGAATGTTCTCACCGGGTGCGGGGATATTGGTGCGCATCACGGGAGGCTCATAACCCGCCCGTGCCAATTCAATCGCCCGCGCCTTAGCGTCCGAGAGCACGCGGTCGCGGTTCATGGTAACGCGGTCGGGAGGCGAAAGAAAACCCAGGCCACGCGCCTCTTCGGCTGAGGTAGAGACTTTGGCAGTGGCGATGGTTTCGAAAATTTTCTTTATCGCTTCAATCAGTTCGACCGATTCGCCCCGGCCATCGGGACGGATGGATGCGGCGCTGTCAAGCGCCCGCAGCAGCATTTCTTTGCAGCCACCGCCGCCGGGGAGCAGTCCGACGCCAACTTCGACCAATCCCATATAGAGTTCAGCATGAGGTTGGCGCGCGGCCCCGTGCAACGACACTTCACAGCCTCCTCCAAGCGCCAGACCGAAGGGCGCAATCACCACCGGCTTCGGCGAAAATTTGATGGCCTGCGTCATGCCCTGAAACTGGCGGATCGCCAGATCCACGTCGTCCCACTCCTCTTCCTGCACTGACATGAGCAGCAGCATCAGGTTCGCGCCGACAGAAAAATTCTGCGCGTCATTGGTGATGACGAATGCTTCAAACGCATCGCCCGCTCCGCCTGGTTTCAGCGTCTGCAGGATCAGCGCAATGATGTCGGCGCCGAGCGCGTTCATCTTCGAGTGAAACTGTATGCATCCCACGCCGTCGCCCAGATCAACGAGCGACGCGCCAGAATTTTTCTTGACCACGCCATTCGACTTTTTTGCGAGTTCGACAGACCAGACGCCGTCAGGAACGGCGACCGTTTTCCAGCCCGCGGTTGCCAGGTCCCAATACTTTCGGCCGGAGGGCATCTTCGGGTCATCCGCGTACCATGATTTGCTTCCGGAAGCTAAGAGCTTCTCTACGTTGGCAGCGACTGGCCGTCCTTCTTTCTTCATGCGCGCGACGGTCGCTTCCACTCCGGCGGCATCCCACAGTTCGAAGGGGCCAAGTTCCCAGCTGAAGCCGAGGCGCATTGCCTGATCGATTTCAACCACCGAGTCGGAAATCTCCGGTATGCGATTCGCGGCGTAAGTCCAAAGCTCGGACAGCGACGACCAAAGAAAAGCGGACGCCTTGTCGGGCTTCTGCGTCCCTCCGCCATCCATCCCTAGCAGCATTCGAATCCGCGCAGGCGTTTCTTCAACGTTCTTCGCCAAGTCGAGCGCGGCAAACTTTGGCTTCTGCCGCGGATGATATTCCAGCGTCTTCCAGTCAAGACCCAGGCGCTCATCTTCTTTCTCCTGATTCTTACTGTCGCCGCCCTTGAGTTTTTTATAGAAGCCACCCTTGGTCTTGTCGCCGAGCCACTTGCGTTCCAGCATCTGGCGGAAGAACGGCGGAATCTGCAATTCGCTGCGCTCGTCGCGCACGTTCTGCGTCATGTTCGCAACCACATGTCCGAGAATGTCGAGGCCAACGAGATCGATGGTGCGGAAGGTCGCCGAGCGGGGCCAGCCAACCGCTTGCCCGGTAAGCGCGTCGACTTCTTCAATGCTGAGATCCATTTCCTGCATCAGACGCATCACGTTGAGCACGGAAAATGTGCCAATGCGATTGCCAATAAAATTAGGTGTATCTTTGGCGAGCACTACTCCCTTGCCGAGTTGAACGTCGCAGAAACGGGAGACAGCAGCGACGAGCGCCGGATCGGCATCGGGCGTGGGAATCAATTCCAGCAGCCGCATATAGCGCGGCGGATTAAAGAAGTGCGTGCCAAACCACGAACGGCGAAAGTCTGCAGAGAACCCTTCTGCGATCTTCGCGACCGGAAGACCGCTGGTGTTGGTGGTGACGATGGTGCCGGGCTTACGGACAGCATCAACTTTCTTCAGCAAGGACCGCTTGATTTCGAGGTTCTCGACAATCGCCTCGATGATCCAATCGACTTCGCCCAGGCGTTTCAGATCGTCATCGAAATTCCCTACGGTGACGAGCCGCGATAACGATGGCTCAAAAAATGCGGCAGGCTTTGATTTTTTCGCGCCGTCGAGACCGGCAGCCGCGATTTTATTCCGCGCCGGACCATCCGCGTTCGGCGGAACGATATCGAGCAGCAAGGAAGGTACTCCGGCGTTGGCGAAGTGCGCGGCGATGCGCGCACCCATCGTCCCCGCACCGAGCACGGCAACTTTATGGATATGCTTCATAAATGCGACCTCGGCGGCAACAGCCGCGGTTTTTAACAGTGAATTAGGAAAGAGCCGTTACGGTTCTCCTAGGGAAGTTTATCCACCACCCAGTCGTTCCTGCCAGCATCGACTACGATTATTTCGGAAAACTTGCGTGTTAGGTGGGACGATCCTCGTGGCGCGATCAGGACCACGGGAAAAAGATAGCGGCCTTGATGTCCTCGGCCGCGTGTGATTTCGAAGGCGCGGTTTGTGGCGTCAGAGAAATACTGTTCCAGTTTGTCGGCGCTTTGCGATTGGCGGAGACCGTCGCTCAAGAGGACCATGCCGTTTTCAAAGTCGCCGGACTGCCAGGCTTGCAGAAAGTGATCCGCGGCGGCGAGCGCGAAAGCATAACCCGGTTGCGAGATATCAGCCTGATTCGCGGAATGGCCATGCGACTTGGCGCAGAGCGGAACGGTCAGAAGTAAGAGAAAGGCGACTGCACGAATCTTCACGCTAAAGCTGGTCCTCTCTTCACGCTAAAACTGGTCCTCGTTTTTCGGCGGTATGATGTAACTCCTTACTTTACTGGAAACCAAATGCCCATGAAGTGTGATCTCAAACGAAGAGTCTTCAGTTCGCAGCAAAATCGGTGGGACGCCATTGTTCGCTGATATGCTGGGTAAACAGCGCCCTAAATTTCAAGATGTCAAACCTTCCTTCTTGTTCTGCTGGTGAAATCGCCGCGCTCATCCGCCGCAAAGAGGTTTCGCCCGTGGAGATTGCCCGCGCCCACCTTGATCGCATCGAGCGAGTGAATCCCAAACTGAACGCCTTCGTCGATTACAAGCCCGAAGTCGTGCTGGCGCAGGCGCGCGAGGCGGAAAAAGCGCTTATGCGCGGAGAGGAACTCGGGCCGCTGCATGGCGTTCCACTCTCTATCAAATCTTCGATTGACGTTGCCGGACAGCGCTGTGAAGCGGGCACGCGTCTTCGAGCGGGACACATCGCAACCAAAGATGCGCCGCTGGTGTCGCGTCTGCGCAAAGCGGGAGCCGTGATTCTTGGCGTCACCAACACTCCCGAACTGCTCATGGCATGGGAGACGGACAATCTTTTGTATGGACGAACCAACAATCCTTGGGATCTGACTCGTACTGCCGGAGGATCAAGCGGCGGCGAGGCTGCCGCGATCGCTGCCGGTCTTTCCGCGGGCGGCGTGGGCAGCGACGGCGGAGGTTCGATCCGCGTCCCTGCTCACTTCTGCGGGATTTGCGGATTGAAGCCTACTCCCGGGCGTATTCCTTCTACCGGACACTTTCCGAAATCGGGCGGGCCGTTTGCTCTGATCGGCGTCGTCGGGCCGATGGCGCGCACGATAGAAGATGTGCGAACGCTGTTTGAAGCGATGGCCGGTTGGGATGACGGCGATCCCTCTGCCGCACCCGTGTCAACGCGCCCGATCGATGCAAGTTTTACTCGCGCCCTGTCCATTGGATTCTTCGAAGACGATGGCCGCACTCCCGTCACCCAAGAAACCAGATTGGCAGTGAACCGCACCGCGACGCTTTTGTCGAACTGCGGATTTCGCGTTGAGTCTTTTCGTCCGGAGGGGCTCGAAGAAGCTCGTAAGCTGTGGTGGGAGTACTTCGGCATCGCTGGAGGCATGATTCTAGAGCCCGAACTCCGCGGCCATGAGTCGGAACTGAGCCCGATCATGCGCGAATTTCGCACCTGGACGAAGTCCACGCCCTCGCATACAGGCGAATCGCTGCTCGCGGCCTGGATGGGACGCGATGAGGTGCGCGAGAAGATTCTTTTGCAGATGCGGAAGTATCCCGTGCTGATCTGCCCCACGGCGGCTATTCCTGCGTTTCGCCATGGAGAACGCGAGTGGCCGGTAGGAGGCAAGACGGTAGGGTATCTCGACGCGTGGAGTTATTGCGAGTGGTTCAACTTGCTCGGGTTTCCCGCCGCCATTGTTCCGATGGGACATTCGAACGACGGCCTGCCAATCGGCGTGCAGATCGTTGGGCGTCCGTGGGAAGACGAAGTCGTGTTGGCGGTCGCCGCAAAACTTGAAGCGGAGCGTGGTTTATGGCAGGCGCCTCCGGCATTTCAGTGACGACCAGGTTGTTTTTATGCCCGTGATTCGCATGTGAAAATAAATTCAACATTGCGGCAAATGGCGCGGCGACACGATTTTCCTTTACCTTTCGCTGCGAGTCGATGTATAAACTACGAACGCTAGTAGGACTCCGTCAGTCCTATCCATCCCCTGGCTGGATTTTTATCAGCGATACCTTGAAGTTGAAAGTAGCAGTGTGTTTGCCTTAACGGCAGCAGACTGGGCAGTTGTTGAAGAGACCGTGGAGGTTGAATCAACAGCTGTTAAAGGGGTAGTTCGGGCCCCTACCTCAAAAAAAAAAAGACTGCCGGACCTCGCATTCTAAGTCAATCCCGGAAGCAAGTTTTCATGAGGAGAAATCAATGGTTCGCGTAGGAACGGTCGTAAGAACTTTGATTCTATGTAGTCTGGCGCTCGGCGCGCTGGCCTTTGCAAAAACCAACCAGAACAAGACAATCGTGACCTATCCGTTCGGCTTCGCGGTCTCGCAGCCGGTGAAGGATCTCCCGATCGGCGAGGCACTCTTCGCGGGAGAAGAAATGCATGAGCCTTTGCCGGGTCCGCTGCGCTTTAAGAAGTCTGCAGGTCCCTGGCAACTGGAAGATCCCGTGCTGCAAAAGGAAGCGCTGCCTGAGGTGGCGGCAACTCCAGGCGTCGATTTCAACGGCATCCCTTCGCCCGGCTATGTGCCATCGGATTCAAACCTGGCAGTCGGCCCCAACGACATTGTTGAAGTCGTCAACGTACAGTTCGCCGTCTACAGCAAGAACGGCACCGTGCTTGCCGGTCCCACCAACATCCAGAATTTATTCGCTTCGCTCGGCGGCAACTGCTCAGGCACGGTTGGCGATCCCATCGTGCTCTATGACCGTCAGGCTGACCGGTGGGTCATAACCGACATCGGCGCCAATGTTGGCTACGCGGAATGCGTCGCCGTCTCCCAGACCAACGATCCCACTGGCGCCTACTACACCTATGGCTATTCCTTTGGACAGAATCTGAATGACTACGACAAACTGAGCACTTGGGCTACGGCCAGCAACAGCGCATATCTAGCCACCTACAACATTTTTCAAAACGGTGAGTCGTTTATTGGTGCCGACCTCTGCGGTTTCGATCGCACCAAGATGCTGGCCGGGGATTCATCGGCGGCGCAACTGTGCCAGATGACTCCGAGTACTGAGTTCGGATACTTACCCTCCGACATGGACGGGCCTACCCCACCTGTCGACGGTACGCCTGGACTATTCATAACCTGGCAAGACAACGATCCCGGCTCACTGTATCTTCGCAAGCTGACGCTGAACTTCTCGGCTGGTACCGCGACTCTTTCAGCGCCGACCAACATCAGCGTGGCCAATGACACGTTTGCATGCGGCAACGGCGGCCAGTGCGTTCCGCAGGCTGGAACGACGCAGACGCTGGACACGCTCGGTGACCGGATGATGTACCGTTTTGCCATACGGCACTTCCCTGACCATGATCGTGCGGTGGTGAATCATGCGGTCGCAAACAACGGCCAGGTAGCGATCCGCTGGTATGAGCTTTATGATCCGGCGGGGAGCGTAACACTGAATCAGCAAGGAACGTTCGCTCCAGATTCGACGTACCGCTGGATGGCGAGCCTAGCCGAAGATCAGAACGCCGACATCGGTCTGGGATACAGCGCGTCGAGCAGCACCATCCACCCCGCCATTCGCTTTACCGGCCGCGTCCCGAGCGATCCGCTCGGCTCGATGGAATCGGAGTCCACAATTGTTCAAGGCGCAGGATCGCAGGTCGGCGAATACGCATATCGGTGGGGAGACTACACCGCGATGCAGGTTGATCCCAGCGACGACTGCACCTTCTGGTATGTGGATCAGTACCAGGCGGTCACTGGCACATTCGATTGGAGCACGAACATAGCATCGTTCATCTTCAATAGTTGCACGGGGACACCGAACTTCGAACTGACTGCAAGTCCGTCCTCGTTGAGCATCATGCAGGGCACCGGCGGCACAAGCACGATCACGGTTGTTCCGCTCGACGGTTTCACGGGGAGCGTGACGTTGAGCGCTACAGGATTGCCGAGCGGCGTGACGGCCGCGTTCAGCCCGAATCCCACAACCTCAATCAGCACGTTGACGCTGACGGCAAGCCCCACGGCAGCGACCGGGACAACCACCGTAACGGTTGCGGGCGTATCGGGCAGTTTGAATACCTCAACCACGATCAGCCTCACAGTGACCTCGCTGGTCACAGGGCCCACCGTGACCGTGTCACCGACGTCGCTGGCTTGGGGGAATGTCGTTCAGGGCACTACCGGACCTACAAAGACGGTTACCCTGACCAATACGGGCAGTTCGACGCTGAACGTCAGCAGCATTACCACCAGCGGCGATTTCGCGCAGACGACCAGCACGAAGCCTTGCGGCGCAACGCTGGCTGCGGGCGCGAAATGCCTGATCAAGGTAACCTTCACGCCGACCGCGGTGGGGACGCGTACGGGAACCGTAACCATCACCGACAACTCGCCGAGCAGTCCGCAGACGGTGGCCCTATCGGGCACAGGCACGGCTCAGGCCACACTCACTCCGGCTACGAAAACCTTCCCGACCAAAACGGTGGGGACGAGCAGTCCGGCGAAGACGTTCACGCTGTCAAACAAGCAGCCAGTATCGCTGACCGGGATCTCGATCTCGACGACGGGAGACTTCAGTGTCTCTTCGACGACGTGCAAGGCGAGCCTGGGAGCGAAATCGACCTGCACAATCAGCGTTGTGTTCACGCCCACGGCAGTTGGGACGCGGACGGGAATGCTGAGCGTGGCAGATAGCGCGACGGGAAGCCCGCAGACCTCGAGTCTGACGGGCACCGGCAAGTAGCATTCACCGTTAGCTCGAACTAGAGGGCGGGACTTCGGTCCCGCCCTTTTTTTCGTATCAGTCGTGGAAGGATCGGGAAAAGATGTCAATTTCGACTCATTTCGTTTTCTTTCGACAGGTAGTATTCTGTACTGCCTAAACGAGCAGGGAGATCTTGCGCGCTCTTCCCGCAGGCCGTCGTCGTTACAGGCCCGGCTTTCGCGCAGAGGGGAATTGGCATCCGAACCGACAGCAATATGCGGGATTCCTCCAAGCTTATAGGACCCGGCAGAAAAACTGCCAAATAGGCCTTGACAATTCGAGCGGGCTTCAACGAAAGTTACTATTCGAAACAAATCGAAACATCATGCCTTCGAACGGAATGCTGAACGAAGAACGACGCCGCGAAATCATGGGAATGCTGCAACGCGACGGCCGCGTGCTGGTGAAGGATCTCGCGCGTCATTTTCGCATTTCGCAAATTACGATCCGCAAAGATCTGGAGTTCCTTGACGGCCAAGGGGTCATACAGCGCACTCACGGTGGCGCCTTGCCGGTGCAGGCCGGTGCGCTGCTCGATCCGACACTGCGCGAGAAGGAGAAACTTCACCGCAAACAGAAGATGCAAATCGCGGACGCCGCGGTACACCTGGTTGAAGAAGGACAATCGGTGTTGCTTGATTCGGGAACGACCACTACAGCGATTGCGCGATCACTGAAAGATATGGCACAGCTGACGGTGATCACGAACGCTATCAATATTGCTGCAGAACTGGCGGGCACTCACATCGAGGTGATCCTCACAGGGGGTATGCTGCGGAAGAACTCGTTTTCTCTGGTCGGTCCGCTGGCGGAGCGCACTTTACGGCAACTGAGTGCGGATATTTTGTTCCTTGGGGTGGATGGCTTTGACACGCGGGCGGGCCTTTTCACTCCCAACTTACTGGAGTCGGAAGTAAACCGGGCGATGGTTGACATAGCGCGCAGGACTATCGCGGTGTGCGACTCGAGCAAATTTGGACGCCGCAGCCTGTGTAACATCATGCCCGTCACCGCGGTCCATGAAGTGATTACCGACAAACAAATTCCCAAATCAGATTTGAACGCGCTCAAAGAAGCGGGAGTAATCGTCACGTTGGTATAAGCGGAGCCAGTCACACGTCTATGAAATCGGCAGAAATCACGGAGCAAGGGCAGCACACGTTGAGCGAGATTTTCTCTCAACCCCAACGCTGGGCCGAGTGCCTGCGAAAGCTGGAAGGCAGCGCGGAACTGGGTTTGGCTGTGCAACTCGCGCGGCCTAGCGCGGAGTGGATCTTCGTGGGATGCGGAACAAGTTACTATCTCGCGCAAGCGGCGGCGTCAACCTTCAACTATCTCAACTTACCGGCGCGCGCGGTTCCGGCTTCCGATTTATTGATGTATCCGGGACTCACACTGCATGCGGGACGCGATTATGTTCCAGTCGTAATTTCTCGTTCGGGGCGCACTTCGGAGGCGGTCCGCGCGGCTCAAATGCTGGAGAAAGATCTGAATCTCAGGACGCTGGCAATTACGTGCGCAGACGGGCAGCCGCTGGAATCGGCGTGCAGCGTGACATTAAAGCTGCTTGACGCCGACGAGAAGAGCACGGTCATGACGAGATCGTTCACTTCAATGCTGCTCGGTCTGCAATATCTGGCTGCAACGGTGTGTGCAGATGATGAGTTCCGCCGCGCCTTGTTGGAATTGTCGCAGCAAGTGGGACCGCTTCTGCAAGACATTCCGCAGCGTCTGCGTTTATTTGCGGATGCTCGGAGCTTCTCTGATTTCGTTTTTCTGGCGCAGGGACCACTCTTCGGCATCGCATCAGAGTGCATGCTGAAAGTGACCGAGTCCTCGTCTTCCTATGCCCAGGTATTTCATTCTCTTGAGTTTCGCCACGGTCCAAAATCGATTGCCGGTCCGGAAACGCTGATTACTTTTCTAATGTCGGAAACTTCGTACGACGCGGAATTGGAGTTGCTAGAAGAGATGAAGGGTCTCGGTGCAACCACTATGGTGGTCGCGAATCGGATTGAGAGCAGAGCCCAGCGCGCCTCGGACTTTGCGATTGAGCTCGGGCTTCGCTCGCCGGAGTACGTATGCCCCGCCGCATTCACAATCTGGGGACAACTTTACGGTGTTTATTACGGGATCAAAAAGGGTCTCAACCCTGACTCGCCGAAAAATCTGACGCGGGTGGTGGAACTCGCGGACAGCCACTGACACGATTCGTTGGCATTTTGATTTGGCGCTCAGTGAAACAGCCGCCTCCAGACTTTTATGTCGAAGCTCGATATTTCCATCGCGGGAGAAATCAATCTTGACCTGATTCTTTACGGTCTGCCCGAGCAAATGCCGACGGAACGCGAACTCCTGGCCAAGGATTTCGCGGTTACGCTGGGCAGTTCGTCGGCCATTCTGGCGCATAATCTGGCTGCGCTCGGCGACCGGGTGGGGTTCGTCACGAAAGTGGGCGACGACTCGTTCGGGGGACTGGCAATTGAGCGCCTGCGCGAACCCGGTGTCGATTTGACCCGTGTTGTGCATGGCACGAAGTCAGGCGTAACACTCATTCTGCCGCACGGCACTCGGCGTCACATCCTCACGTACCCGGGCACCATATCGGAGTTGCGCTTTGAGGAGCTCGATTTCGATTATCTGGCGTCGGCGCGGCACTTCCATATGTCGTCGCTTTTCTTGCAACGTGCACTATTGCCGCGGGTCGGCGAACTGTTTCGCAGAATGAAATCCGCCGGTTTGACCACTTCGCTCGACACAAATGATGACCCGGACGACAGATGGGGGCCAGAGCTCGAAGCGATCATGCCTCACGTCGATATCCTGCTGCCGAACGAGCGGGAAGCGATGAAGATGTCACGAACTGGCGACGTGGAGGACGCTCTATCTTGGCTGGCACAAAGGGTGGAAACGGTCGCGATCAAGACGGGCGCAAAAGGGGCGTTGGCCATCCGCAACGGGCGTCGATTTGCGGCACCAGCCGTGCCGGTTGCGGTCGTTGATCCGGTAGGCGCGGGCGACAGCTTCGATGCGGGATTTCTACACCAGTTTCTGCGCGGAGCGGATCTTGAAACTTGCCTCCTCCACGGAAACCTGTGCGGGGCGTTCTCGACCACCGCGTGCGGCGGAACGGAAGCATTCCGTGATACAGGCCGGCTGAAGCAATTTCTACGAGAGCGAGGGCGTGGAAATGAATCGCAATATCCTTCCCGCTGACGAGCCGACGGACATGCAATTTCGTGCACTCCTTTATTCTCGACAAAATGGAAGGGTTCACAACGTAATTTGAGCGCAGGTATACTCTAGTTTTGCCCGTGAACTCAGGGGGGAAAGATGGATTCTGCCCCGAACGCCGAGAAACGCCCTTTTGCCATTAAGAATGCGCTGATGGTGGGTGCCGACCCTGAGATCAAGACTCTTCTATTGAGTGTTCTCAAGCCCGAGTCATGGGTCGTGATGAGCGTGCCCGATAATCTGGCCGCACTCGCCGTAGCCCGCGCGAGAGCCTTCGACCTCGTGATCACCAGCGACAAGACATCCGGTCGAGAGGACATCGAATTATTACGGCAGCTTCGCCGCGTGCGTCCCCATACCCGCCTGATCATCCTCACCGGCGAAGGTACCCCTACCGATGTGATCACAGCCATGCGTGAACGCGCTTTTAGTTTTTTCTCCAAGCCATTCTCATTGGACGCGCTCGCAGAAATGATTCGGTTCGCTACTGAGGGGCCCTGCTGGGACGACGGGATCGAGGTGGTGTCAGGGACGCCGGAATTGATTCGAGTCCTTGTGCGTTGCGATGTGAAGACGGCCGACCGATTAGTGCAATTTCTCAGCGAGGTCGCCGAACTGCCCGATCCGGAAAGGTACGAGGTGGCGACAGCTTTTCGCGAGATTCTGCTGAACGCAATCGAGCATGGCGGACGCCTTGATCCGAACCAATACGTTGAGATCGAATATGTACGTGCGCGGCACATGGTGACTTGCCACATCACTGATCCTGGCCCAGGCTTTACGCTTGACGAAATCCCACATGCGGCGATTGCTAACCCTGACGATGACCCGATGCGTCACGTTGCTCTGCGTGAGGAACAAGGAATGCGCCCAGGCGGCTACGGCGTTCTCCTTGCGCAAAAGCTGGTTGACGAGCTTATTTATGGGCAGGACGGCAATGAAGTCATCCTGATTAAGTATCTTGATTCTGCCACGCCTAAGTCGGCATGACGCCGCTCCGAGTGATCCGGATCTTCGCCACGCCGCTGACGATGCGCTCGAACTGTCCAATTCCTCAATAACGGCCCTGGTTGGTCCAAAGCCTTACCGCTTCCTCGACAGAGAACGGGTCGTTCGGATTCGCTGCGAATTTCGCTTCAAGGCTGAATGCGTGCATTTCCAGGGGTGCGGTGGCGTATGAACGGGTGCGAAAAAGACCGCGTATAAGAAACTCGGTGTAGCGTTCGAACCCTAAGACCGCGAACTGCACCACATGCACGAGCGCGTGAAATAATCGGCGGTCTGTCATTTCAGCTGGGAAGACCACGATATCTTCGAAGGTCAAAGAGTCCATATGCGCCAAATCCGGAACATTCGTCAGACCCTGAGCCTTCACCTCATCAAAGAAGGATGGATTAGGGACGAGCTGATCCCGCAGTTCGACAATCCGGACCCCTGCCAGCAGCGTCGGCGGAAAGAAACGTTCCATCGTACTGCACGGGCCTGCGCCAAGCGGCAAACCCTGGGGGCGGTACTCCTTTCGCTGATCACGGAAGTATCGCCGCACGTTCTCAATCGCGGCAATTGCTTTTTTCTCTTCCTGAACTGCCGAGGCTCGCGGCGGAGCCATGGAACTCGGGTTGGATACGAGCCTGACAACGTTCGTGTAGTAGTCGCTTAGCGCGTTGGCCGACGCCGCTGCTTTGTACAACACGTCCCGCTCGCCAAAACGGGCAACATCATCCAGCGAAAAACGCAGCCGGATCCGATTCGCCGCAACCTCGGCACTTAGCAACTCAACCTGCGCATGGCGCAGTTCGGCATTCATCTGAACAATAGCGACGCGATCGTCGCTTTCACTCCATGACAGCATCTCAATGCACTCCTGAAATTGGACTGCCGCGGGGGTCGCGGCGAAGGGCCCACTAGCTAAAAATTGATATTACTTTAACATTGTTATTTCAGTGATGTCAAACACTTATGATATCTTTCGTTTTGTTACGATATATCTATTGTAGAATAAATATGATATTAAAATATGCAGGAACGACGCCATACTATCGCCATTTAGTTTTACATCGTATAAGATAGCGAGGTAGAGGAGACGAACCGCGTGGCCCCGACCCCTGACCAGCAATTGGAAGAACGTATTTTGGCGGCCGCACGCGACTTGTGGCGGGAACACGGTGAGAAGGGTCTTACCTTGCGCGAAGTGGCGCGTGCAGCCGGCACGACCACTCCTACGGTTTACAAACGATTTCGCAACAAAGAAGCGATCGAGTCGGCCTTGGCGATGCGCTTCCGCGGTGAGTTGCTGGCCGAACTTTTTGCGTCCTCGTGCGTGGAGGAAATGCCGCGACGATTCCTGGCCTTTGCAGAATCGAATCCCCACGAGTACGACCTGCTCCGTGTGTGGTGGTCGCAGTTGTTTGCACCCGGCCGTCCGCGTCCTGGCAAAGTTTGGGCAGCGGCGCAGCTCGCGGCGCGTTTTGGTGGTCGTTCTGAGGATTACGAATCAGCGGTCGATGCGCTATTCCTGCTCTGCCACGGGACTGCTTCACTGCTTAGCGTTGGGGGCGACGCGTCGACCCACAAAGCGTTGCACGAGGCATGCATCAAGGCCTGCCAGCAGATGATCGAGCACATCGAAGTATTTCGTCGCTAGTGAAGGCGTGTTCGTTGGGCGGAACGGAGTATGTCCACGCGTTTAACCCACTGAAACATTGGGGTACCACCCCTACCGATTTTGCACCGTTTGGCGCAGTTACGGACGTTCCTGCGCCGTCTGCATTTCAGCGGGGCCGTCGTCACTGTTGCCTGATCACCGAAGACTTGCGGGCGATTCACCAGCGCGTGTCGCTGCTCACCGCGTAGTGAGTAACCAAACCGCACCGAGGTCGTGGGACTGGCACGCCACACGTTTCGAATACCTCGGTAACTTGCTGCGCATCGGTGAATCCCCAAGAATGTGTCCAGCTTATCGTGCCTGAATCGGCGTGCGACAGTGCGCAGACTTCGGTAAGGTGATGGCGGTCTAGGGACAGTCCATGATTAGCCGTGCACAGTATTTCGACGCCCGATTGCAAATTGCTGTGCACGGTATCCTTTTGTTTTCATTAGCATAGAACTAAGTTTCTATTACTAGGGGAGAATCCAAGGTCTAGAGGTGGGCAGCTTGGTTCCGGTTCCAGTCGTCAGGAGAGATGGGCACCAAGAAAAGTCATTATATGACATACACACCAAACCGATGGGGCCGACTGGAACAGTTCCAAGTACCGTGTCAAATAATTAAACAGAACGTCCTGAGCCTTTGCCCAAGTGCCACCGCAACTCTGATGTTTCTTTATTTCAAAGCACGAGGTAGATACAAGCAAATGCTGCAGCGACGCTTGGACGCTGAAAATAAATACATCAACGTAATCGCCAGCCAACAGGAGCTTTCGTTAAAAACCGGATACTCCTCTCGCAATACTTTTACCTCAGCAGTCAAGGAACTGGTTGATGGCAGTTGGCTCGACCCTCCCGCTCAGCGACGATCCAAGCGCGGAGAACATGCTACGCACGAATATTTCCTGCTAAACCCCGAAACAGGCGACCGACTGCAGGTAGTTCCAGTGTCTCCCTATTTCACCGTACCTGCTTGCATCATTCGAAGGCACACGATGCGTTGGTCGCTCGCTTCCTTGAGTTCAGCGGAGGTCGCCCTGTACACGGTCATGTTGTTCAGAGCCAATCAGGGAAGGAGCAACACGTTTAACAATGATCCGGTTCGGCTCCGCAAGATGTCTAAGCTGAGCCGAGGGAAAACGGGGACATTTTCACGGGCGATGGAATCTCTCCAAGATAAGAGGTTGATAACGGCAGACGAGGATCAAATTACGCTCTGTGACCCGCTGACAGGAGAACCTCCCGTCGCGGCGATGGAGGCGGTGAATGATCCGGCCAACTACTTCACGCCAGATGGTGATCGGATTGTCTTCAATGTGGGCAATCCCGAAGCACTTCTCAAATGGGTAAAGGCTTCATTGCCCGTTGGGGAAGATATGCGTAAGGAAGGCAGCGGTGAGTACAAACTCAGGTGCCCATTCCATCACGATCCAAAGCCTTCGCTGAATTTCAATCCCAGCAAGAATACCTTCCATTGTTTCGGGGGCGGGTGCCGGGCAAAAGGAACAACCAAGAAACTCGTCATGCAGCTGAAGGGAATAAGTGAAAGTGAAGCCATACAGCAACACGCTCGCGCCATCGGGATTGACCCTATCTTTGAGCCTGAGTCCGACGCAGAGGATGAATATAGGTACACAGACCAGAGCGGAAACCTGCTATACCGAGTCTTGCGTCTTCCGGGGAAAAACTTCTCGCAACAACGGTGGACACCTGAGGGCTGGGTTCATAACCTCAAAGGTGTAAAACTAGTGCTCTACAATTTGCCTGAAATCGCTTTCGCCGCGACGGTCGTTATCACCGAAGGAGAGAAAGATGCCGACCGGGTCAACAAATTAAAGTTGAGAGATTTTACAGGACGGGTAGTCGTGGCGACGACAGTATCGGGCGGCGCAGATAGTTGGCAGGACAGGTTCGCGGATTTCCTAACGTCTCCTTGCTACAGAATCCCAGCCAACGTACGCCCTGTGGACTCACGATGTGTGATCGTGATGCCCGATTCAGACACAGCGGGTCAAGAATACAAAGAGCAAATAATAGCGTCCTTGAAAAAACGAGCGATCCCGCATTGCGCCGTCACCTTCGATGGCTTTAAGGATGTATCCGAGTTCCTCGATGCTGGTCACACTGGTGAAGAGCTGGCGCAGCTAATTACAGATGAGGTTTCCAAGATTGATGGACAAGGCAGTGTGACCTGCCCGGAAACACCGATCTTCGAAAAAATCAGCTTTTGAGGCAATATCCCCGCAGCCAGCAACCGCGCCCAGCAACGGATGTCGGCGTATGCCCACTGAAAAGCCTTACTGGAAGCGGCTTCCAGCCCGCAGGTGCGTCGCTGAGCACCGGGGGAGGGCTCTCAGTGTCTCCAGCTCGGCCCAAGCGTTCCCAGAGCCTTTCGTTCGGCACGTCGCGCTCAACGTGCGCCTGAAATCCGGCCACAAACCGGAGGCGCTCCTGATAGGGGCAGAAGCGTGGGGCAGGCACGGACGGCGAGGGGCCCGCTATGCGTTTACCAGCGGCTTTCGGTGTCTACGCTTTTCTCCAAGGGCCAACCACGGGCTAACTCATTCTATTATCAGGTGATTAGCTACGAAGAAAGCTAAGGGCCTTCTCACGGCCACCGAGAGCATACCCCACCTACGGTGCTTCTCTTTGCTTTCAATCACTTAGCTCCCCCCTAGCACCTCTGAAAATGCCTCTGGACGCCCGGTTTTCTCTGGCTCATTCTTCGCGTAGCGCGGAAGCCCTTGGACGGTCCTCGGAAAAGCCCGGACCTGTCCGGCAACGCTGTTCTGAGTGTAAACGTCTTCCATGAGAAGGCCGGTCGGAGTCAAGAGGATTCGTTTTGTTTTTCGTTGGACAAGGTTTTTTCTCCTGCCGAGTTGCCACTGACGCCATGCTTCCATCCGCACTCTCGATGAGCGATGGTGTTTCGCTCGGTGCAAGTTGAGCGTTCTCGTTTCAGCCGGTGCTGCCATCTGTTTGTCGCCCTGTGGTTCCGCTCTTGCAGAGTGGGACGTGGGCCAGGCGATTAACGCAGTCACCGGAAACTCGGCTTTGGGCTTTTGTCTTTCTCTCTTCCTGGAACGATTTTGGGTTGTTTTGCTCTTTTTGATTTACGCGGCTGCCACAACTGCCATTCGGCTGCTGTTGTGCAGCGGTTCGTACACTTCCCCGCTCACCCACAGGTGATGTAACAAGACTGCCAGCTTTCTGGCCGTGGCCACGATCGCTCGCTTCTTTCCGCTCTTTCCTCCGCGTTCGGCCAGTTTCAGACCCCAACGCCGCAGATCGCAGTCGACGCCAAATGGTCCCAGAATGTGCTGCGCCCCTTGTACCAGCAGCGTTCGCAGATACGGATCACCTTCCTTGCTGATGTGCATCTGCGGCTGGCTCTGCCCAGAGTTTCTTCGTCCCGGCTGCAACCCCAGATAGCAGCCCACGTCACGACTCTTGCCAAAGCGATGCGGATCTTCCAACGTCAGCAAGAATGTCAGCGCGATCAGCGTGCCTACGCCCTTGATCTGCTTTAGCAGCGCCACCTGCGGATAACTCTGTTGCGCCAGCTTTTCGATCCATTCGTTGTACTCGGCAATGCGCTCGCTGACACTCTCGATGGCCGCCAGCAACGGCTCTAGTGCTCGTTGCAGTTCCGGACTCAAGCTCTCCGCCTTCTCCGGATTCAGGTTGCGCACGTTGCAGCCACGCAATCGTTCGCCATAACTCTTGGCCAGTCCGCGCGCCGTGTTCACCAGCGAGGTTCGCGCTCGCACCAGTCCGGCTCGCGCCCGAATCATCATCAGATCCGCCTGCGCCTTGGCGCTGCGATGCTTCACCGGACACAGCAACTTGGGATCGATCCGCGCCAGCCGTGCCAACGTCTGTGCATCCAGCCGATCATCTTTCTTTCGGCTCTCCCCGATCAGCCGCACCTTGCGCGCATTCGCCACGATCACTTCATGCCCCAACTCACTGAGCAAGCGACTGATCCAGGGCGAATGCGTCCCGATTTCCAGTGCGATGCGGCTGCGCGGCATGGCGCCGAAGAATTCCTGCAACGCTTTCGCAGTCGTACGGACTCGCTGCTCCAACTGTATCTGGCCTGCTTCATCCAACACGCAATACCAGCTGTTGCGATCTCCCAGATCCAATCCCACGGTTAACTTCTGCTGCGAAATTTTCCTGCTCTGCTTTGCTGCTGCGGTGCTAACCTTCTTCATTGCCGGTCTCCTTTTATCTGTGCTTCGAGCACGTCGATAACTTGGGAGCGTACCGCATCCCGTCCGGAGACCGGCCTTCTCATCTCATCTGTTTACAACAGTTACTCGAAGAGGCATTCTAATGGCCTCGTTTTTACGAGCCTATGCTTAGCCTTCTTTCCGCACGAACGGAAGAAATTCATCGGTTTCGCGTCACACCCTGGCTGTACCAGCAGACATTCAAGACACCACTGAAAGACCTGAACAGATTTGTTTCGACTTTCCTTGCGCCCTTCTCGCTTGAGAGCGCCGCTTTGAGTACGGATGAAGTCGTCTTTGAACCCAAACACCTGCTGCATCTATTGGCAAACAATTCGTTGTCGGTAGAAAACTACTACCACTTGACGATACAAGCCGACGGGCAAAAGGAAGTCGCCGATTTGCTTGAAGCTGCGCTGGGCGATTGGGCAGATTTTGTTTTCGTTTCATCCAACGAGGCCATCGCCGTATACGCCGACCACGACGGATACACCACGTTTTACGCTCAGAATGATGCGACATTGAACGATGTGGTTTCGAGGCTCGAAACAGCAGGATTTGAGGCTGTCCCTAGCTACACGAGAGGGTCTTCGGGCGAAAGGTGGCGATGAGTCCGCATTCCGTGGACCGTACCAGCAATTCTTAGTTAGTGAAATCGTCTGCTTACGTCATTTGTCCATTTTCGGAGGGATGGGGCAGGGTCTCCCTGGGATGAAAAATCAATCTAACCGGTCGGAGCAGCAGCAATACAACGGCGAGAGTCGCCCATGGGTCAACGAAGAATTCTCTGGGCTTCAGGAGCTGAATAATCCCGCTCACAGCCGCTGCCAAAGAATTCAGGACAACTGCCAACCACCACGCCCACGAGCGTTCAATCCACAAACCGATGGCACCTAGAAACCACAAGAGAGCAACTGAGCCCATCACCATCGAAAACATGTTCAGCCGCAACGCCATTGATGCCGAGTTGGGCAAGCTTCGCACGTATTCTCCAGTTGAGGCTTGGAGAATCTGCATAGTTGTGGCGGCACTCCTAGTTGCCCCCACCAGTTGCAAGATACAAAGCGCCGTGACCAATGGTCGCTCGGTCAGAACCCTATATAGAACCCCGATTGCACTTGGCGCTGATTGACCTGCTGCCCTCGCCTCGCGCATACGCGGTCTGGCAACCAAGAAAATCAAATTTAAGAAAACAACCGCTGGCACAGCAACATAGACTTGCGTACCGCTGGGCAACTTAACCGAAGATGAAAGGAACCCGAGATAAATGCCTAACGCGGCAATCACGTTCGTGAACAACGCCCACTGCCATATAGACCACTGGTCCATCTGTTTCATAGCGCTTGCGCCTTGCTCCATCCGATGGATAGGAGGATTGTGCCTGACACGGGGAGTGTCGTAAAGCCCACGCCAAATCGTTGTTGGCGTAAAATCGCGATTTCACTTATTAGTGCGTCGCTATTGCCTGCCCACAACCAGTTGATTTCGGGCGGGCATAATCCGCAATTTCGCGGTGCAGCGAATCAAGCACTTAGGGAGCGGGCTGCAGGAGGGCTTTTGGGCAGGCTGGTGCCAGTGACCTCTGGGCTGTTCCTTTGCTGACCCCGGTTGCCCGAGTGATCTCGGCCCATGAACGTCCCTGACGACGCAGGGAAACGATCCTCAGAACATCTACGGCCACCTTTGGACGACCTATCCGCTTGCCCTTGGCCTTTGCTGCGGCCAGCCCAGAGCGTACCCTGTCGCGGATCAGTTCGCGCTCAAACTCCGCAATGCTGGCGAAGATGCCAAACACGAGCCGACCATTGGGTGTGCTGGTGTCAACTCCCTCGTGAATCGAAATGAACTCAATGCCCAATGCCCGGAACTCCTCCAAGCTGTTGACCAATTGTCGAAGGCTTCGGGCAAAGCGGTCGTAACGGTAGACGACGACGGCATCCACGAGCCGCTTACGGCAATCTGCAAGCAGCTTGTCCAACGCGGGTCGTCGCTCACGGGAACCACTGATGCCGGTGTCAACGTATTCGTGCGCGACGATGAAGCCACGCCGTCTGCAGAATTCGCGTAGTTCACCAAGCTGAACCTCGGGGTCTTGCCCGTGATGAAGTGTGCTGATCCTTGCATACAGCGCGGCACGGATCAGAGGCTTGCTGCTGGAATGTTTGGAAGGTGTCATGCCCACTGCTCCTAGACTGAGATGGGCATCAGGTGCTGCCGAAACACAAACGCCGCCCACATTCAGGCGGCCCATGGAGAACGTTTGCATATCTGCCGCATCGGGCCGAAGCCCATACCACCGTGCTCTCCAAGCCGGTTGGTCGCGCTTTCGCGCAGTCCTGATGCTATGTGTATTCTACGCGGACTCGCGGCACGAGAGAATGGCACGAAAGTTCTGCGTAAATCAATCGAAGGTTTGCATGAGATCAACGCGGCAAAGAATTTCTTCGGCAGAACGAAAGATGGAGGTACCACCCTAAGATGGCACGCCCCGTTTCTCTTCGGGGGAACACCTTTGCTAGTCGGAGGGTCGCGCGGACGGCGCTTCAGCCGGATTGTGGCCTTTTTTCCACTCAACATTTTAAGGGTCGCGTGCGCACGGGTCTATGCTTGCTCGGGCATGAAATCGAGAAAATACTTGCATTCTTTCTCGAGCAAGCATACTCTGTGTTTCAGAGGTTTTACCGATGACCGAAAAAGCAGATGCAACGGAAGCAGCAAAGGCACTCTCGGCACTGGGTGCGTCAAAGGGCGGGGTCGCTCGTGCCAACGCCCTAACCCCCGAACAAAGAAGTGAGATAGCACGTACGGCTGGGGCCGCCCGCTGGGGCATGGAAGGCGTGGTACGGGCTACTCACGGCTCACCTGAACGTCCTCTGCGAATTGGAGATTGGGAAGTCACCTGTTATGTACTCGAAGATGGCAGGAGAGTAATCAGCCAACGCGGATTGCAGACGGCAATTGGGATGTCTACCTCTGGCGGCAGTAACGGTGCGCACAGAACCGCCAAGTTTATAGAGAAAATCGAACACAGGTTGAATGTAGATAATGACTTATCTGTACGCATGAAGAATCCGATTCTACTGGTGCCGCCCACAGGAGGACTTAGAGCCTATGGATACGAGGCCACGACGCTGATTGACGTGTGCGAGTTGATTCTCAAGGCCCGAGATACCAAGGGCGGTTTGTTGCCAAGCCAAGAAAAGTACGCGACGGCAGCCGACATCGTCATCCGAGCTTTCGCCAAAGTAGGGATCATCGCTGTTATTGACGAGGTCACGGGATACCAAGATGTGCGAGCAAAGGATGCGCTGGCAAAAATCCTCGAAGCATTTATCGCCAAAGAATTGCGCAAATGGGTCAGCACGTTCCCAGTTGACTACTACAAGGAACTGTTCCGGCTCCGAGGGTGGAAATTCCCTCAACTCCCCAAAGATCAGCGAAAAAGACCTGTAATCGTTGGGAAAATAACGAATGACGTAGTGTACGACCGACTGGCTCCCGGTGTGAGAAGCGAGCTGTATCGACTCACACCACGAGACGAAAAAGGCAGATTGAAACACAAGTTATTCCAACGTCTGACTCATGATGTCGGTCACCCAAAACTGCGGGAGCATTTGGCATCAGTGACGACGCTGATGAAAGCCTCAGATTCTTGGGATCAGTTCAAGAGAATGCTAGATAAGTCACTGCCAAGGTACGGCGATACTCCCTACTTGCCATTCGAGGAATAGCGACTCTCGGTGGCTTCTCTCTCGATCCGCGAAGTGGCTTGGCTGTCGCCCATCTTCCCGGCCATCCCTTGATTGATTACCCGCTAAACTTCCGTGCCATTTCGTCCGATAGCTGCAAACAGTAAAATCCCTTCAGCATCAAGAGCGGGCCGGATAATGCTCCGGCTTCGCCAACCGAGTGCAACGCGCCACGGTGGAACAGCCTACGCAGGTTGGATGCGGCGACCAGAGGAGGTCGCAAAGATGACAAACAAATACGACAACGCACTTTCCACAAAGCCCGGCTACATAATCGCGGTCCGCTGCGATACGTGCGGCGTGGACTATGACGTACGGGACGTGACCAACGAGGCCCAGCACCCAGCCGCTAACCACGTCATCACGTTCGATTGCCCAAACGGTCACCACTGTGAAGCAAGAAGGGTGTGGCACAGCTACGATGACGAATTCCTGCGAGCCTGCGGCATTGAAGTCCAGCGCGAAGGAACATTTGAAGGGCACAAAGAACACCCCGGAGACGAGGCCCTCTCGAACTGCTTCCAAAGTGAGACGCCAGAGGACAGAGAGCGCCGCCTCGCGCTCGCAGCTTGCCTGAATGCGGACATGATTTTTTGCGGCGTTCGGGACGGATTGTGCTATTTCGAGGTGTATTTCACGGACGAACCAGATGGCCCGAAGGCCGTTCTTTCGCTCCCCACCGATGGGCTCACTGCGGAGAGGATAGCCAACCATGCGGCAGAGGCGGACAGGAAGCGGCGGGAGGCAGAATGAACTCAAGGACAATCGAAAAAACAATTTCAACGACCGCTGATCCCGAGCTGGGCGAGTGGCGATGTCCTAACGGCCACAACTCAGCTATACGGCCAAGGCTGCCGGAAGTTATGTTCCACGCCTGCGGCCACTATCGTCCCACTGTCATTACGTGGAACGAGTTCTGCATTACGTGCGGCGTCCGCCACACGCCGTTCCGTAGCTACTGGTACTCTTATCGCGCGGATAGCGTCATGCACAACACCAAACACTACTGCGGATACTGCGGGGCGAAGATGGTCAATCTGAGGGCGGCTCGGTGAGCAAGCGTGATGGCATTCCCTTGGCATCGCGCAGAGGATCACTCCAGATCGTCTTCATGCCAATCGTCCGGGGGCAAAGATAACCCCCAAATATTCTCCGGTTTCACTAGCCCGATTCCACAAACCCGAGGCTGGTCTGGTTCGACATAAACCACATCGGCAGGAGCATGTTTGCCTGTCAGAATGACATGAATGTCGATTCTCATTCCCACGCAGAGTGAGACGGCAGTCGAGATCAATGCTCCATGTCGGTTGACAACGATCGTCTCGCCTTGGCAGGTCAGAGGTTCAGCAATGCCCTGAGCCTCGATCAGAACCTTCATACGAACTCGCGTGCTTCGTCTGGATTCACCCAACCTTCGGCCTTGAGGAGAGTCTTCAACATCAGTCATCGTGCCCCCCGGTCCGTCACCGACGTGCTTGTCCTGAATACCGACAGTGAGAAGACTACTCCCGAAACGAGGAAAGTGTCTGCGACTAAAGCCCCAAACACTACTGCGGATGCTGTGTCACTATGAAAGCGGCTCGGTGACCAAAGGCGAGCGATCCGAAGCGATTATGAATCGAACCATGCGGAACCTCCGATGCGGTTTCGTGCAATGCGATGAGATTTGGACATATGTAGGCAGGAAGAAACGGCGCGTCCGCAAGGAAGATTCGCCGGAGCTTGGCGACTAATGGGTTTTCGTTGCGGTGGACGAAGAAACAAAGCTGGTGCCGTGCTACGAGATTGGCAAGCGCACGCAGGAAAAGAAACTGGCGCACCTGAAAGCGGCTTGCGATTTGCATTTCGCACACTATAATTTCTGTCGCGTGCATTCATCCTTGCGCGTGACCCCCGCTATGGCTGCTGGTATCAGTTCCCGCATCTGGGACTTGGAGAATTGATTGCATGACTCCGTTTTTTCGCTTTGAGTTTGTTCTGCCGGGATGTAACAAAGATGAGCAAATCGTTCTCCCGCGTCCCAGCCCATTAGGAACATACGAAGGTCTGGAATATCAACCCAAGGGTGGCTGGCCCGCAAGTTTCTTATGCCTTCGGCACGGGCAAGTGTCCTTGCATTGGCCTGATACTGTCCATTTGACAGAAGTTGGAGTGCTGGCCCCAGATCAACCGCAATCCGCCCTTTGGCAGATTGACTTCCAACATGACCAAGATAGCTGCGGAAGGATGCACACAATATATACATCATGTTCCGAAGCTTATTCCGAAACTGACATACGGAATCACATAGCGCGAACCAATCCAATCGTACCGTGTGGTTCGCATGAGATTGCGATGAAGAATCAATTCCTGATCTTGGTGAGGTTGTGCTAACTACTGACGCGCCATAACGACCACCTGTAAGGTTCGGATTACAGGTCATCAGCGACCAACGAATTGTTTCCTTCGTCCCCGGTGCTAAATCGGCGAGTGTTTTTGTCATACAAATGGCACAGCCGACAGATCACTTTTTCGGCTTTTCGATGGACTCTTTCAGGTGCTTGGCGCACGCCTCAGCGGTACTCTGAATCTGATTGGTGTTTCCAGCCTTTCCGACCGCGTAGGCAAACACAATCTGGGATGAATGAGCGTCTACCACGGAAATACTCGCGCTGGTTGCTCCCCTCGCCGCTCTGGCCGCCACCGCTTGATTGAACCCATTATTGAAAGCATCATTGCCGCTGCTATTGACATTGGTCGTGTTACTGACCACCTCGGCCGGTTGGCTCGGTGTCCGATGGCTTACGGTGCTGGTGATGATGTACTCTGCCTTGTCTTTGTCGGCAACCACGATCAGCGGCACATGCTTTTTCGTGAAAGCGGCGGCCAAGTAGGTTTCATATCCCCCCATCGGTTCAATGTAGACGGTGGACCCGCTTTTGATTTGCGGAGCCTGAGCGAATGCGAGGGAAGAAAGCAAGAGTAGGGAGGAAGCGAAAAAACGATTCAACAGCATAGCGGCCCACCTTTAAAACGCCAGAGAGCGGATGCACTATTGAGTATTGAATAATATAGTGACATTCTGAAGATCCTATGCTACTCTGCGGTCATGGGAAACCCGGCGGGAGTGCGGCGAGATTTTAAGAAGTTGGAGGAGCGGCGGCTGTTGGGAGCTCGACTGTTGCGGCAAGGAGTACATCTGGCAGAGGTAGCGCGGCAGGTGGGAGTGCATCGGCAGTCGGTGAGTCGATGGGCGGCACAGTTGCAGCGAGGTGGAGTGCGAGCGCTGAAGAAGGGGCACGCTGGGCGCAGAGCCCGCTTACGGCCCGAGGATCTGCGGCGCATCGAGAAGAGACTGAAGCGCGGGCCGGAGGCCTTAGGCTACGAAACCAGCCTGTGGACTTCGTGGCGCGTGGCTGATCTGATCGAGCAGGAATGTGGGGTGAAGTACCACCCCTCGCAGGCCTGGCGGATTTTGCGGCAACTGGGTTGGAGCTGCCAGCGTCCGGTAGGACGGGCGCTGGAACGGGACGAAGAAAAGATCCGGCAGTGGAAACAGCAGCGCTGGCCGGAGATTAAAAAAAAGCCCAAAACGAGCGGCGAACTATCGTCTTCATCGACGAAAGCGGACTAAGCGAGCGCCCACACCGCTGCCGGACCTGGGCGCCACGGGGACAGACGCCAGTGCTGCAAGTAGAGTCGAGAACAGGCGCAGTGACTGTAGTCTCCCGGTGGTTAGTTGACTGGGCTTTCGCCGCGTCACCTCAGTCCGGTTTGGCTTGGTCCTGTCTCCTGTTCCCGCTCATCGAACCGGACTGGCAGTTTTCCCGCATCCGGCTCTCGGAAAAGACTCACGCTTTCGCCCACGGAAGGTTCGCGGTCCGGTGTGGCAACTGGACCAAGCCATACACAGAGTTCAGAGACGCCTCCGGAAAACGTTTGTATGCCGGTCGCGGCTCTTTGTGTTTGTCGCATAACCACCGACGCAACCTCCGGCGGGCGTGTAAGTCGACCGCACTGTAGGCTTTGCTGACCGCTCCTAGACAGAAGTAGTTGGCCCAACCGATCAACATCCGGTTGAGCTTCTCCACCATCGCCTTCGGATCCAGCCTGACGGTACCTCGCCCGGTCTCGTCGCTGATCGCGCGACAGATGCGCTGCACTCGTTGCTTCGAAGGTGTCGTGCCTAAATAGACTCGACCCCTCTTCATCGAGTAACACCGCCCGAACGTGTATCCCAGAAAATCAAACTTCTCTTCCGGCAGATAACAGACCCGCGTCTTAGTCTCGTGCACCGTCAATTTCAGCTTCGACATCATCGCCCGCATCTCAGTCAGTGCTTGCTCCGCCCCAACTCGACAGCAGATGACGAGGTCATCGGCATAGTTCACGATGTACGCTTTCCAACGCTTCTCGTGTCCGAGTTTCTTCCACCCCAGCACGAACCGTCGCATGTACAGATTGCTGAACAGGGGACTGATCGGAGACCCTTGGGGAGTACCTCGACCTTTGTCCCGATTGCGCGTGCTCCGACGTTTGTTCCCATGCTCGTCGGTTTCCTCGACCGGTGCTTCCAGCCACATCTTGATCAGATGTAGCATCGCCCCGTCGACAACCCTGCGAGCCACCGACCTCATGAGTTCGGCATGGGGAACATTATCAAAGTAGCTGCTGAGATCCGCATCAACGATCTGTCCATGTCCCGTGTTGATCAGCTGGTGGACGTGCTGTACTGCGTCCAGCGCGCTGCGGTCCGCCCGATAGGCATACTGCTCCGTCGGCAGGTCGGCCTCGAAGATTGGTTCGAGGACCAGCATGGCCGAGGTTTGCACAACCCGATCCCGGATTGTTGGTATGCCTAACGGTCTCTGCTTCCCATCCGGCTTGGGTATATAAACCCGCCGCACAGGCTGCGGTTGATAGGTTCGACTTTTCAGCGCTTGCGTCAGTTCGTCCAACCATTGTTCCCTGCCGTACGCTTCGATGTTCTCGAATGTCTGGTTGTCCATTCCCGCAGCCCCGCCGTTGGCTTGGCAGCGTTCGTAGGCATAGGCCAGTACGTCTTTCCGATACACCTTGTCGTACAGCGCGTGGAAACGAAGCTTGGGCGATTCCTTCGCTTTTGCGTGCAACGCCGTCTGCAACTTCTGAACACTGAATGGAGTTGTTAGGCTCATCGCCAATCCCTCGATCCTTTGTCGCTTGTTGCGTTCGTCTTTAACTGAGGTCCCTTCCCTCCACCGGAGTTACCCGGCTTCCTCAGTACTACGGACCTCTCCGTCACCCCATACGGCCCGGCCTGTCTCTCACGAGCTGCCAGTTGATCCCGACCGCGATCACCGCTGGGGCTTCCCGTGTTGCGTCTGGTCTCCTATGCGTACATGCCATCGCCATTACCCCGGCAGGTCCGACGGAGCTTATTCGCTCGTCAATCTCCGTCGTCAGCGGCCTTCCCTGTGTAACAGTCAGGTCGGCTCCTGCAATTGTTGTTTCGGGGCCTGCTCAGCGTTCACTCGCGTTACGGCCTGTACGCTCACCGAGTCGCCTAGCGACCCTCTACATCGAAAGCTCCGACAGCTTCGTTGCCTCCGCCGCCGTTTCGATTGTTACCGGGTGGAGCGAACCAGTTCCCGGGCGGGAGTTGCACCCTCTGAAGTCCAGCGCCTTTCCACGGCGCACTATCACTTCAACTGGAAGATGCTGTCGGCGATGGCGGGAGTGACGTGGTGGAATTTCTACTTCCGCTTGTTTCCGGGGGCGATCCGCAGCCCGCAGATCATCGAGTTTCTGGAGCACCTGCTGCGCCACATTCCCGGCAAGCTGCTGATCGTCTGGGACGGATTGCCGGGCCATCGCAGCCGCGCCACCTGGGAGTTCATCCGTGGGCAGCGCGGGCGCTTGTGGGTGGAGTTTCTTCCCGGCTATGCGCCGGAACTGAATCCGGTCGAGTACCTGTGGTCGCACTGGAAGCAACACGAACTGCCCAACTTCTGTCCGCAGAACTTTGGGCAATTGAGCCAATATGCTCGCCAAGCGCTCCGCCGGATGCGCAAACGGCCTACCTTGGTGATTGCCTTCTGGCGGCAGGCAGAACTGTTTCCGTTGTAACTATATTATGCAATCCTCAATAGCTGAACCGCGAACGTAGCCCTTGGTAAATGTACTCTCCGCCGGCTGCCGCCGAAAGCAATATCAACGGCTCAATCGGATGTCGATACCAATCAACCCACGCTATCTGTGTCATGTAAAACACAATAGGATATGCACCGAACACCCCCAGGAGAAACAAACGCAATGGCCCCGAGCTGCGCCAGAGCCAAGCACAAGCAAGAGTGAAGATGACAAAGCGCAGAACTGGGTGGGGTACGAGCCAGAACGACGCGACGCGCTTCGCCGTACGCAAGAGGAATTTGGTCGGCTCCGAACGAATGTAGGCGATGGCTTCGCGTTGCTTTTGTCGCATGAACTCAGCTTCCCCTAAGGTGGCGAAAAGACCTGGGTCCTGTCTCGGAAAATCTGCGTTGTTGAAATTCGCCGTTCCTTCACAGAGCTTCGATACACACTGTTGCGGATTCTCTTCCATTCCACGGTGATTCCCCATGTAAAGGTTCATTCCTAAGTCATCCCGCATCGCTGGATAAAACGCGTGGAGAGTTAGGTAGTTACGGACAATCCATGGAGAAACGACGACAAAACAGCCCACGACGGCCGCTGCGAGCAATCGGGGGCTGCGTTGTCGGAGCCATCCGGCGCTGGCAATGACCACTAACACAAGGGTCGGGTTCAAAAGTATCCCCAGGCCAACCGCCCCGCCAAGAAAAAACCAAGACGTCTTGCGGTTTTCTATTGCTGGTAAGAACCGCAACCAAGCCAACACAGCCAGCGCGGATAGCGTGTAGTTCGTGATGAAGATGTCTGTCGCAACGAACTCTGACCAACCTACCCAGGCCCAGGCGGAGACGATCGCAGCGGTGGAGGAAAAGTACTGCCGTCCTACGAGGTAAATCAAAGCGGCGATGCCGGCACCTGCAACGGCATTCAGGGCCACGATAGCGGCCAGAGCCGCGCGCGAATACACTCCTAGAAACTTGAAGATTATCGCAAGCAGCACCGGATAAACCGGCGGCTGTTGTGCTGTGGGTGCAATCGGAAGACCATAGGGAGATGAAAATCCTTCACCTTTGGCCAGGTGAGCTGCAATGTGACTCGGCTCATTGCCTCTGAATATGTCCACGCCCGAGATTACTGTTGCAGCTCCGAAGACCAGGCGAACGGCAAGCGCCACGACAAACACAAAGCGGGCCGACGTTATCTCTTCTATTGACTTCGCAGCTAGCATTGCGACTACAAGCTTCATAACGATTGGGAGTTGTTAGAGCAGCATTCACGAACTCTGGATCGACCGGATTAGCGCCAACATTGTATGCGCAAAACCTCGCGAGTCAAAGCCAAATGATGAAAACAGGCCACTCATTGAGGGGTTTTGAGTGTAATCACGATGTTTCAATACTTGACGTTCTCTCAACGGGTCAAGCAGGACCTATTGAGTCGGGCATGGTGCGCCGTCGGCGGCCCATTCCTTAAATGTCTGGACGAAGTCCTCGTGGCTGATGGGGGGCGTCAGACGTCCGTTGCCATTCGGGCGGCTGCCCGGACTCCAGGCCCACAATACGAATGGATCGGTTGAAACATGATGCTCCAACGCCTCCAAATCCCGATTCCCGTTTTTCGCTTTGTCCTTGAATGTGGCACAGAGTGCGGAACTGCTCAGTTCAACTCTGGGTGCCGACTCCCAAGCCATGCTTAGGGGCGCGGCATGCCACCCCGGAGCGCCCGGAATGCCGGTGACCGAGTTATTTACGCTTTCGTGGCATGACGTACAACGCAAGGTCGGTACCCCTTTATCGTCTGGCCCGCGCTTGACTCCATAAATGTGTGCATAGCGAAGATCCGTCTGTCGCGGGAAATCGGTCATCGTGTGGCAATTCAAACATCTCGGGCTTGAGAGAACAGAGTAGATCTTCTCCCATTGCGGGGTCGGTCCACCCGTGATGACTCGCATATAGTCGGCGATCATGCGAAGGTCATCCCTGTCGAGGGGGCCGGGATAAAGGCGCGGCATGGGCGGAGGGACAGTCGCGAGGAACTGGCCAAGGGCATCGGGATCTGCCAGCTCCGGATGATTGAGCAGAGACGGATACGTCCGACCCTGTCCACGATCCCCGTGACAGGCGCCACACATCAAAAAAAACCTCTCCTTAGTCGCCGCAGTTCCCGTAGACTGCGGCGGAAGACGATCTGCCGTCACCACCTTTGGAGGGTTCGGCGCGTTCAAACTATACACGGATACCTTCAGCGCTCCGCCCACGCCAGCGGGATTTAACGTGGTTCCACCGACTGCCGCGGCGACATATTGTGTCCCGTCCACTGCATAGCTGATCAACCCATTGTTGAGCGCCCCGTTGACATCGATGCGGTTCAGCACGGTTCCGCTTTTTGCATCGAAAGCGAAGAGATCTCCACGGACATCCCCGGCGAACAGGAGGCCGCTCTTGGTGGGAACTAGTCCTGCCAACATCTGCGCATCGGTCTGGTATTTCCAGAGGATGCGCCCGGATTCGCCGTCCAAAGCCGTGATCTGGCCCTTTGGCTGCCTTTCGAAGGCTACGAACACAGCTCCGCCGTAGTCGTAATTCATAGCTCCTTTTTCCGCTGCGGTCGGTCCTTGATTGGTAGCAGGAGCCGGTTTCGGTTTTGCGTAGTACGAGCACCAGTCGACCATGCCGACGTAGAGCGCTCCAATTTCGGGCTGATAAGCCGAGCCGTTAAATTGCGACCCGCCGCCTAAACCGGGACAGGTTAACGTAAGGGTCTCCGGTAATGGCCCGTTGTTGAGAATGGTCGTTCCAGGGGTGTGGAAGATCACGGCCTTTGTTTTCCGATCGATCCCGGTCACAAATCCGGTCTTGTCGGCGACCGCAACCATGTCTTTTCCGCGACGCGAGCGATAAAGGGTCGGCGGCGAACTCGTATCCCAGTCATGGTCATCTTTCGCTGTTATTTGGTGATACCAGTTCAGCTTTCCCGTGTCTGGATTTAGCGAGACTACCGAATCGGTGTAGAGGTTTTCGCCAGGCCGTATATCAACATCAAAATCTGGTGCTGGGTTGGCGACAGGAATAGACAGGAATAAACAATTCGTTGGTCGCAGGATCGAGCGAAAAGGATGTCCAGAACCCGCCGCCCCCGACTCCTTTCTTCATCGTGCCGCCCCAAGTGCCCACAGTGTGGTCGCTGTCCGGTGGGACGGTATAAAAGCGCCAAACTTCCTTGCCCGTCTTGGCGTCGATGGCCAGCATCCGTCCGTGAATCCCCAGATCGCTGATCGAGATGCCGATAAAGACCTTACCCTTCCACGCTATAGGGGCCGCGACAAACGACTCTCCGATCTTAGGGTCAGCGTATTGCTCATCCCAGAGAATGTTGCCGGTCTTGGCATCGAGAGCTACTACGCGACCATCAACCGTGCCGCGAAAAATCGTTCCGTCCAGGTAGGCGGGACCTCGATTGGAAATGTTCGCGGGTACCCCGAACTTCAGAACAGTACGCCAGCGCAGTTCGCAGGTAGTGGCGTCGACGGCATACGTGGCACGCATCGTGTCGACGTAGATCGTGCGGTCCACCATGAGCAAGCCGCTGCTAAACCAGGCCGCTTCGTTGAGCTGAAATTCGCAGGATTCCTTCAGGCCGCTGACATTTTGCGGCGTAATCTGATCCAAGTCGACGTAGCGCTGGCTGGAATAGTCCTTATTGATTGTTGTCCACTCCTGCGCAATTGCCGGAGGAACAAGGTTGAAAGCAAGAACTACTGCTGTGAAGTAGAAGCGCGTCAAACAGCGGATACGCAAGGCCATGCTCTCTTCCCCTCGGGCCGCGAAGTTTCAAGTATCAAAACATCTCGTGACGGGATGTTCCGGCAATTTGCCAATCCCGTGTGGGAAAATATACGTGATCGCTTTGGAAGTGGGCAACTGGCAAAAGTGATAGTTGTGACAAAGAATTATGACGAAGCCGTTTACTTTCTCTGATCCACTTGTCAACGGAGCGCAAGAAGAGAATGGATAGTTGATGTAACCAGGCCATTACACGTTTTGACCTATTGAGGATTGCATAATATAGTTACAACGGAAACAGTTCTGCCTGCCGCCAGAAGGCAATCACCAAGGTAGGCCGTTTGCGCATCCGGCGGAGCGCTTGGCGAGCATATTGGCTCAATTGCCCAAAGTTCTGCGGACAGAAGTTGGGCAGTTCGTGTTGCTTCCAGTGCGACCACAGGTACTCGACCGGATTCAGTTCCGGCGCATAGCCGGGAAGAAACTCCACCCACAAGCGCCCGCGCTGCCCACGGATGAACTCCCAGGTGGCGCGGCTGCGATGGCCCGGCAATCCGTCCCAGACGATCAGCAGCTTGCCGGGAATGTGGCGCAGCAGGTGCTCCAGAAACTCGATGATCTGCGGGCTGCGGATCGCCCCCGGAAACAAGCGGAAGTAGAAATTCCACCACGTCACTCCCGCCATCGCCGACAGCATCTTCCAGTTGAAGTGATAGTGCAGCACTGGCGTCTGTCCCCGTGGCGCCCAGGTCCGGCAGCGGTGTGGGCGCTCGCTTAGTCCGCTTTCGTCGATGAAGACGATAGTTCGCCGCTCGTTTTGGGCTTTTTTTTAATCTCCGGCCAGCGCTGCTGTTTCCACTGCCGGATCTTTTCTTCGTCCCGTTCCAGCGCCCGTCCTACCGGACGCTGGCAGCTCCAACCCAGTTGCCGCAAAATCCGCCAGGCCTGCGAGGGGTGGTACTTCACCCCACATTCCTGCTCGATCAGATCAGCCACGCGCCACGAAGTCCACAGGCTGGTTTCGTAGCCTAAGGCCTCCGGCCCGCGCTTCAGTCTCTTCTCGATGCGCCGCAGATCCTCGGGCCGTAAGCGGGCTCTGCGCCCAGCGTGCCCCTTCTTCAGCGCTCGCACTCCACCTCGCTGCAACTGTGCCGCCCATCGACTCACCGACTGCCGATGCACTCCCACCTGCCGCGCTCCCTCTGCCAGATGTACTCCTTGCCGCAACAGTCGAGCTCCCAACAGCCGCCGCTCCTCCAACTTCTTAAAATCTCGCCGCACTCCCGCCGGGTTTCCCATGACCGCAGAGTAGCATAGGATCTTCAGAATGTCACTATATTATTCAATACTCAATAAATATAGCGCAAAGACTAATTCCATGATGAACACATGGCAAGGGATATCTGCGTGGCGAGAATTCTCTAGCTGAACCCCCAGCACTTCTGAGCCAAACCGGGTAGCCCTAGGCAGGCCTTTGGCTTCCCTAAGAATTTCTCCATGGACCAAAGTTTTCCTAAGACTCCCTGAGGGCACCCCCCCCCCGGCTTTCCTCAGCGATGCCCGCAGAAAAGTTTTCTTAGCATCTCCCGCGCGGCTTATTCTGAACGTTTCTCCAGCGCTTTCTTTGCAGCCTTAGCAGGCCTATTGACCACAGCGTAACATCACTGGATACTCTTAGGCGTGCCCGGTGCCGTCCTCTACATTCGCGTATCCACTGCCGCGCAAGAAGCGCAAACCTATAATCTGCCAACGCAGACGCGCAAGGTTGAAGATCGTTGCAAACGTGACAGCCTGCCCATCCTGAAAAAGTTCGTTGACGCTGAATCCGCGCGCACAGCCGACAGACCGCAGTTTCAAGCGATGCTGGCATACTGCCGTAAACATCGGGGCAAGGTCACCCATGTTGTCTTCGCTGATCTAAGCAGGCTTGCTCGCAATGTTGCAGATCAATGCAGCACACTTACAACTTTCGACAAGCTCGGCATCACCCCTGTCAGCTGTGATGAACGGATTGACGATTCTGCGGCGGGGAATATGTGTGTCACTATGCTAGGCACGATAAACCAGTTTTTCTCCGATAATCTTTCAGAGCGTACTTGCTACCGCATGGCTGCAGGTGTGCAGGAAGGTCGGTTTCTGCATCTAGCGCCTGTTGGCTACGTGAACGGTGAAGATGGTTCAGGGCTGCAGGTGGACACAAAACGCGCAGCGCTGGTGCGCCAAGCTTTTGAGTGGGTCGCTACTCGTAGCTATTCATTGGAAGAAATTCTGCGTAGGCTCAAGCTGCTAGGTCTGACTACACGGCGCGCGGGGAGATTGATCAACCGGCAGACACTTTCACGAATGCTTCGCAATCAGCTTTACGCGGGCTGGATAGTCTCAAAGCAGCTCAGAGTTAAGGGGCTGCATGAAGCGATAATTTCTCAGGAGCTGTTTGACGCGGTGCAGGATGCACTGGACGGTAAAGCTGCTTCTCCTATCGTCCGCAAAAAGGTTAACGAAGATTTCCCGCTACGCGGATTTGTGCTCTGCACCAGCTGTGGCAAAAAGCTGACAGCCGGATGGGTGAAAGGCCGCAAAGAGAAGTATGCCCGTTACTGGTGCCCAAACAAAGAATGCCCCGCGCGGGTGAGTGGCAGTCGAGATCAAATCGAAAACGCATTTCTGAGAATTTTGGGAATGATGGTTCCCACCCAAGAGTTCTTGAATCGTCTGCCGGAGATCGCTAAGAATCACTGGGCGCATCGGCTGGAGCGCATCAAGAGCGAGCGAAGACGGCTTTCTACCGTTGTCGCAGACAACAAGGCTTTGAACCAAAAAATCCTGCTCCAAAAGGTCAACGATGAACTGTCCTCTGAAGACTTCGCCATGCTGAAGGAAACTGTCACAAAGCAGAGGACGGACGCGGAAACCCAGATGGCTGCGCTAGATGCGGAGAATTCATCCATGGATGTGCTTCTGCAAGCACAGCAGAACAGCATTGTTGATTTGGTTGGCGCGTGGCAGCGCGGGGGAGTACAGCAACGTCAAGAGCTGGCTTTTAACCTGTACCCAGATGGGCTGCGCTTCAGTCAAGAAACGCTATTCTTTGAACCGGGCAACGTCTTATTGATGAATATGATGCAGGAGATGATTGCCTGTTTGCGTGACGAAGGGAAGATTGGGGTGGGAGACGGGAATTGAACCCGCAACCGTCGGAGCCACAGTCCGATGCTCTACCGGTTGAGCTACTCCCACCGCAGACAACGATTATAACAACTGCAGTGGGACTGCGGCGTCCAAAGTCGCCCCCTCGAGATCATCCCGCGTCAAACGGCACCGAGATCACTCGGCACCAGCTGTCACCTCGATCGGATTTCAAACAGCACTTCCCGGGCTGATATGATCCCTATTTCCAACGGAGCCCTCATGCGCAAGCTTATCTTGTCTTTTTCTCTCCTCACTCTGCTCACGTTTTCCCTCCCGCTGTTATCAACTTTCGCCGCCGCGCAGCAATACGATCTCGTACTCGAAGGCGGACGCGTCATGGATCCGGAAACCAATCTTGACGCCGTGCGTAACGTCGGATACGCGACGGCAAGATCGTCACCGTCTCCTCCGCGCCGCTCAACGGGCATCGCGTCATCTCGGCCCGCGGCCTTGTTGTCGCTCCCGGCTTCATCGATCTGCATCAGCACGGCCAGGATTTAGCCAGCCAGAGGGTCAAAGCGCTCGACGGTGTAACCACCGCGCTCGAACTGGAAATTGGTGTTCCCGACGTCGCGCGGTTCCTCAAAGAAAAAGACGGTCACTCTTTGATTCACTACGGAACCTCCGCCAGCCATGTGGCCGCGCGCGCCCTCATTTTCGGAGCGCCGCTTCCCGCCGGCGAAATCCTGCCTAAGAGCGGGCCCGCAACTGATCGGCCCGCCACACCCGACCAAATCGACCGCATCCAGCAACGCCTGAACGAAGAGCTTGACGCTGGCGGCCTCGCGATCGGCATGGGCATTCAGTACACTCCTGGAGCGACTCGTCTCGAAGTCATCGACATGTTCCGCCTCGCCGCCGCACGCAAGGTGCCCGTCTATACGCACATGCGCAGCTTCGGCCGCATCGAGCCCGGCTCCGCGATTGAAGCCGTCAGCGAAGTCATCGGAGCCGCCGCCATTACCGGCGCGTCGCTTCACATCGTCCACATCAATAGCACTTGCCTGCGCGACTCGATGGAATGTCTTTCTATGGTCGCAGGAGCACGCGCACGCGGCCTCGACGTCACCACCGAGGCATATCCCTATGTCGCGGGCATGACGGCCATCAACTCGGCGCTCTTTAATCCCGGGTGGCGTGAAAAACTCGGCATCAGCTACTCCGATCTTGTGCTTCCCGACACCGGCGAGCACCTCACGAAAGAGCGTTTCGAAGAGTTGCACAACTCCAGCACCACCCGCTGGGTGCTCGTCTTTGCCAATACGCAGGAGATCGTCGACGAAGTCATTCCTAACCCGCTGGTCATGATCGCCAGCGATGGCGCCGAAGGCCATCCGCGCAACACCGGAACGTACTCGCGCGTGCTGGCTCGCTACGTTCGCGAAAAAGGAACGCTCACGCTGATGGAAGCCCTCCGCAAAATGACTCTTATGCCGGCCGAGATGCTCGAGCGATCCACTCCTGCCGCGCGTCAGAAAGGACGTCTGCAGGAAGGAACTGACGCCGACATCGTTGTCTTTGATCCAAACACCATCACCGACCGTGCCACTTTCGCCAAGCCGATGGAGCCAAGCGTCGGCGTCCACTATCTGTTGGTCGCGGGAACTGTTTTGGTCGATGACGGCAAAATCGTGCCTAACGTTTTCCCAGGGCGCGCGCTGTTGGGGCCGCGAAAGCATCTGGCATCGCAGGAGTAGTTGATTTCGGAACCGGAGCTCTAAGAAACGAGGCCTGATTTCGCGGGGCTACGCTATTGCCGCCGCAAGGATGGCTTGATACACCACCGGATTTTTAAATTGTCGCTACGGTCTGCCTATGCCCATGTACTGGAATCCCATCGCACGCAGCCGCGACGAGTCGAGCAGATTCTTGGTGTCGATGATAATCGGCCGTTTCACCAGGTGGCGGATTCGCGTGAAGTCCAGTGTTCGGAACTCAGGCCAACCGGTGGCCACGATGAGCGCATCCACGCCCTCGGCGACGCCATAGGCCGATTCACAATACTTCACTGTGCCGTTTAGCTGCATGCGCGCATCGGGGATGGCCACGGGATCATAAGCTCGCACCCGCGCTCCGCCTGCCAGGAGGTTCTGCGCGAGTTGAACCGAAGCGGAACCCGCGACTGAATTTGTATTCGGCTTGAACGCCAATCCCAGAATGCCGACATCCTTGTTCTGCACGGTGTCGAGCGCCACCGCAACCTTCTGCAACAAACGGTCGGCCAGCGTCAGATTCACTTCGCGGGCTGCATTCAGAACTTTCAGGTCAACGCGGTTTTCGCGTGCCAGACCGGTCAGCGAGTCCATATCCGTCTCGGCAAAAATCCCGCCCATACCCGCGCCCGGCTGCAGGCAACGCGGCGCAATCTTCTTGTCCAGTCCCAAGGCGAGCGACAGGCTCACAGCATCGGCATTTACGTGTTCGCACAAGCTGGCAATTTCATTGATGAACGAAATCTTCGTTGCGACGAACGCCGTGGTTGCTTCGCGGGCCAGTTCCGCCGTTTCGTAGTTCGTCACCAGCACCGGAACTCCACGCATCACCAGCGGATGAAAGATCTGTTTCAGGGAAGAGACCGCTTCGCTCGAGCTCGTGCCCAGAATGATCCGGTCGGGCCAGTTAAAGTCTTCCACCGCGCAACCGTTTGTAAAGAACATCGGCTGGCAGACCAGCAGGCTCTTCAGGCCCTTGTCTCTCATCGCTTTTTCGATTTTCGTCGTCGAACCCACGCGCACCGGCGTGACGATCGATAACACCTGGAAACGGCCCGCCGCGCTCGACAGCCGGATCGCCAACTCCTCCAGCCCCTGCGGAGAATCTTCCGCCAGAAAAATCACCTGCGCCTTGTGCGCCAGTTCCTCTGGGTTGGCCGAATACACCAGCCGTCCCGACCGCACGTTGCGCCGAATCACTTCCTGAAGATTTTTTTCAAAGAATGGAATATTTCCCTTCGCGACTTCCATGACCCGTGTGCCGTCAGCGTGACAGCAGCAGACCGGTGTGCCGAAATCGGCGAGGCAGGCGGAGATGACTGTAGCGAGGTAGCCGGATCCATAAACCCCAATTTGCATATTCTCTCTTCTTGATCGAATTCGCGATCGAACCCGCAGCCTGGGATCCGGCGCTTGATTGCCGCCCGTTAAATCCATGGTAATCCGCTGATTGGACTTGGCAACGGGTGGAAAGTACATGTACCGCGGAACAGCGGAAATGGCCGCTAATTAAGGGTTTTGAGGGGGTATTGCAGATACCACCGGAAGGTTCGAGAACCGCAGCCGGCCACGGACTATCGCAAGTACAAATTCTTTTGGGCTATGACTTTCAGGCCACCGATTCGCCCCGACTATGGCTTCGACGATAATTGGCCGCGTCCCAACGGCACCGACGCTACGTCGTGCCAGCTGCCATCGTTCTGACGCACGAACATCAGCTCTTCGACATTCACCTGGCGCGCTCCGAGAAACTGCGCCCACCGCTCGCGCGCCACCACGCATGCCGCGCGCGCCTGCTCATTCTGTTCGGTTTTTAAGATTGTGAGATGCGGAATATAGGGCCAACTCTCGTCGCATTGCAGCCCCTTGCCGCACAGTTGATCGTGCAGCTCCCGCATACGATACGCCGCATGCCTGACCTGGATGAACACCGTGGGAGTGGTTGGCAGAAATGTCTCCACGTCTCCCAATTCGACGCTGAAGGGGATCACATGGCTGCAAGCCTCTTCGAGAAACTCAAGCGCAGCCGCTTCCGTCCCCAGCAGTTCCCGCGGAGGCAAAATCGTCATATGGGCCGGCATGTGGGGCGTTGCCGGGTGCAGTTCCCGGCGCAGTTGTTCCACGAACTCGCCAATCGGGTTTCGTACGTAGGTGACTAACGCGTAGCGTGAACTGGCCATGACTTCCGAAGAACAAATTATAGCCCGAGCATGGCAGGATAGGGCGGTCGACTTCGTGACATATCCGATGACCACCTGCAAACCATCGCCGACATCTTTCCTATGCGGTTGTACATTTGCCGTGCCAGCCGTCTACAATCGTCACTTCCGGTCACAATCACGTGAGAAGGAGTGCGAACTTGACCGACATCAGCTTCCCTACCGACTTCAACACCAATCTCCTGATGCTGTTTCGCTGGCTTCATTTCATCGGCGGAGTAACCTGGCTGGGCCTGTTGTATTTCTTTAACCTGGTTAACGTTCCGTTCATGAAAGAACTGGATCCTCCAACCAAAGGTAAAGTTCTGCCCGGTTTGATGTCGCGAGCGCTATGGTGGTTTCGTTGGTCGGCGGTGCTTACCGTGCTAGCGGGATTGGCTTATTGGGGCAACATTGTCGCCTCTGACGCGAGAAACGGCGGCGCAAGTTCCGGCGGCCCGATGGGAAGCTTCTTTCTGATCTGGACCGTCGCCTGGGCGCTGATGTACGCCTGCACCATTCCGGGCAAGGGGACTCTCGATAAAGGGCCGGTGCTCGCCGTGATTTACACCGTGATCGTGTTGGCGGCATCGTGGCTGTTTTTGCACCTCAACGATCATGGATGGGAGAGCAATCGACTGCTGGCCATCGGCGTTGGCGGCGGCATGGGCTGGGTGATGATGCTGAATGTCTGGGGAGCGATCTGGCGCGGGCAGAAGAAGATCATCCGCTGGACGGCCGATAACGCCGCGAACGGCACGGCAATTCCAGATAAAGCAAAGTATCTGGCGCGGCAAGCGTTCGTCACGTCACGCGCCAACTTTGTGCTCTCGTTCCCGCTGCTGTTTCTCATGGGCGCCGCAAGCCACTATCCTATGTTCGGGAAATAAGGTTCGACGGTTGGCCTCGGGCTATGGGACCGCGCCTGTTGCACACCGCCGTAACCTCGCCGCCTCGGCGCTGACTGCCTACAATTGCCGTTATGCGCCGGTATCTGGACGCAATTATCGAATGGTCGGGCGCCCGCCAAGACTGGAAGCCTATTTCGCGGGCGGCGATTCTCGCATGGTTGGTCTTCTACGTCTGGTTTCTGGTTTATGCGTTCCGCATGCGTGGCGGCTTCCTGTTTATAGATTCCGCGAATCTCGTCGTGCACGAAGGCGGACACCCGCTGTTCGGCTGGTTCGGTCCGACACTCGGGATTTGGGGAGGAACGATTCTGCAGTGGGCGGTGCCCCTGATGCTCGCGATTTATTTCTTCCGCGAGCGCCAGGTGGCAGGTTTTGTCTTCTGCCTGTTTTTCTTTTTCGAGAACTGGCTCTACACCGCAACTTACATGGCTGACGCCCGCGCCATGGTGTTGCCACTGGTGACGACGGGAGATACTGAATTCGCCAGGCACGACTGGAACACGATCTTCACGAGCTTGGGAGTTCTCGAGTACGACACGCGCATCGCCGCCGTCATCCGCTTCGTGGGCTGGTGCGGAATGTTGGCCTGCGTCGTGTGGCTGGGCGCCCGCGCCCGAGCAATCCAAGCACCGCCCGAGTGACCCAAAGCGACGGAATCGTCATCTCTGTCCGGCCGAAAATCTGCTTACTTCAAACCTGATTCACGGCAGCCTTCGCCGCCAGATTCCACGCCTTGCCATCAAAATGTCCCGGTGGAGTCAAGCCGAATAGCTTCAGGATCGTGGGCGCCACATCGACGATAGCCGGTTTTTCTTCTATAAACTTGTGGCTCGAAAATAAAACGCCGGGAACGAGGCGCGGGTCAATGCAGTGATCGCCGCTCCAGGCCTTGGTGTTGTCTTCGAAAATCTGGCTGGTAACTTTTCCCATCACCGAATCCCACGAGGCGCGATAGCCCGCTCCGTAGCCAACCAGCAGATCGGGAGCATTCTCCGAATACGGTCCGCGATAAAACTCATCGGTCACGAACACTCCCGTTACGCCAACCGTGCCCGAGGCGGGATCGACCAACTGATCGAGCTTCTCGCGCAGCTCATCTTTCAGCGCGTCGACCTCCGACGGATCAACGATCCCCTGCTTCTCTCGGCCTTTGATATTCAGATAAAGCCCGTTGAGACCCATCGTGTAGGCGCGTGTGCGCGACCAATCGACATCTTCGAACCAGTCGCCGCTCTCGGTCTTGCTGTCTTTCAGCGCGAGATATCCGTTCTGATGCAGCCACGCATTCAGATTCATACAGCGTGCGAACGACTTGAATCCATGATCGGAGATCACCATCAGCAGCGTGTCATCGTCAATCTTTTCCATGACCCGTCCGATCAGGCGATCCATGCGCTCATACAAATCCTGAATGACCTGCGGATGCTGGCTGTGCGGCACGTCGCGCGCTGCCGGATGATCTTCGTCCAGATAGCGCCAGAACATATGCTGGATGCGGTCGGTCGTATCGAAGACGCACGTGCACAATCCCTGCTTCGTCTTGTCGAGCGCGTCGAACAGCATACGTTCGCGATCTTCGTGATTGCCATAGGCCTGCGCCAGGAACGCGTCATCATCAAGCACGTGTTCGTTGAGCGCCCACGTATCTTCGGCGAGGCCGAGCGTCGCGTACGGACCAAAGAGTTTGGCAAGGTAAATCGAGTAAGTCACCGGGTGCGAAATCGGCAGGTCGGGATGTCCGGGGTCGATATTCACCGGCGTGACGTAGACCTCAACCTCCGGCGAAACCTCTTTGAGATAGAAGCGGCAGATGCCGTGGGCCGTGAAACCCATACCAGCTTTGAACTCGGCCGTGATCCACTCGGAGTATTCTCCAACCTGCAACGTGAATTTTTCAGAGCCCACAATAAAATGCGCCTTCTTGGCGGCCGCGTCCGGCTTGATTTCGTAGTCCATGCGCACTTCGCCGGCATTCTCTTTCAACGGATTGTCGGGTCCCGGAACATACGAGCGGCAAACTCCATTGTTGCGCTCGATGGGCACGCGCACGCCACCTTCGCGAAACTTGTCGCTCGACATGCGGGTCGTGCATAGGCAGAACGTGCCCTGGCTGCCCTTCAGGTCAGGCACGCACATTCCCGAGAGCAGCACGCCCTGAAATTTTTCGGGCGGAAAAGTTACGGGCACGCGAATCACCGAACTGAAAATTCCGGCATTGCCCAGCCAGTGCCAGAACGGCGTGCCTTTGCGCATGCCCTTGATTTCCGTTTTGCCAAAAGGAATCGAATACTTGCCGATCTTGAGATGCCGCTTCGGGCCCTTGATCTCAGCCGACGAAAGGAACGGAAGATAGCTATTCGTATCGCGCGCCAAAAAGTCGTAGATGTTGTGCTTGCCCGGATTCACTCCAGTCATGAACGTCGACCACGCGACGGGAGAAATTGCGGGGAACGTCGTGCGCAGCTTGCTGAAAGTTCCCTTGTCGCGCAGTTTGGACAGATTCGGCAAACGGCCTTCATTCATGAATCGATCGGCCAGATCGGGATCCATGCCGTCAAAACCAAGAATCACGGCGCGCTCGAAGGTCGCTTTGCCATAAGCATTCCGGCGGCGCAGAAAGCGAAACAATTGACGGAAGGGCCACGTCATAAGCGCGTAAAAGGAATATAGAAATGCGACAAATATTGCCCAGAACGACGACAGCACGGCAAATCCTGCGCCGGGACCGGCATAGGCGTGAGCGAGCGCGGGCGTGAGAACGAGGGCGATGAGCACAAACCGCATGGCGCGGGCGCTACCAGCGGAAGGATCGACATAACGAGGTACAGCCCGATGCACGTTCTTGTCCTGAGAATTGGCAGGCGACGCAAGCACGCGGGCAGGAGTGTCCACGCCACATGATCTTTTCATATCTTGATCCCCAAAAGTTCCTTGAAGACAAATCCCGCCACCATCGACAGGATGAAGAACAGCCAGATCCAATTGATGCCGTAGCCCGCGATGTCAATGTTGCGATCCGGGTAATTGATCGAAATGGATTCGATCGGACTACTCTGCGGCAGCGCCGGCTCGGCCGACGACAATATACGATTCCAGAACTGTCCGCGTAATCGCACCGTCGAAATTCTGGGTAGCCCGTTCCCGATGCAGACCGCTTTCTCGACGCTTTGTCCGGCGGCGGCGATCTTGAGTGCGTATTTTCCTTCTTGCGCGCCGGCCAAGCGCCAGACGATCTCATTATCGGCGGGGATATGTACGGGAGGCGCTGTCATCGTGATTCCAGGCGGAAGGTCAAGCGTAACGCCATTCAGCGTGTCATTTTCGATCGACTCCCCCGCAGCCTGCACGTTCGTCGACGACCCGCCAGCGAGGTGAGCAGTCAATAGAAACGACGCATGCGGGGGAAGCGGCGTTTGTCCAAGATAGCGATCGAGCTGAATCATCAGCAGAGTGATCGGAATGATGACGTAGAGCAGAGGCTTGAACGCGAGTTTCAAGTAGCGTCCCGTGCCGCGGAGAATCTTGCCGTAAGACCCCATCACCACCGGAATCTGATCGCGATACAGCCGCACTGCCAGGAGATGAGCCTTGAGCTGGTCTTTCGCGATGCCGATTGCCTTTTGGTCTGAGGTGTAGCCAAACAGCACGACCATCACCAACCCAACGGCCAGCGAAACGAAGATAACGATTGCCAGCGGACTGGTCACGGCGGCTGACAAAAAGGCCGCAGCCCCCATGGCTAGGCCGGCAATGGACATCGAATTTGAGGGCGCGATCAAGTTACTCGATGTATCCCAATCCGCGGAGACGTTTCTGGATCTCTTCTTTCGAAGCACTGCTTTCGTCCGGCAGAATTTTCTTGGTTTCTTTTTCGAGCATATGGATCACGAATTCATCGATCGATTCATATCCGGCGGCATCGGAACATTGTTTGACCCGCTCATAGAGTTCGCCTTCGATTTTCACCTTATGTGAACCAAACATAGTCTCTCCCGTTTATTCAGTGAGCGAAGCGGAAGAATTGACGTGCTCTCCGCTGCGCACGGCTACTGCGGCTGAAATACCGAATGCCCTTTCATTTCTGGCGTCTTGGCGATTCCAAACTCCGCCAGAATCGTGGGTGCGATATCGGTCAGCGCCGGAGCCTCAGCTTCAATCTTGCGATTACTGAGGAGAACGCCAGGCACTTTTGTGAAGTCCATGCAGTGGTCGCCGCTCCAGGCGCTCGTGTTGTCTTCGAGCACATCGGGCGGAAACGCGCCGAGAATCGTCGTCCATCCCGCGCGATATCCGCGGTTGTAGCCCATGATCGCATCCGGACCCGAGTGCGCGTAAGGGCCCTGGTAGGCCTCGCTGGCCAGATCGATGCGCGTAATCACCTGCGTGCCATCCTTCGGATCGCGCACCTGCAAAAGCTTCTGGCGAAGTTCGTTGAGTAACGCATCCGTCTCTGCACCCGGCTCGACGATCCCCCCACGCTCGCGTCCGCGCATATTTACGTAGAGCCCGTTCAAACCGATGCCGTAGGCGCGTGTGTGGCTCCAATCGACGTCGGCGAACGGCTCGGTTGAATCTGTGCTCGCGCCCGCCTTCCGCGTGATGTAACCGTTATTCAGCAGCCATGTGTTCAAGTTGAAAGAATGCCGGTAGGGAGCGAATCCGTGGTCTGAAAGCACGAGTAGCGTCGTATTGGCGTCGAGCTTCGGCAACACCTCGCCCAGCACCTGGTCGATCTGCTCGTAAAATTCCTCCAGCGATGAGCCGTATTGGGCGGCAAGTTCCGCATTGTAGCTTGGACTTTGAGGATCGGTCAGACGCCACATCATGTGGGCGTTGAGATCGAGGCTAGAGAAATAAAAGAAGAACAGTCCTTTGTGGAATTTGGGGAACTCGACGTCAAAGGCACGCCGATGTTCGGCGAGTACGGTGTGTGATTGCTCGAGAAATTCCTTGTCGTCGAGCACGCCGTCGTTGAGCGCCTTGGTGTCTTCGGCAATGCCCTGGGTATGGAATTCTCCGATCTCTTTCGCCAGTTCGTTGGAGTAACTCGCCGGCGTCGAGATGGGCAGAGCCGGGTCTTCAGGATCAATGTTCATAGGCGAAACGTAAAGTTGGAAGCGTGGATGCGCCTGCTTGAGGTAGAAGCGGCAGATGCCCTTGACGTCGCCGATCAAGGGCATGAGCTGGAATTCGACGTGAATCCAACCGCTCCATTCGCCTTCCTTGAGAACGAACTGCTGATCCTGCACGTCGACGCGAGCGACGGATTCAAGCGGATCAACGTCTACGGTGAAGGGCTGGGTTGAGGGCGGCGAGTCGCGGCGAAAGCTGTTGTCGGGCCCGATCAGATCGCTGGCGACGCGGTTATTCTTTACTTCGACCTGGACAACTTCTCCGCCCTCCACCGCTCCCACAGCCGCGGTCGGATCGTCGGTATAGAAAGTGAATGTGCCATAGCCGCCGCGCAGATCGGGAGTGCCCATGCCGGAGAGCGTCTTCCCTTTCGCTGGGACAGGAGGGAAATTCGCCGGCATGCGGTAGACGAAATTGGGCACATCGTGCTGGTCAAGAATCTCCCAGAAGGCCGCACCGTGGCGCAACTGTTCGGCGCTGCCATTGCCCATGGGAATCACCCAACTTCCGAGATGGAAGCTGTGCTTAGGGCCTTCGACGCGCGAGGTCGAAAAATAAAGCTGAAACGTTTTGGGATCGCGCTGAATGAAATCGAAGATTCCATGCCCGCCGGCGTTCATGCCAGTGATTACATTCGACCACGCCACCGGACTTTGCGGCGGGATGGCGGTGGTCAAACGCCGGAAAGATCCTTCTGAGGCAAGGCGGGCGAAGTTGGGCATTTTGCCTTCGGCCATAAATTTCGTGAGCAGGTCGGGATCGAGGCCGTCGATGCCGAGGACGATCATCTTTCTGGACGCGGTCGCTCCGGCGCGCGCGCGAGTGCATGAGGGCAGCAGGGCCAACGCGAGGGCACCTGAGAGCAGCAGGCATAACAAACTAAGGCGTTTTCTAGAGGATAGGGTCACTTCAATGTGTCTGCAAATATCAGGTCCAGCTTCACGGAGGCGGCATCGAAGCCTTCCCGGCTCACGATGGGTGGTGGTCGAGCATCACCACTGGAGGAGATCCCGAGTAGCAGGTACAACAATTGTACGCGAGGTTGTCGGGACGTCAAGAGCTGGGGTTAACGGCAAATTGCGGTGAGGGCGCGGAACCTGCTGCCGGGAACCCGATCCCATGGCCGGTCTTGATCTTTTGATCAATGGCGGCGCAGCCTTTACACTTACTGGCATGATCCGAAAGATCTTTGCCAGCTTCAGTCTGATTCTGCTTTGTCTTTCTTTCGCCTCCGCCGCGTCAAAACCGAACCTGGTGCTCATAACCCTTGACTCCGCCCGCACCGACCACATGGGCTTCCTTGGCGCCAAGGGAAGACTTACTCCGAATCTTGACCGTCTGGCGGGCGAAAGCATCGTTTTCGAACACGCCTACGCGCAGGCGCCGGTCAGCGTTGTGTCGCACGCCAGCATTCTTTCGGGCGTCTACCCGCAGGGCACCGCAATGACGGCAATTGGCGGGACGCTGCCCTCGTCGCTGGTCTATCTTCCCGATCTGCTGAAAGAGCAGTCTTATCGGACGGCGGCGTTTGTCGGCTCGATCGATCTCGACCCCTGGAATGGCCTGGCCCAGGGCTTTGACCGCGGCTTTCAGACTTATGATGCGGGCTTTCGGCCGGTAATCCCCGGAGATGCCCGTGCTCCCGTGACGGAGCGAACCTCGGCGCAGGTGGTGGCGCGGGCGATTGTTTGGCTTGGACACAACGCGCAAGGCCAGTTTTTTCTGTGGGTGAATATCGGTGACGAGGGCACGGCTGCCGCTGCATACAATTCGGGAATCAATGCGGCCGATGCGGCGGTCGGCAAACTAATCAGCGCGCTGCAGGAGCGGAAAATCTACGGCAATACGGCTGTGATCATCGCCGGCGACTACGGCGATAGCATGGGTGCGCACGGAGAAGAGGCCAACGGCATTTTTCTGTACGATGAGACGATCCACGTTCCGCTCGTCATCAAACTTCCGCAAGAGCAGTCGGCGGCGAAAGCGGGGACGCGGGTATCGGCAAAGGTGAGGCTGGTGGACGTGGCTCCGACGCTGCTTGAAATCGCCGAGGTTCCAGTTCCGTCGCAGATGCAGGGGCAATCGCTGTTGCGCATTGCGAAGGCCGGAGGCGGAGCGGACGAGCCTGTATATTCGCGGAGCGATCTGCCGCAGCACGGATTTGGCTGGAGCCAGCTGGAATCATGGCGTGCCAGCAAGTATCTGTATATTCGCGCACCCAAGGCGGAACTCTATGACATGGTTGCGGACCCGGGCGCTACACGCAACCTGGCGCAGAGTTCGAAGGCCACCCTCGATACGATGGCGGCGCAGCTCGACAACTTCGACCGGCGCTTCAGCAGCGGAGGCGGCAAGTCTTCGGTGGAGTTGAGTTCGTCAGAGATGCAGAAATTGGCGTCGCTCGGCTATGTCGGACTGCAGCAGGCATCGGGATCGGCCGAGTCGGTGAAAGGAACGGATCCAAAAGACAAGATTGCGATCGCAAACAAGGTGATCGAAGCCGCAGCTCGTGATCAGCCGCGGCCGGATCGCGCGATTGCCACGCTCACTCCCATTGTGGCGGCCGATCCAAATCTTTATCTGGCGCAATACGCGCTAGGAGTGGCATTGGCCCGCAACGGACAATATGCCGAAGCGGTGAAACATCTACACAAGGCGATTGAGCTGCAGCCCGATTCGGCGTGGGCGCATTACGAGATAGGCGCAAGTCTGATAAAGACTGGCGATTTCAAGACTGCTGTCGTCCATTTGGAGATCGCGACCGGACGCCTCCCCGCGTTCGCTCCGGCGCACGCGGCGCTGGCTACGGCATACGAACACGCGGGCCGTGCAGAGGACGCCAAGCGGGAGCGGAGCAAGAGCGGACAAAAATAATGAGGGAAATCTAGTCGGGCGGCTGCGATTGCAACTGCTCGGCTTTGGCTCGCTCGCGCTCGGCGTTTTGGATTTGACCGAGGCGCTGGTAGGCGACCGCCAGGAAACCGTGGGCTTCGGCAGAGTCTGGATTCACTTTGACGGCGCGGGTTAGTTTTGGCAGCGCAGTGTCAGGATGGCCCTCGAGCAGAAGGAGACGGCCATAGGTGAGGTTCGCTTCGAAATGATTTGGATCGAGTTCCAGAGTTTTCTCATACTCTTTGGTGGCCTCGGGAACCTGTTTCAAGTGGGTATGTATGGCGGCCAAGTCAAAGTGCAACTGAGCTGAATTGGGCTTAAGTTCAACCGCAGCCTGAACCTGGGGGAGCGCCGTTTCCCACTGGCCAGTTTTGACCAGCGCCAACCCCAGTTCGTAGCGGGCCATAGAAGAATCCGGCATTTTTTCGACGGCAGTGCGCAGGATAGGAAGCGCTTCCTGATATTGCTGACGGTGGTTCAAAGCCCTGCCAAATTCAAGGTAAGCAGTGGCGGCTTCGGAAGGATATTGTTGAGTTGCCGCTTGCAGACCCGCAAATGCCTTCTCGTAGTGATCGGCTTCGATCTCGGCCAACAAGTCGTGAAGCTTATTGGCGAAACCAATCTCATCCTTTGGATCGACGAGAGTTTTCTTGCTGTCAGTTGAATCGCGGTTGTCGGAGACCATATAGCCGAGAGCACGCAGGTTTTCTATCCCGGAGGGATCGAGTTGCGCGCGCTTGACCGCAGCGCTGCTGGTTTTCACCGTGAAACTTGAAAGCTGGCTATCGAGGGTATCGACCACGGCCGTCGCGGATGGCGCCAGATTCTTGAGCGCGCCGGGATCGGAGGACTCGTCGTAGAGCTCTTTTTTGGGTGCCTGGACGTAAAGATACTTCTTTGTACGCCAAGAGCGCAGGTCGCTCCAACCGAAGGCGCGATGAGTGTAGTCGCTTTCGGAATAGATGGAGCGCTCGGGAGGCTTGCCGGCTTCTCCTGTGGCTGACTTTGCGGCCTCGATCAGCGGGAATAGCGATTGGCCCTGTACGGCTGAAGGAACGGGAATGTGGACAGCCTGGAGGAGCGAGGGTGCGACATCGGCGAGGGCGACGCGGGCGTCGACGCGTTCGCCCGCGAATTTGTTGCCGGGTAGCTTTAGCAGAAGCGGGACGTGGATGGTCTCGTCATATAGAAAGATGCCATGATACTTTTCGCCGTGCTCGCCAAAGGCCTCCCCATGGTCCGCAGCGACGGCAATGACGGAGTTCAGGAAGAGGCCGTGCCGCCGCAGCACTTCAAAAACGCCGCCCAGGACTGAATCGGTATACGCAATCTCGCCGTCGTAGGGCTGGGATGCAAATTGGGTTTTGAACGGCTCCGGGGGATCGTAGGGTTCGTGGGCGTCGTAGAAGTGCAGCCAGATGAAGAACGGGCCTTCACGATGATGACTGAGCCAGCCCATGCCACGGTTGGCGACGTCTTCGGCGCGGCGCTCAAGGCTTTGATAGCGGTCTTCTCCAGGCTTGGAGTTGTGGAAGTTGGCGTCGTAGAAATCGAATCCGCGATCGAAGCCCGGCGCGGCCGCACTGGCGGGGTCGAGAACCATGGCGCCGACAAATGCAGCCGTGTGATAGCCATGCTGATGGAGGATGTCAGGCAGATAGGGCAGATAGGGCCCCAAGGGGTCGCCGAGGTCGCGGACCTGATTGTACTGAGGATAGGTGCCAGTCAGTAGAACGGCGTGCGAGGGAGTTGTCAGCGGAACCTGCGCATAGGCACGGGTGAAAACGACGCTCTGCTTTGCCAGGGCGTCAAGGGTGGGCGTGAGACCGCGTTTCGATCCCATAAAACCCATGCGATCGGCGCGGGTTGTGTCAAGAGTGATGAGAATAATGTTGGGGGGCTCGGTTCGGCTTGATGGAGCACTGGCGGATTTGGGTGCGGTGGCGCCGCCTGTACAGACCGTCAGAAGGACAACAAGAACGAGGCGCCGAAAAACCTGCATACGGGGATGGGAAAAGTCTAGCACATAAGACTGCACGAGCTAGGGCAGCAGCAAAGCGATCATCGATCAAGAAAAGCGGATCCAGAAACAGCGATCAAGAAGTGTTGTACTGTGCAAGAAAAAGGCCGACCTTTCCAGTCTGTTACGAAACTGGTGGTCCTAAGTGATGAAAGAAGCGGTGTTCGGGAGATCCGGACATCGCTTTTTCGCTTTCCGGGTTTCGGCTACGAAGGAATGCGGTGGTTAGGACGACAGCGCCGCTTTTAGGCGAGCACCGCCCATCAGGTTCAGCATTCGTTTCAGGTTGTAGACCATCGCGGCCAGACTGATTTCGGTCTGCGCTCCCTTTAGTCCGCGCAGTAGGAAGCGCGGATGCCCAAAGATGCGGTACTTCAGGAAAGCGAACGGATGCTCCACTGTCGACCGCCGTAACCGCATCATTTCCGGCGTTGCTCTTTGCTGCATTCGGCGGAACGCATCTTCGTGCAGATGTCTAGAAACCAGGCGATGCCTACCGTTAGTGCATCGCACCTTCAGGGCACAAGCACCGCAGATCTCAGGCTGGGTGGCATAGTAGACGGCGCGATCCTTGCGCGAGAGCTGTTTGCGGACCAGGGTCTGGTTCGCCGGGCAGCAGAAGGTGTCGGTCTGTTCGTCGTAGTGGAATTCGCTGCGGTCAAACAGCGTGCCGTCTCCCTGGTTATTGACCGCGCGCGTCACCGGCACATGCGGCACGATGCCCTTGGCTTCACACGCTTCAGCCTGTTCGCCGTTCGAGTAACCTGCGTCGGCTACCACGTGCAGCGATTCCGGATGGCCCAGCGCTACTTGAGCCGCCTCGGCCATGGGCAGCAGAAGACTATTATCCCCGGCTGTATCGGTTACTTTGTGCGCTACGATCAGCGCGTGTTCGGCGTCCACCGCCGTTTGCACGTTGTAGGCCGGACCCTGTCCACGCATGAAGCGCACTTCCGGCTCAGGATCATTTTTCAGTTTCTCCAGAGCCGCTTGCACTGCGCTCGCGTCGATCACTACTTCGTCGCGCTCGTCGGCGGCATCCATCTGCTCCAGGTAGCGCCTCACCGCATCGCGTTCTCGCACGCTCTTGGCGCTGCTGACCGCCCGGAACTTTGAACCATCTACCGCCACCGTCTCGCCGCGTACCAGACCCACCGAGCGCGCAAAGCGCACCAACTCCGCTCCCGCTTCTGTTACCGACTGGCTATGGATCCGACGGAACTCGGCGATCGACTTGTAGTCCGGCCGCAAACGGCCCAGCAGCCACATCATTTCTACGTTGCGCTGGCACTCCGCCTCGAGTCGCCGCGACGACCGCACCTGCTGCAAGTAGCCATACAAATATAACTTCAGCAAATCTCGTGGATCGTAGCCAGGGCGCCCGGTCTCGGCTGGCTCCGCACGCTCAAAGCCGAGCTTGGCCACGTCCAGCCGACCTACGAACGCCTCAATCACTCGACAGATGTGATCGGATGGGATCAGTTCTTCCAAGGTCACGGGAAACATCGCCGTCTGATCCCGCGCCTCACCCCGGATATAGGCCATAAAAAATGCCCTCGCTTCCGCGAGGGCATTCTCTCATTGCTTAAAAGAGCCGCCAAGTGTTTCGTAACAGACTGTTTCGGTCGGCCTGGTGTTATGAACGGTTTCGATCAGAAGTCGAGCCGCACCGCTAACTGTGTGATGCGCGGTCCTCCGGTTTGCTGATTGTTGAAGGTCGCAGTCGATTTTCCGAACGTTCCGTCAGATAAAAGGCCGTCCGGATTTTGGAAGTTCGGATGGTTGAAGATATTGAAGAAGTTGGCGTCGAATCTCAGAGTGGCTCTTTCTGTGATCTTGAAGGTCTTTTTCACTCCGAAATCGGTGTTGAAGAACGACGGGCCAACCAGCGTGTTGCGTTCCATCTGGCCAAGAGCAGGCCCCTGGCACCATAAGCCGTCATTGACGTCCGCAGGGCAAGGCAGTGCCGGAGTGTTCAGCATCGCCCACTGGGCCCGATTCAGAGCCCCTCGCCAGGGCTCAAAGCTGCGGTTAGTGGCGTTCCCGATGTTTCCGGGACCGATGTAATTCCCGCGGTCATTGAATTGGCCGTCCTCGTTACTGTCTACACCGCTATCGCTGACGGAATAGTCGGAGCCAGTCTGCCACGACACGATCCCTGAGACGTTCCACCCACCGATCCACCGGTTCTCTTTGGCGAACGGCAGATCGTAAACGAAGCTCGCCACGATCCGGTGTTTCACGTTGAAGTCTGCCGGACCATAGTCGAATTTAGGATTCTCGCTATCAGTTGGATAAGCAGCGCTTCCGGCATTCTTGGTGGTGAAGGCGTCGCTGATGTCATCCATCGCTTTCGCGAAGGTGTAATTGGCGTTGAATTGGAGACCGCTCGAAAAGCGCTTGCGCAAAGTGGTCTGAAATCCGTGGTAATTCGAATCGCAGCAGTTCGTACGGAAGCTGATATTGCCGTAGTTGGGGTTGATCGGCGTGGAGTCTAATCCAGGGCTGAACTGACCGTCGTAATTGTTCCGGCCGACGATGCCTATCAGCCTGTGGCCGAACGTCCCCACGTAGTTCGACTCCCAGACGAAGTCCTTGCCGAGTTGGTATTGCACACCCAAGTGCACCTGCTCATAGTATGCCGCCCGCAGGTTCTGGTCCATGGCGCGAAGGGATGCGGTCAACGGTACTCCGCTGACCGGCGGATAGAACGTTTGTGTGCCTGCCGAGGTAAACGGATTGGTCACCAAATTCGCGACCTCATTGGGGAGGATGGGACCCGTTCCGGTCAAGAACTGGCCCAACTCGCCGATGGCAAAAAATGGCGGATTGAAGCGCAGGTTTTCGAATATGTTGTTAAACATCCGGTCATAGCTAATTCCGAAGCCGCCACGGACAACCAATTTCTGGTTCCCCAACGCATCATACGCAAAGCCGAAGCGCGGGCCGTAATCATCCAGGTCTTTATTCCAGATATCGTGATCCTTTTGCTGCACGGTACCGGTAGAAAAAGATCCATAATAAGTGTTCGTCGCGGGTAGCCAGAACGGGTTGTCGCCGGGATTCGTCTGCGTTAACGGCACGCCAGTATAGAAATTGCCGTCTATACCGGGTTGGTAGTTATGTGGAGGCCCGAAATATTCCCATCGCAATCCATAGTTGACGGTCAGTCGCGGGAGAACCCGCCAGTCGTCCTGAGCATAGATGGCCACTTCGTTGGCGCGAAATCCGCGATAATAAACCGGCAATGTACCAGTGGTGGGATTAAGAGTAGCCAAGGACCCATACATTGGACCGAAGTACGGACCTCCGGTTAGGACTTGTTCCACGTTTTCAGTGAAGGTATCGTCGGTGAGAATGTCTTCGATGTCATTGTCGATGTTGTAGCCGTACTTGTAGGCATCGAAGCTGCTGCCGTTCCGAGTGCGGCTGTATTGGGCCCCAAACTTGAGGTTGTGCTTGCCGTGCGTCACCGATAGGTCGTCTTTATAGATAAATTCATTCTCGGTAAAAAGCTGCGGCAGGCTGGCGGAGTTGCCGAACCCGAAGTTCGGCGAATCGAAGGCGCTTAAAGTGCTCGGCATCCCGGCTACAGTCGGATCCCCAGGGAAGTTTGATGTATTCCGCACCCATGACATTCGCGCCTGGTTCAAGACGGTCGGGCTGAATGTATGCGTCCAGGTTACGCCGGCATTCTGGGCTCGCCCGTGATTGTAGAGCGTGGGGCCGGCGATATTGTTGCCCCCGTAAGGTGTTGTGGAGTCTGCATTGTCGTACAGGTAGTCGGCACTTAGCTGGTCATTGGAGGTGAGTTTATGGTCGACTTTCGCGGTGTATCGTATCTGGTTCAGAACTGTCGGCTGCGATACTCCAACCGTAGCGTACGGATACACCGGATTGCCGGATGCGTCCTCGTATTGTAGTTGTGGGCCCAGGTAACCCCCGGTCCATAAACCCCCGGCGCAGTTGGACAACGGGCAGTTCGCCGTCGCTGCAGGGAGCACACAATTCGCTGCTCCCACAGTGCAAAGGGGAATAGGCTGCTGCGCATACATGCTGTTATAGACGGTACCGAGTGTCGTATTTCCGGGCGATGTCGCACCGGCAGGAGTATAAGGAGCGGAAGTGCTAAAAGCACCTGGGCAGGTAGCACCGGTGAAGGCGTAACAAATTCCTCCTGTGGTTGAACTGGTGCCTGGAGTTCCGCTCTCCATGAAGTTCGCGAACCCGCCGGTATTTATAAAGTTCAGGAAATCGGTGGTGGTGGTGTTGACGCTTAGCGGACTGCTGATGCGCAATCGCTGAGCTTCTGTCGTGAAGAAGAAGAAGGTCTTGTCCTTGATAATCGGCCCGCCAATCGAGCCGCCGAACTGATTGCGGATGAGATGGTCTTGCTCACCCGAGTAGTTTGAGAAAAAGCTGTTGGCCGCCAAGGCCTGAATGCGGTTGTACTCGAACAGTGAGCCATGCCACTGGTTGGTTCCGCTCTTAAGTACGGTGTCGGTGACGAAACCGCCGGCCTTGCCGTATTCCGCGGGTGGCACGTTATCGATCACGCGGTACTCCTGGATGGCATCGGGTGAAATGGTGGTGTTGGCCCCACCCGGACCCGTCCCGATTGATCCGGCGCCTCCCAAGCCCTGGTCGTTGTTATCAAAACCGTCCACCATGTAATTGCCAGTGCCGCTGCGAGTGCCGTTGACGGCCGCGCCGCGGTCTGTACCCAGCATGGCGTTAGCCGCCGGTTCCGCTCCGGCCACCAATCCGATGAACTCATTCTGGCTCCGGTCTTCCAGCGGCATGTCTTGCCAGACGCGACGGTCGATGTCCTGCGAAAGCGCGGAATCCTGGGTCTGCACCAGTTGCGCGCCTGCTTCGACCGTAACTTCCTCGGTCGCCGTGCCGATTTCCAACTTCACGTCGCGCGTCGTGATCTGACCCACCGTTGCGACGATATTCTGCACCTTGACCGTTTTGAACCCCTTGGCAGCCACTTCCAGGGTGTAGGTTCCTACGATCGGTAGGGCTGGGAAATTGTAAGTTCCGGCTGCCGTGGTCACGGCGGTGCGCGTCTCACCCGTCGCGCTGTTGATCAGCTTCACCTGAATGCCCGACACAACCGCGCCGGTAGTGTCTGTCACCTGTCCGGTTAATTGACCAACGCCGCCTTGCGCGAATGCTCCAGCGCAAAGAGCTAGAAGCATGAATGCCAGCAGAATGTAAGTCCAGGTGTTGCGGAATGCAGATTCCATTGCGATCTCTCCTGTCAGATCTGGAAATCTAAATGCGGTGAATCGGGTCTTGAATCAGTTGCTCAAGGGAAGGCCTTAGACTGGCCGCACCCCCCCGAGAAATTGTTGTCCAAGATAACCGGTGCCTAAATGCAATCTGTATTCCAAAACAGAATCGATTAAGTGTCATATATTTCAATAGGATATATTTGTAAAAACGATACTCTACAGTTTTTGGGATGTGTCTTGTCGAATAATCTATGGAAACATGTAGATTGGTGATGGGTGTAACGTGGCTGTTCTGGGGCCGACGATGAGTCTGGAGACGAAGCACGCTGAGTTTGAAAGAGGTCTCGATCTGTTCAATCGCGGGCATTTTTTTGACGCTCACGAGGTTCTGGAGGACGTCTGGCGTCCCCTAGCGCGCGGTCGAGGGTTGCGACGGCATCTCCAGGGAATGATTCAGCTGGCAGTTGCATTTCACCATGCCTCCAATGGCAATCTCGCGGGAGCGCGGTCGGTGCTGGCGCGCGCTACGCATAATCTGCATGGCGCTGAGGGATCGTTCCCGGAACTGGATCTTGAGCGGCTTCGCGCCGGGTTGGAGGTCTGGCGGCGATATCTGGCGAGCTCTGCGGACGAGGAACACAACAAGCGTCCGCGTCGCGACGACGCTCCGCCGTTTCCCAAGATTGTGTTGCGCCGGTAGCGTGCGTGCCTCGAGTGCCTCTATTTGGATCGCTAACAGCTTGATCGATGTTGTGCGCTGACTCAACTGCTAGAATCTTGTTCTGGTGAAGTCCACAGTTTCATCTGCGCGAAAAACTCCACAATCTACGGCGCAGAATCGTTCGGCCGAGTCCGTTCCTCTGCTTGATCTGCGGCGGCAATATGATGGACTGCGCGACGAGGTGCTGGCGGCGATTGCACGGGTCTGCGATTCGCAGAGCTTCATTCTTGGTCCTGAGGTCGAGGCGCTGGAGCACGAGATTGCGACGCTGACGGGAGCGGGTAACGCCGTCGGCTGCGCATCGGGGACTGAGGCGCTCTGGCTGGCGCTGATCGCGGCGGGCGTGAAGCCAGGAGATTCGGTGATTACCACAGTGTTCAGCTTTTTTGCCTCGGCCAGCGCGATTGTGCGGGCGGGCGCGACGCCGATTTTCGCGGACGTCGATCAGGGAACGTTGAATCTGGATGCGGCGGCGGTTATGCAGCAACTTCGCGACCACGCGGTTCGCGGCCGCCTTACGCGGAAAGGCGGGCCGGCGATTCGCGCCATTCTTCCCGTACATCTTTATGGGCAGTGCGCCGATATGGACGCGTTCGATGCAATCGCCAATGAATTTGGCGTGGCGATTGTTGAAGATGCCGCGCAGGCGATGGGCGCAGAGTGGAATGGACGTGGAGCGGGATCACTCGGCGTTACGGCAGCATTCAGTTTTTATCCCACCAAGAATCTTAGCGCATACGGAGATGCGGGAATCGTGACGACGACGCGTCCGGGGATGGCTGAACATACGCGGCAGCTGCGGAATCACGGGAGTCCACGGCGTTATTACCATCATGAATTTGGCTGGAACGGACGGATGGATGCGATTCAGGCAGCGGTTCTGCGCGTGAAGCTGCCTCACATTGCGGAGTGGAACGAGCGCCGGCGGCAACATGCCGCGAGTTATGACCGTCTGTTTGCCGAGTCGGGTCTGACTTTGCCGCGAGGGGCCACCGGAGATGCGGCGATGCGCTTGCTGGCGCGGACGCCGAAGGCCAGACATGTGTTTCATCAGTATGTAATTCGAGCCGAGCGACGGGACGAGTTGCGCGCATTTCTTGCGGAGAGAAAGATCGGGTCGGAGATCTACTATCCTTTGCCGCTGCATCTGCAGCCAGTTTTTTGTTATGTGGGATTGAAGGCGGGAGACATGCCAGTGGCGGAGCAGGCGGCCCGCGAAGTGTTGGCGCTGCCGATGTTTCCGGAACTGAGGGAAGATGAGATTCGGCATGTGGTGGGTAGCATTGCCGATTTCTATTCGTGAAACGGTGCAAACCGCAGAGACACTAAGTTCGCCGCGAAAAGCTTGAGGATTTCAGCGCTTTCGGCGGGCGGTTCGCCTGGGCGTATGTTCTGGCTGTTCTCCTGGAGCTAGTACTCGGCGGACGATGGGCGTATTGAGCTTGTATTTGCGCTCGGTGACGTTGCCGTTATCGTCTTCCACGCGAATCGTGAACACGGGCAACATTCCTTCTTTGTCGAAATTTTCCTTTGAAACGATCACGGGCAGCAGGCCGTTCAAGCGCTCGCGGTAGGCCGTCTCATAGCGATGACGGCGCACGTTCCAGGTGAAGACGCGAATCTGGTTGAAGTCGAAGGGCAATCCGTCTTTGGGTTCGGTGAGGGCGGTTAGATACTGCGGAACTTTCTTGTCTCCATCCTGCACCTGGTCGAGCACGAAAAAGGCGACGATGCGCTGGCCCTCGGCGTATTGCGCAATGTCGAGCGGGAGGTCGAGATCGATCATCCGCGCGAGCACCCAACCGACGCGATTGTGCGAGTCGCGGACCAGCCACCAATCTTCGATCACCGGCACGGGCTTCTGATCTTCCTTGCCCCCAGAAGTGGGGCGGGTCGGAGGCGCCAAAACCCCGGGTCTTTCGGCTGTGCCCCGCTTCAATATCGACACTTTCTCGCCGGAAGAAATCTGGTACAAGTGTTCGGTATCGCGTCCTGGTTCAACGTGGAGATTTGTGTCGTTGCGCGTCGTGCCTTCGGCTTGGATTGGATCGTCCTGGTTGTCGGCGGTAAGCTTCTGGATTTGATCGAAGACCTGCTGAGCGGCGAGAAATCGTTGCTCAACCCATCCCGTCGACCCGTCTGGCGCGCGCACTTTGACGAAGCGTCGGTCATGGTCGAGGACTTCGACGCGCTCTCCGTTCTTGACTATTCCGGTTTTCTGATAGACGGCAGCAATGTGGTCACGCAGGTTGGCCTGCACGGCGGATACGTAGGCGACCTCGGGATGGGCGCCGCGGCGATTGCAACCGGCAAGGAACAGCGTGCCAGCCAAGCAACATAAGATGGTCGCCGGGCAAAGATTGGCCGAGCGAGGCTTGACCAAGCGAGGCACATATCTGGGGAAGAACTTCACTGGATTGAGCTTTTACTATAGCGCGGAGGGATGGTGATGAAAAGGGTATGACTGGTGCAGGGACGTTCACGGTCGTCCGATTTTTCAATTAGATAACCCGTCACCGCCGTCGACCGACTGCGGAAACCCTTTGAGTTATCAAAGAAGCGCCGGAAAAAACCGCCTCGGTGCCCACTTCGGTTAGCTGGCGGTCACATTAATGGTCGACGTGATGGATGATCCAGTGTAGCTCACAGTGATCGTGTATTGCCCCGGAGGCGTACCCGCAACGGCGGTGCAGTAGACAGGATCCGTGTTGTTTACGCAATTGATATAACTCGTATTGCTCGAGGTAAAGGTCGCGCTGCTCGTGACGTCTGTGGTTCCGTTCGCCGTCACGACAAATCCATTGCTAGTTCCGCCATTGGCGCCAGTAAAGGTCCACGTATTGTAGTTCAGCGTCAGGCTCGAGATGACGATATAAACAGTCGCAGAGGCGGTCCCGCTAAGCCCCTGAGCGGAGGCGGTCACGGTGGCCGTGCCGACACTCACGCCTGTGGCGAGACCGGTGTTTTCATCGATCGAAAGGATGGTGGGATCGCTGCTGGACCACACCACGCCGCTCTTGATTTGGTTTCGCGTGTTGTCCTGGTAAGTGCCCCACGCCTGCAACGTCGACGTCCCGGTCAGAAGGACGTTAGGGCTAGGGGGCTGGATCGCAACGGACACAAGAGAGTTCGGCTGAAAAAATCCCGTGCAGCTGACGCCAAGAGCCAGTGCAACGAGAACCGTAAAAGCGAGCGTCAACGCCACTTTGCGCCCAGTCAACATAGGTGATCGCCTCAGATAAGGGTGATTTTATCAGAATGCCCGCCCGTTACCTGACTCCCGATAGTGCATGGCTGGAGTCGTACCCTTGCCAATTCTGCAGGGCGAGTGAGCAGACGTCCTCGAATACAGGGAACGAGAGGCAATGTGGAACTTGCACCCGCGTTTTGTAATGTTGTGTCACGGCGTATAAGGCGCCCTCCAGGTGCTGAAAGGTGCATCGGTCCTTAAGCCTTGATGCCTTGCATAGATCACAATTGTCGGGTGGCGTGACTCCGACAGTTGGCTTCTTCGCTACTTTTGAACTCTTGCTACTTCGGACGTTTTTTGCCGGCGTTGGCTATGCGTTCGTCGATGGGCTTGCGTCCGGCGAAACCTTCTGTGGCGTTGTGCCAGTGGGTGATGGAGGGCTCGCCCAGTCTCCAACATAAGAGGAGGATTTCGCCCTCCACCTTGCAGGGGAAATCGAGGAGTCCGATGTCGAGATCTTTCACCTGTACGCCGGTAGCGTCGATTTCGGCGACAGCGTCTTTGATGCGGCGAATTGAGCGTTCGCGTTCGGCCTTGCGGCGCGCGAGGTGGACAACGTTAAGCAGCGTACCTCCGTTGAGGAACACGCGGTGCGCGGTTTCCTGAAGCTCGCGGTCGACGTCTTCGATCAGCTTCTTGCCGTGAATGGCCTGCTTCAGTAACGATTCGAGAATCGGGAGCAGCATCTGGGCTTCGTCGAGGGTGAACGTGCGGTCAGACATGTCTAGCTCCATTCTACTGGAAATCTGGAGAGGCTGGTCTAAAGTCTGGAGGTTCGGGTCTGAAGTCTCAGGTGGTTTTGGTCTTAGGGGTCACGCCGTTTTCGAGGGCGTGCTATTTTCGTTCGCAGACGGTTCGAGCCGCTTGCTTCGATCGAAATATCGGATAGGGATCATTCAATGGATATGGAAACGCCGACGCCGCTTTCCCGGCCTGCTCCTCGAAATGTATACGTGTTTGGACTGACCTCGCTCCTCAATGACACCGCGAGCGAAATGGCGTACTGGGTGTTACCGGCATTTCTTGGGTCGATCGGCGCGGGAGCGGCGCAACTGGGAATCATCGAAGGACTCGCGGAGAGTGTGGCTTCGTTTGTGCAGCTTTTCTCGGGCTATATGACCGATAAGGTTTCGCGGCGCAAGCCGCTTGTGGTGGGGGGATACTTTGCAGCGAATGCGGTGAAGCCGCTCCTGGCGCTAGTTTCGTCGTGGTGGCAAGTTCTGGGGATCCGATTCTCAGATCGCTTTGCGAAGGGCGTGCGGGGGACGGCTCGCGACGTGATGGTGGCCGACTCGGTCGACAAATCAACGCTCGGGTCGGCGTACGGGCTGATTCAGGCGATGGATTCGGCGGGGGCGATTGCCGGTCCGCTGCTTGCACTGGCGGTGATTGGGCGGTTTGGGATGCGCGGCGTGTTTGCTTCGGCGGCGGTGCCGGGCGCGCTGTGCGTAATTGTGGCGTGGGTGGGGATTCGGGAAGTGGAGCGACGCAACCCGCCTGTAGAAGGCGGGGCGCAGGCGGTGTTACTGCGGTCGCAAGCGGCTGCCGAACTTGGCTCGGCCGGGCAAGCGGAGGTGGCTGTGTCTACTCGAGACTGGCTTCCTAAACTGCCCCGCGGATTTTATTACGTGCTGGTTGTGGTCACTTTATTTTCTTTGGGAAATTCGAGTGACATGTTTCTGGTTTTGCGCGCTGGAAACATCGGAATTCCGGCTTCGCATGCCCCGTTGCTGGGGCTGGTGTTCAACGTGACGTTTACGCTGGCGTCGTGGCCGGCGGGCAAGTGGAGCGACCGCTTCTCGCGCTCAACGATTGCGGCCTCCGGATATTTCGTCTTTGCGATTGTCTATTTTGTATTTGCGCTGGCACCTTCACGGCTGGCGATCTGGCTGAGCATGGCTTTCTACGGGCTTTTCTATGCGCTGACCAATCCGGTGCTCAAGGCGCTGGTGGTGGAAAGTGTGGCGGGAAGCGTGCGGGGACGAGCGCTGGGAATTTATTCCTTTCTAACCAGCGTGACTATTCTGCTTTCGAGCGTAATTACCGGCGCGCTGTGGAAGATCTGCGGAGCGGCGGTACCGTTCTATCTATCGGCGGGGATTGCAGTAGTTTCGGCGATGGCGTTGCTTGCGCACCGTTCTCCGGGACGTGCCGCGAAAGGATGAGGTCTAGGGAATGGACGCCTTCGGCGTCTTCCGCGAGCGCCGCAACCAGAAATAGGCTGCGAGAAGGAATACCAGACCGGCTGTGCTATCGAGCACCACATCCTGCCAGCGGCCGGTGCGAGAAGGAATGTAGCTCTGGTGCCATTCGTCCATCGAGGCAACGAAGGCTGTTCCGAGCCAGGACAGCAGGGCGGTACGGCGGAATTGAAGGAGTTCAGGGCCAAGCGTCGCGCGCCATCCGCGCAAAAGAAGAAGCGCCAACATGCCGTAGCCGACAACGTGACCGGTCTTGCGCAGATAGTGATGGAAGACGAGAAAGCTTTCGAGGTTGATGTTGCCGAAGAAATGAGTCAGCACTCCATAAAGCATGCTGCCGGTATTCTGCGAAGAGAAAAAATCGGTGGACTCAAAGGTGATGATGAGGATCCAGACAGCGGCAGGCCACCAGGCGCGCAAGAGATTGGGACGAGGTTGGGTCAAAATCGATCTCTTCCCTACTCCGCCGCGTAGTTTGGCGCTTCACGCGTGATCATGACATCGTGGACGTGGCTTTCGCGGAGGCCGGCTGCGCTGATGCGAACGAAGCGGGCTTTCTGCTGCAACTCGGCGACGGTCTGGCATCCGCAATAACCCATGCCTGACCTGAGACCTCCTACCATCTGGTGGACGATCATCGCCACCGAGCCGCGATAGGGGACGCGGCCTTCGATTCCTTCAGGCACCAGTTTGCCGAGGCGGTTCGAATCTTCGCCGATAACCGGCATGGCGGTTGAGGCATCTCCGTCGGAGTTCTGGAAGTAGCGCTCGCTCGAACCAGCGGCCATGGCGCCGAGCGATCCCATGCCGCGATACGACTTGAAGGTGCGGCCCTGATAGAGAATGAGTTCGCCGGGGCTTTCATCGGTGCCAGCGAACATCGATCCGATCATTACGGCCGAAGCGCCCGCGGCCAAAGCCTTGCTGATATCGCCCGAATATTTGATGCCGCCGTCGGCGATCAACGGAATGCCCGAATCGCGCAGCGCGCGCGCGGCTTCGGCAATGGCAGTGATCTGCGGAACTCCAACGCCGGTTACGATGCGGGTAGTGCAGATGGAACCGGGGCCGATGCCAACTTTCACGCCATCCACTCCGGCGTGCGCCAGATCGCAGGCGCCGTCGAAGGTCGCGACATTGCCGGCGATCAAGTCGACGTCAGGGAGATTAGCCTTTACCTTCTTGACGGCTTCAAGCACGAGCGCAGAGTGTCCGTGGGCGCTGTCGATGGCGAGCACGTCGACTTTGGCTTTCGCGAGCTCCTGAGCGCGCTCGAGGAAGTCGCCGGTCGCTCCTATGGCGGCGCTGACACGCAGGCGGCCTTGATTATCTTTGGCAGCGCCGGGGTATTTCAGTTTCTTCTGAATATCTTTGACCGTGATCAGGCCCTTCAGGTTGTACTTGTCGTCGACAACGAGCAGCTTTTCGACGCGGTGCTCGTGGAGAATCTCTTCGGCTTGCTCTAACGTCGTCCCGACGGGAACGGTGATGAGATTCTTCTGGGTCATTACTTTGCTGATGGGAATATCAAACCGGGTTTCGAAACGCAGATCGCGATTGGTAAGAATGCCTACCAGCTTTCCGTCTTTCAGCGTGATAGGCACACCCGAAATCTTGTATTTCTGCATTACCTCAAGCGCATCGGAAACCTTGGCGTCGGGCGACATCGTCACCGGGTCGACAATCATGCCGCTCTCCGACCGTTTCACTTTGTCGACCTCATTGGCCTGTTGATCGATGGTGAGGTTGCGATGAATGATGCCGAGTCCGCCCTGCTGCGCGAGCGCGATGGCCATGTGCGATTCGGTCACCGTGTCCATGGCGGCACTGATGATGGGGATGTTCAGCGCGATGTTGCGCGTGATGTGCGTCTGGGAGTTGGTATTGGCAGGTACGACCGCGGAACGCGCCGGTAGCAGTAATACATCGTCGAATGTAAGGGCCTCTGGAACTGGGAAATGGATCATAAGATTTTCAGAGTGATCTTCACATTGTAGGGAGCTGTTAGATATCAGGCAAATGCAGGTGCGGATCGAGAGAGGTCACGAAGGAAGTACTGACAAGCCGGTTGTGCCGTGAGTATGAGTTAACGACCCCGCTTATTACCGGTGGAGAACTCAGACAGAGTTTGCCAAAGAGAGGCGAACACGGTACATTCCGAGGGATTTGTAGTTGCCTGCCTGGTGGAGGTTTTATGTTGAGTAACCTGGCCTTTCGGACCTTAATGGCTGCCGCTTTGGTGCTGAACCTGGGGGTCGGACCGACGATTTCAGGGGCGCAGCAAGCGCCGGGGGATATTCCGGACATTACTATCCGCGCGAATACACGACTGGTGGTCGTGGATGTGGTGGTGACTCACAAGAACGGCTTGCCGGTGACCGGGTTGAAGGCGGAAGATTTTACGGTTGAAGAAAACGGAAAGAAGCAGAAGATTTCAGTTTTCGTTCCGCCGGGGACGCTAAGCCGGACGGGGGCGACTCCGGCGCCTCCGGGGATTCTGTCGAATCATCCTGAGAATGTGATACCCGCCGGGGTTCCGACCGTCCTGCTTCTGGATGCGGCGAACTCGTCGTTCACCAACCAGGCATATGCACGTTCGCAGATGCTGCAATATGTGCTCGAGCAATCAGAAACCGGCCGGCCCATGGCGGTCCTCACGCTTACCGATCGTTTGCGTGTACTGCAGCAGTTCACCAGTGATCCACAAGTGTTGTTGACAGCAATCAAGAATTTCAAACCTCAGGAACCGATTCTGCAGCCGGGAGCACCGCCGCCACAATCGCACGGTGTCGCGGACAGCCCAAGCGTACACGGAGGGGCGGCTGCGGCTGAGCTGGTTGGGGTTGCCAGCCAAGCGGTTCGGGATTTTGGCGATCTCCAGATCGGGTATAACCTCGAACGTCGCACCTTGATTACCCTCGCGGCGATGCAGTCGCTGGCACGCATGTTGGGAGGGCTGCCGGGACGCAAGAATGTGGTCTGGCTGACCGCGAATCCGCCATTCGACCTGGTTCCGGAAGATCGCGCGGTCAGCGATGCAGAACTCATGGCCGATCTGCCCGGTCAAGGCCGCCAGAGGTCAGTGTCGACGATGGCTGCAGGTTCACAAGCGGAAGAGCAGCGGACGCTTTACGGAGCGGAGATTCGCGAGGCAGAAGCGCAACTGGCGAGCGCCAGTGTTGCTCTTTACCCCGTGGATCTCCATGGCCTGATCAGCGGGATGGAGAATTCCGTGACCCGTGGAGGATCCACTTTTAACGACTCCGCGATCAGCAATCGCGCCTCGGCTCAAGTCTCGAGCCTGCAATCTGCTCAAGGGACGATGGAAGAAGTTGCCGCTGAAACGGGTGGTAAGGCCTACTTCAACGAAAACGAGATCAAAGACGGGGTTGCGCTTGCGGCTTCGGACGAAAAAGCATCTTACACGCTGGGTTATTATCCCGAAAACAAGAAGTGGGATGGCAAGATGCGCAACATCAAAGTGAAACTGGACCAGGGAGATATTCAGCTTCGCTACCGCAAGGGGTACTTTGCGATCGAACCCGGCCCGACGAAAGACGAAAATCTTGAGCAAGAGGTGGCCACCGCATTGCAGATCGACGTGCCCGCGACGCAAGTCTCGTTTATGGCGCAGGCCAAGCCTACGGAGCCAGGAAAAATCCGTGTGCTGTTCCTGGTGGATGCGCACACGCTGACAGCGGAGGATGCCGGCGGCAACAAGAGAATGAATGTCAACCTCTATGCGAGCGTGTGGGGGCTGGGCGACAAGAGCCTGGCAGCGCACAGCGTTAAAGTGGACAGGACCTTCGACGCCGCAACCTATCAGCAGATTTTGAGTAAAGGGATGATGGTGCCGATTGAGATGGAGGTTCCAGCCGGGGGCAAGGAACTTCGGCTGGCGGTGCTGGATAACAAGACCGGCTTCATCGGCACGGTGAGCGGCCCGCTCGGACAATAGTTTCGAGAGTGATCGCTAGATGGAAAGGGCGTCCAGAAAGGGACGCCTTTGTTTTCTGAAATCGATCAGGTTTGAAAATGGTTGTTCGCCGTTCATTACCGGGCGACTACTCTTTTGATTCTTTGCTCTCGGGCTCGGGAGCGGCGCTTTCTTTCTCGATCTGCGCCTGAGCTTCGGCTTCTTCCATCGCCTTGCGGTTCTCTTCGGCACGTTTGGCACGGATTTCTGCGCGCTTCTGGCGCTTTTCGTCGAGCACCTGCTCGCTGCCGAGCAGTTCGATGAAAGCCTTTTCAGCACCGTCGCCTTTTCGCCACGTAGTACGAACGATGCGCGTATAGCCGCCGTTGCGATCGCCGAAACGCGGAGCGACGTTGTCGAAAAGCTTGGTGACCGCTTCGCCGCTCATTAGATAGGCCGCCGCTTGCCGCCGCGCGGCCAGGTCGCCCTTCTTGCCGAGGGTGATCATCTTCTCGACGGAGGGACGCACGGCTTTCGCCTTAATGACGGTGGTCTCAATGCGTTCTTCCATGATGATCGAAGTCACCATGTTGCGCAGCAGGGCGCGGCGATGAGAAGTGGTCCGTCCGAGTTTGTATCCTGCAACTTTGTGGCGCATGGATTACTCCATTAAATCATTGAATGATTGATTCATTGAACCATCGAGTCATTGAGTCATGTATTGCTTCAACGACTCAATGACCCGATGGCTGAATGATCTATGGTCTATAGATCGTTATCGCCGTAGGCTGATGCGGGAAGCACCTGGTTCGAAGTCGGTCCGGGGACGGCGTTGCCGTGCTCGTCGATCTTCATGCCCAGGCTCAGGCCCATCGAGGAAAGGATCTCCTTGATTTCGTTCAGCGACTTGCGGCCAAAGTTCTTCGTCTTCAGCATCTCGGCTTCGGTCTTTTGCACAAGCTCGCCGATGGTCTGAATATTTGCGTTCTTCAGGCAGTTATAGCTGCGTACTGAGAGTTCGAGTTCCTCGACCGACCGGTTGAGGTTCTCGTTCTTGATCTCGGGACGGCGCTCTTCGCTGGCCGATGCGGTTTCGATTTCCTCTTCGAAGTTGATGAAGATGTTCATGTGATCTTTGATCAACTTCGCGGAGAGTCCGAGGGCGTCGCCCGGAGTGATGGAACCGTTGGTCCAGACTTCCACCGTAAGCTTGTCGTAATCGGTAATCTGGCCGAGACGGGCGGCTTCGACGGTGTAATTGCACTTGCGCACCGGCGTGTGCACGGAATCGATAGGGATGAATCCGATGCCGAGGTCCTCCTCGAAATTCTTGTCGGCGGAAATGTAACCGCGGCCGCGCTTCAGGCGCATTTCCATATCGAGTTTGCCGCCTTCGCTGACTGTCGCAATGTAGATTTCCTTATCGAGCACTTCGACATCGCCGTCAGCTTCGATTATGCCACTGGTCACGACTCCGGGTTGATCGGCGCGCAGGTAGATCGCCTTCGGACCATCGCCCGCCAGCTTGAACGGAACCTGCTTCATGTTGAGGATGATGTCGGTCGCATCCTCGACTACGCCAGGGATGGACTGGAACTCATGCAGCACGCCCTCGATCTTGACAGCGGTCACCGCAGCGCCTTCGATCGAACTCAGCATGACGCGCCGCAGCGCGTTACCGATGGTGGTGCCGAAGCCGCGCTCAAATGGCTGCGCCCAGAACATTCCGTATTTATCGGTAAGCGAACTTTGATCGCTCGCCAAACGTTTCGGTTTTTGAAAACCTCTCCAAAGCATGTGTTTCTCCTCTCGGCCATGTGGCTCCGCGGTGACTCTCCGAAGCGGCCCGGCTCCGGATCAAGCGCCACTGCGGGCTGATCTGGCACGAATAGTAGGCCTAAAAATCAGTTCCCAGTTCTTAGTTCTCAGCAAAACCCGTTTCCACGATTCTCTAGATTCTACTGAGAACCGGGAACTGAGAACGACTACTTCGAATAAAGCTCTACAATCAGCTGCTCATTGACCGGCAGCTGGATGTCTTCGCGTTTCGGCAGGGCGATGACACGGCCCTTGAAGTTTTCACGGTCGATCTCCAACCAGGCCGGAGCGGGCTGATGACTGGCGAAATCCTTCGCGACTTCGAGAATCGGCACCTTGCGGCTGCTTTCTCGAATCTGAATCTCGTTGCCCACAGCCACTTCGTACGAGGGAATATTGACCTTCTTGCCATTCACCTGCACGTGACCGTGACGCACCAACTGGCGCGCCTGGCGGCGGGAGATGCCGAAGCCGAGACGATAGACAACATTGTCGAGACGCCGTTCGAGCGACTCGAGCAGCTTTGCGCCGGTTACACCCTTGGACCGGACCGCGTTCTCAAAGTAATTCCGGAACTGGCCTTCCTGGGTAAAATAGATGCGCTTGGCCTTCTGTTTTTCGCGCAATTGCAGACCATAGCCTACAACCTTGGTCTTCTTGTCTTTCCCGTGTTGTCCAGGAGCGAAGTTGCGTTTTTCGATGGGACATTTGTCGCTAAAGCACTTCGTGCCTTTGAGGAAGAGCTTGATGCCCTCCCGGCGACAAAGACGACACACTGCATCTGTATAACGTGCCAAGTTGTTCTCCTTAGTTAGATGACCGGTTTACAGGTTTCGATCCCAGGCAGCCCTGCTGGCTGGAATACCTTGGCTAACCCTTCGTCCCGGACAAAATCAGTTCCCAGTACTCAGTTGCCAGTAAAACCCGAAACCCGGGACTTCACCGGGTACTGAGTACTGGGTATTTTCTTACACTCTCCTGCGTTTCGGCGGACGGCAACCGTTATGCGGAATCGGCGTCGTGTCTTTAATCGACCGCACTTCGATTCCGGCAGAGGCCAGCGCGCGGACGGCCGACTCGCGCCCTGATCCCGGACCGCTTACTCGAACGTCGACGCTGCGCACGCCGTGATCGCGGGCCATGCTGGCGGCGTTCGAAGCGGCTTGCTGCGCGGCAAACGGAGTCCCTTTGCGCGAACCGCGGAATCCGAGCGAGCCCGAACTCTTCCATGACAGCACGTTGCCCGTCATGTCCGTAATGGTCACGATGGTATTGTTAAAAGAAGCCTGAACGTGCACCAGTCCATGCGGAACGTGCTTGCGCTCTTTCTTCTTGAAGGTCTTCTTCTTGCCTTTTTTATCGGGCGCCGCGGCGCCGCCTGCAGCTGCTGGTTTTGCCATATTTTCGAGTTCTCAGTTCCCGGTTCCCAGCTCTCAGTCAACCCATTCTCTTGCAGAACTGAGAACAGGGAAGCGAGAACTGGCAACTCTTTTAAGCTTTTGCCGTCTTCTTCTTCTGCGCGACCGTGCCTTTGCGCGGACCCTTCCGGGTACGTGCATTGGTGTGCGTCCGCTGTCCCCGAACGGGCAGGTTCCGGCGATGGCGAAACCCGCGATACGAGCCGATTTCGATGAGCCGCTTGATGTTCATCGAAACGTCTTTGCGCAGATCGCCTTCGACCGAGCCTTCGGCTTCGATCACCTGACGGATACGGTTGACCTCGTCTTCTCCCAGGTCGGAAACTTTCTTCATCGGATCGACCTTCGCCGCGTCAAGAATGCGCGCCGCGCGCGAGTTGCCGATGCCGTAAATGTAAGTGAGCGCGATGTTCGCGTGCTTATTGCGCGGAAGATCGACGCCTGCAATACGTGCCATGATCCCTCTCTTAAACCAGTTCTCGGTCGCCCGTTCAAGGGGAACGGCGACGGCAAACTCTCAACCCTGACGTTGCTTGTGTTTCGAGTTCTCGCAGATCACCCGCACTACTCCCTTGCGGTGGATGACCTTGCATTTATCGCAAATTTTCTTTACCGATGCTCTTACTTTCATAACCAGTTCCCAGTTCTCAGTTGCCGGTTCTCAGGAACGCAACTGCAGATGCCTCGCTGCGCTCGGGATGACAACAACTGCGAAACACTATTTATAGCGGTACACGATACGCCCGCGATTCAGGTCGTAGGGAGAAAGCTCGACTGCGACTTTGTCTCCCGGCAGGATTCGTATAAAGTTCTTCCGCATCTTGCCGGAAACGTGTGCCAGTACCTGGTGTTTGTTTTCGAGCTCCACCTTGAACATGGCATTGGGCAGCGGTTCGACAACCGTTGCCATCACCTCAATCGCGTCTTCTTTACTCATCGACTCCTTGAAATCAGTTCTCAGTTGCCAGTTCTCAGTTCTCAGCTTCAACCCTTCGTTTCTCACTGAGAACTGAGAAAACGGGCACCGAGAACTACTGGGTCAAAATCATTGGTCCTTGGCGCGTTACCGCTACGCAATGTTCAAAATGCGCGCTGTAGCTGCCGTCAAGCGTTACGGCCGTCCACTTATCGCTCAAAACTTTTGTCTCGGGACGCCCCGAGTTCACCATCGGCTCGATCGCCAGCACCATGCCTTCTGTCAACTCCGCGCCCTGGCCCTTCTTGCCAAAGTTCGGAATCTGCGGCGCTTCGTGCAACTTCGTCCCGATACCGTGCCCGACAAACTCGCGCACCACGCTGAATCCGTTCGTTTCGACGTGCTTCTGGATCGCCGAACCAACGTGGCCGATCGTGTTGCCGATCTTCACCTGCTCGATGCCCTTGTAGAGCGAGCCCTCGGTCACTTCGAGCAGCTTCTTTAACTCCGGCGTCACCGACTCGCCAACTGGAACGGTGATGGCGGCGTCTCCGTAATAGCCGTCGAACACGACGCCGCAGTCGATGGAGACTATGTCTCCCGCTTTCAACGCCCGCTTCTCCGACGGGATGCCGTGCACGATCTCTTCATTGATCGAAGTGCACAGCACGCACGGATAACCGTAGTATCCCTTAAACGCGGGCGCCGCTCCCAGGTCTTCGATCATCTTGGCCGCCGCGCGTTCCAGATCCATCGTGGTGACGCCGGCGGCGACAATGCCTTTCAGATGATCCAAAACCTGGCGGACCATATTGCCGCTGCGCCGCATTTTCTCGATCTCTTCCGGCGACTTGCGGATGATCCGGTCATCTCCAAAACTCATAAATAGTTCTAACTTCGCCGTTCTGACCTAGCAGCCGGGGCAGTGACTATCAATCACGCCGAAAATCTGGGCTGCTACGTCTTCCATAGGCCGGTCGGCATTCACTGCGACCAGCCTGCGCTGTGCCCGGTAATAATCCGCCACCGGCTTGGTTTGGCGCTCGTAAGCCGCCAGCCTCTCGGTAATCACTTCGGGACGGTCGTCGTCGCGGATCACCAGTTTCGATCCGTCCCCATCACACAACTCGTCGACTCGAGGTGATTGAGAGTGGATGTTATAGAGCCGTCCACAGGTAGGACACGAGCGCCGCCCGGTAAGACGCAGCAATAATTGAGTATAGTCCACCAGCAGCTGGATCACAACCGGCGGGCACTTCTTCGAATTTTCAAAGACCTCTTTTTCCAGGAAGGCATCTAGCCAGCCAGCCTGGGCGGCTGTCCGGGGAAAGCCGTCGAGCACAAATCCGCGTTTACAGTCAGCCTCACGCAGCCGGTCGGCGACGATACCATACATCAAGTCGTCCGGAACCAACTCGCCGCGCGCCATGATGGCCTTGGCGGCAAGCCCGAGTTCAGTGCCACGGGCGGCGTCGTCACGTAAAAGATCACCCGTCGATATCTGCGGGATACCGTAACGGTCGACAATTCTTTTGGACTGTGTGCCCTTGCCGGCCCCTGGAGGCCCGAGAAGAATCACCGGTCCGATATTTTGCGCGGCGTCGTTAGCCGACTCGTCGGCCATCGAAATGGCCCCTTTTACTCGTATTTCCCGTCGCGGAAATACCGCAAGCTCCGCGCCCACCGAACCCCTGAAACTTTTGCTGCCCGCGATCTCGCTTCACCAGATGCGGCGTCCACGAAGGCGTCCGCTGCGCGGGGTGAATCCATCGTAGTGCCGCATAATGAGCTGCGCCTCGATCTGCGTGACCGTATCCATGGCAACTCCGACGACGATCAGCAGCGAGGTGCCGCCAAAATAGAAATTCACGCCCAAGCCGTTTGTCACCCAGGTGGGCAGGTTTTCGAAAAACCGTCCGAGCAAGGGAAGGTGATTGAGCTTGATGCCGGCGATCATCCACTCGGGAATCAGAGAAATCAGAATCAGGTAAAGCGCCCCGACGAGGGTAATGCGCGTAAGAACCTCGTTGATGAAGTCTGAGGTGCGTTTGCCCGGCCGTATGCCGGGGATAAAGCCTCCCCACTTCCGCATGTTGTCGGCCACCTCGTTCGGATTGAACACGATCGAGATATAGAAATAAGCGAAGAAAACGATGCCCAGACAATAAAGGAGCGTGTAGAGCGGCTCACCCCAACGCATGGCGTCAAGGATGGGGCCGACCACCTTATTATTGTGGAAGGCCGCACCCAGCATCTGCGGCAAAGCGAGAATCGACGATGCGAAGATGACGGGCATGACGCCGCCCGCATTCACGCGCAGCGGTAGATGGGTGGATTGCCCGCCCATCACTTTTCGTCCCACGACGCGCTTTGCGTATTGAACCGGAATCCGGCGTTCGCTGCGTTCGACATAGACGATGAACGCCACCACGGCAATCATCAGCACAATCAGTATCAGCAGCGCGGGAGCAGTGAATGGCCCCCAGGCCGCGGTGCTGGCTTTCTGGTATAGGTCGATCACACCATGCGGCAAGCCGACGACGATACCGGCAAAAATCAGGAGCGACATGCCGTTACCGATGCCGCGCTCGGTGATTTGCTCGCCCAGCCACATGATAAAGGCGCTGCCCGTGGTCAGGGTGAGCATGGTCATGAGGATGAAGCTGGGTCCGGGAGTGTTGACGAAGTCGCCCGCTTTTTGCAGGCTGATAGCAATGCCGAAAGACTGAACCGCGCTCAAAATCACCGTGAGATACCGCGTCCACTGGGTGATTTTCTTGCGGCCCATTTCGCCTTCCTTCTGCAGCTTGGCCAGCGGTTCGTAGACCACGGTCAGCAACTGCAGAATGATCGACGCCGTAATGTAGGGCATGATGCCCAGCGCGAAAATCGTCAACCGGCGCAGATTGCCGCCGCTGAACAGATCGACAAAGCCGAGCACCGTTCCCTTGTTCTGTTCGAAGAACGCCGCCAGCCGGTCGCCGTTAATTCCCGGCGTCGGAATATGGCCGCCGATGCGATACACAGCCAGCAGAGCCAGCGTGAATAACACGCGCTTGCGAAGATCGGGAATCCGAAAGATGTTCGACAGCTTTTCGAGCATTACTGCAAGACCTCAAACTTGCCACCGGCTTTACTGATTTTATCCTGCGCCGACTTGGAAAACTTGTGAGCGTGAACGGTAATCGCCGTTTTCAGCTCTCCGTTGCCAAGGATTTTGACGGGCGACTTGCCATTCACCACGCCGGCTTTTTTCAGGACTTCGGGGGTGATTTCGGTTTCGCCGAGTTCGGCCAGCCGGTCGAGGTTCACGACCGAGAATTCCTCGCGAAAAATATTTTTGAAGCCGCGCTTCGGCAGACGCCGGTGCAAAGGCATCTGACCGCCTTCAAAGCCGCGCAACAGGCGCGAACCGGAGCGGGAGCGCTGGCCTTTGTGGCCGCGCGTCGAAGTCTTGCCCATGCCGGACCCCATGCCGCGTCCGACCCGTTTCTTTTTTTCCGTCGACTTCCTGGGTGCCCGTATTGTCGATAAATTCATAACTGTCTCTCTGTCTCAGTGGACGCAGGAGACGCGGTAAACCGCGTCTCTACTATTGCTCAACGATCTCCACCAGATGGGGGATCTTCTTTACCATGCCGCGAATTGCGGCCGTGTCGGGACGTTCAATCACCTGATTCAGGCGGGTGAAACCGAGTCCCTTGACTACCTTTTTGTGCTTCACCGGAGTGCAGATCGCCGACCGCACCCACTTCAACTGAATCGTGCCGCTTGCTGTTTTCGATGTCTTGGTTGTCATTTCATTCCTCGGTCGCCAGTCGTTAGGCTGCCGAGCCTTGGGGCGCGAACGGCCAGACACTAACGACCAACGACTAGCTTTGCTACAGTTCCTCCACCGACTTACCGCGCAGCGCCGCAACGTCTTCGCGGTTCTTGAGCTTCTTCAGTGCGTCGAAGGTCGCCTTGATGACGTTATGCGGGTTGGTGGTGCCAATCGATTTGGTCAGCACGTTCTGAACGCCGGCCGAAGTCATCACCGCGCGCACCGCTCCGCCGGCAATCACACCCGTGCCTTCCGGCGCGGGCTTCAACAGAACCTTGCCTGAACCAAATCGTCCAAGCACGGTGTGGGGCACGGTGGTCTGCGTCAAGTTGATTCGCATCAGGTTCTTCTTCGCCGATTCGATCCCTTTGCGGATGGCTTGGGGAACTTCTTTCGCCTTGCCCGATCCGAAACCGACCACCGCCGCCGAAGGATCGCCGATCACCACCAGCGCCGCGAACGACATGTTCTTGCCGCCTTTGACCACTTTCGTCACCCGGTTAATCGAGACCACCTGGTCCTTTAACTGGAACGAACCTGCATCGAGTTTTTTCGTTACTCTAGCCATTCTGAAAGCTCATTTCTCGTTTTTGTCGTCGATCGGTCTTCGTTGGGCGCTCGCAAGTATTACGCGAACGACTAACGACCAGTGACCAATGACTAAAATTGCAATCCTGCTTCGCGCGCCGCATCGGCCACGGCTTTCACGCGCCCGTGATAGATGTAGCCGCCGCGATCAAATACCACCTTGTCGAAACCCTTCTGCTTGGCAAGTTCGGCAATTTTCTTGCCGACCGCTTTCGCCGAGGCCACGTTGCCTCCGGTGACGCGCGCGCCTTTGCGGTCGTCAGCCGTCGAAGCCGCCGCCAGCGTGACCCCTTTCAGGTCATCGATGAGCTGAACATAAATGTGGTTCAGCGACCGGTACACATTCAACCGCGGACGCTCCGGCGTACCGATTACCTTCTTGCGAATGCGATCGTGCACCCGCTGCCGTGTCTGGTTTTTCGAAGCAATTCTCAGCATGTTCAGACCTCAGATCTCTCACTTCGCTCGGGATGATCGCGGCGGGCTCGTTTCTAGCCTGCCCTGAGCAACTAAGCTTGCGAAGTTGCCGAAGGGCCCGCCAAACGCGATCATTTCGCTCCCGTCTTGCCAACCTTCTTCTTCAACCGCTCGCCCATGTAGCGCACGCCCTTGTTCTTGTACGGATCGGGCGGACGCAGCGAGCGCATTTCCGCCGCCACCTGGCCGACTTTCTGCCGGTCGATTCCGTTCAACGTCAGGTGAGTCAGCTTTGCATCTACCGCGCAATCGACGCCTGCGGGCAAAGGATATTCGATCGGATGCGAGTAGCCGAGGCTGAATATGACGATCCCTTTGCCCTTCATCTCGGCGCGATAGCCGATGCCGACGATATCCAGTTCACGCGTCCAGCCCTTGGTCACGCCTTCGACGGCGTTATTGACCAGCGCGCGCGCCAGTCCATGGACAGCGGCGTGCGCATCGTCAGGGCGGATCGCGACCAGGTTGCCGTCCTTCTGCTCCATCTTGATGCCGGACGGAAGAGATGTGTCCAGCTTGCCCTTCGGGCCCTGAACCATCACCGTGTTGCCTTCGATCTTGACCGTCACGCCCTTCGGGATCGCAATCGGTTTTTTTCCAATACGTGACATATCAGCTCTCAGCCTTCAGCCATCAGGCCTCAGTTCAATCGGTCGTCGCCTTACTGATGGCTGACGACCAACGGCTGATGGCGCCTTTCTACCAAATCTCGCACAGCAATTCGCCGCCCAGGCCCTGCCGGCGCGCCTGGCGTCCGGTCATCACGCCCTTGGGCGTAGTCAGGATGTTGATCCCCATCCCGCCGAGAACGCGCGGAATTTCAGTGCGGCGCACATAGACGCGGCAACCTGGGCGCGAAACTCGCGCCAGGTTCGTGATCACCGCCTCGTTGTTGTTGCCGTACTTCAAGTAGACACGCAGGACTTTGTGGCCCTCTTCTTCCGCCGGCTTGAAGTTCGCGATATAGCCCTCTTCTTTCAGGATGCGGGCAATCTCTGTCTTCAGCTTGGAAGCTGGTATATCCACTTTCTGGTGCCGTGCGCGGATCGCGTTACGGATGCGCGCCAGCATGTCTGCGACCGGATCGGTCAACCTCATCGTTTGCTTCTCCTCAAGCCGCCCGTTCGCTCCGCGTTCAACGGAGAACCAGTCAGCAGCTTAACTTCGGTCGTTAGTCGTTGGTCACTAGTCGTCAGCGAACAACCACCTTACAACCACTTACTTCCGCGCGGTAAACCCGCGCCGTTTCGGCCCACCCGTCGTCACGAACCACCGGCGACTAACGACCGACGGCCGCTTTACCAGGACGACTTCGAAACGCCTGGAATCTCTCCGCGCAGAGCCAGTCCGCGAAAACACAGACGGCAGATACCGAACTTCCGCAGAAAAGCCCGCGGACGTCCGCAGATCTTGCAGCGGTTGTGCTTGCGCGTCGAGAACTTCGGAGTCTTCCTGTTTTGCGGCTTAACCTTGCTCTCCGCGCCGTCTTTCACTCGTTTTGCTGTGGTTGCCAAATTTGCTCCTAACTCCTGCTTGCGTGGCGACGGGCTTTGCCCCGTCCCACTGGGTCGAAGACCCGCTTCTATACAACACCTATGCCCGGAACGGCATGCCCAGATGCTTCAACAATGACCGCGCCTGCGCGTCGGAGCGCGCCGTCGTCACGATGGTCACGTTCATACCCTTCAGCTTGTCGACCTTCGCGTAATCAATCTCCGGAAAGATCAGCTGATCGTGCAATCCCAGCGTGTAATTGCCGCGTCCGTCGAACGACTTCGTCGAGACGCCGCGAAAATCGCGCACGCGCGGGAGCACGATGGTTACCAAACGGTCGAGAAACTCGTACATGCGGTCGCCGCGCAGCGTCACCATCGCGCCGATCGGCATGCCCTCGCGGACTTTGAACGCCGCAATCGACTTCTTCGCCCGCGTGACTACCGGTTTCTGCCCGGTAATCTGGCCGAGTTCATTGACCGCCGGATCGATCAGCTTCGCATTCTGCGTGGCTTCGCCGACGCCCATGTTCACCACGATCTTGTTCAACCGCGGCACCGCCATCGGGTTCTTGAGATCGAGTTCCTTCATCAGCGCGGTAGCCACTTCTTTTTCGAACTGCACCCGCAGCCGCGGACGCTCTTTCGCCGCATGGCGTGGCGCTTCGGCGCTGGCTTTCTCTTCGGGCGCCGCGTGTCCCTTGTCGCCTTTCGGCGGCTTCGCTTTTTTCTGCTGCTCGTCCTTTTTCTGACCGTCTGCCATTGTCGTTTGCTGCCTTCTCCATCACGGTTTCGGAGTGATTACCGGTTCGTGAGGAATTTTGTAAATGCTACTTGTCGAGCGTCGTTCCACACTTCTTGCAAACCCGCACCTTGCGCTCGCCCCGGACTTCGTGTCCGATACGCACCGGACCGCAGGTCGAGCACACCAAAGCCACGTTCGACAGGGGAATGGCCCGCTCCTGCTCGGCGATTCCGCCCTTGATATTTTTCTGCGGATTCGGACGCACGTGCTTCTTCACCGTCATCACATGCTCCACCAGCACCTTGCCTTCATCCGGAAATACGCGTAGTACGCGCCCTTCTTTTCCCGAATCCTTGCCGGTCATCACCTTCACCGTGTCATTCCGGCGGACATCCACTCGCTTATGTGCGGTCGTCGTTGCTGTTCCCATACTCAATCCTTCCAATCTCTCTCAACAGGCGGACTCGTCCCGTCTCGAACGCGGCCATCCGCGTCTCTACACTGGCGCTACAGCACTTCCGGCGCCAGCGACACAATCTTCAAAAATTTCTTCTCGCGCAGTTCGCGCGCCACCGGGCCGAAGACTCGTGTCCCGACCGGCTCTCCGGTTTCGTTGATGAGCACGGCCGCATTCTGATCGAAGCGGATGTAGGTTCCATCGCGACGGCGATGTTCCTTGCGCGTCCGCACGATCACTGCCTTAACCACTTTGCCCTTCTGCACCTGACCGTCGGGCGCCGCTTCTTTGACGCTTGCCGTGATCACGTCGCCGAGACCCGCCCGCAGACCGGTCGAGCCGCCGAGCGGCAAAATCATCTGCAGCTTGCGCGCGCCGGAGTTATCGGCGACCTCGAGCATGGATCTCATCATTACGGCCATATCGTCTCCTTCTATGACTCTTCGCCTGCTTAGCCTTTTGCCGAAACGCCAGTCGCGCCGTCGAGGTCGACTTCCGGCACCAGCGCCGTCTTCCGCACAATCTCTTTCAGCGTCCAGCGCTTCAGCTTCGACAGCGGCCGCGACTCTTCGATCTTCACCACGTCGCCCGGATGCGTCTCGTTCTTCTCGTCATGCGCGTAGAATTTCTTCCGGATCGAGATCACCCGCTTGTACATCGGATGCGCCTTCTTGCGCGTGACTTCCACAACGATGGTTTTCTGCATCTTGTTCGAGACGACGGTGCCGATCAACTCTTTGCGATGCGGTTTGCGTGCTTCAGTTTGGCCTGTGCTTTCCGCCATTATTTCTTCTCCGTCTTGGTCTGCGTCCTCTGACCGGCGATTTCCTGCTCGCGCAGCACCGTCTGGACGCGCGCGATGTCCCGGCGCAGCCCGCGAATCTTCTTCAGGCTTTCCGTCTGCCCCATATTCATCTGGAACTTCAGCTTAAAGAGCTGGTCCGCCAAATCCCGCTCCTGGTGCTTGAGCTCGTCGTCAGTTAAGTTGCGTATCTTTTCTGCCTTCATAATTCAGTTCCCACTTCTGAGTCGTCAGATCTCAGCAGGAGCTTCGTGCTGCCACGGCTCTTTACCTCTGCAATCTGAACTCTGACTTCTGCAATCCTTACAGTACTTCCCGTTTCACGAACGTCGTCCGCAGCGGAAGTTTGTGCGACGCCAGCCGCATGGCCTCTTTCGCCTCCGTGATCGTGACGCCTTCCATTTCGAACAGAACTTTTCCGGGACGCACCACCGCGACCCAGTGATCCGGAGCGCCCTTGCCTTTACCCATACGGGTTTCGGCCGGCTTCTTGGTCACCGGCTTATCTGGAAACAAACGGATCCAGATCTTGCCGCCGCGCTTCACAAAACGCGTCATGGCCACACGGCTGGCTTCGATCTGGCGGTCGGTGATCCAGCCCGGCTCAAGGACTTTGAGTCCATACTGACCGAACGACAGCTCGCTTCCGCGCCATGCCTTGCCGGTCATGCGCCCGCGCTGTTGTTTGCGGTATTTCACTTTCTTCGGCATTAACATAAAAATCAGTTCTCAGTTCTCAGGTGTCAGTTCTCGGGAAAATCTTCAGGTCAGTTGCTTCTCACCTCTGCACTCTGACCTCTGACCTCTGCAGTCTTCTTAGTTCTAGAACGCTCCCGTCGTCGCCACTTCTCGCGCCGGCGTCGCTTCCCTCTTTTTCGTCGGGAGGATCTCGCCCTTATAAACCCACACCTTCACGCCAATCACTCCGTAGGTGGTGCGCGCTTCGGTGAAACCGTAATCGATATCGGCGCGCAGCGTGTGCAGCGGCAAACGGCCCTGCAGATACCACTCGGAACGCGCGATTTCGTTGCCGTTCAAGCGTCCGCTGACGCGAACCTTGATCCCTTTACAACCAAAGCGCAGCGCCGAATCAACCGACTTGCGCATCGCGCGCCGGAAGCCTACACGCTTTTCGAGCTGCAGGGCAATCGACTCGGAGACGAGCTGCGCATCCAGTTCCGGCTTGTGCACTTCCTGAATATCGACGTGGACCTCGCGTGTCGTCTTCTTCTGCAGGTCCTGCTTCAGCTTGTCGATTTCCGCGCCCTTGCGCCCGATGATGATTCCCGGCCGCGCCGTCTTGATGATGATGCGCAGCTTGTTGCCGGGACGCTCGATCTCGACCGAGCTCACGCCCGCCGACTTGAGCTTGTCCTTCAGCTCAGCCTTGAGCTTGTAGTCTTCGAGCAGCAGCTTGTCATAATCTTTCTCGACAAACCAGCGCGACTTCCACGGCTTGGTATAGCCGAGGCGAAATCCGTAAGGATGAACCTTCTGTCCCATCGTGTAACTCCTAAAACCTTCTTCGTCGTCGATCACTGGCCGTCAGTCGACAGCAATCAATTTCCAAACGACTGTCGACGATCGACCAACGACTTACTTCTTCGCAGTCGCTTTCTTGCCAACCGCTTTCTTCTTGGCCGGCGCCTTCGCCTTGGCTTTCGCCTTCGGCTTGGTAGCAGCGGCCTTCACCGCCGTCCCGCCCGCCGCTGACGCTGTTCCCGACGAAGCGCCGTTCTGGCTTTTTTCCGCCAGTACGATCTCCAGATGGGCGATGCGCCGCACGTAGTGATAGGCGCGGCCCATGGGTGCGGGACGAATCCGCTTCATCCGCGGACCATCGTTCGCCACCGCGTGCTTCACATACAAGTTGTCCAGTTCGACATCCAGGCCCTTTTCAGTGCTCAGGAAGTTCGCATTGTCGACGGCCGACTGCAACAGCTTCGCGACCGTCGCCGCCACGCGCTTCTTGGTAAAGGCCAGCGTATTCCGCGCCTCTTCCACGCGCCGCCCCTTGATCAGGTTCAGCACCAGCCGCGCTTTCTGCGGCGAGACGCGCATGTATTTTGCTTCCGCTCGAAATTCCATTTCTTGTCTCTCAGCCTCTAGCTTCCAGCTCCCCAGCCAGGAGCCAGCAGCTGCCTTTTATGCCTTCGGCGCCGACGGCGCGATCGCTCCCGGACCACCGGGCACGCCCGCCGGCTTGGCGGCTGTTTCGGTCGCCGCTTTCATCGAGTGCCCTTTGAACTGGCGGGTGAAGCTGAATTCTCCCAACTTGTGTCCCACCATATTCTCGGTCACATACACCGGAATGAACTTCCGTCCGTTGTGCACGGCAATCGTGTGCCCAACCATCTCCGGAATAATCGTCGAGCGCCGCGACCAGGTCCGCAGCACCTTCTTCTCGTTACGCGCATTCATGCCCTCGACTTTCGTCACCAGGTGCGCGTCCACGAACGGTCCTTTTTTTGTTGAACGAGCCATAAATTCAATTCTCAGTTCTCAGTTGCCAGTTCTCAGTAGATCGGAACCGAGGCTACTGTTTTTCCTTGCAACGCCCAAACTCCGACGATCGCCGCTAACCCTTTTTCCTGCGGTTCACGATAAACGTATCGGTCCGCTTGTTGTTGCGCGTCTTGAAGCCACGCGTCGGCTGTCCCCACGGCGTTACCGGATGACGCCCGCCCGAGGTTTTTCCTTCGCCGCCGCCATGCGGATGATCGACCGGGTTCATGGAAACGCCGCGGTTATGCGGACGCTTGCCAACCCAGCGCGTGCGTCCTGCCTTGCCCCAGGTGACGTTCTCGTGATCCGTGTTTCCGACCTGACCGATCGTAGCCAGACAATCGAGCGCTACCTTGCGCGTCTCGCCCGAAGGTAATTTCACCAGTCCGTAGTCGCCTTCTTTCGCAACCAGCTGCGCCGAACCGCCTGCCGAGCGCACCATCTGTGCGCCTTTACCAGGACGCAGTTCAATGTTATGAATCGTCGTGCCCGGCGGAATGTTCCGCAAGGGCAATGCGTTGCCGACCAGAATGTCGGCCTCCGGACCGCTCAAAATCTTCGCGCCAACCTTCAATCCGTCGGGCTGTACTATGTAACGCTTCTCGCCGTCGGCATAGCTCAGCAGCGCAATGCGCGCCGAGCGGCCGGGATCGTATTCGATGGTGACGACAGTCGCCGGAATCCCGTGCTTGTCGCGCTTGAAGTCAATCGTGCGCAGCTTGCGTTTGTTGCCGCCGCCGCGGAAGCGCATGGTCGTGTCGCCGGAATTGCGCCGTCCACCCGAACGAATCTTGCCCTCAACCAGCGACTTGTGCGGCTTCGACGAGGTAATGTCGTCAGTCGTAACCGAGGTGCGATACCGCAGCGTCTGTGTTGTCGGTCTGTAAGTTTTAATGGCCATATCTAGCTCACTGCCTTTACTTGTTGGTCGTTCGTCGTTAGTCGCCCGCTAGTCGATTTCCCAACGACGAACGACCAAGCGACTAACGACCGCATTACAGATTCTGCGCGTACTCCGGCATCTTCTCGCCGCTCTTCAGGCGCACATATGCCTTCTTCCAATCGGGACGGTAACCGGTAAACTTGCCCCGCCGCCGTTCTTTTCCGGGATAATTCGCGGTGCGCACCGACGATACTTTTACCTTGAAGATCGTTTGCACCGCTTCCTTGATCTCAGTCTTCGTCGCTTTCGGCGCCACCTGGAAGACCAGTGTGTTCTGGGTCTCTTTAATACCCAGCCCCTTCTCGGTGATCACCGGCTTGCGAATAATCTGATAAGCGGACTTCATCAGGCCACCTCCGCTTTCGCTTTACGCGTCCGCCGCGCCGGCTTCTTCTTCTCGGCGGCCGGCTCGGGTTCGTGATTGCGGCGCGAGGCCGATTTCTTCAGCGAATCCTGTAGTTTCTCAAGCGCCGGCTGCGCGAAGATGACGTGGGTGTAGCGCATCAGGTGATAAGGATGCACTTCATTCGCCCGCATCAACTCGAGTCCGTCGATATTGCGCGAACTCAGCTCCAGATTTTTGTTTTCCGCCGTCGAAATGTCGACGAGCAGCGTCGTGCCATCCACCTTCAGCTTGTCGAGCGCCTCGCGAAACAGCTTCGTCTTCGGCTCTTTCACCTCGAACGAGTTCACGACGACCAATTTGCCGTCGGCAAACTTCGAAGCCAGCGCCGAACGCAGGGCGCCCAGCAATTTCTTCTTCGGAAAGGAATAGTCATAGGAGCGTGGCTGCGGTCCATGCACCGTGCCGCCGTGGCGCCACAATGGCGAACGGATCGAGCCGATACGCGCCCGTCCCGTTCCCTTCTGCTTCCAGAGCTTCTTGCCCGATCCGGAGACGCGCCAGCGGTTCTTGGTGGCATGCGTTCCCGCGCGGCCGGCGGCGCGGTAATGCGTCACCGCTTCCCAGAGCAAGTCTTCGTTGACCGCGCCGAAAACCTCCTCCGCCAGCTCCAGCGTTCCCGCCTTCGCTCCGTTCAGATTGTAGACATCAATAGTTGCCATATCTCTCTCATCCATGTTGGCCGAACGACTAACGCCAACGACTAACGACGGCCCTAGCCTTTTTTCGCTGCGCGCTTCGCAGCCTTCAACGGATCGACTGTCGCCGCGCCCGCGAATCCACGGCGCTCTCGCGGCGGCTTCTTCGCCTTGTTAATCACGATGTATCCGCCGTTCGCACCCGGAACGCTGCCTTCGACCACCAGCAGATTCTCTTCTTTATCCACGCCCAGAATGCGCAAATTGCGGGTCGTGATCCGCGTGTTGCCCATGTGTCCCGACATTCTCATGCCCTTGAACACGCGCGACGGAAAAGCCGATGAACCAATCGAACCCGTGATCTGAAACATCGAGCCATGTGATTTCGGACCACCGCCAAAATGATGGCGCTTTACCACACCCTGAAAGCCGTGCCCCTTGCTTGTTCCGATCACATCGACGAAGCGCTCGCCTTCGAAAATGTCCACCAGGATGCGATCGCCCGGCTTGATTACGCCCTCGGTGGTCTCGCCCGGAGCATCCACTTCCACCGCAACTTCCCGCACGAACTTCACTGGAGGAAGGTTGTGCTTCGAAAAATGTCCGCGCATCGCCTTGGTCAGCTTCTTCTCTTTCACAAACTCAACCAGGCCGATCTGCGCCGATTCGTATCCATCTTTGGTGCTCGTCTTGTGCTGCGTAATCACGCAGGGACCCGCCTGCAACACCGTCGCCGGACGCACATCGCCCTTCGAATCGAAGAGTTGCGTCATGCCAACCTTCTTGCCCAGAATTCCAGTGACTCTTGCCATTTCCTTCTCCACTCCCAGCTTGGCTCGCCGATTCGTTCTCGGCGGCTATTGGCTGGGCGACTTCGGACCACAGTCTTCGTCCCTAATCGTTTGCAAACTATCGCCGGCGAACGACCAGCGACGAACGACCTGACTACTTGTGTTCTTTGCCGAACGCCTTGATCTCGACATCCACGCCCGCCGGCAGATCGAGCTTCATCAGCGCGTCGACCGTCTGCTGCGTCGGCTCGAGAATATCCAGCAGGCGCTTGTGGGTGCGGATCTCAAACTGCTCCCGCGACTTCTTGTCCACGTGCGGCGAACGCAGCACGCAGTATTTGTTCTTCATCGTGGGCAACGGAATCGGCCCGGCAATCTGCGCGCCGGTACGTTTGGCGGTTTCCACGATCTCGCCCGTCGACTGATCGAGAATGCGATAGTCGTAGGCTTTTAACCGGATGCGAATTCTTTCTTTTCCAGTCACTGTGTCTCTCTCTTTACCCCTCCCAGCCGTCTTCACTCGGAAGCCCGGGAGGAAAGATCTGGCGGCAGGAAGCAAGCCGCTTCTGTTTATGTGGTGCGGACACTCTAGTCCGCGGCCTTTTCAACGCTGCATGCAGGGCGGGCAGGAATGCCCGCCCCACACAAACAACTTACTGAATAATCTCCGCAATCGTGCCGGCGCCCACCGTGTGGCCACCTTCACGGATTGCGAAACGCAGTCCCTTTTCCATTGCCACTGGCGTGATCAGCTCGATCACCAGGCCCACATTGTCTCCCGGCATCACCATCTCCGTGCCTGCCGGCAACTCCGCAATCCCCGTCACGTCCGTCGTGCGCAGGTAAAACTGCGGCCGATACCCCTTGAAGAACGGCGTATGCCGCCCGCCTTCTTCCTTCGTCAGAATATAGACCTCAGCCTTGAACTTCGTGTGCGGCGTAATCGATCCCGGCTTTGCCAAAACCATCCCGCGCTCCACATCTTCTTTCGCAATGCCGCGCAACAGCAATCCGGCGTTGTCGCCCGCCATGCCTTCGTCCAACTGCTTCTTGAACATTTCGACGCCCGTGACCACCGTCTTTCTGGTCTCACGGAAGCCGACAATCTCCGCTTCTTCGCCCACCTTCACCTTGCCACGCTCGATGCGGCCCGTCACCACCGTGCCCCGTCCCTGAATCGAAAAGATATCTTCGATCGGCATCAGGAACGGCTTATCCAGCTCGCGCGCCGGCTGCGGTACGTTCTTGTCCACCGCCTCCATCAGCGCGTCGATCTGCTTCTCCCACTTCTCTTCACCATTTAAAGCCCCTAAAGCCGAGAGCCGAATCACCGGCACATCGTCGCCCGGAAACTGATACGACTTCAGCAACTCGCGCACTTCGAGCTCGACCAGATCGAGCAATTCCGGATCATCGACCGCATCGCACTTGTTCAAAGCAACAACAATGTAGGGCACGCCGACCTGGCGCGCCAGGAGCACGTGCTCGCGCGTCTGCGGCATCGGACCATCCGTCGCCGCGACTACCAAGATCGCGCCATCCATCTGCGCCGCGCCCGTGATCATGTTCTTGATGTAATCGGCGTGACCCGGACAGTCGACGTGCGCATAGTGCCGGTTCGGCGTCTCGTACTCGACGTGCGCCGTGGCAATGGTGATGCCGCGCGCCTTTTCTTCCGGAGCGTTATCGATCGAATCGAACGACCGGAACACAATCTTCGGGTTGTGCTTTTGCAATACCTTCGTGATCGCCGCCGTCAACGTCGTCTTCCCGTGGTCAATGTGACCAATCGTCCCTACGTTGCAGTGCGGCTTATTCCGCTCAAATTTTTCTTTCGCCATTTGCTCTTATCCTCTGTAGCGCCGGCATCTCGCCGGCTGGTTGCAGTACACCAAAATCTAAAACTGTCTATTTCGCCGCCGGTTTGCCGCCCTGCGTCTTGGCGATAATTTCATCCGCCACCGACCGCGGAGCTTCTTCATAGCGCGCAAAATGCATCGAGTATTCGGCGCGTCCCTGCGTCGACGACCTCATATGTGTCGCATACCCAAACATCTCCGCCAGCGGAACAATCGCCTTGATCACCTGCGAACCGGCGCGATGTTCCATGCCTTCGATGCGTCCGCGGCGCGAACTCAGGTCGCCCATGATCGTGCCTGCGTAATCTTCGGGAGTCACGACTTCGACCGCCATCACCGGCTCAAGAATCACCGGACTCGCCTTGCGTGCCGCCTCTTTAAACGCCATCGATCCGGCAATCTTGAAGGCCATTTCGTTCGAATCGACGTCGTGATAGCTGCCGTCGTAGAGCGTCGCCTTGATGTCGACCATCGGATAGCCGGCGAGAACCCCACCTTCCATCGCTTCTTGCATGCCCTGGTCGATCGGCTTGATGTATTCCTTCGGCACCGTACCGCCCACGATCTCGTTGATGAACTCGTAGCCCTTGCCCGGCTCGTTCGGATCAAGACGGATCTTCGCGTGTCCGTACTGGCCGCGGCCACCGGTCTGACGGATGTACTTGCCTTCCGCCTCCGAGTGCTTGCGGATCGTCTCACGATATGCGACCTGCGGCTTGCCGACGTTCGCTTCGACTTTGTACTCCCGCATCATGCGGTCGACAATGATTTCGAGGTGCAACTCGCCCATGCCGCTGATGATCGTCTGTCCGCTGTCGGGATCGGTGTGAACCTTGAAGGTCGGATCTTCCTGCGCCAGCCGCGCCAGCGCCATGCCCATCTTTTCCTGATCGGCCTTGGTCTTTGGTTCGACCGCGACCGAAATAACCGGCACTGCAAACGAGATCGACTCGAGCGTGATCGGATGCTTCTCATTGCAAATCGTGTCGCCCGTGCCGACGTTGCGCAGACCGACCACAGCGCAGATATCGCCCGCCAGAATTTCCTGAATGTCCTCGCGCTTATTGGCATGCATTTTGAGCAGGCGTCCAATGCGCTCATGCTTCTGTGTGCGCGAGTTCATCACCGACTCGCCCGACTTCAACTGTCCCGAATAGACGCGGATAAACGTCAGCTGGCCGACAAACGGATCGGCCATGATCTTGAACGCCAGCGCCGAAAACGGCTCTTTGTCGTCGGCTTTGCGCGTGATTGTCTCGCCGTTGTCGGGATTCTTCCCGTGCGTTTCTTTGGTATCGAGCGGCGACGGCAGGTAATCGACCACCGCGTCCAGCAGCGGCTGCACACCTTTATTCTTGAATGCCGTTCCCACTACCACCGGAAACAGCTTCAGTCCGATAGTCGACCTGCGCAGCGACGCCTTGAGTTCGTCGGCTGAGATGGCATCGCCTTCAAGAAACTTGTGCAGGATCTCGTCGTCATTCTCAGCGACGGTTTCGACCAGCTGCGTGTGGAACGCCTCCGCCTTTTTCTGCAGTTCGGCGGGAATCGGGCCGGTTTCGTACTCCGCCCCCATGGTCTCGTCATTCCAGACGATGGCCTTCATCTCGATCAGATCGACTACGCCTTTGAACTTGTCTTCTTGTCCAATGGGGATCTGGATCGCGACCGGCTTGGCATTGAGGCGCTTGCGGAGGGTATCGACGGCATGCTCGAAATCAGCACCCATCTTGTCAATCTTGTTGATAAAGCAAATTCGCGGGACGCCGTACTTATCGGCCTGGCGCCAGACTTTTTCCGACTGCGGCTGGACGCCGTGCACCGCGTCAAACACGGCGACGGCGCCGTCGAGCACGCGGAGTGATCGCTCCACCTCGGCCGTAAAATCGACGTGGCCGGGCGTATCAATAATGTTGATGCGAATGTCGCGCCAGGTGCAGGTCGTCGCGGCCGAGGTAATCGTAATGCCGCGCTCCTGCTCCTGCTCCATCCAGTCCATGGTGGCAGTGCCCTCGTGCACCTCGCCGATACGGTGCGTCTTTCCTGTATAAAAAAGGATGCGCTCCGTCGTCGTGGTCTTCCCGGCATCGATGTGGGCCATGATGCCGATATTCCTGCAACGCTCTAATGGGACTGTTCTGGGCACGACAATAAACTCTTTCTGGGCTCTAAAAATTTGCTGTTATGGTCGCCGTCGTTCGCTTCAGGCTCGCAGCCCGAAGCCCGCAGCTTCCTACCACCGGTAATGCGCGAACGCCTTGTTCGCTTCCGCCATACGGTGGACGTCTTCTTTCTTCTTGATGGCAGCGCCTTTTCCGTTCGAGGCATCGAGCAACTCGTTGGTCAACTTCTCGATCATTCCCTTTTCGCCGCGGCCGCGCGCATAGCTTACGATCCAGCGAATAGCGAGCGACGTTCTGCGGTCGGGAGCGACTTCGATCGGCACCTGGTAGTTCGCACCGCCGACGCGCCGCGTCTTCACTTCGAGCAACGGCTTGGCATTCTCGACGGCCTTGGTGAACAGCTTCAGGGCTTCGTCGCCGCCTTTTTCCTGCAACTTCTCGAGCGATTTGTAAAAGATGCCTTCGGCAGTCGATTTCTTTCCCTGCCACATCATCGAGTTGATGAACTTCGTCACCAGATCCGATCCATAAATCGGGTCCGACTCGACCTTGCGCTTCGGTGTATGTCCTTTACGGGGCATAAATTCAGTTCTCAGTTCTCAGTTCTCAGCTTCCTCCGGCACAGTTCTGAGAACTGAGAACCGGGAACTGAGAACTGTTTTTAAGCTTTCTTGGCGCGCTTGGTTCCATACTTCGAGCGGCCCTGATTGCGGCCGGTGACGCCCGTCGCATCCAGAGTTCCGCGCACCACGTGATACCGGACGCCCGGCAGATCTTTCACGCGGCCCCCGCGGATCAGCACAATCGAGTGCTCCTGCAGGTTGTGCCCAACACCGGGGATGTACGTCGTCACTTCAATTCCGTTCGTCAAGCGCACACGCGCCACTTTACGCAGAGCCGAGTTTGGTTTCTTCGGCGTCTGTGTATACACGCGCGTGCAAACTCCACGCTTTTGCGGACACGATTGCAGCGCCGGACTCGCCGTCTTGTAATTGGTCCGCTCGCGGCCGAATTTCACCAGCTGATTAAAAGTAGGCACTCTCGCCACTCCTCAAAGTCGTCGACTTACGACTACCTGCATCGTCAACCGCACGCGCGACAGGGATTCCCCCGTCTTAGCTCTGGCACAGGCAGTCACAGCCCAGCCATACTCTCCCGCCACAACGGCGGTGAGAAATTCTTTCGGTTTCCCGTCTACTAATCGCCGACGACGGTGACGCCACGCCTTACCTTAATTACTTCCGGTTCGGAGGCGCTCCGTTTCGTCTGCTTCCTCCCGCATAGCCCCGCGTGATTCCCAGGCTCTTACTTCATGCCTTGGGCGCGACGGTTTTCGCAGGATGTTTCAGCGAGGGCGTTCCCGGCCCTACTTCCAGCCGGACACGTGTTTCTTCAAAGCTCGGCCAAAATTCTCCCGGAGCCTGTCGCCCGCGCAGGTCGCGCTTCCGACAGGACAGCCGTATACAAGGCAAGCCAGACTTAACTCGCGGAACTGTTTGATCATAACAACTCGCCTGCACATCGTCAACCACTCTACTGCGCATCGAAGAAAATGCAGGGAAACCAGATTTCAAGGTGCGAAGGCTTCGAAGGTTTTAAGGTCGCCAAGTGTGGGCAGACATTCCTAGACGCCTTGTTCGAAACCCCGCAACCTTGAAACTTTGAAACCTTGCATCTACACTGACAGTTTTCCGCCCAACTACTTTATGCTCGCGCCTGGTAAACGGACGCGAGGAGGGTTCATGCATCGTTGCGGTTCCGGATTCTTGCTTACGTTAACCATCACCTTCGTCGCCGCCCTCACAGGCTGCCTGGGCAAAAGCAGCAGCAACACGGGTAACGGAGGCGTGCAGTCGGTCACGCTGAGCCCTGGGAACAGCATCACGCTGGATGTAGGCGGCACTCAGGTCTTTTCCGCTACTGGAAAGAATGCCAACGGGACCACCGTTCTTGGTGTCAACATTCAATTTGTGGTTCAGAGCGGAACCCCTGGCTCGCAAGCGCCACTGTCGGTCGCGAGCAACGGAAATGCCTGTGCCGGCACTTGGGACTCCGGCGTCGCGATTTGCAGTCCGGGCATTCCGGGAATCGCCCTTGTTACCGCCGTTATCAATGGGGTCAGCAGTCCCCCCACCACCGTGTACGTTCACTTGCACGTGGATAATGTTCAGATACAAACTGCCGAGAGCCAGCCACCTCCGAACCCCTGTTTCTCGCAAGGACAGACTTGGTTGTACAAAGGCATCGCTTATAACAACAACGTGGACATTACGAATAGTGTCGGTCCGATGAATTGGACGTTCAGCAACACCGGCGTGATCACTGCAAGTTCTTATGTACCTCCGAATCAGCCCACGGTGCTGAATCAGGCTGAGATCACGGCCAAGGCTCCAGGCATCACCAACCTCTTCGCCACTGCGGGTGGCACCACCAGCAACCCGTTGCCGCTAACTACGTGTCTGGTGCAGTACATCCGGGTCCAGCTTGGCGGTCAAGGTCACGCCGGAAACTCCGTGATAGTGAATAACGGAGGCACCGTACCCGTAACAGCCACTGTGGTCGACAGCCTGGGCGTTACGATGCCGAGCCCTCCACTCACCTGGAGCACAAGTGACCCTGAAATCGCAGCCTTCGGCACCACGACTAACACTACGGGGAAGAATTCCGCGACCGTGCGCAGCAATCTGGGCGGAGCAACGCTTTTTGCTTCGTGCGTTCCGCCAAGCTGCAACATCGGACTGACACACAGCGCCCCCGCCTATGCCAGTGACGGTCTGGTGCCAAACGGGACGTCGGGCTACGGCGAGATCTCGGTCGACGTAACCCTCGCTCCTAACAGCACAATCCCCACCTACACCTCGTGGGCCACAAGCACCGGTTGCCAGGACGTCGTCGGCTGTACGACTGCGCTATTTGCGGCGACGTCCGGAAACAAACCCGTCGGGGCAATCGTTACCCTGCCCCGCACTCCCAATTCGATGATGTTCAACCACGTGGCGTCGCCCCGGCTGTATTTGGGGAGTGACCAGGGACTGATGTATGTGAATGTCACCGGGAGTAGTCCGTCGGCTACCTTGATCTCCCAATCTCCGACTCCCTGCAATGTTGCCTTGTGCGGCAAGGTGCTCGCGATTTCGAATGACGGCAACCTCGTAGTCGTCGGTGACACCGTCTCCACGCCTGGACAGGTCTACATCTACAACGGTGGAAGCAATGCTCCCGCTCCGATTGACCTGATTTTTGCCAATCCCGGCGAAATGGCGACGGCCGCGACTTTTTCACCCGACCAATTGAAAATTTTCATCCTCACGAATCAGGGCAACATGTATGTCTACTCGACGGCCGACGCAGTGGACATGATTCCGGTCGGAAATTCGGCGAACCAAGTAGCTTTTTCGGCCGACGGCAGTTTCGCGTACGTTTCGGGAACGCCAGCGGGTTCGGTGTCCGCCTACTCGACATGCTCGCTGCCGTCGCCAGCGCCGGCAAGTGTGAACATTGGAAGTGTTGCGGTGACGAGCGTGCCGTGGGAGATTTTTCCCTCACCGGTTTTACAGCTCCCGGTTAGCGAGGACGGTTTTCTGTGGGCCACGCAGAACATCATCGCCATCGAACCGCCAAATATCGAATACTTGACGGCGCAGTTCAGACAGGATCCGGTTATATACACGCCCGGGGACCAGATGCAGTTCACCTGTAATCCTCCGATCCTGAACCCTACTAACGGCTTTACGAAAGGACCGTCGTACAACCTCGGGCAGGGCAATTTCACGCCGCTTTACGCGCAGCTGGTTGGCTACGGCACCCAAATCATCCTGGTCGCCAAGAACATTCCCGCAGTGCTCATCTTCAACGTGGGCAACGGATCCACCACGTCGATTCCGCTGGTCAATAATGCCGCGCCTCTCGCGGCCTCGGCTTCCAGCGACGGAAGCCAGGTCTTCGTCGCGGCGTGCGATCAGTATTCTCCGGACGGAACCACTTGTGCGAGCGGTTCCGTGCACATCGTCAACACCGTCAATGGTGAAGGCGACTTTCAACAGGTTTCGTATGTCAACGTAAGCGAGAACAACAATCGCAACATGTGCAATAACGGTGGCAACCCCGCGACCCAGTGCCTTCCAAACATGGTCGCGATCAGACCGCAATGACGATGAGCCGCGGTGAAGATAACGAGACGGGTCCGGCTGGGGAATCTAACCAACATTACAGCTAGCAGGTCAGCTCTAACGCAAGATTGAAGGTTCAGGGCTGAACCCTTACGGTGCTACTTCTTTGCCCACGCTATCGAGCACGCCGTTGATAAACTGCACCGACTCGGGAGTGGAAAACTTGCGCGCGATTTCGAGCGCCTCATTGATGACGATGGCGTGTGGCGTTGCCGGATAACCGAGGAACTCCGCCACTGCTCCGCGCAGCACATTGCGGTCGACAGTCGCCATGCGCTCCATGCGCCAGTGTTTTGTGTGCTTCTCGATGAGACCGTCGATCTCCGGCAGACGGTCGCTGGCAACGCGAAACAGATCATCGGCAAAACCGCGCACCTCTTCTTCGACATTCGACCGCTCAGCCCAGAAAGTCTTTCGAACGAGCTCGGGCGTCTGCTTGCCCATGTCAGCTTGAAAGAGCATTTGCAGAACCAGTTCGCGGGATTTGCGTCGAATACCCATGACGGGTGTTTAGCTGCTAGCCATTGGTCGTTGGTCGTTAGTCGGTCGCGATTCGTTTTTAGTGTACAAGGTCGGATCAAACCGCGGGGCGGGGATCAACGCACCAGCCTGTTGCTCTTGCCTTTGTGCTTGCTCTTCCCGACGACTGGCGACCGGCGACCAACGACCGCACTTTTCAGATTCGCCATCTCGACTGCGGCTAGCGCCGCTTCGAATCCCTTGTTGCCCATCTTGAGACCGGCGCGATCGATGGCTTGTTCGAGCGTCTCGCAGGTCAACACACCGAAGGAATGAGGCACTCCAGTCTCCTGCGCCGACTGCCCGATGCCGCGAGTAACTTCATTCACGATCAAGTCGTAGTGCGCCGTGTCTCCGCGCAGAAGGCAGCCGATACAGAGGATGGCGTGGTAGTTGCCGGTTTCGGCGAGCGTACGCGCCGCCAAAGGAATTTCGAACGCCCCCGGAACGCGAACCAGCGTAATATCTTTCTTCTTCGCTCCTGACCGCAACAATCCATCATAAGCGCTCAGAAAAAGTCGCTCGGTGATGAATGCATTAAAGCGGGAAACAACAATGGCGAAGCGCTTTCCCGCAGCGCTGAGTCCGCCTTCGAGAGACACAACCACCGGGTCGGGTGGCGCTTCCACTTTTAATTTGATTTTGTTCCGTGCGATTCAATGCCTCCGTGACAAACTCGTCTTTGACTTCTAAAGATTTCAATGAACTGATCACCCGATGATTGAATGCCCCGATGGCTTACTTGCCTTTAAACAACGCTGCCCGCTTTTCCAAAAACGCCGTCGTACCTTCTTTCTTATCTTCGGTCGCGCAGCAGACAGCGAATAAAGTTGCTTCGAGAAACAGACCCTCGGTGAGCGTCATCTCCATGCCGTTATTGACCGCCTCCATTGCATACTGCACGGCCAGCGGAGCGTTGGCAATGATCTTAGCGGCAATCGCTTCGGCGCACGGAATCAGGTCGGCCGTCGTCGTCACGTCGTTCACCAGGCCGATGCGATGCGCCTCCTGCGCGGGAATCATTTCGCCGGCGAGCACCATCTGCATCGCGCGGCCCTTGCCTACCAGACGCGGCAGGCGCTGTGTGCCGCCATAGCCGGGGATGATCCCGAGCTTGACCTCCGGCTGGCCGAGCTTCGCATTTTCGCTCGCGAGGCGCATGGTGCAAGCCATGGCGATCTCGCACCCGCCGCCGAGGGCGAATCCGTTGATGCAGGCAATGACCGGCTTGCCCAGGTTTTCAATCAGGTCGAGCACTGATTGGCCGCGATGCGTGTACTCCTTACCCGAAACCGCATCGTGCACGGCCAACTCACCGATGTCGGCGCCCGCGATGAACGCCTTCTCGCCGGAGCCAGTAAGAATAGCGACGCGGATCGTCGCATCGTTCTTGATATCGGTAAACGCCGATCGCAGCTCTTCCATGGTGGCCATGTTGAGCGCGTTGAGGACCTTCGGCCGGTTCACGGTGACATAAGCAATCGAGTTTTTCTTTTCGAGGAGAATGTTTTCGTAGGTCATAGGCAGTCCATTCTAAAACTTGCCATCGCGATAACATCATTCATCCGCACGAACTCGCTGTCGGGTTCGTATCTCTGCAATCTGCCTTCTAACCTCTACCCTCTCAAAACTTCCCTGCCACCGGCTTCGCCGGGTCCGAGTAATCATAAAACCCGCGCCCTGACTTGCGCCCATACCACCCCGCCATCACCAACCGCTTCAGCAGAGGAGGCGAGGCGAACCGCCGCTCTTTGAATTCGTCATACATGACTTGCGTAATGTAGTAAGTCGTATCGAGGCCGACAAAATCGAGCAAAGTAAACGGACCCATCGGATAGCCACAGCCCAGCTTCATCGCGTTATCGATGTCTTCAATCGAGCCGACGCCTTCTTCATAAGCGCGGATCGCGTCGAGCAGATACGGCACCAGCAGCCGGTTCACGATGAATCCGGTCTTATCCGAAGTGCGCACCGGAACCTTGCCCAGCGTCTTTCCAAATTCGTAGGCCGCGTCATAGACCTCGGGAGCGGTGGCGATCGTTTTCACGACTTCGACGAGCTTCATCAGCGGCACGGGATTGAAAAAATGCAGCCCGATAAATCTTTCCGGCCGCTTGGTCGCCGTCAAAAGCTCGGTCACCGAGATGGAAGAAGTATTGGAGGCAAAGATCGCGTCTTTTTTCACGATGCTATCGAGCGAGGCATACATCTTCTTTTTTTCCTCGACGTTCTCGATGATCGCCTCGATAACAATGTCACAGTCGGCCAAGTCGGCCTTGTTAGTAGTCCCCTTAAGCCGCCCAAGAATCACGTTCTTCTGCTGCGGAGTGATCCCGCCTTTTTCGGGACCGCGCTCGGCAAACTTCCCGAGCGACTTCTCAATCGCGGCGAAGCCCTTGTCGAGAACCTTCTGGTCGACTTCGAGGACGGTGACGTCGAACCCGGTAGTGGCGCAGACTTGCGCAATGCCGGACCCCATCAAACCGCAACCTAGAACGGCTACTTTTTTGATATCCATATAATTATCCTTCCCAAATTAATAGCGCCTGCGCCGAATTGCGTCGTATCCCTGCTGAATCAAAAAGAAGATCATAAGAAAACTTAAAAGCAGAAACAGAATACCGAGGCCCGGTACTACCCAGTCGGGAATACTGGGGACCTTCGTCGCTGCAGCCATGACAAAGAACAGCACGAGGGCCATACTCCCGGATTCGATCACTCTGTTTCCCGGATTGCGTTTGACTATCCGCGAGAGTATTGCTGCGTAGAAACCAACCAGTACGATACCGCTAATGAGAGTTAGGATCGTACCGCCTCCGTTAGTGGTCATAGCTTGTTCGACGTAACCCGAATCCTTGGACGCGAAAAACTTACTGAAACCCCTCCACCACCATAGCAATCCCCTGTCCGCCGCCAATGCACGCCGTCGCCAGCCCGTACTTTTTCTTCCGTCGCCGCAACTCGTACAGCAGAGTAACCACCAGCCGAGTCCCAGTCGCTCCCAGCGGATGTCCCAGCGCAATTGCTCCGCCGTTGACATTCACTTTCTCGCGATCTAGTCCCAACTCTTTCTCCACCGCCAGATACTGCGCTGCGAATGCCTCATTTACATCGATTAAGTCGATGTAATCCAAAGTCAGTCCCGCGCGCTGCAGCGCAATCTTCGTCGCCGGAACCGGACCTGGCCCCATCAGCTTCGGATCGACGCCGGCAATTCCCCAATTCACAATTCGTCCGAGCGGAGTGAGATTTCTTTTCTGCGCCTGCTCCAGCGACATCACCACCACCGCGGCCGCGCCATCGACGATGCCGCTGGCATTGCCCGCCGTCACCGTCCCATTTTTTCCAAATGCTGCGCGCAATTTCGCTAAACCATCGAGCGTTGTTTGCGGACGCCGGTGATCGTCCTCCGTCAGCGTCTCACCGGTTGACTCGCCTTTCGAATTGCGCAACGGCACTGGCGTCAACTCTTCCTGCAATCGCCCCGCTTTGTATGCCTCGTCGGCCTTCTGCTGCGAGCGCATAGCGAACTCGTCCTGCGAGCGCCGCGTAATCCCGTGCTGCTCGCCATACAACTCGGCCGTGTTCGCCATGTAGAGTCCACAATATGAATCGAGGAGAGCCACCATCAGCGAATCTTCCAGCTTTCCGCCGGGAGCTAGCGTGAAGCCATCGCGCCCGCGAATCGAAAACGGAGCCTGTGACATCGACTCCATTCCGCCTGCCAGCACGACTTTCGCTTCTTCGGTCTGAATCATCTGCGCCGCCGAGACGATCGCCTGCATCCCCGAGCCGCACAGCCGGTTCACGGTCAGCGCCGGAGTCTCAATCGGCAAGCCAGCGCGCAACGCGGCATGACGAGCTCCATAGAGCGCGTCGCCCGAAGTCTGCTGCGCATTGCCGAAGACGGCATGATCGAAGTCTTCGGGACGCACGCCCGCGCGTTCGATGGCAGCCTTGGCCGCCACGGCGCCGAGTTCCTGCGCCGTATAGTCCTTAATTTTTCCGCAATAGCGTCCGAAGGGCGTGCGCGCGCCGCTGACGATGGCGATGTCTCCAGGTTCCAGCATGATCGTTTGTGAGTTTAGCAGGAGGGACAGTCGTTGGTCGTCAGTCGTTGGTCGTTTGTCGTTAGCTTCTACGCCACCGCGGCGGAGGCGGCGAACTGAGGCGCCTGACTCACAATCTTCCCCGCACCTTGCGTGACGGCCAACTCCAATGCATGATCGGCGCGGTTGGCAACTTCGGTGACGATGTCGACAGGATCGAAATGCTGACGCATCACCGCCTGCGCCAGCCCCGCGCTGAATTCGACGGGCTTGTCTTTTCCGGGAAAGCGCACTTCGGTCAGCAGCCGCTTCAGTTTTTCAACCGCGAGCAAGGCTTCTTTTTCGCCGGTATCGCCCAACACGAGCGCGACGGTCGTGGCTTCGTAGCGGAACGCCAGATCGTTGGTGCGGATGTTTGCGGAAAACAGCTGCCCGATCTGTTCCATCACGGCGGTCACCGTCTGCTCGCCGTATTCCTTGAACAACGCGCTGCGGCGTCCGAACTGCATGAGGAGAACCGTCACCGCCGTGCCTTGCTGCAATCCGCGGCGGGTTTCCGCCTGCAGAAGATCGAGATACGAAGCGCGCTTCAGCAATCCCGATTTTTCGTCGGTCACAGAAAGATTTTTTACCAGCCGGCGCAGGCCGGCGTTATTGAGCGCGATCAACACCTGATCGCTGAGCGTGCGAATCACAAGCACCTCGGCCGCCTGCCAGATGCGGTTCGCGTTCTGCGCCAGAATCAGCACGCCAATCTGGTCGTTGCCTTCGGTGAGGGGCAGGGCCAGCAACGATTCGATTTGCATTTCCTCGAGCGCCGGTCGCACGGCAATCAATTCAGGCGCGTTTTTCGCATCGCCAAGCATGACGGTTCCGCGAGCCACGGCCAGATCCTGCAGCGCTTCTACCAAGCTCACCAGCGAGGCCGAGCTCGTCGGAATCAGGCCTTCGGCGTGATATTCCTGCACGGCCGATGGCGGCAGGCCCGGCTTGCGCAAGGCCGCAATGCAGCGCGCCGTCTTCCAATTGCCTCCGATTTCGTTGGCCGCGGTTTTCAAAACGCCTTCCGCATTTCCCTGGTGGTAGAGCTTGCGTGTAATTTCCGCCACTTTCGCCAGGCTGCTGACGTCGGCCGCCTCGCTCGCAGCCGCCGCAGTTGCGGCCGCCACCGGCGCCGGTGCATCGCTGGCGGGCGGAGCGGCAGGCACGGACGACGACGCCGACTTTGCGTACTGCGGTTCGATACCGGCAGCGATGTACAACCGCTGAAGATCCTGATTGCGCTCTTCTTCGCGCGGAAATAATTCCTGAATGCGCTGCAAACGTTCGATGGCCTTCGAGCGCATTCCATATTGGACCAGAATCTCGGCTTGCAGCATCAAGTCCTGCAGCGCCGCCGCACCCAGCGTCGGCTCGGGAGCCTTGACTTCCTGCTCTTCTTTTTTCACTGTGGTGAAGCGCGAAGCAATTACGTTGAAGCGCTGATCGTCGATTTTGCCGCGAAGAGCTTCCAGCCGCCGCTGATGTCCGGGCTCGTAGGGATCGACTTCCGCGGCGCGATCGAGGCACTCGCCCGCTTTCTGGTAATCGTGCTTGGTGCAATAGAGATCGAACAGCTTGACCAGCGCCTGGGCGTAGTCTGTTTCGCGGTTGGACGCATTGAATAGCTCGGCCAGAAACTCGAGCATCTCGGCCGACGGACGATGCGAGGCCAGCAGCTCCTGCATCGTGGTGATGAACGACCGCCGTTCGCCGCGCCGCCGCTGGAAAGCTTCCAATTTGCGGGCCAGCGCAACCGCTTCGGCATCCAGTTCGGCGTCGATCATCTTTCCGATCAGGGTTACCACCTGGTGCATGCGCGCCGGATTCTGCTCAAAGATCTGCCAGACCAGGGGCTCGCTGTCCACGAGCCGGCCGGCGGTCAACAGCGCCTGCGCGTAGAGATCGCGGAGCTCGAGGGACGCGTCTCCGGAATGCACGAGCGGTTCGAAGATAAAAATTGCCGCTCCTGCCTCGCCGCGCGTCAGTAAGCTCTTGCCATAGCAGAGCGCGGTTTTCGAATCGCCGGGATTTTCGGTATAGGCCCGCTCAAACCACTGATCGGCTTTGCCGCCGGCGTTTTCCGCCAGTTCGGCCAGTTCGAGAAATGCCTGCGACGCCATCACATGCTCGCCCAGTTCCGCCGACAATTCCGCCACCCGCAAATGATTGGGCTGCGACGGCTCCAAACTAACGATCCGCCGCAAGACCAGCAGCGCCTCTTCTTTCTTCCCCTGCCGTTGCAGATCTTCGAGCGCATTTTCGTAGGTCCCGATCGCGAGTTTTTTGTTGGAGTGCTCGAGCAGCTGGCCAAAGCGTACCTTCTGTTCCCACGTCGGGTTGGCATAACGGGCAAGTTTCTTGTAGGTCAGGCTGGCACGGGTGGCGTCGGTGGCCGCGACCTGCCGTTCAAAAAGCTCGCCCAGCAGCTTCACCGCTTGTGCTCCCTTATTTAACGAGAGGCAAAGATCGGCTGCCATCTGCCGTACATTATCGTTTTGCGGATCGGCTTCGAGGATTTGCAGGTATTCCACCAGGGCATCGGCCGTCTTGCCTTTTTGCAACAGCTTCTCCGCCTTTTCTACGCGGCGGGCTATTTCGGCACGATTAGGGTTTTCGGGCATGGGTGGTGTTGCGACAGAGAGCTCCGTTTTGATTCTAGGAGTCACCCTCAATGGCAGCAACGCGGTACCCCCATGCCGCGATTACGAAAGTCACGTAAGGATCAATTCGGTGCGCGCCGGAACCTGACTGGACTTGAGTCTTCACACGGCTGGCCGATCTCAATGGTTTGAACTGAAGAATTTTCTCCCGACCGATGGATATCGACTTTCATTTCGACCTCCGGCACATCCTGGGCGTGGGTGAGTTTTCGCAACGGCGTCAAACGTGGTTTGTGGGAATTCTCTTCGCCGTGTTGACCTTCGCCCAGGGGCTGGGATTTCTGGCTCTCGGTACCGGTCGCGCCGGCTCCGGGCTTTCCGAATCCATCCTCGTTCTTGACAGTTTCCTCGCTGTCACTTGCGCGTGGATCGCATTCCGGCGCGCTCGGGGCGTCAGTGCCATGTTCTGGTTCCTGTTCGTCGTGGTGCTGACGGTTTTATTGGTTCCCACCGCCGTTCAGACCTATAGCACTCTGTTCGACTGTGCAATCTTGTCGAACTCGAACTGGACCCTGCTCTACTGCCTGTATGGCGCCCCGATTCTGATGATGCTATTCCTTCCCAACACCTATCGGGTCGCACGCGTAAAGTTCGAGATCTTTCTCGACTTCTTTCAGATTGCGATTGTCGTCAGCCTCGTCTATTCGACGTTCTTTTTTCTACCGGTGCAGCGGATGCTGCCAGCCGATGCCCTGCTGCACAACATCAGAATCAGCGAGGCGCAAAGCTTGCTCCTCATGGCCGCGATCCTGGTGCGCCTGCAATTCGCCCGAACCCCCGCATCGCGCTGTCCTTTGCTACGCTTGGGATTTTTCCTGCTGGTTTGCTCGATCGTAACTTTCGTTGGTGGCTGGTTTGCGCTGCACGACCGTTGGACTGCGCTCGCCTGGTTCGACTTGGGCTGGGCCATTCCTCAAGCAGCCGCCGCGCTCGTCGCCATCTCATGGGAGCCGGAACGCGAACGCCAAACCGTTCCCGAGGCCGCGAATTTTATGGGACTCCTCGGCTCCAACCTCGTTCTCGTGGCCATGCTCTCATGCAATGCATGGTTGACCGATCGTTGGAAACAAGCTTACGGAGAATTTTTGATCGACGTTGCCATCACCGTATCTCTGTTCGCCTTCACTCTCCGATTAGCGCTCACCCAGTTCCATCAGCAACAAGAAATTGCCCAACGTGAGACGGCGCAAACCCAGCTGACTATCTCGAATAAGCAGGTCGGACGCCTGCTCGACGATGCCCGCCGCCAAACTGCCGAAATCACTCTGATCAGCGAACTCGGAAGCCTGCTCCAAGCCTGCACCTCGCGCGAGGAAGTGTTTCGGCTGATCCCCGAGCGTTTGCGGCGTTTGTTTCCGGGCGCATCGGGCTGCATCGCGCTGCTCAGCGCCTCCAGAAATCGTGCCGAGTCGGCCGCCGAATGGGGCCTCTCCCCGGTCGCTCAGATTTTTTCTCCCGAACAGTGCTGGGCGCTCCGCCGTGGATGCACTCATGCTCATCGCGGCGGACACTTCGAACCGCGCTGCTCGCATCTACTCGGGGAGGGCGCGTCGATCTGCATTCCGCTCATCGCCAATGGCGACGCCATCGGAACGTTGTCTCTGCAGGATGACGATCTCTCGGCGCAGATTCCCGGGGCCGAATCTGATCCTGACTTCGCCGTGGGCGAGCTCTCTCGACGCCGCCAGCTTGCCGCCGCAGTGGCTGAGCACGTTTCGTTGGCAATTGCCAACCTCGGCTTGCGCGAATCTCTGCGCGTGCAGGCGGTTCGAGACCCGCTGACCGGCCTTTATAACCGCCGCTATATGCAGGAGTTCCTCGATCATGCATTGCACTCCGCACGCCGGAAACACCGCCCGCTGGCGGTTATGATGCTCGATCTCGACCACTTCAAGCGCTACAACGACAGTTTCGGACACTCGGCGGGCGACCGGGCTCTGAGCTCGATTGGCGAAATACTCCTGCGCTCGGTGCGCGCCGAAGACATTGCCTGCCGCTTCGGTGGAGAGGAATTTGTGCTTATCCTGCCGGAGTGTTCGCTGCGGCAAGCAGTGACTCGGGCGGAAGAGGTCCGCCGGCGAGTCTGTGAACACCGCGGTCCGGCTGACGGCCCGGCCACGGATCCGCTCACAGTCTCAATCGGAGTTGCGGCGTTCGACGAAACCACCGACCGCGTCGATCTTCTGCTCAAATTCGCCGATGACGCCCTCTACCAGGCCAAGCATGCCGGCCGCAATCGGACTGTCGCTGCGCGTCCGGCGAATGCTTTGCCAGAACCCGATTTGCGCGAAGCGCCGCCGGAAAGAGCCCAGTCCACTAATTAATCCTGCCATTGCAGCCGGCAAGGACTTACCATAACAATTTCCGCGACAATAGTTTCCTTATCAACTACATTTAATTTCGGGACGAATATTCGATGGGAGCTGCCAAAGCTGCGCAGAAGAGAGCCAGCGACTTGAAGAGCCACCTCGGCTTCTGGTTACGTTTCGTGTCCAATCACGTTTCGTACCGGTTTGCCGAAAAGCTCCAGGCGAGCGGAGTCACGGTGGCGGAGTGGGTCATTCTGCGGGAGATGTTTGAAACCGACATCACTTCTCCCAGCGCCCTCGCGGACGTGACCGGGCTGACTCGCGGCGCTGTCTCGAAGCTAGTCGATCGCCTGTTGAACAAGAATCTATTGACGCGCGCGGAAGCGGCCAACGACCGCCGTTTCCAGGATGTTAGCCTGACACCCACGGGCCGCGCGCTCGTTCCGCGGCTGGCCGTGGTGGCCGACAAAAACGATGCAGAATTCTTCTCTGGATTATCGCGTGAAGAAAGGGAGCGACTGATCGCAACTCTCAAGAAGCTTGTACAAACCAACAACCTCAGCAAGTTACCGACGAAATGAAAGGAAACGTTATGAATACCGAAATCATCAGCGATACGCTCAAAAAATCGCTCGCAGGGACCTTTGCCTTTCCCGATGTTGTCCGCACCCTGATTGGCGAAGGAGTCGAATCATACCGCGCCGATCTGGTGCGCCGCGAGGAGACATTCTATATGCCGGATGGTGCGACCTTCGTGGAAAAGATGGACTTTGCATCCACTCCGATTGCAGAGAATTTCTCCGCTCCTGACCTGATCGCGGCAATTCGTGACAGCCAGGCTGGAAGGTGCAAATACAGAGAGTTCCTGAATCGCGCCGTGCGCGCTGGCGTAACTAGCTACGTAACCTATCTGAGCGGCAAGAAAGTCATATACTTTGGCCGCAAAGGGGAGTTTCACGTGGAAGAGTTTCCGAAAGCCAAGTCGTAGCAACCAGTCTAATTTCTGATTAAGGAGTGATGATGAAAATCGACGGTGTGGTCAAATCACTTTTGCTGGTCATCGCGGTCTCGCTGAGCGCGATTGCCCTGCGTCCGTATGTGGCGCCGGTTGCGGTGCATGCGCAGTCGGGCGAGGCGCACGATGTTTATGTCGAGCCGGGAACGGCCATGCTCCGATCTCCCGATGGCAGCCGCCAGGTGCTGGGGAAAGTCATGATTGATTTACGGAACGGAAATGTCTGGGGATTTCCGACCATGACGCAAGATCCATATCCATCGACTGGCACGCAAACGAGCCCGCAAACTTCGCATCCTTTCTTGCTGGGGCGATTTGCGCTCGCCGACATGGATAAGTGAGATCCGAGCAGGAGATCGCGGCTTTGCCCTTTCTATTTTGTAGCTTAAGCCGTGTCTCGGGTTGGCCGCCCCGATGTTTGATATCATGATGAAGTCTTGGGGCCCATCTGAACGGCGGGGCGAACCCTGGACTTCCCCATTTGTGCGACGCCCAGTCGCGATCAGTTCCCGGCCGGCCTGTTTCCTCGAGACGAAGGAGTTTCTGTGACTTCCGAAAGAAAATTCAGCGTTGTTCCAGGCAGTGAACGTAAGACGGTGCGGGGCGCGCGCCTGATTCACAATTCGCATCCAGACCAAACCATTGAAGTATCCATACGGATTCGCTCGAAAGCGGAGGCAAAGCGCAAAGAGTTGCGCGGCGCGCTGGTAAAGCCCGGATTCGAGCACCTGTCGCGCGCCGACTACGAAAAAACCTACGGTGCTGATCCTGCCGATCTCGATGAGATCAAGAAGTTCGCCCAGGAATTCGGACTCAAGGTTCACGAAACGGGCACCGAACTGGCGCGCCGCACCGTACTGCTTTCGGGCACGGTAAGCAATTTGCAAAAAGCGTTCAAGGTGGAGCTCAAAGAGTATCGACATCCCAAGGGGAATTTTCGCGGGCGAGTTGGCGCTATCAGCGTGCCGGCCGAGTACGCGGACATCATCACAGGTGTTTTTGGACTCGACGACCGCCCTCAGGCGGAGCCGCATTTCAGGCGTTTGCCCCAGACTCCGGGAATTAAGGCTCAGGCGGCCACGAGTTCTCACGATCCGAACGAAGTGGCGCAAATCTACGACTATCCCGCGGGAGATGGGACCGGCCAGTGCATTGGAATTATCGAGCTGGGCGGCGGCTTTCGCCTGGATGATCTGAGCAACTACTTCAAATCGCTGGATATCAGTGAGCCGCAGGTCATCTCTGTGTCAGTTGACGGAGGCAGCAACAGTCCGAGCGATGCCAACAGCGCGGACGGCGAGGTGATGCTCGACATTGAAGTGGCGGGAGCGATCGCGCCCGCGGCCAAGATTGTTGTCTATTTCGCTCCGAACACCGATCAGGGATTTCTGGACGCGATTACCACCGCGGTGCATGACAGCGCTAATCAGCCGTCAGTCATTTCAATTAGCTGGGGCTCGGCTGAATCGGAGTGGACGGCGCAGGCGCTCACCAATTTCGACGAGGCGTTTCAAGCGGCCGCTGCCGTAGGTGTGACTGTCTGCGTGGCATCCGGTGACAACGGATCTTCAGACGGAGTAAATGACGGCAGCAACCACGTCGATTTCCCGGCCTCCAGTTCGTTCGCTTTGGGTTGTGGCGGCACCACGCTTCAGGCGTCCGGCGAAACAATCGTCAAAGAGACGGTCTGGAACGACCTGCCAAATGGAGGCGCGACCGGCGGCGGCGTCAGCAACGTCTTTGCTCTTCCTACCTACCAGGATGGCTTCAATGTTCCGGCGCCGTCAGGCAAAACTGGCGGGCGCGGCGTGCCAGACGTATCTGGCGATGCCGACCCCAATACCGGCTATAACATTCTGGTTGATGGAGAGAACGCCGTCATCGGCGGTACCAGCGCAGTTGCGCCGTTGTGGGCCGGGTTGGTGGCGCGACTCAATCACACGCTGGGAAAGCCGGTCGGCTTCCTGAATCCGTCGATTTACGTAAAAAACGTTGAAGCATCGGGATTTCACGACATCACCGTCGGCAATAACGGCTCATTCGACGCCGCCAAGGGATGGGATGCGTGCACTGGGCTCGGCAGCCCCGACGGAACCAAGTTAGAAGTGGCGCTTAGTGCGACACCGGCCGCGCATGCAGCCGCATCAACGCGGACTCGCCGCTCCAAGGAATCGGCAGCGTAGGAATCGTTCGGAGGGCGGGCTCGACTCGCTCGCCCCATTCTTGAGTCTTCACTTCTGTGCGATGCTCCGAAACTGCGTGGTAGTTATATCTCTTTCTTGCCTTCGTAGTTACCAACTATTACTTCCGTAAGCCGATTGCGGCCTTTTCTCCGTGTCCTTTCCGGGATCTCTTTCTATCCTGATAGCAGATCGATCAAAGCGATTCAGTTGATGCAATCCAGGAAAGTACTGTGAATGTCTGCCCTTCCCTCGTAGTCCCAATCAACCACCTCACGATTCTTTCCTTGGTGGCGATTGCAGGCGGCTTGTATCTCTTTTTTGCTGGATTCTACTTACTTGCGCGTAAGCGTCTGTTGCTCACTATTCCTACCGCAAAGGTTCGCAGCGCAGCTTTGGGAGTAGTGGAGGTGAATGGCAGCGCCGCCGGTCCCTACACGATGCCGGCGCCCATCACGGGCAAACCCTGCTTTTTGTATCAAGCCACCGCCTGGCAGCGGCTCGAACCAGAGAAGCAGGAGTGGAAGAAGGTGACGGATGAAACCTTGCACCTGCCGTTCTTCGTCGACGATTCGACCGGACAGCTACTGGTAGAACCGTTGGGCGCGGATTTCGATTTGCAATGCGATTTTTGCCAGGAGTATGACGCCTCATCTTTCTTATCGAACATGAATGACGTTCCACCCCGAGTGAGCGCTTTCCTGTCACGCCATGGCATCGTTCCGGCCGGACGGGTGCGCATTGAGGAACGATTGATCAAGCCCGAAGACGCGGTTTTTGTTGTGGGAACGCTGACGGAGAATCCGGGCATAGAGGTGCGGGCGGTTTCACCGCGGCAGGAAACGAGAACGGAAGCACGCCGTGGATCGGAGCGCACCGAGCTTTCGAAGCAGACTTTGAACCCCGAAATCATCAGACTTAAGAGCGACGCTGTGCCATCGTCCGCTCGCGACATGAGCCAGCAGGGCAAAATTGCCGCTGCGCTCAATCGTGCCGGGATTGCGAACCCGGAGGCATTGTCCGTTGGCGGAGTGCAGCATCAGTCCTTAGCTGTCGATGAGAAACCGGCGTCTGGGTCGTTTTCAGTGGGTGACGGCGGGTATGCATCAGAAACCAGCGTCGAACGAAGCCATGCCGGCAAAAGAAACACGGCTCAAGATGCGGTCGAGCCGTCTGATTTCGATCTCACTCCTGCCGTAGTTCTGATGAAGGGCACAACCGATCCGACTTTCGTGATTTCTTATCATAGCTCCAAAGAACTCGCCACCGGGCTCGGCTGGAAGTCGTTTGCCATGATTTGGGGCGGAGCAGCGATAATGATGATCGGCGTATATGTGTTGCTGGCACACAAAGGATTGCTGTAACGGCGGAGGGTCAGCATCGCGGTTCGCATTGCAGAATGAAGATAGTACCGAAGTGCGGAACCAGTAGCTAAGTGCACAACGCAAACGGCGGACCGCTAATTTAGAATGTCCCTTGTGAGCGAACCCGTCCGCATCGGGATTCTTGGCGACTTCAATCCCGAATTCCGCTCTCATCACGCCACCAACGATGCGCTGCAGCACGTCGCCAAGAAGCTGCAACTCGAGGTGGAATCGGTTTGGATTCCGACGCCCTCGGTGCTCGAGCCAGGCGCGGCCGCGATACTCGATTCCTACGATGGGCTATGGGCGTCGGCGGGCAGTCCGTACAAGAGTTTCGACGGCATGCTCAAAGGAATCGAGTTTGCGCGCGTCCACAACCGTCCATTTCTTGGGACCTGCGGAGGATTTCAGTACGCGCTCATCGAATGCGCCCGTAACGTGCTCGGGGTGCAAGACGCCACCACCGCCGAAGAAGATCCGAAGGCGAAAAATATCGTAATTTATCCCGTGGCCTGTGCGGTTCCGAACCGCGATCCGAAGGCGCCAAAACTTTCGGGCATGGTTCCACAGATTCGGCTGCGCCCCGGCTCTTATCTCGCATCGTTTTATGGGAAAGAGACGATTGAGGAAGAATTTTTCTGCAACTACGAGTTGAATCCCGAGTTCGAATGGATGGCGATGGAAGCAGGCTTTCCAGTCGTGGCGCGCGGTTCGAAGGAAGAATGCCGAGCCATCGAATCGCCAGCGCATCTGTTTTTCATCGCCACGCTGTTCCAGCCCCAACTCTCGTCGCGCGCAGACAAACCGCATCCGCTGGTCATGGCGTTCGTGCAGCACGTCGCCGACTTCCACCGCAAGCGGTTGGACGACTCCATTCTTACCTGACGCGGCAGAGCCTTTTTCGGAGAATGTCATGCCTGCAATCGAGCCGTGGTTGCGCGGCGGCGAGATGGATGTTCCGGCCGTAGGGCGCGCGGTCTTGCACGCGCTGCAATTGGCCGATGAAGACTTGCAATTGCGGTGCGGGAAGCTCACGGATACCGAACTGAATGCTCGACCGTCGGGAGGGGCATCAGTCGCATTTCATATACGGCACCTGGCGCGCAGCCTCGACCGTCTGTTGACCTATGCTGAAGGCCAAAATCTGAATGAAGAGCAGATGAATCGTCTGCGGACGGAACTTGATTCGGGCGCAACGCACGACGAGCTTTTTGCGGAACTCAGTGCGGCGCTGACGGATGCCACTCGACGCGTTCGGGCGCTGGCCGCTGCGAATCTGGAAGACACGCGAACCGTAGGAAAAAAGCGGCTGCCGACGACTGTGGGAGGATTGTTGGTCCACGTCGCAGATCACACGCAGCGGCATGTCGGACAGGCGATCACGACCGCAAAGGTGGTAAGCGGAGGCCGCTCTTCTTAATTGGTATCCATCTAATCGCCATCGATTGTTGTCTAAAGGCGAATACTGGATCCAAACAGGCTGTAGAGCAGAACCAGCAGCACAATCACGGTGAAAACCACGTACATGCGATCGCGCTCGATCGAGAATCCAACGATGGAAAACGACACGCGGGCTACGGGAGTGGCGATGAGAAAAAGCAATCCGAGCTGAATTAAGCCTCGACCCCGGCCCTGAAGAGCGCTTCGGATGACGCCGGGGATGGTGTGAAACTCGGAGGGTTCGCCGCGGAAAACGCGATAGTTGGCGGGTTCATGCGCGTGGCGGGCGAGATAGATGCAGGCTCCGGAGACAACGACCACGGCTGAAAACAGGACTCCTGCGCGAAGCAGATTGCCGAGAATTATTTCCAGGCGCCGATCTCTCCACGGCTGAGGAGTGAACGGATGACGGCTTGACTCCTGAGCGCCTGGCATTAAATATGCCCCCACAATCCCTTATAGAGCATTTGCAGGCCAAGGACGAGAATCACCAGGCTAAAGACGAGGCGCAGCGACTTAGTTTCCGCTTTGACGAGGATGCGGCTGCCGAGCAACGAACCGCCGAGAACTCCCAACATTACGGGCATGGAGAGGCCGGGATCGACGTATCCGCGGCTGAGGTAAACGCCCGCGCTGGCGGCAGCGGTCACGCCGATCATGAAGTTGCTGGTGGTCGTGGAAACCTTGAAGGGAATACGCATGGCTTGATCCATGGCGAGAACTTTGACCGCGCCGGAACCGATCCCGAGCAATCCTGAAAGCGCGCCGGCGCCGAACATCAGACTGAAGCCGGTGGGAACATTCTGAACGTTGTAACTGCGCTGGCCTTCAAGGTCCGGGAAACTGCCGTTGAGACGCAGCCGTGTAGCCAGCGGATCGGGCGGAAGATTGCGTTGTGCGGGCGGGCGAGGTTTCCGCGAGATATAAGCCGAGTAGAGCAGCACGGCGCCGAAGATCACTGCCAAGGCGCTGGTGGGGATCCAGGTCGCAAGATAGGCTCCGAGCAAGGCGCCAATGGTGGTCGCGATTTCGAGAAACATGCCGATGCGTATGTTGGAGAATCCTTCTTTCACATATGCGGCGGCGGCGCCGGACGACGTAGCGATTACGGATACGAGCGAAGCACCAATAGCGTAACGGATATCGACGTGAAAGAGAATGGTGAGCAGCGGCACGAGGACAACGCCACCCCCGAGACCGGTAAGTGCTCCAAGAAGACCCGCGACGAAGGAGACGATTCCGACGACAGCGGTGAATTCCGGGATTGTCATTGCACGATGGCCATGGAATTTCCCATCAAGGTTAACATTTTCTTTTCTTGCCAGTTTGTCGCGCAACCCCTCGAAAGGGGACTTTAGACGAGAACGCAGGGCGACGTGTAGTAACACCGATCTGTCGCAATTTCCAGATTGTGAAGGATAGGGTTGAATCCTACATCTGTTGGGCAACCGCAAACGAGGTGCAGGAGGCAGAGCGGCGATTCGAGGTCAGAACAGAGATGAAGGAGTGGGTGCGCGGACGATGGCGTCCGCGCCAGACGTTATTGATTGACCCAGACCACGCGGGATTTCCTTACGTGGACATGTTGTTGCCTAAGCTCGCGAGCAATAGAGCCGAGAGAAACATCCTCCGCTATCTGGGGAAAATCGGACGCCGGTCGATCTCCCTGGGCTGACGAGTAGCTCGCGGAGGAAAGGATGCTGTGCGACTGAGCCATGGGAGCATAAGTCGCCTGAGCGGGATGGCTCGGGGATTGATAGACAATGGGTTGACTACTGACAGAGCCCAAGTAGCCCTGGGCGAACGCCGCAGGGGTGAAAAATAAACAGAGAACGAACAACGTCTTCTTCATTGCAGGGTCTCCCGATTTTGCGAAGAGAGCGAGGGACCATCCGCCAACCACGCGGCGGATGTAAGCTCCTTCCGATGACAATAGGAGCAAGCCCCATACCAAACCTTGACCGGTTAAAATAGCGGCTTGGCGCGGTTTACGGGGGTCTCCAGGCCGTGGATGCAATTGTTTGCACAATTATGGAGTAGCCACGAAATTGGCTCCCTGCCAAGCCGGCGAGTGCGCCATGGATGCTGCTCTGAGGGAACTTTTCTCGAAATTACGATAAGGTGGATAACTATGAAAATGCACGCGGTACGACTCTTCTTCATCTTTGTGGCAGCCTCGGCAATGCTGTCGGCGGCAGCCGGTGCTACCGATTACAAAGTAGTCAAGACCTGGAAGATCGGCGGCGATGGCGGATGGGATTACCTGGGCGCGGATAGCGCCGGACATCGGCTGTTCATCGCCCGCGGCACTCGGGTCATGGTGATTGATACAGATTCCGGCAAACAAATCGGTGAGATTCCCGATACGCCGGGGGTGCACGGAATCGCGCTCGACTACGAGATCGGCCGCGGATTTACAAGCAATGGCCGCGAAGACACGGTGAGCGTCTTCGACCTGAAATCACTGGCCGTAGAAAAGAAAATCAAGGTCGGCAGCGGACCCGATGCGATCCTCTATGATCCGTTTTCGAAGCGCGTCTTTACCTTCAACGGAAAAGGAAACGAGACGACGTCCACGGCCGTGGATGCTTCGAAAGGCGAGGTAGTCGGCAAGATCGAACTCGGCGGGAGGCCGGAATTTGCGGTGACCGACGAAAAAGGCACAGTTTTCGTGAATATTGAGGACAAGTCGGAACTGGTCGCTTTCGATCCCTTGAAACTCGCCATCAAATCGCGGTGGAAGTTGACCGGCTGTGAAGAGCCGACCGGCCTTTCCATCGACCGGAAAAACCGCCGCCTCTTTGCCGGCTGCGGAAACAAAGTCATGGCGATCGTCGATGCCGACACCGGAAAAGTAGTGGCCACTCCTGCGATCGGCCAGGGATGTGACGCAACCCGCTTCGATGCGGGGCGCGATTTGGCCTTCGCGTCCGCCGGAGACGGCACGATTACCGTGATTCATGAGGATAGTCCCGACAAGTTCAGCGTGGTACAGACGGTGACGACGCAGAAGTCAGCGCGCACCATGGCGCTCGACGAAAAGACGCATCAGCTTTTCACGGTGGCGGCAAACGTGGGGCCGCGTCCGGAAAGAAAAGTAGCGCATGGTTCGTTCGTGGTGCTCGTGGTGGAAGCGACTCCATAAGCGGTTCGCGGGAAACCCGTATGCGATATAAGGGAGCGGCGGCGTAACGTGGCAAGGGGCGGCATGATCGGATCGCTGCGCTCCTTCGGCCAGGACGCTTCCGTCGTAAAACAAACCGTACGGGCGGGCACATGGAAGCGGACGCTGAAGTTTGCCGCGCCCTACAGACAATTGCTCGCGGTATTCCTGTTTGTGGTTATTCTCGACGCCGCGGTCGGCATCGCCAATCCGCTCATCTATCGCGCCATCATCAATAACGGAATCCTCCAGGGGAATGCCATTGTGGTGATCAAACTCGCCGCGCTGGTGGGCATTCTCGCCATCTTCGACGGCGGGTTTGGACTGGCGCAGTCTTACCTCTCGGCGAGAATCGGCTCGCGCATCGTGCTCTCGCTGCGCACGAAGCTTTTCGAACATATTCAGCAGATGCCGCTGGCGTTCTTCACGCGCACGCAGACGGGAGCGCTGGTCAGCCGCTTGAACAACGATGTTTCGGGAGCGCAAGGCGCTTTCACCGACATTCTTTCGAACGTTGTCGGCAACATCATTACCGTCGTCTTGATCGTGGGAGCGATGTTTGCGCTCTCATGGCAGATCACGCTCGCGGCTCTCATTCTGCTTCCGCTCTTCATTTTTCCCGCGCGCTTCTGGGGACGAAAGTTGCAGGCCATCACGCGCGAGAGCTACGATCTGACCGCTTCGATGAACAATCTGATGGTCGAGCGCTTCAATGTGGCCGGCGCTCAATTGGCGAAACTCTTCGGCCGGCGTCAGGACGAAAGCAGAGCCTTCGAAGCCAAGGCGGCGCGGGTGTCGGATATCGGCGTCAAACGCGCGATTTATGGCCGCATCTTCTTTACTGCGTTGTTGCTGATGGCCTCGTTTGCCACGGCGCTTACCTACGGATGGGGTGGAGTGCTGGCCATCAAGCACACCCTCGACGTCGGTACGGTGGTAGCTCTTGTGTCATATCTGGCGCGCCTCTATGCTCCGCTCGTCGGCTTGTCGAACATACAAGTGAGCGTCATGACCGCGCTGGTATCGTTCGAGCGCGTATTCGAGGTGCTCGATCTGCCACCGATGATCCAGGAGAAGCCGGGAGCTGTGGCGATTCCTCCGGGACCGGCGCGAATTTCCTTCGATCATGTCACTTTCCGCTATCCCGCCGCGTCAGAAGTCTCGCTCGCCTCGCTTGAGTCGATTGCGGTGCCTGACAAGACGCCCGAGAAGATTGTTCTTCACGACATCACTTTTACGGTGGAGCCAGGGCAACTGGTTGCGCTTGTCGGCCCATCGGGCGCGGGCAAGACTACGATCACGCAACTGGTCGCCCGTTTGTATGACGTGCAAAGTGGAACGGTCGCGGTGAACGGCATTGACGTTCGCGAGGCGAAACTCGATTCGCTCCATCAGCGCATCGGCATCGTGACGCAGGATGCGCATCTGTTCCACGATACGATTCGCGCGAACCTCCTCTATGCCAAGCCGGATGCGGGCGACGCCGAAATCAGCGACGCGTTGCGGGCGGCGCAGATTTTGCCGCTCGTGTCATCTTTGCCCAGAGGGTTTGAGACGCTCGTCGGCGAGCGCGGATATCGCTTCTCGGGTGGAGAGAAACAGCGCCTGGCAATTGCGCGGCTTCTGCTGAAGGCGCCCGACATTGTGATCCTCGACGAAGCGACAGCGCATCTGGATTCGGAGTCAGAGGCAGCAATCCAACGCGCTCTCGAGGTTGCGCTTGCGGGACGAACGTCGATTGTGATCGCGCACCGCCTGTCGACGATTCTCAAGGCCGATCAGATCCTGGTGGTGCAGGACGGACGGATCGTGCAGCGCGGCGAACACGCCGACCTGCTCGAACAGCATGGCATCTACGCGGAACTCTATCAGAGGCAGTTTTCGCAACCTGATTTTTCAATTGAGCCAACACTTTTGACTGCGCGCGCCGCGACCGACCTTCCATCAAATCCCCAGCAAGAATAAAGCCGACGACAAGCTCAGCACCGGAGCCGCGACGCTGAAAAGCGCTCTGCCGACGGTGCCGGGCGCACCTCCAAAATAGCCATCGAGCACGAACGCCAGAGCGCAGGTTGCCGCGATTGGATTCAGCCAAGACTTGGGAAGGCGCTTCAGATTGGGAATAGCGGTCGGCAATAACCACACAAAAACGTACCAGAAATTCCGGTCAAGCAGAGAAGAGACAAAGTGCCGGGCATAGTCGCCGCCGCGATGCAATGCGAACCCGAATTGCAGCGGACTTTCGAATCTTCCGCGAATGGCCCATTGCAGAACGATCATGGTCGCGAGACTCAGCGCCCAACTGATCACGATCCAGGCCGCATCGGACAGCAGGTGGCGGCGAAAGTGGCTGTCGTCATTGTGATCGCGATTGTGATCGCGACGGACGGTGAGCCACCAGGCGGCGGCAAAGACGATGCTGAAAGGAATGAATGATTCTTTGGCGAGCGCCCCAAACACGCCGATGATGGGCAAGAGCCACAATTCGAACTCAGACAAACTCCATATCATCGCCAGCAAGAAGAAGCCTTCACCCGCATCCACCAACCCAGCGAGACGAAGATTGGGGACGGCGAAGTTGAGCAGATAAAGCAAGGCGGCAACGAGGCCCGTGGAGGAATTGCCAATGCCACGGCGAGCGAGAATGCCGCCGAGCATCACGATAAGGACCGCGGTTCCGGCGATGAACAGAGAGTCTGAAACGAGAAGTCCAAACATCACCGGATCCCAGGTGGCAAATCGCCCGCGCGCGAGCCGGTAAAAGGGCCGGGCAATCCACGGAAGCAGCACGCGGAAGCGAACATGCCCAGCGTCAACGACTGCGGCGTCGGTGACGAGCGCGGCATACTCCTTTACATCGGAGAGGCCCGGCGTCTGGCGCGGATCGTATCGATTCAGCACGGGATAGCCAAGGCCACAGGCGATCAGGAAGAAGACGCAGAACAGCAGCGCGATCCGGGCGGACGCTAGTCTGGTTGAATTGTCACGTGGCGAAGTCATCTGGTTATGAGGCGAATGTACTGGGCAAGTTAGCGTCAGCAGTTCGACATTGCAAACTAAAAATGGCACGCGAGCGCGCTTGGCTTTTGTCCGGCGAATCTGTTAGTTTTCAGCGTCGGCATGGGGCCGGCTTTTTCTACCGAGTCTTTGTGGAGGGTGGAACGTGGGATCGAAGAAATTGCAGTCGGGCCTGATTGTTTCCTGGTTCCTTTCATTGTTAGTTTCTCTGACGTGCGCGGCTTCGATGCATGCGCAAGGGCCGTCGGCGGAAGACCAAGCGACGCGCAAGCTAGCGCTCGATATGTTCAAGCAGCTGATCGAGATCAACACAACCGATTCCGTGGGCAGCGTGACCGCGGCAGCAGAGGCCATGGCCCAGCGCTTCCGCGACGCCGGATTTCCCGAGAGCGACATTCATGTGCTTGGTCCAAATGACCGCAAGAAGAACGTTGTGGTGCGCCTGCATGGGTCGGGCAAACACAGGCCGGTTCTGCTGATCGGGCATCTCGACGTGGTTGAGGCCCGGCGTGCCGATTGGACAACCGATCCGTTTCAGTTCATCGAAAAAGATGGCTACTACTACGGCCGCGGTACCAGCGACATGAAAGACGGCGACGCGATCATGTCGGCCACGCTCATCCGCATGAAGAAGGAAGGATATGTGCCGAGCCGCGACATCATTCTTGCGATGACGGCCGATGAAGAAGGCGGCACTTCGAACGGCGTCGACTGGCTCATCAAGAATCATCGTGATCTGATCGATGCCGAGTTTGTGCTCAACCACGACGGCGGCGGAGTGCTGGCGTATCACGGCAAGCCGGTGATGATGGAAGTGGATGCCACAGAAAAACTTTACGGCGACTTCATGCTGACCACGACCAATCCGGGCGGGCACAGTTCGCTGCCTCGTCCTGATAACGCAATTTATGAGCTGGCCAACGCTCTGATTCAGATCGAGCATCATCAGTTTCCTTTCGAGTTGAATTCCATCACGCGCTCGTATTACGAGCGGCAGGTGACGATGTCGACGCCGCAACGGGCGGCCGATTTGAAGGCTATGCTGAAGACTCCTCCAGACCTGGACGCGGTGGCGCGGCTGTCGAAAGATCCGATGGACAACTCGATCATGCACACGACATGCGTGGCCACGCGCTTGAGCGGAGGCCACGCCAACAATGCGCTCCCGCAGATGGCGCAGGCCAACGTCAACTGCCGCATCGAGCCGGGACACTCGCTGGAGGAGATCCGGCTGAAGCTCGAAGAGGTGGTGAACGATCCGAAGGTGAAAGTGCAGTTTCGCGAGAACAACAACACGCTGATGGATCACGGATCGGACCGGCACAGCTATATGCCGCCGCCTCCGCGGAAAGATGTGTTCGATCCTCTGGAAAAGGTTGTGGCGCAGATGTGGCCGGGTATTCCGGTGCTGCCGACCATGAGCACGGGCGCGTCGGACGGCGTATATACGAATGCTGCCGGAATGCCCACGTATTGCGTCTCAGGCGAGCAATATGATCGGGACGATGTCAGAGCCCATGGAAAAGATGAGCGGATTGGCGTCGAAGCGTTTGCCCGCGGCGTGGATTTTTATTACCTGTTTTTGAAAGGCGTCACGGCCGAGTAGGCCGAATTTGAGGCCGGCCCGGCGCTGCGAAACACTTGACGCTCGCGTTTGCGTGCGAGAGATTCGGTGGCAAGGTGTCCAATGAAAACAAGCTTGAGATGGATCTTCAGAATCACGTTATGCGCTCTGCTCGCGGGCTCCATGGCGCTGGGTCAGGGAGCGCCGAAACAGGATAGCAACGCGAGCGTCACCATCGTTACGGCCGGCGATATCTCGATCACCAAAACGGCCGGAGGCAAGACGGCAGTGATTATCAACTTCGTTCCGGGCAAGGCAAAATCCAGCGACGTACGAATTACGATTTCAGGTCCGTATTCGCTGGACGTGAATGGCGGCGTGCAAGAGGTGCAAGGCGCACAGGGATTAGAGCTTCATGTGCTGAGTCACGATGCCTTGCACTTTGCAGCGCCGGAGATTGGTGATTGGGAACAGTCGCACAAATTTTCGCAGAGCTCGGCGTGCATGAAGATTCCGAAATTCCCCGGATGCGGCAATCCGGTTTGCGACGAAAGCGACCATCCCGAAGACGAGTGCCGGTATAACAGCGATACGGGGTGCGCGTGCGTGGCGCCTGGAGGCGGTCCGTGCGCGGAGCGTGCCGCTGTGGAAAAGCGATGAGGCGGATATAAGTTTCGTCTCGTCCTGCTTCGGGGTTTGGCCGCTGTCGTCGGAATTTTTTTTGTTAGCGGTCTTTTAAAATCATTGAGTTACGGGAAAAATCCTTCCAGGTCTTTGAGTTTAAAACACTTATTGTCAAAGTATTGCGGAATAAGGAGTTAAGTGCCATTTTGTCATGCTTACTTGCCGGGGATCATTGTTTGCTCGGTTGCCGCAATAACTGGAGCTCAATTCCAACTCCCAGCCCATCTTGCCGGTCGGGTTGGCTTACTCTAACAAATTTTTATTTTGCGCTCCTTTAGAATCATGGATCTGGCGGAAAATTGACGCCAGGTCTTTGAGTTTAAAGTACTTATATGGAAAGTATTACGGAATAAGGACTTAGCTGGAAATCGCGGTCGCCCTTAGTCTTTAATCGCTTCGTTAGCAATCCGGGCGGATATCCGGCCCTCGTGGTCGCGTGCAATAAAAACGGGTGCGGGGAGTGGTCCGCACTCTTTTCCTTGCTAATTCTATTGTATCAATTTGCGCCCGAGGTTCTGGACAATCCGGCAACTCTTTTTTCGCCGCCAGTTCAGTGGGTTGGAGGAGAAATCGTGTTTGCGGGGGCTTGACACGAATCGATTCGCACCGAGGTTGCGGGCACGGGCCTTGGATAACAGGTGCGGCATGTGCCAACCACGCAGTAAGCAACAAGTCAGATGATGGACGGGCGAATGGGGTATGATCCGACCGTTTTCATTTGGGAATATGGTTTAGGTGTGACACCTCAAATCGGTGACGAGTTTCTCTGTCCTCCAGCTTGTGACCAACTTTTTGGTGGGGCAGAATCTATCAGTCACCCACCGAGGCGATTAGGAGGGAGACGGTTGTCTCTTAGGGCGGAACGAGGGGATCGATGAAAACTCTGCTGATCACCAAATCTGCGGTGGAGGTATTGGCCGGCTTGGCTTTGCTGCTGGTTCCGTCGACGGTAGTTACGCTGGCGCTTGGAGTACCTCTTGATAGGTCTGGCGTAATTGCCATTGCCCGCTGCGTCGGAGCCATCTTGCTCGCGGTTGGAATCGCCTGCTGGATGGCTCGGGATCACAGCGAGAGCCGAACGGCCATCGGGCTGATCGCCGCGCTGCTCGTCTACGACGTTTCTGTCGTGGCCCTTCTTCTCCTGGCGCGGCTGGCCGAACACTTGTCAGGAATCGCGCTCTGGCCCGTAGTGTTCCTGCACTCGGGGCTAGCGGCATGGTCGTTATTCTGTCTCAAAAAGAAGCCACGATGATTCGCAAAATGATGCGGGCAGACGCTTCAACTGATCTTGGGGGAGCGATACTATGCCTTACCCATACACGTTAGCTGCGGCAGCGCTTCTGGCCGGGGTTTGCGTTTTCGGTGGCAGGCTGCGTGGCAGATCGCATCATCGGCGGTGGATCTCTATCGCTGCGGGAGTATCCGTCGCTACCATCTTCGTCGACCTCCTGCCGACAATCTCTGAAAAGCAAGCAACGTTCTCGGCCAACGCTCCTGCTGGCGCGGCCCTGTTCCAGGAGCAAGCCGTCTATCTGTTCGCCATGCTGGGCTTTGTACTCTTTTACGGACTGGAATACATGGTGGTGTCGTCGCCTTCTGGGGAACGCAAGCATCCGCTGGTCGCCTTTTCACTCCGAATCGCGGCCTTCGCGTTATACAGCAGTTTTATCGCCTACCTTCTCGTCGACAGCCCTTGGACCGGTGTTCAATCCTTATTTCTCTATTCTCTGGCGATGGCGTTTCACTTGCTTCTCGTCGACCACTCCCTGGCTGAGCAGGGTCATCAGCTCTACGAAAGTCGCGGAAGATGGATCCTGGCGCTGGCGGTCATGGCGGGCTGGTCTGTGGGAATGATCGCGTCGATTCCTGAATTATGGCTGGCGCGGATCACAGGGTTTGTCTGCGGAGGGGTAATCATGAACAGCCTAGTGGTGGAGTTGCCCGAAGGACGCGGAGGACGTTTCGGGTATTTTGTTCTGTCCGCTGCGATCTACGCCTTCGTGCTAATTCGCGTTGTAGGTTAAGCGATGAAAGATATGGTAGGCACGAGGAGACTCGAACTCCTGACCTCTACCGTGTCAAGGTAGCGCTCTAACCAACTGAGCTACGCGCCTACTGGATACTTACGGTAGATGATTTTAACACTTTGGGTGGGGTTCTTGGTTTGGTGCCATGGACTTAAAGTCACCGCACATTCACTTGAGCAAAACTGAGCGATGGGTATCCGTTGAAGGTGCCTGGTTCGTACTCCCAGTCCATGAGAGCTGCGCGGACGGGCTGGATGACGGACTGGTCCGCAGTACCCTTCACGTCTACATCGCGAACATGACCATGCTCGTCGATCGTCAGGGCGCAGATCACTTGTCCATGGGCAACAGGAATCGAGGGTGTGACGTTAGAAACGACAGCGTTCAGCAGGACAAACTTGATCTCTAGCGTCCAAAGCCAGCCGACTGCATGGACTGGCGCGAAATGTCGGAGGTGGAGGCAATTCCCTGCATGCGCAGTTTGAATTCGTCCGCATTCGAGGCGCTTTCGAGAGCCGTCTCGTAATTCACCAGGCCGGCCTGGAACAGATCCCAGAGCGATTGATCGAAGGTCTGCATTCCGTATTGCGAGGTGCCCGACGAAATCGCTTCGCGAATGGCGCGGGTCTTTTCCGGAACCAGAATGCATTCACGGATGTAGGCGGTGGTCACCATGACTTCGACGGCGGGCACGCGGCCCTCGGCATCGGAGCGGCGAACCAGGCGCTGGCTGACGATGGCGCGCAATACCGCGGCCAATTGCAGACGAATCTGCTTCTGTTCGGGCGGCGGGAAGATCGCGATGATACGGTTGATGCTCTCGACTGCGTCTAAAGTGTGCAGAGTGGAGAACACCATGTGGCCGGTTTCGGCGGCGTGCAGAGCGGTACCGATGGTTTCAAGATCGCGCATTTCGCCGACCAGAATGACGTCTGGATCCTGGCGGAGAGAAGCGCGCAGCGCGGCCGAGAACGATGGCGTATCCACTTCGACTTCGCGCTGATTCACATAACCTTTTTTGTCGCGATGCAGAAATTCGATCGGGTCTTCGATCGTGATAATGTGTTCGGCGCGGGTGGAGTTGATGCGGTCGACCATGGCCGCCAAGGTTGTCGATTTACCGGAGCCGGTCACGCCGGTCACGAGCACGAGGCCGCGGGGCATGTCGCAGATCTGCTCGACCACCTTCGGCAGAAAGAGTTCATCGAGGGCGCGAATCTTGGTGGGAATGACGCGAAGCACGAGTCCCACGTTGCCGCGCTGCTGGAAGACGTTCACACGGAAACGGCCGAGTCCGGCTACGCCGTAGGCCATATCGATTTCCGTAGTCTCTTTGAATTTTTGTTTTTGCCGCGCCGACATCATGCTGAAGGCCATATTCAACATGTCTTCGGCGGAAACGCGCGCCTGGTCGGTGAGCGGCACCAGATCGCCGTCGATGCGCAGGTGTGGATAGTTCCCCACTTTCAGGTGCAAGTCGGAAGCGCGGCGCTCCATGGCGATACGGAGCAGGTCATCAATATTCATGAAGGGCAGGACTCCACTACCGGACCTATCATGACGCGAACTGGCTTCCGGCACGAGATGACGGAAGTAACAGCACTGTATGATTGTGAAAGTCACCAAAAAAGCGATGTTTTGGCTGAATTTGAGAGTTGGGATCGAGAGGACAGGTCTGGCGGTCAGACTTGACTCTTGCCGCCAGCCTAGACGTCTCTGGGCACATCCCAAGGTGGCGCATCTAAGCTGGTTTGCTTTCAACCATCTTTTCAACGAGGTTTGACGTGAAAACATTTCGAACCGGTATGACCTTTAGTTTCCTGCATCGAGCAACAATTTCACTCGCAATAACACTTGCGGCGGTGGCATTTTTCGCGCCGTCCGCCGCTTTCGCGCAAACGCCGGCGGCGAAGGAGGCTCTGACCGCGAACCCTGTGTTCCAGAAAAACTGCGCCAAGTGTCATGGCGAAAACGCCGAGGGGCGGCACTTTCGAGGGCCTTCGCTGATTTCGGGAAAAGTTGCGGGCGCCTCTGCCGACGACCTGAGCAATATCATTCAGAACGGCAAGGGACACATGCCGAAGTTTGCGAATAAACTGACTGCGGAAGAAATTGACGCGCTCGTCGGGCAAATCAAGAGCGCAAACAAGAAATAGCCTGAACTGCACACGATGAAATGAGTCCAGCACACGAACAAACTTTGGTAGCAAAGCCGGGAACCTCGCGCCTGGCGTGGATCGACTGGATGCGCGGGCTGGCATGCGTGCTGATGTTTCAAACTCACTGTTACGATGCGTGGCTGGGCGGGGATGCACGCAATGGCAGTTTTTTGCAGGGATCGCAGCTGCTCGGCACGCTTCCGGCTCCGCTCTTTCTTTTTCTGGCGGGAATTTCATTCGCGCTGGTCATCGATAAGCTGATCCGCAAAAATGTCAAGGCCGGCGAAATTACGCGCACGATGTTCCGGCGTGGGGCGGCGATTTTTGTTTTCGGACTGCTCTTTCGGCTGCAGGAATTCTTGATTGCGTGGGGATGGGCTCCGTGGTCTGACTTACTAAGAGTAGATATCCTGAATATCATCGGGCTATCTATGATGTTGATGGCCTTACTCTGCGGGATTGTATTGTCTGTGTGGGGAACTTTCCGGGGCGGATTGGTCGCGGCTTCGATATCGGCTGCGGCTTTGATTGCGTTAGTAACTCCGCCGCTTTATACAACGTGGCGACCCACATGGCTGCCATGGTGGCTGGAGTCTTATATCGATGGATGCCACAATCTGGGCGCGCCGCAATCATGGCTATTTCCTCTGTTCCCATGGGGCGCATTTGCATTTGCGGGGCTGGCGGCTGGCTTCATCCTGTTCAGCGAGCAGGCTCGCGTTCATACTACGAGGACCCTGTCGCTATTTGCGGTTGCGGGAGTAACGGGTGTGGCTGCCGCTTACTTACTCGACCACTCTTCCATTCATCTCTACTCTGTTTACGATTACTGGCACACCAGTCCTAACTTTCTGATGACGCGAGTTGGCATCTTATTCGTGATTGCTTTTCTGACTTATGCATGGTGCCGCTGGGGATGGGCGACCTGGGGATTCAGTCCACTGATTCAACTCGGGCAGACGTCGTTGCTGGTTTATTGGGTCCACATAGAATTTGTGTATGGACGATTTTCGCTGCTTCCGAAACGGGCGCAATCGATTGCGGGAGCCAGCCGGGGGTTGCTGGAGATTTGTCTGTTCATGCTGCTGCTATCGCTGGCGCGCACGCGAATCGACTGGAAGAAGATTGAGTGGAAGAAAATTGGCGGGAAAATGATCGCGGGAAGAGCACAACCGGCATAGGAGCGGGAGCGCTCCGTCGTTAGTTACGCCGATGGAGTTATGCTAATGGCCTTGACGACAACTGCATGATTGCATTCCCTGCCAAATTGAGCCCCACTGCCCAGTTCTGACACGCGCTGGACTCGTCGTTTCCGTAGCCGCTTACGTAGAGGGTGAAATAAAAGCCGTCGTGGACGTTGTTGGTCTTGCCGAAATAGCAGCGCCGGACGCAGATCTCGACAGCCGAGGGAATTTCGGGAGCGCGGCGTAATAATTCGACCAACTTCCGGGCAAACAGTTCGTGACGCGGCAAGGACAGGCGCGCATCGGCGTCGGAAAGTACAACGTCTATATAACTCGCGAATTTATGAGACGCGTGAAAGATATCATCCTCCGCGCTCAAGTCGGTGGTTAGCCAGGCATCACACTTGGCTGTTTCGACGGTGCTGCGCGGGGAGTTCAGGGTGCGAAGAAGGTCACGCAGTTCGGAAAATGTTTGCGCTTCTTCGACGCTGGCGAGCAATTCGGGATAGTGTTTCAGGTCGACGTAGGCGAGTTTGCCGGAGGGATCAGTCCAGGGGAAATCGAGCACCGGATCTTCGCGGCCCAGTTCGATGGAGAAATCGGCGTCCAATGGAACCTCATTCACTAGGCCCCTAAAGGGCCTCACATTTCGGAGACTAACCGGTATCGCTAAAGCGCTACCCTGATACGAAACCGAGTTTTTTCAAAACCGCTAGAATTTGCGGAGAAAACTCACAATTTCGCGTTCCGCCCAGTAGCCATCGTCGTAATCACCGTCGTGATCGCGACCGCTGCCATTGCCCTGTCCGGCAGACGATCCGATGGATGGCGCGGAACGGTGCGCGGGTCCGATAAATGCGCAATGGCCGCCATCGGTGGTCTCGACGAAAGTGATGTTCGGATTTCGAGAGAGCTTTTGCCGCGTTTCGGCGGTGATTTTTACAAAGGGATCATTTGCGGCGTACAAGATGAGCGTGGGCACGGTGATTCGCTCGACGACGTGAGCAGCGGAGGCGCGGTCATAGTAGTCGTCGACTCCTTGGAATCCGCAATAGAAAGCAGTCACCTTATCGTCAAACTCGCGCAGGCTGCAGATGCCGCGCAGGCGGGACGTATCGAAATGTCCGGGAAAAAGACGGGCTTTCTGGAGCATGCGGCGGCGAAGAGCCCGCAGAAAGTATTGCTCGTAAATGCGGTTGGAGGGTTCATGCAAGGCGTCGGCCGACGTCGCGAGATCGATCGCGGGACAACACACAGCAACCGCGCGCAACTGCGGAGGAGCTTGCGATCCCCACTCGCCCGCGAGTTTCAGAACGATGTTTCCACCCATAGAGAAGCCGACGAGCGCGAGATGAGAAACGCCGTCGTGCGCGATGACCTCTCGCGCAACGGCAGCAACGTCAGTGGAAAGACCGGAATGATAAAGCACGGGAGCAAGGTTGTCGGTGCCGCCGCAGTTGCGCTGGTTGAAACGGATGACGTTCATTCCAGCAGCCAGAGCCTTTTCGGTGATGCCGAGCATGTATTGGGAATCGCTCGAACCTTCGAGGCCGTGCACGATGATGATGGTGAGAGCGCGCGTGCGATCGGACTGCCAGTGACAGTGGCAGAGCACTTTGACGCCGGGCTCGACTTCGACGAAGCGCTCCTCGGAGCGGGGCAGATGAAAGCGGCGCGGGATCACGAAGCTGGCAAGGGTCTGGACGTGTCCGCCGCGGAGCCAGCGGCGAGGCGTGAACGGACGCGTGTCCTTCGGTGTTTGCGAAGTCCCCACAGTTTGATTTTAAATAGAAGACAGTAATTTTCTTCGTGGAGTTTCTTTATGCCTATCTTTGAGTACATCTGCAAAGAGTGCCGGCACGAGTTCGAGGCTTTAGTCTTTGGGCAGCAGAAGGCTGAATGCCCGAAGTGCAAGAGCAAAAAGCTGGAGCCGCAACTATCCGTGTTCGCAGTGTCGGCGAAGAGTGGCGGGAGTCCGCGGCCGTCCATGGCTGCGGGGCCGTGCGGGTCGTGCGGCAATCCTAATGGACCGGGCTCGTGCTCGATGAAGGACTTCAGCTATTGAGGATTGCATAATATAGTTACAACGGAAACAGTTCTGCCTGCCGCCAGAAGGCAATCACCAAGGTAGGCCGTTTGCGCATCCGGCGGAGCGCTTGGCGAGCATATTGGCTCAATTGCCCAAAGTTCTGCGGACAGAAGTTGGGCAGTTCGTGTTGCTTCCAGTGCGACCACAGGTACTCGACCGGATTCAGTTCCGGCGCATAGCCGGGAAGAAACTCCACCCACAAGCGCCCGCGCTGCCCACGGATGAACTCCCAGGTGGCGCGGCTGCGATGGCCCGGCAATCCGTCCCAGACGATCAGCAGCTTGCCGGGAATGTGGCGCAGCAGGTGCTCCAGAAACTCGATGATCTGCGGGCTCCGGATCGCCCCCGGAAACAAGCGGAAGTAGAAATTCCACCACGTCACTCCCGCCATCGCCGACAGCATCTTCCAGTTGAAGTGATAGTGCAGCACTGGCGTCTGTCCCCGTGGCGCCCAGGTCCGGCAGCGGTGTGGGCGCTCGCTTAGTCCGCTTTCGTCGATGAAGACGATAGTTCGCCGCTCGTTTTGGGCTTTTTTTTAATCTCCGGCCAGCGCTGCTGTTTCCACTGCCGGATCTTTTCTTCGTCCCGTTCCAGCGCCCGTCCTACCGGACGCTGGCAGCTCCAACCCAGTTGCCGCAAAATCCGCCAGGCCTGCGAGGGGTGGTACTTCACCCCACATTCCTGCTCGATCAGATCAGCCACGCGCCACGAAGTCCACAGGCTGGTTTCGTAGCCTAAGGCCTCCGGCCCGCGCTTCAGTCTCTTCTCGATGCGCCGCAGATCCTCGGGCCGTAAGCGGGCTCTGCGCCCAGCGTGCCCCTTCTTCAGCGCTCGCACTCCACCTCGCTGCAACTGTGCCGCCCATCGACTCACCGACTGCCGATGCACTCCCACCTGCCGCGCTACCTCTGCCAGATGTACTCCTTGCCGCAACAGTCGAGCTCCCAACAGCCGCCGCTCCTCCAACTTCTTAAAATCTCGCCGCACTCCCGCCGGGTTTCCCATGACCGCAGAGTAGCATAGGATCTTCAGAATGTCACTATATTATTCAATACTCAATAGAAGCTATAGAAACGTTCGCAGATTTCGTCTCTCCAACCCAAACTTCGTGCAATGTAACTGGAGTACTCGAAGGCGAGTAACTGGGGTGATGTTTCGCTTTCGGGTGTTCGTGGTTATGATCCGCTTGATTGCTGAACGGCACGCCGCAGCGAGGGAGCGTAACCCGGAGCGTAAATGGATCGACGAAGAGAGCGCAGACTGAACCTGGAGTTGCCGGTACGGATCTGGGGAGTTGATCGGATGGCGCGTCCGTTTGCGGAGATTGTTCGGGTACGAAACATCAGCCATCGGGGAGCGGTGCTCACGGGCGTGCGTTCGAAGGTCCAGACCGGAGAGATGGTGGACGTGCAGCTCGGGTCGTCACGTGCGCAGTTTCGGATTGTGTGGATGAATCTTTCGGGAGAGGCCGGAATACAGGCTCTGGCAACGGAGCCGACGATCTGGGGCATCGGCCAACCCGCAGTGTTCGAGATGGTGGGGACCGGATAGGCCAACGCCGAACGGCTACCCAATCGGCCAACTAACGTGGATTCACGTGGCCGGTTCCCACTTTGTTTCTTCCGCCAGAAATCGGGCAAACACTTCATTGGACAGGAGACGGCCGCGAGCGGTGAGGCGCAGGATTGTGCCTTGCTGCTCGATGAGCGCGTCATGCAGGCATTGGTCGATTGCGGATTCCCAGGCGCCGATTGCGGCGGGAGTGACGTCGTGGCTTTCCCAAAGGCCGCGTTCGTTGCGGAGGCGGTTGAGATCGATGCCGCGACTCAGACGGAGTCCGAGAAAAAAACTTTCTTCGACCGCTGCGCGCGGGGAGATTGGGGTGACGGTATGAGGCGTGCGATTCATGTAAGCGTCGAGGGAGTCGGGGGTCGCGAAACGGACGGCTTGACGGGCGTCGATGCCATTATGAGCCGCGGCGAGCATTGAGTGCGCGTCGACGCCGAAACCGAGGTAGGGCTGGCGAGTCCAGTACTTGAGATTGTGGCGCGACTGGTTGGTGCGCAAGTTCTCATCCCGGGCAAAGTTAGAGATTTCGTATTGCGCGATGCCGGCGGCGGCTAGAGTTTCGCAAGCTTGCTGGTAGAAGTCGGCGGTCGCGTCTTCGTCGGGGACGAAGTGGGCGTGGTAGCGGGCTCCTCCGGCGATCAACTCCCTGCCGAGGCGCGAATCGTCATCCACTTCGAGCATGTAGACGCTGGCGTGGGGGACACCGGTGGCAATCGTCTCAGATAAGGAGAACGCCCAACTCTCGGCAGTCTGGTGCGGCAGACCGGCGATCAGGTCGATATTGATGTTGGCGAGGCCGGCCTGCTGCAATCGGCTGATTTCTTCGAGAACGGTTGCGCGTTTGTGCAGGCGTCCCACGGACTGGGCTTCCTGATCGACAAACGACTGCACGCCGAGGCTGATGCGATTCACTCCGCATTGGAGCAGCGTGTCGATGAGAGTGGGCGAAAGTGTGCCGGGAGCGCATTCGACCGTGATCTCAGCATCTGAAGCGACGTCGAATTGGTCGCGTGCGGCAGAGAAGATGCGCAGTAGCTGCTGGGGATCAAGGATGGATGGAGTGCCTCCGCCAAGATAGATGGAATCGACGGCGTCTTCGAACGTGCATCCGAGATGCGGGGCGAGTTGATGGGAGTTGGCGATATCTTCGAGAATGCGGGTGACGTAATTTTCGTAGGCTGACTTTGAAAAGACATCGGAGGCGAAGTTGCAGTAGCTGCACTTGGTTCGGCAGAATGGAATCGAGAGGTATAGGCCGAGGGACATGCTGACCTTATTCTATGCGAGCTATTCGAAGGTGTATGCGTCAGAGGGGTTATGTTGATGGGCAGACGATTCTCGGGAATCCCGCGGGCGGGTGGGGGCATCAATGTAATACGCGTCTTGTGTTAAGACGTCGTGTAGCATGCGGCTTCGCCGGATTTCGGTTCGGAAGATTAGCTCTGGGATGACGAACGAAAGAGACAGGGGGCATTCGAAAGTGAGCGACGGACGTACTGATCTGAACGACGAGAGACTTGACCAATTATGCGCGCATTGTGGCCACGCATTCTCCGTGTTTCTGCACGAAATGGCTGACCACAACGCCAAAATCACGGCGTGTCCGAAGTGCGGGAAGAGTCATCAAGTCAAATTTACGAGGACGGCAACGCCGGCGGTGAACGTACGAACGGCGAGGAAAAGCGCTCCGAAAATCTAGCGCGAAAAAACTTTCAAGGGGAAAGTGGATGGTGCCGCATGAAAATGGGTATAAATAGTAACAATAATAATGAAGAGGTCGTTGATGTTTTGTGCGGGCGCTGCGGCGTGACATTTGCGGTCTTTTTGCATCAAATCGCCGATCAGAACGAGAAAGTGGTATGTCCGAATTGCCGCGAGAGCCTGGACTGCAGTCCGGCGAAACCGGCGTGATCGACGCGCCCGGATTCATCACCGGGCCGATCTTTTCCATTCAAGTCTTTTCCATCAATCTTTTCCATCCAATGTTTTTCATCCCGGGCGCGGATTTGGCCATCTGTTTAGGGTAATGGTTTTGGGATAATCTCTGTAGTGGAGAGATCTCTAAGGTAGTCCGTAGCACCACCGATGGCCTCCAATCAGGAAGAAGAAGTATTAGGCAAAGCGTATGACGGCCGGCTGATGCGGCGGCTGCTCACCTATCTGCGTCCTTACAAGTGGCACGTGGTGGTAGCGCTCGCGTCGATCATCCTGAAGTCGGGATTGGACGTGCTGGGGCCGTACCTGACAAAGATCGCCATTGATAAATACCTGGCGAAAACAGCGAACGCGCATTCCTGGATTGGCGACCGGTTGAGCAGCACTCCGATGACCGGCATCGCCCAGATTGGCGGGATTTACGTCGGGATTCTCGTCTTCACCTTCGTGCTGGAATTCATTCAGACCTACCTGATGCAGTGGACCGGACAGAAGGTGATGTTCGATCTGCGCAGCCAGATTTTCCGCCACTTGCAGAACATGCACATCGGATTTTTCGACAAGAACCCGGTGGGACGGTTGGTGACGCGGGTGACGACCGACGTTGATGCACTGAACGAGATGTTCACGTCGGGAGTGGTGTCGATTTTTGAAGATGTGTTCGTGCTGGCCGGGATCATCGCCATCATGATGGACATGAACTGGAAGCTGGCGTTGATTACGTTCGCCGTGCTTCCGCTAATCGTTTACGCAACGCTGATTTTTCGCGACGAGGTGCGCGACTCGTACCGGCGCATTCGCACGGCGATTGCCCGCATCAACGCTTATCTGCAGGAAGCGGTCTCGGGGATGCTGGTGTTGCAGCTCTTCAATCGGGAGAAGCGCGCCTTCCATCAATTCTCGGATATCAACGCCTCGCACATGGAGGCATACAAAGACGCCATTCTGGCGTATGCGCTGTACTACCCGGTGGTTGATCTGTTGTCGTACATCGCGATCGGCAGCATCATCTGGTTTGGCGGGAAGGACGTCATTCTGGGTGGGGCGACGATAGGCGTGCTGGCGGCGTTCATACAGTATGCGTTGCGATTCTTCCGTCCGATTCTCGATTTGAGCGAGAAGTACAACATTCTGCAGTCGGCCATGGCGGCGGGCGAGCGGGTGTTCAAGCTGCTGGATACGAAGGTGGAAATCACATCGCCGGAGGTTACGAAGAGTCCAGTGGGGCCGGGGCGGATTGAGTTTGATCATGTGTGGTTTGCGTATGGTTCCACACAAACTGGCGAGCCCGACTGGGTTTTGCGCGATGTTAACTTTGGCCTCGAACCGGGCGAGACGATCGCTGTGGTCGGGCACACGGGAGCGGGCAAGACTACGCTGATCTCGCTGCTGATGCGTTTCTACGACGTGCAGCGGGGATCGATTCGGATTGACGGTGTCGATATCAGGGAGATGGATCTTGATGAACTGCGCGGGCGCTTCGGCGTTGTCTTGCAGGATCCGTTCTTATTCAGCGGGACGGTCGAGGGCAATATACGGCTGGGGACGACGCGCATTCAAGACCAGGATGTGGAGCAGGCGGCGGAAGACGTAAATCTCGCCGACTTCATACGAACGTTGCCGGGGGGATTTAAAGAGGAAGTGCGGGAACGCGGCTCGACGCTTTCGACGGGGCAGAAACAGCTGATCTCGTTCGCGCGGGCGCTGGCGCATAACCCGAAGATTCTGATTCTGGACGAGGCGACTTCGAGCGTCGACACGGAGACGGAGTTTCGCGTGCGCGATGCGCTGAACCGCATGGTGGAAGGGCGAACGGCGCTAATCATCGCGCACCGGTTGTCGACGATTCAGCGGGCGGACAAGATTATCGTGATGCATAAAGGGCAGGTGCGCGAGGTGGGGTCGCACCAGCAACTGCTGGCGCAGCGGGGGATTTACTACAAGCTGTATCAGCTGCAGTATAAGGATCAGGAGATCGCGGCGGCTCCGTCGGTTACGGCGAACGCGGACGACTAGGGGATTCCGTGGATTGCGTCAGCCGTTCATTACGTACTCGCTTCGCAGCAGGTGCTTGCTCCGCAGCCCCGCTGCTGCCAGGCAGAGGTCGGAAAATGCTCGAGCGGTAAATAACGATGTCGTCCCGGCGTTGTGGAGGATCTTCGGAACGCTGCGCCGGAGATCGCGGTATATCTCCATCATCTGCGGGACAGTGGGCTGCTTGGGCCTTACGAAGGCGTTGCACACTTCCCGCATTACGCCACGCACCGTCCCGTCGTGGATGTAAGGGTCCGTGCCGTCCAAATCGCTCATCGATTTTGCCAAACGACGCTTCAGGGACTCGAAGACAAACCATTTGTGGTTCGGATGGGATCGTGCCCACGCCACAGCCAACCCCAATTCGAGCGGCATGTTGAAACGGGGTGTACGGGGAGAGTTGCGATCGAGTTGGACGCGGGATAGATCGTGAATCGAATAGGAGCAGCTTTCGATGAGCGCCGCAATGCGGTCAAGCCTGCGGTTGCCTCCGATGCCGAGAGTCGCTCGTGGCAGAAAGCCCATCGTGGTCAAGGCGGTAATGTAGGCAAGATAGATAGGCTCGAAGCGATCGTCGTAGGGAATATTGAGGAATACTCGTTGCTGTTTGGGCGTTGGCATAGCAACGGCGCCGGGTGGTGACCGGATACAAAATCCACATTGAGAAGCTAGCGACTGCGGGCGGACTTACGAGCCAACTTGTAACGGACAGTCCGGCGCTTTCCGGCGCGAAGGCGATGAGGGCCGGGTACTGCGTCGGCGCCAATCAAGGTAAGAATTCGCTGCGCCCTCTGGTGCGAAATACCCAACTGCTTCGCGGTTTCTTCCAGCGAGAGCGGCTCAAATTCGAGCTTAGTGCGACGAGACATCGACTCTTTCTGCCTCCACTTCCTTCTTGATTTTACCATGCCGATTCCAAGCTCTTTGGTTCATCCGGGGAACTGCCTCGCGCTGCCGCGAGAACGCGGGCGGTTACAATTGCCCCCGTGCAAATCCTGATCTCTGCTGGTGAGGCTTCGGGCGAAATGTATGGAGCGCAGCTGATTGAGGCGCTGCGGCGGGGTGGAACGAAGCTCCGGACGAATGCGTCCGCCCTTATGGGAACCGGGGAGATCGAGTTTTTTGGGGCGGGCGGGGAGCGGATGGCTGCCGCCGGTTGCGAGATTGTGGTTGATGCCAAGGATCTGGCAGTTGTCGGCATCACTGAGATTGTCAGCCGTCTGCCCAAGATTCTAGAGCTTTACCGGAAATTGATTCGGGCCGCGGATGAGAAACGGCCGGCGGTGGCGGTGGTCATCGACTCTCCGGCGTTCAACTGGCGGGTGGCGCGGCAGATGCGCAAGCGGGGCATTCCGGTGGTGTATTACGTCTGCCCGCAGTTCTGGGCGTGGCGGCAGGGACGCGTCAAATTGCTGCGCAAGTATGTGAATAAGGCGCTGGTGATTTTTCCGTTTGAAGAAAAGTTCTATCGCGATCGGGGAGTGGACGCTATGTTTGTCGGGCATCCACTGGCCGACCTGCCGGCTCCGGAGATATCGCGTGAGCAGTTTGCGATCCGCTACGGGTTGAATCCGGAGAAGACTTGGATAGCGGTTCTGCCCGGCAGCCGGCGCAAGGAATTCAGGCTCAACCTGCCGACGATGATCGAGGCTGTGCGGCAGCTCGGGACCGATTTTCAATTTGTGTTGCCGGTGGCTTCGACGCTGGACCAACAATGGGTGCACGATCAAGTCTTCGGGGGTGGCCGCTCCGTGAGAGCGATGATTGAGTCTTTTATCGCTCTCACGGGAGATGCTCGCGCGTCGCTATTTCACGCGCGGGCGGGGATGGTGGCGAGCGGGACGGCTACGGTCGAGGCGGCGATTATGGGGACGCCGTTTGTGATGGTTTATCGCGTGTCGGCGATTACGTATGCGTTGGGCAAACCACGGGTGAAGGTTCCTTACTTCGCGATGGTGAACCTGATTGCGGGGGAGGAAGTGGTTCCGGAACTGGTGCAGCAGAAGTTTACGGCAGAGAATATTGTTAATGAACTGGGCAAGATCGTTCCTGACGGCAGACCACGGTCGGTGATGATCGAGCGCCTGGCGGCGGTAAGGGCTAAACTGAGGCAAGGACGGGATGACACACATCCCTCGGAAACGGCGGCGGAAATCATCCTCGACATGATCGTGGAAAAGGATTAGGCGGTAATGGGTCGATATGGAAGACGCATTCCCGCAGCGGCTGAAAAGCCGCTCACGAATTTTTCCTAACCCTTGTCGGCACAGCATCTTTTGCGTGAAAATTAACATCATAGAATTTGTGGTCCTGCCAGGAGACTCTGCTTGAAACTCTGTGACTCACGCCTGACGCGCCGGGCGCTCTCTTTCGCGGTCTTGGTTACCGTTGCCATTGGGGTGGTCGAGCCGGCGATGGCGGTTGAGAAAGAACGTGTGCGGGCGGAGGATTATCAGATCGACGTTCAGCTTCTGCCGCAGGCACACAAGCTAATCGGGCGAGCGGTAGTGAAGGTGACGGCGCTTGAAGACCTCAACGTGGTCACGTTTCAGTTGAACAACGATCTGCGCGTTACCAAACTCACGGACGCCAATCACAAGCCACTGAGTCCGGAGCGAAACACACAGGATTCGACGGTCCGCTTCGCGCTTAATAGCGACCTGGCGAAGGGCACGAGCACCACGTTCACGTTCGAATATGAAGGTCTGCTGGAAACCGCGGACGACAGCCCGGTTCCGGGATTGAAGCTGGCGTATGTCGGGCCGGATACCAGCTACCTGCTTTATTCAGGATTGTGGTTCCCGGTGGAAGGGTATGGGGTGAACCGGTTCACGTCGACGATCAACGTAACCGTGCCGGCGTACATGGTGGTGATCGGGAGCGGGAAAGAAACGAGGCCGGAGATCCCGGCGAAGAGAGCGGGCGGGGAATTGTCGGAGTCGAGGACGTTCACGTTCACGTCGGGCAAGGCGAGTTTCCCGGGCACGATCGTTGCAGGGACCTTCGAGGAGTTCAAGAGCCAGGAGGCGGGCGTCGATCTGCACGTGTTCTTCAAGCCTGACAAACAGAGCCTGGGCGCCGAGTACGCGTCAACGGCCATCAGGGCGTTTACCTTCTTCGTTACGCAATACGGGGTTGCGCCGGCACCGGAGATGAGAATCGTGGAGATTCCTGATGGTACGGTGCCCTCGGCCTGGGCGCCACAGATGGCGGTGTTGTCGAATCGGGCGATTAGCGACAAGGTCAATTACAGGTTGGTGGCGAATACGATTGCGCATCAGTGGTGGGGTGTTTCGGTGAGTCCGGCATCGAAAGACGACCAATGGCTGAGCGATGGATTCTCGCGCTACTCAGAGGCTCGCTACGTGGAGAGCGCCGCGGGCGAAGCGGGACTGGATGAGATGGTGAAGGACATGTCGGTGGGAGCGCTGGCGTATGACACGGTGCCGCTTTCGAGCGCTGACAAGCTGGACTATTTTTCTCCCGAATTTCAGTCGCTGGTAACCGACAAGGGCGCGATGGTGTTGCACATGCTGCGCTGGGTGGTGGGCGAAGCGAAGTATCTGACGATCATGCGCGATTTCGCCACGCAATATGCGGGGAAATCGGCCTCGACGGACGATTTCCGCGCAATCAGCGAAAAGGTGTACGGCAAGCAGCTTACGTGGTTCTATTCGCAGTGGATGGATTCGACGGGGGCTCCCGAATTTAAGGCCAAATACACGATCTACCGACTGGGCAATAACAAGGGGTTCCGAATTGTGGGCGCGATCACACAGGACCTTGATCTGTTTCGGATGCCGGTAGATTTGCGAGTCGATACGGATGGGAGAACGGAAGACAAGCAGATCGAGGTAGTCGGCACGGATTCGCCGTTCTCGGTGGAAACGTTTGGGCGGCCGCGGCGGATCGCGGTCGATCCGGATAACCGGGTGCTGACCGATTCGAGAGAGATCAAGCTGCGGGCGTCGATTCTGCGCGGGCAGGGGTTGACGCAGCAGGGCGACCTGGCGGGCGCTCTGAGCGAGTTCAACAAAGCGCTGGAAGTGAACCGGAACAGTTCGCTCGCGCACTATCGGATCGCGGAGGTGTTCTTTCTTCAGAGAAACTACCAGGCGTCGGCGAATGCCTACCGCGAAGCCTTGAATGGCGATGGAGAGCCGCGATGGACCGAGGTATGGAGCCATGTGCGGCTGGGCGAGATTTTTGACGTCACTGGGCAGCGGGAACGGGCGGTCAACGAATACCGGGAAGCCATCCAAACGAACGACAACACGCAAGGCGCGCTAGAAGAATGCCGGCGCTACATGCAGAAACCCTACGAGCGGGAAAAGGGAAGCTAAGCAGAGAATGGAGCGGCCCGCACCGCCAGGCGAATAGCGGGTACGGGCCAGGAGGGAACAATGCAAGGATAGGATGTTTCGGCCTTAATGTCAAGTAAGTCTATCGACTTTATTTTATTGACGGCATCCTGATGCGGCTGGTTTCGGCGGCGCGGCTTTCGGTCATGATTTATGACTGGCGAATCCCTTGCGACGCTGATGGCTGTAGCGGTGAAGGGCGTCTTCGATGATGGGGTAGGCCTCTTTCGCGGGCTGAATGTCATCGACTTCCACTGACTTGCCTTCGAGTTGTTTGTAGTCCTGAAAAAAGCGGCGCAACATGAGCAAACGGTGGGGAGGAATCTCGGCAGCTTCGCGATAGCCGTTGAACTCGGGGTCCTCGGTGGCGATGGCGATGATTTTGTGGTCTTTTTTGCCCGAGTCGATCATGGTCATGAGGCCGATGGCGCGGGCATGGATGATGGTGAGGGGAACGACGGTTTCCTGGCAAAGGACGAGGACGTCGAGGGGGTCATCGTCTTCGGCTAGGGTTTGGGGAATGAATCCATAGTTGGCGGGATAATAGACGGCCGAAAAGAGGATGCGGTCGAGTTTGATGAGTCCGCTGGCTTTGTCGAGTTCATATTTCACGCTGGAACCGAAGGGGATTTCGATGATGGTATTGAACTCCTGGGGAAGCTTGCTGCCGGGAGTTACATCATGCCAGGGATGGATCATGGAATTGGGCCCGCCTTGAGTTGTGTGGAGTCGATTATGGAGCGATGGAGCTGAATTTTTTTGATTATCTGTCTTTTACAATCAATACTTTAGGCGGAAATTCCCGCCAGGTCTTTGGGTTTAAAGGACTTATATCTAAAGTATTATGAAATAAGGACTTAATTCGGATTCCTCGTTTTACGCACCCTAATTGGTCTTTAAGTTATTCGCCGCCCCAAGATGAGAACGAGTGAATCCGATCGCATTTTCGAATGCGCATGGCAAAGCTAAAAATCGCTCGAAATTACTCTGCTTCCCCTCTTTTTAGTATAGCAATTTCGATGAGGTTATCTGGACATGGTTGCGGACTTTATTTTGTCCGGCTATTCACCGACTTAGAGGGAGAAACGTAAGGACGGGGGCTTGACAGTCGAAGGCTCTGCGGGGAGTTGTCTTGACCCGTAGTGGAGCAGCGCGTAGAGTTTTTAGGCAGTGGGGATCCTATGTCGAGTGATGCCAGCAGATATTTGAAATTCGGTTCGGTCACGGTGGTGATTCTTCTTTCGCTGGCGTATCTCGCCTACACGGGAGTGCAGGAGAGCAAGAGCTATTACGTGACCATTAAAGAATTGAACGGGATGGGGAAAGAGGCTTACTCGAAGCGTCTGCGGGTGGCGGGGAATGTGGTGCCGGGATCGATCAAGCGTTCGGGAACGCGGGTGGATTTCCTGCTGAAGGAAAACGATCTGACGCTGCCGGTTTCGTACACGGGGACGGAAGCTCCTCCAGATACCTTTAAAGATGACGCGCAGGCTTTGGCCGATGGCAGTTTTGGGCGCGATGGTGTTTTCCATGCCAAGGAATTGCAGGCGAAGTGCGCGTCGAAATATGCTCCGCAGCAAGGTCAACCGGGAGCGGCTCCGGCGGTTGCGCCGGCGAAGAGCATGTCACAAAATCTGAATTCGCCGAGTTCTGGCTCGAGCGGGATGTCGAATTAGCGGTCCTAATTACTCATTACTCCTTTGACTGAAATTTCCCTTTGACTGAACCTTCGTCTGCCAACGCCAAGGTCGTTACCGTCACGAATCTGATCAAACAGTTTGGGCGTTTTGCCGCACTGCGCGGGGTTAGCGCGGAATTTGCGGGCGGGAAGCTGTACGCCATTCTTGGCGACAACGGCGCGGGGAAGACTACGCTGCTGCGGACGCTGGCGGGACTGAATCAGCCTTCGAGCGGCGAGGTGACGATTCTTGGGGCGCGAACGTTTCGCGAGATCTGCCATCAGGTGGGGTACATGGCGCATCCGTCGCTGCTTTATGACGAAATGAGCGGGTTGGAGAATCTCGAATATTTTGCGCGGTTGTATGGAATCGCGGATGGGACGCGTTGCGCAGGGGTGATACGGGCAGTGGGGCTTGATCCCGAGCTTGCACGTCCGGTGGGGCAGTATTCGCAGGGAATGCGGCAGCGGATGTCACTGGCGCGGGCTTTGCTCAACGACCCAAAGATTCTGCTGCTGGATGAGCCGTTTTCGAATGTGGATCCGCGCTCGGCTGGCGACATGGTCCGACTGCTGGCTGGTCTGCGGGATCATGGCAAGACTATTTTTGTCGTGACGCACCAGGCGGCGTTGCTCGAGGGGGCAGCGGACGAGTTTGTATGGATGGAATACGGGAAAATCGTCGAGCGCACGCGAGAGCTGGGGCGAGCGAACGGCGCCGCGAAGCGGGCGGAGGAAAGTTAGCGTGAACGTCCCGACCGGAATTACGCGGGTCACGCTGCGGAAGGACCTGCGGCTGGAGTGGAGATCGAAGGACGCGATCAATTCGATGCTGTTCTTTTCGCTCCTGGTGGTGGTTGTGTTCAGTTTTTCGTTCGATCCGACGGCGGAGGAATCGCGGCAGATTGCGGGCGGGCTGATCTGGGTGGCGTTCCTGTTTGCGGCGGTGGTGGCGTTGAACCAGACGTGGGCGCGCGAGATTCGCAATCAGGTGCTGGATGCTTATCGAGTTTCACCGGCTCCGGCGAACTCGCTGTTCATCGCCAAGACGGTGGGCAATTTTATTTTCGTGTCAGTGCTGGAAGCGCTCATGACTCCGCTGTTCATCGCGTTCTACCGGCTGCGGGCGCTGGGTCCGGGGTGGCTGCTGGTGGTGGTAGCGGCGCTGGGGACGTGGGCGCTGGTGGTGAATGGGACTTTTTTCGCGGCGATGTCGTTGCGGACGCGGAGCCGCGAGATCATGCTGCCGCTGCTGCTGTTTCCGATTTCGATTCCGGCAATTCTTGCGATGGTGCAGGCGACGACGGCGATATTGAACGGAGAAGGCGCGCGATTCTGGATCGTGTTGCTCGGGACGTACGATCTGGTGTTTACTACGGTGTGTCTGCTTTTGTTTGAGACAGTGCTGAACGCAGAGTGAAACTATTGAGACATTGAATCATTGAACCCCGCCGAGTGGTCTGTGCAATAACTAGATGGCCCAATGATTAAGGGTTTTAAATGATTCAATGATTCAATGATTCAATGTCTCAATGATTCTCATGAAACGGGCTTTTCCCATTCTCGGTGTGGTGACGGCGATGCTGCTTTGCTATGCGCTGTACATGGCGCTGGTATGGGCTCCTACGGAGCAGACGATGGGGAATGTGCAACGGATTTTCTATTATCACGTGCCCTCGGCGTGGACGGCGTTCATACTTTTTTTCGTTAATTTCGGAGCGTCGATTACTTATCTGGTTAAGCGCAATCAAAAGGCGGATATTGTGGCGCTGGTGAGCGCCGAGGTGGGAGTTGTTTTCTGCACGGTGGTTCTGGTGACAGGGCCGATCTGGGCGCGGCCGGTGTGGGGGATCTGGTGGACATGGGACATGCGGCTGACGTCGACGCTGGTTCTATGGCTGATTTACGTGAGCTATCTTTTTCTGCGGCGTTTTTCATCGGGCGGGCAGACGCCAACGCTGGCAGCGGCGCTGGCGGTTCTGGGCGCGCTGTGCGTACCGTTTGTTTATTTTTCGATCTGGTTCTTCCGGACGCAGCATCCGCAGCCGGTGCTGGGCGGAGGGGGATCGATCGATCCGCGAATGCTGCGCGTGCTGCTGATCAACTGGCTGGCGTTCGGCTGTTTTGCCTTTATGGTTTGCTGGTCACGCTATCGCCTGGAAAAACTGCAGCGCGAGGTTGATGAGGCTCATGCGCTGCAGTCGCTACTGGATCCACGTGGGGTTGCGCGATGAAGAACGGATATCTTTTTGCGGCGTACGCGGCGACGTGGATCATACACATCGGGTACATCTCTACTCTTTTGTCCCGCTATTCGCGGCTGAAGCGGGAAATTACGGAATTGAAGAAGAAATAGGTCTCGGTGGCAGGAGAGACACTGGGGTGGGAATGCTACGTTATGGGAGAACTGCAGATCCCTCGCTTGGCTCGGATGACAAAGCATGACTGCGGATCCCTCGCTTTGCTCGAGATGAACAGGGCATAACGCGGGATGACCAGGCATGGAACGTACATGTTGCGATGATGAGACGCCGGCCCCGTTATCCGTTAACTCGTGAGGCCTGGCACCTGCCTTACAACCATTTTGCCTGGTCTGCGCTTCTCACTACGAGGCCCATAACGGTCCGTCCCGCTTGACAGCGTATCTGTTGAATGTAAAAGTATTTGATTGGTTCAATCCCAGTGTTCTGGTGACAGGTACACATCCGCTTCCTAAGGGTGTCGAACGGCAGCGGTGTTGGTGTGCCGACCTTGTTCTCACCCCACGAAATTGGGAAATCGGAGGAGCTTCGTGAATCGGAATTACCTTGCGTCGGTAGGAGGTTCGGTGAGAGGTTCGGTATCGAGCAAAAAGACAGGAAATGGGATGCGGGCTGCCATGGTGGGGGCGGCGGTGCTGGCGGCGGCGAGCACCCTATTCTATTTTTCAACCACAGTGCGGGCAGCGAAGAACGGCGGGACGATATCGGGGGAAGCGATCTCCGCATTAGAGACGTCGCCGTTACAAATGTCTGGCGGTCGTTTGTCTGCGGCTCATTTGTCGGGGGCTCAGTCGGCGCGGACGCAGAAGTCGATGTCGGTGCCGTTGTTCTTCGAACCGAACCAGGGGCAGACGGCTCCGCAGGTGAAGTTTTTGGCGCGCGGTTCAGGGTACGGATTATTTTTGACCTCCGACGAAGCCGTGCTGGAATTGCATCGACCGGTCAGCCTGCAACATTTGAAGGGGAACGCGAAGCCCGCGGCGAATTCGGTCATACGGATGCGGCTGGACGGGGCGAATTCGGGAGCACGGGTTGCGGGAGTTTCGAGGCTGGCGGGAAAGAGCAACTATTTTATTGGGAATGATCCGTCGAAGTGGCGGCAAAATATCCCGCAGTTTGGGCGGGTCGAATATCAGGCGATTTATCAGGGTGTCGACCTGGTTTATTACGGCAATGAGGGGCAACTGGAATACGACTTCCGAGTGGCGCCGGGCGCTGATCCGAAGCAGATTGCGCTGAAGTTTGATGGGGCGAAGACGCGTATTGACGGTGGCGATCTGATTCTTTCGACGGCGAGCGGAGACGTTCGCTTCCACGCGCCGCGGGTTTATCAGCCGGCGGTTACCGAGTCGGGCCAGGTGCAGGCGAATGGCGGGAAGACGATTGCGGGAAGCTTCCGACAGTTGGCGGATAACAAAATCGGCTTCGCGATTGGAGATTACGACCACAGCCGCGAACTGGTTATCGATCCGGTGCTCAGCTACTCCACCTACATTGGCGGAAGCGGCACGGAGGGTTTGGTGCAGGTGGCGGTTGATTCGGGCGGCTTGATCTATCTGGCGGGCTCGACGACATCGTCGGATTTTCCGCTGAGCACGACCGACTATCCGAACAATCCGCCGTATCAGTCGACTCTCAACGGCACACAGAACATTTTTATCGCGGTGATTAATCCGACTTTGCAACCGCCGACGTACACGAATGCCCAACAACTGGTTTATGCGACGTATCTGGGCGGATCGGGTGTCGACAGCCTGGCGGGAGTCCAGGTGGATTCGGCTTTCAGCATTTATGTGGCGGGTTCGACGACTTCGCCCAACTTTCCGACCAGCACCAACGCGTTTCAGCCGGGTCCGGAGACGGGGACGCACGGATTCCTGAGCAAACTCAGCTTTACGGGAGTCTCGCCGAATCTGGTTTATGGGCTCACCTATTCAACATATCTGTCGGGCAACGGGGTGGACAATGTGACGGGGCTGGCGATTGACGCGTCGTGCAACAGACAGTCCTGCAACGCGTACGTGACGGGGAACACGACATCGACCAACCCGGTGAGCGATGGGTTTCCGGCGAATCCGAACGGATATCAGCTGCAGTCGAACTCGCCAGGGTTCGCGCAGTTTTTTGCGAGCAAAATCAACACCACGGGTTCCGGGTACGCGAGCATGCTGTACTCGACCTACCTGGGCGGCGGCAATCCGGTGGGTGCGATTGCGGTGGGGGGCGGAATTGCAGTGGACCCAATTGCGCCCAGCACAAACATGTACATTACGGGCACGACCAACATGCTTTCGGAGACGGGAGCGAACGGCGAGGTAGCGTTTCCGCTGGTGAATGCACAACAATCGTGCCTGAACGAATCGAGTGTCACGACGAGTCCTTGCCCGGCGACGGGGACGAACACCGACGGCATTGTGGCGAAGATCAATCCTAATTATCAGGGCCAACAATCACTCATTTACTCGACATATATCGGCGGAAGCGGCAATGACACGGGTAACGCGATCGCGGTGGACACGTCGAGCAATGTCTACGTGACGGGATCGACGGCTTCGGGCGCGACAGGCGATTGGGCATGCCTGGAATGCACGGTGACGGGATTCCAGAGCACCTACGGCGGCGGCGGGGACGCTTATATTGCGGAGATCGGCAACCTGAACGGGTCGATTTATCCGCTGATTTATTTCACGTATCTGGGCGGTTCGGGACCGGACGTGGGTAATTCGATACAGGTGGACGCGCTGCAGGCGGCGCACGTGGCGGGAAACACCAGTTCCCAGAATCTGCCGGTGACGACGGATGCGTTCCAAGCGGCGCCGGGCGGCGGTGGAGATGCTTTCGTTGCTCTGATCAATACCACGATGTCGGGACCGGCTCCGGGCGACTATGTAAGCTACCTAGGCGGAAGCCAACTGGACCAGGGAACAGGGATTGCGCTCGACATCTTCAATGCGACTTATGTGGCGGGATCGACGGTATCGCCGAATTTTCCGGTCGCTGGAAATCCGTTTCAGGGGACGCTGAATTCGGGATCACAGGATGCATTCGTGAGCAAGGTGGGCGCGGCGAGCACGCTCACGCTCAGCAACTCAGCAAACAGCCCATCTCCGAGCCCGGTGCCGGCGGGAACTCCGGTGGCATTCACGTTCAACATCGTCAACAACGGGCCGGACAACGCGTCGAACGTGAACTTCTACGCGACGATCAACCCCACCAGCGGGCTGGCGCAAATTCCTACGGCCCAAGTGACGGCCGGTTCGGGAAGCTGCACTGCCTTGCAAGGATCGACGATCAATTGCTTCATTCCGACACTGGCAGCGTGTTCGCAACCGACCAATTGCTCGTACGCTTCGGTTGAGGTTGACGTAACGCCATCGGCTACGGGCAATCTCACCACCATCAGCGTGTCGGGCCAGGCGAACGCGAATGGCGGAGCGCTGCAGGGGTCGCTCAAGCAGAGTGTGAATGTCGTGGACTTCTCGATCTACGCGTCAACGTCGACGCCTTCGGTCAGCGCGGGCAACACGGCAACGGTGGCGGTCAACTTCTGTCCCACGCAGACGCAATACGGCTATAGCGGAACGATTACGCCGAGCGAGACGATCTCGCCGACGATGGTGACGGCGAGCACGCCGGTCTTCTATCCGACACCGGTTGTGTTGTCGGGGGTCGCGTGCGGATCGACGACGCTAAGCATCGCGACGGTGGCGCGTCCGGTGAACACGGGAGGGCTGCTGCGCAGAGGGCCGTTCTATGCGATGTGGCTGCCGATCGGCGGACTGAGCCTGGCGGGACTGGGCGCAGTACGCAAGCGGAGACGCTGGCTGGCTGGGATCTTCCTGGTCTGCGCGATCGCGGGAGTGATCACGTTGCAGGCGTGTGGATCGGCGGCGACGAGTATCAGCCCCACGGGCGGCACCGCGGCTGGAACTTACAATGTGACGGTCACGGGCACGGCGGGATCGGGAGCGTCGCACCAACAGGTGGTGCAGATCGTGGTGTTCTAAAACGAACTCATCTTTTGGTTAGGTAGTGAGGACGCGGTTGCGTCTGATTTCGAGCCTTCGCTTCGGCGAAGGCTTTTTTTGTGCGCTAGGCGATCGGCGATCCGGCGTATTGGTAAGCCATTGCAAGCAGGGGTGATGGAGTTCTTGACATATTCCAAATTGCTATATTATTATTGCAATTTGTTATATGACATTGGGAGAGAAAATTCGGTACCTGCGGGAGGTAGAAGGTTCGTTGCGAGGGCTAAAGCGTCCGCTCACGCAGCAGGAGTTGATGAAGGGGATTCAAGCGGAGACGGGAAAGACGATCAGCCAGTCGTACTTGTCGCAGATCGAGCGCGGGAAACGGGCGCACATGACGCAATCGTCACGCGCTTTGCTGGCGCGATTCTTCAAGGTGCATCCGGGCTTTCTGGTGGACGATCCGGAGGGCTATCACACGGAGCTGGTGTCGGATCTGCGGACGACGGAAGGGCAACTGGATGTGTGGCTGTTGCAAGGGTCGGAGCGGTTTGCGAGCGATCCGGAGGTAAGCGCGGTGCTGATTAAAGTGGCGCGCGACAAAGATACGCGGCGTTGCCTGCTGCTGCTGGGCGAGATCCTGAACACGCCGGGACTGGCGGACCGGCTGTTCGAAGCTCTGAAGCCGGAACTGGCGCGGGGCGACGGCTCCGCGCCGAGGAGGCGAAATTCATGACTGGGGCCGTGACTGGAAATCTGGCGGGAAACATCACATGGGCTGATTTCTACCTGACGTGTTTTGCGGTTGGATTTCTGCTGAGTGCGATTTCGTTTGTTGCAGGGGGGATGCGGTGGCATCTGCATTTGCCACATTTTCCGCACGCAGGCGGGCATATCGGTGGCCATGTGGGCGGGCACGTGGGTGTTGGGCACGGGCCGGCTGGACACGGGCCGGCTGCGGGGAGCGGCAAAGCAGGAGGAGTGCGGGGCTGCCAGCAGGCGGCGGTTTCGCCGTTCAACTTTGTCACGATGACGGCGTTTCTGGCGTGGTTCGGAGGGACGGGCTTTCTGATCACGCGGTTTTCGAGCATATGGTTTGCGCTTGGACTGGTGATCGCGATGGGAGCGGGATTATTTGGCGCCGGTATTGTGTTCCTGTTTCTCACGCGAGTGCTGATTTCGCATGAGGAGAACATGGACGCGGCGGACTACGAGATGGTGGGAGTGCTGGGACGGATCTCGATGCCGATCCGCGAAAACGGCACTGGGGAAATCATCTACTCGCAAGCGGGCACACGGCGCACATGCGGGGCACGCAGCGAGGATTGCGGCGCGATCGAAAAGGGCGCGGAGATTGTGGTTTCGCGGTACGAGAAAGGGATTGCATACGTAAAGCGATGGGAGGAAGTCAGTGGGGAGTAGAGGAAATGAATGTTCGATTGGCAAGAGGGTGATGGGTAAGAACAGCGAGGGGCCGGGCGCCGATCGGTGAGTTCCAATCGCTGAACAGCAAGGACCATTTTCCATGCATCGTCGAATCTTTCAACTCGCAACCGTTTTATTGTGGATCGCGCTGCCGCTGGTGGCGCTGCAGTATCGGCGGGCGTGGAACGAGCTGCCGGTCCACGTCGCGACGCACTTCAACGCGGCGGGCCAAGCAAATGGCTGGATGTCGCGCGACGACGCCGTCGATTTCGCGGTGGGGTTCGTGGCATTTCTGCTGGTGATTTTAACGGTGGTGCTGCTCTACACGGCGCGCACACGTGTGGATGCGTTTTCGTGGGCGATGCTTGGCTTCTGCGGGCTGGTTCTTGGAGTCATGGTCGCGGTGAATCGCGGGATCGTGAACTACAACCTGCACGGCGAGCCGGAGCTGCCGGAAGGCGCGTTGATCGCGGTTCCGATTGCGGCGGTGTTGCTGATCGCCGTCTATATTGTGTCGCGCCGCGAAGCTGCGCTGCCGGCATCGCCGGATGCGGCAGCGGATCTCCTGGTGGAAGAAACGCATTCCGGACGATGGGTGGCGCTGGTGCTTTTGCCAGCGGTCATTGTGCCAGCGGTTGTGTCGGTGATGGCATCCGCGCCGGCGCTGCGATTTTCGATGGCGCTGATCGCGGTGATTGGGCTTGCGGCCATGGCGGCTGCCTGGAGCGGGTTTCACTACCGATTTCTTCGGCACGGGGTGGAAATTCGCGCGCTGGGGTTTCGTCTGCGTTCGATACCGCGGACGCAGATCCAAAGCTACGCGCCCGAGCCGTGGAACGTGATGCGCGGCTATGGCATTCGCGGGGTGGGCAGTTCGCGGGCATATGTGTGGGGCAACAAGGTGGTCCACATCAGGACTTTGAACGGGGACATTTTTCTCGGGCACAGCGATCCGCAGCGGATTGTGCGGGATCTGGATCGGGTGATGAGTCACTAAACAGAAGCAAACAGCGAGTTTTGAGGAGGCGTTATGTTCGGCATAGCAATTGAAATCTGGATTTTCGCGGGGCTGGTCGTATTGGCGACTTTGTTCCTAATGAGCATGCTGGCCCGCTTATACCGTAAGGCGGGACCACATGAAGCGCTGATCGTCTACGGCTTTCGCGGGACGCGGGTCGTGCAGGGCCACGGGACGGTTATTTTTCCGATGGTGGAAAACTGCAAGGATCTTTCGCTGGAGCTGATGTCGTTTGATGTGGCTCCGCAGCAGGATCTTTACACCAAGCAAGGCGTCGCGGTCACGGTGGAGGCGGTCGCTCAAATCAAAGTGAAGTCGGATAAGGAATCGATTCTGACGGCGGCGGAGCAGTTTCTGACGAAGAGCGACCAGGAGCGCGAAAGCCTGATTCGCCTGGTGATGGAAGGACATCTGCGCGGGATCATTGGACAACTCACGGTGGAAGAGATCGTGAAGCAGCCGGAGATGGTGGGCGATCGGATGCGCGGCACCTGCGCCGATGACATGAACAAGATGGGGCTCGAGGTGATTTCTTTCACCATCAAAGAGGTGCGCGACAAGAACGAATACATCACCAACATGGGCAAGCCGGACGTAGCGCGCATCAAGCGCGATGCTGACGTCGCGACGGCGGAGGCGGATCGCGATACGGCCATCAAGCGCGCGATCGCAACCCGCGAGGCGGCGGTCGCCAAGGCGCAGGCCGACCAGGAACGAGTGCTGGCCGAAACGCTGTCGCAGGCAAAACAGGCGGAAGCGCAGCGGGATTTGGAGGTCAAGAAAGCGCAGTACCTGGAGGTGACGAAGAAGCAGCAGGCGCAGGCTGATAAAGCGTATGACATCCAAACGGCGGTGATGCAGCAGCAAGTGACGACCGAGAGCGTAAGGGTGCAGCAGGTTGAGAAAGAAGGGCAGGTCAAGGTTCAGGACGCGGAGATCAATCGCCGTGAAAAGGAACTGATTGCGACCGTGCTGAAGCAGGCCGAGATCGAGCGTCAGCGCATCGAAACGCTGGCAGCCGCTGAGAAGCAGCGGTTGATCGCGGAGGCGGAAGGACAGGCGTCGGCGATCCGCGCGCAGGGAGAAGCTGAGGCTGAAATCATTTTCAAAAAAGGTGAGGCCGAAGCGAAGGCAATGAACGTGAAAGCGGCCGCGTATCAGGAATACAACCAGGCGGCGGTGGTCGACAAACTGATCACCGGATTGCCGGAGATTGTGAAGGCTCTGGCGGCGCCGCTCGCTAATGTGGACAAGATCACAATTGTGTCCACGGGGAACGGGGATGCCGCGGGCATGAACAAGATCACCGGCGACATAACGAAGATTGCGGCGCAGGTTCCAGCGTTGTTTGAAACACTCTCAGGGATGCCGCTGGGAGAGTTGTTAGGGAAGGTGCGGCCGATCGGAGATAAGACGCCGAAGCTGCCGGATAAACAGAACTGAGGCGGAAACGATTGTGGAGTGGCCGGGCGATGGCGCCCGGCGCTCCACCAACGGGTGATGATTTCAGGAGGAGACCGTGCAGGAAGAACTACACCATGCCAGATCACTGGGCTTGTCGGTGGCGCTGGGAGCCGCTATGGGAGCGGCGCTGGGCGCGGCGACCGGCCATATCGGCCTCTGGGTTGCGGCTGGAATCGCGGCATATATCGCGATCTCGATTGCCGGCGGCGCCTGGAGCAAGAGATCGAACGATTAACGACAGAAGCAAAAGGAGTCCCATATGGCATTACTCGAACGCGTTTCCACATTAGTCAGGGCGAACCTCAACGACTTGATCGACAAAGCCGAGGAGCCCGAGAAGATGATCAAGCAAGTCATCCTCGACATGAACAACCAGCTTTTGCAGGTAAAGACGCAGGTGGCGATTGCCATTGCGGACCAACATCTGCTGGAAAAAAAGAAAAATGAAAACGACGACAAGATCCAGGAATGGATGCGGAAGGCGGAGCTTGCCGTCGATAAGAAGCAAGACGATCTGGCGCGGGCGTCGCTGCTCCGGGTGGAAAGTTATCGCGAATTGAGCGCGAATTTCGGGCAACAGCTGGAGGATCAGAAGGCGCAGGTTGAAAATCTGAAATCGGCGCTGCGCAATCTGGATCAGAAACTGGCGGAAGCCAATGCAAAAGCGGATTTGCTGATCGCGCAGCACCGGCGGGCGCGCGCGGCGAATAAGGCGACTGATGCGCAGTCGGGCATGAGCGCCAACAGCAGGTCGACGACCTTCGACCGCATGAAAAGAAAAGTGGCTAGCGAGGAAGCCATCAGCGGAGCGAAGGCGCAACTGCTGGCGGACGACGTGGAAGACCGGCTGGCGGCGCTGGAGAAAGAAGACAGGATCGAGCAGTTGTTGACGGAACTGAAGGCGAAGCGGGGGGCGTAGAGCAGACGCCGGTTAGAGCAAGCCAAGCGTCGTTGGCGCGACTAAGTTCGTCCACGACTACTGCGATTGACGCTTTGGGATCGGGTTAGAATCGGTACCGGGCTATTTTTATGCGCAAGGTCTTCCATTTTGACTCACCTGCCGGGCCTTACGTAGCGGACGCTGCGGTATTGCACTGCTTCGATCACAGGATTGGGATGGTGGTGCGTAAATTTCTGAAGAAGCAAGGGATTGAGCGCGCTGACATGATTGTGGTTGCCGGCGGCGCGAAGACGCTGGCTTCTCCGCGTAATGATTTTGAGCAGGATTTCATCCTCGAACAGGTGCGCATGTCGATTCGGCTGCACCAGACGAAGAGGGTGATGGTGATGAGCCACTCTGACTGCGCAACCTACGGGGGACTTGCGCATTTCAAGGGCGACCAAGAGGCCGAAGCCGAACATCATCGGCGGGAACTGCTGCGGGCGGGAGAACTGCTCGCGGCAAAGTTTCCGGGGATTTCGGTGGAACCATATTTTGTGAAATTCGACGGCATATGGGAAGTGAAAGGCGCCGAGCACCTGAAAGTGGCGCCGGAGTCGAGTTCGGCTAGGCATCGGTAGTGGGTCGTCGTGAGGACACATTCCCAGCGGCTAAAGTTGCTACTGATCCTGCGGTAGTTGCGGCACGGCTGAAGCCGTGCATTTTCAAAGCGAAACTTTTGTCGTGGCCGAGTGCACTGCGAATCGCAAATTCCTGCTACAAATAATTGCTATGAAAATTCTGTTCATCGGGGGAACGGGAATCATCAGCAGCGCGTGCACGGCGTTGGCCGCGAAGCGGGGGATGGATATCACGCTGCTGACGCGCGGGCAGCACGAATCGAAGCTTCCGGTGGGGGTCAAGACGCTGATAGCCGACGCCAACGATCCGGCTGAGGTTGAGAAACTCGTGGGGCAACTGAAGCACGAATCGTTCGACGCGGTGGTGGATTGGATTGCCTTCACTCCGGCTGATATCGAACGCGATTTGAAACTGTTTCGCGGACGGACACGGCAGTTCGTGTTTATCAGCTCGGCCAGCGCGTATCAGAAACCGCAGACGCATTACCTGATGACCGAGTCGACGCCGCTGGCCAATCCGTATTGGGACTATTCGCGAAACAAGATTGCATGCGAGGAACGGCTGATGCGGGCTTATCGCGAGGAGGGTTTTCCCGTGACGATCGTGCGGCCGTCGCTGACTTATGGGGAAACTCTGATTCCGCTGGTGCTGAACAGTTGGCAGCAATCGTATACGGCGGTCGATCGCATGATTCGCGGACAAAAGCTGGTGGTGCCGGGAGATGGTTCTTCGCTGTGGGTGATAACGCACGATAGCGATTTCGCGAAGGGATTGATCGGGCTGCTTGGTCATCCGCAGGCCATGGGGCACGCGTTCCACATCACGTCGGATGAGGTGTTGACATGGGATCAGCTTTTCCGAATTGTGGGCGCGGCGGCTGGGGTGGAACCGAAGTTGGTACATATTCCGTCTGATTTCATCGCCGCGTGCCTGCCGGAGAAGATGGGGACATTGATCGGCGACAAGGCGGTGAGCGTGGTTTTCGACAATTCGAAGATCAAACGGTTCGTTCCCGAGTACTGCGCGACGACCAGTTTTGCGGAAGGGATTCGACAGTCTTTGGCGTGGTTTGATGCCGACGGGGCGCGGAAACAGATCGATCAGGAGGTCAACGCGAAGCTGGACAAGCTGATTGCCGCGTACGAAAAGGGGATGAGTGAAGCGGTGCGAAGCTTTCGCGCCACGTAAAGTTTGTTCCTTACTTTCTTTTCAGATTTCAGGCGCTGGCTTTGTCGATCAGGGGCAATGGTTTATCGATGGCTGGAGACGACGAGGTTTCAAGCTCGAGTTGCTCCTGGCCGCTGAGGGCAGAAACCTTACCGCGATAATTTTTCAGATGGCGCTGCGCGGTTTCGAAGGCTTCCTGAGCCTTGTTGAGATTTTTGCCGACATTTTCAAACTGGTTCTGGAAGAAGTCGAAAGACTTCTGCGCTTTGGCCAGTTCGGCGCGGCTTTTCTCGAAGCGGGTGGCGACTTCATACCATTTGTGAACCAACGCAATCGTGTGCAGGGTCATGAGGAGCGTGTTGGGAGAGACGGGAAAGACGTGCTGCTCATTCATCCAGTCGCCCAGTTCGCGGTTGCGGATCACCTCCATGTAAAGCGTTTCGCTCGGCAGATACATGAGGGCGATTTCAGTGGTGCCGTTTTCGGGCTGGATGTATTGCTGGATGCGCTTCGCCTCGGCCTTTATGACCCGCACCAGGGCAATGCGGGCTAATTCAATTTCAGCCTTGTCGTTGCTTTCGAAAAGGGCAATCACCTGCTCGCGGGGAAACTTGGCATCGATGGGCAGCTTGCGATCGGGAAAATAGATGACCGCGTCGGCGCGGCCTCCGCCCTCGCCCGGCGAGGATTGCAGCGCGAACATGTGGGCGGGCAGAAAGTCGGCCAGCAGGCGTTCGAGGCTGGCTTCTCCGAATTGGCCGCGGAGATGCGGGAGCTTGAGCAGATTGTTGAGATCGTTGATGGAATGACCGAGAGCGCCGACTTCGCGAAGCTGTTCTTCAGCGTTCTTTAAGTGCTGTTGGACTTTTTCGAACTGGGCGAATCCTTCTTTGATATTTTCGTCGAGCTTGTGCTGGACCTGCTCGGTAATGGCCATGAGCTTGGAGTCGACACGGTCGCGAATCGAATCGAGGCTCTGCGCGGTCTGCTGATTCAGGCTTTGGAATTCACTTTTGAGTTGCTGCGTGGTGAGCAGGAGAGAGCTGGTCAGCTCGCTGCGGCCGTCGCTCAAACTGCGGTTCTGCTCTTCCCTTCCGGCGGCGAGCTGCTGTTCGACCGAACTGCGAATCTCTGAAAAGCCTTGCTGGATGCGGTCTGTGACCTGCTGGCGGAGGTCCCCTTTGGTCTGCTCCAGGCGAGTGGCCATGTCGGCAGTGCTGACACTGATCTTCTGGCCAAGGGCGGTATTGAACCTTTCGAGCTGATCGGCAACCTCAGCCTTTACATCGAGTTGCGCGGCGGCGGAAAGGCGGCGCAGCAGAACGGCCGAGAAGCCAAGCAGGACAAGGGTTCCGACGAGAACAGTAACCAGCAGGATGGTCTCCATAGTAAGTGGCTGAGGTGAATTCTAGAAGCTAGCGTGAGAGATGGAAAGCGGAAGTTTATCGGCAACCCCAAAGCCGAAACGCTAACCAAACCATCATGCTCAGGGCCGTGCTGATTTCATTCGCGATGTTGGCGGCAAGTGCGGGCCTGGGCGCGGCGCAGCAGGCCGCGGAAGCGATCGATTCCCAGAGCGACGCTCACAAGATAATCAGCAACGGAATCAGCAACGAGCAGCCCACCCCCAAGTCGAACTCGGCGGCCGGACGGTCTTCGGTCGGACAGGTTTCGGACGAAGACACCGCCGCCGAGAACGAGCTTCTCGAAGCTGCTAATAGGAGCCGAGGACAAGCGGGCGTGGCGCGGTTGCGCATCGATGAAAGTCTGCGCGAGGCGGCGCGAGCGCATGCACGGCTGATGATTGCGAATGAACGTTTCGAGCATCAACTGCCGGGCGAGGCAGCGTTGCTGCAGAGAATTGCTGCGGCGAGCGGAGAGCTGAAAATCGATCGGGCGGGCGAGAATCTCGCGTACTCGAATTGCGCTCCGGGAGCGAATGACGCGTTGATGCGTTCGGCTCCGCACCGCGCTAATCTGCTCGATGGCGGCTTCAATATCGCGGGCGTTGCGGCTTTCTGGAGCGGAGGCAAGCTTTATGTGGTGCAGGATTTCGCGCATGAAGTGCCGACGTATTCAGCCGAGCAGAGCCGGAAACTGATTGCCCATTCGGTTGATGACGTTCGCCAGCAGGCGGGCCTGCCGGAGTTAGCGCAACTCTCGCCGCCGAATCTGGACGAAGCCGCCTGCAAACTGGCAAATGAGAATCGTCCGAACGCCCATCTGCTCGCGACCGCCTACAGCAACCGAAAAATAATTGCCTACACTGAGAGCCATCCCGAAACGCTGCCGACCGGCGCGTTGCGTCTGCTGCGCGATCCGGGCGTTCGGCAGTTCGCAGTCGGTTCTTGCTACGCGCGCAATGTTGCTTATCCGACCGGGGTGTACTGGGTCGCGATTCTGCTCTACTGAAATCCGCAATCGAAGTTTTCATCTTGACGTTCTTGCGCGCACGCAGTCTTGCCACGTTGCGCCATGCGGTAGTTCGGCCGCGGCGAACTCCAAGTGAACCACACGCCGGTTGGAGGGCCTCGTGGCCGGTGGGGATGAATGCAGAATCAGAGGCCGCATCAGAATCGCGTCTCCGCGAAGAGCAGCACACGCAACGGCGGTTTCTTTCGAACGAACTTGAATCTCAGAGTCCGAAAGAATTCCATCTCGATGAGAGCCTGGAATCACTCGAAGGGGGCCATTCTCTTCTCCGCAATCGTCGAGGTGAATTCGGATGGCGAGCATTTGCTCCAGAACCGTGATCGCCGGCCGAACATGAATGACACCGGCCTTGTTCGACCAGGGTCCCCAACCCTCGATGTCGAGTTTTTCGCTAACGGCAATCACACAATCCTGGTGCCAAGTTACCTTCCAGTTCGCTTTTGGATTTTTGTTGAAGAAAATTCCCCTTACTGCGAAACACTCATGCCCAAGCACGGATGCAAGGGGCCTCCTCACCTCATCAGATCCCGCGATGGTTCGCACGACCGGATTGGACAGGAGGTTGCGAATTCCATGCTGACCGGCGTCAAGTTCCGTTTCCAAAGCTCGTAGGGTTTCGTCAGATACGCAACGGCAAACGATGGCGTACCCTTGGGCTTCGACTTGGCGCTTGATCGCATCCATGCAGAATTCACTGAGAGTTTACCGCACCGCCAATCTAGCTCGCGGCATTCGCGGACAGGAATGTCCGCGCCACACCGGACGGGAGTAAGAGTGGGTTGTGCTAACCTGCGGACATCTGGGCGGTCCGTATGGAAGCTGCTGGGCGAATTCGCATTGGGACCGCGGGCTGGTCGTACAAAGACTGGGACGGGATTTTGTATCCGCCGGAGGTGACGCGGAAGAAGATTCATCCCGTCGAATTTCTGGCGCGATTCTTTGACGTCATTGAAATCAACACATCGTTCTACGGACACATACGGCCGGAGCTTGGCCGTTTGTGGTCGCGCAAGGCCGCAGCCGTCAATCCTGATTTTGTTTTCACCGCCAAGCTGCATAGGTCGTTCACGCATTCTCCGCTGGCGGTGATGGAACCGACGTCCGCGGCGAGCATACGGCCGAATGATGAGGACGAACGGCTGGCGCGCGAAGGCCTCGATTCCCTGGCTGCTGAAGGCAAGCTGGGGGCGCTGCTTATACAGTTTCCGGTGTCATTCAAGAACACCTCGTTGAACCGTGAATACCTGGAGCAGTTGTTGCGGCAGTTCATTGAATATCCGCGGGTGGTCGAAGTGCGGCATGAGAGTTGGAACAATTCCGAGACGATCGCGGAATTCATGCAGCAGAATGTCGGCTTCTGCAACATCGATCAGCCACAGCTGGGGCGTTCGCTCGGTCCGACGGAGCATGTCACATCGGAGGTTGGATACGTCCGCTTGCATGGACGGAATTACGAGCAATGGTTTGACAGCGACAATCGCGACGACCGTTATAACTACCTCTACAAGCCGGCGGAACTGGAAAAGTGGAAAGAGAAAATCGCGGCGATCGCGGGGCGGGCGCGGTCAACGTACGTGATCGCAAACAATCATTTTCAGGCGAAGGCGGCGGTGAATGCGCTGGAGTTGAGGCACCTGCTGGATGGGAAGAAGGTGCGCGCTCCGGAGACGCTGGTGAAGCACTATACGGAATTGAGGGAGATGGTGGAGACGGAAGACGCGAGTGGAAATTATTCGCTGCTGGGGTAAAGCCAATTTAACGGGCTTCCGTTCTCGCATCGTATCTCCCATCGCCCTAGTTTTCGCTCGCGCTATACTTGTTGGCTGGAAACAGGGCTATCTAACTACCGGCGGTCATTTCTCGACCGACGTCTCAGGCAATTCGTCTCCAGCTAAACTTTTGGTCAGGTAAGAGAAAGTGCAGACTCCTCGATCATTCAAGGGCATGGTGCCAATGGCCGCGCTGCTGGCTCTGATGGCGATCCTTGCTGGCGGAGCGGCGCGGCGGGAATCGGTCACGATTGATGAGGTCGCGCACATTGGCGCGGGCGTGAGCTATTTGCAAAAGCTGGACCTGCGGATGAACGAGGAGCATCCTCCGCTGTCAAAGGTGCTGGCCGCGCTGCCGCTGGTTCTGCGGGGAGTACACGCGGACTATTCCAATGTTTCATGGACATTCAGCGAGAAGATCTTTCGCGAATACCTGGGGGAGTGGGTGTTTGGCGACTGGGTCGTGTTGCATTGGAATGATCCGTGGTCGACTGTCTTCTGGGCGCGAATGCCGATGCTTATGGTCACTCTGCTGCTGGGAGTGGTGATCTACGTTTACGGATCTCGACTGGGCGATCGGTGGGGCGGGCTTTTGTGCCTTTGCGTTTATGTGAGCATGCCGGCGTTTCTGGTGTTTGGACCACTGGTGATCAACGACATTCTGATCGCGCTGTTCTGGGTGCTCGCGGTTTGGCAACTTCCGGAAATGTGGCGCAATCCGTCGCGATGGGCGGTGGTCAAGTTTGGGCTGGTTCTAGCGGGAGCTTTTCTTTCGAAATTTTCTTCGGGATTGTTGTTCTTCGTTTTTGGAGTGTTCGCTCTAAGCTTGCGCTGGCGCGGTGTTCCGGAGCAACCGACGGATCGGACTGAACGCCGAAGATGGCGGCGGCGCGCGTGGATCAATTTTGGCAAGGCGACGCTTTGGGCAGCTTTGTTCGTATATGTCGTTTATTTCGTCCTTTCCTGGAATGAGCCAACCGACACGTTCAGCGTGATCCCGCACTTTCCCGCGTCGCCGGTGTTGCGGCGGGTGCTCATGCCGCCGTGGATTTATTTGCGCGGGCTGGCTGGCTTTGCGGGTAGCGCTGGAAGCCGGGCGACGTACATTCTGGGACGTTCTTATCCTCACGGCATGTGGTTTTATTTTCCGGTGCTGTTTGTCTTGAAATCGCCGCTGGCGTTTCTTCTTTTGCTGCTGCTGGCAATTCTGGTTGCTGCAGTCTTGAAAAAACGTTCTCGGGGACGGGCACCGGCGATGCAAGAATCCGCGCTGCCGCCAGGGATGGAAATGCGCTGGCGCGCTTTGTGGGTCTCGCTGGTTGTTTTCGTGGCGGCGTGCATGTTGAATCGGCTGGACATCAGCATTCGCCATTTTTCCATCGCGCTGGTGCTGCTGATTCTTCTGCTGGCGCCTTTGCCGCGGATGCTGGATTTACTTCAGGCGTCGAATTGGCGGGGAGCGCGGCCGGGAAAATGGGCGACTGCCGGTCTGGCGGCGGCTAGCCTGGCGACGGCGGTGTGGGCGTATCCAAATTATTTTCCGTTTTTGAATGTGCTCAGCATGGGACGGCCAGCGTATCTGTTGGTAAATGATTCCAACCTTGATTGGAACCAGGCTCTGCCGGAAGTTGAAAGCTTCGTGAAGCAGCATGGCTTAAAGCAGATTCTTCTAGACACGTATGGATACTCAGAGCCGGAGGATTATGTTCCACAAGCGCAGATCTGGAGTTGCCAGGAAGCTTCTGGCGCGGACGGCGGCCGATGGGCGATCGTTTCGGCGGGCAACATCGCGGACGGGCACAATTGTCTATGGCTGATGCAGTATCCGCATGAAGCGCTGGCGGGTGTCAGCATGTATGCCATCCAACTTCCGGAAGTCATTCCGGCGGCAGGAACGGCTGGAGGTCCACCTTTGCCGAGCGCTTATCGTTATCTTGCCGGGATGCAGGGCTTCGATCCGCGAGCGGTGTTTTTGAATTGCGCTCGCAATCCGGAACAACTTCAACCGACGATGGACCGGATGATGGCAGTGATGCAAGCCGCTCGGGCGAAGAAAAAATAAAGGCAGCGGCGTTGGATCGTATGCGGCGGAATTTTTCTTTCTTATATTTCTCAATAAAACTTCTTATTCGCTGCTTTGAATAGGCGCAGAGCGCGTCCAATGCGTTATGCTCTTAAAGGGACACTTCCGGAGAGAAACCCTGACAGAAATTTTCAAACAAGTTTCTGGACGATGACGGACGATATCGAGACAAGCAGTAAGAATTCGTCGAACACATTCCTGTTTGACCACGTGGCCGCGCTGCGCGCGGCCCTTCCCCCCAGAGATTGCGAGAAGAAATGGTGAGCACCGCCCCGGAAAAGGGACAAGGTCTTGGGCTCTATCTCACGCGCGAACCGGTCATTCTGGCTATTCTCACGCTGATAACGATCGTACTTTTTCTGGCAGTATCAGGGTTATCTCATATCTATCATGCGCAGCAGGAGTCGCTTGCGAACCGATGGTTCAACCGCGGCGCGACCGACCTCAAAGCGCAACACTATAAAAGCGCGGTGGCGGAGTTCCGGACCGCGCTGCTTTATTCGCGCGACAACTACAGCTTTCAACTGAACCTGGCAGAGGCGCTGCTGGGAGAGAAGCGGACGGATGAAGCGTACGCTTACCTGATCAACCTGTGGGATCGGGAACCAGAGAATGGGCTGGTAAATCTTGAACTGGCGCGCATTGCGGCGCACAAAAAAGAAACGGAACAGGCACTTCGTTATTACCACAACTCGATTTACGCGACGTGGCCGGGCGATCAGGAGGTCGAGCGCCGTGATACGCGGCTCGAACTGGTGGAATATCTCCTCAGCATCAATGCCTATACGCAAGCCCAGTCGGAACTGATTGCGCTCGCAGCGAATCTGGGGGAAGACCCGGTACAGCAGGCGCGGGTGGGCGATCTATTTTTACGGGCGCAGGATTATGAACATGCGCTTGCCGAGTTTCGTTTGAGCCTGAAAGGCGACCGTAACAATGCGGCGGCGCTGGCGGGAGCGGGGATGGCCGCATTCCAACTCGGGCGCTATCCGGTCGCGGACCGTTACCTGCAAGCTGCCGTGAATGCGAATCCCAACGACGCGCAGAGCGCGGCGCGACTGAAGCTGACGGAGTTGGTGCTGCAGATGGACCCATTCCAACGACAACTTTCGGTGGCGCATCGCGACCGGATCGTGATTCAGGCTTTTGCGGTAGCGGGGGAGCGAATCAAAGCTTGCTCGGCGGCGCGGGTTGGGACCGCGGCGGCGGGTTCTCCGCAGAGCCTGGCTGAAACTTGGGAGAAGATGAGTCCGCAAATCAATGAGCGAGGGCTGCGACGCAATCCGGACCTGGTCGAGAGCGCGATGGATCTGGTGTTCGCGATCGAGCGGCAAACCAGCGTAGCGTGCGGACCACCGCAAGGGACAGACATGGCACTGCTGTTGATCTCAAAATTGCACGAAGGGACGTAGCGTGGACATTTCGCCGAATATGCGGACCCGGGTTCTGGAGGACCGACAAGCCGAGCCGGTCGCGCTGATGCCTGAAAGGTCGCGGGGAGCGTTTTTGCGCTCGGTGTTTCGCGAGGAACGTTTCTTTCTCATCCTGTCGGTCTTCATTGGAATTTTCTCGGGACTGGCGGTGGTTTGCTTCCGTTTTGCCATCGACTGGTGCCGCATCTATTTTCTGGGATCGGGATATACGCTCTCGACGACACGTCTGCTGCTGGCGCCGACTCTTGCTGGCCTGGTTATCGCGGTGCTGGTCATCCATGTGTTCCCGCTGGCGCGCGGCAGCGGAGTCAATCAGACGAAGGCGGCGCTGTATATCTACAACGGTTACATTCCGGTTCGAACCGCGATCGGCAAATTTATTACGGCGGCGCTGGCGATTGGGTCAGGACATTCGCTGGGCCCTGAAGATCCGTCGTTGCAGATCGGCGCGAGCATGGCGTCAGCTCTGGGGCGGCGCTTGCACCTGTCGCGGGATCGAATGCGGCTGATCGCTCCTGTGGGCGCGGCAGCCGGATTGGCGGCTGCGTTCAATGCGCCGATTTCGGCGGTGCTGTTTGTAATCGAAGAAGTAATTGGACGGTGGACGGCGGGCATCCTCGGGTCGGTCGTTCTTTCGGCGGTATCGAGCGTGGTAGTGATGCGGTGGTTTCTGGGATCGGAGTCGCTGTTTCGCATTCCACCGGTAGAGCTGAAGTATCCGTCTGAACTGATCGCCTACTCCATCCTGGGAATTGTGGGCGGATTCGCTTCGGTGGCGTTTTCCAGCGGCATTGGCGCACTGCGGCCGCGATTCAAGGCGCTTCCCGCGTGGACGCAGTATTTTCAACCGGCGGTCGCCGGACTACTTATCGGCCTGATCGCGGCGATGGGCGCGCCGCAGGTGATGGGCGCCGGTTACGAATACATGGACGAGGCCATGCACGGCCAATTTACATGGCAGTTCCTGGCGATCCTCGCGGGGCTCAAAATCATTGCGACGATGCTGTCGTTCGTGAGCGGAACTCCGGGCGGCATGTTTGCTCCCACGTTATTTATCGGCGCGATGCTGGGCGCGGCGGTGGGCGGAGCACAACATGTGTTTCTGCCGCATCTGGCCGGATCGCCGGGCACTTACGCGTTGGTCGGCATGGGAGTGTTATTTGCGGGATTTCTGCGCGCACCGATGACATCTGTGTTCATGGTTCTCGAGGTTAGCGGGAATTACTCGATCATCGTCCCGGTGATCGTGGCGAATACGTTCGCTTACGTGATTTCGCGAAGGCTGCAGCCGGTGGCAATTTTTGACGTGCTCACGCGACAGGATGGGCTGGACTTGCCCTCGATGGAGGAGCAACGGGAAGAGGGCATCTTGCGGGTGGAGGACGCGATGCGCCCGATCAACATGCCGGTGTTGGAGTCAGAACAATCGCTGGACCGGGCATACCAGCAGATCGATGCCAAGACTCCTGATGTGCTGCTAGTGCGACTGAATCCTACGGGATGGAGCAGCGTTACGAAACAGGAGCTCCAGACCATGATCAAAGAGGGTAAGGGTGGACTGACGCTGGGTTCAGTGTTGGCGGGACGCCAGATTCCGTTCCTGCATCCTGATCATCCTCTGGATACGGCGCTGCGATATATCGATCGCTGGCCGCTGGTGCCGGTGGTGAGTCGCGCCGACTTCCGAAAGCTCGAGGGAATTATTACCGAGCCGGACGTGCTTAAGCGCTATCGCGATTTTGGAGAAGGATAGGGATTTAAGGACTTCGGGACTGAGTACAAAGCCGCGCCGCGCGGCCGGGCCGAATCCAATTTGCATCGACGCTCATCTATCCAGCATGAACGTTGATTATTTATTTGCAGAACCACTCTCATCTGATTCATTAAGCGGAACACATTGGGCTGAAGGACCGGGAAGCGCGGGGGCGTCTGAATCGGGTGACGCGGTGCTGCTTGATTCCTACTCGCGGGCGGTCATCGGGGCGGTGGAAAAGGTCAGTCCGTCGGTCGTCAATGTAGAGGTGCACCAGGCATTGCCGGCAGCGGCGGGCCGAGGACGATCGGGCGAGCCTCGCGAGCGCCGGGGAGGCGGATCAGGTTTCGTGTTCACGCCGGACGGCCTGATTCTCACGAACAGCCACGTTGTTCATGATGCAACGCGGATTGATATAACGCTGCCCGATGGACGGCGGGCTCCGGCTCACACGATCGGGGATGATCCGGCGACTGACTTGGCGGTGATTCGGATTGATGCTTCGGGATTGCAGGCGGTTCTGCTGGGGGATTCGCAGCAATTGAGGCCGGGGCAGATGGCGATTGCCATCGGCAATCCGTATGGATTTCAATCGACAGTGACGGCAGGAGTGATCAGTGCGCTGGGGCGCTCGCTGCGCTCATATTCGGGGCGATTGATTGAAGATGTTATTCAGACTGACGCTGCGTTGAATCCGGGGAATTCGGGAGGGCCGCTGGTGGACTCGAGCGGGCATGTGATTGGAGTAAACACGGCGACCATTCTTCCTGCGCAAGGGATTTGTTTTGCGATTGGAATCAACACGGCGAAATTTGTTGCGAGCCGATTGCTACGCGATGGGCGCATACGGCGCAGCTATATCGGAGTGTCGGCACAAACGGTTCCGATTCATCGCCGAGTGGTGCGGTTCTACGGTTTGGAGCGCGAAACCGGGGTGGCCGTGATTGGGATTGAAGAGCGCAGTCCGGCGCGAACTGCGGGTTTGCGCGAGGGCGACGTGATTGTGGCACTCGATGACAAAGCGGTGGCCGGCGTGGACGATTTGCATCGTCTGCTGACGGACACGCAGGTGGGTGCACGTTGCGCTTTGACCGTCATTCGGCACACGGAGCGATTGGTGCTGGCGATCTATCCGGAAGAGGCGGCGTGATGGCGGATAGTTCGCGGAAAGTGTTTGGAGAATGTTTGAGGCCGAACGATAGAGGCAGGCCGGGTAGTCCCTATCACATTGCACGCACAGGATTTGGTGTGATAGTTTCGACTCGGAGAGTTCCGCTTGCGACACACGGTTCCGGCTGGGATGGAACGCAAGGAAGCCGACGTTTACCTGCGCCTCGATAGCGCGCGTCTTCCCCAGCATATCGCGATCATCATGGACGGAAATGGCCGGTGGGCGCGGCGGCGGCACATGCCGCGGGTGGCTGGACATCGCGCGGGGGTAGCGGCGGTGCGTTCGACGGTGGAAACGGCGGCGCGCATCGGGATTCCAGCGCTCACGCTGTACGCTTTCTCGGAAGAGAACTGGAAGAAGCGTCCGAAGTCGGAAGTGGATTTCCTGATGCGGCTTCTGTGCCGCTATCTCAAAGCGGAAATCAAGACACTCAACGGAAATAACATTCGATTGCAGTACATCGGACGCCAGCATGAGTTGCCCGAATCGGTGCAACGGGAGATGGCGGAAGCCAGTTGCGCGACGTCGAAGAACACGGGCATGCTGCTGACGCTGGCGCTGAATTACAGCGCGCGCAGCGAGATTGTTGATGCGTTCCGATCGCTGGCCGAGGCGGCGTCGCGCAATGGCGGACTGGATCACATGCGCGTTGACGAGCAGACGATCAGCGAACACCTGTACACGCGCGGCCTGCCGGATCCTGACCTGGTGATTCGCACGAGCGGCGAGATGCGGCTGAGTAATTTTCTGCTCTGGCAACTGGCGTACGCGGAGATTTATGTGACGCAGACGTTGTGGCCGGATTTCCGCGGGGTGCAACTGCTCGAAGGCATCGAGGAATATCAGAAGCGCGACCGGCGCTATGGCGGGCTTGGTCAGGATAACGGCCACGCTTCGCAGCCGAAGTCGTACCGCAGCCACGCCGAGGCCAAGCGTTGATGAGCGCGTCTGGCGGAGGGACGGCCAGAATGGGCCGTCTGAGCGGATCACACCGATTCTGGCTTCGCGGTCTTTGGGTTCGTAATCTTCGTTTTGACAATCTCTGTTTTCACAGTCTCTGTTTTCACAATCTCCGCTTTCATAATCAACGAAGCGCGAGATGGTCCAGTGGGACCGGTACTGTGAGCCGATGATCAAGCGCATCGCCACCGCGGTTGTTTTAATTCCCATAGTTTTGTTGTTGGTGTTGAAGGCTCCGCTCTACCTGCTGGCTATTGTTGCGGCAGCGGTGGCTCTGCTGGCCATCGCCGAGTTTCTGAGGCTGATGAGGCATTACTCCATCGAGCCGCAGGGACTGGCGACATTTGGGTTCGTAGCGATCTTTTTTGTCTTTGTGATTTTCGCTTCCGCGAACCGCACTCCGCTGGTGGAAGCAACGGCCATGCTTTACGGGATCGCGCTGGCGGCAGCGCTTGCACCATTTGTGTTTCTGACCGCGGCGATGCGACGTTCGGAGTTGAGGAGCGGTTATCCGGCGGCGGCGGCTTCGGCGTTTGCCTTTGCCTATATTGCGATTCCGATGGCGATGCTGGTTGGGATCCGGCAACAGCCGGCGGGAGCGATCTGGACCATCTATACGCTGCTCGTGGTGTGGGCGGGAGACATCTTCGCGTATTTCGTGGGCAAAGCGATGGGACGGCACCGGATGTCGCCCGAGATCAGTCCGAAGAAAACGTGGGAGGGCGCGGTTGCGTCGATTGTGGCGAGCGTGATTGTCGGTGCGCTCTGGTTTCAATATGCGCCCGGAATCAGCGGGGCGCTTCTTCGGGTTGGATTGATTGAGCGCCGCGATGGCATGTTCGGGTTGGAGCAGCCGTCATTGTGGCCCATTATTGCGTTGTCGGCGGTGGTCAACGTTGCAGCGCAACTGGGCGATCTGGTCGAGTCGCTGATTAAGCGCGGGGCGGGAGTAAAAGATTCGGGGGCGATTTTGCCGGGCCACGGAGGGATGCTGGATCGGATTGACGCGATGCTATTCGCGGTTCCGGTGGTGTGGGCTTATGGGGCTTGGAGGCTGATGCAGTAGGGCAGAATCTTGAGCACAGATTCAAGACGAATTCAACCTGGCTCGCTACAGTTGAGTTTTGAAGAACTTCAATCCCGTACAATAGAAGCTTCGGTTTTCCGCATGAAACGCATTGCCATTTTGGGTTCGACGGGCTCGATCGGGCGCAGCACTTTGAGCGTGGTGGAGAGCTATCCCGACCGCTTTGCGGTTGCCACGCTGGCAGCGGGCAACAACGTCGAGCTTGCGTTTGAACAGGCGGTACGGTGGAAGCCCCGGGTGCTGTCGGTGGCTAAAGAGCAGGATGCCGCAACGCTAGGCGCCAAACTTCGCAGCAGTGGATTACCGGAGATCGAGGTGGTTTACGGGGCGGCGGGGACGGTTCGCGTGGCGACGCATCCGGAGGCGGATTTCGTGGTCAGCGCAATCGTGGGCGTTTCGGGCCTGGAGGCTACTTACGAGGCGGTGCGCGCCGGGAAGGCGGTCGGCCTGGCAAATAAGGAATGCCTGGTGGTGGCGGGCGAGTTGATTACGGCGGAGGCGCGAAAGCAGGGCAAGCCGCTGCTTCCAATCGACAGCGAGCACAACGCCGTACATCAATGCCTGCGGGGCGGCCGGATGGACGAGGTTGAACGGATATGGCTGACGGCATCGGGCGGGCCGTTCCTACACACGCCCCGGGCTGAATTTGCAGCTATTACGGTTGAACAGGCGCTCAATCATCCCACTTGGAAGATGGGGAAAAGGATCACCATCGACTCAGCCACGTTGATGAATAAGGGTTTCGAGGTAATCGAGGCCTGCCGGCTTTTTGATGTGGCGCCGGAGCGCGTGCAAGTCGTTGTGCATCCGCAATCTACGATCCATTCGCTGGTGGAATTCGTGGATGGCAGCATACTTGCTCAGATTTCGGTGACGGACATGCGTCTGCCGATTCTTTATGCGCTGACGTATCCGGATCGAATTGAGTCGGAGTTGCGCTTCTCGATCATGGACCTGCGGCATCTCGATTTCTGCCAACCGGATATGGCTAAATTTCCGTGTCTCAGATTGGCGTACGAGGCGGCGGAGACCGGGGGGACGAAGACAATCGCCTTGAACGCCGCCGACGAGATTGCAGTGGCAGCGTTTCTGGAAGAGGAGATCGGATTTGAGGAGATTCCGCGGATCATCGAACAGGTGATGGCTGCAACGCGCAGCGAGCATTTGGAATCTATAAATAAGGTGCTTGATTTAGACACCGAGGCCCGTCATCTGGCAAGAGAAATCGTAAAAGAACGACGCCGAAAGGGATCGCCCGTCAGGGCCATTTCATAATGAGAATTATGGAGTAATCTTAGAAGTTATGCCCCAGCTTTTGTCCATCCTTCATACCGTTTTCGACATGGCTATCGTGCTCGGATTCATGATTCTGATTCATGAATTCGGCCATTTCGCCGCCGCGAAATACTTTGGCGTGCGGGTGGAGCAGTTTGCCATTGGTTTTGGCAAGCGTCTAGTGGGATTTCGGCGAGGCGAGACGGATTATCGCATCAATATCCTGCCGCTCGGCGGATACGTAAAGATGGCGGGCGAGAACCCGATGGACGACCGCACGGGCGATCCGGGGGAGTTTCTGTCGCATCCGCGGTGGCAGCGTTTCATCATCGCTCTGGCGGGGCCGGCGATGAACGTCATGCTGGCCATCGTGCTGTTGACGGGCGTCTACATGGTGCACTACGAATATCCTGCCGATCTCGATGAGGCGGCGGTGGTGGGGTGGGTGAATCCGGACACACCCGCGCAAAAGGCGGGAATCCAACCGGGCGACAAGATCGTACAGGTTGATAACGTAGAGAATCCGGACTGGGAACAAGTGCGGATCAAGGAAGCGCTCAACCCGAATCAGCCATTGAAATTCGGCATCGAACGCGACGGCAAAGTCACGGAGAAGGTGCTGGTTCCGGTGCCGTATGGACGCGATCAATTAGGGGAAGTCGGTTGGGTACCGCGAGAGCCGAGCAACGCGTTGACCTTCATCGAGCCAGGGATGCCCGCGGCGAAGGCCGGGATTAAGGTGGGAGACACGATCATAAGCGCGGATGGCCAGGATATTCCGCACTTGGGGGCGCTGATACAGATGTTGAACCACACCAAGGATCAGCCTCTGCAGCTGGTGGTTCTGCGCGAAGGGAAGAAGCTGGACTTTACGCTTAAACCGGTTCTGGACCCGGGAGTTGCGGGGCAGGGACCTGCTTACCGGATCGGAGTGGCAAGTATTCCGACGAAGGTAGTGAAGCTGGATTTCGCGGAAGCGTTGAAGCGTTCTCTCTCCGATAACAAGAAGAGTTCGTTCCTGATTCTAGAGCTGCTGCAGAAGATGGCGGAGCGGAAGGTTTCGATGCGGACGGTGGACGGTCCGATCGGAATTGGAAGCGCGGTTGGAGCAGCCGCTCGCGAAGACGGCTGGGCTCCGCTGCTCGGGATTACCGCGGCCATCAGCCTGAACCTCGGCATCATGAACCTGTTGCCGATCCCAATACTGGACGGCGGCGTGATTCTGCTGCTCCTTATTGAAAGCCTAATGCAGAAAGAGATCAGCTTGCCGATCAAAGAACGCATTTACCAGGCGGCGTTTGTATTCCTGGTGTTGTTTGCGGTGATGGTGATCTACAACGATCTGGTCAAGACCCTGCCCGGGCTGACGCGGATGCCGTAAATATCTCCCGAACGAAATTCCCCTTCTGAGTGGGTTCCTGCGAGCTTGTGTCAGCTGTGCACGCCTGCCACACGGCGAGCACGTCTGCGACGCCGGATATAGCGAATCAACATCCAGATGATCAGAGCCAGTACGACTGCTGCGAGCATCGCCTCAGCGATGAGGATGCGCATCGAGTTCATCATGATGAAGTTGCCGCGCACGGTATAGAAGCCGTTAAAACTGCGGATGGCAGCGGGCAGAGCGAGCAGATCATCTTTGGTCATCTGCAGGACATGCTCGTTGGGATGATATTGAGATCCCCAGGGAAGCGTGGCCCCGGCAGAATTCAGTTCGATATGGCCGCCCAACACGAAGCTGATGGGGCGATCTTTGATAAAGGCCGCGACCCTTTCGGCGCTTGCGAGGTCGGCGCTGGCATTGTCGATCAAAAGACGTCCCGGCATCAGAAAGTCGCCGGAAAAGAAGAGCCCAGTGTTGCGATCATAAAATGAGACCTCAGTCTCGTTGTGGCCCGGCGTGGGAATCACATCGACAGTTCGATCACCCAAGTCAATCTGAGCGAGACCGTTCGGCCAATCTGTGAAATTGTAGTAGCGGCGAACGCTGTCCAAATCGAAGCCAACCACTTGAACATTCGGCAGGTGTTCGAACTGTCCATCGCCGGCACGATGGTCGAGGTGCCGGTGAGTATGCACAACAAGCAGGGGAATCTTTGCGGAAGTGTCTCCGGGCAACAGGGTCATCACCGTTTTCGCGAGCGGCATCTGGTTGGGATCGGCAACGTCGCCGGTGTCGATGAGCAGTGCTTTTGTAGATCCGACGAGAAGGCACATGAAGGGCGCCTCGAAAGTGGCGCACGGGTTTTCCCGAAAGATGAATGTTTGGGAGTTGTAGCGATGTACCTGCAGTGGAGGCGGTGGATTTTTGGCGCAATTTTCTGCGCCTTCATTCCAATGGACGTCCATTGAGCCGGATACGAGTTGACACCAGACAGATGAGGAGCCGAGCAGCAACCCGGCAGCCGGCAGAAGAAAGAGCACAAGCCGGATCGAGATCCGCTTAGTAAAGCACCGAACGATTCTCTCAGTAAGCGTCATACGATACGACCCAGGTCACGAGAGGGGGAACAGCGTTTCCGGCTACCTGGCCATAATTCTACTGCACGGGCGTGGGGCTTGGAGTCGCACCTCTCCAGTCTCTGGCGGGATGGCTAATCAGATTGAGCTGGGGTTCGCATGGTAAAATAGGCACTAAACATGGCTGAAATTCAGCGTAGAAAAACCTTTACTGCCGCAATTGGTGGAGTGCGTGTGGGCAGCAGTGCACCAGTGATGGTGCAGTCGATGACGAACACCGACACGGCGGATATTGCCGGAACGATCAAGCAGGTAGCGGCGCTGGCTTGTGCGGGAAGCGAAGTGGTACGCGTCACGGTGAACAACGACGACGCGGCGAAGGCGATTCCGCACATCGTCGAAGGCCTTGAGAAACAAGGATTGCGGGTACCTATTATCGGCGACTTCCATTACAACGGACACATTCTGCTCACGAAATATCCAGGGTGCGCCGAAGGGCTGGCGAAATACCGGATCAATCCGGGGAATGCGAGTATTGGGCGGAAGAACGATGACAACTTCCGCACGATGATTGAAGTTGCGGTGAAATATCAGAAGCCGGTGCGCATCGGGGTCAATTGGGGATCGCTGGACCAATCGCTGCTGACGAAGATGATGGACGAGAACTCTCTGCTGCCGGAGCCGAAGGACGCGCGCGAAGTGACCATGGAAGCGATCGTAGTGAGCGCGCTGAGTTCGGCGAAGCTGGCGGAGCAGCACGGACTGCGTCCGGACCAGATTATTCTCAGCGCAAAAGTGAGCGGGGTGCAGGATCTGATCGACGTCTATCGCATGCTGGCGTCGCGGTGCGAGTATCCGCTTCATCTTGGACTCACGGAAGCGGGCATGGGAGCGAAAGGGATTGTGGCATCAAGCGCGGCGATGGCGGTGCTGCTGCAGGAAGGGATTGGCGATACGATTCGAGTTTCGCTGACGCCCGCGCCGGGAGGCGATCGCACGGAAGAAGTTCGGGTAGCGCAGCAAATTTTGCAGTCGCTGGGAATTCGCAGCTTCACGCCACAAGTGACGGCGTGTCCCGGTTGCGGGCGCACGACAAGCACGTTCTTCCAGGAGATGGCCGAGCAGATTCAAACCTATCTGCGCGAGCAAATGCCGGTGTGGAAAGATCGTTATGTTGGCGTGGAAGAGATGAAGGTCGCCGTGATGGGCTGCGTGGTCAACGGTCCGGGCGAATCAAAGCACGCAAGCCTGGGAATTTCTCTGCCGGGAACGTTTGAAGAACCGAAAGCTCCTGTGTACGTCGACGGGCGTTTATTCACCACGCTCAAGGGCGACAAGATTGTTGCGGAGTTCATCAAGATTCTCGACGATTATATCGAGTCCCATTACGCAGCGAAGGAAAAAGAAGAAGTCGGCGTACGAAGCTAAGACTACGATCGCGCATCGTAGCCCACGATGTGACCTCGCGGTTACCTGCAATCGCCTTCACTGTATATCCTCGCTGTGCATATTGTTGCAGTAAGTGTGACGACTTCTGTTGATCGAATTATCGATTCTTCTGGTCCGACACATTTCCAGTTGTTTTCCGCGAACCCCAGTTATAGACTACGGCGCAACACAAATTTGCCTCGCCATCCCCGGTGAGGACACCAGGTGTTCAACCAGTTATATTGACCAGCTTCAAATGCAGGTTCTGGCGCCGTGTTTCGGGCCAGAAGAGAACTTCCAGGACATTAGCAGCTTAGACGTTGGCACGCAAAATAAGGAGAAAACCGTGATCCAAAGACTGACTATATTCTTGCTCACTATCGTCGCGATGGTGCCGGTCACGAACATCGTATGTCAGGCGGAGCAGCCGCAACCATTAATGACGCGTCATGTGCGTGAAGCCGTAACCGATGGCGAGGCGCCTTCAGTTGGCCGGCTGCCAGAGACGCAAATCATGCACTTCGATATCGTTCTGGCGCTGCGCCATGAACCAGAATTAGAAAATTTCCTGCAGGAAATCTACGATCCGACGAGCCCTTCGTACCGGCACTTTGTGACGGTACCGGAGTTTACAGCGAGATTTGGTCCGAGCCAGGAGGATTTCGACGCCGTAATCAGTTTCGCGAAAGCGAGCGGCTTCACGGTGCTGGGCGGCTCACGCGATTCGTTTGACGTGCAGCTCAAGGGCACGGTGGCGAGCGTCGAGAAGGCGTTTCATGTAACCATGGGGTTGTATCAGCATCCCGCGGAGAACCGGAAGTTCTACTCACCAGACCGTGAACCGACGGTGGACCTGCCATTTCAGCTATGGCACATCTCGGGTCTGGATAACTATTCGATTCCGCGTCCTTTGTTTGTGCATCGGGATTTCCAGGTGCAGCCGGAAGCGAGCACGGGTTCGTGTCCACAAGCATCCTTCTGCGGCAGCGATATGCGAGCGGCCTACTACGGTGGAACTCTGACGGGCGCGGGCCAGAACATCGGTTTGCTGGAGTATTACGGATTCGACATCACGGACGTGAACACCTACTACACAAACGCTAAGCAAACGAGAAACTTTGCCGTTACCGGCATCTCCACGGATGGAAGCAGCGTGAACTGCGTTGCGCCATCCTGTGACGATACGGAACAAACGCTCGACATTACGCAGGCGGGAGGCATGGCGCCGAATGTAGACACGGTCTACGTATATGTGGGTCAGTCCAGTACTGCGCTATTTAGCGGCATGACGACGGACACCCCGTTGCCGTTGAATTTGAGTTCTTCGTGGACATGGACCCCGGTGGACCCCAGCGTTGACAACCCGTACTTGGAAAAGATGGCTTCGCAGGGTCAAACCTACTTTCAGGCAGCTGGCGATAGCGGTGCCTACACAGTTCGAGCTCCGTGGCCGGCAAATTCCCTGTATGCGATCGTGGTCGGCGGCACAGACTTAACGACCCAAAGCGCGGGCGGTCCCTGGAAATCGGAAACGACTTGGGTTGACGGCGGCGGCGGATGGGGAACGAACCAAGCAATCCCGACATGGCAGCAGCTTGCGGGCGTGATCACCTCGGAGAACGAGGGGTCCACGCTGTATCGGAATGTGCCAGACGTTTCGGCAAACGCGAACTTTACGTTTTACGTCTGTGCGGACCAAAAGGCGTGCACTGCCAATGAATACGGCGGGACGAGTTTTGCCGCGCCGATGTGGGCTGGCTATATCGCTCTAGCGAATCAGCAGGCGGCTTCTAATGGCACAGCGGCGCCTGGCTTTATTGATCCAACCATTTATCCGATCGGGTTGGGAGCAAACTATGACACCGATTTCCACGACATTACGAGCGGGAGCAACGGTTTCCCGGCGGAAGTCGGATACGATTTGGCAACGGGTTGGGGCAGCCCCAACGGGTCTGGCCTGATCAACGATCTCACCGGACCGGCGGGGCCGGGCTTCACGCTGACCGCGAAACCGGCGTCGTTGAGCATCGTGCAGGGGACCAGCCGCACGAGTACGATCACTGTTGTTCCGAGCGGCGGTTTCACGGGGAGCGTGACGTTGAGCGCCTCTGGAATGCCGAGCGGCGTGACGGCGGGATTCGGCACGAATCCCACAACCTCGACCAGCGTGTTGACGCTGACAGCGAGTCCAACGGCTACCCCGGGGACAACCACCGTAACCGTTTCGGGCATATCGGGCAGCTTGACTTCCTCGACCCCGATCAGCCTGACCGTGACCTCGACTGTGACTGGGCCCACTGTTACGGTGTCGCCGACGTCGCTGGCTTGGAGTAATGTCGTTGTAGGCGTAACCAGTGGTGCGAAGACGGTTACTCTGACCAACACCGGCGCTTCGACGCTGGACATCAGCAGCATCACCACCAGCGGCGATTTCGCGCAGACGACCAGCACAAATCCTTGCGGCGCAACACTGGTTGCGGGCGCGAAATGCCTGATCAAGGTAACCTTCACGCCGACCGCGGTGGGGACGCGTACGGGAACCTTGACCATCACCGACAACTCGCCGAGCAGTCCGCAGACGGTGGCCCTATCGGGCACAGGCACGGCTCAGGCCACACTCACTCCGGCTACGAAAACCTTCCCGACCGAAACGGTGGGGACGAGCAGTCCGGCGAAGACGTTCACGCTGTCAAACAAGCAGCCAGTATCGCTGACCGGGATCTCGATCTCGACGACGGGAGACTTCAGTGTCTCTTCGACGACGTGCAAGGCGAGCCTGGGAGCGAAATCGACCTGCACAATCAGCGTTGTGTTCACGCCCACGGCGGTCGGGACGCGGACGGGAACGCTGAGCGTGGCAGATAGCGCGACGGGAAGTCCGCAGACCTCGAGTCTGACGGGCACGGGCAAGTAAGTTTTCCGCTCCCAATTCAAATGGCCCCGCAGAAATGCGGGGCTTTTTTGTTGCGCGCCGGCAAGGACCCCGACCGGCCGCAAATTCGTGTAAGATTCTTAAGGCGAGTACAGTGCAGCGCTGCTGAGCGTGTTTGATCCTGCCGGACTGATTGCAGATGGGCCGGCGTTCCCAGATCACTTAAAAGACGATACTCCCAATTACCAGGTAGAACCGGAGCCTTTGGGCTGACGGCACATTCCTGTCAGGAGAAGACTGAATGGCGAAGATCGCGAAAACGGCTGACCGAAAGAAGGTCATGGACACCACGAAATCAACCGCATGTCCGAAGTGCGGGAAGGAAACTCGCATCGTGAAGCGCATGAAAGACCGGGAGCGCGGCGTGCCTGGCGGAATCTACATTTCGTGCTCGGCGTGCGAGTTTTTTGAAAAATTGTAAGAACAGTTGTAAGGACAGTTCCCGGTTCTCAGTTCTCAGTTCTCAGAAAAGGCAAAGGCTACAGTACGCCGTTCCTAGGCGATCTGGCCTAGAATTGCCTTGGCTTCGGCAGCTGGGTCGGAAGCTTCGGTGATGGGGCGGCCGACTACGATATGCGAAGCTCCGGCGGCAATCGCCTCGGCTGGAGTCACGATGCGCACCTGGTCGTGAGGGCCGCTGCCGGCGGCGCGGACTCCAGGGGTCACGATCGCGAAGTCGTTGCCGAACTCCTCGCGCATCGCGCCGGCTTCTCGGGCTGACGCGACTACTCCCTGGCATCCGTTTGAAAGCGCCAAGGCCGTCAGCCTCAGGACTTGATCGACAACCCTGCCACGCAACCCAATTTTTCCCAACTCAACTTCGTCCAGGCTGGTCAGCACGGTGACCGCGAGTACGAGCGGAATCGTCTGACTCGCTTGCGCGGCCTCGACGGCGGCGCGCAGCATCTTGCCGCCACCGGAGGCGTGAACGGTCAACATGCTCACGCCAAGCTGTGAGGCTTCACGAACAGCCGCTGCCACGGTGTTGGGAATGTCGTGATATTTCAGATCAAGAAAGACGCGGCGTCCGGAGCCAACCAGTTCACGAACAATGGAAGGACCTTCGGCGGTGTAGAGTTGCATGCCGACTTTATAGGTCTGAGCCGAGTCGCCGACGGCGGCCACGATCTTACGGGCGGCCGCAGCCGTCGACACGTCCAAGGCAACGATGAGACGGTGGCGCGGGTCGTTGTTCATCGTTGCCGAGTTTATCGGGTTTAGTGGAAGTTAGCTACGGGTTGCAGCAGCGCCATAGTAACGGGCTGGTAGAGATCCAAGCGAACCTTCTGCAAACCGCGCTGTTTGAAGCCCAAGGCTCGAGCGGCGTTGTAGGAAACGTCGATGATCCGGCCATCCACTACGGGGCCCCGATCATTGATTCGAACTACAACCGCCTTGCCGTTCCTCAGATTGGTCACCTTTACCAGAGTGCCAAGCGGCAGACTGGGGTGAGCGGCGGTGAAATCGAGCATGTCGAAAGGCTCTCCGCTAGCGGTCTGCTTTCCCTGGAACTGCAATCCATACCAGGAAGCAGTGCCGATCTGATAGGCCTTCGACTTCGGGCTGTTAGTCTTACTTGTTTTATGCCCTCCGGTTCTTATTCCCGGTGGCTGTGTGACCTTGGCGGCTTCCAGGCTGCTTGGCCTGGATGCGGCTCCAGCCCCCAGACTGGCAATCGATAGAAGGATGGCCAGGCCTTCGGCTAAACGTCGTCGCATTCAGTTACCTCTCATCGTGGAAAGTCGTTATATGGTCGAATGCTCCTTTGGTCAAACGAACAATCCTACGATGCTAGCGAGTCGAGGGAGGTGTGTCAATGAAAAACCCTAGTGTTTTGTTAACTATACAGTAATTAACCGATGGTTTAGCCCACTGAAAATTATGGATAATCCCCCGTATGTCATTGAAAGCAGTTGATGCTGTTGTTTATACGTTGGTTACTACGTGACTCAGGGCTCGCCCGAACAATTCTGCAACCGGTTATCGAATGTTGGACTTACGAAAAAACAGGCGTAAGATCAACACAATCAGCTAGATAACGTACACATTGATGGCTGATTGGTAACCCCATTAATACAAAAAATGCTATTCCCACTCCGTGATATCGCGTCGCGCGATTTGTACCCGACGCGCCCGGAAGTGCTGTTCCCCTGATTGGACTTTCGATTTAGAGTGACGACATGGCCCTCGCCTTACCCGTGGTCTTGACGATCGCAGGCTTCGATCCCTCCTCGGGCGCCGGGATCACTGCCGACATCAAGACGATCGCCGCCCATGAATGCTTCGGCATTTCCTGCATCACCGCACTGACCGTACAGTCAACGCGAGGAGTAAGGCGGGTTCAGGGGGTTGATCCTGGAATCATTGCCGAGACGCTGGATGAGCTGGCATCGGATATTGCTCTCGAAGCAGTCCACATTGGCATGTTGGGAAATGGTGAGGTGGTGGACGTGGTAGCCGATTTTCTGGAAAAGGCACGGTCGGCGCATGTCGTGCTTGATCCCGTCCTGAAATCAAGTTCAGGGGCCGATTTGCTGGATGCGGCAGGTACACGTTCGTTGGTCAAGCGGCTGCTTCCGCTGGCGGAGGTGATCACACCGAATCTTGACGAAGCCGGCGTGCTGACCGGAATCGCGGTCACGAACCTCGACCAGATGCGCGAGGCGGCCGGCCGGCTACACGCCCTCGGCGCGTCGAATGCTGTCATTACGGGAGGTCATCTGGAAAAAGCGATCGATCTGCTGAGCTTTTCGACCTCCCGAGGGATGGAAACGGAGGTTTTCAAGGCGGATCGTCAGCGGTCGAATTCGACACACGGGACGGGATGTGCGTTCTCAACGGCACTGGCGTGCCATCTGGCGCATGGGCGCGGGCTGCCCGAGGCGGTGCTTCTGTCGAAAGCCTACGTTTCGGCGGCGATTGCGAATGCGTATCCGGTGGGAAAAGGAGTGGGTCCTGTGCATCATCTTTACCGCATGGGCCAGCAGCGGCGGGCGAGTACGGTTGTCTCAGAAGCGGAGCATGCCCACTCGTAGATTAAGCTGAGGCGGAAACCGGGCGGGAAACCCTAGTAGGAAAACAAGGCAAAAAACAGATTGAGAGACGACAGATAACGGCAGAGCTATTTCTTCAGCAGACGTCCAGCGCCAAACGCGGCCACGGCGGCGAGCAGCCATTCGATGCGCCACAGCTGGATCGCCTGCCAGTCGAGCACCGTACGGGCGCTGAAGAATATGCCGACTGCGAGCGCTCCGACGAGGCAAAGGATCCCAACCAGGAAAGCGACGGCCGCGGGCATATTGAGCCCCAGCCGCTCGCCGAGGGCCACACACTCGGCCAACCCGGGAATCTCAAGCGTCCGCGTGCCGTTAAGGTCAGGACGGCTGGCGCCGCAGGAGTGGCAATAGAGGGAGCTGACGATGAACTCGGTTCCGCAGCGGCAGGTTGCGGTACGTTCTGAGTGGGCGGAAACCAGAGGCGCGGGCATGGGTGGTCGCCAGAATTCGTGCTGAGCCTGATTGGCTGCATCTGCCATAAAGGAAGCTCTTCCTTCGATCTCTGGATCGCAAGCGAATCACCAAAGCAACTTATTGCAAATACCAGCACTTACAGGCGGGCCAAGGGGGAAGGTGGCCATGTTGGGGGCAAGAATTACGCTGTCAATGCCCGATTTTTCAATTTTGCATGAACGAGCGGGCATGCGGACGTACCAGTTTTGGTTCCTTGGGGCTGGGAGAAAACGACTGTGTTTCAAGGTGCGGCGGTGAGACGGGCCCTTGCCCAAGCGGGTGCTCGACGACGGCTCCCATCGGTTAAACTATGGGGAGCGTGCTCCTCTCCCTCAGCCGGTATCGCCTTGCGTTCACGGCCATCATCCTGCTGGTTCTTACCGGGGTATGTGGTGCGGCGGACCCTCCGGAATTCCACCCTCCCGCTCTGCGTCCAAGCGATCCATTGAATGATGCTGCCTTTGAGCACTATTACAACCTCGACTACGACGCGGCTGTGGAGGATTACGAGAGGATACTGGCGCGTCATCCGGGCGATGCCTTTGCCATGAATCACCTGCTCTCAGCAATTCAGGTGCGGGAGTTGTATCGCATGGGGGCGATGAACACAGGCGAATATGCGAACGACAGCTTTGTCGGACAGGCGCATCGAGCGGCTGATCCGGCGCAGAAACAGCGTATTCAGCAGCTGGTGGAGCAGGCGGAGAAGGTCGAGAATGCGGCGCTGGCGCGTAATCCGAACGATGTTGATATGCTCTACGCCCGAGGGGTGACCCGTGGGCAGTTCGCACTCTACACGGCGCTGATCGAGCGCGCGTGGTTCTCGGCTCTGCGCAACGCGGTCGGGGCCCGGCGCGATCACGAGCGGGTTCTGGAGCTCGATCCCCATTACACCGACGCCAAACTCGTCGTCGGAGCGCATAACTACGTCATGGGAAGCCTGTCGTTTGCGGTCCGTATGGCGGTTTCCCTGGCCGGTCTGAGCGGCGACAAAGACAAGGGATTGCAGTATCTGAGCGAGGATTACCACTCCAATGGCGAAACCAGCATTGATGCGGGAATCGTGCTGATGGTGTTCCTGCGCCGCGAACATCGCTATGGCGACGCTTTCCAGATTGCCAGCACGATTGGTGAGCGGTTCCCGCGTAATTATCTGCTGCCGCTGGAGGAGGCGAACCTGCTGCGGGTGGCGGGAAAGAATGACGAGGCCGAAGAGCAATATCGCCGCGTGTGGCAGAACGGACGCGAAGGCAAGTACGGCAACCTGCATTATGAAATTGCCGCCATTGGATTGGGGGACTTGCTCCGAAGCGAAAAGAAATATCAGGGTGCGGCATCGGCCTACGAACTGGTGGGCGAGGTCAGGAACGCCGATCCAGAGCTGCTGCAGAAAGCGGACCTCGGAGCCGGAGAGATGTATGACCAGCTGCAGAAGCGCGACCTGGCCGTCAAGAAGTACGAAGCGGTGGTAGCCACGAACTCCGGCAATGCCGAAGCGGAGATGGCCAGGAAGCGAATCAAAGAGGCTTACCGGGAGTAGGGCAATTCCAGGCTAGATCTTGAGATTTTCAGCGTAGAGGCAGCGGCCAGGGCTGAAGACCGGGGTGGAACCTTTTCGCCCTAATTGTCGTATTCTAATTGTGTGGAGGGAGACGGCCATGTACTGCAATGCTTGTGGCACGGTTATCGGCGATGAAGGTCGTTATTGCTCTCACTGCGGCAACGTAGTGGGAACGTTGCCAACACCCAAAAAACTGATGCGTTCGCGCACCGACCGTAAGATTGGCGGCGTTTGCGCCGGACTGGCCGAGTATCTTGAGCTCGACGTCTCGCTTGTGCGCATCCTGTGGTTCTTTATTACGCTGGCCTGCGGAATCGTCCCGGGGATCGTCGCCTACGTACTGGCATGGATCATCATTCCCGAGCAGCCGCTGCTGTTGCCGGCGGCGGCGGGGGCGCAGCACCCGGTAACGAGTTAGTCCGCGGAGCGGCGTTTGATTGGTTGCGGAGACGCGGCTTGCCGTATCTCCGTTTTATTTCGCTGTGTTCTAATGTCTCTTCATGGAACGCCTGCGCAGCGATGATGCTGAAATCTTCTACGAAATTCGGGGCAAAGGCCCTCCGGTTGTACTGCTTCATCCATTTCCCTGCCATCACGAATTCTGGAATCCAATCGCGGCGGCGCTCGAGTCGCGCTACCGGCTGATTCTTCCCGATCTGCGCGGCCACGGCGATTCTGAAATCGGCGAAGGCGCTGCCGTAATGCAAAAACACGCGCGGGACATAGCCCGGGTACTCGAGGCTGCCGGCGGGGGCAAGGCGGTGTTGATCGGCTGCTCGATTGGCGGATACATCCTGTTCGAATTCTGGCGCCGTTTTCGCGAACGGATCAACGCGCTCGTGCTGTGTGATACGCGTCCTCAGGCCGATACCGAAGAGGCCCGCGCAAATCGACTCAAGGCGGCAGCTACGGTTCTTGAGCAAGGAACAGAGCCTTTCATCGAGACCAATATTCCGAAACTGATGGGGCGGACAACGCTCTCAACGCGGCCCGATCTGGTTGAGGGAGCGCGCGCCATGATGCAGAAAATGTCGGCCGAGGATATCAGCCTGGTCCAGCGCGGCATGGCCGAACGCCCGGATTCGGTCGCGGACCTGAAAACCATCAATGTGCCCACGCTGATTGCCATCGGAGATGAAGACGTGTTATCGACTGTGGCGGACGGCGAACTGATGCGACAGAATATCTCGGGCAGCCAGTTGAAGGTGATCCCGAAAGCGGGTCATTATGCGCCATGGGAGCAGTCGGAGGCGGTGGGGATCATGTTGCGGCAGTTTCTGGATGACCTGCGGTTAAGGTAGTTGCTTCGGAAATCTGAAGGGGCGTTGATCGCCTCGATCACGCTTTGCCGAAGACGGGAGCGGCTGAATCCAAGGGCAGCGCTTCTGACAGGACCGGCGAGGCGGCTGGCCGTTCACACAAATATCGCAACGCGACAATCCAGAGGACAAAAACAGGTATCGCCATAAGGCAGCCACGAAGGAGAAGGATCGGGAACATTTCGCAGACGATGCGATAGAGATAGAGCGCCGCGATGGTAGCGGCGAGCAGCAGCGTCCATGGAGTTGAAGGCCGTGGGCTTGCGGATTCTTGAATTGGAGTGCTGCGTTGAGACCACTCGGACAATGCCTTCTCGGCAAGAACCAGCATCGGCAGTGACGCCATGGCCAAGTCTTGCATGTGGAGGTGGTAACTGATGAGGACGGTTGTGAGGATGGCGACGGAGTAGGCCATGGCGTCATCCTGCTTGGTGCGGTTGCCAAGTATGAGCCACGTTGCTATCACCGCAACGATGACGGAGCTCATGAATACGAAAGGCAGGATGATTCCTGCATCGAGCCAGTGTGCCAGGGCCCACTGCAAAATTCCACGCAGGTTGGGCATAAACCACGGGATGAATCCCCAGGGAGTGACGAGGCTTTGCGTACGCAAAAGTGCGGGATAATCGTGGAAGATTGGCGGTCCGACGATGGCGAAGGAAATTGCGCCGGCCAGAAGGCCTCCAGCAACAAAGCCGGCGAGCCCGCGCCATTTGCCGCGTAGGAACAGGGCAAAGAAGGCAATCAATAGAACCAGATGAAACTTGAAGCAGGCGAGCGCGAGGAAAAATCCGGCAAGGAAGGTTCGTTTTTTCATCCAGCGCAGAGACAAAACCAGCAACAATAGGAAGAGCAGCGAATCCTGGCCTTCTCCTAGGACGTACATCACCGGATAAAAAGCGAGTAAACAAAGAGCCAGCGGAATCCCTGTGGTTTGCCTGAGCGTAGGCGTAAGAGGAGACAGCAGCCATGCAATCAGAAATACGAGGGCTAAATTTGCGAGCGCGCACACGAGCCAGGCGGTGCGATAGGAAAGTCCGAAAACGGGCCAATAAAAGAGCAGCTCGAAAGCAAGATGGTTAAACGGGAGCAGGCCGCTGCTGCGGGTCTGGGGGTAAAGGTGAAGCTGAGCCTGTTGCTGTGCCGGAAATTGGTAAAGCTCGTGGGCATGGCCAGAATGGACCAAATCGATGCCGGTCATGAAAATTCGGAGATCGGCTACGGCCGGACCGTGCGAGCCGTACCAGAGGATCTGGCGTCCGCTAACTGCGATCGAGATCAGACAAAAAGCAATCAGGACGTATCTGGAGATTGGGCGAAGGCGGAGAGTGGAAGAGAACGATGTCATGCGCAGAGAGACGGTGCAGTGGTGCTCCACATTGATAGCACGTCATCAGCCAGGCCGGGTTGGCAAACGAAGGGGCAGAGTTACTCTAGTCAGTTGAAGGTTGTCGGGGATCGCTGGAAAGGCGGGTCGGGCTCGGCGCGTGGGCTGCCGAGGTTGCTCGGCTTAGCCGGCATTTAGCCGCGAAAGTCTGCCACGCCGTTCCAGACCAACTGTACGGCGATTGCGAGGATCAGAAAGCCGAAGATTCGGTTGATCGCGCCCATGGCGCTCGGGCCGAGGCGCTTCACGAATGGGCCTCCCAAGCGCAGACAGAGATAGACCGTGAGCCCGATCGCTGCAATTCCGACGACCATGCCGAGATAAGAGAGAAGGTCGTAGGCGTCGGCGGCGAGTCCCATAACAATGCCGATCGAACCGGGACCGGACAGCATCGGCATAGCCATCGGGGTCAGCGAAATATCTTCTTTCGTCATGGCCTCGCTGCGCTCTTCAACGGTAACGCGTTTGGAGCCGGTCACCATTCCCCAGGCGGTATTGGCGACGATCAAGCCGCCGGCGATTTTCAGCACCGGGAGGGAAATCCCAAACAAGTTGAGGACGAAGCGACCGAAGAGCATGAAGACGACCAGGATTGCGACTACGTAGAGCGAGGTCTTCAAGGCCGTATTCCTGCGCTCTTCGGGTGTGTAATCGGCGGTGAGGCTGAAGAACAATGGAATGCCGCCGAGCGGATTGACGATGGGAAACAGGGCAAGGAATGTCTCGGTCGCGGCCGAGGGCAGATCATGCAACAGGTCACGGAAGGCGGTCTGCGCGTTCATCTTTGTTCGTATAAACCAGTATCGGTATAAACCAGTCTGTATAGACCCGGAGAGCTTCGAGTATACCTTGCGGGGCGAAAACGAACTCAGGTCCTGCGTCGCATAGCGGACGGCTGCGTGCGCGTCAGAAGCCGCGGTTCATTTTGAAAAGTGAATCGCCGGAGTCTTACTTTGCGGTTTTCTGGGCTGGTTTGTCGAGATAGGTGACTTTATTCGCGGCGATCACATCGCCGTGATGTTTCTTCGGGTGATGGCGAGCGGCAGGGTTCTGCTTTTTGGCCCTGGTTGCAGGCTTGTAGTTTTGGTCGAGATAAGTAACCGTGTCGGGAGCGACCAGGTCATCATCAGCATGAGCAGGCCGGTGCGAAATTGCTTTCCTAGAATGCGAAATTCTCTTGGTGGCGGGAATCGGTACGATCGAGGCTTTGCGCGTCGTGGCTGCGGCTTTTGTAACCGTCAATTGAGCCGCGGCAACGACGGTTCCCGCCGCCGGCTTGGTTGCCGGCACGGGCGTGGCAGAAGCCGGGACTTGCGGAGAAGCTTCTGCGACATCGTGGCCAATATCCTTCTGAGTGTTCACCGGACTCAACTGACTTATTTCAGGCGAAGCGGGAGCAGTCTTTCCAGCGGGTGACGCTCCGGGAATTAGCGTGGCCGTTTTGCCGGTTCTCCGCATGCCAAATCCAAGAACCAGGGCCAGTACAACGATGGCGGCGAAAGTTATGGCCGCGGGCCAGTACCAACCCAACGGCAGGCCGGGACGCGGCGGCCCTGCGATCGGCGTGGGAGATGCCTGCTGGACGTCAGGCTGTTCTTCGCAGAGGGGTTCAGCCAGCTCGACGGTTGTTTGACGAATTGTCGGGAGCGTTTCGGGGGGGTGCTCTGGCAGTATCTCGGGGACTATCTCCGCGCGATGATCAGAAGCCAGATTCACCGGCGCGGTCGGCGCCATTTCCATCGGCGCGGCGATGTCAATATCGGGTTGGTGGTCAAGCTCTTCGTCGTGAGTATCGTCTTGCGCATCTTCAAGAATTTGCGCGGCCAGAAGAACTTCAGGCGCCATCTTCCGGGGAGCTTCACGGGTAGGCTCTTGCGGAGGCTCGTCCGAAACCGCGGCCGGCGATTCGATCAGTTCAACGCTTGGCCGGGTGTTGAGGCCAGCGGGGCGCTCGGAAAAGCGAATTGGCTCGGCAAACTCCGGGGTCCGGCGGATGAAGTCGCCCATGGGAGCTTTCAAATGATGCAGGAATTCCAGCGAAGTCGAATGGCCGCCATCATGGGCTTCGACGTTGGCGATCAACTGATCTCCCGGGCCAGTATCGACGCGCAATTCCAAGTCGGCAATATTGTCAGGGATGGCATCGGGAGATACGATTTCGACGGCATAGCCGCGCGCGAGCAAATCGAGCGCTAACTCTCGCGAGCACGCCTGCGAGCGCGTAATGATTCGTGCCAGTGCCATAACTCGTGTCGCCTCGGCGTCACTTACGCCGCACAGTTGAGGCGCAGCGCGCTGCGATTAGCGGTATTGCTCGAGAACCCGAGCCGCCCGATTCAGGGCTGCCGCGAGCGCAGCGATTTGTTGTTCGGTGCCGCGAAGATCACCCCGATCGATCGCCTCGTTCACCCCGGGAATCACCACTGCGGCATAACCGGTGTACTGTCCGGGCGCATAAATCGCATGGTGATACCACGGACGGTTGGGGAGGCCTTCGGGTAGCAGCAGCGCCCGTTCTGCTTCTCGAAGTTTAGCATTCATTCGGGCCGGTGTGGCAGGGACTTCTCGCTGTTTTTCAAGCATTTTTGCGCCTGCAGCCTCCAAATGCCGCGCCCCGCCGAGCGCCGCGGAGAGGTCTGGCGCCTTGTCTCCGAAGCGGTCTTTGCTCTTGGTCACAGCCGCGTCGAGATAAACCAGGATCTCCCTGCCGTAATCTTCGTAGTCGTAGGGAAGGACATCGGCGCTCGCCATCCGCAGCACTTCCAAGCCATAAATACGTGCCATTTCTTGCTCATAGAGGAAATCAGGGTCGGCGAACTTCTTGAACCAGGTGAAGTCATCGAAGGTCGAGTGATAGACGCCATAGTCGCCGCTCGAACTGATATCAGTCGAAGGCACTCCGAGATGCTGCAAAAATACGGAATAGTCAGAGCCGCTGCCCAGATCGCCCACCGGCACGTCGGCGGTGATGGCTGCCGCGGGACGCCGGCGGTTATTTGTCTCCTCGTGGCGGTTCTCGGCAGTCGGCTCGTTCGCCTTCTTCCATGCGTCATAGACCGTGCCGCCCTGCGGTGAGGGCACTGCCTTCGAAATTTGCCGGATAAATTCTTTTAAGCTCGGCACGCTCGACGCTCCAAACCGCTTGCCTGCCACGGCAACGTCCATGTTGAAATAGGCGGCCGCGTTGCCAAGTTCCTGCGCGTGATCCTCGCCCCATTCGGTGGAACCGATCAACCCTTCCTCCTCGGCGTCCCAGCTGCCGATCACAATCGTGCGCTTGGGCTTCCAACCTGATTTCAGCAATGCACCCAGGCCATGGACGGCCTCAAGCATTGACGCCGTGCCGCTGTTAGGATCAACCGCGCCATACACCCATGCATCGCGATGATTGCCAGCCACTACCCACACATCAGGCGAGGTCGCGCCGGGAATCTTTCCGATTACATCCCAAATCGTGCGGAACTGATAGTCCTGCTTAAGGTGCATCCTGATCTTTGCCGGCCCCGGACCCACGTGGTAGGTAAAGGGCAGCGCACCCTGCCAGGTTCGCGGCGAGTCGGGACCAGCGAGATTCGCAAGAATCGGCGCGGCGTCCTCGTAAGAAAGAGGAGTGACTGGAATTTTCGGCAACTGCTCCGATTCGGCGGGAGGGATGCGCTTCGAGTCGGGCAAGTTTGGAGTGGAAGCGATTCCGGGAGTGGTCGGGTCTCCGGGAAACTGAAACATGTAACCGACCGAACCGCGCTGCACTCCGCTCGCCGGGCGCCACGGCCCTTTTGGATAAGGATCGCCGCGGTAATAACCGTCATCCCTGGGATCGGAATAAATGATTACTCCGGCAGCGCCGCGCTCCTGGGCCACGAAAACCTTGACGCCGCGAAAATTCTCTCCGTAGCGAACGATCACGATCTTGCCGCGGACATCGATATCCATCTCCTTGAGCTTGTCAAAGTCAGCCGGCGAACCGTAATTCGCATACACAACATCGGCCTCGACGTCGCCCGACGGCGACATGCAGTTGTAGGGCGTCACGACCCGGGGATCATCCTGAAAAGGATCGTCATCAACGTGCTCACGATGCGGCCCGTGCATCTCCACTCCCTCGGGCGCGGTCATGTCGACGCGAATCTCGGCGGGATAGTTAAACCAGACTTTGTATTCGACGATTTGCGTGTCGAGCCCCGCGTCGCGAAATTTCTTCGCCACGTATTCGGCGGTAGTCTTGTCTTCGGGAGAACCGGCGATGTGCGGCGCTTGCGCCAAAATCCGCAGATGTTCTTCGGCCAGCTTGGCGTCAGGTACGGCGATAAACTTTGCCTCGATTGCGCGCTCGGCATTGGCGTCACGGAACCCGCTGATCGACCAGTTGTCGGGCTGAGCCTTATCGTTATTCTTCTCCGACTGATCAAAGGCCTGGAGGTTCGAACCAATCAGCACGAAAAACAAAATCGCTCCCGAGAGAAATTTCATGAAGCTCCTTGTTGAACACATATTTCAGACTGTTGTTCAGATCTTCTGCAGCACGGCGAGCATCTCCTCCACCGGAGCAAGATCCTCATGTCTGTAGATCTTGCGGAACACGATGGCTCCCTCGGGATCCACGATGACCACCGCTCGCTCGCTCGCGCCCGCATCTTCATCCGACGTCTGATCGGACTTGCGCAAAACTCCGTAGCGCTCTGAAACTTCACCGTGGGGCCAGAAATCGCTGCACATCGCAAAATCGAACGGGCCAATCTCGCGCTCCCAGGCGGTGATGTTCATAATCGAATCTACGGTGATGGTTACGATTTCCCCATGACTGGCCAGGACTCTTGGACGTTGCGCCTGGTAGCTCATTAATTGGGCCGCGCTGGGCTGCTGCCAGTTGAACGGATAAAACGCCAGCGCGATACTCTGTCCGCGATGCGCACTCAGACGGAAGGTCTGCTTGACGCCGGCAATCAGGGCGGGAAGTTCGAAGTCAGGCGCGGCATCGCCGACGCCGGGTACTCCGTTCTCGAGAACACCGCGTAAAGTTTCTTCCGGCATAAGCCAACACCGAAACGCGCACCCGACCCGCGATGCAGCGCAACCGCCAAAAACCCCGCCAAAAATAAAGAAAGATTGTACCGTGCCGGGGGAGTCTTAGTTGAACGCGTTAAACTAAAAAGCGATGAACAAGGCGCCCACCGCCCGTTTTTCCGATCGAGTCGAGAATTACGTTCTCTATCGGCCTGGATATCCGCCGGAGGTTCTTGATCTGCTCCGGAGCGAATGCGGGCTGCGCGCCAATCACATTCTTGCGGACGTCGCCTCGGGCACGGGCATGTTTACACGGCTTCTCCTGGACAACGGAAACACCGTTTTTGCGGTTGAACCGAATACCGAGATGCGGGAGATGGGTGTTCGTCTGCTCAAATCGTATCGGCAACTGGTGTTTATTTCCGGAACTGCCGAAAAGACGGGGCTGCGTTCCGGGTCCGTCGACTTCGTCACCGCCGCGCAGGCCGCGCACTGGTTCGATCTGCCACGGGCGCGCGCCGAATTCGCCCGTATTGTGAAACCCGGCGGCTGGTGCGTGCTCGTGTGGAATGAGCGCCGCACCTCGGAAACACCTTTCCTGCGCGACTACGAGCAACTTCTGCTGACTTATGGCACAGACTATAAAGAGGTGCGCCATGAACGCACCACTGCAGTGATCCACGAGTTTTTTGCGCCCGCGCCGTTCGAAGAGCGAGTTTTCGGGATGAAACAACAGTTCGGCTACGAAGCTCTCGCGGGACGATTGTTATCATCTTCGTATGCGCCGCTCGAGGGTCAACCCGGCCACGCGCCGATGATGGCGGAGTTACAGCGGATTTTTGATGCCGACGCCAAAGACGGCAAGGTGGAATTCGAATACAACACGCGCGTGTTCTATGGACACTTGTGATTCTCGATAGGCGATTTGTAATTTAGCGCCGTCAGGTTTCAAATTAACGATCACAACTCATCAGCTCCAAATTCCTATGCCAGAGCAGAAATCTTTTCACATGTCTCCCGAGGAGTTTCGCCGCCAGGGCCATGCTGTCGTGGACTGGATCGCCGACTACCATTCCAGGATCGAAAGTTTTCCAGTCCTCTCGAGAGTGCAGCCCGGAGAGATTCGAGCGCAGCTGCCGCCAGATGCGCCCGAGCACGGCGAAGGGTTCGATAAAATTCTTGCCGACATCGAGCGCGTCATCCTTCCCGGAATCACGCACTGGCAGTCGCCGAACTTCTTTGCCTACTTTCCCGCAAACGCCTCTGGCCCGGCTATCCTCGGCGATCTACTTTCCTCGGGATTGGCCGTGCAGGGCATGCTTTGGTCGACCAGTCCCGCGTGTACCGAGCTTGAAACGCACGTGCTCGACTGGGTGGTTCCGATGCTGGGCCTGCCCGAAAAATTTCTTTCCGGCGGCAGTGGGGGCGGAGTGATTCAAGACACGGCATCGAGCGCCTCGCTCTGCGCCCTGCTCGCGGCCCGCGAACGCACGACGGGATTCGCCAGCAACCGCAAAGGCTGCGATGGACGCCTAGTTGCTTACTGCTCGACGCAAACGCATTCATCCATTGAAAAAGCGGTCAAGATCGCGGGCATGGGCGCGGACAACCTGCGCCACATTGAAGTCGATAAGAATTTTGCCATGCGCTCTGGAGCGCTGGCGCAGCAGATCGAACGTGATCTCAAAGCCGGACTGATTCCCTGCTTTGTTTGCGCCACTGTGGGCACGACGTCTTCGAATGCGGTCGATCCCGTCCGCGAAATTGGGCGCATCTGCCGCGATCACGATCTATGGCTGCACGTTGACTCCGCCATGAGCGGCACCGCCGCGCTATGCCCGGAATTCCGGTTCATCAACGACGGCGTTGAATTCGCGGACAGCTACACCTTTAATCCCCATAAATGGATGTTCACTAACTTCGACTGCAACGTGTTTTATGTGGCCGATCGAAATCACCTGATTCAAACGCTATCAATTCTGCCCGAATACCTGCGCAACCAGGCAACGGAATCGGGCGCCGTCATTGATTATCGCGATTGGCACATTCAGCTTGGCCGCCGCTTTCGCTCGCTCAAGCTTTGGTTCGTAATCCGGCATTATGGAATCGAAGGTTTGCAGCATCATATTCGCGAGCATGTGCGACTCGCCCAACAGTTCGCCGCCCGGGTAAGAGAGGATGCGCGATTCGAACTTGCCGCGCCGGCGCAGCTCAATCTCGTCTGCTTCCGCCTGCGCGCGGGAGACGAATCTAATCAGTTGTTGATGGATCGGCTGAATAAGAGCGGCGATCTCTACCTGACGCACACCAAGCTCGACGGCAAAGTTACGCTGCGGCTATGCGTCGGCCAAACCAATACGCAGGCGAGGCATGTGGAGCGCGCATGGCAGCGCATCGAGCAAGAAACTGAGAAACTCGGGAATTCTCGATAAGGTGTCGGCTATGGTGCGGGAAATTTCGGCGGGCGGCGTAGTACTTCGCGAGATCTCGGGAGTATGGCAGGTCGCGCTGATCGAACCGCAAAAGAGCGAACAGACGATTGAGTCACCGAAAGAATCGGCAAAACCGTTAAAGACGCCGCGAAAGCGCAGTCGAGCTGTGCTGGCCCTGCCGAAAGGCCTGGTCGATCCGGGCGAGAAGCCGCAGGCTGCCGCCATACGAGAGGTGCTTGAAGAAACCGGGATCGCGGCCGAACCAATCACCAAACTTTCCGATAATAAATACGTCTACGTCCGCACATGGGGGGATGGCGAACGGGTTTTCAAAATCGTGAGTTTTTATCTGATGCGCTACGTCTCCGGAGAAATCGATAACCTGGCGCCCGACATGCGCATTGAGGTCAAGCAAGCGCGCTGGATACGGTTGTCCGATGCCGGCAAAGAACTCGCCTACAGCAACGAACGCAAAGTGCTTCGGCAGGCGCAAGACTACATGGACGAACACGGCATAGACGTTCGCAGCGCCTGATCCAAGGCGGTCTTTTCGTTTGACTTCAGCCGTCGCATCGCTCCCTTCCTCAATTCGCCAAGTTCCAGTGGACCGATCGACACCCGCACCAGACGCAAAACATGGACATCGAACGATTCGAGCAGTCGCCGAATCTGGCGATTCTTCCCTTCATCGAGAGTAATCTCGATCCAGCTATTTTTCTCTCCGTGGCGAAGAAGGCGGGCGTGTTTGGCGCGCAAATCGTCATTCGGAACAAGTGGCTTAGCTGCGGCGTCACGTTTCTCCGCTGAACCGCGAGTAATCCTGGCCAGCAGATCGTCATCGGCCATGCGGTCCACCTGCACGTGATATATCTTGTCCAGGTGAGTTGATGGATTGGTAATCGCATCCGCCCACGCTGAATCATTCGTCAGCAGTAGTAGCCCTTCGCTCGCCTTATCTAACCTGCCCACTGGACCAACCCAGGGCAAATTAGCATCAAGCAAGTCATACACTGTCCTCCGTGCCTTCTCATCGGACGCCGTCGTCACCACGCCTTTCGGTTTGTTCATGACGAGGTAAATCGGCGGAGCTTTGTCGACGGGGGCGCCGTCAACTTCGATGCGGTCATGTGGACGCACTGTGGTTTCTGGATCGCGCGCGATGTGCCCGTTCAGCGTGACTCGTCCGGCACGAATGAAAATGGCCGCCCGCGACCGCGAGCAATAGCCCATCTTGGAAAGGGATCGTGCCAATCCGGTTCGTCGAATGTTCACGTCGCTATGCTATAGCGAATCCCGGCCAATCAGCGCATCACTTTTTGCCGAGAAGACGGATGCGCGAAGTGAACGAACGGCTGGTGTACCCGGTGAACGTCAAAAACTCTGGAGAGTCCACGTCGGAATTGACCACAATCGGATTGACGCGTCCGGTGATGTCGTCGAAGCCTCCGCGCAGCGCCCAATAGTAGCCAAAGAGATGAAAGCGCTTTTCCACCTGCAGATTGAGGGCGAAATAAGTTGGAAAACGATAGGAACCCGGGGTCGCGGCAAGCAGTTGCTGGTCGGTGAAAACATTGAAGGGAAACCCCGTGCGCGCTTCGGCGGAGTAGGCGATATCCAGCTGATGAATGATGGGAAGATGGAAAAAGGGCAGAAATCCCCACGACAGAAAGCGGTTCGGCGCATCCCACAGAAGCGGACCCGGTGATTGCGCGCCAACCAGCGTTGTAGGCGTTCCGGGCAGCACACGTCCCAGGACCGGGGCATCCACATTGAAGTCGAGCGCCTGATTCGAGCGCGTGCTCGACCGCGTGTAGGAGCCCATGACCATGTACCGCTGTCGAAAGCTGCGCCGCAGATTCAGCTGGAAGGCGTTATAACGATCATCGCGGGTGTTCTGAAGATTGAAGTTGCCGCCGGGCAGATTGCCGGGCGTGTTGTAGACAAAATCGCGAGTGCCGCGGCGCTGCATGAATTCAGCCTTCAGAAAGATCGAGGCGGGAAGTTTCTGTTCGAGCGCCAGGCTCCAATTGAGAAAGCGCGGCGCTTCGAGGTTTTGGCGGTTGACCGAGAATGTAGTTGGAACCGGCGTTGGGGTGGGAATGACATTGCCGGCGAGATCGGTCGGCTGCCCGGCTGCGTTGAAGAAGTAATCTTCGCGTTCTCCAGCTTCGGGCCGCGCGATGAGGATGAGATCGGTGGCATCGTAGACAAGACCCGCGCCCGCCGAGAACTTGGTGTTGCCCGAATTATTCAAGACGTAGGTTCCCGCCAGCCTCGGAGAGAACAGGGGCTGACGCACGATCTGATCCCAATCGAAACGCAGCCCCGGCTCGATCAGCAGGCGATTTGTCGGCGACCAGCGATCTTCCACATAACCGCTGGTTTCAAGGTTGTAGGTAGTCGAATTGTTCCCTCCGGAAAAAACCGAGTAGAGCGCGCACGGGGAAGGGACGGTCGGCACTCCGTTGGCATCGGTTGGACATGGGCCATTCGCCGTAGTCGCGGGCCAGAAAGAAATTGGTTGGCGCAGAAAACGCGCATCGTAATCGATGCGGTCGATGTCGATGCCGAACTTGATGTCGTGGCGTCCATGAGCGTATTGCGGCGGGAGAAACACATTCGATAGCGCCTGCCAGCGGCGAGCGTGGGTCTGGGTATCAAGGTAGTAGTTTCCGCCGGCGCTATTGAAGGTTACGAAATAAGGTTCGTTGCCGAGCGGAGTTTGCCGCAGATTGTATTGGGTGATGTTGAACCCGGTCTCGACGAGTTCGCCGCCTGTAAAGTAGTGCTGATCTTTGATCGTCCCCACGTAAGCAGATTCGACGTCGCTGGGAGTGGCCGATTGCGGCTGAAGAGGCGACAGTCCGTAGTGCTGATCGCGAAGATAGTTGAAGAGAAAACCGGTAGTCAGGATGTTACGCGAAGTGAGGTTGGTCTGAACTTTGGCGAGATTACCACCACGCCAAAACTGATCGGAATCGGCGTCCGGAGGCAGTTGCGTGATGATGGCGTTGTCATATTCACCTTCGAGACCGTCGAAGAACCACATTTTGCGGGCGCGAATCGGGCCTGACAGAGTGAAGCGCGGCACCCATTGGTCGAAGGCAAGGCCACGTTTGTCCTGCACGGACGGGATGAAGTCGGTGGCGAAGACGCGAAAATGATCGTCACCGATACCGGTGTTCAAATTCAGGATGCCACCCGAGCCCTTGCCAAATTCGGCGGGCTCGCGGCTGGGCTCGACCTCAATGGATCGAAATGCATCGGGGCTTACGCGGACGACGAGAAGGCCGTTTGCGGGCTGGGTGACGTTGAAGCCGTCGAGCAGAGTGAGGGTCTGATAAGTTTGCGCGCCAGCTACGTGCGGCTGGCCGGAAGTGTCCTGCACGACGCCGGGAATGAAATTGAGCACGTTGCGATAATCGTGGGTGGCCGGGTAGGGGATATCGATGACGTCGAGTCCGGAGATCTGCTCCCTGGAGGAGATTTGAGTTGGGTCGATCGCCAGCGGCGACTCGTGAACGTCAATGACTGTGTGCATTTCTTCAAGGTGTGAAAGCGTGACGTCGACAGCGGCAGTCAGGTCTGGCCGGACGGAAGCCATCACCGCGGCATAGAAGCCGGTCTTTTCGACATGAAGTTGAAAGTTGGCGAGGGGGAGGCCGGTAAAGGTGCAGTGTCCGGCAAAATCGGTCTCACAACGCAAAGAAAGGTTGGGTTGAGCCACGGTGGCTGGAGGCGCGGGGGTGAGCAGGACCTGCGCGGAAGGAACCGCGACGCCGTTCTCGTCAACGACCGTGATTTCAAGTTTATGGGAACTATTGGACGCGGGAGAATGCGCTTGCGCAAGACATGGGCACGCCGCCAACATCAACGCGCCAAACCCCGCGGTCAGCCTTGCGATCATCCGCCTTGCGATCGATGGAAAGTCGCGCATGAACAACCCGCAAAGACTTATTCTCTCTCACGATCAAGACCGAAAATGCAGGTTTTGTGCCGCATCCCCCTCTTTCGATCGTTCTTATATCTCCGTCCTAATCAAGGTTGCGAAATCCGCCGGTGAGGTTTTCTCGGACGGCACGATTGTTTGATCTGTGATCAGAAATTGAAGCGGTAGCCGAGAATCATCTTGGCGATCAGATGGTCAGTCGCGCCGGTTAATCCAACGCCCAGGCCAAAATTGATCTCCCATTGCGGTGCGACGTTCAAATCGATGGCGGGAAAGATCTGTTGCTGTTGTTGCGCAACCGCGTCGAATCCAGTCACCGGACCAACCGAACCGTAATATTCAAGGCCCCCGGCAATTTTCGGAGTGAAATCATAGCTGAATTTGAAGTTTGGTGAGAAGACGACGCCTTGATTCACGCTCTCGCCGTGAAAGGAACGATCGAGCGTCGGGTTGATCGACCAATACCATGGGCCAACTTTCTGGTCGACAATCGGACGGATCTCCCATGTCCACGTATCGACTGAATATTGGCGCCTCTGGTATCCGATTTCGTTTGAGATGCTCACGCCCACCGGCCAGTGCCACTTCTTCGGAACCGCAACCCGGGGCCGTATGTGGTCTCCCACCCACTGCCAACCATGGCCGTCGTTTATGGAAGTAAAAATGTAGAAGCCGCATTCGAACCAGTCGGTGAAGCCATGAGTGATCTCGACGGTTTCATGCTCGGCGTGATTGGTGGGATAAACGCCGTCGATAACCGTCTTTGAGCCATCGATGGTGAAGTTGCTATGAAGCTCAACCATGGTGTGGCCGGGATCGACCAGATCCGATCCGTAGACCTGGATTTCATAGTTATCTTGAGCGGAGGCGGGGACTGCGGTCAGAGGAATCGTGAGCAACGCGAGCGCAAAAAGACAAAGGTGAAAAGAAGCGTGAGAGGCAGGAACCGGGTAACAGAATCGGTTCAGAAGCGGCCGGACGCCTGACCGGTGGGATGCGCTCAATATTGGCGAAGCGCGCCGGCAACTGATCGCGGCGATGGGGAGACAACCACGCATTGGGAGAGGAAATGAAATGCGATCCATGCGTTGCGAACCCGTGAGTGCGATCCACGAGAAAGATTATCAGCAAAAGAATAAATTCAGCGCGACTATCAGATGACAAATTGTTCATCTTCGCCGCCCGCGGAGGCACGTTGCACAAAGTGCGGCGGATGGCGGACGGTTTATCGACGACTATACGAAAGGCCGAGCGACGAAGCGGGAGGTTGCGGTTTCCCTGACTTATAATCTTGGGGATGAAGCGCGTCGTTCATGCCGCTTGCCCGCACGACTGCCCGGACGCTTGCGGCGTTCTGATCACGATTCAAGATGGACGCGCAACCCGAATTCAGGGCGACCCTGAGCACCCCGTTACGCGCGGATTTCTCTGCGCAAAAGTTGCCAAGTATCTGGATCGCGTGTATTCGCCGGACCGGGTGATGTATCCGATGCGACGGGTGGTACCGAAGGGGCCGCGGGCCACTGGGCAAGCATCTTCGTCAATCTGGCAGCGCATTTCGTGGGATGCGGCTCTTGGCGAGATCGCTGATAGATTTCGCCGGATTGCGGATGAGTACGGTTCGGAATCTATTCTGCCCTACTCGTATGGCGGCACGCTCGGCGCGCTTAATGGGGCTTCGATGGACCGGCGTTTCTTCCATCGTTTAGGGGCTTCGCAACTGGAGCGAACGATTTGCTCGAGTGCGGGCGAAGAGGGCTTGAAGTCAGTGATCGGCATCAAGCTGGGAACGGAGCCTGAGCAGTTCGCGCATTCGCGGTACATCATTGCGTGGGGCGCGAATATACACGGCAACAATGTTCATCTCTGGCCGTTTATTGAAGACGCTCGCCGCAAGGGCGCAAAGCTGGTGGTGATCGATCCGTATCGCACGCGAACCGCGAAATGCGCTGACTGGTACCTGCCGATCAATCCGGGAACGGATGCGGCTCTTGCTCTTGGGATGATGCACGTCATTATCAACGAAAAGCTGTTCGATGCCGACTATGTGGGGCGGTATACGGTGGGTTTCGAAGAGCTAAAGGCGCGCGTGCAGGAGTATCCGCCGGAGAAGGTTGCGGAATGGACAGGGATAGGCGCTGATGATATTCGCAAGCTGGCTCGCGAATACGCGACGCAGCGGCCATCGGCGATTCGGGTGAACTACGGCATACAGCGCTCAGAGCGAGGCGGGATGTCGATGCGGGCGGTAACCATGCTGCCCTGTTTGATTGGGTCCTGGAAGGAAGTTGGCGGCGGACTGCAACTCTCGACCAGCGGCGGTTTCGATTTGAATTCGGCGGCGCTCAAGATGCCGGAGTTGATGCTGAAAGCGCTAGGGCGTCCAGCGCGGACGGTAAACATGGTGAAACTGGGTAGCGCGCTGAATTCGCTGACGGACCCGCGGGTGCAGGCGCTATTTGTTTACAACTCGAATCCGGCGGCGGTGTGTCCAGACCACAACGAGGTTGTGCGCGGGCTGATGCGAGCTGATTTGTTCACGGTGGTTCATGAGCAGTTCTTCACGGACACAACCGATTACGCGGACATTGTGTTGCCGGCGACCACGTTTTTCGAGCACAAGGACCTGCAGACGGCGTACGGGCATTATTATTTGCAGGTTTCGAAACAAGCGATGGATCCCGTCGGCGAATGCCGGTCGAACGTCGATCTGTTTCGCGCGCTGGCCGAGCGAATGGGCTTTGAGGATGAATGTTTTCGGGAGACGGTGGATTCAATGATCGACCGCGCGCTGGATTCGCCGAATCCGCGGCTCAGAGGGATCACGCGGGAGCGACTGGAGAATGAGCATCAAATCCGGCTGAATTTTGAGAGCAACGGAGTTTGCGAGCGCGCTGCACCTCGAGCAACGGACGAATGCAGCGGCGCCAAGGATCTTGAAGATTGCGCTGCTCCGTTTCTGCCTTTTGCGGAAGGCAAGTTCGGCACGCCGAGCGGTAAGGCGGAGTTTTACAGCGAGACGTTGAAGCGGCAGGGGCTTGATCCGGTGGTGGAGTTCACTCCGCCAGAGGAATCGAGGCATGGATCAAAAGCCGCCAGCTTTCCGCTCGAGTTGCTTGCTCGCAAAGCTGACAACCATCTCAACTCATCGTTTGCGAATGTGGCTTCGGTTCGTGAGATGGAGCCAGGGATGGGGGATCTGGAGATGCATCCTGTTGATGCGGAGTTTCGCGGTGTGCGCGCAGGGGACCGGGTGCGCGCGTTCAACTCGCGCGGCGAGATTATTCTGCGGGCCAGAGTTGACGGTGCGGTGCGGCCGGGGGTGGTTGCAGCTCGACTCGATTGGGCGCGATTCAGCCCGACCGGCGGGAACATCAACGTGCTGACGTCAGAAAAACTTTCAGACATGGGCAACGCGGCCACGTTTTATTCCGTCTGTGTTGAGGTGGAACTGTTTCGGGCGTGACTCGGGAAGAGGAATCAAGCAGCCGCCTTGGACGGTTCTCAATCTCTACCGTATAATTACCGTTTTCCTAACTCTACTTTTTCGAGGTAGTTGCGATTCATCGTCGTCATCAGGCTATCCCTGTGTGGGTTCCGCGATTTGGCCACAACATGGGCCCGCAGAGAGGCCGTTCCTGGCCTCCAATCTCTTTCTCCTCAAGGCGAGATGGGAAGCACTGGTCGTTCTGGAATCGTATTCTCGTTTTGGCCGCGCTTCTGGTTCTAGCCGGCACTATCGTCGGTCAGCAGGATCTGATTGTGGGGATTGTCATCCACGGAAACCGGCGGATTCCTGCCGACACGATCAGAGCACGTATCTTCAGCAAGCCGGGCGACGTTTACGATCCCGCTGCCATCGAACGCGATTTCAATGCATTGTGGAACACGGGATACTTTGAAGATATACGTTTCGAGCGCGAACAGAACCCCAAAGGCTGGATCCTGCACATTTATGTGAAGGAGCGGCCGACGATCCGCGAGATCAATTACACGGGACTGAACGCGGTTTCGACGAGCGACGTGCTGGATCGCTTCAAGGACCGGAAGGTGGGGCTCTCGGTGGAGAGCCAGTACGATCCGACGAAAGTGAAGAAGGCGGAAGTTGTACTGAAGGAGTTGCTGTCCGAACATGGCCGCCAGTTTGCGACCATACGGACGGAGGTGAGGCCAATTCCGCCGGCGGCGGTGGGAATCACATTTGTGGTGAAAGAAGGCCCGAAGGTTAAGGTTGGGCACATCCGGTTCCGGGGCAACAGACACATCAACGACCGCACGCTGCGCGCGGCGATGAAGAATCTGAGACCCATTGGCATTCCGCACTCGATCTTTTTGGAGAACATTTTTGCCAAGACGTACGATGCCACGAAGCTCGATGAAGATACGGAACGGGTTCGCGCCGAGTACCAGAATCGCGGTTACTTCAAAGTCCTGGTGAACGATCCCAAGACCGAGATTCGTGACACGGGACGCGAGGGCTTCCATATTCCGTGGATCCAGCCGGGGCCCGGCAAGGCTGTGGATATCACGATGCCGATCGAGGAGGGTGATCGCTATCGGCTGGGGAGCATCACGTTCGAGAACAATAAGGCGATCCGCAACAACGCGGCGTTGCGCAGCCTTTTCCCGATGAAGGACGGAGATATTTTCAGCCGTGAAAAGGTGGCGAAGGGGCTGGAGAACCTCCGCAAGGCGTATGGCGAGGCCGGTTACATCAACTTTACTTCCGTTCCGGACACGAAGTTCGATGATGAGAAAAAGATTGTGAACCTGATCATCGACGTGGACGAAGGCAAGCAATTTTATGTGCGAAGGATTGAATTCCAAGGCAATACGACTACGCGCGACAAAGTCATCCGGCGCGAAATTGCGCTGGAAGAAGGCCAGATCTACAACTCGCGTTACTGGGAACTGAGCCTGATGCGCCTGAACCAACTTGGATATTTCGAGCAACTGAAACCGGACGATCCCAACACGACTGAGCGGCACCTGGATGAAAAGAACGGCACCGTCGATCTGACGCTGAAGGTAAAGGAAAAGGGCAAGAACAGCATCGGGCTGCAAGGCGGCGTCAGCGGCTTGGCAGGCGCGTTTGTGGGCATCAATTACAGCACGAACAACTTTCTTGGATTGGGCGAGACGCTTTCGGTACAGGCGAGCCTGGGCAGCTACCAGCGCGACCTGGTATTTGGATTTACCCAGCCTTATTTGTTTGATCGGCCGATTCAGGCCGGGTTCAATGTGTATACACGCAAGACGAATTACGATCAGGCGCGACAGTATGCCATTGCCACCGGACAGAATTTGAACCTGCCCTCGGCCTACCTGCAGAACTTGCAGAACTACTCGCAATCGAGTTCGGGATTAAGCGTGAGCGTTAGTTATCCATTGCGCGGGAAGCGATCGTTCAAACGAGTTGGCATCGCCTATTCATTTGATCGTTCTTCGCTGGTTGCGGTGAGTAACGCTTCGAAACTGTTATTCGAGAATCTGAATTTCCGAGGCATCACGGGACCGAACGCACTGAGTGGAATCATTACCAGCAAGATCACTCCCAGCTTTACCCTGAACACTCTTGACCGAGCCTATGCGCCGCATCACGGGAAAAGCCTGTTCATCGGCGGTGAATTCGCGGGACTGGGCGGAACGATTAACACGATTGAACCGATTGTGCAGTACAAACAGTTCTTCCCGATGCAAAAGAATCGCAACGCCATGGGCTACAACATACAGGCTTCATTCATCACGGGTTTTGGGGGCGTGGTGGCGCCTCCCTTTTCGCGATTCTACCTAGGCGGCGAAAACGATCTGCGCGGTTTTGATATCCGCACCGTGTCTCCCATCGCGTATCTGCCGAGCGCGCAGAGCGTGCCGCTGAGGAACCCGGACGGAACGTATGTTCCAGCGAACCCTCGGTTTCCGGTGGTTACAGGCTCCAATGGAGCATGTACGAGCAACTGTTGGAACGTTCCAGTTCCCTATTCTCAACTCGTAACTCCGGGCGGCGACTTTAGCATTCATGGCAACTTTGAATACCGCTTCACGATTGCCGGGCCGGTTGCGATTGCTCCGTTTGTCGATGTGGGCACCGATCCAATCCTGCGTACATCGCAGTTGCAGACCAACCCGATCCAGTACGAGAATCTGGTCAACACGCTGTTCGGCTGTCCAGCATTGAGTTCTGCTTATGCCTGCATCGGCGGGGTGAAGCTTGGGACCAACAATCTACCGCTTCCCTCCCAAAATCTCCAACCAGTTCCGAACACTAATTGGGTGGTACGCATGTCGACCGGGCTCGAATTGCAGACGATGCTCCCCGTGGTCAATGCGCCTTTCCGAATTTACTACGCGTACAACGCAATGCGTTTGGACGGCAACGCCTCGCCGCCGGTACCGATCACGCCCGGCATGTTCCCGAACACCGGCGCGGGAATCTATACCTACAACCTCACGCGCTCGACGCTTGGTTCAAACTACACGCTGCTGGAGCCACGCAAGACGTTCCGCTTCTCGGTGGCAACGACCTTCTAAGGGAGCTTGACGAGCGGCTGGCGGCTTGATGGAGAGAGCCGAAAGCGCGACTACTCGATGTGGACGAGATGGTTCACGTGCTCGGACTGTGGGGCAGGCCACTGTGGGGCGCGCCATGCGTCGACGACTGAAACCTGGTGCACGCAGGACACGGTGCAATGGGGCGCGCATGACTTTTCGGTCTGGAACTCGCGGCGCACATCGGCAATCGTATATTTCTCGAGGGGAATAGCGGGGTATCCACGCTGCTGCGAGCAGTAATGGACCAGGCCGTCTTCGCAGATGTAGAGGTAGCGCGCGCCGGCGCGGCAGCGCCATTGATTCGGGCGGCCGAGCGCGATGTTGTCCTGAAACGCGTTCACGCGTGTGAAGCTGCGCTTCTCCAAACTTTTCATTTCGTGGTAGACGCGGCGTTCCTCGTCCTTTAGTGGCTGCACTTGTCCCGTGCCGTCGTGAATGATTCCCACAGTGGAGCTGAAGCCGAGTTCGAGAGCGCGCTTGCCGATGGTAAGGGCGTCCTGAGGATGGCTGACTCCGCCGCCAACCACTGAATTGATGTTCACGTGAAAATCGGCATGTTCGGCAAGGAGTTGGAGCTTGCGGTCGAGGACCTTCAGGCTCTTCTTGGAAACTTCATCGGGATTCACGTTATCGATGGAAATCTGCAGCCATTCGAGGCCGGCGCGGTTCAGGCGCTGGATGCGGTCGGCGGTAAGGAGATATCCGTTGGTGATCAGGCCAGAGACGATGCGGCGCTGCTGCATGCGATGGATAATGTCGTCCAGTTGCGGATGGAGCAGCGGTTCACCGCCGCTGATGGTGATGACCGAAGTGCCGAGGTTGCCCAGTTGATCGACACGCTGCAACATCTTTTCGGTGGGGACGGGCTTGGAAAAGTCGTCGAATTCGTTGCAGTAGGTGCAAGACAGATTGCAGCGGCGGATGGGAATCAGGTGAGCGAGCAGAGGATGATCGGTCGACACCAGAGCCTTCAGGATCTGCCACAATCCATGAAGGTTGCGTTCTGCCGCTTTCGCCTTGCGGCGCAAAGTCACTGATCTGGTTGTTGTTGCCATCAAGATCCGCTTTTATGAAGTCTGTTTCTATTTGAACACTTCATCGGGCTCTATGGCTAATTTAGCGCAGCGTTTGGCGGAAAAGCAGGGTTGAATGGCAAGCGCTCTCAACGGGCGCGATCGCCCGTCGCCGGGGACGTGAAATGGTTTGCATTCGCGTCTGTCTATCAAGGGGGCCAGCGGACGCGGCGTGCAGGCCTCGCGAAGGTTTCGCCGAGATTTACGCCCGTTCAAATCGCATTCAACTTGCTGGCTATGACTATAATGTCTATTCTTGTGATAGACATTTAGGACTGGAGCCAGTCTTGGCCAATTCCCCAATCGACGTGTTGATCATCGGAGGCGGATTCAGCGGCGCGATGGTCGCGGTGCAGTTATTGCGGCGCACGGTGCGGCTCTCGATCGCCGTGGTCGAGAACAACCCGCTCCCGGGCCGCGGGCTGGCCTACCGCTCGCCGCACCGGTTTCATCTTTTGAATATTCCGGCCGGACAAATGGGTGCATTTTCGCGCGATCCGGAAGATTTTCTACGCTGGGCGAGACGCAATTATGACGCCTCGGTACAAGCACGAAGTTTTCTGCCACGCGCGGTTTATGGAGAGTACATGGGAAGCGTGTTGAACCGCGCGATCGCCGAACGAGGTGGCGACCGCTTCCGGTGTATTCAGGATGAAGCGCTGTCGTTGCGGCGATGCAAAGACAAACTTGTTGTACAGTGCAAAGCCAATTTGGAAGTGCGTGGTCGCGCAGTGGTTCTGGCGACTGGCAATTTTCCGCCCGCTACACCATGTATTCCAGGTCTTCAGCCCGATAGTTCTCTTTATGCACAGTTCGCATGGTCGGCTGGCGCCCTCGAGAATCTGCCGAGGGATGGCAGTGTGTTGCTGCTGGGCTCGGGCCTGACCAGCATCGACATGATTATGGCGCTTAAATCGAAAGGTTTTCGAGGGATCGTTCACATCCTCTCGCGGAGAGGGCTGATTCCGAGCCGTTACCGGCAAACGAAGCCGTGGCCGCTTTTCTGGAATGAACGATCTCCGCGAACGATTCGTGGACTACTGCATGCGATTCGCCAGGAAGTTGATGCGGCGGCGGAACAGGGAGCGGACTGGCGAGGAGTTATCGACAGCCTGCGTCCGGTGACGCAGCAGATCTGGCAGTCGCTTCCGATCGATGAGCAAAGACGGTTCCTGCGGCACGCGCGTCCCTACTGGGACATCCACCGCCATCGGCTGGCACCGGAAATCGCCGACATTTTCTCGGATATGGAGGCAGAGGGGCAAATCCGGTTCCACACTGGGCGGATCAGTCGATATGCCGAAGAGCATGGACTGGCCGAGATTGTCTATCGGGAACGTGGGGCCGGCACAGCGAAACGCCTGCACGCTCATCGCGTCATCAACTGTACCGGTCCTGAAACGGACTGCCGACGCATCGACGACTCGCTGATCACAAGTCTCTTCGTGCAGGGACTAGCGCATCCCGATGAGTTGTTTTTGGGGCTCTCGGTCTATGCGGAGGGTGCACTGATGGATTACAAACGGAGACCATCACGATCGCTGTTTACGCTTGGGCCCACGCGGAAGGGACAGCTTTGGGAGACGACGGCGGTTCCTGAGATCCGCCAACAGGCTGAGCACCTGGCTGAGCATTTGGCAAGAACGCTGGGCCATGGGAAAGCTGAGGATGGTCTTTTTGAGCCAGCGGTATAAGAAGGCACCCGATTGAGCCGAGCAATCTGAAGTCGCGAACTAACGAGCCGGTTAAGCGATTTTTTCGTGCCCGGCGGCGGTTAGTGCGAGCAAGGCAGACTGCAGAGTTTCGTGCTTGATCAGGACATAATCGGTATTGAAGGTCGAAATGGCGAAGATTGGAATCTTGGCTTCCGCCAGCGGCTGCAGAAACGATGCGAGCACTCCGGTCATCGAAAAAGGAAACGGACCCTCGAGTTTCAGGGCGAGCCATCCGCGCTCGACGGAAGCGAGTGAGGCGTTTGGAATTCGATCTTTTGGCAAGTGATCTTCCGGACAGACAACTGACAGCTCATCGTTTGTGCGCAGGACGCAGAAAAACTGGCCGTCCAGAGCCCAGGACGGAACAGGAGCGTCGGAGGCAAGGCGGCAAACGGCCAACGGTTCCGTGAGAACGCGGAATTTCAAATTGTGAGGCAATCGAAGAGGAAGGTTACTACATCGGGCTGCGAGCGGCGAGAGTTGGAGTGGATTTCTGGCGAGTCTTTCAAAATCCACTCATAGGCAGCGTTTGGTTCTACTGCCTATTCCATCTCTCCGCCCATGGGCACGTAGCGGAATTTTCTTCCGTCAAAGAATAGTGCGGAGCTGTCTTTCAGTTCGCCCGCTTCTTCGATGTATACCGCTTCAATGTTTTTCTTTCGGAGGCGCATTTTTCTAACCGAGATGCTCCGGTAGGGCAAATTCACGATGACGTACTTTGCCTTCGGAGTTGCGGAACGCCAGGCGTTCGGGCCGTCGCCATGAATGATAAGCACGACGAGGCCGCGCAGGGTCGGATCGGACTCACTGAATGTGGTCGTAACGCGGGGATCTCCATAGCCAAAAAAATCATTGTACGGGTCCAACACCGTGTAATTGTGTTCGGCCTGATCGAGCATTGGATTCTTGCAGCGCGCCGCGATGACGGCATCTTGCACGCCGTCGCCATTCAGATCGCCGAACGCCGCGCCGATCTCGGGCACAAGGGTGAACTCCTTGCCAAACTGGCGCTGCACGAAGTCGTTATCGATCTTGAAGGCCGCCGACTGTCCCTGCCCGAAAGCGGGCATCAAGACCGCGACGCAGAATGCGAGGAGGAAAGATACGTTTCTCATGAGGTTACTCTAGTCCACGGCTGTCACCGGGGGCAGGTAACCAAAGTCACCCGCTGGCTTGCTCATATCAAGAATTGCGCTCGAAGTGCTCCCATCCCCTGGCTTTGAGGGGGCCGGATTTGCCGGTGATTCCCACGATTCGCATATCCGTGAACCGGGTGATGCGGCCGATACAGGTTATCCGAACTCCTGCGATCTGCGCGGGAATAGGCGCGGCGGAAGTGAAGAGGAGTTCGTAATCGTCGCCGCCGTGGAGAGCAAATTCAAGATCAAGTAGTTTTTTCGAGGGTTCGAATAGAGCCCGCGGAATCGCCTCGGCGTCGAGCTCGGCTCCGACGCGGCTTTCTTCGCAGATGTGTTCTAGGTCGGTGGAAAGTCCGTCGCTCAGGTCGATCATGGCCGAGGCCAAGCCGCGCTGGCGCAGCCATCGGCCGACGGCGATGCGCGGTTGGGGTTGAAGGCGCCACGAATATTTTATTGCCGCGGACTTCGACTTCATTTTGATGAGCTCGGTTAGAGTGGCAGCAGAGCGGCCTAATTCGCCGGAGACGTAGACCCGATCGCCGGGGTTCGCGCCGGAGCGCAGGATTGCTTTTCCCTTGGGCACGGAGCCAAGGACGACGATATCAGCCTGAATACCGTTTACCGATTGGGCTGTGTCGCCTCCGGCGAGCGGAACATGGAACTCGGCGGCCAGATCAAGCAGTCCTTTTAGAAAATGGTCGACCCACTTTTGCGGAAGGTCGCCGGCGACGGCCAAGGATAGAAATGCGGCACGCGGGTCGCCGCCCATCGCTGCAATGTCGCTGAGGCCACGGGTCAAGCATCGGCGTCCCACCCATTCAGGACGATGCCAAGCGCGGCGGAAATGGACGTTTTCGATGGTGAAGTCGGTGGTGACCAGCAACTCGTGGCCGGGAGGGATACTTAAAACAGCGCAGTCATCGCCAATGCCTTTTGTGAGCGATTTGTTTCCGCGAACGGAGCGGCGGATTCGCTGAATCAATTTCTTTTCGGCGAGAGGCATGACGATCAATATACCTTGAGGCGATATCGTCATGGATGACACGAAATCGTGCTGGAATTGCCTTAATTCGTTGCTGTTATTGGGGACGACGTGGAAGTTGCAGTATGGGGTTTTTGTCCGATTGGCCAGCACAACCACCCTGCCTTGGTAACCATCCAAAAGGGCGGACTGAGGTTGACAGGGGGAATCAGGTTTGTTACGTTTAACTCGCCGTTCATAAGATCATTTGCCGAACCAAGTACTGCACCGTGAATCAGTTGCAGCGAGATTGGATATCGGCTTGCCTGGTTCCGTAGGTTTTCTGGAAGAGCCAGTCCGCTCCTGATGCGGCTGGTGGAATCAGGATTCCGAGCCCCGAGCATGACAGTTCCGCTCTGGCAGGATTCCGAAGCAAAATCTATTGCCGGAAGTAGGATATTGCGTAAACGCTTCTACATTTTTTTCGTAGCTCGCGACGAAGCGGGACAGCTTCGGAAGATCACGATTCCCGTCCAATACCTCTACGTGCTTCTGGCGGGGGTTGCGATGGGCGCGCTTTGCCTGACGGGGATTGCGAGCTCTTATACGCGGATGCTGCAGAAAGTGGCGCACTATAACCAGCTGCGCGATGAGCAAAACCAGCTCAAAGACCGCTACACGCGCCTGGAACAGGTGGCCAAGGAACGCGACATTCAGGTGGCATCGCTGGGTTCGCTGGCGAGCGAGGTTTCTGCGCTTTATGGACTCAAGTCCGACCCATCGCTGGTGACCGCTTCGACAGAAAAGATTCAGGAAGCGCAGGTCGATTCTTCACTCGACCAGTTGTACGCGCTGAAGCGCACCGCTCTGAGCGGCGCTGCGACGGTCGGCATTTCGCTGGGACTCACGCGGAACTCGACGACGGCAGATTGGGTTCGTGCAAACTCGGCTCCGAACCTATGGCCAGTCGAAGGGCAGATCACGGGCTCTTTTGGCGAGCGCATCGATCCATTTAACGGAGAAGGCGCGTTCCACTCGGGCGTTGATATTTCAGCGGTTGTCGGAACGCCGGTCATCGCACCGGCGGATGGCACGGTTACCTTCGCTGACTTTCTGGGCGGCTACGGACGTGCGGTGATGATCGATCATGGACACGGCATCTCGACGCGCTACGGGCACCTTTCGAACTTCGCCGTGACTGCCGGTGAATATGTTCATCGCGGCGACACGATTGGCTACGTTGGATTGAGCGGACGCTCGACGGGCCCGCATCTGCATTACGAAGTGCGCATCAATGACGTACCGGTGAATCCATACAAATATCTGCGCCTCACGGTGGCACACCTCGGCACCTACTCCGCTGGCGAGTAATCGAATCTTTAATCTTTGATTTTTAATCCTCTGGAACGCTGAAGGCTTTGTTGTCTATGCTTTTGCCCTTTTGACTTCTTCGATCAGCGGGGGAACGATGTCGAAGAGATTTCCGACTACTGCATAATCGGCGATTTCAAAGATTGGCGCCTCGGAATCTTTGTTGATGGCGATGATGCTGCGGGAGCCTTTCATGCCGACGATGTGCTGGATTGCTCCTGAGATTCCGAGCGCAAGATAAAGCTTGGGAGCGACGGTCTGGCCCGAGGAACCGATTTGGCGGTCCATGGGCAGCCATCCGTTGTCGCAGATGGGGCGGGAAGCGGCGAGCTCGCCGCCCAGCGCATCGGCTAATTGTTTCGCCAGTTCGATATTTTTCTGCTCTTTGATACCGCGGCCCACGGAAACGATGATTTCGGCCTGGGTCAGATCGACGGCCTGCTTGGCTTCCTTGAAAACTTCCTGCGGATGATTGCGTATGACGCCATCGGGGACGGCGACGTTGATGGTCTCAACCGGCGCGGGCGCCGCGCCTGCTTCGACTTTGTCGGCGCGGAACGAGCCATTCTGAAAGGTCACAAAACATGGGCCCGATCCGGCGAAGCTCACGTTGGCGACGAATTTTCCCTGAAACATTTGGCGAGTGAAGAGCAGCTTTCCGGCTTCGTAGCTGTATCCGATAACGTCGCTGATGACGGTCGTCTGCAGGGCGGTCGCGAGTTTAGGGACAAAATCGCGGACTTGGTAGGTGTGCGGCATAAGCACAAGTCTCGCCGGATGCTTTTCGAGGAACTGCTTGAGGGCATTTGCGAACGCATCGGGAGTGTAGGGCTCAAGCGCGGGCGATTCGATGTCATATACCTTGGCGACCTTCTTCGCTGCTACCTCGGCCGCAATGACAGACACGCCCGAGCCCAGGACCGCGGCTTCGAGCGTCCATCCGGTTTGAGCGGCGATTGCCTGCCCGGCGGTGAGCGTTTCCCAGGAGACGCGGTTTAACTTTCCTTCACGCTGTTCGACGACGACGAGGATTGTGTCCATAAAGTTAGTTCTCGGTTCTCGGTTCTCGGTTCCAGTTCTCGGTTCTCAGTTCTCAGAAACAACCCAGGGTTCTTTCACTGCAAGCCGGGAATCGAGAGGTGAGCACCGGAGTCTTTAAATTACGCGCAGATCATTCTTCAATTTTTCGACCAGCTTCTTGGCTACTTCGGCTGGAGGGCCTTCCAGGAATTCTGTATTCTTCGATTTCTGGGGGATATAGAGTTTTTCAATTTTCTGCAGATTGGGGCCCATGGCGGATTGCACTTCGGCCACGGTGACTTTGCGCAGAGGCTTGGTTTTGGCTTGCTTGATACCGATGAGCGTGGCGTAACGCAGTTTGTTGATGCCCGACTGGATGGTCAGCACGGCGGGCAAGGGCATCTCGACGAACTGAAAGAATCCAGCTTCGAGTTCGCGTTTCACACGGATACCGGCGTCGGTTTTTTCGATCTGCATGATGATGGTTGCGTGCGGCAATCCCATGATCTCGGCCAGAATCACACCGGTTTGGGCATAGCCGTAATCGTCGGACTGCAGGCCGGTTAAAATCAAGTCGAACTTCTCGTCTTTGATGGCGGCTGCGATCGCGCGCGCGGTGTTGTAGGCATCGAGTCCGACAAAGGCATCGTCTTCAAGATGGATCGCGCGATCGGCGCCTTTGGCGAGCGCCTCGCGCAATACCTGCAGAGCCCGTGCGGGGCCGGCGGTGATGACTACCACTTCGCCGGTGTGTTTTTCCTTCTGCCGCAATGCTTCTTCGAGGGCGAATGCATCGGGCTCATTTACTTCGTAGGAAACATCTTCGCGGATCCACGTTCCTGCGTCATTGAGCTTGAGCGGGGCGTCTTTCTGCGGCACCTGCTTCATGCAAACCAGAATCTTCACGGATAAGCTCCCATTCCCGGCAGAGCCAGGCATTACTGGCCAAACAGGAGAGTATAAACGACTGGATGCGGTGGGGATATCGGGGCGCCTGGAGGCGTGAGGTCCGCTGCACCGCCGTAACCTTGACCGCTCCCCAGGGGCTTGCGATGCTAATCATCAAGGGAAGCACCTCCGTGAAGAAGTCTCAGAAACCATACAAAGGGCCGAGGGCGCCGCGCATTCGCGTCCCCAATAGCGAACGCGCGCTATTTACGGTAGACGGCGTGCACTTCGTTGGCGTGCTACAGCGACTCTCGCTTACCGGCGGCTCGGCGGTCCTGTCGAAAGGGCCGATTCCCCACGGAACCATGGGCGACATCGCCTTGAATACGACGTTCGGCAAGGTGAGCGCTCATATCGAATTTCTGCAGACGGGAGCCGACGGTGTGCCCCTGGCTCAGGCTTTCCGCTTCCTCGCGATGGAGGATGCGAGCGCGGAGCGATTCACGGCTGCCGCTGAACAGATGGTGCAGGAGGGTTTCAGCGACGCCCCGGCAACGGAGGCGTCGGCGCTTTCCGCGCCAGCGTCTGAGGCGCTGGGGATGCTGTTGCAGAGTGTTCGCCGGCTAGCGGCGACGCTTGTTGCCGGGCGCTCGTCAGCGAAGGGCTAGCAGGAGCGGAAATCGGCCCGGCGCAGCTACTGCAGAAATGCCACGCTCTGCACCCCGGTAATCTCGAAACGCTTTCGACAGCGCATGTTCTTGCACATCAGCATGTCGTCGCGACGCAGCATGTAGGACTGCGCTTTGGCAAACTTGGCACGGTCGCGGTCGTCGGCGCGCGGGGGCAGGCTCTTCTTCTTGGTGCGCACCAGCCATTGGATTTCGTATTCCGCCGATTGATGACAATGGGGACAACTTAGATTTGCCGGTTTCTTATCGGATCGTTCGTCAAAAAAATCGCGCTCATCCATAAATATCAGGCCCTCGTTCTTAAAGGCGATGCGATGCTTTGTTTCGTCTTCCGCGCGGTTCTGTTTCGCGGAGAGACAAAACACGCCCTAACGTCAAATTATTGCACTTTTGGCGGATGAACGTGCGAAGATGCGGGCATGGCGCGCAAAGGAAGGAAAAAGGTATTTTCCGCGGCGAAGGTGGTTCGTGAAATGGCGCGCGAACGGGTCGGGAGTCCCAAACCGTCGCGGCTGGTGCAGGCTAAAAAGAGCAAGCCGGCGCGGCACAAGCCGACGCTGGGCAAGCTGCTGACGGACGAATAGCCGGCGTCGGCTTTAATTTCTCACTCGAAAGTCGCACCGACGTTGGCACCTCCGACCGGGATGGTGACCGTGCAGGTATTTCCAGAAGAAGATGTACAGCCGGTCCAAGCGAGGAAACTGTGATTCGCCGCCGGGGTCGCGGTAAGTCCCACGGAAGCTCCGACAGGGAATGCCGCAATACACTGCGTTGGACAACTGATGCCGCCGGTCAGACTTGTGACTGTTCCGTCGCCGACGGGTGATACGCTGACGCCCAGGGTTGCCTCCGTGCCGCCACCGGGACAGGTCGGATCGGCAGGATTGTTCACTGTCACCGTCGCATAGGCGATCACGATGTTGGATGGGCCGCCGGTGCCTTCAGGCATGGTTGCCGAGACGTTTGCGCCACCGCACCCGCCGCCGGTGGGACTTACCAATCCGGCGTTTATCGAGATCAAATTATCGTTAACCGCCCAAGTCGCCTGGCTGGTTACGTTCTTGGTCGCCGGAGGATGGATGTAGGTTGCGATCGCAGTAAATTGCCCTGTACCCGTGGGGCTAGGGTTCAAGAAGGTGAAGCTAGCCGGCTCAATCGTGAGATTTACCAGCTTCTGGTCGTGGCCGCAGCTGGGCAGGCTCAACAGCGCTCCCACCAGTACAAGCGCACCAAACGAGATCCCGATGTAACTCCACTTCATACCCGCTACTCCTGGAGGCAAGTCTCGGCCAGCCCGCTCACATGACCGATGTTCGTGAAATCAAGGGAAAGATGAAATCTAGCGGAATGGGGTCTAAAAAGCAAGAAACAGCCGCTAACCATGAGGGTCCGTTTGATCGATGACGCTTCATTTCATTCGCTGATAGCCTTATCTAATCCACGTGTTCGCCAACTTCGAAGGCGTCGTCGCCGGCGGGCAGCACGTCGCGGTCGCCTGCGATCCACACATATAGAGTTGGCAGCAGGAAGACGCCCATCAAAAGGGCGGCGATGAGACCTCCTACGATCACGATAGCGAACGGGCGCTGCGAATCAGAGCCGATGGCGTGGGACAGAGCGGCTGGGAGCAGTCCGAGAGTAGCTACCAGCATGGTCATCATGATGGGACGCAAACGCAGGACGGCGCCCTCGACCGCGGCGTCTTCGACGGAGAAGCGGCGGGCCCGAAGCTGATTGATGTATTCGAGCATGATGACTCCGGTTTGCACGGATACTCCGAAGAGCGCCAGGAAACCGACGCCGGAGGAAACGCTGAAGTTCGTACCGGTAATGAGAAGCGCGAGCAGGCCGCCGATGGGCGCGATGGCGATGTTCGCGAGAATCAGGAGTGCCCATTTGAAGGACTTGAACATCGTGTAAAGGATGATAAAGATGAGGAGAATCGTAATGGGCAGCACGATCAATAGACGCTGGTTGGCCCTTTTCTGGCTGGCATATTCACCCTCCCAATCAATGGTGTAGCCGGGAGGCAGTTTGACCTTTTCGTTGACTTTCTTGATTGCCTCTTCGACGGTGCTGCCGAGGTCACGGCCGCGGACGCTGTATTTGATGGCGACGTAACGACGATTGCCCTCGCGATAAATTTCGGAGGCACCGTCGGTCACGCTGATATTGCAGAGTTGCGCGAGCGATACACGTTCCCCGGATGGCGCCAAGAGGCGAATATTCTCAATGGCTTCCTGAGTATCGCGATATTTTGGAAGATAGCGGAGGGTGAGGTCGTAGCGGGCTTCGCCTTTGAGAACCTGGGTGAGCGCATTTCCTCCCACGGCAGTTTGAATTGCGTCCTGCACATCGGCGACGTTGATCTGGTAACGGGCGGCGGCGTCACGGTCTACGACGACGTTGAGATTGGGCTGGCCGAGGACGCGAAAGACTCCTAGGTCTTGAACACCGTCGATGTGGCGCATGATGTCGGCGACTTCGTCGCTCTTTTCCTCGAGCACCTTCAGATCATCGCCATAGATTTTCGTGGCCAGGGCGCCTTTCACGCCACTGACGGCCTCTTCCATGTTGTCTTCGATGGGCTGAGAGAAGCCCCAGACGACGCCGGGGATTTTGTCGAGTTCGCGCTGCATGGCGGCGATCAACTCGTCTTTGTCCTGATGAAATACGGGCCGCCACTGTTCTTTTGGTTTGAGGTCGACAAAGAACTCGGTGTTAAAGAATCCGGTGGTATCGGTTCCGTCATCGGGACGGCCGACCTGACTCGTACACTGCGGGACTTCGGGGAAAGAGCAAAGAATGATGCGGGCCTGGTTGGCGACCCGGATTCCCTCATCTGGTCCTGTGCTGGGGGCGAGCGTACCGCGAACCCAGAACGCACCTTCGTCGAGGTGAGGCAGAAATTCGGAACCGATGACGCCGCTGAAGGCAAGATAATTGCCTATGGCCACCATGATCGCGCATATACCGACCGTGATCAGACGATGTCGAATCGCCCAGCGAACCGCGACGCGGTAGCGCTCGATCAGGAAGAGCATGACTGGGTTGTGCCATTCCTTGGCGCCATGCTGAAAGGCAAAGCTGGCGAGCACGGGCGCGATCAGAATCGAGAAGATCAGAGCTCCGAGCAGGGCGAAGGCGACGGTCCATGCCATGGGATGAAAGAGACGGCCCTCGACGCGTTGCAGGGTGAAGATGGGCAAATAGGCGGTAATGATGATGGCGATCGCATAGAACACGGGACGCTGGACTTCATGCGAGGCTTCGCTGATTCTTTCACGGGCCGTCTTGACGCCGTTCGTCGTTCCCAAGTGGCGCACGATGTTTTCAATCATGACAACGGCGCCATCGACGACCATGCCGAAATCGAGCGCGCCAAGGGACAGCAGATTCGCGGGAATATGACGTAGATCGAGACAGATGGAGGCAAACAAGAGCGAAAACGGAATGGTGGCAGCGACAATGAAGGCGCCGCGCACATTTCCGAGGAAAAGAAAGAGGATGATTGATACGAGGATCATTCCTTCCGTGAGGTTGTGGAGGACGGTGTGACTGGTGAAGTGAACGAGGTCGCTGCGATCGATGAAAGGAACAATCTTCACTCCGGGAGGGAGAATATGGTTATTTAGTTCGTCCACTTTTGCGTGAATGCCTTGCAGCGCAACGTCGGCGACCGCGCCTTTGCGCAGCAGCACGATGCCTGAGACGACGTCGTCGTTATCGATAATCTTTCCGTCTTCGCGGTGGATGGCTCGCGCGAATTGGCCGAGACGAATTTTCGGACCTTGGGCGACGACGGCGATGTCCTTGATTCGCAGAGGCGTGCCGTTCTTGGTCAGAATGACTGTATTAGCGATGTCCTGGGAGCGGTCGACCAGTCCGACGGAGCGGACGTTGATCTGCTGCAGACCTTCCTGGATGAAGCTTCCACCTGCATTGACGTTGTTGTTAGTGAGTTGCTGTTCAATCTGGGCGAGACTCAGGCCGTAGGCGATGAGTTTGTTTGGGTCCAGGCGGACCTGATACTCGCGGGTAGGGCCGCCGAAACTGGAAACGTCAACAACGTCAGGCACGGCTTTGAAATTCTTTTCAACGACCCAGTCTTCTAGCGACTTCAGTTCCATCGGATCATAGGCTGGATTGGTGCTGTGCAGGGTGAAGAAATAAATCTGGCCGACGGGACTCCAATCCGTGCCCATCTGCGGGATTACGTTCGGCGGGAGGGTGACCTGGCTGAGACGTTCCAAAACGCGCTCGCGGTTCCAGTCATTGTCGGATTGGTCGTCGAAGATCAGCTTCAAGTCGGAGAGTCCGAACAGCGAGAATGAACGCAAGTGCACGACGTGCGGGATGCCGTTCATCACGATTTCGAGAGGAATGGTGACCTGCTGTTCGATCTGTTCCGCAGAAATCCCCGGCCATTGGGTGATGATCTCGACATAGTTATCGGCTACGTCGGGATAGGCCTCGATGGGAAGATCATGAAACGCAACGATGCCACCCGCAAAAAGCAGCAGGGCGAAACCCAGTATGAGCAGACGGTTGTTAAGAGCAAAATCAACGACTCGGCGAATCATTTATTGCTCCAAAGTGTTTTGCATTACCAGGGCGCTAGAGACCACCTGGTCGCCGGGTTTGATCCCCGAAATAACTTCTTGCAGGTTGCCGGGAAGCATGATCCCGGTGACGACTTCCACACGTTTGAAATGGCCCGAGCCCAGGGGCATGTAGACCCATTCGCGATCGTGCAAGTGCAGAATGGCCGCAGGAGGAACAGCTGCCCGGCGCTGAGGTTGCTTGCCGTAGAAGGTGGCGGTGACGAACATGCCGACGCGCATGATTCCTGGGTTTGGGACTTCGATACGAACTTTGGCGGTGCGGATATTGGGATCGAGAATGGGCAGGATGTTGTCGATTCGTCCTTTGAAAATGCGGTTCGGATAGCTGTCGAGCCGGATGTCGGCCGACTCACCCACGCGGACGGCGTCGAGATCGTTTTCGTAAACGTCACAGATGATCCAAACGTAAGAGAGATCGGAGATGGTGAAAGGATTGGGTGAACCCAAACCCTGCACGCCCGACGCGTTGGTCACTTGCTGGTCGGTGATCACTCCCGAGATGGGGGCTCTAATATCAACGATGCCGGAAGGATGGTCTTTGTCGATGCCGAGGATACGCAGCTGCTCGGTTGCGGCATCGAGATCGGCCTTGGCGTCTTTGGACACGTCATCGACTTGCTCAAGAGCGCTCTTGGCGATGGCTCCCTTGCTGTAGAGAAGCTGCGAGCGTTCGAGTTGGATTCGAGCCAAGAGCTCGTCGTTTACTGCCTTGCGATAGGCCTGGTAGGCTCCGGAGACATCGTTGCTCTGAACCCGCAGCAATACCTGGCCTTTCTTTACCGTGTCGCCGAGGCGGGCCTTGATTTCGACGACGCGTCCAGCGGCTAATGAGATTACGGGCACGGCGCGCGCGATATCGGGCTGCACGACACCGGTGACGTTGAGCGCCGGCGCAGCCATGTGCTCGACCGCCGTGACTAATGGAAACTGTTCGGGGTGATCGATTTTAAAGTTGTTGGCATCGAGGTCAGACTCGACGACTGCGGGAGGGGGCGCTTCGGCCTTCGGGTTGGGCTTGTTTTCGCCGCAGCCGGCGAGAAACAGACTCAGGGAGATGCCAAAGATTGTGGCCAGCGCGGGGCCGGCGAATCTTTTCTTCATTGGATAACCTCCCGGCCGACGGCCATATTCAACTGGGCCGCGGCAGTCAAGTAAGCACCAAGCAGGTTCAGGTAGTTGAGCTGTACCGAGCGGTAGTCGCTTTGGGCATTCAGGAAATCGAGAAGCGATGCTCCGCCATGCTGATAGGAAAATGAAACGGTCTCGCGGACGCGAACGGCTTGTTGCAGATATTTTGCCTTATAGGGCTGGAGCAGGGCCAAGTTGCTGCTCACGGTGGCGTATGCGGAATCGACATCGCTGAATACCTGGGCTTGAGCGGCATCGAGCAACCGCTGGTTCCGCTCGATATCAAGCTTGGTGCGCAGCTTCTCGCCCTGATTCCGATCGAAGATTCGAAGCGGGATATTGACTCCCACGCCAAAGTACAAATCAATTGGCGGATTGCGGCCCACGTCGAAGCTGAAAGTCGGGTCAGTCGAGCCGTTGGCGATAGCCAGGTTATGGTCGGTCTGAGCTTTGTCGACGGCTTCAACGGCGGCTTTCAGGTCTGGGCGCGTGTCGACGGCAATTTTCCGGAACTCATCGCGAGGCAGGAGTTGGTCGTTGAAGTCGAAGGGACCGGTGACGTCGAATTGCTCGATCGGGGTCCGGTCATTGAGCAACGTGAGCAGCTCAATCTTCGAGGTGCGCAGATTGACCAGCGCGGTTTGCACGTCTGATTCATACTGCACGCGCTGCAGTTCGAGCCGGTCGAGGTCGATTTGAGCGATGTCGCCGGCGTTGAAACGATCTCTACTCACGGCGAGCACGCGATCGTAGTAGACCAAGTTGTCTTTTGCCAGCTGCAAAACGGCTTTCGCCTGCAGAGTCGAGACAAATGCGCTGCGAAGGTTGAAGAGCAAGGTTCGCTCCATATCGGCGTGGGTGGAGACAGCAATACCAGTAGCTTTTTGCGCGCTCTCGAGCCGTAAGCCCCGCTTGTGATCCCGTTCGAGCAGATAGCTGACAGTCGCCGAGGGCAGCCAGTAGGAGAATGGTCCGTGCGATGGTCCAAGATCAAAGGGGTCGACCTGATCGGAGAGCAATCCCAGGTTCGGGTTGGGGCGCAAATTGGCGGTAATCTCCTGTGCCTTGGACTCGTCGATGTTCAGCTTGTCTGCCAGGAGTGTGGGGTTGTTCTGCTCAAAGCGCAGGCGGACATCATCCCAAGTGAGAGTCCGTTGCGCCGAGGCAGAGGCGCCCAGGACGATCAACAGGCATGCGATCAAACCGAAATTGTGAAACTTCAACATCGTGCGCTCCGAACGCATGGGGAAAATGGAGAACGTCCCACGCGCGTGAACTGCAACATGCTTCAGAATTTTTCGTAAAGAAACCAGATGGAAACCCGCTTACAGAGAAGCCGGGAGCACGACCGGAGGTGCGCGACCTGTGGGGGCAGGGATAGAGAATGCGAATGGCGTTGGGGGCACGAACGGGCGAACGGTGCCCATCTGCTCGAAGACGGGTTTCAAAGAAGCGGCCCACGGCAGAAGGGGCTGCGAAGAATCAGTCAATGCGTGAACCGCAGAGGTGGATCGGTTGGCGTCGCGGAAGGCGCGCTCGGACTCTTCCATCTCGGGCCGCATGGCGTGCAGATCGTCGGTAGCCGAGATCACGGGGAAGAGTAAAACCAGAATGCAGCCGAGAATGCCCAGGAAGATGAGCGGCGAAGCCGCGGGACCTTGTTTTGCACCTTGTATCGAACTACGGGAACAAGTCGAAGCGGCTCGCTGCCGCCACAACAGATATGCGGGCAACAGGAGCGACAACCAGCATAGATTAAGAAAAAGCTCCATACAAAACGCTCAAGTCGTTCGGAAAAAACATCTCGACCTGATCAAGCTGCTTCAAGGTTAAACAAGATGATAATCAGCATAGCATAAGGGCAGCAAGTGACTTGCGTACCTGACAATGGACAAAAGCGTCTAAGGGCCTTGGGCGATCAGCAAAGGTTTAGGAGTTTGGAGTCTTTGGCGAAGGATGGCTTTCTTAACAGGGATCTCGGCGACGGCATCGGCGTGGATGACGTATTCGCCGTGCGGGAGCGTGTCGCCAAAAGAGATTTTGACGTTGGTGGCGCCCGGCTTGAGAGAGAAATGCTGGTATCCGATGGCGGTTGCGCGACCATTTTCGGCGACGGCCATGACAATGACGGTCAGATCAAAGGGGTTGGTGGAACCGTTGGAGACCTGGACGGAGCCGTCAATGCGGTTATCGTGCACTTTGGGAGGTTCAAGCCATTCGAGCAATAGCGGCGCGGAAACCAGGGCTCGGAACTCTTTATTAATAGCGTTGGCGGGGCGGGCGGAGTCTTCAACTTTCAAAGTCAGTGAAAACGAGCCGGGTTTGGTGGCGCGTCCGGAAAGAAGGCCTTGCGGGGTAAGAGTGATGCCTTCGGGAAGTTCGCCGCTGGCCACGCTCCAGATATAGGGCGGAACGCCGCCGGTCGCACGCAGAAGAACATGAAGTTCGACCCCGGCCTCGATCGGGGGCAGATTTTCGTCCACGACCGCAAGCGGCGGAGCCGCGGCGGCCGGCAGACAGCATAGACAAATCAGGCACGCGAACAGCGGGATTGCGCTTCTGAAATTCATGACGGCTCGTTTGATTTTACGCTGGGCACGGCGTAAAAGAACTGCAATATGTCTTATTGCGTGTCGCGTGTTAGGGTCGGCCTGTTTCTGGTCTGCTCGCTCGTATGTCTTGCGAGCGGGGATGGCTTCGCGCAGGCTCCAGCTTCCTCCAAATCGAAAACGAATGATGCGAAAGAGGCCGCTGTTTTCGAGCGAATTTTGAATCACGTCCGCTTTGAGAATGACGGGACCGACGTCAGCGAGACCGAGGCCGTGGTCCGAATTCAGAGCCAGGCGGGCGTGGAAGAATTCGGGCAGCTGGTTTTCGGATACTCGTCGGCGACCGAAAAGTTGGATGTGGAATACGTGCGCGTGCGAAAGCCGGACGGTCAGGTCGTGGTGACGCCGGAATCGACGGCGCAGGATTTCGCTCCCGATGTGCTGAAAGAAGCTCCGATGTACAGCGATTACCGGCAACGGCATATTTCGGTAGCCGCACTACAGCCGGGAGATACGCTGGAATACCGCACGGTGACACGGGTTGTGACGCCGCTGGCACCGGGAAATTTCTGGTACGAATACACGTTTCCAAAGGGCGTGGCGGTCGACGAAGATCGACTGGAGATTGACGTCCCGAAGGCGCGCGAAATCAAGCTGAAGACGCCGACGAGGCAGCCACAGATTCAGGACAATGGCGACCGGCGCGTCTACACATGGGTGGTGAAGGACATTGAGCCGAAACGTGACGAGGACAACGATAACGCGGACGAGCAGACGACCGGTCCGGATGTGCAGTTGACAACGTTCACCGATTGGAAACAGGTTGCGCGATGGTACGCGGAGTTGCAGGGCCAGCGGGTGATTGTCGACGACAGCGTTAGAAAAAAGGCGGAGGAACTTACCAAAGGCGCGGACACACCGACGGAGAAGGCGCGACGGCTCTACGATTTCGTCTCACGAAATATACGCTACGTGAGTATCTCGCTCGGAATTGGGCGCTACCAGCCGCACTCGGCTTCGGACGTTCTGCAGAATGGTTATGGCGACTGCAAGGACAAGCACACGCTGTTCGCAGCACTGCTGAAGGCGGAGGGAATCCAGAGTTACCCAGTGCTGATTGACAGTTCGCGGCAGCTGGATCCAGACGTTCCCTCGCCTGCGCAGTTCGACCATGTGATCACGGCGGCGAAACTGGGGACGGGGCTGACCTGGCTCGATACGACTCCCGAGGTAACGCCGTTTGGGCTGATTCTTTATCAACTGCGAGACAAGCAGGCTGTACTGGCGTCAGAGGATAGCGAGGGAGGCCTGCAGCGGACGCCGGCGGATTCGCCGATCAAAACCTTCGCGCACTTCACGCTGGATGGGAAGTTAAGCGAATTTGGCGCGCTCGATGCTACGCTTGAATTCACGGCACAGGGAGATCGAGATTGGCCGATGCGCGCGAGCTTCCGCCGATATCCGCAGGCGCAGTGGAACGACCTGGTGAAGGCGCTTTCGGAAACGTGGGGTTTGCCGGGCGACGTTGATAATGTGCAGGTCGATCCCATCGAAGACACGAGCAAACCATTTCACTTGAAATATCACCTGCACGAGGATGGATACTTTGTGGTGCCATCGGCGAGCGTTGATTTTCGTCCGATTCCGCCGCTGGGAGTGCCGGCGATTCGAGCATCAGAAAAGAGCACCGAGCCGCTGAACATCGGACCGGCGGGAGAAATGGACTACCGTGTGCGTTTGCAGTTTCCTTCCAATTACACGGTGCATACGCCGACAGCCGTGAAAATGACGCGCGATTATGGTGAATATTCATCGTCGTATTCGCTGAACAAAGGGATTCTTGAAGGCGAGCGCAAGCTGGTGGTGAAGATAAACCGGTTGCCCGCAGCGAGGCGCGCGGATTATGAGTCGTTCCGTAACGCGGCGCGCAGCGATGAAGACGAGCTGTTGTCGTGCAGTATTTTGGCGCCCTCGGGGCAAGGCGTGCGCTCGGCGACGATGGAAGGATCGGCCGAGGATCTGCATACGGCAGGAGTGAGAGCGCTGGAGAGCAAGGATTATCAGACGGCGATTCAGCTTCTGAGGCGTGCAGTCGAGTCGGACGCGAGCATGGGAAATACGGGTACGTCGAATTCGAGTCTGAAAGGCGGGTTCTACGATCTGGGACTCGCTTACGCAGGCGCCAACGATCATGCGGATGCGATCACGGCGTTTCGCAAGCAGCTTGAGCTCGATCCGAATCACAAACATGCGAATGCAGATCTGGCGATGGAGCTGCAGCAAACGGGAAAGTTCGACGAAGCGATCGCAGCTTATCGGAAGCAACTCGCACTGGTGCCGTACGAACAACGCACGCTGAAAAACCTGGGCTTGTTGCTGGCTCAGTTGGGGCGTGATGCGGAAGCGCGTACGGAATTGGAGGCGGCTGCGGCGATTCCGCCGGACGATCCGGAAACGAAGATGGCGCTGGCACAGGTGTATGGGCGATTGGGGGAAAACGCGAAAGCACAGGAACTGCTGAAGGGACTGACCGGCAGTTCGGGCGCGGACGCGGGCCAGGATATTTATGCGGCGGCGCTGAGGAGTGATATTGATCCGACGCAGACGGAGAGTGATGCGCAGCAGGTGCTCTATGACATTGGAGGACAGTTTGACTCGGGCGATTTTGACCGGCTGGGGCCATCGGCGTTTTCATCGATGCAGCTGGTGGCTCTGTCGTGGGCAAGAATCGGATGGGCGAGATTTGAGCGCGGCGAAAATCTAGCCGCGATGCAGTTTCTGACGTCGGCGTGGCTGCTGAGCCAGTCAGGGACGGTGGCGAATCGGCTGGGGCAAGTGTTCGAAAAGCAAGGGCAGACGGAGAAGGCGCGACAGATGTATGCGCTGGCTGCGGTAGCGGGCGGAAACGATGCGCAGGATTCACGCACGCGATTGATGAAGATGGCGGGGGATTCGGGCGGTGCGGGGAAAAGCGCGGCGGAAAAAGAAATCGCGCAGGCCTCGGCGGAGTTGGTACAGGCGCGGACGGTGAAGCTCGGAGCGATCACGGGTAAGTCAGTTTCGGCGCGATTCAATCTGGTTTTTGACAGCTCGCCGCGTCCTGAGCGCGCCGAGTTTGTCGCTGGCGACGAGAGTTTGCGCGCGGCTGCCGGACAACTGCGGGAGAAGGATTTTCCCGTAAGATTTCCCGATATGTCGTCAGTCAAAATCATTCGCCGCGGATTGTTGAGTTGCGGCAGTTCGGAATGCAGCATTGAGTTGCTGCCGATCGACAAAGAATTTTCTTCTGGCACCGTGGCGGCCGGATTGAACAAATAAGTACGGACAGCTGATTTTCGCCCGCAGAGATGAAGCTTGCGTCGTCTGCGGCGGCACTGATTTCAAGTCACGTTGCTGTGTGCTTGATCCCCTCGACGCGTCCGCATCAACTCCGATAATCTAGTGAGTCTTGTCAGGAGGTCCTGCCCATGCGGGATGCGGTGGAACGATTGTGGCCGGAGATTCAGTGGATCAGAGACGCCACGCTACGGGAGCAGGTGACGCAAGCCTGGATCAAGGCGCTCGAGCGCAGCCCGCTCACGCCTGACGATCTGAATCGGATTCCTTTTACGCTGCTCGTTCCGAATTGCCCGATCACTTTCATGGAGCACAAGCGGTGCGTGGTGCACATTGCGCGCGATAGCGCAAAGGCGATGGCGGACTTCATGGGACGAGCCCTGCCGATCGACGCCGATGTGGTGATTGCGGGCGCAATCCTGGCGGATGTGGGGAAGCTACTGGAGTATGAGATCGGTCCGGACGGGAAGAGCCGGCAGAGTGAGCGTGGAGAAGCGTTGAGGCATCCGTTTACGGGTGTCGCGCTGGCGATGGAGTGCGGCGTGCCGGATTCCGTATGTCACATCATTGCCGCACATGCCGCGGAAGGAGATTTGGTGAAGCGCACGACCGAGGCATTCATTGTGCATCATGCCGATTTCATGGCATTTCTGCCGTTTAAGAATCCGAAGAATGTGAAAGTGAAATAAGAGTTGGCGGCATTTATCTGAAATCTAACGGCCTTAGTACAGGAGATGTCCTTGTCGACAGCACAAACTTCCACAAAAGAAACGATCACGGCGGCGATGTCTCGCTGGGCTGCGGGACTTACCTACAAACAGCTCTCGCAAGATGCGGTGTACCAGGCAAAGCGGTTTCTGCTCGATTCGGTGGGCTGCGCGCTGGGCGGATATCAACAGCATGACGTGACTATTGCGCTTGAAGTTTTGAAAGAGATCGCGGGGCGTGGGCCGGCGACCGTGATTGGAACGGGCGAGAGGATCGATGCAGTTTCGGCGTCGCTCGCGAATGCGCTGATGATCCGCTGCATGGATTACAACGATATTTACTGGAAGCAGGATCCATCGCATCCATCGGATATTTTTCCGGCAGCGATGGCTTGCTGTGAGCGTGCGAAAAGCGATGGCAAGGAACTGATTATTGGATTTGTGCTGGGGCACGAGTTCGAGATGCGGATGTGCGAGGCGGCGTTTCCGGGGATTCGGGAGCGCGGTTGGCATCACGCGACTTTGACCGCGTTCGTGTCGCCGATCGTTGCGGGACGCGCGCTGCATTTGAGCTGGGAAAAGATTCAACACGCGATCGGGATTTCGGCTTCGCGGCATTGCACGATGGGCGCGGTGACTGCGGGCAAGCTGACGATGATGAAGAACACGGTCGATCCGATGGCGACGCAGAGCGGCGTGCTGGCGGCATTGTTGGCGGAAAAGGGCTACAGCGGCCCCGAGCACGTGATCGATGGCAAGGAAGGGTTGGTGCAGTGCTACGGTCCAGAGTGGAAGCAGAATCTACTGACGGACGGGCTTGGCGAATCGTGGCGCATTACGCAGTGCGGAATGAAGTTTTTTCCAACGGAAGCACTGACGCACGCTCCGATTTCGGCGGTGCTGGATCTGGTTAAAGACAACGACCTGCATCCGGAGCAAGTCGAGAAGATTCAGATACGGTCGCTGGCGCGGGCGGCCGACATTCTATCGGACCCGAGCAAGTACGATCCGCATACCAAAGAAACGGCGGATCATTCCCTTCCCTACGTGATCGCGGCGGCGCTGGTTGACCGGCAGGTAACGCCGATGCAGTTCGAGATGAAGAAGATCATGGATCCGACGATTCGGGCGCAGCTTAAGAAAGTTGAGGTTGTGGCAGATCCGGAGATTGAAAAAGTATTTCCGGCGCTGCAGCGGGTGATTCTGACCATCACGACCACGGACGGACGGAAATTCTCGAAGCAACTGGATTATCCAAAGGGCGATCCACGAAATCCGCTGAGCGATGCGGAGATTGAAGAGAAGTTCAGGGCGCTGGCGGAGGGCGTGCTTTCGGCGAAGGCGCAGGACAGGTTGATCGATGCGATCTGGAATCTGGAGAAGTGCGGGTCAGTCACGAAACTGATGGCGCTGATGAAAGCAGATGTGAAGAAGAAGGCGAAAACAAGGGCGGCCAAGAAGACCGGGAAAAAACGACATTAGATACGAATCACGTACTCGTGGGTGACTGATGAGCGATTTAAACACGACGATTGCATCGGACCTGACGGCTCGCTACACGAAACTGGCGGGCGTGGTTGGTGACCTGGCGACGCCTCTCAGCGAAGAACAATTCTGGGCCAAGGCGTTTTCGTTTGGCAATAGTTTCGGGCATCTCGTGCTGCACCTCACCCGCAACCTGAATTACTACATTGGGGCGCAGATTGCGGCGACGGGCTATGTGCGGGATCGTCCGCTGGAATTTTCGGAGGCGACGCGGCCGACGAAGGCAGAAGTGCTGCGGAAATTCGATCAGGCGATTGAGATGGTGGTGAGCACGATCAAGAGGCAATCGTCCGAAGACTGGTCGAAGGGATATTCGGCGGTGGGCGCGGATGCGACCGATCGATTTGGCATGGTGCTTGGATGCGTGACGCATCTGCATCATCACATCGGGCAGATGATGTATCTGAATTTCGGGATGAAACGTGACTGATCCATCGCAGAAGCAAAGTCGAGCGCGACGCTTGTTCAGAATGCCTCAGCGCAAGAGCTTCTGGATATACGACTATGATCAGGTAAAGTATCGTACGCCGCTTCAATGGGGTGTGTCCCTTATCCTCTCATTTATCCTCGCCGTTTTTGGCTGTGCGATCTTATGGGCCGTCATCGGAAAATACAAATCGAAACATGAGTTGGATACGGGGTTGATCGCTGTAGCTGCGATGTGCCTTGGCCTTGCGATTATTGAATTACCGGCCTCGGCCATCTTCTTTTATCGGCGATGGCGAAGTGAAATCACCGGCTATTTCGATTACGAAGTTTTGGGCACAATCGACCGTGGCAAAGATGGAGTGAATTATGGGCCAGAGCATCGTTGAAAAAATCGCGCAGAAGCACATGACGGAGGGGCCGGCGCGGCCACTGCGGACTGGGGATTTCCTATCGATTCGTCCGCATCGCTGCATGACACATGACAATACGTCGGCGGTGATGAGCAAGTTCAAGGGCATCGGCGCGAAGAAGGTGAAGGATCCGCAGCAGCTGACTTTTGCGCTCGATCATGACATTCAGAATAAGGACGAGGCGAATCAGAAGAAGTACCGGGCGATTGAAGCGTTCGCGAAAGAGCAGGGCGTGGATTTCTATCCGGCGGGATCAGGCATTGGTCACCAGATCATGGTGGAGCGAGGGTATGTCGTTCCAGGGTCGTTCGTGGTGGCGTCGGATTCGCACTCGAACATGTATGGCGCTCTGGGAGCGATTGGAACACCGATTGTGCGCACGGATGCGGCGGCAGTGTGGGCCACGGGAGAATTCTGGTGGCAGATTCCGCGGTCGATTCAGGTTGTGCTTGAAGGCAAGTTGCCTGAAGGGGCTACCGGCAAAGACGTGATCATCACGCTGTGCGGACTCTATAACCACGATGAATGCCTGAATTCGGCGGTCGAGTTCACGGGGCCAGGAGTGGCATCGCTGTCGATGGATGCGCGGCTATCGATTTCGAATATGAGCACGGAGTGGGGGCCGCTGGTGGGATGGTTTCCGGTGGATGCGGTGACGATCCAGTATTTACGCGGCGTCTACTCACGACTGAAGGCGCTGGGAGTGGAACGGTTCACCGAAAGCGATATTGCTGCTTGGGAGAAGAGCGCAGCCGCACCAGATTCGGATGCCGTTTATGCGGCGCGCATCACGCTTGATCTTGCAGAGGTGACGCCGCATGTCTCGGGGCCTGACACGGTCCAGGTTATGCAGTCGCTGGCTGAAATCGAGAAGAATAAAGTTGCAATCCAGAAGGCGTATTTGATTTCGTGCGTGAACTCACGACTTGAAGATTTAGCGGCGGCAGCGGCGGTGCTAAAAGGTCAGAAAGTTGCTGCGGGCGTGAAATTCTATTTGAGCGCGGCCAGCAAGTGGGTGCAGGAAGAAGCGGAACGGCGAGGCATCTGGCGGACACTGACGGACGCGGGCGCGCAACCGCTGCCATCGGGTTGCGGTCCGTGCATTGGGCTGGGCGTGGGGTTACTTGAGGCGGGCGAGGTTGGAATTTCGGCGACCAATCGAAATTTCAAGGGACGCATGGGCTCGCGGGATGCGAAGTGCTACCTGGCGAGTCCCGAGGTGGTTGCGTCATCGGCCATCGCCGGTTACATTCGCGGGCCTTATGCCGGAGTGTCGGGCAAGAATGCCCGCCCCACACGGACTTTCACGGAACTGGCATCGAGGGTAGGCGGGGCGGAGAAAGTTGAAATCCTGGCGGGTTTTCCGCAGCGCGTAACGGGGCGGCTTGTGTTCATGCCGCAGGATAACGTCAATACCGACGCGATTTATGGCAAGGACTACACCTATCGCGACGATATGACACCGGAGATGATGGCGAAGGTGGTGATGGAGAATTATGATCCGCGGTTCGCGGGGCGCACGAAGGTCGGCGATGTGATTGTCAGCCAGTTTAATTTTGGGACAGGATCGAGCCGCGAGCAAGCAGTGACCTGTCTGAAGGCCAAAGGCATTCCGCTGGTAATTGCGGCCAGCTTCTCCCAGACTTATCTGCGCAATGCGTTCAACAACGGCTTCTTGTGTATAGAGGTGCCGGAGTTCGTGGCGCGGGTGCGCGCGCAGTTTGCCGAGGAGATCGCGGCCAAGGAGAAGACGATCATTGCTGGGGACTCGGTTGATATCGATTTCACTTCGAGTGCGATCTCGTGGCGCAGCGAGACGTTTGCTTTTCCAGCGCTGGGGAGCGTGCCGCAGTCGCTGGTGATTGCGGGAGGAGTGGAAAATCTGGTGGCGAAGCGATTGGGCGTGGCTTGAGTGCTGGCCCCGCACGTCGAAATTGCGTTAAGAAATGCATAGGTCCTTCGCTGCGCCCGGTACAACAATCTTTGTTTAATTTTCTAGCCGTATTCTTTGAATCGGTAAAAATCTTGAGGAGCATTCATGGCGAAATATACAGTCATTACTATGCCGGGAGACGGCATCGGAAATCAGGTTCTGCCGGAGTCATTGCGGGTTTTGAAGGCGGTCGGCTTTGACGCTGAATATATTCATGCCGATATTGGGTGGGACTGCTGGTGCACACAGGGCAATGCGTTGCCTGACCGGACAATCGAGTTACTCACCAAACATAAGTTGGGTCTGTTCGGCGCGATCACTTCGAAGCCCAACAAGGCCGCGCAGGGGGAGCTTAAGCCGGAACTCCAGGGAAAAGGTTACGTTTATTACTCGCCGATCGTGACCATGCGACAGAAGTTTAACCTCGATATATGCATGCGTCCTTGTGTTGGGTTTACCGGCAATTCTTTGAACTACATTCGGAAAAAGACAGACGGCGGCTTTGACGAACCGAAGATTGACACAACTGTTTTCCGGCAGGGCACAGAGGGTATGTATGCCGGAATCGAGTGGACGAACCCGCCTGAGATTGTGCGAACCGCGCTGAACAGTCATCCCAAGTTCAAGGCGTTCGCCGACGTTCCCGGTCCTGAGATTGCGGTGAGTTGCCGCATTATTACCCGGAAAGCGGCGCAGCGGATCGCGACAGCGGCATTCGAATATGCGAAGAAACGCGGATTCAAGGGCGTGACGATCTGTGAGAAGCCCAACGTGCTGCGCGAGACCTCGGGAATGATGGAAGAAGTAGCCAAGGAAGTGGCCAAGAAGTATCCAGGGATTGCGCTTTGGTCGACGAATATCGATGCGCAACTGATGTGGCTGAATAAGAATCCGGAAGATTACAACGTGATTGTGGCGTCTAATCTTTTTGGCGACATTCTTTCCGATGCGTTTGCGGGCTTGGTGGGTGGACTCGGATTTGCGGCATCCGGCAACATTGGCGATGATGTCGCTGTGTTTGAACCCACGCACGGATCGGCGCCGAAGTATGCGGAGCTGAATCCGCCGATCGTAAATCCGATTGCGATGATTCTTTCGGCGGCGATGATGCTCGACCATGTGGGCGAAGGCGAGAAGGCGAATCGAATACGGACGGCGATTGCGGACGTGGTACGCGAAGGGAAAGTCAGGACTTACGATATGATGCGCTTGACGGGTGGTCCGAAGGCGATCGGTCAGGGTGCGGCTTCGACCGTGCAGATGACGGATGCAATTTTCGAGAAACTGAAATAACCACGGAGGGCACGGGAAGTCTCGGATCGGCTTTCGTGGAATCTGTGTGAAGTCAGCCGTTTGGATTTCTTATGAGTAAAGCTGTCGAAACTTCGTCGCCGCGCTCGGCCGAGGCGGGCCATTGGGGCAAAGAAATCCGGTCGGACGTGCATGTCGCCTTTGAGGCGCAGGAGAATGGCGGGATCGAGATCTCGCTGGAATCACGCGTTGCACCCTATTACGGCGCGGCGATCATGGAACAGACGCGAGAAGTTCTGGGCGAGCTCGGCGTGAAGAATGCGCGCGTCACGGTTCACGACGAAGGTGCGCTACCTTTTGTGGTTGCAGCACGGATCGAGGCAGCAGCTCGACGAGCTGGAATCGGACTGGGCAAGCACTCGCTACCCGAGCAGCATCCATTGCCTTCGCCATCGCAGAAGGACGGGCTGCGCCGATCGCGGTTGTATTTACCGGGGTCGGAGCCAAAGTACTTCATCAATGCCGCTCTGCATGCGCCGGACGCGGTCATTCTCGATTTGGAAGACTCGGTGCATCGCGGCGAGAAAGATGCCGCTCGCATCCTTGTGCGAAACGCCTTGCGGGCGGTCGATTTCGGGGCGTGCGAGCGCATGGTGCGAATCAACCAGCTGCCGCTGGGTCTGGAGGATCTGGCCGAGGTGGTGGGCGAGAGTCCGGATCTGATTCTGATTCCGAAGGTCGAGGAGCCGGAGCAGGTACGGGAAGTGGATCGCATGATCGGCGAGATCAAGGCGCACAACGGAATTATCCGTCCGATATGGATCATGCCGATTCTGGAATCTGCGCTTGGCATCGAGAACGCGTTTGCGGTCGCAACGGCGAGCGAAAACGTGGCGGCGATAACGATTGGGCTTGAAGATTACACGGCCGATCTGGGGGTGGTGAAGACGGTGGAAGGGCGCGAGTCGCAATATGCGCGATCGCGTGTAGTGAATGCGGCGCGGGCAGCGGGCGTGCAGGCGATTGATTCAGTTTTTGGCGATGTCGGGGACATGGATGGTCTGCGACATTGGGCAGAAGGCTCGCGGGCCGCCGGATTCGAAGGGATGGGATGCATTCATCCGGGGCAGATTCGGGTGATCCACGAAGCCTTTCAACCGACCGCGACCGAAATCGAGAAGGCGCAGAAGGTGGTGGCGGCATTTGAGGAAGCGCAGAGCAAAGGATTAGCGGTGGTGAGCCTGGGATCGAAGATGATCGATCCGCCGGTGGTGCAAAGGGCGTTGAAGCTGGTGGAGCGGGCGAAGGCGATGGGAGCGATTTCGTGAGCGCAGGTGAACGCGTAGAACTGGCGCACAATGCGGCGGGCCGGGCGGTGCCGACGATGGTGAACGGCAGGCCGCAGATTCCATTCCTCGGTGCAGGAAAATATCAGCCACGCGGACGCAGGGCGGCGCCGGCGATCACATCGAACAAGGATTATCCGGATAACGGCGACAAGCGCGTGACTGATCTGGATACCGCGTTGCGCAAGTGCGGACTGAAAGATGGAATGGTGATTTCAAATCATCATCATCTGCGCGACGGCGACAAAGTGGCGCTGATGGCGCTGGAAGCGGCGGCGCGGATCGGTGTGAAAGATCTGATGTGGTTCCCGAGCGCGTCTTTTCCTTCGCAGAGGGGTGCAATCGAGTTGATGCAGAAGGGTGTGATCCATCACATCGAAGGGTCGATGAACGGACCGCTGGGCGACTACTGCACGCAGGGAAAGATGGGGGGGATGGGCGTGCTGCGATCGCACGGAGGCCGGTACCAGGCGATTCAGGATGGAGAAGTTCACATTGATATCGCGGTGATTGCGGCGCCGACGGCCGATTTTTTTGGCAACGCAGATGGCTCGCACGGCAAGTCGGCTTGCGGTTCGCTTGGTTTTGCGTTGGCCGATTCAACCTATGCGGACCGCGTGATCGTGGTAACCGATAATCTTGTGCCATTTCCGTGTGTGCCATGGCAGATTCAGGGCAACAACGTTGACTTCGTGGTGGAAGTGGAATCGATTGGCGATCCGGCAAAGATTGTTTCGGGAACGACGCAGGTCACGAGATCGCCCGACCGATTGCGGATTGCGGAGCTGGTGGCACAGTTTCTGCGGGCAGCGGGAATCATGAAGAACGGATTTTCGTTTCAGGCAGGAGCAGGCGGAATTGCGCTGGCGTTCGTGCAATATTTGAAACAGATGATGAAGGAGGATGGAGTCAAGGCGCGATTTGTTCGCGGCGGGTCGACGAAATTTCTGGTTGAGCTGCTGCAAGAAGGACTGACGGATTACATCCTGGATGGGCAGACGTTTGACCTCGATGGCGTCAAGTCGATCGCGAGTGATCCGCGACACGTGGCCACTTCACCGTTTACTTCGTATAACTACCACGGTAAAGGAAACTTTGCTTCGCTGGTAGATGCCATGGTGCTGGGCGCTACTGAAGTTGACTTGAACTTCAATGCCAACGTGGTGACGCACTCCGACGGGCGGCTGCTGCACGGGATTGGCGGATGGCAGAACTGTTTGTTTGCGGGCTGCACTATTCTCGCGTTGCCATCATTTCGCGATCGCATTCCGGTGATTGTGGATGAGGTTACGACAATGACGGGGCCGGGAGAAATGATTGACGTGGTCGTGACGGAGCGCGGAATTGCGATTAATCCGCGGCGCACGGATTTGCTGCACGCGGTGATGGGATCGAAGCTACCGATTCGTCCGATTCAGGATATCAAGGCGGACGTCGAAAAAATCTGCGGCAAGCCGGCACGGCCGAAATTGGGCGATCGTCCGTGCGCGGTGGTGAAATGGGTGGATGGAACGGTGCTGGACACGGTGTGGCAGGTGAGTTAAGAGTCGTCCGCGTCCGCGTGGTCGCCGTTGGACGTCAGATCAGCGAATTTGCGCGGCAGCAATCTTTAGTCTTTGAAAGTCTTCGAATCTTCCTCCTAGAAGTAAAATTTTAGAGCTAATTGAATCTGTCGAGGGTTACGGGCTGCGAGTGGGAAGCCGAATCCGGCCTGGCCCAGTTCAAGCGGCGTGGGCTCAGCGCTGATCGCACCAAACTGTCCAAACAAATAATTCACGTGGTTGAGTATGTTGAAGAATTCCGCACGGAATTCGAGACGTTTTTGTTCGGTGATCGGAAACTGTTTGACTAGGGAGGTGTCCCAGGTTGTGTATCCGGGGCCCTCGATGATGTTGCGGCCAGCGTTGCCGAATGTTCCGAGTGCGGTATTGTCGGCAAACGCGCAGGTGTTAAAAAGAGCTCCCGGAATGCACGGCTTGGCGTTGGGATTGCCGACAAGGTTGGGACGCGAACAATAGTAGCCGACGGTGCCACCACAATCGCCGCCCGAGACATCGTTGATATCGGTGGCAGTGTAGTAATTGCCGGTGGCGGTGGAAAAGACGCCAGTCATTTGCCAGTTGCCAATCACCTGGTTCACTACACCCGAAGCGTCTTTGCCAAGGGCGCGTCCGCGACCGAAGGGCAAGTCATAGACATAGCTGAGAACGAAGCGCTGACGCACATCGAAGTCGGCATTGCCATAGTTCTGGTTGGGAAATCGCTGATCCTGAAAATCTCCGTTGTTGACGGACCCGAGGCTGGCGCTCGAGGCGTTATCGAGGGCGTGCGAGAAGGTGTAAGCGGCTTCGAACTGGAGTCCGTGAGTGTAACGTTTTTCGAGGCGAACTTGCAGCGAGTTGTAGTTGGACTGGGCGTTCGAGCGGAACGTGTCGATCGCGACATCGAGCGCGGGATTGCAGTTCGCTCCTCCGTCGGCGAGAGTGCAGGGGCCGGTGGCGCCGGGCGCTTCATCGTTGGCAGGACGCCGTGGCGCGGTCGCGAGCGAGTCAGTTCCGACGACGGGAACAGCCTGATTGCCGTTGTAGAAGGCGAAGAGCTTCAATCCGCGGGAGCCGGCGTAGGAGATCTGGAGGACGGTGGCAGCAGGCAGTTGGTACTCGAAACCCAAATGCCACTGCTGGGTGTAGGGCGTGACCAGATGCGGATCGAGCGAGTAGAGTTCGGGCGAGTTGGGATCGGCGAGCGGGCTGAGGCCGGTATTGACGTTGTTGGCAAAACCCGCCTGCAGTTGATTGAGCGGCAAGCCATTGTTGTTCGCTGCTGAGATTGAGCAATCCTGCTGACCACTTGCGGGATTTGCAGACGGTGCAGCGCAGGGGGTGCTGTACGCCTCCGAAGACAGGAATGGGGGATTGAAGCCGGGGCTGGGGTTGGAGAAGGGACCGTTTTCCTGTCCGCCATAAAAGATGCCGTAGCCGGCGCGGAGCACGAGTTTGTCGAACAACTGGTAAGCCATTCCGATGCGCGGCGCGAAATTATTGAGGTCGGGACTAATGAGACCGTTAGAGCCGTTGTTCAGAATGGCGAGTTCGGTAGCAAGCGTGGGCGTCAATTGCCGGTTTTGTCCGCTGGGAGCGACCAGCGACAGGTTGTTGAAATCGAAGGTGGACTGGTTATTGTTAGCTTCTTTGATAGTGGTGAAGAGTTCGTAACGGAGGCCGAGATTCACAGTGAGCTTCGGAGTCACTTTGATGTCATCGAGGGCGTAGACGGCATAAATCTGGCGGTTATAGATGACGTTGGGGGTGACACTGGTGATGGATCCACCGTCGCTAATGCCCTGCATGAAAGTCGCGAACGCCTCGCCTCCTGTACCGGGGTCGGCGAGATTATCGTTGATGAGGAAGCCGCCGCCGAAGTCCATTGAGCCACGAGCCGCGGCCGGTTCAAGGATGGTGAACTGTTCGAAGCGAAGTTCGGTGCCGAACTTTGCGGCGTGGCGTCCGTGGGTCCAGCTCAGATTGTCGGTAAAAACGTAGCTGTGCTGGTGTTCGTTGGCGGGCAGGAACTCGGAGGCGCCGATGGTCGCGGTGCCGTCACCGAAGCTAAGCGAAGGCAGGCCGCCGATGTTCTGGCCGGCTTCGTATGGAACTCCGGGAAAAGGAATGCCCCCGGGGAGGTTTTGCGAGACGTTCTGGTTGTAATACAGATTGTAGCGATGGGAGTCGAGGTGGTTGAAGCCGAAGCGAAATTCGTTGATCAGGTTGTTGCGAAACGTGTGGATCTCGCTGGCTGCCAGGCCCTCGGCTGTATTGTTGCTATAACCGTCCTGAAAGCTGCCGCCGTCTAGAACGTTGCTGAACGGCGAGGGAAGGAAATTGCTGTCATTGCCGTAACTGAAGCGGGCGAAAAAGTTATCGCGGTCGCTGATGGACTGGTCGATGCGGATGTCGAACTTGTTCTCAGTTTCGTTGCGTTTTGGATCGGCCAAGTAGTTGCCGCCGGGCAGAGTGCTATTGGGAGCGGGAAATAAATTAGCTAACTCCTGGGCGAGCGGATCGATCGGCGTGTTCGTGCCGCTATTTCCGGTGAAGATGTTGGTTGGCTGGCCGCTGGATGTAGTCCCGATGGGGACGCTGCAAGGCCCGCCATTGTATGCTGAGCTGCTTTGGGCCAAGGTCGGATTGAAGATCTCTCCCTGGTAAGTGGGGTTGCCGCTACAGTCGAGCACACCGGTGGGCATGTTGGTCTGAAGAAAGGCGGAGAAATCTCCGCCAACTTCTGCCGGGGTAGGAACGGTGGACAACTGCGGTAATGCCTGGCGAATGCGGAGGCCTTCGTAGTCACCGAAAAAGAACAGCTTGTTCTTGATTATGGGGCCGCCCAAGGTGAATCCAAACTGGTTTTGCTTGTAAGGCTGCTGACCAAATTGGTCAAAGGCATTGATCGCGTCGAGCTTTTCGTTTCGCAGAAATTCCCACAAATCGCCGTGGATCTGGTTGGTACCGGACTTGACGACGGCATTCATGATGGCGCCATTGCCGCGGCCGAATTCGGCGCTGTAGGCATTGGTCTCGACCTTGAATTCGGCAATGGCATCTACGGCAGGCTGAACGACATAAGCAGCGCCATTTAAGACGTCTCCGAGATTCGCGTTGTTGTCGATGCCATCGAGCAGGAAATTATTCTGCAGGGAGCGGGCGCCGTTGGAACTGAATCCATAGGTCGTTTCGACGCGAGATCCGGGTTCGGCGGCGGCGATGCCAGTGCCGAGAAGAGCGAGTTGTGCGTAGTTTCGTCCGTTCAAAGGAAGCGCGTTGATGCGGCGGCTGTCTACGACCTGGCCGAGTTCGGAGGTTTCGGTTTCAAGCTGGGAAGTTTGGCCGGTGACAGTGACGACTTGCGTTGCCATGCCTGGCTGAAGCTTCAGGTCGACGGCGAGACGATCTTGAATGTTCACCTGCATCGGCCCGGCAACGGCTTCCTTGAAACCTTCTTTTTCGACGGTGACTTTGTAACGACCGATTCGGAGCGGGCTGGCGACGTACTCGCCGTCAGAATTGGTGATGAGATTCAGCGAAATTCCACGATCCACCTCGGTCACGGTGACCTTGGCGCCGGATACGACTGCGCCGCTCGGGTCGCGGACAGTCCCTACGATTGCGCCAGAATCCTTTTGCGCCCACAACGGCGCGGCCAACACGAGAAACAACAAGCCGGCGAAAATGCGGAACAACAGGCCCGACAGAGTTTGCGCGTGAAAGAAACGGATCGACATGACGAGGCTCCTGGACGCTAACTTCCCGACGTTCGCGGCGCCCGAAGAGGACGAATCGAAAGTCGGGTATAGGAACTATGGGCTTTCGGTGTAATATTACGAACCATTACTTTTACTTTCGTTTGGTAGCGTTTGTCAACTGCGATATTTTGTTCCGATCCAGCGGAAATGCGGTTGCGCAGGTTCGCGAAGTCGGAGACAGTCAAGACAAACGGTAAAGGGAAGCAGAGAGGTTCGTCATGATTATCCGCAAAGTCGGGATGCCACGAATTGCCATATTGCTCGGACTGCTATGCCTGCTGGCATCCTGCTCGAAGCTGCCGAAATCACATCTGAAGTTGCACTTGAAGTCAGGGGCGGCAAAACCGACGCCAACTCAGCCATCGACGATCAGCGTGGAAGTCAGTGACGGTGGCCCGATCGTGCTGACAACCAGTGCGGCACAGTTTGAGTTGAGACCCGATGGCTATGTGCAGGCGTGGTTGTTGAAGGATGGCAAGAAACTTTCGCTTGACGATCCGAGCGTGGGCACTCCGGCGGACAGCGATTTTGTGCAGGTGGCGGGCAAGGATGTGCATTTCACGCTCGATTTTCAGCAGGCCGCGGTGCACGAGGCGATCGGAAAGATGGGGGTTGGGAAGAGGGTCGAGATTCCGGCGCGTCCGCTGGGGCCGACGGGCACCGAATTGCAGCGCGTGCTCGCGCTCGAAGTTTATGACCAGTTCCCCAACATATTGCTGAGCACGGTGGAATACAAAAACACTGGAGCGGGCGAAGTGGTCATCGAAAAAAGTGTGAACCAGCGGCGGCGGCTCGACGCGAGGCTGACCGATGGGAAGGCGCATCCCTGGGAGATGTGGTCGTTTCATGGCGCCAGTTATGACTGGGGAAAAGACACGGTGGTGAAACTGGCTCCGGCTTTTTACCAGCCGAACGTGATGGGAGAGATGGTCAAAGGCGGCTATGGAGGAGGAATTCCGGTGGTCGCATTCTGGACGCGGCAGGTGGGCGAGGCGGTGGGGCACGTCGAGACGATTCCGATTTCCGCGGCAATCCCAACGAGAGTGGCGGCGGATGGGCGCGTAGATACCGAAGTGGATTATGCCGCCAACATGACGCTGAAGCCGGGGGAAATTTACTCCACTCCGCGCAGTTTTGTGTCCGTCTATGCCGGCGATTATTATGAGCCGCTGCGCATCTGGTCGAGCGTGCTGCAAAAAGAAGGTTGGGAACTGCCAAAACCGTCGAGCGAGGCCTATAACGTGGCCTGGTGCGGCTGGGGATATGAGGCTGACGTAACACCGGCGCAGATGCTGGGCACGATTCCCAAGCTGAAGGAAATGGGGATCAAATGGGCGACGCTTGATGATCGCTGGTTTGACGTTTATGGCGACTGGAATCCGCGGAAGGATACTTTTCCGGGGGATTCCATTAAGACCATGGTCGACGACTTCCACAAGCAGGGCATATTTGCGCAATTGTGGTGGCTGCCTCTTGCCGCCGAGGATGGCCAAGGCAAATACGAATCGCATAAGTATTCGGTGGCGAAGGTGGTGCAGGAACATCCGGAGTGGTTAATCCTCGACAAAGACGGCAAGCATGCGCATATGACGCGAGGTTTGGCAGTGCTTTGTCCCGCGGTGCCGGAGGTGCGGGCGTATTACAAGCAGCTGACGGAAAAGTTCATACACGATTGGGGGTTCGACGGCAGCAAACTGGACAACATCTATACGGTTCCGGAGTGTTTTAATCCAGCGCATCATCACAAGTCGCCACAGGATTCAGTGAACGCCATGGCGGATGTGTATAAGGAAATTTATGAAACGACGCGTGCGTTGAAACCGCAGAGCGTAACCCAAAGCTGTCCGTGTGGGACGCCGCCATCGCTGGCGTGGCTGCCATTTATGGATCAGGCTGTGACGGCGGACCCGGTGGGGGCGGTGCAGGTTCGGCGGCGCATCAAGATGTATAAAGCTTTGCTGGGGCCGGAGTCGGCGGTCTATGGCGATCACGTTGAGCTTTCAGCGATGACGAAAGTAGGCGACGATTGGCGGGAGCACGGCGATGATTTTGCCTCGACGATTGGGGCGGGAGGCGTGGTCGGGACGAAATTCGTATGGCCCGATCCCGGACCAAAATTCAAGGACGTCAACCTGACTGCTGCGAAAGAAGAGCATTGGAAGAAATGGATCGGCTTGTACAACGACAAGATGCTGTCGAAGGGCGATTTCCGCGATCTCTACGTGACCGGCTATGACGTGCCGGAGGGATACGCGATCGCGAAGGATGGCAAAATGTATTATGCATTTTTTGCTCCTGAAGGTTCGCAGTGGAAAGGTAAAGTCGAGTTGCGGGGTCTGAAGCCGGGGAAATATCACGTGGTTGACTACGGTGACGGCAAGGATTGCGGCACGGTGGATGCGGCGGCCAACGGAGTGGCCACGCTCGCGGCGGAATTCAAGAACCATCTGCTGCTTGAAGTCAGCGCGGAGCCGTAGGATCCAAGGAATCGCGGATGGCGGTATCGCGGGCAGACAGGTATTCTGATCTGCCCGATTTTATTTTATGGAGGCGTGAGTGCGGGGGCTGAAGGCCAAGCGGGTGCTGATCACCGGCGGCGCCAGCGGAATTGGAGCGGCAACAGCGGCGCGATTTCTGGAAGAAGGGTCAGTGGTGTGCGTGCTCGATCGTGACGGCGAGGCGCGACGAAAGGTCGTCCGCGAATTACCCGGACTCTCGGCTGCGTTCGACGCGGATGTTTCGAATCTGGAGCAGGTGAAAGACGCCTTTGGCGAAGCGGTCCGCGTGATGGGCGGTGTGGACGTACTGGTAAATAACGCCGGCATCAGCATCCGCCATAATTTTCTCGACATCACTCCCGAGGAGTGGGACAGGGTGATGGCCGTGAACCTGACGGGGGTGTTTTATGTCGCGCAAACCGCGGCGCGGCACATGGTGGAGCACGGGGGCGGCGTGATTCTGCAAACGGCGTCGACGAACGGCATCATGGGATATCCGTTTTACGCGGATTACAACGCCAGCAAGGCGGGCGTGATCGAACTGACAAAATCGATGGCGCTCGAACTCGCGCCGAAGGTTCGCGTGTGTGCGGTGGCTCCGGGATATGTGCTGACGCCGATGCAACGCGCTGAGTATACGGACGAAATGCTCGCGGAGGTCAATCGGAAGATCCCTTTGGGGCGTCATGCTCGGCCCGAGGAAATTGCAGCGCTCTTTGCTTTTCTCGCCTCGGATGATGCGGCTTACATCACGGGACATGTTTACACGATCGATGGCGCCGAAGTTACGGGAGGGCTTGCCAGCCGCTAATCGATGCGACTTGCGGGGAAAGTTGCGATAATCACCGGCAGCGCGTCGGGCATAGGTCGCGCGACTGCGTTGCTTTTTGGACGCGAGGGAGCTGCGATCGTCCTGGCGGATGTGAATGCAGCGGATGGCCAGCGGGTCGCCGACGAGATTAGGCAGGCGGGCGGGCGCGCGTTCTTTGAGACGGTCGACGTCACGCGGGCCGTGGATTGCAATCGACTGGCCGAGCGCGCGATCGGCGAGTTTGGGCGAATCGACATTCTTTTCAATAACACCGGCATCATACGGCGCGCGACGGTGCTCGACCTTACAGAAGACGAGTGGGACCGCGTGATGGCGGTGAATGTGAAGTCGATTTTCCTGCTGTCGCGAGTGGTGATTCCGCATATGCAGAGAGCGGGTGGCGGAACGATCATCAACACGGCGTCGGGATGGGGACTGGCGGGCGGCGCGAAGGCTGCGGTCTACTGCGCATCGAAGGGGGCGGTCGTTCTGTTGACGAAAGCGATGGCGATCGACCACGGGCCGCAGAAGATTCGGGTGAATTGTATCTGTCCCGGTGATACTGATACCGGCATGTTGCGCGATGAGGCACAGCAACTCGGGCAAGACCGCAGCCGGTTTCTGGACGAATCGGCAAAGCGACCGCTGGGCCGCGTGGGGACGCCAGACGAGATCGCGCAAGCAGCGCTGTATTTGGCTAGCGATGCGTCATCGTTTGTTACGGGCACGGCGCTGATCGTGGATGGTGGCGGGCTGGCGGGATCGGCTTGATCGAACGGCCAGGACAGTAATTCTCTAGACAAGAATCTAATGACCACAAAAACCACGACGAAGACGAATCAGCGCGAGCGGTCGCGCGAATGGTATCGGTACGCACAACAATCGCTGATCGAAGGTGTAAATTCGCCGTCGCGGGGCGCGGCAGTGTATTCGCCGGGGCCCGTGGTTCTGGAGCGCGGTCGCGGATCGCACGTTTGGGATATCGACGGGAACGAGTACGTCGACTTCATGATGTCGTTTGGCGCGCTGATTCAGGGGCATGCGCATCCGAAGATTGTTGAAGTAGTTTCGCGGGCGATCGCGGACGGTTCACATTTTGCGGCAGCGACGCCGGCTGAAATAGAAGCAGCGGAACGTTTCGTGCGCATGGTGCCGTCGGCGGAGGCGGTGCGCTTTACCAACAGCGGCAGCGAGGCCACGATGCTCGCGCTGCGCCTTGCACGCGCACATACGGGGCGAACAAGGTATCTCAAGTTTGAAGGGCACTATCACGGATGGTATGACGCTTACTGCTTGAATGGGCACAGTCATCCGCCGGCAGAACTTGGGCCGAAGGAAAATCCCAGCCGGTTGCCGGATTCGAAGGGAATTCCGGCATCGGTGTTCGACGATGTTGTGCTTGCGCCGTGGAACGATGTGGAAGCGCTTGAAAGTATTCTGCGCGAGCATGGGCGGGAACTAGCCGCGGTGATCAGCGAGCCGATCATGGCGAACATGGGATGTATTCTGCCGCGCGAGGGATATTTGCAGAAGGTTAGCGATATGGCGCATCGGTATGGCGCACTTTTTATTCTCGATGAAGTCGTGACGGGATTTCGTTATGCGCCTGGAGGATGTCAGCAGCTCTACGGTCTGGAGCCGGATCTCAGTACGTTTGGCAAGGCTCTGGGAGCCGGGTTTCCCGTGGGCGCGGTGACAGGGGCGCGCGCGATTCTCGATCACATGCGTTGGGGCGACAATATGGTACTGCACTATGGAACGTTCAATGGGCACCGGCTGACCATGAGCGTGATTGCGGCGAATCTGGATCTGCTCGCGGCGAATGATGGCGCGGTGTACAAGCAGATCTATGAAATCGGCGATTCCGCCATCACAGGGCTGCGCGATATTTTTCGTCGCAGAAAAATCGCGGCGATTGTGCAAGGTTTTGGACCGATGTTCCAGATTTATTTCACTGGGCACGAGGCGATCCATGATTATCGCGATTATTGCGAGTATGCGGACACGGCGAAGTATTCGCGATTTGTCTACGGACTACTCGACCGCGGCATTTATATGACTCCGTCGAACGGACTGCATTGGATTATTTCGACCGCGCATACCGTGCAAGATGTGGAATCACTTCTGGCGGCCGCCGATGAAGTTTGTGCGGAGTTGGCATGAGCGCTATCGTCTTCCTTGGAGGAGGGCGCATCACGTCGGCAATGCTTGCCGGGTTGAGGTTGGGCAAAGCCAAATACCGCGTGATCGTGCACGATCGCAATCCGGGTAAGCTTCGTGATCTCAGGATGCACTATGGGATTGCGGTTGAATCTGATCTGACGCGGGCTTTGCGGCAGGCGGACATGCTGATCGTTACAGTGCGACCGAGTTCAGTTCGTGAACTTCTTGGCGCGGTCAGCGAGGCAGTTGGGAAGAAGACGCTGGGACTGCTCGCAGTCAGCCTGGCAGCGGGCGTGCCGTTACGCTTGCTGCGGAAGCGCGCAGGGGCGCCGGTGCGGTGGGCGCGCGCCATGCCGAGTCCGGTATGCCGCAGCGGACACGGCCTGACGGCGGTGACGTTTCAACGAATGTTGTCGCGCGCGGATCGCAAGCGGGTTCGGGATCTTTTTGCCAGCGTGGGGCAGGTCATCGAGATTCCCGAAAGCAAGTTCGACGCATTCACCGTGACATTCTCTTGCAGTCATGGATATCACGCGCTGTCGAATCTGGCGGACGCCGCGCGAAAGGCGGGTCTAGACCGAAATACAGCGCTGCTGGCGAGCGCGCACGCGCTGGCGGATGGGATCATCGCGTGGCGCGAAGGTGAACATTCTTTGGATGCGCTGCTGGAGGAGGCTGCCACTCCTGGTGGAATTGCGGCAGCGACTACGGCGGCAATGGACGGCGCCGGGTTTGGCCGCGCTGTGCAAAACGGCGTCATGGCGGGCCTGCGACGCGCTCGTGCGAATGCGGGTAAATGATCTTCGTTGGCGGTATCAGGTCAGGGTAAAGGGATGACTTTTTTTGAAGAAGAACGAGTGCGTCTGGCGGGCGTTTACTCCGCGATGAGCGATGAAGAACTGAATCAGATCGCCGAAAGCGGAGATGAATTGAGCGACGCCGCGCAAGAAGCACTGCTGGCGGAAGGTGCGAAACGCGGCTTGAAGTTAGAGATCGTTCCTCCGCCCGGCGAAAAGGTGTTTGAATACAACGAAACGGTCACATTGCGGCAGTTTCGCGACCTTCCTGAGGCGCTGCTGGCGAAGGGCAGCCTCGAGTCGGCGGGGATTCAAGTCTACCTGGTGGACGACAACATGATCCGCATGGACTGGTTCATCTCCAATCTTCTGGGCGGAATCAAGCTGAAGGTTCGCGCCGAGGATGCGGACGCGGCAAACGAAATTCTAAATCAGCCCATTCCGGAAATGCTGGACGTCGAAGGTGTCGGCGATTTCGAGCAACCGAACTGCCCGCGATGCCAATCGCTCGATGTCAGTTACAACGAACTGAATAAGGGCGTCTCTTACTGGTCAGCCTACGCCGGTGTTCCGATTCCCGTGCACAAAAAGGGATGGAACTGTCATGCGTGCGGCAATGAGTGGGAAGGACAGGGCATATTTCCGTAAACGAATCGCGATAATCGGGGCACGCTGGGAGTCCCGAGCCGGTCTCTACCCAAGATCCGGGCGCTATAATCAGTGCGATGCGGCAATTTTTTCGCATGTTGTTCTTGGCGCTCGTCCTGATGACGGTAGCTCTGATTTCCGCGCTCACGGCGATGCAATTGGCTATACACGGGCGCGAGGTGGTTATTCCTAAGCTGGTGGGCATGAGTCCTTACGAAGCCGAGCATACGAGCGGGGCTCTGGGGCTGCAGGTGGTGGTCGAGCGACAGTTCTACAGCGCTAACATTCCCGAAGGACGAATCATGACGCAGTTGCCGCCGCCGGGAACCAAGGTGCGGCGCGGGTGGGCGATCCGGGTGGCGCAAAGCCTGGGGCCGCAGCGCGTTGCGATTCCCGACGTAACGGGAGGAAGCGAGCGAGTTGCAGAGTTGAACATACAGCGCCGTGGGCTCAGTCTGGGGTCGATCGCGCACCTGAATTGGTCGGAGGCTCCGGTGGGTCAAGTGATTTCGCAAAGCCCGCCGGCGAATGCCAGTGATATCTCGGCTCCCAAGATCAGCCTGCTGGTGAGCGATGGCCCTGAGCCGCTGACCTACGTGATGCCGAACCTCGCGGGACAACCGCTGGGCAGCGCCATGCTGGCGTTACAGGACGCGGGGATCAAAGTGGGGAAGGTCAGCGAGATTCCGCCGCAACCATCGCCTGGAGCGCCGCAAGCCGTGCCGGTTGCGCCTTCTACGGCTCCGGAACCGGGGGCAGCAAGCATGATTGTGACGCAGTCGCCGGCACCGGGACAAAAGATTGTGGCGGGCAGCGCGGTCAATTTCGAAGTGCGCTAGGTGGCTTTTCTTTTGATCAGCGCGGCGAAGAATCCGTCGCACGGATGCACACCGGGAATGGTGCGCAGATAAGGTCCGGTGAGAAGCGATACGAGATCGGGCCAGGAGATTTCGCCACACTTTTGCAACTGCTCCAGTTCTCCTCTGAGATCGATGACCTTGAAGTCCGCGCTGGCGTGGAGTGCGGTCTCCACCACCGCTTCGTTTTCTTCTTGCTCCAACGAACATGTGGAATAGATAAGCCGTCCGCCAACTGCGAGTTGGGCAAGAGCGGATTGCAGGATGGCGATCTGTCGCGACTGGAGATCGAGCAGGTCTTTGCTTTTGAGGCGCAACTTGATTTCTGGGTTGCGAGCCAGAGTCCCGGTTCCAGAGCAAGGGACGTCGGCGAGGATGCGATCAAACAAGCGCGAGAATGGTAAATGACGCGCGTCCGCGGTGATGACACGAACATTTGGCAGGCGATTGAGACTCTGCAATAGGCGAGCGCGATGAGGGTGCAGCTCCGTTGCAAGAACCATGCCGTGCGGATTACGCCGGGCGAGCAGAGTCGTCTTGCTGCCGGGGGCGGCGCAACAGTCAAGAATCGTAGTGGCGCTTTTCTCGCTGCTGTCGGCCAGCAACGCCACCAGTTGTGAGGCTTCATCCTGAATCGAAATGCGGCCTTGCTGGTAGGCGGGTGTTCGGATGAAGTCGCCGTCCAGAACCCGCCGAGCGGACGATAGCAAACGACCCGGCGCCAACTGCACGCCGGCCGCGGCAAGTTCGGCTAGGGTTTCCTCCGCAGAATCGCTATGAATGTGGATCGCGGTGACAGGTACAGTCTGATTGTGGGCGCAGATTTGGCGGGCTGCGGCAAGCCCGTAACGGTCGACCCACCGCGCGACTAACCATGAAGGATGGGCGGCGTTTTGGGCGAGCATGTCTGAATTTGAGGATTCGGCAATTTTCGCGAAGACATCTTCCGCTTCCGTGCTGGTCTGCGCGATCTTCCGTAAGACCGCGTTCACGAACGAAGCTGCTGATCGCTTCCGCGCTGCTTTGACGAGTTCCACGCTTTCGAAGATTGCCGCACGCGCGGGCACTCTAGACAGAAAATGCAACTGATATGCGCCGAGGCGCAGCGCGGCAAAGACCTCGTCATCGAGCCGATCAAGTTTCTGCGATGAAGGGTCGGCCAGGCGCTGATCGAGCCAAGACTGCCAGCGGAGAACTCCCATGACCAGTTCAGTTGCGAGTCCGTGATCTCTGGACGATAGCTTCGCGAGCGAAGCGGAATGGAGCAGTTCGGCGGCGTATGAGTCTTCGCGCTCGACACGCAGAAGAATTTCGAAGGCCACGGATCGAGCGATGGATCGAGCAGCAGAAACAGGCATCGGACTCTATTGTCCCAGACGGTCGCCGGGTTGGGGACGGTATCCGTTGATGAACTCCTGGGCGGTCATGCGGCGCTTGCCTTCGAGTTGGACTTCGATCAACTCAAGCGTCGTGGCGCTGTCTCCTTGTTTTCCGCAGCCCACCAGCATGCGCGTTCCTTCGACAGCGAGTTCTCCGGCCGTCAAATCTGCGGATTTTGGCGAGGGCCGCGCGCGGTGCACTTGGAGAGTCTTGCCTCTGAAAATGGTGAATGCGCCCGGCCACGGCTGAAAGCCGCGCAGGCGATTGAAGAGATCGCGGCCGGTGCGAGTGAAATCCATGCGGCCGTCTTCTTTTTTCAAAATTGGAGCGAGCGTGGCTTGCGAATCATTCTGTGGCGTCGGATGAAGTTGACCGTTTTCCAACTCGCGCAGAGTCTCGACCATCAAATCCGCTCCTAGCGAGGCTAGTCTCGGGCTCAAGGTTTCGGCAGTATCTTCCACGGCAATTGGAATCTCGCGCTGCATGAGGATGTCGCCGGTATCGAGGCCGGCGTCGATGCGCATGGTTGTTACGCCGGTGACCGATTCACCGCTCGCGATCGCCCACTGAATGGGCGCGGCACCGCGATATTTGGGCAGCAGGGATGCGTGGAGGTTCAAATTTCCGAGCCGCGGGAGGTCGATCATCCATTGCGGAATGATACGGCCGTAGCCAACGACGATGATCGCATCCGGTTTGATCTCCGCAAGCTGGCCGCGAAATTCGGCGTTGTTCTTGATCGTGACGGGTTGCAGGATTGCGATGCCCAGGCGCGTTGCAGCTTCTTTAACGGGAGAGACCGATATTTCCATACCGCGTCCGCGAGGCCGATCGGGCTGGGTTACCACGAGGGGGATGGAATGACCGGACTCGACTAATTTTTCGAGGGTTGGCACCGCGAATCTGGGAGTGCCGCAGAAAACCAGGAGCATAGCGTATAAACGACATCAATTCTGACAGGTTTTTTGGTCAAGAGCGAAACGAAGCGGATGATTTTGAGCGAACTGCAGATCCCTGCTTCGCTCGGGATGACAATCGTGATGCTCCGCTCGGGACGACAATTTGTGAACAGGAATTTCTACCACTCGCCTGCTTTCACCAGTTTCTTTATCTTGCGCTTGATGAGGTCGCGCTTTAGCCCGCTGATATGCGAAATGTAGAGCTTGCCATTCAGGTGATCGGTCTCATGTAGAAAGGCGCGGGCCAGCAATTCTTCACCTGTATGCTCAAAAAACTTGCCGGTCAGGTCTTGTGCGCGCACGGTCACGACCTTGGCGCGGGTAACGTCCTCGCGAAATTCTGGAATGCTCAGACAACCCTCACTGCTTCGCTGGCGGCCTTCTTTGCTGACAATGACTGGATTGATCAGCACCAGTTTGGCAGCGGGATCTTCTTTGAAGGTCACGTCGACGACGGCGATCCGTTTCGAGATGCCGATCTGTGGAGCAGCCAGACCCACACCTCGGGCCGCATACATCGATTCGAACATGTCTTCCACCAGCTTTTTGAGATCGTCGTCAAAGGTCGAGACGGTTGCCGCTGGTGTTTCGAGAACCGGATCGCCGAATTTCACAATTGGATAGATCATTATTGAATTCGTTGGGCAAAGCTCTTTGAGCTAAAAGTTCTTCAGTTGCTCCAGGTATCCTTCGAAATTCCGCTTTGTTTCTTTCATCGAATCCCCGCCGAATTTTTCAAGGGCGCACTTCGCCAGGGTGAGCGCTACCATCGCCTCTGCGGCAACGCCGGCTGCGGGTACGACGCATACGTCGGAACGCTCGTATGCCGCCTTGACCGGTTCGCGGGTTGAGAAATCCACCGACTGCAAGGGACGCCGCAGCGTAGAAATCGGTTTCAGATAACCTCGGACACGAATCTCCTGTCCGTTCGAAACTCCGCCCTCCAGACCACCCGCATTGTTGCGCGTGCGGGTGAAGCCCGCAAAACCAGTGTCGTTCTGATATCCGATTTCGTCATGCACGGTTGAGCCGGGCGAATGGGCTGCTTGAATCGCGCTGCCGATTTCGACTGCTTTTACGGCTTGCAGTGACATGACGGCGGCGGCAAGCAGCGCGTCGAGGCGCTCGTCCCATTGCGCGTAGCTGCCGAGGCCGGGCGGAACATTGTGGGCGACGACTTCGAACACTCCTCCTACCGAATCGCCGGTGCGCAGGACCTTATCAACCTCTTCTTTCATGCGCTGCTCGGCATGGGCGTCGGCGCATGAGAGCAGAATTTCGTTCTTGCGTGACAAAGGCTCGATCTGTTCCCACGGAATTTCGCGATCTGCAATTGAAACTGCGCCGACAGCAATCACGTGGCTCAGAACTTCCACACGCAACTCGCGCAGGAATAACTTGGCGAGCGCGCCGATGGCCACTCGCGCCGCAGATTCGCGCGCTGAAGCGCGCTCGAGAACGTAGCGCGCTTCCGTAAAATCGTATTTCAGAGCTCCGGCAAGGTCAGCGTGCCCAGGCCGAGGTGAGGCAACGCGCTTGTGTTTTGCTGGATCGCCCGTTTCGACGGGCAAAGATTCTTTCCAGTTCTGCCAGTCGCGATTCTCGAGCATGACCGCGATCGGAGAGCCGATGGTCTTACCGTGATGCACCCCGGAAAGAAAATGTGCGCGGTCGGTTTCGATCTTCATTCGTCCGCCGCGTCCAAAGCCCTGCTGCCGTCGCCAGAGTTCGTGGTCGACAAATTCCTGATCGAGGGCCAAGCCGGCCGGCAGGCCCGAAAGGAACGCCACCAGGGCTTCGCCATGAGATTCCCCGGAAGTGAAGTAGCGCAGCATGTGGAACACGCATTGTAAACGAATAATAAAGGTTCAGCCGCCGTTGATTTTTTGACGGAGGCATGGCCGGTGCGGGTACAATAAAAATTGGTTTTTAACAGTAGTCGCCGGACGACCCCGGGGTTTTTTGGCTTGACGCCACTTCGTACACCATCACGCGGGGATTTTTTTCATGTTGAATCAAAAAGTTGGTCCGTTTGATGCGGACGTTGCCGGGCCCATCCGTTGCGTCCTTGCCGACGATCACGAAATGCTGCGCTATGGTGTGCGCCGGTTGCTCGAAGACACTCCTGATTTTGCTGTAGTGGGTGAAGCGGGGGAAGCGGGCGAGGCACTCAAGTTGGTGTTGGAGCATCGGCCTGATCTGGTGCTGCTCGACATCGGCATGCCCGGCATGTCGTCATTTGACGCCGGACACCTCATCGAAGAGCACTGCGCCGGGACGCGCATCGTTTACCTGACGATGCACGAAGATCAGGAATATGTGCAGCAGGCTCTGCGCTCGGGCGCCAGCGGTTATCTGCTGAAGGATACGCCCGCGCCGCTATTGTTGTCGGCGCTGCGGGACGTTTATCGCGGCGAAAAGGCGATCAGTCCCCAAGTGCAGGCAAAGTTGAACGATGACGCCAGTCTGCAAAATCCGACGACAGCGCGGGTGCCGATGCGGAGAAGCACTCTTACGCTGCGCGAGCGCGAGGTGATGAAGTTGCTCGCCGAGGGCAATACGGTGAAGAAAGCAGCGGGTGTTCTTGGAGTGAGCGTCAAGACGGTGGAAGCGCATAAGTTCAATCTGATGCGCAAACTCGACATTCACAATAAAGCGCAACTGGTGACGGTTGCGATCCAGAAGAAGATTCTTTTGCTACCGGTCCCGACGAATTAGCGACGGTGGCGGCATCAGTCGTGGACGTTTTGCCTGACTACTGCTGCGAGGCTGGCGAGATCGGGAACCGCCAACTCCGCCCGCTGCTCAGTTGCTGCGGAGGCGCGAACCGCACCGATGCCGGGTCGTGCCGACCTGCGATTGACCCATGCCGTTGCGATCCCGAGCGAGCGTGCCGGCACGATATCGTGGTAAATACTTTGTGCGGCGTGCAGCAGCCGATCTGGGGAAAGCGCGAGCCTGCTGAGGGCCAATTGAAAATTATTTAGGGATGGCTTGTAGCTTCTGGCCTCTTCGGCGGTGACCACCTCATCAAATTCCACTTCGAGATGCTTCCGCGTTCCTGCAAACAAATCGTCGTCGATGTTTGAAATCACCGCAAGCTTGTGGCCCTCGCGCAGTTTGCGCAGTGCTTGCACCGTATCTGGAAAAGGCGGCCACGCGGGGACGGACTCGTGCAACGAGCGGATTTCGGTAAGACTGGCTTCGAAACGGAAGCGGTTTGCAAATGCGTGCATTACGCTTTGCAGAACGCTCTTGTAGGTTTGGTATGGGCCGCTTTCCGCCTCAGCTTCAAATTCTCCGTATAGTTCAAGGAGGTCAGCGTCAGGAAGGCTTTGGCCGTGGCGGGCGAGCATGGTGCGCAGGACTGGCAGAATCCCTGATTCCCAATCGATCAGGGTGCCGTAGCAATCAAAGCTGATGGTAGTGAAAGACGAAAAGTTTGTGATCATGGAAGGCCGCGAGCGACGCGAATGCGCGCGAAAGGCGATGACGTGAAGCGCCTCCGAATTCGAAGTGTATGATGCAAACCTTAATCCACGAGAAGCACGGTGTGCAAATACGCGAGGACATCTCAGCGGAAATATTGATCCCGTTCTTGAAGTTCTATGCTTTCTGTTCGCTGAACAGGTCGAGATCGAGGTCGACGATCGGCGCCGCGGTCGTTGGTTGCGTCGGGGCTGTAGCTGAAGACATGCTTGGATCGTCTGTGCCGGCTTTCGCTGCCTGCGGTTTCTCGCCTTGCAGAAACTTTCTGGAGTCGAGAAGCGGGCGTCCCAGCGACGCGTTATAGCTCGTCCACGGTCCCTCGATCCCGGCCTCTCGCTCGAAATGAGCCCGCATTGCCTCCATCTTTGAATCCAAATCGTCAAGATAGTGCAGCATGAGTGCTTCGGGAAACATGGGGAGTTTTGGCGATCCGAAGTCGTACTGGCCGTGATGACTGATAATCAGATGTTCAAGCAGAGTTTTCAGCTCGGAGGGAAAGTCAGGCAACTTTGCGAGCTTGGCCTGCAGCATTTCGAGTTCGATGATCATGTGGCCGAGGAGTTGGCCGCGGGTTGTGTAGGTAAACGCACGGTTATAGGCCAGTTCCTGAATCTTGCCGATGTCATGCAGAAACGCCCCGGTAAGGAGGAGGTCGCGATTGACCTGCGGGTAGTTGCGGCAGATCAGATCGCATGAGCGAAACAGAGACACGACGTGATCGAGCAGTCCACCGATGTAGGCATGATGAAGCGTTTTGGCCGCGGGGGCGTTACGGTAACGCTCGGCAATGTCGGGGTCGGCCATGAACAATTCCACCAGCGACTTGAGATGGGGATTCTGGAAAGTGGCTACAAAATCGGTCAGGGTTCGCCAGAGCTCCCCAATGTCTTTGGAGGTCTTGGGCAGGTAGTCGGTGAAGTCGATTTCGGATTCTTCCATTCGCCGAAGCTTGTGAATGGTGAGCTGAAAACGATTTTTATATTTGTTGATGAGACCTTTGATCTTGAGGAAATCGTCCTGCTCGAAGACGTCGATGAATTCATCGACGTTGTCCCACATTTTAGCTTCCATCTGGCCACTGCGGTCGGCCAGGACCAAGGCCAGATAAGGCTCGCCATTCTTCTTTGCCTTAACCTGCTTCGACGCCACGACGAAGCTGGAGGTAATGATCTTGTTTTCCTGCTGGGAACAGCTGGAGATAAAGAACTCTTTCATGAGCCTCCGCGAAATCTTCCAGCGTTGATGCGGACGCCAGGCATGCGCTGGTTCCGGCGCCGGGACACAGCCAAGATTAGCTTAAAAGACTCCGAGCTTCTTCTTCTTTTTCAGTTTTTTCGCGTTGTCGTCGTTCGACGCGGTCTCGACCGGCGCGGTTTGGTTGGAGCTGGCCCCCGAATCGACGTAGCCGGGCTTGTAATAAATGAAGGCCTGTTCGCGCAAGGTGGTGAGATAAGCGCGCAACGCGGGCTGCAGTTTCTGCATGTAGAGAGCATCCTGGATGCGAGGTTCGACTTCTTTCAGGGTGGGAATGCCCGCCATCTGATGCTCAGTCACCTGCAGGATCACATATCCCTGCTTGGTGCGGATGACATCGGTGACCTGGCCAGCCTTTAGTGCGAAGACTTTGTCTTCGAGTTCCTTAGCAAGCGTCCCGCGCTTGAAGTAACTGAGGTCGCCACCCTCTTTCGCCGACGGTCCGTCGGAGTATTTTGTTGCCAAGTCCGCAAATTTTGCGCCTTTCTTTAACTGCTGCAGCATATCTTCAGCTTTGGCCTTGGCAGCAGCAAGCGCCTCCGAATCGGCCCCAGAGGGGGTCTGAGCACCGGCCCCGGCTGCTGGTTTGACGGGCTTGGGGGCGATGAGAAGTTCACTGAGGCGAACCTGCTCGGGGTGTTCCATCTCGGCGCGATGCTGCTCGTAAAACTTAATTTCATCCTCTTTGCTCAAAGAAAGGTGCTGGCCAACCTCCTGCGAGATGACTTTCTGAGTAATGATTTGATTTCGCAGGTTTTGCTTGAAATCTTCGTATGATGCCCCCTGCGCTTCGGCGGCTTTTTCCAAATCCTCCATGGTGTCGAGTTTCATCTCTTTGCGCATTTCGTCGAGGCGCTTGATGAGTTCGGTCTCACCGGTGATGCCGAGGTCTTTGCCTTTTTGCAGCAGGAGTTGCTGGTCAACCAAGTCGCGCAAGACATCTTTCTCTTTCTCGGCGAAGTCGCGGTCGGCATTGGCCGGGTCCTGCTGCTGAATCTCCTGCTTGAGCTGATCGCGGCTGCGGATGAACTCGGAGCGCGTGATGATGTCGTTATTCACGCGAGCGATGATCTCTTCGACGACTGTGTCGGCGGGTAAAAGAGATGGCAACAACAGCGCATATGCAACGGCCAGCAGCAGGGGAATCGTAATCTTTTTCATGATTCAAGGCTCTCTAGCAACCTGGGGGTAATCCCGAGGGAAAATTGTTTTCCTATTTTACGCCGCAAGTTGTGTGGAGGCCAATCCCGCGGCCGAGGTTTCAGACCGACCCACAACCGTTAATTTCCGCGAGTGAGCGTCAGCGCGGTCATATCATTATTCTTGGGAGCCATGTGCATGAAGTCTTGTACACATTGCAGGACACTCCGGGAAAGTTCTTTGGCTGAGGAAGGCCGGGTTTCCATGACGCTCTTGACGCCGTCGAGACCGAATTCGGCGCGCTTCGACTCAGCCTCTACCACGCCGCGCGAAACGACAGCCAACGAGCCGGTGGGTCCGAGGCCGACGATGCGAGCATCGGTGGGGGCGAGCGCAAAGAGGCCGAGAGGCAGGCCGGTTGCGGGCAGTTCGACAATGCTTGAGTCATCGCGCAGCAAGCCGGGCGTATGACCAGCATTGAAGTAGCAAACGGTGCCCAGATGTTCGTTGTAGCAGCCGGCGAAAACCGGGCAGCTGCGAACGCCTCCGGCAGCGCGCATGATCTCGAGATTGAGACGACGTGACAGTTCGATCATCGCGTCAGATTCATTCAATTCGTCGCTGGCAAGCAGTTGTTGACCGCAGACGCGAAAGCAGGTTTGGGCAGCTTGTATTACCGGCCCGCTAGTTTCGCGTTTACCGGCGAGGTCGTGGAGTCCAAAAAGAAAACGGTTCGGGCTGACGCGGAGAAAGCCGTAAAAATCGCCGCCGAGGCGCGAGGAGAAGTAAGCGACGGCCATGTCCGCGCCGTGGAGCGCAGGGGTTTCTCCGTAAACGATCTCGGAGGCTTGCATGGGCGGGGAACTGAACCCGAGTTTGGAGAGCAGCGCGTTCATGAGCGGCGAAATCTACCACAAAGTCAAGGGACGGGCAATGAGCATGAAGTGCCATGAAAATCGTGATAGGGAGGGCGAAAAGATCGGATGTAGCCAATTCGACCAAAATATTATAGGCGAACAAACGGCGATACTGGAAGTTCGGAGCCGACGTCGGGTCGCGGACAGGGGCATCCGCGCAACAGGGAGACCTACTCTCCGTATTTTTCTTTCAAGGCCTGGCTCATCTCGTCGCGAAACTGGCGATAATCGGTGTGAATGGTGGCGCGCAAAGCAGCTTCGGTCGAACTGCCCTGCGACAGGAGTTCCAGAATACGCGTGATTTCGCTCATTCCATAAGCGTCGCGGATGTATTCAGTTGCAGCGAGAGATTCGGCATAGGCAACCGAAGCTTCGGGAGCGGACAGGTTCATGAAGCTGCCTTCGAGCATATTGAATGGGACTTCGTTCCCAGAGGCGAAGAGTTGGGCCAACCGGTGGCCGTAGGCCGCCGAAGATTTCCCCTCTTCAACTTGTGCGATACCCTCGTTCAGCCATGTTGGGCAGCGATTGCCAGACATCTGAGATACGAAAGAGTGGGTCAGTTCATGCTTGAGGATACGGGCGAGTTCCGGGGTCACGGTCTGGACGCCGCTGATCGGGATACGCAGCTTGCCGTCGTTCAGCGCTCCGGTCCAGGAAGGAGCGCGGGTTACATCGAAGAATGTTTGCTGTGTATAGAGCGTGACCGCGATGGTATTGCGCGGTGAGTAACCGAGATCGCGCTCGATGTCGTCGTATTCCGAATCGAGTGTCGCGATCAGGTCGCGGCGAAAAGCCTCGGATGTATCTTTGCCTTCGAAGTGCAGGTTGAAGTGGCTGCTTTCGCGCTGCGAAAAATCGGCTTCGGCAGCTGATTCGCGCTCGGCGCGGGCCAGATATTGGCTGACCGTGGCATCGGGTCGCAGAGCCAGCGACTTCTTCCAGGAACTGATGGCGTCGGGCGTATGATCGTTGGCGTATTGAACGAAGCCAAGCATGGCCAGCGTATCGGGTGAATTGGGAGCAACGCTGGCGGCATGTTGCGCGTAGGAAAGAGCCTCGGCGGCGTGGCCAGTACGCATCAGTGTGGCAGCGTAGTAGATCAGCAGCGTGGAGTTATCCGGCTGAAAGCCGAGCGCAGACTCGTAATACTGCTTCGCCTGGGGAAAGTTGCCGTGGTCGGATTCATGTTTGCCAGCCAGGAAATAGGCGGTGGCGGCAAGTTCGGAATTGCCGCTTTGCGCTATGTTGGCGAGTGCATCGGTGTCGACCTTGTCGTCGTGGATGACCTTCCCCGCCACATCGACTGCGTGGTCGAATGAGGGCGCGGGGGGAGTGATGTCGGGAACGTGGGCAGAGCTCCCCGAACCGCCTTGAATGGGGGCAACACCGCCGGCATCGATGTGGTCAACGGAGGATTTCGGAATGGCGTAGGTGTCATCGCCGATATCGTATTCGACGTGATCTTTGATTTTGCGAGTCTGATCGGCCCAGATGGTGCGTCCGTTTTTGAGATGGATCACATCAGCCGCAGCGGGTAGCGCTGGCAAAAGCAATAGAATGAGGACGAGAGCTCGCACTCGGCTGATTCTAGCAACGGGCGGGCGGCAGCCGTAAGGTGACCAAGGTGTGGGGACTGGCGGCGCTTCTGCAGTCTGAAATCCAGGTTCTCAGTGGGGATCAGACGATCGCGAGATTCTTCTGAGAAGTGTGAACTGAGAACTTTCCATGAAGCCGGGTGTACTTCGGGCGCGGGGCATGAAGTTGCGCAAGATGATCGGGCTGATATCGTGCCTCGTGGCTGCGACGGCTTGGGCGCAGACGTCTGAACAGCGCGCCGATTGTCCACAAACCACGAGCGGACTTTATGCGCGAATTCGCTCCGTGGGACTGGATCCGCAGCGGGTGTACCACATTCGCGAGGCCGCGATCGACCGGCCGAATCTCCACTTGGATTTCGACGACGGCACGCTGGCGTTTACGCAGGATATTTGCGGGCGGATTACGGGCGCGTTCTTTGAGGGCGCGGGTGAAATACTGCTGCAACCGCCGAACCGGGTGGAGCGCGGATCGCTGGCGCTGTTTACGGGGATGGCAATTCTGGAAGAGCAGTTCGACTCGGGATATCTGCGCTTCAACGACGACACGGCCGCGTTCTTGCAGCCGTTTCTCAGTCCAGCATCAGACGGCGCTGAATTCATCAAGAAATGGGACGACACGAGCCGGGCGCTGGCGGACTATGATTCGCTGCGCCTGCTGCTAGATTTCAGTCATTTTCTTCCGACGCCGAGCGGGAACGAGGCCGATCGAAAATTTCCACCTCTGCTGCACGCTCATTTGTGGGGCAGGCAGCTGGGTGAGTTCGAGGTCTTCTGGGATGGGGCCAGCGTAGAGCCCGTGTGGGCGGGGCAGCCGCGAGTGAAAGACGGGGTTGTCTACTTTGATATTTGGACTTCATTTGCGCCCGTTGCGAAAGGCGCTCCAGCTGCGGCCTTGCCAGTCAATGATGTGTCGATCACGCACTTCCGGATTCGGGCGTCCGTGCTGCCTCCGACGGAGTTGCAAGCGACGGCGGAGGTGCATGTACGAATCGGCAGAGGAGGCGAAAGGACGCTGCTGTTTGAATTGTCGCGCTATCTGAAGGTGGATGCCGTCGAAGCGGATGGACGGCCGGTGGACTTCATCCAGAACCCGACGATCGAAGGAACGCGCCTGCGGAGAAAGGGAAACGATCTGGTCGCCGTTGTGTTTCCTGCTTCGCTTGCGGCTGGCCAGCAACTGGAGATGAGCTTCACCTACGCGGGAGAAGTACTGTCGGCGGCGGGGAACGGATTATTGTACGTTGGCGAACGCGGCACGTGGTATCCGAACTTTGGTTTGAGCCCAGCGCAATTTGATATGGAGTTTCACTATCCCGCGGACTGGACGCTGGTAGCGACGGGTAAAACGGAGGCGCGCGATGGCGCGGAGGCGAACCCTTCGGGGCCAGCCGAGAAAGTCTTTCGATGGAGCTCGGAACGGCCCATTCCGGTAGCGGGCTTCAATCTTGGCAAGTACGTTCATGCGCAGGCCAAGGCGGGAGACATTGTGGTGGAAGCCTACGGAACGAAGGGAGTAGAGCAATCGTTTCCGAAGCCGCAACCGGAACTGGTTCAACCGGTTTTCCCGGGAGCTACGCAGCCGCGGGCGATGCCACGGAACTCGCCAGAGATTGTGAGGACTCCTGCGCCACCGTCGCCAGCACACGATACACAGGCAGTAGCGGATAAGGCGGCGCGAGCGATCGTCAGCTTCTCGCAGTGGTTTGGGCCCTATCCGTACGACTCGCTCGCTTTGACCCAAATGCCGGGAACGCTGAGCCAGGGATGGCCAAGTCTGGTGTTTCTGTCGAGCTTTGCGTTTCTCAGTCCGCAGGAACAGTCGGATCTGCATCTTGATCCTGTCACGCGGGCGCTCGACAGCCAGGTTCTGGTGCATGAGACGGCGCATCAGTGGTGGGGCGATCTTGTGCTGTGGAAGAGTTATCACGATCAGTGGCTGATGGAAGGGCTGGCAAACTATTCGTCGTTCTTGCTGCTGGAGCAGGAGAATCCGGCCGAGTTCCGTCAGGTGATGGAAAGCTATCGGCGCGACCTGCTGAGCAAGAACAAGGATGGAGAGTGGTTGCGCGATGCCGGTCCAGTGACGCTGGGAATGCGGCTCGAGTCGTCGCACTTTCCCGACGGATACGAGGCCATCAGCTATGAGAGAGGCACGTGGTTGTTTCACATGCTGCGATCGATGCTGCGGGACTCTGCGTTGCAGGCTTCGATGTCGCATAATCCCGCGTTGCGCGAGTCCGAATCAGCGTCGCGTTCGCGGAAAGGGCGCACGGAACCGGGAGCTGATCCGGACGAGCCGTTCTTCCGCGCGCTGCGCAAGGCGCGTGAGCGCTATGCGGGCAAAAGTATGAGTACAGAAGAGCTGGTGCAGGTGTTCGAGGAGGAACTGCCTCGCCCACTTTGGTACGAGAAGCGTCCCAAACTGGATTGGTTCCAGCAGGGCTGGATCGAGGGAACGGCAATTCCGGAGCTGGAGACGCGTGGGATTCGCATCACACAGAAGGGCGCAGTGACTACGGTTACGGGCGAGATCGTACAAAAGGACGCGCCCGAAGACCTGGTGACAGCGGTTCCGGTTTATGCGGCGACAGAGGATAACGCATTGGTGTTTCTGGGCGAAGTGCTGGCGGATGGCGATGAAACGCCGTTCCGGCTGAGTGCGCCGCGGAATACGCGGAAGATTGTGCTCGATCCGATGGAGACGATCTTGCGCAGTACGAAGTAGGGTTGCGCGAGCGTTTCTGGCATTTTCCCGACAACATATACCTTGGTGCGCGCGAAGCGGATTTGCGAAGGCCGCGAGGTTACGCGATTGCTGAAGGCAAGGGCACTTGGAGGACGGTATGACTCTTCAGCAAGAGGCGTATGCAAACGATGTGGCCCAGCGAGGCACGATTCTTCTGGTGGAGGACGAACCTTTCGTGCGCGAGGCAACTCGCACCATTCTGCAACATGCAGGGTTTGACGTTTTTACGGCAGAGAATGCGCTGGACGCGATAGGGGTGTTTGACGAGTGCAAGCGCGGCATCGATCTGCTGATTACGGATATGGTGCTTCCGGGACGAACGGGACAACAACTGGGCGATGATCTGCGGCGGCGATCGCCGGAACTCATGGTGATGATCACGTCGGGTTATGGAAGTCCTGAAGATGAGACCGAAGCGAACAAGTCACACACATACTTTCTCGGGAAACCTTACTCGCGGCGTATGCTGATCGAGAAGGTTCAGATGATATTGGGTACGGTGAGGCTGGCTCGGCAAGTTTCACAAGCCGGCTAGTTTTCGGCTCGACTTCGCGGTTCCTGTCTGCGGCGCTGATCTTAAACTTGGAGTTTTCCATCCCGCTTGCGATCTCTGATCTGGCAGCCTTGATATGTAAGGCTTGATGTGCAACGAAACATCCGTTCGACTGCTTTGGCGTTTATAATCCTCCGTTCCTGAATTCGGTTAATAAGTTGAGTCCTAAGGAGCACTTGATGAAGCTTGAGGGGCGAGTGGCGCTGGTTACAGGAGCGTCGCAGGGAATTGGGCGGGCTTGCGCGCAGGCGCTGGCGCGCGAAGGGACGTGTGTTGCGGTCGCGGCGCGCAATCGGGATCGGCTGGACGAACTGGTCGGGGCGATCGCGGCGACGGGAGTGAAGGCATCGGCTTTCATCATCGATGTCGGGGACGAAGAGCAGGTGAAAGCGGGAATCAAGGCGGTGCTGGCGGAATTCGGCAAGGTTGACATTTTGGTTAATAATGCCGGGATAACGCGCGACCAGCTGCTGATGCGGATGAAGCGGGCGGACTGGGATGCCGTGCTGAACACGAATCTTACGTCGGCGTATTTGTGCATACAGCAGGTGATCTCGTCGATGCTGAAGCAGCGGTGGGGACGAATCATCAACATCACCAGCGTCTTCGGGCAGATGGGGCAAGCGGGCCAGGCAAACTATGCGGCGTCGAAAGCGGGCCTGATCGGGCTGACGATGGCGATGGCGCGCGAGGTGGCTTCGCGCAACATCACGTGCAACGCGGTGGCTCCGGGATTTATCGAGACGAATATGACGGCGGTTTTGAGCGAGGAGTTCAAACAGAACGCGGTGAAGAGTATTCCGTTGGGTCGAGTGGGGTCTCCGGAGGACGTGGCGAGCGCGGTCTGCTTTCTGGCATCGGAGCAGGCTTCGTACATCACGGGCCACGTGCTGAACGTGAATGGCGGGCTGCTGATGGGGTAGGTAGGGCCAGTTCTCGGTTTTGGTAACCCCCCCCCCATTTCGTTAAACTATTGATATACAAAGAGTTAGTTTAAACTATTCAGGGATAAGGGCTTCGGTTGCGGGGACTGTGTTTACTGATAGGTTATTAGGGCGGAAGTCGGGGAATTTTTCAATTGTCGGTGTTTTAGAATCATTGGTTTAGCGGAAAATTCGTTCCAGGTCTTTGAGTTTACAGGAGTTATTCGTAAAGTATCTTGGAATAAGGAGTTAGGCCGCTTTCTGTCTCCTCCAGTTTGGGCGGAGGGACGCGCGAGCACTTTGGGACTTATATCTGGTTGTCAAAGAGCGGGTGATGAGTGAGGCTGGGGCGGATTGGCGTCCGTCTCTGGAGACGGACACATTTAGGCACTGCCCTAGCGGGGTCGATTATCGCATTGGTTGGAGTGGGCAGTCTGTGATGGCGGTCACAGAGCGGATGTGAGGAAAAAAAGGGGGCGGGCTGCCATCGCTGCCCAGTTAGCTGGTCGTCGTTTTGTCTTCGCTCGGAATCGGAGAGCAACGAGAAGCCTGCCTTCCCAGCGTGCGACGGAACTGCAGATCCCTCGCGTTGCTCGGGATGACAAGAATTCAAGAGTGGATGGCAAGAATTAAACTGCAGATCCCTCACTTCGTTCGGGATGACGAGAACTCAAGACGGGATGACAAGGATCTGGGAGACCACACGAATTAAGAGTGGTGGCGAAGCGGATGCGCGGTAGTTCGCGGCGGAGGTTGGGGTCGGCCCTGGTGAGGACAAGTCCGTGGTGGGTTGGGGAAGTCCGGTGTGAGGTTGGGACAAGACCGGTGGTGAGGTTAGCGGGCGTCTCGGACTATCAGGATCATTCCGGGACGGAGGGCGGCTGTGTTGCGGTTGTCTTTCTTTAATGCGGAGACGGTGGTGTTGTAGGAGTTGGCGATGGAGTAGAGCGTTTCTCCACGCCTGACGGTGTGGCGTTTTACGGTGGTGCGGGATTCGGTCGCGCGAGATCCGCTATAGCGAGATTCGTTCTCTCGCGATTCGCCGATGCGGGGTTCGGTCGGACGGGCTTCGGCCAGTTCGGTTCCGGCTGGGTGGTGGCGCCTTGAACGCTTGCTGGCTACTTCAGCTTCACGTGATCCTTCACGCGCTCCGGGGGCGACGGGCAGGTGGAGATAGAGAACTCTGCGTCCGGCGAGACTGTCGCCTTTGATGCGATTCCATCCGCGGAGCATTTTGGTGGAGACGCCGAAATTTTCGGCTACGGATTCGACTGTGTCTCCGCGACGTATTTTGTAGCGGGTGATGGCGTGGGCGTAGGTGCTGGTGTCGGCCTGCCTGCCGGGGGCGATGGGAATGATAAGGCGGCTTTCGGAGGCGAGGTCTTCATTGCTAAGGGCGTGATTCGGACTTACGTCCAAGTCATTGGCTTCGGCGATCGCTTTGGCGGTGGTGTGGTAGGTGCGGGCCATGGAGGCCAGAGTTTCGCCGTCCTGGACCTTGTGATAACGCCACCAGACGCGCTTGTCGGCGGGAATGGCGGCTACAGCGGTTTCAAATTTCGCGGCGGTTCCAGCGGGCAAGTGGAGATCAAATTCCTGGCCGGGCTCGGTGACGCGGGGAGTGGTCATGCGGAGCAGGCTGGGATTGAGATCGAGAAGATCGGAGGTGGTCGCGTCCACGCATTCGGCGACGAGGCGAAGATCGATGGGATAGTCGATCTTGATGGTGTCGTAGGGAACGGGCTTGTCTTTGACGACGGAGTCAAGTCCGTATTGCGCGGGATTTTTGGCCATGATGGTAACGGCCACGATGATGGGAACGTAGTTGCGAGTTTCCTTGGGTAGAACGTTGCGGCGGTAGAGCTCCCAGAAATCGGCGTAGCCGGTGCGCTTGACGGCGGACTGCACGGTTCCGGGGCCGGAGTTATAGGCGGCCATGGCGAGATACCAATCGCCGAATTCGGCGTAGAGATCTTTGAGGTGATGGGCGGCGGCGCGGGTGGCTTTTTCGGGATCCTGACGATCGTCGACCCACCAGTTGCGCTCGAGTCCATAACCTTTAGCGCGGCTACCCATGAACTGCCACATGCCGCGGGCGCCGGCGCGCGAGACGGCTAAGGGATGAAATCCTGATTCGGCCTGGGCGAGATAGATGAGATCCTGCGGAACACCCTCTTCTTTGAGCACGCGGCGGATCATATCTTCGTAGCGGCCGGAGCGGGCGAGAGCGCGTTCGAAGGTGCCGCGTCCGCGAGTGGAGAAATAGTTGATGTAGCCGGCGACCTGATCGGTCATCATCAGCGGCAGGTCGGAGTGGGTAGATTTGATCTCGGCTTCGGCTTTGGCTTTGACGTTCTGGTCGACGGCCGGGGTAACTTCGTTGGCTTCGTCGATGGGAGCGGGTTCGGATTTCTGCTCGGAGAATCCGTCGCCCTGCTGGAGGGCGGCGAGTTCGAGTCCATTGATGCCGTCGAGGATGCGGTCGAGTTCGTGCTCGAGGCGGTCATCGGAGTGGAGATCGAATCCGCTACCGAGGAGCTGGTTGAAGGCGGAGTCGAAATTCTGCTTAGCGGCTTCGAGGTGTCCGGCGGCGTAGTTGTCCTGGCCAGACTGGTAATCCTTTTCGACGCGAGCGATGAGGCTAGCGACGGGATCGACTTCGAGAGCCTGCGGAACGGCGGGCTTGGATTGGGGTTCGGTGGCGGGCGCGGGCGCGGCTTGGAGCGCCTGCGGAGGCTTGCTGGAGGCGACAATCGCGGGAGCCTGCGCCTGCGAGGGCGGCAGGAAAGACGATTTCTGCGCCGTCTGGCAGGCCAAGGTCGCCGCCAAAGGGGCAGCGATCAGGAGCGCCGAATAAGGATGAGAAAAAGGCCTCATATTCTCAAAAACTTGGCGAATCCGCGTTCGGGTGAAGGCTATATCGTGACGTCTATTGTTGACTATGAGATGGTACTATCGCAAATTTCGTTGGGTCAACGCCACAGAAGACACCTGCCTCCGATTACTTCCGGAACTGGGTGGGAATGTTACCCCACGGTTGCGGGAGATGGCAAATGCGGGAGGCGGGCGGATGAGGCACTCCGAGGCGTTTGGGTAGAATGGCTGCGGGCGACGAGTCGCGGAGAGGCGAGGATTCATCGAAAGTGAATATGAAAGCGATACAGATCGAGCAGACGGGCGGACCGGAAGTGATGGAACTGGCGGAGTTACCAGTTCCACAGCAGAAGGCGAACGAAGCGGTGGTGAAGATCAAGGCGGCGGGCGTCAACTTTATTGACGTATATAACCGCGAAGGGCGTTATAAGGCGCCACTGCCACTGGTTTTGGGACAGGAAGGGGCGGGCGTAGTTTCGGCTCTGGGGTCGGATGTGCACGATCTGGCGATGGGCGATCGGGTAGCTTACACGTCGGTGCTTGGGAGCTACGCCGAATATGCGGCGGTGCCTGCGGATAGACTGGTGAAGATTCCGTCGGGAGTGAGCGAGCAGGATGCTGCCGCGGTGATGCTGCAGGGGCTAACGGCGCATTATCTGTCGCATGATACGCATCCGTTGAAAAAAGGCGAGTCGGCGCTGATTCACGCGGCGGCGGGCGGAGTGGGGCTGCTGCTGGTGCAGATGGCACATAATCTTGGCGCTCGCGTGATTGGGACAGTTTCGACGGAAGAAAAAGCCGTGCTGGCGAGGGCGGCGGGAGCGGACGACGTCATTCTTTATACGCAGACGGATTTTGAGGCGGAGACGAAACGTCTGATGGGCGGAAAAGGCCTGGACGTGGTGTATGACTCGGTGGGCAAGACGACGTTTGAAAAGGGGCTGAATCTGCTGCGTCCGCGCGGAATGATGGTCTTGTTCGGAGGGTCGAGCGGGGCGGTCGCTCCGATTGATCCGCTGGTGCTCACGCAGAAGGGATCGCTGTTTCTGACGCGGCCTTCGTTAGGACACTACATCATTACTACCGAGGAGTTGCGGGCGCGGGCGGATGCGGTATTTGGCATGATTCGCGAGGGCAAACTCAAGCTGCGGATTGAACATGTGTATCCGCTGGCGGAGGCGCAGCGGGCGCATCGAGAGCTCGAAGCGCGGAAGACTACGGGGAAATTGCTGCTGATACCGTAGCGATTCGGCATTGGGCGGGCTTCGTCCGCGCCTACGTGAGCGGTTTGTTGCTTCCGCCGTTTGTTGCTACGGCTGTGCCTTGCGGGTGTAATTCTGCAGGTATGCAGGCAGCTCTTGTTCGCAGCGATCGTCGCGGACGGCGGCGCCTACTGTCATCTCCAACGGAATTACTCCGGCCCAGGTGGGAAAGGCGTAATCCTCTTCGTCGTCGATTGCTGGGCCGACGCGAACTTTCGCTGAAAATTCGTTGATTAGAAGGCGCAGGACAGAGGTTGCCTTCAGCTCCTTTTCGTTGGGCTGGCGCGCGTCGTCCCAGCGATGGGGAATGATGTGCTCGCTGAGCGCGCGCAGGGCGGCAAGTTTCTGGGCGGGATCATCGACCAGCGTGGCCGTGCCGAGAATGACCACGGAGCGGTAGTTCATTGAATGATTGAAGACGGAACGGGCGAGCACCAATCCATCGAGCAGCGTGACGGTGACGCAGACGGGGACGCCGCGATCGAGGTTGCGCAACATGCGGCTGGCGGCTGAGCCATGGATGTAGAGCACGTCGCCGGCGCGTCCGTAGGACGTGGGGATGACGTAGGGCTGAAAATCGGAATTGGAATTGGCGACGAAGCCGACGTGGCACAGAAAAGCTTCGTCGAGAATCTGGTTGATGACGTCGCGGTCGTAAACAGCGCGTTGTGGCTCGCGGACGACGCGAGTGCGTGGAGTGGGGTTGCTGGACATGGGGCTTAACTTCCTAGGCAGGCGCCAAGAGTGGTGACGGGAAATTTTAGCAGGTCGGGAATAAAGGAGCGGTCGCTCTTCGCGGGAGAGTTCCACACCAACGCCGAGAAATCATCACAATCCCGACGTTCGCCTATCACTGACTATCGAAACTTTACTGAGCACCATCAAAGGGCTGTCATCCTTAGCGAAGCGAAGGACCTGTGCGTTCTGCCGACCGCCGCTACTACGTATACATTCTGACCAACCGTTCCCGGTCGCTCTATGTCGGCGTAACGAACAGCCTTCGCCGGCGAGTCTGGGAACACAAGTTTCAGGGCGGATCGGAATTTTGCAAGAAAATACAGGATTGATCGCCTCGTTTATTACGAGAGTTTTGATGACGTGCGCACAGCCATCGACCGGGAGAAGCGGATTAAAGATTGGCTTCGCATCAAGAAGATACAGTTGATTGTCGCCATGAATCCTACCTGGAGGGATCTGAGCGATGGATGGTACGAACGGCATCTCTACGAGCCGGACAAATGCATAGGTCCTTCGCTCCCATAGCCCAGCGCGCAAAAGCGGCTTACTGGGGATTCCGGTCGCTCAGGATGACAGTTTTTTGTGAACGCTACAGGAGGCCGCCGGTTTGGATGGCCAGGATGTTGAGGGCCATTTCGAGTTTCGTGATAGCTTCTCCGAGTTCGGGATGACTGCCAACCTTCTTCTGCAGCTCTTTCAAAATTCTCTGGGCACTGGCAACGTGCTCGGCGGCTTGCTTCTGATTTGGTGCGGGGGTTGGTTCGGTTGGCGTGGGCATGTCTTCGCTCCCCTGTACAAGTCAATTCTATACAGGATTGCGAATCTACACAGTTCACTTGCGGCGGTGTGAGGATGCGGGGTGCGGTTGCTCTTCTATTATTGCGAACTGGATTTTCTTTTCTACCGGATCGATGCGGTCGACCAGCACGCGTATGCGATCTCCGAGACTGTAGGTTTTGCGCGAGTGCTGGCCGATGATCTGGCGGGTGGCTTCGTGGAAGGTGTAGTGGTCGTCTTCGAGCGTGTTCAGCGGGACCAGGCCTTCTACGAAGAGGTCGGTGAGTTCCACGAAGAACCCGAATTTGGTGACGCTGATGATGAGGCCGTCGAAATCCTCGCCGATGCGGCGCTCCATGAATTTCACTTTTTTCCATTCGAGCAGGCCGCGTTCGGCTTCGTCGGCGCGGCGCTCGGATTGGCTGGATTCGTCGGCGATGGTGTGAAGTTCCTCGAGGGGGATCGGTCCGGATAGAGGTTCCCGGGCTTGCTGATGCGCTTCGTGGTCGCGGCGCTTGGACCAGGGGGATGGCGGCGGGTTCTTTCGTTCGGCTTTGTTGGGATGAGAATGAGATCCCTCGCTTCGCTCGGGATGACCATTTTGCAGAGCAGCGGATGTTCCCACAGGGACCTTTCCATCCATTTTTTCGGGGGATTCGCGCAAAACGTCTTTCAGGATGCGATGGACGATCAGGTCGGGATAGCGGCGGATGGGCGAGGTGAAATGGGTGTAGGTGGTGGCGGCGAGCGCGAAGTGTCCGCGATTTTCTTCGGAGTAGCGGGCTTGCTTCAACGAGCGGAGCATCAGGAAACTCAGAATTCTTTCTTCGGGCTTGCCGGCAATTTTTTCGGTGAGCTTCTGATACATGCGCGGGGTGATGTGAATTTCTTTGGGCACTTCAATTTCGCGAACGCGCTTGCCGGTGCCGCGCGCGTCGCGGCGATCGGCCTTGAGTTGCACGCGCTGAATGGGCAGCGCGCCGACGCCGAGCGAGTATCCGAAGGTGGCGGCGATCACTTCGAAATCGTAGACGCGCTTCGCATCGGGCTTCTCGTGGATGCGATAAAGCGAGGCGATGCGTTTGTTTTCGAGATAATGCGCGACGCATTCATTGGCTGAGAGCATGAATTCTTCGATCAGGCGGTGGGCGACGTTGCGTTCGGAGCGGGTGATGCTCTTCATCATTCCGAATTCGTCGAACTCGATGACGGCTTCGGGAAGATCGAAGTCGATCGATCCGCGGCGCTCGCGCTTGCGGTTGAGGATCATCGCCAGATCGCGCATACGTTCGAAGTGGGCGACCTGAGTGGCGTATTCGCGGCGAGCTTCGGCGCTGTCTTCGGCATCGGAGTCGATGACCGCATTTACGGCGGTATAGGTCATGCGATTCGCGCTGCGAATGACGCCTTCATTGATTTCGTAGGCGACAATTTCGCCTTGATGGTCGATCTCCATGGTGCAGGAGAGCACGAGGCGATCGACTTGCGGGCGCAGGCTGCAGATGTCGGTGGAAAGTTCGAGCGGAAGCATGGGGACGGCGCGATCGGGAAAATAAACGCTCGTGCCGCGCAGACGGGCTTCCTGATCGAGCGGAGAATTCGGGGTTACATATTGCGCGACGTCGGCGATGTGGACCTGGAGTTCGTAGTTTCCATTTGCCAGTTGGCGGACGTGGACGGCATCGTCGAAGTCGCGGGCGGTTTCGCCGTCGATGGTGACGATGGGAAGGTCGCGATAGTCGCGGCGGCAGCGCAATTCTTCGGCGGAAATTATTTCATTTTCGGAGTACAAGGCCTGCGCTTCTTCGATCACTTCGGGCGGAAAGCGATGGGGCAGGTGAAATTTGCGGATCATGATCTCGACGTCAACGCCGAAGTCGGATTCTTGGCCGAGAATTTCGATGACGCGTCCGCGCGGATTTTGGGTGGCGCTTGGCCAGTCGGTGATTTCGACATCGACTACCATGCCGTCGAGATCTTGCCAGTTGGTGTGAACGGCGGCTTCGTCGCCGATTACTCGGTCTACAGATCTCTTTTTTTGCGGCTTCGCTGGCTCAACTGGAGAGATCTTTACCACAGGGGACACAGAGGTCACAGGGGACTGCGGGATTTCCATTCCAGGCGGGATTACTATTTCCTGCGTCACTTTTTCGTCGATGGGCTTCACGTAGTTGTGGTGATGTCCGTAGTGGAAGATGCCGACGACGGTCGGATGTGCGCGAGCGAGGGAGCGAATGATGCGGCCTTCGGCGCGACCATCGGGACGAACAGCAGTGACCTCGACGAGCACGCGATCGCCGTGCATTGACGATCCGATGGCGTGGGGAGGAATAAAAACGTCGCCGGCCAGGCGGGATTTGAGGTTGTCGTCGAGGGAGGTGGTTTCGGGAATGACGAAGCCGAAGCCGTCGCGATGCATGGTGAGGCGACCGACTAGGAGATTGCGTCCCTTGGTAGCTTGCGGGATGGCGTAGCGATCGGAATCGACTTGCAGCAATTCACCTTTGCTGACCAAGGCGTGCAGGCGGTCGGTTAATTCGCGGCGCGCTTCGCCTTTCGCGCCGAGTTCACGCAACAGTTGTTTATGGCTCGCCGTTTTTTTTGGCTGGCGAGCGATGTGGCGAAGGATGGCGGAGTCGTTCAACGTCAGTTCTCGGTTCCCAGTTTTCGGTCTCGGTTCAAGCACTCGTAACGGAGAACCGAGAAACAGATCAGCGAAGATATTTTTCTTCCAGCATCTTGCGATGATGCAATTCGTGGCCGGCGATGATGTAGGCCAGGGCGCGAACGGTTACTTCGTTCTTGTTGGCTACACCGCGGCGAGTCCAGGCGGGTTCGTCTAAGTTGCGAAACAACGAGATGGTGCCTCGCCGCACGGCGATGTAGTCTTCGATCAAATCCTCGAGCGACAGGTGCGCGAAGGGGCCGTTGCGGATGTAATCATCCTGCTCGAAGCCTTCGATCGGGGTCGTGTCTCCGCGCGAAATGCGCAGGGCGCGGTAGCTGAGGATGCGCTCGCAGTCATTGATGTGGGCGAGAACTTCCTTCAGGCTCCACTTGCCGGGCGCGTAGCGGAGGTCACCGTCGGCGGCGGTGCGTCCAGAGAGAAGCAGAAGCGTCTGGCGGCGCTGGTCTTCGAGGGTGGAAAGAATGTCATGGTTCGGAACCAGAGCGATGTAGGCCTCGCAGTAGGGAGCATAGTCTCCGGGCTGAGGGCGGAGGGAGGTGAGCGCGGATGAATGGGCCGGATTAGTCGTAGTCAGGGTCATAGATTCCTCCTCGAAGATCGCCAGAATTAAGATCGCCAGAAAGTTCAGCAGAGGGCCGGCGACATCGTTCGGTCGAATCCCACGGTTCCATAGTATCGGAAGCGGTTGCGGATGGACTATCGGGCTGGGAGGGAGCGATAGAAGAATTACCGGCGGGCGAGCAGGGCTTACACGGGGCGAGGAGGGTGCGCGGGGAAGAAGGAACGGGGAACCACGACAGGAACTATGGAAATCAATAAGAAAAGGTGGATTTCCACAGCGCGGGAGGTTTACTGGGGAGTACAATTCGCTTTGGCAGCCGAAATGCGGCGGTGATTCAAAATCCCTTAATAAATAGAGGAAAGGATTTCGACGACAATGTGGAAGCCCACGAATCAACCTGCGACACCTGGCCGGCCAGCTGAGCCGGAGCGAACGAGCCCGCCGGCAGCGGCGGCACCGAGCGCGAATATGAGCCCGAGCGAGCCTGTGGCAGTGCCACGTCCGGTGACTACCACCACTTCAGACCAGGCAACGATCGGTAAGTCGCTGGTGATTAAAGGTGAGGTGACTGGCTCTGAGTCTTTGTATATTGATGGCCGGGTGGAGGGATCGATCAACCTGTCTGGCAATCGCGTGACCATCGGCCGCAATGGAGTGGTTTCGGCGAACATCAGCGCGAGAGAGATCGTGGTGCTGGGCAAGGTGCGCGGCAACCTGACGGCGAGCGACCGAGTGGATATCCGCAGCGATGGGTCGTTGACCGGCGACGTAGTGGCGGCGCGCATTTCGATCGAAGATGGCGCGTTCTTCAAGGGCGGCATCGACATCCGTAAGGCGGGATCAGCAGGAGCAAAAGCGGAAGAGGTATCGAAGAGCGTTTCGAGTTCGGTACCGGAACCGGCGATTGCTGCACGGGCGTAGAAGCGGTTCGAATTCCGGCTCGAGCCGGTGAGTGAGTTCAGCGAAAAAAGGGCATCCTCATTTTGAGGATGCCTTTTGTTTTGGGGTCGCTGAGGGAAGAGCTCTACGGTTCTTTGCCGGTTGCCATGGTTTCGGCGGCTCCGCCTTCGGCTACGCGTGGAATGCCTGCTGGTTTTCTTCTGCGCAGATCGGCGGGCAGTTCGGAACGAAGCAGCCAGAGGCCGGCGGCGACGGCGGCGGCCCAGGTAAGCGCGCCGAGCGCGAGGGCCAGAAGATCGGCGCTGCGGCGGCCATTCAGCACGACGGTGCGCATGACCTGATAACTCAGGCCTCCGGCAACGGCACCGATGAGCGCTGCCTTGCCTAATTCCTTCCAATTCAAATCGCCGAGCGGCACCATGCCGCGATAGTGCAGGAGCAGGGCGATGGCAACGGCGTTGGCAGTGATTCCCAGATCGGAGGCGATGGCTAGTCCGGTGATGGAGAAGGTACGAAACAACAGCGCGTACATGGGCAACGAGGCGGCGGTGATGAGGCTGGTCGCGATCATCGGAGTGAGCGTGTTGCCAGTGGCGTAGAAGGCGCGCGCGTAGAGGGCCTGGCTTGACCACAAGGCGAGCGAGAGCGAAAACCAGAAGAAATAGAGAGCGGTGGATTCGGAATCGGCGAAGGTGAAATGTCCACGGCGGTAGACGAGGTCGATGAGGGGAAGCGCGATGGCCATCATCAAACCGGTCACCAGCAATGACGCGGAGGTGATGCGATAGACAGAGGCGTTGACGGTGGCGGCGAATTCGCTGAACTTTTTCTCTTCGAAGAGGCGGGAGAAAAATGGGAGCGATGCCTGACCGGCGGCTTGTCCGAGAATGGCGATGGGAACGGCGAAGAGGCGTTTTGCGTAGTTGAGGCGGGCGATGTCACCGATGCCCTTGGAGGCGTAGTGGCGGAGGATCCAGTCGTCGGCGGTGACGAGCGAAACGCCGAGCATGAGCGGGATGGACATGCGCACCCACTGGCGGAAGGCGGGATTCGACAGGTCGAACGAAGGACGGTAGCCGGTGCCGATTTTGGCGGCGCCGATGGCGTTGAAGAGAAATGGTCCAGCGACGCTGCCGACTAAAGCACCGAAGGCCAGAGACGCGATGCCCATATGGCGGCCGGCAACGACTCCGCCGGCGATGATGAAGACGTTGTAGACGAGCGGACCGAATGCGGGCAGGAGAAATAGCCGGTGGGAGAGCAAGACGGCCGAAACGACTCCTCCGACATAAAAGAAGATTTGAGAAGGAAGAAGGATGCGGGTGAGGTGAACGCAGAGTTGCGTCTGCTGGGAGGTGAAGCCGCCGAACATCCAGCCGACGAATTGGGGGGTAAAAATTTCGGCGAGGATGGTGCCGGCGACGAGCACGGTGGTCATGACGGTGATGATGATGGAGAAAGTTTTCTGGGCGTCAGCTTCGCGATCTTCGGCGAGAAAGCGGGTATAGATGGAGATGAAGGTGATCGATGCGGTGCCGCCGGCGACGATGTAGTTGAGCCAATCGGGGAGGGTGAAAGCGGCGACGTAGGCGTCAGTTTGCTGTCCGGCACCGAAAGCGTAGGCGATGTAGGCTTCGCGGATGTATCCGATGACGCGCGAGAGCGTGATGGCAGACATCAGCAGCAGCGTGGCGGAGAGCGCGGTGTGCTGGTGCGAAGGACGGAAAAAGCGAAGCAGACGCATCGTTTGCAGAGTAACGCATTCGCGGCGGCGATGGAGAGTTATTGGCGGGATGGAATCGGGAATGGCAATCGGGCTTAACCACGGAGGACACGGAGGAACACGGAGAAAAACTTTCACTCCGGCAGAGCTTTGACAGGTTTGGTTTCAACCAGCATAATCCGCGTGTGACCGAGATTGTTTTTACTACGCAACAACTTCGTGCGCCGGTGCTGCGGCGATCGTTTCGCAAGCCGTATCCGACGGCGGTGCGGGGCGAGGGCGTTTATATCTGGGATAGCGACGGCAAGCGTTATCTGGATTTCTCGGGATCGGCGGCGGTGAATCTGATTGGGCATGGCGTGCGCGAGATTTCTGATGCCATGGTGGAACAGGCGCGGCAAGTCGAGTTTGCGCACACTAGTCAATTCACGACTCCGGTAGCGGAAGAATTTGCGGCGGAGTTGCTGGAGTTTGCAGGGCCGAATTTCGCGGGAGGAGCGGTTTACTTCACCTCGGGCGGATCGGAGTCGGTGGAGACGGCGCTGAAGATGGCGCGACAGTACCAGGTGGAGATTGGCGAAAAGAATCGATATCAGATTCTGAGTCGGCGGCAGAGTTATCACGGCGCGACGCTGGGGGCGCTGGCCGTTTCAGGCAATCGGAAGCGGCGCGAGATTTATCTGCCGATGGTGCGGGAGTTTGAGCACGTTGGGGTTCCGTATTGCTACCGGTGTGCGTTCGATTGCAGCGACGGTTGTTATCACTGCGGGGAGAAGTATGCGGCGGAAGTGGAGCGCGCGATCGAGGCAGCACGCGGCGAGGTGGCTGGGTTCATTTTCGAGCCGATGAGCGGCGCGACGCTGGGGGCGGTTACGCCTCCTCCGGGATATTTGCTGGCGGTTGCGGAGATTTGCCGACGGCAGGGTGTGCTGCTGATTGCCGATGAAGTGATGACCGGCATGGGACGGACGGGGCGGAATTTTGCGGTAGAGCGTTTTGACGTTGAGGGCGAGGGAATCGCGCCCGACATTCTGGTGACGGCCAAGGGCATTTCGTCGGGATACGCTCCGCTGGGGGCGGTGATCGCGACGAAGAAAGTTGTCGACGGCCTGGCCGGCGGATTGGAAGGCGGGCAGGAATGCCCGCCCCACACGGGGTCGGGAGCGTTTCTGCACGGATTCACTTACAACGCACATCCGGTGTCTGTGGCGGCGGGACGGGCGGTGCTGAGGCGAATCCGGGCGCAGCGGTTGGTTCATGCGGCGGATTCTGACGCGGAAGGTACGGCGGGGTCAGCGCTCAAGAATGCGCTTGGGAGCTTGCGCGATCTGGATGTGGTTGGAGATGTACGGGGGCTGGGCTTGCTGTGGGGGGTAGAGTTTGTTGCTGACAAGAAGACGAAGGCTCCGTTTGCGGCGGAGAAGAATTTTGCGGGTCTGGTGGGGAACGCTTGTTTGCGGCGTGGGGTGTTGGTGTATCCCATGCAAGGGTGCATGGATGGGGTTGCAGGGGATCATTTATTGATTGCGCCTCCGGCGGTGATTTCTGAGGAGGAGATTGGTTGGGCGGTGGAGCAGGTGCGGGACGCGGTGGTGGAGTCGGCCGCTGCGACTCGGTGACGGCAGCGGAGGTGGGCCGAGCCTGCGCTCGGCTGGACGGGCGGAACGGCCGTTCCCGCATGAGCCTCGCAGGCGAGGTGTCGTTCTAAATGATTCGGGTATAAATACTTAGCTGTTGATGTTTGTTTTAGCTGCTGTGCATTGTCATGTTGCAGCCAGAAAGACATAGTGTCCCGCAGAAACGGAGGCTCTATGTCCACATCTCTGGTGGATTCTGCGGAACAGATCAATCCCAAAACTTTAGGTGAGACTCGGCGGGCCGGGTTTCGGCAGGCTACGCGGGTCCATGGAAGCTTGCTCGCGGCGGCGGAGAAGCGAGCATTAGTCTGGATGGCCGAGCGCATGCCGACTTGGATTAATTCAGACCATCTGACACTTCTTGGATTTGCAGCGCAGATTGCAACCGGCATCTGCTATGGCTTGTCCGCGCACGACAGGCGCTGGCTGCTGGCGGCTGTGGTTTGTCTGGTATTGAACTGGTTTGGTGACAGCCTTGATGGAACTTTGGCGCGGGTGCGGCAGAGGCAGAGGCCGCGCTACGGTTTCTACGTCGACCACATGATTGATTCTGTCGGCGCAGCGGCGATGATGGGCGGGCTGGCGCTTTCGGGATATATGCATCCGGTGATTGCGATCGGGTTGCTGATTGCATTTCTGTTGCTCTCGATTCAGTCGTACCTGGCGACTTATACGCTGGGCGAGTTTCATCTCTCGATGTGGCGCTTCGGGCCGACCGAGTTACGAGTTCTGCTGGTGGTTGGGAACCTGGCGTTGTTTCGGTGGGCGTGGGTCATTCACGGGCGCTATCGGCTGTTTGATGTCGGCGGCACGATTGGACTGGCCGGAATGCTGCTGATGCTGGCGGTGGTCACGCTGAAGAACACGGGGCGGCTTTATCGGGAAGAGAGAATTTTATGAGGAGTTCTCAGTTCCCGGTTCTCAGTTCTCAGAAAAAACGCGGCCGAACTTTCGTCCGCTGGCTCAAGTTCAATGCGGTTGGTGGGATCGGCATTGTTGTGCAATTGGCGGCGTTGGCAATTTTTCGTTCGTGGATGCGGCTTGATTATTTGGTGGCTACGGGGATGGCGGTTGAGATTGCGGTGATCCACAATTTTTTGTGGCACGAACGCTTCACATGGGCGGACCGTCCGGCTTTGCGCCCGGTGCAATCGCTGGTCAGGCTGGCGAAGTTCAATGCGAGCAACGGGGCGGTTTCGCTGGCCGGGAATCTGGCGCTGATGCGGCTGCTGGTGGGCGAATTGAAGGTGAATTATGTGGTGGCGAATCTTTTTGCGATTGGGGCTTGCTCGGTAGCTAATTTTTTTCTGGGAGACCGGTTTGTGTTCGACGTCGACACGAAGTCGGCGATTTTGAACTCGTAGTGGCCTGGCTTGGTTCGGCTGGGCGGACGAGTGCGTCCGCCGCTACGTGAGTTACTTTGGGGGTTACGCCGCGATTGAAGGCGGGATATAATGTTTGCAACTGCTATGCGTTCAAACGGCTACATTTCGCTGCTGCAGGCTTGCTGGGTTGAGGGACGCGCTTGTCCCCGCCGGTATTTGTCCGTTCTGCCTTCGCATGTTCGCGCCAATCTCTTTGGCAGCGACTAATTTCTCTTCTCCTCTCTGTCAGGTACGCTTTTGGCTTCGGCGACTGGGAAATTCCAGCGTAACGTTGCAACAGGCGCGGCGCATTCTCAATCGAGCTTCCGCTGAACAACTGAGAACCAGGAACTGAGAAACGATCTGGAGGACTCCATGACTACCAAGACTTTGATTGCCGGCCCCAAGCTTAAGACCGCGCTTCCGGGCCCGAATGCGAAGCGCATTCTGGCGGGCGATGAGGAATACATTTCGCCATCGTATACGCGGTCGTATCCGATGGTTGCAAAGCGCGGGCGCGGCATTGTGGTTGAAGATGTCGATGGAAACGAGTTCTTCGATTTCTCCGCGGGCATCGCCGTCACTTCGACGGGACATTGCCATCCGAATGTGGTTGCCGCGATTCAGAAGCAGGCCGGCGAACTGATTCACATGTCGGGCACCGACTTTTACTACGAGGCGATGGTGACGCTGGCGGAGCGGCTTTCGAAGATTGCGCCGATGGCGGGGCCGCACAAGATTTACTACGGAAATTCGGGTGCGGAGGCGATTGAAGCAGCGCTGAAGCTGGCGCGCTATCACACTAAGCGGCAGCAGGTGATTGCTTTCTTTGGCGCTTTCCATGGGCGGACGATGGGCGCGCTTTCGCTGACGGCGTCGAAGCCGCAACAGAAGCGGCGTTTCTCGCCGCTGGTGCCGGGAGTGACGCATGTGCGTTATCCGGATGTGTATCGCGGGTGCGAGGGTGGTCCGCAGGACGCGGAGAAGTTTGCGCTGGGATGCGCGCGGTATATCGAAGACAAGCTATTCAAGACGATTCTCGCGCCGGAAGAGGTTGCGGCGATTTTTGTCGAGCCGATCCAGGGTGAGGGTGGATACGTGGTGGCGCCCACGATTTTCATGCAGGAGTTGCGGCGCATCTGCGATAAGCACGGCATCCTGCTGGTGGTGGACGAAGTGCAGAGCGGTATTGGGCGGACGGGCAAGTGGTTTGCGGTGGAACACACGGGCGTGCAGCCGGATATTGTTTGCATGGCAAAGGGGATTGCGTCGGGAATGCCGCTGGGCGTCACGATGAGCAAGGCGGATATCATGGATTGGATTCCGGGGTCACATGCGTCGACTTTTGGGGGCAATCCGGTATGCATCGCCGGGGCGCTGGCAACGCTCGACGTGATCGAGAAAGAAGGATTGCTGCGCAATTCGCAAGAGGTCGGCGAGCACATGCTGCGACGCATGGCAGACTGGCCGAAGAAGCACAAGATTGTCGGCGACGTGCGAGGACGCGGATTGATGATCGGGGTCGAGATTGTGAAAGACCAGAAGACGCGAGAGTATGGCGCGAGCGAGCGCGACCGAGTGGTGGAATCGGCGTTCGAGCGCGGCGTTCTATTTTTGGGCTGCGGTCCGAGCACGATTCGCATTGCGCCTCCGCTGATTGTTACGAAGGACGAGGCGGACGTGGCGATGGATGCGCTGGACGAATCGATTGCGGTGGTTGCAGCGGGAAAGAACGGATAGTTGCCGGACACTTCGCAGAAAGGATGGAGCATATGGGCGACGCGACACTGCGCGAACTTGTGTACGGCAAAGGCGCCCATGTGGATCCCGTGGCTTCGGTCGAAGATATTTCGGCGGAACTAGCGGCGCGGACGGTGGCGGGCTATCCACACTCCATCTGGCAGATCGTGGGGCACATGAATTATTGGATGGACTACGATCGGCAAGATTGCGGGAGAGAATCGAGCTTATCCCGAGCGAGCGATTGAGAGTTGGCTGGCGCATCCGGACCCGACTGCGGATCGGCACGCGGCTGATGAATCCTGGCGGGCGACGACCCGGCAGTTCACTGATTTGCTGGGGCGGCTGGCAAGGCTTGCGGATTCAAGCGCGACGGAACTGGAGCAAAAAATTGAGTGTTTAGGTCCAGCAAAATCCCGTCGCGAATCTACCGTACACGCAATTCTGTGGCAGATTTCCGCGCACAACAGTTATCACGCCGGCCAGATTGCGTTGCTCCGACGGCAGGCCGGCGCCTGGCCCCCTGAACGCGGCGGCGATACCTGGTGAGCTTCACCGGTAAACAGCCGGTGAGTGACACCAGGTAGAGCCGATCCCGACGCGTGCACCCTGCGCACGCAGACGTTCCTCAACCGGAATTACATAACCGAAATTACATAGTGGAAGGAGGCCTCTCATGCCACGCTTTACATCTCGCACTCTTGCCACCCTGACATTCGCGCTGGTTATTTGGGCCTCAGCGTTTGCCGGCATTCGCGCCGGACTGCAGGCGTACTCGCCGGCGAATCTCGCCATTTTGCGGTTTCTGGTGGCGTCGACGGTGCTGGCGATCTATGCCGGAATCGCGCATTTCCGGCGTCCAGAGACGCGCGACATTCCAGGGCTGATTCTGACCGGGGCGATTGGGATCACGTTTTATAACCTGGCGTTGAATTATGGGGAGACTCGCGTTACGGCGGGGGCGGCCAGTCTGCTGATCTCATCCGTACCTATATGGACGGCGCTGGCAGCGCGGTTCTGGCTGCACGAGAAACTGACTGCGATCGGATGGTGCGGAGTTTTTGTGAGCTTCGTGGGAGTCGCGATGATCTCGAGCGGCGAAGGCGGTGGCATTCGATTTTCTCCGCAGGCGTTGATCATTATCGCGGCCGCGGTTACGTCGGCGGTGTACATGATTCTGCAGAAACACTATCTGGGGCGCTACAGCGCTTTGGAATTTACCGCATATTCGATCTGGTTCGGGACGGTACTGATGTTGCCTTTTGGCAACGGACTGCTGCACACACTCCGCGGCGCTCCCATTGCGACGACGCTGGCAGTCATTTATCTGGGGATTTTTCCGGGAGCTCTGGCATATGTTGCGTGGGCTTACGTGCTTTCGCATGGCGCTGCCGGACGTACTACGACGCTGCTGTACGTGATTCCGATTGTGGCGATTGGCATTGCATGGATATGGCTGGGAGAGGTGCCGCGGATGATCTCGCTGGTCGGCGGGGCGATTGCGCTTGGGGGCGTGGTGCTGGTGAATGCTGCAGGAAAAACGAAACTACGAAAAGAGAAAGTGATCGAAGCGGCGACGCTGGTGGTGGAAGTTTTGAACTGAATCGCCGGTGATGGTCGGTCAGGCGTCTGAGCGACGGGAAGAGGCGAATTGTACCGGATGCGGGGTGATGAGCATCACTTCGCGCGGATTGGCTGTGGACTAGGGTGAAGTGGAGGTTTGTGTGTTCTCCGGACGCCTGACGCAAACGACGCTACGGGCACTCGACTGGCTGGCGGCGAAGACGCTTTCGCCGGAGGAGATGGCGGAGCACCAGCGTACGGGCCGGCGCGGCGAGGAAGACGCGTATTTCTATCTTGGCCGGCGCGGCTATACGATCATCGCGCGCAACTTCAGATCGCCGAACCATCGCGGGGAACTTGACCTGGTCGGATGGGATCGGGATGTGTTGTGTTTTATTGAGGTGAAGACGCGCACCTCGCGTGACTTCAAGCCCGCCGAAGGCGCCGTAGATCGCGACAAACAAAGGGAGTTATGGCTGGTGGCGCGGGACTTTATGCGGCACATGCCCGGTTCGTGCCAGTGGCGGTTCGATGTGCTCGCCGTATACTATGAGCGGGGCCATGGCCGAGCGTCATTCGAGTTATTCCAAAATCCATTTTCCGTGGCGTACAATCGTGAATTCCGAAGGTCGAGATTCGCAGATTCCAGCTGAAGGGATTTAGTGCGTGCCTGAATTAAGAAAAGACCCCATCGTGGGCCGGTGGGTGATTATTTCCACGGATCGCGCGAAGCGGCCCACAGATTTTTTGCGCGAGGCGGTGAAGATCAAGGGCGGATTCTGCCCTTTCTGTTACGGCAACGAGAGCAAGACCCCGCCGGAGATTCTGGCGTACCGACCGAGCAGCAACGGCAGTTCTCCGCAAAAAGACAGTCCCGGTTGGACGATCCGCGTTGTTCCCAACAAATTCCCAGCGCTTGGCATTGAAGGCAATTTGAACAAGCAGGCTGAGGGAATGTTTGACAAGATGAACGGCATTGGGGCGCATGAAGTGGTGATCGAAACGCCCGACCACAACGCTTCCCTGGCTACGTTGCCCTCGAAAAAAATCGAAGACGTGTTGTGGGCTTTCCGCGACCGCATTCTCGATCTCAAGAAAGACCGGCGCTTCAAATACATTCTGCTGTTCAAAAATCATGGAGAGGCGGCGGGCGCATCGCTCGAGCACTCGCATTCGCAGTTGATCGCGCTGCCGATCCTGCCGATTTACGTGACCGAAGAATTGCAGGGAGCGAAACAGTATTACATCTACAAAGAGCGGTGCGTGTTCTGCGACATCATACGGCAGGAAACCGACAACGGAATTCGGGTGGTAGCCGAGAACGAAGATTTTCTGACGCTTGCGCCGTATGCTCCGCGGTTTCCGTTTGAGTCATGGATATTGCCGAAGCGGCACGAATCGGCGTTCGAGAATTCGTCTTCACAGATGTTTGAGAACCTTGCGAAGGCGCTAAAGCTGCTGCTGATGAAAGCAGACCGCGTGCTGGACAATCCGCCATATAACCTGGTTGTGCACACGTCGCCGGCACAGGATCCGACGAACGAGTATTATCACTGGCACATTGAATTCATGCCCAAGCTGACGAAGACGGCGGGATTTGAATGGGGCACGGGTTTTTATATCAATCCCACGCCGCCCGAGGAGGCGGCAAAATTTTTGCGCGAAGCGAGCGTGGAGGATCTGGTGCCGACCACGGTTGGGGCACGCTGAGTTTTGATCGACCGGAACTGAGGGTTTTTAATTGCGGCGGAGGGGCGAACGCCCGCTCTGCCTTTTTTGTTTAGGAGACGGTTGCGGTAGGATGTTCCGAGCTTCTCAGGGCCTGGTTCAGGGATCGATTTTGAGGGTGCGGCCGATTCCCTCAGGGGCTAAAGCCCCAGTGTTTGAGGCTCAGTACGGTCCGGCTGAAGCCGGACCCTTTCAAAATTATATTTTGAAACGATAAATACCTATGCATCGTCTACTGTTGATCGTTCTGTTCGCCGCGTCGATTCAAGCCCAAACCCAGCCTTCAGCGCTGATTAACGACGTTCCGGGGCGCAAGACAACGAGTCTGGATGGAGCCTGGCATGTGATTGTCGACCCGTTGGAGTCGGGTCTGGGCGCGAAGTACTACCTTAATCGCAAGCCGAAAGACAAGAGCGATCTCGTCGAATATGATTTTGCGGCGTCGGAAACGCTGAATGTTCCGGGCGACTGGAATTCGCAGAAAGACAAGCTGTTTTTCTACGAGGGCCCGGTCTGGTACGAGACGACGTTTTCTTATACGAAACATCCGCACACGCGGGTGTTCGTATATTTTGGCGCGGTGAGCCAACACGCGCGCGTTTATGTGAATGGCGAGGCGCTCGGCGAACACGAAGGCGGCTTCACTCCTTTCGACTTTGAGGTTACACGGTTGCTGCGCGACGGCGAGAATTTCATCGTGGTCGAAGTGAACAACCAGCGCCGCGAGGATGGGATTCCGGCTTTGCGCACGGACTGGTGGAATTATGGCGGCATTACGCGTGACGTAAAGCTGATCGAAACGCCGGAGACTTTTGTACGCGATTACTGGGTTCAGCTTGCTAAAGGATCACGCGACCAGATCGACGGGTGGGTGCAACTGGACGGAGATCATGCGGCGCAGCAGCGCGTGTTGGTAGAAATTCCCGAGGCGGGGATCAAGACGTCCGCGACTACGGACGGGGAGGGGCGGGCGGGTTTGCACGTTTCCGCAAAGCTGCAGTTGTGGTCGCCGAAAAGTCCGAAGTTGTATGACGTGAAGATTTCGGCGGGCGACGACGCGGTTCAGGACGCGATCGGATTTCGGACCATCGAAACTCGGGGCTCGCAAATTCTGCTGAACGGAGAGCCGATTTTTCTGCGCGGCATTGCCTTGCACGAGGAGGCTCCAATTCGCGGTGGGCGAGCTTATACCGAGGATGATGCGAAGACACTGCTGGGGTGGGCCAAGGAATTAGACTGCAACTTCGTACGGCTGGCGCATTATCCGCACAGCGAAAATGAAATTCGGCTTGCCGACCGGCTGGGATTGCTGGTGTGGTCGGAAATTCCGGTTTATTGGGATATTGACTGGAAAAGTCCGATTGCACTTGCCAGCGCGCAGTCGCAACTGCGGGAGATGATAGCGCGCGATCACAATCGGGCCGCGGTGATTTTGTGGTCGCTCTCGAACGAGACTCCGATGGGACCGGACCGGCTTGTTTTCCTGAAAACTTTGGCGGAAGATGCGCGCCAACTTGATGGGGCGCGTCTGATTACTTCGGCATTAAACACCGCGGAGAACGATGGGCCGGATCGCCACATTCTTAGAGATCCGGTGGGCGAGTTTCTTGATGTGCTGGGATTGAACGAATACTACGGATGGTATGTTGGGCGAGTTGAAGACGCCGACCGCCAGACCTGGACGAGTGTTTATGATAAGCCGCTGATCATCAGCGAATTCGGAGGCGGCGCGTTGTATGGGCGCCACGGCGACGTTGATACGCGCTGGACGGAAGAATACCAGGCGAGCTTGTTTGTCCATCAACTGAGTATGGTGAAGAACATTCCACATTTGGCGGGGCTTTCTCCGTGGGTGCTGATGGATTTTCGCTCGGCGCGAAGGCCGCTGCCGGGAATTCAGGACTACTACAACCGGAAGGGACTGTTCTCAAACATGGGGCAGCGGAAGCAGGCGTTCTTTGTGCTGCAAAAAGCTTATCGGGAGATGGAAGGGCAGGCGATGGCGCAGTGATGAGGGCGATCGAGATCGGCGATCAGCCCTGCGTACGGTCGAGAACCTCGGCGTGCCATGCCATCTGAATTGCTTCGAGCTTGGCTTCGTTCGACTTGGCCGGATCGTCTTTGAAGGCGGGTAGCGCAGTCACGTATTTGTGCAGGTCGGTAAAACGAACGGCCAGCGGGTCGAGGTCAGGATGGGTTTCAGAGAGCAGAATGCCGATGTCTTCGGCATCGCTCCAGGTGAGTTCTTTTGGCATGAATGAGCTCCAAGGGGCCAAGTTTCAGGATCAGTGCTCTTCTGAAACGTAGTTGCGGTTCCAGGCCGGGATTTCGACGACCAGCTTGCCGGGCTTCTTAATTACGGTCTGGCACCCGAGGCGTGAGTTTAGCTGAAGATCGGCAGCCATGTCGAGTTTGTCGGCCTCGTCGTCTTCCATTTCGGAAACCAGGTCGGCGCCTTCTTTCACCCAGATGTGGCAGGTGGTGCAGGCGCAGTTTCCGCCGCAGGCATGATCGAGGTGGACGCCAAAGTTCAGCGCCACGTCAAGCAGCGACTCTTCTTTGCCGTGGTCTTTGTATGGCAGCTTGCCGTGCTCGAAGGTCACCGTCTTGCCTTCAGGAAGGAAAGTGACTTCGACCGTGTTTTCGTTATTTTCATTTGGGGGAGCATCCATGGTGGTGGCCCCGGTTCCCTGCGTTTTTTCTTCAGACATAAATCCTCTGCAAAGTGTTTTTATTCAAAATCTGCTTTCGCCACCGGATGGCCGGCCTGAGGGCCTTCGCCGAGATCGGTGTCGGCTTCATCCATCGCTTTGCCTTTGAGAGCGGTGGAGACGGCTGAGTCCATCATCAATTCGGCTAAGTGCATGGTGGCGGAGTTCAACTCGTCAATTGCCGCGCGGATAGCATGATGGTCGTCAGCATCTTTTACCGCGAGCAGCGCTTTCTCGAGCCTGTCGATGCGGCCACGTTCTGCGCTCGCGAGTTCTTCCCATGCCGGACTCTTTTTTCCTTTGGCCAGCGCGTTCAGGATCGTGTCGGCTTCGCGGCGCGCTTCGATCACCTGGCGCTGGCGGAAATCTTCTTCCGCGTAGTCGAACGATTCGAGCAGCATGCTTTCGACCTGCTCATCGGTGAGGCCATAGCTGGGCTGGACGTCGATTTCCGCTTCTTTTCCGCTGCGCTGCTCGCGCGCCGAGACGCGCAGAATGCCGTTGGCGTCGATCAAAAACTTGACTTCGATGCGCGGCATGCCCGCGGGCATGGGTGGAACACCCTTCAGATCGAAGCGCGCCAGCGAGCGGCAATCGCGCGCCAATTCGCGTTCACCCTGGAGCACGTGAATGGCGACGTTGGTCTGACCGTCGACCTGCGTCGTGTAATACTGCGTTGCCGAGGCGGGGACGGTGGAGTTGCGCAGGATAATCTTGTCGGTAACGCCGCCGGCTACTTCGATTCCCAAAGAGAGCGGGGTCACGTCGAGGAGGAGCATCTCTTTGGTGATCTCAGAACCACCGCCGAGAATATTGGCCTGCACGGCCGCGCCGAGCGCAACGACTTCGTCAGGATTCAAATCGGTGTGCGGCACGCGTCCGAAGAGATCCTGCACCAAGCGGCGAACTTTGGGAATGCGCGTGGAACCGCCGACGAGGACGACCTCGTCAATCTGTTCGGGCTTGAGTCCAGCATCTTTGAGCGCCTGCTTGCAGGGGCCGACGGTGCGGTCGACGATGGGCTGAATCATCTGCTCAAAGAGGGCGAGCGTGATCTCGCGCTGATACTTCTTTCCGCCGGGCAGGTCAACTTCGAGATTTGCGGCGGGCTGCGACGAGAGAGCGATCTTGGCTTCGATTACGGCTTTGCGGATGCGGGCGACGGCTTCGCCGTTTTTTCTCAAATCGACGCCGAGATCGCCGCGAATATCGTCGAGCGCGATGGAGATCAGGAGGTTGTCGATGTCGTCTCCGCCAAGATGGGTGTCGCCGTTGGTGGCAACGACCTCGAAGATTCCGTCGTGCAGCTTAAGAATGGAAATATCGAAGGTGCCGCCGCCGAGATCGTAGACAACGATGATGCCGTTCTTTTTCTTGTCGAGACCGTAGGCAAGCGAGGCGGCGGTTGGTTCGTTGACGAGGCGCAAAACGTTCAGTCCGGCAATGCGGCCGGCATCTTTTGTGGCCTGGCGCTGGGCGTCGTTGAAGTAGGCGGGGACGGTGATGACGGCCTGGGTTACGGGCGCTCCGAAAAAACGCTCGGCATTGCGCTTGAGTTGGCGCAGAATGAGCCCTGAAATCTCGGGAGGAGTGTAGGTGCGCTGGCCAATCCTGATGCGCAGCACTTCGCCTTCGTGGAGATCGTCAGCGAGCTGGAATGGAAATAATTTCAGTTCTTCCTGTATATCTTCAAGGCCGCGGCCCATCAGGCGCTTGATCGAATAGACGGCGCGCTCGGGAGTTTCAATCAGATATTTGCGGGCGGCGTTGCCGACGATGATCTGATTATTCTCGTCGAGAGCGACCACGGAGGGTACGAGGTTGAGGCCGTCTTCGCCGGGGATGACGACAGGGGAATCCCCTTGCATGTATGCCACGAGAGAGTTCGTGGTACCGAGATCGATGCCGACGATGTAGTCAGTTGCCATGTTTTCAGTCGCCGAGGTCAGCGGTCAGATTGCAAGAGGCGAGAACCGTCAGCGGAATTAGTTTTCACTGCAATTTGCCCTCTAACCTCTAATCTAGTCTTCCATTGCCTCATTCACGTCGCGCAACAGGTTGCGAATATAATTTCGGCGGTTCAGGATATCGAGCATTTTGTCGAGAATCTTTCGCTGATCGGTGTCGTCGTCGTTGCCTGCGGCGGCAACAGTTTTGTCCCACTTGTTCCATTCAGACTTCAGCTCGTTCAAGAGAGCGTCGTGTTTTTCTTCGAGCGAAAGCTTGGCTTTGCCGATTTCTTCGAGCAGCGCGGGATCGTCCTCGCCCAACTTTTTCTGAGCGCGCAGTTCTTCGAGGTGCATGTTGAGTTCGAAAACTTCCTCCAAAAGATCGGGAGGGACAACCTGTTTTTTCAATTCTCCGGTGACGCGGGCTTTCTCGGTGGCTTGTTTCGATTGCTCTTCGAGTTCAATGCCTTCGAGACGCAACAAATACTCGGTGCGCTTGATCGGATCTTTCAGAGTGCGGTAGGCATCGTTGAGCATGGAACTTTGTTCGAGGCTAAAGGCGCGTTCTTCGGGATTCGCTTGCGCAAACAGGTCAGGATGCAGGCGACGGCTGAGCGCGTAAAACTCTTTTTCCAGTTGAGCAGAGTCGAGATTGAGCTTGCGCGGAAATCCGAAGAAGGTGAAATAGTCCACGGGAACGGGCGGCTGCACCTTGCCGCACGAGCTGCAAAAATGAACGGCGCGCATGGTGCCGCACGACCAGCAACTGGGGGTTGCTTCTCGCGGCGATTGGCCGGGAATGATCATTGATCCTGACGATTTGGATTCTGCATTTGCCATAACAAAATTTAGGGCGAGCGCCGGCTCGCCCATCGACTTCCTGTTTGTGTGACGGGCCATTGGTCCGTCCAGACGGGCCAGAGCCGCGTCACCAGACAATCTTCTCTCACACAATCTTCTCTTACGAGAAAGAACTGCCGCAGCCGCAGGACTTGGTGGAGTTCGGATTAACGAACACAAAGCCCTGATGCATCAGCGTCTCCTGGTAATCGAGCATCATCCCGTGCAGATAGATGAAAGACTTCGGGTCGACGAAAACGCGGACGTCATCAAACTGAAAGACGCGGTCACGCTCGCGCGGTTGCGTATCGAACCGTATGTTGTAGCTCAGGCCCGAACAGCCTCCGCCCTGCACGCCTAAGCGAAGGCCGCCCTGCTCGGGCGAAACATTTTCTTTCACCATGGCGGAGCGAATCTTCTTGAGCGCGTTTTCGGTCACCTGGATGCCTTTGGCGGGGGCAGCAGGCTTAACGGCTTCAGGTTTAACGGCTTCGTCCTTAACGGCTTGATCCATGATTGCGTTCAGTCTTTGTCATCTCTCGCGAAACCAGGGATCATAAGCTCGCTGCAAAATGCAGATCCCTCGCTTTGCTCGGGATGACAATTCGTAAATACAGACCCCTCGCTTCGCTGGGGATGACAATTCATAACAGGGCAACGCTTCATCCCAAGGCGACGCTTCATAATGGGGCAACGCCATAGGGCAACGTTCGACCGGTTGACGTTACTGTGCGGCCTGGACTTCCACCGGCTTCGCGGATTCCTGCTTCTTCTTCCAGTCGCCGATGGCGGCGCGGATTGCATCTTCCGCCAAGACGGAGCAGTGAATCTTCACGGGCGGCAACGCCAGTTCCTTCACGATCTCGGTGTTCTTGATCGAAAGAGCTTCGTCGATGGTCTTGCCCTTGACCCATTCGGTCGCCAGCGAAGACGAGGCAATCGCCGAGCCGCAGCCGAAGGTTTTGAACTTGGCGTCTTCGATGATGTTGGTCTGCGGATTCACCTTGATCTGCAGCTTCATCACGTCGCCGCACTCGGGTGCGCCGACCAGACCAGTGCCAACATCGGTGCTCTTTTTGTCCATGGAGCCGACATTGCGTGGATTGTTGTAGTGGTCGATTACCTTGTCGCTGTATGACATCTTTCACCCCTTCTTAATCTTTTTAAAAACCCCTTGTTTCATGTATCAACTGTTGCCGTCCAAGCAGCGGACTTCTTCGCCTGCGAGGACGCCGGCGCTACACCTAGTGCGCTTCGGCAGCCCACTTCACGTTTTTCAAGTCCACGCCTTCTTTCGCCATCTCATAGAGCGGCGACAGTTCGCGCAGACGCAGTACCGTTTCGACCACGCGATCGGCCACGTAATCGATTTCGGCTTCGGTGTTGAAACGTCCGATACCAAAACGGATCGAGCTGTGCGCCAGATCGTCGCCGGTGCCGAGCGCCTTCAATACATAAGATGGCTCAAGCGTCGCGGAGGTGCACGCCGAACCGCTGGAAACCGCAATATCGTTGATGCCCATCAGGAGCGACTCGCCTTCCACGTAGGCAAAGCTGATGTTGAGGTTGCCGGGCAGACGATGCTCCATCGAGCCGTTGATATAGACCTCGTCGAGACGGCTCATGATGCTGTCTTTGAGACGATTGCGCAGGCCGGCCAGCTTGCATGACTCCTGCGGCATCTCTTCCTGCGCGAGGGCACAGGCTTTGCCAAGGCCGGCGATGCCGGGAACGTTCAGCGTCCCGGAGCGCATGCCGCGCTCGTGGCCGCCGCCGTCGATGAGCGGCACCAACTGCACGCGTGGATTCTTGCGACGGACATAAAGAGCGCCCGCGCCCTTCGGTCCATAGAGTTTGTGTGCGGTGATCGATGCGACATCGATATTCATTTTGTTCACATCGATCGGAACCTTGCCAATCGCCTGCACCGCGTCGGTGTGGAAGACCACGCCACGCTCGTGGCAGAGCTTGCCGATTTCCGCGATCGGCTGCAGTATCCCGATTTCGTTGTTGGCCGCCATGATGGTGACCAGAATCGTCTTATCGTCCATGGCGCGCTTCAGGTCGTCGAGGTCGATCAGCCCATCCTTCTGCACGGGCAGATAGGTCACACGGAAACCGAGTTTCTCCAGATGCTTACAAGTGTCGAGCACGGCTTTGTGTTCGGTGACCTCGGTGATGATGTGGTTGCCCTTCTCGCGGTACATTTCGGCGACGCCTTTGATGGCGAGGTTATCGCTTTCGGTCGCACCCGAGGTAAAGATGATCTCTTTCGGACTGGCGCCGATCAGCTTGGCGATGCGTTCGCGCGACAACTCGACCGCTTCTTCCGCAGCCCATCCAAACGGGTGATTGCGGCTGGCGGCGTTGCCAAACTTCTCCATGAAATAGGGCAGCATTTCTTCGAGGACGCGCGGATCCATGGGCGTGGTCGCATGGTTGTCCATGTAGATGGGGAGCTTGATTCCGCTGGGAGCCACGTGCTGCTCGTGATCGTTTTGGGTCGCCTTGTTGCCGTTGGTGCTCATGATTGCCTTTCTCCTACCCAGCCCCTGAAGGGCTATTATTCTTGCCGCTCGCGGCATCGCTAAAGATGCTCTGATACAACTCTGGTCTACGAAATCGTTATCAACTCCGCCGGCTTCGTGATCTCAGGCTTCTTCGCGTGAGCGCCGGTTACATCGAGGACTTCCTGCTCTTCTTTCATCTGAGAGATCTTGATGTTTTTCAGAACCTGCTCGATGCTTTCATTCACTTTGCGCAGTGGCTCGCGAATCGTGCAGCGATCACTCTGTCCGCATTCGCCGCGGACGGTAACGCACGAAGTGATGAACAGCGGGCCGTCGATGGCCTTGATCACTTCAAAGGCTGAAATCATTCGCGGATCGCGGGTCAGCGTGTAGCCGCCGTTCATGCCATGTTGGGACCGCACCAAGCCGACCTTGGCAAGGCGTTGCAGGATCTTCGCCAACGCTTCCTGCGGAATGCCGTAAGCCTCGGCGACATCCTTTGCGCTGCAGGCGCCACGATCGGCGTGCTCGGCCAGGTGCTTCATGGCCATGAGACCGTAATCGGCTTTTTTGGTCAGTTTCAGCATGGGCAAAAGGCGACCTATATGGTCGGACAGAATTCCGACTGTTTAGGTCGCAATTCAATATTAAACGGAGAATGGCAATTCGCGCAAGGGCGCGCAGGGAATGGATGGATTTTGCGGTCGAACGGTAAGTATCGCCGGGCAAATGAGTTAGGGGCGGGGCATAGGGGATAGGGTAAGAAATTGTTTCCGGGTGCGTATCCCCTGCGGCTGCGAAGTTGGCCATTCGCGAGCCGGGACGTGAGCCGCAGAAATAAAACGCCTCAACCAACAGAATGGGACGAACTTCGAAGAACCTGATGAAACTCTTCCACGGATCCCGGCGAGGTTAGATCTGATTTATTTTATTTTGAATATGGTTCCAACGTTGAACGTGCCACCGCCGGTGGTGGCGCCATACAGGTGGCCACTGTGCCGAATTAGTTGGGAAGGCTCGAACCCGGTGTCACTCCCCGTGAAGGTAAAGAGGATGCTTTCTGTTCCAGCTGGACTCACTTTGAATATTACTCCGCATCCCAAATAGCACTCAGGCGACCCACCATAGTTCGTTGCGCCATATAAGTTGCCCTGGTCGTCGAGCGTGAGATTGGAGGTTGGCCAGTCACCATCCCCGTTGCTCCCAGTAAAGCTATAAAGGTTCGTGATCGTGCCAGTTGGACTCAACTTAAACACATTGCCGTGGTACGACGCGGTGCCGCCGTATGAGGTAGTTCCGTAGAGGTTGCCCGACTTGTCTCGAACCAAACCCCCAACTGGACTTGCTCCATAGTCCGGGTACGCACCCGTAAAACTGTAAAGCACATTCTCATTCCCCGCCGGGTCTACCCTGAACACAGTTCCACAACCATACGGTGGCTGACAGGAAAGATCTCCACCTTCGTATGTTGTGCCATACAGATTTCCCTTCGTATCGAGGGCCAGGCTCGCGTATGGATATCCGCCGTCCGTCTTTCCGGTGAAGCTGTAAAGCACCGTTTCCTTCCCGGATGCGTCGATCTTATACACTGTCCCATACCCCGATAGCTGGCTACCGGAGGCGCCTCCTCGAATAGTCGTCCCGTAGAGGTTGCCTTTCTTGTCGACGACTACCCCTGCCTTGGATAAAAACCCGTCTCCACCTTCCCCGGTAAAAAGGTGCAAGTCGGTTTCCTGGCCATCTGGGGCAAGCTTGAACACGGTTCCACCGCTGGCACTGCCTCCTTCCCAGGTCGAGCCGCAGAGATTGCCCTGCGCGTCGATTACCAGTGCCCCCATAGACATCGCATTGTTTTCGGGATTACTCGGAAAGTTGTAGAGAATCGTCTCCGTACCTGACGTATCCAACACGAACACCGTTCCGCCTTGAAGAGCGCCGCCTCCCTCAGTTGTCCCATAGAGATTGCCTTTGGCATCCATCAATAAACCGGCACCCGGATACTCGCCGTCCGGTGTGTTTGCAAAAGAATGGAGAATCGTCTCCTGCGCAGACACTTTCGCAGAAAGAGAGGTTATTAGCAGGAGCAAGAAAGTTATCAGCAGGAGCGCCGCAGTGGTTCCGGTGCCTAGGTCTATGACCGTATGGAGATGTATATCTGTAGATACTCATGGAAAGAGCAGAAGAGCGGCATAGTGCAGGCATGCGAGCCTACCATCGGGTGCATGTCCAGCTAACCAAGAAGGATCGTAAGCAGATCGCCGGGATGTTGAACAAGGGGTGGGAATCGGCGCGGGTGTTGCGGCGGGCCGTGATCCTGCGGGAACTCGGCCAGGGGCAGACGGCCGGGCAGGTAGCCCGCCATGTGGGTGTAGCCTCCAAGACGGTGCGGGCCATTGCCCGGCGCTACGAGGAGGAAGGGCTGGAGTCGGCCTTGTACGAAAAGCCGCGTCCGGGCCAGCAACGAGTGCTGGACGCGGGCCAGAGTCAGCGCATCATCGCCCTGGTGTGCGGCCCGCCGCCGGAAGGCAGGGCGCGGTGGAGTGTGCGACTCATCGCCCAGGAAGCGGTGAAGCGGAAGTTGGCACGGCGGGTGGGCCGGGAAACGATCCGCATCCTGCTCCAGAGCCATGACCTGAAGCCGTGGCGGGAAAAAAATGTGGTGCGTGGCGGAACTGGACCCGGAGTATCTCGGGCGCATGGAAGACGTGCTGGCCTTGTATGAGAAGCCGCTCTCGGAGGCGGAACCGGTGGTGTGTATCGATGAAAAGCCGGTGGTCCTGCATGCCGATCTCCGCCCCTCCAGGCCGATGCATCCGGGACAAGTTCTGCGGCGCGACTGCGAGTACGAACGCCGCGGCACGGCCAACGCATTTTGCGGAGTGGAGCCTAAGGCGGGACGGCATTATCCGCGGGTGACTCCGGACCGTTCCTCGCCCGAGTTTGCCGATTATCTGCTGGAGATCGCGGAACATTATCCGGCCGCCGACACCATTCATCTGGTCATGGACAATCTGAGTTCGCACACCCGCAAGGCTGTGGTGGAGCGGTACGGCGAGAAGGCGGGAGGCTGGCTGTGGGACCGGTTCCGGGTCCACTACACACCGAAGCACGGAAGCTGGCTGAATCAGGCGGAAATCGAAATCAGCCTGTTCTCCCGGCAGTGCCTAGGACGGCGAAGAATCCCATCGCTGGGCGATCTGCAGCGGGAAGCCAGGGCCTGGGGTCGGAGAATGAATCGTAATCGGGTCACCATCGACTGGCGCTTTACCCGCAAAAAGGCACGCTTGAAGTTCGGTTACAGAAGAAACCAGATTATGCGGTCACAGACCTAGACCTCGTCTGCAAGTTCCAGAAGCCATGCTCGGAAAAATAGCGGGCCGTCTCGTAAATTCCCCATCCTACGGACGACGCAGTATAACCCAGAAGCAAAGCCGATTCCGTGATGATCAGCAAAAGCACGTTCAATAACTGGCTCTGAGAGAAAACGGGGCGGAGGATACAGATGGTGTCGTCATTTCGTATCCAATAGAAGGTCTTGGTGATGCTCAGTAGTAGGATCGTCGGCTCAGGATTCGCTCAGCGCACCCGTTGTTGCCGGCCTTGCAGCACCAACTCGCAAACCTCGTCGGCGAAGGTTTCGTCGAGTTTGTCGTGGCGGATCAGGAAACGCATGTAGATGGGGCCGTAGAGGGAGTCGAGGATGAGATCGAGATCGCTGTCGGCGGGCAGTTCGCCTCGGTCGATGCCGCGCTGGAGGGTTTGATAGGCTTGTCGGCGTTTCGGCCACAGGAATCTCTCGCGAAACGTTTCCAGCAATTCAGGGTCGGACTGACCGCCGGCGAGCAGCGCCGCTACAACCTTGCCGCGCTGGGAGCGGAAGATCTGAATCAAGCGCTTCATCTGAAGACTCATGTCTTTCTGCAGCGAGCCAGTGTTGGGGAAGCGGAGTTCGTCATCGGCGCTGGCGGCGAAGGCGTCGATGACGAGGGCGGCCTTGGTCGGCCACCAGCGGTAGACAGTAGTTTTGCCGACATTGGCGTCGGCAGCGATGGCCTCGATGCTCAGCTCGGCTAATCCACCTTCTTGCTTGAGCAGCTTCAAGGTGCTGCGCAGGATGGACTGGCGCGACTCTTCGCTGCGCGGGCGTCCGGGCGAGCGTTTAGCGGCGGACCCGTTGGCGCCGTTACTTCCGTTTCGAGCGCCGGCGCTTGGGATGTGATTTTGAGCCATCGCTAAAGTCTAATATAATTTAAATCCGAAACGTACTGTTTTGAATCTTTAAGTTCACGGACCGGAGTGGGGTTCGCGGCTTCGGCAGTATCAGTTTCCCGCAGCATCCAGTTGCAAAAGTTCAGTTAGCGGTTTGCCGGTCTTATGTGGATTGTCGCATTAGCTCTTCGCCGTCCTTATACGTTTGTGGTGATGGCCCTGCTCATCATCATCCTGACTCCGATTACCATCCTGCGTACGCCAGTCGATATTTTTCCTGAGATCAATATTCCCGTCATCAGCGTGGTGTGGAGTTTCGACGGGATGTCGCCGAGCGAGATGGCGAACCGGATTGTGAGCAATTCGGAGCGCGGGTTCACGGTCACGGTCAACGACATCGAGCATCAGGAGTCGTTGTCAGTGCCGGGAAAAGCGGTGATTAAGATCTTCTTCCGGCCGGGCGTTGATCTTTCGATGGCGATGACGCAAGTGACGGCGATGTGTCAGACGGTGCTACGCGGGTTGCCGCCGGGAACGGTTCCGCCGCTGGTCATCACGTACACGGCCTCAACGACGCCGGTGGTGCAACTGGGATTGAGCAGCAAGACGCTTCCGGAGTCGCAGCTGTTCGACCTGGGGAACAATTTCCTGCGGACGCAGCTGACCACGGTGCAGGGCGCGGCGACTCCTTATCCTTACGGGGGCAAGCCACGGCAGATCCAGGTGGACCTTGATCCCGTCAAGCTGCAGGCCTACGGTTTGTCGCCCGCGGATATTGTCAATGCGGTATCGGCTCAGAATCTGATTCTGCCGGCAGGGACGACGAAGATCGGGCCGACCGAATACAACGTTGAAATGAACGGCTCTCCGCAAACCGTGGCCGAGCTGAACAATCTGCCGGTGAAGACAACGAACTCGTCGACGCTTTATCTGCGCGATGTGGCGCACGTGCGCGACGGTTTCGTGCCGCAGACGAATATTGTGCGGCAAGATGGTTCACGCGGCGTCCTGATGTCGATGTACAAACTGGGCGGCGCATCGACGCTGACGGTGGTTAACGCCATCAAGGCTCTGGTACCACTGGCGGCCAAGAGTCTGCCGCCGGAACTGACCATCAAGGCTCTGTTTGATCAGTCGCTGTTCGTGCGCGCGGCGATTCAGGGAGTGCTGCATGAAGGTCTGACGGCCGCTCTGCTTACGGCGGCGATGATCCTGCTTTTTTTGGGCGACTGGCGGCCGACGCTGATCATCGCGGTCTCGATTCCACTGTCCATATTTGTGTCGGTGATTCTGCTGAGCGCGCTGGGGCAGACGATCAACATCATGACGCTGGGGGGGCTGGCACTGGCGGTGGGCATCCTAGTGGACGATGCAACGGTCGAGATCGAAAACATCGAACGCAATCTAGCCATGGGCAAGGAGATGAAGCAGGCGATTCTGGACGGCGCGCAACAAGTCGCCGTACCGGCTTTCGTGTCCACGCTCTGCATCTGCATCGTGTTCGTGCCGATGTTCTTTCTGACGGGAGTCGCGAAGTATCTTTTTGTTCCGCTGGCGGAAGCGGTGTCATTCGCGATGCTGGCGTCGTATCTGCTGTCGCGAACACTGATTCCTACCATGGTGATGTTCATCATGCGCGGGCACGAACACCGCGCCGCCGAGCCCACTAACTTTCTTGCGCGATACCAACGTAGATTCGAGCGCTGGTTTGAAGGGTTCCGCGGCAGCTATCAGCAACTTCTGGAAACCACCCTGGAACACCGCAAAATGTTTGTCGTAGGGTTTGTGGCTTTTTGCGTCCTGTCGCTCGGCCTGGTGTTCTTTCTCGGCGAGGACTTCTTTCCGCAAGTGGACGCGGGTCTGATTCGGCTACACTTCCGCGCGCGTCCGGGGCTGCGTGTGGAAGAGACGGCTCGGTTGTGCGATGAAGTAGAGAGAGTGCTGCGCAGCGAGATTCCGAAGGAAGAACTACAGACGGTGCTCGACAACATCGGGCTTCCCTACTCGAGCATTAATCTCTCGTACAGCAGTTCGGGAGTAATCGGGACGAGCGATGCGGAGATCCTGATTGCACTGGATCCGGAACATCATCATCCGACGGCGCAGTACGTGCGGCGATTACGCCGCATACTTCCGGTACGGTTTCCGGGCGTGGAGTTCTTTTTTCAGCCGGCAGACATCGTCTCGCAGATTCTTAACTTTGGATTGCCCGCCCCGGTCGACATACAGATCATCGGCGCCGATATGCAGGGGAATTACGAGATCGGGCAAAGGATCGCGAACCGGTTGCGGCTGATTCCCGGCACGGCCGACGTGCACGTGCAACAGATGATGACGTTGCCCACTCTATTCCTGGATATGGACCGCACGCGCATCAATCAAGTGGGACTGACGGCGGAAAATGTGGCGCAGAGCGTGCTGATCAGCCTGAGCGGAAGCTTTCAGACCACTCCCAACTTCTGGCTGAATCCGAAGAACGGAGTCACGTATCCGATCGCAATTCAATCGCCACAGTACCGGATGACGTCGATTCAGGATCTGATGAACACGCCGGTGACGAACATGAACGCGGCTCCGCAGGTGCTGGGGAATCTGGCGCAACTCGAGCCGGTGGCGCGGCCTGCCGTGGTCAACCATTACAACGTGCAGCCCGTGATTGATGTTTACGCGAGCACGCAGGGACGTGATCTGGGAGGAGTGGCGTCAGACATCACGAAGACGCTAAAGCCGCTCGAGGATCACCTGCCGCGAGGAACGCAAATCGTGGTTCGTGGACAGGTGGAGACGATGAAGTCTTCATTCTTCGGGCTGGGGGTTGGCCTGCTGGGCGCGATCGTACTGATCTACTTATTGATTGTGGTGAACTTTCAGTCGTGGCTCGATCCCTTTATCATTATTACTGCGTTGCCTGGGGCGCTCGCGGGAATCTGCTGGTTCCTTCTGATTACGCGCACGACGCTGAGCGTTCCCTCGTTGACGGGCGCGGTCATGTGCATGGGAGTGGCGACAGCGAATTCGATTCTGCTGGTTTCGTTTTCTCGCGACCGTATGGACGCGGGTGTTCCCGCGCTACAAGCGGCGCTGGAAGCGGGCTACACGCGGATGCGGCCGGTCATTATGACGGCGCTTGCCATGATCATCGGCATGGTGCCGATGGCGTTAGGTTTTGGAGAAGGCGGCGAGCAGAACGCGCCGTTGGGCCGCGCCGTCATCGGCGGTCTGCTTTTTGCGACGGTCGCGACCTTATTCTTCGTCCCCAGCGTGTTCACGATTATTCATGGCCACCGCGAGGCGCGGTTGCGGCGGGAGAATCAGTAAGAGAAAGCAAAGTAAAGAGAAATAGCCGGAGGCAGTTGGAGATCTTCATCTATGTCAGTACAAACGCCACCCGTTACGACGCAACCGAACGAGAAGCATCCCGTGCATCCGGAGATCGAACGCCCGCCTGATCGGGGCGCAGCGCCACCGGGCCGGGGGAAGACGCTGGTTGGGGCCGTGCTGTTGGTTCTGATCACGGCAGGGGTGGTTACGTTTATCAATCGCAAGGGCGAGTCGGACGCGCTGGCGAAGGAAACCGAACAGTTTGCGATTCCGACGGTGGCGGTGGTGCAGCCTCAAACCGAGCCGGGAAACACGGAACTGGTGTTGCCGGGAAATTTACAGGCATATATCGAGTCACCGATCTTTGCCCGAACCAACGGTTACCTTTTGCGCTGGTACAGGGACATAGGGAGCAAGGTCAAGCAAGGAGAGCTGCTGGCGTCGATTGACACTCCGGAAGTTGACCAGGAGCTGTCGCAGGCTCGAGCCAACCGTGAACAGATCAAGGCGGCGCTGACGTTGGCGAAGATCTCGGCCGACCGCTGGGCGAATCTACGCAAGACGGATTCGGTTTCGCAGCAGGAAGCCGACCAGCAAACTAGCGGCTACCAGCAGGCGATTGCCAACATGGCGGCGGCGGACGCGAATGTACGACGCCTGGAGCAACTCGAATCTTTCAAGAACGTCTATGCGCCTTTCTCGGGCGTGATTACGCGGCGCAATGTCGATCCGGGAGCGTTGATCAATTCGGGTGCGCAAGCGGCGGGCAAAGAGCTGTTCGATATCGCGCGCGTCGATCCGCTGCGCGTTTACGTGAGTGTTCCGCAGGCGTACGCGCCGTCGATGAAAGTGGGAGTGAAGGCGGTGGTCACGTTGCAGGAATTTCCCGGGCAGAAATTCATGGGGACGGTGGTTCGCACCGCCGACGCGATCGACCCAGCGACGCGAACTCTGAATACAGAAGTGGATGTTCCAAACAAGGATGGCAAGCTTTTGCCGGGTTCATTCGGTCAAGTGCACTTTGCCACCGGCACCTCGGTGACGAGAATTACCATTCCGGTGAACGCGATGCTGTTCCGGGCCCAGGGCCCACAAGTTGCGGTGGTCGACAAGGATGGCATCGTGCATCTGCGTCCGATCACTATCGGGCGTGACTTTGGCGCCACGCTGGAAATTGTTGGAGGCATCGATGCCAGCGATCGGATCGTCATTAATCCCTCGGACTCGATCGAGGAAGGACAACAGGTGCACGTTGCCAAGTCGAACCAGGGAGATGCGCGTTCGTGAAGGGATTGGGTTCGGCGATCAATTTCGGTTTTGTCGCGGTGGCGTTGCTCGCGATCTTTACCGTCGGTTGCACGGTTGGTCCGGAATACAAGCGCCCGGCCGCTCCCGTTCCCGATACATGGAAGGGGGTAGGACCGTGGCAGGTGGCCGCTCCGAAGGATACGATCCCCAAGGGCGAGTGGTGGCAGATATTTCGCGACGCGGAACTCGACCAACTGGAACAGGAGTTATTGCAGGCTAACCAGTCGCTGACGGCGGCGCGAGACCGCCTGCTGGAGGCCCGGTCGCAGGCGCGAATTGCGTCTTCGGCGTACTTCCCAACGCTTAGCACCGACCCAAGTGGCCAGCGCCAGCGTCTTGGCGCAAACCGTCCGCTTTCGGGCAGTACGGTTCCCCTCACGGACGTCACCCAGAACGTCTTTACCGTTCCGTTTTCGGTTAATTACGAAGTTGATTTGTTTGGCAGCGTACGCCGCAATCTTGAAGCGTCGAACGCCTCTCTGCAAGGCACCGCGGCGGACCTGGTAAACGTACGGCTGGTGCTGACCGCAGAACTGGCGGCCGATTATTTCAATCTGCGCGAAAGCGACCGCGAAGCGGGGGTGGTGCGGCAGTCGGTCGATATCGAGCAGAAGGGATTGGACCTGGTCAACCGTCGTCATACGGGAGGTGTGGCTTCGGGACTGGAGGTTGCGCAACAGGCCGCATTGCTGGACTCGACGGCGACACAGCTTTCTCTGGTACTGCAACAGCGGGCACAATACGAACATGCGATCGCGGTGCTGCTGGGGAAGCCTGCTTCGGAGTTCAGCCTCGCAGAGGCTCCGTTTAACCCGACGCCGCCGGTGATTCCGACCGGAGTTCCCTCTGAGATTCTGGAACGGCGGCCCGACGTGGCAACGAGCGAGCGGCAGATGGCATTCGAAAACGCGCAGGTGGGTTTGGCCATGGCCGCGTTTTATCCGCACATCACCTTAGCCGGCAGCGGCGGACAGCAGAGTCGCGACATCACCACGCTGGCGAATGCTCCCAGCATTTTCTGGGCGCTTGGCGGCGACTTGTTGCAACCGATCTTCAATGGCGGGAGCAATCGCGCCCACCTGGCGCTCAGCCGCTCCACCTATGACGAATCGGTGGCTAATTACCGCGAAGCGGTGCTGGAGGCATTTCAGCAGGTAGAGGATGGGCTATCGGGTCTGGAGATGCTTGATCAGGCGGCGAAAACGCAGCAGGCGGCAGTTTCCGATTCACGCCGCGCACTGGATATCGCCAACGACCGTTACGTTGGCGGACTGACGACTTATCTTGACGTGATCACGGCACAATCCACTTTGTTGTCAAACGAACGCCTAGCCACGCAGCTGCTTGGACAGCAAATGACCACTTCCGTGTACCTAGTCAAGGCATTGGGCGGAGGATGGGACGCGTCTGCGCTTCAGCAAGAACAGGTGCGTCCGAAGCTGGTTCAGGCTGTGCAGCAATAGACCCCGGCAATCATCAGCCGGCAATCAATCAGCCATCAGCGACGAGGCGTTTGATGTGGGTGGTTATGGGTCAAGCGGGCGCACAACCATGCATCAGCTCGCACTCAGCTCAATGTGCCGTCGCGGCACAGAGCCACCGGGGAGCGCGAACTCCCGAAGGGCGGACACGACGGTAACTACGCCGTGTGTTGCCCCTGACTACCCTGACGCGAGAGAATCTCGCGCTCCGCAATCAGCCAATCCTGATTCTCGTCGCCGTTCTGGCCGCCGCTGGCAGTTGCCCTGCGCTGCAAGTAGAGTTCGTAAGCGCGGCGGCGGATCTCTTCTTCGATATTGGCGGTGACGCGATTAGCTGCAGCCAGATTTGCCGTCTTCCCATTTTTGCGTCCGTCTGTACTGACTTCCGCGGCAACCTCAACGGTTGCGGGTGGGACGGGGATTTGGGCTTTCTTGCTGCGAGTCGAGGTAGTGCTTCCATTTGTTTTGCGTGCCATACAGTACTCCTTACAGGAACCTAATTCCAGGAATGGTCTGACGTAATGAATGAGCGACATGTAAATACACCGATAGCCGCTTCCGACTATTTGCGATGAATATGTACTTAAATATAACGCGAACGGCTGTGGAAGTGTGCTGCGAATTGATTTCTTTGTACAAGAAAAGACACCCTTTTGGGCATCAACAAATGGGTATAGCGAGAAGGCGGCAAAAGTACTCCAGTAACTTGTCGAATCGTTGCCGGTACACGCAGGATGTACGAGTAAAGGATTGTGGCAATCATATGTCATCGACGGGCAATCAAGGTTCCGCAGCCAAAACCGCCAAGGCCAGCCTGGGCGAGTTGGAAAGCATGGTTTCGGAATCTCCGAGTTCAGACCGGGTTTGCATGAAGCTGGCGCAGTGCCTGCGGGTGCGGCGGAGCGAAGTGGCCCTACTGCGTCTGGAAAAAGGCAGCCTGCGGTTCATTTTTCCGCCTGAGTTGCGATCGGCAGGCGTGCTGCCGCTCACGGGATCGGCGGTAGCGGCTCGGACGGCATCAACTCGCGCTCCTCTGCTCTCGAATAGCTTCATGCGCGTAAAGCATGTGAGTCTGTTTGAAGCGGTGAAGATTGAAACCCGCGGCGAGGAAGAGAGTGGCCAGGAACAAATGCCAATTCAAAAGATCATGTCGGTGCCGGTGGTGCAGGAAGGAAAGGTTATCGGCGTTGTCCAGATCTCACGCAAGGGGCTCGACGCCTCGCTTGCCGGCGCGGACTTCACGAACGATGACCTGAAGCAACTGGAAAAGGCCACGGAGATTATTGCCCGGATGCCTTTCATGGAGGAAGGCGCTGAATTTTAGGAGGACTTCGCCGAGCGCATCGTGGCTGGCGTCGAGTTCTTAAATTTCCCGTTTCTAGAAATCATCACATTGACTGTCCGGCGCAGAATCCTGACGCCCACGCCCATTGGAAGTTGAAACCGCCAAGTTGGCCGGTGACGTCGACGACTTCTCCGATGAAAAAAAGACCGGGGACTTTTTTTGATTCCATCGTTTTGGCGGAAAGTTCATTGGTATCGACTCCGCCCGCAGTGACTTCGGCCTTCCCGTAGCCCTCGGTCGCTTCGGGCTGCACTTGCCAGGCATGGAGCTGATGTTCGGCCTCAGCGAATGCGCGATCGGAATTACCGGCTAATGAATAGGATTCGAGCCAGCGATCGGCAAAGCGGCGCGGCAGAACCTCTCGGAGCAGCGACTTCCAGTTCGACTGATCGCGATTGCCGCGCGTTTGCAACTGAGCGGCGAGATCGCGACCGGGCGCAAGGTCGAGATAAATCGGCTGCCGGCCATCCCAATAGGACGAGATCTGGAGAATCGCCGGGCCGCTGAGTCCGCGATGAGTGAAAAGCATATTTTCGCGGAAGGCCGGTTTCGCGTTGGGCGGCGCGTGGCGAGTGGAAGCGAGGACCTCGGTCGAAACGCCTGCCAGATCGGACCAGCGCTTGCGATCGCCCTCGTTGAAAAGAAGCGGGACGAGGGCGACGCGCGGCGGCACAATGTTCAGGCCGAACTGTTGCGCCAGATCGTAACCAAAAGATGTAGCACCGATCTTCGCGATGGACAAACCTCCGGTGGCAACCACCAGTCGCGGTGCATGGAAGCTGTGATCTCCGGCATCAACGGCGAACGAGCCGTAGTTTGATTCACCATTTTCTTCCGTCTCTCTACGAACTTCGCTTATCTTCATGTCGCAACGGATTTCGACTCCGGCGTCGCGACACTCGCGCTCAAGCATCGCTGTGATATCGCTGGCTGCCCGGTCGCAGAACAACTGGCCAAGTTTTTTCTCGTGGTAAGGAATGCGATGCTTTTCGACGAGTCGTGTGAAATCGGCGGGCGTATAGCGAGCGAGCGCGGATTTTGCGAAGTGTGGATTCGCCGAGATAAAGTTTTCAGCGGTGGTGTGCAGGTTAGTGAAATTGCAGCGACCGCCGCCGGAGATGAGAATCTTCTTGCCGATCTGATTGGCGCGCTCAAGCACCAGAACACGGCGGGCACGCTTGCCCGCTTCGATGGCGCACATCAGACCGGCCGCGCCCGCTCCAAGAACGATGACATCATATTTCTGGTGCATGCAGCAAAGAGCTTAGCAGGCGGATGAGTCCGGTGACGGTGCGGAATTGAACCTTCCGCTGGGCAGGAAACATTTGTGCGAACCCAGGAACCGATCGACGCATGACTGACCGCGAGTCCGCGGGGACTGCGCATACGGTGAATGCTGTGCATCGAGAACATATTGCAGGTACATGCCCGCACAATCTCCGCTTCTTAGCGTCTAAGGACGGGTTGGCATCGCATAAGGAGGCGGTATGAGCAGAGGTGCACTGGTAAAGAGAGATGACCTGATGAAAGCGGACGCGCTGAGTGAAATCGTGCTGCTGGCTGGTGGTGTGGCACTGCTCGTGGCTTTTGTGATGTTGATGGTCGCAGCCTTTGCCAGTGCTGCATTGATGCAATAGAGGTTCCGCAAAGCGCGGGAGCGAATTGCCTTAGCGTTTTGCTGCCCATGACTCTACAGACATTCGGCGATTGAATTAGGGCGTCCACGGGATGGGCAGGCTGCCACCGCTCACCTATCGTTCTACTGAGACGAAGCAAACGAGACCGAGACGAAGTTGGTTGCGTGGGAGGAAAAACCTACTGTGTCGGGGAAAAATACAGCGGTGTTTGGCATTTATCCGAAATATGCCGAAGTGGAAAGGGGAGTTGAGGGCTTCCGAGCAGCCGGCGGATGCCAATCTAGGGCTCCGACGGACTGATTAGTCCGCGAGCAGCGACGGTTGCAATTGAAATTGAATGGAACTAAATCGCAATCCAAACCTTAGGAGATAACAAATGAACTCTGATCAAATGAAAGGCAAGTGGAAACAGATTAAAGGGTCCGCCAAGGAACGGTGGGGAAAGTTGACGGATGACGACTTGAACGTAATCGACGGCCAGACGGATCAATTGATCGGAACCATACAAGAGAGATACGGGATTGCCCGCGAGGCAGCCCAGAAGCAAGTCGACGAGTGGAATGCCACCATTGCCCACGAAACCGAGGTTGACCAGAAGCTGCATGAACAGCGACGGAAGGCTAGTTAAGTCTTTCTAAGGTGTATCTCGCAGGGGAAGCCGCTTGTCGGCTTCCTTAGACTTATTGGTAGCGCTACCGGGAATCGAACCCGGGTTTGAAGATTGAGAATCTTCCGTCCTAACCCCTAGACGATAGCGCCGTCAATGACTTACGAGTCTCACCTGACTTACTTTTCACCGTTCTTTCACTACGCGGGGAATCTTTTCAACGTCTAGACTCTTGTCCGTTGCCACACTCGCAGACTCGATGGCCTGCATTGCGTTGGTAACATCGACTGGCGAGACGATGTGATAGCGGTCAAATACAGAGCGCGTTTTTGCCCTGTGATCTGCATCGCTACACGTTCCCTGACGAGCATTGATGAGGTTCCGAACAGCACGGCTACGAAGGTCATGGAGTGTCAGCCCTTCGTAGCGCGGGTCGTACGGCCTGTCAACGATTTCGATTTTACGGCCTAGCCCGCAACTCGCACAAGCGTTTGCACCCGTCCACATGATTAGGGACGGTTTTTCAGGTGAGGAGATCATCGGAGCCCCAGCAGAGAGGCAGGCTGACAGTAGACGGCGGGCACGTGGTTGCGCTATGGGTGATTCGCCTCGCCAAGGAAAGCATAGAGCATCTTTTGTGTACCAGGCTCCTTGTCACCGCTCCCGGGGTCAGCCGTGACAAATACGGCGGAAATCTGGCTCACGAGCTCCGGACGGTCTACCTTCAACACCCAGCGCCCTGGTGCTTTGGCGTCCGCGCGGAGAAAACCCAAGCTGCGCGACGCGTTCTTTCCTGAGGCTGCCACGGCCCAGACTTGAAAAACCTGCTTCGATTGGGTTGCGCTCTCTTGATTCAAATCGAAGGCATAAAAAGTGAGAGACTTCCCTTCGGTCAAGAAAACGCGTCCAAACGCGTTGGGCTTACCGTTCGGGCCGTCGTCGCGGACGTCAATCACGTGCAACTCGCGGGCCGCCAGAAGCTCACGAACATCCTTACCCGTTGCCGCAAGTTGCCGTTCCATATCCAGGGTGGCGCTGGCAATCCGCAACTTGTCGGTGAGATCGTTAATGCGCGTTTGCTGCTCCACCAATGAGACTTCGTTGTCGACGTGCAATTGACTGCTGCGGGCCGCCTCTTCTCTCGCTTCTGCGAGCAGATTCGCCTCATTGCGTGATTCCTGCATTAATTCAGCCTCGTGGCTGGACGACCGCTCGGCCTCTGCTTGCGCCTGCTCGCCGTCGCGTCGCAGATTCTTGGCCATTGTGGCAGCGTTGGCCACCTCCGTGCGCAGATTTTCGATCTTTGTCTGCTGGGCCGCGAGCGACTGGTTTGCCTGAGACAGGCTCGCCGTGAGCTCAGCGTTCTGCCGTTGAAGCTCCGCGATCTGCCGCGACGCGGCCGAGTTCGATTGTTCTGGGTTGGGGTCCACGCGGAAATGGTAAACCGCAAAACTGACGACAGCCGCAACAACCACTGCCGCACCCACCAACCCTGGGAACGGACGGAAGTACCACGAACGAGACCGGGCAGGAGTCTCAACTTCGCGCGAAAAGGCCACGCCTTCTGCTCGTGCCCGCCGCAGGAAGCGCTGCCGCGATCCTGGCAAGGGTTTCGCGGTGATTGCCGCCAGTTTCTGCCGAACCGTCCCCTGGCCATGCGGCAATTCGCCAGTGACGAGATCGGATAACTCCCGGTAGTCGGACCTGCATTCGCTGCATTGCTTTAGATGGGCCTGGAAATCAGCAAACTCTGGGCCCTCCAGCAGGCCGCCAGCGGCAAGCGCGCAGAGCGCTTCATATTGCTCATGCTCAGTGACTTGCTGCGGATGCTCAGGCACACTTTCCTCCCGGCGTGGTCGATTTCCGGTCGCCACGGGTGATGAAGGAGCGGAGTTTCTGAAGTCCCCTATAATAATGGTGGCGAACATTGACGAATGAATCTCCAGTTCGTTCAGCAATCTCCTGCATCGAGAGACCTTCGTAGCAGGCCATTTCGATCACCGTCTTTTGGGCCTTTGATAAAGCGTCTATGCTCTGCCGAATCAACTCCTTGGTTTCCGAAGAACTGAGACCAAGGTTTGAGTGCGGTTCCACCGGCCGCAGCTCCAGGTCTCTTTCATCCAATTCATTGTTTGTATAAAACTCCCGTCCTTTAAGGTGCTGTCGTCGGTTGATGGCGCGGTGGTATGCGTACTGCATCAGCCACACTTTAGTACTGCCTTTGCTGGGGTCGAATTGTGCCACAGCGTGATAAAAATCGAGGAAAACGGTCTGCGTAACGTCTTCGGCCTCACCAGGATCACGAACAATTCTCAGGGCGATGCTCAAGACTAGCTTCTGGTACCGGTCGAATAGAACCGCGAGGCTGTCGCTCTGCCCTTGCTGCAGGCACACCATGAGCTGCTCGTCATTCAGATGCTCCAACTCCGTCAACGACAACGGGTTCATATACTGAATCTTTGGATTGAGGGAATCCAGGCCTGCACTCGCTGCGGTCTACCAATAAACGCGCCTAGCAAGTTTACAGCCAAATAAGTAAAAAAAGTATTTTTTGGGGCTGGCACAAAAGCCCTGCCGGTGTTGCAAACATAAGTACAAAGCGAGCTTTGGGGTCCGAATTGCAGAAATCAGGCGGGGGAGAAAGCATGGCGTGTATATCCTGTGGGTCGGATGAACAGACAGATTTCGGAGCGGAGGTTAACATTCATTTTCCCGGACGCGAAGGTCTGGACAAGCCCTCGGTGTTGGTATTTCCAACGCTCGTGGTCTGCTTTGGTTGTGGCTTAACCCGGTTTGCTCTTCCAGAAGCCGAGTTGCTCGCGGTTGAGAATGGTCTCAAGGCTGCTTGAGCTCTGCAACATAACTGAGATACCGGTTAACCAGGGAATGAGCGGCCCACACTTAGTCCCGCGAATTCCACATCCAGATAGTAGATTCCAGGGAAGGAAGTCCGGTCGGTCGGCCTTCTCCTTTCCCCCAGAATGGCGTATAACGTTCCCGAGGCTCAAGACGATGAAAAACCGCGCCCGTATTTTGATTGCCGACGATCACACTTTGGTGGCCGAATTGTGCACGCGACTTCTCGAAGTGGAATTTGATGTCATCGGGGTAGTGAGCGACGGTCGCGCGATGTTGCGTGAAGCCAGTAAACTGAAGCCGGATGTGATCGTCGTAGATGTCGCCATGCCTATCCTGAATGGCTTGGACGCGGGGCGGCAGATGAAGACAATATTACCGACGGTCAAGCTTGTCTATCTGACCATGAATCCCGACGTCGACGTCGCTGCCGAAGCGTTCCGCCGCGGAGCCTCCGGGTACCTGGTGAAGACATGTGCCGCCGCCGAGCTGATAACGGCGGTTCGTACCGTATTACGCGGCACGTCCTACATATCGTCCCTTTTATCGCGGGACGCCGTTTCCTTCTTGCGACGACGGGAGAAGAAACTGGTGAAAGAAGACGACCGCCTGACGGAGAGACAACGCGAAGTGCTGCAACTGCTCGCCGAAGGCAAGGTGATGAAGGAAGTTGGCAGCATCCTTCACATGACGACCAGAACGGTGGCGTTTCACAAGTACCGCATGATGGAAGTGCTGGGGGCCAAAAGCAATGCCGAACTCGTCAAGTACGCTGTCAGGAACCATCTGGTCGCAGCCTAAGCCGACCCAAATCGCAGCGGGAGTCGGCACCCCAAGATCAATGATTTGGTGCAGCACGGCAGCTGAGTGCGTCAATTTCTTACGCCCTGAATATCTAGGGAGGTGTGCTCATCTTCCTGGCCTCCCGGGCGAGATTAATTGCTATTTCTTCGTAGCGGCGGCTTTCGGAATCTTCAAAGTCCACGACCCGCCGAAGACAATAGTGCGTCCTTCGGGACGAGCCTTCGCCGAATACTCGTCGTAGTACTTAAAGAAGAGAACGAAATCCTTCGCCGGGAGAATGAAATTGGATTGGAAACCAATACCATGGACTGAATAGTACGGAATCGCGCTCGCAGGCAGAGGTACACCGGCGACGATTATCGTTCCACCGTTACTGGTAACCTGCCACTGATCGTAACCAACGAGACCAAGCTGGGCCAGCATGCTGAGATTTTTCTTGAGAGGAAGAACCTGCCCGAGCCCCCACTCGATGGTGAAGGTCTGGCCCGGCGTCTTGTTGCTGAATTCTCCCGCCGGCACGCTGGCGACCTTTTTTGAGCCATGGATTTCCCAGTCGGTGGCAAGGTTTGCGGTGGTCGCCTGGTTCTTGGTGATGTAGAGCGTGGTGCCGGACGTGATGTCATTACCCCAATAACCGGAACCCACGTTATTGCTCGCCCCTGCTGTGTAGCGGCCCGTAGGGGCCACAAACGAGTACCCGGCATTGAAGTCAACCCGCTTCGCAAAATGCCAACCCATATTTATTGGCTGGACGTAGGTGTCTGCAAGACCGTCTCCGCCCCCATTGCCGCTCAGATTGGTGCCGGTTATATCAGCCACCAGGGAACCATTCGCGACGTTGATAGCAATATAGGGCATGAAATACCCACCGAGAATCTTGTGGTCCGGCACGTAATAGATGATGTTCTCATCGGCCCAGAACGAATAGTTTCCCGTGATTCCCGATATAGAGTTTCCGTTGGAATCATTCAACTGACCAGCGGAGTAATTCATGGCCAGGTTGGCATAGGTGATTCCGGGGTCGGGAATCACGCCGGCGTTGAGACCAAACTGCCCCGGCGCCCATTGACCTTTTTGTTGCGCGATCGCGGGCAAGGCACATACGAGCACAAAACACAAAGAAATTAGGATTCCATTCTTGATTTTCATAGCTTTCTTCTTCCTATCTATCGCCTGATCGGCGCGAACTTTGCTTCCGTCGTGAGGTGGAGTGCAAACTCGCACTGCGCCCATTCCTAATGAGCGACTTGCACCCGGTGTGGGCTTGGCCCGTCACGCAGCGCATTACCTGCTGTCGACATGCGGCGTTTGCCCACACGAGGAGGTGATAAGAGAGTGCAACACTAGCTGGCTCGAATCGGAACTGTCACTTTTAACAGGCGCGACGTCGGTAGACCTCGGGTGCAGTGAAAACCAAGCACCTAATCGCGCAAGATCCCGCCCGGAGAGCCCATGCCCGTAATCCTCTGCCGTCTTGGAATGATGGGCCTGCGAAGCAAGCGATAGGCAAGTTCACCGAGTCGGACTGGATGGAGATTGTCGGGGTGGCGCACTTGGGAATGAGAACGGAAGTGTTTCAGGCAACCGCTAAACAGTGGCTCGCGACCACCGCAGATCGAATAGCGTTACGCACGTAATCTTGAGGTCTTCCGCCTGGGCGACTACAGTTGCCCCAATTCCGTTTCTGGCACAACCATTCTAACGGCGCTCTCATCTTTAGAACGACTCGGGAGTTATTCAGGAGTGCAATGATGAAACATTGCCTGGTCGCCATCTGTTTTTCTGCCCTTGCGCTGAGTTGGGCACTCGCGCAGGATGTTAATCACGCAGCTTACGTTCATGACAATCTGACGGCCCAGGATTCCAACTCGGACGTGATCCCAAACGAAGTCAGCAAGGTAGTTGCGGATCCAAAGCCCGTAGCTGGCCGCATGCCAGCCACGATGACGGTGAGAACTACAACCCTTTTAGAACTCCATGCCATGCGGGAAAGCGCCGTGGATCTTTGCCTTCGACTTCCTACCAAATATCGTACGCACTTGCCCGAATGCGCAGACATCTTCAAGCACGAAATTCGATTGCAAGCGATTGCGCGAGACAAAAAATGACCCGCCTCTCGAAACGTGTCAGGAAACAGTGCCTTTAACTGCAGCTTTTCGATGGAGCGATCCCCTTTTGCAACGCTCACGCGTGAAACAGGAGCCGCTCCGTCAAGCCGCATCCTGTACTCCTCTCACTTTAGGCCAAATGTCCAGGCTAGCCCCGAACTGGTGCCATAGTCGCTACTGGAGAGGCCGGGCGGCGGCTGGTTGTCCCAATTGCCGTAGAAGGAGAGATTCCACGAAAGGTTACTGATGATCTTAATGTAATAGGTTGCGTTGGTATTGAAACGGACGCGGCCTGGTTCCGTGAGGGCCGGGAAGAGTGTGCCCGTTACACTCAAGGTGGTCTTATTAAACCGGAAAAGATCAATGTCGGCGGAGATCACGGCGGCTGCAAGGTTCTGTGTACCCACTGGAACTATGGTCGGCTCGTAACTTGTACCTTGCCAGGCGACGCCTCCCAGCACCGAGATTTTCGTTTGGTTGGTGTTCTTGATGTAACGTCCGATGCCTCCACCGACCGTGGTCTGCAGGCTGATTCCTTGCGCCGAACTCTGCAAAAAATTGCCTAATCCCGAGTAGAAGTAGTTATTCCAGGGCAACAGATGGCTGCCGCTAAGATCCAAGGAATTACGAGTTGAGGGATTGGTGCCGCTGCTGGAGGCTAGATTGGAATTGAAGCTGGCCTGCGCGGACCAGCGTTCCCGCAAGTATTCCGCCTGTGAGCCAAAAGTGTATTGTGTGGACTGGTTACCTTTGGTATAGATGACCCCGAAATTCAACTGGCCATTGAATCGCTGCCAGAATTTTTCAGACGTCTCGCTCATTCCGACGATCTGTGATGTGTTGAGCGCCGTTTCTTTTTTTGGGCTTTCCACGATCCGAATCCTTACCGGCCGGCCAACGGTCATTTCGGGACTCTTGAGCCTCCCTGTGTATACCGAGCCATCCTCCGTCTTGACGATGAATAACTGATTGCTTTCCAGACGCGCCACTTTCGACCATTGAACCGAGGCTGTGCCGGCGATGTAATCGAAACCCACATACAGCACTCCTTGATCCAACCCTTTTACTTGGCAGGTAAAGCGGTCACCGTTCTTCATGACCAGCACGTCGGTATTTTTTCGAGCTAGAAGAGGGGTGGTCAGAACAAGCGTTGAAATGAAGAGTAGTGCTCGGATGTTCATAAAGTTCCAATCTTCCTGCTGTTTGTCTAGATCCGAAGGTATGTTCGCGATCCGGGATTCGGCCGGACACACTGAGCGTGTAAGCTGCAATCAGATTGCAGATACGGATCAGGTTCTAAAACGCAGCCGCGAACGTGGAGGCTCACCTACCGCCAGTCGAAGTGTTTGGACGAAGCGGATTTTTCCCGCGCAACGCATTCCTTCGAGGACCGAACAGCAATTATTTCGTTCCGGTTCGGACTTCGCCGGGGAACATGAACATATCACTGGCGCGAAGTTCGGTTACGCGACGCATAACATTATTCGTCTTCTCCGCATCCATACCGGTGTCTCTGGACACATACGCCAATTGTGTCGGCGCGGCAAATCGGGTACCGGATGCTTCCACGATTTCAGCTATTTTCAGGATCACGTCCTGGCGAACCGCAGTGAACTCTCGCCAATCGCCGGTTTTGCCGTAGGCGAACAGCTCCAATGCAAAAGCGGCGCCGACAAAATTTGTTACCCGAACCCTCGAGGTCCCGGATTCGATTACGGGATGTTGGTCAAGCATTCTCTGGATCTGATCCAGCACGAAGCGTAACTGTTCGACTTCGGTTTCAATTCGCAGCGTAAAGGTTTGGCTGAGGAGGAATTTGCTGCGGCCAGTTAAATTTCCGAATTGCATTTGCGCGAGCAATCCGTTAGGAACCACCAACAGAGTCTGGTCGAGGGTCCGCAGCTTCAGAGAACGGAGCCCGATATCTTCTACAGTACCCAGTTTATCGCCGATCTGGCAGAAGTCGCCGGTATGCACCGCTCTGTCCATCAGCAAAGAGACCCCACCGATGAGATTCTCAAGAGTTTTTTGCGCCGCCAACGCTATCGCGAGTCCTCCGATGCCAAGGCCGGCGAGCGTCGTGGTTACGTTGAACCCAAATAAAGCCAGCACGGCAAGCAAGGCGATGATCGCCAACATGATGCGGGTGAGTCGCTGCATCACGATGAGGATCGACTCCCAGCCTTTGTGTTGCGTTCGCGTTCGACTTAACGCCTCGTCAAAGCCGCGATCGCTGATCGTGCTCAGCAGCCATACAAAACATCCCACCAAAAGGGCCGCTATGAAGCGAGCGTAGTAGAGGCGATACAAAAGCGGCGGCTGAAGCAGGTAGACGAAAAAGCTATGGATCAGAAGCGCAACCATGCATCGGAATGGCGTGCCAATTCTTGTATACAGGATTGGCCTGAATGGAGCTTTTTGAAGTTTGCTCCGAATCCGCACGGGCATGGTAAGGATGAAGATCACTAGCCATGCCAACAATAAGGAGATTGGGATCGAGAGCAACCACTCGATCCATTGCGCGAGTGACATGCCCAACAGCGGCCGACCAGTCAGCGCAGCCGGAAAGATTGAAACGGCCAAGGGCGGCGTCTCATGTTCGAGTCGGGCATAGAGCTCCGGGATCCTCGCAACTGTCTCTTTCGAAATCAGCCAAATTTTCCCTGATGCGGCATCATCCACCTGCACCAGGATGACATCCACAGTCGTTTTGCCTACAGTCCACGCACCCGCGCGAACTTGGCCAGGCGGGAGTCCCGGTTCGACTGTGCCGTTCGGATCGTCGCTCAACAAAGAAATGTTGCTCTTAAGACTTTGCTGCAGCGCTCGAAATTCCTTGGCTCGCTCTACCAGATTCGTGTTTCGCCCCGGTGTTGGCTGCAGGTAACGGGCGGCGTTCTCGTAATCTGCGCGCTCTCCGCACTTCAGGAGTCCAATGATTGCGCTACGCGGGGTTTGGCGTCCGAGCGGATCAGTCGGGGTCCCAGACCCGACTTTGGCTGGTGGAGGCGCGGCGGATTTCGGAAGCTGAGCCGGCAAACGGGTAGCCGAACCGAGCAACATCAAGATAGCCAGACCCAGTTCGAGACTGTGGCCGGTGCGCAGCAATCCTCGGCAATTCCTGACTGATCCGTCAGACGTAGTCACGATGACCTACCGTTTCACATTCTTGTGGAGCGTATCCTGATGTCCATTTCCTTCACGGCTGTACTTCGAATCAAGCGACCCGTTTGTCCCGCACCGGTCCTTGCTGGGCAAAGGCGCTGACTTTACCGCTCTCGAGAACCTGAGCTCCATCAAGTCTGCCGAAAAGTTCGATCAGTTTCGCAACCAGGCCGGTCCATCCCGTCTGGTGACTCGCCCCCAGACCCGCGCCGTTATCCCCATGGAAGTATTCGTAGAATAGGATGTAATCCTTCCAATGTGGATCGGTCTGGAATTTTTCCGTAGCTCCATACACCGGCCGCCGGCCTGATTCATCCCGTAAGAAGATCCGGGTCAAACGATTGGCAATTTCCCGGGCAACTTCAAACAGATTCATCAAGTTACCTGAGCCAGTCGGACACTCAATTTTGAAGTTATTGCCGTAATACAGGTAGAACGACATCAGAGCGCGGATCAGCAGGGCGTTCACCGGCATCCAAATCGGGCCACGCCAATTGGAGTTCCCGCCGAACATACCCGTGTCAGATTCTGCTGGAAGATAATTCACACGGTATTCCTGGTTGCCGACATTGAAGATGTAGGGGTGCTCCAGGTGGTAACGGGAGAGAGCGCGGATTCCGTAGGGGCTCAGAAATTCATTTTCGTCGAGCATGCGCGTCAGAATTCGGCGCAAGCGTTCCGGATTTACCAACGCAGCGATGCCACGCTCTCTATACCCGAGATGGCCGGGCCCTGCTGGATGAATGCTTTCGCGGAGTTCGGGTCTGCGCTGCAAGCGCTCCCTCAGCAACTCCATCGTTCGCGGTACTCGCTCGCGCTGCCAGGGCTCGATGACGGTAGTGGCACAGAGCGGCAACAGACCAACCATGGAGCGCACCTTGAGCCGCGTTGACGTGCCGTCTGGAAGGCGCAGAACATCATAGTAGAATCCATCTTCTTCGTCCCACATACCGCTTGGCCCTACGTGATTCATGGCTTGGGCGATCCAGAGAAAATGCTCGGCAAACTTGGTAGCCAGATCTTCGAAGAAGGGGTCGCTGGCTGCCAGTTCGACGCTGATCTCGAGCATATTCTGACAAAACAATGAAACCCAGGCGGTGCCGTCCGCCTGCTCGAGGTGACCGCCCGTGGGTAGCGCAGCGCTGCGGTCGAAGACACCGATGTTATCCAGTCCAAGGAAGCCACCCTCGAAAAGGTTCTTGCCAAAGCGGTCTTTGCGGTTCACCCACCAACTGAAATTCAGCATCAACTTCGCAAACGACCGCTTAAGGAACTCCAGATCACCTTTGCCTTTGAGCGCCTGCTCGGTCCGGTACAGGAAAATCGTCGCCCAAGCGTGGACGGGCGGGTTTACGTCGCTGAAGTTCCACTCGTACGCGGGAATCTGGCCGGTCGGATGGAGGAAAAACTCCTCCAACATAAGGTCGAGTTGCTCCTTGGCGAAGTCCACGTCGACCGTGGATAGCGCGATGGTGTGAAACGCCAAGTCCCATGCGGCATACCACGGATACTCCCACTTGTCCGGCATGGAGATGACGTCTTGATTCACCATATGTGACCATTCGCTGTTTCGCATTGTCTTGCTGTCCGGCCGCACCGGATCCGCGCCATGTTCTCGAAGCCATTTCTCGAGATCAAAGCCGAAGTATTGTTTGCTCCACAGCATTCCGGCCAGCGCCTGACGCATGACGCGCGCCTCGTCTTCGCTGACACGCTCTGGAGTGATGGCGTGATAGAACTCGTCCGCCTCGCGCTGGCGACCTTGCATAATTTCAGCAAAGCCCTTGAAGGGATCGCCCATCGCAGCGGGTGCCAGGTCACTGAGTCGTAGGCGGATCGTAGCCGTTTGGCCAGGGCCAATGTTGACCGTGTGGTGGGCCGCCGCCTTTGTTCCCGTGTGCGCCGGGTTGATAGCTCCCTGCGTTCCGTGAATCACATAATTGTTAATCCCATCTTTTACGTACGGACTCGCATTGGGCGTGCCAAAAATTCGCTCGTTGTTTGTCTCATTTTCCGTGAACAGCAGGGGCGTATCACTTTCGCAGTACAGGAAGCGCTCACCCAGTTGAGGATGCGACGCTGCGATTGCTGAAAATCCGTTCTTGGTCGTGACCTCCTTTAAAGAAGGCTTTTGTGTGTCGGGCCACCAGGTCCATGTATTGCGGAACAATAGGGTCGGCAAAACCTGAAGCGATGCCGGGTCAGGTCCGCGATTGGAGACGCTGATTTGGATAAGGATGTCCTCTGGCGTCTGCTTGGCATACTCGACGAAAACATCGAAGTATCGATCGTTGTCGAAGATGCCCGTATCAAGCAGCTCGTATTCCATATCGCCACGATTGCGCCCTTTGCTGGTAGCCACCAGGTTCTCGTAGGGAAACGCGGCCTGGGGATATTTGTACAAGTACTTCATGTACGAATGGGTTGGTGTGCTATCGATGTAGAAGTAATACTCTTTGACATCCTCGCCATGATTGCTTTCGCTGTTGGTTAGCCCGAAGAGGCGCTCCTTGAGTATCGGATCCTTACCATTCCATAAAGCTATGCTGAAGCAGAGCAACTGGTTCTCATCGCTGATGCCGGCCAGACCATCCTCACCCCAGTGATAGGCCCGCGATCGGGCTTGGTCATGATTGAAGTAGTCCCATGCATTTCCGTCCTGGCTGTAGTCCTCGCGAACAGTGCCCCACTGCCGCTCGCTAAGATACGGACCCCACTTTCTCCACGGGATTTTGTTTATGCGGGTTTCCTGGAGCCTGAGTGTTTCCGGATTATTCGTCATATTTCACCTCGAATTCCTTTTTTGCCTCGTTAAGGGGCTCCGTGCGGCGTGTAAATCTCCGCGAACAATCAAAGCATTGGCAGGATGCATTCACAAAAGAGGTCCTTTCGGACGGTGGCATGGGTGCTTCGCAACTCGGGCCGTCAATCAAGTGCGCGTCCGCGAGGATTGCCTAACTTCTAGTGGTTCAGAACAATGCGCACAACTGGCAGAAATAACAGTCACTCCAGCGTTTATTCCCGGCATCCTGAATTTGCTCGATCAGCGACCCGGAGCTGAACTGCCCGGTTGCTCCCCATGGACTTGCCAACTGCAACTTCTGACAGTTACGTGAGCGTCCTCCCAGAGGGTTGACTATGCCTTGAGTCCTTTCAGATCTCGACAGGGGAATACGTGACCTCACATTCGTCGTTTCGTCTCCGTCGTGCCTATTTCGTTTTCTTTACACTTACGATTCTCACAACCACTACGGTTGCCCAGGAGACTACTTCGCTCGATGCCCTTCCCGACACGCCATCCACTACCCTCGCCCGGCGGTTTCAGACCGCAACTGAAGACGCATCGAGCGCCCAGCCACGTCCCGCCTCGTCCGACAAGTCGATCTCAGATCAGAATACCCACCCTTCCGTTCTCCGCCGTGTCGCGCGCGACCAGAAAGAAATTTATGCCGCGCCCTTTCATCGCCGGAACCTTAAATGGGATCTTTTATTTCTGGCGGCGACAGGGGGACTGCTGGCTGGCGATAAGCACATTTCTGGGGCGGTGTCGCCCGACCATGCGACGACGAGTCAGGATATTTCCAACGTCGGGTTGTATTCGATGACGGCATCCGTCGCCGGCCTATGGTTATCAAGCCTCAAGACGCATGACGATCACGCGCGCGAAACTGGATACCTCGCGGCAGAAGCTTTCGCCAATACAGCCGCGCTCGTGGGCCTTACGCAGTTGATTGCGGGTCGTGAGCGCCCGACCGAGGGCAACGGTGACGGTCGTTTTTGGCAGAACAACGCGCTGAGCAGTTCCTTCCCTTCCGGACATTCGAGTTTTACATGGACGATGGCCAGCGTGGTGGCGCATGAGTATCCGAAGCCCTGGGTGCGATGGTTGGTCTATGGCACCGCGACAACGGTTTCGGTGACCAGGGTCACTGGCCTCAAGCATTTTCCTTCCGATGTGGAGGTTGGCGGGGTGTTTGGCTACCTGATTGGTCGGCAAATCTTTAACGCACATTGTGTCGCCGGTCTGAGCTCTCACTGTCATTCTTCCAGAAAGAGGGTCCTCGCACGGAAAGATGACTAATGCAGCACCGGTTCATGAAATGGCAGATCCACTGTCATCGGGCTGTGGTCGGAGATGGGTTCCGGGGTGAAATTGTTCAGGTCGCTGAGAGTGCGCGCAAAGTGGGGTGCGAAAACATAGGACCCTTGATTGTCGCGAGGTTTGTCGAGTTCAGATTTCACAAAGATCCAGTCGAGTTTGAACTTCGCAACACGCACCTTCCCCCACGTGAGCTCGGCCACGAAAGAGGGAGCGAATCCTTTGGCCAGCCTCTGGTTCGAGTCGGCCAGAGTGCCACCTTTACCATTCACGGTTCGCCCTGGCACTCCCCGGAAATCAAAAGCCTTCCCGTCCGCGAAGCGGAATCGCTCCACTGACGAAAATAGCCCGCGTTCCAGGTTCGCTGATAATCCCGGGACGTTCGCCGAAGTCGGGTCGACACGGTACTGGTATCCCGCTAGCTTGAGTGCTCCTTTTGATGCGCTGTAAGCTATACCGACTCCGCTTGCCCATTGGACGCCTTTGGTGGTCCAGAAATCTGTGCTTCCGTATCGTCTGTAGAGCATATTCGGCACGCTTGTCGGTGTCCCATCAGAGCCGGTGGTGTTCAGATCACCAGCAACGATCACCGGGTTATGTATGTCGCGGATCTCGTTTAGTAGTTGTTGCATCTGTTGGCGACGAACTTTAGGTTTCGCTCGGTTTTCCATGTGTGTCGCCGCGACGGTCAGACGCTGCCCTGGCGCGCCCGGCACGTCCAGATCCACCAATAGAGTCGTTCTTCCACCGCGCCGCACTTCCTGCAGCAGATCTTCACCAATCAAAGTCGCGGCTTTCCGCTTGGCCTTTTCCAAGGATGTGATCTTGGTCTCTTTAAACCAGTCATATCCGGACGTGAATGGAATCAGACGTGCGCTTCGAATGGGGTAGCGCGACAGCACTGCGTTCCCGTGGAGGGCCCGCACGCGGTCTTTGTCCACTCGAAATTGTTCGAGGAGTTGTTGGCGGGCTTGTTCGTCTTCTTTGTCCTCAAAGGTATCCGTCCCCAGTTGCTTCGAATCGATCTCGAGAAACTCAACGCCATACGCCCAGTTCATGTGCAATGTGTTTGCCAGTTCCCTCACCACCTCGCGATATTGCGTTCGCTTCACGCCCCAGTCCACTTCATTCAAAATCCAGACGTCCGCCGCCTGCAAGGTCTCGATCTCCTGGGGAATTTTCTCCATGGCTACTGCTCTCACATGGCGCCCGCTTTCCTTGGCTTTCTTGCGTTCCACCTCGACCTTGGCCAGGAAGCCGTCTTTATCGGTTAGAAACAGCTGTATGTCGTCTAAATCGAGTCCTCGCTCAATATTCCAACAGGCCACGCGGAGAGTTGGCCCAAGTCCCTTGACATCCAGCGGCCGCGGCCGGGTTCCCGCATAATAGGCCTCGTTGTTGACAAAGGGGGTGGTCGTAACCATGCGAAGCTTCTCAGACAGTTCCGGAGTCAGCGGCTGGTCGAGGCTCAGCTGAACGAGTTCGTCATACGAAAAGAGCTTGGGTTCCGAGTCGCGCACATAATCCTGCCCCTGCGCCAGCAGCGGTATCGTCCACGCCAGGATGACGGTAATCACTGAAAGTAATTGAATCCAGCGGCTCAATCCCGATTGCTCCAATTTTTCTCACCTCGTTCATCTCAACTTGCAAGCAAAGGCTCGGATGTGTACTCGAGTCGCCGCGCAGCTTATAAGTGTCGTTCCGCAACCAGAACTGTCAGAATTGCCAGTCCGCGCTCTCCTTGATTTCTATTTCTGCATTGCGACAGCTCTTATGCCTCAATCGCCAGTCCGTTTCGCCGTGGCCGTCGTCCCCGGCAATCAGTACTGTAAGTATTGCCAGTGGTGCCATCTTTTCCTGTGGTTCAGAGTCGCATATACTGCAGAGTCACATATGGAGAGGGCCATAGTCGCTGCTCTGGCGAAGAGCAAAGGCCGGCGCTTTGACGTTCGACTTCTTTTGCCGATCGTCGCAGACCTCTCGTAGTGTTAATCGGTGTGGGCGGCTACCATCATGAGGCGTTCAATGCGTCCGAAACCTAGCTTTACTGCGATTGTGGTATTAGTCGCCCTGGTAGTCTCGCAGGACTTTGGTCCGTCGCTTTTCGCGCAAACAGCTGTGCCCACGCCGCAGCAACTTGATCAGTTGCTGGCTCCAGTCGCGCTTTACCCGGATTCGCTGCTCGCTCAGATAACCACCGCCTCGACCAATCCACAGGAAATTCTGGATGTTGATAACTGGTTGCAACAAAACCCCGGGCTTACGGGTACGGCCCTCACCGATGCGGCAGCGAAACAGGGATTTGATCCGGCGTTTATCGCGCTGACAACCTTTCCGCAAGTGCTGGACATGATGGCGCAAAATATCAACGACTACGCCGCCATCGGGCAAGCTTTTCTGGCGGATCAGGGAGCTGTCACCGCGTCGATTCAGCGATTGCGGGCACAGGCATATGCGGCCGGGACACTGCGCAGTAATTCCCAGCAGCGGGTAGAGGTGCAGCAACCGGCTGCCCAAACCATCTACGTAATTCAGCCGGCAAACCCGCAAGTGGTTTACGTACCGGTGTACAACCCTACTGTGGTTTACGTCAGGCCCAGCACGAGTACCGTCGTGGTGACCTCGCTGATCACGTTCGGCGCCGGGATCGCGATCGGCGCCCTGCTGGTTGGTAATCAGCCGTGGGGGTGGGGCGGATGGGGTTGGGGTTGGAGTTCCCACCGGTGCTATTACAACCACACCGTCTGGGTCGCATGGAGAAATCCCTATCGACCGCCGAATGTCTGGTACCGTCCGCGACCAGTTCTATATAGCAGCCGTCCGGGATACGGTGGCAATTGGCACTATCGACCGCCGAACTATCGACCACCAGTTCCGGGGCCGCGTCCGCCCAATCGACCGCCGTGGGGACCGAACAACCCGCCGGGATACCGACCTCCTTCAGGAAGTCGGCCGCCTGCGCAACAACCTAAACCAGGGAGACCCACTCAGCCGATAGTGAAGCCCGCGCCCAAACCGCCGAGTGGGACGAGACCGCCCTCACAAGGCAAACCGAACTCACCAGGCACAAATCGGCCACCGGCAAATGGTACGAAGCCACCTGCCACAACTCGGCCAACCACTCAACCGAAGCCCGCGCAGCCGAGCCAAGGGAAACCGCACGCGAAACCAAACCCGCCAAGTGCCAATCGACCGCCGGCAAGTGGCACGAAGCCACCTGCCACGACTCGGCCAGCCCCTGAACCGAAGCCCGCGCAGCCAAGCCGAGGGGAACCCCAACCGAAACCAGCGCCAAAGCCGGCACCGCAGCCAAAACCTGCACCTCAGAGCCGTCCTCCGCAGCAAAAGCCGCCTTCGCAATCAAAGCCAGCGCCAAAGCCTCGGCCAGCGCCGCCACCAAAGAATTATTAAGGAGTAGCCTGGCCCATTCTGCCATTTGACCGCCAGCCGGACACTTGGACTCTCTTTCCCTTGCTACAATTGACTATCGGCCACCCTCGCGGCGGCCCGTCCTTTCAGGAGCTTTCACTTTGTCTTTGTCGCTGAGGAATCTGTCTAGTTTTCTCCTATTGATGTTGATTTCCGCCAGCGGGCTGGCCTCGTCCACCGCAGCCGAGCCTCGACTGCAGGCCGGTTCGTCTAGTCCCTACGACCTTCATCTTTTCCACACTCATACCGGAGAGCGCCTGAATATCGTCTACCGCAATGACCAGGGCTATGATCAGGAAGCCCTGGCTCGCCTCAGCCAATATCTGCGCGACCACCGCACCGGCGAAATTCATGAGTACGATCCCCGCGTGTTCGACCTCCTGCACGACTTGACGACGAAACTTGGCAATCCTGATCTTGAGATCGACGTCGTCTGCGGGTATCGCACGCCGTGGAGCAACGAATTCCTCCGCACGCATGGGCATGGCGTGGCCCGTCACAGTCTCCACATGCAGGCGATGGCGATCGACATACGGGTGCCGGGAGTTCCTACGGAGCGATTGAGGGATGCTGCGTTGGCGCTACATCGCGGCGGTGTAGGCTACTATCCAGCTTCGAATTTCGTGCATGTCGACGTGGGCCGCGTCCGGCGCTGGTAGTCGCCAATTACGGATACGGATAGCCCTTCGCAAGCGCGGCTGCCAGTTCGGCGTCGTGTCCGTAAATGTCATCACTGAAGTGAACATCGCCATTCGCGTAGGCGAGCGCTGTTCCGTAAACGATGAATACCGGCACTGGCTTCACCAGATTCACAGTGACGTCGTCTTTTCCGCTCTGCATGGCTTGCCTTACTCGCTCCAGCGTCCATCCGGGATTATTGCGCAAGGTCCACGCTGCGAGTTCGGCGGGTTTTTCAACTCGAATGCAGCCATGGCTGAAATCACGGCGGGAGCGTGAGAACAACTCCGGAGACGGCGTGCTGTGAAGGTAGACGTTGTGCTCGTTGGGGAATATCAGCTTGACCAAGCCGAGAGCATTGGCGGGGCCGGGCTTTTGTCGCACCATCAGTTTTCCCGCCCGCAGTTGCGCCAACACCTCATCTGAAATATTTCCGGAGGTAACAACCTTACCGTCGTATGTAGCAACCTCGTAGTTCTTGCGGGCAATGTAGCTGCGATCGCGCTGGATGGCGGGAACAATCTCGCTGCGGAGAATGCTGGGGGGAACGTTCCAGTACGGACGAAAGACAACGTAAGTCATATTGCGCGTAAAGACAGGAGTTTGCGTGCGCATCGCTTTGCCGACCACCACGCGCATCTGCATCGCGACGTTGTTGTTTTCCAGGGCGCGCAGCTGGAAATCAGGAATATTCACGACGATCGGCGGCGCCGAAAACTCAGCCGGTAACCAGCGCCAACGTTCCAACGTGAGCTGTAGCTGGCGCACCCGGTCAGAAAGCGGAACATTCAGTTGTTTTATGGTGCCGGCGCCGAGGCGACCATCGTCATCGAGACCGTGACGGCGCTGAAAGTGTTTGACCGCATCCACCAGCGGGCCGCCGTAGTTTTGGGCGTCTCCCGTCAGGGTCGCATCCGCTGGCAGGTCGCCGAGGAGTCGCAGGAGACGCGCCAGACGTGGAACGCCCGCGTACGACTGGCCTGGATCGACGGGCTTGGTAACGGTGGGGAGTTTTTCTCCGTCGTCGATGCGGGCCAGTTCGATGTAGCGCGCCAGCGCCTGCTCGGTCCGGCGATAGCCTGGGAAGGGAGGTTCCACTCCATCCATGACGGCTTGCAAGTTCGAAGCGGTCATGATCCGATCGCGTAGGAATTGGGCTAGGTCGTACTTCTTCTGTTCCACGCTGAGTCCGAGCTTGAAATGCTGTGGATTGATCCGTCCAATGCGCAAATCGGAGACATAGCGCATGGTGCAGACGGTGAGCGCAACGTCAAAACGCGCCACCGCCTGGCTGCTCGAAGAGCCCTGCAGCGCGCTGATTCTCTTCTCCCACCGCGAAGCGTCGTAATCTTCCGGGTCGAGACCTTTCTTCCCGGCAGCCTTGAAGAGCTCGACCATCGCACGAGCCTGCGGCACGAGTTGCGTCCCTTGGACCCACGCAGGAGCGTACCCATCTGGTTCGTAGAACTTCTGGAGCCAGATCCGGTAGTCGCTGAAGTTAGGCCAGCGCATGCCTTCGAGGTTTCCGCTGGTGACGATGTTCTGGATGTCAGAAGTTTGTTGCCCGGCTAAGTTACAGGCCAGTGTGGCGACGAGAAGAACGATCCCGCAGATCGAACGGACACGGCATCTGGCGATGCGCATCTCGGGGCGCTGAACTCCTAGCGCCTCACGCGGCCCCCTGACGAAGCTGCCCGATTGCCCAGAATCGCGGAAGATTAATGACATGAACCGTCGTCCTGAAACTGCTGGCTCGCGGCCATCGCTGCCAGAGAGCGCGTGCAGCCCAGAATTTGCTGGTTCAGAGGATCATCCCTCAGCGCATCGGCTGACATGTAATTCATGTTCTGGCGAGCAGCTAGAATCTTATTGCTCAACTTTTGCATGTTATCAAAAAGATTGCTGACCAACTGAAACGCGCTTCGATCAGAATCCGTTGACACTGCTACCGATGTCAGTCTGAGGTTCATGGCAGCCGCGTTGCGGTAAGTGGCTACGAAGTCGGCGGTAACCGGGTATCCATTTTGGACGGCGCTCGACAGAGCAGTGCGCCACTCCCGGATCGCGAATCCCAATTCGATGCCTGCCTTCATGAATTCCTTCGAGAATCCGGGATTCGCAGGCTGACTCGCGGACTGGGTCGTTTGCGTCGTTGTCGTTGGCGCGTTCGCATTGGCGGCAGGCAGCGTCAGCGTAATCTGATTCCCCTTGAAGCTGAGGGTGCCATTGGCAAGTTGCGCCAGGGTTTCAATATTCACATAGGACTGGCCTTCGGCTTGAAGGATTTGCGCTTGCCCAGGCTGACCGCTAACGACGAGTGTCTTCGTCTGCTGCACCGCCTGCGAAAAACAAGGCCCGGCCATAGCCGCAATTGTCAGAACGATGAAGACCGCACTCGATAGCTTTTCTCTCATCAGTCCACCCCACATATGTCAAGCGTTCGAAAGGGCGCATTCGTGGCCTGCTGGCCGTCAACGTCAGCAGGCCTTAGGAACGTTCGCATCTTAGGGCAGCAGGGGGATCGCAGACGTGAGTTGAACATTGATCAGCAGGCTAAGCCGGGCGTCCACCTGGTAAAATTTTGCGGCACGTTTTGCCCCCAACACTTTCATGAACTTCGGCCAATAATCCTCGCGCAAGTTCAAGGTCCGATTCTCGATGTTGATCATCCGATGCATCATGTCATTTGCCTTTGCATCGTCTATGCTGTCGTAGTTAGCAGCGTAATCTTTGATCAGTTGCACCCGATCATCTCCGATGGTTTGCTGGTCATGCGCGTACTCACGATACAGCGGCCAGAATCCTTTGGACTCGGCGTCGGTGAATTGCATTGTGTCAGCGATGATCTGGTTCTTGTCAGCCTGGACGTCGGAACGCAGTAATTGGATGTCGGTATCGGTCAGGGGTTTAACCACCACCACTTGGGTTGTTGTCTGCGCGGCGACGGCCGCGCCTAACAGGATCACCGAAGCACAGATTGGCAATAACATTCGCATAATATCTCTCCCGTCGGTTCTTCAAATTGAGTGCGTCTATTTCCACTTCAAGATCTGCGCCGTGACCCCCGGCAATGACCCGGGTGAGGTCACTGGACAGAAAAGAGGAGTCGCCAACGTCTAGCTGGAAACTCCTCCAAGGAAAAACCGTATGTCACGGCACGCTAGCAGCTCTTTCTCGCGGCTCGCAACCCAAGTGAGGACGCGAGTGAAAGAAGCCCCAACAGCCCGATCAGTGGCAGTGTGCTGCCGGTTTTTGGCAGTTCCGCAGGCGCCGGGGGTTCCGGCACTTCGACAACGGCAACCAGGATCGGCACATCCGGTGGCGGGGGTGGAGGCGGCGGTGCGGCAGCTACTACTGGCGCCGGCATCGTGCCCGTCACACTCCTATGCTGCGACTCTACAACCTCCGGGACTTCCACGATCTTCGTGGCCGAGATGGTCATCCCCTTTTTCAAGCCCCAAGCATCAACCATCTGTCCATCGATATTGAACTTCTGGTTTTTCGGAATCTTGAATTGCTGGTTGCTGCCATCCGCCAGAGTCAGGATCACGCTGAGTGGCGGATTGACTGCCCACACCTTTCCCGTCACACTTTGCACGGTGGTAATCGTCTTGGAAACTGAAGTAGTGGTGATCGTACGTTGAAGCTTCATGCCTGGTTTGAGATCGTGAATTCCAAGTTGCTTGCCATCCACAGTGATTCTGGCGCTTTCCGGTACGTTGTTAAAATTCCGGAGGGTGCCATCTTCCATCTTGACCACCAGGTCGTTGCCCGAGACGTAAACCACTTCACCGCGCTCGACTTTGGTAACAATCGTGGCTTTGTGCCCTGCCGTACTCGTTTTTGTTTGCACCTGTGCGCTTATGTTCAGAGTAAAGGCCATGCAAACAGCCCCCACCGCGAGCAATAGCGTTGCACGTGTCCCACCTGTTCTCGAGTTCATTTGCATTCTCCTTGTTGGTTTTCAGACCGTAAAACAAAATCCTTACGTTCTTGTCTCTCCAAGTTCGTCGTTCTTTAGCCGGCTGACTGATTGAATTCCTATTTCGGCTGCGACTGCACGCCGGCATGTGCTTTCGCTGGGTTGGAATCGGCCAGAGATGCCTGAACGATGTAACGTTTAGGCGCGCTGCCGACGAAATAGAACGGATAACAGGTCACCAACGTCAGCACCGTTCCCGGAGTTGGCTTCAGCACCGAGACGTTGCTGGGATCAACGATGGAAATGCGATCGATCACATAAGTAAGGGTTCGCCCGCGCGTGTCCAATTCAATCGTGTCGCCCAGAACGACGTCTTTCAGTCCGCGGAAGAACCCATCTCGGTGCCCAGCGATCGCCATATTGCTGCCCTCTCCGGGATTGGCCGTGCCCGCCACATGGCCGACTCCTCGGTTCAGGCTTAGTTCGTCCGTGCCATTCAGGACCGCAACCTCGACGTGAATTCTAGGTATGCGGAGAACCGCGATGGCAGGTGCAAAATGAGCTGCCAGGCTCTTCTCGTATTCCTGAATGCGCCGCTGCGACCACAAACTCACGTCCGGAGTTCCCTTGGCCAAGGGGGCTGGCTGAGGTTCGTCTGCCGAAACTCCTTGGTCGGCCTGGAATTCCTCCAACTCCCCGTTGGACAGAACGATCCCTTGAACTCTGGCGGCCACATAAAAAGCGAGCATCACTAGCCCAAAGAACAGAAGCAAACGCTCGAGGTTCCGCAGCCAACTCATTCCGCTCTACCTCGGGTGTCGATCGCCGCCCGTCTCAACCGAGCCAACAACTCGCTCGAGCGTCTGACATCGTAATGCCGCAGGCGAGAAGAATCGGGCCACCCTTGATTTGTCGACGATAAGGGAGAGAAAACTATGCGGCCACTGTCATTACTAACAGTCACCGAATGTACTTTGATGGGAGACGTATCACCTGATAATCCCCCGCAATATCGATCCTGCTTGCCACCATGTCCGATGCCGCCGACTGCTACACTTCGATCGAACATTATGGAGGCCAGCAGCGGCCGGCTGCGCAACCACCGCATTGGCTGTTCACTCCAGGCGGGTTTCCGCTTTCGCCACGGGCTATAGCAGGCTTGGCGACATGAAGAGCTTGTTCGAAAGCGCGGCTCTGATGGCCGAGAGCAGATCCAGGCTCAACCTCGATTTGACAACGTAAGCCGAGGCGCCCACGCCCATGGCGGCGCTCACATAGTCAGAATCTTCGTGCACGGTAAGAAAGATGATCTTTGCAGTACACCCGGAGTCTCGCAGTCGTCGGGCAACCTCAATCCCGTTTTGTTCGCCCATCGAAATATCCAGCAGAATGACATCCGGCCTAAGTCGAAGGTATTCGCTGACCACAAGTGCCCCGTCGGATATGGCGCCAACGACCTGGTAGTCCTTTCCTTTTCCAAGCATCTTGCGGACATGATGAAGAACAGCCAGATTGTCGTCGACCAGGAGTACGCTTGTGCTCGGCACAGGTACACTCTCCGCGGTTGGCTTGCGGTTGCACTCTGGCGCCGGACGCTTGGCGTCAGGATTAGCTCGTACATTCAAGTCGCGCGCCAACCTCACACGGCATGCTATTGGGGACTGCAGTAAGAAGCCACTGTCAGAATTGACGTATTGTCGATAGCCGAGTTAGCCGCCTTCTAATCCGCAGCCGGCTCTTCAGCCTTTTCAACAGGCTTGTTGGTGGCTGGAACTACGGCTTCCACCTGCGTCCCCAGGGATGGTTTTGACCAGATCGCGAACCGGCCGTCCACCGACCGCAGCCGTTCCCGCATGCTGATCAGTCCGAGCCCGTGCTTTAGTCGGATGTTTTCTGGATCGAATCCAACTCCATCGTCCGAAACGTGCAACCGCAGGGTATCCGATTGGTAAGACAATTCCACCTTCACGTGTCGAGCGTGACTGTGTTTGACTACGTTGCGCAACGATTCTTGCACGACACGGAAGAGGCTGAGAGACGTGTTTTCCTCGATGTGCTCTGGTACATTCTCCGTCAGGCACTGAACCTCAATTTTGTGTTGCACTGAGACCTCATCGCAGAGGCTGCGTACGGCCGCCGAGAGCCCGAGGTAACGGAGCTTGGATGGGTGCAACTGATGTGACATGTGCTGGATGTCGGTCGCGATTTCATTGGTTAACTGCCAGAGCTCGTGCAGATGCTTTTTCCGTGAAGGATTGTTCTGCGGTGATGTGGACTGCTCAAATTCCTGAAGTCCGTTAGCCAGCAGCGCCAGCCTTTGGTTGATATCGTCGTGCAACTCGCGCGCAATCCGGCTCCGTTCTTTCTCCTGCCCTTCGATCAGCTTCTGGCCAACGTTCGAAAGAGCCTCTTCCGCGAGCTTGCGGTCGGTGACGTCGATACAAGACCCTATGTACCCGGCAAACGAATTGTCCCCGCTGAATCTCGGCACACCTGCATCGAAGATCCAGCGGTATTCGCCGTCATGCCGCCGGATCCGATACTCCATCTCGAATGGCTGGCGCGCATCGAACGCCTTCGTATATGTGTCCAGGCACGACGCCAGGTCGTCAGGGTGCACTCCTTCTGTCCAACCGTTCCCAATCTCCGCCGAGAGAGGCCGGCCAGTGAAGTCGAGCCAGGGCTGATTGAAGTAGTCGCACAGCTTGTCGGGACCAGATGTCCAGATCATCACCGGGGCGGTGTTCGCCATCAGCCGGAAACGTCGCTCGCTCTCCAACACCGCTTCTTCATCCTTGCGACGTTCGGTGACATCCCGGATGATGACGGTAAACGTCCTCTTTCCGCGGAGATCCAGTTGGGAGATCGATGCCTCGATAGGGAATTCCTGGCCATTTGTTTTCAAAGCCCATAACGCGCCGAGTGTGCCCATGGCGCGGCTAGTTACTCCGGTCGCGCCAAAGCGGCGAACAGGTGCGCTATACGCGGCACGGAAGGTCTGGGGGATGAAGCGTTCGATGGAATTGCCAATCGCATCTGCCGCCGGGCACCCGAACATCTTCTCGGCAGCGGCGTTAAACAACACGACGCGTTGGTCGTGATCTATGGCGATGATGGCATCCATTGCTGATGCGACGATGCCGGCCATGCGATCCTGGCTGGCGTTCAGCTTCTCCTCGATTTCCTTGCGTTCTGTGACGTCCTCGACCAGACTCATATGCCATCGCCGGGCGTCTTCTCTGCCATGCATAGGCACCACCAAAATTCTCACCCATCGTGACGATCCATCTGGGCGAACATACCTTTTCTCCAACTCGTAACTTGTCACCGTTCCCTCGACCAGTTGCCGCAGGTATTCACTTGTTTCCCTAAGATCATCGGGGTGGCTGATGCTGCTTATGTTGAGCCCCACCAGTTCCTCTTCCTTGCGCCCGGCAATTTCGCAGAACTTTGGATTGACTTGCAGGAAATGCCCGGTGGAGGAATCCATGAGCGCAATCCCAACGGGAGAACGCTCATAGACTGTTCGGAATCGCAGTTCGCTTTCCCGTAATAATTCCTCTGCCTGTTTTTGCTCTGTCACGTCGACGGATGTCCCGACCGCTCCGCGCGGATTGCCTGCGCCATCTAGCAGAGGAACCGCGCTTTCCACCGTCTCCCGCTTCGTGCCGTCCTCATATACGACGGTCAGGGCCCGTCCATACACCGGCTTTCCCGTGGCCGCCGCTTGCTGCATCGGCAGATTATCCGCTGCAACGAACACCCCGTCTTCCATCACCCGGTACCGTGGTCCCTCGCCAGGAGGTGCGCTCGCCGAGAAATTCTGGCCCGATGGCACACGCGCTTGCTGGTATGCCTCGCGGTTGCCTGTCATCTGCCGGCACTCGCTGTCATAGGCAATACGAACCGGCACCGGCACAGCGTCAAGCACAGTTTGCAGTTCTTTCGCCCTGGCCTGCTCCCGCGCCGCACTCTCCCGCAACGCGTCCTCCGCTTGTTTGCGCTTGGCGATATTGCGAAGCAGCAATACGATCAGCAGGGCCTCCGTTAACAGAAGCGCGAAAAGCCCCAGGATTCTCCATCGGTAGAGCTCCCAGGGAGAGTATTCCCAGAACAGCACCTCGGCTTCCTTCGGTACCTCACTTTCCGGGATTCCCCAGCGGTGAAGTTGACGCCAGTCCATAACATCGTGCTGGAAATCTCCTGTGATAACCGGGATCTTATCCGGCTTTTCCCCTTTCAAGATGCGAACTCCATCAATCCCTAAGATTTTCCCTACCTCGCCCAGATCTGTTACGCTCCCTCCCACAACTCCAGCGCCCACCAGGGAGGAGAACATTCCATAGATCGGTCGGTTCGCCGTTTTGGCGATCGCTGGCAGAATGCGTGCGGGGATAAATTCCTGGCCGTCGGAGTCCAGAATGAAATCAAGAAAGATAATGACGGTGTCAGGCGGAGTGTGCTGCAGCCGGGCTCCGAGTTCTGAGAACTTAAGATCCATCAAGTATTGAAAGTCAATATTTGACTCGTAGGGGCGAAATTGCTCGCGCGCTATCCTTGTTGCGATTTTTTCGTCTTCCGAAGATCCCGAAATGACAATCACGTGAGACGTGCCTGGATTTTCCTGCAAAGCCAGCTGCAGCGTGGACAGATAATTCGACCTCCGAATGACCCCCGTTCTGCCCGGCGTTTGCTCGATCCAGCTAGCGGGCTTATCAGGATCTGTAACAAAGAACAACAGCGCCGCGTCGGGAAACAGCTTCGCTCGAATTGTTTCCGCAAACGCTACTGTTTCTTCGTCGATCGCAATCACGAGGTCGAAGGTTTGGGCGCGATATTTCTCGAGTAAATATGAAGTTGTCGCCCGCCGGTGAGGCGCGTCCGCGAAAGAAGAATGCTCGAGGAAGTCAAAGCTAAAGTGAACCGGCTTGTTGGAGCCACCAATGATGCGGGTCTCTGTCTGCTCCACCATGGCGGCGACGTCGGGTAAATCCGGATCGGATGCGGAAAGGAAGAGCACGGACGTTTGCTCCGGCCTCGGATGGCGCGGGGGAATGACCTCGGGAGCCGCGATGGGTAGAACTATGCCCAGAAAACAGACGCAGAGCAGCCCGGACCGGAACTTTAAAACCCAGTCGTCGTACGATCGACGATTTCGTGGTTCAGACGTATTGAATACACCTTCGTTCGATGAGAGCCGGAATCCGGCGTCCGATTACCGATTACATTCCTTTCCGGCCTCTTACCACGATGTGACCGCGGCCGTATGGCTTCGCGACCCATCATAATCGCACAACTCGGAAATCGATGACGTTTTAAGGTGCCGTGAGGTTGACCTTGCTACAACTGTTAGTGTTGACAGTTCGCAAGGCGATTCCAAGCGTCTACGATAACGATCTCGTATCGCGAAGAAAAACAAAGGAGTAAAGCCGCGCCGTCACTTTATGGCCAGAAATCGCCTTTCAATTGCGGCGAGGCAACTGGCAGCAGCGGTAGATCCCGCGACGCTGACGCCCTGGCCGATACGATCGGGCTGCTTTTGGCTGCGACGTGGGACCTGACATGCGATTGTTCTTCACGCTTCTATTATCAGTGGCCATCGGGGGGTTTTCGCTCCCTCAACTTTGGGCGCAAGACCTTGCCCCGCGAGCCTATGTCATCACCCCGCTTCGTTCGAACGCGATCACTTTCACCTACTCTTTTTACACTGGTAGTGTGCTTCTCGCCGGCGCCGTACCCATCACTAATGCTTCCGCCACCGTCCATGTATCCACCTTCAGCATCTATCATTCACTGAACTTCTTCGGACGCTCCGCCAATATTGTTGCGTCGCTGCCTTACGGGGTGGGTAATTTTCAGGGGGACGTCGGTGGCAATCAAACCGCCGTCTACCGATCTGGACTGCTCGACGCCGTCTTCCGCTTCGCCGTGAATCTGAAAGGCGGCCCGGCCATGGACCTGCCAGAGATCCGCAATTGGCACCAAAAAACGCTAATCGGGTTAAGCCTCAAAGTGGTTAGTCCAACCGGTCAATATGACCCGACCAAACTGGTCAACTTTGGCACAAACCGCTGGGCTTTCAAGCCGGAAGTCGGCGTATCTCGACGCTGGGGGCACTGGCTCCTCGATACTTACGGAGGAGCATGGTTTTATACGACGAACCCCGACTATTATTCGCGCAACCAGGTGTATCCCGGCACCAGGTCACAAGAGGAAAATCCAATCGGCTCGTTCGAGGGGCACCTCAGCTACGATGTAAGGCCTCGCCTTTGGGCATCGCTTGACGGCAATTTCTGGTTCGGAGGGCAGACCAGTATAAATGGCGTGGAAAACTCAAGCACGCTGCAATTGAGCTCCCGAATCGGAGGGACGATCTCCGTCCCCGTCAGCAAGCACCAGTCTCTGAAAATCAGCTACAGCCATGGCGACTACATCCGATATGGCGGCGACTTCAGCAACGTTAATGTCGCCTGGCAATACAGCTGGGTGGGGTGGCCGAAATAGCCGGCGTCTCGACAACTACACTCCCTACAATGCATCCTCTTTTTGCATTGTTGTCACGACTAACCTAACCAATCCCTTGATGGCTTTCTGAACATTGATGGGATTGACAGTATCCGTCATTCCCGTCCAGATTAGCTGTCCATCGGGCACGCCATTGACGTAATAAAGATTGGTCTCAACTCGCACTTTCTTCTCTTTCTGCAGGTAGCCGGGCGAGTAGACCACCGGGTAGAGATATCCATAGTAGCCGTAAAAAGTATTGTAGTAAGGAAAGGGTACGGTGTATGCCGTCCCCGGAACATAAGTTACCTTGTCATCGATCTTGATCAGGCGCGAAACCACCACCGCCTCGATCTGGTTCGCTTTGATTTGCTCCTTCAGGTAGGAGAGGTCAAGCTTTGTTCCCGGTGGACGCAGCAGAATTGTATTCCCCGGAATTGCCTCGTACCCTTTACTCGACAGCTCCGCCGCCAAGGCGTCCTCAAAACCAGCGCGCACCTCGGTTTTATTGCTGAGACCTAATGCCAACACCCGATGAAACTTTTTCGCTGAGTAGTTGGGGTTCCTCCAGCTCATCATCAGTTTGCTGGATTTGCCGAAAAGTAGGACGGTTGCCGCGACCACGATGACCAGAACTAGAACTTTGCGATTCACCCATGACCTCGGTTCTTGATTTCGACAGTCGAATAGCCTTGCGCCCTCCGACGAAGGCGGGCGCTCAGAACCCGGCCCACAATTTTCCATCGACCTAAGGCAATACGCTTGCTCGAAACGGCAACAGCATTCGCTTCTCGAGGCTAAAGAAACCTCACTGCGAGGCCGTTCCTGGAAAAGGTGCCTGAGCTTACTTGCCGGATGGAGGAAAATCCTTGAGAAGCTTTGCCACGGCCTTGTTCAAACGCTCCTGGTTCTTCTGCGGATCCTTACTCGGGTTCAACGTCTTGGTTGCCTGACCTCGCCAGATCAGGGTTTTCGTCGCCGGGTCGTAGAAATCAAGGCCGAGGGTGCCAATTTGAATCGTGGAACTAGTGGCTGTTCCCATGCCGCCGCCCCATCGCAAGCCGCCTCCCCCATAGGCGTTCCACTGCCTCTGCTGGGTGATCGAGACTTGAAAACCAACATACATGTCAGCTTTATCATCGTCTGTCTTGGTCATCCCCTTGGCAGCTAGTTGGCCATCGACCGCTTGCTTGATCTGTTGCTGCACAATCTGATCTGGTTGCTCGGCACCCTGGATGCTCACCCACTTGTAGGTCTTGTACTTCGAGAAGTCGGTGCCCGGCATGTAATTTGTCTTGATGTCCTGCGCCGCCATGAATCCACAAACGAGCGCAACGAGACCCATCAACAACAAGGTCCGAACAACTTTACTCTTCAGGCTCCCTTTCATTACGTCCTCCGTTAGCGCGTTCATATATGGTCCTCCACAAATGCCAGAATAGGTGCCCGATGCCTTCGCGGAACCTGTAAGTTATGACAGTTCTTGCGGTGCCATCCTTGATCTAGCCTGAATTCCCATATTTGTCGGCGGACCGCAAACTCGCGTAGCCGCCAGGGAGAGTTGCAAAGTGAAAAAAGGTCGTCAGTGGTTCCTGGTTTTCCTGCTGTTGATTCTGGCAAGCTCGGGCTTCGCCCAGAAGATAAAGGTGGGCTACGACAAGAGCGCTGATTTTGCGAAATATAAGACGTACAGCTGGGCTGAACCGGCAATGCCGGTTACGAGGCCGCTGCTGTATCAAAGTGTCGTGGGCACGATCGATGACGAACTGAAGTCGAAGGGGCTGCAGCGCACTGATAAAGGCGGCGACCTGACGCTGATCGCCGCGGGTGGAATAGGCTTTGGATACAACATGCCCCCAGCTTTCGAGATGAACGCCGCCTACTGGAGTGGAGAAGAAGATACGGCGATTCTGACCGCGCCGCTGGCGGCAGAAGGAACCCTGATCCTGGAATTTGTCGACCGTGGGCAGAACAAAATGGTCTGGAGAGGAACCGCCCGGGAAAACCTCGATCCCGAGATGGCAAAAGCCCTGCCGCACATAGAAAAAGCGATCGTCAAATTGCTGAAGGAATATCCACCTAAGCATTCTTCGAAGTGAAGCGGCGGGCAGGTCAAATTTCTCCACACCGGATATCGGCCTGCACCATATGCGAGAAATTCGCCGTTGACCTAGTTTGGGGGCAAACTGTTGCGAAGGCTAACCAGGTTCGGCGGCCGCACGCGAATTATGCCACTGCGCGGGCTATCAATGTCGGCGATCAGAAAAAACGAAAGAGACACCGCAAGCGGCAGGACTATGAACAGGATGCTCATTCGGTGCGCGCCATAGCCGAATAGCAGGTTGCAACCAATGGCGATGATTGCCAACAGAAACCATGCCTCCAGTGGAATCCGGTTCCACCAGGCGGCTTGGGTGTATCCCTGAGAGTTCAGCACGTCATTCATACCCGAAACGGCGAGGGCCATTACCGGTGTCGGCTGAGTCCCGGCGGGAATCTGGACGACGGACCACAACCGATTCTGCAGTTCTGCGGTTTTGGCGTTGATCTCTTCCAACTTCTGCTCATCGCGGGCGCTGTAGATTCGGGTGGTATAGAACAGAAGACGCTGATCGAGGTACTTGGTCAACAACTCCCGGCCGTTGGCTGCATCGGCTGCGGGCAGGAGACCGACGCGCACATACTCGGTACCGATTGCGTTCGCCTCCGCCTCTTCGTAGATCTTGCGCTGTTCATAACGGGTGATGGCCATGGAGAAAGTGAATCCGATAAGGAGGCCCAGAAGTGTCAAGGTGGCGCCTTGCACAATCGCAAAGTCTTCCCGCACGCCCTCTTTTACCGGGTGCCTCCTTTTGAGCATCACGCCGGTCAACTCAGAGATCCACAGCAAGATAAATGACAGCACGAAAATGAGAAGAGGATAATCCAAGAGATTGTCCATATACGAGATCAGTCGACAGTCGCGGCAAGACAAAACAACCTGAGGGACGCGTGTCTTCGCATCAGTTGACCGTATACTTCATTCCTCTACAGGGGTCCAACCTTCACCGGGATCAAATTCGCTCACGGCCGTCGCTGTCTCGGTTGTGCTCTTTCCTAAATCCTTTTGGAACAGAATGCCATTCTGGTTGATGATGAATGTCATAATCCCCGAGTTGCCGTATAGAACCGGATAGGCGACGAAAGCGAATCCGCCGACCATTTTCCCATCCACTACGTAGTCCTTGGCACCGCCCTCGGCATGACTGCCTTGGCTCTTCAGCATTCGGAAAGCGTAACCGTGGAAGGCTGCGTGCGAATCCGGCTTTATGGTATATCCCTCGTCGGTTGCAAACGCCGCCAGCGGCCCCAGCGGACTGGTGGGCTGCCCCGCGGCAGACTCCCAGTACAAACCGTTCTCTTTGCCGGCGTCACTGATGAACTTGACGGCATATTGTTTCGTCGACCCATCGCTGTGACGCTCGGAGAAGTACTCGGCCTGCGCGTCGGCCAGCGCACCACAAACCTGAATGACCGCCAATTCATTGCGACCAATACGGCGCGAGAGAATCTCATCTCTTCCCGCGGCCGTGTCGAAGAACCACCGCCCGCTGCCATTCTTCTTCAATGGAATTGGGAAGGGGAAATTGTCAGCGCCGACCAGCAGGATTTGTGATCCATCGGGCATCTTGCGCCACCGGTGCATCACTGGATAGGCCGCCACAAAGCTATCGACCGCGGCCTTGTCCTGCACGGCGTCGCCAGAAGAAAGTATATCCTTTGAATCCGGGCCAAAAATCGCCAGGAGCGCGTTTTGATCTCCCGACTTGGCCGCTTCCACCAGCGCACTGCCCGCGTCGTCAGGAGAGGCAAATACCTTCATCGAGGGTGTCTCGGCGGCTTTGTTGCACGCCACAAGAGGGATGATGAGTGTCAAAAATAGTAACTGAACCACCGCGGGGATTCGTTGGATTTTGCGGGACATACTATCCTCCAAAAATTCGGCCGTGAAAAACCTCAAGAGCACGCGTATTCACAAAACTGAGTTCGACTTCGGTTGCGCCATTGTGTTCACCTGCGAAATCCTCCTCCTCCGCTGTGACCACCCCAGCCACCACCACCGCCCCTGCTCTGCGCACCACGAGCGCTATCAGCCCTCGCCCCCCAGCCACCGCTACTGCCGCCGAAGGCCGACGACCCGCCGCTCTTTTCCTGCCCTCCCCAGCCCGATGAGCTGGATTTCTGGGCGTTCGAGTAACTGGAACTGTTGTACTTCGGAGTATTGTTCGAACTGCCGCTCCATCCGCTACCCGTGTTCTTGTATGTATTCCCGTTGGCGGCCGCGTACTTGTCGCCGTTTGCGGTCTGCCCCACGGCAACGTTGTTGCCGTACTTACCTGAGGCGCCATAAGCCGAGCCGCCATTCGTAGTGTGCACCTGACCGGTGGTCCCATTGGCGTTCGTTTGATGCTGGCCGTACGCCGTGTTGCCGTTTTTCGAAACAGTTGAGGCTCCATAGCTCCCATAGGCATTCGAACCTTGCACGGTCGAGGCAGAAGCCCCAGTCCTCGGGTTGTATGCTTGACCGGCGCTTACGCTGCCGTAGCCGTTGGAGGCTGTGCCGCCCCGCGCATAAGTCCCGGTGGAGGGGTTGTAGCCGGAGCTATAGTGCGCGGAACCGTTGGGACCATACGCAGAGCCACTGGAACCGTAGTAGCCGCCGTGCCATGCAGCATTGCCGTAGTACGAACCGCCGCGATAGACCACAGTGGTGCTATGCCAGCCGCAATTCCAACTGCTATATCCCCAGCCACAACATCCGCCGCTCATCATCGCGCCCACTGCGATACCCACCCCGAAGGCGAGCACGGCGGTGGCCGCCACCGGAGGAGCGGTATATGCCGGCACGACGTAGGGATAGCCGTAGACAACCGCGGGGTTGTACACGGGAACGTATACGACTTGCGGATTCGCAGACTGAATCACGATGGTTTGCGGCGCCTGCTGCTCGACCGTGATCTGTGAACCCGATTTCAGATTGCCCGCTGCCAATGCCTTCGCGCGCAACACCTGGATGGCCGTCATGACGTTCGCCGCCTGCGTGCTATACGCCTCGCCTAATGATGAGGTCCAACTGAGGTTCGCCGCCAGGTTGCCGAGGACGGAAGGGAACTGTGTAAGCGCCTTCACGCTCGGATCCCATGCTTGATAATCGACAGCCTGCATCAGTGCCTTGCCGGTCAGAGCCTGGTTCTGTTGAAGCCAGCTGGCAGCGGCGGCAACCTGGTCTGGAAAGGTCGAGGCGCCAAGAATCTGGGCCACCAATGAGTCCGGGTACAACGCGATCGGCGCTACCAGTGCTTGCAGTTCGTCTGCGGTCAGTGGCGCACCTTGCCCCGAATACCCGTTTGCCCCAGTGGGCGCCGATTGCTGGGCGCCGGCTTCAAATGGCATTCCGGCAATCACCAGCAGAAAAGATAGCGTCATCGACAAAAGTTGTTTCGCAAGAGTTCTCGTCATTTTCTTCTCCACGCAAGAAACGAGTAAGAGTCATGAGTGCCGTCCACATCGACATTGTGCAGCGGCTTCGGTCGGTCACTCTTGACCATATATCCAGTTAAAGTGATTGCACTTGCCATATGGTTACTTCGTGACAATCAAGTCGGTATTCGCTGTGTCGCACATCCCATAGGTTGCCCCTGAGCGGCATACGCCTGCGGAATATTTGAAGCAGCCCGTTCTTTTCGCCACGACGGAAACTGAACGGTCGGAGCCGCCAATTATGGCTCCAGCCGGGTCAAATGGAGATGCTGGGCCGAGATCGACTAAAAAGCCGTTTTCCTTCTCGGTACTAACCCACTTCACTGTAGTGCCGACCTTCACGCAGAAAAGAGAATTACCCTTAGCGTTCGGTATGCTGGGAGTAGTTGACGCCGACTCGGACGTCCGTTTCACATCCACGGTGCAAGGCGTGGAAGCCGACCCGCAGGTGTTGGCTGCTGTGCACAGCTGCGCCGGATTTACTTCCGAGCAAGCGTACTTATCGGCTTTCGACTGGGCAATTGCGTTGTATGGCAACGCCAGGAGTGTCAGAATCAGCGAGGCACACGGAATTGCGAAGCGTCGATAAACTTTCATAATTCACCTCATGATTTGACGTTCAAGGACCGCTCCCCAACGGAGTGGTCTAATCACGTCGATGAGAATGTTTTGCGGACTGCGTTACGGAGGCTGGACCGCAGCGCTAGTTCTCGCCAGGTACTCCCTTCCAATCGACAAGGTCAACCAGTTTCCAGGGATTCTGATTCAGATCCCACTGCAGCTCACCCTGCTTATCGAGGACAAGCTGAGCCGCCGGATAAAGTACACCCGTACTCTTGCTCTTGTCCTGGTCGTTGATCTCAACGATGCCCGCTGTGAGGTTGAAGGATTGAGATTGGGTATCAAAGAATGCTTCCCCGAATCTGATCTGGCGGTTTGTGACGAAGACAATTTTTCGCCCCGTCGCCGTCGGAATCATCCTGATATAGGAGCAGTCATTGCCCAGCGTGCCTGTAATTTCGACGTGGCCTACGGCCTTCATCCTCTGCAGCGCGTTTACCAGTCCTTGGTTTTGACCCTTCTCGTAGGACTGGACTAAAACCTGTCGGTCCGCCGGCGTCGAAAACTCGTAAATGTTCAACGTCACGCCGATATTCTGCCCCAGCTGTGTGCCGGTGCCGAATGCCGTAGCTTCAATCGTTTCGTACTTTTCTCTCGCGACGCCGAGGAGACCTCCTGCTAACAGCAATCCCAATAAAAGCCCGCCACCGACGACCAACCGTGCGCCTCTCGTTTGTCTGTGCATAAATTCCTCCGCTCTGGGGGTGTAAGTTGACCAACCCTGGGATCCCACCAACGACATCGCAGCGACATCGCACGAGCGCGCCGCTGAGAAGCCGACTCGTGCCACGCTGGCTTATGGGCGTTGGACCACCCGAACCCGAAAATATGCCAGAGGTCTCCGGCTGCATACTGTCAGTTTTGACATTAGAACTTCCGCGGCCGCCAGTGCTCGATCAGCAGAAACGCCAAGCATTATTGAGGATTGCATAATATAGTTACAACGGAAACAGTTCTGCCTGCCGCCAGAAGGCAATCACCAAGGTAGGCCGTTTGCGCATCCGGCGGAGCGCTTGGCGAGCATATTGGCTCAATTGCCCAAAGTTCTGCGGACAGAAGTTGGGCAGTTCGTGTTGCTTCCAGTGCGACCACAGGTACTCGACCGGATTCAGTTCCGGCGCATAGCCGGGAAGAAACTCCACCCACAAGCGCCCGCGCTGCCCACGGATGAACTCCCAGGTGGCGCGGCTGCGATGGCCCGGCAATCCGTCCCAGACGATCAGCAGCTTGCCGGGAATGTGGCGCAGCAGGTGCTCCAGAAACTCGATGATCTGCGGGCTGCGGATCGCCCCCGGAAACAAGCGGAAGTAGAAATTCCACCACGTCACTCCCGCCATCGCCGACAGCATCTTCCAGTTGAAGTGATAGTGCAGCACTGGCGTCTGTCCCCGTGGCGCCCAGGTCCGGCAGCGGTGTGGGCGCTCGCTTAGTCCGCTTTCGTCGATGAAGACGATAGTTCGCCGCTCGTTTTGGGCTTTTTTTTAATCTCCGGCCAGCGCTGCTGTTTCCACTGCCGGATCTTTTCTTCGTCCCGTTCCAGCGCCCGTCCTACCGGACGCTGGCAGCTCCAACCCAGTTGCCGCAAAATCCGCCAGGCCTGCGAGGGGTGGTACTTCACCCCACATTCCTGCTCGATCAGATCAGCCACGCGCCACGAAGTCCACAGGCTGGTTTCGTAGCCTAAGGCCTCCGGCCCGCGCTTCAGTCTCTTCTCGATGCGCCGCAGATCCTCGGGCCGTAAGCGGGCTCTGCGCCCAGCGTGCCCCTTCTTCAGCGCTCGCACTCCACCTCGCTGCAACTGTGCCGCCCATCGACTCACCGACTGCCGATGCACTCCCACCTGCCGCGCTACCTCTGCCAGATGTACTCCTTGCCGCAACAGTCGAGCTCCCAACAGCCGCCGCTCCTCCAACTTCTTAAAATCTCGCCGCACTCCCGCCGGGTTTCCCATGACCGCAGAGTAGCATAGGATCTTCAGAATGTCACTATATTATTCAATACTCAATAAGTCGTCGTGCACCCCTTGCGCGGCACTGCGAGGTTTAGAATGTCCATCCCAGGCTTGATGTGGAACCGTAATCGGTTTTGGGCAGGTCTTCTGGCGGGCGGCTGTCGAAGTTCAAATAATAGCCTAACCTCCAGTACAAGTCCTTGGCCACTCGCAGCTTGACCGAAGTGGTGAAGTCGAAACGAACCCGTCCGAGGTCGGTCAGGCTGGGATAGACACGTGCGTCGGCGAGAATATTGGTTGTTTTGAAGCGGAAGAAATTCACCTGACTTCCCAGGATCGCTTCGGCGCTATTTCCATTTCGCTCAGACATGGCCTCGTAAGAATATCGCTCACGGTTCCAATCCGCGCCGCCATACGCGGTGATGAAGCTGCTGTTGGTATTACTGAACACATGCCCAACCGCGCCGCCTAGCGTCGTGCGCAGCTGTAGTTGTTGTTCTTCGCTTTGCAGAAAGTCGGCAAGTCCCGCATAGAAATTGCGTGGCGATAGCAGTTGCCTCGTGAGATCTAGCCCCAGGCTGTTGCGAAGATCGGAAATGTCGCCTCCGCCGCTGAAACTGGACTGATAATTTCCCGAAGCCGACCACTTGGTGCGCTGGAAGGTTGCATTCGAATCAAAATTGTATTGCGTGCGGCTTTGTTGCTTCGAGTAGTTGAGTCCGGCGTCGAGCCCGCCGTGCAGGTTCTGCCAGAAGCTCGTATCTGTCCGTTCGATCGTAACCACTTCTTGCGCTGGCACTAAGCGGGCAGTGGACGCTCCCGTCACCACTTTAAGTTCCGCCGGCCCTTCGGGACTTTTTCCCTCCGCCGTCTGCAGGTTGCCTGTGTAGCGCGTTCCGTCTTTATCCGCAACTACGAAACTCTGCGGGCTTTCGACGCGAGTGATCTTCGACCAGTCCATCGCGACGGTGCCATCCGCGTATTCGAGCTTGACATATAGGTAGCCTTTTTCGAGCTTGATGATTTCGCAAGTAATACGGTCGCCGTTGGCGAACTGAATAACGTCTTTCTTGGGTCGTGCAAAGCAAAATTCTCCAAGCGTCAAACCGAGCAATACCACCAAGGCAATGCTGCGGAAAATGGAACGGAGATAAGAGACGTCAGTGTCTTGCATTTTTCCACCCTCTAGCGCTCATCGGGCTGGCAACGCGCCCTCTTGTGGGTGTCTGCCGAGCGTCATGGCACATCTGTGAGCGCCACGATCTTAGTGATTTTCTTTTGCGACACATTTGCGACATCGGGACCAGTTTGGCTGGAACGCGCCCCAACGTCTCGCGCGTGCTTCAAGACAAGCTATGTGGCAGCGTCCATGCGCACACCTGTCAGAATTGCCGGTTGCTTGAAACGGATGGATTGCTAGACTGCGATGGCTACACCAAAACCATGATAAACAATCTGCGAAGTATCTCTTATCTCGCCATACTGACGCTTCTTTTTACTTGCGCCCCTTCCCACGCCCAAACCACGGAGTTCCTACCAGAAATTGATACCTACCTCAAACTCAACTCCAAGGTTCGAGTCTATTTTCAGGCCAAGGATGATCGCGAAGGCGGGGACCCGACCCAGGCTACCTTGGGGCCGAGTGTCCAGTTCTACTTCAAACCCCTGCTGAGACTAAGAAAGATTGCTGCTTTCGATCTGAACGACGCAAAGCAAAGACCGTTGGTCTTCGAGGCTGGATACCGGTATATCACTGCTCCCGATGCGCCATCCGAAAATCGATTCCTGACAGCCGTAACCTTTCACTTTCCGCTAAAGGCCGCCATTCTCCTCACCGACCGAAATCGCGCCGACCTCGATTGGAAAGCCGGTGTTTTTTCCTGGCGCTATCGCAACAAACTGGCTTTGGAAAGAACCTTTGCGATTTATTCCTATCACCTGATACCGTATGCCGCTGTCGAGCCTTTTTATGAAAGCCAGTACGAGAAATGGAGCACCACATCCTTGTACGCAGGTTGCCAGCTTCCCGTAGGAAAGCATGTTCAATTCAATCCGTATTATGAGCATGACAACAATACGGGTAAGAAATCGAATGAGCAGGTAAATTCGATAGGATTTACACTAGACCTTTTCTTTTCAGTGGCGAAAAGATGAATTACAGGTGCCCCACGTTTCGCGCTTTTCGAAACGTGGCACCGTCGCCATCTTCGTTCCAGAGGGATTCGTCGACGAGTTTATTTCTGCCGATACACGTTCGCCAGACGAAACGGTTTTTGACCGTAATGCTCGATCTCGAGTTCGTCCTTCTTGTTGAATTTCACCTTGCAGAGGGGCGCGAACGAGCCAGTTCCTTTGCCATCCTTGTCGACGTTGAGCACCACGATGCCGATTTTATAATCGGTGGAACGTGTGGAGTTATACAGCTCCGGAAACGAGATCGGCCGATTGGTCGCCAGTACGATATGCCATCCCCCGTCTTTCCCGGGGCGAATCCGGACAACACGCATTCCAGTGCCGACCGAGCCGTTGGGTGAGACGCGCCCCTTGTCTTTGATCTTCTCCAGCGCGCTCACGAGTCCGTCCTGGCCTTTTTTCTTCAGCGTCGCCGCCAACTCTTCGATTTCTCCGTCGCTGGTTACGTCCTGCACATAAACCGTAAGGCCGAAGCTTTTGCCCGCAGCAACTCCAGCCTGCCCGATTGCCGTCGCCGCGTACTGTGCTGGCAGCTCAGGTAGGGCCGTCGATGATCCGCCCGTCTGTGCGAAACCTGGCAACTGGCAGACCAACACCAGCAGTCCAGAGCCGAGATACCTGAAGAAAGACTTTGCTTTCATGGCGCCTCCCTTTTCTTGAATCTGAGTGAAAAAATGCTTCCGACGCGTGAACACGCAGCCCCGATCATCTTCAATATTCATAGGCCAGATCGCTGTTAACTGTCAACATCTAGCGCTGTAGTTGCGAATACGAGAGATTCTTTTTCATTCGCAAACCCGTGGGTACCCGGCCCGTCAGCGTTCAGGCTAGTCTTGCCCGCTGCGTTTCTCTTCAGCGATTGTTTGCTTGAGGTCATGCTTCTGCTCCTTGCGCAAATCGTGAAGTTTCTTCAGCTGCTCTGCGGATAGCAGAGGCTTTATCTCCTCGTCTGACATCCACACGGCACTGTTATATTGGCTCACCTTTTCCATCCTCGAAAGGTAAGGATTGGCGCAGATCCGATCCGCCAGCCCCGCTTCCTCTGCAAGAATGGGCGTGATCTCCGCCTGCTGAACGTCGGTAAGTGCCAGTTTTTTGGCGTAGTCTTGCCCGGGCGTCTTCGAAGTGTCGCGGTTCTGCGCTGAAACTGCTTCGCGGCGTTCAATCGGCGACTCGACTTTTCCTGCCGGAGTGTTAAACGCCACAGTATCGCCTTCAACCAGAACCAGCAATTCGTCTCCTTCCGTATAAGTTGCAGTGTTGCTGCCGTTCGGCGGCGTAAACAGAACCACGTAGATCGTGTTGCCTACTCTGAGAGAGACGTCGTACTGCGTAACCGCGGCATCGTGTTGCGCGGAACTTTGATGGGCGGTGACAGCTATGATCGTGCCTGGCTGATATCCGGCCGAGGGTGTCTGGCCGAGAGCGGGAAGAACCGCAATGCAAAGCGCGATCACACAAAACCATCTATGCATATATACCTCCGCTGCTCGGCTCCTGGGCTGCTTTCGATTTGGAGACTAAGCTCAAACCCACAGCCAGCACCGATCATTCTCAGGAGCGGCCCTTTTTGTCACTTAAACCGAATGCCAAACCCCACCATCGCTCCGTTCATATGAACGTCGTAGGTAAAACCGAGATTCTGGTAATTCACGTCTAAGTAGCGATATCCGAGCATCGCAGAATATCTCTTCTTAAACTCTTTCCCTATGCCGGTATAAATCTGATAAGTTGCTTTCGAGCCGACTCCAAATCCGCCGGCGTCGCCCTTCAGGTTGGCAAAGAAGCCCTTACCGAGGTTGAGACGGAAGCGGGCGCCCACCACTGGATCGACCCAGAATTGAGTTTGGCCAACGCTAACCTCCGGCTGGGGCGGGGTAGCGGGAACGGGGAACAGGTCGATACCATTGTTTAAGTGCCAAAATCGCCCGCCGGCCACCACGTCTACAGTGCCTCGATCTTTCTCGATCACGCGGAAATAAAGCTCAGGATCGACAATGAGCTCCTTCGCGTTCGCCGTGAAACCCGTATACAAGGCCCCGACCGGCGTGGAGTACTGGTCCGACGAGACGCTCATAAAAATCAGATCGGTGAGCAGGCCAACGCGTTTGTAGCGGATATCCAGAAGGCTCATGTACCCGATGTTAAGTTGCTTGAACACGTCGGTGAAACCCACGTTAACCGGAACAACCTGTCCCGCAGCTCCCACATTTCCCTGCAGTCCACTGAACCACACATAGAACGGAATCCACTCGACGTGCAAGTTTGACGGTTGGTTGGGGACCTTCTCTCTCTTCGGCGGAGCCTCGCCAAAGGAGTACTCAAGTCCTGCGACCGGTCCTGCATGAGTCAATTTCACGGCGATCTGGTCGGCGGATCCGTGAATGCTCACACGGCTGCCCAGCTGGTACCCGCCGTGGAGCATCAGGTGTTTCGTGAGGCCTATGTTCACTTCGCCCTGCCCTTGCAGGTAGTTCCCGTAGCCAAAGAAGGGCATCCCTCTAACCGATCCGTCTATCGAGAGCCGGTTGGAGTCGCGCAGCGGATACCAGCGGAAAATCGGGCCGACCGCTGGGAGCGGAGCAAAAAGCGATTTAGAACTCGATGCTGCCGCCTGTTGCCCGTTCAAACTTGCCGCGGCGCTGAGCGCGCCCCTCGTGTCGATCAGGTTGACATCGACCTCGAGTCCGAGGAACCCGTGATCTCGCCGGATGATGTCGTATTCATATCCCGGCGCGACGTTCCACGTCCTTAAGTTGGCGGTGGCCTCTGCGCCAATGTTGTATGTTTGCCCCTGAAACTCGATCGTCCGGCTGAGGGTTGCGGTTCGTGACTCGTAGATGGGCGTGATATTCAGTAGAAGGTGGTGCTTGCGGCGAAACCGATAATCGATCTTGCCGGTGAACGTGGAATTGTTTTGAAAGCCGAAATCCTGATTGAAATTGACATAGTTGTTGCTTCCGTTCAGCCCAAAATACCCGGTCGGGTGGGTCAGCCACCAGCTCCCGTCCACTCTCCACCTGTAGTTATCGAGATCTCCTGCGCCCTGGGCGCGAGCCATGGCAAGCGCAAATAAAAAGAAAAGAAATGTGATCAGGGTTTTCCTGGAACCATTTACGGCGAGGAACATGTCAGTTCACTCCGTACGCGTAGTTATAACTAACGAACAAACTAGCGGCTGTTCTCGGCGGTGGATACTGACAGAACTTACAGTGCGAAAAAAGATTCGGAAGCGGTACCGCGGAGAGTTGAAAACGAGGTCGAGGCAAACAATCACAGGCGAAAAGATCTTGCGACAGCCCTGGCGAGAACCACGTTCTCCGGCGCAACCATCACCATGCTCCACGCAAGAACATTGTCCGGCCTCGATTGTTAGCAATTGTCTGGTTTGACACTCGCCAATCAAGGCCGGACCTGAAAAAACGGCGCGTTTCTGCGAACTCAGGATCCTGTTCAAAACGAACAAACAGTTCGCCAAGGTCACGGCAAGTCCGGGTTTACGACAACAGGGACAGCCTACATGCCGCCAGCCACGCCGCGATTTACCAACACCTTCACTTCAACGCGGCGGTTTTCCGCCCGTCCATTGGGATCCTCGTTGGTTGAGATCGGAGCTGCTTCTCCCATTGCGCCGGGCGCCACAATATGTCGCAGAGGGATTTGGCAGTTCTGTAGCAGGAATGCCACGACCGCCTGGGCTCGATCCATACTTAACTGTTGATTCATGGCAGCGTCGCCCGACGAGTCAGCATATCCTTTTACTTGGATGATGTAGCCGGACAGGCTACTCGCCGTCTTCGCCGTGTCGACCAAGAGCGCCTCTTCGTCAGCTGGAATCGTAGAGCTTGAGCTCGGGAAGTGGATGGTTACGGCGGCTTTTACGTCATACTCCGAAAGGTCGGAGAAGCGCTTGTTGGCGGCCTCAATATCCTGCTGGTTGGCAGCAATGTCGCTCTGATTGGCTTCGATGCCCGCTTTATTATCCGCACTTCGCTGCTCGCTCGCGGCATTATTGACTTCTATATTCTGTTTGTTACTGGCGATGTTGGACATGTTCGTCTGCTGCTGCTGCTGGGTCGGGTTCAGGCCAGCTTGAATGGTCTCGGCCAGGCGTAAATCGTCTTTTGTGATTTTGATGGTTTTGGCAACCACCCGAGTATCCGTGCCGACGCCAGAGACTGAAACCTTCAGACCGGGAATCAGAGCGGTGATTGCCTGGTCGGAGTGCCGGAGTTTCAACAAACCCTTCGGTATTTCAACCTTGGTTTCATCGGCCAAGACCACGGTTACATTTGTCGAGCCCTTGAAAGTTTTCACCGTGAGATTCTCTCCACTGCGATCGATGATTAACCCATCGACTTTCATTTTCTTGCCGTTCGTCTCACCGTACGCCAATCCCGCAAGGACCATGCACAGCAATGCGGTGCAGGTCACCAACCCTCTACAATTGTTCTTCATGAGATTATCCTTTCGTGCGCTATTGTCATTGAACTTGCACGAGCCGATTTCGCTCGATCTGTAAAGCAGGAAGCACGTGACGAGTGGATACTAGGGAACCTTCTCTCCCGTGCCTACTGGCAAAACTGACAGCTAGTTCGTCCACTCCGCGTGATCGGGTGACGTTCTGGGACGACTGGGTTCGACGGTTAGGGCGCCGGGCCCAATACAGCGAGGTAGCATTGGGTGCGGCCATCGGTCATCGTCACTGCGAGTGAATGGTACTGTGGAGTACAGCCTCTTGGGCTATTGACAATTTGTCGTTAAAGAGGACGATAGATAGAAAACACCGGTCGCCTGTGAAAGCGAACCCTGCGCTTGCGGCACTGGGGAGGTAGTGCCTCGTTGCCATTAATTCGCGTTCTCCTAATAGAGGATTTCGCTCCCTTTCGGCGTTTTATTTCCTCGAAACTGAAAGAAAACAACAACTTGCAACTGATCTGCGAAGTGTCCGACGGACAGGAAGCCGTCCACAAGGCGGAAGAACTGAAACCGGACCTCATTCTCCTTGATATTGGCCTCCCGACACTGAACGGAATCGCAGTGGCCCGGCAAATTTGCAAGTTTGCCCCGGAATCCAAAATGATCTTCGTGACTCAGGAATCTTCCGCCGACGTAGTGCAAGAAGCTCTTAACTCTGGCGCTCTGGGCTATGTCGTCAAAACAAAAGCAGGAACGGACCTGCTACCTGCCGTGGAGGCGGTTCTTGAAGGCAGACAATTTGTCAGTAGTGGTTTGCAGATCGGGCCAGACTCCCCCTAAGCGTTAGACACGGGGCTGTCAGGCGGGAGCTCACGGTGCAATCCGGGAGCAAGATGCGACGTCGCCAAGATTCTTCTGCCGGGTTGAGTCCGTGGCTGTCCCACTGCTCATTGCAAGCAGCACCAACCGGGATTTTTGGGGGGTTATGAAGCGCGAAAAACCGCAATCCAAGCAGATTAAAACTTTCGGAAAAACCAAGACACCCGGGTGCTCGAGATTCTTGAGGCCCCGCAAATGGATGTTTATTTCCGCAGTAAATTCCGCCTGGCGGTCCGATGCGCACGATGGACAATTCATGACACACCTTCACCAATAATGGTAAGAAATCGAGAAATGCCTGTCTGTTCAAAATTGAACACCTCACGGGAATGGCCCGGTGCGGTACCCGTATCCGGAAGGAACGACGGTTGGAGATCGGGGCAGTTGACTTCGACTACTCGTTCAGAACCACACCCAGAAGCGAACTATACACCTGCAATTCGCCGTTGTAGTCAATCAAACCAAGCTTTCTGAATCGGTTCATGAAGAAATTCACTCGCGAGCGGGTCGTACCAATCATTTCTGCCAAAGTTTCCTGGCTTATATCCGGGATCACCGCCTCGGATGTGGGTTCCTTTCCGAAGCGGGCGAGTATAAGAAGCGCTCGTGCCAGTCGCTTTTCGCTCGAATTGAACAGTTGATCAACCAAGTCGGCTTGGGTGCGGTTGTAACGTTCGACCATGTACGCCACAAACATATCGGAAAATTCGTGCTCCTTATGGAGAGTGCGCATCACCTCTTTTTTTTCGATCCTAAGCATCGAGCAACGTGTTATGGCGGTAGCTGTTGCCAAACGGAGGGGCTGATCAGAGGCTATGCATCCCTCGCCCAAGAAATCTCCCGCGCCGAGCAGTGCGATCGTTGCTTCCTTTCCTTGTTTGGAGAGCACGCTGACCTTCACTTTGCCTTCCTGAATGTAGAACACCGCGTCCGCGCGGTCTCCCTGCGAAAAGACGGCTTGCTTCGGGCTGTAGTGATGAACCACCCTGCCGAGGCCGGCACGCGCCAAGAAGGCTTTGAGATTAAAAACTTTGTTTGGTCTCTGAACAGCGCGTTTTCGCGTCGGCGACCTGCGAAGCGATGACATAGAGAGCTCCGGGAAGCCTTATCGGATTTGCGATTATTTTAACACCGACGGATTCGACATTGCCACCGGGTTCCCTGGCCTCTGAAACACGCACCACGCGTCATTTTCGAACCCGAGTAGCGTCCGGGCGCTTCACCGCATGTTCGACTCCGTGTTTAACCGATTTTTGCTCCTATTGCCTCGCCCGACACGATGATCTCCACCCGTCGGTTCTGCTGCCGGCCGGCAGTCGTGCTATTGTCTGCCACGGGATTGATCTGACCCAGTCCAATCGACGTGACATCCTCAGGGCTCAGTCCCTGTTGCACGAGAAATGCCCGCACCGCATCCGCCCTTTGACCGGACAGCGTTAAATTGAACGCCTGGCCGCCGGTGCTGTCGGTGTAACCCTCAATCCGCAGCTTGAGACCGGGATGGGCCAGAATGACGCCCGAAAGCCGGGCCAGCTTCAGGCCTGCATCCTGGGAGAGATCGTATTTCCCCGACGCGAATAGAACATCCGCCATCGTGACCACCAAGCCACGGGGTGTATCGACCGTTTGCAGCACAGAGTTGAGTTGGGCAAGCAACTGCGCGCGGAGTTCTCGTTGTTGCTGCTCAGCCTGGGCCGCCGCCGCCGCTGACTTCGCGGCTTCGTCCTGAGCTTTCTGCTGTGCCGCTTCCGCCTGTGCCCGGGCTTGGGACTCCTCAGCCGCCCGCGCGGCGGCGGCTTCCTGCTGCGCCTTCAGTTCAGCTTCCCTTTGTGCGGCCTGTTGTTGCTGTTCTGCCAATTTGTCTGCTGCCGCCTGCTTCTCGGCCGCCACCTTCTCTTCGGCAGCTTTTTTGACCGCGATCGAACGCGCGTCTTCCGCTTGCTGAGAGGCATCGCGCGCCGCCGTGATAATAGGATTCTTTTGCTTTCTCGCCAGATAGTCTTCCATCTGCGCCGCCGTTTGACTTGCCTTCGCCCATGCGTCGGGTGCATATTTCTCCGCACCCTCCGCTTGCGCGATGCGGAGTGCATTGCGAGCTTCGTAGACCGCGAGAGGAACCTTGGGGTCAATGCTCAAAGGCTCCAGCTTGGCTCCGCCGTACGTATTGCGCTTCAATAGCGTAGCTGTGACTGCTGTCGTCGCGCCTTTGGTATCGTCACGCGGCACATTCTGCAGCACGACCATCTCGCTCGGCGCGGAGACGGAAAAGTAGGGTTCGGCCGTCACGATCATGGCAAAGTTGGGCAGCCTTGTGGTTACACTCAGTTTGCCCTTATCACCGTTGAGCTGCAATTCGCCAAGATTGCTGGCTCGTCCTTCGGGGGTGATCGCCCAAACCACATAAGTGAGGAACTCCGGACCGAGTTGCGCCGCCGGTGACATCTTCGAGAAATTGGCATCCACCGACACCAGGCCTTTCTTGTCCTGCACCTTGGCGTCACCCACCGCGAAAGGCAGCAAGGGCGTGCCTTTAAAGTCAATTCGCGTTGAAGAATTCGTCAGGTAATTCACGGCATCCACCGACCGCGAAACATTGATGTTAATGTTAACGACCGATGGACCGCTTTGGTCTTGGCAGAATGCAAACAGGCTGCAACAGATAAAGCCCGCAACAAGCATGATCTTTCTCATGGTTTTCTCCTTACCCCGCACCAATGCAGTAGGTTTACCCAAAACGCGGCATGAGGCGACTGGCAGAAGTGACAGCGGTTACTTCATACTCGATTCCGCGCTAGCCCCTGCTTGCGCAGTGTCTCGTTTGAGTGAGCGACCATTGCGCCGTAGAAAACGCCAGCGCTAATTTCTCAGAATGCCTCGCCGATTCCCATGCTCCACGTCCAACTACCCCTTCCCCGCGCGAAGTCAGTCCTGAGATTGACGTGATATTTCTTGCTCAGCTCATACCGCGGTCCTCCGCCCACGTCAGGCAGGAAATGATTGTCTTTGTAGAGTAGCTGACTTGATCCTGGAATCACTTCCCCCACCCCGGTGAATCCCGCAAGACCGATGCCGTACCGCCAAGTCAGCCGATATTCCACCTGTGCCGTGAACATATAACGGTCAAAATACTTGCCCGCCGTGTACCCCCGGAGTTCGTTGCTTGTGCCATAAATGCAATTTCCGTAGAAGGGCGGCTGTCCACTGGTCGCGCAGCCAAACAGATCGTAGGCGAGCACCTGATTCTTGCTCAGACTACGGTATTGGTTGAAGGTCAGTCTGTACGCTTGAAACGAATACTTGCTGCCGAGCGATTGCATAAAAAAGTCGGACGTGAATTCCAGCTTTTGTCCGGCGACCGGGAAGAACTGGTTAGGGCGAGTATCGCGAATCATTCTCAGCCCTAAGGCCCTCATGTTGTTCTGTATGCCGAAGCCCGGCGGAAGTGGCGGAAGGTTCTGAATGCTGTTCGGGGCCAGCGTGACAAAAGACCGCCCAGTCCAAAATCTTGGTCCAACAAAAACCTTCCACCAAAGACGCCGCAAAAACTCACCCCGGTAGACATCGCCGCTTTGGACCAGGGGAAGCTCAAGTCCCTCGAAAGCTCCGCTGCCGTACAGGTTGTAGTTCACGCTGCCTTTAATAAACACGGACGTGACTTCATAGGTATTCTGTTTGAAATATAGGTCTGCGCCTGCACCCCAGCCCCTGCTCCCGTTGTTGGTGACCATACCCGCCGCGCCAACCACCGATGGGGGAGAAACCTTGTCGTTCCTGCTGAAGGGAAATATATAGCCCACGACCGGGATGACTCCCGATCCAATGGCCGGGCTCACCAGCGGAAGAGGCGCGACAACGATGCTGCCGCGTAACTTCTTCTTATTCTTCTTCTTATCATTGCTGGTAGTCTTGTCCGGAGTGTTAGTGTTCTCCGGCGCCGTTTTGGCCTCTCCGGCCGGTGCGGTGGCTGACGTTCCGGTTTGCGCATGGATTTCGGTAGACGTGCACCCCCAGAGGACGATCGCGCACGCGAACCAAACGCCGACGAACAAGTTTCTCAGTCCTCGCGATCGAACAACACCCACCGACTTCAGTGGCCATCCGCAACCGATGAGCGGTGTCCGGCTCCGTTCGTCGGGAACCACTCGCAATTTCATCTTTGGTCCCCCTACCTGTTTATCGACGCGTAACCTCGCCGCCTTCCTTTCAATTCAAATCGTCGTCTTTGAAGTACTTGGTGCTCTTCAAAGTGATTTCCAGAGCAATGCCCTTGTCGGTGAGCTGATACATCCAAACGCCGTCGGAAACCGACGCAGCGCCCTCCATCGCCGCGCCCTTGGTCCCAGTTGTCGCAGCCGCTGTGGCTTGCCCGCCGAACTGCCAACCGGAATTCACGAAGCTGTTGAACGCCTTCTGATTGTCGAAAACGAAAACGACGCTGAATTTCTTCACGCCCATGCCCAGCCCGCCTTGGAGCTCGAGCATCTTCATGAACGTCTCACGTTTCGTTTTGTTGTTGACGGCGATGCCTTTGCCCATGCCCGAGCCGGCGACCAGAATCTTTACACCGAGGTTGCTGAAGACCGCATATCCGGCCGCTCCTTTGACAGCCAATCTCGCCTTTGGTTGCGCCTCGTAGAGGCGTTGCAAAGTTTTGTGCGCCATGTCGCGGATGTCGTTTTGCTTCTGTTCGATTTTGGAATCTGCCTTAGCGTGAGTCGTCGCCATCAGCCCAAAGACGATCACGGAAGCGACCAGGGTGGGGATCTTTGTTGCTTTCATATTCTTGTCCTGTTCTCACACACTCTCAGTCCTCTGCAAGTGTGGTCTCGGTATCGCATCGAGAACCGTCGCATGAATCTATCTCGTGAAACACGCTAAAGGCGACTGGTAGAAATGACAGCAAGCGGGGCGGCGTATGGGTGTTGATGAGCGGTGAGTACTAAGGAAGAAATTCAGCTTCTACAATGCAGCTGGTCGCCACTAAACGGGCCAAGTCTAGGTCTTCGAGGATTGCCGCGAGGCGTCGAACACCACCTGATCATGCCACCACAGCTTTTCGAAAAAGCCGCGCGCGATGTCAGAACCCGCCCGTGCGTTCGAGGATGGCAGCGTTCTTCCCACGATATCGGCGATGTTGCGAACCCCATCGATCGCATCGAATAACTGCTTTTCCGCCGACCCTATTGGCAGGAACAAATCCCTGTAGGTGTGGGTCTGGTTGATTAGAACGCACGCCGCCCCGGGAGGTAGCCGGTCTTGAACCGAGATCGTGTCTGACATTCGAATGGGCACATAGTCAAGCCATGCATCATCGGCAAATCGAATCTGGTCTGGGCCGTCCTCGCGGTCGCTTCGGTAAACAATCACGCTGTGCCGAGCCATTGTGCCTCGAAACAGTTCGATCGCGGCATACTGCTCTGCCAGGGGGAGACGCGTCATTCGTCTAGCCTGCGGGAGTTTCGTGATGACACCGCAGTGAACAGAGTAAGGAGCTTGTCTCACCCACCGCCCGAATGTCAGGCCCGCGTTCTCGATAAAGTCAAACAATTGCGGGACAGAATACGCGCGGTCCTGCGGGTGCAACAGCGCATCGGCCAGCGCCGCCTCATTCCGAAAATCAGGAGCCTGGCTCAGTACAGTTTCCAGCGGGTGTCCGGGAGGCAAAGCTCCAAGCGCTTGGATCAGATCCCGAATCTCCCCATCCGTGGCATGGATACCAATCCGTCTGCAGAACTCTTGCAGCATATATACGCCGGTCCGTCCGTAAGGTGCATACACCATCAAGTGCATTGCTCCGTCCGGTTTGAGTACGCTGCGTAGAGCGCTCAGGCCTGAATCGGGGTCCGTAAGATGATGTAAAACCCCAGTGCACACGATCTGATCGAAAGTCATCCCCAGTTCGCTTATCTGTTCGATGGGAAGCTGCAGCACTCGAATATTCTTCAGGTTGTACTTTCTCTTGAGCTCCTCTGTGCTCAGTACACTCATCGCGCTGCAGTCGATGCCCGTAACCTGAGCCGCCGGCCAACGCAACGCATGCTTAGCAGCCTGCGACGTGCCGCACCCGGCAATCAGGATGGATTGATCTTCTTTATAAGGCCGGCCCGGCCAGAATAGGTGATAGTCCGCGCGGCGTCGTTGCCGGTCCTGCCATTGCAGCTGATATTTCTCCAGATTATCGACGGGCGGAGGATACGGATAACGGTCGTAGAAATCCCGGACCTCATCGGCTACGTCTGGAAACCGCGAAAAGTGTTCCGCTCGTTGGCTCATGAAAAATACCGCATTGGAACAACTTCCCCACGGATCATGGTCCACCGGGCGACGTGTCGATGTAGTCATTAATCGATCCACGCGGCCCGCTTAATTCTACTTCTTGCAACCTTGATGATTCTTGCCCTTCGCGCACGTCGTGCCGCCAGGCCCCTGGGCTACGCCCATTCCGTTCTTGGTCTTAGCCTCTCCACCGTTGCTTGTCTTCGTGGTCGCCACACCGTTCGAATTTCTGCTGGAAACCGCCGCGTTGCCCGTTTTCGTATTGACGGCAGCTTTTGTCCCGTTCGCGCCCTGGGCCACGCCCACTCCGTTCTTGGTCTTGGCCTCGCCGCCATTGCTGGTTTGCGTGGTGGTTACTCCATTTGAATTCTTCTGGGCGACAGCCGCATTACCGGTATGGGGATTGTAAGCGGCGGCAGTGTTGCCATTTTTGCAGACCGTCTCGCCGCGCAGGTTTTTGACGCAATCTTGCGCCAACAAAGCCGAAGTCAATGACAGACACGCCATCATCAATAGAATTTTCATTTGCCCCTCCACGTCGTCCTCGCTGAACAGCGTTGCGTTGGCGGAGATGAGCCTTAAAGGACCGAGGCCCCTGCGTTGGCCGAAAAACACAGCCCACCGGTTTGCGAATACAGAGACAGCCCGTTATGAAAGAGCACTGCGCGTCTGGAACCTTCAGCGAATTTGCGGCGAACGAACGCGCGACGCTATTCCGTGCACAAGGCGCGGCCTCATCAATTAATTATTGTGAAACGGCTTTGGCGGTGGCCTTACTGGCATCTTTTATGCCGACCGCAGTCTTCTCGCCGCCTTTTTCCGTGTATTTCACTGTGACTTTGGTGCCCTTCTTGGCGTCCAGGTACGTGTCTACGCTGCCCTTCTCCACACCTTTGCCGGCGTCTTTCGTAGCGTCAACGGTTGTCTTGTCCGTGTACTTAATGGTGTGCTCCGTACCGTCAGCTGCCTTGACCACAACGGTCTTGCTATCTTTGTCCACTGATTTCACAACACCGGAAACCACATGAACCAGGTCTTCCGCAACCGCGCCCTGCCAGGCAATACCTGCAGCCAGAACGAACAATCCAGTCAGCAGGACCAACCGCCTCGATTCAAATAACATGGTAATTCTCCTTTGTGATTTGTAACCGCCTGGTACACTCCACTTTCAAGACTGAGGACAGACTCATGAGAACTTCCCCAGCGGGAATGCGGTCCGCCGGGGAAGCAGTCTGTTAACGTTTTCGAAAGGGAGAACTTTTTCGACTTCCCTTTCTACAGGTTCTTCGCTACTTACCCGTTGCGGCGGCATGCTGCGACAACTGCGCCAGCACCGCATCCAGGTTAAACGAGGCGGGTTTCTGCCGAGGCGGGAACTTGGCGAAGTTCCCAATTTCCCCCGCCACTACCGCCTGCATCATGTACAACTGGGGCACGTGGTCGACCATCCAGTCCATGTAGGTATTCGAGTTGATCTCAGCCAGTTCGAACGGGTCGCGTCGCAAGTTGACAATGTACGGCAATCGAAGCTTCGTGAACGGTTCCGCCCACAACCGCATCGTGTGCGCACGTTGCACCGCCAAATTGAACTTATAGTCGCCAACCCGAATTGCCATCACATCCCCGTCGTCGCTCATGTACATGACCGCGTTTCTCGGGCTCTCCTTGGTTGCGCCGGTGATGTAGGGTACCTGGTTGAAGCCGTCGAGATGTACGTGGAAAGGCTTGCCGTCCACGGTGGTGCCGGCCTCCAGTTGTTTAGCAACGTCCGGATTGCCGGCGATTGCGAGCAGAGTGGGGAACATATCGATGTGAGAGACAATGCCGTTCAGTACCGTGCCTGCCTTGATCTTGCCTGGCCAGCGCATGAAACACGGAACGCGCCATCCGCCCTCCCAGTTGGTGTCCTTCTGGGCGCGGAAGGGTGTGGTCGCGCCATCCGGCCAAGTGTCGTTCTCAGGTCCGTTGTCGGTGGAATGCATGACGATCGTATTGTCGGCTATGCCCAGTTCATCGAGTTTGTCCAGCATCTGTCCGATTTGTTCATCGTGTACAACCATCCGATCGCTGTAGGGATCCTGGCCGCTCTTGCCAATGTTCTTTGCGGCGACGTGGGTCCTGAAGTGCATAGCCGTCGCGTTGTACCAGAGGAAGAAAGGCTTGTTCGCCTTTGCCTGCTTCTCCATAAAACCGAGAGCGCCTGCGGTGATCTCCTCATCGATGGTTTCCATGCGCTTCTTGGTCAGCGGGCCGGTATCCTTAAGTGTCTGCTTGCCCACTCGGCCCCAGCGCGGATCATTGGTTGCGTCATCCTTGTCGCTCGCAAAGCAATGCATCACGCCTCTGGGTCCAAAGGCGGCCTTGAACTTGGGGTCCTTCGGATAGTCGGGCAGTTCCGGCTCTTCTTCCGCATTCAGGTGATAAAGATTGCCGAAGAATTCGTCGAATCCGTGCACCGTCGGCAGGTATTCATTCCGATCGCCGAGATGATTTTTGCCGAACTGACCGGTAGCGTAACCGAGCGGCTTCAGCAGTTCAGCGATGGTCGGCTCTTCCTTCTGCAAACCAACTGTAGCGCCGGGCATGCCGACCTTGGTCAGGCCGGTGCGGATCGGGTTCTGGCCGGTAATGAAGCACGCACGTCCGGCGGTACAACTCTGCTGCGAGTAGTAGTCGGTGAAATTGACGCCCTCGTTGGCGATGCGGTCGATATTGGGAGTGCGATAGCCCATCATGCCACGGCTGTGTAACTGATATTCCATATGCCGATGTCATCGCCCCACAGGATCAGGATATTCGGTTGCTTTGTAGCCATAATTTTCCCTTTCTTCAAGTTGAATTGCTGTTGCCGTCGCCGGCTGTGCCGGAGAAAAGCGCACTGCAAGCGAAACGCGTCTTACTTGACTCCCCCATGCACGCCGCTGGGCGATGCTCGAGGTTGAAGCTGTGAAGGCGCGGGCGAGACTCGCCCATCCTTCGCGGCACCTGCGAAACTTAGTTCGCTGAACGGCGATTCCGGAGCGCGGTTGCCGTGGCAGAAGCGGAACTTTTTGCCACTCAAGCAGGGACACGGCGCATACGGTCCACCCGTCGCATCCTCGGTCGCGATCATGCCCATAATGTCGGAAGGCGGCCGGTTCCGCTGCAGCAGCTGCGCCATGGTTTGCATCGCGGGGCGGGTATGCTTGAAGAACAACTCAAGGCCCGCGCACAGGTAGTTCTGGCCAGGGTCGCCGTCGACCGAGACTGCAAACCGATCCTTTGGACAGCCCCCGTTGCAAAGATGCCTCACCTCACAACGCTGACACTGCGCAGTGAGAGAATCCCGTTTGTCATCCCCGAACTTGCGCTGCTGGGCCGACGCCACCAGTTGCACCAGAGGCGTCTGGTGAATGTTTCCCAGCTTGTATCGTGGTTCGACGAAATGATCGCAGGAGTAAACATCTCCGTTGTACTCCAGTGCCGGACCATATCCGCACGTAGGAGCATGGATGCACAGCAGATGGCGCCCGAAATAGGCTTCGAGGGTCACGTCGAAGATCTGGACGTAAACCTGGCCGACGTCGTGGCGCACCCATTCTTCGAAGATATCCACCAGGAAGCGGCCATATTGTTCGCCCCCGACCGAGCGCTTGGTTACGAGGTTGCCGTCTTGTGTGTAGAGCAGGCGCTTGCGGTTAGGCTGCTCGCTCCAGCCCAGATTCGCGATGTCGATGGTTTGTTCGGTTGCGCGCTCGATGATGGGAATGAACTGCACCCACTTCGCCCCCATCTCATCGCGGAAGAATCGATAGACCGTCCGCCCATGTTTCTCATTAGCAGCGTTGACCGTGCATAGTATGTTGAATTCAACTTCGTGTTTCCGCAGGTAGCTCCAGCCCCGCATCACCTTGTCGAACGTGCCATGTTGGCTGCGGTCGAGCCGGTACGTGTCATGGAGCTCGCGTGGGCCGTCAACGCTGAGACCGACCAGAAAATTGTGTTCCTTGAAAAAGGAGCACCATTCATCATCGAGAAGAATACCGTTGGTCTGAAACGTGTGTTCCACAATCTGGTCGGGCCGGCGGTACTTCTCGACAAGCTCCACTGACCGCCGGAAGAACTCGAGTTTCATCAGCGTTGGCTCGCCCCCTTGCCACGCCACCGTCACCGTTGGCGTGCGATGTGACTCCAGCAGTTGCTGGATGTAGGCCTCGAGCGTGGCCTCTGACATCCGGTTCTTTTCGTTCGGATACAGTGCCTCCTTGGACAGGAAGAAGCAATACGTGCAATCGATGTTGCAGGTCGACCCGCTGGGCTTCGCCAGCAGGTGGAAGCGTGGGGGCGCATTGTCTGGGCGGGTCTCGTCAATCGCAGGAGCCATGTTCACACCCTCATTGAGACGGCAACCGACCCCGGTCGTCCATCCGGAATGCCTTTGCCTAAGCAGATTAGGCGTAAGGGCCTCTTTCGGTAACTGTCATAACTGACAGTTCGGAAGGTGTCGCGCTGCGACCTGTGAAAATGGAAGCGGGCAAACCGCTTTCGTGCCCAGGAGATCCCCACAATGCAAAGCCAGGGGTCAAAGGTCTCGTAACCCTGGTAGCCTTGAGCTTGCCTTAACGGCGAAAGTATGCTGCCATCAAGGCGCTGCCGACGAGCGCTGCAAAGATCCACGCCATCCCGATCACAACGGAAACAGCGATCGATGCCCTCGATCTGATTTCTGCTTTCCTGCGCGCCTCGGCCGCATCGGCAAGCCCCCGGCATTCACTGAGCACGTCCGCGGGGATAATCTTTTGAAGCAGCTTTACTCCCAGAAATACGACCAGCAAGTCATCCAGCATCCCAATCACAGGGATATAGTTCGGAATGATTTGAATGGGACTCAACAGGTAACCCGCGACGCAAGCTGCCACCAGCCTCGTGTACCATCGCGCCCCTGGATGCTTAAACACGAAATAGAAAACGTGCGCCTCTTTCCGGAGTCGCAACGCCTGTTCTTTCCACGTCTTCGCAGCCACGGCTTCGCCTTGCCCTTGAACCGGAGTTGACCCGGGCAGAAGCTGGCCTGAAATTTGCGTCGCGTTTGCCGAGCCGTTCACGATTACCTTCTTGTCCGCCGCCATGTCTTTATTTCAGTGGAAAACGATTTTCATCAACAGTTTCAGCAACTCTCCGACCGAAATCACCGTCAGCGCCAGCGGTAAGAGAGGCGCAGTGGTCGCTGCGGCAAGGCGCAATATGTCGTCCTTTCCGAAAGGAACGATGCGCATCCGGCGCACGTTCGAGTAGACGTTAGCCATATCGGACATCGCCTGTATGTCCGCGGTACCCAGTAGCTTGCTTGTTTCAGGTTCCGACGCTCGCGTCCACTTGTCTTCAAAGCCGAACACATACCGATTGGCGAGCAGGCCATATTCTCTGGCACCCTTTCGCCGGGCAAGCGAGAGTGAGGGAGTAAACATCACCAGGGGCCCAAGAATCGCTAGAAGGAAGAAGACCACTAATCCGCCTGCTTGCATCTTGAAAGACAACAGATTCCGTCCTTCGTAAAGGACGCGGCTGGCAATCAGTCCCGACAGCAACGTTCCTTGCGCAAAAAGTATCGGCCCGAAGGCGTAGGAACTCCTTCCCACAAAGCCGATCCCCCCGGCGCGATCGGGGTGGGCCGCGCTCAGGTGCAGGTTCAGCCGCGAAATCTGCCACAGAAGCCGGAACCAGATCACCAGCCGCATATACCATCGCATCAAGATGAACTGGAAAATGGGAATGCTCACGAAAAGTAACCAGTACCCGGCTAAAGAAAGATGTAAGTGCGTCGCCTCCGGCGTCGCGTACCAGGTGGTCTCTCCCAGGGCGAACTGGGTTCGCCAAGTCCACAGCCCAATCGTATAAACCAGTGCCAACAGCGTGACCTCAAGGGCAATCGAGTTGCGCAGACGCACCGCCGAAATAACCGCTCTATGAAAGCTTGGCAAGTCTTCTCCCATTACAATGCGCCTTTCCACAAACTGTCGTAGCGAGGGCCCAATCCGTTGGTGGACTATGACCTCCGAGGCGATGAGTAGCGGCAGAGCGACCAGGAACCGGACATGGGTCTCGATGTCGTACAGAAAGGGGATCCTCAGGCCTCCGCGGAACGCGTGACCCTCAAGAGTCGACAGAAAAAGGAGAGGCAACCACGCCAAGAGAGGAATAATGGTGATACGGCGGCGAAGTAACTCCAGGCCATCTCCAGACAGATGTGTGCGCCGGTACAGTTGAAACAGCGGCCCGCCGAGAGCTAACGAGAAGTCTGGCGCCTCCGCGGCACCCCCCACTGCCAATGCCGAGTCGGGTGGCTCAAGAGTGGTCTTCATTGCATCGCAGCCTCGTATCCAAACGCCCGTAAGTTATGACAATCGCTCTCCGCTTAAGCGGAGGATATCCAATCGCTAAAACGGCCCGTGTCGCAGCAGCACACCGTAGAACGTGAGCAATCCAATCAGGATGACGCAAAGCGCTACCACAAAAGAGACGGACCACACATGCCTGCCCCTTGAAGCGCCAATCTTGGTCAGAAAAACCCTGTGCTGCCAGGCCGCCGCCGTTAACGCGACGGTGCCCAGCCCAATCAAGCTCAACCCTAGATTGCGCGGCGCCTGCGGTCGCCGGATGTTACCGGCGGCAATTTCTTGCGCCTGGTATTGGAAGAACTTGTAAATCGTGAAACCGAATCCAATCATCGAAAGAGCGGTCCGGATCCACGCCATCAGCGTCCTTTCCGATGCGATGATCGTTCGCTCAAGAGCTAGATCGGTTCGCTCTTCGGCTAGAAGCGTTGCTCGATCTTTTGGAGCTGTTTCAGCCGTACTCATGGAGCACTCCTCACCTTAGTTAGCGACAGTGACGATCGGGCGGACGTCAGTGTTTCAAGACCGGCGCGTTTGGCTGCTCGTGTTGACGGCGCATAATGATTAGCCGAGCTAAACGCATAGTCGGTCCGCGCAGAAGCAGATAGGGCACGATCGCCAGGAGGAAAGCAACGATGATCATTTCTCCCGGATATACAAAGTGAAGCTCGATCAACTGATACACGGCGTCCAGCACCATCGCTAGAATGAACACCTTGCCGATGCGCTTCCACGCCTCCTTAAGCATGTCATGGCGGTCCGGGGGATTAGAGACTAGTTCCCAGAACCACGGCGGCCTACCGGCCTTGGCATCGGCCAGCCCCGCACGAATCGCGAAGAACGCCGCCATGCACGGCTGGAGCACCAGTCTGAACTTCATCGGCCCGCTGACACGGGCCAGCAGTTGACTTCCAACGCGCGCCCACATCTGGTCCATAAACGTCCCTCCTTATTCATCAGCTCAGACGTGCAAAATAGTACCAACCACCGCTGTTCTTCTTCGGACTGCCTTCACACCCGCGGCGGAGTGGTGACCGCGGGTGTGACCTCTACGCTTTCGGGTGAGCAGGTAATAGGAACGATCGACGGAAAGTGATCGCGGACAGCCAGCACTCGGAATACAAACGTAATGCCCACCGCGATCAACGTGACAGGAAAGAAGGACATTCCCTTCGTAAATTCCCAAAGCACCGTGTAGACCGCACCCGCCAGCACAGACGCAGTGATAAGTTGCTCAGACGGTCTCACGATCTCTGGTGTAACCCCCGAGAACAGATCGATAAGCACTCCGCCTGCGTTTGTGGAGATCACCCCAACGACGATCGCCGCGAAGATTCCCAGGTTGTGATCGAGCGCCTTATGCGCACCCAGGATCGCAAACCAGGGCAGGGTGAACGATTTGAAGAAAGCCAGCGTCCGGGTTCGAAAGCGTTCCTCCCGCGAGCGGGCATAGTGATAAAAGGCCAACCCGACTAAACCCATCAGAACGCACACAAGAAGATAGTTCGGATCTCGGAACGGCGAGGGAACATCGTTGAGCAGAATGTCCCGCGTCACGCCACCGCCAATGCCTCCGAAGAAGGCCAGGATCAGCAACCCGGCCGCCGTGTAGCCGCGGTTGTGCGAAGGTTGGCCGGCAATCAGCACCCCGTAGAGGGCGTTGATGCCGGCGGAAAACATGTCCAGTTCCGGAAAGCTTGGCAGAGTCATTTCAGTTTCTCCTCACAACAGTCCGCCGCTTGCAAAGCGACGCGGACCAACAATCACCTCTGATGATCACACCCCATGATCACCTCTCCTACCCGAACGGTTTCTCGACCGCCGTCGTCTCTACTCGTTCTGGGCTACAACCGCCGACGAGCGCCATGGCCAATGGCCAGCGATTTCGACCTCTACCGACCAACTCAGGAATGTTCTGATTACGGCCAACCGGCCGAGTATGCCGATACTCTTAGCAGTCTCGTCCAGCAAGATCGTACGGATCACGTCGGCGGCAATCAGGAACTCGAGCGACAGCAGCAATGAACGGCCGAGCAGTCTCTTACATGCGGGATATGGGTCCGTAACTCGTTTCGACACTTGCAGAAGAAAGCGTACGGAACCAAACAGGATCGAAATGACGATGATGAACACCGCCAGATCCTGGATTCCCGCTGACGATAATTCGATCCATTCGCGCATGCTTCCACTCGTACGCAGATTAAGGAGGCAGGCCGAACCTCACAACTGTTACATCTGACAGTGAGGCTAGATTCGCGGGAACCGTTAAGCTCCCCGACAGCGTAGCCCTAACCCACGAGTTGAAGGCCATGTGTCGTCGATGCGACCCGGCCTGCACCTTCTCCCCCGACAGAACAGTCGTGCGCGATGCCGCGTTGTACAGAATTCCGCGTTCGACGTTGCTTCTGCCATTAGGCATGCTTCGTACGGTCGGATTGAGAAAGTTCGCTGCGGGTCGTTAGTTCGTAACACTTCTGAACTGTCGCGAATAAGAAAGCCGTGGTTAGTCCAAACAGCAGCCACCCGCTCAGCGCCTCGATCGCCCCCATGAGCTGCCAGGGGTCTTCCAAAGACAGATTCGCGTGCCCGTAGGTCGTCATCGCTCCGAGCGAATAGAGCATCGCTGTCTTGAAATCTGGTCGCGCGCCTAGAAACTGATAGCACAGAGCCCATGCGCTCGCCTCCGACGCGTGCAGGCAGGTAGCCACCAGGATCAGGCCGCTCATGATCACAGTGAACAAAATCATGGGGTGGCCGCGCTCCACACGACGCCTGAACAACTTGACTGCTGTCTGGTATGTGAACCCAAGCACAAAGACATGGACGATTACCGTCAGGACAATCAACGGCAACCCCCATGCCCAGTTGGCACGCCAGACTCCAGGATCTACGACGTAGAAGTTGAGATCAGGCATGGCAATTCTCATCGCATTCTTTTTTGCTGTGAATCGCTCAGTGCAAGCCGATCCGTCTCACTTCTGCGGTGGTTGTTCTTCCATCTGTTTCAGCTTCTGCTCCATCATCATCTTCTGTTGCTGCTTGGTTAACTTGGGAAACAGTAATGAAAACTGTGCTCGCACCGTCCAAGACGAAGCTCCGGGAACATGCACGGCATTGCCATAAGCGGTAACGTTGATGCTCACCGGCTGAAATCCAAGTTTCATGATTCTTCCCACGCCGCCACCAAATGGCACTGTCCACACGCTTCCGCTGGGTGCAGGCGTGTTCCAGTTGGCGGTGAGTATGGGTGAGGTGGTCAAATACCAGCCTTTTTTCATGTTGTAGTTGACGAAGTATTGCAGCAGCATCTGATTAATGTCGCGACGGCTGCCGCCACCGGCGATCGACCAGATGTTGTTAACGAGCACGCCCAGCACGAAATGGCCCGGCATCGTCAGGGCGACCACGTTCGGCCCGAGGGCAAGCTTCCCTTGCCCCAAGTACTGGCTGGTCGCAGTAGGCATTTGGATGATCGGACCTGCGCCCCAAATCAATTTGTGTGGTTTTCTCGGCGAGAGCAAAAAGGTGGGCTGCATGTCGCCGAGGCCGGAAACGCCGATTTGAGGCAAGGGAGATGGTGCGGGAAGAGGCTGGTAGATGATGGGAGTAATCCAGCGAATGATCAGGTTCCAGTTGTCGTTGAACTTCAATGGAATCACCGGCTGGAGGTTTAACACATCTTGGGTACGATTTCCGGGATCAATCCCGCCGTTGTTGTTGTTCTGGATGGGAACGCTGACCAGGCTGGCGACGGGGTTCTGCGATTCTTTTCGCAGCTCGTCGGCGCTGGTCGCTGCTGCTGGCGTTTCCTGTGTTGCAACCTGAGTTCCCGTCGCGTCGACGGGTGTGTTTTGGGCAATGAGCGGTGCAGTGAAAAGGAAAAGAACCCCCAGTACCAAAAGCTCTCTTTGGACACAAGCGAGCTTCGCGTTGCTGACACGCATGGCATGGCGTTGCATGACTTTAAGTCCTCGTCCTTCCTGGGTTTGTCGTTCGCCGTTCGAGATCTCACACGTGCGAGTAATTGGAGTTCTGAGTGGCAATATTCAATTGCTTGCTCACTCCGTTCATCACCACGCTATCCACGTGATTCGTCCCATCCGGTAGTCGGCTGAATCGTACCGTCAAGGTCATTGCATCCTTGGGATCGCTCATGTAGGACGCGATCTGTAGACTCAGCAGCGCCTTCTGAGTTCGGTCGAAGACCAACGTCATCGAATCCTGAGGTTTCAGGTAATTGTGAATGACGAGTTGAACTGCATTAGGAGCGCCTGCGACCGGCCCCATCATGATGTTCCCTTGTGCGTAGGCTTGCTGCAGCAGTGCTCCGTCGGGTGGCACATACTGCTGCGCCAATGCTCTCATCGCGTCTGCGTAGTCTTTGTATTCTTCCTTCTTTTTCTCAACCACGTGCCGTTTCAGCCGGCCTCCACTTGGCGGCTCAGGCGGCGCGTCCAGAGAGACCTTCTGTGGCTTTCCGTCTGGTCCAAGGCGCACCTGGAAATGCTCCTGCTTCTTCTGTTCCCCTTTCACGCTGATCGTCATTACCTCGTTCCAGCTGTAGGACGCCAGCGCTTGCTTGTTCTGCGCCATTGCCGCTTTAATCTCCGCGACCCGTTGCTGCAATTCCGGGCCCTGCGCGTTCGCGAGACAAGTGAATCCTGCGCCAGCCGCGAGCAGAGTCAACAGTGTGCTCAAGAAACCTTTTGCTGCCTTCATAGGTATTTCCTCTCCGGTATTTCCTCTCGATGTTTGTTAACCGCCGTTGCGTCCAACCCCGTACCAGTGTCTACATGGACTTGTGATGTTGGCAGAAGCACCTCATCAGCAATCGCAAGTTCACCACGACTGCCAATCAGTGCCAACTGTCAACTGTGACAGGTGGGTCGACACATTATGAGAGAGCGGTCCATATATATGCGGCGACGCAGAACGGAAGGGACAGCTGGGAGAATCGACCGAAGAATGGCGTTTTTACCTTTGAGGGAAAACCCGTTGACGCGAATGATCTTTGCCTTAAGGAGGCAACGGCGTGAGTCGCAAGGGCGAGTAAATTGACATCGTCGTGTACGAGGAAGGCAAGGCCCTTTGAGTTTGCAATCCAGTACGGGGTTCAGGACGAATCATCTTGACAAGTTCTGGCCAGAGAGAGATACTTTTATAGGCGAACAAAAAGCGAATATCGTGGTTTGCCCGGGCTGATCTGCCCTCTTCGTTCCCTGACAATTGAGAAAAGTATGTCTGCCTCTCCGGTTTTTTCAACGGCGGCCATGAGCCGCCCTTTTATTTTTGGGCCGCAGTCTTCTTTGCGCATCGGGTTGACGGTGAAAAGCGCACAGACCAGGGCTGCCGAAATTTTGGCGCGGGCTGGCGCCATTTCCAAACTGGCCGCCAGTGCGGTCGTTCCAGCTTCGCGCCTCGATGTACGCCCCGCGCCCGAAATGGTTTCAAGCGGCATTCCGCAATTGGACGCATTGACCGGTGGTCTCGCCCGCGGCTGCCTCACGGAAATCTGCGGCGCGGCGTCATCGGGAAGAACCAGTGTGTTGCTGGTTGCACTGGCCCGTGCAACCCAGCGCGGAGAAGTTTGCGCGCTCGTGGATGCCAGTGATGCCTTCGATCCGGCATCAGCTGCGGCGTCAGGCATGGATATGAGCCGTTTGCTGTGGGTGCGCTGCGGAGAAAAATATCAAGCGCGTAAATATACAGAGCATAAGAATTCGTATCAGCGTATGCCTTCCGGCAAAACGCAAGTTGCCGGGAAAAAGTCCGGCTTCGGCCGCTGGCAATCGCGGCTCGGGCAAATGCTGAAGGTCACCGACCTGTTGTTGCAAAGCAGCGGTTTCGGAATGATTGCTCTCGACCTCAGCGACGTTCCGGCTGAGAGTGCGCGACGAATTCCATTGGCCTCGTGGTTCCGTTTTCGCCGCGCGGTTGAGCACACGCCAACGGCGCTGCTGGTTATAGCACAGCAGCCGATTGCGGGGAGTTGCTCGTCGGCGCTGGTGAAAGTCTCCGCAGCCCGCTTGCAGGTCTCAGGGGGAAAACTGTCGTCTGCCTGCTCCCCGTTTTCGGGAAATCGGCCAACCCATTTGGAACTGAAGATTGGTGCAGAACTGACGCACGCAGAGCTGCTGGACCAATTCGAGATCACCGCCGAGTTGTTGCGCTCGCGTTTGGGCGGACAGTTGGAACGGAAGCCGGCGCAATCGATAACAAGTTTCAAAAGTCGAGCCGCATGGGTGGGCTAGTTAGGTAGGGACGGACGCATTCGTCCGTGGAGCCGAGAGATGCTCGGCAGAAATCGGTGCTTCATGTTTGCCTGCATTTTCATTCCCGACTTTTCTGTACAGGCGATCATTCGCTTTGAGCCCGAGTTGCGCGCCTGCGCGGTTGCGGTGCTCGCGGGACGGCCTCCGCTGGAAAAAGTGTTGGCGCTGAACGAAAAAGCGCGGCAAATGAGCGTGGATTCAGGCGCGACCCGATCGCAACTCGAAGCGTGGGAAAACCTGGTGTTGCGTCCTCGCTCGGAATTGCAGGAGACCTCGGCACAGGCTGCATTGCTCGATTGCGCGCAATCGTTCTCTCCGGAAGTGGAAGACACCTTGCCGGGCATCGTGCTTCTAAATCTTGCCGGGCTCGAGCCGCTGTTCGGTGCGCTGCCGAAGATTGCCCGCGATTTGGCGCAGCGCATATCGCAGATAAGACTGGAAGCGAACATTGCCGTGGCGGCCAATCCCGATGCAGCTTTGCTTGCCGCCCGCGGGTTTTTCGGCGTGACTGTGATTCCCGAGGGGCGCGAAGCGCAGCAGCTGGGAGATTTACCTGTCGATGTGCTGCTGGAAAGTTTCTCTTCAGATGCGGCGGAGACCACACGGTGGGTCGAAACATTTGACCGCTGGGGCATTCGCAAGCTGCGCGCGCTGGCCGCGCTTCCCGAAGTTCCGCTCTGCGAACGCATGGGCCAAAAGGGGCTTTATCTGCAGAAGCTGGCGCGGGGCGCGGCATCACGCAACTTGCGCGGGCTGGAACCGCAACCGATTTTTGCCGAGAGTATCGAACTCGAGTTCCCCATCGTGTTATTGGAGCCGCTGGCTTTTGTGCTGAACCGCATGCTGGAGCAGGTATGCACGCGATTGCGGGCGCGGGCGCTGGCCGTGCAGGAATTAAATCTGAACCTGACGCTTGCCGCCGCTCCGTCGAATGGTTGCGCATCGCACACTTCGACGCTCACTCGCAACTTTACACGCACGCTGCGACTGCCCACGCCGATGCTTGACGCGAAAGTGTTTTTGAAATTGCTCCAGCTTGATTTGCAGGCGCACCCGCCGGGAGCGCCGATTGTGAAGATGCATTTGTCAGCCGAACCGGCGCGTCCACGTCCCCTGCAGAGTGGATTGTTCCAGCCGATTTTTCCCGAACCCGAAAAACTGGAGCTGACGCTGGCGCGCATCGCAGGAATTGTCGGCGAAGGGAGAGTGGGAGCGGTGGAGTTACTGGATACGCATCGCGAGGGCGCGTTTGCGGTGCGGCATTTCACGCCCGAAGAGAGCGCGCCGGCAGAGCAAAGGCTCAAGTCCAAAACGAAGCAGTCCGAATATCAAATGCGGGATATGTCCATGCCAGAAAATAACAGCACATGCCAGGTCGACGCCCGGCAACTCGGCGACAAGACGGAAGAGAATGCCGAAGAACAGGCTCAGGAAAAAATGAGCGCGGTCATCGCGCTGCGCCTATTTCGACCGCCGCTCGGCGCGATGGTTACTGTGCGCGAAGCAAAACCGGTGCACATGAGGTGCATCGAGCGTGAAGGAATTGTCGGCGAAATTGTCTGGACTGCCGGTCCCTGGCGCTCTTCCGGCGACTGGTCAGAACAGGAAGGCTGGTCGCGCGAGGAGTGGGACATTGCCTTGCCCGCCGAAAATAGCCTCGTCCTGTATCGCCTGGTGCAAGACAAGCTCAACGGGAACTGGTTTGTAGAAGGGATGTATGACTGAAAAGTAGTCTCGGTTTCCGGTTCTCGGGTCTCAGCCTTACAAGAGCAGCTTAGAACCGCGAATTTAACAACTGGGAGCTGATGTACGTTGAACTTCATTCGCGCTCCGCTTTCAGCTTTCTCGAAGGAGCTTCGCTTCCCGAGGAATTAATTGCGGTGTGCGCGAACCTGGGAATGCCGGCGATGGCATTGCTCGATCGCGATGGCGTATACGGTTCGCCGCGTTTTCATCTCGCCGCAAAGAAAGCAAAACTCAAGGCGCATATTGGAGCGGAGGTGACGTGTGCCGGGTTCTCACACTCTCTCCATCGCGAATTTCGCCTCCCGCTTCTTGTCACTTTGCGCGCCGGATATCAGAATCTCTGCCGCCTGATTACGAAAATGAAGTTGCGCGTGGGACGCAAAGAAGGAGCGTCTGCAACGCATTCGGATTTTACGGAGCATGCCGGCGGCCTGATTTGCCTGACTGGCGGAGAAGAAGGACCGCTAGCCACGGCGCTTGCGCAAGGCGGTCCGCAAGCGGCGCTGGAAGCGGTGAAGCGACTGACGGAGATTTTTGGCGGGAGCTCCGGCCGCCCGAATGTTTATGTCGAATTGCAACGGCATTTTCATCGTGACGAGGAATATCGCAACCGGGTTGCCATCGAAATTGCGGAGGCATTGCGCCTACCGTTGCTCGCAACCAATGGCGTCAACTATGCCGCGCCGCAAGCGAGCGAATTAGCAGATGCATTTACCGCGCTGCGGCATCATTGCACGCTGGCCACTGCCGGACGTCTGCTCGCGCGCAACGCGGAGCGCCATCTCAAATCGCCAGCGGTCATGCGAGCTCTATTTGCGGACATTCCCAAAGCCACTGCCAACACGATTGAACTTTCCTCACGCCTTGAATTCACGCTCAACGATCTCGGATATGAATTCCCCCGCTATTCCGTGCCCGAGGAAGAAACCATGATTTCATTTCTGCGTGAGCGCACATGGGAAGGATGGCAGAGCCGTTACGGGCGGGCGGATGCCGATTTGAAGAAGCGTGCGCGCCGGCAGATCGAACGCGAGTTGAATCTGATCGAACATCTGAAGCTTGCCGGATATTTTCTGATCGTCTGGGACCTAGTGCGCTACTGCCGCGAAGAAAACATTCTGGTGCAGGGCCGTGGATCGGCTGCCAATAGCGCGGTTTGCTACTCGCTCGGCATCACAGCCGTCGATCCGATCCGCATGGAATTGTTATTTGAACGCTTCTTGTCGGAGGAGCGCGGCGAATGGCCCGATATCGATCTCGATTTGCCGAGCGGCGACGAACGCGAGCGCGTAATCCAATACCTTTACCGGCGCTATGGAGAGCGCGGAGCGGCCATGACCGCCAATGTAATTACTTATCGCAACCGCATGGCGGCGCGCGAAATGGGCAAGGCGATGGGATTCGATGAAGACACGCTGAAACGAATTTCAGCCGCAGTCGCGACATGGGAGTTCAAAGATGAAAATGACGCGCTCGACCGGCGGCTGCGCGATGCCGGACTCGATCTCAAGCATCCGCGCGTTCGCAAATATTTCGAGCTATGTCTTGCCACGCAAGATCTGCCGCGGCACTTAGGGCAGCACTCGGGTGGCATGGTCATTTGCGAAGGACGCCTGGATTCGGTGGTGCCTCTCGAACCCGCTTCCATGCCCGGCCGCGTGGTCGTGCAATGGGATAAAGAAGACTGCGCCGACATGGGCATCATCAAAGTCGATCTGCTCGGTCTTGGCATGATGGCCGTGCTGAAAGATTCGCTTGAATTAATTCACGATCATTACTGTGATCGTGACAAGAAAGAAGAAGTGGACCTGGCGCATCTTCCGCCCAACGACCCCGCAGTTTATTCGACTCTGCAAAAAGCCGACACAGTCGGAATGTTCCAGATCGAGAGCCGCGCGCAGATGGCATGCCTGCCGCGTCTGAAACCCAAAAAGTTTTACGACATCGTGGTGCAGGTGGCGATCATTCGCCCAGGACCAATCGTGGGAAATATGGTCAATCCATTTCTCAAGCGGCGGCAAGGCCGGGAAGAGGTTACGTATCCGCACCCGTCGCTGGAAACCGTGCTCAGCCGTACGCTGGGCGTGCCGCTGTTTCAGGAGCAATTGCTGCGCATGGCGATGATCACGGCCAACTTTACGGGTGGAGAGGCAGAAGAGTTGCGCCGCGCCATGGGCTTCAAACGCTCCGAGTCGCGCATGAAAGTGATTGAAGAAAAGCTGCGCGCCGGCATGACGCGCAATCGCATTGTCGGCGAAACGCAGGAGCAGATCATCCAGTCGATCACTTCGTTTGCACTTTATGGCTTTCCTGAATCACACGCCGCCAGCTTTGCCCTGCTAGCCTATGCCAGCGCTTATCTGAAATGCCATTACCTGGCGGCGTTCACGGCTGCCCTGCTGAATAATCAGCCCATGGGCTTTTATCATCCGGCAACGCTGGTGAAAGACGCGCAACGCCATGGATTGAAAGTCCTACCCATGGATGTGACGCGGTCGGATTGGAAATGCAGTTTAGAAGCAGTACCCAGTCAGCACCCAGCACCCAATAAAAGCAGCGCCTTGCCGAGTTACGGAAATATTGCTGTGCGGCTGGGATTGAAATACGCTCGCGGGTTGCGCGAACCGGCGGGACAGACTTTGGTTCGGGAGCGCAGCCTAGCACCGTTCGCTTCGGTGCAGGATCTGGCTCGCCGCGTGCCCGAATTGCGGAAAGACGAATTGACCACGCTGGCTGAGACTGGAGCATTGAATGAAATTAGAAATCCACGACGAAGGCGCGGAGACACGGAGCCTCCGTGTCTCGATGATGAAAGGGGCTTTCATCGTCGTGATGCTTTGTGGCAGGTTGAACGGGCGGTGCGCTGGTCAGGACCGTTGCTCGATGAGCTTCCGGAAAGCGACGCCGAATCTCCGCTGACCGCCATGACCGACGAAGAGCGGCTAGTGGCGGATTTCCGCGCTACCGGATTGACGGTCGGCCCGCATCCCATGCAATATCGCCGCGCCGAGATGAAGAAAATGGGTATTTATCGCGCCTGCGATCTGGCACAGCTTCCAAATGGCCGCCGCCTGCGAATCGGCGGCTGTGTTATTGCCCGCCAGCGCCCCGGTACGGCCAAGGGCATGATGTTCATGAGCCTGGAAGATGAAACGGGAATCGCCAATGCCATCTTCACTCCCGGGTTGCTGCAGAAAAATCGAGCGCTGCTCGTTTCCGAGCGTTTCCTGATGATCGAAGGAATTCTGCAGAATCAAGACAACGTGATCCACATCCGCGCGGAAAGGGTTTTGCCATTAAGCGTGACGCGAGCCGAGACAGTATCACACGACTTTCACTAACTGTCTTCCTTGAGTGTCGTTGCTTGAACTATCTTTACAATCTCTTGTACATAAGCGCGGCAACCCCAGAGCCTGACGCCAAATCTAACCCCATCAAAGTTCAAAGCCGGCTTGCTTGCAGACTGCGCTGGGCTGAAGGAGTGGGTTTGCCGTGAATGCTCTCGGAAATACTTTTTGGGCGAATGAACGCCCGCATTGCCAACGCCGTCGTGATTCCACGAGACCGTGCCAGCGGGGAGTGATTCCTCTGGCGGCGGCGATGCTGGCGCTCATGATCATGATCGCCTCGCCGGCTTTTGCCGGATTGGGTGAGGATGTAAGTTCAGTCCAAGCCGACCAAGCGTACATGCAGGGCGTTCTGCGAACCGCGCAAACCGAGGCCGCTTATAAGGTGCAGGAAATCGCGGCTCCGACCGGCACGGTTGTGCGCGAGTATGTTTCAACGTCGGGGAAGGTATTTGCCGTAGCCTGGCAAGGGCCATGGCCTCCTGACATGCGGCAGATATTGGGGAACTATTTCGGACAGTACCAGCAAGCGGCTCAAACGCAGGCGAATTCAAGGGCGGGCCGGCATCCCTTGATCATTCAGCAGTCTGGCTTTGTTCTACAAGCGGGCGGGCACATGCGGTCGTTCGCGGGACGCGCTTACATCCCCGATATGGTGCCGCAAGGGGTCAGCGCGGAGGCGCTCCGATGAACGCGGAGATCAACAACGCAAAGATAAAGATGAAGATAGGCACCGCTGAAATCGAGCGCTCATCCATGAAAAAGCAGAATCGACTCCTCCTGGCCGCGATCTGCGGAGTAGTGATGTTGGTCGTGTCGTGTGGGGGAAGCAGCAGCACGCCGTCGCCTTCAACGCCGTCGTCTCCAGGTTCGAATGTACTAGCGATTTCGGTGAATCCAGGACCAGCCGGGATCTACGCCAATGGCGCCTTCGCGAACGTGACCGTATGCGCGCCGGGTACTACTACCTGCCAGACGATTGACGGAGTCCTGGTGGACACTGGCTCGTCGGGATTGCGCATTCTTTCTTCGGCATTGACTATTTCGCTGGCGCAACAGAAGGCATCGGACGGCAATCCCGTGGTGGAATGTCTGCCGTTTGTAGATGGCTATACATGGGGACCGGTTCAGACGGCGGACGTTGAACTCTCAGGAGAGAAGGCCAGTTCGACGCCGATTCAGGTCATCAGCGGATCGGATTATACGGTTCCGACCGGCTGCGCAGATTTCGGCAGTTCTGAAGAAACCTTGGCTGACCTGGGAGCAAATGGCATTCTGGGTGTCGGAAACTTTCCGCAAGATTGCGGCGGCGCTTGTGTGACGACGGGGCCTTCGAATCCTGACCTATATTATGAGTGCCCCGCTTCTGGGTGCGTCGTAGTCGGGGAAGGTTTGTCGCAGCAGGTGCAAAATCCCGTGGTTCTTTTTTCGACGGATAACAACGGAGTCGTGATCGAACTCCCCGCGGCCAGCAACCCAGAGACAAGTTTGAGCGGCTCGCTGATCTTCGGCATTGGAACGCAGTCGAATAATGGCCTAGGCGGAGCGACAGTCTATCCCGTGGACGACTTCGGGAACTTCATTACCACATACAAGAGCGTAGCTTACAACCAGAGTTTTCTTGACAGCGGCTCCAATGGACTCTATTTCCTCGACACGGCCACGACGGGAATACCCGTGTGCCCGGACGCCAACTATTTTTATTGCCCGTCTTCAACCGATAATCTTTCGGCAACCACCACTGGGGCGACTGGGGCGCCGAGCAGCACGGTTTCTTTCAGCGTGGCGAATGCCGATGACCTGTTCAACAACAATCCCAATGCGACCGTATTTGGACAGCTGGCGGGTCCAAATTCCCTAGTTGGCTTCGATTGGGGCTTGCCATTTTTCTACGGCCGCAACGTTTATACGGCAATTTATGGCCAAAGCACGCCGGGAGGAACGGGGCCGTACTGGGCCTACTAGTTTCTGTTCGGAGAGGCGTCGACTAGGCAGTTGAGAGTTTCCGGGCAATATGCCGTAAAGAGCGGCCTTCGGATAAGCCGTAGAGTTCTTCGGCAAGGTTCTTAGCGTGATCGCCGACGCGTTCGAGCGCCTGGGCAGCGAGCAGGATATCGAAATTCTTCTGTCCGGTCGGGCTGTTAGGCTCGGCCAGATGTCGCTGGAAAAGCGAGTGGCACAAGCGATCGACTTCCGGATCGGATCGCAGAACGCTTTGCGCCTGCGCCACGTCGCGTTTCAGGAAGCCTTGATGAATCTGCTCCAACATTTCACAGAGCAGCGAAGCCATCTCGACGAGTTGACGTAAGTCGGCGGCGGGCAATTTCTCGCGACGCGATTGCAGATGCATGACCGCGCTATAGGCGAGATCGCCGATGCGCTCCAAGTCAGTAATGAACTTCAGGCAGGCGAGCAATTCGCGCGCCTTCGCTTCACCCACGCGCGTGATCGCTTCGGGGAGTTGCTCGTCAATTTTGCGCTCGATCTGGTCGAGTTCTTTCTCGCAATCCTTGATCGCCAGAAACGCGAGGCGCGAACCGTCGGCGAGAAAGTCTTTCACATTGAAAAGCGCATCGCGGGCGATGAGGCAGCCGCGCAGAACCTGGGCCGTAAGCTCATCTCCGGCCATGTCTTCACTGCCGGGATCGACCCGACGCACGGAATGTGCGGGTGCGGTCTGAGGTTCGGTTGTTCGGGATCGTACCGAAGTCGAGCGCCGTTTCGTTTGCGGCGTCCGCGCCGTCTTCTTGGGGGTCATGGGGAACTCGCGCACTTCCGACGCAGTTTACCAACTATAACGAAGCTAGCATAAAACGAGAATGTGAAAGGAATGTAAATGGAAGTATGCGGCAGGTTAGGCGTGCTGCTTCGGTGGCGCACATTCAACCTGTATTATTTCTTTTCCGCTGCCCGCGCCTGGTCCTCGGCGCGCTTCGCATCCTGCTCTTTGCCGAGCCCGCGATAGACGCGCGCCAGCAACTGCCAAGCCCCTGCGTTTTGCGGATCGCTTTTGGTAAACGCTTGAAGATCAGGCAACGCACCGGCAAAGTCAGATTGAAGAATTTGCGCCTCCGCCAGTCCCAGGCGCCCGTCGCTGTTGTTTGAATCGACCAGCAGCGCCGCCTCGAACTGGTCCTCAGCATTCTTAGCGTCTTTGAGGTGCAAATAAACGTGGCCAAGCATCAACCGCGCCGTCATCTGGCTGGGCTCTAGCTTCAGGCTCGATTCGAGCGCATCGCGCGCGCCCGACCAGTCACCGGACCCCTGGGCGGCCTCGCCTAGTTCGAAAGCGGCGGTGGAATCGTCTGGACGCAGTTCACAGGCTCGTTTTAAATGGACGGCCGCTTTCGCGGAATCTCCGGCGGCGAGTTCGAGTTCGCCCAGTTGCCGCAGCGCGGTCGGCGAATTTTGATCGAGCTGCAGCGCTTTCTCGAGGAACTGACGCGCGTCATTTGGTCGATTGTCATCGTCGGCCAGCATTGCGTTGTGGAGCAGGTTCTGCACGCCCACTTTATCTTTGGGGTCAGGCAAAGATTCTTGAGCTTCGCTGGGGCTGTCGGGCTGAGGAAGTTTGGCCTTCCACTGCGCCATCTCGGACTGCATGTTCTGCAGCTTGCTGCCATCAGAAGCGTAGATGTTCTTCAGCTCCTTGGGATCGGCCTGCAGATCGTAGAGCTCGGGCCGGGGTGCTTCGATCAGCTTTGCGTCGTCGGTGCGGACCGCGCGCAAAGGGGCCCATCCCCAACGCAGCGGATAATCAGTCTCGCCGAAAAGAACACGCTCCGCGGAAATTGGCGCGCCGCTCTCTTTGTCGATGAGCGGAAAGAGCGACTCCCCGTTCAGCTCCGGCGGCGCTGCGATGCCGGTCGCGGCGAGAATCGTCGGCAGAATGTCGGTGGTCCGGACCTGAGCGTCGATCACGGTGCCGCGGTGTGCGGCACCGGGAGCTTTCACGATGAGCGGGATGTGGAGCGTCGAGTCGTATAGAAACAGGCCGTGAGTTTCTTCTCCGTGTTCGCCGAGGCCCTCGCCGTGATCGCCGGTGACGATGATGATGGAGTTGTCATAGACGCCGGCCTTTTTCAAATAGGCGATCCAGTTGGCGAGGGCGGAATCGGCGTAGGCAATTTCGCCGTCGTAGAGATGGCCTTTGTATTTTTCGGAAAACGGCGTCGGCGGTTCATAAGGATCGTGCGGGTCGTACAGATGCACCCATACGAAGTGACGGCCGGTGCGGTGTTGATCGAACCAGGCTGCGGCATGCTCGACGACGGTCATCCCGCGGCGCTCGACGCGTCCCCAACGTTCTTTGTTTTTACCGGCGTTTTTGCCGGCGGCGTCTTTGTCGTCCGTCTTGGGAAAATTGTCGTAGAAATCGAAGCCGCGATCGAGTCCGGGAGCGAGGGTATTGCTGTCAAGAATCACGGCTCCGATGAAAGCCGCAGTCTGGTAGCCCTGCTTCTTCAGCAATTCGGCTGCGGTCACGTGCTGCGGCGCCAGAGGAACTCCAAAATCGGTGACGCCATGCACGCTCGGTAACAGACCGGTCATGATGGTGATGTGCGAGGTATTCGTGATTGGACTGTGGGTGAAAGCGTGAGTGAAACGTATGCCATCTGCCGCCAGCGCGTCGAGCGCGGGAGTTTCAACGTCCTTGTATCCATAGCAGCCCACATGATCGGCGCGCAGCGTATCGATGGTGATGAGGTATACGTCCGGGGAAGGATTCTTTGGGGCGGAGCTCTGACCACAGGCCGCCGCACTGCCGACTACGTTTCCTGCAAATAGGGTGATGAAGATAATTCCGAGAAAAACCGCCAGCCGTTTCATTAGCGCCCAGCCTATCACAATCTTTGGGCTGGGATGAGCGCCCGGCAGCGGCTTGATTTGCGTCCCGCGCCCGATAACATGCGATAAACTGAACTTACCGATGGTGTCCCCTTTTCGCCCGCTGATTTTCATCCTAACGGCTTTCGTTGCGTTGCAGGCGCTGGCGCAAACACCGGCAAAACCTCCGCTGAATGTCGTTCTGATCACCATAGACACGTTGCGCGCCGATCATGTGGGCTGCTACGGGTACAAGCAGATCAAGACTCCTAATATCGACAGCCTGGCCGCTGAGGGAACGCGATTCGATCGCGCTTTTGCGGTTGTTCCCGTTACTCTGCCTTCGCACACCTCGATCATGACGGGGACGTATCCGATGTTCAGCGGCATGCACGATTTCAGCGGCAACAAGCTCAGCCCGCTTCAGCCGACGCTGGCATCGGTTCTAAAACTGGATGGCTATGAGACGGGAGCGGTGATCGCGGCGGCCGTGCTGGACTCGCGATTCGGGCTGAATCAAGGTTTCGATTTTTACTACGACAACTTCAATTTCAGCCGACTGGATGAAGCGAATCTTGACGAGATGGAACGCCCAGGCAACGTTGTGGCCGATGTGACGCTTGACTGGCTGGCAAAGAATTCGCAAAAGAAGTTTTTTCTCTGGATGCATCTTTACGACCCGCATTTTCCCTATAATCCGCCCGAGCCTTATGCCACCGAATACGCGACTCATCTTTACGATGGTGAGATCGCCTTTGCGGACGCGCAGGTGGGACGGCTGCTGCGGTTTCTAAAGGAAAAGGGGATTTATAAAAACACGCTGATCGTGCTGTGCGGTGATCACGGCGAAAGCCTGGGAGAACACGGAGAAAAAACGCACGGATTCTTCATCTACAACGCCACGATGCACGTGCCTCTGATCATTCGATTGCCGGAGAGTCGACTGCCGGAGAATGACACGGTCGCAGATCCTGTATCGCTCGTCGATCTGATGCCCACGATTCTCGGCGTCGTCGGGTTGGACGTCCCCTCGCAGGTGCAAGGGCACAGCCTGCTTGCGGAACTGCAGGGCGATCGTCAAGCCAGCGATCATCGACCGGGCGAGAGCCCCGCCGAAAAACAGGCGGAGCGCGACCGCACGCTTTATGGCGAGACTTTCCTGCCGCGCATTCATTTCAACTGGAGTGAACTGCGTGGTTCGGAAAACACGAAATATCACTTCATCGACGCGCCTAGACCCGAGCTGTACGATCTGACAAGAGATCCGGGAGAGCTTCACAATCTGTTCACCGACAAGAGCGCAGTAGCGGCCGAAATGCGGTCTAAACTTGCGGCCATGATCCGCGAGTACAGCGCCGGCAAGGAGTTGGCCGAAAAGACAGGGCTCGATCCGGCGCTGATGGAGCGACTGAAATCGTTGGGATACGCCGGTTTTTCTGGCGGTAGCGATCCAACAATCAGCAGTCGCAACCTGCCCGATCCGAAGGATCGCATCGTTACTTACGAACTGATCTCCGATGCGGTCTCGGAAAGCCAGCACGGGCATTATCAGGAATCGATCGACAAGCTGAAGAAAGTGGTGATAACGGAACCGAATTCTGTTCCCGCGCATTATCTGCAAGGCCTGGACTACTATCACCTCAAGATGTTTGCCGAGGCAGTGGATGAACTGCAGAAGACGGTTCAGCTCAGCCCCGACTATGCACTGGCCTTTTTCAATCTCGGCATGGCGCAGGCTCATGCCGGACAGATTGACGCCGCCATCACGACTCTGCAAAAGACCCTGCAACTGGACGGCACCAACTTCGAAGCCGCCTACAATCTGGGAGTGGCATATATACAGAAGAGTGAACTCGAACCTGCAGCTGAGGCGTTCCGGCAAACAGTCGCCATTGATCCGGGCTTGGCACGTGGGCATCGCGCCCTCGGTGAAACGCTGATCTATCAAGGCAAACTCGACGAGGCGGTTACGGAGTTGAGGCGTGCCGTGGAGTTGGCGCCGCAAGATCCGGCTATGCACGAATCGCTGGCCAAAGCTCTCACCGCCAAGGGACTGACTGCGGAGGCAGACGAGGAGACACGGCGCGCGCAACAACTGACGCCGCACTAGAAGCATGTTCGGGCACATCGCAGCTTTGGGCCACCTCCTGTCCGCTCTCCGCGCGAAAGTTTCACGCAATCTGCTGTCCGTGGTGGCGATCATTCTGGCTGGTGGATGGCTCGCGTTGGCGCAACCCGGCGCGGGCTCTACGCGGCAAGTGAGATCCCAGACGGCGTCCGGAGATTCCCGGTCGCGGACCGCAACTTCTCACTCCACAAGTCCGGTGTCAAATCCTAGCGTTGTATTGATCACCATCGATACGGTGCGCGCGGATCATGTGGGGTGCTATGGGGCGCGCATGGTGAAAACGCCCACCCTTGATGGGCTGGCTCGCGACGGCGTCGTGTTTGACCGGGCGATCTCTCAGGTCCCGCTGACCTGGCCTTCGCACACGGTGATTCTGACTGGAACTTACCCGTTTCAAAATGGAGTGCAGGATTTTACTGGCGAACCACTGTCTCCAAAATTTCGATCGGTCGCGCAAGCGTTCAAAGAGGCGGGCTATGCCACTGGAGCGGTGGTCAGTGCGTTTGTTCTCGATCGCAGCTGGGGTCTGGCGCGAGGCTTCGACTTTTATGACGATGCGTTTTCGGCACAGACGTTCGAGAAAAAAGATACCGGCCTGGTCGATCGCCGCGCCGGAGAGAGTGTTGCCCACGCGATTGCGTGGCTGAAGAAAACTCCGCGTCGTCCGTTTTTTTTCTGGCTGCACCTTTATGATCCGCATAGTCCCTATGATCCTCCCGAACCTTATCGCTCCGAGTACAGCAGCCACCTCTATGATGGTGAGATCGCGTATGCGGATCACGAACTCGGCAACTTGATCACTTGGCTCAAGCAGAATCATCTTTACGATTCTTCGCTGATTGTCGTGCTTAGCGATCATGGAGAGTCTTTAGGCGAGCACGGCGAAGATGAGCACGGATTCTTTATCTACAACGCCACGGTGCGCATACCGCTGATCGTCAAACCACCCGCTGGTAGCGGCATTACGGCCGGACGTCGCCGCGAACCCGCGGAGACCACGGCCGTTGCTCCAACCCTTCTCGAGCTTGCTGGCGTGACGGATCTCTCGGACCCAATTTATGCGCAGTTTCAGTCGCATGCCTTATTGGGGAAGCCGGGGACGGATGCAGGAAGCCGGACCGGGAAAGATCTGGCCTACAGCGAAACGTTTTATCCATTCAGTTCTTTCGGCTGGAGTCCGTTGCACGCGCTAGAGAGCGAGCGTTTCCACTATATCGAGGCGCCCAAGCCGGAGTTGTATGATCTCGAAACCGATCCCGGCGAAACGCGGAATATCGCCGCCGAGCAGCGCGCAACGGTTGCGGTATTTCAGCAAAAACTGCAGACGATTCTGGCGCACAATCCCTTTGCGCAACAAGAGGTAGGCATTGGGAACCTCACTCCCGATGCGCAGCAAAAATTGCGTGCTCTAGGCTATTTTGGTTTTCGGGCCGCGGTGTCGCCAGAGGCGCTTAAGAAAGGACTCCCCGATCCCAAAGATAAGTTATGGGAGTTTAATGCCATCCTGCGCGCACAGGATGCCTTCGAGCGCAAGGACGACAATCAGGCCGAGGCGTTGCTGAACGAGGTTCAAGAGAAAGATCCGCAAATCTACGTGATTCCTTTTATGCTGGGCGAATCGGCATTGCGGCGGCAGGATTGGGAAAAAGCGGCCACTCAACTGGAACGCTGCCTGGAATTGAATCCCACGTTTGACAATGCCATGACTGGACTGGCGCGGGCGCTCGCGAAACTTGGGCGCGTGGACGAGGCAAGAACCTGGCTGGGGAGAGCTCTGCAGAGCAACCCGCAGAATTATGTAGCCTGGTATCAAATGGGGCTGCTCGACAGCGACAGCGACTCTGCGGCCGCGCAGTCTGCTTATGAGAAGACCATTGCTATCCAGCCTAATTTTTCTGCCGGCCAGCGCGAGTTGGGAATGATGCTTTTTCAGCAGAAGGACTATGCCGGCGCCGCGATCCACATCGAGAAAGCAATCGCCCTCGGGCTCGAGGATGCGCAACTGCACAACTTCCTCGGAATCTGTTACAACCGCACGAATCGCCATCTAAGGGCAGCGAGTGAATTTCAAAGCGCAATCAAGCTTGATCCGAAACTGGCGGAGGCTCATCTGAATCTTGCCTATGCCGAGCAACTGCTGCATAACCCAAAAGCGGCGCACGAGGAATACACGACGGCCTGCAACCTCGACGAGAGATTCTGCAAATACGTTCCCGCGAACTAACGACACTCTACCGTTCGCCTTTCGCTCCCAGCCGCTGCGCTGCAGCTCGCTCGCGTTGCGCGTCGGCCGTTTGTCCGAGCTGGATGTAGGCGTCAGCCAAGAAGGAGTGCGGTTCAGGCGATTTCGGCTGAAGCTCGGCCGCCGCCATTAGGGTTGGAACAGCAGCTGTTGGATTTCCTGAAAGTGTCAACGCTCTTCCGAGGAGCAGGTGGGCGGCATAGTGATTTGGTCTGAGCTCGATAACCTTTTCGTACTCAGCGATCGCCTTAGGAAGCTGGTCAGTGCGCGCATAGGAGGTCGCCAGCCAAAAGTGCGCTTCCGCCCAGTTCGGAGAGCGCGCGACGCTGGTCTCGAACTGCGCTGCTGCATTCGCAAAATCTCCCGTCTCGAATAGCGCCGAGCCCAGCTGATAGCGCGGAATCGTCAAATCTGGACGCATCTCGACCGCCTTGCGCAAGACCGGTATCGCCTTTTCGTATTCCTTCAATGCGACCAGAGCCGTACCCAGTTGGAGGTAGCTGATCGGCAGGTCCGGATCGAGCGCGATCACCTGCTCAAGGACGGGCGCCGCGTCTTGATAGCGCATTTCCTCTTTGAACATCTCGGCGCGGTGCATCAAGTTTACGATCTCGATCTTGTCCTTGGGATCGGCGCCGGTGTCTTTAATGCCGGGCATTGGCGAGCTGGTGCTATCCGATGCCAGATAGCCCAGAGCGTTTAATCTCTCCCGTAGTTCGGGGTCGGCATTCACCTTCGGCGCGTCTTTTGTGGTGCTGGTGCGTTGCCGGAGCGCGTCTAGCTGGCTCTGCAGCGTATTCGTGACGGCCACTGCTGTGCCGGAAAGATTATGCTGCGCGTTCGGATCTGCTGCTTGATCGTAGAGTTCCTTACGCGGCGCCTCGATGAACAGATACTTTCCCTCGCGCAGCGACCGCAGCGAACCCCATCCAAAAGTGCGATGGGGATAATCGCTCTCTGAATAGGCGGGCCGGTCAGGAGGAGTCAAGGACTTCAGCAGCGGCAAAAGATCTTCGCCTTGCACTGCGGCGGGAGTTGCAATTCCCACCGTGTCGAGGATGGTCGGCAGTACATCGACGAGCCCGGCGCGCATATTGCTTCGCGTTCCCGCCAGACGTTCTTGCGGCAGCTTAAACAAAAGGGGTACGTGGATGGTTTCGTCGTAGAGAAAAACTCCGTGCGTAGTCTCGTTGTGATCTCCAAGCCCCTCGCCATGATCGGCCATGACGGCGATCAATGCGCCGTCGTAGAGACCAAGTGTATGAAGCCGGCTGAGCAACGTTCCTACCACCGAGTCGACGTATGCAATCTCGCCGTCATAGGGAGCGGACGCGTACCGCGTCTTGTACGGCTCAGGAGGGTCGTAAGGGTCATGTGGATCGTAGAGATGAACCCAGAGAAAGAATGGTACCTTCTGGTGCGCGTCCACCCATGTGAGAGCGCGCGCCACGACTTCGCCGCCGCGGCGTTCGATGGATTTATAGCGGTCTTCTCCCAGGGAGCGACGATGGAAACCGGCATCGTAGGTGTCAAATCCGCGGTCAAAACCGGGGGCGGAACGGGTTTGCGGATCGAGAATCAGAGATCCGACGAATGCCGCAGTGTGATATCCGCTGCCGCGAAAGATGTAAGGAGCGTAGGGCAAGTCTTCCGCGAGCGGCACGCCGAAGTCATTGACCTGGTGAAATTGAGGATACGTGCCGGTTAGGATGGTGGCGTGGGATGCGGTCGTCAGCGGAACCTGCGAGTAGGCACGGGTGAAAACCACAGACTGGCGCGCCAGGGCATCGAGGTTCGGAGTAAGCCCTCGCTTGGAGCCGAGGAATCCCATGCGATCGGCGCGAGTCGTATCGAGCGTGATCAGAATTACGTCGGGAGGCTGCGATTTGGCAGGCGGGCCGGGGCTTGCCATCGCACTCGCCATAAGGCAAAGAAGACAAAGCAGGGGACGGACGAGGAACATGACTACGAAAAGTCTATCATCGCAGGTTTGAGCCCGGCGATTTCAGGTTGATCGATCGCGGCGGCTCATTTGGGACTAGCGACGCTTTGCTGCTGGAGTTGCTTCAGCAGGTCACGCGCCTTGGGCGAAAAGGGCGAATCGGGAAAGGACTTGAGGTAGGCCTGAAGCTCGCTGATTGCCTCGGGCATGCGTTTTTCCTGCAGGTAGAGAATTGCCAATTGCACATAGACCTGCGACATTTTGGGATCGAGCTGCAATGCAGTGTGCAGACTCTTGTCGGCCAGTTCGGTTTGGCCGGTGAGCGAATAGAGCCGGCCCTGGAGGAAATTTCCGAAGGCGGAATCGGGCCGGCGCTGCAATCCCTGTTGAATTTCGCGTTCAGCGGCAGTGTACTGTTGCGTGATCAAGAGCACGTTGGCGAGATTGAAGTATGCTTCTGAGTCACTCTGATCAGCTTTCTGGGCGGCTTCGAATTGGGCCTGCGCGTCGGCGAAGTTCCGCCGAGCCAGGAATGCAGAGCCCAGATTGTTGTGGGCGGGATAATAGTTTGGTGAAAGGGCGAGAGCCTTTTGATAGTGCTGGATGGCTTCATCTGATTTGCCGTGGTGGTCCGCGTCCACACCCTTGTTGAATTCCTTGATGGTCTTCTTTGGGAATTGCCGATTGTAGTCGGCAGGATCGACGAGGAATGGATTTCCGCCCGACGCTCTGCCGGGCAGCGGATCTTTCTTTGCGTTCGCTCGCGGAATCAGGGTGATCTGCACGATGTTGGTGGTTGAGAAGTCGGGGTTGAGATCGGTGGTCTCGCTCACCGGCTCGTAACCATCGTCATTCACAGTGACTTTGTACTGGTTGGCGACCAGATTGTAAAAGCCGTAACTCCCCCGGTCATCGCAGTAGACGCTGTCGACTGGAGCCCCACGGGTCTCAAGGGTAACCAAGATCGGATGAGAGGGAAAATCGCCCCTCAGAACTCGGATACTGCCAATGATTTTCCCTATTTGGTTGAGCTGGGCAGAGAGCGGAATGGGGACAGCGAGAAACATCAGAACGGACAACCATAGAATGCGGAACTCTCTTTCCATGGCTTACCCCACGAAGAAAAGCGACCCAATGGAAAAAGGGGCTTGTTCCTAATCAGCAGGAACAAGCCCCCGAAACCCGACAACTAACCTGCTAGAAGGTTAACTTCAAACCGAATTGCAGTTCACGAGGATCGAGCGTGCCAGCCGCCTGACCAAAGTTGGAACGGGTGTATATGTTGTGTGCTCCCCCGCCCGCAGTCGCGAGGATGAAATTGGCCCTATTGAACACGTTGAAGCCGTTGGCATCGAACTTCAGGTTGAACCGTTCTGTGATTTTGAAGACCTTGGAAAGAGTCATGTCAGCACTCCAGTTTCCCGGTCCAACGAAGCTGTTGCGACCCAAGTTGCCGGCACATCCCAGGCAGGGCGCTGTGAATAGAACATTCGGAGTAGCGTATTGATAGCTCTTTACGCCATTCGTGGTACTCACAGTCTGGCCCCAGCCGTTAGCCCAGCTGTCGTGCCCCACGCCACCGATTCTTGAGGCGCTGGAATTCGGCCGATCGTTTGTACCACCGTCCAGGTTGAAGTCGCCCCCTATGTTGACGCAATTGTTAGGAATATCGGCAGCCGTACACGAGATGGGAGTGGCCCCGGCTGAGCCCGGCTCTATGAGGTTTGGCTGTGCGGAAGTGAAAGGCTCCCAGTGCGCTCCAGTCTGGAACGCCCAGATCCCATTCAGCGACCATCCGCCGGCGATCGCACCCATCGCGCCGGTCATGCTCTGCCCGGGCAACTGCCAGACATAGTTGAGAACGAGCCGATGTCGGATGTCGTAGATCGAGTCACCTCGATCCAAACCTGGCAGCGTCTGATCGAGAGTGTAACCCTCACCAGCGCCGGCGCCGTTTGCGGTAGTCGCACCGCTATGCCATGTCGATCCGTTGTCAATCGAGTGACTATAGGTGTAGTCCACATTAAAGAGCAACCCACGGCTCATCTGGTGCCTGACCGAAGCCTGCAGGGAGTTGTAGTTAGAATTTACCGAATTTTCCCAAGTACGAAGCTTCAGGTAGTTGGCGTTCACGCGACCATTCGGGTTCAAGGGACCTTCGAGACCGTAGAGCGTTCTGCCGAAGTTATCCACAGTCGTGGATCCGTAAGGCAGTTCTGTTCCCGGCGCTCGGTTGATGTCTTCGGCGCGGAACAACTTGTGACCGGCGGTGCCCACGTATTTGATGTCGACGACCGTTTTGGGAATGATCTCCCGCTGAATATCCAGGTAAAAGTTGTAGACATAGGGATCGCGGATGCCGGTAGGCAACACGACACCAGTCAAGTTCGCGAAGTTCGGGTTGGCTGGATCCCAGCCGTTTATGTTGCCGGCGTTCTGTGCCTGCGAGGTAGGTCCCATATTCCCAGGATTGCTGCCCGGCCCCGTAAAAACCACAGGCACGTTCGTCAGCTGTTGGCACGGTGACGTGGCACAAGTGGTTGGACCATAAACGATGTCAGCTCCAGGTACGCCGACGCCGCCAATTGCCTCGTCAAACGAGTAATAGGGGAGATTCCATCGCGAGTTTGAGAGCGGGTTGTACAGCGTGCCTTCATACGCCACGCCGAAACCGCCGCGCAGGGAGGTCTTGCCGTCACCAAACACATCCCAGGCAAAACCGAGACGCGGGCCAAAGTCATTGTGGTCGCCAGCGCCCAGAGTGGCGGATGGGGCGAAGCCACCGGGTCCGCACACGCCAGCGAGGGTAGCCAGCGCCGGATTGCCCGTTATTCCTCCCGGAGTATCGCAATTCGGTGTACCGGCCCACGCGTTGGCATTGTAAACGCGGTTCGGCATGCCGTTGGCCGGTCCAAAAATAAGACCAGGGTTCGCTGTGCTTGGCCCCAGCAGGAAGGTTGTCGCCACATTACCCTCTTCGTGATGGCGTTGGAAGAGGTCGTAGCGAAGACCCAAATTCAGAGTCAGGCGTTTGTTAACTTTCCAATCGTCCTGGAAATAAGCTCCAAACTCGATATTGCGGAAGTGCCGAATGTTGTCGCTGAGGACAGCGGTCGGCGAGGTGTTGTATGAAGAGGATGGGCATGGGGCTGTGCAGATATCTGGGTCCACACCATTTGCCTGCACGTAGGGGGCATCCGCAGCGAAGGCAACCTGGTCGTAGAAGTAGTACGACGGACGGCCGACGTTGAACTCGCTGTTCTCGATGTTGCGCCGAATATCGACGCCGACCTTCATGTTGTGATTGCCATGGCCAATGGAAACCATGTCGGAGTAGGTGTAGATGTTGTCTTTGAAGGCCTGCGGATAGCCGTTGTACGAACCGAAACCTGCTGTGCCATCTGCGAAACCGATGTACGGAACGCCGCCGTGGTTCACGGTGATCAAGGTGTTGTCATCGGTGTAGCCGGCACGGAATTCATTCAGAACGGTCGGGCTAAATGTATGCACAAAGCTCAACGAGCCCTGCGGGAACAAGTCGCGACTCGGGTTGCTGAAACCACGAGTACAATTTGCGTTGCAGGGACCGAACGAGTCGGTGTTACGGTCGTAGTTGAATTGAACGTAGAAACGGTTGTTGGTGTTCCAGTTGTAATCCAGGCGGAGAGATGCCTCGTTGCCGTTGAACAAGTTGCCGAGACTTTGCGTTTGAGAACCGAAGGTGGCAACGCTGCTCTCTTGGATTGAAGCGGAACGATCGAGCGTCCCTGCCTGGAGTCCAGGGATGGACGTGCAGTTGTCGTTGGTCATGTTTATGACGTCCTGCGGCGTGACACCAAAGATATTGATCAGCTTCTGGTGCTGCAACGTGGTATAGCCCGGAGCGTTTAAACACAGTGCGCTATTGTAGTCAGGAGTGTTTGTAATGGCGTTTGTCGGGAAGTAGGTATCCGCGGTAAGACCCGTCGGTGTACCCTGGTTTGCCGGGTTAAATTGACCACCATATAAAAGCGAAGCGACGGAATTAAGTCCCGTGTTGGCACTCGTCACGGCCGTACGCCATGCTTGCGATTCCTGCAAGATCGTTTCCGGCGTGCCCTGCGTCTTGAACCGATCTCCCTGCAACGCCAAGAAGAAGAAAAATTTGTCTTTGACGATTGGGCCGCCGACGGTAACGCCGAATTGATTGAAGTGCAAGGGAGATTGCGCGGTCTGAGTCTGATTCAGGAAGAAGAAATTCGCATCGAGATCATTGTTGCGGATATATTCCCACGCGCTGCCGTGCCAGGCATTGGTACCCGACTTGGTCACCAGGTTCACCGTGCTGCCGGCGCTATTGCCATATTGCGCGGACATGTTCAGGGTCAACTGCTGGAATTCCTCGACCGAGTCCTGAATCGGAGTATTGATTTCGCCGCCGCTCAGATCCTTGTTCGAGACACCGTTGATGAGGAAGCCGTTGAAGTCTTCGCGCAGGCCGTTGACGACGGTGTTGTGTCCGTTCTCGAAGTCAACGCCCGTCACGTTTACGGCGCCTGAACTCAACTGCATCAAATCGAAAACGTTGCGGCCATTGAGCGGCAGGTTGTTGATCTGCGTCGAACTGACCGTGGTAGCCAGCTTGGAATCTTCGGTGTTGACGGCAGCAGCTTCACCGGTAACCTCGACCACTTCCGAAGCTTTACCGATCTGGAGCTTGAAGTCGACATGCTCGATGACGCCCGCGTTCGCGGTCACGCCGGTGTTGGAGACAGTCTTGAATCCCGAAGCCTCGACGGTGATCTTGTAGGTGCCAATCGGCACTTCCTTGACCGTGTAGTTGCCGCTGGCGTTGGTCGTTACGGAAAGATGCAAATCGGTCGCGACGTTCGTGACTGTGACCTTGGCGCTAGCGATGGCGGCGCCGGTTGGATCGGTGACGGTACCGTCGATTTGGCTATTCTGAACCTGCGCGAATGCGCCAAAAGCGAGAGCCAGCACGGTAAACACGGTGAGGCAAAACTGCAATCTTCTCATTGGACCTACCCCCTGGGAACTAAATGGCACGGTTTCTGTCGTGTCCACAAATGCACGAAATCTTAATTTCGAAATCGTCGTTCGAAATCTTGGTTCGGAATCTTCGTATCTTGCTCGTTCTTGCTGCGGCTTTCTTTTAACGACCTGGCGACCGCGATCAAAACACGCTTCGTACAACTGTCTATCTCAAAGTGCGCAGAATTTTGCGCCTCGTACGGTGTTTTGTCAATCCATCTTGCTGATTCTGTTGATCGGCCTTCCACGAAAAGAGTCAGAGAGCAACTTGGCTCGCGCCGCAAACACCAACAGATAGTGCTTTTGAGGTAGGTTGGCACTTCGGGCACCAAACGGAAGTCGCCAATATTTCAATTAGTTACGGGCCTATTGAGGTGGATTTCTATGAGTAACTGGAGATGAAAATCGGATGGGATACGGAATTACGTATATCTGAGGACGGCGGGACGGCAGATTTCGATTTCATTCTACGCTGCTCCCCTCCGAGCTGGTCACCTCGAAGCGCCGACTTGCGTTTTTAGCAAAGACAAACTGGTTCTTGATCGGATCAACGCGGCTTTGTCGCGCGATTTGCTCCCGGAATTCTTCCTACGACACCTCGTCCTTCCTGGACGATGAGTTCCTGGTCGGCGGCCTCGGATCCCAGTTTGTCGATTTGCCCGCTCGGCCATCGAATCACAATGGCGTCGACTTTCGTTGCCGCACCCAAGCCGAAATGTAGGCGTGGATCGCTGGAGCTTTCGAAGCTGCTTTCAGCGCGCACTTCCGCGTAGCGCGTCGAGCCATCGGCGGTGATCTCGATTCTAGCGCCGAATCCATCGCGATTCGATTTGCCTCCGATGGTCTTGATCTGGAGCCAGTGGCCGACCGACGGGACTTCGTTGCGAAGCAATACGGGAGAGCCGTCGAGGTTCGTAATCAGGAGGTCCTGACGACCGCGATTCCAGAAATCGGCGGTCAGGGCAGCGCGGCCCACGTACTTCTTCGCCAGCGCGCCGCCGGATTTCTGGCCGAGTTCTTCGAACTTTCCATCGCGCAGATTGTGAAACAGAAATGGCTGCTCGGCATAACCTACTCCAAACGACTGCCCCTCTACCTGCGGATCGACGTGGCCATTCGCGATAAAGATGTCGGGCCATCCGTCATTGTCATAGTCGAGAAACTTGGCGCCGAAGCCCAAATAAGGATTGCTGATCGTTCCAATCCCCGCCGCACCCGCGACGTCGGTGAATTCACCATTGTGATCGTTGTGATAGAGATCGTTGTCGTCGTCTGAAAAGTTTGTCTTCAAGATGTCGGGCCAACCGTCGCGATCGTAATCCGCCGAATCGACGCCCATGCCGGCCTGTTCGCGGCCATCGGAACTGTAGGCCACGCCGGCCTCCGCTCCGACTTCGGTGAATCCACCCTTGCAGTTGTTGTGATAGAGCAGGCTGGGAGAAGAATCATCGGCGACGTATAGATCGAGGCAGCCGTCTTTGTCGTAGTCGAGCCATACAACGCCGAGTCCATAGTAGCTTTGTGTGTCGATGCCGAGTTTTTCGGTGACATCGGTGAAGGTGCCATCGCCGTTGTTGTGGTAGAGGCGATCGCGCGCACCTTTCAATCCGCGCGGGCCGCAATTCACAGGAATGCCGCGATACTGGCAGTAGATCCCATCTCCGAACTTCGGCAGGTTGTTCATGTCGACGTCGACGTAATTGGCAACGAATAGATCGAGATTGCCGTCGTTGTCGTAGTCGCCGAAAGCCGCGCTGGTGCCCCAGCGATCGGCGTTGGCGACGCCGGCCTTGGCCGTGACGTCGGTGAACGTGCCATTGTGATTATTGTGGTAAAGAGCCGATCCGTGAAAGCCGGTGATGTAGACATCCTCCCACCCGTCATTGTCGAAGTCGCCGATGGCGACTCCGTAGCCCCAACCACAGAAGTTCAGGCCCGACTTCGCCGATACGTCGGTGAATGTACCGTCGTGATTATTGTGATAGAGGCGCGGAGGATGACATTTACCGGCCAGATAATCAGTGACGGTCGATCCATCGACGAGGAGAATGTCCATCCAGCCGTCGTTATCGTAGTCAAACGCGGCTGCGCCGCCGCACTGGGTCTCGACGATGTAAAGCTTCTCGCGGCTGCCGCAGGTCAGGTGAAAATCGATTCCTGCCGCACGGGTGACGTCGACAAACAGCTGCGAGGTTGCTGCAGGAGTTTTCGGGTTCGGCCGTTGCGCATGCGCGGCCGACTTCGGCTGCGCCTGTTGAGTGACAGCCGTTGTCAGAACGCAGATGGCGAAGATAATGCGGAGGCACCTGCTCTTATGCCGCATTACTGATCACGCCCAGTGGCCATGCCGGCTGATGCTGGCTGCGCTTTCTTCAGCTCTGCGAAGCGTTGTCGTTCTTGTTGTGCCTCTTCGGTCCTGCCCAGTTTTTCGAGGACGCGCGCCAGTTGATAGTGCGGACTCGGATCCTTCGGATTCAGTTCGGCTGCCCTCTGTAGGGAGGGTTCAGCTTTTGCCCACTGGCCATCGAGCGCCTGCGCCTTGCCCAAGTCGTACCAGACGTCGGGATTGGAGGGATCCAATTCGGTGCCGCGTTGCAAATAGGTCACCGCCTCAGGATATTTGCCGCTTCCGAGAAGCGAGTGCCCGAGCGCGCACACCACTACAGGATTCTCGCCCGAGCGGCGTAATTCTTCTTTGTATTCGCTGATGGCTTCGTCATTGCGTCCCATGCTGAAGTAGGCAAAACCCAGATGGTAGTGTCCGAGTTTGATTGCGGGATCGATCTTCAAGGCAGTCTTGAACTCCTCGACCGCCTGAAGGCTGCGATTTGAATTGAGATATGCTCGACCGAGCAGCAGATGCGTGAGCGCGTTCGAGGGATCGAGCTTGATCGCGGCATCGAGTTCGTCCGCGGCTCCCGCGTAATCCGACAGGCTCAGTAACAGTAGCGCCAGATCATAGTGGGTCGCATAATCCTTGGGGTTCAGATCGCGCGCGCGGATAAGTTGTTCCTCGGCCTGCTTCGCTTCGCCGTTCTTGAAATAAGCGACGCCCAGGTAGTGGCGGAATTGCGCATCCCGCGGCCAACGGGAGACCGCTTGTTGGCCGAGCAGTACGGCCTCGCGCAGCCGGCCTGATTCGATCTCCTGCAGCAACTGTTCGCGGGTTTGAGCCAGGCTCAGACTCTGTTCCTGCGCTTGCGCAAAGACGCTGAACAGGCAGAGCGAGAGACTGAGAATCGCCAGCAGCGCTTTCTTCAGTAGTCTTTGGGGCGGCGGGCCCATCCCGCTCGTCGTTGCACCGTTTGTCATCGGACTGTCTGTCATCGTATCGTTTTTTCGCGGACAGTCGCAATGCGCGTGGCAATCGCGATTCGTTAAGGAGAGTCCAAATGCAACCCAAAGATTTTTTGCGCATGTTTGCCTACGATCAGTGGGCAAATCGGGAGTGCCTTACCGCCATCCGCGCCGCCGGGCCCGCCGCTGCGGATGCGCTTGCACGCATGGCACATATCTTTTCAGCCCAAAAGTTATGGCTTGAGCGAATCCTGCGCCGGCCGCAGAGCACAAAAGTATGGCCCACTGCAACCGTCGACGATTGCGCATCGCTGGCCGACGAAATGGCGGTAGCGTGGCAAAGTTATCTTGAGCGGCTCGCCAACCAGTTCGCACCCGGCTCGATCGACGATTTAGTCGAATACCGCAACAGCAAAGGCGAACTCTGGTCCAGCCGCGTGGAAGATATTCTGATGCACGTGCTTTTTCACTCGGCCTATCATCGCGGGCAGATCGCATTGCAGATACGAGCATCCGGCTTGCAGCCCGCCTACACGGACTTCATTCACGCTGTGCGGCAGGGTCTTATCGAGTAGGCGGTTATTTCTAGTAGAGTTGTAGCCATGGATTTCGGGGTAATAGGGCGGGTCTGGCTGCCGTTCATCGGAGGGCTGCTGGTTACTGGCTGGATATTCAAGGTCGTGCCTGGAGCAGACGGAGCCATGCGTTTGGTCGGGTTGGTTCTTGCATTGATCGGCCTTACCGGCGTGATTCTCGCGCGTTACACGCTGGGACGGTCTTTCTCTGTTGTTCCCAAAGCGACAGCGCTCGTGACGACCGGCATCTATTCGAAGATTCGCAATCCGATCTATGTGTCTGGGATGTTTTTTATCTTAGGATTGATTTTGATGGTTGGACGACCAGAACTGCTGGCCGTCTTTCTCTTGCTTGTTCCGATGCAGATCATTCGGGCTCGCCGCGAAGCCGCGGTGCTCGAAGCAAAATTCGGCGACGCCTATCGTGAATACCGCAAGGGCACATGGTTCTAAGCGCGCCCGGTCGCCCCGCCGACAGTTGTAAAACCCACCCAACGGAAGTAACCTTAATTTTGGTTATCGCGCTAACGGACTGTTTCCACTGGGGTTCGTTCGTCGGGCGCGCTTGGTGTCGATACGTACAACGTTTCTCGCCCAATTATCACGAAATCGGGTGACGCCTATCACGGCAGAGATTCCCCCCGCAGGCGTCCAATCACTACAGCCGCAATTTCAGCGGTATGTCCTACATTTTGACAATCCGTCACTACTACACATAAAAATTTGGAGGCAAGCCTATGACCGTAATGGAACCGCCCAAGAGAAATGCTACGGCGGACTACACCCATCAGATTCTCAACCTCGTCAAAGCCAAAAACCCGGCCGAACCGGAATTCCACCAAGCCGTCCTCGAAGTTTTCGATTCCTTGAAGCCCGTGTTGGAGCGCCATCCTGAATATCACGAAGCCAAGATTCTCGAACGCATCACCGAACCCGAACGCGTTCTCATGTTCCGTGTGCCCTGGTTCGACGACCGCGGCAAAGTGCAAGTCAACCGCGGATTTCGCATCGAGATGAACAGCGCCATCGGCCCCTATAAAGGAGGGTTGCGTTTCCATCCTTCGGTGAATCTCGGCATCTTGAAGTTTCTGGCGTTCGAACAAGTCTTCAAGAATTCTCTGACCACGCTGCCCATGGGCGGCGGCAAAGGCGGAAGCGATTTCGATCCCAAAGGAAAGAGCGACGCCGAAGTCATGCGATTCTGCCAGAGCTTCATGACCGAGCTGTGCCGTCACATCGGCCCAGACACGGACGTTCCCGCCGGTGACATTGGCGTGGGCGGACGCGAAATCGGCTTCCTCTTCGGCCAATACAAACGGCTACGCAATGAATTCAGCGGCGTCCTCACCGGCAAAGGGTTGGCGTGGGGCGGCTCGCTGATTCGTCCCGAAGCCACAGGCTACGGATGCGTCTACTTCGCCGAAGAGATGCTGAAGACCCGTAAAGACACGCTGGCGGGAAAAGTCTGTCTTGTCTCCGGCAGCGGCAACGTTTCGCAATACACGGTTGAGAAGTTGATCGATCTCCATGCAAAGCCGGTCACTTTGTCCGATTCCGACGGAGCCATCTACGACGCCGACGGCATCGACCGCGAAAAGCTCGCTTTCGTCATGGAGCTGAAGAACAACCGGCGCGGCCGCATCAAGGAGTACACGGACAAATTCAAGAAAGCCATCTATAGCGCGACCGATCGCAAACTCGATCACAATTGGCTCTGGAACATCAAAGCTGATTGCGCATTTCCGAGCGCCACTCAGAATGAGATCAACGCAAAAGACGCGGCCAATCTCATCAAGAACGGCGTCAAGGTCGTCAGCGAGGGAGCGAACATGCCGAGCACCCTCGAAGCGACGCACGCGTTCCTCGAAGCGAAGATCCTGTACGGACCGGCCAAGGCTGCCAATGCCGGCGGCGTTGCCACCTCCGGACTGGAAATGTCGCAGAACAGCATGCGCATCTCGTGGACCAGAGAAGAAGTCGATGATCGTCTGCACAAGATCATGATCGCCATCCACAAGAATTGCTACGAGACGGCCGAGAAATACGGCACGCCCGGCAACCTGGTGAACGGCGCAAACATTGCCGGCTTCCTGAAGGTAGCAAACTCGATGCTCGACCAGGGGCTGGTGTAATTGAGATTCGTATTTCGCTAAGAATACGCGGGAGGGAATCATTCCTCCCGCATTTTTGTGCCAGCGCACGCGTAGTGGCCTCTGCAATATTGGCCTGGTGCCCGGGCTCAGTCCCGTCAAACCTGTTCTCACCAATCCGGTCGGCCGACGGACACCTCTCGCCTTGACGAGAATTCACGGGCTGAATGATGATGGCGATTGGAGAGTCACTCTGACGCAGCTCCGTAGTGAGTGCGGCGTGGCGACCAAAATTGGAGCTTATATTTCAAGAGGAACGAATGAACATAAGAAATCTATTGCGATGTGTGAGCTTGATCGCCGCAGTCATAACGCTATTCCTCGGGCTGACGCAATCGATGCGAGCCGACGAGGGCATGTGGACGTTTGATAATTTTCCGTCGAAGACAGTCGGCGCAAAGTATGGTTTCACTCCGTCGCAGGCCTGGCTCGACCATGTGCGCTTGTCGTCGCTGAGAATTGCCGGCGGCTGCTCAGCCTCGTTCATCTCCCCCGACGGCCTGGTGATGACAAATCACCACTGCGTTGTTGACTGCGTGGACGAGATATCAACGCCACAGCAAAACTTAGTAGCCGACGGCTTCGCCGCGAAAACCGCCGCCGAAGAGCGCGAGTGTCCAGACTTCGAGCTTGATCAACTCATCGAGATTCGCAATGTGACCAGCGAAGTGCAGGCTGCGCTTGCCGACAAAACTGGCGATGAGGCGAACCGGGCGTTACACGCCAAAACCGCCGAACTGCAACATGGCTGCGGAACCGAAACCAGCGTCCGCTGCGACCTCGTTTCGCTCTACCACGGCGGCATTTACGATCTGTATCGTTACAAGCGCTACACCGATGTGCGCCTGGTGTTTGCGCCTGAGTTTGCAGTTGCACAGTTCGGCGGCGATCCTGACAATTTCAATTTCCCGCGTTTCGATTTCGATATCGGACTTCTGCGCGCCTACGAAGGCGGTAAACCAGCCGCAAGTCCGCATTATCTGCACTGGAGCGCCGAGGGTTCCAAAGACGGCGAACTGGTTTTCGTCTCCGGCAATCCGGGTGGTACCAGCCGCGAATTGACCATCTCGGAACTTGCCTTTGAGCGCGACACTGTATTCCCACTCACGATGCCAGAGATCGCCGAATATCGCGGCCAGCTAGAAGAGTTTGTAACTCGCGGACCGGAGCAGGCGCGCGAAGCAAACGAAGATCTTTTCTTTATTGAAAACACTTTCAAAGCGCTGTTTGGCCGGCAGGCCGCGCTCCTCGACCCGCAATTCTTCGCCGGCAAGCAGCGCGAAGAGCAACGCCTGCGCGCCGCGGTAGCGGCCGATCCAAAACTTGCTGCTGACGCATCTGCATGGGATGAGATCGCGAAGATCCAGAAGGTGCGCGAGCAGTTGTATACGCGACGGTCGGCGTTGGGCAGCCGTTTTTTCCGTTCGGGTCTGCTTGGCTATGCAATCACACTGGTGCGGGCCGCGGAAGAGCGCGAAAAGCCCAACGCGGAGCGCCTCCCGGAATTTACCGATCAGGCGCTGGTATCCGTGCAACAGGAACTTTCGGCTCCCGTTCCTATCTACAGAGATCTTCAGGAACTGAAGTTGACATTTCTTTTCACCAACGTGCGGCGCTATTTGGGTGCCGACGATCCGTTTGTGCGAAAGATGCTGGGCGACGAATCGCCCGCACAACTCGCGCACCGACTGGTCAGCGGAACGCACTTGGAGGACCCCAAGGTTCGCGAGGAGTTGTACAGGGGTGGGCAGAGTGCCGTAGCCGCATCGGATGATCCGATGATTCGCTTTGCTGCTTCCATCGACGGCGATCTGCTCGCCGTGCGCAAAGATTATGAGGCACGCGTGGATGCGCCGACGCGGGCTGCCGCCGAGCGGATTGCAAAAGCGCGCTTCGCGGTTTATGGCACGAGCGTCGATCCCGATGCGACCTTTACTCCCCGGCTAAGCTACGGAACCGTGAAAGGGTTCGAAAACGGCGAAGGCAAATTCGTGGAGCCCTACACGACGATCGAGGGCCTGTTTCAGCGGGCCACCGGCGCGCCTCCCTACAAGTTGCCTGAAAGTTGGCTCAAAGCGAAAGCGTCGCTGAACCTGTCGACGCCGATGAATCTATCGACCACCAACGACATCATCGGTGGCAATTCAGGCAGCCCGCTTATCGACCGCGATGCCAATGTTGTCGGCTTGATTTTTGACGGGAATATTTTTTCTCTGGGCGGCGATTACGGTTATGACGCCGCGCAGAATCGCGCCGTAGCCGTCGACAGCCGCGCGCTCCTCGAAGGTCTGCGCAAGGTCTATCATCTGGATTACATTGTCGACGAGATCGAGGGGGCGCGCCGCCACTAACAAGTGACGTCTATCGCGCTCGGGCGAGTACTAATGTGACGTCATCCGGCTGTTCGTTGTCGCCGATCCAGTCGGCCACGGCGGCCGTGACAATTTCGGTGATGCGTTCGAGCGGCAAATGGCGGTTCTCGCGCACCAACTGGATGAGCCGTTCTTCGCCAAACTCGCCATAATCATTTTCCGGCTCGGTGACTCCGTCGCTGTAAGCGACAAGCATATCGCCCGATCGCAACTGCACCGTTGCCTCCGGAAAACTCAAATTATCAAAGAGGCCGACGACGGTCCCGCCGCATTCGAGCAGCTGCGCTGCCCCATCCCGCGAGATGAGGATCGGCGGCAGGTGCCCGCCGTTGCCGTAAGTGAGCCGCCGCGTCGCTCCGTCATAAATTCCCAAAAACAAAGTCGCATACTTTGCCGCGGGGGTGCTTTCATAAAGCTGATGGTTCAGGAGCGCCAGCAGCGTCGACGGAGACGCGTCCGCTCCTCTCGACTCCGAAGCCAGCATGAGGGCCGATCCTCCCGACACCCCGACGACTTCGGATTCGCGCAGCACCGGAACATCTTCGATGCTGTACGCGCGGACCGCTGAGTGGATGGTCGCCATCAGGAGCGCCGCGGAAATTCCCTTGCCGCTGATGTCGCCAACCGCCAGCATCAGCTTGTCGGAATTTAACGCCACAAAATCGTAGTAGTCTCCACTCACCGTTCGCGCCGGACGGCAGAATCCATGCACCTCCAGTGTGTCGAGCTGCGTGATCATCTTGGGATAGAGCTGCGCCTGCACCTCCTGCGCAATCGCCAACTCGCCTTCCAGCCGTTGCTTTTCCTTCTGCTCCCGCACGAGATTCTCAATTGACGCGGTCATGGAGTTGAACGACGTTGCCAGCGTCGCCAGTTGGTCGCTCGATTGCACCGTGATCCGGTGGCTGAAGTCGGCGCGATTGACGTGCTTGGTCGCTTCATAAAGCTGATCGACCGCCGACGTGATGCTGCGCGTCAGTTTGGTGCCGACGAAAAGTGCCAACAGTTCGAGAAGCGCGAACACGATGGCAATCGACAGCAAAATATATTCCACGCCCTTGGCATAATCTCCCAGTGCCGCAAACAGCCGTGCGTAGAGCACCGACGGCCGCGTTTCCACCTCAGCGAGCGCGCCCGCCCGCAATCGTTCTCCCGTCGCCCAATCGACCACTTGTAGAGGGATCGGAAAGGTGATCACGTGATCGAAACTCCCGTTCACTGGAGGAACCATGCCCGCGGAAAAAGTCTGCTCGCGCTGCTTGTCCTCATTGAACGTGAGAAACGATTTGGATTGCTGCCCCGGTGCGCTGGCCGTCGTAGGCGGCGTCGCAGACTGAATTCCATAGACCGCAATCCGCCCAAGATCGCCCGCAATACTCTCAACAAACTCCTTGTCGAAAGGCTCGCTCACAATCACACGGAGAGACTCCGGCGTCGCCGTCACCACGGTGGCCGCTCGCAGGTACAGCTTGCCGTGATCGCTCACAATGTCGCGAAAGTCGCCCGTAATAAAGGATGGAAGATCAATTCCCGCCCCATTTTCCTGACCCGAGCAAGCGGGTTGCGGCAGGTTCGGGTACCACGCGCAAACTTGCTGGCGCTCCCACTCAGGACGCCGCGGCCTGGCCTGCGCCAGAATTCCCGCATCGAGCTTTTTGCCTTGCGAGATTTCGGTAATCAGATGACGGGCGATGGCGCGATCGGCTGCCTCCATAACGCGGAGGTGAGTGGTGATGTCGGAGGTCACGACAAAACTCGCGAACTGCCCGGCGAGCAGATAGAGCGTAATCAGTGAAATTGCCACCAGCAGGAAAACGGGAATGACGCCGATAAAAACATACGTGACAATTAAACGGTTGCGCAGCCGCCACAACAGCCGCGCGCGCAGCCAGCGATACCCTGCGAGCGCCAACAGCAAAATCGCCAGCGCGCTGAGAAATGTCACCCAGTCCGTCAAGCTCGCCGATATTGCGGGACTTGCGCGGCGCGTGACCCATTGGACCGCGAAAAGCAGAATGTCGACTCCGAGCACATAGATCGCCGCCCATGCGACGCGACTCTGTGGCCAGAGTCCTCTATCGCGCAGCTGGCTTTCGAGTTCCAGAGAGATCAGTCTCATTCTGTCGCCTGATTGCGTCGCGCCCGATTATATGAAGCACCGGTTATATCTCTGGATAGATGTCGAAAAAGGCCGACAGACTCGTCTTGAGCTGCTTTTCGATCTCTTCTTTGCCACCCTCGAGAATGTGCATCATCACGTGGGTCTCCCGCCCATTCTTCAGCTTGACCGTAGCGGCGCCAACTTCCGCAACTTCATCGGAGGGCAACAGACGCAGACCATACACCAATGTCAGGTTTGCCATTCCACGATTGTAAGCCAGAGACGCGACCAGCCTGGGGGCTGACGAAAGTGCAGAGCGACTAACCAGTACAGGGCACAAAGCGCAAAACACTGAGGATGCGCCCGGCCGTGCATTCAACCACGTTTGTCACTGCCATCCTGAGCGAGGCGAAGTACTTAGGTATCTGGCACTATCCCGGCGGCCAGGTGAGCGAACGCCCGCCGATCAAATGGACGTGCAGATGAAATACCGATTGACCCGCGCGGGGACCCACATTGAGCACCGTACGATAGCCGTCTTCAATTGACCGGTCGCGCGCGATCTGCGCCGCCGCCAGGTGACAGCGTCCAAGCAATTCGGCATCTTCCGCTGCAGCTTCCTTTAATCCGGCGATATGTTTCTTGGGGACGATGAGCACGTGAGTCGGACCTTGCGGATTCAAATCTTCAAAGGCATAGGTGTAGGCGTCTTCAAAGACCTTCTTGGATGGGACTTCACCGCGAATGATCCGGCAGAATAGACAATCCGCCATAAATGCCTCTCCCCCTGCCTGGGGTTACCATCACCCGGCAAGTCAACACGGAGATACTGTTTTGTATATCTCTCGCCAGAAACAATAGCACTACGCTCGACAACACCTTGTAAACATTTGTCAGTCGAGCCGCACCAGAAAAACAGCGCCCTGGGCAGTTTCCGTTTCGCGCGCCAGCGCGGTTGCGCGCGAGCGATCGTCGCCCAGCACTCGCACGCGAACCCACCAGCCCCCGGCTGGACTTTCGAATTTCAGCACTTGCGCCGTCCGGTAACGCCTCTGCAGGTGGTCGGCAAATTCCGCAGCCTGTTTTTTCTGTGTAAATGAGCCGATCTGTACTGCCCAGCGCCCGCCGGTATCGAGCGGCTGCGGCGCCTGCAAGACCTCGAGCCGGACTTCGGCGGTTCCAGGTAAGTAGACATCGAGCGCCTTGGCGGCGGCCAAAGACAGATCGACGATTCGTCCGGCCACGAACGGACCGCGATCGGTGATTCGCACCACCGCGGAATGCTCGGTCCTCAAGTTCGTAATGCGAACGATCGACCCCAGCGGCAAAGTAAGGTGCGCTGCCGTCATCGCGTTCATGTCGTAAATTTCGCCATTCGATCCACGGCGATTGTGATAGGGAGCGCCATACCAGCTGGCGATCCCTGTCTCTTCAAAAATTGGTTTCGTGCCCGCCGGAACTTCGATCTTCCCGGTCGTCGACGGTTGCGGCGCCCTCGCAGCTTCGGATGGTTTCTCCGCAGGCGGAGGCGGTGGTGGAACCTGCACTTGCGCCGCTTTATGCCCGCAGCCGCCCAGAAACACGCTGCCAATCAGGACAAGAGCCAGGAGGCAAGGAGTGAGCCACGCCCGCGAGCGCAATACTCTCCGGGGGCCGAGGGAGAGACAATTCGAGGGGAGATCGTTCAAGAACTCTTGCGGTTCGCTTCCAGGTAATCGGCGAAGGTCGAGAGCTTTCCCGCGGCGGTTCGCAGAGCCTTCGACGAATGCGCTCGCACGGCGGGCACCACTTCGTCGTTCAGGTAGTTCACCAGATCGGCCGTCTCTTTTTCCAGAGTCTCGGCGATATTTGCCACCGAGCGATTGAAGCGCACGGAAGCCTCTTCCACCTTGCGGTCGAATTCGGTCATACTCATCCTGCCGGTTCGGGCTAATCTTCACGCGTGTGTCGCGATCACCAGGCTTCATCATTATCGTGGCCCCTCGTCCGGCGGTCAATCGGATGAATCCCTTCTGCTACTCATTTGGACGAAGACGCGATAGGCGGTCACGGTACAATTCCGCCATGCCCAGACTTGCCCTGGCACCGATTCTTGTCTCTATGATGTTGATTTCGGCCTGCACGTTTTACGGTGAACACCCGGCACGCAATTTTTCTCAAGCCACCGGAGGAGAGTCTCTGGAAGACGTCTTCTGGAAAGAGGTTAAAGGCGGGAACTGGGCGGAGATCGATAGCATCCTGGCTTCAAATTACGTCGGCGTAACGCCGACGGGAATAGTCGACCGCGACGCAACGCTGGAACAATATCGCGGCTGGCAGCTGAAAGATTATGCCCTTGGAGATCTGAAGACCGAGTTGAACGGAACGACCATCGTCGTGACCTACACCATCACACTGAATGGTGTCTCGTCGAATGGAACCAGCGCTACGCAGCCGCTTCCCTCGACTCCCCTGCACATGATGACAGTGTGGCAGCAGCAAAAAAAGGGATGGGTGGTGATCGCGCAAAGCGTCAGCCAGCAATGAGGCGCGCATCGGCAATCTCGATAGAGACGTTGCCAGTCGCGCCTCCTATGGCTACGCCTTCGTTGTCACGTCCGCCAATTTCCGGCAAAGATCTAACTGCCTTTCGGCGCGTGTTGCTCGGCTGGTACGATCGCCATCGGCGCGATCTTCCCTGGCGCGAGACTCGCGATCCCTATGCCATTTGGCTCAGCGAAATTATGCTGCAACAGACGCGCGTAGCCGCTGTGCTCGACCACTACCGCATTTTTCTCGAACGTTTTCCGAATGTGCAAGAGCTGGCGGCCGCTCCTGAAGGCGCCGTCCTCGCCGCCTGGAGCGGCCTTGGCTACTACCGGCGTGCCCGCATGTTACATCGGGCTGCAAAAGAGATTGTGCAAACAAATGCCGGCCGCTTCCCCCAGACTGCTGACGCCCTGATTTCGCTGCCCGGCATCGGACGTTACACGGCCGCCGCCATCGCCAGCATCGCGTTTGGCGAGCCGGTCGCCGTGGTCGATGGCAACGTCGAGCGCGTCCTGCAAAGATTTACCGGCATCAATCTAACTCCGTCGAAGACATGGCAATACGCCCAAACATTTCTAGCCAGCTCCCGTCCCGGAGATTTCAATCAGGCCATGATGGAACTTGGCGCAACCGTTTGCCTGCCGCGTGAGCCTCGCTGCGCGGTGTGTCTCATCCGAAAGTGGTGCGTTACCCAGGGAGAAATTCCGCGCGCTGCATCGTCTTTGCGCCAGCTTAAGAAACAAATCTGGTGCGTGCTAGCCATGAGCAATGGGGTGCGCAATGGCCGTCGTAGCCGCAACGGCAGGGGCAACAAGATTCGCCTCGTGCAGCGTCCAAAAACTGACTCGCTCATGCCCGGCATGTGGGAGCTGCCGCAATCGGTCGAGCCTCCGCGCACGTCGACGGGAGCGCAGTGGCGCACCTTTCGCCATTCCATCACCGTCACCAACTACACGGTTCATGTCTTGCGAGATGCGGCGTTGCCAAGTGCATCTTTACAGAATCGTCGGCCTGCGAATCATCAACTTTGGGAGTTTCCCGAGGCCGCAAAGGGCAAATGGATCGCAATCGAACGCATTCCCGAGCTCCCGATTACCGGCCTGACCAGGAAAATCCTGAAAGCCGGCGGCGTAATCTAATATTTAGTGTCGAGTGAGGCATTTTCAATGAAACTGCTCGATCGATTATTCGGAGGTTCGAAAGATATGGCTGCACTCACAGTTGGGACGAAAGCGCCCGACTTTTCTCTGCCTATCATCGGCGAAGGCGGCAAATTCTCGCTGCAAGACGCGCTTCAACAAGGCCCCGTGCTGCTTGCGTTCTTCAAGGTCTCGTGTCCGACCTGTCAATATACGTTTCCCTTCCTTGAGCGGATTCACCGGGCGCACGGCGACAAGAAGGTGGCGATTGTAGGCATCTCGCAGAATAACCAGAGCGACACCGCCGCTTTTCTCAAGGAGTACGGCGTCACCTTCCGCACATTGCTCGACGATCCCAACGGCTACGCTGTCTCCAATGCTTACGGCCTGACCAACGTTCCGACTTTGTTCCTGATCGGACAAGATGGTCAGATCGAAATCAGCAGCGTCGGGTGGGTGAAGCAGGAGATTGAAGACATCAACCGCAAGCTGGCTGCAGCCGGGCGAATTCCGCCGATTTCCATCTTCAAACCGGGCGAAGAGGTGCGGGACTTTCGAGCTGGGTGAGGCTCGAAAAATTAATCCCGCGGTCGCGGGAAAAACCTGGCGGGCGTGAGTTTTGCCACCCATCGAAATGACAGATCCGTACCGTTCCGGTCGTCGCGCGTCGCTGCCATTGTCCTCTTGACACGCTCGCGCTAAGGCTCAAGTAACTCTGCCGGGCGCGGCATTTCCTTTACAATCGGGGCACATCTTTCACTAAATTGGGGTGCACGGCATGTTGTTTGGCAGAATTGCCATTGTTCTATCGTTGGTGTTGGTCGCCGCTCTGGCGGCGCAAGAAAGGCCGCCAAAACCGCGTCCCGAATCGCGTTTTGGCACGCACATCGCTCCCGCCGCCATCGCCGCCCTGCAGTGCATTCGTCCCGAGAATATTGAGACCCACGTCCGCTTCCTCTCCAACGATCTTCTTGAGGGCCGCTGGACCGGCCAGCGCGGAGGCGACATTGCCGCCCAATATATTGCCGCGCAGTTCGCTCTCGCCGGGCTTAAGCCCGCCGGCGATAACGGCTCCTACCTGCAAAAGGTTCCCATGGTCGGCGTCACGCCCACAGCGGAAACGCGCTTTACGCTCGTTCCCGCGAAAGGTCAGAAGCTCGATCTCAAGCCGCTCGACGATTACGTCGCGTACGACCAGACGCAGCAGCCCGAATCCAATATCGACGCCGAAATCGTCTACGTCGGTTATGGCATCGAAGCGCCCGAATATCACTGGGACGATTACAAAGGTGTGGATGTAAAGGGCAAAGTTCTGCTCATGCTGGTCAACCAGCCGCCCTCGGACGATCCCAAGTTTTTCACAGGCAAGGCGCTGACCTACTACGGACGCTGGGTTTACAAATACGAAGAAGCGGCGCGCAAGGGCGCGAGCGGCGCGATTCTCATCCACAAAACCGAGATGGCCAGCTATCCGTGGGATGTGGTGCGGAACTCCTTTTCGGGTGAAAAGGCTTTTCTCAAGCTCGACGGGAGCCAGCAGCTGAAGGCAGCCTCCTGGATCCAGCTCGACGTGGCTCGCAAGCTCTTCGCCGCCTCTGGTCTCGATATCGACAAGATGATGGCCGCCGCGAACTCGCGCGACTTCAAGCCTGTCCCGCTGCACGCGCGCCTCTCCGCCCGCATGAGGAGCAGGATCCGTCCTTTCGAATCGAATAACGTGATCGCCATGCTGCCCGGCTCTGACCGCGTCTTGAAAGATGAAGGCGTGATATACACGGCGCATTACGATCATCTCGGCATACGCCCCGACATGCCGGGTGACAACATCTACAACGGCGCCATGGACAATGCCACCGGCTGCGGCATCCTTATGGAAATCGCCCGCGTCTACGGAGCATCCGCCCAAAAACCGCGCCGGTCTATCTATTTTGCGTCAGTCACAGGCGAAGAACAGGGGCTGCTTGGTTCTGAATATCTGGGCAAGCATCCGCCTATTCCCGCGGGCAGGATCTCGCTCAGTCTCAACTTCGACGAGATCCTACCCCTGGGCGCGCCCGAAGAAGTCGAAGTTTCAGGCGCCGAACGCACCACGTTCTTTCCTGCCGTGCAGGCGACGGCGCAGGATTTCCGCTTCAAGATTCGTCCCGACGCCCACCCCGAAGCCGGACATTACTATCGTTCCGATCATTTCAGCCTCGCCCGCGTCGGCATTCCATCCTTCTCGATTAACGAAGGATTGAAATTCAAGGGCCACGATGAAGCTTGGGGTTTGGCACAAGAGGACGACTTCACCAAGCATCATTACCATCAGCCGAGCGATGAATACCATCCAGGGATGGACTACACCTCCGATGCCGCCATGGCCCGCTTTGGATTCGCCCTCGGCTGGGAGGCAGCCAATCAGACTCAAATGGTCGACTGGAAAAAAGGCGACGAGTTCGAAAAGGCAAGGCAAGCAAGCCAACTATCGTTACCGCAATAATTCCGTCGTCTGCACTAGCGTAACTTTGGACCATCCCCAACCCGTGTTAGCCTGCTTAGTAGTGCAGTTTCAGCGATTTGCAGGCGTAACGAGACCAGCACGGATGCCCAAAGTCCCAATTTTTCGGTTGCGCACTTCTGAACCTCCCAGCCGGCCCGATCTTCAGTACCACGGGCCTTCGCTCGCGTTCAGCGATTTGCAATTGGGCGTCGACAATCTTCGCTACGACGTTTTTCTGAGCCCGCGCATCACCGCCGATCTCAGCTTTCATATCGCCCGTTACATCTGCCGTTTTGGCGAAGTGGAATCACTGTTTCAGATGGATGTTCCCTCCGCCAATCAAAACAAATTCATTCGCGCTGCTGAAGGCACCACTAAGCTGAGCAAACCCGGCCCGGCCGATCTCAAAACTCTGCTAGTCGCGATCCACCTCGCCATCCTGAATCGAGCCAAGGCCGAAGGCAATCCCTCGATCGACCTGCTTGGCCGACTCGCCGTCCTCAAATTCATACGCACCGAACTGCAGGCGCAGTTTGCGCGGATTCTCGAACAATGCCGCATGAAGTCGAAGTCGCTCGAAGGCTTGCGCCAAATAAAAATGGTGCAGACGCAGGAGCTCGTGTCCGCATTCCAAGTCGGCAAAAAGATTATTCTGCGCCGCGCCGGGCAAGAGATTTTCCGTCTTTTGCGCGAAATCGAGAAAGAAACGCTCGCCCGCACGCGCCGCTCGTTGCTTGGCGAACTGCCTGCCGACAGCTATCGCCTGTTTCTCAATCCACTGATTCTTACCGAAGACGGACGCGACGACTATCTCTGCGCCGAGCACTATTATATGTTCGGCAACTTCGACAAAGATCCCGATCGCTTCTCCAGTCTCCGGCAATTTGCGCTGAATTTTCTGCGCGAACTCGGATACGGAGAAGCGATCGACGACCACCACCTCGAGCAGGCGCTGAATGTTCCCGAAAATGCGACTGCTTTGGTCGGCTCGGGCAACGGTGAAGACCTCACTCCGCAGGATCGCAGCCGCATCGATCGGCTCGATATCTGGACCCGGATGTTGCAGCGCGAAGGCATCCTTTCGCATATTGTCGCCTCTTACGAAGCCGTTCCTCTGCTGGCCGAATATGCGCCACGCGTGAATCCGCAGCAGATCAAGAATGCCCTGCTCTTTCGCGAAGAGTCGGCGCGCGTCGAAAAAATCATTGCTGAAAGCCGCCTCCACCCCGACCGCCTCTTTGCCGCCATCGGACGGGTCGCGTCCTGCCGCGGTTCCGAGCGAGCACGCTTTGCCGCGCGTCTTCTGCACGACCTTTTCTGTTATCACCGCGACCTTCGCGGACTCGAAGCCCTCAGCGCCGGTTTCGACAGCATCAACCTGGTAAATGACGACAAGGTCCGCGAGCTCTCCACGCTCAACGGCATGCTCTACGAGTTCCTGCCGCCGGAGGAACAGAAGCCCGCCGAAGATCGCGTCGTTCATCACGTCATCCTGAAGGCCGACGTGCGCGACTCTTCGCGCCTCACTCGTTCGCTGATGGAAAAAGGCATGAACGCCGCTTCCTATTTCAGCCTGAATTTTTATGATCCGGTTAACAAGCTGCTGGCGAAATACGGAGCCACCAAGGTTTTTCTGGAAGGCGATGCCATCATCGTCGCGCTGCTCGAGCGCGAAGGCGAAGCCATGCTCAGCGTCGGCCGGACCTGCGTTTTGGCGTGGGAAATTGTCAGCCTGCTGCGCGAGTACAACGAGCTTCTGGAACGTTCAGGCCTGCCGCCGATGGAGGTTGGCCTCGGAATCTCGTATCAGGACTCTCCGCCGCTCTACCTGATGGATGGCGAGCACCGCATCATGATTTCAGACGCCATCAATGAGAGCGACCGTCTTTCCTCATGCAGCAAGCAGGTCCGCAAAAAGCTCGCGCCCGATGCCGGAGTGTTTCAGGTCTATTCGGTTCTAATCGGAGGCAGCGCCAGCGACAATGCGGGGGCTTCAATCAACGCGGCCGAGGTTCCAGCAGAGGAAATGCGTCTCAACTACAACGTCGGTGGAATCTGCCTGAGCGAAGCGGCCTTCCGAAAACTGCAGCAGGAAATCTCGCTGTCCGCCTGGACCGTCGATCGTGCTGAGCCCGGCTTTCACGGGCCGTGGATCGACGAACAGTGCGAGTTCTTCATCGGAACGGTTCCGATCGCCAGCGGGATCTTCCGGAAGATCGCCATCCGCAAGAACCGCATCGCCCAGGTCGATGTCAGGGATCTGCACATCCTGGGCTGGACCGACCGCTACTATTACGAAGTCTGTGCTAACCCCTCCGTGTACGCCGCACTTCCCGGAGAAAAATCGGCGTCGGCGCGACGCTAGTTCTGAAATTTCATCTCGGCAGAAATTTACCTTGTCAGAAACTTCGCCGTGCTGTGAATGGAATCTCCACTACCGCTTGCAGCGCGACCGGCTTCCCTGCTCTTTCCGCGGGCAAGAATTTCCAGCCTGCCAAAGCCTTCGCCGCATACGAATCCAGACGGTCATCCGGACTGTCGAGAACGTGTATGTCGCTCACCCTGCCATCCGAGTGAATCACGGCCGAGAGCGTGACCACCCCATGCACGTTGGCGCGCATCAACTCGAGTGGATAGCCAGGGTCGGGTTTCTCGGTCGCGACTGGCTCCAGCAGCTCTCCGTCTTTCCGGCCGCCATCGAGTTCTGCGAACTTGATGACCCAGCTACCCGTTGATGAATTCAGGTTCGGCATGTTCAGAGTGCGGCCATAGACGCGCTTGCCGCCAAAAACCTTGCGATCGACGTCAGTGATCTTATCGTCCGAAACCGGAGAGGCAACCCTCGAGTTGGTATGGGACCGAGCCCCTTCTGGCGACAGACTAGCCATTTCGCGGCCCGAGTCAGCTCCGCCCACATGCAACCCCGACGGCAAGCCGTTATGCCCGTTGAAACCTCCTGCTTCTTTCAGGAGCGACGATGACACGTAGTCAGGAGTTCCCGCGGCGCCCGGCTTGCCCTTCGGACTCGCAGCAAACGTCCCTCGTCGATTCCCGGCCGGAACCGGTACCGGCCCCGTCGGCGTTACTGGATGAATGCCCAATGCAATCAGCCGCCCGCCCGTGTTCCTGCCGCTCACCGCGGCCACGCTCGGCGGCGGAGCCACTGGTTGCACGCCGCCGCTCGGCAATCGTCCTCGACCGCGCGCTGCCAGCGAATGCTGCTCCTCCAGCGTCAGTTGCGGAGCGGGTGCCACCACCTGGCTCGGCCCAATATTAATCAGTCCGATATGCCCCTTCGTCTGTGCCAGATCCGGCGGCGGAGCAATCACCTCCGTTTTCATCCCCGCGCGAACCACTCGATCCTCCACCATCTGCACTTCGGGCGGCGGCGCAACTACCCGCGTGTCGGGAGCGGCAATGCGGCTCAACTGCGTTTCCGTGGCATCAAGCGGAACCGCCGGAACAATCGTCGACGTGGCTACAATGTTGGGCAAGGCCACGTCATGATTCAGCTTCAGATCGGGAGGCACAACAATGGTCTGCGAGCTGTTATCGGCCTCGCGCGGAACCGACAGAATCGGCTGCTTGGCGTAGATCGGATCGGCCTTCTGCTTCTTTAGAGCCTTTGAGACGCCGGTATCAAGCGGCGGCAGATATTCATCCGGCGTGTAAGTGATGACCGAGGACTGGTCAAACGTAGGGCGATCCAGAAGCTTCTGCTGACGCAGCCACGAGATCGAGACCGTCCATATCAGCGCAACTACCGCTCCGTGCAGCAACACCGATTGCAGAAAGCGTCCCCACGGCAGCGGCTGCTCAACAAACACATCGCGCCAGAGCCCGAAATCATCTTCCTTGGGTGACACCGCCCAGCCACTTGCCCCACCAACCGAGGGGCGCAGCGCCTCGCGCACTCCATCGCGAAATTCCGGGCTCGCCGGATCTCGTTCCACCAGAAGTTTCAACAGGTTTTTCCCCGGGGACTCCATCAGTACTCCATGTCGCGTTCTAGCCAACTCCCGATTTTCCTGCTTCGACGGGGCCCTGAAAGGCTGGATCCGTGAGGTTTTTGCTGCCTCGCCTCGGACGGCTAAATTGTCACCAGATTATAACTGACTTCAGCCCGTTATTTGATGGAGGCACAAACCCAGAAGGCCATCTGCAAACCCAGCCACAAACACCCGGGGATCGCATTTTCTCCGTATCCTGCATATGATCGCAACATGCCCGTAAACACAAACGCGCTGCGCCTGTTTTGCTTTGTCCTTCTCACTTGGATGCTCGCCATCCCGCAAGCGAAACTATCCGCGCAAAATCAACCGAATAAGCCCCCTACTCAAGTGCGAGGCGCCGACTATTCTGGTATGTACAACTTCCTCACCGACGGCGAGTTCGTCCAGCTCACTGTCGAAGATCGGGGAGATGTTACCGGTTTCGTCTCCCGTTACGGCGACGCGGAAAGCGACCGAGGCGTTTTTCTCGACCATTTCTTCAAGTCGGGCAAACTCGATGGCGATCAACTTACCTTTGCCACCGAGACCGTCCACGGTGTCTCCTACGAATTTCACGGAACCATTGATCGCGGCGATGGCAAGAGCCGAGGCGATGAAGCGTATTACGTGCTCAAGGGAACTCTCATCGAAAATACAAACGATGCAGGCGGGAAAATGTCTTCTCGCGCCATCGCGGTAGCGCTGAAAAGCTTCCCGCAAGATATGGATGCCCCGCAAGCTGGGAAGAAGTAAGCCTGGAGAATGGCATTAGTAATGTTCGATGGGTACTTGACATCGACCGCAAGTCGCCGCAAAATATCGCCAATTCGGGGCCAAACCAACTTACCCACTGCGAGATGAACAAGTCGGCACGTTTATGACTCCCACCCAGCCGTCGCCGTCCCCTCAAAAGAAAGTAACTCCCGAACAGTGCAAGCATCCGCGCGTGCAGATCGTCTCGCGCGACGAAGATTCCGAATACGTTGAGTGCCAGGAATGTGGAGACGTCTTCGAGTCCAGTGAGTTGAAAGATATGGCTATCGAAGAAAGGAAAGACCCGGACGAAGAGTAAAGCCTGGCGAGAAGAGGCAAGATGCAGATCCTTCGCTTCGCTCGGGATGACAAATTCTTATGGGGACGAGCGCCCCGCGATTCCACTGACCAGAATCTCGCTCGTCTTCGTTAGATCACGCTCATTTTCACTAAGATCCCGCTCATTTTCGCTAGATCACGCTCATCTAATGTTGATGACCAGATTCTCCGCGGCATCAACCCGAAATGTCTTCCCTGGAGGAATCGCCGTGGTGGCGCTGTATTCCGTAATTACCGCGGGTCCCTTCATCGTCCGGCGCGCGACCAGTTCGCCGCGCTCGAACACTGGTGTATTCACTGTTTTGTCGTGAAAAAGCACCAATGCCCGTTCGGCCGTCGCTGCCCGAGTCGACGATTTTCCTGACAACGATCCCCGCGGCGCCTTCGCCGTAGGCCGCAGAGACTCCGCCGCCGAACCCCGCAATCGCGCCCGCAGGCGCACGGTAACCAGTTCGACCTCCCGCCCCGGATGGTGATATCCGTAGCGCCGCTGATGTTCGTCATGGAATCGCGCGACAACATTTTCGGTGGCTGGCACGGTGAGTTCGTATCCTTGTCCGCGATACCGCAGATCGAGGCTTCTGTCGTAATGAATCGTTCCGCGCCACCGCTCGGCGCGAAATTCTTTTTCCGCAGTGGTCTCCAGCTTGCGAAATTCGTCCTGCAGCTTCGCACGCGGCACGGCTTGCTTCGTCACTTTCTTTTGACCGGCCAATCTCCACAACAGAGTCCGCGAATAATCTTTCACCACGTCGCTCACCAGAATCCCAAATGCCGAAAGCGCTCCCGGCCGCGCCGGAATCACGACTGTCGGCACCGCCAGCGCCTCCGCCAATTCACATGCGTGGAGACCGCCAGCTCCGCCAAACGCCACCAGGGCAAATTCCCGCGGATCATATCCCCGCTCAATCGAGACCACGCGCAAAGCCCGCTCCATATTGGCGTTCACTACGCGCACTACGCCCGCGGAAAATTGGCCGATGCTCAAACGCGAGCCTTGCTTCTTCAGCCACTCCGATGTAATTCGCCGCGCTCTTTCGAAGTCGAGCCTGAACTCGCCGCCCAGAAAGCGGTCTGGCCGCAGGCGTCCCATCAGGAGGTTCGCATCCGTCACCGTCGGTTCAGTTCCACGCCCATAGCAAATCGGCCCCGGATCGGCGCCCGCCGATTCCGGTCCCACGCGCAGCGATCCGCCGGCATCGAAGCGCGCCAGCGATCCGCCACCCGCGCCTACGGTGTGAATCTCGAGCATCGGAACGCCCACCGGCAGCCCGGCGACTTCCGACTGTGCACCGGTGCGCAACTCGCCCTGCACAGCAGCCACATCCGTCGACGTCCCTCCCATATCGAATGAAAGAATCTTCTCGAAGCCGCTGCGAGCCGCCATCGCCGCCGCGCCCACCAACCCTCCCGCCGGGCCCGAAAGCACCGTCCGTACCGGCTCCCGCGCCGCCGCCTCCAGCGCCGTGATCCCGCCGCTCGATTGCATGACAAAAATGCGTGCTGTGCGCGCGTGGCGGCCCTCGCGGCTGTTGATCTCCGCTGCCACGGCGGCTCCCATGTCCGTCGCGCGCGCGGCCAGTTTTTCCATGTAGCTCTGCATCAGCGGCTGAAGATAAGCGTTCATCACCACCGTGCTCGTGCGCTCGTATTCTCGAAACTCGGGCAGAATCCGGTGCGAGACAGAAAGCGGTCTCCCCAACCCATCCAATAGGGCAGCCAGGACCGCTTCGTTCTCCGGATTGGCAAACGAAAACAGTAACGAGATAGCGATCGCCTCCGGATTGGCAGCCCGCACCGCCTCTCGCACCTGTGTCAATTCCTCGTCGGACGGGTGTTCCAGGATTTTTCCATCTGCACCGGTTCTTTCGCGCACGCCAAACCGTAGCTCCCGACTGACCAACGGCGTTACACGGTCAAAGAAAAAGTCATACAGCCGAGGACGCGCCTGGCGTCCAATCTCGATCACATCTTCAAATCCGGCGGTCGTAATCAGCGCGACCCGCGCGCCTTTTCGTTGCAGCAAAGCATTCGTTCCGACGGTCGTCCCATGCAGCAGCGTCAACATCCGGCCATTGCCCGCCCGCTTAGTCTTCCCGGCGTGCACTTCGCCTATCTGCTGCAAAGCTTGCGCAATCGCGCGCGACGGATCATCCGGCGTGGAAAACACTTTTAGCGTTTTCAAAACGCCGGCTTCCATCCAGACGCAATCGGTGAACGTGCCTCCCGTGTCGATCGCGATGCGAAGTTCTGAACGAACCGCGGATTGTCTAGTTCGAGTCAAATTTGTTCGAGCCATAGCGCTGCCAGCCGATATCAAAACGAATCATCAAAACGAACCATCAGGATGAACATGGAAGACTATCATCTGCGTCTAACAATCCAGAACCTCGCTCTGAACTCGTGAATTCAACCCCGGGGGCCGGTGTTACGCGTGCCCGAAACATAATCGTCGCCGACCCTCTACTGCCGTATTCTGAAGCAGTGAATGCGCGAACCTGGAAAGCGTGGCTCGTCCCCGGGGGCCTGTTATTAGCCCTCGCTGCGGCCCTGGTCAACAGTTCGCTCTTCCCGCAAATCGCGCCGTCGCTCGCCTTTTACTATGTCGCTGTCTTTGCCGCCGGGTTGCTCCTCGCCTGGCGTTTCAATTCCAGTCGCGTTCTTTTTTCCTTATTAGTATTGTTGCTCGCGCATCGAGCCGTCGACTTTTTCTCCACCAGCCCAACCCGCGCCGCCCAAATCTATGCCGGACCCGGCCGCATGGCAGTCCTGCTCGCAGCGCTGCTCGTCCCACTCAACTTCATCGTCTTCGCTGCCATGCGCGAACGCGGCCTCACCATCTCGGGCGTCGCGCCCCGCTTCGGATTGCTCTTTCTCGAATCCGTCGCCTTCGCCGTGCTTTGCCGCCCCGAAAATAGCCCAGCCAATTCACATCATCCTTCCGAAACTCCCATCCCGTTGTGGATCCTGTTGTGTTTCGTTGCTGCCATCGCTTTCTTCATCTCGCGTTTTTATCAGACCCGCAAGCCGATCGAACCCGGATTCGTCTGGTCCGTGGCCGCCGTTTTTTTATGGCTCGAATTCACCCCAGTCGGCAAGATGTCGACTGCTTACGTCGCGACTTCGGCGCTCATCCTCGGCGCATCGCTGATCGAAACTTCTTACGTGCTTGCCTATCATGATGAACTCACCGGCATTCGCGGACGCCGCGCCTTCAACGAGTCTCTGCTCTCACTCGATCAGCAATACGCGATCGCCATCGTCGACATCGACCACTTCAAAACATTCAACGATACCTACGGACACGATGTCGGCGATCAAGTCCTGTGCATGGTGGCCAAGCGTCTATCGCAGGTGGGAGGCAACGGCCAGGCTTTTCGCTGCGGAGGCGAAGAGTTTTCCATCGTCTTTCGTAACACTTCCGCCAAAGATGCCTTTGAACATCTCGACGCACTGCGCCAGACAATCGAGAAATCGACATTTCACGTGCGCGGTTCGGATAGGAGAGCGCAAAAAATTGCCGAGGCAAGCACTGCAGCAAGCAGCGGGAAGAAAAGCGATCGCCGCGCCGGTGAATCCGATCGAAGAAGGTCTATAAGGAAAAAGACTGCGGCGGAGCGCACGCTGCCGTTGCCCGATCATCTGTCCGTGACTGTCAGCATCGGGGTCGCCGAGCCCAGTACGCGCTACCGCCAACCCGAGCAGGTAATTCAGGCCGCCGATCAGGCTCTTTACCGCGCCAAGAATAGCGGCCGCAACCGCACCGAACTCGCCTCCACCGCACCGCTGCGCCTGACCGAACGCAAACGCACAAGAACGTCCCGGCTCTAAGCCAGGACGCTTTTGCATTCACAGCTGCAACTATCGCGGAGGCTTTTTTCCCTCGCGTGGGGCCGCCGCATGTTCTGCCGGAGGCTTCGCCTCATGCTCTGCGCGCGGAGGTGCTGCATGTTCTACCGGCCTTGACTCGTTTCTGGCCATCGGCCTTGATTCCTCTCGCGGCACAGCCGCACGTTCAGCCGGAGGCTTGGCCTCATGCTCTGCCCGTGGAGGCGCTGCATGTTCTGCCGGCTTCGGCTCGTTCCTGGCCATCGGTTTCGATTCCTCACGCGGCGCGGACTTAGGTCTTGCTTCGTGGTTGTTGGCCTTTGCTTCTGTTGGAGGCTTGCTCTCCGTGCGCGGAGCGCTCTCGTTCCGGGCTTTGGTAGTGGGTTTTGCTTCGTGAGCGTTCGTATGAGGCACCGACTTTGCTTCCTGCCGGGCCATTTTTTCATTGGCGGGGGCCTTCTCGTTATGTCCCTTGGCCTCGGTCTTCGTCTCCGACCGATTCTTCGTCCCGTGCTCAGCAGTTGCGCCCCGCGCCGCGATCACGCCCGCGCCTTTGAACGCGCCGGGCCGCGCGGTGGCGGCCACTGCCGGATGTCCGTGGTTCTCCGAATAGAACTGGCTACGGTCGGCGCGTGCCGCCGTCAAATGCGCCTCCTGCGCCGACACCGCAGGAATGTGTTTCTCGCGTGCGAATCGCTCTTGCGTTGCCGTGGGTCGGGCGCTAATCCCGCCATGGCCACCGTTGAAACTGGCGTGATTTACGCGTTCAGTTACCGATCTCTGATAGACATTGTGAACGACGGTAACGTTTACGTTGTTCACTCGGCTGTTGTAGAAAAAGTGCCCGCTGTTCCAATAGCCGCCGGCATAACCGTTGCCGGTATACCCGAAACCGTAGTCGATTCCGCCGTAGAAGCCGACCTGCGGACCCCAATATCCGGCATTCCAAACATACAGACTGTTCGCCCAGCCCCAGTAGCCTGGCGTCCACAGGAAACCAACTTCCGGTGCCTGGACCCACGTTCCCGGAACCCAGAAGTAGCCGCCATCGTCGGAGTAAGCCCAGTAACCCGGCGTCCATATGTAGCCATCGCCTGGGCAAGCCGGTTGGGTGTAGACCGGCAACGGCGGTGGAGCGATGTTCACTGACAAGACGATTTGAGCCGATGCCATAGAAGATGTCATCGTGATCGCCAGCAGAAATGCGGCGAGAACGAGCCAACTCACGGCCCCGAATGAAGGCAGCGAGCGGCGGACATTCACAATTCTCATTTGAATCACCTCGTAAGCGCGCAGTTGCGCGCAGAAAACGACAAGCGCCAAGCAGCATCCTACGTCGTCAGAACTTCCTCCGCGATGCCCTGAGTTCTGTAGCTGCGGGAAAACGTTACGGTAGGGGGCGAAGCCGATGAAAACACAGACGAATTTGGCCCCAGGCGACTGCCAGAGAAGACCTCGTGATTTTGCACCGCTCGTGAGCCCTTCTGAGAGATCTTCAGCCGGCAGGCCGTAATGCCGAGCACCTAGAGAATCTAAATCTGTGACGTACAGCTACCAGCGTATTGCCGGCTATCCCGCAGCAGCACAGACTGTGGGGTTGGGTGCTATGCCGAAGAACAGAAGTAGCGTCGCCCGCGATGAGGAGCACTGCCACAATTTAGTGCTACGCGCAGATGGGAAGAGCTTCGCTAAAGATATTTGCCAGATGTCTGATCTCGGCTTGCCTTTCCAGCGTGTTTATTATTTCGCTGAGATCGCGAAGTTAACCGTGGTTGTCTCGTCGCTCTTGACGTTCACCGGTTTCTCCCAGATCTTAGCCTCACCGAAGATTGGGCGCAGAATTTTCCGCTCGGTGAGAACGTCGAAGGTGGTCTCACGACTTACAATACCCCATCCTTCGTGCCAGGCCACAAGCTGATACTCACCGGCCGGAACGTTTGTCAATTCAAACTTTCCGCTCTGGTCGGTTACGGCATAGTACGGGTGCTGGACCACCATCATTTCGGCGTTCATCCAGACGTGCCCACCGTTGCAGCGCAAGGCGACGAGGCCCGGAGTCTGCATCGTCCTCGATACGACCTGATTCGTGTAGGGAAAAGGCAAATTGAAACTGGCCGCGCCGCTCATGTGAATTGTGTGCAGAGTGGCGTCGGAGCTCTTCATCTGGAGATCCGCATACTGGGGCACTAACAGGATATGAGGGACGTAGTGGCACTGTTTCTGGTCGAGCGACCGTCGCGACAGCGGAAGATCCATTGCCTTGCCGCGCGAGATATTTTTCAAGTAGACGATCGTATTCGCAACCCCGTCTTCCGGACCGATGATTAGTCGCTCCAGATCAACCTTTTTATGTGATTCAGGATCGCAAATCTCAGGATCTTTCGTGACCGGAAATTCTTCTATGTGAGGGTGCGGCCCAACCCATTTGACCGTTCCGCTGATGGTGCCACCGTTTGTAACCTGCACGACTTGATACGCGTTCTGAGCCCAGGCTAATCCTCCCAAGACTGCGAACAACGCAACCACGACCGACAACTTCAACCACTTGAACATTGCGCACTCCTACGGGTCGCTCGTCATGGAACAACCCAACCGCTGGGCAGCACTGGAGGAAAGGCGCTAGTCCGGCTAGTTTTCACATTAGGAGGAAAGGTGTCTGTGTCAAAGATCACCAAGAACGCGGGACTTTAGTCATGAACTTATGAGTTGCTCTCGGCGGCATGCGCTTCAGCAACACAATGAAGGAACCCACCTTGGGAGCGGGTTCGAATGAGATAACCTAGGGCTCGAAATCTTCTAGATCGGAGTTGATCCCTTAAACAGCCAAATCAGGTCAATGATCAGAATAATCACGACCATCAACTCCAGGACAAACGCACGGCTCTGATGGAACTGGTCGACCATGAACCGATAGAGCTCTTCGGCGGTATGCACCTTCTGATTGACCAAGTCTTTGTAGTCGGTGACGCCGATCTTCGATGCCGCAACCTTATAAAGTCGAGCTGAGAACATGTCGCTCAGGAACTTGATGGCGTTGTCGGCACGTTCCGTCAATTCGTCGACATCCAGCAAGACGGTATGGAGTCGATTCGCGCGTCTCGCGGTGCGCCAGCGCGCCCAGATCCCGTTCGAACCATGTTCCATGAACTCGTAGACGCTCTGCAGTTCGCGGGTGAGCAGTTCGTCGTAATGCCTGAATTCCAGCAACTGCGAGTTGGCATACTCCAGCAATTGAATTACCGTCTCCGCGCCTGCCGTCGAGTCGTACAGAAATGCGCCGTTCCAGCTGATTACCGCCAGATCGTTCGGATAATACGAAATCTTCGACTGCATGATCTCTGCCTGCTCGCCATCCGATAGCGGAACGTTTTCACCGCGCACGATCTGGGCGATGCGTCCGCCCTGCGACGCCAGCAGTTCAGCCGCCGACGGATTACCCACAATGTCACGCACATGAAAGACAAAGTAATCTTCATGCAGCCAGCTGTCGTAAAGCTTGACCAGCGCCGGCCGGGCGCGCTCGATCTTCTGCTTAACGATCTTCTGGGCAAAGCTGGTGAAGTCGGTATCCCAAACCCAGCGGCTGGCCAGCCGCACCAGCGTGTCCCAGTCGCCGGAGAACGGCAGCTCGAATACCACGCTCAGCACGCCGTAATCGTAATACTTGATCTGCACGTCCAGCCGCTCCCCGCTCTCCAGGACGAGCGGTTCAACTGGCTCAACCACCGGAGGCCGTTGAAATCGAACATATCCGGGGGCAGGATGCTTAAAACTAGCATCCTGCCGCCGTGCGCCAAAAATATCGCGCAAAGCGTCAAGCTTGATCTCTTCGCAGACGTCGAACTGGATCAGCACCAATACCGACCCCTGTAGCGCCTTATTCTGAGCAACCCCGGCAGATTGGGTTGGCGCTACCACCTGAACTGGAGTTGGGGCGAGCGTGGGTGAATTTACGGTTTCCATCGGATTTCAGCTTTCTTCGGGCTTTGTTGCTCGGCGCGGTCTGAGGTAAAACGCAACGGAAAGCCGCAACAGGGAGGCCTGCTGTCTACTGTCTATTGTCCCAGAAACCGGCCCGGATGGGCAGTGACAAGTGTAAGCTGTCTCTAATCAACATCTTAAGTAACGCCAGGAGTGCGAGCCGCAACGAAAGTCTGAACCCCGTGTCAGCCTAGCGTCGTCGAGCCAGCGCCAATAATAGCGCCGCCCCGGCGGCAATCCCTGCTACGGTCAGCCCTGTGCGCCTCATCGATTTTCGAACCGAAGCCTCATGCGGTTGCACCCAGGCATCTTCAGGATAGTATTGCGGTGCCGGATCAAACATCGGAAAACCCTCGGGTGTTTCCGTCGCTTCCCGCAGAGCCATCTGCAGAACTTCGGCGAGATGCAGCGCGTGCCGATCTGTCTCCTGCGCAATCTGCTCTCGGCAGCTAAAGCCATCCGCGACAATGAGCCAGTCGGCGGGGGCTCGTCGGACAGCCGGAAGCAGTTCCAGTTCACCGATCGCCCTTGAGACGTCGTACTTTTCCTTCTCGAAACCAAATGCGCCCGCCATCCCGCAGCATCCGGCAGCGGGCGCGGTGAAGGTGACGCCCATGCGATCAAGCACCGCCTCTTCCGCGGTCATCTTCATGATGGCCTTGTGATGGCAATGCCCGTGGACAAGGGCGTGCCGCGCCAGCTCGGGAAGCGGGAAATCTTTCGCCCTCTGCTCAAGAAATTCGCTGAGCAGGAAGACTTGCTTCGAAAGAGCGCATGCCCGCTCATCCTTGGGGAAGAGGTTGGTGAGCTCGTCGCGAAACACTGCGGCGCAGCTAGGTTCAAGAACGACGATAGGCGTAGCCGCTTCAATCTCGGGCTCAAGCTGGTCCATGACCTGAAGCAGCAGCCGCTTGGCACGATCCAGCATTCCGACGTCATAGAGCGGCCGCCCACAGCACAAATGGGCGTGGGGCACGCTAACGTCGAAGCCGGCTGTCTCGAGCACCTCGACAGCAGCCTTGGCGGTCGAAGGCAGAAAGTGGTTGTTGAAGGTGTCTGCCCAAAGCAGAACCGAACCAGCTTCGCGGAACTTCACTCCGCCGGGGGAAGGAATGCGTTCGTCTCTGGGTGAACCGTTGCGATTCTCCCACCAATCCTTAAATGTCTGCGGTGCAAAGGCTGGAATGCGCCTCTGTGGCGAGATCCCGCCCGCCAGCTTCGCCAGATTGCTCAGACCCGGCAGTTGCGTCGTGAGATTTACCAGCCCCGGCAAGTGGGACGCAGTTCGCACCCAAAGGTCAAAATTCGCGAGTGCGGCGGCTTTCAGCGGCCTTCCCTTTGCCTCGTAGTAGTGCGACAGGAACTCCGCTTTGTAAGTGGCAACATCAACGCCCACCGGGCAATCGCTCTTGCAACCCTTGCAGGCAAGACAAAGGTCGAGCGATTCTTTGATGGCTTCGTTCTGCCAGCCATCCTTGATGATCTCACCTTTTGTCATCTCCCAGAGCAGATGGGCACGCCCGCGAGTCGAGTGCTCTTCGTCGCGTGTAACGCGGTAGCTGGGACACATGACTCCGCCGGTCTCGCGCCGGCACTTGCCTACTCCCACGCAGCGCAGCGTGGCCGCCGCCAGACTGCCATGATCATCGGGAAATTTGAAATGGGTCTCCGGACGCCACGGAGCATACCCCGCACCCAAGCGCAGGTTTTCGTCGAGCCGATAAGGCTCAATCAGCTTGCCGGGATTCATCTTCCAATCGGGATCCCAGAGCGACTTGAACTCTCGGAACGCCTGCATGAGCTCAGCGCCAAACATCTTGGGAAGAAGCTCGGCGCGCGCCTGCCCGTCTCCATGCTCGCCAGAGAGCGATCCGCCATAGCGAACGACTAGATCGGCAGCCTCTTCCATGAATTGCCGGAACTTGCCGACCCCCTCAGCCGATTCGAGATCGTAGTCCATGCGTGTGTGCACGCAGGCGTGGCCGAAATGTCCGTAGAACGGGCCTTCATAGTGGAAGGCTTGCATCAGCCGTCGCAGGTCGCGCAGATATGCGCCCAGTCTCTCGGGAGCCACGGCGGAATCCTCAAATCCTTCCCAACGCAGCGGCTCGCCCGGAACGTGCGAAGTCACGCCGAGGCTCGATTCGCGTACATCCCATATGCGCCGTGCCTGTCGCGGGTCAGTAAACAAGCGCATGTTGGGCGGAGCCGCGGAGCGGTCGAGCGTACCCATCAGGCGTCGCGCCTGCGCCTCGGCTTCATCGGTGGTGTTGGCGCCAAACTCGACCATCAGCCAGCCCGATCCTTCTGGCAAGAGCGCGAGGCCGTCAAGATTTACGCCTTTGCGCCGGCTCGCGTTGACCATGATGTCGTCGAAGCCTTCAAGGCCAATCGGACGATGTTCCATGATCAGAGGCACCTGATCGGCACAGATATATATGTCGCGCCATCCGATAACCAACAGCACGCGACAGGGCGGACTTTCGACCAGACGGCATGTCGCCTCAAGAATCGTGACGCAGGTGCCTTCGGAGCCAACCAGCGCCCGCGCCACGTGAAAGCCGTTCTCAGGCAGCAGGTGGTTGAGGTTGTATCCGGAGACGCGCCGGGGAATGTTTGGGAACTGGCGGCGAACCTGTTCGCCGTAACGGTCGGCGATTGACTTAAGGCCAGAGTAAATTTCGGCGCGGCGTCCACCTTCGCGAACAATGCGGTCGAAGTCGTCGGCGGTGGTAGCGCCGACTTGCATGCGCTGACCACTATAGGTAAGAATTTCGAGCGCGTCGATGTTGTCATCCGTCTTGCCGGCCATGATCGAGTGCACACCGCAGGAGTTATTGCCGATCATGCCTCCGAGGGTGCAGCGGTCGTGAGTCGCCGGATCGGGCGCAAAAGTCAGATGGTGCTTCTCGGCTGCGGTCCGCAGAGTATCGAGCACAACGCCCGGTTCGACCCGCGCGATGCGCCGCGCGGGATCGATTTCGAGAATCGCGGCAAGATACTTCGAAAAGTCGAGGATGACTGCGGCATTGCAGCATTGTCCGGCAAGCGACGTGCCTCCACCGCGCGCCAGCAGCGGAGCGCCATAATCACGGCAAAGCGAAACAGTTGCGAGCACGTCTTCTCGATCGCGAGGAACGACAACGCCGATCGGAACTTGCCGGTAGTTGGACCCGTCGGTCGCATAGAGAGCACGGCTACCAGAATCGAAGCGGATTTCTCCCCGTAGATGGCGTCGCAAAGCTGCTTCTAACGCGGGAGCGTCGAGCTGTTTGGAGTGAGCCGGGGGTGAGGCTATATCTTGCGGCATAGAGTACAGGACATCTTCGAGGATGCGGGCGCTGTGCGCAAGTCCCTGGGGGACGCTGACCTTGCCGCGAAAAAGCGGCGAGTTCGGCTCAAAACGGCGATGATCGGATTCGGTGCGGAATCTTCGCGGCTGCGGGCGTCAGCGCCACATAGATGCTCCTACCGCCAGGATCGAGTCATGTAGTCGGCCAGTGAAAGCGAAAGGAGAATCCCCAGGAAAAAAAAGCCGGAGACGACGACAGCAGCCGTCAGTTTCTCGCTTGCGCCCTTGACATGCATAAAGAAGAGCACGACGAGCGTAGCTTTGATGGTCGCGATGAGGAGCGCCACAACCGGATTAAAGGGTCCCAGGTTCACGAAGGCGACAGCAGCCGTCGTTACGGTCAGGATAAGCAGGACGACACCGATGGCAATGTAAAATCCCTGCGAATGAGCTGTGTGTTCGTGTTCAACCATGGCAATCCTTTAGACCGCTTTCGCTTCTGAAATCCAACGAACATCCCTTACAGACACCATCAACCGTCCGTCAGGTATGCCGACTGATCAGGTATAGCAACGGAAACAGATAAATCCAGATAATATCGACCAGGTGCCAGTACAGTCCCGCGTTCTCTACGGGCGTGAAGTAATCCGGGGTGAAATGTCCCTTCCACGCCAGCACCGCCAACGCCGTAAAAAGGCCGCAGCCAATGACCATGTGCAGGGCGTGCATGCCGGTCATCACGAAATAGAGAGAGAAGAAAAGCTCAGCCTCTTTGGGATTGACCGGTATCTGGTGTCCATTGTCATCGAACTTATCGGTGAAGTTGAACGTTGGACCAGGTACGTGATGCTTCTCAAATTTTTCCTTGTACTCGAAACCCTTGATCGTAAGAAAGGTCAAGCCAAGCAGCACGGTCACCACCAGGTAACCGGTCAGTAGTTTGCGCTTGCCCGCTTCCGCCGCTTTCACCGCCAACACAACCGTGACCGAGCTGACGATTAGAACAGCCGTGTTCGTCGCTCCCATCCAGATGTTGAGCTGCTGGCTTCCCGCCGCAAAGGCGTTGAAGTGGGCGAGACGATAGATCAGATAGGCGCAGAACATGCCGCCAAAGAACATGATCTCCGTTACCAGAAACAGCCACATGCCAAGCGAGGCAGCATTTTTCTGTTGCTGCGGGTCGGCAAAGTGGTGTAGCAGCGCCGGATTATGCGCTTCGTGTTCCACCGTCATGGTTTGACCGTTGGTCGCTTGGCTATCAGGCAACGGGAACCTCCAGTTCCCTGTCTGGGATCTCGTCGTAGTTGTAGGCCTCCCACGTCACCACGGGAGTTTCATCAAAATTGAAAGTCGGCGGCGGCGACGTGGTCTTCCACTCCAGGCCAGCGGCATTCCACGGATTCGCTTCTGCGATCGGCCCGTAGCGCAGCGACCAGAGGAAATAGATCATCGGCAACAGATAGCCCACGGCCAATATGCTTGCGCCAGCGGTCGAGAGCACGTTCAACACCTGAAACTCCGGCGGATACTGCCAGTAGCGCCGCGGCATTCCGACGTAGCCGAGAATGAATTGCGGGAAGAATGTCAGGTTGAAGCCGACGAATACCAGCAGCGCCGAGAGTTTTGCCCAGCCTTCTGGATACATGCGCCCCGAAATCTTCGGCCACCAGAAATGCAGGCCGCCGAGATACCCCATCAAGACGCCACCTACCATCACGTAGTGGAAATGTGCGACGACAAAGTAAGTATCCGTAACGTGAACATCGATACCAAGCGTGGCCAGAAAAAGTCCGGTCAAGCCACCGATGGTAAAGAGCCCGATAAATCCGAAGGCATAGAGCATCGGAGTGGCATAGGTAATCGAACCCCTGTACAAGGTAGCAGTCCAGTTGAACACCTTGACTGCCGAGGGCACGCCGACGAAGAAAGTGAGAAACGAAAAGATCATGGCCGCATAAAGGGAGATGCCGGCCACAAACATGTGATGTGCCCAGACCAGGAAGCCGATGACCGCGATGGCGATGCTCGACAGCGCGATGAACTTGTAGCCAAACACGCGCTTGCGCGAGAAGCAGGTAATGAGTTCGCTAACCACTCCCATCGAAGGCAGAATCATGATGTAAACCGCCGGATGGGAATAGAACCAAAAGAGGTGCTGGAATAAAAGCGGATCTCCACCCAGTCGCGGATCGAAGATACCCAGATGAAAGAGCCGCTCGACGGCGACGAGGACGATCGTGATGGCGATCACCGGCGTGCCCAGAATCATAATGATGGCGGTCGCGTAGTTGGCCCAGACAAATAGCGGTAAGCGGCCCCAGGTCAGGCCGGGCGCGCGCATCCGGTGAATGGTGACGATGAAGTTCAGTCCGGTGAAGATCGATGAGAATCCGGCGATAAAGGCCGCGAGTCCGGCCTCGACAATCTTGGTATTCGTGTACTCGGTGCTGAACGGACTGTAGAAGGTCCAACCGGTGTCGACGCCGCCGGTCAGCATGACGTGGGTGATCAGGATGCCGCCGAGAACATACAGATACCAGCTTAGAAGGTTGATGCGCGGGAAGGCCAGGTCCTTGGCGCCGATCATGATGGGGATCAGGAAATTTCCCAACACGGCCGGCACAACCGGAATCAGGAAAAAGAACACCATGATCATGCCGTGCATGGTGAACACTTTGTTATAGGTGTCGGCCTGCATGAGGTCGCCCTGCGGAGTGAGCAACTCGAGCCGGATAAGCATGGCAAAGAAGCCGCCCATAAAGAAGAACGCGGTCACCGAAATCAGGTAGAGAATAGCGATCCGCTTGTGGTCGGTGGTTAACAACCAGGACTTCAGGCTATGTCCGTTGTTGAGATAGTTCGTGGCCGGAGCCTGATTTGCCGGAACTGCTGTACTCGCCATGACTATTGCACCTGCGCATTCTGGGGTTGTCCCGGGGAAGTGGCGGGTTGAGTCTCCAACCCAGCGGCTCCCGGGGCTGGCTGGCTTAGCGACTTGACGTAGGCCACCAGCGCATTCAATTGCTCTTCGCTGACGATGCCCTGGAACGTGGGCATGATCGGCTTGAAGCCATTCACGATCTTGGCGGTCGGATTGAGGATGGATTCGCGAACATAATTTTCGTCGGCAATCACCGTGCGGCCGTCTTCAAGCAACACCGGCTTGTCATAAATCCCTTCCAGGTTCGGCCCACGACCCTGCACATCGGATCGATGGCAGGTAGAGCATCCGAGCGACGAAAATAACTCCTTGCCGGTATCCTGCAGCGGCGGAGACGCTCCAGCCGCCATCCACTTCGCGTAATCCGGCGGATCCATGACAACGATGTCGCCGCCCATGCCGGAATGCATCGTGCCGCAGTATTCGGCGCAGAAGAGATGATAGCGTCCGGGCACGGTGGCCTTGAACCAGAGGGTGGTGTAGCGGCCGGGCAACACGTCTTGCTTCAAACGGAAAGCAGGAACGTAGAAGCTGTGAATCACGTCCTGCGAGGTCATGATGAGCTTGATATTCTCGCCGGTAGGAACGTGCAACTCATTGATCTCGCGCTGCCCCTCCATGTGCTCGATTTTCCACATCCACTGCTTGGCGACGACATAAACTTCCGTCGAGTTCGCGGGAGGCGTACGCTCCTTGAAATAGATCACGGCGCCCCAGATGAAGAAAGTCAGCATAATAAAAAACGGAACTACCGACCAGGTGATTTCGAGGATGGTCGAGCCCTCGATCTGATGGGCTTCGACACCAGGTTTGCGGCGGTACTTGACGGCGAACACGGTGACGACAAGAAAGATGAGCGCGGTCATGATGCCCGCAACCACCAGCAGATAGATGTACAAAGCGTCCACCTGCCCCGCGATGGTCGAGGCCCGATCAGGCCACAATGGTAGAAATTTCGACATTTTATGTAACTCGTCTCAATTCGCCTGACGTCGCGCGGCGACGCGCACGATGGTCAGCACGGAACATAACGAACATAAATGTTCCCAGAATAAGCAGGGTCAAGATCCCTGACAGTTTCAGGATGTTGCTGACGACGGCGCCATATTTCCCGGTTTTGGGATCATAGTGGTAGCAGTACAGAAGCACCGTGTCGCCGATGTTTCCGATCCGGTTTTGCGAGGCCTGCACCAATCCGAGGCGCAGATCCTTCGGAGAGAACTCAACGCCATAGAAATATCCGGAAATGTGACGGTCGGGCGTGAGCATAACGATCGCGGTCGCGTGAGCATACTGTCCGGTCTTCGGATCAAACTGATACTGGAAACCGACCGATTTCGTTAGAGCCGCTATCTGGTCAGCCTTACCGGTCAGGAAATGCCAGCCCTGGTCGGCATTTGCGCGGCCGTAGCGCTTCATCATGTCCCGTTTTTTGGCGGCAGCCATTTCTGTGGTTTCGCGCGGATCGAAGCTTACGGTCACCACGTCAAAATCCTGACCGAGATTGAAGGTCAGCACCTTCATCGAACCGACTAATCCCTGGAGAAGCTCGCTGCACAGCATGGGGCACTGGTAGTAACCGAGATTCAGAATGACGGGGCGCCCGTGGCCAAAGTAGTCGCCGAATTTCACTGGATTGCCAAGTTCGTCGGTGAACTCGACATCACCGGGAACTTCGGCGTTGAGATGCTGTTCGATCCCCACAAATTGCAGTCCGGGTGGCCGCTGGTTTGCAGGCGGACTCATGATTCCGCCGCCCATGATCGGGCCGCGCGGCGCCTGCGCCCATAGTGATGCCGTGAAGAGCACGAACACAGCAAATGTTAAAGCGGTCGAACTGGCGATCATCGAATTGGCAAAACTTTTACTACGCACTGCCTTTTCCTTTTCCGGCGTTCCGGCCGGAGGGGCTGCTTGGGACTGAGACCCAAAGTTTCTCTACTTCTTCGCTGCTGTCGTTTTCTGCTCGGGCGCTTTGCTTGCCCCGGGCTCGTTCAAACTTGCACAACTTTGCGGACACACGGGCAATCCGCGCTCGACGATCAAATCCATGGCGCGTTCGATCGGAATGTGAGCGATCCCCGCCTTCTCGTCTATCCAGCCATAGCTATTGAGCTGGTCTTCCTGCCTCAGCAGAAAGTCGCGAAACTGGCCGCGCTCGTTGGTTTCGAGCATCGGTGCGCCATTGTTCTTGAAGGCCTTGTCCATATCGGCCTGCGTGACTACACGCGACATCGCGCGCTTCGAAGTCACCAACGGACTGGCGGTCGCCATCTGCGAGCGCTCGTACTTATCGAGAAACGAGTACATGCCGACGATAATGAAATAAATAATGACGCCAATCACCGCCAGCCCGATCATGAAGGCAAAGACGCTGCGAGTGCCCAGGTCTTCACGCTCGTATTCGGTCTCGTGGCCATGCTGGCCGTGGTTCATCATTTCGTCACTCATATTTCGTCACTCATGCGACGGCTCCAGCAGCCTGAGAGTTTGCGGGGCATTGAGGGCGAGCAGCGGGCGCGCTCTCAGGTTGCGGAAGAAGTAAGCCATCCACAGGCCCCCCATACCGGCAATGATCACAAAAAGCACCCAGCTCAGGTGAAACGTGGGATGAAACGCGGGCTCGATATGCCAGTACGTATCGATAATGCGAATGAGTATCAGCCAGGAAGCGATCCAGACTAAGGTGCGCGCTTTGCGCTTCAACTGGCGCGAAAGCAAGAGCGCGAAGGGCACGGCGAAGCCGAAAATCACAAGAAAAAGGCCGACCGTCTCCCATCCGCCTTTCATCCGGCGCACATACCATGGAATTTCGTCGGGCAGGTTGCCCGCCCAGATAATCAGCCACTGCGAGAAATTGAAGTAGGCCCAAACCATGACGAACGCTAACATCAGCTTGCCGTGATCGTGAACCTCAGTATCGTTGAGATATTCGGACATTGGCTTGCGCTTGACCAAGATGCTCTCGATCACCGCGCACAAGCAGAAAGCGGAAAGCGCTTCTCCGGCAATGAATATAAAGCCATAGATGGTCGAGATCCAAGGCGCCTGCATCGACATTACCCAGTCAATCACGGCGAACGAAATCGTAAATGAGTAGATGACGAGTCCAATTGCACTTACGGCGCGGAAACGCAGCGTGCTCTGCCCCGCAACCGAATCCTGCTCGGTAGACCAGCGATTCAGGAAGTACGCCATGCCGATCCATATCACAAAGTAAATGATGCAACGCGTCACAACGCCAGTGGGGTTGAGGTAACTGTGGGGAATCTTCGGATCTGCCAGTCCCTCAGGCCGGGCCCAGCGATAAAGCCGGGGCAGATTCAGCAGAATCGGTATAGAGAGAACGAACATTAAGGGCAGCGTCGTCATGCCCGATTCGAGCATACGGCGAATCACCGTGCCCCACGCGCCGCCGACGAGGTGGTAGAGCATCAGGATGGCCATGCATCCGAGCGAAAGGCCGAGCCAGAACACGAAGGCGGTGAGATATGCCGAGTAGAAGCTTTCAGGAACAAGGAACGCGCCGGCCACGGAAGCAACCGCGCCGATCACGCCGATTACGAGCGACCGTTGCTGCATGGTTTGCGCCACGGGCGGAGCCATCAGGTCAGACTTGTTCATGGTGGCCGCGGTCATTTGGATTCCCCTTCGACGGCTGTCGGCACCGGGACTGGCAGCGTCGCACCGGTTCCGATATCACGGAACTCGGGCGCAGGGGATGGAACTTTCTGACCCGCTGGAATATCAGCCGAAGTCGCGTGCTGACTGAGTTGCAGCGCCCGAATATAGGCGGCAATGCACCAGCGATCGCGAGGAGCGACCTGTGTGCCATATTCCGGCATCACGCCGTATCCGTTGGTCATGACATCAAAGAAATGTCCGATCGGCGCCTCGCGTAAACGCTCGATGTGATAGGACGGCGGCTGCCGGAAACCACGCGAAACAATAAATCCATTCGCGTCTCCAACGCGTCCATGACACGGCGTGCAATTGATATTGAAGCGCTCGCGTCCGCGGGCCAGAACGTCGGCGGTCACAGGGAAGGGCATATATTCGCCCGCAACGCTGCCGATCTTTCCCGTATAGAAATAGGTGTCTGCCCGGAGATCGTCGCGTGCGACCGTACCCTCGACCGGCATGCGCGCCGAGCGATCGTCGCCGAAAAAGTCGCTTTTCGCCAGCGGCCGGTAATAAGGCTGTATATGCATATCCAGGCGGCATCCGGCAGTGATGCCAACCAGCATCAGCAGCGCGGGCACGAATTTTCGGAGGTTGCTAGGCGCACCCATAGCTAGCTCGGCACCTCCGCGATCATCCGTGGCGCCAGGCCCGCGAGAAACGAGCGGGTGGCGGCGGCGTCATATTTTGGGTCGCTCGATTCCACCACCAGAAAGAATTTATTCTCCGTCGCCTTGGCAAACTCCGACACATTGAATACCGGGTGGTACGGCATCGGCAGTCCGTTCAGGGCCAGCATGCCGACTGCGGCAAAAATGCCTCCAAAAAGAATGGTCAGCTCAAAGGTTACGACGATGAATGAGGGCCACGAGTGATACGGCCGTCCGCCGATGTTCGTGGGATAGGTAATCACCGCTATCCAATACTGCAGGGCGTAGGCAGAAATACCGCCCAGCAGTCCGCCAATGAGCACAACCAGAGCAACGCGGTCTTTGTGAAAGCCAATCGCTTCGGCGAGACCCTCAATGGGGAACGGACTATAGGCATCAATCTTTTCGTAGCCGGCTTCGTGCGTCTTATGCGCGGCCGTCACCAATTCCTGCGCCGAGTCGAACTCGGCCATCAATCCGTAAATCGCGCCATTCTCGGTAAAGTCGTTCGTGTTCATTGCTTCACCTCCGCCGATTCGTGCACCTGCGCCTCCGGCAGCAGGGTACGCAATTCGAAGATGGAGATCATCGGCAGAATTCGCACAAACAGCCACATTCCCGTCAGGAACAGTCCGACCGTGCCAAAGAATGTCATCCAGTCCCACTTGGTTGGGTAGTACATGCCCCACGAAGAGGTCAGGAAATCACGGCTCAAACTGACGACAATAATAATGAAGCGCTCAAGCCACATACCGACCAGCACGATAAAGGAGATCAGCCAGAGCCAACCGGTCGATACCCGGAACTTCTTCAGCCACAGAATTTGTGGGATGAAAATATTGCAGGAGAGCAAGAGGATGTACCAGAACCGGTACGGCCCGTGCAGCCGGTTCCACAGCAGGAAGGAGTCAAACTGGTTCCCGCTGTACCATCCCATGAACGCTTCCATGCCATATCCGTAGGCAACGATAAGACCGGTGGCCAACATCACCTTCGCCGAATTTTCGAGGTGGCGCATGGTGATGAAGTCTTCCAGTTTGTAGATCGCGCGAATCGGAATCGCCAGGCAGAGGACCATGGCAAATCCCGAATAAATGGCGCCTGCAACAAAGTAGGGAGGGAAGATGGTAGTGTGCCAACCGGGAACAATGCCGACGGCGAAATCGAAACTCACCACCGTGTGTACGGAGAGCACCAGCGGCGTGGCCAACCCGGCCAGAAGCAAATAGGCCGTGTCATAGCGATGCCAGTGGCGGGCTGAGCCGCGCCATCCCATGGCAAGAAGTCCATAAATTTTCTGTACCCAAGGATTCTCGGCACGGTCGCGCAGGCTGGCGAGATCGGGAATCAGTCCGACGAACCAGAACACCAGTGAAATCGTGAAGTAAGTCGAAACCGCGAATACGTCCCACACCAGCGGACTGCGGAAGTTCGGCCAGTACCGCATGGTATTGGGATAGGGAAACATCCAGTAAAAGAGCCACGGACGGCCCATATGGGCGAGCGGAAATGTTCCGGCGCACGCGACCGCAAACAGGGTCATCGCTTCCGCAAACCGGTTGATGGAGTTACGCCACGTCTGACGAAGCAGGGCCAGGATCGCAGAGATCAGCGTGCCCGCGTGGCCGATGCCGATCCACCAAACAAAGTTGATGATCGCGAACCCCCAGCCGATGGGGATATTGATACCCCAGATCCCGACACCTTTAAGAAAGAGATAGCCGAGGACCCCGGCAAGCATGTTCAACATACCGAACACAATCAGGAAGCCCAAAATCCATCCCAGCGAAACCGGGCGTTTCAGCACAATGTTGCTGATCTTTTCCGTGATCGTGGAGAAGTTGTAGCCCGGAGCGATTACCGGTACTCGCCTATCTGCCACGGGTGTCTGGATGTTGGTAGCCATGCGTTACTTGCGCTCCACTTATGCCTCTAACTCGGAATTCGGATTGCGAACTTCCGCAAGATACGTTGTCCGCGGCCGGGTATTCAATTCACCCAGCAACGAATAATTTCTCGCTTGCGCCTTCCATTTGTTGACTTGACTTTTCGGGTCGTTGAGATTGCCAAAGGCGATTGCGTTCGCCGGACACGATTGCTGGCAAGCGGTTTGCAATTCATCGCCGACTCGGATCTCCTTGCCTTGCTGAACCGAAGCATTTTCAGCGTCGATGCGCTTCTCGCTGATGCGCTGCACGCAGTAGGTGCATTTTTCCATGACGCCGCGGCTGCGAATGGTGACGTCAGGATTGCGCATAAGCTTGAATTGCGGCGTCTCCCAGTCCTGAAAAAGCAGGAAATTGAATCGCCGGACTTTATAGGGACAGTTGTTCGAACAATAGCGCGTCCCCACGCAGCGGTTGTAGATCATGTCGTTCAGACCTTCGCTGCTGTGAGTGGTAGCTTGCACCGGGCAGACCAGTTCGCAGGGCGCATTCTCGCACTGCATGCACGGCAAGGGCTGAAAGAAAGCTTTGGGATTTTCGCGTGGGCCGTTGTAGTAAGCATCGACGCGGATCCAGTGCATGTAGCGGCCCTTGAGCGTCTGCTCTTTGCCAACCACCGCAATATTGTTTTCCGACTGGCAAGCGAGAATACAGTTGTTGCATCCAACACAGGAATTCAAGTCGATCGCCATGCCCCATGCATAGGCCTCTTTCGCGTAGTCAAACTCCTGTGGCTTGTAGAGCGTGAGATCTTTCGGCGGCTCGCCCTCTTTCGCGAAGTTCGGATCTTTCTTGTACTCCTCGAGATTGCGCTCCTGCACCTGAGGACGCTCGCTGCCGTTGGGCGTTTCCATCGTCTGATAGCCCTGCGTGCTGGCGAGTTCATAGGTTTCGCCAGTGGCCCGCAGAGTGGCTCCATTCGCAAACCACGGCGTCTGACTGGTGCGCAGCGGATACACGTCGAAACCGGTACCAGTACCAACGCGGCCAGCACGGGTTCGGCCGTAACCGAGGAAGACGGTAATCGAATTGTCGGGATGGCCCGCCTGGATCCATACGGCGCCTTTGACTTTCTTGCCGTTAAACTCCAGTTCGACGACATCCTTGAAATTCAGTTTCAACCGGTCGGCCATCGCGGGACCGATCATGATGGGGTTATCCCAAGTCAGCTTGGTGAGCGGCTTGGGCAACTCCTGGAGCCATCCATTATTCGAAAAGCGCCCGTCATAGATGGAAGGGTCGCGGCGGAAATTCAGCTCATAGCCGGTGCTCGATGCGGATTCTGCCGCCGCGAAATTTGCGCTCTTGAGCGCGACATTCTTTGGCGCGTAAGCCGTACCTTCGACCGAGCCATCGTGCAGAGACGTGCGCCAGAAGGAGTCAAAATCAGCGCCGCTGTGTTGCTTCTGCCAGTACTGCTGCACCAGATCGTGAGCGCTCGTTCCTGAATCTCCCGCAAGAATGGCGATCATCTCGTGGGCGTTCTTGCCACCGTAGAGCGGCTCAATCAGCGGCTGAATGATGGTGACGGTTCCGTCATAGGCGCGGGCGTCGCTCCACGCTTCGAGAGAGTGCGCCTCTGGGACGTGCCACTCACAAAGTTCGGCCGTCTCATTGCGATGCGTGCCGAGATAGACCTTCAGAGATACCGCATTCGATTTTAAAGCCGAGGCGAATTCGAGTTCGGCCGGAGCGTCGTAAGCGGGATTGCCGCCAAAGATCAGGAGAACATCAACCTTGCCGGCCCGCATGTCCTCGACGAGTTCGCGGAGCGACTCGCTCCGATTTACGGGATTCGCATCAACGGGATCGCTATAGAAAACCGTCTTGCCGACGTTGCCGAGCGACTCATTGATCGCGTGCGCGAGCGCATGAACGACGGGAGGCTGATGATCGCCCACAATTACAACGGTTGACCCTTTATGTGCTTGCAGGTCCTTCGCCAACGCGGAAATAAACTTCTGCTCATCGCCGCCGGTTGCACTGCCACCGGCATTCGCCCCCAGCGCGCTGGCGAGTGCGCGTGCACAGCTTTCGATATCCGCAGCCCGCATCGGCAGTCGATGATCGGCCTTCATGCCCGTCGAAGTGGGCGTGCTCTCGATGACGTACAACCGGCTGATGTTTGCGTCAGGATCTCGCCGCGCGGCAAAATCTCGAATATAGCGCGACGACCCCGGGTATCCGGCGTACAGGAAATCAGCGTCGAGCGAGACAATGACATCCGCCTTCGACAAGTCGTAGCGCGTCTCAACGACCTCGCCGAACGCGAGCTTCGCGCCTTCGTAGACGTTGTCGCGGTTTACCGGCTCGTACACATGCCATTTCGCTTGCGGATTCACCGCGAGATAATCGCGCATCTGCGCGGCCAGCGTGGGCGAAGAAACGGCCTGCGTCAGGATGCGAACGCCGGCACCCGTCAAGTTCTTCTCCACGCTCATCGGGCCGCGTACGGCTTCCATGAAGGCGTCCCATGAACGAATGTCGCCCATGTAGGTAATGTCTTGCGCCCGGTCGGGATCGTAGAGATCGAGAATCGAAGCCTGCGCGTAGATATCGGTTCCGCCAAGGCTGGCTGGATGATCGGGATTCCCCTCGACCTTCGTCGGCCGGAACATGTGACTTTCAACGAGAATCGGCGACGCGTAGCCGGCGAGCGTGAACGCGGTCGCGTAAAACTTCGGACGGCCGGGAATAACATTTTCCGGCTGCCTCACATAAGGCACGATCTCGGTGATCGGCATTTTCGTGCAACCGGTCAAGCCGGCAAGCGCCAGCGACGCGCCCATGGTCCTGAGGAATCCCCGGCGCGAGAACTCGTCGAGCCACTCCGAAGCCCCTTTGGGGAACTCCCGATGGAGCATCTCCTGGAATTCTTCGCTTCCGGCCAACTCTTCCAGGCTGCGCCAGTATTCCGGTCCGCTCGTCTCCTTAACCTGCTCCCTGACCGTCGCCAGATCAAGCTGCTTTCGCTTGCTGGGACAAACGTCAGGCCCGCCGTTGCCGGTCACTTTCGTCTTGTGCTCGTCCATGCTCATCTTTGAATTCTTTAACTGCTCGATCCTGCTAGCGATGACAGGTATTGCAACTGGTGATGTCTTTCACCGAGCGCACCTTGTACGCTTCTTTTAACGCGTTGCCCAGCGTGATCTGGTCGTTATAGGCCTTACCTTGAAAAACAATTTCGTTCTGGCCCAACGGGTCGTCGACAGGCGGCTGATAGCGCATATTGAAAACCTGTTCGCGCGGCCGCAGATATTTTTCCGGCTCGCGATGGCAGCCAAGGCAGAACTCCATCTGCAGCGATGCGTACTGGTACGTAAGCGGCATCTGGTCGATCGGACCATGGCAGGTGTTGCAGCCCACCCCTTTATTGATGTGAATGCTGTGGTTGAAATAGACGAAGTTAGGCAACTGGTTGACGCGGCTCCATTCGAGCGAGTGGCCGGTGCGGAAACTTTCGCGGACCGGCTCCAGATAAGCCGCGTTCGTCCAGATTTGCGCATGGCAATTAATGCAGGTCTTGGTGGGCGGAATGCCGGCGAAACTCGATTGCTCAACCGAGGTATGGCAGTAACGGCAGTCGATGCCAAGCCCGGTTACATGGTGCTGATGGCTGAACGGAACAGGCTGGGGCTTGCGGACACCCTCATCCGTGATGTACGGCGACCGCTCGAGCAGCAACAGAACCCAGAATAGACCGCCTACTGCAAAAATGGTCAGGACTATAGAAGCCCGGGCAATGGCATTGCTGCTGCGTGGAAAAATCTGCATTGAATATGAAATCTTTGTTTATCGCGGAACCGGCTTGCGCCGCTCCCGGCTGACCATGTCGGTATGATGTACGTCACGTATCGTGGTGACGAAGGATACTGAAACACAGGAGTATAACAGTTGAACGGAGAATTGGAATAGGCTACTTGTTTTTTTCTTTGTGACGAAAGGGAAATCGAATGTTGGGAAAATCAACAGTCGTTCATATTTCCCAATTCCTGATATTTCCCCGAAACAAATCCGACAGATAGCTATCTGGGAAAATTCTTCAACCCGTGATCTTCAACGCAAATTCATGACCAGCAGTTTGGGCTCTGTCATTTCCTGAATCGCGTCGCGCAAGCCTTCGCGCCCAATTCCGGAGTCTTTAATTCCGCCATAGGGCATGTGGTCGATGCGGAAGGTGGGCACGTCGCCGGCGATCAAGCCTCCGACCTCAAGTTCGTCGTAGGCCTGAAAGATGAGTTTGGCATCACGAGTAAATAGTCCGGCCTGCAGTCCGTACGCCGAACTGTTGACCTGCTTCAGCGCGGATGCGAAATCATAGTAGGGCTCAACGGTCACCACGGGCGCGAAAATTTCCTGGCAGTTTACTTTCATGCTGGGCTTGGTTCCGGTCAGCACAGTCGGCTCAAACAACGAACCTTTGCGGTTACCGCCGCAGAGCAGGCGTGCGCCGCCACGAACCGCCTCCTGCACCCATTCGACCGCGCGAATTGCATCGCTTTCGCGGATGAGCGGACCAAGGTCGCTGCTCTCGTCGAGGGGATCGCCAACCGTCAGTTTGCTGACCGCTGCCAGCAACAACTCGGTGAATTTTCCGTAGACCGTGTGCTCGACAAGAATGCGTTGCACTGAAATGCACGATTGCCCCGCATAAGCGAATCCGCCAGTAACGCAGCGGTCCGCGGCATAGGCGAGATCGGTGTCGTTGTGTACGATAACGCCCGAATTCCCACCAAGCTCGAGAACGACCTTCTTCTTTACGGCATTATTTTTGATGGCCCATCCGACCGCAGCGCTGCCCGTGAAGCTGATAAGCTTGATGCGTTCGTCACTCACCAGCAACCCGGAATCTTCGTTCGAGAGCAGCACGGCGTTGAATCCGCCGTCCGGCCATCCCGCTAGCTGAATAACCTGGGCCAGAAGCAGCGCAGTGATCGGAGTCTGCGGAGCGGGTTTAATCACCATCGAACAACCGGCGGCGATGGACGGTGCAACTTTGTGGGCCACCAGATTCAAAGGAAAGTTGAATGGCGTGATCCCGGCGATCGGACCAAGTGGAAATCGCCGGATAATTCCCCAGCGTCCGGCCGTCGACTGCTGCCAATCAAGCGGCAAATATTCGCCGTAGCCGCGCACCGTTTCTTCGGCCGCGATGTTGAAGGTAAAAACAGCGCGATCCACTTCGCTGCGGGCGCTTTTGATGGGTTCGCCCGCTTCCAGCGCAATGGTGCGCGCAAATTCCTCTTTGCGGTCGTGAATGCCCGTCGCGATCTGCCGCAGCACTCGTTGGCGCTCGAAAGCCGGCAGACGCCGCGTGGTTCCAAAAGCTTTCACGGCGGCGGCAATGGCGGCTTCCGCGTGTTCGCGGCGCCCCTGGTGGACGTGTGCAACGAGCGCGCCGTCAAAAGGGGCGCGTACATCAATGATGTCGCCCTCCTCAAGCCACTTCCCGTCGAGGAAAAAGCCATGGGTTGCAGCCGGAGTCGCCGTCATCTGCGCCATACCGTACCTCTTTCGACTGTGCTCGCGATTCGCGTGCTGAATGAAAATTGAAGTTTGATAATTATAGAACCTCGCGATGCATGCGATATCAACAGCACGAGGAGATCCGTCGCTTGGATCATTTGCCAGTCTGAGGTTTAAAACGGTCGTCGACTTCCACTTGATACCCCGCGACCAACCGGTTGGTTTCGTTTGCCATCCCGACCACGGACATTAATTCTTTGAACTGGGCGTCGGTCATGCCTTTATTTTTCGCGGACGCCGTGTGCGACGCGATGCAATATTCGCATTGATTTGTCGCCGAGACGGCGACATAGATCATTTCTTTGGTGAGGGGATCGAGCGCTCCCGGAGCCATGATCTGCTTGATATCGTCCCACGTCCGCTTGAGCATGGCCGGATCGTGCGCAATTGCCTTCCAGAAATTGTTGATCCAATCAGTCTTGCGCGTGGCCATTATGTCGTCGTAGACAGCGCGCACTTCAGGGCTGGCGTCGCCGTATTCGATTAGTCCAAAGATTGACATGAATTCTCTCCATCGATCTCACGACACCCAGTCTAAAACTTTGTAGTACGCTCCCGCGAGCGGCAGGAACCAGGGCTTGCCGTTATAAAGTCCGAGCGGAGCGCCGGGAAACGGAATTTCCGCGAACGGGTTATCAGTCTTTCCTTCCGCGATCCATTCCGCCATTTTTTGTCCCTGATACGTAGCCATGGCAACACCGTGGCCGGCATATCCAACCGCAAAATAGATGCCATCCATCTGTCCAGCGTGCGGCATAATGTCGAAACAGAAGTCGAGCGTCCCGCCCCACACGTATTCGACTTTGGCATCGCGCAGCTGCGGATAGACCTCGATCATCCCCAGCCGCAGAATTTCCGCGCTTTTGCGGATCGTCCGACCGGTTTCCGGGAAAAAGGCAGCCCGCCCCCCGAACAACATGCGATTGTCGGGAGTGAGGCGGTAGTAATAGAGATAGTTCTTGGAGTCGTAGATCTGCCGGTTGCGCGGGCTCAGTTCGTGCGCCAGCGCCTCGGGAAGAACCTCTGTCGTAATGATGAAGGATCCGATGGGAATGATTTTCTTGCGCAACGCCGGAGTCGCCGCGCCGGTATAGCCGCTGGTTCCCACGAAAATATCGCGAGCCCAGATTGTGCCCTGCGATGTGTTGACCTTGAAACCGGGCGCGCCTCCGCGCATTTCACGCTGAATATTTTGCACTCGCGTACGTTCGCAGATCCGAGCCCCGGCCAGCATGGCCGCCGACCCGAGACCAGCAACGTAACGCGCGGGGTTGAGGCCGACCGAGATTTCGTCGACCATCCCACCGTAGTAGATTGAAGAACCGATTTCGGCGTTGAGCTGGTCGCGCGGCACAACGCGCAGACTGTGGTTGAATTCGCGGGCGATAACTTCCACTTGCCGGGCATAGTCATCAAAATGCGCGGCTTTGCAGGCGACTTCGAGGTGCCCTGTGCGCATGAAATCGCAGGCAATGTTCTCTTCCTTGACGATGCGCTCGACGGCATCGATCGTCGCCAGCGATGCCGCATACATCTGGCGTGTAAGCTCGCGCCCGTACATGGAAATCAGTTTGTTGACGCCCAGCTTCAATCCCGTAAGCACCATGCCGCCGTTGCGCGAACTCGCACCCCAGCCAATGGTCTCCGATTCGAGAACTACGACCTTAGCGCCGCGTTTCGCTAGCGCAAGCGCAGCCGAGAGCCCGGTGAATCCGGCGCCGATGATCGCAACGTCGGCAAGTTCCGGCAAAGATTGCGATGGAGAGGTTGGCATCTGAACCGTGGTGAGCCAGTAGTTAAGTTCCTGAGGCATGTTGTGGGAAGGACACGCCATCATAAACGATTGTGTCCTGGACCTACAGCACTGCCGTCTCGTGAATCGTTCGCCCCTCTGCAAAGCGCGCAAAGTCCAGAAGCGAGGCGTCGATCAGGCCGGTTTTTCCGGTCAGAATCAAATCGCTGAGAATTGTTCCGGTGGCGGGCGAGTGCATCACGCCATGCCCGCTGAAACCGTTGGCAAAGAAAAAGCGAGGCACTTCCTGAGATTCGCCGAGAATGGGGTGATGGTCCGGGGTCATTTCATAGAGTCCCGCCCAGGCTCGCTTCGGATTCACCGCGACGTTTTCGAAGACGGGCACACGATCGGCCGCGCGGGTCAGAATCTTTTCGATGAAGTTCTCGTCAAAATCCGTTTTATAGCCCGGCGTTTCTTCCGGATCGTTCCAAGCCAGCAAAAACCCGCGGCCCTCCGGACGAAAATGAAATCCGGTCGACATGTCAATGATCATCGGAGCGGTATGCGGAAACTCGTCAAACGGTTCGGTCGGAACCAGCATGCGGCGCAATGGTTCGACCGGAAGATCAATGCCAACCATCTTCGCAATCGGAGCAGCCCACGCTCCGGCGCAGTTCACGACGGTGCGCGCGGAAACCGCATCGCGCGTAGTCGAAATTTCGAATGTTCCGCCGCTGTGCGAGATTCCCGTAACTGTAGCGTTCTTCCAAAGAGTGGCACCGTGATCGCCGGCCCACGTCATAAAGCCGATCATCGCGCTGTAGGGATCGACAAAACCGTCGGTCGAGCAGAAACTGCCGCCCATAATGTCATCGCCGCGCAAAAGCGGAAACTGACGTCGGATGTCGTCGCCGCTAACCAGACGCACGTTCTGCAATCCCATGGCAATTTGTTTTTCGTAGTTCGTGCGCAGGTAGGCCAAGTGCTTTTCGCTGGTCGCACAAAATAGATAACCCTGCGGACGGTAATCACATGGGTAGCCAAGCCGCTCTTCGAAACTCGCATAGAACGGAATCGAGTAAAGCGACATCTGGATGTTGACCGGCGTGGAAAACTGCGCCCGCACGCCTCCCATGCTTTTACCGGTGGATCCTTTGCCCTGCGTCGTCTCGCGCTCAACGACCAGCACATTCTTGCAGCCCGCCGCGACAAGATGGTAAGCGATGCTGGAGCCGACAATCCCTCCACCGATGATCGCGACGTCCGCGGTGCGCATGGTGACTTTGTAATGCTTCAGGATGTTGCCGCGGCCAAGCCAACCCGGGCCAGCACCATAATGGCGAACCATCCGAAGACGACGGCGTATGCGGTGCCGCGTTTGACCTTGCCGATACAAGTGATACCAATCGCGATCAGCACCATAGACCAGATGGTGAACACATCGAACGGCGTCAGCAGCGCGCGCAGTACAGGGGAGGCGCTTGGGTCGAGGAAATATCCAGGATTGGTGGCGGCAGGATTCTGAATGTTAAACGCGTCGACGCTGACTCCTGCCAAAAGCGACAAGATTGCCAGCAGCGACATCAGCAACTCGGGCAGCCTGCTGTAAACCACCACCGCAAACAGGTGCTTGTATTTCAAGTCTGCGTTCGCGGCGAATTTGAGCGTCCCAAACAGAACACCCGCCAAGATCGCATAAATGATGAGTGCAATGACCGGAATCGCATACGACAGAATTTTCGTAAACGCGACCTGCTGCTGGATGACCGTTTCACGCCGCGCCGCGGGCAAACTATCGATTCGATCGGCCTGCTTCGGCTGTAGTTGAATCAGATTGTCAACCACCTTGCGAAAACCTACCTTCTGGCTGACGACAGAAACAAACAACACGGAAACGATGGCAATGATCAGGTACGGCGCCCACCAACTGGCATTTCTCTTAAGGTCTGTGAAGGTTCTGCTGGGCGCGAAAAACGTGTAGAGAAGACGCTGCCCTTCAGAGAGCGGCGCGGATTCCTGCGAAGGCTGTGGTGGCGGTAACGGCACGGTTGCCATACGTCCTCCAGAAGGAGGTGATTGTAATTTCCTTCCGCTGGAAGAACAACCAGAAAGGGAGAATGCCTACGACGCGGCGATTTCTGGCGTGGCCGCCAGCAACTTGCGCGTATAAGCGTGTTGCGGCCGGGCGGTAATCTCCTCTGTATTTCCTATCTCGACGATCTTGCCGTGATACATCACTGCAATGCGGGTTGAAAGATACCTGACTACCGGCATGGAGTGGGAGATAAACAAATAGGTCAGTCCGAAATCGCGTTGCAGTTGCTGCAAAAGATTCACAATCTGGGCTCCAACGCTGACATCGAGCGCGGAGACTGGTTCATCGGCCACGATGAACTTAGGACGCAGAGCAAGAGCCCGGGCAATACCGATACGCTGGCGCTGGCCGCCGGAGAATTCGTGCGGATAACGCGGAAGCGCCGATTCATCCATCCCCACCGCACGCAGAAGTTCTCGCACGCGTTGCCGACGCCCCTGGCGGCTGAGAGGTGCACCCGTGCTTTGCCGGTGGAGAAGAAACGGCTCCACGATCACGTCTTCAACCCGGTAGCGCGGGTCGAGCGAGCCAAAGGGATCCTGGAAGATGATCTGCATATCACAACGCAGGCGCCGCAATTGGGAGTGGTTCGCTTTGATCAGATCGATGCCGTCAAAAAGCACCGTTCCGGAAGTGGGTTCAATCAGACGAAGAATCAGCCGCCCCAAAGTGCTCTTGCCCGAACCAGATTCCCCTACCAACCCTAAAGTTTCGCCGGCACGAATCTCGAATGACACGTCATCCACAGCGCGGACCTCACCGGCGCTATGTCCGCCAAACGGCGACTCCGACAGATTGAATACTTTCGCGAGATTGCGAACTTCAACAAGAGCCACGCATCACCATCTCTGCAAACCCATCGTAGCGGCAGTCCGTCTTTCCGGCAGTCCGTCTTTCCGACATCCATCTTCTCGACTTGCCATTTTCCCGACCTTCCCCTCTTTTGTACACGGAATACAACCGCAATTACTCAGCCCGCGATCATAGGCACCGCGGCCAGCGCTGCCATCATGCCGATGGTCCGGGCGCGACTGAAGTGCTCGTGCAAGAAAATGCGAGCGAGCAGCACCGTGACGGCGGGATACAGAGAACTGAGCACAACCGCCTCGTCCAGGCGCCCGATTTGGCCCGCGCGGATGAAGAAGACGCTCCCCGCAATGTCGAGGAGCCCGGCTATGATTGCGATCCGCAAAACTGGCGCTTGCACGACACGCAGATGGCTTCCAAGCAAAACGATAGCGCCCGTAACCACGAAGGAGCCGAAGCGTGAGCAAGTCGCAACCCACAATGCCGAAGCATCGCCTGCCTGGTGTATGCAGAGATAGAAACCTGCGAAGCCGATTCCAGCCAGCACTGCCACGCCGATGCCTTCCGGGCGAGTGGCGCCATCTTCGGTACGTGAAATGAGCCACACGCCGATGCCCGCCAAGAGAAAACCGATCATGCGCCGATATCCCGGAAAGCCCTCTGCAAAAGCGGCAACGATCGTAGGGATGGCGGCGCTCAGCACCGCCGCGACGGGCGCGATCAGTCCCATATTTCCCTTGGCGAGCGCGCGATAAAACAGCGCTAGAGCTGAACCTCCGGACGCCCCGGCGAGTAACGCCCAAACCAGGCTGGAGTTTCCCGGAAACACAGCATGAGTTAGCAGCGCAAGTGCACCGACTGCGACCATGCCGCTGAGGTGCACGATGGCTGTAAACAAAAACGCATTCGCGCGCCGCGCACCCACACCGCCGAGGAAATCGCTGGTCCCCCAGATTCCAACCGCCGAGAGGCTGTAAGCCACAGGGATGTATTGGGCTGCCACGAACATGGGAATTTGAGATTAGCACGCAGGCGACATCAACTCCCGAGACCAGGAGGCTTCCGGCAAAACCGGGCGTCGCTCAGCAATCCATTAATGACGGGGCTTGCCCCGTCTTAGGTGGCGGACATACGGCAGCCCGCGTCTCTGTCGAGAGGGCTAAACCGTGACGGCTTCCGGCTGAGCTTTCCCTGCGAGCAGTTGCCGCAACACGTACTGAAGGATCCCTCCGTTGGCGTAGTAAAGAGCTTCCTGCGGAGTATCGATGCGAACAATAGCCTGAAATTCGCTGGTTTTTCCACCTTTGATGTGCACCGTGATCTTGCGGCCGGACGAAAATTTCTCGACCACATCGCGAATTCCCGCGATCTCGAATACTTCTTCGCCAGTCAACTTCAGCGTCTCGGCATTCTCACCCGGCAGAAACTGCAGTGGCAGAATGCCCATGCCTACCAGATTCGAGCGATGAATGCGTTCATAGCTTTCCGCGATCACCGCGCGTACGCCGAGCAGCCGTGGTCCTTTGGCCGCCCAATCACGCGAGGATCCCGAACCGTATTCTTTGCCCGCCAAAATTACCAGCGGCACTTTTTCAGTGTGGTATTTTTCAGACGCGTCAAAGATCGACATCTCCGCGCCATCGGGCAGATGACGAGTGAAACCACCTTCGGTATTCACCATCTTGTTGCGCAGACGCACATTGGCGAACGTCCCGCGCACCATCACCTCATGATTTCCACGGCGCGACCCGTAAGAATTGAAATCCGCCGGTTGCACCCCGTGGGCGATCAGATATTTCCCAGCCGGGCCGTCCTTCTTAATGGAGCCCGCCGGCGAGATGTGATCGGTGGTAACGCTGTCGCCGAGCACGGCCAGCACGCGAGCCGCCTTGATGTCATCGACTGCGGAGGGTTTGAGCGCCATGTCGTCAAAGTAAGGAGCTTGCCGAATGTACGTGGAGTCACTCTCCCAAGCGTAGGTTTCACCCTTGGGTACCGGTAATCCACGCCAGCGCTCATCTCCCGAATACACCTCGCCGTAGCTCTTGCGGAACATGTCCGACGTAATCGCGCTCGCCATCGCATTCTCAACCTCCCGCTGTGAAGGCCAGATATCGGCGAGATACACCGGCTTGCCGTCTTTCCCTTTGCCAATGGGGTCTTTGCGCAGATCAACGTCAATGCGTCCGGCAAGCGCGAATGCCACAACCAGCGGCGGCGACATTAAATAATTAGCCCGCACTTCGGAGTTGATCCGTCCCTCGAAATTTCGATTGCCCGAGAGGACCGATGCGACAACCAGATTCTTTTCGTCAATCTCTTTGGAAACTTCGACCGGCAGTGGGCCCGAGTTTCCGATGCAGGTGGTGCAGCCATAGCCGACGATGTGGAACTTCAGTTTCTCCAGATACGGCATCAGACCAGCCTTTTCGAGGTAGTCGAGAACAACTTTCGACCCAGGCGCCAGCGAAGTCTTGACCGCCGCAGGCACTTGCAATCCGCGCTCCACCGCTTTTTTGGCTAACAGGCCCGCCGCAATCAGCACCGACGGATTCGATGTGTTCGTACAACTGGTAATCGCAGCGATCACGACGCTGCCGTGTTGGAGTGCAACCTTCCCGTTCCCGGGAGTGTGTTCATGAACAGTCGGGTCTTCCACACCAACCGCTGTCGGATTTCCACCCTCCTGCTCCCAGCGATTGACCTGTTTACCAGCGGTTTCGTTCGGAGCCGCGGCCTTGGTCTTCGGCTTAATCAGCGAAGGCAGTGCCTGCGAGAACGATTCTCCCGCCTTCGACAGCACCACGCGATCCTGCGGACGCTTCGGTCCGGCAAGGCTCGATTCGACCGTGGCCAGATCGAGACTCAGCAACTCGGAGTACTCGGCCTCGGGCGTTTTCGCATCGTGAAACAGTCCCTGCTCTCGGGCGTAGGCTTCGACCAGAGCGATCTGCTCTTCGCTGCGGCCGGTGAGCCTCAGATAGCGGACACTTTCTTTATCGATCGGGAAAATTCCGCAAGTCGCGCCATACTCTGGCGCCATATTGGCAATCGTCGCGCGATCGGCGAGCGGTAAGTCTTGCAGTCCGGGGCCAAAGTATTCGACGAACTTGCCGACCACCCCGTGCTTGCGCAGCATCTCGGTAATCGTAAGGACAAGATCGGTGGCGGTCGCGCCCTCTTTCAGCCGTCCGGTCAGCTTCACTCCCACGACGAGAGGAATCAGCATCGAGACCGGTTGTCCCAGCATGGCGGCCTCGGCTTCGATACCGCCGACTCCCCAGCCCAGCACGCCGAGTCCGTTAATCATCGTCGTGTGTGAGTCGGTGCCGACGAGCGTGTCGGGATAGGCCGTCCGTTTACCACCCTCTTCATGCACAAAAACCACGCGCGCGAGGTACTCAAGATTCACCTGGTGAACGATGCCCGTATCGGGCGGCACGATGGCGAGATTGTGAAAGCCGGTCTGCCCCCAGCGCAGAAACGCGTAGCGTTCTTTGTTCCTCTGAAACTCAAGCAGCGCGTTCACGTCAAACGCTTTGGATGATCCAAATTCGTCGACCTGCACCGAGTGGTCGATCACCAGTTCCGCGGGTTGCAGCGGATTGATCAGCTTGGCATCGCCACCCAACCGCTTCATGGCGTCGCGCATTGCCGCAAGATCGACCACCGCGGGCACGCCGGTAAAATCCTGCAACAACACACGGCTAGGCGTGAAGGCGATTTCCTTTTCCGGCTTCGAATTCTTGTTCCAGGCCGCCAACGCGCGGATTTCTTCTTTCGACACGTTGCGCCCATCTTCCGTGCGGAGCAGGTTCTCGAGCAGAATACGCAGAGAAAATGGCAGATGCCGTGTGGAAATGCCTTGCGTGTCGAGTGCGTCGATGCGATAGATTTCGTATTCTTTTTTTCCGACGGTAAGAGTTGCGCGGGCGCCAAAACTGTTTGAGGGCATGAAGACCTTCCTTTTGTCAGCTCCGGTACAGGAGCGGGGGGCGATCAGACTGGTAACTTATTAGTGTAATTCGTTTCGCGGGGCTCGTGGGGTACAACCACCGTGCTTGATTGATCTAAATTAGGAACCTGCCATGCTACAAACTCTTGGACACGTCGCACTCGTCGTCCGCGACTACGATGAGGCCATCGCCTTCTTCACGCGCGCGCTCAACTTCACTCTAGTTGAAGACACTCGCTTGACGGACGAAAAGCGTTGGGTGCTGGTCGCGCCGCCGGGCTCTCAGGGCACAACCTTGCTGCTGGCGCGGGCGTCCACGACCGAGCAGACAAGTCGTATCGGCAACCAGACTGGCGGACGCGTCTTTCTTTTTCTGCACAGCGACGATTTCTGGCGCGACTACCACGAGATGACTGCGCGGAATGTGAAATTCATACGCGAACCGCGCGAAGAACCTTACGGCACGGTAGCAGTCTTCGAAGACCTCTACGGCAACCAATGGGATCTATTGGAACGCAAGAATGCTGCTACCGCACTCCCGTCCAAATCTGATATGCGACCACCCCAACCATGAATACCAGATAGGCTCTGAGCGCCCAGAAAAGCAGCATCTCGGTGCGTGTAAGCCGACGCCGCGGACAATGATGGTGTTCTTTCGCGGAAATGATCTGGTCCGGCTCCAGCGCGTTGATTACCGAACGCAACTCCTCTCGGCTGACTTCGGAGGCCATATCCGCACCGATTACAGAATCAGTTTGCTTTTTCACCCTACCCGCCTCCAAAAAGCGCCAAAGTGTGAGGCGCGATCACGCTGATTCCGAACAAAAGTCCCGCGGCGATGAGTATGATGACAACCCCGAGAGCCAGCACATTTGCCCACAGCGGGCTGATCAGCTCGCCCATGATTTCGCGGTCATTCACCAGCATATAGAGGAACAACAATGCCGGAGGCATGGCTAATACCGCGATCACGTTCACCAGCAGCACGATATACACGAGCGGAATCCCCGGGATCAATACGATTCCGGCAGCCGCTATCGCCTCGGCCAGCAGAACCAGATAGAAGGATTTGCCCTGCTTGAATGGAAGATTCAAGCTGTGCGGACGCCGCGCGACTTCTCCGAATGCATAGGCCGATGAGGTTGAGATGGTAATGGCGGCGACCATCCCTGCCTCAAACATACCCAGTGCGAAAAGCGCCGCCCCCCAGTATCCGACGAACGGTTGGAGGGCCTCGGCGAATTGACCGGCTTCGAAATTCGCGGCCGCCATGTGATGCACAAATAATGGCGCCGTTGCCAGCATTGCCCCCAACGCTGCAATGGTCGCCAAAGCCGCTCCCAGCACGGTATCCACGCGTCCGAAACGGATGTCGCGCGTCGTCAGCCCCTTATCGGCAATTGCGCTCTGCTGAAAGAACAGCATCCAGGGTGTGACCGTCGCCCCGATGTTTGCGAGCAGAATCAGAACCGTCTCCTGTGTAAGGCCGCCGGGCAATGGGCGCCAGGTCACTAGCGCGCGGCCCACCGCGCTCCAATGTGGATGCGTGAGCAGCGCTACTGGCACAAAGGCGAGGTTAAACATCGCGGCTCCTAAAATGATCCGCTCCCACGTCCAGTAGCGATGGGTCATGAGCGCGACGGAGAGAACCAGCAAAGCGCTGACGACCGCAACAACCGGCCGCACTCCAAAGAATCCAAGCCCGGCGCGGATGGCGATAAACTCCGTGACCAGAGTCAGGAAATTTCCGACCATCAGGTCGATCATCGAAAACCAGCCCCAGAACGGGCCGAAACGGTCGAAGATCAATTCCGCGTGGCCGCGATGCGTGGCCGCGCCTAAGCGCACCGTCATCTCCTGCACCACGCAGGCCATGAGGAAAGTGAGCACCACGAACGGCACGAAAAAACCGATGCCAAACCGAGCCCCGGTCGCCGCATACGACAGCATGCTCGGCCCATCGTTCTCTCCGAGCATCACCAGAATGCCCGGACCAATCAGCAGCCAGAACAGCCGCAACCGTGGCTGGAATCCGTGCCGGGCCCGCGTTTCCGAAACGCGTTCGCGATCGTGTGCGCGATCGATGTCCTCGTGCGTAATGACGACATCGTTGCCAGTCGTTCGCTGATCGTAAGGCGTCCTGGAGAGGGAAATGGCTTCTCCTCGGGGCTCCGATGCTGTTTTCGGTTCGTTCATTTCAATAATTCAGTTTCACAGGCCCGTCATCCCATCGATGCCGCTCGAAGCAAAGCGGCCAGCCGCTCACAGTAGGTTAGCGTAAGTATACAACAGCATATAAACTACGGTTAATTACAGATGAAAGACCTAAGGCAAGTATCTCTGTCGTCTCAGCATAGGAGAGGATTTATAAATCCAGCGCTTGCATTCGAAGTTCGGGACTTTAGATGCCATCGCACAACCTGCGGATGACCGAACTTCTAGTCCGGGGCCACGGCTTTTCCATCCGCCGTTTTCACCCAGACTTTTTCCGCCGCCGACAGCCCCAGCGAGACCCGGCCCGCACCGGTGGTCAAGGTTAGTGTCTGGTCATAATTGCGGTGCAGAACGTGAACTTTCGCCCCGGGCCGTATACCACGTTGTTCCAGAAACTCCAGCAGGTGCCGATCGCGCTCGTAGATGCCGCTCACCTGAAAATTCTTCCCGGGTTCAGCTTGAGACAGCAGCAAAAGTCCCCGGCGCCGGCGGCTCGCTGGGCTCTCCAGTTCGGTAAGATTGCCGTGTGGACACGCGACCCCGCGCCCCAGTTTGGCCAGCAATCTGGCTTCGAAGTCAGGCGAGACAGCGTGCTCCAGGCGCTCCGCTTCGTCGTGGACTTTGTACCATTCCATCCCAAAGATTTCGGCGAGCATGCGTTCGATCAGATGATGGCGAACCGTGAGCTTACGCGCAATCTTCTTTCCGGCAGCAGTCAGCCGGACGCGCCCGTCGGTATTTACCCGCACGAGGCCGTCTTTTTTCAGCCGTCGCACTGCCATCGTCACTGCGGGAGGCGAAACTTTAAGCCAGTGCGCAAGGGTCGCGGAAATTACACTTTCACCTTCACTTTCGGCTTCGAGAATCGCTTTTAGGTAGTCCTCTTTGGAAACCGTAATCACGTGAAGCGTATTATACGGCGACGCGTTAAGCGCGGTTAATCAGGTGCCGGCTGAACTTGTCTTTGAGCCGCTGGCCCCAGGCGATTGACATGATCTGTTCTCGACCCTACCCTTGAATGTCCGACAAATGTTTCGACTATGAAGATTCTGGTCATCGGTGGCGGCGGACGCGAACACGCGCTGGTTTGGAAGCTCCGCCAGTCTACGCGAGTCACAAAAATCTACTGCGCGCCGGGCAATGGTGGGATTGCCGAAGAGGCGGAGTGCCTCGCGGTTGATATAAAGAGTCTCGACTCGATGGTTGCTCTCGCCAACCAGATCAAGCCGGACTTGACGGTTGTGGGCCCGGAATTGCCACTCATGCTTGGCTTGGTCGACGAATTCACACGGCGAGGCTGGCGCACATTCGGACCAACCCAGGCTGCCGCACAGCTAGAAACGAGCAAGAGTTTCGCCAAGGAATTTCTTCAACGCCATCGCATTCCGACGGCACATTACGCGATCTGCGATTCCCCGGAGCAGGTGCGCGATGCCCTGCCGCATTTTCACGCGCCGATCGTGGTGAAAGCCGACGGGCTCGCAGCCGGCAAGGGCGTGGTCATTGCTAAGACCAAAGATGAAGCGTCGACCGTCGCCAATGAGATGTTAAGCGGCAAAATGCTGGGCGAGGCTGGGGCGCGCGTCGTGTTGGAGGAGTTTCTGCAAGGCGACGAACTTTCATTTCTGGTGGTGAGCGACGGTGAGCGAGTTGCGCCGCTGGTTGCCGCTCAAGATCACAAGCGAGCAGGCGACGGCGACACTGGCCCCAACACCGGAGGCATGGGAGCCTATACCGCGCCAACCATCATCGACGATCAGATGCGCGACTGGCTCGTCGCCCACATCGCGCACCCAGTGGTTGCAGGCATGAAAGCGGAAGGCGCCGAGTATAAGGGCATACTCTACTGCGGCCTGATGATGACGGCGCGGGGTCCCATGGTCCTCGAATTCAATTGCCGTTTCGGCGATCCGGAAACTCAGCCCATTCTGATGCGCCTCGAGAGCGACCTCGTCGAAGCGATGGAGGCATCGATCGATGGACGTACCAGCGATGGCGATTTCAAATGGTCAAACGATGCGGCGGTGTGTGTGGTGATGGCTTCGGGCGGTTATCCGGGAAGCTACGAAGCGGGCAAGAAAATTTCAGGCCTCGAAGATGCGGCGAAGTTGGACGGCGTAAAAGTCTTCCACGCTGGAACGTCAAGGCGTGATGAAGCTTTCTACACTTCCGGCGGCCGCGTGCTCGGGGTGACGGCACGAGCTGCGGAATTGCAAACCGCAGTGCAGCGCGCTTACGAGGCATGCGGAAAAATTGGGTTTGAAGGCGCCCACTATCGCAAAGATATCGCAAGCAGGGCGCTCAAGAAGACATAGTGCAGAACCGAAAAAGTGGGACTCAACTTCAAAAGGACTAGACAACGAACCAACTATGAGCAAGCCACAGGTTTCAATCGTAATGGGAAGTGATTCTGATCTGGAGATCATGCGCGAGGCCGGAAAAGCTCTTGATGATTTCGGAATCGCTTACGAAATCGATGTAACTTCTGCCCACCGTTCGCCCGATCGCACCGCCGAGTACGCGCGCAAGGCCGCGCAGCGCGGCATTCGTGTGATCATCGCCGGCGCGGGAGGAGCGGCGCATCTTGCAGGCGTAATTGCCGCCCACACCATTCTGCCCGTCATCGGAGTGCCGATCCCTTCGACGTCACTGCAGGGCATGGATTCGCTTCTCGCAACCGTCCAAATGCCGGCGGGAATTCCAGTCGCGACGGTCGCCATCGGCAAGCCTGGTGCGACGAACGCGGGAATCCTCGCGGCACAGATCATGGGCGTGGCCGACGAATCGATCGCCAAAAAGCTAGTGACTCACAAGGAAAAACTGGCGCGTGGCGTCGAAGAGAAATCGAAGAAGCTGCATTCGGCAATGGAAGAGTGAAAAACTAAGAGCCGAGACTGAAGGGCGATTACAGCTTCAGACTTTTCAGATATTCGCGGAAGTCACCGCCCAGATCGTCGCGCTTCAGCGCAAACTCAACCGTAGCTTTGAGGAAGCCGAGTTTGTCGCCAGTATCGTGGCGCCGGCCTTCGTAGACGTACGCGTACAGCTTTTCGCGCTGCAACAATCCGCGTAGCCCGTCGGTAAGTTGCAACTCGCCGCCTGCGCCGGGCTCGATGTCGGAGAGCGTTTCGAAGACCGTAGGAGTGAGAATGTAGCGTCCGATCACGGCCAGATTCGAAGGCGCGTCCGCGAGTTTCGGCTTTTCCACCAGATCGAGCACTTCGAAAAGCTTCCCGCCTGAGCCCGCGACTTCCTGGGCTTTGATCACGCCGTACGAGGAAATTGCCGGCCCCTCGACAACCTGCGTCGCAATCACGGAACATTGTTTTTCTTCAAACACACTCATTAATTGCTTTAGCACCGGCACTTTTGCATCGATCACGTCGTCGGCAAGCAACGCTGCAAATGGTTCTTCGCCAATCAATTCGCGCGCGGTCAGCACCGCGTGTCCGAGGCCCAGCGCTTCTTTCTGCCGCACGTAGGAAACATAGATCATGTCCGAAATCTGGCGCACGATCTTGAGCAAGTCGCACTTGCCTTTTTCCTCGAGCATCTTCTCCAGTTCGTAACTGACGTCGAAATGATCTTCGATCGCGCTCTTGCCGCGCCCGGTAATGATGATGATCTGGTCGCATCCCGCCGCGACCGCTTCTTCGACGCCATATTGAATAATGGGCTTGTCGACCAGCGGCAGCATCTCTTTCGGCTGAGCTTTGGTAGCGGGAAGAAAGCGGGTGCCTAATCCGGCAGCCGGAAAAATCGCCTTGCGCACCTTCCGGTTCTTGCGGCGATCGCCATGCACTCGACGTTCTTCCATTGGATTCCCCGCGGAACATTGTAACTGCTGCCGTAAAGATTGACCTCAGCTAACGCACCGCCTCTTCGCGTGCTTCCAGTTCTTCCAGCAGATCGCGCAGCGTTTGCAGTATGCCTCCGGCACTGTCGATCTTGATCGAGAACTTCAACGTCCCATCGGGAGTGAACTGCGTCCCACGCTGAGACGCCACGAACCGCGCCAGCTTTCCGGGATCAATCGCTGCATTCGGACTGAACTTGATATTTACAAACTCCCGTTTGCGCTCGATCGCATTGGCACCAACCCGCATCGCTTGCAACTTCAGCGCCGCATAATCGAGTAGGTTTCGGACTGCGGCCGGCGGCTCGCCGTAACGATCCGTTAGTTCCGAACGCACATCCTTCAATTGCGATTCAGTCTCTACGCCTGCAACACGCTTGTACATGCGGAGGCGCTGGTTCTCCTCTTTGATGTAATCGGACGGAATGCGGATGTTTAGTCCAAGATTAAGTTGTATCTCCGTGACCTCAACGCCAGCCTCGCCCTTCATTTCGCGAACGGCGCGCTCGAGCATCTGGGTATAGAGTTCGAATCCAACCGCCTCGATGTGGCCGCTTTGCTCGCCGCCCAGAAGATTTCCCGCGCCGCGCAGTTCCAGATCAAGCGCGGCAATTTTAAAGCCTGCGCCGAGATCAGAGAACTCCTTCAACGCGGCTAGCCGCCTTCGCGCAATGGGTGTCAACTCAATTTCAGCAGGCAACAGCAGATACGCATAGGCGCGCCGGTTGGAACGCCCAACCCGTCCGCGCAACTGATAAAGCTCCGATAAACCGAGCCTGTCGGCGCGATTGATAAGAATCGTGTTGCAGAGTGGAATGTCCAGACCATTCTCAATAATCGTGGTCGAAACCAGGATGTCGGCTTCGTGATGCATGAACTTCAGCATCACTTTTTCCAGTTCCCCTTCGCCCATCTGCCCGTGCCCCACGGCAATGCGTGCATTCGGAACCATGGCTTGAATCTTAGCCGCAATCTCCCAGATCGTCTCGATGCGATTGTGTACGAAATAAACCTGGCCGGCGCGGTCCAGTTCCTGTTCGATCGCCGACTGAATGAGCTTTTCATCCCAGTTTGCAACGACTGTCTGAATTGCCATGCGATCTTTCGGAGGTGTTTCAATCACGCTCATATCTCGCAATCCGACCAGCGACATATGGAGAGTTCGTGGAATGGGCGTCGCGGACATGGTGAGCACATCGACTTCGGTACGCATCTGCTTGATGCGTTCTTTGGCACGCACGCCGAAACGTTGCTCCTCGTCAACCACCAGCAGCCCCAGGTCAGCGAATTTGACGTCCTTCGAGAGCAGCCGATGGGTTCCGATCAGAATGTCGACCTTGCCCGCTTCCACTCTGTGCAAAACTTCCTTGACCTGCTTCGGAGTCCGGAAGCGGCTAATCATCTCAACCGTCAGCGGAAACGGCGCAAAGCGCTGCTTGAAAGTTTCGTAGTGCTGGAACGCAAGCACAGTTGTGGGCGCAAGCACCGCAACTTGCTTGTTGTCGCTCAAAGCCATGAAGGCCGCGCGCATCGCAACTTCGGTCTTGCCATAGCCGACATCGCCGCACAGCAGCCGATCCATCGGAAGCTGCGACTCCATGTCACGCTTCACATCAGCAATCGCCTGCGCCTGATCTTCAGTCTCGTTGTATTCGAACGAATCTTCAAATTCCTTCATCCACTCCGTATCCGGGGGAAAGACGTGGCCCCGTGCCGCTTGTCGCTGCGCATAAAGCTTGACCAACTCGTCGGTCATATCCTTCGTTGCCTTGCGAACGCGTGCTTTTGTTTTTCCCCAAGCCTGCGTGCCAAGGTGATTCAGAACCGGTTTCGTTCCCTCGGCCGAGCGATATTTCTGGACCAGATCGAGGCGCGTGAGCGGGACATACAACCGCGCCCCCTCGGCATACTCAAGCACCATGAACTCTGCGGCGCCGTCACCCTGGTTAATTTCTTTCAGGCCTTGATATTGACCGATGCCGTGCTCAACATGAACGACGTAATCTCCGACCTGCAGATCGCGGAAGTCAGAAAGAAACGCCGAAACCTTCGATTTCTGCCGCTGCGGCCGAGCCGCGACCAGATCCGATTCGTCAAATAAATCGCGCGCTCCAAAAATCGCGAGATGCGCTTCTGGCAGGATGAATCCCTCGGGAAGATAGGCCTTCAGCAACGTGGTTGTAAGAACGTCGCCGGCAAAATACGAAGTTTCGTCGGCGTAGCTTTCACCGCTGCGCGTGCGGCTCCCTAGACGATAAGAGGCGTTGTATTCGGTGAACATGTCGGCGAGGCGTTCGACTTCTCCCGTGTTCGGGACCGCGAGAACCACCTGCGTTCCGCCGCCGACCATCTTCTGAACCTCTTCGATCATCGCCGGTACTGCCCCGTGGAAGCGCGTCACCGGCTGCGAAAGAAACGCGGCTTCTGTTTTTCCTTCGCGCGCCAGCGACAGATATTCGAAATCCGCACCTGGAAGCGTTGACGTTTTTTCGCGCCAATTTTCCGGTGTCAGATAAAGATCTGCCGGACGAACAAGATTTCCCACCCCACTGCGTTCGTGCGCCTCTTCAATGCGCGCCCAGATTTTTTCGAGCTCCAACCCCAGCGCCTCCGGTTCGTCAAGAATGACTCGCGCTTCGGGAAGCAACCCAAAGACGGTACGGTCCGCTCCCGCCACCGGAGCATAGAATTCCCAGCCCGGAAAAACTCCCGCGCCCGAATCCCGCATCGCCTGCTCTACCACTTCGGCCGAACCGGAAATGCGCTTCCCAGAGAGCCGGGCATTGATGGCACCGAGCAATTCAGTCGTAACCGGCGTTTCCGTCAACGGCAATAGCAGCACTTCATCGACTGGGTTCGAAGATCGCTGGCTCGCGGGATCGAACTTTCGCATCGACTCAATTTCGTCCCCGAAAAACTCGACGCGTACCGGGCGATCGTTTTCCGGAGAGTACACATCCAGAATGCCGCCGCGAGCCGCGTACTGGCCCGGCATTTCCACCACATCGGTCGAGCTGTACCCAACGGTGTTCAAGTGCTCGAGAAGTTTTTCAAGATCGAAAGTTTCCCCGCGGCGCAGAACGCGCGCCAGGTCGGCGTAATATTCAGGGGACCGCAGAAGAATCGTGGTGGAGCTCACGGGAGCAACGACGATCGCCGCCCGACCCGTGGCGATCTTCCATAACGTCGTGGCACGCTCTTCCTGAATCTCCGGATGTGGCGACAGATTCTGAAAAGGAAGCACGTCGCGAGCCGGCAGGCTGACTACCGAATCCGGATCTGCCGCGCCCGTCAGCTCGCAGAATGCGCGCAATACCGGCAGTAATTCTTCGGCAGCGCGGTTGTCGGCTACCACCAGCACAAACGGACGCTCAACCGCGCGCCGCAACAAAACAATGATCAGAGCTTTGGCTGCCGGGGACAGTCCAGTGACACTGATCCGCCCCGCGCTCTCCCGCAGGTGGGAGGAGGCACGCGTGAAGCCAGGTAACAGTTCCACCTCCGCGAAGAGCTCGCGGACGAAGGGCAAAAGCATTTCCTGTTCATTCTATCAAGACGGGTCGAATGGGGGCCTATGACCAGACGCGACTACGATCAGATGGACGGTACGGCATCGAAGACGGTCACTTCGCCACACCTTCAGGCTTTGCTGGCGTGCCGGTTTGTGCCGGCGTCGATGGCTGTAGCTTGGCAAGCGATTCATCCACGCGCTTCTTGAAATCACCTTCGTCATTGTGAGTGAGCCCACTGTAGGCAGTCTGGACCTGCATTTCACAGGTATCGCCCTTCCCGTTCAGTACGACGGAGTTGATGCGTTTTCCTCCAAGTGATCCACCAATCACAAACGAGGCCGTCATTTCGTTGTCGATCCCCAAGATTCCATATTTTCCCGAATTGCGAAGAGCATCCTTTACCGCGGGCCACAACACTGCGCAGGAGACTGAATAGTTTTCCTTGTGCGTCTTTGCAAAACAGGGCCCGACGACAATCGATACCATCAAAGCTATGACTGCCAATCGTTTCATGGTCATGCTCCTCCCTCAGGGGCACAAAATACCATCCTATGTATGGGTTTGCCGTGATGGGACTCACCGTTGCCCGTGATGCGGATTCAATGAGTTTGTCGAGACTCACTTTCGGAGCAACGGCCGCGTCAGGCAGGTCGGCCCACCTGCGCCGTTGATGCAGATCTCCGATCCGGGAAATGTTTGCACATCGAACCCAGCGTCGCGCAGGCGCTGATTTGTCCTGGCGTTTTCTTCGATCGCAATCAGCCGCCTCTTTCCGAGCGAGAGCACGTTGCAGGCGAGCGAGTCGCGTTCACTATATTCAATGTCAATCAGTCGGAAACCGCGCGACTTCAGAAGCTCAACCGTCTCCACGGCCAGCCACGGCAAATCGACCAGAATCGTATGCTCGTCGAGCATGCTCATCAGCGACATCAGGTGCAGGCAAGCCGAAGGCCCCGGCCCATAAGGCAACGGAGCCGATATCACTTCAATATTCTTTGAAGAACTTCCTGACGAAAACAGCCTTCGCATCTGCTCAATTCCTGTCCGGTTCGTGCGATAGCCGTGCCCAACGAGCAGCGTCTGCGGATCAAGCCAGACTATATCCCCCGATTCGGAAGTCCCTGGCGAAACAATCTCCCCAAACACAGGTATACCCAATCCTTCGCAAAAGTTCGCGTGCGCCCGCGCTTCAGCTACTCGATTCTTCTTGCCGGGATTCATTAACACGAGCCCGAAGTCCGTGGCCAGGGATGCGTCATGGGCATACACAGCATCCAGCGTAAGCGATTCCGACCCCGGTAGACACACGACTTCGGCGCCACTCTCGCGGAGCAACCGGCATAGAATCTCGTGCTGCTTCTGCGCCTCGGAAAAATCGGGAGCGCGCCGAAATCCCAGCTCGCGCCAAGCCCCGACTCTCTGAACATCATCCCATCCAGCATTGACCGGCGGACACGCCATCACTCGCACTAACTCGCCGGTCATCGAATGTCCGTTGAAGGTTTGGGAATTCACAAGGAATTTCTGGCGCAGCAGTATTACCGCTATAGAAATCTAAAGAAACTCATCCGCAAACGCAATCCGCGAAGAAGACTCGCAGGGTATTGGGGAACACCCCCGAACATGACCGACAAAGACAGTCCCGACGTGTTCTTCAGTGCTCGCGGGTAATCTACCTTATCGCTTGCCTAAACACCCTTCTCTGATATACATATCATCGGTATTCCATCCTTACAACGTGCTCGAAGTTCAATTAGCCGGTGAAAAACCGCATAGCTTGATACCGCCTTCCGCTTGCCCAAGGTAGCGGAAGAACCCAGGAGCTTTATGAAAGCGACACTGCGTCTCTGTCTCGCGCTCGTTTTCTTGCTAATTTATCAATTCGCCTTCGGCCAAGCCGCTGCTACGGGCGACCTACACGTCAGCGTGAAAGATCCCAAGGGCGACGCTGTGACCAACGCCACCGTGACGGTGCGCGATGCTGCCAAAGGCCTGGAACGCATCGGCAGCAGCGACGGACAGGGCGGCTACAGCGTGCGTCAGTTGCCCCCCGGCGTTTATTCGGTTGAGGTCAAGGCGCCCGGCTTCGCCGAAGCCGAGGCTACAAGCATTGCCATTACCGTCGGGCAGATGGCCGAGTTGCCCATTGCGCTCGCCGTCGCGGGCGGAAAGGAAATCGTCGAAGTCACCTCGCAAGCGGAGATGGTAGAAACCTCGCGCAGTTCAACGACAGACACCATCGGCCAGCGACGCATCGACAACCTGCCGATTAACGGGCGCAACTACATCAATTTCACACTTACTGATTCACAAGTCTTGCGCGATAACGCGCCGAACACCGGTGCTGCTCCCACGTCTGGTCTCAATATAAGCGGGCAGCGCGCGCGCTCGAACCTCGTCAACGTCGATGGCGCCGACGCTACCGACAACTCGGTCAATGGAGTTCGCTCTACCGTCTCGCAAGAGGCGGTGCAGGAATTCCAGATCATCACCAACAGTTACGCTGCCGAATATGGCCGTGCCTCGGGTGGTGTGGTCAACATCATTACCCGCTCCGGATCGAACGATTTTCACGGCGACGTCTACGGATACCTGCGCAATCGCAATTTCCAGGCGGTTAACCCGTTCAGCAAGACTCCCAATCCGGCCTATACGCGCGTTCAAGCCGGGGTCGCCTTTGGCGGCCCGATCAAGAAAGACAAGACTTACTATTACTTTTCTTACGAAGTTACCAGGCGGCACGAGACCGGATTCTCCAGCATCGGCCAAGGTAATTTCGGCCTCACGCCGTTCGACACTTCACAAGTCGGCCTTCCGCTCGGGGTCCTCCAATTAACCCCAGAGCAAATCGGCTATCTGACAGACCCCTTGGTCCTTGAGGCTGAGGCCGGCGATCCAACAGGCAGTGTGGCCGCGGCAGTCGGCCAGTATGCTGCCATCGCCGGAGCATCTTCGGGTATGGCGGTGAATGGCGCGTGGCCCACGAATCTCGGTGGACTTCCCGGCTTCATCTCGACCTGCCAGACGCCCGGAACGTGCTTCGTGCCTGCGTCCTACCAGACGCTTGCTTCACAGGAAGGCAACTTCCCTGTCTTCGAAGGTACGAGCCTTTACTCGCTTCGCATCGACCACAATGTGAGCAGCAGCAATCGTCTTATGCTGCGCGCCAACGTCAGCCCCAGCACCGTGACCGGCATCGAGGTCAGCGGCCAGGACCAACCCTTTGGCCAAAATGCTTACTCGCGTACTTCTCAACAGACCTACCGTGACGTAGCCGGCGTTGCGCAGGATACATGGACCATCGGCGCCAGCAAAGTGAACGAATTCCGTTTCCAGTATGCTCGACGCGGATTGTCGTATTTCTACAACACGGCAATTCCGGGCGGCTCCGACCCCGCAGTGAACATTCCCGGCTTCGCTTATTTCGGGCGCGAACCTTATTCCTATATTCAGCGCACGGAACAGAGATATCAGTTCATTGACAATTTCTCGTGGACGATTGGACGGCACAACACCAAGTTCGGCGGCGAGTTCAACTATCTTCCCTTGAAGGCAACATTCACCGTCAACTACGGCGGCGTGTATGATTTTGGCTCACTATCGGCCGTGGACTCGCTTCCCACTGCGACCTACTCGTTGCTACAGACAGCAATTCCCTCTGTGAGTATTCCTGGTCTTTCAGCCGTCCAGTCTTACGGTTTTGGCGTTCCCGGGGACTTCATCCAGGGCCTCGGCAGCCCGAGCGACTCGTTCTCCAATAAACCGCTTGGCGTTTTCTGGCAAGATTCATGGCGCGCACGCCCCAATCTCACCTTGAACTATGGCGTGCGTTATGACGTGGAATTTCCTCCTCAGCTCAAGCCGCTGCAGGGACTCGCTGTTCCTGCCTACAACTTTCTGGGATTACAAAAGGGCATCAAGACCGACACAAATAATATTCAGCCTCGCATCGGCGTCGGATGGGACCCCAAAGGCGACGGCAAGACCGTAGTCCGCGCTTCGTTCGGGATGTTCTATGACCATCCCTTGCTCGGCCTGTATTTCCTGGGTGACGCCTCTGATGGATCGACCAGCGGCCAGTTGGCATTTGCTGGCACGAGCCCATGCAGTGGGGCGGGAAATCCCGCGAACCTGAACGCGATTCCGATATTCCAGGGCTCACTGAATCAGCCGAACTGCACTCCGTCGGTGTTCCCTCAAGCCAATACCAATCTCTTCTATCTACCCAACCAGCAGCAGTTCCAGGCTTTGAATACTCCTCAATCGGTTTTCCTGAACCAGAACTACCTCAACCTCGCGCAAGGAACATTCTTGCCGCTCGCCTTCCAGCCCTTTGGTTATCCGCAGGCGAAGAACTTTGTTTATGCCTACTCGCAACAGGTGAACTTTACCATCGAGCGCGACCTCGGCGACGGCTACGCGCTGAGCGTCGCTTACAACTTCAATGGAGGCCGTCACATCAACCGGCCGATTAACGGTAATACCATTCGCGGCGATCTGATGACCGCTAACTATGACGCAGCCTACTACGATGCGAAATACTTAGGTCTTCCGGTTCCTTCGAGCCCCTTCACGGTCAGCGGCTGCAATCCATTGAATGCGCCTCTTCCCTATGTAGATCCTGCGTTGATGAACTACTTCCGCCCCGGCGGCTTGAACCCTTCCATCGCCGCAGCCTTCCAACTTGGCGGCCAGGCCGGCTGCGTGGCGCAGGGGCAGGCTCTTCTCGCCACCTTGCCGGGCTTCAACACCAAATGCAATCCAACCCCTCCTGACTTCGATTACACCAATTGCATTCCCTTCGGCGACATGGACGCCAACTATTCCAATGGGAGTTCGGTCTATCACGGTCTGACTGCGAATCTCCGCAAGCGCTTCAGCAGTCACTACGAGTTTCTCGCCTCTTACACGTGGTCGCACGCGATCGACGATTCCACTGACCTCGAATCCACGCTCACGCCGCAGGATAGCTATTATCCGAGCCTCGATCGCTCTACTTCGACTTTCGACCAACGCCATCGATTCGTTTTCAGTGGCGTTTATCAGTCGGGCAAACTGAGCGGCAGTGGTTTTGCCAGCAAGTTCTTCAGCAATTGGACGCTCGCGCCGCTGATCGAATTCGACTCGGGCAGGCCTTTCAACATCATCACCGGCAATGGCGACAACCTTCAGTTATCTTCGCTTACGGGGCGGCCCAATGTTGTGCCCTCGGGAACGCCCACCAACGCGTGCGACTATCCGACTATCGCTTCCAAGTTCTCGCCGACGGGATTCTTCCAGGAGCCATGCTTTGCCGACGTGACTCCGGAACAACTGGCTTCGCCGAATGCACTCCTCTATCTCGACGGCAACCTCGGCCGCAATACTGGCGTGATGCCGTGGACCGTCTTCAATGACTTGCGCGTCGCCCGCCGCGTTTACTTTGGAGAACGCTATAGCATGGATCTGATTGAGGACACGTTCAATATTGCCAACGTCTACAACGTATCCGCGGTGAGTCCGCTCTTCACCAACGCCGGTCAGGCGACTGCCGCGTACGATCCGCGCCAATTTCAGTTTGCACTGAAGTTGAATTGGTAGAATCAGGTTGTGAGATCATGCGCGGGGTCAGAACAACAAACTTTGAAGGGGCGAATCGCAATGCTTGGAACGGGCGGAGCTTTACTGGCCGGAGGAAACTCAGGCTTCGCAAAGGAACATCGCTTTAACGGTGCCATAACTTTCCTAAAGTCGTCGGCTGCGTGCGGGACTGGCGTGATCGTGCTCGCATTGTTGATTTGCGCCTGCGCCTTCGGCGAGAGCGGAGCCGAAACTTACAAAGCGAAGTGTTCGCCCTGCCACGGTCCGCATGGCGAGGGCAACACGATGATCGGTAAGAACCTCAAGATTCGTTCCCTGGGTTCGTCGGAGGTGCAGAAGCAGTCGGACGAAGAACTCTTCAACATCGTCAGCCAAGGAAAAGACAAGATGCCTTCGTACGATCGCAAGCTTTCTAACGAACAAATTCGCAACGTTGTGAAATATATCCGCTCACTGAAAAAATAGGTGCTGAGGCGGGCGTTCTCAGCAACTCAGCCAATTCGGAGTGAAACGCCCGGCGAAGGCGAACAGCACAACAAGAAAGAAAAGCCGCGGTGGGGATGCGGCTGTCCCTGGTTTCAATCTGGTGCCGTCGCCGGATCTTCCGGTTAGTGCTTATCTTCTGGTGCTTATCTTTCTAGTGCTTATCTTTGTAGATGCTCTTGCTGATGCGGTTCTGCTGGCGATTGATGCCTTTCTGCTCGGCCTTGGTCAGATGGCCGTTGTTCTTCGCCATGTCTCTCTGTTCACGGTTCTGCACGCTGGTTTCGCGCCGCTCGAGGTTGGCGGTCTGCCGCGAATTCAATCTTCCGCTGCTAACGCCGTTGCCTATGCGTTGCTGCTGATTTTCCTCGCGTCCGTTAACCTGATTGACGCGCGGATGGCCGGGATCGACAACGCCAGGGCCAGCGCCGGAGGTGGTTGAGGTTTGAGCAGAAGCGGGAACAGCAACCATCAATCCCCCGACTGCCAGGAGTAACAGCGACTTGGTGACTATGTTGTTCATGTGGATAGAAACCCCCACCGTAAAGATTAGTTGCATAAGATTTGTAGGGCGAGGTTACCTCCGTGATAGTTCCTAAGTTACTCGTTTCTAAGTTACTCAGTCGGGCTATGTTCTCAGCTGGTGCATTTCCCCTGCAAATATTTTACGTTCCTGATCGGGTTCTTCTCCGAGCGAGCGTTTCAAGAATTCATTTTGAGAGTGCAGCCGATTCGGCCAGGAACTGACTCTCCGGTGTTTTGAGGCCCAGAACCGCTTGGCCGAAGCCGGACTCTTTGGGAAGTTCCATTTTTGAAACACGCTGTCGTCTCCCGGCCGTCACGTGTAGTTCGCCTTTCGCTTTGCCCTTTTGTCCTTGCCCTGGCCCTTGCCCTTCTGTTCGAACCGAAATCGAAATGGCTGGCATCCAATGTGGGCATGGAGGTCAATATGTACGTAGTTCTTGGAGCAAGTGGTCACACCGGACATATCGTGGCAAAGACTCTTCTGGCTGGCGGCCAGAAAGTTCGCGTCTTTGGCAGAAACGCCGCTCATCTGCAGCCTCTCGCGGCAGAGGGCGCGGAAATATCGGTTGGCGATGTCACCGACGTTTCCGCATTGAGCAAGGCTTTCCAGCACGCCGAATCGGCTTACGTCATGATCCCGCCCAACCTCACCAGCAATGATGTCCGTGCGTATCAGGAACAGGTCAGCGACGCGATCGCGACTGCAGCCAAAAACGCCGGAGTCAAAAATATCGTCTCGCTCAGCAGCATCGGAGCCGACAAAACCAGCGGCACCGGCCCGGTTGTCGGTCTTCACAGTCTCGAACAAAAGCTGAACCAGATCACCGGCGCAAACGTGCTTCATCTGCGCGCCGGCTACTTCATGGAAAACACCCTGCCGCAAGTAGGGGCTATTCGCATGACGGGTAACGTCGTCGGGCCGATCCGCGGGGACTTGAAGCTTCCGATGATTGCCGCACAGGACATCGGGAACATCGCCGGCCAGGCTCTTCTTGGGCTTGCCTTCCGCGGGAAGCAGACGCAAGAACTGCACGGACAGTGCGATATCAGCTACGCCGAGGTCGCGAAGATCATCGGGCAAGCCATCGGCAAACCCGGCCTCGGCTATATACAGGCACTTGATAATCAAGTTCGAACTGCGATGGTGCAGATGGGAATGTCGGAAAATTTCGTCGGACAGCTCCTTGAAATGGCTGGCGCAGTAAACTCCGGGCACATGCGCCCACTCGAACCGCGCACTGCCAGCAACACAACTCCAACCAGTTACGAAACTTTTGTGGCTGAGTTTTTCGTCCCAGCGTATCAACATCAGGCAGCAGCCTAGCTTCCACGAGTGGCGGGCGGAGCCGTCCGCCACTTTGGTTTTGGTCTTGGCCAAGTAGCCCCCCTACCTACCCCCTATTTTAGCTGTTTAGAGTCATGGACTTAGAGGGGTACTTCGCAAAGTATTCAAGAATCATGACTTACAGGTAAAGTATTCAAAAATAAGGGCTTAGCTTGCGGGTGCTTATGTTAACTTTTTGGTCACTATGTGCGGCTTCCCGGATTGTTTTTCAATACCGGTGTTTTAGAATCACGGCTTTAGCGGAAAAATCCTTCCAGGTCTTTGGGGCTAAAGGGGTTATTCGTAAAGTATTCCGGAGTAAGGAGTTAGGAGATCGTGAGCTTTCGCTGGATTCTTGACTGGGGCTTGACGTTCTTGAGGCCTCGGTTCGGGTTGTCAAAGAGCCCGGGCCCGGTGGGGCTAGGATCGGGATTGGTGGCGCCGTCCTGGGACGAGCACACTTCGACCATGGCACAAGTCGATTGTTATTTTCGCAGAGCGGAGAGAGAGAAGTCTGTGATTAGGGACACTGGGGAGTGTGATTGGTCGGGTGGGCGCCCGCGCCCGCGAAAAGGCTGGCAGCGAAGATTCGTCCGCAGGTGCTCTGCGCTTTTGAAAACGTCACACTTTGATTGTGTATGGGTCACTGACCGATTCGATCTCTTCGGGCATTCTCACCAAAGTCAAAGGCAGCGGGCGAGGGCGCCCGCTTCACACGTTCATGGATGGCGTTCAATGACTCAAGCGTTGTTGAAGGGGAAGTACGCGATCGACGGCGGCTTCCGCACTTTCAGAAGGACGATCGGGCGGTGTTCGTCACGTTTTGCGCGGGCTGTCTCGATCCCCTGCCGGAATCAGTCCGGGGTATTGTGCTGCGGAACTGTCTGCATGATCAGGGAACGAAAGCGGCGATTCATGCGGCCGTAGTCATGCCGGATCATGTGCATCTTCTGCTGACGCCGTTTCGCGATTGGACGGGAATCTTTATAGCTTGGTTGAGATTTTGCAGGCGATCAAAGGCGCGTCCGCGCACAGCTTGAATCGGGCGCTGGGACGATCTGGACCGGTGTGGCAGGAGGAATCGTTTGATCATGTGCTGCGGTCGGAGGAAAGCTTTGCGCAGAAGGTCGAGTACATTCGACAGAATCCGGTGCGGGCTGGTTTGGTGAGGCGGGCGGAAGAGTATCGGTGGTTGTGGGTGGAGTAAGTCAATGTCAAGATCAAGATGAGCGGCAGCGGGCGGGGGCGCCCGCTCCACACAGAGGCAAGGCAGAAAAAG
>CAVUUK010000010.1:0-10579 GCA_963744625.1 uncultured Acidobacteriaceae bacterium
CGGCTCGCGGATGTTGCGCGGCCTGCTGGTGGCCGAGGGGTGCAGAATCGGACGCCGTCATGTGAAGACGTGGATCCGCGGCGGACGGGGATTGAGGCGCTTTATCGCCGTCCGCGCACGACCAAGCCGGGAGCCCGGCCACAGGATGTACCCGTATCTGCTGCGCGGGATGGCGATCACGCGGCCGAACCAGGTGTGGGCGATGGACATCACCTACATATCACCCGATGGCGCGCGGCTTTGTCTATCTGGCCGTGGTGCTCGACTGGTTCAGCCGCCGCGTGCTGTCGTGGCGGCTGTCGATCACGATGGAGGCAGCGTTTTGCGTAGAAACGCTGGAGGATGCGTTGGCTCGTTACGGCAAGCCGGACGTCTTCAACACCGACCAGGGCTCGCAGTTCACGGGCACGGCCTTCACAGGCGTGCTCGCCAGCAACGGCATTACAATCAGCATGGACGGCAAAGGCGCCTGGCGAGACAACGTGTTCGTCGAGCGACTGTGGCGCCGCGTGAGAATACGAGGAGGTGTATCTGCGAGCCTACGACAGCGTCAGCGACGCCCTAGGCATTCCCACCTCAACTACCTGCAGGCTCCGGGAGTTCCTTCCGAAATCCCTCCGGTAAGAAACTGGCTAGTTGAAGTTGTTCCGGGCCACAAGTCTTAGTGCTGTATCTGAAGCGCCCACGAGCAGAGTGTTGGGAGTTGAGGGGCTGTGGAGGGCGCCTCAGATACAGCACTAAGACTTCCCGTTACCAATCTGGCCAAGTTCCTCGAAGGCCGCTTCTAGATAATTTCCGGCTTGCCGACGGTACGAAAGCTGAGGCGAGTCGCCATATCGATGCCGCCCGATTGCAGGATCGTGCCCTTCAACCGGCATCAGGCGCCTCGCGAAGATATTCGTCGATTGTGAGACCGAATGATGATTGATTCATCGCCAGAGATTGGCGTCGCCTAAGATAATGATTATCGGTGGTAGGCTTGTTGCTGTGGCAAAGGAATCGGCCAGCAAGGTTCTGTTGATTGGCGGGCGGGAAGTCCAGATCACGAACCCTGAGAAGTTATACTTTTCTTCGCGGATAAAAGTCACCAAGCTCGAACTTATTCAGTATTATCTTTCCGTTGCTCCAGGTGCGCTGGCGGGAATTCAAGATCGACCGGTGGTTCTAAAACGTTTCGTGAACGGTGCCGAGGCGGAGGCGTTTTATCAGAAGCGGGCGCCCGAGAAACGGCCATCCTGGTTGCGTACGGTCACGTTGTCGTTCCCTTCCGGTCGAACTGCCGAAGAAATCGTGGTCGATGACACGCCCGGACTTGCCTGGATCGTGAACCTTGGCTGCATCGAACTGCACCCGCATCCGGTGCGCTCCGGCGATCTCGATCATCCCGATGAGTTACGCATCGATCTGGATCCGATTCCCGGCGTCAGTTGGGATGATGTTCGCCGCGTCGCACTTGAAGTTCAGGGCTTTCTTGATGAAGTTGGTCTTCGAGGCTGGCCGAAAACCAGCGGCTCGCGCGGCATGCACGTTAATGTACGTATCGAACCGCGTTGGACGTTCACGCAAGTCCGCCGTGCGGCTGTTGCCTTATCGCGAGCGGTTGAGCGCCGCGCCCCAACACTGGCCAGTTCGAAGTGGTGGAAGGAAGAGCGTCATGGCGTCTTCCTTGACTACAACCAGAACGCGAAGGATCGCACGACCTGCTCCGCCTATTCAGTGCGACCGCTGCCAGATGCTCGCGTTTCGACTCCTCTTTATTGGCACGAAGTGCCCGATTGCGATCCGGCGGACTTTACTATCTACTCAGTTTCTGAGCGCTTCGCGAAAATCGGCGATCCGCATGACGAGATGGATGCATCCCCTGGCTCGTTGGAAAAATTGCTGGAACTGACTGACAAAGATGAAGGGGCCGGTCTCGCCGATGCGCCATGGCCTCCGCACTTCCGCAAGATGGAAGGCGAGGCTGCGCGCGTAATGCCTTCCCGCGCGAAATCTGCCGCGAAGAAAACAGCAATAAAGAAGCCACGCGTGAAGATGCCGCTGATTACGGTCGCGAATTCGCCTGATAAAGCGGCTGCGCTGGCAGGTTTTGAGCGATGGAAGGACAACCATTCGGATGTCGCAAGTTTGCTCGCCGTAGACGATGTGCTGGTCGATTCCATGCGAGGCCGCTCATCTACATGGACACGTGTCCGCATCAACCTAGGTCATGTCCCCGAAGAACAACGGCCGCCGCAGGAAACTCCAGAGCCAGACGATGATCCCACACGCGCTTGGCGGAAGCGTTGGAAGAAAAAGGGCGAGGAATAATGCTGTTGCTAAAGAACTAGCAGTTGATGGGTTTTAACCCCCCGGGGCGCACATATCGTCGCATTTACGACATAGATCTCATCGTCCCTGTGGAAAAAGTGCCGCCAGTTCCTGCGGGGGAACAACTTCAAGCTGGGCGTAGGTACAATCGCTGGGCTTTTTGTCCGTTCGCCACCTGCGGAATTGCGCCGTATGCCGGAAGCGATCTCCCTGCATGTGGTCGTAAGCAACTTCTACAACTAATTCAGGCCGCAATGGTTCCCAAGACAAATCTTTGCCTTGGCTCCAACGACTCTGTCCGCCGGGCATTCGCTTGACACCTTCATCATTCTCGGTCGCGTGGTCAGCCCAAGCCTCCCACGGATGGTTCATCAGCGCATCTTTACGATAAGGCTGGAGAAACTCCACCAGTTCTTTTCGTTTTGCTGTACTGAAACTCGCAGTGACTCCGACGTGTTGCAAAGCGCCAGCATCGTCGAACAAACCGAGTAGGAGCGAGCCAACCATTGTGTGCTCGCCTTTCTTATGCCAGCGGAATCCAGCAACAACGCAATCGCAGTCGCGTTCGTGTTTCACTTTGAGCATCACTCTCTTGTTCGGCGCGTAAGTTCCTGCAGGATCTTTGGCCATCACACCATCCAGGCCAGCGCCTTCAAAACGGCGGAACCAATCGGCGGCAATGCTCCGATCGGTGGTTGCGGGTGTGAGATGAATCGGCGGTGCCGCTAAATCAAGCAGCGACTCCAATTGGCGGCGTCGCTTTTGAAACGCCTCACCGCGGAGATCGCGATCTCCAAGGCAGAGCAGATCGAAGAATACAAATGATGCTGGGTTCTGCCCTGATAACAGCTTTACGCGCGACGCGGCGGGATGCAGACGTAATTGCAGTGCATCGAAATCAAGCCCATCATTATTGACGATTACCATTTCTCCATCGAGCACACAACGTGCGGGCAGCGCAGCGCTCAGGGGTTCCAGCAACTCAGGAAAGTAACGATTGAGTGGTTTTTCGTCGCGGCTTTGGATGAAAATCTCATCTCCATCGCGAAACACCAGCGCGCGAAAACCATCCCACTTGGGCTCGAAAATCCAATCGTCCTTGGCGGGCAATTCATCTACTCGTTTCGCGAGCATCGGCAGGATCGGCGGATTTACCGGTAGGTCCACACCCCATGGTATAACGTGGCTTCATCCTTGATCCCGGCTAAAAACGAACTCTGTCTGATGAATCTGGACTACCTTGGCGGTTTCGCTGTAAACCAAAGTCTGTTCGCACCCCCAAACGAAGAGCATCGATTGCCTCTTTGCTATTGATGACTACGCGGCACGGCCGGACCGGGAGTTTACATTTTCACGGCTTCAGGCGGGTGACGTTGGCCAGAAGGTTCTGGGAAGTTTCACCACATAGGTAACGATAAACGCGCATCTCGTCAGCTGTGATTGCTGCCGAGAAGCCGACTTGCACTAAGACTTATCGGTACCAATCCGGTTAGTTCCTGGGACCGTTTATCGCCAATTTGGGGACCAACCACAATTCGGTTCACAAATGCCAAAGACGAAATCGAGGATCAGGTGATGCAGTCAGACTGTCCGCATTCATGGCGGAGTCAGAATTTGCTATGTTCGACTCCGCCGGCAAAATCCTGCAACCTGCATTCTCGGCTGCGGCTTGATCAGCGTCCGCTCACTTCAAAGCGTACAGGTTTTGCTGTCGCATTGATGTTCGGATCGTAGTACTCGTACACGCGCGAGGCAAACGCCTGCGCGTGGATTGGGTACTTCGCTCGCAGCCGGTACCGCACTTCGAACGAATCGCGCGGCGCAATCGAATCGAAATATAAGATCGCCTGCGTTGCCGTCATACTGAATTTTTCCAGCCGCCCGCTTTTTGTGCCCGCGGTTTTCTCCACCATCTTCTGCAAGTCTTCGCTCAGCAATTCGAATCCGGGAGGAATCCCCAGATCTACCATCACCATTTTTGCAGTCTTATCCAGATTGTTGCGGATTTTCGCCGTCCCCGTCACTATCTCATCCTGGGCAAGGCGCGTGCGATCGTACTTCACTTCGATTGCCAACGGCTCATGCGTTGCGACATGCTGCCACGGAACAAAGTAGCGTCCGGCGATCTGATAGGCCAGTCCGCCCTTTCCGGAAAAACGAATCTCAATTTCGTTGTCGCGATCCGCGTCCGTTTGCGACAGGACAAACTGGTGGAACAGATCGTTGTTCTCCTTATTGATTTCTAGGCTCGTAACTTTCTTCCCATCGAGCAGAACTTCGCACGTTCCGCGTGCATCGCTCCCGCTTTGTTCGGAGGCCAGCAAAAGTGCACGCAAGGCCATGATCGTTGCCTGCGTCGTCCCCCAATTGCCGTCGCCACTCTTTTTTGAAGCGATCCACGAAAGCGACTTGCGGACGACATCGGTGTATCCTCCGGCCCTGAGAAACGCCTGCGCTGCGAGTCCTGTCGTCTCGACGGCCGCGCTGTCGCCAGTCGCGTAGACACTGGTTTCGTCCGCCGACCACCACACGAAGTCGCCCTTTTCCGATGCCGCGTCCCTTAACGTTTCCAAGGCCCGCCGCGCGAACTCCGAGTCCTTGCCGTTTTCTACCGCGAAGTTCGCAACCACGGCGAGGGTGTACGCGTCCATCCTGCCGTCGAGATGTTTCTCGACAAAACGCGTGGCTCTGTCGATCGCCGCGCCTTTGTAATCAGCCGATTCGAGCGCCCACGCGATGTACGCTGTGATGCGCACGACATCAGCGTTGAAGCGGTTCGTCGCTCCTTCGTTGATGAACTGCGTATCTTCCAGCTCCCGTCGGGCTGCTGCTGCCGCACCAGCCAGTCGCTCGTGCGAGCGATCACCCGTGGGTCCACGTCGTAAACCTTCGCCATGTCGTGGAATTCCATCAGCCCGTATGCGGTCAGAATTTTATTGGCCGGAGCATTGCCGAACCACGAGAATCCGCCTCCCGGAACCTCGAAGGTCAGGAGCCGCTGGTAGCCGGTTGCGACGAAGCCTTCCGCCTTCGCATGAATCTCCGGCGTCAGCTTCTTTGTACGTTTCATGTAATCGAGCGCCAGTACGTTGGGATAAGTGGCCGACGAGGTCTGCTCAAAGCAGCCAAAAGGCATCCGCAGAATACCGTCCATCCCCTCGATCACCTGGCTCAATGGGCCGGGGTAGAGCCGGACGAAAATCTTGCTTGCATCCGGGATGGAAGTTTCCGGGAAGCTCACGGTGTGACGCACCGACGAATCCAGCCGTCCGCTGAAGACGATCTCCTTGGCCTCTCCATTGGGCACAACCTCAATCTCGCGCACCACAGTGTCTTCGCGCTGCGAGCCGCCGTTCATGCGGCCGCTGAGCGTGAGTTTGAACTTGCCGATCTTCTTCGCCGCGATGGTGAATTGCGCCGCGCCTACCTGCCCGGCGCCGACCGAGACGCTCCGCTCGCCCGCTCCTTCCAGCGAGAACCAATCCCCGGGTTCCAGTTTCAAATCCACGTCGCCGGAATGGCCTGCGTAGTTGTAGACAGCCACCGGGATCGAGACCATATCTCCCTGCGTCAGGGTCACGGGAAGATCGAGGTCGACAAAGAAATCCTGGAAGACCTTCAGTTCCGAAGTTCCGGTTCCCAGCGCGCCCGTTTGCGTGGAGGCCAGCATCGCCATGCGCCAGGTCGTAATCGAATCGGCCAGCGGGATCGTGATGCTCGCCTTGCCTTCGCCATTGGTGAGTATCTCGGGATTGATGTAGAGAGCCTCGGGGAAGTAACTGCGCACGTGACCGCCCGGCGCGGCCGCAGCGCCCGTCGCGCCCAGCCCGTCTTTCGCCCTTGCCTGTTCCCTGGTTTTCTTGGCGCCCTGGAACTGCGCCAGTTCAGTAAAATTTTGCCCGTTCATCGGCAATGCCTGAGGGGTAGCCCCGGCGATTGCTCCATCCATCGTCGCCAATTGGGCCATCCCCGCTTCAACTTCCACCATTTCATTGACGGCGCCGATCTGCAATGTCGCGGAGAGAACACCGCGGTCGCGGGCCGCGAGGGAGATCACTCGAACGCTGGTTCTGAATCCAGCCGACTCGACTTGCACCCGGTAGCGTCCCGGAGGCAATGCCGCGAAAAAAAACTTTCCTGCCGCATCCGCAACGGTATTTCGGCTGCTCTTATCCTCCATGCGCTGAATCTGAACTCGCGCGCCCGAAACCACTGCGCCGCTCACATCCGTGACCGTGCCGTCGATTTCGGCAAGACCATTCTCGGGGCCGACCCCATGCTCCATCCGCATCGTGATCGTATTTTCTGCCGACCTCCAGGCATTCCATTGTGGCTGGCTCGACACCCATGCGGTTTTAGGCTCCAGCCACAATGTAAGATCGTCCGCCGTGCCAAACGTGCGGTCGGGACCCGCGCTCGTCACCCGATACGAGCGGTAGTTTCCATTCCGCCACGGCGCAGCATCGATACGGAGATCGGTACCCCATGCATCGCGTGGCGAGTGGCCGCTTGCGTCTTTCAGTTCCTTGAATGCCGGCAAGACACTCTGCTCACTGTGCAGGTCGGTCATCTTCGCCGCAAGCCCGCGGACGTAGTCCAGAAGCGCATCCTGATACCGCGCCATGGCATCGGCTTTTTCCGTCTCCGGCAGCGCGCGCCCGGCCTCGCTTTCGAGCGTATGCGCCGCAACCGATTCCGCAGCGGCAAACAGCGCCCGCGCGGCGCGATCGTGCGACTCGTCAGACTCGTCTTCCGCTGGCTCGATAACCTGCGTCGAAGAGATCGAGTGAATTTCGTAGTGCGGCTTCATCACTTCCTGTTCCAGATAGAAGAAGACCTTGGCGAAACCCGGCTGTTTCTCGGCGAGCGCGAAGACCGCCTGATCCACAACCTCTAGTCCCAGCGCGGCGCTGACGCCTTCACCTTCTTGATTAGTTACGTGGAAATGCACTTTTGCTTCGCCGCCGGGCAAGTAACTCCTGGCGTCGGCCACGGTTTCGATATGCAACTCCTCGGCAGGCTGCACAAAGACCAGCCTTTGGTCCTCGACCTCGTGGCCGCTGCGCCCAATCACGTAGGCGTCGATCGTCAGTGTCCCGCTCATCTCCGGACCGACGACCACGCTCATCTCCGCGCGTCCGTTCTCGAGATCAACATCGCGCGTCAGAATCGTCTGCCCATCGCGCACCAGGTCGATGTAAGCCGCTCCGCGTTGCCGCGTCGACAGCACCATGATCTCCATGCGATCACCGGGCCTGGCTACAGAGTGCGATGTGCGCACCAGCACCTGATCTTCTCCGGCACGCGTCTCTAGCGTCACGCTATCCGAGGCGCGATTGCCTTTGTGATCGTCAGCATCGATGCGCAAAACGCTGTTGGCGTCATTGCCCAGAATCCGAACTGTGGCAATTCCGGCCTCGTCCGTCTGCACTCGATCCTGGGCAGTGGCCGTGCGCACTACCAGGTCCGCTTTGGCCGGCGTTCCGTCCGGATACGATGCCAGAACGAACACTTCATTCTCCAAGCCCCGCACCAGCTTGCCACCTTCAGGAACAGCCGTAATCAGCAACGATGTTTCGCTTACGGTGATCGGCTCGCCGCGCGTCTCCGAGTGCTCGGCTGCATCCTTCACCGTGGCTTCCACCACCACCGGCGCCGCGCCATGGCGCTTTCCGTTGCCGGCAAAAAATTGCGGCAACACCAGATCGAAGCGATAGGCACCGTCGCGATCCGTGCGTCCCTTGGCCGATGCCGCTTCGAAAAGCTCCGCATCCATCCCTGACGCCTTCATCGTGACCGATGCATTGTCCACAGGCTTGCCAAAAAAGTAATTCGCTTTCACGGCGCCGGTGACGTGATCGCCAGGCCGGTAATCGCGCTTCGGCTTGCCATTTTTCGAATCGAACTCGATCGCCACGCGGTACTTCGGCAATACATAGCGCTCCACATTCACTGCCAATTCGGTGGCGCTCGCCTCGCCTATCTTGGCGCGAACGTGATACGTTCCCAGATTCACTTCGTCGGCCAGCATAAATTCCGCCGATGCCACGCCGAAATTGTCCGTCGCGGTGCTTTTGCGGAATACCTTGTTCCCGCGCGGATCTTCTACTTCGAAGGTCAGTGCGCGGCCGGCCGCGGCATGTCGATCGGCGCGGTCCAATGCCAATGCGCGCAAATGAATGGTCTGCGAAGGCTGATAGATAGGCTTCTCGCTCGTTAGCAGCACAGAGACTTTGTCTTCCAGTTGCACTGTCTCCGTGGTTTCCACGTGGCCCAGCGGCGTATCGGCCGAGAAGCGCACAGGAAAACTGCCCGTCAACCCTTCGGGGAACCGAAAATCCGCCGCGACGGATCCCCGGCGGTCGAGCTCTCCAGCAAACAGCAGCTTGGGCACGTGATCGGAATCGAGCAGTTCAATTCTCACCGTTCCCCGCTTGACTATCAGCGCCGTCTCGCCGGGGCTGGAACCGGTGACGATTACCCGCATGGCTGCAGGCGCTCCCGCGATATACGATCGCTGCCCCAGAACGCGCAGCACGGGCCGTTCGAGAATCTCCAACAGCGAGCGTATCTCCTCGAGATCAGGCGACGTCTGGTTTTCATAGCGCAGCGTAAAACGCACACGCTGCCACACCAGTTCATCCAACGTCATCCGCTCGCCGAGAACCATTCTCGCATTCCAGACCGCGCTTCCTTCGGTTACGCGCTTATGGCGGTTCACTTCGCCAAGGACGTGATCCTCGGGGCTCAGCAACTCCAGTTTCAGCTCCGCCTCGCCGCTGTGCGCGGCTTCGTAGGGCACGGAAAAAGCAAGAGCATCGCGAAAATAGACGGCGGAGATTGTTCTCGACTCCACGTTGCCAAAGGTCACCGCAAGTAGCAGTGCCAATCCTGAGAGAGCTTGAAACACACGAGACATGGCGCGTCCCCTCGCGGCAAGCGGCCATCCGCCGCGCCGCGCTTTGTCGTTCAATCGGAGTTCGCGCCCGGTTGGAAGTCTTGCAGACAATTTTTTGGGGAATTCGTGGGAAGTTAGTATTGGTACTTACTATCGAAAGCTGCTATCGGAAACTACTATCTTGCTGATAGTTACCGTTGATGCCAGTGGAGTCCGTCCTTACTGCTCCAAGTGATGCCGGCGTCTGTGGTTAGCTGGAAGACAGCCCCCTCGCTCGCACTACCTATCTTGTCCTTGGCATTTGCCAAAGCTTCACCGCTGGCTGCCGTCGTCGACTCGACGCGCACCACCTTGCCGGCCCATTGCGGTTTGATCTTCTTCCATCTCTTGCCCTCATCGCGGCTCAGAAAGAGATTGCCCGCGTCATCAAGAGAAAGAACACGCTTGCCCTGCGACACAGTCGCCAAAATCGGCCGGTCGGATGGTGCCGCTCTTCCCCGGCGCGCGCCGCGCGTTTCCGCCACCACCTGATTGCTCACGTTGGCCGATTCAGTTTGGATCGATGTTGCGCCCGCCTCCACCTCAACCACCTCTGAGACCGATCCCACGTCCAGCACCGGCTGCAGCATGGCTATTTCGCTCGGTTTCAACTCGATCGACTCATTTTCCGTCTTGAAGCCAATTGCCGTCGCTGTCAACCGGTACTGTCCAGACGGCAGTTGTGTCAGATGGAAGCTGCCATCGGCGCCGGTTGTCGTTTGTCGCGTCTTGCCGGCCGCATCGCGCACAGTTACCGTCACCCCCGCGATGACCGCGCCGGTTCGGTCCGTGACGCGGCCGGAGTATTCCCGCAAGCGTCTCGTTTTGTGCGCTCGCGGTCTGAATCTGCAACGCGGGCAGTTCTTTTTTCTTGGCCAAGGTGTTTTGTGTCGCCGCGCCTTGTGTGCCGGCGGGCGGCAGTTGTTGAAGTTGCGCGAAATTCCGCCCATTCAACGGCAAATTGGATGTCGCCGTCGTACTGGCGGTGCTCTGCGCCAGCGTCGAATCGGCAGTCTGAACCGAGCCAATCGGCCCCCCTACAACAGAAGGAGCGGCACCGGCTGTCTGCGAAGGTACGCCTGCGGTCTGGTTCTCTTGCCTAGAGACATTCGGGGCCGTCGAGTTCGGCAAGGCCGTGTTCGGTACCGGCGCGTTCGGCGCCAAGCCGTTCTGAGGTTTAACGGATCGCTCAACCAGTTCCGAATTGGCGGCTGGCGCCCGATCCGCGTTGCCGGTTGGCCTGCTCTGCTCCAAATTGCTGGTTGGCGCAACCTCCGTTCCAGGCCGTTCGCTCTCTGGCGGCCTGACGCTTGCGATCGGTTGAGGGGTCTC
>CAVUUK010000011.1:0-242353 GCA_963744625.1 uncultured Acidobacteriaceae bacterium
GTGAGCCCGTGGTCGAGGTAGATCCGGTCCTCGGCGACGCCGAGCTCGCGCAGCCGGTCACGCTGGGCGGTGAGGTAGCTGGGCCTCGGTGGAGCAGCGCGCGTATCCGATCAACGTCTCGGTCATGACCGGGAGCGTCTGCGGACGCTTGCGGCCAGCGCGCGGCGGCCGGGGTGGCGTGACCAGAACCGGGGCAGGCCCATAAAGTGCTCCACCGTGAGCAGGTCGGTCCACTCTGGTCGGTGCGCCGCAGCACCTATCGGACATGGACCGCGAGCGCGACGGCGGAGATGCCGTCGCGCGTGGCGAGATGGGTGACCAGACCGATCAGGAATCGAGAAGCATCGGTCACGAGCCGAACCTAGACTTCATCGCCATGACAGCACCCTTCACAGCTTCGCAACCTTGAGGAGACGACCATGAGTCCCACGATCCGCAGCATGGTGATCCCGGTGTCCGACCTGAACGCCGCCAAGGCCATCTACACCGCGCTGCTCGGCGCGCCGCACACCGACCAGCCCTACTATGTCGGGTACAACGTCGACGGCTTCGAGGTGGCCCTGGCTCCGGGTGACGTGGCCGGCGGACCGGTGGTCAACGCCGACGTGGAGGATCTCGACGCGACCCGGGCAACCCTGCTCGCGGCTGGGGCGACCGAACGCAGCACGCCGCGTGAAGTCGCACCCGAGGTGCGGGTATGCGTGCTCGCCGACGCCGACGGCAACCCAATCGGTCTGCGCGGCCGGTAGCCGCCGGTGTGACCGCGTTACCGCTGCTCCGATCCCGTCCGCCATGTCGGGGACGACGCCCGTGTGCTCACTATCGAGGTGACATTCCCGGTCTTAGGCGAACGGGCCCGGTGCAGCCCGGTCACCGGCCGAGCAGGTCGGTCAGAGGCACGATCTCCGCGTCTCATTTGGCGATCCGCTTGCACGACGCGCGCTGACCTTTAGCGCCGGCCGGCGTGGCTCCCCCGGTCCGGATCACCCTTCCTGACGGGACCGCGGTGACCACCGGGCACGGTGATCTGGAGCGGGTTCTCTCGCGGGCGTTCGGCCGGGACGTGGCCCTGGAGGAAGCCCAGCCCGGTGAGGGGTCCCCGGGCGCCACGGCCGAGGAATACTGGCCGGACATGGCGGGCCAGGGGCGCTTCGAGGCGCGGCGCTTCCGCCCCAACATCGTCGTGTCGACCGGCTCGGACGACCAGGGCTTCGCTGAGAACGACTGGATCGGGCACACCGTGGCGATCGGCGGCAACGTCCGCCTGGCCATCACTCAACCCTGCCCCCGCTGCGTCATGATCACCCTGCCGCAGGGGGACCTGCCCAAGGACTCCGGAATCCTGCGGACGGCCGCTCAGCACAACGCGGTGAGCGTCGGCGTGTACGCCTCGGTGCTCACAGGCGGAAGCATCCGCCGCGGCGACCCGGTCACTCTCACCTGAAACTGCTGAAACCGCCAGACCACCACGCCGCACCACCGGACCCGAGAGAGAACCACCGCGCCGGGCGGAGAGGGAGACCGCCCCGCTGCGGCAGTGCGGTCCGCCCGGCCACCGGCAACCAGCTCCGGCGGACCCGCTGGGGGCACGCCAGCGAACTCTGCGCCGCAACCAGCTCGCGGGCATGCAGAATGTCCATATCTGGACGGCCCGATTCAAGATCGGCAACGAGCCGACAGCCGAGCAATTGGGCGGTTACATGGGTGGCTGACACCGGGTGGTTGACCACACTCTGTGATAAGCATCCTCGATATTGCTGTCTGTATGCCGAGACCGGCTTGCCGGGCGTCCCTGCGATGAGCAGGGACATCTCCCACTCGTGCAGATAGGCAGCTTCGGTCGCGTGCTGCAGCGGGTCCATCGTGCCAGTTGCCTTGCCGGCGCCGGGCACCGGACTGCGCCAGCCGCATGAGCAGACCGCCTGGACCTCGTCATCTGCTGTCGAGTTGGGGCGGAGCAAGCACTGACTGAGATGCGGGCGATGATGTCGAAGCTGAAATTGACGGTGCACGAGACTAAGACGCGGGTCTGTTATCTGCCGGAAGAGAAGTTTGATTTTCTGGGATACACGTTCGGGCGGTGTTACTCGATGAAGAGGGGTCGAGTCTATTTAGGCACGACACCTTCGAAGCAACGAGTGCAGCGCATCTGTCGCGCGATCAGCGACGAGACCGGGCGAGGTACCGTCAGGCTGGATCCGAAGGCGATGGTGGAGAAGCTCAACCGGATGTTGATCGGTTGGGCCAACTACTTCTGTCTAGGAGCGGTCAGCAAAGCCTACAGTGCGGTCGACTTACACGCCCGCCGGAGGTTGCGTCGGTGGTTATGCGACAAACACAAAGAGCCGCGACCGGCATACAAACGTTTTCCGGAGGCGTCTCTGAACTCTGTGTATGGCTTGGTCCAGTTGCCACACCGGACCGCGAACCTTCCGTGGGCGAAAGCGTGAGTCTTTTCCGAGAGCCGGATGCGGGAAAACTGCCAGTCCGGTTCGATGAGCGGGAACAGGAGACAGGACCAAGCCAAACCGGACTGAGGTGACGCGGCGAAAGCCCAGTCAACTAACCACCGGGAGACTACAGTCACTGCGCCTGTTCTCGACTCTACTCCCAATAGCCCTCACCATGGTCAAAACGTGAAATTGCCTTCCATGAGAAGGCCGGTCGGAGTCAAGAGGATTCGTTTTGTTTTTCGTTGGACAAGGTTTTTTCTCCCGCCGAGTTGCCACTGACGCCATCCTTCCATCCGCACTCTCGAGGAGCGATTGTGTTCGCTCGGTGCAAGTTGGGCGTTCTCGTTTCAGCCGGTGCTGCCACCTGATTATCGACCTGCAGTTCCATCGCAACCGATAGAACCTGGGCCAGGCGATTGACGCAGTCACCGGAACTCGGCTTTGGGCTTTTGTTTTTTCCTTCCACAGAAGATTTTGACTTTATGCTGCCGCCGGCATCGCTGCCCGGTGACTGTTGTGCAACGGCTCGTACACTTCTCCGCTCACCCATAAGTGATGCAGCAACACCGCCAGCTTTCTGGCCGTGGCCACGATCGCTCGCTTCTTGCCGCTCTTTCCGCCGCGCTCGGCCAGTTTCAGACCCCAACGCCGCAGATCGCAGTCCACACCGAATGGTCCCAGAATGTGCTGCGCCCCTTGTACCAACAGCGTTCGCAAATACGGGTCGCCTTCCTTACTGATGTGCATCTGCGGCTCGCTTTGTCCCGAGTTCCTTCGTCCGGGCTGCAGTCCCAGATAGCCGCCCACGTCACGACTCTTGCCGAAGCGATGCGGATCTTCCAGCGTCAGCAGGAACGTCAGCGCAATCAGCGTGCCCACCCCTTTGATCTGCTTCAGCAGCGCCACTTGCGGATAACTCTGTTGCGCCAGCTTCTCGATTCGTTCGTTGTACTCGCTGATCTGGTCACTCAGCGACGCCAGCGCCGTCAATAGCGGCTCCAGCGCGGCCTGCAGTTCCGGACTCAACCCTTCCGCCTTCTCCGGATTCAGGTTGCGCACGTTGCAGCCACGCAGTCGTTCGCCGTAGCTCTTGGCTAGTCCGCGGGCCGTGTTCACTAGCGCGGTTCGCGCTCGCACCAGTCCGGCTCGCGCTCGGATCAGGGTCAGATCCGCCTGCGCCTTCGCGCTGCGATGCTTCACCGGACACAGCAACTGCGGATCAATCCGGGCCAGTCGTGCCAGCGTCTGCGCATCCAGACGATCATCTTTCTTTCGACTCTCTCCAATCAGCCGCACCTTGCGCGCATGCGCCACAATTACTTCATGTCCCAACTCGGCCAGCACGCGACTCACCCAGGGCGAATGCATCCCGGTCTCCAGCGCGATTCGGCTGCGCGGCATTCCGCCAAACACTTCGCGCATCGCCTTCGGCGTGGTGCTCAGTTTTTGTTCCAGTAACACTTCGCCCACTTCGTCTAGTAGACAGTACCAACTGGAGCGATCGCCCAGATCCAATCCCACGGTTAACTTCTGCTGCGAAATTTTCCTGCTCTGCTTTGCCACTGCGGTGCTAACCTTCTTCATTGCCGGTCTCCTTTTCATCTGTGCCTTGAGCACGTCGATAACTTGGGAGCGTACCGCATCCCGTCCGGAGACCGGCCTTCTCATCCCATCTGATTTCAAGAATTGTCATATTCTTCTGCTGAGGCGATTGATGATGTTTTCGAGAACCATACTGGGCAATGTGGACGAGTGTCGCACCGAGTGCGAGATTTCCGACGAAGCTGCCGTGACATTGGCAGTCGTTTACGAAAGCCCAGATCGTTGGCATGTAGATGTCGTGAGGCCGCTGCGAGACGAGGAACTTGAAGCCTTCAATGCTGCCGTCGAAGACGCAAAGCAGAGTCTTTCACATTACGTGAACCGAATGGGGCGCAAACCTCTAGAGAACATAACGAGGGGTGCGCTGAGCCTCTGGCTCACGCAGAAGGACGATGGTACTGTCCTTGGACATCAACGAGTGTAAATGCCTGGTTTCGCCAATGAGGCAGTGCTGAATCCGTTAGTGGCGCTTTGGACGTGCGTTGCAGGGCGCATGCAGAAAATCACTTTGCACGATCTTCCACACTTCTTCCCACCCTGTTGGAAACGAATAGTCGAAGCGCGGAGGAATGGCGAATACATACTTGGAGTTTCGGCCGAGTTCGCCAGGGCCAATCGGAGCCGCACTGACCCAAAACTCTCCATTCTCCAATCTGCGCCACTGCGCCAGTGTGAAAACCATGATGGGAATGTCTTGGTGGGGATCTTCGGCGGTCCAACGCGGGTGCCGAATACTGATGATTGGACCTCGCGCTGCAGGTACGTCATCGGTTGAAGTTTCCGAGGAACCAGCCCATTCGTTTTGTAGGACGGAATATCCCCTCCACGTCTCAGGTAAGGCCAAGCAGAAACCATATTGGCGATTTCGGTATTCGATAGACAGAGTCAGTTCCTCGGTGGATTGTTGCGCTTGGTCACAATCTGGGCCCGGTTGTTTTGGGGTCTTAGCAGAAGCGGCCGCAGGAAATCGCACCACAAGAACGATCGCGATGAAGGTTTTCCCAACCAGCGACCAGCGCCGCACCGCAACGGTAGCGGTGGTGAAGCTATGAGATGAAATCAGAAAACTCAGATTTCGCATGACAGTGAGTCCAGCATTTGGCACACCGATCCCAGTTCAGTGAAAACTAAGTGATTAACCAATTGTCGAGTCGCTATCAGGTGTGGGTGTACACACACAAAGGTGTAAGGCAATACACAATCCGAAGCCTAGTCGGTCAGTTGTCGAAATATCCCGATTACGCTCAAAATTCCCCGCTCCGGTGTCCGATACGCGGAACCTTTCCGCCCTGTCCACAAGCTCGAGCTCCAACCAATACAATTCAACCCTTCCACGTCATTCACCAATCTCCATTCCCAACCTTGCTTTCTTACATCCTTTGCTGCTAACGTCCCCTTAAATCACTCTCGAGGAGATCTCCATGGCCTGGATCGTTCTTGCCGTCATCGTTCTCTTAGGCGTCTTCCTGGTCGCCATGTACAACAGCCTGGTTCAGTTGCGCGTCCGCTCTGAATCCGCCTGGTCCGATATCGACGTGCAACTCAAGCGCCGCCACGATCTCATTCCCAACCTCGTCGAAACCGTGAAAGGCTACGCCACCCACGAAAAGACCACTTTCGAGGACATCGCAAAATTCCGCTCCATGGCCATGCAAGCCACCGGACCCGCCGACAAGGCCGCCGCCGAAAATCAGCTCACCGGCGCTCTCAAAAGCCTCTTCGCCGTCGCCGAAAATTATCCCCAGCTCCAGGCCTCGCAGGAGTTCACCCAGCTCCAGACTTCCCTCAACCAGATCGAAGACGCCATCCAGAACGCCCGCCGCTATTACAACGCCGTCGTTCGCGACTTCAACACCAAGATTCAATCGTTCCCGACCAACATCCTTGCCGGAATGTTCGGCTTCCAGCAAAAACAGTTCTTCGAAGCCGCCGCCACCGATCACGAACCCGTGGCCGTGAAATTCTAAACATGCCCCGGAACCCGTCCAGCCCTACCAAACCGCCGCATCGCTCTGCGTCCCTGCATCCCCCAGTGTCCCCGCATCCCTCAGTGTCCTCTGTGACCTCTGTGGTAAAGGTGTTGCCATTGGTCTTGGCGTTGTTTTTCCTGCTGATCCCCTCCGCCCAAGCCCAGTCCAGAAGCTGGCGCGTCTCCAATTTCGAAGACACCATCTCCATCTCTCCCAACGGCACCGCCCTGGTCAGCGAAAAAATCTCCGTCGTCTTCGTCGGACAATGGCACGGCATTCACCGCACCATCCCTGTCGAATATCCCGGACCGCATGGCTCCAACTACACCCTCTTTCTCCGCGTCATCAGCGTCACCGACGAAGATGGAAACAGGCTCAAATACGACTCCACCAAGTCCGGAGCCTATCGCGATCTCAAAATCTACATGCCCGACGCCGACGACGCCACCCGCGTCGTCAACATCGATTATTCCGTCCGCAACGCCGTCCGCTTCTTCGATAGCTACGACGAGTTCTACTGGAACGTCACCGGCAACGACTGGCCCGTTCCCATCGACCACGCCTCCGCCTTCGTCACCCTCCCCGAAAATGCTGCCGGAGGTCTTCGCGCCCAGGCCTTCACCGGCGTCTACGGATCGAAAGAAAGCGAAGCCACCGCCGATGTCAAAGGCGCCGACGTCTCCTCCGAAACCACTCGCCCGCTTCCCATGCGCGGCGGTCTCACCATCGACATCTACATTCCCCAGGGAGTCATCAACACTCCCTCCGCGCTCACAAAATTCTTCTGGTTCCTCGGCAGCAATCCCATCCTCCTTCTGCCCTTCTTCACTTTCGCCGTCATGTTCGCGCTCTGGTATTCCGTCGGACGCGATCCTGAACCCGGCATCTCCGTCGCGCCCCAATACGAGCCGCCCAAAGGCATGTCTCCCGCCGAGGCCGGAACCCTCCTCGACGACGCCATCCATCCCCGCGACATCACCAGCACCATCGTCGATCTGGCGGTTCGCGGCTACCTCAAAATCGAAAAGACGGAAGACAAACTCGCCAACTACCTCGTCCTTCACACCGATTACGTGTTCACCTTGGTAAAGCCGCGCGAGCAATGGGGACCCGATCTCGTCCCCCATGAACGCGTCATGCTCGAAAACATTTTTCTAGGCGGAGATCAAACCCGTCTCTCCAGCCTCAAAAATCGCTTCTACACCACCATCCCCGTCATCCGCGAAGACATCATGTCCGCCCTCAAAAGCAAAGGCATCTACACCCTCGATCCCGAATCCGCCAACGGATACAGCATCGCCGCCGGCGTGGCCATCGCCATCCTCGTGGTCGCCGTGCAAGTCATGGGTTGGATGAACCTGTTCGATTCCATCCCGCTGCTCATGATCTGCGCCGCCATCTCCGCGCTGATCTGGTGGCTCTTCGCCCGTAAAATGTCCGCCAAAACTTTGACTGGCGCCCGCACCACCATCGCCGTCCTCGGTTTTCAGGAGTTCATGAACCGCGTCGACGCCGACCGCATCAAACGCATGCCGCCCGATACCTTCGAAAAATTTCTTCCCTACGCCATGGCCTTAGGCGTCGAACACCACTGGGCGCAAGCCTTCGATGGAATCGTAAAAGATCCGCCCAGTTGGTACGTCGGCCCCGCTGGCTACGCCGGATTCACTCCGCTCTACTTCACCGGCGCCATGCACAGCATGGCTAATGACATGCACCAGGTTTTCATCTCCGCCCCTCGCGCCAGCTCCGGAGGATCCGGCTTCGGCGGCGGCGGAGGTTTCGGCGGAGGCTTCTCCGGAGGCGGCTTCGGCGGAGGAGGCGGCGGCGCCTTCTAAATCCCCCAGTCAGCTCCAAACATGAGCCTAACGCTTGATCGCCTCAAGAGCCCCAAGGTGCAGGAGTGTTTTGTGTGGTTTTCCGTCCGACCTTCATCGACAGAAGGTACCCTCCCCAGAGAATCGCAAAGCATATGCCAGCGTCTACGATTATTGGGACCACCGCGAATAACAATAGTTCAAAACCGAAATCATCTTTCTTCTGGATCAAATTAAGGAGCGTTCCCGCGACCCACCATCCGGGCGTTCCCATCTTCGTGAGATTCCATGCGGCTATGGCTAAGGTGACCGAAAGGACGCCAACGCCGACGACATAGATCCAGCGATTCGCAAAAGAAATCTGCGGTTCGGCGAGGCTGTCTTCCGGCTGTTTCCGCCGGATCGTCGTCCACAACAAATATCCGCCCAGAGGACCGCGAGGAATATGCCGAATATGCCTACGAACAGAGCATAATCCCCGCCGAGGGAGATGATATCTGGCCCCAGATCCGTCAGCTCTGGCCACGACACGCGTTCCCAGAAGATATAGGACGAACAATGAGCGCGTCCTGTGTCTGAAAAGTGTCAGATTCTGATGTGGAGTGACTCGCCAAGAGCCGAGCTGGAGCACAGAGCGTCGCTCCAGCCCGGTGATCTCAAGGAAAACACCTACCGCGCGGTCAGGCGGCGAGGGCCTTCTCGACGTGCTCGCACAGTGTGGTCTCCACCATGTAGTACTTGAAGGTGACGGGGGTGGTCAGATAGGGCTTGAGGATTTCCTCGACTTTCGGGAACCACTCCCGCTCGTAACGCTCCGCGTCCTTCTTTTCGGTCCACAGGCTGATGGTGATCACCTTTTCGTTTTTGATCTCGGGGAAGAGAGGCAGCATTTCCAGGAAGCCATGCTGCTTGTTCAGAATCGGCAGCACCTCGTTCTTGACGACCCGGATGAACTCCTCTTTCTTCTCCAGCTTCGGGACGAACTCCTGAATGCGTGCAAACATGGTGAACTCCTTTCATGAGTTGCAATGAAGCGTTGGACTGAAAGTTTAAGCACAGGGTCACAAGGCCGACCCGCGTGCCCGTGGGGGAAGCGGGGCGGGATTGCAGTAGATGATGCTTCGCCTCAGGGGGTGCTGCGTCTCAACGGGCGGGAACTGCTCTTCGGAAAGGCGAGGCGATCATTCGCCGATAAGTGTACTGCTTTGCCGAATCTCCGCAAGAGGCAGGCATCACCGTTCACTGTGATGTGATTCCGCACCCAGCTTGCAGCACATGGGAGTCTGTGTGATCGTTGCTTGGTCTTACCTCGTGCACCCGGCAACGACCGTTGTGCGGTGATGATTGGTGAAAAATCCCATAACGGCTTATTGACTTTCTGCCTGCAACCGCCTCGAACGCTTCTCTACTTTGCACTTTTTCTCTCGCCGGTTTTTTGTTGGCCATCCGGGGTTCCAACCGTCGCCATGTCCTTGCCCTCTGGCCCGCATGGCTTAGGACGAACGATGTCTCCAACCTTTTCGATAACCTCTTCCGTGCTGAGGAATTTGGTCGGTTTTTCCTGCAAAACCCCTCCGTTCTTCACCGGAGCGCCGGACGTTCCCAATATATTGATCTCAGCGTAAGTCTCGCCTAACACTCCTGCCGTGTCGAGCGATACGGTCGAGTCATTCGGGATGTTCAATTCGTAAGGCGTTCGCAACCTCATCGTAACTTCAGCTGGAGCGGCCTGCATTTCAGGACGCGCACGCACGCTTCTAATCGTTCCGACGTCCACTCCTGCCAATCTGACCGGCGCTCCCGCGCGCAACCCATGGGCATTTTGGAAATACACTTTCAACTCAATCGTGTGGGCGAACAGCCGCCCGTAGCTAAACAGGACACCGAACGCAATTACCGCAATAACGATAGCGAGAGCGACAAGCCCGGCCCTTCGCATACGAATGCCTCCACTGCGAAATCATAGCTTAGCAGCTTAAAACGCCGCAGGCTTCACCACCCCCACCCCCCTACTTTCTCCTTGACGCCCGCCTTGCTCCGGAACACAATTTCAGAATCGGGGTCATTACCAGCCGTGGAAATGAAGTACTCAAACCAGCACTGCGACCTTGGTTTGGTGGTCGAAGCCAGGGCCAGCCTTCAGATGCTCGAACGTCAGATGGTGCAGTGGGCGCCGCGAGACAAAAATTACGAGAGCCACCGCCGTGCTCTCCGATCCTATATTCAAGAGCTTCAGAAACTTTCCCGAAGTAAACGCGCTAACGTCACGAAATAATTCTTCCACTCCGTCTTCAGCCCCCAAGGCTGCATGTCCATTCGCAACATAAGGAGGTCACATGCCCGATCTATTCGATCAACTCAAGCAAAAATACCAACCCGTGCTCGACACCATTCAAAAGGAAGGCGCCGAACTCCAAAACGTCAATCTCGACGGCAATCAGCTCTACATCAAAGCCACCGCAGTTTCCGAAGCCAGCAAGAACCGCATCTGGGATTCGATCAAAGCCGTCGATCCCAACTTCGCCGACTTGAAACACGACATTCAGTTCCGTCAAGGCAGCCAGACCTATACCGTCCAGCCCGGCGATAACCTCTCCAAGATCAGCAAGCGCTTCTACGGAGATGCCAATAAGTATCCCGACAAAATCAAGGTGGGACAGCAACTCATCATTCCCGCAGCCTAGACCGCTCTTTGGGCGGCAGTTTCCTCTGCCGCCTTATTTTTCGAACACGAGATCTCCGGTGCGCTAACACGAACCGACCCAGGGCCGCGCCAGATCTCCTAAGCAATGAATTAACCGGCAGCCAACCTGCCTCAGGAGATTCCAATGACCTTACTCGATCAAGTCAGCAACGTCTTAAAGCAATACACCGGCGGCTCAACTCCAAACATCGCCAACTCCACCGAACACTTCGATCAAGTCGCACAAACAGCTTCGCCCAACGTCATTGCCGAGGGACTTTCGGCTGCCTTCCGCTCCGACAAGACCCCTGCTTTCGGCAATATGGTCAGCAGCCTGTTTAGCCAGTCCAGCGGCGAACAGAAGGCCGGCATGATCAATCAGCTGATTGCGTCCGTCGGCCCGGGCGCGATGGCACAGTTAGCTGGCGGAGGAATGCTCGCAAGCTTGCTGGGCGGAGGAGCGAAAGAAGTTACTCCTCAACAGGCTCAGAATATTTCTCCAGAGCTGGTGCAGCAGATCGCTACCCATGCGGAGAAAACAGACCCGTCGATCGTCGATAAAGCCAGCGCCTTTTATGCTCAGCACACCACCTTGGTCAAGACCCTCGGCGGCGCCGCTCTGTCAATTGCATTGGCAAAAGTAGCCGAACGCCAAAAAGCCGCCTGACGCTTTTACAACGCGCGACACCGCGAACTCAAGCGCCGAAAATTGAAAGACCAATCGGTGCCGCCGGTTGAGTGTGCCCGCCAACCAACAGCACGCAGCGACTTACTCTCTACCTCACTGCAGAGCAGAACAAGCTCCAACCCAAGGCGTGACCGCGATATCCTCCACTTGAGGCCTTCCGCCCTGAGGTCTTCCCATTTCCGGGTAGGTGTAAGGCGACGTTATCAACGGAGTCAGTGTAAATGGGCGGAGTTCCATAAATGTTCGAAGAGCTCGCGTTGAGTTGGCCAGCCGCGAAATCCGTCGGTTCTAGACGGAACGGCTGATGCCCGGGGCTTTTCAAAAATCTATTTTAGAGACACGCTTTACTCAGCTGCTCTATCGCCCAGGCAGCATGCGCGGATACCTGCGGGTCGGCATCGCTTACTAATTCCTTCAGCGTGGGGACGAATTTTTTGTTTCCGCTGTTGCCCATGGCGACCACGGCATTTCGGCGTAGGCCTGAGAGTTTCGCGCGCCGTATAGGCGACCGCCGAAATACTTCACGAAATTCATCGGGCTGCATTTGGGCCAGCCATTCCAGAGACGGATTGACCAGCCCTGGCCGCGGCTCGAATTCTTTTGCGGAGGTCACGGGCGACTTGCGATTCCACGGGCAGACGTCCTGGCAGATGTCGCATCCGAAGACGTGCCGGCCGACGCCGGGCCGGAGATCGGCGGGAATTTCTCCCCGCTTCTCGATGGTGAGATAAGAAATGCAAAGGCGCGCATCGAGTTCACCGGGCGCGGTGATAGCCTGCGTGGGGCAGGCGGCGATGCAGCGTGTGCATGTTCCGCAGCGATCGGGAGCGGGCAGGTCGGGGGCAATGCCATTTTCGCTGAGGTCGAGCGAGGCGAGGATGACGCCGAGAAAAAGCCACGAGCCGAGCTTCTGGTTGATGATGCATGTGTTCTTGCCGATCCAGCCGATCCCGGCGTGCTTTGCGTAGACGCGCTCGATGAGCGGGCCTGTGTCGACGTAAGAACGGAAGTGCGGACGAAGCTCCGGGTCGCCTGTCCCCGGTTCGTGGTTGCATTCGATCAGTCCGCGGAGACTGTTTTCGACCCGCAGCAGTCGGCGGAAAACGGCGTCGTGGTAATCGTCGCGAGACCAGGCGTAGCGCGAGATCCAGCCCCGTGCTTGCTCTTGCGGAGCTTGCTCTTGCCGAGCCTGATCTTGCGAAGCCCGATCTTGCGGAACTTCGCTTTGCGGCGGTTGTGTCGAGTAAGGATGCGCCGTGTTGTAGTTGATGGCGCAGACGATGACGCTGCGGGCCCAGGGAGCGACGCGGGCAAGCGAGGCGCGTTTCAGTTCGCCCGTTTCATCGCGCGCTTCCATGTATTTCATGTCGCCGTGTTCGCCGTTTGCGATCCAGCCAGGAAAGACTCGCAATTCCCGAAACTCGCGGACCGGCGCGATGCCGCACAGATCGAATCCAGCGTCGCGGGCGCATTGCTTGATGCGGGTTGGGAGGTCGGAGAACACGCGGTTACTTCTTTTATTTAACTTCTTCTATTTAACTTTATTTATTCAAGAAGAGGCTAACACGCGTGATTCTACGAAAGCCGGGTACCCCACTCATTCGCGTTCTTTACGGATGAGTCGGCGCGATTTCGGACCGGATTTCCTAGGCGGGGTGAAATATTCGATCCGGTTGCGTCCGTTTTCTTTGGCAGCGTAGAGGCCCGCGTCCGCCTGATTCAGCAGAGTCTCAACTTCCGTTATTCCTTCGCACGCAGAGACTGCTACGCCCATGCTCATGGTGATCTGGCGCTCCTTGCCCGCCGAGACCACGGGACTAGCGGCGAGAAGTTCGCGCAGTGCGTCGGCGCGCAGCAGCGCGTTCGGCAGATCGCAGTTAGGAAGAACCATCAAAAATTCTTCTCCGCCATAGCGGCCGACGCCGTCGTACACGCGTAGCTGGGCGCACAGGCGGCGTCCAATTTCGCGCAGAGCCTCGTCGCCAAAAAGATGTCCGAAGCTGTCGTTGACGCTTTTGAAGTGGTCGATGTCGCTGAGGATAACGGCCAGCGGCTTTTTTTCGCGGCGGGCGCGCTCGAGTTCGCGGGCGAGCATGGCGAGAATTTCGCCGCGATTGAGCAGTCCGGTAAGACTGTCGTGAGTGGCCGCGTGGCGCATGGCTTCGCGCGCGGAGACGAGTTCGTCCTGCAGTGTGAGGATGCGCTTGCCGACCAGCAGGCGCGCTTTGAGTTCGAGTTCATCGAAGGGCTTGACCAGGAAGTCGTCGGCTCCGGCTTGCATCGCTTCGAGCATGTTCTTCTGGCCTTCTTTGCCGGTAAGAAGGATGACGTAAACGTACGGGGCGGACGGTCCGGCCTGGCGTATGCGGCGGCAGAGCTCCGTGCCATCGAGATCGGGAAGCACCCAATCGAGCAGAACGAGTTTGGGAGCGTCAGGCTCCGCGAGAATTTCGGAGGCTTCGGAGCCGCATTTGGCGAGGGTCACGCCGAAGTTCCAGCTGCACAGATGATCGCCAATTAATTTGCGATAGACGGCCGAGTCATCGACCACCAGCACCTGCATGGGGGTTTCGACCTCCGCTGCATTGAACAACGAACGGCCGCTCATCCCTGCTCCAGTGGCGCGACGGTGCGCCAAGACGATCGCCTAAGACGGTGCGCTAGTTACACATGATAAGGCCGGGTGGGTTTTTCAGGTGAGCGAACAATGGAATGGGCGGTGCTTCCGTTGGTACGTGGTGGCGGAATGAATTTGGAGAAGCTAGAGCCCAGTTTCTTCGAGTATTCTCCGGAACAGGGCACGAAGTTAAAGCGGGTGTCGGGTGTCCGAGACAAAGCGGGTGCCCCACACATGGCGCACTTTGCGATGTGTGGGTTTCGTCACCATTGGAATGTCCCGGGATCACCTTCACATTCTAACCCTGGTATCTATTCTGATTGGTGACCAAGCGTCTGCATCGCTATTATGGCTCCAAGCACCTGCACATTATCACCTGCAGTTGTTACCGCCGCCGGCCGGAATTGGGTTCGGCTTAGCGCCGCGACTTGTTTGTATTTATGCGGGTCGGTTGTGCCCAGTGTGTCTTCCCGGACGAACGCGCTCAAAGTAGTACCACAGGAAGGCATATGGGACAAAAGCGAGCAGGACCATCGGCCATGGGTGTCTCTCGTTTCGAATGGCTACATAAAACATCCAGAACGTTCCAATAGGTGACGCAGCAAAAACGATGACGAGCAGGATCACGAAGAGCGGATTCCGAGGAATTCCGGGACTCGTGACCATCCAAAACGCTAGCCCGGCCACAGCAAATCCGAAGAGCACCCAAAGAGAAAGCTTCATGAGAGTTTAGCCAGGTGCCCGAGACAGCGCGGGTGCCCCACACATCGCGCACTTTGCGATGTGTGGGTTTCGTCACCATTGGAATGTTCCGGGATCACCTCCCAATTCTAAACATTCGGTCTGTCCTCGGAAACTGGATTGCCCGTCACAATCAGCTTCTCTGGTTCCGATCGAATGGACAACTTCTTGAAAAATCACAGGCAACCTCAGAATCATGAGCGCTACATTCGCCTGACGCCCTTTCACCGGTTGACCTCCCCTTCGCTCGCGGCCTAACATATCGCCGACGGCACTGAGGCCTTCTGAATGATCGGCCAGACAGTCTCCCACTATCACATCATCGGAAAACTCGGTGGTGGGGGTATGGGCGTTGTGTACGAAGCGGAAGACACACGCCTCACCCGTCATGTGGCGCTGAAGTTTATCCCCGCGGAGATGGTCCACGACAAGAAGTCGCTTGACCGCTTCGTGCGCGAGGCGCGCGCCGCTTCCCAGTTGAACCATCCCGGCATCTGCACCATCCACGACATTGACGATAACGAAGGCCATCCCTTCATCGTGATGGAGAAGCTCGAGGGCGTGAGCCTGAAGGAGCGGATTCGCGGCAAGCCGATGGAGGTCGACGAGATTCTCGATATCGGCATACAGGTGGCCGATGCGCTGGCGGCCTCGCATGCCAAGGGGATCATTCATCGCGACATCAAGCCCGCAAATATTTTTGTGTCCCAGACCGGCCAGACGAAGATCCTCGATTTCGGATTGGCGAAGTCGGTGCCCGAGCCGGGATCGAGCGAAGCGGCGCTTGAAGATTCGCTGACCGCCGTGGGAGTGATTCCGGGGACGGCGGTTTACATGTCTCCCGAGCAGGCGCGTGGCGAGGAATTGGATCCGCGCAGCGACCTGTTTTCGCTGGGCGTGGTGCTGTACGAAATGGCGACGGGCAAGAAGCCGTTTGCCACAGGCAACGTGATCACCACCCTTGACGCCGTGCTGAATCAAAAGCCGGTTTCACCGCTGACCTTGAATCCCGGGCTGCCGGTCGATCTCGAAGGCATCATCGGCCGCGCGATGGAAAAAGATCGGGGACATCGCTATCCGAATGCGCTGGCGATGAAGGGCGATCTGCAGTCCTTAAAGAAAGAGACGGAATCGGGGCTGACGAAGACGGGAGCGCGGCGGCGGGCGTTGCCCTACCGGCTGGCCACGACCACGTTTCAGCGCTCAAGCCGCTTTTCGACCTATCTCCTATTAGGTGTGAGCGCGTTGCTGTTAACCGTGCTGGTGGCGATTGGAGCGTGGTGGTGGAAGCAACGGCAGATTGCGGGCGCCGGCGCTCCGAAGAACACCATCGCGGTGCTGCCGCTCCAGAACATGAATGGGGACATCAGCGTTGAGTTTCTGCGCTTCGCGCTCGCCGATGAAATTGCGAACACGCTGACTTACACGCGGTCGCTCGATGTGCGTCCGTCGTCGCTCACCAGAAAGTTTGTGGGCAATGATGTCGATCCGCAGCAGGCGGGGCGCGACGTGCACGTGGCCACGATTCTTACCGGACATTTCTTGAAACAGGGCGACCGCCTGCTGGTGACGCTCGAGGCAATCCAGGTGGACGGGAACCGGCTGATATGGCAGACGAACCTGAACGCTCCGGCGCAGGACCTGATTGCCTTGCAGGCGCAGGTGGCGGCGCAAATGCGCCAGGGATTGCTGCCCGCGCTGGGCGCGGCGGGCGGATATCTGGATACGGGCACCCGTCCGAAGAATGCGGAGGCTTACGATCTATATCTGCACAGCCTGGCCCTGCCGCATGATCCGGGACCTAATAAGGATGCGATCGCGGTGCTTGAACACGTGGTGCAGGTTGATCCGACGTATGCGCCGGCCTGGGAACAGCTCGGGGTGCGTTGTTATTACGATGCGGATTATTCGGATGGCGGCGAGCCGATGTTCCAGCGCTCGAACGAGGCTTGCGCGCGGGCGGTGCAGCTCGATCCAAATCGGATTGTAGCGGCAGGCCAACTCATCAGCAACAGCGTTGAGCGCGGAGAATTGGGCAAGGCATACCGCGAAGCGCAGGAACTGGTGAAGCGGCGTCCGGAGAGCGCATACGCGCATTTTGTGATGGGCTACGTGTATCGCTATGCCGGGATGCTCGAGCAGTCGACGGGCGAATGCAATACCGCGCTGGCCCTCGATCCGGGAAATTATTCTTTCCGGTCGTGCGCGTGGGCGTTCATGGAGTTGGGAAACACGTCGCGAGCTTTGGATTTTGTGCGTCTGGATGCGGGTTCGGAGTGGGCTGCCTACGTGATGCCGTCGATTCTCCTGCGCCAGGGAAAAGTGGCGGAGGCGCGCGAGGCGGTGAAGCGTATGCCGACCACTCCGCGCTATCATCGCGATCTGCTGGAAGCCTGTCTGGGATTGCGTCCGGCATCGGAATTGGACCGTATGGCACAGTTCGCCGAGACCAATGTGCCGACCGAGCCGGACGCGGAAACTTGGTATTACCAGGGAGCGATTTTTGCCTATTGTGGCAAGAAACAAGCGGCTCTCCACCTGCTCGAGAGCGCGGTGGAACAAAATTATTGCGCGCATAGCAACCTGCTTTCCGATCCGCTGCTCGCCAAGCTCAGAACAGATACAGCGTTTGACAAAGTGTTAACCGCGGCGGGCATGTGCCAGGAAGCGGTGCGTGCGGCGGCTAACAATCCGGGACCGTGAAAGTCTAACTCCTGTTCCGTTCTCTCTCGCTGCGCTAAAACGGCTTGTTCGGAATGACAACCAGACTGCACCACCATTATTCAGCCAGATCGGGATTCGATAGGACGATCGAGCTGTTACAATTTCGCTTGGCCAAAATGGATTTACCTCAATTCGTATTTTCCGCAAGAAATCTCTCTTCAAAGGACCGCACATGATTTCTATCCGAAGGTTTTTCGCGTTTTTGATCGTCGCTTGTTTTATCGGCTGCGCGGCATTTGCTTTGGCGCAGGAACAGCAGGAAGGGCGTTTAATGCTCTTTCCTGACATTCATCAAGACAAGATTGCATTTACTTATGCCGGAGATATATGGGTGGCGTCGAGTTCGGGAGGAGTGGCGCGCCGGATCACATCGAATCCTGGGCGCGAGCTGTTCCCGAAATTTTCTCCGGATGGAAAGTGGCTCGCATTCACGGGTCAATATGATGGCAATTTTAATGTGTATGTGATGCCCGCGGATGGCGGACAGCCGAAGCAACTGACTTACTACCAGGGACAGGCGCAGCCGCTGAGCGACCGCATGGGCATTCTGAATGAAGTAATTGGCTGGACCCCGGACGGCAAGAGCGTGATCTTTCTTTCGCGCCGCGATGCGCAGAACGGTTGGACGAAGCGCCCTTTCACGGTGAGCGTCGATGGCGGACTCGAGCAGCCGATGCCCGTCGATAAGGGCGGACTGCTTTCCTTCTCTCCTGACGGCACCAAGATCGCCTATAACCGCATTTTCAGGAATTTCAGGCAATGGAAGCGCTACACGGGCGGAATGGCGCAGGACATCACCATTTTCGACATCAAGAATAATGCGGTCGACGGCGTGATTCCGCATACCGAGTACACGGACACGTTTCCCATGTGGCATGGGAACACGATTTATTTCACATCCGATCGTGGGCCGAACCATCGGCTCAATCTCTATAGTTATGACGAGAGCAGCAAACAGGTCGAGCAACTTACTAAGTTCGATGAATTCGACATTATGTGGCCGAGCCTGGGTCCGAATGCGATTATCTTCGAAAATGCCGGCTACTTATACACGTTCGACCTGCAGTCGCGGCAGCCGAAGAAACTTACTATCTATTTAGACGGTGAGCGCGATCGGGCGATGAAGCACTGGGAGAGCGCGGCTCGTAATATCACCGACTTCGACATTTCTCCCGACGGAAAGCGTGCAGTGTTTGCCGCGCGCGGCGACGTCTTTACGGTTCCGGCGAAAGAAGGCAGCGTGCGGAACCTGACCCATTCTCCGGGGGTGCGCGAGCAGAAGGTGGCGTGGTCGCCCGATGGGAAATGGATTGCATACATTTCAGACCGTACCGGCGAGGACGAGATTTATATCGTTCCGCAGGACGGCCTCGGTCCCGAGGAACAGATCACCAGCGGCCACAAGGGGTTTATGTTTCAACCGGTGTGGTCGCCCGACAGTTCGAAGATCGCGTGGGGAGATCAGACTCCGAAGCTGTGGTATGTAGACATCAAGGAAAAGAAGCCGGTGGAAGTGGATCACGCGGAATTCTTCGAGATACAGAATTACAGCTGGTCTCCTGATAGTAAGTGGCTGGCTTACGATAAGAATCAGCGATCAGGTTACTCGGTGGTATATCTGTATGGATTAGAAGACCGGAAGATAACGCCGGTTACTTCGCCGCTTGAGAACAGTTTTGCGGCGGTGTTTGATCCCGATAAGCGGTATTTGTATTTTATTTCTGACCGGGATTTCAACGAAGTGCTGGGTAACATTGATTTTGAGTTTGCGAATCCGAAGACGGCCCGCGTATACGTCGTAACCCTGACGGCGGATGAGCTGTCGCCGTTTCCCGCATTGAGCGACGAGGTGAAGGTAAAGACCGAAGAGCCCACAGCCGAACCTTCAGCGATGCCTCAGAGCAAGAAAAATCAGAAGCAGCCTCCGAATAAGAAGGGCGAAGAAAAGAGCGCAACCGAAGAGAAAGAGGCGGGGACGGAGGCGAAAGAGGCTCCGAAGGTTTTCAAAATCGATCTGGATGGAATTCAGGACCGCATCGTAGCGCTGGCCGTGCCGCCCGCCGTGATACGGGGCATCGACGCTTCGAAAGACGCGATTTACTACTCGACCTCGCCGATTATGGGACTTTCGGGACCGCTGCCCGGCGAGGCGCCGGCGATTCATGCCTACGACTTGAAGGAGCGCAAAGACAAGGTGCTGCTCGAGGGCGCGGATCACTTTGCTCTGTCGCACGACGGCACCAAGCTTTTGTACCGTGGTCAAGGCGAGATTGCGGGGATCATCGACGCGAAGCCTTCTGACACTCCGCACAAAGTGGGAGAGGGCGCGCTAAAACTGGCCGGCATGCAGGTTGAGGTCGATCCTCCAAAGGAATGGAAGGAGATGTTCGGCGAGGTGTACCGGCAGGAGCGCGATTACTTCTATGAAAAGTCGATGAATGGTGTAGATTGGGAGAAGATTAAGGAGCAATACGCGCAGTTACTTCCCTATGTCGCCGATCGTTACTCTCTGACTTACATCATGGGAGAGATGATCGCTGAATTGTCTAACTCGCATACTTACGTTGGCGGCGGTGATTATCCCGATCTGCACCCGGTAAATGTCGGACTGCTCGGCGCCGACTATGAAGTGGACGCAAACGGCATGTATCGCTTCAAGAAAATCTATTCTGGCGAAAACTGGGATGCTAATACGCGGTCGCCTTTGACCGAGCCGGGTGTGAACGTAAAAGAAGGCGATTACCTGGTGGCGATCAATGGACGGGCATTGCGCAGTCCGGCGACGCCCGACGAGTTGATGGTGAACACGGCCAATGAAGTCGTGACGCTCACGGTCAACTCGAAGCCGACGGAAGACGGAGCGCGCAAGGTGGTGGTGAAGCCGATTGGAGATGAGTTCAACCTGCGCGAGTTGAACATGATCGAGACCAACCGCGAGAAGGTCGATAAGGCGAGCGGCGGGCGCATCGGCTACGTGTATCTGCGTGACATGGAGGACGAAGGGCTGAATCAGTTCATGAAGCAGTATTTCCCGCAGATTCGCAAAGAAGGGATGATCATCGATATCCGCTATAACGGCGGCGGCTTCGTCGATCAGCTGATTTTTGAACGCCTGCGTCGCTTTCTTGCCGGCATGGACTCGGCGCGTAACTTCAGATCGGGCACGATTCCGCCAAATGTATTCAACGGATATATGGCTTGCGTCACCAATCACTACGCCGCGTCTGACGGCGATCTTTTCAGCTACTACTTCAAGTATTACAAGCTGGGTCCGCTCATCGGCGAGCGCACTTGGGGCGGAGTACGTGGGATTCGCGGAATGATGCCGCTCATGGATGGCGGGTATATCTCGCGTCCTGAGTTCGCGCTGTATGGGCTTGACAGCAAGTGGCTCGTGGAGAATCACGGCGTCCAGCCGGATGTCGTCGTGGACAATCGCCCGGACCTCGTGATGAAGGGTCAAGATCCGCAACTCGATAAGGCTGTCGAGATGCTGATGGATGAGATCAAGGCGAATCCAAAGACGCTGCCGCACCGGCCTCCCGATCTCCCGCCCTATCCGTCGGGCCCCGGGCTGTAGAGGCGAAAGTTCGAGCGCTGGGGACGGCATCATGCCGTCCCCGGTGATTGCAGCTAGATTGAGCGACACTTTCGGCTTGCCAACCGGCCGGTCGGTCGGTTAATATCACCGCAACTCTTTGAAGCAACCGTGACCAATGAACCGAACCGCCGACGAATTGGCCTTGAACTCCCTGGAGTGCTGTTGCTCGGGGCGCTCGGCAAAGTCGGCGAAGACTGAGCTGGGAAAATCGAAGTCGTAGAAACCCACCCGTCAAGTTTACGGCGCGGTGGGCTTTGTTTTTAGGGAACTACTGGCAGGACACCGTATGCAGGAGGTTCTATGAACGATCAGAAGACCGCGGCCGCCGCTGGCGCGACCGGGGCCGAGAAAAAGAGCGCGACGGCGACGGACGGCAACACCACAGACCGCAAGACAGATGGCACAACGGATGGCACAAAAGATGGCACGACAATGACCGGCGCCAGCATTCTGTGGGAGTGTCTCGAGCGCGAGGGCGTGCGCGTCGTCTTTGGCTATCCGGGCGGAGCAATTCTGCCCGCCTACGACGCGCTGAAGCACAGCAAGATTCATCACGTGCTGGTGCGCCATGAGCAAGGCGCGACGCACATGGCCGATGGATACGCGCGGGCCAGCGGCGAAGTGGGAGTCGCAGTGGCGACTTCGGGTCCGGGCGCGACCAACATGGTGACCGGAATTGCCACGGCCATGCTCGATTCGATTCCGATCGTGTGCATCACGGGACAGGTGGGAAGCAAACTGATCGGCTCCGATGCCTTCCAGGAGACCGATATCACCGGCGTGACGCTGCCCATCACGAAGCACAATTATCTGGTGACGCACGCAAGCGAAGTGGCGCGCACGATCCGCGAGGCCTTTTACGTGGCGCGGTCCGGGCGTCCGGGGCCGGTGCTGGTCGATATCACCAAAGACGCGCAGCAGGGCACATGCGAATTTGACTGGGAGGCGGCGAAGCCGCAGTTGCCCGGATACCGCCCCGATCTTTCACCTGCTCCCGAGGAATATGCGCAGGCCCTGGAGTTGATCCACAATTCGAAGCGTCCGGTAATTCTTGCGGGGCATGGCATCGTGGTTTCTGGCGCGATGCGCGAGGTGCGCGATTTTGCCGAACGCGCCGGCATTCCGGTTGCGCTCACGCTGCTCGGCATTGGAGCGTTCCCGGCATCGCATCCGCTGAACCTGGGCATGATGGGAATGCACGGCGAAGCGTGGGTGAATCATACGATTCAGGAAGCCGACCTGCTCTTGGCGTTTGGCATGCGCTTCGACGATCGCGTAACCGGCAACCTCAAAAATTATGCGCCCAATGCAAAGAAGATCCATATCGAGATCGATCCGGCAGAGATCAACAAGAACGTGAAAGTGGATGTTCCGCTGGTGGGCGATCTGCGCGAGGTGCTGCTCGAGCTGATGCCGCACGTGGAGTCGATTGATCGTAGTGACTGGCTCGATTCGATTGACCGGCTGAAGGGTGACTCGGCGGTGCGCGACATCCAGAACCTGCCCGACAGCGGACATCTTTATGCGGCGCACGTGATCAACGATTTGTGGCGGCAGACGCGCGACGGCGACACGATCGTGGTCACCGACGTGGGCCAGCACCAGATGTGGGAGGCTCAGTATTACAAGCATGAGCATCCGCGCTCGCTGATTACTTCCGGCGGATTGGGCACGATGGGATTTGCCCTGCCGGCGGCGATTGGCGCGAAAGTGGCGCGTCCCGAGGCGGATGTCTGGGTGGTCGTGGGCGATGGCGGATTCCAGATGACGATGTGCGAGCTGGCAACAATTGTGCAGGAAAATCTGAAGATCAATATCGCCATCATCAACAACGGATTTCTGGGGATGGTGCGGCAGTGGCAGGAATTTTTCTATGACCGCAATTACGCGGCGACCCCGTTGCTGAATCCTGATTTCGCAAAGCTGGCGGAGGCCTATGGAATCCGTGCGATGACGATTTCCGAGCGGTCGCAGGTGGTTCCTGCGGTAGAAGCGGCGCGGCAGCACGGTGGCGCGGTGCTGATCAACTTCAAAGTCGAGCAGGAAGACACGGTTTATCCGATGGTAGCCGCAGGCGCGGCCCTGCACGACATGATCCGCAGGCCGAGTCCAATAGTGGAAACCGCCGAGGACGAATAGATTTATTGAGACATTTTGACATTGAGTCATTGAATCATTGAGTCATTGAAGGACAGTTTTATCTTTTGGCAGTAAGTTGTGAATCAATGATTTTCAATGATTCAATGACTAAATGATTCAATGTCTCAATGGGTTCAATGACTCAATAGGTCCAATCTATGCTGAATACTTTCATGGTCTATGTCGAGAATAAGCCCGGGGTCCTCACCCGTGTGGCTTCGTTGTTCCGGCGCCGCGCGTTCAATATCGATTCGCTGACGGTGGGACGCACCGAGAAGCCCGAAGTGTCGCGTATGACGATTACGGTCGATGCCGATCGCGACCAGGCCCGCCGAATCGAAGCGAACCTCTACAAACTGGTCAACGTCTTGCTGGTGGAGAACATCACCCATGAGCCGGCAATCGTGCGCGACCTCGCAATGATACGGATTGCGGCCAGCCACGAAGCACGCTCGCACGTGCTTGAACTGGCAAACGTGTTTCGGGCGCGGGTAGTCGATGTCGCTCCCGAATCGCTGACCCTCGAAATCACCGGCGGCGAAGACAAAATCGATGGCCTGCTAGAAGTGCTGCGTCCGTACGGAATACTCGAAATGGTTCGTACAGGAATTGTGGCGATGCGGCGTGGGAGCAAGTCAAACGGCGCGGGCGCAGCCAAGGAAATGACCACGCAAAGCGCCGCCAGCGACGACGTTTCCTATTCGGTGTAGGGGTTTAGAACCTGAAGCCCCGATTTTCTAGGTCTATGACCGTATGGAGATGTATATCTGTAGATACTCGTGGAAAGAGCAGAAGAGCGGCATAGTGCAGGCATGCGAGCCTACCATCGGGTGCATGTCCAGCTAACCAAGAAGGATCGTAAGCAGATCGCCGGGATGTTGAACAAGGGGTGGGAATCGGCGCGGGTGTTGCGGCGGGCCGTGATCCTGCGGGAACTCGGCCAGGGGCAGACGGCCGGGCAGGTAGCCCGCCATGTGGGTGTAGCCTCCAAGACGGTGCGGGCCATTGCCCGGCGCTACGAGGAGGAAGGGCTGGAGTCGGCCTTGTACGAAAAGCCGCGTCCGGGCCAGCAACGAGTGCTGGACGCGGGCCAGAGTCAGCGCATCATCGCCCTGGTGTGCGGCCCGCCGCCGGAAGGCAGGGCGCGGTGGAGTGTGCGACTCATCGCCCAGGAAGCGGTGAAGCGGAAGTTGGCACGGCGGGTGGGCCGGGAAACGATCCGCATCCTGCTCCAGAGCCATGACCTGAAGCCGTGGCGGGAAAAAAATGTGGTGCGTGGCGGAACTGGACCCGGAGTATCTCGGGCGCATGGAAGACGTGCTGGCCTTGTATGAGAAGCCGCTCTCGGAGGCGGAACCGGTGGTGTGTATCGATGAAAAGCCGGTGGTCCTGCATGCCGATCTCCGCCCCTCCAGGCCGATGCATCCGGGACAAGTTCTGCGGCGCGACTGCGAGTACGAACGCCGCGGCACGGCCAACGCATTTTGCGGAGTGGAGCCTAAGGCGGGACGGCATTATCCGCGGGTGACTCCGGACCGTTCCTCGCCCGAGTTTGCCGATTATCTGCTGGAGATCGCGGAACATTATCCGGCCGCCGACACCATTCATCTGGTCATGGACAATCTGAGTTCGCACACCCGCAAGGCTGTGGTGGAGCGGTACGGCGAGAAGGCGGGAGGCTGGCTGTGGGACCGGTTCCGGGTCCACTACACACCGAAGCACGGAAGCTGGCTGAATCAGGCGGAAATCGAAATCAGCCTGTTCTCCCGGCAGTGCCTAGGACGGCGAAGAATCCCATCGCTGGGCGATCTGCAGCGGGAAGCCAGGGCCTGGGGTCGGAGAATGAATCGTAATCGGGTCACCATCGACTGGCGCTTTACCCGCAAAAAGGCACGCTTGAAGTTCGGTTACAGAAGAAACCAGATTATGCGGTCACAGACCTAGGTTGCTGAAAGAGTCCCTTCTTAGCGAAGATTGCGACCTCAGCGGCTAAAGCCACATTCAACATCTAAGTGGAATTCCTTGCAGTTATCGCAGCAAAACGTCATTTCCATCTCCGCCGTTCGCACCGCACCGAAACCTAACGGCCACGTCACCCGAGCGATCTATTCTTGCCTAGCCACTTGAGCGGCTGACCCCGATATATAATCGTCTCGTTTTTTGGTAACGGGGGAATTTTACGCAAATAAGGCGATGGGCGCTGGCGGTCGTTCTATTACTCCTCGCGAACCCCTGGTCGTCAGCGGAGACGGTCAAGTTCACTTGGGTGAAGATACGATGTCACAAGAATGAACACAGCCGTTTGCTGGTGGATAAAGATGGCGACTTGAAGTTCGATGATTCAGCTCGAAAACTTACGTTCCGGAGCGAGGCCGGTGATAACGTAGGGATTAGGTATGACGATATTACGAAAGTGATTTTCGAACGGACCGGCCGCATGCGAGGGGGAGTGGTCGCCTATCTAGGTCTCCCCGGCCTGATTGCCTCCATCCAGCCGGTAACTGAGTATTGGTTCTATCTTGAGTACAAGAGCGGAGGCCACAGTGAACCGCTCCTCTTTGAAGTACCGAAGGACTCGTCTGAGAAGGTGATTGCAAAAGCTCGTGATCTCTTCGGGGCGCGTGTCACGATGCCCGAGTTCGACGAAAAAGCTGAGGAGATCAACCCGAAGACGCTCCCTGACCTCAAATCAAAACATACGTTCACTGCCGATAAAAACAACCACCCATTGCCGGAAGTAAAGGCTGAGAAGGCTACCGTAGTAGTTGTTTGTCCCGCCCTTGAGACCCAGTACACCGGTCGCGGCAATCAATTTAAGTTGCATGCGAACGATCATGTGATCGCAGTGAATCGGGAGGGAACCTATAGCATTGCCTATCTTGACCCCGGAAAATACAAGCTTGTTTCCCAGTCGGAAAACGCCAACGGCTTTGAAATCCAATTACAGGCGGGTAAAGAATACTACTTCCTGCAGAATACGTTCTCCGGTGGAATGAAGTGGGATATACGATTGTCGCGCCATAGTCCTGAGCTCGTGATGTATGAGCTAAACGGGGCTTACTATTCTGACTGGAAGCGGAAGTAAATCGAAGATATTTGATGGGAACAGGCCATAGCGCTCACGACCAGACGGATTCGGATTCTAGACCGATGACCGCAACTTGGAGACATTAAAACCCTAAGTTGCTACTCATGGGGTCGTCCACGAGGCGGGCTAAGCTGTTCTTCCTAAAAAAAACCAAAAAAAAACGCCCCGAGCCGTTAAGCTCAGGACGTCTTCGGCAGCCCTCCCCCAGAACTGCCAGACCACGTGATGATCCTATGTCCACTTGGACGCAGTGTAAATGTCACTTACGTAATGACAGATTTGCAAATGAGTACCATAGGGCATGGACGAAAGTAACCCTTACCGGCCGGGCGAAAGATTTGTCTGAAGAAAAAAGGGGAGTTAGCGGCGGGCGCAGAGCCGAGTCCGGGCCCGATTTCCCTGCGAAGTGATACATGACTGATGTGAGGATTTTTCAGCTGAACCCCAACGCCTCGGGCAAAATAATCGCATGGTCGTGCAAACAATAATCCCCGCCAGCGCCACGATCTCGGAGCTTAAGAAGAAGGCGGCAGAATGCGAAGAGAAAGCCAAGCAAGCGCCTGAACCTGAGGCCGCGAAGTTGAGGGAAGAAGCGCTGCTATACCGGCAGTGGATCGCGGCTCTGCGATCTGGCAAATGGCATTCGTAGCATCACATTTTGGTTACGAGTGAAATCGGGATATTACAACAGTAATGTACTCACGTCGGGAGGACCATTATTTTCGCGCCTGCCTAAGCCGCTTTTCACTAAACTGATCAAAACGCGACTTAGGCAGATGCAACAGACCGACATCTTCTCCAAGCGAATACGGCGACTCGCAGTTGGTACGGGTATAGCGTCTGCGCTTGCATTGTTTCCCATCTTTTTCCTTCTGTATCCGGCTCTCCTGATCGTAGGCGGGATGATTCAACCTCGTTACCCAACGCTAGGAAAGTGGTTCGTGTGGGTCGGTGCGGCGAATCTGTGGGTAGTCGTGATCATGTATGACGCAATGATGTCTCCGCATCCTTGGCGTCAGCCCAAATCTCCCGTATACATGGTGGTGACATTTTGGGCCGCGACCGTGCTGCTGATATGGTGCTCTGCGGAGTTCGTTGTCGATGGCCTAAAAAGAATGCGCGCTCGCCGTTCTTTGCCGCCGGTAGAGCCGCGCCCGGTGAGCCTAGGTCTATGACCGTATGGAGATGTATATCTGTAGATACTCGTGGAAAGAGCAGAAGAGCGGCATAGTGCAGGCATGCGAGCCTACCATCGGGTGCATGTCCAGCTAACCAAGAAGGATCGTAAGCAGATCGCCGGGATGTTGAACAAGGGGTGGGAATCGGCGCGGGTGTTGCGGCGGGCCGTGATCCTGCGGGAACTCGGCCAGGGGCAGACGGCCGGGCAGGTAGCCCGCCATGTGGGTGTAGCCTCCAAGACGGTGCGGGCCATTGCCCGGCGCTACGAGGAGGAAGGGCTGGAGTCGGCCTTGTACGAAAAGCCGCGTCCGGGCCAGCAACGAGTGCTGGACGCGGGCCAGAGTCAGCGCATCATCGCCCTGGTGTGCGGCCCGCCGCCGGAAGGCAGGGCGCGGTGGAGTGTGCGACTCATCGCCCAGGAAGCGGTGAAGCGGAAGTTGGCACGGCGGGTGGGCCGGGAAACGATCCGCATCCTGCTCCAGAGCCATGACCTGAAGCCGTGGCGGGAAAAAAATGTGGTGCGTGGCGGAACTGGACCCGGAGTATCTCGGGCGCATGGAAGACGTGCTGGCCTTGTATGAGAAGCCGCTCTCGGAGGCGGAACCGGTGGTGTGTATCGATGAAAAGCCGGTGGTCCTGCATGCCGATCTCCGCCCCTCCAGGCCGATGCATCCGGGACAAGTTCTGCGGCGCGACTGCGAGTACGAACGCCGCGGCACGGCCAACGCATTTTGCGGAGTGGAGCCTAAGGCGGGACGGCATTATCCGCGGGTGACTCCGGACCGTTCCTCGCCCGAGTTTGCCGATTATCTGCTGGAGATCGCGGAACATTATCCGGCCGCCGACACCATTCATCTGGTCATGGACAATCTGAGTTCGCACACCCGCAAGGCTGTGGTGGAGCGGTACGGCGAGAAGGCGGGAGGCTGGCTGTGGGACCGGTTCCGGGTCCACTACACACCGAAGCACGGAAGCTGGCTGAATCAGGCGGAAATCGAAATCAGCCTGTTCTCCCGGCAGTGCCTAGGACGGCGAAGAATCCCATCGCTGGGCGATCTGCAGCGGGAAGCCAGGGCCTGGGGTCGGAGAATGAATCGTAATCGGGTCACCATCGACTGGCGCTTTACCCGCAAAAAGGCACGCTTGAAGTTCGGTTACAGAAGAAACCAGATTATGCGGTCACAGACCTAGGTGTATGGATTCTTGCCGGGGTTCTTAGTCTTTTCGTAGGTAGAAATGCTGCAGGATGGGTGCTCGAACCAAGTTGGCGCCAGCACTCCGATATTTTCTACTTACTTGGGGTCACGGTGGTGCAGGCAGTACTTGTCGTGTCATTCGACATTTCCCTGTTAAGAAGAGTTGTCAAACTGATGCGTGCCCCGCGTGCGCAGTCGTGAGAGTGGATCCCGGGTCGCCTCGTCGCCTAACTGTTGAAAACAGATGAGATGAGAAGGCCGGTCTCCGGACGGGATGCGGTACGCTCCCAAGTTATCGACGTGCTCGAAGCACAGATAAAAGGAGACCGGCAATGAAGAAGGTTAGCACCGCAGCAGCAAAGCAGAGCAGGAAAATTTCGCAGCAGAAGTTAACCGTGGGATTGGATCTGGGAGATCGCAACAGCTGGTATTGCGTGTTGGATGAAGCAGGCGAGATACAGTTGGAGCAGCGAGTCCGTACGACTGCGAAAGCGTTGCAGGAATTCTTCGGCGCCATGCCGCGCAGCCGCATCGCACTGGAAATCGGGACACATTCGCCCTGGATCAGTCGCTTGCTCAGTGAGTTGGGGCATGAAGTGATCGTGGCGAATGCGCGCAAGGTGCGGCTGATCGGAGAGAGTCGAAAGAAAGATGATCGTCTGGATGCACAGACGCTGGCACGGCTGGCGCGGATCGATCCCAAGTTGCTGTGTCCGGTGAAGCATCGCAGCGCCAAGGCGCAGGCGGATCTGATGATGATTCGGGCGCGAGCCGGACTGGTGCGAGCGCGAACCTCGCTGGTGAACACGGCGCGCGGACTGGCCAAGAGTTATGGCGAACGATTGCGTGGCTGCAACGTGCGCAACCTGAATCCGGAGAAGGCGGAGAGCTTGAGTCCGGAACTGCAACGAGCACTAGAGCCGTTGCTGGCGGCCATCGAGAGTGTCAGCGAGCGCATTGCCGAGTACAACGAATGGATCGAAAAGCTGGCGCAACAGAGTTATCCGCAGGTGGCGCTGCTAAAGCAGATCAAGGGCGTAGGCACGCTGATCGCGCTGACATTCTTGCTGACGTTGGAAGATCCGCATCGCTTCGGCAAAAGTCGTGACGTGGGCGGCTATCTGGGACTGCAGCCCGGACGCAGGAACTCGGGACAAAGCGAGCCGCAGATGCACATCAGCAAAGAAGGGGATCCGTATCTGCGAACGCTGTTGGTACAAGGGGCGCAGCACATTCTGGGACCATTTGGCGTCGACTGCGATCTGCGGCGTTGGGGTCTGAAACTGGCCGAACGCGGAGGAAAGAGCGGAAAGAAGCGAGCGATCGTGGCCACGGCCAGAAAGCTGGCAGTCTTGTTACATCACCTGTGGGTGAGCGGGGAAGTGTACGAACCGCTGCACAACAGCAGCCGAATGGCAGTTGTGGCAGCCGCGTAAATCAAAAAGAGCAAAACAACCCAAAATCGTTCCAGGAAGAGAGAAAGACAAAAGCCCAAAGCCGAGTTTCCGGTGACTGCGTTAATCGCCTGGCCCACGTCCCACTCTGCAAGAGCGGAACCACAGGGCGACAAACAGATGGCAGCACCGGCTGAAACGAGAACGCTCAACTTGCACCGAGCGAAACACCATCGCTCATCGAGAGTGCGGATGGAAGCATGGCGTCAGTGGCAACTCGGCAGGAGAAAAAACCTTGTCCAACGAAAAACAAAACGAATCCTCTTGACTCCGACCGGCCTTCTCATGGAAGCGATTTCACTCAAACCGCTGCTCCTCGTCAGACCGATTGATCCATCTCTTTCCGAGCCATGGAATGACGAAGAAGAAGATGGCTGCTCCCACTACTGCCCTCAAATAGTGGCCCTCAGCCCACTGATAGACCCCTATCCACACGGCCCCGAAGGCGCACATAAACAGAAGCCTGTCAACGCGATCAGCTTTAGATTCAGCCTGACCTTCGGCACGAAGCGAATATCGCCCGACTGCGATCGCGATTGCAATCGCCAAACCCGCTGCGAAGAAATTAAAATACCAAACGATCAATCCAGAAAACCACGCCTCTGGCCAATGGCGGCGAATCAGAATCGCGAATATATCTGCTGGGCGCCTCAGCAGCGAGAAGGAAACGATCGGGGAAGCAACACCTGGTACCACAGCGCGCAAAAGCTTGGATGATCTCGTCATCATCGGCTCAGTCACATTATGCTCTGGCGCAGTTGTTGTAAACCACGATTTCGCTCAGTTATTGTTTGGGTGGGACGCGCGGATTACCTGCTGTTCCAGCTCTTTCCCCCGTCGGGGCTGGTCCAGACCTGGTTGTTGCTGGTGAAAAGTTCTACGCGCGGCTGGGTGATGCGGGCGTCGGCCCGGGGATTGTCGCTCCTTATATTGATTCTCAGGGGAGAACTCGCATCGTGAGTTCCCCTGAGAATCTAAAATGGCAACGATGATTTAGGTCAGCCGGATTCCCGGCGCTTGAGTGGGTCATCCGCCAGTCTTAAGGCGCCGGTACGGTCGGGGTCCCGCCGCACGGCCTGTCTCTGGTGCACATGCTGAGATTACCCGCCGCGTTGATCCACGCATAGCCGATGGTCTCGGGATCGGTGCTCGGATCGGGACTGGGGAAGGAGATGATGCTGGTCACGACGGAATCGTTACCTCCAGAACTTCCATAAAACGGCGCGCTGCCGAAGGCAAACACTCCGCCATCCTGACCCACCAGCCAATATCCGTTCACGTGTCCATTGGCGTCGATGCTGGTAGCCATGCCGGTTATGTTACGGCCGCCCGGCGGATTTCCACCCGTGGAGCCAAAAAATTCGGCATCGCCAAAGGTGTGTACGCCGCCATTCGCGACCACGATGTAGTAGCCGTTGCCAGAAGGCGTCGGGACAATCCCGGTGGGAACCGAATCGTCGAAGGTCGTATCTCCGTACGATTGGGCGTCGCCCGCTGTCCAGACCTTTCCGTTTCGTCCGACAGCCCAGAGTCCGTGGCCGGACGGTGTGGCGGCAGCGGCGGTCAGGTTCGAGTACGGACCAGAACTAAAGCTGGAGCAGGTTGAGAGCGAATCCGCCTTGCACAGATGCGGGGCGCCGCCACGCGAATAGATATGGCCGCTCTCGGTAATGACCCAGTAGCCATTTGTCCCTGGAACCCAAGTGATCAGGCCTGCGTGGTGGATGTTCTCATAACGAGGTGCACCATCATACAGCTGTGTGTACCCGGGGGGCGTGGGTGTCCAATCAGAGTAGCTGTCCTGAATCTGGCCCCAAAAGCCGCCGTCAGGGGCGGGAGCGAGACTGGTCAATATATCGTCTTTGAGATACGGCAAACCTGGGACGGAGGCGAAGGCTGGGACCACGCCTGCGCCAGGAATGAGGATGGCCAAGAGGCCAAGCATGAACGCGATTCGGGTTAAGCGCCGGAGAGGACCTGAAAGGTCCGCGTTTCCGGTGCGGTTCTCACACACGGGAAAACGGCACGCCGGGTGTTGGCACGATAGTTCCTTATAGTCAGACATTTTGATTCTCCTTAATTCTCCTTAATTGATTGGGTTGAAATTGTTTCCAGATACCCTGCGGTCAAAACCGCGTTGACGGATACCGCAGTCATTTTTCTGGCAGTACACGAAACTTTTTGAGCTTGGTTTTGCTGCGTTCTGGTCAGCTGCGTTCCATCACGGGGATGGGTTGCGCCGCTTCATGGGCCGTCTTTGCGTCTCGCATCGAGGCTTCAATTCGTTTCATCATCGGAACGCTGGTTTCATCCGGCGTCCAATCGCGTCCCAGGCCGCCCCGGGGAACACCGTCGACCAAGGCTTGCAGGTAATTCTCGTCACCGGCGTGCTGGGTGAATTCCATCGCCAGAACGAGCGGATCGAGGTTGAGGGTTTGCACGCACATATTGAAGAGAGCCTCGGCGAGGCGCTCGCGCTGTTCGGCGGAACGTCCGCGGCGAATCTCGCAAGCCAGAACGGCTCCGGGCACAGGCTGCGTTTTTGCGTCGCGGCAACGCCACATATTGCCTTCTCCGAGTTCCCGGAAGGCAACGGCCACCAGATCGGGCGTGGTTTGCATGATTTCGGCGTAGGTGTCCCCCATTCTCTTGGCCAAGTCCTGCTTGACCGAAAGGGGATAGCTTCGCGGAAGATCCAATTGAAGGTAGGGCATGTTTTTTCTCCTTACCGTTTTCTTGTCGAGCGGCTTGAACCTCTTCGTCGCTTGACAGTGTCAAGATAGCATGAAACTGGGCAGTGTCAAGATAATTGTTACTAAAATCTTGGCAGTGGCCAGATAGTGTGGCAAACTAAGGGTCTATGAATAAACCTGGAACCGCAGACACGTTGGTTCGAAACCCGGACGCCCCGTACCATCACGGGGATTTGCGCCGATCCCTGATTGAAGCGGGGCTGGAACTGGTGAAGGAAGGACGGGAGTGGTCTTTCTCGCTGAGGGAGGTGGCGAAACGAGCCGGTGTGAGCCACAACGCCCCGTATTATCACTTCGCCGATAAACGGGACCTTCTCATCGCGGTGGCCGTGGTTGGCTACGAGACCCTGACGGCGCGCATTGTGGCGGCGGTTGCCTCGACTGAGGAGGCAAAAAGCGCACTGTTCGCGAGCGGGCGCGCCTACGTCCGATTCGGCCTGGAGAATCCCGGCCTTTACCAGCTCATGTTCAGTGCGGCGTTGAATGGCCCCGACGGCCGGCCGAAAACCGTGGCGGACGCAGGAGTTGCGACGCGGGCCAGGCTGGAAGAGATCTTGCGCCAGGGGGCGCGCGCTGGTTCTTTTTCGAGTTCGCTGCTACGCACACCGGAATTGAAGACGGCCGCGTTTACGGCTTGGTCCACGGTCCACGGTTTTACGATGCTGGTCATCGAGGGACTTCCGACCCCTGACCGAGCTATCGCCGACCTCGCGGACAAAGTAGTGCGAGTCGCGTGCCGCGCGTTCCAGCGTTGACCAACTTTCGCTCAGTGATTGGCGAGTGCGGATTGGAGCGTGTTTCACATATCGGTTTTCTTAAAACACGTCTACCTGCTGTTCCAGCTCTTTCCCCCGTCGGGGCTGGTCCAGACCTGGTTGTTGCTGGTGAAAAGTTCTACGCGCGGCTGGGTGATGCGGGCGTCGGCCTGAGGATTGTCGCTCCTTATATTGTTACATTGCAGCTCGATCCGAGTGATGTCCCCGGTGAGCGACTGGCCGCCGATCGAAGGCTGAATCTGCTGCCAGGTCTGGCCGTCGTCGGTCGAGCGGAATAACGTCCCCACCTCGCCTCCCGCCCAGATGTCGTCTCCATGAGTCGCGTAACAGACAAGCGGATGATTGGCGTGGACCGCGGTTTGCCACGTCTGGCCGTTGTCGAGCGAGCGCTCGAGAACGCCTCCGGTGATCGTCCAGCTTGTGTTGCTGCCCGGCAAAGGAGCTTTGGCCTTTTCGATGGCCGGCGCTTCATTCTTCGCCATGAGAGCGTTGCCGGTGGAATCATGTCCGTTCGGCGCGATGACGATCGCGGCTGATCCCGCTTGCGAGGCCGCTGCTTCGGTTTTGCTCTTCCGGAACTCGATCAGCGGCGCCTGGGATTTTGCTTGTTCGGCAGCTGGCGGCGCGGTGGGCGAAGACGCTGCGCCCGGCGACGGCGCGACGGCGTTTGACGGCGATGCGGTGGTCGCTATCTGCCCAACTGCAATTGGAGCCGCGGGCTGATTCAGCGATCCGGGACGAACCAGAAAGACCGAAGCTGCCACGATGACGCCAGCGGCGAGCGCGGCCCAGCGCAAGCTTGGCCATCCGCGCATGCGCGCGTGCGGAGCAGCGTCAGTTCCGCGTTTTGCCATTGCATCACTTGAGACGGCGTGGACGGCGCCAGTTTCAGCCCCAGTTTCAACAAATACGGGCGCGGCTGCCGCGTCCGTCGCCGGCAGGGCCAGGGAGATGATCTCGCGGCAGTCTCCGCATAGAGACAGGTGTTCGAGAATCGCGTCGCGCTCGCTGACCAAGAGCGCTTGTTCGGCAAAGGCTGTAAGCAGATCGGCGTCGGGATGTGGCTGCGCGGGCGTGCCAGCTCTCAGGCTATCGCCTCTCAGGCGATCGTTTCTCAGACGATCATAGGCGGGTTTGGGTAGGTCGGGCATTTCGTTGTTATGCGTTAGTCGTCAGTCGCTAGTCATCCTTGTCAAGATCGTCTTAAAGTCCTCATCCGTCTGCCGCTTCACGCCTTTCCTTCACCCGCGTCTTGCGCTGGAATCCTTCTACTATCAGGGAACGTTGTTGGCGCGGAATCTTGCGTCAGGCGGGAACGCAAATTCAGGCTCAGGTCACGCACGTCTGTTTCCAAAGCTTCGGTGGCCTGGGCGTGGCTCATGCCTTCGGTTCGCAGGGCAGACAGAATTCGCTTGCGGAGCCCGATTGCCAGCCGGTCAAGACGGCGGCTTACGCTGGATTCATGCAGTCCGAGCGTGCGTGCAATTTCGGCCAGGGTGCGCCCGTCAAGGTAATACGCGGCAAGTGTGAAGCGGTCTTCGGGCGAAAGCTCGGCGAAAGCCGCGTCGGTGGCGGCTTCGAGACGCGGGTCAAAGACGCAGGCGGGCTCGGGCGGCGCCGCGGCGAACTGTGCGCCTTCGTCGGTTTGCTCTTCGAGGCTGACCGTGCGTTTCTGCTTGCGATAGCGATTGACGAACTCCTGCGCGAGCACGGTCCGCAGCCAGCCTTCGAGCGAGCCGCGTCCGTTGTAGAAGACGAGCTTCGAACTGCGCGCTCCGTCGCGAGCGTTGACGCCGTAGAGATCGGCGAAGAGCGAGTCGGCCAACTCGGCGGCGTGCACTCCGTCACGCGTGATGTGCAGGGCCATGCTGTGGAGCTTCTGCCGATAGCGGCTGATAAAGTCATGCCACGCGCGCTCGTTTCCGGCGGCGCAGGCGCGGGCGAGCGCTAATTCTTCAAGACGCAATGCGGCGCAGAAATCAGATTTGAATTCGGGCGTGGCGTGTGGAGCGTTAGCGGGCAGATGCTTGCGCAGAATTTCCTCGAGAATGGCAGCGAACTCGGCACCGGTCATGCCATAGACAGCGGCCCCGCTGCGATCGTAAAGAGCGCCAGCGATATCTTCTTCGGGCAATTTTTTCGGGCCGGGTTGGCTGGTCCTTGTCATGTTATGTAAAGGCGCGTGGATGGTACGTCTCAAATGATGCTAGCAATTTTTTAGACGCAAGGAAGAATAAATCGTGCGTTCTTTTGTCAGCGAGCAAGAAACACTCCTGGAAGTCTCGCAAGTCGCACCCCCGGCACGCTCTACCCTGGTGTGCCGGGGTATGGGACGCGGGTTGTCGATATGTCCGGGCAACGGATCGCGGGTTATCGCAGCGGATTATCGGCTTCGATAATGAGTCTGGATTATGCCTGCCGGCGCGCCAATCCCTTCAGCACTACTTCGTTCGTATCAGGAGCGAGATTGAGCGCTGCCAACTCTTCGCGCGTGAACCAGCGAACCTCAGCAGCGTCGCTGTCGGCCTGAAGATTGCCTCCGACCTGGTGGCAGAGAAAATCGATCAATACGTAGTGATAGCGGATGCGGCCGTCGCCGGCCGGGACGATTCGCTCATAGATTCCTAGCATCTCATCGGTTTCGACTATCAAGCCGGTTTCTTCGCGGGCTTCGCGTATGACGCCGGCGCGCAGAGTTTCTCCACACTCCAGGACGCCGCCCGGCAACGACCATTCTCCAAGCAGAGGCTGAGTTCCCCGGCGTATGAGCAAAACGCGCGGCTCGGCTTGCGGATCGCCGTGATGGTTAGACAAAGCTTCGACGATGATGGCGCCGACGCCAACCAGCGGATTGTCAGGATATTCGCGTTTCATGCAGCGTTTATGGGACGAAGTTTCAAGATCTTCGGATTTGCCGGTGGCCGCCGTTTATTTTGCCGCCACCTGATACTGCTCGATTTTTCCGTCAGGCATGATTCGTTCCCAGACTTCCACGGTTTTTTGCGGAAAGCGTACATCGAACAGGCGGAAGGTCATGCCTCCGCGATCTTGTTTCGCAGTTTGCGTGAATGAGAGCGGCTGTCCGAGCGGCCCGAGACTGCTGGCAAAATCGCGCAGCGCTTCTTCCGTGAAGTAACTGTTGAAATTGTCGGTGAATGCGGCGCGGTTGATTTTTCCGTGCTGCAAGGCGGCGAAGATTTCGCGGGACTGATCTTCTTGCTTTGCGGCATCCGCATCGCGGAAGAGCAGGGCGGCGATGGCACGGGCGATATCGGCCGAGGTTCCGACGGAATCTTCGTTGACTAATACAACCACGGCGGTGCGTGCGTCGGGGAAGACCATGTTTTCGGCGGTGAATCCGGAGACTTCGCCGCCGTGCTCGATGGCGCGCTCACCGAATTCCTGGCGGACGTCTACCCCGAGCCCGGAGCGTGTTCCCAGGCCGTTCTTGAGCACGACTTCTCTTTCCATCTGCGCGTACGACGCGGGCTTCAGCACGGTCTGGTTGATCATGCTGATATCCCATTTGGCCAGATCTTCGGCGGGCATGGCGAGTTCGCCGGCGGCAAAAAGCCAGCCTTTCCCTTCTTTCGGAGCTACGCGGAGCGGCCCCAGGGCGTAACGCAGGTATCCGGCAGCGTCGGTATCCGTGAGCCGATTCTGGTCGATGTTCATCACGCTTGTCATTCCGAGCGGGGTGAAGATGTGCTCGCTTAGGAATTGCAGCAGCGGCTCGCCGCTGGCCTTTTCGACGATCAGTCCGGCAATGACAAAATTTGTGTTGCTGTATTGCCATTCGGTCCCGGGATCGAAGTCGAGCGGCTTGCGCGCCCATTGGTCAAGAATTTTGTCGGCGGTAATAGGCTGCAGCATGAATGGCGGAACGTAATCCTGCGGCCAGTAGTCCTGGTATCCCGAGGTGTGCGAGAGCAGTTCGCGTATGGTGACTTCGTTCCCGCGCGTGAGATTGGGGACGAAGCGCGAAACTGGATCGTCTAACGAAAGCTTCCCTTGTTCGGCGAGAAGCAGCACAGCCGCGGCAGTAAACTGCTTGCTGATCGAGCCGATGCTGTAGCGCATTGTGGGCGAAGCGGCGGTGGCCGGGGCAGCGGAAGGAAGACTGATGCGTCCGTCCCCGTAGGCCTTAAGGTAAGTGATGGCGCCTTTCTGAACGATGGCAATCGAGGCGCTGGGGATTCCAGTCGTGGCGATCGATTGCCGGACAGTAGCGTCAATCTGTTGCCGCAGCTGCGCAGAAATCTGCGAGTGTGTTTGGGCCAGCATTGTTGCAGTGAAGAGAGCGAAAAGAACGATCCCGAAAATAAGAGGAGTCTTGGATTGCGGCAGATTCATGTGGCGTCCCTCAGAAACCGCAACAGTATACGCGGGTGCCCCACTCTAAATTTCGTGTCCTTTGCGAAATTTAAAATGGGGAGGTCGGGGAAGCATGCAAGAGCGTCGAAAATACTCTGTCCAGCATTAGAACTGCACTCACATGCAGCCCGCGCCACTTAGCCGTACTACACTGGAACTGAACCCTATGGCCCATCGCACATTCTTCAGAGTCGCCGCCTTCGTGGCGCTGGCCTTCTCTTCCGCGGCGCTTCACGCGCAGTCTCCCGCGCAGTCTCCCGCGGAGCCAACCGCCTACACCGTTACGGTGAAATTCCAGATCACCGGTACCGCGCTCCGTACGACCTACCGCCTTGGGTCGAAGGTTCTCGTCGACTCAGTCCCGTCCCCCGGAATCCCTCCCAGCCCCACTCCCGCCGCCGTCACTCGCACCTTGTTCTTCCTCGATACCGGCCAGAGCGTCTCATGGGAGCCTGCCAATGCCGCAGCCGCCTGCAAGCGCGGCAGCTTTCACGGCGACGAATGGCAAGATCCCTTCTCCGGAGCGGCCGACTTCGCGATGCCCAACGTAACCCAGGTCGGCTCCGAAACCATTCACGGAATCGCCGCGAAGATCCTTGTCTCCAAAGACAAAGCTGGCATCAAGCTCTGGGTCGATCCAAAGACGGGACTCATGCTGAAGGCCGAATTCACGCCGCCCACGTCAAACAAAGCCATCACCTACTTCGAAGTCACCGACGTTCACCTCGAGCCGCCGCCAGCCGCCCTCTTCGAAATTCCCGCGCATTGCGCATCCAATCCCTGATATGGTGTGACCCTGTCAACATCTTCGAATCGTTGGGGTGGTTTTTGCATTTGTCTTTTCGAGGACAGGATCAGCAGCAGCCGAGGCAGGTAATGGCGACGATTGATCAAGCTGATATTCGCGGGTCGGAACCGCATAATCATGATCCGTCGGGAGCTGCCTCTGACTAAGTGCGCGAATCCGGCTAGGCCTGTCGCATAGGGAAGCCGAGGATTCTCCTTCGTGCTTGCTCCGGCTGCGGCTGACCCTGTCCTCGAATTGGAGAGCGTTGTTCATTGGTTGAATCGTTTTTGCTTTTTCCTTATTCGGAAAGTCTTTGCTTTTGTTCTTTCGGTTCCCCTCATGCCGCCAGTTGTAGTTTGCAGGACGCTTCGGCCTTGATCCCGATGGCCCAGATGAAGCCCAACAGCTCGCGTGCGACTGCCGTCATGGTCTTTCTCTGCTCCTTGCCTCGAGCCATCAGCGTCATGTAGCGCTTGTGCAGGCGGTTCTGTGCTTTCCATGCAATCTCGGTAATTTCTGCCGGAAGTCCTTCCTGTCGCTTGCGCAACCGGGCTCCGATTGCAGGCCGGTGTCGATAGCTCCAGGCCGATTCGACCACGATGCGTCTGAGGTGCGCGTTACCTGACTTGGTAATGCCGCCTCTTCGAATACGCTCGCCGCTGGAGTCTTCGCTGGGAAAGGCTCCGCTATACCCCATCAGATCCCGCGCGCGCTCGAAGCGGGAGGTGATGTTGCCCAGCTCGACAGCAATCGTGACTGCCGAGATATGCGCAATACCGCGCAATGCCTGTAAACCGCGAACCTCATCCTGCATCGGCACGGGAGCCAGCTGAATCACTTCCACAATCGACTGCTCCAACCGCTTGACTCGTTCTTCCATGTGCTGAACTTCGTTCAGACAATCGAGCAACGTGGCCTCCCGCGCCGGATGTGTGTAGCGCACCTGCTGGACCCACTCCACGTAACGTTCCGTCCACGCCTTCACTCCCAACGGACGACGCTGGCCCGTACGGAGCAGGAACTTGGTCAGCCGATGCTTCGCGCGCAGCTGATCCTGCTTGGCTGCCTCCCGTTGCCGGACAAGATCGCGTAAGGCTTCCGATGCCTCATCCGGCACCCACACTGCGGTCAGATCGCCGGAGCGGTGACTCCGTGCCAGCTTCAAAGCGTCCCGCCGGTCGGTCTTCACCTTGTCCCCAGGCTTTTTCGGAACCAGCGACGGCGCCACCACATCGCACTTGACTCCCAACTGCGTCAGCTGCCAGTAAAGTACGAACCCCGTCGGGCCCGCTTCATAGCAGGCCCGCAGATGCTCGACCGGTCCAAGTTTCCTGATCAACTTGCGGATCGACTCTTCGCGGTTGGCAATCGTTTCCAGGCTGCGAACCTCTCCATCCGCCTCTGCTACTGCCACGGTTATCGTTTCGGCATGGACATCCAAACCCAAAAATCGTAACTTCCCTATCATGACCGGTTCCCTCCGCTTGTGGCTCTGGACTAAAGTTCTTCAAACAAACTCAGCCTAACCCACGACCAGCGCATCGAGCCGGTCACACCATAATGACTAACCCTCGAAAGTCACACAGAAGTCTAACTGAGGTTGAGCTGTCGCCTAATAATTTGAATTGGGTGTTCTGAGCGCTATCGCCAATCGCGATAACGCTCACTGACCGGTTTGTGAGTGGCAACGCCTGCCAGCACCGGGATACCAAACCGGATATAGTTGCTCCCAGCATGCGATCCGTCCAGTTGAGGAGAGAATAATGAAATTCGCTCTGGTCACGGTGCTTTTTGTGGCCTCCGCATTTGCCCAGGCACCGCCTGCCTCTTCGCCCGCTGCCTGTGGCCCGGCGAATGTCAGCTTCAGGGTGAAACTAGAGGGATCCCAACCCACTCTGGCGCAGCCGGACCCGGGGAAGGCGCGGGTCTACTTCTTTCACGATGCCGGTACCGGCGTTACCTTAGGATATCCAACGATAAAGCTCGCGATGGACGGAGCGTGGGTAGGCGCAAACCACGGCAATTCCTATTTCTCCGTCTCCGTCGAGCCAGGAGAGCATCATGTGTGCGTCACCTTGCAGTCCTCTATGGTTGCCCAGCGCGTGGAACTCGCGCATTTCACCGCCGAGGCGGAGAAGACTTATTACTACCGCACACGACTCGTTATGTCGCGAAGCGTGGAGCTGTTGGAGCTTGATCCGATCGATAGCGATCAAGGCAAGTATCTAATTGTTTCCTTTTCGCGGAGCGTTTCAAATCCAAAGAAGTGATTTGGTAGCGTAACATCTCGATTTTACTCATTGACCACTGTTCGGCTTCCGCGAGCCCATGTCCCAACTCGAAGTTCCCCAAAAGACTGACACTTTTGCCAGTATGCGCTGAAGTTCTATCCCTGGATAATCGCTCAAAAGACGTTTCCAGGAGGCCATCTCAGTGTCCGAAGCTGGAGGTTCCAATATCGAAATCGCCCAGCACCTCGGCGAGCACAACGAATCATCGCAATCTTTGGGGCACGAAATATTGGAGATCGCCGAGGCCGTAGTGCTCGCCATAGTCGCGGTCGCCACTGCCTGGAGCGGCTATCAGGCAGCGCTCTGGACAGGACATCAGGCCGAACTGTACGGCCAAGCAAGCAAACTGCGGATTGCAGCCGAGGGAGAAGCCACATACGCCAATCAGGAGCGTTTGTATAACGCCTCGACCGTGGTGGAATGGCTGAAAGCCGAGGCCCACGGCGACAAAAAGCTCGCCGGTCTTTTTGAGCGGCGTTTCCTTCCCGAGTATCGTCCTGCCTTTGAAGCTTGGAAGAAGACTGACCCAATCAACAACCCCAGCGCTCCAGCGGGTCCTCAGTTGATGGCGGAATACCGCAGCTCTAAAACGGAAGAAGCTGCGAAGTTGAATGACCAGGCCACGGAAATTTTCGAGCAAGGCACCCGAGGCCGGGAATACTCCGACCAATACGTGCGAGCAACCGTGACACTGGCAACTGTGCTGCTGCTTATTGCGATTAGCCAGCGTTTCAAGATTCGTGCTGTGCGCTTCGCACTGCTAGTCATGGCAATGTTCCTGCTGTGTTTTCCGGTCTACCACGTCCTTACGCTGCCCCGAGCATAAAGCGCTTTCGGCGCAGGCAGTCAATTGGTCTCCTTCGAAAAGTCCGGCGCGGATACACGGCGTCGTGCGGATGCTCGTAGTTGGCGCAAGATCGCGATTGCGCTCAAATGGCGTGGCGAGAAATTTTGAGCGCGGTCCCCCGTTATGAGCCGCAGCCTGCTCACCGCATATCTCCCGTCTGCCCTGCCGAATTACAATTACCGGCATGGCTCTTGAAGAATATTCGCGGAAGCGGCGCTTTGAGCAGACTCCTGAGCCGGAGCCTAAGATCGAAAAAAAATCGGGGCACCGGTTTGTCGTGCAACGCCATGCGGCCACGCGCCTGCACTATGATTTCCGGCTCGAGATGGAAGGCGTGCTGAAGTCGTGGGCGGTTCCGAAGGGACCGTCGCTCGACCCGGCCGACAAGCGCCTGGCGATGCAGGTCGAGGATCATCCCGTCTCCTACTACGACTTCGAGGGCACGATCCCCGAGGGGAATTATGGCGGCGGGACGGTGATGGTTTGGGATGCGGGCACGTGGGAGCCGCTCTCGCCGGTTCCGGTCGACGGAGAGTACGTTCCCGGCACGGAAAAAGAAGCGATCGCGATGCTGGCCAAGGGCGACCTGAAATTTCGTCTGAAGGGGAAGCGGCTGAAGGGAGATTTTGCGCTCGTCCACATCAAGGCGCGACGCGCCGGAAGCAAAGGCAATGAATGGCTGCTGATCAAGAAGAAAGATAAATATGTGGTCGCGGGATTTGACATTGACTCCTACGAAACTTCGATTCTCACCAATCGCACGATGCAAGAGATTGCGGGAGATGCGAAGTCGGCCGAGTGGAAGAGCAGCCGTCCCGCAACCCACGGAAGGGTGAAGGCAGCGTGGTTGGCCGATGCAATCGCGCGCGCCGATTCAAAGAAAGTCGATTCGAAGAAAAACGCTCTGACCGCCGTTCCCGCCGAGGGCGCGAAAAAAAAGACCCTCGCCTCGAAAGCCCCGAGAACCACCGCAAGGGCGCATCGCTCGAAGCATCCTCCCGCTTCCTCTGCCGAGACTAACGATATCGACGATGTCGACGGCGTCGAAAAGAAGCCTATGCCGCGTGTGATTCATCCCATGCTGGCCACTTCGGTTGGCCATGCGTTTGATGATCCCGAGTGGTTGTTTGAGATCAAGTGGGATGGATATCGCGCCGTGGCGTTTTTGGAAAACTCGCAACTGCGCCTCGTGTCACGCAGCCAGAACGATCTCACCGCGCAATTTCGCGAACTGGCAGACTTGCCCAAGCTGGTGAAGGCCGAGAGCGCGATTCTCGACGGCGAGATTGTGGCGCTCGATGACGAGGGCCGCCCGTCGTTCAGCCTGATGCAGCAGCGCACCGGATTTCAGCCGGGAAAACGTCGGCTGCAGGGCCGCGAAGGCGTTCCGGTTGTCTATTACGCGTTCGATCTGCTCTATCTCGATGGCTTCGATTTGCGGCGCGTGGCGCTCGAGGAACGGAAGCGTTTGCTGCGCGAGCGCATCGCCGATGGTGGCATCGTTCATTTTTCGGATCACTACGCCGAGAATGGAATTGATCTTTTCGAGGCGGCCAAGAAACGCGGCTTAGAGGGGATTGTCGCGAAGAAACGGAAGAGCATTTATGAAGAGAAACGCACGCGCGATTGGCTGAAGATCAAGATCACGCAGCGGCAGGAGTGCGTGATTGGAGGCTATACCGATCCCGAGGGCAGCCGCGAATATTTTGGCGCGCTGGTGCTCGGATTATATGACCGGCGCAAGCGCCTGATTCATGTCGGCCAGGTGGGCACGGGATTCGATCACCAGGCGCTGAAAGAAATTTTTGCGCGCCTGCAGCCGCTGAAAGTGAAAGAGAATCCGTTCTACGGCGAGATTGGCGGCCTGAGGAAGGTGCAGTTTGTGCGTCCCGAACTGGTGGCCGAGATCAAGTTTGCCGAGTGGACCCATGAGACCGAGGAAGGCGGCATGAAGTTGCGCGCTCCAGTCTTCATGGGCTTTCGTTCGGATAAGAAGCCAGAAGAGTGCCGCCTGGAAGACGCGATCCCGACCTAGCCGCGTGCCGTGCGGGCAGCTGTGATCTTTCAAGACGCGGCTGCCCCATTCTAAATTTCGCGTCCTATGCGAAATTCAGAGTGGGAATGTTGGAAGCCGTCTGCCCCCGGGTGCCCCACTCAAGCCCGCCTTTGGCTTGAGTGGGAAATTTCTCCGTCCTCTCCGAATTCACTCCCCACTCATTCTTCGCACTCCACAACTGTGTCCCAGCTCACTGACGGGCTCCTGCCGCCTTGCTAACGTTCGCTTGCCTGAACCTTCGGCGAACCAGCGATGAAATCAGCTTCGAAAAGATGCTGATCTACCAGGAGGAACCATGAAATCTCTAAAAGTCTCTTTGATCGCCACTCTGATTGGAACCGCGGTCGGCTTAGGCTCATGGATCTTCGGCCTCGGAAGAATCATCTGGCCCGCTCATCCTCAAATGGCCAGCTTTCTGCTGACCGTCATTACAACCGTAGTAATTCAGAGAACCTGGCTTCGACTAACCGAACCGACTCCACCGTAATTGTTACCAGGCTTTGCGAAATTTAGGGTGGGGGCGTTGGAAGCCGGCTGCCCCACCCAAGCCTCTACTCCGCCTGCTTGGTAATATTCAGCAGGACGCCCACGCACATCAGCGTCACAAATAGTGACGATCCTCCATACGACACAAATGGCAGCGGAATCCCCTTCGCCGGCATCAGCCCCAGCACCACGCTGATATTGATGAATGCCTGCAGCACGATCATGCTCGTGATTCCGACCGCCAGAAAGCGCCCGAAATTATCCTGCGTGCGCAGCGCCGCCCGCGTCCCCCGCCACAGAAAAATCGCAAACAGGATAATCACCGTCAGCGCGCCCACCAGCCCCAACTCCTCTGCCGTCACCGCAAAAATAAAATCCGTGTGCGGCTCCGGAAGATAAAACAATTTCTGTTTCCCTTCCATCAGCCCCAGTCCGGTCACGCCGCCCGTCGCCACCGCAATCAGCGACTGAATAATGTGAAATCCAAATCCCTGCGGATCGGCATACGGATTCAGAAACGCCAGAATGCGGTCCCTCCGGTACGCCACGTGAAAAATCAGAAAATAAAGTGGCAGCACCGAAGCCACAAACGCGTACCCGAAATACCGCAGCCGTATCCCCGCCACAAACAGCACGCACGCCGTGATCCCCACGCACGCAATCGCCGTCCCCAGGTCGGGCTGAAAAACAATCAGCACAATAAACACCCCGGTCGGCGTCACCGCCGGCAGCAGCGTGTTCCGCCAGTCGTCCATTGCCTTGGTTTTGTTTTCCAGAAACCACGCCAGAAAAAGGATCAGCACCGGTTTTGCCAGCTCCGAAGGCTGCAAAGAAATCGGACCGACGTGAAACCACCGGTGCGTCCCGTGCGCGCGATCCAGAAAGAAAACCGAGATCAGCAGCAGCGTCGTGAATCCCAGCAGCATAAACACCAGCGCCGGATGTCGCAGCCGCTTGTAATCCACCTTCATGGCCACGACCATCGCCCCGAGTCCCGCCACCGCCCACACCAGCTGCCGGCTCAAAAATTCGTACGCCGATCCAAACCGTTCCTTGGCCATCACCGCCGACGCGCTGAAAATCATGACCAGCCCGATAAACACCAGGATCATGGTCACCGTAAACATCCAGCGATCGACACTAACCCGCTTCGCCATGGAGCCTCCATTTCATCACGGCCCCGCGCGCCCACGCACCACTTTCCCCTGTGAATTTCGCACCGGAAGATAACTGACTAGGTTCGTGCAGTATTTAGATTTACGATTGTCCATCCCACTCTACTTGGGTTTGTCATCCACCCTACCCGGGCTTGTCATCCCGAGCAAAGCGAGGGATCTGCAGTACGATTTCCACCCCTCACCCACTCTTGTCATCCCGAGCAAAGCGAGGGATCTGCAGTTTTATTTACTCTTGTCATCCCGAGCAACGCGAGCGCCCCGCAGTCCTAAACCGACCGCGCCATCGCCAGCGAATGCACCATCTCTTTAAACATCCGCCCGCGATGCTCATAGCTCTGAAACTGATCAAAACTCGCACATGCCGGAGCCAGCACCACCACGTCTCCCGCCGCCGCCGACTCGCTCGCCCGCCGCACCGCGTTTTCCAGCGTCTCCGCGTGTTCCACTTCAACCGCACCCTGAATCTGCGATTCGATCTTCGCTGCTGCCGCCCCAATCGTGTACACGCGCTTTACCCGCTCCCGCAGCAAATTGTTCAGCACCGTGTAATCGCTGCCCTTATCCTTCCCGCCCAGAATCAAATGTATATTCGTCGGAAAAGATTCCAGCGCCTTGATCGTCGCATCCACGTTCGTCGCCTTCGAGTCGTTGTAGTAATCGACTCCCGCAATCTTCATCACAAATTCCAGCCGATGCTCCACCGCCTTGAAACGCCGCACCGCCTGCCGCGCCTGCTCCGGCTCGCAGCCCACCAGCATCCCGATCGCGACTCCCGCCAGCACGTTTTCCAGGTTGTGCGCGCCCTTCAGCGGAACCTCCGCCAGCGGCATAATCTCGCGCTCCCCGCCGCCATCGCGAAAATAAATCTGCGCTCCGCTCACAAACGCTCCCCGCTCAACTTCTTTCTTGCGGCTGAACCACAACACCTGCGCGCGCGTCCGCCCCGCCAATCCCGCAGTCGTCGCATCGTCCGCATTCAAAACCGTGAAATCATCCGTCCGCTGATTCTCAAAAATCCGCGCCTTCGCATTCACGTAATTCTCAAACGTCTTGTGCCGTTCCAGATGGTCGGGCGTAATGTTCAAAATCACCGCAATCCGCGGACGAAACGCCACAATCGTCTCCAGCTGAAAGCTCGACACCTCCAGCACCGTCCACGTCGCCGGCCCCGCTTGGTCCGCCAAACTGATCGCGGGAGTGCCAATGTTTCCGCCCACCAGCGTCGAGTAATTTCCCGCCGCCACAATCTCTCCCGCCAGCGACGTCGTCGTGGTCTTGCCGTTCGCCCCCGTAATCGCGATGATCTGCCCCGCCAGAAACTGCGCCGCCAGCTCGATCTCACCGATCACCGGCTCGCCCACATTCCGCGCCTGCACCAGCTGCGGAGCGTCCACCGGCACGCCCGGACTCACCACAATCAAATCCTGCCCGCGAAAAGTCCGCTCCCCATGTCCACCGGTCTCCACCGTGATCCCATGCTCCAGCAGCAGCAGGATCTCATTCCGCAACTCCGCCTCCGGCTTCGAATCCGACACCGTAACCCGCGCCCCGCGCGACTTCAAAAAAAGCGCCGAAGCCACGCCCGACTTCCCCAGCCCCACCACCAGCACGCGTTTGTCTCGAAGTTCCATCGAGCTTAATTTCTACCACGGACGCCGGGTGCCCCACTCTAACGTCGCGTCTCTTGCGACGTTAGGGTGGGATTCCACGACTTCATAACCCTAGGGCTCTCCTCTCATCCCACACCACCCGCTGAGGTCCTATCTCAATTTCAGCGTAGTCAGCGCGAACAGTGCAAACACCAGCGACGCAATCCAGAACCTCACAATCACCTTCGACTCCGACCACCCCAGCAATTCAAAATGATGATGAATCGGCGCCATCTTGAAAATCCGTTTCTTCCGCAGCTTGTACGAGCCCACCTGCAAGATCACCGACAGCGCCTCGATCACAAACACTCCGCCGATAAACGGAAGCAGCAGCTCCTGCTTGATCATCACCGCCACCGTGCCAATCGCCCCGCCCAGCGCCAGCGATCCCACATCGCCCATGAACACTTCTGCCGGATGCGCGTTGTACCACAGGAATCCAATCGCCGACCCGACCATCGCCCCGCAAAAAATCGTCAGCTCGCCAATCTGCGGCATGCGCTGCAATTCCAGATACGTCGCAAACGTCGCGTGCCCGCTCAGGTACGTCAGCACCGCCAGCGCTCCCGCCGCAATCACCGTGCAGCCAATCGCCAGCCCGTCCAGCCCGTCCGTAAGATTCACCGCGTTGCTCGATCCGACAATCACAATCACCACGAAGCCCACGAACGGCAAAAATGCCAGCGGCCACAGCTGCGGATGCGCCACCCATCGTTGAATCACCAGGTCGGGACGAAACTGCTTGAAAAACGGCACCAGCAGCCGCGTTGAATACATTCCCCGATGCTGCAGCGCGATCAGCCCGATCGCAATCGCCATGCTCGCCAGAACCTGGTAGCCGATCTTCGCGCGCGCCGTCAGCCCCAGATTGCGCCGGTGCACCACTTTCAGATAATCATCGGCAAATCCAATCGAGCCGAACGCAACCGTCGCAAACACCGCAATCCACACAAACGGATTGCTCAAATCCGCCCACAACAGCGTCGGCACCAGAATCGCAATCGCAATCAGCAGCCCGCCCATCGTCGGCGTCCCCGCTTTTTTCTGGTGCGCCTGCGGACCTTCCTCGCGTATGTATTGTCCAATTTGGAAATCGCGCAGCTTCCGAATCACGATCGGCCCGACAATCAGCCCCGTGAAAAGCGCCGTCAGGCTGGCGAACGCCGTGCGAAACGTCAGATAACGAAAAATACGGAACGGCGGAAAATAATGGAAGAGCTTCAGATAGAGCAGCCAGTAGAGCAATCCGCCTCCGACACCCGCTGTCAGCCTTCCGCTGTCAGCTCCTTATTATTAGCTCCCCGCGCCATTGGCATCGGGAATCCCGCTCTTTTTCTTCCACGTCTCCAGCGCCTTTTCCAGCTTCACTCCGCGCGACGCCTTCAGCAGCACCACATCTCCGTCCCGCGTCTCGCGCGCCAGCCACTCGCCCGCTTCCTCCGGAGTCGCTACATACTCCGCCTGCATCCCCGCCGTGCGCGCCGCTTCCACCATCGGATTCGCCAATCCCCGCACGCCCAGCAGAAAATCCACGCTCTTTCCCGAAATATATTCCCCGCTTTCGCGGTGCAACTGCTCTCCCGTCGCGCCCAGTTCCAGCATTTCGCCCGCCACCACGATCCGCCGCCGCGCCGGCATCCCCGCCAGCATATCCACCGCCGCCATCAGCGCCTTCGGACTTGAATTGTAGCAATCGTAGAGCACCGTGATGTTACCCAGTTTGACGACCTGCCCGCGCTTGTCCGCCGCCTCCAGCGACGGCAGCGCCGCCGCAATCTCTGACGGAGTGATGCCGTGCTCATGCGCTATCGCCGCCGCCGCCAGCACGTTGTACACGTTGTGCCACCCGAGCAGCGGACTCCGCACCGTCTGCCGCACCTCATGTGTGATCAGATCGAAGCGCGTGCCCTCCGCACCCAGCGCCTCAATATTTTCCGCGCGCACATCGGCCGTCGGCTTCATCCCAAACATCACCACTTTGCCTTTGAAGTCGCGCCCGAATTGCGAAACATATTCGTCATCGCCATTCAGCACCGCCGTGCCCCCATGCGGAAGCGCCTCGACGAGCTCATACTTCGCCCGCGCAACTCCCGCCAGCGACTCGAAATTCTCCAGATGGACCGGCGCGACATTCGTAATCACCGCCTGGTTCGGCTGCGCAATCCGCGCCAGCGCCGCGATCTCGCCCGCGTGCGACATCCCCATCTCCACCACCGCCAGGTCATATTCCGGCTCCAGCGTCAGCAGCCCCAGCGGCAGCCCAAAATGATTGTTGAAATTTCCCTTCGTGCGATGCACCCGATGATGGATCGCCAGCAAATGTCCCATCGCTTCCTTCGTCGTCGTCTTGCCCATCGACCCCGTCACGCCGATCGCCGTCTTCCCCCACATCTTTCGCACCGCCGTCGCCAGCGTCTGCAGCGCGATCAGCGTGTCCTCAACCGCCAGCAGCCGAAACGACAACGACCCCGCATACCGCTCCAGCCGCGCCTTTTCAACCACCGCCGCAATCGCGCCCCGCCCCAGCGCCTGCTCCACAAAATCGTGTCCGTCAAGCCGCTCGCCCTTCACCGCAAAAAAAAGCTCGCCCGGCTCGATCGTCCGTGAATCAATCGAATATCCCTGTGCCAAAGCGCCGCCATCGTAACGGCTCGCCGCCTCCGCCGCCTGACCCGCCGCCGCTCCAGCCGGAGCAATAAACTCCGCTATGCGCGAAAGTGAAAGTTTCATGCGCTCTTCCCCGCCATGCCCGCCTTCGCCGCGCTCACGCAATCGTAGCCGAGCGTCTGCAAGGTTTCGCGCGCCACTTCCACGTCATCAAAGGGAATCGCTCCCTCGCGCGTCGTCTGCACTTTTTCGTGTCCCTTGCCCGCCAGCAGCACGATATCTCCCGGCGCCGCCTCGTGCAGCGCCAGCCCAATCGCCTTGCGCCGGTCCGGCTCCATCACATACTTCGCGCCCGCCTTCTGCAACCCAACCACCGCATCGTTCATGATCGCCAGCGGGTCTTCCGATCTCGGATTATCCGAAGTCAGCACCACAAAATCGCTGCCATTCCCCGCCGCCTCGCCCATCAGCGGACGCTTCGCTCGATCCCGATCGCCGCCGCACCCGAAAAGCGTGATCACCTTCCCCTTCAGTCCCGCCCGCTCCACAAAGTCCCGCGCCAGCGCCGTCAAATTCCTCAGCGCGTCATCCGTGTGCGCGTAATCCACCACCACCGTGAACGGCTGCCCGCAATCCACGCGCTCAAAACGTCCCGGAACGCTTGCCAGCTCGAAAATTCCCCGCGCCAGCGCCTCCGCCGGACATCCGCGCCCATGTCCCGCCGCCGCAGCCCCGAGCACGTTATAAACATTCACCGTCCCGATCAGCGGAGACCACATCGCAATCGTTCCCGCCGGCGTCACCATCTGAAAGCGCGTTCCCCGCGGCGTAATCTCCATCGACTCCGCATGAAAGTCGCCCGCCGCCAGGCCATACGTAAGCACCACCGCGCTTTTCTTTTTCGCCAGCTTCACCAGCTGCCGCCCATACTCATCATCTATATTAAGGACGGCCACACGCGGCGGATCCGTCCCGCATCCTTCAAACAGCACCTGCTTGGCGCGGAAATATTCCTCCATCGTCCCGTGATAATCGAGATGATCGCGTGTCAGATTCGTAAACACAGCCACATCAAACGGAATCCCAAACACACGCTGCTGCTCCAGCGCGTGCGACGACACTTCCATCACCGACTCTGTAACGCCCAGCGCCAGCCCCTCGGCCAGCATCCGATTCAGCTCCAGCGCCTCCGGCGTAGTATGCGGAGCCGGCAAAATCTTTCCCGCCACGTGATATTCGATCGTCCCAATCAGCACCGTCTTGCGTCCAGCCGCCCGAAAAATCGATTCGATCAAAAACGCGGTCGTGCTCTTTCCATTCGTCCCCGTAATTCCGGTATTCGCCATCCGCTCCGCCGGACGCTTATAAAAATTCGCGCTCAGCCGCGCCAGCGCCCGCCGTCCATGCACCACCTGCGCCCATCCCACGCCCGCGCGCGGAGTCTCCGTCGCCGAATCGGTCACAATGGCAGCCGCTCCCGCCGCAATCGCCTGATCGATGAACCGGTTCCCGTCGCTCGTCTCGCCCTTCATCGCGACAAAAACCGTTCCCCGGCGCACTCGCCGCGAATCGTATTCCACGCCCGACACCGGAGGATTCGCACTCTGAAAAAGCACCTCGGCGCCCTGCAGAAGCTGTTGAAAAGTCATTGCAGTGATTATAAATAGGAGGTCAGGGCTTAGAGCTCAGATCGCAGATCTTAATCCCTCGCCGGACAAGATCGATTTTCCCGTGTGACCGTCAATGAGTTCTATAAAAAGGGATGTCAAGAAAAAAGTTCTGCCTTGACCGGAGGCCGAGATTTCTTTCTCGAGATCCAGCCCACTGTAGTTTCACGGCCCTGGGGAAGTTTGGCTTGTTGTCCATTCTCGCGAGTTTCTCTGCCCTGATGACGATGCTATCGAGTCTGAAAGATACGGCAAGCGAGACTGGTTGCTTCCGAGGCAACCATGGTTCTATCCGAGGCTAGTGGCCTATGGCTATTTCTGGTTATCCGAGAGGGCATAACGTGTAATGGGTGACTCGGTGCCAAAGCACACGGGGCCGATCTCATTGACTGATACTCCTCTCGAACCGAGCATATCCAGAACCCGACCGCCCACCACCGGCGAGAACCCCGAGATGGAAAGCCTGCTTCACCGGAGAGGCTCAAGCTGCTTGCCGATGCAACTGTTTGGGGTCGAAACTCACTCCTTTCTTCCACATGGTTAAAGTGATTGCGGCAATCTTCCGTGCCAAGGTAAGACGGGCCATCGTTGGCCGTATCCCTTTGGCAACCAGAGCGACATAGAAGTCCTGCAGAGGACCGGGACGGGTGCTGGCAGAGATCGCGGCACTTTTGAAAAGACTCTTCAGATCCTTGTTGTGATTGTCATTCAGACCGCGCACCGTGATGCGCTCGCGGTTCCGTTGCAGTTTGCCTCGCACCCAGCGGTACTCACCGCTGTCGTGAGTCTCGACCGCGAAACCGCTGTAGGCCCAGAGCTGGCGCTTGGTACGAAAACGATGCGGTGTTTGCAGCAATGCGACCAGCAAAGCGGCGCGAATCGGACCGATCGAAGGAATCTGGCGCAGTAACTTCACGGCAGAATGCTTGTGGCTTTCCACCAGTAGCTCGCGTCGTGCTTCCAGGCGCACCGGTTGCAACAGATCCAGTTGCTGATAGAGCCGTTCTGCGCGAACCCGAACTCCTGGTTCAGCGATCTTGGCCAACCACTCGGCGCGATGACGTGGAGCGTAGACGGTTGTGCCAGCGCACGGAATAGCCCAGCTGCGGTACAGAGCTTTGATGCGATTCATGACCCGGGTGACATCTTGGGTAACGGTCAGATAACTGCGCCCCAGTTCTTTCAACGTGCGCATCCCATGCTCGCCATGGTAGACCGAGTGGAGTTGGTTGGTGCGTAACAGTGCGCCGTGGAAAGGCGCTGGACTTCAGAGGGTGCAACTCCCGCCCGGGAACTGGTTCGCTCCACCCGGTAACAATCGAAACGGCGGCGGAGGCAACGAAGCTGTCGGAGCTTTCGATGTAGAGGGTCGCTAGGCGACTCGGTGAGCGTACAGGCCGTAACGCGAGTGAACGCTGAGCAGGCCCCGAAACAACAATTGCAGGAGCCGACCTGACTGTTACACAGGGAAGGCCGCTGACGACGGAGATTGACGAGCGAATAAGCTCCGTCGGACCTGCCGGGGTAATGGCGATGGCATGTACGCATAGGAGACCAGACGCAACACGGGAAGCCCCAGCGGTGATCGCGGTCGGGATCAACTGGCAGCTCGTGAGAGACAGGCCGGGCCGTATGGGGTGACGGAGAGGTCCGTAGTACTGAGGAAGCCGGGTAACTCCGGTGGAGGGAAGGGACCTCAGTTAAAGACGAACGCAACAAGCGACAAAGGATCGAGGGATTGGCGATGAGCCTAACAACTCCATTCAGTGTTCAGAAGTTGCAGACGGCGTTGCACGCAAAAGCGAAGGAATCGCCCAAGCTTCGTTTCCACGCGCTGTACGACAAGGTGTATCGGAAAGACGTACTGGCCTATGCCTACGAACGCTGCCAAGCCAACGGCGGGGCTGCGGGAATGGACAACCAGACATTCGAGAACATCGAAGCGTACGGCAGGGAACAATGGTTGGACGAACTGACGCAAGCGCTGAAAAGTCGAACCTATCAACCGCAGCCTGTGCGGCGGGTTTATATACCCAAGCCGGATGGGAAGCAGAGACCGTTAGGCATACCAACAATCCGGGATCGGGTTGTGCAAACCTCGGCCATGCTGGTCCTCGAACCAATCTTCGAGGCCGACCTGCCGACGGAGCAGTATGCCTATCGGGCGGACCGCAGCGCGCTGGACGCAGTACAGCACGTCCACCAGCTGATCAACACGGGACATGGACAGATCGTTGATGCGGATCTCAGCAGCTACTTTGATAATGTTCCCCATGCCGAACTCATGAGGTCGGTGGCTCGCAGGGTTGTCGACGGGGCGATGCTACATCTGATCAAGATGTGGCTGGAAGCACCGGTCGAGGAAACCGACGAGCATGGGAACAAACGTCGGAGCACGCGCAATCGGGACAAAGGTCGAGGTACTCCCCAAGGGTCTCCGATCAGTCCCCTGTTCAGCAATCTGTACATGCGACGGTTCGTGCTGGGGTGGAAGAAACTCGGACACGAGAAGCGTTGGAAAGCGTACATCGTGAACTATGCCGATGACCTCGTCATCTGCTGTCGAGTTGGGGCGGAGCAAGCACTGACTGAGATGCGGGCGATGATGTCGAAGCTGAAATTGACGGTGCACGAGACTAAGACGCGGGTCTGTTATCTGCCGGAAGAGAAGTTTGATTTTCTGGGATACACGTTCGGGCGGTGTTACTCGATGAAGAGGGGTCGAGTCTATTTAGGCACGACACCTTCGAAGCAACGAGTGCAGCGCATCTGTCGCGCGATCAGCGACGAGACCGGGCGAGGTACCGTCAGGCTGGATCCGAAGGCGATGGTGGAGAAGCTCAACCGGATGTTGATCGGTTGGGCCAACTACTTCTGTCTAGGAGCGGTCAGCAAAGCCTACAGTGCGGTCGACTTACACGCCCGCCGGAGGTTGCGTCGGTGGTTATGCGACAAACACAAAGAGCCGCGACCGGCATACAAACGTTTTCCGGAGGCGTCTCTGAACTCTGTGTATGGCTTGGTCCAGTTGCCACACCGGACCGCGAACCTTCCGTGGGCGAAAGCGTGAGTCTTTTCCGAGAGCCGGATGCGGGAAAACTGCCAGTCCGGTTCGATGAGCGGGAACAGGAGACAGGACCAAGCCAAACCGGACTGAGGTGACGCGGCGAAAGCCCAGTCAACTAACCACCGGGAGACTACAGTCACTGCGCCTGTTCTCGACTCTACTCTCGGCCAGCTTGCGTGCGTCGATCCGGTCACTCTTGTTGCCCTCTTTCAACAGAGCCGCTTTGCGCGGATCGCAGACTACTAGCCGGCTGACATGGGGTTTCAGGAGATCGTGCAGCCAGGCAGCCGAGGTCCCTTCCTCGAAGGTCAGCGACAGAGTTCCATGCAGTCCTTGGATGAACTCCACAATCGTCGCTGCTTTGGTCTCCAGCAGACATTCCATGTTCAGCTTGCCCTGCGCATCCATCACGGCAACCGAGATAGTGGCCTGACGAACGTCCATGCCGATATACTTTTCCTGACTCATAAAGGCGCTCCCTTTCGCTAGGTTGATGGTCCGAACAATCTCAACCTACCGCAAAAGTGGGCGCCTTTTTATATTGCGTGTAATCGGGATATTGCAACAGTCAGGCGAACGCAGGTCTTAGAAATTCGACTGTTCAGATACGAGGTTTTTTGCCGATTCGATACAGACGGGCTGCATACGGCCTTCTTTTTCAGCTGCTAGGGGGCACACCTCAAAATCGCCGAACACCGTTGCTTTCGTGAAGTCGTATCTCTTGAGGTTAGCGGGTAATTCCAAATCGTCTTCTTCATTGAGGCCCGCGTCGAATGGACCAAAACCGGGTCCGCTGTATATCCCCAAAAGACGATGCGTGCCGATTTTCCAAAGTCGAAAGGTGGGATTCCCGTTGTAGATACTGAGCCGTCCGTGAGTCCAGTAGCAACTCTTTGCGTTTTCCGTTATCTTGCACGCAATTTTGCGCTTGCTCGGTTGTTCGGGAGAAGCCGCGAGAACGAAAGCCACCGAAAGAAGCATGAATAGCGGGAAGGCGCACCTCATGTCTCAGAATCTACAACTGCCGTTAGGCAAACGCAATGACCTCCAAACGGTCTGCGAAGATGGTTGCTGTTAACAGGCATCTCTTACAATGCCGGCATTGTCAAGTACTTTTTCCCACACTGCTGCTTCCACTCAGAGATGAGCGCCATTTCGCTCTCGTAGAAAATAAGTGCCATACCAACCCAGGCTCGCTCGTAATCAGTTCAGGTCAGAATCTCGGTCCGACCCATGCATCTCTTCGGTCACAAAGTCGATCATGATTACTACTTCGAACTCCTCGATGAAGAGGAGCGGGCTGCCCAATCAATTTCTCGATGTTCTACTGCACACCATCGCCTGTTCCGAGCTTGCCCGCGTGCGAACCGAACTTTCTTAACTGCTCGTAATTCCATCCCTTGCGCCACATCCAGTAGAGAGCGATAGCCAGTCTCCGCGCCATCGCCACCTTGGCGATCTTCCGTCCTCGACGCATCACCAGGTGGAAGTACTTACTGCGCCATTCCGGGAGGCTGCGTGCTGTAACCTGGGCCGCTTCCACCAACAAGAAGCGCAACATCGAACTCCCTTGTTTCCTGATATGTCCCAGCCGACGCCGTTCCCCGCTCGAGTCCTCCAGTGGCACTAACCCCAAGTAAGCCGCGATCTGCTTGCCACACTGAAACCGATCCGCTTTCCCGATGATCAGCACGAAGGCCAACGCCGTCAGTGGACCCACCCCGGGATGCGTCCGCAAGCGCCGCGCCTCCGGACATTTCTCTACTTCCTGCTCGATCATTCGCATCAGATCGCTAATGCTCGGGTTCAGTCGATCCAGCAACTGCAGCAGATCTTCCCGTCGACGGCTCGCCCAGGGGGCTAAGCGAAACGACTCCAGTTGCTCTCGTCCATGCTGCCGCCACAACCTCTTTTTGCAGCGTAGCCCTTCGTTCAGAGCCACCGCTTGCAGTTGATTCATGATCCGAGTCCGCATCTGCACCATGCGATGCCGATGCCATAGCAGTTGCCGCAGATCCCGATTCTCCCCACTCGGTACCCAGATCTTGGGAAAACGATTTTCCATCAGCAACTGCAGAATATGCTGCGCATCCTGCCGATCCGTTTTCTGCTTGCGTTCGCGCTTCCGGGCGATCTCCGTAGCGTCCCCGATCCACAACTCGAAGTCCAGTTCCGCCAGGAGTCGCTCAAACCAGCGTGCATGCCCACTGGCTTCCATTCCCGCTCGCACCTTTTTCCCCTGGGCAGCGAGGTCGCGATAAAACTTTTCTGCTGTCTCACTGTGCTCTAATCGTTGCTCTTCGTAATCTCCGGTCTCCGTATCCACAGATGCTATCTGTTGGAAGCCCGGGTGATAATCGCATCCTATAATGATCATTGTCCGGCTCCTTTCTACCCGAGCCTTCATGGTTGGTTTGGCACCACCAAGCTTACTCGGGTCTGGGAGCCGGCATTGTTATGGAATCAATTTCACTCAGAACCCCGTTTGTGAGTGAAATGGCGGTGTTACGCCAACAACCGGATAGGTTGGGCGACCATCCCGGGAGCGATTCCCGCAATTGGTTACCTGGGTGATCCTCTCTTGGCCCTCATATCTTGACTCTCATATTCCGTCATTGTATTTTTCGCTCACCGAGGTGATTGCTGTGGCGGTTAATCGCCTTTGGGGGTACGGGAGCGTTTACTCGGCCGTTACAGAGGGCACTAAAGTGGAGAACAATCGTGATGATACCGGGAATGTCACATCTGCTTAAGGACATAAAAGCACTTGAGGACTATGCCCGAGCCTTCCAGGTAAGGGAAGAAGTACGAATGGTGCTCCTCACACGGGAAGAGGAGGACGTAATCGACTCGTTCCGCCGCTTTAGGGCTCAGGAGTACGATTAAATACGCGGGTGGCACAGATTCACACCACCGATCCGGGATGAGTAATTTGTCACCATCCCCTTCGCGTCAATTCTTACGGCCTCCGTCCTGTAGCGCGGCCAAAGCCTTTTCTAAGCTGAGAGTGCCCGACATTGCCTCCTGGGTGACCGGCAAACCGGAAGATAAATGTTGTAATCACGTTTGCACAAGCTTGCGCCCTGTATTCGCCTTTTTCGGGCCCATTGAGCGCCATCAAGATTTTTCCCCCACAATCCGCCACGTCTTTCGGTGGACGAAAAAAACCCCGCCCAGAAGGAGCTTGGACGGGGCTCATAGAACAGAAACAGTTCCTACAATCCTCTATACTTTCTTCACCGGAGCTGGACTCCACTTTCCGGTCAGCGCATCCGACTGCGGCGAGTAAAGACGCATACATAAATTGAATGGAGCCTTCGGTGCGGGCAGCCAGTTGGCTTCTTTTTCCTTGCCCGGACTCTCGCTCTGAAAGTACAGGTCGAGCGAGCCGTCGGCGTTGTACTTGAATGGCATCCAGCTGCTCACTGCGAAGCGATTCATGACGTTCCCGACTTGAAAGCCATCCGCGTCGTAGAGCGTGATCGACCAGAAGGCGTTTACGGGCGGCGCCGCACCCTTCTCGATGTGAATGGCGTACTTGTTCGCCCCGTCGAGCGGCTTACCGTTCTCGTCGGCGAGGTTCAGAGGATAAATGGCGTCTTCTGGAAGGTTCGCGCCCAGGCCGAGCTGCGTCACAATAGCGCGTTTTAGGTAATAGTTTCCGTAAACTCCCATGGTGTCGGTGTTCATCGACCAGAAGTTGGCGACCTTCGCAACCGTCGGCACTTTCCACTTCATGAGCTGATGGGCTTCGGCTGGGGCTGCTTCGACACTTGTCCGCACACCGGGATCGAGTTTCGAAATGTTGAAACTCTTGCCGGGCTCGATGCCAATTCGTTTCATCCGAGCGAGCATCGGCTGGTCGGTCAGATGAGGAGGATGGAGCTTGAGCAATTCAGCCGCATAGGCGAAATAATCGCCCGCAGACATCGTGTCCACCTGTACCATCGGCGGCGTCTTCATATCAATGGTTGGATCGATTTTCACCGGCACCGGCTCGGATACCTTGCCCCAGCGCGTGAGCGGTGTAATTGTGTAGCCCGCCTGGATCTTGTTGACCGCAGGGTAGTCTGGCGGCCCGTCCGTCTTGGTGCGACCTATAATCCAGACATAGAAAGTCGGCGCGGCGATGCGCGTCAAACCGTCGGGAACGCTTCCGTCCCAGCCGGGAGGGGTAACGAGGAAACTTGCTGCTTGAGTACCGGTCGTGCGCCAGCCCGGAGATGCGAACACGTCCGTCCACATATCAAGCATCGGCAGGAGATAATACCGGCCGTCGGTGTCGGGCGCAGAGACGATCTGCGGTTCCTTGGTGAGATCTAGCCATGCGATGGAATAAAGTGTGTCGAAATTTGGTCGCACGACTCCCTTGAAATCTGCCGGCGGATACGCCGCAATGCTCACGAACATATTCGCTGGCCCCTTGCCAATTTCTTTTCCTGCTTCGATGTTGGTGAATTGCTTCCGGGTCACGTCCATGGTGATGAGCGGATAGAAGTAGAGGTAGGCGTCGACCGCGATGGCGCGAGCCTGATTCTCGGTCAAGACCGAGGTGGTACCAGTCGAAGAGGGGTGCTCGAGAACGGTTGACATAGGAATGAGCTCCTTCTGGGGGGCCGCTTTGTGTTTCTGGGCAGTCACTGGATTCTCTGGTGGCGGGCTAGCGGCTGCAACTGTTAGAAGTGACAGGTTTCAGGTGGACCCACCCAAGCCTGTCTTTGGCTCGGGTGGGTAATTTGTAAGGCTGAACCAAATCCCCGCTCTGCCTCCACGACCACACGAACGCCCAGCACCGAACAGGACCGGCCCGACCCGTATCGACTCGCGCCTATGTCTACGTACGTCTTTCTAAGTATGTTTAAGGAATCGCAAATAGAAGGCTGCAAACACCAGAACGATTCCGATGTTCACCATCAGTCGTCCCCAGAAATAATTCCTGAAGATCAGTATATCTACAGTCACGATGACGGCTATCATCGCGATTACGTAAGGCAGGGCAATCATCGGCCTCGTCATTGCGATTTACCCCGATTCTGCGATTTGACCTTCAGACCGCCAGCCAAGAATTCGTCCTCTGATCGGAGTGCTCGCGTGCGAGGACCTGCGCTTCTCATCTGCTACCCTCCACAATTCTAATCCACGAACGGCGAAAACAGCGCTCACTCAACCCCGTCAGGGGAAGCTGAGTATAGAGATTTTTCCTCCGTTGCCTTCCATTGCTACTATAACGACGGCTGTTTGTGAGGTGAATGATGCCCGCTGCTACCGTCCCCACCGTGAACGTTAAGCAGGCTGTCCCCTTTTTCGGCGTCACCAACATGGAGTCCTCCCTACGCTTCTACGTCGATGGCCTCGGCTTCAAAATGACGAACTACTGGATTCCCGACCGCGCCGAAGACCATCCTGATGGCAGAATTCGCTGGTGTTGCCTTCAGCTTGGCGACGCCGCCACATGCTTCAGGAGTTCCGCCCGCAAAATCGCCCACACGAAACGCTTGGGACAGGAGCCTCCGTCTCCTTCATTTGCGAAGACGCTCTCGCCCTGTATCGCGACTTCAAATCGCGCGGGATTCAGACGCGGAAACGCCCCTATGTAGGAAACCGTTTGTGGGTCGTGCCCCTCACCGACCCCGACGGCTATCGCCTGGAGTTCGAAAGCCCCACCGACGCCCCCGAAGAAAGCGAGTTACAAGAGTAGCGTTGCTGCTCCCCGATAACTGGCCAAATCAGTCACTCAAATCCACCGTCAGGGAAGATGAGTGTGATTAGGTTTAACGACAATTATCGAGCAAAGGCCCCGAGACTGGCACTCATTTCCGCTCAGGTTCGAGGCGGGTTAGCGTTCGCGGTGTGAATTCTTCCGCCTTTTCGTCGTAGAAGAAAGCGAGTAATTCGCTTCCTTGCCGCGATAGCTGAGTCCGTTCCGTGAGCCAGCGTCGAACCTCGGGCAGTGCAGACCTCAGAATGTACTGATTGATCTGGTGACGTAAGGCGCGAGGTGCAGGCTGAACGACAATTTCCCATCGGCTCTGCGGTGGCCGTGGGAACAGGCTCGAAACAGGCCATCCTTCTCCGGGCTTCGCATTATTCAGGTATTCGACACGTAGGAACTCGTAACTGCGGAGTCCGTATCTGCCGCTTCGTACACCGATGGCGAACTTGCTTAAGTAGAAAATCAGTTTCAGCTCTTGGAATTGCGCAACCGAAATGAGGGCTTCCGAAATAGCTTCTGCTCCAACGGGATAAGACAGATTCCGAGGGATTTTCGCTCTTGAGAACGTGGGGATTATGATCCGCCGAGTTTCTTCGGCACCCATCGAAGAAGGCTTCATAGCACAGTTCGCCGGGATTATCTCATTTCGGAGTCAACTGCCGTTACCAGGCGACAGCATGTTTCGATAGCAGTCATTGAGCGCAATCGCGATTTTCGCCAATCGACCAACCGCACGTGGTTTCTTGCCGACTAACCGAAGCAAATGGGCCAACTCTCAAAGCGCCGCGAGACCCTCCGTCAGTTCTTGGGACGCGTATCTAATCCGAAGTCGCGCTCGATGCGCCGGTACCAGGTTTCGTCGTCGCTGGCATTCAGATCCACCCATTCCTCATCGCTCATTCGACTGCGCCACTGCAGGAAAGGAATGGCGTCGGGTCCAACCGGATGCCGAAGTTGCCATGTTTCGCTCTCCGCAATTTCCACGATCTTCTGCGCGACCACGGAAGGTGGCACCGGATTTTTCAGCGAAGCCTCAAAAAGAGAAGCGAAACGCGCTCGCTGCCGGTACTCCGACTTTTCCGGCCGATCTAAAATCCGCCGCGCCATCGCTGTATCAATGATGCCCGGTTCAACGATGGCCACTCGCACGTTAAACGTCTTCAACTCGCCCGCCAGCCCTTCGCTCAGTGCTTCCAGCGCCCACTTGGAAGCGTTATAGGGAGTCAACGGAGCGCTGGAGATGCGCCCGCCTATCGAAGTCACGTTGATGATGCAGCCACTCCTGCGCTGCCGCATCTGTGGTACCAGAGCCTGAATGCAGCGGATCGCGCCGAAATAGTTGGTCTCCATCACCGCCCGGAAGTCGGCCAGGGGCAGTTCTTCCACCGAGCCCGCCCGTTCCACACCCGCGTTGTTCACCAGCACCTCAATCGGGCCGTGGTCTTTCTGTACGGTCGCGATCCCACGGTCCACCGACTCGTCGGAGTCCACATCCATCGCCGAAACTGTTATCGGCAGTTTTTCTCGCGCAGCCGTCGTCGCAAGTTCCGGAGACTGCGACGGATTGCGCATGGTGGCGTAAACCTCGTGGCCCGCGCGCCCAAAAGCCAGTGCCGCCTCCAACCCGATCCCTTTGCTTGTTCCGGTAATCAGTACCGACGCCATCTAGCTTCTCCCGGCCGCGTGTCGCACACCGCCGCACCCACGGCATTATAGCCTCAACGGCCGTTCCCGCCGTGCGCCTCACACAACCGAATCACATGTCGGCTGACTGACGGACAACACAGAAGTAATCAGTGTCACCCGACGAATCCAGTCCTCTAAAGTCAAAACCCAGCAGGGAAGATGAGTGTAACTGAGATTTTTCGTCCGCCAGCAACTTCCTAGCTCGTTTCACCCATGGCAATGTTTGTTCACTTAACGACCGAGTCGCGTACCTCCCAGGTTCAGCGAAATGGAATTGTGCGCTTGCGCAAAGCCATTGGCTCATCACCGAGAGGTGTTTACGCGGTAACAGGTTTGGCTGGGCCATTACGGACAGGCTCATCGCCTCGTCAGTGCCGCCGAGGCCATCGCGCAGTTCACGAAGGCAGACGATCCCTTGGGCTGGCAGGTTGTAATACCTCGTCCTGTCGCAGCGAAGGAGATTCACAAAATTCGGCGATTATCCCAAGTGATCGGGTGGAGATTCTCTCCTAAGGCGAAGGGCAAACCGCCGTTCTGCACTTGCAAGTTCTGCACTCGGGGTGAATACGGTAGCGCGAAGCTCCGAAAACGACATGAGTGATATCGGGATGTTTCGACAACTATCTGTCTAATTCGTCTTCGACCGCCTTGAAGTCTTCCGGTATGAGTTCGCGGTGCAGGTCGTCCAAAATCTCTGATAATTGTTCATCGGTGATGTCGGACACGTCTTCTTTGACGATTTGATTGGGGCTGATGACCATAAAATCTGCGTCCTCAGGGTGCAGGTCGTACCAGTCTTCCAGCCACTTCTCCAATCTCAGGGCAACTTCGCCTTTTGCCCACAACGGACGGATCACTGCGAAGTCATAGCGGAGTCCCATGCGATTGGCGAGTGGAATCAGGCTGGAGCCGTCTACTGACAATGGGTGGGTACGAATGAATTCAATGAGAGCATCGATCAACGCACGACGACGCTGTAAAGCTTCGATCTTGCGCTTGGCTTTTATCTCCGGTCGCATGCGTGGGATTTTACCCCGCCCACGTCAGATGCCGTGGGGTCCATGAGCGAAATTGCGATTTTTCGCCAGTCATCGCGATAAGCTTCCGCCGCGTTCATTCGATGTGCCTACGCTGATGTTCTCCGAAGCGACCAGCGCAGGATCAACCAAATTTCGGAGCAGAGAACCAGAGCGCAGATCGCGGCAGCAAAGGAAAGGTTCGCCCGGATCGCGGTAACCAAAGCAGAACTGCAGAACACGAGGGCCATAATGAAATCCAAGGCTGCCCCGACGCGGCTTCGCAATCGTAGATCCTCTCTAACGCTTAGCATTATCACAGCCGACGTTAACAACAGCCCTCCCACCAACCAGCCAACGCCGCTCAAGGCTAGAACAGACGCGCTCATTGAGATGGCCATACTATCAGTCCCTTGTCCTTCGCTGGATTGAAGCCTCTCGACTGCGACGATGGCTCAATACGCAATCCGCAACAAGATTGCAGCTCTTAGTTGATGCAATCTTAGTTGATATAACCGCATTATAAAAGGGCACCCCTCTTGGAGTAGGTTGTGATTATTCGCATCATCACCTACGAAAAGGAGCACCCTTATGAACACTGAAAAGTATATTGGGCTCGACGTTCATCAAGCAACCATCGTGGTTGCAGTGACAGATTCCACCGGCAAGTTAATCATGGAGTCTATCCTCGAGACCGAAGCGGCGACCATTCTTCAGTTCTTTGCCGGCTTGCGCGGAACTTTGTCGGTGACCTTCGAGGAAGGAACCTGGTCGGTGTGGCTTTACGATCTGCTCAACCCTCACGTGGACAAGCTGGTGGTGTGCAATCCGCGGAAGAATGCGCTGCTCAAGGACGGTAACAAAAGTGATCGCATCGATGCCTGCAAATTGGCAGAGCTTTTACGCGGCAATCAGCTCAAGTCGGTTTACCACGGGGAGACGGGCGTGCGCATGTTGCGGGAACTGTCGCGGAGTTATCTGACCATGGTCAAAGACCTGTCGCGGGTCATGAATCGGCTGAAAGCGGTTTATCGCAGCTGGGCGATTCCTTGTGCAGGAAGAGATGTTTATTATCGTCGACATCGGGCTCAATGGCTGGATAAGATTCGGGAAGCCGGGGTGCGGCGTCGAGCCGAACGACTCTATGAGCAACTGGACATGCTGCAAAAGTTACGGCAGCAAGCTCGGCGGGAACTATTAGCGGAGGCTCGCAAGCATGCCATCACCGCCAAGCTGCGACAGATTCCCTGTCTGGGACCGATTCGATCGGCGCTGGCGGTGGCGCTGATTCAGACTCCACATCGTTTTCGCACCAAGCGACAGCTATGGGCCTACAGCGGACTGGCCCTAGAGACCCGCACCAGCGCGGAATATCGCATTGTAGAAGGTCAAGTGCGGCGTTCGAAGAAACTGCTCTGCATTCGGGGCCTGAACAAAGACCATAACCACGATCTGAAAGGTCTATTCAAAGGTGCGGCCACTATGGCCAGTGTGCGTCCTGGACCGTTCCAGGATTTCTACCAGGCGGCGCTGGCCAAAGGCATAAAGCCGACCATGGCGCGTCTCACGCTGGCACGCAAGATTGCAGCCATTACGCTGACTCTATGGAAGAAGGGAGAAAACTTCGACGCAGAAAAACTAAAATCGCAAGCCGCTTGAGCGTCTCGGGTGAAGAGCCCTTCCATCTCCGGTGATCTTTTCTGGTGGTGGCCAATCGGTTCTTGAGACGCTCGGGTTCGAGGGTGAGTATGACTAACGCCTGTAGACGGCACGGTGCCGATGGCACCCAGTCTCTGTATAACCCCTATGCCCCCTCGGATAACCCGAAAAAGCACTAGGCCCGGAGCCTCAGATAGACCCATGGTTGACACCGTACAAACAACCACACGGCTTGTTCAGTTTCGAAACTGATCGGCGTCGTCGCTACTAATGAAGGTACAGCTGCTGAGATGGAATAACCCACGGGCAGGACACCGGACGAGCGTCTTCTTGGTGAGAGGGGCTGGATGTCGCGAAATAAACCTGCGCATCCGGCGGAGGGAGAAAAACGTTCTTGACATTCCCTTTTATAGACAGGCGTCACTCAAATCAGCTACATTGAACCATTACGCCAGTTTCCATCCCATCTCTTCCCTCAAGTCGCGGAAACAGTCGGGACATATCCAGCGATAGTTGTCCTCGGTGACATATCCCTCAGTCAGCACTTCCGATGGACCGGATTCCATGAACTTGGCCCAGCGGCCTTCGCAGTGGTCATGGTCCCAATCTTCTCTTGGACTGACGTACTTCTGGAAACGCAAGACCGCCCCACGAGTCCATTTTGCGTTATCGACGCGCCAATCGGCCATATTCAAACCAAGGCTACCATGCTCAGTTGGCGTTACCAGCCGTTCTCACAACTCTGCACCGTCTGTGCACCCCTCCGCGATTTGGGATAATCTGCGAGAGTCCGGAGGCGACGGGGAATGAAGCCCATAATAGTGAATGATGGTCTTCGTGGCCGCGTCGTCGGGAATCGGAGGAGGGTAAGACTATGCATTTCAGGCTTGGGTCTCTCACGGTCGTCAAAATCGAAGCGGATTCCTACCATTTCGTTTTGCAAAGCGAACTTCGTCACATTGACGAGATTATTGACAGGCCAAAGTTACTCGCCATGCTCGATCGTGAATCGGGCCTGGAGGCCAATGATGGGGAGCCTCTTTCCGGCCTGGATGTAATGGAGGCTATCGACGCCTTGCCGGTAAACGGAGCACTCGATTTCAAGGTAGTTGAAAAGGTTGCCTGAGGGCTGCTCCTGGCCGGTGATCCAGTGGCAACATTCGCCGCTTCCCGCCCAGTGCTCGCATCCACAGTGCGTGAAATCGCGATGTAACATCAATTGACCAGCTAGTTCGTAACTTCCGGGTTGCAGAACAAATCGTGATTTATGTTCCTTGGCTATACTAAAGCCCGTGAATAGGTTCTGGGACTGCATCGCTGCGACCGCTACGGGCACAGTTCGTGGTGTCTGTATCGGTCTGATTCTGATCCCGACAGTTTCGTGTCATGGGGCGTCGCCCGACTGGAACGGCACGTGGAAGCTGAATCCGGCCAAGGGCAATATTCCCGGACCATCGATTGTGGTTTCTATTAGTCCAGATGGCACGTGGCACAACAGCAGTCGCGGCGGCGCATCCCTGGACTTCCGATGCGACGGCAAGGACTACCAAGCCAACCACATTCTCACGATTAATTGCACACAAGTGAAGAGTTCGGACGTGAAACTCACTGGCTTCAAGAATGGATCGAAGCGGTTCGTAGCACATTGGGAATTGTCTCCCGATGGAAAGGCGCTATCGGTCAAATCAACCAGCTTTCACACTGACGGAACTGTACAAGAACGAGAGAAGCGGTATACGCGCACTTCTGGATCGGTAGGTTTCGCTGGCGGGTGGAGGAATGTGAACCCCTTGGAAGAGGCACCGTCTATTCAGAAGATAACCCTGCGGGGACACACACTCCATCGGTACCTCCCGGCGAACGATCGGCACTTGGATGTCACGCTTGATGGCACGGACGCAGCTTTAGGGGAGCCGCCAGATGGAACATTCGCGCTCGAAGAACAAGGTCCGCGAAAGTTCAGTTCGACGATGAAGCTGCACGGCCAAGTCGTCAGCGTCGGATACTGGCAAATCAGCGCAGACGGGCACTGGCTAACGGAATCGTCTTGAGCACCAAGCAGCCCGGACGAAAAAGCAGTGCTCGTGTACGAGAAACAATAGCGGTCCGTCAACTCAGCTCGTGAAAACGCCGCAACCCCTGAAGTCAACTGTTGTGATCAGCCGTTTTCACAACTTCGTGCTTTCCATTCCCCTTTTAAATGGCCAATAAGTGCCATCGCGATCTAACGACATCTAACCGGTCGGCGCGGCTCTACGCAATAAACGCTGTATTCAAAAAAAATCCCCGGCAGAATGTTGTCCGCCGGGGAAACTCGTCTCTCGAAAAGAAAGGAGATTTTCGACCTCCCTTTTCAACACGTTTTTTGACTATTTGGAGACCAAAACGCCATGATCCGCAACCGGCGCTTTGCCCGCCGCCAATTCCTTCTTCTTTTCCTGATACGCCTGGATCGCCGGCCCCAACTGCGCCATGACTGCATCCAGGTTGAATGAGGTTGGTTTCTGCCGCGGCGGGTACTTAACGTACTCGTCGATCTGCGCCGCCACGATGGCTTGCGTCAGGTAGAGCTGTGGAACGTGATCGAACATCCAGTCAAAGTAGGTGTTCGAGTTATCGATGGCCCGCTCGAATGGATCGCGTCGCAGGTGGATTATGTCAGGCAGACGGAGTTGTACAAACGGCTGCTGCCAGACCCGCAGCTTCTCTGCGAGTTGCTCTTGGAATACCAGCTTATAGTCGCCCACCCGCACCGCCATAATCCCGCCGTCATCGCTGACGTAGAAGAAGGCTTCTCTGGGACTCTCCTTCACCTGGCCGGTGAGATATGGCAACTGGTTGACTCCGTCGATATGCACGTTGAACGTCTTGTCCCCGGCCTTGTAGCCGTCGAGGAGTTTCTGGTTGATGTTAGGTTCGCCCGCAATTGCCAGCAAGGTCGGCAGCATGTCCTGGTGGCATACGATGCCGTTCAGGGTTGAGTTCTCCTTGATCTTGCCAGGCCAGCGCACGAACGATGGAACGCGCCATGCGCCTTCCCAGTTCGTGTCTTTTTGGCTTCGGTACGGCGTGTTGGCGCCGTCGGGCCAGGTGTCGTTCTCGGGGCCGTTGTCGGTGGAGTACATCACGAATGTGTTATCGGCGATGCCCAACTCATCGAGCTTGTTGAGCATTTCACCGATCTGCTCGTCGTGCGTCACCATCCGATCGCTGTAATCGTCCTGCCCGCTCTTGCCACGGTTCTTGGCGGCGAGGTGAGTCCTCACGTGCATTGCCGTTGCGTTGTACCAGAGGAAGAAAGGCTTGTTCGCTTTTGCCTGCTTTTCCATCCACGAGAGAGCGCTCGCAGTGATTTCCTCGTCGATGGTCTCCATGCGCTTCTTGCTCAGTGGGCCTGTGTCTTTAATCGTCTGCTTGCCAACCCGGCCAAAGCGGGGATCAACGGTTGGATCGTCCTTGTCCGTCGCCAGGCAATGCAGCACCCCGCGGGGTCCGAATTTCTCCTTGAATCCTGGGTTCTTGGGATAGTCGGGAAGTTCCGGTTCTTCTTCGGCGTTCAGGTGATAGAGATTGCCGAAGAACTCGTCGAATCCGTGCACGGTCGGCAGGTATTCGTTCCGATCGCCGAGATGGTTTTTCCCGAACTGGCCGGTAGCGTAGCCGAGCGGTTTGAGCAGTTCCGCGATGGTCGGGTCTTCTGCGTGAAGTCCCACGGCGGTTCCGGGTATTCCAACTTTGGTTAAGCCGGTGCGCAGCGGGTTCTGCCCGGTGATAAATGCGGCGCGTCCAGCGGTGCAGCTCTGCTGGCCGTAGTAGTCGGTGAATTTGACGCCTTCGTTGCGGACACGGTCGATGTTTGGGGTACGATAGCCCATCTGGCCATCGCTGAAGGCACTGATGTTCCAGATGCCCACGTCATCGCCCCACAGGATCAGAATATTGGGTTGCTTTGTAGCCATGATTTACTCCTTTTCGGTTAACTTTGTGCTGCGGGCCGGGATTCCATACAGTAGGGACTTCTTCATTTGCCAGTGTAACACCAGAGGGGATACGCGCCAACTGTCACTTGTTACAGGGGGTCGGTGAACGGCGGATTCGCTGGCCCAGAAAAAGCCCCGCCCAAGAAGGTTCTCGGACGAGCCCCTCTCGACCCAAACTAAAAGGAAAGGAGACACGAGATTGAAGGGCGGCTCGTATCGTGAAACTGTCAAAAGTTACAGCGGGAAGGGAAATCCAGAACGTGCGGCTCTTGACAGGTCGATGCGACCGGCAATTTACACTCAAAACCCCGTCAGGGGAAGATGAGTGAAATTGGGGATTTTGCAAACAGTGAGACTGTTTGCTGACGTAAAATCCTCACAATGAGATACCGCCTTCCATGAGAAGGCCGGTCGGAGTCAAGAGGATTCGTTTTGTTTTTCGTTGGACAAGGTTTTTTCTCCTGCCGAGTTGCCACTGACGCCATGCTTCCATCCGCACTCTCGATGAGCGATGGTGTTTCGCTCGGTGCAAGTTGAGCGTTCTCGTTTCAGCCGGTGCTGCCATCTGTTTGTCGCCCTGTGGTTCCGCTCTTGCAGAGTGGGACGTGGGCCAGGCGATTAACGCAGTCACCGGAAACTCGGCTTTGGGCTTTTGTCTTTCTCTCTTCCTGGAACGATTTTGGGTTGTTTTGCTCTTTTTGATTTACGCGGCTGCCACAACTGCCATTCGGCTGCTGTTGTGCAGCGGTTCGTACACTTCCCCGCCCACCCACAGGTGATGTAACAAGACTGCCAGCTTTCTGGCCGTGGCCACGATCGCTCGCTTCTTTCCGCTCTTTCCTCCACGTTCGGCCAGTTTCAGACCCCAACGCCGCAGATCGCAGTCGACGCCAAATGGTCCCAGAATGTGCTGCGCCCCTTGTACCAACAGCGTTCGCAAATACGGGTCGCCTTCCTTACTGATGTGCATCTGCGGCTCGCTTTGTCCCGAGTTCCTTCGTCCGGGCTGCAGTCCCAGATAGCCGCCCACGTCACGACTTTTGCCGAAGCGATGCGTGCGCCAGCTTCTCGATCCGTTCGTTGTACTCGCTGATCTGGTCACTCAGCGACGCCAGCGCCGTCAATAGCGGCTCCAGCGCGGCCTGCAGTTCCGGACTCAACCCTTCCGCCTTCTCCGGATTCAGGTTGCGCACGTTGCAGCCACGCAATCGTTCGCCGTAGCTCTTGGCTAGTCCGCGGGCCGTGTTCACTAGTGCGGTTCGCGCTCGCACCAGTCCGGCTCGCGCTCGGATCAGGGTCAGATCCGCCTGCGCCTTCGCGCTGCGATGCTTCACCGGACACAGCAACTGCGGATCAATCCGGGCCAGCCGTGCCAGCGTCTGCGCATCCAGACGATCATCTTTCTTTCGACTCTCTCCAATCAGCCGCACCTTGCGCGCATTCGCCACGATCACTTCATGCCCTAACTCACTGAGCAAGCGACTGATCCAGGGCGAATGCGTCCCGATTTCCAGTGCGATGCGGCTGCGCGGCATGGCGCCGAAGACTTCCTGCAACGCTTTCGCAGTCGTACGGACCCGCTGCTCCAACTGTATCTGGCCTGCTTCATCCAACACGCAATACCAGCTGTTGCGATCTCCCAGATCCAATCCGATCGTCAGTTTCTGCTGTGAAATTTTCCTGCTCTGCTTTGCTGCTGCGGTGCTAACCTTCTTCATTGCCGGTCTCCTTTTTATCTGTGCTTTGAGCACGTCGATAACTTGGGAGCGTACCGCATCCCGTCCGGAGACCGGCCTTCTCATCTCATCTGTTTGCAATCTGCCTGTCAGTAATCTTCCTTGTCGGTCACGCAAGGTCGCAAGATTCTGTGATCAGTCCAGGCGACGCGAATCAACTTGCCCAGCGCCTCATGAACATACAGGTAGGCTTTACGCGGATGGTTCCGCCGGGTATGTCAATCGAAGCCAAAGAAATTTCGCGCGAGGGGAAGTCCGGGAAAGACCTCGTAGTGCAGTACCACATTTTCGTGAAAGGTGTTCCAGCTAGCGTTGTTCTTCAGTTTTTCCAATGGCCAGTCAATGCGGACAAACCCTCGTCCCCCCTTCAAGGCCTCTCAGTTGGCAAGGACGGCATTCTCATGTGCGCCGGAAGAGCACCCGGGCAATGTGGTGATCCTAAGAAATCTGATGATCCGGTTGAATTCATTACGATGCCGAGAAAACCCGCGCAAGAACGCGCTGCTCAAACATGGCAACAAAAGCGACAAGATCGATGCTCGCAAACTTGCCGACCTGTTGCGGCTCAATGATCTGGAGCCGGTCTACCACGGCGAGAGCGGCGTACGCATGCTACGGGAGCTCGCCCGCAGTTATCTGACTATCGTCAAAGATGTTTCCCGGGTGATGAGTCGGCTGAAAGCAATCTATCGTAGCTGGGCGATTCCCTGTGCCGGCCGGGACGTTTACTATACCCGCCATCGCAGCGAGTGGCTGGGAAAAATCCCCGAGGCTGGCTCCCGTCGTCGCGCCGAGCAACTCTATCAGCAACTGGATATGCTGTAACTCTTACGCCAGCAAGCCCGGCGCGAACTGCTGGCGGAGAGTCGCAAGCATACCATCACTGCCAAACTGCGGCAGATCCCCTCGCTAGGGCCGATTCGCTCTGCTTTGGCCGTGGCTCTGATCCAGACCCCGCATCGGTTTCGCACCAAGCGACAACTCTGGACCTATAGCGGACTGGGGTTGGAAACCCGCGACAGCGGGGAATACCACTACGTCGAAGGCCAGGTGCGGCGTCGCAAAAAGCAGGTGTTCATTCGCGGTTTGAACAAGGATCACAACCATGATCTGAAAGGCCTGTTCAAAGCTGCCGCCACCCGGGCGAGTGTGCAGCCCGGACCGTTCCAGGATTTCTACCAACGATCACTGGCCAAAGGCATCCAGCCGACCATGGCCCGTCTCACGTTGGCGCGCAAGATTGCAGCCATTACGCTGACTCTGTGGAAGAAGGGAGAAAACTTCGACGCTGAGAAACTAAAAGTACAAGCCGCTTGAGCGTTCTCGGGTGAAGAACCCTTTCCATCGCCGCCTGATTCTTTCTCTGGTGGTGGTCGGTTGGTTCTGGAGACGCTCGGGTTCGAGGGTGAGCATCCTTAACGCCTGTAGGCGCACAAAGTGTCAGTGACACTTAGCCTCCGTGAAATCCCTATGCCCCTTCGGACAACCCGAAAAAGCACTAGGCCACGAGCCTCAGATAGATCCATGGTTGCCACCATACAACCGTACGGCTTGATGCGTTTCGAAACTGATCGGCGTCGTCGCTACTAAATGAAGATGCAGATGCTGCCATGGAACAACCCAAGTGCAGGACACCAGGCGAGCGTCTTCCGTGGTGCGAGGGGCTGGATGTCGCGAACCAAACCCGCGTTTCCGGCGAAGGGAGAAAAATGTTCTTGACAAATCCTTTTATAGATCAGGCAATTTCACTCAGAACCCCGGTCAGTGAGTGAAATGGGGATGTTGTGCCCATAGATTCTTATCAAGAAGACTCTTTCGAGAACAACCGTTCAGCGAGCCCAACCGCTCCCAGAATGATCAAGAAATCAGCACTTCCGATTGGCATCGTATAAGCGATCGTAGGAGAACTTCCTTGCGGCCATCGAACCATTAAAAACAGTGGAACATGAAGCGCTAATACGAAAACGATTGTCGCCCACAACCAGACATGTTTCCTCAAATCCCAGCGGATTTTGACGGCAAAAATGATCATTCCCAAGACAATCATAACCGTCAGTCCCATATCTGCTTTTCCTAGGTAGATGAAGAGCAGAAACACGGGTGCCAGCAGGGCCGCTATTTTGAGGCCTGTGTAGTCCGTAGGTTTCTTTTCCTTGGGTGGATCGTAGTCAAACATGCTTACTTCCACTGTGCACTGATATTTCTTCCCGCCATGCAACTTTATATGTCCTGCTCGGTTCCCAGTCAATTGCTGTAACCAGATGAGATGAGAAGGCCGGTCTCCGGACGGGATGCGGTACGCTCCCAAGTTATCGACGTGCTCGAAGCACAGATAAAAGGAGACCGGCAATGAAGAAGGTTAGCACCGCAGCAGCAAAGCAGAGCAGGAAAATTTCGCAGCAGAAGTTAACCGTGGGATTGGATCTGGGAGATCGCAACAGCTGGTATTGCGTGTTGGATGAAGCAGGCGAGATACAGTTGGAGCAGCGAGTCCGTACGACTGCGAAAGCGTTGCAGGAATTCTTCGGCGCCATGCCGCGCAGCCGCATCGCACTGGAAATCGGGACACATTCGCCCTGGATCAGTCGCTTGCTCAGTGAGTTGGGGCATGAAGTGATCGTGGCGAATGCGCGCAAGGTGCGGCTGATCGGAGAGAGTCGAAAGAAAGATGATCGTCTGGATGCACAGACGCTGGCACGGCTGGCGCGGATCGATCCCAAGTTGCTGTGTCCGGTGAAGCATCGCAGCGCCAAGGCGCAGGCGGATCTGATGATGATTCGGGCGCGAGCCGGACTGGTGCGAGCGCGAACCTCGCTGGTAAACACGGCGCGCGGACTGGCCAAGAGTTATGGCGAACGATTGCGTGGCTGCAACGTGCGCAACCTGAATCCGGAGAAGGCGGAGAGCTTGAGTCCGGAACTGCAACGAGCACTAGAGCCGTTGCTGGCGGCCATCGAGAGTGTCAGCGAGCGCATTGCCGAGTACAACGAATGGATCGAAAAGCTGGCGCAACAGAGTTATCCGCAGGTGGCGCTGCTAAAGCAGATCAAGGGCGTAGGCACGCTGATCGCGCTGACATTCTTGCTGACGTTGGAAGATCCGCATCGCTTCGGCAAAAGTCGTGACGTGGGCGGCTATCTGGGACTGCAGCCCGGACGCAGGAACTCGGGACAAAGCGAGCCGCAGATGCACATCAGCAAAGAAGGGGATCCGTATCTGCGAACGCTGTTGGTACAAGGGGCGCAGCACATTCTGGGACCATTTGGCGTCGACTGCGATCTGCGGCGTTGGGGTCTGAAACTGGCCGAACGCGGAGGAAAGAGCGGAAAGAAGCGAGCGATCGTGGCCACGGCCAGAAAGCTGGCAGTCTTGTTACATCACCTGTGGGTGAGCGGGGAAGTGTACGAACCGCTGCACAACAGCAGCCGAATGGCAGTTGTGGCAGCCGCGTAAATCAAAAAGAGCAAAACAACCCAAAATCGTTCCAGGAAGAGAGAAAGACAAAAGCCCAAAGCCGAGTTTCCGGTGACTGCGTTAATCGCCTGGCCCACGTCCCACTCTGCAAGAGCGGAACCACAGGGCGACAAACAGATGGCAGCACCGGCTGAAACGAGAACGCTCAACTTGCACCGAGCGAAACACCATCGCTCATCGAGAGTGCGGATGGAAGCATGGCGTCAGTGGCAACTCGGCAGGAGAAAAAACCTTGTCCAACGAAAAACAAAACGAATCCTCTTGACTCCGACCGGCCTTCTCATGGAAGGTGATTTCACTGATCATGGCTCCATTCCCGACAACTCGTCCTCGGAATAAGATGCGAGAAACTTCCCGTGAGCCCGAAGACCTTTCGCAATCGCAATGACGCTGAGGATGGCTCGTTTGGTTTCCGATTCGTCGGCAGTCAAAATGTCCTTGGTGCCCATTTGAGCCAGTTCCTGAATCGAGCGGAAATAATCATCACGCAACCACTCCGGCACTTCTGGATTCCGCGATTCCGTGCGGGCCAGTTCAATGATCGCCACTACGGCATAAAGGTTCCAGTCAGCCGCACTCCTTTTGCGATGAATCCTGACGAGTTCCGGTATAGAGGCGTATGATGCGTCCCCAACGTCCCCTTGGTGATGCAAGTCCTCCCACAATTCCTGCCAAGCGGTTGCGGTGTCCTGCTTACTCTCAAGTCTTCGCAAAGAAGGACGCGGGTCAAATGGGGTTTTGTAACCGCCCTTCAGATGGTTCCATCGCTCGTCGTCGAAGCTCAGCATTCGAGGGAATCTACCATATCCAAGGGGCTGTCCCGGCGTTGTTGACGCTAGCAGATGAGATGAGAAGGCCGGTCTCCGGACGGGATGCGGTACGCTCCCAAGTTATCGACGTGCTCAAAGCACAGATAAAAAGGAGACCGGCAATGAAGAAGGTTAGCACCGCAGCAGCAAAGCAGAGCAGGAAAATTTCACAGCAGAAACTGACGATCGGATTGGATCTGGGAGATCGCAACAGCTGGTATTGCGTGTTGGATGAAGCAGGCCAGATACAGTTGGAGCAGCGGGTCCGTACGACTGCGAAAGCGTTGCAGGAAGTCTTCGGCGCCATGCCGCGCAGCCGCATCGCACTGGAAATCGGGACGCATTCGCCCTGGATCAGTCGCTTGCTCAGTGAGTTGGGGCATGAAGTGATCGTGGCGAATGCGCGCAAGGTGCGGCTGATTGGAGAGAGTCGAAAGAAAGATGATCGTCTGGATGCGCAGACGCTGGCACGGCTGGCCCGGATTGATCCGCAGTTGCTGTGTCCGGTGAAGCATCGCAGCGCGAAGGCGCAGGCGGATCTGACCCTGATCCGAGCGCGAGCCGGACTGGTGCGAGCGCGAACCGCGCTAGTGAACACGGCCCGCGGACTAGCCAAGAGCTACGGCGAACGACTGCGTGGCTGCAACGTGCGCAACCTGAATCCGGAGAAGGCGGAAGGGTTGAGTCCGGAACTGCAGGCCGCGCTGGAGCCGCTATTGACGGCGCTGGCGTCGCTGAGTGACCAGATCAGCGAGTACAACGAACGGATCGAGAAGCTGGCGCAACAGAGTTATCCGCAGGTGGCGCTGCTAAAGCAGATCAAGGGCGTAGGCACGCTGATCGCGCTGACATTCTTGCTGACGCTGGAAGATCCGCATCGCTTCGGCAAAAGTCGTGACGTGGGCGGCTATCTGGGACTGCAGCCCGGACGAAGGAACTCGGGACAAAGCGAGCCGCAGATGCACATCAGTAAGGAAGGCGACCCGTATTTGCGAACGCTGTTGGTACAAGGGGCGCAGCACATTCTGGGACCATTTGGCGTCGACTGCGATCTGCGGCGTTGGGGTCTGAAACTGGCCGAACGTGGAGGAAAGAGCGGAAAGAAGCGAGCGATCGTGGCCACGGCCAGAAAGCTGGCAGTCTTGTTACATCACCTGTGGGTGGGCGGGGAAGTGTACGAACCGCTGCACAACAGCAGCCGAATGGCAGTTGTGGCAGCCGCGTAAATCAAAAAGAGCAAAACAACCCAAAATCGTTCCAGGAAGAGAGAAAGACAAAAGCCCAAAGCCGAGTTTCCGGTGACTGCGTTAATCGCCTGGCCCACGTCCCACTCTGCAAGAGCGGAACCACAGGGCGACAAACAGATGGCAGCACCGGCTGAAACGAGAACGCTCAACTTGCACCGAGCGAAACACCATCGCTCATCGAGAGTGCGGATGGAAGCATGGCGTCAGTGGCAACTCGGCAGGAGAAAAAACCTTGTCCAACGAAAAACAAAACGAATCCTCTTGACTCCGACCGGCCTTCTCATGGAAGGCGATTTCACGTTTTGACCGCTGGTCAACGAGCGATATGGCGACGTATCAACGGGGCATCTACCTGTCCGCTCGTTTCGGCCTCGTCGATTAGGCACTTCAGGAATACACCGGCAGCGACGTCATAGGCCCGAAAGAATCGACCTTCGAAGTGGATACCTTTCGCGGCGGTCATAACATCTACGAAACGTGCCAGCGACTGGAACGCAAAATCATAGAAACCAGCCGTTATCCCCACTCCCCGCGCAGCGCGCCTCTGAGGGCCGATCCCTGACAATTCATCGCCCGAACCGCACCACCACCCGCGATCCCGCCGCCACGTGCGCCCCCGCCTGAGGAGATTGTTCTACCCCCACACCGCTCCCAACAGCGTCGAGATCCAGCCCGGCATCTTCCGCCGCCTCAATCGCAACCCGCAGACTTTTTCCGATGAACGATGGCACTTCGATCCCGCCCTCTTCCACGTCGAAGACCACCGTCCCATCAGCCGGCAACTTTTCACCCGCCAACTTCTCCGCCGGAGAATCTTCCGCCCCAGCCGCCGAGCCTTCGCCCGCCGCTGCTTTCTCATCTGCCTTTGACGACGACGTCGATAATGATGATCCAGAAGATGCCGCCGCGGCTAACGACGACCCCGTCGTCGTCCCCGTTTCCCGCTCTCTCTGCGCCGCCGCCACCACGTGATCGCCAATCGCATCCGGCTTGGCCGCATCCGCATTCGCCGTCTCCCCGCCTTCGCCAATATCCAGCGCCGCGCCCAGATGATCGGGCGAGCTTTCCTCCAGACTCGATTCCGGAACGTTTCTCCGCGCCAGCAACACCTGCCGGTTCGCCGGCAGCGGCACATCATGCGCCACGTGCAGATATTCAAGCGTCTCCTGCATCACTCGCTGAAATATCGGAGCCGATACCTGCCCCCCCTGGTGCAGCCCCACCGCCGAATCCAGTATCGCCACCACCACAATCTGCGGATCATTAATCGGCGCGAATCCCGCAAACGACGCCACATACTTCGTCTTCGAATACGCCCCCGTCGCCGGATCAACCTTCTGCGCCGTCCCCGTCTTTCCCGCCGAACTGTAGCCCTCCAGAATCGCCTTGCGCCCCGTCCCGTGCAGCACCACTCCCTGCAGCATCTGCCGCATCTCCGCCGCCACCAGCGGCGAAATCACCCGTATCCCCGCCGCCGGATGAAACGCAATCCTCTGCGGCGTGTTCTCAGGCTCCGCCGTTCCCGCCACAATTCGCGGAGGAACCCGCACCCCATCATTTGCAATCGTCGAAATCAGCGCCGCTAGTTGCACCGCCGAAATCCCAATCTCCTGCCCCATCGAAATCGCGCCAATCGAAACTTTTGACCACCGGCTCGGCGGCTTCGTCAATCCCGCCGTCTCGCTCGGCAACTCAATCCCCGTTCTCTGCCCGAATCCAAACGCCCGAATGTATTTGTAGAACCGGTCTTCCCCCAGCCGCAGCGCCACTTTGATCGCGCCCACGTCGCTCGACTCCGCAATAATGTCTGACACCGAAAGCATCCCGTGCGGCCGGCTGTCCCGAATCCTCATCCCGTTGATCACGATCGATCCCATCTGGCAATCGAACATCTCATCCGGACGCGTCACTCTTTCTTCCAGCCCCGCCGATATCGTCACCATCTTGAACGTCGATCCCGGCTCGTATATATCGCTCACCGCCCGGTCTTCCAGTTCCTCGCTCTTGATGTCCTTCCGTATGTTCGGATTGAACGTCGGCCGGTTCGTCAGCGCCAGAATCTCGCCCGTGTGCGGATTCTCCACGATCACCGTGCCCGCAATCGCGTGCGTCTCCTCCATCCCGCGCTCCAGTTCGCGCTCCGCAATGTACTGAATATTCTGATCGATGGTGAGCACCAGGTTGTCGCCCGGCTCCGGTTCTTTTTCCACGCTCGCAAACCAGCGCCGCCGCGCGTCCACCGAAATCATCAGCTTCCCCGGCTTGCCCTGCAGCTGCTTGTTGTATTCGCGCTCCAGCCCGCTCAACCCCTGGTCGTCCGTGCCCACGTATCCCAGCACCTGCGCCGCCAGCTCGCGCTTCGGATAAAACCGCTTCGGCTCTTTTTGAAAGTGGACGCCCTGCAGATTTAGCGCGCGTATCCGGTCAATCACATCCGCATCCGCCTTGCGCGCCACCCAGCAGAATGTCCTGTGCGCGCGGCAATCCGCCAGCACCACTCGCGGATCATCCTTCGTGATCCGCGAAATCAGGCTGATCGTATTCGCCAGGTCAGGAGCTTCCGAGGGAACCACAAACGCCGAGTCGACTTGGATCGACATCGCCAGCTCGCGGCCGTCCCGATCATAAATAATGCCGCGCTTGGGAGATAAATCGAAGCTGCGTTGCTGCTGATGCTGCGCCCGCCGCTCAAAATCGCCGTAGCAGAAGATCTGCAGATAAACCAGCCGCACGCAGATCACGGCCAGCCAGAAGCATAGCAATCCAGACAACACATACAGCCTGAATCGCGCGCCGTTTGTTGGAGTGGTTGCCGCCATTTCAGTTCCCAGTTCTCAGTTCTCCGTTCTCAGCCGTGAACTTTTCACTGAGAACCGAGAACTGGGAACTGAGAACTGACCTATCTCGCCGAGACGACCGCTACCGGCGTCACACTCGCCATCACCGGAGAACCCGCATCCGGCACGGCGTCCATGCGCAGCACCTGGCCGGGCTGCGGCGGTTGCAGCCCAAGTTTTCGGGCCGTCAGATCAATTCGCTCCGGATCGCGCAGCGACGCCTCTTCCAATTGCAGCGCCCGGTTCATCTCCGTTAGCCCATCGCGCTGCGATCGCAGCGCCTCGATCTTGTATCCATATTCAATCGCCCGGAAATGCTGCAGCGCATATCCCATCACCAGTACGAACAGCAGAATCAGCGCAATCCCAAACTGCCGCATCTCCCGCTCGCGCCGCGGATCTTCCACCTTCACCAGCCGTGAATTATCGATTGTCTTGCGGAAATATATTTCCGGTGTCCCCAGCCAGCACGATTTGCGCCGGCGTGAAACGGCTGCGGTCTGCATTGCCACGGCGCTCATGATTTATGCCACTCCCATGAATTTCGAATCGTAGTCTGCGGTTTCTCGCGCCGAAGCGAACCAGGTCTCCGCCAACCCGTTCTCGGCAAATAAAGATTCGCTCGCCCCAGGTTCGACCAGCGGACCTTCTACCGCCAGCGCCTCGATGCGCAACGCTTCCATACGGAATCCGTCGTCCGTTATCGCCCGCATCTCCGCCCGCTCAACCGTCGCCATCAGTCCTTCGATCAAGTTGCCTGTGAATGTCATTTTTCCAGGTCGTCCACTTTTCTTTTCCGGACGCGGCCTTGTTCTGTTTTTTCTTGGCCGCTCCGTTTGAACTCCACCACAGAGTTGCGGTCCGTCACTTCGTATCCGAACCGCCCTACCAAATTCTTTACCCGGCGCGCCTTACTATCACCGCACCGGGCTCCCCGGCAGTTTCTCCGGGTCAAACTAGATTCGCCCGACCTCAAACTCTCTCCGCCGCCCGCATCTTCGCGCTGCGCGATCGCGGATTCCGCCGAATCTCATCCTCTGATGCCACTACCGGCTTCTTCGTAAGCAAACGAAAGTACCTGCTCTTCGCGCCCTCGCGCATCGCGTCTTTCACGATCCTGTCTTCCAGCGAATGAAAGCTGATCACCACCAGCCTTCCCCCCGGCTTCAGCACGCGAGGCGCAGCCTCCAGCAGTGCCTTCAGATCGTCCAGTTCATGATTTACGTAAATTCGGAGAGCCTGAAAGGTTCTCGTCGCCGGATGAATCCGCTCATGTTTCATTGACCGGGCCGCGGCCGCTACCACCTCGACAAGTTGCGTCGTCGTACGTATCGGCCGCGACCGGACAATGGCTCTGGCGATTCTCCGCGACCTCCTTTCCTCACCGAATTCGTAAATCACATCGGCTAGCTCGCGCTCGTCGATGTGGTTTACCACTTGTTCGGCGGTCTCGCCCGACATCGGATTCATCCGCATATCGAGCGGTCCTCCCGCCTGAAAACTAAATCCCCGCGCCGCGTCGCCCAGTTGCAACGAGCTCACTCCCAGATCCGCCAGCATCCCGTCCAAAGAAGCCGGAGCGCATCGCTCCCCAACTTCCGCAAACGACCCATGCATCAGCGTCACCGTAGGCCAATCAGGATTCGTTGGCTGCTCGCCAGTCGCCGCGCGCTCCTCAGTGTTTTCACTGAGAACTGAGAACTGGGAACTGAGAACTTCCCGCGCTCTCTCCAGCGCCGCCGCATCCTTATCGAAGCCAATCAAATGTCCCGGTGCGCCGAGGCGTCTTGCGATTTCGTACGAATGCCCGCCCAGTCCCACCGTGGCATCCATATAGCTTCCGCCACGCTTTACGGCCAGAAAATCGATCGCTTCTTTTAAAAGAACCGGAACATGGCCAACCCCTTCGGTCGTTCCATGCCCACCCCGCTCGGGAGTGTCTGTCGAATCTGTTTCCACTGGTTGCCGAACCACTAGATGCCCAATTCGTCGAGCGTCTTGGTGTCTTCATCCGTGAAAGGCTCTTGTATCTCCTTCTCGAGCGCTTCCATGTTCCTCACTTCCAGGTAAGTCAGATTGCCGAGCACTGCCACCTCGCCCCGTATCTGCGCCGCCTCGCGCAGCACCTGCGGAACCAGCAGACGCCCCTGCCCGTCCATCTCTACGACTTGCCCGTAATAATTCGTGCGCGTTAGAAACTTCTTCTTCGTCGGGTTGTACGTCGATAGCGCCGCCAGCTTCTGCTCGATCCGCTCCCATTCCTCGAAGGGATACACTTGAGCAACAGCTCCATCGACGCTCGTGATGTAGAATTTCTGCGCATATTTCTCGTCGATCACGCGCTTGAATTCCGCTGGGACCTTTAACCGTCCCTTTTCGTCGATGCGCGTTGGATGATTTCCGCGAAACATGTGAACGGCTCGCCGCTCTGGTTAGTAATGACGGGCCCCGTTGTTTTAGGGCTGCTACCACAGCCGCCAGCACGAGGGAGGTAGAAGCGGTTACAAGCGCAGTGGACTCGGGTTCGTTGGGTTCGGTCTCGTTTTTGTCGGTGTCATTCTCTAAAACCACTGGCGCCTCGAAAGTTAGCGATTCTACCCACGACCTCTAATGTTTACTCCACTTTCAACCACTTTTGTCCACATCCTACGCCTAAACCGTTTGTTGTCAATAAGAAAGTTTCAGGTTGAGACACCCTCCACAGCCTCCATCGGCAAACCGCCAAATCTTGCGGTTTACCACAAAGATGACCACTACCCCTTGTGTTTAGGAGCGTGGTTCCCAAAATTGACTTTCGCTAATTTTTCGCTTGCAGTTTTTCCACAATTCCTCCGCGCCCTGTGGGTCCTCTCTGTTCCTCCGTGGTAAGCGGCTTTTTTTGAAGCCGGCACTCCCCCGCCATTTCCTCTGTGTCTCCCTGTGTCCTCTGTGGTAATCGCCTTTTTTTTGAAGCCAGCACTCCCCCGCCCGCAGGAGTACACTTGTCCCGATTTCAACAATTTCTGACCCCACGCTTTCGAGAAAACTTTCGAGGACTCACACCATGAAGCTGAACACAGCGCGTATTTGGATCGGCGGCATCTCCGGCGTCGTCTGGACCGCCTGGGGCTTCTTAATCGGAATGCGTCAAGCCCCGCTCTACGCCGGCATGCAGAAGCTCGGATTATTTCTCAAACAGCCCCGCTATCCCTTTTTCGGAGCGCAGTGGGTCCTGCTCATCTTCATAATGTCGATTCTCATCGCTCATCTTTATGCCTGGTCGCGCGCCACCGCCGGCGCCGGCCCCAAGACCGCCCTCAAAATCGGAATGCTCGTAGGCTTCTGTGCCGGAGTCCCCGACAACTTCGCCCAAGCCACCTGGTCCCCCATCCCCCGCCTGCTCCCTCTAGCAGGCTGTGGTGCAAGTCTGGGTACCTGTAACGAAAGATGAAACAAAAGATGGTGTGATCCACAGGGATAGTTCGTAGAATGCGCGCATGTCGATGAGCAAGAGGAGTGGCGGGGAGAAGCAAGAAGACATCTGGATCGCGCACACGGAGTTGGCGGTAGCGCCAGGGCATCCATTCTATAAGCGGTTGAACGAGTTACTGGAGGGTGCGGGGTTCGACGAGTTTGTGGAAGGATTGTGTGCGCGCTTCTATCACGCGCGACTGGGCCGGCCATCGCTGATGCCGGGGGTTTACTTTCGTGCGCTCCTGATCGGATATTTCGAGGGGATCGATAGCGAGCGCGGGATCGCTTGGCGGCTTGCCGATTCGCTGGCGCTACGGTGGTTTTTGCGGATCGGGTTGGACGAGCGGACGCCGGACCACTCGACGATATCGCGGACACGGCGATTGATGGATATCGACACGCATCGCGAGGTGTTCTCGTGGGTGCTGGGATTGTTGGCCGAACGGGGATTGCTGAAGGGACAGCGGATGGGCATCGACGCGACAACCTTGGAGGCGAATGCGGCCATGCGGTCGATTGTGCGGCGCGATACTGGGGAGACATACGACGAGTTCTTGCGCGGATTGGCGAAGGCGTCCGGGATCGAAACGCCGACGCGAGAGGACCTGGTGCGGTTGGACCGGAAGCGCAAGAAGCGAACCTCGAACAAGGAATGGAAGAGTCCGGCGGACGGAGACGCGCGGATTGCGAAGATGAAGGATGGGCGGACGCACTTGGCGCACAAGGCGGAGCACGCCGTGGACATGGACACGGGCGCCATCGTGGCGGTGACGCTGCAGGCAGCCGACCAGGGCGATACGACCACGCTGGATGAAACCTTGTGCGAGGCCGGTGAGCAGATAGCAGAACAGATCCGACGCGAGGCCGAGTCGCGGCCCCAGGACAAACCGAAGGTCCATTTGCAGGGGATCGAAGAACTGGTGACGGATAAGGGCTACCACAGTAGTGCGGTGGTCCAGCGGATGAAGAGTTACGAGGTGCGCAGTTACATTCCGGAGAAGAAGCCGAAGGGACGGCGCGACTGGCAAGGCCAGCGTGCCGAGCAGCAGGCGGTGTACGAGAACCGGCGACGGGTGCGGGGCGAGTACGGCAAGAGCTTACTGCGACGGCGCGGCGAGTTGATCGAACGCAGCTTTGCGCACTGCTACGAGACGGGCGGGATGCGGCGCTGCCATCTCCGAGGACGGGAGAACATTCTGAAGCGGCAACTGGTCCATGTCGGAGCGTTCAACTTGAGCCTGATTCTGCGCAAGCTGCTGGGAGCGGGTACGCCGCGCGAGCTGAAAAACCGCGCTGGGCAAGTATTTTCTCGGCTTTTGGGCTTTCTATGCCGGACAACGGCCGCTTCCTTCATCGGGCGACTCACTCGCCTGACTGGCCTGCGGATGGCACCATCTTTCCGGTGCCGCACACCTCGTCTCCGCTCGTGCATTTTTCGTAGTTCTGCCACAGGCTGCTAGGCTGGATGCTAGACCTATGGATAGGCTCCATCCTAGCCGCCCTCGTAGCCGGCTTCCTCTACAAGGACTGACTAATCAGCGCTCGAAGCCGTCTAATAAGTTGGTAGGCTGAGGTAGGGCACGGCTTCGACCGTGCCACTTAGAACCGCCAGGAATGCAGGGTGCAGAGCTTACTGAAAAACTCGGTCTTGTATCAGGGTATCGCTTTAGCGATACCGTAACTTCTTCGAAATTCGAGGCCCCTTCAGGGGCTGAGCCTCGCAAGCAGAATTCTTCCGCAAACCATTTAGCCGCGGAGGGATATGTTTTCAAAAAATGGAGCTTTGAAAGGGCCCGGCTTCAGCTGGGCCGTGTAGAGCCGATAAGAATGCGCGCCTTATAGACTCCTGAAAAACTCGACCTCAGAGTTGGATTTAGGCGGAGTAGCTGGTTGCTAGCTGTGTGGCATTTGCCTTTGGGTGGCGCAGCGCATAACGTGGAGGTTATGCGGCGAAATATCCCTCCACCCTGTCAACCCCCCATTCCCACCCTTTCCTCCCTAACTCACTGATTAGTCACCCGAAATAATCCGCCCAACCATGTCCAGTTACCCCCGCCCAAATTGATAAAATAGAAGAGCAGGGATAAAACTAAGAAGAATAAAGAATAAGACGAAGAATAGGACTAATAAAACAGGGGTGCGACTCCAATTCGCACCCCTTTTTCCATTTCGCCCCCGAGCAAGCCAACCCTCCCCCACCCGCCAACCCAAGCCCCCAAAACCGAGAACTGAGAACCGAGTACTGAGTACCGAGAACCGATCTTCCGAAGGAGAAAAAATGACTTACCCACTAACCATCCGCCGCTGCCAGCACATCAAGGTCAACGGAGTCCAATGCGGATCGCCCGCCCTGCGCAACGAACGTCGTTGTTACTACCATCACGAATGTCACCGCATGGGCGACCAGATCCACCTCAACTTCAACGAGAACGGACTACTCAAACTTCCCACCCTCGAAGACGCCAACTCCATCCAGCTCGGACTCGCCCGCGTCATGCGCCTCTTGGCCTCCGAAGTCATCGACCACCGCACCGCGTCGCTCTTTCTTCGCGCCCTCCGCACCGCCGCCAACAACGTCAAGTATCTCTCCCTCGAACCCAAGCCCACCCGCGTAGTCATCGATCCCGACTCCGTAGAGAATCGTCCCCTCGGATCCACCGCCTGGTCCGCCACCGAAGGCCGCGATTACGACGAAGAAAAAGGAGAATCCGCCGAAGAAGCCGCAACCCGCAAGAAAGCGCAGGAGGCAAAAAATAAACTCGAAGAGAAAACTAAAGAAGCGAAGAAAAAAGAAGAGAACAAGAACGAAGCCAGCGACGAAGCCAAATCCGAAGGCCGCAGCTTCATGGAAGACCTGATGCGTCTCTCCACCGGCGTCCGCCGCGATCCCAATTTCCTCGACCCGCCCGAATCAATACCAGAAACCGAGAACCGGGAACTGGGAACTGAGAACGAGGGTCTGAGAACTGAGAACCGGGAACTGAGAACCAACGCCTAACTCGTTATTCCGCAAGACTTTACCAATAAGTCCTTAAAACTCAAAGACCTGGGAGGAATTTTTCCCCAACCCCATGATTCTAAACGACCGCCAACAAAAAAAATTCGAGAATTAACGACGACAATCAGGAACTAAGAGTCGCGGCGTGGGCTCGGGCTAGCAGGACTTCGCGCCGGACGGGAACTTGCGGCAGAGCGGACATCAGGCGACAGGTGTAGGGATGCGCGGGCGCCGTGAAAATCTGCTGTGTGGGACCACATTCGACGATCTGGCCTTCGTGCAGGATGGCGATGCGCTGGCAGATTCCCGCGACTGAGGGGAGATCGTGCGAGATATAGAGGATGGACATTCCGATTTCGCGATTGAGCCGCGCGAAAAGATCGAGGATTTCAGATTGCGTGATGACGTCGAGGGCGCTCGTCGCTTCGTCGGCGATGAGAAGCGCGGGGCGATGCATGATGGCCATGGCGATAAGCACGCGCTGCGCTTGTCCGACGCTGAGTTGAGAGGCGCGCTTGCGCAGGAAGTCGCGATCGTCTTCGGCGGTCGGCAGGCTCACGTTTTTTAGCGCCGACTGGATGGCCCGGTCGCAGGCATCATTGTTATTCTCCTCAGAATGCCGGCGAACTGCGAATCCCTCACCTCCTTCGGGGTCGCACGCAGGACTGGCTTGCCTGTGGGCGCGCCAGGCTTCGCGAAGCTGTGTGCGAATCTGTAGCGCCGGGTTGAGCGAGGCCAGAGGACTTTGAAGGACGAGGCTTAGCGAACGTCCGCGAAGGTTGCGCAGTTCGCGTTCGCGCAGGGTGAGGAGGTCGGCGCCCTGAAAAAAGATATTGCCCTCGACGATGGCGCGCTGGCGGCCGAGAAGTCCGAGGATGGCGAGGGCCAGGGTACTTTTGCCGGAGCCGCTCTGGCCGACGAGGCCGAGTACTTCGCCGCGTCCGATGGTGAGCGAAACGTCGCGCAGGACGGGCAGTTTGCCGGGGTAGCGGACAGTTACCTGGGCAGACAGCAGCGGTGGCAGGTTGTCGGGCGTGGGCGTCATGTGAATCGTTTGGTTAATCACCGTGAGGGCTAAACCCCTCTTTTTTCTTCTTAGTTTTCTTCAAATCAAAAGCAAAATCAAAATCACAACTCATCGGCTGGCGCGCAGGTTCGCGTTTATCGTCAGGCGCTCGGCGTTCCAGAAAGTTTGCGGGCTCAGGATGCCGGGATTCGCGCCTTCGACGGCGTTTGAGATCGCTGACAGCGCGTTGGGGTTCACCAGATAAATGATGGGCGCCTGGTCGGCGACGATTTCCTGCACCCGATCGAAGCTGGCTTTGCGCTTCTTCGGATCGACGGCCGAGGCTTGCGCGCGCATCAGGCGGTCAATCTCGGCTTCCCACGCGGTCGCGGGAGATTTCTGCTGCGGATTCCAGGCGTGATCTTCGGAGGAACTCAGCCATACATTCATCTGTCCGTTGGGATCGAGGTCGACGTTGCGGAAGCCAAGCAGGGCGGCTTCGTAATTAAATTTCTGGGCGATGCGCTCGATGAGCGAGGGGAAATCGAGGGTAACAACGTTGACCTTGATGCCGAGTTTTCCGAGATCCTCTTGCACCATGACGGCCATGCGCTCGCGCGGCTTGCTGCCCGCGTTGGTGACGATGGAAAACTCAACGGGATTGCCGCCTTTGTCGTAGAGCGATCCGTTTTGCAGGTGGAAGCCGTCGGCCTGAAGGCGCTGAAGCGCGGCGTCGGGACGATAGGGTTCCGGCTGAAGCTTGCTGTTGAACCAGAACTTATTGGACGGGGAAACGGGGCCGACGGCCGGCTGGGCGTGTCCGTTAAAGACGACGCGGCTGAGGTCGGCGCGGTTGATGGCCTGTGAAATCGCGCGGCGGAAATTGGTGGAGCGGAACCATGCGCGCTTGTATTCAGGGATGGGCGCGTTTGGGACCTGATTGAACCACATGAAATCGGAATCGAGCGAAGCTCCGGCATCGTGGGTGAGGCCGGGCGAACTGGCGGAGAGGCGATCGAAATAGTCGCTGTCGAGGGTGTTGATGAGGTCAAGCTCTCCGCGGCGGAAGCGCAACATCTCGACGTCGCGATTGGGCTGAATGTCGAGCTGTATGGAGTCCAGGTAAGGCAGACGGCGTCCTTGAGAATCTTTTTTCCAGTAATTGGGATTGCGTTGCAGGAGGACGCTCGATCCGGCCTTGTATTCGGCGACCATAAACGGGCCGAGGACAGCAGCTTCTTTCTTGGGAGAGTGCGCGGACATGATGGCGACCTGATCGAAGAGGCGATCGACCCCGGCCAGAGGCGCAGGAAAGGTGATGGATACCTGGTCGGGCGCGATAATTTTCGTGACGACGGCGCCGTTCGCGGAGCGGAAAGCGTCTCCGGTAGAAGAGTGCAGAGCGGGATCCATGAGGCGCTGCATGGTGAAGGCAACGTCTTCGGTGGAGAAAGGCGTTCCGTCAGAGAAGGCGATGCCGTGGCGCAGCTTGAAAGTGATCTGCCTGCCGTCTTTGGATATTTTCCAGGATTCGGCGAGTTCGGGCTCGAGTTGCTGTGTATGACGATTGACGCGGACCAGCACTCCGCCAGTGAGGTAGCGAATGGAGAGCGAGGCGTCGTCGTCGACGAGCAAGGGGTCGAAAGTTTTAGGCTCGGAGCGGAGGCAGAAATGGAGCTGGCCTCCGCTCTGAGCGAAAGCCGACGGAGTAAAGAAGAGCGGGGTAAAAAAGAGTGCCGCCAGAAAAAAGGACGCGGCAAATACGAATGACAAAATGACGTGGCGGCCGGCTGAATTCATGCGGTCACCTCCTCGCTGGATAAGAGCAGTTGGAATGACGTCATGACGACAATCAAGAGCACAAGCGGAACGAGACGCCAGGGTTCGTCGCGAAATGACATCATGCCTTCGAGTTCGCGCAGCAGGCTTCCCCAGGACGGGAGCGGTTCGGCAACACCTAAGCCGAGTATGCCGAGATTGGCTTCGGCGAGAATGAAAACGGGAATAGAAATCCAAAATTGCGCGCAGAGAACGGGCTTGAGGTTCGGGAGAACGTGAACGAGAAAAAGGCGCGGTCCGTGCAATCCGGAGGCGCGAGCCTGAAGAACGAAATCAGAGTTGCGCAGAGCGTCGGCGCTGGTGGAAAGAACACGCGCAGAGGCGGCCCATCCGAGCAAGCCAAGAATGAGAAAAGTAATAAGGACCGAGACGATGGGAGAAACATTCAGCGGCAATAGGGCGCGAACGGTGATCAGGAGAAAAAGCCAGGGCAAAGAAAGAAACAGATCGGTGAAAGCGCGGGCGAGACGCAGCCACATGCCGCCGAGATAGCCGGCGAGTCCGCCGACGAAAGCCGCTAGGGCGGTGGAAACGAGAGCGGCGGCGGGCGCGAGCAGCAGCGAAATGCGGGTTCCGTAGAGAACGCGTGCGAAGCGATCCCGGCCGATGTCATCAGTGCCGAGAAGATGCTGACGGGACGGAGGCGCGTCAGGAGCTTCGCGAAACTGTTTGGCGTATCCCGACGGCGCCAGCCAATTTGCGGCGAGCGAAAGCGCGCACACGGCGAGGACGACGCCGCAGGCCAGCTGACGAGCTCGATTCACGCTGTATTCACGCGGCTTTTACGCATCGCGAGACCCCACCATGTAGATCATTACATCGGCACCTGAGTTGGCCAGCAAGGTTACCAGCGTAACGATCACAGTGAGGTTGACGAGCAGGGGAAGGTCTCGGGAAAGAGCGGCTTGCCAGGCGAGTTGGCCAATGCCGGGAAGTCCGCAAAGAGCTTCGACGGGGATGGCGGTGCCGAGCGCGATGCTGACGGTGATGCCGGCCAGGGCGATCATCTGCGGTCCGGCGACGGGCAGAACGTGGCGGGCGAGGATGCGAAGTTCGCCGAGCCCTCGAGCGCGGGCGGCGGTGATGTGGGGCAGGGCATAGGCCTTGGCGAGAAGATTGCGCGAATAACGATAAATTTTGGGAAAGACAATGAGCGCGATAGCAAGGTATCCGGGTGCGTTGAGGATGACGGAAAGCAGGGCAAGGACAGCCGCCGGAATGCAGAGAAAAGCGCCGCTGAGGGTGATTCCAAAAATTTCGTACGCCGGGCGTGGCCAGAGGCAGGCGGTGGAGGCGAGAGTCGAAGCGAGAAGCCATGCCAGCAGGAGGCCGATTCCGGCGACACGCACGGTGACGGGCCAGCGTTCGCGCAAGAGAGTCTGAACGGGCTGGCCGAGGGCATGCGACGTGCCGAGATCGCCGTGCAGGATGCCGCGAAGATAGGCGGCGTAGAAGCTGAGGATATTGTGTTCGCCGGCGCGCGACTGGCGCAGGGCGCGAAGGCTTTCGGCGTTGAGGCTGGGATCGAGTTCGCGCTCGTCTGTGTCGAACCCGGGAGCCATGCGTACAAGGGTCGCGGAAAGCAATCCACCAAGCAGTACAAGCGCGACGATGGCCCCTAGTTTTCGGGCAAGCTGGCGGAGGATCTTCGTTAGCGGCGTTTTCGGCAGCATGGCGATTCTCAGTTCACGGTTGCGCCGCGCGTTCGGGCTCCGGGAGTTGCGTTGTGGCCGGGTTCGGAGTGATGCACTTTTTTCATGGAATACATGCGGCGATCGGCTTCGGCGAGCAGGCGTTCGACGTCGAAGCCGTCGGCCGGACAGAAGGCGGTTCCAACGCTCAGGCCAACAAGATCGCGGCCAGTGGTTTTGCGCCCGGCTTCCATGGCGAGATGATTCAGGCGGCTGGCTTTTTCACTCGCGGCTTCGGAACTGAGTCCGGGAGCGACGATGACGAATTCGTCTCCACCCATGCGCGCGACGTAGTCGTAGCCGCGGCAGACTTCCTTGAGGTGACCGGCAAAATCCTTGAGCAAATTGTCGCCTTCGAGGTGTCCATAGAGATCGTTAATCTGCTTGAAGTTGTCGAGGTCGCAGACCATGACGGCGAGATCGGTGCCGGTGCGGCGGCAACGGGCAAGCTCGCGCGTTAGGTGAAGGAACAGCGAGCGGGCGTTGGGCAATCCGGTCAGGTAGTCCGTAGTGGCGGAATCTTCGGCCTGCTGATATCTGAGGGCGTTCTCGACAGAGAGCGCGATTTTGGAGCTGACGGCGAGTAGGATGCGGAGGTGATCGGCGGAGAAAGCGTCGACGTCGACGCGGTACATGGCGAGAACTCCGACGACGCCGTTAAGGCCTTCGAGCGGGACGGCGAGGGTGGAGCGCAGGGCGGTAAATTTTTTGGGATCGCTGACGTATCCGGCTTCGATTTCGGGATTGCCATTGACGATGGGCTTGCGTTTTTCGGCGACCCAGCCGCAGAGTCCTTCACCGACGCCGATGTTGAGCGAGGAAAGCAGGCGGAAGTTGTCGCCGCTGACGAGTTCCGGGATGAGCCTGCCGTCTTTCAAAAGGAAGACGGCCATGGAATCGTAGGGAATCATTTTGCGCAGACGCATGGACAAGACAGAGAGCGTTTCGCCCAGGCTCAGGGAGTTGCCGAGATCCTGGCTGAGCTCGAACATGGTTTGCGCTTCCTGGCGGGCGGAGGCGATGGAAGCAAGGAAATCGGCGTCGTTGTTGGCCGAGGAAATCGGTGCGGGATGCTCGGGTCCAGCGACCGGTTCGAGCATTGGCTCGGCATGATGACCAGACGACGGCGTCGGCGGCGCTTCTTCGGCGGTAGCCGGATCGGATTGCGCCAGGCGCTCAAGATCGCGGTAACGAAGTTTGAGGGCCTCCACAATTTTTGGTTCGAAGGCGGAGCCGGACATGGAGGCGACCTTCTGCATGGCGGCGTCGAGCGACATTGCATTGCGATATTGACGATGGGAGGCAAGGGCGTCGAGGCAATCGACGGCGGCGAGGACGCGTGCGCCCCTGGGAATCTGCTCACCTTTCAGCCCGTCCGGGTAGCCGCTGCCATCCCAGCGCTCATGGTGGGAGCGAACAATGGCGGCGACGGGATAAGGGAAAGCGACGCGCTGAAGGATCTCGGCGCCGACCAGGGTATGAATCTTCATCTTCTCGAATTCTTCCGGAGTGAGGCGTCCGGGCTTGTTGATGATGTGCTCGGGAATGGCCAGCTTGCCGATATCGTGCAGCAGGGCGGCGGCGCGCAGGGCTTCGACTTCCTCTTCGGGAAAACCTAATTCTTTGGCAAGCTCAACCGCGAAAATGCGTACGCGCTGCAAGTGAGCGTGCGAAGTGTGATCTTTGGCTTCGATGGCCAGGGCCAGAGACTCGATGGTGCGCAGGTGCAACGAGGCAACGTCTTCTGCGTTGCGCTTTTCGACTTCGACCTGGGCTTTTTCAGCGGCAAGCTTGGCGAGATAGAGATGGTAGGAGCGGTAGATCCAGTAAACGAGGGGCAGAATCAGGAGCGAAGTTTGCCAGCCAACGCGTTTGCTGAGCAGGCCGACAGCGAACACCACGGCGGCTCCAACCATGTAAAAGGGAAAGGACCAGAAGTGGCATTCGGCCCAAACCTTGTGCGCGGGCTTGCCTTCGGTTACGGAGATGATGACGGCGACGGGAACGGTGTTGGCGACAAAGAAAATCAGGGCGGTCACGACGAGAAGCGGAAGCGTGCCCGCGCCGAGAACGCTCTGCAGATCGTGATAGGCGAGATAGGAGAGGACGATGGCGTTCGCCATCATGCCGAAGACGTTGAATATGATCTTAACGGGAACTAATTTCTGACGCGCACCCCACAGGCACTGGGCGAAGGTAGCCGTGCATCCGATGAGCAGGGTTTCAGGAAGGCTGAGCTCGAGGATGCCGAGAAGGATGAAGAGGAAATTGACGGACATGGTGCCGTCAATGCCGGGCAGGCGAATTTTGAGGCTGGAAGCAAGGACGGCGACAAGCAGGTAGCAGATAAAACGGGGCAGGTCGGTGCTTTGGAGATGCCAGAGCGAATGGATCAGCGCCCACACGCCGAGTGCCGCAGTCACTCCGATGAAGAGTCTCGCCCGAAGAGACATAAGACGACCCAAGAATCCAGTTACACGAACTGCAACTTCACAACCACGCCGGTAACCCCGGTTACTCCGGTGATGTCATTGAATCGGCCACAGTTAGGCGACGCAATGACGTGGTTGCGCACCGTTCGACGCGTGACTGCCCCAAAGTGTCGAGCCTCGGCCATTTTTTGGCCGTTGCATGCAATTGCAGCCACAGCCGAATCTGGTGATCCTATTGTGAAGAATGGTAGTTCAGTAGCGGACGAGGCAGATACTTACTGAAGTAACGGCAGCGTTAGAGGGAGTTGCGATGCGGGCGGCAGTGACAGAATCGGCTGAGTTATCGGTGTGAGAAGCAAGTCAAAGGTAAGGCTCTGAAGGAGTTACTTTGGTGTGAAGGTTCATGATGAACCGCCTTATGAGCGAGAAGGATTGTGGCAGCATCATGATGGAGAAGAAGGGCGCGCAGGAATAGACGCCCCCGCATCTGGAGCTCGCTGCGCGCAGCCAGAGCGAAACATAACATTCCCCGTTTAGTCAGCGATATCAAAAATGCCGAATTCATCGAAGACTCCGCCAACGGAGAGGGGACCGAAATCTGCTCGCACTTCCGCTCGCACTGACGAGACTGGTTCGCGGACGAGCTCCGGAGGCCGCTTCGTTCTGCAACCGGGCATTCTCGATCAGTTGCACGACGCGGTTTTTACTGCGGACCTGCAGGGCGTGATCAACAGCTGCAACCGGGGCGTGGATCGGTACGGTTTTGCGCCGAAGAGTCTGATCGGACGTAATATCGCGGACATTTACTGGGTTGCGCAGGATGCGACGATTTCAATTGCGCAGGCATTGGCGGTGGTTCTGGAAAAAGGACGATTTGAGGGCGAGTTCCGGTGCCGCGGGAAGGTTGGGCACGAGGCCGAGGTCCATCTGTGTTTGACGCTGCTGCGCGATGAGAGTGGAGCTGCGGCGGGGATGCTGGGCGTTACGATCGCGAAGGGCACCGCGAACCAGGTTGCGATTTCCGAGAAGAAGGTGCCGGGAAACACGGCTTTGCCGCTGGCCCGGCGCGAGATCGACGGGACGGAATTTCTGATTGCCAGTCCCCTGATGCATAAGTTCATGGGGATGGTCGATCGGGTTGCGGGACACACCGAGACGGTGCTGGTGACCGGCGAGACCGGCACGGGCAAGGAGTTGGTGGCGCGCACGATTCACAGTTCGTCGTATCGGCACAAAAATGCGCTGGTCGACATCAACTGCGCGGCGCTGCCCGAGCACTTGGTCGAGAGCGAACTATTCGGATACGAGAAGGGCGCATTCAGCGGCGCGGATTCATCGAAGCCGGGATTGTTTGAGCTGGCGGACAAGAGCACGATTTTTCTTGACGAGATTGGCGAACTGCAGCCGCAGATTCAGGTGAAGCTGCTGCGGGTTCTGGATGGGCAGCCCTATTACCGCCTGGGCGGGAACCGGAAGATTACCGTGGATGTGCGGGTGGTGGCGGCGACGAATCAGGATCTGGAATTGGCGGTGAAGGAGGGACGATTCCGGAAGGATCTTTTTCACCGCCTGAGCCAATTTCAGTTGCGGGTCCCGCCGTTGCGCGAGCGTCCGGAGGATATTACGGCGCTGGCGCGACACTTCCTCGCGCTGAAGGCGGCGGAGAAAAGTTTTACGGGCGATGCGTTGTCGGCGCTGCAGGCGCATCCGTGGCCGGGAAATATACGCGAGTTGAGAAACCTGGTTGCGAAGCTGGCGATGGCCGCGGATGGCGACGAGATCGCGGGCGCGGAGGTAGCGGCGGAGTTGTCGGGTGAGGCGGAAGTAAGCCACGCCAGCGGAGCCGTGCCGCTCGGCAATCTGGACAACATGGAAGAGCAGATGATCATACGGGCGCTCGAGCAAACCGGCGGACATCGGGCGCAGGCGGCGGAGCAGTTGGGAATTTCGCGGCGCACGCTGAGCCGCAAGCTGCGCGAATATGAAATCGATGTGCCGTCGGGCGAGGGCTCGGCGAAGCTGGGCGTGATCAGCGAAGATCAGCAGAAGTTCTTTCGCGCGAAGGTGAATCTAGCCGTGACGCTGAGAAATCCGCGCGGGAAAGAGTTGCAGGTGCAGGCGCTGAATTTGAGCACGGGCGGGATGGGGCTGGACGTGGTCAGCGATCCATCGGGTTTTGGCGGATTGATTGACGTAAGTTTTCTGTTGCCCGATAGCGAAACGGTAATTCACGCGAAGGGGCGGCTGGTGTGGTCGGACGCCGGCGGGCGCGCGGGCCTGCGATTTGTGGTCATCGAGCCGAAGCTGTTCGAACAGCTGCAGCACTGGACGAATCGGAAGATGAAGGATGAAGGTTGGGAGATTCCCTCGTGAGCGTCGGACGGGAAAATGGGAGCCGACGGACACACACTTCGGTAATCTGTTCGTAATACGACCTTTCGTGCAATTCTCTTCTTGCCGTTAAAAGCCCATCGACCGCTCCCGCAGGGCCAACTCCCGCTGCGGATGCGGAACCCAAGTGAGGTTCATTCATGTTGCAGTCTCCGGAACCGAAGTATTCTCCAAACGCAGTCCCGCCCACGAACAGTTACACTCCGGTGAAGCCGGCCACCTCACCCATGGATCAGGCCAATATCGGACGTTCGCTGGTCATCAAAGGTGAAGTCACAGGTGCAGAATCGCTATTCATTGACGGTCGCGTGGAAGGAACGATTACCTTTCCCGAGAATCGCGTCACCATCGGCCGCAACGGAAACGTGGCGGCGAACATTACCGCGAAAGAGCTCGTGATCATGGGCAAGGTGCAGGGCAACGTCGATTGCGCGGACCGGCTGGACATCCGCAGCGAAGGTCTGTTGTCGGGCGACGTGATCACGCATCGCATCAGCGTGGAAGAAGGCGCCATCCTGAAGGGTGGGGTGGAAGTACGCAATCCCGAAAAGAAAGATCAGAAGACGCAGGTGCAGGCGCAGGCTCAGAACAAGCCGGAGCCACCGAAGGCGCTCGCGGCGACTGCCGGCAACGCGTAAATTTCGCGAAGTTGGAATTCGAAGTCGGAATTCAAGAAACGACGATGGAGGGACGGGCGTAACGCTCGTCTGGCCGGGCGAAGGTAGCCGGAGCTCCATCGTTTGTTCTTTTGGGCGCTCGTTTCTTGCCGCTTGTCCTTCTTGACCGTTACTGCTTTTCGCCGCGTTTATTTCTGCGCGGTTATTTTTTTGGTTTGAAGTCGAGCGACGCGGAGTTCATGCAGTAGCGCAAGCCGGTCGGGCCGGGTCCGTCAGGGAAGACATGGCCGAGATGGGCATCGCAGCGGGCGCAACGGGCTTCGGTACGAGTCATGCCATAGCTGGTGTCGGTGTGCTCGGCGATATTTTTGCGGTCGGCAGCAGCGAAGAAGCTGGGCCATCCCGTGCCGGAATCGAATTTTGTGTCGGAGCCAAAGAGCAGCGCGCCGCAGCAGACACAGTGATAGGTGCCATCATCGTGCTTGTTCCAGTACTGGCCGCTGAAGGCTGGTTCGGTGCCGCAGGCGCGGGCGACCTGGTATTGCTCGGGAGTGAGTTGCTGACGCCACTCGGCATCGGATTTGGCGATCTTGGCGGTGTCGGTCACTTTTTCGGTCATCTTTAGTATCTCCGTAATATCTCTCCAAATGAGATGAAGAACGGGCGCGAAAGTTGCAAGCTGCGCCCGGGGGCGGACGAATGCTTCCGTTCCCCTGCCTGGGGATTTTTCTAAGTATTTTTTAGGGGGTGAGGGAATCGGGCGAGGGACGTCGCTTTTAAGGGTGAGCAGTAAATCAAGAAACTAAAAACAAGGAAGGAACACTACCGTGAAACTGAAAAATTTGGCTCTCTCTCTTGGCGCTGCAGTGCTGCTTTGTATGTCTACTGCCTTCGCTCAAAGCTACAACTTTCAAACCGTCAATTACCCCGGCGACACGTTCACGCAGTTGCTGGGCATCAATAACTCCAACGAGATCGCGGGCTACCATGGTGCAGCGATCAACCAGGGCTTTACGTATGTTCTGAAGTCGGGCGCCTTCACCAACGAAGACTTTCCAGGGTCGAAACAGACGCAGGTGATTGGGATCAACAACAATCCCTTTAAGACCTCGGGGTTCTACATTCTGAAGGGAAAGAATATCGGCTTCACCGATTTTCAGGGCACATTCACAAGCGTCGCGTATCCGAAGAAGCCGTTCAACCAGCTCCTGAGCCAGAACGATTACGGACAGGCAGCAGGCTACTACAGCAGCAACGCAAGCGGCAGCGATCCCGATGTGCCGTATGTTTATGACGAATTCGGCGGCATTTTCGAGGTCTACACCATTCCCGCAGCCGTGGGCGGCGCGCAGGCGACGGGCATCAACAACTCCGAGAACGTTTGCGGATTCTATATCGACGCCAACGGTGTGAATCATGGATGGCTGCAGGTGCAGGGACATTTCACGGTTCTCGATTATCCGGGCGGCTCGGGAACACAGGCTCTGGGATTGAACAACGAAGGGCTGGTGGTTGGCTCGTGGACGGACACTTCGGGGAACAGTCACGGATTCGTGTACACGATCTCGTCAGCTTCGTTCGTCTCGGTCGACGATCCGGATGGAATCGGGACGACGGTGGTGAACGGGATCAACGACAAGGGCTTGCTGGTTGGCTTCTACGGGTCATCGCCGATCAACTCCGGCTTCGTCGCGACCCCGGCAGAGTGAGGTTAAGGCGGCTCGGCAGGCGCGGAAATGGAATCCGAGAAACTGCGGTTTCCATGCGACTGTGCTGAGAAAGCTGGATGAAGAAAATCCCGCCAAGGAAGCGAACGTTCGAAGACTCATCGCCCGGAGAAATCCGGGCGATTTTTTTGAATTAATGAGCTAAAGATCCGTGAATAAAGATTTAGTGAGCTAAAGGCTGATTAGCGCCGAGCAGGAGTCCGATGCCGGCGCGTTTACGCAACTCGGAGAGCAGGGCGCTGGCGGCATTGAGGTAAGTGACATTGGGATCGGAGGTGTCGGCCCAGACCGCATCGTAGACAATTTTCGCCGCTTCCTTGACATCGATGTGGAGAGCGGCCTCGAGGCGGTCGGCCTGCTGACGGGCTTCGCTGTAGCAGCTATGGCAAACGGCGGCTGGCTCGGTCGCTCCGGTGTGCTGGTGTTCGAGAACGCAGCGGAAGGTGGCGGCGGTATTGATCTGCGTGTGCGATGCGAAAGCCTGCGACTTGAGTTCTTTGAGGAAGCGCTCGCGCTCGTCGTCGATCGCCGGTTTCGGCGCGGGTTGGGCGGCGGCGGGAACGGTCGAGTGGATGACGCGCGCCGTCGGCGAAACACGCTCGGTTGACTTGCAGATCGGGCAGGCGCGCATATCCGCGGGATAGTAGGCATGGCAATGCGAGCAGGGCAAGCCGTAGCCGGCAGCTTTTTTCTCAAGTTGCTCAAGCGGCTGGGGAGCGGACACCTGCGAGAGGTGCCGCTCGGACGCGGAAAGTACGGCGGGGTTGATGGATTTTTCCCGAGCTTGCTTGGTCGCGGCGGTTTCCATGGATGCGTCCTTGGGGCGAGTGTTCACGGCTGAAGTTGCTGCGCCGGACTTTACTTCGTCGAGCTGGTTTTCCGGCGGCGCCATGAGCGCCACGCTTTAGTCGTATTTTAGGGTCGTTTCGGGGCTGGAGCGACACACGACAGTACATCTGACGGGTGTGTCCGAAGGTGCATGGATTGGGCCGTTACTTGGAGGCGGTGATGAGGCGGACGAGTTCCTGCATGCGGGCGCGGTAGAGGTTCTGCGTAGGATCCATGCGGGAGGCGATTTCGAGTTCTCCAAGAGCCTCTTCGAACTGGTTGAGAGCCATCAGGCAGGCAGCGAGGGAATAGTGATTTTCGGCGCTCGGTTGAAGATGAAGCGCCTGGCGAAATTCTTTTTCGGCCTCAACCAGTTGCTGTGTATTCACGAGGGCGGTGCCAAGATAGTGGTGGCCCAGGCTGGAATCGGGGTTGAGGGCGACGGCCTGGCGGAGCACGGCGACGGCTTCCTGGTCTCGGCCGGCGAGCAGCAGAGCTTGCCCTAAGACGCGGTGTTCGGCGGCGCCATTGGGGTTGGCGGCGATAGCAGCCTGCAACTCGCGAATGGCGGAGGGATAGTCCTGTTTCGACATGTAGGCGCGGGCGAGGCAGTTGTGACCGCCATCCCAGTCAGGAGTCTGGGTGTAAAGGTCTTTGAACTCGGCAATGGCGCCGTCGAAGTCCTGCTTGTCGCAGAGGGTGTTGCCGAGGTTATTGCGGACGCTCGCTTCGGTGGGGTTGAGGCGCTTGGCGATTCGATATTCGGCGATAGCCTCATCGAATTTTCCTTGATCGTGCAGGACGACGCCGAGATTGCTATGGGCCTCCCAGAAATCGGGGCGCACGGCGAGGGCGTGATGATAGGCGACAGCGGCGAGGCGAAGATCTCCCTCATCGCGGTGAGTGATGCCAATGTCGAAATAGACGTCCGCGTCGGCGGGCGAGCCATCGGGCTCATGGATAAGCGCTTCTTCAAAGGCGTGCAGGGCATCGTCGTAGTGAGCGGCGGAGTAGAGGGCCAGTCCGAGATAGCGATAGGCTTCGGCGTTGGCGGGATCCATGCTGAGAGCGGTGCGCGCTTCGGCGAGCGCGTCTTCGGAGTTGTCGTCGCGGTAAAAGAGATAAGAAAACTGGCTGTGGGTCTCGGGGAAATCGGGGATGAGGCGCGCGGTTTCGGTGAACTCGTCCAGAGCTTCGTCGAAGAGGTCTTCACGGCGCAGGACGGTTCCGAGGACAAAGTGCTGGAGGCCAGTGTCTGCGTCATTGCCGGCGTCGTCGCGAAGCAGGGCGCGGAGTTTGTCTTCGGCGGTGGCAAAGTCACGGTCGCGAACCAAAGCGGCGATTTGCGCGGACGCGGTGGAGCAAGCGACGGACGACGATTGCCGGGAGTGAGTCGAACTCGGCTGCTGAGCCGCGATATGGCGAAGCGTTTGCCGAGATGCGGTTTGTCGAGACGAGGATGAGGATGAGGTAGAGCGGGTCAGGAGTTGAATCAGGTCGGGCGAAGCTCCGGCGTTTTGCAGGGCGCGAGTGCATTGCGAGCTGACATGACATGCGGCGCTGAGGGCGTTGGCGGCCGGGTTCGGCGTCTGAATCAGGCGTTCGATGCGGGCGTTCGAAATGCCGCCGGCGAGCCAGAGAAAGACGTTGTCAGAGGTGCAGGAGGGTGCGGATTGTTGGGCCTGCAGGGAGGCAGCCGCCAGAAGAACCAAAAAGCATTGCAGGACACAGCGTTTCACGAAGGCCTCCGGTAGTGGCAGCGGGTGTTATGCGCGCGATCGCCCTGAGGCAAAAATAGTCTGGCTGGGAGACCTCCGATAGGTCACGGAAGTAATTTTGAGGGACATGGACCAGTGCGGGGGCGAAGGCCGGAACCACGGAGGCAGGGGAGTACGAAGGGGGGCTTTTCGGTCAGACGTCCGCACTACCGGCCGGAGACGGGCTTTCCTAATTGTTATTTCGTGGGCGTCACGTGTTGCCGTGGCGAGTTGGCGGGCATGATAAACCTTGGCCAGCCGGGCCAAAACCATACGACAATCGCGACAACGATGATCCAGAAGCCAAGCCACAGCGTGCGCATTGGCTTGCTAACCTTCACGAGGAGATTATCAGTTCGATTGTCCGAGCCAAGCAAAGCAAATTAAGAGACTACCGCATTTTGCTGGCGGCAACGCCGCCGGGGAGTGGTTGGAGTACACTTAACTGTGGTGGTGCTGGCATTTCCTGCGGCTTCGCCGGTGGAGGTTTTATGGAAGGTCTGTTTCAACCGATGCACCTGCTGATCATTTTCTTTATTGCGCTGCTGGTGTTTGGTCCGAAGAAATTACCTGAACTGGGCAAGGGCCTGGGCGACGGCATTCGGGCGCTGAAAGAAGGAATGCGCGATAACAGCAACGACGCCAAGGCAGAAGTGAAGGCCGAGGCGAAAGCCGAAGTCAAGCCTGAAAATAAGGCGTAAGTCCGAGGCGATCTCCCGATTGCCGTACGTGCCGATTTGTTGTCAGTTCGATATAATTCCAGCATCCCAGATTTGAATCGATTGCGCACTGGGGCAGTTCTGCCACTCCGTTCCTGACTGCGCGGGTAGTCATGTCTACAAAGCGGTAAAGATCCCATTCTGACTTTATGAATCTTCCAGGAGGTTTCTTGTGCATAAGAAGTTGGTGGTCGGTCTTTTTTTATTGCTGATGGTATGGATGACGGTTCCGGCGGCGGCGGATCAGGTCGTGCTGAAAAACGGCGACCGGCTGACGGGTTCGATCACGAAGTCGGACGGCAAGTCGCTGGTATTGAAGACCGATGCTATGGGCGACGTAACGGTGAAGTTCGATGCAATCCAGAGCATCACCACGACGGGCGATTTGAATGTGAGCCTGGGCGGGAAGACAGTGGTCGGCCCAGTAACGACGAGCGGCGAGAACTTAGTGGTGGCAACGAAGACGGCGGGAACAGTCGAGGCGCCGAAGGCGTCGGTGACCATGATGCGCGATCCGGCGGAAGAGGCCGCGTATCAGAAGAAGCTGCATCCGGGGTTGCTCGAGGGCTGGAATGGCGGAGTGAACCTGGGATTTGCGTTTACGGCGGGCAACAGCGAAAGCCGCAACTTGAATATTGCGTTTAATGCGGTGCGCACGGGGTTCCACGACAAGCTGACGCTTTATACCAACACGATTTATGCCACAAGCTCAAAGCCGGTGTCGGTCACCACGGCGAACACGAATAGCGGCGGGATTCGTTATGACCACGATTTCTCGGCGTGCACCTTCGGATTCGGTAGCGGGGACTTCTTTTCGAATTCGCTGCAAGACCTCGATCTGCGGACGATTCTAACCGGCGGTGTTGGTTTCCATGCGGTCAAGAGCGCGAACACGACGATCGATCTGCTGGCCGGAGTCAACTACACGCATGAAAGTTTTTCGGGTCTCACTGAACCGAACCCGCCACCGGATTTCTACTCGCCTTCCGACAGTTCGGCGGCTTTGACGTTGGGGGATACGTTCATGCACAAGCTGGGGAAGAGCACGGTGGTGACGCAGAGTTTCTTTCTTTATCCTAGCCTGACGGAAACGACATTCACCCTGCCGAACAACCTGACAGAAAATGAGCGCGTTCTGCGCGGGGCATTCAATCTCGGCGTGGTGACAAAGCTGAACAAATGGCTGGGCTGGCAGATGGCGTTTGGAGATGTCTTCGACAACCATCCTCCCTATGCGGTTCCGCCGATTGAGAGAAACGACATCACCTTTGCGACGGGGCTGAATTTCGCTTTCACCCACTAGACGTGATGGCGCGGGAAATGGGGTGACGGGGCTACGGGGCGGTGAAGTGACGGGTGCGTGGGGCCGGGCAGCAGCGCCCGGCGCTTCATTTTCCGCCGCTTCATTTTCGGATGCTTCATTTCCCGATGCTTCATCGCCCGGTTTGTTATGCTAGCCGCGTGTCTCGGGCCTTCTTGATCGATACCGATACTGCTTCCGATGACGCGGTGGCGCTCGTCATGGCGCTGCGCGCGCGAGATGTTCGCGTGGTCGCGATTACGACCGTGGCAGGGAATGTTCCGGTGGAGCAATCCACGCAAAACGCTCTCTACACGGCCGAACTTTGCGGAGCGGATGTGCCGGTTTACCGCGGCGCAGACAAGCCGCTCTTGCGCGCTTATCAGAATGCAACCTGGTTTCATGGACGCGATGGGCTGGGAGATCACAATTATCCTGTTCCGCGGCGGGCGGCGGCCGACGGACATGCGGTGGATGCCATCATCGATGCCATCGAGGCGAATGCCGGACTTGTCGTGGTCACGCTGGGTCCGCTAACCAACCTGGCGCTGGCCCTGGCGAAGAGACCGGAGATCGCCGCCAAGGTGGGACGCTGCGTGGTGATGGGAGGCGCGCCGTGTTGCGAGGGCAACGTGACTCCCGCGGCCGAATACAACATATGGGTCGATCCCGAAGCGGCGCGGATGGTAATGCGCGGCGGTTTGCCGGTTGAGCTGGTGGGATGGCAGTTGTGCCGGGGAGGGGCGGTGGTTGGCGAGGACGATATCGCGCTGATTCTCGGATTCAACACTCCGCTGGCGAAGTTTGCAATCGAGTGCAACAGCCATGCACGCGAGGCCTACAAAGTGCAGACGGGAGAGGACGGGATTGCGCTGCCCGATCCGGTGGCGATGGCGATTGCGCTTGATCCGGCGATTGGGACCGATTGGAGCGAACATTTTGCCGACGTGGAGACAGGGAGCGAGTCGACGCGTGGCATGACTGTAGTCGACCGGCTGAACCTGGCGGGGGATGAGCGGAATCGGGCGGTGTGGGCAGATGTGTTGGAGAACAAACGCAAGACCAAAGTCTGCTGGACAATCGACAACCGGCGATGGAAAGAGGCGCTTTTTTCGGCGCTGCGATAGATATTAGCTGCGAAAGACAGGAAGCCGCGCGAAGGTGATTCCGAGTTTCGTCGCGCTGCCTGCTGTGTTTCGTGGCCAGAAATTTGGGTCTGGCAAGGTCTGGTAAGATTGGCGTCTCTCGGAGGTACGCGTCATGCCACGGAACGTGCGGTGCGGACTCGTTCAGGCTAGCAGTGCGCTGGGCAGCAATCGTCCGCTGCCGGAGATCAAGAAGGCCATGATCGATAAGCACCTGAAGCTGATCGAGCAGGCGGCGAAGAAGAAAGTAAAGATACTGTGCCTGCAGGAACTTTTTTACGGTCCTTATTTCTGCGCCGAGCAGGATGTTCGCTGGTATGACCTGACGGAGCGCGTTCCGGACGGGCCGACCACGCAGCTGATGCAGAAGATCGCGGCCAAGCACGGCATGGTGATGGTGGTTCCGGTGTATGAAGAACAGATGCCGGGATTGTATTTCAACACGGCGGCCGTGATTGATGCCGACGGCAAATATCTTGGCAAATATCGCAAGCATCATATTCCGCACGTGCATCCGGGATTCTGGGAGAAGTTCTATTTCACGCCGGGCGATCTGGGGTATCCGGTGTTTGAGACGAAGTATGCGCGGGTGGGAGTTTACATATGCTACGACCGGCATTTTCCAGAAGGCGCGCGGGTGCTGGGGCTGAATGGCGCGGAGATTGTTTTTAATCCGTCGGCGACGGTTGCGGGGTTGTCAGAATATTTGTGGGAGCTCGAACAGCCCGCGCACGCTGCGGCGAACGGATACTTTGTCGGCGCGATCAATCGCGTGGGCCGGGAAAAACCGTGGAACATCGGCGAGTTTTACGGCAAGAGTTATTTCTGCAATCCGCGGGGAAAGATTATTGCGCAAGCCAGCCGTAATAAGGATGAGGTGCTCGTCGCCGATCTTGATCTGGATATGATTCAGGAAGTAAGAAGAGTGTGGCAGTTTTATCGCGACCGGCGTCCGGAGACCTATGGCGCGCTGGTTACACAGACCGGGCAGACTGCGGCGGACTAGAAAGTTCCCAGTTCCCGGTTCTTAACGCGATACCCTGATAAGAAACGGAGAACTGAGAACCGGGAACTGAGAACTTCCATTCAACATGGCTGCATCTTCTCGCATCGAGTCCAGTCCTCTCTACAACCCAGACCTGGCGCCCGCGACTAGCGATCGGCGGCACTGGGGCACATACAATTTCGCCGCGCTGTGGGTATCGATGTCGGTCAATATTCTGACTTACATGCTGGCGGCGAGCCTGATTCAGGGAGGGATGAACTGGAAGCAGGCGGTGTTCACGGTTTTTCTCGGGAACACGATTGTACTCATTCCGATGCTATTGAATTCGCATCCGGGAGCGCGGTATGGAATTCCGTTTCCGGTGCTGGCGCGCGCTTCATTCGGAGTGCTGGGCGCGAATGTCGCGGCGGTTTTGCGCGCGCTGGTTGCATGCGGATGGTTCGGCATACAAACATGGATTGGCGGCGAGGCGATCAACACGCTGATCACCACTCTCGCGCCGGGTTGGGGACGGGTTGCGCATGGCGCGGCGATCTGCTTCCTTGCCTTCTGGCTGATCAACCTGGCCGTCATTCTGAAAGGCATCGAGTACATACGATTTCTGCAGGGGATCAGCGCGCCGGTCCTGCTGGCGGTGGGATTGTTGCTGCTGGCGTGGGCGTATCGTGCGGCGGGAGGGTTTGGTCCGATGCTGTCGTCGCCGTCGCGCTTTGTAAGCTTCGGCGATTTCCTGAAATTTCTGATTCCGGCGCTGAATGGAACGGTTGGTTTCTGGGCCACCGTGTCGCTGAATATTCCGGACTTCACGCGTTTTGCCCGCAGCCAGCGGCAGCAGGTGATTGGCCAGGCGCTCGCATTGCCGACGACGATGACGCTCTATTCGCTCATTGGAATTCTGGTGACGTCGGCGACGGTGGTGATTTATGGAAGGGCCATCTGGGATCCGGTGCAATTGCTGAGCCGCTTTCATTCTCCCGTCGCGGTGGTGATTTCGCTGCTGGCAATTCTCCTGGCGACTTTGAACGTGAATATTGGGGCGAATGTGGTTTCTCCGGCGAATGACTTTTCGAATCTGTGGCCGCGAAAGATTACTTTCCGTATGGGCGGGGTGATTACGTGCTTCATGGGAATCGCGCTGATGCCGTGGAAGCTGCTGTCAGACTACGGAACATTTATTTTTGGATGGCTGGGCGGGTATGCCGCATTTCTGGGGCCGGTAGCGGGGATTATGATCTGCGATTATTTTGTGATCAGGCGGCGAATGCTGGTGGTTGACGATTTGTATTTGCGCGGCGGAGTGTATGAATATTCGCGCGGATTTAACTGGCTGGCAGTGATTGCCTTGGTGTTGGGAGCGGGGACGGCGCTGGTGGGGTTAGTGGTTGCTCCTCTACGCGTGTTATACGATTACTCGTGGTTTGTAGGATTTGCGGTGGCGTTTGTGACTTACTATGTGGGGATGAGGTTGGTGAAGGAAAGGCGGGTAAGACTTCTTTTTTGTACGTTTATTCCTGAAAGGTCACGCACACACCGTTAGGGTCAATCGCACTGAATTCCTTTGTTCCCCAAGGCTTGGTTTGCAGCGCGCCGTTGGGATGCACTTTGCCGCCGCGTTCCTGGTATTCGGCGTAGAGAGCTTCAATACCTTTCACGGCGAGTCGCACCATGGTCTGGTCGCCGACCTTCCTCGCCAGCATTTTGTCAGTCATGCCAGAGATGTGCAGATAGGCGTCGCCGCGATTGATGCCGGCGTAGCTCGGAGGCGTCGCGTCACGAAAAGTTTCCTTGAAGCCGCAGACTCCCGTCCACCACTGCAGAGACTCAGCAGTGTCGGCAGCGGGCAAAATCGGGATCGCACCTTTGATAGTCGGTTCCATAGAGGAAGCCTCACTAATCGAATTCAGATCGGTCGCACGGTAACAGGATGCAAAAAAGTCGCATCGCGGCAAGCAATGCAACCTTTCGTCCTCGTGTTCTGAATCCCTAATCGTAGACCTCGCGGCGGTGCGCGACGCGGGTAACGCTTACGCGCCTCGCGGCATCGTCAATGATGTACACGACACGCCAGTCGCCCACGCGGATGCGCCACTGGTCTTTGTACCCTCTGAGCTTTTTGCATCCCGGCGGACGGGGATTTTCGGCTAGCACGAGAATCTTGCGGTCGATCCGGGCAAACAGCGCATTATCAAGCCCGTCCAGTTCCTTGGCGGCAGCAGGCCTTGATTTCGAGCGAATATTTAGCCACGCCGGCCATTGTGCTTCAGGCGTTTGGCCCGATATTCCTCGTAGGGAATGCCCTTTTGCTTGCGTCGCGACTCCGAAACCAGGCCATCCCAGAAGTCCTCCCAAACGGCACGGTGCTTTCTGAGATCGATCAGCACCGCCGTCCTTCGGCCCTTCTCGTCGGTTACGAACTGGATTCCGGTCATCGCTTCTAATCTCCCCACAAGAAAGCGCTATTCGTTCAACCTACAGCGCCACAGCGCCACGGTCAAGCAAACGGTGCAACCTCAGCGACTGCAGCGGCATTAAAGGGTGGCGCGGTTATCGCAGCGCTAAAGCGCTGCGCCACCCAAAAGGCGGTATGGTTCTCCAACGAGTTTCTCTACAACCTACTTCCGAAAGGCCGGCAGCACTTCTTTCTTATATTTCTCGAGGGTATCTTCTTCGTCTCCGCACATTAGATAGATGTTGAATTGAGTAACTCCTGCGCGGGCCAGGGCTTGGAGTTTTTCTATATGCGCATGGGCGGGTCCTAGCAGGCAGAAGCGGTCGGTTACTTCGTCGGAGACGAAGTTGGCGTTGCTGCTATCGACTTCGCAATGGTGAAGATAGTCGTAACCTTCACGATTGCGCACGTATGAGGTCAATGCGGGAGGGAGTTCTTCGGGCTTATAACGCGATATCAGGTCGACTACGTGATTCGAGACGAGCGCGGGAAACCAGCGGACATGCTCGCGTCCGACCTCGAGATCATCGGAGACCCAGACCGGGGCGGCCGACATGATTTCAATTTTGCTGAAGTCGCGACCGGCGGTTTCCGCTCCTTTTCTGACGAAGCTGACGCACCACGCGATCAAGTCAGGATCGGCGAATTGCAGGATGACTCCGTCGGCGACGCGGCCGGCAAGATCGAGAACTTTCGGGCCGTATCCCGCAACCCAGACAAGAGGAACGCCGGCGGTTGCCCATGTGAGACGGGTAGGCAGGCCTTCGTATGCGGCCTCTTTGGCGTCGGTGAGGTCGCGAAAGGTTTTGATCGCTTGTTCGAGCTCGGCAGAGGTGACTGGCTTTTTGCCGAGCACGCGGCGCGAGCTGTCGCCGCGGCCGATGCCGAGTTGCATGCGTCCGTGGGAGATGAGATTGAGAGTTGCGTACAGGCTGGAGGTTACGGTGATGTCGCGGGTCGCGGGATTGGTGACGCAGGTGCCGAGGCGCATGTTTTTCGTGTTCGCAGCCATAAGCGTGAGCATGGGATAAGGATCGAGCCAAAGAACGTGGGAGTCGAAGATCCAGCCGTAGTCGAATCCGGAGGCTTCGGCCTGGCGGGTGAGCGCGATGATGCGCTCGACGGTCATGTCGGGCTTGATGGTGATGCCGAAGTGCATGTTTTTCCTCGACAGTTCGATTTTATGTGCGGGGAGTTTAGCATAAAATCTGTACTCCGCTCTGGAGAGAGAAGGCGCAATCATGGGATTTGACACGATTATTGCTAACGGCCGCGTCGCCACGGCGACTGACACTTATACGAGCGACTTGGCGATCAGCGAAGGGAAGATTTCGGCGGTGGGGCGAGGGCTTCCGCGGGAGAATGCGGGGAAGGTGATTGATGCGGCGGGGAAATATGTTTTTCCCGGCGGAATCGACGTGCACACGCACCTCGACATGCCGTTTGGCGGAACGACCAGCGCCGACGATTTTGAAACGGGCACGCGGGCCGCGGCATTTGGAGGCACGACGACGCTGATTGATTTCGCGATTCAGTACAAAGGGCAGACATTGCGCACGGCGTTTGATGCGTGGATGCAGAAGGCTTCGGGCAAAGCGGTTTGCGATTACGCGTTTCACTGCATCATCACCGAACTGGCCGACGCGCAACTCGGCGAGATGAACGCGCTGGTGCGCGAAGGGGTGACGAGCTTCAAGTTGTTCATGGCGTATCCGGGCGTCTTCATGCTCGACGATGGCAGCATCTTCAAGGCGCTGCGGGCGACCGCGAAGAATGGCGGGCTGGTGTGCATGCATGCCGAAAATGGCGGCGCGATTGACGTGATTGTGCAGCAGGCGCTGGCGGAAGGGAAAAAAGCGCCGAAGTATCACGCGTTGACGCGTCCGACGACGGCGGAGGCGGAGGCGGTTTCACGAGCGATTGCGCTGGCGGAGATGGCGGGAGCGCCGCTTTATATCGTCCACTTGAGTTGCAATGACGCGCTGGAAAAAGTGCGCGAGGCCAGGGATCGCGGGCTGCCGGTTTACGCGGAGACGTGTCCGCAGTATCTGTACTTATCGTTGGAGAATATGGACGCGCCAGGATTTGAGGGAGCGAAGTATGTTTTTACTCCGCCGCTGCGGGAGAAGTGGCATCAGGAAAAATTGTGGAACGGACTGAAGCGCGATCATCTGCAGGTGGTTTCGACGGACCATTGTCCGTTTTGCTTCAAGGAGCAGAAAGAGCTTGGACGCGACGATTTCACAAAGATTCCAAACGGTGGTCCGGGGATCGAACATCGCATGAGCCTGATTTATTCGGGCGGGGTAGCGGGCGGGCGATTCAGCGTGAACCGCTTTGTGGAGTTGGTGTCGACGACGCCGGCGAAGTTGTTTGGACTGTATCCGCGCAAGGGAACGATTGCGGTGGGCAGCGACGCGGATCTCGTGATTTTCGATCCCGAGCGCAAGCACACGATCAGCGCGAAGACGCATCACATGCGGGTGGATTATTCGATGTTTGAAGGAATCGAAGTGACGGGCATGCCGGATGTGGTGCTGTCGCGTGGGCGGGTGGTGGTGGAGGGAGAGAAGTTTTTGGGGCGAGCAGGAGCTGGAGAATTTCTGAAGCGGGCGCTTTATACGCAGCCGTAAATGCAAGCTGTGAGCGGGGAAGAAGCCAGGCCTTTAGCAAGATCCATTTTTGAAACACGCTAGTGTTTGTCGCCTTGCTCCACGAAAAACTTTCCCGTTTCGCCGGCAGAGAAGTAGCGCGAGGTTACGGTTTTTTTGCGGGTGAAGAATTCGACGGCATCCCATCCGTGGACGTGCAGATCGCCGAAGAAGGAATCTTTCCATCCGGAGAATGGGAAGTAGGCTGGAGACGCCGCGACTCCGATATTTACTCCGACCATTCCGACTTCGATGCGGCGGCTGTATTCGCGGACGGCGGCGCCGTTTTCGGTGAAGATCGAAGTGCCGTTGCCGCGCGGATCGCTGTTTACGAGGGCGATGGCGTCGTCGAGCGTGTCGACGTGCATTACCGAGAGCACGGGCCCAAAAATTTCTTCGCGCGCGACACGCATCTCGGGCGTTACATTGTCGAGGATGGTGGGGCCGACGAAATTTCCTCCGGCGGGAACGCCTGTTGGGCGGCGTCCGTCGACGAGCAGGTCCGCGCCTTCTTTCAATCCGCTTTCAATCGCGTCATGAATGCGGTCGCAGGCAGCGTGGGAGATTACCGGTCCCAGGCTGGCTTTTGGATCGTTGCCATCGCCGGCGATCAGCTTCTCGGCGTCGGCTTTCAGGCGGCCCATGATCGCGGCTTTCGCGGCGCCGACGGTGACGAGCACCGATCCGGCCATGCAGCGCTGGCCGGACGCTCCGAAGGCGCTGCCGAGGACGTTCGATACGGTTTTGTCGACGACGGCGTCGGGCATCACGACCATATAATTCTTTGCTCCGCCGAGGGCTTGTACGCGCTTGCCCTGTTCGGCGGCACGGCGGTAGATGTATTTCGCGGTGTTGACGGAGCCGACGAAAGAGACGGCGTGAATTCCGGGACTGTCGAGAATGGCGTTGACCGCGTCGTGCGCTCCGTGGACGAGATTCGCGACGCCGTGGGGCAGCCCGATCTCTTCGAAGATGTGAAAGATCAGTTCGGAGGTGAGCGGGACCTGCTCGGATGGCTTCAGGACGAAAGTGTTTCCGTAGACGATGGCAAAGGGCAGGAACCACATGGGGACCATGGCGGGGAAATTGAAGGGCGTGATGGCGGCGCAGACGCCGACGGGCTGGCGGATGGTTTCAGTGTTGATTCCACGCGAGACGCCTTCGAGAATGCGTCCCTGCATAATCATGGGAGCGGCGCAAGCGACTTCAAGCACTTCGATGGAGCGGGTGACCTCGGCGCGGGCGTCGGAGAGAACCTTGCCGCCTTCGCGGGTAATGGAGGCGGCGAGTTCGTCGATATGCTGACGGAATTTTTCGCGGAGCAGGTAGATAAATTCGGTGCGCTCGCCGACGGAACGCGAACGCCATCCGGGCAGAGCGGTGTTGGCGGCGGCGACAGCGGCTTCGACGGCTTCACTTCCTGACAAAGGGACGCGCGCCAAAACCTCTCCGTTGGCGGGATTGGTAACGTCGAGAACTCCGGAAGACTGGGGCGCGACCCAGCGGCCGCCGATGTAGTTTGCGAGGGTACGAGTGGCGGATGCTTCGGTCTTTTGGCCGGGCGATGTCGGCGCGGTCAGTGTGTTGGTTTCGGTTGTCATGGCTAAACTCATTCCCCCAGCGGCTGAAATGATTAAAGTTTACCTGATCGGCGTCCGCCCGATGGTTTTACCACGTTTCAGGACGACGCAACAGCGGATCGGTTGGCTGTATTTTTTCTTGCGTTTCTAGGTGACTGTTTCTTGCGCACGGTGCGCTAACTGGCTTAGCGACTGCTCGTAAGGAGCACGGGCTATGCCGCGGTCAGTGATGATCGCAGAAACGTATTTTGCGGGGGTGACGTCGAAGGCGGGATTTTCGATGTCGACTCCGTCGGGGGTCATTTGCTTCCCGGCGATGTGGGTTACTTCTTTTTTATTGCGCTGCTCGATGGGAATTTTGCTGCCGTCGGGCGTTTCGAGATCGACGGTTGAAATGGGCGCGGCCACGTAGAACGGGATGCCGTGCTCTTTTGCGAGGATGGCCACGGTGTAGGTGCCAACTTTGTTGGCCACGTCTCCGTTAGCGGCGATGCGGTCGGCGCCGACGACGATGGCTCCGATTTTGCCTTGCTGCATCATGACTCCGGCCATGTTGTCGGAAATGACGGTGGTGGGAATGCCATCTTTCATGAGCTCCCAGGCGGTGAGGCGCGAGCCTTGCAGGAAAGGACGCGTCTCGTCGGCGTAGACATGAATTTTTTTACCGGCTTCGACGGCGGCTCGGATTACGCCGAGCGCCGTGCCGTAGCCGGCGGTGGCGAGGGCTCCGGCGTTGCAGTGGGTGAGCACTCCGCCGGTGGATGGCATGAGCGTCGCGCCGTGTCGTCCCATGGCTTGATTGGCGGCGATATCTTCGGCATGGACGCGCTGGGCTTCTGCGATGAGATCCTGCTTGATTTGGGGGATGGGGCGGATGCGGATGCGTTCGAATTTTTCTTGCATACGTCGGATCGCCCAGAACAGATTGACGGCCGTCGGGCGCGTCTGGCGGATGGTTTCGCAGATCTCGTCGAAATCCTTTTTGAGATCGGCGCCGTTTTCGGCCTGGGAATTTTTCACGCCGAGAGCGATGCCCAGGGCGGCGGCAACGCCGATGGCGGGTGCTCCGCGAACAACCATGTTGCGGATGACGTCGGCAACCTGCTGGTGGGTGGTGCAGGTCACATACACTTCTTCGGTGGGAAGCTTCGTCTGGTCGATGAAGACTACGCCGCGGTCGGTCCATTCCAGGGTGTGAATCACGATAGTCTCAGTTCCTAGTTCTCAGTTTCCGGTTCTCAGTTGCTAATCGCTCACTGCTAAATGCTCTTTTCTTACGTCTACGGCGGTGAAGATCGAGATGAAGTTGGCGGGCGCGGCGGCTTTTTCTACGTTGGGACGGCCATAGGCGTCCTGACGCTCGACCAGGCACATTGCGCCTACCACTTCGAAACCGAAGTCGCGGGCGGCCTCGATGGCTTGGATGGTGGAGGAGCCGGTGGTGCATACGTCGTCGACGATGACCACGGGCGCGCCTTTTTCGCGGAAGCCTTCGATGCGCTGGCCGGTGCCGTGCTGCTTCTCGGCTTTGCGGACGAGGAATCCGTTGAGAGTGCCGCTGGTAACGGCTACGGCGACAACGATGGGGTCGGCGCCCATGGTGAGTCCGCCGATGGCTGCGGGTTTCCAGCCTTGCTCGCGAATTTCATCGAGAAAGACTTCGCCGACGAGTTGACCACCGCGAGCGTCGAGCGTGGTGGTGCGGCAGTCGATGTAATAGTCGCTGGTGCCGCCCGAGGACAGTTTGAAGTCGCCCAGGCGGAAGGATTTGGTGGCCAGCAGGTTTAAGAGTTCTTGACGCGCAGTGGACATGAAATTTCTACGATAGCAGAAAAGCAGGTCTCAGTTCGCGGTTCTCGGCTCCCGGTTATCAGTGCTCCTGCACTCGCTTTTGCTGAGAACTGAGATCTGGGAACTGAGAACTTTATTGATTCAATTTTTCCAGATGGCGGAAGCCGTCGGTGGCGGCGAACATCGCCACGGTGATGGTTCCGTTGTAGGCCATGTGGATGAGGACTCCGGCGGCCACGGAATTTTTTCGGGCTCGGACGATGGTCAGGACCAGACCGACTAAGAAGATCACGAGCACCGGTCCCCATGAGAAGCCGAGTTGCGCGCCGTGGAGCAGGGCAAAAGCGAAGGCGGTGAGAAAAACGGCGATGGGCAGGCCGAGACTGCGCGCGAGGACGGGATAGAGGAATCCTCGGAAAAAGAGCTCTTCCATCACGGGCGCCAGAGTAATGCTGAGGATGCCGAGCGCCCAGGCTTCGGCGGGCGTGCGGAAAAAGGTATCGATGGGCAGCTCTTTGGGAATAGGTAAGAAATGGGAGAAGGCTTGCAATCCCAGGGAAAGGACGAATCCGCTCAGGACGTAGACGGCGATGTTGGAGGGAAAATTCCAGTGAATGGCGGCTAGAAAATCGGGGCGCCGGCGCTCGCGGGTCACCAGGACATACATGTAAGCGAAGATGAGAACGTATGCGAGAGATTGCCCGGCAACGGCGATAAGGGGCATGCGCGCGAGTTCGGCGAGATGGGCATGCGGATAGAACCACAAGTGAGCGATCAACAGGGCGATCAGCAGACCGACAAATAGCGAGACGATGACCATCAAGACGAGGCGAAGAACGTCCCATGCGTTCCAGGCGGGATCGGGTGGGGGGACGTGAAGTGGTTCGCCGATGGGCGGAAAGAAATCGTTGCTGCCTGAGCCTCGGAGGTCGGACGAAGTGCGCTCGGGTTGGACGGGCGAGAGCGTTTGTTCCGGCGCGGGCGTGGCTTCCGGCGTTGGGGGTTTGGGGAGAGCGTCAGGATTCACAGGTTGTCCCCTGTGCCGGTGGGCGCCAGGGCGCTCTTGGAGGAGTCGCTGGTTTCCAAGCCATTTTTCTCCGATGCATTTTTCGCGGGAGCGTTTTTGTCTGAACCGGTTTTCTCTGAGCCGTTTTTGGTTGAGCCGTTTTGGGTTGCGTTTTTAGCCAATCCATTTTTTAGCGAGCCGTTGAAATACTCGGCCAGGGCTTGGCCGGTGTAGGACTTTTTTACGCGGGCTACCTGTTCGGGCGTGCCCTGGGCCACGATGCGGCCACCTTCTTCTCCGCCTTCGGGGCCGAGATCGATGATCCAGTCGGCGTTGCGGATGACGTCGAGATTGTGTTCGATGATGACGACGGAATTTCCGAGATCGGTGAGGCGGTGCAGGACGTCAAGCAACGTGCGCACGTCGTCGAAATGCAGTCCGGTGGTGGGTTCGTCCAAAAGATAAAGAGTCTTGCCGGTCTGGCGCTTGCTGAGTTCGCGGGCTAGTTTGATGCGCTGGGCTTCGCCTCCAGAGAGCGTGACGGCGGATTGACCGAGATGAATGTATCCGAGGCCGACGTCGACGAGCGTTTGCAGCTTGGGCCTGACCTGCGGAATATTTTCGAGAATTGGAAGCACGTCGGAAACGGGCATCTCCAGCAGGTCCGCGATGGAATAACCGTTGTAGCGGACGGCCAAGGTTTCGTGGTTGTAACGGCGGCCGCCGCAGACTTCGCACTGCACGTAGACATCGGGCAGGAAATTCATTTCGATGCGGCGCTGGCCTTCACCCTGACAGGCTTCGCAGCGTCCGCCGGGAACGTTAAAGGAGAAGCGTCCGGGCTTATAGCCGCGCTCGCGCGATTCGGGGAGCATGGCGTAGAGATCGCGGACGGCGGCAAAGATTCCGGTATAAGTAGCGGGGTTGGAGCGCGGGGTGCGTCCGATAGGAGTCTGGTCGATGCGAATGACTTTGTCGATCAGGTCGGCTCCAGCGATGGCTTTGTGGCTGCCGGGTTCCTCGCGGGAACGATACAGCTGTTTGGCGAGGGCGCGGTAGAGAATGTCGTTTACGAGGGTTGACTTGCCGGAGCCGGACACGCCGGTCACGACGATCATGACTCCTAGGGGAAAAACGACATCGAGATTCTTGAGATTGTTTTCGCGAGCGCCGAGCACAGTGATCGCTTTTCCGTTTGGGGAGCGGCGTTCGGGGAGCATGGCGATGTGCTGGCGTCCCGAGATATAAGCGCCGGTGAGGGAATCGGGCGCGCGCATGATTTCGTCGGGCGAACCGCTGGCAACGAGAGACCCGCCATGGCGGCCGGCGCCGGGGCCGAGGTCGATGACGTAGTTGGCGCGGCGAATGGTCTCTTCGTCGTGCTCGACCACGAGGACGGTATTGCCGAGATCGCGCAAGTTCTCGAGGGCGGCGAGAAGGCGTCCGTTATCGCGGTGGTGCAGGCCGATGGAGGGTTCGTCGAGCACGTAGAGAACGCCGCGCAACTTTGATCCAATTTGCGTGGCGAGGCGGATGCGCTGACCTTCTCCGCCAGAGAGCGTGGCCGCGGAGCGGCCCAGGGACAAGTAGCCCAAGCCTACGTTGTTGAGGAATTCAAGGCGTTCGGTGATTTCGTGCGCGATGCGGCCGGCGATAGTCAGCTCCCTTCCGGCCAGTTTGATGCTGCGCGCGGCTTCGAGGGCGCGGGCAATCGGAAGGCTGGTGAAATCGGCGATCGACATGCCGTTGACCTTTACGGCGAGGCTTTCGGGACGCAGCCGCTTGCCGTGACAGACCGGGCAGTCGGTGGCCGACATGAAATCGAGGAGATAGTCGCGATAGGTATCGGAGGTAGAAGATCCGAGATTCTGGCGGAGGTAGCCGATGATTCCGAGGAAGCCGGTTTTGCCGCGGCGTTCGGGCTCTCCGTAAAGAAGGAGGTTTTGAATCTTGTCGGGAAATTTCTCGAAGGGTGTCGACAGGTTGAAGCCGTAGGCTTGAACGAGCAACTGGATGCTGCGGACGAGACTCTGTGACGAAGAACCGGGGCCAAGTCCGCCATCGAGGATGGGCTTCGACCAATCGACGATCACCTTTGCGGGATCGAAGTCGTAGCGGCTGCCGAGGCCGTGGCATTCCGGGCAAGCTCCGTAGGAACTGTTGAAGGAAAACGATCGAGGCTCGAGTTGCGGAACGTTGATGCCGCAGTCGGGGCAGGCGAGACGCTCGGAGTAGAGCGTTTCTTCTCCGTTGACCACGGCGACGAGGACGAGGCCGCCGCCGAGTTTCATGGCGAGGGCGATGGATTGCTCGAGGCGATGTTCGATTCCGGGCTTGACGAGTAGGCGGTCGACTACCACTTCGATGGTGTGGTTCTTGCGCTTGTCGAGGGCGAGGTCGTCTTCGAGGTTGGCCAGTTCGCCATCGACGCGGGCGCGGGGAAAGCCGTGCTGGATGAGCTTCTCCATTTCTTTCTTGAACTCACCTTTGCGTCCGCGAACGATGGGCGCCATGATCATGACGCGATCGTCGGGCGTGAGAGACATGACGCGCTGGACGATCTGTTCGGCAGATTGCCGGGTGATGGGCTTGCCGCAATTGGGGCAATGAGGCACTCCGATCGAAGAATAGAGCAGTCGGAGGTAGTCGTAGATCTCGGTGATGGTGCCGACGGTAGAACGCGGGCTGCGGCTGGTGGTTTTCTGTTCGATGGAGATGGAGGGGCTGAGGCCGTCGATGGAGTCGACGTCGGGACGCTCCATTTGATCGAGAAACTGGCGGGCGTAGGCGGATAGGGTCTCGACGTAGCGGCGCTGACCCTCGGCGTAGATGGTGTCGAAGGCGAGCGAGGACTTGCCCGAGCCGCTCAGACCGGTGATGACCGTCAAGGTGTTGCGGGGAATCTCGACGTCGATGTTCTTCAGGTTGTGCTGGCGCGCACCGCGCACCGAAATCTGGGTAATGGCCATTTACTTAGTACTTTATGGACTTCCGTAACGTGGACGGGTCCTAAGAAATGTTGGAGAGTGGAATTACGCAGTCCGATTCCCGTATCTTATTTGTTAACAGCGGCGGGGGTCAAATGCGGATAGATTAAATCATTTGCAGCCGCGCGGGTTGCGGATGGCTGCAAGCAAGGGTCGGTCTGTGAACGCACTTTTTGTCGGTTTCGTGATTAGCAGTACGGCAATTTTAACGGTAGTTTTGGGCGTATTTGGCGCATATTGCGCGATCAACGGTTTATTGGCCGCAGTGAACCCCTCTCGACCAGCGCAACGTTTGTCAGGGCTGGTACCCCATCAAAGTCAGGTAAGCGGCGACTAAGCGCGCCGATCAGACGCTCTCTGCAGGTTTTGGGGGAGATGTGTGTTTTCTGCATTCCCCGAGGGGAAAGTCGGCCTAAGCCGCTAAAGCCCCATTGAAAACAAGACCGTTATCGCAGCGCTGACGAGCTGCGCCACCTAAAGGAATCGAGGTTTCCCGCAGGCTGCTCGGGGAGAAGCTCGGCTACTGCTGGGGTGGGGTGGGCGGAATTAGAGCGGGACCGCCGGGCTGGCGGTTGCGAAGCATCTCCAAAACCTGCTCGGGAGTTCTTGGTCCGGCATTGGGCTGATCGGACTGGTCTTGGTTATTGGCGTCGGCCTGCGCCGGTGTTTGGGTTTGATCGTCGGTGCTGTCGTCGGCGCTGTCGTCATCGCTATCGTCGCTGTCGTCCGCTTGAGCGCCGCCATTTGGATGGGGATTTATGACTTGCTGGCGGTAGAACGGGCGATCCTGACGAAAGGGAAGCGGAGGCGCGGGGGGATTGGCAGGAAGGTTGGCGGCGGTTTGGGTGGTTCCACCCTCCGCTGGCTTGGAAGTGAGAATGATGGCGGAGACGGCGTTGGGGTCGGAATTGGAGCCGAGCATCACATAATTAAATGATGAGCCGTTGAGCAGGCGGGCGAGAACGTCGCGAGGGGCTCCGGGACCGAGGCTGGTCACGACGCGCTCGTTGGCATTCGGAGGAATATCAATGGAAGCTCCGGTGAGCCTGCGAACGTCGCGGAGAATCTGGCCCAAGGTCGAATTCTCGGCGGAGATGGTGAGCAATCCGTCTTGATAACTCACTTTTGCCGGAACCGCGGGAAGATCGTTCATGGGCAACTGGCTGAGCGGGCCGGCCGGCAAGGGCGGGAGCACGAGCGGCGGCAGTGTTTTATGGCGGCGGTGGTGATGATGGACGGCGGAGGCAGCGGTTGGAGTAGTCTTTTGCGCGGAAGCTGTCTTTTGCTCGGGAGCGGATTGGGGCCCGGGGACGGACTGGGCCGAAAGGACCGGAACCGCCAGCAAAAGCACTGGAGTAATCCAAATCCCCATCCGCGGCATCATACGTACCCCATTTCGGCAAGCGGCAAGGGTTGCGCAGCCACTGCGTCCCGACTGATTTTACCACCGCTTGGAGAACGGTGGAGGCTTCCATTTCTTGCGCGCTGATTACGTCTGAGCACATCGAGAGACAATCATTCCGAGGATTTAGACAGGCGTTGGCAGTGCGAAAGCGTAAAATGCCAGCGGAGGCTTTTCCCGTGCGAACCGCTTCCGTGCCAACTCTGCTGCGCTGGATTCGCCGGCAGTGGCTATTGGTGCTGCTGCTTGGAGCGTGCGCCCAGGCGCAGGTTTGTCAAGACGCGCAGGACATGGATGCATCGGTGCGAACCGCGCTGGAAACGGCGGCTCAGCGCTATTTCGGGATGTCAGCCAGCGGGGACACGGCTGGCCTGAAGGAAAACTCGATCCCGAGCGTGGCCGCGAATTTTGCTGGCATCGAAGCGGCGGTCAGAGAGAACAGGGCCGCGTTCAGCGGCGCGCAAGCTACGGTTCGTCCACCTTTTTTACTGACCGCCGATGGATCACAGCCGATGGCTCGGGCTGAATTTCTGTGCGGAGTGTTTGGGCCATCGGGACAGACGAAAGACAGTGCCGTATTCGTGCTGAATAATCTGCCTCCCGGCAAGTACGGTGTCGTAATTCTTGACGTGAATGGCGGCGCAAAGGCGCTGACATTGATCCTGCAGCAGATCGGCAGCGACTGGAGGCTGGCGGGTTATTACGCCACATCTTCGCAGGCGGACGGGCACGATGCGGCGTGGTATGCGCAGCGCGCTCGCGATTTCAAAACCAGAGGAGAGACGCACAATGCCTGGCTGTATTATCGCGAGGCGATCGCGCTGGCTACTCCTGTGGATTTCATGAGCACGCTTGCCACCGACAAGCTGTATGACGAGTCGCAGGCGGTGGCGCCTTCAGATTTTCCGGTCAACGGCAAAACAGTGGACCTGAACGCTGGTGGCGGGAGCTATCGGATAACGGCAATTTTTCCGCTGGCGGTAGGCAGCGATCTTGATGTGATTGTGAAGTATGAGGTGGCGGACGTATCGAACACGGCAGCGACGTTCCAGGAAAATATGGCGTTGATCAAGGCGCTGGTGGGGAAGTTTCCGGAATTGCGGGATGCGTTTGCGGGGGTCGTGGCACACGCGGTCGATCCGTCGGGGCACGATTATGGCACGCTGCTGGCGATGAAGGAAATCAAGTAGCGGAGGCAGTTGCCATCCCGGTTCGGCGGGGCTAGTATTTTTTCAGGGTCGCTTCGCCACAAACAACTTCTCTTAATTCAACTTCGTTTCCAGGAGGATGTATGGGAATCGCAGTTTCCCCGATACAGATTGACTCGCGTGTCAGCGACTTCATCGCGAAGCCGCGTAAGATGCTGATCGACGGCAAGTGGGTGGATGCCGCCTCCGGCAAGACTTTTCCAACGTATAACCCGGCCACAGGTGAAGTTCTGGCGCAGGTTGCGGAGGGCGATCGCGCGGATATTGACGTGGCGGTGAAGGCGGCGCGCAAGGCGTTCGACCAGGGGCCATGGTCGCGGATGACAGCTTCCGAGCGGGGCAAGCTGGTGTGGAAGCTGGCCGACCTGCTCGAAGAGCACACGGAAGAATTCGCGACGTTAGAAACACTGGATAACGGCAAGCCGCTTACTGTGTCGCGGGCGGCGGACGTTCCGCTGGCGGTAGACATGTTCCGCTACATGGCGGGGTGGGCGACAAAGCTGGAAGGGACGACGATTCCCATCTCGGTGCCGTACACGCCCGGCGCTAATTATCACGCATACACGCTGCGCGAACCGGTCGGGGTGGTGGGGCAGATTATTCCGTGGAATTTTCCGCTGCTGATGGCGGCGTGGAAGTTGGCACCGGCGCTGGCTTCGGGATGCACTGTGGTGCTCAAACCGGCGGAGCAGACACCGCTTTCGGCGTTGCGTCTGGGCGAACTGATCGGCGAAGCGGGATTTCCGGATGGCGTGGTCAACGTGGTTCCGGGATACGGAGAGACGGCGGGCGCAGCTTTGGCGGCGCACGATCAGGTCGACAAAGTGGCGTTCACGGGATCGACCGAAGTGGGCAAGCTGATTGTGCACGCGGCGACGGGCAATCTGAAAAAAGTTTCGCTCGAACTGGGCGGCAAATCGCCGAACGTAGTATTCCAGGACGCGGATCTGGAGCAGGCGATCGGCGGAGCGGCGAGCGCTATCTTCTTTAATCACGGACAATGCTGCTGCGCGGGTTCACGGTTGTATGTGGAACGTCCGGTATTTGATCGCGTGGTGGAGGGAATCGCGGCGAAGGCAGAAAAGATTAAGGTCGGATCGGGAATGGATCCGGAGACCCACATGGGGCCGCTGGTTTCAGAAGAGCAGTTGCAGCGGGTTTGCAACTATCTGGAGATCGGAATGGCCGAGGGCGCGAAAGCGGCGTCAGGCGGCCGGAAGATCGGGGGCAAGGGATACTTCGTCGAGCCGACCGTCCTGGTAAACACCAAGGACTACATGAAGGTGGTGCAGGAGGAGATCTTTGGGCCGGTAGTGGCGGCGATTCCGTTTGATAGTCCGGAGGAGCTCCTGCCGCGCGCGAACGACACGGTATATGGGCTGGCCGCGGGGATATGGACGAAGGATATTTCGAAGGCGCACCGGCTGGCTTCGATGCTGCGAGCGGGAACGGTGTGGATCAACTGCTACAACATTTTCGATGCGGCGCTGCCATTTGGCGGCTACAAGCAATCGGGATGGGGCCGCGAGATGGGGAAAGACGTTCTGCAACTTTATACGCAGACGAAGGCGGTGTGCGTGAGAGTGTAGGGCGAAGTTGGGCGCAGTCTTTCGCTAGTCGTAATCCCCTTCGGGTCGCGCATGGTGGCGCGGCCGAAGGGGCTTTCTTTTTGAAGCGGTCGGATGAGAGCTAAGCGACTGCGGAGGGCATGTAAGTGCGGATGATAGTGCTACGGTTTCGCATCGGGCACTTTCGCGTCAGCCGGTTTGGTTTCAGGTTTCGCCTCTTCGTTCAGGATGCGCAGCTTTTGTTCGGAGCCGTTCGACAAAGGTATGTGAACCGATCCCTTCTCAACCCGGAAATGGATTACATCACCGATCTGGAGTGGTTTGTCGCCTCCACATTCGTGACCGGTGCTGCCAAGAAACATTGGTGTTTTGCCGCAATCCAGCTCGTAGATCCTTGTGTCCGTTTCGATCTTGTAGGTGTGGCTGTATACGGAATAGCTGCCCCCGCCCATGTTATTGCCAGTTTGAGGGTGCGTTTTTGTATGCTCATTCTGGCCGATACCGGTGACCTTCCCTGATTCCGGGTATACCTTGGGTTCTTTTGCGGCCGAAGCCCCGGACAAAACAATCAGCGCGAAAACGAATAGAGCGAGCAGATGCAGCGATAATCGGCAGCGTTCTTTGCTATGAGGCATGATAGATCCCTCCTTAAGGAAGCACAGTTGCACGACTTTCAAGAGAGTGCGTCACTTACGGCGATGCAAATATGACGACAGGGACTGAACATCGTACATCAGCGAACGATGAGCGACAATGACGGTGCGGAGATTTGGAGGCGCGGGTGAGAATTGAACGGGGCCGCATGGTGTCAACTTCCCTTGCCGCCACGGGTGCAAGGCATCGTAAGCTGGAACCATTCCACAGAAACTCGCCGACACGAGATCTCTTTCAGTTTGCAGTCACCGGAACATATCGATTATCTGCTTGACATATTCTTAGAATGAGGTAGAGTCTGCATTGCTGGCGTTCGGTTCCTGCGCCTTCCCCGTCAGGCCCGTCCGGCGTTCGTCAGGGCCCCGAAAGTCCCAACACACACACACAGAAAGTCTTTGCGGCATGCCTCTGCGCGTGCCGGGAAGATACCAACCTAAACCTTGCAAGCAAACAGAGGAGGAACCAATGAATTTCAAGGGTCTTGCTGGAGTAATGTTCGTGCTTGCCGTTGTTTTGATCGCAGCGGCACCCTATGCGTCGGCGGCGGCTCCCGCCACCGGCTATTACCAGGTGGGGTTAACTGAAAACTGCAACGCATGGTATTTCTGGACACAAAACGCCCCCGTCGCCGGCGATTGGCAATACGCTTCAGGCTACCAGGACGGTTGTGTCACCGGGTTTGTCGACGCCGGTTTCCAGGTGGTATTCAAGAAAGGGCAGCCGCCGAACAATAGTAGCGGCACCAACCGTGGAAACACGGACATCGAATTGTCCGACCTCTACTGGTGTAACTACATCTCCGACTGCTCGGATATGTTTGTATCTGTTTTCGATATAGGCACCGGCGCCACCGTGAAGCACCCTAATAGCATGGTGTATTACTACGTGGATGGCGACACCTACCTCTACGAATATGACCAACAGCCTATCACTGTCGACTACGAGGGCGTCGCTAAGGCAAAACCGGAAGCCGACGCGTCCAATGCGCACCTACCGCCCGTTGGTTCCTCCACGCCCGCAAATGCAGGCGCCAAAGGAAAGGACGGAATCAGAGTCCAATAGAGGAGCGCAACGTAGGGACAACTTCAATAGGCTACGCTCGGCTTTCGACGTAGCCTATTTTTGGACGTTTGCGCGCACCCACAAGAGCGGAAATTTGAGAGCAACTCGGGAGGAAACGATGGTTGTCCGTTGGAACATTGCGGTCGTAGTCGCTCTTTGCCTAGCACCAGCGCTGCAAGGGCAGGCTCCGTTTGACTTCAAGGATTTTTCCGCGACCATGAGTGGCGCCTTGTCTGGGCCGAATTTCGAGACGAAGGTCTATCGGAAAGGCGACCTTGTAAGGGTAGATATGCCTGGCCACTATATTGTGACTGACGTAAACACACTGACTAGTTACGGTTATTTCCCAAGGACAAATTCCTGTCTCGAGAACTCCGCTCCACAGTCTGGCTCGATGCCGTTTTCCATGCTCAAGGACGCTAAGATCGAACACGTGCCCGCCGGCGAGGAGGTGGTGGAGGGCCATCCCTGCAAAGTAGAAGATGTCACCATCGAGCATGAGAGTAGACCGCCGATAAAGCTGAAGGTCTGGGAGGCACAGGACCTCAAAGGGTTCCCAATCAAGATTGTTCGCGAGTCTCGGATAGTGCCAGCTCCCTCGCGAACGCTTTTATACCGAGACGTTCAACTGGGCCCGCAGGATTCGTCGCTGTTCTTTCGTCCTGAACGGTGCGACCAAGCACCTGATGCTCCTGCGTACTTGCAGTCGCCGCCGGCTCCGAACGGTGGTCTTCCAAAATAAACTGCGAAATGCTGCTCTTCGATCTCTTTCCGGGCCGTTTGCCGTCGGCGTCTCGCGCCCCCTCAGCGCCTCGCCATGGCCGCGCCCGGCATAATCCCGGCTAGCCGTAAGCCCCTCCGGTCGCGCAGGGTTGCGCGGCGCCGAAGGGGATCTCTTTCGGCGACGGTGCATGAGAACTAAGCGCCACCGAACGACGCAATCGCGCTAGGTGGTTACCAGCTTCTTCAGATCCCCGACAAGAGCGTTCATGGCCTTGTCGAAGTTCCTGCGAAAAACTGCAGCCCGGCTTGCGCCTTCCACTCCCTGAGTGAGCGACCGGAGAGTAACGTGGGTTTTGGGGTCGAGGATCGAAAGGTGTACTTGCAGGCCAGCCTCACGCGAATCGTAAGACCGGATTTCAAAAACCACATCGGCATCAGCGGGGGAGGACACCAGTTCGTATTTTCCCCAACTCTTGATGTCTGCATAAAACTGGTTGTATGTGAAGGCTGGAACGTGAATTTGATGCGGAATTGTCCAATCGTCATCGCCGCCATTTGAAATGAAGACTTTTTTGGCGGCGAGCACTTGGCCGGGAATCGGAGCCGAGGGCGTTGGTTGTGGTTGGGCCATCAGCATAGGGATGCACGGAATCCCCATCGAAAGAATCAGAAACAAAGCTGCTCGTCGCATGAGTAACATGATGGCGTTCTTCCCCACTCCAAATTCGCTTACAGTCTAACGCCAACTCGGGACGTTCATTGAGTCTGGAATCGTGGGGCCTTAGAGTACGTACATACGTAGCATCCACCAGACGAGGAATATCGCGATGATGGCGCCGGCGATGTGGACCATCCAGTCGCCAGCTGTTTTCGGCTTTCCAAAATTGAACATTCTGTGATGGTAGCAGGCGCCGGGCAGGTGAGTTGACGCAACGTTTGTTGGCAACAATTGCAGCCCTGACTTTCGCCGCTGAAGATGCCGGCACTGCCGAAGAATCAGATGGTCAGTTTGATTTCCACTTAATCCAACAAATCATCATCAGAGCCGTCAATGCGATGGCGACGATGAAGTCAACGGTGAGTGCGGTGAGGATCGCTAACCAGGCGTGGTTTCCGACAAAGCGCGGAGGGTTGTTCCAGAAGTAGCGGAATGGCCAAATCGCGATCACAGAACTCAGACAGGCGAAGTACGGTAACGGTGCTAAAGATCGCGCAGACGGCATTTCCCACTCCCTCGGCTAGGTGGTTTCAAGCGCCAGTATAATCAGAAAATCTCGTTTTTTGAGCGGTTTTATTCGGATTTTGGGTTTTGAAGCTTGGAGGCGCGGGTGAGAATCGAACTCACGATAGAGGTTTTGCAGACCTCGGCCTTACCACTTGGCTACCGCGCCTGATCGCTGGACGATACGATAAAACTCTCCGGCTAAAATGAAAAGCCCTCGCCGGGGCAGGGCTTGACGCAACTGGAGCACCGCCCGGGCCCTTGTGGTCGTTCGATTTTGGGCGTCTTTGCTCCTTGATCATTATACCGTGAGGTCTGACTGACGTCAGACCACAGGGCATAGTCGTCCTAGTATGCGGCGTGAGCTCTGCGACCTCCATCCGGTTTCATCCAGCTACTGGGTCGCTTTGCGGGACGAATGTGTCCCTATGCGAGATCTTTACTGGCACACGGCGCTATAGCCCAGGGTTTTGCCGCCGGTGAGGTAGATCTGGCCGGAGATCACGCCGTTGTTGTTGATGCCGCCGGCCATGGTGTAATTTCCGCCGGAATAGACGATGTTCTCGAAGACTCCGTTTTGGTAGATGAAGCCGAAACTCTGATCGGCTGAAAGATGGTTGCCGACAATCACGCCGGAGTTGTTGATTCCGGTCAGAGCGGTTCCATATTTGGCTTTTGGGTAGTTGATGCCGGTGAACTTTCCACTCTGCCAAAAATAGCCGTAGCTGACGAAACCGCTGGCGTAGGTTCCCACGACATCTCCGTTGTCATTGATCGCCATGGCGTAGGTAACCTGCGCGTTGGGATAAGCGACGGTCGTGTATTTTCCGTTGAGCAGCGTAAATCCCTTGATCACCGAGCCGCTGGAACTGAAGGCGCCGGCCGCGGCGCCGACCTGGTTTACGCCGAAAAGCCATGTATTCGCAGCCTTGGGATGGTTGACCACGGTGAGCGTGCTGCCGTCGAGAAGAAACCCGTGCATGTCGCCGGGATATGCGGACGCCTGATAGAACCCGGCGTTAATGCCGCTGCCATTGCGTCCATAGAACCACGTGCTCGAGGAGCTAGGAGCTGTGTATTCGGTGACGGTTCCGCTGGCCGAACGTGTGAAGGCAACGAACTGTTGGGTGCCGTTGTCGACCAGCTGGCCGACCACCGTGCCGTCGTCGCCCACGCCCTGGACCTGAGTCAAGGTGTATCCGGGGGGAGCGGAAAATGTGTCGAAGGTGCAGGCAGCGGTTTTGGCGGCGTGGGCCAGGGCCGACTGCAAGAGAAGCGTGATGATGACAACAGCCGAGAAGCGGGGGAGGTTCATGAAATCCTCGAATTGGTTTCTTGCGTTTGCGTTCCTCGCGGGAAGACAGCCGCAATTTCTAAAGTGTGTGCTTCAGGATAGCTGGAGATTCCAGTGGAGTCATCGTCACATGCCCAAACGAGTGTCGCGGGTGAGTAACGATTTCAGGACTAAGACGGCGGTAACTTGACCGGAAGTCTTGCTCAGCGTGCGGTACCCTGGCGTTCGCGTGTGGCAGCCGTGTGCAGATGGCAGATGGCGATGGCGAGCGCATCCGCCGCGTCGGCCGGTTCGGGAATCTCGTCAAGGTTTAGAAGACGGGTCACCATCTGCTGCACCTGATGTTTTTCGGCGCGCCCGTAACCGACGACCGCTGACTTGATCGACAGCGGAGAATATTCGGCGACTTCAAGGCCGGCGGAAGCCGCGGCCAGCATAGCAACTCCGCGAACCTGCCCGAGCTTCAGGGCAGACTTCACGTTCGCGGCGTAGAAAACGTCTTCGATGGCGACGCGGTCGGGATGGTGTCGGGAGATGAGTTCCTGCAGCCCGGTCGAGATGCGTGACAGGCGCGCCGGCATGGGATCGCGCGGAGAGACTTTGATCGCTCCGCACACGATGCAGATCAGGCGGTCGTTTCTGCCGTCGTCTGAGAGCAGGTCGACTACGCCGTATCCGGTGTATTCGGTGCCACAGTCGATGCCGAGGACGCGCATGGGGGAAGTGTAGCAGGAGGCGCGAGGTTCGAAGTCAGCGGTTCGAGAGCGGAGGTTAGAGGTTCGATTCGCCGGCTTCCTACCATTTGTCGGCGTCCAACCGTGTGTGCGGGATCAACGGTGACCGGGCGCGAGAGCCGAAACCGCGTGATAACCTAAAATGTAATCCGAACCCATTGAAACGTATAAACGGCCGGATTCCATCCGCTCAGGGAGCGGAGTCATTGCTGTAACCGAAATCATACTCAAGGAGAAAGTAATGAAGATCGGAATGCTGACGGGCGGGGGCGATTGTCCCGGACTGAATGCGGTGATTCGCGCGGTCGTACGAAAAGGCACGTTTCACTATGAAGACGAATTTCTCGGATTTGTCGAGGGCTGGCGCGGTTTGCTGGAAGACAAGACCATGGATCTGGGCCTTTCGTCGGTCGGAGGCATTCTGCCGCGCGGCGGCACGATTTTGCGGACCTCGCGTACCAATCCGGCAAAAACGCCCGACGGGCTGAAACGCTGCGTCGACAACCTTAAGAAACACGGCTGCGAGGCACTCATCGCCATTGGCGGCGACGATACGCTCTCGGTGGCGCAGAAGCTTTTTGCGCTCGACGTAAAAGTGGTTGGCGTTCCCAAGACCATCGACAACGATCTCTCGGGCACCGACTTTACCTTCGGTTTTGACACGGCGGTGAATATCGCTACCGAAGCGATCGACCGCGTGCATACGACCGCCGAGGCGCACAATCGCGTGATCGTGGTGGAAGTCATGGGGCGCGATTCGGGGTGGATTGCAACTTATAGCGGCATTGCCGGCGGCGCCGACGTCATTCTGATCCCGGAAGTTCCTTTCGATATCGAGCAGGTGGCGGAGCTGATCCGCCAGCGCCACGCGCGCGGAAGATATTTCAGCATCGTCGTCGCGGCCGAGGGCGCGAAGTTTGCCGATGGCATTGAGAAGCACGGCGGCGCGTCAGTGTTGGGTGGCGGGCGCGATGATTTCGGGCACGTCCGACTGGGCGGCATCGGCGCGACGCTGGCGGCGGAAATCGAAAAACTGACCGGCTTCGAATCGCGGTCGGTGGTGCTTGGCCACATCCAGCGGGGAGGATCTCCGAGTGCCTATGACCGTGTACTGGCGACCCGCTACGGGCTGGGGGCCATCGACATGGTCCACCGCCAAGAATGGGGACGCATGGCGGCTCTGCGCGGGAACAAGATCATTTCGATCCCCCTGCTGGAGGCCATTTCAACCAATCGCAAGGTGGATAAGGAAATTCTGGACGCCGCCATCGGCATTCTCGACAAACTCGACTACAAGGTTTCAAAGACCTCCTGAGGAAACCTCCTTAAAGGAGGGTCGATTTGCCCTCGAAACCTATGCCGGCCCGTTGTCGCGAACAAGGCGCGCGACGGGTCAGTCTGCCCTAGGCGGGGCTAGCCTATGCAAAACGTTGCAAATCGTTTGACCAGAACGGGATTTGCTTGGCATGGGCGCGGGTTTAGGGGCATACTTACTCAGCGATCACTCGGAAGCAATCGCTCATCAATCGCGTCTTGAATCGGTTCGTGAATCGCGATGATCGATTGCAGCTTCGAGAGCGAGTCCCCACACCAATGTTCGAGCGTGAAACGCAGCCCGAGAACCATCTTGAGCGGTCGACGCCTCTGCCTCACCAATCCGCATCGCCAGATACGGAAGTGCAGCGCAAGCGCATGCTCATCGCGCTTGGAATATTGCTGGCCGCGCTGATTGCGGTAATTCTTAAGGATTGGGATTTCTGGTTTCCGCCGGGCGGCGAAGTGCAGGAAGCCGCAGTTCGCATCACGCGCAAGGTAGTGGGTAGCGCTGCGCCGGCAAAGGTTCCGGCAGTTCCCGCGCGCGAACACAAGACGGCCAAGCCCGAAGCGCCCGCCAAGACAGAAGCTCCGTTTTCGGCAACCACTGAACGCGCGGCGCTACCGCCTCTGCAGATAGAAGTCGTCGCGGGCAACCGGCATATCAGCGTTCCCGCGAAGAGCACTGCCATCCATGTGGACGTGGATTCGGGCGCTGCGCCTCCCGTGGCGGGACCTCCGACGGTGAATGCCGGGAATCGCGTACAACTCTCGCCGCAGACGGTGCAGAATGTGACCGTTTCAGTGCCGCCCGATTATCCGCTGCTGGCACGGCAGATGAAGGTGCAGGGTGCAGTCAGCCTGGAAGCGCTAATCGCGCGGGATGGGACGATTCAGCAGCTGCAGATTCTGAGCGGCCCCGGCATTCTGGCGGCAGCGGCGCGCGAAGCGGTGATGCAGTGGCACTTCAAACCGTTTGTGCAAAACGGTCAGCCAGTCGAAACTCAAGCCCGTATCACGGTGAACTTCACCATCTCTACAAATTGAGACATCGAATCAGCGGATCATTGAAAATCAACCCCGAAAGCTCGGGATCTTCCGATGTCGCAATGACTAAATGGCTCAATCCCTGAATGTCTAAATAATTCGTTTCGCCGGAAAATTAAACGGGCGTCCCGGATTCTTGCGAACCCAGGACGCCCGGGCAGCCCTCCCCCAGAACTGCTCACTTGGGAGACTAAGACGAAGCGGGAAATCTGAAAATGGCACGCGGGTGCCAAACTTCTCCCCCCAAAGTGCCAGCCGGTAAACCACAGATTGCACAACTGTTATAGCGAGTGCTATGCAGCGTCTACTCGGAAAGGACCATCGTTCCCGGCGGGCTTCCCGTGGAAAAAGGCGAGCCTCCGATCAGGGTAGGAGCGCCCGTCCCTGAGTCGTAGGTGTAACCCTGAATGCCTTTTGCCGACGGACTTCCAATATAGAAATAGCTGCCGATGGGATCGAACAGAGCAAACTGTCCACCCGCCGCCAAACTGAATGGCGACGAACTGACAGCCACAAGCTGTCCGTTGCTGGGATTGATCGTAAAACACCAGATGGAATTGGCAGAGCCCGCAGTGACCGCATAAAGATAGGTATTGGTGGGATCGACGGTCAGCGCCGCGGGACCAATGCCGTCGGCGGAGGTAAAGGGCGAGCCGGTTATCGTGGTGAGTTCACCGGTCGAAGGGTCAATGTTGTAGGCCGAGATGTTGCCGATCGTGGCAGCGTTCGGGGGCGGATTGATGGCTGAAAAATTCGCTACGAAGAGAAACCGGTCACTCGCGTCCACCGTCAGCGCCGTGGCTCCCTGGCCAGAGAACAAAGGAGTTCCGGGGATGGGCGTGAGCACGCCCGCCGAAAACGAAAACCCGGTGACCATGCCGATGCCTGGATTGGTCACGTAGACGAATTCAGCATAAGGCGTGAGGGCAAATTGAATCGAGGTCGGACTTTGGTTGGCGAAGTACGGCGACCCTGGAACCTCGGTCAAATTTCCGGTATTGGAGTCGATGGAGAAAACGGAAATATTGTTAGAAAAATTATTCGTCACCAGAAAATATGCGCCCGACGGATCGATGGCCGCCATATTGGGCGCTGAGCCGGCCTGAATCGGAGTGCCGATGAGCGTCAAAGTGCCGTCGACGCTATTCACGCTGAAAATCGATATCGAGTTGGCGCGAGAATTGACCACGTACAAGAACTTCCTGGATGGCGATAGGACCATGCCGGTGGGAGTAGAACCCTGCACGGGCGGTGTCTGCGGTCCGGCGGTGATGACGCCCGTTGTCGAATTGATGTTTAACAACAGCACGGTGCCCTGCGACGGCAGGGTCACATAGGCAAGGTGATTGGGACCAACGCGACTCACCGTATTGTTGTTGACGCAGGAGATGAAAAGTCCGGTGAGGGTGACAGCAACGAAAGCCAGAAGAACCCGGGGAAAACGACTTTGACTTGCCAGTGCGGCGCGCGCCGCCCTCAGAAAGCTCATTTGCGAACCTGCTCCTCAGTATCTAAAGGTGATAACGAAAATGTTGTGATCCACTATCGTGCACGAGAAAGCAGGAATCATGCAACTGCTGTCTCGCGAGGGAGCTGAACACAACGATGGAAACCGGAACCCGTTGGGTTGGATGCGCCGGTGAAGCGGCGGGCTGTGCCGGCGTTGAAACCGTTGCCGCATGGACGCGCACACGCCGGTGAATGTGTTCTAATCGTGAGTGTTCGAATCATAAGTGTTCGAATCGTTCATGCTTGTCTCCAGTCGAGTGCGGACCGTGACATTTCAAATTGCATTCTGGGTAAAAACTACGCCGTGATCGACATCCACTGCCACCTTCTGCCCGAGGTCGACGATGGACCAAAGTCGTGGGATGTAGCCGTCGAGATGTGCCGCATGTCGGCGGCCGATGGCATCACCCACGCTGTGGCCACGCCGCATGCCAACGATCGTTATGTCTACGACCGGGGTTATCTTAGCGGACTTCTCGATCAGCTGCGACAAAAGATCGAGGGCGTGTGTGACCTGGAGTTCAGTCTAGGCTGCGACTTCCATCTTTCATTTGAGAATCTGGAGCGGGTCCTCGAGCAGCCGCACAAGTACACGATCGGCGACACGAATTATCTGCTCATCGAACTTAGCAACTACAGCGTTCCGACGCGGCTGGCCGACTGTTTCACGCGTCTCGGAGATCGCGGGCTCACGCCGATCCTGACTCACCCCGAGCGCAACCCGATTTTGCAGCAGGCGCCACAGCGCATTCTGGAGTGGGCTGAGCAGGGTTGTCTGATGCAGGTGACAGGCTCAGCGCTGACCGGATTCTGGGGCGAGCGGCCTGAAATTATCGCGCGCTGGCTGCTCGATCGCTCCGCCGTACACGTTCTTGCCTCGGACGCGCACGATGCCAAGCGCCGGATTCCGAATCTTTCTGCGGCACGCGATATCGCGGAAAGGATTGTTGGATCTGATTACGCGGACGCGCTGGTCGAAGGCAATCCCGGAGCGATCGTCAAAGGAATACCGATCCCTTATTGCCCACGGCCGGTGCTGGATTAGCGATATCTACCCGAAGAGATCCTGCCGGTACCGGCCCGTCGGCCATGGTTCCTGATTGCCGTGCGCCATACATCCGGACCGCGCAGTTGCCAGGACAGACGGTCAACGCCTTTGAGATGAGTACGATTTCCGGAAGCGCTGGCAGCCTCAGCTGCTGCTGATCGACCAGCACCGGGAAAGTCTTGTATCGGGCTCTCGTGGAAGGCTGCGTCAGTCATCACAACGCTTTAACGCGGGACCGAGACGCGATCGCTACCGATCGTCCACGCTCCAAAAGCTCCTGGATAATAACCCCAATTGACACATGAGCTGGAATCATTCGGCGACGTGCCGCCAGAGTAAAAGTACTTGCCGGAGTGATCTGTTAACAACAACGGACTAGCAATGATGGCTTGGCCGGTCCGATAGCGCTCGTGGTTTTTCTCCGATGGCTTCATGTATCTCAACGAAAGCAGTGAAAAGTGTCACCATCTACTGGACGAGTACACCCCCTTGACACTCTGCGCCATCATCCCCAATCATTAACAGCGGCGCATGCCTCGTTCATTTCAAGTACTCGGTCTTCTTGTCATCTCGCTGATCGTCTTATCAGCCCGCGCCGACTCGCAAACTGCGCCCCAGGCCGTCGTCACCTTCACCCTCGATTTCCCCAACTCCCAGCCGGAGCACTACTCTATCCGTGTTCCCTCCGACGGCGCCGCGCATTACGAATCGAGCGGGCGACTCTCCGCCGATTCCGACCAGACCGACAACTTCGACCTCGACTTTCCCATCACCGCCGACACGCGCCAGAAAATCTTCTCGCTGGCCGCCAAGGCCAACTATTTTCAAAAGGATCTCGACTCCCACCACAAGCTCGCCTTCACCGGCAAGAAAACCCTTGCCTATAAGGATGGCCAGCACAGCGGCGAGTCCACCTACAACTACTCGACCAATCCCGCCGTACAAGAACTCACCACCCTGATGCAGAGCCTTTCCACCACGCTTGAGTTCGGGCATCGTCTTCACTACGATCTCCGCTACCAGAAGCTCGCTCTCGACGAAGAGCTCAAGAACCTGCAGGACCTCGCCCGCAACAATCAACTGGTCGATGTCACTGCCATTCAGCCTATCCTCGATCAGATCATCAACGACCAATCCGTCATCAATGTGACTCGCGCCCGCGCCCAAAGTATTCTGGCCATGGCCGGCGCGCACTGATCGCGATTTCTGGACATTTCCTCAATTCCACTTTTGCCGCGTCAACTCTAGCCCCAAACCGTGCATCTACCGCACCCTGGAGCCCACTCGTATCCGGTCCCGTTTAGCGGTACCATAGGTGATCCAACCAAAGCCCTTGCGGGATTGGGCATTTGACAGCAATCCCCCAGGAGAGTCATATGGCGATCGGCAGACTCGGAAAGATGCTCGCAATCTGTGCCGTGCTCGCAACGGCGTTCCTGGTGGTCTCAGCTTCGGCCCAGTCGAAAGCCCGCATCGTTCGTCTCAGCGAAGTGCAGGGTACTGTGAAAATCGATCGCGCCGCCGGCCAGGGATTTGAAAAAGCATTTATGAACCTGCCGGTGATCGAAGGCTCAAAACTCAAGACCGGCGCCGATGGCCGCGCCGAAGTCGAATTCGAAGACGGAAGCGCCCTGCGCCTCGGCCACGCCACCGAAGTAGTTTTCACCGGCCTGTCGCTCGGCGACGCGGGCCAGAAGATTGACGTCGTCCAACTCGTCTCCGGCACCGCCTATGTCGATCTTCACCCCAAGGCCTACGGCAAAGGGAAAGCTGCCGACCAGTTCCAGCTCAATTTTGGCCATGAGTCGCTCACCGTGCCTGAAGCTGCGCATTTCCGCGTGGAACTCGACGGCGCGCGAGAAGCGACCATCGCCGTTTTCAAGGGCAAAGTTCGCGCCACCGGACGCTCCGGAGAATTCACCGTCGCCGAGAAGCACACCGCCACCGTCGACTTCGCCGATAACAATGCCGCGAAGAATGACGTCGCGAAAAATGACGATCCAAAGAATGACGAACTAAACAACGACCAACTAAAGAACGACGCGAAGAGCGACGATCCGAAAAATGCTCCGGGCGAGAACGTCGCCGCAAAAGTTGACCCTGCGAAAGCTGATCCGCCCCAAGCCGATCCCACCGCGAAAGACACTTTCACTATCGCCAGGGATTACGATCCCGCTCCGTCCGACGAGTGGGATCAGCAGCAGACCGACTATCACGACCGGTACGCCCTCGCTGCTGGCGCCTCCAACCTTTCCTCGCCCTATAGCTACGGATTGAGCGACCTGAATTACTACGGCAGCTACATGAACTGCCCCGGCTACGGATTCGGCTGGCAACCTTACTTCATCAATGCCGGTTGGAATCCTTTCCAGGATGGCGGCTGGATGTGGTATCCGGGAAGCGGCTACACGTTCGTCTCGGCCTACCCGTGGGGCTGGATGCCTTATCGCTACGGTAGCTGGGCTTTAGCTGGCGGTTGCGGTTGGATGTGGCAGCCCGGCTCCTGGAGCAACTGGTATGCGATTCCTCCGGTTGTGAATCCGCCTCGGGGCATTGTGCCGAGGCCGCCGGTAGTCGGCCACGCGGCCGTCATGCTTGGCAAAGGACTTTCGGCCGATCCGGCTGTCGCCACCCCACGTCGCCTGACTATCAATCCAGGTTCAGCTGGTTTCGGAGTGCCTCGCGGCTCCGTTCGTCATCTCGATCGCTTCGCCAAAACCATGGATCGCACCCCGCGCCCGCTCGTAGTCTCCACCATTCGACCTCCGGCCCCGCAACCGATGACCGTCTTCGGCCCGGGTCAGGATCCATGGCGAGGCGAGACCGGCTTGCCGCATTCCGAGATGGGGGGAATGTCGCAAGGGATCGAGCATCATTCAGCCGCGCCATCAGCTCCCGCGTCGCATCCTCACTGATTCAAGACGCGGCTAATGCAAGCCACGATTGAAGCCGCGGACGCGGGAACTGTTTCGCGACATCGTCACTCTGGCACGAGCACTGGCATGCGGAATGAGAAAGAGCTCTATCAGACCCTGATCGAGAATATAGATTTGGATCGCCGTATCGTTTTCGTGCCGGATAGCAAGACCATCAGCGGAACCCGCGAAGTGCTCCTGAGCCTTAGGGCTTTCGATATTCTGCGTCGGCGTTCTGGAGACTGCTTGGCACAGCGACGGGGTGAGCAGTCCAGCAATGGCACACTTTACGCACACCGCGAAAATGCGGTTACACGATAAAGGACCGAGGGGACGTTTCTTCCCAGTGAAACTGTGACGATTTCGGGCGCATTTTAGCCGGCCGACCGCAGGGAAGCAGTTCCTCCGAGAGGAACGCAAGCGTGGATCGTGGTACCACGGTTGGATTGCGATTCGATCGAAAAGGCGCCCTTCAAAAGTTTCAGTCGTTCCTCCATGCTGATGAGGCCGAGCCCTCGGCTCTGCCGTGCCGTTTCGGCAACAAAGCCTGAGCCGGAATCGCTAACCGTGAGATGAATCTCATCCGCGGTCCCCCACAGTCGCGCTTCAAAGTGCCGTACCCCGCTGTGTCTTGCCGCATTGTGGAGGGCTTCTTGCAAAACTCGGTAGAGGCACAGAGAAATGTCTGGCGACAACGGATCGGGCAAATCGCGGGTTTTAAAATCAATCTCTACTTTTTGTTGCTCACCGAACTCTTGGCAGAAACCTCTCATAGCTGCAGCGACACCGAGGTATTGCAGTTTTGCGGAATGCAGCTCGTGCGACAAGGATTGAATATCGGCGGCTAACGCGGAGGTCTGCTGGAGAAGTTCGCTAATACGGCTTTGAACTTCGGGCAGATTGGGGAGGTCTTCGTGAAGCTGCGCCAGTTCGACGGCCAGCATTGAGAGACGTTGACCGATGTCGTCGTGAAGTTCTCTGCCGATCCGGGCACGTTCCTGTTCCTGTGCCTCAATCAATCTACGGCTCACACTGGAGAGGACTTCTTCCGCTCGCTTGTGCGCGCTCACATCGACGCCGCACCCGATGTAACCAATGAACGAGCGATCCTGGCTAAACCTCGGCACTCCGGTGTCAAGAACCCATCGATACTCCCCGTCGTGCCGTCGGAAGCGATACTCCGTTCTGAATTCCTGACGCCGATCAAAAGCCTGCGCGTACGCACCCATGCATCTCTCCAAATCCTCGGGATGAACCCCCTCCGCCCAACCATTCCCAAGCTCGAAGTCCATCGACCGTCCTGTGAAGTCCAGCCAAGGCTTGTTGAAGTATGTGCGCAGCTTGTCGGTGTCCGACATCCAGATCAACGCAGGCGCGGTATCAGCCACCAATCGAAAACGCGTTTCGCTTTCGCGGAGGTTCTGCTCCGTCTGTTTACGTTCTTCTGCCAGAACCGCCAGAAGCATGAAGGGTGATGCGGCGAAAAACAAAAATAGTTGGAGCGACATTACGGTGTCGAGCGGTTCTGAGCCGATGAAGGGCCCGCGTCCGTGGATTGCACCCCAAATTGACAGAAAGGCGACCACTAATAACGAGGTAGTGATTCCAAGCAATTCAAAACGTAAAGAGGACCAAAGCAGGAATGGCAGGAGTGAATAGACGAGCGCTGGTTGAACGCTGTGCGAAGGACTCGCGAAAACGACATAGGAAAATAGAGTCAAACTCGCGATCAGCGTGGCTGCCTCAAGATAGAAAGCGCGTGGCTTCTGCATCCATGCCTGGTTCGTTCTCGCCCAGTACAAAATGGCGGGGGTTAGAGTGAGAAGGGCCAGCGCCTCCGTAAAGAACCCAATTCTCCAACGAACCCAGTAGTTTCCACCGAAAGCGGGCGTGGCGATAAACGCTGCCGACAGCGGAGCGAGGATGACCGCAAAAAATGAATACTTGGCTAGGGACTGTACGCTGTTGATACGGGGCGGACCACTGAAGGCGTAGCTAACCCCCAGAGCGGCGATGAGAACTTCGACGGCATCGGCCAATATAAGTAGCGAAATGGAACGAAGCGTCAATCCCGCCTCTAGGTCATAGAGGACGAACCCTGCCAATCCTGCGGCGATCAGTATCGGCCAGATCCTCCGCTGAACCAACAGCAGAACCGCAACCAAAAGCGCGCAACCCGGCCAAAGCGGCCAGAGCATTTGGGGCCGCAGTACCAGTACCCCTCCAAGCTTGGCGGCGAGAAAGGAGAGGCCGGCCACGAGGCACGCTTGTACCGCCGTGTGAAGTGGGGAATTGAGATTCGCCGTGCCCCACGAGAGACGACTGCGGATAATACTCATACTGCCCTTCGGGCACCCGAAACGTTCCGACAAACCATTCGAGGGCGGAAAGGTTCCCGCCCCGCCTATTGGCCGGACCAAGTCTAGTTCGGATCAGGTGACATGGCACCGTGAGAAACGTTATACGCGCATGCCTCGGTGCCGAGCAAACCGAACTCGGCGTGCCAATATCTCAAAAGGTATACCTTTCGGAATGTCCAAATCCGGAAGATTCGAACCTTGCCAGCCAGTAGCTTTAGCGGACTAGGGACGCACACTTTTCTTGAGGGGTCTGCTTATGGGACGATTTCAGACATACTTTGACAACCACGATGCGAAGGAACGGAGCCCGTCTGAAAGTGATCTCGGGGCATCCTTGGCCACGCAAAAGTTCGCTCGCGATGGATACCTACGATCATGCGGATGTGGACGACTTCGGACAACGTTTGGCAAGTGTGGCCACAGAGCAGTTAGCAAGAATTACCAGATCCGCTTCGCCAGCTTGATCGGGCGGCTGAATCTGAAGGAGATGGTGAGCGCGGTAGGAATCGAACCTACAACCTACTGATTAAGAGTTATGTGTCCCGATGCGGTTGTAGTGTTGGCAACTACAGCCATCACAATAACTTAACGATCAAAGACCCGCATGGACGGTTTTCGAAAATCGTTGGAAAAGTTGATGAAATCGAACCAGATCTAATTGTGAAGGACACAAAAAGGACACATCGCACAAAATCCCATAGTCCGGCACGGTAACCGATCCCCTTCGCCAGCCAATAGCCGTACGCCTCATAAAAGGCGCGGCGGAGTTCGGTTAGTTTTTGAGCATCGCTGTCTGTCTGAAAGTGTCTATCCCGCTGGGCTCTGTCTCGCCTCAGTTGGTACACAAGAAAAATAGTCCCGATACCATAAACCGCCGTGGCACATGCTGTCACCAAGGTAGCGACTGAGTTTGAGTCCATATCTAGACCCTGCAACATTCTCACCCGGCTCCGTACTTCCGCACAAGTTCGTCGGCTTCGTCCCGGCTCGCCCATGCGTCAACCGTCACGTACCCTAAATCTCGGAGCACAGCAAAACTGTGCCGTCCTTCAATGAAGCACAAAGCGTCCTCTTCGCCATCCTCCCGCGTCACGGTCGTGGCCCACAACTCAACTTTCCGGCCCACGCCGACCCATTGCCTGACTTGCTTATATTGAAGTCTGGTATCAGGGTCTTCGCCTCCGCCCTCTGGCACGCGGTTGTATCGCCACGATTTGTCCAGTTTCGCAACATCCAGAGTGACTAGCACGCCCTTATGTCTTGGCTCAGCCTGAAATGGAGAGGGGGCGTTCTCCGTTAGTGTAGATTCCGCCCCTTTGAGGCGGGGATTTTCAAGGCATGGGGGTCTATCGTCCGATGACTCGTTCTGTGCGATGCACAGCGCGAGAGGATTGGCTCCCGCGCTGCTGAGCATCGGCTGGATGAGCCCCACCAGGTTATCCCTCAGCATAGTTGCATCCCTGCAGTGCCCGCTTCCGTTTCATCCGGTGAGGTCATTGTAGCTGCGGTGGAAGAGTGTGCAAACATCAAAGACGCTGTCTGCTGCCGGCGAAGTTGCCGCTGCCTACGAGCTTCTTCTAACTTGCGATCGCGAGCCGCGTGGATCTCGGCCTGTCGTCCGGCAAGCCGATCCTGCGGCGTCACATAGCCGAGGGCGCTGTGCAATCGAACCGTGTTGTAGCGATCCACGTAAGTCTGAATCAAGCGCCGTGCATCGTCCAGCGTCAGCGGAGTCAGAGGCCGGATACACTCCTGTTTGAGCGACTTATGCCAGCGTTCGATTTTTCCGTTCGATTGCGGGTAAAACGGCGATGTGCGCACGTGCGTCATACCCGAGACGCGAATGAACTCCTTGAAGTCCCGCGCGATGAACTGCGGTCCGTTGTCGGAGATGATCCGCGGCTTGGCCTCCGGGTACTTCTCCTTGGCTCGTTCCAGAATCCTCTCGATGTCCGCCTCCTTCATCGACTCGCGCAGATCCCAATGCACCAGAAAACGACTGCACCCATCCAGCACGCTGCATAAGTAATAGAACGTGCCCGACAGGTTGATATAGGAAACATCGACATGCCAGTGCTGGTGCGGCTCGAGCGGCTGTTCGAAGCCGGTGCCCTTGCGTGACGGCTTCGCTTTCCAGCGCGACAGCAGTCCTGCTGGTTGCAGCACGCGCCATACGCTCGCCGGACTCACGGCCACCACATCGTGATCTAACATCATGTACGTCAGCCGCCGATAACCTTCCAACGGATTCTTCAGATGAAAACTCACGATCGCTTCCTTCTCCCACGGCTCCAACCAGAAGTCCCGGGGCACCCAACCATTGTGCTCATTCACTCGTCCATAGCGCTGCCGCCAGTCGTAGAACTTACTCGCAGTTACGCCCAGCCACGCAATGAATCGGCCGACGCTGATCGCGCTCTTCTCCGACCAGCGCCGGACGAAATCCACCACCTGATCCCGCACATCGTGCGGCACCCAAGTCGCGGTCAGAGTTCCCCAAGGCTTTTTTTTAACGCGATGTGCTCCGCCATCAGCTCGGCCAGGACCTCATCCTTGGTCTGCACCTTCTTCTCCAAGAACTCAATCCGCTTCTGTTTCTCTTCTGCCTGGCGGCGAGGATGCTCCGTCGTTTGGAAAGCACCCGCTCCGTTCTCGAACAACTCCTTTTGCCAGCGGTAAAACACGGTGGGTTGCAGCCCCAGTTCCTCACACAGATCGGAAACCGGGACCTTGTCTAAAAGATGGCGCCGTAGAATGGCCACCTTCTCCTCAGCAGTGTAGTGCTTGCGCTCTTTGCTCATACGTTCGCTCCGCTATCTTAACGGACGAACGCTTTCTCCATTTCCAACTGAGGCGGGACACTTATCACCCCACAAGTTTTGACTCTGCCTTGGCGGTACGAAATGAACTTCACTCAGTTTCGCCATCAAATCCATGGTCTTTCGGTCGCTTACCTCGCGTCAACTTTCTCGATTCGGATAACGCATTCCACCTTTTGACCTATCAGCCTGCGGGACAGCGTTGACACATTGAACGGTGTCGGTGTCTTCGGGCTAGGGTCATGCACCGTTTCAGTCTCGTCAATGACAAAGACGTGCCCTTCGCTCTTGGGTTCAGCGGCTGGAACAATCGCCACTAAACGTCGAACCCCTCCCCACCGACCGATGCCACTCTCGTCCGCAAAAGAAACGTCATATCTCTTTTCGAGCAGTGTGAAAGTAAGGCCGACAAAGTCATTCCACTTTCGTTCATTCGTAAACCAGCCTTTCACTTCGTCATATTCCTTGTCGAGCATCATCGCAAGCAGCTAGCGAAAACTCAACTTCAGTATTTGCCGACAAAGCGGGAGCCAAGCGACGAGAATGGCGTTTGTCGGTCCTGATCCTGAAGGGTTTTAACGAACCTCCTCAGACGGGAGGCACAATTAGGTCTTTAGCCTTTGGAACAAACTCCCACGAGTTCTCGTATAGACCTTGGGAAGAGTTATACATTCAAGGAGTGAACGCTTGATGCGGCTAAAGTCAACTCTTGCCACCCTCCTGGCAGTGACTGCCCCAATCGCTGTATGGAGTCAGCAGCCGAAGCAGATGCCTCTGAAGGAGAGCACCTTCGCTTTCCAGGATATTTCCGTCATTCCCATGGATACGGACCGCTTGCTGACTCACCAAACTGTCGTTGTCCGAGACGGCAAGATCTTCGAGATCAGTTCCGCGATGACCGCGCAGCTGCCGCCGGGAACTACGGTCATCAACGGCCAAGGCAAATTTCTAGTGCCAGGATTGGCGGATATGCATACGCATGTGGACAGGAGAGAGATGCTGCCGCTGTTTCTCGAAGCCGGTGTGACAACCATACTTAATATGGGGCTCGCCTCTCCAGACTTCGTTACCTCTACCCGCGACGAGATTCGCAGAGGCTCGATTCCCGGCCCCCGTGTCTTCGTGGCCTTTCTAATCGATGGTCCGGGCGATCCCGGACCGGAGTATGTTCCGGTTTGCGAGCGTGATGCGCGAGATGCCGTGGATCGCGCCAAACTGGAAGGCTACGACTTCATCAAGGCCTACGAGCGTCTGAAGCCCGGGATCTTTGCGGCGGTGCTCGACGAGGCGAAGAAGCAACATATCGCAGTGGTCGGTCATATCGCCCCGGCGGTGGGATTCGAGAGCAGCCTCGCCCAGGGGCAGGTGATGATCGCTCATGCGGAGGAGTATTACAAAACATACTTTGGCAAAAAGCCCGATGAGTCAAAGATTGCCCCAGCTGTGGAGTTGACGAAGCATTGGGGCGCGTATGTCACTCCAAATCTCTCGTTCTTTGCCGCCCTGACCCAGAGGACCTCTGACCCAAAATCGTTTGACAAGCGCCTGGCTGAATCGGACATTTCTTTTCTGCCGCCGGATATCCGCGGAGAGTGGTTGGAAGACCGGCCAGCAAGGCCTTCCGATCGCTTTGTGCCTGAATTCGCCATCCTAAAGAAGTTGACGCTTGCGCTATCAAACGCAGGCGTACCGCTACTGGCTGGTACCGACAGCCCAGGAGGCGGCATGCCTGGGAGCTCACTCGATGATGATGTCGAGCAGCTTGTTGGGGCTGGACTCACGCCCTTCCAAGCGCTCTCCGCCGCAACTCGTGTCCCCTGGCAGTTCATTCACCAATTCGTGCCGGGCGCCGACGAGTTCGGAACGATTTCGCCTGGAGCCGCGGCCGACCTTCTCATGCTCTCTGCCAACCCGCTGCTAGACATTCACAATCTGTGCGAACCACTTGGAGTCATGGTGCGTGGTCGATGGTTCGATCACGCGGCTTTAATGGCGATGGTCGAAGCACCAGTGCAGGGATATAAGCGAGTCGAGGAGATGGATTCGGCATTCCAGGCCGCAGTTGACAAAGCGGGTGCCGTAGCTGCTATTCGTGATTTTGAGACTCATGCCAAACCCACAGGCAAACTTTCGGAAAGTGTTGTGAATGCCTTGGGATACCGTTTGCTCAATGCCCATCAATTCGAGGCCGCTATCGCCTTGTTCGCGTTGAATACCAGGCAGTACCCAGACTCCTGGAATGCGTATGACAGCTTGGCAGAGGCATACGCAGACAATGGGCAATTAGATCTCGCGATCCTCAACTACCGTCATTCTCTGGCACTCAATACAAGAAATACCGGCGCGTTTGCATATTTGGAGAAGGCAACGATGACAGCCAATCCTTCGAAGTGAGCTGTCGAATTCGTCGCTGTATCAAGCGAGGTCGGCCGCACTCGCTTAGTTTTCTTCGGGTATCCTCAGAGATTTGAGGGCCAAAGCCCCCGCAAATTCGTATGGATAAGTCGGTCACTCCCGAGTGTTGAGGTTCCAGCCGAGTCCGACCGTTCCGCTTCGTCCTCACAACAGCGCGTGTAACGTCAAGTCTTGGCTATCACACATAATCATGATGCCCCAAGGAGGGGGAACATCATGCTGGTTCAGTACTTCACACGCCCATCACGTATCGAGGAACTACGCGACTGCCCCGGTGGCCGTCTACTGGAGGACTTCGCCAAGGAACTGGCTGCAGTCCGTTATCAGTGGGTGGCGGCGCGCCAACACATTCGGACAGCCGAGCACTTTTTGCATTGGAACGGACGTCGGAACTTGTCTGTCGCGACTATTGAGGAACGACGTGCAAAGCAGTTTCTCGATCATCTGAAACGATGCCGCTGCCGTGAGGACCGTCCACCGCTAAAACCGCAGCGGCAGAAGTACAGTCTCCATCTTTTCTTTCAGTTCTTGCAGCGGGCGGGCATAGTCACGAACCCCACCGTGACGGAGTCAGTCCTGGAATCGCCTGTCGTAGCGTCCTTTTGCGAGTGGATGCGCCAGCAACGCGGAGCCTCCGATGCCACTCTTTCTATCTATAGGTTTGAACTGCGTGCGCTCATCAAGGAACTCGGCGAAGATCCGAGCATGTATGATGCGCGAAACTTGCGTTCATTCGTGTTGCGCAAGAGTCGGCATTCGGGAGGGGCATCTACAAGAAAGAGCATCTGCGCCATCCGCATGTTTCTTAGGTTTCTGATCTCGCAGGGCAAGTGTCCCGCCAGCCTGTACGCGTCAGTTCCCAGTCTTGCTCACTGGCGGCTCTCCACCTTGCCACGCTACTTACAACCCGCTCAAGTTGAAAAGATCATAGCATCGGCCGATCTAAGGACTTCACTGGGAAGTAGGAACCGAGCGATTCTTCTATTGCTCGGGCGCCTGGGACTCCGGGCGGGCGACATTGTTCGACTTCGGTTCAGCGATATTGATTGGAAAGAAGGCACCATATGTGTTTCAGGCAAGGGCCGCCGCGCAACCGCGTTGCCGCTGTCCCAAGAGGTTGGACAAGCGCTGGCAGCCTATATTAAGGACCATCGTCCCCAAGCTGATAGCGATGCGGTGTTTGTCCGATCATTCGCTCCGTATCGTGCGTTCGCCGGGTCCACGTCGATCTCGATCATCGTCGCGCGCGCGATGCGTTGTGTTGGCATCACCTGCCCAAAGCCAGGGGCAGCTCATGTTCTCCGTCATTCCGTCGCAAGTTCGATGCTCCGGGGAGGTGTGTCCTTACAGGAGATCGCTGCTGTGCTCCGGCATCGCTCCCTTCTGACGACGGAGATATACGCCAAAGTGGACGTGGTTACCCTGCGGCAGATCGCGCAGTCATGGCCGGAGGTGAAGACATGCTGAACGAGGATGTGCAAGGGTATCTGGCCGTACGCCGGGCCATGGGATTTGCGATGAAGTGGTCCGGTAATCTGCTGCGGAGCTTTGCGGCATTTTCCGATGCACAGGGCCAGCCTCACATCCGCTCTGAGGTAGCGATCAAGTGGGCTGGATGGGCTCCATCCACCCGGACGCGAGCGCGCCGGCTTGGCCTAGTGATTCGCTTGGCACGGTATTTGCGCGCGGAGGACCAAGATCATGAAGTACCACCTCCCGCGTTCGGCAGAGAGGAACGACCACGGCGTACTCCTTATATTTATTCAAGAGAAGAGGTCCAAGGCCTCGTCCAAGCAGCATCTGAAGTCGAGCGGTACAACCCGGAGTATCGCGCGCTAACCTACCGTACATTTTTCGGGTTGTTGGCATGTACCGGGATGCGGCTCTCGGAAGCGATTAATCTGCGATTGGAGGACATCACCGAGGACGGCCTTGTTATCCGGAACACGAAGTTCGGCAAGAGTCGGCTGATTCCGCTGCATCCGACAGCGCAAACCGCTTTGGAACGCTATCTGCCGAAGCGGCGCCTTTTCGCTCCATTTGACGATCACGTCTTTGTCAGCTTGCGGAAGCACAAGCTACTTCGGCATGACGCGTACGTCGTGTTTCGGAAAAGCATCGAGAAGGTCGGCATCCAACGCCATTCAGGGCTTCCGCGACCGACCATCCGTGCACTGCGCCACACGTTCGCAGTCAGGGCTCTGGAAACCTGTCCTGACGACCGAGATCGAATCACCCAGCACATGGTCGCACTTTCAACCTACTTGGGACACAGCGACATCAAGCACACGTATTGGTATCTGGAGGCAACGCCAGAGTTGATGAGGAACATTGCTGAATCCACCCAGCGGTACTTCGTGGGAGGCCGCCAATGACTCTGATCGCGCCACATATCGCAGCTTTCCTCCGACAACGGTTGTCTGTCGAACGCCAAGCTAGCCCGAACACCTGTGACTCCTATGCGCACGCGTTCAGGCTCCTGTTCGCATACGCGAGCAACTGCCTGAAGATTTCGCCGTCGCAGTTGCAGTTGGAGCACATTGATGCTGCGCTCATTATGAACTTTCTGAACCACCTGGAGGCAGCGCGCAAGAATGGCGCTGCTTCCAGAAACGTTCGGCTCGCAGCCATCAAGTCATTCATGCGGTACATGGAGTATCGTGTGCCGTCTGCTCTCGAACAGATTCGCTGCATTCTGTCGATTCCCACAAAGAAGACGGACTCGCGTCTCGTGCGGCATCTGACAGCCAAGGAAATGCAATCGATTTTGGATGCTCCCGATCCGGCCCGTCGCATGGGTATTCGTGATCGTGCGATGCTGCATCTCTGTTTCGCTGGTGGAATGCGAGTATCGGAATTAATCGGGATTCGTGTCGTCGATGTTCGACTCCATCCCGAGCCCAGTGTTCTGATCCACGGCAAGGGCCGCCGGGAACGCTGCGTTCCGCTATGGAGAGAGACGGCATCGGCAGTACGGGCTTGGCTTTCAGTAAGAGCTGAGATCCCGGCTCTAGAACTATTTATCAATGCTCGCAGTGGGTGTATGACACGCGCCGGGTTTGAATACATCCTGCGAAAGCACGTCCGCATCGCTGAGAAACGTTGCCCTTCTCTGGCATCGAAGAGAGTATCACCGCACGTCTTGAGGCACACCTGCGCGATGACAATCCTCCAGGCCACAAAAGACATACGGAAAGTCTCGCTCTGGCTCGGCCATTCCAGCGTGCAAACAACTGAGATCTACACCCGCGCCGATCCGACCGTAAAGCTGGAAACTCTTGAAGCTGCGATCTCACCTAAGCTGCGTACGGGCCGGTTCAAGGCAACAGACAAGCTCATCGCCTTGCTGAAGGACTCTACGATTATGCGGAGTGTGGGAGCCGTTCGGTAGTGTTAATTCTGAATCCGTCGAAGCGGAGTCCGCATAAAAAGGGACTCCGCATTATTGGCCTTATGCGGTGCACCGCATAATGCCAAGTCACGGACAGGACGCAGAATGCGTGTTTCCTTTCCGCCGTTCCAAGCGGCGTGAAACGCCGCCTCAAACGCCCGCTGTTGCTCCTGCTGCGGTAGCTTGGCGATTTCGAGCGCATGGCCCACGCCGATGTCGTCTGCCAAAAATGCCTCTGCGATGGACGGATGCAACTCGACCAAGCGAAGGCGGGTAGCCACGAATGCCGGACTCTTCCCGGTTTTCGCCGCAAGGCTGGCGATGTCGTATTGAAGCCCATCCGTATGCAAAAGGCCATGAAACGCGAATGCCTCTTCCAACGGATGTGCGTTTTCACGCTGAATATTTTCAACCAACTGCGTTTCGACGCAAGCCGCGTCTGACAGTTCGACGACACGAACGGGCACTTCTTCCAACGCGGCGAGCTTGGCGGCGCGCAGTCGCCGCGCTCCGGCAATAACCTCGTACCTGTCATCTTCGATCGTGCGGACAAGCAAGGGCTGTAGCACCCCCTGCGCTTGGAAACTTGTTGCCAGTTCCGCAAGGCTGTGTTCGTCGAAGCGTCGGCGTGGGTTGGTGGTGGATTCCTGCAACTGTGCCACAGGCAAGTTGCGATATTCGTTGCTGCTTTCAACTGCGGTTTCCATAAAATGCTTCTCCTTATTTGATTTTTCTGAGTGATGGTGGAAGTCATGCGGACAGACACACTTCGCCTCTCCGCGCCGATTAGCGTTTGCATGGTTTAAGCGGCTGGCTCTGCGGCCTCGGCGAAGTCTGCCGGTGCGGGCGAGTAACCTGCGTCTTCGGGTGGCGCGTCGGGTGCAGACTGCGGTTCCTGCACTTCTGCGGGGGCAGGTTCTTCCATCCTGATTGCCCCCAGAATCACGGCTGAGGTTTGCTGCACAACCTCAAGACTCTCCATCAACAACTCGGCGTTGCCGTGATAAAGCTGAATGTAGCTGGCGCTAGACTTCGGATTCAGGCCGATGGCCTTCGAGACGACAAAGGCCACGGCTTCAGCTTCGGTCTCGCGTACAACCTTTGTAGTGGCCGTCCGGCGTTCGGATTTGTGAATCCGTTCGTGTGCCACCTCATGGACCAGAACACTAAATTCTTCGGCCTTCGTCTGTCCGGGCAGCAGTGCGATCCTGCCGCCGTAAGACATGCCGAATGCGGGAGCGATGCTTTCGTTGTATTCAAGCGCGATGCCCTGCGCCTGCACGAAGTCTCGCAAGCGATCCAGATAGACTCCGGCTTCTCCGGTGACCTCGCCGATTGAGGGCAGCGATGCGCCCTCGGTCTGGAATTCGTCTTATCTCGTGATTTGCGGCCGAGCCTCTGCGCGCTCGATGGATGCCGCGTGTAGATGTACTTCTCGATAGCGGTCAGGCGAAGATGACTGCTATGTCGATTTACAAAGTCCTAAGAAAAGCTGAACGATTCGGCGTCTCCTTCAGTGTCTGTGACTCGAAGGGCGCTGGCGTTGGATCGTGCGATCAGTTTCTAACAGAGCTGAGCCTGCGCGATTGTTCCGTCTACACGCAGCGCGCTTACGCGATCGGTCTCGCGCATTTCTTCAGTTGGCTGCACGCTTCAGGAGGAGATCCCGAGCACGTCACGCGTCAGGCGGTCGGCAACTACATCACCGAGTTCGCGCGAGGCGCGAAGCAAGGTGCTGTTACCGCGCAGTCTGCGCAGAAGCCACGCCAACCCCGCACGATTAACCATCGGCTGAGCGTACTCGCGTCGTATTTTGAGTACTGCATTCGATGCGACACCGAAGATGGGCGCGGCCCTTGGAAGGGTCGCATCAACCCAGCCTCCGGGAACCCTCTCACCGAAGAACTGCATCACGGGATGATCGGGCGTGACTTGCCGCCGCGCAAGCGGCAACGTGATGGCTTCCGTCGTCGCATTCCGCGAACGCTTCCGAAAGTCCTAGAGCCCGCGGCGATTCAGATGCTGATCGACACCGCGGGTTCCTATCGCGATAGAGCGATTCTGATGTTGCTGAGCCGCACGGGTCAGCGCATCGGCGATTGGAGTCCGGTTGCTGGCCGACACGGGATTTTGGGCATGGACCTGGAGGATGTCGATCGCAAGCGGCGCTTCATCACCGTGCGGCTGAAGGGTGCGCGCGACCAACACCGCGTGCCCGTCACCGACGACTTCTGGCCGATTTACGAAGAATACTTGCGCACCGAGCGCCGCGCGGCGCCAGACGTTCATGCCGTTTGGATCGCTTCGCGGAAAGGTCAAGGCAAACCCCTTCGCTATGCCAGTTTTGAGTCGGCCCTGCGCTACATCGGTCGAAGGGCAGGCATCTCTGTTCATCCGCATCTTTTCCGTCACACGCTCGCGCAGGGCGTGCTGGAAACCACTGGTAACATCAAGGTCGCGCAGGAGATTCTCGGGCATTCACACCTGAGCACGACAGCCGATCTGTACCTCCGCGTCGATCAGAACGAGATGGTTCGTGCGCTGGCGGCAGCGAAGTCCAGCACCGAGCGAACCACGAAGCAGCGCTCGGGGCCTTCGGCGAAAGCAGCACAGTACGTCTTCGCTTATGACGATGAAACGATCGTGGAACTAGAGCGCGCCATTGCGCAAGCTGCCGGTGTCGAGCCATCCGGTGGAGATTCTTGATGGGAGCGATGATGTCTGCACTTACATCATGCCGCGCAAGTCGTGGTGACTTGCGGGGCGGCCTCCGTGGCTCTGCTGTTGATAAATTCGGCGGCACGTTGTGCGTGGGCTGCGGCAGTGAACACCGTTCGGTTGTCGGCCGCCAGTACTTTGAGCCAGGTTGCGATATAGGATGCGTGATCCTCGCGCGGTTCAAGAGCAAGCTCCAGATCGGCGCACAGGAAAGCGGCCCCGAGTTCCGCAACCAGTTCCTCGACAGCATAACCTTCGCTCCCGAAGCGATGCCCGCCGAAGTCACGGTCGAGCCGGGTCTTGCTGCCTGTCCAATGGGTGCATTCATGGGCAAGCGTCGCGTAATAGCTGTCCGCGTCTTGGAAACTCTCGAATGCCGGCATCTGGATCGCATCGGCGGCGATGCTGTAAAACGCACGATTTCCGCCGTGTCGGATGGTTGCTCCCAAGGCTGCGAAGTACTTTTCCGCGTGATCGATGCGGGCCACAGGGTCGAGAGGTGCGGCTTTCGCGTAATAAACTTCCGGCAGGCCTTCGATCTGCTCGACATTGAAAACGGTGTACCCCTTAAGGAATGGGATTTCCCGGTCGATTTCGTCGCCCGTCTTTTCGTCGGTTTCCTTTCGGGTGATGCTGTCCGCGTAGACGACGAGCGAGCCTTTCTCGCCCTTGCGGATATGGGCGTCCAGTTCCGATGCCTGTCTGAAGGTCATCCAGATGGGAGCCGCGAAGTTCTGGGCCATGGCGCTCGCCCACAGAGAGAGAATGTTAATTCCACTGTAAGGCTTCCCGTTGTGGCGGAGTGGGCGCGTAATCCGTCCGGCCGTATGTTCAGCGTTCCACGGCCTAACCCAAGGCCTGACACCTTTTTCCAAGTGGCTGACGATCTGGTTGGTAATCCGGGTGTAGATGTCCTGCTTTTCGATTCTCTGCATTGTTTTTCTCCTTTACGAGCGTTTAAAAAACTTCATTCCCTCGTAATGGAGAGGTGTTGTGCAGAGCGGCCCGAGCAGTCACAGGGCAGCCGGTTTGTGGCTGGCGACAGCTTTACCCTTGACGGCGGAGAGGGCCGTCTCTGCTATGGGTTTCGAACGAGGGAATGAGGGGTTTAAAACGCGGAGAGAGTAAGGAGCTTTATAAAGAAGATGACCGCATTCCAAAAAGCAGAGGCTCTGGCAGGTCAGCGCTACAACCGTGACAAGCTGCTCTCGATGGTGGACGAACTGGTCAGCCATTTTCGTTTCTGCAGGGGAGATAAGTACCATGCGCGCTCGGCTTGCCGGCATGTGGCGGATGCCCTGGATCGATGCGGTGGATCAACCCTGCAACAGCGCTGGAATGATTTCGAGAAGAGGGTCTGGCCGAAGTGGGTGGCAGGAGTCGATCGGCCGTGTTCACTTTGGACCTGGGGCGCGCGCGTCTTAGTACCCGCTCGCGTGATTGTCCCGACAATGGACTGGCTGGCAGACGTTCGAGTGAATCAGTGGATCGCTCGCTTGCCTGAAGATCAGCCGCTCGCGCAGCAACACCGTGCGCTGCTCGGCGCAACCGCTTCGATCACTTGGACATCGTCGTTTAACCGCCACCTCGCTGTTTGCAACGGACTGCGGCTACTACTCGCTCGCGGTTACGACAGCCTCCACTATATAAAAGATCACGACCTGAAGCTGCTGTCGGTTCGCTGGTCGAAGGGGACGGATGCGCTCGATGCCGCACTCTGCTCACTCGGCGTTTTCTCCCGTACTCCGAAACGCGGCAGCGCCCGCCACAGTAGGAAACAGCGGCTGAACGGCGCCGGAACTGGTTGAGAACGCTGGCGTGCCGGATCGTTTCCAGCAGGTCGTCATTCTTTATCTGGAAACGTACGAGGCCCGAGTCAGCGATGTCTATCGGACGTTGCGACATAAGGCCATCGCCCTCGCGCACTTTTGGCGGTTCATTCGGGATAAACATCCCAGTGTGAAGCGCTGCTCCGAGATTCTGCCACGGCACGTCCGCGACTATATCCCGTATGCGATCACACGTGCTCGCGCCGTTCAGCGCGGCCCCGGAGCCGGCGAAGAAGTCCGTCCAACCGCACACAGCTGGCTTGTGGACCTGCGCGTTTTCTTTTCCGACCTGTGCGCCTGGGCAACCGAACCCGACTCTCCCTTCAAGCGCTTCGCTCCGCGGACGATTCCAGTGACACGCCACACCCTCATTGGATACGGCTTCGAAAAAGCACGAGAACGCGCCCGAGCCCGCATCACGGCCACGGTGCTCGATCTAGAGCGCGAGATGCCGAAGATTCGCGCCTTCGCCCTTCAGCGGTGGAAAGCCTCGGTCGCGGCGCCCGAGGTCGCAACCACGCGCGGTTACCCGTGGTCAGACGAGGTGGATACGTTCTGGGATTGGGCCCTCCTGGAACTGCTCGTGCAGAGCGGCTTGCGCATCGAAGAGGCGAGCGAACTGACGACGCTCGACATTCTCAAGCGGAGGATGCCGGACGGTCGCATCTACTACTTGCTGCACATTAAGCCGTCGAAGTTTGATCGTGCTCGGGTCATCCCCATCGGCGACGGGCTGGGTCGTGTCCTGGCCGAGATCATCCGATACGTAAAACGCTTCTACAACAGCGAGTCGGTCCCGGTTTGTGATCATTGGGACCTGCTGGAGAAGCGTCCTCGCCCTCCAGCGCCGTATTTGATCCAGGGTATTCGCCATCCCAGCACCGCCGGTATTCAGACCATTCGCAGCCGCATCCGCGAGATCTCGATCACCGCAGAAGCCCGCCGCTCGGACGGTTCTCCTCTCGTGTTGCTGCCGCACGATTGCCGGCGCGTCTTTGCATCCGAACATCTGAATAACAACACGCCTGTGCACGTCATTCAAGCGCTGCTTGGTCACGCCTCTCCCGACACCGTGATGATCTACGCCAAGCTCTACCCCACTCAGCTCATCGAGGAGTATCGCAAGACCGTGCGCAGTCTTTACAACGCCTACTACGGCGAAGACGGATTGAAGAATCCGACCGTCGAGGAATGGGCGGCCTTTGCGGCCAACTGCAACCTGCGCGATATGGGCACGCACCTTTGCGCTTTGCCCACCGGGGAGCATTGCCCGAAGGGATTGATCTGCCTCGGCTGTGCGCATGCTCAGCCGAAGAAGAGTGCGGTGCCGATCTTTCGACGCATGCTTGCCAGCCATGAGCGCAGCCTGGTGGCTGCGCGAGGTCACAGCGAACCTGCCGGACAGATCGCGGCCCGCGAGATAGAAATTGTCAGGATCAAGGGAGCGTTGCAGAGAGCGGAGGAATTGAGCGATGACGTCGCCGCCGTTATCGAACGGGCTCTCTGAAGTCGGGATAACTGTCGACTGTCAGCGTCGGAGGACCTACACGGTTGACGAACGTCGCGATGGTCCGTGCGCGTTTCCCCATTACGCCCGCGACCGGTCGGAGAGTGCTAAAGGGATGTTGCGCCAACCATCGAAGCACCGGGAGCCTAAGCCGGGCCGTACGCTGCCACGCGCTTTCTGGCGTCAGTCGAAACAGAAGTCATCTGGGAGGGTTTGGAGTATGGGGCGCCGGTTCTCATCCAAAACTGAGATTGAACATTGCGCAAACTTGCCGATGCGCGCAGTGCTATATTCTTGCAAGTCATTAGCAACATCGCTCGTTTGGCCATCCTCCTTCGACGAGGTGGGAATCCATGCCGACCATATTGCGAGATGTACGCTACGCCGTCCGCCAACTGCGCAAGTCTCCAGGGTTCACAGTTACCGCGGTCTTGACGCTGGCGCTGGGCGTGGGGGCGACCACGGCCATTTTCAGTTGCGTTTATGGGCTGCTCCTGAAATCGCTTCCCTTCCAGGATGCGAGCAGCATTGTCGCCTTGTCTGAGGCTAACCCCCAGGTTCAGAACGGCATCGAGGCTACCTACCCGGATTATGAGGATTGGAAGTCGCAGCAGAGTAGCTTTTCACAAATCGCCGCATATTCCACGATCAACCCAGATACGGTTTCGCTCGTGATGGATGGACATTCCGAGCAGGTACATCGCGTGATCGTGTCCGGCAATTTCTTCTCACTACTGGGGATTTCTCCTCTGATCGGCCGACTGATCAACGAACTGGATGACACTCCAGCAAACGATCATGTTGCCGTATTGAGCGCTTCTGCATGGGATCGCTACTTTGGCAGAGATCCGGGCGTCCTGGGACGCAACGTCGAACTGAACGGAGCCGTCTATACCGTCGTTGGCGTGTTGCCGCCTGGCGCCGCTTATCCAACGGGGGGCGAGGTTTGGCTACCGCTGTCGCTGTTGGATCATGACACTCGCGTCTCTCGCATATGGCATTCCGTGAATGTCCTGGGCCGGCTACGTCCAGGCGTCGGTTTGACAAGTGCCAACTCCGACATGCAGATGGTTGCTGTGCGGCTTGCTGCCGAATATCCTGCGACGAACCGCAACTGGAGTGTGCTTCTCAAGCCCCTGCGCGAACAACTCGTGGGGGACGTTGCGGCCAGCCATTATCAGCCTTCTGGGCGCGGTCGTGCTGGTACTTCTGATTGCGTGTGCCAATGTCGCCAATCTTCTGATGGTAAGAGCCACAGCGAAGCGGCGTGAAGTTGCGGTTCGTCAGGCGCTCGGCGCGGACCGCATTCGACTTTTTTCTGAGTTTTTCGCTCAAACGCTGGTGCTTTGTCTACTGGGAGGTGCGCTGGGAATCCTGCTCGCGGCCGGAGCTGTTCCCTTGTTGCGTCTCGCTCTTGCCCACGCTGCCGGTCTTGACCGATCGATGATTGAGTCCATCAGCCTCAGCATTCCTGTGCTGTTTTTCACATTAGGGATATGCACGCTCACCGCAGTTCTGTTTGGCCTGCTGCCGGTAATGAAGAATCCAGCGAGTCTTACGGAGACGCTGCGCCCAGGAGATCGCAGCAGTACCGGCGGACATAGCCGAGCGCGAGCGCGAGGAATGCTGGTTGCATCGGAAATCGCTATTGCGGTCGTGGTGCTGTTTCTCAGCACATTGGTCATTCGAAGCTTTCAAAAGCTGCTCGCCGTTGATCCTGGGTTCCGCACAGACCATCTTCTCAGTGTCGAAATCACCCTTCCTGAACCGCGGTATGGCGACGACAGTCCCGCGACCAACCACTTCTTCGAGCAGCTTCTCGATAAGATCGTGCAATCCCCCGGAATTCTTTCCGCCGGCACCACAAGCGTTCTTCCGCTCAAACCTTCTGAGGTGATGACGCGATTCCTGGTCGAAGGCGCGCCGCCCCTGGCTCCCGGAACGTTTCCCGTGGCGCAAATTCGCTATGTCAGCCCCAGTTTTTTCCAGACGCTGGGCCTTCGGCTGGAAGAAGGCAGGATATTCGAGCAAAAAGACATTGAGAACAAATCCAATTCCTTCGTCGTGAACAGTGCTTTCGCTCAGCGATTTCTGTCAGGAAGGAATCCGATAGGCGCCAACATCCTGCTCGGAGTACTTACCGCGCACCCGGACAGGATTCCAGTGATTGGAGTCGTCGCCAACGCCCACGACCTCGGAGTCGATACCGAAGCGCAACCGGAAATCTATCTTCCCGGTTTCGGACTCCATGAAGTGCTGCTTGTTCGCTCTGCCATCGATCCGCAAAATACGGTGCCGATTGTCAGAAACGCAGTCCACGCGCTGGATCCGGCTCAGCCCATTTACCGGCCGCAGACGGTCGATGCGTTGCTATCCGACACACTGGCACGGCAGCAGATGACAGCTATGCTGCTTGGCATATTTTCAATCGTGGCATTGGCACTCGCTGGTATTGGAATCTACGGAGTCCTCTCGTACTCTGTCGCACAACGCACGCGGGAAATTGGCGTGAGGATGGCAGTGGGCGCAAACCGTACCGATGTTCTGCATCTTGTGTTGAGCCAGGCCGGGAGCTTCACCGCAATCGGAATTGTTGTTGGGCTTGCTGCTGGACTCGCAGGTGCGCGCCTGATAAGCGGGTTACTCTTTAATACCAGCACGGTCGATCCACTATCGCTGTGGATCGCCATCGGCGCACTGGTTTTGGCTGCTGCACTGGCGGTGATCATACCGGCAAGTCGGGCGGCATCGGTAAATCCTAATGAAGCTCTGCGCGCCGAGTAAGACGTCTGGCAACTGCGTAGAGGATATTTGGCCTGTTTGCTTGCACGTTCTTCGGCGTTTTGTCCTCCGGGGTGGGTGCCTGGCGAGCAGAACCGGCATTGATCTGGGACGCGGGGTTTGATTGGAGCAGCGGCACTTGTTTCACTCCAGGTGTGTTAACAGCGTTAGCGCTCAGAGCCCGGATTGGGGGACAAAAGATGCCGACGGCTGGAACCCTTGGATCAGGAAGCGTTGCGTAGGGCAGAGGACTTAAGCGATGATGTGCTTGCTGCTATCGAGGGGACTTTCTAAAGTGGCACACGCGGCATCCATCGAGCGCGCAGAGGCTCGGCCACAAATCACGAGATAATCTGTCCCACACAAAAACGCGGCGGAATCCGAGCAACGTGGATTGGTTCTCTTCTTCTTCCGTCCCGGCGTCCGTGTTCTCTTTCTTGCGGCGCTTGCCGATCATGGGAGCAAGAATGGCAATGCCCTTTTCACCACGTTTCACGCGGCGGCCAAGCTCGTTCCACGTTCGTATGCCCGCCACATGCGTCGCCTGGGGCCGTTGTCTCGCTATCAGGAGCACATTGCCGAAGGAATACGTGTGGAAATTCGCCATTGCATTCAAGTAAGCAGTGAGTGTTTCGCTGTGTCCCGCTTCCAATTGCTCGATGAGATACTTCACGTTGTCGCGGATGAGTTGTTGTGCGGTGGCTGGCTTCCGGTTCTTACTGCCGGAAGCCGCATTGACGGCGGCTGAGCCGTCGCTGCTGGTGTTGTTGTTGCTGTGATATTCCATTGTTTTTTCCTTTGTCTGCCCGGTGGGGCGTTTTTTTCTTTCAGTCCAGAGCGAAGCGAAGGAAAAAACGGACCACCGGGAGACAAAGAGGAACGACGGCGGGCGAGGGGGAAGGACCGAGAGGCGGGCAGGGCAAGTGCCAAACAGCCTTATCGTTTGGCGCGCAGCCGTGCTGTCCCGAAGGGCGCCGTCCCGAAGCGAAGCGGAGTGGTAACCCTTGCCCGTGAGAGTGGAGAAAAGGCGCGCGGCCAAGCGCAACCGAGAGGCTGCTTTTGCCTTGCAGAGTCAGGCAACTGGAACGGGGGAAAACAGGCTGGTCAGGTATGGCTACTAAAACTGATCGGAATCAGCACACAATGGGCACCCTCTGCAAAAACAGACGGAGTCTGAACGCGGGGGAGGGGAGCCAAAATCCGTTATTGACGGCAAGCGGGGCTACAGTGCCTTCGCCCCGCCATTTTGGGCGGTGGGAAAAGAGGAGTTCATGGAGACGCGAATTGAGCCGGGGACGCTACAACGCCACAGGCGTGGCGGCTGACCATTGAGTCTCGACATCCGTAATCAGGAATTTCACCAGCTCGGGACCAAGGAGTTCCGAAAAGGCGAATGCCTTGTTCCCGGCGTCCTTAATCGAAGCTCCAATATGCCAGCAGCGCTGGCCGTCTTCGATGATGAACCTGTCGTGGTATTTGGACGTTGTCTTGATCTCGATGACATTGCCGTGCTGCGCGGCGAACTTGCGGCCCTCCAGGCGGAAATCCTTCTTCATCTGCTCGGTGAGGATCCGGAGCTTGACGGTCGGGTCAAGGTTGGTGAGCAGTTCCCAAAGCGTTTCATCGACGTAATTGTCCACGATCAGCATGTCCCGTTTTGCAAGCTGGACGATCTTGCGGAGTTCGACATAGGCGTCGTGCTGGGAGCCCGCGGGGAGATAGACCTGATTGGGCTCCATCGGCATGGGAAATGCGCCCGTTGCCACGAGCAGATCGTAGGCGCCTGACGGCTCGACTGCTGCGGGTTTGTACCATCCGATCATCGTGTCCCATGCGGCATCGAGATTCTTGTGCGTCGTGATGATGCCCTCGCTTATCTGAAACTTGACCACTTCCGTATCGTCGGGAGGGTTCATTTGCCGCCCAGACAAAACGTTGAGATCTTGCGTGAGATAGAGGCCGAGTTTCATGGTCGGCTCATCGAGTGCGGGGCGGGGGTGCCGTTCGCGGACCTCTTGCGACAGGTCTTCAAGCGTGTACCATTTTTCGCTGGGATTCGCCTTGAACATGCGCCTCATGGTGTACAGGACTTCGGTCACCGTTTTCCTCGCATGTGCGCGCACGGTGTCGTCGTCACAGAATTGAAACGACGCCGCTGCTGGCAAGTATTGTTCCGGCGAGATGTTGTCTTTTCGCCGCAGCAGATTGCGATTGGTCAGGTTGCAAAGGGCTTCCGAGACATCCTCAGCTTCAAAGGCGAGGATCAGTTCCCGGCGTGGCGTGGCGCGCCTCTTGTCGAGAAACTCGTGCACGACAAACGTCAACATTCGCGCCTGAAGCTGTTCATCCACTTTCATCGGTGGCTGATATTGTACGTTGGAACCCTTCGGTTCCGGTCACGCGGCGGCAGTCACGCGGCGGCAACCCTTGCGGCAACATCGGCAGGGGGCATGCCCTTGTCGATGAGTGCCTTGAAGGCGTCGAACTCATCGGCGGGATGCATGGGCTCGCGCTGAACGTTCTCGGCAAGGCTGATTTCTGTTGCGTCGGCTTCGTCGTCGAGGACGTGGCATGGGAGCCGGATTCCGCGAGGGATTCCAGCGCCAGAAGCCTGCGGCGTCTGGCAGCCACGGCGTATTTGCCGGGCTTGTCCTTGCGGGCGACGAGGGATTGCAGAAGGCCATGCGCATAGATGGATGCGGCCAATTGGTCGATGCCCTTGTCGAGATCGGTCTTGCGGAGGTTGTGGGCGGCTTGTTTGTAGGCTTGGGCAACTTGATTGATCCCTCCTGCGTATGCTGGTCTGACTACGACGTCGATCAGTGTTCTTTCGAGATCGGTGACGTCCACATCTTTGCCATCAGGCCCCTTCATTTGGACAACTCCGGTTCTGCCAGTGTTTTTCCCACTGAGGAGCAAATACTGTGCTCCGACGTATTTGAATAGGTACTTCGATTGTCGCTGGTGGTTGGCGAAAGCGGAGGTGATGGCTTCCTGGGTGACGCCTTCCGATGGAGACTTGGGTGTTTGTTCCTGATTGACATAGATGAGTTTGGAAGGTTGCTCAAGGCCGTGTAGTACGAGTGCAGTTCTGTGGCACAGGAATGAATTTCGGCGCAGCGAAATAGCCAATTGATAGGAAGAAGGGTGCCCCCAAAGATAGCGCACGATCGGCGGGTATGTCGGGGATCGAAATTCTGCTTTACAGAGAACCTCTTCTTCCAGAAGGAATTTCAGTATTTGCTCAGCATTCAAATCAAGTGCGTTGCATTCCTCTCGAAGGTCCCGCAAGATTTTGGGAAGGTCACCGGGCCAGAAAATTGCAGTTGCTTTTCGTTCGAAATAAGCATGAATTTTTTTCTGCGTCGGAGATTTCATTTCATTCATCGCAAACAGCCCGTAAGGTATATATACCTTACGGGCTGTACTGGCATTTTCTGGAATAAATATGTCTTGATCTGTTGGTATATATACCAACAGATCAAGCTGCACTGCTCCGAAGAATACCGCGATCCCCCCTCTTTGGCTTTTGGCAGTTGAAATCAAAAGCCTGATTTGAAAGAAATATGCTTCATATTTATTTCAAATGCGGTCGTACTCGCATGATTGTAAGAAGTATGCTACATTGTTCTTTCAAATTGAAAGGGTTCTATCATGCGAGGCCCAGCCTTAAACCTTAAATCTGCGATCTTGGACCGCATGACCGAGGGGGCGTCCGACATCTGGACGGCCGTTGATTTCGTAGACCTCGGACCCCGCGGAGCAGTGGACTTGGCACTACACCGCCTTGTTGCGTCAAAAGATATACGCCGGATCGCTCGCGGTCTCTACGATAAACCCGCGACCAACCAGCTCACGCGCAAACCAACGTACCCCGACTATCGCAAGGTTGTTGATGCGCTCTCCCGGCGCGATCGCGTACGTATGGTTGTCGATGGGATCACGGCAGCGAATGACTTGGGTCTCACCGACGCCGTGCCGGCGCGTGCGGTCGTACTTACGGATGCACGGCTGAAACCCATCAAGCTCGGCAATCTGACCATTACGTTTCAGCATGCGGCACCCAGCCGTCTCCATTGGGCGGGGCGTCCCGCCATGCGCGTTGTTCAGGCGCTCTATTGGTTGCGCGACCTGCTGCCCCGCGACATGGATCGAATCCGCGCGCGCCTCGTCTCTGTGCTGCAAGATCCAACTCATGGTTCCGCCATCCGCGATGACCTGCGCCAAGGCCTCTCCGCGCTTCCGGAGTGGATGCAGACCATCGTGCGTGATCTCCTTCGCTGGACCGATGGCGCGGAGCAACCCCAAGGCAAACCCAAAGCAGCCAAGCCTGGAAAGAATGCCACGGACGAGAATGCTCGGCAGCCAGATCATCAGCAGGATGACCATGACGACCAACACAACCATCATCATGATAAACAGCAGAATCAATCCCACGATGATCAGAACGCTCACCCTAGAGGATTGCGATGATCCCCGGATTCGCGACCGTACTGGCGGCTTCCACGAATGATCGCCGCGATTTATTCATCGGTGCCGGCAACCGGCTTGGCACGGTCCAGCAGAACATCGAAAAGGACTTTTGGGTTTGCTGGACGCTGGATGCTCTTTTCAACGGCCTCGCAGCCGGGGGGCCGAGGCTTCTCTTTAAAGGCGGAACATCGCTTTCCAAGGGGCACGGATTAATCTCGCGTTTTTCCGAGGACATTGACATCACTGTCTTTCGCGAAGACATCGGTCAGGCGGCCACCGTCGGAGAGCTGGAAGGATTGAGTAGCAAAAAGCGCGCCGCACGCCTCGATGCTATTCGCGAGGCCTGTCAAAACTATATCAACGGCCCGCTGCGGGAGCATCTCTCACAATTGCTCCGCGAGTTGTTGGAAAGTGCCAATCTGGCGCCTGAGGCTGGGCGCATCGAACCCGACCCTGACGATCCGGATCAGCAAAGCTTGTTGCTGTGGTATCCGCCTGTAACCGCCGACGGAGCCGCTTACGTACGCCGGGCAGTCAAGATCGAGGCTGGCGCGAAATCCGCTCTCGACCCTCATGCCACACGTGCCGTCACCCCTTACGTAGCTCCGGACCTGGCCGAAACCGTTCTTGAGGTGCCTAATATTACGACCGTCGATCCCGCTCGGACCTTCTGGGACAAGGTAACGATCCTGCACGGCTTGCGGCGGTGGTGGGATCGGCGCGGCGAGTTGCGCGGCGGAGGCCAGCGGGTGTCACGCCACTACTACGACGTGCATTCGCTCCTCAGGTCTGCGGATGGGGAGCGGTACATTACTGATGCAGCCATGGGCGCCGACTGCGTGCGACACGCCCGGATGTTCTTCAATCGCCCCGATTTCGATCTCGCGACGGCGACTGCCGGGACCTTTGCCCTGGTACCGCATAACGGTATGCGCGCAGATCTCGAACAGGATTACCGGGCGATGTCCGAGATGATTTTCGGGGAGATTCCTGCATTTGATGGGATTCTGGAATTGATCGTGCAATTGGAACAGCGTCTCAACGGATGAGGATGACGCCCTTGCGTGGGCATTCACCTTACTTATTATCATTATCATCGTCATGTTCGATCTGCCGTACATCGCAACCCATCCACTGCTGGCTCAGATTATGAAGCATTGTGCGACTCTGTCGGAAGAAGCCGGCGGGCTCCCGCCCAGCTCTCCGGCTAGAAAGAAACTCGATCGCCGCATCACCGAACTCGAGCAGTATAGGTTGCCGAAACCGGATGCTCGGGACCTCGAGGAAAGTGAACCGATCCTCGATAGCTCCGGACAGCAGATTGGAGAACGACACAGCCTGCGGAAGCGCTTTGTCCCGAAACGTCGGGGCCGACCCGAAGAACTTAGGATCCGTACTCGGGCTGCACTCGAAGAAAAGCTTGCCCACCCTCGAACGACATGGCGGGAACTGGCAGCAAAGCACCATTTTCAGGATCGAAAGGACTTAGAACGTGCTGTCCGACGCCTCAAAGAGGTCCTTAAACGCGAAGGAATCGCCCTCCCGACCGAGGAGGATTACACGCGGGCTGCCGCCGAATGGGCCCAACTGTTCGCTCCCCAGAAGAAATAGTTCCGTTCGAATTATTCCGGCTTACGCTCGCGAATGCCGGTCTGCCAGAATCGGATCGAAATCAACGCTTGCTTCGATCCGGACTCTTAAATGACCGAATTTGCAAAGATCGCTTCCGCCATAAAGATGTGGGGTTGGGGACGTGCCGGGATGATCCTCGCCGCCGCCCTTCTGTTCAGGCATGCTGTCACGTTTGACCAGGCAGTCATTTTGATTCTCTTGAATGTCGTTCTGGACAGACTCGTTTACGGGAAACAACCGTCACCACGATCCACAAATGGCGGTTCCTGGAGCACGGCAAAGAATCGGCGGCGGCCGAAACTGCTCCAGCCAATCAAAGGCCGGCCGGTTGGCTCCACGAGTCGGTCTAAGGCTGCTCTAAAAGAACAGCCGACTTATGGGCCGTAAGGCATCAGGCGAGATTTCCCTGGCGTGAGAATTTTACTGTTAGGCATTTAAGGAGGTCACGTGCCACTGCAATATGATCGCGATGAGTTGTACCGGAAAGCCTGGGAGGGACCGCTGATCAAGGTCGCTCAGGAATATGGCGTTTCCGCAGTCGCCTTGGGGAAGGCGTGTAGCAAGCTCTTGGTACCTGTTCCAGGTCGTGGCCATTGGGCGAAGCTGGCCCATGGCCATGCCGGCATTCGCAAGATGCCGCTGCCAAAACTGGACAAAGCTCCGGTCGTGTTTAGGTCATCGCGCGTCCGGCAGAAGGAAGCGAATGTGCCCGCTCAGACCGATCCTAAGTTCGCCGCCATCGACCAGCTATTGTCGTCTGGTGCGCTCAAGCCTCCACCAGTTGACGCATCAGTGCGCCGTGGAAAGGCGCTGGACTTCAGAGGGTGCAACTCCCGCCCGGGAACTGGTTCGCTCCACCCGGTAACAATCGAAACGGCGGCGGAGGCAACGAAGCTGTCGGAGCTTTCGATGTAGAGGGTCGCTAGGCGACTCGGTGAGCGTACAGGCCGTAACGCGAGTGAACGCTGAGCAGGCCCCGAAACAACAATTGCAGGAGCCGACCTGACTGTTACACAGGGAAGGCCGCTGACGACGGAGATTGACGAGCGAATAAGCTCCGTCGGACCTGCCGGGGTAATGGCGATGGCATGTACGCATAGGAGACCAGACGCAACACGGGAAGCCCCAGCGGTGATCGCGGTCGGGATCAACTGGCAGCTCGTGAGAGACAGGCCGGGCCGTATGGGGTGACGGAGAGGTCCGTAGTACTGAGGAAGCCGGGTAACTCCGGTGGAGGGAAGGGACCTCAGTTAAAGACGAACGCAACAAGCGACAAAGGATCGAGGGATTGGCGATGAGCCTAACAACTCCATTCAGTGTTCAGAAGTTGCAGACGGCGTTGCACGCAAAAGCGAAGGAATCGCCCAAGCTTCGTTTCCACGCGCTGTACGACAAGGTGTATCGGAAAGACGTACTGGCCTATGCCTACGAACGCTGCCAAGCCAACGGCGGGGCTGCGGGAATGGACAACCAGACATTCGAGAACATCGAAGCGTACGGCAGGGAACAATGGTTGGACGAACTGACGCAAGCGCTGAAAAGTCGAACCTATCAACCGCAGCCTGTGCGGCGGGTTTATATACCCAAGCCGGATGGGAAGCAGAGACCGTTAGGCATACCAACAATCCGGGATCGGGTTGTGCAAACCTCGGCCATGCTGGTCCTCGAACCAATCTTCGAGGCCGACCTGCCGACGGAGCAGTATGCCTATCGGGCGGACCGCAGCGCGCTGGACGCAGTACAGCACGTCCACCAGCTGATCAACACGGGACATGGACAGATCGTTGATGCGGATCTCAGCAGCTACTTTGATAATGTTCCCCATGCCGAACTCATGAGGTCGGTGGCTCGCAGGGTTGTCGACGGGGCGATGCTACATCTGATCAAGATGTGGCTGGAAGCACCGGTCGAGGAAACCGACGAGCATGGGAACAAACGTCGGAGCACGCGCAATCGGGACAAAGGTCGAGGTACTCCCCAAGGGTCTCCGATCAGTCCCCTGTTCAGCAATCTGTACATGCGACGGTTCGTGCTGGGGTGGAAGAAACTCGGACACGAGAAGCGTTGGAAAGCGTACATCGTGAACTATGCCGATGACCTCGTCATCTGCTGTCGAGTTGGGGCGGAGCAAGCACTGACTGAGATGCGGGCGATGATGTCGAAGCTGAAATTGACGGTGCACGAGACTAAGACGCGGGTCTGTTATCTGCCGGAAGAGAAGTTTGATTTTCTGGGATACACGTTCGGGCGGTGTTACTCGATGAAGAGGGGTCGAGTCTATTTAGGCACGACACCTTCGAAGCAACGAGTGCAGCGCATCTGTCGCGCGATCAGCGACGAGACCGGGCGAGGTACCGTCAGGCTGGATCCGAAGGCGATGGTGGAGAAGCTCAACCGGATGTTGATCGGTTGGGCCAACTACTTCTGTCTAGGAGCGGTCAGCAAAGCCTACAGTGCGGTCGACTTACACGCCCGCCGGAGGTTGCGTCGGTGGTTATGCGACAAACACAAAGAGCCGCGACCGGCATACAAACGTTTTCCGGAGGCGTCTCTGAACTCTGTGTATGGCTTGGTCCAGTTGCCACACCGGACCGCGAACCTTCCGTGGGCGAAAGCGTGAGTCTTTTCCGAGAGCCGGATGCGGGAAAACTGCCAGTCCGGTTCGATGAGCGGGAACAGGAGACAGGACCAAGCCAAACCGGACTGAGGTGACGCGGCGAAAGCCCAGTCAACTAACCACCGGGAGACTACAGTCACTGCGCCTGTTCTCGACTCTACTCTGGCTGGCACGTCTTGGTTCAACGTACCGCGAGTCGGCTTCGGAGTCGAAGACGCAAGAGCGAAAGAGGCATTCTGCTGCCCAATAAACCTGGCGGCCTTGACGTCAGGGTAACGGCAGAAAGGCTGGAACGGGCATTGGTGATTATGTCTCAGCTTCTAGCCGTATTGGAGAGGCAAGGCTTCACAGTTGAGGTCACGGAGAAGGGCAGTACGATTGCGAGCATGAACGGCCAGCGTGTCTTCTTCGGAATTGAGGAAGTGGTTCGGCAAAGCGTGACTCGGAAACCACGAGTGCCGGAGCCTAAAAATCGTTGGGACTATGACCGCTTCGTAAGCTACGAGCCTCGGGCGTCATTGGCGCTCCTAATCCACTCGCAGACTTGGCGCTCGCCATCGCTGCGGAAGAGATGGGCCGATGCCAAGATCCAGCGGCTCGAAGATCTGATTCCCGATTTCGTTGCCGGCCTGATGCGCACTGCGGTTGCCCTACGTCTCCACGAGCAAGAGCTCAAAGAGCGCGAGTTGGAGCGGCAGAAGCGAGCGCAGGAGATGATCAAACTGCGTGAACAGATTGAGGCGGAAGAGAAAAAGATGGAGCAGTTCAATCAGTGGATTGAAAGCTGGGAAAAAGCCGAACGGCTCCGTCGATTTATCGCAGCATACGCGGAGAAGACTTCCAAATGGGCAGCGGAAAAGCAGTCGCACTACAAGGAATGGATCGCGTGGGCGAACCAGCAGGCTGACCGGGTTGATCCGTTCGTGTCCGAGAAACCTGTATCCGTGCTGGATCGCAAACACGAACTGCGCGGGTGGTAGGTGTGCCGTAAGTGTGCCGTGCGCTTCGGAACTGTGCGCGCTAAAGTGCGCCTTTTCAATACCGCGTCAAAAGTGCTTCCGTGCGGGCTTGGTTGAGGTAAACCATTGATAAGAGTGGTGAGCGCGGTAGGAATCGAACCTACAACCTACTGATTAAGAGTAGGCGAGTCTGATAGGGTCTTCCACGTCTTACTGCTTTTAAGAATCAACGACTTACCGACAATCAAGCCCGCACGGGAGCAATTTGGTCTGGTATTGAAAAGAAGCAAGTTAGCGCACATGGGATCGAATGGTACGGCACACTTATGGCACACCTGAAATAGGGTGTACCCTTCGATTTGAGACACGTCTACAAATGGCACACTTGGCAAGCCATGTGAACTTGCTTGCTACTTACAAGTTTGCCTTGGCAAGTCGACGCAGGAAGCTCTCCTTGGCGGCGTGTACTTGCCGGATCTTCTCCAGTTCTGTTTGAAATCCTACCGTCTGGCCGCGGCGAACTGCGAGATCATGCAGGTCAGTTAGCAAACTGACCGCTTTGTCATAATCTTTGGGCTGCCGCATCTGGATATGCGTTGCAACTTGGTTCCAGATTTCCGGTTGGCGTCGTCCTACTTGATCGAGATACCGAGCCCGGTTTGCCTCATCCTCTACCCGTCGTTTTGCCGCGTCCGCTATGCGCTGTTCGTTCAGTAGCCGGGCCCTCTCCTTCGCACGCGCATGGGCCGCTGCCAGAAGATTGCCCACCTTACGCCGTTCGCTTGCAAAGGGCACATCAGAGGGTTGCTGTACGTCCCTACGCCGGAAACGCCGCATGAAGTCGTTTCGCCAGCGCTCGCCCTGCTCCACGACCGCAGTAATGAGCAACTCGTTCTTGTCCTTTTCCGGCAGGCCTCGAATCCATGCGGACAGCTCTCTGCGGCTCGGTCCAGCGGCGAGTGGGTTTGAAGCCTGTGCTGCAACGTCGACGAGATCCTCGTCGATTTCGAGGAATTCGATCAGCGCGCCGAGAGGACCGGACAATTCTTGCAGGCCTGCAGGCACGGGCGGCTCCATTTCATCTTCATCAAGTCCTCCATCCTGCGCCCTGCGAAGCCAGCCGAGATACAGGCATCGGAGGTCGCCGCGAAGCAGGTCCGAGCGCAGAGGCATCAGGGAGGCCATCCATCCGGTCCCGTCGTCCTCACCATCCCACTCCGACTCACTTCCAAATTCAACGATCACGAATCTCGCGGTTCGTCGGACACGCACGGTCTCGCCTGGGACCATGGCCTTGAGCAACTTGTAGTCAACCGATTCCTGCGGGAGGCGAATATAGAACTCATGCGTCCCCCAGTTCGCGACATAGACAAAAGCGTCAAAGTTTTTCTCCAGCAGCTTGCTCGGATCGGCTTTCAGGTCTCCCCATTCGTAGTGGTTCGTGAAGCTCGTGGCGGCGATTGCGGCCCGCGAAGAGATGGAACGGAGTGCTGCCATCTTTTTTTTCGTCAGCGGACGGTCAATTGCGCGGAAATCGTAGTACTGGTATTCGCTCACCAGGTCCCTCGGCGCCAGTGGCGATAAGCGACAATCCACTCCATGCCTGCCGGTGCCGGCGTGGGCAAAGGCAGGTCAAGGATTGGGATCTTCTGGCGCGTTTTGCCTCGACGGCAAATGGCAACAATTTGGCCATCTAGCGTCATGTCGACTTTCTGCACGTCAACATCGACGCCGAGGACTTTCACACGGAACGGCAACGCTAGGTGCTCCTCAATCATGGTGAAAAAACCGCCCACTTGTTCTTCTTCGCCGTAAGCATCCACGATCGCTTGTTCGATCAGTTCCTTCAGCCTCGCCTTGCGGAGCGAAGGGAGATATATCCCAGACTCGCCTTTCAGCTTCCGGAGATGCAGAACCGCCGGGCGACTGCTCCGTTTCTTCATGTTTCTCCGTTAATCAAAGGCTCTTTGGGAGATCGATTTTCAACCCGCTGAAAGAACGACGTCCGTTGCTGGCGTCCCGGATCGTATAGCCGATCAGGTTGTACCCTTTCAGACGACGCGCGTACATTCGCGCCAGCATGAGGACGTTGGAATCCACGTAATCGTAGACTCGCACAACTCGCTTGGCATCATGAAGTCGGTGGAGACGCCCTACGTATTGCTGTAGCGTTCTCTTCCAAGAGATGGGCATCGCCAGAAAGAGCGTATCCAAGCGGGCGTCGTCGAATCCTTCGCCGATGTAACTGCCGGTCGCCAGAATGATTCTTGGCTCGCACTCTGGCACGGCCGCGATTGCCTCTGCTGTCGATCGTCGTTGTTTCTTGCCCATGCCCCCCTTGAGGATGAACACGTTGTTCACTCTGCCAGCAAGCTCCGCCTCGAAATATTTCAAGTGCTCAGTTCTGCCGGTAAGAAGCAACGGTGAGCGGCCATCTCTGCTTGCCTGGATGAGATCGGTAAGGATCAATTCATTGCGGACGCGATCATCAACAAGTGCTGCGTACACCTCCTGAATCGTCATATCGGTTTGCTCAGACGGCAAGAAGAAGTCCGTCAGCCGCGGAACTACTTCGTGCTCGAACGGCGTAGCTGCCGTCATTGAGCGGGCGCTGAGCTTGAATCGAATCGGGCCGCACTGCATATAGATGATGGGATGATGTCCATCTTTCCGTTCTGGAGTTGCTGTCAATCCGACGACATACTTTGCTTTCACCTGCCTCATCACCTGCTCAAAAGTAAACGCCGATAGATGGTGACATTCGTCAACAATCACTTGGCCATACTCTGCCACGAAGTCTTTCACCCCTTCCTTGTCGTGGGCGCTTTGAAGAATGGCAATATCCACACAGCCGCTGCGTTTGGCCACCCCTCCCCCGATTTGGCCGATTGACTTTGCGGGAAGACCGAGAAACATCGCCAATCTTGCATGCCACTGGTCCAGCAACTGTTGACGATGCACCAAGATCAATGTGTTCACCTTCCGTGACGCAATCAACCATGCTGCGACTGCCGTCTTGCCAAAAGCTGTGGGAGCGCAAAGAATCCCCTCATCGTGCTGTGCGAACGCGTCAACGGCATCCTGCTGTAACGGGCGAAGTCGACCGGAGAACTCTACTTCGATCGGGCGACCAACGGACCGTTCGTCCCTAACCATGGGCTTGATGCGGTACGATTTCAATAGCTCGATGACCTCCGCCAGACAACCACGTGGTAGGGCAATGTGGTCGGCAAGTTCCTCGCCACAGGCGATGACTCGCGGCTTGTTGAAAGTGGGAAGCCGCATTGCTTGCGCCTTATAGAATTCGGGGTTCTGGAATGCCCCAAGGCGAAGCAACCGGTTCAGCATCGCGGAAGGAAGATCCTTCTTTTCGATATACAAGAGGTTGCCACGAACAACTTGGACCTGCACCGGAAAGGGGCCTGGTATTGGACGCTCTGCTCGCTTTCGGGATGGTGGCAACGTCCAAGGATCTTGTCCATCATCTTCCGCAGAGCTGATTCTCACTCCGACAAGATCTCCACTTCGTTGGGCTGCCAGAACAACGGCCTCAGCAGCAGCAATAGGCATCCGTTTCACGCTCGCCAGAAAGGCCCATTGCTCACTGTACGGACGAAACTCCGCATCTACGAAGACGCTGTTTCCGTCTGCACGAGGAAGTTTTTGCAGAGGTAGAGCGATTAAGTTGCCAAGCCCTCCCTTTGGCATGATGTCCTGGTTGGGGAAAAAACGGTCATACGAATCCAGTCCAAGTTGGTGACGGGACTCCATCGCACGAGTCAGGATTGCACAGCCGAGTTTTCGTGCGGTGGTTGCGGGGATCGCTTGGTCGAAGAAGATCCACACGTGGCCACCGTTTCCTGAGCGTGAACGCTCTAGTGCCGCTGGCACGTTCAGTTCGCTACATACGGCCAGAAACGCAGTAGCATCCCTTTGCCATGTTTTCTTGTCGAAATCAACCGCGAGAAACCAGCAGGTCTCATCCTGCAGCAGCGGATAAACGCCGATGGTGTGATCTCCAACGAGGTGCCCACGTACTACCTCGTCGGTCAACGGTCTGAACTTCCGAGTCTGGCGGTCAACCTTCTTGCGGTCCTCGTCCTTGGCGCGAAAGTAGGCCTTCCAGTCCCGATCTGCCTTGGGCATGTACCCAGATCGCCCGTCGGTGTTCTCCCAACGAACGGCATAAACGTCGTCGCGCCCGTGGAAAAGGCTCCGGAACAATGCGATTCGTTGTTCGGCTTTCAAGACAGGAATATGAGCACTTGGCAGTGCGTTCGTTGTGACGGGAATCTCGGTAGTCGACTGCGCCGCCGGAATCTGGATGCCGTGCTCCTGCAAAAGACACCGTAGACGAACACTTTCTTCACGCAAGCGCTGCATCTCTGCAAGAGCAGACGGCAGGTCCGGGAGCTTGGGATTAGATTCGTTCACGTGAAGCCATTGTCGCCGTCTGCAATCTGTGACTCGATCAGGAATAATCTCACAGTTTGCGAACCCGTCAGTTGTCGCGTCCGAAGCTTCGTCTGCTAGGTGCCGGTCGCCTGGCACAGCAGCGAGTGGCTTGCCGCGGGGCGCTTGGTCGCGAAAACGACTCTCCGGTCACCCAACGATGCCGTTCTCAATTAACGACCAATATACTAGTCACAACCTTGACTATTAGATTATATGGCTAGTATATTAGGCATATTATGCTAAAGCTGCACTCCATTGGCGCTCAGATCGCGTCCAGACGGAAGGCTCTTGGATTTAGCCAGTCCGCGGTGGCTGACAAGGCCGGCGTGAGTAGGGCAACGATCGAAGCACTGGAGAATGGCCGATCCGGTGAACTTGGTTTTTCTAAAGTCGCCAACATTTTGTCGGCACTCGGCCTAGAGTTGAAACTACAAGAGGCAAACTTGCAACGGCCCACGCTGGACGAACTCTTAGAAGAGGACCGTGATGATAAAGGTCTGGACAGACGCCGCTGAGGCAGGACTGTTGGACAGGCAGCGGGATCGCGGAAGTGCTTTTGCGTACTTGCCAGAGACAGTCCCAAAGCGCGCCGTCTCCGTTACCATGCCCGTGCGGCTTCCCTCCTGGGACGTGTCCTTTGGCCTTCCTCCGATCTTCGAGATGAACCTCCCGGAAGGCGCGTTGCGGGAGCGGCTGCGACTCACCTTTGCGAAGGCGACTGGAACATTCGATGATTTTGATCTGCTCGCCATTGTTGGCCGCTCACAAGTGGGCCGCATACGGTACACCGGCGACAAGGAACGGCTCAACGAGGATGTTCCTTTTCAGTCGGTAGACGAGATTGTGGCGAGTCGTCGCGACGGGGACTTGTTTCGCTACCTCATTGAGAAGTTTGCATCCTTTTCCGGTATCAGCGGCGTCCAGCCGAAAGTTCTTGTGCGCGACGAGAACGCGTCCCTGACACTGACAAATGCGCAACCCCGAATCTCACCGAGCTGTAGGGGTGCAACTCACATCGTGAAGTTCTGGGAGCCGAACGAATTTCCTCAGCTCGCTGCGAACGAGTACTTCTGCCTGAAAGCCGCTGAGCGTTGCGGTCTGGACGTACCTCGGTATCGGCTTGCAGAAGACGGGATGGCCCTTGTCGTTGACCGTTTCGACTTGCGCCCAGATGGTACCTACCGGGGCTTTGAAGATTTTTGCGTCCTGAACGCGAGAAGAACGGATGAGAAGTATCGCGGCAGCTATGAAACGTCAGTGATGAAGCGATTTCAGCAGTTCGCAAACTTACCCGCGGTACTCGCGGATGCCGAAAGACTATTCACGTTAATCGCACTAAATTGCGCATTGCGCAACGGTGATGCTCATCTCAAGAATTTCGGCATCGTCTATGACGACGTGCTCGGTGAAGCTCGACTCGCACCGGTCTACGATCTCGTAACCACTTCCATCTACCTGCCGAAGGACAGTCTGGCGCTTACGCTCAACGGAACAACCCAGTGGCCCGACAGCAAAGCTCTCCGTCGGCTCGGCGAAACTCGAATGACGGGCACACCCGCAAAAATTCGCGCGATCCTTGAGCGTATCTCGGACGCCCTTTCGCAAACAGAAATCGATCTTCGGTCCTACATCAACGAACATCCCGCCTTCAAGGAAGTGGGTGAGCGCATGCTGCAGGAATGGATGAAGGGCCGGCAACTCTCACTTCAAGCCGGCTAATGGTTCGTACCCTCTTGTGCTGGCGGTGCGAGAACAGTAATAACTGACGTTATCAGGCCAATGCACTCAGTGAGAATTGCAGGTGTGGGAGCGGTTTTCTCAATCAGATATCAGAAAACAATCGTTGCCCTGCCGTTTTGATTGACTTCCCGCAGAATCGAGTCGTACTCCTCACCGCAGAATCCGAAGCGCACACAAAGCTGCTCCGGCAGCCAGGCTTCCGGAATGTTTTTGTGATCGAGTTCGCGGTTCAAGAAGAGGTCAAAAGTTCCGTCATTCTTCTTGACGACTTCGAGAACCGTGTTCTTGGTTTGGTTCGAGTCTTTTTGAGTCCGGCTCACGGCACATCCTCGATACGTGCAGCAAGCGTGTTCTGCACGTGTTCCAAGATGAACCCTTCGTTGCTCTTCCCGAGCAACCGCCCGACCTTGGGCAACACGGTTCCGAACAGCACCAATCCGGGAGGTACTAGTAACCCGACCCATTTGTCACCACTCATGTAATGGCTACCCGTGACTACATCGATCACTGTTCGAACAAAAATCGGTGTGCCCATCAACACAGCGAAGCCAAGCCAAATACGCATGAAGTATTTTGCCCAACGCAGAGCATCGAAGTAACCCTCGATTCTGGTTCCCCCCGGCTCAGGCATAAATCGAGCATAGAATTGCCCAGCGAAGTCATTGCGGTAATATTTGCGCTTCTGCAGTCTGAATGTATTCTGGCCAACCTCGCCCAGCAGTGGGCGATTGCCTCTGTAGCCAGACAGGGAAAATATCGTCCAACGTTCTTCGTCAATTGAACTCCGCAGGGCATCAACAACTGCATTAGGAGTAAGGGCGGAATGGAGCACGAAGAGTGTGCGGCCCATATTCGTTCCAGTTTATCCAACTTGCCACTGGAAGTCGTCAGTTGATGTAGTCATGCAAGAGTGCTGACAACCCGTTGTCAAGAGCTCTACGGGAACCACGGCATTGCTGCCCGTGTCTATTCCTTCATATAGGAGGCCTAATGGTCATCCGCTGGGGAGTGTTCGCCGCTAAAAGCAGAATGGCTCTGAAAACAGGCTGGCTTATTACAGCTGGAGTAGTTGCACTCTACTTGGGACTCATTCAACCCCGTGACCAGGGGCGAGGCATTGCCTCGGAGAAGGCGACCGGCCTTGCCGCCGTCAGCGGTGGTGTGGGTTGGGAGCCAATCTCGCTTTGGCGACAAACCTCAATTCTTCCGCACTTCCGATCCGAAGCCTACCTTAAAAAAGGCATTGTCGGAGGCGTTCCCGTGGACCGTGCCGTCGTCGCACCCGCCTCTCTCATGACATTTTCAGGAGGACGTACCGGCGGGGAGGAAGGCACGTCGGAGGATCATAAGCTGGTCCGGACGGAGTCTCTTGGCCTCATCGTCAAAACTCCTGCCGACACTGCCGAGAAAATCATACAGATCGCGCAAGGTGCAGGAGGATTCCTCGTAACCTCTAACGTCAACGGTGGCGCGGACGCGACCAGCGCCTTGCTCAGTATTCGCGTGCCTACAGACAAGTTCGAAGAAGTCCGCGCCCAGATCCGAAAGCTCAGCTTGCGCATGGAAAACGAAAGTATCGACGCCCAAGACGTCACCAAACAATATGTCGACCAGGAAGCACGCCTGCGCAACCTGCGGGCTCAGGAACAACAGTATCTCGGAATCCTGCGCAAGGCCGCGACCGTGAAAGACACGCTCGAAGTCAGTGACAAGCTGAACGAAGTCCGCGGAGCGATCGAGGAAAGGCAAGCGGAATTCGAGGCGCTGTCGAAGCAAGTTGAAACTGTAGCCATCAACATCACGCTGCGCGCTGAAGCGGATGCCCAAGTTTTCGGCCTCAATTGGCGTCCGCTGTATCAGCTGAAGATCGCTGCCCGCGAGGGTCTCGACGGGTTCGGTGAATACGCTGCCTCTATGACGACGTTTGTGTTCTATCTGCCCACGATCCTGCTGTGGCTGTTCACGATCCTCGCCGGGGCTGGCCGATGCACTCCTCAACGATGTACAGCTCTGCGTCCGCATCGATGGAATGCTTCGCATTGACCATGATGTCAATGATAATGTCGTTCAATTCTGTCTCGGTCAGCGACCACGAGCGTTCCAGCTTCTTCCGACCGAGGTTCGTCAGCTTGTTCGCCAGCAACCGTGCCGGCAATCTGCTCTTGAGTTCGCAGTCCTTCTCCCCATCGAAATAATCGAGAAGCAACGTCGTGGCGACGGTAGTCATATGAATACCTGCCGACCATCCGTCTGAGCCGACGAGCATCGGGAGCACCCGCTTCGTCTTCGCCAGCCTGTCAGAGTTGTCTGTGTCGATGACATACAACGTGAACTCGTATCTGGGTTGCTCGTTCCTCTTCAGCGCATAGCTCTTCATTGCTCCCCCTCCGACCGATACAAGCTGCCAGCCCGGACTCGGTTGAAATCGGCCATGCTCTTATTGCACTACATTCTGCTACACAACACAATGGCTCGACGGTAATGTCATTACTTGGTTACCCGCTACTTATTGACACGCAGCATCACATCGCATTACGTTGAATATATGGCGCAACAAGACAGCATCGTGCTCAGTCTCAGACTCCCTGCGAAGCTCGTGAAGCGGCTCGATACGCTTGCGGAGCGAGAGCTTCGGACACGGGTCAATATGATTCACGTACTCCTGCAAGAGGCTTTGGTTAACCGGGAGAAAAACAAGTAAACTGGGGCGGCATCACCCGCATTTCTGGAAGCCATCTATGGATCGAAGTGCTGTCATAACATTCTCTGGGCAGCTGCGCGAAGCAAGGGGGAATGCCCTTCGCGACTCAGAGGCCTTCGACGGCATCATTCATGTGGTGGAGCGGTTGGGCACCTCTTGGATGAGGAGATTGGTTCTCTCGGAGCATATAAGCATAAGATCGTAGATAGCGCCAGCAGTTCGGCACTGGCTGAAGACATTCCACACGAGCGACGCGGTATCCACGTCCCTTTCTCTCTACTGTATGACCTTGTCACAGACGCGCGAAACGATGCCCTCCACCAAGGTGCGTTTGCTCGCCGGCTTACGAGCCATGCAATTGAACTGTCATTAGTGCTGGAGGACGCCTTGATAAGAAGTTTGGACCATCCGGTCGTGGGCGACTACATGGTGCGCAATCCAACGTGCGCAGAACTGTGGCAGCCGATCAGCTTCATTCGGCACCAAATGCTGGCGAACTCGTTCTCCTTCTTGCCGGTGAAGATCGCCACAGAATGGTGCCTGGTTTCCGACTCGGAAATTGCGACCTACCTCGGAACGGATACTGCGGAGAGAAGGGTGCGATTGGCCCATACGCTGGAAGCCACGCGAATAGATTTGCAACCGGCAAAACGATGTGCCGTCGACGAGCCACTCGGCGAGGCGTTGCGCATGTTGGATAGCTCTCCGTGGCCGCTTCTGGTGTATCGCAAAGAGGGAGAACAGCAGTCTCTAGTTGGGATTGTTACACCCTCCGATGTGCTTTGAGTTACGCCTTTCCTTTGTTCGTCCATAATCCGGCAGGAGAAACCAAACTCGGGATTCTCGATTAAAGTCCGGCAGGCAGACCATTGAATACTTGTAACCAAATGCCATATGAACCGCCCCGATTGGCAAGGTATCACTTTTCAACTCTCGGTGCAGTGACGTCATCCTGGGCTTCGCCATCGAATGTTGAACGTCGATTTCTAGCACCATTATGAGAAGGGGTGGAGTGGGCTGCGGCCAAACACCTGTAGTTACAGACTCCCATGTCTCCGCTGATGAATACACGTTGGTTCTCCGTTTCTGCCGCCGCTTCCCAAGGCTCGCCCTACTTCGCGATTCGAGGATACCGTATTCCACATCACCACGAGCTTCGTTCTCAGGTGACGTTAACCAACGATTTCACTCATTGACCCGGTTCTCTGAGACGCCCGCTTTGAACTGCTCATACATATCCCAATTTGGATCGCTCGCAGTGTGAATCTCGATCGGGAACGCTGGTATCCCGCAAAGAGCGTAATTGAGTCTGGCCATGAATTCATTTTCAGACTTTGTGTAGTAGGTCCATTCCCGTAAATCCTCACCTGTCGATACCAACGCTAACGTCGCTAAGTGGTCTTCTTCGAGAGCCGACTCCAAGGCGTCTTCCAATGAGGTCATCCGTTGATAGTCTTCCGCGATTGGCTGCCCGTTCCCCGCTTCATATTTCCAGGCGATGATGATCCGAATAGGATGAGATGCTCGATCAAAAGTCGGGCTCAGTTGCTCTGCATAGCGAAAGATAATCTTTCGCCCACTGCCCGCGTTGGTTGATATTGCGGTCGCCCAAGTCAGCACGAGTGAACCAACTGCCATAGCCCGACCACGCCTCCCGGCGTTTCGAATCATAACTGACGTTAACAGGCGTGGGTGATGTCATAACGACTGTCGGCCTCACAAACGGACCGAGTAGACTTTGCGGTGTCTAACCAAAAAGGCTCGGGACGAAGGAGGCCGAGATGAAAATTGTAGGCTGTGATCTGCACGCAAGACAACAAAGCATAGCCATGGTGGACACTGAAACCGGAGAGTTCACCGAGAAAACACTTTTCCACGAAGGGAATGTGGTACGAGAGTTTTACGCGGCTCTAGACTAGAAGGTCCCGTGGTGGTGGGCATCGAAGCTACCGGCGCGATGCAGTGGTTCTTGGAACTGCTGGAAGAGTTGGGCATCGAGTGTCGGGTGGGACATCCCGCAAAGATCCGGGCCAAAGAGACTCGGAAACAGAAACACGATCGGCGCGATGCACGGTTGATATGGGAACTTCTGGTCGAAGACCGCTTTCCGGAGATTTGGATGCCGTCGACCGAGCAGCGGGACTTGCGAACCTTGCTGCGGGACCGACACCAGTGGGTGAAGATGCGAGCGCGATTGCAGCACACCCTGCAGGCGATCGCACTCAATCACGCGCTGCGCCAAGGTCATGCCCTGTGGAGTGCAGCGGGACGGGGCGCATTGCAGGCACTGGCTTTGCCACCCTACACCAGTCAGAGACGGACAGAACTATTGAGCTTGTACGTACAGTTGCAGAAACGAATCCAAGAACTGGACCAAGTAGTGGAAGCCCAAGCTCGACAAAGGCCACAGGCGCGCCTACTGCTGACGCATCCGGGCGTGGGACCAGTGACAGCTTTGGCCACCGAGGTGTTTCTGGGCGACCCGAGTCGCTTTGCTACAGCCAACCAGGTGGCCAGCTACATCGGGATGATTCCGTGTGAGCACAGCAGCGGGAAGCGACAACGACTGGGAAAACTGACTAAGGAAGGCAACTCGCTGCTGCGCTACCTGTGGACCGAAGCGACCATGCATGCGGTCGGGAAAGACCCGGAACTAAAACGCTTCTATCGGCGCAAGCTCATTCAGAAAGGAATGGGAAAAGCCAGAATCGCAGCGGCCCGCAAACTAGGGATCCGACTGTGGATCATGATGCGCGACCAGATTGACTACCAAGAATTCTGCCGTCGTGGAAAGTTGCGGCAGAAGGGGGAAGCCCATGCGGGGATGCCTGGTTTCAACAGTGGTCCTGCGCGGCAGTGACCGGGTGGAGTGAATAGGCTACCCGCCTCCCCGAGGGGAGGGGAGTTTGCATAACACATCATGATCGAGCGTGACCGAAGAGATGTCTGGTGGGCTACGCCACCACAGTGATGAAGTCAAACGGGCCGAGCCATGCGGTTGGACATAAATCGTCGAAGAAGCACGACCGTTACTCTCTCGAAAGGAACCAGTGCGTATGCGCTGCAGGGAAACGTGTGTGTGAACTTACCGAGACCAAAAGCCCAAGTCCCTTGACACGGCCGACAGTCGTTAGAGATGTTGAAAAACTCGGTGTTTGAAGCGACCTTGTGCTGTGCGTGCGAGTGGTGCCGAGTCGGTTCTCTCTTCTTTTCTAGGTGGCGAGAACCGTTGAGGTTGGTGGTGGGCTGAGGAACCGCGCCAAGCGTTTGAGGTTCTGCGCAGCTGCGGCCGGGAAGAACTGCTCCCGCACAAACTTCAATCTCCGCAGTCGCAGGCGACGCAGCCCGATTTGATTCTTCAGTTCGGCGAACAGTGCTTCCACCTTTTTTCTCTGTCGCTGGGCGCGAGCAAATTCTGGCGTGTTGGCTAACTCGCGGGCGCGTTGCCGGGCGGGTTCTTGCTGGTGGATGTTCAGAGACCGAAAAGGGGCGCTGGTGCATTGCGCTTTTAGCGCACACGCACCGCAACGTTTGCGGGTTCCAATGTAGTTGTAAGCGCGATTCCGATAAGCTCGCCCCCCATAGTTAAGGGGCTGGCCCGCGGGACAGATATAGCGATTGTGTTCCGGTTCGTACGCGAAACGCTCGGGACCGAAGAATGGACTCCTCTTGCGGTGGATGCTGTCGCGGGTTCGCATGTAGGGAGTGATGTTCCGATCTGTCAGCCACTGTAAGAACTCCCCGTTCCCATAGGTCGTATCGGCAGCCACTGAGTCAGGCGCTCGTCCTTGCCACTCGGCGAAACGGGTCAGCATATCTTGCGCGGCAACGGTTTCCTGGCTCATGCGCGCCGCCGTGGCCTGCACTCCGACGATCACACAGCTGTCGTTATCCACCAGATAGTTGTCGTAGTAACCGAGACGCGCTGGTATGCCACCTTTGGTGGCATAGGTGGAATCGGGATCGGTGGTTGATACCTGATCCTGCTCATGCACCGGTTCTTCCACGTTGCCAATGGCGGCAAACGTTTTCCGAAGCTTTCGCACTTGCAGAGTTGCCGCTCCTGGCTGTGGTAAAATGCCAATTTTATAGACGGTGTGGCTCCGCAACAAATCCCGATGGATATTCGCGAGATCGCGCGTAGGGCGAGGGTTTCCACCGCCACCGTTTCTAGAGCCATCAATCGCATCCCCACGGTCGATCCCCAATTAGCCAAGCGCGTATGGAAAGTGATCGACGAGCTTGGTTATTACCCGAATACCCAGGCCCGGGCTTTGGTTTCGGGGCGGAGCCGGCTGTTTGGGCTGATCGTATCCGAGATCACGAATCCATTTTTTCCGGAGATCGTGCAGACTTTCGAGAATCTTGCGGTCGAGAACAACTATGAGATCCTGCTCACTTCCACGGTACACGATCCGAAACGCATGGAATCGTCGGTCCGGCGCATGATCGAACGTCGTGTCGACGGGGTGGCGATTCTGACGTTTGGTATGGAGGAAAGTCTCCTCGACCATCTCCGTTTCCGTAAAGTCCCGTTGGTGTTCGTCGATGTGGGACCGAAAGCGCCGAGCATCGTCAATATCCGGATCAACTATCTGAACGGGATTCGTCAGGCGGTCCAGCACCTGGCCGCGCTCCGGCATACACGAATCGCGTTCATAACTGGTCCTTCGAATTTGAAATCGGCCATGGCAAGAAAGGCTGCTTTCGAAACGGCCATGAAAGAAATCGGGCTTCCTTCCGAGCTGATGGTGGGAGGCAATCACGGGATGGATGGCGGGATGAGAGCCCTCCTGGAATTTAACAGATTGCGTGAACGGCCGACGGCGGTGCTTTGTTCTAACGACATGACCGCGATCGGAGTCATGCGAGAAGCATACAACCAGGATATCCAGATACCGAATGAGCTATCCGTAGTCGGGTTCGACGACATTCGGCTGGCCGAGTTCACGATTCCTCCGCTGACGACGGTTCAGATGTCGCAAATGGAGTTGGCGAAGATTGCCTTCGAAGCCCTGTTGAATGAGGTGCAACGAGAATCGCCTTCGCCTGAGGGCAGCGAATACCCACTGAACACCAACTTGGTGCTCCGGCAGTCGACGGCTTTGGTTCCGGCCGGACGCCACCTGACTAAGCCGCGTCCAAGGAATACAGGCGCTGGGATCCTGTAAGCCCGGTGTTGGCGTGATGTGGGATTGTAGTTATCGTCCACAAACCCGGGCCCTGGGAACCACGCTTACTGGAACAAAAAGTTGCCATTGACAACCAGCAGGGAATCGTCTAGATTTCGCTAATTCTGAGTAAACGATTACCCACGTGGATGGGAACCAAAAAGTCATGCTGCAACGTTTGCGGGAACAAGTCCTGGAGGCCAACCTCGAGTTGGTACGGCGCGGTCTCGTGCTGTATACGTTCGGCAATGCCAGCGGAATCTCTCGGGAAAAGGGCTTGGTGGTCATTAAACCGAGTGGAGTGCCTTACGAGGAGATGAAACCAGAGCATCTGGTGGTCACGGACTTGCGCGGCAACATCGTTGAGGGCAATCTGCGGCCTTCCTCCGATCTCCCCACCCATCTCGTGTTGTATAACCAGTTTGCGGAAATCGGCGGGGTCGCTCACACGCACTCGGCGTACGCGACTGCCTGGGCCCAGGCGCGTCGGCCCATTCCATGCTTTGGCACTACCCACGCAGACTATTTCCACGGCCAAATACGCGTGACTTCCCCCATGACCGATGAGGAGATAGCACGGGATTATGAGAAGAACACAGGACACGCGATTGTTCGCAGTTTGCTGCATACAGATCTGTCGGCCAGCCCGGGCGTGCTGGTAGCTAACCACGGGCCTTTCGCCTGGGGTGAAGACGCGGGGACTGCGGCGCACAATGCAGCGATACTGGAGGCTGTCGCCCGGATGGCCTACCTCACCCTTGGAATCGAGGCGGCGGCGCAGCCGATTGGAAGCGCGCTTCACGACAAGCACCACATCAGAAAGCACGGCAAGAATGCATACTATGGGCAACTCAAGGACAGGCAATGAAGTCACCCCCGGTTGGTGCGTCTCACTCCCATGGACATTTGTGATTGTGGCTTTCTGTTTTGGCTTGGTGATATCCATCGGCTGGTACTTGAAGGGGCCGGCTAACACCGGCGAAGACTTCTTCATGGCTGGGCGGGAGATGACGCCATGGGTGGCCGTCTCAGTTTTTCTCTCAACACGTTCGCCATGGCGAAGGTCGTGCAGATGGTGTTCGGGTGGGACACGATGCGAGATGTGGGGGGACTGATTTATGCCATCCAATCATAGGAAGATGCTAATCGGAGTCATTGTTGGCAATCGAGGCTTCTTTCCAGACCACTTAGCGAAAAGCGGGCGGGAAGAAATTCTGCACGCTCTGCGTGCGGCCGATATGGAGGTTATCGCTCTCACTCCGGAGGAGAGTAAGTACGGAGCGGTGGAGACGAGGGAAGAATCGCGGCGGTGCGCCGAACTGTTCAAGCGCCATCGCGAGCGCATTGACGGCATCATCGTCACGCTGCCAAATTTTGGAGACGAACGGGCAATTGCCGATACCTTGCGTCTTGCCGATCTCCGCGTGCCGGTGTTGATCCAGGCGACGCCGGACGACCCCACGAAGATGAGCATTTCCTCGCGTCGCGACAGCTTCTGCGGGAAGATGTCGGCATGCAACAATCTTCGCCAATACGGCATTCCCTATTCCGTCACGACACTGCACACGGAGAGTCCCGATTCCCCGGAATTTGCCAAGGACCTGCAGTGGTTCGCAGCGGTATGCCGGGTCGTAAAGGGATTTCGCAACCTGCGCGTGGGCGCCATCGGAGCGCGTCCAGCCGCGTTCAATACGGTGCGCTACAGCGAAAAGATCTTGGAATCGCAGGGTATCTCGATCGAGACGCTCGACCTTTCCGAAGTATTGGGTCGGATTGAGCGCATGAAAGACAACGACGACCACGCGCAGGCCAAACTGGCCGCCATCCAGAAATACGTCGATTCAAGCCGGGTGCCGACAGCGGCCTTGTTGAAAATGGCGAAACTGGGAGCGGTCGTGGACCAGTGGATGGCGGCGACCGAAGTCACCATCAGCGCCGTCCAGTGCTGGACTTCCATCGAAGAAAATCTGGGTGTCGTCCCCTGCACGATCATGAGCATGATGAGCAACGAGCTGCTATCGAGCGCCTGCGAAGTGGATATTTGCGGTGTGTTGGGGATGCACGCCCTGCAGCTCGCTTCGGGGACTCCGTCGGCTCTTCTCGATTGGAATAATAACTATGGATCGGATCCGAACAAGGCGGTCTGCTTCCACTGTTCTAATTTGCCCAAGCATTTCTTCCGCTCGGTGAAAATGGATTTTCAGGAAATCATTGCGGGAACGGTGGGCAAAGAAAACACATTTGGCACCTGCGTGGGGCTGATCCGCCCGGAGAAGATGAGCTTCGCACGCTTTTCGACCGACGACACTTCCGGCAAAATGCGCGGCTACGTGGGCGAAGGACGGTTCACCGACGACCCCCTGAACACGTTTGGCGGAGCTGGCGTCGTTGAAATAGAACAAATGCAGAAGCTCCTGCGCTACATCTGCACGAACGGCTTCGAGCATCATGTCGCCGCCAACCTATCGACGGTGGCGTCGGCCGTGCATGAGGCTGCGACCCGCTATTTGCACTGGGATATGTACTGGCATGGGTGCGACAACGGAGCCTGCTAATGGCCATCGTGGCGGGAGTTGATTTTGGAACGCTGAGCGTGCGCGTCTCCCTGGTGGACAGCGATCGGGGTCTTCTGGCGTCGGCCGTACGCGAATATCCGCTGCACCGCAAGCGCGAAGATCCGGAATACGCCATGCAATCGCATGACGATCACATGCATGCCCTGGCCGCGGCCACGCGCGAAGCTGTGCGCAAGGCTGGCATCTCCGCGGATCGGGTGCAGGCGATTGCGCTCGACACGACCGGCTCCTCCGTAATTCCGGTCGGCAAGAATATGCAACCGCTGGCCGAGTACTACCTCTGGTGCGACCATCGTGCCAAGGGCGAAGCCGCGGAGATCTCAGAAGCGGCCCGTCGTGAGGGGCTTGAAGCGATTCAATGGTGCGGCGGAGTGTACTCGTCGGAATGGGGCTTTTCAAAGCTGCTGCACTGGCTGCGCCACAATCCCGCGGCGCGGTCGGACTTCGCCTCCGCCTTCGAGCATTGCGACATGGTCGCGGCCACGCTCTCTGGCATCACGGATCCCAAAAAAGTGAAGCGCAGCATTTGCGCCATGGGCCACAAGTGGCTGTGGAATCGACAACTGGGAGGCCTTCCGCCGGAGAGCTTTCTGGTAAAGGTGGATCCCCTCTTGCGAGGCATACGCGACAAACTGGACGGCGAATATGCCACGTCCGATCAGATCGCTGGCACGCTCTCGAGATTCTGGGCGGAAGAACTGGGGCTTAAGGCAGGGATCCCGATCCCGGTGGGGGCTTTCGACGCGCATTGGGATGCCATCGGGGCCGGTTGCCGGACCGACGACATGGTAAACGTCGTTGGCACGTCGACATGCATCATCGGGATCACCCCCTCGGCGAATCTCGTGCCCGGCGTTTGCGGCGTCGTGCAGGGCAGCGTCCACCCGCAGCGCACCGGGATCGAAGCCGGCCTTTCTGCCGTGGGAGACATATTCAGCGCCATCGCTACCCGTGCCGGCACGGATGTAAAGACATTGAGCGCCGGTCTGGAGAACTACCGGGCCGGACAGACTGGCTTATTGCGGATGACGTGGGACAACGGCGACCGCACCGTGCTCGTCAACCCCAACCTGCGCGGCGTGACTCTGGGATGGAACTTGCAAAGCACCGCCCAGGACGAACTCTTCGCAGCGATCGAAGGGACAGCTTTTCATACACGTGTGATCCTCGACCGAATGGCCGGCCATGGAATCGCCATCCGGCGTGTGATTAACGCCGGAGGAATTCCACAGAAGAATGATGTGCTAAACCAGGTATATGCCAACGTATTGGGTCGACCGGTGCTCGTTCCTAGTAAGAGCGTCGTCAGCCTTGGATCTGCGATTTTCGCTTTTCTGGCGGCCGGGACTTTTCGGACTATTGAGGAGGCTCAGGACAAGATTTGCCCTCCGCACCGCACCTTCACGCCCAACGAATCGGAAGAACGCACCTACGATGATTTGTATCCTTCATATAGCAAGTTGTACTTCACTCTCGGCCAGCCGAATGGTGATGATCTGGGAAGAATTCTGCCCAAGTTAATCGCGGTGGCAGGGTCAGTGATGAGGGGCAATCGAATCGAGGAGGAAGTGCGGAACTCATGAACGTTCAGAACGTTCTACGAACGCTCGCGATCGCCGGGTTATGGTTGGCGGTGTTCGGCATGAGCGCGGAGGCCAAGACAAAAGTGGCGAGTCAATCATTTGGAACGATGTCGGACGGAACCCCGGTGGAGATTTATACGCTGACCGACGGCGCCTTTGAGGCTCGAGTCGCAACCTACGGCGGGATTGTAGTTTCCCTCAAAGCTCCCGACCGGAACGGCAAGTCGGCGGATGTGGTACTTGGCTTCGATGATCTCGATGGTTATGTGGCCAATTTTAACGGCCCTTCGGACGCGTACTTTGGGGCGCTCATCGGCCGTTACGCGAATCGAATTGCGCACGGCAGCTTCATCCTCGACGGACGGAAATATTCTCTGCCTCTGAACAATGGCGAGAACAGTCTGCACGGCGGCCCGCATGGCTTCAACAATGTCGTCTGGAAAGCAAAACCAGTCGCGAACGGAGTGGAACTGAGCTATTTAAGCAAAGACGGCGAGGCCGGCTATCCGGGCAACCTTGCGGCGACAGTGCGGTACACCTTGGAAAAGGGGGATTTGCGGATTGAGTATTGGGCTACGACGGACAAAGATACGGTGGTCAATTTGACCAATCACTCTTATTTCAATCTCGCCGGACAAGGCGACATTTTGAGACACGAACTCACTTTGCATGCCTCCCGCTTCACTCCGGTCGATGCTGGACTGATTCCGACCGGCGAGCGAAAGTCGGTGGCATCAACTCCCTTTGATTTTCTCAAGCCGGCGGCGGTCGGGGCACGGATCAATGCTAACGATCCACAGCTCCGTCTCGGACGCGGTTATGACCACAACTGGGTGCTCGACGCCCACAGCGGAAAACTCGCGGAGGCCGCCGAGCTCTACGATCCCACCAGCGGGCGGGTGCTGAAAGTATTGACCGATCAGCCGGGAATCCAGTTCTATAGCGGAAACTTTTTGGACGGCTCCATCCAAGGCAAGGGAGGCAAGCCATATCAGCCGCATGCGGGGCTCTGCCTGGAAACGCAACACTTCCCCGACTCGCCGAATAACCCCGACTTTCCGACCACCGAGATGAAGCCCGGTGAGCGCTACCACACTGTCACCGTGTACAGTTTCTCCTCACGGTAAGGAAACCGGATTCAGGCGTGCCGAACACCCGGGCGAAGATGGGCTGCGGTTGAATCGAGGAGGACATGAAGCGGTTCTGTTTTGTCGTCACGCTGTTCACCAACGAAAGCGATTACCAGCGCAAGCAAGCTGCCGCGGCTCAGTTGGCCTCGACGCGGCTGGGAGTTGCTGTGCAGATCCTGTTCGCGAAGAACGCTAGTGACATTGCCAAGGTTGCGAGATTATCGGGGCGAAATACCTCCGTTCTCCTCCGCCCTGACTTATACCTGATCTCTTAGAGCAACCATTGAATCGCAACGTAGGAGCGAGCCGGGACCTCAAATTTTGTTCGACCGGTCTGCGCATCAGGAGTGGTAAAGGGCTGCGGAACAATTTGTCGCGGCGCAGCAAAACTGTTTGAGGCCTTCAGGTCCTCGCCGGTCAGTAGCGACGATGAACTCACTCGAGCGGGAGCAGTATCCTCCCACACGATTTCAACGTCATGGGCCTCCGACAAGTCGCGGTTCAAAATGAAAAGCGAGAGCGTACCGGCATCGTGGTCGAGCGCACCGGCGACATCCAGATGCGCCACCGGACCCATGCCAGCGACTTCGTAGGTAGAAGATTCCACGAGCAGATCGAGCACCGCGCCTTTCGCGAATTTCAGGGCCCAGCTATACGGGTAGTAGATCGTCTGCAGGAGAATGCCGTTTGCGTCGGTCACGATCGGAGCAATCACATTGACCAACTGGGCGAGGCACGCGAGTTTCACACGGTCAGCGTTGCGTAGAAGCGAATTGACGAGTCCACCGATCAGAAGCGCGTCTTCCAGGTTATAGACTTCCTCCAGCAAATGCGGCGCTTCTTGTCTATGACCGTTAACCGCATCCCCGCTCGTGGTGCGATACCAGACGTTCCATTCATCGAACGATAGCCAAAGCTTCTTGGGCGACCTTTTATGTCCGCGCACCATGTCGCAAACGGCTACCGTTTCGGCAATCTGGCGTTCCATGCTCAAATTCATGGCTAGATATTTCGAAGTGTCACCACCCGTATCACGTTCGTTGTTACCAAAATAGCGGTGGAGGGATAGTCCGTCGACATAGTCGTAGCAGTGCTCGAGTACTTCGCGGTCCCATTCAAGGTAGGTGGGCATGAACGGACCGCTCGATCCGCAGGCGATCAGCTTTAGCGAGGGATCGACGTCACGCATTTGGCGCGCGGCATCTGCAGCCTTCATGCCGTATTCCGCGGCGGTCATGTGGCCGATCTGCCAGGGACCATCCATTTCGTTGCCGAGACACCAGTGCTTCACCTTGTAAGCGTCGGTGATACCATTCTTCCTGCGCAAGTCGCTCCAGCGCGTTCCCTTTTCCACGTTGCAGTACTCGACGAGGGCAGCGGCTTCCTCTGGCGTACCCGTGCCTAGATTCAATCCCATGAGCGGCTCAGTGCCGGCGGCTTTGCACCAAGCCATAAACTCGTCGGTGCCGAATTGATTGGATTCGATCGTGTTCCATGCCTTGTCGAGCACGCGCGGACGGCTTTGTTTCGGGCCGACTCCATCGAGCCAGTTGTAGCCGGAGACGAAATTCCCTCCCGGATAGCGAATGATCGGCACACCGAGCTGGCGAATTTGGTCGAGCACGTCTTTGCGAAATCCGTTGGCATCGGAGAGCTTTGAACCCGTGTCGTAAATACCACCGTAGACGGCGCGTCCCAGATGCTCCAGAAACGAGCCCCAGAGGTTGCGGTCGATGGAGGAGATTGTGCGCCGGGAATCAACATATACGCGGGCCGGAGTGCTTGGGGCGGACTTGGGTTGGCTCGAACTCGCGGAGGCAAAAAGATTACGCCCGAGCAGAGCTGCTGTGGAACAAGCTATACCTGCATTGGACGCCTGTTGCAGAAAACGCCGTCTGGAAGCGGAAAACTCTTTCATGTCTTCTTACTGTGAGTCTAACCTAACCCAGACCACGCGTGCCGGAACGATGACTCCGTCACAATGACTCCGTCGAAGTTTAAGGAAGCGACCAGCATTTGTCTGCGAAACAGCAATTCCCAAACAATGTTAGGGGATTAGGCAATTAACAAACCAGCGAGCCGGGGTTGGGCCTCGGCTCGCCGGTTCACACAATTCGAACATCAGAATGCAACTCGGAGTCCCAGCTGCAAGGCCCTACCGGCGAGCGCAGTATGAACCTGGCCGAATTGCCCGTCGGCCATGTCGTCATCCACCGGGCCAAGGTTGCCGTGGTTGAACAGATTGAGGAAATCAAAACGGAACTGTAGATTTCCTTGATCGCCCAGCCACGGAAGGTGATTATTTTTGAGCAAGCTGGCATCTACTTGGAAATAACCGGGATTACGGTAGATGTTGCGCGGTTCATTGCCTTCGGTGCCTGCAGCAGGAACCGGGAAATCTCCGGCGTTGAAAATTCCGTTGATGTAACTGGAACGGCTGTGCGAGCCGGTGTAGTTGGTGGTGGGTGTATCCGGCACATCCCAGTTATTGCCGTCGAGGTTGTAGTCGCCGGGATTAACCGGGGCAGTGGGTGCGTTGGTGTTGTAGACCCAGAATGGCGTTCCGGTCTGGACGGCGATGATGCTGGATAGTTCCCAACCGGAAGTCAAGACTTTCGCGACACCATCCTGAAACCCGGGTATTGTGTATGCTCCCGAGAACGAGAACCGCTGACGCACATCATAGTTTGCGTCCCCGTAATAGCCGAAATAGTTGTTCTGGTCGGGGAAGCTGTAGCCAACTCCGGTAGCGGGATCGGTGTCCTGGTCAAAGCGCGTGCCCGCCTCGGGGAAGTCCTTGGCATGGGAAAGGGTGTACGAGGCTTGGAAATTGCCGCGTGCCCCTGCTCTCCCGCGAAGAGACAGAATCATCGCGTTGTAGTTGGCCCGATTCGAGTTGGTCACGTAGTCGATGACGCCGAAGTATGGGTTTAGGCGGTTAATCGTTTCATTGCCGCCAGTGATTACCGCGCCCCCGGGGTAGCGGTTGACGTCGGAACCCGTGAGACCGTTGTAGCTCTTCGAACCGGAGTAGCTGGCGCCCGCCACCAACCTGAATGGCAATTGGTGCTCGAAGCCAATGACATAGTTGACAGCCATGGGTGAGACTAAGTTGCGGTCAAGAGAATCAATGTTGGGCGTGGTTCCGGTCACGCCTCCGGCCGGATTCAGCGTTCCCGCAGGAATGATCGGAACAGGGAAGTTGAAAGGATACGTGCCGGAGGGCGCGAGAGCGAAAATCGGTTGAATACCCGAGCCTCCGGTGTAGAAGGTCTGACTGAGAACACCGGGAGGATTCAGGCGGGTTTGGTCGACACTTTGGCCCATCACCACCCAGTCGTGGTACACGCCAACTCCACCACGAACAACCCAGTCGCCGTGCTTGGTCGGATCCCACGCAAAACCGATGCGCGGGCTGAAGAGATTCTTCATATCATTGGCAAATACCTTGGGCACTACTCCGACAGTAGCGTACTGCACCTGCTCATTGAAAGTCCCCGCGGTTGCCAAATTGAGAGCGCTAAATTGGAAGCCGCTGTTTCCCCAGGGAGTGTGATTGGTAAAGTCGTCGTATCGCAAAGAGAGTGTGAAGGAAAGATTCGGCTTTGCTTTCCAATCATCCTGAACGAAGAAGCCGAATGGAATGGTCTGGCCGCCAAAAGCCACGTTCGCAGGACCGCCGGTCAGCGGATTGTAGTTCATGCCTTCGCTATATGGACTGTCTTGCACCAGAGTCAAAAGGTTATCGAACACAAAGCTGGGGCGCACATAGTCGGGAGTGAAATCGCCGTGTTCAATCCCTTTGGCTCCATCATAGCCAAACTTCAAGGTGTGCGGACCGTGAACCCAGCTCAACACGGAACGCCAGTTATACATCGGGCCGCGATATTCTCCGGGTCCAAATCCGCCGGCGACGTTGAATCCCTCACTCACGCCGTTCACGCTGATGGCCGGCACCTTAAGGTTGGCATCTTGTCCGTTGGCACCGCCCACGCTGGCGAAGGCGAAACTTGATTCCCACAACAACTTCGAATTGAAAGTGTGGGTGAAGTCAATCTGCCCGTAGCGGTTTCTCATGATATCGAGAGCTTGCAGACCCACTCTAGGAGAAAGCTGTTGCTGATCAAAAGAATCGTTGTAATAGCTCAGGTAGAGGCGGTCGTTTTGGGTGAAGTATTGATCGAGACGGAAGTTGTATTGCAGCGCGTTGTAGTAAGGGCTGGCCGCGAAAGTTCCTTCGTCGATCACGTTGAGGGTGCAGGGAATGCCGGTGGGGGATCCCGGACCGCAATTATTGGCTCCGAACGCGGTTTGGGCGTCGATCACCGTGCCGTTGGGAACCATGTATTTCGGCTGCCATCCGGTGAGAACCTGGGTGCCAATATTGTTGGGGAAGTTTTGCGTTGCCCACGTAACAAATGCAGGATCCTCGAAGGTCTGTAGGCCTCCAGCCGTGCTCGTCGAAGCGGAAGTTGTCGACCACAACTTTTCGAAATCGGCGAAGAAGAATGTCTTGTCTTTCCGGATGGGTCCACCCAGAGTACCTACTAGGTCTTTGCGGGCGAAGGGTAGGTACGAACCTGCCGATCCGAAGTCGGGGGTTGCCTCTAGATCCTGGTTTGTAAAAAACAAGCTACCGGTGCCGTGAAATTTGTTGGTTCCGGACTTGGTAGTCACCTGAATCAGGATCGAGCTTCCCAGGTTGTCTTCGCCATCCCAGGAGTTCGTCTGTAGCGAAGCTTCCTGCACCGCATCCGGGATCGGGGCGAGGATGATGTTGCCGTTTTGCACCGGACTGGTCACATTCATGCCGTCAACCATAACCAGATTGCCCGTATAGCTGCGTCCGTTGGCGCTAATCTGCGGAGTCTGAGTCCCGAAGTTGTCGGCAAAGCCACCCGGCGATTCTCCTGCGGCGCGTGTGCCAGTTCCCACCACGCCGGGCGCCACGGCCAGAACATCCCAAAGGTTGCGATTCGCTTCAGGGAGATCACGGACCGTGGTCGAAGAGAGCGTCGTCTCCAACCGGCTATCGTCAGTGTCAACAGCAGGCGGGGTAACTTCGACCGTGATGGATTGCTGTGTCGACGCCAACGGGAGAGTGAGATTGATGCCTTTGGTTTGAGAGCTGCTGAGCGTGAACTTCGACTCCACTTTCCTGAAGTTGGCGGCTTCGACCGACAACACGTAGTTGCCGGGCTGGAGACTGCTGAAACGGTAGGTACCTGCAGTGCTGGTAGTCGTGTTCTGTTCGATGCCCGTGTCTACGTTGCTGAGATGGACTGTTGCGTTGGTGATGGCCGCCCCGGAGGGATCGGTGACGACGCCTTGAACATTGCCGCTGTACTGCCCGTAGCAGGCGAGAGAAGTGAACAGCAGAAAAAAAAGTCCGTGGCCAATGCGACGTTTGGTTCTCGACAACATGAAACCCCTCCGCTTGGAGCGATTAGTTTACGACTGGGTAAACGCTTTCTCTGCTAATGGGAAAGTGTTATATCGCCCTCTTGGATATGCTGTCAAGACCTTTTTGAATCCTGGTGCCGCATTGAGAAATCGATTACGCAAATATTGGAATTCATATGTGAAAAGGTGTAGGTTGTCCTGGTTCCGCTGAACTAGCCGTCTCTTGGCGCGTCATGTAGGGAATGGGAATGGAAAATCGACAACTTGGAAATAGCGATCTCCGGATAACCCCAATTGGAATTGGAGCTTGGGCCATTGGCGGAGGCGGCTGGAACGGAAGCATGGGACCGCAGAACGAAAGCGACTCCATCCCGGCCATTCACGCCGCCTTGGATGACGGCCTTAACTGGATCGATACGGCCGCTCTCTACGGACTCGGCCATTCCGAAGAAGTGATCGCCCGAGCGCTCAAGGGAAGAACTCCCCGACCATATGTGTTCACGAAGTGCGAGCGGGTTTGGGACGCCAAGGGCAAGATCGGACCGTGCCTGAAGGCCTCATCGATCCGACACGAGTGCGAATCCAGTTTGCGTCGATTGCAAACCGATGTCATCGATCTCTACCAGATTCACTGGCCCGAGCCAGACGAGGACATCGAAGAAGGCTGGACGGAACTAGCGCGCCTGCGGGAAGAGGGGAAAGTCCGTTGGATCGGAGTGTCAAACTTCAGCGTTTCGCAGATGAAACGGGCACAAAACATAGCTCCCATTACATCGCTGCAGCCGCCATACTCCATGGTTACCCGGGCGATTGAAGCAGAGATCCTTCCTTTCGCCTCACACCACAACATTGGAGTCATCGTGTATTCGCCAATGTCCGCCGGCCTCCTTACCGGGGAGATGACCGTTGAGCGGGTCGCGAACTTCGCGAGCGAGGATTGGCGCAGGAATCTGCCCAACTTCCAGAAGCCGCTGCTCAGCCGGAATCTGAAACTGGTCGAACATCTACGCGAAATTGGGAACCGGCACGGGCGTACTCCTGGAGAAGTGGCCATCGCTTGGACGTTGAATCATCCGGCAGTCACCGGGGCCATCGTGGGATTTCGCAGTGCGAAACAGGTCGCTGGCATAATCGGAGCGGCGGAATTTCGTCTTTTGCCCGGCGAGATAATGGAAATTGAGGAGCTCCTGCGAGGAGATTGTGGGGGAGAGGCAAAAACGATTGACAAAAACCACGCGACAGGGTGACATTATGGATAGTAAACGTTTGCTCCCAAGCCCTCGTCGCACCGGAGAAGCCGAATGAGTTCCCCCGTCAGCCGTCGCACCTTCCTTGAGGCCGCCATCGCTAGCACGGCTGCAACATACGCTGTTCGCGTCCTTCCGGCGTGGGCCGCAACTGATCCTGGCCGGGTTGCGATCCACACTCCGCTTACGACTTTTGCTTATTCTGAGGTAGAACTGCTCGAAGGCCCAATGCGCCGGCAGTTCGATGAGAATCACGCCCGTTTTCTGAATCTTGACGACGATCGCCTGCTCAAAGTCTTTCGTCAGGTCGCAGGTTTGCCCGCTCCCGGAAAAGACATGGGGGGTTGGTACGACCTCACAGGCTTCAGCCTTGTGCGAAATGATTTTCACGGCTTTATCCCCGGGCACAGTTTCGGGCAATATGTTTCGGCGCTGGCACGCGCTTATGCGGTTTCAGGATCCGAGCCTACGCGAGCCAAGATCAATCGCCTGGTCAAGGGGTACGCCGAAACGCTCGATCCCAAGGCCAAGTTCTTCGTTGATTATCGTCTCCCGGCATACACCTACGACAAGCTCTCCATCGGTCTGATTGATGCTCACGAATTCGCACATGATCCCCTGGCCATGGATGTCCACGAAAAACTGACCCGAGCGATAAGGGCCTACCTTCCAGAGAAAGCGCTCTCACGTCAAGAACAACGTGCCCGCCCGCACAAGGATACGTCCTACACATGGGATGAGACCTATACTTTGCCCGAGAATCTTTTCCTCGCCTATCAGCGAAGCGGAAAGACGTTCTATCGCGAGATGGCCAAGCAGTATCTCGAGGATGACACTTATTTCAATCCGCTTGCCGAGGGCTACAATGTGTTGCCTTTCGAACACGCGTACAGTCACGTAAATGCCTTCAGTTCGGCGATGCAGGCGTATATTACCCTCGGAAGCGAGAAACATCTACGAGCTGCCAAGAACGGCTTCGAGATGCTTCTGAAAACCCAGAGCTTCGCCACTGGCGGCTGGGGCCCGGACGAGGCGTTCGGAGAACCGCAGCGCGGCCAACTGGGCGACAGCCTGTCGCAGACTCATGCGAGTTTTGAAACGCCATGCGGCGCCTACGGACATTTCAAAATCACTCGTTACCTGCTTCTCGTCACCAAAGACGCTCACTACGGTGACAGCATGGAGCGAGTGCTTTATAACACAATCCTCGGAGCCTGGCCGGTTCAGGCAGATGGCACTTCGTTCTACTACTCCGACTATGCTACTACCGGCAAGAAGGTGTGGTACGGACAGAAATGGCCATGCTGCTCGGGAACTTTCCCGCAGCTGGCGGGGGACTATCACATCAGCACATATCTGCGCTCGGCGGATGGTGTCTATGTGAATCTGTACGCCCCATCCAAACTCCGGTGGAGTGAAGGAAGCGGAAACTACGGGCTGACGCAGGCAACCAAATATCCTTTCGACAGCCAAATCGAGATCCAAGTCTCGGGATCGCAACCCAAGGACTACACAATCTATGTCCGCATTCCAAGTTGGGTTTCGTCGGAGCCTGTTTTGTCCGTCAATGGCAGGCGTGTTTCGGAAATGCCGCAGCCAGGCACCTTTGCCGCCATCCGGCGCACTTGGAAGGATGGCGACCGCGTTGAACTTGAATTGCCCATGCCCCTACGGTTGGACCCTGTGGATGCGAATCATCCGAACTTAGTGGCTTTAATGCACGGCCCGCTGGTGCTTTTTGCCCTTGCCGATTCTCAGCCCAGCTTCGAGAGGAGCGCATTGTTACGAGCCAAGCCGACGAATAACGCCATGGGGGATTGGGTGGCAAGTTTGTCCGACGGAAGCAGCGTGACCATGCGTCCGTTCATGAACATCGATAAGGAAAGCTACAGCACATACCCGGTGTTGAAGTCTTGAAGAGCAGCGATACCTATCCTGGGCTCCAGCCCCGGTTGCTTACGATTCCCGAACCCTCTCTTAGGGTAACGAGTTGGTTCGCGGCAAGGTGCTGATATCGTTCGTGCAGGCCGTTGGGCCAGTAAATGTCGAGGTCGACCAAATTGGATTTCCCCAGCCCAAAGTGCAGACGGGAATCGTTACAGGAATAAAAGCTCGATTGGCTGAGTACAGCCTGTGCTTGCACTTTGCCGTCGTAGTGAGCCAATACTCTCGCTCCGATCGCGCTCCGGTTTGATTTGACTCCCTCGAGCTTGATCTTGACCCAGTTCTGCTTCTGCTTCATGTCATTGCGCAAAAGCGACGGGGGCTCATTCATATTCAAGATGAGAATGTCGATATCTCCGTCGTTGTCGAAATCGCCAAAGGCGCAACCGCGGCTGCAGTGGGCAGCCGTTACGCCGGGACCAGCCTCTTCGCCCAATTCTTCGAACGTCCCGTTGCCCAGATTCCGAAACACGGCTCGGGGTGTTTTGTTCGCATATTGCGGCAGCTTGCGTTCCACTTCGGGATAAACACTGCCTGTGACCATGAACAGATCAGGATAGCCATCGTTATCCAGATCGACGATGCCCGCTCCCCAGCAAATGTAACGGGTTTCGACGGCGAGACGCGATGGACGGGTGACGTCATCGAAATTTCCCTTCCCGTCGTTGCGATAGAGACCGTTGGCGTCGTCGGCAAAGTGTGTTTTGAACAAATCCAGGTGGCCGTCGAGATTGTAGTCACCCACCCCGACGCCCATGCCTGCCTGTTCCATGCCGTCGTCGCTGAGCGCTACTCCGCGGAGCACGCCTTCCTCGCGAAAGGTTCCGTCATGATTATTCATGAACAGCAGACTCGGAGTGGAATCGCAGGCAACGTAAATATCCGTCCAACCGTCCTCATCGAGGTCGGCGGCGATCACGGTCATGCCATAGGATTCTGTTGCGCTTGCGATCCCCGCCTGTTGGCTTACGTCGGTGAACGTACCATCGCCGTTGTTGCGGTACAAAGAATGTCTACCCGTGGGCAAACCGCGAGGCCCACATTCCACGGGCACGCCTTTCCAGTTGCAATTCACATTCTCGCCCGGCACCGGTGCATGCTCAAACGAGAAGCGCACGTAGTTGGAGACGAAGAGATCAAGGTGGCCATCCCGGTTGTAGTCCAGAAAACTGCAACCCGCTCCCCAGCGGGGCTGATCGTTCCACAGTCCGGCGGACTTGGTCACGTCGGTAAACGTTCCATTGCCGTTGTTGCGATAAAGACGATTCTGTCCGAAGTAGGTGCAAAAGATGTCATCGAATCCGTCATTGTTATAGTCCCCGATACATACGCCGGAAGCCCAACCCGCGGCGTGCAAACCAGCCTTCTCGGTGACATCGGTGAAGGTGCCATCGCGATTGTTTTTATAGAGGCGATTCGTAGCACCCGGCGGATCGCCGGTTAGAAGCGTGCCTGACAATAAGAAGATGTCGATCCATCCATCGTTGTCGTAATCGATAAAGGCACACCCGCAACCGGTAGCTTCGAGAATGTATTTCTTGCTTCCCACCTCGCCGTAGATCACGGGAGCTCGCAACCCTGCAGCCGACGCCACGTCCACAAAATGAGCGTAGAAAGGACGTCCCGACGCTGGCGGTCGGGGGACAGGCGGGACGGTGCGGGCCGCAACCCCCTGAGCCAAGAGGCGTGGCGTGGCCGCAAAGGCCGCTGAACCAAGAGAAAGTCGCACAAAATCTCGGCGTGTGGAGTTCAATGCTGTTGCTCCTGGAAGGCGGGAGATTTCTCCTCCACGAGCTTGTAACGGTTGTGTTCGGCTTCTTGCCTGGTGCTTTCCATACGTAGTTGGGCCAGTCGCTTGAGCAGGTCCGGAATTTCGTCTTTTGCCTGTCCGCTTTTTCGCAACGCCTGAATCAGGTGATAAAGTGCGGTCTGATCCTTTGGGTCGATGGCCAAAACCTTGCGGCTCTCCTCGACGGAAGCTACGTTCTGTCCTGCCTGTAAATAGAGCTTTGCCAGAAGGTCGCGGGCGGCCGTCAAAGAAGGGCGAAGCGAAACTGCCTTCCGAGCGGAGTCCATGGCCTCGCTAAACTCCGCGCTGCCGGGCTCGGGACCCTTTTGCATCAGGATGTCCGCCTGCAAATAGAGGAGAAATGGGTCATCGGGTTTTTCGGACAATTTCGCGCGGACGGTCGCCAGAGCGTGTTCGGGATCGTTCTTCTGCACGGCGGCTAGTCCCTCCGCAGCCGAGCCGATGGAATGCTCCGGGTCAATGGTGTCCGCCCGGGCGAAATCGGCTTCGGCTTTATCAAACTGCGCAAGCTGCACGTAGAGGATACCCCGCGCCAGGTATAGCCGTGCCGCTCTCGGTTCGGCCTGGAGTCCAGCGTTGATCATATCCACGCCCACCTGGTAGGACTGATGGTCGATAGAAATGTTTGTGAAGTCGAGATAAAGATCGACGTTGTGCGGGTCGGTCAGGATCGCCTGCCGAAGAACGCGTACCGCTTCTGGAGTGTTCCCTGTGGCTTCGTACGCCGATGAAGCAAGCTCGAGGACGTCCGAACTGGGTTTGCTTTCTTGCAGTAGCGGATGCAGAGTTTCGATCGAGTCTTTGGGCTGCTGCGCCATCATTTGGACGGAAGCCAGCTGATAGCGGACCCCAGCATCGTAGTTTGATTGAACCAGTGCGCGTTGAAAGACCGTGACCGCTCTATCGATCTCTTTCGTTCGCACGAGACAGACTCCATACTCCTGCAACGCTCGGGGTTGGGCATCGAGCAGTGAATCACTTTGCTCGAAGTGCAGAATTGCATTCGGGCAATCTCCGCGGCGGTAGGCGAGCACCGCCAGCATCGCGTGACTGGTCGCATCCTTGGGCTGCAACTGCAGAACATGTCGCAACAACGCGACCGCATCTTTGCCTCCGCTCTCATATTCGATTTGCGCCGCTCCTTCCAAGGCTGGCAGGTAATCTGGTGAAATTCCCAGCGCTTGCCGGAATGCTCCTAAGGCATTCTTTCTGTCTCCCTCACCCGAAAGCGCTATGCCTTTCAAGGTCCACAGCTGCGGGTTGCTCGGACTTTGCTCCAGCTCCGTCTGCAGAAGCTGTAGAGCCTTGTCGAACTGCCCGGCGCGCACGGCGGAAGTAATCGGCACCATTCGATCGGCCGTTGCCTGCGCGAATATCAAAAACGGTGCGAATAAAAAGATCGCTAGAACGCCCGGCCAATTGCGGAAACGCATGGCTGCCATTATCGCTCGCTGCGCCGGTCCGGGGGAATATAGGAAGATGTTTACCCGCCTTGAGGCAATCGTCCGCTCCAGTTTGCGCAGTTACTGTTTTCAATCGTAATTTTTGAAAATGGACCAGGCGAAGCGGCTAAAAGCCTTTGAGCGTCGGGTAGAAGTCGGGGTTGGCGACTCGTTCCCCTTGTAGCGCAAGCACACGAGTGTCCCCTAGAAGTCGTGGCGAGAAGAATCCTGCGACCGCAGCCCTCTGTTCTGCCGACAAGGAGACGCCTCGTGGGGCGTACTTGTCACGCTGTGTCGTGATGTATTGGGACGCGAGTCCTGAAAATTGAGTGATCTGTTCGGGCGTGAGTCGTGGGGTTGCCGCCATGCTACCTCCGATTCTAACGAACTCGCAGTATGGGTTGACCGCACCGGGTGCAGTAGATCGCGTCGGGTGACGCCAAGTGTCCATTGGTGCAGCGTAGGGCGGTATCGGCAGTGCGAGCTGCGGAATATAGAACAGCAAGCGCGGCAGAGTAGAACGCCATCCAATGCCCTGAGAATCCTCTCCAGACTACCGCTGGCGGATTTCCGCCGCCTCCACTTGGAGCCTTCGTCATGAAGAAAAGGAAATTCAACAAAGCGTAGCCAAAAAATCCGTACACCATATACCGCATCCAGTCCGGTGAACCCTTTAGAACGACCTTCCAGAAATCTTTGCGATTGGTGCTTCCGACGAGGCGCTGTGCTACCAGCACTGCCGGAATCCAAACGACGAAGATTCCGACGTGCAGCATCACAAAGAAAGCGCCCGGTGCCACGCGCCTTCCCATCACGGCTCCGAGATGCACCCATAGGCTGACGACAAGTCCGACCGCAGAAAAGCAAACGAAGAACCAAAGGAAGGGTTTGATCCAATCTGGAATCGAGTCCGCCGCAGAGGGAAAGTCAGGAACCGGAGCAGGCGGACGATTTTGCAGGACACCATCTATATCCGGCACAAGCAAAGCCGAACTGGAGGGTTTGTCGGGGTCGTAGTGGACTACCACCGCCTTGCCTTGGAGATCGCGCACGAACTCGTCAGCTTCCTGTTCAGTTGGAAAGTCGCGCTTGTAGCGCCCTGCATTCAGAGTTCCCGCGACGGAATAGGAGTATCTGAGTTCCGCGACGTAATAACCACGCTTGGTTGTAAACGAAAAGCTTGGCTTGTCTACCTCGACTGACTCGATGCGCCCATCGGCTACGGGCCAACCAGCCGCTCTCTTTCGCTGAAGCCAACGCCAAGCTGGAACCGACCACCCGGCGAGGATGAACGCCAACCACACGTACACCATCCAAGGCCACGCGGCCGGGTCAGTCCACCGAAGGGGAATTCCTCCAAACATTGTTCGCATCTTAACGCTGCAAGCCGAAAAAAGGCATGTTCCTAATCGCAGAAACATTGCACTCACTGGATTTTGTCTTCTTCGCCGAGTGTGCTTCGGTTCTCGCCGATCACACGCACTTCCTTGCCACGGAGACCTGCGTATTTGATCGCCATGCCGAGGAGCGTGTATTCGTCCTCTTGGTAGTCGGCGGCAAAGGCGTCTTGGTGGAGCAACACCAGTTCCGTGTCATCCGCACAGGCTTTCGCGAATTCGGGAAGCTTCGTTCGGATGGTCGCGATCAGGCTGGACTCTCGTTGCATGCGCTCATCGTTGGTAATCATGCCAAGAGAATAGCCGATTCTTGGTCTGAAAGAGTTCTACACGCTCCGAACGTTACCATCACCATTCGTGACGTGGATGATCCGGGCTCGACGTTCTCCGCTTCGCCTTGCAGCCTACACTGGTTGTATTTTCATCGGTGGTCACCCATGACTCAACCACTCGGTGCAACTGACGCGTTGGCTCGCGATGTCCGCCTTCACGTATTCGGCGAGGCTGCGGAGACTGGACGAGTGCCGCAACCGCCTGAGATCGCGGCTGCCATGGGATGTTCACAAGCCGAAGTGGAACAGGCTTTGCGGCAGCTCGCAGCGGACAAAGTTCTGATCTTAGCTCCGAACGACGGCAACATCTGGGCAGCGAATCCATTCTGCGCCGTGCCGTCAGCTTTCCGGGTTGAAGCTTGTGGAAAAACGTACTGGGGCATCTGCATCTGGGACGCTCTTGGCATTGCGGCGACGCTGGGCGCGGACGCCGTCATCCGAGCGGCTTGCGGCGACTGTAGCGAGCCGATGCTGCTGGAGATCGCAGCCGGGAAGCTGAAGCGCAGCGAGGGGATCATTCACTTCGCGATTCCCGCGCACCATTGGTGGGACAACATTGGGTTCACCTGAAGCACGATGCTCATCTTCCGTGCAGAAGAGCACATAGATCGCTGGTGCGAGACCCGCAACATCAAGCGGAGCGACGCTCACACCCCAGCAAGGCTGGGAGCTTGCACACGGCTGGTACAAAGACAAGCTGAAACCAGAGTGGAGACGCCACACGCTGGAGGAGGCAGAGGCGCTGCTTGCGAGTGTCGGACTTACGGCTCCTTTTTGGAATCTTCGAGATTGAAAACCCTACGCCTTTCGTTTGAAGCTCGCTGCATGCTTTAACCCAGCGGCTCTAAGTGCCGGGGCTTGCAGTGACCTGTTCATCGCATTTCTAAAGGTTGACCTCGCCGATCTGAATGAGCGGTTCGGAATTTGTGTACTTCGGGATGTCTTGCATGATCTCCTGCGCGTAGGGAGCGAAGCTCGCTTGAAATGATTGAACCGAGTCAAAGAGAAGATGGCACGTTGTGACATACGGGGCAGGCGATCCGGGTGCCTCACCCGAAATCCCATGTTCGACCGACACTCCCTTCAAGGCTGATCCGAGCAGGCGTCGAACCATCGTTATGTGTTGATCGAGGTAGTACGTCATGTCGAACTTCGTGCCTTCTCGGTTGGGATAAAAGACGCTGACTTTTACCATCTTGCACCAACTTTCTCAGGGGTTCGCATATTTCAGGTAGAACTCGTTCTCGAACAGATTCTTTGGATCGTACTTGTGCTTTAGCCGGAAGAACTCGTTACTCTGCGGATATGCCGTCCGAAACTGGTCGGCTGAGGCATGCAGGCGATACGGCAGATAGTAGCGACCGCCCGAATGCGACGCGGCGTCGATCAGTTCTCGTGTCATCTGCTCCATGTCAAGGTTTGCCGTTGCCGTCCGGCGCTGGCTGAAAAACATGACGAACGCGATCATCGGCTGATCGGCGTATCGCAGAAACGTATCGTTGTCGGCTTGTACCTCCCGAACCGTGACGTTGAGTATGTCGGCGTGATGGGCGCGGATAATTTTCTTCGCTTGTTCTAGGAACGGCAGTGCGCCGTTCCTCGGCAGAAAGTATTCGTGCAGGATGTCGGTGCTCGCCTCGGAATGGTCGAGATACCAATCCGCCGATTCGTCCATTAACTGATTTCGCGAAAACACCGTTCCGGTCAGGTGAGGCGCAATCTTCGTCTCTGCTTCCCAGCGCACTTCCTTGCCAAAGGCGCTACCGACCGATCCGCGAAAGATCGCCCGCCGCAGTCCGAGCAGCTTCGGGTCTGTCAGCTTCGGGATTTCGCCTTGCTCCGGATAGAACATGTTGATAAGCACATCATCGAACATGCGGTCAGGAGTGATATTTAGCCTTGCGTAAAACATTCGCGGCGGCCCGCGCTGGCGTAGTTTCCGCTCGAAGGACGCCATCGCCGAATCCAGCGGCGCAATCACTTGCTCCAGCCGGAGTCTTTCGTTTCTTACGACGCGCAGGTCAGCATCCAGAATGATTCCAAACAGTCCATAGCCGCCCAGGGCGAGCGAGAACAGTTCCTTATTTTCGGCTCTGCTGCACTGCACGACCGTGCCGTCTGCCTTCATGAGATGGAACGACTCGACGGTTGATGCAATGGGAGGACGACCGTACTGCCATCCGTGGCAGTTGACGCTGAGAGAGCCGCCGACCGTAAACGAATTGTCTGACTGCATCACTTCCACAGATCGACCATGGCGGTCAAGGTACGGGATGACATCTGCCCACAACGCACCCGCATCGACGTGGAGCAAATCTGATTTTTCGTCCAGTTCCATCGACTTCAGCGGAAGCATGTTCACCCTGATCCCGCCGGGGGAGATTGTTTGGCCGCCCATACTGTGCCGGGCACCTGCAATTGAGACGTGCATCCCGGAACTGCCAGCCTGCTCTAGCAGTTCGCGTAAGGCGGATTGAGCTGTTGATTCTTCGCTAGGAATATCCCAAACCTCGTGGATAGCGGTCGAGTTCAAACGGCTCACATCATCAGCAACAGGCGCTTGCGCCGCCCTACTAACACCATTTGGCACTTTTCGGAATGCGTGGCGGAGCGGAAAAGCGGCCAATAGCACTGCGCCAACTACGACGGCAAAGGTGACAAAAACGCGCTGACGAGGTCTAGACATGAGGTTGCAGCCAGAAGCATACAGCACCTAACAAGCGAAAGTGGCTTCGAAAACGTGAAGAGGAAAATGAGGATGTCACCCGGCATACCACTCTGAACGGGGCGAGGCGAAGATGATTGGCCTACTTGCGCCAGTAGACGATGCTGCGAGAATCGGTTTCGTACAGTTTGCGTTGGCCTAAGGCAGGCGTCCACACCCACACCCGACGAAAAGTCCAGTTGCGGAATAGGTCAATGTCATAATCGTAGTACGCGGCGAAACGCAGATTGCCATCGGAATCACTCCATTCGGCGCTCTGCGGGTTGCGCAAATCTGCATCGAGATAATCATAGTGGATGCGTGATAATTCACACTTGCCGTCATGACCGCAAGCGTAGTTTTCAAGAGTGTCGCTGCCAACGCCTTCTGTGAAGTGTCCCGCCTCAGTTGGAAATGGAGAAAGCGTTCGTCCGTTAAGATAGCGGAGCGAACGTATGAGCAAAGAGCGCAAGCACTACACTGCTGAGGAGAAGGTGGCCATTCTACGGCGCCATCTTTTAGACAAGGTCCCGGTTTCCGATCTGTGTGAGGAACTGGGGCTGCAACCCACCGTGTTTTACCGCTGGCAAAAGGAGTTGTTCGAGAACGGAGCGGGTGCTTTCCAAACGACGGAGCATCCTCGCCGCCAGGCAGAAGAGAAACAGAAGCGGATTGAGTTCTTGGAGAAGAAGGTGCAGACCAAGGATGAGGTCCTGGCCGAGCTGATGGCGGAGCACATCGCGTTAAAAAAAAGCCTTGGGGAACTCTGACCGCGACTTGGGTGCCGCACGATGTGCGGGATCAGGTGGTGGATTTCGTCCGGCGCTGGTCGGAGAAGAGCGCGATCAGCGTCGGCCGATTCATTGCGTGGCTGGGCGTAACTGCGAGTAAGTTCTACGACTGGCGGCAGCGCTATGGACGAGTGAATGAGCACAATGGTTGGGTGCCCCGGGACTTCTGGTTGGAGCCGTGGGAGAAGGAAGCGATCGTGAGTTTTCATCTGAAGAATCCGTTGGAAGGTTATCGGCGGCTGACGTACATGATGTTAGATCACGATGTGGTGGCCGTGAGTCCGGCGAGCGTATGGCGCGTGCTGCAACCAGCAGGACTGCTGTCGCGCTGGAAAGCGAAGCCGTCACGCAAGGGCACCGGCTTCGAACAGCCGCTCGAGCCGCACCAGCACTGGCATGTCGATGTTTCCTATATCAACCTGTCGGGCACGTTCTATTACTTATGCAGCGTGCTGGATGGGTGCAGTCGTTTTCTGGTGCATTGGGATCTGCGCGAGTCGATGAAGGAGGCGGACATCGAGAGGATTCTGGAACGAGCCAAGGAGAAGTACCCGGAGGCCAAGCCGCGGATCATCTCCGACAACGGACCGCAGTTCATCGCGCGGGACTTCAAGGAGTTCATTCGCGTCTCGGGTATGACGCACGTGCGCACATCGCCGTTTTACCCGCAATCGAACGGAAAAATCGAACGCTGGCATAAGTCGCTCAAACAGGAGTGTATCCGGCCTCTGACTCCGCTGACGCTGGACGATGCACGGCGCTTGATTCAGACTTACGTGGATCGCTACAACACGGTTCGATTGCACAGCGCCCTCGGCTATGTGACGCCGCAGGATCGGCTTGCCGGACGACAGGCCGAGATCCACGCGGCTCGCGATCGCAAGTTAGAAGAAGCTCGTAGGCAGCGGCAACTTCGCCGGCAGCAGACAGCGTCTTTGATGTTTGCACACTCTTCCACCGCAGCTACAATGACCTCACCGGATGAAACGGAAGCGGGCACTGCAGGGATGCAACTATGCTGAGGGATAACCTGGTGGGGCTCATCCAGCCGATGCTCAGCAGCGCGGGAGCCAATCCTCTCGCGCTGTGCATTGCACAGAACGAGTCATCGGACGATAGACCCCCATGCCTTGAAAATCCCCGCCTCAAAGGGGCGGAATCTACACTAACGGAGAACGCCCCCTCTCCATTTCAGGCTGAGCCAAGACAGAAGTTGTCACCATACTGCGAGGACGGATCGGGCTTTTCCCAGAAAGAGGTCAGCTTTCCCCCCGTTACTATCCAGTTGAGCATCACCCGACCAAATTGATCGAAGTTTCTGTAGTTCTCCACTCCCGTTTTCACATCAAAAGTGTGAAGAGTCGTTAATTCGCCATCTTTCCCGATGTCCACTTCTCTTTGAATTCGCCATCCTCGTCTCTCTCGGCGTGGGTGTGCCCTATCTGCTTTCCGTCGGAGTCGAAAGTGATCCAGTCGATCATGTGCCCATACTGGTCGTAGCTGAACGTTTGTCGTTCCAATAGCTTCCCGTTTTGAAAAATGGTTTGTCCGATCTTTCCCAATGGTCCCACGACTTCATGGCGAACCAATTAGTTGATGTCTTCCCGGCTTCCACCGAGGTCTGCGTAGCGAGGGAAGGAGATGGCAGAACAGTCAAACGGCGCACCCCAAACCCGGCCCCGGATGAGATCGCAAAGATCGCTCACGCTAAAAGGGAAGGTGCGCGCAGATTCCATAGTGGCCAGGAGCAAATGCTCCACACACAGGCCGGATACATATCTGCAGACTGCTTCCACCATTTCCGGATTCCCGCTTGCAGTCCAGCGGCGGATCATACATATCCGGGGAATGTCACTTCGCAATCGCAAAACTCACAGACCAAGACCGAAACCCTGACTGATCTGATTCGTGTGCGTGGTTTGTGGTTCTAACTTGTGCGCTACTGGCTCTTGCTGAATCGCGGGAGAATGGGACACGTCGCGGCTGAGTTCTTGCCCGAGAGTCTGTGCGTCATTCGTATAAATCTGGGCGTCATAGCGTCCACGCGAGACCGAGACATAGGCCATGCGGCTGTTGAGCAGATCTTTAGCGCCCAACTCGGTGTCCACGTGAATGAGGACGCGGTCGGCAGTCTGTCCCTGGCTGGAGTGGCTGGTCATGGCATAGCCATGATCGAGATGCCGATACGTACGCGAATCGAGATCGACGGCGCGACCACCGTCCATCTTCAAGCGCAGCCGCCCGTCTCCGTCGATGCTCGCGATGGTCCCCAACTCTCGGTTCGCAAGTCTCAGTTCCTTGGCCGGCGCGGTGAACTGGATGCGGTCGCCCACTGAAAACTTCCGCATCTCCTCCCGAAAGACTGAGACGCCCTGCTGTCGGCGCGGATCGTAAATTCGCTGGGTGCCGTCCTGCAGTTCGACTCTCAGCCGGTTTTTCGGCGCGTCGATGCTCTTCACCTGTGCGTACGCGCCTTTCCCGATGCCGGTCTCCTTCGATGCGCGCGAATAGCGCAGGACATCGCCAACCTCGTAACGCTCGGCCCAGGTTCGGTCCGCGCCGGTGAGGTCTTGGCGCGGCACTAGTGTCCTGATGCTGTGCTCCTCGTTGCTGACGAGACCGCTGCGCTGCAATTCCGCATGGACGCGCTCGTTGATCCCCATACGAGAGCGGTTGTCGGTAGAAATCACCAGCGTGTTCTCCGGCGATTCTGCGTACTCCTTCGCGATAGCGGCGATGCGCTCGTCGTGGCCTTGAACCTCATGGACTCGGCCCTGCCGGTCAAGATTCTGGATTGCTTCCTGCACTTCGCCCCGCGCAAGCTGCTCAACAACTTGCTTCAGTTCCAGGTCCTTCTGTCGGACAATCTCTTCGAGCTTGACAGTCTTCATACCGGCATCCTGAAGCTGCGCGAAGGGCCTCCCGGCCTCAACCGCCTCATGTTGCCGCCGGTCGCCGACGAGCAACACACGGTCATTCGAATGGAGCCGGTTCACAAACTCATGCACCTGTCTGGTCGATGCCAGAGAGGATTCGTCGAGCACATAGAGCCGTTTCTCGCCGGTATCCGGCTGCTGTCCACGTACCAGATGCTTCTGTAGTGTGGATGTCTCCATGACTGCTTCCCCGAGCTTCTGCGCCGCGCGGGATGTGGGCGCGAAACCTTCCACCCTGTAGCCCTCGGCCTCCGCGCCTTCGCGGATCACTGACAGAGTTGTTGACCCATACGAACAAGCAGACGAACAACACCGCGATAGAACCAAGCAACACGGCGGTTGTGTACTGTCGGCCAGCACCAACATGGGAGACTTCGCGGAACTCCCCGGCCTCGGTCCGGCGCTCGAACTCCTGCCGGACCTGGGAATGGGTGGTTTCTCCCATGCCTCGCACCAGCGCTGTTTCAAGGATCGCGCGGCGATCCTGCACAGCCGATCGCTCGAAGACATGATCGCGGGCCCATGCCACAGCCTGCTTCGCCTGAACCTCCGGCTCCTGGATCTGGTATTGCCCATGTTGGCGTGCCTGTGCGACGACGCGGTCCGCCTGATGCCCGTACTGCGCGGCCAACTCGCGGTGGCGCTGCAAGACTTCTCCAGGCGACAGCAGTTCCTTGCGGTCGCGCGTATGGTGGGCCGCGATCTGTGCTGCCGCTGCTCCGTCGATTCCTTGTTCCCGGAGATGATCTTTGATCTGTTCCCGTCGCGGACTGGAAGCCTCCAGATATTCCTTCGTGTATCCTTTTACTTCCGGCTGTCCATGCTTGCCGCGCTCCAGTTCGTAGCCCAGCTTTTCTAGACGCAGAGCCAACTCGGATCGGTAAACGGCCGTGGCGTAGCGCTGTGACACGAACATCTCATGTGGCTGCAAAGCTCGCATCTGTTTCCCATTTTCGAGACCGTTCTCGCGCTCGGTCATGTTGAAGATCACGGCATGGGTATGAAGCTGCGGAGCCGCATAGCCATCGACGGGCCGCGCGGTGTCGTGCTCGAAAGTCGCGGCGATGAATTTACCGGTCGTCTCCGGGGCATGGACATTGCCGATCCGCGCCTGCGTGTATCGCTCAAGCTCCTGAAGCGCCGCGCGTACACTCTCCCGATGGGCTCCCCGCACCCGAACATCGCCGCCCACGAGAGCGGTAAGCGATACCGACTTCGGCGCAGAGAATGTGGCGTCCCACCCGGCGCGATGCTCGGCGCTGGTGACCTCTCTGCCAAATTTGCCTTCATAGGTTCTCGAAACTTGATGCCGGACAAGCTGCTCCTCGGTGTGCGGATGTTGGCCTTCACTCAGTCGTGCAAAGTGTTCGGAACCAACGCCACCTTGCAACCCCCACTGCTCGGCAAGTCTGCCTTGCCACTCACTGTGACCCTGCTGATCGCGGCTCCAGTAGTTCTGTTCCTGCGAGGCAAACTCGCGCGCATGGTAGGTCTGCGCCTGGCTGGCTGACAGCGGTTTCGAGATCGTGAGCATACCGAGCGTTCCTCAATTGTGAAGTGGTGTTCCTGGCAACTTGTGTCTCATTCGATTCCCTTGGTTTTCTCCCAGGCGAACGCCTCTTTGGGTTTGGTCTCGGGCGCACCGATGGTCGAACCATTGACCGTCGAACCAAAGAGCGCGAGCATCGGCTGGGTAGGCTTCTTTAGCGGATCGGCGGGAGGATTCGCGGGCACTGGCGCCGGTGGTTTCGGCGCGATCTCTAGCATCTGCCGCTGCGATAATCTCGGCAGTCTGAATCGGATTCTGCCCATATTTATCCTCCATCTCTGGATCAAACTTGGCCGAGGCCGGCCCCATTCGGTCGTCTCCCTATCCGACCATTTATGTGAGGACCGGTTCTGCAACACAGTCCGCACGGCCAGTAGCAAAAAGAACATCGCTCCTACCCATAGCAGAGCAGTTGAGAGCGAAAAGTTTCTGGGCAAAGGCATGGCGCTCATGGCATACCACCCGTTTGCTTAGCCTCGCGAGCAAAGAATTCTTCGAGAAGTTTGCGTGCCTGCTGAATCTTTCGTGCGTCTGCCTGGTCGCGAATTGTGAGGACCGAACCAGGCGACAATTGTCTGCCTTCCGATGCCGCTTGAGAGGCTGCATGGAAGAGATTCAAGAGCGTATAACGCACCGCCCAGACTTCGGCCAATACCAGTTCGGCGGGATCAATCGGCCGCCGTCGCGCAGCGCACAAAGCCGTCCCACGCAGCCACTCGGAGAGAGCCTGTCCCGCGCTTTCGGCGGCAGCTTCGATCTCGGCCAGTTCGTCCGGAGTCAGCCGCGTGGCCGCGGTCTTGGTGCGGAAGCCGGGCTTCGCTTCTTCTCCGAAAGGCAAACTGGACTGGTAATTAGCTTGAACGCGGGGACTACTCATTGGACAAACCGCCTTGTTGCACTACTGCGCTTGATTCCACTGCGATTAAGCTGCGTAATTGTCAGTTCACCGCAAGGTCTTGCGCTTCAACGCGTTTACGTGATCGACGATGGGCAGCGCTTTGTCGCAAACAAACGTCATCAGTTCGATATTGCAGTCACCCAGCGGAGACTAATTTTGTTGACGCAGCGAAAGTTAACCGATCTTTCGCAGTTGGGCACTTCTGGGCCGGTTAAGTGCTTTGGAATCAGTTGAGGCTATCGAAAGGTCTTCACCACAAACGCGCCAACTAACGGGCGATCTCGACCTCGATTTCGTTACTCTCTTTTTGCGCAGTGAGGCGCGGTGGCGGCTGGCTCGGCAACTCCAGTCGCAGCTTCTCGATGAGCAGCTTGGTGTCGGAGGAAGGTTGGGTGTAGCGCGGCAGAATCAACCACCGTTGATCGACGGTCGGAATCCAGACGTCGATCATTTGGATTTCTGCCAACTTCTCGAGCACCGCCGTAGGCGTCAACCCCGGAGCGTGCGGCAGTAGGCGATGCTTGAGGGTGATCTGCAAGCAGTAGGCGAGAAAGGCGATCAGAATGTGCGCGTCGGCGCGATGTTCCAATTGATGGTAGATGGGGCGTATGGCGAGGTCGCTCTTGAGCGATCGAAAAACCGATTCGATCTGCGTCAGCTGCACGTAGCGCGCCCACAGCACGCTGGGATCTCCAGCGGTCAGGTTGGAGCGCAGCAAGTAGTGTCCGTCACGCCATTCCGCTTCTTGGAGCTTTTTCTTGTCCCCATGAAACTGGAATGTCTCCCGCGTTACCTCCTGGTCTTCCCCGGGCACTTGCACGTGCACGAACTGAAAAGCGCGGCCCGCTGCCGATTTCGCGGCACCCAAGCGCATCAGCAACTGGTCGCGGGAAGGAAGGCTTCGGCGCATGGCCCGCAGCTTTCTGAATAAGCGGGCCAGACGCTTGCGGCGCATGGCCGTCTCTTTGGCTTGTCTTCCTGCACTCTTGGCCAACACATAGAGTTCGCCTTCCTGCTCAAACAGTTTCACCTCCACCGACTCTCGCACCTTCTGCCAGGGCAGATCCAGCCACTTCTTTTCGTACTGTTGAATCTTGCCTTTCGGAGTTCCGACCAGATAGAAGATTTCGCGTGCCGGATCCCGCATCTCCCGCAAAATCTCTTCGCTCGGAATGCCGCGGTCCATCACCCACATCCGTTTTGCTTTTCCATAAGTCTTCTCGATCTTGTCCAGAAAACCGCGGAGCGTGGCGCGATCACTGGTATTGCCATCCATCACTTCGTAGGCCAGCGGGAAACCATCCGTGGTGATCACCAAGGCAATCACCACCTGTAAACAGTCCGTCCGTTGATCGCGACTGTGACCGTACTTGGCCTTGGGGTTCTCTTCCATCGCGCCTTCAAAGTACGTGCTCGTCAGGTCGTAGAGAAGCACTTCGAATTCCGCGTGAAACAGATCGGCCCACTTCTGGCGCAGCCACAGAAACAGTTCCTGCTTATGTTCCAGCACCCGGTCCAGACAGCGATACAAGCGATCCTTCTCGGCCACAGCAAAATCCGTTCCCAGCAGTACATCCATGGCCGTGCTCAGATACCACTGCCGATGCACGCGAAACTCGCTGCCTGGATCCAGCAGTCGATTCACCACCAGCAGTTGCAACACTTTTTCCCAAGCCACGTCTTCTCGCGATCCCGCCAGGCGAGCGTCCCAAAACTCATGCAGGCCCAGTTGCCGCCACAACTCGCACGCCAACCAGCAACTCCCGAAAACGCGAGGCCGCCGCAGTTCGAGGCCGCTCACTTTCACCTGCAGACTGTCGACGGCATCGACGGGAATCTCGCGGTCGTCAGGAAACAAACTCAGGTTGGCATACTCTTGCTGCTCTTCATCGAACACCGACAGCGTCTTGCGCCAGGCCGCTTGCTGTTCGTCGTTGATCTCGCCGAGATAGACAACGGTTCGCTGCACCGTCTTGTTGGAAGCGAGGCGATGGTTTTCTACGATGCTGAAGTAGCGATGATCCTTGCCGTCTTTTTTGCGGTGGATGCTGCGCAGAAACATGACAACCGCAGAGTGCCAGATCTCCGTCCCCAAAGGAAGGTACTTGGTCTTCACTCTGCCGTTTTTTCAAATGCCAACGATGAAAACGCAAGACTTAAGCACGAAGATCATCACAAAAAAGCCGAAAAATGTCCGCAACTGCGAAAGTTGGGTTAACCTGCGTAAACATCGAAGCGCTGTCTGGCGCGCCGCAGTTCCCAACTTGGGGGTGACGTGTCGTAGCGTCAACCCGATGCCGTAGGCAGCGTGCTTGCACCACCACACTGGCGGGGCAGGCAGGGCCGTCGGCATCGAATCCGGCAAGATGTAGCGAATGAAAGAGTCGTACGGCGAAGGCCTAGCAAGCCACGCCGGCTCCGAGTCTTGCGGGCACGGTCGTAAGGCCGGATACGAAGCGTAGACAGGAGGAACTACGGGCCAGGTTATTGAGCCGCGAAATACCCCTAACTTCAGGACGCCGACGCCCTGACACAACGCGGAAGGCAACATCCGGCCCAGCGCCATCGCAAGCTGGGTCGGAGTCCTGCGCGGTCTGTGACCCTGGCACGTGGGGACACATCTTGCACGGAAGTTGAGAGATCCCGGGTTCTCCCGAAGGCCAGCGTTTTCGGGACGCATCGGGAAGTCCAAGGACAGAAGACGATGACGATCGAACACGGGAAGTCGGACAGACCCATAGTACCGGGGAAGTCTCCGAACAAAACCGGAGCATCGGCAGCGGAGGAGATGGAGGGAAGGGGTCTGGCCAAGGGGAACCTGAGCCAGCAAAACGCGTTCCGGACTCAGAGCCGGGTTGACGCGCCCAGTGAACTGGCGCAGGTACGACAAACGGCAACATTGAACAAGGATGTGAAGTTCACCGCTCTGTTGCATCACATCTACCAGATCGACACTCTGCGGTTTGCCTACTTCCAATTGAAGAAGCACGCCGCAGCCGGTGTAGACGGCGAGACGTGGCGGCACTACGGCGAGGCCCTTGAGGGAAATCTCCAGAGCCTCTCCCATAGACTGAAGCGCGGAGCGTACCGGGCGAAGCCAGTGCGTAGGGTGTACATTCCCAAGGCGGACGGGCGGCAGCGACCGCTCGGCGTCACGGCGCTCGAAGACAAGCTTGTTCAACGAGCGACGGTGGAAGTGCTCAACGCGATTTACGAAACTGACTTCCTCGGCTTCTCTTATGGGTTCCGTCCAAAGCGCAACCAGCATAAAGCGCTGGACGCCTTGTTCTGTGGACTCCATGAGCGACGTGTGAACTGGGTGCTGGACCTGGACGTGCGCAGCTTTTTTGATCGGCTGTCGCACGCATGGCTGGTCCGGTTTCTCCAGCATCGGATAGCGGACCGGCGCGTCGTGCGGCTCATCCAGAAATGGCTGAACGCGGGCGTGCTGGAAAAGGGAACGCGAACGTTTGTGGAGGCAGGCTCGCCGCAGGGCGGAAGTGCATCGCCATTGCTGGCGAACATCTACCTTCATTACGTCTTTGATCTCTGGGTCCAAGCATGGCGCAAGAAGCGGGCGCACGGCGATGTAATCGTGGTGCGCTATGCCGACGACATCGTGGTTGGATTCGAGTTCAAGGATGAGGCTGAACAGTTCTGGGCGGAACTCAAGGAACGAATGGAGAAGTTCCAACTGGAATTGCACCCGGAAAAGACGCGACTCTTCGAGTTCGGACGCCACGCGGCGGCGAACCGAAAGCGCCTCGGTCTGGGCAAGCCGGAGACTTTCGATTTTCTCGGCTTCAAGCACATCTGCGGGAAGACGAAAAAGGGACGGTTTCTGGTGCTTCGGCAGACGGTTCGCAAACGCATGCAGGCCAAGCTGCAGCAGGTGAAAATCGAGTTGCGACGGCGCATGCACGACCCTGTTCCTGAAGTTGGCGAATGGTTGAAGTCCGTGGTGGGCGGGCATATCCGATACTTTGGAGTGCCGGGCAACCGGTACGCCCTGGCCCACTTTCGTTTCACCGTAAGCAACCTCTGGCATCGAACGCTGTGTAGACGAAGCCAGCATGGTCGCGTTCTGTGGGAGCGAATGAACCGGCTCATCCGCCGCTGGCTGCCTCCGGCCCGCATCTGCCATCCTTATCCCTCGCGCCGTCTGCGCGTCACTACCTGAGGCAAGAGCCGTATGCGGGAAATCCGCCCGTACGGATCCGCGCGGGGGGTACGGAGCAATCCGTATCCCTACCGCGACCCCACTTCTTCCGGTGCGAAGCACCGTTCTTGCTCCGACACGAAATTGAATGCAGGATCACGCCTTCAATACCTGCGTAGAACCCATGGACTCCACCCCAGCTACAGACCTTTTTGCGGGCTCCTCCGATGCGCCATTGCTCGCCCCATACGCACACGCAATGTAGAAACAACTGCTTAGCCTGTGGCGTCTTCGGAGAATACTGGAAGTCGCGGTCCTTCGAGAAGACACAGGTGAGCGCTTTGTCCACAACATCGTCTGCGGATGTGTAGATGAAAGCGGCGTACTGATCGACCTGAGCAGTGGTGAATTCATCGAGCCGAACAGAAGCATCGATGTGGCGGATTATGGTTGACTTCAACCAATGGCATAGTCGTTCTCCTTGATAGATGGCGAAATTAAGCAGTCTTCTTGCGGGCAACCATTCTTCGGTTTCGCTTGTGCAATCTCCCGGGCACGTGCGCACCAGAGAACAGTGAACCCTGTGCCAGCGCGGCGATAGGCATCAGAAAGCGCTCGATCTGATTGACGACATACACTCGGAACACAACGTGTCATTTGCCCCCTCCCGCAGGACCTCAAATCGGCTGCTCTTCGCGCAAAAGTAACCCCACTCAATCGCCATGTCCAACAACTTCTCGTCACTCTGTTATTCCTGGGAGGAATAACAGCCGAACACGGTGTCGCGACCGAGTAGATCGCGCTGCTCTGAGCGACACTCTGTGAAGGCGATTGGTTGGCAAATGCGACTCGGATACCGGTACACGGAGGGGTCTAATTAGACAGTCCTTAAGATGTCGTGTGGTGGCGGACACATAGTCATTTTCCTCGTAAATCTGCGTCGAGTGCCCTGCCGATGAAGCTGCCGTGGTCCGTTTGACTCAGTTCTCCCGAAACGTCCGCTGCGCATCCGCGAAGTGATTTGCTCAACGAAATGTGAGGCGACGAATCGGTTTACTGGTGTCTGATATTCCCGGCAGGAATATCACGGGGACGAAAAGTTGTTGGACACGGCTGCAGGATTGAAGCAAATTGCTAAACATCACCAGCCCTGCGGAAAACTTAGCAGCTGTGAATAAAGGTGCAACATGGGAAATGGTATTTTGCGTCAGCTTGAAGCGAGCGCCGAAACGCTGGACGATTGCAGCGAGCCTTCCAACGTCGATCTCTCGGGGATCGTTTTTCATTTCCAGTCACCAGCTGGCCGGGTTGAACCTACAGACCAACCTAAGCGCCGGCAGCTGGTCAACACCAAGGAACTTTCAGAGATTTGGGGTGTCCCAGAAAGCACTTTGCGCTACTGGCGTTGTGCAGAGATCGGTCCTACCTATGTGAAATTGGGAGGACGAATCAAGTATGATCTTGCTGACGTAGAACGTTACGTCCGAGCCAACAAGCGAATGCCGTCCGTGCGGGCACATGGAGGCTAGAGCGATGGCTCTGCACAAACGAGGCGGGATCTACCATTACCATTTTTGGGTCGACGGTACACGCTACCGTGGATCTACCAAGAAAGCCAACCTGGCGGCGGCCCGGCGAGTGGAATCGCTGCTGTTCGCCCAAGCCGATGAGAAAGGAGATATGGTTCTCAGAAAGCGCAGACCGCTGTTGCGTGATTTTAAGACACGGTTCTTTGAATGGGTGGAAGGCAATACGACACTCAAGCAAAAGACCAAGGACTATTACGGGAACGGTTGGCGGTTGCTTGAAGGGACTGACGTAGCAACGATGAGGCTCAATGTGATCACCAAGGATGATGCTGACCGGTTCACCTTCCCAGGTGGTCCGTCAAATCACAACAATGCCTTGCGTACGCTGCGGAGGATGCTCGGAAAAGCCGAGGAATGGAACGTCATCAAGGCTTCTCCGAAGATCAAGCTCATGCAGGAGCACGCGCGGGAGCGCGTCATCGACGCCGAAATAGAAGCCAGGCTTTTGCCTCTCTGCAAACAGCCGCTTCGCGATGTGTTGATGATCATGCGTGATTCGGGGATGCGAAACCAGAAGGAAGTTTTCCGAATGCGATGGGAGCATCTGGACTGGGGCAACAAACGATACTTCGTCTACGAGAGCAAATCGCCCAAGGGACGGAGATTCGTGCCAATCAGTCCGCGTGTTCGCCAGGCACTTCTGGCACGATACTCGGAGCAAAAGGAAGGATGGATCTTCCCTTCCAAGCGCGCCGGGGAAGGGCATCTCACAACGGTCACTAAGCAGTTCGAGAAGGCCAGAAAGGAGGCCGGGTTGCCAAATGACCTCGTCCTCTACTGTGCGCGTCATGGCTTTGGAACTGAAATGTACCGGGCGACCAAAAACCTGTTCGCGGTCATGAATGTCATGGGACACACGAGCGTGAGCACAACCATGAAGTACCAGCACCAAAATATCGATGAGGTGGCCGAGGTGGCCAGCCATCGAGTCCAGTAAGGACACAAAAAGGACACAATCGGTGGAGTGGGGATCGAGCCGAAGCTGCCAAGTGATTGAAAAGATGGTGAGCGCGGTAGGAATCGAACCTACAACCTACTGATTAAGAGTAGGTGAATCCGAAACGGTCGAGCGCTCACTTTCGCACTGAAGAATCAATGACTTGCCGATAGCCAAGCCCGCACGGAAGCGCTTTGTACTGGTATTGAAAAGACGCGAGTTAGCGCACATGGGATCAAACGGTACGGCACACTTATGGCACACCGTATGGCCCAACGGATTTCAGCCTTTTGATTGAATCCGTGCTAAAGTTTTGACATGGTGGTCACGGTCAACATTCCCGATGAACTAGCGGCCCAGGCCAAGGCACGTGGCCTGTCTCTTGAAGCCTACGTCCAAGAGATTTTGGCGCAACAGTTAACGCCTCCTCAGCAAACTCGACAGCCGCGTACCCAAGAGGAGATTCGCATCTGGCTCAACTCACTGGCCCAATTCTCGGACAAGATTCCCCCGTTGCCTGAGACCATTTCGCGCGAGTGGCTTTACCAGGATCACGACTAAATGGCTATTGCGTCGTGTCTGGTGGATACCAACATCCTGCTACGCATGACACGTCGCTCGGATCCCCAGCACCAGCTCGTGGACACAGCGCTCGCTGGACTCGCCGGCCAAGGCACAATCCTTCATTACACGCACCAGAACATAGCCGAGCTTTGGAATGCAATGACGCGTCCCCAGGCCCGCAACGGCTTTGGGTTGACTGTCGCCGAAGCCGAACGCGAAGTCCGCGTGATCGAGGCTGGCATGAGTTTCTTGCCAGATAGCGCAGCTGTCTATCGAGAGTGGAGGCGGATCGTCCTACAGCACGCTGTGTTGGGCGTTCAAGTACACGACGCACGTTTAGCAGCAGCCATGTACGTCCACCGCGTGAGCCACATCCTCACGTTGAACGTGACAGACTTCGGACGTTTCAGCGGTCTCACTGCTGTGCACCCGGGCAGTGTTTAAGCTCGAAGCCAGGATCATTCGTAACCGGGGAGGCGGTAGGTGTTCACCCCTTTTCTCCAGTACTACGCATCGCTAGGACAAGGCACAGAGCCCCTTCATGAGCATGACAAAGCAGTTTCAATCCACGCGCCCGCGTAGGGGCGCGACACGGCGCGAAAGGGCATCTCTTCGATGCAACTGGCGTTTCAACCCACGCGCTCCCGCATCGGCGCGGTGCGCTTCGTGAAACAAATCGAACATGTCCCCTACGTTTCAATCCACACGTCTCCCGGAAGACGCGGCTGCGAACTAAGTGCGCATATTTGCTGGCGATCACGACATTCGGTCAGATGCAGCACGGCATGGCCTTATTTCAATCCAAACGACGTGTAGGGCGTCTATCTCCAGATGAGCAAGTTTCAATCCACGCGCCCGCGCGGGGCGCTACGTTCCAGCAGTTCGCGGCAAACAAGTGTCATTGGAGTTTCAATCCACGCGTTCGAACGCGAGCAAGGGCACCATCGACGTAGAGATCGAACAGAAGTACTGCGTTTCAATCCACGCTGTGTATGGCGGAACCACTCATTTCCCGAATATTCGGCGCCATCCTTGCTCGTTCACGCGTCCCGCGCGGGACGCGACGACTTGCTGCAGTGTCCCGGACCTGGATGCACGTTTCAACTCGCGTGCCTCGCGCGAGGCCTGAGCAACGGGGCGGCGCACTGGGTGTGCAATCGGGAGTTTCAATCCACGTGTCCCGCGGGGCACGACGATGTCGGCAACGGCACTGACCGCTCGCTATCAGTTTCACGCCTTGCTCATAGCAACTCGATCAACTCCACGCCGTTAGGAATGAGGGCGCGGTCAATCTTAATCTCGTAATCAGCCGTGAAGTCGCGTGCCGGGTTCTTTTTCCCATCTTCGCAGCCACGTCGTGCGATTTTGACAAGATCAAACAACTTGTGCGCGGGCGCATTACCCAGCGCGCTGGCGTGCTTGAAGACGATCAGCTTTTGGGTAGCCATCAAGCCGCGCGCCGCACTGCGATCATGCTCGAACATGGAATCTTGCACCGGCTCGTCCAAGCTCGACCGGCCGCAAAGCGCATGCCACAGCAGCTCTAGGTCGCCCTCGCTGAATTTGACCTGGTTAGCGAGATGCGCTGAGACAAAGCCGTGCGCAACGTACAACCCGTAAGGCACAGTGTTCTTGCGGCCCATCGTGCGGTTGTCACCACTTTGTTTGTCTGACTCGGCTTGCGTCGCCACAGCCATCCGCGTGATCGAGTGTTCAAGCGAAACGATGGGATCAACCGACCGTGCAAACGTCATTTGAACCGGGCCACGAACCTGACCGCAATTCGGAGCAGATTTGAGGGAGAGGACTGCGCCGAAAGTGCGAATATCGTAGAAATCCTGACACATCTGGTCCTTCCCCTTCTCGGTTTCCTCTCCACTTGGTTTGCGAGGCTTCGCGTCTTTAAGGGCGTTCTTGATCAAACTGCTAATTCTCTTGTCCGGCTTTTCTTCTTTGAGCCATGCGGAGATCGCTTTCTTATCCGCATCAGGCGAGACGACAAGCTCATGAGCTTGATCTTCCTCGTCCTCGTTGATAGTCAGACCTTCCGGCAATTCGAGATCAGCAAACGCCCCCTTCAAATCAGGTGGGACCGGCTTCCGCGATTCTGCGCCGGTATCAATGCCGAGTTTCTTGAACGCAGCGAAATGGGCATCCCCCAAGACAGCTTTTTCTTTGATGTAGATGTCGAATGGCGATTTGTACTCCTTCGTTAGTGCGACGTAGTTTCGGACTTTCCGTTTCAGGCATACATCAGTCACCAAGCCGCAACCGGTCTCGGGATCAACGCGCGGTAGATTGCCAGCGTCAGGATCACCGTTAGGGTTGCCATCTTTGACGTCAAAGATCAGAACGAAATCGTAGCGGTTCTTTACGGGGTCACTCATCGTCAGTTTCCTTTCGGTGGCTAGTTGTCATTCCTCCTGGTGAAGAAATCTTGCATTTGGTGATAGTAGCCGATGGCGAATCGCCCTTGGTCATCCAGTTGAAGATAAGAGGGAAAATCATTGATGCCACACATAATCTCGCCGAGCAGTTTCTCGAAATTGACGCGTTCCCCCATGTTGTCCAGATTGGCAAGATGATGTTTGCTCAAACGTATCAATGTTCCGAATACAGCGACGGGGGTCCCCGAAGCCGATCCGTAATACTTGTCACGAATCGTTGAATTCGGTTCTTTCCCGCCCTTCTGAGTGAACTTCCGAATTTGGATTCTCTCGAGTGTGGCGAACAGGCGGCCCAGCCGGTAGCCGATATTAGTGTTGGTCAGATCGAGGCCCACGTGCAGTTCCTCCTTTTGCTTGGGGTTATTGAAACGGGTTGAACGATTGAGACAAGCTTTGATGAGCGCTGCGCGCGGGTAGGTTATGTCGTGTTCCGCGCGGATGCGGCGAATGACAGCCTGCAAAAGCGTTTGCGGATATGGCAAGCCCTCCAGAATCGCGCGCATCATGTCAGCGCCTAAATTTGGGAGGATGTTCTCGGATTTGCCCTGGGTGGCCGTCGACACAAGCAGTCGGAACAGAGACAGCGTGTCCTGCTCTCGTGCCCCGTGGACAATCCGTGTGTCTTCGAAATACTGACAAATCTTCCCAGACATACCGGCCACCGTGTCCATGATCCAAAAGCGTACAGCGATCCGCGACGAGTTGGGCCCGAGACCTAAAACATAAAACCTCGTCTGACTGTCCTCTTGCGAAAACGCTCCGGTGTGAACGGATTGAAACAGGCTGGCCACGGCCCGGACGTTGCGGTCGGGGTCGTCTCTTGGTGGCTCGCCAAAAAAATCCACGATGTGATCTTCCAACGCACTCGGGCGTTGCGACCAGAAGATAGTGGAGGCATCGCCCACCTGCATTCGTTGCTTAGAACTCTTACCCAGTAGTTGGTTGAGCGCAGTGGTATAGGCGAATGCAGTGGTCTTGCCCACCGGCGCATTAGCACCTTGCTGCTTATTGAAAGACCGGAAGGCATCCAAGTTGAAAGAAACGATGTTTGCGCCACTACTCTGCGCACCCCACACGCCTTTGATGGCGGTATGCAGGCGTTCCATCGTTTGGGTTTCACCGGTCACCAAGCAGATGCTCTTGCCTTCCGCTGTTCCCGCAACTGCAGCTGCCACGGCCGCTTGGACTGACGGCTGTTCGAGAATCAGGCCTGGCTGGCCGGCGAGCTGGAACGAGAGATTTGCGCTCGTCTTTTTCAGTTCTTCCCAACTGCTACCGAATACTTGCAGAGCTTCTACCTTGTCCGGTCTCGATAGGAACGAACGCACTGCCGCCAGTCCCAGATCGGTCATCAGGCCGAGGTCTTCGACTCGCTGCTTGAAGGCAGCGTGTTGTTTTACCACGCGTTTTGGTCGTCCTTTCAAAGTCACACCTAGCACGTATTCGGGATTATCCCAGAGCAAGTTGGCTGCGATGTTCACCGCGCGCTTGACAGTTTGCGGGACAAGATACAGTTTGGCTCGCCGCGCCTTCCCTTCACCTTCATAGGTTTCATTCAAACCAATAGGTGTGCCATCTGGATTCAGCATGAGGACAAAAGGTATTTCCTTCATTTCAAACCCAGCTCGCGGGAGGTCAGGCTTGCGGTCGTAGTATTCCTTATGGATCCACAAGTGGAGAGAGAAGAGAAGGCGCAAAATGAGAGAGCTGCGAGAGAGTTGAAGGCGGCGTTGGGGTTAAAGTAAAGGTGATGAAGCCAAGCGAGCCGAAAGGGAAAGCTGCCCTGGAAACGCTCGAAATGCGAGGCTATGCAGGACAACCAATTCATTAGGAATGGCGGCCACATGGCTCTGAGCCCGCGGCAAACGAACCGGCAACGCCGTGAGGAGGGCATTCTGTTCGTGCCAATCGTTTACGGGTCGGATCATCTTCGAAATAGCGGCCATTCTTGTAATTCAGTCCGGAGTGGAACAAACACGTGGCGCCATCGCCTCTCCCTGGGCGCAAATTTGATGGATTACTGGCGCCGTGTCCAACAACTTCTCGTCCGCGAGATATTCCTGCTGGGAATGTCAGACGGCACTCTGCCGATTCGTGACCTCACATTTCCTTGAGCAAATCGCCTTGCGGATGCGGGAGCAGCCACTCCAGACGGGTCGAATCAAGCAGACAGCGACAATCTCATCTGTTTCATTGGGAGGTAGTTGGGCGCTGATTTGCATGCAAAACGACTACGGGGCCCGCCACGACAACGGCCTCGCAGGAACTCCTAACTAGAGGCCTTCCGTGCACAGGTGTCGGAGCCGCATTTGCCGATGAATCACTTTTGAGGAGAGTTGTTTACCGAAAGTATCGAGCCGAGAGCCGCGATCTAATTGGTCGCGACACCGTGGTCGCTGTTATTCCTTCCAGGAATAACAGAATGACGAGAAGTTGTTGGACTCCGTGATTTAGTCAGGCTAGTTTTGCGCCACACGCAGCAGATTTTCGCTGCTCCTGGAGGCGCAGATGTTATCACGTTGGCTCCAACTTCATCTCATTCGCACATTCCAATCCGTTCTTCGGTCGAAGTGGGCGCGTCCAACCGCCGCTTTCTCACCCTGCTTTTTCTCATGCCCGTGGTCGCGCTAGCGTAGGTACCAAGGGCGAACGGTTTCTAGTGATCACAGAAAGATTTCTCCTGATCTATCCGCGATGAAGTCTCAGCGCTTATTTGCAAGAATTCACATCGCTCGTATCGCGTTCCGCTCTTGATCCAACGCGTCGCGAGCACCTGCTAATTCACAACGAAGGATGCGCGCCTCGTCTCCGGAAAGCCTCAGCACGACGTACTCCCGGCAGACCAGGTAGTACGTGCCATCCCCTGCGTGGCAGGCGCAGAAATCATTCCCGCCAAGAGAAAATCTCCACCCGGGTTTGTCCAGCACATCTTCCAGACATTCCAGCGCTCCCACAATATCTTCATAGTCGAGACGGAGAGACAGGCTGCGACGCCATTCCAGGCAGACGGAGCGTCCCGGGCAGACGGAACAACGGAGTTGTGCACTAATACTTTCCTGCAGGTCGCGGTCGGGAGTTATGTTGAGCATCTGTTTAAGATCCATTTCTTCGCGATGGTTGGTCATCAGTTTGCCGCACATTGTCGAGCACCCACTGCGCGATGCGGGTGTCAGGGAGTAGCGCCTGCGTACTCATAGTGTGGTCCAGGCCGTCGAGACGTTTGCGTAGCCCGCTATCGATGCCTCCATAGGAGAGGAGCAAGGGGACAATGAGGGCGTGTCGGTGCTCGTTGGCCGCCTCTTCGACGCGTTGACGCAGTTCTTGCGTGGCTTTGTTGCGGATGGGATCATCGGCATCGTCCCGCAAAGTCAGGTATTCAACACGGGCGAATTTCCGGTGAGAGCTGAGCTGCCGGGCCAGGACTGCCATATCCTGCAGCCAAAGCGCATTGTCTTCATCGCTGACCGGGCCATGCGCGACCAGGATCACCACTTCGTGCCGAGGGCGTCTACTGATGGCATTAGCACGATCGAGAAGAATGTTGCCGACAATCGGATGATGGTCCAGGGCTGCGGTCATCCGAATCGGCACGGGGCAATGAACGGGTTTGGTCTTGTCGGACGGCGGCGTCGGGGACGACCCGGTCTTCATGTTCTTCATGTCATGATCCATAGATGCGAACGTCGCGAGGTCCGCCGGAGGATCCTTGCGAATGCCTAACAGATAGGCCAGGGAATCGAAGACACTGCTGTGCGAAGAAATAAACAAAGGCACGGCTACGATCTGCTTCACACCCCTCGCTACCAACCTATCCAGTCCCGCCTGAAGCGTATCGCGGTCCGCCATCCCAAAGGCCACCTCGGCCGGTTCGGTTGCATTGATTTGAGAGACGATGCCGAGCACTTGGTCATTCCACTCTTTGCCGCCTCCGTGCGCCATCAGCAGAACACCAGCTTGTCTGGACGCAGTCGCGTTTTCTTTTGGCGCCTCGGCCACTGCTTGATTGGCGAAAAGAAGCAGGCAAACTGCGAGAAATATGACCAGCCCCATTCGATACCCACCTGCCTCGGAGCCATCGAGCTCCTCGGGCGATTGGTGTCGCCGAACGGCTCGATTGGCGGCGATATAAGAACCAAGGACCAAGAGCGCAGCAGCAGCTTGCGCACCCAGAGTCTCCACCGTGGGAAAAATGGAGAGCCACAATCCGATTCGCGAGGGGATCACATGAGAAAGCGAAGGAATCCGCGTCGTTGTAACCCAGTGCGCGAGTTGCATCTCTTGCGCTTGTTCCCCCACCATCACGACCAGGACGACGCCCAGGAGGATGCCGGTGAAGACAAGCATCCTGCGATAAGGCAGCTTGTGATGGGCCACAAAGGTCAGAACGGCAACGATCCCGGAGAAGAGAACTCCGATGCAGACTCCCCGCAGGACGGGCTCATTCCCGAGCCTTAATCGATAACTCTGCAGAAAGAGCACGACCTCAAATCCCTCGCGATACACCGACGTGAAACCCAGCAAACCCATTCCCCAGAAAAGGCCCAGCACGGATGCTTGGTCGGTCTTTGTTCTCTCCATCAGTCGTTTCTTTCGCTTGTTGTGAAACGAAATCCAGCCGGTCCAGTAAAGCTTATGGAAAAACCAGTTCATCACGATCAGAAGAACGACAACGGCGAACAGCCCGGTGACCGCCTGCAGCGCCAGAGCGGAGATGCTCTTGCTGAGATCGGAAAGGATGCGGACCGCAATATTCCATGTCACGAGCGTCGCGGCGAAGCCAACTCCTGCACCGACGGCTATCGCGCGCTGATACGACTGGCGATTCTGGGCAGCACCGGCGGCTATCGCCGCAAGCACCAGTACGCACTCCAGACCTTCCCGGAAGACAAGCACACCAATATTCAACGCTGCGGCCGCCGAATTTGAATCGGACAAGAGGAGATTCGTGTGCACCGAAGCAAAACCCATGCCGACAACAACCAAAGTGCCAACGCCTAGAACGACACCGACAACAGCACTCTGTGGTCTCATCGCAGCGTTTGAAATTACATGCCGCATTTGCCGCAACCCCCGAGATTGCTGCCGTTAAACCGAGGACGAATGTCAGCGAAAGAGCGCGTGTGAACCACCGGGATATGTATGTGACTTGTCATAGTGGCTCTCCTTAGAAGAGGAATTTCGCACCCAGCTGAGCAATTCGTGCGGGCTGCGCGCTGACTACGTCGCCGAAAGTGCCGGAAGGGCCTTGATCGGCGATATTGCCGTCCACGGCTTGCGGTCCGAAAAACTGGGCGTGGTTAAAGGCGTTAAATGCTTCGAACCGAAATTGAAGAGATTTCGCTTCGGTCAGGCGAACGCTCTTGAGAAGAGCCAGGTCGTAATTGTCCATCCCCGGGCCGGAGAAAAATCGGCGCCTGGCGGTGCCGGGAGTTCCCAAGTTGTTCTCGCTGAATTGTGTGCTGTCGAAATATGGCCCATTACGGGGATTGTGATTCAGACCGAGAGGACCTCCTGTGTAGTCGGGTTCATCGACGCCGAAATTGTTGATGCCATTCGGTTCGGACCCGATCAGAGAATCGTCCCCGTAGTTGATGAGGGTCACGGGAAGTCCCGTGCTGAAGTGGGTAATACCGGAGAGTTCCCAGCCCTGCGTCCATCGATTCGAAGCGCGGAAGAGCCTCTCGAAAGGAAGCTGGTAGCTGTAGCTGGCGACAAAGTTATGCCTCACATCGAAGGAAGACAGACCCTTGCTGAGCGCGGGATTGAACGGATTAACCGCCTCCCCCACATTCGAAGATTGATCTTGCGATTTGCTGTAGGTGTATCCGGCGAGTACATTCAGACGCCTGCTGTTGTGACGCAAGGTGACTTGTAAGGAGTTGTAATTGGAGTTGCCGATGGTGGTCTGATTGGCATTGCTGCCGAAATTCGAGCCCAGAGGTCCGCGAGTGCCCTGGTATACGGTGCCGTTCGATGCGGTGTAAACGCTGTCTTCACCGAAGGGGCCGCAAGGGGTTTGAGCCGGCGTTTGCAACTCGAGATTACTTGGGTTGCTCAGATACAAGCACAGCGCCGGGTCGCCGGGATTGGCCTCCTCGATCACCAGGAGCCGGTGCCCCTGGTTGCCGATGTAATTCACGCTGAGCACGGTGTTGGTTCCAAAGCCGCGCTCCAGCGAGAGCATATACTCCTCGGTGTAGGGAATGCGATTCGTGGTGGAGTAGTTGGGCAGGCCGGTGATTGGTTCAAACTGCGTAAAGTCGATGGGGTCAGGATGACTTGCGCTTGAGTTCAACGGAGCCAGGGTGACCGGGAAATATTGGCCGAGGTTTTGACCGTTCGATGCTGTGATAAACGGAGTCGAGAAAAGCGGGGGCGCGGGACTTGTGTAAGTCGTGCCGTAGGGCGCATTGGCGGCCATTACGCCGATTGTGGTGGCCTCGATCGCGGTGTAGAACATCCCATAACTTGCTCGTATGCTGGTCTTGCCGCGGCCGCCCAGTATTTTTGAGAACAAGCCATCGCCAGAAGCGCTGGGCGAATAAGCTAGACCGACTCTCGGAGCGAAGTCGCGATCGCCGGGAGGTGCTAGCGTGCGAGACACTCCTAGGTCGGTGGGATAAAGGATGCCGGCGGGAGCATTAGGAAATACAACCGACTGCTGACCTGGGACGAAGGTCGCGATCTGGTTGTACTTTTCATACCAGGGTTCAATCCGATCCCAGCGCAAGCCGTAATTCAGCGTGAGGTTGTGCGTCACCCGCCAGCTATCCTGCCCGTAGATGCCGACATATTTGTTGCGTCCATAAAAGGGCTGGAGCTGGCTTTGGTTGTACTGGCTCGGAATCCCCAGCAAGAAATCCGCGAAGTCGGAACCGGTCTCGGTTCCAAAGAACAGGAAGCTGCCGTTGAATTGCGCGATGGCATTGACATTGACTTGATCGTAGTGGAATTCGCCCCCCATTTTGAGCGTGTGGGTGCCGATCACCTTGGAAAAATTGTCCAGCCACTGGAAAGTGTTGCCAATCTGCTTCAACTCATTTGTATTGGTTCCGATCGTATAGTTGTTGAAGCCGACGCTTTCCACCCCCACCGTATTCGGAGACAGGGGCACAATTCCCGGGGTATTCGCACCCACCTGAAATCCTTGTGACTCCAGACTGACACCGACTCCTCCGACGGGCTTGCCGAGATCGTTCGCGTTGCGCAAATAGCTGAAGTGAAATTCATTCACGGCGGAGGGGCTGAGCGTTTTTGTGTCGCCCAGTCCAAATAACTGTGCCCGGCCGGTATAGAGCGCATTGAAGCCCGGAACATTCGCCCCACCTTGAGCAACCGGGTAAGGATTGTTCTGCGACCAGTCGTCGAGAAAATAGTATGCAGACATCAGTCCCCACCGGGTGCTGGCTTCGAAGCGGTAAGCGCCTTTGTCATCACGCAAAGTTTGGTTGAAGGCAGACGTGGCAAATGTGGCGTTTGCGCTGTTGGGTGCGGGAATATATTGCAACAGGTTAGTTGCTGGCGCCGACCAGGCGCTCTGCGGGATCACGGCATTGGGGAGAACGCAGGTTGCGCTCGTACATCCGGGAGTGTAGTAATTCTCCCCTGCGGAAACCGGATAGCCCAACTTCTGAGAAAGCAGGCCCGCCCAATACGATCCGCTTACCGTTGTAGGCACCGTGTTTCCATTCGCATCGGTGGTTGTGAAAGAGCTTGCTAGATCCAACAGATTCCCCGTGCGATCCGCGGTTGAGGGAACCGGAATCTGCCCTGTGTCAAATCCCTGTGTCGATCGCGTTCCCTGATAATCGCCGAAGAAGAACATCTTTGTCTTTCGGATCGGGCCGCCCAACGTCCCGCCAAACTGGTTTTGATCGAAGGCGCCACGCGTGGGAGAAAAGTAGTTGCGGGCATCGAGGTTGGTATTGCGCAGGAACTCGAAGGCGCTCCCATGAAAATCATTGGTGCCGGATTTCGTGACCACATTGATCTGGCCGCCGCTGAACTCGCCGTACTCGGCGTCAAAGTTGCTCGTGATAATCCGGAACTCCGCAATGGAATCGAGGTTGGGAACAATCGCCGCCCCCATATTCACGTCCTCTTCCACATCGCTGCCATTGACGATGAAGCTATTGGCAAATTCCCGCTGGCCGTTGATGGAGATCGTGCCCGGATTCAAATCTCCCGAGGGAGAAAGTGCGCTGGCACCTACATCCTGTACGGTATCGGAGGTGATGGAAGTGACCGGCACAACGCCCGGCTGAAGGGAAAGCAGATCCGTAAAGCTGCGCAAGCTGAGCGGAACCGCCGTCATCCGCGCACCGGTGATGACTTCGCCAACCTGTGTGCTCGTGGTTTCAACCTGAGTCTGATTCTCCTTGACAGTAATGACTTCGGAAGCCCTGCCCACATTGAGGATCGCGTCCACGGTCAACGCGCTGTTCGCATCCACGCTGACTCCGGTTCGCTGGTAGGGCTTGAATCCATCCTTTACGATCGCGATGGTGTAGCGCCCGATGTTGAGTTGAGGAAAGGAATAAAAACCGCTTCCATTGGTTGTGACCGTCGTACGAACTCCGGTATCGATGTCGGTCGCATGTATGGTCGCGTTCGGAATCACAGCGCTACTGGCGTCCTTCACGGTGCCAGACACACTTCCCCCCACTCCCCCCCAGAGGGGAAGGACTAATGACGGAAGCAGCGCCAACGCCCCCAGGAACAAGAGAAGTGATTTGATTGGCGTTTCCCAGATTCGGCGTTCGTTGCAAAAAAGATTAGCGCAGCGGATACCAGGCATGTAATTTGTCTCCTCTTCAATTTTGGCAATTCGTCATTGGCTCTCAGCCACAGGTCTGCCATTCAACGGCTGAAGCGGCCTTGCCGTGTTGTGGTAATACTTGGTGTAAGCCACGATTTGGGCTTCTGAAAACTCGATCGGGTTCTTCATCACGTACCAGGTCGCGCCTTCATTGCAAATCGGAGTGGTCAGCGACCCGGGGATCCGGTAGAAGCTGCGGTCAATGGGCAAGAAGTCCATGGCATCGATCCGGACCCCGGACGCTTTATTCTCTTTGCCGGGAGCGGGGACATACTCCAAGATGGCTTTCATTGCCGGATTTTCCTTACCGACCACGACGGGAACTTCCACAATCACCACTGTAGTTTCAGAGTCGAGATGCACAAGTTGGACCGACATCGGTGGCCGCTTCCCATTCACGGCATTCTCGCCGGGCTGACGAAAATGAAGTTCGCTGAGGAAATAAGGTTTCTTGCCGACCTTGAGCCAGTCGTTGTCGGGGAAACGGACCAGAATTCGGTAGCGGTTGCAATCGTTGATGACGTCCAAATTGACGGGCTGATAGCCGAATTTGAGCAAGTTGCCGATCGGCAATTCCTGCGGATTCTCAATATCAATCGGGGACTGCATCGTCCCTGTGCCGCATACTGCCGGCCAGTGGTCGGGGCCTCGCGGCCCCTCCTCGTAGGTGTATTTCGGGACGCACGTTTCTTCTCCCATGGGAAAGTTCATGTGGTGTCGGCCCATGTCCATGTGCTCATGTTGGCCGGGTTCAACCCGGCCGGAAGGTTCCGCGATCTGGGAAACTCCGGCCGGCACCGCCGCGAAGAGTGAAAAACACGACACAACAAACAGCAACTGGTAAAGGCCATTGAACCGCTTGCAGGGCATCCTCATCCTCCCCAAAATACGATCGCGATTTTGAGAGAAGCGCATCAGCGGGAACCCATCGATGCATTCGTTCTGGCGCCCGCACTGTCCATCAGAGAAAAAGGAGCGGGCCCAGAGTTGGATGTGGCAGGCACATACAGCTTCCGCTCGAAAACTATCGGGGTTTGTTCTCCTTCTCCGGATTGCGCCTTGCTTGATGCGGGGTTCACTCGGATGATCGCCATCATTCCCAGGTCCTCGTGACCTAGGATGTGGCAGTGGAAGACGAAGTCACCGACATCCGCTCCGCGGAAGTCCATGAGCAACTGGACGTTGGGGTAGGGTGTGTGCGGGTCGCCATCCCAGAACGGCACTTGGATCAGGTCCGCGAATTGGCCATCCAGGGCCGGCTCAGGCTCACTTCCGTTAGCCTGGAAGTTGTTCTGGGAAAGCACCTGAAAGTGAATCTGATGCTGGTGGAATTCGTGGTTTTCCGTGGCCCGGTTCTCGATCGTCCAGAGTTCCACGGCTCCCTGCGTGGTCACAATTGCCGGAGGGTTGTTGTTGTCGAACACCGTGTTTTCCGGATAAGGCTGGCCGATGACGTTCATGAAGAACGCAGTTCCGTCGCTTTTCTCGGCAAAGTAAAGGGTGCGGTACGCCGTGATGCTCTGATCGTTGAGGCCGCCGAACAACCGCTGCCTCGTGTTCAGGGCGGTGTAATTGGGAACAAAGTCATCCGGCGCTGCGGCTTCGCTGTCAGCGTCCGACACCTGGACGGTAAAAAGTGCTCGCGTTGGATCTTCATCACCCAACGGTCCGGTGTTGATGTATTTGGTCACCAACTGGGCATGGATCTGCGATGAGGAAGGAGCAGTGGCGATGATTTCGAGGCGCGCCGCCGGAGGCATGAGGTAGTGCGTCACGGGAATGGGGAAGCCGGGCTGCGTGTCATCCTGAGAGTTCACCGGCACTCCATCAATTCCAACAATCTGGAACGTCTGCGGCACGCCGTCGAACAGCAGTTGTAGATTGAGGATAGTGTCCGACGTGCAATTACAAATACGCCAGAACTGCGTTTCCCCTGGCATCATGTGGAGAATCGCCGGCGTGAAAGTGGTAACGCCGGTCTGGGTATTTGTGGTGGCGTTCTCCGGTATAAAGTTCGTTGTAAGGTCGAGGTTGGGAATCTCTACATCTCCGGGAACTGGCGGGCCGCTCTCCGGCAACTGCTGGATGGTGGGCTGGTCGCGCACCACGATGAACCGTTGGCGCAAGCCGGAAACGGCAGGTTGAACGTTTTCGATCCCATCGATTACGATCACCCCGGCGGCGCCTCCCTGAACTGAAGCTTCCGACAGTCCATGAACATGCGCGTGATACCAGAACAGTCCCGTGGTTTCTGCCTTCGGAAAGAACACGCTGTAGTGAAAGGTCTGCCCGGAATTGATCAAGGTCTTAACTACGTTGTCGCTGCCGCAAGCCGGGCTGGTGTTGGTGCCGTGAAAGTGGATGTTTGTAGAAGAGCCCGTCATGGAGTGTGCTCCACAGTTTGGTGCGTTGTACGCTTCTTCGACGGGTGATTTCGGAGTGTTGTTGGTGATATTGATGTTCAACGTGTCGCCCGGCTTTAAGTGAAGAGTAGGCTCCTCAAGGCCGCTCGACGTCATGAGGCAGCCCAAAGTTCTGCCGTATCGGTCGGTAGCCGTCTGGTAGGAGAACCGCACATTTAGCACGCCATTCGAGCTGAAAAGCGCGGGCGGCTGATGGATGACCCCGCCGGCAGCGAAACGTGGACATGGGTTGGCCACGGGAGCAACCGGAACGACTGCGGTACCGGCAGTAGTGCTTTGCGCATGGGTACAAAGGACGAGTGCCGGAATCAGGGCCAACGTCCCGAGGAACAAAAGTAGTGTTTCGATTGGGGTTTCCCGAGTTCGGCGCTCGTAGGAAAAAAGATCAGCCGACAGACGGGTATGGTTCTTGCCGCAGCGGATACCAGGCATGTTTTTTCTCCTGAAATCCCCGAGGCTGACTTCCGTATAATGGCAACAGTCGTCAGCCCTTCGGGTTGTCGATTTCGGTCCCCGCGACCCTTCGCAAAAGGATTTGTCGTGGGGACCGTCTTTTTAAAATCTTCAGCCTTACTTAGGTTCGGCAGTCGATGCTTCCAACAACTTCCCGCAGATGCGATTTAGTCGCAACTGCAGAAATAGGAAATGGCCTGCCTAGTTCGCAGCCTTCCGGCATTTCTTGCAAAATCCGCCCACTTCCAACCGCACCACCCGGATCTGAAAGCCGCTCTGCGCGGCGATGTCTTCCTTCAGTTTCTCGAAAGTTGAACTGGTGTATTCCATGACGGCGCCGCAGTGGAAGCAGGCCATGTGGCAGTGATCGTGATTGGTCTTGACTTCGTAATAATGTTTCTCACCTTCAATGTGCATGAGATCCAACTCATCGATCAAGCCGCGATCCTTGAGCATCGCCAGCGTCCGATATATGGTGGAGCGATCGACGGTGGGATCCTGTTTCTTGGCCAACTCCAGGAGCGTAGCCGCGTCCAGGTGGCGAGGGGAGTCCTGGATGATGCCCACAATCAGGCGTCTTTGCTGGGTAATGCGCACTCCCCGCGCTTCCAGTTCTTTCATCAGCGAAGATCGAGTCACTGTCGTGTCAGTGCTGGACCTTCCTAATCGCGACTCAGTCGCAACAATGGCGGCAGCAAGCATATATAGATGTCTCCCCCTAAAGCGCTGAGATCCGCTCGTTGTAATTTCTAGTTGCGACACAGTAGCAACTGTAAGATTCCATTTAACTGCATTTGGCGGTTTTGTGTCAAGGTAGAACTCCCAACCGTTTGAGGATTGCATTGAAATGTACAAGAACGATGCCGAACGGCGATAATTCACCTGCGCTGGATATCCGTCGACGAAAAGCTGGCGGCTGAGGATTGAGGGTTCTGGACTACATGGAGGCCGACGAGCACTTCAATGCCGCCAGTTTCAAGGACAGCCTGGGAACAACAAGGACAAGCTGTCGACAAGAATGACCTGGCCACTCTGATCGACAATATAGAAATGAGCAAGGACGGAGAGGGCGAATGTGCAGCCGGAACGATCATGTCCGCGTCACGTGCAATACAGAATTTGTTCGGGGGCCAGAGGTCGGCTTGTAGTAAGTTTCACTAGGTAACAATAAACGTTAGGGCCCTATCGGGACTGCCCCGAAAGAAGAAGTGTGGGGGTGGCGGTCGTGTAGTCGGGGCAGTTTCGATAGGGTCGTTTGAACTGAGCCGCTGGCGTTTGCGGCGGACGCGGTGGGCTATGGGATTTCAATCCGTCCGTGCCGCGTGTAAGCCGTCTCTAAAGCAAGCAACCGAGACGAAGAGAGAGACGGCATCGCTCTTGAACATCTCATTGGAGTCTTGACCTGTGACAGAAAGGGTGGTGTTTGGGGGACTCCGTCGCTGCGTGAGCAGACGAGGGCATGGCGTGCTGGAACACACCTACAACGGACGTTGATCGAAACAAGTTGCGCCATCGGTATCTCAGGAGGAGTCAAGGCTGCACCTCTGGGAATCAGGCGTGGTCAGGGTCGATTGGAAATAAAGCTGGCTATTGGTCAGCCGTTGAACAGTGAACATGGGACCGGCGCAAACCGGGCAGCGCAGATGGGCTGTTGTGTCAGCCTCGCTTGGGGAGTGCGCGCTGAGCAAATTGCGGCAGCGTGACAGCATATCGCCACGTCTGCGATTAGCGAAAAGTCCGAAATGGCGGATGCGGACCAACCCTTTCGGGAGAACGTGGATCAAGAATCGTCGCAGAAACTCATCTACAGAAACCGCCATAATCTTCTGCTTACCGCGCCGTGTGTAGTCTTTCCAGCGAAACGAGACTCGATCATTCTGGAAAGCCACCAGTCGATGGTTGGAGATGGCGACGCGGTGCGTATAGCGGGCGAGATAGTTTAGAACATGTTCAGGACCTCCGAAGGGTGGCTTGGCGTAGACCACCCAGTTTTCGCGGAAGAGGAGTCGCAGGAACGAGCGGAATCGGCGGGGCTCAGCAAGACTCTGGAGTGAGCCATGGAACTGGAGCTTGTGCTGAAGAAAGAGTTGCTTCAGCCCGGCTGCGAACTTACCCCTGAAGACGCGACTCAGCGCGGCGACGGGCAGGAAGAATCGTCGCGAGGAAGGGATCCATCGGGAACCGTCGGGTGCAAGACCGCCAGCAGGAACAACGTAGTGTATGTGCGGATGATGGTGAAGGTTCTGTCCCCAAGTGTGGAGCACGCCGAGAAACCCGATGTCGGCACCCAGATGTTTCGGGTCGCCGGCGAGTTCGAGCAGCGTCGCTGCACTGGCTCGGAACAGCAGATCGTAAAGCAGTCGCTTGTTCTGCAGAGCTAGAGCGGAGAGTTCGTGCGGCAGCGTGAAGACGATGTGAAAGTAAGAGACAGGCAAAAGCTCAGCCCTGCGCTTGGCCAGCCAGCGGGAGCGGGCGTTGCCCTGACATCGGGGACAATGCCTGTTTCGGCATGAGTTGTACGAGATAGCCTGATGGCCGCAGCGCACACACTGATCACGATGACCGCCCAACGCCGCAGTTCGATATCGGACGATGTCGGCCACCTCAAGGGCGGGCCGACTCATCGCTTGATTAGCCTCCTGGAACGCTTCACCTGGTCGGGACTAGACACCTCGATGGTCTCCAGCGGACTGGGAACTGCTTGCAGATGACGCCGGGACAAGTGCAGGTAGACAGTGGTGTCGGCGAGCTTGGCATGACCCAGCAGAACCTGGATTGTGCGCAGATCGGCGCCGGCTTCGAGCATGTGCGTAGCGAAACTGTGCCTGAGCGTGTGCGGAGACACATGCTTGTTCACCCCAGCATGCTTCGCGGCCTCGGCCACGGCAGTCCAGACAATCTTCTCCGTGATGGGTACATCGGCTCGCCAGTTGTTGACAGTGCCGGGGAACAGATATGTTCTTGGTTTCATCCAGCGCCAGTACTCGCGCAGGGTGTCCAGCAGCTTCGGGGATAATAGGACGTCGCGATCACGGCCGCCCTTGCCCTGACGAACGTGAATGACCATGCGTTCGCCGTCGATATCGGAGACCTTGAGGTGACACAGTTCGGCTCGGCGCAGACCGGTTGCATACAGTCATCAGCATGGTGCGGTGCATCAGATTCTGCGCGGAAGGAATGAGCCGCGCCACTTCCTCCTGACTCAGTACTGTGGGCATCCTCCTCTGACGCTTGGGAAACGGAATGTGATCGGGAAGATACGGCCGTCGGAGTGTCTTGACGAAGAGAAAACGCAGAGCAGCGGTACGACCTTCGATCGTTCCTGGCGAAAGCTTGCAGTCGCGAAACAGGTGAACCTGGTACTCGCGAATATGTTCTGGGCCGAGCCGATCTGGCGAACGGTGGAAGTACTTCGCGAAATCCTCTATGGCGTGGATATAGGCACGGACGGTGTTCTGGGCGTAGTTGCGACGCTGGAGCTCGTCCAGCATCAACTTCCTGAGTCGGGTCACAGTAAACCTCCTTGTGACCCAAAACCTTACACGGGCAACAATGCTGGCGACGACCACGCGGTAGCGTCCGCCGTGCTAGCGGCTTAGTTCAAACGCGCATCCCGGCAGCTATTCGGGAACAGAATCAATATCGAAAAACGCCCTTCTGTCTGGACTTCCGGAGTCTATCGTCTACTTCCCGGACCAGCCTCCCAGGTTCTACGCCCAGGGCGGAAGCAAGATCGAGAATTTCAGCCGACCTTTATCGGTTTTCTCGGGTCAACGTAGCAACGAAGTTCGGTTCCCAAATCTTGCCTCCGTCATCGGAGAATGATTGTTCAAAGTGGTGTGAATCCGGAGTGATCTCCGAAAAGACGTGTCGAACGAGAATTGCTTTGCCATTGAGCGTGTCCGGTCCGATAAACTCTCCGCGCCCGTTCTTGAATTTGCCGAACATGGGTGGCTCTATTGTGCCGACGTTGCTGTTGGCAAAGTTAAAGCTCCACTGATGGGATTGCGGATTGTAGAGGCGCAAGTTCAATTCTTCTAAATGATCCGCTGGGCTGTCTGACACGAGTTCCATCAGGTTGGCGCGGCCATCCCAGACCTTCCGAACGACGACAGTTGCATCCATTTGAACCCAAGTAGTGGAGCCGGTTAACGGATGCAGACGGCGCGATATGTGCGATTTCCAGGTGCCGAATTCGAAATCAAAATCGTGTTGCCCGTCCGGCTTGGACGCCACCTGTTGAGTCAATGATCTCGGCGTGGTTTTTGAAGCATACGAATTCTGCTGTGCGAACCCCCGGGGTTGCTGCAAGATGACGGCCAAGCAGCTCACTAACAGATAGATTTGAAGAGCCTTGTGCGAGTTCATTCGCTGCCTCCCATGCGTCGTTGTCTATTCGTTGATTCGTTTTAGCTTTTTGGGGAAAGGCACGACAAAATTGAGGAAGCCCTGGAAACAGTAACGTGGCCTGAAACGTGCTTGTCTCCCCGCAAGCTTTCTATTTGTTTAATGTCCACTTTGTTTTGGACAAGTGTGTTCGTCCTTCTCGCGTGTGAATGTCATGACCCAATTCGTCTCCCATGTCTTACCGTCATCGTCAGAGAACGCCTGCTCGAAGCGAGAAGAATCTACGGTGATACCCGTAAAACCATTCCGACTCAAGATGGCTTTGCCGTTAAACGACTCCTGATCGAAAAACTCGCCTTGTCCATTTTTGAACTCGCCGATTATCGGTTGGGTCCGGGCATAGTTAACGATGGCAGATACGCGTTGCGGCGGTATTGTACGAATTCTTCGGCTTTGTACGCGGAGCCCGGTTCAGGCTTCCATCGCTACTTCATCATGGGGACGATCGGGTGATGAAATCAGCGATGCGGCTGGCAGATGGGAACTCCGTATTGGCCAATACGGCAATCACGAAACAAGGTGCGCAGTTGCTGGCCGGTTTATTTGAATCTTGATCGCAGACGCCCGGGTGTAACTCCGAATAGAGAAGCAAACACTTTTGTGAAGTGAGCTTGATCGTAAAATCCAGACCGTTGAGCGATGTCTGCCAATGAATGATCTGTGCTTAGAACCCGATCGAGTGCACGAAGCGCGCGGCGTCTTAGAACATACGCATTCATGGAACAACCCTCGATTTGGCGGAAAAGTTGCCGTACCGACTGCCTCTCGCGCGCAGTCAAATATTTTCGGGTCAGGTCCTCGACGGCTGCTCCAGCGTCCAACATGACTCGCATCTCTTCTACTTGAGTGTGCTTTCTTGACTTCCTTTTCCCTAGCCGGAGTGCCGATACGACGCTGCGCAACGCGATGCCTTCAACCATGACCGACGATAGCGCATCGGCGGCCTGCATCTCCTCCTGCAGTTCCAGCCCGAGCCGGGCTAAGCGATGTGTGTACACCGGACCACTCAGTTCGGGTTGCTCCAAGTGGGTTGAGTGTGAGAGAAACTCGTCAGAGATTTCCAAGAGCAGGCACACCGCGCCTTGCCGGCCGAATCGGTTCAGATGCCGCACATCGGCTGTCTTGACCACGACGTCACCTGGCCTGCACGTGAACGTTCGATCACAGGTGGTTTCCTCGTAGTCGCCTTTCATCACAAAACAGAAACTCAGGTTGTGGTGTTCGTGCCAATCCAGTACTTCCAGCGAGTGGCGGTCGTACCAACTCGCTCGCACATGGCCTAATGCAATTCGTCGCGTCAGCATTTGGTTTCACAGGGCATACAAAATGGACTGTCCGTACAATACATTTTCTACGCTTTCTTGCCATAATCACTTTGTGGTGCGAATCGTAGCTGGAAGTATTCGTTTGCCGGTGAAGTTCGCCCTCCTTCGGGAAGAACCCCACCCGGCAGATGTTGTGACGCACGATTTCCCTTGCTGCGTTGTATGACTCCGGCGCCGGTCTCTCTGAAGGTCAGACGGAGATCAACATAAAAGGTTTGTTTTCTGGTTCTCAACACGCCGAGGGATCCCCATGACTGGCCGCATTTGCTCTTTCTGCTCTTTATTGGCATTGGGTAATGCTCTTTGCGGTCCTTCTAGCGATCCGCACATCCAACGCTTCCACTGACAATGATCGCAGAACGGTCGCCGCATTGGACACAGAATACCAGGCCGCCGTTAAGCGAAATGACGCTGCCACTATGGCGCGCATTCTCGCGGATGATTTCATTCTGGCCACCGGCTCCGGCAAAACTTACACGAAGGCCGACATGCTCAAAGGGACGCGGCGGGGCGATGTGTACGAACAGAACGATGAGGAGTTTCAAACGGTTCGGGTGTGGGGCAAGACGGCCGTGGTCACAGCGAGGCTCTCGGAACAATATTCGAGCAATGGAAAGTCATACGATCATAAGTTCTGGTTCAGTGACACATACGTACGGACGCCGGAAGGCTGGAAGTACGTCTTCGGCCAATTCTTCGATACCACCATGCCAGAATCCTTGAATTGACCGGGAGCACTGTTGACGTGACGCGAAGGAAACAATCCGGTGCGAATGGCCGTCAGTCTGATTTAGGGCGTGGCCCGGGCGATGGAGCTAGTCACGGTGAAGGGCGCAACAAAGCGGACGCGCAAGTCCCTCAGTCTCACCCAGTACTCTCGCTATGGGCTTCCTCGCCAAAACTTTTGTTTTCGCTTCAAGAAAAGCCTTATCGACATGGGGAGTTGCGCCGTCGTCTCCAAGGGGTCTCACAGCAGATGCTTACCAGAACTCTCCACGGTCTCGAATCTTCAATATTGATCGCCAGGAACGCGAGCACCTCAAAACCTCTTGCTGTCGAATATTCATTGACCCAACCGGGGAAGACAATCAGCGCTCCGCTTCGCGGTATGTGCCGCTGGGCCGGCCGATATCGCTTGAAGGTAAGTGCTGACGTGCGCCTTAAGGAGATTTGAGCTGGGCGTATCCTCGCGTCGCCCGCGGCCGCAATAGCTGCAGTAAGAACAAATCGAAGAAAACCAGGAGGATGGTATGAACATCGAAAACAGAACAGTTCTGATCACTGGCGCCAACCGTGGCATTGGGACGTCTTGTCAATGAGGTGCTCAGACGGGTGAGGGGTTAGTCGGCTACTCGGAAGTCTGGGCTGGGGCTCGGTATTGGACCGCACCGCGATTCTGAATTGCAATCCCTACAATTTTGAGGGTCTGCCAGCGTCGCCGTCAGGCTTCCTAATGACAACCGCCAGCGTCGACCAACAATCGCGGATTCCTCCTTTCGGTACAAGATCGGTACAACTGAGCGAGAGAAAAAGCGGTAGGCTGCTCCCTAACAGGCTGCTGAAAAAGGAACCAACAAGGTAAAATCGGGTCGTTTTGCACTGAAAACTGGTCCGTAAGTTGTTGATTCTTCGTTGAGCCAAATTGCAAATTACAGCTTTTATTCTTTTTCCAGCAGCCTGCTAAGCGACACCAGATAAAGCACTTGGAGTTTGTAAGTTCATGGTTCGGGACGCCAAAGACAGACGGCGAGAAAATGGAACGCAACGCGAGAGAATTGGACTGTTTCCTTCGGCTCTTGCTACGGCAGAACGGCGCGGCTGACCAAGACTTTCAACTCCGTTGCGGCCAATTGATGGGTCCTTTGCCATTGCTCGATCGGTCCGTCGAGAAGGCCCGCAAGATGCCTTACCACATTCCTCTCTTCATCGGGAAAATCAGAACCGACCGCATCGACGTATGTAGTAGGCTTTAGCTCAGGAAAACGATTCAACTTGGGGCGGAGCCCGGTTCGTAGACCTAGAAATCTGACATCCCCCGGATAGCTGAATAATAAGCCGAGGCGCAAAGGCTCAGTGTCAAGGCTCTTCGACCGCGAAGGCGGCGCGCGAAGCGCGGCCTTGACACTGGCCGGGCCTCGGCTATGCTCTGGCTATCCGGGGCATGTCTTTGGGAAATGCCGCGTCAAAGACCTAGACCGAAACCCTGACTGATCTGATTCGTGTGCGTGGTTTGTGGTTCTATCTTGTGCGCCGCTGGCTCCTGCTGAATCGCGGGGGAATGGGACACGTCACGGCTGAGTTCTTGCCCGAGCGCCGGTGCATTATTCGTATAAATCTGCGCGTCATAGCGTCCACGTGAGACGGAAACGTAGGCCATGCGGCTGTTGAGTAGATCCTTAGCGCCCAACTCGGTGTCCACATGAATGAGGACACGCTCGGCAGTCTGTCCCTGGCTGGAGTGGCTGGTCATGGCATAGCCGTGATCCAGATGCAGATGCTTGCGCGGGCCGAGTTCGACGACGTGGCCACCGTCCATCTTCAAGTGCAGCCGTCCGTCACTCTCGATGTTGTCGATGATCCCCAACTCGCGGTTTGCAACTCTGAGTTCATTGACCGGCGCAGTGAACTGGATGCGGTCGCCCACTGAAAAACTCCTCATCTCCTCCCGGAAGACCGAGACGCCATGCTGTCGGCGTGGATCGTAAGTGCGCTGCGTGCCATCCTGCAGTTCGACTGTCACCCGGTTTCTCGGAGCGTCGATGCTCTTCACCTGTGCATATTCGGCTTTTCCGATGCCCGTCTCCTTCGATGCGCGCGAATACCGCAGCACGTCCCCGACCTGATAACGCTCGGCCCATGTGCGGTCGGCGCCGGTGAGGTCTTGGCGCGGCACCAGCGTTCTGATGTTGTGCTCCTCCCTGCTGACGAGGCCACTCCGCTGCAATTCCGCATGGATGCGCTCGTTGATCTCCGCGCGGGAGCGGTTGTCGGGAGAAACCACGAGCGTGTTCTCCGGCGACTTTGCGTAGTCGCGGGCGATGGCTGCGATACGCTCATCGTGACCCTGAATCTCGTGAACTCGGCCCTGCCGGTCAAGACTCTGTATCGCCTCGCGCACTTCGCCGCGTGCAAGCTGCTCAACTACCTGTTTCAGTTCTGGGTCTTTCTGGCGCACGATCTCTTCGAGCCTTACCGTCTTCATACCGGCGTCCTGGAGCTGCGCGAAGGGCCGTCCGGCTTCGACCGCCTCATGTTGCCTCCGGTCTCCGACGAGCAACACACGGTCATTCGCATGGAGCCGGTTCACAAACTCATGCACCTGCCTGGTCGATGCCAGAGATGATTCATCGAGCACATAGAGCCGCTTCTCGCCGGTATCCGGCTGCTGTCCACGTACCAGATGCTTCTGTAGTGTGGTTGTCTCCATCCCTGCTTCCCCGAGCTTCTGCGCCGCGCGGGAGGTTGGCGCGAAACCCTCCACGGTGTAGCCCTCGGCCTCCGCGCCTTCGCGGATCACGGACAGAGTGGTTGTCTTGCCCGCGCCTGCGATGCCATCTAAACCAACAACCTTCTCACGCGAGAGAAAGATTTCGTCTACCGCCTGGCGCTGCGACGCATTCAACTCCGAGTGGCGTTCTTCCGTGGCGATGCGCACTCGCGGCGAGACCAGCATGGGATCGCCGTAGTCGCGCCGATTGCCTTCCTGCATCCGGCCAACGATCTCACGCTCCATACGTACCATCACGGCGGTTGTGTACCGTCGGCCAGCACCAACGTGCGAGACTTCGCGGAACTCCCCGGCCTCGATCCGGCGCTCGAACTCATGCCGGACCTGGGCATAGGTGGTTTCTCCCATGCCGCGTACCAGCGCTGTTTCAAGGATCGCGCGGCGGTCCTGCACAGCCGATCTCTCGAAGACATGATCGCGCGCCCAGGTCACGGCCTCCTTCGCCTGAAGCTCTGGCTCCGGTATCTGGCATTGCCCATGTTGGCGCGCCTGTGCGACGACGCGGTCCGCCTGATGCCCGTACTGTGCGGCCAACTCGCGGTGCCGCTGTAAGGCTTCGCCAGGCGACAGCAGTTCCTTGCGGTCGCGCGTATGGTGGGCCGCGATCTGCGCCGCCGCGGCTCCGTCGATTCCTTGTTCGCGGAGATGGTCTTTGATCTGTTCACGTCGTGGGCTGGAAGCCTCCAGATATTCCTTCGTGTAGCCTTTTATTTCCGGCTGTCCATGCTTGCCGCGCTCCAGTTCGTAGCCGAGCTTGCCGAGACGCAAGGCCAATTCAGATCGGTAGACCGCCGTGACGTAGCGCTGTGACACGAACATCTCGTGTGGCTGCAAAGCTCGCATCTGTTTCCCATTTTCGAGACCGTTCTCGCGCTCGGTCATGTTGAAAATCACGGCGTGAGTATGAAGCTGGGGCGCAGCATAGCCATCGACAGGCCGCGCGGTGTCGTGCTCGAAAGTGGCGGCGATGAGTTTTCCGGTCGTCTCCGGGGCATGGACATTGCCGATCCGCGCCTGCGTGTATCGTTCAAGCTCCTGAAGTGCCGCGCGTACGCTCTCCCGATGGGCTTCCCGCACCCGATCATCGCTGCCCACGAGAGCGGTAAGCGATATCGACTTCGGCGCAGAGAATGTGGCGTCCCACCCGGCGCGATGCTCGGCGCTGGTTACATCTCTGCCAAATTTGCCTTCATAGGTTCTCGAAACCTGATGCCATACGAGCTGCTCTTCGGTGTGCGGATGTTGGCCTTCGCTCAGTCGTGCAAAGTGTTCGCAACCAACGGCACCTTGCAACCCCCACTGCTCGGCAAGTCTGCCCTGCCACTCACTGTACCCCTGCTGATCGCGGCTCCAGTAGTTCTGCTCCTGCGAGGCAAACTCCCGCACATGGTAGGTCTGCGCCTGGCTGGCTGATAGTGGTTTCGAGATCGTGAGCATACTGAGCCTTCCTCAAGCGTGAAGTGGTGTTCTTGGCAATTCGTTTCTCATTCGATTCCCTTCGTTTTCTCCCAGGCAAACGCCTCCTTTGGTTTGGTTTCGGGTGCACCGATGGTCGGACTAAAGAGTGCGAGGATCGGCTGGGTAGGCTTCTTCGGCGGATCGGCGGGAGCATTCGCGGGCACTGATGGCGCTGATTTCGGCGCGATCTCTGGCATCTGCCGCTGCGAGAATCTCGGCAGTCTGAATCGGATTCTGCCCATCTTCTTACTCCATCTCTGGATCAAACTTGGCTGAGGGCGGCCCCATTCGATCGATTCCACGTCCCGCCGCTTACTTGAAGACCGGCTCTGCAATCCGCTCCGCACTGCCAGTAGCAAAAAGAACATCGCTCCCACCCATAGCAGAGCCGTTGAGAGAGAAAAGTTACCGGGCCAAGGCATGACACTCATGGCATACGAGCTCTTTCCTTGCCCTCGCGGGCAATGAATTCTTCGAGAAGTTTGCGAGCTTGACGGAGCTTTCGCGCATCGGCCTGGTCGCGAATTGTGAGGACGGAATCAGGCGACAATTGTCTGCCTTCCGATGCCGCTTGAGAGGCTGCATGAAAGAGATTAAGCAGCGCGTAACGCACCGCCCAGATTTCGGCCAATACCAGTTCGGCGGGATCAGCGGGCCGCTGTCGCGCAGCGCACAGAGCGGTCCCGCGCAGCCACTCAGAGAGAGCCTGTCCCGCGCTTTCGGCGGCAGCTTCTATCTCTCCTAGTTCTTCGGGAGTCAGTCTTGTGGCCGCGGTCTTGGTGCGGAAGCCGGGCTTCGCCTCTTCTCCGAACGGCAAACTGGACTGGGGATTAGCTTGAACGCGGGGACTACTCATTGGACGAACCGCCTTGTTGCACTACTGCGCTTAATTCCGCTGCGACTAAACTGTGCAATTGTTAGTTCAGAGCAAGCCCTTGCGCTTCAACGCGTTTACCTGATCGACGATTGGCAGCGCATGGTCGCAAACAAATGTGATCGTTCGCTACCGCGTTCGTTCAGCCAATCGCCGATTTTGTTGATGCAGCGAAAGTTAACCGGCGTAAACATCGAAGCGCCAACGCGCGCTCCGCAGTTCCCAAATTGGGGGTGACGTGTCGAAGCGTCAACCCGGTGCAAAGCACCGAAAACACCGATGGCAGTACCAATGCTCATTGGAGGTCACGATGCTGTAGCACCGAAAAGCCGTTGAGATGTAGCGGATGAAAGAGTCGTACGGTGAAGGCCTAGCAAGCCACACCGGCTCCGAGTCATGCGGGCACGGTCGCAAGGCCGGATACGAAGCGTTGACAGGAGGAACTACGGGCCAGGTTATTGAGCCGCGAAATACCCCTAACTTCAGGACGCTGACGCCCTGACACAACGCGGAAGGCAACATCCGGCCAAGCGCCATCGCTAGCTTGGCGGGAGTCCTGCGCGGTCTGTGACCCTGGCACGTAGGGACACATCTTGCACGGAAGTTGAGAGATCCCGGGTTCTCCCGAGAGCAGCCAGTGCGCTTGGGACGTATCGGGAAGTCCAAGGACAGAAGCCGATGACGAACGAACACGGGAAGTCGGACAGACCCATAGTACCGAGGAAGTCTCCGAACAAGGCCAGAACACCGGCGGCGGAGGAGATGGAGGGAAGGAGTCTGGCCAAGGGGAACCCGAGCCAGCAAAACGCGTCCCGGACTCAGAGCCGGATCGACGCGCCCAGTGCGCTGGAACGGGTACGACAAACGGCAACCGAGAACAAGGATGCAAAGTTCACCGCTCTGCTGCATCACATCTACCGCATCGACACTCTGCGGTTTGCTTACTTCCAGTTGAAGAGGCACGCTGCGGCGGGTGTAGACGGTGTGACGTGGCAGCACTACGGCGAGGACCTTGAGCAAAATCTCCAGGACCTCTCCCATAGGCTGAAGCGCGGAGCGTACCGGGCGAAGCCGGTGCGTAGGGTGTACATTCCCAAGGCGGATGGGCGGCAACGACCGCTCGGCGTCACGGCGCTCGAAGACAAGCTTGTTCAACGAGCGACGGTGGAAGTACTCAACGCGATTTATGAACCCGACTTTCTCGGCTGTTCTTATGGGTTCCGGCCAGGACGCAACCAGCACAAAGCGCTGGACGCCCTGTTCTGTGGACTCCATCAGCGACGTGTGAACTGGGTGCTGGACCTGGACGTGCGCAGCTTTTTTGATCGGCTGTCGCACGAGTGGCTGGTCCGGTTTCTCCAGCATCGGATAGCGGACCGGCGCGTCGTGCGGCTCATCCAGAAATGGCTGAACGCCGGCGTGCTGGAAAAGGGAACGCGAACGTTTGTGGAAGCAGGTTCGCCGCAGGGCGGAAGTGCATCGCCGTTGCTGGCGAATATCTACCTTCACTACGTCTTTGATCTTTGGGTCCAAGCATGGCGTAAGAAGCGTGCGCACGGCGATGTGATCGTGGTGCGTTATGCCGACGACATCGTGGTTGGATTCGAGCGCAAAGACGAGGCCGAACAGTTCTGGAAGGAACTCGCCGAACGTATGGCGAAGTTTCAACTGGAACTGAACCCGGAAAAGACGCGCCTGTTCGAGTTCGGACGCCACGCGGCGGCGAACCGAAAGCGCGCTGGTTTGGGTAAGCCGGAGACCTTCGATTTTCTCGGCTTCAAGCATATTTGCGGGAAGACGAAAAGGGGACGGTTTCTGGTGCTTCGGCAGACGATTCGCAAACGCATGCAGGCTAAGCTGCAGCAGGTGAAGATCGAGTTGCGGCGACGTATGCATGACCCGATTCCTGAAGTTGGCGAATGGTTGAAGTCCGTGGTGGGCGGGCACATCCGATACTTCGGAGTACCGGGGAATCGATATGCGCTGGCTCACTTTCGTTTCACCGTGAGCAACCTCTGGTACCACGTCTTGCGACGTCGGAGTCAGACAGGTCGCGTGCTGTGGGAACGAATGCAACGGCTCATCCGCCGCTGGCTGCCTCCGGCCCATATCTGCCATCCTTATCCTTCGCGCCGTCTGCGCGTCACCACCTGAGGCAAGAGCCGTATGCGGGAGACCCGCTCGTACGGATCCGCGCGGGGGGTACGGAGCAATCCGTATCCCTACCGCGACCCCACTTCTTCCGGTGCGAAGCACCGCGTTCTTACAACTCGCCATACTCAAGAGCCAGCGCGTCCCACAGGCGGCGTACTTGCGGAGCCTGCCACGCGCGTCGAAACAGCTTCTTGATGGACTGCCAGTCTTCGCCACGAAAGTTAAACGTAATTCCGTTGTCACGAGCGCGAAAATTCACGCCGATTTCGTCCTTCTCGTCAGCCACCGTGTACGCGAGAAAATAGCGGCCGTTCCAGGAGATCAGCACCCGCCTTACATCCAGCCGTTCTAGGATCGTCCTGAATTCCGAAATCTTTGGGTATCCCTCCACGGGATAGAGCGGCGCAAGTCTTCCGGGGAAGGACAACCAAACGGAAAAGCCTTCGCTCGGCGAGCGCACGAATTCGAGACGGTAGTCGCCTTCTTCAAATTTCGGTAATGGCGGATTCAACGGAGCGTCCATTCCCCCTGCCGAAGAGGTCGGATCTTGCAAGGGCTTAGCATAGTGAAAATAGTGGCCGCGGGCGCACACGCGCCACAGGGTCGGCCAGAACGGCCGAAGCGCCTCGTTTAGCCTCTCGATATTGGGGAAGTCTAGCTCGTCGAGGAGAAAGTAGAGGTTCCGGGCGACAAAGATGGGTCTCTGCCGCTCTTCTGTCGGGTTTTTTAGCATCCGAATGGTGTGGGTGACGGCGCGCCGAACATCGTCGCTTCCGATCTCTTCCGGTTTCTTCGCTTCGGCTTGCCGATCGGGCGGGAGATGTGCGACGAAGAAAGAGTCCAAATGGGTCTTGTTTGGTTTGCGAAGCAATCCGTAAACCGCCTGGAATGCCTCAAGGATTCCGGCAAGAGATTCATATGAAATCTCCGTCTGTGCGGTGTTGGCAAATCTCTCCACTCCGTGCAGACAGAAATAGGCAACGGCGGTCCATTCTGCTTGCGAAAGCGGGAGCTTTGAGTCGGCCTTTCGGCGAATCATTAGCAGAGAATCGGTCGGCTCGGCAAGCAGACTTACCAGCTCAAGTCGTTCTTCTTTTGAGGACTCAAGAAGCTGCTTTGCCGCCTCCGATGTGGAAACGGGTTCGCCGCTCTTCATGGACATGAGCACCTTTAAGCCCTCAAGCTTTAAACGCAGAGCCTCGGAAATACGAATGGAGATCACCGGCTGCTGCGCTATCGCTGCCTTCTCCGTCGTGAGCTCTCTTTCGGTCAATTTCACCTCCTATTTGTAACGATACAGCTTGACTATATGTGTACACCTGCGCTACCGTCAAGGGCAATATCGTCCACGAGGGGCGGATGAGTCTCCCCTCAGGAGTAGATGAACCATGCCCCAGCCAATCGTGATGAAAAAACCAGCCATGCCTCAGCTCGTCAACACGCGCAAGGCCGCTGAGATTCTCGGACGCTCAGCAGCAACATTGAAACGATGGCGCGCCGAGGGAGTCGGGCCGAATTGGATAGAACTGCAAGGTCGGGTTAGTTATGATGTGAATGTTCTTTTGGAATACATCCAGAAGAACACACGAGTTGCTTCCGTGCGGGCTGCAATGGAGGAAGCTCGTGAAGCTGTTTAAGAAAGCGAAGTCCAAGTTTTACTGGTATGACTTCACGGTGCGCGGACAGCGCTACCGTGGGTCAACCAACGAAACAAAAGCGGCCAGGGCGGCAAAGGTTGCTGGTCTGAAACTCGCTCATGTGGTCGAGGATACAGATCCGCTTCCCCAAAAAGCTCCTGTGTTGCTGGAGTTTTCCCGGCGCTTCCTGGAATGGCTCGACAAGGTCAGACTGGAAGACAAAACCAAAACCTATTACCGCGATGGTTGGCGGCTCCTAAAGACGACGACCATCGTTGACATGCGATTGGATCAGATCACCAGAGATGTTAGCGAAACGTTGAGGTTCTCAGGCGCGTCCTCGAATGCCAATTGCGCGCTGCGAACGTTAAGAAGGATGCTGCACAAGGCAGAGGAGTGGAGGCTGATTCGCCACGCTCCGAAACTGAAACTGATGAAGGAATACGGACGTTCACTCAGACTTGACGATGAAGCGGAAAAGAAATTGTTGGCGGGCGCTGCTGCCTGCAAATGGCGGAAACGTAGCCTTCAACTTTTTCGGGACATCGTCATCTTGATGCGCGATACCGG
>CAVUUK010000012.1:0-558985 GCA_963744625.1 uncultured Acidobacteriaceae bacterium
TTGCGTTGCCTGCGCGGCACGGGATGGTAAGGCGAGAGGACTCGCGGGGGTGGCACGCAGCAAGCAACGAACTGTCGGGGCTCCAGAGACGATCTGACAAAATCATTCACAAGCCTGAGAGCGAACCAAAAGTGCCGACATTTGAGTCCCCGCGACGGAACGAGTCCCTCCCGGGCTGCGAAAGTTCACGGACGGGCGTTCTAAGCGGTCTTCCTCTGCTCCGGCTTCAACGAAGTAGGCTGACTTGCAACAACTTCGCTGGGCTCGGAATCGAAGACCGCCATTACCTCATGATCCCCATGGTTGAGCGAACGTGGCTGCGCCCGCCAGTTCAACTCTTCCAGCCGCTCTCGCATCGCATCCCCATGCGTTTCGTGAACATTACAACGTTCACAGTCTGGGCTGTGGAGTCTCAGGAGGGACAACAGGGAGCATTTCATGTTCAAAACCCACCTCGCGAGTCCCGTTCGATTTCCTACGAATTCCGCCTCGACAAGGGATTGTAGTTGATCCGCTCCGTTCCCAGTACATATAAAGGGCAATTGCAGCGATTTTCAGGCTTTCCCCGAGCGGTTGCCGCCCCATTTGACCATTGCTGTGCTTAAGTTGGATATTGAGACGGAATGGACGCTGAACAGAGCATTGCTGAAATCGAGCGACTGGAGCGCATCTTCGCGGTGGCCGACACTAGACCGCTGAGCGCAAGCGACCTCGCGGCTGCGGATCGGCGACATGACGAGCAGCAAGCCAGTAGCCCGTGGTTCCGCCTGTGGCAGCGGTATGGCATCTGTTGCCGAGCCAAGTCCCCGGTGCTTCGACTAGGGGAATTGGAGAGCTAGACCTCCGAACCAGCAAGAATGTTCACCTCTTCTCTACCTTCGAATCGGACGATTGCGTTCACTGCATGCAGTAATCCAGGATTACAACGTCAACCGAGTACTTCGAGGCTAGTGGGGCGAAGATGGTTTGCTTTTTTGGAAAGAGGATGGCCTTCCTGCCTTCGCTGATAGTGTCGAGGAACACTTGGGCGTCGAACTCGCGGCCGTTCTTGGGGGTGGACGCGTAGAATTCCCGTGCGTTGAGATCTCTGTTCAATCGGCGCCGGGACGGCGATTTTCGTTGAACCTTTGGATTCGCGAGGCGAAGCCACGGGCGCGCCTTCGCCCATTCCACATTCAAGCACGTTATACCCCCTCTTGCGCTGGCCCGGCATCGCTTGCGATCCCATGTAGATCACGGGACTCGGCAATTGCCTTTTGCGTGAGCCTGCCTCGGCGGAAGCAACCGACATACGATCCCATCGAACCTTCACAGATGAGAACCACTCTGTCTACTGCGGTTGGTTGATGGCTGTGGTTGGTTCAGCTCTTGCTGCAACTGCGATGACTGAGCAGTTGCTCAACATTGGCGGAGTTGGATGTAGGAACGCCCCGCCCACTTGGTTGCAGGGAAGTCTGATTAGCCTTGGGTGTCTGCTCGAGGACCACATAGATCGGAGTATCCGCTGAAATGGTCACGACGATGTGCTGGGTGATTGCTAATCGGGAAACCTCCTCATCTCCCGCCTCTCCGACGTTGTTGCTGACGCGCTCCCGCATTAGGTCCGACTCGCTCAGCGGCTGGTTCAGACTGCCTTGTCCCACCAACATCGCGCGGCCTGCCCCATTCCTGACAGCGATCTGACCAAGACGTTCTTTCCCGTGTTCTTCCCCTCAACTTTTCCTTTGAGCGGCCGCAAGTCTAAATCCGTGGCGGCCGCCTCGATGGGAACGACAGCGCCATCCGGCATCAGCAGAGAATCGAACTGGATGTCAACGTAACCTGAACGATCTCCGTTACGGATGTGTCCAACCGCTTTTGCTCCGGCAGGGACAACAATCTCTCCGTCCCGCTCATAGTTGTACTCGATCACCGCCAGGACAGGTGTTCGCACAGCCGTACTAGCCGCTGACTCCAGACGGGCACGCAATCGCGTGCCCGAGGCCAGACCTAGATCTCAGTTCCGGCCCTGAATTATTGATATCCCGGGGCTGAGTGCTAGCTGAGCTAGCAGAGACGTTTCGCACGTAGATCAACGAAGCCTTCTCCATGGCCTCGCGCTCTGCTTTACCCAAGTCTGGAGCCTCGGCACCGCCGGTGCTGGAGCCTGCCTGATAGGGTGGCGCTTGCCATGCCTGCTGCTCTCCGAAAGGTGGTATCGATCCCAAAGTTCCCGCCGCGCCCGGCCCCGACGCCCTCGCCGCCGACTTGGTTGCAGTTCGCTGTAGATCTCGTTCGTTGAGGAACCCTTCGTGAGATTCTTTTGTGACGGGTCGGCCAGAATCGGTGACCGGAAACAGGCTCTTGTCGATGCTTGCGTTGCCGTTCTCCAAAGCCAAGTCATCACCAGCAGTGGTACCGCGACTCTTCACTTTCTGCGGAGCGCCTTGATGGGGCATAGAGGTAGCAACGAAGATCAGCAGGGCGATGACGATCGCTCCGGCTCCAATGATTACAAAACGGTTCTGTTGGATCTGCTGCTTGGCTCTCTGTTTGGCTCTTGTCGCGACCTCAGGCAGTGGGGTGGACGCAGGCGCAGGGGGAAGTAGGACATCGTTGAGGACTTCATCTCTTGCTGGCTCCTGAATCGCTCCGGCGTTGCCGTTGTCGCTGTGTCCGTTGGGACGAGTCACTTTGCACCTCCCGAGACCGGAGCCACAAACGCAATCGGAGCCAGCACAGGACGATCGACTTCTTCTGCCTGCGCCACCGCAAGCAGGAGCCTTTCGCTGGACTCCTTGAAAGTGGGGCGATCGAACACGACGATGCCATCAGCTCTAGCCCCGGGTGCGAGCCTGCGCGAGGTGATCCAATAATCTTTGATCGCCACAGGCTCAGCCTTAATCGCTTTTCGATGCTTGCCTTTTGATGTCCCGGCAAGCTGTATTTGCGGCGGTAGCACTTCAATGGTCCGGGCAGACGAGTTCAAAACGGCGAACGGCACGGCCATCTGTTGCTCCTTCTCTAGCGCCTGCCCTACCGCGACCTGCAGCTGCTTTCCTTCCCAGTGAGGATTCTCAATCCTTTCTGCCCTGAGCAAATCCTGCTTTTGGCTGCCAGTCTTCTCCTGGGGGGTGCTGGTTAGCTGACTCTCTGTCGCGGCGGTCTTTGTTTCGCCGACCACAAAGATGGGATGAGTCGACGCAATTAGAAAGCTGCGGGGGCGCTCACAATAGAGGACGTAGTCCACGGGTTCACTACGGTCTGCCTTGCCTTGGTTCACCAGGCTCAGCGAGATCTCATGGCCCCCTTTCGTCGTGATCAGGGCGTTTGTTTCCGCAGGTTTCGCGCTGGTTGCTTTGAAAAATACCAACTGCGGCTCAGCATCGGAGTGTTCAGCCTTAAAGGATCCCGGATCCCCCAGCACGACCGAACTGACCTCTTCGAGCACTCGCACCGAACTGACATATCCAGGCCGGAGATGCAAGACCACAACCTGTTCCGGGTCAACACTCAAGCTCACGATTCGCGCCTGCGGAAGCTCAGTTTGCGCAAAAGTGATGTGTGGCAGCAGAAGCCCGATCGTTATCAGATGCACCAAACTCAAACAAATTTTCATCTCACATCTCTTTCCGAACTCGTGTTCGTAGTTCTTGGATTGATTCTCGTTTCGCGAAGGTAAGCTGTTCTGATCCTTGCTACATAGGTGACTACATCGGGATTACGATAGGCGAGGGTTCGTCTGCCGATTACGTCTTCGCCGGCATAATAAGCGGCGACCACAAGCCTCAGATCGTCGTGAAACAGTCGCATCAACCACGCAACATAGCGGACGCCTCCGGAAATGTTCTGTTCGAGATTGCAGCGGTCTCTTATTCCCAGCCACCGGGCCGTCGCAGGCATCAACTGCATCAGCCCTACCGCGCCTTTCGGTGAGGCCACGCATGGTTGCCAGTTCGACTCGCGCTCGACAATCGCACGCACGAGCGCGATCGGTACCTTGTAGTGGTGCGCGTAGGATGCGACGTAGTACTCAGCTTCAACACGAGCCTGCGACTTCGGCGATTGTGCCCAGCAAATCGAAAATGCCAAAAGCACTTGCGCGAAGATGAGTGCTGCCCTCATGCCGCTATCCCTCGAAGCGCCTCGGCGCTGTATTGCTGGGCGTCAAAGATCAAGCTGGCGAACCCATCCCGCAAGAGAAGTTTGCGTCGATCCGCCTCGGTCTTAGCCAGCAAAGGCAGGAGAATGTCTCTCATCTCCGGTGTAATTTGTTCACTTCCTAGAACTTTGAGTGCCTGGGCGAGATCCAGAATTTCCGAGACTGAGGGCGGTTTCTCCATGCTCCAGCCACGCAGAGCCTTAGCGAGTCCCGCCATACCGGCGTGAAATTCGTGCGTGGAATCAGGCGTTCGCAACGCCACAATCTCTGCTTCTCGCTCCGCAGTGGGGTGTTCAACACGAAGATAGAAGCTGCGCCGGCGCAGGGGATCGCCGATGCGCCTCTCTTCGTTCGATGTCAACACGACGAAGGGAATGCTTCTGGCTTTGATGGTGCCCAGCTTCGGAATGCTCAACTGCCACACGCTTAGCAATTCGAGCAACAAGGCCTCAAACGCGTGGTCTACCTTGTCCAGTTCGTCGATCAGCAGGACACAAGGCCTTTCGCATTGCAACGCGCGCAGAAGTGGGCCGGCGCCAAAAAATTGCTGGCCGTGGAGTTCGGTCCGGAGGGACTCCCAGTCGACATTGCTGGACTTGGCCTTTAACTCGACGCAAAGCCTTTGCAGTGGCTCATCGAATTTCCCAATTGCTTTCTCTTCGTCGATGCCTTCGTAACACTGCAGGCGCTCGACACTCGTGTTTGCAGCTTCGGCAACCGCATATGCGAGTTGCGTCTTGCCGCTGCCGGCGGGGCCTTCGAGCAGCAGTGGCTTTTGGAGTCTCGCCGCTAGGTACACCGTCGTCGTGGCAATCGTATCGGCGATGTAGCCGCTTCCTCGTAGCCGCTGCACAAGCTGTTCCAGGGACGAAAACATGCTCCACTCCTCACCCGCGACCATCTGGTCAACCATGATTGGTGAAGAAATTAAGTCGAATCGGAATTTCGGTCAAATCAGAGTTGGCAGGAGTTCGCAAAACGGTTTTCGGACCTCTTCTGTTCTCCGCCAATGTGATGGGATGGAGTGAAAAAGAACGCCGTAGCCAAGAAGGGTTGAGTTCTGTTTGACCGAATTAGGGAAATGACTTAAAAGGCATTCCAGTCATGCAACCTCAATGAGGTGCATATTGGCAGGTGCCGCAATGTCGAACTCGCAATCAAGATCAGGCTTGCGTCTGCTCCAAAGCTCGGGAGAAAATCCGGGCAAATTTGAATCTATTCCAGACACCAGTCCAGCCCATGGCAACTTCACCATCGAATCTGACACTCCTCCGCGAACTGTCGGCCGCAGCCCTTCGAGGGATCCTCTCCTCACCGCCGAGGAGGTCGCTGAGAGGTTAAATGTGACGAAGGACTGGGTTTGGGACCATTCGTCACGCAAAGCTCCACATCTCCCTGTTATCCGTATGGGCGACGGGACTCTACGTTATCGGGCCAGCAGAATAGAGGAGTTCATCGACGAGCGGGAACGTCTCAGCAACCTGCGTCGCAGACGCGGGTAAAATAGGGGCAGGCCCAATTGTTCCCGCCACAGAAATTGAGGAATGATGGGTACATCAAGTCAGAGGGGGTACCTTACCCCTCGCGGCAGGAAATGGTACGGGTATTTTCGCAAGAACGTAAATGACCCGACGACGGCCGAGCAGAAGACCGTCAGGGTCGCGGTGATTCTCGGGCCAAGATCACAGATGAAGAGATCAGAAGCTCGGGAGGCACTGGAACGTGAAATCACTAAACAGAACGGGCAGACGGGCGATGCTGGCAAGGTGATGAACGACGGCTCTGTGAGCTTCGGCTGGTTCGTTCGCAATCGCTTTTTGCCCCTGAAAGAGGCCAACTGGAAGGAAGAAACCTGCAAGGTGAAAAAACTGCTTATCCAAAAGGACCTTATCGATCCATTCGACAAGGTTCCGCTGGAGAATTTCGACAAGTTCACCCTACAGATCCACCTGAACAATTTGGCGCAAACGAGATCCAAGGACAGAGTGCTTCAGATGAGAGCGTACTTGCGGGACATCTTTGTTGAGGCCGTTGATCAGGACTTCCTCTCGAAGGATCCGGCTCGCAAGGTTAGAGTTCCAACCCAACTACGCGAGACCGACAAAACAACGCTGAGCTGGGAACAACTCCGAAAAGCGCTTTCCCGCTTGGATCTTCGAGATCGGGTCCTGTTGGAACTCGACATGACGAATGCCCTCCGTCCCAGCGAACTGTTCGCGCTCAGGTGGAAATGCTTCAACCTCGTAGAATCCACCATGAGCGTGAGCGAAACCGCCTACATGGGCAAGATTCGCCCGTGGGGCAAAACCCGAAAGAGTCTAGGGGTTATTCATATCCCGAAGAGTCTTGCGGCCGATCTCTTGCGATGGAAACGGCAGTGTCCTGATCCAACGCCGAAAGCGTACATTTTCCCGGACAAGGACGGCGACTTTATGGACACCGGCAACTATCGCAAGCGCGTGTTGCACAAGCTCGCGGCAGAACTGGAACTCCCAAAGCTGACCTTCCAGGTCATACGGCGCACAATTGCGACGCTGGCCCAAAAGAAAGGTACGGTGAAGGACGTGCAAGGCGTGCTCCGGCACTCTCGCGCTGCAACCACGACGGATGTTTACATGCAGGAGATTCCGAAGAGCGTGCAGGCGACGGTCGATTCCATCAATTCGGAGTTGAGGAAGAAATCAAAGTCTGTTCGTGAGCGGAAACCAACCGTGGGCAACGAGCGGCTGACCGCTTCTCAATTTAGAAGAAGTCAGAGCGTTTTGACACCAAATGACACCAAACTGAAAACGGGCGTATCCGTAAGTACTTGAAAATATGGTGGACCTGGTCGGGATCGAACCGACGACCTCTTCCATGCCATGGAAGCGCGCTCCCAGCTGCGCCACAGGCCCATTGGGTACGGGAGCAAATGCTACCGTTCAATTCTCGCTTAGCTTCGCCGTTGCGTCAAACTCGACTCGGATGGTCAACGTCAAATAGGATAGGGTTAACAAAAAGAAGGACCCAATCGGAGCCTCATGCTAAACCCGCGGAAAATCTTCGTTCGGGTAGTTCTCTCGCTGATCGCTGCGTGTACGAGCGTGTTCTTACCAATGAACCTGAGGGCCCAGAACGCGGCGGCGCCGTCGGGAGCGCAGCCGCCGGTCGCCTATGCGTCGGTGAGTGAGCTAAAGGCGATCCTCGATCCTTTGCAGCAAACTACGCAGAGCATGCGGACAGATTTGCTCAACACCCGGATTGAGAAATGGAAGACTGACGCTACCACCAAGCAGCAGGCATTGGCGAATGTAGATTCCATAGAACGCAACCTGCAGTCCGCGTTGCCGGAAACTATCGCGCAACTGAATAATTCGCCGGAAGATCTGAACACGAGTTTCAAACTCTACCGCAACCTCGATGCGCTGTATGACGTCTTTGGATCGGTAGTGGAATCGGCAGGGGCATTCGGATCGCGATCCGAATTTCAGACCTTGAACAACGACATGAACGGCCTCGAAAACGCACGTCGTGCTTTTGCCGAACGGCTCCAGAAACTGGCCGAGGGCAAAGAAGAGGAGTTGACGCGACTGCGGGCGGAGGTAAAGACGCTGTCGTCCGTTCCGCCTCCGCCGCCCAAGAAGATCATTGTGGATGACACCGAGCCGGTAAAGAAGCCGGCACCGAAAAAGAAAGCTAGCAAACCGAAACCGCCAGCAACAACGACCACCCCGAAACCAAGTACTACGCCGCCGCAATAACGCAGCCGGAAACCGAACCGCTCATCGCGGATTCACTACCTGCACCAAAATCGCAGACGTGCTTGGGGCGGAAGTCGCGTTTCCTTTGTATTCCGCGGTTACGTTCCGAGAACCGACGAGAAGATCGGATTTCGTGAACACCGCGCTGCCCCCACTGAGAATCGCCGTTCCGATCCCATTCTTTCCATCTTTAAACCACACCGTACCCGTTGGCGCGTTGCCGCCAGTCGATGAAACTGTCGCCGTGAAGGTCACGCTTTGTCCGTGCATTGAAGAATAACCAGGGGAGTTTTTCCAACGGGTTGACAGAGGTAATCGGGCCGATTCCCACGACAACAGAACTGTCGACATCCGGCTCGCCTTCGCTGGTGGGGCAACCGGTTACATTCACGGCAACGGTGATATCTCACCATATTGCGATTCCGAATGGCGAGGTAGTGACGTTCTATGATGTGCGTTTGGCGTCAGCCGGCGAGCATTTCGCCATGCTCTGCCCACCCCGTCCAGCCTAGCCACTTTCTTGGCGGTGGAAAACGCGGTAGCGTATGATCGTGGCGCGGAACCGGATCCATTGCATCCTGGTTCCAACAATCGCTGCGGTTGGGGTTGATCCCCAGTGGGGAACGCTCGGTGTCTGACACGACCGCCACTTTGTCAGCGGGAGACGTCGTCGGCAATTACAAGATCCTCGGCCTGGCCGGAGCTGGGGGCATGGGTGTCGTATATCGCGCACTCGACGTTAGGCTCGAACGCACGGTCGCTCTGAAATTCCTACCCGAACACATCGTTTCTAACAGCGAAGACAAAGAACGATTCCTGCGAGAAGCGCGCTTCGCCTCTTCGCTTGACCATCCGAATATTGGCGTGATCCACGGACTGGAGGAAACAAGCACCGGACGCTCTTATATCGTGATGGCGTTTTACACCGGGGAGACACTGGCGCACAAAATGCGCCGCGGTCCGCTTCCCTTGGGTGAAGCGGTCGACATCGCGATCCAGATCGGCGAAGGTCTGGCGGCGGCGCACGCCGGTACGGTAGTACATCGCGACATCAAACCTTCGAACGTGATCCTGACGCATAGCGGCGCGGCGAAGATCGTCGATTTCGGGCTGGCGCGGCTGGCATCGACCACCGGCAGCACGCAGAGCATCAGCACGGCAGGGACGATCGGGTACATGTCGCCGGAACAGACGATCGGCAAATTTGTAGATCAGCGCACCGATATATGGTCGCTGGGGATCGTGCTGGCGGAGATGGTGACGGGCAAGAATCCTTTTCAACGGGATACGCCGGCGGGCACGATTTACGCAATCTTGAACGACCCGCCGCTTCCGATGGACGATATTCCCCTTGATTTGCTGCGCGTGATCTACCGCGCCTTGTCAAAAGAGCCAGCCACGCGCTACCAGAATTGCCGCGAGATGGTCGCGGACATGAAAGAGGTGCGCGGCCGGCTTGAGCCTGAAACACATACCGCGCAAACGACGCCGTCTTCGAGAGCAATTTCCGGGGCGTCGTCTCGCACAGCTTCTGACCTGAGAAAGCAGATCGAACAGGCGTCGCGGCCGGTGTGGGGTACGGCTTCTGCCCCATCATCCAGATGGACCCGATGGCTGGTCGGCGCGAGCGTGGCCGCGGTGGTGCTGGCCGGGCTATCGTTTCTACCGCCGGTGCGCGAGCGGCTGACGGAATGGCTGGGCCACCCGGCAGAACACGTTGCCGTACTGCCGTTTGAAAATGTAGGCAATGACCCAGCAAATGAAGCGGTTTCTGAGGGATTGATGGACAGCCTGACGGGCCGTCTCTCGAACCTGGACGTGGGCAGCAGCAAGGAATCACTGTGGGTGGTCCCGGCGAGTGAGGTGCGGAGGCGCAAAATTGTCGATCCCACTTCGGCATTGCGAGAACTGGGCGCGACGATGGCCGTCGAAGGAAGTCTGCAACGCCAGGGAAAGACGATCCACCTGACGGTGAATCTGGTCGATACGAAGACGCTGCGCCAGATCGGGTCGGTGACGCTCGAAGATCGCGCGGGAGATTTCTCATCGGTTGAAGACGAGGCGGTGACGCGTCTGGCCAAGCTGATGCACATCGAAATAACCCCTGCGATGCTGCGGGCCACCGGCGGAGGGGTCAATGCTGATGCGTATGAGTTGTACCTGAAGGCATTGGGCTATACGCAGCGTTATGACAGGCCGGGCAATCTCGATCTGGCGATCACGGCGCTCGACAACGCCGTGAAATCAGATCCTCGCTTCGCTTTGGGATTCGCGCAGCTCGGCGAGGCCTATCGCCTGAAGTATCAGCTCGACAAAGACCCAAAATGGATCGACGAGGCCCTCGCGAACTGCAACAAGGCGGAACAGCTGGATGATCGCTTGCCGGTCGTATACGTAACACTAGGCCATATCCATCGGGTTACGGGGAAGTACGATCTGGCGTTGCAGGAGTACCAGCGCGCGTTGCAACTTGATCCGCGAAGCGCCGACGCCGTGATCGGGTTGGCCGACTCCTATGACAGCGCAGGACGCACCGCAGATGCCGAGGCTGCTTACCGGAAGGCGATTGCGCTCCGTCCTGATTCGTGGGAGGTACTCAACTCGTTTGGAGCTCTTCTGGATAGCCACGAGCGTCACGGAGAGGCCGCCGCGCAGTTTCGGCGCGCCATCGAACTCACTCCCGACAATGCGGATCTCTATCTCAATCTAGGTGCGGCCTACAGCGATATGGGAGATAAGTATTATGCGGAGGCCGAGCAAACTCTGCAGAAGTCGATTGCCCTTCAACCTAGCTACCCCGCCTATGCCAACCTTGGATATCTCTACAACCAGGAGCAGAAATATGCCGAGGCTGCGGCCGCCACGGAAAAGGCGCTGCAAATAAACGACAAGGACTACGTCGTGTGGGGCAACCTGGCGATTGCGTATGAAGGTCTTAAAGACAAAGAGAAGGAAAGCAAGGCCTGGGATCGCGAAATTGTGCTCCTCGAAACGGTTGTGCGCGAGACGCCGCGTGACGCCATCGCACAGTCAAACCTCGGGCTGCTGTATGCAAAGAAAAAATTGCGCGAGAAGGCTATTCCTCGCATACAATCGGCACTCGCGCTCGCACCCGGCGACCCCAGCGTTCTGGAGGGCGCGGGTCAGGCCTACGAAGACTTGGGCGACCGCGTCCAGGCATTGAAATACATCGAGAAGAGCGTTCAGAAGGGCTACAGCCTTGCCGACCTGAAGATGATTCCCGACCTGCAAGGCCTGCTGTCCGACCCTGATTTTCATCCTAACGGAAAGTAACCGAATTCTAAAAAACTATAAGGAGTGAGCCATGGCCACAGCGCGCGTAATTCACCACGAAGACGACAACCCCTCACCGCTCGTGATCACGATTTCGAGCAACGGTGTCATCTCGCCGCCAACCTACATCATCGCGAATGGGCAACCTGTCACCTTCACCAACGATTCCGGTGCCACCCTTAGTGTTACGTTCGAGGCTGATGCCTTTGGCGTGGAGGTCTTTGATAACGTGAACGACCTGAATCCGAATACCTCGAATACCCAGTCGCCTCAGGTTGATGATCGAACGGTGAACTTCAACACGGATGGTTCGACGGACTACCCGTATGCCGTCCAAGTAGGCTCTGGGCCTATGTACGTCAAAGTGACCGCCAGCGTCTGCACACCCGATCCGGTGGTCATCCCTCGCGACGGCACAATTGAGATGGTTAGCACCGACCAAAACTACGGCGTGGAATGGAACGCTTCAAACGGCGACCCGTTCAAGCCGCCGCTTACAGAAATCTATCTGTCCGGCAACCCGCTCACCGTGCCTCACACGGAGTATCTTCCGGCCAACGACTACGCCTACACGATCACCAGCCCTGTTGAAGGACCGGGAGGCGGCAAGGTGATCGTCAAGAGCTCGTAAGCGTCGGCACCACCCTCTCTGACTGGCACGACTGCGATGTATTCTCGCCCTCCGGCTAGTAGCTAGTAGTGTGCCCAGCGCGTGTGACCCCGAGTTTCTACTGTAAACACTGTACTTAGGCTGAAACCGGGCTGGAACCCCGGCGGGCCAGCCGGAGTCTAAGTAATCAAGCGGGAAAGACCGTCCAACGTAGCTGGTGAGGATGCTCTGGCAGAAATTAAGATTCCCGCCACGGGCCACAGTGACTCTATAATGAGGGTAACGCCGCCATGGCGGGAGCTACTACATTGGGCGAATTTGCCAGCGCTATCGGGGCCCGAACCGCGGAATCCAGCGTAATTGCTGAGCTGAAAGCGGGATCGGAACAGGCCTATTCCTGGCTGATTGGTGAATTTCATCAGCCGATTTACGGTCTTATCTACCGGATCGTGAATGATCCGGCTGACGCAGCCGACACCACACAAGAAGTCTTTCTGAAGGTCTTCCGTGGAATGAAGCATTTCCACGGCGAATCCAGCCTGAAGACCTGGATCTACCGTATCGCCTTGCACGAGGCGGCAAATCGGCGGCGCTGGTGGTTCCGTCACAAAGCCCAGGAGACGCCGATTGACCCGATCGAAGCCGGGGAGTGCGAATTCTCAGCGGAAGAACGCCTGGTCGATCCCGGCGAATCTCCATTTGAAAAATTCGCGCATACCGAAGTGCGGGCAGCGGTTGAAGAGGCACTGCAACAGGTGCCCGAGCCGTATCGGACCGCGTTGATCTTGCGCGACTTGGAAGAAATGTCGTACGAGGAGATTGCGGAAGTTCTGGCGATTTCGTTGGGAACCGTAAAGTCGCGGATCACCCGCGGGCGCGATTCTTTGCGCAAGAAGTTAGCGGAATATGTAAGAGAAGTGGGTCCCGAGCTGGGGCTGGTTGCTCCTGCGGAAGTTCCTGCGGACACGCGGAGGGATTCGGCACTCGGGGTTGCGGGTCAGGGTTCGCGTGGTGGCAGAGAGGTTGAGGTGACGTCATGAAGAGCGCCGAGATGAACTGCGCTCAGGTGAGGCAGTTGTTCTCGCCATATCTGGACGGCCGCGTCAGCGGTTCGGAGATGCACGCGCTTTCTCGTCATATCGAGCAGTGTGCTGACTGCGAGTGGGAATACGCCGCTATGCAGCGCACGCAGCAACTGCTTTCGGGTTTGGGCGCGAAGAAGGCTCCTGCCGATCTGGCTTTGAAGTTGCGGGTTGCGATCTCGCGCGAGGCCTCGCAGAAGCGTCGTCCGCGATTTGAAGGCATACTGGTCAGATTGCAAAATGCGTTCGATGCGTTCATGGTTCCCGCAACGGCGGGACTGGTCAGCGCGATATTGTTTTTCGGACTGTTGCTCGGCTTCTTTGCTTTGCCGTCAGAACTGCAGGCCAGTAGCGGAGACGTCCCGCTCATGCTGTACACGGGCCCGCAACTCGAACGATCGGCGTTCGGGACGTCGCTTGGCAGCATCGGCGACGACTCGCTGGTCGTGGAAGCCTACGTGGATGCCAACGGGCGAGTGGACGATTATCGCATCCTGTCGCAACCCGACGAAGCCAAAGCCGTATTGCCGCAATTGAAGAACCTGCTCATCTTCACGACCTTCCGTCCGGCGCTTTCGATGGGACGGCCCACGGCCGGAACCGCGGTGCTGTCGTTTTCGAAGATTAGTGTCAGGGGATAACCTCGCACCGTCAAGGCAACGACCGAGGCCGAACCCAGCTGGACTTGCTTCCAAGTGTGTTTCTGGGTAGTGCCTTTCGGCCAACTCGGTTTGACCACAGATTAACCAGTTCGTACACTTACTCTAAACATTCGGCTATGCTTGAGATCCGAAGGAACTTCCCGGGACAACTCGCGCAGCTTGCGCTCTCTCTGAGTCTCGGTGTTGCGTTGCTGGTTTCCTCCGGCCTGGCGCAGAACCCGCCGAATGTCTCCCTGGAAAGCAGCGAAACTCTCTTTACCGTCTTGACGGCGATCAACACATGCGGGTACGACCAGGAACTCAATGCCTCTGATCCCTTGCGCACGCAGATTCGTTCGGAGGTTGCCAAGGCGGTACAGAATACTGCCGGAGCCAAGGATGTGATGGCTCCGATGTGCCTGGTTTATCGGCAGCACCAGGTTGAGCCCACGCACGACCTGTCTCATTATGTGTCGCTGGCGCTGTATCTGGGTGACCCGCCGGCATTCACACTGAAAGTGAAACCGGAGGACCTTCCTCCCGACGCCGCCGCCGTCGCCGACATCGTGCCAAAGATGCAGGCCTTCTACGAAAAGATAAAACTGCATGCCAAATGGGAGGAACATCGCGCGAGGTATCAGGAGTTGGCCGGGATTTATCACGAACCGCTGGCGAAGATGATCTTCGACACGGAGATTTTCCTGAAAATGCCCTCGGCGGGCTATTTGGGCCGCCAATTCACGATTTATCTGGATGCGATGGGGGCGCCGAGCCAGACCAATGCGCGGAACTACGCCTCCGACTACTACGTCGTCATTTCGCCGAGTCCGAGTACAGAGATCAAGATGCAGGAGATCCGCCACACCTATCTGCATTATCTTCTGGATCCCCTGGCGTTGAAGAATGGAGGCGCATTCCCGCGCCTTGAACCGTTGCTCGAGTCGGTAAAGAACGCTCCGATGGACAATGCATTTAGAACGGACATCTCGCTGTTGGTGACGGAATGCCTGATCCGGGCGATCGAACAGCGAATGGAAAAGGTTCCGGAGACAGAACGTGCCCAAGCCATCGACAAAGCCGACAAAGAGGGATACATTCTGACGCCGTACTTTTACGAAGCCCTGGGACGCTTCGACAAGGGTCCTGCCGGCATACGCGATGCTTACGCCGACATGCTTGGCCAAATTGATGTTCGGAAGGAAGTGAAGCGGGTGGCGCAGATCCAGTTTGCCAGCGAGGCGGCGCCCGAACTGCTGCGCCAGGCACGTCCTCGGAATGGCGGCCTCTTGCTGAAGGCGGAACAGCGGCTGGCAGCCGGCGATGCGGATACGGCGCAAAAACTGGCGCAGGAGGCGTTAGACGGGCAGGAAGAAGACTCTGGCCGCGCCCTGTTTATTCTGGCCGAAGTGGCCACTGTAAACCGGGATATGGAAGGCGCGCGCACGTACTTTGAACGAGCGTTGCAGACGACCCATGAACCCAAAGTCATCGCCTGGTCACACATTTACTTGGGACGCATTTATGATTTGAAAGAGGATCGGCCCGCCGCACTGGATCAATATCGGGCGGCGCTCGACGCGGCCGACGGAGCGCTTCCAGAGGTGAAGGTGGCGGCGGAGCGGGGGCTGCAGCAACCGTACGAACCTCCGGTCCCCAAGCAGCCGGAGTAAGAGTTTGCGAAGTAGAGGAATCTAATTCCCCCGTCCTCCCCTTTGCTCAGGATGACAGTTGTGATGAAATGTAACGTCGACAATTTTGCAATATGGGAGACAGCATGAAGCGAGCAGCAGTCATTTTAGGGTTAACCAGTTTAGCGGTACTGAACTTCGCGATCTGGGCGGGAGCTCAGGCCAGCGGACAACCGGCGCAACCGAGCCCGACAGCGGGTCAAGCCGCGCCAGCGCAAGGTGCGGCGACAGCGGCGCCGGCCACCCCAAAGCGTCCACCGCAAGCCAAGACCCAACCTGAGTTCGACGCCTACAAAGCGGCGATGACCGGCACCGATCCCGCGGTAATGGAGAAGGCGGCGGACGATTTTGCCACCAAGTTTCCAGACAGTGAACTGCGCGCGTTGATCTACAAGAACACGATGCGGCTCTACCAGAGCGCCAACAACGCGGAGAAAACCGAAGCCATGGGGCGCAAAGTGCTGAGTTTCGATCCTGATGATCCCGAGGCGCTCGTCACGGTCGCTGAGGTGATTGCCGAGAGAACGCACGACACCGACATCGACAAAGATCAGCGCTACGCCGAAGCTGTGGCGATGGCACAGAAAGCCACGCAGACGGTGGACACCGACGTCCAGGTGCCGGCCGGGACTCCCCAAGACAAGATCGATGCCTACAAGGCGCTGCTGAAGTCAAACGCCTATTCGATTCTCGGTACCATTGAATTCAAGAAAGAGAATTATTCGGCGGCGGCGGCAGATCTGCAGAAGTCCATCGACGCATATCCCAGCAACCCCGATCCGGTGGTTGTTCTTCGATTGGCGCTGACGCTCGACAAGCAGCAGAAGTATCCGGAAGCGCTCAAACAGGCGAATCGAGCGGTGGAGTTGACACAGGACAATACGGTGATTGGAACTCCGGCGCGTCATGAGCGCGATCGCCTGCAACAGCTCACCGGCGCAGCCCCGGCACAACCGCAAACTCCCCCAAAGAATTGACCGCTCTTCCGGTGGAGATGGGGCTGATGTCGCTTTACCTGCGCACGGCCGCGTCTCCACCGAGTCTCGAACCGATTGCTGATCCGCCCGCCTGGCGATGAAGTCACGCGAAATCACGGCGCTTGAAGGAAGCATGGGTTATCACTTCCAGCGCCCCGAACTGCTCGAGCAGGCGCTCACCCATAGTTCTCAGGCGCGCGAAGTGGAGGCGCTGGCGGCCAGCAGCGGTTCGTCGGGTCGCGGTTCATCGGGTGACAATGAAATGCTGGAGTTTTTAGGTGACGCCGTGCTCGGGCTGGCTACTAGCGAGGCGCTGTTTCACCGCTTCCCCGCGTTCCAGGAGGGCCACCTGTCAAAGCTCCGCGCGCATCTGGTTGGGCAGAGGCATCTGCTGCAGGTGGCCGAGGAGTTTCAGATTGGCCATTACATGCATCTGGGCCGGGGAGAAGAAAAGAGCGGTGGTAGAAACAAGGCCAGCCTGCTGGTGGATGCGCTGGAAGCTATCCTTGCCGCGGTTTATCTCGACGGCGGATGGGCGGTGGCACGAGATTTCATCGTGCGTGCCATCGTGGAACCGGAATTGGCGCGCATGAAACTGGAAACCAGCGCGATCCCGGTGATGGATTTCAAGTCGGCATTGCAGGAAGCGCTGCAGGCTCGCGGAGCTCCGCAGCCGGTTTATTCTTTGGTAAAGGAAGAAGGCCCTGAACACAAGAAGACGTTTACGGTCGAGGTAAGACTTCTGGCGCAGGCGTTCGATCAATTTGTGGGGCGTGCGCAGGGCGCGACAAAAAAGCGCGCTGAACAAGAGGCGGCACGGCAAGCTCTGGACTACCTGACCGCTTTGCCGGACGCAACCAGTCTCGAGTAGAAGAGTGGTTTGCCGCGCGACCGCAATCGGAAGAATAATGAAGAAGAGATATGTCGTGGAGTGAAAAGATTTCGGCGGGCGATTGGACCGCCACTATTCAGTCGATCGCGGGAACGATCGTGATTGCCGTTTTTGTGGTGACCTTTCTTGTGCAGGCATTCACTATCCCGTCTGAATCCATGGAACAAACACTCCTGACGGGCGACTATTTGCTGGTCGATAAGTTTTGCTACGGTGGGGGCGACAGTTGGAACCGGATCTTCCCCTACCGCAACATTCACCGCGGAGACATTGTCGTTTTCCATTACCCGGTGAATCCCGCGCAGGACTTCGTGAAGCGCGTGGTCGCCATTCCCGGAGACCGTTTGCGCCTGATCAACAAGCGCGTCTACGTCAACGGCAGTCCCCTCCAGGAACCCTACGTTCAGTACATCACCACGCTGCGCAACTTTTATCGCGACGACTTTCCCCAGACCGATTCTCCAGATTATGGCGTCAATGCAAAATGGTGGAAAGAAATGCCGAAGCTGGTGGAAGATCACCAGTTGATTATCCCGGAGGGCAGCTATTTCGTGTTGGGCGACAATCGCGATGACAGCCAGGACAGCCGGTACTGGGGATTTGTCCCCCGTGAAAATATCATCGGACGACCGCTCGTGATTTATTGGTCGTCGGGCGGTTTGAACAATGATCTTCCGGGATCGCCGACTGTGGGTGATAGACTTTATCACCTTGCCTATGCGGTAACTCATTTGTTCCAGATAACCCGGTGGGGACGCACTTTCAAGCTGGTACGCTGAGAAAGAGATGCGCGGAGTCGAAATCCTCTGAAACGGACACCGAACGTGCCAAAAAACGTGCCAAAAAAAGAGCAAGAAGAAGTTATTGACGAAAAACCGCGTGAGACAACTGTAGAGTTTCTGGCCTCGCTCGCCGGGGTCCTGGTTACCGGCCTCTTCATCATCACATTTATTGTGCAGGCGTTCGAAATTCCTTCCAGTTCGATGGAGAATACGCTGCTCATCGGTGACCACGTATTCGTAAACCGCGAGCAGTTCGCGCCGCCGACGCGCTGGGTGGGCCCGCTGATGCCCTATCGCAATATCCGCGACCAGGACATCGTTGTTTTTCTGTCGCCCGAGGAGCAAGGGTTGTTCGTGGTGAAGCGCATCATCGGCGTTCCCGGGGACCGCATTCACTTGCGTGACGGCGTCGTCTATCGCAATGGCCAAAGGCTGGTTGAGCCCTACGTCATTCACCAGGACGCGGAACCGGAGAACTATGAACCCTACCGTGAATATCGGGACAACTTCCCTGCTATTCCGCCGTCGGATGCCGCCGGTGTGCGAGACGACAAGTGGATTCAGGAGCTGCCTTCGCATATCCAGGGCGAAGATCTGGTTGTTCCCCCCGACAGCTACTTTGCGATGGGCGACAACCGCGATGTGAGTTACGACAGCCGTTACTGGGGATTTATTCCGCGGCAGAATGTGATCGGGCGTCCGATGTTCATCTATTGGTCGTTCATTACGCCGCCGGACCAGTATCAGATGCGCAGCATGAGCGATCGTCTGGCATTCATGGCGCACATCATCATTCATTTCTTTGATCAAACGCGCTGGTCGCGAACCTTCAAACTGGTGCGCTAAGCAGAAGCTTCGGAGGCGGATGCCAAAGGTGGCGAAAAAGGAAGCAAAAGTAGTCGACGAACAGCCGCGCGAGACCATGGTGGAGTTTCTGGCTGGACTGGCGGAATTGCTGGTCATCGTTCTGTTCATTATGGCGTTTGTACTGCAGAATTTTGAGATCCCCTCCGGTTCCATGGAAGACACCTTGCTCGTTGGCGACCACGTGTTTGTGAACCGAGAGCAGTTCGCGCCGCCGACGCGCTGGCTGGGACCGCTCTTACCGTATCGCGCGCCCCGTCGCGACGACATTGCAGTGTTTCTGTCGCCCGAACAGCCGGGCCTATTTCTGGTGAAGCGGATTATCGGCATTCCCGGCGACCGCATCCACCTGCGCGACGGCTTTGTTTACCGTAATGGAGAGAAACTCGTCGAACCCTTCGCTCAACACAAGCTCGCTAATTTCGACCCTTACCGCGACAATTTCCCGTCGGTGCCACCTTTCGGTATCAGAAACGACAAGTGGAGGCAGGAACTGCCGCTGCACATCCAGGGAGATGACGTTGTCGTGCCGCCAGACAGCTACTTTGCCATGGGCGATAACCGCGACGATAGCTATGACAGCCGTTACTACGGCTTCGTTCCGCGCCAGAACATGATCGGGCGGCCGATGTTCATCTACTGGTCATTTATAACTCCGCCGGACCAGTACGAGATGAACAGCGCCAGCGACCGGCTGGGATTTATGGCACACACGATCATCCATTTTTTCGATCAGACGCGCTGGTCGCGAACATTTAAGGTCGTGAAGTGACAAGTCCGCGGTTCAAGTTTCTGCGATCGAAGCGCGGGCTGGCGACGGTCGCGGCCCTTCTCCTGATTCTTTTCTTTTTTCGGCCAGGGGTGTACCGGCTGCGCAACCGCATCGCCGGTTCCATCGGAAGCGCTCTCGATCGTAGAGTTGCGATCGACAACGTGCATTTGCGTCTTCTGCCGCGGCCTGGCTTTGACCTTGAGGGTCTCGTGATCTATGACGATCCAGCATTCAGCGCCGAGCCGATGATCCGTGCGCAGGAGGTTTCAGCAGCCATCCGCCTTCGTTCCCTGCTCCGTGGGCAACTCGAGATCGCAACCTTGAGCGCAACCGAACCCAGCGTCAACCTGGTGCGCAATAGCGAAGGCCGCTGGAACCTGGCGAGCTTGCTCGAACGCAATGCGAAAATTCCGGTGGCGCCGACAGCCAAGCCCGCCTACGAGCGGCGCCCAGCTTTCCCTTACCTCGAGGCGAGCAACGCTCGTATCAACTTCAAGATTGGTGAGACGAAAAAGTCCTATGCCTTGATGGATGCCGACGTGGCTCTTTGGCAGGAGTCGGAAAATTCCTGGAGTGCACGCATACGGGCTGAACCCGTGCGCACCGATGTCAATCTTACCGACACGGGACTGCTCCAGATCAACGCCACATGGCAACGCGCTCCCAGCGTGCGGACGACGCCGGTCGAAATCACGGCGCAATGGCAAAAAGGCCAACTCGGACAAATCACGAAATTGTTGAGCGGCAAAGACCGGGGATGGTGGGGTGGAGTGAACGTTGCGGCGAAATTGTCGGGCACTCCCGAGGCTCTGCAGATCGAGAGCCGTATCGCGATCGCCGACTTCCATCGCTATGACATTGTCGAGCGTGAGAACCTGCGACTGGAAACAAGTTGCACTGGACAATACGACGCGGCCACCGGCATTTTCGCGAACCTGCTATGTGAATCTCCCGTGGGAGATGGCGCGCTGCGCCTCCGTGGAACTCTTGCCCCGTTCGCGCAGCCGCGCGGCTATGACCTGACGATCGAGGCGCGGAAGATACCGCTCACCTCGGTGGTTCGATTGGCCCGTCAGGCGAAGAAGCAGATTCCCGCTGACCTTGTTGCCAGCGGATTGCTGAATGGCGAGTTCCATGGTGCGAACGGTCTGGCAAATGGACTGCTTGTTTCCGAAAAAGAGCGGACGAACTTGCACGATCAGCTCCGTCAATATCAGCTGCGCCAATGGACTGGTATAGGATCGGCGACGAATGTCCTCCTTTCGTCGAATAGCGGAAAAGACGATCTCGCCATCACTGCCATTCCGCTGTCACTGGCAGGGACCGTGAATGGAAGCCGAGTAGCGAGCGCGCTCTCTAGACCAGGACCACTGGCCGAGCAGGAACCTGCCGGACCTCACCTGCGCATTGGGCCGGGAGCGGTTGCGGTGAACGGTTCAGTGCCGGTAAGCGCGGGCGGCTGGATTTCAACAGCGGGCTACCGATTTTTTCTGCGCGGAGATGTTGCGCTGAAAGAGCTGTTCAGCCTCGAGAACGTATTCGGATTGCAGGTGGCGCGGCCGGCAGCGGAAGGATCGGCGAAGGTGGACTTGAGCGTTTCTGGGGTCTGGCAGAGATTTGTGGCTCCGACCACTGCCGGAAGCGCGCAGTTGCACAATGTACGGGCCGAAGTGCGCGGGCTGAACACACCGATTGAGATTGCCTCTGCGGGCGTATCTGTGAGCGCCGACGCTGTGTTGATGCAGAAGATCTCCGCTCGGACGGGAGAAACGCATTGGAGCGGCAGCGTCACCGCACCGCGGCATTGCGGTGCGAATGCTTCCCCGGGCGCTGGTGCAAGTCCGAACAGTATTCCGAAATGTGCGTTTCAGTTCGATCTCACTGCCGATCAGCTCTCAACTGGAGATCTGGTTGACTGGCTTACGCCGCATCCGGCCAAACGTCCGTGGTACCGCATCCTCAGCTTCGACCAGGCGCAGGGCAATTCTCCGCTCCGCGCAGTTCAGGCCCATGGCAACTTGCACGTTGCCCGCTTCGAATTAAAAAGACTTGCAGTTTCACAACTGGCAACGCAAGTAGACGTGAATCGAGGCAAAGTCACACTCACCGGTCTGCGCGCTAAACTACTGCAGGGAACGCACCTGGGGAATTGGGTCATTGACTTGTCGGGCCATGACTTGTCGGGCCATGGCTCGTCGAGCAATGATCCCGCGGGTCAGAATGGCGCTCCCGTTGACTCATCCGCGCGCGTGCTCTACCACGGCTCGGGCACACTGCAGGGCATTTCACTCGATCAGATGGGCAGGTTAATGAATGATCCTTGGATTGCCGGGACGGCCGACGGCAATTTCGAGGTCAACGGATCCGGAAATACTTTTGCTGACGTGCTGGCTCGCTCCAATGGCAAGTTGCAGTTTGTTATGCGGAACGGCAAACTGCCGCACGTTGAAATTCCTGGTTCACCGGCGCCGCTGCCCGTTCACCACTTCGCTGGAGAACTGGGTCTGAAGAACGATATGTGGGAACTCACGGCGGGCAGACTGGAATCGCGCGACGGCATCTACCAGGCAAGCGGAACGGCCTCCGGAAGCCATGGCCTCAACATCATGCTGACCCGCGGTGACGACCAATCGTGGACTGTTACCGGAACGCTTGCCAAGACACGTGTTGCACCCGTAGATGAGACGGAAGCGCGGCGAACCCAAACTGACGAGAAGACCGTTAAGCCATAAATCTGGGGTCGATTGCGCCTCTCAGTTTGACCGCGGTTCGTCGGGGCGCTTACTCAAGTTGCGACCAAGCACGGTGCCGACGATAACCCACAATATGAGCGCGAGCCACTCGTATCTGGAGAAGTGTCCGGGCACAAAGGGCACGAACTTCATGAGGATCATAGCCACGCCTACCAACGCGCCGAGCAGAGCAATCACACGGTCGGCGAACGGCGGCTTCATCCAGAGATAGGCAGCGCAGACGGCGAACCATCCCGTAGCAGATGCTACCGAGCCAACTTCCGAGATCGGAACGAGAATCGCGCTCCCGAGGAACATGCACGCCGCAGTAGCAATGCCAATCGACAGAACGGCGGTCGAAGGAGTCTGGTTGCGAGGGTGAATTCTTGCCAGGCGTTCATCGACCAAACCTCGTCTTCCCATGGCGAACAACAAGCGGCTGGCGGCGACGAAGTTGCCGTTGAAGACCTTGAATAGCGAGAGCAGAGCCGCACTCAGGATGACGCTGACGATCCAGCGCGAACCAACGGCATGCTCGAAGGCGACTGCGGTCATGAACGGAGCGCCAATCAACGAATGCCAGGGAGCGACAAAGCCTACCGCCGCAATCACGATCATGTAGAAGAAAGCACCGACGATGATTGCGGCGAATATAGCGCGAGAGAATTCCTTCGCGCGAAACTGTGGATTCGCCTCTTCGGCGGCCTTGGTCACCGATTCATATCCGGTCATGTAGTAAGGAACAATCTGTAGGACCAGCAGAATCGAGACAAGCGGAGTGTGTGTGAACAAGGGAGGGAAATTGGTGGGCGAGCCGCGCGTCACGCCAACCAGCACGAAGACGACAAAGAGGGCAAGCGTGCCGAAGGTGGTCCAGTTCTGGAAGGTCGCGCTGAGGCGGACACCGCGATAGTTCACGACGGTGACGAGCGCGATGAGCGCTAGCCCGATGACGACATGTGGCAGGTAAACCGGCTTTCCCGCGACCCGATACAGTTCGAACGAACGGAGCGCTGGAAAGATGTAACCGGCGATGCGGCCGACCGCAACGGCTTCCCACGGACAGACAATGAAGTACGCGAGCATCATCATCCATCCTGTATAGAAGCTGACTGGCCGCGGGAAGACTCTTGCGGTATACGCGACTTCGCCCGATGCGTCGGGCATGGCGATCACCAGCTTGCCGTAGACGTAGCCGATGGGCAGAAGCAGAATGCCTCCGATGGCGAAGCCGAGAATTCCGCCGAGCGGACCGCCGCGCGTCAGCCAGTCGTCCATGACGACGAGCCAGCCAACGCCGACCATCGTTCCCCAACCGAGAGAGAAATAGTCGGTGACACGCAATTTGCGGGCGAGTTGCGTCATCCGAGCTTGATCATCGAAGGGGGATGGACGCGAGAGAGGTGTGCCGAACTGGCAAGGCAATCAAACGAACGACTCATGGGCGCGAATTATAAAGCATCGCGCCCGTGAGTTTGATAGTTCAGGCTACTGCATAGCGCGGAGGACGCTCTGGAGAACGCAGGATGCAGAGTGCTTCCTTCAGCGAGGAAGTCTCAAAGACTGAATCGAGATGCGTCGCCTCGAGCAATCGGCGGAAGAACGCTGGCGGGTTAACCAGCTTCAGCTTCGCGGATCTCTGCATTGCCCAACGGCGAAGCATGAGCAGCGTTCCCAAACCACCAGCATCAAGTTGGTCAACATCCGAAACATCCAACACCAACATGCGGACGCGTCCGAGTTGCTCGATCTGGCGGCGAAACTCGTCGAGCGCGGCTCCGCGCACCATGCGTCCAGAGCAGTTCACCACCGCAACATCATGCAGGCATTCAACTTCAAATTTGAGTTCCATATGTGTGTTCATACAAACCAGCCTCAATGTTCGTTGATACGAACTAGCTTTGGAAAAAGTTCCCCGATTCGCCGTCTTTACCGAATTCGCTGTCTGCTAGTTAGACGCCAAAACAATGGAAAAGTCATCAGAAGAAAACCCGTTAGGGCAGATCAAATCGGCGAATGTTACAGTTCGGTAAATTCACACGAATTTACAATCCCGCTTCAATTCTCGACCGGGGATCGAGAAGATCACGCAACGCATCGCCGATGAAGTTGAATGCGAGCACCGCAAGCATCACGGTGATGGCGGGAAAAAGGACGAGATGCGGAGCGTCGAAGAGATGTGAGCGCGCGTCGTTCAGCATCGATCCCCAACTCGCGGTGGGCGGCGGAACTCCTAATCCTAAAAAACTCATCGTCGCTTCGGCGAGGATTGCTCCCGCCATGCCGATGGCCGCCTGCACAATTACCGGCTGAATAATGTTGGGCAGAATATGCCGTATGACGATGTGGAGATCTCCGGCGCCGAGAGCGCGAGCGGCTTCGATAAATTCGCGTTCGCGTACCGACAGGACTTGCGCTCGAACGAGGCGCGCATAGCCAACCCATCCTCCTAGCGACAATGCGAGAATCAGGTTGAAAATACCGGGGCCGCGGAACGCGACGAAGGCGATGGCGATGAGAATTCCCGGGAACGACAGAAACGCATTCATCAACACGACGTTGACAAAGCGATCGACGCCTCCGCCATAGTATCCCGCGAGACTGCCGATGATGAGTCCGAGAAAGAGCGCGCCGGCGACGACGCTGCTCCCGACGAAGAGCGAGATGCGGGCGCCCCAGATGAGGCGCGAAAGAATGTCGCGTCCGAGTTCATCTGTGCCACACCAGTGCGCGGCCGAGGGCGTTTGCAGACGGTTGGGCAGATCAATGTGCGCGGGATCCTGCGGAGAGATCCAAGGCGCGAAGATCGCAGCGAAGATGAAGATGGAAACCAGCACGACTCCGACGGCCGCCAGCGGATTGTGGCGGGCAACCCGGGTGGTGCGGCTCAGTTGCCAGTTGCTGGTTGTCAGTTGTGGGTTGGTAGCCATCGAAGCTTGAAGAGACTTCTGGTGCCTGGGTACCCGCGGTCTATTGGAATCATGATGTTAGCGAGGAGTTCTCGCCAAAGTCTCCAACCGAAAGGACTTATTATGTTTCCATTTTATCAGGCAGAGTCAAGTTTAGTCAGCCGGGCGCCCCGTCCCGGCGCGTTCTTTGCGCCACCCGCAATATCGTGTGGCGCGGACATTCCTGTCCGCGACTGCCTACACCAACGCCGGCTCCGCGTGCCGAGCGTGGATCTTTCTTCGGCCGGGTGCCGGGTACGCCACTTCTCGCGCTTTTCGAGAAGTGGCTGTCAGGCAACCTATATTGCCGCTCCCAGGAAATCCCCTCAGCACCAACATAACTCTTGACAACCTGCCTTATAATGTAGTTAGCGCCACAACTAATTAAGTTACAAGCCGCTGGTCTCAACCTATAACTCCAGCACCAGCCGTGATTTATCCGGCAGATAAGGACCTAACTAGCCATAACCGCCCCAGAATCAAGACTTTGCCTCTAACTGTTTTTGTTTCAAGACTTTGCCGCACGACGCCAAGCTAAGTCGCTGATTCTAATATACCGGTGCACCCGGGGGGGGTACCCCACAAACCAAGGCTAGCGAGCAGTCGCGGCCCATCAACACACTCATAATTTAGGAGTAATTATGTCATCTTATTCAGCACCTCGTTGTCGTCATATCAAGGTCAACGGAATCCAATGTGGATCGCCCGCTCTCCGCAACCAGAGTTTCTGTTTTTATCATCAAGAGCATCGTTCCCTCGTCGCCGAGTGTTACTCCGGAGGAACTTACGCAACCGGCGAAGTTACCTTGCCGCCCTTTGAAGATGCTTACTCCGTTCAGAGCGTCATTCGCCAGGTCGTGCAGATGGTTCTGCAACAGCGAATCGAACGGAAAACCGCTAGCCTCCTGCTCTACGCGCTTCAGATCGCCTCTTCCAACCTCAAGCGCATGGAACTCGAAAAACCGCAACCAGAGCAGGTTGTCACCAATACCGTAACCGAACCGCAATCGGCGTCTCCCATCGCCGCTCTCGAACCCGTTCTCGAACTCGCCCTCGAAACGAGGACCGAACTCCCGCTGCCCGCGCAACCGCAGCCCGACGACGCCCCGCTGAACTCCTCCACCACAACTGCCGCGGACACCAGCACCAAGACTGCCCACATCGACGATGGCCTTCCTCCCGGAACCATCCACGCCTGTCATCGTCCCGATCCTCTCATCGCCAAAGCGAGAAAGTCCCGAGCGATACAATAACGTCGCTCCCGCGCGGAGGATCAATCGGGCAGGATCAATCGGAGAGGACAAATGGCGACTGCAAGCATTTTTGCCGGCGTGAGCCGGAATTCTGTTTTGGATTCCCTACGCACCGCAGTCGCAGCCACGGCTGCGATGATGCTGGCTCGCCTCATGAAGTTGCCGGAATACTATTGGGCTCCGATCTCCACCATCGTCATCGTCCAATCCACTATCCCTCCGCTGACCCTCGGATGGCAGCGCTTCGTGGGCACCGCGCTGGGAGCCGCGCTGGGCGTGGCTTTGGCTACATTCTTCGCTCCCAGCGCGCTGGTCTATGGAGCGGGAATCATCGTGTGCGGTCTTTTGGCGTCGATCTTGCGAGTCGGCGGCGCATACCGCTTCGTCGGGATTACCCTCAGTATCGTTTTCCTGATTCCCCAGTCGCGTACTCCGTGGATCGTCGGATGGCACAGATTTCTGGAGGTTTCACTGGGAATTGCCGTACCGCTGGTCGTAACCACGGCATGGCCGCTAAAGCGGACCTGAGATCCAATCGCAAATTCCGATGTTGCGTTCATGCAAATTACGCGAGTCCACGGTAAGCGTCCAGCCATTGCTGGCGAACCGCTTCCCATGTGTAGTTTTGCGACAGATCGCGGGCATTGCGCGCAAGGGTCGACGCCAGCTTCGCATCACGCAACACGCGAATTACATTTGCGGCAAGCGCCTTTTCATCGCCTACCGGAGAGAGCAATCCAGTGCGTTCATGCTCCACCAGATACGGCATGCACTCCGGCGAAGTGCTAACCACCGGCGTGCCCGACGCGAAGGCTTCGATAACCGACAGCGGCATGTTATCGAGCCACGACGCATTGATGAAAATATCAGCCCGGTCATAGTACTTTCCGATTTCGCGGTACAACGCAACGCCGGTGAAATTGACACCCGAGAGTCCCAAATCCGCAACCAGTTTGCGGATGTCAGCTTCGAGCGGCCCGTTGCCCATCAGATCGAGCTGGGCATCGGGATATTCTTTTTTAACTTCGGCGAACGCGCGGACGACGACATCGACGCTGTAGTAAGGGGAAAATCCGCGCGTGCAAATCAAGTGCGGCCGCAGCGGCGAGCGCTCGCGGTAGTGAAACTGCGAGAGATCCACAATATTCGGCACGCTCGACGCGGGCAGTTCGAACTCGCGAAGCACATCGACCAGAAAGCCCGACGGAACAACAATCTTGTCGACGCGGGCAAGCACGAACTTCGCCGAGCGAAAGCGCCGCAAATGGTCGCGCGCTTCACCGCTGTGATAGTTAATCAGGGTTTTGGCGCCCCGCATCTTTGCAACGAAAGCCGCGGGCGCAGGAGCCAGCAGAAACGACCAGTAAGACGCAGAAAAGATATGCGCTATGTCTACGTCTTTAAGACCGCGCCACAGATGCCAGAAGTAAATGGGTTCGCGAAGAATCGTCCTCAGTCCTGGAATCTTTTCCGCCCAAGCCAGGACGCGAGGCAACGGCGGATCGACGGCGATGAAACTGATGTCAATGTCAGGATCGCTCTGCCAGTGCCGCAGCAACAGGTCCGCTTGCACCGATTGTCCGCCGACATAACGCAGGCTGGGCGCAACAATGCGGACGCGCGGGCGCCGCGGTGACTTCTGCCTTTGGCCCCCGCTCATGCGCGAAGCTTCCCTCGGCGCTTTTTTGCAAGCAGCGTCGCATAGAGTTCGGCATAGCGTTGCCGCACGCGGTTGAGACTGAAGTTTTCCCGGGCAAACTGACGAGCCTCGCGCCCCAGTCGCTCGCGAACGGAGGAGTCAGCCAGAAGCCGCAGCACGGCATCGGCAAAGCCAGCTTCATCGCCGGAGGAAACAAGCGTTCCGCGCTGCTCGGTGAGAAGCTCCGAGTTTCCACCGACGTCGTAAGCCACGACTGGCAAACCCGCGGCCATGGCCTCGAGAATGACGTTCGACAAGCTTTCAGAACCGGAGGTGTTCACGGCAACATCAAGCGATGCCAGAATGGCCGCAATATCCTGCCGATCACCGAGAAAGGTTGCGGAAGCGCCGAGCCCGAGCCTTGCCGCTTCCCTTTCCAACTCCGCGCGCAGCGGACCATCTCCAACCAGCAGAAATTCCGCATTCGGATTCTGCTGATGGATCTTTGCGGCAATCCGCAGAAAGCCAGAATGATTCTTGTAACCATGATTCATGCGCGCAACCATGCCAACGCGCACGACGCCGGAAGGCTTCGGCAGCGCCGCAGGCGAGGCGGCGAAAGCATCGGCCGGAAGAGCGTTTCCGATGATTGCGATCTTCTCGCGATCGAGACCAGCGGCAATCAGCCGATCAGCAGCCGCCTGCGAATTGCAGACAATCGCGTCGCACCAGCGAAACGCTGCAATCTGTGCCCGGAACTGCGCCGCAGTCATCAGGTCTCCGAGTTGGCGATGGCTACCGATGACAACGGGAACGCGCGCGAACCTCGCGGCGGGAATGAGAACGAGATTGGCATAGAAATCGAAAGCATGCGCGATTTGCGCGTGACGATCGCGCAGATGGCGGCTCAGCTTGAGGCGTGTGCGCATCGACTGCCATCCGAAGAGACTGCCGCCCAGCGGAAACTGCGGAACATCGGGAAAGTTGCAGGCGAGCGGCCCGCGATGACTCACGCATCCAAGGTGTGTTTCGAACTGTGGCGGAAGCAGATTCTGCGCAAGCACGGTGAACTGGCGCTCCGACCCTCCAGTTTCAAACGTGTTGATCATGAGAAACAATCGGATCGCCGAATCAACAGAAGCAGACGGATCGGCGGACGAAGCTGCAGTCAGGCCAGCGGATTCGGCGGCGGGCACCCGGTCATCCTCCCACCGGAGCGGAGGCTAACGCGGCGGAATTGGGCGCCCGGCGCCGAGAGTCGGCAACCACGGGCAGCGAGAACAGGCCAGCAGGCTTGATATATCTTTCCAGAAAATTACGATGCCAAAGCTCGAACATCAACAGACGCCAGATTCGTCCAGTCATCGTCTTACCGCGGACGAGATGATCGTCCATCAGTTTGCGGACGCCCGCGGGCGCGAAGTAGCCGCGTTCCAGCGTGCGTGGTTCGAGCAGGATCATCAGCATGTCTTTCAGTTCGTTTCGCATCCAGTGAACCAGCGGCAACGAAAATCCCTGTTTCTGGCGATACAGCACTTCGCGCGGCACGCCCAAGCGCTCCGCCAGTTTCCGCAGAATATATTTTTGCTGATTACCGCGCAGCTTCCATTCCGGTGGCAGTCCAGCGACCCATTCGACGAACACATGATCGAGAATGGGAACGCGGACCTCCAGCGAATTTAACATGCTCATGCGATCGACCTTGGTAAGAATGTCCGCAACCATGTAGGTCTTGCTGTCGACATAGAGCAGCTGATCAATCGGATCTTTCGCTGGAGCTTGCGCGAAATAGCGGCGCAAAACATTCGCCGGATCATCGCTCTCTTCCAGCAGACGCCGAAAATCCTGCGAGAGCAGCGGCGTGTCACGCTCAAACGCCGGCAGAAAAGAAAGGTGATCGATGTAACGCTCCTGCCACGGCAGCGATACGTTGTAACTGAATTTCCGGCCCTGCATGCGATTGGGCAGCCGCGGAAAAATCTGATCACGAAAGAATTTGCGCGCCCATCCCGGAATGTGCTCAAAGACGCGGCGTCCTTCATGTATACGGTAGCGATCGTATCCGGCAAACATCTCGTCGCCGCCATCGCCCGACAGAGCGACCGTGACATGTTGCCGCGCCATCTGCGACACATAGTAAGTCGGCAACATCGACGAGTCGCCAAACGGCTCCTCAAGCGAGCTGGTCAAGTGTGCAACGGTCTGGACAACGTCGGGCTCAAGGATCATCTCGTGATGATCGGTGTGGAACTTCTTCGCTACCACGCGCGCCCAGTGCGCTTCGTTGAAACCGTCTTTCTTGAATCCGATGGAAAATGTCTTCACCGGTCCGGAACTGGCGCGCGCCATCAGCGCCACGACTGTGGAGGAATCCGTGCCGCCGCTTAAGAATGCTCCCAATGGCACGTCAGAGATCAGGCGAATCTTCGTCGCTTCAAACAGGCGCTGTTCTAGTTCCTCCAGGCATTCTTCTTCGTTCTTGGGCGCGTGCGTATTGTATTCGGGAAGATCCCAATATTGCCGTACGCGAACCTCGCCATCCTGGAATTCGAGCAGGTGTCCGGGTGGAAGCTTGTGAATACCAGTAAACGCCGTAATGGGATCGGGAACGTACCCATAATAAAGATATTCGAGCAGGCCCTGCGAGTTGACCTCTGCAAGTTCAGGCGCGACCGCGAGAATCGACTTGATTTCAGATGCGAAGTAAAGATTCCCGTTGTGCAATGCGTAGTGCAGCGGTTTCTTGCCCAGGCGGTCGCGCGCCAGCGTCAATTTGCGCTTGCTCTTGTCGTAGATCGCGATAGCGAACATGCCCCGCAGCTTCTTCACGCAGTCAGCGCCCATCTCTTCGTAGAGATGAATAATGACTTCCGTATCGGTGTGCGTGCGAAAGTGATGGCCGCGGCTTTCGAGTTCGGGGCGAAGATCGGGAAAGTTATAAATCTCGCCGTTGAAAACGATCCATGCACTGCGGTCTTCGTTGAAGACCGGCTGATGGCCCCCGGCGAGATCGATGATCGAGAGCCGGCGCATGCCCAGACCGGCGCCGTCGGCGACGTAGACGCCCTCGTCGTCGGGACCGCGATAAACGATCTGGTTGCACATGTGCTGCACGAGAGCTTCCGTGATGTTGCTCTCGCGAGTTGTGCTCACCACGCCGGCGATTCCACACATGGAATTTTTCTAGCCTCTCAAGCTCACGGGAACCGAAGCGGACTTCTCCGGCGCGAGCGGCACATCGGCAAACCGCTTGAAGCGATAGTCGCGGTAATCGCCGGGATTGCCTTCGCGTCCGTCGCAGGCCGCGAGCAGTATGTTTGCCATTTCGCGCGCGGCGACAAAATGCACAGTCTCTTTTCTTTCCGCTGCGCCGCCCACCAGCTCCGCGAGAAATTTGCGGAAAGAGTCTCCGATCACGCCGTCCTTCTGATTTGGATTCATGCTATGGCAAAACAATTTGATGAACAGCCAGTCGGGACGCCCTTGCACACGAACCTGCGCCTGCTTCCAAAGCGAGAAGCGATGCATGCTTGGAGGATTTCCCGTGGTGATCGCTCCGTTATCCAGTACCGGCCGCGCCCAGCCGACTGTGCGCCGAAAATCGGCTACCAGCAGTCCTTGGATGATGAGCGGCAATTTTGTTGGCCTGCGTCCGGCCGCGAGGTCGTTCCCCTCGCGGTGCGCCACTGCCTGATCCAGCGGAAGCGCGCATTCGTAAACGGAATTTATTTTCGCTGTCTGTGCGGGATGCCAGATGCCGCTCGGCATCGTCAGATCAGCATAGCAACCGGTTTCGGCCAGAATCTGAAGCTCCGAATCGACACCGCAAAAACGCCCGCCCGCGGAGTTGGCGAGGGCAAAATCTCCGTGCACGAACGCGTACGCTGGCCGCGTCGAATCTTTGTCAACGGCGAGGCAACGGTGGCGGAACGCCAAACGGTCGCGGTATTCCGTAAGCACGCGGCGCGTATTTTCGGCTGTGTCAGGATTCGGAAATCCGTGGTGCAGATGAACTTCAACTTCTCCCCAGCCGGCGTGGCAGTGGTCGGCCAGCATTTCGACGAGTCCTTCGTCGTACTGTTCCGCGGGATAAAAATACGTATGGACGAGCGGGCGCCCGTCGTGATCACGCCATCTGTCGACGACCTGGGGATATTCGCGCGCCCACCATTCGACGCGACGTTCCTGCTCGGAGCGCGGAACCCGCTTCTGCCCATCTTCGGGATCGATGGCCGGCTCGAAATGATCGGCCAACGCGATGATCAGGTGCACGGGTCCGCGAACCGGCGCCTTCAGCGCGCGCCAGGTTGCCGACGGCAGAACTTTTCTTGCATAGGCGAATTGTTTTCCGAGGCCCATTCGCAACCTGAACTTCACTCACCTCGATGCTTGCTGCACAGTCGGCAACAATATCGTTTCATCAAACTCACCATCAAACTCTTATCGCTTGACCGGCTTGCGGCCGCGGACAGCAATGGAAATTTCTCCCACTCGCATGTCTTCCATCCCCATCGCCTCATACCACTTGAACACCTGTTCGTACGTATGCTTGGACTGATATTTCGGAGAATACCAGTCGAAGGTGTCAAGCATCCGCGCTTCCGGATTTTTCTGACGATTCACCGGAAAGACATGATGAATCAGGCCCGCAAGCGGAGGTCCCGCGAGAGGCACGCGCTTCAAGCCCTGATTCAGGTTGTAGAAGAACGGAACGGCAACTTTCAGAATGCTGTGCAGTGTCGCCGGCTTCATCTTGTGCGTGTAGCGCCGCCAAAAGTCGCTGAACCGATACCACTTGTTGTATCCGCTGTACAGCCATACGACGAGCAGTCCGCCCGGCTTCAGATATTTGTCGAGCGTTTTCACGGCGGCTTCGCAGTCGGGAGTGTGGTGCAGAACCCCGATGCTATAGATGACGTCGAAACTCTCCGGGGCAAACGGCAACGCGAACACATCGGCCTGGAAAGCCGCAAACTCTCGATCGGCCAGATTTTTGGCTGCAACCTCGGCAGCCGCGCTCAGATCGACTCCCACCACACGCGCACCCCAGCGGGTCGCGACTTCCGCAAAGCGCCCCATGCCGCAGCCGACGTCGAGCACCAGTCTGCCTTTGAGATCATCGGGCCGCAGCGCGGTCTTGGCCAGAAAATGTCGTTCCGATTCGCGCAGCTCGTCGTGATCAAGCTGCGTCTTCTGGTAGCGGTGCCACTGAAAACCGAAACTGGCAGCATATTGCTGGGCATCCACAAAGCGCGCGATACCCTGCGCGTTCGGATAGCCGCGTTTGCAGGCCGTGCAGAGATAGCCTCCAGCCTGGTCACTTTCAAGTTTCGAGCCGCAGCTCAGGCAACGCAAAATTGCCTGCAAGTCAGCGGACAGTGGGGACTGCACCGGTTGTTCGGCGATCGGCATAAAACTCCAGGAAGTGATGACCTTTTTTCAGAGGTGGAGGCGGTGCGTTGCCGCCATCTCTGTGCTGCTCGTTCAGCGTTTGTAACAACGTGGCTGTAAAAGCCGCGGCAAAATATGGGAAGAATTGGTACGCCTCGGGCGCAAACAACGCGCCCACGACGAAGCCGACTTGGGAACCCGTCAAGGCTCCCGCAAAGACTCGTATCTCGGGATCGAGGTCCTTCATTCGATGAAGCGCAAACATATTCTGAAAGTCGCGATAAAAAAACATCAAGTAAAGGATGAGGACCGGGATTCCGCCTTCCACGCAGATCTGGAGATAAGTCATATGCACTTCATGCCAGATCGTCGAATAGGTTTCGAAGTTGCGCACTCCAAGGCCAAGGACTGGATAGTGCTCGATTCCCTCGACGGCCTTCTCCATAAGGAATTTGCGCGCCAAGTAGGAACCGTACGCGGACTGGTCGGTGGAGCTATCTCCAGAAAGGGCGTTGAATCGATCATAAAGTTTGCCGCCCACCGTGGACATGATCAGAACACCGATGAGAACACTGGCCACGATCAGGTAATAGCGCTTTCCTCTAACCGCGATGTAGTAGAGCGCGATCGTGTAAGAGCAAACCAAGTCGATGAAACCCGCGCGCGAGGCGGTCAGGAAAATCACAGTCAACATCAGCAGCATTCCGAAAAACCAGAATATTTTCATCGCTCCATTCTTGGCGGTCACCAGGAATGCCAGCGCATAAGGCAGCGAGAGCACAACTGCGAACGCCAGATCGTTTGGATTCGAATAGAAGCCGCCGAGCACCTGATCCAGACGAGGCACGTCGTAACCCTTGATGATGGCGGCAATACAAACCATGACTACCGAAAACGCCTGAATAAAGATGATGCGCCGCAGACGGGCGAAGCTGGTGATGATCAGGAAAATGAGCACCCAACAGACATAAATCTTCGAAAAGTCAATAGTGCGTTTCAGCGCGCCGCCCCTCCATATCGGAGAGAGAAACGCCCCCAGATACAGAAGGATGATCATGTAGAGCAGCAGATTGGCCATCTTCGGCAGGTCTTTGAAAGTGCGCTTGGTTTTGCCGAGGGCATTGAACAGGCCCCACATGGCCATGATGGCGGTGATTTTGGCCCAAGGGATGTATTGCATCCCCGGAATGAAGTCTTCGAACCGGGTGCAATACACGATGAAAAAGCCGGTGAGCCAGAAGAATGGGCCCTGGGTCGGATCCACCGACTGGGCAAACCTTCGCCCTACCGAAATTTCCGATGTCGTCCTGCCGTTATCGCCAATCGCCACAAATTCCTCTTCTTCGTCCTAAACTTTTTCTACCGAAGCTTTCTTTTCCGCCAATCGCTCCGGAATCGCACTCATGGCGAAAGATTTCTTTGCCACGACGAATTGCAAAACTTCACTGAAACGCTCTCCAATCGCCGGCCAGTCGTAGCGCGCAGCAGTCTCGGCCGCAGCGGTTTCGTAACGACGGCGAAGTGCCGGATCACGCAGGAGCATGATCACCGCCTGCGCAAACGAGCGCGAATCGTCCGCCAGCATGACGTCGCGCCCATGATGGACGTCCAAACCTTCGGCGCCTATTGTGGTCGAGACCACGGCTTTCGCGGTCGCCATCGCTTCATAGATCTTCAGGCGCGTTCCGCCGCCGATCCGCAACGGCACGATGACCACCGTCGACTGCTGCAGATGCTCGACGACCGAGGGAACGCGGCCCGTGACTTCAATCGAGGCATTCGCTGCAACGGAAGCCCACTTTTGAACCCGGCGGTCCGGGTGGCGTCCAACAATACGCAATCGCGCCTCCGGAACTTCCGCCTTGATAGCCGCCCATATTTCGCCGCAGAAGTATTCCACACCGTCGATGTTCGGCTCCCAGTCCATGGCCCCAACAAAAGTGACGAGCGGCGTGGATGCGGTCAAATCGGACGTCGCGGGGCGATATTCGTTGAGATCGACTCCAGTAGGGATGACCGTCACGCGATCTCCGTCGACCCACTTCATCATCAACGCACGATCATTCCCAGAAACCGCGATGATGTGCTGAAACTTGCAGACAGCGGCTCGTTCGTAGCGGAGCATCTTCCGGAATTCCATGCCATACATCATTTTCTTCGCCGGATTACCCGCGGTAGCGGCATGGCGTCGCCAGATTTCGCTCTCCACATTGTGCTGAAAGAGCACGGTCGGAATATTGAGCCTTCCGGGAAAATTAACTGCTGCATCGAGAAAGTCGCATACAGCAACATCGAAGCGCCGCCCGCAAAACCAATCCTGAATCTGCTTCTGAACTTTAGCGTGCGCAAAACGGCTAACCGCGTAAGGCGGCTGCGCGCTGAAATGCGCCAGATAATCGACACCGCGTGCCGCTCCCGAGAGTTCCGGCTTGCCAGTGCAGAAAGCCACGGCGCCCGGCAACTGCCGTTGCAACTCTTGCTCGTACGCGGCATCGGGCGTCCCCCCATAGTAGGAGTAGAACGTAAGCTCATGGTGCTCGGACAGATATCGCAAGACGTGGTACGTGCGGATATTGCCGCCATTCTGCACGGGAAGGAGCTTATCGGCTTTGACCCAGAGAATTTTCATCGCGGCTCAGCGAACCCACATCGCCTTTCTGCCCGTGACAAAGTTGATAAATGCAACCATCGCGGCGGAATTCAGAATGACAAACGTGCGCGCGGGATCGGCGATGCGCGACAACGGTCCGATTCTGACATTGGCCAGCGCTGCCAGACTGAGCGCATAAAACGCAAGCTGCGCTGCCAGCGCCGCGCGATAAAACGGTTCCGGCAGGAAAATCGAAGCGATCAGAAGCACCACCAAAGCAAAGGGGACGACCAATCGCGACAGTTTGTGGCTCACGAATTCGAATCGAATCGGGTTTTGCGAGCTCAACAACCAGGGAGCCAATTGCAGAAGCTGATAGCTGCCGCTCAATGTGCGCACCTTGCGCGAAAATTCACGGCTTTGCCCGAGATCAGGTGTGTCCCAGGCGTGGGCGCGGGAGTCGAAAACGACTCGAAATCCCTTGCGCACGATCTGCATCGGCGACAACACGTCGTCGAGGATGGTACCTTCGGGCAGGGGGCCGATCAGGCTGCGGCGGGCGCAGTAAATCGCACCGGTCGCGCCCACGACCGAGCCGGAGGCAGACTCCAGCTCGCGAATCTTCTTTTCGATGCGCCAGTAGAGCCCCATTCCCTTCCCGGTTTCGCCGCTCGTGGGATCGCCCAGCATCAATTCGCCGCTGGCGGCGCCGACATCGGGGTCCGCGAAATTCTCGATCAGCAAATACAGGGCGCTCGATTCGATTGGTTGGCGCGCATCGGTGAAAAGAATGACATCTCCAGTCGCGAGCTTCACCGCATCGTTCAGGCCGGCGGCTTTGCCCCGGGATTCAGGTTTGAGCAGAGTTCGAACGCGCGGGTTGCTGGCGTATTCGGCCAGAATGGCGGGTGTGCGATCGTTCGAGCCGTCAGAGACCACAACAACATCCAGCTTGCTTTCGGGATAGTCAAGGGTGAGCAAGTTTTCGAGTTTGCGACCGATCACCGCTTCTTCGTTGCGTACGACCATCACCGCCGAGACTGCCATGGCCGAGGAGCCGTCGACACAACCCCGGCGCACGGGACGCGGCGACCACAGGCTCCGGACCCACAGCCACAGCGGATATCCGAGGTATGAGTAGCCGACAAACACCGCCGCGAACCAGAAGATGTATTTCATCTTCATTGCGCACCCCGCCGCAGCAAAACAGTCTTGACCGTTTGAAACATGATCAGCAGATCGAGACCGATCGAGGCGTTCTTGATGTAGAAGAGGTCATACTGCAGTTTCTCGCGGGCGTCTTCGATGGTGCTGCCGTACTTGTACTTGACTTGCGCCCAGCCAGTTACTCCCGGCCGCACGATGTGGCGCACACCGTAATAGGGAATCTCCTTGGAGAGCATCTCGATGAACTCGGGACGCTCCGGGCGTGGTCCAACGAATGCCATGTCGCCCTTGAGCACGCACCACAGCTGCGGAATTTCGTCGAGACGCGAGGAGCGGAGGAACTTGCCGACACGAGTGACTCGCGGATCATTATCCCCCGCCCACCGTGGACCGGTGAGGGCTTCGGCGTCCTGACGCATGGTCCGAAATTTTACGACCTTGAAGGTGCGTCCGCCCTTACCGACTCGCGCCTGGGTATAAAGCACGGGGCCCTCGGAGTCGAGACGAATGGCGAGGACGATCCAAGGAAATAGCGGTACGGCCAGAATGATGCCGATCAGCGAAATGACAACAGAGGTTATGCGCCGGATCATGACGAAGACCGAACTGCGGCGAAAACCATCTCCGAATATGAGCCAGCTGGGATACAGGTTGTCGATCTCGATCTTGCCTGAGATTTTTTCCAGCCACGAAGTCGCTTCCTCGATTTTCACCCCCTGCATGCGCAGTTGCAGCAGTTCTTGCATAGGAATGGTGCCGCGGCGATCGGAGGTGGCGACGATCACGCGATGGACTTTTTGTTTCTGGACGACCTCCATCAAATGCTCGGCTACGGTTTCGCGATTGATCTCGCCTTCCAGTTTCCCTGTCCAGCTTGCGATTTCGACCCCGATTTCAGGGTTTTGCCGTAGACCCTGGACGACTCGTTGCGCGCGCTCGCCGTTGCCGAGAACATAAACGCGCTCGACTAAGATCGGTAACTGGATAAGCCAGGTGAAACCGATCCGCCATCCGAATAATGCGACCGTCAGAATGAGCAATCCGATCTCGGCGGAATTTCTGCCGAGTAAGTACTCGGGCCGAACATAGGCGATGCCAGCAAGAACAAAGGCCAGGATGCCCGGAACCATCAGCAACCGGAAGTAAAGCTCACCCTTGGTATTGAGGCGCGCGGTATCGTACAGATCGAACCAGTGCGAGCAGAGTAGCACCAGCACTGTGATAGCAAAGATCTTGATAAATCCACCCTCATACCGCAGGGTCAGGTAACTGTCTTCGCGCAGTTCATAGACCGCCCCCAGTAGAAATGAGGTCCAAACAATGAGGGCCTCTCCGATCAGCAGGATCAGAGTACGGACTGGATAGTAGACATTGAAGAGCCGGATCAACTTGGCCTCGGTTCGTGTTCACCCCGTACATCAGGCTTGGCTGTTCACGGCCTCGCCGTAGTAGTACTTCGACTGTGCAATCGCTTCGGAGGAAGTTCCATTCAAGACAACCCCCAGCAGTAGTTTGTCGGGGAATTCTTCACGGGCGCGTCGAGCCAGATCAGACGGCGTCACGTTGGATCGCACGACCATGAGAATGCCGTCGCACGAACCCGCAACCAGCGTGGCATCCGACACCGGGATGACTGGAGAGGTATCGAGAACAATCCAATCAAACAACGGCTCGAGCCGCTGCAGCAGCAATTTGAGACGTCCATTGGCCAGCAGTTCTGCGGCGCTGCCAATGGCCCGGCCAGCGGGCATGAAGAACAGGTTTTCCATCGGCCCGCGTTGCAACACGCCAATCTCGTCGGATTCGCCCAGCAGGTACTCGCTCAATCCGGGCGACTGGCTGGCTCCGAGGTGACGGTGCATGCCCGGATTGCGCAGATCGGCATCGATCAGGAGCGCGCGCCGTCCGTGCTGGCGTACTAATACCTGGGCAAGATTGGCGGCTACGAAAGACTTTCCTTCTTTCGGAAGCGCACTGGTCACCATCAGGCGTTTTAGAGTTATCTTTTCCCGGATCTGATACAGCCGCGAGCGCAAGGTGCGGAATTCTTCCGCGCCGATGCGGTTCTCTCCATCCTGAAAGAACAGCATGGTGCGCTCATCTGGAGTCCATGCGCTCTGCGGACACCGGGCAAGCAACGACTCGTAGTTTAGCCCGGAGGACATGGTTGGCATCTGTGTCCCGTCCAACGGTTGCAACGGGGGCATGTTTTCGCGCAACCCGTCGTTCTGCATTTGAGGTTGATCGAAAACGGGTTCGACGTGCGTCCCCGTGGAGGTTGCTCTTTCCTGTTCGGCGCGCTTTAAAGCGTCATGGATACGGCTCATAGTTTCCTCTCTTTGGGGAGATCCTGTTGTTCTGATTGGCGCAAGCGGTCGGCCAGAGTTGCCAGCGTGCGTAAGGCTTCGACCAGATCAAACTTTTCCGACGACGGAACTGGAGCGCTCATCGCAGCGGCGGCGTTGCCGTCGGCCAGATCAAAATCGCGGGCAACCGAGTCGACGACTTCGGAGGAGACCGTCTTCTTCTGGTCCACGAACGCGCTTACCAGACAATGCTCGCAGAGCAAATTGATGATGCGCGGGATGCCCAGCGAATAGCGAAAGATCGCGGCGGTTGCATCGGAATCAAAGATGGCGTCGCCGTTCGACCCCGCGATGCGGAGACGCTGAGTGATGTAAGACTTGGTTTCCTCAAGATTGAACGGATGGGTCTTGGCCCGCAGGGTGAGGCGCTGACGCAACTGGCGCAACTGCGGTTGCTTCAAGCGCTGCTCGAGCTCGGGCTGCCCAACCAGCACGATTTGCAGGAGCTTTTCGGTGAAGGTCTCGAGATTGGTGAGCATGCGAATCTCCTCGAGTACTTCGTCGGAAAGGTTTTGTGCTTCGTCGATGACCAGCACCGCGGTCTCGCCGGCGCGATAGCGATCGAGCAGCCAGTTATAGAGACGCTGCAGAAGCTGACTCTTCGACTTCGCGTCGCAGGGGATGCCGAAGTCCGCCATCATGAAATCGAGAAGCTGGGGAACATCCATCCGCGAGTTGAAAATGAAGGCGGTGGCCACCTGCTGCAGCCGGAGCCACTCCATCAACTTATTGATCAGGGTTGTTTTGCCAGTACCAACTTCGCCAGTCAGCAAGACAAAACCCTTGCGGCTTTGTATGCCGTAGGTGAGGCAGGCCAGCGCCTCTTCCGTGTGCCGCGTCAGAAACAGATAGCGCGGGTCGGGATTGACATTGAACGGATTGGCACGAAGCCCAAAAAATTCTTTATACATTTGCGCTAAACCTCTTCATCAGACCGCAACATCGACAGACTTCAGACCCCGATGTGTTCGTGTTCTTTGGGCCCACCGGAACCACCATTTCTGCCCCAGAAACGGCGGTGCGTGATCTCTTCCTGCTCATCACCCAGCCAGGGCAACGAAATCAGAAGAGGCAGATCCATGATGGCGGACGCATCTTTCTCGGTGCGAATCGCCCGATCGCTGAACTCCAACATGATCGCGACCATCAAACCGGCGCCCAGGCCGAGAGCCATGCCTGCTGCGGCAAAGAGCGGGCGATTGGGAAAGCTCGGAGACGCGGGCAGGCCGGCGCTGGCTACGATCTGCATCTGCTCGCCCTCCTGCTGGTCTTCCATGCTGGTTCCCAATGCGGCGGAACTCTCTTTTGCCAACAGCGTCTGGTAAAAGGCCTGCGCATTGTCGTTGTCGCGGGTGAGCACCTTGTATTGCTCCTCGATGGTCGGGCTCATTGCAGTGCGAGCTTCGTAGGTGTTGATTTGAGTTTGCAGCCTCTTTTGGTCGAGCGTGGCCTGCGCGATCACATCCTGATATTGGTGAATTTGGACGCGCAACTGATGAATCTCAGGTGGCTCAGAGGCGCTTGCGCTATCGCCCGCATCGGTATCGCTCGGCTTCTTGGTACTATCCGCAGCAGTAGCCTCGGCTTTGGCCGTGGCAGTGTTTATCTGATTCAGTTTCTTCTGGATTTCAGCAATGTCGGCCTTCGTCTTGATAACGTCGGGATGATCATCCGTGTAGCGCGCCTGAAGTTGCAGCAATTGCGCCTGCAGCACAGCCAATTCCTGCTGCAACGTCTGCGGATTGGTGCTGAGCTGCGTGTTCTTCCAGGTCGCTATTTGCTGCCCCAGCAAGCTCTCTGTGTAGGATTTGTCCTGTTCCGCACGGCTAAGGGTTTGAGTCGTGGCATCAAGTTGTGAATTCAGGGAACTCAGGATGCGCAAATTGTTATCAACATCGCTCGGTAGCTCGCCGAAATACTGCTTCTTGAATGCAGCCAGTTTGGCGTCCTGATCATCAAGCTCATGCTTGGCCTCGTCGACCTGGCGCGCGAGAAAATCGGTGGTGCTCCTGGCGACATCAGAACGGGAGCGCAGGTTTTGGTCCACGATCATCGAGGTCAAGGCGTTGCAGATCTTTTGCGCGCGGTCCGGCTTGCTGTCGATGTAGTTGACGGTGAAGCCGGGAACTGGTTCGTTTGAAGCCGAGGGCTTCGCCTTCTTGACATTGGGATTCTGTTGCGCGGCCGCTGTCATGGAAGTGATGACAGGTTCAAGCTGCATGTTCTGCTGGATGTTCGAGATGAGCTTGGCCTCCTGATCGGGCGTTTCGGCCTCCGCTAGACCAAGGCTCTCGAGCATGGGGCGCAGGCGGCTGGGGCTCAGAATCTCTTCGCTGAGAGTTTGCACGCGCTCAGTAAAGTCGGAGGTGATGACCGGCTGGACGTAGCTGTCAGGCACTTTCTGGCCTTCCACAAGAACCGTAGCCTGCGAGGTGTACTTCGGCGGGAAGGCGTGGGAGACCATGAAGCCCGCCAGGGGGGCAATCAGAGTCGGGATTAAGATAACTTTCAGGCGGCGCCGAAGCATCGCCAGATAATCGTCCATCGTCAGTTCGCGATTTTCACTCATTGCTTGTTCACCAATCCGGCCGCCCCAAGCGGCCAAAAATTTATTCGATCCGTGAGGGCGTGGGGTGCCACTCGATGCCAATCGTGCCTACGTTCCGCTGCGCGACTTGTCCGCAACCGCTAACCCCGTTCAGGCAAACCGGCACGTTAAAGGACAACTCGCTGAACCGATACGCAAGAAAAAAGTCATAAGCCCGTCCCAGATGCTTGCGCAGTATGGCTCCGGCGGAGCCTTCGTCGTAACTGCTCGCCCCCGCTGCTCCCAAATCCCCCGGGATGTTCTGAAGTTTCGTGTTGTGGGAGTAGGCGAGATCGCCGTATAGCTCCCATGTGCGCGCGAACGGGCGTGTGTACAGCAGACGGGCAGCCTGAGTGTTGGCGCCAGCAAAGAAACCCGAACCCGCCGACGTGAACTTTTCGTAGGTCGCAGCCATTGACGAATGGGCGAACTTGTAATCGAGCAACACGCGCGCGCTGAGCGACCAGCGGTTCTCATAGCCGCCTTCTTCGAGGATCGTGTATTCGGGACCAGCGCCTGCGGTCAAACTCATCCTGCCGCTGAGGTAATACTTAAAACGCAGGTTCAAAATGTGGTTATAAAACTCGCCGCCAGTAGCTTGCGGAAATTGAAACAACTGGAAGGCATATACAGCGCCAATCTGGTCATGACGCGACACGAGATGGGTATAGCCGCCTTCCACCGTGACCTGGTCACTGTTGATCAGAACATCCGTGGGATCGAAGAAGTGAGCGTTGCTGAATCCGCCGGCCACCGTAATCGCAGAAACCGGGCTAAGAGCCTGCACCGCATCGAGAATCGCAGTGTTCGCAAGACGCGGAATATCTCCGACTGAACCGAGTTGGCCGCTGCCGAACAAATGAGCGCCGGGCAAACCGCTGCCCAGGCCGCCCGTGCCGCCACCGGTGGCCAGACCAAATCCCGGGACGCCGCCGAAGGTGCCGACAGCGAACGACCCGTCGGGCAGATAGGTGAAAGAGTCGCGCAGCGTGACCTGGCCGGTTCGCCAGCGCGTCACCGCCTCGAGGCCAGCGGCTTGCAACTGCTTTACGTCATAAGGATCGGCATAGAATGCGCCGCCACCCAGGTACTCAAGAAAGAGATCGCTCTTCGGCCAGAATTGCTGCAGGTCAAGCGCTCCAAGAAGGCGGGTAATCGATTCCACGCCGCTGCCCGCGCCGAGATCATTCGCGCCGTTCGAGTCGCCGGATTCGCTGGCCTGTATGGACGGCGAGATGAAGCTGCGGGTAGCAGGTCGCAGATCGAGCCAGGGCTCATCCAGTCCGGTCACCGGAGGATTCTCGGGGCTGAGCACGGGCGCGTTGTTCTGACCAAAGGCTGGCGCCGGAGTCGTAGCGGTCGGCGCCGGAGAGTTATTCTGCGCGAACGCGCAGACACTCACTCCGAAAACCACCATCACCAACCGGATTGTTCGCGTTCTTGACATGCTGTTCACCAGTCGGTCGCTCTACGGAACGACAATCGTATCTCCCGGCAATAACAGATAGTTCTCATCGATCGCTTGCCCCTTCAGAAGCTTCTTGTAGTTAACGGGAAGTTTTTCCTGCTTGCCGTTCACCATGCGCAGGACGTAAATCCCTTTCGTCTTGGCAAATTGATTGAGTCCGGCGGTCGAAAGCGCTTGCAACACAGTCATCCTGGGCAGCATCGGCATCGGTCCTGAGTGCAGCACCTCGCCGTTGATATAAATTCGCTTGCTGTTGATCTGCGTAACCACTACAGTAACGCGCGGATCGGACACGTATTTTTTCAGTTTCTCAGTCAACGAAGCGGCCAGTTGCATCGGCGTCATGCCCGCAGCCTGCACATCATTGAGCAACGGAAGAGAAATCTTGCCGTCAGGCCGCACCGGCAACGTCGCCGTAAGGTCCGCTTCTCTCCAAACGGCAATGTGGAGCACGTCGTCAGCGCCAATGACATATGTGGATCCGGAATCGCCCTGGCTGTTGGCGGATGCGTTGTTCTGGTCGGAAGCGGAACTGGCCGCGGCCTGGGCAGCAGCATCCTGTGCAAACGCGATGCTGCTGATCAGGAACAGTGCCGCAACCGCCGCTTTCCATTTTGATCTCATATCTTCTCTTCTCCTCGTTACTCGAAACTCCTCGGTCCTCAAACTCGATTACTCCTCTCAAGATCCAAACTTCGCGCTCAGGCCCCGTACTCTTCGTATCCGATCTGCTTCAGTTTGTAGAGCAGCGCTTTGTAGCTGATCTGCAATTCCTGCGCGGCTCGGCGCCGGTTCCAGCGAGTGCGGGTCAGCACCTGCAAAATGATTTCGCGCTCTGCTTCGCGTGAGGCCGCACGCGCCGCGTCCTTGAGAGAAATTTTTTCGCCGTTGCCGGCGCGATCGACCCGGCGTAAGAGCGAGCGGAGCCCGCCCATGGCCAGCGCTTCATCCCCAAGACCGACAATGGCTCGAGCCGCATCTTTCAATTCGCGAATGTTGCCCGGCCAGTTGTATTCCAGAAAAAAATTGTGGGTTTCAGGACTGAGCGCCGGGACCGCCCGGCCGAAGTCGCGCGCTGCTGCCGAGAGAAACCAGTCCCGCAGAACCGGAATATCCTCTTTCCGCTGCCGTAGGGGAGGTAGGCGCAAGCAAACTCCGCTGATCCCATAATAAAGGTCTTCGCGGAACTTGCCAGCCTTGACCTCGGGTTCTAATTCGCGGGAGGTGCCGCAGATGTAACGAGGCATACGGTGGGCTTCGCCGGTGCCATTGCCGCTTAAACCGATCTGGCGCACCAGTTCCTTCTGAGCCACCGCCGTCAAGTCTCCGATTTCCTGCAGATAGATAGTTCCGCCCAGACCGTCCCGAGCAGCGAGAACTTCTTCGCCGGCATCCTGTCCCTGATATACGTGAAACGCCTCGGAGGCACGGCCGGAGAGAGCATGAATGCGCGCCGCGGCGGCTGCCTTGCCTGAGCCATGCTCGGCAACCACCAGTATGGGAACGTCGTTCTGGGATAGTTCACGGATCATGGCCTCGACCGTGCGCATGCCGGCGCTCACGCTTTCGAGCCACACCCGGGGACTTCCGCCCTGAGGTGGTCCGGCACTGGCCAGGATTTCGGTTCGGTCAATACCCATATGATTCGCTTAACTGGGACGCCATCTGGAGGCTCTAGTATCCGGGGGAACAGACCTCACACAACGACTGTACCCACCATAGAGCAAACTCACTGCCAATCCACCCGAACCTCTTTCATATCGAACGGGCAAGAATGGCTTTGTTGTCAATAACTTGCCGCCGACATTGGGGGCTGCCAGCGTGCCCTATACGTTACCACATGCGGAGAAATGGGAAATATATTTCCCACTCTCCCGGTAATCTGCTGGCATTACTTGCCACTAGATGGGCACAAACTCCCATATTGCGAACCACCTCGAGATGACGGCAACCCGAATGCGCGGCTCAAATTCCCACATAGGCTCGCTGTCAGGATTCCTCCTGATACTCCACGGCAATTACCGGTTCTGTGATTGCCTGCGGGATCTTCGGCGATACCGGCCGCCCGGAGGCGGCAACTCTCAGCATGCGGCCTGTCTTATAAGCCCAAAGCACTCCGATGCCATAAACCATGAACGCTCCGCAGATCTCGACTGCCAGCTGAATCAGGTTTCTGGGAGTAAAGTGGCGGTTCTCGAGCCAGACCACCGTTACCAGCGGCAAATTCAGCAGAAGAGGCAACGAATATGCCTGCCGAACAAAACTCATCACGGGCACGCCCATTTGCTTCTTCATGTGCCGGGGCATGAACAGCAGAAACGTACAGGAGAGCGGAATGGCCGTACCCAACGCGTCACCCACCACGCCGAGCGTTGGAACCAACGCAATGCTAAGGATGAGGTTCGCCACCCCTTCGATCAGCGTGACCTTTGCCAGCGATTGATGTTTGCCGATGCCGAACAGCAAACGCCCCGAAGCTCCCTGCATGAGCATCAGCGTAAATGGAATGATCAACACCACGAGAACCGGGTAACTGTGCGGAATGTAGCGCCCGCCGACCCAGATTCGAATGACATGTTTCCCCAGCAGAATCAGAACTGTCGTGATCGGCAGTATCAGAAGCGCGCACACGCGGTTTCCCACGATGTACATCTTCCGCAACCGGTCCTGATCGCTTTTCGCCTCCGACTGGCTCGACATGGGGACAAAAATCTGCGCCATGCTCGAGACAAATTCCTGGGCATAATCAACGATGCGCGCACCATTTGAAAAATAGGTCACCGCCACCGTCGAGATCATCGAACCAAGAACCAGTTCGTCGGTGCGGAAGCGCAGACGGCCGGCGACGATCACAATGAAGGTCGTTCCGCCATAGGTCGCCATATTGCGGAAAGACTCTTTGTCTACAAAGCGCAGCCCAAGCGGCACCGGGCACAAGTGAAAGGCGACGAATCCGCGCACAATCGCCGACACAACCGGCAGCGCCACGGTAATCAGCGCGACGGTGATCAAGCCATAACCACGATGTAGAAAGTGCACGATCAGCAGAGCGCGCAGCAGCGTTGAGCCGATGCTCGTCCAATTCAGAATGTAAAAACGCTGCAAGCCTTCCAGCATGCCGCCGAAGACGCCCAGAGGAAATCCCAGGCTGACCGATGCCCCAACAATCAGAAGAAGGATATGCGCCTGCCTCTGCATCCCTGGCGGAATACGAAACATTCCTCCGACGTAGAAGCTGAGCACTGTGGTCAAGGTCATGCTCAGAACACCGATGGCGGAATAAGTAAACAGACTGGTGTTGAGGAATCTCGTCAGCTTGTCGTTCTCACCCGTCGCGGTGTATTTGGAGACGTAACGGATAATGGATGAGCGAATTCCCAGATCAAACAGTCCGTAGTAGCCGGTAACGGAAAAGATCAGAACCCAGATTCCGAACGCGGCATCACCCAACCGGTGCAAAATGAAAGGCGTTAGAAAGATCCCGACCACGACGTTCATGGCCAGTGCAGACCAACTGGAGCCGACATTTTTCAGAATCTGGTTTTTTTCGAGCTTCCGCATCCGTCCCTGTCTTGCCGCTTCTCGCCTCAACGACCGGTTTCCAGTCTTCAAAGATAGGCCGCGTACCGCAGCCATTCCCCAACGCGCTTCATTCCATCCGCAAAATGGACGCGCGGCTCATAGCCCAGCAATGTCCGCGCCTTCTCGATGCTGAAAAATACCGTCGCGCTCTGCGTCGCTTCCGTCACAGCGTCCGGAATGAACTTCGCGTTGCCATTTTTCACCGCGGCGCGGCGTACGCCAAAGCGCGATCGTAGGCGCTCGCGTTTTTCCGGAGGCAGCGAACCAACCCAGTTCCATGCTTTTTTCATGGCCGCTTCCGTCAGCGGAACCTGCATCAGCATCTGCCGGAACTCTTTGCTGCGTGCCACCCGCGCCGTCGCCTTTACCGAACCCATGAGCAACCCCGAAGTCTTGCCGCGGCCGGCCTCGATCTCGGCCCGCGAAATCTCCCTCACTTCGGGCGTAGGGTCGATCAGCGCCATGTGGGCGCGTATGAAATCTCCCCAAGTCACCCGCTCGCCATCGGTGATGAAGAAAGCGTCATTCAGTCCACGATCGTTTTCGAGGCCGAAAAACATCGCATCAACCAGATTGTCGACATAAGTGGTGTTGCACGCACCGCGACCGCCATCGATAAAGGCAACGTGCCCGGCGCGCAAATCTTCTATCAGCCGCGTCGACCATGCCGAGTACGGTCCCCACACAATCGAGGGTCGCAAGATCACGACCGGCAGTCCGCGCTTGCCGTAGTCGAGCACAACTTTTTCCGCAGCCGCTTTGTTATCGCAATAAGGATCGCCGGTCCGCCGCAGGGGCGCATTTTCACGCTCCGATCCCGGAGGCGGCGTGATTCCGTAAACGGCCGCCGTGCTGATGTGTATGAATCGTTTCACTGCGGCGCCGTGCGCAGTTGCGAGCATGTTTTCCGTTCCGCGCACGATGGTGCTCGCCGGACCAAGCCCGCAGTGGATCACCACCTTGGCGTCGCCCAGCGCCTGCCGCAGCGATTCCGGCTGTTGCAAGTCTCCGGGACATAGTTCCACCGGCATACGCGCGATGCGCGATGCGCGGTGCATTCCGTGTACCAGTGCGCGAACTCGTCGCACTCCCGACTGCATCAAGCGTTCGCAGACACGGCCGCCGATGAATCCCGTAGCTCCCGTCACGAAGACGGTCTCGTCGCGCCAGTTCATCGCAAACCGCCAGTCGATTTCGCGCTCGTTGCTGGAACGTTTTCTTCCGCCTCTGATTTCGCGCTCTCGGCCGTAGTGCTCTCTGCCCAAGGCTCCGCGATGCGCTGCTTGCGGGCATAGCAGAGCTCAATCAGTTCCAGCACACAGACTGCCTGCGAGCCGTCAACTTCCGGCTTGCTGCGCTTCTGGATGCTCTGCACAAAATTATCAAGCTGCCGCCCGTAAGAACTTCCGCCGGGATAACTTTCCAGCCGCAGCGTTTGGCTGACAGCAGCACCGCCGATGCTGCGATGAATTACCACGACCTCGGGATCGTGAACGGAAATTTCCGCGCTAGCCGCACTGCCGCGCACCACAATGCGGTTTTTCAGCGTGAATGTCCGGCTGATCCTCAGATGTCCCGCAATCTCGTTACGCCCTCCGTGTGTGAAATCATGCTTAACATCGAGAAAAAGGTTCGCCTCGATCCCCGAACCCCAGTCGTCGTCTCGATAGTCGAACGCGGTCACCGGACCGAACCAGTCGAGCACGCTGTCGAGCATGTGGACGCCGAAATCCATCAGCGCTCCGCCGCCAGCTTTAGCCCGGTCAAAATAAAAGCCCGACGCGCTGCGCCAGTCGAACGCACCTCCATATTGAAAGTCGTAGTCTTGAACGGACCCGAGCAGCCCTTCGTCGATCACCAGCTTGAGCAGTGAATGGCTCGCCGCAAACCGCCGGTTCATGCCCACTGCCAAGACTAGCTTTTGTTCTTCCGCAAACTCGGTGCACGAACGCGCTTCCGCGGCCGTGATCGCCAGCGGCTTCTCGCAAAGAACGTGTACGCCCGCGCGCAGACAATCCATGTTGCTCTGGACGTGCAAATGATTGGGCAGCGCGTTGATGACAGCGTCAACCTGTCCAAAGAGTTGGCGATAGTCAGCGATTGCTTTGCAGCTCAGGCCGCGGCTTTGGATCAATCCGTTCGCCCGCGCCAGGTCCGTGTCGACCAGGGCCACCAACTCCACTCCAGGATGGGCGCTGACGGAGGGAATATGTTCGCCGCGGGTAATCGCTCCGCAGCCAAGAATTGCCAGCCGGATCGGCGATGTCATCCCCGATGCTCCTCGAGCCCGAGCACAGTCGCGGCCGCCAACGATGTATCTGCGTTTCCCGCTTTGCGCGTGGTCAACTCGTAACCCAGCTGGCTCATGATGTTTCCCCACGCCGATTCAATCTCGCCGACTGATTCCGCGCGCAGCTTGCTCTTCCATCCTCCCGATGACGCCGTGCGGATAAATGGAATATCGCTTCGCTTGTCTTTGGTGGAAACCCAGTCTTTACCCTGCGTCTTCTCCATCTCGCGCATGCGCTCGGCCGAACTGCGATTCAGAGTCGTTCCCAGCAGTTCGCGGGATGCATGAATCCCGAAAAAATCGGCGATCCGCGTCAATTCCTGCTCAGGACGAGCTTTCATGTCTTCGTAGCGCAGCAGCAGAAATCCAGGCCGTGCACCGCGCGCAAATGCCCAACTCGCAACGTTTTCTCCCCACGTCCCCCAATCGGCCGAAATCAGCCGTCCCGCCACGAAATCGGCGACGTAGCGTTCCAGCGGATAACTGTCTTCAATGTGCCGGTACTTGCGCGAGAAATCGTAATAAGAAAGAACCACGTCCCGCGGATCGCGTACGATGTAGATCACGCGCAGATAGCGCGGATCGAAATACGAGTGGCTCTTGATCGTCCGCGGACTTTGAATCTTGCGCATATACCGGCTCGACTGGGCCTCGGCGTCGGGCACCAGTCGTTCAATATTGTTGAAAGTCGCCGCTTCTTGCGGGTGCAACAGGTTTGCCACCAGAAATCGCGTCCAGGTGTTCCCCGACCTCGGATACGACACAAGAAACGTGTCATCCGGACGCACTGCCAGCGTGCGACCCGCAATATCACGGCCGGTTGTGTATTTGAATATCCGCCGGATCCCGTAGATCATCGTGACGGTCCGTTCAGCATGGCTTCCAAAAACCGCGGATCGACATTGGTCGATGTCGTCGCTGCCTTGTTCGGAAACAAGAGTTCGTATCCCAGATGCATCATGAGCGGTCCCCACGCGGCTTCCAGTTGCGCCACCGCGGGTTCCGGCAGTCCCGTCCGCCAGCCCCCGGCCTTGGCCGAGCGCACAAATTGAACATCCTGACGGGTATTCTGCGTCGAAGACCACAGGCCTGCCTGCGACTTTTCCAGCTTGCGCATCTCATCGGCGGCACTGCGCCGCACGGCGTTGGCGATGCGTTCTGCATCGTGCGGAATTCTCAGGAACGAAGCCACTTTGATTAATTCGCGTGCGGCATCGTCCAGCATGTCTTCGTAGCGTAGCAGCAGAAAACCAGGCTGGTTCTGCCGCGTCGCCAGCCAGCTGGCTACGTTCTCGCCCCAAGATCCATAAGGACTCGTCTCGCCGGCCACAAACCGCGTCACAAATTTCTCTGCCGGATAACCATCGTCGATTAAGCCGCGCTTGCGATGAAAATGAAACTGCGAAAGCGCCACGTCGCGCGGATCGCGCACCACATAAATCACACACTTGTAGCGCGGATCGAAATACTGATGGCTCTTGATGATTCGCGGCCGAGGCATCTTTGCCAGTTCACGCTTCGAGAGCGCCTCGGGATCGGGCGTCAGGCGGTTGATATTCGAAAAATCAGCCGGTGTTTCGGGATAAGCCAGGTTCGCGATCAGAAACCGCGTCCATGTATTCCCTGACTTCGGAAAAGAAAGAATGAATACGTCGTCCGGCCACACCTCCAGATTGCGCCCCGGATGGTGCAAGTGGAACGCCCGCCGCGCCACACGGATGAGCCTCTGGATCATAGGTTTCTCGCCGAAACTGCGTTCTGACGGTTTCTCCGCGCCTGGCGCGCCTCTTGCAGGCGCAGAAAACGCCGCACTGCCCACGGCGCAACCTGCACCGCGAGCGCAACGCGTCGGCTTTTTCGATCCCGCAACAGCGCCGCCGCTCGGCCGGCCGCGACCCGAGCTTCTGAATAACACCCCTCTCGCAAATAGCGCTTCACCAGATCGACCTGACAGAGTCCCTCGGTGCGCGCCATCATTTCCTCGACTATTCTCCTCTGCTCCGCTGAAACCGGCAGCGTCGCCAGTATCTTTCGGTAGATCTCGATCTGCGCCTGCTTGAGCAGATAACCGTCAGTTGCGAGGCCGTCGGGCAGCCAGCGATGTTCAATCCCCACTTGCCGCAGGACATCCATTTTCGCCCCGCGGAATAACATGCGCGTCCAGAGATCGAAGTCTTCGCAACGCCGATAGCGTTCGTCGAACAGCCCCGCATCCATCATCGCCTGCCGCGACGCCACCGTCGCCGAAGTCGTCACCCCACATTCTTCTGTCAGCAGCTTCTCAAATGTCACCGGCGGATTTTGCGGCTGGCGCTCAAAAGCCCGCCCGACGTGCACTCCATCCCTTACGAAATCGGAATCACTGTAAACAAGATCAAGCCCGCGCTCTCCAAGTAGTGAAACGAGGCTGGCAATATGACCCGGCAAGTAGATGTCGTCGCTGTCGAGACATGCAATGTACTTACCCCGCGCCGCTCGGATCGCCGTGTTGCGCGCGCCCGAGGGCCCGCGGTTATTCTGCCGTATATAGATCAGCTTCTCCCCGTAGCTTCGGATCGCGGCTTCCAGTTCCTCGGTGTCTGGCGAGCCGTCGTTAACCAGAATGACCTCGATATTGGGGTACGTCTGACCAAATACGGAATCCAGCGTTTCTCGTATGCGCCCCGCCGCCCGATACGCAGGAATGATGACGCTCACCAGAGATTGTTGCCCCTCGTTCAAAACGCGCCCCCCTCCACAGTCGTCATGCAGCAAGCCGCAGTCCAAAACAATTTCAGTCACTGAGGCTAACTGTTTGATTTTAAGGGATGTTTACAATTGGCCGAAAGTGGCTTACAAAGTTCTTGGGCAACCGACCCTCAATTCTGAGTAATTTGTTTCCTCTTTTTGCCCCGAACGGCGGATCCGAGTTCTAACCTAGGAATGTTCGTGCGAGGTTTGGGACTAGTCGTATCCCCCGGATGTGCCATAAAGAACCTGCGGGTTTCTCTTTGCGCGACGCCCAGTTTCGCATATTCTCAAATTCAAGCGCGCTGGTCCTATGGGTGACTCAGTAGAAGTAGCTCCGCTCCTCTCTACGAGGGGCGGTCGTAGGTCGTTGACGCTGCCCAATTGGCAGGGAGCGGCATTGCTGCTTCTAATGGCGTGGCTCTACGCTTCGATCCTTGGCCGGCTTTTTCTGCAGTGGGTTGGCCCCTCCCGCGATCCAAACTTCGAGCACGGAATCTTTGTCCCTCTCTTCGCGCTGTACATTCTCTGGCAGAATCGCGAGCGGCTCGCGACGATCAGCGCAGCGCCCTCGTGGACTGGTTTGCCGCTGGTGGTGCTGAGTTTGCTGATCCTCACTCTCGGAGTCCTGGGTGCCGAATTATTTTTCTCGCGAGTCTCTCTCCTGATTCTGCTCGCCGGCCTGATCATCCTCTTTCAGGGATGGACATTCTTTCGCGCAGTCCTTTTTCCCTGGGCCTTTCTATTCCTGATGATTCCGATCCCGAACCTGATCATTAATCAGATCACGTTTCCCCTTCAATTGCTGGCTTCAAGACTCGCCACCGGCTTGCTCCAACTCGTAGGCGTTCCCGTGTTGCGCGAAGGGAACATGATCGTCCTCGCCGCCATGCCGCTCGAGGTCGCGGAAGCATGCAGTGGAATCCGATCGCTTCTGACCCTGGTCACGCTCGCTATCATCTACGGATATCTGATGGAAACTCGCATTTGGGTGCGAGTGGCGCTGGCGTGCCTCGCCGTTCCGATCGCCGTCGCAGCCAACAGCTTTCGTATTTTCGGCACGGGATTACTGGTCCAGTACTGGGATCCAGATAAGGCCGAAGGATTCTTCCACACCTTTTCCGGATGGCTGATTTTCGTCGTCGCTCTGCTCATGCTCTTCGCCGTCCACCGCTTGATCTCGGTCATCTGGAAGCCCTGCCCGACCGCGCCGCTCAACCCGACTGCCGCGAAGAAAGCGCCGACTGGGGAGGTTCGCTTACGGCTCGGATCGCTTCGCTTTGGCATCGTGGCTGTGCCGATGTTGGTGACCGCGATCGGCCTGCAGATCCATTCGAGCGGCGAGACCATCCCTTCACCGCCCGCTCTTAGTTCCCTGCCCTCACACATTGCCGGTTGGACAGGAATTGACGAGGAACTCGATCAGCAGACTCGCGACATCCTCGGGCCGGGTGACTTTCTGGTGCGCGATTACGAGAGCGCGAACCCAACCGAACCAGATATCAATCTGTACATTGCTTATTTCCCGACGCAGAAGACCGGCGACACGATCCACACGCCAAGCCGTTGCCTGCCGGGCGCGGGATGGAGTCCAGTTTCGCGCAAGGTCGTTCAGCTTACGCGTCCCGACGGATCTACCATCCCCGTCAATCGCTATGTGGTTTCAAAGATGGGTGAGCGGCAACTCGTGCTCTACTGGTTTCAGGCTCATGGCCGCGTCGTGGCCAGTGAGTGGTGGGCCAAGTACTACCTGATTTACGACTCGATCCGTTTGAATCGCAGCGATGGCGGGCTGGTGCGCTTAATGACGCCCATGCTCGAAGGCGAATCTCCCGATGCCGCCCAGGCGCGTATCATGAAGCTCGGCTCGCAACTCATTCCCTTGTTCGACAATTACATTCCGCGCTGATTTGCCGCGTCACCTGATTCCACGAATCATCTCCTGGTACTCGGTCGGAGAGTAGCCGGTGATGGAACGAAAATCGTTAATCAGGTGCGCTTGATCGAAATATCCGAGTTCGAGCGCGAGTTGCGGCCAATCCGGTTCATCCGCGCGATGGAAGCGCTCGATGAGTTCGTGCAATCGATATCTGCGAATCACCCACTTGGGATTCACTCCCACATACTCATTGAAGATGCGCTGCAGCGACCGCTTGCCAATGCCGGTCCGTTCGACAAGGTCGTCCACCGTCTTGATGTCGCGTTCCTGAAGAATCCGTTCCACCAGTTGCCCGACCAACTCCATCGTCTTATCCGGCTCAGGCATGCGCGCGAAAAAAAGCATTCGTAGCCTCGACCTTCTCGCTCTCTCTGCGCGACGACAGCAAAAACTCCTGCAATGAATCCGCTTCAGTCCCAAGAATGCGCTTCACCGGCACCGTGCGGTCGGCAAGTTTAGATACCGGAAATTTCACAAAAGACCGAAACCCTCCCGGCTTGAATTTGATTCCGAACACCTGCGATTGCCCTTCGATCATGCGCGAGAACTTGCGGGTTTGCACACCGCACACAACCGACGCTGCCGGCTCAAATATCACATGAACATTGGGATGCGGCACGCTCTCGGCCTTGTGTGGCTCGCACCCGCGCAGATCCCAGTGGATCATCCAGTAGTGCGCGATCCACGGCGCAAGATCGGCAGCCGGACGACGGCGGGCATGCTTCAACTTTCCAGCCGGCAGAGGCCGTCGTAACATTCCGCGAGCCCGTCCGACTTCCGGATCGTAGACTTCTTCAACTTCGGCCGGCTTCGCCTTGGCCATTGCGATCGGAGTTGCCCGCTCGTGTCGCGTTTTTCCAATCATCGTTGCCACGTTCCGTTTATATTCTCCTTCGAAACCGCTCTTTCAAAACCACGCGAGAGGAAAAAAGGTGATGACCGAATTGTTGATCCGCAAGTCAATCGAAATTGACGCTCCCATCGAAACCCTTTGGAAGGTGCTTACCGACTCCCAATTCATCCGACAATACATGTTCGGCTGCAACGCCGAAACCGAATGGAAGACCGGCTCCCCGCTGCTCTGGCGCGGCGCCGCCGACGGCAAACTTTACGTTAAAGGCCACGTCGTCTCGATCGATCCGCCGCATCGGCTTGCTTACACCATTTTCGATCCCAACTCGACCATTCCAGACATTCCCGCAAACTATCTCACCATGACCTGTGAGCTCAAGAAGAACAACGATCGCATTTCCGTGCTCGAGATCACACAGGGCGATTTTTCTACGGTAGCGGATGGCGACCGCCGCTATCGACATTCGCTGGGCGGCGATGACATCGTGCTGCAGGGAATCAAGCAAGTCGCCGAGGCCGAATCGCGCGTGCGTTCATCTCGCAGTTAGGCGTGAACACGAATCTCCTCTGATTTCTGATTCCGCGCCTCCGCAAACGCCTCTGGAAGGTAGCGCAAAAGGTCGGTCGCGACCAGAGAATTTTCGCCCACGACTTTGACAGCGAGATCTCCGGCCAGCCCGTGCAGATAGACAGCAAGAGCGGCAGCTTCGAGCGCGTTCTGCGGATGTTGCGCAATCATGCCAGCCACGATTCCGGTGAGAATGTCTCCTGTCCCTCCGGTTGCCATGCCCGGATTGCCAGTGGGATTCACCCACACTGTACCGTCGGGCCCGGCAACTAATGTCCGATGCCCTTTGAGCACGACAATCAATTCATGCTCCCGCGCGAACTCGCGTGCTACCTTTAGACGATTCGCTTGAATTTCCGGGATACTTAATCCAGTGAGCCGCGACATTTCTCCCGGATGCGGCGTGATGACCATGGTTCGTCCACGGCCGTTTAGTTTGCCGGCCATGCCTTCGAATGCGTTGAGCGCGTCCGCATCCACAACCAGATTCGCGATCTGCGGTTTATCACCTTGAACCACCGCGCGGACAAACTCTGATGTCTCCGGATTGCGGGAGATGCCCGGACCGATCGCGAGCGTCTTCCGTTCGAGCAATTTGTCGAGGCCCGATCCGAGCGCTCGTAATGAGATCGTGCCCTGCGCGGTTTCCGGCAACGGCTCGGTCATCACCTCAGGATGAAGAGAGGCAACGGTCGCGAGCGCAGATTCCGGCGTGGCGATCGTTGATAGACCAGCGCCCGCTCGGAGGGCCGCGAATCCCGCCATCGCCGCCGCACCCGCCTTGCCGAGCGACCCTCCAATGACAAGCACACTTCCGTAGCTGCCTTTGTTGCCTTCCCGAGCCCGCGGAGCAAGCAGCGAGGCAAAATCATGCGGCGTGCTCAGATGAAGTCCGAGCTCCGACACAATTGCCTCCCGAGGTGAACCAATCGGCGCAATCACGGTGGGTCCGCCGGTGAGTTCGCCGAAAACGTGCGCCGGACGCGGCGCTGTGAAAGTTACGATGGCATCGGCACGTGCTCGATTTTCCGCGACCGACCTCGATCCATCCACCGGCTGCATGGCGTCGGCCTCAGCGCCAGAAGGAATATCGACAGCAACAATCGCAGCCGACGCATCATTCATCTTCGCGATAGCGGCTGCATACAGCGCGCTGACCGGCGGACGAAAACCGGTGCCGAGGATCGCGTCTACGATGACGTCTGCGGCGAAGATCTCCGTCGCCTCCGGCAAATCAAGCCCACTTGCCTCAACCACAACCGTCGGCGCGATGTTCCGGGGCCGCAGACTTTCTATCATCCTCTGAAACATCGCGGCTGCATCGCCCCGCAGGTCTTGCGGATGACAGAGCAGCAGAACGCGCACCGCACGCCCAGCCTCAACCAGCTTACGCGCGGCAACGAAGCCATCGCCGCCATTGTTGCCTTTACCGCACACAACGCCAACTCGCTCCGCCTGCGCATAATCGGCAGGCACGAACCGGGCGACCGCTGAACCCGCGTTCTCCATCAGGTGGATCGAAGGCACTCCGAAGCGTTCGGAGGTGGCGCGATCGATCTCGCGCATTTCTGCCGCGCTCACGATTTTCATAACACGATCTTCATACGATTATTTCCAACCGACAACTCTCTCGACAGCGATCTTGTTCCCAAAATTCGATTGTAGCCCGCCCCTTGCGCGGGCGGCGGGAAGCTTGTGCCGCGCCTTCCCCGATTGTTACGATGCTTCACCATGCCGACTCTCATCCCTCATCCCACGCGCATCGAATCCGCTGGCAACAAACCGAAGATCATTGACGAATATGCCGGAAGCGTCAACACATCCACCACCACCGTGAGCATTGCCCACATGCGTAGTCCCGCAGGCTGGGAAGAACCCGGACAGACTCCGGAATTTGACGAGTACACAATCGTCTTGCGGGGAACGCTGCGCGTGCATCATAAATCCGGAGAATTTGATGTAACCGCCGGGCAAGCCGTTATCGCGCATCGCGGCGAGTGGGTCCGTTATTCCACTCCATTTTCGGACGGCGCCGAGTATATCGCCGTCTGCCTGCCAGCCTTTTCCCCTGATACGGTACATCGCGACCAGTAACATTCAACATCTAACTCTCTAGGACAACCACTAGTCGTAAGCCGCCGGTTCTTCATCAGTTACCTCTGTGCAAAACACGCAACACAATATCGACATCTAACCGGGAATGGGTTATTTCGCAAATACCAGCCGACGCACGGGGATCATTTTGAGACTGTGTCAATTCGCTGGTGTTGCTCTTTTCTGCCTGTGTTCAATTCCCCAGGCGCGAGCTGAGGCAACGCTCTTTCTCGAAGAGCCCTACAGTTATGATGGCGCGCTCGCCGGAACCGGCCACGCCGCAGTTTATCTCAGCGGCGTCTGCGCCAAGTCGCCGGTTGAATTGCGTCCCTGCGCACCCGGTGAACTAGGAATCGTTCTCAGCCGATATCACCATGTCTCAGGATACGACTGGATCGCGATTCCTTTGATTCCTTATTTGTATGCGGTCGAGAAACAGGAAGACATCCCGCTATTTGCCGACAAGAAGATGGTCGCGTTTCTGCGCGACCGCTACCGGCGCGAGCACCTCGAATCGATCGTTCCCGATCTGCCCGATGGCGCTGCACCCGACGGAAACTGGTATGAGTTAGTCGGAGCTTCGTACCTCCGCACGATCTATGCCTACGGAATTGAAACCACTCCACTGCAGGATGCTGCGCTCATCCGCCGGCTGAACAGTCGTCCCAATCGCGACCACTACAACCTGATTACATCGAACTGTGCTGACTTCGTGCGCGAGATCATTGACTTCTACCATCCCCATGCGGTGCATCGCAGCCTCGTCGTCGATCTGGGCGTCACCACGCCCAAACAGCTGGCTCGAACACTCTCCAAGTACGGCCGTCATCATCGCGAGTTGCAGACATCGATTTTCGTGATTCCACAAGTTCCCGGCACTCTCGCGCGGTCCAAGCCGGTTCATGGAGTTTTAGAGTGTGCGCTCACCGCCAAAAAATACATGCTGCCGCTGTTCGCGCTGCACCCCTACATCGCGGGTAGCCTGATCGCGGGATATCTGGGACATGGACGCTTCAATCCCTCGCAGAATGCCATGATTCTCGATTCAACGAATCAGTTGGACGTGCCTCCCTCACGCGCCGATCGGCGCAATTTTCAAGGAAGACTTGAGGAAATCCTCCAAAGTGCTTCCTCTTCGAACGCTGTCGAAAGCGAGCGCCACTGGGCATCATCGCTCGCCGCCGCTGAGCCTGCCGTCGATGCTTTCGGTGAACCGGCATTGCAAGTGCGCGTGGATGGTGAAATCAGGCCCGTCGGCGATGGACAAACAAATATCCTCAGGATCTCCGGTAATTATGAATTTGCCGCGGGCCTCGTCGAAGCACGCCTGCGCGAGGAACTGAAATCCGCCACCGCCCGAAAGGCCGCTCGCTCCGATGTTGAAAATGATCTGGCCCTTCTGCAGCAACTGCTGGCGCGCGAATCCCCGGGATCGACCCACGTCGACGTCTCCGCTACTGAAGTTGCGCCCCTAACTCAGCCGACCGATCAGGCTGCAAATCCCTGGGGCCAATCTGCCAGCCAGCTGCCGTGATTACGTAAGGTCCATAACCAGCGCCCGTGTCCTCTCGCCAAATCTCACGATCGCCTAGCTGGTAATACCCAAGCGAAAACGCGCAGTTTACAATCGTGATGGCTTTTGACGAGCAGAGCCGGGGCGCTTGACATGAAACTTTCCGTCGTTATGCCGGTCTATAACGAGCGCGCAACCTTGCGCGAGGTCGTCCGGAAGGTTCTCGCCGTTCCGATGGAAATCGAGTTGATCTGCGTCGACGACGGCTCGCAAGACGGCTCGGGAGAGATACTGGCCGCATTACAGGCCGAATATCCGCCGATTCGCGTCTTTCTGCAGCCCCGGAACTTCGGCAAGGGAGCAGCCCTGCGTCGGGGCATTCAGGAAGCTACCGGCGACTTTGTCATCATTCAGGACGCCGACCTCGAATACGACCCGGCCGAGTATCCGCTGATGGTCGAGCCCTTGATTCAAGGTAAAGCGGACGTTGTTTTCGGCTCGCGCTTCCTGGGCGGCGCGCCGCACCGCGTTTTGTACTTCTGGCATTCAGTCGGCAACTCGATGCTCACTTTGCTTTCGAATTGCCTTACCAACGTGAATCTTTCTGACATGGAAACCTGCTACAAAGTCTTCCGACGCGAAATAATCCAGTCGATTCCGATTGAGGAAAATCGCTTCGGGTTCGAGCCTGAGATCACAGTGAAAGTTGCGCGGCGAAAACTGCGCATCTACGAGGTCGGCATCAGTTACTGGGGACGCACCTATGAAGAGGGTAAGAAGATCGGATGGAAGGACGGCGTACGCGCCCTGTACTGTCTGTTGAAGTATTCCCTAAAAGAGCGGAATGTAAAACGGCTTACACAGCCTGTCTCAGCCACGGATCATCCGGCAGTTCCGCGATGATCGTCGCATGCAACTCATTGTGAATTGGGATTGAATCCGTCTTTCTGATGACGGGGAGCCTGATGACCGGCAAGCGGCTGTCAGCGAGACTTCTGCTTTAGCCGACCCTTGTACGGGTTGGCGCTCTGCTTCGCGAAACCCGCATTCTTGCCGCTTCCCGCTCCCGTAAAGTTCATAGGCGGGTTCGGTTTGTCGACCATCGGCTTGAAAGCGACGGTCCGCTGTCGAGGGGTTCGAACTGCTCCAGAGGATCTGGTGGTTTCGCGCTCGATAGAGCGCAAGTCTTTGGAGTTTGCCGAAGCTGCGGTGGGCATAGAGCCCTGTTTACCGGTAACCACCGTTGTTCTTTTCGCCTCTTTGTCGGCAGGTATATGCTTGATCTTGAATTGGTTATTCTGCTGCGCCAAGCCGCTGACGCTCATACCCGCGACGACGATCGCAACCATCCACAAAAGCTTCATGTTTTAACGAATCCCCCGCCCGAAACACTGCTTTTGAGTTTCGGGTTACCGATTGTTAGATGCACGCGCCCTGCCATCCAATGACCGGTTTCTTGTCTATGTTAAACCCAATCCCTTGGGAAAGCACTCTGAGAACGGCAAGAGCCCGAAGAAGTTAGAAGTGATGCCAGTTAGTGACCGCTGTCGAAAACCGGGTCCAAATACGGCTGATATGCAAACCCCTGCACATTGCCCGCCATATTGTCCTTCCGCCGAAGTCGGCTGCACCAAAGAGTCCCTATAAAAGTCAACTCCTAAAAGCCCGCTTTCGGATAAGTGGCCATTCTTCATTCCGTAGCAATGGTTTAGCGACCGCTGCGGTACCTGCGTGAATTCCACACTACAGTTCAGCTGAACCCGGAGATTCGGCCGTAGGGCATCCCGGCCAGATGCCGCGCCCAGCTGGCCCTTTCGCGATCTGTGGTTTGCGGAGACCGGGAGCGACACTGGTCTTGCCAGAGCCCGGTTAACGGACTCCGGTGGCCCGAAATCCCCCGCCGTTTCTGCGGAAGCGGCAACCAGAGGTCGCTTTGAACGGTAATCGGTTGTGTCGTCGGTTGGCCGCCGTCCTCGGGATCGCCACTGCGTTGATCTTCCTCGCGGGATGTCAGGCTCTTTCGGCAGGCTCAAGTACCCCAACTACCGTCGCGCTCAGTAGCAGCACTCTGAACTTCGGAACAGTGGTGATCGGCACCACCGAGACTCTTTCCGACACGATTACGAACAACACGTCGTCTGCGGTCGCCATCGGCTACATTCAAGGCTTGGCGCCCGGCTTTCAGGTCACGAACCTCACCCTGCCCCTGACGTTGACAGCCGGACAAAGCGCCTCATTTAACGTCGAATATGCGCCTTCAGACGCTGGCGATCCGACGATCACGATTTCTTTTGTAGGAGCAAATGCGGAGCCCATTGTTTCGCTCTCCGCCTCGGGCGTGGGCGTAACCCTTGGAAAAGTTTCGCCAAGCCCCTCGCAGATTACCTTCTCAAACACACAGGTCGGGTCGCACCAGACAGTCACTGCGACTCTTACGAATAGTGGCGGAACCACAGTCACGATTAATCAGGCAACGTTGAGTGGCGCGGGATTTTCGATGGGTAACCTCAGCGTGCCCCTCACTTTGCAACCAGCAGGAATAGCCTCAGCGGCGATTACATTCGCGCCCACAGGAGCCGGAAATTTCAGCGGCAGCGTAACTCTCGCTACCACCGCCGACGGGGTGGCCAGCAACGTGGTGGTCGCACTGGCTGGCCAGGGCGAGAGTGAAGGGGTATTGACTCCCAATCCTTCCAGTTTGGCATTCGGAAATGTTCAGGTCGGCACCAGCAGCACTAAGACAGAAACTTTGACGAACACGGGAACAAGCAGTGTCACGATTTCACAGGCAACGGTGAGCGGGACCGGTTTCTCCATCAGCGGATTGACTCTGCCCGTAACGCTTGCTGCCAATCAATACGTCACTTTCAACACGGTTTTTGATCCCGCAAGCGCGGCCAGTGCGAGCGGTACGTTGAGCATCGTATCCGACGCATCGAACTCGCCGCTTAGCATTGCACTATCCGGCACAGGCGTGGCGCCGGGCACGCTGACCCCAAGTCCCAGCAGCGTAAGTTTTGGAACCATAACTGTGGGAAGCAACAAGACCGTTCCGGTTACGGTTACAAACAGCGGCGGAGAGAGCGTTACCATCAGCAGCGCTGCTGCCAGTGGGAGCGGATTCAGCTTCACCGGGCCGGGCCTGCCCGCCACGCTTAACGCCGGACAAAGCGCGACCTTTAACGCGGTCTTCACACCCACAGCTGCAGGTGCGGCGAGCGGGACTTTGACCATCAATTCCAACGCGAGTAACGCGACGCTATCCATACCGCTCTCCGGAACGGGCGCGACCCAGGGAACGCTGTCGCCGAATCCCACTAGTCTTGCCTTTGGTAGTGTGCAGACCGGCAAGAGCACGAGTCTGTCGGAGACTCTGACTAACACCGGCGGATCCAGCCTGACGATCTCAGCGGCCGCGGCGAGCGGCACTGGGTTCAGTCTGAGTGGCCTGACCTTGCCGCTAACTCTCTCGGCAGGCCAGAGCACATCGTTCACTGTAACCTTTGCTCCAACCGCAACCGGAGCCGTCAACGGTAGCGCAAGCATTACGTCAAACGGATCGAATCCCAGCCTGAGTATTTCACTTTCCGGAACCGGCGTGGCACAAGGGGATCTCGGTGCAGATCCCACTAGCCTGGCATTTGGCAGCGTTCAAGTCGGCACTTCGAAATCGCTGACCGACACTCTTACTAATTCCGGCGGTACGAGCCTTACGATCTCTGCCGCGACGGCGAGCGGCACGGGATTCACCTTGAGCGGGCTGACATTGCCGCTAACTTTAGCTGCGGGCCAGAGTACTTCGTTTACCGTTACCTTCGCTCCCACCGCCAGCGGAGCAGCCACCGGCAGCGTAACCATCACTTCCAACGGCTCCAATCCCAGCCTGAGCATTCCGCTCTCCGGCACCGGCGTGTCCCAGGGAACGTTGTCACCGAATCCCGCCAGCCTCGCCTTTGGCAGCGTCCAGGACAACAAGACTTCGAACTTGTCAGAAACCCTCACCAACAGCGGCGGATCCAGTCTCACGATCTCCGCCGCATCGGCGAGCGGAACCGGCTTCAGCATGAGCGGATTATCTCTGCCATTGACCTTAGCTGCCGGCCAGAGCACCTCATTCACCGTTACCTTCGCTCCCACCGCCAGCGGATCAGCCACCGGCAGCGTCACCATCACTTCCAACGGCTCGAATCCCAGCCTGAGCATTCCACTCTCCGGCACCGGCGTAGCGCAAGGCGCCCTCACCGCCAATCCCACCAGCCTCGCCTTCGCCAACACTCAGGTCGGCAGCAGCACGAACTTGTCGGAAACATTGACCAACACCGGCGGATCAAGCGTCACCATCTCGCAAGCCACTTCAAATAACGCTGTCTTCTCGATCAGCGGACTCACCCTGCCGCTCACCCTGACCGCCAATCAAAGCGTGACCTTCACCGCGACCTTCACCCCCACCAGCGCGGCCGCTGCAACCGGAACGCTCTCCGTCGTCTCCACCGCTTCCAACTCCACCCTGAGCATTGCGCTCTCCGGAACCGGCACCGCCCTCGGAACCTTGGCCGTAACTCCCGCCAGTCTCATCTTCGGCAACGTCACCGTCGGATCGAACTCGGCCCTCAGCGGCAGCCTGACTGCCAGCGGCGCGTCGGTGACCATCACCGCCGCCAGCAGTAACAACAGTGAATTTGCGCTGTCCGGAATCTCTTTGCCGGTGACGTTGGCCTCCGGCCAATCCACAGCCTTCACCGTGACCTTCACGCCGCAGGCCGCCGGAGCGACCTCAGCATCGCTATCATTCGCCAGCAACGCATCCAACTCGCCAACCGTGCAATCGATGACGGGAACTGGCGTAGCCGCCGCACAACACTCCGTCGATCTGAGTTGGGATTCAACCGCCGACGCCGTCGGCTACAACGTCTATCGCAGCACCGTCTCCGGCGGTCCGTACACGATGATCAATTCATCGCTCGACGGCACCACCACCTACACCGACAGCACGGTCGTCTCCGGCCAGACCTATTACTACGTGGCCACTTCAGTGAATAGTCAATCCCAGGAGAGCGGATACTCGAATCAAGTGCAGGCGGTTATACCAAGCCCGTAACAGGCAATATGACGGTCTGCTTGATCGAAGGCGAACTTAGGGAATCTTAGCCTTCACTTCATCGGAGACTTTGCTCTCCCGCCCAGCTTGGTCAACCGCCGTCACAACGTAGAAATAGGTGTGGCCAGAAACCACCTGATGATCTTCGTAAGGTGGCCCAGCAACTCGAGACGCGATCTTGACGAATCCCTTGCCGGAGGTATTACTGCGGTAGATGTTGTATCCGACAATCGAAACACCACGAACGGCGGGCGGATTTTGCCACTTGAGCGTGACGCTGTGAGGAGCAGCTTTCTGATCGGCAGCAAAGCTAACGCAAAGCAGGATTACTACTGACACTCCGAGCCGCAATAGTTTGGTTGTCATAGTCCTTAACCAGATCAGACCTTAATTTCGAATTGTGCCACAGTGTGGTTGCAATTTCCTGCAATAGTCGCAAAAACTATCATCTTGACAGCTTGTCATAAGCACCGTTAAATGATGCAGATTCGAAAAGAATCGCTTGGCAAGCTTCCCCTCGATACTCCCTTTCCAAGCGTATTTGTAACTTTCAAGGGAGTAATTGCATGAATAATCGGATGAAGCACTGGTTGCTGGTACTGGTCGCGCTCGGTTGTCTGGCTCCTGCGGCATTCGCTGATCGGGGCCAGGACAAAGATCGTGAATGCGATCCGCACGACAGGAATCGGCACTGTGTGCAGCAGGTTCCGGAAGGCGGCTCCGCCGCAATGTACATACTTGGTGCTGGGCTTACATGTTTAGGCGCCTTGTTCCTCAGCTCCAGAAAAACCAAACCCTCGCAATCGTAAGCGATCACAAAACAGGCCTGTTCGCCGCGAGTCATCTCGCGTGGCGGGTCTGTTTCACTTACTCTGAAGAAATCTGGAGCGGGTGGGACGGAGTCGGCACCGCCGCTGTGACCCTGGTCGGGCCCATCGCCTACTTCACCCGCGTCTGTTTGAGAACCTACGCTCATCGCAAACTGCGCAACGTTCGCGTCTTCGCGAGCGTTCTTCCACTATACCGGAGTCCAGTTGATTGTGACCTATCGGTGGAATTGCGCAGCGGCGATCACGCAATTCCATTCCTGTCCTCCCATGAAGCCCCTTCGCCCATTACAATGATTGAGACAAGGAATCCCCAAAATCATGACGAGTTCTCTTCGACTCCAGACAGCAAAAACCATGTTGCTATTCTTGACCACGTTGCTCCCCGCCGCCTCTGTCGTGCTTAACCCCGCGCTCGCCGCCGCTGCCGATTTTGGTCCGTCGAATCCTTTCTACGCGGCCAGCACGTTGCCATTCCAGGCTCCGCCTTTTGACAAGATCAAGGACCAGGACTACCAGCCCGCCATCGAAGCCGGCATGGCGCAACAGCAAGCCGAAATCCAGGCCATCGCCGACAATCCTGCCTCTCCTACCTTCGAAAACACCATCGTCGCCATGGAGAAAACCGGCCGCCTGTTCGACCGCGTCATGGCCGTATTCGAGGGAGTGACTGGTGCGAACACCAACCCGACTCTCCAGAAGGTGAGAACGATCGAGGCCCCGAAACTCGCGGCCCATCGCGACTTCATCTATCTCAATACGAAGCTCTTCGCGCGCGTCGATGCAATCTATAAGCAGCGCGCCACGCTCCACCTCGATCCTGAATCGCTTCGTTTGGTGGAGCGCGATTACGACGATTTCGTCCACGCCGGCGCCAACCTCTCCGAGGCCGACAAGACTCAACTCCGCAAACTCAACGAAGAGTTGTCGATGCTCTCCAACACCTTCAACACGAAACTCCTCGCGGCCACCAAAGCCGGCGCCTTCGTCACCACTGACAGATCCGTTCTTGCAGGACTCTCGGATGCCCGGCTCGCCGCCGCCGCACAATCGGCCAAAAACCGCCAGGTCGAAGGTTTTGTAATTCCGGTGCAGAACACCACCCAACAACCTGACCTCGTTTCGCTCAGCAATCGCGCCACCCGCCAGACCATCTTCGAGAATTCGTGGAACCGTACCGAGCACGGTGACGCCAACGATACCCGCGACACCATCGCTCATCTCGCTCTGTTGCGTGCTCAGAAAGCAAAACTTCTCGGCTTTTCCAGCTTCGCCGCATGGAAACTGGAAGACCAGATGGCCAAGACGCCCGAAGCTGCGTTGCGGTTTATGGATGCGATCGTCCCCGCTGCAACTGCGCAAGCCGCGCGTGAAGCCAAAGATATTCAAGCCGTCATCGACGCCCAGAAGGGCGGCTTTCAACTCCAACCCTGGGACTGGAACTTCTACGCCGAACAGGTTCGCAAAGCCCGCTACGATCTCGACGACGCGCAGGTGAAACCATACTTTGAGCTCAACAACGTGCTCGAGAACGGCGTCTTCTACGCCGCAAATCAGCTCTACGGAATTACCTTTAAAGAGCGGCACGACCTCCCGGTCTATCAGCCGGATGTGCGTGTCTTCGAGGTCTTCGACTCGAACGGCAAGCACTTGGCCCTGTTCTACTGTGATTATTTCAAGCGCGACAACAAGAACGGCGGAGCGTGGATGTCGACTTTTGTCGAACAGTCGCGCCTGCTCGGGACTTCGCCAGTCGTCTACAACGTCGCCAATCTGCCTAAGCCCGCGGAAGGCGAACCAGCTCTGATCAGTTTCACGGACGTCATCACCATGTTCCACGAATTTGGACATGCGCTGCACGGCATGTTCTCTGACGCCGAGTATCCGACTCTCGCCGGCACATCAACTGCTCGCGACTTCGTCGAGTTCCCATCGCAATTCAACGAGCACTGGGCCCTCTATCCCACCGTCTTCGCTCACTACGCGAGGCACTACAAGACCGGCGCCCCTATGCCCGAGGAGCTCGCGGCACGCATCAGAAAAGCCGCCACCTTCAACAAAGGCTATGACATGACCGAGTTGCTCGCCGCGGCCGAACTCGATATGCAGTGGCACTCTCTGCCCGCCGACGCGCCGCTTCAAAACCCTGACGTCTTCGAGAAACAAGCGCTCGAAAAGACGCACCTTGATGTCAGCTACGTTCCGCCTCGTTACCGCTCAACCTACTTCAGCCACATCTGGGAAAGCGGTTACAGCGCCGGCTACTATGCTTATCTTTGGACTGAAATGTTGGCCGACGACGCTTACCAATGGTTCGTTGACAACGGAGAATTAACACGCGCCAACGGAGATCGTTTCCGCCAGATGATTCTGTCTCGCGGCAACACTGAAGATCTTGCCAAGATGTATGAAGCTTGGCGCGGCGCGCCGCCAAACACGAAGGCCATGCTCAAGTACCGCGGCCTCGAGGGATCCACGCCTGTAAAATAACGCCCAGAAATCGGCGTCGCTTCTGAGATTTTGCGAACCAGAATTTGCGGAAGAGGGCTTACCGATGATCAATAGCTGTCGGATAGCATAGCGGGCAAAAGTCATAATCCGGTCTCACCGGTGAGTGCTCACGTCGAACTTCAATTCGGCCGGCAGGCTCGACGCTCCGTCTGCCGGAACCTCGGTCTTGCGCACCATCCAAATCAACGCCGCCATCACTATTACCGAAAGACCAAAAAACACGATCCCTCCGTGATGGTGAAGGTTTCCGTTGAAGTACGACGGGTCGACCTTCGTGCCGAGTTCGGCGATCACGAAGATGCGAAACCCGTTCTTGGCGATCGACAACGGAACCGCCAGCGCGACCACCAGCAGCTTCCGCCACCACGAACGCAGGAAGAGATGCACCAAAACCATAGAGGTGATCACCAGCATCAGGCTCGATCGTATGCTGCTGCATTCACGCGCAACTTCAATTGTGAGGTTCGGAATAAACAGCATGATTCCGTCTTGCGTTGCCCGAACTCCTGCCACCCGAAACATGATCTTCGCCGCCAGCGCCGACTCATGCTGCAGGAACTCAATCATCCAGCTCAAAGTGGCCGCTGGAATCGGAATCATCAAAAACAGAAAGCACAGAGGAAACAGAAATAATTCAAGCGTTTTTACTCCAAAACACAGCACCACACTCGCAATCCACCAACTCACCAGCCCGAACATCGCAACTGACGCACGCGCATCCTCAGAAACCCCACCCATGACCCAGCGCGCACAACACCCCACCAGCAAAGCCAGAACCAGCAGAGTAGTGCCGAGGCGAGGACTGAATTCCTGTTTCACCTGCAGCGCCGTCCAGCCGATCCATTTTGCGTCGACGTAAATCAGCGCGGTACTCAGTGGAAAAATCAGAAGGATATGGGTGTAACCGTCGTTGGCCAGCGCGAGCCCGTACGTGATGACAAGAGCATGCCACCAAATTGGAATGGAAGTAGCACAGAGAACTCCAAAGACTAGAACCTTCTTTCCTATCGCGACGTTGTCGATATGAGTTCCGGAATTCAAATTCTTACTGCGCTCTTTTCTACTCCTGCCGCAGTCACAGTCGCGTCCCTGAATCACTTCCAATCTAGCATTTGAGCACTCGCATTTGCAGCAGCGTTTGTCTCTGCGCACCGCATTTCCGATTACGAACGTGTGTTAGCACGAATGCTAAACGCAAGTCGTATGCCCAAAGTATTTTTCCGTTTTCATCCAGCCTAAGTGTGTGATTCAAAGTGGCATAAGCTCGAGCGCGTTCCGCATCTCGACTTGAATTACCGTTGGAATCTCGCTGATCCAGTTGGAATTGAATAGACTCCAGGCGTCGATCCCAAATCATTGCGGACGCGTGCGTCCGACGAAAAGAACGCGAACCCAATACTCAAAGGAATTGGATTGTTGCGTGTGTTTCCATCACATCGCTGCTGGATCAGTTGCCTCCTAATCGCCGTCGGAATCACGCTGCTTACGGGGTGCCAGGGGTTGGCTCAACTGCCACCAAAGCCGCGCCGGCACTGGCTCCGTCACCTTCGACCGCCTCGTTTGGCAATGTGCAAAAGGGCAAGACCTCCAAGCTTTCCGAGGTGCTGACCAATACCGGCGGATCGGCGGCGACCATTTCAGCGGCAACCATCAGCGGCGCTGGCTTTTCCGTCAGCGGACTTGCATTGCCAATGACTCTATCTCCGAGCCAAAGTGTGACGTTCGCGCTGACTTTTGCACCTGAATCCGTGGGCGCGGCTATCGGAACGCTCGCCGTTGTTTCCACGGCCGACAACTCGCCACTCGACATCGAACTCCAAGGGGATGGTATGGTGCAGGGCCAACTGGCCGTATCGCCAGCCAGCTTTAGCTTTGGCAACGTGGTCGTCGGCGCGAAGAGTTCGCTGAACGGCTCGCTGGCAGCCAGCGGATCATCCGTAACCATCTCCGAGGCAAGCGTCGACAGCAATGAGTTTGCGATTTCTGGAATTTCGCTGCCGGTCACCCTCGCCCAAGGCCAAACAACTTCTTTTACGGTTACATTTAAACCCGGCTCGACGGGGGCGGCGTCTGCGACCTTATCGTTTTCCAGTAATGCCTCCAACTCGCCGACAACAGTGGTGCTAAGCGGTACTGGCACGGCCGCACCCGAGCACAGCGTGGCCTTGACGTGGGATGCAAGCAAGGGACAGGACATAGTTGGATATAACGTCTATCGGGGAAGCGTGTCGGGTGGGCCGTACTCAAAAATAAACTCTGCGCTCGAAGCCGATACGCCATATACAGACGACAACGTCACGGCGGGCGACACCTATTACTACGTTACGACCTGCGTCGACGGAAGCGGCGCAGAGAGCGGCTACTCAAATCAGGTCAAAGCTGTAATACCCAACCCCTAGGTTTCTCCATCGCCCCCTCATAAATACCCAATCCGGTTGGTTCCTTGCGCTCCGGCAAATGCGCCAGAGACGCGTGTATGCTGATGATTTAGACGGCGGCCCGCCGCGGCGTCGCTGTTCGCCGATCTCCGATTCGAACCGAGAAGGTAAGATCTGAATCATGCTGATCGATCCTAACCGCCTGTTTCCGGCCGAACCTGGTACCCGAAAAATAGCTAGGAAGCTTTACGAGCATGTGCGTGCTCTGCCCATCATCAGCCCCCACGGACATACTCAGGCAGATTGGTTCGCAACCAATGAGCCTTTCCCAGATCCGGCATACCTGTTCGTCCAGTCTGATCATTACGTCATTCGAATGCTCTATAGCCAAGGCGTTTCGCTTGAAGATCTCGATCTGGGGATGCCAAAACAGAAAGATGCCCGGCGAGCCTGGCGTGTTTTCGCCCGCCACTATTATTTGTTCAGGGGGACGCCGACACGCATTTGGCTGGACTTCGTTTTTCAGGAGCTTTTCGGGCTTAAAGAACGATTGTCCGACAAAACCGCCGATCTTTATTTCGACACGATCTCTGAACGGCTTCAGGACCCCGACTTCCGCCCGCGAGCTCTTTATGAGCGCTTCAATTTGGAGGTGCTTGCGACCACGGATTCCCCCCTCGATTCGCTGGCCGATCACCAGGCTATCCGTGAATCGAACTGGAAGGCGAGGATTTTGCCAACGTTTCGGCCCGATCCGGTTGTCGATCCTGAGTTTGAGGGATTTACCGCGAATATTGCCAAGCTGGGCGAGATGACCGGGGAAGATACGTTGAGTTGGCATGGCTATTTGAACGCGCTGCGAAAGACGCGCGTACGATTTCGCCAACTCGGCTGCACGGCGGCGGACCACGGCCATCCGACCCCGCGAACCGCGAATCTCGCCAATCTGCAGGCCTCGGAGCTTTATCAGCGCGTGCTCGCAGGCGATGCTGAAGCTCAGCAACTGGAACTTTTCCGCGCGCAAATGCTGACCGAAATGGCCCGAATGAGCCTTGAAGACGGGCTGGTTATGCAGATTCACGCCGGCATCGCGCGCAACCATAATCGCGCCCTCTTCGAACGATACGGACGCGATCTCGGAGCGGATATCCCCATGCCGACGAATTATGTCGAAGCGCTTCGACCTTTGCTCGACCAATTCGGCAATGAGCGGGATCTCACTATCATTCTTTTCACGCTTGATGAATCTACCTACAGCCGCGAACTGGCTCCGTTGGCCGGCCACTATCCGTGCCTGCGGCTTGGGCCGGCCTGGTGGTTTCATGACAGTCCCGAAGGAATGATGCGTTATCGCGAGCGGGTAACGGAGACGGCCGGTTTCTACAATACGGCGGGTTTCAACGACGATACACGAGCCTTTGTTGCCATCCCCGCGCGTCACGACGTGGCACGGCGTGTAGATTGCGCCTTCCTGGCAAAGCTTGTCGCTGAGCATCGACTGGATGAAGATGAAGCGCTCGAAGTGGCGGAGTCTCTCGCTTACAAACTGGTGAAGCAGGCGTATAAGTTATGATTTTCGAGTTGTCATAGAGTCCTTTTTCCGTCAGACAGCCCGGTCCGATGTCGCCTTAATCAAAACTGACTTGTACAATGTTCCGGATTCTCCCGAGGGAAATGATGAAGCGCTTTCTCTGTCTGATCTTGATTCTGTTTCCGGTCGCATTCAGCCTTGCCCAGAACCCGGACACCTCCAATATCCCGCCCTATAAGAACCCAAATCTTCCGGTTGAGCAGCGTGTTCAGGATCTGCTAGGCCGTATGACGCTGCAGGAAAAAGTCGCCATGCTGAGTGGCGCCGATTGGATGGACAGCGTCCCCAATGAACGGCCCGGCATCCCGTCGATAAAAATGGCCGACGGCCCCCTCGGCATAAGGTCGTGGGCTGGTCCTTCCTCTGAGACCAAGGCGCTAGGCGCCAAACTGCAAGTCACCACGACTGCGTTCCCTGCTGGAGTCGCAATGGGTGCCACATGGGATACCGAACTCGTTCAAAGCGAGGGACAAGCGATTGGGCAGGAGGTCAAAGCCGTCGGAAGAGACATGATCCTCGGACCAACCGTAAACATTAATCGCACACCTCTATGGGGCAGAAACTTTGAAGGGTACGGCGAGGATCCTTACCTCACAAGCCGGTTGGCGGTGGCCTACATCAAGGGAGTTCAGAGCGAGGGCGTTATCGCGACCGTCAAGCACTTTGTCGCCAACAATCAGGAATTCGAACGCCATCGGATCGACGTCAAGGTTGACGAGCGCGCCTTGCACGAGATTTATTTTCCCGCATTCAAAGCGGCGGTGCAGGAAGGTGGCGTCTGGTCGGTAATGTCGGCCTACAACAAAGTCAACGGAGTCTACTGCGCCGAAAATTCCTACCTTCTAAAAGATGTATTGCGAAAAGAATGGGGCTTCAACGGCTTTGTGGTATCCGATTGGGGTAGCACTTACAGCACGGCGGCCACGATAAATGCCGGAATGGATTTGGAGATGCCAGGCGGCGCGCCAATGAGAGCCTGGATGAAACGCGCAGACGCGAAGACTTCAGGGAACAGCGGCGGCTGGCTCGTTCCCGAGAAAGTTCTTCCGGAAATATCCGCCGGCAAAATATCTCCTGCGACGATTGATGACAACGTCGGACGCATCCTTCGGATAATCTTCGTCAGTGGACAGTTTGACTCACCTCACCACAACGCAACCGGGGAGATCGATACGCCGGAGCAACGGGCTTTGGCGCGCAAGGCCTCGGACGAGAGTATTGTTCTCCTCAAAAACACCGGCGATTTGCTGCCCCTTGATCCATCGAAGATCCACTCGGTTGTTGTCATTGGGCCAAATGCCGCTGTCGCTAGAACGGGTGGCGGCGGCAGTTCACTGGTCGAGCCAAAGTACGCGGTCAGTCCGCTGAAAGGCATCCAGGATCGAGCCGGTAACGGCGTGCGTGTGAGCTATGCACTGGGTGTTTCCATGGAAGGCGAAGATCCCAAGAAAGACACTCCTGAGGCGCGTGCGCAGCTCAGAAATGAGGCCGTTGGTGACGCTGCAAAGACAGATGCGGCGATTATTGTCGTGGGCAGATCTCCGGCGTTAGAGTCTGAAGGCTCTGACATCAAATCGCTCGATTTGCCCGCGGGGCAAGATGATCTGATCGCCGCCATAGCAAAGGTCAATAAGAATACGATCGTGGTCATCAACGCGGGTGGGCCGGTGGTGATGACAAGGTGGATCGGCCGTGTTCCCGCCGTCCTGGACATGTGGTATGGCGGACAAGAAGGCGGCAATTCCATTGCGGATGTTCTGTTCGGCGACGCGAACCCGTCAGGGAAGTTGCCAGTTTCCTTTGTGAAAGAGTGGAAGGACTCTCCGGCGTATGGACATTATCCCGGCAAAAACCTGCGGGTTGACTATGCCGAAGGAATCTATGTGGGGTACCGCTATTTCGATAAGCACAAGGTAGACCCTCTGTTTCCGTTCGGATATGGTCTTTCCTATACCAAGTTCGATTACAGCGATCTGAGAATTTCGCCGAGCGACGCGATGCCCGGCCAGCCTGTGGAAATAACTCTTCGTCTCCGTAATAGCGGATCGCGCCGCGGTGCGGAGGTGGTCGAACTCTACGTGCATGACGGGCACTCGAGCGTCGACCGCCCAATCAAGGAATTGAAGGGTTTTCGTCGTGTGGATCTGGCGCCTGGAGAAGCCAAGGACGTGCATTTTACGCTAGACCGTACCGCAATGGCTTTCTACAGCACAGCCAAGAAAGATTGGGTAAGCGAGCCCGGCCAGTTTGAGGTCCTCTTGGGATCTTCATCGCGGGACATTCGTGCGAAAGGTTCGTTTGTTTTAAACGCCGGACAGTCAAAATGATCGTGTGACCACCGGCAACTCCATGAGATGATCAATGACTTTCTTCCCATGAGCAGCCGTTAAAACTGGTCGGCATTTCGCTCCAGTTTCGCCTGCCAGACCAGGCGCTGTGTGCTCCGTAAACTAGCCCGTCCGGCCTGATAATCGTATATACTGCCTGCACTAAGAAGTGCCCGCAGGCGCGCGCTCGGGTGCGTTCAGTTAAGTTTTGGGTTCGTCAACCTCCCGGCCGTTGCTGAATCGCAACATGGATGATTCCAGACCAAGCCCGGACGAAAAGCCTGTTGCCAAGAAGCCAGCCCATCCTGGTGTTGGGACACCTTTCGCGGGTGAAAGTTCAAGCAGCAACATCCCAGTTCCTCCTCATGATGATGGTGCCACTCTCGCTGATCCTTGGCCGAGCACGAGCGACCCCGACGCGACCGTGATCGACGCTGAGGCCACAACCGCCACCGGAGCCACGTTTCGCAGGACTCCGACGCCGGCTCCGAAGACGCCAACCAGCCGGATTTCCGGTTCATACGCCAGCGCGGCGGTGCTCGAGATCGGCGACGTGCTGAGCGGCCGCTATGAAATCCTCCAACTCCTCGGCGAGGGCGGAATGGGTGCAGTCTACAAGGCAGCCGATCGCGCGCTTGATCGATTCGTAGCGCTAAAGGTGATCAGGCCTGAATTGGCTTCGAACCCCTCCATCCTGGCCCGCTTCAAACAGGAGTTGCTGCTCGCTCACCAGGTGACGCATAGAAATGTAATCCGCATCTATGACCTTGGTGAAGCGGAGGGCGTGAAGTTCATCACCATGGAATTCATCGAGGGCAAGGATCTGCGAGCCCTCATACGAGAGAAGAAGAAATTCACTCCCGAGGAAGCTGTCGATGTCATCCAGCAAGTCTGCCAGGCTCTGGATGCGGCGCACAGCGTCGGCGTGATTCATCGCGACCTCAAACCGCAGAACATCATGCAGGACAGCAGCGGGCGAATCCTGGTCATGGATTTCGGGCTGGCTCGCACCGTCCAAGGCGACGGAATGACTCAGACAGGTGCGATCGTCGGCACCATGGAGTACATGTCGCCGGAACAGGCCTTGGCGAAGGATCTCGATCAACGTTCGGACATCTTCGCCCTTGGTCTCATCCTGTACGAGATGTTGACCGGCAAGGGTCCGTATGCCGCCGAGAGCGCTCTCGCCAGCCTGATCAAACGAACTCAGGAACGTGCGATTCCGGCATCGGATGTTGACTCGCAAATTCCGGGCAGGCTAAGCGGGATCGTGAGCAAGTGTCTGGAACGCGATGTAAACGAGAGATATCAGAATGTCTCGGCCGTTCTCGCAGATCTCAACACCTGGAAAGACAAGCGCGCGGCCGGAACGATCAAGTTCGAAGCCAGCGTAAAACCGTGGGGACAGACTCTTCCCTGGCCGATCATCGGCGGCGTGCTGGTTGCCCTGATTCTGGCCAGCAGCGGCTATTTGCTTCGCGACCGGCTTTTCAAGCCATTGTCGAGCGCCAAAACCGCTCACGTAGGACCGGCGGTGTCGCTGGCGATTTTGCCCTTTCGCAATGCGTCCGGTGACCCAACCATGGACTGGCTCGGCTCCAGTTTGGCGGACATGCTCAGCACCGATGTTGGTCAGTCTGCGCAATTGCGCACAGTAAGCCCTACCAGTCTGCACCAGATCTTCAGCGACCTGCGCATTTCCTCGACCACCGTGCTTGATCCCTCGACGATTCGCCGCGTGGCCGATTTCAGCAGCGCAGATCGCGTGGTGTGGGGCCAGTACGCCAAATTCGGCGATCAGATCCGGATCGATGCCACTCTGCAGGACACCAAGAGCGGCGCCACCGTACCGCTGAAAATAGATGTGGCGAACGAGAAAGAAATTCCCGGCGCGATCGATCGCATGGCCGAGTCGATCCGCCAGAAGCTCGCGCTTCCGGAGAATGTGCTTAAGGAACTGAAAGCCAGTTCTTTTCAGCCCACTTCGAAATCGGTTGCTGCTTTGCGCGACTACGACCAAGGACTCGGCTTGCAGCGGGACGGAAAAAATCTGGAGGCCCAGAAGCAATTCGAGGCGGCGACGACCGAAGATCCCGCCTTTGCGCTCGCATTTGCGAAGCTGGGACAGGTCTACAGCAGTCTGGGTTATGACAGCGAAGCGGAGCAGTCAGCTAAAAAAGCGGTGGGGCTTAGCCAGGACCTTCCGGCGGCAGAGAAGTATTTGATTTCTGCCATCGAATTGCAGGTGATCAAGAATTATCCCGAGGCCATCAAGGCTTACGAGAATCTGGCAAAGGTATCGCCCGATAACTACGATGTGCAATCGGCGCTTGCCGGCCTCTATCAGGATTCGGGGAATCTTGTGAAAGCCCGCGAATATTACCAGAAGATCCTGTCATCGAATCCCAAGAATGTGGCGGCCACGCTTGATTTGGGCCGCATCGACATCAAGAGCGGCGATCCACAAGGAAGCTTTGATCCCCTGAACCGCGCCTATAGTCTGGCCGTGCAAGTGGATAATCAGGAACAGAAAGCTACCAGTCTGCACCTGATGGCTGTCGCTTACAGGATGTTGAGCAAGCCGCAGGAAGTCCTGCGCAATGAGCAGGAGGCGCTGACTATCTGGCGGCACATAGGCCAGAAACGCGGCCTGGCGTTCAGTTTGAACGAACTCGCCTTGGCTCAGGCTTCTCTCGGCAACAACAAAGACGCGCTGGCCAACTTCGAGGAGGCTTTACAGACTCGCCGCGATATAGGCGACAAGCGCGGCCTGGGCGATACTCTCCTCGATCTCGGCAGCTTCCACGATGACCGCGGCGACCACGACCAGGCGCTGAAAATGTATAAAGAAGCGCTGCAATTGGAGCGCGACCTGGGCAATGAAAGCATGCAGGCCATCTGCCTGAATAACATTGGCAGTGCGTACTCGGACAAGGGCCAGTACGAGGACGCTCTCACCTACTTCCAGCAGGCGTTGCAGTTGCGCGAAAAATCGAAAGTGCCGCAAGACATCGTCGAGGCCGTCCACAATCTGGGTTATACCTCCACCAACATGGGCCAGTACGATCAGGCAATCGCGTACTATCTGCGGGCGTTGGATCTGCGGCGCAGCCTCGACGATCCACGAGGTGCCGCCATTGAGTCTTATAGCCTTGGTACGCTCTTTGATTTCCAGGGGCGATTCGGTGCGGCTGTCAAGAGCAGGCAGGAGGCTCTCAAGACATTCCGCGACATCAACGACAAGACCGATTGGATGGCCCGCGTGCTCGGCGGTTCGGAGGAGGCGCTCATCCTGGCAGGTCGCGGAGACGAAGAGAAAGGCGATCTGGACGAAGCGCTCAGCCTCTCGCGTGAGCTGAAAAACGATGGGTTGATCGCCGAAACGATAGGATTCCAGGGCGATGCTTACTATTACCGCGGAGATTTCAAAGCGGCGCACTCTTCCTATGCGGATGCGCTCCAGGCCGCGATTCGCAGTAAAGAACCAGACACAATCCTCGTCGCCAAAGCCAATTTGGCGAAAGTCGAAGTGCAGGAAAAACGCACGCAGGAAGCCATTTCCAGCCTCCGGCAGCTCGTTCAGCAGGCGAACGACCTGGGCCTGAAATACACCTCGGTTGAATGTTCCATATTCATGGCCGAAGCCATGATGCAAAACCACGACCGCTCGCACGCGCAACAGGAACTGGAGCGCGCGCTCCTGCTCTCAGACAAACTCGGAATGCAACCCTTGAGCGCCAGGGCACACTACCTGCTGGCCGCCATTGCACGAGATTCCGGCAATAGCAGCGATGCCCAGGCTAATTATCGTGAAGCGCTACGCCTGCTGGATGCGATGCAGAAGGATCCGGGAGCGGAGAAGTTGCTACAGCGCGCAGACTTCAAAGCCATCTACGACGAATCCGTCCGCGGTACGCAAGCAACCAAGAGCTAGGCAATCATTGTTCCTCTGCCGCGCTACCCTGGGCACCTTCATCATCGCCGCGAATCAGGCCGAATTTCTTCAGCTTGTAACGCAGCGCGTCGCGGCTGATATCGAGTAGTTTGGCCGCGTGGGTCTGGTTGCCGTTAGCCTGGCGCATGGCCAGTTCAACCATGGCGTGCTCGACCTCTTCGAGAGAAGTTCCACCTTCCGGGATATATAGCCGCGGCAGGGTTCGGCCGTTAGGCAGAGTTTGTCCACCATCGGTGGGTGAGGTTCTCTCGAAGAGCGTGCGGCCACCGGATTCTCCGACAGAAAACGGAAGATAGACCGGACGCAGAAATGGCTCGTCTTCGAGGATCATGCCGCGCTCGATGGTGTTTTTGAGTTCCCGAACATTACCCGGCCAGTTGTGGCTAAAAATCAGCCGCCGCGTTTCATCGGTGATGCCCCGAATCGACTTTTTGAAGCGTCGGTTGTAGCGATCGATAAAGAAATCCACCAGCGGAAGAATGTCTTCTTTCCGGTCGCGCAGCGGCGGGATGAAGATGGCGATGATCGCCAAACGGTAATAAAGGTCCTGGCGGAAGTGGCCGTCCCGTACGGCTTTTTCAAGATCTCGATTGGACGCAGCGATCACACGCACATCCACTTGCATGTCGCGGATGCCGCCGACGCGGCGAATGACCTGGTCTTCGAGAACGCGCAGAAGTTTCGCCTGCAGCAGAGGAGAGAGTTCGCCGATCTCGTCGAGGAAGAGCGTGCCTCCGTCGGCGGCCTCGAAAAGACCTTTCTTCATCTGCTTGGCGTCGGTGAACGCGCCCTTTTCGTGGCCGAATAGTTCTGCTTCCATTAACGTCTCGGGAATCGCGGAGCAGTTGATAGCGACGAAGGGCTTGTCTTGTCTCGAACTTTCGTAGTGGATGGCTTTGGCAATAAGATCCTTGCCCGTGCCGCTTTCGCCCTGAATCAGAATCGTAGTGGCTTCGCTAGCCGCGACTTTGCGGACGAAGTTCATCAGTTCCGTCATCTTGGGTGAAACGCTCACCACGTTCGAATAGCCTGCCCCGCGCCGCACCTCACCGCGCAGCGTCTGCACCTCGGTGCGTAGGCTCGTTGCCTCAAGAGCGTTTTTGATGGTGACATGGAGTTCATCGAAGTCGATAGGTTTACCGACGAAATCGTAGGCTCCCAGCTTAAGAGCTGCTTTCACGTCGTCCAGTTGCGGATCGGCAGTGATCATGATGACGGCGCGGGCGTCGCCGTTTTTCTTAAGCTGATCGAGCACTTCGATGCCGGTCAAGTCGGGCATGCGGACGTCGAGTAGTACGAGATCGGGCGATTCGCGCTGCGCCAACTTGAGCCCAGGTTCACCGGAATCGGCTTCAATTACGTGGTATCCCCACTCTTCGCACTTCTGGCGGAGCGACCAGCGCACCAGGCGCTCGTCGTCGACAATCATGATTTTCTCTGCAGGCATCCGGTGTTTAATTTACTACGAAAGGACGCGGGTTTGCTCTGCCCCGGGTTCTCAGTTGCCACTTCTCCGTTCTTGGTAAGACGTCTGCAAGTGTCTGAGAATTCCTGCAACTGGAGTCGCGGCTCAGGAAGCGGCGATCTGGGCGGCAGCGGTGCGAAACGGAAGAACCACCTCGAACTTGCTTCCCTTTCCGACCACGCTGCTAACCTCGATGCGGCCGTGGTGTTCTTCGACGATACGCCGTGCCAAAGATAGGCCGAGACCGGTGCCGTTGCCCTTGGTCGTAAAGAAGGGCCGGAAGATGTTAGCTAACTGTTGAGCAGGAATGCCTCTTCCGGTATCGCTGACGGTAACGGTAGCGGAGTCATTTTGTGAGCCGATTTCGACGCGCACAACTCCCGGTCCGTCCATGGCTTGAACGGCATTAAGGAGAAGATTCAGAAGCACCTGGTGAATCTGATCGCTGTCGTGCTCGACGTCAGGTAAATTCGGCGCCTGCTGCAGTTCAATTTTGATCGGCCGCGAAAGCACCTGCTGTCGCGCCAGCATGACGGCGTGCTCCACGGTCGTATTGAGATTGCTCAGGCAAATCTGTGGCGGATGAGGACGCGCAGTCTCTAGAAGATCCGTCAGAATGCGGTTGATCTGCGCGATTTCCTGGCGAACATCCTTGACGACTGCACGCGCCGGGCTGGTTGACGGAAGATCGCGACCGATAATTTCGATCACGCCGGCGATTCCAGCCAGCGGATTGCGAATCTCATGCGCCAAGCCAGCGGCTAGTTCGCCCAGGGTCGCAAGGTGCTCGGCGCGAGACATCTGGGTGCGATGCAGAGTCTCGATTTCAGCGCGGCTCTCGCGCAACTGCTCCATCATGTGGTTGAAGTTGCGGCCGAGGTCTCCGATTTCGTCGTTGCGGCTGGAAAAGCTGACGGCAACATCGAGATTACCTTCGCTCACCTGGGCGATTTTCTCCTGCAACTCGACCATTGGCCGCTGAATGAAATAGGCGAGCGCGCCGATGGAAACTCCGCAGATGACAACAGCTCCGGCCCCGGCAACGAACAAAACCGCGTGGCGTTCGGGATCGCGAAACGAGACGGTCGCAACGATGAACAGCAGCAGACCTGCCAGGAGCACGAAGACCACCGGCAAGAGAGCCTTGATCTGCCAATTGACGCGAACCGAGTTCAAATCGAAATCCTTTCCCTAATCTTCCGCTCTTCTAGGCGTAAGCATGCAATCCTGGGAGCAGGTACGTTACTCCGAAGAATGTGAACATCACTACTGCGAATCCGGCGATTGCGAAGTAGGCGGCTCTACGGCCACGCCATCCGCGAGTAATACGCATGTGCAAATACAGCGCGTAGACGAGCCACGTGATCGCCGCCCAGGTTTCTTTGGGATCCCAGCTCCAGTAAGAGCCCCATGTCTGGTTCGCCCAGTACGCGCCGGCAGCGATCATCAGAGTTAATAGAGGGAAGGCAAGGCAAATCGTTTTGTAAGTGATGCGATCAAGGTCGTCCGCACTGGGAAGCAGTCGCTCCAGATCTGTGCGACGCCACACGAGCAGCAGATAAAGGAGCGAGATGAATATGCCGCCTACCAAACCCGACAGTATGAAGGGGCTGGCGGCGAGACTTGTCGGGAATAATCCATCAGCGTCAAGCGAAGGATAGCTGCCACCATTCTCGCGCACCAAAAACATGACCAGCGTCATCACTTGCAGGAGAATACTGAGAAAGACGGCGCGATTGGCAATCGTCAGAAAGCTACTATTCTTCTGCCAACGTGCCAGCCCGTAGCAGACAAGCGGCGACGCGACGACCAGAAGAGTCAGCGTCATCAACCATCCCAGATCGGGAACGGTGACGAACAAACGTACTCCCTTGGAGAGGAAAACTTCAGTTTTGCGGTCCGGATCCCAAGCGACGAGGCTCAGGCCGCCCCATTTTTCGAAGCGAGTCAAAACGACGGCTGCGTAAATGCCTAACGTACTTGCGCTAGTCACCGCGAGGAAGGTCTCAGTCTTCATGTCGTCCTGAATAAGGAACATCATGGCGAGAGCGAAGCTTAGTGCGCAGGCGGCGTAAGCGAGCATGGCGAGCGTGACATGCACATGCAGCCAGGTCGATTGCAAAGCGGGAACCAGGGGATGGACTTCGGTCCGGAGCAACTGCATCAGGACGACGCCTACGATTGCTACCGGCATCGTGACCGTGCCGATGACTTTCACACCATATTTTTTCTCGGCGACCAGCGTTAGCACGGCAAGTGTCCATACGAAACTTAGGAGCATTTCATAAACACTGGCGAACGGCGGATGTCCCGCCTCGTACCAGCGATGCGCGACCGCTGCGGTATTTGCGATCAAGCCGAGCCATGTGGCCAGCGACGCGAACTTCACATAAGACTCGGTGCCGGTAATCCCAAACCCAAGGTACAAGGCGCCGGCGCCGCAGTAGAAGATGAGCGTCGCAAAGAGCAGATTCGTCTCGCTCAGAAGATTCCCGCTCTTGACTACGTTCAAAAATGCCATGAACAGCAGAAAGGCGATGGCGAGGCCGACCATCACGATCAAGGTCATGCCGGTTGCCGGTTGCTGCTGCTCGGTCTTCACTTGTGCCATTGAAATCCTCCGATGAGGCGATTCAGTCCCCGACGACGGTTGCAGTCTGCTCACTTGGAGCGGCTGCGCGGACGGTTTTTAGTTCTTCTTGAACGGATGTAACGAGATCCTTGAAGCGCTGTTCAAAGGCATCGCGGTTGCGGTTTGCGCTGCCGCCGATCCAGAGCGAGTACTCGCCCGTCTTCTCGTCGCGAACCGGTACCACCCAGAAGCGCATATGTACGACGTAGAACACGAAGGCAAGTCCGATGCCCATCAATACGACGCCCGACCAGACTCCCCACTGCCCGGGTTCATGCGAAACCTGCAATCCAGTAAAGTGGCTCATCTTCAGATCAGTGGCCTCGAACTGCCAGGGGGAGAGCGAATTGTCGGCGACGTCCTCCATCGGCGGGAACCAGACGTCATAGTCTCTTTCCCTGCTCCCGGTCTTCGAGGTGACTATCAAATGCGCGGCGGGATTCTCAAGGTCGTTGGATTTGCGATACACCTGGCCGTCGCGGACTGCGTAGTCGGGAATGAATTCGGCAAAGCGAACTGTCGTGTCGGCATCGAGTGGAACCGTGTCGTTCACTGCGAGTCCGATTTCTTTCTTCTCGCCGCTGCCTTTGCTGGGAGCAGCGAGCAGGGTGAGTTTGTCAACTTTGCCGTTCGAACCATAACTGGATTGGTAGAAGCGGACGCCGGCATACAGTAGCGGATCGTTAACCACAATCTCTTTGCTCTTTACATCGCGGCCGTTTTCGACCACAGCCAATTTTGACCACCACTTCTTAGGAGTGCCGTCTTTGTAGTTTTCCTGGCCGGCGCTATCGCAGCGAATGGCGAAGGGGAGGGTGCGTGTGCTGCCGTCGTGCAATTCCACAAGATTCGAGGTCTGACCTTCATTGAGGTTGAGCGTGCCCCGCCATCCCCAAAGACCGTCAACGACCGTGCCAAAGAAGATCAGCAGCAGACTGGCATGGACGATGTAGACCGCTAGTTCCGAGATGCGATGACGCTCCGCAAAAATTCCAAAGTGGTCTTCGCGAACCACGCGCTCGGGCTTGAATCCCAGCGAATGCAATGCCCGCTGCGCGGCCACTAAGCCTGATTCTTCGTCGGTGATGGGAACTGACTTCTGCGGATGCAATGCTCGGCGGAAACTTGCGTCGGGATACTTGTAGGGGCGCGAAAAGTAGCGCCACGAATTCGGAAAACGATCGATGGACGCCGCGATGATGCAGAGGCTGACCAGGATTACGAGTCCCACGAACCACCAGGAATGAAAGACGTCAGTCAGTCCGACAGCATCGAGGATGCGGAGCACCGCGGGAGAATAGGCATTCTGCATTTCGTCGGGATCAGTCACCGGGCGCTGCAAGACGATCGTTCCGACCGCCGAGAGAATCACAACCAGGATCAGAAGTACCACTCCGGTCTGGATCGAAGCGATGGTGCGCCAAGTTTTGGTGCCGAGTGTGCGCGATTCTGCGGCCATATCCTCTCCGTGCTCACAAGCCTGAAATGCAAGTTCCAAGCCACATGCAGAACCACTTCTAACCGACACATAATAGGGTACTTAACTTCACGTACCAGAATAAACCTGAAGTTGATTTGGGCTAAATCACGCACTGGCTTGAGGATCGGCGGGAATTTGACTCATCACATTGCGTTCGTGACGCGGCTCACCAATACGGGTGACGAGCGACGGACGGCGCCTGAAGGCGGTTTCATCCGCGGCACCCACTAACGTGACAGACGTCACAAACCCTAGTGATTACGGAGCCAGCGTCCTTTTGCGGCGGAAATTTCTCGTCGACTATGACACGGTGGCGTCCGACATCGAAACCCTTGAACAGAAGCCCGTATCACTTTCCGATTCTTGTGTGCAGCCCTTGGGGCATTTCACCGACGATGCTGTGGCAGAAGGCCCATTGCTGGAACGTTCGGGCCAACGGGGCTTATCAAGCGGTCGCGAACTGGCCAATTAAGCTGCCCTGATTCAGTAAGTTACGCGAATGTTGCACTTTGCAACAGCGTTTGGGCAATACGGCGAGATTCGTGCACACGCACCGTTCGGAGGCCACGTGAGACTGCTCCCCCATCGCATCAGGTTCCGCAAGGAGGTCGCAAAAAAAGGCGGCTTCGGTATTGGTGTACTGATTTTCTTCTGCATGATGGTGCTGCCGGGTTCGCGTGCCTCCGCTGCGATTCACCCGGTTCCCCTCGATAAGAACGTCGACGCGGCGAAGTGCCTCGAGTGCCACGAGGATAAAACGAAAGGCAAGTTCGTCCACTCCGCCATCGCCATGGGATGCCTCACATGCCATGAGGTCCGATCCAATAAAGACATCACCCGCGTGAAATTGATCACGTCGACGCCCCAGTCGCTCTGCATCACGTGCCACGCCGATAAGGATGCTGCAACGCTGAAAGGGACCATCCATCCGCCAGCGGTTCGCGACTGCATCAAGTGCCACGATCCGCATACTTCCGACAACAAAAATCAGCTATTGAAGCCCCTGTCTGGAGATAAGGGCGCGAATCTGTGCCTCGACTGTCATACGCAGGGTTTGAACGTCCCTGAAAAAGGCAGCCGACACGCCGCTCTCGACATGGGATGCGATACCTGCCACACAACCCACAAGGTCGGCGAAAAAGGAAAACAGGAATTCGATTATCACTTGACCAAAGCCGTTCCTGCTCTGTGCATCGACTGCCACGATGTTAAGGACGAAGCACTCATCAAGGCGCATCAGGGACAGCCATTCGGAACGGCCACTTGCACGCAGTGCCACGATCCGCATCAGTCGGACCAGCCGAAGCTGATGCAGAGTTTCACGCATCCCCCGTTTGCCGACAGGACTTGCGAAATCTGTCACTCGCCCGCGAAGGACGGCAAAGTTGTTTTGACTAACAGCGACACTCGCGCGCTCTGCGCCACCTGTCACAGCGATCAGGTCGAAAAGATCGACAAAGCCAAGGTACCGCATCCGGGAGCGCAAGGCGAATGCATCGCTTGTCACAATCCTCACGCCGGCAAGACCCCAGGCTTCCTGCAACCGGACCCAGTCAGCGCCTGTCTGGCCTGTCATAGCGATCAGGCCGACCAATTCAAGAAAGCGCACCTGCACCAGCCCGTCTTTGGACAGGCGTGCGCGATCTGCCACGAGCCGCACGGTAGCGACAACGATCACCTTTTGCGGACTAAAAAAGTGGATGACCTCTGTCTCGAGTGCCACGGCCCCGACACTCCGCAACCGAAGAAGCTCGCGTCTGAGCATCTGGTCACCATCTTCAATGGAACCGTGAAGTTGCCCGGAGATTACTTCATCAAGAACACGGTGGTGGTGCTGCCCATCAAGTTCGGACGCGGGCATCCGGTGGACGGGCACCCAGTTGCCGACATCGTCGACCCGAGCGATGTCACTAAGGTGAAAACCAAGATCGGATGCCTGTCATGCCACCAGCCACACGCGTCCGCGCAGCCCGATCTGCTGGTCAAGGACCAGGCAAACAATACTGCCTTCTGTGCCACGTGCCACAAGGATCTGACGAAGAGGTAATTCGCATGAGGAGAATGACGACGAGGAGAATAAATACCATGTCTGACGTCGACGCCGGGGCGATTCGAAGTTTCAAGGGCCGATTGGTGTTGTACCTTATGCTCGCGTTGACGCTGCTTGCGCCTATTTGCGCGTCCGCCGATAAGAAAAGAAAGAAAGCTGCGGAAGAACCCAAGACGGTTGCGGCCCCCGATTATTCAAATATTGTCTGGCCGAATCCGCCGGCCATTGCCCGTATCAAGTATCAGGCGTTCTATTCGGCCGAAAAACTCGATCAGGTGAAAGCCGAGGCCAATACCAAGAAAGCGAAATGGATGGATCGTCTGGCTGGCACGCAGCCCGCCTCCGAAGGCCCCAAACCTTTATTCCAGCTGGCCGAACCATATGGCATGGCCGTCGATTCCAAAGGCAATCTGTACGTCGCTGATCAAAAGGTTGGCGCCATCTTCATCTTCAACACTGAGACTCGCGAGCTGACGCTCATGAAGAATGGAGTTGCCGCACACTTCGCGCACATCATCGGACTCGCGATGGACGACGGCGATCGTCTCTTTGTCTCCGATCCCATTCTGCGTCATGTCCTCGTGTTCAATGCCGACCACAAGGCCGAGGATGTGATTACCGACGGAATGGTGAGTCCGGGCTCGCTGGCCATCGATCGTGAAAATCGCCTCCTTTATGTATCCGATGTCCAACTCGACCAGGTGCTGGTATATGACGCGGACTCGCTCAAACTGCTCCGCAAAATCGGCACCACCGGACACAAGCATGAACTCACCACACCCGGCGATTTTTCCAAACCAACCGGGCTGGCGATTGATTCCGAAGGCAATCTCTATGTCTGCGACACGATGAATGATCGCATCGAGATCTTTGACGCCGACGGCAAATTCATCAGCACCTTTGGGAAGAATGGCGACGGTCCCGGTTATTTCGCCCGGCCCAAGGGCGTAGCGATCGACAGCGACGATCACATTTGGGTTGCCGATGGCATGCAGGATCGCGTGCAGGTCTTCAACCAGCAATGGCAGCTTCTCATCACCTTCGGCGGCCACGGCCTGCTCCCAGGGCAGTTCCAGGGACTGGTGGGAATTACCGCCGACAAGAATAATCGCATCTTCACCTCTGAGATTTACCCAGGACGCGTACAGCAGTTCCGTTATGTCACCGACGCTGAGGCTGACCAATTGCGTAAGGAGCGTGAGGCAAAGCGGGAAAAGAGCGCGGGACAGTCGGAGAAAAACGTGACACCGGTCACATCGCCTGCTCCGCCAAGCAAGGCACCGTAAGGGGCCCGTGATCCTCAACATCGTTTAGAAGTGCAACGGTCCGACTGCGTCTTCGTCGTGCCCAGCAATGTCATTGCTGCATTTTGCAACACTCTCCGCACGGTCACCCCAAGCGGCCTCGACACTGCGGGATTTGACCAACCGGCGCTTCCAGATGGTTCTTTTCCCCCACCTCAGAGTGACATATTCATGGAGCCAATCGGAATTCGTCCGGACTCAAGACTGCAGAATCAATAACTTACATGGATTTTCCCAACTAGGTGGCCGCTGCCCCGTTTCGGATAGCCAGTTGCATTACTAAGGTTGAGGGGCGGCTGCTCCAAGTGCCCAGGCATAAGCGCAGCCCACGGCCTAAGCCTCTGAGAATTTGGAACGCGCTGCACAAATCATGGAGGTTTTAACTTATATGAAGAAAGCGTTATTGGTTCTGATGTTTGTTCTCGCGGTCACCGGGTTGATGTTGGCGCAGAATTGGTCGTCGACGATTGACGTCCTCGGCGCTCACAACAACAACGGCCGCGGTTGCGCTGGCTGCCACTCCCCGCATAGCGGCGCGCTTGGCTCCGGCCACCTGCCGAAAAAAGGAAATGATACCGGTAACTATGCATTGTGGGGCCAGGACGCCAGCCCGCTGTACGGCGTTTCTCTCGCCTTCGGTGATAGTGGAAAATATATCGAAGTTCTGCCCAGCAGCTTGACCGCTGGCGGTACCGAAGTAAGCGGCATCATGCTCTGCCTGAGCTGCCACGACGGCAACGTCACCTACAGCAACATGATGACGAATCAGTCGTTCGAACAGAGGATCGGCTACCTGAATAACACCGCTTATGGCAGCAATCCGATTCCGACGCTGCTCGGCAATGACGGAACCACGGCCGGCAACTACAACAACGATCACCCGGTGGGCCTGAATGCCACCATCAGCACGACGGCTAACGGCTTGGTCTGGGCCAATAATGCCTTCACCCTGACCCCTGGAACGCCCTATGCCCAGTTTGTAGCCAACTACGGCTATCCGGAGCTCGCTCCTGGGGCGCACGGAAGCCCTTATGGCGTCACGCCTTCCGGCCAGCCCTACGTGGCTTGCACCACCTGCCACAACCAGCACGTAATGACGGTGTACACGTCCAGCTCGAAGAGCCCGATCGCGGGCAACGCCGCTGGCTTCTATGCCACCATGTTCTTCGTGAACGCCCCCTACAACCCGAACATCGCGAGCGGCTGGAATCCGACCCAGGCGCCTTCGACCACGCAGTTCTGCCGCCAGTGCCACTTTGGCGAGGCGAACGAATCCAACAACAGCTACACCATCACGACGCAATTCCAGTAGAACTCGCCGTGATACAAACGGGGGAGAGAATTTCTCTCCCCTTTTTTTTCGAATTCGATCGTAAAAAGAATTCAGCAAGCGAGGAATTATGAAGTACCAACTCCCCATCTTCCGCTCCCTCAAGCCAAGAATTGGCTTGTTCGGAACGTCGGCCGTCTGCGCGTCGCTTGTGCTGACGCTGTCATTCTTAGCGACCCAACTGGCGGCTCCTTCTAGCGCATCGGCACAAGTCGCCTCGCATGCTCCGACCGCGGTTGCCAAAACGACGACTTCTCAGGTCTCTCCTCTGCAGGTGACCGACAGGCCGGTGGCGCGCGTCAACGGAGCCGTGCTTACCGATCGCGATCTGCTGCGCGAGATGTTCGCCATCTTCCCCTATGCGCGCCAACACAACGGGTTTCCGAAGGCGCAAGAGGCAGCCATTCGCCAGGGCGCTCTTGAAATGATCATTTTCGAAGAGCTCGTATACCAGGAAGCGGAGCGACGCAAACTGACAATTTCCACCGAGAAGATCAACAGCGCCGAGGCTGAATTTCGCAAGCAGTTCAATAGTCCCGACCAGTATGACGACTACATGAAATCGGAGATGCAAGGCTCGGAACAACACCTCAGGCAGCAGATCAAGCGTTCTCTGCTCATCGAGCAACTGCTGAAGACCGACGTCGAAAACAAATCCGTCGTATCGTTGGCGGAGCTGAAAGCCTATTACGATAAGAATCCGGCGCGCTTCGAGCAGCCAGAATCGTTCAGCTTCCAGAGCATTTCGGTCTTGCCACAACTCAAGCCCACCCCGGCGCAGGCCAAAGAGGCACAGAAGAAGGCCCAGGACGCCCTCCGCCAGGCGCAGGCGACTAAGAGCTATGATGCTTTTGGGCTGCTCGCTGAGAAAATCTCCGAAGATGATTTCCGTGTCAACATGGGTGACCACAAAATCGTAAAGCGCGACAAGCTCCCGCCGATTGTCGTCAACGCCTTGCTGGCATTGCAGCCGGGGCAGATCACGGGATTGATCCAGATTGAGTCGGCCTACACGATTCTCAGGCTGAATGCGCACAACATGGCGAGAAAGCAAAGCTTCCAGGACGTGAAGGCCGATTTGAAGATCGAGTTGCAAAAAGAAAAATACGAGAAGCTGCGGTCTGGTTTGGCCAAACAACTTCGCGCCAAGGCGAGAGTTGAAGAACTCGGCTAGGCCCCAACTCCTTTGCTGTCTTGAGCGAAGACATGCGTCTTGCGCCTCGCTCGGGACGGCAATCCATGGGCATTAAACTGCGATCGATCTGCCCGCAGCCAAAGCCCGGTACCCCACTTCTCAAAGCCACCTTCCGCCATTTCCTCGAAAGACTTCTCTTCCGTCCGTCACCCCGAGCGGCGCGAGGAATCCGCAGTTTCCCATTCTGAGTCTTTCAACTCCTTCAGCGGGTGATATCCCTCACCGTACAAATCTTTGCCCGGTACTCCTATCCCGCTACTCTGCTAACTCTTTTACTTTCAATATTGTTTGGACCTATCCCCCTCTTTCTTTTGGCAATCCCTGTGCATTTTAGAGGTTACGTTAAAACCCAGGTTTTGGGCCTCTGGTGGGAAGGGCAACTGTTCCATGAAGATCGCGAACCGCATCCTCGGGCTGGGACTGGCGTTTCTGGTTCTGGTTTCGATGACTGCGGTGTTGGCCCAGGCGCAACTTGGCGTAGGCGAGAACACGAAGCTGAATGCCGGCGGCCTGGTTTCCTTCGGATACGCGGGAGACTACGGCGATCAGATTCCCTCCGATCATGGTTTGACCCTCGGATTCAACGGCACCGTCTCCGGCTTTTACTACAACCCAAATTTCCTTTCGTTCAGCGCAACTCCCTACTACAACCAATCGCGCGCCGACTCTGATTCTCAATCCATTACCGGCGCGAGCGGGATCACAGGTACAGCGAATTTTTTCACCGGCAGCAACTTTCCCGGTTCCGTCACCTACCACTATGACCATGACAGCACGGGGACGTTCGGCCTGGCAGGCCAACCGAATTTCACGACCTACGGATCGGGTCAAGGATTTGGTATCAACTGGAGCGCGTTGCTACCCAACTGGCCAACGCTGTCTGTGGGCTATTCGCAAGGAAGCGGCCACAGCAGTCTCTTCGGAACCGACCAATCAACTGATTCCAGCTCGCGCATGTTCAACCTGCATTCAAACTATCAAATCGTCGGCTTCCGCCTGAACGGCTTCTTCATTCACAACAGCTTCGACTCTGACTTCCCCGACTTTCTCGCGGACGGCGACCAATCCGTGGAACAATCTTCCGCCAACAGCTTAGGCTTCGGGGCCGAACACAACCTCCCTATGCATGGAGCGTTGGCGGTCACCTATAACCGGACATCGTCCACCAATAATTACATGGCGCCCGAAGGGCAGGATGAAAGCACCTCGAATTCTTCGAGTTACACCGATGACACGGAAACCGCCGTCGCTACTTTTCACCCGGCGGCAAAGTTGAGCCTGAATGTCAGCCAGAACTATACCGGCAATCTGACTGGCTACCTGGCGCAGAGTCTCGGAACTGGAGGCGTCGTTCCCTCGGGGCTAAATTTGGGATCCGGGGCGCATTCCTCCACCGTCGGAGGCGGGGCCAGCTATACGTTCACCAACTTTCTCACCGGCTCCGCCCAAGCGACTTATTATGATCAGTCGTACCTCGGACAGAGTTATACCGGAGCGTATCTGAGCGGCACCTTGAGCTACGGCAAGAGGCTGTTGAACATGTTCACTTTTTCCGGTTCGGTCATCGACAGTTCCAACGGCCAGGGCCAAAACGCTGTGGGATTCGCCGGTAATGTGAACTTCGATCACCGTTTCGGCGGCTGGGCGACATCCGGCCAATTTACTTACGCGCAGAACGTGCAGACCTTGCTGGTTACTTATACGACCTCCTACTACATGTACGCGGCGAACGTGCACCGCCATATAACCGACCGCACACAGTGGACGGCGGCTTTCAGCGGAAACCACAGCGGTTTGACAGACGATCCGGGCAGCGGCACCCACAGTGAGAGTTATTCCACGGGCCTCAGCAACCGGAGGGCAGCGGTCAACGCCTTCTATAGTCAGTCGAGCGGACTTTCGCTACTCGGCTCTGGAGGGTTAATCCAACCACAGCCGACGCCCGGCCTGACGAATTACATCATCTTCAGCGGATCGGATTATGGCGGCGGACTTTCAGTGACACCGTTCGGCCGGCTTTCGGTTGCGGCGACATTTAGCCGTGCGATCAGCAACACCCTGACAACCATGACCTCACACAATGACACTGAGGTCTTCAACGCGCAGATGCAGTACCATCTCAGGAAGATCGGGCTGCAAGCCGGATATTTACGTTTCACTCAAGGCATCAGTGCAATTGGCGTGCCCGCTAACACCACGTCGTTTTATGTCGGGATGACCAGATGGTTCGATTTCTTCTAACCGAGCGGGGTAAGTCCGTAGCAGGTGAGTCCTCGGGGCGAAAACTTAAGCTTCGCGCAGGACTAACGATCGCTTTGCTTGCCGCGAGTTTGACTGGACCCGCCCTCGCTGGCAAGCGTTCCAAGCAAACGCTCCATCCGCTGCCGCCCGACCTTCTGCTCGACGGCGGACGCAAGCTTTCTTTCGAACGCAGCTTCAGCCTTGAACGCGAGGTCAAGCCCAAGCGCAGCTTCTGGACACGGGTCGTGGATGTGATCGCCGGGCAGCCCGATTTCCACTACATGGTGAGTCCATACAGCGTCGTCACAGACTCTCACGGACGCATCATCGTCACCGACCAGGGCGCAGGCGGGGTGCACATCTTCGATTTCGCGCAGCAGAAGTACAAGTTCATCTCGCGCCGCGATGCTGATAAAGATCCCATGCTCAATCCCCAATGCGTCGCCGTCGACGCACAAGACAACATCTACGTGACCGATTCCCAGACCGGCAAGATTTTTGTTTTCGACGCCAATGGAAAATTCCGTCGCGTCATCGGAAGCCTGAAAGGCGGTGAAGGTTATTTCAAACGTCCCACTGGAATCGCCGTTGATTCCGCGGCCCAACGCATCTACGTGACCGACACGCTGCGCAACAAGATCTTCATGATGGATATGCAGGGCAGCATTCTCAAAACCATTGGAAAACCGGGCACGGGAAACGGGGAGTTTAATTTCCCGACGGAACTGCGCCTGCACGGGTCGGACCTGGCCGTGGTCGACGCCATGAACTTCCGCGTCCAGGTTCTCGACCGCTCTGGAGAATTCCGCTACGCAATCGGAAAGGCGGGAGATGGCGAAGGCTGGATATTCCGTCCCAAAGGAATTGGATTCGATTCCGAAGATCATCTTTATGTCGTCGATGGGCTATGGGGCATCGTCCAGGTCTTCGACCAGGAAGGCCGCTTGCTTTATTACTTCGGCCAGAAAGGCACGGGAGACGGCGAGTTCCAATTGCCGGCCGGCCTGCAGATTGACAACCAGGATCGCATCTACGTCGTGGACTCCTTCAACCGGCGCGTTGAAATATTTCACTACTATGGAATCGCCCAGGCTGACGCCGGGAGGAAACCATGAAGAGGCTCCGTTGGTCCGCTTACCGGAAGCTAGTCTTCATCCCATTCCTGGCGACCGCTTTCCTAGTGGCGCAGAATCCGCCGCCTACAGGCGACGTGTTGGGGATGCATAACCTGACCGCCGCGAGTGGATCGGCAGTGACTGCCAGAGGAGGCCTCGGTTGCACCTTTTGCCACGCCCCACACAGCGGATTAGGAACCGTCTCGCCTCTCTGGAACCAGAAATTGTCACAGGCGACTTACACGCCGTACACCAGCACAACCTATTTGGAGCAAGGTAAGACCCAACCCACGGTTGGCGTTACCAGCAGCCTTTGCCTGAGTTGCCATGACGGCACCGTGGCCGTCGGCCAATCGTATGTGTACGGCACGATTCCTACGACTGGCACCATGAACAGCATCGATACCTTTGGAACCACATTAACCGGATCGCATCCCTTCAGCCTGGTGCTTCCGTTGAAAGATGCGGCCAACCTCGTTCCCTCGCTGGTGTCCAAGGGTATGACCGCCGATCCGACTGGCGCGGTGAAGCTCGTGAACGGAAATATCGAGTGCACCAGTTGTCACTCTCCGCACGTGCAGGGCATCGACAGGATCGCGCAGGATTTTCTGGTCCGAGACAGTTCGAACGCGCAGATGTGTCTCGCCTGTCATGATCCGAATCGCGTAGTGCAAGGACAAGTCAATCCTCTGGCCGGCTTTACGGGCAGCATTCACGCGACCGCAACCAACCAGGTTTCAGCGGATGGCCACATCGGTTCCTACCCGACCGTCGGAGTGAATGCATGCTCCTCCTGTCACATGGAACATGCCTCGGTTGCGCCGGCGCGATTACTGCGGCCAGCTACACCGGCCGCGCCAGGAGCTGATCCCGTTACTCAGGATTGCATCACCTGCCACAACGGTAGCCAGTATCTGTCCCCCGTGCCTATGAACATTATGGCCGAGGTCGCAAAAACCGGACATCCTTTGCCATCAGGAGTCAATTACCACGACGCTGCCGAGCCAGTTCTTCTGAACCACAATCGTCATGCCACCTGCGTCGATTGCCACAACGCTCACTCCTCGAACCAGACCGCGGTCTTTTCCGCGCCGCCGGCTTTGCGTCCATCCCAAGCCGGCGTCAGTGGAATCAGCGCGACCGACGGCATCACGATTCTTACACCAGCCGTCAATCAGTATGAGAATTGTTTGCGCTGCCATGGCACGAGCACGGGCAAGCAACAGCTGATTATTTACGGATACGCGCCGAGGCGGGAGGTTTCCGCGCCAGACGTCTTAAGCGTCCTTCCGCAGTTTGCCTCAACCGCGACATCCAGCCATCCGGTGATGCATACGCGCAGCAGTCCCCTGCCACAGCCCAGCCTGCTGGTGAATATGTTGAACGAAAACGGAACGGCATCGCCCCGCACCATGGGACCGGGTACATCCATCTTCTGCACCGACTGCCACAACAGCGACGACAATCGCGAGTTCGGCGGAGTCGGCCCGAATGGCCCACACGGATCGGTATACCCGCACATCCTCGAACGCAACTATCAGTTCAGCCAGGCCGCAACCCCCGGAGGCGTAGTCACAAACCTGTTTCCGAATCCCAACTTGACCGTGACCGGACCGTATGCGCTGTGCGCGAAGTGCCACGATCTGAATCAGATCATGTCGAATTCCAGCTTCAATTACCACAGCCTGCATATCTCGCAGTACGGATTCACCTGCTCGGTATGCCACACAGCCCATGGCATGGGGGCAACTTCCCCGAGCGTGAGCGGCGAGCGCCTGGTGAACTTCGACGTGAACGTGGTTGGGCAAAATGGAGCGGCGCCCATCACCTACCAGCGCGCCACCAACACCTGTGTGATGGTATGCCACCAGGCCGTGCACAACGCGAATGGAACGGTCTCAGCCGTAGCCCAAAGCGCAATCATCGGCGGCGCAAGGAAGTAGGGGCGCTCCGCCGAATCTGTTGTGGTGAATAAGCAGTGATCGGGATGTTTCTCGGTCTTTTCGAAGGTCGACACGCTGCATCAGAGTCTCTCGCACTTGAGTCCTGATGGTGTCCGGCGATTCTATGAACGCGCGTTCGAGGAGTGCCGGCTCATTTACACGCTGGTGCCGGGCCCAAGAAAAATGCAGACTCTGGTGCAGGTTCGGAAACAGTTGTGGAAGGGGCAGAGGTAGAAAGGCTCTTCTGGGCCGTCGCTATCTCATTCTTCGGCATTGGCCGGGACCGGGCCGTCGAATGGGTTTTCGCGGGCGTTGCGTCGAGCAGGCGTGGGCGAACTAGGGCCTGTTCACACTACGTCAACAATCTTCGGGTAAGATGCGTGGCATGGAGATTACTGCTGAGCAGTATGAGCGAATTCAAGATTGCATGCCGGTGCAGCGCGGCAATGTGCGTCATGAAAATTTGGTCTTGCTTAACGCCATCCTCTATGTGGCCGAGCACGGATGTAAGTGGCGCGGATTGCCCAAGCGATACGGCAACTGGCACAGCATTTATGTGCGCATGAATCGTTGGGCCAAGAGAGGTGTCTTAGATCAGGTGTTTGCCAAATTGCAGCAAGAGCAGATTCTGCGCATCAAGATCGAGGCTTTCAGTTTGGACTCGACCTCGGTGAAAGTGCACCCCGACGGAACCGGTGCTTTAAAAAAAACGGACCCCAAGCCATCGGGAAGTCGCGCGGGGGATGGAACACCAAGATTCATCTGGTTGCCGCAAATGCTCGAACGGCAATAATCTTCTGCTTGTCGCCCGGAGAAGCGCACGACGCGCCGGTGGGGCGGCAGTTACTGCTGGAACTCGGTCCGTTGCCAGTCGAAGTTCCGCTGGTGATGGACCGGGCCTACGAAAGCGACGAAACCCGGCAACTGGTGCTGGATTTGAACATGATTCCGGTCGTTCCACCCAAATCCAACCGGCGCGAACCCTGGGACTACGATCGCGAACTGTACAAGAAGCGGAACCAGATCGAGCGCCTGTTTCGGCGACTGAAAGGCTTCCGCCGCATTTTTTCGCGTTTCGAGAAACTCGACGTTGTGTTTCTGGCCTTTATCTACTTTGCCTTCATCATCGAGGCTTTGCGATAGTGTGAACAGGCCCTAGTTTCTTTGGGTCGCGCGAGTAAGCTCACCTTGCTCGTCTTTCAACGAAGTGGACGTCCTTTGGTCCGAGAAGGATCGCGGCTGCTCTCTGTCTGAGCCGCTCGTTGTGCTCAATGAGGGCGGCGCGTAGGTCCGCGACGATTAAATCCAACTCGCTGGGGTCCTGGGCTGCGAGGGCCTTGGTGCAGAGATGGCGAATTCTGTCTTCCAGACGTCTCCGCAAGAGGTCTTGTTTTGAGGGCTGTCGATTTCGGCCAGCACGGCGCGTCTCAGGCTCATCCGCTGGATCCTCAGCGGAATGATGGTTCATGATGTCCACCTGTGGCCAGAGCTCTCAGGATGGTGGCGACCGGGAACCGTGGAAATAGGGTCTACGCTGTAAAAACGCGAAGAAGATACCTTCCCGGCCCTCGGTACCACCCGACAGGCTTAACTTGCGGTTCGAGACCGCCCGGCTAAGGGCATCGCGTGACGCACGACCTCCCCTTCACTGCACGATCAACTCTGCCGTTGTAATCGTTACCGGATTAGGCTGCGCCGACGTTGCTCCCTGCACCTGGACGTTATAAGTTGTCCCGCCCGATCCCGACGTCGAGCCTCCGCTGCCGCCGCACGCGTTCAGCAAAATCAGAGAAATGCCCAGCACTGCCAACAACAGATAGCAACGCCGTTTGTTGCCAAATCCCGCGCCTGCGAACAGAAGGCCAGCCAGCGGCACGAATGCGCAGGCCAGCATGAACTGCTGCCGCATTCCGCTCGGTCTCTGCACGGATGCCGTGCCGGAGGGGACGGTAATGGTCAGTGTAAAAGGCACGGCCAAAGGCCCGGGTGTAATTGTGGACGGTGAGAAGCTGCAGGTTGCGTTTGAGGGCAACGAACTTTGCAGGCACGACAGTGTGATCGGATATTTTGGGTTGCCTGTATTCTTGTTCAACTCAATCGCGAAAGTCGCGCTTCCGCCGGGAGATGTGGTTTGAGGCGCAGGTTGCGTCGCCGTTGGCGCAACGACGGTTGGAATCAGTTCGCGAATGCGGGAGCTGTCCGTGTCCGCAATAAACACGTTGGCGTTCGCATCCCCGTACACACCCAAGGGCAAGTTAAGCTGCCCGCTGGTTGACTGCTCGCCATCACCGGAGAAGCCCTGCGTATTGTTTCCGGCTATGGTGGCGATGAATCCGGTGGATGACACAACTTCGCGAATCACGAAATTGTCGGTGTCGGCAATGAAAATATCCCCAGAGCTATCGACGAACAAACCATTAGGACTGGCCAGCAACGCACTCGTCGCCGCAGCGCCATCGCCCGCGTATCCCTCCGCGCCGGTTCCCGCCACGGTTGCGATATCACCGGGTTGAATGACGATTCCCGCCACTGTGACCGCTTGCAAGCTCGTATTCACCACGCGCACACGATTGTCCTCGGTGTCGGCGATGTATATGTTTTCCGAAGAATCGAGAACAACTCCGGCAGGCAAATTCAGTTCCGCGCCGATGGCCGCGCCGCCGTCTCCACAGGGCGAAGTGGCAGGTGCCGGGCACTGGGTGCCGTTGCCGGCCACGGTGTTGATGATGCCGGTTGAGGCCACGACCTCGCGAATCCTGTGATTGTCGGTGTCGGCGATGAAAATATTCTCGGCGCTATCAACGAAGATGCTTGATGGGCTAAACAGCGCGGCGCTTGTGGCGGCGCCGCCGTCGCCTGTATATCCCTGTTGACCGGTGCCGGCAACGGTTTCGACATCGCCAGGCGCGATCACAACTCCGGCGATGGTGATCGACGCACCCGTCGTGTTGACGACGCGGATGCGATTATCCTCGGTATCGGCGATGAAAACATTTCCGGACGCATCCACGAAAACGCCATCCGGGCTGAAGAATTGCGCGCTGGTGGCCGGTCCGCCGTCGCCGCACGCCGCCATGGCTGAGGCGCAATCTGTTCCATTTCCGGCTACAGTTTGAATGTCGCCGCTAGTCGCGACCACTTCACGAACTACCGAGCTGAATGAGTCGGCGATGAAGATATTTTCGGAACCGTCGACGAAGACACCGCCGGGATAGTCCAATTCCGCATTCAAGGCAGAACCGCCATCACCCGAATAAGCGAGTGTGTTATTTCCGATGACGGTCTGTATGTCGCCGCCAGCGACTTCGCGTATCACGAAGTTATCGGTATCCGCGACGAAAATGTTTCCGGAGCCATCAACGAATATGTTGTTGGGATAGTTTAGTTCTGCGCTGGTAGCCGCCGCGCCGTCACCGGAGTAGCCGATGGTGCCGTCGCCAGCCACGGTGGCGATATTCAAGCCCGGCGCAGCCACTTCGCGAATCACAGAATTATTCGTGTCGGCGATCAAGATGTTCTCAGAGGCATCCACGAAAACTCCAGCGGGAACGCAGAGTTGCGCGCTAAGCGCAGGACCGCCATCTCCCGTGTACGCACAGGCAGTGCCGCCCTCCGACTGGTAATAAGCTCCAACCACCGTTTCAATGTCGCCAGGGGGAATGACCACGCCGGCGACCGTGGTAGACGTGGTCCCAGGATTCACGGCGCGGATGACGTTATTATCGGTGTCCGCAATAAAGATGTTTCCTGAGGCATCTACAAATACGGCTTCCGGAAAATCAAGTTGTGCGCTGGTGGCGGCGGCGCCGGCGCCGGAGTAGCCTGGGCCGGCGATATTATTGCCGGCTATGGTTTGAATCTTGCCGCTGCTCGCCGCCACTTCGCGAATCACGAAGTTGTCGGTGTCTGCGATGAAGATATTTCCCGATGCGTCTACGAACACGCCATAGGGATCGTCCAGTTGCGCGCTCGTCGCCTGACCGCCGTCTCCTGAATATCCCGCGCCGAACGTGGCGCTGCCAGCTACGGTTTGAATATTGCCGGTGCTGGCCACTACTTCACGAATGACTGAATTGTCTGTATCGGCGATGAAAATATTTCCCGAGGCATCCACGGCGACGGCTTCGGGACGATTGAGAGTTGCGCTGGTTGCCGGTCCTCCGTCGCCTGAGTATCCGAAAGCACTGTTCCCTGCCACCACGGTGACGACACCGGCCGTGCTCACTTTCAAAATGCGACTCGAGAACGAATCGGCGATATAGCTGTTGCCGGCCGCATCAAGCGCGAAGCTCCCTGGATATCCAATGCTCGATTTAAGTGCTCCCAGATTATTCGGACCGCCTCCGGCAACGGTGCTGATGTCATATTGGGCCAGCAAAGACGCTGGCATGATCAAGACGAGCACGACAACGATGAGAGCAGTCATTTGCAACTTGGGGGAGCGCATGATCACTTCACCTCCTGGCGAGAAGTGCGATCGAGGCGGACGACCGCTTTCGTATTTCTTGAGCCGGCGAGTTGCAGCACAAGGCGAGGCCGCACTCCCTTTTGCCACAACTGGTAATCGGAGCGGCGTATGGTGAATTCCTGCGTTGTGTTTGCGGAAGCATGCGCGGCAAGGGCGATCGCGCAAGCGCGAGACCCTCCTCTCTCAGGGTGTGAGAAATCCCAAATCGTTATTCTCTGAATGGAGAGGTTCAACGCGCCGTGGTTCACCAGATGAACGCGCAACACAATCTGGGATTGGGAACCGACGTCGGTGTTTCGCAAAACGTCGTAGGTGCCGGAGACAAGAGATCCAGAAACCGGAGAAGCATTGCTCGCCAGAGACTGGACCCCAATTGTGAGCAGGGACGCCGCGACGAACTGCATGCAGAAACGAAAAATCCTGTAATTCATGAACCTAGTCCTTCCTGGGCGCCGTCGAAGGCCACCCCCCACTTGAATTACGCTGATCGCGGTGCCGGGAGCGCCGCGCCGATCCAGGGCCTGTTTCGAGGATGGCAATCGCGATGCCAGCCGAACTCGAAGACTAAACATAATGGCGGCAGTTACTTGCGGCGATCGGTCGACGGCCGCGGGAGTCGCGCAAAGCGGCAAAACACGCCCTCGGTGGGGATAAAGCCCCGATTTGAGAGGACATTTGTACGAAGGGCAGCGCCTAGTTTCCTTCGTAAATAGCTCAGGTCAGAGACGCAAGCCGACGCGACGGTACGATTGCAATCTTGGCAATCCCGGTGCACTTTGAGTCTTTCGGTCTTTCAGCGATTTCCCTGGATACCCGACCAGCTAGTATGAAGCGAGGGCGCCGTACGACATCGCAAGACTCTAAAGATGAACTCTAACTCTCAAAACAACCTTATTAAGGCGCTACCGCGCGTAGTCACGATGGTCCTGCTGTTCACCACGGCGGCGATTTTCGAAGCCAGGAACTTATCTTCTCTATCCTCTCTATCGAATGGCGACATCTGGTGGCACTTGCGGACAGGGATTTGGATCCTTCAAAACCACGTCCTGCCGCACAGCGGGCTCTTCTCTCAGTCGTCGGACGCTCCCTGGTCTGCTTCCAGTTGGGCTTACGATGTGCTGCTCGCATTCTTATTTCGTATGCTGCAACTCCGCGCCATTCCCATCCTGCTGATGGTTTTTAAATGCGGGTTGGCCGTGGTGACATTTGTGCTGGCGGGCGGATTACGCGGAAGGTTCTGGCCAGCTGTCGCACTTTCGGCTGCGGCCCAATACATACTAGGAAACATCCAGCCCGGTCCCGTCTATTGCTCGTTGCTTTTATTCGCCGCCGAATTGCTGCTGCTCCGCACGAGCCGCACCACTCGTAGTGTTCGTCCTCTTTTCTGGTTGGCGCCACTTTTCGTGGTATGGGCCAATCTGGATATTCAATTCGTGTATGGTGTGCTACTGCTGATCTTGTTCCTGGCAGCCACTTTGATCCAAGATTTCATTGTCCACTCACGAGTCGCGAGCCCACAACAACGGCCATTCTTTCTTTCGCCCGCAAATGCGGGAATTGTCGTCGCAGTGTGTGGTATTGCCACTGTCGTCACGCCCTATGGCTATCGCCCCTACGGAGTTTTTTTTGCGAGCGTCACGAGCGCGGCCAACCGCTACTTGCCAGACTTCCATGCCATGGGATTTCGCCGGCCTCAGGACTACGCGCTCATGCTGCTGACCATGGCAGCCTTCCTCGCGCTGGGACTGCGTCGTTCGCGTGACTTATTCAAGATCTCGCTCATCACCGGATGCGCGATGCTGGCATTTTATGCGCAGCGCAACGCCTGGCTGGTCGTGCTGGCGGCGATCCTGGTCATCGGCGATGAAATGCCCGCTCCGGGCGAAGCCGCGGTGGCCGACAAGCGCTTTGCGTCGAACCAACCCCTGATCGCTGCGGGCGCACTGTCACTCGCAGCTTTGATCGCCGTCACGGCACTGCAGATTCCTCGGCAACCTGACAAGTTGATGGCAACACTTTCGCAGGGCTATCCCGTCGCCGCCTGCGATTACATAAGTGAACATCACCTTCCGCAGCCGCTCTTTAACCCCTACGAGTGGGGAGGATTCGTCACTTGGTATTTGCCCGAGTATCCTGTCGCGATCGATGGCCGCGCCAGCTTGTACGGCCAGGACTTCGTCGTTCAGTACTTCAAAGCGATGAATGCCGATGAGCCTTACTCCGACTATCCCGCAATGAGCCGGGCGGGCACTTTGCTTCTGCAGCGCAATTCATTGATGGGCGAGGCGCTCAGCACGGTACCGGCTTTTCGAGTCGCGTATAGCGATAACGTGGCCGTGGTGTTGGTCAAGCCTTGAGGTTGACCTCCCGAACGAACCTAAAAACTGATCTGCTAAACAGGATCTACCTGGGAAGCGCGGGCATCTGGCGGCGTGCATAGACGGTCGCGATTTGATCGTGGTAGACGAGTTCGAAACGCCCGTCGATGCTCAGTATCTTGGCCAACGGCAGATTCGAATCCAGCAGCACCACACGCGCTTGGTTGAGATAAGGATCGGTGGTGTAGGATGCCGCCGCATTCTGGCAGTCAAAGAAGATCTTATCCATGTCGTCCCCGTACAGATCGTTGCGTCCATCAATCGCCACCGGATAGTCAGGCATATACCACATCAGAAATCCGCCCCAATTGAGATTGTTGTAGAGCGGCCCGGGTACCGGATTTCGCCGCAGAAAATTCACGGCGTTTACAGGATACTGACCGCTGATGGCCCGATCGAAACCACGCTGGTTGAAGTCGGTGCTGCGAGAGAATAACGCCAAGAGCAGAACAACCGCCGTCGCTACTCCAATTTTTTCTGACCAGTTCCCAGCGCGATCGCGTTCCAACTCGGGGGCGGGATAGTCGGCGATGCAAGCTGCCGCCGGAATGCAGATGAACCAGGCATCGCGCATCGTTCGAAACGCAACCACGCTCGCGATGCTAAGCAGCGCCAGTTTGAACGGGTCCAGGCGTTTCTGCCAACCCACGGCGAAAAATCCTGCAGCCGTGAGCAGTAGTTCCGCGTACTGAGTGTAATCGCGGAAGGTAAGCGGCTGCAGTTCCATGATTACCGAGTAAGTGAATTTTGCCTTCGAATATTCGTAAATCGCCTGATAGGGATGATAGAAGTTTGGCCCGACGACAGTCGCAATCGTGCAGAGAATAAACAAAACCATCAGGCTCCTTGCAGGAAGTGTGGGAGGACGCAAAAAAGCAGGAGCGATGCCGAGTTTCCCTGCCAGTCGTTGCGCCAATACTACCGCAAGCAAAAGGCCGACAAGAAACAGACCGTAAACAAATTGGATGTGTAGATTCGCCCAGACAATAAAAATCGGCGGGAGCCAGTAGAGCGTCTGAACACGGCCACTCCGATTCGCTTCCAGTAGAAGAGTCAAGATCACCGAAAACAACACCATCGAGAAAAAGAAGGGCCGCGGAGTTCCGTCGAACAGGAAAGCCGAGCAAGTCACTGCGGTCAACCCGCACGCGAGCCAAAAGCGGCCGGAAAGACGGCGAAGCATCCAGTAAATGCTGTAAGCGACGCCGAGAGTGAGGAGTGTTCCGAAAATCCCGATCCCCGATAGGCCGAACCACGCGTAAGCCCGAGACAACAGGACTTCATAACCCCAGCTGTAGGCAATCCAAGGACGATTCGCGGCGGTCCGCGACAGTATGCCAGTGTGCGGGACGCCAAGATGAGTGACGATCCAGTCGCCGACCTTCAGGTGCCACCAGATATCAAAGTCGAGAACGCAGAGCTTCATCTCGAACGCGATCACTCCTACGCCCGTCAGCATCGCAACCAACGCGCACAACTGCAGCCAACGGATTCGCAGAAGCGCCAACAACTCCTGCACAGTACTCAAAGCTCAGCACTCCTCTTCAGAAGATTAGTCTCTAGGCGGGGCTTACCGCGCTTCTGACCGGAACGCGCGTCTCCACTTCAGCTGTTTTATCGCCGGCCGCGCCCGCCTCGTGGTATTCGGCGTCCTGGTTCACCGCCCAGACATCATACTTCCGCTCACCAGCCAAAATGTTTTTCGCGGTCAGCATGGCGGTCATGATGGCGTGATCCTGGTTGTTGTACCGGTGCATGCCGTTGCGGCCCACCAGATGCAGCGTGGGATGCTTTGCCTCAAGAACTCTGCGAATCGTATCAACGTGCTGTTGGTAAGCATCGTCGTAAACCGGATAGGCCTTGGGTTGCCGAATTACGCAGCCATCGACCACATCCGCGCTGGCAGCAAGACCTACGCGCTGGATTTCTCGCTTCGCCAGGTTGATCAAATCACTGTCACTCGTAATCCACAGCCTGTCACTCTCGAAACAGAAGTATTCGAGGCCATAGGAAGAATAGGTGGCATCGGGCACCATCTCGGGTGACCATGATTTGTAATTTTGCACGCGCCCTACCTGCACGCTGGGGTCGTGTATGTAGATCCAGTTGTCACTAAAACGGCCGCGATCGCGGACGATCAAACCAACGGTGAGGAAGTCACGATAGCGCAGTGCGCGAGCTGCCTGGATCGCGTCGTCGGAAAGCTGCGGCTCGATCTGAGCCACGAGTTCGCGGATGGGCATGGATGAGATCATGTGTTCGGCGCGGTAATCTTCTAATTCGCCGTTGCCGTTCTGGCTGGTCACGAACCATAGATTGCTGGCCAAGTCGAAGCGGCAACCTACGACTCTGCGACCAATCTTCACGACTCCGCCCAGTCTTCGGACTTTTTCCGCGCAAGCCTCCCACATCATTCCTGGTCCCAATCGCGGATATCGGAAAGTGTCGATCAGCGTCTTCACGACCTGCTTGCGGTCTTCAGGTCGAGATTCGGAGTTTTTCCTGGCAAAAAGAGCATGCTTGATGGCCGAAGCAAGCGAGAGCCCCTTGATTCGTTGCGCTGCCCAATCGGCGGAGATCTCGCTGCAGCTCATCCCCCAAACCTTTTCGGTGTAGGTCTTGAAAAAAATGCGGAACAGACGTCTGCCGAATTGATTGGTCACCCAGTCTTCAAATGTTTTCGGATTGCGTTTGGGATGAATACGGGCGGCCACAAAAGAAAGAACACACAGAATTGATTCGATCCACCCCAGCTTCGACAGGGCCTCGAACGGCTTCAGTGGATAGGTATAAAACTGGCCGCGATAGTAAATGCGCGAAGACCGGGGGCGGTCAAGCAGGTCTTCTCCGGCAATTTCGGTCCAGAAATCTTCGACCTGTTTCGACTTGGAAAAGAAGCGGTGGCCTCCGATATCAAAGCGAAAACCCTTGTACATGACAGTTCGAGAAATCCCACCGACGTATTGAGGATCGCTTTCGAGCACAACCACCGGCGCGTGCTGCTTCGACAGTTCGTAGGCAGCGGTCAAGCCTGCCGGTCCGGCGCCGATAATGATCGCCTTGAAAATCTCCTGTTCCATGCCAGTGCGGCCCCGACCTATAGCGGCAATCGCAATGCCACTTTAGAGACGCTGGAATAAATGCAACCACGGCAAAGACTTGTGCGATTGGTCGCGGTTCGGCGCCTCAACCACGAAGGGGCAAAACGCGCCTCGGGTGAGGAGAAAGACCCGATCGCGGACCGATTTTCACCGCGGAAATGCCTTGCGATGCTTCCCATAACTAACTGAAAGCAGAGCCCGGCCTGGTCAATCTCTGGAAGCTTTAGTTTGGCAATCCTGATGCACTCTGCGCACAGTTCCCTGCTGCATTTTGCCAAACGCCTGCGCCAGAGATCGGCGGGCGAATCAGGTTGTAAGGCGATTTGGATCTTCGCTTTCCTCGGCTTGACGCTAATCCATTGCGAGTTGCTTAGCGTTGTGCCTTGGGGACGATGCAGGGCTGGATCACAAAGAGTTTGAGGACGCGGTTAGGCCCACGAAATCAGACTCTGAATCCAGCCCTGCTTCGTCAAAACTACAAGTCAGATGTTGCGGGTGCGTTGCGGTGGGAGCTGCGGAAACATTTCCTCGAAATATCAAGACGCCGGGACTCAAACGAGTCGTCGCCGTCTTTTTTGCCTACGCCGTTCGATGGTTCGATGAGAACTACTGCAGCGGCTTTGCGGGCGTCCCCGGTCTGACGCCTGAGTGCTTCTTGGCCTGCGCCATTAACTGTAAAACTTTGTCTTTCCCTTCGTAGTTCGGATTCGTGTCGAGCAACTTCTGCCAGGTGGCTACGGCCTTATCGATATCCATCTTGCCTTGCCACTCCACGATCCCCAGGTTGAATAACGTGTTGGCCTTGTTCGGATCGTAAGAAAGCGACTTTTGGAATTCCGCGATAGCAATATCGGCATCTCCCGCGTACCAATATGCGGTTGCCATGTCGGTACGAACTCCAGTATTGGCGGGCTGCACTTTCAACGTACGCTGATAATAGCCGATCGCGGTTGGGTACTGCTGGGCGTCGTAGTAGATGTTGCCAACATTTTCCAAAAGCCCGGCATTGTTGGGATCGGTTTTGAGTTGCTCGATCGATGGCCCGGCTTGAGTGTCGGCCATTTTCTGCAGTTGCGCGGGAGTTGGACTTTGTGCTGCCCCAGTTGCGTCACCGGCAGCGGGTGCGGCGCTTGCTTCAGCCGAAGTTGTCGCCGGGCTCTGTGATCCGCGGATGAACCAGCCGCCGGCAATTCCCACCAGCAGACAGATGACTGCTAACACGTAAGCCTGGACGCTCGTCCATTGCTCGATGGAACCTGATCGATTTTTGTCCGTCATTTTTCAATACTCCCTTAAATTTTGGCTGCCGGCCGCGAGTTGCACTCTCTCAACCGCAACATTAGCTCTTACCTTGCATCTGAAGGTCAGCCATTAACTTCTTTACTGTCGCTTTGCGGTCTGCGCTCAATTGTGGATTCGACTTCAGCAACTGTTGCCAAGCCGCCAACGCTCCCTTACGATCCTGCTTTCCCTGCCACTTGATCATTCCGAGATTAAATAGCGAATTGGCGTCCTTGGGGTCGTATTGCAGCGACCGCTGCAATTGGCTGATTGCGCCATCCACGTCGCCGTCGTAATACAGGCAGGAAGCCATTTCGGTGCGAATAGCGACGTTCTTGGGATCGACCCGCAGGGCTTGGTCGTAATAGCCAGCCGCTTCCTTGAATTGGTGCGTGGAACTATAGATCTTTCCAGCCTGGATAAGCAGTTCGCTGTTGTTAGGATCACTATTTAGTTTTTCGAGCACCGGCGCCGCTTTCTTGTCGGCCATCTGCTTCATGTCTTCAAGACTGGGCATGTGTCCGCCCATCGCCCCGGCGGAGCCAGATGCCTGAGCTTGGCCGTTTGCCTGCGAATCGGTGGCGGGTTGCGCCGGGGCTACGGATTGCGATCCGCGAAACAAGAATCCGATCGCCAGTCCAACCACCAGGCAGAGGACTGCCATCGCATAAACTTGTTTCGCCTGCCATGTCGACGCTGTGGTTCGCTCCGTTGTCGGTTCAGTCGCCATTCCCCGTTTCCCCCATCGTTATGTGTTGCGCTGGAAGCCCAGCTTTTCGCTGGCATCAGAACTACAGATGCTTTGCCGTGGCCAGACTCGACCGCGATCCGCTCTTGCTCACTTACCTTAAAAGGGAGAAAAACTGTGGGCAGCATTACACGTCACTGGAGAATGTGACGCCCGTCACACAACCACCTGGCTCATCGTTTTGCGGAGTTTACCGATGATCTCAATGATTTTCGCCGCTCTCGTGACTCAGCACTTGTTGACGCAGCCGCAGAGCGTTGCTGTTATTAGGGTCGATCTGCAATGCTGCCGTAAGTCTCATTTCAGCGGCGGAGTAATCACCGAGGTCCAACAAAATCTCGCCGGAATTGGTCAGGCACAGCAGTGCCAGGTTCTGGTCGTCGGTCAGATCTCTCGCGAGCTGATACTGCCCCAGAGCGTCTCGAAGCTGATGACGGTGAAACAGTATCTCCGCCATGTTGAAGTGGCAGGACGCATAATCGGGCCGCAACACGCATGTTTCGCCATAGTGCCGGTAAGCCTCATCAAGACGGCCCGTGGAAAACATGGCATCCGCCAGAGCTTCTTCGATGGCCGGATCGGGACGGACCGAAACCGCAGCCGCCCTCGTAAACAGCGTCACTCCGTTTTGCCAGTATTGAAGGTAGCGTGTGGTACCGACCGCCAGCGCCACGATCAAGCCCAAACCAGCTACGGCGCTTACGGACCGAGGGATGCTGGTTGCAGCGACGACATCGCTTAATCCCCATGCGACGATGATAAAAAGACCGACACAGGGGAGATAAGCATACCGATCGGCCATCGCCTGGCGACCGACCTGAACAATTCCGATGACTGGAATTAGAGTCACGACAAAGAAAAACCACCCCATCGCCAGGTAGCGGGCGCGATGAAAGTACAACACCGCTGCAGTGATCGCAACCAGAATCACGCCCGCCGCCATGACATCGGAACCCGAGAGTGAACTTTCCGGATGAGGATAAAAGACCGACAGATTGGCCGGCCACACCGTCTTTCCGAGATATGCCACGTAAGAGACAATGGCGTTTCCCAGTCGCTCCGAGAGAGGCAATGCAGAGATATCGGCGACCGCGCCGCCCGCGCGCTGCGCGACCATGGTCACGGCGCAACTCGCAGCGCTCATCACCAATAGCGGCACTTTTTCTAGAAGCAGCCGCGCCCACCTGCGCTGGAATGGCCGCTCCTCATAGCGCTGCAGCGGCCAGCAGTCAAGAAACAACAACACAAACGGAAGGCTCACCGCCATGGGCTTAGACATCAGTGCCAGCGCGAAGCCGGCAACAACGGCAATGTACTTTTCCCAACTGGGTCGCCGAGCATACCAGCCATACGCGGCAATCGTGAGCAGCGAAAAAAGCATGCTGAGCAAACTTTTCCTCTGCGCCACCCAGGCGACGGTTTCCACATTCAGAGGGTGAAGGGCGAAAAGCGCGGCCGCGAAAAAACTGCGCCACACTGCCCCGGTAGCTTTTTGTAGCAGCCAGAACAACAGCAGCACATTGAGGGCATGCAGCGCAATATTAACCAAGTGGTGCGGTCCGAATTTCAGGCCGAAGAACTGGCAGTCGATCATGTGGGACAGCCATGTGAGCGGATGCCAGTTCGCCTCGTGAAAACTGGTGAAGGCCCAGACCACATTGTCAAAATTCAACCCGCTGCGGACGTGCGCGTTCTCCGTGACATATTGGCTGTCGTCATAGACGAGGAATTCATGGTGCACGACCCGGCCATACAACACCAGAGTGGCGAGGACGAGCAACGCCCCCAGCAAAATCGGGCGCTGGCAAAGTTGGTCGAGCCATCGTTCCTCAATTTTCAGTTCGCTGATGGATTTTTCTTGGATCGCCGATTTGCCGCTCGATCGCTCTCCAATCGATGCCGCACCGGCTGCTCGTTCCGGTGGAGAGATGCTCGATGGGGTGGCCGTTATCATGCGGAAACTGCTATGTGCTTCCGAGTCTGGCGCAATTATCACGCCCTCGCTGTGAGCACATTGTGATCCCCGTCACAACACATTGTGACGATTTGTACGGAACGCTGTCATCACCGTTGCTAGTCTCCAACTGACTGACGTCCCGGAACTCCTGAACTTCCACGGCATTGAAATGAAGCCAATGAAGCCCGAACCCCTTATCTCGGACGAGCCCGGCGATCACAACGCCTCGAATGGTATTGGGATCATCGAGCCTCAGTCGCCAAACGCCTCGTCCCCGGGGAATCAGCCTTGGGCGCACCTCTTGTTGCACTGGCATTTTGTAGTCTTGCTGGCGGTAATTGTTTTTTTCGGAGCGATCCGTTGGCGCCTGCTCGACATGCCTTTGGAGCGCGATGAAGGCGAATACGCCTACGCGGGCCAGCTCATTCTGCAGGGCATTCCTCCTTACCAACTCGCCTACAACATGAAGCTGCCAGGCACCTACGCCGCCTATGCGGGTATCATGGCAGCGTTCGGGCAGACGGCCCGGGGCATTCATCTTGGGCTGCTGCTCGTCAATTCTGTCTGCGTAATCCTGCTCTACCTGATTGCGGCGCGACTCTTCGGCTCGTTGGCCGGACTCATAGCGGGCGCGAGTTACGGCTTACTTTCAACCCATCAAGGCGTGCTGGGGTTCGCGGCGCACGCCACTCACTTCGTCGTGCTCTGGGCGCTCATGGGGATTCTGCTGCTCTGGCAGGCCGAAGAAACGGATCGCGTCGCTTTCTTGTTCAGCAGCGGCTCGGCGTTCGGCGTCGCCTTCCTGATGAAGCAGCCTGGAATTTTATTTGGAGCGTTCGCATTCTGCTATCTCGCGGTTCAGTGCTGGCCGAAGAACGACCACGGGTGGGCGCTCTTGACCAAGAAGCTGGGCATTTTCCTACTCGGCGCAGCCGTGCCATTCGCAGTGACCTGCGCTTTGCTCTACCGTGCTGGCGTCTTCCAGGCTTTCTGGTTCTGGACCTTCGATTACGCGCGACAATACGGGGCTATCGAGTCTTTGTCGCAAGGCTGGCATTTTCTGAGCGACAACTTCTCTTATTTGCTGCGCTTTGCCCCGTGGTTATGGATCCTCGCGGCGGTGGGCGTTGCGTCGGTGTTTTGGGATGCCACCGTCCGTCGCTATGCCGTGTTTATCTTCGGCCTGTTAGGGTTTTCTTGCGCCGCCGTCTCTCTGGGCCTCTATTTCCGGCCGCACTATTTCGTCCTGATGATGCCCGCGGTTGCCATCCTGATCGCGATTGCGGCTACTTCCTCCATCCGGCTCCTCGCTGGAAAATATACGTCGCGCTGGATTCACATTCTCCCCGCTATCGCGTTTATCGCGGCATGGGGGCTCGCCGTTCAGCGCAACGCCGACTTCTACTTTCGACTTACCCCTGTTCAAGCCAGCCGAATGTGCTACCCCTCATATCCGTTTGCGGAAGCGTTGCCAATCGCTGACTATCTGCGTCAGCACACCGGACCAACGGACAACATCATGGTGTTGGGATCGGAACCAGAGATTTATTTTTATGCGCAGCGCCATTCCGCCAGTGGTTATATCTACACTTACAGTCTGCTCGAAGACCAAGCCTATTGGCAGGTCATGCAGAAACAAATCGAGCAGGAGGTCGAGGCTCGCCAGCCGGCTTATGTCGTCTTCGTCAATGTTTTTAATTCCTGGGGCGGCAAGCTTGACTCCCCGCAGGCGGCTGCCCTGAGTTCCTGGATGGATCGGTACGTTGCCTACAGCTTTGAACAAGTCGGCATTGCTGAACTGTCCTACCCGGATCCGCGCTATGCCAATGGATTCTCAGACGCCGTCACCGTCGAACGCGACACTCAAGGACCCCTGTATTTTTGGGGCGATGAAGCCCAGGGACACCGGCGACCGTTTTTTGAAGTCCGCATCTTCAAGAGAAAGGATTAAGACATTGCAGATCGCGAGCGCAGCAGAGACCAAAGTGGACGCGCCGTCCAAGCGCCAGCTCAACTACGAGCAGCTTGGCCGGTTTGTCTATCTTCTGGCTGCGCTCGCGGCGCTCTCGCTCTGGTTTCTGGCGATTCGTGCGCCGCTGTGGTTGGATGAAACCGGATCCTATTGGAGCATCGCGGGCGGCCTAAAACAGATCTGGGCGCGATCTCGCGAACTTAATTCTTTTCCCGCGTACTTCTACATCCTGTGGCTCACGAAGGCAATCTTCGGCGCCAAGGAACTCACGCTGAGGATTCCTTCCATCCTGGCAATGCTGGGAGCGGTCTATCTGCTGTATCGAGCTGCCCGCGAACTGTTCGATCAGGACGTTGCCGTCATTGCCGCCATCCTCTTCTGCGTTCATCCGCTGGTCATTTTCGCGGCCATTGATGTCCGGCCTTATGCTTTCGCAGTGCTGGCCGTGAATGCAACGATTTTTGTTCTGGTTCGCCTGCGTCGCGACAATTCGACCTGGCTCTCGGCGTTGTTCGGCTTTTTAGCAGCGTCAATCGTTTATTTTCATTTTCTATTCGCCGTCATCTTGCCGGCGTTTGCCGTTGCCTTTGTCGCAATCAAAATTAAAAGTGAAGACCGCAATGCATTTTGGCGGCAAAGCGTCGTTGCGCTCGCGGTATTCTCATTAGCATTTCTGCCGCTGATTCCCGGATTGCTATACGAGCTCCATACCAGCAGCGACCACGTCTTTGAAGCTGCGCCAAAGCTGGCCGATCTAGGTTGGACGCTCGCTCCCGAGTGGCTGGCCTATATCTTCGTTGGAGCCGTGCTGATCGCCGCCGCTACCCGACGCATCGATTTAGAGAGCCGTCTCGAGGGTTGGCGGATATTGCTTTGTGCCTCCCTGGCGCTTGTACCGATTTTGGTCCTCTACGGGATCAGTGTTGAAACATCGATCCACGTTTTCGTGTTTCGCTACCGGCTCGTCGCCGTCCCGGGAATCGCCCTCGGCTGGGCATGGCTGGTCAACCGGATCGATTCCCGCATTTTGCGACTACTCTTCTGCGTGACCGTTTTGGCGAGCGTCGCATACTTGTACTCGACTTCCCCGGCTTCGAAGATGCACGGTTATTCATGGAAATACGCGCTCGCAGTCGCCGAGAAGAATGCTTCCGCCGACGACGCTCCCGTGCTGATCTGCAGCGATCTCCCCGAAGCTGATCACAAGCCCATGCCGATCGGCGACGCAGTAAAAGATGATGCGCTGTTTTCGCCCCTCACCTATTACAAACTCAGCGTTCCGGTTGTGGGGCTGCCGCGCGCGCTCAATGACGACGCGATTCGCATCGCTTCTAGTTTTGTGCAAACGGCGGCGCAGCGGCGGCGGCGTTTTCTGGCCTTGGGTTTTGGACCCTCCTACCAGACTCTTCAATTTCTCATCTCGAGCGCTTCAGAAACGCACTATGTTCGAGTGCTGGGAACATTCGATGGGGTTGCGGTTCTGGAATTCACGCCGCACGAAGCGGACGCCGCGCGCTGAGAGCTTGCTGACAGATATAACCAACGCTGGGATTGAAGAAGACAGTCTTTTCGCAGCAGAACAACGCCTGATCGGTTGCGCGCTATTTTTCAGACCGCCAATGCATCCACGAAGCGGTCGCAAAGCACGGTTTCGAGATTCGAGTAACTGACCTCGACCGGCGAGATCACAAACGGCGTCAGAATTTCGAGCGTCTTCGAATAAGATTCCCGTTCATAACGCTCGGCGTCCTTGCGGGTTGTCCACAAGCTAATGGTCAGCACCTTAGTCTCGGTGACATTCTTCTGCAAAAACGGCAGGACTTCAAGGAAACCGATCTGCTTCCTGAGGATGGGCAGGACCTGGTCTTTTACAACTTTCACGAACTCTTCTTTCCTTTCAACCTTGACTTCGAAAGCGAGAATGCGAGCGAACATGATCGTGCTCCTTTACGGTTCGATGAGAAAACAGGTCAAGCCAAGATTACTCTTACAACCGGCGGTTGATCCAGACTGTGACGCATGACCGTCAGCAATGTGCAGTTTGTCACAAGCAAACCATAGACGCCTTCGGATTCAACCCTTTGCCTACCGAATCAAGGTAAACCCCACGACCAGAAGAACACCGAAAACTACCGCGTGAGTCAGTTCTGTCCATCCCAACCGGCGAACTACGATGGGCTGCGTCTTTCGTGCGAACCAGGCAAAGCCGCGGAACAACACCGGTACGAATGCCATCAACGCCATTTCGCGTAGCCAACCCAAACGACACCCAAGAACCAAAGCAACGCCCAGGACGATCTGACCCGCCAGAAATCTCCAACCCACAACGATTTTGTTTCTCCACCCTGTAATTCGCGCCCCTCGAATCCTAAGCCAGACGAAGTAGACTTGGTCGGCGGCAAAGAGCCAGTTCAGCAGCCAAAGTGTCAATGCATTCGTATCGAACCGGCCCGTCGACACGTAGTATGCGGCCGAAGCGGTCGAGGTCAGGGCGACAGCGCCGAGCACTTCCGCGGCAATTCTTGTCGTTCGTCCCATTTTCTTGAGAACTACTTGCCCGGCAAATACCGGCAGCACAATGACCCCAAGAGTGATTAGCTCGGGATTTTTCCCGTTCCAGAAAAGCCCGGTCAGACTCGCGACGGCGATCGCCGCCAGCGGCAAAAGAACCTTGCCCACGAGTTGGCGATCTTCTCGCGTCTGCACCCGCACGCCGTTGGTGCCAAGCCAACTTTCAACTGGAGTTCTCAACCAGAACAGCGCCAGGACTGCAGTGGTCAGGAGCAGAACAGGAACGACTCGCCCCCCGTCGGCCAAGCCTATCGCTGCGCCTGTGACGAGGGGGATGAGCAACATACCCCACGCTCCGTGCTCGCGGGGCACAACAAGGGCGCGGCACCGTTCCTTCTGAGGAACCGTCCGTTGGGTTGCGGGCGCCGTCGTTCCTGCGTTCGAACTACCCGCGTCTCCGATGGCTGAGCCTGGCGTAAGAGTCGTCGATTGCACCCGCATAACATTAAGTGGCTTTATTGATTAGGTTTGCAGAGCAATCCACATCACCGCCGTGATAACTATCACCAAATTTTGTGATGTTCATCACACGGCGCCCCCAAAAACGCTCCAAACTCTTTCCGTTCCACGGCTTTACAGGAAATAGATTCCGACATAGATTGAATATGCACCGTACGAAAAGATACAAAGCAAGGTTGTCATGTCGCGCGCCCCCTCGGATCAGCCAGAATCCGTTATTAACCTTCCAAGCCGAGCCATGGCCGGAGTTCTGCTCTCCGGAGATCTCCTGGAAGCCCTTCCCGACGCCATCGTCGCCGTTGATCGCGACGGAACCATCATCCAGGTCAATTCGCAAGCGCAAGAACTATTTGGATACCACCGCGAGGAGTTGATCGGGAAAAAAGTCGAGATGCTGGTCCCGGTGAGCTATCGCAGTCAACATAAACAGCACCGTCAGAGCTTTGCCGAAGCGCCCAAGATGCGACGAATGGGCGCGGATTTGGATCTCTACGGAAGACGGCGCAACGGCTCCGAATTCCCCGTCGAAATCAGTCTCAGCCCGGTGTCCACTGACGACGGGATGTTCGTTCTAAGCGCAATTCGCGACATTAGTGATCGCAAACGAATCGCCGAAGAATTGCGCAGAGCGAATGAAGAACTGCATCGGAGAACGACCGAGCAACTGGGCGAATACCGTTCCCGTTTGGCCTTGATTATCGATTCCTCCGAGGACGCAATTTATGGCAAAACCCTCGAGGGCATCATCACCAGTTGGAATAAGGGAGCCGAGCACATTTATGGCTACACGCCAGAGGAGATCGTCGGGAAGCATATCTCGATTCTTGCCCCGGCCGATCGCAAGGATGAAATACCTGACATTCTGCGAAAAATTGCCAGCGGCGAATCCGTCACTCACTTTGAATCGGTGCGCGTAACCAAGGACGGCCGCCAGCTTGATGTTTCGATTTCCATATCCCCTCTGCGTGATGCGACCGACGAAATTATTGGGGCCTCGGTAATCGCGCGCGATATCACAGCGCAGAAACGGGCCGAGGACCAGCTTCATCAGTCACAGAAGATGGAAGCGATCGGACGTCTCGCCGGCGGGGTCGCGCACGACTTTAACAATATTCTCGGGATCATCAACGCCTGTTCAGAATTCCTTCGCGACCGCATCGATCCGACCGCCGAGCCCGCGCTCTATGTGGAGAATATCAAGAAGGCCATCGAACGCGGCTCAGCCCTGACTCGTCAACTTCTTGCCTTCAGTCGGTCTTCCTCAGTTCAGCCGCGCGTTCTGGATTTGAACGAGCGATTGAAGGATGTCAGCAAGCTTCTTCGTCCGCTGATGGGTGACGATGTCGAAATTCTGATTGTCTCTAAATCGCCGACGGCGGTCGTTGAGGCCGATCCGGGACAACTGGACCAGATTGTTGTCAACCTTGCGGTGAACGCCCGCGACGCGATGCCGCGGGGAGGAAAGTTCATTCTCGAAACTGGAGCCGCCCGTTTCGATGAAACCTTCGCCGAGCAACACCAGAATATGCCGCCGGGAAAATACGTTCTTCTGGCAGTGAGCGACACCGGCACTGGCATGGACGAAGCCACCGTATCGCGCATCTTCGAGCCATTCTTCACTACCAAGGAAACTGGCAAAGGAACCGGCCTGGGCCTCGCAACCGTCTACGGAATCGTAAAGCAAAGCTCGGGACATATCCTCGTCTACAGTGAGCCTGGGCACGGCACAACCTTCAAGATCTATCTTCCCAGCGCCGAGCATAAAATCGGTCTAGCTTCGAAGCCGGACGTGGAAACAGTCGCGCCGAAACGGCAGGGAACAACCGTCCTGTTGGTCGAAGACGATGAAATCATGCGCAGCCTGACTAAAAAACTGCTGGAGGAGCACGGCTACTCGGTCGTCGAAGCGAATGACGGGAAAGCGGCGCTGGAATTAGCTGAATCGAACAAGGACACCATCGATTTGGTGCTGACCGATGTCGTGATGCGCAACATGAGCGGCCCTGAACTGGTTGAGCGCTTGAGCGTCTCTCATCAGAATTTGAAAGTCATTTTCATGTCGGGCTATACCGGAGAGCTGATCGCTGAGCGCGAGATGCTCACGCGCGGCATCACTCTTCTAGAAAAACCCTTTAACCGAACTTCGTTGTTGAACACCATCCATAAGACATTGGGCTAAATATCGGGTCTGGCCAAGAACCAGCGGCCCGCTGATCATACCTTTGGTCATATAACCAACGAGTTGGTGATGGGGATCACACATTGCTGTGGGAAAGCACGCAGCTCTGAGCACGAGTCTGGCGACCCGCAGTTGCAACGGCCATTCCTGTTCTAAACGCACATCCCTTAGTTTGTTGCACTTAGCAGATAACCTTGATGTCTCGCACCGATTCCCAAGATTGGCCAAGCACTTGCCAAAGTACAACTGAGCGGAGGCAATCAATGGCCACACAAATCGTAAACAATGCCCAGAAAATGGCGCCCACAGACAAGACGTTTTGCGATCTTCCCCCAGCCGTAGCCGATGCGCTGGAGCAAGCAGCCCTCACCACCAGCTATCCGACTGGAGCAGTTCTATTTGCCGAGGGACAAACGCCGCGCGGAGTCTTCATCGTACGTCGTGGCCGTGTGAAGCTTTCTATCTGCGGCAGCGACGGTCGAACCCTGATTTTGCGCATTGTCGATGTTGGTTGCCCATTGGGCGTCGCCGCGGTGGTTTCGGGACGACAGTATGAAGCGACGGCTGAAACCCAGGAACCCGCTGAGATCAGTTTCGTTCGCCAGACCGATTTGCTCCGGCTGATGCGCATCCATGGTGAGCTCGCCCTGTGGGTCACGCAGCACATCAGCCAGGATTACGCCTCCACTTGCCGCGAAATTCGCGATCTTATCCTCTCCGATTCCGCCAGCGAAAAACTCGCCCGGCTGCTGATGGGTTGGCTCGACCAGAACACCAAATCCAGAAATCCCAGCCAGGTGAAGCTGGCTTTGACCCACGAAGAGATTGGACAGATGATCGGTTCATCCCGCGAAACCGTCAGCCGCCTGCTCGCAGGGTTCAAGAAGCAACGCATCATCCAGCAAACCGGATCGACAATTGTGATTCCCGACCGCGTCGCTTTGGAATCGCTTATCACCGCGTAGAGTGGTTGGATCGCGAATAGGCACTCGTCAGGGCCGGTCATCCTCCACCGGCCCTTTTCTTTTGCAGGACAGTTTCATCCGCGCAAAGTTCCTTCCAGTCGGACGTCCCGGGCTACTACCTATATTCTTTCGCGGAACTGTATGATTTTCCGACGATCACGCTTGGATGGTCTGCCTGCGGGCAGTTCTTCAAACTGCTTCGCCGCCTTACGTTCGGCGGCCACTCTAGAGCGCAGTTCGCGGCTCGCTTCCGTCTCGCGATAAAGAGTCTGCGCGACAGAAGCTGGGCCGCGTACCTCCCTGAGAAGCAGTACCACGACCTCGAAATCACTGCCATCATTGGTCACGCGCAACATGTCTCCGATGCGCACCTCGCGGGCAGGCTTGGCGGGTTGGGAGTTGGATTGAACGCGGCCCAGTTCACAGGCTCGAGCCGCCAGAGATCGCGCCTTGAAGAATCTGGCTGCCCACAGCCACTTATCGATTCTTACGCTGCCCATCAATCTATTTTGCTATAGCCGCCGGACTCACGCCCGTGGCTCTTATCGCCTGCTCCTAATTCTTATCCGGCGGCGTATCTCCCGGAACGTCCGCTGGCCCATCGTCGTCTGCGTCCTCGTCGTGCTCAACCGGCATCTCAATCAGATGTGCTCGGGCCAAGGCGCGCAAATATGCCGGACGAGAATGACTGTAATGATCGGCTGAGGCTTTGCCATTGATCCAGGCCGTATCCATCGGATAGACGAGCGGGTCGAACATGACCATGTAGAAGTGCCATAACAGAATGGCAAAGGTCGCCAGCAACGCCTCGTAATAATGAATCGCCGTGGCCGCGTCTGACACCCATTTGGGGAAGTGGCGCAACGTGAAGTTGGTGAACCAGAGCAAGAGTCCCGACACCGACATCACCAGCGTGCCCCACATAAACGCCCAGTATTCCACCTTCTCCGCGTAGTTGAACTTAGCAAACTGCGGTTCCTTCTTGGTGATCCCCAGATTGTAGGTAAAGACCTGCAGCAGATCTGTGGCATCTTTAAAGTCAGGCAGCATCGCCTTCAGGAACAGGCGGTCGCGGCGGTTGGTTGCGAGGTGGATCACGTGATAGATCGTAGACGCAATGAGTACGACCGCCGCAGTCCGATGGACTGCTCCACGGAATGCCAGGTGACCCTCCCACAGCAATAACGGGCGTGCCCACCATGACTCTGGAAACTTGAGCGCGAAGCCTGTAAAAACTAGCGTGGGGAAGCTCACGATGATGCCCCAGTGCGCGATGCGGAAGTTGCGATTCATCCTCATCACTTGAGCGCCGGTTTCGTGCCGTGGGCGCCGCCGTATGAGCTTCGACAGGAAGTCGATCACGTTGTGCGTGACCATGAAGCCCAGCGTCATTGGGATCAGCAACCAATACATCCAGCGGATCCATTTCACCACCGGAGACGCGGGACCAGTTGAAGTCTGCACGTGTACCGGGCCGATGGCGAAATGTTCGCCGGCTCCAGCGTGACAGTTTCCGCAGGTCTTGGGCAGATTCGCGGGATTTACGGTCGAACGTGGGTCGGATGAGCGGAAGATGTTATGCACGCCGTGGCACGAAGCGCAGTTCGCCACACTCTGCGATCCGCCGCGCGAGGCGAGACCATGGTAGCTGTCGGCGTACGATGGAACGCGGTTGGCGGGCAGATTGTAGCGCAACACCAAACGTTCATCGTTGTGGCATCGTCCGCATGTTGCCATTGAAACGCGGGATGCGCTGACCAGCGATTCCTGATTCTTCGGCGCGAGTATCATGTGCTCGCCGTGGCAGTCCGTGCACACGGGAGCATCGGCCACGCTGTCCTTCATGGCTTGCCCGTGCACGCTTTCAAGGTAGGTCTTCGCAATATCTTTATGGCACTGCCCGCAGGTCGTGGGGATATTCCAGTGGTTGACCTTGGAATGGGTGTCCCTGGACGGCAGTATGTCATGGCTTCCGTGACAATCCGAGCAAGTCGCGGCCGCTCCGTCGCCATCGGCAACAGCGCGTCCATGCACGCTTTGACGATAGAGTTCGACCGGATGTGCGAATGGAATTTTGTGCCGCGAAAGAAATTGCGGGTTGCTATGACACGCGGCGCATGTGTCCGGCAGATTCTTCTTGGCCACCCGCGACGTCGGATCGCTCGAAGACTGAATCTGATGCACAGGTCCGTGGCAGGAAATACAGTTCGGTGCATCCGGATCACCCGCCGCGGCCGCTTGCCCGTGGATGCTCTGGTGAAGTTGTTTCAGTTCATCGGCATGGCACTGCGCGCATTTTTCCGGAACCAGTTTCGCCGGGGCGGCAACTTCGTGCGGATCCCCATGGCAGGATGCGCAGGTTACGTCGACGGCTCCGTGAACGCTGGCAGGAGCTTGAGTAGCTTCGTCCGCGTGGCAGGTCGAGCACTGAACTTTTATCCTCTTGGCAGGATGTGGAAAGTCCTTGATGTCCGTATGGCAATCGGTGCAGCCGAGAATGCCGTGGACGCTCTCCACATGACGAGTGGGGTCAACGGAGATATTTTTGCCACTGTCAGACTTCATTCCGGCCGTGCCGTGGCAGGCAAGGCAACTTTCATCCTGTTTCAGCGGATGTGACGATTTCGGTTGCGCTTGAAGCTGTACTGAGAAAAGCGTAGAGAATAAGAAAATAAAGACTGAAAATATCAGAACCACAACAGCGAAATCGAATCGTTTGAAGGTATTTTTGCTTGGCGTCCTCTGCGGCACGCTCGCGGTCCTCCTGATTACTTCAATCCGAGGTCGGTCAGCACCTTCGGGTGTTCTTCACCCGCGGCCAGAACTTCATGGCACGCGGAACAGTCGTTGGTAATCGTCTGGCCACCGGCACTGGTATGACTGCCGTCATGGCAACGGAAACAGCCCGGCGAATCGTTGTGGCCCAGGTTGTTTGGGTGAACGCCCCAGGTCACTCGCATGTCCGGAAAAATGTTTCGCAGGTAGATGTTGGCCACTTCCTGGCCAGCTTGCTCCACCAGTGGGCGCCGCGTCTCGTAAATCTGCGGATAACTGGTGCGATAGAAGTCGTTGAGTGCCTCCTTGATGCGAGTCTCCGCCACGTCGCGCGCGGGATAATCGACTTTCAGCACCTCCACCGCTTCTTTCTTGATGTAGGGCAGCTCCGGGCTGATGCGCCCAAGCGACATCTGCTTGTCGACCGCATTCTCAGGCAGGTCGAAGGCATGGGTAGGACGATTGTGGCAATCGACGCAATCCATCACGCGATGCTCGCCTTTATCCAACTGCTCTTTAGTCGCCTTGATGTCACTGGAAACAAATTCAGTCGTCTTGCTCTGATCGTCGGTGTAATCAACCACCGGGATTACCTGCCTCTCGGCATCGATTGAAACGTATCGGATGCGCGCGTTATCAGCGAGGTGGTGCCCGTGTATGCCGACAGAACCTTGCCATGTGCGGCCACCAACTTTCAGGAGAAGGACATCGGTCTGCGGAGTGTTTTTCTCGTCGTCCTTATAGCTGGTATTGACGAGGAATTTGTCGCCCGTAAAGCGCTGCGGCCAGTGACACTGTTCGCAGGTCTCGCGGGCCGGGCGAAGGTATTTGACTGGCGAAGGAATCGGCCGCGAATAGGTGTGGAAAGTAACGGCGAAAACCTGGCGCAGACCGGAAAGCTTCGAACGTACAAACCACCCAGCTCCGGGCCCGATGTGGCATTCAACACACGCCACGCGCGAGTGCGGAGAGTTTTGATAGGCGGTGTACTCCGGATCCATTACGGTGTGGCAAGTCTTGCCGCAGAAGGTCGTCGAATCCATGTACTCCACGCCACGGTAAGACGCCGTGCCCACGATGAGAAGATTGAGCATGGTCGCGACTGCGACGTATTCCAACGTTCGCCGGACCACCGGCAGTCCTAGATCGATTGCAGGAAAAGTCGCCGGCAACTCACCACTCGCGCGCAGGCTCCGCCGCCGGAACCAGACGCCAATTGGAATCAACAGGAGGCCAAAAACAAAAACACCGGGGAGAATCAGATAAACGAGAAGGCCAACGTAAGGATGTGGCGGGCCGGGGAGAATGAAATCATAAAACCAGAACGCAATGGTCGTGAGCGCCGTGCTCGTAGTAATCACGGCGCCGGTAAGCGTGATGGGATTCTGCCCAAGAAAATAGATCGGTTGCAACCAGTCTCGAAAGCGTTCGTGCAAAGTCATTAGAAACCGTGCTCCTCTTTATTTTCTAAGACGTCGCTCCCTGGACACACTTCACGCGTGGCCACTCGATCAACGTCGCGCTGGACAATCTCCCTGGTTCTTGTGGAGGAAAATTAGCCAGGACTATTTCTTCAACGTACGGATATATGCCACCAGGTCTTTTACGTCTTCCGGCTTCAAAGATTTATAGGCTGGCATCCTGGGCGGCTTGCCATTGGTGATGACCCCCGCCAGATCCGCGTTCGACAGTTTCTGCACGTCCGCACCGCTCAGGTCATGGCTAGCCAGCTTCTTCCCGTCCGCGCCGTGACACATGGCACACTTTGACTTGTAGAGCGCCTCGCCGTTTTGGGCATGGGCAGAGAGCGACAGTCCGAAAACAACGATAGCCGCTGCTGCAATTGTCAACAACTGGGTGCTGATTTTCTTCATCTTCGAGCTCCATTCGAGTTTGTTTAACCCAACCATTGAGAAATACATCACTGAACTGAGTAATATTGAACCGTTTCGGGATGGATGTTCTGTGATTCACGTCACACGTGGCTGTAACCGAAATTCACAGACCGGGTTAGAGAGCGGATGCCTTCGTCGCCTAACTGAGGCGCAATGAATCCACATTGGCGGTCGGTTGGGCGCTTTTCGCAAGGTGCCAGCACGCCCGTGCGATCATCCAGTCTTCTTGGGCATGAATCACAAAAACGCGGACCCTTGAATCTTGAGCTGCTATATCGGCGTCCGAGAAAATCTGTCTATTCTTCTCAGCGTCTAACTTTACGCCCAGAAACCCAAGATTGTCGCACACGGCGGCGCGAACTTCGGGAGAATTCTCGCCGACCCCAGCGGTAAAAACAAGACCATCCACTCCAGCCAGGACCGCCGTCATCGCGCCGATTCCCGATCGCAAGCGGTGTATATACATTTCGAGCGCCAGTTTGGCTCGCCCCATCTTCGCGGGCTTGTCACCATTCTTGCTGGCAGCAAGAACTTCCCGCATATCACTGGAAACTCCCGATATACCCAGCAATCCCGACTTTTGATTCAGCGTGTCGTCGAGTTTCGGAGCCGAGAACTGTCTCTGCCGTATCAGGTAGGTCAGAATTCCGGGATCGATCGATCCGGAGCGCGTGCCCATCATCAGCCCCTCGAGCGGAGTGAAGCCCATGGTCGTATCCACGCTTCGCCCTTCGCGAATCGCGGCCAGGGAGCAGCCGTTCCCGAGGTGGCACGTCACCAGCTTCAAAGCATGCAGTTCCCTGCCGAGTAGCTGCGCCGCGCGCTCGGCGCAATATTGGTGATTGATGCCGTGAAATCCGTAGCGGCGAATTCCCTGCTCAAACCATTCATAAGGACCGGGGTATGTAGCGGCCGGCAATGGCATGGAACGATGAAAACCCGTGTCGAAAACCGCAACCTGCAACACCGGACCCAGCAGCTTCGAAATCGTCTCCATGCCTTCGAGTTCGGCGCGGTTATGAAGTGGCGCGAAAACCGAAACACTTTTGATCGCCGCCTTGACCTCAGCGGTGACGACCGCAGGCTCGAAATAATTCGGCCCGCCATGGACAACCCGGTGTCCCACAACATCGATGTCCGCGAAGCCCGCAATCGCCTGGGTCTCGCCGCTCCACAAACGCTGCAGCAGGTGGCGAATCGCCTCGCCTCGATCGGCCACCGAGGTTGCGCCCTTGTGCGAAACTCCGCGGGCATTCTTGACCGAATACTCAGCCTTGCCGTCCGCCCACTCGATCTTCCCTTCCCATGCGCAAGAGGGCGGATCGTCCGGGAGCTTATCTCCAATCTCGTAGAGACAACTCTTCTGGCTGCTGGACCCGGAGTTAAGAACCAGAACGTTCATCAGTAAGGCCACGTCCAGTCCCGGATTTCCGGCATATCGTCTCCGTGCTCATAAATGTATTGGCGGTGCTCGACGAGTTTGTTGCGCAGCAACTGCTTGAAGTGGCCGCCCACGCTCTGCAGTCTGGGAACGCGGTCGACAACGTCGCCAGCCAAGTGAAAGCGATCCAGATCGTTCAACACCGTCATGTCGAAAGGCGTGGTGGTCGTTCCCTCTTCTTTATAGCCGCGCACATGCATATTGTCGTGATTATGCCGGCGGTACGTAAGCCGGTGAATCAGCCACGGATATCCGTGATAGGCGAAGATCACTGGCTTATCCACAGTGAACATCGAGTCGAAGTCGACATCCGACAGGCCATGCGGATGTTCACTCGAGGGCTGTATGGTCATTAGATCGACCACATTCACCACTCGAATTTTGATGTCGGGAAAATGCTGCCGCAACAGGTCGACGGCAGCCAGGGTTTCAAGCGTCGGGATATCTCCCGCGCATGCCATCACGACATCGGGCTCGACTCCTTTATCCGTGCTTGCCCACTCCCATATGCCGATGCCGGTGGTGCAGTGTTCGATGGCCGACTCCATATCGAGATATTGCAGCGCCGGCTGCTTGCCGGCGACGATCACGTTCACGTAATGACGGCTCCGCAGACAATGATCGGCAACAGACAACAAGCAGTTGGCGTCGGGCGGAAGATAGACGCGAACAATGTCGGCCTTCTTGTTGATCACGTGATCGATGAAACCGGGGTCCTGATGCGTGAATCCGTTGTGGTCCTGCCGCCATACGTGCGAAGTGAGCAGGTAATTGAGCGAAGCGATCGGGCGACGCCACTCGATTTTCCGCGTCACTTTCAACCACTTAGCGTGCTGGTTGAACATCGAGTCGATAATGTGGATAAACGCTTCGTAGCAGGAGAAGAAACCGTGGCGTCCGGTGAGTAAATAGCCTTCGAGCCAGCCCTGGCACATGTGCTCGCTGAGCATTTCGAGAACACGCCCGCCTTGGGACAAATGTTCGTCCACGGGAAGGATCGGTTCCATCCAGAGCTTGTCGGTAACGTCATACAGAGCTTCCAGACGGTTCGATGCGGTCTCGTCGGGCCCGAAGACGCGGAAGTTCCTCGCGTCCGCATTCAGCTTCATCACATCGCGCAAGAATCCGCCAAGAATGCGCGTAGCCTCGGCATTCTCGGTACCGGGCTTCGGAACTTTGACGGCATAATCGCGGAAGTCCGGCATGATCAGATCGCGCAGCAGCAAGCCGCCGTTGGCATGCGGATTCGCTCCCATCCGTCGATCGCCTTTCGGAGCGAGTTCCGCGAGCTCTGAAATAAACTTCCCGTTTTCATCGAATAATTCTTCCGGCCGGTAGCTCTTCATCCATTCTTCGAGAATTTTCAGGTGTGCCGGTTTTGACTGGAGATCCGCCACCGGCACCTGATGGGCGCGCCACGTGCCCTCAACCGGCTTTCCGTCGACCATCTTTGGTCCTGTCCAACCTTTAGGGCTCCGCAGGACGATCATGGGCCACGCCGACAAGATGGAATCTTTGCCGTTTTCAGAACCGCTTCGCCGAGCCGAGTCTTGAATCGTCCGAATCTCGCTCACGACGGCGTCGAGCGTTGCGGCCATCAACTGATGCATCGCTTCGGGCTCATGTCCCTCTACAAAATAGGGCCTCCAACCGTGGCCGACGAAGAAATGCGTGAGATCCTCGTCATCCATACGCGCAAGCACCGTGGGATTCGCGATCTTATATCCATTGAGATGAAGAATCGGCAACACCGCGCCATCGCGCGCCGGATTCAGAAATTTGTTGCCATGCCAGCTGGTGGCTAGCGGCCCCGTTTCCGACTCGCCGTCTCCCACAACGCAGCATACGAGCAGATCAGGATTGTCGAATACCGCTCCGCAAGCGTGCATGATGGAGTAGCCAAGTTCCCCACCTTCGTGGATCGAGCCCGGCGTCTCAGGAGCAGCATGACTCGGAATCCCCCCGGGAAATGAAAACTGCTTGAATAGCTTCTGCAGCCCCTCTTCGTTCTGAGTGATGTTCGGATAAAACTCGCTGTAAGTTCCCTCGAGGTAGGTGTTGGCCACCATTCCGGGACCGCCGTGGCCGGGGCCGGCAACATAAATTGCATTCAAATCATATTTCTTGATGATTCGATTGAAATGCACGTAGACGAAGTTTAGGCCGGGCGTGGTTCCAAAGTGCCCCAGCAGCCGGGGCTTGATGTGTTCAATTTTCAGTGGCTCACGAAGCAGCGGATTGGCGTACAGATAAATCTGCCCGACCGAAAGGTAATTGGCCGCGCGCCAGTAGGCATCGATCTTGCGCAATTCTTCATTTATCAGAGGCTGGCTAGAAATCCCGTGCTCCATAGAGTTCGCTGCGGCTGGGGGAGTCATCCTGTCTCGCCTTTCTATTCCATGATCCCCTTATCTTAATTTTCCGGAGTCGGCTTCGCCAGCACCGAAACGGCGTGGCTCTTCATACCGCTTCACACTGATGTCTTGGTGATAGCATTCAACTTCATTGGATGACCTTCCCTGCGCTCTTCTCGGATTGCGGTCGATCTGGTACATCCAATCCAAACCGCGCGGGCATCCCACCATAAATCCTCACGCAGATCGCCGGGAATGGTGCGCCGCCCCGCACGCATCTCAACGGGGCATGATTCGAGACATGGTCATTAATATTAATAAGGTCACGGAGGAAGATGCGGGCTTCGGGTACTAGATCTCTCACCGTCGGAACGTTGCTGGTCCTCGGCCTCGCCCTGTTTCTCTCCGCCGCGCCACCGCCACGAGTTCCGTCATCGACTCAGTCGTCGCGAATTCCCGTGGCATCGTCTGCAATCGTGCTGACCCTCGATCCGTCGCGATCGCAAGTGCACTTTGTCGTCGACAGCACGCTGCACACCGTGCACGGCACGTTCACGCTCAAAAGCGGAAGCCTGCAATTCGATCCCAACACTGGCAAGGCTAGCGGCGAGATTGTCGTTTATGCGTCGAGCGGTGAGAGCGGAAACGGCATGCGCGACAAACGCATGCACAAGGAAATTCTGCAGACCACACAATATCCCGAAGTAAGCTTCCGGCCAACGCAAATTCAGGGTAATGTCGCCGCGGCCGGTGCCTCAGACGTCAGCGTAAAGGGCATTTTCTCCATTCACGGTGCCGATCACAATCTCACCGCGCGGGTTCACGCCGAACTCAGCGGAGATCACTGGAAAGGGACGAGCACGTTCGAGGTCCCGTATGTGCAGTGGGGGATCAAGGACCCGAGCAGTTTTCTGCTGAAGGTGCAGCCGGTGGTCACGGTGGACTTGGAAATGTCGGGCGAAGTCAAGACCGCAAAATAGACTCCAAACACTCGTCCCGTTGACATCAGCCCCGCGTCCGGAAACCATCGCTTTTGCGCGTATTGATTTCCGGATTCGGGTTCTTGCAAATGCTCGATCGCCCGCCAAGACGCCATAGATTCAAGACGCCATAAATGACGCTGCTGGAGATTACGCTGCCGGCCGCATATCCCTGACGTTGCTTGGCAGTGCCGCCTTCGGTTTAACACCCGACACGGCGCCGCCCATGGCCGCTAACCATCCGAGGAACAGTGCGAAGAACGCAAACCATCCCGAATGACCCAAAATGCCCGGCAGATTCGCGCCGACAAATCTGTTCGCTGAAAGGAGGCTGATGAATAGCAACCTGCCTGACATTGTCAGCACCAGCACCGCACTCACCGAAAGACCGAACATCACTAAACCATGAATCAGCGCATCAGACCGCCCGTCCAGTCCCGCCAGTCTTCCTGTGGCGCGCCCTGCGATATACATGGCGACGATCATCAGAATGACCGCCCAGATTCCCACGCCGATACTCGCGCCTCGCATCGGCTGCGCCGCGGCGCTGGCAAAGATCGCATAGCCCAGAAGACCAAACACCGACCAGATCGAGATAAATGTAAATAATCCAGCCCAAATCGCGCTCCAGTCCAGGTTGCTCCCTTGGAAACTGGTACGGGTTTCAGGCTGATAAGTAATGTCCGCCATTTTTCTACCCCCCTCTTAAAACTCTTCTAACTACTTCGATGGGCATCGACCGGGTTTCGATGCCAGAACGGGGAATCAACAGCACTCCCTGACCTTCGGATCAGGCAATGACTGTAGATGCGGGCCGCCGTTACCTAGCTCGAACGCACTATTTATCGGGTGAAACTCGGTGTGAAAGGTGAAACTCGGTGTGAAAGATGACTTCGGAGTGATGGCAACCAATCCCGGTGAAAGCTGCCTGCGCAAGAAAATACGTGCGAAGAGTTCCGCCGACGATCGTGACTCGGTCTGACAATCGCGCGCCGTCGGGCGTGCCTCCACGATTGGGCTCTATTCTGACTCTCCGGCAACCGCAAGTCCATCTTTTATAGTCCAATAGCAGTGATGACCTGCGAAAAGCTCCGACGATACATTCTTCTCTCGTGCTTATGCCTCGCCGCCACTCTCTCTGCGGCACAGGACCTGCCCAAGGTTCCTCCGTCTGACGTGACGCGCTACACGCTACCCAACGGCCTGCGTGTAGTGATCGTGCGCAATGACCTCGCTCCCGTAGTGACGGTCGAGGAAAACTACCTGGTCGGCGGCAATGAGACCCCCGAGGGCTTTCCCGGCATGGCACACGCGCAGGAGCACATGGCGTTTCGCGGCTGCTCTGATCTTTCCGGTGATCAGATCGCCGCGATCTTCGCCCAATTGGGCGGCGACAACGACGCCGACACCCAGCAGAACATTACTCAGTATTTCGAAACTGTCCCATCGCAGGATCTCGATATCGCTTTGCATGCCGATGCCGACTGCATGCGCAACATCGCCGACACGCAGACGCAATGGGCACAAGAACGCGGGGCCATCGAGCAAGAAGTTTCCCGTGATCTCTCCAATCCAACTTACAACTTTCTCGTGCGCATGAACCACGACATGTTCGCGGGCACGCCCTATGAGCATGACTCCCTCGGCACACGGCCTTCTTTCGACCTCACAACGGGTGCGATGCTGAAGAGCTTCGAGGAAAAGTGGTATGCGCCCAACAACGCCATCCTCGTAATTTCCGGACATGTCGATCCAACGAAAACACTCGCAACGATCAAGCAACTTTACGGCGATATTCCGGCGAAGACGATTCCCCAACGAGCGCAAATTAACTTGCAGCCGGTAAAAGCCGACCGTTTCACGCTCCCGAGCGATTACCCTTACACCATCGTCGCCGTCGCCTACCGCATGCCCGGCACCGACAGCCCTGATTATGCGGCTACCCGTGTACTTAGCGACGTTCTCGCCAGTCAGCGTGCGGCCATCTATGGACTCGTGCCCGCTGGTAAAGCTCTGGACGCCGGATTCGAAGTCGGCGAGACTTACCGCCAAGCGTCCGCCGTCCTCGCCTACGCTGTCATCCCCACAACCCAGAAACCGGAAATCATCGAGCAGACTCTCCTAGCGGTGATCGACGACTACGCCACCCATGGAGTTCCTCCCGATCTGGTCGAGGCCGCCAAGCGCAGCGAAGTCGCTTCGTTTGATTTCGAGCGCAACTCAATCCCCGGCCTGGCCTCGCTATGGTCACAAGCGCTCGCAGTCGAAGGGCGCACTTCACCTGAGCAGGATACCGACGCTATTCAGAGCGTTACCGTCCAGGATGTGAACCGCGTTGCCAGGCAATATCTGGTGAAGCAGACCGCCATCGTGGCCACTCTCGTCCCTCAGTCCTCGGGCCAGGCGGTATCCAGCAAAGGGTTCGGCGGCGCTGAAAAGGTCGCGCCGACTCCCACAAAGTCAGTTGCATTGCCGCCCTGGGCAGAATCCCTCACCGAGAACGTCCGTATTCCTGAGTGGAATCTCCATCCGGTCGTAAGTACTTTGCCCAACGGCATTCAATTGATCGTGGAAACCGAATCTCTTACCCCAACCATCACCGTCACCGGCCAAATACGGCAAGAACCCGCGCTCGAGGTTCCCCACGGCCAGGAAGGCGTAGCGAGCGTACTTGATGGTTTGTTCTCCTACGGCACCACTACCCTTGACCGGCTTGCGTTCCAGAAGGCGCTGGACGACATTGCCGCCAACGAGAGTGCTGGCGCCAGTTTCGAGTTGCAAGTTCTCAAACCTTTTTTCGATCGCGGCTTGCAACTTCTCGCCCAGAACGAGCTGAATCCAGCCTTACCCTCAGCCGCATTCGAGGTCGTGCAGCAACAAACGGCTCAATCGGTAGCTGGACTTTTGCAGACTCCCGATTACCGGGCGAATCGCGTCCTGCTGAAAGGACTCTTGCCGGCAGGCGATCCCGCATTGCGCCAGCCAACTCCACAGGAAATCTCCGGGCTAACGCTGCAGGAGGTGCAGAATTACTACCACAAGACGTTTCGTCCTGACCTCACCCGCATCGTGGTGATTGGTGATATCTCTCCTGAAGACGCGAAGAAGGAAATCATGCTTTATTTCGGATCATGGAAATCCGAGGCCCAGACTCCCCCATTGGATCTGCCTCCAGTGCCGCGCAACAAACCGGCCGCCAGCCAGGTTCCCGATCCTACTCGCGTTCAGGATGAAGTCACCCTCTCCGAAGAACTGCCCATGAATCGCTTCAGCGCAGATTATTATCCGCTGCAACTTGCTAATCACATTCTAGGAGGCGGGTTCTACGCGACGCGGCTTTATCGCGATTTGCGGGAAAAGACCGGCTACGTCTATAACGTCGACGAATCGCTCGATGCCGGGCGTACCCGCACCAGCTTCAGCATCGACTACGGCGCCGATCCCGTGAATGTCCCAAAAGCTCGCGCACTCATCAAGCAGGATTTGACCGCAATGCAGACAACGCCACCCACTCAGGGAGAAATGCAGCAGGCTCGAGCCTTGCTCCTCCGCCAGATTCCTTTGAGTGAATCCAGCGAATCACAGATCGCCGATGGCCTGCTCGCCCGCGCACTCATTGGATTGCCCCTCGACGAACCAGTTCGCGCCGCCGCACGCTATCAGTCGCTCACCGCGGAACAGGTGCGAGTCGCTTTCGCGAAATGGATCCGTCCCGAGGATCTGGTGGAAGTCGTTCAGGGGCCCCCGCCGCCCAAATAGCAGCTTTGCGACCGACCGTCCCCGCCTCGCCCTGTGACCGTCAGATTCGCTTGTAACCCGCCAATACAAGCGGTATCATCCTCCCAACGTAGTGTTCATCAGCATTTGCAAAATGCCGCTGTCCACTACACTTTTGCTCTGGCTAAGGAAATTGTGAACGCTCCCGAAACGCCGTTTGACAGTGTTGAGAACGCCCAGCAATACATTCGACTCCTCGCCGAGGCGATCGCCGAAGCCAAGACCGAGATCGCGGCCGATCTCGTAGCCGGCACAAAGTCCGGGCTCGACCGCCGCGTTCAGGCTCTGCAAATCGTCAAGTTCAAATTAGACAAACTGGAACATCATCTCAAGACCAGCGGCCGCCTGCTCAACGATCTCCGCACCCTGCGCCGCCTTTTGCTGGAAGAACGCGCCGAACCTGCGCCCGCTGGACACGATACCGCAGCATAAATCCGCCGCACTCCGCCGAGCGCAGGTGCCGCCCTACGCTCTCAGTTTTTCGGCAAATTTCTTTTCCAACTTCGCCAGCTTCGGAGAAATCACGAACATGCAATAAGGCTGGCGTGAGTTTTCATTGTAGTAATTCTGATGGTAGCCTTCCGCCACGTGGAATTCCTCGGCGGGCTCGACAGCAGTCACAATCGGTTCCGGAAACACCTTCGCGGCCGTCATCTCGGCAATGACGTCTTCAGCAATCCTCTGCTGCTCTTCGTTGGTGTAGAAGATCACCGACCGATACTGCTCGCCGGTATCATTTCCCTGCCGGTCGAGCGTCGTCGGATCGTGTACGGAGAAGAATACGTCCAGCAACTCGCGATAGCTGATCTGATCAGGATCGAAGGTGACCCGCACGACCTCAACATGCCCCGTATCGCCATTGCACACCTGCTGATACGTTGCCTGATCCTCGCGTCCTCCCATGTACCCCGACTCCACATGGCGAACGCCCGTTAGACGCTGAAAAACGGCCTCAATGCACCAGAAACATCCGCCACCAAAAACCGCTGTTTGCTCCTGAGCCATGGCCGATTAGATGTGCCCGCTGGAAAAAAGTTCCCACTTCTGAGGTTTTTCTGGGGTTTTACCTTTTCTGAGAACCGGGAACCGAGAACTGTCCCTACACCGACACAGTAAACGAAGTCTCCGTCCGCGTCACCGGACGATAAAGCGTGTCGCGCTCGACCGGTTCGCGTCCTGCTTCGGTGATCAGCCGCACCAGATCGTGACGTCGCAAACCCTGCGGAGTGGTCGCTCCCGCATCATGATAGATTTTCTCCTCGACCACTGTCCCGTCAATATCATCCGCTCCAAAGCGCAGCGAAATCTGCGCAATCTTTGGCGTCACCATCTGCCAATAAGATTTGATGTGCGGGAAATTGTCGAGTACCAGCCGACTCACAGCAATCTGCCTGATGTCATCCATGCCGGTCGTCGTAAAAAGATGTTGCAGAGGGGTGTTCGCAGGATGAAACGCCAGTGGAATAAACGTCTGGAAGCCGCCCGTCTCGTCCTGCAACGCGCGCAGCTTGAGCAGATGATCGACCCGGTCTTCGTCATTTTCAATATGACCGTAGAGCATCGTCGCATTCGATTTCAGGCCAATCTGGTGCGCTAGGCGCGCCGTATCGAGCCATTGATCGCCGTCAATTTTGTGATCGCAGATAATGTGCCGCACCCGGTCCGAGAAAATCTCCGCCCCGCCGCCGGGCAGCGAATCCACGCCCGCTTCCTTCATCTTTACCAGCGTCTCGCCGATCGTCAGCTTCGCCCGCTTCGCCAGGTAAGCGACCTCGACCATCGTGAACGCTTTCATGTGCACTTGCGGAAAGCGCTCTTTCAATCCCGAAACCAGGTCAAGAAAATATTGAAACGGCAAATCCGGATGCAGTCCGCCTACAATGTGGAACTCGGTGATCGCCTCCGTATACCCCGAAGCAGCCGTCGCGAAAGCCTCTTCGAGCGCCATCGTGTAAGCGCCCGGAGCATCTTTCTTCCGTCCAAACGCACACAACCGGCAAGCCGCCACACAAACATTCGTCGGATTGATGTGACGATTTACGTTGAAGTAAGCCGTGTCGCCATGCATCCGCTCACGAACCCAGTTCGCCAGCCATCCCACCGCCAGAATGTCGCCCGTCCCATAAAGAACAAGCGCATCGGCTTCGTTCAGGCGCTCACCAGCGAGGACTTTATCTTTGATAGGGAGCAACCGCGAGTCGTCGGCCTGAAATGGGTGAGCGTTCAGCATCCGTTTAATAATAACCCAGCCTGCTGGGGATCACATCGGCAAGTGATGTTGACTAGACCTGAAGAAGACTTGGTGCCCGGTGCCCCAGGTTCGCGTCCGTTCTTTGGACGCTAACCTGGGTGGGGAGACTTCCGCCAAAGTTCACCCGCGCCGCACCATCAAATCCCCCGCCACAAATAAAAAGAACACCACCGAAATCACTCCGTTCATGGTGAAGAATGCCGCGTTCAGCTTGCTCAAATCATCATGACGAACCAGCGCGTGTTCATAGGCGAGCAAAGCCGCAACGACCACGACCCCGGCGATCGCTAGCTTTCCCAATCCGAAAGTGACAATCAAAGCGACCAGCAGCCCGAGCATCACAATGTGAAACAAACGGGCGACCGCCAGCGCATATCGGATTCCGAAATAGCGCGGCACTGAGTGCAAACCGTGACTGCTGTCGTATTCGTGATCCTGGCACGCGTAGATCACGTCGAATCCGCCTACCCAAAACGTCACAGCCGCCGTCAGCAACAGTATTCGCGGATCAAGCGAGCCGCGTACCGCGATCCACGCCGCCGCCGGCGCAATACCTAGAGCGAATCCAAGAAACAGATGGGACCAGCGCGTGAATCGCTTGGTATAGGAATACAGAAGCACCACCGCCAACGCCACCGGCGACAGCATCAGCGCCAACCGGTTCAACTGCCAGGCCGCCAGCACAAAAATTCCGCATGACGCCAAAACAAATGTGCTTACGAATGCAGGCGTTAGTTGTCCAACCGGCAAAGCGCGCGTCGCCGTCCGCGGATTCGCAGCATCGATCGAAGCGTCGGCCAGTCGATTGAACGCCATCGCCGCCGAGCGCGCTGAGATCATGGCCACAACAATCCACGCCAGCTGCCGCCATGCCGGCAGACCGTCTGCCGCCAGCATCGCTCCACAAAGCGCGAATGGAAGCGCAAAAATCGAGTGCTCCCACTTGATCATCTCCAGCGCGATTTTCAGATTTCGAAAAAAGCCCACGCTCGAATTGTAAAACAGCATCGCCCGCTAACCACCGCCCACGATTCCTTCCACCAGAGGCACAAATCGGCAACCTTCAAGAACCTCAACGACAGCCTGTCCGCCGATTTTGCGCACCAGTTGCAATTCCTGGCTATTCGCCGGACCGACCGGCAGCATCATGCGTCCGCCCTCGCGCAACTGATCGAACAGCGCTCGCGGCATCTCAGCCGTTGCGGCAGAAACAAGAATGCCATCAAACGGCGCACATTCCGGCCAACCGAGCCGCCCATCGCCGACCTTGATTTTTACATTGTGATATCCCAGCTGCTGCAGCACATTCTGTGCTGACGCTGCCAGCTGCGCGTGGCGCTCCACCGTATAGACTTCCGCCGCAAGCAGAGAAAGCAGCGCCGTCACGTAGCCGGAACCAGTTCCGATCTCAAGCACGCGATCGCCAGCCTGCAGCGCAAGACGCTCCAGCATCGCCGCCACAATATATGGCTGCGAAATCGTCTGGCCCCCGCCGATCGGCAGCGGATGATCTTCGTAAGCGGCTTCCCGAAAGCTTTCCGGCACAAACTCGTGCCGCGGCACTCCGCGCATCGCGTCGAGCACGCGAAGATCGCTAACGCCGCGCCCGACCAGTTGCCCGCGAACCATCGCTTCGCGCTGAACAAAATACTGGTCGCCCTGAAACGTAGATTCCATTCGGCCTAAAGTTTAACCCCAGATAACACGGAGAGACCGAAAGAACAGGCCTGCTAATACGGCCCGATGATTCCGCCAATGTTACGCGCAGCCAGCGGCGCCAGACGCATCTTCTTTTCTTGCGCTTCGATCATATCGAGATACTTGTACGCCGACCCCGTATTGAAGAGCACGATTGTATCTCCCTCACGAAAAAATCCGCTGGCCAGCAACTTCTGGTATGCAACCAGCGAAGCCGCTCCCTCCGGTGCGGCAAACACTCCCTCGACGCTCGCCCAGTGCCGCGTGGCCGCCAGAATTTCTTCGTCCGTCGCGCCGACCGCCGCACCGTGGCTTTTTTTCACGATGTCGAGAATCAGATAGTCGCCATACGCCTTCGGCACGCGCAAACCCGCAGCAAAAGTCTCAGCGCCCGCCCACATCTCGGAATCGTTCTTCCCCGCCTCCCATGCCTTCACAATCGGCGCGCACCCCGCCGCCTGCACCGTAATCATCTTCGGACGCTCGCTGCCGACCCATCCCAACGCCTCCATCTCATCGAATGCCTTCCACATGCCAATCATGCCCACGCCGCCGCCCGTCGGATAAACAATGCCTTGCGGCAACTTCCATCCGAGTTGCTCGGCAACTTCATATCCCATCGTCTTCTTGCCTTCCACCCGGAAAGGTTCTTTGAGTGTCGAAACGTCGAACCATCCTTCGCCACTTTTGCGTTCCGCCACCATGCGGCCACAGTCGCTGATCAGGCCGTCGACCAGCGTGAGGTGCGCGCCGTAATAGTCGCACTCCATGCGATTCGCCACGGGCACGTCTTTCGGCATGAAGATATAGGCTTCGATCCCCGCCGCAGCTGCGTATGCCGCCAGCGCGCCCCCAGCGTTTCCCGCTGATGGAACCGCCAGCTTCTTTAGCCCATAATGTCGCGCCATCGTGACCGCGGCCGACATGCCCCGAGCTTTAAATGATCCCGTGGGGTTCAGCCCCTCATCCTTGATAAAAACTCCCGCAAACTCGCGGCTCGGAAGCATGGGCGTAAACCCCTCGCCCAGCGTCACGGGCACAGCATCCGGCAGAACGTCGGCATAGCGCCACATGCTGGCTACGCGCCCCCACAGATCTTCCGGGCGCAACTTCCCTTTCAAGCTCGCGAGATCGTAGCGGACAAAAAGCACTCCCCCATCTTTCGGGCAAACATTCTGCGGCCGGTCGGCGGAGAGATGCTCTCCGCAGCGGGTACATTCAAGGTAGGAAATTCGCATCGACGGAAGGATAGCACTTTGGCTGCCGGCGCCAGCATCAGCGGGAACAGGAACCCGTCGAGCACATCAATCGGGCAGTGGGTGCTGCGCGGTCAGCTCTACATTGGGCCGTTCCTCGGTCAAAATCGATGCCTCAATGCCACCTGTACGACGCGCGATGAAATTGAAACACAAAACCGCTGCTGCCCCAGTTAGCCAGCCTGTAACTGCGTAGCAGGCCGCCCCAAAGAGCATGAGCAGGACGCCTGACAAGAAACGAGTTGGGTGTTGTATGTCGAAATTGATATTTAGGTACAACAAGGGAGGCGCGATTATTCCGAGCGGAATCCGAAGATATTCCGTCTTAGACACCGCCATGAGGATGACAAGAAATGGGCTCAGCAAGCCGTAGAGGATGGCAAACACGCGAGCTACGGGTCTCACCTTGAGCGACATGATCCGCACTGATCTATCCCCGTGGGCATTGTAGCGCCCCGAAAGCGAGTTCGCTGGGCAACTGCCGCAATCACGCCTCCAATTTCCTCAGCATCTCATTCGCCCGCCGGAACCACGGCCTCTCGCGCCGCCGCAGGTATCCCGGCATGGTCGGTTTCTTATCGAGCACCTTCTGCGCCCATTCGCGCGCTTCCGCGTTGTGCCCTTCTGAAGCCAGTAATGCCGCGAAATTCAGGTAAGTCTCCGACAGCGTCGACGTGACCGTGATCTGCCGAAAAAGCTTCTCGGCTTTTTCTTTTTGTCCGGTCTGCGCGTAGGCGTGGGCTAGCAATCCTGCGGCTCGTCCGAAATCGTAATCCGCCTCTTTGCTGACCGTCCGTTCAAGGTCAGGTAAGGCCGCTGCGGCATCACCTAGCAAAATGGCGCACACCCCACGGCGATAAAACGGATCGAGGGTATCGGCGCGTGCGGCGATCGCCTTGTCGAAAGCGGCCCGTGCTTGCGCCAAATTCCCGTCATCCATGTACAGATTGCCCAGCTCCTCATAGTTTCCAGCCGACGGATTGTCTCGAATCTCCGCTTCCAGTTCATGAATGCGCTTGTGCCGCGGGAAAACCTTTACCGATTGCCTGAGCAATCCAATGTCAGGCAGCGCCTCAATCAGAAGGTAGATAATCGCGCCCGGCGGACCAAGAAACAAGATGATGAAAATCCAGTAAGTATCCGGGCGTCGCCGGATGAAGTGGACGATCGCCAGTCCCTGCAGGAGAATGCCCCACGGGTAGAGGAAGTAGCTGAAAAATCCCATGTAATAATCAGCCGCGTTGGGCCTAGCCTGAGATTACACATTTGTGGAAGATGGAGAAAGTGGCTGGCGAGTAGCAGCGCAAATTCCCGGCAATTATCTCCGGCCAATTAACAATGAAACGCATCTTGGCGACCCACAGCAAGCCGCGCCCGTACGAGAGACAGATCTGTTTCAAGGAGCAATGATGTCGAAAGATAGAACTGCAACCACGACGCCCTCGAACGACGAAGCACAGATTCTGGCGTTGCACGAAGCCGGAGACAAGGCGCTGATGACCGCCGATCTGACCGTGCTGGCGCGCATCTTTGGCGATGACTACGTGCAATACAACGAAGCCGGCAAGGCCTTCACCAAGCAGGATGTCCTGAACAATTTTAGAAGCGGCGCGATTCGTTATCCCTCAATTGTTTCGACAAGCCGAAAAATTCGCGTCTTCGGCGACACCGCCGTTGTCCACGGCTCGGAATCGGACGAGGTAGAAGTCAACGGGAAGCGATCTCAAGTGCGGTATGTCTACCTCGACGTGCTAAGGAAGCGTGATGGCGAGTGGAGGTTGGTCGCCTCGCAGTTGGCCAGGCCTATCGCTGGCTAGCAGGCCCCATCACCGAAGATATACAAGCACAAAACCGGCGCAGTTTCAGCTCTGCTTCTCTGCCGGGCGCAACCGGTTTTGCCAGTGCGACCACAAAAACCAGGCAATCCCCGCCAGCAGAAACACTCCAATCACCGCGTCAAATTTATGGAAGTACTTGCCGAGTGAACGCCAGTTTTCTCCGAGTTTCATGCCGAAGTAAGCCAGCGCGAAGCACCACGGCCACGATCCAAGAAACGTATAGATATGGAATTTACCGCGAGGCATGCGCGCCACCCCCGCCGGCAACGCAATGAACGTCCGAATCACAGGCAACAACCGCGCGATGAACACCGCCATCTCTCCCCAACGAACAAAGAACCGATCGGCCCAGTCCATTTCGCGCCGGCTTATCAGGATCCAGCGCCCATAACGCTCCACCAGCGGACGCCCGCCGTAGCTCCCGACCTCATACGCAACCAGCGACCCAAGATTGCATCCGATCGCGCCAGCCGTCGCCGCTAAAACCAACTTCATAGTGCCGGTAGATACGAGATAGCCGGCAAAGGGCATGATCAGTTCCGAAGGAAGTGGAATGCACGCCGACTCAATCGCCATCAGCAACGTAATGCCGGCATACCCCGTCGCCGCGACCAGCCAATGAATGAAAACGAAAAGTACGGTGAGGATTTTCTCGGTCATCGGAATCGCATCATTAGAAAGCTCATCATTCGATTAGCAAGTTTCGGCCGGGAGTACTCAGATCGGTTCGGGAGCTCGACTATAGCTTCATTCGATCGCAGGATGCTGCATGACAAAACGCACGGGACGTCCCGATAGCTTGATCCGCTCAGAACGCCCCTTCTTGCGTAAAACTGAAGCCCGGCAAAGTCACGCCATCCGCCGATTTGGCGACCTTAACCTTTACCACGGGCGCATCGGGCGCGGTCACTTCCGCTGGCCGCAGGACCGCATATTGCGTAAACACTTCGCTATATACCTTGGTGACAAGGTGGTCCTGTCCGGTTTCATCCCGGCGCCACACTTGTCCGAGTTTGATGCTCTTCACGGCCACAGTAGTTCCTTCCGACTTCAGAGTACTCACCGTCTGCCGACCCGTCAATCGCAGACGCAGTTACTATTGGGGGATGCATTACTTCCCATCCACGCCTTTGTTACCATAAACCGCTGTTTCAGGAGGAAATCAATGCCTCGCGGAAATACACCGCGTCAGCCAAGCCGCAGCGGACGGCAAGAAGGCGCTCGACGATCAAAAAGCGCTCTCAAAAAGAACGCCAAGACACCAGACGCGCCCCTGGTGCACCGGAAATCTCTCCCCAAAAAATCAGCCGCGCCAGCAAAAAGCAGCGCCCGCTCCTACGACCCTCTGGCCCCCAACCGCATTCGCCAGATCATTGCCGGTCTAGACGCGCTCTACCCGGGAGTGACTTGTGCTCTCACCCACCGCAACGCATGGGAATTGCTCGTAGCGACCATTCTCTCCGCGCAGTGTACCGACGTCCGCGTCAACCTGGTTACACCGGTGTTGTTTGAAAAGTACCCTACCGTTCAGGATTTCGCGGCGCTCGAGCCCGAGCAGTTGGAACCAGACATCCGCTCGACGGGCTTTTTCCGCAACAAGTCAAAATCAGTGGTAGGTGCAGCACGCAAGATAGTCGCCGACTTCGGCGGCAACGTGCCTCAGACCATGGACGAATTGCTGAGCCTTCCGGGAGTCGCGCGCAAGACCGCGAATGTTGTGCTCGGAACGTGGTTCAAAAAGAACGAAGGCGTAGTCGTGGATACCCACGTCACCCGCATTTCGCGCCGGCTAGAACTCACCAGGCAGGAAGATGCGCGAAAAATTGAAGAAGACTTAATGCGGATTATTCCCCGCAACCGCTGGACCGATTTTTCTCACGAAGTGATATGGCACGGACGGAAGCTCTGCGTGGCCCGCAATCCAAAGTGCGCCGATTGCGGACTCGAGAAGCTCTGTCACGCCGCCGATAAGACCTGGTCGACGGTTGAAATTCATCCCGACGCGAAACCATAGAAATCGGCACCCGATCGAGCCGAGCCTAGCTGCCCGTGTAGGCCAGTTCCACAACCGTGCAATCGTCGTTCAGCGGAGTGCCTCCGCAAAAATCCGCGACCGCGGTAAAGACATCTTCCATCGATCGACTCTTGCCAGCCACATGCTCCAGTCGCTCGCTGTCGAACATATCTCCGCGGGCATTCTCCGCTTCGGTGACCCCGTCAGTCACCAGAATCATCCGATCTCCCGGCCGCATCTGGCAACGATCGCTCGAGTAGGTCGCATCCGCGAGCAGCCCCACCGGCAGGTTGCCGTGAGCCGGCCGAAGAATCTCTTCGCCGCAGATCCATACCGGTGGAACGTGACCGCAATTTACGTATTCGAGATCGCCGTCGCTGCGCAGGCGCGTAATAATCATGGTCGCGTATTTCTCGCCGATATGCTTGTAGGTGAAAAAGCGATTGACGGCGTCGACGATTTCCACCAGCGGCATGCCCGAAATCAGTTGCGAGTAGACCATCCCCTGAAGGATGGAAGCCAGCAGCGCAGCCGACACTCCCTTGCCGCTCACATCGGCGAGCACCACAGCCAGGCCTTGTGGCGTATTCACGGCTTCGAAGAAATCCCCTCCGATTTCCTTACAAGAGAGATTGCGTCCGTTCACTCGCGCAAACGGAACTTCAGGAAGTGTGACCGCCAGCAGGCGCTGCTGAATTGACGCCGCGATCGAAAGCTCCTGCTGGTAACGGCGTCCCGCTTCTTCCGCCTGCACCAAACGCGCGTTTTCGATCAGCTGCGCGGCTTCCGTCGCGATCGCCCGCAGAATGTCGTGGCTCACGCTCGTGATATCGCGCGAGGCAAACCGCGAATCGACGTAGAGCGCTCCCATTACTTCTCCACCAGCCGGTTGGTCGGCGCGGCTGGTCTGCACGATCGGCTTCCGCAGCGGTATGCAGATGACAGTTCGCAGATCGAAGGCAACAATGCTTTGCCGCTCTTTCACATCGAGCATTTGGCTCGTGTCGGTAACCAGGTATTCGGAGTTCGCTGTTAACGCCCCTTCGAGCACCGACCTCGATATGGTTTTGTCGTCCAGTAGCGGCTCGCCCTTCGAGTTACGCCCGGCAGCCAGGGTTAATGTGCCTTCAATGTCGCGGAGGAAGATGTAGCCGCGTTCGGCGCGCGTCAGCTTCAGCGTCGCGTCGAGCAGCGTTACCAGGATCTCATCGAGCACGCCGATCGTGTTCAGCTTGCGCGCCGCTTCCATGAACAACGTCAGTTTTTCGAGATCGGTCGCTTCGGGCGCAATCTGAATTCCCGAGATCTGACTCAGAAACTCGCGCGCCGTATTCGATGTACTGTGCAGCGGATGGAATATGAGATAGGCGATGTCGCGCGCGCCAAATTCCAGGCGGTCGTTGCGCTGCAGTTTGTGGCGATCTACCTTCTCGCCGTTGACGAAAGTGCCGTGTTTGCTGCCCAGGTCAACGACAAAAAACTCGCCGTTCTCGGAAACGATCGAAGCGTGCTCACGCGATACGCGCGGATCGGCAATCACCAGATCGCGATCCACCTTGCGGCCGACCGTGTAAGGAGTGTGATTCAGCGACAGTGTCTGCTGATCACTGCCCTGTACAAAGATCGCGATGGGAAAGATGCTGGATATACCCGAATGCGATGAAGCCGACATGTACCCTGGATTCTCCTGCAGCCATCATTCTGCGGCCAATTGGACGCTGCCACCGATACCACCTTCCGGCATGGCCCCAAAGCATTCTACGACGAGCCTGGCCCCGGCGACGCGGTAAAAGTCCTCTGATAGTAATGGACCAGCATCAGAGCCGCCACTCCCACCGGAATCTGAGTCACCGTCCAGAAGGGGATTGCCCAGCCGCGCTCGACGGTTGAAAGGGGCAAGACGAAGGAAAGAACCACCAGCGCGATACTCGCCAGCCATGGCCATAGGATGAGAACGGCCGTCACGACCATCAGAACGCGGCTGGATAGGCCTTTGCGCCAAATGGCCACGCGCTCCTTGATCAACAGCAACACGGCGGGGATCAGGAGCACTTGGTTGTAAGGCGCAAAAGTCGGTATGAGCAGGACTGTCACCGCCAGCACCATGCCGATCATGAATCCAAATTCAGGATGACTCGCCGGCTGCCGGCGCTCCTTCCAGCATGCAGCGACGACGACGGCGAAAACCAGAACTTCGAGAACGTGTCCCCAAACAGCACCCGAGGCCGAGGTCCTGGTCAGCCGGTCAATCACTGACATCGCGCCGGTATATCTTTGGTATTCACGAGCCGCGCGCCAGAACTGAGGAATCCAGTCCGGCAGATACCACTCCGAGGCAGCTATCAGGATCGCCATTGTTGCCAGAAATGACGCCGCCCAGCGATATCGACGCCGCCAATCGCCCAAAGTCCAGAAGGTAAGCCACAACAGCAACAGGAAAACGAGTTGCGGTTTAATCGTCGCGAACGCCAGCACAATTCCTGCAGCGATCGCCCAATCAGCAATAATCAGCGCGATCGCCATGGCCACAAGACCCGCAACCAACACGGTAATCTGCTGCAATTTCAATCCTTGCATCACGGTAATGCTGCCGGCGGTTAGAACGAGCAGGCTGATTTCGGTCCATCGCGGTACTGCCCAGCGCACAACTCGAAGCCAGAGCATTGTGCTGACAATGGCCAGGACCGTCAACAACGCGAAAAAACCTTCCCTGACAGTCGCGAAGTCAAATCCAATCGTGGGAGCAAGCAAAAAAGCGACGTAAACCGGATAAGCGAACCCTTGCTGATCGTGCGGATCGTTGGGCTGAGATGCGTCCAGCGTACGGCCATAATACCCCGCCTGAATATCGCGCGTGACTTCTGCGCTGTAGGGGTCACGCCCACGCAACAGCAATTCCTTCGCGCCCAACCAGCGTGGGTAGAGATCGGAGAGATTTCCGCGAGGCCGTCCGTGTGCAGCCGCATCGGCCTTCTGGTAAGGAATCAATATGCGGTACGCGTAAATCCACATGCTCGCCGCACCGAGCGTGGCGGCGACAAGAAAACAGATCGGTTTGCGGAAAATCCCGGGCCTCATCGCGAAATCTGAGAGAATCTGGATACTATAACGAGCGCCGCAAATATTTATTGGGCAATTGGAAATTTCGCAGTTGCGTCGGCCCGCTTCGCCGGAGCGACTATTTCGACAATGGCATACGCGAGCAGCAGGATTATGAGCCGTTCGATCGGATGTCGGTAAGTGGGAAAGTTGTGGGTAACGTAATAGACCAAGGGATAAAGCATCAACATAACGAGCCAGACCCATGCGTTTCGGTCTTTTCGTAGTGCTAAGGCCGCACCCAGCCACCCAAGGATCGAGACCAGAATCCAGGGAAAAGGATATGGGACATACCAGAACTCCACCATCCGGCGGAGTAAGCGTTCGGCGAAAGCGGCGGGATCGCGAATGATGAAATCCCGTGCAGCTTGAAGTTTTTCATCCATGAAGAGCAGTTCGCCAAGGCGTGCGTACTTGGTAGGATCGAGACCGGGAAAATCAGTGGCAAAGTCGACAGTGCCTCGCATTCCAGGGTGGTTTCCCAGCCACAATTCCAGCCCAAAATTGTCGCGAAATGGAATGAAGCGTCCAAAGGTGAGATAGTTTCTTACGGTCCAGGGAGCCATTGCCAGAACCAGTCCAGCGATGGCGATCAAAACCCGCCGTGAGCGGGCTTTGAAGCAAGCGAGCCAGGCTCCGTAAACCAAGACCACGGGCAGAAGCGATGGCTGAAGGAGAAGCAGCAGCCCTGAGGAGACTCCAAGAACAAACCATGCCAGGTTCCTGTCGAGCGTTTTCGGAACGACCATCAAAAGCGCAGCCAGCCCTAAGGCCGCCAGGTAAGCATTTGTCAGGCTCACGGTGAACGTATCAATTCTGTACATCCAGGGAAGTACCCAGAGCCAGGCCGCCAAAATGCCGACCGTTTCTCCGAAGTGAGCTCTTCCTGCGTAGTAGAGCAATACGGCAGTGAGAGCGCCCGCCAAAACATTGATGACTACGGCCGTCCATGCCGATTCCACGCTGTAGATTCCGAATACTTTGAAGATGCCAGCCAGAATAGCCGGATATAAAGGCGGTTGCTGGGCGGTGGGCGCAATCGGTGTGTTGGCATAGGGAGACGAAAAACCCCAGCCTGAGACCAGGCACGATGCAATATGTGACGGCTCATTGCCGGTGAAGAGCAGTCGGGGACTGGAATACCTGGAGAGAATATACGCGGCACTTGCCAGGCGAGTGACGAACGCCGCCTCGAAGATAATCAACGGAGATGACGCAATCCGTTTGACCGTGTTCAACTTATCCCAGCCTCCGTATGAGCATACCTTGCTTGGAATCCTGCGTCAGTTCGAGCCCAACCGGTGCAGGGCGCGGAAAATCCCGGCTTCATCGCGAAATCTGAGAGAATCTGGATACTAGAACGCTCGCGTGAACATTTCTCGTCCAATCAGAAATCTTGCGGTTGCCACCGCCATCGGCACCGTGAGCGGCACGCTTTGCTGGGCTTTCCTGCATCGCTTTCAGCTTGGTGCTGGGGACTTCACTTGGTCGTATCACGGCGCTCGTGCACTCCTGTCGGGCCAAGATCCCTATGCCAATACTCCACCGGGAATGATCCCCTACCCGCTCCCGGCTGCGCTCGTCGCGCTGCCTTTCGCGCCTTTTCCCGCTGACCTTGCAGCCGCCTTGTTTTTCGGAATCAGCTCTGGCCTGCTCGCTCTCGGTCTCGTGCGGCACAGCCCCCAGCGACTGTTTATTTTCCTTGCCTATCCTTATTGGTCTGCGCTCATAACAGCACAGTGGCCGCCACTGATCATGTGCGGGGCGTTCTTCCCGTTGGCTCTTGTGTTCTGTGTCGCAAAACCACAAACTGGCACTCCGATGGCCCTCGCTCATCTCTCTCGCCAAGGACTCATCGCTGCCTCCGCTTTGCTGCTCGCCAGCCTTATCCTCATGCCCAGGTGGCCGCTCGAATGGATCCCCCAACTAAGCGGCTATCGCGATTTTGTGCCTTTTCTGGTCTTCCCGGGACCATTGCTCGCCCTTGCTCTTTTGCGCTGGCGCGAACGCGATGCTCGCTTGCTCTTCATCTGTTCCATTCTTCCGCAACGCTGGTTCTACGACTCCTTTATCCTCTGGCTGATTCCGAAAAGACGCCGCACCATTCTCGCCACCGTGGCCTGCAGCTGGATCGCCGGCATCTGGCGCTGGTTTCATGCCCCTTACAGCATGCACCAGGTCGGCGTGTGGTGCGTCCTTGGTTCTTACATTCCAATGCTATTGTTGGTGCTGCTTAGTCCCCGCCAGCCCGCTCCGATTCCGCCGGTGGCATATCGGCATGAGGCATCGCATGCCGCCTGAGTCAATCGCGGCGGGGGGAGAAAACTCTGTGAAAACTCCTGAGATCACCCGTGACCGCCTTTTTGCCATTGTCCTTCTTCTGGGCTTGCTCGCGATGACCGCGCGCACCGCCACCGATCCCGATCTCTGGTGGCATCTCCGCACCGGTCAATGGATCGTCCAAACCGGCCACATTCCCCACTCCGATCCTTTTTCCTTCACTCGCGCCGGACGCCCCTGGGTCTCACACGAGTGGCTCTCGGAGGTTCTATTCTACGAACTGTGGAACCACGGTGGCGCTGCTGCCCTCACGATATTCTCCGCAGTCATTACCACCGCTGGCTTTATGCTGCTCTATCTGCGCTGTCCCGGGAAAAAGCACTGGGCAGCCGCCGCAACCGCAGTCGGCGCCTTGGCAGCGGCTCCATCCTGGGGCGTGCGTCCGCAGATGTTCACGTTTACCTTGGGCAGCCTGCTTTTGTGGTTGATCGAGCGCGGTGAGAATCGCCCTAAACTTCTGTTTTGGATCCCGCTTTTGTTCCTCCTATGGCTGAATCTGCACGCCGGATTCGCGCTCGGCCCCGCATTGCTTCTCGCCTACGGCATCGGTCTGCTGATCGAGACTGCCGTCGGCCATACTCCGTGGCCGCAGGCCCGGCCGATCCTGCTGCGCGTGTTCCTCCTTCTGATCGCCTGCATGGCGCTCGTGCCCCTGAATCCCAGCGGCTCGCAACTCTATCGCTATCCTCTCGATACCCTGCGCTCCCACGAGATGCGGTCTTTTATCGTGGAGTGGTTCTCGCCCGACTTTCATCAATCGCTTTATCAACCGTTGCTGCTCGTATGGCTGCTGCTTTTGACCGCGCTCGCCAGCTTCCGCTCGCGGCCCCGGGGACGCATGATCGTTCCCCTGCTTCTCACCGCTGTCGCCGCTCTCGATGCTGTCCGTCACATACCGATCTTTATTTTGGTGGCGATGCCCATCATTGCCGCCGCGCTTCCCACCGCATCCTCCTCGTTGAAGGTGTCACGACGTATTGCACGCCCCACGTGGTTCCGGCCGGCCTTCCTCGGAGCGATCATCATCCTTATGGCAGTCTTTACATTGGTAAAGTGGGTCAGCGTTGCCCACAGCCAGGACGCTCGCGAAGCGGAACTATTTCCCGAAAAGGCGATTGCATTCTTACAGACCGGCGACCAACCCCAAAGAATCTTCGTTTACTACGATTGGGGAGGCTACGCGATCTGGAAGCTTTATCCCAAATATCGCGTCTTTGTAGATGGCCGCGCGGATTTATACGATAACGGCATTCTGACCCAGTTTAAGACCGCCGCCGAGGTTCATACGGGCTGGCGCAAGGTCCTTGACGACTGGAACGTAGATACCGTCCTTGTCCCCCCCTCCTGTGCCCTGGCCCAGGCGCTTCGTCTGGACCCCGACTGGCGAATTTCATTCAGCAGCTCTAAGTCGATTATCCTGCGTCGTGTGCATTCCACCGTCCAAGATGCCGAGCTTTCACCCGAAGTAATCATTAGACCGGCATCAAAGTGAAAAAATGTTTCCCACAGCGGTCCGAATCTGCGAAACTAGGGCGCATACGGACAATCGCTTCCGATGATCCTCCCGTGCGCGTTGGAAGCTTTCGAGCGGAAGCCCAATGAGTCCAGAACGGAGCGCCCGGCTAACTTCTTGTGGTGCAATGAAGAAGGGCTGGCGACGTGGCGGAATACGCGGTGGTTTTCGGAAGAGGGACCAGCGTCGTGGCATCCGGTCGGCAGAAGTGAGTCCAGCGTCCGGATGAATAAGTCCGGACCTGTTCCGGCAGGAGAGGAATGAACCGAAGCCGTTTGTTGATGATCGGGGGCCTGGCACTTGCTGTAGGTCTACTTGTAAGCTTTACCGTCTATTCCCGGCTGCGGGCCCTTGCAGGTCCGAACGGCAATGAACGTGGAGTTCCCGTGGTCGTCGCTGCCGACGATATCGCCGTAGGGGTAAAGCTTTCGCCCCGCGACGTACGCGTGATCACCATCCCGCAGTCGGCGGTTCCTCCCGGAGCGTTTTCCTCGGCCTCGAAAGTTTTAGACCGCGGCGCGATTCTGCCCATGAGCAGAGGTGAGTTTATTCTGCCCAGCAAACTGGCCGCATTGAACGCGGGCGCCGGTTTACCGTCCCTGATCCCGCAGGGCATGCGCGCTGTTTCGGTACGCGTGAACGATGTCGTTTCCGTGGCCGGTTTTGTCCAACCGGGTACACGCGTCGATGTGCTGGCGACTGGCAGTGAAGGCAATGGAAACGACCGTCAAACCACCACCGTCCTGGAAAACGTCGCGGTCATCGCCGTCGGCAAAAACCTCGACCGGAACTCTTCCCCAGATGCGCAAACCGCCCCGGTCATTACCCTGCTGGTTTCTCCCGATGACGCGCAGAAACTGGCTCTGGTTTCGCAGGAAGGGCGAATTCAGCTCTCGCTGCGCAATCCCCTGGATACAAAACAGGGAAACATCAGCGCGACGAGGGCAAGTTCGCTGTACCCCGGCTTGGCGCCAACCACAACCGAGGCCAAACCCAGGGCTCGCAAGGTGGTGGCGAAAGCTGCGCCCACCGCGCCATCTCCCTACGCGGTGGAAACGATTCGGGGCAACAAACGGGAAGAAGACAAGTTTCCGGACGAAAAATAGCTTTTGGCCATCGAGACCACAAACGTTCGTGTGCAAGCTCACTCCCTCGATGGATTTGCTCGTGCATCCTTGTAGAGGTTCGAATACATGAAGCTTCTCAAGTTCGTCGCCGCCGGCGCCTTAATGTTCGGTGCGACTGCGATGTTTCCGCGCGTAGCCGTTTCCGCAGCCCCCGCGACAGCCGCTTCCCAGGACAATGCTGCCACCCCGCAAACTTCTACCACCACGGTCGCTGCTGGCCAGGGTGTGACTCCTGGCGCCGCTCCGCTGCGGGTCATGGTGGGCAAATCGTTGCTCATTAACACGACCGAAAGACTGAAACGCGTCTCTGTCACCGATCCATCGGTGGCAGACGCGCTCGTCGTGACCCCGACGCAGATTCTCGTCAACGGCCTTTCTCCTGGAGAGGTCTCCTTGTTGATCTGGGACGAACTCGAGCGCTCTCGCAGCTTCGACCTTCGTGTCGATGTCGATATCACGGCGGCGTCCGAAGAAATTCACCACCTCTTTCCCACGGAACAAATTAACGTGACGCCCTCGCGTTCCGCTATCGTTCTCTCTGGTCATGTGACCACCGAGGATGTCTCCAAACATGCCGCCGCCCTCGCCTCGGCATATTCCAAAAATGTCGTCAACGTTCTGACCTATGGTCCCGTCGGAGCGGATGAAATCCTGCTCCAGGTCAAGTTCGCGGAAGTCGATCGCACCGCTCTCACTCAGCTTGGCTTCAATCTGCTCTCGACCGGCTCCGGTAACACGATCGGCAGCACAACCACCGGTCAGTTCGGTGGAGTCAGTGGCAACGGAACTATCACCGATTCGGGAACGAGCAACCCGTTTCCCAATTCAGCAACAATATCAAACGTACTTAATTTGTTCTTCTTCAACCCTCAGGTTCACTTGGGCGCAGTGATTCAGGCCCTTCAGACAAAAAATCTTCTGCAGATTCTATCCGAGCCTAATCTAGTTGCCATGAACGGCAAGGAAGCCAGCTTTTTGGCTGGAGGAGAATTTCCGTTCCCGGTGGCGCAGCAAAATGCCAGCGGAATCGCGACCGTGACCATTCAATTTCGCGAATTTGGCGTCCGGCTCAAGTTCACTCCCCTGATCGAGCCGAATGGTCGCATCAATCTTCGCGTCGCTCCCGAGGTGAGCACGCTTGATTTTGCCGACGCAGTCACCGTAGCCGGAACCACCATTCCCGCTATCAGCACCCGCAAAGCGGAAACCGAATTCGAATTGCAGGATGGCCAGAGCTTCGTCATCGCCGGTCTGATGGATAATCGGGTCACAAATGTCGGCAACAAGATTCCAGGACTGGGCGATATTCCAATACTTGGCAATTTCTTCAAAAGCAAGAGCAACCAGAAGAGCGACTCGGAATTGATGGTTTTGTGTACCGTGCACCGTATTTCGCCCAGCAATGAACCGCCCAAGGGCCCCACGATGCCCGTGCCCAATCTGGATCAGAACAAGTTCGATGGCAAAAAGGCCAAGTGACAACGAGTCATTGAGAGATCGAAGAGTGTCCAAATGATTCAATACCTCAATGATTCAATGATTTAATGTTCTAGGGGTGGCAAAGGGTCATGCCGGAATTGTCAGTAGCCGTGTTCGCCACGGATAATGACCAGCGCGCCGTGCTTCAGGTGCTAGTGGATGGCACCAGCGTGGCGCGCACCGTCTATACCAACCCCACCATGCCCCTGGCCGCGAACGATCCGGTAATACGTAAGACTCAAACCTTTTCCCCCGACGTGATTCTGGTCGACATACCCACAGACAGCGTCACCGCCGCGTTGCGCGCGATTGAGTTGCTCCACCAGGAACTCCCCGATTCCGCGGTGTTCGCCGTTGGACCCATGACTCAGCCTCAATTGATTGTCAGCGCCATGCGGGCCGGAGTACGCGAATACATCGAACGTCCCACCCACACCACCGACCTGCTCGAAGCCTTTGTTCGCCTGACTTCCACTCGCCGCAAACCCGGCAGCGAAAGCTCTCGCGGAAAAGTGTTCACCATCGTAAATGCCAAAGGCGGCAGCGGGGCCACGACCGTCGCCGTCAACCTCGCGCTTGCCCTGCAATCAATTCATCACAGCACGGCTCTCGTGGATCTGGCGCCTCTCGGTCACTGCGCCTTGCATCTCAATCTCAAGCCCGCATTCACCATCTCCGATGCCATCACCAACCTGCACCGTCTCGACTCGTCTCTGCTCGATAGCTTCATGGCCCGTCACGATCGCGACCTGCAAGTACTCGCCGGCCCGCCCATTCCCACCGCCATCGAGCCCTCAGCGTCCGACTTTGCGCGCCTGTTTGACACTATGGTCGGCCAGTTTCATTACATTGTCGTGGACGCGTCCTCGCGCCTCGACAGCGCCACCCGCCTGGTTAGCAACCTTTCGGAAAAGATTCTGCTCATTGCTCATGCCGATGTCGCTTCCTTATGGAGCGCCGGCAGAGTGGCCCAATATCTCGGCGAAACAGGCTCGCGCGATCGTTTCGCCCTCGTCTTGAACCGTTATCGCAAAGTCGCCGGCTTCAACGAAGCCGAAACCGAGGCTGCCATCGGAGCCCCCGTACTCTGGCGGATTCCGAATCAGTACTTCGCAGTCGCAGCCGCCATCGATCGCGGCGTTCCTGTCATGCAGCAGGGAAACACTGAAATCGCCCGTTCCATCACCGGGCTCGCCGAAATTTTGACGAAAGACGATCCGGAAGTGAAACGCACCGCCTGGTCGCTGTTTAAAACGGTGTAGGTAGTCGAACGCATTCGATTATTACCAGATCGATTCGACGAACGAATGATTCAATGTCTCAATGATTCACTGACTCAATAACCCTATGGCCAATCTGCAAGCCTTCGAACGCAGCGAGTACCAGCAGGTCAAAGCCGACCTGCATCGCAAAATTCTCGATCGTCTCGACCTTGAAAAACTTGGCCGATCGACCGGAGATTCAGCGCGCGAAGAAGTTCTCATCCTCATCCGCAGTTCGGTCAATAGCGAAGCCGTGCCGCTTAGTTTCGCCGAACGCGAGCAGTTGTCGCGTGAGATCCTCGACGAAATTTTTGGACTTGGGCCGCTCGAGCCCCTGCTCAAAGACCCTACCATCTCTGACATTCTCGTAAACCGCTTTGACCGCGTATATGTCGAACGCAGTGGCAAGCTCGAAATCACCGGCCTTTCTTTCAAAGACAATCAGCATCTGATGCAGATCATCGACCGCATCGTTTCGCGCATCGGCCGGCGCGTCGATGAATCCTCCCCCATGGTCGACGCCCGCCTGCAGGATGGCTCGCGCGTCAACGCCATCATTCCGCCCCTCGCGCTCGACGGAGCCTGTCTCTCCATCCGCCGCTTCGGCCGCGATCCTGTAACCGCGCGCAACATGCTCGAAAATAAAACCCTCACCGAACCCATGCTCGAATTACTCTCGGCAGTGGTCAAGGGACGATTAAACGTGATCATTTCTGGAGGAACGGGCGCTGGCAAAACCACGGTTCTCAACGTCCTTTCCGGATATATTCCGAACTCGGAGCGCATCGTAACTATCGAAGACGCTGCCGAACTCCAGCTTAAGCAGGAACACGTCGTGCGCCTCGAAACGCGCCCTCCCAACATCGAAGGCAAAGGCTCGGTTCGCATGCGCCAACTGGTCATCAACAGCCTGCGTATGCGTCCCGATCGCATTGTGGTGGGCGAGGTACGCGGTGAAGAAGCTTTCGATATGCTTCAGGCCATGAATACCGGTCACGAGGGTTCGCTCACCACCGTGCACGCCAACTCACCCCGCGATGCGCTGGCCCGCATCGAAAACATGGTTTCCATGGCGAATCTGAATATTCCCGAGCGCGCGATTCGTCACCAGATCGCCAACGCGGTCCATGCCGTAGTCCAGGTCGCGCGCCTCTCCGACGGATCGCGCAAAGTGATTACCGTCTCCGAGGTCACGGGAATGGAAGGCGATATGATTGCCCTGCAGGATGTCTTCGTCTTTGATCGCACCGGCATCGACGAAAGCGGCAAGGTGCGCGGTGTTTTCCACTCCACCGGTCATCCACCCAATTTCGCCGAACGCCTTGCCACCGCCGGTTGTCGCCTGAGTCCCGCGCTTTTTGAATCGCGGATGGAGGTTTAGCGGATGCAGTTCCTCGTCGCCGTCGTCGTATTCGTCGTGGTCACGCTGGCGATCTTTGCCGTCATGTCGTTGTTTGACCAGCGTAAGGCCCAGGCCCGCATCCTCCGCGATCGTCTTTCCACCATTCAAAAACCGGCCGAACAAGCGACGCCTGAACTCGCGCTTCTCCGCGACGAAGTTCTCAGCCGTATACCGGCTTTCGACACTTTTTTACGGCGCTCCGATCGCGTCTCGCAACTGCAAAAAATGCTCGCCCAGGGGAGCGTAAACGTCCGCGCCGGCAATTTCCTGATGTTTTGCGTCGTGACTGCCGTGGCTCTTGCCGCCGTAGCCATCGTTGCAGGTGGTAATGTTCTGTTTGGTTGGGCTGGCGGATTGATCGGCTTTTTCATGCCCTACGCCTACGCCTCCCACATGCGCACCAAGCGCTTTCAGAAATTCGAAGAGAAATTTCCCGAGGCCATCGATACGCTCGCGCGCGCCGTCCGCGCCGGTCATGCTTTCACGACCGCCCTCGAAATGATCGCCAACGAAGTCTCCGAGCCCGTCGCCGGGGAATTCCGCCAGCTCTACGAAGAACAGAAATTTGGTCTCCCCGTCCGCGATGCCCTGCTCAACCTGGCCGATCGCCTTCCACTCGTGGACGTGAAGTTCTTCGTAACCGCGGTGATGCTGCAACGCGAAACCGGCGGCAATCTCGCCGAAATTCTCGACAACCTCTCTTACGTCATCCGCGAACGCTTCAAAATCTTGCGTCAAGTCCGCGTCCATACCGCCCAGGGACGCCTCACCATGGTCCTGCTGATGGCCCTGCCTCCCACTATCGTCGTCATCATGCAACTCCTCAACCCCGGATTCATTCGCCCGCTTTTCACCGACCCGATCGGGCACATCCTGATCGTCGGCGGCATCACTTTGCAGACGCTCGGCTACTTTTTTATTCGTAGGATCATCAGGATCCAGGTCTGATTCATGGCATTGCCGCTCATACTCTCGATCGTCGCGTTTCTCACCATCGCGGTGATCGTGTTCGCCTTTGGCGCCGCCACGGTTGCGCCTTCCTCGGTGCTTGGATCTCGGCTGCGTGAAATCGGCTGGCAGCGTCCGAAAGCTCAGGTAAAGCCCGCCATCCGCGAACGCATGCAGCAGGCGCTCGATCCCCTGAGCCGCGCCTTGCCGGTTTCGCCCAGCGAGGTCTCGCAAACCCGGGCATGGCTGATTCAAGCCGGATATCGCAGCCCGCAACACGTCACCATTTATCGCGGATTGCGCGTCCTCTTCGCCGCCATCGGCTTCTTTTCCGTTTTTCTCTTTAGCGGATTCAATTCTCCCCTGCTGCTGTTGGGTATGTTCGGCTTCGGCTTCTTCCTTCCCCGATTCCTGCTGAAGAAGAAGTTGCAGGAGCGCCAGCGCCGCATTCGACTCGGCCTTCCCGACGGGCTCGATCTCACCGTGATCTGCGTCGAAGCCGGCTTGTCTCTCGATCAGGCCATGATGCGCGTGGGCGAGGATCTGCGCACTGCGCACCCGGAACTGAGCACCGAATTTCATCTTTTCGATCTGGAAACTCGCGCCGGCAAGCCTCGCGTGGAGGCGCTGCGCAATCTGGCTGAGCGCACCGGCGTCGATGACATTCGCTCGCTTGTGGCAACTCTGATTCAGACCGACCGCTTCGGCACCAGCGTCGCTCAGGCTTTGCGCGTCCATTCCGACTCCCTGCGCACCGAGCGCCGCCAGCGCGCCGAAGAACAGGCCGCGAAAACCACTGTCAAAATGATTATCCCCCTGGTCCTGTTCGTCATGCCCTCCCTCATCTTCGTCACCGTCGGCCCAGCCGTCATTCAGTTGCTGCATATCTTCATGCCTGTCGCCCCGGGAAAACGGTGAGCGCTTGATTCATTGACTCATCAAAGTGATGGCTGAACGCCCAAATGATCTAGCAGGCTGTGGTGCAAGTCTGGGTACCTGTAACGAAAGATGAAACAAAAGATGGTGTGATCCACAGGGATAGTTCGTAGAATGCGCGCATGGCGATGAGCAAGAGGAGCGGCGGGGAGAAGCAAGAAGACATCTGGATCGCGCACACGGAGTTGGCGGTAGCGCCAGGGCATCCATTCTATAAGCGGTTGAACGAGTTACTGGAGGGTGCGGGGTTCGACGAGTTTGTGGAAGGATTGTGTGCGCGCTTCTATCACGCGCGACTGGGCCGGCCATCGCTGATGCCGGGGGTTTACTTTCGTGCGCTCCTGATCGGATATTTCGAGGGGATCGATAGCGAGCGCGGGATCGCTTGGCGGCTTGCCGATTCGCTGGCGCTACGGTGGTTTTTGCGGATCGGGTTGGACGAGCGGACGCCGGACCACTCGACGATATCGCGGACACGGCGATTGATGGATATCGACACGCATCGCGAGGTGTTCTCGTGGGTGCTGGGGTTAGTGGCCGAACGGGGATTGCTGAAGGGACAGCGGATGGGCATCGACGCGACAACCTTGGAGGCGAATGCGGCCATGCGGTCGATTGTGCGGCGCGATACTGGGGAGACATACGACGAGTTCTTGCGCGGATTGGCGAAGGCGTCCGGGATCGAAACGCCGACGCGAGAGGACCTGGTGCGGTTGGACCGGAAGCGCAAGAAGCGAACCTCGAACAAGGAATGGAAGAGTCCGGCGGACGGAGACGCGCGGATTGCGAAGATGAAGGATGGGCGGACGCACTTGGCGCACAAGGCGGAGCACGCCGTGGACATGGACACGGGCGCCATCGTGGCGGTGACGCTGCAGGCAGCCGACCAGGGCGATACGACCACGCTGGATGAAACCTTGTGCGAGGCCGGTGAGCAGATAGCAGAACAGATCCGACGCGAGGCCGAGTCGCGGCCCCAGGACAAACCGAAGGTCCATTTGCAGGGGATCGAAGAACTGGTGACGGATAAGGGCTACCACAGTAGTGCGGTGGTCCAGCGGATGAAGAGTTACGAGGTGCGCAGTTACATTCCGGAGAAGAAGCCGAAGGGACGGCGCGACTGGCAAGGCCAGCGTGCCGAGCAGCAGGCGGTGTACGAGAACCGGCGACGGGTGCGGGGCGAGTACGGCAAGAGCTTACTGCGACGGCGCGGCGAGTTGATCGAACGCAGCTTTGCGCACTGCTACGAGACGGGCGGGATGCGGCGCTGCCATCTCCGAGGACGGGAGAACATTCTGAAGCGGCAACTGGTCCATGTCGGAGCGTTCAACTTGAGCCTGATTCTGCGCAAGCTGCTGGGAGCGGGTACGCCGCGCGAGCTGAAAAACCGCGCTGGGCAAGTATTTTCTCGGCTTTTGGGCTTTCTATGCCGGACAACGGCCGCTTCCTTCATCGGGCGACTCACTCGCCTGACTGGCCTGCGGATGGCACCATCTTTCCGGTGCCGCACACCTCGTCTCCGCTCGTGCATTTTTCGTAGTTCTGCCACAGGCTGCTAGGGGTTTAAATGATTCAATGACTCAATCACCCGATGACTCAATGGTTAAATGATTCAGCCCAAGGGATACGCCTTTAATCGCACGCGCGCCACCTACCTCGCTACCGATCTCATTATCGCGCGCACCCACTGGTCCCGTTTTCGCGGCCTCATGGCCACCGACTCCTCCCGCTTCACGCGCGGTCAGGGACTATGGATCAACCCCTCCCACGGTATTCACACCTTCGCCATGCGTTTCCCCATCGACGCCGTATACCTCGATCGTGATCGCATCGTCATTCACCTCGAAGAAGATCTCAAACCTTGGCGCATGGCGGCGGTTCGCGTCCATGCAGCGTCCGTTCTCGAACTCCCAACAGGTACGTTGCGCGAGTCCCTCACCGCGCTGGGCGATCACGTCGATATTTTTCTCGAACATCCGATTCACACCGAGGCAGCCTGAACGATCACGAAAATCTTCACGTCCTCAGACGACTTCGCTATCGCATCTGGTTTTGGATGCCAGCAACCATCATGTCGCCACTGCCCGTTGATGCCACGCGCGGAACACTATATGATTCCAGTCAACCCGTTGTTTATTTTTCCATTTGCGGTTGCCGACCTTGTTACTTTCGGGATTGTTATCCAGTGCTTCTCCTCGTTGCGCTCTTGCGATCCTGCCTTACACTGATCTGAACGGATTCTGAGCAGGGAAAGAGCATGTTTTATGCCCGACGTCGAAACCATTCCCGAAATCGCCGCTCAGTGGCCCGAGCCGCCGCGACTGCTGGTCGAATGGTCATCTCCGTGGAATGAGTTCAAGTCCGCTGTGCGTCCGGCACTGGTTCGCACGCCCAAGCGCCTCGCTGGAGAAGCGCCCGTCGGCATGTTTCCCTACCGCGGCATGCTCTTTTGCTGGCTGCTCGAGTGCCTGCTGCTGATCGCGATCATCGTCATCCCCGAACATTTCATAACCCTTGAAATGCCCGCCGTTCCCAATCACCCGCAGTGGGATGTCATCTACTACTCCGGAGACGAACTGCCCCAAACCGAAGATCAAGGCGGCGCGCAGGCTGGCACCTCGGGACGCGCCGGTGGCCAGCAGGCTCATCACCGCACGCAGGTCATTCGCGTAGCCCGGGGCGACCGGCCAAGCGAAAAAGTCGTGGACGCGCCCAAAATCAATTTGCCTCATTCTGATTCCGCCGTTGCCAATCTGCTTGCCTTCAAACCGAATCCAGGACCACCGCCCGCTGAAGGCTTGCGCTCCACTCTCACCGCGCCCGTTTTGCCCATGACGCCCGCTGTCCCACCTTCGCCCGAACTGAACACAACCACGAGCCGCAACTCAAGCCTTCCCACGCCCAACATCGTCGCGCCTGAGCCAGAAATCTCCCGCGCCAGTTCGCGCACTTCGCCACGCTTGAGTAGTGCCGTCGTCCCGCCCGCACCCAATCTCTCTCGCGACGATATGCGGACGGCAGCGCCCTTCGCGCCGACCATCGTCCCTCCCGCTCCTCGCGACGCCCAGCGCGACTTGGCCAGTTCCCGCGTGCCCCTGTCACAAACTGTGGCTGTCGTTCCACCGCCCGCCTCCGCGCCGCCGCGTGACGTTTCACCCACGCACAGGCTCTCGCTGCCGGCTCCTGCCATCATCGCCCCTCCGCCCTCGCAGGTCAGCCGTGATCTCAACAGTTGGGGAAGCTCTGCCGCCGGCGACCTACGCCTGAAACCCGTCCCCCCGCCGCCGAGCGCTGGTGGCGTAGCCTCCGCGAGATCGGGGGTGGACACGATGACCCCGCAAGTTGTGCCGCCACCAGCGACCATCGGCGGCACTGGCACTCAGAAGGGATCTGGTCGGTCTGGCCGCGCTGCAGGTTCGCTGGTTGGCTCCGCCAACGTCGTCCCGCCTCCGCCCGGCTTGGGTGGTGGCAAAGCTTTGATCGGCAGCGGACGCGGCAACAAAGGTTCTGGCGCCGGTGGCCCGCTCGACCTCGGTTCTTCCGTCGCTCCTCCAAGCAACGGCGGAGGCAATGCCCCCGGCACAGGCGTCGTCGTCTCCAATCAGCCTGGCAAGCAGGTTGGATTGCCTAACTCCACCAGCGGAGGCGCTCTTGCCATGTCTCCCAGCGGCAGCGCGAAGACCGGCCTCGGCGGCAGTGGCGGCGGATCGGGCATCGGCAAAGGCAACGGCCCCGGCAGCGGCCTGCAGGGTGAAGCTTCAGGCGCAGGTAGAGAAGGCGTTGGACGCGGTTCCGATCCAAACTCGCAATCCGGAATTTCTCCCTATCCCGGTCCCGGAGGTTCAGGCTCGGGAACCAATGGCACGCCCGCCATGCCAGGAGTATCCGTGCAAGGTGGCACCACCACCATCACCTTGCCAAGTTTCGGCGCTCCTGGCGGCGCTCCGTCCAACGGCCCCGGACGTTCTTCCGCCACCGCCGCCAAAGGCCCCGGAATTTCCATCGAAGCGACCTCCCGCTCCGGCGGCGTCTTCGGATACTACGGCCTTCTGAAAGGTGATATTACCGGCATCTACATCGAGACCTCGCTCGGCACCGCGCTCATGGAATACGCCGACCCCACCTCCGCGGCTCATCCATCTTCCGAGCAAGTCACTGAACCCGAACCCATGCGCAAAGAGCTCCCCGCCGGACTTCGCCCCACCCGCGTGGTCTTTACCTGCATCATCGACCGATCAGGAAATTTGAAGGATCTGAAAGTACTCGAGCCCGGCGCGGCCGAGACCACCTCAAAGATTCTCGTGGCCCTCCACAGTTGGAAATTCCGTCCCGCATTCCGAGGAAACGAGCCGGTTGAGGTCGATGCAATCCTCGGGTTTGGCGTAGATACGCGCTAAGCCCGGCCACGATTACCAAACACTTGCAGTCCCATGTGACTTTCGATATGTGCCCACGCGCCGTAAATCACCCAAGTGTCCGCTGCTCCGATAGCCTGAATATGGCTGGAACCGATGAAAAATCTGCACAGGTACGCGACGGTGTTCCTCGTCAGCCTGGCTATTCTTTTGGCCTGCATATCCACCGCGCCGCTCACCTTTGACGAACCGGCCTATGTCGGCGCTGCCCGCAACTTCATCGCTGGAACGCCCTCTATCAACCGCGAGCACCCTCCTCTTGCCAAATATTTCATCGCACTGTCCATCAAAACCTTTGGCGACCGCACGTTCGGATGGCGCTTCCCGTCGGCCCTCGCGGGCGCATTGCTCGCCCTAGCCGTGTTTGGCCTGACATTCAGGCTAACCAGTAGCTTTCACACCTCGTACGTGGCGTGGTTGCTTACCCTCGCCAACGGATTCTGGTTCGTGATGAGCCGCGTCGCGATGCTCTCCATCTTTGAACTGGCGTTCGAAGCGGCAGCCGTATGGGTGTTCATGATTGCCGTGCACGAGAGAAATACGCGATGGTTTGCCTGGAGCGGAGCATTGTTCGGCCTTTCCATAGGCTGCCGTTGGTGCGGCATCGTCGGCCTTTTGGTATGCCTCGCCTATGCCCTGCTCTATTACCGGCCATTCTTCAAAATCACCGCGATAATGACGGCAACGGCCATCTCTGTATATGTCTTGAGTTGGATTCCACTCCTCGTTCGAGAGCACCGCACCGCCCGCTACTTCCTCTCGGCTAACGCCTTCATCTACGAGTTTCACCGCCACGCGAAAGGCGACCCCCGCCTCGGCGAGATGTGGTGGTCGTGGATCTTCAGGTTCCACCCGCAGCCAAGCCTTTTTTATCTGGTCGGCAATCCCATCATCGCGATCTTTGGACTAGCCGCCAGCGCGGTACTGCTGTGGCAGAAAAAATTCCTGTTGCCTGCCCTCTACATCGCCCACGTTGCGCAATGGGCGATTGGCATTAAGCCTTTGACCTTCTATTACTACTATTTTGAGGCTTTCACCTGGCTCACCGTGGCACTGGCAGTGGCGATGCAAGGAGTATCCATCAAGCGCGTGCGATTAGACGTTGTAGCAACTGCATCTGCTCTCGCAGTGTTCGTGAGTCGATTTCAACGCTGAAGAAACTTCGCCGATGCGCACCCCCCATCAGTAGCCTTTTCTCTTATCCACGACAGACTGCAGCGCCTCACCCTTCAGATAGCGGCGGAGATTCTCCGAGAACAACGCATAATGCCGTTCCCACAGCTTTTCCGTCAGCGCCGCCGTGTGCGGAGTGATCAGCAAATTGGGCACATCCCACAGCGGAGAATCCGCCGCCAGCGGTTCTTTTGGAAACACATCAAGCGCCGCACCCCCAATCTTCTTTTCGCGCAGTGCAGCGGCCAGCGACAGTTCATCGATCAGTGGCCCACGCCCAACATTGATCAAACACGCATCCGATTTCATCAATGCCAGACGTTCCGCATTCGCAATCGCCTTGGTGCTCGCCGTAACTGGCGCCGCCAAAACGATATAGTCCGATCGCCGGAAAACTTCATCAATCTCGCCCGGGCCAAAAACCGCGTCCGCTCCCTCGCTTCCCTTCTCCGGATGCTCGCGCACCGCAATCACCCGCATCTTCAGCGCCTTCGCGCTCTTAACAACCGGCTGCCCAATACTGCCCAGACCCACCATGCCGAGGGTTGCTCCCGCGACTTCGCGCACTCGAGGCAATTCGTCCCACAGGATCTGCTGCCCCCAAATGTGCTTCTCTTGCAGCCGCACCGATCCCGGAATCTTCTTCGCCAGCGCAAAAATCAGTGCGATGACATGTTCGGCGACGACCGGCCCGTGCACCTCTCGCGCATTGGTCAGTAAAATTTCGCTGTTGATTAGCTCCGGAAACATCAACTGATGAACCGCCGCCGCCGGAGAGTGAATCCAACGAAGTCTTTTCGCCGCCGCGATCTGCTCGGGCCGAATCGACCACGAAATCACAATTCCGGCATCCACAATTTCGGCATCGACCCGCTTGTAGTCGGGAAGATGAACGACATCGATTTCCGGAAACTCCCGCCGCAAGCGCTCCGGAAACCAATCTGGCGCATTCCATTGATCAAACGGATGGTGAACGCAAATCAGAATCTTAATACGCGTCGGCCCTGCGGGTGACTGAGTCATTGGATGTTCAAAGATTCTTTTCGGCGTTCCCGCTGTCCAAACCGTTCAAGATTTTCGAAGCGTCCGCAAATCCGCTCCCGTCATCTCTTTCGGTTCGTTGATTCCCAACATGCCCAGGATCGTCGGAGAAATATCCCGCAGCGAGCCATTGGGCTTAAGCGTATATTGCTTCGCATCCTCGGCAATCACGATAAACGGCACTGGATTCGTCGTATGCGCCGTATGTGGACCGCCCGTCACCGGGTCAATCATCATCTCGGCATTGCCATGATCGGCTGTAATCAGCATCGCTCCGCCCCGCGCCCGCACTGCTTTTTCAATCTCTCCCAGGCACGCATCCACTGTTTCAACCGCCTTAATAGTCGGCTCGATCTTGCCCGAATGCCCAACCATATCGGCATTGGCGAAGTTGACAATGATCACATCGAACGTGCCGTCATTCGTGGCCTTGACCACCGCATCGGCGATCCCGGCGGCGCTCATCTCCGGCTTCAGATCATAGGTCGCAACCTTCGGCGATTGGACCATCACCCGATCTTCTCCCGGAAAGGGCTGCTCCACTCCGCCGTTAAAAAAATACGTTACGTGCGCGTACTTCTCCGTCTCCGCCACCCGCAGGTTGCGCATATTCATCCCGCCCATGACATTCGCCAGAATGTTCGCCATCGATTCCGGCGGAATCACTACCGGCAGGCCGAAATTCTTGTCGTACCGCGTCATGCAAACGTATCTCAGATTCGTCGGAACACGATCGCGCGGAATCGCAGCGTCCAGATCCTCCGCGCCCGGCAGATCGCGGCCGCCCTTGTCGTTCAGCCCGCTGTTCCGGCACAACGCTCGCGTAATCTCCCGCACCCGATCGGCGCGGAAGTTGAAACAGATGCAGGAATCGTCGTCGCCGATTTTGCCCACTGCCTCACCGCGCGCATCCGTGCATACAAACGGCACCACAAACTCGTCCGTCACGCCATTGTTATAAGACGCCTTCATTCCCTGCACCGCATCGGCGTATGTGCCGCCTTCCGCCTTGCCGTCGACCATCGCGCTGTATGCCTTGCTGATGCGCTCCCACCGCCGGTCGCGATCCATCGCGTAATAGCGCCCATTCACCGTCGCAATCTTGCCCGAGCTGTATTCACGCATCTTCTGCTGCAGTTGTTCGAGATAACCGGCTCCATTTGTGGGCAGCGTGTCGCGTCCATCCATAAAGGCGTGAACCAAGACGCGATCCACCCCCTGCTGCTTGGCCATTTTCAGAAGCGCATACAGATGTTCCTGCCGAGAATGCACGCCGCCGTCCGAGGCCAGTCCAAACAGGTGTAACTTGCGGCCGCTCATGCGCGCGTGCTTCATCGCCTCCACCAGCACCGGATGCGAGAAGAATTCCCCATTCTGAATCATCAGATCGATGCGCGTGATGTCCATGTGAACAATGCGCCCCGCCCCGATATTCAGATGGCCAACCTCGCTGTTGCCCATCTGCCCTTCCGGCAACCCGACAAACGGGCCGCTCGTGTGAATCAGCGTATTCGGATACTCGCGCAGCAGTCGGTCATACGTCGGCTTGCGCGCCAGCGCAATCGCATTCGCCTTGGTTTCGGCTCGATATCCCCAGCCGTCAAGAATGATAAGTACAAGAGGTTTAGGACGAGGCATAAGTTCGCTTTCAACTCCCGGATTCTGTTACTGATTTTTGCTTCCCGAGAAAATCAACCACCTGAGGCTCGGAGATGCGGAGAAAAAGAGGTAACCAAAGAATCTATAGCAGGGCACGCAGCTTTTCAAATCTCATGGAAAATTGCTGACGCGCAATTCTTCAACCTATTCACATGCTCGACCCGGCCCTTTATACTATCGCGGAGGAAAATCATGCCCATCAGCGATCTTTTGCTCACCGAATTTGACGAGGAAGTGAAGAAGACACACACCATGCTCGAACGCGTCCCCATCGACAAGAAAGATTTCGCCCCTCATCCGAAGTCGATGCCTCTAGGAAAACTGGCGCCCCATGTCGCTGAGATCCCCGGCTTAGGTTTAATGGTCCTGACAACTCCGGAATTCGACTTTGCGACCGGCGGACGCCAGCGGCCGCCATTCGACTCCGCCGAACAACTCGCGAAAGTGTTCGACGAAACTTCCGCCAAGGTCCGCGCGACGCTCAAAAACACTCCCGACGAGGCCTGGACGCAATCCTGGAAGCTTAGCTTTCAAGGCAAGCCTATCTTTCAGGGCACGCGCTTTCTCGCCTACCGCGAGATGTTCCTCAACCACCTCGTGCATCATCGCGCGCAACTCGGAGTCTATCTGCGCCTGAATGAAAAACCGGTGCCCGCAACCTACGGCCCTTCGGCCGACGACACGCTGGGGTTTTAGCTGCAGGCTCCGGCTGAAACTCAGGAAGACGCTTTCTGAAGCCACTCGGATTCTCGATACCTAGCCTTTGTAGTTCAGCGCCTTCACTCCCAAAAATCGCGCTGCCCCTCCCAATTCTTCCTCAATCCGTAGCAGCTGGTTGTACTTCGAAATTCTGTCGGTGCGCGACGCCGATCCTGTCTTGATCTGTCCCACGCCCGTCGCCACCGCGAAGTCCGCAATAAACGTGTCTTCCGTTTCGCCCGATCGATGCGAGATCACCGACGTGTATCCGTTGCGCCGTCCCAGATCAATCGCATCCACCGTCTCGCTCACCGTGCCAATCTGGTTGAGCTTGATCAAAATCGAGTTGGCAATCCCCTTTTCAATTCCCTCCGCAAAAATCTGAATGTTGGTCACAAAGATGTCGTCGCCCACCAACTGGATTTTGTCGCCCAGCTCCTTCGTCAGCATCACCCAGCCATCCCAGTCGTTCTCCGAAAGTCCATCTTCGAGCGAGACAATCGGATAGTCATTCACCCATTTCGCGTAGTAGCGAACCATGTCTTCCGAACTCTTCGACGACTTGTCCGACTTTTTAAAGACATATTTGCCGTCCTGAAAAAATTCGCTGGCCGCCGGATCGAGCGCAATTGCAATCTCTTCCCCGGGCTTGTAACCCGCCTGCTGAATCGCCTCCAGCACAACATCGATCGCTTCCACATTCGACTTCACCGACGGAGCAAAGCCGCCCTCGTCGCCAACCGACGTGTTATATCCGCGCTTTTTCAGTACGCCCTTCAACGTATGAAAAACTTCCACTCCCCACCGCAACGCCTCTGAAAACGAGGACGCCCCCACCGGCATCACCATGAATTCCTGGAAGTCGACATTGTTATCCGCGTGCGCGCCGCCATTCAGGATGTTCATCATCGGCACCGGCAACGTGTTGGCCGCCGCCCCGCCCAGATAACGATAGAGTGGAAGTTGGCAGGCAACCGCCGAGGCTCGCGCCGCCGCCATCGAAACCGCCAGAATCGCATTCGCCCCCAGCCGCCCCTTGTTCGGCGTCCCGTCCAGTTCGATTAACCGCGCATCAAGCGTTCGCTGATCAGCCGCATCCGATCCAGCCAGCGCCTCGGCAATCTCGCCGTTCACATTGGCAACCGCCTGCAAAACACCTTTGCCCAGAAAGTGGCTCTTGTCGCCATCCCGCAATTCGACCGCCTCATGCTCGCCGGTCGATGCGCCACTTGGCACAATCGCCCGCGCGCTGGCGCCACCATCAAGAAAAACTTCAGCTTCAACTGTCGGATTGCCGCGCGAGTCAAGTACCTGGCGTCCGCGGATTTCAGCAATGCTCGTAATAGCCATGAATGCGTCCTTTATTTGTCAGATTGATTTAGAAACATACGTTCGTAACTGCAGAGGCGCGGCGTGCCGCATCTCCTGTGTGTGAAGTCGAATTATATCGGACGCCGCACTTGAGGGTCTGTGAGCCGCCACCGTATTTCTCCGATCAACTGTGCACCAATGGCCGTCCCCGTACCACATCCGTTATTGTTCCCACTTTCCACCTGGCCTAAAGTCACTTCAACGTGCTGAACCGTACCGACACTCTCGAAATCGGCTCTCGTGCTCCCGATTTTTCTCTACCGGCGGCTAACCGTGAGGGCACATTCACGCTCGGTGGTCTGCTTTCTCACGGAACATTGATTCTTGAGTTTCTGCGCGGCACCTGGTGACCGAACTGCGTCAAGCGCATGGCTCAGTTCGAGTCGCAAAGGAAGGAAATTGAAGCCACCGGTGCACAGTCCGTATTCATCGCCGCCGAAAAACGGGACGGCGTCTGGAAGCCCGGAAAATTTCTCGAGAAGCATCCCATCTCCAGCCCTTTTCTGCTGGATGAGGATCGGATCGTGACCAAAGCTTACGGACTCCATCACGCGCTCAGCACCGACGCCGTCAACATCGCACACCCCGCCACGCTCGTCATCGATCGGAGCGGCATCATTCGTTACATCTATCGCGGCGCAAACCAGCTCGACCGCGCGCCGCTTGACCAGGTCTTGGCAGCCGTAAAAGAGATCGACAAATGAATTCTGGAGGCGAAATTCCTATGAAAAAAACACTTTCACTTGCATCGCTCATCGTGCTGGCATCTTTCGCGATGGCAGCTTCCGCGCACGCACAAACCGCTTTGCCACCCGGAACCGCCCTCAAGATGAGACTTGAGACCACGCTCGCTACTTTCAGCTCCAAAGCTGGAGATCCCTTCTCCGCCCGAGTCACTGAGCCCGTCGTAATCGACGGCAAGACAATAGTTCCCATTGGCACCACCATCGATGGCCGCGTCACCAAAACCAGTGAACCGCGCCGCATCGCCGGCAAGCCAACTATCGCCATCTTTCCCGAAACCATGGTCCTTCCCAACGGAGACAAATTCGTGCTCAACGCCACGTTGGTTGACACCAACGCCCGCCGCGGCACCGACGTCAACACCGAAGGCCAGTTCAAGGGCGATGGCCACGACGCCAAAGATCTCACCGAAATCGGCATAGGCACTGGCGGAGGAATGCTGGTAGGTGGCTTGGCCGGTGGCGGCAAAGGTCTTCTGATCGGCGGAGCCATCGGAGCAACCGTGACCGTCGTACACTGGCTCGGCAAACATCGTTCCGCCATGCTACCCGCAGGCACCGAACTGGTGATGGAACTGAATCGCCCACTAACAATGACAACGACCGCCCCTGCCGTTGCAGGTCAATAGCTAGACGGCCAGTAGCAAGAATCGCGTGGGGACGGGGCTGAGCCTCCCCTGAGCGCAGCCAAGCGCCCCGTCCAACCACACAAAAAGCATTCACCGTTACCCGCCCACCGCCAGCAGATCATCTTCCGTCAGCAACTCCAACTCAATCCATCCCTCCACTGGCAATGCGTCCACCGGCAGATGGTTTTGCCACACGCTGAAACGCAGCCGTACCCGGACCGTCAGCACATCCGAACTATTTGGCCCTCGCACCTTCTCAATCTCCAGCGGCGCAGCCAGCAGCCAGTTGAGCGGCAATCGAAACTCAAAATTTCGTCCCAGCACGACCCGCGCCAGGTCCTTCCCGCCACTTGAATCCGCCACGACTTTCAGTTTGCCCTGCGTCACCTTCCACGACTGCAAGCGCCCGCCGTCGGCTGCCACGTCCAGCCGCAATTCGCGGCGCGGCTTGGTCGAGTGGTTCGCCCACGACTCCAGATTCACCACGACCTCAAATCCTTCCACCGGAACCTTCCCGGCAAAATCCAGCCGCCCATACACATATTCCTCGTCGATTCCGGCAAACACTTCGTCCATCAGAAATTGTTTGCCGTGCATGGCGCCCGAGCGCTGATCCGCCGTGTAACGTGCCGCACCCATCCACTCGAAGTAACGCACCATATCCCCCGTCACCCGTGGATGAATATAGGCAGTCTGGGGCGTGAACGACGGCCGCGTCACTCCTCCGGTAATCGGTTGCGCAAGATAATCCGGAGGCATTCCCCCTAACGCCTGATAAACGTTCGACAGGTGTTTGCGGTAGAGTTCGTCAAAGTCGCGGTCGTTGGCCGAATGATGCTCCGGTCCGTACCACCAGTTCCAGTCGCTACCCTCGGCGATCAGAATCTCTTCAAACGCAAGATTGCGTTGCTTTTCGGTTGCACCTGGCGCCGCCTGCCCATAGAAATTGCGCGCATGATAGAGATAGTCCCACGCCCTGTTGTCCTCCGGCGCGCCAATCCAAACATTAAAGTTAGCGTTGATCCATGATCCTGTAACCAATGATTTAAGAGGACTTATACTCTTATGTCGGGCGATCGCTTCGCTCACCGTTACCGCTTCGATCCCCGCATCCTTCTGCAACCCATCATAGAACCGCCGCAGAAATTCGCGTCCCGATTGCGGATAGTATTCCCACGCATTCTCGCCATCGAGAATGATCGGCACTACCGCGTCCTGCCCCCGCGCAATCACCGATTGCGCCGAATCTTTGATCTTGTGAATTAGATTGTTCGCCGCGTCTTGCGCTGGCATGCCCGAATAAACGAATCCAATCAGGTCAGAAAGCGTATGGTCGCGGAAAATCAAATTCATCCGCGTAGCGCTATTCTCGTACCCGTAAATCGTGTATAGCTTTTGCGCGCCCTCCGCATTCAGCCGTCCATCGCCGTCCCGCGAGAAATTGATTCCCAGGCTTCGCCCCAGCACGCCTTCATCCGTCGCCATCCACTTCACACCCAGTTCGTGCGCGATCGCCAGCGCTTCTTCCGACACGCTGCCCTCCGACGGCCACACACCTTGCGGACGCACCCCGAATACCTTCTCGTGCATATCCAGCCCGCGTTTCAATTGCTCGCGAGCGTCCTCCGGATGTCGATAACGGTTCTGCGGCAGAAGCAGCCCCGGAGAAGATACCGCTCCCACCTGGGTATCACAGACTAGCGGCAGAATAGGATGATAGAAAGGCGAAGTCGAAATCTCGATCAGACCCTTTTTTGACGCCTCCGCATGAACCGGCAAAACCCGTCCCAGCAGCTCGCGTTCCCGCGCCACCACAAACCGCTGATCTTCAAGCGTGTAATTCCGACCCTTGCGAATCAGCTCCGCAATGTCGTTTTCCGCCAGAAAAAATTCGTCGAACCAGCCAATTTGCGACAGCACCTGCAGATCGGTGAAATCCTGTGCTTGAAAATATCTTTCCGCTCGTTCGGGAGACTCCCCCGCCCCGCGAAACTTCTCCCACAGCTCGCGGTATCGCGGATAGCGCCCGATTACGTTCACCGGATTCGCCTGAAACAGATACTGCAGTGCGAACCTCCGCTCCTCCATCGTCAGGTCTTTTGCCGGTTTCGCCACCACCTGCAGAAAAGGATCCTGTGCCTCGCCCGAAACATAATCCTGAATCTGCGCGATCAGCGACGGCACCAGATTGAACGTCTGATGCACCTGCGGAAACTCATCCAGCAGCTTTACCATCCCGAAGTAGTCTTTCAAAGCGTGCAGCCGCGTCCAGGGCAGCCGGTACTGTCCCGTCACCAGGTCTTTGTAGAACGGTTGGTGCTGATGCCACAGGACGACAATGCGCAGTTGGGCCATGACTCCTTCCATCTAGTACATCGGCGATTTTTCAGTTTAAACCACTCCCTCTTGAACTCCGCGACAGTTAACGCCTCTCGAGGCTGACTTCTTCTGTGCGGTTTTTTGCGCGACGGTTTTCTCGCAACTTTATGCTCTCCGGCCAAGCGCATCGATATACTCATCAAATGCGGCCTCAACACGAAATTTCCCGCTCCCTCACGCGCTCTCTTTTCCTCACGGCTCTCCTGCTCGCAATCAGCCTGCCCGCCAGTGCAGCTGCCGCCGATCGCGTCCAAACCGCAAACGGCGGCGTCGAAGGACTCGGCCGCCAGCCCTCCGGCGTTCGCATATTTGAAGGGATTCCGTTCGCCCAGCCTCCCATCGGCGACTTGCGCTGGAAGCCGCCGCAGCCAGCCAAAAACTGGACAGGCGTGCGCCCCGCGGTTCAGTTCGGCTCCCGCTGCATGCAACATCCCGTCTATGGCGATATGAATTTCCGCTCCAAACGTATGAGCGAAGATTGTCTCTACCTGAACGTCTGGACGCCCGCCCAGAGCGCCAACGACCACCTGCCCGTGCTGGTCTACTTCTACGGCGGAGGATTTGTAGCCGGTGACTCCTCTGAGCCACGCTACGACGGCGAAAGTCTCGCCCAGAAGGGCATCGTCGTCGTCTCCATGAACTACCGTCTCGGCCTCTTTGGATTTTTCTCCCATCCCGAACTCACTCACGAATCCCCGCATCACGCCTCCGGCGACTATGGATTGCTCGACCAGAATGCCGCCTTACAGTGGGTCTCCCAGAATATCGCCGCCTTCGGAGGAGATCCGAAGCGAATTACCATCGGCGGAGAATCCGCTGGATCGATCTCGGTCAGCGCCCACATGGTCTCTCCTCTGTCAAAAGATTTGATCAGCGGCGCAATCGGAGAAAGCGGATCGATCATGGGAGCTCTTTCCGCCGTCCCTCTCGCCCAAGCCGAAAACCAAGGTCTCGAGTTCGCCAACAGCATCGGAGCGCATTCTCTAGCCGCTCTTCGCGCCATGACCACCGACCAGATCTTCGCCACGACCGCCAAGTTCGGCCCTGGACGATTCCCCCCGACCGTAGACGGTTACTTCTTGCCCGAACCTCCGCTCTCTGCCTTCGCAGCCGGCCAACAAGCGCACGTGCCCTTGCTCGTCGGATGGAACTCCACCGAAATGACCTGGCAGGCTGTACTGGGGAAAGAACCACCCACCCGCGAGAGTTACGAAAAAGCCGTCCGCAAGCTATACGGCAAGCACGCCGACGAGGTCTTGAAGCTATATCCCGCCTCCACGCAGGACGAAGTGATCGACGCTGCTACTGACCTCGCCAGCGACCGCTTTATCGTCCTCAGTACCTGGAGGTGGTTCGACATGCAAGTCAAAACGGGCGACAGTCCGGTATTCCGTTACCTCTTTGCCCGCGCCCGTCCGCCCATGAATCCATCCATGGGGAATGCAACACCCGGACTCGCCGGCGGCCTGATCAAAGGTGCCGCCGCCCAAGCGGAAGCCGAGCCTCCCGCCCGCGGCGCAGTCCACTCGGCAGAGATCGAATACGCACTGGGCAATCTCGCGTCGAACAAGGTCTACGCCTGGACTCCCGACGACTACAAGATCTCAAATCTTATCGAGGATTATTTCGCCAACTTTGTGAAAAACGGCAATCCTAACGGACCAAGCCTGCCCGCCTGGCCCACCGTCAAGCGCGATACGCCCGTTCGATTCATGCGCATTGACGTCGAATCCCAAGCCGAAGCAGAAAAACACCGCGACCGTTATCTGTTCCTCGACAGTCTCAAACCGGACGGTCTCAAATCAGATCACTGACGAATTCGCCCACTTCGAGTGCCCACTCATGAACTCGACCATCAAAGTCATCTTCTTCGACGTAGGCAACACGCTGCTTTTTCCCAATCGCGAGCGTATCCATGCCCCGCTAACCGAACGTGGCATCGTGGCCAATGCCGAGCATTTGCGCGACCTCGAATGCCGCACCAAGCATCAGTTCGATGAAATGATGTCTGGCCTCACGAAAAACGGAAGCGCCGACCACGGCTTCTGGCGGATCTTCTATACCCAACTGCTCTCCGAGATCGGTCTCCAAAACGACGCCCTTCGCGACCAACTCGTCACCAGCATCCGCAACTCCGGCAATTGGGACTTGATTCGCCACGGCACCGCCGAGCAACTCCATGAAATCGGCGAACGATACCGCATCGCGGTCATCTCCAATGCCGATGGCAAGATCGAAAACGTGTTGTCCAGGTGCAAAATCGCGGCCTGCTTCGACAGCATCACCGACTCCGGCCTCGTCGGCTACGAAAAACCGCACCCGGAAATCTTTCGTCAGGCGCTTCACACCATGCAGGCCGCGCCCGAACAAAGCCTCTACGTCGGCGACGTCTATTCCGTCGACTACCTGGGCGCAACCAGCGCCGGTATGCAAGCCGTATTAATGGATGTCCCCGGCGCATACCGGGAAAAGGGCGTTCCCCGCGTCGAATCCCTCGCAGAATTGCAGACAATGCTAGCCGATCTTTCGCAGTTGGGCACTTCTGGGCCGGTTAAGTGCTTTGGAATCAGTTGAGGCTATCGAAAGGTCTTCACCACAAACGCGCCAACTAACGGGCGATCTCGACCTCGATTTCGTTACTCTCTTTTTGCGCAGTGAGGCGCGGTGGCGGCTGGCTCGGCAACTCCAGTCGCAGCTTCTCGATGAGCAGCTTGGTGTCGGAGGAAGGTTGGGTGTAGCGCGGCAGAATCAACCACCGTTGATCGACGGTCGGAATCCAGACGTCGATCATTTGGATTTCTGCCAACTTCTCGAGCACCGCCGTAGGCGTCAACCCCGGAGCGTGCGGCAGTAGGCGATGCTTGAGGGTGATCTGCAAGCAGTAGGCGAGAAAGGCGATCAGAATGTGCGCGTCGGCGCGATGTTCCAATTGATGGTAGATGGGGCGTATGGCGAGGTCGCTCTTGAGCGATCGAAAAACCGATTCGATCTGCGTCAGCTGCACGTAGCGCGCCCACAGCACGCTGGGATCTCCAGCGGTCAGGTTGGAGCGCAGCAAGTAGTGTCCGTCACGCCATTCCGCTTCTTGGAGCTTTTTCTTGTCCCCATGAAACTGGAATGTCTCCCGCGTTACCTCCTGGTCTTCCCCGGGCACTTGCACGTGCACGAACTGAAAAGCGCGGCCCGCTGCCGATTTCGCGGCACCCAAGCGCATCAGCAACTGGTCGCGGGAAGGAAGGCTTCGGCGCATGGCCCGCAGCTTTCTGAATAAGCGGGCCAGACGCTTGCGGCGCATGGCCGTCTCTTTGGCTTGTCTTCCTGCACTCTTGGCCAACACATAGAGTTCGCCTTCCTGCTCAAACAGTTTCACCTCCACCGACTCTCGCACCTTCTGCCAGGGCAGATCCAGCCACTTCTTTTCGTACTGTTGAATCTTGCCTTTCGGAGTTCCGACCAGATAGAAGATTTCGCGTGCCGGATCCCGCATCTCCCGCAAAATCTCTTCGCTCGGAATGCCGCGGTCCATCACCCACATCCGTTTTGCTTTTCCATAAGTCTTCTCGATCTTGTCCAGAAAACCGCGGAGCGTGGCGCGATCACTGGTATTGCCATCCATCACTTCGTAGGCCAGCGGGAAACCATCCGTGGTGATCACCAAGGCAATCACCACCTGTAAACAGTCCGTCCGTTGATCGCGACTGTGACCGTACTTGGCCTTGGGGTTCTCTTCCATCGCGCCTTCAAAGTACGTGCTCGTCAGGTCGTAGAGAAGCACTTCGAATTCCGCGTGAAACAGATCGGCCCACTTCTGGCGCAGCCACAGAAACAGTTCCTGCTTATGTTCCAGCACCCGGTCCAGACAGCGATACAAGCGATCCTTCTCGGCCACAGCAAAATCCGTTCCCAGCAGTACATCCATGGCCGTGCTCAGATACCACTGCCGATGCACGCGAAACTCGCTGCCTGGATCCAGCAGTCGATTCACCACCAGCAGTTGCAACACTTTTTCCCAAGCCACGTCTTCTCGCGATCCCGCCAGGCGAGCGTCCCAAAACTCATGCAGGCCCAGTTGCCGCCACAACTCGCACGCCAACCAGCAACTCCCGAAAACGCGAGGCCGCCGCAGTTCGAGGCCGCTCACTTTCACCTGCAGACTGTCGACGGCATCGACGGGAATCTCGCGGTCGTCAGGAAACAAACTCAGGTTGGCATACTCTTGCTGCTCTTCATCGAACACCGACAGCGTCTTGCGCCAGGCCGCTTGCTGTTCGTCGTTTGATCTCGCCGAGATAGACAACGGTTCGCTGCACCGTCTTGTTGGAAGCGAGGCGATGGTTTTCTACGATGCTGAAGTAGCGATGATCCTTGCCGTCTTTTTTGCGGTGGATGCTGCGCAGAAACATGACAACCGCAGAGTGCCAGATCTCCGTCCCCAAAGGAAGGTACTTGGTCTTCACTCTGCCGTTTTTTCAAATGCCAACGATGAAAACGCAAGACTTAAGCACGAAGATCATCACAAAAAAGCCGAAAAATGTCCGCAACTGCGAAAGTTGGGCTAGGCGACGGGATATCTACCCCAAGCTAGCTCATGTAAATTGTGATCCGAGGAAGTGAAGTACAGACATAAAAACCAACTACTGCAGGTCAACCACCTTGTGATCATGGCAATCGACGTGAATGTTATGGTAAAGATTCGCCAGCAGTTCCGCTCCGTAGCGCGCCACAAAACTGACGCCCGCGACCTCGCGCTCCTGGAGCGCCTTATGCGGAAACAACGCATGGCTTAACGCGTCCGCGTGCCGCGCAATCACCTCGTTCCGCAACAGTTCCGCCCGCGACGCCCGCCGATGCAGCCGGTTAATCTGATACCACATGCGTGTCCGCGCGCGATCCGCCGCCTCGATCAGCGTCGAATCCAGCTTGCCGATCGAGTCCCGTACGCCCGTCATCGCGCGTTCCACGCCCCCATACGCTTCTTCAAAACGTGTCTTCAAATCCGCAGGCAGCGAACGGGCCGCAATCGCCTCCCGAACCTTTTCCGCCCCAAGCAGCACATCAGATAAATTGAGCTGATAGCGCGTCAGAATCCGTTCCGCCTTCGCTTCCACCAGCGTCGCAGAAAATCGCGGCAAAATCGGCGTCACTCGCCCCAGCAACTTCTCATATACCACCCCGACCTGCGCGAAGTACGCCACTTCCGCCGCGCCTCCCGTGTAAACGAGCGTCGGCAGCAGATAATCCTGCACCACGGGACGAAGCAGCACATTCGGATTGAACTTTTCCGGTGTTCTTTCAATCTGGTCCAGCAACTCTTTCGACGACAGCCGCTCGTCCCCCACTGCAAATTCGCCGCCGTTCCCGCCATTGTTGCTCTTCCGCCGCACCACCGTGCGCGCGCCGTCCTTCACCTCAAAAAGCAACGTCGTCGCCGAAGTCACTTTCACTTGTTGGTGATATCCCGCCGCTTCTAGAGCCTTACCCCTCGCCAACAGCCCCTCGTCCAGTTCCGAAGCCCGTTCAATTGCCGCGCGGAACAAGGGTTTTGCCAGATCATGGAACTCCTTGTCGGCCGGATCGAGCAGAATGACGCCCCACTCCGCAAATAGGCGCGCAAACAGTAACGCAAATGCGCTGCCCAAAGTTTCTCCCGGACGATACGCCTCCCGCAGCCAGCTCGTAACCTCTGTCTCTCCCAACTGAGCCGCCGCGCGCTCGACCACCGCTTCAATCCCCGGCCCGAACTTGACTGTTCCCGCCGGCGCATCCACCGCGGCGCCACCCACAAACGCCCGGCCTTCCACCGCAATCGACTGTGACGGTCCGTGCTCCGAGAGCAGCGCAACATGATCGACCTCAGCCAAATCGTGATCCTCGGTCGCCAGCCAGAAGACCGGCACACACTCTACTCCGGCCGTAGTCGCCTCTTCCGCCAGCTTCACCGCCGTCAGCGCCTTGAAAATCGAAAATAACGGACCGCCAAACAGCCCCACTTGCTGCCCGGTCACCGCCGCCAGCGCTCCTCGCCGCAAGCGCTCAATATTGGCCAGGGTATTTGCGGAGGCGCCCCACTCGCGGTTCTGCCGCTCCAGAATGTCACTTACCTTCGCTCGACGCGCGGGGTCGTAACTCACGCGCTCGGCCTCGTCCTTAATCCACTCTGAAAAAGCCGGCGACCTGGGATACATCCCGCGAACTGAAGGTGTGTACGAAAGATAATCAAGGAAAAGACGTGTGGTGTGCGGAATCTGCTGGAAGGGCAAACACTGCGATTTCATCGGCAGCTCTCCCGACATCTCCCGCAACCTTCGCCTCGCGGGCGTTCGTCCGCCATCGTCATATTCTTTCGTTTTTCCCCGAAAAAAGCGGGCGCTAGCAAGCTCCTAAACCTAGCACTTCCCGCACCAAGCGCCAAACTCAAATACATAAGATGTCATGGAAGCAGCCCGGTTGCAGAGATTGCAGCGGAACTTCGCCAGTCATGAACCGGCGTTTCTCCCTACGGCCGAAGGGTTTGCAGGAAACTCCAGAACTCTGTGTTATCGCGGTAGGGCAGGAATGAGGCGTCTTTTGTCGGATCCGGCATAGCCTCGCCAGCTATTACATTCACTTTACGAGCAAAAGCCTGCTGCAGGTGGCGTCGCGCTCCGTCCAGGTTTTTCTCCTCCGCGTCCGCGCACGCAAGGTTGTAGTAGTACATCGGGTAGTCTCGATCTTCGACAATAGCCTTCTCTAACAGGGCACGCGCTTCTTCGATCTCTCCCGACATCCCGTATGACATCCCCGCTTGGTCGGTAACGACTCGTTCCGCCGTCTTTGTATCACCGAACATTTTGGCAGCCATTTTCGGATTGTCTTTGATCTTCACCAGCGCTTCTTCGAATATCGGTGCGGCATCCTTATACATCCCGCCTTGGTAGAGTGTTTGCGCGTAAAACAGCACACTGTCGAGCTGTGGAGAATAATTCTGTTCGAAGCCATAGCTCTCGATGATCGCTTTCACCGCGGGGTCGTCGGCCATGATGGCGGATTTGCTATAAACCTCCAAATCGCCACAAATGTCACCGGTTGCTATAAAGCCGCGTACCGAATACACAGGCTTTCCATCCCTTCCTTGCGCCGAATACGTAACAAGCGAAATCGGTGGGCTTCCGGCCACAGCCCTTTCCGAAGTCGCGAGAATCTTGAGGGTTGGAGAATCCTTCCTCGCCGGTTCGAGAACTCCCTCACGACATTTCGTGCTCGTTAGTGGCGCTTGCTCAGGAAACAGAAAAAGAAATCCCAGAAAGACCAGGCGACCCGACTGGTCTCGGCCCCGAATTCCTATCTCGCGTCCCCCAGGCTTGGCGGAGACTTGAACGATCTTGAATCCGTCTGCATGCCACGTAAGTTGCCCTTTGTGATTGGGTAGCGCCAGCCTGAAACTTCCGTCAGCCGCGTTCTGTGCTGTCGCCGCGGCGCCGCAGATCAAGCCAACAATAAGGATAAGACCTGCTCTGTTCATTGGCGGAAGTCTATCTCGTTCAGGGATAAACCGAAAGCGATCGTCGGCATTTTCACATTACGCCTATCCGTGACTATCGCTTCTCCAACACCACCGCAAGCTTGTCCTCATATACCACCTGCCAATCCTGCGGCACCTCGCGCATCAGGTTTGCCAGCGTCGAACCAGTCGGCAGTAGAGCCGTCCGTACTTGCCACCTTTCCAGCGTCTTCTGCCATCCCGGTTCTCCCAGACTCAGCATCATCAGCTCGCGGACGCGTTCCGATCCATACAGATCATGCCGGTCATCCACAAGAACTTTTCGCTCCGGATACAACCGGTAAATCAGATACCCTCCCCACGAATCCGTCGAAAAAATTGGCCCCGCTCCCAGCCGGCTTCCCGGCAATTCTTTCTGCAGAAAATCCACTGCCGCCACTGGAACTTTCTTCGGGTCAAACCGCGCATGAATCACCTGATGCGATCCCAGCCATCCGCCTTGCAGGCAGATCGCAAATGCAAAAACCACCGACGCAACTGGCCACAGATGCCCTTCAAGCTCCATCTCCTGCGCGCCCATTCGCTCCGAAAAATCCGAAATTCGGCTCACGCCCTCGCGAACCCAACCCCAAGCCCCTGGAGCCCCCGCCGCTGAAACGAACTCTTTCCACAGCATCGGCCCGATGATCAGCACCAGCAGCATCGAAGAGATAGGCAGATTGCGCGACGAATAAAACCCTGTATACACCGCCAGCAGCACGACGAACAAATGACTCAGCCGCACCTTGCCAAACTTGCCCGACTCTCGATCACTCGGTGTTTCATCTCCCGCAAATGCGATCAGCAGAAGCATCAGGATGATCAGGAAACACCGCTGCGGCCAATCGTGAAAATCGGGCGACAGGAACTCGCTGATGTGGTTCATCAGGTAGCGATCGCCAAGATAGTGATAAATGTGCTCGTGCAGCCGCCAACCATACGGATTCACCAAAGTAGCCAGCCCCGCAGCCGCCCACGCCACAGTCATCGCGCGAGCCCGTTGCGAAGCCCGAATCGCCGCCAACGCATCGTGCGCCCGCAGACTCTCGATAAAAGATGCAAGCGCGTAAATTCCCAGCAGCGCCATGCCGAATATCCAGCCGCCATGCAGGTTTACCCATAGCAACATCGAAGCGGGAAAAAACCACGGAATCCAGCGCGGCGGCTTTCCCCGCGCGCTGCCTCCCGATTCCTGCAAGTCCCCTCGACCCGATTCCCATCGATCCAGCACCACAAACCACAGCAGAGAAAACAGCCAGCTCATAATGTGCGGCCGCGCGTACAAATGGACGGTCGCCGCAAACTCCGCCAGAAGCATCAGCGCCACCGCGAGCAACAAGCCAGTTCCGCGCTTGATCAGTTGCGAAAGCAGCAGGACAACAATTCCCGCCGCCAGCAAAGCGCAGAGCCAGACCACTCCATTCAGCCCGCAAGCGCGGTCTAGCATCCCGAGCACAATGTCGTACAGCCACTCCCATGCAAACCACGCGTGCCCTTGCATGGTCGCCGAAAACGGATCGCTATGCGGAAGAGAGTGCGTTGCCAGAATCAGTTCGCCCGTGCGAATATGCCAACCAATATCCGGATCAGCCAGCGGCCGATTCGATAAACGCCCCCCCAACAGCGACCAGAAAAGGAAAACAAAAATAATGTCCCGAACGGATGGCAAAAGAAAGCGCAGGACTGGCGCACTGGGTCGAGTGGTAGGCATCAATGTACGAACAAGCAGTGTATGCGGAGTTCACGCGACGATGCCAGCGCATAGCTGCGCCGGCAATTCGCCCGCCCGCTCTCATCCGCGGTCCAGCCGCCGCCAGCCCGTCAAAACTTTTCGACGGAATCGTCCTTCCGCGAATCCTATACTCAGACATTCCTAAGGAGACTGCGCGATGCCCACGAACACCAAACCGAAGCCGAGGGTAGTAATCGTAGGCGCCGGCTTCGGAGGCCTGACCGCCGCTCGCCGCATCGCCCATCTGCCCGTCCAAGTAACGGTCGTCGACCGCAGAAATCATCACACCTTTCAACCACTCCTCTATCAGGTCGCAACCGCCGGTCTGTCTCCCGGAGAAATCGCCGCGCCCATTCGCTGGATCCTTCGCTCCGATCGCAACCTTGAAGTCCTGCTCGAAGAAGTCATCGACTTCAACCTCTCCCAGAAGAAAATCATCACCCGCGACCAGGAGCTCGATTACGACTATCTCATCATCGCCTCCGGCGCCACTCATGCCTACTTTGGCCATCAGGAATGGGAGCCTTACGCGCCCGGTTTGAAAACCATCGAAGATGCGCTGGAGATTCGCCGCCGCGTTCTGCTCGCCTTCGAACTCGCCGAGCGCGAGCTTGCCGAAGGTCAAAGTGGCTACCGCTTGCAGTTCGTCGTCGTCGGAGGTGGTCCCACCGGCGTCGAGCTCGCCGGAACCCTGGCCGAAATCTCCCGCCACGCGCTCAATGGCGAGTTTCACCGGATCGATCCTCGCCAAACCCGTATTCTTCTGATCGAAGGCGGCCCGCGCGTTCTGCCGTCATACTCCGAAGAGCTTTCCCGCAAAGCAGCAGATCAACTGCGCCACCTCGGCGTTGAGGTTCGCCTGTCGCACATGGTCACCGGCATTGAGCCAGGCGCGGTTTGGGTCGGTAACGAAAAGATTCCCGCCTCCGTCATCTTGTGGGCTGCGGGCGTCGCCGCTTCCCCGCTCGGTGAAAAACTCGGCGTCCCCATCGACCGTGCCGGACGCGTGCTCGTCAAACCCGATCTCAGCATCCCCGGAAACCCGAATGTCTTTGTCATCGGCGACCTCGCTTCACTCAATGACAAACACGGCAAACTGCTCCCCGGAGTCGCGCCCGTCGCCATGCAGCAGGGGCGCTTTGTTGTGGAAACCATCGCGCGCGATCTCAAGAACGAACCACGCCGCGATTTTCATTACCTCGACAAAGGCAGCCTCGCCACCATCGGCCGTGCCGCCGCCGTTGCCCAGTTCGGCAAGTTCGAGTTGTCGGGATACTTCGCTTGGCTCGCTTGGCTTTTCATCCACGTTCTTTTCCTCGTCGGATTCCGCAACCGTTTGATCGTCATGTTCCAGTGGGCATGGTCGTATTTCACCTACGAACGTGGCGCGCGCCTGATCACCGGCGGCGACAATCTGCCCGGCTGGGCCCAGTCGCAGCCGCATTCCACAGCGCAGCCGCCGCGTTCACCGCAATCATCAACAAAAGAAGAAAGCCCGGTTACAGACCCAGTTACTCCCGCAGTCCCGCGCCGCGCATGATTCGTCGGCTCCTGCCGATATAATCAACTTGTCGTGAAATGTGCCGCTGCCTTCGTCTGTCTGCTTTCGCTGCTCTTCTGTCCGTCGCTTCGCGCCCAGGACTCCGTCTCGCCCGCCCAGCCCGGTGCCGCCCAGACTTTGGTCGGACATACCCTCGTCGTCATTCCCTTCGAGAACGCTTCTCCCACTCCGGGTCTCGAATGGCTCGGTGAATCATTTCCCGAAATCTTTCATGAGCAACTGAATTCGCCGGTGCTCTACGTCTCCAGCCGCGACGAACGCCTGCGCGCCTACGATCGCGAGGGCATTCCTGCCAGTCTGCATCCCTCGCGCGCTACCCTTTACCGCCTCGCCGAGCAAATGGATGTCGATTACGCCGTCCTCGGCTCCTACCAGTACGATGGCGCGCGCCTGACGGTGACTGCTCAACTGCTCGACATGCGCGCTCCAAAGCTCTTGCCCGCTGTCACCGAGTCCGCGCCGCTCGACGATCTCGGCGCCGTGCAATCTGCCCTTGCCTGGGACTTGCTTCACATGATCCGCGCCGACTTCTCCGTGCCCAAAGATAAATACATTGCCAGCGTCTCCCCCGCGCGCCTCGACGCCCAGGAAAACTACATTCGCGGCGTGCTCGCTACCACCGCCGACGAAAAAGAGCAGTACTATCGCGAAGCCGTCCGCATCAATCCCGCTTATGCTCAGGCCTGGCTCGAACTCGGCAAAACTTACTATGCGCAGCGCGACTACATCCAAGCCATTGCCGCCTTGGAGCAAGTCCAGCAGCCTTCTTCCACCGCTACCTCCGGCGCTGGCTCCGCGTCCGCCGGTGTTTCAGGCACGCTCGTGCGCGAGGCAAATTTCTATCTTGGACTCGCCGCCTACGCTCACGGAGATCTCGCCAAATCCGAAGCCGCTTTCGAATTCGTCGCCGCGCGCGTGCCCCTCGCCGAGGTCTACAACGATCTGGGAGTGGTCGCGGCCCGCAGCGGCCAGAAGCAGGCCGTCGATTACTTCCAGCGCGCGGTTCAGGACGATCCCAGCGATCCCGACTATCATTTCAACCTGGGAGTAACGCTCTCCCAGGCCGGTGACCGCTCCGGCGCCGTGCGCGAACTTCGTGCCGCTCTCGACGGTCGTCCAGACGATGCCGAAGCGAAAATGCTGCTCGACTCTCTGACCTCTTCCGCTGGCAGCATCGTTCCCAGCAGCGCCACCTCCAGGCCTCCTCTCGACCGCATTAAGCGCGCCTACGAAGAAGACGCCTTCCGCCAGATGACCATGCAGATGGGCAGTTGGGCCGAGCAGCGCTTTGCCCGTGCCGATCCCCAAACCCATTCCCGCTTCCACATCGAACTCGGCAAAGAACTGATGGCACACGGATTCACCGCCGAAGCCGAAGCCGAATTCCGCCACGCCGCCGCCGTCGATCCCTCGAGCACCGCTCCGCTCGTCGCCCTCGCCGAAGACTACGATGCTCGCGGAGACTTCGCCCAAGCCCGCTCCGAAGCTGAAGCCGCGCTGCGCCTTCACGAATGCGCCGACGCTTACCTGGTACTCGCCCGCCTCGATTTGAGAGAAAATAGAATGGAAACGGCGGGGCAGGACATCAACCGTGCGCTCGAACTCGAGCCCGGCAACTCCGCCGCGCAGGACCTCAAACGCAACCTTGCAGCCAAGCTCGCGGAGAAAGCGCAGCCACTGTCACCCCAATGAAAGCAGTTCCCAGTTCCCCGTTCTCATCTCTAACTCGACTGGCATCGCGCTTTGCCCTGCTCGCCTTTCTTTTGGTTTTTGCTTTGCCTGCTTCAGCGGACGTTTTGCAAATCGTCCTCGACGACGCCATCCAGCCCGTCACCGCCGAGTACATTGCCCGCGCGCTGCAATCTGCCGCCGCCAATCGCGATCAGGCCGTCCTCATCGAGCTCAACACTCCGGGAGGACTCGTCGACTCGACCCGCGAAATCATCGACAAAATTGTCTCGTCGCGCGTCCCTGTCATCGTCTACGTCGCTCCAGCCGGCAGCCGCGCCGGTTCTGCCGGAATCTTCATCCTCGAGGCCGCTGATGTTGCCGCCATGGCGCCCGGAACCAACGCCGGCGCGGCGCACCCGGTAACCCTCTTCGGCAAACCCGACGAAACGATGATGAAAAAAATCGAGAACGATGCCGCCGCGCTCATGCGTTCCGTCGTCGCCCGTCGCGGACGCAACGTCGAACTCGCCGAAAGCGCCGTGCGCGAGTCCAAGTCTTTCACCGAGCAGGAGGCCCTCGACAAGCACCTCATCGACTACGTCGCTCCGAACGAGCAGGACCTGTTTCGCCAGATGAGCGGCAAGCCTTTCAAACGTTTCGATGGAACCTCCGTCACACTCGACCTGGTCGGCCAGCCGGTCCACGATTATCAGGAGACTTTGAAGGAGCGCATCCTTTCTTACATCATGGATCCCAACATCACGCTGATCATTCTCATGATTGGCGCGTTGTGTCTCTACATCGAATTCAATCATCCCGGAGCGGTTGTCCCCGGCACGATCGGTGTCATCTTTATCGTGCTGGCGGCCTTCGCCATGCACCTCCTGCCCATCCGCTACGCAGCCCTGGCCATGATTCTGGTCGGTTTCGCCATGTTTGTCGCCGAAGCCAAATTCGCCAGCCACGGCGTGCTCACTGCCGGAGGAATCGTGCTGCTCACCCTCGGCGGCCTGCTGCTCGTCGACGCGCCGATCCCCGAGATGCGCGTGCACCTGATCACCGCGCTAGCCGTCAGCATTCCCTTCGGAATCATCACCGCTTTCCTCATGAGCATCGCCGTGCGCGCCCGCCGCAACAAAAGCGTAAGCGGCGAACAGGGACTGATCGGCGAAATCGGAATCGCGCAATCCGCGCTAGCTCCCGCAGGAAAAGTATTCATCCACGGCGAACTCTGGGACGCCATCTCCGCCGTTCCCATTCCCGCCGGAGAGCGCGTAGTGGTAAGGCACGTCGACGGACTAACCCTAAAAGTCGATCCAGTATTAGCCCCAAAACCAGTCACCGCCTGAGAACTGACGGCATAGCTTCGACAGCGAGCGGAAAGGCGCGAGTCAGAAAGACTCATCCAGGAAAGTGCGGCACGAACCTTCGGCAATCTGTTTTCTGATTTGTCATCCTGAGCGGAGCGCGAACCTCACGAAGTGAAGTTCGTGCGGAGTCGAAGGACCTCCACGTTCTCGGTACCTTTTCAGCAAAAATATCAGGGAGTTCTCCCCGCGACCCGTGTGGGACGTAAGCCCTTCCCGGGTGCCCCACCCTTCGTTCTTTGAAGGGTGGGATTCCACATCCGCCGAGTGCCCCATTCAAGCCCTCTTTTGGCTTGAGTGGGGCGGCTCGACAGAATCGCCCGCCACTTGGAATTTTCGCTAATCGCAATCCGACTCCGACTTTTCATCACAAAGCCCCATGCGTACGATCACAGACTTCTCCGCCCCAATCGCCGAAAATAGACACCGACCTGTAAGTAGGTCGAGGTGTGCCCGTCCCAGGACGGCCACCAATCCCGACCCCGTTCCCACAGGGCCGTAGCTCTTTGACAACTCGAACCGGGGGCCTCAATCATGTCAAACCCCGGGCAAGAATCGCATCATGCGCCTAACTCCTTATTCCAAGATACTTTACGAATAACTCCTTTAAACCCAAAGACCTGGAAGGATTTTCCCGCTAAAATCATGATTCTACTAAAATCATGATTCTAAAAGACCGGTATTAAAAAAATTCCGGGAATGACGAATATAGTAACTCAAAAGTAAACAATCTAAGCCCTTACATTTGAGGACTTTACCTATAAGCCATTATTTTGGAATACTTTGCGAAGTACCCCTCTAAGTCCATGATTCTACAGATTGAAAAATAGGGGGTAGGTAGGGGGGGTGGGGGGGTGGGGGTAGGGGTATGAATCGGTACAGACTGGGGGGAGCATAGCTACAGGTCAGACCGGCGGCGTTCCTGACGCCTCGCTCGGAGCCCTTCGGACGAGCAAGATTCCTTCGACTCCGCAGCCGCCTCGCGAAGCGAAGCCGCTAGTCCGCTCCACATGACAGCTTTGAAAATTGCTGCACAAAGCCGCCCCGCATCTTCCTCAACAACTGCGCAAGGCAAGGCGTCACCGCTTATCACTGCTTCCCTGCGCTACAATCCGCACATACTCTCAGCACGCTGGGCGTGGAGGCATTTATGGATCTCGGATTTCCGGTGATCACCGTTGCGATCGTGATCGTCATCATTTATTTGCTCAGTTCGATCAAGATTCTGGCGGAATACGAGCGCGGCGTCATCTTCCGTCTGGGACGGCTGCTCGGTACGGCTAAGGGGCCGGGCGTGATTTTGGTCTTCGCCCCGATCGACCGCATGGTGCGGATTTCGCTGCGCCAGGAGGCGCTCGAAGTTCCTCCGCAGGACATCATCACCCGCGACAACGTTACGCTGAAAGTAAACGCGGTAATTTTTCTGCGCGTAATCGATCCCAACAAGGCAGTCGTCGAGGTCTCGAATTACGCCTACCAGACCTCGCAGTTCGCGCAGACAACTTTGCGTTCCGTGCTCGGCGAGCAGGAGCTCGACGAATTGCTGGCGCATCGCGACAAGATCAATCTACGCCTGCAGAGCATCCTCGACACCCACACCGCTCCCTGGGGCGTGAAGGTCGCGAACGTGGAAGTGAAACAGGTGGATATGCCCGAGTCGATGCTGCGCGCAATGGCCAAGCAGGCCGAGGCGGAGCGCGAGAAGCGGTCGAAGATCATCCACGCGGAGGGCGAGTTTTCGGCAGCGCAAAGGCTGGTGGACGCAGCGCATCTTCTGTCGTCAGAGCCGGCCAGCATCCAGCTGCGCTATCTCCAGACGCTCACCGAAATCGGCGTCGAGAAGAATACGACCGTCGTGTTTCCGGTCCCGATTGATTTCTTCTCGGGCATGCAGCAGTTGCTGGGTGGAGGAAAGACACCGGCGGCAACCGCTCCGGTAAAAAGCTAGAGGTCAAGGCCACTTTCGATGTCAACGGCGCAGCAAGATACGGAAATCACTCTTGGCACCGGCCGCATGCTGGCCATCTTTTTCGCCTTCGTGCTCGTCTGCGCGTTCTTCTTCGCCATCGGCTTTTCGCTCGGACGGCGAACAACCATGGCGGGAACAGTAAACTCGCTAGGCGTTTCGAGCGTGGTGCCCTCCACGATCGTACGGCCCTCGCCAACCAAGAATGGCAGCGCGCAGACGGCGCCATCGTCATCGGGCGAGTTCAGCTTTTATAAAGCGGTGGGCGAGAAGAACGCGGACACCGGGCTGACGCCGCCGGCGGATGCTAAGACGCAACCGGCCGCGGCGCCAAATACCGCTCCAGACGCGGGAACTGCCCCGACGGCCGCGGGCGGCACCGCTGCTGGTTATTACGTGCAGGTGGCTGCGGTCAGCCGCCAGGAGGATGCCGAGGCCCTGGTGGATGCTTTGAAGAAGAAACAGTATCCGGCATTTACCGCGAATAATGTCGCGACCGACAAGTTCTATCACGTGCAGGTTGGTCCGTACGCCGAGATGAAAGATGCGGAGGCGATGCGCACCCGGCTCATCAGCGATGGGTACAATCCGATTGTGAAGAAGTAGAGACGCAATGGTAATCACCAATTTTCTTTCTGTTACCCTTCTTCATCATGACCCACTCCGATCCCAGGCTTGATGGCTTTCTGCACGCCGTTGCCGATCCCACGCGCCGCCGCATTCTTGTCGCGCTCAAGGAAAAAGGCGGATGCTCGCTCGACAAGGAAACCGGGCTCTGTGCCTTCGATATCGAAGAACGCGTCAAGCTGTCGCAGCCCACGGTTTCGCACCACATGCGAATCCTGGAAAAGGCCGGTGTGGTCGAGGCGAAACGCGAAGGCCACTGGCGCTGGTACCGGCGCAACGAAAAACTGATCGCAGAAATGATGCGCGAGATGAAGGGGCAGATCTGAGGGCAGAGGTTCGAGGTGAGAGATAAGAAACTAGATTGCAGAAGTTAGAGACCGGATTCTGAGAGGGTGATTGAGCAAGGACTCTTTCAACTTCATTGCGGCGGGTTATATTCCGGCGCTGGCTACGCTGGCTTTTTCTTCGTCCTTGTCATTTTTCTTATCGGCCTTCTTGTCGGGCGACTTTGCGCCGGATTTCCCGTCTCGCTGGCTCAAAGCGCGGACCTGTGAAATCAGGTCGGCTACCTCGAAGGGCTTCGCCAGCGAGGCCACGCCGTGTTCCTGTAGGAAGGTTCGTGTTGGCGCGTCAGTCATAGTTGAGAAGGTAAACAGCAGGCCTTTTTCCAGGCCGGGACAGGTTTTCGCGATCCACTCATATATTTCGCGCGCGCTTTGTCCGCCGGGCATGCGACCGTTCATTACAATCACGTCGAACGAACACGTGCGGAGACGATCTTGCGTGTCCTCTACGCTCATGGAGGTGGTGACTTCGGCGCCAGCGCCGACCAGGACATCGCGTTCGAATTCGAGCACCGCTTCTTCGTCTTCGACCAGCAAGACGCGGCCGGTGAGCAGCGATTCGCGGCGCGCTGCCGTGGTGGTCTCGGGCAATGCCGGCTTCTCGCTGGCTAGCAGGCGGACTTCGATCGTCGCTCCGCCCTCTTCGCGATTGCGCGCGACAATCTCGCCGCCGTGCTCCTTGACGATACCGTAACAGATGCTCAGACCGAGGCCGGTTCCCTTGCCGACCGATTTGGTGGTGTAGAACGGATCGAAAATGCGGCCGGGATCTTTGATTCCCGGACCACTGTCATCGAACTCGACGCAGACGAACGTTTCTTTGGTGAAGACGCGCACCTTCAACACGCCGCTGCCGCTGCCTTCGACCATGGCATCGAGCGCGTTGTTGATCACGTTCAGGAAGACTTGCTCGAGTTGGTGCGGGTCGCCGACAACCGAAGGCAGGTTCTCGGGAATTTCACGTTCCAGCGAAACGTTGTTGACCTTAAGGTCGTATTCGCGCAGCGTCAGAGATTCTTCGAGCACTTTGCGGAGATCGACTTCTTGCTTTTGCGGCTTGCGCTGACGGGCGAATGACAGCAGATTCTGCACCACGCGGTGCGTGCGCTGAGCCTGTTTGAAGAGCTTGCGCACGTAATCGGCGGATTGGTGATCGAGCCCCGCGCCGTCGAGCAGTTGCGCGTATCCGAGAATTGCCGTCAACGGATTGTTCAGCTCGTGCGCTACTCCAGAGATGAGCTGGCCGACCGCCGACATCTTTTCGCTCTGCAGGAGCTGCTCCTGTGTGCGGCGCAGGTCTTCGTAGGCGCGGCACGTTTCTTCGTAGAGTTGAACCTTTTCGATCGTGGTGGCCAGTTGGCGGCTGATGGCGACGAGCAGGTTCTCGTCGTTGCTCGAATAGTGGCGATCCTCTTTACTGGCGATGCCCATGATGCCGATAGGTTTGTCCTTGCTCCAGAGAACGACCCAGATCCAGTAGGGCAAGCGGTCGGCGCAGACGAATTCGACAACGGCCGGCGGCAGATGGGGCATGAAATCCTGAGTGACGACTTCTGCCCGCGAGCGCATGACCAGATCGCCAAAACCATCAGGAAAGACGACTTCAGACATGCGCACCCGCGCCTCGCTGCGCGGACCCCAACCGGCACGGCGACGGTACGTGCCCTCCGGTTCCGCGGCGAGATAGACCGAGCCGGTCTCGGCTCCGAAGAGCGAGATGACTTGGCGCAGGGTGAGGTTAAGAATTTCGTCCAAATCGAACGACTGGGTCGCGATAACAGCCATCGCGTTGAGCGCGTTGAGCTCACGATTGCGCCGCCGCATTTCGTCTTCCGAACGCTTCTTCTCAGTGATGTCGAGAACGAAGCCCTGATAGCGTTCGATGCGCCCACTGGAATCGCGGGTGGCGAAGCAACTTTGGGCGACGGCGAGGAAAGTGCCATCTTTGCGGCGCACCGTTATTTCGAAATTGCGGACGTAGTTATGCGCTTCGATTTCCTTGCGGAAGGCTTCGCGTTCCTCAGCAACCGAGTGCAGCACGCTGCCCATATCGAGCGCCATCAACTCGTCGCGGCTGCCGTAACCGAGCATGGTGACGAAGGCGTCATTGCAATCGAGCAGTTCGCCGTCGGGCGTCGCGACAAAAACGCCTTCTTGCGCCTGCTCAAACAACATGCGGTATTTTTCTTCTGCCGCCTGGCGCGCGGTCGTGTCATGCACCACGTGGATGATGCCCTTGAGCTGGCTTCCCTGCTCGGCGTAGGAGGACGTCGAGACGATCGATTGGCCGCCGAAGCACGGGTCCATTCCTTCGGTGAGGCCCGAGCCGCGTTCGCAGTAGGGACATCCGCTCCACGCGCGCTTTTGCGGCAGAACCTCTTTACAGAGATTGCCTAAGACGTCGGCGGGAGCTTTTTCAAGGCGCTGCAGGAGAGCCTGATTGGTTTTGAGGATCCGGAAGTCAGCGTCGTGCGCGAGGATCAGGTCCTGAATGGAGTCGAACGTGTTCATCCACTGCCGCTGCGAGCGCAGCACTTGCTCGAGCAGCCGCAGATTTTCGGCGGCGATGCCTAAGGCCTGTGCAGCAGTTCCAAGGAACTCCAATTCTTCACAGCTATGGCGGCGATTGCGCGCGCAGCCGAGCGACAACATGCCAATCACAGTTTTCTTACCCAGCACGGGCAGCAGGATCACGTGATGAATGCCATACTTCTTCAGTTGCTCGCGTTCAGGCTCAGACAGGTCCGCGAGTTTCATCACCACGGGCTGATTGTCCTGAAGAATGCGGGCGGCAGATTCGTTCGGACCCGCTTGGGCGATAGCTCGGAGAAATTCCGGCGACAACCCGGCGTGCTGCGTGGGCACAAGACGATCACCATCCATCAACTGAAACCATGCCGCTTTCGCGCCGACGACACCTTTCAGCTTCTCGAGCGCCGTTTGCATCATGGGAGCATGATTCTGACCGCGCGCGATAGTGACCGTCAGCTCATTCAACACGCCGAGCCGCCGGGTGCGCAGCCGTGAATCGTCCAGCACCACCAGCAGGATGCTCGTGCCGAATATCACCTCGGCCAGCAAGTAACCTTCGCTCGGAATGCGGCTGGTGAACGCCGGCCACTTCAGATTCAATGTCAGCAGGCCGGCGGCGAACAGAAAGGGTCCAAGCCCGATTCGCCCAAGTCGATGCCGTACAAGCTCAACGGCCGCCGCGGCGGCGATGAGGCGACATGCCACGTCGAGCCCCAGTACGAGCGCTTTTGAGTCCGGAAAATACAAGGGTTGCATGGCGGCGCAAACCATGACCACCCATGAGACTGCTACCACGATGGTCAATGCGCGCCGCGCCCGGGCGGAGAGCAGCGCTGCGGCGGCGAACAAGCCTATCGCCAACACGAAGTCGGCTTGTGCGAACGCGGCTGTAATCTTCGGCGTTACGTAAGCATGGGCGAGATTGGTTACGGAGAGAAATGCCCCATAGGCGATCCATCCGCCTCCCCAAGCGAGCAGACATCGTTCGCGAAACACGCGGAAGAAGAGCAGGCTGACGACTACCAGAATGAGGGCAGCGGTTTCACGCGCCGTCAACCACGGCACAGTCAGCATGCGAAGCGAGTGCGCAAATAGCCAGACAGGACCCATAGACAGACGCACGGACACCAACCTTTTAAATATCACGGTCGCTGTCGATCGTTATCGGATTTCCGTCTCCGGTTGGTTACTTTCGGAATGTGAAGTTGTGGCCTAAAATGAGCGATACATTACACTCAGCGCCATGCCTAATGACCGCATCCTCGTGGTCGACGACGAGGAAACAATTCGTGAGATTGTGTCCTCCATGCTCGGGGGAGCTAATTTCCACACGCGACAGGCATCCAGTGGCATTGAAGCCCTGTCGATTCTGGAATCCGGGGACGAGTTTGACCTCGTTCTTTCGGACCTGATGATGGCGGAAATGGACGGGATCGCGCTTCTGGAGCGGGCCAAGGAACGCTATCCGGACATGCCGATCGTGATGGTGACGGCGGTCCACGATATACAAGTGGCGCTACAGGCTCTACGCAACGGCGCCTACGATTACCTGCTGAAGCCTTTTGAGCGGGAGCAACTTTTGAACACGGTTCGGCGCGCGCTTGAGAATCGCCGTCTGAAGCGCGAAAACGACGCGTATCGTACCAATCTTGAAGCGCTGGTGGCGGCACGCACGCAACAGTGGAAAACGGCGCTCTCTAACCTGGAGAAGTCTTACGACATCACCCTGGAGGCTTTGGGCGACGCGCTTGACCTCAAGGACGCTGAGACCGAAGGGCACTGCCGACGAGTCACCGCATTCACGATTGCGATTGCGCGGAAGATGGGCTTGCCCAAGGAAGACATCAACGTGATTGCCCGAGGAGCCTTCTTGCACGATATAGGCAAGATGGCGATTCCCGACGCGATTTTGCGCAAGCCCGGCAAGCTAACGGATGCGGAAATGGCGATCATGAAAGAGCACTGCTACTTGGGCTATAAGATTGTGTCACGCATTCCATTTCTAGCCGAGGCGGCGGAGATCGTCTATTCCCACCAGGAATACTATGACGGATCGGGTTATCCACGTGGATTAAAGGGCGACGAGATTCCGCTGGGCGCGCGTATGTTCTCGATCGCCGACACTCTGGACGCGATGACCACGACGCGCGTCTACCGCCCAGCACAGACGTTCGAAGCTGCGCGGCAGGAGATCGAACGATGGTCGGGACGCCAGTTTGATCCGAGGATCGTCAAGATCTTCCTCGACATGCCCGACAAAATCTGGGAAGACCTGCGGCAAGACATCAACGGCTCGAACCCACCTTTTCCGACGGCCGCGACGCAGGCCACCAGTTGAGACTGCAGCTTCGCCAGATCCGATTGGGCAGCATCCTGTAGCATTTATCTGGCGTCGTTTTGCCCTGCCGACATCAAATCTCATGTCTGCTCGCAACTCGAGAAGGGCGCGGCGTTCTAACTTAGAGGCCTACATTAAAGGTGTATAGCGCAGACGTTCGATTTGGATTTGTCTACCCAGGTCGAGCGCTTTCGAGATTTGCTGGAATCTGTTTTCGAAAGGTAGGAGAGATTCGATGAAAACCACTATCGTCACGATTTGCGCCATTCTTGTTCTGAGCGCTCTGTCGATCGCCCAGAATGCCGCGCTTGCGCCGATGCCGAACACTGTTTTCGTGGGCGCCGATGGCAAGTTTGAGACGGCACCCGACACGGCGGTAATCCAGTTCAACATCTCGGCTGAAGGCGGCAATGCCAAAGACGCTTACGACAAGGCCTCCCAACAAGCCGAGGCTACGCGTCAGGTTCTAAGGGCGAACGGGATCGATCCGAAATCGGCGGAGATTGGTTTCTTTTCCGTGAACCCAGAATACGACTGGAAAAATCCTAAGCGCAAGGTGATTGGGTACCGGGTCACGACCAGCGTCACTTTGAAGCTGAAAGATTTCTCAAAGATCGGGCCAGTGACGGAACAACTGGCCGATGCCAGCGTTGGCGAAAGCCAAACGCTCAGCTACACGCTCGAATCGATTGACGAGGCCAAGGGGAAGGCGGTCGCCGACGCATATCGGCGGGCTCGCGCTTCGGCAGAGGCTCTGACTACAGCCAGCGGTCGGGTGTTGGGCGAGCTTTCGTATGCGTCGGTCGATACTTTCGAGAACATTCGCATAGTCGCGCCCATGGTCCACAGGGCGATGCCAATGGCCATGAAGGCGGAGGCCCCGGCTCCGACCGAAGAGTTTTCGCCGCAGAGCGTAACCGTTACGGCGCATGTGAATTGTATGTTTTTGTTGAAGTAAACGCTTCGACGCTAGTCGTTGCGAACGATGACCTCGCGGCGGGCCGAGATGCGGCTTGCATCTACGGTTACTTCGCGCTGGATCTCCATTTCGATCGACGTTCCGGGCTCAAGCCTGATATCGGCGCCGCGAGAGAGCATTCCGATGGCGAGGCCAGTTACTCCTCCGATACCGGCCCCGATGCCAGCGCCCTTGCCGCCGTTGGCGACAGCGCCGATGACTGCGCCTGTGGTTGCGCCTCCGGCAGCTTCTTTGGCTTTCTTCCCGGCGTCGCTATCTTCGCGGATAGTACCCTCTGAATCTTTCATCGACGTCTTTTCCGCCCCGGGCGTATTCTCTACCGAGCCGCCTAGCATCACCGTATAGCCGGTGGGATAGATCATCGAGGTGAAATGGACGAGCAATTCGGCACGTCCCTTGACGTGGCCGCCGCGTTTTACACGTTCAATTCTCCCTTGAATATAGGTTCCGGCGGGAACCACGACTCGGTCGTTGACTACGAACGGAAAGGCAGTTTCTGCATAAACCGGATCTCCGTCTTTGGCAGTTTTCGTGGAGATCGCCTGCTTCAGCGATAGTGGAATTTGCGTCCCGGCCGGAATGGTAAGCGTGGTAATCTTCGCAGGTTCCGCGGAAGGCGCAGCCGCGGACGGAACCGGAGTCGACTGCGCTAACGCGAGAGCGGGCGGCAGCGCGACGCACGTGAGGCTGCACACCAAAACAGATATCGAAGCGGCCCGTATCTTCATCGAAGACCTACCTGATCGGATTAACAAGCTTGCAAACTCAGATGCGTGCGGTCGAGCACCAGTTAGCCGAGAATCGCGGGGCCGACGAGGAACGGATCTCGTGGGCGGCACGTTTAACCACCGGTCCGGCGCGCGCGACTCTCGATCACGTTGCCCATGAACTGCGACTGAAGTTTTTGCGCGCATCCCTCTCCGCAAACGTGCATTGCACCTTCCTGTACGGCGAGTTTTTCATCCCACGGGGCGAGATGCATGACCGGCACTTCGTAATCGCCGAAGGAGCTCCACATAATCCACCAGCGGTCGCTGCCGCCTTTGAGGACTCCGCAATTGGGACCAGCACAACGATAAAAGGGACTGGGAATTTGAAGTAGATTCTCGGACATAGCCAACCTGCCTGCTTTGGGCCATTGTAGCCGACGAAGATCCGACGGGCTATGGCGGTTTTTGGGCCGGGTTCAGGGTGGGTTCGGAGCTACGAATGAGGGGACGTCACTTGTAGAGCAGGTATCGTTCGCGTAGGCGGATGAACTCGTCGAGGCGTGGCTGCCAATCTTCTGCGATTCGCCTGGGATCCTCGCCGGCTGTAATAGCGTCAAACACGGACTGATTCACGAGGAGGTCGGCCATGCGATCAAGCTTGAAATCGTTTGGGTAGAGGTGGCGCAGGGCCGAGGCCAGTTCGACACCGAGCTCGGGCGAGTCGAGAGTATTCCGGTCAAGAACGATAAGGTTCACGCCTTCGCAGAGTTCGCCGGCGAAGTTGCCTGACGACGGAGTAAATGCGACAGGCACAAATCGTACGCTCTGAATGCCGCGTTCGTTCAAGTAGGCCGCCAATTCGCGGGCTTTCATCCAGGGAGCGCCGGCAACTTCGAACGGGGTATCGGTGCCGCGACCTACGGAAACATTGGTTCCTTCGATCATGGCGACGCCGGGATAGAGCGTGGCTTGATTCAAGTCACGTAAGTTGGGCGAAGTATTCACCCAGGCGAGCCCGGTTGAATCGAACCAGTCTCCTCGCTGCCAACCTTCCATCGCCACCACGGTGAGACGCGCTCCGATGTGGCGCTCGGCGTTGAACATTCCTGCCAGTTCGCCCAGGGTCATGCCGTGACGGGGAGGCTCGGGAAAATAATCCGTGAAGCTTTGGTGGCCGGGATCGGAAACTGGTCCCTGGACAAAGGATCCGGTAATCGGATTGGGGCGATCGAGAATGATGACTTCGATATCGGCTTTCGCGGCCGCTTCCAGAAAATAGCCGATCGTAGTTTCGTAGGTGTAAAAGCGCGCGCCCGCATCGCCCAGATCGATTACCACGGCGTCCAGACGCTTCAGCACATCCATTGGCGGGTGGCGGGCGGCGTCGGTGCCGCCGTAGACGCTATAGACAGGAATTCCGGTTGCTGCGTCTTTTGTGTTCTTGACGTCGGTCGTATCGAGCGTACCGGTGACGCCGTGTTCGGGACTGAAGATCGCATCCAGCGAAATTCCAGGCACGTTCGCCAGCACGTCGATCGTCCGGCGGCCGGCGGAGTCGACACCGGTCTGATTCGTCAAGAGACCAATGCTGCGCGGATTCCCGCCTTTGCCAGGATGGAGCGCCTCGAAACGCAACTCTTCGAGGACGTCGATTCCAGTCTTCACTGTTCCATTACGGATAGCGAGCTTGCGTGCTGCGCTCTGCATTTCGTTGTAGCCGGTGATGGAAGCGATTCGCATCTTCTCGGCTTCGGCGGGATCGAGCGCCAAGGCAGAAGCAACGGCTGTCGCGACCTTAGTTCTAAGGGATACAGCGCTTCCTTTCTCCTTGGCCGGAAGCACGTTCATGTGCACGGCATTTGTCATCAGGACAACATAGGTTTTCGTTGTCGGATCGATCCAGAGAGAAGTTCCGGTGAATCCTGTGTGGCCGTAACCGCCGACCGGCAACAGTTCGCCTCGGTTGGTAGAGAAAGGAGAATCGATGTCCCAGCCAAATCCGCGCACAGCGGTGCCATTCACTGGCTGCTGCGGCGCGGTCATCTTCGCGATGGTGGCGGAAGTCAGTACATCTCGGCCGCCGTCGAGCAAAGCCTGCGCAAAGAGCGCCAGATCGTCCGCAGTGGAAAAGACTCCCGCGTGGCCAGCGACTCCGCCCATGCGGCGAGCAGTGGGATCGTGCACGACTCCGCGCAGGAGGTGATGGTTTTCATCCTCTTCGGTGGGAGCAATGCGAGGCACCCACGATGGAGGGGGAAGAAATCGCGTCTCCCTCATGCCGAGTGGGGCAAAGACGTGCTGTGCGGAATACTCATCGAGCGACTCGCCCGAGAGGCGCTCGACCAACGCGCCGAGAACCACAAAATTGATATCGCTATAAACAAACATCGAACCCGGAGCCCACTCCGGAGCAGCTTCAAACGCCATACGGTAGGCTGTTTCCTTGCCTTCCCACGGCTTCGACAAGTCCAGATCCGGAGCCAAGCCGGAGTAATGCACGAGCAATTGACGGATGGTGATATCCTGCTTGCCGTTTTGGGCAAACTCGGGAAGATACTTCGCAACCGGATCGTTCATGCGGAATTTGCCCTGCTCCCACAGCTGCATGATTGCGGTTGTGGTTGCAACGACCTTGGTTAGGGAGGCGCAATCGAAGACCGTATCGAGAGTCATCGGCTCGCGGCTGGGTTCGATCGCCCGACTGCCGTAAGCCTTGCGATAAACGACCTGTCCATCATGGCCAACGATGACAACGGCGCCCGGAATCTGTTGTTGGGCGATCGCGTCGTTGACGATGGGATCGAGCACCGCTAGGCGGGAATCGAGTGTAGTCTGGCAGAACGCGGCCGTGGGAAGTAAAAGAGCGAACAGCTGCAGGTTTTTCGTTAGGAATCTCACGTCTGCTGTGACTGTACATGACCGCAGAGATAGGGCTCAAGGCTGACGTTATAAACGATGCACTTGAGGTAACTGCTGGTTTGCCTCGCCGCCCTGGCTTTGCTATAACCCCATCAGTCCATAAAACACACTTGAACCTGACGCTACCTCATCGCGACTCGGGCTTTTCCTTTCTAGTGCGCAACATCGTCGCGCAGGAAAATCGGTTTCAGAAACCTTTCGGCATCTTGGAAGATGCGATTGCGGCGCGGGTTTTTCCTGCCTGCGCGGTGGCCGTCACCTTTCAAGGAGAGCTTGTCGCACACAAGGCGATGGGGCGCTTCACCTACGAGCGGGCGTCGGCCGAAGTTACGACTTCCACCCTCTTCGATCTAGCTTCGGTCACTAAGGTCGTTGCCACGACCGGGATGGCGATGATTCTTTATGAACGCGGGCTGCTTGATCTTGAGGCGCCGGTCACGGCGATTGTTCCCGAGTTCGCCGGTGAAGACCCTCGCCGCCGCGAAGTCACGCTGCGCATGCTGCTGGCGCACAGCTCTGGGATGCCAGCTTATGTAAGGCTCTTCTTGCGCGCCAAGACTCGTGAAGAGCTGTTGCGGCTAGCCTTCGCCACCGAAGTGACGGCCGATCCGGGGGTGCGCGCGGAATACAGCGACATCGGATTCATCGTTTTCGGCATTGCGCTGGAACGTCTTGCCGACGAATCGCTCGGCGTATTCTGCCAGCGCGAGATCTTTGGGCCCCTTGGCATGATGCACACCACATTTAATCCTGTGCGTGCGTCGAAGGATGCCATCCCGCCGACTACCGATGACCGCACTTTTCGGCACCGTGTCATTCAAGGCGAGGTGCAGGACGAAAACGCCTTCGTGATGGGTGGCGTTGCGGGACACGCCGGGCTTTTTTCGACTGCGGACGATCTCGCGATCTTCGCCCATGCGATGCTCAATGGCGGACGCCCAATCGTTCGTCGCGATACGGTTGAACTGTTTTCGCACCGGGAAGCGAGACCGGAAGGCACCTCGCGGGCGCTAGGCTGGGACACACCCTCGGCTCTTTCGCAATCGGGGAAATATTTTTCGCCACGGTCCTTTGGGCATCTGGGCTACACAGGCACGTCGTTGTGGATCGATCCCGGTCGCCAACTTTCAATCACCCTGCTCACGAACCGCACATGGCCCGACTGCCAGAACCAAGCAGTCAAACAGGTTCGCCCGGCATTTCATGACGCGGTGATGGAAGTTTTGGGGATGAACACTTGAAGAGGATAGCAACGACTACTGAACTTCGCCGCCTGGTTACCGAGACCGCCAATCATGCTTCAACCGATCTTGATTGCAAGTCTGCGCTCGAAATTGCTCGCATCATCAACCGTGAGGATGCAAAGGTGGCCGGGGCGGTGAAGCGAGCGCTTCCGCAAATTGCGCGGGCAATCGATCTGATTGCGGTGGGGCTTTCGCGGGGTGGCCGACTGATTTACGTGGGCACCGGCACGAGTGGGCGGATTGCAGCACTTGATGCCGTTGAGTGTCCACCGACCTTTGATGTCAATCCGCGCACGGTGCAATTCATCATCGCGGGGGGGCCGAAGGCTCTTGCCGCATCGGTGGAAGCCAACGAAGATTCGCGCGCACTGGGCCGTAGAGAGATTGCGAAGAAAAAACCGGGCAGGAACGACGTCGTCGTCGGCATCGCAGCCAGTGGACGAACACCGTTTACCGTGGCGGCTGTCGAGTTTGCGCGTGAGCGCGGGGCAAAGACAGTTGCCATTGTGTGTAACAAAAACTCGCCGCTTGGTCGAGCAGCGCACGTGGAGATTGTCGCGGAGGTCGGGCCGGAGGTCCTGGCCGGTTCTACGCGCATGAAAGCAGGCACGGCGCAGAAGATGATTTTAAACACGCTCACGACCGGAGCGCTTACGCGATTGGGGTATGTGTACGGGAATTTGATGGTCAATCTTCGCCCGAAGAATGCGAAGCTGCTCGAACGGGGATTTGCCATTCTCGAACAAACCACTGGGCTGGATCATCGGGACGCGCGAAAACTGCTTGCCTCGGCAGGAGGCCGGGTCTCGGTGGCGATGGTAATGGGGAAAGCCTGCGTTAGCCGCTCGCGGGCGGTAAAGGCGCTCAACCAATCGGCCGGACGCGTCCGCCAGGGGATTGTTGCGGCTACTCGGAAATAGCCTCTCCGTGGAGTCACGGGCGTTACAAACGGAACTCCCGCGGGCGATTGCCGGCTCCGCGACTGCGGATTCCCCGCTAGAATATTCGCAGTGCCCGTCAACGGAGCGGCATCGCGGGCGTTCGCAGGAATTCACTACGACATGGACAAGCTGGTAATTCGAGGTGGCAATCCTCTGCTGGGGACGGTTCGCATCAGTGGCGCTAAGAATGCCGCGCTGCCTTGCATGGCGGCGGCGTTGCTGACTGACGAGCCGTTGATTCTGGAAAACATTCCGCAGGTCCGCGACATTGAGACGACGCGCAAGCTGCTGGCTGCCATGGGCGCCGAAGTTGAGCTTGGCTACGGACGCGCTCATCACCGCACTACGATTTGTGCGCGCACTCTGGCCGCTCCGGAAGCATCGTATGAACTGGTCAAGACGATGCGAGCGTCAACGCTCGTGCTAGGGCCGCTCGTGGCCCGTTGTGGACGCGCTCATGTTTCGCTGCCGGGTGGATGTGCTATCGGGGCACGTCCGATTGATCTGCATATCAAGGGTCTGGAAGGGCTTGGCGCGAAGATCACTCAAGAACATGGCTACGTGAAGGCGACGACCGATCCGTTGAAGGGTGATCGTCTGCACGGCGCCGAAATCGTATTCGACAAAATTACTGTGACTGGCACGGAAGATCTGCTAATGGCGGCAACGCTGGCCGAGGGCGAAACAGTGATGCAGAATTGCGCACGGGAACCGGAGGTCGCGGACCTGGCAGCCCTGCTTAATGCTATGGGCGCCAAGATTCAGGGGGCGGGGACGTCTACGATTCGCGTGAAGGGCGTCAGCAAACTGCATGGAGCGCGGCACCGGATCATCCCTGATCGCATTGAGGCGGGCACGTTCGTGATCGCGGCTGCGTTGACGGGCGGGGACGTCAACGTGGCGGGATGCGATCCCTTGCATCTGACCGCGATTCTGCAGAAGCTCTCCGAGACCGGCGTGAAAACGGTGGTGAAGGCTGACTCGGTCCGCGTGATGGGCGATCAACCGCTGGAGGCGGCTGACATGAATACGGAAGAATATCCCGGCTTCCCCACCGATATGCAGGCACAATACATGGCGCTGGCGACGCAGGCGGCGGGGACTTCGATCGTGACGGAAAATATTTTCGAGAACCGCTTCATGCATGCGCAAGAACTGGTACGTATGGGCGCGAACATCAAAATTGAAGGGCGACGCGCCATCGTTCGCGGAAAGAGTCCGCTGAGTGCCGCCGCCGTCCTCGCCTCCGATCTGCGCGCTTCGGCCTCGCTTGTGCTGGCGGCCCTGGTCGCCGACGGCGAGACGATCATTGACCGCGTGTATCACATCGACCGCGGCTACGAGCATATTGAAGAAAAACTGAAGACGGTGGGCGCGGAAATCCGACGAGTCGGGGATATCTTCCCAAAACGCGCCGCAGCGTCGCCCGATGCTAATGAGTAACGATAGTAACCGGTTAAACCTATGCTAACCGGCCTCTCGGTGACTTTCGTAATCTCCGTTCATGGCTGACGTGTGGGATAACTGATCTGCGGACTCTCATAAGTCCCGTAGTTATCGAACTCCGCCGCACTCCGGCGGAGCTGCCAGGACCCCGATATGAAAGTTGTCGTTCTGTGTGGTGGATTAGGCACCCGTCTCCGCGAAGAAACCGAATTCCGGCCAAAACCGATGGTGGAGATCGGTGGTCGTCCCATCCTTTGGCACATCATGAAGATCTACGCCCACTACGGTATTCGGGAATTCGTTCTTTGCCTCGGATATCGGGGCAACATGATCAAGGATTACTTCCTGAATTATGAGGCGATGAACAGCGACTTCAAAATCTGCCTGGGCCGCAAATCGCATGTCGAATTCATGGGAGCACATCAGGAGCAGGATTTCTCGGTTACGCTCGCCGACACGGGTCTCGAAACCATGACGGGCGGGCGATTGAAGCGCGTGGCGCGCTACCTAGAAAACGACGACACGTTTCTGATGACCTATGGCGACGGACTCAGCAGCGTCAATATCGGCGAGCTGATCGAGTTCCACCGCAGCCACGGGCGTATTGCGACCGTCACTTCAGTTGCTCCCATTTCACGGTTTGGGTTGATGGAAGCTGATCCGCGAGGGCAGGTTCAGCGCTTCATGGAGAAACCAAAGGCGAATGGGCTGATCAGCGCGGGTTTCTTCGTCTTCAATCGTCGCATCTTCGATTACCTCGGCGGGCCGGACTGCGTACTCGAGCGCGAACCATTGGAACGACTGGCGCACGAAGGTCAGCTCATGGCTTATCGCCATGACGGGTTCTTCTACGCCATGGATACGTATCGCGAATATCAGTATCTAAACGATCTTTGGGAGAGCGAACAGACGCCGTGGAAGGTATGGGCGGAATGAATTCATTCTGGCAAGACCGACCTGTCTTCGTAACCGGAGGCACGGGGCTGCTGGGGTCGTGGCTGGTGAAGCGGCTGATCGACGGCGGCGCGAATGTTGTGTGCCTGGTACGCGACTGGGTTCCGCAGAGCGAACTTGTCCGCAACCGTTCGATCGAACAGGTCAAGACCGTGCGGGGAGATGTCACGGATCGCGAGCTTATCGAGCGCGCTCTCGGCGAGTACGAAATTGAGGTTGTCTTTCATGTTGCAGCGCAGGCGATTGTCGGGATCGCGAATCGCAATCCGATTTCGACATTCTCGACGAACATACAGGGCACGTGGTCGTTGCTGGAGGCCTGCCGCCGTTCGCCAAAAGTTGAATCGATCGTGGTCGCATCGTCCGATAAAGCCTACGGCGCTCAGGAGCGTCTTCCCTACAACGAGGCGATGCCTTTGCAGGGACGCCATCCGTACGACGTGAGTAAGTCTTGCGCTGATCTGATCGGCCAGACTTATGCTGCCAGTTACAACCTGCCGGTGGCGATTACACGCTGCGGAAATTTCTACGGTGGAGGCGACCTGAACTGGAATCGCGTGGTCCCGGGCACAATTCGCTCGGCGCTGCGTGGGGAGCGGCCGGTCGTGCGCTCCGATGGGAACTTTGTCCGAGACTACTTCTACATCGAAGATGGCGCTGCCGCCTACATGCTGCTGGCCGAGCGGCTCGCCGGCGACACCACGCTCCGCGGGCAGGCTTTCAATTTTTCCAATGAGAGCCAGGTTAGTGTGCTTGAACTGGTGGAATTAATTCTGCGGAAAATGAAGTCCTCCCTACGACCCGACGTGCTTAACCAAGCGAGCAACGAGATTCGTCATCAGTTTCTGAGCGCCGAGCGGGCACGCACCGTCCTGAACTGGCGGCCGGAGTTCACGCTGGAGACAGGCCTGGACCGGACGCTTGCCTGGTATAGGGAATTCCTGGGCGTTCCCGCCTCGTTGGCGCAAGCAGGCAGGGGATAACCGGCATGACGAAGACGAAGACACCTGCCCAGCTCCGCGACGCAATACGCGCCAGCGTGCGGGAATACTACGATGCCGCGCTGAAACCGCAGGCCTTTGCGCCGGGACGGAGCGCAGTCCCCGTGTCAGGAAAAATCTTTGACAGCGCGGAGCTTGAACTTCTCGTGGAAGCCTCGCTCGACGCGTGGCTTACCACCGGCCGCTTTGCGGCACAGTTCGAGCGGGAGTTTGCAACATTCATGGGCGTGCGGTGCGCTTCGCTTGTCAACTCTGGATCTTCGGCGAACCTCGCGGCGCTCTCCTGTCTTACCTCGCCGTCGCTTGGAGAGCGCAGGCTGTGCGCGGGAGACGAAGTCATTACGTTGGCCGCTGGATTCCCTACAACGGTTAATCCGATCATTCAGAATGGACTGGTGCCGACGTTTGTCGACGTGCAGGTACCCACTTACAACGTCGATGTAACTCAACTTGAAGGTGCCGTTTCGGACCGCACCAAGGCCATCATGCTAGCGCACACACTCGGCAATCCTTTTGACGTCGACGCGGTGATGGCGCTGGCCATGAAACACAATTTGTGGGTGATCGAGGATTGCTGTGACGCTGTTGGCTCTCGCTACAAAGGCTGCGGCGTGGGCACTTTCGGGGACCTGGCAACGACCAGTTTCTATCCGGCACACCACATCACCATGGGAGAAGGAGGATGCGTGCTCACGCAGTCGCCGGCGCTGAAAAAACTCGCCGAATCTTTTCGCGACTGGGGACGCGACTGCTGGTGCGATCCCGGGAAATCTAACACCTGCGGCTGCCGTTTTGAATGGAAGCTCGGTGACCTGCCCGCCGGGTACGACCACAAATATATTTACAGCCATATCGGCTACAACCTAAAAGCTACCGACATGCAGGCCGCGGTCGGAGTGGCGCAACTGAAGAAGCTTCCGGGCTTCATCGCCGCCCGACGCCTGAATTTTGCCAAGCTTTACGCAGCGCTCAGCGATCTTGACGAACTTTTCATTTTACCCGCGTCCACCGAGCATTCGGAGCCGAGCTGGTTTGGCTTTCCCCTAGCCGTCCGTACGGATGCGCCCCTAAACCGCAGCCAGGTCGTGCGTTTTCTCGAATCTCGAAACATCGCGACGCGCCTGCTTTTTGGCGGCAACCTGCTGCGTCAGCCCGCGTACAGAAACATAGAACGGCGGATAATCGGCGATTTACGGAACACCGACTTTGTGATGAACAACGTGTTCTGGATCGGATTGTATCCGGGGATCACGCAACCGATGATCGATTACATGGCGGATATGTTCCACCAGATTCCGAAGTCTGCTTCTGCGGTGCAGGGAGCATAAGCGATGGACAGGGCTGCGACGAGTTAAAGGCGCATGAGTCATTCGGCGACTACAAATCGGCTAGCGAGCGATCTTGACCACATTCTCGCGCGCACCGAAGTGTTATGGGAGGAACTGCGTGGAGGGCGCATCCTGATCACGGGCGCCACGGGATTTTTTGGATGCTGGCTGCTGGAGAGTTTCGCGTGGGCTAATCGCCGATTGAATCTCAAGGCTTGCGCGGTAGCGGTTTCGCGGTGTCCGCAGGCTCTCGCGGAAAAAGCGCCTCACCTTGCCCGCGATCCTGCCATCGTAACGCACGCGGCGGATGTCTGCTGCGACGTTTTTCCGCAGGGCCCGTTTTCACACGTCATCCACGCCGCCACGGAGGCCAGCGCAGCGCTCAACCATAAGTCGCCGCTTGTGATGTTCGACACGATCGTCAAGGGAACTCGCCGGACGTTGCAGTTCAGCGCGGAAAACTCTGTTGGCAATTTTTTGTTTATCAGTTCTGGGGCGGTTTACGGAATGCAGCCACCGCAACTTTGGCAGGTGGGCGAATCGTTTGCGGGAGGACCAGATCCGCTGGATCCGGCGAATGCTTATGCCGAAGGTAAGCGCAGTGCTGAGTTATTGTGCTCGCTCGCTGCGTCGTCGAACCTTGAAGTCAAAATTGCACGCTGCTTTGCTTTCGTCGGGCCCTACATGCCGATCGACACCCATTTCGCGATCGGGAACTTTATCTCTGATGCGATGCATGGCGGCCCGATAACAGTGAAAGGCGACGGATCTCCTATTCGCTCGTATCTTTATGCGTCCGATCTCGCGGTCTGGCTCTGGACGATTCTTTTCAGGGGCGAGTCACGACGCGCCTATAACGTGGGGTCGGAGGCCGGCTTGAACATTGCCGCTCTGGCATATGAAATTGCGGCTGCGCTGCCGGGTGATGTGGACGTTAACATCCTATCGACGGCGGTGCCGGGTGCTCCTGTACACCGTTACGTGCCTTCCACGGCCCGGGCACGCGAGGAACTTGGCCTGAGCGCCGAAGTAAGTTTGCGTGAGGCGATACACCGCACGCACATATGGTTCACGGGGAATGCAGGCTCGGAGCGCGGAACGCCAGACTCCGTAGCACGAGGCGCCCATGCATAGCGCCGCAGCCCTCGGAACTCAGCCGCATCGCGCTTGCGGCGCTTGCGGCGCGACAGGACACACGGTCTGCCATCAGCAGCGATTTGTCGTCCCCGATGGTTATCCGCTGCCAGCCGGGTACAACGTCGTCGTATGCCGTCGTTGTGGCTTCATCTACGCCGATCCGGCAGCCACGCAGCGCGACTATGACCACTTTTACTGCGAGTGGTCGAAGTATGACGACTCAGCGAACGCGACCGGCAGCGGCGTTTCTCCGTATGACGCAGCGCGACTTGCCACTACCGCTTCTGACATCACACGGGCCTTGCCTTCGCGAGCGGCAAGCATACTGGATGCCGGATGTGCCACGGGAGGCCTGCTTACGGCTTTGCACGAGCAGGGATTTACCGCCGTCGCGGGACTCGATCCTTCGCCTCGGTGCGTGGCCACCTGTCGTGATCGTGGGTTCGAAGCCTACGTCGGCTCGATCGCCGCGGCTCCCGAACACATGCCGAAATTCGATTGCATCGTGTTTAGTCATGTGCTCGAGCATGTTTACGATATTCCTGCGTTCTTCGCAGCCGCACGGCGTCTGCTTGCGCCAAGCGGTTATCTGTACCTCGAGACTCCCGACGCGACGCTCTACGACCACTATCTTTACGCGCCTTTCCAGGAATTCAATACCGAGCACATCAATCACTTCTCAGCGTGCGCTCTCGAAAATGCGGCGCGACGCTACGGCTTTCGTACGGTTCTGGCGGAACAAAAAGTGATTCAGACGTCCAAAGACGTCCTTTATCCGGCCGTCTTCGGACTTTTCCGCGACTGCGGCGCAATTACTGACGAGTATGTCGTTCGCGATCAGGAGTTGCCGATCAGAATCGCTGCCTATGTACGGCATTCGGCCGACCAGATGGAAGCCATCGATCGTCAATTGACCGCTCAGATCGCGGAGACTCCGCGCGTGATTCTTTGGGGCGCAGGTCAATTTGCGATGAAGCTTCTCTCGCTTCCCTGCATGGCGCGAACTCAAGTTCGCGCCGTGGTCGACAATAATCCCGTTCTTAGAGGAAAAACTCTGGCGGGCGCGGCGGTGGTTGGTGCGGAGGAAATCAGGGGCACGCGGGAGCCGATCATTGTTGCGACCCTATTGCATGCAGAGGAGATCAGTGCTCAGATCCGGCGTCTTGGACTCGGGAATCCCGTTCTCTTACTGCGCCATGTGCAGCTCGGAGTGGACTGCTCATGAAGCTTTCCGACTACGTCGCCAGCCAGCTCGCAGAATGGGGAGTGCGGCACATTTTTCTGGTGACCGGCGGCGGCGCTATGCACCTTAACGACTCTTTCGGCAAAGAGCCGCGCCTTCAATACATTTGCAATCATCACGAACAGGCTTCGGCTATGGCGGCCGAAGCGTACGCGCGCATCAGCGGGCAGCCGGGCGTGGTCAACGTGACGACTGGCCCGGGCGGCATCAATGCTCTCAACGGAGTGTTCGGCGCGTGGACGGACTCGGTGCCGATGCTTGTCGTCTCGGGCCAAGTGAAACGTGAAACCTGCATGCGATCACGGGGCATCAGCGGTCTGCGGCAGTTGGGTGACCAGGAGGCCGACATTGTCGCCATGGTCGAAAAGATCACGAAATACGCGGTTATGATCGATGACCCGCTGTCCATTCGATATCACCTCGAACGCGCGTGGCACCTCGCGCAAAGTGGACGTCCGGGGCCATGCTGGCTCGACATTCCGGTCGACGTACAAAGCGCGTCGATCGAGCCCACCACGCTTCGCGGGTACGATCCTGCGGAAGATGAGTGCTCACAAGATCAACCCGACAGAAATGCGTCTCAGCTGAAAGCTGATTCCCGGGAGGTGCTCCGGCGCATGCGCAGTGCCAAGCGGCCAGTGATCCTTGCAGGTACCGGCGTTCGTGCAGCTCATGCGCTCGCGGAATTTGACACGCTCGTTCACCGGTTGCGCGTGCCTGTGACTACCGCCTGGACACATGATCTCATCACTTCCGATGACCCGTTATTTTGTGGACGTCCCGGAACGATTGGCGATCGGGCCGGCAATTTCACAGTGCAGAACGCGGACGTTCTACTGATTCTGGGATCGCGGCTCAACATTCGGCAGATCAGCTATAACTGGCAATCGTTCGCACCGCGGGCGTTCACGATTCAGGTCGATATCGACTCTGCCGAATTGCACAAACCCACAATTCAGCCTGACCTGGCGGTCCATTGCGACCTCAAGCCGTTTCTCCGGGAACTACTAAGTGCATGTGAGGCTGACGATTATCCTGCCGGAGCTCATGCCTCATGGCTCGATTGGTGCCGCAAACGAGTGCAGCGGTATCCCGTTGTGCAAGACCGCCAACGGCAACCCGGACCGCCGCTGAATCCTTACTTCTTCATCGAGCAACTTTCGGCCAAGCTTGACGACGACGATGTAATTCTCTGCGGCAATGCGACTTCATGTATCGTGCCGTTCCAGACTATGCGCTTGCGCAAGAACCAGCACCTGATTTCGAACTCCGGGTCGGCCTCCATGGGGTACGACTTACCGGCGGCCGTAGGAGCCGCATTCGCGCGGCGCGGGAGGCGCGTGATATGCCTTGCCGGAGATGGCAGTATTCAGATGAACATACAGGAGCTACAAACGATCGTTCACCATCAGTTACCGGTGAAGATCTTTGTGTTGAACAACTCCGGCTATCTTTCGATGCGGATGACGCAAGCCGGCTTTTTCGGCCGTCTTACTGGGGAAGGTGCTGCGACTGGAGTATCGCTGCCCGACATGGTCAAGGTAGGTTGCGCGTATGGCATTCCGTCGTTACGGGTCGATCGACTGTCTCAGCTGGAACAGGTAGATCGCGCGCTTGCGGCGGTTGGGCCGACGCTCATCGATGTTGTGCTCGACCCCAATCAGGAATTTGAGCCTCGATCACGGGCGCGCCAGTTAGACGATGGTCGAATCGTGTCACCCAATCTAGAGGACATGTACCCTTTCCTGGATAACAGTGAACTTATGGACAACCTGATCGAGGAATAAGGACATTACCATACGAATTGCGACATGCGTGGAATCAATGCGGTCTGAGACCTAGACGGGCAAGTGACTTCATGACAGGAAACGACATTTTCGACGAGCTATTCGTACTCGAGATGGCCAATAACCATCTGGGGGACGTGCAGCGTGGCCTGAAGATCATCAGCAATTATGCGCAGGTTGTGCGCTTCAACAATGTGCGGGCGGCGATCAAGCTGCAATTACGTGATGTCGAGAGTTTCATCCATCGGGATTTTCGTAGCCGCGACGACATTCGTTACATCCGGAAGACGCTTGATACGCGGCTCAAGGCGGAAGATTTCGCAACCATGGTTCAAGCTATCCGCGAAGCCAGTTGCATTCCGATGGCGACGCCATTCGACGAGAGGTCGGTCGACTTCTGCTGCGAACTGGGAATCCCTATCCTGAAGATCGCCAGTTCTGACTGTAACGACTGGATTCTGATCGAAAAGATGGCGAGGACGAAAAAGCCGATCATCGTCTCCACCGGGGGGTCGTCGCTTAAAGACATCGACGATCTGGTCACATTTTTTGACAACCGCCGCATTCCCTTGGCTATTAATCACTGCGTGTCTCTGTATCCGTCGGAGGATTCGGACATCGAGTTGAACCAGATTGACTTTCTCCGCAGCCGCTACCCCAATCACACCATCGGATTTTCGACGCACGAGTATTGTGACTGGAATTCGTCGATGCTCATTGCCTACGCAAAAGGCGCGCGCACTTTTGAACGGCATGTCGATGTACCTACTGAGGGCATGGCGGTTTCAGCCTACTGTTCCGTGCCCGAGCAAATCGACACGTGGTTTAAAGCCTTTCATCGCGCGAAGCGAATGTGCGGAGCGCCGGGCACGCAGAAGCGGCTGCCTCCACAAAAGGAAATCGCCTATCTCGACTCGCTGGTGCGGGGTGTCTATGCCAAGCGCGACCTCCCGGTGGGCCATGTTTTGAAAGATGCCGATGTCTATCTGGCCATTCCGCTGCAGCAGGGACAGATCTCATGCCGCGAACTAATGCGTGGCGAGGTCATTCTCAAGGCGGTCGCCAAAGATCAGCCAATCATGATCGACGCAATTGACAGCCCCTACGCTAATATTCCGTCGCTTACCGAACTGATCTACAACCGGGGCCTGCGGTCTCAAGCGGCTGCTCGCGCGGCAGAAGCCGGCGGTGGCAAGTGAGCGAAGTACCGGCAACGAGAATGAAAACGATCAGTGTGGTGACGCCCTGCTTCAACGAAGAGGGGAACGTCAGAGAAGTGTACGAACGCGTGCGCGACCTGATGTTAAAGCTCGGAAAATACCGTTACGAGCACATTTTCATCGACAATGCCTCGCGCGATCATACCTTCGCCATCTTGCGCGAAATCGCGGCCGACGACTTCAATGTCAAAGTAATCCGCAACGCACGCAATTTCGGACATGTGCGGTCCCCGATGCATGCTTTGCTGCAAGCCGGCGGTGACGCTGTCATTGTTCTTATGTCCGATCTGCAGGATCCGCCGGAGGTTCTCGCTCAACTGCTGGAACAGTGGGAAAACGGAGTGCCGATTGTCATCGCGGTCAAGAATCAGAGCCGTGAAGCAGCGCCGATGTTTCTGGTGCGAAAACTGTTCTATCGGCTCGTCAATCATCTTGCCGACGACATTGAGACTTACGAAAACTTTACCGGCTTTGGATTGTATGACCGCCAGGTGATCGATCTTGTGCGGCAGTTTGGCGATCCTTATCCTTACTTCCGGGGCATGATCGCCGAGATCGGACTTCCGCACACCGAGATTCGTTACGAGCAGCAGCGCCGCAAAAGCGGTAAGTCAAAGAATAATTTCTACACTCTTTACGATCTCGCGATGCTCGGCATTACGAAGCTCTCCAAGGTGCCGTTGCGGCTTGTGACGTTTGCCGGTTTTGCCGGATCGCTGATCTCCATGCTCAGCGGGGTGGTTTACTTCGCATACAAGCTGATGTTCTGGCGGAACTTCACGCTTGGCGTCGCGCCGATCGCCATCGGAATGTTTTTTCTGGGATCGCTGCAGTTGCTATTCATGGGCATAATCGGAGAGTACGTCGGAAACATACACACGCAAGTGCACAACCGTCCGCTAGTGGTCGAGCGAGAAAGGTTGAATTTTCAGTACAAACCTGGCGAACCGCTGCCAAGAGGTAACTTTGCTTCGGGCGCGGCGGCAGGACGATAACTCCCGGACGGTATGGTCGAACGCATGAAACCACGGCTGACCATCGCCATTCCGACGGTCAACCGCGCCGGACTTGTCGCGCGCGCGATCGAGAGCGCACTCGCTCAAACTTCGCCTGAGATTGAGATCATCGTCTCCGACAATGGTTCAACTGACGACACCGCGACGGTCATCGAGCGCTATGCAGGCCGCGGGTTGCGAACCTTCCACCACCCTTCGACGATGCCCGCCACCAGACACGGCCAATTTCTGATCGAACAGGCAAAGGGTGAATTCTTTATAGGGTTGTCGGACGACGACTTTCTCGAACCGGGGTTCGCCGCCGCAGTTCTCTCTCTGTTCGATCGCCACCCGGAACTGTCCTTTGTCTATACCGGATGCGCCGTGCATTACGAAGACTGCCAAGTACCGGCGCTCGTCGGCCCTCCGGTCGAAACAGGCGCGTGCTTTCTTGCGGCCCATTATGCCGGCAAGCGGGAAGTTTCCTGGTGCGCCTGTGTGACGCGAGTGCGGGACCTCCTAGAAGTCGGCCCCCAGCCCGACGACTGCATCATCGGCGACATGTTTTATTGGACCAAGCTGGCGCAACGCGGACCTGTTGGCTGCATACCTAGCGTACTATCGCATTACGTTCTTCTGCGGTCTCAGAACGACAATATGTCTCACGGCACGCCGCCGGCCGTGTGGGCGTCGGAATCACGGAGACTGGCAGACGAAGTGATCGAGATGTTGCGTCGGGCTGGTGCGGATAGGGACTATTTGTCGCGTTTGGAGGCTGACTGCCGGTCTCATATTGGCCGCTCGACGGCTAATCAGTTCGTCTGGACCCGCCTTCGGGGTGCGAGTCGGACGCAAGCGTGGAATTGGATCGGAAGCTGCCTTACCTATATATCCTGGGATGCAACCGTGTTGAGCCGTCTGGCGGCGGCGCTGGTTTTTCCGCAAGACACCTTGCGCCTTATAGTGCTCTCTGCGGCGTCCAGACTCGCTACGACACGGGATGCACAGCCAATTAGAGTTTTTGCACAGAGCACTGGCCGGTAACCATAGCTATTTTTGTTTCGGGCTTATCCGCGAAGAATTCGTCGACCGCAGCTCGCGCGCCCGGACAACTGGGATAGCCGTAGTCGTCGAAGAGCAGTCTTCCCCCTTGTTCCAGCCGAGGATAGAAGAACTCACAGGCCGCTCTGATGGACGAGTAAATGTCGAGATCGATGTGGACAAAGCAAAACTTCCGGTCGTTAACCGCATCAAGCGATTGCGGAATCGTTCCTGCGACAAGATTTACATTTGCGTGACCCGACAAGTATCCGCAAACTGACTCCAGCGTGGTGTCGGCAAAGTCGCCAGCCTTATGCAAATCCCGCTTAGGGTCGGTTTGGGGCATGCCACAGAAGGTGTCGAACAGGTGCAATGGCCGATCAGACACAAGCTCGGCAAGTATCTTTGCAGTGCCGCCTTTATAAACGCCGCATTCGGCAACCTCTCCCCAGCATCTTCGCGTCGCGTCGAGGGCCAAGCAGTACAAAAGGTACTTGGCGTGAAGTGGAACAAGCGATCTCGGATCGTGAGCGTGAAGTCGTTCACTCCATTCCGAGCTTAGCCAGGGACTGAACATCGGTCGGTAAAACTGAGCATCTTTGATTTCTGAGCACGGGGGACGGTAGTCGATCAACTGAAAACCGACCCGATCAAAGAGGCGTTGGGCTACTCGAACGGCCTGCCGTCCGAACGGAAAAGGTCGCAATCTCACCGGGCCCTCACTCGCGAGGGTTGCGCAGCCCATCGCCAGATTCGCCAGATGTATGCCGGGGTTGCAAGGAGAAGAATCGTCGTTGTGTACCGCAGAGAATTCCGGCAACCCCAAGATAGGGTGCCAGACGCAAATTTCAGAGCAAACGCGAGAACGGTGGCGACTGAGACCATGACGATCTGAAAGCGAAGTATCGACAGACCATTCAGTAAGAAGATTCGGTACACGCAAGACGGCCTGAGCCAGCACCCACGCGGAGATCGCCAATAGCAGCCCGCTGCCGATACCCAGATCCGTGTGTAACCACCACCGCAACAGCCGTTCACCATACACCACCAGCAGGACGGAGCCGACCAAGGTAAGTCCAGCCAGCAGGGCTGAGCCATGGAGCACAGACCTTGAGGATCCATCTTCGGTCAGCCTTCTCGGCAGCATCCGCGAATGCAGGCCAAAGTGGTTGAGAGACAACGGCGAGGCCGCCGACGGCTGTAATGCAGATTCGCAAGCGATCGTCATACGGGCCGAGGCCTCGGGTCCAAGAAGCCCAAGAGCCAGCACGTTATCGAGCATGTAGGAAAAAGCGCCAGCTAGGGCTAGGGTAAAGTACAGCACGCCTTGACCACCGACTTCCTTCATTGCGGGCCACGAGACCCACAAAGCTTCCGGCCGGAGTTCGGGATGGCGCAGGAAAAGATGGATGAGACTGCCGATATTCGCCAATACCAGACCTGCGTAAACCACGGCCACGAACACACGCACATCTCGGGTGAGCATCGTTGCGCCGATCAGACCAGCGGTGGTCAGCAGCGTTTGTATCAATTCCCAGAAGCTCGAAACATAGCCTTTCTGAAGAGCCATCCAGACATTGTTGCTGGCATTCAGGGGCAGGTTAATAGCCAGCCCGATCGCGGCAATAAAGTACGGTCCGGCGCTGCCCTGTGCTTTTCCGGTGATCGAGGCTACCAGGCAGGCTGCTAATAGCAGCAGAGTGGCCAACCCGCTCCCAATACTCAACGCACCGGCGATGTGGCGACGCGCTTGCTCGGCGCGGTCGAGAGCACTTGAGCGTGCCACGAGCGTTACCAGGGCGGTACCTGTTCCGATATCGACGAGACTGCTTAGCCAAGCAAGTGAGGCTGCGGCACCCCAGACTCCAAACTTGGCCGGGCCAAGCACCCGGAGTAAAAGCGGCATGAGAACCAATGTGCTGGCGAGCTGCACCATGCGCTGGCCGACGCCCACGCCAGCCGCGGCGACGACTCTGCGGTTGCGCTTGTGTCCCAAGGCAGCCCTGATTGCGTGGCCGACTCTAGCGGGAGCCGAGATCCCATCGGTAACGAGAGTAGACATTCGAAGGCTTAATGATCGAGCGAACGCACGTAATGCCGTCCGAGCTCGCACTGAGTTTCTACTGCTTCCAAAACACCTCAAAAGCGCCGAAACGCCGGGTATAGGGGAACCTTCTGGCCACTTCAGATCTCACTTCTGGCCTCATCACCGCACCGGGAAAATACGGTGCGTCATTGATGACTACCAGGTTCAGATCGTCGGACTGTATTGCCTTCAGAATTTCATCCGGTGCGGCGCCTCCGTCGTCGTGCATGACGTTCGTCAGCCCAGATAGAAAATACAACTCGGGACAATTGTTCCCCGCGAACATCAGTCCGTTGGGACTGTGTTCACGGAGAAAGCTGGCCAAGTTGTCAAAAAATGCGGCTCCATCGATGTTTAGGCCGCCGGCCCGCGCTCCCTGCATCGGTTCCATGCGGCCAACCACATAGGTGAGTTCGTAGATGTAGCGCGGAACGAGGCTCACTACGCCAAAAACCAGATATAGAGCCACTACCGAAGCCAGCACATACGTTCCGCGCTGTGTCTTGCGCGTGGAAACAATTGCCACTACCGCCAGGAGAATCAGGGGCACGGCATAACTCAAATAAATTGGAGCGGCGAAGGGAAACTGCACGAGGCTGCAGGTGGCAGCCAGCGAAATCAGAAGCACCACCTGCTGCCGTCCAACTATCGTCTGGTGGCTGGTTTTTCTGCTGGTCCACACCAGCACGGCGCCGAGCAGCACAGCAACCGGTGTGAGCGCGGCGACGGACCACCATATGCCCGAAACGATCGCGAACGATTGTGTGGAGCGCAGCGCAACGACCAGAGCGCCAAAGCCGAGGGCCGCGCCAACAGCCTTTCCCTGAAATTTGTCCCAATACATCGCAGCCGCGAGAACTGCCAGCAGCGGCAGCACGAAAGTGATTTTCTCGATGCCGACGGGACGGATCACGCCGAGGTCGACAGATCGCGCGACGGCACTGGCGGTGACACCAAACAGAAGCTTCCACGCCTTCCCCGTTCTTGCATACGGTATGAGGAACACAATCACAGGGCTCATCACGCCATAGAGAAACGGCGCCACCATTCGAAAGATTGTCCGGAAACGCTCCGCGGTTCCTACCCGCACGCTTCGTTCTCCCACCAGAATCAGCCCTACGACCACGGTTGATGGCAGCACGAACTGGTACAACTCCGGCATACCGAGACGAGTGCGCAGGACATCGACCAGCACCGCGAGGAATAGCAACAGCGCACTTCCGCTGAACACGCGGTAAGGCCAGCTGTTTTTGGGAGTTTCGGTTGCGGTGGTTTTGATCTGACTCTCGGTTTGCTCCAGAAACGCGAGAAATAGCAACACACCGGCGATGTAGTATGCACCGATCACCTTGATCAGGATCGACGCTCCACCACAGAGTCCTGCCACGAAGAGCCAACGCCGAGTGCGTACTTCGAGGTAGCGGAGCAGCGAGGCCGCTCCGAACGTCGCGAAAAACAAGTTGTACCAGGACGGCATCGAGGCCGGATAATTTGGGTAACTCCATGCGACCGCGAGCAGTGTGATTGCTCCCGCCGCAATCGCAGGCGCAAAACGGAGCGCGATGTAGTACACAGCCGGAATCCACGCCAGAAAAAATAGAAATACGCATATTCGAAGCGATATCAGATTCACACCCAAAACGCGAAACGCCAGCGCATGAATAAAGCTAAGGCCCCCGGTGTAAATCTCCCGAAAATCGCGGTGCGGAAGCTGACCCTGCATCACTCGAAGAGCGCTCTGGGCGAGAGTGCCATCGTCAGCGGGAACCCAACCACGGCCGATTTGGAGGCCAACGTAGACTCCCGCGATGACCAAAACTGCGGCCAGAACTATCCACTGAACGAGTCGTTCGTGATCTGCGGGCGGCGGACTCAAATCACTTTTACTGGCCCACTCGGCCGTCTCCGCGTCTCTTTCGTGAACTCGGATGGCTGCGGTCAACGCGGGGGCGCTCTGCCCTGCTAGCGTCGTGGAAGTCGCATTTACTTCCTTCTTCACTTCGCCCCCAACCCTGCCAACCGCAACTTAGCTTCCTTGCTGTCACGGTTCAATTCCAAAGCGTGCAAATATTCTGACCGCGCCGCCGAAATATTCCCGCTCTGTTCGAAAGAGACGGCGAGCCAATAGTGGTAGTCCCAAACTGTCGGATCCATCGCCGCGGCCTGTAGCAAATACGACTGCGCCTTGGCATTTTGTCCGTCCAGCAAAAATGCACGTCCTAAGAAGTGCTTTGGGCCCGACTGCTCTGGCACAAGCTCTACGGCGCGCGACAGCAAACGTTCCGCGTCTTTATACTGGCCGTCGAGCAGGTGAATATTGCCGCAGTTATAGAGCGCCGAATAGAGATCAGGTTCTTTCTCGAGAATCTCGGCGCACAACGCGAGAGCCTGCTGATAGTCGCCCATTTGACCGTACAGGCCAGCGACTCCAGCCATCCCCACCTCAGACTTGGCGTAATCCGGATTCACACGGTTGAGCCATACGCGGCCTTCGGCAAATCGGCCGTCGCGGATGTAAGCTTCCGCCAATGTGAGTGGACCGTAACCATACTCGGGATGTTCTCTCACGACTGCTTCAGCCAGCCCGATGGCACGATCGTTCGCTCCACGCTCGCTGTATTGTTTGGCCAGGCCGGCCATCGTGTACGGGTTCCCGGGATACAGAGCATTGCCTCGCAATAGCAGAAGCAGGTCATTGCCCCAATACACTTGTTGAGCGAGCGAGGCGCACAAATAACCTCCGCACAGCACGATCACCGCGCACAACTGGACGGCTGACGCATTCCATTGCCGCGTGGCAGGCAAACGACGCAGACCCATCGCGACGAGAAGTGCAAAACCGATTGACGGCAAACACATGTAACGGTCGCGTACGAAATCGCCATTACCAAAATTTCTCAAGTACAAGGCAGGCGCGAGTCCGACCAGTAGCCACAATCCGGCAAACGCGACGGTGGAGTTCCCTTCCCGCCGGTTCCAATACCACAGCGCTGCCAGCACAACGGTGAGAAGTGAGACCGGCACTACAATCTGGCCAAGCATCGCGCTCGTGACGTAGGGCGTGTAATAAAGTCCCGTGTTACCGACGGGAATTAATAACTGCCGCAAATAAACAGCTAACACTAGCGGCAATGTTCGCACGACATCTATCATTCCGTGGTTGGGATCAAACTGCCCAGTGGCATGAAGCAGGGCGTGCTTGCGCAGGAGCGCGTAGGCCAGCGTCAAGGCCGCATAGGGAGCAGCTTCTATCCCCGCTCCAAGAATTCTGCGGCCTAATGATGCTCTTCGTTCAGATGGGTTCAGCCAGACGTAAATCCCGATCAGCGCGGGGAATGCTACCGCCATTTCTTTCGTCAGCAAGGCGCAAAATAACAATACAAGTGACGCAATCCACCACGGGGCTTTCTTTTTCTTATTAAAGTTCTTCAGATTGGGATCACGGGCATTCAGAAATGACCCAAACGCCAGCGCCGCGAACATCGTTACCATCGTGTCTGACGCTGCGGAAACCCATGCGACCGGCTCGATGTGGACGGGATGCAGGGCGAAGATCAGAGCGGCTAGGGCAGCCGTCCAGTATTCCAATTGCAAGCGGCGCGTCAGCCAAAAAACCGACAGAACGGCACCCACATGCAATAGGATCGCGCCCAGGTGCCATCCCCACGGCCGCAATCCAAATAACGTGTAATTGAGCATCGACCAAGCGACAAACAGCGGCCGGTAATAGACCTGATGTCTCGCCACGTGGTACCAAAGGTCGCTTCCGAAGGCGCGTGGCAGATTGCTCCAAGAGCGAATGATCGGACTGTTCACAATCTGCGGCCAGTCATCCCACACAAACTCGAAAGACAGAGAGCCGCTGTAGATGACAAACGTAATCAGCCCGAGCAACGGAAGCATTACGGCTGGCCGGCCAAGATAAATAGCCAGCAATTCCGATGCACTCGGTTCGTGATGGCTTTGGCTCTCGATTGTGTGGTTTGCGCCCAGAGTCAATCGCTCCGCTCTCGATCAGCCCATACTAACCTTCTGCTCCGGCCCAACGCATGTTACTCAGGTTACCTAGGTGTGCCACTTATTCCCGCGTTTCGCCCCGTCGCGTATGCGACGATCAAGGCATGGGGACTGCCACGGGAACCAAAGCGGCAAAGGTCTTGTCGCCCGTCTTGTGCGTTGACCTTGACGGAACTTTGCTACGTGGCAACGTGCTGTGGGAGTGCATCCTAGTTCTCCTAAAATCCAGCCCCATCAAGTTACTGCTACTGCCTTTTTGGGCGCTCTTGGGGCGCGCGGCCCTCAAACAGAAGCTTGCCGCTAGCGCACAAGTTGATGCGGCGCAGCTTCCTTATCGGCAGGCGGTTCTTGATCTTCTGCGCGACGAAAAAGCAGCCGGGCGCCGTATTGCGCTTACGACAGCCGCCGACCGTGAGGTGGCTGATGCGATCGCCAGCCATCTGGGGTTGTTTGACGAAGTTCACGCCAGCGACGGCGAAATGAATCTTAAAGGTGCAAGCAAGGGCGCTTTTTTGGCAGAGCATTTTGCGCAGAATGGTTTCGAATACGTGGGGGATGCATCCTGCGACGTGGACGTGTGGAGCAAGGCCCGCGCGGCTTATGTGGTCGGTACTGAAGATCGAGCAGAACAAGCGGCGGCGGTAACCACTTTGAAAGCTACGTTTCTCGATCCGCGTCCGTCGTTCGTGACGTCTTGCCGCACGTGGATTAACGCCCTGCGCGGACATCACTGGGCCAAGAATCTTTTGCTGTTCCTGCCTCTTGCCCTATCTCACAATTTGGCGGCTGATCTTATTCTACGGACCCTCGTGGGCTTTGTGCTGTACGGACTTTGCGCCTCGGGGCTCTACATCCTGAATGACCTTCTGGATCTGCATAGCGATCGCGAACATCCATGGAAGAAGGAACGTCCGTTTGCGGCCGGGGACATTTCGATCCCTGAGGGCTTGTTAACTTCTGTCGTTTTGATCTCGTCGGCGCTGGGCCTGGGATTCCTTCTCGATCTGCCTTTCGGACTTGCTTTGCTGGGATACTCGGCGCTCACCATATTGTATTCGCTGTATCTCAAGAAGGTCGCTTTGCTCGATGTGTTCGTTCTGTCGAGTTTTTATAGTTTCCGCATACTCGCCGGAGCGTTGATTTCCTCGACTCGATTGTCGCAGTGGTTCCTCGCATTCTCCATGTTTTTCTTTCTCAGCCTGGCTATGGCGAAACGTTACTCGGAGTTGCTACACGCCAGCGACTTAGTCGAAACGGGTAATTCCGGACGCGGCTATCATACTGGCGATCGCGAACTGTTGCTCTCACTGGGCGTTGGCAGCAGTTTCGCCGCGGCAGTTATCTTCAGCCTCTATGTTCATAGCACAGATGTCGGTCTGCTGTACTCCTCGCCGGAGTTCCTCCTTCTGCTTTGTCCCGTCATTCTTTATTGGCTGAGCCGTAATTGGCTGCTGGCACATCGCGGGGAATTAAAGGAAGATCCAGTCACGCTAGCGATTCGAGATCCTGTTAGTTACGGAGTCGCTTTCGCTTCGACGGTTATAATCGCCGCGAGCATGATTCACATTAACTGGTAGAAGTGTGCGAAGCGGAGGCAATCATTCTCCAGTAATAAACAAGGCGTTCAAGACTTAGTATGCCAGGGCAATCAGCCGCAAGTTTGCGAAGACAGTCCGCAGGTTCGGCACCGATCACAGGGATTTTATCCTGGGGGCGTTACCCGAAGACCGCGCATCAGCACGTCCATAAGCCTGCGTGGAACGACCAAGTGCCGGAAGTCCTGAACAATGCCGATGGCAGCTCACTGTTGCCGTACGGTCTCGGCCGCAGTTATGGCGACTCTTGTCTTAATGCCGGACGCGACCTGATCGACTGTCGCCGGCTCAACCGCATTCTAGGTTTCGACCAATCTACGGGGATGGTCCGCTGCGAAGGTGGCGTCAGCCTTTCTGATCTCATCGATTTGTTTCTGCCCAAAGGATGGTTTCTTCCGGTCACTCCGGGTACGCGGTTTGTAACGGTGGGCGGAGCGATCGCTAATGACGTTCACGGAAAGAACCATCACCGCGCGGGATCGTTCGGAGCGCATGTGCGTCAGATTGGACTGCATCGCTCGGAGGACGGCCTGGTCGTGTGCAATGCCGAAGACAATCCAAACATGCTGCGCGCCACCATCGGCGGGCTCGGGCTGACGGGCGTCATCGCATGGGCCGACATTCAACTGAAAAGAGTGGCTGGCCCGTGGATTGACGCGGAGTCCATTCCTTTTCAGTCTCTGGAGGCGTTTCTTGATCTAAGCCATGGAAGCAACGACGGGTTCGAATACACGGTTGCTTGGCTTGACTGCTTCGCTGGAAAAAATCCTCGTGGCGTCTTTTTTCGTGGGAACCATGCCGTCGATGCGGGCGAGGACTTGCATCCCAAGGGCGGCCCCAAACTACCCTTCGCGCTGCCCACTTGGATGCTCAATCGTTATTGCGTGAAAGCGTTTAACGCCGCTTATTACAGGATTCATGCGGCAAAGCGCGGCGCGAAAGTCGTCCCCTACGATTCGTTTTTCTATCCGCTTGACTCAGTCAGGCAATGGAATCTTGTCTATGGCAAACAAGGTTTTCAGCAATATCAGTGTCTCATTCCAGAAACAAATGGAGCTGCTGTCGAGGAGTTACTCGAGCGCATTGCGCGCTCAGGCATGGGTTCGTTTCTGGCCGTATTGAAGCAATTCGGTTCGGCGCCGCCGGCGGGGATGCTGTCTTTCCCGCGCCATGGCCTCACCGTGGCGCTAGACTTTGCCATGCGCGGTGAGCGTACGCTGAAACTTATGCAGTCACTAGACGAAATCGTTCTGCAGAGCGGCGGGGCGCTTTACCCGGCTAAGGACGCGCGCATGAGCCATGCAATGTTTGAGGCTTCTTTTCCGCGCTGGCGCGGTTTTGTTCCTTACATCGACCCCAAAATGTCGTCATCATTCTGGCGACGAGTGACACCAGCTCAATGAATCTGACTGACGAGACAACCTCGATGAGACGCGTTGTGATTCTTGGGGCGACTTCGGGCATAGCATTGGAAGTCGAGCGTCAGCTAGCGCGACAGGGTTGCGAATTATTTCTTGTGGCGCGCTCACCGCAACGGCTCAGCGAGTTACAGGTCGATCTATGCGTTCGTGGTGCATGGCAAGTTTTCACTTACGCAGCTGATTTGGCCTCAATTCAGCAACACGCCTCTATTTTTGAGGTCGCGCGACGCGCGTTTCCTGACTTCGACACGGTTTTGCTGGCCTATGGCTCGATGCACAACCAGAAGGAATCCGAAACGTCGGTCGATGTTCTGCTGGATGAGTTACAAGTCAACTTTGTCAGCGCGAGCGCGATTCTCACTTTGTTTGCCGCCGATTTGGAACGTCGGCGAACGGGATGTCTGGCGGCGATTACGTCCGTGGCCGGAGATCGAGGACGACGCTCGAACTACGTCTATGGGTCCGCGAAAGGCGGCTTGTCGCTATTTCTCCAGGGGTTGCGGAGCCGATTACATGCCGCGGGAGTACAGGTTATTACCGTCAAGCCAGGGCCTGTGCAGACTCCGATGACCGATCACGTGCCAAACGCGGGAGGTTTTGCCGAGCCGGAGCGGGTGGCGCGCGACATAGCCCTTGCGCTTGAACGCCGCTCTCCTGACATTCTTTACACGCCTAAAATCTGGCGCTATGTCATGAGCGCTGTAGAGCACATTCCAGAAGCGCTTTTCAAACGCTTGCCGCTGTGATCATTCGAAGGAATTTCTTGCGGATGTATGTCGTCGCGGCGGCGGAGAAAAGCTCGAACCATCGAGACAACAAAGAAGACAATTTAAACAAAGGGACCGCGTCCGCAGCCCCTTTACCGGACGGCAAACTAGCGTCGCCCGCGTCCTCCGGAATGGCCACCGCCGTGACCACCCTGACCGCCTCCGGGCCCGCGTCCGCGACCACGACGGCGGCGATTGCGATCGCCTCCACCGCCCGGACGACCATCGCGGGAACCACCCTCGGGACGAGGAACGCTCGCCTCCACAGAAGCAACGACTCCATCGACGCGATTAAAGTTCGGCTCATCTTCCTCTTCGAAATCCGCACCGCCTTCAATTACGGCGGTGGGCGTCCCCTGCGGAACTGGGGGCGCGGACGCTCCGTGTCCTCCGGCCTCGTCGATTTCGGGAGGAGGTGCGCCACCACCCATTTTGGCACGTTGTTCTTTCAGGATCGCCTTGCGCGAGAGCTTTATTCGGTTGCCTTCGACGGCGAGAACCTTGACCAGTACCTGGTCGCCTTCTTTCAGTTCGTCGCGAACATCTTTGATTCGATGTTCGGCAACCTCGCTAATGTGCAACAAGCCATCGAGACCGGGAAGAATTTCGACGAAGGCGCCGAAATCAGCAAGGCGGCTGACTTTCCCGAGATAAGTCTTGCCGACCTCGGCTGACGCAGTCAGGTCTTTGATAATCTGCAAAGCCTTGTTGGCGGAGACTTCGTCGTTCGAAGCCACGTTGACTTTGCCGGAGTCTTCGACGTCGATCTTGACGCCAGTCTGCTCGATAATACTGCGAATCATCTTGCCGCCGGGCCCAATCACATCGCGAATCTTGTCGACCGGAATCTGGAGCGTATAGATACGAGGAGCGTAGGCCGAAACCTTCACACGCGGCTCGGTCAGGATCTCGTCCATTTTTCCTAGAATGAACAAGCGCCCACGCTGCGCCTGCGCCAGCGCCTCGCGCATGATCCGCGAGGTAATACCAGCGACTTTGATATCCATCTGGAGTGCAGTGATGCCATCCTTGGTTCCTGCAACCTTGAAATCCATGTCACCATAGTGATCTTCGGCGCCGGCAATGTCGGTAAGGATGGCATATTGATCGCCCTCTTTCACCAGGCCCATCGCAACCCCAGCGACGGGAGCTGTCAATGGAACGCCGGCATCCATGAGTGATAGCGACGCGCCGCAGATGGTGGCCATGGATGACGATCCGTTGGACTCGAGAATGTCGGAGACGACGCGCATCGCGTAGGGCCAATTGTCTTCAGTGGGTAGAACCGCGGATACGGCGCGTTCCGCGAGTGCGCCGTGGCCGATTTCGCGGCGTCCGGCGCCGCGCATGAAGCCGACTTCTCCAACTGAGAACGGCGGGAAATTGTAGTGCAGCATGAAGCGCTTCTTGGCTTCTCCTTCGAAGCCCTCAAGACGCTGCATGTCGTCGCTGGTACCGAGAGTGGTGGTAACCAACGCCTGGGTCTCGCCACGGGTAAAGACCGCGCTGCCGTGAGCGCGGGGGAGAACTCCAGCTTCGATCCAGATTTCGCGAATCTGGTCGAAGGCGCGTCCATCGGGACGACGCTTGTGATCGATCACCTGGCCGCGGAAAATACGCTCGCGCAGGATCTCGTAATACTTCTTAAGTTTCGCTTTGCCTGCATCGTCATCCTCGGGAATTGCTGCCAGCAGCTCTTTTTCCAGAACGCGAACCAGTTCGTAACTTTCAGATTTGGGATGCTTCTGGGTGTCAAGAGCATCAGCCAGACGCGCGCCGATCTCCGCTTCGAGGCCCTTAAAGTAAGTCTCGTCAAACTCTGGCGGAGTGACTTGACGCTTCGGCTTGCCGACTTTGTCGCGCAGTCCGCTGATAGCAGCGCAAATCTTTTTGATTTCGATGTGCGCGAACTCAATTGCGTCGACTACGGTCTCTTCTTTTACTTCTTTTGCGCCCGACTCGATCATGACGATCGCATCGGCAGTACCCACGACCATGATGTTGAGCAGGCCGTCACGCATTTCTGCGTAAGTGGGATTGGCGATGAAACGACCATCAATCAGGCCAACGCGCACCGCACCGAGCGGTCCGAGGAATGGAATGTCGGAGATCGTGAGGGCGGCGGAGGCGGCATTGATGCCGCAGACATCGGGATCGTTCTCCGTGTCAGCGGAAAGTACGAACGCAATGACTTGCGTCTCGCACTTGAAACCCTCAGCAAACATCGGACGAACTGGACGGTCAATCTGACGACTAGTGAGCACTTCACGCTCGCTCATGCGGCCTTCGCGCTTGATGAATCCACCGGGGATTCGCCCGCCGGCATAGGTGTACTCGCGATAGTCGACCGTCAGCGGAAAGAAATCGATGCCTTCGCGAGGGTCGGGATTCGCAGTCGCGCTAGCGAGTACAACATTTTCGCCGAAGCGCACGACGGCCGCGCCGTGCGCCTGCTTGGCAAGTTTTCCGGTTTCAATAGACAACATTTTTCCGCCTACGAGTTCGACGGAAACTTTTGTGGCTTCAGGCTTCATAGGTCATCCTTTGTCATGGCAGAAGTAGCACAGAAGGGCACATGTGCCAAGGTACAGAGTCCGAATGGACGGGCGTATGCCAGGGCCGCGGTTGGGAACACACTTTTCAAAGGCTCTCGGGAGTATGGAACCGGCGCCACGCGGAACCGGTTGCGCTGTTATTTGCGGATGCCGAGCTTGGAAATAACCGTCTTATACCGTTCCGAGTCGTACTTCTTCAGGTAATCAAGCAGGCTACGGCGCCTGCTCACCATCATGAGAAGTCCGCGGCGCGAGCCGTGATCTTTCTGGTGCGTCTTGAAATGCTCCGTCAATTGACCGATCCGCTCGCTAAGTAGCGCGATTTGAACTTCAGGGCTGCCAGTATCGGTAGCATGGGTACGATACGTGTCGACGACGGTCTGTTTTTGCTCTCTGGCTAACACTAACCTGTTGCACTCCTGTCTCTTCTCGTTTTTCGTAACGTGTTTGATGGTAACACGATGCTGTCGCTGCTGGCAAACAATTGACGTGAACCGAAGCAAAGCTGGCTTGGGAAGCCAGCGAGGGTGCATTTCTGCGGTATTTCTCAAGGATATGTGAGAGGGCTATGGGTCGCAGCCGGATTCGAGGTTATACTGATGAATTAGGACATAAAACGGACGACAAGAGCGGGGCTGTCTACGGTTTGTTCCAGCGATTTCTTCGATGGATACAAGCCGGGTGAATCCTACAGAAGCCGCATATGGCCGGCCATACTACGAACTGGAATTAGGGGGAGATCTATATGCCACGAGGCCGATCAACTTTTACCAAACGTCAAAAGGAACAGGCGCGCCAACAGAAGCAGCGAGACAAGAACGAGCGAAAGACCCAACGGAAACAGGAGCAACCGGAGATCGTTGTAGTTGACGAAGAAGAAGAATTGCGTCTGATGCGGGAGCATGCCGCAGAGCAGGCGGCGTTGTTCCGCATAGGATCGGAAGACGACGAATCTAGTTCGATCGAAGTGCTATCACAACAAAAGACCGCCGACCGATAATCTACTTCGGAATGTAGCCGCAGCGCAACGCTTCGTCGCTCCGAAGATTAGAATTCGCCCAGAAGGTTCACCGACAATTCTGAAATTGACGGCCGGGCGGAGGCCCCGCGCTATTCGATTTACACAAACACCTCGCCGGGTAATCGGGTCAGGGTTCGGGATGCGAGCGTGTTCTGCGCGAAGCGTTTCGATTGGTCATTGGGGGCAAGACTAATCTGCTTGCGCTCGATTCGCATTTTCAGAGTACGCTCGATGTTGCGAAGGTCGAGAACCTCCGCGCCGGTGACCAAGGTTGAAGCTCTTCCCTGGGAGCCTGCTCGTCCCGTACGCCCCACGCGGTGAATGAAGTCTTCCGCCATCTTGGGTAAATCGTAATTGATTACGTGCGCGACGTCATCGCAGTGCAGGCCGCGGGACGCGATGTCGGTCGCAACCAGTACCTGGTAGCGGCCTTCCTGGAATCCACTTAAAGCAGCATTGCGTTGGGACTGGGTGCGATCGCCGTGAATCATGGCAGCCGAGAAACCGTCGCGTTCGAGTTCTTTGGCGAGTCTTTGCGAGCCCCGCTTGGTGCGCGTGAAGATCAGCGTTTGTCCTTTTTCTGCATAGAGCAGTTGCCGCAAGACATCGAGCTTTTCTGACGGGCGAACCTCATAAGCTTCAAGCTGCACACTCTCGGCGGGCTTGAGGGTCGAGCCGATCGCAATCCGCACTGGCTGACGTGTGTAGTCATCGACCAGCGAAGCTACCGACTGCTCCATGGTGGCGGAGAAACAGAGAGTTTGCCGACGTTGCGGCAGAACCTGCACAATACGGCGGATAGCCGGAAGAAAACCCATGTCCAACATGCGGTCGGCTTCGTCGAGCACGAGGATTTTGACGTGGCGCAAATCGGCGAATTTGCGGGTGATGAAATCCTGCAGGCGTCCGGGAGTCGCGATCACGAACTCACAACCGGAGCGCAGACTCTGGATTTGCGCCTTTTCGGATACGCCGCCGATTACGAGCGCCGCTCGCGGCATTTTCTTGTCGCGCAGTTGCTCGTGCTGCTCATGGACCTGCATGGCTAATTCGCGCGTCGGCAACAAGACGAGCGCGGTGATGTTCTTGGATGGTTCTCTCCTAAGCATCTCGAGAATCGGAATCAGGAAGGCGAGGGTTTTGCCGGTACCGGTCTGTGCGGTGCCGATGATGTCTCGGCCTTCAAGCGCAGGAGCAATGGCTCGCGCCTGGATAGGTGTTGGTGTAATGAATTGAGCTGCCACCAGTTTCTGCTGCAGGGCAGCAGACAGGGGCAGTTCCGTAAATGTGGTCATTCGTTTGTTTTCTTTCTGGAGGGGCTTACTTTTAGTTTCTCAGACACATGTCCGAACTCGCATGCCGCTCGCAATTAAATTGGCGCTGGAACCGAACGGCGGGCAGGAAATGCGGAGGTGGTGCGGATCCAAGAGGATCCCCGCTTAACGAGCAAACCGTAGCAAAAGCGTTGATTGCAGTATAACAGAAGAAGGTTGGTTTAGCGCTTACCTTGGTCACAATGTCGATAAATTATGTTGAGAAAGCGACCGCCGAAGAGGCAACTTGGACCTTCAATGTGCGGCGTCTACCATTGATTCCGATCAAAACGCGGCGGGGCCCGCGCCATTTTGCCATATTTCGCCACTACGGAATGGCGATCTTTCCGCGGACTACTACCACCGACGCGGCGGGCAAGTCGTAGAACGTGTCTTTCGTGCCATGCTGCTGCGAGCGTGCGATCGGGCCGTCGGGATCGGCTGCGCCGTTTGTATAGGCAACAATTGTGGGAGCAGCGGCCACTTCGGCGTGTGCCATGAACCGCGTCCGGGAAGGGTTCCACTTGTATTGTTCGCTGCCGAAAGTCGCGATCTCGAGGGGACCGGTAAAACTCTCAGACGAACCTACATCCTTGCGAAATGCAATGCGCACGCGATGAGCGTTCTCCTGGTCGCGATTGACAATGAGCAGCGACCATTCGCCATCTGGACGCTTCAAAGCGTAGGCAGTGACGAGTTCGTGGCCGGCACCGTCATTTAGATCGGATTTTGCGGAATACACCTGATGCTCTCCGCCGCCGGGCCGCGCCCATTCGAGATTGATGAGTTGCGCGACAAAGAATTGGGCAAGAGGCTGCTGAATTTTGTACGAAGCATCAACCGTGAACATGCCGAAGGTGCCGGGCGAACTGTTGCAACCGGGTTCCATCTGCAAGGGAAGATAGTGGAAGTAGTAGACGGCATTGCCACCGGCGTCTAGCAGAGATCCGATGTAATCGGCGAGCCAGAGGCCGGAGAAGATATCCTGGTAGGTTTCGCTGGCAGCTGACGACAGATTGCCTTCGGTGACGAACATAGGAGTGTCGGCGGGAACTCCATCCTCGCGCCAAACCTGAATAATGTGGCGGATAAGTTCGGGCTCATCGTAAAGAGAACCCCAGGGAATTCGGCAAGGATCGTAAGGATAGTGCTCGAAAGAGAAGAAAGCCAGGTCTTTAATGCGGCCGTGCTGTTTCAGATAATCGAGGAAACGTTCGGTCCACGAGACTCGGCCGCTGGCATCGGGCCAGACTTCGATGTCCTTATTGACGCCTTGAAAAGACGGGCCACCGAGTTTGAGCGTCGGATCGAGACGATGAAGAGCAGTCGCCCACTGCACATAGAGGGCGGCGTAATCTTCGGGCAGCATGTATTGGCCGTCGGCCTCCTCGCCCATTTCGACGTACGAGATCGGATAATGGCGATTCTCAATGTAGGCAATCTCGGCAACCGCATTTTCCGGATTGTCGTAGAGCAATGCGACGGGAATCATGGCGGGTAATCCGCGGGTGACGCCGCTGGTAAAGAAAAGATCAAAGCCAACCTGAGCTTGTTTGGTGGGACCAAGATCGCTGGACTCGTGCCATGGATCGACGGAGGAGCAGTAGGTGGTGGTCTGCTCCTGATCGGCGGTGTGGCGCAGCGTGTCGTGGAATTCGCCATCTCTGGTTGTGGTTCCGAGGTACAGTTCGCGAATGGAGTAGCCGACGCAGTTGCGGATATCGCTGGGGCCATCACTGTCGCAGGTGTTGGAAGACTCCGTCATCCAGAGGCGCACGAAGCGTACAGCGAAAGGTGTATCCGAGATGAGTCGGACGGTTTCCGTGCCCCCCTTTCCGGTAGCAACTTCACCCTGCGGGAAGGTTTGCCACACGCCTCGCGTTGGCAAGTGGATGGGATCTTCGCCGGTCCAGTATTGGACGATGTAATGCGTGGCGTACGGCATGCCCCAGGCGATGCGAATGCTGTCAACGGACTGAAGTTGGGCTAGATCAAGGACTATCCACTGCGGGTGAAGGGCATCGCTTTCTCCGGTGAAGTGTTGGGTGAGATAAGGATTGCTCTTCCAAAACGTGCTGAGATCGCCGTCGGTGAGACGGGAAAAACCTGAGTTATCGGTGCCATCGTTGCGCGTGAAGCCGCGACGCGGAAGCGCATATCCGTAGGAATAGCGGAGGGTTTCGGTTGGAGTGGAGGAACCGGTGAAATAGCCTTTTCCGGCAGGATCGCTCCATGTCCCCTGGGGATTCCAATGCCAGGCTTCCACCGCCAACTCGGTATTCTGGCGGAACGAAACAGGCTGCCATCCAGAGGAGAGCGTCCGCTGCAGCGAATCTGGAAGTAGATCTTTGTCGATGGCTTGGACCGCGATACGGTCAACACCGGCGCCCAGAGTTTGATTGGGGACGAAATGATTGGTGGCATGCGAGATGTCGACGGTGATGGATTGGGCGGCGGCAAAAAAACTGAGCGTTATCAGAACAGTGAGAACGGCGACGGAGATTTTCACGCAAACGCTCCAGGTGCCTGCACATTAAAACGATTCAATTATACGGATTGTGCCAGCCAAGAACGAGCTGTTTTCGATTTTTACGAACTCCGCACGCGTTTTCGTACTACGGTGCTTAGTGAGAGAATTTTTTCTTCTAAGGCTGTGCAACCTCTTTTTCAGGGCTAAAACCAAAAGCAGGCCGTAGCGGCACCGGCCTGCTTTTGCAATTGTTTATTTTGCGCTGGCAACGGCCGTTACAAAATTCGCGCCATTGGGCGTACCGAGCCCGGTGACATTGTCCCATCCCGGACCCGTAGTGAGCGAACTGTCGGTGCCAAAGCTGATTGCGTACCAACGGGTAGAGGTTCCGTTGTAGAGCAAACTCACGAAATCAGTACTGTTTTGAACCGGGGCTACCAGTTCAGCAGGAGAATAGTAAACCGGAGGAGCGGGCGGGCTATTGGTGGTGCCACTGACATTGTTCGGTCCGTCCTGGGCAATCACGTCCGTGATCGCGTCGGACGGCAGACCGTAAAGAATCGGAGCCGCCTGGCCAAGCCAAGATCCGGCGGCCTGCGTGGCCACCGCCCAGATGCCAGAGAATGTGGGGCAGGCAAGGCTGGTTCCACCGACGACGGTGATAAAGGTCTCTCCGCCTTCGGTGTCGATAACCTCGACACCAGTGTAGGGATCAGCCACCATTGCGATGTCAGGAACGAGCCGCCAGCTTCCGCCCAGGCTCGCTTGGTACGACGGCAGCGGCCAGACACCGCTCGTACCTCCACCCGCGCCAAAGTAGAAACCGATGAGGTCGGGCGGGATGATCGGAGGGTTAGGAGAAGTGTTGGCGATACGGGTTAAGTTGGTACCCCAACCTGTCTGCAGCTTGACGGAGTTGTTGCCGTTGAGGAACAGACTGGTCCCGCCGACACTGGTGGCGTAGGGAGAAGATCCGGGCATGGAAACGGTAGTCTCGCCATAAGCCAGAAGGAAGTCGCCATCGTCGCCGCTGGAGAAATTGACCGAGATTCCAAGCGCAGCTCCAGTCTCGTTAATGTTGTTCTCAACGACAAGTTCATCGGGATCGTAGGTTGCGAGATAAGCTTCGGGAATGCCGTAGCTGTTAGAGATTACTGGGCCGAGCTCGTTATCGATCGCATAAAGCACCGCGAGATCAAGGCTACTGGAGGAGTTGTCGACCCCAAGGACGAGGGCGATATTGGCTCCCGGAGCGACCGAGTGTGACCACTCTACGTCGAGACTGGTCTCCACGTCCCAGCCACAAGTGTTTCCTCCACAATTAGTAGGACCCGTGGGGTAGTAGATGTTGAAGTTGCTGGAAGTCAAAGCGGGAAGTCCGTTAATCTCTGCAAAAACGTTGGCATCGCTGGTAATCGTGTCGGAACCGTAGGCATCAACGATGACGACGGTTTGTCCGGTACCATCGAGCTTGTGCTTGTAGAGAGTGGTCAGGCCGTAAGCCGTGTCCACCTGTGGCGCGTCGTAGCCGCACGGGGGAAGATTAGGAGGACCCGCAGTGATGCTGCCGCCGTAGCGGGCGCCGGTGTAGATGGCATAAGGACCGCCGCCAGGAGTTTTGAAGTCGTGGACTTCGGTGCCGCGGAGGCAATTGGAATTGAAATACTTTTGGGCTGGTCCGACGTGAGACAGCGGAGTTACGGCTTCCGGCTTGCCAGTATCGGGGTCAACGCGGCGCACGGCATAGCTCTTGTAAGCAGTATCCGTGAGACCTTGGACAGCATAGATCAGTTTTCCCGCGGCTCCAGCGATTGCTGGCTCCGCACTGGGCAAGCGATGCAACTGGCCATTGATTGACACACGGTTGAGTTGGACACTTGTCGCGCGTTCGACATCTGCCACCGTTCCGCGCGCCGTCACCGCATGATTCAATTTGTCAGCAGCGACCACACGGAGATTGTTCGCAGCCAGAAACTGTCGAACAACGGCCATGTCTGCCGCGCTCGGCGCAAACCTGGAAGCGTATTCATTGAGCGTAAGCCAATGGCGGTAATTGGCCGAATTGCGGTCGTACATCCGCCGAACCGTCTCATCAAGCGCGGCTTTGTTGTGCTGCTTGAGCCAGAATGTAACGGCAATTTGTTGGGACTGATCTTCAGCACCGAGAATCTGAACATTTGACAACGCGCGGTTGCCACTCGCCGACTGCGAAAACCCCGGAACGGTGAACAGCACGACCGCTAGGCTGGCGAACACCACTGTGGAAAAGATCCTACACCTGTCTTGGGACATATGTGATCTCCTGAAAGATAGAGTCAGTTTACCCGCCCACGCGGGCAGTCGTATTTCGGCACATGAAGGCCGAATTAGACTTGGAAGAGTCGTGTGGTGTTCACTTCAACAGAAGGCCGCCGGATCCCATCCTGTGCCTTAGGGGGAATATCCAACGTCGTACGAAGAAATGACCACCACTAACGAGTGAAGCCACAATTATGCCCAAGGAGTTCTGACTGTCAATAGGAGTAGCGACGAAGACAAACATTTTGCACTAAAGAAGCAGAATAGTGGCATTCGCGACGTTTTGAAGCGGATATTGGCCGTAGCCTCGCGTTGCAGGAAGCGATCACTTAGCAGGACTTTCCGGGTTGACTTGATACTCCGGATGGGGCACGCCCAGCAACCATTCATCGAACCATCCCACTATGTTGTCAAGGCGCTCGATGCGATGCCAGGGCTCGCCGGAGCGCGAGAGTTCGTGCGTTTCGCGCGGGAAAACCACCATAGCGGTCGGACGGTGCAGATACTTTAGGGCGCGGAACAGTTGCTCTCCGCCGGAATCCTGCGGGGTGCGGTAATCGGCGAGTCCCAGAATAAACATGATGGGTGTGTGAATCTTATCGACGAAGGTAATGGCTGAGCGGTTAGCATAGTCTGTTGGATCCTCAAAAGGCGGCGCCTCGAACCAGTTTGGCTGAAACAAAGTGAAATCAGCGGTATACCACCACGAGGCCCAATTCGAAATGTCGCGCTGCGACACGGCAGCGGCAAAACGGTTGGTTTGTGTGACGGTCCAATCAGTGAGCACTCCTCCGCCGCTGCCGCCGGTCACCCCGAGTTTCTTGGGGTCGATGTAACCGCGTTTGAGAATTTCGTCGACTCCTACCATCAGGTCGCGATAGTCGTCACCCGGATAGTGGTACTGAATGATGTTTCCGAAATCCTGACCATAGCTGGTCGAGCCGCGCGGGTTAATGTAAAGCACGACATAGCCCTTGGCAGCCATCCATTGAAATTCGTGATCGAACACCCATCCGTAGGCTGCATGCGGACCGCCGTGAATGTCGAGGATCAAAGGATATTTTTTCGTCGGATCGAAATCGGGTGGTTTCTGAATCCATCCCTGAATGTGCAAGCCATCGAAACTGGAATAATTCATCTCCTCGGGCTCAGTGAGGCTAAGCTGAGACCAGAGTGCTTTGTTCGCATCAGTGATGCGCGTTTGTGCGCCGTTTTGAGCGGAATCCATGGCTACGGTGAAGAGATCGCCGATCATCACGGGAGTCGAAATCAAGGCAACTGTCTTCTGTGCATCGGGGGGGACCGAGAAATCGAGCACGGCCTGATCGCCATGGGTAACTTCGGTGACTGCGCCGGACTGCGCGTCAACGCGAACGAGTGGCGTGAGACCTTGCCTGGCAACGATGTCGAAGATCGACCTTCCGTCGGGCGACCAGAAGAGTGTGGGGCCGCTGCCGCCTCGAGGAGGCTCATTGTCTCCAAAGACCGCATCTCCCATGTCATAGTCGTAGGTCGCGGTTAGATTGCGAGGTTGCGCATTGGGAGAAACGTCCATCACCCAGAGATCGGGCTGCGAGTAGGAACGGATGGGGTGGGTGACGGAACCATGGAAAGCGAATCGTTGACCGTCAGGACTGAGCGTGAGATCGCTGATTCCCATGGGGACGGTCGTGAGTTTTTCGGGCGTGCCGCCGATTGACGTCACGGAGTAGATGTCGGTGGTCGGCGTTTCGTAATAAGGCTCGTCGACGCGGTCGGTCAGGAAATAGATGCGCGAGCCGTCATGCGTCCAAAGAATTCCGTGTTCATTGTAATTGCCGGTGGTGAGCTGCGATGGTTTGGAAGTTTCCTCGGATGTGGCTGGGACTTGAATCACCCAGACGTGCTGGTGATGCTTGAAATCGAGATAGCCCTCGTCATTAGAGCGGTAAACGGCACGAGTAATGACGTAAATGTCGGATTCGTGATCGGAATCTGCAGCGGTCGCCGATTCTTTGGCGTTTGCGTCATTTTTCTTGCGCAGCGCTTTTTCGATATCTTCCGCGTCAGTCGAACTCAAGAAGGCGATTCGCTCGCCATCCGGAGACCAGACGGGACTGGATGCCCCTTTCGGAAGATCGGTAATAGTGCGAGCTTCGCCGCCTGAAAGCGGCAGAGTGGCAATCTGCGGCAGGCGCGGCTTGCCTTGGTCGTCCTTATCTCCGCCACGAAGAAATGCGATGCGGGTGCCATCGGGCGACCAGCGCGGATGGGCATCGTGCTTGCCGTTGGTAAGGCGCACGGGCGCTTCGTTGCCGGAGGTGGCAACCATCCAGATGGAGGTTTCGTAGCCGGTCCACTTTTCGTCAGTGACAACGCGCGTGAAGAGGGTATGAGTTCCGTCGGGAGAGACCTGCGGATCAGCGACCCAGACGAAACTGAAGAGGTCCTTTTCAGTAATCGATCGCCTCGTAGGGACCGCCTGGGACTGAGAAGGTTGCGCAACGCATGTGCTTGTGAACGCTGTGAATACCGCGACAATGACAATGGCATGAAAACGCAATTTCATGAGTATCCTCGAAGGTGGTCGCCCCACGCGGCGATGGAGCATTGTGCTATGTGAGACTGTAGGCGGTCAAACCTAGAGCGAGAGCCACGTCCCGATTCCCTTCTCTAACGCGCGTTTGTAGATTAACGGCCCAACGGCCACGTCATCGAGCGCCAGTCCCAAATTGCAGGCGATGGTGCGTTCTTCGGGTTTTTCGCGGCCGGGTTTCCGTCCGGTCACAAGTTCTCCTAGATCTGCGTGGATAGCTGGGATGTTCTGGAAATATCCGAGATCGCGATAGTGATGAAGCTGCGGAACATCGTCGGTGCAGAATTTGTCGGCTTGGCGCAGTGCGGCTGGATGCCAGTACGAATCGAAGTCAACCAGCGAGGCGAAGGCGCCTTCCGCAAGCCAACCACTTTGGATAGTGGCGTGCGGCCTGCGCAGGATGGGACCCGCTGTGACCACCAAGTCGCTTGTAACGACGGCATCTTTCGCGCTATTCACCGCAACGGCTTCGATCGCAAACTGGTTGCTCATTTCGTTGGCGTATAGCGCGGCGCGGTCGGGGTGTTTATCGTACGCATAAAGCTTTTTCAGTGGAAACAGAACCTTCAACGCTTCGAGATTGCTGCGCCCTTGCACTCCGCATCCGAGGATGCCAACGGTATGCGAGTCTGGCCGCGCTAGAAATTTTGCGGCGACCGCGGTGGCCGCGCCAGTACGCTGCGCGGTGATCCAGGTGCAGTCCATAACAGCCATAGGAACACCGGTTTCAGGATCGTTGAGAATCAACAGTCCGGTAATGTAGGGCAGGCCGCGCTTGCTGTTATCTGGATATCCGCCGACCCACTTCATCCCCGCTGCCTTTTGGTCTGGAATGTATGCGGGCATGGCGTGGATAAAGGCGTCAAGCATGGTGTGGATGCCGATTTTCGGCGGCATCTCTACGTGCCCTTCACCTTTTTCGCGGAACATGCTCTCGAGCGCAGCAATGATTTCAGCCATGGTGAGCCCAACGGAAACAACGTCGGAATACGAGAGGTAGAGGATTTGTTGACCGAGAATTGGATTCACCTGGGGACGAATATCCTTCTCGAATATCACCATCCGTTTTTGTTATTCATTTTCTCGGCGATCGCCGCGGCATCATCCAGCATTTTGTCGATGCGTCGGGCCTGAGCGTCGGGAGTTCGGTAGTAGAAAATTCCAAAGAGATGCGCCCGGCGGCGGGAGGTTGACATGGCTTCCCACCCTTCGCGGGCATGTGGATGGCGCGCGAAGGCGATCTGCAGCATCGGCGGGAGTTCACGTTCGGCTTCCATTACACTAAGCAGACGTTCAGCGATTTGTTCGGCGCGACGCTTGCGTGCTTCCCTACCTTTTGGGTCAGTAATCCATTTGGTAATGTCGCCGCGGGTGGAGTGATTGAGGTCGCCATACCAGCGCCGAAGCGATCGATCATGGCTGAATATGCGCTCGAGTTCGCGGGGAACAGTGCCGGTTCGTTCTGCAGTGTCGAGCTCCATTTGAAACTGAGCGACGGCGCCTTCACGCGTCCCTCCGGCCTTTTGCATTCGCTTGTTGACCAACAGAATGTGGCCGCCCTCGCGGGTAGGAAACAAAGAAGTTCGGAAGGCAGAACCGTTAATTTCACCTTTTACTTTGATTTGGCCACGCAACCTCCAGACTTTACCTGCATCGAACGGTACGTGGATGATGATCCAGTTGAGTCGCGAGCGCATACGCTCCAACTTGGCCTTAAAGCGCTTCGCGGAGGGAATAAGCGTTTTAGAGGCTTTTGGCATGGGGAAATCCACGAGTTTGCATTCTAATACGAACAACGAACGGTATGGCGCGGTAAGAGTTAAACTGTGGGAAACGACATTTGGAGAACTATCGTGATCTGCCCCAACTGCAGGGAAGATAATGCGCCCGGTTTCCGTTTCTGCGGAATGTGCGGCACTCCACTCGAGCCGCGGCGACCGGCGGGAGCACCAGCGCTCGACCCACTCTCGGCATTTCCGCCTTCTTCCGGACCTTCGGCTCCAGTTCCAGTTTCAAGAGCGGCAAATGCACCAGGAGCGGCGCGAGCCGTAGCTGTCGAAAATGGCTCACGTTTGGCGGAGCAGAGACCAGTGGACAGAAAAGAGGTGCCGCCGATCAGTGGGCCTTCGATGCTCGGATTGAGTCAGGCGGCGGTGAGTCCGATGAATGCGAATGCGGCAGATCCGCATTTGCCTAATCAGCAACAGCCCAGCATGGATTCGCTGCGGGAAAGAGCTTTTTCGGGCATGGACTCCTTTCTTGAGCCTTACGAAGAACCGAAGCGGGGTGGACGACGGATATTGTTGATGTTGGTGCTGCTGGTCGCCTTGGGGGCAGCCGGGTGGTGGACCTATTCGAACTATCTCGGCATTACACAGAATCCGAAAGTTGAGTCCGCGGCTTCGAGTCCAGCGGTAACATCGAGCAATGAGCCAGTCGCACACTCGCCAACTCAGAACGCTGTTCCCAGTAATGCAGGGTCGGCACAGAATGCGTCACCGTCATCATCCTCTGGAGTGCCAGGCTCGTCCGAGACTGCCACCACGAATCCTGGGCCTTCGCAACATGCTGCATCTTCTGAAGCAAAGACGATGGCGACGGCAAAATCGGTGGCTCAAGCACCGGCAGTTCAGGCTCCTGCAGCCACAGTACCAACCACTGCCGGGGCGGTGGCTCCGACAGGCGTGACTCCGATAACCCGGACTCCGACGACCAGGACTCCTGCGAAGGCTTCAGGAACGGAAAAACTTGAGGCGAAAAGCAAGCCCCGCGAGACCTACGCAAACACTACTCCTGCATTGGCTGTTGCTGCCAACGCCGGCGATGCCGCCCTCAAGAAAGGTGAAGCTTACCTCTACGGACAAGGTGTCCCGGCGAACTGCGATGAAGCGACGAAGTATTTGAAAGAAGCCTCAGCGAAATCGAATGCCAAGGCCCGAGGCGTTTTTGGAACGATGTATGCCACCGGCCACTGCGTGCCACGCGATCTTCCGACATCATATCGATGGTTTGCGATGGCGCTGCGATTGGATCCGAATAATCAGGTGTTGGAAGACGACTTGACTGCAATCTGGAATCAGATGACGCCACCGGAACGGCAGTTGGCGATGCGACTGGAGCAGTGAAGCGTTCGGGGGATTGGGTTATTCAGACGTCGGGCCGCTTAGTCAAGGCGCCATTGAGAGATTGAGTCATCATGGCAGCGAGCGAACTATTGTCGTGCTGCCCAAGCGCTCGATTCATTCGATTTATTCCCCGGCGGGCACTAGATTCAACGCTTTCTTGATCGTTCCGCGTTCGATCATGATTTTGTCTTGCAGCAGCGTGATGGCGTAGATCAGCTGCTCGGGACGCGGCGGACAGCCGGGCACGTAAATGTCCACCGGAATGACCTGATTCACGCTTTGCACTAAGGCGTAATTATTGAAGACACCTCCGGAAGTTGCGCACGCTCCCATTGAAATCACCCACTTCGGTTCGGGCATCTGCTCCCAGAGCTGGCGGATGACGGGGGCCATTTTATTGGAGACACGGCCGGCGATGATCATTAAATCTGATTGCCGTGGCGAGGGGCGAAAGACTTCGGCTCCGAAGCGGGCGATATCGAAGCGGGAGGCGCCCATCGACATCATTTCGATCGCGCAACAAGCCAAGCCGAAGGTCATTGGCCAGATGGAATTTTTGCGCATCCAGTTGACGGTCGAGTCTAGAGTGGTCATGACGATTCCTTCGGGGACACCATCTCCGTAGACGAGTTCTTTGACTACCTTTTTGCCTTTTTCGACATCAACGTAGGGTCCGAAACTGAGTTCTTGCGCCATAAGTCCATTTTAACCGCAGAGAGCGCCGAGTGGGCGCAGGAAGCCCGATACTTTCTCGAAGGTTAATTCGCTGGGAAAGAGCTGCAATAAAAATATCTCCGGGTATTGCACAGATTTTCTCTAGGGGTTCAGGACGATCTTGCCGAACATCTGGCTTTTCTCCAGATATTCATGGGCAGTGCGAATATCTTTCAAGGGAAAAGTGTGGTCGATGACAGGCTTCAGACGTCCGGCGAAGACGTGGCCGAGCACTTCATGAAGCTCGCTCATAGTTCCCATGTACGAGCCTAACAGTGAGAGCTGGCGCGAAAAGAGAAAACGCAGATCGAGATCGACTTTCGGGCCGGTGGTGGCGCCGCAGGTCACGAGCGTGCCCCCAGCTTTGAGGGACCGCACGCTCTCGTCCCAGGTAGCGGGCCCGACGTGTTCGATGACGATGTCGACCCCTTCGAAGCTGGTGATCTTGCGGACTTCCTGCGAAATCTTCTGTTGATAATGATTGATGACGAAATCGGCACCGAGTTCGCGGGCGCGTTCCATTTTGCGCTCGTCGCCGGCGGTAGTGATGACGCGCGCGTGAAACATTTTCGCGATCTGGATAGCAGCAATGCCGACTCCTGAGTTCGCGCCGAGAACCAGCACGGTTTGGCCGGCACGGATAGCAGCCCGACCGGTGAGCATGTGCCACGCGGTTACAAATACGAGAGGAACGCTGGCGGCTTCATTGAAATCGAGGCTGTCGGGGATCGGGATGATGTTGACCGCGGGTGCGACAATCAATTCGCAGTTGCCGCCGTCAACGGTATTGCCCAGAACGGTGAACTGGCGGCACTGGTTCTGCAGTCCGGCAACGCACTTTGCGCAGCGATTGCAGAAATACATGGGCGCCAGCAGCACGCGCCTCCCGGGCTTGAGGTCGGTAATGTATTCGCCGACCTCCACAATCTCACCGGCAATGTCGCTGCCGAGGATGTGCGGTAGATTGACGCCGGGCAAGCCTTTGCGCACAAAGATGTCAAGATGGTTCAGAGAACAGGCTCGTACCCGGACGAGGACTTGATCCTTGCGCGGCCTGGGATCGGGGACATCTTCGTAAGTAAGGACTTCGGGACCGCCAAACTGATGAATGCGAACGGCTTTCATGGCGACTCCTGGAAGATAGAGTATAGAAATATGAAGCATTGAAGCTAGCACAAAACGCTCACTTTCTGCGAAGGGGCTTTGGGAAGCTAGTCACGCTCATTCACAACGTTTGACCTCCGCGGTACTGCGAACCATAATCTTTATATGGATTTGTACGAGGAGGTCGTGCGACTGCGAAAGGAAGGCCGGCGCGGTGCGATTGCGACGATTGTGAATGTTCGCGGATCGATCCCTTCGTTTAAGACCGCCAAAATGCTGGTTCGCGATGACGGGTCGATTGTCGGGACGATCGGCGGCGGGTGTGTTGAAGCCGAGGTTTGGCAGGCGGCTCGCGAAGTCATGGAAACGGAGAGACCCCGGACGCTGACATTTGATCTGAATCAGAATCCGAAATACGACACCGGTCTGGTGTGCGGCGGAACTCTTGAAATTTTTGTCGAGCCGGTGTTGCCTCCGGCGGATCTCTACATTTTTGGCGCAGGGCATGTGGCGGCAAGCCTTTATAAGGTTGCCCGCATTGCTGGATTCGATGTAACAGTAGTTGATGATCGCGCAGCCTATGCGAACCGCGAGCGCTTTCCAGAAGCACAGCAGGTGATTGCTGAAGATTTCGAGAAAGCAGCAGCGGAACTGGCGCCTACCGAATCTTCTTACATTGTGATCGTGACGCGGGGACATCGTGATGATATGCGGATGTTGCGCTGGGCGGTGCAGACTCCGGCACGCTACATCGGGATGATTGGGTCGAAGAGAAAGACGATCACGATTTTCAAAGAACTGCAGAACGAGGGTTTGCCGGCGCGGCTCTTTGATCGAGTCCACGCGCCGGTCGGACTCGACATTGGCGCCATTACGCCCGAGGAGATTGCCGTGTCGATCACGGCTGAACTGATCGCAAAGCGGCGAAAAGTGGAGCGCGAATTGCCGCATATGAGCTGGTTCCATCGCCGGGCGCGCGAATCGGAGGTCGAACCGAGATCGTAGGATTTTTCACGGCGGAGACGCCGAGAAATGTGGTAGCTCGGACTCCTGAGGTCTTTCGCGAATCACTCCTTGCCGGCTCCGTCAGCAGCTCGACAGTTAAGATGTCATCATGCCGAAAGAAATCGAAATCAAATTTCGAATCAAGAATCTGTCGGCTCTGACGCGTGCGTTGAGGAAAGCTGGATTCAGAGAAGTGACCCGCCCCACACACGAAATGAATTCACTTTACGATCTGCCAGGGGAGAAGCTGCGGAAGCGGGATGAAATGCTGCGGCTGCGCAAATACGGTGAGAAGTGGGTATTGACGCACAAGGCGAAAAGCAAAGCGGCGCGTCATAAAACGCGAGTGGAGCTGGAAACACGGGTGGAGGATGGGCGAGAGATGGACGCGATTCTACGCACGCTCGGGTTCTCGCCCACGTTTCGCTATGAGAAATATCGCGCGGAGTGGAGTGACGGCACTGGCCACGTAGTGCTGGATGAAACTCCGATCGGGGACTTTGGTGAGATCGAAGGCGCTCCACGCTGGATCGACCGCACGGCGCGCGCGCTGGGTATCGCTATGACCGATTACATCACTCAGACCTACGCGCCGATGTTTTTTGAGTGGAAACGCCGCACGCGCAGCAAAGCGACGGAGATGACCTTTCGCGCGCTGGGTAAGAAACCGACACGGCCTTTGAAGGGCTAGGTACTACGCGTTCGCGCCGCAGCACTTCTTATATTTCTTGCCGCTCCCGCAGGGGCAAGGATCGTTACGGCCCACTTTGTCTCCCGTACGGACAACCTGCTGGACTTGCATGTCGCCGGCTCCAGCCATGCGCGCCTGTTCCAGTTCGCGTTTCTTCTTGCGCTGAAAGGTCTCTTCGATTTCATCAACCGAGGTAGCGACCTGCCGCGGTGAACGTCCATTGCCACCGCGACCGCCGGTGATGAATGCCGGCGCCGCTTGCCCGCCGACCGACTGATCGTCGACGCCACCATCACCGCTTGCCATTGCCGCGGAATCTCGCGGGCGCTCCATAATCTGCATCAGGTAGAGGTAACGGACCGTTTCTTCCTGGAAGCGCTGCATCATCTCTTCGAACATATCGAAAGACTCACGCTTGTATTCGACGAGCGGATCGTGCTGCCCATAGCCTCGAAGGCCGATGCCTTCTTTGAGGTGATCCATACCGAGCAGGTGGTCTTTCCACTGCGCGTCGATAACGCTCAGCATGATCATGCGCTCGTGGTAGCGCATCGCCTCGACGCCGATCAACGCCTCCTTGGCGTCGTATCGCTCCTTGAGCTTGTCGAAAATTGCGTCGCCCAATTCCTGGCGATTCAGTTCTTCCGGCTTGACGCCTTCCGCATAAATGTCGACGCCGAAGCGGGTGAAGACGGCGTCTTTTAGGGCTTTGAGGTCCCAGTTAACGATGTGCTCTTTGGGCGGGCAGTGACGATCGAGGATGTCGCCAAGAATACCGGAGACATAGTCCTCGATGATGAGATCTTTCTGGTCGAGGCCTTCGAGCAGACGGCGACGCAGACCGTACACGGCTTCTCGCTGTTTATTCATCACGTCGTCGTATTCGAGCAGGTGTTTTCGGGATTCGAAGTTCTGGCCTTCAACGGCCTTCTGTGCGGCTTCGATTCGGCGGGTAATCATCCGCGATTCGATGGGGACGCCCTCTTCCATGCCGAGACGTTGCAGCAGCTTGGAAACCCATTCCTTGGCGAAGATCCGCATCAGATCGTCTTCAAGCGAGAGATAAAAGCGGGAGGAACCGGGGTCGCCCTGCCGGCCGGCGCGTCCGCGCAGTTGATTGTCGATGCGCCGCGCTTCGTGGCGTTCGGTGCCGAAGATGTGCAGACCACCCGCATCGATTACTTCTTGATGTTCGCGGTCGGTTTCGTCTTTATGTCGTCTAAGAATCTCGTTCCACTGATCGGTGGGCACGGCATATTCATTGCCCGCGTAGTACCAGACGGTGCGATTCGAATTGTCGACTTCGGCTTGGATCTTGCCTTGGGCCGCGCGGATCGGCTGTGCGACGCCCTTTTTCACGCACTCCTGCTTGGCCATAAATTCGGGATTGCCGCCGAGCAGGATGTCGGTGCCACGGCCGGCCATATTAGTGGCGATGGTGATCATGCCCTTGCGGCCAGCTTGCGCGACAATCTCGGCCTCGCGCTCGTGGTACTTGGCGTTGAGCACCACGTGATCTTTCAACCCCTTCTTCTTCAGCAACTCTGAAAGGCGCTCGGACTTTTCGATCGAGGTTGTGCCCACCAGCACCGGCTGGCCGCTCTCGTGTAACCTTTGAATCTCATCGGCTGCCGCAAAATACTTTTCTTTCTCGGTACGGTAGACAATGTCTGGATTCTCTTTGCGCAGCAGCGGCCGGTTAGTCGGAATAACAAGGACTTCGAGCTTATAAATGTTTTCGAATTCCGGTGCTTCGGTCTCCGCAGTTCCGGTCATGCCAGCCAGCTTTTTATACATGCGGAAATAATTCTGGAACGTGACGGTGGCGAGCGTCTGATTCTCGCGCTCGATCTTGACGTTTTCCTTCGCTTCAATAGCTTGGTGTAGACCGTCGGACCAGCGGCGTCCCGGCATCAGTCTTCCCGTGAATTCGTCGACGATGATTACTTCGCCGTCTTTGACCACGTATTCGACGTCTCGCTTGTAAAGCGCGTGGGCTTTGACCGCGGTTTCGACGTGGTGCTTCAGGGCCCAGTTCTCCGGATCAGCGACATTGCCGATGCCGAGTAGCTTTTCGACTTTTTCCCAGCCTTCGTCGGTGACCGTGACGTTGCGGTGCTTCTCGTCGACCACAAAGTCACCGGTCATGATCTTGGGCTCACCGGGCATGGTGTCAATTTCTTCACCCTTTTCGAGCTTGGGAATGATGCGATTGACCTTGTAGTACTTGTCCGTCGATTCTTCGCTGGCGCCGGAAATAATGAGCGGCGTACGAGCTTCGTCGATCAGGATGGAATCGACTTCATCGACGATCGCGAAATTGTGGATGCGTTGCACACAATCGCGCAGATCGAACTTCATGTTGTCGCGCAGATAATCGAAGCCGAATTCGTTGTTGGTGCCATAAGTTACGTCGGCTGCATAGGCGGCCCGGCGCTCTTCATCGTCGAGATCGTGAACGATCACTCCGACCGTAAGACCGAGAAAGCCGTAGAGTTTGCCCATCCATTCGGAGTCGCGCTTGGCCAGGTAGTCATTGACAGTAACGACGTGCACACCGCGGCCGCTGAGCGCATTCAAATAGACGGGCAGCGTCGCGACCAGCGTTTTGCCCTCTCCGGTCTTCATCTCAGCAATCTTGCCTTCGTGCAGAACCATGCCGCCGATCAACTGCACGTCGAAGTGGCGCATGTTGAGGACGCGCTTACCCGCTTCGCGGCAAACGGCAAACGCCTCGTCAAGCAGTTCGTCCAGGACGTCCTTGAGCACTTCGCTGCGCTGCGCTGCGATCTCCTTCTGGCGGTCGGGGTCCGCGTCAGGCTCGTCGACGATCGGGGCGAGCCGCTCCTGAATACGGGCGCGGAACTGCTCCGTCTTGGCGCGGAGCTCATCGTCAGAGAGCTTCTGCATCTGAGGCTCGAACGCGTTGATTGCTGCCACGCGCGGCCGCAGGCGCTTCACCTCGCGCTCGTTTCTGGTCCCAAAAATCTTGCCAAAAAACTCGTTAATCAAAGTGGAAACCCTTCAGAGTGCACACGTCCAAGCATTCAGTAAAGCCTAGCACATTAGATGCGCGAGGCAAGGAGCCGAATCTTGCCTATCTAGCTTCGTAATCGCTCTTCGTGCTCAGGACAACATTTGGAGGACACGATGTCGCCGGGCCAAACGCAAACACGGGTCCAGTTCCTAGTTTTCGCCCGCCGTCTTTAGTATATTCACCTCCGAACTATATCGCCTCTAACTCATGCCCACCTTCTACCAAAGATTTCAGGAATCAGCCCGCAAGTTTCCCAACAACGTCGCTCTTGAGATTCAACGGCATCATGCAGTTGAGCAGGTAACCTTCGCGGAGCTTACCTGGATGTCGGAGAGCGTGGCGAGCTGGCTTTCGACGCGGGTTGCGCGGGATGCGCGCGTGGCCATTCTCGCGGCGAACCATCCGCGGTGGGTGGCGGCTTATTTGGGCATCATCGCTTCCGGACGGACAGCGGTTCCGCTCGACACGGCTTTCCGCGCCGACCAAGTGAAGAAGCTACTAATCGATAGCGGCGCATCACTGTTGTTCTGCGACGTGAAGCATCAGACCGTAGCACAGGAGGCGATCTGGGAACTCGAGGTTAGCCTGGTGATGACTTCTGCAGGGGAAGAAGCAACTTCAAATCCGCTGCAAGGGAACGGACGCGCGAAAGTGAGTGGATCGGGCAGGGTTGGTTTTATCGCGGCTCTCGACTCTATCTTTGCCGCGGGACCGGGTGGATTTCAGCCGGTCGTTCCCACCGAGGACGACCTTGCGGCTCTGCTCTATACCTCGGGCACCACCGCCGATCCAAAGGGGGTCATGCTTACCCAAGCGAATCTTGTCGGCGAGGCGAACGCCGTGTTCGGAGTCGTGAAGATTGGGCCTGAGGACGCTTTGCTTGGAATTTTGCCGATGTTTCACGTCCTGGCACAGATGGCGAACCTTTTTCTGCCGTTGTTCAACGGCGCGCGCGTGGTCTATCTTGAGACGCTCAACACGACCGAACTTTTGCGCGCTTTGCAGGAGCGCGAGATTACCGCTTTCGCCGTGGTACCGCAATTTTTCTATCTGATTCACGAGCGCATTTTCAAGGAACTCGGCAAACGGGGCAAGTTCGCGCTGCGGCTGGTGCGGATACTGATGGCGCTAAACCGCGGGTTGCGGCGAGTGGGAATCAACGCCGGCAAGATCCTATTTGGCAAAATTCATGCGACATTTGGCGGGCACATGCGGTACCTCGTCACCGGCGGTTCACGATTTGATCCTGCGATAGCCCGCGATTTTTATTCCTTTGGTATCGACGTCTTGAACGCCTACGGGCTGACGGAGACGACTGGCGGCGCCTTCATGACCCCCCCAGGACACATGGTCTTTGGTTCGGTGGGAAAACCTTTTCCCGGCGTCGAAGCCAAGATTGGGGGTCCACAACCGATGACCGAAGGCGTGTCCCCGGTCGGCGAGATCGCCATTCGGGGAGCAATTGTGATGAAAGGATACTGGAATCGCCCGGAGGCCACGTCCGAGGTGCTGCGCGAGGGCTGGCTCTACACCGGCGATCTTGGCTATTTCGATTCCAGAGGCAATCTCTTCATCACCGGACGGCGCAAGGAACTGATCGTACTTGCCAACGGCAAGAACATTTATCCCGAGGAGATCGAAACACATTACCTTCAGGCGCAATATGTCAAAGAAATTGCGGTAATGGCTCTCGAGTCGCGACCGGGAGATCCGACATCGGAACGACTTCATGCCGTGGTCGTGCCCAACTTTGAATTTCTCCGAGAGCGCAGGATCGTCAATGCGAAAGAGGCGATCCGGTTTGAAATCGAGGCTCTTTCTCACAAGATCGCGTCCACCAAACGTCTGGGCAGTTATGACCTCTGGCAGGAAGACCTACCGCGCACGACCACACGCAAACTAAAGCGCTTTGAGATCGAGAAAAAGGTTCGAGAGCTCAAACTGAAGGACGGTGGAGGCAACGCAGATGTCAGTGCTGAGAAGCCACTGGGCGATGACGAGCGTGTGTGGATGGAGCGTGAAGATGTGAAGCGGGCCTTGGACATCGTTCGGGAATCCTCGCGTAACGGCGTCGGTGCAATTCGCCCCGCACATAATTTAGAACTAGACTTGGGCCTCGACTCAATGCAACGGATCGAATTGCTGACAGCACTCGAACAGCAACTCGGCGGCGAAGTACCCGAAGCGCAGTTATCGGAAATCTATTCAGTGCGTGATTTGGTGGACGCCGTGCTTGCGAGCGCAGGCCGCGGCGAAGGTCATGCCGGATCGCCGGCACCTGCGTGGTCGTCGATCTTGAACGAGCCGGTCACTGACCCTGAGGTTCTGGCGCTGGCCCGGCATAATATGTTCGCCGAGCTCCTTTTCTTTGGTCTGGGGCGCCTGATCTACCTTTTCGCGCTCGACCGATTTCGACTTAAAACACGCGGCCTGGAAAACCTCCCAGAAAAGGGCCCCTACCTGCTCTGTTCGAATCACCAGAGCTACATCGATCCGATTGTGATGGCGGCGGCACTTCCATGGCGGTTGTTCCGCGATACTTTTGCGGTCGGTACCAGCGATATTTTTGGCAAGGGGTTCATGCGGCGGTTGGCCCGATGGCTGCGCGTGGTGGGTCTTGATCCGGACGCGAATCTTGTGCCGGCCATGCGCGCCGGAGCCTTTGGGCTCGCTCATGGGCACGTTCTGATTCTCTATCCCGAAGGAGAACGAACGAACGACGGCCAGCCGCGAATATTCCGCAAAGGAGCTGCTATTCTAGCGATTCACAGGCAGGCACCGATTGTCCCAGTCGCCATCGAGGGATTCTACGAGGCTTGGCCCCGCCACAAGAAGTTCCCGAAGTTTACGAATCTGCAAATGGTATTTGGCAAACCGATTCAACCACCGCCTCTAAACGAGGCTGGTGATACCGCTTATGAAAGGCTTACGTCCGATTTGAAATCCACGGTGGTAGCGATGTGGCAGCGCTTGCGAGAAAAGGAATTGCCCACACGAGATTCCGATATGACCGGAGAGAATTCGACGAGTTCCTGGCCGGCTGACAACGCAGCTCATTGAGCCGGTCGAACGATGACTTTAGGCACCCTCGGCTTTCGCTTTTCCATCGAGAATTTTGGCGAGCGCCTCGACGACTCCGGCGTGGAATCTCTGTCCCGAACCCGCCAGAATTTCCTGCTCAGCCTGCAACGGCGATAGCGTCTTACTGCCATTCCCGTTGATCAGCTTTTGATAGGCGTCCGCGACAGCGAGAATATGTGCTTCGATAGGAACGTTCACCGAACGTGCGCCTTGTTCCTGAACAATCTGCTGGGCGACGATGATCGGAATCACCCGCCGCAGCGAATTCCCCACCGCCTGGGTTCGCGCATCGGAGGCGCTTCGCTTGCGGAAACTCGCTACGACTTCATCGCGGCTCATGTCCGCAGCCTTATAAAGAATATCGTTCGTAAGGCCCAGCTTGCTCAAATCCCGCAATAACACCGCCGAACGCAGCAACTCGACACGGTCGGAGCCCAGACCCATGGTCTCCGCCATTCTTGTTGCCGCCTCCACTACCCTCTGATTTTCACCAACGCCGAGCTTCTCGTTGACCATGAAATGCTGGAGAACGAGCAAAAGACCGCTGAAACTTTCGCGTATATCCGCGGTCATTGCTTCTTTGCGCTCATAAAGTGTCCCCATGACGTAGCCAACAACGGTCAGAATCCCCGCCCAGATGGCGAAGTTGAATAAACGCTCGCCGGGCAGGGTCAGAACGCGGTGTCCCGGCATCGAGTTGTTCAGGAAGTCCAGCAGAACGACGAGGAATACGCACGCGAAAGCGGTGAGGGTCGCGTGGCGACGTCCAAAGTTATACGCCGAGTACAAGGTCGGCAGAAAGTAAAAGCAGAGCGCCATGGGCAGCGACTGGGCGAAGAACTGGACGGTCGCGGCAATCAGGAACAGCGACAAGAGAAGGATACTTTCCTTGGCAAATTTACTCATAATTCGTGGTCCTGATGCCTCGTCATCGAGTGCGCGAGAAACACCTTGCTGCCATGTTGAAGCACGGGAGTGCCGGAGGAAAGTTACCGGGGTAATTGCGCTCGTTTCAACGCGCGTACGTTGGACCATTGAGGCCTTCGTTATTTGGCCCGGGGATGGGTCTGATCGTAGACGTTCATTACGTGCTTGACCGAGAGCTGGGTGTAGCGCTGAGTGGTCGCGAGGCGCTCGTGGCCCAGCAGTTCCTGGATGGCGCGCAAGTCGGCTCCTTCCTCGAGCATATGGGTGCCGAAGGCATGACGCAGGGTGTGGGGATGAACCTCGGGAGATAGTCCCTTGGCGATGGCGACACGCTTGACGATGCGTCCCACGCTGCGGGTGGTAAGTCGCCCGCCGCGCTGGCTGATGAGGAGCGCGGGTGTGCCTTTTTCCGGTTTCTTCTTGAGCGTCGCGAGCAGGTGTTGGCGCCACGGCAGGTAGATGGAAAGCGCGGCGAGCGCGGAATGGCCGAAGGGGACATAGCGTTCTTTTTTTCCTTTCCCGCGAATCAGAATGGCTTCGTTGCTCAAGCTGATATCGTCGAGATTGATGCCAACCAGTTCGGAGTTGCGAATCCCGCAGCCGTAGAGCAATTCGAACAAGAGACGGTCGCGTTCGGGGAAGGACGCAACTTCCGGCATCTTACCGTCGAGCATGGAATTCATTTCTTCGATGGTTGGAACGCGCGGCAGTTTTTTGGCAAGCTTTGGAGTGGAAACCAGCTTGGCAGGGTTTTGCTCGACGACTCCTTCTTGCGCGAGCCACCGGTAGAGCGAGCGGACGGCGGCGAGGGCGCGAGCCACCGATGTTTTGCCTAATCCTCGGTCGTACAGATGCGAGAGGAAGCCACGGACGGCGATGTGGTCGATGCTTTTCCAGCTGCGTGAACCAATATAGGCGGCGAAGCAGTCGAGGTCTCCGGCATAGGCTTTGATCGTATGCAGCGAAGCATTACGCTCGCGCAGATGGCGGAGGAAGTCGTCGGTGGCGCATTCGACAATGGTTCGTGGCTGCTTCATAAGGTTCTTATCCGTGATTTAAACCGGATCTTGTGCGGTCAGCATTTGGCTTGCGTTTCGCAAACCAGAAATCGCGCGTTACAAATTATTGTTCGCCTTCGCCCGCGGATGATGCTTTGCGTAAACACTCTTCAAGCGGTCGAGAGCGACGTGGGTATAAATCTGCGTCGTCGAGATGTCGGAATGGCCGAGGATCGTCTGCACGGTTCGGAGATCGGCTCCATTTTCGACCATGTGCGTCGCGCAAGAGTGGCGCAGCATGTGCGGACTGGCGTGGCGCCCCGCGGCTAAGCTTGCTTTGCCAACCAACTGCCAGATACGCTGACGCGTGAGGCGACGGCCTCCTTTTCCAAGGAACAGGTGCGGCGAGCTTCGTTTTTGGGCGATCATTTCCCTGCCGTTTCTTAAATATTGCTGCAGGGTTTGTTGGGAGGGCACTCCCAGAGGCACCATGCGTTCCTTATCACCTTTGCCGCGAACAAGGATGTATCCCATTTCGAGCTTCAAGTCTTCGAGACGCGCACCGGCGATTTCGGAGACTCGGACCCCTCCGGCATAGAGCAGTTCGAGCATAGCGCGATCGCGAAGAGCCAGCGCGCGAGCGGGCGCCGTTCTATTCCTGGGCGGAGATACACCGGGATTCGTTTCTGAAAGCATGGCGTCAACTTCGCCCCGGCTCAAAGCTTTCGGCAGAACCTTCCACTGTTTGGGCAAATCGATGTTCAGCGTTGGATCTTTGTCGATTTTTCCGTCGAGCAACAGCTGCCGGTAGAGATGACGGATAGCGGAAAGCTTTCGGCCAACAGAGCGTCCGTCGAGCGAATTCGCAAATAATTCCTGGATGAATTCACGCACGTCATCGCGGCGCGCTCCGGTCAGATTTCGCTTACGCTCCTGCAGAAAGTCGGCGAACTGCGCTAGATCGCTGCCATATGCTGCGATGGTCAACTTGGCTGATCCACGCTCTACGCGTAGGTAGTCGAAGAACGAAGAGAGGGTTCGGGCATCGGCTTCTGAAGCCACACTCTGAGTATGCGCGTTCGGACGTGTTTCGCGAAAGTAATGAGGTGGGTGCTCAGGAATTGCTGATTTGGCGCAAGATTTCGACGGCGTAGAGCGCGCCCTCGGGCGTCTCTTCGTGCTTGAAGTAGGCGAAGACGTCGCGTCCGGCGGCTAGATGTTCGCGAATGCGAGCGACCATCGCATCGCGTTCGTCGGCGGTGTAGTTGGGTTTGCGGTAACGGTAATAAGTGTAGTTGGCGGTAACTATATCAGGAGTGTTGCGTTCCTCCGTCTCGGCAACGCAGAGAGCGATGTTGCGTTCGCGCAAGATGTTCCAAGTTGGGTCGATGAACCAGGATTCATGGCGGAACTCGAACGCCGCGCGCACAGTTCGCGGCAGACCTTTCAAAAATTCAGCGAGCGCCGCTTGATCCGCTTTAAAATTTGGCGGGAGTTGAAAAAGCAATGGGCCGAGGCGCTTTGCGCGTTCGAGTGCTTCAAGGGTGGCGAGAAACCGCAAGAGGAATTCTTGCGCGTCCTTCAGGCGCTTGATATGGGTCAGAACCTGATGGGCCTTGATGGTGAAGAGGAAATGGTCCGGTGTATCAGAGATCCAGTTCTGGACGGTCGTTTCTTTTACGAGTTGCCGGAAGGTGTAGTTGACCTCGACGGCGTTTAATTTCGATGCATAGAAGTTCAGAAATTTCTTCTGCGCGAGTTTCTCGGGATAGAAAGCGGGCTTCCAGGTTGGATACGCCCATCCCGATGTGCCCACGTAGAGACTCGCCATGAGCCAGGATTATAACTTGCGGTCCTTGCTTGTGGATGACTTCGCTTTTGCGTTCCTCGACTTCTTTGGGCGCGGACGCGGTTTGTGTTTGGCGGTGCTTTTGAGGGCTACATCCTGCTCTTTTTCTGGCTCTGGCGTTGCTTCTGACTGGGGACTTAGGCCCCTTAATTCCGGAAGTTTCTGTTTGAGGTTTTGCACAGCATGGAACAAGTCGCCCATTTTTTCAACTCGAGCGAGAACGTCTTTCGCTTCGAAGACCAAGCGCGCTGGGTCTTTTTTCTTCAGCGCATTCTCGACTTCGTCCCAGCTGATCGGGGTCGAGACGGTTGGATGCTCCCGGGCCCGCAGGGAATATACGGATATGGTGGTTTTGTGCTGGTCGTTTTGGCCCCAGTCGACGAAGACTTTGTTAGTGCGCACCGCTTTTTTCATGTCCGAAACAACGAGGTCGGGATGTTCGTGCTCCAGGAGACGGGCGACGGCCTGCGCGAAAGACTTCGTTTGCTGGTAAGTAGTCTTTGTATTTAAGGGAACATAGATCTGCATGCCCTTTGATCCAGAAGTTTTCGGAAAGCTCTGCAATCCAAAATGATCGAAGATCGCCCGCACCCATAGGCCAACCTGTGCGCACTGGATGATGTTCGCGGGGGGGCCAGGGTCGAGGTCAAAAACAATCATGGTCGGGGTCGAGATGTCGGAGGCCAACGAAAGAGATGGATGCAGTTCGATTGAAGCGAGATTTGCGATCCAGACGAGTGTGGGCAGGTCGTTGGCGAGAATGAAGTGAATGGTGCGGTGGTTGCTCTCACTCCAGACGGGCCCGGTTGTGACCCAATCGGGCCGATGCATGGGGGCGTTCTTTTCGAAGAAATATTCGTGATCGACCCCTTCGGGATAACGCTTCATGGTAAGCGGACGTCCGACGAGATGCGGCACCAGCACCGGCGCGATACGGACGTAGTAATCCACCAACTGCCCTTTGGTGAAGGCGCTGGCAGGATAGAGGATTTTATCCAGGTTGGTCAGCTTGAGCTTGCGGCCGTCCACTTCGACGATGGTGGGAGCAGACATGTAAGGTTTGAAGCCACGAACCGCAGGCTACGAGTTCAAAATAGCTTCCAGTATAGTTGCTCTCCTGCTTGAAAGGGTGATGGCTTTAGTCTAGTGTGTCTGGTTCGGGACTTCCGGCGATTTCAAGATCTTTACTGGCTTCGCTCTTCCCAAAAGTTGGAAAACTTGAGGCGCGGGCGTTCGGGCAAGTCACTGGACAATACTTCACACCTCGAGGCAAGCATGACTCGCGTTCTCCGTGTCTTTTCTTTGCTGCTGGCCGCGGCATTCTGTTCGGCTCAGTCTTCCCACGATGTCCCCAAGGAACTTCCCGTGTTTGATGTGAATGCGATCGATAGGTCGATCGATCCGTGCGTGGATTTTTATCAATACGCTTGCGGAACCTGGATGAAGAACAATCCCATTCCCGCGGACAAGTCGCGGTGGGGACGATTCGATCAATTGGCCGAGCGCAATACTTATATTTTGCGCGACATATTGACTGACACTCAGAAACCTGGGAAACATTCAGAGATTGAGACCATGGTAGGTGATTACTACGCCTCGTGCATGGACGAGAGCGCGATTGAGAAGAACGGGACGGCTCCGGTTAAACCGGAATTGGATCGGATTGAAGAGATCACGACGAGGGCGGAACTTATTCGGGAAGTCGCCTACATGCACCGGAACTCGATTCCGGCGCTGTTTGCTTTCTATCCGCAGCCGGACATGCACGATTCTAGGGAAACAATTGCTTATCTCGACCAGGGTGGAATTACGCTGCCGGATCGTGACTATTACATCAAGGATGATGCGAAGTCGGTGGAGACACGGCGGAGGTATGTCGAGCACGTGCAGAAGATGTTCGAACTGGTCGGAGACACGACGGGAACGGCTACGGCGGAGGCCAAGACGGTTTTAGAGGTGGAGACTGGATTGGCACAGGCCTCAATGGATCGCACCGAGCGGCGCGATCCGAAGACTCGCGACCATAAGATGACGGTTGCAGAGATTGCGGCTGCGGCTCCGAATTTCGATCTTGCGGTTTACTTTGCGGACAACGGCTCGCCGAAGTTTACTTCTCTAAATGTGGGCAACCCAGTTTTTTTCAAGCGGGTCAATGAGCAGCTCAACGCTGTGCCGTTAGAGGATTGGAAGGTTTACCTGCGATGGAAGACGATCAATGACTACGCCCCTACGCTGACCAAGGCTTTCGTCGAGGAGGATTTTCTGTTCAATGGCAAGTACATGTCGGGGCAGCAGGAGATGGAGCCGCGCTGGAAACGTTGCGTGAGGTCCACCGATAGAAACCTCGGTATGGCGCTCGGCAAGCTATACGTCGATCGCACCTTTGGCACTGACGGCAAAGAACGGACTTTGAAGATGGTCCTGGGCATCGAGGCAGCGATGCACGAGGACATTCGCCAGCTGACTTGGATGTCGGAGGCGACGAAGAAGAAAGCTTATGAAAAATTGAACACTATCGTGAATAACATTGGCTATCCCGACACCTGGCGCGATTACAGCAGCGTGTTAATCAAGTCCGACGATTATGCGGGCAACACCATGCGGGCGGGCGCGTTTGAGGTACATCGTTTGTACAACAAGATCGACAAACCTACAGACCTTAAGGATTGGGGCATGACTCCGCCAACTGTAAATGCCTATTACCGGCCCTCAATGAACGACATCAATTTCCCTGCGGGGATTTTGCAGCCTCCGTTTTACGGCAAGCTAATGGATGACGCCGTGAATTATGGTGGCATTGGGGTGGTGATTGGGCACGAACTCACGCATGGGTTCGACGATCAGGGACGTAAGTACGACGCGAGTGGAGACTTCCGCGACTGGTGGACGCCGGAAGATGCCAAGGCATTTGAGCAGCGCGCCGATTGCACTGCGAATGAGTATTCCAGTTTTACCTCCGTGAAAGACGACAAGGGTGAGGTCAAGCTCAACGGTCGGTTGACACTGGGCGAAAACACCGCCGATAACGGAGGGCTGAAGCTGGCATATATGGCGCTGATGAAAATTATCGGTGACACTCCGGTGAAGGCGATCGATGGATACACCCCGGCGCAGCGATTCTTTCTGGCTTATGGGCAGATCTGGTGCCAGAACGTGACGGATCAGGAGGCACGGAAACGTGTGCTGACTGATCCGCATTCTCCGGGACGGTGGCGGGTAAACGGAGCAGTGCAGAATTCCGTCGCTTTCCAGCAGGCGTTCGGATGTAGGGCGGGACAACCGATGGTGGCGCAGAATGCTTGCCGGGTTTGGTAGATTTCGTCGCGGCCCTTAGTTTGAGCTTTTTTCTTTCACTGCTGTGCGGCCGGACGATCTCGTATTTCGCCTTTTTCATATCCGAAATCCGATTCGGGTGTGCTTTGCTGCACATCTTCCACGATGCTGGTTTGACAATCCTCATTGTCTCCACGTAACGTCGATTTTTTAGTTTCGGAGGCAGTATGAAATCCCGCATAACGTCTACCAGTCTCACCATACAAACAATTGTTGTCTGTTTGGTACTTTGCTCGCTCGCGTTCGGGCAGGATCTGGCTTCTTTCGAGAAGCGAACTGCAGTAAAGAAACTGGACAACGGACTGACCGTCATCATCTGCGAGCGGCCGGAGGCTCCGGTTTTCTCTTTCTTCACGCATGTGGACGTAGGGTCGGTGCAGGATCCGATGGGCAAGACGGGGCTGGCCCACATGTTCGAGCATATGGCGTTCAAGGGAACGGACACGATCGGGACGCGCGATTATCCCGACGAAAAAATTGCGCTGGCAAAAGTGGAAGTGGCTTATGCAGCCTACATCGCTGAGCGGGACAAACCGGTCGACCGCGATCCGCGAAAACTGAAACAGCTCGAACAAAACTGGAAGGATGCGATAGCTGCTGCCGACAAGTACTCCGCACCTTACAACAACGAGTTTGGAAAAATTGTGGAGACGGAGGGCGGCGAAGATCTCAACGCCTTTACGGATTACGACGAGACCGGCTATCACTACTCGTTTCCGATCAACCGGCTGGAGTTGTGGGCGTATCTGGAATCAGAGCGTTTTTTGCATCCGGTGATGCGGCAGTTTTATAAAGAGCGCAACGTGGTGATCGAAGAGCGGCGCATGCGGACGGACAGCAATCCGATTGGACGCCTGCTTGAGCAGTTCACTGCAGAGGCGTTCGCGGCTCACCCTTATCACCGGCCGACGATAGGATGGATGTCGGATTTGAATTCTTTTTCGGCGACGGATGCGCAGAATTTCTTCGATAAGTATTACGTGCCCTCGAATATGGTGGTCACGGTTGTCGGAGACTTGAAGGCTTCGGAAGCAATGCCGATCGTCGAGAAATATTTTTCGCGAATCCCGGCGCGTCCGAAACCGGATACGGCAACGACGGTGGAACCCCCACAGAATTCCGAGCGGACGGTGGTGCTGCACGAGCAGTCGCAGCCGCTTTATCTTGAGGGCTATCACCGTCCCGATTACCGCAGCCCGGATGACCAAGTCTACGATGCGATCGCCGATTTGATGTCCAATGGACGAACGTCGCGACTGTATAGGGCACTGGTTCGAGACAAGCAAATCGCGTCGGACGCGGCGGGATTCACGGGGTTGCCGGGAAATAAATATCCTCACCTGTTCGCCTTCTATGCATTTCCGATCCCCGGGCACAAGCCGGAGGAGATGGGCGTTGCGATACACGAAGAGATTGAACGTCTGAAGAAGGAAGATATTTCGGATGCGGAGCTGCGGATGATCAAGACACGCGCGAAGGCGAACCTCATTCGGTCGCTCGGGTCGAACGAGGGCCTGGCGTCAGAACTGGGCCTGTATCAGGCGCGCTATGACGATTGGCGGGAGTTGTTCCGCTCGGTAGACCGGATTGAGAGGGTTACAAAGGCCGATATACGGCGGGTAGCCAATGAAACGTTTGTGCCCGAAAACCGCACGGTAGGGATTATCGAGTTTGAGCCTCCGCCGCGACCGCCGCACTCAGAATCGACGCCGACTACTGCGCCACAGGGAGGTGGTCAGTGAAGCGTGCGAATCTTTCCCGTCGTGCTTTTGCCCTATTCATCGTGGTTGGCTTCTTTAACGGTTTCTTTAGCATCAGCACCCAGCTGTGGGGACAGACGCAGCCTTGGCAACAGATTCCGATTCCGAAGTTGCCGGCGTTTCGTCCTGCACAACCGAGGCGCATTGAGTTGCCGAATGGGATGGTGGTGTTTCTGCAAGAAGATCACGAGTTACCAACCATTGACGGCACAGCTCGCATTCGTGGCGGGGAACGGTTGGTTCCGGCGAACAAGACGGGGCTGACGGACGTTTATGGCGAAGTGTGGCGAACGGGCGGTACCAAGACCCAGACCGGCGATCAACTAGACGATTTTCTCGAACAGCGCGCCGCCAAGGTTGAGACAGGCGGAGGCACGGATTCGACCACAATAAGTTTTTCGTGCCTCAAGGAAGATTTCGACGACGTGTTTCGCGTGTTTGACGATGTGTTGAGGAATCCGGAGTTTCGTGCTGACAAGATTGAGATTGCCCAGAAGGGGATGTACGACGGCATTTCGCGGCGCAACGACGATCCTTCGGAAATTGCTGGACGGGAAGCCAGGAAACTGGTGTATGGGGCGAATAATCCTTATGCGCGTATTGCGGAGTACGCGACGGTTGCATCGATCACACGGCAGAACTTGATCGACTGGCACGACAAATATGTTCACCCAAATAACATCATTCTGGGAGTGGTCGGCGACTTTGATTCCGTAAAGATGGAAGCTCGCCTGCGCGAAGCATTCGGGTCGTGGCCGAAGGGACCGGCGGCGAACGATCCGGAGATCAAGGCGGAGCCAGCGAAGCCTGGATATTATCAGGTTGATAAAACTGATGTGAATCAGAGCAATATCCAGATGGTAGCGTTGGGCATTACGCGCAAGAATCCGGATTACTTTGCGACGTCGGTGTTCAACGAAGCTTTTGGCGGAGGATTTTCGTCGCGGCTGTTTGGCGACATTCGCACCACCAAGGGGCTGGCGTATGCAGTCGGAGGCGGAGTTGGCGCGGGTTGGGATTATCCTGGAATGGTCCGGTTGATGGTATTGACGAAAAGCGGGACCACGGTGGAGTCGATTCACGCGCTGGACGAGGAGATCGCGGATCTTTCCAAACGGCCGATCAATGATGATGAGATCAAGCGTGCCAAGGATGCGATTCTGAATTCATTCGTTTTTCGCTTTGATTCTCCGGATAAAGTTTTGCAGGAAAAGATGGCGTACGAGTTCTATGGCTATCCGCCGGATTTTCTGGAGAACTTTCAGAGGGGGATTGAAGGGGTAACCAAGGAAGATGTGGCGCGGGTCGCAGCGAAGTATCTCCATCGCGACCAGATGGCTGTGCTGGTGGTGGGGCATGTCAGCGAATTCGACAAACCGTTATCATCACTTGGAACAGTTACAAAACTGGATATTGCGATTCCGGCGCCGCCGGCCGGACTGATGCCTCAACAGGGCCAGCAGTAGTTCGATCGGTTGAAACAATAGTGCGAAGACGCGAAAAGCGGCGTGCCCATAGTTAGGAGTTTTCTCGCTTGACAAGCTTCGAACCGCGGGGTTATCGTAGGCGAACAAATGGCGAATCTCGCCGACGCTTATGGCTTCCCTTCCGTTGGTCCCCGATGCCAAACCCCGTCCCAAGTTGGTGGGCATTGCTCGCCTGGCGGCCGAGGGCGAGTCGCTGCGCGAGGGGCACAATGTTGAATATTTCACTTTGGAGACCCGGTCGTTGCTCAGCCGCGTCGTGAGTGGACGCAATCTTCCTTTTACTTGGGCGATCAATCCTTACCGCGGTTGCGAGTTTGCCTGCAAGTACTGTTATGCGCGCTACACGCACGAGTTTATGGAATTGCGTGACGGCGTCGAGTTCGAACGGAAGATTTTCATCAAGCAGCACGCTGCGGTGCTATTGCGAGCCGAGTTGAAAAGGGTCAAACGTGGGGAGGAGATTGCGATTGGCACGGCGACGGATCCTTATCAGCCGGCGGAGCGGCGGTTCGAGATCACGCGGGCGATACTTGAGGAGTTGTCGCGGCACTCGGACCTTGAGATAGGCATTGTGACGAAGTCAAATCTGGTGACTCGCGACGCCGAGATCTTGCGGCGTATCGGTGAGCGCAACCGCATTTTTGTCAATGTGACCGTGACGACGGTGGATGTAGAACTGGCGCGGAAGCTGGAGCCGCGGGCACCGCGTCCCGATCTGCGACTGGAGGCGGTTCGACAGTTGAATCTGGCAGGGGTGGATGCAGGCGTAATCTGCGCTCCGGTGTTGCCTGAGATCACTGACCGGCCATCCGATCTGGAAGCCTTAGTAAAGGCTGCAAGCGAAGCGGCGGCGAAGTATATCTTTGCCAATCCACTCTTCCTGAAACCATGTTCGGCGGCGGTGTTCCTGCCGTTTCTGGAAGCAAACTTCCCTGCCTTAGTGGAACGGTATCGGACGCGTTATGCAGATCGGGCGTTTCTGCCTAAAGGCTATGCGCGGCGGTTAGGGCAACTCGTCTCGGCTTTGCGCATGAAATACGGAATTGGTGATGAACATGCCCGCAGCAGCCGCAGGGCACATGTGGAGGTTGCACAGATGGAGTTGTTTTGAGCCGCTCTGCGCTCGACGCGAGTAGCTTGCATGTTCCGCCCCACGAGCAACGGCAACATCAGCCTATAATGATTGCTCCGCATGGCTTCTTATAACCAGACAGATCCTCCGCACACCGAGAATAAAAGCCGTGCTCGCCAGTTCTGGTATCGGATGACCGAGGGGCTGGCCGTGAACCAGCTCTGGTCCCAATTTGAAAAGGACGCGCGTTCGAGCTACCGGCTGTACTCTGCAGGGCTGGACAATCTACAAGAAGAACCATCGCGGCGCCGGCGCACGTGGCAGATGGCAAAGGCGCTGTTTTGGGCGATCCTTGAAAAGCTCACTCCGGCGCGGCGCGTGCTGCTGTTGCTCGGGCTCATTTTGCTGTTCTTTCCTGCCGGTAGCTATTCCTACACGAGCGGGGAAAATCACATCGAGATCCACGAATTCGATGTGCACGTTTGGGGCGGCCTGCTGATATTGGTGGTGCTATTGCTCGAACTGGCTGATCGCGTGGTGATGAAGCGCGACCTGGAGATTGCGAAGGATATACAGGCGTGGTTGTTGCCGGGCGCGCCGTTGCAGATTCCGGGATACCAGATTGCTTACGCGACGCGTCCGGCAAATACGGTGGCGGGTGATTACTACGATGTGATTCTGAGACCATCAGAGAAGCTAAGCGAAGGCCAGACGAAAGACCGTGTGCTGCTGGTGGTGGCTGATGTCGCCGGGAAGAGCATTCCGGCAGCGATGCTGATGGCGACTTTTCAGGCGAGTTTGCGGACACTGTCGACGAGCGGAGTCGGGCTGGCCGAACTGGTAACCGGAGTGAATCACTATGCCTGCTCAAACAGCCAGGGGGGAACGCGCTTCACGACGGCGTTCTTTGCCGAACTGGATCCAGCAAGCGGAAACTTCGCTTATATCAACGCCGGGCATAATGTCCCGATTCTGCGAAGGAAATCGGGCGCGGTGGAACGCCTCGAAGTGGGCGGGCTTCCGATAGGAATTTTGCCGGATTCGTCGTACCAGGTGGGAAGCACGCGGCTGGAAAGCGGCGACTGGCTGGTGATCTTCACAGACGGTATCGTGGAAGCGGAGAACAGCAAACAGGAAGAATATGGCGAACCGGAATTAATCCGAGTGATAGACCGGATGTCAGGGGGACCGCCTGCCGAGTTGTTGCGCGGCCTGCTCGTTGAATTGGATCTATTCGTGGGCAATACCCCGCAGCACGATGACATGACTTGTCTGCTGCTGAAGCGAAGCTGAGGTTTGGCCCTTCGTCGGATAGCGTCACAGGCGGTATGCGGTAGCTCTTAATTCGGAACCACACCCGCTACGGAGAGAAATTGTACCGCGGTGTTTTGCGCTTCGTTTAGATTCCGCGAAATCTTCTGAGCCTTCGCCGACGCTAAGTCAGCTTCCTCAAGATGACCCGCCCGGCGCAAAGCTTGCGACAACAAAAGAAAATTTACGTCGCTCGGATCGACTCTCACGGCTTGGTTCAATTGGGTAACTGCCGTCTCGGGCTGCATCCGAAGCGCGAGCAGGCCCGAAGCAACCAAAGATGTTTCGTCGTTGGGGCTCAGGCGGAGAGCATTCTGATAGCTCGCAGCAGCCTGGTCGTACTGATGCAACTGCAAGTGGGCTTGGCCTAGTTCGTTCCAGGCAAGGGTTTGAACTTTCACGTTAGAGGACGCATGCAAGGCCGAATTACATTCTTCGATCGCTTCCTGAACATGTCCGACTTGCAGTTCATAGGAAGCCAGCTCTAAAACCTGCACGGGTGGATAATGATGCAGCGCATTGGCTGCGCGAAATTCGGAGACGGCCTCATCGGAGCGTCCTTGCTTTGCTAAAGCCAGAGCGAGATTGTCGTGTGCCATGTAGTTCCGCTGGGTAACAGTGAGGGTGTAGCGCCATAGCGTTTCATCGTCGCGCCAGTAACCAAGTTGATGGTAGGTGAGGCAACCCATGATAATGACGACGAGAACGGCGACACTTCCCAGAGCGGGCCTTGGGATTCGGTATTCGGAAGCCAACTCACTTAGAGTCCACACCACCGCCACAAACAAACCGATAAACGGAATGTATGCGAAACGGTCTGCCATCGCCTGCTCACCTACCGTAATGAGTCCGATCATTGGGACCAACGTTCCGAGAAACCAGAACCAGCCCATCGTCAAATAACGCCGGTCGCGCCAGCGCAGCACAAGTACGGAGATCAGAAGCAGTAGAGCTGTGGAGCCTGCCACCTGCCAAAGAGGCAGCGAATTGCCCGGGTGCGGATACATTGGGGCGAGATGCGAAGGCCAAAACATTATTCCTAGATAACGTACGTAGGAAACAACTGCGTTCTCCATGCGTGCCGGCACCGAGACTTCCGCAGCCGTTCGTACCGCGGCCGCAGCGTGCTGTGCCATGACAGTGATGACCGAGTCTGCCGCGGCGAGAACGAAGAGAGGCCACTTCTCCCTGACGAGATAACTGAAGGGCCGACAAGCCAACGCGGGCGTAGAGCCTTCCTCCACGGACTTGCCGCCCATTCGCTGAAGCGGCCAGTAATCCCATAGCAAAAGCACAAAGGGCAGGGTGACAATCTGCGGCTTCGACATCAAGCCGAGCGCAAACAACCCGGTTACCGACCAATAGAAGTAGCGTCTTCCGGTCCGCGCATAGCGATCATAGGCGTGAAGCACCAGCAGGAAAAACAACATGCTGAGCACATTTTTGCGCTCAGCGACCCACGCAACCGATTCGACGTTGACCGGGTGCAAGGCAAACAACGCACTGGCTATGAGGCTGGGCCTCAAAAAACCCGTCGCCCGCCACAACAACAAGAAAAGCAGGACTGCGCTGGCCGTGTGCAGCAAGAGATTGATGTAGTGGTGACCAACGGGATTAAGGTGAAAAATCTGGCAATCCAGCGCGTGCGACATCCAGGTCACCGGATGCCAGTATCCGGCATAGAAAGTCGTAAACGCCCACTTCACCGTCTGCCAGGTCAGGCCCGTTTGTATTTGAGGATTTCTCAGAATGTAGGTGGAGTCGTCAAAACTAGTAAATTGGTTTCGTACGATGGGATTGTAGAAAGCGAGGGTTGCCGCCACCAACAATAAGCAGAAGATGACAACGCGTTTTTCGTGGGAGACCGACATGTTCGATCGGTGGCGGAAGCGACCCGTTGGCGAAAGATGTGTGTCCGCCCGATGCCTTCCGTCCGCCGATGACAATTTTAGCGATTATGGATGGCCCGCGACAGTCTTGCATGGGGCGCCGCTACTCCGAAGTAACAACCTTGGCGCGGCTCACACGGGCATTAATTCGCGATACATCTGATGGAAGGCGTGGACGCCCTTTTCCTGTTTCACACTGTAGCGGCCGCTGTGATAGCTGCGAGAGTGTAAGTTCTTCTGCACAATCTCGCAGATGCCGACGTCTTCAGCTTGAATCTCGTCGCTGAAAGCCAACGCCTTGCCGGCTGTTTCACTGCCAAGTTCTTGCTCCGGTACATACCATTCAAATATCGCCAAGGTGCGTTCGGGCGCGAGCGGAAGGATAATGTTGAGCGAAACGTTATCGGGATAGCAATTAAGCATCCAGTTGGGAAATATCCAGAAATAATCAGCGGTCAGATCGTCGCCGGCCTGCTGGTAGCGGCGTGGAGACAAGTCTCCAGGTTGAGCGCCGCGGATTGGCGTCCATTGCCGAACATACTGCGGATATGGCTCGACAGCATAATCGTTGTAGTTAATTTCGCGATTGAGGGCAGGGTGAACGCTGGGCACGTGGTAGCCTTCAAGATAGTTGTCGATGTAAGTCTTCCAGTTGCAATTCATCTCGTAGGTGCGACGCTCAGAAAACTTCATGCTGCGGAAGTCGAATCTTTCCGCCTGCCCGGGTAGTTCGCCGAGCGACTCTCGCAGTGACGACGCCTCGGGATCGAGATTGACAAAGATCAGGTTGAACCATTCCTCCAAGCGGACCGCAACGAGACCGAAGTCGGTGGGATCGAAATCTTCGACCCCATCGAATTCGGGAGTAACGAGGAGAGCGCCGTCCAGACGATAGGTCCAGCCGTGGTAGGAACACCGGAAGAGCTTGCGGTTTCCGCAACCGGAGGCGGGATTACCTGCGCGATGGCGGCAGACATTATGGAAGCAGCGCAACACGGAGTCGTCACCCCGAACGATTACTAGCGGCTCTCCGATAAGGTCGAACGTGAAGTAGTCTCCGGGGTTGATGGCTTGATGAACGTGGCCCACGACCTGCCACGTGGAGGCGAAAATGCGCGTTTTCTCCTCTTCAAGCGTCTGAGGCGAGAAATAGAGTGGCGCGGGCAGAGTGGAGGCACGAGCAATATCACGATCGATTGCGTGAGCAGAATTCGGCGAAGGATTGGTCATAGCGGTCCAACGAGCCCCATTCTAGCGCAGGCGAACTTACTTTCATCTCCAAAGAGTCATCGCCGATAAATCAGGCTACAGCGCCAACCTGCCGAAACTCAATAAGTCCTCGATGATCTCTTGGAGTTTCTCGCTGCCAACGTTGGCATGACCAGCGTGTCGCGTATTGGCTTTTTTCAATGCAAGAATGACAGGAACACGCGTTCCACAAAACGGGCGTCGTGGCTACTGGCAAGAAGATTTGAAGTGTGGGACGTTCGGGGAAAGACAGGCGAAATTTACCAATCTGTGTTGGAAGTGTCATACTAGACAAAACTTAAGACTGCGGAAGGCGACTGTCTTTGCCTTCCCATCGCTGCGAGGAATGTGTTTTCATCAGGCAAGACATCTGAACTCCGTTACTTTGCGTCTCTGGCCCTCGGAGTACGATAGGCCAGGTCAAAGTAGGTCAACGGAGACGAGGACAAATTTAAATGCGGAAACAAAAGGGCTTCTCACTGATCGAACTGCTGATCGTGGTGGCGATCATTCTGATCATCGCCGCGATTGCTATCCCGAACCTGTTGCGTGCACGTATTGCGGCGAACGAAGCGTCCGCCGTGGCATCGGTTCGCACCCTGAACACAGCACAGATTTCTTACAACTCCGCCTACCCGACGGTAGGTTTCGCCAGCCAGTTGACGCAGTTGTCGAACGGCGACTCGACCTGTTCTCCGCCTGATTCTGGCGGCGCCTGCTTGATCGACACGGTTCTGGCGGCCGGCACCAAGAGCGGCTACGTGTTCGCTCTGTCGGGCGTGACCGGGACTCCGGCCTCGACCTATCAGGTGATCGCGACGCCGCAGACTCCGAACCAGACGGGCGTTCGCTCTTTCTGCTCGTTCGCAGATGCTGTACTGCGCGCAAGCACGGCTGTGATCACCACCTGTGATACCACCCAGACCCCTCTGCAGTAAGGTTCAATTTGTTGGCGAAGTACCGGGGGAGGATAAAAGCCGGAAAAAAGCAGAGGAGAAATCCTCTGCTTTTTTATTCTCTGTGCGTTTCTGATTGTGCATGATGAAAACTGTCGCCGTTGGCAGAATTTGGACAACCGGTTTACGGATCATCATTTGCGCCTCACCAGTCTTCTGCACCTCACGAGTCTTCGGAGTAGATATCCCCCCAACGGAGGGAATGACCTTTGACAATTGGTCTCAAAAGTCGGACTTGGGGCTTCTGGCAGGGGATTTGGAGGGCGGGATGGCGATTTGGAAAGACTGGCAAAATTTGTCAATCTGCATCTCCGAAAGTGTCATAACCGGGGAAACGCGGGTCACAACCGAGGTGACTAACTCGCAGGAGGCCGCTGAAAACACTGCGTTTTCATCCCGAAGGACAACTGACTTCCGTCACCTGGGTCTCTGGCCCTAAGAGTGCGACAGGTTCGAGCGAGTTGGTTGATCCAACCAAAACAGTAACGGAGACGAGGACAAATTTAAATGCGGAAACAAAAGGGCTTCTCACTGATCGAACTGCTGATCGTGGTGGCGATCATTCTGATCATCGCCGCGATTGCTATCCCGAACCTGTTGCGTGCACGTATTGCGGCGAACGAAGCGTCCGCCGTGGCATCGGTTCGCACCCTGAACACAGCACAGATTTCTTACAACTCCGCCTACCCGACGGTAGGTTTCGCCAGCCAGTTGACGCAGTTGTCGAACGGCGACTCGACCTGTTCTCCGCCTGATTCTGGCGGCGCCTGCTTGATCGACACGGTTCTGGCGGCTGGCACCAAGAGCGGTTACGTGTTCACTCTGACAGGCGTGACCGGGACTCCGGCCGCGACCTATCAGGTGATCGCGACGCCGCAGACTCCGAACCAGACGGGCGTTCGCTCCTTCTGCTCGTTCGCGGATGCTGTCGTGCGTGCCAATACTGTCGCGATCACCACTTGCGACACCACACAGAACCCACTGCAATAAGGTTGGATTTGGCAAAGTACCTGGGGGAGGGTACAAGCCGGAAAGAAGCAGAGGAGAAATCCTCTGCTTTTTTTATTTGGCAAGAAGGCTAAGTGATACTTAACCTCCTGACGCAGAAGGCGCTGACAAAAACTGTCATTTCGAATGGGATGACGACGTGAGAGCGGCAATTCGAATCGTGTTTCCAAGAGTTTAGGAAGCGACATCGAGGTTCTAGATCCGGCACGCAAAATGCAACAGCAATGGCAATCACGGGTTCAGAGCGAGTTATCTGAGATTTGGGGAAGATGCGATGCAAAAAAACAAGGGCTTTTCTCTCATTGAACTGCTGATCGTAGTGGCCATCATCCTGATTATTGCGGCGATGGCGGTGCCCAGTTTCCTTCACTCACGGATGGCGGCCAACGAAGCGGCAGCCGTGGCAGCACTCCGTACCTTGAACACCGCTGAGATCTCCTATAGTTCGGCGTATCCGACCGTAGGTTTCTCGAGCACCCTTACGGCGCTGAGTGGCACAAGCTGCACGCCGCCTGACTCCACACAAGCATGCTTGATCGATAGTGCGCTGGCCAGCGGCCAAAAGAGCGGATACAACTTTGTGCTCACCAATGTGACGGGCACTCCCAACTCGACCTATAATGTCATTGCCAGCCCAACACTGTTTAACTACTCCGGCGTCGAATATTATTGCTCGTTTGCCGACGCGGTGGTCCGTGTCAGCCCGACCTCGATTACGACCTGCGATAACACCGTTACTCCTCAGAACTAGGAACGATCGAAGACCCGGTCTGCAGACGATAAATCTTTAGCGCGAGAGTCCATGATGCAGGCGTGGCCTTTGTCGAAGCGTTTACCTTGGTAACCCCTTGAGGCGCGAGGTGGCCGTGCCTACTCCACTCTTTGCTTATAATCCTCTTCATCGGATTACTCATCAAACTCTACATGAGGGCCTGGATTTGCGCGCATAGTCATGGCTGCAATTGAAATTCTCGATCTGGAAAAAAGTTATCTTGTGGGATTCTGGCGCAAGCGGCCGAAACTGGCGCTGCGTCCTCTGCGACTGACGATCGAAGAGGGAGAGGTGTTCGGCTTCCTTGGTCCAAACGGTGCTGGCAAGACGACTACCCTCAAACTTCTGATGGGCCTGGTGTTCCCGACCCGGGGAACGGCGCGCATTCTTGGGTTCGACATGGATGATCCGCGAGTGAAATCGCAGATTGGATTCCTCCCTGAGCAGCCCTACTTTTACGATCACCTCACTGCCCGCGAGCTGCTCAACTACTACGGACAACTTTCCGGCGTCCCGGCGAAGGGGCGGTCGGTGCGGGTGGAGCAGATGCTGGCTCGGGTCGGATTGAGTGACTCAGCCGGCGTGCAGTTGAGGAAGTTTTCAAAGGGAATGTTGCAACGGGTAGGGCTGGCGCAGGCGATCCTGCATGAACCGAAACTGGTTTTTCTGGATGAGCCGATGTCGGGACTCGACCCGATGGGTCGTCGCGAAGTTCGCGATTTGATCCAGCAACTGCGCTGCGAGGGAAAGACTGTTTTCTTCTCGACCCACATTTTGTCTGATGCGGAAGCGCTTTGCGACCGGGTGGGAGTCATTCATCAGGGTGAATTGCGGGGCGTGGGAAAGGTTGCGGAATTGACGTCCGGGGCCAAAGGCAAAATCGAAATCATTTTTTACGGGAAGTCAGCGCCGACCGGGCTAACCGGTCTCGGCGCGGAAGCGCGTGTCAGTGGTGAGATGGTTAACGCCGTTTTGCCGGAAGACCAGCAGGATGCGGCGCTAGAGGTCTTGCGGCGCGAGCGCCTCAAGTTGATTTCGCTAACACCAGTGCGCAGTTCACTCGAAGAGTATTACATCCAGAAACTACAGTCTTCAGAGGCGCGGGAACAAGAGATCCGGAAGGGGGTTGGCGTATGAATTCGCGGATCGGTTACATCGCCTTCAACACTTTTCGCGAGGCGGTGCGTGACCGGGTTCTGTATAACCTGATCGCGTTCGCGCTGTTGCTCTCGGGGGCGGCGATTCTGGTGGGGGAAATCTCGATCGACATCGAGCGACTCGTAGTCGTCAATCTTGGCCTGACTGCGGTATCGCTGTTCGGAGTGGTGATTGCAATCTTCATCGGCATCGGCCTCGTCTCGAAAGAGATCGACAAGCGCACGCTATACACGGTGCTGTCGCGGCCGGTTCGACGGTGGGAATTCGTGGTTGGCAAGTTCTTCGGCTTGACAGGAACGCTGGTGGTAAACACGTTCCTGATGGCGGTCGGAGTATTTCTGGCTTTGCTTTATGAAGCCCACAAGTTTGAACGAGTCGATGCATGGGTGCTGGTTGCACTGTACTTCATCGTTCTGCAGTTTCTCATGGTGTGCGCATTGTCGCTGTTTTTCTCATCTTTCTCCACCCCAATGATGTCGGCCGTCTTCACCTTCGCGCTGTTCGTGATCGGGAGTCTGGCCGAAGACTTACGCGGCTTTGCTCGAATCGCGCAAGGCGTGGGCGGGTGGCTCGCCACCGCTGTCGCTTATCTGGTGCCGAATTTCTCGGCGTTGAATGTCATCAGTCAGGTCGCGCACGGGGATGCCATCCCGGGCCGCCTGATTCTCTATAACACTTTGTACGCCCTTCTGTATTCGGCGATGGCAATCTCCGGAGCGGTGCTGATCTTCCAGCGCCGGAATCTGAAGTGAGTTCCAAGTGGCGCGTGAAGCTGGCGGCGGCCGGCGTATTGGCGCTTTCCATGGTGGGCACGATCGCAACACTCTCCGTTATCAGCCACATGCGACGGCAACCGGTGGCGCAAGAAGAACTTTACGTGCGCTCCTCGCGGGTGCTGCGGCGGTTGAGCCTCGGCTATACCGGCCTGCTGTCTGACATTTACTGGACGCGAGCATCGCAGTATTTCGGGCAGCAGCATCATGACGGTTCCGGGGATTTCCGCTTGCTCGGTCCTCTTCTAGAGGTGACAACCGAGCTTGATCCGAGACTGTTGCCAGCGTATGAGTTTGGCGCAAATTTTCTGGCTCCCAAGCCGCCGAATGGGGCTGGGCAGCCGGGGGCCGCGCTTTCGCTGATCAAGTATGGAATCGCTCACAATCCGAAGCAGTGGCGTCTTTACTACGATCTCGGATTTCTTTACTACACCGAATTCAAAGATTACCCGAAGGCGGCGGATGCTTTTGCGCGGGGTGCGAAGCTTCCGATAACAAACGAATACATGCCGATCCTAGCAGCGAGGATGGCGCAACACGCTGGCGAATTCGATACAGCGCGGATGTTGTGGTTCACTACCTACCAGAGTTCCAAAGATCCCCAGATCAGGGAAAATGCGGTCCAACACTTGGTTGCCATACAAGTGGACGAAGAAGTGACGCACCTGGAACAGGTGGTCGAAAAGTATCGTGAACAAACCGGTCGAGCACCGGTTTCGATGGAGGATCTGGAGCGGGCGGGGTTTGTCCGCGGAACCCCCACCGATCCGAAGGGACACCCGTACCAATTGGTGGCGGGTGGGCGCATTGAAGTGCAAGATCCGCAGAACCTGTACTTCATCACCAAGGGCTTGCCGCCGGGTGCGCAGTCGCCGGAACCACCGCGAACCTCACAATAATTGGATGGAACTTGCGCCGCCTCCGAATGAGACGGTATCGCTTTAGCCAGTGGTGCGGGTTGTTCTTTGCGGTTCCGGTAGGAGCGGTTTTGTTAGCATTGCTTGTGTTGTCAAGTTCTTTTCTTCGACAATTCTGGAGCGCCTTGCGCCGCTGCTGGCACGGGACTGCGCGCAAAAAAGGAGCATTGGGCGCTGCTTCCCTCTTGGTCCGAAACCTCTGGAATTTTGTGCACGAGTCGACGCCAGAACGCCGGCGGCAGCGTTATGGCGACATGGAGTTTGACTGGGAGCATCGCGTCGATACGACCAGTGGCACGGTGGAATGGCGGACGCGACTATTAGGATTGTTTGGTTCCCCGTATCAGCCGACCGATCCGAATTTATTTCACGAGATGATGTCGGCCCTAGCCATCGACTACCAGCACTTCACCTTCCTCGATATTGGTTCCGGCAAAGGCCGAACACTGCTGATGGCGTCGGAGTATCCGTTTCGCAGGATTCTGGGAATCGAACTCCTGCCCGAATTGCATCAGGTCGCGCAGGCGAATTTGGCGCAGCATAAGAGCGCCAGACAGAAATGCTTCTTGTTGGAGACTATCTGTGGAGATGCGGCTAACTTCTCTTTTCCTGCGGCGCCCCTGTTGGTCTATCTGTTCGATCCCTTGCCAGAGTCAGGGTTGGGGCGGATGCTGGACAACCTGGAACGAAGTCTGAGCGCTCACCCGCGGACGGTATATGTGCTGTATCACAATCCAGTGCTGGAGCAGGTGCTAAGGGGGAGCGCGGAATTGGAAAGGCTGAAGGCGACGGAGCGCTATTGCGTCTATGTTTCGAGATATGCTTCGAAGTCTCGATCCTTAACCTTCGTAAGTGGCTAAAGGCGCGCTCATGGTCCAGGACGTAGAATGAGAAGGGACAAAGAAAGTTGATCAGACGGAACTTTTTTTCTCGTGTCTTGTTGTCTTTTTTCCTGTGGGCGCTGGTTTTCGCGGAGATCGTTGTGCCAGTGCGCGCGGAAGATATCCGTCAGCTCGCTCGGGCGGTGGACGACCACTATAACCACTTGCGCACTTTGCAATCGGACTTTACCGAAATCTATCGGGGCGATGGTCCGGAACGGGTCGAATCGGGTACTTTGTGGTTGAAAAAGCCACGCAAGATGCGGTGGGAATATCGTTCTCCGAAAGACAAGCTGTTTATCAGCGACGGGCGAGTGGTGTGGTTTTACCTGCCAACGGAAAGGCAACTGAGGAGAACTGACTTCAGTAAACTCAATGATTTAAGGTCCCCTCTGGCTTTTCTGCTCGGTAAGACTAAGTTAGAGAATGAACTACAAGGACTTTCGAAGGTGGTGGATCAAGCGCCCCTCAATCCGAAAGACACGCTGTTGCGTGGGGTTCCGAGGAGGATGGAGGATCAGGTGAGCGAGGTGCAGTTGGAGATCGCTCCCTCAGACCAGATTGTGCGCATCGTACTGATGGAACCTGACGGAACGGCAACCGAATTTCGTTTTAGCGACTGGAAGGAGAACGTAGAGTTGAGCAACAGCTGGTTTGAGTTCTCTCCGCCTCCCGGAGTTGAGACTATTGATGGAGACGTGGCGCCCTAGATGAGGAACCCAATTCAAACCGGAGTTTTTATTGATTACCTGCGTACCGGGGGCAGGGCCCTGTCGCAGTAAGAGCTTTAGGAACAGAATGTTACACTTGATTTGAGACTCCGGTCAAGAAATCAAAACGCCGAATCACCCCGATAGCGAATGGCACAATTCCTGGTCAAACTCGCCGATGAACAGGGTCACCTGAGACAGCAACTGGAACACGGCTATTCGGAAGCCGAAGTCCATGACCGATTCGTGCAACAGGGATACCTGGTTTACTGGGTCAAGCCGAGGACGCTCCTCAGCGCTGGCGGCGGCCAGTTCGGTCGAAGCCGCAAACTGCGACAATCCACCTTTCTAATCTTTAACCAGCAATTTCTGACGCTGATTAAAGCAGGTTTGCCGATCCTGACGGCCCTTGATCTTTTGATTAAGCGCCAGCGTGACAAGTCGCTATTGCAGTTGCTGGAAAACGTTCGCGAGCGGGTAAAAGGCGGCGAGTTGCTGTCGGATGCCTTTGCCGCTCAGCAGGTCTTTCCAAAGATGTACACGACGACGCTGCTTGCCGGCGAAAAAAGCGGCAACATGGAAGAGGTACTGAGCCGCTACATCGCCTACCAGCGCATGGTGCAGACATTTCGCAAGAAACTGCTGGTATCGCTGGTGTATCCAGCCCTGTTGGTTTCGTTCGTGACGTTGATGCTGATTTTTCTGATCACCTATGTGGTGCCCAAGTTTGCCGAACTGTTCAATGCGTTGGACGCAAAACTGCCGGCAATCACAGTATTCATGCTGGCTCTCGGTGTGAACGCACAGAAATATGCGTGGGTGGTGCTGCTGGTGGGAGCGGTGGCCGTTGTTTTGCTGCTGCGGTGGAAGCAGAGCGATCGAGGAGCCGAGCGCATCGATCGCTTTCTGCTGTCGTTGCCGCTGATCGGAGAAATACGGCTGAAATACCAGGTGGCAACTTTCTCGCGCATTCTGGCAACGCTGTTGCAGGGCGGTCTGCCACTGGTGCCGGCGATGGAAACGGCAGGCGAATCCATGAGCAGCCGACAGATGTTGAACGGCATCACGGCCGCCGCAGAGCGAGTAAGGGAGGGACAGAGCCTGGCGCATAGCCTGGATGCGCAAAAGCTGTTTCCCGATCTCGCGGTCGAGATGCTGGAAGTCGGTGAGTCTACCGGCGCCCTGCCGGCGATGCTTGCATCCGTGGCCGAGTTTTACGAAGAAGATGTGCAAACGGCGCTCGGCGCGGCCATGGCACTGATTGAGCCGATGATCCTGGTCATCATGGCGGTTTTTGTGGGCGGGATTCTAATCTCTTTGTATATGCCGATCTTTACCTTGGGCGCAAATATTCACTGAGGGTATTTGATCGACCCGTGGATTAAGGAAACGTTTCTGCCGGGATGAGGAGAGGATAAAAGGCGTGTCGAGTGAGGCAGTCTAAGAGGCTGTAAACTGGAATGGGAATGGCGGATAAGAAAACAGCACTGATCAACGGTGGGAACGGCGGGAAGCTGATGCCCGAGGCGGCATCGCTCCCTGACGAACTGGAACGTGCTCGGGATATCGCGCGGCGCTACCGTTGTGAATTCATCGATCTGAGCGATTTTCAATTGCACCACGATCTGTTTGAAAAGATCCCGGTCCATCTGATGTTCCGCTATAAGTTTGTCCCGCTGGATGAAACGGCCGACGGGCGATTGGCGATTGCGATCGCCGATCCCAGCCAGCTGATGATGATCGATGAGATCAGCCTGCTGCTAGGCAAGCGGATCGTTACCAAAGTTTCCACACTCAAGCAAATCTCCGACATCCTGCAGAAGACCGAGCAGTCGAAGCGCGTTCTGGAAGACGCGAGCGAGGGATTTACGCTCGACGTGATCCGAGAGGACGAGGCCGGGAACGACGAAACCATCTCCATCGATAAATTGACGGCGACGGCGGGCACGGATATGAGCCCGATCATCCGCCTCGTCGACACCACGATATTCACCGCGTTACAGCGACGGGCGAGCGACATACACATCGAGACGCGCGACGATTCGGTGGTCATCAAGTTTCGTATCGACGGCGTGTTAACCAATGCCATGCCCCCCATCGGCAAAGAACACCATTCCACGATCATTTCGCGTATCAAAGTCATGAGCGAGCTCGATATTTCCGAGCGTCGCGTGCCGCAGGACGGCCGCTTCCGCGTCAAGTACAACGGACGCGCCATCGACTTCCGGGTCTCGATCATGCCGTCGATTCACGGTGAAGACGCCGTGCTGCGGGTGCTCGACAAAGAGTCCATGAGCGAGAAGTTTAAAAAGCTCACGCTTGAGGTGGTCGGCTTCGACGAAGACGATCTGCGGCGCTTCCGCCGCTACATCAAAGAGCCCTACGGCATGGTTCTGGTCACGGGCCCGACGGGCAGCGGTAAAACGACGACGCTTTACGCCGCAGTTAACGAGATCAAAACCGACGAAGACAAGATCATCACCATCGAAGATCCGGTCGAGTATCAACTTCGCGGCATCACACAGATTCCGGTTAACGAAAAAAAGGGACTGACGTTTGCCCGCGGTCTGCGATCGATATTGCGCCACGATCCGGATAAGATCATGGTGGGCGAAATCCGCGATAACGAAACGGCGCAAATCGCCATCCAATCGGCACTGACCGGTCACCTCGTGTTCACGACCGTGCACGCGAATAACGTGGTCGACGTGCTTGGTCGTTTTCTGAATATGGGCGTCGAGCCTTACAACTTTGTCTCGGCGCTGAATTGCATCCTGGCGCAGCGACTGGTAAGGGTTATCTGTGATTCCTGCCGCACCGCCGTTCACTATCCGAATGACGTGCTGGAAGCGAGTGGCCTCGACCCGGCACAGTGGTCGCAGGTTCCTTTGTATGAGGGTCAAGGATGTATTGAATGCGCAGGTACGGGATTCCGAGGCCGGACCGCGATTCATGAACTTCTGGATTTGACCGACCGTATCCGCGAGATGATTCTGGAGCGGAGACCGACGTCGGAGATCAGGAAAGCAGCGCGTGAAGACGGCATGCGGTTTTTGCGCGAATCGGCACTGGACAAAGTGCGCGGTGGCTTCACCACTCTCAAAGAGATCAACAAGGTCACCTTTATCGAGACCATGCGTTGAGCTGATTACTACTGCGTATGGCCGGCAGGTCAATCCTGGCACCCGCAGAGGTAACTACTCCCTTCATAAGAACGGGGGATATCATCGTAATAGGCTCGTCAGGGGTGTCTGAAGCCGAGCGCAAAAGAGCAAGAACAGGGTTCGATTTCGATTTAGAGAGATGACTTCTAACACCAAGCACGCTCGCCGTCCGACGCTCGCCTGTGAAATCGCGGCTGACCGTATTCTTGCCGGACGCGCCGCCGACACGGGACGGATGGTAGAGATGGCATCGGCGCGGGAACTCGCGCCCGGCATGGTGGTACCTGACCTGATGGAGTCGAACCTGCGCGACGGTGCTGCGATCCGACAGGCGATTGAAAGCGCGCTCGGCGGCGTTGGCGGACGATCGCGCGACGTGATCGCGATTTTGCCAGATACGGCGGTGCGCGTCGTGCTGCTGGACTTTGAGGCCCTTCCACCAAAGCGTGAGGAGGCCGAAGCGGTTGTCCGCTTTCGGTTGAAAAAGTCGCTACCCTTTAATCCGGACGATGCCCGCATCTCGTACCATGCGCAGTCGACCAACAAAGGCGTACGCGCTGTGGCGGCGGTTGTTCTGAATAGGGTTCTTGATGAGTACGAGTCGGCTTTTCGCGACGCGGGTTACAACCCTGGTATGGTGATGCCATCAATGCTGGCGGCGCTGGGAGCAGCGGACGCGGAGCGGCCGACACTGGTCGTCAAGGTAGACGCGCGGACGATCAGCATTGCGATTCTCGATCAGGAGCAACTGCTGTTGTTCCGCACGCTCGAGAATTTGCGCGGTGTGACTATCACGGGCGATCAACTGGCAGAAGAGGTCTATCCTTCGGTAGTTTTTTTTCAGGACACCTACAAACTGAATATCGAACGAGTATATGTGGCGGGTCTGCCGGAAGCAGGTGGCGCAGCGCCGGCCTTGAAGAGCCAATCGGGGGCCCAGATCGAAGAACTGGTGACGAACTCGCAGATTGGGTCTACCACCGGAACCGTGCCGAGATGGCGGATGGCGGGGGTCGTGGGAGCATTGATTTCCTGACTCTGGTTTCATAAGTATGCGTTTAGATATCAATCTCGCAACCCGACGCTATGAAGATGCCCGTGAATTCTGGGTGCGTTGGGGCTTAGCAGTAGCAGTTCTTGCTGGGCTGACTCTGGTCTTGGTTGGCCTGGCAATAAATGGCTGGACCAATGCCGGTAGGGATCGCCATGATATCACGCAACTGCAGAGACAAATCGCCGAACGGGACACCGAACGAGCCAAGGCGCAGACCTTCCTCGACTTGGCCGCTAACCGTAGTACGCGCGATCAGTCGCAGTTTCTCAATGGGTTGATTGAACGCAAGTCGTTTTCGTGGACGCGTGTGTTCGAAGATCTCGAGCGGGTGATGCCCACGAACCTGCACGTCGTCTCTCTCCGTCCCGAATTGAATGACGAGAATCAGATGGAACTACAAATCAAAGTAGCTGGAGATACGCGGGCCGCGGCTGTCGAACTAGTCCATCGCATGGAAGATTCGAAGCATTTTCAAGGAGCGCAGTTAGTGCAGGAGGTGGTGCAGGAAGCGCAGGGGAACGAACCTGGAGCGGGCGTGGCAGCCTCGGTGGTGGCGGTTTATGTTCCTGACGCTGTGCCTGACTCAGACGGGAGCGGGAAGTAATGCCGGATCTCCAAAACTCGCGGCGCAAGTTGAAAATCGCGATCGGAGCGATGCTGGCCGCAGACATCATAGCGGTAGCGGTTCTTTTATCGCCACTGGTAGGCTCTGAAGATTCGCGAAGGTTGCAAATTATGGAGCTCAGGGCAGAGCTGACAAAGAAGAACCGCGAAGTGAAGCCGCTGCGAGGCATGGATAAGAAAATCGCTCTGGCAAAAGAGCAGATCAAAGGGTTTTACCAGGATAGGTTCGCTGCCACCGATTCCGATCTGACCGACGAACTGGGGAAGTTAGCGTCGGAGAATGGCGTTCGCATCCAGCAGGCGCACTACAAGCCGGACGATGCGGAAAGTTCGGGCATAGTTCCGATCGAAATCCAGGGCAGTTTTTCCGGAGACTATCTGCAACTGGTGCGGTTCATCAATACGCTGGAGCGGTCGAAAATGTTTTTTACGGTGGATAGCGTGGACTTGGCAGGCCAAGCGGCAGGACCAGTCCGCCTGCAAATCACAATGCACAGCTATCTTCGGTCGGGTGCTTAAGTGAAACTGGGAGCCGAAAACCGGAAAGAAGTAACCGTTCTCGCGGTGCTGGGCGTAATCGCCGCAGCTCTGCTGGCATACGAGTTCTGGCCCGCCTCGGAGTCGGTCACACCCGCGCAGACCACCTCGGCTTCCAGCACTTTCAAGCCCGGCATGCGACGCACCGCTTCGGGGAAAATGGTGCCCGTGACTGAGCCTCGCCTCGACCCCACCCTCGAGTTACAACTGCTGAGCCAGAGCGAGAAAATCAAGTATGCGGGTAATGGGAGAAATATTTTCGTCGCCGGATCGAAGCCTATAGAGACACCCAAGGGGCCAGGCGTCACTGACCACCAGGTAGCGATTCACATGCCGCCGCCGGTTCCGCCGCCACCGCCAATCACGCTCAAGTTTTTTGGATTTGCCAACGAACCGGGGCAGACAAAGAAAGTGTTCCTGGCGCAGGGAGAAGACGTTTTTATCGCCTCTGAGGGCGATATTGTGGATCGGCGTTATCGCATTCTCCACATCTCGCCGACGGCAGTCGATGTAGAAGACGTGCTCAACAATAACCGGCAAAGCCTGCCTCTGATGCAAGGATCTCCGGGATAAAAGACGATTTGCAACCGGTCGTTTGTAATTTGAAGGCAAACAGTTATGCGACGTCGTGGTTTGGGATCAACGAATTCCACGGGCATAAATCAAAAATCACAAATTCGTCAGCGCGGCTATATGTTGATCACGCTGATGCTTGCCTTCGCCCTCATGGCGATGGCGATGCTTGCAGTGCTGCCGGACATTAAGCAACAGATCCTTCGCGACCGCGAGGATGAGTTGCGGCATCGTGGAACGGCCTACATGCGCGCTATTCAGCACTTTTACAAGAAGTTTGGCCGATATCCGAATAGTGTTGAAGAGTTGGAAAATACGAACAATCTGCGTTTTCTGCGCAAGCGCTATACAGATCCGGTCAACATCGATCCGAAGACCGGCAAAGAGCGCGACTTTAAATTTCTTCACCAGCAGGACATCACCTTGAACAGTGGTTTGTCACTCGGTCAGACGCCCGGCTCGAATGGAATACCGGGACAAGGAGGCCTGCAGGGACAAAGCGGATCCGGAGGGATTGCACAAGGAGGGTTCGGCGGAACGCAAGGCGGAGTCGGAAACTTCGGCGGGCAGGGAGGTATCCAGCAACAAGCCGGCGCCGGTTCGCAGGCTTCCGCAAACAGTAATTCCGACAGTTCATCTCCCGATAAATCCTCCGATCATTCCTCGGATACCGACGAAACTTCGGATTCGTCGGGATCTTCTTCCGGCTCGGGAACTGATTCCAATTCCGGTTCTGGCTTGAGCGGCCCGACATTCGGCGGCGGTCCGATCCTTGGGGTCGCCAGCACGAGCAAGGCGAAAACCATTCGCGTGTTCAACGACAAGAGTCATTACAATGACTGGCTTTTCGTTTATCTCCCACAGGCAGACCGCGGAGGCCTGTTGACCGGGCCGGTGTCGGTTAATGGCCCGACGACCGGCAACTTAGGAGGAATGGCTCCGGGTCAAGGTATCCCCGGACAGGGACAGGGGTTGATTCCGAACAGCGGATCTTCACAAACCTTCTCTCAACAACCGACGCAAAATCCGCCGCAGAGCAACCCTCAAAACTAGAGTTTCGCTTTTGCGACAACACAAAAGGCCCCGCGTTGAAAGGGGCTTGGTGTCGAGAAGATGGGCACTGCAGACCCTAAGGTCAAATCTAAACGCTGAACGAAGAACCGCAACCGCACGTGCTCTTGACATTAGGGTTCTCGAATTTGAAACCCGCGCCTTCCAATGTCTCAACGTAATCGACGTGCGCTCCGCCGAGGTACATGAGCGAAGTCGCATCCACATAGACTTTCAAGCCGTCAAAATCAAAAACCTTGTCCATCATGCCGGCACCGTTCTCAAAGGCCATCGAGTACTGAAAACCGGAGCAGCCGCCGCCGACCACGGACAACCGCAATCCTGCTGGAACCGGCGACTGCGTAGCCATGATTTCCTTGACCTTGGCGATCGCAGGAGCAGTCAGTACTGGTGCTGTTTTGGGCTGTACATCGGGAACGGTGGTGGTTGCCATCTGTTTATCTCCTTGTAATTGCTTATTATAACAAAGGCTGCTCCCGGCTCGGCAAGGCTTTTCGGGAACGGTACCTTTCACTATCTGGCCGTTTAGATGCTTTGGGTTGACAAGAAGTCTCGGCACCTCTTGCCATCGGGTCTATAATCGTGCCCAGTAGGGGGCCGTTACCCGAACGCCAGCGATACCACGAAGTTCGCAGGGGCGAAGCGCTCAGATTTCGGGAATTGGCTCGATCTCAGCTCCGAGGTGGCGTATGACTCCGATGTTCGGGCTGCTTGTCGCGTGGGGTATTCTGACCGGGATTTTGATTATCCTGCTGATCTATAAAAGTACCCTCACCATGCACGAAGATGACTCCATCTGCTTAAACGAAAGCGAATCGCAAATGCAGAAAGAGCAGGTGGAGGTTCTGGCGAAAATGAAAAAGATCGCGCCGATTGTGAAGGTGCTCGGCGCCTTGTCGGGGGCGATGATCCTGGTTATCGCCGGACTGTTTATTTATCAGGGATTAAGCAGCGCCACAACGCTGCAATAATCAGAAACCCTCGGAACCTGCTAACGCCCCGCCTCGGGGGGTCGATCTCATTGCACCGGGGGAGTAGTGTTTCCGCTGCCTATGTTGCTTTCCCTCGAGGCAAAAATCCTTTTTCAGGAACATGCATACGAAACTGCCCATTGCGATTGTCGGAGGAGGGCCTGCGGGCGCGTTGGCTGCGGCCCTCCTGGCAGACGGTGGCCGTCACGTCCTGCTCTTCGACGAGAGGCTCGCATGGGAAAAGCCTTGCGGTGGCGGACTCACGCACAAAGCTCTGCAACAGTATCCTTTTTTGGGCGATGCCCGCGACCATGGCAATTTGGTGGAAAATTGTGAGTTGATCAGTCCGTCCGGGCTACGTGTAAGCTTCCAGATGCAGCATCCGGTTGCAATCTTCTCGCGCACGGCTCTGAACGGATTCTTGCTCGAGCGAGCTCGACGAGCCGGTTCTGGGCCGATTGATTCGCAGGCCGCAGAGGCAGACAACGATGCGCCGCACGTCGAGGTCCACATCGAACGCGTGACGCGTGTCGAGGCTGTCGGTGCGGAGTGGCGCCTCCTCACGCCGCAGACCGAATATCGCGCAGCATATCTGATCATCGCAGCGGGGGCGCGCAATCCCTTCCGCTCGCAGTTCCTCTCGCCTATTGCTCCCGACGACCTGATGGTCACTGCCGGCTATTTTATTCCCAACCGCGGCTTTTCCAGTGATGGATCGCTGATGCAGATTCAGTTTTTGCAAGGAATAACCGGATACATTTGGGCATTTCCCCGCACCGATCATGTTTCCGCCGGCATCGCCGGAAAGATGGGTGAAATCCCCACCGCCAAATTGCGATGCATTCTCGAACGATGGCTTGAGCAAAATGGCTTTCGTTTGGATGGCGCCCGGTTCTATTCGCATATTCTGCCATCGTTACGGGCCCAGACCTTCGAAGAACTCGAGGTCTGCGGCGAAGGTTGGGCGATGATCGGTGATAGTGCGGGGTTAGTCGATCCGATTACCGGCGAAGGACTTTATTACGCGCTGCGCTCGGCGGAGTTGTGTGCGCAAAGCCTGCTTGCCGGGCATCCAGTTGAATACAAAGCGCAACTCGAAAAGGAAATTTTGCCGGAGCTGAAACTTGCCGCGCGGGTTTCGCAACGCTTTTACCATGGGCTGGTTTTCGGGGACAGCGTTCTCGAGCAGATCGTTTCTCTCACCACGCGAAGTGCCAGTTTCCGGGAACTGATGAGCGATCTTTTTGCGGGTATTCAGGGTTATCGCGATCTGCGCTCGCGGCTATACCGCATACTGCCCTCCGTGATGGCCGAAGGATTTGCTGCCACGGTACGCTCGCCATGGAATAAAAGTGAGCGGGGAAAATTTGCCGCAGACCCCGTGATCGATTAGCAGAATTCCGACGGTCAAGACATGGCTCGGGGCTTCGGCGATGACCTATCAGGCCGCCTTCGCCTTCATTGCTGCAATGTCGTTGAACAACACTTTCTCGTGGCCTTCCGGGCTCACCTTTTCGTAAACCTTGCGAATTGTACCCTCGGGATCAACAACAAAACTGGTGCGCTCCCAGAATTTCATCCCTTTCCATTCGGCCTGGCCGATGCCAACTGACTTCATGAGGCTGGAGTCGGTATCGGAGAGCAGGTCGACGGTGAACGCGAACTTGTTGCAGAAATTCTTGTGCGAGCCCACATCATCGGCGCTGACGCCAACTACTTTGATTCCTGCATTGTCAAAATCAGCTTTGGTTGCCGTAAACGACTTGCCTTGGATGGTGCAACCGGGCGTGTCGTCCTTGGGGTAGAAATAAGTCACGAGCCAGCTTCCGGCGAAATCGGAGAGCTTTGTGATTTTGCCATCCTGGTTGGGAAGAGAGAAATTTGGAAACGGATTGCCGGTGGAGAGCATTGCGAGAGTTCCTTTCTAAGTTGTAGCCGTAATTACACGAATATGCCCATCGATCGCGGTTCTATCCGGCTCTTAGCTCCCAGCCGAATCGAACCTCGGTCAGACTATGAACTAAGAGCCAGTCACAGGACATTTTTTCAGGCTGCCTGCATTACTTTCTTCATGCGCTCTTTCATTTCGGCTGGAGAAACGTCTTCCACATGGGTTGCGATACCCCAGAGGTGGCCGAACGGGTCTTGAATGAAGCCAGAGCGGTCGCCATAGAACTGGTTTTCCACAGCTTTGAGGATTTTCGCTCCCTCTGCGGCCGCTTTGGCGACTACCTTGTCACAATCAGGAAGGTAAACGTACAGGCTCACCGGAGAACCGCCGATACTCTCGGCGCTGCGGTTGCCCATCTGAGGGTTTTCGTCGGCCAGCATGATGCGGGAGTCGCCGATTTGCAACTCGGCATGGCCAACCTTACCATTGGGCCCGTCCATGCGTTCAACTACGGTCGCCCCAAAAACATTCTTGTAGTAATCTATCGCTTTTGCGGCGCCCTTGATGACGAGGTACGGAGTAACGGTGTTGTATCCCTTGGGAATGTAGTTGACTTTGCTCATAATTATTCTCCTCTGGTGTTCGCTCGAAAGCGAGGTTGAGGGTTGAGGTAAAAGCGGCGCAGACGGACTCCACGGTCCGTTTCATTCTTTTATGAGAACACAATATGGAAGTGGACTCAAGAGCGTATCCTTCCTCGCGCCAGCCTTAATTTTTGCTAAGTGATCTTCTGCCTTGGCACCTAGAACGCAGTGGATTTGGACGCCCGCGACGTACCGTGGATAGGAGCGTACGCATAACATGGGCGGCTCAATCAATTCCTAGTTCCTTCGCCAAAGCTTTCCACTTGCCGTCCACGAGCGCGCGAGTTTTCGCGTCCATCACGATCTCGTCAGGCCACGGACGGGAGAAGCCTTCAGTTGACCACTTGCGCGTCGCGTCAATACCCATTTTCGATCCGTAGTTGGCAAGGCGGGCGGCGTGATCCAGCGAATCGACGGGGCCGAGGGTGAATTGGATGTCGCGCTCGGGGTCGATGTTGTTCAAAGCTTTCAAGGTAACATCGGCCATGTCTTGGACGTTCACGTCTTCATCCACAACAATGATGCACTTGGTGAACATTGCCTGGCCCAGCGACCATATGGCGTTCATTATCTTGCGCGCTTGTCCGGGATAGGACTTGCGGATCGAAACCAGCATCAGATTGTGAAAGACGCCTTCGATGGGCAGGTTGATATCGACCAGTTCGGGGATGGTCAGCTTCATCAGGGGGAGGAAAATGCGTTCGACAGCCTTACCCATCCAAGCATCTTCTTGCGGCGGCTTGCCTACGACTGTTGTCGCGTAGATCGGGTCTCTGCGGTGGGTGATACAGGTGACATGAAAGACAGGGTATTCGTCTTCGAGTGAATAGAAGCCGGTGTGATCTCCAAAGGGGCCTTCGGTGCGGAGTTCGTCCAGATTCACGTAGCCTTCGAGGATGATTTCGGCGCAGGCCGGAACTTCCAGATCGACGGTCTCACACCTCACCAACTCGACTGGCTTCTGGCGCAGAAATCCGGCGATGATGAATTCTTCCACGTCGGGCGGCGCGGGCACTATGGCGGAAAAGGTCAGCGCAGGTTCGGTGCCGATCGCTACAGCTACTTCCATCTTGCCTGAGGGACGGTCGCCCGCAGCCAAGATTGCACCTCCAGACGATCTCGCCATGATGTCTACCGCTGCTGCCTCGCTTCGATCGGCGGAACCGAAGCTTGCCTCCGACCCTGTGCGGGCTGAGGAAATTGCAGCTTTTCTCAGGTGGTCGCGAAAATGTTCCGCCGCTACTTTCTGTCTCTGCCAGTGCATGCCAGTCGTGCGCTCGTCATAGATTTGCATGCGGTACATGCCTACGTTGCGCTTTCCGGTTTTTGGATCGCGCGTGATCACGCAGGGCAGGGTGATAAAGCGCCCGGCGTCTTTAGGCCAGCACTGGAGAATGGGAAAATCGAGCAAAGAAAAATTGTCGCGTTTAATGACTTCTTTGCAGGGGCCGGTGGCAACCACCTTTGGAAAAAACTTACCCATCTCGGCCAGCATGGGGAGCATTTTTACTTTGTCGAGAAAGCCTTGCGGAGATTTAACGTCCATGAAGGCGCGAATGCGCTCGGCGATTTCATCGAGAGCTTCGACCTCCAAAGCCAGGCGCATGCGGCGCGCGGAGCCGAACTGGTTGATGAGAAGCTGCGCACCTGGATGGCCCTTGATGTTTTCAAAGAGGAGAGCTTTGCCGCCTATGTTTCCCCGCTGGTCGCGACTCTTCGAAACGCGGTCGGCAATCTCTGTGATCTCGAGAATTGGGTCGGCTTCGGTGCGGATGTGTTTCAGTTCGCCGGCTCGGTCGAGTGCTTTGATCCAGTCGCGCAGATCGTCGTAGGCCAAACATTCCTCCCGCGATGAAGACGATTCAATGACAAGCGATTATATGACGAGCCACGTGAGCCAGACTCAGATCTCTCGTTGCGGTCGCGGTGAAAAACACTGATGATCGCACTCTTTCACATTTCGCGCTCTGCGACTACGATATGGAAATCAATTTTGTGGTATCCGTTAGTCACTACTAAGCTCGTCGAGGGATAAATGATCCGTTTTAAGGTGAACGGAAAAGAGAAAACATTTGACGGCGATCCCGATATGCCGCTGCTGTGGTATTTGCGGGACGTCGCGCAACTCACAGGAACAAAGTTCGGCTGCGGCATGGCATTGTGCGGCGCATGCACGGTGCACCAGAATGGTTCGGCGATCCGCTCGTGCATTACACCGATGTCCGAGGTCGGCGGCACGGAGATTACGACGATTGAGGGCATCGCGCCAATTCATCCCGTGCAGAAGGCGTGGGTGGAGATTCGCGTTCCACAATGCGGCTATTGCCAGACAGGGCAGATCATGCAGGCGATTGCCCTCCTCAAGGAGAACAAGAACCCGAGCGATCAGGATATTGATACGGCGATGTCGGGCAATATTTGCCGCTGCGGTACCTATCAGCGAATACGAACTGCGATTCATCAGGCTGCGAAGGAGACGGCATGAAGATAATAGAAAATGTCAGCCGTCAAGTGAGCCGGCGGGGATTCCTGCGTGGTGCGCTCGCGGGCAGCGTGTTTGTGCTGAGCGCGCGGTTCGTTCCCGAGCCGCTTTGGGCGGAGGATGAGCCGGCCGCAGCGCGATTTGAACCGAGCCTATGGATGTCAATCGCTCCTGACGGTACCGTGACCATCGTGGCCCATCGGTCAGAGATGGGGTGTGGCAGCCGGACCGCTTTGCCGCTCATCGTCGCGGACGAATTGGATGCGGACTGGTCGAAGGTCAAAATTGAGCAGGCAATTGGCGATCCTAGATACGGAGAGCAGGATACTGACGGGTCACACTCGGTGCGGAGCAATTTTGACCTGATGCGACAGGTCGGTGCCACGGGACGCGTGATGCTCATCAGCGCGGCGGCGGCGCAGTGGGGTGTCTCTCCGATGGAGTGTACGACCGAGCCGCACTTTGTGGTGCACCGCGGCAGTGGACGCAAGCTGGGCTATGGCGAAGTTGCCGCAGCTGCCGCGAAGTTGCCCGTTCCGAAGAAAGAAGACGTGCCACTCAAGAAGCGTTCCGAATGGCGGTACATCGGCAAAGAAAGTAATTCTCTGTTCGATCTTCCGGAGATCGTGACCGGCCAAGCGATCTTCGGCATGGACGCCACGATGCCCGGGATGGTGTACGCGTCGGTAGAGCATCCACCAGTGTTGGGGCAGAAGATCAAATCATACGATGACAAAGCTGCGCTCAAGGTGACGGGAGTGCAGAAGACGCTGACCATTCCACCATTCAAGCCGCCGCATCAGTTCCAGCCGTTAGGTGGAGTTGCGGTGATTGCTGACAACACGTGGGCGGCATTCAAGGGACGCAAAAGTCTAACGATCGAATGGGACAGCAGTCCGCATGAGGTGTACAATTCTGGACCCTTCCGCAAGACGCTGGAAGCAACTTCGCGGACACCGGGCAAAGTGGTCCGCAACGTAGGTGATGTGGACGCGGCATTTGCGCAAAGCGAAAAGAGCGGCGGAAAGATCTTCCAGGCCGAGTACTACGCTCCACATCTGGCGCATGCTTCGATGGAGCCGCCAGTCGCGGTGGCCGAGTATCGCGACGGAAAGGTGTTGACGTGGGCACCGACGCAGAATCCGCAAGCGGTACAGGAGACGATTGCAAGCGTGCTTGGCATCAAGAAGGAAGACGTGATTTGCCATGTCACGTTGCTGGGCGGAGGGTTCGGCCGCAAGTCGAAACCTGATCAGGTGGCGGAGGCAGCCTTCCTCTCCAAACAACTGGGCAAGCCGGTCAAGGTCGTCTGGAGCCGGGAAGATGATATTCACTTTGATTTCTTTCACTCGGTCGCAGCGATGTATATGAAAGCCGCAGTAGGCGCGGACGGCAGGCCGACGGCTTGGCTGCAACGCACAGTCTATCCACCAATCAACTCGACCTTCGATGTTTCGGCTGTCTATGCGGATGATGAAATGGGATTGGGATGGAACAATCTTCCGTTTGATATTCCGAATCATCGAGCTGAAAATGGTCCGGCCGATTATCACGTGCGCATCGGTTGGCTGCGCAGCGTGGCGAATATCTATCACTCCTTCGCAATTCACTCATTTGCCGACGAACTGGCGCACTCGGCGAACAAAGATTCAGTGCAGTATCTGCTGGAACTGATCGGGCCACCGCGTATCGTCAACCTTGACTTGAAGGGCGACGATGCCGAAGACGCGAAGACTTATCCGCTTGACACTGCTCGATTACGGCGCGTTGTCGAGATTGCGGCGGAAAAGTCTGGCTGGGGAAAACGGCCGATGGGGAAAGGTCGCGGCATGGGTATTGCAGCGCATCGCAGTTTCCTTACCTATGTTGCGACCGTGGTGGAGATTGAGGTGGACAGCCGAGGACAGGTGCATATTCCGGGGGTGTGGACGGCGCTCGATACCGGGACGGTCGTGAGTCCCGACAACATTCGCAACCAGTTCGAGGGAGCGGCAGTATTTGGAACGAGTCTTGCATTGTTCGGCGAGATTACTGCCACGAACGGCGTCATTGACCAGAGTAATTTCGATAATTATCCGGTCACGCGCATGAATCGGGCGCCTCGGCACACTGAGGTACATATAGTAGAGAACGAAGCGCCGCCGGCGGGCGTTGGCGAGCCTGGCGTACCTCCGCTTGCTCCGGCTCTTTACAACGCGGTATTTGCGGCGACGGGCAAGCGGGTGCGCGAGATGCCTTTATCAAAGACGAAGCTGGCGTAGGGAGCAACAATCTGTCAATTTGTTGCGGATAGAAGCTGGGCTCGGCCCCCTGCGGTGGGCCGGGCGCGGAGACGCGGGAAGTGGCGTCTCCGCTGAGAGAGGACGCTTATCTACGATGAGACGATTACTGGTTCTACTTCTCCTTATCACGGGAGTCTTCGCAGACGCGCAGGAAATCACCGTGGCGGCGGCGGCGGATATGAGTGCGGCTCTTCCTGAACTCACCGCCGCCTACACGAAAAAGACAGGGCAAGAGGTGAAGCTTTCTTTCGGCGCGTCGGGAAATCTCACGAATCAGATCAGAAATGGCGCACCGTTCGACGTCTTCTTTTCGGCCGATGAGCAATATCCTGAACAATTGATTAACGCGGGATTGGCGTTGAAGGACACACTTTATCGTTATGCGGTCGGACGATTGGTCTTGTGGGTGCCCAGCGATTCCCCGCTTGATTTATCGAAGCTGGGCATAAACGCTTTGCTTGAGCCATCGGTCAAGAAGATATCGATGGCGAACCCCGCTCACGCGCCTTACGGGCGTGCCGCGGAGGCGGCGCTTCGTCACTTCGGGATATACGATCAGGTATCCGGCCGCATTGTTCTGGGAGAGAGCGTGTCGCAGGCGGCGCAGTTTGTCGAATCGGGCAACGCCCAAGCGGGGTTGGTCGCACTTTCCCATGCGCTGGCTCCTTCGATGAAAGGCAAAGGCCGTTATTGGACGGTTCCTCTCGACTCCTATCCTGCTCTAAACCAGGCGGCGGTGGTGCTTTCGAACTCAAGACATCAGGATGCCGCCCGGAAGTTCTTGGAGTTTTTGCGTACGCCCGAGGCGGCTTCCCTCCTCACCAGCTACGGCTTCAGCTTGTCTGCGGGGAAACCGTGAAATGAACTGGGAGGCGTTCTGGTTGACCGTGCGTCTCGCGGCGATTGTTTCGTCGCTCTTAGTCGTAATCGGAATTCCTATCGCATGTTGGCTGGCCTATTCGCGTCGGCGTTGGAAATTTTTGGTCGAAGCCGCAGTGGCGCTTCCCATTGTCTTGCCGCCAACGGTACTTGGGTTTTATGTCCTGGTGGCGCTCGGTTCGCGAAGCCCGCTCGGCCGCTGGTGGGAATCGCTCACCGGTCACACGCTGGCCTTTACTTTCCAAGGTCTTGTGATCGGGTCCCTGCTCTACAGTCTGCCCTTTGCCGTGCAACCGTTCGCCTCCTCGTTCAGCGCGGTTGACGTCAAGCTGCTGGGGGCTTCGGCCTCGCTGGGACATTCTCCATTGCAGACCTTTTGGCGAATCGTGCTCCCTCTCTCGAAAACGGGGCTAGTTACCGGATTTGTCCTCAGCTTCGCGCACACTCTGGGTGAGTTCGGAGTCGTACTGATGGTGGGAGGCAACATTCCCGGTGTCACGCGCACCATCTCAATTGATATTTACGACCAGGTGGAAATGGCGAATTATCCAAGCGCAAACGAGACGGCGCTGGTGCTGCTGATTATTTCATTTTTGATTCTGTCGATTGTGTATGGGGCGAACCGGCGTTCATGGGCGGTTGGTCCATGGCGTTGAAAATTGTTCTCCCAGCGCGACCCGCGCTGGAGGCGTCGATTCAAACCATGTCTTCCGAGCTAGAAGTCCGCATTCGCAAACGCTTCGCGAATCCCGAAGGCAGTTTTCACCTGAACGTGCACTTCCGCGCTCTCGCTGGTTTCACAATTCTCTTTGGTGCTTCGGGAGCGGGCAAGACCACGCTGCTCGATTGCATCGCGGGGCTTACGCCTCCGGACGAAGGGCGTATTGTTGCTGGTGGTGAAGTTCTTTACGACCGGGACAAGAAGCAGAACGTCGCCGCCTGGAACCGGCGCATTGGTTATGTGCATCAGGATCTTGCGCTTTTTCCTCATCTGACCGCCGAAGAGAATATCGCTTATGGTCTTCGCGGGCTGGGCGCAAGCGAGCGAAAGGCACGAAGCCGCGAGATGCTTGAGACGTTTGGCATCGATCACCTGCGCCAAAGACGGCCAGAGCAAATCTCGGGAGGAGAGCGGCAACGCGTCGCGCTGGCACGCGCGCTTGTAACCGAGCCACGGGCATTACTTCTTGATGAGCCTCTGGCGGCGCTCGATCGCCCGACAAAATCGTCAATCGTCGGCGACCTACGAAGGTGGAACCAGGATCATCGGGTGCCGATTCTTTTCGTCACCCACAGTGGTGAGGAGGTGTTCGCTCTCGGCGACGAAGTGATCGTGCTTGATGCGGGACGAATCGTGGCGCAGGGGCAACCGCACGAAGTGATGCGAGCTCCCCGATTGGAAACCGTCGCGCACTTGTCCGGATTCGAAAACATTTTCGAGGCGACGGTAACGGCGCAAAGCGAGGCTCGCGGAACGATGACATGCCGTCTGGAAAGCGGTGCGGTCGAGCTCGAAACTCCGCTTGTGCGCGCAGAAGTCGGCTCTCGTTTGCGTGTGGGGGTTCGCGCCGGCGACCTGCTCTTGGCGACAGAGAGTCCACAGGGACTGAGCGCCCGCAACGTTTTGCCGGGTACGATTCGGCGACTGGTGCAGCGAGACGTTATGATTGCGGCGATCGTGGATTGCGGCGGCACGGAGTTCGAGGTACACCTCACGCTGGCCGCTCGCGATGCTCTTCAGCTTGTTCCGGGAAAAGCGGTCTGGGTCGTGGCGAAGACCCATTCCTGCCACTTGATGGGGACATGAATCCTTCGCTTCTCATGGAAGCGGGGGGCTCCGCTCCACCCCGCGAGAACCCCTATCCCCATATAACGAGGGTCATCGCTCTACTGCTATCGCGGCTATCCACTGGCCGTTCTGTTCTTTGTGGTAGACGATCGTTCCGCCTAGATACCCGGCAATCTGTTCTGGCCGCAAGTCGCGATGATAGCCGAAGAATCTTTCCTTGATGTGCTGCCAAGCATCCCAATTCTCGAAAAGCGGATGCGTCGGCTGGTACTTCGTAGAAAACACCAGGACCACGTCGAAACGATTGCGGGCATTCGTGGCTAATCTGATCTGCGGTTCTGAGAAGTCTTCGATGCGCACTACGGGAAAAGGACGACGCACATAACCGAGCCATGGCCGCGAGAGCTCGTCTGACGCAGGCCACGCGGTGAGAATCCGCTCGCCTGGATACCGCGTCGCGAGAAAAGCCTCGGCTTCTGCGTGCATCACGACAAAGTCGCGGTATGCGAGATTGTCTTCAAGCGAGAATCCGTAGGGGGGATTGGTGAAAAGGCCGGCAACAAACGCGATGGAGACAGCCCCAACAATCAGCTTCCAATAGCGTAAACGGCGCCAGAGAGTCGCGACCCAAACCAGGATCACCAGCGGAACAACCGGAAGCATATAACGAGCCAGAACCGCGCCACCGACTGCCGACATAAAGACCAGATAAGCCAAGATCACCGCGAGAAATGCGGCCTGCATCCAGAATGGGATTCGAGGACGAGGTACAATGTCTTCTCTTTGTTTTTCTACTTGCCGTTTTTCTACTAGGCCGTCGATCTGGGGCGGACGAAACATGGCCAGAACGCCGGCCAGCGTGAGCAGATACAGGCCGAAATATCCGAAAAGTTGCCAGAGGCGCATTCCGAGCGTCAGCGGGATACGCAGAGGGTCGAGCGTAGCGGCGACGTTGTACCGGAAAAATTCTGGATTGCCCAGCACGAAGCCGGTCTTGGAGTAATGGTAACCGTACCAGAGCACCAGAGGCGCGACCGGAAGCAGCAGCCACAACCAGCGAGTGCGCCGGCCTTCGGGCGGAAGAATTTCTTTCCAACGGTTCGATTTCGAACTTGAACGAACGAACGCAACGACCAGTTCCCAGCCACAGAGCGCCAACGGCGCCAGAATGGCAGTTTCCTTTGTCAACACCGCCAGAGTGAACCAAAACACTTGTTCCCGGGGCCGGTCTTCCAAATAGGCGGCGAGCGCCCAAAACGTGAAACCAGCAGTGGGCAAATCCAAAACTGCCATGGAGCTTTGGGTAAAGTAAACCGGATACATTGCCACCAGTCCGGTGGTCACCCACGCCACAGTTGGATGTGCAGCGACCCGCGAAAGGCGAAAGAGTCCGAGGAGCGAGAAGGCGCTCAGTGTCAGCATTGCCGTGCGCGTAACTTGCGTGGAGTATCCGAAGATGCGCCAGGCCAGCGCCACCCACGCCATCACCAGCGGAGGATGGGCATTCGACGGCGTCGAATGCGGAATCAGCGTGCCCGTAAGAAATAGATCGCGCGCGGCGGGAATGTAATAGCCAGCCTCATCCCAAAAATAAGGGAGTCGCAGGAGCGGTGCATGTAGAAGCACCAATCCGGCAAAAAACAATGCAAAGAGAAGAAACTGTTGCGTCCACGGAAAGGGCGTCCGCAGAGAATCAATCTTCATGTTAGGCGTCGTCGGTCGCGCCGCCATTAGTGAATCGGTCCACCCGGGGCGCGAGGCTCAAGCTTGATTTCACCGAACGCCGCCTCGTAGTTGGTCACATTCTGCTGCAGCAGAGCCATGAGCGCCTTGGCCTGTTGTGGGCTTAGATAGATTCCCTGAAAGTTACGAAGTTCTACATTCGTCTCGGAACTCTGCTGCATCGTCCCGAAAACGAGGAAAAAATCCCACACGTTAACCCGAATCTGCACACTGTTGGAGTAGGCTTCGCGATAATCGGGCGTCTGTACGAACTTCACGTTCGGTTGATTCCCTGTATTCATATCCGGCAGTGTATCGCGTAGATAGAGGTCCGGGCAAAGTGGCCGCCGCCTCGTGAATTAACTCTCCTTTAACACTGGCGCAACATAACTGCAACACAGGCTCTCTAGTGTTCAGAGAACTATGGACACACAAGATCTTTTGAGGCCGCGCGGGGCTCGCCTTTCGCCATGGAAACTTTGGAGATAGCACGCAAATCGCGTTATCCCGATCTGATCTATGTCGTCGAAGACGATCCCGACGTGTCGCAGTTAATCGAACACAACCTCCGGACAGCAGGATACGAGGTTTCCACCTTTTTCTCGGGTGCGCCAGTAGTTCCGCAGGCAGCCCTGGCGCAGCCGTCGCTGTTCCTGCTCGACATCATGCTGCCTGGAATCAGCGGTTTTGACCTTTGCCGGCAGATTCGGCAGCACGAACGACTGGCCAAGACGCCCATTATTTTTCTCTCCGCCAGGACACAGGAACTAGATCGCCTTCAGGCCTTCGATGCCGGCGGCGATGGATATATCACCAAGCCGTTCAGTCCCCGCGAACTGATCGCGCGAATTCGCAATGTTCTTCGGATTCAGCCGGAAGCTCCAAGCCACGAAATCATGCAACTGGGAGATCTGGAGATTGATATCGCTTCAATGACCGTGCGCGTGCAGGGGGTCGCCGTCCTTACGACGGTCCGCGAGTTCCGCCTTCTCGAATATTTAGCACGTCATCGAGGACGCGTCTTTACCCGCGACCAATTGCTCGATGCCGTTTGGAAAGAAGGATCGTTCGTCACCCCGCGTTCAATTGACGTCTTCGTCCGACGCCTGCGGGAAAAAATCGAACAGGATCCGAGGCATCCGCGTTATCTGAAAACGCTGCGAGGAATCGGTTACCGCTTTGAAGCGGGACGTTGATAGCCTCAGAGAACGGCGACCGAATCCTGTTCGAGCGCCCCGGCACTAATCCTCGATGGCATTCTGTTGCCTGTTATTTGGTTCGTTGCGCACTACTCCGCTAGCTCTCCCTAATCCCACATTTTTCTTATTTCACTCCTTATAAAACATATAACATCCACCCGCTGGCTCCAGGCGCAGTGGTAGAGACATACGTCCAACCAGATACTTGTCAATTTCAAACCGGTGACTAGGATGCAAGATATAGCACTTGGACAATGATAATGCTCGATTACACGGTCGATAGGTTTCTAGTGCGCCATTGCCAGCGGGCAAAGTGCGTCGTCCATCGCGCAGCGTATGGACGCGCAAAATGGAGCATCATGACTTTTTTATCGGTGCGTTTTAGGACGTCCGAAATATGGAGGAAGTCGTGAATGCTAGTAGGTATGTCCGACTCGCTACTGTTTCAAGTCTGTTAGTCGTGCTTCTTATTTCCGGCGCTGCAAGTCAGACGGCACCCCCGGCTAAACCCGGTGCCGCTGTTGCTGCCACGTCGTCTTCGACAAAAAACGCTGCCGACGCGCAAGATCCGTCTTCCTATGTAGGATCGGAGACCTGCAAGACCTGCCACGAGGACACCTACGACTCCTGGGAGAAAACGCCGCACTGGAAAACCACACTCAACAAAGAACCTTCGCACCAAGGTTGCGAGGGCTGCCATGGTCCGGGTGCCGCTCACGTGGCGGGAGGCGGCGACATAACCAAGATTTTCAGCTTCAAGAATATGTCCCGCCAGCAGAAAAGTAACCGCTGTTTAACCTGTCACGGTGAAGCCCATCAGCAGTCACACTTTTCAGAATCCGCCCATGCCGGTAGCGATGTGGGCTGCCTTGATTGCCATTCGCCTCATCACGCCAAGGAAGCAGAGCACCTTCTCGTCCAGAGCCAGCCTCAATTGTGCTACGGATGCCATACCGCTGCGAAGGCGGACTTTGCGAAACCCTATCATCACCGCGTCAACGAGGGTTTGGTGCAATGCGACGACTGCCATAACGTTCACGGAACCGCAACGCTCAGGCAGGTAAAAACCCTGCCGAGCGGGGACGCGGTGTGTTTCAAATGCCATGCCGACAAGCAGGGGCCTTTCGTCTACGAGCACGTACCGGTGAAAACCGAGGGCTGCACCAGCTGCCACACGCCTCACGGTTCGACCAATCCCCGGCTCCTGAAGGTGAGCACGGTAAACATGCTTTGTCTCCAGTGTCATACCTTCCCGACTGTGGGACCGAGCGGACCAGTACACAATCAGTCAGCCAAGTATCAAGCCTGCACGATGTGTCATACCCAGATTCACGGATCCAACTTCAGCGATGTCTTTTTCAAGTGAGGGAGAACCGATGCCGTCGCCAAGGCGAATCAACATGCAAGTTTTGCGCGCTTCGGGAGGTACCCGCGTGAGTACGGGCGTTTCACTCAGCCGCGTGGAGACAGCCGGCCGCGCTTGTCGTAACTTCACTTTGGTGGCAACGCTGCTCTGCCTGGTGCTAACAGTTCCCCGCGTGCTTTTTGCTCAGAATTCGTCGGGGGAGCCGGCTGGCATAACCAGCGGTGGATACATGATTCATTCGTCGGTTGAGTTCGGATACCGGTCGAGCGATGTCACCGGCAGCGAAGACATGTACGACACATTGGTGAATCTGCAGCAAGGTCCGCGCCTGCTCGATGAAACGCTTTCGATGCAGTCTGTGGGTCACCAAGGAATGCTATTCGACAATTTTTACCTCAGCAGCTTCGGTTGGGGAGGCGATCCGAACAACGCCCTGCGGATGCGGGCTGACAAAGACAAGTGGTACAACTTCGTAGGCAGCTTCCGCCGCGACCAGAATTTCTCGGACTTCAATTTACTGGCAAATCCGCTCAACCCGCCGACTTCCACTCCCTCGATTCCAGCGCTCAACTCGCCTCACTTGTTCGACACGACGCGCCGCATGAGTGACGTTGACCTCACATTGCTGCCACAATCCCGCGTGAGTTTTCGCATGGGGTATTCTCGGAACAACATGACTGGACCTTCATACAGCAGCGTTCACGAGGGCACTGAAGGCCTGCTCCTCCAAGGCTGGAACACCACTCTGGATTCCTACCGCCTGGGCTTGGACTGGAAGGCCGCGCCACGCACGGTGATCAGTTACGACCAATTCTTCAACTACTACAAGGGCGATACGGGATATGGGCTGGCTCCCTTCGCACCCGCCCTTCTGTCCACCGGAACGCCGGTGGAGTTGGGATTATCGATCGATACCGTGAACAGTGAACCATGCGCCGTAAAACCACCCGCAACCAGCCTGATTGTCGGAGGAGTCCTGACCAATAACAGCTGCAATGCGTACTTCAGCTATTTGCGCAACCAGAAGATTCGCACCTCCACCCCCACCGAACGACTGAGTGTGCGCAGTAACAACATCCGGCGGTTAGAGTTCGTCGCTTCCTATTCCTACAGTTCCGCCGATATGAACACCCCCTTGGATGAGAATTTTGCGGGTCTGATCACGCGCACCCACACCCTTGCTTTCGCCGGTACTGGACTGGCTTCTGCGAACCGCATTTCCAACGTACTCGATGCCGAGGCCACGCTGCATCTGACCGAGCATCTGCGCCTGGTCGAGAAATTCTATTACTGGGCCTATGGCATTCCACAGAATGGCAACTTCACCGAAGTCGACAGCGATTGCGCTGTCCCAGCGACATGCACGCTGCTGACGCCCCTGAGCGCGACCACGCCTACGACAACATCTACCCTGACCCAATCGTCCTTCAACCAGATCTGGAAAAGAAACCAGACCGATCTGGCATGGGATATTTCGAAGAGAGCCGGCGCCCGCATCGGTTTTCGCTATGGCGACCGGCAGTTTAACCTGTTCAACGATTATTCCGGCGTCGAGACCTCGAACGCTTTCTCAACCGCGGGCGAGGACCAGTTCGTGGTGAACGAATACACGGCGCTGTTCGGATTCTGGGCCCGGCCGATCCACGCCTTGCGCTTGAATTTCGACCTTGAGCATACGAACTACAACAACGTGATTGTTCGCATGGCGCCGCGCAAGGAGTCGCGCTATCGATTTCAGACCACCTATACACCGAAGCCGTGGGCCGTTCTTGGGGGTTCCGTTAATATTCTGCAGGACGCCAATGCCGACGCATTCACCAATTATGTGGGACACAGCCAAAACTACGGAATCACAGCCTCGCTGGCACCGCGCGAACGTTTCGGCATGGATCTGGCATACAACTTCAATAGCGTGATGCAGAACGCCCTGATCTGCTTCAACGACACACCGCCCACGGGGGTGATTCTCCCCTTCGTGACCAGCGCCACCACGGGCGCTGGCACTTTCTGCACCACGAATGAGCCGGGCAATCCTTTGCTGAATACGTCCTACTACACCAACCACACCAATTTCGGGATGACCTCGGTCCGGTTCAAGCCTGAAGAGCGGGTGATAGCCAACGTGGGCTATAGCATCACCAGCGTTGACGGCAGCACTCCACAGTTCAACATTCTGCAGCCGCTCGGTTCGTTACAGTACAAGTACCAGCAGCCCGTGGCCAACCTGAGCGTAGATCTTGGCCATAAACTGGCGTTCAATATGGGCTGGAACTACTACCAATATGCCGGAGGTTCGTTTGTCGGCCCCACAGCTCCGCGCTATTTTCACGCAAGCTCTGTCGTCGATTCCCTGCGGTATGCCTTCTGAGTCGTGACCCGCGAGCACGCATGAGTTTGACCCCAATCCTCGAGAGAGGGAAACAGGTTGAGCGCAATCTACGTGTTGCCAATCCGCTTGCCCGGCCGCGCGAATCAAGTTTCGTAACTTCCCGTTAAGCTCTTTCTGCCATACTTATGTCTCCACTCTGGGAGACGCCACTTGAACGACTATCTTTTGTCTGTATTGTTGGGGATTGTAGAGGGACTTACCGAGTTTCTTCCTGTCAGCTCGACTGCTCATCTCCGCATTTCTGAGGCGTTGTTGCATGTGCCCCTCGATAGCGGCTACTGGAAGATGTACTCGATTGTCATCCAGTTAGGCGCCATTTTAGTTTTGCCAATTTATTTTCGGCAACATATCGCGAAGCTCATCTCAACATGGCCCGAAGGCGAGAAGCGAGATTGTGATTATCTGACCCATCCGTTGAGTCTGGTGATGATCGCATTCGTCGTTACCGCCTTGCCTGCCTTTCTGCTGACTAAGGTGATCGGCAAGAATCTGGAAAGTCTCTATGTGATGGGCGCGTCGCTGCTGATCGGCGGCATCGTGATGTGGATCATCGATGCCATGAAAGCCCCCTGGGAGAAAGCTGGACCGGGAGCGCCGGGCTCACCTCTCCATACCTGGAAGATGGACGACATTCACGGAGGCCAGGCGGTCTGGATTGGCGCCTGCCAGATTCTTTCAGCTGTATTTCCCGGCACCTCGCGTTCCATGTCGACGATCGCGGCGGGACAGCTAGTGGGAATGTCGCGCGCGGCGGCGCTCGAGTTCTCGTTTTTCCTCTCCATGCCGACCATGATAGTGGCTACGCTCTACACTCTCTTCAAGTCGATTCGTGGCAAAGGCGAAAATCCCATCGGCGTGGCCTCAATCAGCTCCCATCAATGGGTCATCATCGCGATCGGGTTTGTCGTCTCCTTCATCGTCGCCTACGGAGCGGTAGCATGGTTCTTGGCCTGGGTCCGAAAGCGCGGCTTCGCGCCTTTTGCCGCCTATCGCATTGTGATCGGAATCGCCGTGTTAGCTTGGGCTGCAGGAATTTTGGGAAGGTAGTCGACGCTGGATTCTGGGGTTGTAAACCGGGACCGGCCCAAGGCAACCTCTAACGCAACATCACGGAAGTGCCGACGGTCGGTTTCCCTCCGGCAAAAGTGTGAGTTTTTGCTCAAGACCCTTTGTCCATCCGACCTGAAAAGACGGTTCGACGGTCTCCGCAAGCATGAGAGCTTTCTGATATGACACGCGCGCTTCGTCGGGCCGTTGCATGGCAGTGAGGATGTCGCCAATCAGCGCGTTAGGTTTCACGGCCTTGGGTGCGAGTGCCGCTGCTTGCTCTGCTTCGCTGAGCGCCTCTGGAAGACGGTGCGCTTCAAGCAACCACTGGGCCTTTTGAGAATGGCCGATCGAGGCGGCAAGAGGGATATTGAAGTGTCCGTTATAAACGAACACCCCATAATCGATGACGGCCGTTGGCTGCAGAGACTTGAATTGCTCATAAGGATTCAAAGGGCCGGCACCGAATTCAAAACCGGAAAGGTCTCCCGCGCTGATCAGCACCGTGCCGTCGATAGCGGGCGGAGCATTCGCGGGTTCGTCCACCCAGAGTGAATCGGCGGTCGGAAGCGGCTTGCACGGAATCCCGTAGTAACTGAAATCGATGACACCTTCCCCAAAGTAAATGAACCAGCAATCTCTTATGCCGCGAGCATCGAGATACCGTTTGACGTCTTTGAGTTGCTGCCCCCAATCAGCGTTCGAGTCGCTAAGCAGAAGATGGACCCGCGAAGGACCTCCCCAAAGTTCGTTGGCATAGGCTAGGTAGGCAGGATAAGCACGCGAGGTTGAGATGGCCTGGAAAATCAGAAGCACGACGATCACGTAGGTCCAACGCCGATTCTGTTCGATCAGTTTCCAGGCAGCGCCTCCAATGAGAACGGAAAAAAAGAGATACAACGGCAAGATGTGACGAACGCCGATGTTCATGCCGGAACTCATGGCAATGATCAGATGAAAGACCGGAGGGATGGTGAGGAACACGACTTCGCGGCCCGTTTTAAGACGGCGGGTCGAGATGGCCCAGATCGCAATTAACAGTAGCAGCAGGAAAGGAAGGCTAGATTTAATAGCGAACGCGACCGGGAAATAGAACCAGACTCCATGAGGATAGACCGTGCCCAGTAGGAAACTCGAATAGAAGTCGGACATGATGCGGACATCCGCAAGCCCGTAGATGTAGGACTCAGGGAGAAGACGGAAGCGGGCGACAGTCTGCAGCAGGCGGGCTTCGCGCGGACGCGAGAGCCCTTGAACAAAGACCGCAAGCGGGGGATTCAATTGTCGGCCTTCGCCGCGAGCCCGGTACCGGAACCCGTATGAGGCCCAGAGAACCGTGAGCGAAATGGCGCTGATTGCAACGAGGGCAAAAACAAGTCGCTGAGCACGCTTCGACAGGCTTGGGCGTGGGACGTGTGCAGAGGTTTTTGAATCGCCGGGGCCACGGAATATTTCGTAGAGTGCCAGCAGTAATAACATGGGGAAAACGAGGATTCCGGTATGCTTCGAGGCCAGCGCCAGCCCGGTCGCTAGTCCCACGGCGACTAGACGCCACACCGACGGTGTCTTTACGTAGCGATAGAACGCATAAATGGCACCGAACATGAAACAGGTAAGGGCCACATCGGTGCCGACAACCGCACCGTGAGCTAGCAGATTCGGGTCGAACACAAGCAGGGCAAGGGCGATAAAACCGGCACCGGTACCAAACATTTCCTGAGCAGCGAGGAAGCCGAGAAGGACCAGCAACAGGCTAAAGATCATCGCGGCCATGCGCGCGCGGAACAGCACGGCGTCGGCATCGTTCTTGAAAAGAAACTCCTTGCCGCCGAGAAAAGCTTCGTGCTTGAAAAAGCGATCTTGCAGGGTGGGTATCTTCAGCGGCATGCGGAGCAGAGGAACTGCCGCAACCAATTTAACCAGTGGAGGATGCTCCGGGTTCAGACCGAAATCAGCATGCTTCCATGACATGTAGCCGGCATAAATGTGGTCGTCTTCGTCCCAAGTGATGGAATTTCGACGGGCGGCGAACACAAGTTGCAGAACAAAGACAACAAGAAGAAGGCCAACGCCCAAAGCGATCCAGGAACGATGACGCGGTCGAACGAATTGTGGCAACGAACCTCCGAATTTCAGTGGGCTTCAGTCGTCGAAGACAGATTACCCCGGCAGCGCACCCAGAATGATGCACAACAAAATCGATCTTGTAAAGGGACAAGGTCGATATCCCTTCTGCCTCGACGGGCCGTATCCAACTCGCCAACCCGTCCCATTTCCCGCATTGTAGGAAGTGCCGCTTCTTGTAATAATTACTTGGCTCTGGCCTCGCAACGGCGCTCTGGGGTAAGCTTTTGGCAAGGATACGCCGTCGCTGCCAAATGATATTTTTGACGAAGATTTTCACGCCCACCAAGAACCGGCGTCTGAACGAACTCGTCGGATTCCTGTTGTCCGTCTCCGCGCTCCTCCTTTTCCTCGCGCTGGCGTCATATTCGCCGCTCGATCCCTCGCTGAATAGCGCCTCCCTCCTTACCGGATCGCACGCAGCGCGGAACTGGGTAGGCATTGTTGGAGCGTATGTTTCCGACCTGATCCTCCAATTCTGGGGCATTGGAGCGTTTCTGATGCCCCTCTTCATGTGCATGCTCGGTGCGCGGTGGTTTCGGTCGAGAACTATACAGAGTCCGATCGCAAAGACGCTCGGCGGAATTTGGCTGCTCCTGTTTGTGCCAGCGTTGCTCGCCATTCTGCCTGGGCACTTCCGTTGGTTGGGTGCCATCCCAATCGAAGGCTTGACCGGACGCATTCTCGGCGATTTCTTAATCCGATACCTTAATGTTGCCGGGGCCTACATTGTTTGCACGACAGTTCTGGCAGTCGCGCTGTACCTCACAACCGCCTTCTCGTTTTCGACGATCGAACTCTGGGCACCCACGAGGTTCGCGTTCTTGGTCGCCCTGAGAGATCGCTTTAGGGACTGGCAGGAAGAGCGGCAGCGCAAACGTCAGCAAAAGGAACTCGAAAAACGACGTGCTGAAAAGCCTGTGGTCACGGCGCAACTTGTGCCCGCGCGTCCCGTGGCACCCCGCGCCGACGGGTCGCAGCCGCATATGATGCGTCCCGAAAGCGTGCACGACGGTGGCGAAATTCCTGGCGTCCAGTCCGTGATGCCGGGCCCGCGCACTGGCATCGAGCGCATGATAGCGGAGAAGGAAGACGCCGCTATCGCGACACCGGTCCCACACTCTGGTTCTGAAATCGAAGTGTCTGATCGCGCCGATACCGAGCACAGGCCGAAAACGATACTCCCGAAAATTGCTGGCAGCTATAAGCTGCCGCCGTCGAGCCTGCTGCATCGTCCCGACGAGCAACAGGCGGTTCACGAAGACGAACTGAAACTCGTCGCTCAGGTTTTGACCGCAAAGTACGCGGAATTTGAGGTGCACGGCCAAGTCACGCAGATCAATCCCGGTCCGGTCGTCACGACTTTTGAATTCAAGCCTGAGGCTGGCATCAAGTACAGCCGTATCATCGGACTTACTGACGATCTCTGCCTCGCACTACGTGCTGAAAGTATCCTCGTCGAACGCATGCCCGGCAAGAGCACCGTCGGCATCCAGGTACCGAATCGAGAACGCGAAATTATCTGGCTGCGCGAAAACATTGAGTCGCAGGAATTCCTCGGCTCGAAGTCGAAGCTCACGCTTGCGATGGGCAAAGACATCAACGGACGCATCGCCGCCGCCGATTTGGCTGGGATGCCTCACTTGCTCATCGCCGGCTCGACCGGGACGGGCAAGAGCGTGGCCATCAATGCCATGATCATGTCGATTCTTTACAAATCGACACCTGATGAAGTGCGGCTTGTACTGGTGGATCCTAAGCGTCTCGAACTGGGTAATTATGAGGGAGTTCCACATCTCTATACGCCGATCATTACAGAGCCGAAACTTGCAGCGAACGCTCTGCGCAATGCCGTGCGCGAAATGGAACGTCGCCTGAAGCTGCTGGCTGCCAAAGGCGTCCGCAATATTGATAGCTACAACCGGCTGTTTGACGACACACCCAGTCTGTTTGGCGAACAAGCGAACAGCGATGATGGTCCTATCCCCAAGATTGTTATCATCATAGACGAGTTGGCTGATCTGATGATGCTTGACGGTAACAACGTGGAGGAGTCGATTACGCGGCTGGCGCAGATGGCGCGCGCGGTCGGAATTCATCTGGTGCTGGCAACGCAGCGGCCATCAGTGGACGTCATTACCGGTCTCATCAAAGCCAACTTTCCAGCCCGTGTCTCGTTTCGCGTTGCCACCAAAGTTGACTCCCGCACCATTCTCGACGCCAATGGCGCCGAATCGCTCCTGGGACGGGGCGACATGCTGTATTTGCCATCCGGTTCGGCCCGCGTGCATCGCCTGCACGCTCCGTATGTAACCGAGAAGGAGATTGCGGGAGTTGTGGAATTCTGGAAAGCCCAGGGCCAGGCGCAATATCAAGAGAAATTTCTCGAGACGCCGAAGGAAGATCGCGAGACTTCTGCCGACATGGACGACGATTCGGGAGAGATTTCCGCTGACGACAACGATCCACTTTTCAACGATGCCGTCCGCCTCGTGATCGAATTCGGCAAGGCCTCCACTTCGCTGCTGCAGCGACGCCTGCGAATCGGTTACGGACGCGCCGCCCATCTGATCGATCTGATGGAGCGCGATGGCATTGTCGGAGCTGCTGACGGGCCCAAACCGCGCGAAGTGCTGAAACGTCCCGACTGGATCTCTGAAATCGAAGAGTCGATGCGCTGAGTTCTACAGGAACCCCATTCAGTGGCATCTTCGCTGGGGCGCTCGTAAATCCCTCCAAGGCGAGTGCGGCAAACACCCAGACGGCGAGCACCGAAAATACTCGCCCATCGGGCCCCACGCAACTGATTGTGCAAGAGCAAGGCCAGCAAGAGTGCCTACGCAAAGGACTAAGCAACGCACCGTTTCATCAGCTCGATCCGCCTCCTTCTTTCGGTGGCGGAGATGACAATTTCAGCCAATCCTTCTGGTACACAAACGATACTCCCAGCAGAAGAACGCCGAGAATCATGAAACTGAGGATGCGGTAACCACGGTCGAGCTGCAAAACGTCATACAGGAAGACTTTGACGATGGTGGCAGCGATTAGAAACAGAGCCTGCCAGCGGAAGAAGGCCGACTTAAACCAGAAGCCGATGGTCATGAGCAACGCGCCGTAGGACATCCACAAAGCGGAATACGAAAAGTCTTCGGCGATGACCAGTGCGTGCCGATTCGCCGCAGCCGCGGGCGTCCACGATCGAATTCCGTTCCAACTGGCGTAAGTCTCGCGCGCGTAGTAGTCTCCGATCTCGCGGGTAAGACCGATCAGGGCTAGGGCATTGACGGCCAATACCGCGCCTGCGGCAAGTTGCCGATCGAATTCCCCATCATACTTCAGGCTGAATCTCGCTAGGAGCGTCAGAACCGCCATGGCGAGAAGATAGGTTGCCATCCTCCAATTTAACAATGCGGTGCTCACGACGAAGTTGTCGAGTACGAGGAGCCGCGCCACGCCGAGGGCTAGCGCGACGGCAGCCAGATAATGCAGAAAAGGCACTCTAATCCGGTCCGCGACCCACAGCAGTACCCCGGCTTCGACCAGCCAACCCACGGTGATCCAATGACCATCGAGCCGTATGGGAACGGCGATTGTGATCAAGGCGACGGACAGCGATAGATGCAACAATCGCTGCAACCCGGCATTTGCCGCCTCCTGTTGGCGGCGAACGAGCCGGCTCAGGCCGATATGCACGGCTGCTAGGGCAAGTGCGAACCACGCCATGTCAAGCTTATCGATTCCCTCGAACATGACGTAAGCTTGGAGAAAGTACGCGCCGGTGTTGATGAAGGTGAGTGCCACCGGAAGCTGCCACAGAATATGTGCCTGATTCGGCGCTTTTGCCAGGAGCGGGGCCAGAGCAAAGACGGCAAAAAAGATGGTGGCAAACGCAAAAGTAACCGCGAACTCGTCGCGGCCGTAATATTCCGCATACCATCCGAGATACAGGACGAGGGTGCCGGCGTAACTGAGCACCAATATTTGACGCCACGGCTTGACGACAATGAGCACGAGCGAGGCAATGTCGAGTAGAGCCGCGTAGGAGAACAGCTGGATTTCGCGGTTCTGTCCCGTCGAAAGCAGCAAAGGTGTTGCGAAACCGCCGGCCAAGGCAAGGGCGGCCAGAATCTCAGCGTCTTGTTTAAGGGCCAAGGTCGCAGTCGAGACGGTCACGATGACCATGGCGACAAAGGCGGCGCCGCTCGAAATCAGACCGTAAACCTGGAATGCAGCCCACAAAGAGAGGTACAACACTCCTATGCCCACGGCCTTGAGCGAATAGGAAAATACTTTGTAACCACGCGCTCGGAAAGTTTCGCTCCAGACAACAACGGCGATACCCGCCAGTAGTCCGATGGAAACTCGTCCGGCTGGACCGATCCAGTTATTGTCGAAGGCGAACTTCAAGAAGTAGGACACGCCAACCAGCACCGCCGAGATACCAATGCGGTTTAACCAATGCGAACCGATGCGAGATTCGAGGTTGGCCTCGGGTCTCGGCACTGCAATGGCTGGAGTGTGGATCGGTACTGTCGTCGAGATCGAAGGTGACGGACGCGCTGGCGATACGACTGGCTCGGGTAATAGAGCTGGAGGGGGCGCTAGAGTTAATGGAGATGACTGAGTTTGTTTACCTTGCATTTGCTCTGTCGAAGGCCCAGAGGGTTCGATGATTCGCTCCAACCGTTCCACGCGAGTGGCAAGGTCGCGAAGCAGCGCGCGCAAGGCTTGAAAGTCGTTCTCTTGAGAGTTCACGGTTGGGTCTTCGCCGCAAAAGAACAATTCACTATAAGGGAAGCGAATGGCGATTGCACCATCTTGTTTGGCGAGGGATGCTGGAATGCGTGTGGGCCGACGCTCGTGTGGGGTGATACAAGAAGGAGTGATACAAGGAATTCGTCAACGTAGGCGGAAAGATTTTCCTCCACAGCCATGCCTCGACATGATAGTTGTGGAGCATGAACTTTCACACCGAATACCTGACCATGCACACGAAAACCAAGCGCGCTTACGTTCATCTGACTCCGCAAGTGGAGAGTGCGCTGAGAAACTCGGGGATCAAGGACGGCATGATCCTGGTGTCGGCGATGCATATCACTGCCGCCGTTTATGTCAATGACAACGAAAGCGGCCTAATCAAAGACATTGACCGGTGGCTGGAATCGCTGGCCCCGTTTCGCCAGGATTATGAGCATCATCGGACGGGGGAAGACAACGGAGACGCCCACCTCAAGTCGCTGATCATTCACCACGAAGTCGTTGTTCCTGTAACCAACGGAAGAATGGACTTCGGCCCGTGGCAACGGATTTTCTATGCCGAGTTTGACGGACAGCGCGACAAGCGGGTCATCATTAAAGTGATGGGAGAATAGACAATTTAGTTTATCCTCATGGCCCGTGGAGTCGTCAGAAAGTCAGCCAACCACTGAGAACGGAAACTAACAACTCAAAGGAGAACCCGAGAGAATGACCGATGAACTGCAAGAATTGCACGAGCACGCCGAACACGCCCGCGAACACCCCGACCTGGCGCCGGTAACGCTTACGATGGCGGTACTGGCGGTGCTGGTGGCGACGATTTCGCTGCTAGGCCATCGCACGCATACGGAAGAAATCATTTTGCAGAACAAGGTCACCGACCAGTGGAGTTACTACCAAGCCAAGAATATACGCCTCCACACGGACGAGTTATTCGCCGATCTGGCCAGTGTGGTTGCCTCGAAGGATTCCGTCGGCGCCGCCAAGCTCGAGGGCAATGTGCGCTCCGAAGTCGAGCGCTACAAAGACGAGAAGAAAGAGCTTGAGGCAAAGGGGCACGAACTTGAGCAGGAGTTTGCGCTCACTCACCGCAAAGCGGATCGCTTCGATCTGAGCGAAGTGTTTTTGGAGATTGCCCTAGTAATTACTTCAATTACTCTTCTCTCGGGCCGTCGGATTTTTTGGCACTTCGGACTCTTAATGTCGATCGCGGGCATTGTGGTAGCCGGCTCAGCCTGGCTCATTCACTAGGAGCAAATAGCCAATTACACTGTGACCACGATCACAACACCAATGTTCGTATTGAGCGACGGACTTTTGTCGGATACGACCGAGTTCCGTCGTATTTCTCAAGGAATTATCGGGCTGGCCATCGTCGTTCGGCTAACTCATAGCAACTGCAATTAATTTCCTCTAAGCAGATCGATTCTCTCTTCGGTTCTTCACGTGCAATACCCATGAAATCTCTCTGGCCGAAATACGAAGAGAAGACTGGATCCAACCTTATGCTTCATAAATGCGCCAACCCTGCCTGCACGGTTCCGTTTCGTTCCCTGCGCGAAGGCAAACTGTTTCTGCGGAAACTTTTCCCTCCGACCTCGATTCCCCTTTCAACGTCAACCGCCGAAAACTGCGGCGCCGTGAACACTTCTGGCTCTGTGACGCCTGCTCGTCCCATTTCACGCTCCGTTTCGACCCGGTCCAAGGGATGCTGACGGTACCGCTGTGCGAGCGAATCGGGCCAAGAGCGTTCACGCGCGCCGCAGCCAACGCCTGACACGCGATGCCTGATAAGGGGCCCCGATGGATTACCCAATCAGAAGACGCTTGCCTTGTTCGGTTTGCGGAGTCGACACGTTTCACCGTGCAGGATCGTTTCTAGTGATCGAGAACCGCTGGCTTGACCGCCTGAAGATCCTTTCGTGGCACCCGTCGCTTACCACTCAGAAGGACATGAAGGGCGTGTGCTGCCGAGAACATCTCAAGACGATTGTCGCCCACTGGCTCACCCAGGCCAGCCTGCGTCTTTCGCCAGCGCACACTGTTCCACTGCCGATTGGCAGCGACCCCGAGCTGCCCGATATCGATCTCGGTCCGCATCTCGCAGGGCGCTTCCTTGGCGAATTGGCGGTTCACCGCGAGTCTTTCTCGCGCATGTGGTCAGGTTCGCCGGCAGCCCTCGAATGCATCCTCGATGCCCTCGTTCCGATCGACAGAGAGATCGATCCCCATCCACTCGGGTTTCAGTTCTTCGACCCGTTTAACTGCTCGCCCGGACTATCACTCCAATAAAACGCAGAGGCTAGTTCTGCTGGCGCTCCCGCCACACGCGCCAATCTTTCTCCACGACCTCGGCCATGGTTTGTGCAGCTGTGAGCAGCCACGTTCCTTTTCGTGAATGCAGATCTTTCAGGATCGCACGGCGCTTCTCTTCGGTACCTACATGTATGTTCGCCGTTTCCCGGCCCATCGCCTCGAGTAGACGACACTCGCCACGACTTGTTCCCAGCGCCTCGAGTTCGATGCGCGAACAATGGGGCGAAAGCCGGCGAACGATCCAGTGTCCTCGCAACTGAACATAGGGGTCGGGACAGCGCACCGCCCGCCTCAGAATCGCACCATACAAAATCTCGGCAGGGGCTCGCTCCGGATAGAGCCATTGCAGCGCGGACGCCGTCAAAGCCTTTGCTTCCCGCGCCACTTGCCCACCATTCCACTCGGCAATCGCTACCAGTCGCAGACGGCCTAAGCTCCCCATTCCTGCACGTCGCCGCGCCAACCGGTAGGTCATTTTCGGCTCTGGCAGCAACTTCTCAATCGCCTCGCGCGCACTCTCTGGTATTTCCCCCTTTACGGTCGGCAGCGCGTCCATTTTTTCCCAGAACACTACGGGATCGCGTAGCTTGCTCTCGGCGATGGCTCGCAACCATTCATAGCTCTCCTCCAAAACAAACGGACGGCCGCCCTCCTCCATGCCGCGTGCATATCCCTCCAAAATCGCCGCCGCCGAGTCTTTCGGTTTCATGGTCAGGCGCTCCTCGCGAGCGGCAAGCAATGTGCTAGTCGCCAGCCGAACCAGGTCCATGGTGTAGGGATACAAACACGCCTCGTCAAAATCGTTCACGCCCCATACCAGCCGTCCATCGGTGTCTCGCCAAGTGCCGAAGTTCTCGACATGGAGATCGCCAACCGACAAGATGTGCGGGACCCGGTCCAAATCCGGACACTCTTCCGACCATAGCTGCAGCCAGCGATAGAATGTCGCCCGAAAGAACGGGAAGACGGCGGCCGCCATCTGCTCATGCTTGAACCGTAAATCTGGCTCCACAATCCTGACATGCAGGCTCAGCCAATCCTCATACTTCTTTGTACTCTTCACAATATTCATAGACACTTAGCAACCATAACGGTTACGACCGGTAGGAAGCAAGACATGCCGCGGCAAGAGAGTTGAAAGATTGAGTGGCTACGGTTCGCCACGGTGCCACGAGGGTACACAGACGAAACCCCTCCTGTTATCATTTGCAGCGTCCATGTTCTTGCGTTCTCATATAGCGCTATTTGCGCTGGCTCTGCTGGCAATTTCCCCGAATCTTTGCGCGGGCTCCGGTTCGAAACCACGCACTCTGCACACGGTAAATATGATCCAGCAATGGATTCCCATGCCAGATGGCGTGCGCCTGTCAGCCACTCTCTACATGCCCAACAGCACCAAGCCGGGAGAAAAGTTTCCGGCCCTCCTTGAATATCTTCCCTATCGCAAGGATGACGCGACCGCCGAACGTGACTATCCGATCCACTCGTGGTTCGCTGCTCACGGATACGTGAGCGTTCGCGTCGATATCCGGGGCTTCGGCACCAGCGAAGGCACGCCCACCGAACGCGAATATTCTGAGCAGGAACAGCTCGACGGAGAGCAAGTCATCGCGTGGCTGGCTGCTCAACCCTGGTCGACCGGTAAAGTTGGAATGTTTGGCATTTCGTGGGGAGGGTTCAACTCCATTCAGATGGCGATGCGCCATCCACCGGCGCTAAAGGCAATTCTGGCCGTCGACGCCACCGAAGAGCTTTTTCATGACGACATCCACTATATCGACGGCATGATGCACTTCGACGAGTTTGAACTCAACATGGATCTCGCTCCCGCCATGCCGGGAGCGCCCGATTACACACTGGACGAAAAAATCCTGGGTCCGCGCTTCGATTCCGCGCCCTGGTCGTTGCTCTACTTCAAACATCAGCGCGATGGCGCATTCTGGCATGCTCCCGAACGCCCGCTCAGCGGAATTAAGATTCCGTGTTTCTTAATCGGTGGCCTGCTCGATGGCTACCGCGATTCCATTCCCCGCATGCTCGAACAAGTGAAAGCTCCGGTGAAAGCGATCATCGGCCCCTGGAACCACACATTTCCAAACGACGCCGAGCCCGGACCCCAAATTGAGTGGCGTGATCAAGCTCTTCGCTGGTGGGACTATTGGCTCAAGGGCCGAAACACCGGAATCATGGATGAACCGCCTTTGACGATCTATATGCAGGATTGGCACCCTCCCGATCCGAATTTGACAAACGTTCCCGGCAAATGGCGCGGCGAAACGGGTTGGCCGCCGAGAAACGTGGCGAACACTACGCTTTACCTGTATGACGCGCACGCGCTTGCTACCGATCCCGCTAAACCGGCGATTCATCAACTCCGCTATGTTCCAAGCATTGGCGTGGAGGCTGGATTTTGGTGGGGAGAATTGCTCACCGATCAGCGGCCCGTCGATGCCTTTAGCCTTACTTACGATTCCGCTGAACTGAAGCAAGACCTGAGTATTCTTGGACGGCCTCACGCACTTCTCCAGGTAAGTTCTTCCGCTCCGCTCGCTGACTGGTTTGCTCGCCTCTCTGACGTGGCTCCCGACGGCACGGTAACGCAAGTCACCGGCGCGGGAATCAATGGCGCACAGCGCGACGGCGCCTCCGACCCCAAGGATTTGGTGCCTGATCAGATTTATCCACTCGATATCGAAATGCACTTGGCGACATGGACTTTCCCGAAAGGCCATCGCATCCGTCTGTCAGTTTCGAACGCGCTCTGGCCCATGATCTGGCCAACTCCCTATGCGATGACCACAGCTCTTCAACTTGGTGGCCAGGATGGATCGCGCCTGACGCTGCCGTTAGTTCCCCCCTCGATGTACGCCGTCCCACAATTCGCGCTCCCAGAGCCTTCCGAAGAGCGCAAAGACATGCAATCCGAGGGTTCGCTTTGGCCCGGCGAATGGAAATCAGAGCGCGACGAAGTGAATGCCGAAACGAAAGTGACCTGGAATGGCAAATCAGCTGAAATCTACCCCTGGGGAAAGGAATCTGACTTCGAAGCGATCACTTATAGAGCCGCCGACAACCATCCAGAAACTAGCTCGGTCGAAGCAGAATCCAGAATCGTGATGGCCCTGAAGCAACAAAACTTGACCTGGGCGGGCCATCTCACGCTCACCAGCGACGCACAAAACCTCTATTACAAGTACACCCGCCAACTATTGAAGGACGGCCAGCTGATCAGGCAGAAAATTTGGCAAGAAACGATTCCCAGGGACCACCAATAGATGTCCCAGAAAAGCGGGAGGTCGGCAGGATTCACGCCTGTGCGACAAATAGCCGCTCTTATGGTTTCAACCCATCACATTCCCTTATTCCCTTTCGGAACCGGATCGAGTTACCGCCGTTACCTTCACGTGGTTGGGAAGTTTCAGTAAGGTAACCGGAGTGAGGTCCCCATGAGACCCTATTCCACAGCAGCCTTCATAGCTCTTTCCCTGGCAATGATGGGAGCAATCACCGTCTCGCCATCACCCGCTCTTAGCCAAAATCAACCGGAAGCAAAACGGAAGATAGTGAATCGAGTGGTCCCCATCTATCCGGAACTAGCCAGCAAGATGCGGATTACCGGTACCGTGAGGGTGGAAGTTCTGGTTGCTCCGAACGGCAAGGTGAAAAACACAGAAGTAATTGGTGGCAGCCCTGTTTTGGCAAAAGCGGCTATCGACGCCATCGAAAAATGGAAATGGGGACCAGCTCCTGAGGAAACCAGAGAACTTATCGAGTTAGATTTTCATCCTCAGTAATCGTCACACCTACTCCGGCCGTACTGTTTAGTACCCCTTTCTTACGATTATTGCGAACATGCTACCGCGCCTGCGGCTCTGTAACGGCGTTATCCCCTCCTGCACCATAAAAGCGAAGTTCGTGCTGCAGGAAGTTGGCCGGTTCCTTCCCGCGTGGCCCGCCACCGGAGCGATGCCTTGAGTTGTTTGCGAGATACCGCACGACGTAGGAAATGCCCTTACCCTACCCCGCCACTTACCCCACGCAACTCGCCGCCAGTTGTCCCAATCCGCTCTTCAAGTCAGCCGCCAGCAACTGATGGAATAGTTGTTCCCCTGCCTCCCGTCGAGCGGAAAGCCGCCCAGCGCCATAGGCCCGGGATTTGAGGCCTCGCTGCACTGCCTCACAAATTCCCAAATCCTCATCCTGTACGCGATTCCCCACGGCCACGCTCTGCTCGTTATAAGCACGGGCGGAATCGCTCACGTCGCTAAAATAGAAATCGAAAATCACGCGGCAATGATCCACATCCACGGGGATCACGAGATTGGTGTCTAAGTAGCCCTCGTAGCAGTTGAACATGAAATTCGGATGCAGCCAGAAGTACCACGCCCGATCGCCCCGCCGCGTAGTCCCTGTGGCTGAATCCTGATCAGAACTCACCATGGGACTCGACTGCAAGCAGTAGCGGTCTTCATTTTCGATTGTGTAGTGTTTGTAATCCAAAACCGAATTCAGTCCTTTGTGGAGATGAGGGACATGGTATCCACCATCAAGGTAATTATCGACAAACACCTTCCAGTTACAGTGAATGTCGTAGGTCTTAGTCGCGAACAAATGTAGTTTGCTCAATCCCAGGGGAGCAACGCGCCTCACGATTCCGCCTAAGTACTCCGCCAGCGGCGCAGCCTCCCGATCGAGGTTCACAAACACAAACTGCTCCCAAGTGTCGACCTTCACCGGAACCAAGCCGTTGTCTTTGCGTTCAAAATTTCTTACGCCATCGAATTCGGGCATCCCTTTGAGTGCGCCATCGAGCCCGTAATTCCAGCCGTGATACGGACAATGCAAAATCGAGGCCTGTCCGCACGGTTCGGTCACCACGGCGGCCGCATGATGGCGGCAAACGTTGTAAAACGCGCGCAGCACGCCGTCAGTGCCGCGAACAGCCACCAGCGGCTCACGCGCCACCGTCGCGGTCACAAACTGTCCCGGTTTGGCCACTTGGTCTACTCGTCCCATCACCTGCCAGGTTCGCGAAAAGACCGTCTGCCTTTCGAGTTCCGCGATCCGCTCATCGACATACCAGGGCGCGGGAATTGTCGAAGCTTCGGTCAAGGGTGCCGCGTCGTCATAACTCGCAACGATCTGCTCGACTGTCATCCCACTTTTCATGCCTTCTTCCCCATCTGCATTTTGTCCGACCCAATTGCCCGCCGCAACAATTCCACAAACTGCTCGATCCGCCTTTCCTTTTCTTCTGGCAGCGCTCCTGATTTACGAAACAGGCCCGGATCTAACTCCTCCGTCAACAGAGCATCCTGAAAACGATCCATGGTCCACTCCAGGATCGATCCGATCATGTCCACATCGAGATCCGTCCTTAATTCTCCTCGAGTGACTCCAAAGCTCACGAAATCACGCCATCCGTAAGGATCCTCGGCAACCAGAAACCGGTTGATCTCCCGCCGCAGCGCCAAGTCGGTTCCGTAATTTCCAACCAGATAGATGCGGTACGACGACCAGTTATCCCGCACCATATTTTCCGTGCGCCCCAGCCAATACCGTAAGAGTTCAAAGAATCCCCGCTCGCGCGCTGCTGGCGGAGCCTGCATATACTTCGGAAACGACTGCACCGCTTTCTTGTAAGCCTCGAAGAACAATCCGTCCTTGCTCTTGAAATGTTGGAACACAGACCCCTTGGCGATACCCAACTGCGCCGCAATGTCTTCTACTCTCGCTGCGTTGTAGCCGCGTTCCGCAAAATGCCGAATCGCCGCCTCCACAATCCGCGCCCGTTTCGCTTCTGATCGCGGACGTGGCTTCCCGTCGCGCCTCATTTGCGTTGGTTTCGCCAGACTGGTTGTAATTCCTTCCATGGCCCAATTCCTCCCAAGTCTTGACCGTTGGTCAATGAAAGATACAGCAGGCATCAACGATTTTTCAATGGCTTTTTTATTAGGTTTTCGTTAGCTTCTTCATCCGGGGTCCTTTCTAGTTTTGACCGTTGGTCAGGCACATGTCTAACCGTCTAAAATCGACGTACGACGCTGTCGTCATCGGGGCTGGTCACAACGGACTCACCGCCGCCGCGTATTTGGCGCGCGCTGGACACTCGACCATCGTTCTTGAACGTCGCGACATTGTTGGCGGATGCTGCGTCACGGAAGAGATCGCGCCGGGTTGCCGTGCTTCGACAACTTCGTACATTGCCAGCATGCTTCGTCCCGAAGTGATCCGCGACCTGCATCTCGCCGATCATGGCCTTCGCATGGTTCCCTGCGATCCCGCACTGCAGGTTCCGTTCCCTGATGGCCATCTCGTTTCCTGGTGGTCGAGTCGCGATCGAGTCGTAGAAGAGCTCCGCAAGATTTCTCCGAAAGACGCGGAAATGTTCGTCCGCGTGGATGATCGGTTGAAAAAATTAGCGCGATATCTTCAGCCCTTTTTTCTGGAGCCGCCTCCTCAGCCCGGCACGCAATCTTTCGATGGGTGGTCTGACTTGTTCCGAGCGGCAAAGCGCTTTCGAGGAATCTCTGCCACCGAGATCTCGCAACTGGTCTCATTTCTGACCGGCAGCTTGGGCGAGTTCCTGGACCGCAACTATGAATCGGAAAAGATAAAAACACTCTTCCTCGCCAATAACGTCTATGGCAAACACGGAGGCCCCTATCAGCCCGGCACCGCTCTGGGACTACTTTTCCACCTGCTGAGCGGCGGAGAGCGTGACCAGCAAGGCTTCTACGGACACGTGATGGGCGGCATGGGTTCGATTACCAACGCAATGGCCAAAGCGGCCGAGGGGTTTGGCGCAGAGATCCGCACGAGCGCGCCGGTGCGGCAGATCGATTCGCGCGATGGGAGAGTGCGCGCGATCGCCCTCGAAGACGGAACAGAAATCCGCGCCCGTATTGTGCTTTCGAATGCCGACCCTAAGAGGACTTTTCTCGGTATGATTCCCGAGCGCGACTTACCCGCCGAATTTGTCCGCGCCATTCGGGGGATCAAGATGGACGGCCCGTGCGCCAAGGTCAACATGGTATTAGCCGAGGAACCGCGCTTCACAGGCACGCCTGCAAGCTATGCCCCCCAACAGAGATCACTCTTCACTCTCGTTCCCTCGCTCGAGTTCGCCGAGCGTTGCTACGACGTAGCAAAGTTCGGCGAAATTCCCGAACAGCTCTGGGTCGATTGCGTGATCGCCTCCAACGCTGATCCATCTCTCGCGCCGACCGGCAGGCACATAATGACCTGCTTCGTGCAATATGTACCTTACAAACTGCGTAAGGGCACGTGGGATGATCACCGCGAACTCCTAGGCGACCGCGTGGTGAGAAAGGTCTCGGAATATGCGCCGAATGTTCCTGGCGCAATCATTGCTCGGCAGGTTCTTACACCACTGGATCTTGAACGTACATACGGACTCACCGAAGGCAACATCTTCCACGGCGACCTAAATCTTGAACAATTGTTTTTCAATCGACCTGTCGCAGGATGGTCGCAGTATCGAACTCCAATCGCAGGGCTCTACCTGTGTGGCGCCGGAGCGCACCCTGGCGGCGGAGTTACGGGAGCACCCGGGCATAACGCCGCTCGCCAAGTGCTACGCGACTTGAAAAAAGGCAAGTTGAAGGAGGCCGTTGCATGAGCACGAATGGCCTGCCCAAAACCGCTGATTTCATCATCCTTGGCGCTGGAGTCATGGGAGCGTCTATCGCCTTCCATTTGGCGCGCCGAAATGCCGGACGGATCGTGGTGATCGACAAAGACTACGTTGGAAGCGGGGGGAGCGGACGTTCTTCCGCATTGGTCCGCATGCATTACAGTTTCCCGCCCGAGATGCAACTTGCCCTCATCAGCCTGAAAGTCTTCCAACACTGGCGCGAGATCGTGGGTGAACCCGGAGAATTCCGCAAGACCGGCTTCATACGCATCGTTCACCCGGGTGAATCTGAATTGTTGAAACAGAACGTGACGATGCAAAAGAGTCTCGGAGCCAACATCGAGTTACTCGATCGGCATCAACTCAAACAACTCCAGCCCGACTGGCAGGTAGACGAAGTAGAGTTGGCCGCCTATGAACCTGATTCCGGTTACGGCGACGGCAATGTGGTCGCCAATGATTTCTTGACTCAAGCGCGTGATTCGGGCGTCACGTATCTGTCAAGAACTCGTGCCAAGAACTTCCTAATCGAAGCCGGACGAATCAGAGGCGTGCAAACCGACCAGGGCCAAATTCACGCGCCGACGGTTATCGCCGCCACGGGTCCGTGGACGCGCCCGCTCTTCCAGGCAACGGGCTTTGATCCTCCCATCGAAACCGAATTCCACCAGGTAGCCATTCTTCGGAATACGCCGGATATGAAACCTGGCGCCTCCTGTATCGACTCGGTTACAGCGACCTATTTCCGCTCGGATGCCGGGGACAAGTTTCTGGTGGGAGATTTTTACGGAAAGCGGCCCGTCGATCCTGATTGCTTCCCCCAACGAGCTTCTGAAACTGACCTGGAAGAAATTATCGAACGGACATCACGTCGTGTCCCAAAAATCGAGGCTGCCGAAGTCATGCGCGGCGTGACGGGTGTGTACGACGTAACTCCCGATTCGCGCCCGCTTTTGGGTGCAGTTCCAGAAGTTGAAGGCCTTTACCTATGCGCCGGCTTTTCGGGCATGGGATTCAAGATCTCGCCCGCGATCGGCCTCGTAATGTCGGAGTTAGTTCTCGACGGTGCGGCAACGACTGTAGATACAGCTCCGTTTCGTCCCACACGTTTTATCGAAGATAAGCCGATAAAAGCACAATTTGAATACACCGATGACTGATCTCACGAAGGAGGCTTATGGCGAAGCAAGGAATTCTCGAACGACTAAAGCACGGCCCGGTTTTGGGCGATGGCGGTTACTTACTCGAACTCGAAAAACGCGGATGGGTTCGCCCTGGTCCGTTTACCCCCGAGGTCGCCATCGTCTATCCAGACGCGCTCCGTGAACTTCACATCGAATTTCGCGAAGCCGGGGCCGAAGTGTTGCAGGCCCTGACCTTCTATGCCAGTCGTGACAAGTTGGCTACGGTCGGCTTGGAAGACCGCGTCGAGGACATCAACCGCAATGCTGTCCGCGTCGCCAAAGAAGTGGCCGGAGAACAGTGCCTGGTCGCCGGAAATCTTAGTCTGACGTGGATGTATGAACCGAACAGTCCGGGTTCCGCGGACCGGGTGCGACAGACGTTCGATGAACAACTCAAAGTCCAGTGCGAAGAAGGTGTCGACTTCATTATCGGAGAAACTTTCTCCTGGTTGGGTGAGGCCCTGCTGTGCGTTGAGCGCGCCAAGAAGACGGGCCTCCCCGTCATGGTTACGATCTGCTTCGAAAACAAGGATGAAACCGCTGAGGGTACTGATGCGGCCACTGCGGCTAGGACGCTCTTTGACGCCGGAGCGGATATCGTGGGTATGAACTGCCTTCGTCCGCCGCAACACATCCTTGCTCCTATGGAGCAAATGCGCAAAGCGGTCGATGGATATTTAGCCTGTCAACCAGTAGCCTATAACACACCCGAAGACAAGCCAGATTTCACCAGCCTGCCGGAATTTCCCTACGCGCTTGATCCACTTCAGCTCACCCGCAAACAAATGGGAGACTATGCCAAGCAAGCCAAGGAAATCGGTATCAACTACATTGGTTCTTGCTGTGGATCGGTGGCGATGCACGTAAGAGAGATGGCGAGAGTATTGGGAAAACTCCCCGCCGAGAGCCGCATATGGAAGAAAGGCGGAACAAAGCCCATGTCAGCCTACGAATATTACGATCACGATCAGATCAGTTCCGTAAAGTGAGCGGCGGGGAGTTCGCAACCGCGTCCCAGGTAGCACCCATCGCAAAAGGACGGCAAATAGAAACATACTCCAGAGGAATAAGATTCGTGTGCTTAGTTGCGAGCAGCCTTGCGCAATAACGTTGCCACTGACTCTCGGCATATGGATCGGATTTCCTCAGCATGTTGCGCCCGAATTGTTTTTCGGATCAACAGCATCACCGCGCCATGTAGTAGAGCCCATAGGGCGAGTTCCAGACGCGTGTGTTCATCCGGTGTCCCCCCCAGCTGTGCTGCCAGCTTGCCCTTCATTAACTCGACCACTGGTCGCTCGTGCTTGATGGTCTGGGTGAGAGTAGCTCCATGGGTTGTCCTGGCCGAAAACATCAGTTCGTATTCGTGCAGATAATAGAGTTCGTATTCGTGGGGATGGCTCAAACCGTAGTCAAGGTAACGCTCGCAGGCTTCTTCCACTGATGAGGAACTCTCCACCAGCCCGAGCCACTCTTTCCGCGTCTGCTGCAGCAGCGCCCGCAAGATGTCGTCCCGATGTCGAAACCGGCGATAGACCGCCGGCGTATTCGTGCGGGCAGCTCGAGCAACCGCCCGCATCGTGAGGGCCCTCCCGGCGCCCTTTTTCCAAAGCCGGCGGGCTGCCTCGAGGATGCGGTTCTCCAGCCCAGGATCAGGTTGCCGCGCCATATCCTTCTCCTTTTCAAAAGGCGGTTGAATTATGTTGACAGTGTATACGCCAAAGCGTTATAAACAGCAATCAGCCCTCCACCTTCCCCCAAGTTAGGCAAAGATGCAGGGAGATCATCAAAGCGACGATTCGGCGCAACCGAAATCGTCGCGATACCTGAAGATCATTGTAACGAAGGTCGTCGCAGCCCATTCGCTGGTTTTTCCGGCGAATCTACCCTGAACAGGCAATCCCCGCGATCCTCCTGGTGCGCGGGGATTGCCTGTTCAAACACGCGGACAGCATTAACGTATGAGGCGTGTGGGGATATTTTCCTTACTATTCTGCCAGTTCTTGTTGAAATGAGTCCGACAATGACTTGGTATCCGGAACTCTGGAGCGAGTGGTAGTAATCACGATCACGCTCGCCAGAACCAAAAGCGTTCCGACCAAAGTCCTCGGACCAATTGTTTCGCCTCCAAGAAAATAGCCCACAATGACCGCTACAACGGGATTGACATAAGCATACGTGCCGACCTTTGTCGGCGATTCATGATGGATGAGCCAGACATAAGCCGTAAAACCTACAATGGATCCTGCTACGATCAAATAGGCGAGTGCAAACCACGCGCGGCTGGACACTTCCAGAATACGAAATCCCCGGAACTCGCCGAGAATTTCAGCGGTAACCGCGAGCAGAATCCCTCCCGCCAGCATCTGTGCTCCTGAACTCATCGCTTTTGAGGCAGGCAACGGGAGCTTGCGGCTCAGAGCTGAAGCAATCGACCAGCTGACCGCTGCAATCACGAGTGCAATCGCTCCAGCGCGATTAATGGGCGCTTCGCCAAAACCCACAGATCGGCTCACCAGAACGAGAACGCCGCCGATCCCGACCAGAAGCGCCACCGCCAGCCTCAAGGTAAGGCGCTGCGTTCCTAAGATCAGGATCTCGGAGAGCGCCATAAAAGCTGGGATGGTCGCCATCATGACGGCGGCGATTCCCGAAGGCACACGTTGTTCGGCCCAGAACAACAGACCGTAATCAACCACGAAGATGAGAACTGCAAGAACCGATGCCCCAATCCACTCGCGATGCGATGGCGACGGTATGCCCTTCAGCTTCATCCACAGGGATAGCACCGCTCCGGCAACGACAAACCGCATGCTGGCAAGAACCAGTGGCGGGACCTCATGCACACCCACTCGGATGGCCAGAAAGGTCGAGCCCCATACGAAATAGATAATGGAAAATGCCAGCAAGGTCTTCCATGCGGGAGGACGGACGGTAGCTTCCATGAGCAATAGATATCCCGCAAGGATGTGGCGACGCAGAGTTTTAGCTTTCTTCAATCACAAATTACAATTCCTTCAATCGCAAATTCCTTACGAACTGCCGATCAAAATTCCCACTGCAAACACGAGCACTCCCCCCACGACCACCTGAAAGGCTGCCGACAAAAGCGGAGTATCCATATATCGCTTTCGAATCCAGGCAATCGTGGCCAATTCCATCGCCACGATAATCACCGCGGCGACAAACGCCACATGAAAATCTTTGATAAGAAACGGCAATGTGTGTCCAATTCCGCCAGCAGCCGTCATCAAGCCCGTCACCACGCCTCGCAACATTGGACGTCCGCGTCCGGTCATCGACCCATCGTCCGACAGCGCTTCCGCGAAGGCCATCGAAATTCCAGCCCCAATCGATGCGGCTAGACCGACCAGAAATGCGTCATGGCTCTTCTGCGTGGCGAATGCGGCGGCAAATACCGGGGCCAGCGTCGAAACCGAACCGTCCATCAACCCAGCCAAACCAGGCTGCACGATCTGCAAGACAAATAGACGGCGCTGGGCTTCCTCCTCCGACTTTTTCATCGTCGGGGTAATACTCTCTGACATCGCCTCGGCCGCAACCTGGTGCTTGCGTTCGACTTCTTCCAGATCGCCAAGCAGTTTCCGGACTCCCGCATCCGATACCTGCTCCATTGCTTTCTGATAGAACTGGCGCGTCTCCAGTTCCATGATCTCTGCTTGCTTACGCACGTCGGCAATCTTCAAGGGCCGCACCAGCCACATCGGCCGCCGCTGCACGAATCCCTTTACATCCTGCCGCCGGATCAGTGGAATGTGCTCCCCAAAACGCTCGCGATAAGTCGCGATCAGCGATGACCTGTGCCCAGATTCTTCTGCGCCCATGTCGTCAAATAATTTTGCCGTTGCCGGATACGTCTCCCGCAATCCTTCGGCAAAATCCGCATAGACTCGTCCGTCCTCTTCTTCCAACGCGATCGCGAGCGCCAAGATTTCGCGCTCCGACAGATCCTTGAATTTTCGTGCCATGCCGACAAGTTTACTGTTTCCCGGCAGGGTTTCAAGATGCCTGCCTCATTCCAACTCGAAAGCGGCAGCTTTTGCGCTGTCGAGCCGGCAGGTTTTACCCGCTTCGTCTACGCGGCGCGTGGTCTTGAAATAACATTCTGCAAATATCACAAAATAGGGAGGCACTCCTCGTCGCACCCCGATTCACTTGTGGAGGTGGACGTGCTTCGACAGCACCAGGTTCACTTGGAACTTCGGCGCGGTAGTTCAAAACGCCTGCTCATGGGTTCCTCGCTGAACAGCGCAAACTTTCACATCGAGGTGCATTCATGTCCGTCTCTGGCATTCTAAGCAGCAGCTTCCTTCAGAACCAACTCAGCTCCGCGAGCAATCCGTACCAGAAGGATATGGAAAAGCTCAGCCAGGATCTGCAATCCGGCAATCTTTCCGCCGCGCAGTCCGACTTTGCCACCTTGCAGAGGGCCTTCGCGCCGGCATCCGCTTCTACTTCTGCCACCTCGACTTCGACCAACACGGTCGCACAAGCCTTCAATCAACTCAGTTCCGATCTTCAGTCCGGTAATCTCTCCGCTGCGCAAAAGGATTATTCAACTCTCCAGCAGGATCTACAGGGCCAGAGTGCTACTTCCTCGCACCTCGCGCACAATCACCACCGCATCGCCAGTCCTGGATTGGGCGTTGACTCGAATAGCGGAAACAGCGATTCCAGCAGCCCGAATTCCCTGTTGCAGGATCTTAATCAGCTCGGCCAGAGCTTGACGTCTGGCAATCTGACCGGCGCACAACAGGCCTACGCGACATTGGAGCAACAACTTCAGCAGTTCGCATTGGGCAGCGCGAATCTCACCTCCGGTTCCCTGCTTGTGCAGTCGCCTGTCTCGGTTGAAGCGTAGTCGGTAGAGTATAGAGCCGCAGTCTGCCGGGCCAGTTGCAGTGAAAAAAAAGGGGGCGGAATTTCGCCGCGCCCCTTTGCGACACAGTATCTAACGACTATCGGGCTGCCCTGGCTGCTTCGACCGCGTCTTGCAACTCGCGCTCCGCTGCCCGCAGATGTTGTTCGGCTTTCGCGCCATGTCCAGCCATATCGTAGTGGTTGGCGGCACGGGCCCGGTCCATATCAGCGATCGCCTGTTGCGTGTGACTATGAGCCGCATCCAGATCATGCCAGTCATGAACCTTGTCGGCAACCGCAACTCCCGCAACAAACGATAGACACACAGACAGCACAGCAACTGCAAATACTTGCTTCATAAATGTTCCTCTCCAGGTTGTGAATTTAGCTTTTGAGCACGCGGATATATTCGCAATTCTGCCCGAACACCTAGCTCGCGTCAAAATGAAACGAGTCATGCAGATGCAATCGGAGGTACATGTCCCTTCGCACGGCGCGGGTTGGATCTCCACGTCTCCAGGTGTTCGGACCAGAAGGATGTGCTCTCGCCCGGCAAGTCTCCGCGTCTTCACCTATCATGCGTGATCGGGATCACAGAGTTACGTTCGCCGCTTTCGCTACAGTAAGCTCATCGAGCAGTGGGCTTAAGTTATGGGCGGATTTTCCATTCTGACTAACCGCAAGCGGGCCATCGTCGCTCTGGTGCATTCCGTGGTCTTCCTGCTAATCGCTGTCCGGCAGACGATTCGCATCAACCCTGCAGCGGGCATCTGGCTACCATCTGCAGTTTCGACAGGAACATGGATCCTCTGCGGAATCTTCGTTGTCGTTTCTTCGATCCTGTTGTGGCTATTCGTCATTTCGCTCGGATGGCTGGAGAAGTCCTACTTCGGACTATGCACGGTGAGCGCGACTTCCGGGCTGCTGCGAACTGCTTTTGGCGACCAGGCATTTCATGCTGGTTTATATATTAGGGTAATCATGCTGATGAGCGCTGTCGTGGTGGGGTTGGTTATCGTTCGAACACACTCCCGTGTGCAGCCGGCTTACGCCGAAGAGAATTCGTAGAACATCCCTTTTTGCTTGGAAGGTGGGATTGCGACGCGCACGCGCCTCTGCGCGATTGAGCGCCGGGGGCGTGGCTACTTTTTGTAGACCGTGGGCTGCGGGCCTTTTTCCAGCGCTTGGCGATCCCAGATCATGCCTTCGCGCGAATAGCTGGCAAGTTCGAAATCCTGCGTGAGTTCGAGGGCATCGGTGGGACAAGCATCTTCGCAAAGCCCGCAGAACATGCAGCGGCTCAGGTCGTAAGTGAAGTTAACAAGTTCTTTGCGGCGCGTCTTTTCATTGCGCTCGCTGGTGACGACGATCAGGTTTTCCGGGCACGCCAGAGCGCACAGGTCGCAGGAGATGCAAAGACTTTCGCCCGTGTCGGGATTGACATTCAGGCGGGGCGCGCCACGGTAACGCTCGGCGACCTGCGGGCGCTCCAGTGGATACTGCTCGGTATAGATCTCCTTGGGATCCTGATAGCGAAACGTCACGCTTAGTCCCTGGATCAGGTCAACCAGAAAGACCTTCCGCAAGATTTCCGTCATGCCCATAACGCGTCTAGCATAACACTGCTAGGAAACAGCGTGATGTGAGATAGATCACACGAGATGATTACCGGAAAACTGAAATGAAAGCAGCGTCGAGGCAGCCCCAAAAGAAAGGTGCGGGTTTTTGGAGTTGCCTCGACAGTCGTTGCCGATCTCGCTACTGGTTGACTACCTGGGTGAGAGCGTTGTACTTCGTGGGAAGATAATTCGCGTCGCCGCTGAAGTTCGCGGTGACCGCATGCGTTCCTATGGGAATCGCCGAGGTTGTGAACTGTGCGACACCGCCTTGAATGGTGGCACTCCCCAGCACATATCCGGCGGCCGTAAACTGCACGGTATCGCCATCGGGAGGTGGTCCGGCAATCGACGTGAAAGTCGCGGTAAACGTCACCGGCTGACCAAGTACCGACGGATTCGCGGAGGATTTGAACTTTGCCGTGATCTTCGGAACCAGAAGATAGCCTCCTTTGTTGGTTGAGAGTGCGATCACTCCGAAGTCGTTCACCCGCACCGAGTAGGCTTGCAAACTGGGAGACAAGCCGGCCGCCGAGGAGAAATCCTGCATACCTGCCGACGGAGTCCATAAGAAGCCGTGCAGCAATCCATTCGTCAACGTCGTCAGCGAGGTACCGACAATCCATCCCTGGGTGTTGATACCGAGAGCAGAGCTTACGGTGCCTCCGAGAGTTCCAAGGTCCTGGAGACCTCCGGTTTGAGTCCATGAAAACGCGTGTTTTTGTCCGCTGGCTGAGGGCGATTGCCCAACCACCGTTCCAGAGGCATTGATTGCAAATGCGAGCGTGCCGCTCGCGCCCAGATTCTGAAAACCTCCGGCTTGCGTCCAGGTAAAGCCGAGTGTTTGAGAGCTGCCGTTCGGAAAATAGTATCCAACGACCTGGTTCGAGGAATTGACGGCTTCCGCGGTAGCTCCGCCGATGCTGGTCAGATCTGGCGTCAGATCCTGCATGCCGTCGGCGAGCGTCCAGAGAAACGCGTGCTGGGTATTGGCGGATGTGTAAGACAGGCCCACGATTGCGCCTTCGTCATTGATTCCCTTGGCAGCACTCATTTCACCACCGAGGAAGCCGATCCACTGCCCCCCCTCGGACGGCTGCCAGAAAAACGCTTGCAGGTCGGTAGACCCGCCAGGATTGCCGGCACCAACGACATCGCTCGAGCTGTTGATGGCGACGCCGACACTGTTAGTTCCGATCAGGCCGAGCGTCTGAGATCCGTTAATGCGGTTCCAGATTGAAATCTGATTCGAAGTGGTAGTGCCGGTGTTGACGACGACCTGGCCGCTATTGTTGATGGAAATGACGGTATTGGGGCTTGATCCTGGCACCTTGACGGCGCTGAAAACAGCCTGGGCACATGCGAAGCCCGAAAGCAACAGCGCCAAAACGGCGGCAATAGAAACTCTATTCACAATTTTCACGGTGATCCACCCTCCTTTGAGGAGTGCTGATAGGTCAGGCTGATATCAATGAGCGGATATCGACGGGCTCCGGAGGGAGACGGGGCCACCTACCGTGGTTGCAAAGTGCAAGCGCGGTGCCATTTTGGCATCGAGCGCCAATTAAAGAAGTCTGTCTAATGGTAAGACAATAAAGACACTTACATATATGTCAAGATCAGATATGACCCCCTGCGCGGAATTGCGCAGAACAATGCACTCGTGACATGAGAACGGAACTTCCCACACCGAAGGTAACCATCGAACCGCTAGAATGGGTTGGGCTGTTTTGGCAAAGGCGAACGAACGGATGTTCTTTTCCGGCAAACGCGCTTCAGACGTCACTTCGGAGGGTGTTTCTGCGCACCTCGCCTCCGACGAGTTATGGATGGAGGAAGCGCTTCGTTGCGCTCAACGCGCGCTGGAAGCCGAGGAAGTTCCAGTGGGGGCGGTGGTGGTGTGGGACGGCCGAGTGGTAGGTCGAGGATGGAATCGCAATATCGTGGACGACGATCCTACGGCGCATGCTGAAATCGTGGCGTTGCGCGAGGCGGCACGATGCATCGGTAATCACCGGCTCAGCGGCTGTGAACTGTTTGCTACAATTGAACCGTGCGCCATGTGCGCGGGAGCGGCCATTCATGCGCGGGTGCGCCGCTTGGTGTATGGGGCTGACGATCCGAAGGCAGGCGCCGTTCACTCTGTATTGCAGGTAGTGAATCACCCCGGTCTAAATCGCCACATGGAGATACGGGGTGGGGTACTGGCGGGACGTTCGGCGGAGATGGTGCAGGAGTTTTTTCGGAAGCGCCGCTAAGCCAGGGGTCGGTTTTCCAGTACCAAGTGCTGGCTGTCGACGACAACTGATGTTTCGGAGAGGTGCGTGAGCGGTTGAAACGATCCGCCTCGAAAGCGGACATACCTTAACGGGTATCGTGGGTTCAAATCCCACCCTCTCCGCCATATTTTCGTCTCGAGTATTCCCTCTTCGGCCCATTAGCGCTGCCGAGAGGTTTTATGCCATCCATAGTCCCTCTGGTGGTTGAATTTACACGCAAATTCGATTCGTTCCATGCTCACCGTATGCTTGCATGGATGTCTAACCTTGAAGAGTTGAAAACTGGAGACCATGACCACGGTTCTTAAGATCCTCGGATTTGCATCATTGTTGTCTGTGCTGATACTGGCGGGATGTGGAGATAGCGCCAGCTCCGCGCAGGCATCGCGCGGCAGCGGCGCGATTGAGAGACCGCGCGATACCTCCGCCGTGCCGGTCACAGTCGCCCAAGTCGAACGGAGCACGATTCCGGTGCAATTACACGCCATCGGCGCCGGCCAGGCGTTCAAGACCGTCTCGGTGGAATCGCAAGTAGCCGGTATCGTCAAGGAAGTGAATTACCAGCAAGGTCAGTTCGTTCGTCAAGGCGATCTGCTGCTCACGCTCGACAAGAGCCCTTTTCTCGCGGCTCTTGATCAGTCCAACGCGGCGCTCGCCAGGGACAAAGCCCAGGCCCAACTCGACCAAGCGGAACTCGCGCGCTACGAAGGGCTCTACAAACAAGGCATCGTTTCGAAAGAGCAGTATGACCAATATCTGGCAACCTCAACGGCCGCTGCAGCCACTGTCAACGTCGATGAGGCCGCCATCCAGACTGCCAAAATTCAGCTTTCCTATTGCTCCATTTATGCCCCAATCAGCGGCGTCGCCGGGGCCCAGCTTGTCTATCCGGGGGCAGCAGTAAAGGCCAACGACGTTCCGGTGCTTGTGGTGATCAACCAGATTTCCCCGATCTACGTCAATTTCTCCGTTCCGCAGCAGTATCTCGAATCGGTCAAGAAGCTCATGACCCGTTCTCGCTTGCCGGTTCAGGCCACCCCAACTGGCGATTCCAGGCCAGAGACCGGAATTCTGACATTCGTCGATAACACGGTGGATCCGACGACGGGTACCATCGCTCTTAAAGCGTCATTTCCCAACAGCGATCAGCATCTTTGGCCCGGCCAGTTTTCCAATGTCCTGCTGCGGCTGGGCGAGCAACAGAACGTGCTGGTGGTTCCTTCGCAGGCGGTTCAGGCGGGACAGCAGGGTGATTATGTCTTCGTTACAAAGCCGGATATGACGGTTGATGTCCGGCAAGTGAATGTGGGGCAAACAGTAAATAACGAAACGGAAGTTTTGCAGGGGCTTTCACCCGGAGAAACCGTGGTCACCGACGGGCAAGTGCGTCTGATTCCAGGGACGAAAGTATATTTCACCAAGGGACTGTGACAGGGCTGGAATCAATCCGATGAATCTCTGCGAGCCTTTTATTCGCCGGCCGGTCATGACCAGCCTCGTGATGCTGGCCATTCTTCTCTTTGGCATTCTGGGCTATCGCGACTTGGCCGTCAGTGATTTGCCCAACGTTGATTTTCCGACCATTCAGGTATATGCCGGCCTTCCGGGCGCCAGCCCGGAAACGATGGCTTCCTCAGTAGCGACCCCGCTGGAAAAACAGTTCACTACCATTGCCGGTCTGGATTCGATGACCTCGACCAGTTCGCTCGGCAACATCGAAATAACTCTGCAGTTCAATCTGAGCCGTAACATAGATTCCGCCGCGCTCGATGTCCAGAGCGCAATCTCGGCAGCCGTTAATCAGCTTCCACCCAACCTGCCTTCGCCCCCGACCTTTCGAAAGGTGAATCCCGCAGATCAGGCTATCTTTCTGTTGGCTGTTACCTCACCCACACTGCCGCTCTACGAAGTCGATAAGTATGCCGAAAATCTGCTTGCCGAGCAGATTTCGATGGTGCCCGGGGTGGCCGAGGTCAACGTCAGCGGTTCGGCCAAGTACGCGGTGCGCGTGCAACTGAACCCGGAAGCTCTCGCCAGCCGGCAGATCGGTATCAACGAAGTAGAGCAGGCGATTCAAAATGCCAACGTCAATATGCCGATGGGCACGCTGAACGGCGCTCACAAGGCTTATAACGTCGAGTCTAACGGGCAGCTTTCCGACGCCATGGTCTACCGACCGCTCATCGTGGCGTACCGCAACGGAGCCCCGGTCCGGCTGGATCAGATCGCTACGGTCAACGACGGAATTCAAGATCTGTACGTCGCAGACTGGATCAACAATATCCCAGGCATTATGCTGGCCGTTCAGCGCCAGCCCGGCACCAACACGATCGAGATCGTCAATAACATTCGCAAGCTCATCCCGCACTTCTACGCGGTGGTGCCTCCGTCCATAAATCTCTCGGTCGAATACGATCACTCCGTTCCGATCCGCGACTCGGTTAATGATGTCAAATTCACTCTCCTGCTAGCCATTTTTCTAGTTATTCTTGTCATCTTTCTTTTTCTACGCAACGCATCCGCCACCATTATCCCCAGCCTGGCTCTTCCAATGTCGATCATGGGTACGTTCGCGGTCATGTACCTGCTCGGCTACACGGTCGACAATTTATCGCTGTTGGCACTGACACTCTCGGTAGGCTTCGTCGTCGACGACGCCATCGTTATGCTCGAAAACATCGTGCGCCACCAGGAGATGGACAAAGGAGCGTTTGAGGCCGCGCTCGACGGTTCGAGGGAAGTCAGCTTCACCATCCTCTCCATGACGTTGTCGCTCGCTGCTGTTTTTCTGCCGGTCTTCTTCATGTCTGGCGTCCTGGGCCGCTTGCTCCACGAATTTGCCGTCGTCATCATTTCCGCCGTTCTGGTTTCCGGCTTCGTTTCTGTCACTCTGACGCCGATGCTCTGCAGATACTATCTGCGTCCCGAACACGAAAATAAGCACGGATGGATCTACCGCAAGTTGGAAAACATCCTCGATACGTCGCTCCGCTGGTACGGATGGAGTCTTCGCCGGGCGATGCAGCATCGCGTGCTGGTAATGATTTTCGGTTTTCTCATCCTGGTGGGGACTGCATGGGAGTTTTGGGTAATTCCGAAAGGCTTTCTGCCAGAAGAGGACACCGCGCAGATTGCCGTCTCAACCGAAGCCAATCAGGGCATTTCCTTCGACGCGATGAAAGCTCACCAGGAAGCCATCAATCGTATACTTCAGGCCGACCCAAATGTCGTTCAGTTCTATTCGGGCGTCGCCGATTCGAACAGCTCTGGCCTAAACAATGGCTACGCTTTTCTCCATCTGAAGAATCGTTCCGACCGTCCCTGGACCGATAGTCCGGCTTACGATCGTTTGATTGCCCGCTACGGTCATGTTTCTGTCGCTGCGACTGCGCTTCAGTACGTTCGTCCGCTCTTCGAACGTCACATGACCATCGACGACGTGATCCACGGGTTGCAACCAAAGCTGGACAGGGTCGCGGGGATGCGAGTCTTTCTCCAGAATCCGCCGGCAATTCGCATCGGCGGCCTTTCCAGCAAGAGCCTGTATCAATTCACGCTGTCGAGTCCGGCAACGGACCAGCTCTATAAGTACGCGCAGTTGCTCGAAATAAAAATGAAGACGCTGCCGAGTGTGGCCCACGTCGCCAGCGATCTGCAGATCAAGAATCCTCAGGCAAATGTCGTGGTCGACCGCGACAAAGCCTCTGCTCTGGGAGTGACGCCGCAGCAAGTCGAAGACGCACTCTACAGCGCCTACGGCCAACGGCTGGTTTCGCCCATCTACACTTCGAATAACGAATACTGGGTCGTTCTCCAGGTAGAGAATCGGTTCCAGAGCGATCCCGACATGCTCTCGGAGCTTTATATTCGCTCTTCCTCCGGCCAACTCGTTCCGCTCGCGGCCGTCTCGAAATTCACCACTGGCGTCGGCCCCCTCACCATCAACCACACTGGGCAACTTCCGTCAGTTACGATCTCATTCGACCTGGCGCCCGGAGTGGCGCTTGGCCAAGCGGTGAGTGACGTGCAGAATTTGGCTAATTCCATGCTGCCCATTTCAATCAATACCAGCTTCCAAGGCACCGCCCAGGCATTCCAGCAATCGATCGGTGGTCAGGGCATTCTGCTGATCATGACAGTGGTGATCATTTATATCGTGCTGGGTATTCTCTATGAGAGCTATATTCACCCCATCACGATTCTGACGGGGCTGCCGGCTGCAGCTTTCGGGGGTTTGGTTACGCTCTCCCTATTCCACGAGCAACTCGATATCTATGGGTTCGTCGGCTTGATCATGCTCATCGGCATCGTCAAGAAGAACGCAATTATGATGGTCGATTTCGCTTTGGACCTTGAGCGCAAGGGGGATTACACGGCCAGCGAGTCCGCCTACCAGGGCTCCATGATTCGCTTCCGCCCGATCATGATGACCAGCGCCTGCACGATCATAGGCACGTTGCCCATCGCCATCGGTTTTGGGGCCGACGCCGACGCCCGCCGCCCGCTTGGCCTTTGTGTGGTCGGCGGCCTGCTCTTCGCGCAAGTTGTAACGCTTTACATTACGCCTGTGTTCTATACCTACATGGATAGTTTCTTAAAGTGGCGTACCCATAAGCGCCCGGAAACTCTTGAAACTCGCCGTCCCGTCGAGCCCGTTGCTCGCACTTGATGTTCGGTTACGGCTCGCCTGGAACAAAGTCGACGCCAACGCTGTGTCGATTATCAGGCATTACTGCGCATTGCCGGCCGGATGGGAGTCTGCAGCACGATCTCTTCGGGGGAACCATAACCCCTGCCATAAGCTCGATTGGAAACCGTGTAGATCTTCAACTCGGCCCACTTCCATCGACTGGAAGTGGGCGGCCGACGGCACGAACAGCACAGAATCCATTCCTCTTCAGTTCCGTCAATCAGCGGCACGAGGCGCGATCCGTTACGGTAAGGGCTGAAACCAATCAGATATCGAGTAAGGCATTTCGGGCACTCGACGCAATGGCGTATACGACGGAGCATGAAAAACTCGTCACGATGAATATCAGTATGCCGATTGTCCGACATCAATGCTTCGTCTATCATCAAATAATGAATGTTGAGCCCTTTGCTGACGCCGCGGTCTCCAGAATTGCAGCCGCCATCGGTGAACCCGCACGTGCCCGCATGCTCTATTGCCTGGTGGATGGCCGTGCGCGAACCAGCACCAAGCTTGCGGCGGTCGCGAACGTAACAGCCTCCACCGCCAGCATCCATCTGCAGCGGTTGAAGACCGAACGATTGGTGAAAGTTATCGCCCAGGGAAAACATCGCTACTACAGTCTGGAAGGAACAATGTGGCTGGAGCTCTCGAAGCTTTGAGCGTGCTGGCCGGCGCCTCCCGGCCGGCGTTCGAGCCGAGTACACCCAACCGGCTGCGCGCCGCGCGAACTTGCTACGATCACATTGCTGGTACACTCGGCGTCTCGCTGCATGACTGTTTCCAAAGCTTGGGTTGGCTGTCAGGCGATCCGACATCAACCGACTTAACGATGGGCCTTGGTGAGTGTGACCTCACACCAATCGGAACCAAGGCGTTTGCGGCTTTGGGCATTGAGATCGAAACCATCCGGAGGCTGCGACGCCGATTCGCGTACGCTTGTGTGGACTGGAGTGAGCGAAGGCCCCACCTGGGTGGAGCGCTGGCAGCCGCGTTTCTGAAAATTGCGTTACAAAGAAAATGGATACTCCAGGATCTCGACAGTCGCGCCCTGCGTGTCACACGTGTCGGGCAAAGGGAAATGGCCGCTCGATTTGGCCTCAAGATTTGAGGGCTGGGCGCCGCACACGAAGGTATCGACTCATCGCACTGTCAACTTTCAATCAAGCGTCTGCCGGACCATCGAATAGAATGTCTGGATTTGCGAGTTAGCTCAGGAACTCGTTGTCAGCTTCTGTCATCTGAGATGTTAGAGGGTGAGAATGTCCGTTATTTCTCTGAAGGTAAACGGTCAGGTTCACGCGGTGGACGTCGACCCGCAAACCCCGCTCCTCTATGTACTCAGCGACGAACTGCAGTTGCGTGGACCTAAATTCGGCTGCGGCCTCGCGCAGTGCGGAGCCTGCACGGTCATGATCCGGGGTCGGGCGGTGCGTTCCTGTGTGATGTCGGTCGGCGAGGTCAAACAGGACGAGGTCACAACGCTCGAGGGATTGGGCACTCCGGAACGACCGCATCCGATTCAGCAGGCGTTCATCGATGAGGAGGCAGCCCAATGCGGCTTCTGCCTCAGCGGGGTGATCCTCACAGCAAAGGCGCTGTTGGACGAAAATCCGAAGGCCTCAGACAAGCAGATCCGGGAAGCAATGTCGAATGTGTTATGCCGCTGCTTTACACATACGCGGATGATGCGCGCCATCAAGCACTATCAAGATAGGAACGCATGAAAACGGAGGTCTCACGTCGCGACTTTATCAAGGCTTCTGGCGCACTGGTGGTTTGCTTCAGCGCGACGGCGTTCGTGGAACCATTCGCCGCCGCGCAGGGGCCCTTCGACACACATCTATCGCATATTGATCCAGAGAAATTGGACTCATGGCTTGCGGTCGCCTCGGACGGCACAGTCACCGCATATACGGGAAAATGCGACTTCGGGCAAGGCATGTATACCGCGCAGACACAGCTGGTCGCTGAAGAACTTTGCTTGCCCGTCAGTAAGGTGAAATTGATTCAGTGCGATACGTCTTTAACGCCGGATCAGGGAACCACTTCCGGAAGCCAGTCGACGCCGATCAATTTCAATACGCGCAATCTGGCGCAGGCGGCGGCAACTGCGCGTGAGGCTCTCCTTGGAATGGCGATGCAGAGATTCGGCGTTCCCGCAAATCAACTTGCGATCGAGAACGGCGTCATCAGCGCCAAAGACGGACGCCACGTAAGCTACGGCGCGCTGATCGGGGGGAGGCATTTCGATATCAAGGTGAGCCCTACTGCGAAACGCAGATCGCCAAGCGAATGGAAGGTGTTGGGAAAACCTGTTCCATCGCTGGACAGAGTTGCGCTCATGACGGGCACCTTCGAATTCGTTCATAACGTGCACGTTCCGGGGATGGTTCACGGTCGAGTTGTGCGCCCTCCGGAAATAGGGGCAACTGTTGCGAGCGTGGACGAGAAATCAGTGCAGCATATTCCCGGGTTGATCAAAGTGGTCGTGCGCAAAAACTTCATCGGTGTCGTCGCGGAGAAACAGTGGCAAGCGGCTCAAGCAGCAGAGGAATTGAAGGTCGCATGGAAGCCGGGCTCCGCGCTGCCAAGACAAGAAGAATTCTACGAGTACATCCGGAAACAGCCGTCACGCGATTCAATGCTCGTAGATTCCAACGACGTAGATGACAAGCTGAAGTCTGCTTCGCGAGTGTTGAAAGCCAGATATCTACACCCTTATCAGGCACACGGTTCTATTGGCTCTTCCTGCGCGGTGGCCGACGTTGGAGCGGATCGCGCAACGGTTTGGTCGGCAACCCAGTCCGTCTATCCGACGCAACATGGAGTGTCAGCACTTACGGGATTGCCGCTCGACAGCGTCCGCGTGGTCTTTGTTCGAGGCGCGGGCTGTTACGGACTGAATGCGGCGGATACGGTTTCCTATGATGCGGCGCTGCTGTCACAGGCCGTGCACAAACCAGTGCGCGTGCAACTGACGCGAAAGGATGAGTTCATTTCCGAAAATTACGGCTCGGCCTGCGTGATCGAGCAGCGCGTGGGAGTCAACGCGAGCGGCGCGATTTACGCATGGGACTGTGAAACGTGGTCGGTATCGCTCGGCGGGAGACCGGGCTACGAAAGACCGGGTAATGTAATCACGGGCATGCTGGCGGGATTCGATCCTGAAACCGTTACTCCGCGGGCCGCCGCGCAGCCCAACGGGGAGCTACGCAACGGCAGCAACGCTGTCCCACCCTATGTGACAGGATGCGTCAACGGACAGTGTGGCGGAACCGGCACCATCCGCGGTGAGAGGGTGCTGACCCATGCTGTGCAGTCGCCTTTCTTCACCGGCCCTCTGCGATCGCCATTGCGCCTGCAAAACACCTTCGCGCACGAATGTTGCATGGACGAGATCAGCGCCTCGGTCAAGGCCGACCCGGTCGCATATCGACTACGGCATCTGCGGGAGGCGCGGATCATCGATGTGCTGAAGGCCGCAGCCAAAGGCGCGAACTGGGATGATCGTCCTTCGCCCAAATCGGGCGGGGCGCGCGTCGGCACCCTTGCCGGACGCGGTATCGCTTGCGTGGCCTACGAGGGCGATAACGGGTACGCTGCCGTTGTTGCCGAAGTGGAAGTAGATCAGTCCACCGGTCGAGTGCAGCCTAGACGGTTCGTCGTCGCGCTCGATTGCGGCCCCATTTCTAACCCCGAGGGCTTGCGTAATCAGATTGAGGGCGGAGTATTGCAAGGAATGAGCCGCGCACTCGGCGAGAAAATTACATGGGACGATCATAAGATGACTTCGATCGACTGGCGGACTTACAACACACTGTCGCTTGGAATCGAGTTGCCAGTTATCGAGAGCGTTTTGATCGACCGCCCTGAAGCGCAAGCCACCGGCGCGGGAGAGACGGCAATCACGTTAGCTGCGGCAGCGATCGGAAACGCGATTTTCGATGCGACGGGTGCGCGAATCCGGGAAGTGCCATTCACGCCTGATCGCGTACAAGCGGCTCTCTCTTCTCGGGCTGCACTCTAGTACGCCCAACGCAGCAGAGTCGCGCCCGTCGTAAATCCGGCGCCGACCGCGGCCAACAACACCAGGCTTCCCTTCTTGAGTTTGCCTTCCTCGAGTGCCGTCTCCATCGCCAGCGGAATCGTGGCTCCGGTCGTGTTGCCATAGCGGTCGATATTGATGACCACGCTCTCCGGCCGCAGCTTCACGCGATCGGCGGTAGCGTTGATGATGCGCAGGTTCGCCTGGTGCGGAATGAAAAGATCGATATCTTTCCCCGTCAGGCCATTGCGTTTCAGAAGTTCGTCGCAAACCTCCGCCATCTTTCGAACCGCGTACTTGAAGACCGCCTGCCCGTCCTGATGGACGTAATGCATCTTCTTATCCACCGTTTCGTGCGAAGGGGGATTCAGACTTCCGCCGCCGGGCATGTACAACGAAACTCCTCCGGCGCCGTCCACTTCATGCAGAAAGTCGATCAGGCCGAGCGAATCGTCCTCGGCTTTATCCACTGCTTCTACGATCACCGCGCCTGCTCCGTCGCCGAAGATGACGCAGGTTGCGCGATCGGTATAGTCGATGATCGACGACATCACATCGGCGCCAATGACCATGACTTTCTTATGCGCACCACTCTGCACAAACTGCGCGCCCACCTGCAACGCGTATACGAATTGCGAACAACCGGCCGAGAGATCGAAACCCCAAACTTTTTGCGCGCCCAGCTTGTGCTGCACCAGACAGGCGGTGGCCGGAAACAACATGTCAGGAGTTACCGTCGCCACAATGATTGCGTCCAGGTCGCTTGCCGGAATGCCGCGTTGGCAAAGAGCCTTTTTGGCCGCTTCAGCCGCAAGATCGCTGGTGGCAACCCCTTTGTCCACGATGTGCCGCTCGCGGATGCCGACGCGGCTCATGATCCATTCATTATTTGTCTCGACAAGTTTTTCGAGGTCGGCGTTGGTCAGAAGGCGAGGCGGAACGTAGGTGCCAAGAGCGCTGATCTTAACGCGCTGAAGCTGGGTCAATGAATTCTCCTGGATTGCCGGAATGCAAGGTGCCACGTGCAGTATAAAGCGCGCTGCCAAGTGAACGTATTATTCTGAACGATGAAGACTGGAATGTCTAACTGCCAGATCTCCGGGGCGCCCGCACGTGCTTGATTCCATATTTCCTGACGCGTGCCGACGAACGCGTGACGCTCTTTACTTCATCCTTGCCGCTAGCGCGCCGAACAGCGGCAATTCAAAACGCTCTCCCTGCCACGCCTTGAGCGAGAGAACGATCCACAAAAACAACATCGCCAGAAGAGCCAAAATTCCAAACAGAAGAAACACCATCGCCTCGGCAACGTTTGAGAGCAAGAGCGCAACCATGGTCAAAACAAGAAATGTTCCCCAAAGCAAAACACTTTGCCACGCATGAAAGCGGACAAACCGTGCGCTGCGAAATCCGGGCAGAAACAAGACCACGGCGCCGGCAACAAACGTAAGATACGCGAGCGCCGCAACGGCGCGGTCGGCGGCAGGAATCGGCGTCATCGACCATCCGCACCTCGGACAGAACGCAGCGTGCGCCGGCATCTCCGCCGCGCAGTGGGGACAGATCATCGACGGTTGCGCCGCGCCATCCGCGGGGCTAGACAATTCGGCGTCCATTCCGCTTTTTTTGGCATTCTTCGCAAACACCATAAATCTGAAAGGTGTGGCGAGTGGTTACGTAGTGGTGTTTGCGACCAATCTCCTGCTCAATTTCTCCGACCTTCTCGGAAAAAAACTCGACCGAAGCGCCGCATTCGGTACAGACCATGTGATGATGACTGCGCCGGTTGTACTGGTGCTCGTAGCGCGCGATGCCGTCGTGAAAAGCGACTTCGCTGGCCAGTCCGCAACCCGCCAGCAGTTTCAATGTCCTGTAAACGGTTGTGAAACCGATGCGCGGATCGGTTTTCTTCACCAAGCGGTGCAGTTCGTCGATGGAGAGATGTTCACGCGTTTCGAGGAAGGTGCGCAAAATCGCGTTGCGCTGTTCGGTCTGTTTCAAGCCGACGCGCTTCAAATGCTGAAGGAAAATGCCCTCGGCTTCGCGCATGTTCTCGCGCGAGATGGTTAATTGATCGTCGATTCGTTTCTGCAACATATTGGCAAACTAACAGAGGATAATCCGCGCCAAAGACTGCGAACATGATACTGGGGGAGCACCGGTTAAGCCAACCGCGAGTGACGACGGGTGAGTGCGCCTTGCCGACAAGCGTTCTGCCCTTGGCGCCCAAAGCTAGCAGCGCCCGGTTGTCACACACACCACGCACCCCTACAATCTTTCAGTTATGTCTTCCACCACTTCCCTGCCGGGAATTCCGCCCTCCAACGCGCGTCGTCGCCATCCAGCGCTCCGCGTCCTTTATTACGCGACCTGCCTGCTGCTCGTGGTGCTGATCGTCGTTTTCTGGTGGCTTTACTCGATCGCTCATTCTGCCTTGCCGCAACTCGACGGCACTGTCTCGGTGCCGGGCATTTCGTCCAAAGTGCGTGTCATCCGCGATGAACACGGCGTCCCAACGATTGAGGCCGCTACGTTCGAAGACCTGTTCTTTGCCCAGGGCTATGTGACCGCGCAAGACCGTTTGTGGCAGATGGACATGATGCGCCGCGCCGCCGGTGGAGAGCTCTCAGAGGTCATCGGCGACGCGACAATTCCAATGGACCGCGGCGAACGCATCCTCGGCTTGCGGGTCGCGGCCGAAGTGGCGGAGAAAACTCTCTCCCCGCGTGACCGCGCTTTCTTCGAGGCTTACGCTCGTGGAGTCAACGCCTTTCTGGATTCGCATCGCAATCGGCTGTCGCTCGAATTCCGCCTGATGAAATACACGCCGCGGCCATGGACAATCACCGACTCGCTGCTCGTGGGCGCGCGCATGGTGCAGGATCTGAATCATTACCGCAATCCGCCGCCGCTAACGCGCGAAAAAATTCTGGCCAAGCTCGGACCCGAATTGACCGACGACTTGTACGTGAATTCGTCGTGGCGCGACCATCCGCCAACTGAAGTGCGCCGCCTTGACGAAGCCCCCGCCGTCCATGATGACGACGATAATGACGATGACGACGAAGAGGTTGTGCCGCAGGGCAGCACGCGACACCTGATCTCGGCCTTACCTTCCGATGACTCCTCCGCCCTCGCCTCCGTCTTTGATCTCGAAGAGGCATACTCCTTCCGTCCCGGATCGAATAACTGGGTCGTTTCCGGTGAGCACACGATCTCGGGAAAGCCGCTGCTCTCGAATGACATGCACCTCGATCACCAGATGCCGAATCTGTGGTTTGAAGCGCACCTCAAGACAACCGGCAAGCCAACCGCAGACTCTCCCGCCTTCGACGTTGCTGGGGTGACGCTGCCTGGAGTTCCCTTCGTCATTGTCGGCCACAATCAGCGCGTTGGCTGGGGCTTCACCAATGTTGGCCCCACCGTCGAAGACGAATTCATCGAAGAGTTCAACGGGCAGGGCCAATACAAAACTCCCGCCGGCTGGATCGAACCTCAGCTCCGCCAGGAAGTCATTCACGTAAAAGGCAAACCCGACGTGACCTTCGACGTGATCATCACACGGCACGGGCCCATCATCACCGATCTGCTTCTCGGCGAAACCCGCAAGATTGCCTTGCGCTGGACGTTGCAGGACGGCGAGGGGCTGGTTTTCTTCGACGTCGATTCGGCACAGAACTGGAACGAGTTTCGGAAAGCGTTCTCGAATTTTGTCGCGCCCGGACAGAACGTGATGTACGCCGACATCGATGGTCATATTGGCTATCAGGCAACTGGACGCGTGCCCATCCGCGCGGAGGGCGATGGTAGTCTGCCCGTGAGCGGCAGCGAGGACGCCCACGAATGGAAGGGATGGATTCCGTACGACGACATGCCCCACACGTACGATCCGCCCGAAGGAATTCTGGCAACCGCCAACGGACGCATCACGCCCGACGGCTACAAGTATTCAATCAGCACCGAGTGGGAAGCACCTTGGCGCACAGCTCGTATTTATCGCGTGCTCGAATCAGGCAAGAAGTTCTCTCCCGCCGACATGTTGGCGTTGCAAATGGATATATCGTCGACCTTCGACCACTTTTGTGCCGACAAGTTTGTCTATGCGATCGATCACGCGTCCAATGCCTCAACCCGGGCAAAGCAGGCGGCGGACATTTTGCGGGACTGGGATGGGCGCATGTCGGAGGACTCGGCAGCTCCAACAATTGAAACGAAGGCGCGTGGACAACTAGTGCGAATGCTGCTGGAGCCTAAACTAGGCTCCGCCCCAAATGGACCCAATCATGGCCAGCTGAGTTGGAAGAGCTACCAGTGGTCGATGTCGTCGGTCTGGCTTGAGAATGTTCTGGCCAAGCAACCAGAGCGCTGGCTGCCGCCTGGATACTCGGACTATGGAAGCTTGCTGACCTCTGCGGTAGAAAAAGTGATTCGGCAAGCGGCATCCGTTGTAAATCCGGCCCCAGGCGAGATTTCGCTGGCTCCTGCTGACCTTAATCAATGGAAGTGGGGGAAGAATCATCCTGTCGAGATCGAACACCTGGTGCTCGGCCAGCTTCCACTGATTGGCCGCTTCACGGCCCCGGGGCTGCATCCGATAAGCGGCAGCAATTTCACGGTGAAGGCCGTTGGACGCGGACATGGACCTTCCGAACGGCTGACGTGGAACTTCGCGAACTTTGACGAAAGCACGTTGAATCTGGTAACCGGCGAAAGCGGAATCTTCCTCAGCCCCTATTACATGGATCAGTGGCCGGCGTGGTACGGGGGCTCAACATTCGTCTTCCCCTTCTCGCAAGCTGCCGTCGAGCAGCATCGCAGGCACGAAATGACGCTGGAGCCGAAGTAGCCTTCGATTCCCCGCAAAGCGGGAACGCTATCTTTTAACCATCTAGAAGTTGACGGCCTTCACGTCGTAGAACTGGCCGACGAAGGCGAATATCTCACCTGGGTTATTGGGATTGTTGTGGTTGTACTCCAAAGCATCGATGGTGACGTCGTAGATGTGAAGCGAGCCGCCCTGGATCACATAGATCGCTTCGCCCGCGACCTCGTAGCCGCGCGGCGTATCGATCGGCTGGAGGCCGGTCACGTCCCCGTTGGCGGGAGGAATGAGAACACCGCCGGCCGGGGCATTCCCGACCGCGGTGCCGAGTGTGTTGTATATGGAGAGACAGCCGCGGACCTCTGCTCCTTGCGGCGGCGGAACGGGAGCGACAATCTCGGTGCAGGTACGGGAGCCGATGAAGAGCTGTCCATTTTGGGCAAGAGCCATGCGATCGTGATATCCGTCGGTGATGATGATCGGAGCAGTGTTGGCAAGTGTCATGGTGCTGAGATTCACAATGCTCAGCAGGCCGCATGTCGTTGCCGCAGTCACCTCGCCGGTGCAGGGCTGTGACGGAACTCCGGCGGAATATGGTGTTCCCGCTACATACATAGTCGACCCATTCAGCAGAGCCACGGTGCCGCCGCACTGCGCGGTACCCGGGGCGCACAGCGCGACAGAGGCAACGAGGGTGTTCGTAGTCAGATCAAACTGCTGCACGCTGGCTTGTGTTCCTCCGCACTCGGCGCCACAACTCAGCACGTAGGCGGTGCTGTCGTCGCTGCTGAAAAAGGCCGCAATCGGACGATCGAAAACGCCGGGCCCGCCGATGTAAGTTACGACGACGGCGCCGGGTATCCCAATATTCGACGGCGTGATCACTGCGATTTCATCAGAGTTGCTGTTGAAGCCAAAAAGCCGGGTTCCGCTGTTATTGATCGAAAGATATTGGATCGAGGGAACAGCAACCTGTCCTGTTATGGTCCCGCTACCCATCGAAGCCACGTCTACGACCCCGGGAGACTGCCCCACGACCGGCGCGGTCGGTACGGCGATATAGACGGTGGAGCTGTCCGGAGAAATGACGAAGCTTTGCGTCATGCCGGGCAAGGTCAGGTGGGCGGCGTTCGATTCGCTGGCATTGTTGATGAAGCTCAGCTGGTTGTCGGAAAACTGCGTGCCGTTTCCGCTGAAGACCACGGTCTGAGCCAGGTTGGGGGCGACCACCATCATGGTCGGCGTGTTGCCGGCGGAAATCGGAGCAGTGGGTCCGCGCACGTCGTTTTCATCGTCGACAATGAATACCCCTGCTGCCGCGGAGCCGGCGCTGGCGCTGTTGGTGATGAAGGCGCGATACATAAGGCCGCTCGTTTTCGTGCCGGTGCTGGTGGAAGCGCCACCGCAGCTCAGCCACGTCAAACTGGCAGGCAGCAAGAATGACAGAAGAATCAGGGTTTTTTTCAAACCTGGGACTCCAACTTCATGCGGGATAATCACTTGGATGCAAGAAAAGGATTATAGCAAACGAGTAAGAGCACGTTTGTGATCCACTGATGACGACAGTTGCTTGCCGCTGTTCGCCCGCGATTCCTCCCTCAGATGCGGACATCTTGTTGCTTCTTGTATTCTCAAGTAGATGGCCGAAAATCTTATTGAACATCTGAAGCGATCGCCTGTCCTGTGTGACGGGGCGATGGGTACGCTGCTTTACGCGAAGGGCATCTTCATCAACCGCTGCTATGACGAGCTCAACCTGTCGCAGCCTGAACTGATCCGCGCCATACACCACGATTATCTCCATGCCGGGGCCGAGATCGTCGAGACCAACACGTTTGGCGCCAATAGCTTCCGGCTGGCGCGCCATAGCCTGGCGGACCGCGTCCGCGATATCAATATCGCCGGCGCTCAGGTCGCTCGCGACGCAGCCAAGAGCTTCGATTTCTGGGTTGCCGGCTCGATTGGCCCGTTAGGAGTCCGCATCGAACCACTGGGCAAGACTTCGCTCGAAGAGGCCCGAACCGCGTTTCGCGACCAGGTTGCCGCTCTGGTCGAGGGCGGCGTCGATGTACTGATGCTCGAGACCTTTGGCTACCTTGAAGAATTGCACCAGGCCGTTTTGGCTTGCCGCGATGTGAATCCAAAGATTCCGGTCGTAGCCCATGTCACCATCGACGAAGACGGCAACTGCCTGGACGGGTCCGATGCCGAGGCCTTTGCCGCCCGCCTCACGGAATGGAAGGTCGACGTGCTCGGCATCAACTGCAGCGTTGGGCCGGTTGCGATGCTCGACGCCATCGAACGCGTAAGAGCGGTGACTTCCCTACCGCTGGCGGCGCAGCCAAACGCAGGCATGCCGCGCTCGGTCGAAGGACGCAACATATATCTTTGCTCGCCTGAATACATGGCGAGCTACACGCGAAAGTTCGTGGCTGCGGGCGTTCAACTTATTGGTGGATGCTGCGGCACCACCCCCGATCACATCCGCGCGATGAAGTCGGCCCTGCGGGTGGGCGAAGCGCGCGGCAAAACCGCGGTTACGGAGGCGATTCATTCTGGCGCGGCGCCCTTAGCTCCAGCCAGCACTCCGATCGCGGAGCGTTCCCGTCTCGGCGCAAAGATCGCTGCCGGCGAATTCATCACCATGGTCGAAATCGTGCCCCCGAAAGGCATCGACATCCGCAAAGAGATTGAAGGGGCAAAGTTCGTCAAATCGGTGGGCGTGGATGCGATCAACATCCCCGACAGCCCACGAGCGTCGGCCCGCATGAGCAACCAGGCGCTGTCTCTCCTGATGCAGCAGACGGTCGGAATCGAAGCCATCCTGCATTACACTTGCCGTGATCGAAACGTCCTGGGCATTCAGTCGGACCTGCTCGGAGCGGCGGCCACCGGAATCCGCAATCTGATTTGCATAACGGGTGACCCGCCGAAGATGGGCAACTATCCCGACGCAACGGCGGTGTTTGACGTCGACTCCATTGGACTGGTCAACATCGTCCACAACCTCAACCGGGGACTCGACCTCGGAGGCAATCCTATCGGGATGGGAACGGGGTTTGTTATTGGCGTCGGGGCAAATCCTGGGTTACCCAACCTTGACGAAGAGATCACACGCTTCGAATATAAGGTGCAGGCGGGGGCGGAGTATGTCGTTACCCAGCCCGTGTTTGACCTGCAACTCCTCGAGAACTTCCTTAAGCGGATCGAACATTGCCGGATACCGGTGGTTGCCGGAATCTGGCCGCTGGTCAGCGCCCGCAACGCCGAATTTATGAAGAACGAATTGCGGGTGTCGGTGCCCGACGAGATTCTCAACCGAATGACCCGTGCCCCGAGCCCGGAAGCGGCTCGTGAGGAGGGTGTCGCGATCGCTCGCGAAATGCTGCGGGCAGTCCGGGGCCGCGTGCAGGGAGCGCAGATCAGCGCACCTTTGGGGCGTTACGCTTCGGCGGTCGATGTGTTGGAGGCTCTCGGTTCGTAGCCGCCTGCGATTGTTCACTTTTGAAACATCTGCCCAACAAATTATGTAAATTGAAAAATTCGCTGGACAATTTCAACAGCAATCGGCATTACAATAGTGTGCAGGAGCAAATGAATTGGTAAAGTTTGAAGACTGCCTCGAGCGTCTGGAGAAGATTGTTCAGGAACTGGAAAAAGGGGAGGTTCCACTGGAAAAGTCTCTGACGCTTTTTGAAGAAGGCATGCAACTTTCCGCGAACTGCCGGAAGCAACTGGAAGACGCGGAAGGGAAAGTAGAGATTCTGTTAAGACAGAACGGAAAGCTCCAAACTGAACCGTTCGAGCCCCCGGCCGAGAAAGCGTTGCGCAAGTAACGCTGTCCGCGCTCGGAAACTGAGAACGCCTGTGCTAGCTGTTTGCTGTCGCAGCCAAGGCCGCCGCATGACTGCGGAGTAGTCAGGGGGAATGTATGGAACCACTCTGTGTTGTCATTTATCAGAATGACCCCAGAACTGCACAAACTCTGGCGGTCAGTCTCTCCAAACACTTTGAGTCCGTTTACTGGGCGCGGAGCTATGAAGAAGTCCGCCCTGCGCTTGCCGGACAAAGGGCCGAAGCTCTGGTGCTCGATCTGGAAACATACGGCCCGAGTGAAGTCGAACACCTGCATCGTGAGTTCCCCGATCTTTGCATTGTCGGCACTCATCGTCTTGCCGATGACAAATTATGGGCAGAGGCCATGAGTCTGGGCGCGTCTGACATTTGTGAGCCACGCAACGACGACGTGGTCCGCTCGTTGTTGCACCGCCTAGTGCAGCACGCAGCAGCATGACGTTTGCCTAGAGGACTTCGGGAACTTTGAACTAACGAACTATGATTGTAGGAAGGGACGCTCACCAGCGTCCTTTTTTATTCCTCCCATTCCGCTTGTTATACTGCGATGCCATGCTGAAACAGGTCCTCGAACAGGGACGACAGGCCGCCGACGCCGCCCTCGAACAACTGTTGCCGGCGGGCAGCCAGCATCCGACGTCGATCCATCAGGCGATGCGACACAGCGTTTTCGCTGGCGGAAAGCGGCTTCGCCCTATCCTGTGCATGGAAGCGGGCCGCATGATCCGAGCGGCGTCGCCCTCGGCTGCGCGGCCCGCGCCGCTTCCCACGGGCATCGAGCAAGTGGGGGCAGCCCTCGAAATGCTGCACACCTATTCGCTGATCCACGACGATCTGCCCGCGCTCGACAATGATGACCTGCGACGCGGACGACCCACGTGCCACAAAGTGTTCGGTGAAGCCATCGCCATCCTTGCAGGAGACGCGCTGCAAACGCAGGCTTACGAAGTGCTGGCTCAACTCACGTGTTCAGCCGAAGCCCGTGTAGAGATCATCCGCGAAATCGCCCACGCCACCGGCACCATCGATGGCATGATCGGAGGGCAGGTGGTGGATCTGGAATCCGAACACAAGAAACCTGATCTCGCGACACTCGAATACATTCACCGCTCGAAGACCGCGGCGCTGATCACGGCCAGCGTGGTCAGCGGAGGAATCTACGCTGGGGCGACTTCCGCCGATATCGGCCGGCTCAGAACCCATGGTGAGTCGATCGGCCTGGCGTTTCAAATCGTGGACGACATTCTGGATCTGACCCAAACCTCGGAGCAGTTGGGCAAAACCGCGGGCAAGGACGCGGCTGCGGAGAAGACTACGTATCCGGCATTGTTTGGAATCGAGGAGTCGAACCGCAAGGCCGACGCATTGATCGATCGAGGCTGCCTGCAACTGGAAACGTACGGCGAAGCCGCGTCAACGCTAAAAGAGCTGGCCCACTATCTGATCGAGCGCAAGAAATAATTGCCGCTGGCGTTCGTCGTTCCAAACCGGGTCTAAGGGACATCGGCTTCGGCATTGTCAAAAGGGGTTTGCGTATCAGGGCATCGCTTTAGCGATGCCGAAAGCACCGCCGATTGAAAGCGCCTTTAGGCGTTGCGGCGGCGTATCCAGCGCAAATCCAGAATGTGCCGACGAATACGGATAATCTTGATTCGCGATCGCCAAAAAGCGTTTGACCGGATTCGCACGAATATATTCGGTGATCCTCATCAACGCCTCCGCCTCATTGACCCGAATTTCCGAAAACCCCTTCTGCCAGACCGGGGCCCGGAACCCCAGTTCGCGTCCCGCTCGAAACGCAAAATGCCCTTAATCAGCTGAACTGCTTTCTCCACCGTCATGTCTGCACCCAAGGTGATCAGCACGTGGAGGTGGTCCGGCATAATCACAAACTCATGAAGGAGGTACCGTCTCTCCTGGCGATAGTGATACAGCACGTCGATCAATAGCCGGGCGGCACGATCGGATTGCAGAATGCTGGATTTTCGCCGAGTCGAGGATGTCACGAAGAAGGTGCGCTCGCCGGCTATGACACGCAATCCATCGGCATTGCGGACGGGAATCGACATGCAACTCGAGCGCCGGAAGCGCCACTCATTTCGTCATCGCTAAAGCGATGACCTGATACGAATCTCATACCCTCGGCAATCTTGCCGTGATGCTCGAACAATGCGAGTGTGATGATGGGTTTTCCCGCCGATACTACTCCGGCCTGCCCAACTGGCCCTTGAATCTCACCTAGCCTGGCGGTACAGTGTCTATGCTCTCGCGGTCTTCCCACCTTCTTTTTCCTCACCAGCAAGTTGCGCGCAATTTGCTGCAGTGTATGTGCAACTAAAGGCGGTCGCCGGACTGGCACCACAATATGTGGTGTTTTATCACTTGACCCGTCCCGGTGTTCGCCGTTAGAGTTGGTCAAAGCGTGGGTGACGATCCTGCTTCCATGGGAAGGCATCCAATCATGCGATCAGCGAGGAACCTCGGAAGTTAACAAGTAAAGTTAATTTCCGATTCCTGCTTGCAGCACTCCAGCCAGCGCAAACCGAGTCCGCGGATCACCGTGTCCGCCCACGAAGGAGTCACTTTTGCTCAAACTAAAAAAGCTGCAGATCCTCGGATTTAAATCGTTTTGCGATCGCACTGAACTGAAGTTTCACGGCGAAGGCATAGCAGCAATCATCGGGCCAAACGGATGCGGCAAGTCGAACATTGCCGATGCGATCTCATGGGTGCTTGGCGAGCAGTCAGCAAAGACTTTGCGCGGATCGCGGATGGAAGACGTGATCTTTGCCGGCACGCGTGACCGTAATCCGACCGGCATGGCCGAAGTTTCGCTCACGCTGATCGATCCCGAGATTTATGGCGGGCCCGACACGAACGCTCCAACCGAGATCGAGATCCAGGACGAGCTGCCCAGCGATAGTGATTGGGATGAGGCGGAGATACGCGCCCAGGCGGCTGCCGAGACCGAACGCGCGGTGGAAGAAGCGCAGCCGGGAAAAACTGAAGAGATAGAGGGCGAGGCTGCGGCCGGACCGCAGGCAGGCGCGACTGACGAATCGCAGGCGTCGGACGGCACGGCTGCCGTTGCAAACGGGCCGCAGGTTGTGCTGAAGATTCGACGACGCAAATTCAATCAGCAGCAACATCACTCGGGAGAAATTTCGGTTACGCGGCGTCTGTTCCGCAGCGGCGACAGCGAATATCTGCTTAACGGAAAACTCTGCCGCCTGCGCGACATTCAGGAACTTTTCATGGGCACGGGTCTCGGGCCGGAATCCTATGCACTCATCGAACAGGGACGAATCGGGCAGATCCTGAGCAGCCGTCCGACGGACCGCCGCAACATCATTGAAGAAGCGGCCGGCATTACGAAGTTCAAGACGAGAAAACGTCTGGCCGAGGCGCGTCTGGAAGACGCCAAGACAAATCTGAATCGCATCAACGACATCTTCGAAGAAGTGACGCGCCAGATGAACTCGCTGAAGCGCCAGGCAGGCAAGGCCGAGCGCTACGCGAAGCTGCGGGATGAGATGCGCGCCAAGCTGCGCGTCGTTCTGGCCAGCAAGTTCACGCAGATGGAGCAGGAGAGCGGCGCGCTCGATGGGCAACTCCAACAGCTTGCGGAAGAAATTCGCGTGCAAACGGAGAGCGTGCAGCAAGCGGAAGCCGAGCAGTCAGAGCGGACGCAACGCGGATACGCCATTGAGACTGAGACGCGGCAGAATCGCGACCGACTGAACCAGATTGCCATCGAAGGCGACCGCGGCAAAGCGCGCATGCGAACCAACGAAGAACGCTGCGCTGAGCTGATGGTGCGGACGGCCTCTGCCGAGGCCGAAGTGGGGCAGGCGCGAACGCGGGTGATCGCGCTTGAAGAAGAGCGCGATGGTCACCAGCAGGTGCTCGATTCCGCGGCGGCCGATCTAGCCGCCGCTCAGCAGGAACTGGCGCTGAGCCAGCAAGAAGCCGCTTGCGCATCCGCCGATCTTGCAACGCTGGAGCGCGAACAGGAAGCGCATCGCACGGCTATTCTCGAGGCGGTCGGCGCAGCTTCGAACCTGCGCAATCAGCTGACGCAATCCGAGGAACGCCTCGCCGGCATTGGCCGCGAAGAACAGCGCTTGCAGTCTGAAATGGCGACGGCGGCTTCGCAATCCGAAGCCTTTGGCGGACAGCGTGGCCAGATCACGCTGGAATTCGAAAGCGTTTCGCAGCGGGCAAACGGGCTGGCATCGGAGATCGCGACGCTGCGCGAGACCCTCGAAAGCAAACGGGCTACCGAGAGCGAAACCAAGAAGTATCTCGACTCCATACGCTCGGAATACGCGACTGGGCTTGGCAAAAAGGGATCGCTTGAGGCGGTCATCGCCGAGCATGGTTATTCGACCGAATCGGTGCGGCGGCTGTTTCAATCGGGGGCGATGCAGGGTGGAAACACTCCTGCAGGCGTGCTGGCGGATTTTCTCGAAGTTGAGCCGCGCTACGAGCATGTGGTCGAAGACTTCCTGCGCGACGAATTGAACTATGTGGTGGTCAAGTCGTGGGGCGCGGCCGATGAAGGGTTGCGGTTGCTGAGGTCTGACGTCGATGGGCGCGCGACCTTCCTCGTGCATCCGGAAGATTCGCAGGCCAAGTTTTCGTTTGTCGCGGACGAGAGCCATCACTACGCTCCGCTGAATGACACGGTGATCCCACTGAAGAATTCGATTCGCGTGCTCAACGGATTCGGCAAATCGCTCGAAGTGATTCTGCCGAAGCTGGGGAACGGCTACATCGTGCCTGATCCGGCGGCTGCGCGCGAACTCGCGCTTTCAAGCCCGGACGCGTTCTTTCTTGCGCAAACGGGAGAATGCTTCCACAACGTGACCGTCACCGGCGGCAAGCAGCGCAGCGAGGGACCGCTTTCGATGAAGCGTGAGTTGCGCGATGTGCTGCGGCTGCTCGAGGAACTGGAGCGGGCGCTCCGCGAAAAAGAACTGCAGGCACTCAGGTTGGAGCGGGAAATCAAGGAGCACACTTCCCTGCTCGCGCGGCTGGAAGACGAAAAGCGCGAAGCCGACAAGCAGGCGATGACATCGGGGCATCTGCTGCAGCAATTAGAAAACGAGATGTCGCGGGTGCGGGACCGGATCGGGATCAGCGAACGCGAACTGCAGCGGCTGGCGGCAGAACGGCAAGAGCAGGAAAGCATGATCGCGTCGCGGCGAGCCGAACTGGAAAGCATCGAGCAAACGCGTGGGCAATTTGAAGCGCAACTCGCCTCAGGCAACGACCGGCTGACGGTTCTGCGGAGCCAGCGGGATTCGGCCGCCGAAAGCACCTCGCAGCGAGCCGCGCGCGTGGCCACGCTCGAAGAGCGCCATCGTTCGGCGACGACCCTTCTGCAGAGGATCGAAGCGCTTGTGCTGGAAATGCGGGAACGGGCGAATACTCTGCAGACACAAATGGAGGCGGCAAGCGCCGAGATTGCAGATCGCCAGAACGAAAACGTGCAACTGGCAGAACAACTGCTGCAGTTCGAAGCCGAACGCAATGCGGGAGAAGCACGCGAAGGGCTACTGCAGCTTGAGTCAGAACAAGTGCGCGGCCGTCTGGCTGAGATCGATGAACTGCTTCGCGGCACGCGTCAGCAGCTCGATCTGGCGCGCGATCGGCGCGGGGAATTATCGGCAACGGCGGCGAAGCTGCAATCGGATCTGCAGCATCTGGCCGACACTTGTCTCAACGAGCTGGGGATTGAACGCGCGATGCTGATGACTGACAGCAGCATTTCGCTCGTCACTGGCGACGAGTTGGCCGCCGAAGATCAGGCGCATCGGGAGATGCGGGCGCGGCTCGATGCCATGGGTCCGGTCAACATGATGGCTCTTGAAGAGTACAAAGAAACCGCGGAGCGCCATGAGTTTCTCGCGACCCAGCGGAAAGACCTGATCGATTCGATCGAGAACACGGCGGCTACGATTCGGGAGATTGACCAGGTTTCGCGGCAGAAGTTCGAAGAGGCGTTCCACAAGATCAACGAAAATTTCCAGGGGACGTTCCGCAAGCTGTTCGGCGGCGGAAGCGGCTTCATGCGGCTGACGGACATCGAAAACAGCGCTGAAAGCGGCATCGACGTAGTCGCTTCGCCTCCTGGAAAGAAGCTGCAGAACGTGCTGCTGCTCTCGGGCGGCGAAAAGGCGCTGACCGCGCTGGCATTGCTGGTTGGCATCTTCCAGTACACGCCCAGTCCGTTCTGCATTCTCGATGAAGTCGACGCGCCGCTGGACGAGTCGAACATCGCACGGTTTACAGAACTGGTTCGCGAGATGAGCGTGCAGACGCAGTTCATCCTGATCACGCACAGCAAGCGCACGATGAGCATCGCGCCTGTCCTCTATGGTGTGACCATGCAGGAGCCGGGGATATCGAAGCTGGTATCGGTTAGGTTTGGGGCGGCGTAACTGCGCGTCGTACGGCGTATTTGTCAATCATCTCGAACGCGCTCCAAGTGGTTTCAGGATAAGCCCCTTGTCAATCCGTTTTTGACGTTGACAGACCGGCAGCTTTTTGCTTTCTCCAATCACAAACCTGCTGCCTTTTTTTCCAGAGGCTTCCTCAGTTTTTCCACATCTTGCTCTCTCTAAAAGCATTGCTGGACGGGGCTTCTAGCTTACACTGATGGTGTCAACAGTTTTCCGCGCAGTGGCATTCGGTCCAAACTGAGGCCGGTGATGGAAGGCGTTGACAAATCTTTAACGACAGCTAGAATACGCGAAGTTTTTTACCGGTGAATTTAAGCTATGAGCCCCCAAATATTAGATCCCGTCCTGCTGCGCACTGACTACCCCGAATTAGAGCTGCACGCCAGCGGTAAGGTGCGCGACGTTTATAACCTTGACGCCGACCATCTGCTGTTTGTGGCCACCGACCGCATATCGGCCTTCGACTACGTGCTGGCGACCGGCATCCCGCACAAGGGGCGGGTACTGACGCAGATTTCGCTGTTCTGGTTCGATTTCCTCAAAGACGTAGTGCCCAACCATTTTGTGACGGCCGATGTGAACCAGTATCCGGCGGCGATTCGCAGCCATGCCGACGAACTTCGGGGACGGTCGATGATGGTAATGCGCGCCGAGATGTTTCCCGTCGAATGCGTTGCGCGCGGGTATCTTTCGGGCTCGGGTTGGAAAGAGTACAAAGCCAGCGGGACGGTTTGCGGGATCACGCTGCCGACGGGATTGAAGGAATCGGACAAGCTGCCGGAGCCGATCTTCACGCCGGCAACGAAGGCGACGACCGGGCACGACATCAACATTTCGTTTGAAGAGATGTGCAAGCTGATCGATCCCGCACTGAGCCGACAGCTGCGCGACCTCACGTTGCGCATATACAAAAAGGCCTCGGATTATGCGGGCGAGCGCGGCATTATCATCGCCGACACCAAGTTTGAATTTGGACAGACCGCCAAAGGCATCACGTTGGCGGATGAGGTTTTAACACCGGACTCTTCGCGCTTCTGGCCGGCCGACAGCTATCAACCGGGCAAGGCGCAGGATTCGTATGACAAGCAGTATGTACGGGATTACCTCGAAGAAATTCGCTGGAACAAACAACCGCCGGCGCCAGCCCTTCCCCAAGATGTTGCGCAGCGGACAAGCGAAAAGTATCTCGGGGCGTATCGTCAGTTGACGGGACGCGAGTTGGAGATTTAGGCCGCGCGCTGGAATCATTGCATTCGGATCACAGACATGAGATGACTGAGTTTCGGATCATTGATGTTCGGATCATTGAACGTCCAGATCATTGAACCGAGCGTTGAACGATGAGCGTTGCGGACTGGATCATCCTGGGCTTTCTGGCAGTTTCCATGGTGGGCGCGGCGATTCAAGGCTTCTTTCGCGAGGCCTTCAGTCTGGCGGGCCTGGCGGTGGGATATCTGCTGGCGGCGTGGCAATATCAGCGGCTGGCAGAGTGGTTCGCGCCCCATCTGAAATCGCCGTGGCTGGGCGAGATTGCCGGGTTCTTTATCATTTTTTTTGCGGTCCTGATTATTGCCGGCTTTGCCGGACGGACCGCGCGCTGGGCGATGAAGAAGGCGGGGCTCAGTGCGATTGACCGGATTCTGGGAGCTGTTCTAGGTCTGCTGCGAGGCGTTCTGGTGGTGGCGATTGTGCTGACCGCCATGGCGGCTTTCGCGCCCACCGCAAAGTGGCTGGCGGAATCCGAATTAGCACCGTATTTTCTGGTAGGCGGGAGGGCCGCAGTCTGGCTCGCACCGTCGGAATTGCGCCGCCGTTTCTACCAGGGCTTGGATTACTTGCGGCAAGTGCGTTCGGCGACGGACAAGACGCAGTCGTAGCGCCCGCGGCCTGATGCGGCGCTTGCCGAGATTGGTAATTGAGGGGATTCATCGGTGGTAAAGGTGCGGAAACGAGGCGCAGGTGAAAGATCAACTGGAAGCACTTATTCTCCAGATGTACAAAAGCAATATTCTCTATTCGGAAGCAGTACGGGAGTTCAAGAAGCGTTTCATCATAACCGTGCTTGAAGAGAACCGGGGCAACCAGTGCAAAGCGGCGCGGGAGCTGGAAATGCACCGCAACACACTGAGCCGGACGATGCAGGAGCTGAAGATCGACGTTCGTCCGTTGCGGGCGGGAGCGAAGCGGCCGCCACGGAGCGCGCGTCCGATCATGGTTGAGAAGAAGCAGATTCGCTAGAGCTGGCGGCGGGTGGTCCGTCGTTGTTCTGAGCAAACTAAAGAGGGCGGTCCCGGTCGGGACCGCCCTTCATTTTGCGACTCGTTTCTGCTGAGGCCGAAACCTACTGTTTTCTGTGGTGGACGGCGGGCTTTGCGGCTACCAGAAGAGCGCCTTCGTTCATGGTCATGACGAATGGCTTGGGCACGTAGGAGACCGGGGTTCCCTGGAACTGGAAATCGGCACCCTCTTTCGGCATGTCTTTCTTGGGGATGGCGGCGGTCATGGTGAGATCGATATCGGCGCGTTTGGCGTCGATGTCATCGGAGCTGCCGGCGAGTTGCAGTTTGCTGGACGACTCGATGGTGATGACCTGGGCGACCATCTGCAGGGGCTTGCCTTTGAGAACGCTCCAGACCTTGTCGACATCTTCGGGAGCGCCTTCGGAAAGAACCATCTCCCACTCGGCGAAGCTCATGTCCTCAACCTTCTTGGTCTTCACGAGGGTGGCGGCCTGCTCGGCTAGAGTGGGCGGCACGTATTTCTTGATGGTAAAACCCGCGGGGGGAACGCCTTCGGTGGCGGTGGCGGCGAGCACGTCGCTCCAGCCTTCGTCGGTGCCGTGATACTTGACGTAGCGGCTTTTGCCGAACTTTGCGATCTGATCTTTGCCCGCTCCCTGAGCGAGGTTGGAAGCGCGCGCGATGAAGAAGAGTCCATCGACATCGTCTTCGGTAGGACCAGCGGCGAGATAGGCGAGGGCGAGGTCGTAGACATCGAGGAGATTCTTCTGGTCCGCATCGACGGCGGCGCGCAGATACTTCTCGGCCTTGGCGTAATCTTTTGCCTGGTAGGCGCTGAGTCCAGCGGCTCCGTTGAAGATGGTCGAGGTTTCGGTTTTCAGCTTATCCCAGTTGGCTTCGGGAGTGCCGGCGGGCTTGGTCGCAGTGGCGACGCACTGAATGCCCTTCTCACCGTACTGACCGGCCAGCGGAAAATTCTGGGCGGCGTTCTGTCCGGCGACGGCCTGCGCCTGGGTGGTGTAAGCGAGGAGCGCAAGGGCGCGGAGGTTACAGGGATTCGCCTGCAAAACCTTCTGCGCGGTTTCGATGGTCTTGGCCTGGTTGCCGGTCTGCTGATAAGCGCCCATGAGGATTTCGAGGGCATCTTCTTTCATGACGCTGTTGGGATATTGGGTGAGGAACGCTTCCAGTCCGCTGATCTTGGCGGCGGGATCGGTTTGCTGGACGGCGCCGACGTAGGCGTTATATTCGGCCGGGTCTTTGATGACGGGGGCGGATGCCGACTGCGAGGCGGGCGCGGAAGCGGTTTGAGCGACGGCGGTAAGTGAGGCTACCAGCAACATCGCGAGAACGATCTTCTTCATTAATAGGGCTCCTTGACGCTTGGGGAAGCTGGACTTGCTAACGCGCCCGATTGAAGCAGGCATGGCGTCGGGCTTGCGCCAGGAACCGGTATTGCACTGGGCACAGCACTTACACTGATGCTGGGGCTAACCATGATTGGTTCCGAGAATCATGATTCCGAAATCAGGCCGCCAACACGGAGCAACCGACTCTTATTCCGGTGAGCGGATTATAAGGATGTAGTCCCGCTAAGGCAAGCGTCTTGGTTCGTCGGTAGTGGACGGTTTGCAAAGACGCATTCCCCCGGTGGCTAAAGCCGCTATTGATTTGCGGCATCCGGCGGCACGACTGAAGCCGTGCGCTTTCAAAGCGGACGCAAACCAACATCCTGACGCCCGCGCGCTGCAAAGCGAATTCGAACTAACCCACTCTGGTTTTGCTCCCGTCGTTTCGACGGTGGTTCCGTGCACTCGATGTCTTGGATGCAAAGTTGGGGCAAAATAGAAGAGCGACAGCGAGGAAATTATATGGGTCGCGGAGGAAGCTCTCTTGAGAAATAGCGCATCGAATGTGCCGTTGCAGGGGCAAGTCGCCGTCATTACGGGCGCGGGACGCGGGATTGGCCGCGCCATCGCGATGAAGCTGGCGGAACTCGGAGCGCACACAGTTTTATGCGGACGTTCGCTTGAAGCACTCAAACAAACTTCCACCGCAATCGAGCAGGCGGCGGGAGAGACGACGGCGCGGACTGCGGAGAAAAGTTCCGGACGGAGTTCCGCAAAGACTACGGCGATTGCGTGCGACGTGACCGAGCTGGCGTCGGTGGAAGCGCTGGCGGAGCGCGTGGAGCGCAGTCTGGGACGGCTGGACATTCTGGTCAACAACGCCGGCATCGGCGGGCCGAGCGGACCGCTGCATCTGCTCGAACCGAGCGAGTGGGAGCGGGTGCTGAACACGAATCTGCGCGGCGTGTATTACTGCGTGCGCAGCCTGGCGCCGATGATGATCAAGGCGGGCGCGGGACAGATCATCAACATCTCATCGCTGGCGGGCAAGAATCCGCTGGCGAACGGGGCGGCGTATGCGGCCTCGAAGTGGGGACTGAACGGCCTGAGCTACTCGCTGGCGGAAGAGCTGCGGGCACACAACATACGCGTCTCCGTTATATGCCCGGGATCGGTGCACACGGAGTTCAGTCCGCACGCGGGCAAGAACGCGGAGAAGATGCTGCAACCGTCGGATGTGGCGCACGCGGTGGCGATGCTGGTGACACAGGCTCCGCAGTCGTTCGCGAGCGAGATTCTTCTGCGGCCGACGCAGAAGCCGTAACTGCGCCGGTCGTTAGTGGTTTGTCGTCGGTGGTCCGTCGTCGATGGTCGTCTGTTGATCGTCGTTTGTCGATCGTCGGTCAGCGGTCAGCGACTGTCGGCCGTGGGGCGTTCGCTTGAATGTGCTGCCACGGCTCGGTCGATCACTGCTCCGTCGACCATGCTTTTGTCGACCATGTTTCTGTCGACCATGGGACGGTCCAGATAGCCGGGATCGCGGGCCACTCCTTTTGAGAGGCGAGTCAAGTCGGCCATAAACCTTCGGCCTTCATCGGTCGTATATTCCTGCTGGGAATGGTCGGGCGTGAGCTGGTCGTATTCGCGGCCTTCGACGGCGGACCAGGCATTCGCGCCGATGGGACGCCGCTTGACGGAGTCGGGATCAATGACCACGTCGGTGGGTTGCGGAGGCTCGAAACAGGTGCGCTTGAGGTTGGTGGCGGCGGTGCGCAGGGCGTTGAGCAGGAGCGCGGCGGTGCGGGGATCGACCTGGCGAGTGAGCAGGAGGCGCATGACCTCGGCGAGACCCATCTGAACGGAGTTGGCGTCTTCGAGGGTGGGGAGGGTGGCGTTGCCGGGTTTGGCGGGGGCGCTAAGGTTGATCTGCATGGAGCGCTGGTGGAATTGCATGTGGAAGTGGCAGTACTTCTCGTTGCGCAGGGCGGGCGATCCGCATTGAGTTCCGTTGACCTTGATGTACTGACAGCGACGAATGGAGAGCGGGTATAAAGGCATTTTGTAGCTCCTGTTAGGTATGAATGTGTTCTAGTTACTATTAGGGTAATAACCGATTATTAAAAGAAAAACTCTCGAGGTCGATCTTTTGGAATGAGAGAGTTACATGGTTTTGAAAGGCCAAATCTTTGAATTATAAGGACTTAACAGCTAAAATATTTAAGAATCAAAGACTTAGCGGCAAATTGTCAAAGAACGGTGGAAGTTTTGGAGCGAGCATGGGGGAAGATCCGCTGCGTTGAGCGGGGGTGTTCCGGCGATGCCCTAATTCTGGTGCACAGTGTCGCAGGGAGCGGGGAGTGTGTCTGTGATGGCGGTACAGAAAAAATGTGATGAATGAGGGAGGTGGGAGCGTACGCGGAATCCCCGTTCGCGGAATCCCCGCAGAACCCGCCCAAGCGGAGCTTGGAGGGGGCACCCACTTCTGTCGGCCACCCACTTGGCCACCGGCTGTTAATAGCTTGCGTTGTTTGCTCGTCTGGAACTTCGGTCGTTTACTGACAGAACCCGGCGTCGGGTCATGAGTGAGCCGGTGTGGGCGGGGGTCAATGAGCGGTATCGGGATTTTTCGCCAGCGACTTCTGGGGATCAGTAGTAGCTACTTCACCAGCTTGCTTTTAGCCGTGATCGCTACTTTTTCAGAGTGCAGTTCGGGAACGATGCTGCATCCGCGTTCTTTCAGGGCATCTTGGTATAGAGACAAAGTGTCCTCGCGAATTGGCACATAGCCTCCTTCGACTTTCCAACGTCCCGGAGCCATTAGGGCAATCGTGTGGCTCTCCTGTGTGATCTTGTAAGATCGGAATGGGGCAAGCTTGATCCAGTGTTCGTCTATATCGTGGCCAGCATCTCCCACCCCCCAGCGACAAGCAGCGCAGCCCCCACTAGTCCTAGGGACGACCACTCCTTTGGGGGTGCAGCCGAGGCTGCCAGCTCTCCGCTTATGCTGTAACAATCGACTGCGGGTGGGGGGAAACATAACAGAGAGCCGGATATATTCGTAAGCCGGTAGGTTACAAAGACTGCCTCTCCGAGGAGGTATTCTTTTTTTGTCGGAGCGATTGTTAGCCGGGCAACTTGTGGCTCGTGTTGAGCAACCGCAAGTGTGGGAATGAGAATTGCCAAAGCCAGGAATCGCGCCGAAGTTGTCGGACAATTCATCGTCGACCTGCTTTCGCCGAATCGTAATAAATTGTGCTCCATTTTTCCTCGTCAAATGTATTCGATGCAGGCCGAAGCGTAATGGCGGCGTAGGTCAATTATTATAACCAGATGAGATGAGAAGGCCGGTCTCCGGACGGGATGCGGTACGCTCCCAAGTTATCGACGTGCTCGAAGCACAGATAAAAGGAGACCGGCAATGAAGAAGGTTAGCACCGCAGCAGCAAAGCAGAGCAGGAAAATTTCGCAGCAGAAGTTAACCGTGGGATTGGATCTGGGAGATCGCAACAGCTGGTATTGCGTGTTGGATGAAGCAGGCGAGATACAGTTGGAGCAGCGAGTCCGTACGACTGCGAAAGCGTTGCAGGAATTCTTCGGCGCCATGCCGCGCAGCCGCATCGCACTGGAAATCGGGACGCATTCGCCCTGGATCAGTCGCTTGCTCAGTGAGTTGGGGCATGAAGTGATCGTGGCGAATGCGCGCAAGGTGCGGCTGATCGGAGAGAGTCGAAAGAAAGATGATCGGCTGGATGCACAGACGTTGGCACGGCTGGCGCGGATCGATCCCAAGTTGCTGTGTCCGGTGAAGCATCGCAGCGCCAAGGCGCAGGCGGATCTGATGATGATTCGGGCGCGAGCCGGACTGGTGCGAGCGCGAACCTCGCTGGTGAACACGGCGCGCGGACTGGCCAAGAGTTATGGCGAACGATTGCGTGGCTGCAACGTGCGCAATATGAATCCGGAGAAGGCGGAGAGCTTGAGTCCGGAACTGCAACGAGCACTAGAGCCGTTGCTGGCGGCCATCGAGAGTGTCAGCGAGCGCATTGCCGAGTACAACGAATGGATCGAAAAGCTGGCGCAACAGAGTTATCCGCAGGTGGCGCTGCTAAAGCAGATCAAGGGCGTAGGCACGCTGATCGCGCTGACATTCTTGCTGACGTTGGAAGATCCGCATCGCTTTGGCAAGAGTCGCGACGTGGGCTGCTATCTGGGGTTGCAGCCGGGACGAAGAAACTCTGGGCAGAGCCAGCCGCAGATGCACATCAGCAAGGAAGGTGATCCGTATCTGCGAACGCTGCTGGTACAAGGGGCGCAGCACATTCTGGGACCATTTGGCGTCGACTGCGATCTGCGGCGTTGGGGTCTGAAACTGGCCGAACGCGGAGGAAAGAGCGGAAAGAAGCGAGCGATCGTGGCCACGGCCAGAAAGCTGGCAGTCTTGTTACATCACCTGTGGGTGAGCGGGGAAGTGTACGAACCGCTGCACAACAGCAGCCGAATGGCAGTTGTGGCAGCCGCGTAAATCAAAAAGAGCAAAACAACCCAAAATCGTTCCAGGAAGAGAGAAAGACAAAAGCCCAAAGCCGAGTTTCCGGTGACTGCGTTAATCGTCTGGCCCACGTCCCACTCTGCAAGAGCGGAACCACAGGGCGACAAACAGATGGCAGCACCGGCTGAAACGAGAACGCTCAACTTGCACCGAGCGAAACACCATCGCTCATCGAGAGTGCGGATGGAAGCATGGCGTCAGTGGCAACTCGGCAGGAGAAAAAACCTTGTCCAACGAAAAACAAAACGAATCCTCTTGACTCCGACCGGCCTTCTCATGGAAGGCGGATTTCACTCAGAAACCCGGTCAGTGAGTGAAATCGAGATGTTTCAACAGGGACCAAGTTCCCTAGCCGCAGGGCGTGCTACAGCCGACCTTGAAGTGGCCGGTCTCAGACCTGCCACCGCTGAATCTCAGTTCATAGGAGCCATCAGTCCCGTTTTCAAGATTGCCTTCAATGTGTTCGAATACGACATTGCCGGACAGAGCCTGTTCGCATCCCTGCTTCGGACTCGGGCATCTGAAGGCCCAGTTTTCGACACCAATCCTGATGCTTTTGTGGATGGGCCACTCTCTGACGTCCACTTCCAAATAGGGATACGAAACTTTCCCTTCGCAGCGGCTGTCTTGCTTAAATAAGAGCCCGACCCCCGGCCCGTTACTTCCTTCCATACAAGTCCAGGTTCCATGCGGATAAGCGTTCGAATTTTCAGAGCGTTTCGGTTCAGGTGCGGAGAAGGCCAGAGCGACGAAGCAGGATGCGACAGTCGTTATTCTCCAAAGGGTACGCACTCGGCCTCCCGGAGTGGACCTTGCGGCTCATTTTAGGTGGGATTTCCCGAATACTCAAATGGTCGGCGCACTGTGAGGACCGTTGACGCTATCAGGCGTTTATATTCAAAACCCGCGTCCCGAGGTCAATGAGTTCTATAAAAAGGGATGTCAAGAAAAAAGTTCTGCCTTGACCGGAGGCCGAGATTTCTTTCTCGAGATCCAGCCCACTGTAGTTTCACGGCCCTGGGGAAGTTTGGCTTGTTGTCCATTCTCGCGAGTTTCTCTGCCCTGATGACGATGCTATCGAGTCTGAGAGATACGGCAAGCGAGACTGGTTGCTTCCGAGGCAACCATGGTTCTATCCGAGGCTGGTGGCCTATGGCTATTTCTGGTTATCCGAGAGGGCATAACGTGTAATGGGTGACTCGGTGCCAAAGCACACGGGGCCGATCTCATTGACTGATACTCCTCTCGAACCGAGCATCTCCAGAACCCGACCGCCCACCACCGGCGAGAACCCCGAGATGGAAAGCCTGCTTCACCGGAGAGGCTCAAGCTGCTTGCCGATGCAACTGTTTGGGGTCGAAACTCACTCCTTTCTTCCACATGGTTAAAGTGATTGCGGCAATCTTCCGTGCCAAGGTAAGACGGGCCATCGTTGGCCGTATCCCTTTGGCAACCAGAGCGACATAGAAGTCCTGCAGAGGACCGGGACGGGTGCTGGCAGAGATCGCGGCACTTTTGAAAAGACTCTTCAGATCCTTGTTGTGATTGTCATTCAGACCGCGCACCGTGATGCGCTCGCGGTTCCGTTGCAGTTTGCCTCGCACCCAGCGGTACTCACCGCTGTCGTGAGTCTCGACCGCGAAACCGCTGTAGGCCCAGAGCTGGCGCTTGGTACGAAAACGATGCGGTGTTTGCAGCAATGCGACCAGCAAAGCGGCGCGAATCGGACCGATCGAAGGAATCTGGCGCAGTAACTTCACGGCAGAATGCTTGTGGCTTTCCACCAGTAGCTCGCGTCGTGCTTCCAGGCGCACCGGTTGCAACAGATCCAGTTGCTGATAGAGCCGTTCTGCGCGAACCCGAACTCCTGGTTCAGCGATCTTGGCCAACCACTCGGCGCGATGACGTGGAGCGTAGACGGTTGTGCCAGCGCACGGAATAGCCCAGCTGCGGTACAGAGCTTTGATGCGATTCATGACCCGGGTGACATCTTGGGTAACGGTCAGATAACTGCGCCCCAGTTCTTTCAACGTGCGCATCCCATGCTCGCCATGGTAGACCGAGTGGAGTTGGTTGGTGCGTAACATCTCGGCCAGCTTGCGTGCGTCGATCCGGTCACTCTTGTTGCCCTCTTTCAACAGAGCCGCTTTGCGCGGATCGCAGACTACTAGCCGGCTGACATGGGGTTTCAGGAGATCGTGCAGCCAGGCAGCCGAGGTCCCTTCCTCGAAGGTCAGCGACAGAGTTCCATGCAGTCCTTGGATGAACTCCACAATCGTCGCTGCTTTGGTCTCCAGCAGACATTCCATGTTCAGCTTGCCCTGCGCATCCATCACGGCAACCGAGATAGTGGCCTGATGAACGTCCATGCCGATATACTTTTCCTGACTCATAAAGGCGCTCCCTTTCGCTAGGTTGATGGTCCGAACAATCTCAACCTACCGCAAAAGTGGGCGCCTTTTTATATTGCGTGAAATCGGGATGTTACGCCAGTTGACACATAGGAGGAAGGGCAACGCCGAAGTATACTCGCATTCATCATGGGACCGATGCTGCCTAGCTTCATCGTGGCGGTCATACTCGGCGTAGCAGCCCTCTCGGCATTTCTTGCATTCATGGCGTGGAGAGTATTCAAATCGGCGGAAAGGGCCGAGCGCGATCCACGGTATCTCCGACGCCGCCTGCTTTGGTTCGGACTGCTGTACGCTTTTGGTGCGGTCTACGGCATCGCCCAACTGATCACGGCAAAAGAAAAAGTTCCGACGCTTGTTGGGCTTGCCGTCGGCGGCACCTTTGCTTGGTTCTACCTCAAAACAGCGGCCAACGTGAAAGTCCCTCCCTCAAAGTGAAGAGGGCCGGAGTGCTGAGTTCAGAGATCGCGGTAGGGATAGCACTCTGCGTGCTACCCCCCGCGCGGACCCGGACGGGCGCTCGTTAGCGCATCCGGTTCTTATCGCGGATGACTGGCGGCAAAGCGATCCGCGGGATAAGGATGGAGCACTCGCGGTTGAGGGAGCCATCGGTCAGCCAAAGCGAGCATACGTGTCCAGGAGAGCCGGCGTTTCTGGCTTCGGCGGCGAAGTGTGTGCCACCAATGCCCAGTTAGCCGACGCCGGAATACGCTGAGACTGTCGAGGTTTCCCGGTACCGCATAGTAGTTGAAGTGGCCCTGCACTATCGACTTGAGCCATTGGCCGGTTTGGCGCACCGGATCATGCATACGCTCGCGGAGCTGCTGCTTAAGTTCCCGCAGCTTCGCTCCCATGCGTTTGCGGATCGTCTTGCGCCTCACGGTAAATCGCCCTAACCTATTCTTCCCGCTGATGTGCTGGAAGCCTAGGAAGTCGAACGTCTCGGGCTTGCCTTCCCCTCTTCGTTTCCGGTTTTGTTCGGCGAACCGCCCGAACTCGATCCGGCGCGTCTTGTCGGGATGGAGCTCCAGTCCAAACTTTCCCAGTCGTTCCCGAAAGTTCTCCAGGAAACGATCTGCTTCTGCTTGGTGCTGGAATCCTAGGATAATGTCGTCCGCGTAGCGGACGACCACCACTTCGCCGTGCGCCCATTTCTTGCGCCAGACGTCCACCCACAGATCGAACGCATAATGTAGGTAGATGTTCGCGAGAAGCGGTGAAACCACCGAACCTTGCGGACTACCTGTCTGCGTGTTCGACCATTCACCTTCCTCCATCACGCCAGCGTTGAGCCATTTCTGGATCAGCCGTAGGATGCGGGGGTCGGCGACGCGATGCTCCACGAACTTGATCAACCAACTCTTGTCGAGGTTATCGAAAAATCCCCGAATGTCGGCGTCAAGAATGTAGTTCACCTTCTTCTTCAGGAGCGCATACGACAACGCATCCAGCGCTTGACGCTGGCTGCGCCCCGGGCGAAACCCGTAAGAGAAGCCGAGAAAGTCCTCCTCGTAGATCTGGTTGAGGATGGTGACCACGGCCTGTTGGACAAGTTTGTCTTCGATTGCCGGGACCGCAAGTGGACGTTGCCGTCCATCTGCTTTCTCTATGTACACTCTTCTCGAGGGCGTCGCTCGATAGGCTCCGCGATGAACGCGGCCGTGAAGATCGGTCAGCCGATCCTCTAGCCCGTCTTCATACTCCTGCCAGGTGACACCGTCCACTCCGGGTGCGGCCTTTCTCTTGAGGGAGTAAAAGCTTTCCCGCAGCAGATCGACTGTCAGATGGTGGAGCAAGGCGGTGAACTTCATCTCCTTATTTTCCCTTGCTGCTTTCCGCACGCCCGCCAGCCCTTGGGACACGCCCTTCCCGCTCTGCGTCGGGTACGTGTTAGGTTGACCAGCGTTCTCCTTGATCAGCGGCCTTTCCTCCCCACTCTCCGCCGACAATTTCCCGTCTTTGTTCGAATGGTTCATAGGTAATATGCCGCTGTGTGACTCCTCGGAGACGTACATGCGGGCCTTGTGGCTCTGGCCTTCGCCCGCCGACCTGCGGCCTGGTTGAGCCGCAGGTATCTCCGAGGTCTCCCGGTTCTCGTGCATGAAGTTTCTAGGCTTGTCTGGGGTCTTCGACTACGCCTGACTGAGCAGGAGCTCGCGCTATCGCGCCTGCTCATGTTGCCTACCGCACATTACAAGGGCGTCGGCGTCTGGATTGCATCTTTTCGGAGCTGAATACCCAGCCCGCCTATCCTCTGTCTACGCTTCGCTGAGTACCTCGCGATACCCCGCGCAAGACTCGAGGCCGAGCGGATCGCTACTCCTTTCCCGTAAGGAACTTTCATCCTCTGCTTCATGCCGGTTTATCCCGGCGCACTGTAAACGGGATTTCAAGGCATCGTGCAAGTCTCTTTCCCTGATCGAGTTGGCCCATCTTCTTGTCCAGAAACCACTCATAGCACGCAGGACCGCGCACGCAGAACCGCTGCTGGCTCTTCCCCCAGCAAGAAAGGGAATTTTTGCCCTCGGCTTTTCCCACCGTTTCCGATTTCATGATTAGAGGGCTGAATTGGGGGCCTCCTGACCAACTTCCCCAGGAAAATAATTCCGGCTTTCCGATCAGCAGGTGATCAAATCTCGCGCGATTTTGCGCTGTTAGAGACAAGGGGAGCAGTTCCAACACCCCGAACTCAAAATCTGAATATGGAGGGTAGACCAATGCAATCGCAAAGCAAATTCGCAAAACTAGCAGTCCTGGTAATCATGGGGAGCCTTAGTCTCAGCACATTGGCCGCGGCAGAGAGTGACGCCGCGCGCGCAATCCGCGCTTCAGCCGCCACGGCGCCCACCAATATCCCCGGCATCCGCAGCTATGCCGAGCCGCCTGCAGGGTTCAACGCGGCGACGGCCAGCGACGAAGAACTCGCTACCTATGGCTTTCCATCGCGGCCCGACAAACAAGCTCATCCCAACGAGTACGCCCATTGGGAACGCGCCATGAAACTCGCCCGGACCCGCTGGAACGGAGAGCTTAAAGCGCTGCCGGGTGGAGGCATGAAGGTCTCGTCTGGCTCGTCGGCTTTGCCAGAGGCGGTCCAGGCGGAAGCCGGAACCAAGCAGATACAAACGAACAGTGCGAGCGGAGCCGTGGTCACAAGCAATCAAAAGACCTTCAACAAGAATTCGATTGGGGATATTATCGCCGAAATCACTGTGCCAACGGCCGAGTTCCCTCTCGACACCAAAGCGTGTAGCGGGGAAGGTTATATCGCAGTCAGCTCTGTCGGGATTGACGGGTTTGTCTTCGATACCGGCAATGGCTATGGATTCGACCCGCAGCTGGAGGCCGGAATCTACGAGCAAGTTTCGTGCAGCGGAGACCTATACTATTTCGCCGTCGCCGGATGGCAAGGCGGCTACAGCGTAGCCTTCGACGTCAATCCCGGGGATGTTGTCTACGCAGCTGCCGGCACCTATGGCGGGTCGAACAGCCAGGTTTTTCTTGAAGACATAACGAGCGGTGTGTACGGCACCTATTCCGTCACAACGTCCGGCATTGTGGGACGCTACGCAGACTGGGTAGTCGAACGGCCGTGCTGCACCGACAACCAGCCATTGGCGCTAGCCAACACCACGAGCCTCGCGTTCGGTGCGGCGTATGCTGCAACCGAAAACGACAAGATTTACTACCCCGGGTCGCAGGCCAGTACGACCGAAGTCCTGGCCATGACGGATGACGCCGGTGACCAAACCATTGAGCAAGTGACCCAGGGTAGCACCGGCTATCAAGGCCACAGTGGTCTTTGGTTTGAAACCCTGAACTGCGCTGCTATCAACGGCTGCACTCCGTAGCAACCCGTTGCACGGGATGGGCTCCAGAAGGTTGGAGCCCGTCCGCATCTGTCCTTGATAACAGCTACCGACGTGTAAAGTGACGCTATACCTCCTGATGGCAGCGAGTACCGCTCCCTACTAACTGTCGTTACCAGGCATTTGCGCTCATTGACCTTCGCCAGAAACTACCATTTCCCTGCGATCCTCAAAACGATGCCCACAGCGAGCGACGCGAAAATGATCCCTGCTGCAAAGTGCAGGACGCGTTGAAACGGACCCCGTGAACAAAGTGGCGGGGCGCTGGTAATGCTACCTAGAAAAAACGAGAACGACGCCCACGTACTCAAAACCAGCGCGATCACAGCGCCGATGACTTGACCGATTTTCATAGGCACTCTGCTCGTTGATGTTAGCAGGCATTAGCGCTCATTGACCTTTCCGAGCGACCCTGTCTAGGGCCTGTTCACACTATCGCAAAGCCTCGATGATGAAGGCAAAGTAGATAAAGGCCAGAAACACAACGTCGAGTTTCTCGAAACGCGAAAAAATGCGGCGGAAGCCTTTCAGTCGCCGAAACAGGCGCTCGATCTGGTTCCGCTTCTTGTACAGTTCGCGATCGTAGTCCCAGGGTTCGCGCCGGTTGGATTTGGGTGGAACGACCGGAATCATGTTCAAATCCAGCACTAGTTGCCGGGTTTCGTCGCTTTCGTAGGCCCGGTCCATCACCAGCGGAACTTCGACTGGCAACCGACCGAGTTCCAGCAGTAACTGCCGCCCCACCGGCGCGTCGTGCGCTTCTCCGGGCGACAAGCAGAAGATTATTGCCGTTCGAGCATTTGCGGCAACCAGATGAATCTTGGTGTTCCATCCCCCGCGCGACTTCCCGATGGCTTGGGGTCCGTTTTTTTTAAAGCACCGGTTCCGTCGGGGTGCACTTTCACCGAGGTCGAGTCCAAACTGAAAGCCTCGATCTTGATGCGCAGAATCTGCTCTTGCTGCAACTTGGCAAACACCTGATCTAAGACACCTCTCTTGGCCCAACGATTCATGCGCACATAGATGCTGTGCCAGTTGCCGTATCGCTTGGGCAATCCGCGCCACTTACATCCGTGCTCGGCCACATAGAGGATGGCGTTAAGCAAGACCAAATTGTCATGACGCACATTGCCGCGCTGCACCGGCATGCAATCTTGAATTCGCTCATACTGCTCAACAGTAATCTCCATGCCATGCATCTTACCCGAAGATTGTTGACGTAGTGTGAACACGCCCTAGTCAGCCTCAATTCCCGCACGGCTTCACATAGCTTCAAGTCGGCTGAGCGGTTTGCTCATTGAGTACTTCGGAGGGACGGGATGAATTGTCACTCGATGAGTTGCTCCTGTAGAATGGGGAGCGACGAGCGGGAGTAACTCAGTGGTAGAGTGCGACCTTGCCAAGGTCGAAGTCGCGGGTTCAAATCCCGTCTCCCGCTCCAGAGATTTTTAGCCTCGCAATTCCCGATACTTCCCGCATTCGCTTACAAATCTGGTTTCAACTTTCGCTGCATGAAGCTCACTTGCTCTGGTGAGGGTTATCACTGCCGGGCGGAAACAAATCGCTCATACTGGGCCGACGATTCGGGGGGACGGTATGAACTATCCCGTTTGGCAGCTTGGATTTCCTGGCGGATTGCTGATTGCCGCGGTGGCGGTGCTGCATGTCTTCATCTCGCACTTCGCGGTGGGCGGCGGCGCTTACCTGGTGCTCACGGAGCGGCGCGCTTATGCGCATGAGGATTCCGATCTGCTGGGGTACGTGAAGCATCATTCGAAATTTTTCGCGCTGCTGACGGTGGTTCTGGGCGCGGTGACGGGTGTGGGAATATGGTTCACGATCGGATTGGTCAGTCCGGAGGCGACTTCGTCGCTGATTCATACGTTTGTTTGTGGATGGGCGATCGAATGGGTGTTCTTTTTTGTGGAGATCGCGGCGGCGCTGATCTACGCGTATCAGTGGGAGAAGCTTGACCGGAAGACTCATCTGATCATCGGGTGGATTTATTTTGTCGCGGCGTGGGCCAGCCTGGCGGTGATCAACGGGATTATCACCTTCATGCTGACGCCGGGACGGTGGCTGGAGACGGGGAAATTCTGGGATGGATTCTTTAATCCGACTTATTTGCCGTCGTTGTGCATTCGGACGGCGATGGCGGTCGCGTTGGCGGGGATGTTTGGGCTGCTGACGGCGATGTTTGAAGCTTCGCCTTTGCGGGAGCGCGTGGTGCGGTGGGCGGGATGGTGGCTGGTGGTGGGAGTAGCGTCTCTGCCACTGCTGGGCCGGTGGTATTTTCACGACTTCCCTGCTTACTCGCGGGCGTATTTCGGCGGGATGTTCACGGGCGTGCGTCATGCGCTGCTAGCGGGAGCGGTGTGCGCGGCGATTGCGGTCGTGCTGGCACTGGCGTTTGCGGTATTGCAGCCGAAGATGATGTCGCCGGCGGTGACGGCGGTGCTGCTGGTGACGGGGATCGGCGTGATGGGCTCAGGGGAATATCTGCGGGAGTTCAGCCGGTATCCGTATGTGATCAACAGCTACATCTATGCGAACGATGTGCGGGTGGGACAGATGGGGGCAATTGTCGCGAATGGAGTGGCGAAAACTTCTCCGTGGGTTGGGGAGCGGGGCGGCGATTCGCAGGCTTATGGCCGTCAACTTTTCGCGGTGGAGTGCGGCTCCTGCCATTCGGTGGGCGGGTATCGCGGCATGAGCAAATTCGCGCGCGGATGGGATGCAAAGTTCGGCAGCGAGATCCTGCTGCACTTGCCGGTGGTGCGCGGAACGATGCCGCCATTTTCGGGGAATGAACAGGACCGCGCGGCGCTGGGCGGGTATCTGGCATCGCTTGCGCCGACGAGTCCGTCGGGCGCAAATGAAAAGGAAATCGGAGAGCAGGTGTTCGCGATCCATTGCGCGCTCTGTCACACGGTTGGAGGGCAACGGCGTCCGCTGGAACTTAAGGGAACGGATGCGGACGCGATTGCGGGAATGCTGGGAGGATTGCCGGATATCAATCCCAACATGCCTCCGTTTACAGGGACCGATAAAGAAGGTCATGCGTTGGCTGTTTATTTGAGCAGCGCGAGTCACTAGTGGCTGGTATCAGCAGGAGGATTTGTCGCCATGAATATGCCTATACCTTATCCCGATCCGATGCCGTTGCCAGGGCCGGTGTGGCTGCTGCGCACGCTGCTGCTGCTCACGTTTTTTCTGCATGTGCTGTTCATGAACTGCCTGTTGGGAGGCACGGCGGTGGCGCTGGTGTGCGCTCTGCGGCGCAAGAATTCGGAGTTTTGCGCGCGGCTGGCGGGCGATCTTGGAAGGCGGCTGCCGTCGGTGTTTGCGTTTACCATCACGCTGGGCGTGGCACCGTTGCTGTTTCTGCAGGTGATGTATGGACAATTTCTGTACTCCAGTTCGATTCTGATGGGAGTGCCGTGGTTCGCGATCATTGGCATGGTGGTTCTGGCGTATTACGGCGTCTACATTTTTTCGATGAAGGAGCAGAGCGGCGTTACCACGGGGATTCTGGCGGTGGTGATGCTGCTGCTGGCGGCGATTGGATTCGTATACAGCAATAATTTCACGCTGATGCTGGCGCCGGAGCGCTGGCTCGAGTTGTACAGGAGTCATGCGGGCGGGTGGAACATGAACTGGTCGGAGCCGTCACTCGTGCCGCGGTATCTGCATTTTGTGCTGGGAGCGTTGGCGGTTGCGGGGCTGTGGCTGCTGGTGATTGGGCTTCGGAAGCAGGCGGATGAGTATCGCAAGTGGATCATCGAGCAGGGGTCGTTGCTGTTTACGGGCGCGACGCTGGTGAATTTTGTGGTGGGATTCTGGTTCCTGGTGAAGCTGCCGGGTTCGGTGCGGCTGGCGTTTGTGGGGGCGAACGGGTTGGCGACGGCATTGATGGGAACCGGATTGCTGCTGCCGCTGGCGGCGGTGGCGCATTTAATTCTGGCGAAGGCGAGTAAGTCTCCGACGCGGCAAGTGATGATTGGCGGAGGCTGCGGAATTCTGACGGTGGCGGCGATGGTAATCATGCGCGATGTGTTGCGCAACCTGGCGCTGGCGCCGAATTTCAGTCCGTATCAACTGCCGGTGGCGTCGCAGTGGACGATTATCGGCCTTTTTGTGGTCGTGTTTGTGGGCGGACTGGGGACGGTGTATTACATGCTGCGCAAAGTTGCGATCGCAACACGGATGCAGGCAGCCGCCGCGTCGACGCTGTCGTAGAGTTCGCGGGCGCGGCGGCGTGGCTTTGGGTGAGGCTACGGGTTCGGATGATGCTACGGGTTCGGTATGACTGCCTCGGTTTGGTTTGAGTAGCTGCTTTCCTGGGATTGACTGTTGACTGAGGTGGCCACGTAGTAATAGGTCTGGCCGGAGACGACCGTGCTGTCGGTGTAGGTGGTGGTGCCGTCGAGCGACGAATTGATCATCGTGTACGGACCGCCGGAGACGGTGCTGCGATAGACGTTGTAGCCGACGGCGTCGGCGGTTGAATCCCAACTCAGATCGACGGAATGTTGTGCGGCGGCTACGCCGGTTCCCGTCATCGATTGCACGGTTGGCGAGTTGGATGCGTTGCTGGCGAATGAGAGTGATGCCGAGGTCGCTCCGGCGGCCTGCGGCGTGAAGGTCACGGTGAAGGCTGTGGATTGGCCGGAGGCCAACGTCACCGGCAAAGAGATTCCCGAGAGCGCAAATTCACTGTTGTTACTGCTGGCGGCGGTGATGGTCACCGACGCGCCGCTGGCAGTCAGGCTGCCGCTGAGGGCCGAGTTCGATCCGACGGTGACGTTGCCGAAGATGAGACTGGCGGGAGTGACAGCCAAGGTTCCGAGGGCGGTGCCGGTTCCGGAGAGCGCAATGCTCAGGGTGGAGTTGGAAGCGGTGGAGACGACGGAGAGTGTTCCGGTTGCGGCGGCCGCGCTGGTGGGGGTGAAGGTCGCGGTGAAGGTCACGCTTTGATTGGCGGTCAGGGTGAGCGGCAGGGTGAGTCCGCTGATCGAGAAGACGTCGTTATTTGAAGTGGCTTGCGAGACGGTGACGCTTGATCCGCCGGTGTTGGTGAGGGTTTCTGACAAGTTCGTGCTGCTGCCGACCTGAGTGTTGGCGAAGGCGAGGCTGGTGGGATTGGCGGTGAGCGCGCCTTGCGCTACGCCGGTGCCGGAGAGCGGAATGCTCAGGCTGGGGTTAGAGCCGTTGGAAGTGATGGTGACGCTGCCGGTGGCTGATCCGCTGGCGGTGGGAGCGAAGGTAACGGTGAATGAGGTGCTCTGGCCGGCAGCTAAGGTCAATGGCAGAGATAATCCGCTCATGCTGAAGCCGGTTCCGCTCGCCGATGCGGCGGAGATGGTGAGACTGGATCCGCCGCTGTTGGTAAGGGTTTCTGACAAGTTCGAAGTTTTGTTGTCCTGGACGCTGCCAAAGGCGAGGCTGGCGGGATTCGGTGACAACGTTCCCTGGGACACGCCGGTGCCGGAGAGCGGAATGCTCAGGCTGGGATTGGATCCGTTGGAGGTGATGGTGACGCTGCCGCTGGCTGATCCGCTGGCGGTGGGAGCGAAGGTGACAGTGAATGAGGTGCTCTGGCCGGCGGCTAAGGTCAATGGCAGGGATAATCCGCCCATGCTGAAGGCAGTTCCGCTGAGAGCGGCTTGAGAGACGGTTAGGCTCGAACTGCCCGAGTTGGTGAGGCTCGCGGACTGCGCCTGAGAGCTTCCTACTTGCACGCTGGCAAAACTCACGCTGGTGGGAGCGGCGCCGAGTTGGCCGGCGGCGGTTCCTGTGCCGGTCAGAGAAATAATTGTTCCACTGCAGAAGCGTCCTCTTCCATAACTCCGGGAAAAGCCAAGGGTGATTCGGCCATGGTCGGTTCCGCTCGACTGCGGGGTAAACGTTGTGGTGAAGCTGACAGTTTGGCCGGGCTCGAGGGTCAACGGAATCGTAAGTCCGCTGATGGCGAATCCGGCTCCGGAGACCGAGGCCTGGGAGATGGTGAGATTTTCGTTGCCGGGATTGTTCAGCGTAACGGTTTGCGATGCGCTGCTTCCGATGGGAACGCTGCCGAAGCCGACACTGGCAGGTTTGATGCCTATCTGCGCGGCGGCAGTGACTGCGAATAAAAGGATAGTAAAAAGAACGAATGCGCGACCCACATGGGTGGGTGGGGAATCGTAACGTCTCACTTTGCTTCTCCTAGTCCGTGCGTCGGGCAGCACGGCGGGGGGTTTGGAGCAGCAGCACCGCGGCGGCTCCGAAAAGATTCGGGGCAAGCGTGGTGCCTGCAGCTATTCTTCGGCTAAGGGTCGGATTTAGGGCAGATCACGAAGGGTCACGACAACGAGGCCCGTTCGCGGATGATGGTCATGTCCAATGGGACACGTCATCTCCTGCCCGGCGATGATCGGGAAAATCAAAAACAAGCGAACGACCAATCGCCAACCTGCCATCGCGGAACCTGGAGAAAGTGAGGTACGTCATTGGAGGCGCTTTACGCGGCTTGTGTTTCTTGTCGCTTAGTGGATGGGGAAGGGTGTGCATAGAGCGATCTTCGTCGAGCGATGGTTACGGCGCCACAGTAAGAAGGGCATTTTGTTAACACGTTAGTGCATCGAAGGCAGCCCAAAGTGACTGCTGGGCGGGAGATCTGAGACGTGCGGAAGTTAGACGGCAAGAAAAATGAAAGTAAGTTGAACTAAATAGTTTTCTGGGAAGGCGTGTTCCAGGGAGTAACCGCATTCTTACCGGTTTTAAACGGCGCGGCTAAGGCGTGCTCTTTCAGAACAAAGTGCTCTTCTGGACGGTGGACTTCCGGGCGAGGACGCTCGCTACACGAGGGCTGGGAGAGAATGCCTTGACGTTTCGGTTCAGGCGTTGGATGTGTCGGGGTCCTTCGGCTGCGGCGCTACTTCGCTTCGCGAAGCGACTCCTCCGCCAGGATGACAAAGTTGTTTGAGTTGTAGTGAGGCGGGTTCTAGTCTTTGAACAGATTGTCGAAGGCGGCGCGGGCGTCGTTTGGGCGCTGACTGCTTTTGCTGGAGGTTTCTTTTTCGACCATCACACGGATCGAATAGAAGGTGCAGTCGTTGCGTTTGTCTTTGGGAGAGATGCGGGCGGGGATGGGTTGATTGCACTCGAAGCGGCTGGAGGGATCGAAGTGTTCGCACTGTTTGCAGGCATGGAGATCGAATCCGCACTTGGGGCACTGGCCGAGGGGATCGGTGAGATTCTGCAAGAGCGCGCCGCACTCGGCGCAGCGAGAGACAGTGCGCGTACCGGGCATGTTGATGGGGCGCGGACCGAAAGTATTCTCGCGCTTCGGAGCTTGAGCTCCCGATTGCTTACCGGATTCTTTTTTGGCGCCGCTGCCGGAATCCTGGTATCCGCGCTGGCGATATTTGCGGTCGGACAAAAACGCCTCCTGCAAAACGACTCATTCTGCGCTTTTGGAGGGCGCGGCACAAGGGGTTGTTGAGTACGGTTGTTTGCTATGCCTTTGGTTGCCGAAAGTGGGGCGCTGGCGAGCGTGAGAAGCAAGCTGGATAAGAGAAGTATCCTCAAAAAGCAGATGTCAAGGGCGGCGGCCGCGAATTGTCTTTCAGGTATTCGGGTGCTACCATCCGATATAGACAGAGATATCGAGGAGGGCGGTTATGGCGGAACGTGATGGCAATGGTTTCTTGTGGTTTTTGGCAGGACTCGGGGTGGGGGCGGTAGTGGGAGTGCTCTACGCTCCGAAGTCTGGCGATGAGATGCGCGATGTGATTCGCTCGAAGGCGCAGGAAGGCAGCGAGCGGGCGCGTCATTCGGCACGGCGGGCGCGCGAGCAGGCCAATGACTGGATCGATCGGGGACGCGACGTGCTGAACCAGCAGAAAGAGCAGTTCCGGTCCGCATACGAGGCCGGACGGCAGGCCTATAACGAGACGACGGCGGCAGGGGCCGAACCGCAGAAGAATCTATAGCGGCCAGGGCTGCTGGAGCAGCTATCGAGCAGCGATACGGAGCAGCCATGAATGACAATCTCCTGATGATTTTTATCGCCGTGACGGCGTTCGCGGTGGTGATCCAGGCGGGAATTCTGATCGGGCTTTATCTGGCGGTGCGCAAGAGCACGGCGCGGATGGAAGCGCTAGCGCTCGAGGTGAAGGGCAAGGCTTTGCCGACCATGGACACGGTGCAAAGTGTGCTGGTGGAATTGCGTCCGAAGATTGAAGCGATCAGTACGAACGTGACGGAATCGAGCACGCTGGTGCGCAATCAGCTGGGAAGAATCGACGCGACGCTTACGGATGCGCTCGATCGCACACGGTTGCAGGTGATCCGCGCCGACGAACTGCTGAACCGGACGATGGATAAAGTAGAAGAGACAAGCGACATCGTACACAAGACGGTGGTTTCGCCGTTGCGGCAGGTGAATGGATTGATGGCGGCGCTGAGCACGGGCGTGGAGGTATTTCTGGGCCAGAAGCGACGGCATCCGCGCAATGGCGCAGGTGTGCCGCAAGACGAGATGTTTATTTAGCGGAAATCGAAATTCTATAGCGGCAACTGCTGCGCTTCTCGAAGCCAAAATCTGCAGGATGAATTTCAGGGGCTAAGCCGAGGCTTGGCCCCCTCAAATTTTTGTTGTCCGTTTATCTTCTTTTTTCTTATTCTTCGCTTCTTATTCTTCGTTTCTTTATTCTTCGTCTCCGCCGCGCACGCGCTCGCTTCTCACGTCCGGAACGTCGATCGGCTGTATGTTCTGTTCGAGGGCCAACTTCTGAAAGCCGGGAATGTCGGCATTCTGAACGTGCTGCCAGATGGCGAGGAGTTCGTCGGATTGCTTTTTGAGTTTGTCGAACTCTTTATACTCGGCCTCGGTGGGAGCCGCATCGGCGAAACCGGCGACGGTTAGCGAGAGGAAGGCAAGCTTGGCGTCGATGCCGGGAGCGTAGGACAGGGAATCTTCGCTGGCGCTGATTTTGAAGTTGATGAGCGGATTGCGAACGGCAATCAGTTTGGCGTCGAGCGCGTTTGCGCTGTCGAGCAAAGTCTTCGAGGATTCGCCTGGAGCGATGCGCTTCTTCAGAGCGTCGAGCTGTTCGCGGACATCGCGAATCTGGTTGACGGCATCGTAAACGCGATTCAATTCATCGCGCAGGGCTAACTGCAGCTTGAATTGCTTCTCCAGATCGCTCTGCGAAACGGTGACGCGCGGATCAATTTTGAGTTCGAGCGGGGCGGTTTCGGTTTTGCCATCGGCAATCACGCGCACCTGGTAGTTGCCGGGCGCGGCGAGCGGACCCTTCGCGCCGTCGCCGTATTCCCAGAGGAAATATCCCGGTACACGGATGGCGTCGGCGTAGTGCAGATCCCAGACGAAGCGGTTGAGGCCGTCTTCGGGCTTGATCTGCTTTTCGGGCTTCTTGTCATCGGGATCGAGCGGTTCATCGAGCGGATCGGATCGATTGCTGGAGTAGCTGCGGATGACCTGGCCAGACGAATCGAGGATCTGAATCTTCACTTCATCGTTTTGAACATCGGGTTTTTGCACGTCTTGTTGCGCGTCTTTTTGTGCGGCAGGGGGCGTTGCGGGCTTGGGGGCGTGTTTCAGATAGAAATAAATCACCGCGCCGCTGGGGGGATTTTTCCCGGCGAATGATAAGCGCGCCGGAGCCTCTCCGGTGTGTATGCGATAGGCGGTAGCGGGCTGGTAGAGATGCAGGTCGTCGCCGGCGATTGAGTCGGCGAACTGGCGCAGCGGCGAAACGTCATCGAGAATCCAGAACGAACGCCCATGGGTGGCGACCACGAGATCGTTGTCTTTGATGACGAGATCGTGCACAGGCGTGTTGGGAAGGTTGAGCTGGAGCGAGCGCCAGTGAAGTCCATCGTCGAAGGAGACGAAGATTCCGCGTTCGGTTCCTGCGTAGAGCAAACCTTTGCGTTTTGGATCTTCGCGCACGGCGCGGACGAATGACCCGTCAGGAATTCCGTTGACGATTTTCGTCCAGGTGGCTCCGTAGTCGGTGGTCTTGTAGATGTAGGGGGCGAGATCGTCATTCTCGTGACGGTCAACGGCCACGTAAGCGGTGGCGGCGTCGTGCGGAGAAGCTTCGACCAAGCTGACGCGGCTCCATTCGGCCAGGTCTTTGGGAGTGACGTTGGTCCAATTCTTGCCTTCGTCGCGGGTGAGCTGGACCAATCCATCGTCGGTGCCCGCCCAGATGAGACCCTTGGCCAGCGGCGAAGGGACGATCGAAAACACGGTGTCGTAATATTCGGTGCCCGTATCGTCAATGGTGATGGGCCCGCCTGAAGGCTGCTGCTTCGACTTGTCGTTGCGGGTGAGGTCGCCGCTGATGGCTTGCCAGTGAGCGCCGCCGTCGGAGGTTTTGAAGACGCGTTCGCCGCCGTAGTAGATGGTGTTGGGATCTTGGGGCGAGGTGACGATGGGCGCGGTCCACTGAAAACGGTGTTCGAGCGGAGCGGCACCGCGGGCGTCGGTAAGTTCAGGCCAGACCGAGATGCTTTGCACCTGATTGGTGCGGCGGTCGAAGCGGGTGATGTTGCCCTGATAGTCGCCGGCGTAAACGATGTTGGGATCGGTGGGATCGGGCGCGATGTAGCCCGCTTCTCCTCCGCCGACTTCATACCAATTGTCGCGGCCGATGGCGCCGTTGTCGCTGCGGCTGGCAATGGCGACGGTTGAATTATCCTGCTGCGAGCCGTAGACGTAGTAAGGCGTGCGGTTGTCGGTAATCACGTGATAGAACTGCGCGGTCGGCTGGTTATCTTCGCGCGTCCACGAATTACCACCGTCGACGCTGACGGTGACGCCGCCATCGTTGGAGGCGATCATGCGCCGGGAATTTTTCGGATCGATCCAGAGGCCATGATTGTCGCCGTGCGGAACTTTCACTTTATTGAAATTGCGGCCGCCGTCGGTGGACTTGAAGAATTCGACGTCGGCGACGTAGACGGTGTTGGCATCCTGGGGATCGGCGATGATGTGCATGTAGTACCAGGCGCGCTGAAACAGCGAATGGTCTCCGTTGACGAACTGCCAGGTATCGCCGCCGTCGTCGGAGCGGTAGAGGCCGCCGTCTTGTTTGGCTTCAATGATGGCGTAGACGCGTTCGGAGTTTGCGGCGACCGCGACCCCGATGCGGCCAAACGGTCCTTGCGGAAGTCCGTGCTGCTCGAGCTGTTTCCAGGTGCTACCGCCGTCGGTGGAGCGATAGACTCCGCTGCCGGGACCGCCGCTGTCGAGGGTCCAGGGAGTGCGGCGCGCCTGCCAGAGTGATGCGAACAAGATGTTGGCGTTGTGCGGATCTAAGGCGATGTCGATGCCTCCGGTGTTTTCGTCTTTGTAGAGAACCTTGTTCCAAGTTTTGCCACCATCGGTGGTGCGGAAGATGCCACGCTCGGAGTTGGGTCCGTAGGGATGCCCGAGGGCTGCGACGAAGACGATGTCGGGATTGCGCGGGTTGATGATTACTTTGCCGATGGCGCGCGTATCTTTGAGGCCAACGTTATTCCACGATTTTCCGGCGTCGATGGATTTCCAGACGCCATCCCCTTGGGCGATGTTGCCGCGAATGCAGGCCTCGCCGGTTCCGACGTAGACGACATTCGGATCGGAAACAGAGACAGCGAGGCTGCCGATGGCGGGCGATCCGTCATGATCGAAGATCGGCGTCCAGGTGTTGGCGCCGTCGGTAGACTTCCAAACGCCTCCGCCGGTCGCACCGAAATAGTAGGTGGTGGGGTCGCCGGGAATTCCGGCGGCGGTAAGCGAACGACCTCCGCGAAAAGGCCCGATGGAACGATATTTCATGCCACGGAAGACGGGGTCGCCTTCGTTCTTGTCGTCGTCGTCATCTTTATTCTTGTCGTCGCTTTTCGCAGCGGGCGCGGCGGATGATTTTTGCGCGGTATCCAGTTTGCGGTTGCGCTCTTTTTGCTGGGAGAAAGTCTGAGTTGTAGGCAACAGGACGAATAACGCCAGGATGGCGATGGACACACGCAGTGTTTGGATCATGAAGTTCAGTGGCCCCGAGAAATGGATTTGCTTCGGCTAATGGTAATGCCCGCAAGACAAAACGTACAAATCGGCGAACTGGCGATTGTGACCGCAGAATACGTTTACGCCGCGCGACGATGGTTCGCGAACGAGGGTTGGTGAAGGACGTACCCGCCTGGTCAACAGATTCCATCACGAAACTTACGTCATTTGGGGCTGCGCCGCCTAGAATGTTCGAAACATTTTCCGGCATTCTTGTTTGAAACAGAACGGGCTCAGGATGCAACGAGAGTACAGATCGCGAGAGTTTCCATCGAACGACGTGATCGCGCTGACGGGAATTACGGCTCGGCAACTGCAGTGGTGGGACGAACGGGGCATCGTTGCGCCGCGGCGGCGGGGCCATCGGCGGATTTACAGCTGGGAAGAACTGGTCACGGTGGCGGTGATCTGCCAGTTGCGGCGGCGTGGATTTTCGCTGCAGCGCATGCGGAAGGTGATTGGGTTCTTGCAGCGGGAATTCGGCACCAGCCTGGCGGATACGGTCGACGCGTCGTCGGAGTATCACCTTCTGACCGACGGCAAACGACTTTATCTGCGCACTTCGGCGCGACAAGTGGTCGATCTGCTGAAGCATGCGCGGCAACCGATGTTCGATATATGCCTGAGCGACGAGGTACGGCGGGTGCGCGCAGAGATTCGGTCGCGCAAGAAAAACGCGGGGTCTGAGCGGTCGGGTGCTTTGCGACGGCGTCGCAGGGCTTGACAAGAGCAAAAGAAGACGGGGAGGCACATGATGATCGGTGAATTGAGCATTATCAACGAGTGGATTCCCGAACAGATGGAGCCCGGCACCGTGTTCGTGCTGGAGAATGCGGGCGAGGTTGGCGAGAGAGAAGATCCCTACTGGGCGGTACTTTCGTGTCCGTCGTGCGGCACGTTGGGATTGATCACGCGCAAGCAGATGGCGGGGCTGCTGCCTACGATCTGCGGGTCTCCGGTGTGCTCAGCGCAGTTCTTTATAAAGGATGAGGAGATTACGGCGCGGAAGCCATTTTAGTGGAGGGGCGTGGTTTCACGCGCATATTTTGGCACGGGAAAAAAGGGCCTGAACCGTAGATAGCGGGGAATCCCGTGTATCAAAATCGAGACGTGGGGGACCCTTATATCTACGGTTTTCGAACCGCTAGCTTTACTGGGACTTGCTCTACGATTTCTATGTCGAAGCCTTCCAGCGCGGCTACTCTTCTTGGGTGATTGGTCAGCAGGCGGATTCGCTTCAGGTTGAGGTCGGAGAGAATCTGCGCTCCCAGGCCGATTTCGCGATGGGTCTTGCGCTCGCTTTCGGGAAGGGACGGCAGACGCCGTTCGCGATGGAAGGTCAGGAACGACTGCTCTCCGATTTTTTCCGCGGTGAAACCTTTTGATGTCTGGTGGAGATAGATCAAAGCGCCGCGATCTTCCTCGGCAATCATCCGCATAGAGCCCTCGAGGGTTTCATGACAATCGCAGCCGGTGGCGCCGAATACGTCTCCGAGGAGGCAGTGGGCGTGCATGCGGACGAGGACCGGGCGCGACGAATCGGTGATGTCGCCGCGAATCAGGGCCATGTGCGATCCGCCGCCATCGACTTCGCTTTCGTAGGCGATGAGGCGGAATTCGCCGTGGCGGGTTTCGACCATCGCTTCACCGACGCGATGCACGTAGCGCTCGTGCTGCATGCGGTAGCGGATGAGGTCGGCGACGGTCAGCATTTTCATGTCGTGGATGCGGCAGAATTCAACCAGGTCCGGGACGCGCGCCATGGAGCCGTCATCTTTCATGATTTCGCAGATGATGCCCGCGGGCACCATGCCGGCCAGCCGCGCGAGGTCGACCGAGGCTTCGGTTTGGCCGGCGCGCACCAGCACTCCGCCTTTGCGCGCACGCAGCGGAAACATGTGGCCGGGCCGCGCCAGATCGGACGGGCGGGTTTTGGGATCGATGGCAACTTTGATGGTGTGGGCGCGGTCGTGCGCTGAGATTCCCGTGGTCACGCCGTGGCGGGCGTCGATCGCCTCGCAGAAGGCGGTTCCGTACTGCGAGGTATTTTCGCTGGTCATGGGACCGATGCGGAGGTGGTCGAGGCGTTCTTCGGTCATGGCGAGGCAGACGAGGCCGCGTCCATGCTTGGCCATGAAGTTGATGGCTTCGGGAGTGACTTTTTCGGCGGCCAGGGTCAGGTCGCCTTCATTTTCGCGGTCTTCGTCATCAACGACAACGATCATACGGCCGGCGCGGATTTCTTCGATCGCGGTTGGAACGTCGGTGAACTGGGTTTTGGGAGTCATGAATGTCTTTCAGTCGCCTAAAAAGCAAGCGGCGTTTCAGGCGGCATTTAAATTCCTCGGCTTTGATGGCGGAGGTGGATTATTGGCATCCTGACGCGGTGCTTGAAACAAACTCTTCAGCGCACGGCTCAAGGCGCGAATGATCCATCGCATCAGCATCACAAGAGCTGCCAGAAGTATAACCACGATAACGGCGGCGGCGATGGGATGCTGGGTGGCAAGCCAGGTCAGGAGAATGGCGAACACATCTTCTCCGGCGCTGAGGGCGGCATTCGAAATCGGCTCGGGCGAGGGCGTGACGGCTGCGCGGGCCGCCGTTTTGCCTCCGTGGGCAATGAGAGCGATGGCGCCTCCGGCGAGCGTGGCCAGCAACTGCTTTTCGGGGGAAAGATGTGAGGTGGCGCCGTAAGCGATAAGAGCGGCCACGGGAACTCGAACAAAGGTATGGAGCGCGTTCCAGAACAGGTCGAAGGCGGGGATTTTGTCGGCGAAAAACTCAACGGCAAACAGAGCGCTGGAGGCGCCGATGACCCACCAATTCGAGAGCAGGTGAAGTCCTGAGGGCAGGTCGAGGACGCCGGCACGGGCAAGGAGTCCGAGGGTGGCGACGGTGGCGTAGACGTTCAGACCAGCCGCGAAACTGACGGCGACGATGAGGCCGACCAGCTCGGGGCCAGCGAATTTCATGGTCGCAAGCATCTGCACTCTGGACCTCTTCTGCGCTTTTCTCCACGCAAAACTTCCGCTAGCCTAACCCGGAAGGCTTACAAAAGGTATGCCACAAAAAGGAAAGGGCCGCTGGCAGCGACCCTCCTGTAGAACCTGTTTCCCTCTGCTTACAGGGTAGATTCGATTTCAAAGCCCCAAGCCTCAAGCAATGGTTCAGGGATGTACTTGGAATTCTTGTTGCGGCGAGCCCACTCCCGGAGCCGAGTAGAACGAAGATACTGATCGGGGGAGAGCTTATACTCGTGCACAACCTGCTCGAATTCCGTGATGGTGGGAGTGACCGGGCCGATAGGCTCGGGCTTCCCCCAGTTCGGGTTTCCGCGTCGCTTAGCCATGAAAAATGTACCCTCTTGTATATGTGTGATAAAGACCGATGTCCTTAAACCACCACACGGTTTGATTCCAAGACAGGCTCGAGGGATTCATCGTCTGAAAGGCAAAAAACGAGACAATGCCATAGGTTCCAGCCCCCTCGGCCTCTATGGAAGCTATTGATAATAATGGGTTTCTCTATGGAAGTCAATAGAAAAGTTGGGTACTCTACAACTTTTTGTATATCCCCTTTCCGCACAGAGACTTGCAGTTTGCGGCCGACCGAGGGTCAGAGGTCAATATTGTGGCTACAGAACCGATTTTTCTGGCCGATGGAGAAGGTAGATGTCGTGCGCAGACCGGAAACTGGCGGGAAGAGGTGACGACAGTAACCGTAAGACTGGGCCATGGCGTTGACCTCAGAATCTCATAGACTTAGAGTGCGAACGGGAGCGCTTCCGGACCGCCGACTGGAGACAGGAGTCGCTCCGAATAGCGCCCGAGCGAGTTTTGTCGAGATGAGTTTAAAGTCTTTGCTGGTGAGTTCGGACGAGAAGACGGTACGCATCCTGCGGCGGGTGCTCGGAGACCTTGAGATAGGGGTCGAGCATGTCAGCGTTGTGGATGAAGCGATCCGACGGATTACCCGGCATCGTTTCGAAGCCATCATCGTGGACGCCGCAACTATAGAAGACGCGAGCAGCGTGTTACGGGGTGCGCAGGCGGCTCCGGTGAACAAGCGTGCGCTGGCGATCGTCGTGGTCGAATCTTCAGTCGGACTGAAGAGCGGATTTGAAATGGGCGCGCATTTCGTGCTGCACAAGCCCTTCGCGGTGGAGCGGGCGAAAGCGAGCTTCCGCGCGGTGCGAGCGCTCATGAAGCGGGAACGCCGCGTACAGATGCGGGTTCCGGTGCAGATTCCGGTGGAGTGCTACGGCGCCGGCCATTACCAGGCAAGCACGATTGATCTGTGCGAAGGCGGCATGGCGCTGCAGTTTTCAAGACGGGTCGCCAAAGAAAAACTGCTGCACTTCGAACTGGAATTGCCGGGCATCAAGCAGAAGCTGGAACTCGATGGGGAATTGGCATGGTCAGGCACTGGCGATCAGGCTGGAGTGCGCTTCAAGAACGCCACCGAGGAGCAGCGCATTGTGCTGCGGCTGTGGTTGAATAAACACCTTCCTGAGCCGGAGACGGACGATCCGCCGGTCAATTGCCGTCTCACCGACCTCAGCCTCGGCGGATGCTATCTGACGACGGCTTCACCGTTTCCCCGGGGGACGCGGGTCATTCTATCGATGAAAACCGTCGATGTTGAGCTGCACGCTGGCGGGGTGGTGCTGGTCGCGCATCCCGAATTCGGCATGGGGGTGGAATTTCTGCAGACAACCAAAGAGCAGCGCGATCAGGTGCATCGCATGATCACGACGCTGCGCGCCAATGGACAACACACCCCTGAACTACAGGTGTTGCCGGAAGGATTGGAAACCTCGTTGCGGGAGGACGGTTTCTGCGCGTTCCAGAGCCAGACTTTCGGAGGCAAAAACAGGGAAGACGAAAGCGGCGCGGGCGATTCCCTATCAGCCACCGAAGATGCGCTGGTTGATCTTTTCCGGCACAAGTTTCAGGTACCGGTCGAAACCTTTCTGCAACAGATGCGTGATCAGCGGCAGACGGCACAGGCCGGTTCGTAGGTACGGAGCTTCGCTCCGTCTTTCTGGGCAGAGCCCCGCCACCACACAAGCATTCACCTCTCACCTTTCGGCCAATCACCTTTTGGCCAATCTTTACAAGTCCCTTCGCGAATCTCTGCCGACTGAACGGGCTCAACTCACTTCAGGGATCAACTCGCACAGGTTGCCTTGCTGGAGCAGATAGGCTCCGGGACCTTGTTGGCCTCTGATCGAGCGGCAGAATTCGGCGACGAAGAATCCGGCTTTGAGGGCTTCGCGGAAGGCCCATCGGGTCGCTTCGCGCCACTCGCGAGCCCGCGCCATGTCGGCGCGTTCGACTTCCAGAATATCGCCGGGGATTTCAATGCTTATGCGCTGGCGCGCGAGAGATTCGCGGAGGTCGGCGCGTTCCGGTTTCCCGCTGGGATCGAAACGCACGAGCGGAGCCAGCAATTTCATGGCGTCGAGCGTTTCCGCGCGACCGTTCTTGCCTGCCAGACGATCGCGCACACGGCGGGAATTCAGTATCCAGCGCACCCAGAGACGGTCGGTTCCGTTCTGATGCAGGATGCTGGAAGTTTCGGGGCCGTAGAAATCGACTTTATATGTGTCGAAAACCACGCCCAGCTTGGAGAAATTGAAATGCGCGTTGCGGCTCTGCAGCGGGTCGAAGGTCCAGGTCATTTCATGGATGCCGATGGCCATGGCGCGCTCGCGCTGAGCCTGCTTCAAACGGGAGCCGAGATCGAGGTGGCGATATTCGGGGAGCACGGCCAGCATGTGGGAGTGGATGGTTGTCTGTCCATGCTCGCGGCCGAGGAAGCCGAAGGCGAAGCCGACCAGCCTGTCTTTATCTTTGGCGAAATCTTTGTTTTTGGCGGAATCTTTATTTTTGGCGGCGGCGCTTTTGTTTCCGTCATTTTTGCTGGCATCGAAAGCGCCGACGAAGATATTGCCGGCGGCTTTGCAGGCGATGGCCAAGGTGAGCGGGAGAGTATCGTCGTCGGCCAAGCCCCAGACTTCTTTCTCGACGGCCTTCAACTGGCTGAGTTCGTCGATGGTCCTGAGGTCGCGAATGGAGATCGCTTGAGCTGCGCTCGGTGACATCATGGATTCTGTTCTCGGCGCATGAGGTCTCTGCAAATCGCCCGCCGAAGAGACACAAACCTGTACAGCACCGCTGGCGCGCTTGTCAACACCCGCCAATGAAGCGGCTATCTGATGGGAGGAACCGACTCGCCCCGCCGCGCGTTCCACGCATCCTAATCAACATGCTACTCTCGAACCGGAGATGAATACGACCGTGAAACCGATGTGGAAGCTTGTGATGCTGATTGCGCTGCTGGTGGTGGGAAACTCGCTGCTTCTTGCCGCCGATCGCGGCGTCCTGGTGCGGGAAGCGGTGCTCTATCTTTCTCCCGATACCAGCTCGAATAAACTGGCGCAGGTGGAGCGCGGACGCGAACTGATTCTGCTCGACCGCAGCCACGATTGGGTGCAGGTGGAGGCGCTGCTGGGGACGCGAACTCCTGATCCCGCATTTCTTTCCGACGACGACGAGCAAGGCAAGACGATTACCGGCTGGGTAGTGAATACGGGGGTGGTCTGGGCGTCGACTCCGAATGGAGATCGCATTCTCTTTGGCGCGGCGGCGGATGCGGAAGATCAAGCCAGCCAACGCCACGGACGGCGCGGCGCGGCGCAGGAAGCGTTGCGCCTCTATCACCGGGTCTACGACACCTTCCCGGCCAGTCCGCTGGCGGCTGAAGGTTTGTATCGCGCGGCTGACATTCAATGGCAGATCGACAGGGCCGACGTCATGTCGCGGCCGTCGGCACGATCGAGTGACCCGATGCTCCGCGCGGGGATCAACGAAGACATGATGAAGCTGGTGATGAAAAAGTTTCCGGACTCGAAGTGGGCGCAGCTTGCGGCGTTTCACCTGATTGACAACAAGCTTTGCGGGGACTGGCAGGGATCTTCGAAGTGTCCCGATCGAGAAGCGGATCTGTACGAGAAATACGTGAAGGAACATCCGGAGTCTCCGGCGGCTCCCGAGGCGTTGTATGACGCGGCTACGCGGCGCGCCGACCTGATCGAGATTTACAAGACGGAAGAGTCGACCAAAAAATCAGATCAGTCGAAGAACCAAGCGATTGGGCTGGCGCAGGAGCTGATCTCCAAGTATCCGCAAAGCGATTGGTCGACACGGGCGCAGACCTTGCTGTTCCTGGTGCAAAACGGAGTGCCGACTTACGGGGATGCGATTCAGTAGCAAAAAGGTGAAGCAAGGCAAATCTGTTTTGTAAGCCTTCTTTTTCGGGGCGCGTTCGGCCATGCGGTATAGATTTTGCACGCCTACGGGATTCTTCGAGTTGTAATTCTGGCGCGTCACGGGAATAATTCAGGGACGGGGGACGATTCCTCTGCCGCGGCGGTCGCGTGGGTCGTTCTGGCGATTGGGTCGGGCATTGGGTTCCGTCACTCTTAATCCTGGGGAACTATCAGTGAGATTTACCGAACGGCATCACGCCGTGTCCGCGTTTATGGCGCGTTGCGTTCGCTCATTCCGTATACACGGGTAGAGCGTTTCAATCATCTAAGGAGAAGACAATATGAAAAGATTCTGGTTTGCAGTAATTTCGCTGGCCATGATTGCGTTGCCCGCCTTGGGGCAAGATAAGGAACAGGATCGAGTCGAGAACGCCGGGAAGGTGATGAAGGAGATCATGGACATTCCCGACGACATTCCGCAGAGCGTGATCGACAAAGCGGATTGCGTGGTGGTGCTGCCGTCGGTCCTAAAGTTTGCGATCGGCATTGGCGGGAGCTACGGACGGGGCGTGATGACTTGCCGCAGAGGGAAAACTTTCCAGGGCCGGTGGGGCGCTCCGACGATGATGGCGCTTGAAGGTGGCAGCTTCGGATTGCAGTTGGGCGGGCAGGCGACTGACTTCGTGCTGCTGCTGATGAGCCCGAGGTCGGCACAAAACATTCTCGTCAGCAAGGTCAAGATAGGAGGCGATGCGTCGGCGGCGGCGGGACCGGTGGGACGGAATGCCTCGGCGGAAACCGACGTGACTTTGCGGGCGGAGATTCTGTCTTACTCGCGGGCGCGCGGACTTTTTGCGGGAATCTCTCTTGCGGGATCGACACTGCGACCGGACAACGATGCCAACAAGAGACTGTACGGGAAATCGGTCACCGCGAAAGAAATCGTGTTCGGCGGAGCGATAGCGCCACCGCCGTCGGCACATCTCTTGCTGACTACGCTGGACAGGAAGTCGCCGAAGAACAAATCGAAGATGTAGATGGGTCAGTGCCCCGTTCAAGTTCTGCTTGGGCGGGGCACTTGCGCCAGCGGTTTAGGTTCTACGGAAGGTGACAGCGTTTTTAGAGTGAAGCGCGAGGCGGTGCAAGAACCTCTTCGTCCTGGTCGTCAGCGCGCGTGAAGTGAAGTTCCCTGCTCGTACCCTCCTGGTAAGTCACTAATCGATTCGAAGTATCGACAGGCTTCAATATTACGGTTAAGAAAGATGGCACCGATTCGCGTGGGGAATCGGGTGCGGTCGGATCCAAACAAATCAAAGTGATTTGAATCTCAACCGGGAGGCAGCGTGATCTCCAAGAGGCTGACAGTATTCGTGTGCGCGATAGTGGTGGCGGGCAGCAATGGTGCTTTGTGCGTGGCGCAGAGCGAAGGGTTCTTTACGAAATGGGAAAATCGAGTGATCGATACGCTGGCCGAGCAACCTTCATGGCCGATTCCGCTGGTGACGGCGTCGTCGGGGTTGTTGCAGGTGGCGCGGACGGATTTTGTGCGGCAGATTGCGCCGGCGGGCACGGATACGTGGATTTATGGCAATACCAAGGGTGTGAACGTAGTGCCATGGTACAGAGTTGAATTCGACGTGCTGTTGCCACCGTATATTCAGCATAATTCGAAGGCGGAGGACGGGTTTGGGGATGTGTCGCTGCTGCTGAAATACCGCGTGGCGGCGGGCAATGAAAGCCACGGAAATTATTCGGTGAGTTTTTCGGTGGCGGGGACGATGCCGACCGGCAACTTCAAGAACGGAAGCCTGGCGAATACGATTTCTCCGACGGTTTGCGCGGGCAAAGGCTATGGAAAATTCGCGGTGCAATCGACTTTGGGAGGGGTGTTGCCGGCGAACGATACGACGAAGCTGGGGCGCGTGGTGGTGTGGAATTCGGTGGCGCAGTACCACGCGGGTAAATTTTTCTGGCCGGAGATCGAGAGCAACGCGAGCTTTTATCATGGCGGACCGAATGATGGACGGAAACAGAACTTCGTGACTCCGGGGCTCATGCTCAGCAAGTTCAAGCTGGAGCGCAATGAGCGCAACCGACTGGCGCTGATTTTCGGAGGAGGAATGCAGATCGCAACCACCCACTTTCATACATACAATCACGGCGTGGCGCTGACGGCGCGAATGCTGTTCTGAGGTCGCGGGGCTGGGCGATCAGGCCGGCGGGGGTGGTGGCGCGGGAAGATGGGGAGCCCATTGCGGATCTTCGTCGGGGGTGACGATCTCTCCGTCGCGCATGTGGACGATGCGATCACCATAGGCGGCGGCCTCGGGGTTGTGGGTGATCATGAGGACGGTCTGGCCGAGGTCTTTGTTGGACTGGCGAAGCATGTTGAGGACGATGCCGGAACTTTTCGAATCGAGGTTGCCGGTGGGTTCGTCGGCGAGCACGATGGCGGGACGATTGATGAGAGCGCGGGCGAGCGCGACGCGCTGCTGCTCTCCGCCGGAAAGTTCGTTGGGGCGATGCTCGAGACGCTGGGCGATGCCGAGCATCTCGGTGATTTTTTTGAGGAACGCAGGATCGGGCTTGGCGACACCGGCGATATCAACGGCGATCTCGATGTTCGAGCGGGCGCTGAGGGTCGGGAGAAGATTGAATTTCTGAAAGACGAATCCGATCTTGCTCTTGCGCAGACGGGTGCGCTGGCCGTCGGAGAGCGTGGCGAAATCGACGCCATCGACGGTGACGCTTCCGGAATCGGCGCGGGTGAGTCCGCCGAGCAGGTAGAAGAGCGTGGACTTGCCGCTGCCGGAAGGGCCGACGATAGTAACGAACTCTCCTCTTTGCACGGCGAAGGAAATACCGCGCAGGGCGGGGACATCGACTTTGCCGACGCGGTAGGTTTTGCGCAGATTTATGGCTTCAATGAAGGCCGACATCCAGTGAAAACCATATCACAGGAGAACAGAGGCATTGAATCATTGAGACATTGAAACATTTAGACATTGAAACATTGAGACATTGAAACATTGAAACATTCAGACATGAAACGAATGCTGATGATTTGGAAGATACTCGATCAGGCTACGGTTGCGTGTTGCACGGTTTCTGGTCTCTCGCGGAGTTCGGCTGGGCGTTTGGGGCCGCGCTTGCGAATGAGCAAGAGGCGAATGCGTTCGAGCAGGTCGGCGGGTTCGTACATTCCCTTGGAAAGAAAAACATCGGCCATCGTTTCACGCTCGTAGATTTTGACGCGGCCGGAGATGAGCACGATGGGGGTGTGCGGGGAAAGAGTCTTGATCTCTTCGATCAGACGGGAGCCATCCATGCCGGGCATGATGAGATCGGTGAGCACGAGATCGACGCCGCCACGGCGGAAGGCTTCGAGGGCCAGCTCGCTGCCGTTGCAGGCGAGGACACGGTAGCCTCGCGTTTCGAGCATGATTTTACGGATGGAAAGGGCCTGTTCGTTATCGTCAACACAGAGAATTGTTTTTTTGGGCTTCATCGACCTAACCGGGAAACTGTCATCACAAAGTTTTTTGAACGCGATTGCTGATTTCTTTTTTGAGAACCGGAGCGAAGTGAATGCTAAATAGAATCGAAGAATCGGTAAAGTGCCGTGCTCGCCAATGGCACTCTCGTGCCTAGCAACATCGTGCCAGGGAGCGCGGAGCCGCATCAGTCGCAGCGTTTTCGTTCAGGCGATGGGGAGTGTGACTTGGGCGCGGAGAACTTCTACACAATTTCCACCGACACGCACATTGACGACATGGTTATCGTAGCGGTTTTTTTGCGGAACATTCGGGGATGTGGTGGGCTGCAAGGTGGCGCGAACAAAAATATTGCTGGGGCGGTGTACTTCAGTTCCCTGCTCGATGAGAACCTGCTCGTCGCTCGGGGCGAGGCGGTGAGCAACCATCCAGGCGGCACAGCATCCGGCAGCGGAACCGGTTGCGGGATCGTCTCCGCCATAAAAAATCATGCGGGCGTGGAGGCGGGCTTTGGGGTCGAGGGTTTCGCGGGAGACGAAGTAGAAAAACTTTCCGCCGGTGCGAGAGAGATATTCGGCAGCTCCTTTGAAGTCGAGCTGGAGGTTTTGCAGAGTCTTGAGGGAGGCAGCGGAGCGATGGTAAAGGGGACGCCGGTGGAGACGGTCTGGATGGGAGCGGAATCGTCGAAGTCGGCGGCGGTGAGTCCGGTGAGACGGGCGACGGCAGCGGCATCGTGGATGGCGCCGAAGACGGGATTCTGCTGCGTCATTTCTCCGAAGAGGGGCTGGGATGGCGGCTGAGAAAAGCGGACGGGCACGGTGCCGACGTTCAGATGGAGACGGATTTCGTCGGGAGGGGTGGACGCGACGGACTGGTTGCGCAAGACGAAGGCGGTGCCGAGAGTGGGATGGCCGGCGAAGGGGAGTTCCTCTTGCACGGTGAAGATGCGAACGCGGATGCCCCGGTCTTCATTGTGGAGGGCGGGTCGATGAACGGCAGGCTCGGCGGCGGGGTCTTGTTTAGCTGAGTCGGCGGGAAGAATGAAGGTGGTCTCGGAGAGATTCATTTCACGTGCAAGGGCTTGCATCTCGTCGGTCGAGAGGCCGCGACCGTCGAGAAAAACGGCGAGGGAGTTGCCGGTGAGGACACGGTCGGTGAAGACATCGACTTGCACCATTTGCAGCCGACGCGGAGAGAGTTTTTGTGCTGAAGGAGTGCTCATAGGTTCAGATTTTACCGATGAGAGGCGCTTATGCGCAGACGCGATCGCGGCGGGATGCGATACCATGGTTGCGGCGAGGATTGGCGGAGACGGAGAGCCGGGTTGACGGGGGCGGGGAATGGCCGATATTCTATTGTCTATTAAAGTTATAGGGTTAGATTGAAAGGCATTTATTTCAGGTTCTGTGAGGAATGGACATGTCATTGCGCATCAATTCTGAAGCTCCGAATTTCACGGCGGAAACCACGCAGGGGACCATCAACTTTCACGAATGGATCGGCGACGGCTGGGCGGTTTTGTTTTCGCATCCCAAGGATTTCACGCCGGTATGCACGACCGAACTGGGTTACATGGCGGGCCTGCAACCGGAGTTCGCGAAGCGGAACACGAAGATTATCGGGTTGAGCGTCGATCCGGTGACGAGTCACGGGCGGTGGGCGGCGGACATCGAAGAGACGCAGGGGCACAAGGTAACGTATCCGATGATTGGCGATCCGGAGCTGAAGGTGGCAAAGCTATATGACATGCTGCCGGAGGCGGCGGGGACGACGAGCGATGGGCGGACCGCGGCGGATAATGCGACGGTGCGGACGGTGTTTTTGATTGGTCCGGATAAAAAGATCAAGCTGATGCTGATTTATCCGATGACGAGCGGGCGGAATTTTGATGAAGTGTTGCGCGCGCTGGATTCGATTCAGCTTTCGGCGAAGCACAACGTGGCGACGCCGGTGAACTGGAAGCCGGGGAACGACGTGATTATTCCACCGTCGGTGACGGACGAGCAGGCGAAGCAGAAATATCCGGCGGGGTTCAAGACGTTGAAACCGTATTTGCGGACGGTGGCGCAGCCAAAGTAATTCGTGTTAGGTTCGCAAGGCAGTCGGGCAGGCTTTGCCGTACACGAATTACGGAAGCGCATGCGGTCCGGTGATCGTCCCGGTCTTCAAAACCGGCGGGCGGCATCTTCGATGTTGCCGGTGTGTTCGACTCACACACGCTTCCGCCAAAACAAAGGGGTTAGCTCGGCGTGCGATCCGTTTGTTGTCCGCTGAGGCCAGTCCTGCGGCTTTCGGAATCGATTGGGGACGAGCAGCCGCGCGAGTGAATCACTGGCCGGGAGATGCAACGACAGTGCGAGCGACCCAGCGGAAGTTTGCGATCCACCACGTCACAACAGCGCAGCATGGGGCCAGTACGTTAACCAGGGTTTCTGGCCCTTTGCTTTTCAGCACTCGTCCGCTGGGCGACACCCGGTGACCGAGGGTTCTGAGTGAAATTGAAATGTCACGCCAATTGACTTGAGATGCCATTGGCCGATGAACTACATATTGACGGGACCCCGGAAAATGCCCAGTAAGGGCTAGCAACTGTTGCATCGCAATGCGGCAAGTGTGCAGGTTTCTGCATTGTTTGGGGATGCTACGAAACTATCTTGCATTTTTCTGCTTGACATCGCCCGAGACCTGCGCCATGATCCGTCCGCTATCGTGAGTATTCCACGCGAATCTTCTTATTCGTAATCTTCCCTGCAAATCTTCCCTATTGAGTATTGAATAATATAGTGACATTCTGAAGATCCTATGCTACTCTGCGGTCATGGGAAACCCGGCGGGAGTGCGGCGAGATTTTAAGAAGTTGGAGGAGCGGCGGCTGTTGGGAGCTCGACTGTTGCGGCAAGGAGTACATCTGGCAGAGGTAGCGCGGCAGGTGGGAGTGCATCGGCAGTCGGTGAGTCGATGGGCGGCACAGTTGCAGCGAGGTGGAGTGCGAGCGCTGAAGAAGGGGCACGCTGGGCGCAGAGCCCGCTTACGGCCCGAGGATCTGCGGCGCATCGAGAAGAGACTGAAGCGCGGGCCGGAGGCCTTAGGCTACGAAACCAGCCTGTGGACTTCGTGGCGCGTGGCTGATCTGATCGAGCAGGAATGTGGGGTGAAGTACCACCCCTCGCAGGCCTGGCGGATTTTGCGGCAACTGGGTTGGAGCTGCCAGCGTCCGGTAGGACGGGCGCTGGAACGGGACGAAGAAAAGATCCGGCAGTGGAAACAGCAGCGCTGGCCGGAGATTAAAAAAAAGCCCAAAACGAGCGGCGAACTATCGTCTTCATCGACGAAAGCGGACTAAGCGAGCGCCCACACCGCTGCCGGACCTGGGCGCCACGGGGACAGACGCCAGTGCTGCAAGTAGAGTCGAGAACAGGCGCAGTGACTGTAGTCTCCCGGTGGTTAGTTGACTGGGCTTTCGCCGCGTCACCTCAGTCCGGTTTGGCTTGGTCCTGTCTCCTGTTCCCGCTCATCGAACCGGACTGGCAGTTTTCCCGCATCCGGCTCTCGGAAAAGACTCACGCTTTCGCCCACGGAAGGTTCGCGGTCCGGTGTGGCAACTGGACCAAGCCATACACAGAGTTCAGAGACGCCTCCGGAAAACGTTTGTATGCCGGTCGCGGCTCTTTGTGTTTGTCGCATAACCACCGACGCAACCTCCGGCGGGCGTGTAAGTCGACCGCACTGTAGGCTTTGCTGACCGCTCCTAGACAGAAGTAGTTGGCCCAACCGATCAACATCCGGTTGAGCTTCTCCACCATCGCCTTCGGATCCAGCCTGACGGTACCTCGCCCGGTCTCGTCGCTGATCGCGCGACAGATGCGCTGCACTCGTTGCTTCGAAGGTGTCGTGCCTAAATAGACTCGACCCCTCTTCATCGAGTAACACCGCCCGAACGTGTATCCCAGAAAATCAAACTTCTCTTCCGGCAGATAACAGACCCGCGTCTTAGTCTCGTGCACCGTCAATTTCAGCTTCGACATCATCGCCCGCATCTCAGTCAGTGCTTGCTCCGCCCCAACTCGACAGCAGATGACGAGGTCATCGGCATAGTTCACGATGTACGCTTTCCAACGCTTCTCGTGTCCGAGTTTCTTCCACCCCAGCACGAACCGTCGCATGTACAGATTGCTGAACAGGGGACTGATCGGAGACCCTTGGGGAGTACCTCGACCTTTGTCCCGATTGCGCGTGCTCCGACGTTTGTTCCCATGCTCGTCGGTTTCCTCGACCGGTGCTTCCAGCCACATCTTGATCAGATGTAGCATCGCCCCGTCGACAACCCTGCGAGCCACCGACCTCATGAGTTCGGCATGGGGAACATTATCAAAGTAGCTGCTGAGATCCGCATCAACGATCTGTCCATGTCCCGTGTTGATCAGCTGGTGGACGTGCTGTACTGCGTCCAGCGCGCTGCGGTCCGCCCGATAGGCATACTGCTCCGTCGGCAGGTCGGCCTCGAAGATTGGTTCGAGGACCAGCATGGCCGAGGTTTGCACAACCCGATCCCGGATTGTTGGTATGCCTAACGGTCTCTGCTTCCCATCCGGCTTGGGTATATAAACCCGCCGCACAGGCTGCGGTTGATAGGTTCGACTTTTCAGCGCTTGCGTCAGTTCGTCCAACCATTGTTCCCTGCCGTACGCTTCGATGTTCTCGAATGTCTGGTTGTCCATTCCCGCAGCCCCGCCGTTGGCTTGGCAGCGTTCGTAGGCATAGGCCAGTACGTCTTTCCGATACACCTTGTCGTACAGCGCGTGGAAACGAAGCTTGGGCGATTCCTTCGCTTTTGCGTGCAACGCCGTCTGCAACTTCTGAACACTGAATGGAGTTGTTAGGCTCATCGCCAATCCCTCGATCCTTTGTCGCTTGTTGCGTTCGTCTTTAACTGAGGTCCCTTCCCTCCACCGGAGTTACCCGGCTTCCTCAGTACTACGGACCTCTCCGTCACCCCATACGGCCCGGCCTGTCTCTCACGAGCTGCCAGTTGATCCCGACCGCGATCACCGCTGGGGCTTCCCGTGTTGCGTCTGGTCTCCTATGCGTACATGCCATCGCCATTACCCCGGCAGGTCCGACGGAGCTTATTCGCTCGTCAATCTCCGTCGTCAGCGGCCTTCCCTGTGTAACAGTCAGGTCGGCTCCTGCAATTGTTGTTTCGGGGCCTGCTCAGCGTTCACTCGCGTTACGGCCTGTACGCTCACCGAGTCGCCTAGCGACCCTCTACATCGAAAGCTCCGACAGCTTCGTTGCCTCCGCCGCCGTTTCGATTGTTACCGGGTGGAGCGAACCAGTTCCCGGGCGGGAGTTGCACCCTCTGAAGTCCAGCGCCTTTCCACGGCGCACTATCACAACAAGCGGAAGTAGAAATTCCACCACGTCACTCCCGCCATCGCCGACAGCATCTTCCAGTTGAAGTTGCCTTCTGGCGGCAGGCAGAACTGTTTCCGTTGTAACTATATTATGCAATCCTCAATAGGCTAGGGCCCAAGTAGCGTTGTACTCGCCGAGCTACGCGCAGTCGACGGAAACCCCAACTTCAATTTCCTTAAGGAGGATCGACATGAAGTACAAGACGATAGCAGTGGCGTTATTTGTGACAGCCTCGATTCTGAGCCTGGCGACTGTCGCCAGCGCGCAAAAGGATCCGCGTTTGCTGGGTACTATCGGGTCTGGCTTTACACCTGGCCTCGCACATTCACAACAAGCGTTTACCCCTCTTTCAACTCTTACATACACCAACGCGTCCTACGGCACCGGTGGCGTCGCCATGCGGAACCGCATCAAGGGTGAGATCCAGATCAGCGGCGTTAATGGCCCAACTCAGGATGCCTGGCTTTACTGGGCGGTGCTCTTCCAGAGTAGCCCTTCGTCGTCTGCCCTGAAAAAGGCGGAGGCCGTGACTATACAGCGCGAGTATCCGGCAGGCGCTGGCAGCGCGTCAGTAGTAGTGCACGGCACACTGCTTGCCGTCGGCGGGGATCCATGCTGGGGAAGCGCAGGCACTTGGGTCTTCAGAGCACAAGTACCCGCCAGCGTCGCAACCGGCAACGGCGTCTACAAGATCGTACTTAGCGGGGCCGCTACTGGCCTCACCGATGGCGAGGATCCATGGGATGGAAATGTAGTGTTCCCACTTGCCGAAGGTGCTTCGCTTGTGATCATCGGAACAGGCAGCGCCACCGTTGGGCTGTACGACAGTCAGGCGGGAACGACTTTCTTCAGCAGCCAGACTAATTCTTACACGCTGCCAGGGACTTTCAACTCTCAAGCTTTGCTTGACAACTTCGGCTACGACGGACAAATCGGGTCCAGTCGCACCATCTCTTTCTCAAATGAGACCACCACGGTAACCGGAAGCCCGAGCGGGACCTCCGTTCTCGTCGCAGGGCCGGGCGGGGAAACGGGCGACAGCGACTGGGATGGCAGTGCTGGCTGGCCGCTGCCTCAACTATGGGACGACACGGGCCATGACATCAGTAATGCCTTGATCCCTACAGACACGGCGATAACCGTGACCTATGTCCCCTATGGTGACTGCCTAGGCTTAGTAGGTTCCGTTATCTCAGTACAATAAACCGAACAGATCGAGGACGCCCCGCTCAATCTCCCGTGTTCGTTTCCTGAACATGGGAGTTTGGACGGGGTTTTCTGCTCCCGGGTACAGTCAGCAGACTTAGAGGGCACACGCGCGTTGAGGGATCACCTATGCTTCAGCATCCCCGGAAACGTCCTAGTCCCGTTCAGCTTTTCAGAGTGGACTTATAGAGCAGCCAAGGCAGGAACCCGAAGATTCCAGACATGGCCACGAGCAGCAGAAAGACATCAGCCAGACTCTCAATCTTTCCTTCGCAGAAGAGGTACTACGCCACAGCCCACCCAATTATGCTGCCAGTAAAGTTGATGAACATCTCATGTGCCCACCATGACCAGTGATGCCACTTCTCCGGTGGGACGAGCTTTCTCTCCGAGCGGTAGGTGTATTTGGCCCCACCGTTGACAAGAATGGTAACAGCGTACCATCCACGGAAGAGACTGAACACAACCGCCACTATCGCGCAGGTGATTGTCAGAATTACCACTAGCATCGGGCGATTGTAGCACCGGGGTGGAAGCACTTGATTTCAGCCCCGCCGCATTGACGCCAGCCCGCCGAGGGAGGACAATTTCTCCCGGTTCTCGACTGCCGCGAAACAGCCTCCCCTAATCGGTAGCTGAGCCGGACCCTATATCTACTCCAGTGACAGGGACGTTTTTGATGAAGATTGTCCTGAAATTAGGTGCCTGTATTGTGGGCATGAGTCTTTGCTGTGCCTCTGCTGTCGCTAAGCGTCCAGAGAAGGTGTTGAAGGTGAAGATCGAGGCAACCGCACTCGACCGCAAAATGCTGCTGCGACATCTAAATGAGGATGGTGCCGATCGCAGAATGAGGTTTGAAGTGGTCGAAGGTGACTGCGATTATCGAATTGTTTTCGCTACTGGCCAAAGTACGACTCAGGCCACATGTGGGGTTCGGGCGGTTCGATCAATAGCAGCTTCGCGACAGCGGACGTATTCGACCCAAAGGGAAAATCGAGCCTTCGCGTGATCCGTTTGTGATCCGTTAACGCGAACTACCATGTACGATCAATGACTTTCAGTGCCAGCCGTGCTGTCTAAGTTGTTGAAACTACGTTCTAGTATTGGTTCGACTCACACACGCTTCCGCCAAAACAAAGGGGTTGGCTCGGCTTGCGCTCTGCTTGTGATCCGTTAGCGGTGTCGGACGGATGTCCGCGCAAGGGGCGATAAAACTCGGCATCGACCACAGCTAAGGGCAGGTGGTCGAGATATGTTTCATCGCGGTCACCTTCATATAGTGAGCGGCCTTGGGCACGTCCTTGTTTTCTTTCATCGCTTCTTCCGCGGAAACCGCCGTACCGGTGATTTCGACTTTATGGCCGATGTGTGGGGCCAGGTCCGGAGTCGACGAGACGATGCCCACCGTCTTCGGTCCTTTTGCCAGATGAGTGAGCATGTACGAACCGGGGGTGGGTCCAGCTTCCAAACAGCCGATCATGCTGTGAACTTTGGGAGATTCCTGTGCCTTAAGGGCCTGCGCGAACAAAAGCACGGTACAAAGCATCAAAGCCGCTACGAGTGAACGTTTCATAACCCCTCCTGAGCTGGAATTTCGATTTCGACCTATGGCCCGGATTGTGCTGGTCCGGATGGTACGCTTCTGCCGCCCTGTAAACAACGAATGCACCAGCGCTTAGATCTGGGTCTGATTAGGTGCAATCAGAGTTCCCGAGGGTTGCTTTGAGAATAGACTCAATCGCGGACTTTGAATCGGAGGGCCGCATTTTTGAAAACGGGCCCCGTAAATCGTAAAAGTGCCGGTGTAAGAGGCTCCACGCTTATGACACGATCTACGATGCAGGCAATATCACCGTTCTTTATCGTCAGAAATGTCGATGAAACGATCGCTTTTTATCGCGACAAGCTGGGCTTTGAGACGAGATTCCGGCAGCCGGAGCGAGACCCTTTTTTCGCCATCATCGGGCGCGACGGAGCGCAGATTTTCGTCAAGTCCGATAAAGACACGGCGCCCCTGCCGAACGCAAAGCGTAATCCCTCGATGAGGTGGGATGCCTTCGTCTATGCTCCAGATCCGGATGCGCTCGCCGCCGAATTTGCAAATGTTGGAGCGGCATTTAGCGAGCCGCTACAGGATACGCATGATGGTCTGCGCGGATTCGAGATTTCGGATCCTGACGGGTATGTGTTGTTCTTTGGGAGACCGAGGTAGAGGGCGATGCGGATTGTTGCTGAGGTACTTCTTCCTATCGTACGGGTACGTTTATTGGTCATGCCCCAGATGCGGCGAGCCTTTTCACTGTCAAACAAAGTGGCAGATGGAACAATCCGTTCGCCCCTCGTTGTGTTCGTTGTTGTTTGCCGAAGTGGGTGGATTCCGATCCCGACCCGGAGCTGAAGCAAGAGCTAGACCTTTTCAGAAGCGATTCAACATTCGAACTTGGCCGGTGAAGGGCAATCCAAAAGTGTCGTCGATTCCGACTCGATCTGCAACGTCCTCGCAGCCGGTCGCAATTGTGCAATAGCCTCCAACATCCCCACTCTAAATTTCGCAAAGGGCGCGAAATTTAGAATGGGCCACCCGCCCGGGCACTGCGTCGCACGGGGTGTTCAGGGGGGAACAAGAATTATCCACAGCTTTTGCCGCGCTGGGAGCCTCATTTGGGCTTATACTTCGCTCGCGCAGAAGTATGCGTGAAGGAGACTCCCCCGATGAACAAGGTACTGGAAGTGCTGCTCACTGTTGTGGCACTGGTTGGGTTGTACAGCGCAATCGCAACAAGTGTCTCGCCGCCCGGCAATTCTGCTGTTCGGGCAAAACAGGCCGTGGTGATGGCTGACGGTAGTGATCCGATGCCATTGTGCCGGGGCCGACACTGTAGCCAATAAGTGAAGGTGATGTGAATTCGCAAGATCGATAGCGGGCCGCGCAAGAAAAGTGTTGCACAGCGGTCGGGGGATAGGTATGCTTTCGAGCGTTACGTCCCCGTAATGTCATGAACTGGTTAATGTATGTGACCTGGCTGGCCGGGCCGCTGTTGCAGATCACGCTGTTGGTGTTCATGGTACGGCGCGAGTTGCATAGGGTGTTTCCCCGGTTCTTTTCGTACGTCCTGTTTCAAACCCTGAAGTCGGGATGCTTGTTTGTGGCGTACCGTTATTTCCCTGACAGCTACTTTGGCGCGTACTGGACCGGAAACGCGGTCAGCGTGATCTTTACGGTGGCGGTGATGGACGAAATACTGCACACACTGTTTCGAGAGTATGGAGGGATGCAGGTTCTAGGGACCACCATATTCCGATGGTCGTGCGGCCTGCTGTTGCTGTTTGCGATCTTCGGCGCGTTCTGGGGCAGCGAAGCGGGTGGGGACAAGATAGTGGAGGTGGTGCTTGCCTTTGATCGCAGCGTGCGGCTCATGCAGGTCGGGCTGTTCCTGCTTTTGATGCTGTTGTGCCGTTTTCTCAGGAACTGCGCGCGGCAGCAGGTTTTCGGTATCGCTCTTGGATTCGGAATCTTTGCCAGCGTTGAACTGATCCTGGTCAGTTTTGTGATGTGGCATGGCGACGGTCAAGCGGCGATGGTCAGTCTGGTGAAGAGCACGGCATACAACGTGGTCACGCTTGTTTGGATCGGCTATCTGAAACAGCAGCCACATATGGTGCCGAGGCTTGAGGCGGTTGGAAACGCTCATACTCTGGATTTGGCATTGGCGACGCCAGGGGCTGTGGCGGATCCCGACGCTGGGTTTATGCTAAGGGTAGAGCAGGCTGTGGACCGGGTTTTATCTCGCAATGATTGGCCGAGACCGACGGCAAAGGGATCTCGGATGGTAGGCCGCAAACCCAATCCCGAAGAGAGTAATTGAACCCCGTTTCTCACGGGGACGCAACGGATGAAATCCCAAGCAAACCTACGTGGCGAGGCGACTTGGCCTCCGGAAGAAGGCGAGATTGTTTCGTTCAAATCTTCGGCCGGAATGGAAACGAGTGTTCTGAAAGAAGTACGCTGGGGTTTGGTCTGGCGAGATTTCATTCTTGAAGACGGACGAGTGATACCGGAGCAGAGGATATCGGGCTGTCCGCAGCCGCAGGTTTGGCGCAAGATCAGCGAGGTGACGGATCTTGAGAGAGAAGAGTGCGAGGAGCGGCTGCTTTCAATGGCCAGAGCGGGGATGGACCCTCGCAAACGGGAGCAACCTTTCTGGGCGGAGCTGAACCAGTATCTGGCGTATACATATCTGAGGTACAAGCCAGCGCCATGGAAAATGCAAGATCGAGGTAGGGAGCGATGAGGAAGTGCGGGAGTGGAGTTTAGGTTGTTTTGAAAAGAATGAGGTTGGAACTGTGAGCAAGTCCCCCGAGGAAAACGAAGATCAGCAGGCTTGGAGAGCGCTCTCCGAGGCTGGTCTGGTGGAAATAGGACTCGACGAATTTGCCGAACGGATCAAAGACGTCAAAAGTATTGTGATCACACGGCTGCGGGAATTGTTGGACTTCGACTCTGGGATGCAGGAACGCGAGTCTGCGGCGTATTCGCTGGGGACGCTAAAGGTATTAGAGTTGAAGGTGGTGGCGAATAGTGCAGCGCCGCCCGACGCAGCAGAGAAGTAATCTGGTTTGAATCCAAAAAACATTAATACTCTCTAGCGAAAATGTTCGGCTAGCATGATGTCGCTTTGGGCGTCGTCGGTTTGAGCATAGAGGAGCCAGCGGCCGTCGGGAGAGACTGACAGACCTCCGCCTGGGGTGGGGGGTTGAGGCAAGGCGAAGACGCGCTTTGTGGTCTGGGTGGCGAAGTCGTAAAAGTTGATGGTCGCCGGCGTGGAACTCGATGAGGTGTAGTAGATGCCACGGGCGGTCGCGGTCCAACTCTCGGTGGCGTCGAGGTTGGGCATACCTTTCAGACGCTCCTCTTGGCCGCCGGTCAGGGGCTTGGCCCAAAGGGCGACGTTGTCGGCTTCTTTCGCGTTAAAAAATACTCTTCCTTTTTTGATGACGCTGAACCAGGATCCCTTATCGCTGATGCGGGTAGCAGCGCCGCCTTGCGAAGAAAAGCGATAGAGATTGTCGTGACCATCGCTTGCAACCAACCACTGACAATCTTCGGACCAGGTGGGGAGCGCGAGATTCTGGATGTTGGTCTTGACCAGGCGCGGAAGTCTTTCGTTGATGTCTTCGATGTAGATGGCTGAATCACCGGAGGCTCGCGAATCGAAGGCGATGCGCTGGCCATCTGAGCACCAGCTTGGGCTTCCGGTTTGCGGGCCGTTGAATGAAGTGAGCTGAACCAGATTGACGCCGTCGGCATCGGAGAGCCAAATTTCGTGGGCTCCAGAACGATCGGATTCGAAGACGATTTTTTTGCCATCGGGTGAATATTGAGGGACCCGCTGGATGCGCGTCGAATAGATGAGTTTGGTCGCGGAGTCCTGGGGGTGGGGCGAAGCGAGATCGACTCGCCAGATGTCGATGGTTTTCCAACCACGGACGTAGGCCAGGCGATTGCCCTTGCCGGCGACGGAAGGATTGGAGCCTTCTTCGCCAAAGGGAAGCTTCGCGAGATTGCCATCCATGCTCACTTGCCAGAGCGAGCCTCCGTCGCCTGAATCGTTGGAGAATATGATTCGCGTTCCATCAGCTGACCAGGTGAGACCTCGGGAATAGCCCATCATGGAAGCCAAATGGCGGGGCGAGCCGCCGGAAATTGGCATCTCGTAGATGGCGTAGACGGCGACGCTGGAAGTGCAGACGAAGGCAAGATCTTTTCCGTTTGGAGAGAGCGATGGCGAGGCCGTATCCCAGCAGGGCAATCCGGGATCGAGCATACGCGGGCGCAAGGTATCCAAGGGAAGCAGGAAGATGTGCGAGCCGGTTGAAGTCGACCAGAAGACGAGCGTCTTTGAATCGGGCGACCAGCTCATCTGCATGAAGGGCTCGTACCAGAATGTGGCGTCGGCGAGCTTGCGCTCAGGGCCACCGAGCGCAGGAATCAGGAAAATTCCACTGTCGTCGGGCGACGAGCGGGAGAATGCGATCTGCGTGCCGTCCGGGGACCAGGCGGGGCTGATCCAGTTTGAGGGATGATCGGTTAATTTGAGCATACGCTCGGAGCCGACGGTCTTGATGTAGAGATCGAATCCCTTCGATAAATTGCTGCTCCATGCAAAGGCGATCTGGCTGCCGTCGGGCGAGAAGGTGGGAGCAACTTCACGGCCGGGAAGGCTGGTGAAGGGAACGATTCTTACAGAGGAGAAATTGGGCAGATTGGAGCGGGTTTTTGCACGGATAAGAAAGGATACGAGGACGAGGGCCCACGCTAACAGAAAACATGCGAAGAAGATGACAACACCTCGCATGGTCAAGAGAGACGTTCTTTGATTGGCGACGGGGTCAGCGACGCTTGTTGATGGCGTTGGCGGCGGCGATGGAACGGCGGAGGGCGGGAATTTCTCGGGCGGCGATGTTGATGTGGCTTCGGCGGCCGAAGGATTGTCGGCGGCGGGGGGTGGGGCGAAGTGGTTGCCGGAAACGGCGTCGATGGCGGCGAGGAAACGGTATCCACGCCGGGGCAACGTCTCGATAAAACGGGGCTTTTCGGCGGCGTCGCCCAAGACGTCACGCAGGCGATTTACGGCGGCGTTGAGGCCCTGATCGTATTCCACGAACGTATCGGAGGGCCAGAGGCGTTGCTGAAGTTCTTCTCGGGTGACCAATTCGCCGGGGCGCTCGAGAAGCAGAGAGAGAACGAGGAAAGACTGATTCGGCAGGCGCAGCCTGGTTCCATATTTTCTTAGTTCCTGGGTATGGAGGTCGGCTTCGAAGGGTCCGAAGCGCACGGTGCGGGGTTGGCTGGCTGGGGTCATCGCCCTATGTCGAATCTTAACAAACCTATTCGACGAAATGCTCAATGGTAGGCGGGGCGAAAACGCGGGCTATCAATAATTTAGCGTGTGAGGTGAATGTGATGGAAATGTCAGAGGCGAATCATTGTTATTGTGGAGTTGGTGGGAGACGGTGGCGTGGTTGCGCGAGGAAACATGACGGTCACTCAGCTCAGCGCAGGTTCGGGACACGAGATGGCAAGGATTTTAGAAGCGCCGAAGCTGCATCGACGTCCTCGGCTGGACTCGCTGACGACGCTGCGGTTCTTTGCCGCCGTCCACGTGGTTTTGTTTCATATGCGAGTGACGAAGATTCTGGATGGCGGTCCGTGGTGGTACCAGAACTTTGCCAGCATCGGGTACGTGGGGGTGAATTTCTTTTTTGTGCTTTCGGGATTCATTCTCGTCTACACCTATGACGGTTTTCCTCTGAGGGCGCGGCAATTCTGGCAAGCCCGTTTTGCGCGAATTTATCCCGCTTATGTGGTTTCGCTGATGGCGGCCGCGCCATTTTTCTTCTTTGCGGTGCGGCATCTAAATCTACCTTTTTTTGCGTGGAGCAAAGAGCATCTGGCAGCGGCTTGCGTGCTGACCCTCAGCCTTCTGCAGGCTTGGGTTCCTCAAGGCGCGCTGACCTGGAACTCGGTCTGCTGGAGCCTATCGGTTGAGGCGTTCTTTTATCTGGTTTTTCCCTTCGTGCTCGGACCGACGAAGAGATTGTCGGGACGAAAGCTGTTTCTGTACATCACCGGGTTCTCGTTGCTTAGCCTTTTTCTTTCGGTGGCCTATGTTTTGGTGCATCCGGATGGAGCGGCGAAGATCAACTCACCGGAGACGAATCTGTTCTGGAAGAACGTTCTCAGCTTTAATCCGGTGGTGCGGTTGCCGGAATTCCTGGTGGGCGTTTTTGCGGGGCGGCTGTTTTTATCGGCGAAGAACAATCAAAGATGGGCGACGCCGCTGATTTTCGGCGGGCTGGCAGTGGTAGCGACGCTCACCTTATCAGTGGGGAAAATTCCCAATCCAATGATTTCGGCGGGATTTCTGTCGCCTGCGTTCGCGGCAATTATCTACGGACTGGCGTTGCAACCGAGGTGGGCGGGGTTTCTTGGAAGTCCGGCGCTGGTGCTGCTCGGTGATGCCAGTTACAGCTTGTACCTGCTGCATACCATCGTGATCAGCAGGACTTTTGACGCGATGTCGCATCTTCCGCAGTGGACTGCGGTTGCTGGATCGCTAGCGGCGGCGCTGGCGGCTTCGCTGCTTTCATACAAACTGGTTGAACAGCCTGCTCGCAAAATGCTTGGTCCGAGGAGAAAGCAATGATATTTTGCATGATTTCAAAGTTTAGGCGTTGGTTGATGGCGATGGTGGTGTTCCTGACGATGTGTGCCTTCGCGCCTGCTAAAACGCAGGTTGGCGATGGTTCGAAGGCAAACGCCGGCCAGAGAGCTGAGCTGGTGTTCGATGGTCGTTGCCTGGAAAACATCAGCGCGAAGGAAGGATTCGAATGGCACGTGCCGCTGGACGGAAAAGGAAATCCGGTGGATGCGTTGATTTATAGCGTCGGGGGTTTGAATTTCAAGGTCAAGGAACCCGGTTGCGCGAAGGTCTATGTGAAGCATGCAGATGGGGCACGAGACGCGAATGAGGTCAAAAGGAAAGAAACGTGTTGCGACTCTGGTCACTGATGAGCTTTTTGAATCTAGTCTTGCGGCGGGATTGAGTGGAGTCCGTCGAGGGCGCGGGCCAGATCGTCGCGCAGATCGTTGACGTCTTCGAGGCCGATGTTCAGGCGGACGATGCGATGACCGTAGTCGGGACGTCCGGGAGTGGCGTGAAAATCATAGGCAACGGCGAGGCTGGTTACGCCGGCCCAACTGTATCCGATTTCGAAGAGTTCGAGGGTGTCTACGAATTTTTGGACCTGCGCCTTGGTGAAACGCGGCTGAAAGACGATGGAGAAAACGCCGGTTGAACCGGTGAAGTCGCGCTTCCAGAGATCGTGACCGGGGCAGGATGGAAGAGCGGGGTGAAGGACGCGTTCGATTTCGGGGCGAGCGCTCAGCCAGCGCGCAAGGGTCAGCGCCGCATCTTCGATGGTTTTGAGTCGCACGGCCAATGTTTTCAGACCACGCAGAGCCAGACTGCAATCATCGGGAGAAGCAGCGCAGCCGACGAGTTGTTGGGTAGCGCCGAGTTGCTTCCACGCAGTCTCTTCGCGGGTAGTGATCGAGCCCAGGAGTAAATCGCTATGGCCGCCGACGTACTTGGTGAGCGCCTGCATGGTGACGTCGACGCCGTGGGCGAAGGCGTCGAAGTGGACACCGGCCGACCAGGTGTTATCCATGACAACCATTGCTCCGGCGCGATGAGCGGCGTCGGCGATTGCGGGGACATCCTGGACTTCAAGAGTGATCGAACCGGGACTTTCACACCACACCATGCGGGTATTTTTGCGAATCAGAGTTTGAATGGCGGCACCGGCTTCGGGAGGATAGAAACCAACTTCGACGCCGAAGCGGCGGAGGACCTGAACGGCGAATTTGCGATTCGGCGTGTAGACGCATTCGGGGATGAGGATGTGATCTCCGGCTGTGAGGAACGCGAGATTGATGAGCGAGATGGCGCACTGGCCGCCGGGAGTGATGAGGGTGCGGAAGCCGCGCTCCAATTCGCAGATGCGGGCGGCGAGTTCGAGGGTGGTGGGCGTTCCATAGAGTCCGTAGGTATAGCCGACCTCATATTGGTCCCAGTGATCATTGACCGACGTGGCATCGGGAAACAGGACGGTGGAGGCGCGCTGGACACCTACCGATGAGGAGCGAAAGCCTTCGGGGATTTTCGCGTCGGAGTGAATAAGTTTCGTCTTCCAGTTTTTCGCCATAGCCGAGAGTGTAGCGGTTATTGCCAGCCGTCGTTGCCGATGGGATCACCGTCGGGCGGCGGAGCGGTCCGGGTGAGATGCATTTCTGCTGGATTCTTCTCGAAGTGATCGATCTGGGAGGCGGCAAAGAATAGCTCAGCGCGCACGGCTTCGTCTTCATCTTTTGCCGACGGGGCTTTGGTGGCGATCCATTTTTTCAATTCGTCGAGCTTGAGCGAAGCGATGGCGCGGACTTCGGAGGATGCTTCGTTGTCGTGGGCCAGGGTAAGGAGGCGATTGAGCACGACGGAATTGACGGTGCGCTGAACGGCGCCCTGGTAGCCGGAAGCGGGCTGGGATTTCCAGGTGGCGGCTAGCAGGCTGGTGATGAGTTCGTCAAAGCCGGGATTGGCGGAGTTGAGCGCGTGATACTCGATCATGCGCTGGGCGCGTTCGGGCTGAAGAAGCACGTTGACGACGATTTCGGCAGCGGCTTCGGCGGGAGCGAGAGCGTCGAAGGCGGGTGAGGTGCGGCGGGAGAAATTCTCGCGGCCGGTGGGATACTCCGGCGGGCGCGGTGGAATGATTTTGAGCAGCGGCTCGGGCAGGGCGAGGACTTGCGGGGAAAGCGTGTCGATGACGGCGCGCATGGCTTTTCGCTGATCGGCGGCGGGAACGATTTCGGGGGCGGTTTCGTGGTCGCTGATGCCGCGAAGATTGAAGGAGTAGTCGAGTCCGCCGATGGATTTCGCCACGGCTACTACCTGGTAGCGATGGTAGAGATACATGGGAACGAGGACATCTTCGAGGGTCGCCATTGGAGTGTGTACAGGAATCGCGTTCTGGGAGAGATTTTTGAGGGCGGTGGCGCGGACGGCCATCACTTGCTTGAGGCCATCGAGATCATTGCTGCCTGTATCCCAGAGATGCGCGATGGGGCTGGCGGAGCCGAGCGGGCGGGCGTCCTGATCGGTGAGGTAGAGAAGTCCGCGGGCGAAGGCGTCGCTGAGAATTTTATCGAGCAGCGGAGTTTCATCTTTCTCGTTGGAGAAATCGCTGTAGCCGTAGGCGATTGAAACTTTGTCCCACTCGCCGATTCCGACGGCGTAGGCATTGGAGACATCGGGGCGGCCGTTGGTGTCGAGGGTTACGGTGGGCGGAGGGTAATCCATGACGGAGCTGCGATTGGCGAGGCTGGCGGCGTAGTTGTGCATGAGGCCGAGGGTGTGGCCGGTTTCATGAGCGGCCAGTTGCCGAATGCGCGCGAGGGCCATGTCGTTGGCCTGCTTGAGCGCGGACGGGTCGTTTCCGAAGGGATCGAGCAAGCCCTGGGCGATGAGGAAAACCTGGCGGATTCTGAGGGCGTCGAGATTGACGTGGCCGTTGATGATCTCTCCGGTGCGGGGATCGGCGATGGCGCTGCCATAGGCCCAGCCACGGGTGGCGCGCGGAACCCATTCAATGACGTTGTAGCGAATATCCATGGGGTCGACCCCTTCGGGCAGGAGCTTCACCTGAAATGCGTCTTTGTACCCCGCGGCGGTGAAAGCCTGATTCCACCAGGATGCGCCATCGAGGACAGCGGAACGTATGGGTTCGGGGATGGCGCGATCGACGTAATAGACGATGGGCTGGACGGGTTCGCTGATGGCGGCGGAGGGATCTTTTTTGGCGAGACGATGATGCGCGATATAGCGCTTGAGGATGGGCTGATCGACGGGAGTGGCGAAATCCATGTAGGAGATGCCGAAGAAGCTGGAGCGGGGATCATAGGCGCGTTCGTGGAAGCCGGGCGGCGGAGCCTGGATAAAAGAAAAATGCTCGTGGATGGTGATGGCCCGGGGATCGGGCGTGACCTGTTCGACCCAATAGCCGGGATTCTCTCCAACGAAGGTCAGAGTGGATTCGACGTCGGTGTTTTCGGGGAAATTTTTGGTGCGGGGGAGATAGATCGCGGAGCGCGACGAATCAACGTGATAGCTTCCCTGCTTGAGCGCGGCGAGTCTCGACGCGACTTCATGGACGTCGCTCAGGAAAAATGGCGTAGCGTTGACGAGAACGGATTGGCCGTCTTCACTCTGGGCGTCAACTTCGAATCCCCAGAGCACGGATTGAGCGAAGGCCTGGCGGACGGCTTGCTGTTGCTCGAGGTCGTCGGTGACGGCGCGGTAGCGTTCATTCTCAGCGACCAAGAGAACGCGCGGGCCAATGCGCTCGAAATGGACGACACGGGTGTTGCCGGGTTGACCACGGTCGAGGCCGATGTCATTCGAGCCGACACCGTTGGGAAGGGATTCGTAATAAAGGAAGGGAGTATTCCACTTGTCGATTTGCAGCCAGAGCTTGCCGCCGCGGGCGTCCCAATAATAGGTGAAGAAGCCGGGGAGTTTTTCCATGCCCGCGGTTTTTTGGGCGATGGTCTTCAGGGTAGGTTGGGCTTTTGGTTGCGCTTCGGGAGTGGGGCTTTGTGCCGCTGCCATGGTCACGAACATGAAAAATGCCAGACAGGCAAGCGAGACGCGTTGCATTTAGATTTTCCTCCTCATTTGTTCGCCCTGCGGACGCTGGTGGCTATGGTAAATGGATCAGGCATTTGGTGCTTCGGATTGAAGCCATGGCGGCGGGCGGAGGCGTTGGGGACAAGCTGATTACCGCGGCAGACCGACTTTGCGGACCAGTTCGGCGAAGCGGGGATCAGAACGCAGGGAGTCGAGCCTGAAATTCGTCTTCAAAGAAATGAGCAGCCAATCGTGCTCCTCATAAGCGGTGTTGAGCCAGCGGAAGGCCTGTTCTTTGTCTCCGAGGTCGGCGTAGAAGGTGGCGATGATGAAGGGCGAGTAATAGTGAGTCTTACGTTGCGCTTTCCGGTATTCGATGACGTTGGCGACGGCGCCTTTCCAGCCTGCGGTTCGGAATCCTCGTTCCATGGCGGCAGCGGATTCGATGTCATCCGGGTAACCGGACAACTGTCCAAAGACCTTCCATTCCTCGATGACCTGCGGGTACATGCGTTTCCCCCAATAGGCCTGGGCCAGGCAATCGTGAGCGATCGCGAAAGATGGGTTGTCGTTCGCCACCTTGGTGCAAGTCGAAATGGCTTCGTCGAAGTGTCGCGTCCAGGCAAGAACACTTGCGGCCACCCTGTTGATGACGGGAGACTGCGGATCAAGCTGCTGCGCGACTTTGATCTGGTCCAGAGCTTCCTGTTCCCTGCCCCCAATCATGGAAATATCGTCAGCGTACCACTGGCGCGCTGTGGCATCGTTGGGGTCGAGTTCGAAGGACTTTTTGAACTCGGCTTCTCCGCCGGCAAAATCCCAGTCGTGTTGCATCTCGTTGTTGCCGAGCACGGCGTGAGGATGAGCCAGAGTCGGATCTAACTGCAAGGCCTTGCGGGCGGCAGCGTTCGACTTGGGGAACTCTTCACTTTGGTTGCCGCCGTAGTTAGGCAGAACCGAATAGGCATCGGCCAAGCCGGAATAAGCAAGAGCGTAGCCGGGATCTTTTGCGATGGCTTGATCGAAATAGGAGATTGCGTCCTGAAGCTGATGGTAGGTGCGGTTGTTCCAGGCGTAGCGCCCTTTCAAATACAGATCATAGGCCTCCGGATTTTGCGTGCCCTGGCGGGTGACCTGCTGCTTTTCTGAGGGGCTGAGCTTGGAACGCAATTTTCCCGCGATGTCGCCAGCGATCTGCATTTGCAGAGAGATGATGTCGGCGCTCTTTCCACTGTAGTGGTGGTCCCAGATTTCAGTGTTATCGCGGGCATCGATGAGCTCGGCGCTGACTTCGATGTTGTCGCCGCGGGAGATTACGCGCCCGCTGACCAGCGCCGAGACGCCGAGCTGGCTGCCGGCTTTCTGCGCGTCCACATTTTTGCCTTTGTAGCGTAAGACGGAGCTGCGGGACTTCACCTTGAGTTGAGGGACGTGGGCGAGATTGCCAATGAGAGATTCGGTGAAGCCGTCGCTGAGATAGTCGGCGTTGGCGTCTCCACTGACGTTCGTGAAGGGGAGTACGGCGATGGAATCAGGGTCGGGATGGCGATAAAGCAACAGAAGAGTAACGACTCCCACGGCGAAGGCGGCAGCGGCGACGACGCCGGCGATCTTCCAATGCCAATGCCAAGGCCAACGACTGGCGAAAGCGGGAGCAGTGGGAGTAGATGAATCCTCGTCGACAGGATCGGTCGCAGCGGCTGTTTCGGAAGGGGATTCACTGTGGGTTGGGGCGATCCAGCGGTAGCCGCGGCGGTCGATGGTTTTGACGAAGATCGGATTGTCGGCGGAATCTCCCAGGGCATCGCGGAGGCGCTTGATGGCGCTGCGGATGGCGAGATCGAAATCGACATAGACATCATCGGGCCAGAGCGTCTAACGGAATTCCTCGCGGGTGATGACTTCGTTGGGACGGCTGAGCAGAAGCTTCAGGGCTCGGAAGGGCAGGTCTTGGATTCGGACCTTGACACCGTTCTTGCGCAATTCATCGGAGCGAAAGTCGGCTTCGAACACACCGAACAGGACAACCGCCGGCGTGCGATTCAACGAGTTAATTGGCATAGAAACGGAGTCGTTTGGGGGGAGAGCGCAAGTCTACCATCGAAACCAATTCTTGCGGAAGCGAAGTTTCTGGTTCGGCCCGGGGTGCGAGAGCTGTGGACGGACTCATTCTTCCAGACAACAACTCCGCGTAACCTGCTGCACACAAGAGATTTAGCAGGTCACATTCTCTGCACGAACGGGTCACGGCGGGAACATTGACCGCAGTCCACATTTCGGGCAGATTGTCCTCTGTGTTCGGACCTCAGGGACACACTCTGGAGCAAGAGGCGATGAGGACTTGTGGGGCATTTCGCCAGAGTGCCAAAACCATTTGGAGGATCCAAGAAGAAACGCACGATTTCGATACTGTTGCTAATCCTTTGCCTGGCCGGATTAGCCGACGCCGCTAATAAGACGATCAGTCTCTCATCGGTCACCAATAACAGCTGGTGCGGAGACTTGGGAGTTTACAACCTGAACTGCTCCACATTTCCCTATGGCACAAAGCACTACAACGGCATTCCCTTTCTGATTGAGGGTACGAAAAAGGGTACGGAGAACGACGCATGGTTTGCGGACCACGCTGCTGGCGGGGGCGGCGACGTGGTGTCGGTGACGATCCCGATAAATGTGGCGAAGGTCAAGACGGTTTACACACTGATGAACACGATCTGGGGATCGACAGCGACCGGCCTGTTGAGCATCACGTTTACGGGAAGCGAAGGGGCGACCTGGACGTTTGATCCCATCGGCGGTGTAAATGTCCGCGACTATAACAACGGGAATTACACGGATACGTGCATCTGCCAACTGCCGGGAGGGGTCGGTGAAGCGGGCACCATCAACGCATGGGTAAACGGCGATGGCCAGCGCCTGGACGAACAGATTTACGAACTGCCGGCGGCGTTCGCGACACAGACGCTGGTGAGCATCACGATCACGGACAGCGGGAACGAGGACGTGCAACGCAGTTTTCTGGCAGCGGTAACGGTGTCGACGACCGGTCCGTAGAGACAGAGTTCCGGCGGAATTGAGCGATAAGAATTGTTTACGGCTGCTGAACTAATCAATTTGGAGGAATCATGAAAAGCCGCAAGATTGCAGTTCTGATGCTGATGGTTTGCCTGGGCGCGGGATTAGCGAACGCAACACCACCGCCCAAACTGACGCCCATTAACATTTCTTCGTTCAGCAACGCTACCTGGTGCGGAGCTCCGTCAGGGGGCTTTATCAACTGCACCACGTTTCCCTATGGCGACCAAACTTATGATGGCATTCCTTTCGTGATACCAGGAAATGCGCAGGGAACGGTGAACAACATCTGGCACTCTGACGTGGCGGCGGATGGAGGCAGCGGGACGGTGTCGGTGACGATTCCGGTCAACGTGGCCAAAGTGAAGACGGTCTACACGCTGATGAATACGTATTGGGGATCGACTCAATCGGGGCTGCTGACGGTGACGTTCACGGGAAGCGAAGGGGCGACGTGGACCTTCGATCCGGTTGGTGGCACAAATATCCGCGACTACAATAACGGGAGTTACACGGACACAATAGCGTGCCAACTTCCAGGGGCAGTGGGGGAGTCGGCGACGATCAATGCGTGGGTGAACGGCGACGGGCAACGGCTGGACGTGCAAGTTTATGAACTGCCGGCCGCATTTAAAACGCAGACGCTGGTCAGCATCACGATCACCGACAACGGTAATGCGGGCGAGCAGCGGAGCTTTCTGGCTGGGCTGACGGTTTCGACGCTCGTTCCGTAGACGTGAGGGCTAAAAATTGCGCAACCGAGATTCTTTGGCGGAGAAAAGAATGAAGACTGTATTTGGATTGGTGATGGCGTCATTTTTGTTGGTCGCAACGGCGTCGTTCGTAAGCGCTCAGGACGCTGAGGTCACGCATAACACGTGGACGAGCGGGACGGCGATGCCGACCGCCGTCGCATTCGCGACCGCGGCCGTGCTTAAGAACGAGATTTACGTGGTCGGTGGGAACAACGGCACCGAGAACGTTGCCGATGTGCAGATCTACAATCCCGCGACCGGCACGTGGAGCACCGGCGTGTCCTATCCAACGAAGATCGGATCAGCAAGCTCGGCTGTGGTGAAGAACATCTTGTATGTCTTTGGCGGCAGCAGCGACGGAATGACTCCGTCGAATGCCGCGTGGGCATACAACCCCAAGACTAAGGCCTGGACTGCGATGGAAGCCATGCCGACGGCGAGGTGGGGCTCAGAGGCTGTGGTCGAGAAGAACATTATTTATGTGATCGGCGGTGCTGCCAACCCCAGCGGCAACGATTTTGTCGCGACCGTCGAAAGCTACAATCCCGTGACCAACACCTGGACCGAGGAGGCTCCGATGTTAGTGGCAAGAGCGCAGTCCGCCGCGGGACTGATCGGAACCACGATTGTGGTCGCTGATGGAGGAACTGATGGCCAAGGGACCTCGGGCGACAACGAAGGGTACGACAGCGCAACGAATACGTGGAGGACGCTCGCATCCGACCCCGCGTCCCGGTACGCATCTTGCTTCGGATCCATTGGTCCCAAGATCTACGACATGGGCGGCCAGACGGCGACAACTTACTCCAATGATTTCCAGCTTTCGAAAGACGAATGGACGCCGCTCGCTCCCGTCCCGCAATCGGTCATATTTCCAGCTTCGGCGGTGTATAAGAAGCAGCTCTACTGCTTCGGCGGCTGGAGCGCGAATGGTGGCCCTGTGAACGGTAACGTGCAGATTTATCAACCGTAGCGGCAGAGAACGACGATTGCACGATCGAAACTGTAGCGGGAAAAGGCGAAAAATGAAGACTGTATTTGGATTGATAATGGTGTCATTTTTGTGGGTCGCAACGGCGTCGTTCGTAAGCGCTCAGGACGCTGAGGTTACGCATAACACATGGACGAACGGGGCGGCGATGCCCACGGCTGTCAACTGGCCGATGGTAGGCGTCATGAAGAACATGATCTATGTGGTTGGCGGATACGCCGGTGGCCCGGTTGTGGCGGACAACCAAATCTATAACCCGGTCACGAACAGTTGGAGCAGCGGCGCTCCGATTCCGACGGCCACGGCGCAGGGGGCAGCTGCGGTAGTGAAAAACGTGCTCTACGTTTTCGGCGGAAGCGACAACGGTGGAGCAACGGTGACCAACGCGTCGTGGGCCTATAACCAAAAAAAGAACACGTGGTCGTCGATAGCGGCGATGCCCACGGCGAGATGCAGCGAGACAGCGGTGGTTGCCGACAACATCATCTACGTTATTGGCGGGTACAACGGCAACCGGCTCTCCACGGTCGAAGCTTACAATCCGGCAACCAACACATGGACGGAAGAGGCTGGACTGCTGCTCGGCAAAAGCGAGATTTCCGCGGGACTGTTCGGCACAGCCAAGACGGGGTACACGATAGTGGCGGCGGACGGATTCAGCGGCAGCGACACTGGAAACAACGAAGGCTACGACGTCGCCACGAACACGTGGAGGTCGCTTACGTCGGACCCCAACGCCAGGAATGGATCTTGCTTCGGCGTCATTGGCGGGAAGCTCTACAACTCTGACGGCAACGCCTCCGGCAATAACCCGATTGCAGTGATGGAGGCATTCAATCTGAACAAGAATGCATGGACCTCGCTGGCGGCCATGCCGAATACCGTCACGGATTCGGGCTCCGCTGTCTATAAGGGCAAGCTGTACTGTATCGGCGGGGGAAACGGGGCTGTCCCACCCAACAACACGGTATACGGCTACGTGCAGATTTATCAGCCGTAGGTTTGGCGGGAAAACATATCTAAGGAGCGGATCGGGATAGTTGCGGTCTTTCTGGTATTGCGGCGCCGTCGGCTCTTGGATCGGAGGCTCCGTAGTTGACCTTGGTTGCGCTGTTATGAAGGACGGCCTGACCGCGGCCCATGGTGGTTGAATATTCTTTGCGCACTTCGAGAATGTGTCCCATTTTCGTGAGCTGCTCGATGGAATCGGGAGTGACGCGCGATTCGATCACGATGTTGCAGCCGAGTTTTGAATTGACGGTAAAGCGGGCTTCTTCGAGCGCGGCCTGGACGTTCATTTTGTAGTCGACGACATTCGAGACAAATTGCGCGTGCGCCAAGGGCTGATTCATGCCGCCCATGATGCCGAAGCCGATGTGCTGGTCGCCGTGCTCCATAAATGCGGGAATGATGGTGTGAAAGGGGCGCTTGTGGCCCGCGAGAGCGTCGGGCGACGCGGGGTTGAATGAAAACAGGGCGCCGCGATTCTCCAGAGCGAATCCCATACCCGGGACGGTGATGCCGGATCCAAACTCGGCATAGTTACTCTGGATGAAGGAAAGAATGTTGCCTTCGCGATCGACCACGGATAAGTAGGTGGTGTCGCTGCCGGAGAGCGCGCCGGGAGCGACGGTGCAGTTGGCTTTGGCAGGATCGATAAGGCGGGCGCGCCGGGCCGCGTATTCTTTCGAGAGCAACTGCTGCACCGGGATCTTGCTGAAGCGGGGATCTCCGTCGTAGGCCTTGACGTCGGCGTAGGCGAGCTTCATGGCTTCGATTCTGGTGTGGAGTTCGGCGGCGCTGTATGGGCCGCCGGGAGCAGGTTTGAATTGCTCCATGATATTGAGCATTTCGAGCGCGGCCATGCCATCACCGTTGGGAGGAAGTTCGTAGACGGTCCAGTCGCGATATTGGATGGAGATGGGCTCGACCCATTCGGCGGAATATTTTGCCAGGTCATCGGCGGTCATTGTGCCTCCGAGCTGGGCGGAGGTTTTGAGAATCGCTTGCGCGATGGCTCCCTTGTAAAAGGCCGATTCGCCTTCGTTGGCAATGCGAGTCAGGGTTTGGGCGATATCGGGATTGCGGAAGATCTGGCCCGTCTCTGGCACTTTGCCGCCGGGGAGAAAAACGCGCTGGCTTTCGGGATTCTCCATCAACGTGGGCTGAGAAGCTTTCCAATAGTCGTGAATCATCTCAGGCACGGGATAGCCATGATCGGCGAAGAAGATGGCGGACTGAAAGAGATCGCGCCAAGGCAGTTTGCCAAAACGGTCGTGGAGTTTCGTCCAGCCATCGACTACGCCGGGGACGGTGACGGTATCGATGCCGGATTGCGGCATTGCGGTTGCGCCCTTGGCTTTGAGGTGTTCGAGGGTCAAAGCCTTCGGCGACCATCCGCTGGCATTTAAGCCATAGAGCTTGCCGGTTTTGGCGTCCCAGTAGATTGCGAAGAGGTCGCCGCCGACGCCATTCATCATGGGTTCGGTGACTCCCAAGACGGCGTTGGCTGCGATGGCCGCATCGATGGCGGAACCTCCCTGCTCGAGAATTCTTGCGCCGGCCTGAGAGGCCTGAACGTAGGTGGTAGCAACGATGCCGTTCCGGGTGATCACGACGGAACGTCCGTAGGACCGATCTTGCGCCGAGAGCGAGGCGACAGCGACGGTAATCGCGATGAAGGCAAGTGCGAGCCGGGGCAAAGTCATTGGAGTTTTTCTCCCATCAGGCGGGTTCGATACGGTCTGAAGAATGATGGTGGCGAGGGTATCACATCGGTGGCCATGCGCGGCGGCGGAGACAGCGAGTCGAGGGAGAAAGTCAGAAGAAAGTGGCTTTGAATTGTTCGTAGCGGTCTTGAGCCTGCTTCATCAGCGTCTGGAATTCGGGTTCGTTGCGAAGGCTTTGCAGGAGGGGATCGCGGACGAAGTAGGGATAGCAGAAAAATCCGCCGCCGATGCTGTGGCGCAGCATGTGCAGAGCGGAAGGCTTGTCTCCCAGCACGGCATAGGCCTGGGCAACTTTGTAGATGCCTTCGGCGTCGCTTACACCGCGCTCTTCGATTTTGCTTTCGGTTTGGCGGAGGAGTTGGAGACCGCGGGCGTTCTCATGATGGATGGAGTCGCTGAGGGCTTTGCCGACAGCGGCGGGAAGCAAGGATGGATTGCCGGCAAAAGCGCGATCGAAATCTCGGGCAGCCTGGTCGCGTTGGTTGAGGTAATACTCGCCAAAACCTCGATAGAAAAGGATGTAGACGGAATCGTTGGCAGGCAGGCTCTCTAGAAATTTCTGATATTCGCCGAGGTAGAGATAACTGTTAATGGCGGAGCTGTTGATTTTGACCTGCGGATTGTACTGGCGCGCTTTTTCGCACTCGTCGAGCGATTCTTCCAGCATTCCGCCGAAGCGGTAGGCGTAGCCGAGTTCCCAGTGGGCCTCGGCGTTGTTGGGACTATCCTGCAGCACGGAACGCAAAATGGGGACGGCCTGCTCGACGCGTCCGGTGTCGGTCAAGAGATTCGCCATGTAGATTCGGGGCTCGACGAGCGCGGGATTTAATGCGATGGCCTTTTCGTAGGCGGCTTGCGCTTTGATGTATTGCTCGCGACCTCCGAACTGGAGAGAGGCGTTGGTGGTATAGGTTCTGCCGAGATGGGCCCAGGCGGGTGCGTAGTTCGGTTCGATAGCGGTGGACTTCTCGAGCATTTCGATGGCGGCCGGAAACTGATTGAGGGAGTAGAGGTCGATGCCGCGCAAGTAATATTCGTAGGCAACGTTGCTGATGGGTTTGGCGGGCTTGAGATTCGCGGCTTCGGCGGGCGAGAGGTTGAGTTCCAACTCCTTGATGATCTGCTGTGCGACGCGGTCTTGAACGGTGAGCAGCTTGTCGTATTTCAGATCGATGGAATCGCGCCACAGAATTTTGTCGGGCTTGACGTCGATGAGTTGCGCGTTGATGCGAAGGTCATCGCCATCTTTGAGGAAGCTGCCGGTAAGGAGCGTGTCAACCTTCAAATCTCTTGCAACCTGTTTCGGGTCGATGATCTGGTTGCGATATTTGTCGATAGAGGATGAGGGGCGAACGATGAGAGCGCTGACATAGCCGAGTTTGGTGATGATTTCGTCGGCCAAGGAAAATCCGAGGAAATCGGTTGCGGGATCGGGCTTGAGATTGCGGAATGGAAGAACGGCCAGGGTGCGAGGACGAGCCGGGTTGGGTGCGCGCGACTTTGCGATGTAGAAGTAGCCGACCACTAGAACCGCAAGCAGCAGCGCTGCGACCGACCATAGACGCCGATTGCGCAGAACGGATGGCAGAACGGAGGGCGGAGGCGCCGGAAATGGACGACGCGGGGTGGTGCTGCTCCAACCGGTTTTGGCGTGGACGGGGCGGGCCGATCTTTGAAGCTTGGCCTGAAATTCTGATTCCTTCTTGAAATCCTGCAGATCGATGAGCAGATCTTTTACGGACTGGTAGCGGGTTTCGCGGTCTTTGCGCAGGGCTTTGCCGATGATGCGTTCGACTTCATCGGGGAGATCGGGAGAAAGCTCGGTTGGGGCGGGGGGTTCCGTTTTCAAGATCTCGGCGATCACATCACTGGCGGTAGCGCCTTCGAATGCGGACTTTCCGGTAACCAGTTCATAGAACACGGATCCCAGGCTGAAGATGTCGCTGCGGGCATCGACGTCGGCTCCGCGGGCCTGTTCGGGAGACATATAGCGGGCGGTGCCCATCACCATGCCCGGCTCGCTGATCGAAGAGGTTGCGGTGAGACCGCTGCGGCGAGCGGTCTCTGCCAGTTTTTTCTCGCCGAGCTTGTTTTCGCTGAGCTTGGCGATGCCGAAATCGAGGACCTTGACAATGCCGTCGGTGCGGACGATGACATTTTCGGGTTTGATATCGCGATGAACGATGCCGCTATTGTGGGCGGCGGCGAGGGCACCAGCGATCTGGAGCACGAAATCGATGGCGAGATTCAACTCAAGTTTGCTGCTTTTTATTTTCTGGCGAAGAGTGGCGCCGTCGACAAACTCGGAGGCAATGAAATGCGTTCCGTCGGCCTGGCCGAATTCATAGATGGTGAGGATGTTGGGATGATTGAGCGCGGAAGCGGCATAGGCTTCCTGCTCAAAGCGGCGCAAACCGCGTTCATCAAAGGTGAGTTCGGGGGCGAGCATCTTGAGGGCGACTTTGCGCTTCAGATGCAGGTCTTCGGCGAGGTAAACCTCGCCCATGCCTCCGGCGCCGAGACGCGAGATTATTTTGTAATGCGATAGCTGGGCGCCGGGAGCAAAGACGCGATGGCCCTCCACCATGACCTGATGCGCGGCTTCGCGCACGGACTGGTGAAGGAAATCCATGGGTTTTTCAGCGGAGCCGAGCAGGGCTTCTACTTCTTTGCGCAGATCGGGATCGCCGGCACAGCGGTTGTCAAGAAACGCGGGGCGCGCTTCAGGCTTCAGATCGAGAGCCTCGTAAAACAAGGCTTCGAGTCGCCGCCAGCGATCGGACGAGGAAGCCATAATCAGGCAATCTTACAATAGGATCTGTTGATGCTGAGGGCAATACAAAGTGGCGCGATCTGCGAGCCGTGTTGAACGGGACCAAATGGCAGCCCGATGCAAACTGGCGGGGCGAAGTGTATCTTGGTTTGATCGCTGGCGGGAATTTCGAGAGTTTCTGTGAGGCCGGCGGCGGGCGGGCTTGAGTTTGCTTGGCCGGATGTAGAAGAATCCAGAAGAATTTCAAAGTCATCGAAACGAAAAGGACGACTGATGTTTACTGGATCGAAGCGGATCTATGATGGACGGCTCAGGGTCGTCGTACGGATGGGGTGAGTTGTCGAGAGAATGGCATGTGGGGCGGGTTGTGAAAGTGGGTGAGTTTGAAAACACGCATTCCCCCAGCGGCTAAAGCCGCCGTTGATTTGGGCGTGGCTGCGGCAAAGCTGAAGCCGCGCCCTTTCAAAGCGACTTCAAACTGACGCACAATGGGATCATCGCTTCGGGGTGAGGCGCGCGATCCGTTCGTGATGTGAGCCGACCGATTTACAGACAATATTTGCAGACGACGTTTTCGGGCAACCTTTGCAGACAGAAATGAAACTGTGGACAATGCCGAGCTCGATGGCGGTGCATTGATCGCGGTTGATGGGGATGCTTGGCGCGTAATACCGAGCGCTAAACATGGTCGCTAAAAAAAATCGAGGCCAGGAGGTTCGCTTGAGGCCCAGTTACGAACGACGCTGGTTACGGATCTGCGGAATCTTGATTTTCGGAGCGGCGATATGCCTGGGACAAAACGAGACAACAAGCGGTCCGAGCGCTCCGGGGCAGGCGATTCCGGGGACGGGCGGAACGAGTTCGTTCGCGAGCAGCGTGCCAGCAAAGCTGGTTCCGGGAGTGCTGCCGCTTTCGCTGCAGGACGCTATTGACCGCGGCTTGAAACAAAACCTCGGATTGCTGCTGTCACACGCGGATATCGGCGCGGCGCGGGGACAGCGATGGGAGCAATTGAGTGCTTTGCTGCCGCACGTGACGGCTTCTCCTTACGTGGCGGAATCGAAGCTCAATATCGACGAGCTCGGCTTTGCTGGCCTCGCCACCCTCTTCCATCTCTCGACACCGGCGGTGGGCCCATTTTCTTATTTTGACGCGCGAGCCGCCTTGTCGCAGCAACTGTTCGACTTGAAATCAATCGACGCAGCCAGGGCGGCGAACCAAAGTTTGAAGTCGGCGGAGTATACGTTCAAGGACGCTCGCGATCTGGTGGTGCTGGCCGTCGGCTACACCTATTTGCAGGCGATTGCGGACGAGGCTCGGATTGAGACGGCGGACGCGCAGGTTCAGACGGCGCAGGCGGTCTACGACCAAGCGAAAGACCAGGTGGATGCCGGCACATCGCCAGACATCGACGCGCTGCGCACGAAGGTCGAGCTGCAGACGCGGCAACAACAATTGATTCAGGCAAAGAATAATTTCGCGATCCAGAAGCTGACGGTGGCGCGCGTGATTGGCCTGGCTCCCGGGCAGGAATTCGAATTCACGGACAATTCTCCTTACCAGCCGTTTGAAGGGATGACGGTGGATGAGGCTTTGAAACGGGCTTACGCTTCGCGTCCCGATTACCAGGCGGCGATGAAAGATGTACGGGCGGCGGAGTTCGCGCGCAAAGCGGCGATAGCGGGCTATCTTCCGTCACTTTCGGTGGACGCGGATTATGGACTGGGGGGATCGCATCCTTCGACGGCAACGCCGGTGGCAGATGTACGGGGAACGTTGTCGATTCCGATTTTTCAGGGAGGAAGCGTCCACGGAGATGTTTTGCAAGCCGATGCGAGACTTGAACAGAGCCGGGAACGGCGCGATAGTCTGCGGGCGCAAATCGACTCGGAGGTGCGCGCGGCGTTGCTAAACCTGCAATCGTCGGAAGATCAGGTGAACGTGGCGCGCAGCAATATTGATCTGGCGGAGGAGACACTGACGCAGTCACGCGACCGTTTCAGCGCCGGAGTCACCGATAGCGTGGAAGTGGTGCAGTCGCAAGAGGCGGTGGCGAGCGCTCACGAACAGTACATATCCAGTTTGTACAACTATAATTACGCGAAAATTTCCCTTGTTCGAGCTTTGGGGATCGCAGAGCAGGGCGTCAAAGAATATTTCAAAGGAAAATAAAAATGGCGGAAGAAAACCCACCCAATGCAGCGCCTGAGGCAGGCAAGGCATCTCCAATCGAGCCGTCGTCGTTGAGGGACAAGGCCGCGCCGTTGCGACGTGGTCCCAAGGGCCGCAGAAGGATCATCATCCTGGCGGTGGTTGTGGTGGCGCTGATTGCCGGGGTGCTTTTGTGGCGCTACTTGAGCAGCTACGAATCGACGGACGATGCGCAGGCGGATGTTCACCTGTACCCGGTGAGTGCGCGGGTTTCGGGCTACGTGGTGCGGGTGAACGTAGGCGACAACGAGTGGGTGGAAAAAGGGAAGGTGCTGGTCGAGATCGATCCGAAGGACTACGAGGTTGCGGTGCAGCAGGCGCAAGCCAATCTCGATAATGCCGAAGCGACGGCGCGATCGCTGAATATCACGGTTCCGATCACTTCGGTGAACACTTCGAGCCAATTGAAGTTTACGGCGTTTGGCATCGACGACGCTCACGCCGGCGTGACCGCGGCGGAGAGGCAGTTGGCTGCGGCGCATGCGCAACTGGAAGCGGCGGAGGCGAATGATGCGAAGGCACAAGACGATCTGCACCGTTACAAGTTGCTGGTCGACAAGCGGGAGGTGTCGCAACAAATCTACGATCAGGCGTTGGCTACGGCGAAATCGAGCACGGCTACGGTGCAGGCGGCCCACGCCAGCGAATCAGCGGCAGAGCAGTTCGTCGATCAGGCGCGGAGCCGACTGGCGCAAGCCGAGGCGAACCACCAGTATGCCGAGACTGGGCCGCAGCAAGTGTCGTCGACACGAGCGCGCGTGCAGGCGGCGATCGCCGATGTGGAGGAAAAGCGCGCGTTGCTCGAGCAGGCACAACTGAATCTGGGATACACGAAGATTGTTGCTCCGGTGACCGGCGAAGTGAACAAGACGGTGGTGGTGGGAATGAACGTGCAGGACGGACAGCAACTGCTCACCGTGGTGCCTCTCGATGAAGTCTGGGTGACGGCCAATTTTAAAGAGACGCAGCTGAGACACATGCGGGTGGGGCAAAGAGCAGAGATCCATGTGGATTCGAGCGGACGGACGTTAAGAGGCCATGTGGACAGCATTGCGGGAGCGACGGGCCCGCTGTTCAGTTTGCTTCCGCCGGAGAATGCGACAGGAAACTACGTGAAGATTGTGCAGAGAATTCCGGTAAAGATCGTCCTTGAACCGGGGGAGAACAAGGATCGGCGGCTTCGACCGGGGATGAACGTGGTGCCGGACGTGTATCTACACTGATCTACGCGCGCGGAGTTTCTGAACTAAGTTCCGAAAGACGAGTTTCGCGAAATGAGTTCTGCTGCAATCACTCTTGACCAGGACGTTTGGAAGCCTAAGTACAATCCCTGGCTGATAGCCGTGGTAGTGGCGATGGCGGCGTTCATGGAGGTGCTCGACACGAGCATCGCCAACGTTGCGCTGCCCTATATGGCCGGGAATCTGGGCGCGAGCAACGACCAAAGCACGTGGGTACTGACTTCTTACCTGGTGTCGAATGCGATCATCCTGCCGATCAGCGGATGGCTGGCGGGCGCGCTGGGACGGAAGCGATTCTTCATGTCTTGCCTGGCCGTGTTCACGGTGAGTTCTTTGCTGTGCGGGATCGCGCCGAGCCTTGGGTTTCTTCTAATGTTTCGTGTGTTGCAGGGCGCGGGCGGCGGCGGGCTACAACCGATGGCGCAGGCAATTCTGGCAGACACGTTTCCGCCGCAAGAGCGAGGGCTGGCGTTTGCGTTGTATGGCATCACGGCGATTATGGCGCCCACGATCGGGCCAACGCTAGGTGGATGGATTACTTTCAATTATTCCTGGCGGTGGATTTTTTTCATCAACCTGCCGGTCGGTATAGCGACGTGGCTTCTGGTGCGGCGCTTTGTGGAAGACCCTCCTTATTTAGCGCGGATCAAGGCAGCTGGGGTGAAATTGGATTACATTGGCATCGCTCTGCTGGCGCTCGGGATCGGAGCATTGCAGGTGTTGCTCGACAAGGGGCAGGAAGATGACTGGTTCGGGTCGCGATTCATCACGACTCTGGTAGTGGTCGCGACGGTGTGCCTGATCTCGCTCATCATCTGGGAGTGGTTTCAAAAGGCGCCGATTATCGACGTGCGCATGTTCAAGAATTTTAATTTCGCGAGTTCGAGTTTGATGATGTTTATGCTGGGGATCCTGCTGTTCAGCAGCCTGGTGCTGATGCCGCAGTTTCTGCAGACGCTTTTGGGATACACGTCGGAGCTGGCGGGGCTTGCTCTTTCAGCCGGAGGTGTCGTCTTGCTCATCGAGATGCCCATCATGGGGCAACTGACGACGAAGATACAGGCACGGTATCTGATAGCGTTTGGATGGCTTTCTTTATCGATCGCCATGTTTTATTCCACGAAGCGGATTGATTTGCTGATCAGTTTCAGCGCGGCGACGTGGCTGCGAATTGCGCAGGTGATCGGGCTCGGATTCCTGTTTGTGCCGATAACGCTGGTGGCGTACATCGGAATTGCTCCGGAGAAGAATAATGCGGTAGCGGGAATCGTCAATTTCATGCGCAACATGGGGAGCAGCGTGGGAACTTCGCTGGTGACGACGTTGATTGCGCGGCGCTCGCAATTTCATCAGTTAAGGCTGGTGGACAAGGCAAGGGTCGATAATCCCAATTTTGCGAATACGGCAAACGGACTGGCTCATCAGCTGGCCACCGCAGGCGTGGCCAAGCCTGATGCGCCGCTGCATGCCTACGCCATGATTTATCAATCGTTACAGGCACAGGCGGCGAGTCTGGCGTACATTGATACGTTCATGGTTCTTTCCGTGGCATCCGGAATCATGTTCTTCCTGGCTTTCGTTTTGAAGAAGAATGATCCTGGAGGCGGCGGGGTAACAATGGCGGAGTAATGATCGAGATGTGCGTCGGGGGTAAAAAGGGACGCGGCGATGCTGGAAATTAAACAAATTCTTTGTCCCGTTGATTTCTCGGAGTTTTCGATTCGGGCGTATCACTATGCGCTATCGGTGGCCGAACATTATGGAGCCAAAGTGGTGGCGCATCATATCGTCGAGTTGTCGCGATATCCTTACGCCGATTATGTTGCCTCTACCGGGGACTATGCGGAGTTCTGCGAGGCGCTTCTGGAGGGCGGGAAGGAAAAACTGCGGGAATTCGTAAAGAAGCACACTCGCGATGAAGCTCAGCCAGAGCTCGTGGTGAACGAGGGGATAGCGGCAGACTGCATTCTGTCGTTGGCACATGCGCGAAAGATCGACGTAATCGTCATGGGAACGCACGGGCGGCGAGGATATGACCGGGTGGTGCTGGGGTCGGTGACGAATCGAGTGATGCGCAGGACTTCATGCCCGGTGCTGGCAATCTGTAATCTGCCACAGGGGTTCATGGAAGCAGACAGGGCGGCGGATGAAGGGCAGCATCGCGTCCACCGGCTGAACAGAATTCTGTTTTGCACGGACTTCTCGGAGAACTCAGAGCAGGCATTGAACTATGCGATCTCGGCGACAACGGAGTACGACGGCGAGCTCGTCCTGTTGCACGTGTTGGAGGAGGAGGCAAGCCCGGCGAAGATGGAAAAGGCGGTAGCGACGGCGACGGAGCAACTGGATCGACTGATTCCCGCGGCAGAGCGCAAGAGCCTCAAGGTGAAGACGGTGGTGCGCGTGGGAAAACCGTACCAGCAGATCATTCAACTGGTGACGGAGGCGCAAGTCGACATGGTGGCAATGGGGGTGCGGGGGCGCGGGGCGCTGGATTTGGCGGTGTTTGGTTCGACGACCTACCGGGTGCTGCAGCTGGGGCCATGTCCGGTTCTGGCCGTCCATATTTGAAGTAAACTTGGGCTAGTTGAGGCCGAGATGATAAAGATCATCACTATTGAACGCGAGTATGGATGCGGCGGGGGCGAGATTGCACAACTTCTTGCCAACCAACTGGGCTGGAAACTTTGGGATCAGGTGCTGACGGCGGAGATTGCGCGGCTGGCCAATTGTCCGAAGTCGGTGGTCGAGGTTCGAGAAGAGCGAACCGATCCGCTGTATTACCGGCTCTTTAAATCGTTCATGCGGGGGAGCTATGAAGGAAGCATCAATGCTCCGAAGCTGAACCTGGTCGATAGCGAGAGCATTTTGAAGTTCACGCGGCTGGTGGTCGAGCATGCGGCGCAAAAAGGAAACTGCGTTATCGTGGGACGGGGATCGCAACAGTTTCTGAGGAACCGGGCAGATGCGCTGCGGGTATTTCTCTACGCTCCGTGGGAGGATAAAGTACAACGACTACTGGCCCGCGGCAAGAGTGAGAAGGAAGCTAAAGAACTTGTAGACACAGTCGATCGGGAGCGGGCCGATTTCATTCAGAAGTATTTCAACGTGGAATGGCCGGATCGCGCGATATATCACACGATGATCAATACCACGATGGGTGATGAGGCCGTCGTTCACATGATTCGAGATTTCGTGGGAACTCTGGACGCGGGAGTCACTGCGCAAACGGTGGCGAAATAAACGGCTGCGAGGGCTAGCGCGAAAACTAGGCTGCAGGACCTATATTCAAAACCTATATTAAGGAGAGCGCGACGTTGACAGTCGCGCTCTTTTTTGTGGCTTGGTTCGCGTTCGGGAGATTGGTTAGAGATAAATGTTACCTGTCCAAGAGCGAGTGCAAATTCAATCCTTGAGAGCTGGGACTTTCCCACGCAGGACGGTGATGGAGGCTTTGGGCAGAGTGTAGGAAGTGCGCGGGCCGGCGGACAGAGTGATCGCGACGGGGGGATGATCGGGATCGGCGTGACTGTAGGGGCCATCGCCAATCCACACGTATTGCACGCTGTCGAAGGTCACCTCGGTGACTGGGCCGGAAAACGAGGTGTTTTGTTTGGTTTTGGAATCCTCGAATTGGACGCGGACGGTATGCGCGTTGTTTTCGTCGCGGTTGACCAGCATGAGAGACCAGTTTCCGTCGGGGCGATAGAGCGCGTACGTGGTCACTAGCAGGTTGCCATCCGCGTCTTTGATAGCGGTGGAAGATGGGAACATGTGATGGATGCCGGAGCGGTGCTGGACCCACTCGAGGTTGATCATGTGGGCGGCAAAGTAGGGCGAGGTATATCCCATGATGTCGTAGTTTTGGTCAGAGATGAAATTCGACCACGAGGCCCAGCCGAGACAGGTGTTGTGCATGTCTTGCGGCTGAATCGGGGAGTGATAGAAGGCTGCGCCGCCGCCCTCGAAAAACGAGCCAACGTTGTCGGCAAGCCAGAGCGCGGCGAAGATGGTGGTCATGGGACCGGTAAGTTCGGCGGCGAGATGGTTTTCAGTCACCATGAGCGGGACGTTTTGGGGGACGCCGTCGTCTCTCCACACTTGAAGGATGTGCTTGATCAGCCGAGGTTCAGTGTAGAGAGTTTTCCAGGTGATGGTGCAAGGGTCGAAGGGATAGTGTTCGAAGGAGACGAAGGCCAGATCGGAGATGCGGCCGTGCGACTTGAGGTAGTCGACGAAGCGGGCCATCCAGGAAGTGCGGCCTTCGGCGTCAGGCCAGAGTCGAATATCTTCGTTGACGCCTTCGAAGACTGGGCCTCCGAGCTTGAGTTGCGGGTCAACTTTGTGAATGGCTGCGGCCCACTGAATGTATAGGGCTCCGTAGTCTTCGGGCATGGCGTGCTTGCCGTCGGGCTCTTCGCCCATTTCGATGTATCCGATGCGGTAGCCGCGCTTCTCGATGTAGGCGATTTGCGCCGCGGCATCGTCGGGCGTGCCGTAGAGCAGGGTCACGGGAATCATGGCCGGAAGATTGTTGGTGAGTCCACTGGTGAAGAACAGGTCGAAGCCGGTGTGCTGATAGTTGCCGGTGGCATCGACATCCGCGGCGGAGTGCCAGGGATCGATGGAGGACGATGTAAAGGTAGTGGGCTTCTCGGCGAAAGTCTTTTCGACTTCGGCGAAGGCGCCGTTGGAGTCGATCGTGCCGAGGCGGATTTCCTGAATGGCATATCCGACACAGTTGCGTACATCATCTGCGCCATGCAGATCGCATGTGTTTGATGATTCGGTCATCAGGACGCGGACGTATTGAGTGATGATCGGTGCGTCGGCGAGCTTCAGGATGATGGTTCCACCCTGAGCGTTTTTGATTGTGCCGGAGGTGAACGTTTTCCATTCGCCTTGGGGACCTTCATCGAAATCGAGAGCGCGTTTCCCGGCCCAGTACTCGAGTTGATAGGTGGTGGCATAGGGGCTGGCCCAGGCGATGCGAATCGCATCGACCGGCTTCTCGGCCTGGAGATCGACGACAACCCATTGCGGGTGCAGAGCGTCGCTTTCTCCGGTGAACTTGGTGGTGAGATAGGGATTACTTTTCCAATAGGTGAGGTTGGGGCCTTGGAGCGGGCGATCTCCGCTGGTGGAAAAGCCGCGGTGGGGCAGGGCGTAAGAAAGAATGTAGCGGATTGGTTCTTTGAGATCGGTGCTGCCGGTGAAGTATCCGCTGTGATGGGCGGCATCGCTCCATGTGCCATTTTCATTCCAGTGCCAGGCGGCCATGCGGAGCTCGGAATTATTGCGGTAGGTGATCGGTCCCCAGCCGGCGGAGAGAGACTCCTGAATGATGTGCGGGGTATAGATCTTATCGATGGCGTTGTGAGAGAGGACGTCGATGGAGCTGCCGAGAGCGCTATCGGGATCGAAGGAGTTGATGGCATGGCCGGGGGTGGCATCAACGTGAACGATGGCTACTGGCGGTTCGGCGAGTGGGGATTGGGCAAGTGCGAGGGACTGTGCAAAGAAAGCGAGAACGCTGATGACGAAAAACGCCACAATGAAGCTGCTCTGCGGATTTCTAATTGACTTGCGAGACGCGAATCGGCGGAAGTTGAATGGGATGAAAGGTACCAGTTGCATAGTAGGCGCCTTGCTGCTCGATCAAGGTTACTTCATGGTTGCGGGAAACAAAGATTTCGCTTTTTTTCTCACGGCCGCAAGGAGTGGGGAGGGCAGTTCGGCATAGCCTTCCTCGGTGGAGAACTGCTGGCCATCCGCATACATCCAATTCAAAAAGTCGCTCAAGGCAGCGGCACGTGCGGAATCGGCGGATTTGGTTCGCAGGTAAATCCAAGTGAAACTTGTAATGGGAAAAGAGTCGGCTCCGGGGGCGTTGGTCAGCGAGGCGGAAAAGCTGTTCCAGCGCGGACTTTCGACCGCCTTGCAAGCCGCCACCATGTTCTCAAGCGAAGCAGGAACGAAATTGCCCGCGGAGTTCAACACCGCGGCTTGGGGAATATCGCTTTTCATCGCGTATTGATACTCCACGTAGCCGATCGAGCCGGGCGTCTCTTTCACTTTGTCGGCCATGTCGGAGCTGCGTTCCGCCGGGACGCCGATCGGCCAGTGCGGGGAAGGAGAGACTCCAACTTGAGCGCGAAACCTGGAACTTGACTTGGAGAGAAAGTCAGTGAAGACGTAGTTAGATCCCTTGCCTCCTGGGCGGTTGATCACACGGATGGGAAGATTGGGCAAAGAGATTCCCGGATTGAGGCGCGCGATCTGTGGAGCGTCCCATGACTTGATGTCGCCAAGGAAAATCGCGGCCAGGACTTCGCCCGAGAGGCGAAGTTTCTGGTGGACATCGGGAAGGTTGTAGATGGGAACGATTCCGATGAGTACGACGGGGAGTTCAATCAGGCCGCCTTCTTTGCGATCCTTTTCTGTAAGGGGAGCTTCGCCGGCGCCGAAATCACCCGCGCCGCGAGAGATTTGCTTGATTCCTTCGCTGGTGCCGAAGGGAAGGTAGCGCATCTGAATATTCGGATTGCGTTTGCTGTATTCCTGCGCCCAGCGAGTGTAAAGAGGCGCCGGGACGCTTGATCCGGAACCGACGAGGACAACGGCCTCCTGGGCTGTGGCGGGAACGGTGTGCAATGCCAGAGCGAGAAGAGACAGCGTGGAGAGATACGCAAACAAACGGCGGCGAGGGTTTGTCGCGCCATGCTCGACGGTAAGAATCCTGCTTGAGCGCTTATTTTGGTTCTGCGAATTGCGGCTGAGGCACGGCAAGCAAAACCTCCTTTTCATGCGCATGGGGCGCTGAAGGATGTTGACGAGTGTAACCTATCACCGTTTCGAGAAAACGAACGGCGGGAGATTGGGGAGCTGTTATCAGACCAGGAACGGTCATTCCTAGAGCGGTCATCCCAGGAACGGCATCGTGGCGGGCCTTCATATGAAGTCATATATATAAGGTGCACGTCTCACCCGTTCGTGGCGGTTCGGTGGGAAGCCGATTTTCTGTGGATTCAGTTCCCTGCACCGGACGCGACAGCCTTATCGTTTGTTTTCGAGTCACGTTTGTCGGGAAGCGCGTCGGCGGTGACGTCGTGCACAAAATCACGACGGCGCTCCTGGCCTTTGTGTTCGATCACGCGCACGCGCCGGGCGGGCATGTTGCTGGGCTCGAGGCTGAGGATGCGGCCGTCACGCACCTGAATGTATGAACGAAACCAATCGGTGCGGAACATTCGCCCGGAGGAATAAAAGGTCATGGAGGCGGCAATGGGGCCATCAAATTCTTTTCCGGTGCAGGCCAGGATGTGCTTGCCGAGTTCCTGGGTCCAAGTCATGCCGCCGACCAGCGGATCATTGAGACGGTAGCGCTCGAAGGGAACGGCATGCGAGATCTTGCGCAACTGCAACAGCTGCAAGAGGACGGAACTTTTGGCCAAATTGGTGACGATGACCCTGACCTGATTGGAAGATAAGCGCTCGAGTTTGATGTGCAGATCGGGTGACCATTCGCGTTCAAACTCTTCACGCGCCAGGACCAAGCTTTTGTCGGTCGCCTCGACATAGCGCAGAGTGGCGCGGGCGAGGATCACGCTGAAGAAGCAGGTGACGATGGTTGCAACGACGGGAACGTAACTGACAAGCGTGGTAAATGGAATGCGGAATGAGTTGATCCACTGCACGGGCATACTGGCCAGGCTCCTCGCTACGCGCGGAGGCGCGATTCAAAAGAAAGGGAGGGATTCGGGGGCGGTAGTTCCGCACCCAGGTTTGTGTGTCCGGTAGAGTCTAGCGAGAGAGTGGTGGCTGCTCCAGGTACGGATGGGAGGAGACGAGCGCCATGGGAGGACAGCAACTTTGGTAACTAGAGCAGGAAATTTCAGGCTAGACTCTCACGAGCGAGGACATCCGTGAAATCCATCAAGAACCCAGGGAGATTTGCAGGCTTGCTGTATGTAGTCATGTCAGCCTTTGGCTTTTTTGCCATGGCCTATGTTCCCGAAAAACTGATCGTGCACGGAAACGCAACGGCGACGGCCAACAACATAGCGGCCTCCGAAACGCTCTTTCGGCTTGGCATCGCGGGTCAGCTTGTTGGTCAGGCTGGTTTTATCTTCGTTGCGCTGGCTCTCTACGATCTGCTCAAGGGAATCAACCGGCGGCACGCGTCGCTGATGGTGATTTTGATTGGGGTTTCGATCCCAATCGCGATCCTGAATGAGGTGAATTCATTCGCTGCTCTTGTTCTCGTGCGCGGCGGTGATTTCCTATCCGTATTCGACGAGCCTCAGCGCGACGCTCTGGCGATGCTTTTCCTGAATCTGCATGGTCGAGGATTGGTAGTCGCCGAAATATTTTGGGGACTTTGGCTCTTTCCCCTCGCGCTCCTTGTCTACAGGTCGCGATTTCTACCGCGGCTGCTGGGCGTTTGGCTAGGTCTTGCCGGCTTCGCCTGGGTGATCCTGAGCCTTACGGGAATATTGGCGCCGCAATATCAAGGTAAGGTGGATCGCTACTGTCAGCCTGCCTTTTTCGGGGAGATTGCGTTCATGCTTTGGCTGCTGATCATGGGCGCGAGGCCGCAAGCGTCGGGCAGCGCGTCTTCGTCGGCCCGCGTTATCGCGACGAGTTAGAGCGCGGCAATCGGCTCCGACGGTAGAAGACAAGCACGCCTGAGAGTAGGATGTTTTCGGATTCCGATGCGCCCCACACCGATCATCCTCGGGCTCCTGTTGGCGGGTCTCGCTGTTTTCTATGTAGGGCTGCTGCTGGGGCTGTCGGGCAATTGGCGCTGGGTGGAGGGCTGGATCTTCAGTGTCTGGTGGGTATCGTTCGCCACCGCCGTTCTCTTGTGGCTTCGCTTCAGGGACCCTGCGCTGTTGGCCGAGCGCTTTCGCATGCCCGGCACCGGCGGCGAATCACGCGCCGATGTGGCCATCGTCGTCGGGATGAAAGTGTGTTGGCTGGCTTTTTTCGTTGTGCCGCCGCTGGATGTGCGATTCGGTTGGACACCCCGTCTGCCGCTGTGGTGCGAAATATGCGGAGGCATTCTGCTCCTCGGAGGTAGTTTTCCCTTCTTCCGCGCGTTCACCGATAACACGTATGCGTCGCAACTGGTGCGCATTCAGACCGAGCGTGGCCAGCATGTCATTGACACGGGCGTCTACGGCTTTGTTCGCCACCCCATGTATCTTGGGGCAAGTCTGGCGTTCATTGGCGGCGCGTTGCTGCTCGGCTCCATTACCGGCCTTCTCTTAGCCCTCGCGCTGGTAGGGCTGCTCGTTGTGCGCATCTTTGGCGAGGAGAAGCTGTTGGCACGCGATCTGGAAGGCTACAAGGAATATCTCCAGAAGGTGCATTACCGGTTGTTACCACACGTCTGGTGATCGCGCCGTCAACTGGCTGGGTCAACACCCTGGCAAGAGGCGATGGTTCTCGATGCCGCGTTTATGACGGGGTGTCCTGGCATTGCTGATGGATTGCCCAACATCGCAGTCGGGGCTACAGTAAGACGGTTCGGACTTTGACGAACTACGCGCCTGATCAGAGAGCCAACCATACAACACTGGACATACGAACTGGACATCCGATTGACGGAGCGGGGCAAAACGGAGGACATGTTTTTGGCGCCGACGGCGGGTAGCGCCATGTTTGAAGCCTTTTGCAGAGCGTTCTTCACCTTATATTGTCCTCTTAAGATTGCGGGGCGGAATCAACTTCCGGCTTCGCCGTTTATCATCTGTAGCAATCATACGAGCCATGTGGATAGCGCAGTTCTGATGACAGCTTCGGGGCTTCCGTTTTCTGCATTTGCGCTGCTCGGTGCCAGTGATTATTTTTTTAATTCCTGGAGGGCGACGTTTTCAGTCTCTCGATTCATGAATGTCATAGCGATCGATCGGCATGCACAACACAAGTCGGTCCGGCGCAGTTTGGCGATGTGCGAGGAGTTTCTACAACGGAGACACGGCAATCTGATTCTGTATCCGGAAGGTACGCGGTCGGTGAATGGCGAGATGCAGACATTCAAAAGCGGCGCCGGGCTGTTTGTGGTTGACCTTGGAGTACCGGTAGTGCCCGCGCGTATTGATGGTGCTCATAACGTTCTGGCAAAGGGAACGTTCATGCCGCGGCCGGGGCCTGTCTCCGTGCGCTTTGGAGAGCCGATTGTGTTCGATTCGAATCAGTTTGATATCCGGCGGGGGCGTGGATGCCGGAGGGCAGCTGTGGAATTGCTCGAAGAGCGCATACGTGGGCTGAAAGCAGAACATTTGCGTGACGTTTGAATCTGCCGGCGTGCGCGCCGGTTCACGCAGTCCAGCCCTGTAAATGCTAGAGGGGATATGTACACGGCCAAGCATATGAAATGGTGGGGATGGGGAGACGAAGGGGTCAGCTTCGACTCGAGTGCCCATCCTGGTTTGTGGCCCTATGCCAAAGCGGTGCTGGGTGTAGAAGAAGAAAATTTAGACACGCCGCCGGTAGCGATCGAGGCCGCCCAGTTACGCGAGGCAATTTGTCATGACGGCTTCTTGGCTGAGCTGCGCCTATCGATGCGCGCCGACCAGATCTGCGACAGTCGACATGAGCGGTTGGTGCACACATACGGAAAGGGCTTTCGCGATCTGTTTCGTATGCGGCGGGGGATGGCTGAGGGTGCTCCGGATTTGGTGCTTTATCCCGAAGATGAGCACGATGTGCTCCTGATAATACGCGCAGCGGCGCAACACGATGTCGCGGTCATTCCATTTGGCGGCGGTTCGAACATCGCCGGCTGCCTGGAGCGAAGCGAAAGCCGCCGCATGGTGGTGTCGCTTGATATGCGACGCATGCGGCGCGTGCTGGCGGTAGATGTGGACTCATGTACGGCGCGCATCGAGGCGGGAGTGTTTGGTCCGGATCTTGAAGAGCAACTACAGGGCTACGGACTAACGCTCGGCCACTTTCCAGACTCCTTCTTGCACTCCACGCTCGGCGGGTGGATCGCCACACGGTCGGCTGGAATGCAGAGTGATAAATACGGCAAGATCGAAGATATGGTAGTGGCGCTGCGGATGGTGACGCCAGTAGGCGTTCTGGTGACGCGAGTTGTGCCCAAGTCCTCGAACGGGATCGATGTCAATCATCTGTGCATCGGCAGTGAGGGAACTCTGGGAGTCATCACGGAAGCCACGATGCGAGTTCATCCGCGATCGGAGGTGCGTCGCACTCACGGCTACCTGTTTCGCGACTTCGAAGCGGGCATCGAGGCCATGCGCGAATGCGTGCGAAAAGAGTGCGTGCCCGCAATGATGCGGTTGAATGATCCTGACAAGACGGCGCTGTCGGTGGCTTTCAAACCGCCGTCATCGCGGCTGACGCAGGCGGTAAGCGGAGTTATGAAGGGCTACCTCCGGGTGAAAGGTTTCGATTTCAAGCGGGCTTGCCTTATGCTCACTACTTTTGAGGGGAGCAAAACCCAGGTCGCCCGCCAACATCATCAGGTTAGCGCCATCTACCGTCGCTTCGGCGGAGTGGACCTGGGCCCCAGCTCTGGGAAGTCGTTCGAATCGACCAAGTATGATTTTCCCCACATACGCGATTTCCTCATGGATCGCGGCATCACCGCGGACGTGAGCGAGACATCGACGGTGTGGAGCAACATCATGCCTCTATATCGGGCGGCGAATAGCGCGCTGAGCGCGGCAATCTCGGAGAGCGGGGTAAAACCATGGGCCGGATGTCACATCAGCCACACGTATCAGTGCGGGGCGAGCCTCTATTTGACATTTGCCTGCCGGCAGGAGCGTGGGCGCGAGATGAATCAGTATCTGCGCGCGAAACGAGCGGTGCAGCAATCGTTCATTGATCACGGAGCTACTCTCTCGCACCACCACGCGGTCGGCACCGAACACCTGCCGTGGCTCAGCGATGACATTTCGCCCGTGGGTGTGATGGCGGTGGCTGCCATCAAAGCTGGACTCGACCCAGGCAATGTCATGAACCCGGGACGATTGCAGCCATCCGCTATGCCTTTTGAGGAGTGGTCGAGAGCCGGCAGCGACGCCCGATGCCTTATACTGCCTGACGGTCGATAATGGCTAAAAATAGAGCTGCAAAAATTTCTTGTCCTGCCTAATCAACATTTTGTTTATTGATTCAACTTCGCATTCCAGTTCAAGACCACGGACATGGGGGATAATTCCGTCTTCAGTTGTGTGTTGATGAGGAATTTTTGGCCGTCGCTGCTGACGTCGTAGGAAAACACCTCAGACGTTGCGAACATTTCGCGCGGATTGGCCTGGAAAAGCGCTGTGGGAGTGCCGGCGTCGAAGTTCGATCCCGTTTTCACCGGAGCCGCCATCATTTTGCTGTCGGTGGAGAGATAAAAGAGTTCCTTCCCATCGCCTCGCCATCTGGGTTGACTTCCTCCCGCGCTCGATACCTGCCATTTCCCGTGGGCGTCGGGAAAAGAGGTTACATAGATCTCCCATCGGCCACTTTCATTGGAGGAGTACGCGACCCACTTGCCGTCCGGTGAGAAACGGGCGCTCCTCACCGAGGAGGTTGCCTTCAGGAACTGGGTGGCGCGGAGATCGGAAACCGTCAAATACCACAGATCCTGGCCGCGCACATAGAGTATGTACTTTCCATCTCTCGACCAGTCAGTGGGAAATCGATCAGGACCATCCTGCGGAACGACTTTCTCTTCTTGCGCGCCGTTCGAATCCTTCAAGTACAAGTCGAACTTCAGTTCGCGATTCGATGCAAACACGATTCGACTTCCATCCGGGCTCCAGACTGGCAGAGAGTCCAAGGCGGGATCGAACGTCAAGCGTTTCGCGCTGCGGTTTTCGAGGTCGTAGGTCCAGACATCCGTATTCTGGCTGGTGGGATCCGTCGTGTCGGACGCCATCGCTCTGCCGTTCGATGCCAACATGATATTGCCATAGATACCGGGGTTCAGCGCGATTCCAACCTGTTGACCTTTCCGATCAAACCAGAGCACCTGTGAGGCTCCGGAGTCAGCATTTCTTTGAGCCACAAGCAATCCAGGACCGGTAGCGGAAAATACTGCTTCAGAAATCCGCGGGAAAAATTGGACATCGGTGAGGAGGGGGACAGCGTCTCCGGCGGGCTCGAATTTCTTGCTATCGAAATGTTGCGCGAAAAGCGTCTGATCCCGATAAAAAAGCAAATACCCCGGGGAGGCGTAGGCGGCATTGCCTTTCGCTTTGACCACTAGCCGCTTTTCATTCGAATTCAGCGAGCCGACGTAGATGGAATAGAGGTCTCTTCGGCCGGAAAGATTGATCGCGGAATACACATAATGGATTCCATCTGGCAGGAACATCGGCCAGCGATTGCTGTCTTCGTTCAAGCTCTTGTCCGGGATTGTCACCTGAGCCGGTGTTCCGCCCGCAGCCGAGATTTTATAGAGCCCGACGCCGAGGGTTCCGCTTGGGGTAAAGAGGATTACGCCATCCTTGTTCCAGGTGCCTCCGCGACCCGACGGCGCATCGCAGAGGGTCTGCACCGGCGCACCGCCGAGGGTCAACCGTTTCATTTTTCCATCGGCAAAAAAACCAAGCGACTGCCCGTCGGGAGACCAGAAGGGAAAGCTGGCGCCTTCGGTGTTGGCGAGGACGGTCGCGTCCTGTGCACCCGGTTCGTAGATCCAGATGGAGTCATTTCGTTCGGATTCCGGATGACCCACGATCGCCACGGTATGGCCATTGGGAGAGACGGCTACGGATCGCGCCGCGAACGGAAGTGGCGCCGAAAAATAGGTCGCGTGCTCCTGGCCCTTCGATCCGCGCCAGAAAAGAGCGAGAGCGATAAGCATCACGGCGAGTGCGGTCAAAATCCGCCATACCAGTAACTCGCGGCTCTTACCATTGTTTTTGGAGGGCATGACGGCCGGTGTACCGCTCTGCGTGATCCACTTCAATTGCAGAGCAACGTCATGCGCGGTTTGAAAGCGGTCGTCCGGATTCTTCGCGAGGCAGGCGCTTATGATGTGCTCGAAGGCCGGAGGCGTGAGCGGCTGAGTCGCAGAGATCGGTGCGGGATCTTTCTCGAGAATCGCGCTGGCCACGCTGATCTGGCTCTTGCCCTCGAACGGTCTGGCACCGGTGACCATCTCATAGAGGACGGCGCCGAGCGCGAACAGATCCGATCTCGCGTCGGCTTCCCTGCCCTCAATCTGCTCCGGCGACATGTACTGGATCGTCCCGATCATCGTGCCGGTCGTGGTAAGGGGCGAGACCGGACTGGCCTGACTCATCGTTCGGGCCGCCGATAAAAGAGGTGCGCTTGACGCTGCGGGGGCAGCGGCGGTTCCAGCTGATTTCGCCAACCCGAAGTCCATCAGCTTCGCGCCGCCTTTGGTCAGCATGATGTTTCCGGGCTTCAGATCGCGGTGCACGATGCCTTGGCGATGTGCGACGGACAGAGCGTCGGCGACAGCAATGCCAATTTTGAAGATTTCGTTCAGCGGCATAACACCTTTGCGCAATCTTTCGGCTAGAGTCTCACCCTCCAGAAACTCCATCACCAGATAATCGGTTCCGTTCTGCGAGCCGATGTCATAGAGCTGGCAGATGTTCGGATGGTTCAGCGAAGAAATGGCCCTAGCCTCGCGTTCCATGCGCTGCTTGAGTTCCGGCGAAGAAGAAAGATGAGAGGCAAGGACCTTGACTGCCACGATACGATCAAGGCGCGTGTCGAGCGCGCGATAGACTTCTCCCATGCCGCCCGCGCCCAGGGGTGATTGGATTTCGTAGGGACCTAATTTGGTGCCGGAGGTTAGGGGCATGCGTGCGCGCCATTATAGTCGAGTACAGGTTCCAAACAATCGACGATTCTGGGAGAGTGATCGGCTACCCTTCCGTTGCCTTCCAACGCATTGCTCTAGCTCACTGCTAGACTTTGGTGTCCGATCGGTGGATCTCATTGCGCCACCAAGCGTGCTGGGTCTTAACCGTCTCTCTCTCTCTCTTACTTCTTCGGCTGCGATGTGGCGAACAATGACGACCCAATCAAGAAATGGCCTTCCGCGTCATCAGACAACTCCAGATGCATGCGCTGGTAGCTGAAATTCAGGCGTATGTAGTACGTCTTTCCGGCATCGGCCGTGAGATGAATCGCTTCTCCGATGCGCTCGGACGATTTCTTGAAGGTTCCCGATTGCCACTCCGCGCAAACATTATGTTCGCCCGGGTCGACGGGAAAAAAGAAGTACGACTTCCCATTATTCGCTCCCACCCAATTTCCGTCGACTCCGACACGCATCGTAGGCGCAGTGACAAAATCCACAAAAAAGTACACCAGTGCTTTGCCCTGTTCCGTTTGCCCGACCGGATGTTTCAGGTCCGTCGTTTGCACCTTGAACATCTGCGCGCTCGGACCACATCCGGCCGCGGTGCGTGCCGCTGCCGCATCATCCTGCGCCAGAACCGGCAACGCTCCCAGGAAAATAGCCAAGCATAGAGCGCACCAAGACTTATTCATGGAATGCCTCCGAATCGGGTAATGGGTTACTTTGAATTTCTCCGGCCCCCTCTCAGTAGAAGGTAAGAGCCGGAGAACAAGAGTAAAACAATAGGCAGAAGCGGTGAAACGACAGGGAGGTCTTTCCATCCAACTACATTCTAATTGTTGAAATCAGATTACATGTTTCGACTGAGGGCGGTCATTAAGGGTATACGACGATTTTGCGCCACAATCGGCAGCGATATCATAATATTGCGCCGTGCGATACCGGAACCTATTGGCGTTGCTGCTGCTGATCGCGTGGCTCTATGGCTCCAATTTCGCTCGCCTTTTCCTGACGTGGGTCGGACCCCACAGCGATGTGAACTTCGCGCACGGAATCTTCGTCCCCTGTTGAACCACATTAAAAGTGTCCCCGTGAAACCCCAGTAGAAGTGTCCCCTTTTAGAGTTCCTTCGGCGAGGAGGAACCGAGATTGGGGAGAACGGGATTGAGCAGGAAAGAACTGAGCGGAGTGGAAGTGATGGGGCGGGTGAAGGCGCACAGCTTGCGATTACGCGAAGCCGCAGAGTTGCTGGGGCTGAGTTATCGGCAGGCCAAGCGGATCTGGGCACGGTACCGGGCGGGAGGAGCGCAGGCGCTGCAGCATGGGAACTGCGGGCGCGTATCGAACCGGGCCTACCCAGCGAAGTTCCGGGCGGCAGTGCTGAAACAGGTGCAAGCCCGCTATGAGGATTTCGGTGCGACGCTGGCAGCCGAGCATCTGGCGAGCGATGACGGGCTGGAAGTACAGGCCGAGACGTTACGGCGGTGGATGAAAGAGGCCGGGGTGTGGCGGAGGCAACGGCGGCGAAAACCATACCGGCAGCGACGCCAAGCGAAGGAACACTTTGGCGAGTTAGTGCAGTTGGACGGCAGCTTTCACGAGTGGCTGGAAGAGCGGGGGCCGCGCGGCTGCCTGATGCACATGGTCGATGACGCGACGACCGAAGCGCTGGGATGGTTCTCCCAGGAAGAAACGATCTGGGCGGCGGCGGGCGTGTTGCGGCGCTGGATCGAGCGCTATGGCGTGCCGCAGACCTTGTCCACGGACTGGAAGAACGTCTACGTACGGCCGCCGAACGCCGAGGAGCGAGAGCGCGGAGAACCGGCCGTCACGCAGTTTGGGCGGATGTGCGCCAGACTGGGCATCCGGATTATCGCGGCCAGTTCGCCGCAAGCGAAAGGACGAGTGGAGCGGGCGCACGGCACCCATCAGGATCGGCTGGTGAAGAAACTGCGGCTGGCCGGGATCGCCAACTACGAGCAGGCCAATGCGTTTCTGGAGAAGCGTTATCTGGCGGAACACAATCGCCGTTACGCGCATCCAGCCGCGGCTCAGGCCGATTATCATCGCCACCGTCCGACGGCGCGGCAACTGGACGAAGTGTTCTGGCTGGAGGAAGAACGCGTGGTGAGCGAAGACTGGGTGGTGCGCTACAACAACCGACTGCTGCAACTGGAACGGCAAAGCCGGCACTGGGCTCCAGCCAAAAGCCGCGTGCTGGTGCGGGAAAACGAAGCCGGAGAAGTCGCGATTCACTATCGCGATCAGCGTGTGGGCTTCCGCGAGTGGAAGGCTTCTACAGCGCTGGGCGAGAGAAGGGGCGCTGCCCCTTCCCCCGCGCCCCCTTCCCCGAATCGACACCGGCCTGCACCTCCCACTCATCCCTGGAAACGAGGCTGGCAGAAAATGCGCACGCCAACTTACTCTTTAGCCTGGCAGTGAGGGGACATTTCTATTGTGCAGAACACGGGGACATTTCTAGGTTCTTCCGCACATTTGGTGAAAGGGCATCCGCTCTTGTGCTGTTAGCGAATGGCGTCAGGTTCCATTACGCCGCGTGCAACACGCGGATTCGTAGCAAGTCGAGTTTGGCACGCCCATACATTTGACGTTTGATTAACTTCAATCGGTGGATATGACCTTCCACTGGCCCCGTGCTCCAAGGCAGGGTGAGCGCGGCCCGCACTGCGGCCTCATCGCGTTGCAACTGGACCGCGAAGTGGTGGAGAGGAGATTGGCGGGCCGCCTTCTGCCATGGCGACCATGCGGACGCATCGCGTTCCCGCAGCATGCGCCAGAACTGTTTGGCCAATTCCACGGTGGTGGCGATGTCGGGAGAAAGGGCGCACAGGCGCTGCGCGAAGGTTTGTTGGAATGGAGATGGGTGGTGGACGAGGTCGAGCAGGAGGGCGCTGATTTGCCGAGGACTGGGTCGTTTCCGAGGCGGAGAGAACGAACTCTGCTGAGGACGCCCTCGCACTCCCAAGCGGACGCGGAACCAACGGCGCAGCGTGACCTGGGCAAAATCCGCTCCCTGGACCTGCAGTTCGCGCCAGAGTTGACTGCGATTGTGACAGCCTTCGGCCCACCGCTGTTCCAAGTAAACCAGCCAGCGATCCACCGATGACTTCCTGGGCGCGACTTGGCGCTCAGGAAATTGTCCGGCGTGCAGCCAACGGCGTACGGTTTTCCGGTTCAGTCCTAACTGGGATGCGATGGCCCGGCGTGAGGTGCCCCGCTGGTATAGCTCGATTACTTCCCGATAACGTTCGAGGCGTCTTTGCCTCCGCTCGCGACTAAGTTGTTGCGACCGTGTCAAGGCTGGATTCGAAGGAGTAGCTGGAGCGACTGGAGGAGGAGTAACTGGAACAGGACACTGTCGCCGAAAGGCCTCGACGATGATTGGTTGATGACGAGCCAAGACGTGCTCCAAGGCTTCGCGCAGATTGCGCAACAGATGGAAACGGTCGGCGACCTGCACCGCATTGGGCGCGCCTTGGCGGGCAGCTTCGGCGTAAGCACCCGCTCGGTCACGACTGATCACTTCCGGTGGGGCGTGGTCGCGCAACCACTCGGCAACGGTGTTGGCCTGGCGATCGGGCAGAAGATCCACTACTCGACGCCGCTCCAGATCGCAAAGAATGGTGCCGTAGCGCTGTCCCTTGCGCCACGCCCAATCGTCGATGCCCAACACGCGAGGCGAAACTGGAACTGGCTTCTGCGCCACCGACATGCGTCGTAGATGGCGCAGCAACGTGTCGCCGCTAACCACCAGACCCAGTCTTTGTGCGGTGCGCGCCCCCGCTTCGCCGCCCAACGCCAGACCCACCCAGCGCAGAGCTTGCTCCATGCGCAGCGTGCGCCGTGCATAGGTTGCCGTCGTCTCCGGCAGCCGCTCCGTGAAAATGCGCTGGGCGCAAGCGTCCGTGTCACAGAAAAAGCGGCGCGTCCGCAGGCGAATCTCTACCGGGATTCCGTTCCACGGCAGGTCGGCCAATCGCCGCTCGTAATAACTATGGATACGATAGGACGGGCGGGTACACCCCGGACAAGGAGCCACCGGACGAAACACGCGCACAACTAAGGTGATGTGGTCGGCTTCTGCAATCAGCCGCTCCACCTGGACTTCCGCGGGGCACGGCGACAGCGACCGGCTCATAGGCGAACCGGAAAATCACCTCAGCTACCCAGCTTACTCGAATCCCGCAATACTTCCGCATAGCCCGGCTAACGCCGCTGGTGCCCCCGCGTACTCTTTCGTCTTCGCCCTTCACCAAATGTGCGGAAGAACCCATTTCTATTGTGGTATGACAACGGAACCTTCGTCCCCTTGTTCTCTCTGTTTGTTGTGTGGCAAGATCGCGAGCGCTTGAAAGCAATTGCACCCGCACCGTCCTGGGCTGGTTTTCCGCTGGTTGTGCTGAGCATGTTTGTGCTGGTCCTGGGAGACAGGGGCGCGGACATTTTTCTACCACGAGTGTCATTCCTGATCCTTCTGGCCGGACTGATCATTCTGTTTCAGGGATGGGCGTTCTTTCGCGCCGTTCTTTTTCCTTGGGCGTTTCTGATCCTGATGATCCCAATCCCAGCCCTGATCATGAACCGGGTCACCTTTCCCCTTCAGTTGGTATCCGCAAAACTGGCAACAGTACTGCTGCAACTGGTGGTCGTCGTGCACCGGGAAGGGAACGTAATCTGGACTATTAACGGGCCGCTGGACGTCGCGGAAGCATGCAGTGGAATCCGCTCGCTTCTAACGCTGGTCACGCTGGCCATCGTCTACGGTTATCTGATGGAAGCCCGCAACTGGGTGCGGGTTGTGCTGGTATGCCTAGCGGTGCCGATCGCAGTGGTGGCTAACAGCTTCCGAATTGTTGGCACAGGGCTGCTGGTGCAGTTCGGACATAGGGATTTAGCAGAAGGGGTTTCCCATGCGGTTTGGGCGTTCGTGGTCTTCGCGGTGTCATTGATGCTGTTATTCGCTGCACACCAAGTGATCTTGCTCATCTGGAAAAGCGGTCCGGTTGCACCACGCAACGTCGCGCATCCGGAGCAGGAGCCCACTAAGGGAATACGCGTGAATAGAGAGTCATCCTATCGCTTTTGGATTGTTGCTGTGCTGATGTTGACTGCGGCAATCGCCCTGCACCACCCAAGCTGGGATAGGCATGTGGCTTCGCTACCCCTCCAGGTAGGTGATTGGACGGGAATCGACATCCCTATCAGCCAAGCGGAACTCGACATTCTCGGGCCGGGCGAGTATCTCATGCGCGAGTACAAAAACGCGAAACAGCCGCAACCATTGATCAATCTCTTCATCCCATTTCTTCTTTCGCAGAGTGCTGGCGATACCATCCATTCGCCGGACCACTGCCTGCTGGGTGCAGGATGGTTTCCGATTTCACGGGAGGTGATTCAGCTTACGGGTTCGAATGGATCTTTAATGCCCGTCAATCGCTACGTGGTTTCAAAAATGGGAGAGCGGCAACTGGTGTTGTACTGGTTTCAGGCTCATGGTCGCGTATTAGCCAGCGAGTGGCAAGCCAAATACTATCTTGTCTCCGATTCGATTCACATAAATCGCAGCGATGGTGGAATGGTGCGGCTTATGACCCCAATGCTTGACGGCGAGTCTCCTGACGCTGCACAGACGCGCATGATGAAGTTAGGGTCGCAGCTCCTGCCCTTGATCGACAATTACATCCCGCGGTGATCTTGGTCCGTCCGATAGTTGCCGAAACCAGGCGCTATCACGTTTTGACCACCGTGAGCGCTATTGGGATTCATCTTCAACGATCCTTCGCAACTGGGTCCTTCATTCGATGATGGGCACGCGGCTGGTTGCCGCAAAACTCAAGAGATTCCTCAGGTATGAGGATGAAGTCGCTCTCAACCTCAACTACTGCGCGCATCTGGGCACCAATTGGCAGTAATTTCCGTACCTTTCCAGTCTGACCCGCTCTGGGGTGTGGTGTCCCGTCGGGCTTTGTAGGCCCGACTCTGACGTTTTCTCCTATCCAGCGTGCTAATTCAGGAGCCCCCATGGAGAAGGTGGAGACAGCGGACACCTTGTCCGATACTTTTTCGCCTTTCTTGCCGACGCCGATGGTGGCTTCGAGGACCATGAAGATGTCGTATCCATCCTCCTTGATGCGGGAGACAACTTCAGAGATATGCGCGGAGTCAGAAAGTGATTTGTTGATGGCGTCTCCAAGTTCCTTCATCCGTTCTTTGAGTTGCGGATCCACGTGATCCTCCGATCGGCCAGCAGGTTTTGCGTCATTGTAACGGTAATGCCCAAGGCTAGGGTAAGCTCTGAAATGTTTCGTGGCTCTAGCAAGCAACGACGAACCGCAGGAGTGGAAAGTGTCGAGAACCACCGACAGCGCTCAGGATCCCCAATGAGCGTATCGGTAGTTTTCGACAACTGAGATTTGTTTCGCGCGGACTGATTAGTCACGATGAGCCCGGACTCAGCCTGACCTGTTGGGATCGACGCTATGGCTTCCGATGTGAGTCGCGGTATTCGCGGGATGTCTCCCAGTCCGGGAACATTTGTGCAATGGAATGCGCAACGAACGCAGGTCTCTGTCTCCGCTTCTTTCGGAGGGTGAACATGATAGCAAGAAAAAATCCTGTTAAAGCTCCGAGGAATGCTTCTGTAATTGAGAGGCTGTTGAAGGTTTGGGGCCCCTGGTTGGTGAGGATGAATCCGGTATATGCCATAGCTAGCGTCCAGAGAATTATGCGAACAGAGAACATGGGATCACCACTTGATCAGCAAATAATTGCCACAATTCGCCCTCGCGGAGTGAGCGCTTCTGCGCTCTACGGAAAGGACGGTGACCTTGACATTTTGCACTGCCTGCTTGATCCATCGAGCGCGCTGAAGGTCGATACGTACAATAAGGATTTTTGGTCAACAATCCGTTTCCGGGCAACCTCGACAAGCGCTAAGCCGCCGCAGTGGGCTGCTCCGGCTCGTGAACATTGACTGCCTCTGCCAAGGTCCTAGCCAGAATGAGGCGAGCCCCTCCTGCTTCTTCAGCTGTTCCGCTTGCAATGAGCAGAACGTTGCCCGCCTCGACGGAACTCTTGTAATTCAAGGCGCTATCCTTGGGGATTCCGACACGCAGGGCATCTTTCCTTGGCCTGGTCACTGCCCACGCGGCGTAGACCAAAATGCCGACGGAGGCGACCATGATCAGCAAGGCCTTTCCGATGGCCCAGGCGAAAATAGGATCATCCAAGGCAAACACCGTTCGTCTCCCCTTCGGTATCCGCATACCACGCGGAATCACTACCTGGATTGACGTTACGCTGACACCTGCGATTCGTTTGGGAAACTGTCAAAACTACCAGTAAGAGTTGCCCATCGCTAACGGGAGGACGGGTATCGGTGAGGCATTCAGCAAGGTCGGCGCGTCACTTGATATTAATTGCGACAACGATCAACGTCATGGGTTTTGAGCGCTGATCCCGATCACAGCAACCATACGGTTGGAAACTGTAAAGCGGCATGTGGCTTTGTGGGACGGAAGGGCAGAAGCCCAATACCTGTCAATATAGACAGTTCCATGGCTACAACCGGCCCGTGGATGATGGACCATGATCGATTCTCAATCAGCATTGGAGGCTGTCAGATCCTCCAGCTTTTTGACAGGTCTTGGGCAACCCGCTGTGCGCTCCGTTCTTGCCGCGGCCCGGCTCCAGCGGATCTCCGCCAAGCACAACATCATAACCGGCGGGCATCAGGCCGGTCATTTGTTCCTTGTTCAAAGCGGCCGGGTACGCTATTACCACCTCACCAAACAGGGCGAGTCAGTTTCGCTGGCATGGATGGTGCCGGGTGACGTCATCGGGTTGATGGCCCTGCTCAAGAGTCCGTCTGCCTATATGGCTACCGCAGAGGCTACCTCGGACTGTGAACTCTTGGTTTGGGAGCGCTCCGTCATTCGCAAGTTAGTGTCGCGCAATCCTGTGCTCGGAGAAAATGGTTTGCGCCTCGCCCTGGGCCATTTGCAAGAATACGTCGAACGCCATATTGGATTGGTTACCAAAACTGCGGAGGTGCGGCTGTTGGAGACCTTAGTCAAGCTCGGGAAACAAATGGGCGAGGTTCATCCCGACGGAATCGAAATCCGCGCTACCAATGATCAGCTTGGCGAGTTGGCGGATGTCAGTTCGTTTACCGCCAGCCATGTGCTCAGCAATTGGGCGCGCAAGGGAGTGCTTTCCAAAAGACGCGGCCGAGTCCTCCTTCATGCTCCGGAGGGGCTCATGATCGATTAGCGACTGGCCGACGTGTTGGCATCCTAGTCCGCTTTTCCCTTTTTCGCATGAAATATTTGTCTTACTTGCTCGAACGCAAAGACAGAACTACTGCTTCAGGCATATTCTGCAGTCCTGCCCTCCCCCGGGCCTTGCAGTTTATTTTTTCCAACGGTAGAAGCTATACGCTGATAATCTGACGTACGTTGTTTTGCGGATGTGAAGCGGTACAGCATAAATGCCCAAATCGGCAATTCGCGTTCTCGTAGTAGAGGATTACGAGCCATTTCGACGATTCGTCTGTTCGACACTGAGAAAAAGACCTGAATTGCAGATCGTCGGGGAGAGCTCAGACGGGCTAGAAGCAGTTCGCAACTCCGAAGAACTGCAGCCGAACTTGATTGTGCTAGACATCGGGCTGCCTTCACTGAATGGAATCGAAGCGGCTCGACGAATCCGCGAGTTCTCTCCCGAATCCAAAATACTCTTCGTGAGTCAAGAGTCCTCTGCTGATGTGGTGCAAGTAGCCTTCAGCGCGGGGGCACTGGGCTACGTGCTTAAGTCACATGCTGGAAGTGAATTGTCAGCCGCCGTGGAGGCGGTTCTGAAGGACCGGAAGTTTGTCGGTAGCGGACTGTCGGGTAACCCTTTCACCGACACGTCGAACTCGCGAGCCCTCGACCGTCCCTGCCGCGACGAGGCCGACCGATCGCTGGCAATGGGAAGACCCGAGACGACTCGCTGCCACAAGGCTGAATTCTATTCCAACGATGCGGTTTTTGTAGCTGGACTCACTCGCTTCATCGAAGCCGCCCTAGAGGATGGCAACGCCGTTATTTTGGTCGCGAGCGAATCACATCGGAAGAGCCTTCTACAGACTCTGAAAGAACATGGCGTGGACATTGTCGCCGCCGTTGAAGAGAGGCGCTACATTTCTTTAGATGTTGCTGACACGCTCTCGACTTTCATGGTGAATGATCTACCTGACCCGACTCGATTTCTGAAACTGTCAGGCAATCTGGTCGCCGCAGCCGCCAAAGGATCAAAAGGGGAGTGTCGCCGTGTTGCCGCTTGTGGTGAATGCGCTCCCTCCTTGTGGGAGCAAGGGAAAGCAGATGCGGCGATTCAGCTCGAACACCTATGGGACGAGGTCGCCAAGAACCACAATGTCGATATTTTGTGCGGATATGTGTTGAAGAATTTTCAGCATGAACAGGAAAGCCACATCTATGAAAGAATTTGTGCGGAGCACTCGGCCGTTTTTTCCCTCTGAAACCGTGACGATTTCGGGCGCATTTTAGCCAGCCGACCGCAGGGAATCGGTTCCCCCGAGAGGAACGCGAGCGTGGATCGTGGTACCGCGATTGGATTGCGATTCGATCGAGAACGTGGCCTTCCCTTCAAAAGTTTCAGTCGTTCCTCCATGCCGATGAGGCTGTCCCCGGCTCTGCGGTGCCGCTTCGACAACAAAGCCTGAGCCGGAGTCGCTAACCGTCAGATGAATCTCATCCGAGGTTCCCCACACTGCACTTCAAAGTGCCCTGCCGAGTTCATGGTTTCGGAGGGAAGAGGCCTGCCTGCTTTAGCACGGACAGCACGTTCCAGGCATTCCACTCCTCAGAAATTTTGCCTGCCTTGAAGCGGAACAGGGTCATTCCTGAAATCCTGATCGGTTTGCCGGTCGCGGGAAGTCCCATTCCCGGCTGAGTGTTGGTGCCCCACGCTGTCCAATGCACGACGACCAAGTCTCCCTCGGCCACCATGTGGTTGACGGCGAACTGCAGGTCGGGCATCGCTTTGCGTTCTTCCCGCGCCGTGGCCAAATCTTCAGCCAGAGTGAAATCGCGCTCGGTGCCATGGGCTACGAAGTCGGCGGTATGGAAGTCGGAATACATTTCGAGCTTTCCTGGGCTAAGTACCTCCTCGAAAAACGTTCGCGCGATGGCCTTGTTTTTCTCCCGATCACTTACTGGTTGGGCTGGCGCTGATTGAGCTGGAGACGGAAGAGCCATGGCAACGACCAGTAGGAATAAGACAAAAGCACGGTTTTTCTGCATAGAAACTTCATTGCAACAATGTTTTGGAATGCCTTTTTGCCGACAAAGCTAGTGTCGGGTCTATACCGAGGTATAGAGTCAAGGGAAATTTACGAAGTGGCGGTTGCAGCGGATTCAGGGGACTTCGGCCGATCGGAGAGAGCTTTCTGCGGCGGTGGAGGGTTGAGTGCGGTGCGGATTTGATGCAATACCGCTTCCAACTCATCGCGGATTTGAGTTGCTGATCGGATTTGCTCATTCATGGCTTGCAGCTTCTTCTCGCCAAGTTTCAAGGACTCGCGAAGGCATTGGCGTGAGCCTTCGTGATAGGGAGATGGCGCGCCGGTGTCAGTGGGCAAAATCCATAGCTGCAAGACGCGCCGGATTTCTGTCAGCTTGAAACCAAATCGCTGCATCTTCTTGATCACCATGACGCACTCGAGATCTTTGTCGCTGTATATGCGGTATCCTGCGGGCGTACGGCGCGGGGTGCGGATGAGGCGTCGCCGTTCGTAGAATCGTATAGCCTGTACGCTCGCACCCGCACGCTTTGCCAGTTCGCCGATTCTCATAAGCAGATCAGAAAGAATGGCAGCAATGTCGAGCCCAGCAGCGGAAGTACGCGGCAGAGACGCGAAGACATAAGGACGAACCAGATGGTGCCGCTTATTTTACATCGTCGAGTGTGGCGATCAAGGCAATAGGGCTGATTTGAGGGGTCTTGAGTGAGATCGAGTTTTATCAGTGCTTAGCGATCTTCACCGCGTGGCAGTGCGCGCCAGATCAGTTCGTAAGGAACTTTCCAATTACGCGACGAATCCGTGATACAGCCTCGTTTGCACCACTCTCGTTCGAGTTTCTTCTGTGATTTTTCCGTGGTCTTGTTTGCCTCTACTCTGGCCTTCTCTTCTTTTCTTGTTTTTTCTATCGGACCCAGTGCCTTCAAACCCGTCCGCTCAAACTCGGAGGCGATTTTATCTTTTTCGTCGTCGCTCAACCACGTAGAGACGCGCTCTACCCATTGCCGCAATTCTTCGTCGCCAAAAGCCCTGAGGTACATAGGCCGCCTGTGTTCTCTTGTGCCCTCAGCAATTTAGCTCAAAATACATGCGAAAAGGGCCTGACGTCGCAGGAGTCGGCTGACTAAAGTAACTAAGAACCCGGGCGACTCAAAGCCTTTGCTGGATACAGCGTTGCGTTCGAAGTGACTCCGTAGCATGCTCGTCAACTTATGGTTTAAACCTTACTCCGTCCAGATCAGATTGGGCGGAGTTTTCTCTTAAGTAATGGCGCATGATTTCTGCCGATCGCGTATGGGTGCGGGATGCTCGTGCTATACTCCCGGCCACTCTTTGGAGGCGACCGTGGCGCAACATCTCCATCTCCATCATCCTGATTATCCGCATCACACACACAACCATCCGGTGGCGGGGAGGTTTACGCGGCGCGACTTTATTTCTTCGCTGGTTTCTGCTGCGGTGCTTGCTCCATGGGCCCTCGGTCAGACACAAACCCAGAGTGCGTCCGATATGGCGGAGCGGTTTCGCCAGATGTCGGAGGAATATGAAAAAGAAGGATTGGCGGCGCCGTTCAAGGGAATCACGACCAACGGTGAGGTCATGCCGGGGCTCTTTGAGATCAAGCCGAGTGGAGTTTCGACGGAACCGGTGCGGAATGCGGCCGAGGCTTTCATTGCCAGTCTCACGCCTCTGCAACTTGCGAGAAGCATGTATCCGGTGGACGACGTGGAGTGGCGCAAATGGATGAATCAGCATTTCTACGCGCGGCAAGGGGTCTGCTTTGCGGAGATGACCGATGCGCAGCGACAGGCGGCCTTCGGGTTGATGCGCGCCTCGCTTAGCGCCGAAGGATTTGAGTTGACGCGCAACATCATGCGCCTGAATGAAACGCTCGCCGAGTTGGCGGAGGATCATGCGTTCCTGGGAGAGTGGTTGTACTACATACAAATTTTCGGCAAGCCATCGGCGACCGAGCCGTGGGGCTGGAAACTGGAGGGCCATCACGCCATCATCAACTACTTTGTGCTCGGCGACCAGGTGGTGATGACTCCTTTATTTATCGGTTCTGAACCGGTAAAAGCGCCGTCGGGCAAATACAAAGGTCTCGAGATTCTGCAGAGGGAGCAGAACGATGGTCTGGCGATGTTGAAGGCACTCCCGGAGGCGCAGCAAAAACGGGCCGTTCTGAACTTCTCAAAAACAGGCAACAACAACCTGACTGAAGCTTTCAAAGACAATGTGGTGATCGACTATGCGGGCTTGCAGACGAACGACCTGGCAGGACCGGCGCGGCAGCGATTCCGCGATTTGATTCACCTCTACACAGGAAACATGGACGAAGGCCACGCTCGCGTAAAGATGGACGAGGTGGACCGCTATCTCGACCGGACTTGGTTCGCATGGATCGGTGGTAGCCAGCCGGACAGCGTGTTTTATTACCGGGTGCAGAGTCCCGTGGTCCTGATCGAATTTGATCACCAGCGACCCGCAAACTTGAGGAAGTTTGCCAGCGACCCGATGAAGCCGACCCAGCAGCACATCCATTGCGTGGTGCGAACTCCGAACGGAAACGACTACGGCAAAGACCTGCTGAGGCAACACTACCTCGCGCATCCGCACACGAGCTGAGCGACTACGGAACCTGGAAAATCCTGTTGCCCGAAAGCGTGCCGCTGGGCGTTACCACCTGAACTACGCCGGACGTGGCGCCGACGGGTACCTTGGTCGTGATTTCGGAACTGGATGCTGCCTTGAATGTAGCCGGTATGCCATTAAAGGTGACGCTAGTCGCACCCTTCAGATTCGTCCCAAGAATTTTGACGGCTGCTCCCACCTTGCCATATATCGGCAGTGTTTCCACGAACGGGCTGAGATTCATGTCAAGGCTGAAGATCGTGCCGTCGCACACGGGGCTGCAAGTTGGCCAACTCTCTCCGCCTTCTTGCATCGTCCCGTAGAAAGTTCCGTTGGTGTCTTGCATCAGCGTGCCGCCGCCGTTTGGACCAGAACCGTCAGTACCGTCGAAGTTGTGCAGCGTGGTGAGCGTTCCGCTGGGGGTGAATTGGAAGATTGTGCCTTGGTTGTTGAGTCCGCCGAACCAGGTTATTCCGTAGAAATTGCCATCGGTAGCTAGATAGATGTTTGCGGGTTGCTGGCCGTCAGCACAATTTTGCAAGCTGCAGAAGTTGTAGAGCGTGGTTAGATCGCCGCTTGAGGTGACGCTGAAAAAGGTGCCGCCGGCGCCGTACTTGCCGCTACCGCCGTCCGCCGTTGTCCCATAGAAATTCCCGTCGGCGCCTTCGATCAGCGCCGAACTGGATTGCGTGTAGCCCGGAAAGTTGTATATGGTCGTCAGGGTACCGGTTGGGGTGATTTTGAAGATCGTGCCATAACCAGCGTTAACCCCGTCGGTCCCGCCCCCAGATGTCGTCCCATACAGGTTTCCATCGCTGCCCTCGACCAGCGCGTACTCGGGCTCATCGCCATCCGTGCAGGCTCCATTTTGAACGACCTCGCAGAAGGAGTGCAGCGTCGTCAGCTTGCCGCCTGCGGTCATTTTGAACACAGACCCGCAGTAACCAAAGCAATTGTCGTAGACGCCGCCGAGCTTCATCGTCCCGTAGAAGTCCCCGTTGGAGGCCAGAACCAGTGGCGATACGGAAACGCTGTTGCTGGAGGTGGACAGAATGGTCAGCTTGCCGCCTGCGGTGATTTTGAAAACCTGACCATTCGTATCTACCCCATAGAAGGCCCCACTCGCGCCCAGAACCAAATTCGCAGTGGGCGCCTGGGCATCCCGGCACGGTCCGATGTCGTAAAAGTCGCAGATTGTCGTCTGCTTGTCGCTTGTGCTGATTTTGAAGAATGTGCCCGAGTCGAACTCGTCCCCGCCTGCGGTAGTGGCTCCGTACAAATACCCATTGGTGCCCTGTACAAGCCCCTGAGGGTAGGCACCGTTTGTGCTCTGGAAGGAGTATAGCGAGGTAAAGGTTTGAGCCTGAGCCGAAACTACAACTCCGCTGAACATAGCGGCCGCGACTAGTATGGTCAATATGATTGCGGCTACACCGGACTGCTTCGCTTGACGACGATTTGACTTCATTTGTGTTGTCTCCTGAGAATGAGCGGGTCTTGGGTCTTTTTCGCGGGGGACCTGGCTCCACACCTCGGGGACTTTCGCCTGGAAAGGTCTTTCGGTCAATGGAGCGGGGATAGCGGGATGCTGGCGCGTATCTGGCGAGATAAGCTATTTGTTTACGCCTAGTTGAACGAAGTTGTTGCCTGGCACGGAAGGCTTGACGACCGCCGAGAGTTTCGTTTCCTCCGGGTTATGTCAGGTGATAAACTACGACCTCCCCCGCCTATCATTTTTATGGCTTCCGCGCAGGTGCCTCACGCTGTGGTTCGTTTTGGTGTGTTCGAGGCTGACCTTCGTGCGGGCGAACTCCGGCGGAACGGCGTTCGGGTGCGGCTCCAGGACCTCCCCTTTCGAGCGCTGACGCTTCTGCTCGGCCGTCAAGGGGAAGTGATTACGCGCGAGGAGTTTCGGGACGCGCTTTGGCCGGCCGACGTCTTCGTGGATTTCGAGCAAGGAATCAGCAGCGCGATCATGCGCCTGCGCGATGCTTTGGGCGATTCCGCCGACAATCCAATTTTTATTGAGACGATTGAGCGCCGCGGCTATCGCTGGATCGGACCCATCCATTCAGTTGGAGCCGCCGCCAAAGAATCTCGGCAAAAAGAATCGCAGGAAAAACCGATACTTTCGGCGGTGTTGCTGCCTACAAAGCCATCTCCGTGGAGAAGGATGGTCTTTGCCGTCCTAGTGCTGGCGATACTTTTAACGCTGTGGATGTTCCGTGCCGGCTACCGCGACGCGAGAGCGAGCGCGAAAACGACTGCGACGACATCGCGACATGTTTATCAACCAGCGAATCGCGAGGCTGAAGACTTTTATCTAAAAGGCCGGTTCTACTGGAACAAACGAACTCCTGACAGCCTGAATCAGGCGGTGGAAGCCTTCACACAGGCAATTGCGCACGATCCCAACTATTCGGATGCATATGTTGGACTCGCCGACTGCTATAACCTGCTGCGGGAGTTCTCTGTCATGCCGGCGAATGAGGCCTATTCCAAAGCGTTTGCGGCGGCGAAGAGGGCAGTTGAGTTGGAACCGCAATCTTCCGAGGCGCACGCCTCGCTGGGGTTCATAACTTTTTGGGGAATTTGGGACGCTCCAGACGCCGAAAAGGAATTCCGCCGGGCGATCGAGCTCGATCCGAATAATGCGAAAGCGCACCACTGGTACGCGACATTTCTGCATGCGCTTCGCCGCCATGATGAGGCTCTCACCGAAATTGACCTGGCGCGAAAAATTGACCCGAACTCGTCATCGATTCTCGCCGACAAGGGGGCGCTGTTATGGTCAGCGGGACAGCACGAAGCGGCGCTGAGTTTGCTAAAACAGATCGAGAGGGCCGAGCCAGATTTCGTTTCGCCTCACCGCTATTTGAGATTCGCTTATTTTGAAACTGGAGATTATCCCGATTACATCGCGGAGTTCAAAAAGGAAGCGCTCTTGACTGGGGACGTCGCGCAATTATCGGTGGCTGACGCGGCGGAGAAAGGATTCGCGCGGGGCGGCGAACGCGGCTTGTTGCACGAGCAACTTTCGGAACAGACGAAACTATATGAACAGGGGAAGTTTTCATCTTATTTTGTGGCACAGAGCGACGCTCGACTCGGCAACACGCGGGAAGCGCTGAAGTATCTAGCCATCTGCGCCCAGTCGCATGACGAACTGGTGCTGGGCGTCGTCGATGATGAGGTTTTCGCCAGCCTCCACGATGAGGCGGCCTTCCAGCAATTACTCGCCAAAATCGGCCTGCCGGCGGTCAACTGAACCGGAAAGACGCGGAGCGGCGGGCATTTAACATCACTTGATGGTTACGTTATAGATGAGCGGCCTCCCGCGCACCGGGTAGTCTCGGATTGAGTCAGACGAAAATCTTTTGACAACTCGTCAGCGAACGGGTGGGACGGGGCTACAATTGCTGCTGTTTTTGAAAAAAGGAGATTCCACTTCAGAATGACTCGCGCCAATTTTGTTCTTGCACTCGTGCTATTCGCTCTTCCCGCATTCGCCCAGCATGGCGAATCTGCCAAGCCGCCGGCCGACGCCAGCGCCACTGCTGCGGCAGCAAAATCTGCTGAGCCGAAATCCGCGGAACCAATGAAGAATCCTCTGCCCGCGGATAAGTCTGTGCCGCAGACAATCACCGTGAACGGCAAGGTGCTTCACTACACCGCGACGGTTGGCACAATCACGCTGAAAAGCAAGGACGACAAGCCGACCGGCGTGGTGATGTATACGGCATACACGCTGGACGAACCGAAAGGCAAGGACAGCGGTTCGCGCCGGCCAGTCACGTTCGCACTCAACGGTGGGCCAGGAGCGTCGTCCGTCTATTTGAACCTGGGCGCGATCGGGCCGAAGCACATTGCGTTTGCGAATGAGGGTGATTCACCTTCGGACCCGGCGACGCTGATGGACAATCCCGGCACATGGCTCGATTTTACGGACATGGTCTTTATCGACCCGATCGGCACGGGATTTTCGCGTTCTCTCGTGGACGAAGCGGAGACGAAGAAGCTTTTCTATGCGCCGAAGCCGGACATCGAGTATCTCTCACTCGTGATCTACAAGTGGCTGGTGCAGAACGATCGGTTGCTGGACAAAAAATATCTGGCAGGGGAGAGCTATGGTGGGTATCGCGGCCCACTGATGACGCACTATCTGCAATCAAGGCTGGGCGTTGCTATGAACGGCCTGGTGCTGGTGAGTCCATATCTGAACCCGGAGAAAGGCGATAAGAACCTGTCGCCGATTCCCTGGATGATCGATCTGCCGTCGATTACGGCCGCACATCTGGAGTCCGAAGGCAAACTGACTGACGCGGCCATGCAGCAGGTGATCACGTACACGCGCGGAGACTACGCCGAGGCGCTGCTGAGAGGTCGCAGCGACCCGGCTGCTACCGACGCGATGATTGCACATGTAACCGAAATGACGGGACTCGATCCGAAGTTCGTCAAGTTTGCCGGTGGCCGACTCGACATTCGAGCCTATCTTCGCGAGGTCCACCGCACACAAGGATTAATCGGCAGCGTGTACGACTCGAACGTGACCGCGCCCGATCCGTTCCCGTACGCCCCGACGCAACAGGCCGACGATCCGATTCTGGAGAGCATCGTCGCGCCTACGACCACGGCCATGGTGGACTTCATCACGCGAACGGTTGGATGGAAAACCGATGCCCGCTATGAGGCCCTGTCGTATGAAGTCAACGAGCAATGGGATCGCAACGACGACCTGCGTAACGGTGCGGTGAAAGACCTGCGCGAGTCGGTTGCTGCCGATCCCAAGCTGCGCGTGCTGATCGTACATGGATGGAACGACCTCTCGTGCCCGTTCATGGGATCAGTACTCAGCGTAGACCAGATGCCGATCATGGGTGATGCGAGCCGCATACAGGTCCACGAGTTTCCCGGCGGCCACATGTTTTATACGCGTGCTGTGAATCAGGACGCGCTGCATAAGTTAGCGGAGACGATGGTGGAGACGCATTAACAGGGCAGTAAGTTCCGTCACCCCATACTTTGTCACGCATGCGCTTCGCGCATCCATACACGAGCTGAGCGACTCCAAGAAAAGAGGAAGTTGGAAAAGCGAGGGTAGGAGATTTCTCGATTTTCGTGAAGGCCGAAAGCACGGTCTGGAGTCATTGTGCCCGATTCGAGACGGGTGTAGGATGCGTCCGATTAGGCCGGCTGGATCGATCGACTGCTTGCTCGTCTGGAGCGAGTAATGAATACGTTCCCGGTTTTGTTGGGTGCGCTATGCGTGGTACGCAGTCGGCTACCGTTACTACAGCGCGTTCATTGCCGCTAAGGCTCTGGCGCTCGACGATCGTCGCACAACTCCAGGACACACTTACGCAGACGGACATAACTATGTCGCTTCGCCACGATGGGTACTCTTCGGACATCACTTCGCGGCCATCGCGGGAGCGGGACCGCTCGTGGGACCTACGCTGGCAGCACAGTTCGGTTTCGCTCCCGGCTTCCTCTGGTTGTTGATCGGCGCCGTACTGGCCGGGTGCGTGCAGGACTTTACGGTGCTGGTGGCATCGGTGCGCCACCGGGGCCGATCGCTGGCCGATGTTGCTCGTACCGAGATCAGTCCGTTTGCCGGCCTGGTGGCGATGGTCGCCGTACTCTTTATTCTCCTGGTGACGCTGGCCGGCCTCGGCATCGTCGTGGTCAACGCGCTCTCGAATAGTCCGTGGGGCGTTTTCACGATCGGCATGACCATCCCCATCGCCGTCATCATGGGATTGTGGATGTTCAAGAGTCACGCCGGAAAGATTACGGTTACCGGGCCGAGCATTTTTGGCGTCGTGGTTTTGATTGGCGGCGTGATCGCCGGACACTGGGTGGCGCAGAGCGGCGCGGCGGCGGCACTTACTTTCACGCCCCACGAAATCACGATTCTCATGGTGATTTACGGTCTGGTGGCCTCGGTACTTCCTGTCTGGCTGGTGCTGGAGCCCCGCGACTATCTTTCGACCTACGTGAAGCTGGGAACGATCGCTGTGCTCGTGGTCGGCGTCTTCGTGGTTCATCCCAACATCCAGTTTCCGAACTTCACCCAGTTCGTTCATGGTGGTGGACCGATCATCAAAGGATCGCTCTTTCCCTTTCTCTTCGTCACCATTGCCTGTGGTGCGATCTCCGGCTTTCACTCGTTGGTGGCCTCAGGCACCACGCCCAAGATGCTGGATAAGGAAAGCGACGCTCGCTTCATCGGATACGGCGCCATGATCGCCGAATCGCTGGTGGGTGTGCTGGCCCTGATTGCAGCCTGCTCGTTGCATCCGGGCGATTACTTTGCCATCAACACCACGCCGCAAGTTTTCAGCCACCTGGGATTGAGCACGGTCAATCTGGATATGTTTTCGCGTGAAGTCGGGGAAAAGCTCGCGGGACGGACGGGAGGCGCGGTTTCGCTGGCGATCGGCATGGCACAAATCTTCCGCGGCCTGCCGGGTATGGATCGCTTGATGGGGTACTGGTATCACTACGCCATCATGTTCGAGGCGCTTTTCATCCTGACTACGGTGGACACGGGAACGCGCGTGGGGCGGTACGTTCTGCAGGAACTGATGGGCAAGGTGCACAAGCCCTTCGGCAACAGCGCCTGGCTGCCGGGAAATCTGATCAGCAGCTTTTTTGTCGTTCTGGGCTGGGGATACCTTATTTACACGGGGAATATATCCACGATCTGGCCGCTGTTCGGAACCGGTAACCAGTTGCTGGCGACGATTGCGCTGGCGGTGACGACGACCTTCCTTATTAATATGGGCAAGCAGAAATACGCCTGGGTTACGGCGGTCCCGATGTGCTTCGTTGGTGTCACCACGCTTACGGCGGGAGTGCTGTCGATCAAGAACATTTTCTGGCCGCTGACCTTCAAGCCAGGTCAGGTACTTACCGGCTACCTGGACTCAGTGCTGATGGCGATCTTTATTGTTGGCGTAGTTGTTGTCGTATTCACTGCGGTGCGACGTTGGATCGAGGTGTGGAACGGTGCTCCCGCACCGCAGGAAGCCTTCGGGCCTCCGCTAACCGCGACCGGTGACGTAAAGATGGGGTGCTGCTAGGCGCCTACAAAAGGATGCCGAGATCGGCTGTGGATGATCCCGAACGTGTAGTTGACAAACCCTCACTATGGGACTTCCCTGCTGGCCCTGATTGCGACCACCACCTAAGTTGCAGCCCCATGCACTATGCCAGGATTGCGTGCGTGATCGTGCGCCACCACAGAGGGTTGATCCGCCACGTGTATATCGCGAGGTTTTGGCCAATGACCACCAGGGGCAGAGCGTAGAGATACACCTAGAGATATACCTTGTGCACACGCCCATCCACGAAAAGATCACGCAGGACGCCGAGTACGATCAGAAGGTCCAGGCAGAGATAGAAGAGGCTATGGTTGAACAAAAAGTCAAAGCGGCCTACGGGTGCGTCCATGAGCCCGACGGTTGCGATGAACATGAGCCGACGATGGAATTCGGGCCTTCTCCTCCAGTAGATGGCCAGCGCAATAAACACGCCGAAGGCAATCATGTCGTAGAAGGGGATTGAGAGAAATGCATCGGCGCCGCTCTCACGGAGACGAACCGTGTCAAACCGCGCCATGATGATGGCTATGGTGACTCCGAGTGGGACCATCACCGTGGCGAGACCGGCTCCGAACCAGCCAAAAGAGCGATGCCAGCTCACGTTGCGTGCGCGGACCAAGGTGGACTGAGTGATGAAGAAGGCGATCCAAGTTGCGAATGCGGCGCCGTGAATCCAGAGAAGGTAGGGCCTTGGAGGGCTCGCGTGGAAAAGATTCTGATTGACTGTACGGCTGAAGCCCCAGACCACTAGCGCGGCGAACAGCAGCGACATCAGGAAATAGAAATATTTGTTCACGAAGCCTCTGAGCTGAGGAATCGTGCTCGTTGCCTTTTCTCGGATCGCTGCAGGCCCGACATGTTCGGTGCTGACGACAGGAATAGGCATGAAGATCCTTTATGTGCGGGGCGGAATTGCTGCGTCCCCCGCCGCGGCGCGCGACACAGTTTAGCCTAGATCGATCGCCAGGTCGCACAAAATCGCGGGACCGCTTATAAACCAACGGTAAAAATCGCAATCGAGATTGCGGTTACTTCTTGCTGGGCGTTACGAGTGTGCTAGACGGCCAGATCACATCCACTTTCGCTTGCAAAAAGGGGTGCCATTTTTCGGTGGCACCCCTCTTTTTATTGACGTCGCCTTGTTGCGGCGAAGTCAGGTGATCGTCTTGCTATTTGACGGTGTACAAAACCAAGTTGTAGTTGACGTTTCCGCCGCTATCGAGTCCCGTCACCACGAAGGTGTGCAAGCCCTTCGTGGAGGTGTCGACAGTACCGGTACAGGACAATCCGCTGCTGTTTTGCGTGCAGGAAGTCTGAGTACCAGAGGACTGCGTGCAGCTTGCCGCCGTCAGATAGGGACCGGTGGGGCTCGTCAGAGGCTTCGACGTGATCGGATTGCTGCAAGCGTAGACTGCTGGGACCACCTGGCCCTTGGTATAGCTAGTGGGCTTCGGCGAGCTGATGGTGACGCCGGGCCAGAGTTCGCCCGGAGTGTCGTACGTCGCGACCCAACAGGAACCGGTGCCGGCGCTCTTCCCTTTCGTGGTGCCGCCGTCGATGAAGAACGTGTCGATCTGATTGCTCTGGAACAGTGAGCCGTTGGTCGGCGGCGTACACGGATTCAGAGGATCGGGCCCGACGCCCTTGAGCCAACCCGGGAATGGATTGAGAAGGCCGAGAACTCCGGGATAGACAAAGTACGGGTTTTCGGACTGCAAGTACTCGAAGTTAGTACCGAGTTCCGCAAAGAACTGATCGGTTTGCGATCCGCAAACTCCGCCCGGAGAAGTTGGGCAGGTGATCGCGAACATCACGGACGCATCGAGACCGGAACCTTCGGCATTCTCGTAAACGAAACAACGGGCGGGCCAGAAGTTGGTCTGCACCAGCGCGTCGCATTGGGCCTGCGTCATCAGGATGGGCTGGACGGTGATTACCGGCGTCGAGAATGGAGCCGTCAGCAGCGCCGTGGCGGCGTAGACGTTCGTTCCTTGTGCGTTGGGGAAATTAAGCGTGGTCGTACTCGTTTGCGAAATTACCGCGGTCTGAGCCTGCGGCGTGAAGGTCCAGCTCAGGATGTCCTGATTGTCGTCGCCACCGCCGGTTCCCGCCGTGAACCCCACCCAGGCGTTGCCGTTGTTCAAGCTGATCGAGCTCATGTTGAATGCCACGCCACCGGTGGGATTCGTAGGAGTGGCGGGGAATAGATCAACGTTGTCGAGGATCACATCCAGCAGTTGGGTGCTGGGACCGGAGTAGTTAACCGTCACGGTGTGGATATTACCGTCCGCCAGGTTGATGGGGTTTGGGAGTTGGGTAAGATCGTTGAAGCCAAGTCCGCAAATTCCCGAGTAGTCTACGCTGTTAGGACCGGTCTGACAGCTTTGAATCGAAACATCGCTGTCGCTCGGGTCAGCCGCGTAATTCAGGAAGGTATTGAACTCGATTGCGAGACTGTTTGGGATACCAGTCTGAGGGCCAGCTTCGTTGTAGGTGGTGCACCCTGTGGAACTGCCTCCGAATCCAATGCCGCAACCCTCAGGGCCCAAGGCGGCGAGCGCCGAATTTTGAATCACGAAGGCGAAGCCATCTGCAGGTCCGTATAACGGGACATTGCTGCCGCTCAGCTGAAACGTAAACGTAGTTGAAAAAGCGCCGGAAACCGGCTGCGGGGTGTTATACCATCCAGACCCGGCCGTGGACGGCGAGTTTGGAGTCAGCCGAAGCACCGTGGCTGACGTACTTACTGCTGGGTAGAAGCCCGGATATCCCTGGCTCGTGCCGTTCGGTGTAAGGCAGTTTTGGTTCAAGGTCGAACTGAAATCTGGCAGATAGTTCGGAGAAGTGGGACAGTTCTGGGCCGAAGCCACCCCGTCACCTAAAGCAACTGCCAAGGCCACGATCGCGGCCACCGTGATCAATCTCGTGATTCCTACCTGCATAACTCTCTCCTTAAGATTTGGGACAGCGCTCATGGCGCCAGTCTGCCAGTCGCGCATTAGCGTCAACGCCGACGCGAACCAGAAGTGGACAAGGTTTACCGGTCGCCGATTCACACTTCGCACGCATATTCACTGGGTTTCGAAATCGTGCACAGAGAATCAGCTAAAGCTAATGCTAATGCTGTAATCGTTCTGGTGCTTTTCAGTATCCGCTGGGGGAACGGAAATACCCACAATCCTGGAATAGGGGAAAGAACGATGCTCAACCAGGCTAAGATAGTTTCCTCTCAGGCGAAGCGTCTGTCAACAACATTGGCGGAAGATCGCGAATAAATCAGCGGGTGAAAATTTGTGCACTTCGCATGCACTCGTTTGCATGAAGAAGGTTGGTTGTGTGGTGGACGATCATGAATCCCGACGACAAGCCGCAATGGGTGCGAGGAAATTCTGCTCCAGCAGGCTCATTTTCGGACCGTCCTTCAATCGTGGTGATCAAGTAACAGTGCGAGCCCGATTTCGGGTCCTCGGCTCTGGAGCACTCTTAAAGTAGCGGCGCAAGGACCTCGCATTGACAATGGTTCTCCGATGTCAATACAGTGACGCTTTATGCACACTCCTATTCGTTTGCACTCTGGTTTCTGTCTGATTCTTTGCGCGGGATTGATCACCTTTTTTGCGGTTCCGCCGGATTCCTCCGCCACCGAACTGCGAAACGATGGCATGGTGGTCACGGTAAACTCGACGGATGGCTCTTACACGATTGCGGGGACCGCGGGTAATACTTCCGCGCTTCATGCCGGAGTCGGAGCCGAAGTCGACCACAAGTGGATCAAGTCGGGTGATTATCCGAAACACGAAGTCGCTACTTCCGAATTTAAAGATGTCCTGGGCGGCGGACACCAGATTCAGGTCACATCAAGCGGGCTACCGACCCAACCCGATCTCGCATACACAATTCGCGTTTACGAGGACCGGCCGTATGGCGAGATTAAAGTCGAAGTTCTAAACCACACGGGACGAGCATGCGAGGTTCAAAGCGTTCGATCGATCGAGGCGCTTGGCAAAGACATTTTGGACTTGCAAGCGAATTCTGCCGCAGATCGCGTGTTGTCAGACAGCTTCAGTGAAGACTGGCCGCCTCTTCAAATATACGATCTGGGTAAAACTTCTAATGGCGTGCATCGCGCAGTGGGCAGCCAACTGATCTATAACCAGCAAAGCAGGCAGAGTATCTTTTTCGGCGCGTTGACTTCAGATCGGCTGCTGACCATTCTCCACCTCGATACCACGCCTGCGGCCGCGGGCGCGACCATCACGGGGTTTGCCGCCGACTCGACTGGAACAACCGAGATTCAAGCGACCGAAGAAGATTCGGCACTACGGCCGGGCCCGAAGGAAAACATCATCGAACTGAGTCTGCCTCTCGAAAACGGCGCGACCCTCTCGTCGGAACGCCTGATGTTTGCTTTGGGTTCGGACTATCACGCGCAACTAGAAAATTACGGAGCCGCGATCCGGGAACTACACCACAGCCGAATTCCCGAAGCCAACATGCTCGGCTGGTGGAGCTGGACCGCGTTCTATTTCAAGATCACGGAGGGCAATACCTTCACCAATGCTCTGTGGCTGGCTGAACATCTGAAGTCCCTGGGGTATGACTACTTTCATTTTGATTTCGGATACAGCTATGCGCGCGGTGAATATGACGTGCCGAATGCGTCGAAATTTCCGCATGGCATGCGCTCGCTGACGCAACAGATCAACCAACTTGGCCTGAATATTGGGGTGTGGACGGCACCATTTGAGGTCGGGGAACGCAGCATCATTTTTCAGCAGCACAAAGATTGGCTCGTCCACAATGCGAAGGGCGATCCGATTCAGATTACGACTGACGAAGAAGTTCCCAATGAGCGGGTGTTCGTGCTCGACACGACGAATCCGCAAGCGCAGGAGTTCTTGCGGCAGACTTACCGCACTCTCGTCGACGAATGGTGCGTGAAATACATCAAGCTCGACTTCATGGACAACACCGCTATCGAAGGCTACTACTATCGGCCGCATACGACCGCCTTGGAGGCGCAGAGAATCGGATTGCAGGTGATCCGCGAAGCAGTCGGAGGGAAGGTTCTGCTCGATAAAGACGGTAGCCCGATGCTCAATCCGGTGGGTATTGTCGATGATGGCCGCATATCGCAGGATACCGGGCATACATTCGAGCGAACGAAGGAAGCGGCTCCCGGAATCGCTGCCCGTTATTACATGCACCGGAATTTCTTCATTAGTGATCCCGATGCATTCACGGTCTCGCGGCAACTGGTGGAGGAGCGGAAGATTCAGGCACCGCTGACACTTTCAGAAGCGGAAGCGTCGATCTCGCTCTCGGCATTTTCGGGAGGAATGTATGAAATCGGCGACGACCTTCCGACCCTGGGAGCGGACGCGGATCGAGTGGCCCTCGTGAAAAATCCCGATCTTCTGGCGATGGCGAAACTAGGGCGGGCGGCCATTCCCGTGGATCTTCTCAGCTATCGTCCTGAGGATGAGCAGCCGAGTGTATTTCTGCTGCACGAAGACGCTCGTCAATCGGTGCTCGCGGTATTCAACTGGACCGAGCAACCGAAATCTCATCACCTTTCATTTTCCGAGATGAAGCTCCGAAGCGGCCAGGCCTACGAGTTCAACGATGTGTTCGCTCCATCGAATCACGTTTCGGCTGAGAACGAGGCGATCGATTTGCAGCAGCCCGCTCACTCGGTGAGAGTGATCAAAATCGTCGACACGTCGATTCCCGCGTCAGCTCCGTCGATCACAATGGATGCTCCCAAAAGCGGGAAGATTGACCAGGATCTCAAGTTCGGCTGCGTGGTCGACGAAAAGGGCGTGCCGGCACTGTCGTATCGCTGGGAGTTTGGTGACGGCACTGCACAAGACGGAAAACAGGTGCATCACGCGTACACGATGTCCGGACCATTCACGGTCAAACTGACAGTCGAGGGTGTTGATGGAATAGCGGCGGAAAAGAGCGTCTTGGTCCCGGTGCGCGAGAACATGGTGCTGCGGCCTCCGACCCGCTATGCGCCTAAGGAATAAAAGGGGAATTGCGCGACAAACGTGCGCACTGTTCACCAAGCGCACATTCTCTGACGGGACGACGGTAGGTTTGCCTCGGCAGACTGTGGCCACATTTCTCCGGATCATGACCAATCCGAAGGTCCCGGGCGAGCGGTTTACGCCGGAAGAAGCCGTGCATCTCGTCGACCAGTGGCTGGATCAACCGAACGTCCGCTTGTTGACGCCCGGGGAAGATCACTGGCCCCCTCTTCGACAGACGATCGTCGAGGGTCAGGCCCAAGGTGCCTTAATCAGCGATGCACAGCTGGTCGCATTGGCCATCGAATACGGCGGAGTGCTGCAAACGACGGATCGCGACTTCGCTCGGTTCCCTGGACTCCGGTGGGTGAATCCGCTCGCGTAGCATCTCTGCTTTGACGTGACGTGTCTTCACCCGGCTTTCTCTACGGGCATTCCGTCTGCTCGTTTCGCCGGCCGGGTTGTTCATCAGCGATCGGACGCGCTCTTGGCTGCGTCATAAGGCAGCTCGCCGTAACTAATGACCGAAATTGCGGCCTTCCCGGGACGAAGCTTGCGGAATCGGCGCAAGACTTTCTCTGGGCTTTTTTGCCGGATGCAAATACAGGTGTCCTTATCCGGCAAATAGCGAGATTCCATCACAGTCCCTTTCGCTTCTGCGGTCGATCCTTCTCACGCGCAATAACAACGTCATCGGGCAAATGCGCCAGCAGATCACCAGGGCATCTGCGTGGCCATCTACTTTCGCCACGGGAGTTAACGAGGGCCGTCGACCACGAAAAGGTCGGAGTTGATTTTAAAAGTCTTCACATCACCCGTCTTTTAAAGCTCCTGCCTTGTCGGTCGGAACAAGATCTCGTTGATGTCCACATCTTCGGGCTGGCTGATGGCGAAGGACACGATATTCGCAAAGGTCTCCGCAGCGACGCCGATTGTATCCACGAAGTTGCGGATGCCGTCGGCGATATCCGGCTCAGTGATGCTGTCGGCGAGTTCCGTCTTCATGGCGCCCGGAGATATGACCGTGGTTCGAATGTTATAGGGCTTGACCTCCTGCCGCAGGCCCTCAGAAATCACGAGTACAGCCGTCTTAGTGGCCGCGTAAACAGCGCTCCCCGGTCTCACTTTATGACCTGCGACGGAAGAGGTGTTGATGATGTGCCCGCTCTTCTGCGCCTTCATGTGCGGCAGCACCGCGGCAATCCCATAAAGAACTCCTTTGAGGTTCACGTCGATCATGTGCTCCCAATCGTCCACCTTGAGCCGCTCAAGGGGAGAGTGAGGCATCACACCGGCGTTGTTGAGGATGACGTCGACACGTCCGTAAGTTTCCACTGCGCTATCCACCAGATGCTTAACCTGCGAGCGGTCGGTCACATCTGTGGGTAGGGCGAGCGCCTTGCCACCCTTTCCGTTCAATTCAGCCGCCAATGCCTGGATGCGCTCTGCGCGTCGTGCACCGAGCACAACGGTTGCGCCTTGCGACGATAGAAGGCGCGCCGATGCTTCGCCGACACCACTGCTTGCGCCAGTAATTACGATGACTTTGCCGTCAATGTTCTTGCTCATGATTTCTCCTCCAACCGCTGCGGGCCGAGTAGCAAGCAGTCACTTTACCAGTGCATGGGCCTGGTCAGAGCGCTGCCCGCTGGTCGCCTTTTGTTGGATGAAGCCTTTTGTGGGCTGTTCTCCGTCCCTGAAGATCACGTACTCATCTGCGGATAGATCCGCCTTTTGCGCCTTTACGGTGCTCAGAGGGTCGTTGCCGGCGACCACTAGAACCATGCGAGTGGCATCCAGAGGATTCCGTGCGGCGAGAATCAGCCCCTCTCGTTCCGACGCATGCATCTTTCCGTTAATTCTGAAAGCAGCACCCTGGTAGTCCAGTCCGAGTCTTTCGGACCAGCGCGTCAACGCGGAATTAGACTCAGGGCGACCGACGAACACGATCTCGTGATGTCGAAGCAGGTCGTCGGTCACCTCGAAGTCCTTGTAGATCGGTACTTGGCTCTCATAGTGTTCGAGAAAACGATTCTGCATCTGTTCAGCGGCGTAACGATTCGAGCCAGCGTCGCGCACAGTGCCGTAAACGATCACGCAGGACGCAAGTTTCCCCCAGATGTCACGAGTAAGGTAGGCAGGGCCGTCGGGCGGATCGATGGCATCGATTTTGGCACCGGCTCGATCGAGAAATGACTGCGCAGTAACTTTCTTAGTGGTATTGGCTGCGAAATAATCGCTCATGAGTTTAAGGAATGCGGCGTCGCCCATCCGACTGCGGAGGGAATCGAGAAAAAGTACGCCCCTAGTGCGCTCCCGCAGAAAGTGAGTCGAAGGTGTATCCGGGATTAATTCCAGGCCACGCCATGTGGCACGCTGCGCATCCAGCGCCTCTTCCACATCTTTCGACTGAAGCACGCGCTTGTAAGCGGCCGAACCAGCAACAAACCACATGTCCGCATCGCTAGTCGGCAGCACCCAACCTTTCCAGAGGCGGCCCGCGATCGAAGGCGGATCGGCAACTGCCGAAGCTGAAGTCTTGGGCGAATCCGACAAGGCTGCCAGTCGTGCTTTTTCATTTTCCTGAAGTGTGGCACGTAGCGAATCAGAAGGTTCTTGCTGAAAAAGATAGTAGCCCGACGGATAAAGCCCGTCGTCCTTGCTAGAGTCCCACTTCTGGGGGAGCCGCTCCCGCTGGTTGGGCTTGCCGATGGCGGCCCAAACCATGAGGTGAGACGCCATATCTGAAGTTAAGATCTTCGCATCCATGGTGGAGGCGCTGACTAACGGCGGCGTACGAAATGCGAGAAATCCAAACTGCTCGTCGATCTGGCCGCGATACTTGCGATAGAGATCCTGCCAAGCCAGATCGCGAGGCTCGGGCACGTAAGGAATGTAGCCGCCATCGCCTTCGGGATCGGGATAATCCTCGAGCCGAACCGTCAAATCCTTGGGGTTATTGTCGCCCCAGTAGAAGCCTGGAGTATCGCCAAACCATTCGTTCTTCGAACTGCGCCACAACCGAGTGTGGTTCGTGCCCAAATCGTAGATCGCGATCTCATTTGTCTTGGCATCGCCAATAATCCACTCATTTGTGTAGAGACCGTTGTTGCGGGTGCCGAGGTGCTGTACTACCTCATCGATGTTGCTGCTGTACTGGATCGCAGCACGAGCACGGAAGGCCACCGATGTTCCTTCGATGTTGAAAGGCGTCTGATCGATAGTGGTTTCGGTGAGCACAACTCCGGCATCATTTTGGTACCAGTCTGTGCCGCTCTCAATACCGCCGGGATAACTTTGAATGAGCATGCGATGGCCGGAAGCAGGCTTGATATCAAGCATGACATTGGTTTGCTCCGCCAGGGTTAGTGGCCACCACGTGACATGTCCGATGACCATCTTGCCGTCCCGCGTGGCGGGGCCGGTGGCAGCAAACGCGCTGCAATGGTCCATAACAGAATCATGTTTGCCGTTCGCGTAGGGGGGAACCTCCAAACCCAGGCCTTCGAGACCCGTAGGAGTTGTTGCCAGGGCACTAGTCAGTACCCCTATTTCGACGGTTGTGTTGGCCACGACGACATCGATGAGATCGATGCGGCGATCCTGCCATCGGGCGCCGGCATCAGAGGCGCCATCCGCGATGCCCCGCATCTCCTCCAGGAGTTCCTGATCGAAGCCGCGGAGGAATAGAGAGTTCGCGAGCTTGCGATAGTCGTCCCAATGTTCTTTAGATCCCAGCAAGGACGCGCAGCGCTCGAAGTATTCAGGAATCTCGCGAGCCATCAAATGCCCGTGTTGGTACCCGCGCTCGAAGGGCTTGCCTTCGATGTGCAGATAGATCCAACCGGCGGCAGGATAACGATAAGCGGGCCCGAAGGTCTCAACGGCTTCCCGAACCGGCCACTCGTCGTCGGAGCCGATTGCGTCCAGTTTTATGCCCTCGAACCAAGCCTTGCCAGTAAATGTTCCCCCGTTGCCGACTGTCAGCAATATCTCGTCCTGCGCACGGCTGGCAGTAAATCGGAGGGCCAAGTGCGTCCACGGTTGTGTGTCACCGACCGATTCCGAATGGACGTCGAAGGGCATCGATGCCATGGTCACCGCGGCGCCGGAGGCGATCGGCGAACGGTCAAGGTCGCGTACCTTGAGCGCCTCGGTGCGGACCCAACCACTCAATTCATAGCGCTTGCCCAGGGCGAGCGTTACCGGCGTAAGGCGAACGCACGCATCGTGCGAGACCGCATCCGGTTCGATGCGGAGGGAAGTGTTCTTGCCGTGCAAGATGCGGGAATCCGGCGTCGCCGTGCCACGAATGACTGTCCAGTCGCGAGACCCCTTTCCAAACGACGCTTGGAATGAAGAAGTGCTGGCCTGGGCGACTGACGCGATCAGCAGGCAGATAGTGAGACCAAGCATTTGCCACGCGCGAACTGAACTATGAGCCCGAGACGACGGGTTGGACGGTACGCTGTTGGTTGACATTTCCATGGGACCTCGCTGAGGGCAGAAATTTTATCACTATAACCATTCAGGGTCGGCCGTCCGGCAGCAGCAAAATCGAAGCCGCAGAATCCCGAAAGCAGACGATCTGATCAGCGTTAAACAAGCACGTCCCGAGACTTAGTTTTCCCACTCGGGCGAATTCATCCACTCCGTTATGTCGCGGAACTTTCCGACCCGCGCCCAAACCTCATCGACGGGAGCGTTGACGATTGTTGACTCGTTGATGGTTACGTAGTGAGGATTCGGTACCTGGAGAGGAACCTGCTTTTGCGTCTGTGCCGAGCAGTGCTGTCCGGCATAGAGCGAGCTGAAAAGAACAACTGCGCCCAGACTGTCGATGCAACGAAATGTCATAATCGACACTTGGATTACATTCTCTATGGTTTCTCCATCATCCTATGCGACGGGTACCGACAGAGACCATCTCGAAGCCTGGGGCTTAGGCGGATAAGACCACCGGGACGTGCCCATTTTGCCAGTCTCGATGCCCAGGACCACTCCGAAGCTCGCCGCGGCCTAAACGCGGAGGGAACGCTCGGCAAAATCGCGATCCGGGTGGGGGTCGACTCACCCGGCTTTAGGCGGGTGTAAAATTCGTAGCTATCGACACCACGCCTGAAAGCTCGCGATGATCATGTCACCGAGCGCACCGAACGGATTGCGCAGAAGTACCGGAGAGTGCCTCTCGCAAAGTGGTGAGAAGCTCTTTCCCCGCGAAGAGGAACGACATGGGGAGCGCTAGCATTCTCCGTTCCCTCCAAAGCGGGAATCGCCGTGCGGTCAAGCAATGCTGCTTTTCAGCGCTTTTGGTTTGGTCTTTCGCAGTATCATTCGCAGTCCCCGCCGCCGCTTTGGACCCGAAGCGGCAGATTTCCCAATATGCCCACACTGCCTGGCGAATTGCGGATGGCTTCTTCAGCGGAACTCCGCAAGCCATTGCCCAGACCGCCGACGGCTACTTGTGGATTGGAACCGAGGCCGGACTGGTGCGCTTTGATGGCGTGCAATTTGTTCCCTGGACCGCACCGCGTGGCGAACATCTTCCAAGCGCTCGAATACATTCCCTGCTCGGGAAGAGGGATGGGAGCCTGTGGATTGGCACTTCGCAGGGTCTGGTCAAATGGAACCACTTTCAGTTAACCAGCATTCAAGGAGGATCCGCATTTATCGAGTCCCTCGTCGAGGGAGCGCAGGGAAAGATCTGGGTCACACGCAGCCAGGTGCGCGACAATACAGGTCCTTTCTGCGAAGTATTTGGAGACACACTTCGCTGCCACGGCGCGTCGGAAGGAATACCGTTCGCCTTCGCTCAGCCGCTTTTCGGAGACACCGAAGGAAATCTCTGGTTCGGCACCTCTCTGGGCGTCTGCCGCTGGAGATCGGGTGAGGTGAAGACATTCGCTGTAAAAGCACTTCGGGGCAACGACCTGCTTCGTGGCGTCACCGCGATCACGAGTGGGGCCGATGGTTCCATCCTGGCAGCACTGGCGCGAACGGGAAGAGGACTCGGGCTTCAGAGCCTCAAGCAGGGCGAGTGGACAGATTACTCGCTGCCGCAGTTGAATGGGGCGGAATTGGAAGTTACCGCACTGTTGCGGGATCGCAACGATGGACTTTGGATTGGTACCGGGAACAGTGGCATTTATCACGTGTATGGGGACAAGGCCGAGCACTTCGGCAGCGCTGAGGGGCTGTCGAGCGACTCAGTCCAGAGCTTCTACGAGGACCGTGAGGCTAACGTCTGGGTCGCGACCTCGAGAGGCATCGATCGTTTTCACGACACTCCCGTGATCAGTTTTTCCATTCGTGAAGGCCTGACTTCGGAAGATGCGGACTCCGTGTTCGTTGCTCGCGACGGCACCGTCTGGATCGGGAACCTGGAAGCACTGGACGTTCTCCGCCAGGGCAAGTTTTCCTCAATCACAAAACGCAATGGACTGCCGGGCAGGTTGACTACTTCTTTGCTCGAAGATCATGAGGGCCGCCTGTGGGTCGGCGTCGACAATGGTTTAGCCGTTTACGACAAAGGCAAATTTCATTTCGTGAAGAGGCTTGATGGCAAACCACTCGGCATCGTCACCGCGATCACGGAAGATACTGACCACAATATTTGGGCATCTGTTACGCAGCCGGCTCTCTTTCGGATACGAGACCTTAAAGTCGCAGACGAACTGGTCCCGCCCCAAGTTCCGCGCGTGGTGTCGATAGCCGCCGACGTGACTGAGGGCGTGTGGTTGGGCTTGTCGAGCGGAGTCCTGGCACGCTTCCGTCATGGCCAGTTCGAACCTCTTCCTACCCATCGTTCGCCGGATCATGCCATTCGCAACCTCCTGGTTGAGCCCGACGACTCAATCTGGGGAGTGACGCAGGATGGAGCGTTTCTGTGGCGGGAAGGTAAAGAGCAAATCCTCGATTCCCACAATGGTCTCGCCTGCGACGACATCTATACCGTTCTCCAGGACGACAATGGCTCACTCTGGTTCGACACGCGATGCGGATTCGCAGTGATCGCTCCGTCTGAGATATCTCGTTGGTGGCAACAGCCGGACGCCCAATTAAAAGTGAGAACACTGGATGCATTTGACGGTGCCCAGCCGGGCCTGACCAATTTTCGTCCCGAAGGATTCAAGGCTCCGGATGGGAAGTTATGGTTCGCAAACGAAAATATCTTGCAGGAAGTCGATCCCGCACATCTGGATACGAATAAACTTCCACCACCAGTACAAGTAGAGCAAATCGTCGCCGACCGGAAGAAGTACATCCCGCACGAGAACCTTCGTCTTCCGCCGCACACTCGAGACCTTGAGATCGACTACACGGCGCTCAGCCTCGTCGCTCCCCAAAAAGTACGTTTTCGGTACAAGCTTGAGGGACACGACTCGGAATGGCAGGAGCCGCAGAATCGCCGCCAGGCTTTTTACACCGACCTGCCACCGGGGGATTACCGTTTTCACGTGATCGCCTCCAACAACGACGGCGTGTGGAATGAGGCCGGTGCAGAGGTTGGTTTTGCCGTGCTCCCGGCGTTTTATCAAACGGCGTGGTTTCGACTCTTTTGTGTTCTGGCTGGGGCGGGAGCGCTTGGTTTTCTTTACGTGCTTCGCCTGCACCGTCTGGCAGCGGCCATGCAAGCTCGTTTTGAGGAGCGGCTCGAGGTGCGGGAACGAATTGCAAGAAGCCTGCACGATACGCTTTTACAGGGAATCTACAGCGCTTCCATTCACTTTGATCTCGCGAACAATCGGTTGCAGCAAGACTCGCCGGCGAAACCTGCCGTGGAACGTGGCCTGGATCTTCTCCGGCAAGTCAGCCAGGAGGGCCGCAATGCCCTTCGCTCCCTGCGCTCGCGCCAGACAAGCTCAGACGGACTGGAGCAAGCTCTTTCTCTGCTTCCCAAAGAGTTTGCGCTGCCGGAGAGTATTGGTTTTCTCGTGGCCACCGAAGGCCAGCCTCGAGTGCTGCGGCCGCTGGTCCGAGATGAGGCTTACCTCATTGCCCGCGAGGCGGTGATCAACGCATTCCGCCACGCCCAGGCTAGCAAGATCGAAGTTGAGGTGGACTATGCGTCGCGCAACTTGCGCGTACGGGTGCGAGACAATGGTTGTGGAATCGATTCCCAGCTGCTGCGGACTGGCCGGGAGGGACATTGGGGTCTCGCAGGTATGCGTGAGCGTGCAGAGAAAATCGGCGGGAAACTGGAGGTCATGAGCGGCCTCCACGCTGGGACCGAAATTGAACTCTCGGTCCCCGGTTCACTGGCGTTTCACAATACGTCTGCCCGTCACTTCTGGAAGTGGCTGGGGAGCTTGTATCCCGGGAGACGGAAAAAGACTGTCCGACAAACCAAGTGAGGATCAACGCGAATGAATGAACAGGCGAAGATTCGTGTTCTCAGCATCGACGATCACCCTCTGGTACGCGAAGGGCTCCCTGCCCTGATCAATGATCAAACCGACATGCTCGTCGTGGGCCAGGGCGCAACCGGCCACGAGGCGATCAAACTCTTTCGAGAGCTTCAGCCAGACGTGGCTCTCATGGATGTGCGACTGCCGGATATAAGCGGAATTGACGCGATGATTACGATTCTGAGCGGTTCGCCGGAGGCAAGAATCATCATTGTTACGTCCTCCGAGGGTGACGTGGAAATGCTGCGGGCGCTTGAAGGCGGGGCAAAAGGCTACCTGCTTAAAAGCATGCCGCCCAGGGAAGTTCTGGAAGCAATCCGCAAGGTGCATGCCGGCAAAAAGGCAATTCCCCCGGAGATTGCCGCGCAACTGGCGAACCACCTGAGCGACGAGACCCTTACTGCCCGCGAAATCGAGATCCTGCAGCAAGTGGCAGAGGGAAACCGCAATCGCGACATTGCCGACCGGCTGTTTATCTCGGAAGGCACGGTGAAGGTTCACATCAAGCACATCATGGAAAAACTCGGCGCCAGTGATCGCACCCAAGCCATCACCATCGCCGTCCGGCGGGGCATCATTCACCTCTAATATTCAAGCTTCAACGATTTTGCGCTTCAACGATCGCCTCCGTCCTGCATTGAGAAGTCATATAGAAGATGTGTTCAAACATGACTCTTCAGGAATCGGTCGAAAGGTCGCGAGAACGCAATTCATTTCTCTGCCACTGGGCCTAAGCCAGATTCGGCAGTTGCCTGATTGCGGGTTGAAAGCACGGGCCGCCAGTCGTCGGGCTTGGCGATGCGGGTTATACCGGTTGTGGGATAGACAAACTCCTGGCCGAAGTTGTCGCCGGGATGGAACCATACGTGAATCGCCTCAGGGGAGTCGTATGGCCTCTCCTCAAAGGTGATTCCGGTCTCTTCCGCTGGTTGCAACTGATAATGACGAATGGTGAGGATGGTTGTAATCAGCCGAGTGCGGTCGCCGTTCCAGATCTCCACGGTTGTACGATTAGCGGAACCGGCCAACTGGAACCAATAGGTGCCAGCGGGAAGAACCATACCCGGAACCTCGACTGCTTCGGTGAACTCGAATTTGGTGGCTTTGTTCCACTGATCCGCCTTGGCCGTGCTTGACGCTAATATTGCGCTGGCGATGACTAAGCAGAACGCTATGATTTGCAGTTTTTTCGATTTCATTTTGTTTTCTCCTTGGAATTTACCGTTTGATGTTCATACGACGCGAGCGCCAAATCTGAGCGACTCGAAATAAACCATTTGTGTGATCACAAATTCCCGGGTTTACCGGGAATTCACGAGACGCTAGTTGGAATAAAAGCGACGCTTATCGATCTGAAGCGTCCGAATCTTGGAATCGAGTGTGGACGGAGGCAGTCCGAGCTTGGCGGCCGCTCCGGATGGTCCTGAAACTCTGCCTCTGGATGCCTCGAGCGCAGACTCGATCATTTCGATTTCCTGCGAGACGAGTTCGCTCTGAAGCGGCCGGCTCGATCGGGCCTGGTGGAGCAGCCAGTTTCATCGACGGTGAAGTCCTCGGTGTCGCAGAGGATGACCGAACGCTCGATGACATTCTGCAACTCGCGAATGTTTCCGGGCCAAGGGTAGGACTGCAAGCGGCTGAGACTGCGCTTATCGATCCGCTTGATGGTCTTACCCGCTTTGGTCGAGTAGCGATGGATGAAATACTCGACCAGTAAGCGGATGTCTTCCTTGCGTTCACGCAAGGCAGGGACCTCAACCGGGAAGACATTGATTCGATAAAACAGATCGCTGCGGAAGGTGCCGGCATCAACCGCGGCAGGCAAGTCGCGATGGGTCGCCACAATCACCCGCACATTGGCACGAATCGTGTGACTCCCGCCTACGCGTTGGAATTCTCTCTCCTGCAAGACTCGCAGCAGCGCAACTTGATTTTCAGCGGGAAGTTCTCCAATTTCATCGAGGAAGAGCGTGCCTCCTTCGGCCAGTTCAAAACGGCCCGTCTGCGCTGCAAGGCGCCGGTGGAAGGCTTCTTTTTCATGGCCGAACAATTCCGAGGCGATCAAGTCGCGTGGGATGGCGGCGCAATTGATGCTGACGAATGGCCGCGCAGCGAGATCTGAGCGCTTATGAATCGCGCGGGCAATCAATTTCCTGTACCCGTTTCGCCGGTGATCAGGACGGTAGAGTCGGTGCGTGCAACCTTCTCAACCCGAGCGAGAACCGCGCGCAGGCGGGAAGAGGTTGCCGACGATCTCTTCGAACATCGCAACGGTATTGATTTCATCGCGCAGTGCCAGATTTTCTCTCTGCGCGAGATCTTCCGATTCCTTGTGCGACTCGATGTCGATTCGTGCGCCGCACCAGCGAACAACACGTCCGTCCCGATTGCACGGGGAGAGACCTATGCAGGAGACCAGCGGTAGTTTCCGGCCTTGTTTTGGACACGGGCCTCCGCCTCGATGGATATTCCGAATGCGAGCGCGTCGCCGCAGGTTCGCATGAGTGAGGCGAGATCTTCGGGATGCACGGTTTTGGAGAGCCACTCGCTGTAGAAACGAACTGGATGTCTCCCAGATATTCGCGCGCCGCGCGATTGACGGAAGACGGTGGCGTCCGGTTCGAGAATAAACATGTGTTCGGGGAACCACATCCATGATCTGCTCAAGTTGCCGGACATAATCACGATCGAGCAAGTCACCCATCAGATTCGCGAGAGCGTCGGCGTTGATAACGCCGACTGCCGACCGGTCAAATTGCGCTGCTCCAAGTTCCTGCATTTCTCCTCCGGAAATTCAACTTCTTCAATGTCCACGAACCTTGCGTTCAATGCAGGTACTATGAGGCTTCAGAAAAAAAGCCGCATCTGAAGATAAGGAGTTTGTTTGGTACCGCAGCAGAGGAGGGATTGAATAACCACTTTTGGGTATCGGCGGAACGCGGTGTCGGATGAGGCGGACTGGGGAAGACGAAGAAGCACCTGGGGCAGAGCTTAAGGACGCCTAAGCGGCAGGGACGCGAGGAATGATGATCTTGCGGCGTCCGAAGAAATAGGCATCCAGCTGGAGAGCACCAGGACCTCGAAGGGCGATCGCAGTGGCCATCGCGATCGTGTTAGAACTCAGGATGGTTACGATGGAAGGATCGAATGAAGGGTGCCACACATGAACCGCGATCCCGGGCAGAGACTGAAAAAGTTATCACCAAGGGAGTCAAAAAGCCCAGCAGGAACGCCATGCCGACCGCAAGAATGAGGAGTTCGAAAGACCAGATGCTCACATCTACGCTCTGCGGTCCGAGCAGGTGGGTGAAAACCTTGGAGCAGAAGCTTGCTCCCGATGGCGGCGCGCAACAAAAGCAAGCCTACGCCAGGCAAACCATCCGGGAATGTGGTGTACGAGCCAGCCGCACGTCTCGCCTCTCTATCGCCGCGTGGATACGCGGCACTGGCAGAAGAAAGACTAGCGGTTTTCAGATGATGACGAATCTCCCGGAATCCAATTTATGGCGTACCACTATAGTAGTAGAGTTTTATACGCCGACTCTGGACCAATCTCGATCTCCCGAACGGTAAGGCCTTCACACCAAAATGAGCGGTCGAGCTTTCTTCCTGCTCCCTTTTCACTAAATTTCGGAAATTCCCGACTTCCCTGAGACCGGCTTACGCGCTAAGCTGTTTGTCCTTAAGCGGCTGCGATTGGCCCATCCCTCGCGTTATCGATCACGAACTGATGATGTGACGGATTCGAAGTGCGGGAGTGATGTTAATGCGGTCATTAATGCGGTCAAACAAGAATGAAATGAGCGCCAGCAAATGTTGAGTCTGATTCGCCAACTCGTTCGGCCCTATCGCGGGACGCTCTTCATCATCCTGCTCGCGATGACGGTGGAGACGGCAATGAGCCTGGCGGCTCCCTGGCCGCTGAAGATCATTATTGACAATGTGGCTGGCGGCCATCGACTCCCTGCCTGGCTGCGCGATCTGCTCGGACCCGCGTTAGGAAACGAAAGCAGAATGCGTATTGCCCTGCTGGCGGGGCTGACCGTCATAGCCATCGCAGTCGTTGGTGCGGTCGCCAGTTACGTGGACAACTACTTCACGGAGAGCGCGGGGCAGTATGTGGCTCACGATCTGCGCATGCGAACGTTTCACCATCTGCAGCGCCTGTCTCTCGGTTTCTACGACACTCACCAGGTCGGCAAATTACTCAGCACGATTACTACCGATGTTCAGACCATACAGGGATTTGCTTCCTCCTCCACACTCAACATTTTTGTCGACCTGCTCACGATCGTGAGCATGTTTGGCCTTATGTTCGTGCTCAACTGGGACTTCACGCTGATCGTGCTGGCGGTCACACCGTTACTGCTTTTCTTCGTTTCGCGATTCAAAAGGGCGGTGAAGAACGCGACCCACAAGGTGCGCAACGAACAGTCGGAGATCGTTGCCGTGGTCCAGCAGGCGCTGGAGTCGATGCAGGTCGTCGAGGCGTTCGACGGGCAGAAGATCGAAGAACAGCAGCTCAGCTCCGTAAGCCTGTCAACCGTGAACGCAGCTCTTTCAGCGCGGCGAGTAAAGTCGCTGCTTTCACCCGTGGTAACGGAAAGGCTGGTCATTGATGCGCTGGAGCGGCTGATGAAGGGGCGCACAGTGATTACGATCGCACATCGCCTGACCACCATTCGGGACGCCGACCAGATCATTGTGATTTCGGGAGGCGGCGTGGCCGAGAGCGGCACACATGATCAGCTGATTGCGCGGGACGGCATTTACGCGGCTCTGCATCGCACGCAGTTCGAAAGCGAAGCGGCGAAAACGAGTTCGCCAATGATTGCGCTCCCGCGGACCCAGTCCGCTTAACAAATTTTGTAAGGAGAATCCCATGTCCCGATATCTTGTCGTATTACCCGACGATTCTGTTCGCCCGATCCTGGATGCCGTTGATCACGCGGAAACATCGCTTCGCATCAAAATGTTTATCTTTTCCGATCCTCATATTTTAGAGGCGGTGATCAAAGCCCACCGGCGGGGCGTCAAAGTGCGGATCATGCTGAACCCAATGCGCCGCGACGGCGAGAAGGAGAACGACCAGAGTCGCAAGCAGCTCAGCGAGGCAGGCGTCGAAGTCATCGACAGTACGCCCTCGTTCGAACTGACGCACGAAAAGTCGATGGTCGTCGACGACAAGTCCGCGTGGATCATGTCGCTGAACTGGGAGACAAAGAACCTCACCGAAACTCGCGACTACGCCGTCGTGACTTCTCACGCCCACGAGGTTGACGAAATTGTCGAATGTTTCGAGGCGGACTGGGCGCGACGCCCCTTCGAACCGGGCGAGCATTCGCACATGATCTGGTGCGTTGGAAATGCGCGCCAGAGAATTGCGCGCTTTATCGAGGAGGCCAAACACTCGCTCTGGGTGCAGAACGAGCGCTATCAGGACCCGCTGATTATCGAGCACCTGGTGAGAGCGAGCCGGCGCGGGTAAGAGTCCACATCATGGCGCGCCCGCCGCACACATTGAAGCAGGAGAAGCTCGCCGAAGGCGTCGGCCGGCTTGCGCATTCTCGACGATGTGGGCGTGAAGGTTCACAAGGTACAAGGCCTCAAGCTCCACGCGAAGTTGCTGTTCGCGGATGGAGTGCGGGCCATCGTTGGGTCTATCAATTTAGCTCCGGGCGCTATCCGATGGCGTTGTGCTGATAGAGGCGGCATTACTCGCCGCGGGCTATCTTTTGCGCGTGTACATGGTCGCCAGTTACATGCAACGCGTTCGCGAGCGAGCGTTTGGCGCGCCCATATCGAGACCTGCAGACGCAGCCGCGCGAGCGGCAGCCCTGGGGCGCCTGCTGGCATGGAAGATCACCCTAAGCGCCGGTGCGTTAGTCGGGCTGCTGACCTTTGCCGGGGCGCCATGGTTTTACAGCGCAAGCCAATTTGCCAGTCTCGAGGGGCGAGAGGACGGCAGCGAAAGGCACTCCATGCACGGCTGCCTGACAAACGCGAGCCAATGGTTCGGCGGCAGCGTGCTCCTATTCTTGATGCTTTTTCCTTTCTGGATCGCCGCGTGGATGAATGGTTTCATCATCGCGCTGCTGGTTCCGCAGCTTTTGCACTCGATTTTCGGCGTCAATACCCTGCTGTCTACACCAATAGGGATGTTCGCGCTGCTGCGCAGTTCCGCGTTCTGGCTCTCGTTGTTCGCGGGCGCGTGGCTGGCACTTGACCCCATCGTCAAGTGTTCGTTCGTCGTTGTTTATCAGCATTTGCGATCGAGGCGCGAAGGCGACGACTTGCGCGGCTTGCTGGCGAGCCTGCCACGCGAGCAAGAGAAGAAGGCTCAGATGATTGCATCCACTAAGGCTGGCAGCAGACTGATCGGCATGTTTCTGATCCTGGTTGCGATTCTTGCTAGCGTTTGCCAGGCTGGGCGTGCCGAGCAGACGCTGCCAGCGCCAGACAAAGCTCTCACCGATTCCGCGCGCCAAGCACGGATCCAACAATTGCGCCAAGCTTTAGAGGTAGAGTCGCGGCGTCCAATTTATCGGTGGCACGACGCCGAACACCCGAGCCGCCCAACTGGTTTGACAAGATGCTGGCGAAGATCGATCTCGAGATAGAGCACGCTTGGAATGCGTTCTGGAGTTTTCTGCGCAAACTGTGGCCCGGCGGGCTGAACTTCTCGCCTGGGAACGGCCGTCCCTGGGAGTTGAAGGATCTTCGACTGTGGCTCTGGCTGATCGCGATTTTGACTCTTGCGGCGGGATCGGTGCTCTTTTGGTTGCGGCGACGAAACGAGACGGCATCGCTTTCTATCCCGCAGGCAATCGCGCCGCTTTCCGATCTGAGCGAGGGTGCGTTAGCAAGCACACGTTCCGAGGACGAGTGGTTCGCCCTGGCAGGCCGGCTGGAAGGGGAGGGCGAATTGCGCTTCGCGCTCCGCGCGGCGTATCTCGGTCTGCTTGCAGGATTGGCTCAGCGCCAATGGCTGACGATCCGCCGGGATCGCACGAATCGCGAATATCTCGACGAGTTTACGCGCCGATGGCGGAGGCGTCCGCAAGCGGCGGTTGCGGCGCGAGCAGAAATTCCTGAGAAACTGCGCGGCAGCCTGCGCCAGTTCGATCGCGTTTGGTACGGGTCTCATGTGCTGACGCCGCAGGCAGTGGCCGCGTACCACCGAGATCAACGGGAGTTACTCAGCCATGTCTGACGATGCGCGGGGCAAGGGCACGGTGATCAATTGGCGAGGTCCGCTACTGGCTGCTGCTATTTTTGCGGCGGTGTTCGCGATTCTGTTGGTCATGGCCCATCAGAATGAGTCGAAAACGAGCGACATGGGATCCAGCTTGCGCGAGGACCCGTACGGCGCCAGCTTAATGTTCGACTCCTATGGCCGCGCCGGGTACCAAGTAAAGCGTGGCCGTGATGAGGACTCACTATCCGATCTGGACGCGTCACGAACGACCGCGTTTTTTATAGGGGGCTACTCCCCTGACGATTGGATAACGAATGGTCGAAAATTCGATGATGGAGCATAGTTTCGCGGGCGGCTGGAAGATTTCCTGACACGCGGCGGCCGCGTTGTTCTGGTTGAGCCCCGTTGGGAACTGAAATCCAAGTCTCAGGGCTGGGCAGTCGGGAATCGGTGGGACCAGACGGCACAAGAGCACAAAGAACCCGCTTCGCCGTGGATTTCGCCTGATCTCCGTGCTCTGCCGGCGGACAGCGAGATGATTTATCTCTCCGCTGATGCCCCGTGGCTCCAAACGGATGCGCAGTGGACCGTGCTATACAGCGGGGTCGCAGCAGCCGATGCCAAGGCTGACACATCTGCACGCGTCTATATGGCAATGCGGCGAGCCGGAAAAGGCGAACTAATCGCCGCGAGCCAAGAATCGTTCTTATTGAACGAAGCGATCAAGACGCATCCCAACCCGGTGCTGTTGGATTTTCTTGCGGGCGGACGGCCGGTAATCTGGGTCGATGAAACGTTGCACGGACTACACCAGAATGAAGGCGTGCTTTGGCTAGTGCAGCGATACCGGCTGCAAACCGCTCTGCTGCTCTTCTGGGCGACTCTGCTGGCGTTGCTTTGGAGCATGAGTGGCGACTTGGTGCGACGCCCGGCTCACGACCCGAGTGCGCAGATCGTACGTCATGGCGAAGGCGCTGGGGTTGCGGCGCGACGCCTGCTACAACGGAGCATCACGAAGGAGCGCGTAGTGGCAGAGTGTTGGGAACAGTTCCACCGGTGCTGGCCGCAAGATGCGCAGGCCATTTCCGCAGATCCACTGTGGGGCGTGCGGCTGCGGACCGCGCTGGCGCAGCCTCCTGTAGCGGGATATAAAGAACTAAGCCAGCTGATAGCCGAACGCCGCGCATCGGCAAAGGGTCTGGCTCGTGTCGACCGCAACGCGCGTGATAATTTCACGCTTGATCGATGATGATTTCCTTGGAGGCACAGATCGCATGAACGAGAGGCCGGGAGTGGGTCCGGACGGGCAGGCACAGTCTGGGAGTGCAGCAATGCAATCGTCAGATACGTTCGCGATGATTACGGGCGGAGCGCGGCGCGTTCGAGAAGCCCTGAGCCGCGTGATCGTCGGCCAAAACGAAGCTATCGATCTCGCGCTGGTAACGCTACTGGCTGGCGGACATGCACTGATCGAAGGTGTACCCGGCGTGGGAAAAACGCTGCTAGTGAAAGCGCTAGCACGCGCGGTCGCGGGCGATTTCCAGCGCATTCAATTCACGCCGGACCTGATGCCGGCGGATGTCACGGGAACAAGCGTTTTCGACCTGAGGACGCAGGAATTCCGGCTAGTGCGGGGGCCGATTTTCACAAATTTCTTACTGGCAGACGAAATCAATCGCGCACCAGCGAAAACGCAGTCGGCGCTACTGGAGGCCATGCAAGAGCGCCAAGTGACGATCGATCGCGAGACCTGCGCGCTATCCCCGGTCTTTGTCGTCTTTGCCACGCAAAATCCAATCGAGCATCAAGGCACGTATCCGCTGCCGGAGGCCCAGAAGGATCGCTTTCTGGTAAAAATTCGCATGGACTACCCGGCGGCGGAAGACGAAAACGAACTGGCGAGACTTGTTGCAGGAGGCGATTCACCAGAGCGACGGCTAGCCGAGGATCTGCGTGTGCCGGTTTTGCAATCCGGCGAACTCGAACAGCTGCGAGCCGCCGCAGCGCAAGTGCGCGTCAGTGAGGCCATCAGCGGTTACATCGTCAGTCTGGCTCGACAGACCCGGCAGCACCCTGCAGTCTGGATTGGCGCTGGGCCGCGGGCCACACTCGCGCTGCTGTCGGCGTCGCGGGCGCTCGCGGCTCTTGAGGAGCGCGATTTCGTGACGCCCGAAGACGTAAAGACACTGGCTGCCCCAGTGCTCGAGCACCGCATGCTGCTGCGGCCGGATTTCGAGATGGAAGGCGTCGAGATTCGCGAGGTAATCAACGCGGTGCTGGAGGCGGTCGAAGTACCGCGTTAGACCGCTCGCATAGTGCACGCCGGGCGACGACATCGACGCAAATGAAATCATGACGGCTGGGAGTAAAAGCTCCGCGGGTGTCGGTGGGCAGGACGTGGTCGTCACGGCCACGGTCGAAACCACAGCGGAATCAGCACGCCCCGACCGGCTTTTGGGTGACGAGACTTCGCATCCAATCCCGCTTCGCCCGGAGGGATCGCTCTTCAGTCCGCAGGTAGCGCTTGTGTGGATCATAGGACTGCTGGGTGTGGCGGCGTGCATTGTGCCGTGGTTTGCGCGCGGATGGTTATGGTTCGGGCTGATCGCCACTTCTGTGGCATTGCTAACCAGTTATGACGCGATCGCCCTGTGGCTCACCCGCGAGGAATGTGCGTCGGTTCTCCTGCAGTCGGAGAAAGGACTCCGCGGACGCGAGGGGCAGACCATCCGTGTTCCGTTCGCGTTCACTGGCTCCGGCCGGCGCTGGTTGCACAACGACATCCGCGTAGCGATCATGCCGTCAACACAAGATAGCGAAAGCGCATTCCGGGTAAAAAGCGATCCTCAGCGGCTGAAGCTGGAGCAGCCGGAGTCAGTCGCGGGAGGATTGACTCCGGCGAGCGCGGCGCACATTCGACTCTGGCCATGGACGGTGGAAATCACCTTGCTTCGGCGTGGCCTGTGGCCTGGACCGCGGGTTGGTATCGAGCGGCATTCGCGCTTCCGAATCTGGCGAGTGCGGCGATGGTTTGATATGCCCGAGCCTTTGCGGATCGACGCGAATTTGCGGCCCGGGCGACAGGAGATTTTGCGGAGCCCGGTTTACCGCATGCTCGTTGCGTCTCAGCAGACGCCGTGGACCGGACACGGGCGCGAGTTCGAGCGCTTGCGGGAATATCAGCCCGGCGATACCTACTCGGAGATCGCCTGGAAATCGACGGCACGTCGGAGCGCTCCAGTTACAAGGCTCTTCCAGTGGGAACAAAAGCAGGAAGTGTATTTTGTCGTGGATCAATCGCGGGCATCTGCGGTTGCCCTCCATCCGTCGGCGGACTCCGAAAGCGCCGCTGTACCAGCGCGTGCACCGCGACGGATGCTAGATCTTGCGGTGGAAACAGCGCTCGTGGGCGCAACCGTCGCGCTGGAGGTGGGAGACGAATTTGGTTTGGTCACGTACGCGGATGGAGCGAAGTCATGGTTACGCGCGGGAAGCGGTCAATCTCAGTTTCACCGATTTCGTGATTGTCTGCTGAATATCGAGCCTTTGCCAACCAATGCAGATTACGAAGCGTTGTTCAGCGACATTCGAATCCGGCTGCGACGACGTGCCTACCTTGTACTGCTGGCAGATCTGACGGAGCGTTCGATTTCGGACCCGCTGCGTCGCGGCGTTGGCCTGGTCCGCTCCTCACATGCCCTCTTGATGACAAGCATCTTGCCGGCTCATGTGCGGCCAGCATTCTCTCCAAGAGAAGATCTGCATACGGATCAAGATGTATATGCGGTGCTCGCGGGTGATAGAGAAAACCAGCGACTCAGTGCGTTGGCGCGGCAACTACGTCAATTCGATGTACAGCTCCGGTACATTGCCGCGGAGAAGTTCCTGCGAACCGCCGTCGAAGGATATATGGAGAGCAAGCGGGAGCAACGACTGTGATCTTAGATCTCGAACGATTTCAGGCGCAGGCGCGGCCACGCTGGCGCGACCTCGAGTCGCTGCTCGCCGCGTTAGAAGGCCGGCCGGACCGCCGGCTGAATCCAGAGGAGGCCGAACAACTGCAGGCGCTCTACGCCCAAACCGCCGCGGATTTGAATCGCGTCACACACAGTGCGTTGGCGCACGAATTAAGACAGTATCTCGAGCGGCTCGTGGCGCGAGCCTATGGAGAGCTCTATTTCGCCCCGCCGGAGCGCTCTGATATCTGGCAGCCGCGCCGATGGCTGAGAATTTTCACGGTGTTTCCGGAGACATTCCGGCGGCACTCCCGATATTTCGCACTCGCTGTGCTGATTACGCTGTTGGGCTGCGCCTTTGGGGGACTCGCGGTGCGCTACGATCTCGCCTCGGTGGATGTGTTGCTTCCGGCCGATTATCTCCGCAATCCGGGTCAGCGCGTGCATGAAGAGGAACAAGGACACGAGCGGCACCCGGCCTCCGCACAGACCGAAGCCGCATTCTCGGCCGAACTGATCAAGCACAACATCCAGGTAGCATTGCTCGCAGCGGCGCTCGGTGTGACGTTTGGTATCGGAACGGCGCTGCTGCTTTTTGAAAACGGCGTATTGCTCGGTGCCGTTGCGGTTCATTACACACAGCAGGGCTTCGGACTGTTCATGACGGCGTGGCTGTTGCCACACGGCGTGTTTGAGATTCCCTCGATCTTAATCGCCGGACAGGCGGGGTTTTACTTGGCGCGGCTGCTTTTGCGCCGGCGAGAGGACCGCAACGTTCGACAATCGATGCGGGAATGGCTAGTGCTGGTCGCCGGGCTGGCAATAATGCTGGTGTGGGCCGGACTCATGGAGGCATTTTTTTCTCAGCATCACGCGCCCGCTCTGCCATATGGGTTCAAGGTCGCGGTTGCCGCAGCGGAACTTGTGCTGCTGACGATCTATCTACTGATGACTGGACGAAGAGAAACCGACACGGAAGCGCGCTCCAGTGTTCCTTCGGAAATCAGATGACCGATACTCAGTTAACCCGCGCGTCGACGGCGGCTGAACTGACGATTGCGACTGCGGAAGGCGTGGTATTCCGGTTGCCTTTGGCGGGACCCGCTTCGCGGCTTTACGCCATGCTGCTCGATACCGTTATCGTGTTGGGCGTGGTTAACGGAGTGGGGCTGCTGGTCTACTGGATTTTCTCGAAAGCACCAGGGTTTGGCTTCATGGTGATCACACTCATGGAGTTCGCGATCGGGTTCGCTTATAGCGCGTTGCTGGAAGGCTTTTGGAACGGCCAGACGATTGGAAAGCGTCTCTTCCATTTGCGCGTGATTGACCAGGATGGCTTTCCGCTGCGTATCGAACAGGCGTGGGTGCGGAATCTGATGCGCGTCGTTGATGCGCTGCCACTTGCCTATCTGGTCGGAGGACTCTCGGTACTGAGCAGTCCCCTGATGCAGCGCTTCGGCGACCGCGTGGCCGGAACACTGGTCGTACGCCAAACGCCACTGGCTGCGCCCGTGGAGGAATTCTGGATGCGGCAAAAGTACAACTCCTTCATGGATTATCCTGCAATCGCGATGAAGCTTCGTCGAGCCGCGACGCCGGAACTCGCAACGCTGATTCACGATGCACTGCGCCGCCGCAACGAACTAGCGGCGTACGCGCGGCGAGAAATCTATCGCGAGCTGGCTTCGTATTTGCAGGATGAAATCTCCCCGTTTCCCGACGAATTGATCGAGAGGCTTAGCGACGAACAGTATTTGATTAACGCGTCAGGCATCCTGTTCGGAGATCAACGCTCGTCGCGAGTGTCCGAGTGAGAACACTCTCGGGACGGTGCGCCGCCCGCGTGCAAGACACAAGATATTTCCCGCTAGACGCCTAGCGAGCCCCGAAACGCCCTGGCGGCGTAGTAGGATTCCGCACCGTTGTGATACAGGAAAACAGTGTTGAAGCGGCGATCGCAAAAGAGGGCGCCGCCGAGTTTTCTGACTTCGGAGGGTGTTTTCACCCAGCTCGATGTTTTCGCATCGAACTCTCCAAGTTTCTGCAACTCTCGATATTGTTCTTCGGTTAGAAGCTCGATGCCCATGGCCGCGGCCAAATCGAGAGCGTTACCTTTTGGTTTATTTTCTTTCCTTGAGTCCAGCGCTTCACCGTCGTAGCAAAGGCTTCGGCGGTCCTTCGGGCTTTCTGCTGAACAATCGTAAAAAATGTATTCGCCAGTCTTTTTGTCATGACCGACAACGTCCGGTTCACCGCCTGTTCTTTCCATTTCATTGAGCGACCAGAGTTTCTCGGCGTTCGCTTCCAGCTTGGCTTGTATTGGAGCCCATTCAAGCCCTTTGTGGCGGTTCATGTTCTTCTCGAAACGGGCTTTCAATGCTCGGAGTAGTTGCTGATGTTGTTCCGGTGACAATTCCTTTTTATTTTTATTGCTCTTCGATTGGAGGCGCATTGTTTTTGATCTCCTCGATTCACGATTTTTGACCGGTCTGAGGCGGCCAGTTGGGGGGCTCAACGCCGAACTGTTTGGCGTATTCGGCGTTCAAGCGCTGCCAGCCGCCGAACTTCATCGCCTCGGGGCCAACCATGCGGCCGATGGGGGTTCCGCTGAGAAGGCGATCCAGAACATCGAAGCAGATGTGCCACCCAGCAGCCCCCATGGAGATGAAGCGGTGACCAATGTTGGTCCACAGCGTCAGGCGCGTGCCGCTAGCCGAAGCTTCGAGTTCCCACCGCATATCGAAGTTGCCCCACTTATACTCGAGCGCCTCGGGGGCGTCAGCCCGCGTCACGGTTGTTTCGGTAACCCGCGGCGTGGGCGCCCCCACTGTGGTGAGCTTCACTGTGGCTCCAACCGTGCCCAAGTTGCCATCAGCGTCGAAGGGCGCCCACTCGCGTAGATGCGCCGGATCGGTAAGCGCCTGCCAGACTTTTTCCGGCGAGTGGCGCAGTTCTCGGACGAGAACGAGCGTCCACTTCTCTTCGCCATTTTGGCCCCGGCCCTTTTGTATCCGCGCCCCGTTGGCCGAACCCGGTGTGTACTGCTGGAGGTCGCTCATCTTCTTCCCCTTGGCGGCCGCCGTTACCAGCGCTTCAGCTGAGTGAGCTGAACGAGGTTGCCGCAGGTGTCGTTCAGCATTGTAATAGTCGAGCCGGTCACGTCGGTGGGCGGCATGGTGAACGCCGCGCCCCGAGCCTTGATCCGTTCGTAGTCGCCCTTGACGTCGTCGGTGAAGAACATGGCCGCGGGCTGACCCTGTTGAAAAATCGCCTGCTGATACGTTTTGGCGGCAGGGTTGTTGTTCAGAGCCAGTTGGAGCTCAGTGCCGTCCGGCTCCTCGGACGAAGTCACGGTCAGCCAGCGAAATGGGCCCTGACTGAAATCGGTTTTCTTGGCAAAGCCCAGTACTTCGGTGTAGAAGCGCAAGGCTTTGTCCTGGTCGTCCACGTATATGCTGGTCACTTTGATTTTCATTTCCTTTTTCCTTTGTGACGTTCGCGGTTTGGGCCGCGTCGTCTTCTGTTTGTATTTTTTTTCGGTGGCTTTGACTGATCACTATCTGTCCGATCGAGGTGGCGTTCGAGAGCATCCACGTAAGCGGACCAGAAGCGGCGGAACTGAACAAGCCAAGCATCCACCTCCCGAAACGGTTCTGGCTTCAGTCGATAGAGACGGCGCTGCGCGTCCACTGTGGATTCGACAAAACCGGCGTCGCGCAGCACGCGCAGATGCTTTGAGACGGTCGGCTGTGGCATACGAAGCTGACGCTCGATCTCTCCGACGGATTGTTGGGAGGAGACGAGGAGGCTCAGTATGGCGCGGCGGTTGGGCTCGGCGATGATTTCGAAGGCGGATTCCACGCTCTTTATATACTTTATTATGCATATACTTGTCAAGGTATATACAGGCGATCCGAGCCTCGGAATTTTGGGCGACCCGGACCCGACTTCCGGAGATTCTGATCGCCTTGCGGATTACTTCTTTGCCGCCTGACTCGCCGGTCGGAGGAATCAAATTGACCGCAACGCTACTGATAATGGCTCTGCGTGTTTGACACAGGTCTCACGCCGTCGAGCGGCGGATCGCGCGTCGGGTAGCGAGACAACGGTCAATCGGTGCGAGGGGATGCATTCGCTATCGGTCGGTGTCTGCGAATTCGATCTGAGATTAGATTCTTCCAGGTCCGACGCTGGACAATTTGGACCTGGCATCCACTACACAAGCTCGAAGCCTGGGAGCCTCACCGCCTTTTGGTCGAACGTCAATGTACGGATACACCCCGCCCGGGCTCCAAGCTCTGCGATCAGCGCATCTGCAAATGATCCGCGCCCTTGTTTTAGGGCAACCATGGCAGTGAAAACTTCCTGCTCGTTTTCGATCGCGAGAACCTCAACCTGCAGCAGGCGTTCGACGGCGGTGGCGATTTCCTGGGCTTTCAAGCGATAAGCGCGATCCAGAACCCACACGGTCTCGACCATTGTTACGATGCTGGCAAAACCGGGGTTGTGCGTTGTCAAACGACGTTCAAAAATTTCGGAGGCCTTGGCTGACTGTACCGGGTCGTCCTGAGTGAGATAGCGTATCAGGATGTTGGTATCGAGTCCGATCATCTGTGTCGTCGTCGCGGACTTCGACTCAAAGCGCCCTCGGCAGCGGCTGTAGTCATTTGCTCGGTGGTCACGAGCCGCGGGCTGTGGGACTTGATCATACCGCGTACCGCGGAAGCAGAAATTTTCGGCAACAAGACTACGCTTCCGTCGGGATGCACAAAGAACTTGACCCGATCACCCGGCTGCAACCCAAGATGTTCGCGGATAGGTTTGGGGATGGTAGCCTGGCCCTTGACGGTGATCGCGGATTCCATGTTGCCTCCATTACATATCTTATAATGTAATACCATGGTAATGACTACAAGTCAAGCCGAGGCAACTCGCGGTAGTGCCGCACGACGTTAACCAATTCACTGGGAGTCTTACTGCCACAACCACTCGCCGGAACGGCATCGGTTGCTTCCGCTCAGTGAATTGTTTTCATCGGTATCTCAATAGTGCCTGTTTCATTGCAGGATTTCTAGTTCGGCGGATTGCCGCGAACAGTCTCTACAAGGGAATTGGATTAACCGCTCGCCGAGAAGGCTCGGCGTTCACAGAAAGGGATCTCAACATCTTGCGCTCAAATGACTGCCACCATCTACCATGGATCGGGACCGTCTTTTGAAAACGACCCTCCGGTTGGGCCATTGTCATCCAAAAGCGCCAAACGTGTTGCTTCGATGGCTCCAACCTCTACTGGTTGAGTCCCCCGGTTGTCGTTGAGGTCCGTTTTTGTAAATCCGGGATTTGCCGAGTTGACCCTGATGTTCGTCCCTCGCAGTTCGTAAGCGAGTTGAACGGTCAGCATGTTCAAAGCAGCCTTCGATGCGTTATAGCCTATAAGCTTGGTGTTGTACCCAGACCATGAAGGATCGATGTTTAAAGCGAGCGAACCCCAGCCCGCTGGAGATATTCACGATGCGCCCCGCTGCCGATTTACGCAGCAGCGGCAACATCGCCTGGGCGACACGAATCGCGCCGAAGAAGTTGGTAGCGAAAACCCTTTGCACCGCGTCCAAATCGGCGTCGCCAGGCAATCCGTCGCCACGCAGGTTGACTCCCGCGTTGTTCATCAGGATATCGAGTCGGCCGTACCGGCGCTCAATTTGTTGTGCTGCGGCTGTAACGGTGTCCTGCCTTGTAACGTCGATCTCAATCAAGTGAACATCACCAAGTCCGGCCTGCTCGAGCTGCCGGACGGCCTGTTGACCTCGCTCCACATTACGTGCACCCAGCAGCACGGTGCATCCAGCGCTGCTGAGATTACGAGAGATTTCCAAGCCTATGCCTTTATTCCCTCCAGTCACCAGCGCGATCCTCTTTGCAGTTGTCATACGGCCTGAAGTTCTCCCGCTACGATTATTGCGCCCTTAAAGCGCCATGCCGCCGGACACTTCAATTCTCTGTCCGTTGATCCACCGATTCTCGTCGGAGAGAAACGCCGCGATCATGGGCCCGATATCGTCGGGCACGCCCGCACGCCCGAGCGCGGTCATTTCCGCTACGCGCTTATTGACCTCGGGATTGTCGCGCACCATGCCGCCGCTGAAGTCAGTTTGGATCGCACCGGGCGCGACCACATTCGCGGTAATCCCGCGTGGACCGAGTTCTTTGGCCAGATAGCGGGTCAGAAACTCAACCGCTCCCTTCGCGGCTCCGTATGCGGAACTGCCGGGCAGAGCAAATCGCGCGAGCCCGGACGAAATATTTACGATGCGGCCGCCATCGTTCATGAGGGGGAGGAGCTTCTGGGTAAGGAAGTAAACCCCTTTGACATGGACATTGAAGATTTCATCGAATTGGGTTTCCGTCGTTTCCTGAAAACCGGCATGCAGCGATTTGCCGGCGTTGTTTACGAGGTAGTCGAACCGGTCGCATCCCCAGCTTTGCAGCGTCTTGCGGACTTCAGAAACGAAGCCGTCAAAAGCGCGAACGTCGCCAGTGTCGAGGCGAAATCCCACTGCTTTCCGCCCAATGGCTTCGGCCTCGCGAATCAGACGCTCTGCTTCTTTCTGATTCGCGCGATAGGTGAAAATGATGTCGACGCCGCGCCGCGCAAGATTGACGGCAGTGTTGCGGCCTAACCCGCGGCTTCCACCCGTAATGATGGCGATCTTATTAGTCATCATTTATTTGAGCTCCTGTGTTTGGATGCATTCCCTTGGTTCAGGATTAGGAATAACACATGTTTTCGAGCAGATGCACCCGGGCTGTTAACAGAGGGAGGGTGCAGGTTCGAACCTCAACCGGCTTGAAGTGAGAGTTGTCGCTGGTGTTGGCAGGGCGTAGAAGCGTACTCGTCCCACATTAGGATCTACCCAATGAATGGGGAAGTTCAGCTTTCGATTTCCCCAAGCTGGAGTACGGGACGCTCAGACCGACAACATACTCCATATCGCTGCCACAGCCGAAACCACGGGCTATGTGCGAGCAATTCGTCGTGCCTTCGATTGGCAGCAGAGATGTCGCTTGGGCTGAGTGGCCTTATGTCCGGCGCTTCGAACATTTCCTGTAGCTGCTCGATGTCGTCAATGACGCGTTCAACGTCCATGCATCAGAATATCTAACAGAAAGGCCCAGGATGTCTAGTATTTGAGCTCGTCCACATGATTGGTGACACTTTTTCAGGCCAGGAGATCATCGGGGCACAAGCAGAGAAGCAGCGGTGGGGGGGGAATATGCACCGTGGAAAATGTCGCGCCTAGAAAGCGCTGATTTGGAACAGATAAGTTCCGGTGGACGTGATACTTGTCGGGGTCAAGGCTTGGGAAAGCCGCAAAGGACCGCGGGCTTCCCGCATCTCCATGGCGACTGCGGACGCTACAGAAAATGCTACTTTGATCGAGACAGAGTGTCACTAATCATTCTGAACGAGAACATTCCGCGGAGGTGGGATCGATCACTGAGCTGACTTCGGAGATACAGCTCACCGGGAAGCCTCCTTGTTCCGCGTGTTCTCGAACCATCTTTTCGTTCGGGGCGATATAGACGCAATAAATTTTGTCTGTAGTTACGTAGCTGTGCAACCACTGTATCGTCGGTCCAAGTTTATTGAGAACACTGCAGGATTTCTGCGATATGGTCTGGACTTCTTGCTGCGTCGCATTTCCAATCCCCGGAAGTTCGCGCTCGATGACGTATTTGGGCATGTCTTTATCCGCTCCTTTTCTTTTCTTTTTTCTTTATCAGTTGCAGACAAACGCGCTTCCTGCGCGATATCTGGCGCCGCGAGGCCTCGCTTCCTTGTTCTCCCGCGGCGCCATCCACCATGCATTGCTTGTCGGCTTTACAGCAACGCACAACGGTGTGAGCAGAAATCTCCTGGCAATCTACTCATTGTTTTGTGCAAGTGACGTCATTGTTCCAGTCGACGTAGGCACCCTGAGGGTTTGCCCTCCAGGCCCAGACGTGCAGTTCAAAGAACGCAGGTATGTTGAAGCGGTTTGGGCTGTCAACGAATTGGAAGACTTGACCATCCAGCACCGGAGGATTGTTGTTGTTGTTCTTCAGCCAAGCGTCCGCAAAGACTATGAACTCGACGCCCACCAGTCGCATGGCGCCGTCCTGTGGCTCGTAGATCAGGGCTTGCGGGTGTGAGGCATCAATCTCGCCCGCACTGAGCAGCGTGCCGTTGACATAGTGCACGCCCATGGCGCCGTGGTCCTGACCGGTAACGCAGCCGAGAAAAGGCGCGTAGCCGGCGGCGGTGGCGGCATTGACGTTGATGTACTGCTGGGTAGCGGTGCGAACGAGTTGGACGAGATTAGGCGAACTGGTTTCAGGGTCTTGTTGCATATCATGCTGCGCCAAGGCAAAGGACGAAAGTGCCAGGACCGCAACAAATAACACACACGGATGCGACGTGATAAACACTTTGGTTTTCATTTCGTTCTCCTTGTTCTGAGCGCAAATTGAAGATTCTCTCCAATGGGGACTTCTTGTGCTCTATCTCTAACAGCGCAATGGCGGGGCAAATCTGATCATGGGTTGAAAAATAATTCCCTTGATGCAGAATCGCTTGCTGGGCAGGACCTATGTGAGCTCAGGTTGACATTCGAGGAGGACATGACTACGCTAGCGCAAATCCCTTCCCCCCAGAGGGCTCTTTGTGGGCCAGAACTCTACAAGCGAGATTACGAAGCTTTTGCGCGTCTGGCAGGGCGGCGACCGCGCCGCGCTCGATGCCTTGGTGCCGGTTGTCTACAAAGAATTGCGACGCCTGGCCCACTACGAACTGCGCAAGGAGCGTTCGGACCACACTCTGCAAAGTGCAGCGCTGGTGAATGAAGCGTATCTCCGGCTGTTTCGGATGCAACCTCCGCAGTGGGAAAGCCGCACCCATTTTTTCGCCATCGCTGCACAGCTCATACGGCAGATTCTAGTCGACTACGCCCGGCGCCACCGTGCCTGGAAGCGGGGCGCAGGTCAGGCTACCGTGCCCCTCGAGGACGCGTCCCAGTTTTCGCGTGGTAAAGGTGTTGACGTAGTGCTTCTCGACGATGCTTTGAAAGCTCTGGCCAAACTCGATCCACGCAAAGCGCAAGTGGTGGAGCTGCGTTTTTTCGGAGGATTGACGTTCACGGAGACGGCCGAGGTTCTCGACATATCCGCGGTTACCGTCTCTCGCGACTGGAGCACAGCGCGAGTCTGGCTCCATCGTGAAATGAATCGCGGGTCGTCATGAATGCTGAGCGCTGGAAACGCGTGGACGGTTTATTGCAGGAAGCGTTGCGTTTGCCAGCGGAACAGCAGGAAGCTTTCTTACGCCAAGCTTGCGCCGGCGATACTGCGCTGGTCCAGGAGGTTATGTCCCTGTTGATCTCGCACGGGAAATTGGACGATTTCCTGGAGAAACCAGCGCTTAAAGGCGGGATGAAGAATATCGCCCGGACGGAAATGCGCGAGAAGTGCTCCCTCGTCGGCCAAACAGTCGCGCACTATGAGGTGCTTGGACGAATCGGCAGCGGCGGCATGGGCGTGGTATACGAAGCGAAAGACATACGACTGGGACGCCGTGTGGCTTTGAAGTTCTTGCCCGAGAAGATCCTATGTCACGAGTCGTCGCTACGGCGGTTTGAGCGCGAGGCCCGCGCCGCCTCTTCCTTGAATCACCCCAACATCTGCACTATTTATGAGGTGGAAGAGCATGATCATCAGCCGGTGATCGTCATGGAGTTGCTGGAAGGGATGAGCTTAGAACAACGAATCGGCGAAGGGCCGATCTCAACCGAGGAGCTCCTGGATTTTGGGATTCAGGCGTCCGACGCCCTCGAAGCGGCCCATACCAAGGGGATTATCCACCGGGACATAAAACCGGGAAACGTGTTCATCGTCGCGCGCCGCCAGATAAAGATACTGGATTTCGGGTTGGCCAAGATGTGCGGTCCTCACGTCTCAGAAGATCAGTCCGAGGACGAGTCGCTTACCACGGACGGGGTTATTCCGGGCACAACTTCCTATATGTCTCCTGAGCAATTGCGCGGAGACGAGATTGACGTGCGCAGCGACCTGTTCTCCTTCGGCGTGGTGCTCTACGAAATGGCCACGGGCCGGCGACCCTTCGTTGGCAAGAATCGCGTACTGCTGATGGATGCGATCCTGAATGCGCGGCCAGCCCCTGCCACAAAGGTGAACTCTTCATTACCCGCCCCTCTGGAAACGATCCTGGCAAAGGCGCTGGAAAAAAACCGCGAGAATCGCTTCCAGCGTGCCGCCGATATTTGCGCGGAGCTGAAGCTACTCCAAGGGGAAATGGGGAAAGTGCACACGGCTGTTGCCGATGCCGCACCGATCATGCCGAACTCCCGCCCAGTTCTAAACATCTTCACTCGCTATCTGGCGCGGGAATTCGCCGCCATACGCGACCGCTTCTCGGAGAAGCAAGTTAAGCAGGTGGAGCCCCCCGCGGTGAATCTTCCCATGCAGCGAACTGGGTTTGTGGGGCGGGAAAAGGAGAGAGCTGCCGTTAAAGAACTGGTGCTGCGTCAGGATGTGCGGCTAGTCACGATTACGGGCCCCGGTGGAATAGGCAAAACGCGCCTGGCAGTGCAAGTGGCACGTGGCCTCGCGGAGCGTTTTCCATGCGGTACTTATTTTGTACCGCTTTCGTTGCTAAGCGATCCTGGCTTGTTGGCTTCGTCCATCCTTCAGGCGTTGGGAATCCGAGAGGCAGGAGGCCGGTCTGCACTCGAAACTCTCAACAGGAATCTACAGGACCCATCGCGCGCGCCCATGCTCCTTCTGCTGGACAATTTCGAGCACCTAGTTCAAGCGGCACCTGCCGTGGCAGATCTCCTGGCGACGTGTCCAAATCTTAAAATCATGGTAACGAGCCGGGCAGCGCTACACGTCTACGGAGAACATGAATTTCCAGTGCCACCGCTGGCGCTGCCGGATTCGCGGTCCAAACCCTCACTAGAAATCTTGTCCCGGTATCCGGCAGTGGCGCTGTTTGTACAACGCGCCGTCGCCGCCAAGCCAGATTTTGAACTTAATCTAGGAAACGCATCCGCCGTAGCCGAGATTTGCGCCCGGTTAGATGGTCTACCACTAGCGATCGAACTGGCCGCCGCCCGAGTCAAAGTTCTCTCACCACCTGTGATGCTGGCGCGTCTGGCGAACCGGTTGCAACTGTTAACCGGAGGCGCGCGGGACCTGCCGCAGCGGCAACAGACGCTGCGGGCGGCGATTGATTGGAGCTACGACCTTCTGAATGCAGCGGAGCAAAAACTTTTTCGACGACTGTCGGTGTTCGTGGGTGGATGCAATCTGGAGGGAGTGGAGGCGGTTTGCGATACGAAAGGCGATCTCGATTTGGACTTGCTTGACGGAATGGCATCCATGCTGGACAAAAGTCTGGTACAGAAGATCGAGCAAACGGAGGGTGAATCCCGGTTCGCGATGCTGGAGACGATTCGCGAGTACGCTCTGGAAAAACTGAAGGCAAGCGGGGAGCAGCCCTTGACGAAACGCGCCCATGCCGCTTACTGCCTGGTTCTCGCGGAAGAGGACGTTACGGAAGCGAGTGGCGCCGAACTGGCGGAAGGACTGGGACACTTTGAACTCGAGCATGACAATTTTCGCGCGAGCCTTGAGTGGCTGACCGAAACTGGAGATGCGGAATGGGGCCTGCGTCTTGGTACAGCGCTGTTTCGATTTTGGGAGAATCGTGAGTATCTCGCCGAAGGCAGGGACAGATTGGGTAAGCTGCTGCAGCTTGCAGGGGCGCAGGCTCCCACAAAAGCGCGGGCACGCGCGCTTTTTGCCGCGGGCGTGCTCGCCGGCGAGCAGGGAGATTACGCCTCGGCAGATGCGCTCATCGGCGAAAGTCAGAGCATCGCGGGTCAGTTAGGGGACAACACGGGTGTCGCTGTCTCTCTTAACGCGCTGGCGGTCTTCGCCAGCGACCGGGGTGACGTGGCGAGTGCGCGCGCCCTATTCGAAGAAAGCCTTGCGCTGTGGCGAGATTTGGGCGATCAGAAGGCAATCGCGCGGGCTCTCAGTAACCTGGCCAATGTCCTCAAGCTGCAGGGAGAATATAACCGCGCACGGTCGCTACACGCGGAGTGTGTTTCGATCTTCCAAGGACTGGGAGATCAGACAGGCGTCGCGTGGTCGCTAAACTATCAAGGGGATGTCGCGCGCGATCATGGCGATTCCATCGCCGCGCGGGCGTTGTACGAACAAGGTCTGGCAATCTTTCGCGAACTCGATGACCGTTGGGGCATTGCCAGCGCGCTCGCCGATCTTGGAAGCTTGATGAGAGAACAGGGGGATTATTCGACCGCGCACTCTTTTTATGGCGAAAGCATAAAACTCTTTCAGGAACTCGACCATAAACGAGGAATTGCGCGCCTGCTGGAGTGTTTCGCGTGCTCCGCGGCTGCTCAACTCGAAGCAGAGCGTTCGCTGCGGCTGGCGGGCGCTGCGGCTGCTTTGCGCCAAAACATTGGCGCTCCGCTCACGTCCGCGGAACAAGCCAAGCTGGAAGCCACTTTGCAGCCGGCGCGGCAGGCATTGACCAACAAGGTAGGAGAGATGGCTTGGTCAGCGGGCTGGGCTTTGCCGGTCGAGAAAGCTGTTGAAGAGGTGCTGATGCCCGAGACCACTTCTCCATTGGGTTAGCACAGGGGCAGCCGGTCGGCTAACGTTGGCGGCGAAAAGAAATCGGGTGCGATGGGAAGATTCAGCCTGCGCTTACCCGGCCATTGTTGGGTCGATAAGACGGCGCACAGCGGAGATACGGTTGGCAGGAATGCCCACTCGCTTGGCGTGTTCTTGGATGATAGCTTCGTCCGGGGCCAGGTAGACGCAGTACACCTTGTCGCGGGTTACATAGCTATGAAGCCACTGGATCTCGGGACCCAATCCTTTCAGAACCTTTACCGACTTTTGGGAGACTTCCCGTAATTGGGCCTCGGTTAGATTTCCGGCTCCTGGGATTTCCCGCTCGATGACAAATTTGGGCATGGCCCCCCCGATGCCCCCAGATGCTACCATGCAGGTGCAGCGGCTTCAAGACAGCATGGCCGGAAGCCGACGGGGTCAGCGAAAAATAGCCAAGAACATAAGGAACGAGGTCGCGATGGATATTCGATCGCTTCAGAAGCCGCTGAAAGAGCAATATCGCAACGATCCGAGTGCCTCGAAAATCACAATTCGTGCGAAAGGCGGACAGACGGACGTGCCGGTGGCATGTTCGGTCGATATCGGACGTGCCATCTACCATGCCGAGGCCCACAGCGGAGTTGGAGGCGCGGGCGCTGGTGCCTGTTCCGGCGACCTTTTGCTTGGGGCCCTCGCGGCTTGCGCGCAGATCACCTGTCAGATGGTGGCTGCCGCAATGGGCATACCGACAGAACGCATCGAGGTAACGGTGGAGGGAGACTTGGATCTCCGAGGTACTCTCGGCATATCAAAAGAGGTCCCAGTAGGCTTTGAAAGCATTCATCTTCATTTCGATGTTGCTGCGCCTAAGGCAACGCCGGAACAACTGCACGCGTTGCACGAGAAAACAGAGCAATATTGCGTGGTGATGCAGACCTTAATGCGGCCGCCGAATCTGCGGACCGAGTGGGCTGGTCACGATTGAACGTCTCGTCCGCGCCCGGGTTGCAGTAAGCTTCTCAGATATCTCGACGAATGGTGGCGAGTATTAAGGACTGGACGCAACGCAACTGGGAGCTCGCCCACGCACCCGGTTCATCAACATTTCCGGCTCAACTCCGTACTTAACCCATCGCCGTTATGACGCCCGCGGTCATCGGTGCCTGAACCGGCCCAGAACGATCGGTTCTCAACTCCGGGATGGTCGTCATCCTCAGAAAGTGGGCCTCCAACGGCTATGCGCCACCAAATGGGTACGTTCCTCGATTGACAACGTTTAACGGCCAGTTCCCCCACATTTGTCATTTATGGTTAGCTAAACTCAAGGCCGAACCTCAATGAATATCCAGTTTGACCCTATATCATGGATGTACCCGATCACCGGGGTCGGTTCATTGCTCCGATACGAACGAGGAAACGACGTGAATCTTCGATGGTAATGCCAAGCTTGAAGACTGGCCGTGGTGCAGCTCGCCGCCGATTCTGGTTGGCGATGTTGGGGTTTGTCATGGCGCTTGCGCTGCTGCCTTTTTCCTACAAGGTCGAACGTCACCTCGAAACGGTTGTTCACATCGAGGGCGGAGAATCCGAAAAAGTTGATTCGGAACTGGCGCAGCGTTTCCAGTCTCCGTATGCTCACCGCCTGGTTCTGGTAATCAGCGGTGTTCCCGATCCGGATTCAGCCAGCGGCGCAGATGCACTGGGCTTCTTAAGCAGTTCATTGCGGAGCGTGCCGGGAGTTTCCGGTGTCGTCTCGAGTCTGGATTGGCCTGATCCTCTTTTTACTGGCGAAAATGGCGGGGCCTTGATCATCGTCGGGTTGGATCCGAACGATAAAAATGTCGAGGCGTTGGTGCCGAAACTGAGGGCTAAAGCAGACTGGATGGAGGGTCAGCTTCGGTTGAAATACCCGAATATCAAACTGCAGATTACGGGTGAGACGCCGCTGAACTACGATCTTCGGAAGGTCAGTGCGGATGACGTCAAGCATGCCGAAGAACGAGCGATGCCGGTAACTCTCTTGCTCCTGTTGCTGGCTTTCGGCAGTCTTGCGGCCGCGCTGTTGCCGCTGGGAGTCGGAGTACTTTCAATTTCGATGGCGCTGGGTGCAGCGGCGTTACTCGCGAATTATCTGCAGCTGTCGATTCTGGTGCAGAATCTGGCGACGATGCTCGGCCTAGGCTTGGGCATTGACTATGCATTGCTGATGGTGAGCCGGTTTCGCGAGGCATTGGCCGAGGGATATGATCCCGGGCAAGCTGCCGATATTGCAGCGGGGCAAGCGGGGCGGACGCTGATCATATCCGCCGCGACAGTCGCCATCGGATTTTCAGCGCTTCTGAATGTGCCCATCAGCGAATTGCGCTCGATCGGGATAGCCGGCCTGCTGGTTACCGTTTTGAGTGTCATGCTGTGTACATTTATTTTGCCTTGGGTGCTTGGGCTGCTCGGACATCGCATCGATGCCGCCAGAGTGCGTTTCGGAGCCAGACGCTTCAAAACGCGGGAGAGCCTATGCGCGGCGAGTGAGAGGTGGACGCGTTGGGGCAGCATCATAACCCGCCGGCCCAAGACAGCGCTGCTTGTGGCCGGGATTCCGCTACTGATCCTTGCATTGCAGGGACGAAAAATCTCTCCCGGGATTCCTGACCATAACTCGCTGCCGGCCGCAGCCGAGTCTGTGAAAGCGTTGCACACCCTTCAAGTCATGGGGCGATCGGGTATTGTGCAATCCCTCCGAGTGATCCTGGAGTTGCCGCCGCAGTCTCCTCCGCTCTCGCCGGCTGGCTGGCTTGCACTCAGTCGTTTGACGAAACACTTCCAGAGCGATCCGAGAGCGGAAGAGGTCTTATCTCTTCCGACCCTCACGGGAATGTCCGATACTGCGGATGCTGTCAAGGATGTGCCCGAGTCAATCCGCAAGAGTTTTCTTCGCAGCGACGGCCAAGCTACGTTGATTGAGTTGCTGCCCACAGCGACTCTTTCACCCAACGCGCAGGTGCAGTGGGTGCGAGACGTGCGTTCATCGGATGTCGCGGCGATCACTGGCGTGCCCGGCGCGGAGCTGCTCGTCGGCGGCGTTCCCGCACTCGAAGCAGATTATGACTCGGTAGTAAAAGAGCGGCTGCCGCGGGTGGTCCTGGGCGTCATATTGGGGAGCTTGCTGGCGCTCCTCATCGGGCTTCGTTCTCTAATTGCGGCGGTCAAAGCGATTCTGCTCAATCTGCTCTCCGTTGGCGCCTCATTCGGTGCGTTAGTTGTTGTTTTTCAGGAAGGCCACGGTGGCAAACTCCTTGGCCTCGAGGGACCGACGGGCAGCGTATACCCGATCGTGCCGATTCTGTCGTTTGCCATCGTCTTCGGATTGAGCATGGACTATGAAGTCTTCCTGGTCTCCCGCGTCCTCGAAGAACGGAGGCGCGGTCTATCCGAGAGATCAGCGGTCGTCGAGGGTCTGGCGCGGACCGCCGGGCTTATCACGAGCGCCGCGGCAATTATGATTGCCGTCTTTACCGCGTTCACCGTGGGAAGTTTTCTGGTCGTCCAAATGCTGGGCTTTACGCTCGCCGTAGCGGTGTTCATCGACGCCACAGTGGTGAGGATGGTGGTCGGGCCGGCACTATTGCAACTCGCCGGCGACTGGAATTGGTGGCCCTTTGGCCTGCGTGGGGCACCGGCAACGTCGGAAAAGGAGCTAGTGGGATGACGCCGAATAGCGTGGAACCCCCGGCGGGAAAACAGGGCGTAACAACAGCCCGATTACGCGATCCGTTCTATTTCACCTTCTCTTCTTGAGCGCTGGACTGGCCGATATCAAAGTCCTTGCGCCCAAGATGCGCCTTTCCCGATCCAAATTCGATCACGAGAATCGAGGAGCCGGGCTTGCCCTGCAGCTTTGCCTCGACTTGCGATGCGGACCAAAGCCCGTCGGCCTTCCGCAGCCCATAGTAAATGAATTCCTTCTGCTGTCCCGTGCCGCGAAGCGTCTTCACCACATGCACGGGGAACATAATAGTGCGGTCAATCCACGTCGTTACCGAATCATCGTACGTCCGGTCCTGAGAGCCAGGCATGCTCTTAAGGACAAAGCAATCTCGCACGCCATATTTCTCCGGTGGTAAAAGTTCCTGATGCTTCCAGAAGAACTGGCTCTCGACCATATCTTCATAGGAGAAGTCTGTTCCCACGAGCGGGTCGTTCCAACGCTCGAAGGGCAATGCACTCGCGGTCTTCTCGCCAGGAAGTTGCGCCTCGATGGTCAGGTGCCCACTCGCGGTCATATGCAGAAGAAGGCGCGTCTTCTCTGAGCCCGGCCCTGAGATCTCGCACAGGAGACGCAGACCATCGGGAAACCAGTGGGCCTTGGCCGCAAACTTGTAGCTGGTGCGCTTGCCGTTGGATTCCACCCGCGTGAGTCGCCCGCTCACGCGGTAATCCAATTTCTCAATACGCTGGCGCGAGCCAGTCAGCACAGTCTCGAGGTCAGAACTCGCCGCGAAGGACCGCACTGGATGCGCCAGCGACAACAGCACTAGCAAAGCGATGAACGCTTGAATCGTCCCAAAGGCGCAATTCGCCCATCTGGCGTCTGGATAGCGAGCAAACTTGTGGCTACGAGAGAGCATCACGACGCGACGCAGGAAGGTCATAGCTACCTGGAGGGTGCTCTGGGTCATTGAGTACCAGTGGTAATGATAGAAAGAATACCACCTGCGAAGTTGGTTCCGAAAAATCGGCCGGGGACTCGATCAAATCCCCTACAAATTGGGGTCGCAAGAGATTGGGAAATAACGGCGCATCACTTCACTGGTTCCCAGCCCTCTGGCAGCATATCGAAAGCCAGCGTGTCACGGTAGGCGTACTGATTGCCTTCCCGCACTGCTACTGGTGTCAACATATGCCAGATGCGGTCATCGTCGAAAACGTAACACTCCCCGCATTCGCGCATCGTGAAGCGATCCATCTCGTGTCTGTCGTTGTCGGTGATGATGACTTCGCCACCGCGAGCGCCGCAGCAGCCCAGTAGATGCGTGGCGATGTACTTTTCCCCGTCTTTATGCAAGCCCGGTGGACTCGTGTCGCACGGTCGATCGGGCGTAGCGGCGAACCTTATTAGGTGGACGTTGACCAAGTACCTTTTCCCCACTGCCGAGAGCGGCAGGTAATGAAGATGGTGAGCAATCATCTTGAGAACGCCCATGGATGCGGCGATTGCCGGGGGCAGCGGAGCATACTCTCGCGGCTGGCCGCCCAGTGTCGTGTTGTATTTTCTTAGCTGCACGTAGGGCGTATTCTCCTCGCTCGACCAAACCTTCACACCGCCCTCAACGACCTCAGCCCTGACACGATTTAAGGAACGATACCTGTCGCCGCCGTCATAGTACTTGTCCTTTGGAATGGACCAAGCTGCATGGGCTAGAGCTTCCAGAGAGCGGGCTATGTCCACGTCAATTCTGAGCGGCTGACGACTGAACCCGCGCTCGATGAGGTCGTTTCGCGACTTGGTATTGTTTGCAACCGGAATGACGCTGTCCTGACTCATGATTGCCCCGACAATTGATTGACGATTGCACAACCATGCGGGATTCTTATCTATCGTCTATCGCTGGCAGCGATCGTCGTCGCGGAAAAGCATCGGCTAAGCAAAACGCAGTCCAGACTACTTGTCCGTGTTAAAGATGTCGGCTACCGCTTTCCACTCGCGATTGGGTTGTTTCTTCCACGCAACAACGTATTTTCCGGGAATCCTCGTCGCATTGCCCTGCGGACCGTTCAGCTTCAGTTCGAACGTGCCTGTTTCGTAAGCCATGTCGCCCGACTTGCTGACCTCGATCTTTGTCGGCTGGAAGCTGAGTCCAAAACCGGGCTTGGACATCAACCGTGACCAAAGCTGGCGAATCTGTTCTTTGCCGATTGCAACGGGAGCATTGAATGGAAATGCTGAAGCATCGTCCGCGTAGAAGGAAACAAACTTGTCCAAATCTTTGGTCTCAGCCGCATGAGACCAAGCCGTGTCAGCCTTGCGGATTTCGTTTTGGTCGGCAGACTGCCTGCTGATCTGGGCAACCCCAAGACTAAGGGCTCCAGAGAAAACCGCAGGAACTACGGAGAGACGTAGACTCGAATGCGAGCACATGGAACGCCTCCTCTCGTGAAGATTATCGACGACAAACGCTAATACGAGATAAACGCGGTGTCAATGTGAACGACCTGAACCAAGTCAGAGCCGAGTCTGCGACATTTGGGATAGACCTCGGGCTATTATGTCCTGATTGCGACGGGAGAAGGAGGGCATCATGCGTCGAGAACGAGCGCTGAAGGTCGTACTGGTATTGGTGGGACTGCTCTTTACCGCAATGATCTATCCCTTGGTGCTGTTTGTGAAGCAAGAGCCTGCGTTGGCGATGATGAGGAGCCTTTACGTCACGCTCGGCATTTTCCTGATAGTGGCAGCCCGAAACCCATCCGCGAATCGGAGCCTGATCGCCTTCACGGCTTGGTCGAGCCTTGCCCACGCTGCCGTGATGTCGTTCCAAGCTTTTCGAAATCTCGTCGCACACGGAGAACTGATTGGATCGGCTGTGCTCGTCGTAATCGGTGCGACCCTGATCGCGCTGGCTCCGGCGAAAGAGCCAGTCGGAGTTCGGGAACCAAGGTAAGGATGTCACCCCCTTAAGCCCTCCTGGAACGATCCGGAAACGGCACGAAGATCTGCACGCCGAATCACGGCAGCGGCGTTTACTGATCTGCTGAAGGCTCCGGACCGTGATTTGCCTTGCATCCGACCCGTTCGTAATGTCAACAATCGTGTTAACATACTTAAAAACTGGGGTGGCACGTGATTAGATCGAAGTTGGGAACTCTTAATCGAGCAGTGCGTCGTAGACTGCAGCCAAATCATGTTGTACAGGTAACACGCACCGTCACTCGCCACGTCACCCGATCCCTCGTTTTGGCAACGCTCGGATTTGGCATGTTCATGAATTGCGTAGTTGCAACCGGCCAGAATACCCAGAATAGTTTGACGAGCCAGCCTCGTGATTTCGTTCAAGGGAGCCAGTGGCTCAAAGAACATTTATTGAACGACGATGCGCAGCCGCCTGTCTCATTTGTTTATGGCCGGGAGGGATCGGGAGCGCTCCTGAAAACATGGCCGAAAAAGACCGAAACGCGGCAGCTCGACGACGCCCGCACCGAATACATCGTGGTCTGGACCGATCCGAAAACCGGCTTGCAATTCCGCGTAGAGGCGTTAGAGTTTGCAAACTCGCCCGTGGTCGAATGGACGGCGTATTTCAAAAACGACGGCAAAGTCGACTCGGCCATCCTTGAATACGTCCACGCACTCGACGTTTCGTTCGCAGTCACGGGCGACGGCATCCCGACCATCCTTTACTCCAAGGGATGCGGGGTCATGGACACCTATTCGTTGGTGAAGAAACCTCTGAATCAACTGGAATCGTTTCAGATTTCTAGTGAAAGCGGCGGCAAGACGGTCGAAACCATTCCTTTCTTCGACATCACGACAGCCGGTCGGGGCCTGATCGGCGCATTGGGATGGCCGGGCACGTGGGATATCAACTTCTCTCGTTCCACCGAGGCGACGATCGCGGTCAACGCCGGCATGCCAGGAACGCATCTCTCTCTGCATCCAGGGGAAGAAATTCGAACTCCCGAAGTCCTTCTGCTGCCGTGGGCCGGGGACGATATCAGCGCCCATAATATTTTGCGGCGCCACATCCTGAAATACCACACGCCGCAATATGACGGAAAGCCGGTCGTGCTCCCTGTGTCGTTCACCGTTTGGGGCGGAATGAAGACATCCACCAGCCTGCGACTGCTCGATCAGATCACGAAAGAAAACATCGGATTTGAGAATTTCTGGATGGACGCCGGCTGGTACGGCACGGATCGTCCCGTCGACGAATTTCAGGTCTTCGGCAAAGAGGATTGGTTCTTGTACGCGGGAAATTGGCGCGTCAATCAAATTCCACATCCCAACGGAGGATTAAGACCGATCAGCGACGCGGTTCACGCGAAGGGCATGAAGTTCCTCTTGTGGTTTGAACCGGAGCGAGCGGTCGTCGGAACTCCACTGACAATTCAGCATCCTGACTGGTTCATCGGCGAAGTCACAACCAACTTTGAAGGCAACACCGCACGCCCACTGGTGAAGTTTCGTATGTTTGACTTCGGCAATCCGGCGGCACGCGAATTCATGACGGATTTGATTTCGAACCTCATCGACAAAGAAGGCATCGACGTCTATCGGCAGGACTGCAATTTCGCCCTCGCTCCTTTCTGGGAGAAAGCGGATACGCGCGACCGGCAAGGGGTCACGCAGATACGTTACGCTGAAGGTCTGCTGAAGTTTTGGGACGAGTTGCGGCGCCGGCATCCAGAACTCATTCTCGACATCGTTCAGCGGGGCGACCTCGAGACAATTTCGCGCGCCGTCGATTTGAGTCGGGCGGACTATCCAGTTTCGCCGGATGCGGATCCGATCGGAGCCCAGGTCAGCACCGAAGGTCTCGCGTATTGGCGGCCGCATTTTGGAACGATCATGCAGATTCGAGCGCGCGACACTTATCACTTCCGCAGTGGAATGGCGCCCGGCCTAGGCTTCGCGCTTTTCAACGGCGCGGGCTACCCGAACCAGGTCGGCAAGTTCATCCCCGCCGATTTCCCATACGACTGGCTGCGCAACATGGTGGCGCAGCTCAAACTCGTCCGTCCTTATTACTATGGCGACTACTATCCGTTACTTCCCTGCAGTGAAAATTCTGATTGCGCCACCGACCCCAGCAAGGAGCGCAGTGCCGCGTTCGAGTGGGCCGCTTGGCAATTCAATCGTCCCGAACAGGGTGATGGAATGGTCCAGGCTTTTCGTAGAGAAGAAGATGACGAATCGTCGAAGGACTTGCCGCTGCGTGGGCTAGATCCGGAAGCGACGTACGAAGTGAAAGATCTCGATGCGGCGACGCCAACCACCATTTCCGGAAAAGATCTGATGCAGCGAGGCGTGCGGGTGGAAATCAAAAACAAGCGGGGAGCGGCGATTATCATCTACAAGAAAGTCGACTAATCGGCCACGACTTTCTGCGTCTGCTCTCCAAGACCGCGTATGCCGAGGTGAATACGATTCCCGGGGCGCAGGTAAACCGGAGGCTTCTGGCCATGACCCACTCCCGGAGGCGTGCCGGCAGAGATGACATCGCCCGTTCTCAAGCTCATAAACCGGCTCACGTAGCTGATCAGATGGGCCACTCCAAAAATCATTGTCTTCGTCGATCCGCTCTGATAGCGGTGACCGTCAACCTCCAGCCACATATCCAGGTTCTGCGGCTCGGGAACTTCGTCGGGCGTGACTAACCACGGACCGATGGGACCGAACGTATCCGCGCTCTTGCCCTTCACCCACTGGCCTGTTCCTTCCAATTGGAAGGCGCGTTCGGAAAGATCGTTGATCACGCAGTAACCGGCAACATGCGAGAGCGCATCCGCCTCTTCAACATATTTTCCCGGCTTTCCGATGACGACTCCAAGTTCAACCTCCCAGTCGGCCTTCTTCGATCCGCGCGGGATCACGACGTCATCGTCCGGACCGCAGATCGACGATGTTGCCTTCATGAAGAGGACTGGTTCTGCGGGTACTGGCATGCCAGCTTCAGCCGCATGATCGGAATAATTCAAACCGATGCAGATAAACTTTCCCACACCTCCCACGCACGGACCGAGTCGCGGTCGTCCTGCAACCTTGGGCAAACGTGAGATGTCGGTTCTTCGAATTTGTTCAATCGACGAGGGCAGCAATGATTCTCCAGCAACATCGGAGATGATTTCCGACAGATCGCGAATTTCGCCATCCTCCGCTAAAACACCTGGCTTCTCTTGACCTGGTGAACCGTAGCGAAGCAATTTCATCTTTTCTCCGAGAAGACTGATTTTTAGAGGCTGAAACCGCCATCAATAATATGGACTTGACCCGTGGTGTAGCCGGATGCATCCGAAGCCAGGTAAACCGCCAGCGCGGCAATTTCCTCAGGATGGCCTATCCGGCCCATCGGTTGGCGCGCCACAAACTCGGAGCGAACCTTTTCGACGTCGCCCCGGGCCGCGATCCTCTGCTCGAGCGAAGGCGACTGCACAGTCCCGGGACAAATCGCGTTGCAGCGGATTCCGCTGCGGATGAAATCGACGGCAATTGCCTTTGTCAGCCCGATGACAGCTGCCTTGGTGCTTCCATATACAAACCGATTCGGCGCCGCTTTGATGCTGGATGCGGCGGACGACATATTAATGATGCTGCCCTTTCCGGCCTTCAACATGCCGGGCAAAAAGGCACGGCAGGTGCGATACATCGATTTCACGTTCAGATCAAAAGAGAAGTCCCAGTCTTTTTCTGAACAATCAAGAATGGTACCGTGATGCACATAGCCAGCACAATTGAACAACACATCAAGCGTGCCTAGCTGCTCGGCAAGATGATCGACTTCAATCGCTTCCCTGACGTCCAGTTGACGGGTTCGTATGTCGGGCCGATCGTGGGCAAGAGCAGCCAGCGCTCTTTCGTTGATGTCCGTGGCCCACACCTCGGCGCCCTCATCGGCAAATGCGATCGCAGTGGCGCGGCCAATGCCCTGCCCGGCCGCTGTAACCAATGCACGCTTTCCTGCAAGCGTTCCGTTCATTCCAAATTCCCAAATAATTTGATCATGAATTCCTCGGTATGAAACAAATCACCGACGTGTGTGTGCCGCAAGTGGATACTCAGCCAGGCAAAACGAGGTTTCGAGAGCGCGTTGCAAACCGTGAACATTAGATCATACATTCGCGTATTGTCAACACTAGTGTTGACATTATAGACTGGCTTCGTCTCTCATCTGAACCCGACGGACCCATGGAAATAGACATTGAGGATTTCACCGCTTTGCGCACCTACCTGACGGAGCGCAAATGTGTTGCGTCGGATGAATCGATTGCATTCAGAAAGCTTCCCGGTGGTGTTTCCAACCGGACGGTGAGGATGACGCGTGCCGACGGACGGGGATGGGTTCTTAAACAGGCCTTGGCGAAATTACGCGTCAACGTAGACTGGTTCAGCAGTCCGGAGAGAATCGCGGTGGAAGCGAAAGCCCTGCGTTGGTTGAATCATTCCGCCCCGCCGGGCACGACTCCCGCTTTCATTTTCGAAGACATGGCAAATCATTTGATGGGAATGGAAGCAATCCCCGACGAAAACGAAAATTGGAAGTCGGTTTTGCTCTCGGGCCGGATTGTTCCGGATCATTTTGAGCAATTCGGTGTGCTGCTGGGCACGATCCATCGCCAGTCGTCGGACGGGAGAGCAGAAGTTTCCAAAACGTTCGCCGATACTACCTACTTCGAAAGTCTCCGCCTCGATCCCTATTACACTTACACCGCACAAAAGATCGCCACATCGGCTGGATTCCTCAACACGCTGGCGCAGGAAACGCTGCAACACAAACACACTCTTGTTCACGGCGACTTTAGCCCCAAGAATACGCTGATCTGTCGCAACAGGTTGATTCTTCTCGATTACGAGGTAATGCACTTCGGAGATCCAGCGTTTGACGTAGGATTCGCTTTGACGCATTTTTTCAGCAAAGCGCACCATCTGCCCCAGGCACGTGGTCGTTTGGCCAGCACCGCTGAGCTGTTCTGGCGTGTGTACTACGACGAGATTCGGCGTTTGCACTGGGCCAATTTTGTTGAGGGACGGGTGGTTCGTCACACCCTTGGATGCCTGCTGGCGCGGGTGGCGGGGAAATCTCCGCTGGAATATCTGACGCCCCAGGAGCGTACGCGGCAACAGAATGTCGTTCTCGCACTCATTTTGAAGCCGCCGTCGAGCATTCCCGACTTGATTAGCGACTTCATTCACAAGATCGAAACCTATGCCGACAATTGAACAACTTTCCGGGCGCGAAATTCTCGACAGCCGTGGCAGACCTACGGTTCTCGCAACCTGCGTTCTTAAGGGCGGGATCACTGCTTCCGCCTCCGTACCCGCAGGAGCCTCGACGGGAAGCGCCGAAGCGTTCGAGTTAAGAGACGGAGATTCTGCGCGGTATGGGGGCTTAGGCTGTCGTCGCGCTGCGGGGAACGTTAGCGGACTGCTTCACGCAGCATTGGCGGATCACGCGTTCGAAAATCAGGCTGAATTGGACCGGACCATGATCGCGCTCGACGGGACACCAACCAAGTCGCGGATCGGCGCGAACGCCATTCTCGCGGTTTCCATCGCCTTCGCGCGAGCCAACGCTGTGTACTGTCGCGTTCCACTCTATCAGCATTTCGCCAAAATGATCGGTATTAGGGTCAGCCGACTGCCTCGCCTCACCATCAATCTCTTCAGCGGCGGAAAGCACGCGGGCCAGCAAGTGTCCGTGCAGGATGTCCTGATCATACCGATGTCTGCCACGACTATCGATGAGAGCTTGGTTTCCGCGTTTAATGTCTATCAGGCAGCCGCTGAATTGATATTCAGGAAATACGGGATGCGCTTGCTCACAGCCGACGAAGGCGGCCTGGCGCCCCCTTGCCGATCTGCCGAAGAGATATTGACTCTGGCGGTGGAAGCCATCGAGCTCGCCGGTTACAGTCCCGGCAAAGACATTTTTCTCGGCATCGATGTCGCCGCGTCGCATTTTTATCAGGATCGTCGCTATAAGAAGGATGGAAACATTCTCGACAGTAGCGAGATGATCCAAACCATTGCGAAGTGGCTCGATGAGTTTCCAATACTCAGCGTGGAGGACGGACTTGCGGAAGATGACTGGGAAAGTTGGCCTGAACTCCGGCGCGCGATTGCCGGCCGCGCCCTCACCCTGGGGGACGATCTGCTATGTACGAATCCTGCCCGCATACGGAGAGCCGTCGAAGTCGGTGCGTGCGACGCGCTATTGCTGAAGGTCAACCAGATCGGCACGCTTACAGAAGCCATCGAGGCCTACAGACTGGCGCAAGCGGCAGGTTGGGCGGTCACGCTCAGCGTCCGCAGCGGAGAGACTGAAGACAATTGGGCGGCGGACCTAGCCGTCGGATGGCGTGCCGATCAGTTCAAGAACGGATCGATTCAGCAATCTGAGCGTCTGGCAAAGTACAACCGCCTCCTGGAAATCGAGGAAACAACTCGTTGGCCGCTCGCCGCATGGCCAGGCCGCGGTTGAGCTCCACATACGTTACTTCCAAAGTGAAATGGGGGCAGGATTGACTGCACGCCGACAAGCGGGCCGAATTTCAATCTGCAGCGTGATCGGGTTCCAGATGTTGCTCGGGTGTGCGCTACCTTCACTCTTGTCTGCACAGACCAATCTTCAAAGCCGAGACGGTTATGTGCGCCGCGAAGGCAACGAGTGGATATTTGGCACATCGCAAAGCGAAAGACGCATCCGTTTTGCGAAAGGGCGACTTTTTTCGATTTCCCTGAGAAATAGCGTCTCAGGGCGCGAGTATCAAGACGCTCATACTCTCCCGGCCGAAATTCGCTTCTCGGCCGATGGCCAGGATGTGGACGCACCCGACTGGCGCTGGCAACTGCGCAGTGACCACGCAGCGGTAATCGACCAGGGAGAGCTTCAACTCGACATCGAACTTGAGTCAACAAGCTTGCGGGTGATCAAGCACTATGTGATTTACCCTGGGACGGCGGTGATTCGCGAATGGCTGACGATCGACAATCGGTCGGTCGAGTCAGTCCGCATCAATAATGTCGACTTCCTGCATACCACAATGCTAAGTTCCCTCGCGGACAATCTCGACTTCAACTACATCACTGGTGGAGGTAACTACAACGGAAGCCAACTGTTAAAGACGGAGCCGATGAGCACGAGTTATCAGCGTACTCTCGATTCGAACGGAGGGATTCAACCCGGTAATTACAGCAGCTTCCTTCCACTTATATTTCTGCTCAATCATAAGGCGACCGGCGGTGTGGCACTTGGTTGGGACTATCTCGGCCACTGGCGCTTTCAGATCGGGACACAGAATGGCGCGCCGTTGGGACTGAGTCTGGAACTGGCCGGCTTCGACAAAGAGCTCGCACCCGGCGCAAGCATTGAAACTCCAAAAGCGTTCCTGGCGACATTCTCCGGCGGGGTCGATGAACTTGGAAACCAGTTGCTCGATTGGCAATATGATTATTTATGGGACTTCACCAATCCAGATTACTTTGCCAAAACACGATGGGCCGTGGATTGGCCGGGTCCATGGGTTGGCGAAGGAGGCACTCCCAGCGCCGATAACTGGGGGCGACGTTTGGCGCTCGACCTACGCTACGTCGATCTTCTTCGGGAAACAGGCACAGACATTCTCTGGGACGACGCGGGATGGTATGACAAATGGGGCACGTGGAATGGGCCTGATTGGAAGAGAACTACTGATTACCTGCACAAGAACGGCATGAAGTGGGTGCTGTGGTATCCCACTTTTCTTGCGACACCCGAATCCAAAGTCGCACAGCGCCACCCGGACTGGATCATCCATGGCCAGGAGACTCTCGAACAGTCGATTCCCGCAACGGCAGATTGGCAGAACCGACTGTTAGATGACAGCGTAGGCGCCTGGGGAGATTATCAGTGGCGCTACGACATTGCACCCGCGGCGAGCGCGAACGACACCGATGCTCTGGCCGCCGATCAGAACTTTCGCGAAGTTCTCCGACGTTTCAAAAGTGACCATCCGCAAAGTGGCATCGACGCTTGCGACGGGGGCGGCCGTTGGATCAGTTACGACATCGCGCGTCTGGCTGATTCGGGCGAATACACCGATGGAGGAGTTGGGCCATATAGCGCGTACTTCACTTCCCTTCTTATTCCTCCAGACAAACTGCACAACGTCGTTGATTTCGATCATACCTATTACAGTGCGTCGACCGACCGCACGCACCTGGCTATGGATCCAACATGGTATCGAGATCCGGGAGACGGCCCAGATGTGGAATCGATTCGAAAAGATTGGGATATCTACCACTATCTGGTGGCACAGGGTGTGGCAGGCCGCTGGAGCCACGTCTTTCGTCCTAAAGTCGATGGTGACGATCCAATCTGGTACTTTCAGCGAATGAATCGCGACAATACGAAGGGTATCATTTTAACGAAGCATGCCAAACATGGTTCTACTTATTTCGTGATTAGTCGCCCGTCCAAACATTCGCAAGATTCGACGGATCAATACCGCGGAGGTCCGGGCGAGATGAACATGACAACGACAACCTCCGCGGCGAGCGTTGAAACGGGGATTTATGAGGATCCGGTAGACGGGTCGTTCCGCTACTACGGGGTCCCCGGCCAAGAATTCGGACCGCTGAACGTGAAGTATCAATCGGGAGAGGATGACAAATCGCTGGTGACCAGCGTTGTCGCACTAGGGTCTGAACGGCACGCGGCAGATCAGTTCTTCGGAATGGCAGTCCAACTCGATAGGCCCATGACCATTACCGAACTGGGCCAATTCGATCCTGGAAACAATCGCGGAACTTACACACTGTCGCTGGTGCGAGCCGAGGATAATAAGGTACTAGCCACGGCTGATCTGGACATGAGCCGCACCTATCCGGATGCGATGGGATTTAAATACGTCCGATTGCAACAGCCGATTCATCTTGATGCCTCCGCAAAACCAATCACTATCTATCCGCACGGACTCGTGGCTGCCCAGATGTACGACGTGCGAGCTATGGTATCCGGTTTGCATTTTCACGAAACGGGCGCCAAGCTGATGTCGGAAGGAATCACTCTCGATAACATTGCGGCCGGAGAGATGATTTTTGTGAACCTGCCTCATTATCCCGGTTCTGGGACCGATCCTACCCCTCCCAGCTCCCCGGTGAATGTAACAAAGCGGCTGGGAAATAATCTTGGCGTGCGAGGAATCGAAGTGACATGGTCTTCGAGCCACGATGACAATTGGATTTCATACTACGAAGTCCTTAAAAACGGAAGGTTTATCGGAAAAGTTGCCGAGGGGACTTTTTTCTTTGATCACTCCGACTCTGCCAGGAACGACATCGATGCGACCTATGAGGTCGAAGCAGTCGATGGCGACGGTAACCACGGTGCGGCCGCGACCGCGCGAAAGGTGCCGGGCGAATTACCCACATATGAAGCTCTCGGAGGTTTTTCTCCGGCGCAATCGATCAACGACTGGCAATACGAAGAAGTCGCCGAGGATGGTACTTACACAGACTTAGTATGGGATAAAGGAGGATATGAAGGCCGCTGGACAGGATCGGGACTGGGCCGGATCGGAAGGATCTGGATGCAACCGTCGGCGCAATATGATTTATCACGCACATTCCTTGTGCCGTCGGCGGGCAGTCTGAGCACATCGGGAATCATCCGCAAAGATCCAAGTGCCGATAATGAGAAGCCCTGTTTTGTTCGAATTCTGCAAAACTCCACTCAGGTATGGCCGGCAAAAGGATGGGCGGAGGTTTCCCCGAATTACGGCGACCCTACAAATTACACAATTACAAACCTGCGCGTAAAAACTGGCGACAAGATCCGATTCATGTTGAAACACAATGGTGTGAACCGCGCCGATCCCATTGTTTGGGACCCAGCGATTGTCATCAGCGGGGAGTCAGCAACTTCTCGGACGACAAGATCTGCTCGCTAGCTGCTCAGCGCCGGAAGGCTTTCAGCGCGTCGCTCATCCGCTCCAGGCCTTCGCGCACTGACTCGGTGGCTCCGCAAAAGCCGATTCGGAGGTGTTGCGGCTGCTCGAAGAATTCTCCCGGCACCACGCTCGTCTCGAACTGCTCTCGCAAGAGTTTCACAAAGTCTGTCGCACGGCCTACTTGGAGCCTCGGAAACACCGTGGTACCGAAGCGGCTCGGCTCACAATCGAGATCTGGATGTTTCGCTAGAAATTCATTTACCAGTGTACGATTCGGTTCCAGTAGCGCGCGGGCGCGGTCGCGTACACGACCGAGGTTGTCTAGCGCTATCACTCCGAGCAACTCCGCGGGATGTACCGGGCTTCCATAGGTGAAATCAGTAATCTGCCACATGCGCTGCACTAATTCGGGTTGCGCCAGTATCCATCCACAGCGAATGCCGCTGAGTCCATAGGCTTTGGTCAGACTGCTGGTGATTATAAAGTTGGATCCAAGATGAAATGCGGAACGCCACGGCTGATCAAATAGAGTCTCAAGATAAACCTCGTCCACCAGCACGCGCGCTCCCACCTTGGCCGCCATCTCGCCTACTTGCCGCATAGTGTTCTCATCCGCAAAGGCGCCACTTGGATTATGCAGATTGCAGAGAACCACCAGACGCGTTTGCGGAGTGATTCTGCGCTCGAGTTCTCCGAGGCCTAACTTAAATCCTTTTTCCGGGAGACGCTCGAAACGGGATAGCTTGACTCCGATGTGATCGAGAACGGTCAGCAGAGGATCATAAGTGGGCCGTTCAATCAATACCTCGTCGCCGCGCTGGACGAGCGCTGTTAGTGCGATGAAGTTGGCCATTGAGGTTCCAAAGGTATAGACGACGCATTCCTTGGGCACTTCAGCTTTAGTGGCCAGCCGGTCCACGAGTGGGGGATAACCATATGGTCCGGTCCCACCAATCTCAAGGTCTTCGATGTGCACTGGTAAATCTGCCAGCGGATAATCCATAACTCCACTGGCCGCCAGGTTGAAGCGCGCATTCGAGTGCAGCTTTGCCCATGCTAAGTAGCGCGAGGCCGCCTCTGGCCGCGAACCATTCATGCCTTGCTCTCCCCATTATGAGAATGACCGCTCGAATAACCCGTTTACACACTCGCAGATCGTGACCGCATTCGCCGGCTCCAGAACCAGTAAACGGGGATGCCCGCGAGCAGCAGGGCAAAACCGACGAGACTGTTCTGTGGATAGCGATAGATCGTATTCGCAACCACCCACCAGCATATCGCGACGAAGATGATTGTGGTCGTCGGGTGACCTGGCATTCGATAACCGTCAATGGCGTTCATCTCGCCGCTGGCGGCCCGCCGGCGGAAGACGAAAATCGTGGTGGCTGTCAGGCCGAAAAACAGAAAATCCATGGAGATAACGTAATTCAATATCTGTTCATAGCGTCCGGTGAGCGCGATAAAAATCGTCCATACACTCTGCAGGACAATGGCGGCGACCGGTACGCGGGTTCGTGGATCAAGCCATGCCACTGCGCGGAAGAACAGACCGTCATCGGCCATCGCAAAATAAACGCGCGGGGCAGTCAAAATCGACTGACTCAGAAATCCCAGAGTCGAGATCGCAATGGCCGCCGCAATAAACGTTGCGCCCCGCTGCCCCAATGCAAGCCGCATCACGGCGGTGGCGGGAGTGGTCGTGGCGGCCAGTGCCTGCGGTCCGAGCGAACGCACGCAAACCCAGTTCACGCCCAGGTAGAGAATCACGACTCCAAGAACTCCGAGCAGCAATCCGCGGGGCAGGTTTTTCTTGGGTTCTTTGACCTCTGCCGCGAGAAAGTTCGCTGTCTGCCATCCCCCGTAAGCGAAGAGCACAGGCACCATCGCGCCGCCAAACGATGTTAAAGACCACTCCCGTTCCGCCGGTGTCGTGACGGTGACATGCTTACCAGCCAAAACCAGCCCGGCGATGACCAGGGCCGAGATGGCAACGATCTTCATCACCATGAGCGCGCTCTGAGTACGTCCGCCAGTTTTGACACCCAGGCAGTTGATAAGAGTTAAAGTGCCAAGCGCTGCGATGGCGACGACCCAGTCCTGCACGGGCAATCCTGTAAGTTCGAGAAAGTATCGGGCGAAGGTAATGGATACGGCCGCCATGCCTCCGGTCTGGATGACCAGCAGCAACACCCATCCGTAGAGAAATGCCACTGCCGGATGATAAGCTTCGCGCAGGTAAGCGTACTGGCCACCAACTTCAGGGAGCGTAGCCGCTAACTCAGCCCATATAAAAGCGCCACCGACGCCGATCACTCCGCCAAAGATCCACGCTCCCAGAATCAACGCAGGAGTGTGCACCTGTTGCGCGACCACATAGGGATTGATGAATATGCCAGAACCGACGATGCCGCCCATGACCAGCATGGTGGCGTCGAAGAGGCCGAGTTGACGTGCCAGGCCTGGCTTGGAAGCGGATGCGAGATCCGCGCTCGGGGAGTCAATCACGTTGTCGGCTTAGCGCTCGCGCCGCGGAGTTCAGTCTTGACGGGAGACATGCGGAACGATTGTCGATTTGGTCTTGCCAGTCCAGATCCCCACGCCACAATATTCTTTCGGCTCCTCGCCTGCAATCTTACTGTAATCGATGAAGCAACAAGATATCCGAACCATATTGCTGCTGATCCACAAATTCCTTGTTGGCGCCATCACCGTTGGTGAGCCATTGGTTGGGCAGATGTTCGCCGATCCCATTCATCAGGGACGCTCCCGTTAAAATCCGGTCACGTCCTGGACGGTCGTTCAAACTCGTCACACGATACCGGGCCTCCGGATCGAGAGCGCGCAAGCGAACCGTAGTATCAGCAATTTTCGACTGGTCTCGAAAGACATAAACGACCGATTCGCTCGCGTCCTCTTTAACGTATTGGATCGAACTCCATCCCGCCGCATCAACCTTCGGATGGTACAGGTCTTCCAGCAAAAGATGACGGTACTGCTTAAAAAATAGCAGATTGCGCTCAAATGCTTCGATAAAGCCCGGCGGAGCGGCCGAGAGAAACTGCGATGACATGCCGTTGATGTTGCCGAAAGTTACGCCGTGCGTGAAGTGCTTGCGAAAATAATAGTCGAGCGCGGAAGCGCTGTACCAGCGAGCGGTGAGATATTCTCCACCGGCGTCGCCTTTGCCGGCAGCGGCGAGCGAACCCCAGACATTAGGACTGAGCATTGGGCCGGTGATGAACTCATTGATGTATCCACCGGGCAGCAAGCTCTGCGGGCCGGGGTTCGTTCTCGCGAATTGCAACGACGGATCGCATTCAAATCCAGAAAGATTGGGAAAACGCTGAAGCAGGTAGCGCATGATCTCCATTCGGCCGCGATACGCCGCATAGGCTCCGTCAGTCTTTCCGTGGCCGTGGTCGGTGCGATTGCATTCGTAGCTGACGGTGGCAGAGGGATCCCACTTGATCCAGTCCAAGTGCCATTTTTCGATAATGTCTCCAAGTTGCTGTTCGATCCAGGCCACAACTTCCGGATCTCCCAGGCATAGTTGTTTGGTGGGAGCGAGAGATGGATGAGAGCCACCAAGCTCCTTTCCATCGATCATCGCCACCCATTTCGAGGGAATCTCGCCCGACTCCACGCGCGCCGCATCGACGTTTCCGGGATCTACCCAGAGCCCGAATTTCATTCCCATGGCGTGTACCGCGTCAGAGAAAGCCTTGATACCATGCGGGAACTTCTCTTTGCTCTCCTGATAGCTGCCGAGTCCGGAAGTCCAATCGTTCATTCCCGGAATTACAGACGAGCCTTCGTACCACGTCGCATCGTGATAGAAGACATCGAAGCCGACTCGTTTCGCGAGCTTCATCTCTTCGAGAAGTTGTTCTTCGCTGTTTTTTTCGGTAAGCCATATGCAATAAGTGACCAGCGGAGAATCGGGCAGCGGGGCCAGGAAGACATAATGCTTTAGGTAGCGAAACGCCTCGTTCCCGACATTGTCGCTATCTCCCTTCGCCAGCGCGAAAAAACTCAGCGGCGTTTCAACGCTGCCGCCCGGCGCAAGTTCAAACCTCGGCGTCGGGCCGGTCTTTTTATCTTTGATTAGAATCGTTCCCGCCCGTACCACAGTTCCCGTAGCCGAAGACTCTACATCGGCCTTCCAGCCGAGAACGCCGAGGCCAGGCTCACCTCCAATCAGCATCGATTCGCCACCGGCTTCGTTTTCCAGCACCAGCCAGTCAGGAAACTCGTGTCTCTGAGAGAGAGTTCCGCTCGAATGAAATCCATGCTGGCCCTGGACTGATGAATAAGGCTTAAGCCCGCCTTCTGGATTCCTCAGCGTGAGAAACAACGGGTCGATGTGAAGGTCGAGGCTTAGCTCATGCTGGCTGCGATTCTCCAGTCGCATGGCGGTTTGGATGACGGCGCCAGTTGGGTAGATTTTCAGCTCAAGCGAAAGGAGTCCGCCATCGTCAGACTGGAAGCGCAGTGTCAGCTGTTTGCCACCTTTTTCCAGATCGGAAATGGCATCTTCGGAGTATCGGTAGGCACTGCTCGCTTTATCAGGAACGAGTAGCAATGGGGTATTAGCGACAGCCCATTCATTGCCGCCTTCTCGACGCAACGACCTCAGAAGTACGGTGTCAGCCGAGCGCGCCAATTCGACGCGAATGTGTCCGTTTGTCAGGCTCCATCCTGCGGTCGACTTGGTAATGGATACCTGAGCGGGCGCGATTATCGCAAAGTAGCATAGCAGGCTGAAGGTGAGCAGAAACGCTCTCATACGGCAAAACCCCGATCAGTATTTGGAACCAGCAACGCTGCAAAAAGCAGACTAGAGCTTCGCGCAGCAAATGAGAACGGAAACCCAAAATAGCCAGACCTGCCTCGGCACTTGCTGAGACAGGTCTGGTTTGACGGGAACAAGTTAGAAAGTGAGGTGGGCTCCGATCTGCATTCGCCGCCTATAGTCGATGATGCCCGTGATTTGCCCTGCAGTTTCAGTGTCAACATAGGGGTTGGGCTGAGCCAGGTTTTCCTGGTTAAGAGCGTTGAACACATCCCACTTAAGTTCCAAGCGAGCCCTTTCCGTGATAACGAAGGCTTTGGCCAATGATAAGTCCACTTCACCGTAGCCCGGAGCCAGCAGAATGTTTCGGCCCGAATTACCGTAGGTGTAAAGCGCAGGCACGGTGAAGTCCGTTGGGTTAAACCATTGGTACCGATTGGGATTGGAGACCTTGCCGCTGCCAATGCGATCCGGTCTCAAACTAATTGTCGAATTGAGCGAAGCATTGTTGGAGAGATAGGGAGTGAAATACGTCCCGCCCTGGAAATTGAAAATTCCACTGAGAGTCCAGCCTCCGACGAGGGCATCCGTCCCGCGGTTCAGGTTATTTGCATAGGTCCGGCCACGTCCGAACGGAAGTTCCCAAGTGGCGGCGCTGACCCATGCCCAAGGCCGGGTGCTGTCGGAATTTCCGTAATTACTGCGGAAGTTGAATATGTTTGTTGGGCCGAATGTGCCTTCGTCCAGCGATTTATCCCAGGTGAAATTGCTCAAGAGATAAAGGCCAGAGTGAAAGCGCTTTTCAGCCCGAAGCTGCAGTGAATTGTAGTTGCTCTTAAGTTCCGGATAGCCCGCAAGCTGGTCATTCCGCTGGTACTCCTCAACGCTCCAACCATAGTTTGCGTAGTAGGGACGGTTCGGATTGAAGGAACCGCCGACGTTAGGTCCGGGAACGGGAGCGTTCACGTCGACGTTGTCCCAGAGGTGACGTCCTCTGTTGCCAACGTATGCAATCGAGGCGGTAATCTGGTGCGCGAACGCGTGCTCTAAGGTTACGTTGTAAGTGTCGTTGTAGCTGTGAGGATAACTCCCCGTACCGACGAAATATTCGGAACCGCCGGGAGCTCCTGCAAATGAGATCAAGCCATTCGGTGGAAACGCTGGAAGAGTAGCCGGTAATCCCGGTCCTTGATCGAGCGTGAAATCCAACGGTGCGTAGGGGTTGATCTGTGTATCGGTTTGGCTCTGTTTAATGGGCCAGCAGCATCCTTGAGTGCCAAATCCCGCACCATACGGATTCATGAAATAACTGCGTCCGTATCCCGCGCGCAGCACCGTGTCATGCGGCAAGCGGTATGACACTCCGATCCGGGGTGAAAATTCGGTTTTCGGCGTCGTTACGCCGGCGTACTTGCCGGCTAGGTTCGTCAGTTCGATGTTGTCGGTGTTCAAATTAATATTCCCTACACTCTGCCCGTTCGGCGTAAAGATTGGGCTCAGGTAGTCCCATCGCAGGCCTAGCGTCAGAGTGAGGTCGGGTGTTACGCGCCAGGTGTCTTGGCCATAAAACGCAAGTTTCCACATCTTTTCCTGGGGCTGAACCAGCGTGATGTCTCTGTTGAAACTATCAGTGAGGCCGAGCAAAAAACTCGCCAGGCCCAAACCTGAGTTCGTCACGGCAGGATTGCCGGTGAGATTTTGGCTACTGTCGAAAACGCCCCGACCGCTAACGTCAGTCCGGATGCCGAAGAATTTTTCGATATCCGCGCCAAACTTAATGGCGTGGTGACCCTCCGTTTTGGTCCAGTTGTCATAGAACTGGATCGTCGTTTCGTGCTCGTAAAAAGGCAACCCGATGTCGCCCATCGTGAATTGGCTGGTTGGGCCGTCAATCTGCATTTCCGGCAAACCAGTGGTGTAGATAGTGCCCAGGTTGATATCGGGAATTCCTATCTGGTTCGCGGTGTCTGAATTCGCATCGAGTTGCAACTCTTGAATGTAGATTCGCGAAAATGCGAAGCGAAAATCTTGCAGAAGCGTCGGAGAGAAAGTGTGCTGGTAATCGACCATCGCACTCTTATCGTGATCCAGCGAGTTCCCGGAGTTTACCGCACCACCCAACGCTGGCCCCCCGCCAATGGCACCGAACACATTGTTGGTGTAGAAACTCGCGTCGAAATAGCTGAATTTTCCGAAAACCACTGTTTTGTTGGTAGCAAAGTAGTCGACGCGCGTATCGAACTGATTCTGGTCGAAAAGCGCCGGCCGAGAGACCGTATAGTTGTTGTTGATCGCGTTCTGAACGGTCGGCTCTGGCAACAGCGCCAGTGCGTTTGATGCAGCCGTACTGATGCGATCAGGGCAAATCACGTTGAGAACGCCGTTGCAGGAGATCTGCGTTCTGCCGGTTCCGTCGGCGTTGCCCGTAGCCGGGTCGTAAATGGGGTTGGTGGCGGCGATGGAGCTAAAGTCGCCGGATTTGAAGGCATCGATCGGAGTCGTATACAGGCTTGAAGTCGCGAAGTGGTTCCGCATTCCCTGAAAGTCACCGAAGAAGAATAGTTTGTCCTTCTTGATGGGACCACCGAGGCTGCCGCCAAATTGATTCCAGACGTTACCCGGTACACCGTTGGGCTGACTGAAGTGATCGGGAGCGAAGAAATCGCCGGAGCGATAGTATTCAAACAACGATCCGTGGTAAGCATTCGTGCCCGACTTGGTGGTCACCTGCCACACGCCGCCGCTTACGTGTCCATACTCGGCGTCATAGTTTGTGGTGGTGAGCTTGACCTCTTGCACGGAGTCTTGTGGAACGACGAGCAGCGAAAACCCCTGAATCACCTCTGTGTTATCGACTCCGTCCAGAAGATGAGAGTTGTTGTTCGTCTGGGAGCCGTTAATGTTGACGTCAAAGTCCTCACCGGCGTTCTCGGGGTGTAGATCCAGTTGACCCTGCTCCATAAAAGCTCCGGGAGCCAAAAGCGAGAGTCGGGTAATGTTCCGGCCAAAAGTGGGGAGGTCCTGAATTTCGGCCGATTGAATGATTCCACTCGTCTCGGCACTGTCAGTCTGAAGAAGTGGAGTTTCGCCGGTCACTTCGATCTTACTAGCTACCGTTCCGACCGGTAGCTTGGCATCGACACGGACGCCGGTGCCCGCGTCGATCCGGATCGCCTCTCTTGTAAATTGTGCAAATCCCTGCTTCTTGATCGCGATCGTGTATGTCCCCGGGATCAGACTAGGGAACCGATACGCGCCGTCATTATTCGTGACTGTGCTGTCGGTCACGCCCGTCCCGACATTCATGGCTTCTACCGTTGCCCCGGAGACAACTGCGCCAGAAACATCAGTCACATTGCCCTCGATGCTTCCAGTGACTGCGGTTTGCCCATGCAACGTGCCAAGGCCCGCCAGGGATAGAACTGCGATTAGCGTCAGAAAACGACATAAAGTGGAGTTCATCGTGGAGTCTCCTTGGACAACTGCGCTTTCAATGGGAAGTGTGCCCGTGGGTCAGAGGCGCCGCAGAGGATGTAGGCTCTGGGTTCGGTGTCCTCGTACGGTAAAAGAACGGACGCGACTCTGCAGGCTTTCATGACCGACGCGGAAGTTATCCTATGTTTGAATCGGTGTCAAGGGAAATATTGTCAACACTAATGTCTACAATACTGATGGCAGAGACAACCACCCCGCCTCCCGGCCGCGGCCAGAGGGTTTCGTACTTTCGTCTACCGGAGCGTCTGGACCGCTTGAATAATGCGGGTTTGGCATATGCAATCCCGCGGCCGGGTCTGGGCTCGTGCATGGAAAGGAAGGCTAAGGCCGGGAAAACAAAACATCTCGCCCGCGCTGTTGTGGCGCGCTTCAACCGGTACCTTTCTGCCAACTATGCTGTCACCCACATTGTCGACAGCATGATACAGTAAGGAAAGATGCCGCGGGGTTGCGGCGGCGAAACGAACAGTGGGTCCCCGCAGTGCGGCCGACAGCTCTTGCCTTTTGGCCGCGAACGACTTATAACTATCGGCCAGTTTCAATGCGACCTTCGACAAATCATTCTGGTAAAGCGGAGCGTGGCGTTTCCGCCAGCAAGCGGGTGGAAGCGCATTTGCGCAAGGCCATTCATGCTGGCAAATTGCGACCGCGGCAGCGCATCATTGAAGAAGACCTTGCCCGGGAGCTAGAGGTCAGCCGAGGCCCAGTACGCGAAGCCCTGTTGCGCCTGGAGCGCGATGGACTCGTCGTGACCACCTCACGGCGGGGCACTTTCATCCGCGATATTTCGCTGGCCGAAATCGGAGTGATCTTTCGCATGAGAGCCAAACTCGAAGGGCTCTGCGTGCGCTACATGCGCGAGAATCCCGCCGCCGATTGCGCGGAGCTTCTGAATAGGGCGTTGAAAAAACTAAAGACCGCCGCGGCCAAGAATAACGAAGAGCAGTTTTTTCAAGCCGACATGGAGCTGCACCGCACGATATGGAAGGCGGCCAACCAGCCCCTTCTGTACCGCACCCTCAATATGCTGATGAATCCCTATATCTTTATCATCGCTCGCGCGTATTCCTCGCGCATACCGCTGGTGAACCGGCGGGAGAATCATGAACAGTACGTGCGCATGGTACTGAAAACGCCGCTCGATAAGATCGAGGAAGAAGTCGAACGGTATTTTGGCGGCTTGTATTCCCGTACTTTCAATCCGACCTCTGTATTCCCCGCCTTCGATACCGGCGATTGGGGCGACGACTTTGAGAATCCATTGGCTCCGCGTTGAAGTGATGTTCGCGTGGTCTAGCTACACAAATGTCATCAATTTTGTTGACAGATAGTGGGCCTGGTGATTCAATGGCTCCGCTTGAACGCTGCCGTCCATCGTCGCAACCCGCCCATCTGCCGCTCAGCGATTACTCTTAAGCTCCGACAACCCTCGAAGGCACTTAAGGAAGCGTCATGACATCACAAATCGTCCAGGCACTCGTGTTGGTCTTGTGCGCTGCCCTCATGAACGCCGCCTACGCACTTCCCATGAAACTTAACAAGAAATGGCAGTGGGAGCAGTCATGGTTTGCGTTTTCGATCCTCGGAGTCGCCGTGGTGCCTACCATAATCGCACTGCTCACGGTGCCTGGCCTCTGGTCGACCTATAGCTCGGTTTCAACCAAGACGCTGGCCGCGATGGTGTTCTTCGGCGGCAGTTGGGGTGTATCACTGGTTTTTTTTGGACTCGCTCTTACTCGCTTGGGATTAGCAATCACCTTCGCTGTATGTCTGGGAACCTCGGCTGCCGTCGGCGCACTGACCCCTTTGATTGCGCAGCATGCGGATCAGATCATGACGCGCCAGGGCGCCCTGATCATCCTAGGAGTTCTGATCATCATCCTCGGGGTCGCGCTCTGCGGACTTGCGGGAAGGCATCGCGAGATTGCCCTGCAACAGACCGCCGCACATCCGCGACACGGATTCTGGATTGGATATCTCCTGGCCTTTGTTTCCGGAATTCTCGGCTCGATGCTGAATCTCGGCCTTACTTTCGGAGGCAGCATTCAGCGTTCCGCTCAGCAGCACGGCGCCAGTGTTGCCATGATGTCGAATGCGGTGTGGTTGCCCTGCCTTTATGCCGGCTTCTTGCCCGGTGTTATCTACTGTTATTTTCTGATGCACAAGAAAGACAGCGTCAGTGATCTCCGTTTGCCAGGCACGTGGTATTACTGGTTGGCAGCGGCGAGCATGGGACTTCTCTGGTTTGGCAGCATCATTCTCTACAGTATCTCGACGGTCAAACTGGGTGACCTCGGGACTTCCATCGGTTGGCCATTGTTCCTCGCTTCCATCGTCGTCGCCAGCACGGTATTTGGCGTACTTGCGGGTGAATGGAAGCGGACTGGGACGCGCCCGATCCGGACGATGACGGTGGGAGTCGCCTTCCTCGTGCTCGCGATTTCGATTCTCAGTTATGCGGGGCGGGCGTAGATCCTCGGACGTAATGGATCGGTCGTGAAGAGGCCTCTGCGACACCTTCATTCATTCGTACGCCGCGCTGGGCGAGCACAAGTTGCAGTTTTTACTGGCCGCCAAGAATATTATGTCAACAAAAGTGTTGACGATAGCCATTTGAGTTTAGTATTGTGCCAGTGGAGTTGAGCAGTTGCGGGAGGCCGTCGCGAGTAGTGATTAACTCTTTCCCCAGGTTTTCATCGCTCGGTAATAGCATCATTTCTGCATTTCATCGATTCTGGGCTCATAACTCCGGTACCTAGCCGGGAAGCATTATGGAAATCTTCCGAAACGTCTACCAGATCGCATCGCTGGTCGCTGACCGAAACCTGTTCCAGTATCTGTTTGTCGGTGATAACACGGTCCTGCTCGATACGGGCGCGTCTTACACACCAGTTGAGACCATTGTGCCGTTTCTCAACGAGACAGGAATCGCGCCATCGCGGCTCACCATCGCAATCAACACTCACGCTGACGCCGATCATCACGGTGGCAACGCCTCTCTGAAGCGGATTGCAGGCCAGGTAATGCTCGCTTGCGGAGAACAGGATCGCTTAATGATCGAAGATCCCGACCGGCTTTTCGCATCGCGCTATAACCAGTGGATTCCCGAGCACGGAGTAGGACTCGGCCTCCATCCCGAGGCAAGCGCATGGGTGCGAAAAATGGTTGGAGATGCGCAACGGATCGATCAAACGTTTGTGGGTGGTGAACACATCCGCATCGACGATAAGCGATCCTTACAGATTTTGCACGTGCCCGGACACAGCGACGGACATCTCGCCCTATACGATCCGGTCAATCGAGCTGTTTTCGTAGGCGACGCTCTGCATGGTCGTTACTGCCCCACGACCGCCGGTGAACCCGCGCTGCCGCCCGGCTATTACTCGGTGCTCGCTTACTTAGGCACGCTGCAGATGCTTCACGCGTTCGATATCGACTGGATCTATTCCGGTCATTGGCCCACCTATCGCGGTTCACAAGTATCGGAATTTCTCACCGAATCGCGTCGCTTTGTTGATAACGCCGCTGCCCTGGTTTGGAAGACGCTCGAAAAACATCCTGAGGGCGTTACGCTGCGCGCCTTCATGGATGAGTGCGGGCCGGCTTTGGGCGCGTGGCCTCAGACGAACCAATGGTTATTGATGTACCCGTTGCACGGTCATCTATTGCTTCTCGAGCAGCAAGGCAGGGTCACGCGAATTAGCGGCAAAGGGAACGTGCAGTGGAAAGTTGCAAGCTAGCCGAGGGGAAGGTCGCGATGGAATTACTCGAAAGCGTCGTTCGTCCGCGCACGAATTCGCGCGTTCGGACGTCTTTCGTCAATACCGTCGCGGCCTTTTGTTGTCTCGCATGTCTGCATACGCTGTCATTCGCTGCCGTGACCGCCGAATCAGGACCGCGTTCCGCATTCATTCGAAGCGGCCAGTTTCCGGGAGTTCGTTTCACCTCCGGTCTCACCGTTTGCGATGAGGAACTACGCAATGGCCGCTGGGTAAGCCGTTATTGGGATTCGAGCGGCCAAATTATCGCGGATATTCAGATCTATGCGGAACGCCAGCAGATGGACACCTTGCCGGTCGACGCGTTCCAGCTCGAAATTGAGGGGCAAAAGCTTGCCGGGACATGGAAGTGGATTGGGGCCAGCCAATCTGAGCTGAAAAATCCCGATGGATTGCTTGTCACCGTGGAACTGGAGAGCAGCATCCGTCCCATCCGCGTTAAGATTCATACTCTCTTAACCGGCGGTCCGGTCATGGTTCGCTGGCTTGAAGTTACCAACACGGGGAAACGCCCCACCGCCATCTCAAACGTCTCACCATGGTCCGGACAACTTTGGCATACTTCGAATTTCGCGGAAAAGCTTCAACCCGGATCGGAAGATGTGTACGACGTTGGCTACGCTCAATACGACAAGTGGGGATACGAGGGCGCATGGCGTTTCGATCCGGTTGTCAACGAGACGAAAATTATCTCTGGAGATCGCGGCAAATCGGGATGGGGGCATCCCACATTCTTCGCGCGCAACAACGCCACCGGAGAGTGGTTCGTTGCCTCGCTTGGCTGGAGCGCGAATTGGAAGATCCACGTCACGAGCAAAGTGGAGAGATCTCCGGTTGATCGCTCCGAATCAATCGACAGGCCGGTAAACGAGGCCCGACTGTTTTTCGATATGGGACCGAGTTCGATCGATCCCGTTCTGCGAGTACTCGAACCTGGCGAGACGGTCAAGACTCCCGAAACCCACATCCTTTGCATGAAGTCCGACCTGGACCACGTAACTCAGGCACTTCTCGATCATGTGCGTCGCGATGTCCTGCCGCGTCCGCCGTCTGAGCATGTCTTCGACGTGGAAGCCAATCATCGCGGCTATATCGTCGATCATGAAACTGAGGCGGGCATCGATCGCGAAATCGATATGGCTGCCGACATTGGCGCCGAGACGTTCGTCATCGACGCGGGCTGGTATGGGCCGGAACCGAACCACTGGTACGACAATGTCGGCGATTGGTATGCCGGTGCATGGTTGCCGAACGACCTTCAACCCATTCGCGACTATGCGCGCAAAAAGGGGATGCGCTTCGGATTGTGGGTGGAAATTGAGGGTGCTGGAGCGGCGTCGAAGTTACGCAAAGAACATCCCGATTGGATTCTGACGCGCAATGGTCAGCCCATCGCCAATGGCCGTCACCTCGACGTGGGGAATCCTATAGTCGCGAAATGGATGGAGTCGGAGATCGCTCGCATCATCAAGAAATACGATCTCGACGTCTTCCGCATCGATTACAACATGTCGGTCGAAGAGGACGGAAACAAAGTGCGCGACGGATTCGTCGAAAATTCGGGATGGCGTCACGTCGAAAATCTCTACGCCATGTTTGACCGCCTGCGCCAGCAATTTCCAAACGTGATTTTTCAAAATTGCGCTGGCGGTGGCGGGCGGCTCGATTGGGGCATTCTGCACCGCTTTGACAACACCGAACTCTCCGACTGGATGCGAGAACCTCGAGGCGTGAAGATTCTGAACGGCATGACATGGGTATTGCCACCAGAAATATTGTTGCGCACATTTGGCACCGAAGTTCCCGACTTGGCGGGCGACGGTGACATCGACTCCCAGTTGCGGCAGGGACAGATGTCATTGCCGATCTTCCGCGGAATCGCCCCGTCCCCGGCCGAATTGAATCCGATTTTGCGTGCCAAACTCCGCGCTGGCGTTGATCTTTATAAACATGAACTGCGGCCGATTCTGCGGAACAGCGTGGTCTACCATCACACTCCGCTGACCCCATACATCAGCGAATCTCCGTGGCTCGTGCTCGAATATGCGAGCCCTGATAAGAAGCGCGACGTTACGACGTTATTCCGTACTTCAAACTTAGACAATCCTGTTTACCATTTCGTGCCTCGTGGTCTCGGTGCATCTCTCACTTACAAAGTGACTTTCGAAAACCGCGGTGAGGCAGTCGACTTATCTGGCATACAACTGATGACGGAAGGTATTCCTGTGCGGCTCGAGACGACTGGGACGTCGGAGATGTTGCTATTCGAAAGCATACCTGCAGCCGCAAGTGACGGCAGAACTTCCAGGGATTTGAACCATGGATACTAAGAAGATCGATTTTCGACACTTGTTTGATCTCAGCGGGCGCGTCGCGCTGATTACCGGCGCCGGAGTCGGTTTTGGTGAAGCAATCGCCCTCGGTTTCGCCGAATTTGGCTGCGACATCGCCGCATGTGATCTCAACATCGAGAACCCGCAACGCACTGCCGAGAAGGTTCGACAAATCGGAAGGCGAGCCATTGCGTTAAAGGCAAATGTTGCGGTCCCCGAAGAAATATCTGCCATGGTCGAAGCCACGGTCAAAGAACTCGGCGGTGTCGACATCCTGGCGAACTGTGCGGGCATCCCGCAACACGATCCAGCGGAATCGACTCCCCTTGAAACCTGGGATCGCGTTCTCGACATCAACTTGCGCGGAACATTTTTGTGCTGTCAGGCGGCAGCCCGAGTCATGTTGAAGAAAGGAGCGGGAGTCATCATCAATTTCTCGTCGATCGCAGGCGTGGTGGGCGTTGGACGGGGCGCAAATGCATATTGCGCCAGCAAAGGCGGAGTGAACGCCATGACCAAGCAGCTCGCTCTCGAATGGGCCGACCGCGGAATCCGCGTCAATGCCATTGCTCCCTGCCAGTTCATGACACCCGGACTAAAGGATGTTATGGCCGAACCACAATTCGACCCAAAGAAGCTCATGCAAACCTGGGTATCGAATATTCCGCTCGGCCGCGTAGGCGAACCGGACGAGATCGTTGGGCCGGCTCTGTTCCTGGCCTCAGACGCCTCATCGATGGTGACTGGCGTGGTCCTTCCGGTGGACGGAGGTTATCTGGCTCGATGACTTTGAAAGACAACATAACATCGAGCTTGACGTCTTCCCTTCCCGCGGGAGTACGACTCAAGCGGCTCGTTCAGATCGGAATCGTTGTTGCCGATCGGGATCATACGACGCGGCTACTGACATCCCTGTTCGGTATTGGCCCTTTTCGCTTCATAGAATGGCCCGATCGACCCGACTCCGAGTACTACTATCATGGGGTCGAAGAAAATATTCGAATCAAGCAAGCCTTCGTCCAACTGGGCGACATCGAAGTTGAGCTGATTCAACCTCTCGAAGGCCATAGTGGCTACAAAGATTTCCTCGATCAAACTGGCGGTGGGATTCACCACGTGCTGTTTGAGGTCCCTGATATCGATCCCGTGATTCATGAGCTGTCAAAGTCCGGAGTAACCGTGCTTCAGTCCGGTACCGGCATTCGCCCCGGAACCCGTTGGGCACTCCTAGACACCCATAAGTTACTCGGCTTTTTGGTGGAGTTGCGGCACAGACCAGGCGAATCGGATGGTAGTTCTATTTCCTAACAGTAACTCGCGACAATGCATAATACACGTTCAACTCGTCTGAAGACCGCCATTGTCGGATGCGGCAAGGTCGCCGGAACTCATGCTCTGGCGTATCAATCCCTGTCCAATTCGGAATTGGTTGCGGTGTGCGATGTTGCTCCAGAACGTGCGCAAGTCTTCGCTGAGAAACTTCACGTCAACCCCTACACCGATCTCGCGGAAATGTTGAAGCGTGAAAAAGTCGATGTACTGTCGATCTGTACGCAGCACACGCAGCATCCGGCAGCCGTCGAAATCGCCGCTGCCGCCGGTGTGCACGCGATCTCAGAAAAGCCGCTGGCCATCGATCTCGCGTCTTGTGATCGCGCAATTGCAGCCGCCCGCGCCGCTGGGATCAAGCTAGGTGTGATCAGTCAGCGCCGATGGTACGAGCCCGTGCTGCGCATGAAAGAAGCAATTGATGCCGGCAAGCTCGGCAAACCTGTGCTCGCCATCGTGACGATGCTCGGCTGGCGCGAGCCTGCATACTATCTTTCCGATCCCTGGCGTGGAACGTGGGCGGGCGAAGGCGGAGGAGTCGTGGTAAGTCAGGCTCCCCATTATCTCGACCTGATGAGCTGGTTCATGGGTCCCGCCGTCGAATTACATGGCTACTGGGACACTTATAACCATCCCGGCATAGAGGTCGACGATACGGTGATTGCGTCGGTCCGCTTCAAAAACGGGGGGATGGGCTCAATTGTCCTGAGCAATTCGCAACGCCCTGGACTGTGGGGGAAGATTCACATTCATGGCGCCTCCGGCGCGTCAGTAGGAGCAGAGACCGATAGCGGGTCGCCATTCATTTCCGGCGTCACGGAGAAAATGGATCCTCCGTTCAACGATATCTGGACAGTGCCGGGAGAAGAAAAGTGTCTCGAAAAATGGAATCGAGAAGACCGTTCGCGACCCTGGAATGTGATGACTCATTACCACCAGGTGCAACTTGCCGATTTTCTCGACGCAGTTCTCGACGATCGAGAACCGATGGCTGACGCCGAAGCAGGGCGCCGGGTCGTGGAATTGTTCACAGCTGTTTACCGCTCGCAGCGCGAGCATGCTCCGCAGAAATTTCCGCTGTCGTAATACGTTCGGGAGGCTTTCATTATGTCGGAACGAGTTCTGACCGAGCAGATCTCGCAGAAGCCGCTATTAGACTACTACAAGAAGATGCTCGAACTACGCTTGTTTGAGCTCAAGGTCCAAGAACTATATCGCAACGGAAGGCTTCCCGGGTTCGTTCACTTGTACGTCGGCGAAGAAGCGGTCGCGGTTGGCGTCTGTTCCAATCTCGAAACGCCGGACATGATCTTCAGCACCCATCGCGGTCACGGTCATGCACTCGCGAAAGGTGTCCCCGCCCGCGTTGTGCTCGCGGAACTTTGGGGAAAGGTAACGGGAAGTTCGGGCGGGCGCGGCGGCAGCATGCACATGTACGCTCCCGAGTACGGATTCATGGGCACAAACGGAATTGTGGGAGCCCCCATTCCGCTCGCGACCGGCGCCGCGCTTAGCGCAAAGCTAAAGAAGAACGGACAGGTCGTTGTTTGTTTTTTTGGTGACGGTGCGGTCAACAGCGGTTCGTTTCACGAGGCCGTCAATCTAGGTGCGGTTTGGAATCTTCCGGTAGTGTACGTCTGCGAAAACAACTTATACGCGACAGAAATGGCCTTCTTGCGCGCGACCAAGAATACAAGCGTCGCCAACCGGGCTGCTGCCTACGGGATGATTGGCCTCGCAGTCGACGGCCAGGATGTAGTCGCGGTTCATGATGCTGCGCAAGCGGCAATCCGAAAGGCTCGGGAGGGCAACGGACCAACCTTGATCGAATGCAAGACCTATCGCTACGTCGGTCACCACGAGGGCGATCCCGGTACGGACTATCGAACCCGTGATGAAGTGCAGCAGTGGAAGCAGAAGGATCCCGTGAAGCTGGCTCGTGCGCGGCTGCTCGAATCGGGTGCGGCGGACGAAAAGACGCTGCAAGCGGTTGATCAGGAGGTTGAGCAACTGATCGATCAAGCCGTCGAATTCGCGGAGGGCAGTTCAGAACCATCCGCAACCTCCGTTTACGATCACGTGTTTTAGTTGAGGAGAAAGCATGTCAGAACAAGGCCGAGTGATTACTTATGCGGATGCGGGAGTGGAAGCTCTCCGCGAAGAAATGGCGAGAGACGCCAGCATCGTCTATATCGGGCAAGGCATTGGCCCCCGCGGCGGAAACTTTCGCCAGACTCGGGGACTCTGGAAAGAGTTTGGCGATGAGCGTCTGCGCGACACCGGTATCTGCGAACTAGGAGCCACCGGCGTGGCGATTGGTGCCGCCATGGCCGGCACGCGCACGGTGGTTGACGAGGTCTTTCTTGATTTCGCTCTCGAAGCGATCACTCAGATCGTCCAGCAGGCCGCCAACATTTCATATATGTCGAACGGGAAGATCAAAGCGCCCGTTGTGATTCGGGGAGCTATGGGCGCCGTCCGTAACGCCGGAGCGCACCATTCACACACTTTCTATAACTGGTTTGCCAACACGCCAGGATTAAAAGTAGCGCTTCCAGCCACTCCTTACGATCTGAAAGGCCTTTTTAAAACTGCGCTTCGAGATCCTGGTCCGGTCGCGTTGATTGAGCATAAGTATCTCTATAACACCAAAAGCGTTGTTCCGGAAGAAGGCTATCTAATCCCGTTCGGAGACGCCCGGATCGTGCGTGAGGGCACGGATCTGACCATCGTGGCGATGTCCCGTATGGTGGATCTGGCGGCAAAAGCCGCGGAAATCCTAGCGAGGGATGGCATTTTGGCTGAAGTCATCGATCCGCGCACGATCGTCCCCCTGGATCGACAGAAGATTACTAACTCCATCAAAAAGACTGGAAGGCTCGTGGTGATTGACGAGTCTCCTTCCTACTGCAGTTTTGCGGGGGAACTTCTGGCCATCGCTGTCGAGGATTGCTTGGACGACTTGACAGTCACTCCCAAGCGAATTTGTTCGTTGCCGGTCCCGAATCCGTTTAGTCCGGTTCTGGAAAATCAAATGATTCCGTCCGTCGACCGCATCGTCAGCGAGGTAAAAGACGTGATGAGCAGAGCAAGGAGAAAGTCCTAAAGATGTCCTACAAAATTGTCATGCCACAACTTGGCCTCACCATGGAGGAAGGTTCCGTAACGAGCTGGCTCAAGAAGCCGGGCGAGTACGTCGAGAAAGGCGAGGCGTTGTTTACAGTCGAGACCGATAAGATCGAAATGGAAGTTGAGTCGATGGGTAAGGGCTATCTGGGAGCGATTCAAGTCGAACTAGGACTCAAAGTACCGGTTGGCACGCTGCTCGCGACCCTGACCGATGAACCCGACAAACCGGCCTAGCGCGTCCTACTCACTGTGGTTAAGAGGCCTTGCGGACAATCCCTAAAGAGATGACCGCTTTACAATCGCATCCTTGCGAGTAAGCACTTCCGGGCTCAGATCGACGCCTAGGCCAGGTCCTGGAGGAAGCGGGAGATCGCCGTTTGGTGCCGCAACCAGCTTCTGCGTAACCAGTCCGTCATACTCTTCGCTGTAGTGTCGGCGGACGGTCTCCATAATATAGAGGTTCGTAGCATTGGCCGAGAAGTGAGCCGTGGCGAAATGTAGGATCGGGCCACCGCAATTATGGGGTGCGACGGGCAGATAGTACGTCTCAGCCATCGTGGCGATCTTCTTGCCCTCGGAGATCCCTCCACACCATGCGATGTCTGGCATGATAATGCTGGCGGCCCGATTTTCCAGAAGTTCGCGAAATCCCCAGCGCGTCATCAGCCTCTCGCTGAGACAAAGCGGTATATCGGTGGAGCGCGCCAGTTCCGCATAAGCCGCCAGATTGTCCTGCGGCAGCATTTCTTCCAGCCACATTGGTTTGTACGCTTCTAAAGCGGCGGCGATCTTGATCGCCGATGGCAGATTCCAGAATCCGTGAAACTCGATTGCAACATCGATCGAGTCTCCCAATTTCTCGCGAATCAGTCGCAGCGGTTCGATTGCGCGGCGCAGTTGCTCCGCGGAAATATGATTTCCGGAGGTTTCCCTGGCAATCGAATCAAACGGCCAGATCTTCATGGCCTTGATGTTGCTTTGAAGAAGTTCACCAGCAAGCTTTGCCGGTTCCTGGTTGAAGTCCACACGGTCATAACAGGTGTTGTAGATGCGTATGGATTGCCGTGACGCGCCGCCCAGCAACTTGTAAATCGGCTGGCCAGTGGCCTTACCGAGCAAATCCCAGAGCGCGATGTCGACCGCGCTGATTGCCCGCATTTCCGCGCCGCCCCAGCCGCTGTACGACACAGCGAGAAACATATCAGCCCACAAGCGATCAATGGCACTGGGATCTTTCCCCAGCAACACAGCGGCCAACCGCGAATGCACGACCGCTGCTTCCACCTCGGCGTTTGGATAGGTTTCTCCCAAGCCGATAAGCCCCTCATCGGTGTGAATGCGCACCCAAAGATACGTGATGGCACCCGCGTGAACGGTAATCCCACGAGGGAGGTAGATCGTTTCGACGGCAGTAATTTTCATAGGTAGGAACTTTGCGGCAGCGCGACCACGCATTATCTCCCTGGGGCCGCGCTATAGTCAACATTATTGTTGACAATATTGACATCCGAGTCGTAGAGTGTGCGATGCCATGATCGGGCCGCGAGGCGTCGTCTTCGGGTGTTATCGTAATGCAGAAGGCGAACCGTTTGCTGTCCACGCAAACGCTTTCTACCCAGCAGAAACCAAATTCACAGGTCGGTTGGTGCTCAATGCCGCAAGGACTACGACTGCAAGGAAAGAAGGCTCTCGTTACCGGCTCTGATACTGGCATCGGACACGAGATTGGTCTTGAGTTTGCCCGCCAGGGCGCCGACGTGGTCTTCCACTACGTGCAAAGCGATTCGGGCGTCAAAGCGGCGGTCGAGGAAGTGCAGTCGCTGGGACGGAAGTCGGCGGCGTTTCAAGCGGACTTTGACACGCTCGACCAAGTCTCACGCCTCGCCGACCAAGCCAGCGAATTTCTCGGCGGCGTGAATTGCCTAGTCAATAATGCCGGCGTCACCATGAACCGTCCGTTTCTTAAAGTCACCCCGGAACAATTCGACAAGATGTTTCACATCAACTTTCGCGGACAATTCTTCCTAACCCAGAAAGTAGTCGAAAACATGTTGCAGCTTGGAGGCGGCGTCATCTGCAATATGTCCTCCGTGCACGGCCTGCAAGGCGTGCCCGAACACAGCGTCTATGCTGCGACCAAGGGAGCAATCATTGCCTACACCCGGTCACTGGCCGTAGAGCTTGCTTATAAAGGCATTCGGGTAAATGCAATCGCACCCGGATGGATAACCGTCGAAAATTATTTCAAGTGCATTCCAGGCTTTACCGAGGAATTGGCGGCCGAGACTGGATACAAAGCAATCCCGGTTGCCCGCTGCGGCGAGCCTTTGGACATCGCCAGGCTCGCCGCTTTCTTGTGTTCCGATGACGCGTCCTTCATCGTCGGTCAAACGATCGTGGCTGACGGAGGAACCACCGCGCTTATGTCTCTGGTGTCTGATTTCAGAAAAGAATCCACCAACACATTCGGCAAAGGTTATATCCCAGGCATTTAGGCGGCAGAAAAGATGCTCTCTGATCTCATCGCAACCCTGAAAACAGTCGGCAAATCGACCGAACTCCATCAAACCGAGGACGGCACGCAACTGCTCATTTTGCCTTACGGAGGCCGGATCCTGGGGGTCTACGCTCCTGGCAACGAGCAAAATTTCCTTTGGACGAATTCCGCGCTGGACAGCGTCGAGACAGCCCGCGCTTACTACGCGAGCGACGACTGGCAAAATTCCGGAGGAGACAGAACATGGCTTGCGCCCGAACTTGATTTCTTTTTCCCAAAATTTCCCAACATCGATATTGCAGGATATTGGCAGCCCCGCAGCCTCGATCCCGGCAACTATGAACTCATCAAAACCGCCGACGGAATCAAACTGACAAATCGACTGACCGTCGAGGCTTTTCGATCGAAGAAGCGTGTGACTCTGGAGATTACAAAATCAGTTGCGGCTGCACTGAATCCGCTGCGCTACGATGCCGCAATCAAGACCGGAGCCGTGGAATATGCCGGCCACACCCTGCTGACGTCTTTGAGAATTGTCGACTCAAATTCGAGTGACGCTCCCCTGATTGGACTCTGGAGCCTCACGCAAATGCCACATCAGGGCGAACTCTTTATCCCGACTTATTCCAGGACCGATCCGAAGATCTATTTTGGCCTGGTTGACGCGCCTCCCGACGAACTCACTGTCGGCGATCGACTGGTGCGCTTCAAGATGCGCGCGGCTGGCGAGCACAAGATCGGGTTACGCTCCATGGCGACCACCGGCCGTATCGGCTACATCTATCCCGCAGGCAACAAGCACGCGCTGATTATTCGGAATTTTTGCGTCAACCCGTCCGGCGAGTATGCCGACGTGCCCTGGACCGACCCCGACGATCGTGGCTATTCCACGCAAGCTTGCAGCGTGAACAGCCGCTGGGGAATGTTCAGCGAAATGGAATATCATGCTCCTGCCATCGGCGGAAACACCGGCCTGCGCCAGATGGAGGATCGCTCGCAGCTCTGGGCCTTTCGCGGATCACGAGACGATATCGTGAAGATTGCGCAAGCACTATTATCGAATGAGATTCAGTAATGCCGCTTGCCAGGGAGGGCCTTATGGACGCGCGCAAAAGTGAAAAAGTATTTGACGCGTTAAGCCACTTTCGTATCGAACTGCCGTCCTGGGGCTTTGCCAACACCGGCACGCGTTTCGGAAAATTCATACAACCGGCGGCTGCCACCACAACCGAAGAGAAGTTCAGCGACGCCGGAGAAGTCCACCGCCTAACCGGCGTCTGCCCAACGATCGCGTTGCATGTGCTGTGGGATTGCCCCGAGGGTGCGAAGAGCACCGACGACATCAAGCGCTTCGCCGATCGTTACGGAGTGCTTCCCGGCTCAATCAATCCCAACGTCTTTCAAGATCAGGAATACAAATACGGCTCATTCGGCAATCCTGACCGGGCGATTCGCGAACGCGCGTTGCAACACACCAAAGACAGCATCGAGATTGCCCGCCGCCTGAATAGCCGGGACATTTCCATGTGGTTCGCCGACGGCTCAAGCTATCCCGGAACCGCAAATATTCGGCAGCGCAAAGAGTGGTTCAAAACTTTCCTCAAAGAATCCCACGACGCGCTTTCGGCCACGCAACGGTTGCTCGTCGAATACAAGCCATTTGAGCCTGCCTTCTACCACACTGATATTGCTGATTGGGGCATGGCGCTGCTTCTGGCACGCGCTGCCGGCCCTCAAGCCCGCGTCCTCGTCGATACCGGACATCACTACGCATCGCAGAACATCGAGCAAATCGTGGCCTGGCTTTTGTCAGAGGAGATGCTCGGCGGCTTTCACTTCAACGATCGACGTTATGCCGACGATGATCTGACGCTCGGATCGATCGATCCCTATCAGGTCTTTCGCATTTTCCACGAGATCCACTTCTTCGAATGGGAGTCTGGCAAGCGCGCCGACATTGCATATATGGTCGACCAGAGCCACAATCTCAAGGGCAAAATCGAGGCCATGATCCAAACCGTGACCATCGCCCAGGAACTTTTCTCGAAAGCGGCTCTCGTCGACGGTTCTGAATTATCGGCCGCGCAGAAAAATTGCGACCTGGTGCGGGCCGAGTCTCTCCTGCAAGATGCATTCGCCACGGATGTTCGTCCGCTGATTTGCGAATGGCGTGCTTCCAAAGGTTTACCCGGAAATCCAATGGAAGCCTTCCGTGAAAGCGGATACCTCGAGCGCATCACACGAGAACGTGCCGCTCGAAATTCATCCAACGTCTCTTCCTATGCCTAGCAGCATTCCTGACAAAGCTTATCTCGCTTTCGATTTCGGCGCCGAAAGTGGACGGGCCGTTCTCGCGCATCTTGGGTCGGGAATCCTGGGCATACAGGAGATCCACCGTTTCGCCAATGAACCCATCCAACAAGGCCAATCGCTCCACTGGAATGTGGACAAACTGTGGTGCGAAGTCCGAAGCGTTCTCGTTCAGTTGGAGCGTCCGGAACTTGCAAGCATCGGGGTCGACGCGTGGGGAGTGGATTACGCACTCCTGGGAGGTCGCGGAGAATTGCTGCACAAACCGTACCACTACCGCGATTCCCGTACCCAAGGCGTCATGGAAGAAGTCCTCAAGCAGATTCCAAGAGAAGATATCTACGTGGCGACCGGCATTCAGTTCATGCCGATCAACACTCTTTATCAACTCGTCGCCGAGCGACGGCAAAACTCCGACGTTCTTAAAGAAGCGAAACATTTACTGACGATTCCCGACCTATTCAATTACTGGCTAACTGGCAATGCGGTGTGCGAATTTACCAATGCCACGACGACGCAGATGGTCGATCCGCGAACGCGCGCCTGGGCGACCGGCCTAATGGAGCAACTCGATCTGCCAGTTGATTTGCTGCCTCCGATCGTCGAGCCAGGCTCCATGATCGGGACGTTGCTGCCCACCGTCGCAGCGCATCCGTCTCTCGCGGGCACTCCGATCGTCGCTCCGGCATGTCACGACACTGGCTCGGCCGTGGCCGCAATATCCGCTCGCGATGGCACCGCCTTTCTCAGTTCGGGGACGTGGTCGCTGCTAGGCGCCGAACTGGACTCCCCAATCATCAACTCCGACGCATTGCGGCTGAACTTTACAAATGAAGGCGGCGTCAATGGAACCACGCGTTTGCTCAAAAACGTAATGGGCCTTTGGATGGTGCAATGCTGCAGGCAATCATGGGCGGCGCAGGGCGTTTCGTGCGGTTACTCCGAACTCATGGATCTCGCATTGCGCGAAGCACCGTTCCGTCATTTTGTTGATCCCGATGACCAATCCTTTTTTTGCCCGCCAGATATGCCGAAGGCCATCGATGAATTCTGCCGACATACGCAACAAGCAATTCCACAGTCGCACGGTGCCTATGTGAGGACAATCCTCGAGAGCCTGGCGTTCAAATACCGCATCGTTCTTCACAATCTCGAGCAATTGATAGCCAGACCGATCGATCAGATCCAGATCATCGGCGGAGGATCAAAAAATCGCCTGCTGAATCAACTGACCGCCGATGCGACGGGAAGAAGAGTTCTTGCCGGCCCCGTGGAAGCGACGGCACTCGGCAATGTTGCCATGCAAATCCTCGCCACGGGAGGCGCCTCGTCGCTAAAGGAAATCCGTGCCATCATCGACCGCTCGTTCCCCGCTGAAGTTTTCGAACCGCATGAAACCGACAAGTGGGATCAGCACGCACATCGTTTCGAACAGTATTGCGACAGCATTTATGCCTGAGATCATCTATGCCTGAGACAAAAGAGACGATTCACCTTAAGGACCTCTGGGATACCGCGCAAGCCGAAAAGACGGCCGGCAATCAACTGGCCCTCCTGCGCTATCGCTCAAATTTGCTGGGCGCGGATCTGCGCATCACCAATTTCGGCGGTGGAAACACCAGTTCCAAGATAGAGCTTCCTGACCCATTCACGGGCCAGCCGGTTCGGGTGCTCGCCGTAAAGGGGAGCGGCGGCGATCTCGCCTCGATCACCGAAGCCGGTTTTGCCATGCTCTACCTCGAACGGCTTCTTCAGCTCAAAGCCCTCTACCGTGGTGAACAATACGAAGATGAGATGGTTCGCTACTATCCGCTGTCAGCCTTCGGCGAGAATCGTGTGGCAGCATCGATTGACACTCCTCTTCACGCGTTCCTTCCCTTCCCGCACGTAGATCATCTTCATCCCGACTGGGCCATCGCTCTGGCCGCGAGCGCGAATGGAAAACGCAAGCTCAATGAATTCAACAAAGAATTTGATCGTAAGATCGTCTGGCTGCCCTGGCAACGTCCCGGATTCGAACTGGCGCTGCTTATTGAACAAGCCGTGAAAGACAATCCCGGAGCTGACGGCCTCATTCTCGGCGGACATGGCTTGTTTACCTGGGGAACGACCCAACGCGAGTGCTACTTAAACAGCATTCAGACCATCGACCAGATGGGCGACTTCATTCAGAAGCATCAGACGAAGAAGGCATTGCTGTTCGGTGGACTCCAGCATTCGGCGATGCCCGATCGCAAAACGATCGCAACCAGTATCCTCCCATCTTTGCGCGGGCTGCTCTCCTCCAACCGCCGTGTCATCGCTCACTACACCGACGACGAAGACGCGCTCACCTTTGCGAACTCCAAGTGGTCGCGCGAATTGAGCGCCCTCGGCACAAGTTGTCCCGACCACTTTCTGCGCACACGGGTCTGTCCGATGTTCGTCGAATGGGATCCGGCGAGAGATGAGCTGCAAGTTCTGAAATCCAGAATCAGTGAGCAAGTAATAAGGTATCGATCCGATTACAAAAAATATTACGATGCGTGGGCTAGCCCCGACTCCCCAAAGCTGCGCGACTCCAATCCATCAGTCGTGATCGTCCCTGGCCTAGGTCTCTTCGGTTTCGGCAAGAACAAAAAAGAAGCTCGCATCACCACCGAATTTTTCATCAACGCCATTCACGTGATGGCAGGCGCCAACGCCCTCGAAGACAGCGAGGCCTCGCATCCCCTGCCTCAGGCGCGCCGCCCCGACCAATCAGCGCTCTTCAGCCACTTCCACAACTACGTCGCTCTTCCCCGGAAGGAGGCCTTCCGCATTGAATACTGGGTGCTCGAAGAAGCTAAACTGCAACGCATGCCCGCCGAGGCAGAATTCAGCCGAAAGATCGTTCTATTGATTGGAGGCGCAAGTGGCATCGGTCGTGAAACCACACTGCTGCTCGCGCGAAGAGGCGCTCATCTCGTGATTGCAGATTTCGACCAGTCGGGCGCCAAGCAGGTTGCCAGCGAGGCCGGGGCGCTCGCATCCAACGAGTTCGTGGCCAGCACAGAAATTGATTTAGCCTCGGCTGCTAGCCTCGGCGATGCCATCCGCTTCGCCATCTCGCAATTCGGAGGAATCGACTGCGTCATCAACACGGCAGCCATCTATCCTGTTCCCTCCGCCGAGGGCGAACTAACCGAAGCGCAGTGGGCAAAGACCTTTCAAGTCAATGTGACAGGAAATTACCTTCTCGCAGAGCAGACCGACTGGGTCTTCAAGGACCAAAATCTCCTCGCGTCGATCGTCCTCACCAGTTCCGCGAATGCGGTCGTCCCCAAGAAAGGTAGCGAAGCGTATGACGTCAGCAAATCGGCGCTCAATCACCTCGTCCACGAACTAGCCGTAAAGTTGGGGCCGACCGTGCGAGTCAATGCGATTGCGCCCGCTACCGTCGTCACCGGATCTGCCATGTTTCCCCGCGACCGCGTCATTCAATCGCTCGAAAAATACAAAATCAGCTTCTCTGAATCAGAATCGACGGAGGATCTGCGCTCCAAGCTGGCAAATTTCTACGCGCAACGCACACTCACGAAAAGGCCGATCCTGCCCGAGGATTGCGCCGCTGCGATCGCATGGCTGGTCGGCGATCTGAGCGCCAAAACCACCGGGCACATCATCCCCGTGGACGGCGGCCTTCCCGAAGCCTTCTTACGTTAGGAGAATTCGAATGAAGCGCATCTGCTTCGTCTTAGAGATCAAACCCGATCGCCTCGCAGAATACAAAGCACGCCACAGCGCCGTGTGGCTCGAGATGCAGACGGCCCTGCGCGAGACAGGATGGAACAACTACTCACTTTTTCTTCGCCCCGATGGTCTTCTCGTCGGCTATCTGGAAACCGAAGACTTTGAACGGGCTCGCACCGGCATGGCCCAGCGCGAGGTGAATGAACGTTGGCAGCGCGAGATGGCTGGCTTCTTTCTTCAACCCGAAGGCGTATTGCCCGACCGCGCCATGCAACCGCTCGAAGAAGTCTTTCACCTTTGATTCAACGCAAGGAAGCTCATGGTCCCAAATCCCGCGTTAGGAGTTTTTTTTCACTGGTTGGGCGGTCTCGCCTCCGGTAGTTTCTACGTTCCCTATCGCGGAGTAAAGCGCTGGTCATGGGAAACCTATTGGCTTGTCGGCGGCATTTTCAGCTGGATCATCGCCCCTTGGCTCCTCGCTGCTCTGCTCACGAAAAACTTGCTGGCCGTGCTCGCCCAAACGCCGCCGAAGATTTTGTTTTGGTCATTTTTCTTCGGTCTTCTCTGGGGCATCGGTGGCCTTACCTTCGGTTTGACCATGCGCTACCTCGGCCTTTCACTCGGCATGGCCGTAGCCCTTGGACTCTGCGCCGCGTTCGGCACGATCATGCCCCCAATCTTCAGCGGCGTCTTTCGCACACAGGTCCTCGAAACCAGATCAGGACTAGTGATTCTCGCTGGCATTCTTGTCTGTTTGCTCGGAATCGCGATGGCCGGCCTCGGCGGCTTTTACAAAGAGCGCGCCATGTCTCCCGAACAGCAAAAGGCCGCAATCAAAGAATTCGACCTGAAGAAAGGACTAGGCGTCGCCACTTTGTCAGGAGTAATGAGCGCCTGCTTCGCTTATGGACTCGCCGCCGGAACTCCAATCAAGGCGATCACCATGCAACATGGCACACCGGCACTTTGGCAGGGCTTGCCCGTCCTGGTAGTTGTTCTAGTCGGCGGATTCACCACAAACTTCATCTGGTGCCTCGCACTCAACATCCAAAACAAAACTGGATACCAGTACTTCACCAACGCCTCCAACAAATACCCGCCGGCGGCTCACGAAACCATCATCGAGACTGCCTTCGACGCTCCCAGCAGAGAAGTGGTCGAACATCTCCCGCACAGAATCAATTCCAGGAAGGAAAATTCCGTCCCTGTTCCCATGTTGCGCAACTATCTGCTTTGCGTACTTGCGGGCACCACATGGTATTTCCAATTTTTCTTCTACACCATGGGCGAAACCCAGATGGGAAAGTACGGCTTCTCCAGTTGGACCCTTCATATGGCCAGCATCATCATCTTCAGCACGCTCTGGGGTATCGGACTGGGAGAATGGAAAGGCGCTGGCACTGCCGCCCTGCGATTGCTCACTCTTTCTCTGTTCCTGCTGGTCGGATCAACCGTGATCGTCGGATACGGCAACTACTTGGCTCTGGCCCGCTAGATTCGAATCGCTGAGGGACTTTGATCATTATCGGGTAGCGCTACTTAGGCGACTTCGGGTGCACGTCCTTCATTGCGTCGGTCGCTCGACCAAAATATCGGCGACGCGTTCTCCTGCGTGCCCGTCCCAGAGCGGAGGCACGGTTCCCTTCTTCGCTTTCCCGGCGAGCACACGCGATAATTCCATGCGCAACTTTTCCCTATCTCGGCCTACCAGGACATTCGTCCCCATTGAAACTGTGATCGGGCGTTCAGTATTCTCGCGAACCGTGAGACAAGGGATGCGAAGATATGTCGTCTCCTCTTGAATGCCGCCCGAATCAGTGATCACGACTGTTGCTCTGGATTGCAATCTTAGAAAATCAATATAGGGTAGAGGATCGAGCAGGCGCAGCTGCCCAGGATTCAATCCGAAGTCGGCAATGCGTTTGCGAGTTCGTGGATGGGCTGGAAATACCACCGCCAAATCCCGGTTCACTTCGAGGAGCGACTCCAGAATTCCCTTCAACGTATCACTATTATCGACGTTCGCCGGTCGGTGCAGCGTGACCAGGGCATACCGGTCGGGCAATCGATCGGCACTGGCCTTCTGTGTCGATGGCAACAGGCGCACCAACGAGTCGATCATTACGTTGCCAACGCGAAAGATCTTCTGGGCCGCAATTCCCTCTCGGCGAAGATTCTCATCCCCATCTTCCGACGGCGTAAACAGCAGGTCGGCTAGCTGGTCGGTCACCAGGCGGTTGATCTCCTCGGGCATGGTTCGATCGAACGAGCGCAGCCCGGCTTCGACGTGGCCGACGCGAACTCCGAGCTTGGCACAAACCAGTGCGGTCGCGACAGTTGAGTTCACGTCGCCATATACGAGAACGATGTCCGGTCGACGTTCGAGCATCACAGGTTCCAGCCGGATCATCACTTCGGCCGTCTGTTTTGCGTGCGAGCCCGAGCCGACCGCAAGATTTATGTCGGGCGACGGTATACCCCAATTGCTGGAAGAAACACATCAGACATATTGATGTCGTAGTGTTGACCAGTGTGGATTAGGGTCTGCACCACACTCGAACGTCCATTCAGGGCGTTCATGACGGGTGCGACCTTCATGAAATTGGGACGAGCCCCAACGATGTGAAATATATTCACCAATTCTCCAGTAACAGAAATAGCTATCTTAATCTGTCGTAGCAACGACAAGAACGGTTAATCGCCCGCCAGGCGTGCTGCTTGCGTCACGAGGTAATTCCTTTCCGGCATGCTCGTCGTCCGCGCAGCCGCAATTCGGTAGTGTTGGATGGCCGCTTCGTGATCGCCCATCTTTTCAAACAAATGGGCGCGAACCGCGTCGAGACGATAGTGACCGGCGATACGTGGATCGCGGTCGAGAGCCCTGAGCAGTTCGAGACCTTTGGCAGGGCCGTGCACCATCGCGGCTGCGATGGCGTGATTGAGAGTAACCATGGGACTGGGCGCGACTTGTTTCAGCAACTCATACAAGGCCAGGATCTGTGGCCAATCTGTCTCGTCAGCGCTCTCGGCTTCGTCGTGAACGGCGGCAATCGCTGCCTGAATCTGATACAAGCCCACTGCCCCCTTCGATAGCGCGGCGGTGAGAAGTTCAATTCCATCGGAGATCTCCGAGCGATCCCACAGCGTTCGATCTTGTTTATCTAAGGGAATCAATTCCTCATCCGGCCCGGTTCGGGCGGCGCGACGCGCGTCGGTTAAGAGCATCAGCGCCAGAAGTCCCGCAACCTCGGGATTATCGGGGAGTAGCGTTTTCGTGTTGCGCGTCAGGCGAATCGCTTCGCACGCCAGGTCGAATCGTTGCAGATGCAACCCGATGCTGCTTATATATCCCTCACTGAAGATCAGATAGAGCACGTGCAGAACTGCGGGTAGTCGCCCAGTCCGCTCGTGCGGAGAAGGAAGTCGGAACGGTACGCGAGAAGTCTTAATGGTTTGCTTCGCGCGGCTGATCCTCTGCGCCATGGTGGCCTCGGGAACCAGAAAGGCATTGGCGATTTCAGTCGTGGTCAAACCGCCAACCGCTCGCAGCGTCAGCGCGATAGCCGAGGACGGAGAGAGCGCGGGATGACAGCACATGAATAATAGAATCAGGGTGTCGTCGGGATCCATGTCGGCCTCGATCTCGAGGAGGGATGTCAAATTTTCCGTTTCCGCAGCCACCGCCGTTTCTCTCTCGCGGCGGGCAATTTCGCTGCGCATGTGGTCCGCCATGCGGCGGGATGCGACCTGAATCAGCCAGCCGCGGGGATTCTCGGGAACACCCTCCTGCGGCCACTGGGTAAAAGCGGCAATCATGGCTTCCTGCACCGCATCCTCAGCCGAGGAGAAATCCCGGAAACGACGGGCGACGGCGCCGAGCACCTGAGGCGCAAGTCCACGCAACAGATGCTCGGAAGTCGCATCCCATTTGTTGGTCATCGGAACTCCGGTTACAGCATATCCGGCGGCGGTCCGCTCATGACCGGGCGCACTTCAATCGGCATGTTCAACGGCGCACCACCCGGACCTGGCGCGGCGGATATCCTGGCGGCAATCTCATAGGCTCGTTGTGGATTGTCGACATCGATGATCCAGAAGCCGGCGAGGAACTCTTTGGATTCGGGAAAAATACCGTCCGTGATGGGCTGGCCATCCTTGCCTGCTCGGACCAGTTTTGCCTGGTCGGGAAATGACAGCCCTTCCGCCGACACCAATTCTCCCCGCCCGTGGAGCTCTTTATTGAGGCCGATCATAAAGCCGATGTGCGCCTGAAGATCCTTCTTGGGCCAGCCCGGGACACCGCCGCCAGCCTTCATCGTGTTCATCATCAAAATGAATTTCATTGTCGTCTCCTATCGAGTTCGTCGGTCCTGTCGTTTCGCGCTTCTATCACTTCGTCGGATCCGAGACAGTGTTCTCGACATTTGCTTTATTGGGATTTCGCTTCATGGGTTGCGAACTGCCGCACCTCAATCGGCATGTTTAGGGACGCCGCGGAAATCCGGCCAGCAATGGCGTAAGCGCGCGCGGCGTTGGCCACGTCAACGATCCAGTAGCCCAGCAGAAATTCTTTCGATTCCGGGAAAATACCGTCGGTGACTGGGAGGCCGTTCTTCTCTCCGCGTACGACCTTGGCTTCCTTCGGTTCGGTCAAGCCCTGTGTGGCGACAAATTCTCCGGACTCGGCAAGATCCTGATTGATGCGATGGAGAACCGCCATGTGTGCGTCGATATCCTTTTTCGGCCACGCGTGATACCCCTCAACGCCTGCCCTCGTGCCCGACATCAATAAAATGTATTTCATGTCATTTGCTCCTGTTCTCGTCGTTATAGCGCTTGCCATCTGCGCCTTCATCCTGTAGTCGGAACCGTCCTCCCATTCTCTACATCTTCGTCAAAAATATTTCATGGGCCCAAACTCACCACCCGTTGTCGATTTCGGACCGCCAGAAACGACATATGGGTGGAGGCAAGAATGACGACTAACGAAATGGTAGTGGACGTTAGCCAGGACTGGGTACTGGCCTGCGACGTGCAGCAGGGCTTCATGCAGGCGCCCCGCACGGTTAGCAATTCCTTCAACTACGGCGCCCGCTGCCGTCAGGTTCGAGCGCTGGGCGGCGATTGTTACGATTTTATCCCGCTTAAAGACGATTGCCTGGCTCTGGTCGTTGGAGATGCCTCGGGCAAAGGTCTGGCGGCGGCACTCATGATCGCCAATGTGCAGTCCTCCCTTCGAACTGCGGCACTGTTCATCGGGGACGATTTGGCCGCTCTGTTCAAGGTCGTGAATCATCGGGTATATACCTCCTCCTCCAGTGACCGGTATGCAACGTTGTTCTACGGAGTATTCGACAGCTCAGCCCGCATTCTGCGCTATGTAAATGCTGGACATAATCCGCCGGTCGTTATTCGGCGAGATGGCTCAATGCACTCCCTCGAAACCGGTGGGGCGCCAGTCGGACTGTTCGCAGATTCCGAATATAGAGAGGGTTCCGTTCACATCGAAACCGGTGATTTGGCGATTGCGTTCACTGACGGACTCATCGAAGCGACGAATCAGGATGGAAAGGAATGGGGAGTTCAAGGCTTATTGAAAGCAGCCGCCCCCGGAACGCAATGCTCTCAAGACGCCGGAGATATCGTCAATCTGAGCTTCAATTCTATGGACGACTTCTCCAAAGGGCATCAGACCGATGACGCGACGTTGGCAGTGGTACGGGTGATTTGAAGGCCCGTCACTCGTCAGATGACAAGCGCGAAGTAATCCCAAGTTAAGGCTAGCGACGATCCGCCCAGTGGCGAGCCGATTCCGGGGCTTTGAGTAGCAAACTGACCAATCACCGTGTCTTCCGCGAGTTGGGAACTGTCCGGAGTCTGCCCTAGTACCACGAGTATGCGGCGTCAAATCTCTGTCCAGCCGATCGAGCAATCAAAGTCGCTTCGGATCCGCCTGCACGCCGATGTGCAGCCAAGGTGCACAAATCTAGGGCTCGGTTCCCTGCTCGAGAACCAATGCCCACGATGAAAGTCGCATGGGGTAAGGCGTGATGCACAAAAGAGGGCAGTGCTTACAAATAAGTGAGAGTTGCAAAGGGGTTTTCGATACTCACACCCGCGATCACCTGTCCCGCGTTCAGGTCTTCCGAGAGGATCCGACTGGCACCACTCTTCAGAGCAGATGCGACAATGAGAGCATCCCAGAATCCGATCTGGGATTCATCCTCGATTCGAAACGCTGTCGAGATTTCAGCGGGTGTCGCGTCGACGCACCAGATTGCGTAGCTGCTCACGACCAAGCGCGCCGATTCTTTAGATATCGGACGTGGAATCTTTCGCGTAACATTCACGTAGAATTCCTGCAGCACCTGCATGCTGAGAACGCCAGTCCGTTCCCTCCAAAGCTCATTAAGAATGATCTTCGCGGCTTCGTGCTTCGACTTCGCATCAACGTCGTGAGCATAAATCAACACGTTCGTATCGACAAAGGTCCTATCGCTCATGCAATTCGTCCCGACCCGCTCGGATCATTCCGCCCATATGAAAGCCTTTTTCGAGAAGCGCCATAGCTTGCCGTTCGGCGCGGTCGTACGCCTCTTCGTCGCCAACGAGGAACTCGATCTCCTGTGCAAGGAGACCACTGATCGAAGTTTCACGTCGGGCGGCGAGAATCTTAGCCTTCTTGAGCAACTTCCGACTCAGACTTATTGTGACGTTCTGCTTCTCGTGATCTCGTGAAATCGTCATCCGCGCCCTCAAATGTCACGTATGATACGTGTAGCACGTTCCGGACGTGGAGTCAAAGGGCTCGCAGTGAATCAGGACGTCGCCTGATCTATAAAAGGGAATGTCAAGAACGTTTTTCTCCCTCCGCCGGATGCGCAGGTTTATTTCGCGACATCCAGCCCCTCTCACCAAGAAGACGCTCGTCCGGTGTCCTGCCCGTGGGTTATTCCATCTCAGCAGCTGTACCTTCATTAGTAGCGACGACGCCGATCAGTTTCGAAACTGAACAAGCCGTGTGGTTGTTTGTACGGTGTCAACCATGGGTCTATCTGAGGCTCCGGGCCTAGTGCTTTTTCGGGTTATCCGAGGGGGCATAGGGGTTATACAGAGACTGGTCTATAAAAGGGAATGTCAAGAACGTTTTTCTCCCTCCGCCGGATGCGCAGGTTTATTTCGCGACATCCAGCCCCTCTCACCAAGAAGACGCTCGTCCGGTGTCCTGCCCGTGGGTTATTCCATCTCAGCAGCTGTACCTTCATTAGTAGCGACGACGCCGATCAGTTTCGAAACTGAACAAGCCGTGTGGTTGTTTGTACGGTGTCAACCATGGGTCTATCTGAGGCTCCGGGCCTAGTGCTTTTTCGGGTTATCCGAGGGGGCATAGGGGTTATACAGAGACTGGGTGCCATCGGCACCGTGCCGTCTACAGGCGTTAGTCATACTCACCCTCGAACCCGAGCGTCTCAAGAACCGATTGGCCACCACCAGAAAAGATCACCGGAGATGGAAGGGCTCTTCACCCGAGACGCTCAAGCGGCTTGCGATTTAGTTTTTCTGCGTCGAAGTTTTCTCCCTTCTTCCATAGAGTCAGCGTAATGGCTGCAATCTTGCGTGCCAGCGTGAGACGCGCCATGGTCGGCTTTATGCCTTTGGCCAGCGCCGCCTGGTAGAAATCCTGGAACGGTCCAGGACGCACACTGGCCATAGTGGCCGCACCTTTGAATAGACCTTTCAGATCGTGGTTATGGTCTTTGTTCAGGCCCCGAATGCAGAGCAGTTTCTTCGAACGCCGCACTTGACCTTCTACAATGCGATATTCCGCGCTGGTGCGGGTCTCTAGGGCCAGTCCGCTGTAGGCCCATAGCTGTCGCTTGGTGCGAAAACGATGTGGAGTCTGAATCAGCGCCACCGCCAGCGCCGATCGAATCGGTCCCAGACAGGGAATCTGTCGCAGCTTGGCGGTGATGGCATGCTTGCGAGCCTCCGCTAATAGTTCCCGCCGAGCTTGCTGCCGTAACTTTTGCAGCATGTCCAGTTGCTCATAGAGTCGTTCGGCTCGACGCCGCACCCCGGCTTCCCGAATCTTATCCAGCCATTGAGCCCGATGTCGACGATAATAAACATCTCTTCCTGCACAAGGAATCGCCCAGCTGCGATAAACCGCTTTCAGCCGATTCATGACCCGCGACAGGTCTTTGACCATGGTCAGATAACTCCGCGACAGTTCCCGCAACATGCGCACGCCCGTCTCCCCGTGGTAAACCGACTTGAGCTGATTGCCGCGTAAAAGCTCTGCCAATTTGCAGGCATCGATGCGATCACTTTTGTTACCGTCCTTGAGCAGCGCATTCTTCCGCGGATTGCACACCACCAGCTTGTCCACGTGAGGGTTGAGCAGATCGTAAAGCCACACCGACCAGGTTCCTTCCTCGAAGGTCACCGACAAAGTTCCGCGCAAGCCGGCAAAGAACTGAAGAATGGTCGCCGCTTCGGTCTCGAGGATAGACTCCATGATTAACTTGCCGGTGGAATCTGTCACTGCAACCACGATGGTTGCTTGATGAACGTCGAGCCCAATATACTTTTCAGTGTTCATAAGGGTGCTCCTTTTCGTAGGTGATGATGCGAATAATCACAACCTACTCCAAGAGGGGCGCCCTTTTATAATGCGGTTATAGACGTGTATCCGTCACTGTCTGGCCCGGCCTGATGATCAGATCATATTGTAAAGCCACGAATGACCCCGTCTAACACAGAATCCGTGGCTAAATCATGAACCGAGCGAAGCTTTGCTTCGTAGGCTTGTTGAAGACAAGCTTCTTCATCAAAAGCGAGAATTTTGCGAGCCGAGGCGAGTTTCTTATCCGCGCTCGCGAGGAAAAGGTCGATTTGCGCCCAGTCAACCGCGTGCGGCTTTAGCTTCTTCATTCGGACCTATGAGTAAAACACGCTTATTGTGCCAGACATTTTCCAGGAACCCATCCTTCCGCGTCCGGCGCGACCCGAATTCCTTCGGTGTTGGGACGATGTAGTTGATTTCGCGCCCGAGTTGCCGCTCAATTTTCGCATGACCAACCGCTCCGAAGACGAGCGAATCAAAAAGGCGGAGCATGAAGCATGTAAAAGTAGCTGTTATCCCAGCCGAGGGCGGCTCTCCCGTGCATGTGTTCCAGACGCCAGCCGGCTCTGCGAGCCTACGCTGGTCTCGGGATGGCAAGGCTTTCCAGTACGTCCTAACCCGCAATGGCACGGGCAATATCTGGGAGCAACCTCTCTCCGGCGGGGACCCACACCAGTTCACCCATTTCACCTCGGGACTGATCTTCGACTTCTCCTGGTCGCGCGACCGCAAGCAGTTGTTGCTCTCCAAAGGCGACCGCACCAGCGACGTCGTCATGATCTCAAACTTCCGTTGATTCGTGGGTGCCCATTGCGATTAAGTGGACGAGAACAAGTGTTCCAGAATTCAGCGAAATTCTGTGACGTGTAGCAGGACAAAGCAGCTGCTCAGTGGGCGGAACGGATCGCGCGGAAGATTGATACGGAATTTCAAACGGCGTTGCGCAGCGGTTGTTCAGCGCGTACACGGAATTCTTGCGGGTTCTCGATGCGTCGCATCCTCGTGGAATGTAACGCAGGCTATAATTACGCGCACGAATGGCTCTCACTGCGGTACAAAACTCGGCCCTTATGAAATTCAATCGCCTTTGGGCGCGGGCGGCATGGGAGAGGTCTATCGCGTACTCGACGCGCGTTTGGACCGAACGGTTGCGATCAAGATCCTGCCCATTCATCTTTCTGACAGTCCTGAGTTCAAGCAGCGCTTCGAGCGGGAGGCGCGGGCCATCTCTTCCTTGAACCATCCGCATATCTGTCATCTCTATGACATCGGCTCGCAAGGTGGCATCGATTTTCTGGTAATGGAATTCCTGGATGGCGAGACGTTGGCCGATCGGCTGCGGAAAGGGGCAATGCCGCTCGCGGAGTTGTTGAAGATCGGAATGCAAATCGCTGAAGCGCTGGAAACGGCGCACAAAGCCGGGATTGTGCACCGCGATCTGAAGCCGGGCAACATCATGCTGACGAAATCGGGCGCGAAGTTGATGGACTTCGGCCTGGCGAAGCCGACGCAGGCCGCACCGGGCGGAACGTCAGCGCCACTGTTATCGGCGGCACGAACCATAAGCGCAAGTCCGATGTTGAGCCCTCTGACAACTGCGGGCAGCGTCGTAGGGACGATCCAATATATGTCTCCCGAGCAGATCGAAGGCCAAGATGCGGACGCACGTTCCGATATCTTTGCCTTCGGCGCGGTGCTCTATGAGATGGCTACGGGGAAACGTGCGTTTGAGGGAAAGAACCAGATCAGCGTCGCCTCGGCGATTCTGGAAAAAGATCCCGAAGCGATCAGCAAGATCAAACCTCTCAGTCCGGCGGCACTCGACTATCTGGTTGCCACGTGCTTGGCAAAAGACCGCGAAGAACGGTTCCAGACCGTGCACGATGTACGGCTGCAATTGAAGGGCATTTCTCTCGCCTCACCGTCCGTGGCGGTGCCAACGCAGCGCTCGGGTTCGCAGAGAACCGGGTTGGCGCTGATAGGCATAGCACTGCTCGTGATCGGCGCTGCAATCGGTCATTTCTTCAACCCAGGGCGTTCGACTACGTCTTCAGTGCGATCTTACATCCCGCCGCCGCCGGGAACTTCGTTTCCCCTGTCTGGCTTGGAGATTGGTCCCGTGGTTGTTTCTCCCGACGGAAAGATGCTCGCATTCACCGCCGTTGACGAACAGGGTGTAACCAAGTTGTGGCTGAGTGCGCTGAATGCGCAGCAGGCGACGGTGCTCGATGGGACTGAAGACGCTGCCAAGCCGTTCTGGTCCTTCGACGGCCAGTCGCTTGGCTTCGCTGCCGACGGCAAGTTAAAGAAGATCGGCATTGCCGGAGGGAACCCGCAAATAATCGCCGACGGCATAGCCAGCGAGAGCGGCGGCGGCACCTGGAATTCAGACGGGTCGATCCTGTTCTGCAAAGATTTGTTTGGTCCTATCTATCGAGTGTCGGCATCCGGCGGAGAAGTCTCACCCGCGACCAAGCTAAAGGAGACGGACCACTCGCATTACGAACCTTTCTTCCTGCCCGACGGCAAACATTTCCTTTACACAGCCTCTCGATCGAATGCCGCTCCCGAAATCAGAGTGGGAGAACTCGACAAACCGGAGCAAGATGGCGTGGCCGTTGTATCGGGGCAGATGCCCCGGTTTGCCTCAGATCACCTCCTCGTTTCTCGCGAAGGGCACATCCTGAGTTACCGGTTCGACGCTCGCACATGGAAAATCTCAGGTGATCCGCAAACTTTGGGAAACGCGCGATATTTTTCGGTCTCCACGAATGGCGTACTGGCATATCACGAAAGTTCCGCGGAATCTGAACTGAAAGTCTTCGATCGCAGTGGCAACGTCATCGCGACGCCGGGACCGTTGGCGCTTTATGACTGGCCCAGGTTCTCTCCCGATGGAAAGTCTATTGCTGTTACGGTGACGGACCCGAAGTCTGGTACGGACGACCTATGGGTGTACTCAGTGATGGGTGGGCCGCCTACCCGGATCACCTTTGGACCATTCGATGGTTATCCGACTTGGTCACCCGACGGTAAGGAATTGGCAGTCAGCGAGAATGGGAAGTGGTCAATCCGGAGGCGGCCGCTGGATGGCAGCCGTCCCGAGCAAACGCTCTATACAAATGATACGGATGAATTTGGCCTTCCCATCGACTGGTCGCGCGACGGGAAATACCTTTCGATGCACTTAACCACGAACCAAGGGGTTTACTCGAATTGGATTTTGCCCCTAGCTGGAGGCCCGGCGTTTCGACCGGCGGCGACGGCTCCTTTGACGGCCAGTGAATACGAAGGCAGATTTTCTCTTGACGGGCGGTGGCTCACTTTTTTCTCCTACGAAACCGGGCGGCCGGAAGTGTACGTGGTGCCATTTCCGGGGTCAGGGTCCAAATCCCAGGTTTCAACCACTGGCGGGTGGCTGCCGCGTTTCGGCGGCAAGGAATTGTTCTATGTAACCATGAACAACCGGTTGATGGCGGCGCAGTTTCATACCCAACCGACATTCGGCGTCGAATCTATTCATCCTCTGTTTCAGCTGGATTTTCCCAACCCTCCTGACCGTACGTCACCGCTATATGACGTGAGCGCTGATGGCCAGCGTTTCGCCGTGCTCACCGGGGACCGCTCCAAGACCACAACCATTACCTTGTTGACAAATTGGCCGGCTGAATTGAAGAAATGAGCTAGGACGCCCAGCACTGCCGCTTGTGCCCTTTCGAATTCCAAGGATTTCCACCGGGCGGATGACGGACGACGCTTCCCTTTAGGTGAAGGTTGCCGAACTCACCCCGCAGTCATTGCATCTGCTGCGATGGGCTGTCGGCAGACAATAATTGCGCGCACGCATGACGCTAACGTCTGGCACGAAACTAGGCCCTTGCGAAATCCAGTCCCCCCTCGGCGCGGGCGGCATGGGACAGGTTTACTGCGCCACGGACAGCCTTACACCACACCGATCCCGCCGCCGCCGAGTTTCTCGACGATGCGATAATGCGAGATGGCCTGACCAACAAGTTCGGAGGATGTCGCCATTGGCGGGAATCATAGGAGACTCACGCCACAGGGTCAATGACGACAAGTGGAATAAAAAAGGGCGAGTCGAAGTGACCCGCCGCTTTATAGGCTTCGCCTTACGCAGCTTCGTCCCGAATCGCAGCTTTGACTTTCTCCGCGACCTCGGGTGTGATTTCCTTCATGTTGTGAGCGGAGCGAGCATGTTCAGAGGCTTGCTGCAAAATGTCCTGCTCGGAATCACCCCTTGCCACGAAATCGCAACTACCGACAACGTCAGCGCAACGCAGCACTTTGGGCATCAAAACCTCCTTCGGAATTGCACCGGGAAGTCTAGCACAATAACTCGGGGCATTTTTGCTTGGCTAAACACCCTGTAAAAAACCTCAGCAATCTAGACTAGGTCCGACTCCTCAAAAAGTCGCTCGCCCAGACCTTTGTTGACGGGCAATGAATCGAAGACAACGGTTCAATAAGAAACAGCATCTACAACTTGGCTCAAGTACTCACCCGAAAGGGGACGGCATGGTGAACGACCTCAAAAACGCCGAAAACATTGACGACCAAAAACCAGCCATCACGCTTCCCGGTTTTGTGGAAAAGATCGTCAAACCAGTCATTCCGAGCGAACCCGAAAAAGCGCAGATCGCAGTAGAAGGGGCTGACGATTTGTACAGAGAGATTCGTGTCGAAAACACACTCCACAATGCTGATGGCGAGAAAGTAAGACTCAAACAGGGTGCGGTGGTCGATGTCACCATCGAGGCACCCGTTGACGCGGTTGAAGAGAAGTCTGACTGACTGTCAAACGCAGGCGCACAAGAGTGCGTAATTGCTGCTAGTCGCAATCCTCAGCTTGATTCGCCCGCTGCCGTAGGCCTCCTCATCCGGTTGTTGTTCATCGGCTCGCGCCTTTGCTCCAGGCTTCTTTCAGACCCCGCCTCACGACGACGCCCTTGCGCTTCGCTATCACTTCTCCTCCATCAGGATGTGAACAGACTTTCACCCCCAAGCTGTCGAACATGCTCGGCACGCGAAAAATGGCGCAGCCCTTACAGCCGCGCCACCATATAGAGCAAACAACCCCGGCGACCTTGGGGCCGCTAGCTCGATGGCAGCAACTTACAACAGTGCTAATTTGGAAATCTGCTCAAAACTGCACATTCTTGAAATACGGGGATTCCGGTCTCTTGCCGAACTCGCCCGAAGTCGTTGCATCTGCTGCGATGGGCTGTCAGCAGACTATAATTGCGCGCACGCATGACGCTAACGTCCGGCACGAAACTAGGCCCTTACGAAATCCAGTCTCCCCTCGGCGCGGGCGGCATGGGAGAGGTTTACCGCGCCCTCGACACCCGCCTTGACCGCGCCGTGGCGGTGAAAGTTCTGGCTTCTCATCTTTCCTCCTCCCCGGAATTGAAGCAGCGCATGGAGCGGGAGGGACGAGCCATTTCTTCGCTGAACCATCCCAACATCTGTCACCTTTATGACATCGGATCGCAGAACGGCACCGATTACCTGGTGATGGAGTTTCTGGAAGGTGAAACTCTGGCGGAAAGATTGCGCAAAGGCGCGATGCCGCTGAACGAAATCTTGAAGGTTGGAATTGCCGTGGCCGAAGCGCTGGCAGTCGCACACCGCAATGGCATTGTGCACCGCGATCTGAAGCCAGGAAACATCATGCTGACCCCGGGCGGCGCGAAGCTGATGGACTTTGGGTTGGCCAAACCGCTGGGCATGCAGGCCGCACCCTCGGGATCAGGAACAGCGCCGCCTTCATTCACTGCCGCAGCTACGTTGAGCGGGCCGAGTCCGCTGACTCCGTTAACGACGGCAGGCAGCATCATCGGCACCATCCAGTACATGTCGCCCGAGCAGATCGAGGGAAAAGAAGCGGACGCCCGCAGCGACATCTTCGCATACGGCGCCGTGCTTTACGAGATGGCAGCGGGAAAGCGGCCGTTCTCGGGCAAGAGTCAGATCTCGCTCGCGTCTTCTATTCTGGAAAGCGATCCGGCACCGATCAGCACGGTCAAGCCACAAACACCTCCCGCCTTCGAACACGTCGTCGCGACTTGCCTGCAGAAAAATCCCGAAGAGCGCTATCAGACGGCACACGACATCAAGCTGGAGCTGCAGTGGATTGCGGCCGACAAATCGTCTCCTGTCGCTGCGCCGATGACTCCTGCTCCGTTCCGCAGCCGTGAGCGTCTTGCATGGGCCACGGCCCTGGTAGCCGCGATGGTTCTGACTGCGGCTGCCGCCGTGCTCTTCTACCATCCGGCTCAGCCTGCGCACTCTATCCGCGCCGTCATTGATCCTCCGGAGAAGACCACATTCAACCTGACTGGCGATGCGGCAGGCCCGCCGGTGCTTTCGCCCGACGGCTCGTCCCTCGCATTTGCGGCTACTGGCACTGACGGCAACACCGGGCTCTGGGTCCGCCCTACCAATGGGCTGGATGCGCGGCTGCTCGCAGGCACTACCGGTGCGATTTTTCCTTTCTGGTCGCCCGACGGGCGTTCCCTCGGATTCTTCGCCGAAAGTAAGCTCAAAACCATCGACCTCGACGGCGGCTCGGCGCAGATCGTTTGTGACGTACCGCTCGGTCGCGGTGGCGCCTGGGGCCCGGGTGGAGTAATCCTGTTCTCTCCGGCTCCCTCGGCGCCCATCATGCGTGTCAGTGCCAGTGGGGGAACTCCAGTTGCAATTACAAAGGTCGACGCCGCTCTGCACACCTCGCATCGCTGGCCGTTTTTCCTTCCCGACGGCAAGCACTTCCTCTATGTCGCGCTTCACCACGATCCTTCCAAATCGGCGAACAACACGCTCTATTACGCATCGCTCGACGGCCGGGAAAATCGTGCGCTGTTTCGCTCTCAATTCAATGCCGTTTACGCCAGCGGTTTTCTTCTGTTTGGGCGCGGCGACCAAATCATGGCGCAACCTTTCAATTCTTCTTCTGGAACGCTGAGTGGCGAGCCCCAGAATGTGGCCGAGGGTGTGATGAACGACAGCAGCACATGGCACATGGACGCCTCGGCTTCCGACGATGGCCTGCTGGTTTTCGGCAGCGGCGCCTCCGGAGATCTGCAGTTGGTCTGGATGGATCGCAACACAAAGCAGGTCAGCACCATTGCCGACAATCTCCCCGACTTGCAAGGAGCGGTCCTTTCCCCGAAAGGAGACCGCGTCGCTCTCCAGCTTAATGCCGGTGAGACGGACATCTGGGTGCTCGATCTGGCGCGTGGAGTCCGCACCAGACTCACCTTTGGACCGATTGGGAATGTTTCCCCCATTTGGTCGCCCGATGGCAAATGGATCGCCTACTCCTCGGCTCGCAACGGTCACTTTAGCCTCTGCCGCAAACCCTCGGACGGCAGTGGCGCGGAAGAGACTTTGCTCACCGATATCGATCAGCCCGCGCTCGTCGATTGGTCGCGCGACGGCAAGTACCTGCTCTATTCCCGGCCCATATCGAGTGGCCCAGGCCGGCAGATCTGGTCCTTGCCGCTGGAGGGAGAGCGCAAGCCAACGCTGATCGTGGAGCGGGGTGCGGCTGGAAAATTTTCTCCCGACGGCCATTGGCTCGCCTACACGTCGGGTGAATCCGGCACGATTCAAGTGTATGTGGTGCCCTTTGGCGGCGGACAAGGCAAGTGGCAGGTCTCGGCCAATGGCGGAACCCAGCCCAAGTGGAGCAATGACGGCAAAGAACTCTACTATATGAACCCGACTTTCAATCTTCTTGGGGTTCCGGTAAAGGAAGCGGGCGGCGCATTGCAATTCGGGGCAGCTCAGACGCTCGTCAACAGTTGGTCCGCTCCGCAGGTCTTCTACGATGTTTCGCCCGACGGCAAGAAATTTCTTCTCGACCGGGTTGAGCAAGAGGTCAGCCATCGGTCACTGTGGTTACGAACTTCACGGCGGGATTGAAGAAGTAAGTGACACGGCCAGCCATCCAAAACTGTTCGCGCTCAGTGCCCTGCGCTTGTAGCCGGCTTCCCTTCTGCTTCCGACGGCCCTCCACACGGCTGCAGCTCAGTCGAGAAGTCCACTCGCGTGTGACCGTTTGATGGTTCTCTCCCGCGGACCATCCCCACCTCGCGCTGCGTTCCGCCGTGAATCATGTTCCAGAGCACTTCGACGATCACGTAGTCGTTCTCAGAGTCCTGTCTCATGATGCCCGCTGAGCCGTATCTCCTAACTTTTTAGTTGACAACCCGAGTTTCCTGAGGCTATTCTCCTAATACTTTAGGAGATATCCGATGGGCGGTAGAGGAAAACCCCAAAAGCAGCTCACTCCTTTGGAGCTGCAGATCATGAAAGTTCTGTGGGACTGCGGTCCCTCGAACGTGCAGTCAGTCCAAGAGAAACTGACCGGATCTCCGAAACTGGCGTACACCACGGTGCAGACGATGCTCAATGTTCTTCACCGTAAAGGAAGGGTACGGCGAAGATTGCGGGGCAGGGCGTACGACTATGCGCCAGTGTTGACCAGAGAGAAGGCAGCGAGCAACGCCATCGGCGACATGGTCGATCGTCTTTTTGGCGGGTCGGTGGACGGTCTCCTCATGAGCCTCGTCAAAAGCCGCCAACTCGATCCCAAAAGGCTTCAAGAGTTGAGCGGCTTGATAGAAGAGCACGAGCGCGGCAAGGAGGGAAAAGACCATGAATCCGATTAATGAGATTGTTGTCACGTATGTGACGAACGCTTTGTGGATGATATTCGTCATCGCGGCAGCCACATCTCTTCTCTCGCGAGCACTGCGTCGTTGTCCTTCCTCGTATCAGGATGCTTTGTGGGTCGCGGCCTTGCTGCTTGCTGTGTCTCTTCCCTTTGCGAGCTTGCGTGGTTTTCGCAACCATGACGAACCAAGGCCCGATCCCGTCGCAGCGGCGGGCGCGGTCCGGTCGGCACAAACGGCCCTCAGCGGCACTTCTTCTTGGGCACTTTGGCGAGGAATGCGACATGCTGGCCAACCAGTAATATTCGGCCCGCTCATCACCGGGCTGGTTGCACTGCTCTATTTCGCCTTTATTGTCTATCGAGCGGTTCGCCTCTATTGCGGATGGCGGTCACTGCGGGCAATCCTACATCGGTCAAGCGAGAGGCCGATACCGCCGGCAATGCGAGCTGTGGTCGAGCGATGCCACTCGCGGCTGGGGATGAAACCCGTACCCATATTGTTGTCACTGGAAGGAAGAGGGCCAGCGACACTCGGAATCCGCAATCCCGTCCTGGTGCTGCCGGAATGGTTATTGTCGCAAGCATCAGAGGATGAGATCTCTTCTACCCTAAGCCATGAACTGGCGCACATCCGCCGGCACGATTTCCTTTTGAATCTGGTTTACGAGCTTTTCTTATTGTCTATCTCGTTTCACCCCGCCGCTGCTCTGATCAAGGCACGGATCGATCAGACACGGGAATTGGCCTGCGACGAGATCGCCGCAGAATGCCTGTCGACGCACACTCAATACGCCCGCTCCCTTTTGCGCATCGCGCAGGCCATGGCCGCGAAGCAGCTCCCAGCGAACGTCGGATACGCTCTGGGACTATTCAACACAAACACGCTGGAGGATCGCATCATGAATGTACTCGAAAGAGCTAATCGAGTGCGCAAGACAAGGGCACAGGCTTTGGTTCTTGCCACGTTAGCTTTGCTAATCGCAACGTGTCTCGGGGTGTCCGGCGCTTCTATTCAAGTCATTCAGCCCACCGGCGCCGAGGCCGCTCTGCAGCAATTTGTTGGCACTTGGCACGCACAATTCAAAGGCAGGACCTTCCTGACAATCCATTTGGAGAAGCAACGAGGCAAACTGACCGGAACCGTGAGTCATGCCGATTTCCAAGTGGACAGCGACGGGGAACTTACAAGTGCGGAGGAACACGAGGGCAGCAACCCTATCGTGGAAGCCAGGCTTACGAGCGGAACCCTTCACATCATGATAAAGGAAACCTCGCAGGACACTGTTCAATGTGATATGAAGCTCACTGGAACCGATCAGGCAGAGCTTCGTCTACTCGCTCCGCCCGACGTCCCCGCTCCTAAGCCGTGGAAGTTGGAGCGAGCGAAGGGTGGTCAATAAAAGCCTGACCAGTTCGCGAGACGCGGCGGTCGTCATGGAACAAGTGCTACCTTGATCCGTCATTCGGGAACCGCCGTTACCAGCGTTACCCGACAGCAGGCACTATTTGCACTATCATTCTGCTGAACCCTAACAGGCCCCATATGACGAAGCCGCGACTCCTGCTCTCGGTAACGAACGACAGCAACGATTTCCAAATCGAACAAGTGAACGGTGCTCGCCAGGCGGCCGCCCGGATGGGAGCGGATCTTGACATCGTCTTTGCGCAGGATGACGGTATCATCCAGAGTCAGCAACTGCTCGAGCGCATCCAGTCCGCGGCCGAAACCCGTCCCAACGCGATCATCTTTGAGCCCGCTGGATCCACTACTCTTCCTCATGTGGCACGTGCCGCAGGTGCCGCGGGCATCGGTTGGGTGGTGCTCAGCCGCGATGCAGAGTACATCGCAGAATTGCGGTCGGCTTTTCACATTCCCGCCTTCGTGGTCGCCGCTGACCACGAGGAAATCGGACGCATCCAGGGACGTCAACTCAGCGCGCTGTTGCCGCGCGGAGGAATCGTTCTCGAGATTCAAGGCCCTAGTCACAGCAAGGCAGCCAGCCTCCGGCATACTGGCTTGTTGGCGACAAAACCCGAGAATATTCAGCTGCGCCCGGTCAAGGCGCGCTGGACCGAGGCCAGCGCGCAAAAAGCCGTTTGCTCCTGGCTTGCTCTTTCCACATCGCGCGGAACCGACATCGTGGCGGTTTGCGCCCAGGATGATTCCATGGCGATGGGCGCGCGCAAGGCGTTTGAGCAGTCCGACCACGAACTCCGCCAGTCCTGGCTGCAGATTCCCTTTCTCGGCTGCGACGGCATGCCCAAAACTGGTCAGGAATGGGTTCGCCGGCGTTTGTTGACAGCCACTGTTCTCAGCCCCCCTACGGCGCCCGTGGCCATCGACCTGATCGCAAGTTTTCTGCAGCACGGAACTATGCCCCCGCCACGCACTCTGACCGAAAGCAAATCCATCCCCGATATCGAAATGCTTGGCAGTAACGCGCGGGCGGCGAATGTCATTTCCTAGTAGCGAGTGACCAGGCCGATTTAGCCGCTATTCATCGCCGGTCTGCCGCAGTACGACCGTCACCCCACCTTGTACCGTCAAAGGGTGCCGGCGCGTGTCTGGCATTTGTTGAAGCAGGGTCGAAAATCGCGCTCCTCATGTCTGATCCCCTAGCAGGTCGACTCGGTAGCCAAGCTTCCGGAGCGTCCGGATCTTTCGGGAAGTGCGAGCTCGTCTGGCGTTTTCCGAAACCGCCGGGCCCGTTCCTCAATAAGGCACGGCAAACTACGTCACGGTAAAGGTCTTGCTGCTCGCGGTTCCTCCAGCAGTTGTCACAGTTATCTTGCCGGTCTTGGCGTCGCTCGGGACCGTCACCGTAATTTCTGTGCTGGAAACGACTGTGAACGAGGCCGCTTTCCCATCGACAGTGACGCTGGTTGCCCCGGTCAGGCCCGTTCCTGTGATCGTGACGACCGTCCCCACGGGTCCGCTGGTGGGACTGATACTCTTGATGGTTGGCAATACTTTGAAATTGCTGGTGGCGGTAAGCGTTCCAGCGGAAGTAACAACTGAAACCACGCCGGTGACCGCGGCCGCTGGGACAACAGCGGTCAGCTCCGTATCCGAGACTACCTTGAATGTCGCAGGAGCTCCACCAAATTCGACTTTGGTAGCGCCGGTGAAATCCTGGCCGAGGAATGTGACCTTGGCTCCCACCTTGCCCGATTGACTCTCTGTACGCACGAACGGTCCTAGCCCCGTGTCAAGACTGAAGAAGTCGCTGCCGCCGTCCGAGCTGCCGGCGGTGTTTCCGTAGAATGTGCCGTTGGTGTCCTGCGCGAGTACGGGCTGGGGGTCATAAATCACACACGTGGGGCCCGAACAAAAACTGGAGATCACAGCGAGGTCGCCTGTCGAAGGGTTGACCCTGTAGATGGCCCCGTAGTTCGCTGACCCTCCGGCTGAGGTGACACCATACATATACCCGTCGCTGCCGACGATGAGACCGGAGACCGCGTTGCACAAGTCGTTGGGCTGTCCACCGAAGGTCTGAACTACCGCAAAGTCTCCGGACGAAGATACTTTGAACAGTTCCCTACAGGAAATAAATGGCACCCCGTTGGTCACGCCCCAGAAGTTGCCGCCAGCGCCTTGCACCAACTGTCCGACCGGAGATCCCTGACCGCTCGGAAATGTGTAGAGCACGGTAACCTTGCCAGCCGCCGTAGACTTGTACACGGTGCCGCAGCATGCAGAATTGGGCCCGCCGTTATGCGTGGTCCCCATAGAATTTTCCGTCGGTGCCCTCTACCGGAAGATTGGGGTTAGAGCCGTTGACGGCTAGAGTGGAACGACGCCAACAGAGCATACTTGCCCGCGCTGGTAATTCTGAAAAACACACCGTTGCCGTTGGCGCCGCCTGCAGGGGTGACGCCATAGAAATCAGCATTTGTGGCTTCAAAGACGGGGAAAACCGGACTGACTCCTTCTGTGGTGTCACTGGGAAAGCTGTAAAGAGTGGTCAGCTTTCCGGCGGGGGTAATCTTAAAAACTGTTCCAGAGTTGCTGGCGCCGCCACCAAAGGTGGTTCCTTAAAAATTTCCGTCCGAACCCAGCGTGACCCCGCCGTCCGGATTCGACCCGGTCACCAGGCAGTTTCCTCCCTCGGCGCAGAAGCTGTAGAGCAGTTGATAGTCACCCGAGAGCGAAATGGTGTAGACACTGCCGGAATTGTATTCCCCGTTGGACCAGTCGGTGTCGTAAAACTCGCCGTCCGGTCCTTGCGCCAGGAAGCTACTAGCGGTGATCCTCGAGGTATTGTTGTCCGTGTTTGGATAGTTGTACAGCCCAACCGGCGTGTACTGGGCTGCCGAGGCAGACGCCAGCAAAAGCACGATTGCCGCCTGCAGCCAGCAATCAGCACATGAGATCGCAATCCTTTTCATCGGAACCTCCTGATTGACTTTGAAAACGGGCGATTGTGCTAACCTGGGATTTCCCTTTTGACCCAACAGCAGGCCGCGATTATCCCCGTCCATTACTTTTCGTGTCAAGGTGCAACGCTTTTCATCCGGATCGCCCCTTACGGTACGGGATTCCGAACCAGCACCGATGCGCAAGCAGGGAGGTCAGGTTTCATTCGTTTACAAACATCCTCAAATCGTGGGACGCTCTTGGTTGACGAGAACAGGCCCGATTTCACCAACTATCGGATAAAATTGCGCTGGCCATCGGAAGCGGACTGGGGAACAGATGAAGGTCGAGATCGTTCACTGCCCGACGTGACAAAACAACAAGGCAAAGGTCACGAGTCTCGTGATCCTCATCAAAGAGCAGCTCAATATTGAAGCTGTCCTGACGCCTGGCAAGATTGGTCAGTTCGAGGTGATCGCTGACGGCAAAAGGATTGCGGAACGCGGTGGGAACTGGTTCACACGGAGCTTTGGCGCTGGCTATCCTGATCTGGAAGGTGTGGTCGAGCAACTCAAGAAGCAACGTGGAAGTGACGCAGCGCGGTAGAAGAGGTCGCCCTTACAGTCGTTGGCCCGGGTTAACCTCAACTATCCTGTAAAATCCATCTATTGGACAAGCTCTTGCACGGATACTGTGCAGAATTTGCCAGCATACCAGCGTGGAGGAGACTCATGCGGATAAATCGCCAGAATCTGAAGTGGTTAGGGAGGATGATGTTGATTGTTCTGCTGGTCGGGGTGGCAGAGATTCTGGTTGTCCTCTTCGTCCCGAAGCCTTTGCCGTGGGTGGCCTTGATTCCGGTGCTTATTCCTTTGCTCGCAACCTTTCTTATCATTCTTCCCATGGCCAAGGCCGAGAAGCCAGCCCCTCCGAGCGTCTGTGTAACAGTGCGCCGTGAGAAGGCACTGAATGTGAGACGCCTGATTAAGGCAACCATCATGGTCGAGCGGAGATGCTCATGCAGACCCAAAGCAAAGTCGAGTGGGGACCATGTTGCTTTTGTGGCACGGACATTTGGCGGAAATTGATCGTTGTCGGCTAACGGTGGAGACGCGGAGGCCAAAAATGGCAGGTTTCGTTTTGTCGTTCGGCTTGCTTCAAGAGAATGTTGACAGACTCTCCCGACCTGAAAGGCATGTTTGCCCCAGCCCATTTTTGACAAGCGGGGGACGGTGGTGAGTGAAATCGCCTTTCCATCATCAGTAATCACCCATCGGCGCGTGCGGCTATGAGAAAAACCGGCTGCAACTAAAGCAAACGGGCCGAGTGTTGCCCGCGCGAACCGAAGAGGGGTTATCTCAATGTCCGTATCAGTGTCCATTGGGCGAAACCAATCTGGAAGATAGCCCTCTTTTTGTAGCGAGCGTTGAAGATGTGGTTCTCTCGAAGCTCGAATGGGCAAAACTAGCGCAGTCCCAAAGGCATATTGAGGACGTTGCGGGCATATTAAGAATGCGATGGGGTTCGCTGGATCACACTTATCTCGAGAAGTGGATTTCGGATTTAAAGATCGAGGCTGAATGGAACGACGCTCGGCGTGCAGCTGGATTGTCTGAATGAGTGTGTCGCTCTTGCTCGGCGGTTTGGGCTCACAACAAAATTGACTGGATTCGACTTGCTCTTGCCCGCGGGTTCTTTATGCCATGCGCTCGAATCGACCGGACATACACCGCCCCATTCGCCACGGCGGCCGACACCGGCGCGACATACGCTGCGTGCCAACTGTGTGCCGAATTTCGGAAATAACCGCATTTAACCGGGCGATGCTCGACTCAGGGCCGATCAGCCGAACACGTTGTTTCCGGATTGCTCGACTCGGGAGCAAAACGGAGAACGGTTGAGCTCGTACGAAGCTCAATGCGTATCATTGGCGATTTTGTGTCGACCGAGGAAGCGATTCTGTTGCCCAGATTTCAGAGTCACGACCTGGGCACTTTGCATTGATCCGCCGTTTGTCAAATTGATTCGGGGTAGCTGGTTTGCTATGGTCGTCGTCATGTCCGAGCGTTCCACCGAGCAGATACGCGAATTGCTCGACTCCCTTTATCGCGTGGATTCGGGACGAATCCTGGCAACTCTGATCCGCTTGCTCGGTGATTTTGATCTTGCCGAGGAGGCGATGCACGAGGCCTTTGCGGCTGCGCTGAGCCTGTGGCCGAGGAGTGGAGTACCGGGAAACCCGCGACCATGGTTGATTTCGACATCCCGATTCAAAGCCATTGATACGCTGCGTCGACGGGCAAGATTTGATGCGTCTCAAGACGAGCTAGTGCGATATCTCGAAGCGCAATCGAGTTTGGCGGAAAGATCTAATAATAATGAAGCGGGCGGCCTTGAGCAGGACTGCCTTGAAGATGACCGGCTGCGCCTGATTTTTACGTGCTGTCATCCGTCTCTAGCGCCGGAAGCGCACGTTGCGCTCACCTTGCGCGAGGTGTGCGGGCTGACAACCGAGGAGATAGCAAAGGCCTTCCTCATCACTCCGCGTACGCTGGCACAGCGCATTGTGCGCGCAAAGGCAAGGATTCGAGAGACCCCGATTCCGTACGAGGTGCCGACGCAGGACGAATTGCCGGAGCGACTGGGCGCGGTGCTTCAGGTCATCTATCTCGTCTTTAACGAGGGTTATTCAGCTGCGGCGGGAGCGGAAGTAACGCGAGCCGAGCTAACCGGCGAGGCGATTCGACTGGGCCGGTTGCTGATGGAACTTCATTTGGCCGAGCTCGGGCCAGAGCCGGAAAGCGTTAGCTCGAAAGACAGCGGCTCGGAAGTTCCGGGCTCGGAAGTGATCGGGCTGCTTGCCCTGATGTTGCTGCAGGAATCCCGTCGCGCCGCGAGAAGCTCTCCGACGGGAGAGCTGATTTTGCTGGAGAACCAGGACCGCGCGCTCTGGAACCGGAGCAGATCGCCGAGGGAGTGGCATTGCTGGAGAAAGCCCTGAAGTCCCGCCGCTTCGGCTCCTACACACTGCAGGCTGCGATTGCAGCCGTTCATGCCGAGGCGGAATCGGTCGCCGCGACCGATTGGCGGCAGATTGTTGCGCTTTACGATCAATTGCTGCGAATTCAGCCTTCGCCAGTTGTACAGCTCAATCGTGCCGTGGCCATTGCCATGCGCGATGGTCCAGAGGCCGGTCTGGCGCAGATCGACGCGGTCTTGGAACAGGGCGAATTGGCCAATTATTACCTGGAACATTCTGCCCGCGCCGATATGTACCGCAGGCTCGGCAGGCCAGCTGAGGCTCGGTCCTCTTATGAGAAGGCGCTGGCGCTAACCCAACAGGAACCAGAGCGGCAATTCCTGCAGGAGCGGATTCGGCAGTTGAAATAACAAAATATCACGTGCCGCATCGCTAGCGAAAGGCGGGGAAAGGTCCCGTCCCCACATTCACCAGTTCACACAACCGGGCCGCGACCCTGGGCCACCCGGCTGGGGCCTTTATCAAATGACCTTCTTCGTCGGCGGAAACGCCGACGAGATGATTGATGACGACGTGTTCGTTGAGATCGTCGAGGCATACACCGCCGTCACGAGCATCTTCGCGGAATCTGATTTGGCCCATGCGACCACGTCCGCATGGAGTTTTTTCGGTGAGGCACTGGTCGCAAATGTTTTCAAAACCGGAAGTATTTCGTTGAACAGCCTATCGACTTCCCACGGCTTTATGGGATCCATGCCAGTTTTGCGTTCGATGGTTATGTGACCGACTTCTTTGTTCATGCGCGTTCGAGCGTCGTCGAGAATCTTAGGAATCGCGCCGGAAGCCCACGAGCCCGGTGAATCAAAGAACTCACCGGCGAAGACATCTCCATCCCAGCGGGGCTGTTCGTAGAGAAAGTCGATCAGCGCGCGCAAGTGAACGGTGAACGACTCCAAGTAGGCCGACAGCTGGAAACTCTTTTGTGTCTTCGGGATCGCATCGACGAGCCATTGGAAAATGTTAAGTTCGTAGAGCAAATGTTCTTTGGAAAAATCGAGAAGCTGTTGATCGGTGTAGGTCGTAATTCTTGCCATAATGCTCAATGCTGACAGCGTCGCTTCAGCGCTGTCAACCTCGCCCACAGTGGAAACTGGGTGGACGAAAATCCGGGGACATCCATGATAAGTAAAAGTCAAGAGGAGACGGAGGTCTCCGAGCGCTCAGAAGAGAAGGCTCTCGAAGCGGAGATGAGGCGGTTAGGTTAGCGAACAGCCAGCGATCGTTCAGCGCGGCCAAAGCAGCAGCTTGGCCAGACATCCATTTGCGGGAACCGAGCGCGAGCCCGGTCCACGAAGTATGAGTTAGGGTTTTCCGGCCAGCCTCGATACAGACGGTAAGGAGCATCGGGAGTCGAGACTCCTCTGCCCAGTCCCCAAGTTGGCGAGGAACGGCCGGACGATCGCCGCTGAGTTCAAAGTTTTCCCTTCTTAGGCAGCCTTTTGGGTTGGCTCTTCCAAAGGCACGCGCAGTTGAAAGGGCTGACGGCTTTTGTCGACGGCCAGCAGATAGGTGACGAGTTTGCGCGCCACGGCCAGGGTGGCGCGGTTGCGATGTCCACGCTCCAACTCGCGGGCATGCAGCGCCGCCAGTTGCGGATTCCACCGCGGGGCCAGCTTGGCGGCCTCGATCAGTGTGGTTTGCAGCCAGTGGTTGCGCTGTTTCGAGATCGGTCCGCGTTGCTGCTTGCCGGCCGAGGACTTCAAGGCGGCGGTCAGTCCGCAGTAACTCATGGCATCGGAGCCAGAGCGAAAGCGGTGCGGATCGCCGACCTCCAGGGCCCAGGTCAGAGCGGTAATTTCTCCGACCGCTGGAATCGTCATCAGTCGTTCGACGCGTTCTGCCAGTTCGGGATCGGCGAGTAACTCGCGGACCAACCGCTTCTGCGTGCTCTCGAACATCTCCAGCGCGCCGCGGCTCAAACGCAGCAGATCGATTACCGATTCCGGCACCTCCTCGAGATCTTCCAGCAGACTGGCGAAGTATTTCTTGCGGTGTAACTTCTCCTTCACGTAGAGGGCGCCAGTTTCCATCAGCAGCCCGGCCATCTTGTTCTTCATGCGCACCGCTTCGCTCACCACCAGGCTGCGATAGCGCAGCAGGCGGCGCAGTTCGCGAATCCGCGGCGGAGCCACATAGCAGGCCGGCAGTAGGTTGCAGCGCACCAGGTCGGCGATGGTGCGCGCGTCGATGGTATCGCTCTTCTTCTTGCCCGCGCTGATGGCTTTCATCTTGGCCGGATGCGCCATCTCCAATTGCTCGCCGTAGGGTTTCAGCGTGTCGTAGATCCAAGCGCTGAATAGGGTTGCTTCCATCGCTCCACGCCACGGTTGCGGACGGACTGAGGCCCATTGCCGCAAGACCTCGCGTTGCGCCAGCACCCTGCCTTCTTCCACGATCTCGCCCGCAGCGGTCTTGACGCAGAAACTGATGGCTTTTTTGTGAATGTCGAATCCGATATAGTGAAGGCTGTTCATAGGGTTCTCCGAGTGCGCTTTCTGAGCTGGCGCTTTCCTCGCCACTCTCAGCATCGTAGCCGCTTCGAGAACCCTTCTTCATTTCACTTATGCATTCATACAGACGGCTGCGAACCCGAAATTAAAAACAGAAAACTGAGCGCGGCCTGTGAGCATCTCTTGATTAGAGGTCAGATATGAACACAGCGGCCGATACGGAAAAAGATTTGAGCGCAGTTCCCCTCCTCAATGCCGTGTTTTGCGTTGATTGTGAAACCATCACCAACAGCCCGCATGATGCATGCACGGTTTGCGGGAGCCATTCCCTTATCAATCTTTTCCGGATAGTGGGAGGGACGCTGCGGAGCCAGAAGACACAGTTAGACGCAGACGGAGCGAAAACGGTCAAGTACAATCTGGAACTCATCGCCAAGGTGCGTGAAATTCCGGCCACCGAGTTGAGCCTTATTATCGAGTCGATGACCCGATTGGCACAGACAGGCAGGGCTGTGGAGTCGCTCCGAATCAACGTAGAAACTGTTTTCAATGCCGAAGGCGTGGGCAGAGCAGCATGAATGTGTCCCTCTCTTGTCCTCTTGACTTCAGCGTCAGCGATTGCTGATAATCCGCCCTGAATTCCTCCCCCCAACCGGAACCCAGCGCACTGGAGCAAGTTATCGGCTACCCGAATCAAGACGACCGAACGCCCGCGCCAGCATCATCGCCATCAGCAGGCTCCCTGCTCCAAACACAAGCACATCAAAGATACGGCGGATGTGAAACTCGCCGACATGACACACAAGAAAGTATCCAACCACTGCGTTGAAAGTGCCCCAGAGCACATTCACCAGCGGCGAGGACAGTCCGCGACCGGGCGGAGATGCGAACGGGGTTGGAAATGATCGTCCGGAAATGCCGCTAACGAAGTGCGGAACGGCATTGGCGAGGAAAGCGCCCGCGAAAAAATAGGCGACGTAGAAATACCAGTGCATTGCTCCTCCTTAGGTGCGGAATCGGTGAAGCAGGAAGGGAGCACCGAGCGGATGATAGCACGTAGGTCAATCCGAAATGAGCCCCCCTTGGCGAGTTGAGCCTTGACGAAGAAGTTCGTGCGGCGCGTCACAGACCTCGGCGACAGGCACTCCTATCTCAAGGAATTGTCACGGACGCCAAGAATCTTGGCTGAAAGGATCCGGTGGGGTTTCAGCATGAAACACAAATCTCCGTTTTTCCTCAGAGTCGCGCTGCCAGCAAGGAAGTGGGGAAAAAATTCAGCCATGTTTTGCCACACCACGAAAGCAATTTTTGAAGACGCCCAGCGAAAATCCGGGACGGCGACATGACGAAGACGATGAGCTTCGAATGGATTGTGAGAATTTCGAATTTTTGAGCGAGCTCACAAGGCGCCGCCAGCGAAACTATGTTGGTTCGATTATGTGCAATCCTCTAACCAGAGAAAAGTGCCGTTTGTTGAATGTGGCCACCTGCCTACCCCGTTCCAGGGCGGTTGCCGCCACGATTAGGTCGTAAGAACCGATCATTTTGCCGACCGACTGCAGCTCCGCCCAGATGCGCGCATGTTCATACGCCGTTTGTTCCGTGTAGGGAATAACCGGTAGCGCCGCCACAATGGTCTCGAGGTATTTTCGACGTTTGGACTTGTGCGGTTCGACCGCACGTTCCACCCCGTGCCAGAGCTCCGCTACTGTGATCGCCGCAACTTCAAACAAATCATTCGGCCGCGACGCCGTCCAGGTCGCGAAGTCAAAAGTACCCCTCTCCCCGCGAATGATGACATCGGCATCGAGAATTATCGCCATTTGTCCGCCGGCGGCTTGAGAGTCTTGCGTGCCGCTTGGACATCACGGCGCCACGCTTTGGCCTCGTCGTTCGATAATTCGGCTTCGACCAGCACCCGAGCCAGATCGCGGCCGGTGCAGACTTGCTGGCGGTCCGGCACCAAGCGGGCGAAAGGGGCTCCGTTCTTGAGGAGCACAAAGGTGATGTTTTGATAGTGGGCGCGGTTGACACAATCGGCGAAATTGCGCGCCGCCTCTGTCACGGTGATGATCGTTTTGGGCATAGAATCATATTATCATATTATATGATTCCCTGCAAAATGAGCCGGCGCATGCGTTTCACTGGGGTGGAAAAGGGGAAAAGGCCCAGTTATGCCGCAGTTGAACGGAAACTTCGAACTTTTTATCCCGGAGGATGTCGTCTACCACTCGCGGAGATGGAAAGCTATTTCCTTAACTCCGCTGACCAGTTGAGGACCAGGCTGAGCGGGGCTGGGGTCTCTTCGGTATTCATGTTGTTGGTTAGGAATTTCTTTCCATCGGGAAAGGCGTCGTAGCTGTCGGAGCCGCTGGTCGCTTTGTACGCGAATCCTCGTGGCAGCTTCAGCGAACGGGGAGCTTCTCTACCAACATGGGGCCGCGATTGGACCGCTGGTGCCGGGGGCGAGTTGACGGGATTCAAGATGAGAGCGATAACGACGATCCTGTTGAAGGCCAAGCGCGGTTCCGAACAATACCAGTCAACGAACTCATCGATGGCGTGACGATAACCCCGCTTTGCGTCCACTGAGTTGCGGCTGTTCAAAAC
>CAVUUK010000013.1:0-470470 GCA_963744625.1 uncultured Acidobacteriaceae bacterium
TAGCGGCAACGGGAGTCGGGCTGTGACAAAATAATTATCCAAGTCCTCCTCCCAATTCTTACGCCAGTCGGCGTGGTCAGCCCAGATGCTGCCTTCGACTTTCCTTGAAATGATTGATTTTCCGCTTTGGTTGTTACCCGTCATCCCGCCACCATTTAATGTTCAATGTCAGATTTCTTGGGCGAAAGCCTCAGTAGTGTCGAAGGAGCTTCCATTTAAAATGGATACTATACTTGGTGGAACTATTCACTGACAGAAAGCACACTCCATGCTGCCCATGGCGGCTGGAGACAAACTCGGCTCTTGGGAAAAGCGCGCATTCGCGCGCGCTCTCTTTCAGTTGAGGCAAGAACGCAACCTGACCCAAGAAGCCCTCGCATTCGAGAGCGGCTACCACCCTAAATACATTAGCCTCCTTGAACGCGGAAAATATAGCCCATCGTTGACAACGATTCTGGAACTGGCGGATGCTCTGCACATTTCGGGAGCAGATCTCGTCGCGCTGGTCGAAAAACTACTCCCTCGCAACCGATATCGCAGGCGGGACGCACGTTCGCTGCGTTGATCCGCTGTATCTGCCTTATTGTGAGACACCCGAAAAAGGATAGTATACTTGGTGGAACTATAGTTGGTAAAGCGTAATTATCTAGCCGCCTATGAAATCGGGCGGCAAAGAGCCTCGGCACCCAAAAGAACCCGTCGTAAGGGCCGCCTTTGCGCGGGTACTCGTAGAGCTTCGGAAAGAGGCCAAAATGAAGCAAGGCAAGGTCGGTGAGAAGAGCGGCTACGAGGAGAAGTACATTGGAGCTCTTGAGCGCCGGAAACACACTCCAACGTTGACGGCCGTCATAGAGATTTCTCGGGCTCTTAACGTATCTCCCGTAGAAACTTTAACGAGGGTCCTGGCTTTGATGCCAAAATTTGCGCATCTGGAAAACGGTGCGCTGAAGGTGCACGGCGATTCGCCTTGAGAACGAGGGCAGAACACCGGAATCTGATTCATTGTCAACGTTCCCGGTACCAGAGTGTACGCATAAATCTGTCGGGTGGTATCAACTGAAGGTTAGCCTCTTCCTTGACGGAGCCGAATGTACGCGCGTAGTATCCGCCGAAAATGAAAGCCGGGTAAACTTATCGCTGGCTCCTGGCCGTCTGGAAACCGATGGCCAGCGCAAACCCGAACGCAAGTCTTGCGGTACTTTCATGCAGCAAGCTGATCCACCTCGCCCCGAACTTCCTCTCAGACAGATGTCGCGTTCTGGCTGGCGGGCCACTTCGATACTTTTCGCCGTAGTCGCAGTCGTTCTCCTCCTATTGGTACTTCGCGACAAACTTCAAGGAGTCGACGTGTCTCCGCCGCTGATGGTGGCGGTGGCAGTGGCCTTCTGTACTGTGCTTTTCCTCGGCACACGATACTTGATCCGGGCACTCGGAGAGCATCGCGCAAGTGATGAGTGGTTCCAGCAGATGGCGACGAACATTGGGGAGATCTTCTGGACGATCGACGCTGAGACCAAGAGAGCCCTGTACGTTAACGAGGCTTACGAGGCGATCACCGGACGCTCGTGTCAATCCTTGCTTGAGAATCCTTCTTCCTATGAGGATCTAATCCACCCCGAAGACCGCAAGCACGTGCTCGCGAAGCTTGAAGAAGCCACTCACACCGGTCAGTTCGATGAAAGGTTCCGGATCGTGTGCACCCATGGTGAAGTGCGATGGGTCAAGGTACATGGATTTCCGGTTCGGGATGCCTCCGGTAAGATTCGCCGGCTTGTCGGAACTGTGCAGGAGATCACCGCTCAAAAACAGGCAGAAGACGAAACCGCCAAAAACCTGGCGACAGCCGAATCTGCCTTGGCGGAAGCTGATGCGCTGCGCAAGGCAACTCTGGCCTTAACGCAAGACCTGCGCATGGATTTCGTCATGGGTGCACTACTCCGATCTTTGGGGGAGCTGATTCCCTACACCTGTGCACGGGTGTTGGTCCCGGAGGATGGTCTCCACCTACTGGCGCTGGGTGAAAGACAATGCCCCGAACCCACGAATGAATCTGCACGCTATCCCCTGACTCTCAGTGCCGAGAAGTCTCCATTCCTACAGCGAATATTGGCGGACCAGAAGAGCGTCTTGATCTCCGATACGAATCAGGAAGAGGGATGGCGGACCTTCAAGGGCCATCGCGACTTGCGGTCTTGGCTCTCTGTTCCACTGGTTGCGTCCGATCAGTACATGGGATTTCTTTCCGTAGGGCACACGGATCCAAATCGATTTACCCAAGAGCATCTCCGGCGTGCCGAATTGCTGGCAATTCCCGCTGCGGCGGGAATTCTAAATGCGCGCCTTTATCAACGGGCCGATATTTATGGGTCAGAGCTAGAGAGACGGCTGGCGGATCTCCGGCAGGCGGAGGTGGCCCTGGAGCAGTCGGAGAAAAGCCGTAGGATTTCGGAGGAGAAGTTTCAGAAAGTCTTTCGTTCGAGCCCGATCTCATTTTCCATTAGCACTCTCGGCGAAGGAAGATACGTTGAGGTAAATAGAGCCTTTGAACAGCGGTATGGCTACTCGCGGGCGGAGCTGATCGGCCACACGGCTGATGAACTTAGGGTGTGGGAAGATCCTGCAGAGCGCACACGCCTGGTTGACCAACTTCGACACGGACGCGCTGTTCGAAACTTCGTCACTCGATTTCGAACCAAGCCGGGTGACCTCATCGTGACAGTTTTTTCGGCAGATACCATCCAATTCGATGGCCAACTCTGCCTTCTTGCGGTTTCAGCAGATGTGCTGGAATACGAGAAGCAAAAACTGAACTAAAAAGATACAGATCGGACCCATGCGGCGTCGTCTGTAGGCCTATTTTCTTGACCTCTTATAGCCTCTTCGTGCCATCGTCCGAGCACAAAGGTGCTTGGCGTTTTATCCCACATAAGAGTAAAAAGGTAGTCGAATGTGGGAGGGCCACGGCAACGTCGTGGCCTTTTTTTTCGGGATTCTATTCTGGAGAATCGTGTGTTTACGCAAGCGACATTTCCTTTGTCTGAGGCAAACACCGCATTGGGACCGCGATTCCAGGTTGGTGCTCTTATACGGGGAGGGGGGCAGGGAGTTGTGTATCGAGGTTCTAGGACGAGCGCGCCTGACGGGCGAAAAGTCCGCGATGACTGCGCGATCAAGTACTATTTCGACTCTTCGCAGGACGAGCGCGTCGAGCGGGAAATCAGGGCTCTTGAAGGTTTCCGGCACCCGAATTTGGCAAGCATAGTCGAGCACGGACACATCAACTTGAGCGGCGAGTCCGTCAGGTACGTCGCATGGGAATACATTGACGGCGATCCGCTGGACGCTAAGCTAAGAGCAGGACCTGTAACCGCCAACACCGTGGCCTGTATTGGGCGGGACGTAGCGCGTGCCATCGACCACATATGGTCAAAGCGCATCGTGCATCGTGATGTTGCACCTAAGAACATGATGCTCAGAAGAGGTGATCTGGAAGCTATTCTTATCGACCTCGGGATAGCAAGGCATCTTTCTGAAAGCCCTTTAACCGCACCAGGACTTACTTGGGGAACGTACGGATACCTCTCGCCGGAACAATGCCGCGCTGAACCCAACCTCACTTGTCACTCCGATGTCTTTTCGCTTGGCGTCTCGCTGCAGGAAGCTCTGGTCGGTCGGCACCCGACGAGAGGCGACCAAAATATTCTAGTAAGCTCACCGCCGAAGACCTCGGACCTAGCACCCTCTTCGCCAGCAGCCCTTGCGGAGATAATTGACCTAATGTTGAGCCTTCGGGCACCGTTTAGACCGCTTCCAGCCACCTTGGTTATTCGTTTTGCCGACCTGGCGGCTAGTCTGTGAACTGATTATGTTTTACTACAATGCCAAGTATGCGTTCGCACTCCCCGGTCAGGCCCCAGCTGCCATAGCAGGAGGGATCATCGCAGCTTCAGCCATGCCAGCGGGTCAGCTGGTGAGGCGCGATTTCAGGAAGTACCCTTACCTCCAACACCGATTATTCGATCCCCAGCTATACCTATCGAGCCTTGACCCTAACGTTGCGACAAAGTCAGTGGTGAACCTGGCCTCTTGGCCCTGGTTTTGTCCTGGCGCTGTCCCAGAATACGATTCCAACAAACACACCTCCGTTAAGAATTGGAAGGACCTACACGCGGACGCACTTCTGCGAAGCTGGCCCAATTGTGTCCCGAATGATCCACAAAGAATCGGAGACGCCGCTAAATCTGCGGTCAAAACCCAGTTGCAGCTAGGTTGCGAAATGATCATCTTGCCGGGTCCTTTGACGACAATCGCCACGCAACAGTACGCGACGGAGACGGCATGGATTGACGCAGGACTCGAAGCCTGCAAGGCACTCAAGGTAGGGATACCGATTTTGGCAACTGTCGCAATTTCCGACAGTATCCTGCGGGGCGTGGACCCGACCCAGAACCCGTTACTCCAGACGATCACGAATCAACTCAGCGCCAGGGGAGAACTTGCTGGCGCGTACATTCTTCCCGAACTGGCGTCTGAGAGCGGCTATGTCTGCACCAGTAGGGACACACTGTTGTGCATACTTCTGCTTATTGATGACCTTGTGCGGGGCGCGGGAAAAACCGCGCTTATCAATTACGTCGGTACTTTTGGGGCGGTCGCTTCCGCAGCCGGAGCTTCCGTTTGGTCGTCCGGCTATTACCGCGGCCAGCGAAGGCTAAAGCTCGCAGATTTCGAAGACCAGGAAGGCCGTGCAATGCCACGCTATCACAGCGTAAAACTAGCGGGAGACATTGGGCTACAGAGCGACATTGAGAGCTCCTACAAACAGTTTGGTGACAGACTTCTGATCGATACTAAAGACGGACTCTCACTGATGCGAGCACTTGCGTCCGGAACCTATCCGCCTCCTGAGTGGGAGTACACACAGAGCAACATCGCGGCGGCCGGGGGACATTACAACGAGATAGCGTACAGGCTAGGCCAGATCGCCAGCCAAAGCACGGACAGACGGATCGAGACGGTAAAACGGTGGCTCGAAGGTGCGGTCCTTTGGTCGAGCAATCTGCAAAGGATTGGTATTACGGGGTCGAGCCAGACAGAGCTGACTCACCAAGCAGTCTGGCTAAACGCTTTCCAGGCATGGCAGTCCCATGCTCGGCTGTAGGCGGCCCGACTCCGTCAGCCGGATACATATTTTCTGCACTGCTTGAATGCGCTGAGGGCTGATACATGACTGCGCCCGTGCGCTGACTACCTCACTCAGTCCGTCTGTTCGAAGCATCAGCAATCCCACGCCATACGTACGAAACGCTTTAATCATTTCTTCGTCCCGAGCGATCTGATCTCCATCGAGTACGACGTACGCGCGGTCTGCAAACTTGAGATAGTTTATGGCCTGATCGAGAGCCTCACGCCAGCGTCGCAATTTCAGTTCGACTGCGGTGAGAAAGAGTGCCCTCGTAAAGCACCCAGCATCAAGGGATATTTTGCCGTCACGGGTTGGGAGCACGAGGCCGGAACCCTGGATACGCTTGAACGCCCTGGCGGCGGCAGGAGCGCTCAAATGCAAGAGTTGCGATATCTCTGATTCCAGCAACTCGTCCCGCTGTTCCAGTAGCGCAAGAATGCGCGCCTCAATGAACGTAAAATTCCGTTTTAGCGGACGAAGCTCTTCACTCCACTCCCCGAAAAGAAGATCAGGTATGACATTTCCGACTGTTGGTTCCCTAAGATGAACCCAGCGATCAGGTGTCGAAATGATTTTTTCGGGTAAAAGTTCACTGAGACTGGCGAACATGTCGCGCTCAAACCTGAATGGCCCGGTGGAGGCGGTCTTGGGCTGGCTCAATGCTTACTCCTCAACTCCGTCATGATTGCCATCACTTTAGCACGCCCGCTGGCTTTTCCTGAGAAGCGAAATATCTGTCTGCACCATGCGCCCGAGTCGCCGTCCAAGCCGAAACGAACGAACCACGATTTATAGAGGCGGCGCCTGCTGAGCCAGAACGCGCGATTCATCGAAGTCATATTAGTTCAGACCGATAAAAGTGACGACGCTCGAAAAGAGGTAGAGGCACTTCAAAAACCCGAGGCTCGCCAGTCTCAAATTCGAATTCCTTTCCACACTCCGGCGCGGGGCAGCTTTCCCTGAACTTTTTCTTGTTCTCGCCACCTTCGGTTCGTTGGCTAACCACAACCCAAATCCCACATCTCGGACAAGCGACGCACGAGCACGCAACGCGATCAGCCATTTCAAGATTATATTGCGCTTGGAACAGAGCACGGTGGATGGCACCGGGGATCGGGCGCAAGCTTCCGACTTTCTGAGGCTCAGGGAATTTTGCAACCGTACGCACTTTGGGTGGTGGACCGTATGAGCGCCTTCGCCGTTCGTAGCATCGTGAGCTAAGACATGCCACCACAGAAGGTTGCCGGCGGCGACGATCTTGCCTGTGTCGAGCCCAAGACCGGCGATTGAGGCCGTTTGACCTAAATCTGCTTCCGGCATAAAAGAACTGCACATCACGCGCTCCCAGCCAGTGGCCGTCGTTAACCGGGTCGCCACATCGCGCCCGCAAATCGTGTCACAGGCCCGACGTGCGTCTACCGCGGACGACAGGAATCCGCGAGGATGAGGACCCAATGTCAACCCAGCCCAACTCGGTCAACCCCGCTACTGCGCCCTACCTCGAACCTTACGTTGACAGCAAACAGGCAGCCGTATTCCTGGCCTTCGACTGGAAGAAGGTGCAGAAGCTGTCTCGCGAGGGCAAACTCCCAGCACACCCGGTACTCAGCGGACCGCGCAGCCGGCGCACAACCTGGCGGTACAAGCTCAGTGAACTTGACCAATGGGCTCGTACTCAGCGAAACTCCACAGCAGCCGGGAGTGCCACCTCTCCAAAGGAGAAGTGATGGCACGATTTCAAAATGGGTGGCTACAGAAGAAGCCACGCAAATCAGGGGACATTTGGGTGTTCTGCTACCGTCGGCAGCGACCGGAAGATGGCACGTGGGTGCAAGCCACGCCCATCAAAGTTGGCAAGGTCAAGGACTATCCAAGCGAGGAAGCGGCTTGGCGTCGCGTAGACGAACTTCATCTCAATCCCAATCAATCACCATTTGAAGTGGGTGCTAAACCGCTGTTCGGGGAACTTGCGGCCCACTACATACAGAAGGAACTACCCGAGGATCAGACGCAGGCCACGATCGAGAAGGCCTACTCGACGATCTGCAAATACAAACGCTATCTCAGTCGCTGGGCTTTGCCTCGCTGGGGAACCACTCCCGCGTTGGCGGTCCATCCGCCTGACGTAGAAGACTGGCTGAGGGAACTCAAGAAAAAGTTCGAGCTCAGGAATCCAACTTTGGGTGAGATTCGCAAGGCCATGAATAACGTTTACGTGCACGGACAACGCCAGGGATTTCTACCCCGCACAACGGATGGTAACCCCATTGGCTTCGTGCGCCAGTCTCTTGCGAGCGACTTCGAACCGGTCATCCTCACACTGCCCCAGGTGCTCGACATCTTCGACAACCTGGATTTGATGCGTCGCACCATGGTTCTCACCGATGCTGCGACCGCACTCCGCGTCAGCGAAGTCCTGGCTCTCAAGTGGAACGACCTGGACTTCATTGACCATCTGATCCAAGTACGCCGGGCCTACGTCGATCGACGTTTCGGCCCGCCGAAGTCAAAGGCATCGAAAGCTCCTGTGCCCATGCATCCGCTGCTGGCGGCGCATCTCCTTGCCTGGCGCAAGGAGACGCTTTACCCCGGAGACGAAGACTTCGTGTTTCCCAGTCTTCGCTTGAAAGGGAAGAAGCCGCCCGCGGCGAACATGCTGGTCGCGGATTATCTGAGAGTAGCGGCGAGGAAAGCCGGAGTGGTTGCTCCACCGCGTACCTTCGGTTTTCACACCTTCCGAAGGACGCTGGCGTCGGTGCTGGTAAGAATGAAAGTCGATGTCAAGACGGTGCAGGAGATTCTGCGGCACCAAAACTTGAAAACGACTCTCGAAATCTACGCCAGGTCGATGTCGGAAGATAGACTGCTGGCGCAGGGAATGTTTCTTGAGCTTCTGTTTAGCCACAAACCCGAGCTACTCGATGGCGTTGTGGTGGAGCAATAGCGGCAACTGCCGGTAAACTGCCGGTAATATGAAGAATGGAAAGTGATGTTAACTGCTTTGAAATGTGGTGGCCAGGGACGGAGTTGAACCGCCGACGCCAGCCTTTTCAGAGTGTGTATAACCAGTGTTTTTAAGAACTTACAAGGACACGTGGGACTGCCAAGTACTTGTAAGTAGCTGCAAGACGCATTGAGTGCGGACTGGAACTGCGGACCAGTAGTCGGGGATCGTGCATAAGAAAACAACTCTTAGCAGGAGTGATTGATAGTTCAGTTTCTTCCGCAGGCCAGGGGATCGCACTTCTTCCTTCCAATCCCATTCTGTGCAGTTCCGTCCGAACTGCGCCGAAAAATTTTTCGATACCTTTTTCCTGCTGCAGGTTCCTTACATACATAGAGGGGAAAATCTCGCGGGGGATTAATGGAACCGCCTCGTTAAAGAGGCGGTTGAGTACGCCATTGCTCTGTTCCCGTGGATTTCCTAAACGTACCTAAAAGCACTTCTAGGCGCTTTAGGCACTTCTTGAGACGTTTTTTCGAAGTGGAGAAGAGAAAAAGATTGTTTGAGAGTGAGCAACAAATGCGTCTTGGACGGTTTCTATTCGAATAATGTTCTCATCCGCCCATGACGCGAAGATTAACGCCAGCCGAATAGTGAATGGACTTGAAATCTGTCGAACGAGTCGGACGCTATAGCCGACTTTCCGATGACGCCGTGATTTCAGCCCGGTCTCGACTCGCTGCGGGAGGTTTTATGAGCGAGATGCACGAAGCAACGCCAGTCAGCCAGCCGTTCCCTCATTTCGAGAGATTCCTCAATTCACGTGAAGCCGCGGCATTGCTGCAAATCCATCCCAAGACACTCCAACGTCTCGCACGTAAGGGTGAGTTACGCGCAATGCGGGTTGGAAGATTGTGGCGCTTCCGCGCATCCGATCTCGACGCGTCGGTACATTTGCGGTTAAAGGTGGCCAGCTATCCGTATCGTCCCTAACCACGGAGAACTCCAGAATTCGAATTCAAGTAAAACCCGTGATTAAAACTGGACGATCGACAAGCCGGGAATCATCTGGAAGTGGCGGAGATTGCCCGTGGCCACGCTGTAGCCGAGTTCCAAGGCCGTCACCCCGATCAAGAGATCGGAGAGCGGTAGACGAATGCCTTTCGCTTGGTTCTCGCCATCGATCTGTCCGACGCGAAGGGCAAGAGACACCGTTACCGGATGCATAGGTAGGGCCGTGAGAAGCTCCTGAATGAACTGTTGCCGCTTCTCCTTTCGCAGCGACGTATCGGCACGAGCTGCGCCGTGGGCCAGTTCGATCAGAGTAACCACGGAGACGGCGATATCGGTATTCCCTGCCTTGCCCGAGATCGCGGCAAGCATCTGCCGCGCGTTTTGCCCCTGACGCTCGGCTGCGATCAGCACACTAGAATCGAGGATTAGTCCCATGCGGGCGGTTCGAGCGGCTCACGATGACTTTCGACAGCCGCTTCCAGATCCTTAGCGAAGTCAGGATCGATGGTCGCCGTCGAGTCCTCGGGTAGCAAAGCGATGCACTCCGAGATGGACCGGCGCGGCGGGACTGGCGCATGGATCACCGCCACCGGCAGCTTCCCACTCTCGATCACGATTTCCGCGCCCGCACGCACCCGCGCGAGCAGCCCAGCGAAGTCATTGGCAGCTTCCGCTTCCGAGATGTGGATGACGTGGTCAGCCATGTCACGATTATACCGTCATTCCCCGTGTTCAGATCGCAGTCTCCAAGGCCACACACAAGCCAACGTCTCCGTCCAAGGAAACATCGCTACTCGCGGAAAATGCCGCTCACAGGCGATAGTAGCCACAAAAACTCGGACGCATGTGCTTGTCGACCTTGTATGTCCAGCACATTGGGCGCGCCCCGCGACGTACTTCCTCCCGATCACACTGATCTTGATCTGCGGCAGCGATGCGTTTCCGCTCCAAAGTAAGACACCCATGACGTTGGTAATTAGGGAGCCCTCCTCTTCCGTGGTGGAATTCAGAGTGGAGAATGTTTATGAAGCAGGTGGTCATCGCCCCATATCGCTTCTGTTGACCTTTGGGGTGGCATGTGCCGAAGGACGGGACGAAGAAGTTTGACTTTAATACGCTTCCAGACGGCACGGTAAAGGTCGGGCGCGTCGAGATCCCGGACGGGCAGAAGCGCTTTAACGAGACTTCGCTTCCGGACGGTACCGTAAGAATAGGGCGTATTGAACTTCCCAACGGGATAAAGCGGTTTGACGTAACGATACTTCCAGACGGCACCGTAAAAGAGCGGGGGCCCTGAATTCCACAACGGGGAGAAGAAGTTTGAGGTGGGTTCCGGTCACGAAGGAGTAGTCCAACCATGCTTGTCCCTATCGGGCACGAGAACATGTCGGCCCGACGCTGGCCGGTCATCACGCTAGGGCTCATCCTCCTCAACTTCGGGGTATTTCTGAGTACCCACTGGGTCATGGAGACGCAGGGCTCGCAGCTCGCGCAGGTGCGGGCGCATATTTTGATTCTTGCGGCCATGCATCCACAGCTCCTTCTCACGCCCGAGGTCCGCGAGTTAGTCACAGACTTTCAGAACCGTGACCCTGACGATTGGGCGGCAATACAACACCCGAACTCCGGGGCAATTGACGATGATTGGGTCGCTCGGATGCGACGGCTCGACGATCCAGCAGCATTGCAAGCAGAGATGGATTCACTCGCAGGCCAGTATTCACAATTGATGGCCTCATCCATCGACCAACGCTATGCCTTCGTTGCAGCTCACCCAAGACCGATTACATATCTCACTTCGACCTTCCTTCACGGCGGTTGGTGGCACTTGATAGGCAACATGTGGTTCTTGTGGCTGGCGGGATTTGTGCTGGAGGACGCTTGGGGCCGGCCGCTTTACTTGTTCATCTATCTAATGGCAGGTGTAGTGGCATGCCAGTTTGATGCTTGGGCAAATCCCGGAAGCATTATCCCGTCAGTGGGCGCTTCGGGAGCCATAGCCGGTCTGATGGGAGCATTCATGGTCCGCTTCCCCAGGATGCAGATCAGAATGATGTGGTTCTTTGATCTGGGCCTGTTTCCCTTTTCTCGCTTCTGGATGCGGGCATATTGGCTATTGCCGATTTGGGTGCTGATGGAAATCAATTACGGAATGGCCCCTGCTGGGGACGGCATTGGACACTGGGCGCACGTCGGTGGTTTCCTTTTTGGTGCCATTGCGGCTGTGGCGCTCCGCTACTCGGGGTTGGAACACAAACTGAATAAAGCAATCGAGGAAAAGGTCGCTTGGACGCCTGATCCAAAAATCAGTCAGGCTGCCGACCTCATGGAACATGGCAAGTTTGATGAGGCCGCTGCGACTCTAAACAACTACCTGACAACCAAACCTGACTCGGTAGAGGCTTGGAACCTGTTACGGGCAGGTCATTGGCAAAGAAGCGACGTTCAGGCGTATCGGGAAGTCACAGTCACGCTCTGCGGGTTGCATCTGCAAGCGAGGGAGCATGAAGCGGCTTGGAAGGACTACGAGGATTTCCTCCAATTAGGCGGCGACAAGATGCCGCCGGCCATCTGGCTCGATCTCTGCCGCCTACCGGAGGAACAGCAGGACTTTGAACGCGCCGTCAGCGAGTACGAGAAGCTCGCCGCCTCCTATCCCTCCGAGCGGCAGTCTTTACTGGCGCAGCTTAGTGCCGCCCGAATCTGCCTCAAGCGATTGAACCGACCGCAGGATGCACTGACATTCTACGAAGCTGCGGCGGCGTCCGCCGTGCCGCATCTAGATTTGGAACTAGATATCCAATCGGGAATTCGGGAAGCGAGAATCGCTGTCACGCAGAGGAAGGCATTTTCCGCTGGGGCATCGTGCGAGAATTAAATTCTGTACTTGACGAGCAAATCATCGGCCCCTACTAACCATCTCCTAGTGAATTTCAGAAATCGCGTCCGCTCTCACAGGGCGCGGCTGGCCCTGAGGGTAGAATTGCGCAGGAGGAGCCATGAACGGTAAGAAGCGATTTGCGGTAGGCGCTGAGGTTCGCGTGATAAAACCGGGCATGAACGGCGTGGTCGTCCAAGCAGATGATAAGCCGGGTGCTTCTGGTGAGTACTGGCACAGGATTAAGACGGAGCACGGAGAACGCAATGACCCCGGTTGTAATCTTGAGCTCATCCCAAAGCCGCAAAAATAGAAGGCACAATCGGCGGCCCGCCCGCAGCGCCTATTTCACTTCCGCGCGGGATGGTGATGACTCTGGGTATTTTCGAGCGGACGAAATCGCCCAGCGTCGTGAGAGACTCATGTCGGTCCCAGAGGAATGTATGGACCCGGTCGCTTTGGCCTCCGGGTATCACGAACGAAATCTCCATCTGTCCGTCGTCACGATAGAATAGTTCGGCAGGAACCCCGCCCGCCTCGCGGACTGTTTTCTCGGCAGCATCCAGCTCTGCTGGGCGGTCTTCCGGCTCCGCCATCATCGTCCTCCAGCTTTCGCGGCCTTCGCGGGGCCTTCCTCAACAGCGCCGGCGCCGCCTGCCTTTCCGGTACCGCGTTCGGCGAATACGGAGAAGGTTATCTCCGCTTCAGCGTCGCCAACTCGCTTGAGAACCTGGTCGCCGCGCTGCTGCGGATCGAAGACTTGGTAGGGAAGAATCTCTGATGCAGTGTGGCGCGGACACCCCATTAGACCTGTTTCTCGTGCGCGATATCTTCCCGAATTCTAACTGTTAACGCGGTCAAACGGTCTATTCGTTCTTGATTTGGACGAGGCTGCTCGTGGCGCAATACCTGTATGCCGTTTTCGATCTCCAACAAGAACCTCTCTAACATTATCGTAGTCTCTGTCATGTTGCCTCCGGGCTGGTTGAATTCTCGATATCTCTAATCAACTTTGCGGTCCAAACGCAGCCGCCGTTCCAGCTTACGAGCGTCTTGCCGCAAGTGCATGAGATGTCGTCCTTATCGCGCTGAGGCACGCTGCGCTTGGCCAAGAGCCACACGCGGCCACACTCGCAAGTATTATTGCCTTCGACGCCGGAATTGACTTCCATATTCCCGCAGAGCATCTACTCGGGGACTCGCCCAGAGATAAACTGAGAACCAGCACCTTCGGCGAACATGAAATCTAAGAGCTCCTGTGCTGTGTAGTTAACTGTGGGTGAGGGTTTCCTGGGCATCGCGACCCTTGACAGCTCATCGGGCAATTCTCGGACGGCGCACCCCTTCGGCGTTTTCAAGACTTCAAATCGGCGCATCTTTCGATCTCCTGAACGTGAATGCCCTCTTCCGTACCTCAGAACGTTGATGGTTTCCCACCGCACAGGATCACGGCGCGTTTGATAGCTTCCGCAAGGCGGTTGCGGTAATTGTTGTCGTCGTCTACGTAAAAGTCGGCATGTCCCTGATGGAGCACTTTTTTGGAAATCAGCTGATGAGAAATTAGGTGATCTACGTCTATGGCGTTGTCTATTTCAAGCGTAACTCTGTCCTGGTTATTAGTGGTATTGACCGTGATCGCGCCGTGCTCTTGTTCGATATTGGCTGGGTCCATGTCTTCCAGATTGAATACGTGGGTCAACATCGCAGTAGCGCTGTTCTTGTCTCGATCAACAAAAGTGACCACAGTGAGAATCTCAAAGTTGTGGCATGAGTTATCCTCTTTTAAGATGTGGAAATACCCGTCGTAGGTGGGACAACAAGACGCGCTTTTGAAGCTAGTATCACTAGCATGAGCGGAGGACCTTACCATCCATTGGAGCGTTTCAGCCAGAGAAGGGCCGGTCGTTTGCTCTTTTGTAACAGGCTCCGGTTCATCGGGGAAAGGGACGGCTATAGCGGAGACGCAAAGCCCGATTATCGGTTTCACATCGTTAATTGGGATGGCAAAGTTCAGATTCTGTCCGCCTACAAGATGAGAAGTCGTGATACCGACCACCTTCCCTGCCATGTTGAACAACGGCCCACCGCTGCTGCCGGGAGAAATGGGTGCTGTGATCTGCAAGAATTTGCCCCCTTCGGCCTCGACAGTTCGGATCGCGCTGACAATGCCGTTTGATACCGTCGATTCGAGCGAAAGGGGATTACCTATCGCCACAACTTCCTCTCCGACTTTGAGCTGATCGGAATCTCCGAGAGTTAACGCCTTAAAGCCGGTCCCATGCATCTTGATGATAGCAACGTCGCGATCTTCATCGGATACAAGCACCCCGTCAACAGCAAAGAAGGTACCGTCAGGGAATTTAATGACAGCGGATTTGCCGTTCCTGATGACGTGGTAATTGGTCACGACTTGGCCATTTTTGCTTGTGAGGAAGCCGCTGCCTTGGGCGATAGGATGGCCGTCCTTGTCCGACATGACGATGGAGACAATCGACCCATTCGCTTCTCGGGATATCGCTGGGATATCTAGGGCCTGTTCACACTACGTCAACAATCTTCGGGTAAGATGCGTGGCATGGAGATTACTGCTGAGCAGTATGAGCGAATTCAAGATTGCATGCCGGTGCAGCGCGGCAATGTGCGTCATGACAATTTGGTCTTGCTTAACGCCATCCTCTATGTGGCCGAGCACGGATGTAAGTGGCGCGGATTGCCCAAGCGATACGGCAACTGGCACAGCATCTATGTGCGCATGAATCGTTGGGCCAAGAGAGGTGTCTTAGATCAGGTGTTTGCCAAGTTGCAGCAAGAGCAGATTCTGCGCATCAAGATCGAGGCTTTCAGTTTGGACTCGACCTCGGTGAAAGTGCACCCCGACGGAACCGGTGCTTTAAAAAAAACGGACCCCAAGCCATCGGGAAGTCGCGCGGGGGATGGAACACCAAGATTCATCTGGTTGCCGCAAATGCTCGAACGGCAATAATCTTCTGCTTGTCGCCCGGAGAAGCGCACGACGCGCCGGTGGGGCGGCAGTTACTGCTGGAACTCGGTCGGTTGCCAGTCGAAGTTCCGCTGGTGATGGACCGGGCCTACGAAAGCGACGAAACCCGGCAACTAGTGCTGGATTTGAACATGATTCCGGTCGTTCCACCCAAATCCAACCGGCGCGAACCCTGGGACTACGATCGCGAACTGTACAAGAAGCGGAACCAGATCGAGCGCCTGTTTCGGCGACTGAAAGGCTTCCGCCGCATTTTTTCGCGTTTCGAGAAACTCGACGTTGTGTTTCTGGCCTTTATCTACTTTGCCTTCATCATCGAGGCTTTGCGATAGTGTGAACAGGCCCTAGATGGCGCCCCTTGTTCGTGCTCGGTGCGTTCTGTGCCGACATCGCCGCCACCAGCAACAGAACGGCTGCCATGTACTTCATGAACGAGGTCCTTCCCGCCGGGGACGCAAACGTGCGCTCTCCCTCATGGAATTCCATCACGTAATCGGGAACCACTCCAATTACGGAAGTCATCCTCAGCTTCCTGCCGCGAACCTGACGTAGCCACCGAACAACTGTGGCACGAGATCAACATCGCCTGAGTCAAAGAGTTATACGACATCCATCGGTACCGAATCGTTTCCTGCGAAGGCAGTATTGCCCTTTCAGCATAATGAGAAATCGTCGCAAGAATCATACGAGTGCAGAACGTGACCACGATAAGGTCGTGGAGCCCCCAAGCATGACTTTGGTTACTTGTAACCCATGTCGCTGAAGGACGACAATCGCCTGTGGACAAAGATTCCTCAGATGAAAGGATGTATGAGGTAACCCAGCCATTGCGATTACTCATAGGGTAGCGACCATCGCGAGAGGGAGTTGTGATGAAAACAATTATGCTGATACTGCCTGTGATGTTGGCGAGCGCGTGCTGGGGACAAGCTCCAGCAATAGGACAATGCGCTACCGTTACGCCGGTCGAGTTCCATATAAAAAACTCAGAAGCGATGATAGACGGGTCGACAGTTCGTCACTTCGAGGCTTCATACAAGTTGCACCCCACAGCCGCGAACTCTGGGGACTTCGAGGTATTCCCCGACTCTACGTACCGGGAGAGGAGGAGAGCGCGGCAAGGATTGGCTGAGCGCCAGCCCACGCCGGTTATTCATTCGGGCGAACAGTATGAAGCATGCACGCTGGCTAAGAAGCACGGAGCGTACCTTCAACTAAAGGACGCGAAAGGGAAGAAGCATACGTTCTTCTTCATCGCTGACGACGACGACACCGAAGGCACAAAGTTCTAGGCGGCAACGAACCGCGTGGCGATTATCGCGGAGCCCGGCCTTTAGCCGAGTTCTACGTCAGCAAGCACCGGGGTCAAGTTTATGCTAACCGTTGAAGCCTTCGGCGCTGATGGCAAACCTGTTGTGCGCCGAAGATTTCAGCAATACGGAATCTACCGCACGATGTATGGAGTGCCGCTCGGCGGGCGCGGGCATCATCCCGCCAAGGCCCTCATTGAAGATGCTGTGAAATGGATTCACACCGGGGGCTTGGACGACCCGCTTCAGGGTGTTCGATAGTCTTGAGATCGGTCAGAGCGCCGATCAAAGGAAGTAGATTTTATGGCGGAACTTACGATGCGTCCACCCACGACTTCGTCAAACCCAGTCGGCAGATGTAGGGTGTTTCAACAAAGACGGCGCGTGGTGGCTGAGACAATGGCACAATCTTCTCCCTGGGGTAGAATGCGGCATATAACTGACGCGATTTGATTCAGAAGAAAAGGCTGAAGAACAGGCCAAAGCTTTTGTCAATTCAGGAAGGTACATTCGAGTGGGGAGACCGTGACATGCTAGGGCGTGTTCACACTACGTCAACAATCTTCGGGTAAGATGCATGGCATGGAGATTACTGTTGAGCAGTATGAGCGAATTCAAGATTGCATGCCGGTGCAGCGCGGCAATGTGCGTCATGACAATTTGGTCTTGCTTAACGCCATCCTCTATGTGGCCGAGCACGGATGTAAGTGGCGCGGATTGCCCAAGCGATACGGCAACTGGCACAGCATCTATGTGCGCATGAATCGTTGGGCCAAGAGAGGTGTCTTAGATCAGGTGTTTGCCAAGTTGCAGCAAGAGCAGATTCTGCGCATCAAGATCGAGGCTTTCAGTTTGGACTCGACCTCGGTGAAAGTGCACCCCGACGGAACCGGTGCTTTAAAAAAAACGGACCCCAAGCCATCGGGAAGTCGCGCGGGGGATGGAACACCAAGATTCATCTGGTTGCCGCAAATGCTCGAACGGCAATAATCTTCTGCTTGTCGCCCGGAGAAGCGCACGACGCGCCGGTGGGGCGGCAGTTACTGCTGGAACTCGGTCCGTTGCCAGTCGAAGTTCCGCTGGTGATGGACCGGGCCTACGAAAGCGACGAAACCCGGCAACTGGTGCTGGATTTGAACATGATTCCGGTCGTTCCACCCAAATCCAACCGGCGCGAACCCTGGGACTACGATCGCGAACTGTACAAGAAGCGGAACCAGATCGAGCGCCTGTTTCGGCGACTGAAAGGCTTCCGCCGGATTTTTTTGCGTTTCGAGAAACTCGACGTTGTGTTTCTGGCCTTTATCTACTTTGCCTTCATCATCGAGGCTTTGCGATAGTGTGAACAGGCCCTAGTCAAAGACGGAGGGAAAACGCCTGAAGAGATCATCCAGCATGCTCAGGAAGCGGCAAGCAAGATGTCGGTAACTCTGCTTAACAGCCCGTGGTGCAAGTCCAGATTCGTAAGCAAAAACTTCTGCGGTATCCACAGACTTTGTTCGTAGAATCGGCGCATGGCGATGGGGACGCGCAAGCAGCGGGAGAAGCAAAAGGACATCTGGATCGCGCACGCCGAGTTGGCGTCGGCTCCGGGGCATCCTTTTTATCAGCGTTTGAATGAACTGCTGGAGGCCGAGGGCTTCGACCAGTTTGTCGAGGGCCGGTGCGCGAAGTTCTATGCCGAGAAGTACGGGCGTCCGTCGCTGACGCCGGGGATTTACTTTCGGGCGCTGCTGATCGGGTATTTCGAGGGCATCGGAGCGGAGCGCGGGATTGCCTGGCGGCTGGCGGATTCGCTGGCGCTGCGGCGTTTCGTCGGCATCGCGCTGGACGAGTACACGCCGGATCACTCGACCATTTCACGCACGCGAAGATTGATCGACCTGGACACGCACCGCGAAGTATTCGTCTGGGTGCTGGGGGTGCTGGCCGATCGCGGGCTGCTGCAAGGCCAGCGGATCGCGATTGATGCAACGACGCTGGAGGCGAACGCGGCGATGCGCTCGATTGTGCGGCGCGACACGGGGGCGAGTTACGAGGAGTTTCTGCGCGGGCTGGCGAAGGCCTCAGGGATCGCGACGCCGACACGCGAAGATCTGGTACGGTTGGATCGCAAGCGCAAGAAGCGGACGTCGAATAAGGAGTGGAAGAGTCCGGCGGATGGGGACGCGCGGATTGCGAAGATGAAGGATGGGCGCACGCATCTGGCGCACAAGGCGGAGCATGCGGTGGATCTGGACACGGGCGCGGTGCTGGCGGTCACGCTGCAAAGCGCCGATAAGGGCGACACGACCACGCTGGATGAAACGTTGTGCGCAGCCGGGATGGCAGTGGCGGAGCAGGTCGGACGCGAAGCGGAGTTGCGGCCCGACGACCAACCGAAAGTGAACGTGGCCGGGATCGAGGAGACGGTAACCGACAAGGGCTATCACAGCGGCGCGGTGGTGAAGCGGATGAAGGCGTACGGGGTGCGCAGTTACATTCCGGAGAAGAAACAAAAGGGCCGGCGGAACTGGGCGGGCAAAGCGGCCGAGCAGCAAGCGGTGTACGCGAACCGGCGGCGGGTGCGGGGCGAGTACGGCAAGAGTTTACTCAGGCGGCGCGGCGAGCTGGTCGAGCGCAGCTTCGCGCACTGCTACGAGACCGGTGGGATGCGACGCTGCCATCTGCGCGGACGCGACAACATTCTGAAGCGGCAGTTGGTTCATGTGGGCGCGTTCAACCTGAGCCTGATCCTGCGCCAGTTGCTGGGTGCGGGCACGCCACGGGAACTGAGAAATCGCTTGGGCAGGCTCGTGGTACGCGTTCTTTTGCTGTTCTCGAACCGGAATAGTCAGCACAGGCTTCGTTGCCACTGTATCTCCGGGTCGGTTGCCAAGTGCGCCGCAAGATCGCGCACCCGGATACGGCGCCCGCTTTGTAGAAAATCAGCTACATGCACCACGGGCTGTTAAGGTGGCGGAAAACGTAGAACAGGGGTGGGACCGCGGGACCCAAGCCAGCGTTATCAGAGATATCGCCAAGCAACTTCAAGAACCAATGACCGAGTGGATCGTTTCTTAGCCGGGTGCCCCACATCTCGCGGTTGTCCGGAACGTTGAATGTTGGTCAGGTGATTGCTTGGTTTTGAATGTAGAACGGATGACCATGGCCTGTATAGGTACTACTTCCGGCGAGAGGCGTAAGGATTTCGGGAAGCAATTCATTTTGCTTGCCATAGTAACGTTTCTTGGTTTTTTGGCGTCCTCACCACAAATGCCTCGACTGAAGGCTGCGGGAGTCGCGTGCCTTGTTAGTTTCATTTACAACGTTTGTCTGGTGCCAATCAATCGATCCTCGCACTTTTCGTATTTTAGAGGGTTGGGCTATCGCTATCCTCGGATAATGTGGGAATATTTCTTCGGTCGCAAGCCCTTCGGCGACAAGAAGAATCGCAACGGAAGAGTCGAACCGCTTCAATTCTAAGAAAAGCTCCGTAGTCATCTGCTGATGCCAAAAGTAGTGGCCCAGTTCTATGATGTGCTCCTGTTTCTGCTCGTGACTTGGTTTCTCCCGGTCGATAGTCTGCACTGTTTCGGGAGTGGGAGTTTTTCTAAGTGGTCCACTTCCTTCGGGTACATTATCGTCCGCGATCCAACCGGAGAGCAGCGTATTTTTCGTTTGCGTTTTAGGGCACAGCGTACAGCGTCCTTTGGGGCCGGGTGAGGCGAGGCAAGCAGTCTGGTTTCGGTCGGACGCTGGCGGGCAGGAATGATTTTTCTTTAGCTGCGGGTTTGGTTGTGTCGATGTGAGGCGTGGTCCTTGCCGTTTGCGCTGCGGATGCGTTCCCGATTGCGGAGGGATGAGCCGCGGATTCGTGCCGTGATCCCGATTCGATTGGCGGCGCGTTCCGGTCCCGATTATGCCTCGATCCGTGGCCTAATGGCGATCCGATTGACCGCGCTTTGCGCTGCCGATTGTGCCGCCGATCCTCTGCCCGGAAGCGAGGCGAATCCCGCGCGGATGTGTGGTGGTGGGGTGGCAGGCTGGGCGGTGTGGCGCTCTCGGAGGCCGGTTTGAGGGGGTGAGTTTTTACGGTGCCTCCGGCACCGGGAGGAAGGTTGTCGCGGTAGGGATACGGATTGCTCCGTACCCCCCGCGCGGATCCGTACGAGCGGGTTTCCCGCATACGGCTCTTGCCTCAGGTGGTGACGCGCAGACGGCGCGAAGGATAAGGATGGCAGATATGGGCCGGAGGCAGCCAGCGGCGGATGAGTCGTTGCATTCGTTCCCACAGCACGCGACCTGTCTGACTCCGTCGTCGCAAGACGTGGTGCCAGAGGTTGCTCACGGTGAAACGAAAGTGAGCCAGCGCATATCGATTCCCCGGTACTCCGAAGTATCGGATGTGCCCGCCCACCACGGACTTCAACCATTCGCCAACTTCAGGAATCGGATCATGCATACGTCGCCGCAGCTCGATCTTCACCTGCTGCAGCTTGGCCTGCATGCGTTTGCGAATCGTCTGCCGAAGCACCAGAAACCGTCCCCTTTTCGTCTTCCCGCAAATGTGCTTGAAGCCGAGAAAATCAAACGTCTCCGGCTTGCCCAAACCAGCGCGCTTTCGGTTCGCCGCCGCGTGGCGTCCGAACTCGAAGAGTCGCGTCTTTTCCGGGTTCAGTTCCAGTTGAAACCTCGCCATACGTTCGGCGAGTTCCTTCCAGAACTGTTCGGCCTCCGTCTTGAACTCGAATCCAACCACGATGTCGTCGGCATAACGCACCACAATCACATTGCCCTGCGCACGCTTCTTACGCCATGCTTGGACCCAAAGATCAAAGACGTAGTGAAGGTAGATATTCGCCAGCAACGGCGATGCGCTTCCGCCCTGCGGCGAACCCACTTCCACGAACGTTCGCGCTCCCTTTTCCAGCACGCCGGCGTTCAGCCATTTCTGGATGAGCCGCACGACGCGCCGATCCGCTAGCCGATGCTGGAGAAACCGGACCAGCCATGCGTGCGAGAGCCGATCGAAAAAGCTGCGCACGTCCAGGTCCAGCACCCAGTTCACGCGTCGCTGATGAAGTCCACAGAACAGGGCGTCCAGCGCTTTGTGCTGGTTGCGTCCTGGCCGGAACCCATAAGAGAAGCCGAGAAAGTCGGGTTCATAAATCGCGTTGAGTACTTCCACCGTCGCTCGTTGAACAAGCTTGTCTTCGAGCGCCGTGACGCCGAGCGGTCGTTGCCGCCCATCCGCCTTCGGAATGTACACCCTACGCACCGGCTTCGCCCGGTACGCTCCGCGCTTCAGCCTATGGGAGAGGTCCTGGAGATTCTGCTCAAGGTCCTCGCCGTAGTGCTGCCACGTCTCACCGTCTACACCGGCCGCAGCGTGCCTCTTCAACTGGAAGTAAGCAAACCGCAGAGTGTCGATGCGGTAGATGTGATGCAGCAGAGCGGTGAACTTTGCATCCTTGTTCTCTGTTGCCGTTTGTCGTACCCGTTCCAGCGCACTGGGCGCGTCGATCCGGCTCTGAGTCCGGGACGCGTTTTGCTGGCTCGGGTTCCCCTTGGCCAGACCCCTTCCCTCCATCTCCTCCGCCGCCGCTGCTCTGGCCTTGTTCGGAGACTTCCTCGGTACTATGGGTCTGTCCGACTTCCCGTGTTCGTCCGTCATCGGCTTCTGTCCTTGGACTTCCCGATACGTCCCGAGCGCGATGGCTGCTCTCGGGAGAACCCGGGATCTCTCAACTTCCGTGCAAGACGTGTCCCTACGTGCCAGGGTCACAGACCGCGCAGGACTCCCGCCGAGCTAGCGATGGCGCTGGGCCGGATGTTGCCTTCCGCGTTGTGTCAGGGCGTCGGCGTCCTGAAGTTAGGGGTATTTCGCGGCTCAATAACCTGGCCCGTAGTTCCTCCTGTCAACGCTTCGTATCCGGCCTTGCGACCGTGCCCGCATGACTCGGAGCCGGTGTGGCTTGCTAGGCTTTCACCGTACGACTCTTTCATTCGCTACATCTCAACGGCTTTTCGGTGCTACAGCATCGTGACCTCCAATGAGCATTGGTACTGCCATCGGTGTTTTCGGTGCTTTGCACCGGGTTGACGCTTCGTCGCGGTAGGGATACGGATTGCTCCGTACCCCCCGCGCGGATCCGTACGGGCGGATTTCCCGCATACGGCTCTTGCCTCAGGTAGTGACGCGCAGACGGCGCGAGGGATAAGGATGGCAGATGCGGGCCGGAGGCAGCCAGCGGCGGATGAGCCGGTTCATTCGCTCCCACAGAACGCGACCATGCTGGCTTCGTCTACACAGCGTTCGATGCCAGAGGTTGCTTACGGTGAAACGAAAGTGGGCCAGGGCGTACCGGTTGCCCGGCACTCCAAAGTATCGGATATGCCCGCCCACCACGGACTTCAACCATTCGCCAACTTCAGGAACAGGGTCGTGCATGCGCCGTCGCAACTCGATTTTCACCTGCTGCAGCTTGGCCTGCATGCGTTTGCGAACCGTCTGCCGAAGCACCAGAAACCGTCCCTTTTTCGTCTTCCCGCAGATGTGCTTGAAGCCGAGAAAATCGAAAGTCTCCGGCTTGCCCAGACCGAGGCGCTTTCGGTTCGCCGCCGCGTGGCGTCCGAACTCGAAGAGTCGCGTCTTTTCCGGGTGCAATTCCAGTTGGAACTTCTCCATTCGTTCCTTGAGTTCCGCCCAGAACTGTTCAGCCTCATCCTTGAACTCGAATCCAACCACGATGTCGTCGGCATAGCGCACCACGATTACATCGCCGTGCGCCCGCTTCTTGCGCCATGCTTGGACCCAGAGATCAAAGACGTAATGAAGGTAGATGTTCGCCAGCAATGGCGATGCACTTCCGCCCTGCGGCGAGCCTGCCTCCACGAACGTTCGCTCGCCCTTTTCCAGCACGCCCGCGTTCAGCCATTTCTGGATGAGCCGCACGACGCGCCGGTCCGCTATCCGATGCTGGAGAAACCGGACCAGCCATGTGTGCGACAGCCGATCAAAAAAGCTGCGCACGTCCAGGTCCAGCACCCAGTTCACACGTCGCTCATGGAGTCCACAGAACAAGGCGTCCAGCGCTTTATGCTGGTTGCGCTTTGGACGGAACCCATAAGAGAAGCCGAGGAAGTCAGTTTCGTAAATCGCGTTGAGCACTTCCACCGTCGCTCGTTGAACAAGTTTGTCTTCGAGCGCCGTGACGCCGAGCGGTCGCTGCCGCCCGTCCGCCTTGGGAATGTACACCCTACGCACTGGCTTCGCCCGGTACGCTCCGCGCTTCAGTCTATGGGAGAGGCTCTGGAGATTTCCCTCAAGGGCCTCGCCGTAGTGCCGCCACGTCTCGCCGTCTACACCGGCTGCGGCGTGCTTCTTCAATTGGAAGTAGGCAAACCGCAGAGTGTCGATCTGGTAGATGTGATGCAACAGAGCGGTGAACTTCACATCCTTGTTCAATGTTGCCGTTTGTCGTACCTGCGCCAGTTCACTGGGCGCGTCAACCCGGCTCTGAGTCCGGAACGCGTTTTGCTGGCTCAGGTTCCCCTTGGCCAGACCCCTTCCCTCCATCTCCTCCGCTGCCGATGCTCCGGTTTTGTTCGGAGACTTCCCCGGTACTATGGGTCTGTCCGACTTCCCGTGTTCGATCGTCATCGTCTTCTGTCCTTGGACTTCCCGATGCGTCCCGAAAACGCTGGCCTTCGGGAGAACCCGGGATCTCTCAACTTCCGTGCAAGATGTGTCCCCACGTGCCAGGGTCACAGACCGCGCAGGACTCCGACCCAGCTTGCGATGGCGCTGGGCCGGATGTTGCCTTCCGCGTTGTGTCAGGGCGTCGGCGTCCTGAAGTTAGGGGTATTTCGCGGCTCAATAACCTGGCCCGTAGTTCCTCCTGTCTACGCTTCGTATCCGGCCTTACGACCGTGCCCGCAAGACTCGGAGCCGGCGTGGCTTGCTAGGCCTTCGCCGTACGACTCTTTCATTCGCTACATCTTGCCGGATTCGATGCCGACGGCCCTGCCTGCCCCGCCAGTGTGGTGGTGCAAGCACGCTGCCTACGGCATCGGGTTGACGCTACGACACGTCATCCCCACTTGGGGAACTGGTTAGCTCCCTGCGGGAGCTTATTGGTTACCACAGAAAACAAAGCAGTTGCGGGAGGGCGGGAACTAATGGGTTCCCGCCGGGCGCTCTACGGCGTTCTGCGCGTAAACGTATTGATCCATCGAGGGTTGCGCGAGAAAGCGGAATTAGGGCCGCTGACACCAATGCACGCGGCATCCGGTGTTTGTCCGGCGTACATCCGGTGTCTGTCCGGTGTTGCCGGATGCGTTCAGCAGTACGCTTCGCAGCGGCAGGAACCGAGCCATTCCGAAGCGGGAAGAGGGTACGGACGCGGATCACGGCCCGTCAAGCCCCGTTCCGCCAAGAGCGCGGAACGCCTTGCGACTGCGCTTCGCTCCGGGGCGTTGACAGGCCGCGCCCACGCCCGTAAAAGCCCTCCCGCTATGTTCGGAATGTCTCTCTTTGCCCCAGCGGGGCAAACTTTTCAAGGCGGCAATGCGAGTCCCGCGAACTAATTAGCATCCGTCCGACTTAACAAAAGTATGCCTTGCCGACGTGCGCGAACAGGTAATAGTCTGCGCAAAATTGTCGTGTATGACGAGTCGATCAAGCCCAGAAAGCCCGACGAGTTCCTGGTGATATTGCGTGCCAATTCCGGTGCTCATACACCGGCGAAGGAACACGGTTCCCCTTGGCTTTCCTCGGCGTTCGAGGCGGTGGATTGTAGCCACTTTGGCCGCGCTCTTCAGCCCTTCCAGCAATCGTTGCTGTGACATGGTATGAGTGGGAATTGCGACTGCTTCATAGGCACTATCCGCTTGCTTATCTCGATTGCTCCGAGAGGCACAACCAACCAGTTCGACAACTGTAGTAGAGTGGCTATTCAAGACGGCCCCATGTCGGAAATGCACGTCGATAATTGACGGCGATATGGCCCCGGAAACGGATGGAGAGCTTGTCTGCAATCTTGGTTTTGATTGTCCCGGTGCTCGCACTGTAAGGACAACTTGGCGGGCATCAAATCCTTACGACACTCACAATCGCTGGTATCGCCATCGGATTTCCAGCGGAATTGGAAGGCGGATCAGTACGGTATCTGCGGACAATTGTGCTGGCAAAATGGCCTCTTCTACTTGGCCCAAAAGTCCTACCAACCTGGGCCAATTGGGCTCGCCAACTCCACTGCAATGTCAAAGCCAACGGCACCCTTCTAGCACGTGAAATCGGCCCGCGATAGTACACCGCATACGGTGATTATCTCGCCATTCCTCGCCGCAGTCTCAGCCAGCGCATTCGACTCCGCAACCAGGGGCGAAGACACCACCTCCCAGCTCTCCAAGGAAGCACGCAAAAGGCAGACAACTTCCTCAGGATCGCCGGGGTAAACGACTAGGGATGAGAAAGCCGAACAGCCGGGACAAGTCGCAGCAATCGACCGAGCTAATCGGCGCTCCAATCGCAAGAGATCCGATCCCAAATGACGGCGCTTATGTGCTCCATTTGCATGACACCAAATAGCGACCTTGAAGACTGTCAAGCGCACGCATAAATCCCAGGTCAGTGTGCTTGACAAGATGGTATAACTTGCCTCCAAATTCCATTTCTTCCCGGTCAGATATTCCCTGCCTATCTGCCTCGACTTAGCCTCGCGAATGACATGCTTTCCCACTTCCAATGAGCGGCGTCAATAGATACTGATGTCCAGCGTTTTGACCTTGCTTTTACCCTCAATAAACGCTGCCGTTGAGCGCGCTGTCGCGTTGCCGATTCGGATCGCATTGTAAGTCGAACTAACTAGCGCAAAGGCGCGATAAGTACAGAACCATGCGTTTTCCACATATAACAACCTTGAATAATACAGCAATAAATAATAGAACAGTGAGCATCTCTTGCGAGGCTTAGGTAGTCTAAGTCAGAAAACAGGAGCCGAGATATTACCGCACTCGTTGTAGAGCTGAATCGTATGTTGACCATCTCCAAAGCATTGTCGGCGGGACAGGCACGGACATACCATGCGCGCGAGTTTGTGTCGGAGACGCAGAACTACTGGAGTCGTGACGCGCAGGTGCATAGCGAGTGGCAGGGAAGGCTTGCCCAGGAGTGGGGACTGCGCGGTTCCGTTGGGGCCGAAGAATTCGCTCGGTTGAGCGAAGGACAGCATCCTGAAAGCGGCGCGCAACTCGTCAAGCACCAGCCTGCACGAACCTACGAGAACGAGTACGGCAAGGAAATCACCAGCGTCGAACATCGCGCCGCGTGGGATGCGACTTTCTCCGCGCCGAAATCCGTTTCTCTCACCGCGCTTGTGGGCGGCGATGAGCGTGTGCGCGTGGCGCACCGCGAAAGCGTCCGCGTCGCACTTGGCGAATTGGAGCGGTATACGCAAGCGCGCATCGGCAACGTCCATGCGCCGGAGACGACAGCCAAGTTCATTGCCGCTACCTTCGAGCATGACACGGCTCGCCCGGTGGATGGCTATGCTGCGCCGCAACTTCATACTCATGCCGTCATTTTCAACATGACCGAGCGCGAGAACGGCCAGAATCGGGCGCTTCAGGAGCGAAGCCTTTTCCAATCGCAGCAGTATGCGACCAGCGTGTACCGTTCCGAGCTTGCCATGCGTTTGCAAGGGTTGGGCTATGAGGTCGAACGCGGCAAGCATGGCCAGCCGGAGGTTAAAGGCTATACGCAGGAATACTTGGATGCATCCAGTCCGAGGCGAGAACAGATCAACCGGCACTTGCAGGAGATTGGAAGAGAAGGGGCGGGCGCGGCTCAGGTTGCTGCCCATCGCACACGGGACAGCAAGGAGATTCGTTCGCCAGAAGAGGTATTACAGCGGCACCGTGAACTGGCGGCACAGCACGGCCATCAAGCGGATCGCGTTGTCGCCCAGGCGCGCGAACGTACGCAGTTCCACACACCCCGCTCGGACAACACTGAACTTCAGACTGAACGACAGGCCATTACCTACGCCCGCAATCACGTCTTCGAGCGCTCTGCTGTGCAGGATGAGCGAAGCATCTTGCAGGCGGCGATAAGCCGCAGCATGGCGCAAGCAACCTACGTACAAGTGCGGCATGAATTTTCGCAGCGAGTCCAACGCGGAGAGTTTCTTGCAGTTGGTCATGTAGAAGGACGTGCTGCACCGCTCTATACCACTGCTGAAATGGTCCGCATGGAGCAGGAGATCATCGGACGCATGCAAAGCGGTAACCAGCGCACTTACGGCGATCCGATGCTGGTTTCGCCTTCGCTGCGGATTGCAACCGAGGACCATCATACAGAGTTGAGTCCGGCGCAGCGCGAAGTGGTCGATGACATCTTTGTGAGCCGCGAGAAGATTGTCGGCTTGGATGGAATCGCTGGTAGTGGAAAGACAACGACCTTGGCGGTGATCCGGGAAGGCGTGGAGGCCGAAGGCTACAAGGTCGAAGGTTTTGCTCCAACCTCACGCGCTGTGCAGAAGCTGGCCGAGGCCGGCATAGAGACCTCGACTCTGCAACGCCACCTGGCGCGGGGAGAGCAGCCGGACACAGGCGAGAAAAAGCTCTATGTGCTCGACGAGTCTTCGCTCGCCTCGACGCGCCAGATGCACGAGTTCTTGGAACGGCTCCATGAGAGAGACCGGGTTTTGCTGGTGGGCGATACCCGGCAGCATGAGGCCGTCGAGGCGGGCCGTCCGTTCGCGCAACTCCAGGAAGCTGGAATGCGGACGATGCGGCTCGAAGAGATTGTGCGGCAGAAGGACCCGGAACTGAAGCAGGCAGTCGAGCAATTGGCGCGTGGTCAGGTTGGCGCGGCCATCGACAGCCTTGACCGGCAAGGCCGCGTGCATGAAGTAAAAGGCCACGAGGAGCGCATCACGGCCATTGCGCGCGAGTATGCCAAGTCGCCGGAAAGTACGCTGGTGGTGTCGCCCGACAATCTGTCCCGCACAGAGATCAATCAGCGCATTCATGCAGAGTTGCAAGCGCGCGGCATCGTGAGCAAGGAAGAGCATTTCGTCCAAACGCTGGTGCCGCGCCAGGAGATGACCGGCGCAGATCGATCTTGGGCGCAGCAATACCAAGTTGACGACATTCTGCGCTACTCGCGCAGTTCGCGGGAGACTGGCATTGCAAAGGGCGAATACACACGCGTAAAGGGCATCGACGCGCAAAACAATCAGCTCACGGTGGCGCGCGTGGATGGAAGTGAAACGACCTATGACCCTCGCCGCCAGATGGGCGTCTCGGTATATCGCGAGCAGGAGAAAGCATTCTCGGTTGGTGACCGTATCCAGTTCACCGCGCCCAATCATGAGCTGAAGATTGCGAACCGCGAACTGGGTACAGTGGAAAACTTCGCGCCGGACGGAGCGATGCGACTGAAGCTCGATAGCGGGTGCAGCATGGACTACGAACCTCGGCGTCATCCGCATCTCGACCACGGCTATGCCGTTACCAGTCATTCGAGCCAGGGGCAGACCGCCGAGCGCGTGCTCATTCACGTGGACACGGAGCTTGCGGCGAAAGACTTGCTCAATAGCCGCATGGCGTATGTCTCTATTTCGCGTGGACAGTGGGACGCGCAGATTTTTACAAACGACCGCCAGAAGCTGGCGCAGGCTCTTGGTCACGATGTCTCGCACCAGAGCGCACATAAGCCAGAACAGGCGATTGCACCAACGCAACATCAGGAGGCTGCCAGGTCACAGCAGCCAGAGCGGGATCTGGGTATGGGCATAGGCTTAGGTCTCTGATTTTGACCAGCAGAATCGACGATAGTTTTACGCGGGAAGGCAATGTTGGGCGCAGAGTCAATTGGCAAGAAATCAATCCAGAACACGAGCCAAGCGGCACAATGAGGCACGCGAACAACATCCCACGCATCCGACATTTTCTTTCGCTTCCACAGGAACGAAACCGGAACTGCGAAGAACCCGTCAAGGGGCAGGCCCGCTGGCGCGGCTCCCTCCGGTCGCCCTTGACTGAACCTTCGCAGTTCCAGTCCAACCCGCAACTATGGAAGCGAAAGAAGAAAATCGAAATGTCACAGCCTTCGTCCCCCCGGAGTCAACATGTGTTCCCAATCCCAGCCTCCCACTTCTAACCTGTCTTCCCATCAAAGCAGCCATCAATTCACAATCGGCGGCGAAATGGAGCCGCTTGCTGACGCTGACACGGCGGCTGAGTTTCTACAGGTGAGTCCGCGTCGCATCCTTGAGTTAGCACGGCGTGGTGTTCTTCCCGGTTATCCACTTGGCAGTGGCCCTCGCCACCTGTGGCGATTCCGTCTTTCAGAACTTGCTCGTCTCTGCTCGCAGGCAGGGTACAATGCGAGCGGCAGTCTCACGTGCCTTGAGGAGAAATCTGAAATGGCACAGAGACATCAACGTGGTTGGTTGAAAAAAGAACGACGCAAAGACGGCGAAACTTGGATGCTGTTTTTCCGCACAACTCGGGAATCCGACGGCAAGCGAGTCGAACAAAAGATTGCCGTTGGAACCGTTCACGACTTCCCGACCAAGGCTTCGGCCTGGGCGGAAGTGGAGCGACAGCAGATCCAGATCAATAAACCGGACTTTCGGAAACGCGCGACGTTTGCGGACTTGGCTCAGCACTACCAGCAGCACGAGCTAGGCGAGCGGCGGAGTGCGATTGTTGATCCGAAAGCCCACACAACCATTGCAGGATACAAACGAGTGCTACGCAATCGTCTGCTGCCGCGATGGGGCAAGCGATTTCGCGCTCAGCATTCAGCCGTTCGAAGTCGAAGAGTGGCTCTCTGCGGTGAAGGAAGAGCAGAACTGCTGGAGAACCCAACTCTCGACAAGATGAGGACGGGTCATGTCGTTGGTCTACAAGCACGGACAGCGCTATGGACTCATTCCGCGCCGGGAGGAGTGCAACCCGCTACGCTTTGTCCGCTGCAAGACCATCAGCAACTACGAAGCGGTGATTCTGAGTCCGGAGCAGGCCTTCGCAGTTTTGGTTGATCTGCCGGAACCGGAAAGAACCCTGACGCTGCTCGCTGCCAGTACGGGCCTACGCATCTCCGAGTGCTTGGGCTTGCAATGGCTGGATGTGAACTTCGACGGATCGCTCATCCATGTGCGGCGTACCTGGACTTGGGGAAAGGTCGGACAACCTAAGAGCAAGGCGTCACAAGCTCCGGTTCCGATGCATCCTCTGCTGGCAGAATTCATGCGGGCGTGGCAAATCCGCACGCCCTACCCACAACCTGAAGACTGGGTATTCCCCAGCCTCAGACTAGACGGTAGAAAGCCACGGGCAGCAAACATGCTGGTGGAAGACTATCTCCGGCCAGCAGCGGTCAAAGCGGGAGTGATCGCCGCAGACGATCCATGCCGGTTCGGTTTCCATAATCTCCGGCATTCGCTGGCGTCGTTTCTGGTTCGCACGAAGACCGATCCAAAGACGGTGCAGGCGCTGCTACGGCATTCGGACGTGAAGACGACGCTGCAGCTCTATGCACACAGCGTTAGCGCGGATCGGATGACGGCCCAAGGGGAAGTGCTTCAGGCCATTCTTGGCGCGCAAGCTCCGCTGAGAACGGACTGAATGCGGACTGAAGCGATTTTGCTGATTCGATGCTAACTGCTTTGAAATGTGGTGGCCAGGGACGGAGTTGAACCGCCGACGCCAGCCTTTTCAGGGCTGCGCTCTACCACCTGAGCTACCTGGCCACATTGTCTACATCAGCACCCCGCACCCGTTTCCGCCTCGTTCCGACGGCAACTTTCCGCACACTTTCCGCACAACGACCGGCGGCCAAACTGGCCGTGCACTCTTCGCTCTCACTGGGCGGGATGCCGCGAGCAAAACAGCCGGTGCGCTGGGACCGTGCGGAACTCACGAATTATAACAACCGGCAGCCACTCCCTCAAAATCATTCCAGATATTTTCCCGGCGCCCGATCGTTGCCAATCTCTTCGCCGCTCGCTTAGGAAGAAAGCGAGCTGGCCGCAACCCCGTTCATGATCGTCAGTACACAACGATTCGCGCCAAACCAGTAAGGGATTTCACGATAGTCGCTCACATCGAACACGGCCAGATCGGCGTCTTTTCCCGCCTCCACATTACCTTTCCGGTCTGCCAGTCGGAGCGCCCACGCGCCGTTAATCGTCGCCGCTGCAATCGTCTCCGCCGGCGACATCTTCATGTGCGTGCAAGCCAGCGACATCGCCATCGGCATGCTGAGCGTCGGCGAAGAGCCCGGATTGTAATCGGTGGCCAGTGCCACCGCCGCGCCCGATTCAATCAACTGGCGGGCATTTGGATATCTCGACAGTCCGAGAAAGTAATTTGCTCCCGGAACGAACGTTGCGACCGTGTCACTCTGTGCGAGCGCTGGAATGTCGGCATCGTTTATGTGGTCCATGTGATCGAGCGATGCGGGCTTGTATCGTAGCAAGGGTGCGAGCCGCGTTTCACCCAGCTGTCCGAGATGCGCGCGAACAGCCATGCCGTATTTCTCTGCGGCCGCAAAGATATGTGTGGTTTCTCCCAGACTGAAGGCTCCGCGATCGCAGAACACGTCCACAAACCGCGCCAGCTTGCGCCTCGCGACTGCCGGAATCATTTCGTCGCAGACGAGCTCAACGTATGCCTCCGAGCGTCCGCGATACTCGGGTGGGACTGCATGCGCACCCAGAAATGTGGGAACCACCGTTCCCGCCCACTCCCGCGCGGCAGAACGAATTGCATCGAGCGACTTCAGCTCGGATTCAAGGTTGAGACCGTAGCCTGACTTAGTCTCGACCGTCGTCGTTCCATGATCGGCCAAATCCGCCAGGACAGCCGAAACCTTTTCTGTGAGCGCGGTTTTGCTGGCCTTCCGCACGCCGTCGATGCTCGAGCGGATTCCGCCACCCGCCTCGGCGATCTCTTCGTAGCTCGCTCCCGAAATGCGCTTCTCAAAATCCACCAGCCGAGGGGCGACAAAGACTGGATGCGTGTGCGAATCAACGAAGCCAGGCAAGACCACTCGTCCATCGCAGTCGATCTCGGTGACTCTCTTGCGGTTCTTCTTGAGCCATGGATCGCGCAGCGCCTCTTTGGTTGTGCCAACCGAGACGATCTTTCCCCCAAAACAGAGGATCGCGGCGTCTTGAATAATTCCAAGTTCCGCCAGCGAGGCGCCGCGCCGCGGGCCGTCCGTAGCCGAGCGCAGTGTGAGGAGTTGGCCGATGTTGGCCAGTAACAACGGCGCAGGTTTCAAGCAATCACCATTTAGATCTTGTCGTCCCGACTAAATCCGACTCATCCCGACTAAGTCCGATCATCCTGATTAAATCCGACCGTCCCGATTAATTGTCATCCCCGCCAATTAATTCTTCTCATCCACGCTGATTAATTCTTGTCATCCCCGCTGATTAATTCTTGTCATCCCGAGCGAAGCGAGGGATCTGCAGTTTAAGACGTCTCATCCCGAGCGGCCGGGGCCTCCAGCGCGCCCGCCTTTGGCGCGATGGGGTGGAGTGCGACGGATCTGCAGTAACGCCGAACGTTACTCCATCATCGGCACCTTCACGCCCGTCTTCGCCGCGAACTCCTTTGCCTCGCCGTATCCCGCGTCCACATGCCGAATCACTCCCATCCCCGGATCAGTCGTCAGCACGCGCTCAATGCGTTTCGCCATCATCTCAGTTCCATCCGCAACCGTAACTTGTCCCGCGTGGAGCGAATAGCCAATCCCGACGCCTCCGCCGTTGTGAATGGAAACCCACGACGCGCCCGCCGCCGTATTCACCAGCGCATTCAGCAGCGGCCAATCCGCTACGGCGTCGGTTCCATCTTTCATGCTTTCTGTCTCGCGAAACGGAGAAGCGACCGAGCCGCAATCAAGGTGATCGCGCCCGATCACAATCGGAGCTTTAATTGTGCCTTTCCTCACCAGATCGTTAATCGCCATGCCGAACCGCGCGCGCTCACCGTATCCGAGCCAGCAGATGCGCGCGGGCAGCCCCTGAAACTTGATGCGCTTGCGTGCCAGTTCAATCCAGCGCCGCAGGCTTCGATTCTCCGGGAACAGTTCCAGCACCAGTTCATCGGTCACCGCGATATCGGAAGCTTCTCCCGAAAGCGCCGCCCACCGAAACGGCCCGCGTCCTTCGCAAAACAGCGGACGAATATAAGCCGGCACAAATCCCGGAAAATCGTAAGCGTTCTTCACGCCGCGCTGAAACGCGAACGTGCGAATGTTGTTGCCGTAATCAAACGTGACCGAACCCATCTTCTGCAGACGCAACATGCCCTCGACATGCTTTGCCATCGCATCGAGCGACCGCTCCTGGTAAGCCCGCGGATCGCGTTCGCGCAAATCGAGTGCCGCTTCGAAAGTCATGCCATTCGGCACATATCCGTTCAGCGGATCATGTGCCGACGTCTGATCGGTAAGAATGTCGGGCACCACTCCGCGCTCGGCAAGCTCGGGAATGATGTCCGCGCAATTGCCGACCAAACCCACGGAAACATTTTCTTTTTTGCGGACCGCATTTTTCAGGATGCGCAACGCTTCGTCGAGCGTCGTAACCAGAAAATCGCAATAGCCTGTCTTCAGCCGCTTCTTAATGCGCTCGGGATCGACGTCAATTCCCAAAAACGCCGCGCCCGTCATCGTCGCTGCCAGTGGCTGCGCTCCCCCCATGCCGCCCATGCCGCCCGAAACAATCAGCTTGCCGCTCAGGTCTCCGTTGAAATGTTTTTCGCCCGCCGCGTTGAACGTTTCATACGTGCCCTGCACGATCCCCTGCGAGCCTATGTAAATCCACGAACCGGCGGTCATCTGGCCATACATCATCAGGCCCGCGCGCTCGAGTTCATTGAACTTTTCCCAGTTCGAAAAGTGGCCGACCAGATTCGAGTTGGCGATGAGCACCCGCGGCGCGTATTCATGCGTTTTGAAGACGCCTACCGGCTTGCCTGACTGCACCAGCAGCGTCTCGTCGTTTTCCAGGGCTTTTAACGCCCGGACGATGGCGTGATAACAATCCCAGTTGCGCGCCGCCTTGCCCGTGCCGCCGTAAACGACGAGATCCTGCGGACGCTCGGCGACCTCCTCGTCGAGGTTGTTCATCAACATGCGCATGGCCGCTTCCTGCTGCCAACTCTTGCAGGAAATCGCGGTCCCGCGCGGCGCGCGAACGCGTGTATAAGAGGATGCGGGAGATTCGGTGTCAACCGGCATGGGAATATGTTAGTTCTTCGGGTGCGGAATCATCAATCGCGGAATCATCAATCACTCTCTAGTCTTGTCATTCCGAACGAAGTGAGGGATCTGCAGTATTGTTTCCATTTCCGAACGAAGTGAGGGATCTGCGGTATTGTTGCCATCCCAAACGGAGCGAGGGATCTGCGGTATTGTTGCCATTTCCGAACGGAGTGAGGGATCTGCAGTGTCCTTGTCATCCCGAACGAAGTGAGGGATCCGCAGTATCCTTGTCATCCCGAACGAAGTGAGGGATCTGCATTTTGCCGCGAGCAAAATATCCTCCCCACCCCCTGTCATCCTGAGCGCAGCAAGAGCGTCACGAAGTGAGGCTCTTGCGGAGTCGAAGGACCCCCGCTCAGCCCGAGTCGCCCATGACGCTGCCAGGCATTCTCACGCCGCCCTGCGCGGGAAGAACGCCTCGCATCACCCCTGCCGCAACTGGCACCGCAGAGGTCCTTCGACTCCGCATTCCATCCGCCTCGCGAACGGAATGTCTGCGCTCAGGATGACAGTTCAAGGAAGGTTCCACGCCGGTCGGTACATGTAAAGGAATCGCGTCTCGGATCGCAGCCCATGTGGACCATCATCGACATCGACGACGCCCTGATGCGCAAAGCGATACGCCTAAGCGGCCTAACCACAAAGAAAGCAGTAGTAGAAGCGGCCCTGCGTCTGTTCAGCCAAACGCATTCCCAAAGCGGCATCCGGGGGCTTCGAGGCAGGTCAAATGGGGAGGGAACCTTAGCCCAACTTTCGCAGTTGCGGACATTTTTCGGCTTTTTTGTGATGATCTTCGTGCTTAAGTCTTGCGTTTTCATCGTTGGCATTTGAAAAAGCGGCAGAGTGAAGACCAAGTACCTTCCTTTGGGGACGGAGATCTGGCACTCTGCGGTTGTCATGTTTCTGCGCAGCATCCACCGCAAAAAAGACGGCAAGGATCATCGCTACTTCAGCATCGTAGAAAACCATCGCCTCGCTTCCAACAAGACGGTGCAGCGAACCGTTGTCTATCTCGGCGAGATCAACGACGAACAGCAAGCGGCCTGGCGCAAGACGCTGTCGGTGTTCGATGAAGAGCAGCAAGAGTATGCCAACCTGAGTTTGTTTCCTGACGACCGCGAGATTCCCGTCGATGCCGTCGACAGTCTGCAGGTGAAAGTGAGCGGCCTCGAACTGCGGCGGCCTCGCGTTTTCGGGAGTTGCTGGTTGGCGTGCGAGTTGTGGCGGCAACTGGGCCTGCATGAGTTTTGGGACGCTCGCCTGGCGGGATCGCGAGAAGACGTGGCTTGGGAAAAAGTGTTGCAACTGCTGGTGGTGAATCGACTGCTGGATCCAGGCAGCGAGTTTCGCGTGCATCGGCAGTGGTATCTGAGCACGGCCATGGATGTACTGCTGGGAACGGATTTTGCTGTGGCCGAGAAGGATCGCTTGTATCGCTGTCTGGACCGGGTGCTGGAACATAAGCAGGAACTGTTTCTGTGGCTGCGCCAGAAGTGGGCCGATCTGTTTCACGCGGAATTCGAAGTGCTTCTCTACGACCTGACGAGCACGTACTTTGAAGGCGCGATGGAAGAGAACCCCAAGGCCAAGTACGGTCACAGTCGCGATCAACGGACGGACTGTTTACAGGTGGTGATTGCCTTGGTGATCACCACGGATGGTTTCCCGCTGGCCTACGAAGTGATGGATGGCAATACCAGTGATCGCGCCACGCTCCGCGGTTTTCTGGACAAGATCGAGAAGACTTATGGAAAAGCAAAACGGATGTGGGTGATGGACCGCGGCATTCCGAGCGAAGAGATTTTGCGGGAGATGCGGGATCCGGCACGCGAAATCTTCTATCTGGTCGGAACTCCGAAAGGCAAGATTCAACAGTACGAAAAGAAGTGGCTGGATCTGCCCTGGCAGAAGGTGCGAGAGTCGGTGGAGGTGAAACTGTTTGAGCAGGAAGGCGAACTCTATGTGTTGGCCAAGAGTGCAGGAAGACAAGCCAAAGAGACGGCCATGCGCCGCAAGCGTCTGGCCCGCTTATTCAGAAAGCTGCGGGCCATGCGCCGAAGCCTTCCTTCCCGCGACCAGTTGCTGATGCGCTTGGGTGCCGCGAAATCGGCAGCGGGCCGCGCTTTTCAGTTCGTGCACGTGCAAGTGCCCGGGGAAGACCAGGAGGTAACGCGGGAGACATTCCAGTTTCATGGGGACAAGAAAAAGCTCCAAGAAGCGGAATGGCGTGACGGACACTACTTGCTGCGCTCCAACCTGACCGCTGGAGATCCCAGCGTGCTGTGGGCGCGCTACGTGCAGCTGACGCAGATCGAATCGGTTTTTCGATCGCTCAAGAGCGACCTCGCCATACGCCCCATCTACCATCAATTGGAACATCGCGCCGACGCGCACATTCTGATCGCCTTTCTCGCCTACTGCTTGCAGATCACCCTCAAGCATCGCCTACTGCCGCACGCTCCGGGGTTGACGCCTACGGCGGTGCTCGAGAAGTTGGCAGAAATCCAAATGATCGACGTCTGGATTCCGACCGTCGATCAACGGTGGTTGATTCTGCCGCGCTACACCCAACCTTCCTCCGACACCAAGCTGCTCATCGAGAAGCTGCGACTGGAGTTGCCGAGCCAGCCGCCACCGCGCCTCACTGCGCAAAAAGAGAGTAACGAAATCGAGGTCGAGATCGCCCGTTAGTTGGCGCGTTTGTGGTGAAGACCTTTCGATAGCCTCAACTGATTCCAAAGCACTTAACCGGCCCAGAAGTGCCCAACTGCGAAAGATCGGTTAACCCAAAGTAAAAATCTTTGAAAGCGCGCAGCTCCGCAGGCAGCTGAAAAAATCGGCTTTCGTATCAGGATATCGCTTGAGCGGCACCCATAAGCGGCCAAGCGCTGTCTATGTAAGAGCAGGCTTTGGCCTGGGAGCAAACTTCCTCCTGTAGTAAGCCGTAGTGGCAATGATCGCGGGTACGCCGATCGACACTGGCATCAACCACAGCCAAACTTGCGTCTTGCCGCGCAGCAGGGGACCAAGCGTGACCAGGCAGAATGCGGTCCACGCGGCGATATAGCTGCCGATCATTCCTTGTAGGTGGGCGTACCACCAAAACATCTTCTCCGTTGGCGGATGCGTGAATCGCCACATGGTTCTGCCGGAAATGCGCATGCCGATAGCTCCGAAAACGATTGCCGGAATCCGTAAGTTCTGCACAACATCCGGCCGGACTGCTCCCAGCAGCGCAAGTACCGCGCTAGCTGCGAAACACAGGATGGCGGCAACCCAGTCCAAGCCGCGGACGACCGGTTTGCCTTCCCAGGCCGCCTTCTGCTCGAGCACCCGGTATGCTGCGAAAGCCGCATAGAAGCTGAAGATGGCCACCAGCGCAAGAAAAAGGATCGGTCGATAGGCGGCCATGACCAGCGCGGTGGACGCAACGACGGCCATGCACCGGAAGTAGATATTGCCCCACAGGCGATGCGCCTTGCCGCCCTTTGCAGTGACAAGCGCCAGCGGAGCCACCATAAAAGCTCCACTGCCGGCGGTAATGTGAATCGCCAGAAAAAGGTGCATCCACCACGGATCGCGCATCCTTCACCCCCACCACCGCCCGACCTTTTTGATAACCGATATATGTTCCCTACGTAGTTCGCAATAAGATGGTTCCACGAAAATCCGGCGGCGGTAGTGGGGTCACGAACACGCCTCGTGCCTTCAACTGAGCTGCCTGCAGGTCCTTTAGGATGCCTTCCAGCCTGAAGATTCAAACCTGACCCACTACCGTTTTTTAAGCCTCTACCGCCCCCAAATTTAACCTCCCTGTCACATTCCCGTGCTACCCTTCACCGCATTGCGTTTGGTAGTTCTGCGTTCGAGTGGGGGCAGAACTCAACTGAGCATTTCACCTAGAATCGTCAGAGGAGCCTTCGATGACAACTCCAGTCGCTGCCGTCCAGGATGAAGTACGCGCGCTAATCTCGATTCAAATCGAGACCTTGGGACAACCCGCGCCCATCACCTCTTCTCAACTCAGCGAATACCACGATCGTTGGAAGAAAATCAGGTCCCTCTGCGATGAACTCGATCGCCTCGGCACAGAGGTCGTCATAAGCCGGCGACTCAAGAAGGCTTGCTGACTGTAGCGGCGTTCAATAACCCTCGACATCCCCGCCGAAGTCCCTGCCCCCACCGGCTTTTTTCGTCACAAATTCCATGTACGCCCGTCACAGACATGCAACTCAATTTCAGCAAAAATAGAAAAGGCAACAAAAGTCGCCCCAGATCCTTCAGCCGCTCTTTGAAAACAAAATAGAGGTTGGTTTTCGCCCGGCCACATCACCCAAGCCGCCGATACCCAGCTCGCAACCGAAAGAATCAGCCTAAGTCCTTATTCCGGAATACTTTGGCTGTAAGTCATTTAAACCCAAAGACCTGGCGGGAATTTCTCCCTAACTACAAGATTCTAAACGACCGGCAATTAAAAAAGTTTCCGCCGATCCTCGCATAGTAACCATATGGTAAACACGAAGGCAGAGCCAATAACCCCTTATTCCTGAATACTTTCCATATAAGCCTTTATTATTGAATACTTTACGGTTAATACATTGGCTAACTCGCTGATTCTAATATACCGAGGGGGGGAGGGGGGTACCCGTCACCGGCTACTTCTCCTGCACCGACTCCAGGTACCGGTTCAGATTGGCGATCCGTTGCTGTACCACTTCCTCGTGCCCTCCGCTCATTCGCCAGAACACAGGACCCCACACCGGCATCTCCTGATCGCCGTGCGGCACAACGGTAGCCTGCCCGCGTAAGATGCTCGTCACCTTGTCCACCGGATACTTCCCGCCATTCCGCTTCGCCAAGGTCGTCAGGTCAGCGGGAGCTTCCTTCAGCGACGCGGCCGCCGGACCATCCCCCTTGGCATCCTTCCCGTGGCACGAGGCGCAGTAGTTCATGAACATCTCCTTGCCTGATGCCGGAGACGTTTGCGCCGCCGCCGCATGCTTCACCGTAGTCTTGCTCTCCTGCGCGGCCACCGTCACCTGCGCAATCACCATGACTGCAAACACCGCCGTCAGCCAGCAAGCGAATGAGCGCATAGCTCCTCCTTAGAACGAAAATTTCAACGAGAACTGGAACTGCCGCGGATTGAACATCGTTCTCGGCTTGCCAAAACTCGAGAACGGAGAGTCAGGAATGTAAACCGGCACGAGCCCGTCAGCTACCCACGCTCCCGGATTTCCTTCCACCTGCTGCGTAGCGCAAGACACCGACGGATCTTGCGCCTGTATCGCCCGCGTCGTCGCATCGTTGTAGTGCTTCGGGATTGCCGGACTCGCTCCGCAGAATGCAGGAGATCCGTAAACGTAACTCACCTCATCCACGTTCGGATGGTTGAGCAGGTTGAAGGAGTCGACTCTGAGATCGATGATCTTGCCCTCGCCCACCTTCACCGCCCGCGACAGGCGCAGGTCCCACGAGTACAGCGGCGCGCCCGTGTACGTGTTCCTGCCCACGATCGTCGAGCAGTTCGACACCGAAGTGCACGTGCCCGTCACCGGCGATCCGCCCACGCGATCCGTGCTCAGGCCCGCAACGTCGCCAAACGTATTCTGTCCCGCGAACAACGTGAACGGACGCCCCGACTGCAGCGTGATAATGCTGCTCAATTGGAAGTTGCGGAAAATGCCGTGATCCGGCGCGTTCGCCGTGAAGTTCGTGACCAGGTTGTGGCGCAGATCCTGGTTCGAGTTGGCGCGCTCCGAAGCGTAGTCGAACTGGTTCGGCGGCAGATTGATAAACGTTGTGAAGTTCCCGTTGTCGATGGTGTGCGAATACGTGTAGTTCGCGGTCAACTGCAGATACTTGATCCGCTCCATCGCCGTCACCGTCAGCCCGTTGTAAGCCGCGTTGGCCACGTCGTTGTTGTAGTCAAGAAGTCCGCCGCTCAGCGTCGGTGCCGGAAGCACCGCGCTCGGAACGCCAAATTCCAGCCCGCTTGGATTGTACGGAAGCTGAGGATTCGCCGGATTACTCAGGTACGCAAAGAACGGCCCGAGTCCGAATGGCCCCAGCGTCGGCGTTCCCGCGCAAGGAGTCAGACTGCCGCTCGGGTCCAGCCATCCTTGCGCCGTGTACGGATTGTTCGGCTTGCTCGTGCCCGCCGGACACGGAACATTGATGTTGTTTCCGCGAACCAGCTTGTGTGCGCCCACGAAGAGATATCCCACTTCGAGCGAGAAGCCCTTTCCGAACTGATGATCGATCTGCAAACTGGCCTGCTCCGCATAAGGAAGCCGCGCGTTGCGCTGAATGCCGCCCGCACCAACGCCACACGCTCCAGTCGGCGCTCCTCCAGGACCAAGCGTGCAAGGCCCGGTCAGAGTCACCGTAGGATAAGCCGTGGGACTAGCGGCGAGAATGCTGAAAGCCTGCAGCATGGCAACGCTCAGGTTTCCGCCCGTACCTGGCGGAAGTTGCCCGCAAACAGAAGATGGGAAGCCGAGAACCGTACACGGTATCGCCGGCGTTCCCGGATATCCAGGATCAGCGGACAACTGCCACCCACCGCTCGCTGCCTGGTTCTGGATCATCGGCACCTTCACGCCCGACAATCCCGCTGCAGCGCAATTCGGGTCCGCGCTTGGCGGATTGCAGAAATACCCCGGAATCGCCTTCTGATTCCCCGTCGTGAAGAAGAAAGTCAGGTTGTTGCGATCGAAGAATGTGCCAAAACCCGCGCGAATCACCGTCTTCGGATCGGGCGAATAAGCGAATCCGATGCGCGGCTGGAATCCCCTGTAGTCGGGATTGATCGTATTTCCCAGCCCGCTCTCGAAGTCCCAACGCAAGCCGTAGTTGAAGGTCAGATTCGGTCTCACTCGCCATTGATCTTGCGCAAAGAATCCCCAGTACCCGTGGTTGAGACTATAAGCATAGTTGGAGTACTCATTCGTCGGGAACGCATTCGGCCAGCCGCTGCCGAATCCGCCGCCCGTCGGAGGCAACGGCTGATAGCCGTTCACAAAGCCCGTTCGTGGCACCGCAACTCCCCAATAGAGAAACGACACCCCATCCGCCGGAGCCTGAAGCGGACACGGATTCGACGGCTGAGAAACCGTTCCATACGTGCCCGTCGTCAGCAGGCTTATCGTGTCCGCGAACTGATACATGCAATCAAGGTTCGGGAAGAGTCCCCGCTCCGGCGTGAATCCCGGATAGTTGTTGTAACTCCAGACGTAATTGCCGTCGAATCCGAACTTCGTCACGTGGTTTCCTTTCACCCACGAGACGGAGTCCGAGAATTGCGCCCGGCTCTCATAAATCGCGTCATAAGTCCCGAAGTTGTGTCCCATCTCCAGGTCGTTGACGACGCTCAGATCCGGTTCGCCCGTCGCTCCGGGAAAGTTGTAGTGACGTCGCGCGTATTGTCCCAGGAAGGTATTAACCAGGTTCGGCCTGACCACCGAATTCAACGTGCCCACCAGCGCCTGATCGCGAATGAAGAGATCGCGCGCCCCGCTCGGCGTTCCGATGCCGCCGCCATCTTCGGTGTTGCCGATCAACTCTCCCAGATCGCGCGCATCCTCGATGACGTAGCGCAATGCGAAGCGATTGTTGGCATTGATCTGATGATCGATCTTCGCGAAACCGTAATCGTTGTCTGCCGTCTGCAAAACTCCCTGCAGATAAGAGAACGGCGATCCCGTGCAATCGACGGGCTTAAGATCGCAGCCTTCGGGAGAAAGTCCCAGGTAGCCCTTCGCTTGGTCGATCTCATCGATATTGCTGTACAGATCAGGCGCATAAGTGGGCGATGCACCGCGACGATGCCCCTCGTAATTCAAGAAAAAGAATGTTTTGTCCTTCACGACCGGCCCGCCCAACGTGCCGCCAAACTGATTCTCTCGGATGGCGTCGGGCAATGGCGCGGGTTGCAGCAAAGAACGCGCATCAGTGACGTTGTTCTGCAAATAGTCATATGCCGAACCGTGCAGTTGGTTGGTCCCGGACTTCGTCACGATGTTCACAATACCGCCCAGCGCCCTGCCATACTCGGCGCCAAAACTGTTGTTCACCACGCGGAATTCCTGCACCGAATCCTGCGGAGGAGTCGCCCGCTGCACTCCCGTGATCGTGTTGACGAAATCGGCGCCGTCAACCGTCACCTCATTGCTGAACGACCGCATACCGCCAAAGGAAATTTGCGTAACCTCAAACTCGGTGAAGGTCGATCCCAGCCCGGTCCGACTGGTCGCCACACTCGGCGTCAGCAGCGCGAAGTCGGTAAAAAGACGTCCGCTGATCGGCAGATTTGTGATCTGCTTCGTATCGATCACCTGACTCACCTCCGAGCGCGTCGTCTCGACCGTCGGCGCCTCGGTATTTACCACCACCTCTTCTCGCGCGGTAGCCACCTTCAACGTCACGTTGATGACGGCCGCCTGACCAACCGTCAACTCCACGCCGGTGCGCGTGTACTTTCCAAACCCCTGAGAGCTGACGGTCACTTCGTAACGTCCCGGGGGAAGGCTGGGGAGGGCGTAATATCCGGCGTCGCTCGTCGTCGCCGTGAATGTCTGATTGGTGTCGACCGAGCGGGCGGTGACCGTCGCTTTGGGAATCGTTCGCCCAGTCTCATCCGTCACCGTTCCATTCAGCAGGGCGTAGCTGATTGTGGCCTGTGCCGAGGCGTAGTGGGCGAACCCCAAAGTGAGGAACAGCGCACACAAGCAGGCAACTAACCGACGTAGATTCATAAGCCTCCTTCGTTCGAGCGAACGTACGTTCGATTCACCGACCAAACATGCTTTTGAAGCTACTTAACCAACGTTCTATGCAAAAAACCCAGATCAGAACTAGATGTCTGCTTAACCCCACCATCTAGAACTCTCGGCCGCGTCCCACATCCGCGACCGCCGTCGATCACATCTTCAGGCGCTCCGCTCCAGCGGAACCGACTTGCCCCAAACCTCTCGCGCCGTTTCCGCAACCAGACGAAGCTTCGCCTCCTGATCAGCCGCCGTCACCGCATTACCTTCCACGGTCGACGCGAAACCGCATTGTGGACTGAGCGCCAGTCGCTCCAGTGCCACAAACTCCGAGGCTGCTTCGATCCGCCTTTTCAGTTCGTCCTTGCTTTCCAGATTTGGCTTCTTCGAACTCACCAGCCCGAGCACAACGGTGCGATCGCCTGGAACCTGCCGCAACGGTTCGAAGCCTCCGGACCGTTCATCGTCGTACTCGAGCAAGAAGCGCTGGAACTTCGTATTGCGGAATACCTTGGTGATCGGACCATAATCGCCCGCTGCGTAGAACTTGCTCTGGTTGTTTCCACGGCACAAGTGAAGACCAAACGTGATCCCCGGATGACTGCCGATAACGGCATTATCCATTTCGATCGACAGATCAAGCAGTCGATCGGGATCGTTGCCGCGCTGCCGATATCCTTCGCGCAGATCGGGATCGAGGAGCGCCGTGTACTGCGGCGAGTCAATCTGGATGTAAGTGCAGCCCAGGCGAATCAACTCTTCGACTTCATCGCGCAATATGTCGACCAGGTCCGCGAGATAAGCATCGACGGTCGCATAAGCCGCGGCGGATTTCTTGCTGTCATAGTAAGCCGCTGCCTGCTGCGCGCTGATCATGGTAGTCTTCGCCGGATGATGGGTACGCGCGCGTACATAAGTGAACTCTTCGGCGCACAGCGGACGTTTCCGCCGCAGCTTCGATACCACCACCGGACGCGGCAAAACCAACTTCTCGCCCTTTTCATCGCGGAAAGGAATCGCCCAGCCGCCGTACTTGTCAAATCCTTCCACCGCGTCAATCAAATGTCCGTAGAAAGCGTAGCGGCGCACCTCGCCGTCGGTAATGACTTCAATGCCCGAGCGAATCTGCAGATCGATGCACTCATCCACAGCCCGGTCTTCGATTTGCTTGAATGCGGCATCCGCGAGCTTGCCCGCCGCGAACTGCTCGCGGGCTTCCTTGAGATACGCGGGACGCAAGAGACTTCCGACGACATCACTGCGGTACACGGCTACCTCCACGAAAGGTGCATCGTCGAAACAACCTGGTTCGAAGACCCAACCTGCCTCGCCGTGGACGACGAGGGCAACGAAGCGGGCATCACTGTAATCCAAGTACGCGCCCGACTACAAGTGGAAACTATTGTCCTGTCCGCCGGTATGTTGCGAGGTTGCTGGTTACTTTTACGTGCCCTTCTTGGGTTACCTTGAAGTGCCTTTTACCAAGGGACGCTGCTCGGGAGTATGATGTCGCTCCGACAGCCGCCCCGCGCGGGAGTCGACATGAGTGCCCATATCAAAGCTACAGTCGTAGGAAGTTATCCGGTGCCGTCGTGGCTGGTCGGCAATACTTCGCGGCTAGTTCTGCGCGATGCCGTGATGGCGGTCTTGAAGATCCAGGAGCTCGCCGGTCTCGACCTCGTCTCTGACGGCGAACTCATGCGTTTCGACCCAAGTCATCCCGAAACCAACGGGATGGTGGATTATTTTGTCTCGCAAATGGAAGGAATCCGCAGCCATTTCGCGCTCTCGGATTTCGACCGCTTTCGTTCTGATCGCGCTTCCTCGTCCCGCTTGCTCACCGCAGGCATGGTTTCCGGCAAGATCGGCGAGGGCACGCTGAACTTGCCGCGTGACTACGAATTTGTCGCGCCGCTCACGAAAACACCGCTGAAATTCACGTGCACCGGTCCGCACATGCTATCGCGCATGGTGACGAATTGTTACTACAAAGACATTCCCGACCTGTCCATGGATTTGGCCGCCGTGCTGCGCCGCCAACTGGAATCGATCGAAGCCGACGTCGTGCAGCTCGACGAAGCCTGCATCGCCGGTTATCCGCAGGATTCGTCGTGGGCCGCGGAGGCGATCAATCACGTTCTTGATGGCATTCTAAACCAGCGTGCCGTCCACATTTGCTTCGGTAATTACGGCGGACAGCCCGTGCTCCGCGGCTTCTGGCGCGATCTGGTTCCCTTTCTCAATTCGCTGCACGCGGATCATCTAGTCCTCGAATTTGCGCGTCGCGGCTACGACGAACTCGACGTCTTCACCGATCTGGATCCGAAAATCGCGCTCGGCATCGGTCTCATCGACATCAAAGACAACGAAGTGGAAACGCCCGACCTCGTGGCCTCGCGCATCGAACGTGTGGTGAAGACGTTGGGTGCCGGGCGCTTGCGCTATGTGCATCCCGACTGCGGTTTCTGGATGCTGCAACGCAGCGTGGCTGATCGCAAGATGCGAGCGCTGGTCGAGGGAAGAAACCTGTTTGAGGGCAGGGCTTAGCCATGCCGCAGGTGGCGTCATTCATTGGCGACGAAGAGAAAGCCCAGGTTCGCGCCACCGTGTTCGGCCATCTCTCGGGCATTGTTCTTGCTCCCACGGTAAAAGCCTTGTGGGATCGCCGCGTCTTCGAGCTTTTCGACTCCGCCGGTTCGTGGATTGATTTCGACCGCATCGCACATGAAACTCGCGCCAATCGCGGCTACCTGCGCGTTGCATTGCGCCTGCTGGCGTCTTGCGGCTGGTTGAAACAGCAAGTCGAAAGCGGACATGCTCCACAATACGCGCTGACGGCCGAAGGAAAGATAGCGGTGAGCACGGCGCCATTGCTGTATGGCGAAGTATTGTCTTTCGTCGCGAAGGCGGTTTTCCTCGAAGATTTTCTCTTCGGCGCATCTGATCGTCCCGTTCTGCCGTCGCTGCAGGAGTTGGTCCGCCGGTCCAAAGAGCACTGGGGATTGCAGCCCGACGCGGACCCCATCGTCTGCCGTGTCCGAAATCAGATTCGCGAACACCTCGATGGCATGATCATCGGACCATCCATGGTTGCACTGGCGCGCGCAGAGATTCTAGCTCAACTTTCGGAGCGATCCGTCGACCTCAATGCCATCGCGGCAAATCGCGCCAGCCTCGCGTGCATCCTCGACTTGCTCGCCGCGCAGGGATGGGTGACTCTGGAATCGACCGGGCGCGAGAAGAACTTTGTCAGCCTAACTCCATGCGGCCGTTACGCGGCGCAGATTGCAACCTCTTATGGGGTTACTGTTTCCTATCTCCCTCTCTTGGACAATATAAGTACTCTTTTGTTCGGGAATGCCCGGATGCCGCGCATGGACGAGAGTGGCGTGGAGTTACTCGTCAATCGCGGCATGAACGTCTGGGGTAGTGGGGGCGCGCACCGGACATACTTTAAGAAGGTCGATGAGATTATCGTCGAGATCTTCAACCGCCCCCTGGAACTGCAGCCTCGCGGCATCTGCGACATGGGCTGTGGCGACGCAAGCTTTCTCGAGCACTTGTACTTCGCCGTGAAAAACAAAACCGAACGCGGCAAAGTGCTCGATAAACATCCCCTGATTCTTATCGGCGCAGATTTCAACAAGGTCGCGCGCCGGGTAGCCAAGCAAACCCTTCGAAAAGCAGGCATTCCCGTCTATCACGTAATTCCAGGCGACATTAACCGTCCGGCGCAACTCGCCAGCGATCTGGAGGAACTCAATCTCGACATCCACGATCTGCTGCACGTGCGGTCTTTCCTCGATCACAATCGCCCATACATTCCTCCCGCAAATTACGCGCACGGCACACGGGTACCGAGATCCACGGGAGCGTTTGCTTATCTGGGCCAGGAAATTGCGTGCGACGAACTGGAAGAGAATCTGACGCGCCACTTGCGCCGCTGGGCCCCCTATGTGGGACGGTTCGGCTTGCTGGCCTTGGAGCTCCACACGCTGCCTCCCGAAGTTGCCGCGGCTAACTTATCAAAGACACCGGCTGTCGCTTACGACGGCACACATGGATTCTCCGATCAATATCTCGTCGAGTTACCTGTTTTTCTGGATGCTTCCAAAGAAGCTGGCCTGAGGGCCGATCCGCGATTTCAGGCGAAGTTTCCGCCGTCGGAGTTGGCGACGGTCAGCATCAACTTTTTCACGACCGCCGGCGACACGTTCGACACCGGTCTGTAATGCAGGATAGATAACTGGTGGAGCGACGGGCGCCCTCGCCCGTCCCGTTCGTGGCATCATGTGAATTCAGGGGGCTCAATGTTCTTGCAGAACTACTGGTATGCAGTAGCGTGGGATCATGAAATTAAACGCTCGCCCTTCGGACGAACGGTTTGCGGCGAACCCATCGTCCTCTACCGTCAGACCAGCGGAGCGCTCTCGGCCTTCGAAGATTGTTGTCCGCACCGGCTGTTGCCTCTTTCGAGGGGTTTCCTGCAGGGCGAGCATCTAGTTTGCAAGTACCATGGTCTGCGCTTCGACAACTCCGGTCAGTGCGTCTGGATGCCCGGCCAGGAAGGCATTCACAAAGAGGCCAGGCTGCGTATCTACCCCGTCGCCGAGAAGCATCGCTTCGTCTGGGTTTGGATTGGCGACCCGGCTTTGGCCGATGAACAACAGATTCCCGGCCTCTCCTGGTGTTCGGACCCAGCCTGGGTTTTCGAGGGCAGCACTTATCATCTCAAATGTAATTACCAGTTACTGATCGATAACTTGATGGACTTATCCCATGAGACGTTTGTCCATCCATCGAGCATTGGGCAGCATGAAATTCTCGAAGCTCCAATCAAAGTCACCTCCGATGCAACCTCTGTGCGCGTGACGCGTTGGATGCACAACATCGATCCTCCACCGTTTTGGGCCGCGAATTTGCGGTCATTTGAGAAGTGCGATCGCTGGCAGATTTGCAATTTCACTTTGCCCGCAAACGTGATGATCGATGTTGGAGTAGCGCTCGCGGGAACCGGCGCCGAGAACGGCGATCGTTCGAGAGGCGTAACCGGTATTGTCGTTAACTTGATGACGCCCGAAACTGAGACGAGCACCTGGTACCACTGGGGCATGGTGCGCAACTTTCAAACGGACGACCGTGGCCTCACCTTCCGCATCCGCGACGGGCAAGCCGCCGTCTTTACCGAAGACACGGAGATACTCGAAGCGCAGCAGGAAAATATACTCCGTCGTCCAGATCGCCAGTTACTTAACTTCAAAATCGATGCAGGTGGTGTCAATGCTCGTCGGATCATCGAGCGCGAGTTAGCACGGCAGGGTGCCCAGTAGGTCGACGCTTGTCGGGGACACACAGACGGGCGCGGCGCCTGTCTCTCCACTATTTGCTCTGGTTAGTTCCCGGCGCCGCCTTTGTCGCCGCCTTCTCTTCGCCCAAACTCTGATTCGCGCGGAAGATAACATAGTCGCGTATGTCCGCCGCATCCTCCTGCGTGACTTCCTCGCCAAAGGCCACCATGCCCAACGACTGATATGCGCCGTCACGAACGATCTTGAACCATCGCTCATTCGCCAGCGTGCTCGAGTAGCGAAGATCGGGCAGTACTCCTCCGCTGACCGCGACATCGCCGTGGCATCCCGAGCAAAATCGCTGGTAGACGCGCTCACCGTGGTGAATCTGCGCCGCGCTTGCGGTCGAAGCAGGCGGATTCAAAACCGGCTCTTCGAGCGGTGGCAGCGGCGGAAGACTTGCCTTGGCGTCCAGTTTGAAAGCCAGCATGCGGCTGACGTTGCGCACTCGTCCGGACTTGAACGAAACTTCGCCTGCCACCAGCGGGAAGACTCCTCCCCACCCCGCCAGCACCGCGACATACTGCTCGCCATTGACGGTGTAGGTAACGGGACCGGCCATCACTCCGGTCTGCGCGTCGAATGACCACATTTTCTCGCCGGTATCGGCGCGATAGGCCTCAAAGCGCCCAGCGGCAGTGCCTTCGAAAACCAGATTGCCGGCCGTGGCAAGCGTTCCACCATTCCACGGTCCGGGACGCTCGACCGCCCATACCTGTTTCTGTTGCACCGGATCCCACGCGAGCAGTTTCCCTTTCACGCTGTCGAGAATCGCTTTCTTGATCTTCGGATCCTGCGGCATGCCCGCCGCCACCATGTCGATGCCGAAATTCAACGCCAGATCTTCGAACTGAAAAGTCGCAGGCGACTTGTAATTGAATCCAACTTCATTGACGGGAATATAGGTCAGGCCGGTCAGCGGACTATACGACATTGGCTGCCAACTGTGCGCGCCCAGCGGTCCGGGAACAATTGGCGGCGAATCGACTCGCGTATAGCGTGCGGTGGCGCTTTCAATCGGGCGGCCGGTCTTCAGGTCCATACCAGTGGCCCAGTTAATAAGGGTGAAGGGCTTGGCGGAAATCAGCGTGCCAGTCTCACGATCGATAACGTAGAAGAATCCATTCTTCGGCGCGTGCAAGATTACTTTCCGCTGCCGGCCATCGATGGCAATATCGGCCAAAATCATCTGTTCGGCTGAATCGTAGTCCCAATCGTCATCGGGGTTTTCCTGATAGTGCCAGACGTATTGGCCGGTTTCCGGCTTCAACGCGACGATCGAACACGTGAACAGGTTCGCGCCACCCTTCGGACTTCGGTACTTCTCGTTCCATGGTCCGCCATTGCCAACGCCGATGTAGAGCAGATCAAGTTCGGGATCGTACACGATCGAATCCCACACTGTGCCGCCGCCGCCGATCTTCCACCACTCACCCGTCCATGTCTTTGCGGCTTTTGCCAGGATCGGCTGCTCGAAGGGTTTCGATGGATCTCCCGGCACGGTATAAAAGCGCCACACCAGCTTCCCGGTCCGCGCATCGTAGGCTGAGACGTAGCCGCGCACGCCGTATTCGGCGCCTCCGTTGCCGATGATCACTTTGCCTTTGACGATGCGGGGAGCGCCGGTGATGGTGTACCGCCAATGCCGATCGATCGTAAGGTCTTGCCAAACCGGCTTGCCCGTCGCGGCATCGAGCGCAATCAGACGCCCATCGAGAGTTCCGATATATATCTTTCCCCGCCAGATGGCGACGCCGCGATTCACCACATCGCAGCACGCATTCGCTCCCCACGAACGCGGAACTTTGGGATCGTAAGACCAAAGCAGGGCGCCGGTCGCGGCATTTAGCGCAAAGACTTCGCTCCATGCGGACGAAAAATACATCACGCCATCGACCACGATGGGCGTGGCTTCCTGTCCGCGGTGCGTGTCGAGATCGAAGTACCACGCCAGACCAAGTTTCGCGGCGTTGTGATCGTTGATCTGCTTCAATGGGCTGAAGCGCTGCTCGCTGTACGTGCGTCCGTAGGTCAGCCAGTTTCCGGGATCGCTGTCAGCATTCACGATCTGCGCGTCGCTCACACTGGCTGACGCCGCTACTTTAGATTTCGTCTCCTGCGCCGTCGATCGGTTATATCCATACAGAATAAGAACGCCAAGTATCGCTGCAACAATTCCAATGCCCGGCTGATGCAGACCCTTCGTGGTTGCTTCAACATTGAGTCGCAACGTTGCCTCTCACCCCTTCCGTGCAGAACGCTTTTTCGCAACCGAAAGTTTCTGGACCACTTCGCGCGGCACGGGCACCCCCTTCATACGATGCGCCTCAGTAGGATGCGCCGCCGCCCATACATGCGTCTCCCACCCTTCCATCGCCAGCACTCCGTCGCGCAGAAATTTGTGGCTGATGACGAAGCTTGTCTTTCTCCATTCTGTAACACACGATTCCGCAATTAATTCATCGCCATAAGATGACGGAGCGACAAACCGCGCGTGCGCTTCCACCAACGGAATACCAACGACTCCGTGCGATTTAAACAATTCACCTAGCGGAAGTCCCGCCGCGCGAAACAGCGCCGACGTGCATTGGTCGAACCAGCGAAAATAATTTGCGAAGAAAACAATATTGGCCGGATCACAATCTCCGAACTCTACCCGTATTCGAATGCGATTCACAAACATAAGATTTCTGCCCGCGCAGACGGCGATCCAAGGGGTCGCCAGGTGCGATGGGAAAGCGCGTCAGATTCTATCGAACGTCCGTTCCGTTAAGCAAGTCTATTCCTGTCTTTTGCTTACAAAGATCATGCCTGCAAATCGATCCGTCAAAGGTCTTTGCGTTCAGCCATCTTGAATTCAATCATTACTATGCTGATCTCCGATGGCCCCACGTTGTCGACAGTGTGCGGCGGCAGCGGCTGTATCCATTCGGCGTATGGGGTCGCCCGAGATGTCCCCGCCGCGCGGCTATCGAACAGAATCTCGCCACGCTCGCCGCGACGAACGAAATCGCTCCAGCTCAGCAGGTAAGCGACGCCGCCCCAGCGATGCGTATGTAGCGGAACCACGTCTCCCGCCGCAATGCGTGTATGAAGAACCCGCACTCGCTGATCCTCCAACAACAATTGATGATGCCCCGGGGCGGCTACCAGCGCATCGAGCGAGTCTGGCCACGGCCAGGGCTGCGGATTCGGATTCGGAAGAACGGAATCTTGGCTCACACGCTTGCCAACTCCAAGCATTTTACTGAACCTGCGCCATTGTCATACGCGCCCGAGTTGCACAACTCAAAGCTGCGCGCAGACCGACTTCGTTTCGGTATACAACTCCAGCGCCGCGGCGCCCATTTCGCGGCCCCATCCCGACTGCTTGTAGCCGCCGAAAGGCAATGCCGGATCGAAGACGTTGTAGCAATTCAGCCAGACCGTTCCCGCGCGCAGCTTGGCCGCCATGCGATGAGCCTTGCCGATGTCGCGAGTCCATACGGCCGATGCCAACCCATAGATTGTATCGTTGGCGAACTTCACGACTTCGTCCGGATCATTGAACGGAATCGCCGTGACGACCGGACCAAAAATCTCCTCGCGAACAACTTTCATGTGCGGCTTCACATCCACTAAGATGGTCGGCTCCACGAAGTATCCAGTGTCCCCAATGCGATGACCGCCTACGATGGTCTTCGCGCCCTCTTTGGCACCCGCATCAAGATAGCCGCAGACGCGACTGAGCTGCTCTTTCGAAACCAACGGACCGAGAGTGGTGGACGGATGGATGCCCGGGCCGACGTTGAATTTCGTGGTCTGCTCGGCAACTCCCTCGATAACTTTGTCGAAGATGCTTTTGTGCACAAACAGCCGCGAGCCAGCGGTGCAGATCTGCCCTTGATTAAAGAAAATAGCATTGGCGCTTCCAGGAATCGCGGCATTCAAATCGGCGTCGGCAAAAACCACGTTGGGCGATTTGCCGCCGAGTTCGAGCGATACCTTCTTCAGATTCTCCGTTACTGCCTTGGCGATCAGCTTGCCGACTTCTGTCGATCCCGTGAAGGCTATCTTGTCCACGTCAGGATGAGAAGCCAGCGCGGCGCCCGCTGTTTCGCCGAAGCCGGGCACAATGTTGACCACTCCGTCTGGGAACCCGGCTTCCTGAATCAACTCTCCCAGCCGTAGAGCGGTGAGCGGGGTTTGCTCGGCGGGCTTCAGGATGCACGTACACCCCACTGCGAGCGCGGGAGCGAGTTTCCACGAAGCCATGATCAGCGGGAAATTCCACGGAATAATTTGCCCTACCACTCCAACCGGCTCGCGCAGTGTATAGGCGAAATACTTCGCGCCGGGCATGGAAATCGGAATCGTGCTGCCTTCGACCTTTGTTGCCCAACCCGCCATGTAGCGAAAAACATCGCGTGCGGTTGGTACGTCAACGATGCGCGAGAACAGCAGTGGCTTGCCATTGTCCAGCGTCTCAAGCTCGGCGAGTTCGTCGAGATGCTGCTCGATCAGATCGGAAAGTTTCCATAGCAGCCGCCCTCGTTCGGCCGGCGCCATATCGGGCCAAGGTCCGGTTTCGAAGGCCTTGCGGGCCGCGGCCACCGCTTGATCGATGTCAGCGCCATCGGCCTCCGCCACATGCGCCAGCACTTCGCCGGTTGCGGGATTATAAGTCTCGAATGTCTTGCCCGATCTCGCCTCGACCCATTGGCCGCCGATCAGCAACTTTCTGGGACGCCGCAAAAACTCCCGTACGGACTCGTGCAGTTGAACTGGAGCAGTGGTCGTGGCCATGGTGTCTCCTTATTTCTTGGCCTTCGAGGAATTGGCGGCAAGTCAGATGTCTGGCAAATCCAACCTCGGCCCAACTGATTCTAGGCAGCCGCAGCCGGATTGCAAGTGGGAACCTCTCTGTAACCTGATCTCGGTGAAGAAACTAAGTCTGCGACAGCCCGCACTCCCGGCCCCTGAATTCCAGTGATTACAAAATGCCATTCAGGATGACTCTCTCTCAGGAGCGCGACCCTCACTGGCGCGACTTTTCAAGCGACCCAGGAGTTCGAGTTTCAAGACCTTGCCGTAGGCATTGCGAGGTAAAGCTTCTGTGAAAATGACTTGCCGAGGCAGCTTGATCTTATTAATTCGGGGACGCAGAAACTCGATGAGCTCATTGCCGCTAACGCTCGCACCCGACTTTAGCGCAACGAAGGCAACCGGCACCTCACCCCACTTCTCATCGGTCGTCCCTATGACAGAAACCTCCGCGACAGCCGGATGATCAAGTATTTCCTTTTCGATCTCAGCGGGATAGATGTTAACGCCGCCGCTGATGATCATGTCTTTAGAACGGCCCGCGATATAAAAGAACCCATCTTCATCAAAACGCGCTAAATCGCCGGTATGCAACCAGCCTTCTGAATCGAGCACCTGCGCGGTCGCGGACGGATTGTTCCAATAGCCCCCGCAAACATGCGGCCCGCGAAGGCAGAGTTCGCCCACCTGATTGGGCGCAAGCTGATGGTCAGGATTCTGCGAATCAAATAGTTTCGCTTCCGTGAACATCATTGGCTTGCCAATCGAACCTGGCTTTCGCCGTGAGTCATGGTCGCTCATGGCAAAGCAGTTCACTCCAACCTCGGTCAGCCCGTAGCCCTGGCGAAAAATCGCTCCCCGCTCCTGATAGGCGCGCAGCAGTTGCAAAGGCAGCGGCGCGCCTCCGCTGCAGCACCAACGCAGGCGGCGCAAATCAAACACCGTAAACTTCGGTGACTCGAGCAGCATTTTGAAAATTGTCGGTACACCGAAAAGGATGGTGCACTCGTAGTCGCGGAGAGCTTGGAGAATTTCAGCTACGTCGAAACCGTCGTGTAAAACGATGCTGCCCCCGATGGCAAACAGCGGAGTCATGAATACCGTGAGACCTCCAGCGTGGTACATCGGCGTATAGACCTGGACTCGATCGGTCTGACGCAATTGCCAGGAGATCACCGTGTTGTAGGCGTTCCACGCGATCTGCCGGTGGGGAATCATTACTCCTTTTGGCCGTCCGGTGGTGCCGCTCGTATAAAGCAAGCAGAAGACGTCTTCGGGTTGGAGTCTGGTCGCGAGCGGATCTGGATGAACGCGATCGAGAGCCTTCGCGTAACTCAAAGTCTTTTCGGCATTGTCTTTCGCATCGAGACTTACTAAGTACTCGAAGGTCATGAGTTGCTGCAACTCGACCGCGAGTTTCTCATAGCGTGCCGAGTACAAAAGGCAACGAGGATTGCAGTCTGCGAGTATCTGGTGCAGTTCGTGGGCTGTGCTGCGAGTTCCAAGAGGCACCAGGATGATGCCCGACTTACCCGCTGCCCAAAACGCATCGACATATTCAACCCGGTTTTCGGCCAAGATACAAACGCGATCCCCTGGGACGAGATAGCAAAGGTCCGTCCAAACCCGCGCACACTGCAACGCCCGCCGATTCAGTTCCGCATAAGTAAATTGCCGGCGCGTGGGAATATGGACCAAAGCGACCGCGTCAGGACTGAGGCGGGCGCGTTCTCCGAGAATATCGCCTGTAATCACCCGTTCTCTCCAGACTGCGCAGAAGAAGATTGTGCACCCGCGAACCCATGCGACGAACCCGACGCGAGAATGCGCAACAACACTTGCGTCAGCTCGCTCGAACGCTCTAACTGAGGCGCATGTCCGCAATGCTCAATGACCGTCAGCGTGCAATTTGGAAGCTGCGACTGCAATTTCTTCGCATAGTCCAGGGGGACCAGACGATCGGAGGCACCCCATATGAGATCGACTGGCAGCTGGAAGTGTGCCAATTTGTCTTCGAGCAGATACTTCGACATGTCTTTTTCACCGGCAGCCAGCAGCCGCGAAATCGGACCCGTATTTGAGACGCGGACGAGATCGTCAAGGACGAAATTCGGAGGGCGAGCAGTGGACGGATCGAGCACCGCATCGAGCGCGCGTCGAGCCTCGTCTCGATCCTTCGGCATGATGCCGATCTCCGACACATGTCTAATGGGCCCGCCGTCAATGAGGATGACCCGGCTTACGCGCTGTGGAGATTTCTGGGCACATTTCTCGGTCAGGAGCATCGCCATCCAGGCGCCGAGCGAATTCCCTGCCAGCACCATCGGCGCGTTTCGCCATGGAACTGCATCGACGACTTCCTCGAGCGCGCTAAGCACCGTTCCCAGACTCAACAAGCCAGCAACCGGATCACTTTCGCCATGGCCAGCAAGATCGGGAATCACCAGCTGAAAATGGCGCTTCAGTTCGGGCGCCACTTTGCACCATGTTCCCGCTTGATCGCCCGCGCCGTGCAGCAACACTAACAACGGGCCGGAGCCGCCATGCCAGATAATCTGTCGCCCGACCGCAGTCGCAAGTTTCGTTTTCCGCAGACCGGCTCGGCGCAAGGCTCTTCTGCGTAGCCAGACAGTCGTGGCGAGCGGTCGCAAAAAGAAAAGAGAGGCGAAGACAATCAGAACGGTGACTGCAACACAAAATACCAGCAGCACAAATTTGATTGCCAGGCCCACTTCGCTCCTCTCGGCCAGCTCCATTGAAGGTCGAGTCCGACAGCCGCCTAGGGCATACGGAAAGCGCAGCCCGCCTGATTGTAGCCGACCCCGGAGCCGACCAGCACGACCAGGCTACCCGGCTTCACTTTGCCCTGCTCGATCGCATGGTCGAGCGCCATGCCAACACACGCTTAGCGAAGCTGTTTTGTACTCCCAGGTTGAATGTTTGGGTGTAGGGAAAGATTAACGAGAGACGCGGCATCACGTTGCGGTCCCAGATAGGCCGGCAGGAACACTGTGGAGAGCGAGTTGGTGAGGGATGTACCGTTGGTCTCGCGGGTACCCTGATAGGAAATGAAAAACCAGGCTCGATCCTTCACCAACGGACCGCCCAGCGTGCCACCATACTGGTTGCGCCTGTAAGCCGGCCGGGGCGTAACCAAGGGCACCCCTGCACTTTGCTCTGCGCCGTTAAGGAAGAAATTGTTGGCATCCAACACCGTATTCCGAAAGAACTCGTAGACATCCCCATGGAAGCGGTCAGTGCCCGACTTGGTGACTGCAGCCATGTTGCCGCCCGCGTTGCGACCCTGTGAAGCATCGTACATGCTGGTCTGAACGATGAACTCCTGGAGCGAATCGATGGACGGCACAGCCAGATTTGGGTTCTCGCCAGTGCCGACGGAATTCGCGTCCACGCCGTTGATGATCACGTCGTTCGAGAGCGCGCGCTGGCCGTTCACGTATACCGCCACGTCACCGCGCCCCAGGTCGGATGAGTTCGTGAGCGGGCCCGAGGTTCCGGCGGTCAGCGTGAGCAATTGCTGGAAGTTGCGGGTCGGCAAGGGCAGGTCACGTATTTGCTGCTGGTCGATGACCGTGCCCCGAGCAGAGCTTTCCGTCTGCACCAGCGGTTGCTCGCCGGTCACCGAGACCGTCGTCGGCGCACCCGCCACCTTGAGGGCAACGTCGACAACCGAGGTTTCGGTGATCTTGACGGCGATGCCTTCCAGTTTGACCGAGGCGAATCCGCTGTGGGTCACTTCGACCTGATAGGCGCCTGGGTCGAGCAGAGGAAACGTGTAACGGCCATTGCCACCAGTTACGGTTTCACGCCGCACGCCGGCGTCGCTAGTCAGGACGACTCTCGCGCCTGTTACCAGCGCTCCGCTGGGATCCGTCACCACTCCCGCGATCTGTCCCGTGGTGGCCGTTTGCGCCTGAGACATTGGCGTCATGAAACAGAGAATGGCGGCGGCCACCAGCAACCTTGCGAGTGTTCGCATACTTCCTCCTTGTGTCGCAATTACCGCTTCGAATCTCGACCCTTCCGGCTGCGCGTGTACAGACGGACAAACTGATTGACTGCCTCTTCGTCGCTCACGCCGAGATAGCGCTCCGCACCGAAGAGTTTCTCCACCAGAAAATGTGTAATGAACTGCAGGTACAAACTGACATAGGCAAACCCGGGGTTTACGTCGCTCGGAAAAGGGATCGGCGCGTTTTGAAATAACGCGGTCGAAAAGGTGCGCAAACCTCCCGCTACTTCGCGATAGCTGTGTATGAAGTGCTTATGCCGGAACTCAACCACGTCAACGTACATCAGCCGCCAGTAGTCCAGATTCTCCGAGACGACGCGACCAACAGCCATTCCCAACTTCCGCAGTGATTCCGGATCGGGAGATGCCATCAGAGGAAGAATCCTTTTCCGCCGGATTGCTTCCATCTTCTGTTCCATGCGCCGCACGAGAGCGATGAATATGTCTTCCTTGTTCGGGTAATAGAGGTAGAGCTTCCCCATGGAAACACCCGCCTTGTGGGCGATTTCGCGGACGGTAGTGCCGTGAAATCCTTGCCGCGTGAAAAGTTTTTGCGCGGCGAGTTCGATCTTGAGCCGGTTCTTGGCGACCGTGTCACCCAAAAGTTTGGGCATATCTTTATCCGCCCGCCTACCAAGACGAGCGCTCGCTCTCGGTGGATTACTCTAGATCGCCACCCTCCACCTGTCAAGAAGATTTCACTTAGGGCTGGCGGCTGCCGGGAGCAGCTCGAAAGGTGTGTGTGCTGTCCGGTTGTGAAGGGAATGCCCCATCTGGCCCACGAAAACGCTTGTTCTGAGGCGGGCGTTCCAGGGCCTTGTCAGCGCGGAATACCAGAAGAGCGCGCTTCTTGCCGCTCAACCGAAGGCGTCATAGCGATAGGGCGCGTCGTCGAAACAGTGCGCTCGGCGCGCGTCCTATCCTTATGGTTTTTGAGGAAGGCTCGTCATGAAGCGCTGATCTTTACACTCTCCGCCAGATTCCCACCCGTCGTCGGAAGAAACCGGATCGTCGCCTCCCTATTCTTTTCTGAAGCCAAATCGCTTCGTCCAATCTGCTTGCCTGCGAGATCAACCTTCGACTTTGGCGTCAACCGAAAGTCGTATGGAACGCCATTGGCGCCGACCAGCGTAATCTCTTTGTCTGACGAACCAATAAATGCAATCGTTCCGCTCAGCTCTTCGGCTGGTGCGAGTACGTGGTCCGCACTTCCCATAGATGTTTTTTTCACCTGTTCGCCAGCTGTCTTCCCTGCCTCTGGACTACTCTTGGCGGACATATTATTGACCGGCTTGGCTCGGGAGTCGTTCGAGCCAGCAGTCTCTGCCACAGCGGCGCCCACTGCCAGTGCCAATACGACCGAAGAAAGCAATGCCACATATCTTTTTACTTTGCGCATTTCCACATCTCCTAGCTTTTTTTCCCTTCAATTTGCTTCCGTGAAGCAACAGGGGAAAGCGTGACTCGGCCCTCCCCGGAGCGCCTTGTTCCCTCACGTTTCGCCGGCGAGCGAGGCAGCCACCAGATCGAATTTCGTCCAAGTCAAGTCTCAGCCCTATTATGAATAGATTTCTTGAACAACAATTTTCGTTGTATCGTGCCCCTGATATACCTGGACGTTTATGAAGAGTTCAAAACACGAACAACCTCTTCTGCGTTCCTGACAACAAACAACGTTGGTCTCGAGAGAGCCAAGACAACCCCCAGGGAATGCGGTGATGTCGCACTGCTATGCAACGTGGGAAGGCCATGACGAGAATTGGGGCATGTTCGATCTGGCGTAAAGTCGCGGCTGCAACGGTGTTCTTGGTGGCATCGAATCTCGCGTTTGCTGCCAATCGACTAGTGATCGATCTGCAGGTGCGGGTTCAGGCGATGAGCGATCAGGCCATGATCATGCAGCAGTCAATGGACCAGAACTTCGGCTCTATGACTCAGTCGCTCAAAAACGTTACAGCCGGACTCGTTGCAGTTCAGAAGAAACTCGCGCGCTTCATGCAGACTGTGCCGGCCCAGGGTCAAGTCCAACGTAACAATTCCGTGACCTCCCAAATGACGACATTGATGCAATCCGCAAGCGAACTTGGTGCGAGCGTGCAACAACTCGAGCATCAGGCGCAAACACTTAGCGCCGAGATCGGAGTGCCGGCTCAGCCCGTTCCCGCCCCCGGCCAGGTACCGTCACCGGACGTCTTGTTCAGCAATGGGATGGAAGACTACGATGCAGGCCGCTATAAGCTGGCAAGCCAAGAGTTCGCCGAATATATGAAGTTCTACTCCGCCACAACCCACGCAGCCCGGGCGCAGTTTTATCTCGCCGACAGCGAGTATTGGGCCGGAGATTATCAGGCCGCCGTGCAAGACTTCGATAAGTTGGAGGAAAATTATCCCGCAACCGATACGGCCACAGTGGAACTTAAGAAGGGACTGTCTTTCATGAACCTTGCGGAAATCGATGCCGCTAGGGACGAGTTTCGTCAGCTCATCGAACGATACCCCAAATCGGCTGAAGCAATCGACGCACGCTCGCAGCTGCAAGCACCGGGAATCGGCCCAAGCGTCGACCTCTCACATCCCGGATATTGAACAGCACGCCAGGCGAACGTGCTCCCATTGCGCAATACATGACGGTCACCTCATCGCGTTCCACCGCCTTAGTTTACTTTTTTAGAGATATCATGGTCGAGATGAAGCGCATTTTCGAACATCCCAGAATCGCGCATTCGATCCTCGGATTCATTGCCATCTTTGGAGTTCTTCTGTCGTCAGCCTTTGCCCAGTCGTCCGGACAGACTACTTTCTCGTCGCCGGAGGACGCGGCGCGCGCCTTTTTCGCGGCGGCGGAGTCGAATAACAGCCACGTCCTGATGCAGATTCTGGGACCCGAGGGCAATGGCATCGGTTATTCCGGAGACGATGCTGAGGCTGTGCAGGCTCGCACGCAGTTTGTTGACGACTACAAAGAGATGCACCGTTTCTCGAAAAATCCCGATGGTACGCTGTCTCTAGTTGTTGGAGCGGAAAGCTCGGCGCTGCCAATTCCCCTCGCGCGCGCCGCCCATGGTAAATGGTACTTCGAAACGCAAGCCGCCAAGGACCAGACCTCGTTTCGCCGCATCGCCAGAAATGAAATGTCAGCCATCCTGGCCTGCGGAGAATTGGTAGATGCTCAAAGACACTACTTTGCGAATTCTATCGCCGGTTCTAAAAAACAGTACGCGCGGAAGCTCGTCAGCGATCCGGGAACTCGCGATGGGCTATATTGGGACGCCACGCCAGCCTCGCCAGCCAGTCCATTCAACCCTCTCATCGCGCATGCGAATGGCGCTGTCTCTGCGATCGTACCTGCCGATCAGACTCCATTTCATGGATATTTCTTCCAAGTCCTCATCCAACAAGGTCCGTACGCATTCGGAGGCGCCCGCGAATACATCGTCGACGGTAAGATGACGGAAGGATTCGCATTTGTGGCCTATCCGGCCCAGTATCGCTCTTCCGGCGTGATGACGTTTATCGTCAATCAAGATGGAGCCATCTATGAAAAGGACTTGGGTCCGAAGACGCAGGAATTGGCCGAGACTATGACCGCCTTCAACCCGGATTCGACCTGGAAGCAAGTTGACTAAATATCACCGGCTTTCTGAACCTGCTTACTATGGCAAGCGGAGCCAAGTAAATCCTTACTGTATCCGAGTGCACATCATGAGCTCGCCATCACCAATCACCATGCGCCGATATGTTCTCCCATTCGTCTTTGCATGCTGTCTCATGTCCACTGCCGTTGCGCAATGGACCCCAATGAACCCGGTGACCTCCGTTCAGCAAGAACCGGACGGCGTAATCTTCACCATGAAGTCGGGAATCCTGCGGCTTCAAATATGCTCGAACTCGATCGTGCACGTGCTCTACTCTCTGACTTCTTCCTTTCCGCTGAGACGTCCCGATCCCGTCGTCATCAAGACGAATTGGCCGGCCGCGAACTTTTCGATGCAATCCAACGACAGCGAAGTGACGCTAACTACCACTCAACTCAAGATCGTGGTCACCCGCAAGGATGGCGCAATCACTTATCGCGACCTCGCCGGAAACCAACTCGCACAGGAAGCTACCAGGAAGCTGATACCCGTCAAAGTAAACGGTGAGGATACTTATCGCGCCGAGTCGTTCGTCAACATATATGGCTCCCACGAAGCTTTGTACGGACTTGGCCAGCACCAGTCCGGCGTCTGGAATTATCGCGGCGAATCGGTCGAAATTTCGCAGGACAACTCCAATATCGCTGTGCCCTTTCTCGTATCAAGCAACGGCTACGGGATTTTCTGGAACAACGATTCCCGTAGTCGCTTCAACAACCGATTTGCGAACTATCTCTACATCAGCTCCGAGGTCGCCGACATCATCGATTACTATTTTTTCTACGGCCCCGACCTGGATAAAGTAATTGCCGCATATCGCGAACTTACCGGGCAGGCGCCGATGTATGGAAAGTGGGCTTACGGTTTCTGGCAATGCAAGAACCGCTACAAATCGCAGGAAGAACTACTCGGCGTGGCCCGCAAGTATCGCGAACTCCACGTCCCCGTTGACAACATCGTGCAGGACTGGTTCTGGTGGAAGCGCAAGGGCGAATTCGTCTTCAATCAGAACTACCCCGATCCGAAAGGAATGGTCGACGAACTGCACCGGAAGAATTTCCATCTCATGATTTCCATCTGGCCGTTCTTCGAACCGGGATCGGCCAACTACGACTTCATGGATAAGAAAGGTTGGTTTATCGACAAGTTCAAGTACGCCAAGCCGCCCTACCACGCCGATGGCATGGCCGTATACGACGCTACCAATCCCGATGCACGCAAATTTTATTGGGACCAGGTTGACAAAGGCTTGTTCAGCATCGGAGTCGACGCGTGGTGGATGGACACGACAGAACCGGAGACCGAAGGCCAGGAAGAAAATATTCAGTTGGGCCACGCACTGGCAATCGGCAGCGGTGATCGATACGTAAACGTCTATCCGCTTCTTGATACCCGCGCGGTGTACGACGGCCAGCGCGCTGCATCTGACAAGAAACGCGTTTATATACTTTCGCGCTCCGCTTTCGCGGGATCGCAGCGAAACGCCGTCACGGCGTGGTCTGGCGACATCAATTCTGACTGGTTCAGCTTTCGCCGCCAGATTCCCGCCGGCCTGAACTTTGCTCTCTCCGGAATCCCCTACTGGACGACAGACATCGGCGGATTCGTTTTTGGCGATCCCGACGATCCGGCCTACCGCGAATTATTTGTTCGCTGGTTCGAGTACGGTACCTTCAACCCCATCCTGCGCGTTCACGGGACCCGCAAAACCGATCAGAACGAACTCTGGTCGTACGGGCCCGATGCTCAGCGAATCCTCGTCAGCTTCGATTGCCTGCGTTATCGTCTGCTACCGTATACATACTCTCTCGCTTGGAAAACCACGAAAGACAGCTACACTCCGATGCGTCCGCTGGTGATGGATTTTCGCGGGGACGTGCGCGCGCAAAATACAGGCGACGAATTCATGTACGGTCCGGCGTTTCTGGTGAGTCCAGTAACCGAACCCGCTGCCACCAGTCGTCGTGTGTATCTTCCCGATGCCAAGTGGTATGACTTCTGGAACGGCTCATCCAACCATGGCGATCGAGAAATCACGGGAGAGGCTCCGCTCGAAACCTTGCCGCTCCATGTTCGCGCCGGTTCGATCGTTCCCCTGGGGCCGGATCTCGAATGGGCTACCGAAAAGCCCGCTGATCCGATCGAACTGCGCGTCTATCGCGGAGCAGACGGCGAGTTCACCCTCTACGAAGACGAAAATGACAACTACAACTACGAGAAGGGTGTCTACGCCACGATTCCTTTCCGCTGGAACGAAGCAAAACAAGTGCTGACCATCGGTGCTCGCGAGGGCCAATTCCCTGGAATGCTTGCCAGTCGGACCTTCCACGTCGTCTTTGTTGCAGAAAACCACGGCGTCGGGATCGCGCCTTCAGACACTCCCGACAAAGTTGTCCATTATTCCGGAGGGCAACTGGAAGTAACTCCTTAATGGGATGAGTCAACTGCGTTGAGCACGCGGCAACGTTGCGTTCCTTCTCGCGCCCCCACGGCGCAGCCGGGCTCAGTCAATCTGCCTCACGGCGTAGCCGTTCAACCGTCGCGAAGTTCAGCGGTCACAGCTACCGGCAATCGGCCATCGACACTATTTGAAGCTCGGCTTCGGCGGCGTGCACACCGCGTCAAACCAGCGGCTGATATACACCTGCGCGTGCGCTTCGCCGCAGTAATGCCGCGCTCCAGCCGCGTTGGCGGTGTCGGAATTCCACCGATAAACGGTCAGATCGGAATCTCCACACCGAATCACAAACCAATGGATCGGGTTAGTCGTCACCAGTCCACAGACCTCACATCGGAATTCTTGTAGGCTTGTCATGCGCTCAGTTCCGTATTAGTTCTCCAACCTCATTTTAAAAGTATCAATGGCGAATGCGCTCCTGATTCTCTGTTCCTCAAGTGAAAATCCGTCTATCTCCCCACTCCCCCTCTGTCGGTCCGCTCGTTCATCTTCGATCCGGCACTTCAAGCAATAAGATCCCATTCACCGGTAACTCCAAATGTATAGAACCTCCCGAAAGCCGAAGGCTTTGAGCCGAGTCACTTTCCGCAATTCGATTCAATTCGCGAATCTGTGTTTGCGTCGGATACCGCGGACTTCCCATGCTCTTGTACGCCGCCAGCGTGTTCTCATGTTCAGAATCCACCCGGCTCACGAGAACATGGCTGTCCGGTGGTACGCCGGTGATCTCAAGGTCAATGTTGCGCTCGCTTCCTGTCTTGTCGGGATCAACAAGATTCCACGCGACAATTGCAAGCGTCCCATCGCGACGGCGAGTCACCAGAATCTCGCGTGAATTTTGCGCAATTCGTTCGTGTCCAAGTTTATGCAACAGGGCAAACGCCGCGTAGCTCGGCTTTTTGATTCCACCGAGTGCGATCAAACCAAAGCTGCCGTCGAATGGCTCGCGCCCGGGTCCATTTTCTTCAAAGACGTCGCTGAATGTCCAGAACGACATCATATTCACCAGACCGTCGCACTGTCTTATATCGTCGGCAAGGGCCGCTCCAACATAGGTCGTGTCTCTCGCGTTGAGCGGCCCAAACGACGGTACATTCCACTCCGTCCACATCAATGGCAGGCTGGGACGTGCCGACGCAGCGATTTGATTATGCACCTTCTTGATTGCCAGGCAAACCCTGTCATCCATCGGAATGTCTTGGTTCGTTCCAAACAGATCTTGCACCGTATCATCCGCATAGCCATGGCTGGAAATAAAATCGATGGGAACATTTTCGGCGGCGACGTGCCGTATGAATGCGTCTACCCAGTGCGCCGAAGAGGTCGCAGGACCGCCAACTCGCAATCGCGGACTTACAGATTTCAGAGCTCGCGCCGTATGGTCATATAACTCGAAGTAAGTCGCTTGTTTGGGATTGCCACTCCAAAAGTCAATATTCGGTTCGTTCCAGACTTCAAAGTACCACTGCGACACCTCGTCGATGCCATAACGATCGACCAAATGCCGGCCCAGAGCGTGCATCAGGTCGTCCCACTTCTTATAGTCTTTAGGAGGAGAAACGATCTGTTTGTACCAGAACGGATGCACGTCCTGACGCAGTGCCAGCTTTTTTGGCATGAAGCTGATTTCGACAAAGGGCCTCACCCCGTTTGCCAGTAGGCCGTCGTAAATCTGGTCAACATAGGAAAAATTGTAAATAGGATTGCCATGCTCATCTTCGTCATAAACCCCAACTTCATCGTGCAAGATGTTGTGAAATCGAACATATCTAAACTCAGTAACCTTTTTTACTTCTCGCAGATCGCTGCGGTAACTCTCGCGTAACGTGAGGATGGCACGTCCGGACCCAAACGTCTGTTCCCAGAAGTGAGGAAACGGCCGACCCGGCGCGTTGGCATCGACGACAATCTGTTCGGGTGCGGTCTGCGCCTGACTTGAGGTGGCAAGAACCGCCAACCCGAGCAAAAGGCCGAGCGTGACACGAGATAGTTTCATATGCTCCTTATCTGCTTTCAAAATCTCCAGTGGACCCCGTGCAATCGCGCACACCACCGTGTTCTACTAAATCGCGTTAGTTCATCGTCACGGTCAGTATAAAATACGCTTTTTTCGTTGCTGTCAATAGTCGATCTCCGAGCAGGCAGACGGACCGACCCAGAACTTCTCTTGCTCCTGCGATTTCGTTGTGCGAGACTGCGCACGGTGACCACAACAAAAAAGAAAGCGGGCGACGCAGACGCGCGCACCGGTCGCAAAATCATGAGCTTGAAGAAGCTCGCCGATCACCTTGGGCTTTCCCCCGCTACGGTTTCTCTCGTCATCAACCGATCGAGCGTCGCTGACTCCATCCCGCAAGACACCAAGGACCGTATCTTCGCCGCTGCTCGCAAATTCAAATACCGTCCCAACTTTTTTGCCCGCTCCTTGCGCACGCAGCGTAGCTTCACCATCGGCGTCATCGTCCCTGAAGTGAGCGATGGATACTCGGCTTCCGTAATGAGTGGCGTGGAAGATCATCTCCTGCAGGAGGGCTATTTCTACTTTGTCGCCAGCCACCGGCACCACGCCGATCTCATCGACGAATACCCGCGCATGTTCCTCGAACGCTCGGTCGACGGCTTGATCGCGCTCGACACTCCCTGGCACTTCGATCTCTCCGTGCCTGTCGTTACCGTCTCCGGACACAACGAAGTGAAGGGTGTAACCAATATCGTTCTCGACCATCGGCGGGCAGCCGAGGTCGCGCTGAAGCATCTTCTGCATCTCGGTCATCGCCGGATTGCGTTCATCAAGGGACAAGAATTCAGTTCCGACACCGAGGTGCGATGGTCGAACATCGAGCAGGTTGCGCATCATCTCGGCCTGCGCATCGACCCCCGACTGGTGACGCAACTCGAAGGTGATTCGCCATCCCCGCAGTTGGGATATGAAGCGGCCAAGAAACTAATCGCCTCGGAAAAAGGATTTTCCGCGCTCTTCGCCTTTAACGACATTTCTGCCATCGGCGCAATTCGCGCGTTCGTCGAGTCGGGTCGACGGGTTCCAGAAGATATGTCCGTCATCGGATTCGACGACATTCAGAGTGCCGCGTTCCAGAATCCCGCCTTAACCACCGTCCGTCAGCCCCTGCGCGAAATGGGCAGGGCGGCTGCTGAAATCCTCTTAAAGCGGATCATCCGGCCAGGCTCCGAGCTCCGCGAAAAACACGTAGTCGAGCCTGAGTTGATAATCCGCGAAACCACATGCGCTGCGCCTCCACGAAAGCCAATTCCCGCTAAACAAAAGCGTTAGTCGAATCTATCGTTTTTCATACCCAGTTCCGCGTTTCCATAGATAGCCTGCCTGAGAAATTTCACTCCATGGCCAGATCATGTCTGTTTGACCGGCTAAATTTCGATGTGCTATGAGTATGCGGGCAATGCTAGCTAAATCGCTTTTTCAGAGATTTAGTAAATGATTTGGTGGAGCAATTGCACATTTCCATCGGTTTGGGGGTTCCACGATTTAAGAACTTCCATTTCTAGGAGAACTCATGAAGCGTTCGAGTTTGGCAGTCCATGTTGTACTGCTGATGATATGCATCGTCGCTCTAAGCGGCTTGGTTCAAGCCCAGTACAGAACTTCCATCCAGGGTGTGGTGACCGATCCCACCGGCGCTGTCATCCCAGACGCCACCCTCACCCTGACCAATCCCGCAACCGGCGAAAAACTGGTTAGGACCAGCAATCAAGACGGTGTCTACAACTTCAATGCGCTGAATGCCGCCGGAGTAGTCTTCACCTTGGAAGTGGAAAAGACTGGCTTCCAGAAAAAAGTCATCGACCATCTCCAATTCATTCCCGAACAGGCGAATGCTCTGAACGTGCAACTAGAGATCGGTGCTCAAACCCAGACCGTGACCGTAGATGCTTCGAAGGAACCCTTGTTGGATACCGAAACGGCTTCCGTCAACGGCGTCGTGTCCAGCAACCAAATCCAGCATCTTCCTTCCTTCGGACGCGATGTCACCAAACTCACGCAGCTCGCTCCCGGCCTCTTTGCCGATGGTTCGCAAGCCGGCGGCGGCGGCAGCTACAACCTACCCGGCACCCAGAGTGGTCCCACTCCTTCGGGCGGTTCGACCGGAATCTTCTCGACGGAAAACCTGGTCCAGGGTTATTCCAATGGAAACCAGGCCCAAAACACGGGTATTGCAATTGATGGAATCAGCACCACCAGTGCAGTCTGGGGCGGTTCCACTGTCGTTACCCCGTCTGAAGATTCCGTTGAAGACGTGAAGATCATCACCAATAGCTACGACGCCGAGGACAGCCGCTTCACCGGTGCGCAAGTTCAGATCACGTCCAAGAGCGGCACCAATGACATTCATGGAAGCTTGTTCTTTACCACTCACCAACCGAACCTGAACGCCTATCAGCCCTATTTTGGGGTTGGCACCTCATCGCAGAGAGACAACCACAAGTTCAACCAGTTCGGCGGCAGCGTCGGCGGACCGATTTGGAAGAACAAAATCTTTGCCTTCTTTAACTATGAAACGGTGCGCCAGCCCAATTCCGACCTTATCGGGACCGGTTGGTACGATACAACGGCTTTTGATGGCCTCGCACCCACCAACAGCATCGCCGCGACCTATCTCAGCTTCCCTGGTAATGGCATCGTCAGCCACGGCCTTGTCGCCAATACCACCTGCGGGAGCGTCGGCCTGACTGAAGGCGTGAACTGCGCAACAGTTACCGGCGGATTGAATCTCGGTACGCCTTTGACCACCGGACTGGGTACACAGGATCTCGGCTGGACAGACCCATTCCATCCCGGCTGCGGCGGGGCCGGCACCGGCTGCGGAACCCCCGGCAGCCCCTTGGGTACCACGCCCGACATTGCGGACTACATTACCTCTAATCCGACCACGTTTACGGCCGTGCAGTACAACGGCCGCCTTGATGCGAATGTCACCTCCAGAGATCGAATCGCCTTTGCCATCTATTGGGTTCCTCAGTCAACGGACGACTACAACGGCGCCCGTACCTACGATATCTTTCACCACAACCAAATCAACGACGCGTTCTCGATAATCTGGAACCACACCTTTTCGCCGAACTTCCTCAATGAACTTCGCGCGAATGCCGCTGGATGGCGCTGGAACGAGCTTAAGGACAACCCGCAAACTCCGATCGGACTTCCTTCGGACGGCTTCACGGACATCGGAAGCGCCGCTGTGGGTAATTTTGGCGGGAACGTCGGCAGCGAGTTGAACCAGTGGACTTACAGCTACAAGGACGTCGCCACTAAGATCATTGGACGCCATACCATCAAATTTGGTGGGGACGCTACGCGACTCTTCTATCTGAACGCGTGTGTCCCCTGCGGAGTACCCAGCTACGGCTTCTTTAATCTCTGGGATTTCCTTAACGATGCCCCGCAACGTGAAGGCTATACCACCTTCGATCCTCATTCCGGACTGCCGACGACCGCTCGTCAGGACAACCGCGAGAACATCCTAGGCTTCTTTGCCCAGGACGATTTGAAAGTCCGCCCGAACCTGACCCTCAACCTTGGCCTGCGCTGGTCCTACTTTGGTCCGCTCTCCTCCAAGCAGAACAACATGTATGTCGCGAACCCTGGTGGGGGACCGAATTTCCTGACCGGCTTGACCGTTACTCAGGGAGACTCCTGGAACGCGCAGAAAAATAACTTCGGCCCGGAAATCGGCTTTGCTTGGAGTCCCACTAAATTCAACAATAGACTCGTGTTCCGCGGCGGTTACGGCCTCAACTACAACCAGGAAGAAATCGCGATTTCCGCCAATGTAAGCGGAAACCCCGGGTTGAGCATCGGCGAGTACATCACTATGGCCACACCAACCTCGCCGAATCCCGGTATTGTCTACGGGATTTCGACGGATCCGCATAGTATCTTCGGCTATTCGCCGAACCCTAACTTTATCGTGAGCTTTGGGCCGAACGGGCTGCCCATAACTGGCTCGGTCGGTATAGACGTCTTCCCCCATACCGTTCCTACCATGCGTACGCACCACTACTCGTTCGATATGCAATACGACCTGGGTCACCAGTACGTTATGAGCCTGGGATATCAGGGCAGCCTCTCGCGTGACATCTTCTTCAATGAGAGCCCGCTCGCCGTCCCTGCGACTTCGGGCTATGCCCTGAATCCCAGTATCAATGGCGGCGACTACTATAACGTTAACGGCCGCGGCAACTACAATGCCTTGCTCGCGGAAGTGAAGCATCAGTTCTCTCAGCAGTTTATGGCCGATGCTCAATACACATTTTCCAGGAGCATGGACACAAGCTCCGCGCCTTACTCCGAGCAGCCTTACCCATACGACCTCAACCTCGATTACGGTCGCTCCGACTATAACGTCACCAACGCGTTCAAGCTGTTTGGCATGTGGCAACCGACTTTTTTCAAAGGCGGCAACACTTGGGTCGATAAAATCGCGGGCGGTTGGTCGCTCAGCGGCATCTTCAATTGGCACTCCGGATTCCCCTGGACTCCAACGGTGAGTACGGTCGGCGGAAGCCTCTATTGTGGACAATGCGGTTATTACTCTCTGTTTCCTGCCGCCTATTTGGGTGGTGCTGGCAGCAGCACCAGCAACGCAGCCTTCGAGCAAACCGCCGCGGGTCCCAGCGCGAACTTCCCCAATGGCGGCGGGGCGTACTTCTCCACACCGACCTACACGCCGTTTCCTGGAACCACTTCCGGAACCACGCTTCCTCAGTCCCCGGGTGTTTCTCGCGGCTACCTCACGCTCCCGGGATATAAGGATGTGGACTTGACGCTGGCTAAGGGTTTCGGCCTGCCGAAAATGCCGGTACTCGGCGAAAATGCGAGGATTGAACTCCGTATGGATGCCTTCAACGTATTCAACAACTTGAACTTGAATCCGACTAGCATATCGAGCAATATTGGTAGCTCAAACTTTGGAACGATAAGCAGTGCCCTTGCCGCCCGAGTTCTCTCGTTGGGGGCTCGTTTCAGCTTCTAGATTTCGTCTTGAAACTCAACAAGGCGCACCTGAATTCCGGGCGCGCCTTTTACTTGCACTCCACGTACATTCAGGATTGCCTGTTAGTGGCTGTCTTGCCCCTTCGACTTCTCCAATGTGATTTCGCGTTTCGCCTGGCATTCGGCTGCGGGATCGTACGTTGCCATACCTTCGAACTCATTCTTCGAAGCGTGAAACTCAAGCGGAGGTCGCGAGACTCGGTTCGGAAGCTCTGTGAACATCAGCTTTCCATCGGCGTTTGTTCCGGCTTCGAGATCGAGCCTGCGTATTCCGGCAAAGCCGTAGGTAATGTGAACCTTGACTGTGGCGTCATATACCGGCTTGCCGTCAGCGCCAATCACCGTCAGTTCAACCGAACACGGACCGGCGCCACCCTGCATGACAGGAACCTTCTCATGCGCCGGCGCTGTCTGAGCAAACAGTGGGACGGCAAGAAGAATAAAACATAGAACACCAATCATTCTGTTCATAACTGCACCATTATACGAGGCGACGGTATCGTCCGCCGCTAGCGGGGCATGGGCGCTGCTACCTCTGCCGGCTCGGGTTCCAATTTCGCCGTGAAGTGGCGCAGGAATGGGGCTTCGTAGCTTAGCTTCATGCCGTGAATCCGGTCGCGCTTCTTCCAGACTTCCAGAATGATTTCTACGGCGTAGTCGATGTGGCTTTGGGTGTAGACGCGGCGGGGTATGGCCAGGCGCACCAGATCCATTTTGGCAGCGGCTCCGAACATAAGCGTGCCGATTTCGACGGAACGGATGCCGCCTTCAAGATAGAGTTCGTTGGCCAGGGCCACGGCCGGAAAATGATCGGGCGCGATGTGCGGCAGGAAGGCGCGAGCATCGATGTAGACGGCGTGTCCGCCCGGCGGTTGCACAATGGGCACGCCCTCTTCGGCAATGTGGTTACCGAGATAGGCGGTGGAGGCGATGCGATATTCGAGGTAATCCTGATGCAGCGCTTCCTGCAGTCCGACGGCGATGGCTTCGAGATCGCGGCCGGCGAGGCCTCCGTAGGTGGGATAGCCTTCGGTGAGGATGAGAAGATTTTTTTCCTGCTGCGCCAGAAGGTCGTCGTTGGTGCAGAGGAACCCTCCGATGTTGGCCATGCCGTCTTTTTTGGCTGACATGGTGCAGCCGTCGCCGAGGTGGAACATTTCCTGCGCAATTTGTTTTGGAGATTTCTGCTCGTAACCTTTTTCGCGGATCTTGATGAAGTAGGAGTTCTCGGCGAACCGGCAGGCGTCGAAATAAAGCGGGATACGATGCCTGCGGCAGACGGCGCTGACGGCTTTGACGTTCTCCATCGACACAGGCTGGCCGCCGCCGGAGTTATTGGTCACGGTCAGCATGACGAGCGGGACGCGCTCGCGACCGGTGTTTTGAATCAATTCCTCGAGGGCTGCAACATCCATGTTGCCTTTGAAGGGATGCTTGAGGCTGGGCTCGCGGCCCTCGGGAATAACGAGGTCAACCGCTTCGGCACCGACGAATTCGACGTTCGCGCGAGTGGTATCGAAGTGCGTGTTGTTGGGGACGACATCTCCTTTTTTGCACATCACATTGAAGAGGATGCGCTCGGCGGCGCGTCCTTGATGCGTGGGAATGACGTGCTTGTAGCCGAAAATATCCTGCACCGAGTCGCGGAATTGATCGAAGCTGGGGCTTCCGGCGTAGCTTTCGTCGCCTTCCATCATCGCCGCCCACTGGTGAGTGGACATGGCTCCGGTGCCGGAGTCGGTGAGCAGGTCGATCAGCACGTCGTTGGCAGGAAGCAGAAAAAGATTGTAGTGCGCGTCGCGGAGGAGTTGCTCCCGCTGCTCGCGAGTGGTGCGGCGAATGGGTTCGACGCTCTTGATGCGGAAGGGTTCGATGATGGTATGGGGCATGATGAATTCTCGCTAAATATTTTCTACTCAGACTTTAACTGAATCTCTTCGCTCCACCGGAACGTACTTTACGGCGGCGGTGCGCTCGAGTTTGTCCCAGGCGAAGGGACGGCCCTGGATGGCACGCGTCAGTGTACGGAAGAGAACGATGGAAAACACCTGGCGGTAGGCGAAGCGTTGCAGCCAGACCTGGCTCAGGAGCCAGCCATCTTCGCGAGCCTCGGGCTGACGGCGCTCGAGGGCGAAGGCAAGCGCGGAAGCCAGGAAGTCGATGACCAGGAATGCGACAAAGAAAATCAGCAGGCGCTGGAAGCTGGCCGGATCGTTGGACTCGGGGTGAAAGTAATTCTGGATGAAATACCAGGCGACGCCGACGACAAACATCAGGTCGATGAAGGGCGAAAATAGCGGGAGCAGTATCTGGAAGATGAGGATATTCGGAAGCGCGACCCATCCCAGGACGCCTTTGCGGGCGAAGACACCTTTGTGCTTGAACACCGATTGCAGAATTCCAAACGACCAGCGGAATCGCTGTCGCATGAGCGTGCTGGCGCTGGTTGGAGCCTCGGTAAAAGCGAGGGCGCGGTCTTCGTACTCCACGCGATAGCCGTTGCGCAGAAGCGCCATGGTGAGATCGGCATCCTCGGCGACGGTATCAACATGGTAGCCGCCGGCTTCGCGAACCGCCGACACGCGCCACGCGCCGATAGCGCCCGGCACCACGCTGACGGCTCCCATGGTGTTGAGCGCGCGGCGTTCGAAATTCTGGCTGGTGATGTATTCAAGGGCCTGCCAGCGCGTCCAGAGATTGACGCGGTTGCCAACTTTGGCATTGCCGGCGACGGCGGCGACTTTGGGATCGAGGAAATGCGGCACCAGCCGGGCGATCGCATCTGGAGCGATGATGGTATCGGCGTCGATGCCGACGAAGAGTTCGGCGCGGCCGATATGTTCGAGTCCAAAGTTGAGGGCCTCAGCCTTGCCCCCGTTGGGCTTGGTTAGAATGAGCACGCGGCCGTCGGCTTCTTCGGCGGCGAAGGCGCGGCGGGCGATCTCTAACGTGCGGTCTTTGGACCCGTCGTCGATAACAATCACGCGCAGGTTGGGATAGTCGGAATCGAGCGCGCCCTGAATGGTGCGTTCGATCACCATCTCCTCGTTATAAGCGGGAATCAGCACGGCGACTTGAGGGCAGTAGGCTGCGATCTGTTCGGGAGTTCCGTAGACGTGCGAACGGACGCGGTCGAAGATAGCGAGAACGCCGACTGAAACCAGGCGTCCGGTCATGAGGATGTCACCGACGAAAAAGGTAAGCGTGATCGTCGTCATGGTGGCGCTGAAGAGCCAGAAGCCAATCCAGTTCAAACGAGCGGACCAGAGTTGATTGGACGGAACCGGCGGCATGACCTCGGCTCTTGTTTTACCCATCAACTGCGAGACGGGGACGAAGCGAAAGCCACGAGCGCGGGCGCCGTCGATAATCAACGGAAGCGCAAGCACGGTTCTTTCGCGGTTGCCGCCACCATCGTGCATCAGAATAATGTTGCCGCATTGCTGATCGGTCGGCTGACATGGGGGAAGGTGATTTAGAACGACGTCGGCAATTTGACGCGGCGTGAGCGGCGGCGTGTCGTTCCAATCCTTGGTATCGAGTTTGTTCCCGATGGTGATGTAGCCCATGCTTTGGGTGACTTCGAGCGGCTTCACCTGATCTTCGGTGTCAGGCTCCGCATCGACGGAGTATGGCGGACGGAACAGCACGGTGCGAATGCCAAGGCGGCTGGCAAACAGCTGCTCGGTCAGATTCATCTCGACCTTCATGTACCCGGAGCCGATCGAGCTGATGTCGGGGTGCGTGAAGGTGTGGTTTCCAATTTCGTCACCTTGGCGGTAAATGCGCTTGGTCAGGCTGCTGAATTTTTCCGCCTGAATTCCGATAAGGAAGAAAGTCCCTGGGACGTGCTCGCGATCGAGGACGTCGAGAATTTTCGGAGTCCACTCGGGATCGGGACCATCATCGAAAGTGATGGCCAGCTCATTCTTGCTGGCTCCATAGCGAGCGACACGATAAGGTTCGGGTAGAGACTTGAAGGTTTCGTCATCGATCAGTCCAGTCTGCTTGTCGATGGTGAGTTCGCGCGAGCCGTCGGCGGGACGAGCCTCGATGTGGAGGATTTCGCCGTTTCCCTCCATGTCGACGTCCTGGCCGGGTGGAACTTCTTTCAAACGCTCGTAGGCGTAGGCCTCACCAGGCATATCCCAGACGCGCCACAGCGTGCGGTCTTCGGCGCCGAGCCGCCATAGGGCAAAGGTTTGAACGCCGAGGGTCTGAGCGGCACGCATCTCGTTCAGCGCGGTCACGGCGTCAAGAAACCAGACATCGTGGAGAAAGTTGTCGTCGTCCTGGTAGCTGAAATGAGGATTCAGCGAGTCGCCGTCAAAATCAATATCTTCTTCGGCATCGCGCGAACCGATCCAGGCTTCCTGCACCGAAACACTCTTATCCGCCTCACCGGGAGGAAGCTTGCCTTTTTTAGGCTTCACGGCCCAGTCGTAGCCATAGTTTCCAATGGCGCAGATGAGCTTCTCTTTGGGAATCACTTTAACGGCGGATGCGAGGTTGGCCATGAACCAATCCTGCGACGCGACCGGGCCGGGACTTCCGCCGGGGAAGTGCTCGTCGTAGTTCATGATGACGACGCCATCGACGGCGGCCGAAATGGCCTTGTCGTCGTAATCGGAGTTCCGAACCTGAACGCTGACGTAAAGCTTCATTCCCTTGGCGTGGAGATCCGACTTCAGTTCGTTCAGCAATGCGACGTACCCAGGCTGGGCTTTTTTGGGAAAGGATTCAAAGTCGACCATCAGACCGTGATAACGATCGGAAGCGAGAAAGAGCGCGATCTGGCGGCGAAAATTGGCGCGAGCTGCCGGGTTCATCAGGAACGCGCTGATACCGGGATCAAAATCGACGCCGTCAAAGTTTTGCACGACCGGAAAAACTTCCATGCCGGTGTTTTCCGCTTTTAGAAACGGCATCACCTTGGCGTCGACCGGTTGGATCTTTTGCCCCTGAATGACATTGAACATGGTGTTGGTATCGGGATCGGAAGCCTGCAGATGGCCGTCCGGGCTGAGCACCTGCAACCATGTCGGGAAGAGCAAGTCAATTTGGCGGGCATACTCCCGCAATGAGGAAAAGCTGGCTGGATCCCAAGAAACATAGAAAGCGGCACGCACGCCTTGCACGGAGTTGAGGGTCAGCTGCGAAGCTCTGCGGACCTGGTGGCGATGGCCGGCACGGGCAAGAGTGGCGAGACGACGTTTCTCGCGGGCCTTCGCCTTCTCATTCTCTTTGAGTGCGTGGTACGGTTTCTTTTCCGAGAGCCAAGACAAGTCGGGCAGGGGCTGGCTGCGCAGGGCGCTGTAGATGAAAAAAATCACCACCAAAGAGACGGCGAGGGCGGCCGCGTCGAAGACGCGGCGAATCCGCCTCCAGCGGCCTTGCATAGGATCGTAAAAGACCTGTTTTGCCATCGTGTTGCAGTCTTCATCCTAAGGGGATAGGCGCAGGGGGTCAAACCCAGTTGTGGTGATAGCGACCTCTGCCGGACGAGTGGCGATAGAATCTGCCGTGATTGCGTTATAGTCGCAACGTGCTCACCCTGATGCGTGAACATCGTAGCTTTTTCCTCGGAACTATACTGGCTGGCCTGGCTTTACGGCTACTCTTCTTTATTTATTTTCCGGTAATCACCGACGATTCGCATGTTTATGCCGATCTGGCCAATAATTGGCTGCACCATGGCGTCTATGGCCTGATCGCGGCGAACCCGCCGGCCGGGCAGCAAGAGACCACAGCAAAGCTAGCAACGAGGATCGTGCCTGTCGATACTCGTTTGCCCGGATATCCGGCGTTTCTGGCTGGGATCTTCTGGCTGTTCGGTTCAGACAATTTCAAGGCCGCGATGCTGGTGCAGATTCTTCTCGATCTGGGGACTTGCCTGATCGTCGCCGACCTTGCGCGACGAATGGTTTCCGCGGGCGCAGCGAGAATTGCGTTGATGCTGACGGCGCTGTGTCCATTTCTGGCAAATTATGCCGCGGCAGCCCTCACCGAGACCTTGGAGATCTTCTTCACCGCGCTCGCGCTCGACTTTGCCGCTGCCGCTTTGAACCGAATGTATGGCGCGGATGAAGGACTGAAACCCGCCGAAAGGACGCCTCAGCGAAATCTCAACCCAACAACCATCAAGTTGTGGGCGGCGACTGGCGCTGCGATTGCGGCCTGCATTCTGCTGAGGCCTGACGGTGGTGTTCTGTTGGCTGCGATCGGCCTTTACATGGGCGTCGTCATGTGGAAACGTCGCGCCAGCAGGAAGAACGTGGCCGACATCCTGGTGGCTGGAATCGTGGTCGCGGCAGTCTCCTTGGCGCCGCTCGCTCCGTGGACAATTCGAAATTTTCGCACGCTTCATCATTTCCAGCCGCTGGCTCCGCGTTACGCGACCGAGTCGAACGAACTCGTTCCCCTGGGTTTTATTCGCTGGGTTAAAACTTGGATTGCCGATTACGCTTCGGTGGAAGAGATCTACTGGAACGTTCCAGGCGACAAGATCGACCCTGAGAAACTTCCGTCCCGCGCTTTCGATAATCCGGCTGAGAAGGAAGCAACTCTGGCGCTCATCGCGGACTACAACCAATCGCAGGAGATGACAGCGCCGCTTGATGCGCGTTTCGGCGTGATCGCGGCCGAACGCATCCGCGCCCATCCCATTCGCTACTACGCGGCGCTGCCTCTGCTGCGAACGGTGGATATGTGGCTGCGGCCGCGAACGGCGATTCTCCCTCCGGACGTACGCTGGTGGGAGTTCAACGACGATCCAAAAGAATCGGTGCTGGCCGTGAGCTTTGGCTTGCTGAACCTGGCATATATCGGGGCGGCGCTAATGGGGCTGATTCGCAAGCGGGCGGGGATCCGATGGATCGGATTGCTGGTCTGCTTCCTGCTGCTGCGCTCAGCACTGCTGGTAACACTGGAAAATCCGGAGCCGCGCTACACGCTGGAGTGCTATCCGGCAGTGATCGTTCTGGCCGCAGCCTGTCTTGCGACAGCTAACGGAAAGCAGCGGCCGGTTCGGGCGGGATTCTGATATTCCGATTTACGCCCAACTGGTGAGAAATTTTGTACGCCGCGATTTACGCGAGCGGCGAATCGCTCATGCGGAAACGGGTGCGGACGTGTTCGGACAGGAGTTCAATGGCTCCTCGATTGGCGATGGGGTCCGCTTGGGCGAGATATTTCATCGCTTCGACCAGCATTTTCTGGCCGTCAACATAGCGCGGATCATCGGTGCGTATCCGCTTCTTGCGTGATAAATCGGGGGGAACGGTGATCGTAAAAAGTTTAGCCATTCGAACTCAACTTTCGGGGTTCTTGTGCAGTATATAACCGCTGCTCCGCTTTTTCAGCTTGTTTCTATTGGTTCGGATTCCAGTCGCAGCGAGGTTCGGCAACTTCTATCCTCTTTCTATTAGTTCTATTAGCGATCGTTTCCCGTTGGCGATTCTGGTAGCTGTCCTTAGTAGCTATCCTTGCGGCGAAATAAACTTCGTCTTGCCGTTCGTCTTCAGCTTAAACACACTTTCAGAAACTTTCTGATTCACTTCGATGTCGGAATATTTCGCGAGGCGATAATTGCCGCCCGGTTCGAAAAACTGCTGCTGGATCGATATTCCCTTGGCGGGATCGAACCAGAGCAGAATGCGCGAGATATTATTTCGCAATCGAACGGACTTCGGGATCAATTCCAGTTTCTCGGTTGCAACGCCGTTGACGGTCTCGGACCCCATAAACCTCACATCGTATGACTTCAGCAGGTCGTGGCCGCTGCCGCCGAAGCCGAGCACCAGGAAGCTTTCTACTTCGGCACGATCTTTGCCCGCGTTGTATTCGTTGACCTGATCGATTTTCGGCTGATAGACCTGAACTTTTCCGCCGCTGTAAACGACGTACTTGCTGTCGGGCGCCATGAAATCGGCGGCCATTTGGATTTCACCGTTCTCGCGGCGAAAATAGATCTTGCCATTCTGTGCGTCGGTTTCGTTGATGACGCTATCGTACTGGTCCCAGACGACGGTCGCCTCGGCGCTCTTAAAGGCTCTGGCGGCGGCATCCATCTGGGCGAGGACGTGTTCAAGACCAGCCGGTTGGCTCTGTGCCCACGCAGGCGCCATCAATAGAAAGATGGTCACGAGAAAAATGGCCATGGCGGTCGTTGCCACAACGGACGTCACCACAATCGACGCCGGAACCAGCGTTTTGAGCGAAGTTCTCATTTACAGACCGTGAAACTTTGAAGTTTTGTCCCGGTGAAACCAGACCTATTCTTTTTCGACCCAGACTTTGTAGCTTTGTGTGTGTCCGCTGGCGTCTTTGACAACTTCGTAACGGGTGATGCTGACCGCGCCGGAGATGGGCTCGATGATGTCCTCCAGTTGACGGCGAACATCGTGGCCGGCATCGGTATTCACAGCGGAGGCTTGAATCTGATAGACAAAGCCTCCTTTATCGCCGGGAATCACCACGACGCCGGTAAGATGCGGGTTGCGCTCGACCGGTTTGTCATTGAAGTTGATGAAATACGGCGACACAAAAACAAAGAGGAGAATCAGCGTCACCATGATGTCGTAGTGCAGGCTTCCCCGCTCATACGCCCATAGAATGTATCCGCGGATTGTGCGCCAGATCGCGCCCATTGGGGAGACGGGGCTTTCAAGCGCCGTCGAGGCTTCGGGTTGTTGCCAGTGTATTGGGGAATTCATGTTGTAGCAACTCTGGTAAATCGCGCCGGTTGAGCGCGCGACTTGCGCTAGTTTACGCGCTCCGAGTCGTTTCCGGAACAGGCGCCGGAATGCAATCGGTGCCCATGTAAGGCTGCAGGGCCTTGGGAATGCGTACGCTGCCGTCGGCCTGTTGATAGTTCTCGACGATCGCAACCCATGTGCGTCCTACCGCCAAGCCGCTGCCATTCAACGTATGCAGGAATTCCGTCTTGCTCTTGCCTTCGGGACGATAACGTATATTCGCGCGCCGCGCCTGAAAATTTTCGAAGTTCGAGCACGAAGAAATTTCGCGAAACAGATTCTGCCCAGGCAGCCAGACCTCAATATCGTAGGTCTTAGCGGAAGAGAATCCTATGTCGGCGGTGCAGAGCGTCATGACGCGATAGTGCAAGCCGAGTTTTTGCAACACAGTTTCGGCGTTGTGGGTCAGCTTTTCGAGTTCGTCGTATGAAGTTTCCGGACGCGAAAACTTTACCAGTTCGACTTTCTGAAACTGGTGCTGGCGGATGATTCCGCGTACGTCTTTGCCGTACGATCCGGCTTCGCTGCGAAAACAGGGAGTGTAAGCGGTCAGGCTTACGGGCAAGCGTGCAGCGTCGACCACCTCGTCGCGATAGAGATTGGTGACTGGTACTTCGGCGGTAGGAATCAGCCAGAGATCCTTCTCTCCGTGCGGGACGCGAAACAGATCTTGCGCGAACTTTGGCAGCTGCCCGGTGCCGTACATCGACTCGGAATTTACCAGATAGGGCGGAAGGACTTCGGTGTATCCGTGCTCGCGGATGTGCAGGTCGAGCATGAAATTGGCGAGAGCCCGCTCCAGGCGCGCGCCCAGCGCCCAGTACACTGCGAACCTTGCGCCTGACAACTTCGCAGCCCGTTCCAGGTCGAGGATTCCGAGCTGTTCGCCGAGTTCCCAGTGCGGCTTGGGTTTGAAATCGAACTGCGGCAGCGTACCCCAACGGCGCGCTTCCACGTTATCTTCGGCGCTCTTGCCCACGGGCACGGTCGAGTGCGGCAGATTGGGAATCGCGGTGAGAATTTCCCGCAGCCGCGCCTCCTGCTCGGACGCTTTTTTTTCGGATTCTGCAATCTGCTCGCGGAGTTCCTTAGTTTCGTTGATCTGCGCTGAAGCGTCCTGGCCGCTTTTCTTGAGCTTGGCAATTTGTTCCGAAGCGCGATTGCGTTGCGCCTGCAAAGTCTCTGCGGCGGTGATGGCCTGGCGGCGTTCGGCGTCGATGGTGCGAAAATCCCTTAAAACTCCGGCCGGATTCATTCCGCGCTGGCGCAGTTTTTCTTCCACCAGCGCGAGGTTGTCGCGAACAAAATTCAGATCGAGCATTCTGCTTTACTTTAGCTGAAAAACCCAGTTCCGTGCATGAGGACTCTTGCGATAGCATCCTTCGATGAAAATTCTCAAGATGATCAGCAAGCCGGCCGCTTGGGCGAGCGGGTGGTCGAGTGCAGTCCTGTGTTTCAGCGCAGCCAGCGGGTATTGGATCGCCGGCGAGCGCGCGAGATCCATCTGCTGGATCGCGCTTGGCGCCGTGGAAGTGGGAGCGATCCTCCTTTAGTCTGACATTCAGACTTATGCATAGACCGGGGTCGCGCTCAGCATCGCTTAAATTTCGGACCGAGGGTGCTGAAGTTTGGTGCGTTCTGTTTTGCGCGCTGCGATTGGCGTGTTTTCTCCTGTAAACTAACTCGCGATGACACTCCCCCGTCGATTGCGCTGGCCAGTGGTTTTGATCTGGTCGGCGATCCTATGCCTCGGTTCGCTCCCCTGCGCGTTTGCGTCCGCTTACGACGCGCATCCCAAGCTGGTGGTCGTCATCGTGATCGACCAGTTCCGAGGCGATTACCTGGAACGCTATCGCGATCAGTTTGGCGAGGGAGGGTTCCGCTTATTTCTGGATCGCGGCGCTTATTTCGCCGATTGCAATTACGACTACGCCAACACTCGCACGGCTCCAGGGCATGCCACGCTCTTCACCGGAAGCTATACGAGCGGCCACGGCATTGTTGCGAACGAGTGGTGGGATCCGCAGAAGAAGAAACGGGTCACTTCGGTTGAAGACGACGCGACAAAACTCGTCGGCATCGAAGCAAAACCTGATCAATCGGGGCCTGGACGGGTCGCACCCGGAGCGTCGCCGCACAATCTCATGAGCGACACGCTGGGAGATGAGTTGAAGCTCGCGACGGGTGGAAAAGCCCGCGTCTTCGCCGTCTCGCTGAAAGACCGCGCCGCCGTGTTGCCTGCGGGGTATTCCGGAGATGGCGCATATTGGATCGATCCAAAGAGCGGCGACTGGCTTACGTCCACCTACTATCGGCCCGACCTTCCCGACTGGGCGCAGACCTTCAACGCCAACCGCACCAGGAAATATTGGAATCGCGAGTGGAAAGACGGCGACGGAAAACTGTTGGGTTCGACCGCGCCGCGAAAAGGGAAGGACGGTTCTCCGGCGGGATTCTACGAGGTGGTCGGCTCGACTCCTTTTGCCAACGATTACGAACTGGAATTCGCCGAGCAGTTGGTTGTATATGAAAAGCTCGGTACGGGTACGACGACCGATCTTCTGATGATCAGCCTCTCGGCAAATGATATTCTCGGCCACCAGGTGGGGCCGGATTCTCCGCAGATGCACAGCATGGCGCTCGAACTTGACCGCAGTCTGGCGGAGTTCTTCAACTTTATCGGTCATCAGATTGGACTCGCGAACGTGTGGATGGCGCTCTCGGCCGATCACGGCGTAGCGCCGCTGCCCGATTTCGCCAAGACGCTTCGTTTGCCGGCGGCCAATCTCGATACCAAAGAGTTACGAGCGCAGATCAATTCCCTGCTCGCGAAGAAATATGGCAAGAAAGCCGACTACGTGCTCGATCTCGATTATCCGCTGGTATGGCTGAACGAAGAAGCGTTTGCCGAAACCGCCGTCGGACGCTTGTCGGCAGAGCACAGGTCCGAAGCCGACGCCGAGGCGGACACCGGCGAAGCGATGAATCAGGTGGGATTGGCGGGCTACTTTACCAAGTGGCAACTGGCGCACGGCGAAACTCCGGCAACTGAAATTGGCCGCCGCTATGCGCATAGTTATTCGCCCGAAGGTGGATGGTACGTAATGGGAATCCCGACACTATTTCAGGTCGGAATCACGAAGGGTACCGATCATGCAACGCCCTTCTCGTACGATACTCATGTGCCGCTCGCATTTTATGGCCTAGCATTTCAGCCTGGAACCTACCGGACGCACGCCGAGCCGGTCGATCTTGCGGTGACGCTTGCTTCTTTGCTTGGCATCAATGCGCCGGCGAAAGCCACCGGCAGAGTGCTGACCGAAGCATTGCAGCCAGCGCGTCGTTCGGACACGTCACGCTCAGAGGCAGATGCGCCGCGCGCCGGAGGGACGCAATGACGCCAATCGCCCATCCTGATTTGAGCGTCAGCTTCGCCGGCATCGAGCTGAAGAATCCGGTAATCGCGGCTTCGGGCACGTTCGGCTACGGCATCGAATTCGAAGACATTGTGCATCTTGACCGTCTGGGCGGGCTGGTCGTCAAAGGGCTTTCGAAGGAACCGATGACGGGGAATCCGCCGCCGCGTCTCTATGAGACTGCTGCTGGAATGCTGAATGCCATTGGGCTGCAGAACATCGGCGCTGCCGCGTTTCTTGCCGAAAAACTTCCCGCGTTGCGCGAGAAAAAGAATGTCGTCGTATTCGCCAATGTTTTCGGCTACACGCGCGCGGATTACGAGCACACCATCGAAATCCTCAATCAGGGCGAAGGCATCGCCGCCTACGAGATCAACGTGTCGTGTCCAAACACGGCGCACGGCGGCATACAGTTTGGCAGCGATCCGCTGCTGCTTGATGAAGTAGTGCGGACGGCGAAGCGAGTGGCGGCGCGGCCGATCATCGTCAAGCTGTCACCGAATGTCACGTCGATTGCGCAGATGGCGCAGGTTGCCGAAGAGGCAGGCGCGGATGCAATCTCGCTGGTGAATACCTTTCTGGCGATGGCGATCGATCCGGAAAAACGGCGGGCGCGGATTGCCAATGTCACCGCCGGACTGTCTGGTCCGGCGATCAAGCCGATCGCGTTGCGGATGGTCTACGACGCAGCTCATGCCGTGAAAATTCCAGTGATTGGGATGGGCGGAATTACCACTCCAGCCGACATAGTGGAATTCATGCTGGCAGGAGCGAGCGCGGTGCAGGTGGGAACGGCGAGTTATTTTGATCCGGTGGCGACGGAGACGCTAGTGGAAGATTTGGCGGACTATTGCCGCGACCATCGCATCGAGCGGCTCAGCGATCTCGTCGGCGGCTTGCTGACGGATTGAGGATCGCGGTCGTTGGACGAGGCTCTAGTCGAGCGACAAGTCGGATGATTCCGCCTCAAGCCGCATCCCCGCAGTGAAATCTCTATCTTCCGCTGGCGTGCCAGATCGAGCCAGGGGACTGATAATTCATTCCCTCCCCCCAGACGACGTGTGTGTCTCCGCGGTTGTCGATGGCGAGTCCGAAATAATCGCCGAAGGGGAAACGGAAACCTTGGTTGGCGATGTAGCTGTAACCGGGAACGTAGCCGGAGACTTGAATTTCTTCTCCCCAGGTCGCGCCGCCGTTGCTTGAACTTCGATAGTAGGTGTTCCAATACGGAGAGTTGCGTTTATCCATCCAGGCGATACGCACGTCGCCGCCCGCCGCGGCTACGATGGCCGGGAAAGCATGTTCCACATCCGCGCCAGCGGACGAGACGCCAACGCGAGGCAGCCAGCTTTCGCCGCTGTTGGTTGAAGACGAAAAATAAATGCGCTGCGGACCCAGCGGCGTGCCGCCCGCACTCCAGAGCGCATAAAGAGTTCCGTCGGAATCAGAGGTCAGAGCGACCTGTGCGCCCAGAAATCCCTCGCCACATTCCTCATCCTTGCAGCCAGGCGACGCCGGCGAGACATCCAGCAAAGTCGGAGTCCAGTTCTTGCCCGCATCCGACGACCTCGCGACATACAGATTCACCGCGCCGCGCGCTCCCCCAGCCCGAGAATAGGAAGCCCAAGCCAAATAGACATTGCCTGCGGGATCGACCGTGGCCGTGCCCAGCAGAGACCATCCGGGACGGCTTTCGGCGTTCACGCGCGTCGGCGTAAAGCTGCGGCCCCCATCCTGCGACGCCGCCATCCAAACTTCGTCTTCATGATTGAAGGCCAGGTAAACGCTTTGGCCGCGGACTGCCATGGCCGGTTTGTCGAGCTCCGCGTTGCTGCGAACCGCAACCGTGAAAGACCAAGTCGCGCCCAGGTCGGCGGACTTGGCGAGCATCACGGCGCGCTTCCCGTTCTCAAGCCAGGCTGCGTAGACAGTGCGATGATCGGCGGGATCGACGGCAATCTGCGGATCGAACTGCCCTGTGCCCGACGCGAACATCACGTGCGGAGATTGCCAGGTCTTGCCATTGTCGCCGCTGATCACCAGCAACATGGTCGGCACGCTGCAATTCTTGCAATCGGGCACCGGTCCATACTGAGGATAGAGAACGTAGATTCGTCCCGAGCCATCGGCGGCAACCGAGGGCTCCCACTGATCGCCGGCGGTCAGACCGACGCGTTGCTGTCCAGAAAATTGTGGCGACACCGCCCAGGCCGCAGCAGCCAGCGCAAACAGCATAACCGCGAGCTTCGGGAGGGCGAGTTTAGACCAGGCGGAGCGCATGTAGACCTGCAGGCAAAACAGGGTGGGGGGCAGAAAGGAAACCCTGGCATTTGAACTTTATCCCGAAGCAAGCCACTGGTCAATATCGATAGTGCCGCTATCGTGTCTAAAGTACTGGAAGCGCTGGGACAACGCCGCATTTCGGTTGAGCATCGTCGGCCGAAGACCGTTTGCTGGCGGACTAATCGGCGTTCTGCGGGGCGCGCTGCAGGAAGTGCTAGGCGGAAATCCAGGAGCCGTCGCACATTCCTAACGCTATGAAAGCACTCTTTTCAGAGTTGGTTTGTCTGGTAAGACGAGCAGCAGACTTTTACTGGATGGTTCCTTCTGCGACCACATACTTCTCGCTGCCCTTATCATTAGCATGCATCATTCTATGGCTAATAAGTGTCCATCGGTTCGCCACAATCTCGAGCATGATCGGAGCGCTGGGTCCCTCCGATTTGGTGTCTGCCCGGTCTAAATAAACGACCCAGTCGTTACCGCCCGCGTGGGAAACAGTTATCTCAACGGGGAAATGTGGGCGGACTATCATATGGAATGTTCGGCGGTCGTATTCTTTGACGGTCGATTCGGGGCTTTGGGCCACGACGGCCTGCCAACCGGCAACAGCACTGCCAAATGACCATGAATACTTGCTAATCTCCTTGGGAAGGTCCTTGTTTACCATCCAGTTCACTTTGCCAAGAACCGTCAGCCGTGAATCGCTGAGAACACCCTGCGCCGGACCCCTGAAGATGATCCTGTCCGGATCAGCCACGACTGCTCCCTTTGGACATGGCTGCGCACCGCACGAATCTCCAGTCTGGTCATAGCAAAGTCCTCCAGACTCCGGGTTATAAAGGCAGCATCCGCCCACGTAACATACCTCTCCGCCTTTTACCAGCATAATTTCGCAGCACCCTAGACACCCCGCGGAGGCCGTGCACGTCGAAGCGCATGTGAAGGTGTCAGTTGATGCGTGATAGGCGCAGTAACCGCATTGAGCCATCAAGTTTGCGGCAAACAACACAAGCGCCGCAATTATGCTCGGCGTCCTCATCTCAAGCCTCAACTGTTACGGACCGGCGACCTGTTCCCGCTCTCGATGCGTGGCTTGAACCCGCAAGGCAAAGTCTACCCCGGAAACTCATCGCGGCAACGGGCGGCCGGCGGAATTCTCTTTCAATGACGCATAGATTGTACCTCTATCTCGTGTGTCCGGCGAGAAGAAAGCTAACGAATGCCACTTCGCCAACGTCTCTTCCACAATCTGTCGCCTCTCCTCCAACGTCCGACACTGGTGCTTAGATGTAGCCGGTAGAGTGTGATTTCCAATTACACTTGTGTTCAGACGGCCACCACCGTGAGCGCACATCTTTTCCATTCGCCTTCCCAGAGCTATTCCGTGGACGCTCGATTTGGGCCCGGGTCAGCTGATCCTCGATGGCTTACGCTCCGCTAAGCAGCCGTGATCAGGATGGGCGGGCCGGAGGTCACTACCAAAGTATGCTCAAAATGGGCGGAAAGCGAGCGATCGCCCGTCCGGACAGTCCAACCATCCTTGTCGGTAAACACGCGGCCTGAACCGCTCGAAATGATCGGTTCGACAGTGATGACCAGGCCCTCACGCATGATCTCGCGGGCTTGCGGGTCGGGATAGTTGGGGACGTGCGGCAGCTCGTGAATCGTCCGGCCGATGCCGTGGCCTCCGAGTTCGCGTACGACGGCGAATCCGGATTTGCGCACCTCGCGTTCGACCATGCGGCCGATTTCGAAGACGCGGAATCCGGCGCGGGCAACCAGCATCGCCTGGTGAAAGGCGCGCTCGGCACAAGCCACCAATTGTTCGGCCTGCGAAGACACACGACCAACGGGAACGGTGATGGCGGCGTCGGCCATGTAGCCGTCCTTTTCGACCGTCACATCGAGTTTCACCAGGTCGCCTTCCTTGAGCTCGCGGTCGCCGGGAATTCCATGGACGGCCTCATCGTTCAAACTGATGCAGCTGGCTCCGGGAAACTGATAGACCATCGACGGAGCGGAACGGGCTCCGTTATCCTGCATGACGCGGGCACCGGCTTCGTCCAGACGCCGAGTGGTCACGCCCGGCCGCACTTCGGCCTTCATCGCCTCGAGCACCATGCGAACAATGCGGCCGGCTGCTTTCAGGGAAACGAGTTCCTGCTCATCCTGTATGCTCAACTCCGGGCTCCCTTCGTAGCTGGGCTATAAATAGAAGCTACCGCATTCGTGGGGATTCGGGATAGGGAAACTGATTAGCTTGATTGGATGGTCCGCGTGATTAAGCCCACACCGTCACCTGAATTCCGCACGCGGGGCTCGCGGCGAATACAGCAGGAGCAACAGAAAGCCTCCGAGATAGAAGCCGCAGACGTTCGCGAGGGTGAAGCCGTCCACCCGCAACAAAAGGCCGAACAGGCCCAACAGGTCGCACAACGTATAGAGAAAGATATAGCCGCTTTTCCAGCGTGCGACCGCCAAAGGGTCATCGTACCTGCCTTTGAGCGCCGTTTCAGAGGGCAAGACCAGAGTCCGGCGCACTACCACGGTAGCGCCGACCAGACTGATGGAAACGAACGACAGGGCGTGAAATAGGGTGTTCGCGGGATCGTGAATGTGCCGGCGGGCAATCAATTCTCCCCCTGCCGTGTAGAGTGCGATGCTCACCAGCAAGGCGATTTGAATCTGTCGCACCTGGCGTACCGCGGTCGCGATTGCCATAGACTCTGCGCGAACGATCCTGTCCCTAAACGATTCTGCACTTAAAGCTGAACTCAGTCATGCCCGATCTTTGCTAAGAACATCTCTTGGTAATGGTACAAAGGTTAACGGAAGAGGCATCCAGTGCCTGCTTTGCGTCAATGGTCGGGATGGTACGAGCTGGGGCGGTGTCACCGGGCTAAGAACGACCAGGGTCGGATTTCACGATCCCGTGAGCTTGACGCGTATCTCTTCCGGCAGCTTCTCACGAATCTCCGCCGGCAGCCGGTCGTGCACGACGCGGGCGCCCAGCTTCGCTACGTCCACCACGGCGGTCGGGGCGGGAGTGGCGACGGCCACGATCAGCCAGATCAGCGCCGAGAGCGCAAAACCCGCTAGCGCTCCTACCTCAAGCCAGAAGGCATGGCGCGGCCCAAAATAGCGGATGACGGCGAAGGCCATCAGAAAAACCGCGGCCGACGCAGAGGCGAGCACGATCAGCGAAATATCGATGATGCGGTGCAGCTTCTGCCGGCTGCGGCAATGCTCGCAACTGGCGAAATGCAGCTCGTAGTCGCCGCGCATCTCTGGCGCCAGGCCGGAAATGTCGTAGCGCCATCCCGCAAGGATCTTCCCTACCATGGGATCCACGCACTCACTCATAAGGAGTTACAACCGGATGGGTTCGAGAACGTCCGTCTGGCTGGCCAGCAGCACACGGTTGTGCCACAACCCCTGACGGCCGCCGAGCGCGTGTTCTGCCGCGGCTCGGGCGATTTCGGGATGGTTATTTTGCTCAGATAAATGCGCCAACACCAGGTACTCGGCTCCCCCATCATAATCGTTGGAGAAAAATTCCGCGAGAGCGTCATTCGAGAGATGCCCCACGCGGCTCATCACCCGCTGCTTCACCGACCAGGGATATGGCCCTGAACGCAGCATCTCGACATCATGATTGGATTCCATCACTAATACGGTGCACCCGCGCAGATGGTTCCGCACGTTGACTGGCATATAGCCGAGGTCGGTGGCAAAGCCGATCTTCACGCCCTCCGCGCGGAATGTGAAACCCACAGGATCGATGGCATCGTGCGGAATAGTGAAGGGCATAATCTCGACGTCGCCGACGCGGAAAGCACTGCCGGCAGAAAAGTGCTCGGCTTTCGGCAGCCCAGGAATTGCCCCTTTCTCATCGCGCACCGCCCGGTTCCAGGCATGATGAGTCGGAGCGGTCATGAAGACGGGGATATTCAGTTTTGTGGCCAGGCGCTGCAAGCCGACAACATGATCGGAGTGCTCATGCGTGATGACAATCGCGGAAATCTCTTCGACACGCTCGCCAAGCGCTCGCAGACGCTTGAAGGTTTCGCGCCCGGAAAGGCCGGCGTCGACGAGAATGCGCGTTGTACTCGTAGCCACAAGCGAGCAGTTGCCACGGCTACCGCTGGCGAGCACCGATACCGACACTCCCATAGGCGTAGCTTATCCTGCTTCGCTGTGGAAACGGCAACAGTTTTTGAGCAGTCGGTACCTTTGGCGGAAACTGCAGGCGGAACGGCGGCGCCATTTTGCCGCAACGTTTACTTGTCCGAGAACAGATTGTCGACCACGTGTCGTCCGGTAGCCCCCCCGTACGCGCCGGCAATGCCGGGTAGAAACGCCAGAAAGGATTCGTAAATCTGCGCGCGCTCGGGTTTTTCGGTGAGAAGGAAAAATGCCAGCCATTCCACCACCGGCACGAACAATCCGATGATGAGAACCCAACGCCACGGGCGGCGTGGGCTGAGAATGCCGAGCAGCATGTTCGCCGCCAGCACCACGACCGCAGTTAACAGCAAGTCGCCGACCTTGATGTCGAGCCACCCCGCCAGCGCTCCCGCCAGCGCTGCTAGAAAATAATAAACTGCATCGCTTCCCGACTTCTTTTCAGGAAGAATCTGACCCCAGGCCGTCGTCATGTCTTTCTATCTTAATGTTTACTACTTTACGAATAATTGTAAAAGCCCCGGCCGCTTTTTCGCCCGAGCCACCCCGCATCCACCATCTTAATCAGCAATGGACAGGGCCGGTACTTCGGATCTCCCAGGCCATCTTGCAGCACGCGCATGATGTCGAGGCACACGTCGAGCCCGATGAAATCGGCCAGCGTCAGCGGACCCATGGGGTGCGCCATGCCGAGCTTGAACACCTCGTCGACTGCCTCGGCCGTCGCCACACCTTCCATCACCGCAAACATTGCCTCGTTCAGCAGCGGCATCAGCACGCGGTTCGACACAAATCCCGGAGCGTCGTTGACCTCAACCGGCGTCTTATCGAGCTTCATGGCGAGGTCGCGCACCGTGTTAAACGTTGCCTGCGAGGTCGCTAGGCCCCGGATAACCTCGACCAACTTCATCACCGGAACAGGATTGAAGAAATGCATTCCAATTACTCGGTCGGCGCGAGCCGTCAGCGCTCCGATTTTCGTGATTGAGATGGAGGATGTATTCGTGGCCAAAATTACTTCCGGGTTCATCATGTGATCGAGTTCGCGAAAAATCTGCGCCTTGATCTCAAACTTCTCCGTGGCCGCCTCGATGATGAGGTCGCAATCGGCGAGTTTTGCGCGATCGACGACCGCCGTGATTCGTCCGAGGGTCGATGCTTTATCGTTCGCGGTAATCTTGTTTTTCGCCACTTCGCGGTCAAGATTTTTTGCGATGGTTGCCAAGCCGCGATCAAGAAAGCGCTGCTCCACATCGCACAGGACGACGTCAAAACCGCACCGCGCAAATACATGGGCGATGCCGTTGCCCATTGTGCCCGCTCCAATCACACCTACTTGCTTAATCAACATGATTTCCTCGTTAACGATTGCTTGCTCCCGACTCGACCAAGATCGGTCGCCGATGAACGAAACTGGCAAGTTTAGCAGAATGGACTTTGAGAGACAGACCGCGCGGCACCAGTTGAAGTCTGTAGTTAGTTGATGGTATGTCCTGATAAGAAGGCATTACTCACATAATAAGATGTAACCAAAAGCCATATTCTGCTAGACTTGCCGCGAGTCCGAATCGCCTTTATTCACTCGGGAGTTCGGAAGGCGAAGGTTAGAGAAGCGACCCCAAAGAACTCTAACAAAAATCCAGGGCACAACTGGAATTGCACTGGCCATCCTGAAAGATACGATTCCAAAGTGCCGTTTTACGGGTGACCCATGGCATTGCACCCAGGGGAAGAACGTCACTTACCGGAAGAAGCACCAGTCACATGGGGTCCGATCCGGCGGACTCTGAATGAAAACGAAGACTGGTATGGCGATCTAGTCGATCACAGTCAAGATTTGCTGTGTGCCCACGACCTCGATGGCCGCTTTCTGTCGATCAATCCCGCTTCCGCGCGTCTGCTGGGTTACAGTGTCGATGAAATGCTAAGCAAACCGATGCGGGAATTTCTCGATCCGCAATTTTGCTGGCAATTTGACGCTTATATACAGGAGATTAAGCGCACCGGCGAATCCCACGGCATGATCACGGTGATGACGCGAGCGGGAGAGCGGCGGATCTGGGAATATCACAACAAGCTGCGCACCGAAGAAGAAGTTAGTCCGATTGTGCTGGGAATCGCGCACGATGTCACAGAGCAATTGAACGCGGAAAGAGTAACGCGCGAGAGCGAGGAGCGCTTCCAGCTTTTCTTCGAGCACGCACCGGCGGAGTTGGCGATGTTCGACTCAGAGATGCGGTACCTCCACGCAAGCCGCCGCTGGCGCACGGACTACGGATTGGGCGACCGCGACTTACGCGGCGTTTCGCACTACGAGGTCTTCCCGGAAATTCCCGAACGCTGGAAGGAAGCGCATCGGCGCGGACTCGCAGGCGAGATATTGCGGGCAGAAATGGAACGGTTCGATCGGGCCGATGGTTCCATACAGTGGATACGGTGGGAGATTCGACCGTGGCGCAACCGGGACGGATCGGTCGGCGGGATCGTAATTTTCACCGAAGACGTCACCGAGCGCAGGCACGCCGAAGACGCAATCCGGGCCAGCGAACTGCGGGAGCAGGAACGAGCCAAAGAACTGGAGACGACGCTGGAAGCGTTGCGGATAACCGAATTACGCTTTCGTACGGTTTACGAGCGTTCGCCGATCGGCATCGCCCTGGTGGACGCCCTGACTGGCCGTTTCGTGCAAGCCAATCCCAAATTCCGCGAAATCACGGGGCGCAGTGAAGAACAGCTAAAGCGGACTGACGTGGCAGGCATTACTCACCCAGAGGATGTGGAACGCAGCAGGGAATACATGCAGCGAATCGTCGGGGAGAAAAGAGACGATCTCGAAATACGAAAAAGATTTTTGCGTCCAGATGGATCAGAGCGCTGGGTAAGGATCATGGTGGCGCCGCTCTGGCTATCGGAAGAAGGTAGCCGCTGGAACATGGCTCTCGTCGAAGACATTACTGAAAAGAGACAGGCCGAGGAAGCTTTGCGCCAGAGCGAGGAACGATTCCGCGTCGCCCTGAAGCATTCTCCCATCGCTGTTTTCAACCAGGACCGCGATTTGCGTTACACCTGGATGTACAACCCGCAACTGGCCGGAAGCGCGCATGAGGTGATCGGAACAAACCCGGATGATGTCTTTGGCGCCGAAGAAGGCCGGCTTGTTACGGATATCCGGCGACAGGTGCTCGAAACCGGAGTGGGGGCGCGTCATGAAATACAATTTGCAGCCGGCGGCAAGAAGCGCTATTTCGATACCACCATTGAACCGGTTTGGGATTCAACGGGAGCAGTGATCGGTCTGACCGGCGCCAGCATGGATGTTACCGAGTTGCGGGAAGTGAGTGAAGCGTTACGCGAAGCAAAAAAGAAGCTGACCGAAGAAAAACTCTATCTCGAACAGGAAATCGACACAGAACTTGGCTTCGGCGAAATCGTCGGGCGAAGCAAGGCCCTGCAGGCGGTGATGGAGCACGTCGGGAAAGTCGCTTCCAGCGACGCTACCGTTTTGCTGCTGGGCGAAACGGGAACGGGAAAGGAACTGGTGGCGCGAGCGCTTCACCGCTTGAGTAGTCGCGCCAATAATTCTTTCATCAAATTGGACTGTGCGGCGATTCCTTCAGGGCTGTTGGAAAGCGAACTGTTCGGCAATGAAAAAGGTGCATTCACCGGAGCAGCAGGCAGAAAAATCGGACGGCTGGAACTGGCCGACAAGGGCACTTTGTTCCTGGATGAAATCGGCGAGATTTCGCTCATGCTGCAGCCCAAGCTGCTGCGGGTTTTGCAGGATCAGGAGTTCGAGCGGTTGGGCGGAGTCCAGACATTAAAAGTGGACTTCCGTTTGATTGCCGCTACGAATCGTGACCTGGCGGAAGGCGTGCGCGAAAACGAGTTTCGCAGCGACCTGTACTACCGCTTGAACGTGTTTCCGATTCGCGTGCCACCGCTGCGCGAACGCCGCGAGGATATCTCCTTGCTTGTCGAACATTTTGTGCAGCAGTGCGCCCGGCGCATGAAAAAATCGATCACGAGCATCCCCAAGAAAACCATGGATGCGCTCATGGGTTGGGAATGGCCGGGAAATGTTCGCGAGCTGGAGAATTTTATTGAACGGTCGGTCATTCTGACGCAGGGGTCGGTGCTGGTTGCGCCTCTCGGCGAACTGAAACCGAGTGCCACAGCAGAAGCGGCCGTCGATGAGACTCTGGAGGCGGCGGAACGCGACCACATTTTACGGGCGTTGAGCGAGAGCCACGGTCAGATTGGCGGCCCGCGCGGAGCAGCCATGCGTTTGGGGTTGAAACGGACAACGCTGCAATCGAAGTTAAAACAGTTGGGAATCGACCCGCGAGCGGCGCGGCCAGGCGCCGATTAACACCAAAGACTCTGAGGATAGCGAAGGATGCGGCAGGAATGCGTGCCGTGGCGATGCTTCTTGGCTCGACCCTTTTTATTTTTCCGTTCAGCGAATGCGCGTGGGAGCGAAGCTCCGCCGCTTCGGTTACAATCCTCCCGCACATGAACCGCGAATACCACAAGCAATATAGCCACGAACTCGGTCGCGACATGGAATCGCTGGTCTTCGGACACGGCGGGCAACCGATTCTCGTTTTCCCGACTTCGATGGGACGATTCTTCGAATATGAAGATTCGGGAATGATCGGCGCGCTGGCCGGAAAACTGGACGCGGGCGCAATTCAGGTGTTCTGCGTCGACGGCGTCGACGGCGAAAGCTGGTACAACAAAGGAGTGCATCCGGGAGCGCGCATATGGAGACATGTGCAGTACGAGCGCTACCTGCTCAACGAATTTCTGCCGTATTTGAAATATAGAAACTGGGCTCCGCAGATCGCGGTGACGGGATGCAGCTTTGGCGGCTATCATGCGCTGAATTTTTCCATGCGCCATCCCGACCTGGTTTCGGCTTGCGTCACCATGAGCGGATCGTTCGACATCAAGAGTTTTCTCGACGGCTATTATGACGACAATGTCTATTTCAATAACCCTCCCGACTATCTGTCGAATATGAGCGACGACTGGTTTTTGAGCCGGTATCGGCAGATGAAAATCGTGTTGGGATCGGCTGACTGGGATATGTGTCTGGATGCGAATGTGAAGATGGCCGCAATTCTGAACGGCAAAGGGATTCCGTATTGGCTGGATATCTACGGAGATAACAGCAAGCATGATTGGCCGCTGTGGCGGCGCATGGCGGGAAAGTACTTTTGACGAGGACCGTAACTATGGCGAGCAAGAAAATCGGCATTCTTTTTGGAATGGAGAATACCTTTCCGCCGGCGCTGGTCGACAAGATCAACAGCACGAAGTCCGACGGAGTTACAGCTGAGTTCGTGAAAATTGGCGGCATCCGCATGGACGAGCCGAAGAAGTACGACGTGATCGTCGACAGGATTTCGCAGGATATACCTTTTTATCGCGCTTATTTGAAGAACGCGATGCTGCAGGGGACGATTGTGATCAACAATCCGTTCTGGTGGACGGCGGACGACAAATTCTTTAACTATGCACTGGCAAACAAGATGGGCGTGGCCATTCCGCCGACCGTAATTTTGCCGCATCACGAGCATCCTCCCGACACGACCGATAAGTCGATGCGCAATTTGATCTATCCGCTCAACTGGGAGGAGCTGTTTGCTTACGTCGGGTTTCCGGCGTTTCTGAAACCCTACGCCGGGGGCGGCTGGAAACATGTCTACAAGGTGCATTCGCGGGAGGAGTTTTTCCATAATTACAACCAGACGGGCGACCTGTGCATGACCCTGCAGCACGGGGTTGAGTTTGAAGATTATTACCGCTGCTACGTGGTGGGGCAGGAGAAGGTGCACATCATGAAATATGATCCCAAAGCTCCGCACCACGAGCGTTACGTGAAGGGAAATCCGCAGCCGGGAACAGCGTTGAAGCAGCGCATCGAGAAAGATGCTCTGGCGTTGTGCCGCGCGCTCGGGTACGACCTGAACACCGTTGAGTTTGCGGTGGAAGGCGGCGTTCCGTATGCGATCGACTTCATGAATCCCGCGCCGGATGCGGAAGTGACGTCGGTGGGACAGGAAAATTTTGAATGGGTGGTCAATGCGGTTGCGGAGATGGCCGTGCAGAAGGCAATGAGTGCAGTGAATCCGGTTGAGGAATTACGCTGGGCTGCGTTTCTGAACGGACCGAAGTGGGTCGAACTGCGCACGCCCAGAACGCGTAAGAAGGCGTAGTTCACGGCAACGGTTTAATGCAGGCGTTGATCCAGTCAAGAATCTTCCCAAAGCGAAATGTGCTGTCGGCCAAAGACCCGATGATGAAGCGATAGGTCTCGTGGGCTGCGGCGTCGAGATAGAAACCGTTTCGGGCCAGAAAAGTGTCTGCCGCGGAAAATGCAATTCGTTTGTTGCCATCGAAGAAAGGGTGGTTGTTGGCCAGGGACTCCATGAGCGCTGCAGCCTCCTCCGCCAGGGTGTTGTAATAGCCATTTTGAGGACGAAAAACAGCGGCCTCCAGAGCAGCACGATCGCGAAGGCCGTGTGGTCCTCCGAATTCATCGATCAACTCACGGTGCATTTGCTCAACCTCCGCAACCGTAAGATAGATGTATTCGGCCATTTACTTGGCTAACATGCCGAGAAGCTTGCGATTTCTTTCTTTCGATCTCCGAAATGCATCCATCGTCTCTGGCCGCACCATCTGCTGTGAAGGAACCACGTTATGGAGATAGTGCTCAAGCGCCCGTTCCAACAGGTAACGCTGCGACTGCCCCCGTTCCTTGGCAACGGAGACGAATTCCTTGTGAAGCTTGGCATCGATTTCCGGAGCGAATTTCACCGTGTCGGCCATGATTCAACCTCGCTTCTTCGATATCTGTATCCATTGTCGATCCCGAGGATAGATGAGTCAAGAATTATCTAGATAAATGTAGATTAATGAAATCACAGTGTTTATCCAGACAAGGCATCGGGTTCAACTTGTTTCGAAGCCGATGATTCGTAGACAAGAACATCCGCGCCACGCCCGCCGTTGGTATACTGATTGGACTTTCTGCCAGAGTTTCTTCCCCGCCTGGCAGCTCTGGATGTTGCAATGAAGCCTTCATTCACGCTCGGAATCGAAGAGGAGTATCAGACGGTCGACCCCGAGACCCGGGATCTTCGGTCGCACATTCACGCCGAGATCATTGAGAAGGGCAGATTGGTCCTGCAGGAGCGGGTTAAGACCGAGATGCATCAGTCGGTCGTGGAAGTGGGAACATCGGTCTGCGCCAACATCAAAGAAGCGCGCGAAGAGTTGAAAAATCTGCGGCGGCACATGATCCGGCTGTCACGTGAAAATGGGCTGCGTCTGGCGGCGGCGGCCACGCATCCATTTGCCGACTGGCGCGTGCAGGAAGTGACTCCGGGCGAGCGCTACAAGAATATTGTGCAGGACATGCAACTGGTGGCGCGGGCGAACCTGATATTCGGACTGCACGTCCATGTCGGAATCGAAGACCGCGAAACGCTGATCCACTTGATGAATCACTCCCGCTATTTTGTCCCCCACCTGTTGGCATTGTCGACGAATTCGCCTTTCTGGCTGGGCATGGATACGGGATTGAAATCGTATCGTTGCAAAGTCTTCGACAAGTTTCCGCGGACGAACTTGCCGGATTACTTTCCGAGCTGGGGCGAATACGAAAATTACGTCAAGCTGCTGGTAAAAACGAACTCGATCGATAACGCGAAGAAAATCTGGTGGGACATCCGGCCGCATCCATTCTTTGACACGCTGGAATTCCGCGTGTGCGATCTTCCCATGCGAGTCGAAGAGACGATCGCGCTGGCGGCGCTGATTCAGGCCACGGTGGCAAAACTCTATAAACTCTATTCGCAGAACCAGGGTTTCCGGCTCTATCGCAAATCGCTGCTGATGGAGAATAAGTGGCGCGCGGCGCGCTACGGCATCAACGGGAAACTGATCGACTTTGGCAAGCAGATGGAAGTTCCCGAGCGCGAGTTGATCGAAGAGTATCTCGAGTTCGTCGACGACGTGCTCGACGAACTGGATTGCCGCGCCGAGGTCGAATATGTCCGCGAGATCGTCAAGGCGGGCACGGGCGCGGACCGGCAACTCGACGTATATCGCAAGACCGGCGACATGAAAGACGTGGTGGACTACATCATTAAGGAGACTGAGGTGGGCGTCGAGGAGACGAATAGTTTACCCACCGCCAAGGCCGTCTGATGAGCTTGATCAATACTGCGGAACAATCCAACCGACAACTGAATCACATGGCCTTTGATCCGCAACTCGCGCAGGGCGCGCGGAACGCGGTGCGTGTGTGCCTGCGCGTCCAACCGTCAGAGAAGGTTACGGTCATTACCGACGAAGTGAGTCTCGAGATTGCGGCCGCGATCGTACACGAACTCGAAGCACTCGGATGCCCCTACCGCGCATGGGTGTTGGAAGACGTGGCGGCGCGTCCGCTGACGGACTTGCCGCTGCCCATTGCTGAAGATCTGGAGACGAGCCAGGTCAGTATTTTTGCGGTGCAGGCCCAAGCCAACGAATTAAAGTCACGCATGCAGATGACCGACATCGTGAATCGGCGGAAGATTCGGCATGCGCATATGGTCAACATCAAGAAGCGGATCATGCTCGAAGGCATGCGCGCCGATTTCTTGAAGGTCGACCGGTTAAGCCTGAAAGTTCTGGAGACGGTGAGCAAGGCGAAGCAGATTCGTGCAAAGACGCCCGCTGGCACCGATCTGGTCGCCGATTTGAATCCCAATTACCGCTGGGTAAAAACGAGCGGTATTATCAGCACGGAAAAATGGGGAAACCTGCCGGGCGGCGAGGTGTTCACTACTCCGGGCGAGGTAAACGGCACGTTTGTGATTGATGGAGTCGTGGGCGATTATTTGTGCCAGAAGTTCGGCGATTTGAAGGCAAATCCATTGACTATCCAGGTGAGAGGAAATCGCCTGATCGAGGCGCACTCGACGAACAAGGAATTGAAAGACGACTTCTGGGCTTACACGCACACCGACGAAAACAGCGATCGCGTGGGCGAGTTCGCGATTGGCACGAACATCGAACTCAAAGACGTGATCGGCGAGATTCTGCAGGACGAAAAATATCCTGGCGTACACATCGCTTTCGGAAATCCGTACGGCGCGCACACGGGCGCGGAATGGTATTCGTCCACACACATCGATGTCGTGGGACGTAATTTCGATATCTGGGTCGACGGCGAGCAGATTATGCGGGGCGGGCAATTTTTGATTGAGGCATAGCGCGTTACCGCCGAGACGCGAAGAGCGCCGAGTAACCCTGAATCGTCAGATCTGCTGAAGCAGGCTGGATGCCCGGACGAATCCGTCCGAACAGACGCGTTTTGGTTGTGTCCGACCTTATGATTCCCTCCTACCGGCAAGACTTCAACGCGCGATTCACTCCTGAAAAATATGAACAGCTGCGGCGCGAGATGACTGCGCGATGCGGGATGGAAGTCCCGTTTGCGCTTTGCGAGACGCCTTGCTTCTTTCCCAATGCACTGGTTACGCGCATGGCAGAGGACGGCAAGGCTCTGATACGGCAATTGGTTGAGAGTCCGGAATATCACGCGCGCTCCGAAGCTTCGATTCCGCCAAAGTTTCGCGTTCCGAATGAATCACCACATCCGATGTTTATCCAGGTGGACTTCGGACTGGTGCGGGACGCGACGGGAGAATTACATCCGAAACTGGTCGAGTTGCAGGCTTTCCCTTCTCTCTACGCTTATCAGCCGGTATTGGCGCAGGCTTACATCGACGCGTTCTCGCTCGACGCAAACCTTCGTTATTTCTTGAGTGGACTCGATTCGGCTGGTTACCGGCGGCTTTTGAGTGACGCGATTGTTGCCGGACACGATCCGGCGAACGTTGTGTTGATGGAGGTGCATCCGGAAGAACAGAAGACGCGTCCGGATTTTTTGCTGACCGAAAAATTGCTCGGCATTCATACCGTATGCATCACCAGGATTCGCAAAGCAGGCCGGCGGCTGTTTTACGAAGAGGACGGCCTACAGATTCCGATTGAGCGAATCTATAACCGCGCCATCGTCGACGAACTCGAGCGCAAGGGCGTAACGCTGCCGTTTGATTTTCGCGATGATTTGGAGGTCGAGTGGGCGGGACATCCGAACTGGTATTTCCGCATCAGCAAATATTCCATCCCTTATTTGAAGCATCCGTCGGTCCCGCGAACCTGGTTCCTCGATCAACTGACGGAAGTCCCGGCGGACCTTGAGAATTTCGTTCTCAAGCCGCTCTATTCATTTGCCGGGCTGGGCGTGGTCATTGCTCCTTCGCGCGCTGACATCGACGCGATTCCGGCGGCAAAACGCGGCGAATATATTCTGCAAGAGCGGCTCAATTTCACGCCGGTGGTCGAAACTCCGCACGGCGCAACCAAGGTCGAGTTGCGCATCATGTATGTTTGGCTGGAAGAGTTGCTGCCGGTGCTTACAATCGTGCGCATGGGCCGCGGCCTGATGATGGGTGTGGACCAGAATAAAAATATGAAGTGGGTGGGATCGTCGGCGGCATTGGTTGACGGATAACGCTTGACGAGTAACGTTTGGCTGGCACAGTGAAGATTGAACGCACGCAGCGTCCCTCGAATAATTTGTTGTTTGCCGCCGATATGGCCGGCACTCTGCTCTTCGCGATCGAAGGCGCGGAGGCCGCCATCACCGGCAATCTCGACCTGCTTGGGCTGATGGTGTTGGCCTTTTCCACCGCACTCGCGGGCGGAATCTTTCGCGACGTCCTCATTGGCGCGATACCGCCAAACTCGCTGCGCGACTGGCGCTACTCGGCGATGGCATTTACGGGCGCCGCGATCGTTTTCTTCCTGTATCGCTTTGTACAGGGAATTCCAGGCGAGGTGCTGATCATTCTTGATGCTGCTGCCCTGTCTTTGTTTGCCGTGGCTGGAACTGAAAAGGCGCTGCTCTACGACATGCATCCATTCGTCGCCGTTTTGCTGGGCACCATCACCGGCGTCGGCGGAGGCACAGTGCGTGACATCCTGCTGGCGCGGGTTCCAAATGTGCTCCACGCCGACATCTATGCCACGGCAGCATTGGCGGGTGCGGCGGTGATGATTCTGAGCCGTAAGCTGAAGCTTTCTCACGGATGGGCGGCGGGATTAGGCGGTACGACCTGCTTCGTGCTGCGCGTGGTCAGTGTTTGGCGCCACTGGAACCTTCCGAAGGTGATGGCTCCGTGATAAAACGTCCTTTTATTTGAGTCGCAACTCGGTTGACCCGACAGCCATGACAGCCTACCATTACGCCTTCACGGGCCGGGACTGTCTTTCGTCCCGCCCATAGAATTAAAGGCAAACGTGACGGACGGGCGCATCCGCCCCGAACTCTTCTATGGAGATCGTCGGCCAAACGGTGTCCCACTACCGCGTGCTGTCGAAGCTCGGCGGCGGCGGGATGGGGATTGTTTATGAGGCGGAGGATCTCCGCCTGGGCCGGCGCGTTGCCCTCAAATTTATTCCTGAACATCTAGCCAAGGATCCACGAGCGCTTGAGCGATTCACGCGTGAGGCCCGTGCCGCATCGCAACTTAATCATGCAGGCATCTGCACGATTCATGACATTGAAGACAATAACGGGCATCCCTTCATCGTGATGGAGAAGCTGGAAGGCGAGACTTTGAAGCAGCGGATCCATGGCACGCCGCTGGAGCTCGACGACCTGCTCGACATCGCGATTCAGGTAGCGGACGCGCTCGCAGCCTCGCACGCCAAGGGAATCGTTCATCGCGACATCAAGCCGGCAAATATCTTTCTCACGCCGAACGGACAGGTGAAGATTCTCGACTTTGGCCTCGCCAAGTTAGCCAAGGACGGCAGCGTGGGCACGACCACCGACTCCTCGCTTGAAGAATCGCTGACCCAAGTCGGCGTCATTCCGGGGACGGCGGTTTATATGTCTCCGGAGCAGGCGCGCTCTGAAGATCTGGACGTCCGCAGCGACATTTTCTCGTTCGGCGTGGTGTTGTTCGAGATGGCTACCGGCAAGAAGCCGTTCACGGGAACTAACGTTGTGACCACGCTGCACGCGGTCATCAATTCAAAGCCCACACCCCCGCGATCGATCAATCCAGACGTGCCGCCAGAGCTCGAGTCCATCATCGGCAAGGCAATGGAGAAGGACCGCGACAAGCGGTACAAGAACGCGACCGAGATGAAGGCTGACTTGCTGCGCCTGAAAAAAGTGACGGAGCCGACGTTGCGCAGCGGCCTTCGCCACACAAGCGGCCTGCATGTGGCGACGAACACCTTCCAGCGATCGAAGTCGAATCTCAAATGGATGGTCATCGGACTGGTGGCTGTGCTGCTGATGCTCGTGGTTTCGCTGGGAACGTGGATTCTGAAACACAGGGCGCCTGCGACCGACGCGAGCAACCGCACGATTGCGGTGCTGCCGCTGCAGAACATTAACAATGATGGGGAGAGCGAATTTCTGCGCTTCGCGTTGGCCGACGAGATCGCTAACGCGCTTACCTATGCGCATTCGCTCGAAATCCGTCCGTCGAGCGCAACCCAGAAATACTCGAACGCGGCCACCAACCCCGCAAAGGCGGGACGCGAACTGGGCGTGGGCACAGTGGTCGTCGGACATTTTCTCCGTCAGAACAAGACGGTGATGGTGACGGTTGAAGCGGTTAATGTGAAAGACGACAAGCTGATCTGGACCGGCACGCTAAACGCCCCGGTTGATAACTTGATTGCCTTGCAACGACAGATCGAGAGAAAGGTGCGGCAGGAGCTTGTGCCTGCTTTAGGCGTGACCCGCGGAGCGGTTGAAAACAGCAGCGCTCCCGCGAATCGCGAGGCCTACGACGCGTATTTGCGGAGCCTGGCAATGTCGCACGACGGGGCGGCCAACAAAGAAGCCATCACCATGCTGGAGCACACGGTCGCGCTCGATCCCAATTACGCACCAGCGTGGGAAGCGCTCGGACGGCGCTATTACTTCGACGCGATCTATTCTGGCGGAGGCGCGGCCGGATATCAGCGCTCCGATGCGGCCTACCAACACGCGCTTTCGTTGGAACCCGGGCGGGTGAGCGCGGCTGGATTCCTGGCGACGAACGAAGTCGAGACCGGAGAACTGGACAAGGCATATGCAGAGGCACGAGCCTTGGTCCAGAAGCGACCGGATAATGCAATCGCGCATTATTCCCTCGCCTATGTATTGCGTTATGCGGGGCTTCTCAACCAGGCGCAAAGCGAGTGCGACCGGGCATTGGCGATCGATCCCGGAAATTACAACTGGCGTTCATGCTCGTTCGCTTTTTTTGAAGAAGGGAAATCGGTGCGCGCCATGGAGTATCTGAGTCGCGATGCAGGCTCGGAGTGGTCGAATGCGGTGCGGGTTTCGGTGCTGATGCGCGAAGGGAAGATGACGGAAGCCCGGCAGGCGACGCAACAGATGACGCAAAATCCGATGTGGATGCGCGGACTGCTCGAGGCTTGCCTGAATCAGGCGCCGACGTCGAATGTGCACCAGATCGCGGAACAGGCGGAGACTGAATTGCTGCCAGAGCAGGATTCGGAGCTGAAATACTACCAGGGCGCTCTGCTGGCGGCCTGCGGCGAAAAGCAGATCGCGTACGATTTTCTGCGTAAGGCCGTGTCCGAGAATTATTGCGCCCGCCAGGCGCTGGAATCCGATCCGCTGTTAAAAAGCGTGCGCGACGATGCCGGGTTCCGGCAGATTGTGCAGGCGGCGACCGATTGCCAGCAGAAGTTCGCGGTGGCGCAGGGAATGAGCCGGTAGAAGAGCGGAATTGTTTGCGAGCTGCCCAGCGGCATCCGTTACATCCGCGATACCATTGATTAGTTAAGAATTGAGATCGGTTTGGCATTCAGCTATTCGCGAGCAATATCGCGGGTCGGGGCGCGCACCGCACGAACATATTTGATTCTTTTTTGGGGAAAAGTCCATCTGATGGGCATGTTTGTAATCTTGAAAGAATTTGGGCGGGGATTGTTGTCCATCCGCGTTGCGCCAGCAATGGTGTTAGTTGTTTTCGCCGCTTCAGTCGCAATATTTGCGGCGGCACAGGCCGAGAAAACAGCGGCCGATCATCCATCTGGCAATCAGGTCGTCGATCATTTTTATGACCCGCTTCCGCAGGAAACCGGCGCAAACGGGCTCAAGCTGATGTTGCGGCGCCTGCAGACGACGGGGCGTTTGATGCAGACAACCGCGCATCCCGACGATGAAGACGGCGGTATGCTCACGCTGGAGGCGCGCGGCAAAGGCGTTTCGACGTTGCTCATGACGCTGAACCGCGGCGAAGGCGGTCAAAACAAACTTGGCAGTAATCTTTTCGACGCGCTCGGCGTACTGCGCACATTGGAGTTGCTTGCGGCCGATCGCTACTACGGTGTCGAACAGCGCTTCTCGCGCGTCGCCGATTTCGGGTATTCCAAAACCGCCGAAGAAACATTTCAGAAGTGGCAGGGGCATGACATTGCTCTGAGCGATATGGTGCGCGTGATTCGAACCTTTCGTCCGGACGTGCTGGTGGCGCGGTTTTCCGGGACCGAACGCGACGGGCACGGACATCATCAGGCCTCGGCAATATTGACGAGAGAGGCGTTTCGCGCGGCGGCCGACCCGAAGCGGTTTCCCGAGCAAATCGCCGCAGGGCTTCAGCCGTGGCAGCCGAAAAAGTTATATATCGGCAACGTCTGTGGCTTCGGGGCAAAGACGTGCGATGCCGCGAACTATACGGTGAAGCTGAACACTGGCACCGTCGATCCGCTACTGGGAGCTTCATATATACAGTTTGCGATGCTCGGCCTGCGACACCAGAAATCGCAGGGAGCGGCCAACTGGACAGTCGAACCGGGCGATCGCTTCACGTTCTACAAGCTGGTTGATTCGGTCGTGGAGTCTCCTAAAGACAAAGACGGTCACGAACAAAGTTTCTTCGATGGCATCGACACGACCCTGCCGGGATTGGCCGATCGACTGGGAGCCGAAGAGAAAAAAGTGCCGTGGCTGCGGCCGGCGTTGGTTGCGATCCAGGCAAAAATTGCCGACGCTGCGTCGACGGCCGACAAAGATCCCTCCTCTGCAGCGGCGCCTCTCCGCGACGCCTATGGAATGGCCGTTCGGGCTTTCAACGATATCTTAGGCTCGCAACTATCGGCCCCAGCAAAGAAGGATTTTCAGGTGCGCCTCTTGCAGGGACTGGCGGGCGAACTCGAGCAGGCGCAGGCGCTCGCCATAGGAGTGAATCTCCACGTGGTAGTCGATGCGCCAATCGGATCGAATCCAGAAGACGCGTTCATGGCCGTGCCCGGCCGCACATTTGAGGCAACGGCTACGCTATCTTCTGCAAATGGACTTACCACCGCGAGCGGAATAAGTCTGTCGCTTCCGGAGGGATGGGATTCCAAAGCCTTGTCAACCAGGACTTCGGGAAACGAAACTGTCACGCGTTTCAAGGTCTACGTTCCTCCGACCGCGGAGCTCACGAAACCCTACTGGCATCGAAACGATCCGCAAACTGAGGCGCTCAACATCATCGACGATCCGCAGTACCAGACGCTTCCTTTTCCGCCGCCTCCGGTGCAGGCCCTTGGCCTGACTGAACCTGGGGCGGGCGTGATTTCCGCCGTTTGCATGGTCCAATACAAAGACGTTTCGGGTGCAATCTCCGAGCGTCCGCTGGCAGTGGCGCCTGCTTTCTCTGTTTTGGTCGATCCGAGCGAGCAGGTAATTCCCGTGGATGACGGCCCGCAGCCCAACGTCAAGATTGATGTGGTAAGCAATCTGGATTCGAAGACCCTGCCGGAAACGCATTGGGCCGGTGATCCCGAAAAGGATGAAGGAGTGCTTCGCGTCGAGGCCCCGGAACAATGGCGCGTCGAGCCGGCCAAAAAGCAGCTCGATTTTCACGAGCGCGGGGAGAGACAGAGCTTTGACTTCAAGGTTTATCCCGGCAGTCGCACCGAAGGACGCAAAGAGATTCGCGCTTCCCTGACCAGCGGAAGCCGGACCTATAACGAAGGCTATTCCGTTGTCACGCGCGATGATCTCGGAACGTTTTACTACTATCAGCCGGCTGTGCAACATGTGAACGTCATCGACGTGAAGGTTCCAAAAGATCTGAAAGTTGGCTACATCATGGGCGCGGGCGATGAGATTCCAACCGTGCTCCAGCAGATCGGAATGGACGTCACGTTGATTCCGGCGGAAAAACTTGGCACAGAAGATTTGAGCCGTTATCAGGCCATCGTGCTCGGAATTCGCGCTTACGACACGCAGAAAGATGTGATCGAAAATAATAAGCGGCTGCTCGATTTCGTATACGCGGGCGGCCGGCTCGTTGTGCAGTACAACACGGTGGGATATAACGCCGCGGCGGGAGATTTCAACTCCGGCAAGTTCACACCTTATCCGGCGACGCTCAGCCGGGCACGCGTGTCGGTGGAAGAGGCTCCAGTCACGATTCTCGATCCTTCAAACCCGATCTTTCATTCTCCCAACGAAATTACGCAGAAAGATTTTGCGGGCTGGGTGCAGGAGCGCGGTCTGTACTTCATGTCGCAGTGGGATCCAAGATTCACTCCGCTGTTGCAGTCGCATGATCCGGGCGAAGGCGAACAGAAAGGCGGACTGCTGGTGGCGCATTACGGCAAAGGCACATACATCTATACCGGCTACGCATTCTTCCGGCAGTTGCCAGCGGGCGTGCCCGGCGCGGTGCGGCTATTTGTGAATCTGATCGCCAGTCCTTAGTCGATAGTGTTGCCTGACGGCCAGCGACGAACGACCGCCGACCAACGACTTCTCTCATGACAATTTCGCCTGAAAGTGGGTTTGAGACCAAACCGCAACTTGTTCGCGGCATCGGGCTTGGTTCCGCAACCGCGCTGAACATGATCGACATGATCGGCGTAGGGCCATTTATTACGATCCCGCTGATCGTGACCGCTATGGGCGGCCCGCAGGCGATGCTGGGATGGGTGCTCGGCGCGGTGCTGGCTATTTGCGATGGACTGGTGTGGGCTGAACTCGGCGCAGCAATGCCGGGCTCGGGCGGATCGTACCTATACTTGAAAGAAATCTACGGGCCGCAAAAACTGGGACGAGCGGTTTCCTTCCTCTTTATCTGGCAACTCTCCTTCAGCGCTCCGCTTTCGATTGCCACGGGAGCGGTCGGGTTCTCGCAGTATGCGTCATTTTTCTGGCCCGGACTGGAGCGGGTCTGGTCGACGCGCACGCTGGGCCTAAGCCTTCCGCTGCTGGGCCCGTTGCAGGTGACCTGGGTAGCGATGCCGGCAACTGTGCTGGCCATCAGCGTCTGCCTGTTCACCGCGTTTCTGCTTTACCGGCGAATCACCGCGATTTCAAGCCTTACGAAGCTGCTTTGGATTGGCGTAATGGGAACGATCGGCTGGATAATCTTTGCCGGACTTACCCATTTCAATGCGCACCAGGCATTTGACTTTCCTCCGGGCGCATTTTCACTGTCGCGAAATTTTTTTCACGGGCTCGGCGGAGCCATGCTGATCGCCGCTTACGACTATTGGGGCTATTACAACGTGTGCTTCCTCGGCGACGAGATCAAGAATCCGGGGAAAAATATTCCGCGGGCGTTGTTGCTATCCATTCTGGCGATAGCATGTCTATATGTAGTGATGAACGTCAGCATACTCGGAGTCGTGCCATGGCGAGAACTTACGCGGGCGGGAGCATCCAATAGCAGGCTGTACGTGGTTTCGACTTTTATGCAGAGAATCTACGGCCACGGAGCGGGATCGGTGGTTTCGGCTCTCGTCATGTGGACGGCGTTTGCGTCCGTGTTCTCGCTGATGCTCGGGTATTCGCGCGTGCCCTATGCGGCGGCGGTTGATGGAAACTATTTTCGGGCGTTTGCCCGCGTGCACCCCGTATATCAGTTTCCTTATGTTTCTTTGCTGGCGCTGGCGGGCGTGGCGGCTCTGTTTTGCTTTTTGCGGCTGGCAGATTTGATTGCCGCGCTGGTCGTGATCCGCATCATCCTGCAATTCCTCATACAGAGCATCGGCGTGATCGTGCTGCGGATCAGACGGCCGGACATGGAACGGCCGTTTCGGATGTGGCTTTATCCCATCCCGGCGCTGATCGCGGCGGGCAGCTTCGTTTTCATCCTGGTTTCGCGCACCGGCTTTCTGCGCGAGATTCGTTATGCGGCGGTAATCCTCATCGTCGGAATTGTTGTTTATTGCGTGCGGGCCTGGCAGCGGCGCGAGTGGCCATTCGCGAACCACGCTTTAGTCATTCATCATTAGTAGAGCGACGGATTAGTAGAGTGACGGGTGCCTCGCCCGCCTGGCCTGGGAGCGGCCAGATCCCCACAAGCAAATCATGGCGGAAATGATCAAAATGCCGGTTCCGGAGCCAATCGCGGGCAAGCGTCCGATCTCGCCCTGGGCGCCGCTGGGCGAACCGCTATTTCGATCGCTGTGGATTGCTTCGGTCATTTCATACATCGGCACGTGGATGCAAAATGTCGGCGCGGGCTGGCTGATGACGCAGATGACCACGAATCCGCTGATGATCGGACTGGTGCAGGCGGCCGCGGCTCTGCCGGTATTCCTGGTGATCCTGCCTGCCGGCGCGCTCGCCGATATGGTCGACCGGCGTCGTTTTCTCTTGCTGACGCAGGGATGGATGGTGCTGGCCTCGGCCACGCTTGGCATTCTCACGCTGACCAGCCGTGTTGGTCCGTGGATGCTGCTGCTGTTTACATTTCTGCTGGGGCTCGGCGCCGTGATGAACGATCCCGCGTGGCAGGCGATCACTCCAGAGCTGGTTCCGGCTAATCAGCACGCGTCGGCCGTGGCCCTGAACTCGGCAGGGTTCAACGTCGCCAGAGCCGTGGGACCCGCCATGGGAGGCTTGCTGGTTGCAGCCGTCGGCTGCGGATCTACCTTCCTGTTAAACGCCGCGTCGTTCTTCGGCGTCATCGTATTTCTCTACCGGTGGAAGCGGCCGACGGAAGTTCCGGTTTCGACGCAGCGAGTCTGGTCCGTAATCGGCGATGGCTATCACTACGTAAAGAAAAGCACGGTCGCAAAGTCGGTGCTGCTGCGAACCGGAACCTTCAGCGTGGCGGCCGTCGCTATGCTGGCGCTGCTGCCGCTTATCGCTCATCCGTATGGCGCGACGGGATACGGCGTGCTGCTGGGCTGCTTCGGGCTCGGGGCGCTGCTCGGGGCGCTGGCGCTGCCGCGAGCGAGAGAAAAATTGTCGGTGGACGGCGTCGTTGGTATCGCCATTCTGCTCTTTGCCGGAATGACTTTCGCGGCGGGACGAGTGGCAACTTTTGGGCTTCTGTGTACGGTCATGCTGGCGGCTGGTGCGGCCTGGATCGGCATCCTCGCTTGTTTGAATGTTGCGGCCCAAACCATGTGTCCCGCGTATCTGCGCGCGCGAGCGCTGTCGTTTTACCTGCTGATATTGCAGGGCGGCATGGCGATCGGAGCCACCCTGTGGGGCGCGCTCGCAAACCGTGTGGGCGTTCCCGATGCGCTGGGCGTCGCGGCCGTAGCATTGACCCTCGGAGTCTTTGCGCTGCGCGGCCATCGCATCACGGCGAGCGAGTTGGATCTGGCTCCGGCTGTGATTCGAGACTAATGTTGGGTGGCAATAAGTTGCGTTGGACTTAAGATTACTAGGTGGCGGGGCTTGCCTCGCACCAACCGCTCCGCGCCGCGTTCAAGACTCTATTATCTCCTCGATCCCGGATGATGCTTGCGCCAATCGGCCCCGTCGCGTCCACCGTGTTGCGCGATCTGTGTGAGGATGAGTTCGGCCGACAGCCGGCGCTTCGTGAGATGAGCCGCGATTCGCTGCTTGGTCTTTTTCGGAGGAACCTTCGGATCCAGAAACACGAGCACCGACGGGCCCGCTCCGCTGAGCGCTGCGCCGAGAATGCCGGACTCTCCAGTCAGTTCCTTGAGCGCGGGAAGCAACGGAGCCAGTGGTGCACGATACGGCTGGTGTATGCGGTCCTCAAGCGCCGACGAGAGTAGATCGGCACGGTCTTGCGTGAATGCCGCAAGCAGCAGCATCGAATTCTGAATGTTGGTGACCGCGTCGGCACGCGAATATTGAAATGGCAGCGCGCGGCGGGCTTGCTCAGTTGAGAGCAGCGCTTCGGGAACCGCGAGCAGCAACGGCCACTTCCCTTTCGGCTTCACTTCAACCACCTGCGCCTGCACCTGATTGGCCATGCGCGCAACGGTCAGCGCGCCCATCCAGCAGGCGGAGGCGTTGTCAGGGTGATGTTCCCGCATCGAAGCTTCGCCAACGATGCGGTCGTTCTTCCAGCGTAGATGCCCAAAATGCACGGCCAGCGCAATGCCCGCCAGGCGAGCGGCGGCTGACGATCCGCACCCGCGGCCAATGGGAATCTCGTTTTCAATATGGATACGCAGGGGTGCAATTTTGCGATTCTCTGATTCGAGCACCTCGCAATAGGTGGTAACGATCAGGTGGTTCTCCATGCGGCTGCAGATTTGCGCGTCGCGGCCTTCGGCGGTGACAAAGAAATCGGGCGCCCGCTCGGCGCGCAGGCGCAGATGAAAATCGAGCGCGAGCGCCGCGGCGTCAAATGCGGGGCCAAGGTTGGCGGAGGTCGCCGGCAACGCCAGGCGCAATGAGCGGTCTAAGGATGTGGGGCGTGAAGGCATAGATTAGAGAGCAAACCCGTCAGCCGGGAAAACCGGACGAAACAATAGAAATGGAAGGCTTTAGCCCCGTCTGACCCAAGCAGAAACACGAGCAATCGACACTGACATTGAACTGTGTTTTATACACGAGTTTGGGACGGAGTGCTACGAATTTCTCTCGGCCGCGTCGAGCGCCCCAATGACCGCCCTCAGGTTGGCATCGAGAACAATCGGAGCTCGCTGCAGATGTTTTGTCTGGGCAAGCTCGGCCGCGTCTGGCGCTCCAGCAACCGACGGTCCCGCAAACAAGTCGCCCCGATGGAAATGTATGGTGAAATCGGGGTCTTTGAGAAGATGCCCGCTCAGAATCAGCACGATCGATTCGTTCGCTTTCACGAACCCGCTGCGGCGCAGCTTTTTGAGCCCTGCCAGAGTGACGGCGGATGCCGGCTCGCACCCGATACCGTCGGCGCCAATCTCTGCTTTGGCCGCGGCGATTTCAATTTCCGACACCTGTTCGACCTCGCCACCGGTCTCCCGCAAAACGCGCAGAGCCTTCTTCCACGACGCCGGGTTTCCAATGCGGATCGCGGTGGCCAGCGTGTCAGCCACCATCGGTTCAAGCTTCCTCCCGCCGAACTCCTGCACGCTGCGATAGAACGGATTCGCGCCCTGCGCCTGAATGATGGAAAGCTTCGGCAGACGCGCGATCAGACCAACCTCCCGCATTTCCAGAAGCGCCTTGCCGATCGCTGAACTGTTGCCAAGATTTCCACCCGGCACAATGATGTGGTCCGGTGGCTCCCACCCGAGTTGCTCCATAAGCTCGATCGCGGCCGTTTTCTGCCCCTCGATGCGATATGGATTCACCGAGTTCAGCAGGTAAACCGGCTTCTGGCGGACAAGCTCGTTGAGAATGCGAACGCATCCATCGAAATCGGTGCGAAGCTGGCAGGTAAGCGCTCCGTAGTCGAGCGATTGCGAAAGCTTTCCCCAGGAGATTTTGCCATCTGGAATGAGCACCAGGCTGTGCATGTTGCCGCGTGCGGCATAAGCCGCCATCGACGCCGATGTATTTCCGGTGGAGGCGCAGGCGACCCAGCGAAAATTTCCCTGGTGCGCCGACGACGCGGCAACCGTCATGCCCGTGTCTTTGAACGATGCGGTCGGATTCATCCCCTGATGTTTTGCGTAGAGATTCTCGACCCCGGTGGCGCGCCCGCACCGTGCCAAGTGGTAGAGCGGCGTGTTTCCTTCGCGCAGCGTGATGGCATGTTCTTTGGCGATATGCGGTAGCAGTTCGCGGAAGCGCCAGACTCCGCTCTGGTCAAGCGTTTCGCGTGATGTGCGGCGGCCGAGCCAGAGAGCTTTCAGCGCCGCCAAATCGAAGGCGGACGAACCGGCGCTCCATCCGGGAAAGACAAATTCCAGCAGATCGCCGCAAGACGTGCAGCGGAAATCTTGTGCGGCGGAATCAGGAGTTGCGCCGCAAGCGATGCAGCGCAGGCGGGAGACAGTTTCGGCAGTTTGGGTCGTTGACAAGAATTATGATCCGGTAACCAGCGGCTGATTGCGCTGGCTACAGACATAATACGGTATGCCCTGCGCTCCGAAGCCTGACCGAGGTTTGGATTCTGGATGCTGCGGGCGGACAAGAGTGCCCGCGTCACGTGAGTCATTCGCTCTGTCGCAGATAACTGTTCGTCTTGCTCATCCAATCGGCGCGCGGCGGATCAAAGACATCAAAATCAACCGTGTCTTCGAGCGCCTCGGCCTTATGCGGCATGTTCGGAGGAATCGTCAACACTTCGCCCGCGTTCACCACAATCTCTTTGCCGTCGATCCAGAATTTGAGCGCGCCCGCAGCAATAAACGTGATTTGCTCGTTGGGATGGCTGTGTTCGGGCACGACACATCCCTTTTTCAGCAGGACGCGCGCCAGCATGATGTTTTGCCCGACAACAAAATGCAAGCCCAGCAGAGGATTCAGATGTTCGACCTCGATCGCACTCCACGGGACATGCCGCAGCTCGGCCTTCGCGGGCTTGCCCTTCGCCACCGTACCCTTGAGCGCGACTTTGCTTATCGGACGTGCAGGTTTTTTCGCGCGTTTTCGTACCGCCGTTGTCGATTTCTTCTTTGCGTTCTTCATAGAATGTTCCGACCCATAGAGTGTTCCAACCACGATTCTACAAGCTGTCTTTACGAACTGGTTCTACAAACCTTTATATAGCCCGCCGTCGACCAGAATCGTCTGCCCGGTGATGTACGAAGCGCGTTCGCTCGCCAGCCAGACGATCGTGTCGGCAAGTTCGCGTGGTTCACCCAGCCGCTTCAGCGCAGTGTCCGCAGCCCAGCCGTCAAACGTTTCTTTCTCACTCTTGCCATGCGCCCCAGAACGTGCGCGGGCAAGTTCCTTCAGGCGATCGGTCGCGGTAAATCCCGGTCCAACATTGTTGACGAGGATTCCGTCCTTTCCGAATTCATTCGCGAGACTCTTTACCAGGCCCACCACCGCCGAGCGTACCGCGTTCGAATAGACCAGATCGGCGACGGGCTGCTTCGTCGTGATCGACGTGATGGCGATGATGCGTCCCCATTTTTTCTTTTGCATGTGTGGAATGACCTGATGCGCGAAGTAAACCGTACTCATGAAGTTCACTTCGACGGCGCGCTTCCATTCGTCGATTGTCGTTGCCAGAAAACCTTTTGCCGAGGCCCTCCCGCATTGGTCACGCAGATATCGGCGCTCCCGAATTTCTGCACCGTGGCATTCACAAAATCGCGCACCGCACCCGCATCGGTGACGTCGAACGGCTCGGCGAGCACTTCCACGTTGTGTGCTCTGCGAATCTTTTCCGCGACGGCATTGAGCGCCTCCTGATTGCGCGCGCAAATGGCTAGGCGGCAACCTTCCGCAGCGAAAGCCTCGGCAGTGGCTCGCCCAATCCCCTGGCTCGATGCGGCGACGATGGCGACACGATTTCTAAGTCCAGTTTCCATAAGCGCGTCATTATAAGGTTCGCGCCCTGCAATGTCTCGCTGGCAGAATCGATCGTGGTTTGTCCCGACGATACCTCTGCGCAGAGACGATGCTTGCCGCGTCTGGGCAGCCGCAGGTAATCTTAAGAGATTCCAGCTTCGCTATTTCAACTCGACCAAGGACAATATGGCTGCCGCCCGTTACATATGGATCGACAATTCTTTAAGACCCGCCAGTGAAGGCATGGTGCCGTTTTTGAGTGCGGGGATGCAGTTCGGTTTCAGCGTGTTTGAAGGCATCCGCTGCTACGCGACTGACAACGGTCCGGCCGTGTTTCGCCTGAACGAACACGTCGACCGCCTGCTGGATTCCGCGCACATCGTGGGTTTTCGCGACCTGCCGGTTGACGCCGCGCAGATAAAAGCAGCCATCAACCAGACGATCGCGGCCAACGAGTTTTCAGCCTGCTACATACGGCCCATGATCTACCTCGATGGCGCCATGATGATGACCGTCGAGTCTGGCCAGCCGCGCTTCGTGGTCGCGGTGTGGGAGTGGAAGAATTTTCTGGGAGAGGATGCCAGAGAGCGTGGCATCCGCGCCAACATTGCGTCGTTCACGCGCCTGCATCCGAACATCATGATGACCAAAGCCAAGGTTTCGGGAAATTATGTGAGCTCGATTCTGGCGAAGACCGAATCGCATCGTGCCGGCTTTGATGAGGCCATCATGCTCGGTCCCGATGGATACGTGGCCGAGTGTACCGGCGAAAATCTTTTTACCGTGCGCACCACGGCGGGCGAAAAGGTCATTGCAACGACGCCACGGGCGGGCATTCTCGAAGGCATTACCCGCGACAGCCTGATTCAGCTTGCGAGGGATCTCGGCTATTCCGTCGTCGAAGAGCTGATTTCGCGCGACCAGCTCTACATTGCCGACGAGGTGTTTGTATGCGGCACGGCGGCCGAAGTCATCGCGCTGCGTGAAATCGATTTTCGCGTTGTCGGCGACGGCAAGACTGGTCCGGTAACGCGCGCCTTGCAGCATGATTTCGAAAAGCTGGTGAACGGCCGTCATGCAAGGTCGGCTGAGTGGCTGGCGCCGGTACCGGCACTGAATGCGGCGGCGGTAAGAAGCTAGGTCTGGTTCTCAGTTCTCAGTCAAACCCGATTTCGCCTTTTCTGGGAACTGAGAACCGGGAACTGAGAACTGCTCCAGCGCGGGAGAAGAATATGAAGAAGCATCAGTTTCGCCAGGAAACCGAGGCCGTGCGCGGCGGCACCGATCTGGCCAAGAAAAATGGGCCGCTCTCGACTCCCATCTATCAGACTTCGACTTTTGAAGTGTCTGACTTGCAGGAGCAGGTGCGTGTTACGCCCACCGACAGCTTTTACACGCGCTACGGCAATCCCACCAGCACGGTCGCCGAGAATGCCATCGCCGAACTTGAAGGAGCGGACGCCGCGCTGCTCTTTTCTTCGGGCATGGCCGCGATCACAACTTCGATTCTCTCTTCAGTAAAAGCGGGCGACCACATCGTGGCACAGCGCGACATTTATGGCGGGGTCACCAAGTTCCTGTCGCAATGGCTGCCGAAGCTGGGAATCGAAACGACGTTTGTCGATACGAACGACATCGAGCAGCACGAGCGCGCGATCCGGCCGAATACAAAGATTCTGCACATCGAGTCGCCGACCAATCCCAACCTGCGGGTCGTCGATCTTGAAAAGATTGCGGCGCTGGCGCGCAAGCACGGCCTGATTTCGACGATTGACGCAACCTTTGCCACGCCCATCAATTGCCGTCCCGCGGAATGGGGCATCGACCTGGTGCTGCATTCGGGAACGAAATATTACGGCGGACACTCCGATTTGATCAGCGGCGTCGCCGCCGGCCGTCGCGATTTGATTGATGAGATCCATCACACGCGCACTACGCTCGGCTGCTGCATCGATCCGCACGCGGCGTTTCTGGTGTTGCGTGGGATCAAGACCCTCGCCGTCAGAGTGGAGCGCCAGAACGCGAGCGCGCTGCGGATTGCGGAGTTCCTCAGCCACCACCCGAAAGTGACGCGCGTGCATTACCCCCTGCTCAAAGATCATCCCGACTATGCCATCGCCAAGAAGCAGATGACCGGCGTGGGCGGTGTTTTGAGCTTCGAGGTCGACGGCAGCGGCGCTGACGCTTGCCGCGTAGCCGAGGGGCTGACCCTGTTTACGCTGGCTCCCAGTCTCGGCGGAGTGGATTCGCTCGTCACCATCCCCGTGCTCACTTCGCACGCCATGATCACTCCCGAATTGCGCAAGAAGATGGGAGTAACCGATCAACTCATCCGCATCTCGGTCGGCATCGAACATGTTGACGATCTGATCACCGACCTTGATAAGGGACTCGCCGTGCTCAGCAAGGCGCGGAAAGAAACGGCAGTCGCTGACTAAGGAATTCGCGGCCGCTCGTCAAAGTTGTGTTGGAGAGTGGGGCTTCGGAATTGCACTCTTAAGCTGCGTTTCAAACCTGAGGTTCAAATGAAAATCCTGGCTCGCTCGGAGCCAGGATTTTTACTTTTGCCCGATGCTTTTCGCTAGAAGATGAACTTCGCACCCAGTTGCAGGATGCGCGGGTTATGCGCACCGAGAAACTGGAATAAGGTGTTGGCGCCGTATCCGTTGCTATAGGAACTGTTAGCATTCGCGCCTGAGCCTGCATCTCCGTAAATGGGCAGCCATTCCGTGTGGTTGAACACGTTAAAGGCTTCAGCCCGAAATTCGAAACGCTTGCTTTCCGTCACGGCAAAGCTTTTGAAGAGCGCCATGTCGAAGTTGGTGCGGCTCGGATTGTGCAGCGAGTTCCTGCCCGAGTCTCCAAAGGTCAGCCCCTGTGGAGCCGTGTAGGCATTTGGGTTGTAGAGAAAACCGGCAACCTGCGGGCCGCCGGGCGATGGCGGGATATCGGTATACGGGTCGCCAATCTTATCCGCGTATGAACCGGAAGCTAATGTGCCGTTGCCCGCACCAGCGTTGTCAGCGTAAACCGATTCGTTGAACACACTGAATGGAGTTCCGCTCGCGTAACTGGCGATGCCGGACCACTGCCAGGAGCCGAGCAGTGTGTGGCTGAGGCCGGGACTCTTGAAGAACGGTAAATCATAGACGTAGGCGACATTCAGTTGCTGCCGCACGTCAAAGCTCGAACTGGCGCGATTGGCCGCGAAGTCGTAAGAGTTTACGAAGCCCGAATCGTATCGGTCCGAAGAATCATCGATGGAATGGCTGTAGGTGTAGGCAACGTCGAGTGTCAGTCCACCCAGTGTCCTGTTGGCCGAAACCTCCAAGCCGTTGTAGTTCGAAGACGAGGCCGACTGGATGCCGGTTACGGCGCTAATGCCGAGATATGGACGGAAAAAATCCGCGTCGCCGCCGCAGGCCACGAACATATTCACACCGGGCGTCCCCGGGGTCTGATCTCCTGGCACTCCATTAGGGTTGTATCCTGGGATAAGCACACCGCTCGGAGTGGTTCCGTTTCCGCAATCGTTAGGGCCGATGGCCTCGCCGACCTTGTACGGATTCTGAGCCGCGGCAGTCGGATATACCTGGTTCAAATCGCTCTGGCGCGTAAGATGGGTCCCCTTGCTGCCCACATAGGAGACCGTAAGCACGATGTGTTCAGGCATCTGACGCTGGATGTCGAAGTGCCATTGCTGCATGTAGGGCCAGGTCGTCTTGTCGGGAATCGAAATGAACGAAAACGGGGGCAATGCGCCGCCGCCGCCGACTCCAACGTTCGCATAACCGGAAATATTATATTGGGTCGCGGTTTGTAAGAGCGGCGAAGATTGGCCTTCCAGAGCCTCGGTGTTGGCTTCGTTTCCATTGGTGTGCTCAAAGAAGATTCCGTAACCGCCTCGGATGGCCGTTTTGCCATCCCCCCAAGGATCGAAGGCGAAGCCGACGCGCGGTGCTGGGTTGAACAAGTGTCCTGTGGAACATCCGACTGGAACGCCATGCGTACCACACTGCACAAGTCCATCGTAGGGATTCCCTACGCCGGGAACTAAGGAACCAAAGTTGATTGAAGTAGGATCGCCGTCGAGCTCCGGCGCATCCGCCACACTATAGACAGCTGGATCCCAGTTATAAGCGTGTCCATACTTCTCGCGATAGGTCCCAAACAGGCTAAAGCGCAGACCGATGTTTAGTGTCAGGCGCGGGGTCGCTCGCCAGTCGTCCTGTATATAGGGCTCGACAATTTTGTAGCGGTTGTAGAACTTCAACTGGCCGCTGCCCTGAGAAAAGCTCCCAACGTTCCCCAGAAGCATGTCGGCGAAGGCATTGCCCGTGGTCACGGTAGAACTGGTGCTGTACCCGAGCTGGCCGTTAGGAAAGAGACTGCTGAGTTCGTTCTTCTGCGCCGCGACAAAGTAAGCGCCGAAGGTCAGGCTATGCTTCCCCAGAATCTTGGTCATGTTGTCGCGATAGGTGTAAGTCGGGTTCGAGTTGTATTTACCCTCTGGCCACTCGCTGTCCGGATCCATATAGAATCCGCCGCCATAGGCTGCCCCGCCGGTAATCGTGATCATCGGCAATTTATTAAGGTAACCGCTATCCGGAAACAGGTAGCCCATGGGCAGACCACCCTGCGGACTTTGCCACGCGCCGATGGAATGCATAATCAGGTGATCGGTGGTGTAGCTGGCAACAAACTCGTTGAGCAGCGTCGGCGAGATCGTGCTGGTAAGGCGCGCCAGCATGCTCACCGCGGGCCCGTTAAAGTTCGTCTGCACGGTCGGGAAAGTGCTGCCGGTCCAGAGCGTGGAAGGTTCGATTTGATCCCACGAATCGTGGACGTAATGGAACGAGACACGATTGTGTTCGTTGATGTTGTGATCGATGCGGAACAGTTCTTCACGCCAGGTCGTGGGCTGCGATAGGGCAGTGATGAAGAATGCCGCCCCGGGAATGTCATTCCCCGCGGTTGCCGTCGGAATCAAGGGAAGCAGATCCGTGCCGGCAGCGGTGAGGTAGGGTGCCACGCTCTGACCAGGAAAATATTGGCCAACCACTAGCGGCGCCGGGGCCGCAACACCATTGATATATGCGGGAACGACCGGACAATCGGGATAGTCGACGGTGTCGACGGGAGAGCCCGGTGCGGGACACACATCGGTGAAATCGCCGCTGCGTTCAGCGCTGTAGGGTACGGGACTGTTGTAGTTTGCCGGTGTGCTTTCGCGCCGCCATTCCTCGGAATAGAAAAAGAATGTCTTCTGCTTGTCTTTGTTGTAAACCCCGGGAATGTAAACCGGGCCGCCGATGGTGCCGCCAAAATCATTCTTGTGGTAAGGCGGCGTCGAGGCATTGAAGTAGTTCTTGGCGTTGAAATCGGTATTGCGGACGAACTCATACAAGTCGCCGTGAAAGCTGCTGGTCCCGGACTTCAGTTCCGTCTCGACCGTGCCTGATCCGTTACGCCCGTATTGCGCTCCGTAATTCGAGGTCAGCACCTTGAACTCGGCGATCGCATCAATACTCGGGAAAACGTTCAAGCTGCCGTTGCTGCCGTTGTCCATATTGTCGCCGCCATCAAGCTCCCAGTTGTTGTACTCGATGCGGCCGCCATTCATGCTGTAGGCAACGCTGCCCATGATGCCCACTTCTGCCTCGTCCTGTCCCGTCTGATTGCTGACTCCGGGAACCAGCGTCACCAGTTGTGTGAAGTTGCGTCCATTCAACTGCAGCTGCGAGATTTCCTTGCCTGTGACCGTGCCTGAAAGTTCGGAAGATTCCGTCTGCACCTGGGGCGCGGTGGTGGCCTCGACGGTCACTTCGGTGTTGGCGGTGCCGACCTGGAGCGTCACGTCGACGCGACTCTTCTGGGCAACGTTCAGAACCACGCCGGCAGCCTCGAACTTCCTGAAGCCTTTCGCGGTTACGGTGACGTCATAGGTGCCGGGAGCCGGTAACGCCGACTCGGCATACTCGCCATCGGTATTGCTGGTTGTCTGGCGCTTGATTCCGTGTTCCACGCTCGACACCGTCACCTGCGCTCCCGCCACAATGGCGCCGCTTGCATCGCGAACCGTGCCCATCAACGACGCTGTGTCCTGGGCGTAGAGGTTCGCCGCCGAAGACGCTGCCAATAACACAACGATTGCATAGAGGAAACGGATTCTCATAGATGACTCCTTCGCCGATTCAACACAGCACGTTGATTGGGAACTGATGTTCTCTGAACCTGATACTTGCGCAATCCGTGCGCTTGCATTTCCGCGGCGCTCTCAGAGTCGCCGGATAAAAACACCCAAATGCCTTTATTAAAACGTATCAATACTGCGTCAGGTGCCCTGCTCTGTCAAGAGAAAATGCACTGTCAGGCCCCGAGCGACTACTTGACGCTACGGGTTGACTCGCGGACGATGAGCTCCGGAACGATCCTGCGATGAATCGTTTGGATCGGTTTTTTTTCTAATCCGGCATTGATGGCCTCGAGCACGATGGTTGCTGCCGCAGTCCCCATCGTTTCCATCGGTTGCCGTACCGTGGTTAGAGCCGGTGAATAGATCGCCGAAGGAGATACGTCGTCGAATCCGATCACCGAGCATTCCTCGGGCACACGAATACCCGCTTTGCCGAGAGCACGAATAGCGCCAAAGGCAGTCATATCATCAAAGGCCATCAATGCGCTGAAAGGACGGCGCCGGCGCAGCAGTTCCTCCGTTAATTTGTATCCTTGTTCAAAACTCGAGAACGGATCTCCAGATTCTGGTAGATCGACGATCAGCCGCGGATCGAGTTCGAGGTCGCGTTCACGCGCCAGCGTCCGCACGCCTCGCCACCGTGGCTCAGTATCAGACAACTGGTGCGGCCCGCGTATGAATGCAATCTTCCGATGTCCGAGCGAATAGAGATGTTCGAGCGCGGCTCGCGCGCCCGCCGTGTTATCGACGATCACCGAACTGATCTTGTCATTCTGGAGTTCGCGGCCGACCGTCGCCGTGGGAATGTTGTTTTTCTCCAGATCGGCGAGGACGTTGATGTCCACAAACAGCCAGTTGGCCAGCACGACCAGGCCTTCGATGCGGCGATCGAGCAGCATTTCAAGATAGCGCTCAAAACGGCTGCGCTCGTTGTGAACATCCGTGAGGATCGGCAGGAACGACGACTGATAAAGTGTATTTTCGATGCCGCGCAGTACCAGCGTGCAGTATGGGTCGGTCATGTCGAAAACCATGACGCCGACGGTGTGACTGCGCCGGCCGCGCAGCGAACGCGCAAACGGATTTGGGCGATATCCCAGTTGCGAAGCCGCGCGCTGGATTCGTCCCTTCGTGGTGTCGGGAATATAGCGCGCCAGCGGCGCGTTGTTCAGCACGATGGAAACCGTGGCCGAAGAGAATCCGCTGCGCTCCGCGACGTCGCGAATGGTAACCGCTGACGACCTCGGGCGTTTGCGGGAAGGTTCCGATGGAGACGCGCGGCGCGATTTCGCCGACGAAGGATTGCGCGTAGGCTTCGAATCAGAAGGTTCCATGGACTCCTTGAATTTAAGCCTCTTGCTGGCGGACACTACAGGACGATGAATCGAGTGTCAAGCATCGAAGTGCCCTTCGTAGCTCTCGTGCTGCTTCTTTCGACTGTCATCGTGGGCGCGGCAGCGGGGATGGATCAGGTGGGGCGTGATCCGCAGAAGCTGTTCGAAGCCGGAGACGCCGCTCTGCGTGCCGGCAAATTGGAAGAAGCCGAACGTGATTTCCGGCAGGTATTGGAGATCAATCCGGAAGTAGCGGCAGCCTACGTTAATCTGGGCGTTATTTATATGCGGCGCAAGCAATGGCCGCAGGCGCTCGAAATGCTGCACAAGGCCGAGAAGCTTGCTCCAGACATGGCAGGAATACGGCTCAACATCGGGCTGACATATTTTCGGCAAAACGATTTCGTAAAGGCGATCAAACCCTTTGAGTCGGTGGTGCGAGAGTCGCCGGATTCCTATCAGGCCCATTATCTGCTGGGGCTTTGCTATTTTTTCAACGATCGCTGGGCGGATGCGATCAGCATCCTCGAACCGTTGTGGGCCCAGTCGTCAAACCAACTGAACTATCTTTACGTGCTCGACGTCGCGGCCTACAAGACGAAAAATTCAGCTCTCGAAGAAAAAGCCGGGGCGCGTTTGGTTGACATTGGCGAGGGCTCCCCGGAATTTCACCTGCTGATGGGCAAGGCGCATCTGAATCGCGGAGAGTATGACGACGCGATCAAAGAATTGAACGCGGCGGCGCAGGCCGATCCCAAGCTGCCGTTTGTGCACTTCAATCTTGGCCTCGCCTACCTCGATAAGCAGGATTACGACCATGCCCGCGATGAGTTTCACAAGGACATTGCATTCGAGCCCGATGAGCCCTTCAGCTACGAGCAACTGGGAAGCATGGAATCAATCGCCGGTCACCAGGACGAAGCCGCAAAGAACTATCGCGCCGCGCTAAAGCTCGACCCGCGTTCAACCGACGCACTCATGGGACTGGCGAGGACTGCCGAACAGCAGCATCATTACGCGTTAGCGCTATCAGAACTGGATCAGGTCATCCGGCTCAATGACGCTGACGCTAGCGCGCATTATCTGCGGGGGCAGGTGCTCGTTCGCATGGGCCGCGAGAAAGAAGGCAAAGAAGAATATGCCGCCGCAACAAAAATTATGAATTCGCAGCCAACAACAGGTCACAAGAAATCGGAGGCTGAAACCGTGCCAAGCCCTGAATTGGCGCGCGAGCCTCAATAGCGCGAGGCAGCGCAAGTCCCGCCTCTACCTGGCCGGCCGCACGCACTCCATAATCTCTGCTTCACTCAGCGTGTGGTCGCTCGACTTGGCGTAATTGTAGATGCGCTCCACCACGTCGTCGTTTGCAGGAAGCCCGTGCCGCTCAAGCCAGAAAAGCACATTCGATTTCCCGCTCATCGGCCCGATGTCGATAATCTGCTCCAGCCCGAAGTAGTGAGACGGTACGCCGGAATACACTGTGTTCGCCAGCTCGACATCTTTCTTCTTATAGGCTTTGATCACCGCGGCAGCATGAACGCCCGTCGCCGTGCGAAACGCGTCCTCGCCGACCACGGGATAGTTCGCCGGAATCGGAACGCCCGTCGCGAGAGAAACCGCCTCGCAGTACTGCTTGAGTTTGGTTAAGTCCTGCCGATCCCACGGAGCGATTCCCATGAGCTTCAGATTGACCAGCATCTGGTCCATCTGCGTGTTGCCGACGCGCTCTCCAATTCCGAGCGCGGTCGCGTGCACGCAATCGGCGCCCGCCACCAAAGCGGCCATGGCATTGGCAATGGCCAGTCCGCGGTCGCAGTGCCCATGCCAGTCAAGGCGGATCTTTTCGCCGGACGGCTTGACCACTTGTTCGATCACAAACTTTACCAGCGCCAGCGCTCCCATCGGCGTCGCGTGTCCGGCGGTGTCGCAGAGCACCAGAGCATGCGCCCCGTAATCGATCGCCGCCGAGTTGAGTTGCTTGACCGTTTCGGGATCGCAACGCGTCGTGTCTTCGGTGACATACATGACTTCCAGACCGAGCGAAACCGCATATTTGACGGCCTTTTCCGTGGTTTGTAGAAGGAAGTCGCCATTCCAGCCTTCGGTGTAACGCCGGATCGGGCTCGTTCCTAGAAACGCGGCAACCTCGATGGGCAATCCGGTCTTCTGTACGATCTCGGCGATCGGACGAATATCGTTTTCGTGCGTGCGCGCGGCGCAGTAGGCCGTGATCTTCATTTTGCGCGCCACGATCTCACGCGCCAGCGCCGTAACGTGCTCAGCCGCCCGCGGACCGGCTCCCGGCAGGCCGAGGTCGAGTGTGTTGATTCCCAGCGCCTCCATCAAATGGAGGATTTCGATCTTTTGTTCAATCGAAGGATCGCGGACCGACGGCGACTGCAAGCCGTCGCGCAGCGTTTCATCCGTCAGTCGCACCGGTCCCGGCGGATGCAGCGACTTGGGATACAGGGCATTCCAGTCGTAGATCAGTTCAGAAGTATTCACTGAAGCCGGCACCCCTCCGGCTGCTTGAGTTCAGGTCTCAGCTCTGCAGAAAACCAGCCCACACTCCCACGCGCGCGCTAGGCTTTTTTTTCTTCTTTCGGAGGAACCGTCAATCCAAACACGGAAAGTTGCCCTCTGCCGGCGACGTTCTCGCCGCACGGATCCTCGGGACACGGCAGATAAAGCGTCTGACAGAATTCGCAACGATAGACTTCGGCGTTCGCTCCCCATGCCTTCTCGACGCAGCCACACTCCCGCTCGAGCACGTCGACAGCATAGAACCAGCGTTTCAGGTGTCCGCCGCAGAACTTGCCCTTATCGTTTTTTTCGTTGCAGGCGCGCTGGCCTGCCTTCTTAACTTTGACTTTATGATTGGGAAGTTGCGGAATCGTGCTCGTAACTGCGGTTGCCGTTTCACCGGAAGCCATTCGATCTCCTGCGCGCCTTGCTGAGGTCGCTGGCTACCATTTTACTCAGCTACCGCCTTCGAACCAAGGACGCCGAAGAACGCAGAGGTCATTCTCAAAACGGCGGTTAATTTCAGAATTCCTTTTTCGGCGGCGCCTGATCCGCGCCGACGCGTCCTGCGCTGATTTCGGCCGCGAAATAATTTTCGCTCTTCATCGGGACCCCCGCCATCCGCCGCAACATTGCGATCTGGCCGACGTGAGTGAGCGCGTCGGCCACCGGCCCCTGAAACAATTTTTCGGTCGAGACGGCCAGCGGCTTGTCCGACGCCAGGTAGTCGTCAAACTTTTTCAGGGCGGCAAAAAAGCGTCCGCATTCTTCTTCCCACGGCAGCGGCAAAGAGTCCTTCCATTCGCGGCGGCCCTCAGCCATGGAGAGCCCCCAATCCATCAGATCGCCGATGTGCGCGAGAATCTTCGCCGGCGTGCGCGCAGTTTCCGTAGCGCCATATCCAGCAAACTCAGGTCCAGCATTGCGGATGGCCTTACCTCCCCGATAAGCCAGCGTGGCCAGCGTGTGACGCAAAAATGTTCGAGAGTCAGTCATAAGATCAGCTCCCAGTTCTCAGACAAAATCACCCGATTCTAACTGCGAACCGGCAACTGTGAACTGAGAACTTGGTTTCAAAGTTTTCTTCGCCACAGCGCTCCGCCTGCACGCACTGCGCCTTTCAGCTTCTCGCGCAGCGGGCGCGCATAAAGCATATCTAAGAAACCTTCCATCTCGCCCGTGAATTCGCGCCCATAGCCAAACCACCAGATTTTCTTCATGCGCGGCACAAGATCGCTGTCAATATATTTCACGCGCACCATTTCTTCCAGCCCCCAGCGTCCGTGCGTGCGCCCAATGCCACTAGCCTTCACCCCGCCATGCGGAGCCTCGCTGATGCTGAAACACGAAACTGCATCGTTCACCATCACTGTGCCCGCGTGGATCTGCCGCGCCAATCGCTCGCCGCGCACCCGATCGCGCGTCCAGACGCTGGCCGCCAATCCGAATTCAGAATCGTTAGCCAGACGCACCGCTTCGGCATCGTCGGCAAACGCCGCAATCGGCAGCACCGGCCCAAACGTCTCTTCCTGCATAATCCGCATACTTTGATCGACATTGGCCAGCACGGTCGGAGCAAAGAACGTTGGCCCGAGTTCCCTCAGCCGCGAGCCTCCGGTAAGCACCTGCGCACCGCGCTGCCTCGCGTCTTCCACGTGCGCTTCCACGACGCGCACCTGCCGTTCATGAATCATGGGGCCAATCTCGGTTGCGGGATCGATGCCGTTGCCGACACGCAGCTTGCGCGCCTTATCGCAGCAGGCGTCCACAAATGCCGCGTACAAGCTCCGATGCACGTAGCAGCGTTCGACCGACAAACACGTCTGGCCTGCATTCATGAACGCTCCCCAAACAGCGCCGCTCGATGCAACATCCACATCGACGTCATCCAGCACCAGCATGGGATCCTTGCCGCCGAGTTCCAGCACCACCGGAAGCAGCCGTTCGGCGGCAATCTGCGCGATTCGCCGGCCGGTGGCAACGCTCCCAGTAAAGACAAGTTTGTCGATTTCGCTTTTCACCAGGGCCGCGCCAGTCTCGCCTTCGCCCGGCAGCACCTGAAAAATGTCATCCGGAACGCCCGCCTGCCGCAGCAGTGCCTGCAACTCAAGCGCAATCAGCGGCGTCAACTCCGAGGGCTTGAGTACAACCGCGTTGCCCGCCACCAGAGCCGACAGCGCCTCGGTCGCCGGAATGGAAAAAGGATAATTCCACGGCGAGATGATTCCGACCACGCCATAAGGCTCGTGCACAATACGTCCCGACTTGGTTTTGAGGGCGAGATTCCCATGCGGCAGCTTTTCGTCGCGCAAAATCGCGAAGGCATTCTCAATGAGAAACCGTGCCGCATCCAGCACGACCAGAACCTCGGTCAGCAGCGCCTCGACCTGCGGCTTGCCCGCCTCTTGGGTGATGCGGCGGGCAATATCGGTCTCGCGCTCAAGCAGAATCTGCTGGAAACGGCGCACCACGCCAACGCGGTTGCGGACGCCCCAGGCATTCCATTCCGGCTGTGCCACCCGCGCGCGGCCCACCGCAGCACGGACTTCAGTCGGTCCGGCGCTGTCGAGTTCGCTCAAAACCTCGCCCGTCGCCGGATTGACGGAGGCGATACGCGAGACGGCGAATTCGACCTTGGCGGCCATCTGCGAAGAAGTGTACGCGGCGCGGAACGCACGCGCCAGAGGCTCTTTCCACTTGATTTTGTCGTCCCAACGCCGCCGGAGATCTGTTCTCTTGGTAGATCTGCACTCCTTTATGATTTGTCATCCCGAGCAGAGCGAGGGATCTGCAGTTTCGCCGTAAGCCGCACCCGCGACTCGCTCCGAAAAAGTTAGTACTCCACCTCCACCAGATACAGTCCGCTGGCGGGCGCGGTCGGCCCGGCTGCAGTGCGGTCGCGCGCCTCGAGAATGCCGCGCATGCCTTCCATGCTCACCGTTCCTTTCCCGACCAGCAAAAATGTTCCAACCAAATTCCGCACCATGTGATGAAGAAACCCGCTTCCCCGCACTGTATAAATCAGCTCGTCGCCAGCACGCGTCCAGCCAGAAGAAAAAATCGTCCGAACGTTAGTCGTGCAAACAGCCATCGCCTGAATGCCATTCGCCTTCATACGTTCCTCATCCGCCATCCGCTCCACGCGCTCCGGATCGACCGCCGCAAACGATGTGAAATCATGTTCGCCCACAACCACGCCGGCCGCGGCGAGCATCGCCGATTCCTCCAAGGGATACGGATAATGCCACACATAGCGCGCCAGAAACGGCGGACAGACCGCTCCACGATGAATGCGATACCGATATGTTTTGGCGCGCGCCGACTTGCGCGCATGAAATTCAGGCGCAGCCTCGGTCACCTCCAGCACGCGGATCGACCCCGGCAGAACGTCATTCAGCGCCCGCGTCCAGTTCTCCACCGGTATGGCTGATGTGGTCGCAAAGCTCGCCACCTGCGCCAGCGCGTGCACTCCCGCATCGGTTCTTCCCGACCCCTGCGGCAGTACATTTTCGCCGCTCAACCGTCCAATGGCTGAGGCGAGCGTGCCTTGCACGGTCACCCGGCCGGGTTGCACCTGCCAGCCGGCAAACTCGGAACCGTCATAAGAAAGGATCAGCCGAAGATTAGGCACTTTTTTCGAGTCCGAAACTGCCTCGCCATCATCGCTTTTATTTACAACTTTTACCGCCGCTCTTCGCCAGAGTGCGGCGTCGCGTCAGATATACTATTTCACTTACGGTCAATTTAGTTGCAACTTACGGTCGATTTACTTACGATCCGGGAAAAGCTTGCCTTTCCCGGGCAACGCAAGGAGTGCCGCAAGCTATACATTGCAAGGAACTCTTGCCTCTCGTTCTGCGTATTAGGAAGTGGTCAATAGAAGTGCGGACCTCTGTGTCCGTTCCTGTCGATCCTGATCGTTCAAGTCCGATCAGTGTGAGCTTCATGAGTCTTGAGTGTGGTCACTTGAGTGTGGTCAATGGAGAAGACGAATGCGACGTTTTGCCGTGTTGAATGCGTTTCAGCGAGCTGCCTTTCACTTTTTCCCAGCCGCCGTTTTCCTTGCCGTCATCATGATCCCCGCCGGATGGGCGCAAAATACCTCGGCTGTACCCAGCGCGCCGTCAGCGCAAATGCAAACCGCGGTGCCGTCCTCGTCTCAGCCTTTCGATGTGCAGCAATATTCGCGCCCGAAAGCGCCATTCCCTAACTTTCTCGCACCCTATACTCCCCGCCACGTAGCTCCGCCTCAACTCGCCAACACGCCGCGCATGGACGAGCTCATGCAAGACGGCAAACTTTATATCTCCATGGACGACGCCGTCGCACTGGCGCTCGAAAACAACCTCGATATCGCCATCGCCCGCTACAACCTGAATATCGCGGATACCGACGTCTGGCGCGCCAAAGCCGGCTCCAGCATTCTTGGCGTGAACAGCGGTGTGGTGCAAAATACTCCCGGCGGCGGCGTAGGTGGATTGGGCGGACAAGTCGGCTCGGGACAAGGCGGGACCTCGGTCGCTTCGGGCGGCGCCGGCGCAGGTGCGGGAGGCTTGGTCGTCTCGACCCTGGGCAGCGGTCCGGTAATTACCAGCTTCGATCCCGTCCTGACGGGCACACTGCAAATCGATCGCCTTGGGATTATCTGCACGAGCCCCTTTTGCGGACCCCATCAGAACACTGGTACCGCGAATTTCGCTTACACCCAGGGATTCCAGTGGGGCACCAACATGTCAATCGGGTTCAACAACACCCGGATCACCTCTGACAATCCTTACAACGCATTTACTCCTTTACTGAATTCCAGCTTCAATTTCAGGCTTACACAGCATCTGCTGCAGGGCTTCGGATTCGCCCCCAACACTCGCTACATTGAAATTGCCAAAAACGATCGTGAAATTTCGGACGTCGCTTTTCGCCTGCAAATCACCACTACCGTCGATCAAATCGAAAATATGTACTGGGATCTGGTGTATGCCTACGAGAACGTGCGCGTACAAAGAGAACAACTGGCCTTCGCTCAAAAGACCCTCTCTGATAATAAGAAGCAGGTGGAAATCGGGACCCTCGCTCCCATCGAAGTAGTACGGGCGCAGAGCACAGTCGCCTCCGACCAGCAAACCTTGACCGTTGCCCTGACCAATCTGCAGTTGCAGCAACTCCTTATGAAGAACGCCATCAGCCGGACGCTCGTCGACCCCAGGCTGGCCGATGCCGAGGTGATTCCAACCTCGATCATGGTGCTGCCTTCGCAGGAACCGGTTATTCCTACCCAGGATCTGGTGAGCGACGCTCTCAGCCATCGTCCCGAACTCGCCGAACAGCGCATTAACCTGTCCAACACCGATATCAGCAACAAAGCGATTCGCAGTGCGCTATTGCCATCCCTCGACCTGTTCGCATATTACGGCGGCTCCGGCCAGGGCGGCGACCAGAATCCCAACTACATATGTGCCTCGGAGCCCACCTTTTGCGGCCTTACTAGCTTCACCCCCGCCGCTCCTGTTTCTTACAACGAAACGTTAAACCAACTGATTAATTCGACCGCTCCCGATAAGGGCGTAGGGCTGTCGCTTAACATTCCAATCCGCAACCGCGCCGCTCAGGCGACCCAGGCGCGTTCGGAGTTCGAATATCGCCAAGCTCAGTTACGGATCCTGCAGCTTGAGAATCAGGTGCGCATTGAGGTGCGGAACGCGCAGTTTGGCGTGCAGCAGAATCGCGCCAGCGTCGATTCCGCTCAGGCTGCCGTAGATCTGGCGCGCCAGTCGCTCGATGCCGAACAAAAGAAGTACGCCCTCGGCGCATCCACCTCAACGTTGGTCCTGCAAAACCAGGCGGCCCTGACCCAGGCCGAGGTCACACTCGTTTCTGCCAAGGCCGCTTACGAAAAGTCAGAGGTTGAACTGGATCGATCCACTGGCCTGCTGCTCGATCACGCTGGCATCCTGATCTCTGACGCGGAGCGCGGCCAGGTTACGCATCAGCCCAACGTTCCGCACGTGGCACCGCGGCCAGCAGAGCAGCAAGTGCCGATGAGCGCCCCAGTGCAGCCGCAGCAGTAGTACTAATCATCGTTAGAATGAAACGCCGGGTCATTTCAGTCCGGCGTTTTTCTTTTGCAGCATCGGGCAGGTCGCGTATCCTCTCTGCGTGACGCTCTCGGGAATCAGCAAAGCTCGTGGGGGGACTGGCGGGTTCGAATGCGCGCCCCAAGGAAAGCCCGGCAGACCCTCTTCTCGCAAGCGCAGGAGCTTCGAGTGATCCTCTCAGTCGTCATCATCACCCACAACGAGGCATCCAACATCGGACGCACCCTCGCCGGCGTCCAGCCTCTGGTTGCGGACGGCAAAGGCGAGATCATCGTCGTCGACTCTGGCTCGACCGATCGCACCGTCGAGATCGCACAATCCTATGGCGCGAAGGTCTTCAATGAGGAGTGGAAGGGCTACGCCGCGCAGAAGAACTCGGCCATCGATAAAGCAACGGGAGATTGGATTCTGAGCTTGGACGCGGATGAGGAGTTGGAACCGGGTCTCGCGGCGAACATCGCCGATATATTCCGTCAGAATTCCGCGAACCGCATAACGGACTTAATCATCGGATATTGGATATCCCGCAAGAACGAGTTTCTGGGCCGCTGGATCAAACATGGTGGCTTCTGGCCCGACCGGAAGCTCAGGCTCTTCAAGAAAGGCGCGGCGCGTTTCGAGGATCGCCCTGTACACGAAGACGCGAAGCTGTCGGAAGGTGTCACGGCCCGTTTGACGGGCGCGATTCTGCATCATTCCTATCCCACGCTCTCCGACTACATCGATCACATGAACCGTTACTCCTCCCTCGGTGCGGAAATGGTCGCAGCCGACAGCCAAGTCCGCTTCAGCCTGTTCAACATAGTCCTACGCCCGCTGGCCACGTTTACGTACAACTACTTTTTTCGCCTCGGATTTCTCGACGGCCGCGAGGGCCTGCTCCTTCACCTCTACCACGCCGTCTACGTGTCATGGAAATACGCAAAGGCGTGGGAATTCGCGCACCAGCGAGAGTCAAAATAGGTACGGCGCTCCGAGCGTCAGTCAGCACCGCTGGGATCGGCCCATAATTTTCTTGACAACTTCCGAACACGATCAGGGTTTGATTGAAACGAAGCTAGACAGCTTCACGGTTGGGTCCCAGCAGTGAGTCGTGAACCGCTCTGACGCAGTTCTCCTGCAATGGGCGTTTCATCCCTCAAAATCAGCGTCGAACATTTCAACAACTCTAAGGAGAGATTTATGAAACTTCGTACACGTGTCGCTTTGCAACTTGCATCCCTATGTCTTGTTTTGGGCGTCTACGGCTTTGCCGCCAACAACGCTTATCTTTACATTGTGCATGGCATTCCCGGCCGCGATATTGCGGATAATCTCAATCCCGGTTTGCCAATCGATGTTCTGATTGACGGCGACTGCCTGGCGCGCGGATTGTCGTTTGCCAATACCAGTGGTCCGCTCAGTTTTCCCGCCGGAACATATGACGTCCAGATCAGCGATGCCAACACGCTGGCGCCCTGCACAAATTCTCCGATTACCGAGTCGCAAGTGACTCTCACCTCCGGAACAAGCGCGTCGGCCGTACTTGCAATCAGCAACGGTCAACCCGCGCTGCTCCAGTTCACTGACAATTTGTCCGCGGTAGCTCCGGGGAATGCCCGATTTGTCTTCGCCGACGCCGCGGATGGTTCCGCGCTGCAAGCGACGCTGACGCAATTGGGTGTCAAGAAACCGAAGACGTTCACACTGACAGCGAATCCGGACGCGCAACAGGTAATCAGCGTACCCGCCGGAACATACCTGGTGCAGGTTGCCACCAGCGGTGGTACGACGGTATTGGCATCGGAGCAGATTGATCTAACCAGCCAGTCCGCAACCTTCACATACGCCGCCGGCGAGACCGCCAACAGTCCCGTCGGATTAATCAATCGTGCCGTGCGCGACGTATTCTAACCCGGCGCAGGTTAAGCAGGGCCGTGCTTGGGCGGCCCGTTTTACCTTTGCGTAACGAGTGATCGCGTTTTAAGCCGCACCCGCTATTTCCGCAAAGTGATGCGCATAATGTCGTACTTTACTTCCACTGACCGTTCAGGAAATTTCGTCTCCACATACGCCTTCACATCATCGACAGATGGAATTCCATCCTGTCCCGTGAGTCCGCGAGCATCGTCGAGCAAAATCACGTGCCGGTAAGGATGGCTCAGGATCATCTCCAATTCCGCCGAAAGTCGCTGCTCGTTATCCTTGCTCCGAATTCCAACCCACCCGTAGTAACCGGCGTCGAGCCAGAACAGCGCGGGCGCGTGGAGCAGCGCCAGTATTTTGGGCATCTCCACCCGGCTATCGCCGCAAAGGATTTTGATGTGTGGGTATTGCGCAAACTTCTTTTGTGCTCGTTCCGCCAACTCCGGCACAAACTCGATGGAGTAAATCTGGTCAAAGCGGCGACGCATGGCCGCGACCATCTCGCCATAGTAAGTTCCGGTCTCGACCAGGATTCTCAGCCCAAATTTCTCCGCGTGTTTTCGCACGACCTTCTGTTTCAACAGGTGTGGAGATCTAGACGGACGCCCTCGCAGTATCCAATACCAGTAATCGGGATAGTGCCCAACCTCCTTGTAAGCACCGTAGAAGGGAGTGCGCTGCAATAACCGCCGGAACGCCTTCAGAATTCCTCCGCTCAAAGAAGTCCAAGCATAGGTGCCGAGGAAAACGAGCGTCAAGCCCCGCCTGCTTTCCTCCATGACCTCTGAGGCCCCTGTGGTGAAGATTTTGATTTTGACTTTGACTTCGACCGTGGCCTCGATCTTCACCAACCGCTCGGTCGGTCACACCTTTTGCAGCGGCGCAATCGCTCCTCTATCATCAGAGGCATCGTGGGAGCCTGATCCGGGGAGCCGAATGCCCGACAAGACAGCGAAAAACAATCCGAGCAAGACCGTAGCCGAAAATCCGATTTCCGATATCTTCGAGGGCCGTCACCCGTCCACCTCGGAAAAAGAGTGGGCCGAGAAGACGCTCGCGCCTACCCTTGAGAAATCACCCGAAAAACCCATCGGCGCTCCCACTGGCACCAATCACGAGGAACACGGCCACGCGCGTTTCAGCACCATCTCGAACGCTCCAATTCGCCGCCTCTACACGCAGGCCGACCTTCCCGCCGACTGGAACTACGATCAATATCTCGGCTACCCCGGTCAACCACCCTACACGCGCGGCATTCACGCGACCGGCTATCGCGGCAAGCTCTGGACCATGCGCATGTTCTCGGGCTTCGCCTCGCCCGAAGAAACCAACCAGCGCTACAAATATCTTCTCGAACACGGTGGTGGCGGACTCTCCGTCGCCTTCGATCTGCCCACACTCATGGGTTACGACTCCGATCACCCGGCCAGCGAAGGCGAGGTCGGTAAATGCGGCGTGGCTATCGATTCTCTCGAAGACATGGAGATCTTGTTCGACGGTATTCCGCTCGAAAAGATCACCGCTTCGATGACCATCAATTCCCCCGCGAGCGTGCTCTGGGCCATGTACCTCGTGGTGGCGGAAAAGCAGGGCGCTGACTGGAAGAAAATTTCTGGCACCATCCAGAACGACATTCTCAAGGAATACATCGCGCAGAAAGAATATATTTATCCCCCCGCGCCCTCGATGCGCCTGGTGATCGACACCTTCGAATTCGGATCGAAATTTACGCCGCGCTTCAATACCATCTCCATCAGCGGCTACCACATTCGCGAAGCCGGATCGACCGCGCTGCAAGAGCTGGCCTTCACTATCTACGACGGCGTCGAATATGTTGAATGGGCGCGCCGCCGTGGTCTTGAGGTCGACGACTTCGGACCACGCCTCAGTTTCTTCTTCAATGCGCACAACGACTTCTTCGAAGAGATCGCGAAGTACCGCGCCGCCCGCAAGATCTGGTATCGCCTGATGAAAGAACGCTTTGGCGCCATGAATGATCGTACCCGGCTGATGCGCTTTCACACTCAAACCGCCGGAGTTTCTCTCCCCGCCCAACAACCGATGAACAACATTGCGCGCGTCGCTCTGCAAGCACTGGCCGCGGTGCTCGGCGGCACGCAGTCTCTTCACACGGACGCGTACGACGAAGCGCTCGCTCTGCCTACAGCGGAAGCGGCGCGCATCGCCCTGCGCACGCAACAGATCATTGCCTTCGAATCAGGAGTCGCGCAAACGGTCGATCCGCTGGGTGGGAGCTACTTCGTGGAAAAGCAAACTCTCGACATGGAAAAAGGCGCCTTGGATTATTTTGCAAAGCTCGATCAGATGGGTGGCATGGTCAAAGCCATCGAGCGCGGCTACCCGCAAAAAGAGATTGCCGAAGCGAGCTACCAGTATCAGCGTGCGGTTGAGGCGAATGAAAAGATCACCGTTGGTGTCAACGATTTTGTCATCGAAGAAGAATCTCCACACATTCTTTACATCGACGAATCGGTAGCCCGCGCTCAAGAAAAGAAGCTCAAAGCGTTGCGCGCCCGTCGCTCGAACGACGAAGTGAAGCGCCGTCTCGACGCACTCAAACAGGCCGCAAACAGAAACCCCGGCGCAGGCACGAATGGCAATCTCTCCGAAGCCAACACGATGCCCTACATCGTCGATGCTGTCCGCGCCTATGCAACCGTAGGAGAAATCTGCGAGGCTCTGCGTCACGTCTACGGCACTTATACGGAAGTGAGCATCACATAATGCTAACGGTCTGCGTTGCCGCGACAGCGCAATGATGTCGTTCGAACTCGCAGGCCAAGCTCACCACGTTTGCGGTTGCAATTTGCAACCTCAAACAGCGCAGCCGCTAATCCCACCAATTTCGAGCAACATAAAGATCGTCGCGTCCACCTCATCCAGATTCGTAGCAATCGATGGTCATTTTTAGCGGTTTCTAAACCGTTTGATCGGTTCCCAGCGCGAAGGCGCAATCCCATTTTTTCATCACATTCTGAATGCTCACCGGTCACAGCTTTCTCGCATCGCAAAATATTACGATAGCGGAATGCCATTCCGCACATCAAAACCCGTTCAAGCACGGCGATCATCAACAACTCGCCGAAGAGCAGTCGTGGTGCCGATCGAATCCCGCATCACAATTCTGCGCCATCAGAAAGTCATCCTCGACACCGCGTTGGCCGAGATCTACGGCGTTCCGGTGAAGCGTCTCAATCAGCAGGTAAACCGCAATCACGAGCGGTTCCCTTCCGATTTTATGTTTCAAATTACGACCCGCGAGTTCGCCGCTTTGCGGTTGCAATTTGCAACCTCAAAACAAGGCCGTGGTGGCCGCCGTTCACTTCCCTATGCCTTCACCGAACATGGTGCGATCATGGCAGCAACGGTGCTCAATTCACAACGCGCAGTCGAAATGAGTGTTTTCGTTGTTCGCGCCTTCGTGCGTCTGCGCGAGATGATAGCTGCGAACAGAGCGTTCGCCAACAAGATCGATGAATTAGAAAAACACCTGGCCACGCACGACAGCACAATCGAGGAGATCGTCGACGTCGTCCTGAAGCTGATGAATCCGGCACGCACGCGCCGAAGCAAGATCGGATTCGCGCTCCCCAGTGCCCGGACGAGCTAGCCGGGCGGCGCCACATTCCCGATCTCACAGCCTTACTTCATCCGATTGCGGTACAAGCTTCCATCGACTTGCCGCACCATGGCATCGAGGTCGAGCGGCACCCGTAGAAAAGCAGCTACCTCTTCGGCCACCGCCTTTGGGTCGCGCAGCACGCGGTGGTAATGCACGCGCAAGACCTGAATGTTCTCCTTCCCTGCCAGCCACCTGTTTACCTCAATCAGGTGCCGCTGAAAGGCTTCTTCGATCGCGGACGTCGCGGCGCTGGAGCCGGCGATTGAATCCGCATTCCCCCGCCGCCGCAGCATTTCGTCCTGCGATTTCAATACTTCCGGTAGCGGACGCTGCATGAAAACGATGCGGTACTCGTGCCCCGCCGGCAGCGACAGAATCAGCTGCGAAATCACCTTCACGACCTTGCCTTCGACCTCCGCAATCAGGCTGGGATCTTTCGGGAGTTGCTTGATGCGTTCCCACTCCAGGTAGCCCTTGGGATTATCGGTGTCCGCTTTGCGCTCGCCGTCAGAGAGCACTGCCAGCCCGCCCGCGTCAAGCATTTGCATCATCAGCGACGTCCCCGATCGCGGCAACCCTGAAACAATCGTGATCATGAGTCCCTTTCGAAAAGAAAACCAGCGGAGGCAATTTCCCATTCCGCCGGAAGTTGAATCCTGAACTCCGAATGATAGTGGGAAGCCAGCAGTCGAGCAAAGTCCGTTTCTATCAGGTGTTCTTGCGCACTGGCGGGGGTTCTGATACCTTGCCTGTCAACTCAAGGAGGCCGTATGGCTTTCTGTCCAACTTGTGGAACCCAATTGGCGGACGGGGCGACCTGTTCGAAGTGCGCCGCCAACACCGTGCAAAGTACTGCTGCAGTCGCGCCTGGTGGCGGGCTCGCCGATAACGTGGCCGGCGCGCTCGCTTACGTAACCATCATTCCGGCAATCGTTTTTCTCGTGCTGGAGCCCTTCAACAAGAAGCGCTTTGTCCGCTTCCACGCTTTTCAATGCCTCTTCTTTGCCGCCGCCTGGACCATCCTCTGGATCGGGCTGGCGATCTTCGGGCACATCCCATTTCTCGGATGGGCATCGGTCCTGCTATGGCCTCTGATAAGTCTGGCTGGGTTTGTGATATGGCTGATTCTGCTCCTCAAAGCCTACCAGGGCCAGATGTTCAAGCTGCCTGTAATCGGCAACTTGGCTGAGCAGCAAGCGGGCGCCTAGACTAGCTGCCCTGTACTGGCTCGCAACCAGCGATCTGTAGCGTTGAGGGTAATGCCTGCCCTTTGAAAACCTTTTCTCCCTTCGCACGTCAATCCGGTAAACTATCCCATACTAGGAGTGACGTGGCGTCTCATCTTCAGCCCTCGATTTTCCAGCCTCTGAATGTCGAACCCGCGACCTCGCGACTCCGACGCCATCCCGCCGTGGCCGTGTCCGTCGCCGCGCACCTGGTTATCTTGGCCGCGATTGTCTTTCATAATCCGAGGATCATCGACGTAAGCCCCACCTGGCTTGCCTACGGAAACGACGCCCACAACTACCAACTCGTCTACCTTCCCCCGACAAGCGATAACACGCCCCCCGACGCAGCCAAACTGCTGTTCCCTCGAAAGCCCAGCAAGCCGCGTCCCCGTCCACACGCGCAGCCTCCCAAACCTGCGCCCGAGCCTCAACCGGTTTTAGCCGATGCCGAACCCGGGGACCACGATTCCCATGCCGGCTCTCCTCTGGGCACGATGATCGACGGCCCGATTACCGGCCATGAAGTTCACGTCGCGTATCCGATCGTCTACCCCGATCCTCCCGTGGACCGCTCCGAGCTTCCCCGCGACCTGGTCGGCGACGTGGTCATCGAGGTCACCATCGATTCCGCCGGCAATGTTGTCGAGACCAAGATCGTCCAGGCGATCGGCCATGGCATCGATGAAAAGATCGAAGCTACGCTCCGCCGCTGGCACTACCAGCCGGCCACCCTCGACGGAACGCCCGTCGCCTCGCGCCACGACGTGCACTTCCATTTCCCTTCATGACGATCGATTGCCGCTTCACGGGATGGTCGTCGCCTTTGGATCCCGCTCTTTAGATTCGCTCTTTGTTCGCCTTCATGCTAAACTTTCTCTCCATCCAACCGAAGCGAGAATGACGACGATGACGACGATGCCCAAGGCCAACCACCACCTGGCGGTCAAACACCTGAAGAAATCCGATCCCGTCATGGCAGCGATTATCGGGCGGATCGGCCCCTGCCGTATACAGTTCGGCGAGCCCACCTTTCACTCCCTGGCCGAGTCAATTCTTTACCAGCAGTTGAATGGAAAAGCCGCTGCCACCATCTTCGATCGCTTCACGGCGCTGGCCGGCGATCCGCTCACCCCGAAAGGCATTCTCAAACTCACCGACGAGCAAATGCGCGGTGTTGGCCTGTCACGGCAAAAAACTTCGTACCTGCGCGATCTAGCCGAAAAGACCGCAGTCGGATTGCTCGAGTTCGAGCGCATGTCTGAAATGTCAGAAGACGAAGTGATCGCCCATCTCACCCAGGTCAAAGGCATCGGCGTCTGGACGGCGCACATGTTCCTGATGTTCACCTTGCGGCGTCCGGATATCCTGCCCGTCGGCGATTACGGAGTGCAGGCCGCCATCAAGAAACATTACAAAAAACGTAAGTGGCCGAAACCGGATGTAATGCAGAAGATCGCAAAACCGTGGGCTCCCTATCGCTCGATCGCCTGCTGGTATCTGTGGAAGAGCCTGGATATCAAGACGGTAGAAAAATAGATCGGGCGGCTTTCAAGTTCGCTGAAAAACTCGTGTTTCGTATCAGGGCATCGCTTTAGCGATGCCATAAGCACTTTAAATTGAGACGCCCCTTTAGGGGCCGAGTAGCGCAAATCGAGTTTTTCAGCAAACTCTTTCGCCCGGATTTTGCGTGGCGCAGCCGTTCACCGCTGCGATCAAAGCCGAGTTTGATTTGAAAGGGCACGACTTCAGTCATGCCGCAAACGCGCCAGCCCTCGGGAAGCGCGAGAAGAGGCGCGCAACGCTGATGTTAGACCCTGAATCCGGCCGTGTTGAAGCCAAGCTCGATGTTCAATTTGAACGGACCGCAGCACGCCACTCCGAAGGTCTGACACACGTCCGGGAGTTGTCGGTTCTGGCGCGTTTTGGCAGGCTTTGAAACTTCCGTTGTCACCACGCACCGCCGCCCTGCGGCAGCTAGGGCGTAGGCGACCAGGAAGGGATCGCGGCCGAGTTCCTCTATCTGAACGTCAGTCAGGTCTCGTGCGTAGCCCTCTGTGACCACTCGCCTGACAAGATCAAGGGAAACCTCTTCGCCAAGTAGGAGCGATCGTCGATTCGCGTCGTTCGTAACCCAGCTGAGCAACATGTCATCGTGACGACCCTCCCGAACCTCCTCCATGATCTCAATCGGAATCTTTACGAAGCCTGCTGCTCCCTGGTGCTGGAGCCAACTCCAGAACTCCGGCACTCTGTCGATGGGGTAGTAGGTATTGTGTGCGGTGATGAGGATGTTCGCGTCGAGGAGGTACAACATCATCTACCTCGGCGTCTCGGAGGTGCTGAGAAGAGGAGCGGATCGACGTTCCGCGCCTTCACTCCAAGAACTTGCCCGGCTTTCGTGTAGCTGAGAAGGCCTTCTCCGAGCGATCGGGTGACAAACTTCAGGAGAGCATCGCCGAGTTTATGCCTCTTTACGACATAGTAATTAGGACCGCCCTCTTTACCTCTGCGTTCAACTGCCTCTCGTTCTCTACTGGCAAGCCATTCTTGTTTGAAGCGGGCACTTAGCTGGTTCCATCTCCGCTCGTCGATTCTGCCTAGTCGATATAACCTGTACGCAACCATCGGTCGGCTAACGCGATGGCTTCGGGCATATGCGGAAACTCCGTTGATAAGCTCGTCCAGCGAGGTCGTTCGGATTCTCGCGAGGTCCCCATTCTCGCGTTCCGGTAGGAGGATCTCGCCCGCGACGTCATTGCAGTATCTCTCAATCTGTGACCCATCCTCCCACCCACTGATACCAGACGTGCCGAGCCATAGGTGTGTTACCTCGTGCAGAGCCGTGAACGACCAGGCTGATCTCGCGTCGTGATCGTTTATCAGGATCAAAGGCGCGATGTCGTCGGCGATCGCGTAGCCGCGGAAGGTATCAACCGAGATGTTTGTATGGTGAGAGCCGAGGTTCCCGAGAAGGAGCACAAAGATGCCGCGACTCTCGATTTTGAAACGTAGATATGCGAATGCTTCTCCGATGCCGGGTTGAGCGCGAAAATCGTCCAGTCCGAAATCCAGTTCTCGGACGACCCGTTGTGCCAAAGCCTCGGCGGGCACGTCCATGTTCGCAGAGCCGACCAACCTCACCCGCTCCGCGTCCGCGTCTTCCAAGCCCGACTTGAGAATGTTTTGGCGCCCTCTGATGTCGCGGATCAACGCATCGAGCAGCGGATTGTAGAGCGGAGGTTCAGCCCCAGGAGCCGTGCGAAAATCATCGCCGCGATCTCCCGTTCTAGGCGGCTCGGCCATATAGAAGATCAATAGAGATCTTCGATATTCCTTTGCCATTCTGACGACAAGACTTCGAGACGGTTCCTCGTCGCCTGCTTCGATTTCAGCCAAGCGCTCGGCTCCCGTTTTTCCATAAGCATCTTTGAGGTCAATTGCGCGAGCCGCCTCATCGAGAGTGAGTCCGGCGGTGGCGCGCGCCCATCTCAAAATTGTCGGATTGAATGTAGGCATTGCGGTCCGTGTAGGGGCTCGATAGTCAGAATGGTAGCACCTTAGATTACTTCACCGGGGTTGGTGGCACACGCTTTGGCTGTGACGCTTTAGGTACCCAGAGCTACTTCTTCTCGATGATGTGCGCATCGACATACGACCGTAAAACCGCGTTCATGCGCGTGAGATGGCCTGCGCCTTGTCTCTTGAACCACTCGAACACGTCGCTGTCAACGCGCAGATGCACGGAGGTCTTGCCGCTTGGCATAACCACCCGGGCGCGTTTCCAGAAGTCTTCGCCAACAGCCGGAGCTTCCGGCGCGTTGCTGCGTGTCTTACTTGCGCCGCCGGCGGCCTTTCTTTTAACCGCGCTGAGCGAATACCTCACGGTAGTATCTTTCTGCGTCATAACGGTTTGCTCTCCTCGCGCTTAATTCAGCCCTGATGTCTAAAATTGACGGTACACAACTGTGTACACATCATCAAGCTTCGCCAACCGGAGCGCCCACCTGCAATCTTTCATCACAACCACCCAGTGCGCGCGTCACATCCTCTCCCCGCGCCCGATGCGATAATCACCTCCAACCGGCAAAGCCGGACACTCAGTACTCTTTGATAAACCGAGTTTTAGCCCGTCACCGAGAGCCACCGGACAAACAGCGCAAGATACTCCACAACTCGTCCCAAAACAGGAAGCATTTTAAGTTAAGTCATTTAGAATAAATTAGTTGCCGGCATTTTTTTTTGGGGGGGGGGGGGGGATAATACCCTGTATAATACCTCACTAGTGAACAGCCAAACACGAAGCTTAATCCTGCAAAAATAAAAAACCCTCCCGATCCTTCCGAGAGGGTTTGCGAACTGGTTTGGGAGAAATTTATGCCGCGCGTACGACGTTGCCCGCCTGGAAGCCTTTCGGCCCTTTGAGCAAATCGAACTCGACGGTCTCGCCTTCATTCAACGAGCGGTAGCCGTTCTCCTGTATGGCCGAGAAATGCACGAACACATCCTCGCCCGTGGAGCGCTGGATAAATCCGTATCCCTTCGCCCCGTTGAACCACTTCACAGTACCCTTCTCTCTCACAAAGAAACTCCTTTCGCCTCGTCGCTAAGAATTATTCTTCCGTCGCTTGTCTGTATGCCCTGATCCAGTTGCCCCGCTCCAGCTTGCGAGCCTGGCAACGGCTACAGAACACCCCCTCGAAGGGACGGTAAGAATTTTTTCTTGACGTTGCTGTAGCAGATCGATGCCGCGACAACAGAAACGGCTCCCCTGCGTTTCGCCGGACGGTTGCCCGCGACGAAACACCGTGGAGCCGCGAAAACGAAGGCGCAATATCGCACTGCCGACACAGAAACGTCAATCTCGCTGCTCGCCAACCGCGTCTGGCTGGCGAAGCACAAGATAATAGCAGGAAGATTAAAGTTGGCAACAGCGAAGTTTGAGGGCGAAGTTAAGAGCGGAGTTAAGAGCGAAGATAGGAGCGAAGATTAGGAGAAACAATCCGTAACCGGAATATGAAGGCCGCCCGAAACCGAGTGCCCCGCGCCCCCGTGAGCCATGCGACCCTCGGCCACCGGCCGCGAAGCTGCGGCTGAAAACCGTAAGTATTTGATAATATTGAGAAACCAGTGTCTTCCATTTCTCCCATCAAGCCCACCGACAAAAAAGGCGCCGCCGAGTTCCGTACCGCTCCCCCCGAAGGTCTTCTGCGAGCCACAGCGCGCTATATGCTCCGGATCGAGGTCCATACTTTTGCCTTCTCCGTCGCCGCCAACGCGATTCTGTCCTTCTTCCCCTTCCTGCTTCTGCTGATGACGCTGATTCGTTACGTCTTTCATTCGCGGCTGATGTACGCTGTGGTCGAGAACCTCTTGCGCGATTACCTGCCAACCGGTCAGGAATTCGTAATCCGCAACCTGAACGCCCTGGTCACCGCGCATCACCGAGCACAGATCTTTTCGCTGGTCATGCTGCTCATCACCTCCAGCGGAATCTTCCTTCCGCTCGAAGTAGCCCTCAATCGCGTTTGGGGATTCCGCAACAACCGCTCTTATCTGCGCAACCAATTGATCTCACTCGGACTGGTATTCGCCTGCGGATCGCTGGCTTTAATCTCGGTGGGATTGACCGCCGGAAACGTCGTCATCGTGAAGAGCGCCTTGCACGGCTATGGCGCTTGGTATGTGCAGCTGGTCGACTTCATGACCATGAAGGTCTTCGCCATTGGAGCCAGCATCACTATCTTCTTCCTCGTCTATTGGGTATTGCCGAACGGCAAGGTACCGGTCCAGGCAGTCTTGCCGGCTGCCGTGATCATGGGCGCACTTTCGGAGGCTTTGAAATACGTCTACTTCTTCGCATTGCCCCGGCTCGATTTCGTCGAAGTCTATGGGCCGTTCGCGATCTCCGTGAGCCTGATGTTTTGGGCATTCCTGTCAGGCATGCTCCTGCTCACAGGAGGCTATCTCTCCGCGCGAAAGACCCAGCTGCGTTGATCGTTCTACTCCACCGTCGCCTTGAGACTCACCGATTTGACTCCGGCCGACGACACTGTAATCGTGACGTTGCCCGCGTTTGGGCCAGTCGTGTACTGCGCTGTGGCCGTTCCATTCGCCGCAGTGGTGACTGCGGTGGCAGCGAAACTTCCGCCCGCACCATTGTCGGTAAAGTTGACGGTCACTCCCGGAACGCCATACCCGTTCACGTCCACTACCTTTACGATCAGAGGCTGCAACAGTGTATCGGGCGGAGCAATTTGCTTGTTGCCCGAGGTAATGCTCATCTTCGCCGCAGCGCCAGGCGCGCTCGTCTCGCTGAACAAAGCATTGGTATAGCCAGTACTGGTGCAGGTAATCGATACTGCCAGAGGCTTCCGCGGAAGCGTGTAGGTGTATGTCACCGTCCCGCTAGTGTCTGTCGTCTGCGTACCGCTCGGCGAGAATACTCCTCCTACTCCGCCATCCTTACAGGTCACGGGAACGCCCGCCAGCGGCTTCGAGACGTAAGCATCGGTGGCCAGCACGCTCAGCGGCACGGGCAAAACGGTTTTCTCAACTCCCGTCTGGTTATTCCCTGTTCCCACCGACAACGCTGGCAGCAACCCGAACACCGTCAGAGTGGACGTTCCACCGATATACACTTTGCCGTTCGAGATGGTGGGCGTGACGAAACGAACCACGGGAGCCAGTTTATCCCGCGTATGCAGCGCCTGCGTGCTGTCATAGAACTCATTCGCCAGGTTCGTCGGATCGAAGGCAAACAGCGCGGGGTTGGTGTGCCTGATCGCCCAGAGAATTCCATTGCTGTTTCCGTTGGACGTAATCGACGTAGACGCTGGCCCGGCGCCGCCGAAAACAACCGCGGTTTCGGAAACCGGCTCCTGCGTGAGCATCCCATTCACCAGCGCGAACTGCTTGATGTAATCCAGATCGCCGGCCACATACACGCTGTTATTCCAATACGAAGGCACTCCGGTCAATTCACTCACGACCGCCCGCGGAATCGACTGGATCACATTGTCCTCATCCGCATCGTACTGCCCCATGTTGTCGCGATTGATCAGGTAGAGGGTGCCCTGCTTGCCTCCGGCAACCAGTTCGTGCGGATAAAGCCCCGGTTGATCCGGCAGAATCAGAGGTCCCGCCGAACCCAGATCCAGGTCCTGCGTAGAAAGCTGCCGTTGGTTGTAGGGCGTGAAGTAGTCAAGCACGCTGAAAACACTTCCATTCCAGCCCATCCGGAGCACTGAGTCGCCAAAATCGTCGTTCCCCTGCGGCCCATCGTATGTCCCGTTTGCCGTGGCCACGTAAATCGATCCATTCTCATCGACGGCTGGACCGCTTCCGCCCTGCCATATCGAAGCACGCATTCCGTCGGGAGTCACCAAAAACGCCGACTCCTGTTGCAGCGTCTGGGAGTTGTAGGCCAGCAGCCATCCGTTGTACGCGTATTCGTCGCAGCCGTTGCCACCAAATCCTATGTAGAGCACGCCGTTCTGCAATAGCAGCGCCGGGCGCTGCATCTGGTAAACCGGATTGAAAGTCCCCGACCCATCGCCTGACGGCGCGGTGGCGTTGATGATCACCGGCCCACCCAAGAGTTCTTTGCCCGTCCTGATGTCCAAGGCGTGCAAGCTGAAATTCCGCACCGCGTTCTGCCCCGTCCCCACGACTGTCTTGGCCACCACATAAAGCATGGTCGCGCCCGGATCGATTACCGGCGTCCCCATGATTCCGATCTCAGTGTAATGCGTGCCCGTGCAACCATAATCGGCGATCGGATCCGGAGTCCCGCCCTCGTCCAGGTTGACCGACCACAATGGCTCGGCATTATTGCCCTGCGTGTTGTCTGCATCGAAAGCGTAAACCGTGTTGTTTTGCGTCGCCACGTAAACCACGTTGTGCACCAGCCCATCGTTCATCAGCACGTCGCTCGCATAGAGCGGTTGCCCGACGATGATGCCATCGACATTCTGCGTGAAAAGCTTTCCAAAACTGTTCACGTTCACGTTCGCCGGAGTCAGCAGCGTCTCATTCGCATTCAGGCCCGAGCGCGTATTGTCGTTGTGCTGGGTCAGCACATTGTTTTGTCCCCAAGCCAGGCCAAATCCCAGGCACAGGACGAACAAAACTAGGGCGAACGCCATAACCGGACGTGGGCGGGCCATTCGCCCTACTTCTCGGCGGTTCACAGCTTCAGTTTTCAGGTTTTGCCAGAGGTTAGAAAGAACTCGAACGGGCATTGAAACACCTCACCACAAACGAGATAAGAAATCGTGCTTTTCGTGATCACTTCATCGCGCGGCGCACTTTTCCTGGGTCGTTCGTGCGCTCGGCCGCGTAGTCGATTTCAGGGGGAAGGTAAGAACCAAGAACTCGCGTTATTTTTCCACAGTAATTGCCCGGCCGCAATCACGAAATTGCTTTTCTTTCGGTTTTTTACGAAGTACCCGGAGAACAAGTTACTAACAGGGAGTTACTCTACTATAGGCCGTAGTTTCCATCGGGTCGCGGATTGTGGAAAGCTCTTTTCCACGAAGCCAAACACCCTGTACGGCGCCACCCGAAAGATTGGTTCGCCCATGCCTCGCGGATCCATTTTGTATTTCGTCTTATAAGCCGCGGCAACACGCTCCAACTCGGGTTTACTCTTCAATTCCCGCGCCTCGCCTTCCACGATCACCGCCTCTTCTCCTTCGTCATTGGTGATCGTGCAGGCCGCGTTGGCAGCAAGGTTTTGCCCTTTTCGCGACTTGCGCCCGGTCGAAAAGTAGAAAGCATCGTCGACCCATACCCCCCAAACCGGCATCACATGCGGACGCTGTCGCTCAGAATGAATCGTCGCCAGCCAGAACGTCCGGCAGCCGTTCATTTTCCTGGCAACCCAACTCCACGGCAACAGCCCCTTGCCGTCCTCCGGCCCAACAATGCCATACCCCGGCGCAAACGGACGATCCGCCTCAGGCCCGGCCGAAGCCGCCCGTGCAGCAGCAGTTTTCAGAGAACGCACAGCCATATCAAAACCTCCGAGGGCCGGCCGAAAAGTGTGGCGCGGGCGCCTCGCCCACGTCCGGGCCTGCTATTGAAACACATTCCGACGACCGAAAAAAACTAAGCCTTCAACTCCCTTACCGCACGATAAGCCTGATCAATGGCGCAGTCTGTGTAAGCGTATGCGTCCGCATCCGCATTCGCGATCGCCAGCCGCCCAAACGGTTTGCGCGCCACCTGGCACGGCGCTTCGGTCCCATCCAGCCAGAACTTGTCGAAGAGCGAATTGTATTCATAGGCGTAGCCGTGCGGCCAGCGGTTGACGGTAATTTCGAGGATGTCGCGCGCCGGTTCGAATCCGCCCGCGCCTAGCATCCGCGCCAGTTGTTCGCGAATATTGCGCTCGTAAGTTTCAAACGAGGTCATGTACAGCTGAATCCGCCCCATCTTATGCTGCTCGCGCGCCGGAAGTCCCGGCTTGCAAGCCGCTTTCATCATGTGCACCACGATCGCCTCGTCCGGCTTTTTCGTGCATTCATAGCCGCCGATGCTCACCGGAATATCCAGGTTCACGCCGGTGTGATACATGCCGGGTGCGTAGATCCCGCTCGTGCCCAGCTTCTCAAAGGCGGTCCAGTTCCGCACCAGCACATTCGTATACAGAAGCGGAACCTTCTGTGCCGAGGCCAGCGCTTCTTTCTGCGCCGCCGGCAACTCCTGCGCGATATACGGAATCACGACGTGCCAGCACGCGAGAACGCAGTTCGCCGCGCGCACCGTCTTCAGTTTGCCTTCGCTGAAGTAGCTGACTTCCACTTCCTTCGCTGAAGCAGGATCGCCCAAGTGCTTCACCTTGACCACCGTGCTGTTCACCCGTATACGTACGCCCGACCCCGACTGGTCGAGTTTCGCGTAATCGGCTTTCGCCGGTACCACGTCCGTCCAAGTAGTTCCTGGAATTGCCTCCGGAATCAGGTTGCGCACCAGCAGCCGTGCGATCGAAGCGTTGCCGTCTGGAAAGTGAAAGAAGTATTTATCCGCCTCGTCGTTGCGAATGCAATCGCGGTTCATTCCCTTGCCCGCTCCGGGATCGAGTTTCAGCCCGTTGAAACCCGGCAACCCCAGACCCCAGGCATCCTGAGCGGCAACCGCATCAATCCCCACTCCAAACAGCCCATGCGGAAATGCCTGCAACAATTTCACGATCTCGTCGCTCATCCCAAGCATGCAGGTCAGGTAATTCGCATAGCTCACCCGCGCCAGCCGCGCCTTCTTCTCGTCGGAACTCAGTCCCGGAAAATAATCTTTCTCCTCAGTCAGCAGCCGCTGAAAATCTTCCTTGGCCTTCGCCGACAGCGGAGCGTCTTTCAGAAATTCTCGCAACGCCGCCGCACCCGCTTGGTCGTTCAATCCGCTCTCATCCCCACCGCTATGCACCGCATTGGTGACCAGCTTGTCGGTCCCGAACGTCTCTTTGTCAAAGAAAATATGCGGCTTCAAACCGTGCGACCGGTAAAGATCCTTGCTCACATATTTCGGATACGAAGGCACATCGATTCCCAGTTCTTCGATCAGCCCCTTCGCCACCGCGCTATACGGAGCCGGACTCTCAATCGAATATGTGCCGCCGAATCCCAGCAGCATACGGTTGCCCGCCCGGAATTCATTGCGCTTGGCGTGTCCGCCAAAGTCATCATGGTTTTCGATAATCAGTATGCGCGCCTTGTCGCCGGCGGCCTTGCGAAAAAAATGCGCGGCAGAGAGCCCGCTTATGCCTCCGCCCACGATCACCAGATCGTACGATTCCCCTGTATCGATCGGCTTCGGAGCGCTCTCCCAGAAAACGCCGTCGCGCACGCTGTGCATCGCTTCGAATGATCCAACGTGGCTTCCACGCAGTCCAATTTTGGCGGGAGGGTAATACCCTGGAACGTCCTGCGCTTCCAGATCGGCCGCGGCTGCGGCCCACATTTCCGGCGGGATGATCGCCCCGCCTACAGTTAATGCCACTCCGTTTAAAAAGTCCCGGCGCGTGATCTTTGCGCCCATCCCCAGTTCTCGGTCCCGTTTTTCCGATTCCTCTGACACAAAGCCTCCTGGCGAGGCAGTGTATCACTCAGAAAGAGCTAGTGCGGCGACCCGCCCAGGTTTTCGCGATCCTTTCCCCGATCGTTTCCTCGAACGCTCGCCGCTTCCAATCCCGATTGCGCTGTCGCTTCGAGCACCTCGCTCCAAAACAAAGTATTCGGGTCGATAGCAGCCACTCCGATCTGTCCCGCTGCCGGACCCTCCTCGGCGCCCACCCACGCAACGCGAAACTGTTCTTTCTTCTGCAATCGCGCAAGGCAAACCGTGTCGCCCTGCCGCAGCTCTCCGTGCACGCCCTCCAACAACGCGCCGCGCCGGCTGATATTGATCGTGATCACTCTTTGATCCAGCGGACGTCCGCTGCTATCGGTTCCGGTCAACAGCACCGGCAATGCAATATCAATTCGCGGATCGCGCCGATTGCCGAGGCGTTGCGCCCGCAGATCATTCAGGAACCGTTCTGTGCTCAACGATTCTCCCGACCGCACCAGTTCGAGCAGCGGATCGGCCGTCTCGTCGTCGCGCACAAATTCAGCAGGACTCGGCGCAAGATGGTTTTCCTTCTTCCGATCTTCCTTGCGTCCCACAAAAATCTTTGGCACCTCGCGATCGCTGGTAAGCCGACCAATCAACTCCGCCACCTTCGCCCGCTGGTCGATCTCCCGCGACCGCGTAAACTCCACGCCCATCCCCGTTTCCGCATGGGATACGCGCACGATTCCATCCAGCAAACACTCGTTATCCGCCGCACGAACGCTCAGCAACACCGGAGTACCGACGGCAAACGGCGTAACCGTCTCCAGGTAGCAAGCGCCCGCGCTGATGTCAGTCAGGCGCCAGCGTCGCGATCGCCCCGGACTTGCGGCCGCGGCCAGTTCCTGCCCAGCAAGTCGCCGTTCGACCACCGGCGATGGCGGCGATTCTTCGATCTTCCAGTCCGACGGCGCGTACTCGATTCCCCAGAAATTTCCGGGAACGTCCAGTTCCAATCCGATCAGCCAGGTCTCCGGTTCGCCGCCCAGCGGCACCACCTCCGCCACACGTGCCGTGGTGTGCCGCTTTGCCGAAACAATCTCCAGCCGCACGCGCAAACCCTGCACGATCGCGCGCGTCACGATCAGACCGCATCCGTGAGCGTTCACCAGCGTCGTGTTACATTGTTCGGAAAATGGCTGTGCCGCGTCGAGGCTCGTCAGCCGCACCGGCACTTCCAGCGGCAACCGCGTGCTGCGCCGGATGGCGTGCTGCGTCTTTTCCGAAGCGCCCATAAAGTTACCAGGCAAGAGGTCGATCCGCCGGCAAACCTCGAGTCGCAAAACAGCGGCGATCTGAAAACCAGTTCCGCCGCTTCCGGCCACACTTGTCCATGCATCATGCTAGATCACAAAAATATAACCAGCACGGATTTTCGCGCCCCGGTTTCCAGTTAGGCACTAGGAATACTCGGGTTAAACCGCAGCGCGAACAAATTTAAGAGGGAAATCGATCTTTCGAGGATAGCGGACAAATGCCTTGCGGAGACGCGGCGTGCCGCGTCTCCTGAATAGAAGCCAGCCGCGCCTACCCGGCTTTGATCGCCGTATCGGGCGCCTGAAACGCGATCCGGTTGTGACTGCCGTCGCAGAAAGGGCGGTTCGCGGAAGCGCCGCAGCGGCAAAGTGAAAACGCCGTCTTACCCGTCAGGTCATATTTATTACCGTCGCCGTCGATCATTTCGACAACGCCGTTGGGATCGTCTACGCGCAAAGAACCGTTCTTGCGCACTGTAATCGTGACTTGCGCCATGCAACCTCCGGTTGGAATAAATCGCCCTTCAAACCTATCGCACCAGCAAGAAACTTGCCAGCGGGCCATCGAAGCATTACATCAATTCAATGACTCAATGTTTCAATGACTCAATGACTCAATTTTCCACTGATTCAATCGCTCTTGCCTCGCCACCGATCCACCACTTCCCACCACACCGTCTTCATCCACTCATCAAGAGTGGTTTTTGCCCATTCCCGGTTCGTCCACCACGCATCGCCAAACTCCAGCGGATTGCGCGCCGCTGCCACGCTGAACTGATATTGCGGTAACCGGTGGCGAAAAATCATCAACGCACGATGGGTGTGGAATTCTGAGGTCACAATCATGACCCGGTGCGCGTCGAGCGGCTGCAGGCAGCGGCGAACGTCATCCACTTCCGCAAAAGTCGAAAATCCGGTAATCGGACACACAGAAACGCGACCCGTCTCGCCAAGACTATCCACGTATCTCTGCGCGATGTCAGTCAGTGGCTGACCATAGACCCGTTCTCGCGTCTCAGCATCCAGCAAAGCATGCTGCGCCATTCCCTGATCCAGCAACTCCAACGCGCGCGCCGGACGAACATTCGTCTCCCCCGCCAGCACCACGATGGCATCGGACTTCTCCGGCTCATCGACGACCAGAAAACGCGCCGCACGCGACGCCAGAACAACCGCAATCAAGATGAGCACTGCAAAAATAATGACGAGCCGAAGGAATCGCATCTGAAAGTAAGTTACAGTACCCGCATGTTACTAAGGAAACCGCTTTCCGTGGAAATCCGATTACAGCCGTAATCAAGATAGCAATCGCAACGCAACATCGCCCCAAAAACCGCCCGGCAGCCCGCAGAATCCGAGCCTTCGCCGCGACTTACGATGCTAGAATTGTATTGCCCTTATGACTACTCAGCTCACCGCTTCGTCCCTCTTCACCGACTTGAAAAGCCGCATCAACACCCGCCAGGCCAAAGTAGGAATCATCGGCCTCGGCTACGTCGGATTGCCGCTCGCCCTGCTCTATAGCGAACAGAAATTCCCGGTCACCGGCTTCGACATCGATCAGCGAAAAATCGATACCCTCGCCAGCGGGGGCACTTATATTTTCCGCATCACGCCCGAAGAGATCGCAGCGGCCAAAGCCAACGGCTTCAAAGGCACCGCCGACTATTCGCAGATCACGGCCATGGACGCCATCATCATCTGCGTCCCCACGCCGCTCAACGAATATCACGAGCCCGACCTCAGCTATATCACCAACACCGCGCACGCCGTTGCGCCGCATCTCCGCGCCGGCCAGATCGTCATCCTTGAAAGCACTACTTATCCCGGTACCACCGAAGAAGTTCTGATTCCGATTCTCGAAAAAGAAAACAAGGCCGGCCTGAAAGCCTCGCGCAAAGGCGCCGCCGGCGACGATGATATATGGGTCGCGTTTTCTCCCGAGCGTGAAGATCCCGGCAATACTCAAGTAGCACGTCACGATATTCCAAAAGTGATTGGCGGACTCGATTCCCAAGCCAGCGAAATTGCCGCTGCCCTCTACGGCTCCATCTTCCGCCGCACCGTTCCCGTCTCTTCGCCCGCCGCCGCCGAGATGACCAAGTTGCTCGAGAACATCTACCGCTGCGTCAACATCGCGCTCGTCAACGAACTCAAGATGCTCTGCCTGCGCATGGACCTCAATATCTGGGAAATCATCGACGCCGCCGCCACCAAGCCTTTTGGGTTTCATGCCTTTTATCCCGGACCCGGCCTCGGTGGCCATTGCATCCCGGTCGACCCGTTCTATCTTTCATGGAAGGCGAAAGAGTTCGACTTCCGCACTCGCTTCATCGAACTGGCCGGCGAAATTAACGTGGCCATGCCCTACAACGTAATCGCCGCCACCATTTCGGCGCTGAACCATCAGAAAAAAGCCATCAACGGATCCAAAGTTCTGGTTCTGGGCGTGGCCTACAAGAAAGACATCGACGACCTACGCGAGTCTCCCGCCCTCACCATCATCGAATTGCTGCAAAAAGAGGGAGCCGTGGTTAGCTACAACGACCCCTATTTCCCCTTCGTCGGCCGCGGCCGCAAATACGATCTGCAGATGAAGTGCGCCCCGCTCGACAACTTCGGACAATACGACTGCGTTCTGATCGTCACCGACCACTCCGACTACGACTACAAAAAGATCGTCAACGAATCCAAGCTGGTGGTGGATTCACGCAACGCGACAAAAGGCATCAAGAGCGACAAAATCGTGCACTGCTAGGGCCACCTGGGACGGACGCATTCGTCCGTCCAGGCCGAGCGCAGCTAGGCGACGATTCTGATGTAAGGGCACGGCTCCGATTGAAATAACCGTGGCGAAAACCGACCTCTTCTGCTCTTCGCCTCGGTGCTCCACGACACCGGCCGGAATCTATTGCCTGTGCTAGTATTTCGCGTTGGCCCGGGGCAGCGTCCACGTTGCACGCTGCATCCATGTGATTGCCGATGAGGTGCCAATGAAAGATACGCTCGGAATTCTCCTCGCGGGAGGCGCCGGCGAGCGCCTTTATCCGCTCACCCGCGATCGCGCCAAACCGGCCGTCACCTTCGGCGGAATCTACCGCATCATCGACATCACCCTTTCCAACTGCGTAAATTCCGGATTGCGCCGCGTTTATATCCTCACCCAATACAAGGCGCTCTCGCTTAATCGTCAGATCCGCGAAGGCTGGAACATCTTTGGCCGCGAAATTGGCGAGTTCATCGAAATCCTGCCGCCCATGAAGCGGGTCAGCGAAAACTGGTATATGGGAACGGCCGATGCCGTCTATCAGAACATCTACTCCATAGGCTCAGAGCAGCCGAAGTACGTGATCATCCTCTCTGGCGATCACATCTACAAGATGAATTACGAGCGCATGCTCCGTCAGCACGTGGACGCCGCCGCCGACGTTACCGTCGCTACCCTCACCACCGATCCCACCGAATGCCGCCATTTCGGCGTCGTTGACATCGACCGCGATCATCGCATCACCGGCTTCCTCGAAAAGCCCAAGCACACCGATATCCGCTCGCCCTACGATCCAGCCAAAATTTCCGCGTCGATGGGCATCTATATCTTTAACACCGATGTCCTCATCCCCGTGCTGCTCAAAGACGCCGAGGACCCCGATTCGAGCCACGATTTCGGCAAGAATATTCTGCCCAAAATGCTCGGCGACTATCGCGTCTACGCCTTCAATTTTGTCGACGAGAATAAGAAAGAAGCCCTTTATTGGCGCGATGTTGGTACCCTCGAAGCCTATTACGAAGCCAATATGGATCTGGTTTCAGTCTCTCCGGTCTTCAATCTCTACGATGAGCAATGGCCCATCCGCACCCATCAGCGCCAGTATCCGCCGGCAAAGTTCGTCTTCGCCGAAACTGGACGCATGGGTCACGCCCTCGATTCGCTGATTTCTTCCGGCTGCATTATTTCCGGCGGCTCTGTTCAGAACTCCGTGCTCTCTCCCAACGTGCGCGTCAACTCCTACACCGAAATCGAAAGCAGCATCCTTTTCTCGCACGTGAATGTGGGACGCAGTTGCCGCATCCGCAAAGCCATCATCGACCGCGATGTCCACATACCCGAAGGAACCGCCATTGGCTACGACGTCGAAGCCGATCGTGAGCGCTATTTCGTGACCGAAGGCGGCATCACGATCGTCACGCGCGACTATTCGCTCTTTGAAAATCCTGTCACCGTCGACTACTTCACCAGCGAATAGCGCTTAGAGATGGCCAGGGCGGGCATGCCCGCGTTGCGGTAAACTCTTCTATTCCATGTCCCTCAGCCTTCGCCGCCTTTTCAAAAAAGAGAAGCAGGAGCGCCGCATCCTGCGCCAGATCGAGCGCACCGGCGATCAACTGCAGCCCGAGTATCATCGCGCCACGCCCGAGTGTCCGCATCCTGAGCGCTGGCAAATGTTCGATTCCATGACGGCCGAGGCCGAGGTGCTCGAATTTCTTCGCACACTTGTCACCACCATCAAGCCTGAACTCGTTGTCGAAACCGGAACCTTCAGCGGCATCAGCACTCTTTGGATCGCCGAAGGCCTCAAAGCCAACGGCCGCGGACGTATCATCACCTGCGAATTCGACCCCGAGGTCTACCGCAACGCAAAGACGCGAATCGAGTCATCAGGTCTAGCGGACCGGATCGAACTGCGCAACGAATCAAGCCTCGAAATGAAGGTCGAAGGCACCATCGACCTCTTCTTCAGTGACAGCGATCTGCCCGTACGCGAACAGGAAATTCGCCGTTTTCTACCGCAAATCAACCCCTACGGCCTCATCCTGATGCACGACGCCAGCTCGCATCTGAAGATTGTTCGTGAAGCCGCGCTCAAGCTTGAGCAAGATGGACTGATCTCGGCCATCCTCTTACCCACGCCGCGCGGCCTGGTGGTTGCGCAGAAGCGTGCTGGCCGGAAGTAGTTTCGATTTCCGCCATCGGATCTCTGGAGCACTCTCCTAGTGCTTCACCAGATCGTCCGCCAGCAAATGCGCCTTCTCGGCCAGCGTGCTCGCGCGCCGCAGGTCGCCTTCCTTCAGTGCCGACCGCGCGCCTTGCATGTAGTTGTGAATCTGTCCCACCGTCTCCTGCTGTGGAGCACCCAGGGTGCGTCCTGCCAGCTGTTTTAGTTGTTCTTCGGCAGAGCCCAGCAACTGCTCCGCGTTCCGGCGTTCGCTGGCGGCTTCCTCGCGCGTCATTCCGGGCACGATCTGCTCCGCGGGTTCACGCGCACCGCCCTCGCGCACCACAATCTTCCGCGGACTGCTATCTGGTGTCTCCGCCGCATGCTTGCCGGGTTTCGCCTTTGCGCCCGCCGACCCCATGCTTGTCTGATGAGCGGTCCCAGAACTAGCGTTTGCCGACCTATTTGTTGCCGAACCATTTTTTGCGGAAACCGTCTTCGCCGATTCGCTGCCGGCCGACCCAGCGCTTGTCGATGCAACCGACTTTTTCTTCACCGGACTCGCCGGCTTCTTTTCTGGCGGGTTCTTCTCGGGAGCTGCCGGCGTCCCCGCCGAAGCGCTCCCCTTTTGCGCCGGAGCAGCCGCAGTTTGTCCCGCGTCATTCGGAGTCCCTGCAGCCGCGCCCGGCTGTTGAGAAGCGAACGCCGCAACCGAGCAACTCAGCCAAAGTCCAATCGCTACTCCGCCGGCAAGCCGCATAACCATTCCGAAAGAATTGTTTCCCACCCGCGCCCCAAACGCAAGAGACAGCGATTCGGCACGATTCACCACTAGGACTGCGAGCGCGAAGCGAGTTTAGCCTCAAGCGTTTCATTTGTGTCCCCCGTGGCGCGGCAGCATCCCGCAAAAGAAAACCGGGGAGACGTTCCGCCTCCCCGGTTGACGCTCCAGTTTAAGTTGTCTTACTCGGTGGTGCTCGCTTCGGCAGCGGCGCTGATGGATTCATTCTCCGGTTGCAGTACCACGCCGTCAAATGGCGTCGCACCCACCAGTCGTCCACCCATCACGCTCACCCGGCGCAGCGGAAACCCGCTGTCCGGACCACGCTGCCACGAACGTCCGCCGTCGCGGCTTTCGAAGATCACCCCGGTCGCATCGCTCGTTGCGAGCAGGCGTCCGTGGATGGAATCGAAGCTGACCGACGTGACATTCTTATCCGGTATCCCGTTCAGCATGTGCTCCCAGGTCGCGCCGCCATCACCGCTGCGGAACGCCCCTTCGCGCGAGGCGATCAGGATCTGGTCGCCGGAAGCAATCGCTACGCCGTGGATGCCGACCACGTACGACGGCAGACTGCCCCGTTGCCATGTCAGGCCGCTGTTATTCGAGACCAGCACGTTCGACGGCGTCGCTGCTACGACCGTCGAACCTTCGGCTCGCACCGAAACAAAACCCGTCATCCCCAGCACCGGACCGCCCTTCCACATCTTGCCTTCGTCGGTGCTCGAGTAAATGCCGCCGGTGGTCGCCGCCAGCCATTTCCCCGAACCCAGCTCCAGATCGTTCACCCGCGCTTCCATTTTCGACTTCTCGTACGTCGTTCGGGCAACTTCCTTGCGCGATCCCTTGCGCCGAACGTGAATCGTATGTTCAACCACGACAACGTTCAGCGGACGCCACTCGCCAGTATTGCGTTCCAGCGAATAGACGCCGTGATTCGTGCCCGCCAGCAGCATTCCATTCGCAGCCTGCTTCAGCGCGAATACATCTTTTCCGTCGAGCCCCACCGCTTTCTGCTGCCAGTGCTGTCCCGCATCATGCGAATAGAACACGCCGCCGTACTCGCGGTCGTTCACGACGCCAACATAAAGAGTATTGGCATCCTTGTTGTCGGCCAGGATTGACGATACATAGCGATGTGCGTAGCCTTTGTTCGACGAACTCCAACTCATGGCGCCGTCCATCGAAGCCATTACGCCGCTCCGGTCCGTGGCCAGCAACACGTGATTCGAATCCCGCGGATCGACCAGCACATCATTGACGACAACTTCAGAGCTCGTCACTCGCTTCCACATTTTGCCGAGATCGGTCGTCTTCCAAAGTCCTTCGGTCGTGCCCGCGTAAACAATATTTTCGTTCGTCGGATCCTGCCTCAGCACGCGCGTTCGCCGCGCCGAAAACGGGATCCCCGGAATCTTCGAGAACAGGTCGCCCGCCGTCTCGCTCTTGTAAATTCCCGAGCAGGCGCTTGCGAAAACAATCGACGGATTCTCATGGTCGACGATCACCGAGAAAACATCGGAATCGTCGATCATCCCTTTGTTGATGTGCTGCCAGTTTGCCCCGCCGTCCGACGTCTTCCACGCCAGGTGCCAGGTTCCGGCATAAACCGTGTTGGGATCCTTTGGATCGACCGCGATCGATTCGATATTCTTGATCTCAGCCGAATTCGCGGGTGACAGATGTTGCCAGCTATCACCGCCATCTTTGCTGCGGTAGACGCCGTCAAGCGCGCCCGCTACCAGAACGCGCGAATCACCCTTGTACATCGCCATCGCGCGGATCGATTTTCCGTGCATCGCGGGCAGCGTCTGCCAGTTTGCGCCGCCATCGGTGGTACGGAAGATTTCGCCCACCTGCTCGCTCGATACGCTCCAGGCCGAAACATAAATCCGATTCGAATCCTGCGGATCGATCACGATGTGATCGAGCACATAATCGTCCCCGCCCAGCCGCGCCAGCCGCGACCAGGAATGCCCGCCATCATTCGAGCTGAACATCTGGCCGGTGCTGGTCCCAAGCAGAATGTGATCGGGATTGTGTGCGTCATAGGCCAGGCTGCGCGCATCCCCGCCGTCGGGACCTACTACCTGCCACGGCCCCGAGGCCAACAGCGCGGTGCTTAACAAACTAACTGCCAGAACCAATAAACTGGTGCGTACCGCTTTCCGTTTCCCTGTGAAATTCATGCGCGTAGATTGACCCCTGCGAATGATATTCGCCTGCATCACACATTAGACAGGCTAGCACGTCTCGTACAAGGTTACGGAAGGCTAAAAAATAGAAAGGCCGGCAGGGGAGTTCCCTACCGGCCTTTCGTGCCTTTCACCTTGTTTACTCGGCTTTTTTTGCTTTCTTCTTGGCCGCCGGCTTCGGGTGATCCGGAATCGCCTTCACCGCCGACTCGTCGACCGGCGTTGTGCTATCCGCCTCAGGGAATGTAGCACCCGCCGGAACGATCCATTGTTCCGAAGTCGCCGTGCCCGCGTTTCCAGTGCGCGTCTCGATACGGCTCGGGTCGATGTTCTGTTTCGCCTCGCCTCCCGAGATGTACGCCTTCACGTCAACCGCCCGCTCCGCAGCGAGGTTCTTCCGCTTCTCGTTCGGAGCAGCATTGCCGACAACTACCAGCTTGGCATCCGGATCCTGCTGCAGCTTGAGTGCAACATCGTCCAGCTCGGCCTTGCAGGTGTTGTCAACCCGCCATGGCTTCTTGACGTTGGGATATGCGCACTCGTTCACCTTGGTGGCTTGCGGCGGCGGCGGTGGCGGATTTTCAACCGTCACCGAGCTCGTCGTCGAAGCCGTCAAGCCGCGCGAGTCCGTACATGTGGCGCTTATCGTAATCGGACCCGACGACGCACCCGTGGTACTCAGAGTCGCCGAGTTTCCGCTGCCAGAAATGCTGCCACCGCTCGCCGTCCATCCACCGATCGTTACAGGCACGTTATCCGGACTGGTGCAGCTGCAGCTGATGGTTGCCGTGCCGCCCGTCTGAACCGTCGACGGACTCGCGGAGCAGGAAATCTGCGGCGGGTTCTTCGGTGGCTCCTTCACGGTGAAGTTCGCCGTGCAGCTGGCCGTGTTGTTCTTCTTGGCTTTAGAATCCGTAACCGTAGCCGTCACCGTGTAGCTGCCGCCGCTAATTCCGTTGGTGTCGATCGTGGCCGACGTGTCCTTGCCTTCAATCTTGCCGCCATTGCTGCTCCAGGCGTACGTCAGCGTGTGCTTGGGATTGAAGTTGCTCGCCGTGACTGTCGCGTGGATCGGCTCGCCTACCATCACGTCCGACGGCTGCACCGAGCATGCCGCCGCTACCGGAACTTCTGGAGCTCCACCGAAATTGAATACCAGACCCGTCGTCAGACGAACGCCATCATAAGTCTGACGGCGCAGCCCAGGATCGCTCGGCGGCACGTTGGTCGAGAAATTCATGCGCTGAAGCTGGTAGTCCGCTTCAAACAGACGCAGTGAAATCGGCTTCCAGATCTTAAGATCCATGCCGCCGCCCAGAACCGCGGCGATGCCATTGGTGGAAGCGAGATTTCTCGATGAGAAGCGATCGAAGCCCAGCAGCGTGTGTACAAAAAAGTCGACGCCTTCGCCCCGATAAGTCAGCTTCGGTCCAACGCTACCGACACTGTTAGACGCGTAGCGATTCCAATCTCCTCCGTAATTTCCTTCGATACCCAGATTACGGGTGAAGTTCCACGTCAGATTGGTGCCGAAGCCCTGCGCTACCGACGGCAGCTTGAATGCCAAAGGCCCGGTCGGCGGCGGGGTTTGATCGGGAATGTTGCCGCCCGGATTCCACCACTGGTAGCCGACGAACAACTCCGCCTTCGGAAAATCGTTCGACGACGTGCTTGACGCCTTGGCTGGCGTTGCAGTTTGCGCGTTCAGCAGGGCCGGCAACGCGATCAATGCGACGGCGAGGGCGAACACGACGCTCGCGCATCTCCGTTTATTTTCGCTACGTAGTGACATTGAGTTCCTCCGAATCGAATCCACCAAAAATAGAATAGAACTGGGATCTGTGAAGCTTTACCGCACGGCCGGATAGGCCTGCATCTGGGAAACAACGAATTCTACAGCAAAAAAGTACCGTTGCAAAAGTGTAAGAATTGACAGTCCGACAATTTTTGCGATCGCAGCAAGCATTTACAATTTTTGGTATACTGCCCGGCCCAGCAATCTCAAATTGATATTCTGAATCAGCGAAGAGTTGCGAGTCGGCCCGCTTCCCTGAATAATGCTGGTTGAGCCGGTGGCACCCAAATATGACACAGGAACGTGTACTGATTGTCGAAGACGAAGAGAACGAACGCACCGGTCTGGCTGAACTCGTCTCCGGATGGGGCTACCGTACCGACACCGCCGTCGACGGCCTGGAAGCGCTTGAAAAGATTCCCGCGTTCGCTCCATCCATCGTCATCACCGATGTGAAAATGCCCCGCATGGGCGGCATGGAATTGGTAGAGCGTCTGGCCGACATGGCGCAGTCCATCGCTGTCATCATGGTGACCGCGCAAAAGGCTACCGACACCGCGTTTCATGCCGGCCGGCTCGGTGTGCAGGATTACATCGAAAAGCCCATCGACTTCCGCCGCCTCCGCTCGATCCTTACCAACATCGGCGAGATCCTCAACACCCGCACTGAAAACGAATCGCTCCGCCGCACCTTGCGCGACAAAGGAGCGCTCGGGCGCCTGGTGGGTGCGTCTCATCAGATGCAGGGCATTTTCCGCCTGATCGAGCAGGTCGCTCCCAGCACCGCGTCGGTATTAATCACCGGTTCGAGTGGAACCGGAAAAGAATTGGTCGCGCGCACCATCCACGACCTCAGCCCCCGTCGCAACAAACCCTTCGTCCCCATCAATTGCGCGGCCATTCCCGAAACTCTGATTGAAAGCGAAATCTTCGGCCACGAAAAAGGAGCGTTTACCGGCGCCCTCGAACGCCGCACTGGTTGCTTCGAACTTGCCGAGGGCGGCACGCTCTTGCTCGACGAAATCGGCGAGATGCCCGTCGGCACGCAAGCCAAACTTCTGCGCGTGCTCGAAGATCATAAACTGCGCCGCCTGGGCAGCAAGGTCGAAACTTCCGTGGACGTGCGCGTCCTCGCCGCCACCAACAAAATTCCCGACGACGCTGTTGCCAACGGAGAACTGCGCCAGGATCTCTATTACCGCCTCAACGTCTTCAATATTCATATGCCCGCATTGCGAGAGCATAAAGAAGATATCCGCGACCTGGCCAAAAGCCTGCTCGCCGAGATGAATGAGAAGCACGGCCGCAAAGTCGCCGACGTAAGTGAAGCCGTCCTTAATGTCTTTCAGAGTTATTCCTGGCCGGGCAACGTGCGCGAACTGCGCAACACTCTCGAACGCGCCGTCATCGTCTGCGAAGGCGGATTGGTCGAAACCAAGCACCTGCCCCCCGGTTTCGGCCAGAGTGTGCGCCCGGTCGTCAACGATCCCGATGCCGTTCATCTTGGCGTTGGCACCACCGTCGGCGAAGCCGAGAAGCTGCTCATCCTGAAAACTCTGCAGGCCACCAGCAACAACAAAACGCGCGCCGCCGAGATCCTCGGCATCAGCCTGAAGACGCTGCACAACAAACTGAAGGAATACGGCCGCCCGCAAGATGCAGTGATGGCAACGGAGGAAGAATAAAAAGTGACCAGCGCTCACTAACCGGTTCTCAAGAATACTCCCTCGCTGAGAACTGAGAACCGGGAACTGAGAACTTTGTTGAGATGAGCCGCAAATTCATCATCGTGCTCGCCATCACCACGCTCTTCACCGCGCTGGTCGTCGGCTTCTCCTGGATTTACCTCTCGCAACTCCTTCATCAGCGCCTGGTGTGGGCCGATGAGACCGCCAGCCAACTCACCAACCAACTCGAGTACCTCGCCTCCAAAGCCGTGCCCGACCTGACCAGCACGCGCGTCGACACCGATAATCCCAAGGCCATGCGCGTCGCCGTTGCCAATTATCTGCAGAACGACGTTGACCTCAACGACATGCTCGAATCCCTGGTCGGAAACTCCCGCATCATCTACGACGCGGCCATCATCGATCCCAACGGCATCGCCATTCTCGATACCGATGCCGCCCTGAACGGCAAACCACTTCCCGAGCGACCGCCACTGAGCGCTTTGCGCGATGCAAGCTTCCGCCGCCAGTTGCGCATGATCTACGGCCCCTCCACGGTTTATGACGTCAGCATCGCCGTCGATCTCGATGGCCAGACGTTTGGTAGCGTTCGCGTGGGCGTCTCTACTGTCTTTCTGCGCAATGAACTTACCCCGAAACTGCAGCAGGCAGCTTTCTTCTCGGTGGTCGCAATCTTCTGTTCCTTGGTATTGGCCGCGGTCGTTTCAAATCTCGCCCTTGGCCCCTTGAAGGTCATTAGCCGCAACCTCGACAGCGCCAGCGCCGGAGATCTTTTGCCCGACGAGGACACCAGCACCGAAGATGAAGTCGGCCTCGTCTCCCTCAAAATCGCTCACCTCGGCCGCCAGATTCGCGATACCAACCAGATTTTTTCCGCCCTCAAAGACAATGTCGAGCAGGTCATGACCAAGCTGCAGGATGGCCTCATGCTCTTCACCCGCGACACCCGCGTCGTCCTCGTCAGCGCCTCAGCTGAGAAATTTCTTGGACGCCCGCGCCGCGAAATCCTCGGCCGCACCGCCGAAGAAATCTTCTCTGACGGATCGGTTCTCGGCGCCGTCGTCCTGCCCTCATTCCAAAAGCAGCGTCCGCTCGTGCAATACGAATTCGAAACCGTCGATGGCCGCCGCGTCCAGGTCTCCCTCGATTTCATCCAGGAAAAAGGCACGCCCATCGGTGCCTTGCTCACTATGCGCGATGCCGAATCCGTTCGCCGCATTGAAGACGAAATTGAAATCTCCCGCCGTCTTTCCGCCAGCGGACGCCTCACCCGCGGCGTCGCCCACGAAGTTAAAAATCCGATCAACGCTATCGTCCTGCATCTGCAGTTGCTGCAAAACAAACTTCAGCAGGACGATCCCGACACCCGCCGCCACATGGACGTCATCGGCAGCGAGATTCACCGCCTCGACCGAGTCGTGCAAATCCTCGTCGACTTCACGCGTCCCCGCGACCTGCACCTCGAAGAAGTCGACCTGCGCGAGATTCTGGAAAGCGTTTCGGTGCTCGCCGCGCCCGACGCCGCGCGCCACGGCGTGCATATCGTCCTCGAACTGCCCAACCGTACATCGGACAAAGCACCAGCAAGCCCCGCATCCCCGAATCATCCCGCCGCCGCCACTGCCGAACCGTCCGCCAGAGAAGAAGACGAAGCTGACGCTCTCATGGTGCGCGTCGATGCCGACTTGATGAAACAGGCGATTCTCAACCTGGTTCTGAACGGCGTCCAATCGATGACCGAAGGCGGAACGCTCACTCTCAAAGCTCGCCGCGAAGATGAAATGATTCTCGCCGAAGTCCTCGACCAGGGCTGTGGCATTCCCCCCGAAGCGCAGGAGAAAATTTTCGAACTCTACTACACCACCAAAGGCGATAAGGGAGGCAGCGGCATCGGCCTCGCCCAAACCTATCAGATCATGCAGTGGCACTATGGATCGGTCGAGTTCGACACCGTCGTCGGCGCCGGCACAACCTTCCGCCTGCGCCTGCCCGCCGTCGTCGCAAAATCGAATCACCATCAGGAAATGACCGCCTGAACAAATGACCGCCTGACGAAGGAGGCCGCCGATGATCATCGAAATGCGCACCTACAAAACCAAGCCTGGCAAGCGCACCGAGTTCATCCACATCTTCCGCTCCCGCTCAATCCCGGCGCACACGGAAATCGGCATGAAAATCCTCGGTCCATTTCTCTCCATCGAAGATCCCGATACCTTCTTCTTCATGCGCGGATTCCCCGATCTCCCATCCCGCGAGCCAATGAAAGCCAAGTTTTATGATGGAGAATTGTGGAAGCAGGAACTCGAAAATATCCTCATGCCCATGCTTGAAAAATATGAGGTGGTGTTGGTGGATGACCCCGAAAATCTGGTTCACTGGCAGCGAACCGCATGAGCAAAACGCCCCCGCCGTTATTGCAGATCGACCGTCTGCGCCAGCCTGAAGTCAAGACGCCGATCGATGCCGAACGCAACATCCTTCGGACTCCCCGATGCCGCGCCCGAGTTTCGATCGTCGCGCGACCCTCCCTTGGCGAAGATGCTTGACGTCTCGATCATCACCGGGTTTTTCCCGACGTCCAAACTCACCAGCACAATCCGCAGATAGCCGGGTTCGAGCGAGCCCCCCGAAGGCTTTGCTTCAAGCACGCGTCCCGTCACGGCGGTGCCTCGCTCCACCACCGTCTGGCCCTCGATCACCACCGGCTCATCCACGGTCGCGCTGAATGTGTCTCCCGCATGTGACGATGCGCTCGAAAGCGGGCTCTGCAGGCGAACCGGAATCGGCGTCCCCTCCGGCAGCGTTGTCCCCGAAGGAATCAGCGACCGGCTCGGCGAAACTCCCGTCGTCCGCGACTGCCGGTCGAAGGGCAGCTTATGTGATTCCGCCGACGTCGAACCATCTCTCGCTGGAGGCCGTCCGCAAGCGCTAACCAGCCCCAGCGTCAGCAAGACCACCGCGATTCGATAAGCATGGCAAAGCATGTTTCCCTCAGCATACCAATTCGTGAACCGCGCCACACCGACTCCTGCAAATCGTCACAAATATGATGTGACCGCCCGCACTTAGCCGGGATCGATTTCACACTACACTCTTTCCTTCATCGCCCTTGCCGCGGTTCATTCCCGGGAAAATTGCCCCCGCATTTTTTCAGGTCCGAGCCGCAAAGATTCGAATCGCAAAATTTGGCTCTGAGTTCCGCATCGCCACGGAGATTCACCATGTTCACCGCATCCACCGCCGTCGTTTTCAGCCACACCCACATGCCGCAAATCGAGGGCGCAAACTACCTCAATCTCCTCATCGTCGATGAAGATCGCACCATCCGCGAGGCCTGCCTCGAAGTGGCTCACTCACTCGGATTCAATGTGCAGGTCTCCGAATCGACCGAACAGGCGCATCGTATGCTCGACAGCTCCAGCACCGACGTCGTTCTTCTCGATCTGCACGCGCCCGGCGCCGGCGGCCTAGAACCGCTGCGCATGATCCGCAAACATCGCCCCGACGCGCTCGTCATTGTCATTACCGGATACGGCACCGTGAAATCAGCCGTGCAGGCCATGAAAGACGGAGCCTTCGACTATGTCACCAAGCCCTTCGGCATGGAAGAGCTACGCCTTCTCCTCGAGCGCGTCGCCAGTCATCTTCGCCAGAAGACCGAGAGCCGCGAACTGCGCGAAAGCATCAAATCGCGCCAGGGCTACGGCAACCTCGTCGGCCGCACTCCTGAAATGGAGAAGCTCTATCGCATTATCGGCAAAGCCGCACAGAGCGCCCACCCCGTTCTGATTCTCGGCGAAAGCGGCACCGGCAAAGAGCTCGTCGCCAAGTCCATTCACTTCGCCGGCGCTTTCCGCAACAAGCCGTTCATTCCCGTTGATTGCGGATCGCTCGTTCCCACCCTCATCGAAAGCGAACTCTTCGGCTACGTCCGCGGAGCTTTCACCGGCGCCACCAATCCCAAAGACGGACTCCTTGCCATCGCCGAAGGCGGCACCGTCTTTCTCGATGAAATCGGAGAGTTGCCTCTCGATCTGCAAGCCAAACTCCTGCGCGCCATTCAGGAAAAAGAAATTCGCCCTGTCGGAAGCGTCAAATGCGTCCCCATCAACGTCCGCATCCTCGCCGCCACCAACCGCAATCTCGAACAGGCCGTCACCGAAGGTGCCTTTCGCCGCGATCTTTTCTTCCGCCTCAACGTCCTCACCCTTCGCATCCCCGCTTTGCGTGAGCGCCGCCAGGATATCCCTCTGCTCGTCGCCCACTTCCTCGAACGCATCGGCCGCGACTCCGGCGCCGAAAAGACCATCTCTGACGAATCCCTCAAAGCGCTGCTCAATTACGACTGGCCGGGCAACGTCCGCGAACTCGAAAATTCCCTCGAACGCGCCTGTGCCCTCAGCAGCGCCAACGAAATTCAGATTCGCGATCTTCCCACCCAAATCTGCAGTGCGCCCCTCGAGCTAATGGCGATGGGAGCCTCGCATCCAAACAATGGCATCGTGCCCATCGCCGAACTCGAAAAGCAGACCATCCTCAACGCGCTTCCGCAGGTCAACGGAGACAAGATGCTCGCCGCGCGTCTGCTCGGCATCGGAAAAACCACGCTCTACCGCAAACTCAAAGAATACGAGTCCCAAAGCTGATCGCCGCATCTCGCGGCACGTTCCAGAACGGGAGCGCTATCCAATTCCGACCCGGCAACTCGTCTGTTTCCAGCCACGCTTGCAGCACAACAACTGGCCCGCAAGTTGCTAACCATGATGCGGACACATTCATCATGATCCTGCTAATAACGCCGAGCGAGCGAGCTTCCCAGTTCGCCAACGCGCTCCACGATGCGACCGGCGAAAACGTCATCGTCGCCGAAAACCTCGCCCAAGCCACGGCCTTCCTTCGCGTCAACTCCTACCTCGCCGTAATCTTCGATCAGCATCTCCTCGAGGCCGAGCCCGACCAAGCTGCCAACACCCTCGACCATCTCGGCACGGCCGTTCCCGTGGAGGTGAATCTCGCGATCCGAGGTATCGAGCGCCTGGTGCGTGAGGTCAAAGCCGCACTGCGCCGTCGTTATCGCGAAGAGATCGCCGCCCGGCAAGCCGCGCTCGGCAAGCTCCAGAGCGAACTGAACTGCACGGTCACCGCTCTTCTCTTATCGGTCGAACTAGCCCAAGCGAGCAGCGGACTGACGATCCCCGCCGCCGAAAAACTTCAATCCGTTCACAACCTGGTAAACGACCTTCGCCATCAACTAGAACAATCAACTTAGAACAATCGACCGCCGAGTCCCTCATCCCATCCATCTGACTGGTCACTGCACTCGTATGATTCGTCATTCCCCGCGCTTACGCCATCCCCCTGCTCTTGCGTCATCGCCTGCTCTTGCGCGTCATCGCCGACTCTTACGCGTCATCGCCTGCTCTCAATTGTTGTCATCCCCCACTCAATAATTCTTGTCATCCCGAACGAAGTGAGGGACCTGCAGTACTGCCGTCATCCCGAATACACTGAGGGGATCTGCAGTTCCGCCCGCTCTCGCATAACACGACTCTCCTGTCATGCTTCGCGTCGCCCAAGCATCATCATCAATCCCCTGCCCAAATAATTACAAATCTCTACCTGAATTCTTCGCAAAGACCACACTCCTCTCCGTTCTTCCAACAACGAACGGAGGCTTGTTATGGAGAACAGAACGACTGTGCTTTACGTGGACGACAATCCCAAATCCAGCCGATTGCTCACCAGTGTTCTCGAAGAATGCGGATTTCGCGTGATCGCCAGGAATGATCCGCTCGAGGCGCTCGAACTCTGCAAACGTACTTATTTCGAACTAGCTCTTCTCGATTACGAAATGCCCGTCATGTCGGGCTCGCAACTCGCGCACGAGATCAAACGCCTCATGCCTGATGTCCCCGTGGTCGTCATCTCTGGACGCGCGCAATTACCCGCGTCCGAAATGGTCTTTGTCGACTCCCACTTCGGCTTCGGCACATCTCTCGACGACCTCATCTGGACCATGCGCATCCTCGTCCGCCCCAAAATCGTCAGCATAGAAGATCACCTGGGCGATCCCCGCTCCATGACCCAGTGGGCCGACTCCACCTGAGCCTCGGGCGCTCCGGCGCCACGTTTCATTCTCATCTTCCACAAGCGCCGGCACGTCTCGCTCCCCGCCGGAAATCTGCGCCTTCTACGATCCTCCCCGCTCATCCATCCTCGTCTATTTTCGACCCTGCATTTTCGGTCTCTGGTTACGATACAATTGCCACCGTTCGCTTCGCTCTACTCTGCTTCAAACCCGCGCCAGTGGGATCGCGGGCGAGGCAGTAAGGACAGGGTCCCCTATGAACGTCCTGTTGCTTTCCATGCCCGATTCCTTCGAACACATGCCTCCGGTCGCGATCCGTATGCCGAACGGCGCGCTCACCTCGCTTGCGGGAAACGTCGATCCGCAGCATCGCGTCGCCGTCGCCGACCTGATCCTCGTTCACCGCCGCGTTCGCGAGACCGTCACCCGCCTCGTGCGCGAGCTTCAGCCCGACGTCGTCGGCCTCTCCATCATGACCTTCCAGCGCCGCACCGCCGGCCGCATTATCGACTTGGTGCGCGTGCTGCGCCCCGAAGCCAAGATCGTCGTCGGCGGCTATGATCCGAGCCTTGCTCCCGAAGCCTACGAAGCCATGAATGTCGATTATCTTGTGCGCAGCGAAGGCGAAGTCACCTTCCGCGAACTGCTGCGCGCGCTCGAGCAAGGATCGGGCGTCGAACGCATCGTTGGCCTCTCTTACCGCAGCGGCGACAAGTGGATCCATAATCCCGCCCGCGCTCCGCACCGCCTTGAAGACAGCGAGATCCGCCTGCCCAACCGCGACGCCCGCGTGCTCAAGGGATACACCCTGCTCGGCCGCCAGATCGATGTAGTCGAAACCTCGCGCGGCTGCACCTTCGATTGCAGCTTCTGTTCCATCATCGAGATGCGCGGACGCAACTTCCATACCTACTCCTTCGACCGCGTCTTGGCCGACATTCGCGACGCCCGCGACCACGGCGCTCGCACCATTTTCCTGGTCGACGACAACATCACCCTCAACGTCCGCCGCTTCGAAGCCCTCTGCCAGGCCATCATCGACGCCGGACTGCAGAAGATCGATTACTTCGTCCAGGCCATGACTTCCGCCATCGCCAACCATGGCGAAACTCTCGCCCCGCTCATGCGCCGCGCCGGATTCCGCTACGTTTTCCTCGGCATCGAAAATATCCTCGAGGGCGATCTCGAATTCCTGCGCGCCACCGCCAAGAACATCGAGCGCACCAACGGCCACGACACCGGAAACGCCACCCTCAAAGCCATCGACTACCTGCATCGCAACCAGATGTTTGTGGTCGGCGGATTGATCGTCGGCAGTCCCGGAGACACCCGCGAATCGATCGAGGCCAACCTCGAATTTGCCCGCCGCTACGTCGACTGGCCCTACATCCAGCACCCCACCCCGTATCCACGCACCCCCATGACCAAAGACTTCCGCGATCAGGGGCTGATCATCAATGAGCGCCTCGAGGAATACGACGGCACCACCGCCGTCGTTCGCACCGAACATTTGCCCGCCGAAGAAATCGAATTCATGCGCTGGAAGGCCGAGCGCTGGATGAAGACGCATCACATCCCCGCCGCGTTAAGGCACGATCCGAGCTTCGTCATCTTTCACGGATGGAAAATGCTGGCCCACACCTTCCGCGGCAGCTCAATCCGCTCCGCCCTCGGCCTTGAAAGCGAGAAGAAAGTCTTCGAACGCTACCAAGCCATCCGCCGCAACGAACGCGAATACGTGTGAAACAAACCCGTGTACCCCACCTCTCGCGCTTTTCGGGAAGGGAGCGTTCGCAGCACTCAGTTATAAAGCGAAAAACCATTTCCGGCGTCAGCCACGCGACGGTCCCACTTCTCCCCCTTTTCATCACCACCACCCGTGCGCCCCATCACAGATTTCCATCCCATCTTGCGCGACAATGAGAACTGCAATGGGGCAGTCGGAGTGTGCCTCCCACCAGAAAGGCACCTCGGAAACTGCCCCAAACCCGTTTTTGACGGAAATTACGGAGCTAACTCCTTATTCCGGAATATTTTGCATATAAGTCCTTAAAACTCAAAGATTTGGCGGAAATTTTTGCGTAAAGTGCTGATTCTAAAAGATCGACCCAAGACTTTTTTCTCGGATTTTTCCATGTTAACTTAATAGTAAACATCGCGGGCCCACACCACCCCTGGCAGTGCCAGCCAGTCCAAAATTCTCTTCCCTCCGCGCCGCACTCGCCCCTAAACTGTGGACAGGTAGGCCGAGGGTTTCCCCAGCCCTCGATCCCGGGGGTTCTGTGCGCGTATTGGTGACGGCTGACACCTTCAGCGGAGTCTGGACCTACGCGCGCGAACTCGTCTCCGGCCTCGTCACGCACGGCGCTCAAGTCACGCTCGTCAGCTTCGGAGAAATCCCGCTTCCCCATCAGACCGCGTGGATGGACGGCCTGCACGGCCTTGAGTATCATCCCACCGCCTTTCGTCTCGACTGGATGCAGGAAGGCGAGCAGGACTTCCACGCCGCCGTCGATTACCTCTGCGCTGTCGTGCGCGACACGCGTCCCGATTTTCTGCACCTCAATCAGCCCAGCTTCGGAGCGCTGCCCGTCGCCACGCCGCGCCTCGTCGTTGCGCACGGCGATCTCATCACTTGGTGGCTAAGCATTCACGGGCACGAACCCGCTCCCTCTGCATGGTTGAAGTGGTATCGCGAAACGATGATTGCCGGCCTCAATCGCGCCGAAGGCGTTGTCACCACTTCGCGCTGGATGGGCGACATGCTGCGCCTTGCCTATGGCAACGACTTCGAAGGCTACATCATTCCGCCCGGACGCAATCCCATCTACTTCAATCCCTTCGTGACCAAGGAAGAATCGGTGCTCGCCATCGGCCGCCTCTGGGATACCGGCAAGCAGGTGGCGCTCCTGACGCAGCACACCCATCGCTTGCCCGTCTGCATCGTGGGAGCGGATAATCCCATCCCCGTGCCCGCCTTGCCCATTCGCGCCGATGTGAAGGTCTCAACCGGCGATCAGGAAATCTCGGTCAAGGGAGCGCAGACCGAATCGCAACTGCGCTCGCTCTACAGCAAGTCAACCATCTTCGCTGCCACCTCGCGCTACGAGCCCACCGGACTGGCGTCGGTCGAAGCCGCATTCTCACGCTGCGCCCTCGTCGCCAACGACACCGACGTCTACCGCGAAATGTGGGGAGACGCCGCCTTGTACTTCGAACGAAACAACGCCGATAGCCTCGGCGAAGTGCTTCTCCAACTGGATGCAGATCGCGAACTGGCGCGCCTCTACGGGACGCGTGCCTACAATCGGGCCCGCGAACGCTTCACCGCGCGCCGCATGGTCGACGACTATCTGCGCCTCTATCGCCGTCTGCGCACCGCCAAAACCGCCGTGGCCTAGCCTCCTGATTTTTCACCATCCCTTAACAATCCAGTCATGTCGTTGAAATAATTTCCGCCTAGTGTTCTTGCAGTTTCTCGCCACGCGGCAGGCCTACTCACTTGCAGCGGGCAATTCCAAACAGACGGAGACTCAGGATGCTTCCACAACAGCAACCCCACGCCAATTTCAGGCGGGTGATGGCGTCACTATTGACCATGGCCATCACTCTGGGACCGACCGTTGTTCCCGCTTTCGCCTCGTCCGCCAAACAGCAGGCCCAACACGCGACGGCGAGCGCCACCGCGACGCCCATTCAACACCTGGTAGTCATCTTCAACGAGAATGTTTCCTTTGATCACTACTTCGGAACCTACCCCAATGCGCTGAATCCTGCAGGAGAACCGAAGTTCACGGCCGCGGCTGGCACGCCGACCATCAATGGGCTGACAGGCGCGCTGCTCAACAGCAACCCCAACCTCAATCCCGCGAACGGCAATGGCGCAGCGAATCCTTTCCGTCTTGATCGCTCACAGGCTTTCACCAACGATCAGGATCACGACTACATGCCCGAACAACAGGCATTTGACGCCGGCTTGATGGACCTGTTCCCGCTGAACACTGGAACCGCCGGCCCTCCGCCTCAGGGATCGGGAGTGACGCAGACCAACGGCTTGGTCATGGGCTATTACGACGGAAACACTGTAACCGCGCTGTGGAACTACGCTCAGAATTTCGGCATGAGCGATAACTCCTACGGCACCACCTTCGGTCCTTCGACGGTCGGTGTCGTCAACCTGATTTCAGGGCAGACCAACGGAGTGGTCGACGTTGCCAACGGAACCGGCGACGAAGTGAGCGGGGGCAGCGACGGCTCGCTCACCGTAATCGGCGATCCGAATCCCCTCGGCGACGTTTGCACCAGCCCAAGCAGCAACCAGGTAACCATGGGCAGCCATAACATCGGCGATCTCCTGACCGCCGCTGGCGTAACCTGGGGAAGCTTCTCGGGCGGCTTCAACCTCTCAATCGTCAATCCGAACGGAACCACCGGTTGTTCGCGCAGCACCACCTCGCCCGTCACCGGAGTGACGGAATCCGATTACATTCCGCACCACTCCTTCTTCGAGTATTGGACCTCAACCGCCAATCTGAATCACACGCGGCCGGCTTCGCTCTCTGAAATCGGAAATGCCGGTCCCGCAAACCACGAATACGATGTCCAGGATTTCTACGTTGCCGCCGCAGCGGGCAATCTGCCAGCTGTAAGTTTCCTCAAGGCGCCGGGCTATCAGGACGCGCACGCCGGATACTCCGACCCACTGGACGAGCAGACCTTTATCGTGAACACGATCAACTTCCTCGAAACGCTGCCCACATGGAGCAGTACCGCGGTCGTGATCGCCTATGACGACTCCGATGGATGGTACGACCATCAAATGGGACCGATCGTCAACACCTCGACCGGCCCTCAGGATGCTCTCACCTCTCCCGGCTACTGCGGCACGGCGGCAACCGCTCTGCCCGGCGTGAACCCGGCGCTAACCCATGCTCTTGGCCGTTGCGGTTACGGTCCGAGATTGCCTCTGCTGGTCATCTCTCCGTGGGCGAAGAAAAATTTCGTCGACCACAGCGTGACCGACCAGACCTCCATCATCCACTTCATCGAAGACAACTGGCTCGCCGGAGAGCGCATTGGCCAGGGCTCGTACGATGCCATCGCCAACTCACTCACCCAGTTTTTCAACTTCAGCAAGATGCGGAACAACGGAGTGCTCTTCCTCAATCCCAGCACCGGCAAAAAACAGTAGATGTCACGGTTGTTTTCGTGAATCAAGCGGGCATGCGAAGCGGCGCTTCGCATGCCCGCTCTTGTTCTCCGATCGAGTTTCTGTAAGCATGACGTTTGTATCTGGGAGGTCTGCAACTTGGCGACTACGCGACGCGCGTTTCTGGCGCAAGGCGGAATGCTCACAATGGCTCTGGCTCTGCGGCGGGGCATGTCTTACGCGGAGTCTCACAAATCTCCGCCCCGTTTTCGCACGCAGATCAATGCAAGTTCTCTCGCGCAGTTCGTAGATCCACTGCCCATGCTCGAGACGATTCAACCCGCCGGACATCGCCCCGATCCCGATCATCCCGCCGTTCAACTTCCTTATTACCGCGTAGCCATGCGGCAATTCGAAAGCAAAGTGCACCGCGATCTCAAACCGACTCGCTTGTGGGGATATGCATCAAGTTCGCCTGGACCGATCTTCGACACGCGCTCCGGTCAGGGCTTGCTGGTGGAGTGGGTCAACGAGCTGCCCACAACGCATTTCCTGCCCATCGACCACAGCATTCACGGCGCGGAAGCCGATAAGCCCGATGTTCGAGCCGTAGTCCACCTGCACGGCGCCAAGGCTCCGCCCGAGAGCGACGGCTATCCTGAAAACTGGTACGTGCCGGGCAAATCGGCCGTTTGCCATTATCCCAATCAGCAAGACGCGGCCATGCTCTGGTATCACGACCACGCCTTGGGCATCAATCGCCTGAACGTCTTCGCCGGCCTCTTCGGCGCATTCATCATCCGCGACGAATTCGAAGACTCGCTGAATCTGCCGTTTGGCAAATATGAAATTCCGCTGGCGATTTGCGACCGTGTCTTCGATCTCGACGGACAGCTCAACTATCCTGTTTCCGACAATCCAAAATCGCCATGGGTGCCAGAAGTCTTTGGCGACGCCATTCTGGTGAATGGAAAACTCTTCCCTTTTTTAGAAGTGGAACCGCGCAAGTATCGTCTCCGCCTGCTCAATGGAGCGAATGGCAGGTTCTTCCGTCTATCGCTATCTGGCGGACTTCCGCTTCACCAGATCGGCACCGACCAGGGATTGCTGCCTGCGCCCGTCACTTTGTCGCGCCTGTCCATCGCTCCCGCGGAACGCGCCGACCTGATCGTCGATTTCTCCGAAAGCGGTGGAACAAACGTCATTCTCAAGAACGACAACGTCAATGTCATGCAATTTCGCGTGGCGGCAAAAGGTTCGCGTGACGAGAGCGTCCTGCCCAAGACCTTGCGGCCCGTTCCCAAAATTCCCGAATCTTCCGCCGTCAAGACTCGCATGCTGACCTTGATCGAGATTGACGACGTCGTGCAACGGCCCGTAACGATGTTATTGAATAACGCGCACTGGAGCATGCCGATCACCGAGAATCCCGTTCTCGACTCGGTTGAGATATGGAATCTTATTAATCTGACCGATGACTCTCATCCCATTCATCTTCACCTGGTCAGGTTTCAGATTCTCGATCGCAGGCCCTTAAATGTCGCCGCCTACTGGACCACCCGCGAAGTCAAATATCTAGGCGCAGCCGTGCCGCCGGACCCCAGTGAGGCTGGTTGGAAAGATACGGTGCGCGCCGATCCGGGAATGGTGACCCGCATCATCGTCCGCTTCGAGGGATTCACCGGAAGATACATCTGGCATTGCCACATTCTCGAGCACGAAGATAACGAGATGATGCGTCCATTTGAAGTGGTGGCAAAGTAGTTCGCCGCGATGCGAAAAACGATTTTTCCGCGATGCGAGCCTTGCAGCATCGCACGCACTGCAGTTGAAGGCAGATCAGACGCCGTCTCGGCACGCACCCGCATGCTATACTTTTTGAGCATCTTTCCTGTCAGATAAGCAGACGGAGGACGGTATCGACAAGCGTTTTATCCGCATGAATGAGCGTATCCGCGCGCGCGAAGTTCGCGTGATTGGAGACGAAGGGGAACAGATTGGCGTCATGCCGCCCTTCGAAGCTCTCAAGATGGCCCGCGAACGTAACCTGGATCTGGTGGAAATTTCCCCAACCGCGCAACCGCCGGTTTGCCGCATCATGGACTACGGGAAATTCCTGTATCAGAACGAAAAACGTGAGCGCGAGGCCAAGAAGAAACAGAAGACCATCACGGTCAAAGAAGTGAAGTTTCGTATTAACGTGGACGATCACGACTACGAAACTAAGAAGAATCACGTGCTGCGCTTCCTCGATGAAGGAGACAAGGTGAAAGCGACCATCTTCTTTCGCGGACGCGAAATGACCCGGCAAAGCCTGGGCCGCCAGATTCTCGAACGTCTGATCAAGGACGTGGAGAACAAAGGTTTGGTGGAGTTCCGGCCGCGCCAGGAAGGCAACACGCTGCACCTGATTCTGGCGCCGGCCAAGAAAGAAGGCGGAGCAAAAGAAAAACCGCCCGCTCGTCCGAAGCCCGCACCACCTCCCGCATCGCAAGGCGGAGCGCAGACCGCGTAAAGCAGTTGTCAGTTGTCAGTCATCAGTAAAATCGCGGCGCCATCAATCGCGCTGCATGACTCTGATGATGTAACTGAGAACTGACTACTGAGAACTGGGAACTGATTTTTATGCCAAAACTGAAAACACACAAAGGCGCATCCAAGCGCTTCAAGAAAACTGGGACGGGAAAGGTGAAGCGCCACAAGGCATTTCTCCGCCACATCCTGACCTCGAAGGCCAAGAAGCGCAAGAAAAAGCTGGGGAGCTCCGCGCTCGTAAGCGACGCGGATCTTCACAAAGTAAAGCGCATGATCCCGTACTAACCGTGTGGCGCGGGCATTCTTGCCCGCGTCGGTGGAGCGACTGGCGTCCGCGCCCGTCCGTAACCGAGTATGCAAAAAAGCCTGCGGAGCGAATGCCCCGCAGCGGCGCGTGAAGAGGTCGGGCTTCAGAAATCCCGCTTCCATCAGGGAAGCGTGGTAGAAGCCTCCTTACCTCCAGCCGCCATACGAAATAAAAAAGGAGAACAGCAATGCCTCGTGTAAAACGCGGAACCAAACGCCGCGCCAAGCGCAAAAAGATTCTTGAACGCGCCAGTGGATATTTCCTAACCAAATCGAAACTCTACCGCGCCGCGAAAGAAGCCGTCGACCGCGGATTGAAGTTTGCCTACTCCGGCCGCAAGCAGAAGAAGCGCCAGTACCGCTCCATCTGGATCGTCCGCATCGGCGCCGCCGCCCGCTTGAACGGGCTGAACTATAACCAGTTCATCAGCGGCCTGAAGAAAGCCGGCGTCGAACTCGATCGCAAGATTCTGGCCGATTTGGCAGTGAACGACGCAGCGGGATTCGCCAGTCTGGCCGAACAGGCGAAGAAGGCAAACGCAGCCGTGACGGCGTAGCCATCGGCTATCGGCTTTCATCGTCTGCTTTCAATTTATAAGACTTGTCGTTTATAAGACTTGTCATCCCGAGTCTATAAGACTTGTCATCCCGAGCCGCTCTTGCGAGGGATCTGCAGTGTTCTCGGCGTCGAGGAACTACAGATCCCTCGCGTCGCTCGTGATGACCATCCTGTATAAGGTTTGTTGGGAAGCATGCCCTATACTGTCCCTAAATTAGCCGACTTCTCGGCCGGCGCACTCGACAGTGCCGTGCGCGAACTTCTGTCCGCGCTTGAGCAGGAATCGGCAGCGGTCGCCTCGGAAAACGATTGGAAGGCGTTTCGCGATCGTTGGATGGCGCGTAAAAACGGCGTTCTCACTCAGCTCAACGATCTCTGGCTAAAGACTGCACCCGGTCCAAATAAGCGCGACGTCGGCCAGCGCGTCAACGAACTCAAAATCAAAGTTGAGCAGACGGTGGAAGCGACGCTCGTCCACGCACAAAGCGGAGCATCGTCGGGTAAGCTTGCCTCCGAGCGTCTCGACATCACCCTCCCCGGCATTCGCCGTCCCATCGGAGCCGAGCATCCCGTCATCAAGACGATGAACGAGATGATTGGCGTCTTCCGCAATCTGGGCTATTCGGTAGAAGAAGGTCCGGAGATCGAAACCGATTTCTACAACTTCGAGGCGCTGAATTTTCCGCCGAACCATCCCGCGCGCGACACACAGGACACGCTCTTCATCGCTGGCCAGGAATCGAAGCCGCTGCGCGACCGCCTCTTGCTGCGCACGCACGCTTCGCCGGTGCAAATCCGCACCATGCAAAAGATGAAGCCGCCTGTGCGTGTCGTCTGCCCCGGAAAAGTTCACCGCAACGACGCTCTCGACGCGACCCACTCGCCCATCTTTCACCAGATCGAAGGCCTGGCCGTCGACACCAACATCACGTTCTGCGATCTGAAGGGAACGCTCGATCATGCCATGAAGGCGATGTTCGGATCGAGCGTGAAGACGCGTTTCTACCCGTCATTCTTTCCCTTCACCGAGCCGAGCGCCGACGTGCAGATCAGTTGCATTTTCTGCGATGGCAAAGGCACGCGCGACGGCGCTCCCTGCCGCAACTGCAAAGCCAGCGGATGGATTGAACTTCTAGGCTGCGGCATGGTCGATCCCAATGTGTATGGCTTCGTCGATTATGACGCGACAAAAGTTTCGGGATTCGCCTTTGGCATGGGCGTGGAACGAATTGCCATTCTGAAGTACGGCGTGGATGACATTCAGCTTTTCTTCCAGGGCGACGTGCGGTTTCTGGAACAATTCGGATGAGCGAGAGGTCGCAACTGACTTTCACAAACATCTCGAGGCCTTGGCAGGCCGAGAAGGTATATCGCTGTCCCTGCTGTAGATACAAGACTCTGCACTCGCGTGGTGGCTATGAGATCTGCCCCGTTTGCTTCTGGAAGACGACGGGCAGGACAACCATGACGCGGACGAAGTTCGGGGTGGACCTAATCGCGCTCTTAGTCTTACAGGCGCCCGCAATGATTTTGCGCGATTTGCAGCTTCAGAAAAGCAGAGGGTGTCACACGTCCGGCCGGCAGCTACCGAAGAAATGTGAGAAACATTAACAACGAATGAAAATCTCTCCCCACTGGCTGCGCGACTTCGTTGACCTCACGGTCGACTACCCCCGTCTGGCCGACGAACTCACCATGGCGGGTATCGCCGTAGAAGGCATTTCGGGCGAAGGCGAAAACACCGTCTTCGAAATGGAGATCACCACCAACCGTCCCGACGCGATGAATCACTACGGTGTCGCTCGCGAGGCTTCGGCCCTCTACGATCTGCCGCTCCGTCCAATCGAACCAAAACTTCCGCCGTCGCACGGCAACTCCGAAGTCACCATCGATATTCAGGAGCCGGAACTGTGTGCGCGCTTCACCGCGCGCGAAATTCGTAACGCAACCATTCAGCCGTCGCCGGCGCACATCGCCAACCGTTTGCAACTAATAGATCAGCGGCCCATCAGCAACGCCGTCGACGCAACCAATTACGTTCTCTGGGAGAGCGGCAAGCCCACGCACGTCTTCGATCTCGATCTGCTCGAAGGCCGCCGGCTGAGCATCCGCAGAGCCCGCTCCGGTGAAGTCCTAAAGACTTTGGACGGCGTCGAGCGCAAGCTCTCGCCCGAGGACCTCGTTGTCGCCGATGCAAAAAAGCCCGTGGGGCTCGCCGGCGTGATGGGCGGCTTCGACACGATGATCACCGAGCGCACGAAAAATATTCTCATCGAATCCGCGTGGTTTGACCCGGTCATCGTGCGCCGCATGTCGAAGCGTCACGGGTTGCACACTGACGCTTCGCACCGCTTTGAGCGCGGAGCGGATTTCGAATCGACCGTCCCCTCGGCAAATCGCGTGGCCGAATTGATTCTGAACTCCGGCGGCGGCACGCTCGTCGGCGGCGCGGTCGACGTGGTCGCCCGCAAACTCGATATCGCTCCGGTCGAACTCAGCCTGCGCGAAGTTCGCCGGATTCTCGGCGAAGCAGTCAGCGCGCTCGAAATCAGCCGTATCCTTACTCGCCTCGGTTTTACGATGCTTTCGGGCTCTGAAGACGGATACCTCATCCACATCCCGAGCTGGCGGCTCGATGTGGAACGCGAGATCGACATCATCGAAGAGATCGCGCGCCTGCACGGCTACGACAAGTTTCCCAATACGCTACCTGCATACAGCGGCGAAGTTCGCGAACTGCCTGACGCGCAAAAAGACGAACGTCTGTGCTCGTCGCTCCTGGCACTCGGTTACAACGAAGCCATTTCGCTGACGTTTATTTCGAAAGACGACGCCCGGCGCTTTTCGCCCGCGCCCGAACTCGACCTGGCGAATCCGCTGAGCGACGAGGCTTCCGTGATGCGCACGTCGCTCGTTCCCAGCATGTTGAATATGCTGGCCTACAATCTCAATCGCGGCAGCGACAATGTTCGCCTGTTCGAAGCTGGAAAAGTGTTCGAGGCGTCAAGCCGAGCGCCGGGCATGCGCGATGAGCCGATCGAGAGCGCGCTCGAAACGAAACGCATCTCCATTGGTGCAACCGGCAGCGTGGATGCGGACGTCGTTCGCGGACTGGCGCCGGGTGCGGCATCTCGTCCGTTCTCATTCTTCGATTTGAAGGGCGACATCGAAAGCCTGCTCGCCCCCTTCAGCCATTGGACGCTCTACTACGATGGGCAAACCGCCGATTACTACCATCCCGGACGCTCGGCGCGGGCGCTGATGGATGGCGCAACGGTCGCGCAGTTTGGCCAGATTCATCCCGACGTGGCCGCGGCCCGCAAACTGCGGCAGGACGTTTTCATCGCCGAACTCTATCTTGACCGGCTCTACCAGCACGATCTGCAGCAAGTACGCTACGAAGCGCTGCCGCGCTTCCCCGCCGTCGAGCGCGACTTCTCCTTCGTTTTTGATGACAGCGTCGAGTTCGAGAAAATTCATCAGAGCGTCAGCAAATTAGGCGTCGCCGAGCTGCGCAGTTTTGTTCCGGTAGAAATTTTTCGCGGCGAAAAAGTTGGCGCGGGCAAGTATTCGATACTGATGCGGGCCAAACTCCAATCCCTCGACCGCACCTTGCGCGATGATGAAGTGGCGCTGTGGGCAGAGCAGATTATTAAGGCGCTCGAAGGGCTCGGCGGCACGCAGCGGGCATAGGAATTATCGGTTGTCCCATGAGGGCGCTGCGTTCATGCGGGGACAAAACTCTAGCCGATCAGCGGTTGGCCATCGTTCGAATCGTTCCCAATCCCAGCAATCGTTCATCTGCCGTGACCAGCGTCAGGTCTAAGACTTCGGCTGTGGCGGCTAGAATTCGATCTGCAGGGTCCTGATGCATGGAGAGCCGCCTCGCGGCCAACGCGATCTCGTGGGTGAGCGGAGCTTCGCGGGTACCGGCGGTCGCCCGCGCCAGCCAATCCGACAGGTCTCCGGCAATCTCAATTCTGCCTTTGTAGTACAACGTTAGCGCCTCATAGGCGCTCATAGGCGAGAGCCAAAGTTCGTTGTCCTGGTCTTTGAGCTGAACCAAAAGTCCTCTCCCAATCCGTCTGGGTTCGCCCAAACTCCACAACCAGATGTGCGTATCGAGCAGCAGTCTCAATCGCGCAAAACCTCCCACTCATCCTCATCGGTTGCCGGAGAGACGATGTCCCCGGTAATCTTCATCTTGCCCTTCATCGACCCGATCCACGCCTTACGATCCTCTACCGCCGTCGGCGGAACGACTTCGGCCACTGGTTTACCAAACCGGGTGATCCGAATTGGCTTTTTCGTGGCGCGAACCTGCTCCAGCACGGCCAGGCACTTGGCTTTGAATTCCGAGATGGCAATTTCCTGCATGGCATTTCTCTGTGGTCATCATAACATACTATGGTCGTTTTGTTGGACCATTTTCAATTTGTGCTAGCCTTACCTCCCATGACCCCAGTTTCGGCCCATTCCAAGCACTTTCTCTCTGACAAGGTTGAGCATTTTACCGAGTCGGTGATTCGCGAGATGACCCGGCAGGCCATGCAATATGGAGCAGTCAATCTGGCCCAAGGATTTCCCGATTTCTCGGCGCCCGCTGAAATCAAGCGCGCTGCGCAAGAAGCCATCGCCGCCGACGTGAATCAATACGCCATCACTTGGGGCGCGAAAAGTCTGCGCAACGCGATTGCTCGGCAAATGAAAGAGTGGCAGGGCATCGAGGTCGATCCCGAAAAAGAAATTGTCGTCTGCTGCGGCTCGACCGAGGCGATGATCGCCACGCTGCTCGCCGTCTGCAACAAAGGAGACGAGGTCGTGGTCTTCGAACCGTTCTACGAAAACTATGGTCCCGACTCGATTCTCAGCGGAGCCAAGCCGCGCTTCGTCAGTCTCCGTCCTCCACAGGCGCCCCATGGAGACCGCGGAACCGAGTGGACGTTCGACGAGCAGGAATTACGCGAGGCCTTCAAACACCAGACCGGCCAACATTGCACCAAAGCAATCATCCTGAACACGCCCAACAATCCCACCGGCAAGGTATTCAGCCGAAAAGAACTGGAACTCATTCGCGACCTGTGCGTTGAATACAACGTGCTCTGCATCACCGACGACATTTACGAGCACATTCTTTACGACGGATCACAACACATTTCCATCGCCAGCCTCGATGGTATGCGCGATCGCACCATCACCATCAACGGTCTTTCCAAGAGCTACAGCGTTACGGGATGGCGCGTCGGTTGGGCAGTTGCGCCTCCTGCGATTACCAACGCCATCCGCAAGGTGCACGACTTCTTGACCGTCGGCGCGCCCGCCCCGTTGCAGGAGGCCGGAGCCGCAGCGTTAAGCTTGCCGGCGAGTTACTATCACGAACTCGCCGAACGCTATTGCACGCGGCGCGACCATCTGATTCCGGCGCTCGAAAAAGCTGGCTTCCGCTGTTATAAGCCGCGGGGCGCGTATTACGTGATGACCGACATAACCGCCTTCGGTTTCGCAAGCGATGTCGAGTTCGCCGCGCATCTGGTCAAAGACGTCGGCATTGCCTGCGTGCCCGGATCAAGTTTCTACAAGCATCCGAAGGACGGATCCCAACAGGTACGTTTCGCCTTCTGCAAGAAGCCTGAGACACTGGACGAAGCGGCGCGCGTCTGGGAAAACTGGCACGAATGTAGCGTAAAATTCACAGCCAACTGCGCTATACTTCGCCTCAACGCTGCAACTTTCCGAAAGCGAGTCGTCCCATGTCTGTGAAACCCGTGGAAGAGGTATCTGCCGAGGTTCCGGCTGAAGATTTTCAGGCGCTGGAAGAGAAAGTTTATCGCACCATAGAGTTGTACAAGGCCGCGAAAGAAGCACGAGCAACCGCCGAGCGCGACGTGAAGCGGCTGCGCGAGCAACTGGAAGAGCGCGAAGAAGAAAACGAATCCATGCGCCGCGAACTGGTGCAGCTGCGCAAGGATCGCGAAGATATTCGCAGTCGTGTCGAGAAAATGTTAGGCCAGATGGACAGCCTGACTCATGAGCAGGCGGCCAGCTGAGCGGCATCGACATTCCGTCCGGCAACAGTCGCCAGACGGCAAGTGATGCGCGGAAAATAATTCGCCCGGGAGTGATATGGCCACTGCAAGCAAACAACCGCCGACTGATGTGCTGAACAACGCGAACGGCAGCGTGCGCGTTGAAATCTTCGACCAGGTTTATAACCTGCGCGGCTCTGACGCGGATTACATTCTGAAACTCGCCGAGTACGTCGACGGCAAGATGCGCGCCGTGTCAGAGCAGACGGCGACAGTCGATTCAGTGCGGCTGGCGGTGCTCGCGGCTTTGAATATCGCGGATGAATATCATCTGCTGAAACGCCGGCTTGAGAAGCCCTCTCCCGATGCGCAGCAGCGGGCCAGCAAACTGGCGAGCGCGCTCGACGAAGTTTTGCAAGATACGCGGCGCACGGGATGAATCGATCGTAACCTGCGATTCATTAATATTTGAAATTAAGATCACGTTCATAACAGCGCTTCTAGCAAACTTCCTGCCAACTATTTTGCATTTCCCTCTTGCCAATCTCACCGTGGTTTCCTAGCATCACATGTGAAAGCCGACCTGCGGAGTTGGTGTTGGTGGTAACCGATTTTTGAACCAATGCCGAATGAACGGGGACTCGACTCGCAAAAAGATCCTGTGTGCTACGTTCCGCCATGCGGAAAAGCCTAATGGGTCGCGGCGGGTTCCCACCGTCTGAGACGGGTTCATTCTCGGCCCACCACACGGCCCAGTGGGTCGGCTTGCTTTTTACTCGCAGCTTATCGCTCACCGGTCATTAGTGATCAGGTTCGCTTCACCTCGACGGGCTGAGGCGCCCGTCGCTCCCTCAACCATATTCCTGCTAGACTCTCCCTAGAAGACCTTTAGCTGCATTTGGAGCATCTAAACTAACGTGTTTCCTCAACTCTTTCACATTGGCAGTTTCTACCTGCCGACCTACGGCGTTCTCGTTGCCTCCGGCGTGCTCATCGGCCTTTGGATCAGTGTGCGGAACTCTGAGAAACAAGGCATCAACGGAGACGACGCGTGGAATCTCGGCATTCTCGTCGTCCTCGCCGGAATTATCGGAGCAAAAGTCCTTTACATCGTCAATGACTGGAGCACCTACACCAACAACTGGCGCGAGATTTTCAGTCTCAATACGCTGCAGGCGGGAGGCGTGTTTTCCGGCGGCCTGATTGCCGCCCTGCTGATGGCGGCGTGGTACATGCGGCGTCATCACATGCCGGTGCTGCGCACGACCGACGGATTCGCGCCCGGGCTGGCCTTTGGCCATGTCCTCGGACGCTTCGGCTGCTTTTCGGCCGGTTGCTGTTACGGCAAGCCAACCAATCATTTCTGGGGTGTGATCTTTACCAATCCGTTGGCAAATTCCGTGAGTGGAACTCCGCTCGGCGTCAGGATCGAGCCGACACAACTGATCGAGGCCGCCGCCGAGTTCTTCAACTTTCTGCTGTTGACGTGGCTGCTTGGCCGGAAAAAGTTTGATGGACAGATCTGGGCTAGCTTCATGATTCTCTACGGAATTGAGCGCTATTTCATCGAGTTTCTGCGCGACGATCCCGGACGCGGAGTGGTCTTTGGCGGCATGATGTCGGGAACGCAGCTGATTTCAATTTTTCTGGTCATCGCCGGCGGATTGATCTGGTGGCTGAAAAGCAATGCTCCCCTTGCGGCGCCGCTCCGAACACAGAAATCTGGCTCAACGCTGTAGTGCCTGGAACTCTGCGCAAATTCTGCTTGCACTTACTTGCTGAGTACTGAATGCTGAATCCTTAATGATCGATTCCCCGCTGGCTTATCCCCTGACTCTGACCGCATCTCTAGAAGCCGCCGGCCAGCGCCTGGACCAATATCTGGCGACGCAACTATCTGACATCAACCACACCGAGGTCAGCCGGGCCCGCATCCAGCAGCTCATCGAAAAAGGCGAGGTGCTCGTAAATGGAGCCGCGGCGAAGGCTTCGCTGCGTCTTAAAGGCAATGGCGCGGAACAGATCACGGTGGCCGGTCCGCCGCAAGCTCCACCGCTGCGCGCGCTTCCCGAAGCGATTGCGCTCGATATCGTCTACGAAGACGACGACCTGGCCATCGTCAATAAACCGGCGGGCATGATGGTCCACGCCGGCGCTGGAGCCACCGACGACGCGCGCAATCGCGGCACGCTGGTCAACGGGCTCCTGCATCACTTCAAAACGCTTTCGGCAATCGGCGGAGATCTCCGTCCAGGGATCGTGCACCGCCTGGATCGCGCCACCAGCGGACTGATGGTTGTGGCCAAGAACGACGAAGCACACCGCCGTCTGGCCAGGCAGTTCAGCGAGCGCGAAGTCCACAAGACTTACATTGCGCTGGTACATGGCTGGCCAAAACAGGATCGCGGCACCATTCAAAGCGCCATCAGCCGCCATTCCCAGCGCCGCACGCGGATGACGACACGCGGCTTCGGCGGCCGCGACGCCGTCACGCACTATGTTGTGCAACGCAAAATCGACTCGCCCTATGGCAAGTTTGCGCTGGTCGAACTCAAGATCGAAACGGGACGCACCCACCAGATTCGCGTCCACATGTCGTCGCTCGGACATCCGGTCGTGGGCGATGCGCTGTACGGCGCGCCGGCTGAATTGCGGTCGCAGTCGAATAAACGCCGTGCCGCCGGCATGCCCGCGACCCTGACGTTAGGTCGAAATTTCCTGCATTCGGCGACGCTTGAACTGGCTCATCCCCGGACCAAAGAAGCGCTCAAGTTCTCGAGCCAGTTACCGAAGGAACTGGAGAACTTTCTGCATAGCCTGGAAAATGCTCGACAGGAAGGTCTGCGGACAAAATCCGGCTCGTAAGGATTCCCGTTAGAGATTCTCGTAAGGATTAAGAATTAATGATTAAGTCGAAAAATCTCGGGAGAATCAAAGAACGAACCGGCATCCCAGCCCCGGAAGCGGTTTATAATGAAACAAATCAACGCTGATCAAGTCGTTCTGATGAAATCGCGCATTTTCCTGCTTCTGGCTGTTTCTTGTCTGCTGGTTGGTTTGCTCGCCAGCCCGGCGGTCCGGACTGCTTCCGCTCAAACGGCGGCCCCGGCGGCAACATCGAGTGGATCACCCAGCGCTGCTGCGCCGGCTTCTGCTCAATCCCAGCCAATGCCTGCCCCCGGCCCGGCGACCGCTTCGGCGACTCCGGCTGCAGCCAAGCCGGCCCTGGCGCCGTCAGGCAGCAATGGGGAAAAGTCGGAGCCTGACGAGTCCGTTGCCACCATCACCAAGACGGTCAACGAAGTTCGCGTGGTCTTCACCGTTACCGACCGGCACGGGCGCTACATCAAGGATCTGAAGGAAAGCGACTTCAAGGTCATCGACGATCGACTGCCCGCCGAGTTGCGCAGCTTCCACAGCGAGACCGATCTTCCCCTGCAGGTGGGGCTGCTGATTGACGCCAGCAACTCGGTCCGCGACCGTTTCAAATTCGAGCAAGAGGCAGCCATCGAATTTCTGAACTCCATCATCCGTCCCGGCTATGACAAAGCTTTTGTGATCGGATTCGATGCCACGCCTGAAGTCACACAGGATTTTACCGATAACACCGAGGCCCTTTCGGCTGGCGTGCGAGTTTTGCGGGCCGGCGGCGGCACCGCGATGTATGACGCACTGTACTATGCGTGCCGCGACAAATTGCTAAAGCAGCCCCAAACCGGTCCCGTGCGCCGCGCCATCATTCTGTTGAGCGACGGCGAAGATAACCTCAGCCACGTCACCCGCGAAGAAGCCATCGAGATGGCAACCCGGGCCGAGGTGATCGTCTACACCATCAGCACCAATATCAGCGGCATGAAGGGCAAAGGTGATAAGGTTCTCGAGCGCATCGCGGAAGCAACCGGCGGCCGCTCGTTTTTTCCCTTCCAGATGCGCGATGTTTCAGACGCGTTCCTCTCCATTCAGGAGGAGTTGCGCAGCCAATACGCGATCTCGTACAAACCTGAAAACTTCATCGCCGATGGACGCTACCGAACGATCGAAATCCTCGCACAAGACGATAAGGATAAAAGTCTCAAGGTGCGCACTCGCAAGGGATACTACGCGCCCAGCAAATAGCGCCGCCCCATTCACGCTTCGCCTCGAAGACCGTCCAATTCCTCGCGCTTTCGTCTATTCTTCTTCGTTATGCCGGGATATTCGGGAACCCCTCTCGCCAAGAAACTAGGCCTCAAGGACGATTACCGTGTCGCCCTGTTGCGCGTGCCCAATGACGTGAAGCGCGAATTGCGCGGCGCGCTCAGCAAATGCCAGATCCTGGCGATCGACGGAGATGCCAATCGCGACCTCGATTTCATCTTCCTTTTCGTCAAATCGCGCGCCCATCTGCAACTTGAAATCCTGACCGCTGCCCATGCCCTTGCCCCCGCTGGCATGTTGTGGATCTCGTGGCCGAAGAAAAGCTCTGGAGTTGCCACTGACCTCATCGAAGATTTGGTTCGCCAGAGCGGACTCGACGCCGGTCTTGTAGACATCAAAGTCTGTGCCGTAACCGACGTTTGGTCGGGATTGAAATTCGTGATTCCAGTCAAGAATCGGCCCAAGCGGAAATAGCCATTCCCTGGCATTGGCTATCAATAGCATCCTAATCGCCGTTAACCCCTTCATTTTCGCCAGTAAACGCGCTCACGCAACTCGCGTCCGGGATACGGGTTTGCACACGATAGACGCCGTTTCCCGAGCCGCCATCGAACAGGAAGGGCCACGGAAAATTCGTTCAGTGCTTAAACGACGTTCGTAACTTGCACCCAAGCGCTTCGCCGGGTTCTATTCATTGTGCGGGAATTGTTGTGTGGCAACGTCGTCTCGCAATTCCCCCCGGAGGTAATCATGCGAATCAGTACCCGGCTCGCAGCTGTGGCGATGGTGGGAATCATGCTTTGTTGGTCGGCTTATGGCGAGACTTCGGTATCCCAGGCGCAGCGGGAACTGTTCTCCTCTGTCAATGAGGCGCGACGCGCTCAAGGATTGCCTCCGCTGCGGTGGAACGACTCGCTAGCCGCAGCAGCGCGCCGTCACGCCGAGGTCATGGCCGAGCACGGTTCTGCGCAGCATTGGTTCGAGGGAGAGCCAAGCCTCTCGGCGCGTGTGAAACAGACGGGATTGCGTTTCACCTGGCTCTCGGAAAATGTAACTCAGGGACCAACGCCCGATTTCGTCCACGCGCAATTCATGAAATCGCCCGCGCATCGCTCCAACATTCTCGACCGCGATATGGATTCAATCGGAATCGGGGTCGTGGAACAGGGCGGGCAATTCTTTGTGGCGGAAGACTTCGCACAGGTGCATTGAGCATTTGAGATCGCCGCAGCGAAAAATACGCCCAACTTTACGCCCAATAGGCCGTGACGGCAGGGCATCCGCCACGTATCCCATGCAAGTCCTATTGCTCGGGCAGCGGCGTGGCGTAGTAACCGCTCCGCGCCTGAATTTTGTAGTCTCCCTGTTTCGGTTTGATCTCGACCTTGCGGAACGAGCCGTCACGGGCCGTATTGGTGGGCGTGTAGCCGATGTTGTACTGGCTTCGCAGCTCTTCGGCAATCTGGTCAAAAGCCTGACGAAGCTTGTCAACCTTGTTGCCAACTTCGATGACGCGACCGCCAGTCTCCTGCGTAAGCTTTCTCATATCCGAATCGCCCGAGTAGCCGAAACTGCCGAGCCCGTAGAAACCTCGATCGGCGATCAGCAGCACATAGCAGATCGCGTCCGCCTTCTGAGCGGCCTCGACTGCGTCTTTGATCTTGAGTCTGCTGCCTTCGTCCTGCCCGTCAGTTAGCAGGATCATCGCCTTGCGGCCTACTTCATGGCTGAGTTCGTCGTGCGATGCCAGGTACACCGCGTCATAAAGCGCGGTCCCTCGCGGACCAGTCGAAGAACACGGAATCGGACCTTGCGGGCCAATCGGACCTCCCGCGCAACTCACTCCGCCGGTGTTGATCTTGGCCTCATTCAGCGCACGCCTCAGCCGGCTGACCGAATTGGTGAAATCCTGCAGCAGGGTGATGTCGATGTCGAAGCTGATCACAAAAGCTTCGTCCTTGGGACGCAGGATGCTTTCGAGAAAGGACCCTCCCACTTCTTTTTCCATATCGAGCACGCGCATCTGGCTGCCGCTCGAATCGATCAGAATTCCCAGGGTCAGCGGTAAATCGGTTTCGGCCTTAAAATACTTGATCGTCTGCTGCTTGCCATCTTCGAACAGTTGGAAGTCGTCTTTATTCAGGTGGGGAATCAGCGCGCCGTGCTTGTCTTTGACGTTGAAAAACAGCTGCACGACCTCGACGTTCACCTTCAGGGTTCCAACGGTCTGGTCCTGCGAGGGGCTTTGCGACGGTTCCGGCGGCTGGTCAGTGTTGTAATCGGGCGGACCGGCGGGCGCCGAGTTCGTAGAATCCGGCGAATTCTGCGCGACGGCGGGAAGCGACGATATCGTCAGCATGGCCGTCGTCGCCAAAGCGGCCGCCAAGACAAACATTGCCGAAGCTCGGCCCCCGGCCAGAAGCGGTTTATAAAGTAATTTTGCCATTAGCGTATTTATCTCGAGACTTTGCTAGTCTATCCTGTAAGGGCTCGTAACGGTTAGATGCACCAAACCGGCGCGGCTGGGCATCTGAATGAGTGAAAAGCGGCAAGCAAGCGCGATAGCGGGACGATCAACGATCGAGGAGCCGGTCATGGCCAGGAAAAGTAGTGGGATATTGATTGTAGGGCTGATTTTGATGCTCACTGGCGCCTTGGCGGCACAGCAACAGTCGTCTCAGGACATTCCCGACGCTCCATCGGCGATCCGCCCAGTCCCACCACCGCCCCCTCCGAGTCCGCGGCCGGACGCAGACCAAGATAACACCGCTAACACCCCTCCGGCTGGCGACACCGGCGGAACCTCCAGTTCAAGGGATATTCCCCGCACCGCTCCAGATGCGACGAATCAGCTTGCATCCCCGCCGCCGATGCCTCCCGTCAAGACCGTACCTGCGGGCAGCGTGCCTCAAGACACCGGAACTGAACTCTATACCTTCCATGCGAGCACCAACCTGGTCCTGGTCCCGGTGATGGTCAAAGACGCGAACGGACGCCTGATCAGCGGTTTGCAACCGAGAGACTTTTCGGTCCTCGAAAATGGCAAGCCTCAAACCTTGAAGTTCTTTACCAGTGATCCCTTTGCGCTGTCAGCCGCCGTCGTCATCGATACCGGAATGCCGGACGTGGGTTTGAAGAAGATACAGGCAACGCTGTCAGCCCTCGAGGGATCCTTCAGCCAGTTCGATAGCGTTGCCATCTATACCTACAGCACAACGGTCGGCCAGGTGGCCGATTTCACCAATATTGGCAAAGAACTGACCGTGGCCCTGAACGAGGTTCGGGAATATAGCGGCGAGAATAATGGGCCTCCCGTCAACAGCGGCCCCCTTGGTCCTCAGGGGCCGATCATCAATGGCAACGAAGTGGATATGCCCGTTTCGCCAGTTTACACCCCTCCAAAAACCGCTCATGTGTTGAATGATGCGATCCTTCAGGCGGCGCGCGACCTTTCCAAACAGCCCCGGGATCGGCGGAAGATCATCTTCATCATCAGCGACGGTCGCGAGCAGGGCTCCGTTGCCAGCTATCGGGACACTCTAAAAGTCCTGCTCACCCAGAACATCACGGTGTACGCGGTTGGAGTCGAAGGCGCGGCCATCCCGATCTACGATCGTCTGCAGCGGATCCATCTGCCGAAGACGAACGGATTGATGGGCTACAGCGACATTCTGCCGAAATATGTCTCGGCCACCGGCGGAGGCAAAGTCTATGCCGAGTTGACCAAGGCCGATATCGAACGCGCTTACGCTGCGGCCATCGGAGACGCACGCAACCAGTACACGCTCGGCTATACCAGCAAGGGCATCGGCGGATATCGTCAGATCGAGGTGCAAGTGCGCCGTGAACATGTACTGGTCTATGCGAAAGACGGATATTATCCCTTGCCCACCCCGCGATAGCGCCGCGGATCGCCTAACCATTTGAGCCCACGGTGAGTTGGGGTCGTTGTTTAGTAACATGGGTAACCTGCGCCAGAGCCTTCCGGTGTGGTATAAAAACCAGCAGTAACCGATACTGTCGTCAGGTGGATGTATAGCGAGGGGCTGGCGTGTTGAGGGAGTGGTTTGCCAGACCTTTTTCGCTGGAGTTTCTGAGGAAACCTTTTGAGTTTCATCAACTTCGCAGCGCGTGAGATCAATTGCAAGATCGTCTACTATGGTGCCGGGTTGGGCGGCAAGACGACGAACCTGCAGTTCATTTTCCAAAAAACAGCCGAGCAGCAGAAGGGCAAGATGATCTCGCTCGCCACTGAGACCGATCGAACCCTGTTCTTCGACTTCCTTCCTCTCGATCTGGGCTCGGTCCGGGGCTTCAAGACCCGTATCCACCTCTACACCGTTCCCGGACAGGTCTTTTACGACGCCAGCCGCAAGCTGATCCTCCGCGGCGTGGATGGCATCGTCTTCGTAGCCGATTCCCAACAGGAGCGCATGGACGCCAATGTCGAAGCTCTCGACAACCTGATGTCGAACCTTAAAGAACACGGCTACGACTTCAATAAGATTCCCTACGTGCTGCAACTGAATAAACGCGATCTGCCCAACGTCTTGCCCGTAGACGCGCTCTCCAAAGAACTGCGCAAGAAAAACGAGCCCGTGGTAGAAGCCGTGGCCTTCCAGGGTGTGGGAGTGTTCGAAACGCTGAAGGAAATCGCCCGCCAGGTGCTCCAGGAGTTGAAAGCGGGCGGATAGCCCAACTTTCGCAGTTGCGGACATTTTTCGGCTTTTTTGTGATGATCTTCGTGCTTAAGTCTTGCGTTTTCATCGTTGGCATTTGAAAAACGGCAGAGTGAAGACCAAGTACCTTCCTTTGGGGACGGAGATCTGGCACTCTGCGGTTGTCATGTTTCTGCGCAGCATCCACCGCAAAAAAGACGGCAAGGATCATCGCTACTTCAGCATCGTAGAAAACCATCGCCTCGCTTCCAACAAGACGGTGCAGCGAACCGTTGTCTATCTCGGCGAGATCAACGACGAACAGCAAGCGGCCTGGCGCAAGACGCTGTCGGTGTTCGATGAAGAGCAGCAAGAGTATGCCAACCTGAGTTTGTTTCCTGACGACCGCGAGATTCCCGTCGATGCCGTCGACAGTCTGCAGGTGAAAGTGAGCGGCCTCGAACTGCGGCGGCCTCGCGTTTTCGGGAGTTGCTGGTTGGCGTGCGAGTTGTGGCGGCAACTGGGCCTGCATGAGTTTTGGGACGCTCGCCTGGCGGGATCGCGAGAAGACGTGGCTTGGGAAAAAGTGTTGCAACTGCTGGTGGTGAATCGACTGCTGGATCCAGGCAGCGAGTTTCGCGTGCATCGGCAGTGGTATCTGAGCACGGCCATGGATGTACTGCTGGGAACGGATTTTGCTGTGGCCGAGAAGGATCGCTTGTATCGCTGTCTGGACCGGGTGCTGGAACATAAGCAGGAACTGTTTCTGTGGCTGCGCCAGAAGTGGGCCGATCTGTTTCACGCGGAATTCGAAGTGCTTCTCTACGACCTGACGAGCACGTACTTTGAAGGCGCGATGGAAGAGAACCCCAAGGCCAAGTACGGTCACAGTCGCGATCAACGGACGGACTGTTTACAGGTGGTGATTGCCTTGGTGATCACCACGGATGGTTTCCCGCTGGCCTACGAAGTGATGGATGGCAATACCAGTGATCGCGCCACGCTCCGCGGTTTTCTGGACAAGATCGAGAAGACTTATGGAAAAGCAAAACGGATGTGGGTGATGGACCGCGGCATTCCGAGCGAAGAGATTTTGCGGGAGATGCGGGATCCGGCACGCGAAATCTTCTATCTGGTCGGAACTCCGAAAGGCAAGATTCAACAGTACGAAAAGAAGTGGCTGGATCTGCCCTGGCAGAAGGTGCGAGAGTCGGTGGAGGTGAAACTGTTTGAGCAGGAAGGCGAACTCTATGTGTTGGCCAAGAGTGCAGGAAGACAAGCCAAAGAGACGGCCATGCGCCGCAAGCGTCTGGCCCGCTTATTCAGAAAGCTGCGGGCCATGCGCCGAAGCCTTCCTTCCCGCGACCAGTTGCTGATGCGCTTGGGTGCCGCGAAATCGGCAGCGGGCCGCGCTTTTCAGTTCGTGCACGTGCAAGTGCCCGGGGAAGACCAGGAGGTAACGCGGGAGACATTCCAGTTTCATGGGGACAAGAAAAAGCTCCAGGAAGCGGAATGGCGTGACGGACACTACTTGCTGCGCTCCAACCTGACCGCTGGAGATCCCAGCGTGCTGTGGGCGCGCTACGTGCAGCTGACGCAGATCGAATCGGTTTTTCGATCGCTCAAGAGCGACCTCGCCATACGCCCCATCTACCATCAATTGGAACATCGCGCCGACGCGCACATTCTGATCGCCTTTCTCGCCTACTGCTTGCAGATCACCCTCAAGCATCGCCTACTGCCGCACGCTCCGGGGTTGACGCCTACGGCGGTGCTCGAGAAGTTGGCAGAAATCCAAATGATCGACGTCTGGATTCCGACCGTCGATCAACGGTGGTTGATTCTGCCGCGCTACACCCAACCTTCCTCCGACACCAAGCTGCTCATCGAGAAGCTGCGACTGGAGTTGCCGAGCCAGCCGCCACCGCGCCTCACTGCGCAAAAAGAGAGTAACGAAATCGAGGTCGAGATCGCCCGTTAGTTGGCGCGTTTGTGGTGAAGACCTTTCGATAGCCTCAACTGATTCCAAAGCACTTAACCGGCCCAGAAGTGCCCAACTGCGAAAGATCGGCTAGGCCGCTGCTGGCCATACATCTGACCAGAATTTCTAGATCTATTGCAGCGACCCTGAGAGCTCCTCCCAGTCATTCATGAGGTTCTGCAGCGCATCTTTCTTATCAGCCAATTCCTGCGTCTGTCGCTGCGTTTCCTCCGCGCTGACAAAATTCTGCAGCTGAGTTTCATACATTGCAATTTCGGTTTCCGCGCGGGCAATCTCCTGTTCCACTTCGTGCAGGCGATCTTCGATCTGCTGGCGCTTGATTGGATTCAGCCGCTTCGCCTTCGCCTCGACGGCCAGCGAACCCGCGCCAACTCCATCGCCGTTCGGGCCGTCGGGTTGCGACCGAGAACTGAGAACCGGGAACTGAGAACTCACTGGCAGAAGGGTAGTGGCAACTGGCTGCTGCTTCCGCCACAGATAATCTTCATAATTTCCCGGATAAATCTCTACCCGGCCATCGCCGATCTCGAACACGCGCGTGGCCAGCTTGTCGATGAAATAGCGATCGTGTGAAACGAACACCACCGTTCCTGTGTACTTCATCAAAGCTTCCAGCAATACGTCCTTGGCGCGCAGGTCGAGGTGGTTCGTGGGTTCGTCCAGCAGCAGAAAATTGGCGGGATGCAGCAACATCTTCAGCAGCGCATAGCGATTGCGCTCGCCTCCGGAAAGTACACCAATCCGCTTAAAGACATCGTCGCCCGAAAAAAGAAAACAGCCTAGCAGGCTGCGCAACTCGGTTTGCGTCGAAGCCCTCGAGAGTTCACCCAGATCGTCAAGGATCCGCGCCTCCGGATCGAGTTCCCTATATTGGTCCTGCGCGAAGTAGTCGAGATGAACCTCGTGGCCCAGCTTGTATTCGCCGCCGCTCAGCGGCTCCTGGCCGGCGAGCAGTTTGATGAGCGTCGACTTCCCCGCCCCGTTCACTCCGACCAGCGCAACGCGTTCGCCGCGCTCGATCATGAAATTCACTTTGTCGAAGACCTTGTGCTCGCCGATTCCGCGCTCGCCGTAGGTTTTAGCGACGTTCGTGAACTCGGCCACGATGCGCCCGCTCGGCTTTGGCTGCGGAAACGAGAAGTGTACCGTCTTCTCTTCCTCGGGAATCTCGATCCGCTCCATCTTCTCCAGCTCTTTAATGCGGCTCTGAACCTGCTTGGCCTTCGTCGCCGTGTAGCGAAAGCGGTTGATAAACACTTCGAGCTGCTCGATGCGGTCGTGCTGCGTTTTGTAAGCCGACTCGAGCTGCTCCTTGCGCGCGCTCTTGGCAGCCAGATATTGATCGTAGTTGCCGGAGTAGAAGTGCATCTTCTTGTTCCAGATTTCCACGATGCGTTCGACGGTAATGTCCAGAAAATATCGATCGTGCGAGATCAGCACAAAAGCATAGGGATAAGTCGTCAGATACTCCTCGAGCCAGTTGCGTGCTTCGAGATCAAGGTGATTAGTCGGCTCGTCCAGCAGCAAAAGATTTGGTTTCTGCAGCAGAAGCTTGGCGAGCGCAAGCCGCATTTGCCAGCCTCCCGAAAACTCATCGGTCTGCCGCATCCAATCATCGCGGTGAAAACCAAGGCCCGTCAGCACCATCCCGACCTGCGCCTCGAGCGTGTACCCATCGCGTGCGACAAATTCGTGTTCCAGCCTTTGATATCGGTCGGCTACATTGGAGTATTCGGCGCTCTGGTGGTCAAGCTCCGACATGCTGCGCGTCAGCGACTCCATTTCTTTTTCCATGGCATGAAGTTCGTCGAATACGGACATGCACTCGGCGAAAACCGTGCGACCCGTCATGGTCAGGCCATCCTGCGGAAGATAGCCGGTCGTAATGCCTTTGGCCCGCGAGATGGTGCCGTAGTCGAGCGACTCGCTTCCGGCCAGAATTTTCATGACAGTCGACTTGCCGGTGCCATTCGCTCCCACCAGGCCGATGCGCGATTCCGGCGTGATCAGCCAGTCGGCGTCTTCAAACAGAAGTTTATGGCCATAGCGCTTGCCGGCGCCGGAGAGTTGAATCATGGGTATCTCTATTTTATATAGCGGACGAAAGAAGGGTAGAGGTGACTGGTCCGCTGCGCTTACCGGGCCGTCGCCATGCGCGACGTCCCGATGTGTTCCAGCGCGCGGTCAATCACCGTCTGCAGTTCGTGGGCGTATTTCACTTCGCGGCCCTTGGCCAGGATGACGCGCGCTTTCTCCGCGTCGAACCATGTAGGATTGCGATAGTCCTCGTCCGGTTGACGCGTCTGCCGGACCTCCATCAGAAACGCTTTGACCACATACTCCTGCACGCCGCCCGGCTGCCAGAAAACGCCCTTCGAGTGAACGTATATATGGAAATGTCGAGGCTCGATGATGCCGATGGCGCCCGCCTCTTCTCTGGCTTCCCGCTCGGCGGCCTGGCTGTGCGATAGCCGAGGTTCAGGAGCTCCCTTGGGAAACGTCCACTTGCTGCCGCCGTTGGTGTGCACCAGCAAGAACTCGACATGCGGATTCGCCCTCCGGTAACACACAGCGGCCACCTGCAGGGGCAACGCAAAACGAGAAACCCGAGGCGAACTCATCGTTTCTGTAGTTTACTGCAAAGATATTTCAGGAATGTTAAATGCAGCGAAAATGGTGCATACCTTTGGTACGTGGTACTTTGGGGGAACCTGCTTTTACCGGGAACTGGCAACCGGGAACTGAGAACTTCTCCCAAACCTCATACCGCTCAGAGCTTCGACCCTCCCGCGATCGACTGCGCGGCTGGCGATCAGCACCTGAAAATTCTCTCCCATGCCAACCGGCGTAACCAGGTGCTTCAGTTGCAGGGCCACTTTCGCCCGCTCTTGCGGAACACGGCAGTCCTCGAATGCGTCGGCAAACTGATTGCTCTCCCCAATGCCCATCAGAAACTGCGATTGCGTGAGCAGCTTTTCGCAATGCATGCCAGCTTGCTCGCATGCCGCAGCCAGCGCGGTGAAATTGACATGAGCGGTAAGGTCCTGTTCGCCCGGAGCCTGGTAAGGATCAGGACTCGCCGAATGATGACGATATGCCATGAGCGTGCCGCGATAACGGCCGGCGAGTTGTTCGTTGCGGGTATACCCGTAATCAACAACCAGCAGCAAACCGTGTGCAACTGACTCCGCAATTTGCCGCGCCCAGCCTTGCGCGAGCAGCGGCGCTTCGATGCGCTCGTTTGTCTCTGGATGGACGCCGTAACGGTCAAGAAACTCCATCTCCTCGGCGAGCGGCGGCAACCACGTTTCACACAGGTGACCATTGTCGAGAGCAATGTGGAGTTTGCCGCGCGCGCTGAGAATCTCGACCGGAAACGCATCGAAAAACTCATTCGCAAATACGATCAACGGAATTTCAGCCCCCAGAGTGCGGCAAACGCCGCGGCCAATCGACGAACCCCGCTCCCCCGAAATAGCTGCTCTGCCCGAATCAAGATGTTCACGCAGAGTTTCCCGAAGTTTCGCGCGCAACGCGGGCGACGACTCCTGCAATGTGTAAGTGCCGGCTCCGAAGAAATCGGGGAATTTCTTTCTCGTCCAGTCGAGCACATCACGTGCAAAAAGCCCGCGCCCAGGCCCAAGCTCAAGAATCTCTATCTTCGCTGGACGATCCAACGCCCGCCACATCTCTTCAAATTGCCGTGCCACCAGTCGTCCGAAAACCGCGTGCACATCGCTCGCTGTATAGAAATCTCCGGCTTTCCCAAACTGCTCGGCATTTGCAGAGTAGTAACCATACGCAGGATCGTACAGGCACATCTCCATGTACCGCGAAAACGGCATAGGTCCACCCTGCCGGATTTCGCTCTCGATTTGCGCGCGCAACGACACCTGCTAGCTTCCTTCGCCCGCCACGGCCGGTCCGCGCCCATCCCCGCGATCCTGTGGTGTGCGCGTAAACATTTCGATGAAATAGTCGTGCAGGCCGTCGTAGAGCTGCCGCTGCAGATTCCACGCGAACTGCGCATGATCGAGGTCGCGAGGGTGAATCCTGAGTAGGTAGGTGTGCACTGCGACCGTCGAATTCTTCAGATCGATCAGAATTTCGATGAAGCCGCCATTTTCGCGCGCGGAAAAAGCCAGCAGCGGGTGATCATAGAGCTGCAAGTGTTCGGCGACTTTCTGCAGGGCACTCGATTCTGGCACGGAATCATTCTACTCATCGCGAAGGCGCAAACGCGAAAGTGGTAAGCGCCAGCGCAAAACCTCGGCGCGAACGCTCCCTCCCAAAGCCCTCGTCACCCGCCAGGCAAAACGCTTCTCTAGGCCGCCATTCGCATCGGATTCCCCGCGGCGTGGAAGGCTCGTCTGATCGGCGGCATCGCCAGATACAGGATGCAAACCGCGTTGATCGCTCCGAAGATCAGGGAAACGACCCCCATATGAGCAAGACCGGGAAGAACCAGCACCAGTCCAATCGCGCAAAACAGAAGCGTGAGCAGCCGACCCCAGTTCTGCATCCGCAACACACCATAGCCCGCAATCAGGTGGATTACCGCAAATACAATGACGATCAACCCAGCCACGTGTCCCAGACCATGCACCAGGCGTTGGACCGCGTTACCTTCCGAGGCCAGTGACGCTAATTTGGCGACGAGTCCCGTGAATGCCAACAGCGCGAGTCCGAACAGGAATCCGATTACCCCGCGCAGAATCTGGTAGAAACCAACCAAAGTGACACCGAGTGGGCGCATAAATCCTCCGTGCTAAATTGCACAGCAATATACCACACAGGGAGTGCTTATTCGCAATCCAGAACTTTCGTAGGAGTCGCGCTCAGCGCCTCTCGTGCGGGCTGCTCCTCGATAACGCTTCCCGCATGCTCACCGATACAAGGCAAAAACGTCTAAAACGCCGACCAGGGGTGGGCCCGCGATCTGCGGCCCGTTTGAAAAGCGGTGCCACAACTGCAAATTGAAAGCCACGCACAGGAGGCGTTCCGCCATGTTTCGATCAGCCCTACGAACATCCCTATTCTGTCTGCTGATGGCTGCCATGCCAGCCGTAACCTCGGCGCAGTCGTTCGTGCTTGATCTGCCCCGCCAGAGTCAGCGGGCCGAGGTCGAGCAGCGTATCGGTCTTACCGAAATCACCATCATTTATCACCGGCCGCTGGTGAACAATCGTAAAGTCTGGGGTGATCTCGTACCCTACGGGCAGGTTTGGCGCGCTGGAGCAAACGAGAATACGACGATCACATTCAGCGACCCGGTCCAGATCGAGGGCAAGACCCTCGACAGCGGAACCTATGGATTGCACATGATCCCGAACGCCGATGAATGGACCATCATCTTTTCCAAAAACTCAACCTCCTGGGGATCGTTCACCTACAACCAGGCAGAAGATGCGCTTCGCGTCAACGTCAAGCCCATGCCCGCCGATATGCACAATGCGCTGACCTACGACTTCGACCAGTTGCAGCCCGACTCCGCCGTAATTGAACTCGAGTGGGAAAAACTGGCGGTCCCGTTCAAGGTCTCCGTCAACGTACATGACGTGGTCGAGGCCAGCCTGAAGAAACAGCTGCGCGGCCTTTCCCAATACACATGGATCAGCTGGGACGATGCCGCAAACTACCTGCTGACGGAAAAAATCGGTCTCGACGACGCGCTGACCTATGCCAACAAATCCATCCAGAATGAAGACCGCTACGAAAACGAGATGACCAAGTCGAAGGTTCTGATCGCGCTCAATCGCAAAGACGACGCCGAAGCCGCGCAGAAAAAAGCGCTCGAACTCGCCAACCCGCTGCAGCTCCACCTCTACGCTCGCCAGTTGCAGGCCGAAAAGCACAATGAAGAGGCATACGCTATCTACCGCGAAAACGCCAAGAAGCATCCCGACGAGTGGTTCGTGCATGTCGGACTTGCCCGCGTCTACTCGTCTCAGGGTAAATTCGACGACGCCGCAAGCCAGGTAAAACTGGCCGAGACCGTGGCTCCCGACAATCAGAAAACCTACTTGGATAGCTTGGAGAAAAAACTGGAATCAAAACAGGACATCAACTAATAGAACTTAGCGATTCCGGATACTCGAACACGCCGCGTCCCGATTTCCGGCCAAGCCTTCCTGCTTTTACGTATTGCACCAGCAGCGGGCAGGGCCGGAATTTTTCGCCCAGACTTTTGTGCAGGTATTCGAGGATGTGCAACCGCGTATCTAGCCCGACGAGGTCCACAAGTTCGAACGGCCCCATCGGATGATTCAGGCCAAGTTTGAGAGCTTTATCGATGTCTTCCGCGCTGGCAACGCCCTCCTGCAGCATGTAGAACGCTTCGTTGCCGATCATTGCATTGATACGGCTCGTGATGAAGCCGGGAGCCTCATTGATTACGACCACTTCCTTGCGCATCCGTTTGCCAACCTCGACCACCGCGCCCAGCGTTTCGTCATCGGTTTCAAGCGCGCGCACAATCTCGAGCAGCTTCATCTTGTGGACAGGATTGAAAAAGTGCATGCCCACGCACCTCCGCGCGCGATAGGTCACGCTCGCAATTTCGGTGACGCTGAGTGAAGAAGTGTTCGACGCTAGAATCGTCGTGGGACGGCAGATCTTGTCGAGCATGGTGAAGATCTCAATCTTCGATTCCATCTCCTCGGGGACAGCCTCGATCACCAGATCGGCATCACGCGCGGCCTGATCAATCGAGCCGGCGTACTCCAGTCGGGAAAAAGCCGCGTCGGCGTCGCTGGCATCGACCTTGCCGAGTTCCACCGCTTTATCGAGATTGGCGCGGATCTCCGTCTCCGCGTTGCGCAGCGCGTTTGGAAGAAGGTCTTCAAGAATGGTGCGATACCCACCCAGCGCCGCGGCGTGCGCAATGCCTCGCCCCATGATGCCGGCGCCGATGACAGCAACCGTGCGGACCTCAGTCACTCCTTGCCCGCCTGCTCGAGGTGCTGCACCACGCTCTCATAGCTTGGTTCAGACTTGCGGATATATTCGGCAAGCCGTGCGCACTCCTCCTTGGTCATCGCCGGAATGCTCGCACTGATGCGGCGCAGAGTCGTGGCAATGTCATCGATGTAGTTCATGAGGCGTATGAGTTCTCCAGTTGCGGCCATGAGGGCTCCTTGCGTTTTCTCTGGCGCGGCGGAATCAACCGCATCCACCACTACCAGCCGAACTATGTATTGTTTAACAGGCGGGCAGATTTAGCAAAGGCAGTCTTTTGGATTTCGGGCAGAGAAGCGCCGCCCTTCTCTCAAATCGCGGCAGATCTTGAATAGAGCATCAGGAAAAAAGCTGCGGCTAAAAAACTAAAAGCCCTTGCGGCTTCATTTCTTCGCCCATTTATCTTTATATTCCTGCTGAGAAACCGCAACCGCCCCGCCCGATCCGGGCACATAAACATCGTCTCTCACACTCGTCTTAACTTCATATGTTCTGTATTTGTCGGGGTTTCCGATTTCTCCGACTAACATCTCTATCTTTTGCGGTTCTTTTTTCCACTTTGCCAGATAATGAGCTTCGCCAATCGTCCGCTGGAAGGGTTCCGTCGATTCGTAAGTAAAATCGAAGCCGTGGATTGAATCGCCATTCCTGACGTCCGCGCGCCCCCATCCATCCACGGTTTCAATGCCTTGATAGCGGTGCCGATGCCAATGTGATTCGATGACCTGGATCTGCAGGGGATAGTCGGCCAGGTTCTTTCCCGCAAAGGAGTTGAGAGCAAGAAAAAACGGAATGCTTAACATAAGAACAAGTTTTCGCATGATTTCCACCTCGTTCCAGCAAACTTAAGCAGAGGATATTACAAGCGAGGTGATATTTTTGCAATTGCCGATTTGGACCACGGCGTAGGTCGCTGCCGCAGATTGTTCCGTAACAATGAGAACCGGTCAGCCGCAAGACGCTAATTGAGCCGGTGGAAGCGCCGGAAGCCGGCATATCCTTCTTTGCCCATATATCTCTCAAGCACCGTGGCATCAGTCCGCCTCAAGTCAACGATCACCAACCCATCTACGACGTCAGAAAATTTGCGGTCGAGATTAAAACCGACGAGCCTTCCGCCCACTTTCGCGTATTGCTTGAGCAGGATGGGCAGTCCCTTGCCATCTTCCTCAACGTCCGAAATCGGTTCGGCCAGTTCGTCGAGATCGCGCAACACGCTGCACAGCGCGCCGCAATCCCATCGACGCAACATGGGAGCGCGAAACGGCGTGCGCGCACGTATGAGGTCGCCAAACTCCCGCCCGTCTTCATCTTTGTCTTTTCGCTGCTCAAAATAACGGACAATCATCTCCCGCGACAAACGGCTGTATTCGTTGCTGATGCTCACCGCTCCGAACAACACGGGCGTCTCAGGCTGAGTCGCGACAAAACGCGCGATGCCCTTCCAAAGCAAGAGTAACGGCGCGTATTGGCGCTGATATTCCAGCCGTACGAACGAGCGCCCCAGTTCCAGCGCAGAGCCAATTTTCAAAAACAACTGCTCGTCATAACGGAACACGGTATTTGTATACAGCCCCTTGATTCCGTGCCGGCGAATGATCTCATCGGTGTTTCCGGCGCGATAAGCTCCAGCAATCTGCTGTCTCTCTTTGTTCCAGAGCAGCAGATGCCAATAATAAGAATCAAAGTGGTCGAGATCGGCGGCACGCCCCGTGCCTTCGCCTGCCGCCCGGAAAGTAATTTCGCGGAGGCGTCCCAGTTCATCCAGAGCATGCGGCAACTCGGATGCGCGAGCGGCGTAGACCGCGAACTCAGCATTTTCCACCAGCAACCGCTCCGCCGGTAACGCCCCAATATCGCCAATCACAAATCGCGATGGAACCTCGGCCGCAATCGCCTCTTGGGGCTTGCGCGGAATGGCTGCGCGAATCTTCGTGGGCAGCGAGGTCGCCTTCCGGCCGCGATATGACAGCAGATACGTTCGCAGACGAAGATATTCGGTGGCTTCTTCATCACTGTCGAGATTTTCGATCAATGCCGAGGCAATCGCGCCGCCAATGCGAATTTCAACGTTTTTCTCGCGCTGTTGCAGAAACTCCTGCAATAGAAAAAGCGTGCGCAGCCGCGGATTGATCAATCCCAATAACTGGAAGGTAACGCTGTTCCGGCCGCAGAAATATACGGGAAGCGCGCTCGCCCCAGTCTTTCGAATCAGCCGTGCCGCCACAGGATTCCACACGGGATCGGTCACCTGTGCCTCGCGCACATTCCACTGCGAAACCTCACCGGCGGGAAAAACCGCTAGCGCGCCACCACCGCGCAGCCATTCCATCGCCTGCTTCAAGGGCTTGAGATTTTTGTCCGCCGAAGAAGGCGTGCGAAAAGGATCGACGAAGATGCAGTGCTCGTGCAGCTCGGGAATGCCGCCCAGCAGCGCGTTGGTCAGAATCTTGACGTCGGGCCGCGCGCGTAGCAGCAGAACTCCAAGTCCCGCGCCATCAAGTACGCCAAAAGGATGATTCGCCACCACGACCAGCGGGCCTTTTCTTGGGATGCGCTCGAAATCGGCCGCTTGAACCGTGAGCTGTACTTTCATCTCCGCCAGCAGCGCTTCCAGTCGAAAACCCTGCGGCGCCTCGCGGACGCGCTGGTAGAGTTCGCGCGCCTGCTCCATGGGAATAAATTTCCCGGCAAAGCCCGGAAGCCCCGGCACAAGCGGCGGTTCAGCGAGCGCCCCGCGCCATTCGTTATCCGCAATTGGCGACTCTGGCACACCTCATTGTGGCCTCGCCTTGGTTGCACCATGATGAAGGGATGGTTAAGGATTTGTGAATGGTATTCCTTAAGTAACCCCCAGGTAGCCCGCAGGGGAACTTAGACCCGAGCACGTATAACCAATAAGAATTTAGCTTTCCAGTTTGAATCGCGTTTCGGCAAGGCGATAGAGGCGACGCCACAACAGGCGGTTGGTTGTTACTACGACGGCAGCTAATGCAATCGTGCTGGCAAGAAGCAGATTGAAATCCTTGGCATCAGTGGCAGCCGAAATCGTGGCGCCCACGCCCACGGTCGAATAGATCTGACCTTTGAAGTGGAAATACTCAGCGACGATGCTCGCGTTCCATGCGCCGCCAGACGCCGTAATCATGCCGGTAACGAGAAAAGGAAATATTCCGGGCAAGATCAGCTTTCGCCAACGCTCCCAGCCGCGAATCCCGAACACGCTGGCGGCTTCTTTCAAGTCGGTGGGAATCGCAATGGCTCCGGCGATCACATTGAAGAGGATGTACCATTGCGTCCCGAGAAGCAGCAGGACAATCGATCCGACGCCGAGGCCTCCGCCCAGTCGAATCAGAACCAACAGCACCACCGGAAATAACGCCGTCGCCGGAACCGACGCGGCAATCTGCGCGAGCGGTTGCGCGATGCGCGCCAGTCGCGGATTGAATCCGATAGCAACTCCGACCGGAATCGTCCAAAGCGCCCCGAGCACAAGCGTGAGATTTACACGCAGAAAAGTTGCGGCCAGGCCAATGCCGATTTGATGAAATTCGGAACTGTGCAGTCCAGTGAGGATAAGAACCACACGCACGACAGCATAAGCGATCGCAACGAGAACCACCGTTCCCACAACCCGCCAAAACCACAAAGCCGCTTTGCTCTCGCTCGTCGCTTCGGTGCGAGCCTCCTGCCGGCGCGCGAAGTAATTCACCATCTGCTCGCGAAGAGGACGAATCGCCCGCTTCCGAAACAGCGCAACGCCACGCGAGCGCTGGAGAAAATCAAGCACCCACGAAGTTGGAGCATCGGCGCTTTCCACCTGCTCCATCTTGAATTTCTCCGCCCACGCAATCACCGGACGCCACACAAATTGATCGATCAGCACAATCACGGCGACCATGGTGATAATCCCGAGAACAATCGATCGAGTATCCCCATTGTCCGCCGCCGCCTGCAGATAAGATCCGAGTCCGGGCAAGCGAAAGTCGCCAAATTGCTCGCAAGCCATCAGGAAAAACCACGCTCCCGCAACCGACATCATCGAATTCCAGACCAGCCCGATCGTGGCGAAGGGCAGTTCGATCTGAAGGAAGCGCTGCCACCAGTTAAAGCGATAAATTGTGGCCGCTTCGCGCATTTCACGCGGAATACTTTTCAGCGACGCGTAAAAGCTGAAGGCCATGTTCCAGACCTGGCCAGTAAAGATCAGCAGAACCGCGCCCATCTCGACTCCGAGCTGGCGTCCGGGAAAAAGTGCGGCCATCGCCAGCATCACGCCCGGAAGAAAACTCAACACGGGAATCGATTGCAGAACATCGAGCAGCGGAATCATGAACCGTTCGGCCCGCGGACGGTAAGCAGCGATGTATCCGTAGGCAATGGCAAAGATCAAACTCAGCACGTAAGCGAGCGCGATGCGTAAGAGGGAATATCCTGCGTAAACCGGCAAGGCCGAGAGGTTGCGGCTGATTTCGACGTGCGGTGTGAACGGCCCGAGCCAGTTCCGCCCCACTTCCACGACGCCGTAAAAGAGCGCCAGGCCGCCGGCAAACATGACCAGGTCGGGCAGACTGGCCACGCCCGGACGCGGCAGCACCGACCAGAAGCGGACCAGCGGCCGGAAAGCAATTCGCTGCGGACGCTTCACGACTGCACCGGCGCGGTTGGCGGATGCGGTTCGCCAACCGGCTCGGCGAGCACCAGGCGATGCGATTCGCGATCGAAGTCGAAGATCTCAGCGTAGCGTCCCCAGTTCATCGCCGTGTCGAACTGCCGCTCCACTTCATCCTGGCTGAAATGCTCGTCGAGAATGTCGTAGAAAAATTCCTGCGAAATGGAATGATCCGTCTTCGCATGAAGAATGCTGTCGATCTGCTGCAGAATGACGATGTGTTTCAGCGCAGCCTGCCTGAAAAGTATCTTGCGGCTAAGGATGTCGGCCTCCGCGAAGCGCGTGCCTTCCGGTGTGATTTCGACATCGCCCTCCTTCAACGTGGCGAAGCCGAGCAACACTGAAGCCTCGATGATCGGAAGCAGGTCTTCAGCGTCCATGATCAGCACCTCAGCCAGACGGTGAAGATACTCCTTCCCTCCGCGGTCCTGCAGCAGTTCGAGCAGGCCAGCGATGCCCCCGACCCGCGCGTGTGGAATCATCTGGTATTTCTGACGCGCGGGTTTCTCCACGGCGGCTCCAGTGCCGGGTAGAGCCCATGCGAGTTGGGGCTGGGTCATGATCTTATAGATGTAATCCACCAGCTCGACAAAACGCGGCGATTTTCGGTCGCGGGGCTGAGGTAATTCGATGGAGAAATCCGCACGCACCCACGCCGGATTTCTTCCCAATACAATCACTCGATCCGCCAGCAGCACGGCTTCTTCGATATTGTGCGTAACTATGAAAATCGCGCTGGTCGGCATCTTCTTGCTGATCCAGAGTTCCAGCAACTCATTGCGCAGGTTTTCCGCCGTCAGCACGTCCAGCGCGGAAAAAGGCTCGTCCATGAACAAAACTTCAGGTTCGACCACCAGCGCGCGCGCAAAGCCGACGCGCTGTTTCATCCCACCCGAGAGCTCCTTCGGATAGGCGCTCTCGAATCCATCCAGACCGACCGTATCGAGAATGCGCAAAGCGCGTTTGTGGCGTTCGAGCGCGGGCACTCCTCGAGCCTCAAGCGGCGCTTCGACATTGTCGATCACCGTGAGCCATGGGAACAAAGCAAAGCTCTGGAAGACGATGGAGACCCCCGCGTTCTGCGACGAAATCGGCTTCCCGTGCCAAAGAACTTCGCCCGACGACGGTTTGCTGAGTCCCGTCAGAATGCGCAGCAGCGTCGACTTGCCGCAGCCTGAAGGACCAAGCAACGTAATAATTTTTCCGGGCTCTACATCAAGATTGACGGGCGCAATAACTTCAATGCGATTCCCATCCGGCTGCAGATAGAACTTTTCGACCGCCTGGGCGCGAATGATGGGCTCGGTCACGGGATCGTACTCCAATGGATTCGGTCAATGTGCCTCGAAGCGAGGATACACCACTCAGGCTGCCCACTCTTCATTCACCACTGCCGGCAAAGGCTGAGGAAGCCGATCGCCGACTTCGGCCAGCGTGGCAAGTTTTTTGGCCAGCTCCAGCCCCAACAACTCCGCGTTAAAGCGCCATCGCCAGTTGCCGCGTTCGCGGCTGGGCACGTTCATGCGCGCGTCGCTTCCCAGGCCCAACACGTCCTGAAGCGGCACCACGCATAGGCTGGCAACCGAATCGGACGCAGCCCGAATCATCGCCCAATTGACGCCATCTTCACAGCGCCCCAAATACGCTTCCACCTGCTGCCGTTCATACTCGGTTGCGCTCGATGCCCACCACCCCAGCAACGTGTCGTTGTCATGCGTTCCGGTATACACAACCTTTTCTGTCGTGAAAGTGTGCGGCAGGTGACTGTGCGCGCCCGCATCTCCAAACCCAAATTGCAGCACGGCCATGCCAGGAATCTTGAGACGTTCGCGGAGCGCGTTCACATCGGACGTGATATATCCCAGATCCTCCGCGAAAAATGGCAGCCCGCCCAGCGCCTCGCGCAGCGCCACAAATAAGTCATCTTTCGGTCCGTCGACCCAGCGACCATGAATCGCGGTCGGCTCGCTCGCCGGAATCTCCCAAAACTGCGAAAATCCGCGGAAATGATCGAGACGAATATAGTCGAAATTGTGCGTGACCCAGCGCATGCGGTTGATCCACCAGGCATATCCCCGCGATTTCATCACGTCCCACCGGTAAAGAGGATTGCCCCAGCGCTGCCCATCTTTGCTGAAAAAATCCGGAGGCACGCCTGCCACCACTTCCGGATCAAGCTCCGCGTTCAGGCGAAACAGATGAGGATGAGTCCAGACATCGGCGCTGTCGAAATTCACGAAAATGGCAATGTCGCCTACCACCCGAATCGAACGTTGCGCGCAATACGATCGAAGCGCCTGCCATTGCTCGTAGAAAAAAAATTGTATGGCGCATCTCACGTCGAGGTCTTCACGCATGTCGGTGCGCGCCTTCTCCATCTCTGCCGGTTCGCGACGAGCTAGATCGCGCGGCCAGCGATTCCAGCTCTCCAGCTTGAAACGCGCGCGCAAAGCATCGAAAAGGACGAAGTCGTCGAGCCACCATTCGTTTTGCCGGCAAAAGTTGTCGTAACGGGAGCGGGCATTCGCCGGCGCGGAGCGCAGGAAATTGCGTCCTGCTTCAAACAACAGAGGTAGCTTTTTGTGAAACACCAGTGGATAATCCACGGGTTCGACGCCATCGGCCAAGCCATCGACCCGACTGCGGTCAATCCAGCCGCGATCGGCGAGCCGCTCCAGACTGATCAGCAGAGGATTTCCGGCAAACGCTGAAGTTGAGGAATAGGGCGAATCGCCGTAACCGAGCGGGCCGAGCGGCAAAACTTGCCACAAACCCTCCCGCGCCGAGGCAAGAAAATCCGCGAACACATACGCCGCTGGACCAAAGTCGCCGATCCCGCCCCGCGAAGCGAGCGAGGTGGGATGAAGCAGAATTCCGCTGGCGCGCGGGAATGACATTCGCAGTCGGTTCTCACTTCTCAGCGGGTGAATCGTCAGCTCGCAGTACCTGCTGAGAACGGCAGCTGAGAACTAGAACTGCGTCCGCTACGAACCCTCCTGCCCGGTTTGCCGGGTGAGGTTATTCAGCTCTTCCTTATTGATTTTCAGCCGATGCGAAGATTCCATATCTTTGCGCAGGTTCGCAACGAACAATCCGAACAGATCGTTCTCCTTCGACTGCAAAAGCGTCTGGCGAATTTCATCCTTCTTCTGCGCGTATTCCTGATCCGTCGGCTGTTCCTTTTCCAGAAGCTGCGCAACCACACCATTGCCGCCCGCCGTGATCGGTCCGCTGATCTCGTCCGGCTTCATCGAAAAAATCGCGCTCGCATTGGTCATCGACCCGATATCTGGAACCTGGCCGTCCGGCAGAACCAGATCGCTCGTCTTCACATCGGCGCCCATCTCTTTCGCGGCTTTTTTCAAATCGTGCTCGGCCTTCGCCCGGTCCGAAAGTTCTTGCGTCTTTTGCTGCAGCAACACCGCAGCTCGCTGGTTCTTGAACTCGCTCTCCACTCTCGAACGAATCTGTTCGAAAGTCGGTGTCGCCGGCGGTTTGATCGCCAGCAACTGGAAGACTACATAGCCCTGCGGAATCTGCACCACGTCGGGTGGCGCTTTCTCCGTCTCGTTGAAGACCGTATCCATGAATTGCGCATTCGTGCCCAGCCCGGGCAAGGTGTCGTTCCGGCTGAAGAAATCCGTGGTGACCGCCGGCTGCCCCTTGGCAGCGGCCGCTTTATCGAGTCCATCGGTGCGCGCCAGGCTCAGCAATGTGTTCGCGGCCGCTTCGGTCGCGCGCTCGGTTTGCTGCTGCTTCACTTTCGTCTCGATTTCGCTCTTCACCTCGGCGAACGGTTTGAGATGAGCCTCCTGCTTGTCTTCCACGCGAATAATATGGAAACCGTAACTGCTCTTGACCAAGCCACTGGTTTGCCCTTTGGCCAGTGAAAATGCCGCCTTTTCGAATTCAGGCACCGTGCGTCCGCGGCCGATCCAGCCCAGTTCTCCGCCATTCTTCGCGCTGCCGGGATCCTCTGAATACTTCTCTGCCAGCTTCGCGAAATCCGCCCCGGCATTCAGTTGCTTCAGGATGTCTTCGGCCTTGGCTCGCGCCGCAGCCACGGCTTTCTCATCTTCTTTGGCGCCCGGCGCAGGAATTGGTGTCTTGATCAGAATGTGCGCAACTTTTACCTCTTCGGGCACACGATATTCATCGCGGTGCTGATCGTAGTAGGCCTGCAGTTGTTGATCGGTTATCGTCGTTGCCGCCGCGATCTTCGCGCTATCCACGACCACGTACTTGATCTGCCGCTTCTCAGGAATGGAGTTGTTGTAAGTGGCTTTGTTACGCTCGTAGAACGCCTTCAGTTCCTCATCCGTCGGGTGCAGGCCCTTTAGGATGTCGGCCTGCGTGATTACCGCGTACTCGAACTTCACTTTGGTGTTGCGGCGATCGAATTCGCTGCGCACTTCGGCATCGCTTACGAACGCGCTGCTCGAAACCAGGGCCTGCAGTTTGCGAACTAGAATGTAATCCTTCTCGAGCGCCTCAAACTGCGGAACCGTCATGTCGTTGCGCTGAACAAAGTCCTCATACTGTTCCTGTCCCACAAACTTGCCGTCGGGGAACAACATCGCGCCAAGCTGACCGTGCTGCAGTTCATCGCGCAGTTCGTCGTCGGTCACGCGCAAACCCATGCGGTGCGCTTCGGCAACCAGCGCCTTCTCGTTGATCAGTTGGTCCGCAGCCTGGCTTGTGAAGTAAGGCAGCAACATGCTGGCTTGCGGTCCGCCACGCGGAAGTTGCTGGCGAAGCATGGCCCGCGCCTCACGCTGCACTTCGGCTACAGTCACTTCTTGATCGCCGACCGTGGCCAGAACTCCGGCCGCAGGCCCACCCAGGCCAAGGCTCGAGCCAAGCCCGCCCGGAATCAGTGTGATCGCCATCGAGGCACAAATAATCACCAGCAGCGCGCCCAGCACGATCTTCAGGGTCGGCCCCGCATTTTGAAGAGTTCGAATCATAGGTTAGATAGCTCCGCTAGATTGCTCCGTCAGACGATTTCATGCTGAATGCCGGAATTTACGATTATAAACTAGCCCATGAGACTCGATATCGAAGGCGCGCGGCCTGTATGGCGCGAAACGGATCGCGCAGCGGCTTGTCGTTTCATCGCGCGAGACATCTCCAATGGATTGCCCTATTGAATCGAATTAATAAAGATGTTATGAACGTAGGGCCGCCTCCAGTCGATCGGTCGCGACTTTCGTCTCAGCCTCATTCTCCTCATCGAGGGAACGTTTCATGAAAGTATTTCGGCTTTTGGTACCGTTCTTTGCTTTGACGTTTGCCGCCGCTCAGCCAACTGTCCAGCCCGCTCCAACCGCAACGTTCCCCTTGCATAAAGGATGGGCGCTTCAATCCTCCACCAAGCTCACCTCAACCGGCGAGGCGATCTCGCGCGCATCATTCGACGTCAGCGACTGGATCCCCGCAAATGTGCCCTCCACCGTCGTGGCCGCTCAGGTCAAGGACCGTTTGCTGCCCGACCCTTTTTTCGGGATGAATCTTCGCCAATATCCGGGCCTCAGCTATCCCATTGGTTTCAATTTTTCCAATATCCCCATGCCGCCCGACAGTCCCTATGCCGTTTCGTGGTGGTATCGCGACGAATTCACCCTCCCCGATCAGTACAACGGAAAAACCGTCTGGCTCAACTTTCACGGCATCAACTATCGCGCCAACATTTTTCTTAACGGAAAACAGATCGCCAACTCGAATGACGTCGCGGGCGCGTGGCGAACCTACGAGTTTGATGTCACCTCCGCCATCAAAGCGGGGACGAACGTGCTCGCCGTTCAAGTCTGGGCGCCAACCGAAAACAGCCTCGCAATCACCTTCGTCGATTGGAATCCTGCGCCTCCCGACAAGAACATGGGACTGTGGCGTGACGTGTACCTCGCCGCCAGCGGTCCCGTCGCGCTGCGCTATCCGGCGGTGCTCTCAAAAGTAGATTCGCCCGCAAACAACGCTGCCCACTTGACGGTAACTGCGCTCGTGAAAAACGCCAGTGATCATCCCGTCCAGGCGACGCTGAACGGCAGCATTGAAAACATCGAATTCTCGCAACCGGTCGAGCTCGCCGCGGGTGAGTCCAAAGATGTCGTCTTCTCTCCCGACCAGTATCCGCAGTTGAATTTGAGCAATCCACGGCTCTGGTGGCCCGCGCAGATGGGCAAACCTAACCTTTATGATTTGTCTCTGTCACTCGAGGTTGACGGAAAGCTTTCTGACTCGTCACACACAAGATTTGGCATCCGCGAAATTACCTCGACCGTCTCCGAAGAGGCACCCGATCGTCTGAAGCGCCTCTTCAAAATCAACGGCAAGAACGTTCTGATTCGCGGCGGCGGTTGGACGCCCGACATGATGATGCGCGAATACCCTGAGCGTCTCGCCGACGAGTTCCGCTACGTGCGCGACATGGGGCTGAACACCGTCCGCCTCGAGGGCAAACTCGAGACCGACGAATTTTTCGACACCGCTGACCGCGAAGGCATCCTGGTCATGGCCGGATGGTGTTGCTGCGATTTCTGGGAGCACTGGGGAAGTTGGAGGGATTCAGACTTCGATATCGCCAGGGCCTCACTGCGCGATCAGATGTACCGGCTCAGAAGTCATCCCAGCATGTTGATGTGGCTGAATGGCAGTGACAATCCTCCGCCGCCCGACGTGGAAGGAATGTACCTGAAGATTGAGTCCGATTTGCGCTGGCCAAATCCCATCGTTTCATCGGCCACGGCGAAATCAACTACCGTAACCGACGGCAGCGGTGTCAAAATGACCGGACCCTACGAATACGTCGCGCCCTCCTACTGGGCCACCGACCCGCATCTTCGCTCTCCCGACAAGTCTTGCAACGCCGGCGGTTGCGGCGGCGCCTACGGATTCAATAGCGAAACCAGCATGGGACCGGCCATTCCGCCAATCGAAAGCGTCGAGCGCATGGTCCCCAAAGATCACCTCTGGCCCGTCGACGAGTACTGGAATTATCACGCGGGCGGCGGGGCTTTCAAGACCGTCCATGTGTTTATCAATGCGCTCAATGCCCGCTACGGACAAGCTAACAGCGCCGAAGATTTCACCTACAAATCGCAGCTCATGACCTATGAAGGCGTGCGCGCCATGTACGAGGCCTACAGCCGCAATAAATACACTTCGACCGGCGTGATTCAGTGGATGCTGAATAACGCCTGGCCGTCGATGATCTGGCATCTGTATGACTACTATCTACGCCCCGGCGGCGGATATTTCGGCGCCAAGAAAGCCTTGCAAGCGCTCGACCCGATTTACGGATACGATGACCACTCCGTATGGCTGGTAAGCAGCCAGTACGTCGACGCACGTGGCCTGAAGCTCGCGGCGCGCGTCTTCAACCTCGATGGAACTCAGAAGTTTTCCAAAAGCGTCTCGCTTGATGCTCCAGCCGATAGCACTGCAAGAATATTCGAGCTCCCCGAAACCAACGGCCTATCGCCCACTTACTTTCTCGATCTTCGCGTTACAGATGGCGATGGCAAACTGGTCGGGTCAAATTTTTATTGGCTCTCGACAAAACCCGAAACCATCGACTGGTCAAAATCGAATTGGTATACGACTCCGACCGACTCATATGCGGACTACACCTCACTCGCACAGCTGCCGAAAGTAAAGCTGAACGTCAGCATCAGCAGCGGGAGCAATAACAATGACGACGCGGTAACTCATGTAACCATCGAAAATCCCAGCAAGACCCTGGCGTTCTTCGTGCGCTTGAAGCTCGATAAGGGTAAAGGCGGCGAAGAGATACTGCCCGCGCTTTGGCAGGACAACTACATCTCCCTCCTGCCCGGTGAAACGCGGGAGATCACCGCAACGTATCGCGCCAGCAGCCTGGGATCAGCCACTCCTGCAGTAGAAGTATCAGGTTGGAACGTGGAATAGATTTTCTTAAGAATTGTCATCCCGAGCAAAGCGAGGAATGACAAACTTAAGGGGCTTTTCTACTCTTCCGCCGGAATATCAAAGTTGACCAGGTCTCCGCGGAAGCCGCGCGTCTTCCACGCCCCGAACGCGATGCCAGCCGCCATCCAGATGGAGCCCGCGATCTTCGCCGGACTACTCAGACTCAGCCAAAGCAAAAGGCAGATTACAAATCCGAGGACAGGCGGCACCACAAACGATACCGTCCATTTTTTCTCGCGCAGCACATAACGCACAAACGCGGCTGCGTTCACTCCCATGAACGCGATTAGAGCGCCGAAATTCAGCATCTCCGCGCCCAGACCATAACTCATCACAAATGCACCAATCAGCGCGATCGCTCCCACGAACAACACGTTGTTTCGCGGCACCCGGTGCTTCGCATCCACGACTCCGAAAAAAGACTTCGGCAGCGCATTGCTTCGTCCCATGCCATAGAGCAAGCGTCCGGCGCCGATCTGCGCACCCATCCCCGACCCGAAATTGGCCACCAGCAGCGTGAACCCGATAATGCCAAACATCGGCTTCCATGCGCGTCCTGCAACATGAACGAAAGCGGTATCGATGTCCGGAAAAGGCTGCGATGCCGGCCAGATCAACTGCGCCGCGTACACTTCCAATGCCGACAGAATGCCGATCACGAGGCAAGTCAGCACCGTTGCCAGCAAAATGTTACGGCGCGGGTTTTCCGCTTCTTCCGACAGAGTCGAGATGCCGTCAAACCCAATGTAAGTCAGTACCGCAATCGACGTCCCTCCAAGCACTGCCTTCGTGTTCCACATGCTCGGGTCATAGAACGGCCGCGTATAAAAACCGGCGCTGTCGTGCGGATGTCCGAAGATGTAGCGCGCCGCGACCACAAAGAAAATCGCAATCACGACGCCCATTCCCGCGGCCAGCGCCGAGTTCACTCGTGCCGAAGTCTTCACTCCCTGAATATTTAGTAGCGTGAACACAAGCGCAAAAAAAATGGCCCACGCCCAGTACGGCACTCCCGGAGCAAACACGTGCGCCTGCTGACTGCACCAGATCGTGCAAATAATCGGATTGAGCATGTAATCCATCACCATGCTCCAGCCGGTAACGTAGCCGAGCGCGGGATTGATTTCTTGCCCCACATACGTAAAAGCCGAACCGGCGCTCGGATAAGCGCGCGCCATGCGCCCATAACTGATGGCCGTGAACAACATCGCCACCATAGCGATCAGGATCGTCGTAACCACGTGCCCGCGTCCGCGATCGCTGAGTACGCCAAACACCGACATCGGCGCCACCGGCTGAATCACGATGACACCGTATAAAATCAGATCCCAAAGTGTGAGCGAGCGCCTGAGTCGCGGCGCATTTGCGGTCGGGTTGGCGACAGAACTCATTACAATCTGAAAACAAAAGCCCCATTATCCTGCGGAGATAACGGGGATTCGGGGAAGGCTACTTTCGTGGCTCGCAGGTGGCGAACACGCCACCCGCCGCAGTTCCACAAAATTCCCTTTGAGTTTTATACGGAAGAGATGTTCTGTCAACGAAAAAACAATGGCATTAAAACGATTTGTGCCGAGATTCGGCGAAACTCGACAATTCACGAGAAATTGGGCCAAATACCGCGCCTGTGGCCCTAATTCGTCACCGCCCTATCCGTGATTTCCAGCCCTTGATCGATGATGGCGAAAGCCTCCCGCAGTTGCTGTTCGTTGATGCACAGCGGAGGATTGGTGTAAAAGCTGTTCCACCGAACCAGGGTATACAGCCCATTTTCGCGGAAGAACTTACCGAGCGCAGCCATCTCCTCGGACGTGCCATTGAACGGAGCCATCGGCTGCCGCGTCTTGCGATCGCGAATCAACTCCACAATGCCAAACAACCCAATCGATCGTACCGCGCCGACCGACTTGTGCTTGGCTTGTAACTCCGCGCCCAGCGTCTTCATGATCGCGCCCATCTTGCGCGCGTTTTCAATCAGGTTATCCTCTTCATACACGCGAATCGTGGCGAGCGCCGTCGCGCATCCCATCGGATGACTGTTGTAAGTAAGTCCACCGTAAAACACTTTATCGTCAAAGTGCTTCGCAATATGTCGCCGCATGCCGACCGCGCCGAGTGGCAAATAACTTGAAGTAAGTCCCTTCGCCATGCAAATCAAGTCCGGAACAACCTTCCAGTGATCGATGGCAAACCACTCACCAGTGCGCCCGAAGCCCGCCATAACTTCGTCGGCAATCATCAGAATCCCGTACTTATCACACAGTTTGCGCACGCCTTCCATATATCCATCGGGGGGCACGAGAATGCCGTTGGTTCCGACAACTGTCTCCAGAATGAACGCCGCAATCGTGTGCGAACCTTCAAGTTGTATGGTCTCTTCGATCATAGCGAGCGAAGTTTCCGCCGACTCCCATCCGCGCTCAATGCCGTGATAGGGATCGAGCACTCGCACCACCCCCGGAATTCCAGGTTCGGCAGCCCATCTGCGCGGATCGCCCGTCAGGCTCATCGACCCCGCTGTCGCCCCATGATACGAACGGTAACGCGACATGATCTTGTGACGTCCGGTAAAAAAGCGAGCGATCTTAATCGCGTTCTCGTTGGCCTCCGCGCCGCCGTTTGTGAAGAAAAACGAGTCAATGTCGCCCGGAGTAATCTCGGCGAGCTTCGCCCCTAGCCGCGCTCGAGGTTCCGTCGCCATGAACGGATTGGCATAAGCCAGCGTCGAGGCTTGCTCGGTGATCGCCCGTATGACGCGCTCATCACCATGCCCGATATTGACTGACATCAACTGACTGTTGAAGTCGATGAAGCGTTTTCCCTCCGGCGTCCAGAAATAAATACCCTTCGCCCGAGCTACCGGAATAGGATCGACCTTCGATTGTGCCGACCATTCAAACAGCGTGTGCTTCTTAGTAAGATCAACAATCTCCTGGCCCGTCATGGTAGGAATCGCAGCTGAAGTAGTCATAGAATTTCCCGGTTACCAAAACATCTTCCAAAGTTCTCTATCAAGTGCCTGACCGCGACGTTGAGCGGATCGCAGCCAGCCCAATAGATGACAATGCAGCCATTACATTAGTTGGGCCGCCAATGCGCCTTTCTTTTCGGCAACATGCGCCAGCGCACTTTCAAGCACATCCATCGCCTCGTCCATCTGCGAATCGGTGATAACCAGCGGCATCAGCAGGCGAATCACATTACTGTACGAGCCGGCGGTGATCGTCACCAGGCCATGTTCGTAGCAGAATTGAGACACCTGCTTGGTCTCTTCGTCCGCTGGTTCGCGGGTTGCCTTCGAACGGACTAACTCGAGCGCCTGCATGGCACCCATTCCGCGCACGTCCCCGACCAACTCCAATTGCGCCTGCCACTTCGCCGCGCGCTTCCGGAATCGCTCCCCTAGCAAATTAGCACGCGCACAGAGATTTTCTTTCTCGATGATATCGAGCACAGCCAGCGCTGCTTCACACGCCACCGGATTTCCCGCAAACGTGCCGCCCAGTTGCCCAACGCCCGGAGCATCCATGATATCGGCCCGCCCTGTAACCGCGGCCATCGGCAACCCCCCGGTCAGCGACTTCGCCATCGTAACCAGATCGGGTTCGAGGCCGAGCCGCTCACAGGCAAACATCGCCCCGGTCCGCGCGAATCCCGTCTGCACTTCGTCCGCAATCAGCAAAATGCCGTGCTTACGGCAGATCGCGCCGAGCGTCGGATAGAACTCTGCTGGAGGAGTAACGAAGCCGCCTTCACCCAAAATCGGCTCGATAATCACCGCCGCCACCGATTCCGCCGCGACCACGCGCTTGAACGTGTCTTCGATATGTCGCGCGCAGTGCACATCACATGACGGATATTTCAACGAATAAGAACACCGGTAACAGTACGCATAGGGAATTCGATACACCTCGCTCGGAAACGGCTCAAACCCGGCCTTATAAGGATGTGTCTTACTAGTGGCCGCCATCGCCATATAAGTCCGGCCGTGAAATGCGTCTTCGAAGCTGATAATTGCCGGCCGCTTCGCGTAACAGCGTGCAATCTTGATCGCGTTTTCAACCGCCTCCGCTCCGGTATTCACGAGAATCGTTTTCTTCGGTCCCTTACCTGGCGCCAGCAAATTCAACTTCTCGCACACGGAAATATAACTCTCGTAAGGCAATACGTTAAAACTCGTATGCAAAAAACGATCGAGCTGGCGGCGTACGGCGTCAATCACTCCTGGTGCGCGATGTCCGGTATTGAGACAACCGATACCGCCAGCAAAATCGATCAGCCGGTTGCCATCAACGTCTTCGACAACCGCTCCCTCCGCCTTCGCCACAAAGACCGGAGTGGCATGAAAAGTCCCCTGCACCACCGCGGCATTACGCCGTTTCATAAGCGCCTGCGAGCGCGGTCCAGGAATAGAAGTTCGTAATTGAATGGTGGCCATAACTCGATCCTCAACAGTTACTTCACGGCAAGTGTTTTGCTCACGAAAGATTTCTCATCCACCGATCGCTGGCCACTCGTCACTCTCTCTCAGTACCATCCGATCGGAGCCTCGTTCAAGTTAATGTAGACCTGCTTCGTTTCGAGATACTCTTCAATTCCCCATGGCCCAAGTTCGCGCCCAAAGCCCGATTGTTTGTATCCGCCCCACGGTGCCTCCACGTAAGTCGGCTGCATATGATTCACCCACACAATGCCCACACGCAAAGCTTTCACCGTTCGCATCGCCTTGAAAATGTCGCGCGTCCAGACGGCGGCTGCCAGACCATACGGCGAGTCGTTCGCAATTGTCAGCGCATCTTTTTCATCCTCGAATGGAATCACTGCCGCTACTGGTCCAAAGATTTCTTCCCGCGCAATTCGTGCGCTGTTGTCGATGTCATAGAAGATAGTCGGCTGCACATAATAGCCTCTGTCGAACTTATCAACCCGGCCACCGCCCACAGCCAATTTCGCTTCTTTCTTGCCAATCTCAAGATACGAACAGACGCGGTCATATTGTTCCTTCGAGACCAAAGCCCCCATCTTCGTTTCCCGTTCGAGCGGAGGACCAACCTTGATCTTCTTCGCCTTCTCGGCCATCGCTTCCACAAACTTGCTATAGATCGACTTCTGCACCAGAATGCGACTGCCGGCGGAACAGACTTCCCCTTGATTAATGAACACGCCAAAAAGCGCTCCATCAATCGCAGCCTCAAAATCCGCGTCGGCGAAAAAGATATTAGGCGACTTACCACCCAATTCGAGCGTCACCCGCTTTACCGTGTCGGCGGCCTCTTTAACGATGATCTTACCAACTGCCGCAGAACCCGTGAAAGCAATCTTATTTACGTCCGGATGCCTCACTAGCGGCGACCCGCAGCTTTCACCGAAGCCTGTTATCACGTTCACCACGCCCTTCGGCAGCCCCACCTCATCAAACCACTTCGCTAGTTCGAGCACCGTCAGCGGAGTTTGCTCGGCTGGTTTCAGCACGCACGTGCATCCGGCAGCCAGCGCTGGCGCCAACTTCCATGCGGCCATCGTCAACGGATAGTTCCACGGGATGATCTGTCCCGCAACGCCCATCGGCTCTTTCAGAGAGAGGCTCATCGCGTTATCGGGAACGGGATTCACATACCCGACCACCTTAGTTGCTAACCCACCATAGTATTCAAAGCAAGTAGCAACATCGTTAATATCGAATTCCGCTTCAACGATGGGCTTACCCGAGTTACGGCATTCGAGTTCCGCGAGCATTGCCAGATTCTGCCGTACCTTATCGGCCAAGCGAAACAGGACGCGGCCACGCTCCTGGGCCGTTGTTGTCGCCCACGGGCCTTCTTCAAACGCGGCCTTAGCCGCCACAACCGCGCGATTGACGTCCTCCGCATTTCCGTCGGGAACTTGCGCGATCACCTCTTCGGTTGAGGGATCATAGACAGGAAACGTTCGGTTCGTCTTACTCGCAACCCATTCGCCGTTTATCAACATCTGGTAAGTCTTGACTTCGGTTTTCACTCCACCGGCCATACCCACGCTCCTGCACTTTTATCCAAGGCCAACAGCCCGACTCCCGAGCGCACTTACGCTACGTCGACCGAACCGTTCCCAACTTTTTCTGCTCACCTACTGCCGTCTGCGGCGCTTTCAGCCGGCTATAACCAAAAAAGAAAAACATCCCCAACGCGATGAACCCTAGCGTGATTCCAAACATCCCCGCTTCGTATTTCCATAAAGAAGTAATCTGCTTCGCCGGAGAAAAAGCCAGAATGATGCCCAACGCGGTGGTTAGAAATCCGGCGCCACCGGCAAACAACAACGTTCTTCTCCCGTACCGTCCCTCCTGGGCCGTCGGTCGCAACGCGAATTTCAGCAACGCGCCAAAAACATAGAGAAACGGAATCAACTGCAACACCACGGCTGCGGAAAGCATTTTCTGAAAAGCTTCCTGCACGCCACCGGACGCAGTGAACGTGACCACGATGAGAATCAGCGAGATCACTCCCTGCACGATCAATGCCGCATGTGGAGTTGCGTACTTCGGATGAATCTTGCCTAGCCATGCGGGCATATATGAATCAAGGCCAGCGACGAATGGAATCCGCGCCGATCCTCCCATCCAGGCCGATCCTATTCCCGCGATCGATAAGCTGAGCATCACCGCAAACGGCGTGATCACCCAGCCCATGCCGACTCTACTCGACATGTGGCTGACCGCCTGCACGACTCCTTGCAGCACGTTAATCTCATTCCGGCTGATCGCCAGCAACAGCGTCAGCGTGACTCCTATATAAAGCGCGCCCGAGATGATGCCGCCCCAAGCCACCGCTCCCGGCAGCGTTTTTCGCGGATCGCGAATTTCATCTCCCATCACCGACGCCAGTTCCAGTCCCACCAGTCCAAAGCAGATCACACCGAACGAATTCAGAACAAACCGTGGATCCGCCGGAATTCGGAAATCCGCCGCGCTGATCGGCGTTCCAAAGCGCGCCCAAATCGTAATGCCCAAGCCGATCAGCACCGCCGCTGCCACGAACGTTCCCACCGCGCCCAGATTGTTCAGCCATTTTCCCACGCCCAGCCCAAGAATGTTCAGCCACGTGAGCAACGCCAGCAGCGCTACCGACGCAATCATCGCGAAGGTCTTATCATCCGCTAACCCGGCATTTCCGGGCCCCATCGCGAATACCGACACGCCGACAAAGTAAAGCATCACCGTCGGCACATACAGCATGTTGTTGGTCCAGTAACACCACCCTGAAAGGAATCCGTGAAAGTCGCCGAACACTTCCTTTGCCCAGAGATACACGCCGCCTTCGCCAGGATAGCGATGCGCAAGCTCGATTACCGCAATCCCCTGCGGCCAGAAAAATAGCAGCAGCGAGATAATCCAGAGCCAGACCGTCACTCCGCCGTTGGCGGCAATGCTCGGCACAACATTGAGATTGAATACCGCGACGACAAACAACAAAACCAAGTCGAAGCGTCCCAGGACGCGTTTGAGATGCGGCTGATTGGAATCAGTATTCGGCATGAATAGCAATCGTTCGTTCAAATCGTAAGATCATCATGCGGAAGCCCATTGGGAGGTTCGTCGAGAGCACGGTCGTCGGGTCATCCCGTCAGTGCGTTCCGCCTTCAAACGACGCGATGACGGATGACCCGACGATCCGTTTAGTGGGCGACAACCGCTCCCAATCGCTCTTGCTGTGCGGTCGCAAGCGACTCGGCAATATCGTTGAACGCCGCCAGGTGTTTGTCGATGTCCGCTTCCGTGTGCTGCACGGAAATCGTCCATTGCTCGTCCCACCAGTACGGCTGGCACATCACGCCGCGATTAACCATGCCGAACCAGTAATGCCGCCATATATCGGTATCGATGGCGAGCCAGTCGCGATAGTTATGGATCTCGCTCGGATAGAACATGAGAGCTCCATTCGCTCCCGCGCTTGCGATGTAACCCTGCAGCCCAGCTTTCGCGATCGTCTTCCGATATCCGTCGACCAACCTGTTACTAAGTTTCTCGATATATGAGTAATTGGCGCGGGTAAGAACTTCGCGGAAAGTTGCCAGCCCGGCCGCCATCGAAATCGGATTCGTGTTGTAAGTTCCGCCATGAAATACTTTGTGGTCGGAAATCAGCTGCATAACCCGCTTATGCGCGCCGAAAGCCGCCAGTGGAAATCCGCCGCCAATCGACTTCGCCAGGCAGATCATGTCGGGCGTCACGCCAAAGTATTCCGAAGCGCCGCCCCAGCACAACTTAGCGCCCGTCTTGACCTCGTCAAAGATCAAAAGCGCGCCATGTTTGTCGCAAAGCGCGCGCAATCCTTCCAGAAATCCCTTCTGCGGCAGGCACAAGCCAACGTTCATCATGATCGGCTCAAGAATGATAGCCGCGACCTCATTCGGATTCTCTTTGAATCGGCGCTCCACCGTCTCCAGGTCGTTAAACGTGGATATCAGCACGTTCGCCAGGCTCGCCTTCGGCACGCCCGCTCCGCCCGACACCGCTTTCGGATTCTTGATGTCGCCGAAATCATCGCCCGGCGGATGCGGCTTCACGCTCACCAGCGCCGCGTCATGCAGCCCGTGGTATCCGCCTTCAAACTTGATGATCTTGTCGCGTCCCGTGGCGGCGCGCGCCAGCCGTATCGTATGCATCGTCGCTTCCGTGCCGCTATTGCCGAACCGGCACATCTCTATCGGAAAGCGCGTACAGATCTCTTCCGCCAGTTCCCACTCCATGTTGTGCGGCATGCCATACGCGGTGCCCTTGTGCAGCCGGCCCTCCACGGCCTTAATCACTGCCGGATGCGAGTGCCCTGCCATCAGCGTGCCAAAACATAGATTGTGGTCGATATATTCGTTGCCATCCAGATCCCGGAACTTGCTGCCCGAAGCTTCCGACACAAAAATCGGATACGGATCGTAGGCGCGATAATCGCTGGCTACGCCCAACGGCAGTCGTTTCAGGTTTTTTTTATGCGCTTCGGCGGACTTCGGAGTGCGGCGCTCGAACGTGTCGAGCTCTTTTTGCAATGCGGGGTACATCGTGATCTCCAATAAGACTCAGGCCGGGTAGGCCATTAGATTGGGCCCCGGCAGCCGAAACCGCCGGGGGATCGGACACTTTTATTCTATTCCATCGCGCTAAAAGTAGAACTTCAAGGCAAACTGCGCCAGTCGCGGATCCTTGACCTGCGTGACCTGGCCAAACTGCGAGCCGTCAGTGCTGTTGCCGTCTGGGTTATAGAACTGCGTGTGATTGAAGATGTTGAACAGCTCTGCTCGAAATTCGAAGCGCGTGCTTTCTGTAACCGGAATGGTCTTGATCACGGAAACATCCGTTTCACTGATTCCCGGCCCGCAACAAATTGTGCGGGGAGCGTTGCCAACGTAACCGAATATTCCGGATTCGCTAAAAATCGAATTCTGACTGGCTGGAGAATTGAAGTAGTAGTTCCCGTTGGTCTGCGGCCTTTGCCAACTGAACGGAGCGATCTGATTCGGTTCGCCTGGGTATTCAAAATCGCCACTGTTCATCAATTCGTTATCAGAGGACGACGTGATACGGATCGGGAACCCGGTCTGGTATGTCGTGATGCCCGACACTGCCCAGCCATCCACCAATTTCCCTGTCACACCACTGTATCTTCTTGCGGGTATATCCCAAAAATAGCTAACGACAAAGCGATTGCGCGCGTCGAATAGCGAGAGCGCGTAGTTATTGGCCCCTGGCAGTGGATCCAATATCCCCTCAAAACTTGAGGCCTCGTCAATGGACTTACTCCACGTATAAGCTGCGGTAAATTGCAGACCGTGCGAAAAACGTTTGTCCAATGAAACCTGCAACGAGTTATAGGCCGAACTGGCAATCGTATCCTGAGCAAAGATTCCAGTAAAGACGGGAACTTGACTCACTGGGCAACCAGTGCCAGACAAAGGGTCACACTGCGGTGACGAGTACGGACGCAAGCCATCCAACGTGATGCCATTGGGTCCAACCGTCGTTCCGGCTGGGATCACAGTATTATTTTGCGCGTAGGGCAAGTGTAAAGCATTGGGCAGAATCGTTCCGGGGAGAATGTAGAAAGCAGAGTCCTCAGTGAACTGGCCACAACTTGTAGGCTGACCTCCAGGCCCCGCCGTGACGCCGCCGACGGTGGCGTTGGCCGCGATGTTGAAGATATCGACGCAGGTCTGAGGATTCGAATAATTGATGTCATGAGTCGCCAGCAGTCGGTGTCCCTGCGAACCCACATAGCCGACTTCCAGCTTCATGTCTCTGGTTAATTCACGCTGAATAGTGAGGTTGTATTGAGCGGAATACTGCGTACGCATTTGCGGCTGGAAATCACCGAATAAGTCGATCGGTTCGAAGATCGCCCAATCCTGAGCAGAGCCGCGCTGCGGGTTGAGGACGCCGTGGAATGGATTCAAGTATGTCAAACCCGTCTGGGTTACGGGGTTGTAACCCTGATCGGCGAACGGGAGGTTAAACTGCGTCTCGGAAACCGTGGTGCTTCCGCCAAATGGAGGCTCAGCGCCAAATTGTGCCAATACAAGCTGCTCGATCGGGTTATAAAACAGTCCCCAGCCAGCTCGAATGCTCGTCTTGCCGGAACTACCCGGACTCCACGCAATTCCAATGCGCGGAGCAAATGCCTTGTAATAGGTTTGGGTCATACCCGCTGGAACGCCGGAGTCGCCCGGTACCACTAAGCCGATCGCGTCTTCCGAGGTGCAATCCGTATTCGGCCCTCCGCACGGATAAACCGTAGACATTTGGCCAGGACGGAAGGTCTCGACGTGCTGAGCTTTATCCGCCAAAGGTGTATTCAATTCCCATCGCAGACCGTAATTGAGCGTGAGATTCGGCCTGATCTTCCAGCTGTCCTGCGCATACAAGTACAGCCCAGTGTTGCGCACGTACTCCACTTGACCTGATCCCTGTCCGAACGAATCCGGAAGGCCCAGCAGATAGTTGGGGTATAAATTTGACGCCCCTACGTCGTTCGGTCCGCCGCCGTAATAGTCAAAAGTTCCGTTCACGTTGTAGTAATAGAACTGGTTGAACTGCTGACGTCGAACGTCGACGCCAAACTTCATCGTGTGGTTGCCCGAAACTTTCGTCAGGCTGTCTGCCCACTGGAAAGAATTCCCTGCCTGCGGAAGTTCACCTTCCGAATCGTTGCCAATGGAGAATCCCCCTGAAATCGAGATGAAGGGCAGCCCCTCGCGTCCCGCCCCAAGAAATGGATGGATGCCGTACAGGCTCCCATTGGGATCGGTCGAGCCGCTCCCATAAAAACACGGCACTGGTGCGGTCAGCCACGACGGAGCTGGAGGACAGGAGTTTTGCACCAGTTCGGTATTTTCCGGGTGTTGAAATGTCTCTTGACCTTCGCGATTGTAGTTGAAGTGAAATTCGTTGACCGTGCTGTTATTGAGCGTCCACGTGTGGGTAATATTCCACTGCTGAAAGCGTTCCGCCAGAATGCTTCCGAATCCGGGAACGTCCGCGCCGGTGAGTTCGAAGTTGGCGAAAGGCTGCACCGTACGGTCATCGTTGAAATAGTAATAGATACTCAGGTTCTGCTTCTCGCTCAGTCGGTGGTCGATCTTAACCGTGAATTGGTCGCCCCGTATCGGCTCCGTCGGTACCGTGCTGATCAGGGAGCCACCGTTTGGCGCCTGCGGAACAAACTGTAGAAGGTCGACAGCAGTCGGATCCATGCAAGCCAGCGGAATCTGACTAGTGGGGAAGACAGGCGGGAGCGGGTTCTGAGCGGTGGAAGCCCCATACGGCGCACCATCTTGAATTGTCGCCGTAGGACCGTTAACCGCGTAGTTGGCTGCCTGGCACCCAGGGCGGTTGGTTAGGAGCGCGGAGTTGGCCAGCGTTCCGGCGAATGAACTCGCGGGGTTAATGTCAGTGAAATTGGAGACAATCTGCCCGTTCACCACGTTGGTGGGAGACGGTATTTCCTGGGAACTAGGCACGGTAACCGCGGGCGAAAGAATGCCCTGCCGTATCCGACGCCCCTCATACGACGTAAAGAAGAATGTCCGATCCTTCACAATCGGCCCGCCAAACGTTCCGCCAAACTGGTTCTGATTGAACTGTGGCTTCGGGCAAGGAAGTCCCTCGGCCGCCGTCAGACAGTAATCATTGGCATTGAGCACTTTGTTACGGAAAAACTCATAGGCATTCCCGTGCCAGCTATTGGTCCCCGACTTTGTGACCACGTTGATCACCGAGCCCGAGTTGCGCCCGTATTCCGCGTCGAACGTATTGGTCAGAACCCGGAACTCCTCGATGCTGTCCGGCGAAGGTTGCACCGTCGGCAGATTCACAAAGAGGTCGTTCGCATCGCCGCCGTTCACGCTGAAATTGTTCGACCGCCCGCGGCCGCCATTCACCGACACCGCACCGGCATTGTCGCTTCCATAGATAAGCGTATTGCTCGACCCGACCGTCGACATCACTCCCGGCTGCAACTGCAGAAGCTGATAAGTGTCGCGTGTGTTCAGTGGCAGGTTCGCAACCTGCCGGGAATCCATTACCGCGCCCAGTTGCGTGCTCGTGGTATCGACGAGCGGAGCTTCCGATGTCACTTCCACCGTCTCTTTCGTTGCGCCCACCTGCAACAATGAATTGACCGTCACTACCTGGTTAAGATCGACATTCACGCCGCGTTGCAGGTTCTTCTTGAAGCCCGCGAGGTCGAATTCCAGCCGATATGTGCCGACAGCGACCGTCGGAAAGTTGTAGTCGCCACCCGCGTTCGTGGTGGTGACCGCGCTCACCCCCGTCGCTTCGTTGGTCAGCGTGACCTTCACCCCCGCCAGCACTGCGCCGCTCGGATCTGCGACACGCCCAAGGATGCGTCCGCCTGTGCCCTGCGCAAACATCAGCGTCGAGCAGAGCAGGCACAAGCTCACGATCGAAGTGAAAAAGACCAGACAGCGAGATATCCGGAACGGCTTTGGCATCGGCTTGGAACAGCTCGGCATAAAACAGATCCTCCAGATCTTGGGGGGCAAATTTGTTAGATCCGATTCAGCTTGCACGCAAGACAAACCTTGCTATAATCGCGCAAGGTTAGAGATTCCGCTGCCCCCTGTCAAGCACAAAAGTGAAGCGGAAACGTGCAACTCCCGCGGCGCGACCAACAGGCATATTCGATGACCATGTCGAGCGACGCACAAGTCTATCTCAAGATCGGTGACGTGGCCCGTCTGGTGGGAATTTCTCCGTCGGCGATCCGCGGATGGGGAGCCCTCGGCTTGACTCACCCTCAGCGTACCGAAAGCCGCTATCGTCTTTATACAAACGAAGACGTGCGTCTTCTCAAGAAAGCGCGCTACCTGCGCAAAGTGCGCGGATTGAACGCTCCCGCCATTGTGCAGATGCTGAAGCGTGAAGGCGCCATCAAACCGGTGGTCGGCAACGGCAGCGCCGCCGTTGGTCCGCGCTTGCGCCGCTTGCGCACCCAACACGGCCGCAGTCTCGCGCAAGTCGCCTCCGCCGCCGGAATTTCAGTTGGCTTCCTCAGCGCTCTCGAACGCTCGCAGATGAGTGCCTCCGTCGGCACACTGCGCAGGCTAGCACGCTACTACCGCACCAACATCCTTGATTTTTTCGATGCGACGGAACTGAATACCCGATTGGTGCGCCCGACCAAACGCAAGGTACTCGAAGCTGGCCCCGGAGTCCGCATGGAATTGCTCGCCTGGGGCGACAAGGTGATGGAGCCGCATCTGTTTCGTATTAAACCAAATTCGGGCAGCGGTGAGTCCTATGCGCACGAAGGCGAGGAATTCCTTTTCGTGTTGCGCGGAGAGCTGAAAATCTCGCTCGCCGCCGAGGAGTACCATCTGAAGCGCGGTGACAGCTTTTATTTCGAAAGCGCCACGCCGCATCATTGGAAAAATCCCGGCCGCGGCGAGACCTGGCTCTTGTGGGTCAATACGCCACCGACATTTTGAAACCTCAGACCTCGATCAGGAGGGAGTGAACAGACCGAATGGCTCGCCAATTAACGCTCGCACTCTCCGTATCACTTCTGCTCCTATTCTGCGGATCGTGTGTCAGGAAAACTCCCACGCTGAATCTGCTGGTGTGGGAAGGCTATGCCGATCCTTCCTACGTGAAGACATTCGAAGAACAGAATCACTGCAAAGTGTCGGCCTCATACATGGGATCGAGCGACGAACTCGTCGCCAAGCTGCGCGGCGGCAGCGCCGGCACTTACGATGTCATCTCACCGTCGAGCGATGTCGCGACCATGATCGCCACTTCCGGTCTCGCTGCCCCGCTCGACCTCGGTAAACTGCCCACCTACAGCCAGCTTTCACCGCAACTCACCTCTCTGCCGTTGGTGCGCCTGAAAGGCGGCGTCTACGGAGTGCCTTTCATGTGGGGTCCCGATCCCCTGATCTACGACACTACCGCTTTCCCGCAGCCTCCCGACAGCTGGAGCATCCTCTGGGATCCGAAGCTGAAAGAAAAAGTTTCCGTCTGGGACGATCTCTCCACCGTCTACATGGCCGCCCAGGTTCTCGGCTACGACAAACCCGATCCCAGTCATCTTTATAATTTGACCGACGAAGAACTCGATGCCGTCCAGAAGAAGCTGATCGAGCTGAAGCCCAACATTCGCAAGATGTGGTCGACCGGCGGAGAACTTACCAACCTTTTTCAGAACCACGAAGTCGTCATCGCCATGGGCTGGCCGCTCATGACCAACCAGTTGCGCAAGACCGGTTTTCCCGTCGGCGAGACTATTCCTAAAGAAAACACGACCGGCTGGATCGATCACCTCATGATCACCGCCGGCAGCGAAAACAAAGACCTCGCCTATAAATTTCTAGAGTTCATGATTGAGGCGCAGACGCAGAAAAAAGTCACCGACGTCACCGGCTATACGCCCGCCAATCCGCACGCCGCGCAGTTCATGACGCCAGAACAGGTGAAGAACCTGCACCTCGATGACGTAGACAACTACCAGAAGCGTCTCTATTTCTGGCAGAATGTTCCGCGCCGCGCCGAGTACAACGAAATCTGGAACGAAGTAAAAGCAACCCAGTAAGCTTATGTGGCGCGGACATTCCTGTCCGCGAAACGTTAGCACCACCAAAATGACAGCCACGTCGAACCCGTCGGAAACCATGCCCACGAACGGCAACACCAAGCCAACCTCCACGCCGCTCCTCTCCATCCGTTCCGTAGCCAAGCACTTCGGCAAGAACGTCGTCCTGCGCGACATCTCGCTCGAAATCGCCGAAGGCGAATTCCTCACTATCCTCGGCGAAAGCGGCTCCGGCAAAACCACCCTCCTCCGCATCCTCGCCGGCTTCGAACAATCCACCGCCGGAGAAGTCTGGATGTCGGGCGAGCGCCTCGACACGCAGCCTCCTTATCGCCGCCGCGTCAATACCGTCTTTCAGAATTACGCGCTCTTCCCGCACATGACCGTCGAACAAAACGTCGGCTACGGACTAAGAATCGCCAGACGCCCCTCCGCCGAAGTCGAGTCGCGCGTTGCCGAGGCGCTGACCAAAGTCAAAATGTCCGCCTACGCCAAATCGAAGCCCTCAAAAATCAGCGGCGGACAGCAACAACGCATCGCCCTCGCTCGCGCCTTGGTAAATCGTCCGCGCCTGCTTCTCCTCGACGAACCGCTCTCCGCGCTCGATGCCAACCTCCGCCGCCAGATGCAGGTCGAACTTAAAGCGCTGCAGCGCGAAGTCGGCATCACCTTTATCTTTGTCACCCACGATCAGGAAGAAGCCATGGTGATGTCCGACCGCATCGCCCTCTTGCGCTCCGGAGAACTCGAGCAAGTCGCCAGCCCTCGCGAAATCTACACCCGTCCCGCAACTTCCTACACCGCGCAATTCATCGGACACACGAACTTATTGCAAGCCGACGTTCGCGGCGGCAACGCCACCAGCGCCACACTCCGCTGGCGAACTTCCCTGCCCGATGGTCCGGCTTTGTTCTCGCTGCGCCCGGAATGCATTCATCTAACCGCTTCATCCGCGACGAACTCGCCCGCAAGTAATAACGTCGCCCGTTTCCGCGCCCGGCTTCGCGATCAGGCCTTCCACGGTGCTACCGACCTTCTTCGCGTCGAGGCCTATGGCGGACTCATCCTCACCATCCGCACCGCCAGCCGCGATCTGCCCAATTCCGAAGCCCCACTCGACTTCGAATTCTCCGCTGACGACGCCATCCCCGTCCGCGCCACCGGTTTCGGAGCCCAACCATCTTCCGAGGACGTCCTCTGATGTTCTCCCGCGCCTACCGCACCGCCATCACCGTCCCGCCGTTGCTCTGGGTTGCCGTCTTTTTGCTTGTCCCCTATCTCCTGATGTTCTGCTACAGCTTCTGGTCCGTCTCCGACTCCGGAATCATCCTCCACTCCTGGAATCTCGCGAACTACCGCGAACTCCTGGCCAAGCCCGTTTACTGGGAGACGCTCCTCCGCTCCATGTGGATCGCCGCCCGCGTCATGTTCTTCTCCATGCTCCTCGGTTATCCGCTCGCGTACTTCCTCTCCTTCCACGCCGGCGGCAAAAAAGATCTCTACTATCAGTTAGTCATCATTCCGCTCTGGGTAAGTTACTTAGTCCGCGCCTACGCGTGGAAGACGATTTTAGGCACCGACGGCGTCCTCAACACGCTGCTGCAATACGTCCACTTAACTCGCCACCCGCTCGACTTCCTGCTCTACAGCCCGTTCGCCGTCGTACTTACATTGACGCATATCTATACTCCATTTACTTTTCTTCCCATTTACGCCTCACTCGAACACATACCCCGCAACTTAGTCGAGGCCTCGCACGACCTGGGAGCCACTCCCTTCCAAACTTTCTGGCGCATAATCCTTCCACTCTCCATCCCCGGATTGCTGGCCGGCGCAACCTTCGCCTTCGTCCTAAGCCTGGGAGACTTCCTTGCCCCGCTCCTGCTCGGCGGTCCCAGCGGCATCATGATCTCCAACATCGTAGTCAGCCTCTTCGGAGCCGCCTATAACTGGCCCTTAGGCGCCGCCATCTCGCTCTGCATGTTAGCTCTGGTCCTGGCGCTTCTAGTCTCCTCTGAACGCCTGGAAAAGAAGTGGAGCTTCTCATGAGCACGGTTCCCAGTCCGCGGGTGCCCCACCTTTCGCGCTTTTCGAAAGGTGGGATTCCACAACCGCGTACCTCTACGATTTTGACTTCGAAGGTGGGATTGCACGATCAGCTACCCAAAAGCTTTTGACTTAATATGAAGCCTACTCACCAATCCCCGCGCCTGCTAACCCTCCACGCTCTCCTCGTCTTCGCCTTCCTCTATCTCCCCATCGCCATCCTCATCCTTTATTCCTTCAACGGACAAGGCGTCGGCGGCTTTCCCCCGCGCGACCTGACTCTCAATTGGTATCGCATCCTCTTCAACGACGCGCCCATCTGGGATTCCGTCCTCAACAGCCTACTGGTGGCCGCCGCCGCCATGTTCATCGCCCTGCTCTTCGGAATCCCCGCCGCCCTCGCCCTCGACCGCGCCCAATTCCCCGGCAAAGCTCTTTTCCGTCGCCTCGTTCTTCTGCCGCTGATCCTTCCCGGTATCATCACCGGACTCTCGCTCCTCATGCTCTTCCGCGAAGCCAACATTCGACTCAGCCTCGCCACCATCATCCTCGGACACGGCACCGCGCTCATCTCCGTTGCCACCACCGAAGTCTTCGCCGGACTCCAAAAACTCAACCGCGCCCAGGAAGAAGCCTCCCTCGACTTAGGCGCGACTTACTGGCAAACCTTCTGGCGCATCACCGTCCCCAATCTAAAACTCTCCATCATCGGAGCCGCTCTTCTGATCTTCACCCTCTCCATGGACGAAATCGCCGTCAGCTTCTTCCTCATCGGCCGCGACAATAGCCTCCCGCTGGAAATCTGGGGACGCCTCCGCCGCGGCATCACCCCAGAAATCAACGCAATTTCAACCATCATCTTTCTGTTTTCGTTAATCGCAATCGTCCTGTGGTATCGCCTGCGAACGCGCGAACAAGTAACTCCAGAGATCGGGGCGGAGTTGGCAGAGCCGGCAGGCGAACGGTAGATCAACTCCCCTCTCGCCTAGATCGGCTGGCGTGTGGCCCATTGCCCTCGACCTCGGCACCAGCACCACAACGCCCGTCCCATCCCTCGCGTTCCTCGCGAAGTTTGTTAGGAAAACACTCGTACGATCGCATCTCCCTAACGATCCCGAAGTCCTACCTACCCGCCTTCGCCGCGTCGAGCATCTCTCGCCGTAGAATCGCGTTGATGCGCGACTGGTAGCCCTTCCCCTGTGCCTTCAGCCAATCCAGCACGTCGGCATCCACGCGGGCCGTAATCTGACGCTTACGCGGACGATAAAAGTGGCCTCGCCGCGCGTTCTCCCACTGTTCCTCGGTCATTTCCGGAATATCGCTGGTGTCGATCTCGCTCTCGGGACGCCTCGCCGGCGCCTTCAACTTGGCCCGCCGTGCTTTGGTCAACCGCGGCAGCTTGTCCAACGTGTAGCTAACCATTTTCGTCTTCATAGCGTCGCCTTTCTTTCCGAGTCGCGCGTCGCGCTGAGATGATGCGAATTACGTCGACCCAGTCGCCATCGCCGCGTTCCTCTGGCAGCCCTCTCCTTCCCGTACTTTGCGAAGGGTGGGATTCCACGAACGCCGCGAGCCCCCGTCTTTTTTCATCACATTTTTCTCGTACCGTCATCACAGACCTGCACCATAATCGGTGCGACCATTCCCACAGCGACAACCTCGAGCACTGCTCCCGTCTCCAGAGACGGAGCCATAATTCGCCGCCAAAATCTTCGGCCGTTCTTTGAAATCAGCGAGAAGCTGTAAGCCTGCACCCGGAGAAATCAGCCCAAAATCTCAGAATCGTCCTTATTTAAATTCCCAATTCGGGAAGAAGTTTCAAATAACCCATTTAATTAGAATACTTTAGCCAGACATTTTTTTTTGGGGGGGGGGGGGGGGGGGGGTATTTACACCTTCCACACTCTTTACCGCAAAAGGAATTACTAACCGTTAACTCATCATCAACCAAGGAGCAATCATAATGTCACGCCTTTCCGACGATGAATATCAAGCTAAATTTTCAGGCGAGCTTTGCGTGCAGCGGCAACCCAACGGAGATCCCTGCGGCGCTCGCGTCCGCCACGGCAAGAAGCTTTGCCACTACCACGAGGTTATGGGCTCATCGCCCATCAACATCGACAATGACCCACAGAGTTCCCGTCACGTCTATCTCCCTCAACTCGAAGATGCCATCTCCATCCAATCCGCCATATCGGAGGTTTGCGAGATGATGCTGCACCGCCGCATCGAGCCTAAAGAAGCTACCGCCCTCTTCTATGCCATGCAAGTCGCGTCCACCAATATGGCTCTCCTGAACGCCCCCGGAAATCGAAAGCCAAATTCCGAGACAAAGGCAGTTCCCTCACCCGACCCCAAACTCCTGCCGCCCGGAACCATTCAGGCATCTGAGCAGCCGCCGCGTCGCAAACGTCGCCAGCGCGTCTGACACAAAGAGCCTGAAAAAAGAAAAAGATAAGAATTGAAGATAAGAAACAATGAGGGTAAGAAATAAGAAAAAGAAGACAAGAAATGAAGATCCGAATCCCTCCCCTCAGCCCTCGAACCTCCTCGCCATAGTAAAGTATTAGTAAGCCCCCAATTTGCAGGCCTGAGGAGTCTTTGATCTGAACCCGAGTATTCGCAACATCGCCATCATCGCCCACGTCGATCACGGCAAGACCACGCTGGTCGACGCTATGCTTCGCCAGAGCGGCACCTTCCGCGACAACGAGACCGTCGCCGAGCGCGTTATGGACTCGAACGATCTCGAGCGCGAGCGGGGCATCACCATCCTGGCCAAAAATACGGCTGTCTTCTATGGCGGAGTGAAAATCAACATCGTCGACACGCCCGGACACTCCGACTTTGGCGGCGAAGTCGAACGCGCGCTCAAGATGGTCGATGGCGTCATGCTGCTGGTTGATGCCAGCGAAGGTCCGCTGCCGCAGACTCGCTACGTGCTGAGCAAAGCGCTCGAAGCGAACCTCAAGCCGATTCTGGTCATTAATAAGATCGACCGTCCCGACGCTCGTCCCCAGGAAGTATTGAACGAGGTTTACGACCTCTTTATTGATCTCGACGCGAAAGAAGAGCAGCTCGATTTCCCCGTGCTCTACACCAACGCCAAGGCCGGAACCGCAGCAGTTCATCAGGGAGCGCATGGCGAAGATCTGCGTCCGCTCTTCGACGCCATCGTCGATACGATTCCCGCGCCGCAGGGCGACAAGGACGGACCGCTGCAGATTCTTGTCGCGAACCTCGATTACAGCGACTACCTTGGACGCCTCGCCATCGCCCGCGTCTTTTCCGGCACGATGAAGACCGGAGAAGACGTGGCCATCGCCAAACGCGACGGCTCGTTTCACAAAACAAAAATCACCAAGCTCTTCAGCTTCTCCGGACTCAAGCGCACCGATATCACGGAAACCGCTCTCGGCGACATCATCGCCGTCGCCGGCGTCGAAGGCATCACCATCGGCGAAACCATTACCAGCGCCGAGAATCCTGCGCCGCTGCCGCCCATCGTTATCGATGAGCCGACGATTGCCATGCTCTTCACCATTAACACCTCCCCGTTTTGCGGACGCGAAGGCACCTACGTGACCTCCCGCAATCTGCGCGAGCGCCTCGAAAAAGAGCTGCTCACCAACGTCTCTCTGCGCATGGAAGAAACCGGCAGCACCGATTCATTCAAGGTTCTCGGTCGCGGCGAGTTGCAGCTCTCCATCCTGATCGAAATGATGCGCCGCGAAGGCTACGAGCTGATGGTCGGCAAACCCGAAATCGTTACCAGGCACATCGATGGCAAGCTGATGGAGCCGGTCGAGCACCTCACCGTCGATATCCCCGAAGAATTTGTCGGCGTCGTCATGGAGCACGTTGGCTCGCGCAAAGGCGAAGTCGCCAACATGCACAATCACGGATACGGCCGCGTCCGCGTCGAATTCCGCGTTCCCAGCCGAGGCTTGATTGGCTTGCGCAGCACCCTGCTCACCGACACGCGCGGCACCATCGTCATGAACGCTCTCTTCGACGGCTACATCGAGTGGCAGGGAGAAATTCCGCATCGTCCCACCGGTGCCCTGATCGCCGATCGTCCCGGAGTTACGACCTCCTACGCTCTCTACAATCTGCAGGAGCGCGGCGTGCTCTTTGCCGGTCCGGGCGTTGACGTCTATGAAGGCATGATCATCGGCGAGAACGCGAAAGACACCGATCTCGACGTCAACATCGTCCGCGAGAAGAAGCTGACCAACATGCGCGCGTCAACCTCCGACGAGGCCATTCGCCTTGTCCCCTATAAGAATCTCAATCTGGAGCAGGCAATCGAATTTATCGCTGACGACGAATTTGTGGAAGTGACGCCAAAATCCCTGCGCCTGCGCAAGAAAATTCTGCAATCCAATAAGCGGAAGAAGGGATCAATGGCGACGGTCGAAGGTTAACGAGCACGCCGAAGGACGGACGCATTCGTCCGTCGCAGCCGAGCCAGGCTCGGCGCCATCCGCTGATTCGGGTTAGGCATGAAAAAGGAAACAGAACCCGCCCGCAAGCTGCGCATGTTCCTGATCCCATGCAGTTGCGGCACCAGCTTCGCTGTTTCCGAAGACTACGACCGCCGTGGAATGCACATCCGAAGCTTCATTCCCTGCCCCAACTGCGGCAAGCGCCACGATCCGCGCAATCGCCTGCTGACCCTCGACTACCAGAACGAACGATTCTGGAAAGTCGGCGGTTGTTGAACCGCGATGCGGCCATTTGAGGCAGCCCGCGCCGCGATGTACACTTGCAAATACGCGCCCGTAGCTCAGCTGGATAGAGCGGCAGCCTCCGGAGCTGTAGGTCGGGAGTTCGAATCTCTCCGGGCGCGCCAGTTTATCTCCATCCGCCTTGTTTCACTTCCCCAGGACGACCTCCGTTTCCGTCATCCACTTGCCACGTGCGATCGTGATGCGTACCTTCCCGGTTCTGCCAGACAACGCCGCGGCCAGTTCCATTGGCGTTCTGACCGGTTTTCCATCCACCGCCTTGATCAGGTCACCGGGTTTCAGCGCAGCCATCTCCGCCACGCTTCCTGGTTCGACCTCGGCAATCTTCGCCCCGTCGAAGTTCTGCGGCACAAACACTGCACCCAGAGGTCGGAGCAACAGCCCGTGAGTAGGTGCGCTCGTCGTCTCCGGCGCTGCGGACGGATTGTGACCGGCCGAAGTCGAAGACGCGGTTCCGGAAGGTTGCGTTTCGTTAGGTTGCGTTTCCACCGGAGCAGGCTGTGTCTTATGCCATGGACGCCACCACGAACGATGTGCCTTCGGTGGCGGGGCCGGTTGACTGGCCGGCGCAGGCTGATTCGCTGGTGGAGCCTGGCTTTGCGTCCCCGTAGGTTGCGTACCGCTCGGCTGCGTTTCCGCCGGAGCAGGCTGCGTCTTGTGCCACGGACGCCACCAGGAACGATGCGCCTTCGGTTGTGGAGCAGGTGCAGGAGCTGGCGCGGCCGCTGGCTGATTCGCAGGCGCCGGAGCCGGAGTTTGAGTCTCCTCAGGTTGACCTTCAGTAGGCTCGGTCTCGGCCGGCTTCGTCTTATGCCACGGGCGCAACCAGGAGCGATGAGATTTGGATTGGGATTGGGGCGCGGCTTTGGCTTTGGGCTTCTTCGGCGGCTTTGGCTTGGCGGGAGGCAGCTCACCACCAAATCGAAAATCGACACCAACGGCTACGCGGTAGCTGTTTTGGCTGGAACCGTCCTCGTTCCTCAGGTGATCGGTATAAATGAAATCCGCCGGCCCAAACTGAAAGCCGACCCGGCGAAACATCCAATACTCAAAGCCAACGCCGCCGGCGACAGCGACAGAAGTATCGGAAAGCGGAGCCGTGTTGAGATCCACAATCGTCAACCGGTCTTGACCGACCAATGCGTGCAAAAAAACGTTAATTTTGCCGGAATGATCCGCGAAGGTATAACGCGGTCCAAATAAATAGGACAAATTGCTGCACGTCAATGTGGTACCGCTACAGCCATTGGCACGATGACCGCTGATGTCGGCTTCGATCGAAAGGCGATGAAGCAGGCCGACCGCAACGGATGCTTCCCAGCCATTCAGGGCTAACTGCTCAGAGTTCGTTTCCAAACTCGGCGAAATATTAAGGTTAAGGTACGAATAGCCACCGAATACCTGAATGGGCGGTGCGTTCTGAGCCGAAGCGATACCTGCGAGACAGAGAGCTGCCAGAGCGAAGAGTACAGATTTCATCATGTTCGTTAACGCGCCTCCCGGGGAATGCAGCCATGGCACCACTGCCCCGCATACAGTATTAAACTGACCGCCATTGTCGGATGAGGGCCAGAATTACCAGGAGCAGAAGCACCCCTCCTGGAGGGGTTAAGGGCGATTGGCGATTATAATTGGCCTGCGGACCAAGCGCCACCTTCTGCCGCCCGTTCGCAATTGCAAAATGTTTTATCTGTTGAACCACATTAAAAGTGTCCCCGTGAAACCCCAGTAGAAGTGTCCCCTTTTAGAGTTCCTTCGGCGAGGAGGAACCGAGATTGGGGAGAACGGGATTGAGCAGGAAAGAACTGAGCGGAGTGGAAGTGATGGGGCGGGTGAAGGCGCACAGCTTGCGATTACGCGAAGCCGCAGAGTTGCTGGGGCTGAGTTATCGGCAGGCCAAGCGGATCTGGGCACGGTACCGGGCGGGAGGAGCGCAGGCGCTGCAGCATGGGAACTGCGGGCGCGTATCGAACCGGGCCTACCCAGCGAAGTTCCGGGCGGCAGTGCTGAAACAGGTGCAAGCCCGCTATGAGGATTTCGGTGCGACGCTGGCAGCCGAGCATCTGGCGAGCGATGACGGGCTGGAAGTACAGGCCGAGACGTTACGGCGGTGGATGAAAGAGGCCGGGCTGTGGCGGAGGCAACGGCGGCGAAAACCATACCGGCAGCGACGCCAAGCGAAGGAACACTTTGGCGAGTTAGTGCAGTTGGACGGCAGCTTTCACGAGTGGCTGGAAGAGCGGGGGCCGCGCGGCTGCCTGATGCACATGGTCGATGACGCGACGACCGAAGCGCTGGGATGGTTCTCCCAGGAAGAAACGATCTGGGCGGCGGCGGGCGTGTTGCGGCGCTGGATCGAGCGCTATGGCGTGCCGCAGACCTTGTCCACGGACTGGAAGAACGTCTACGTACGGCCGCCGAACGCCGAGGAGCGAGAGCGCGGAGAACCGGCCGTCACGCAGTTTGGGCGGATGTGCGCCAGACTGGGCATCCGGATTATCGCGGCCAGTTCGCCGCAAGCGAAAGGACGAGTGGAGCGGGCGCACGGCACCCATCAGGATCGGCTGGTGAAGAAACTGCGGCTGGCCGGGATCGCCAACTACGAGCAGGCCAATGCGTTTCTGGAGAAGCGTTATCTGGCGGAACACAATCGCCGTTACGCGCATCCAGCCGCGGCTCAGGCCGATTATCATCGCCACCGTCCGACGGCGCGGCAACTGGACGAAGTGTTCTGGCTGGAGGAAGAACGCGTGGTGAGCGAAGACTGGGTGGTGCGCTACAACAACCGACTGCTGCAACTGGAACGGCAAAGCCGGCACTGGGCTCCAGCCAAAAGCCGCGTGCTGGTGCGGGAAAACGAAGCCGGAGAAGTCGCGATTCACTATCGCGATCAGCGTGTGGGCTTCCGCGAGTGGAAGGCTTCTACAGCGCTGGGCGAGAGAAGGGGCGCTGCCCCTTCCCCCGCGCCCCCTTCCCCGAATCGACACCGGCCTGCACCTCCCACTCATCCCTGGAAACGAGGCTGGCAGAAAATGCGCACGCCAACTTACTCTTTAGCCTGGCAGTGAGGGGACATTTCTATTGTGCAGAACACGGGGACATTTCTATTGTGGTATGACAAGCGGCAATTCCCCGATTGACGATCCACAACCACCGGGTTTATAGTTTCTCGCATTCGCGCACCATAAACTGGATGCCGCTGTGGGGTGTCCGCAACCATTCACCTCCGTAACTTCTGGAAAGTGCAGCACGGGGGCAACAGATGGAGTTCTCTCGCAGAGCTTCTCTCAAAGGCACCGTGCTCGGCGGAGCCGCATTCTCCGCTCTCGGCTTTGATCTCACTCCCGTCTACGCTCAGACATCCTCCCTCAAAATTGCCCGGGCCAGCGAAACTCGCAGCACCTGTCCTTATTGTGCCGTCAGCTGCGGCGTCATCATCTACACCATCGGCGACAAGGCTAAGAACGCCATCCCGCAGGTTCTTCACGTCGAGGGCGATCCCGACCACCCCATCAATCGCGGTACGCTCTGCCCCAAAGGCTCCTCGCTCGAGCAAGACATCCTGAACGACCGCCGACTGCTCAAGCCCCAAGTCCGCCGACCCGGCGCAACCGAATGGGAGGACATTACTTGGGATCAGGCTTACGCCGAAATCGCTCAGAAGGTGAAGAAGACGCGCGACGACACCTTTGTCGAGAAGGACGCCAACGGCCACACCGTCAACCGCTGCGAAGGCATGGCCTTCACCGGCGGCTGCACCGATACCAACGAATTTAATTATCTCGCCGTCAAAAGTATGCGCAGCCTGGGGGTCTGCTACCTGGAAAACCAGGCCCGCGTTTGACACGGCCCAACGGTCTCCAGTTTGGGGCCCACCTTCGGACGCGGCGCAATGACCAATGGTTGGATCGACATCAAGAACACCGACATGATGTTGATCATGGGCGGTAACCCCGCCGAGAACCACCCCTGCGGCTTCAAGTGGGCGGTTGAAGCCAAGATTCACCGCAACGCGAAGACCATCGTCGTCGATCCGCGCCTTACTCGCACCGCCGCGAACGCCGACATGTACGTTCAAATTCGCGCCGGCTCCGACATCGCCTTCCTCGGCGGCGTCGTCAACTATGCCATCGCCAATAACCGCATAGCTAAAGACTATCTCGTCAACTACACCAACGCCGCCTTCATTATCAAAGACGGATTTAATCTGCCTGAGGATGGTCTCTTCTCGGGGTTCGATCCCGAGAAAAAGGTTTACGACAAGAAAACCTGGAATTACGAAGAAGGTGGAGACCTCGCCGGCAAAGCGGTCGTGGCGTCGCCTGCGGAAAAACCAACTCCTCCGCCAGCACCGGGCGCCACTCCACCCGCGCCTGCGCTTCCCGCAAAGGCTGCCTATGATCTGACGTTGCAGCATCCGCGCTGTGTCTTCCAGTTGCTGAAGAAGCAATACGAGCGCTACACCCCCGAAATGGTCGAGCGCATCACCGGCATTCCGCAGGATCAATTCCTCAAAGCCGCCGACCTGTTTACCTCCATCCGCAAAGACGGCGACATGAAGAAAGTCGCAACCATCATCTACGCCGTCGGATGGACGCAGCACAGCTTCGGCACCCAGATCATCCGCACCGCTGCCATGCTCCAGTTGCTGATGGGCAACGTCGGACGCGCCGGTGGCGGAGTCAATGCTCTCCGCGGTCACTCCAACATTCAAGGCGCCACCGACATGGCCGGAATTTTCGACATCCTCCCCGGCTACTTGAAAATGCCGAACCCCGGCGACGTTGACTTGGCCGCGTTTGTGAAGCGCACAACTCCAACTGCGTCCAAGCCCGATCCGTGGCAGTCATTCAATTACTGGTCAAACACTTCGAAATTTACCGTCTCTCTTCTGAAAGCGTTTTACGGACCGGCAGCCACCAAAGAAAACGACTTTGCCTTCCACTATCTGCCCAAGATTGACCGGAACTATTCCTGGGTAAATATCTGGAACGACATGTACGAGGGCAAAGTCAAAGGTCTCTTCGCCTTCGGCATGAACGGCGTCATGATCGGCCCCGATTCGAACAAGAACATCGACGCCCTCAAAAAAGCTGACTGGCTGGTGGTTTGCGAAATCTATCCCGACGAAACCAGCGAATTCTGGCGCGCTCCCGGCATTACCGCGGATGACCAGAAGCAAATCAACACCACGGTCTACCGTCTGCCTGGCGCCGGCTTCGCTGAAAAAGACGGCACCTTCGTCAACTCCGCGCGCTGGCTGCAATGGAAGAACGCGGCCGTGCCACCGCCGGGGCAGGCACGTCTCGACCAGGAAATCCTCGCCACCATCTTCCTGAAAGTTCGCGATCTCTATAAGAAAGAAGGCGGCAAGTTCCCCGATCCTGTTCTCAACGCGACGTTCGCTTATACGACCCCGTACAACCCGTCGCTCGCTGAAGTCGCCAAAGAACTCAACGGCAAAGCGCTCGCCGACATTACCGACCCGAAGACAAAGATCACTATCAAAGCGGGACAGCAAGTTCCGGGCTTTGCCTGGCTCAAAGACGATGGCACAACCGCCTGCGGAAACTGGATCTACTCCGGCTCCTGGACCGAAGCCGGCGCCATGATGCAAACGCCGCAACACCGACGACCCGTCCGGCCTTGGCGTTTACCCCAACTGGGGATGGTCATGGCCGGCGAATCGCCGCGTCCTCTATAATCGCGCCTCCTGCGACCTCAACGGCAAGCCGTGGGACCCTTCGCGTCGCCAGGTTTGGTGGGACGAAGCCAAACAAAGTTGGGTGGGCGTCGACGTTCCCGATTTCAAACCAGATTCCGCTCCCAAAGATCACATGGGCCCGTTCATCATGAATCCCGACGGTGTTGGTCGCTTGTTCGTTCCGCTCGGCGGAATGCAGGACGGTCCATTCCCCGAATTTTACGAGCCGATCGAAAGCCCGCTCGCAAATCTGTTGCATCCCGAGCAGTCCAACAATCCGGTCGTGAAAAAATATAAGACCGATATGGATAAATACGCGCCCGTCGGCGGCGATTACAACGTCATCTGCACCACCTATCGGCTGACCGAGCACTATCACTACTGGACAAAAAATAACCCCATGAACGTCCAGCTCGTGCCCGAGCCATTCATCGAAGTCCCCGCCGAACTCGCCGACCGCATGGGCATTCACGGCGGTGAAAAAATAAAAGTCTCAAGCATTCGCGCCACTTACATCGCGAAAGCCATGGTCACGCGCCGCATCAAACCGATGAAAATCGACGGCAAAGAAACCTTCCAGATCGGCATCCCCATTCATTGGGGCTTCCGCGGCATTGCGGAGGATGAAGGCAAAACCGCGAAAACGCTGGCCAATCAGTTAACGCCAACGGTGATCGATCCGAACGCATACACGCCCGAGTTCAAGGGTTTTCTCGTGAAGATCGAAAAAGTTTAGTCAGCAGGATTTTTAACTCAGATCGTTTTTACTTCAGATCGAGGACCGGAGATGGCAGACCGCAAGACCCTTCAAGCCGTGATGATCTCAGGCCATACCAACCCCTCGCCTGGGTATGCCATGCAGCGCGACCTCGAGGTCTGCAAACTGGTCGATACCACCACCTGCATCGGCTGCAAAGCGTGCGAAGTTGCCTGCGTCGAGTGGAACGACATGCCCTTCACTCCGACGACCTTCGACAATACCTATCAGACGATGCCCGAGACCAGCTACCATTACTGGAACCTCATCAAGTTTAATGAGCACCAGAATCCCGACGGCACCATCCAGTGGCTCATGCGCAAGGATCAGTGCATGCATTGCGCTGATCCCGGTTGCCTCCACGCCTGCCCCGCGGACGGCGCCATCGTCAAATACGCAAATGGCATCGTCGACTTCAATGAGGAAAACTGCATCGGCTGCGAGTTCTGCGTCTCCGGTTGTCCCTTCAACATTCCGCGCTTCAATCCCGCCACCAAGCGCGTCTACAAATGCACTCTCTGCTCCGACCGCGTAGGCGAAGGCCTCGAGCCCGCCTGCATTAAAGCCTGTCCCACCGGCTGTCTGAAATTCGGCAGCAAAGACGACATGAAATTCATCGCCGAGGAGCGCGCCAAACAACTCCGTGACAATTTCGGCTGGCAAAATGCCGGAGTTTACGATCCCCAATCCGTCGGCGGAACGCATGTGATCTACGTTCTGCACGACGCCACCGACCCCGAACGTTACGGCAACCTGCCAAAAAATCCCACCATCCCGTTCAGCTACACATGGTGGAAGTGGCTCTTCAAGCCCGTCCTCGGAACCTTCGCTCTGCTCGGCGGACTCGGCGTCGTCTTTCACCACGTTATCAACGGCCCGCGCGTACCTCAACCCGAGCCGCCGCAGAAAGATGGCCCTAACTTGGGAGGTCATAACTAATGTCTAGCCGAGCCATCGAACACTTCGACGACAAAGCCCGCGCAACCCTCGAGCACGCTGGTCGCACCACCGTCTATCGTGGAGAACTACTTCGCCACTCCGTCTACGACCGCGTCCTGCACTGGACCATAGCCCTCTTTTTCTTCCTCGCACTCTTCTCTGGCTTCGGCATCTATCTCCCGTGGCTCTTCCGCTGGTTCACTCCCATCTTCGGCGGCGGACAACTCAGCCGCATCATGCACCCCTACTTCGGAGTAGCCTTCGTCTTCTTCTTCTCCCTGCAAGTGCTCAACTGGTTCAAGCCCATGCTTTGGGCCCCAGGCGACACCAAGTGGATGCGTGATGTAAAGAAGATCACCACCGGCGAAATGAAGATGGATCCGCCCGAAACCGGCTTCTTCAACGCCGGACAGAAGGTTATGTTCTGGGAGATCGTCGTCGGCTGCATCGTGTACCTGATTACCGGCATCATCATGTGGGCCGGCGCTAAAACCTTTGGCAGGATTTCGGTCGCCATCAGTTACGTGCTGCACGACATCTCCGCCCTCATCATGCTCGGCGGAATCTTCATCCATATTTACCAGAGCACGATCGGCGAGCCCGGCACATTCCAGGCTATGATCCGCGGAGCCGTCAGCGAAGCTTGGGCTTGGACCTTCCATCCCGCCTGGTACGAGCAAGTCACCGGACGCGACCCGCGACAAGCCTACGAAGAAGCCAATCGCCAAATAACCAGCAAGAATCCCTAGCCCCGAACCACGCAGGGACGAGGACGCCAGCTAACCCTCGTACCGCGCAACGTCTCTGATTTCCACCTGCTTCAATCTGTCCTAAATACTTCGACTTAGCAATATTCCGTCAACTAACGCTTTATAGCGACCGCGGACGCTTCCGTTTTCGCACGGCTGAAACCAAACTGCAGCTTCCACTCCCTGTCACCCGGCTCGTTCGCCGGCGCAGGAGAAAATTTCCAATCCCGGGCTGCTTCCATTGCGACACGTGAAAAATATTTGCTGGTCCGGCCCGATTCGAGCGTCGCCTTTACCACGTTACCCGCACCGTCAACTCTGACTTTTACCTTCACTATGATCGTCCCGTGAATCGTCCGGCGTGCGCTCGGTAAAACCTGCGGCATCACCCGCCGTACAACCACGTTTTCCCCCGCGCTCGGCTTCGTTTCCTCCTGCCCCGGCTGAGGCGTCGAAGCACTCGTCGTAGGCTGTCCAGACTGCCCAGATTGCGCCGCCGTCGATTGCGCCTCTGGCGGAACCCTCGACGACTTCGTGTATGTGATCAAGAAAAACGCAATCGCAGCCGCCGCAATCAGTCCCAACCCATAAGGCCACTTCGCGGACGCCTTATGCTCATCCGAAACTCCCGCCGAAGCTGAACTCTGCCTCTCAGCCGGTCTTTCAGCCGACACCTGCGTCTTCCCTTCCAGTCGATCCCTGATGTCCGCAATCGTCCATCGCTTCCCTGCTTCAGGCTCCAAACAATGGCGCGCAATTTCGCGAAACGGCTCGGGAACCGCCGCTGGAATCTCCGGCGCATTCGCACCCGTCCGATCCCAAGCCGGCAGGCGCTGCATCAGAACTTCAATCAACGTCATTCCCAGCTGCCACGTATCGGCCGCCGAACCCACTCCCACCGCCGCTTCCGGTGGATCGTAGACGCTCGCCGTCTTCGCGGGTTCACCCGGTGCGCTCAGAGCGTCCGTCGATAATTTCACCTGATCTGCCTGCGCCAAGATATTTGAAGGTTGGATGTGCCCATGCACGAAACCCTTGTCGTGCACATACTGCAAAGCCCCGAGCACCGCCGGAAGCAGTCCTCGCGTCTCCTCCACCGTCAGCGCGCGCTCGGGAAGAATCTGGGCGAGGTTTTCTTCCGCATACTCCTCGACGACGTAAACAAAGGTTCCGCCGTCCAGTTCGACGCGTCCCGTCTCAAATATCCGAATCAGGTTCGGATGATTCAACTCCCGAGCCAATCGCCATCGCGCCAGTTGTTTCTCTGCGCGCGCACCATCACAAGGGATCAACTTGATCGCGGCTGCTTTGAAATCGCCCTCGTCGTCCTTTTGCCAGCGCGTGAGAAACACCGCACTGTGCTCGGAACCGCCCAGGTAGCTTTCTAACGGAAATCTTCCGTCGACCGTGCGACCCTCCCATCGCTCTCGCATCTCGCTCATATGGTCTCTCTCATACCCGGACTCAGCCGTTCAATATTGTATGCGCCTCTCTGGCGCAAACGGCGAACGAAGTCTCGCGCTTTACCCCGCCGACAACATCTTATTCAATTCGCAGTGCCCCCGGCCAACCACCCGCAATTCGCCCGGCAACCCATCGACTCGGCCTGCTTCGAACTGCGCCAGAGGTCGAGCATTCTCTGTATGTGCAGAAGATTCAGGACGACTTAAACTGAAAGGGTGAGGAAACCGGTTATCCTTATCGCCCTCGCACTTTCCGCTGCATTCGCGGGCTCGGCCCAGTCTGCGGCTCCCCAGGACGATGCCGACACAATCATCCAGCGCTCGGTAGCAGTCGATGCGGCCGATTCGAAGGCTGCTCCCTCCTATGACTATTTCGAACGTGACCAGCAACCGGGCGGAGGCACCAGAACCTATGAAGAGCGCATGATTCTGGGCTCTCGCTACGAGAAACTCGTCTCCATCAATGGAGAACCCCTGTCGCCGGCGAGCCAGGCCGAGCAGCAAGACAAGTTGGAAGCAGCGATTGCCAAACGGCGCAGCGAATCCGCGCAGCAAAGAAAAGAGCGCATTGCAAGGTACGAGAAGGATCGCAAGCGCGACCAAATGATGATGGAGCAATTGACGAAGTCCATGAACTTTGCGCTGGTCGGCGAGCAGAAGTTGAATGGGTATGATGTCTACGTGTTGAAAGCCACCCCCCGAGCCGACTATCGCCCACCCAACATGGAGAGCCAAGCTCTTCGCGGGATGCAGGGAAAACTGTGGATCGACAAACAAACGTTCCAGTGGGTGAAGGTCGAAGCGCAAGTCATTCGCCCCGTTTCTATCGAGGGGTTTCTGGCCGAAGTGGAGCCGGGCACCCGTTTTGAACTGGAGAAAATGCCGGTGGGTGACGGCGTCTGGCTTCCGAAACACTTTGCCATGCAGTCGCGAGCGAGGGTTCTGTTCCTTTTTACCAGGAAATCGCAAGATAACGAGACCTATTACGGATACCACAAACCCACACCGACTCAGGCATCGATCGGTGAGAGGTAAGCGGCGGACTGCGAACACGAGAGGCGAATGACGGCAGAGATATTTTGAATCTCAAGCGCGGGTCATAGGTCTAACCGAAAAAGACCGTATAGCGGCGCAACCGCGGTTCAGGAGGAAAGCAAATGCAACTCGGAATGATAGGTCTTGGGCGAATGGGTTCGTTCATGGTACAGCGGCTTTTGAAAGACGGCCATGATTGCGTGGTCTATAACCAGCATGGCCACGGCACCCAGGAACTTGTGGATAAAGGCGCCAAGGCTTCCACGACGCTCGCGGATTTTGCCAAGAAACTGAACAAGCCGCGAGCTGTATGGATGATGGTTCCGGCGGCAGCCGTAGATTCAGTATTGGCTTCGCTGACTCCCGTGCTCGAGCCTGGCGACATCGTGATCGACGGCGGCAACTCCTACTACCACGACGACATCCGCCGCGCCGGTGAATTGAAGAACAAGGATATCCACTACGTCGATTGCGGCACCAGTGGCGGCGTTTGGGGATTCGAGCGCGGATACTGCCTCATGATCGGCGGCGAGGAAGCGATCGTGAGCCATCTCGACCCGATCTTCAAATCGCTTGCCCCCGGCGTCGGCTCCGCCCCGCGCACTCCCGGCCGAACCGGCGAGCCTTCGACCTCCGAAAACGGCTACCTGCGCTGCGGCCCCAACGGCGCGGGGCACTTCGTCAAAATGGTCCACAATGGCATCGAATACGGCATTATGGCTGCCTTCTCCGAGGGTTTGAATATCATCAAGAACGCCAACGCTGGCAAGGTGAAGCGCGAATTGGACGCCGAGACCACTCCCCTCCGCCATCCCGAGCTTTACCAATACGACATGAACCTTCCCGAGATTGCGGAAGTGTGGCGCCGCGGCAGCGTTATCGGCTCCTGGCTCCTCGATCTCACGGCCACGGCGTTGCGCGCCAATCCCGACCTCTCGAATTTCGCTGGCCGCGTGTCAGATTCCGGTGAAGGCCGATGGACGGTGCAGGCCGCTGTCGACGAAGGCATTCCGGCGCCGGTGATCAGCGCGGCGCTCTTCACCCGTTTTGCTTCGCGCGGCAACGAAGAATATGCCGACCAACTGCTTTCGGCAATGCGCTACGAGTTCGGCGGCCATCTGGAAAAACCTGCCGAAAAGCCAGAGGCAGCCTGATGCCCGATCTCCACTCTGACGCCTTTGTATTTTTTGGCGCGACCGGCGACCTAGCGCACAAGCAGATTTTTCCCTCGTTGCAAGGCCTGATCCGCGACGAAGGTTTCAATCTGCCCATTGTCGGCGTGGCCAAAGCAGGTTGGAATCTCGATCAATTCAAAGCCCGCGCCAAAGACAGCCTCGAAAAACACGGCGGAATCGACCAGGATGCATTCGCCAAGCTGACCAGCCTTTTGCGCTACGTCGACGGCGACTACAACGATCCCAATACATTCGTTCAACTGCGCAAAGAATTGGGCTCGGCAAAACAACCGCTGCACTACCTCGCGATTCCCCCCAGTCTTTTTGGCACCGTTGCCGAGGGATTGGCCAAATCGAACTGCGCCGCGACTGCGCGAGTCGTCGTCGAAAAACCCTTCGGGCGTGACCTCGCTTCGGCACAGGAACTCGACCGCATTCTGCACCAGTATTTCTCCGAGGACCGGATTTTCCGCATCGATCATTTTCTCGGCAAAGAGCCGGTGCAGAATATTCTCTACACCCGCTTCGCCAACCCAATGTTTGAGCCCATCTGGAATCGCAATTACGTGCGCAGCATCCAGATCACCATGGCCGAGAAGTTCGGCGTCGAGGATCGGGGAAAGTTCTACGACGAAACGGGAGCTCTGCGTGACGTTGTGCAAAACCACCTGCTTCAAGTGCTGGCCAACCTCACCATGGATCCGCCCACCGGCGAAGACCACGATGCGTCGCGCGACCAGAAAGCGGCGCTGCTCAAAGCGGTACGCCCGATTGCTCCCGCTGATGTCGTGCGCGGCCAGTACAAAGGTTATCGTTCCGTGCCCGGCGTAGCCGCTGGTTCCACCGTCGAAACCTACATTGCGGTCAAGCTCTTTATCGAAAGCTGGCGATGGTCCGGCGTGCCTATCTACATTCGTTCGGGCAAGATGCTCCCTGTGACCGCGACCGAGGTCTTCGTCGAGTACAAACGGCCGCCCATGGAAACCTTTGGCGAGATCATCCCCGGAACCTCCGCCCATCTGCGCATGCGCATCAGTCCTGACATTGCCATCGGAATGGGCGTGCGCGTCAAGACGCCGGGAGAGCGCATGACCGGAACCGATGTCGAACTCTCCCTCACCGAGCAAGCCGCCGACGATACCCCTCCCTACGAGCGCCTGCTGGGCGATGCCATGCGCGGACAGAGTGAGCTATTCGCCCGGCAAGATCTGGTCGAAGCGCAATGGCGCGCCGTTGATCCCATCCTCGGCAACGTCACCCCGTTGTACGAATATGCGCCCGGCACGTGGGGGCCCGACGAGGCCCACCAACTCATCGCCTGCGACTCAAAGTGGATCAATCCGAACCCTGAAGAACAGAAATAGAAACAGGGACCGTTATCCACATTCGTTTTTCGCGACGATGACGATGCCCGCGCTACAATAGGTCTATGGCGTCCGTTCCCGCGGAAATCCACGGCCAGCGCTACATCAGCCTCGCAACGTTCCGGAAAAGCGGCCTCGCTGTCTACACCCCCATCTGGTTTGCCGAAGACAACGACAAACTTTATTTCATGACAAACAGCAAGTTAGGAAAGTGCAAGCGCATTCGCAATAATCCGCAGGTCAAGATCGCGCCCTGCACCATCCGCGGCAAGATCACTGGCCCGGAATTCCCCGCGACCGTCCGTTTTTTGCGGCCGGAAGAGTTTGCCCGCGCCCGCCAGGCGCTACGCGCAAAGTATTGGCTCGCCCGCGTCCCATTCTTGTGGCGCAACACCGACACCTATTTCGAAATCACGCCCGCTAATTAGGACGCCGTCTTTTGTGTGTCCCCCGACATTTACGCTGACTCCTTCATCCTGTTACCATCGAAGGTTGTTTTATGCTCATCCGTCGTTTATGTAGGCAATAAAAAAATTCTTTTGGAGGTAACATGGCCGTAAAAGTTGGCATTAATGGATTTGGACGCATTGGACGCAACGTCCTCCGCTCCGCGCTCGCCGATAAGAATCTCGACTTCGTCGCCGTCAACGATCTTACCGACCCCAAAACTCTGGCCCACCTGCTTAAATATGATTCCATTCTCGGCAACCTTAAGAACACAATTACCGCCGGACCCGACAGCATTTCGATTGACGGCAAAACGATCAGGGTCTTCAAGGAAAAAGATCCCGCCGCCCTGCCTTGGGACTCCGTTGGCGCGCAGGTCGTCATCGAATCCACTGGCCGCTTCACCGATGCCAACGACGCGAAGAAACACCTTCGCGGCTCGGTGAAAAAAGTCATTATCTCCGCTCCCGCTAAGAACGAAGACCTCACGGTTGTACTCGGCGTCAATGAAGAGAAGTATGATCCCGCCAAGCACCACATCGTCTCGAATGCCTCCTGCACAACCAACTGTCTCGCTCCGGTTGCGAAGGTCGTGAACGACAGTTTCAAGATCGTGGCCGGCACCATGACCACCATCCATTCTTATACGAACGATCAGGTCATCCTCGACTTCCCGCACAAGGATTTGCGCCGCGCCCGCGCCGCTGCTCTCAATATGATTCCGACCACGACCGGCGCTGCCAAGGCCGTGAAGCTCGTTATTCCTGATCTGGCCGGCAAACTCGACGGTTTCGCCATGCGCGTGCCGACCCCCAACGTCTCGGTCGTCGATCTGGTTGTCTGGGTAGAAAAGAAGACAAGTAAAGAGGAGGTCAACGCCGCCTTGAAGAAGGCCTCGGAATCAGGTCCGCTGAAAGGCTACCTCGGCTTTGAGGAGGGCGAACTCGTCTCCTCCGATTTCAAAGGAGACTCCCGTTCTTCCATCGTCGATGCTCCCATGACCCTGGTCGTCGCCGGCAACTGCGTCAAGGTGATCTCTTGGTATGACAACGAGTGGGGATACTCCTGCCGTGTCCGTGATCTGATCAACCTGATGGCAGCCAAAGGCTTGTAAATGTTCCTGTAGGGGCGGACGCATTCGTCCGCCCGCGCAGCCTGGCTCCGCAAGGTTGAGAGACATCAACGACGAACGAACGACTAACTACCAGCGACGGGGTTCCCATGTCCAAGCTTTCGATTCGCGATCTTCCCCTCAACGATCACCGCATCTTCATGCGCGTCGACTTCAACGTCCCGCTCGACGATGGCCGCGTCATGGACGACACCCGCATACGCGAGACGCTGCCTACCATCGAATACGCTCTGCGTCACGGCGCTCGTCTCATCCTCGCCTCTCACCTCGGCCGCCCGAAAGGCAAGCCCAATCCAAAGATGAGCCTCAAGCCGGTCGCCGAGCGCCTGCGTATGTTGCTCGATAAAGAGCTGTCGCGCGGCGAAAATGTCGGCTTCTGTCCTGAGTGCGTTGGACCCGAGGCCGAAGAAATGGCACTCAAGCTCGAAAAAGGACAGGCGCTGCTGCTCGAAAATCTCCGCTTCCACCCCGAAGAAGAGAAAAATGACGAGCAGTTCTCAAAGCAGCTCGCCAAACTCGCCGAGTTCTACGTCAATGATGCTTTCGGCACCGCTCATCGTGCTCACGCCTCCACCGTCGGTATCACTAAATTCCTGCAAAAATCCGCCGCTGGCCTGCTCATGGAAAAGGAGCTGCAATATCTGGGACGCGTCCTGCAAAACCCCGAGCGCCCGTTTGTCGCCATCCTCGGCGGCGCCAAGGTCAGCGACAAAATCGGCGTTATCCAGAACCTGCTCAGCAAAGTCGACGCCCTTATCATCGGCGGAGGCATGGCCTACACATTCCTTAAGGCGCAAGGCGAATCGGTCGGCAAGAGCCTGGTCGAGGAAGATAAAATCGAACTCGCCCGCGATCTGTTGCAGCAGGCAAAAACTCATAAGCTCAAATTCCTGCTGCCCACCGATCACGTCATCTCCGATCGCGTCGAGGCCAACGCCGTGCCTAAAATCGTCGCCCACGGAGAGCCCATTCCGGCCAACAGGATGGCGCTCGACATTGGCCCGCAATCGATCGAGGCATTTTCCGATGAGATCGGCCGCGCTCGCACCATCGTCTGGAATGGTCCCATGGGCGTTTTTGAAATGCCGCCCTTCGCCAAGGGAACATTCAAAGTCGCCCACGCCGTGGCGGAAAATGCCGGCGCCGTCACCATCGTGGGCGGCGGAGATTCCGTGGCCGCCGTCAAAGCCGCCGGAGTCGCCGACAAGATCACCCATATTTCCACCGGCGGCGGCGCATCACTTGAATTTCTGGAAGGCAAAAAACTACCCGGCGTAGAAGCGCTGACCGACAAGAAGTAGCCCTGAGCTCCCGGCTTCTGACTTTTTAGCTTCTAATTGGAAGCCAGCAGCCCCCTAAGGTTTTCGCGTGAAAGGTGCTCTATGAGAAAAAAAGTCCTCGCCGCCAACTGGAAGATGTATAAAACTCCCGATCAAGCCCGCGATTTTTTCCGCGATTTCCTGCCGCTTGTACACGGCCACGACCGCGACGAAATCGTCGTTTGTCCGAATTACATCGCCCTCGATGCCGCTGTCCACGCCACCAAGGGATCGAACGTCGCCATCGGCGCCCAGAACGTCCACTGGGAAAAAGAAGGCGCTTACACCGGCGAGATCTGCACCGCCATGTTGCTGGCCATCGGCGTCACCCACGTCATCATCGGACATTCCGAACGCCGCCAGTATTTCGGCGAAACCGACGATACCGTCAACCTCAAGCTCAAGTCCGCCCTCGAAGCCGGCCTCGTCCCCATCGTATGCGTCGGAGAGGTTCTCGAAGAACGCGAAGCCAATCTCACCGACGATGTCCTGCGACGCCAGTGTCTCCGCGCCTTCAACAAGGTCTCCGCCAAAAAAGCCTCCACGCTCATCGTTGCCTACGAACCAGTTTGGGCCATCGGTACCGGAAAAACTGCAACTCCCCAGATGGCTGCCGACGCTCACGCCATCATCCGCGCCGAAGCTGCCGAATCTTTCGGCCAGGAGTTTGCCGACAATCTCCGCATCCTCTATGGGGGCTCCGTCAAGCCTGAGAACGCCCACGCTCTGATGTCCGAAGCGGAGATCGATGGCGCGTTAGTAGGCGGCGCGTCGCTCGATCCCAAATCCTTCGCCGCCATCGTGAACTACTGATCGACCCGTTCTAAGTTTGTTATCCCGCCTAGGGTTGTCATCCCGAGCGAAGCGAGGGATCTGCAGTTTGCCAGAAATCGACACCAAATGCCGCCCATCACCTCCCCTCTATTCCCAACGCGTTGGCGGCTCACCGACCGCCGGGATAAAATGCTTCCTACATGACCTCCACATCCGCTCACAACCCAACCGTCATCCTGCTTCTTTTTTTTCTGGCGCTCTCAGCATTCGCTGCCGACAAACCCTCTGAGATAAAAGGTGGCAACGGAATCGTCCTTGCGCCCCCGCCGCCAACCGAGGTCAAGCCCGTCACGGAGACCATTCACGGCGTCACGCTCACCGATCCCTATCGCTGGCTTGAAGACGGCAAGAGCCCGGCTACCCGCGCCTGGATCGACGCGCAGATGAACTACACCGAGCAATATCTTTCGCAGGTTAAGATCCGTCCCCAGATCGTAAAAGAGCTCACTGCGCTCGAACGCGTCGAGAGCTACAGCATCCCCATCGAGCGCGGCGGAAATTATTTCTTCAAGAAGCGGCTCCCCGACGAAAATCAGGGGTCGCTCTACATGCGCCGCGGATTGCACGGTCAAGATGAGCGCCTCGTCGACGCCACGAAATTGAGCGCCGACCAGAACACCTCTGTCCAGATCAACGACATTTCAAAAGACGGCACGATCCTTGTCTACGGAGTGCGCTCCGGCGGCGCTGACGAAGAGTCGGCTCACATTCTACAAATCGACAAGAGTGACTCAGCAAAGAACCGCGAACTCCCCGATTCCCTGCCCTCGGCGCGTTATTCCGGCATTCAGCTCAGCCCCGACAAGCAAGGTCTCTACTACGCTCGCTACGATCCCACCGGAACCCTCGTCTTCTATCACAAGCTTGGATCGCCGGCCTCAACCGACCAGCTCATCTTCGGCAAGAGCTTCAACGGTGAAACCTTTGGGCCTATGCAACTCATCAGCGACGAAATCACCGAGAACGAGCGCTACCTGATCATCACCGTCATCGACGGCGTTCCCCCAAAACGCGTCGATATCTACATCAAAGATCTGCGCCAACCCGATTCCCCGATTCGCCCCATCATCCACGGAATCGACAACCGCTTCAGCCCCGAGAACTACGGCGACGATCTCTACGTCCTCACCGATTACCAGGCGCCCAACTATCGCGTGATCAGGGTGCAAATCGCCGATCCGCAACCGCAGAACTGGACAACTATCGTCCCCGAACAAAAAGACGTCATCTCGGGCATCTCCATCGTCGGCGGCAAACTCTTCGTTACCGGACTCCACGACGTGGTCACCGAAACCAACATCTTCACGCTCGACGGGCATCGGATCGGAAAAATCGAATACCCTACGCTCGGCGCCGCCACCGAAGTTCGCGGCCGCGAGGATGGCAACGAGGGCTTTTACAGCTTCGAGTCCTTCGTCATCCCGCCCACCATTTACCGCTACGACGTCGATACTCGGAAAACGGAAATCTTCGCCAAGCCGACCGTTCCCTTCGCCTCCGACGAATATGAAGTGAAGCAGGTTTTCTACAAATCGAAAGATGGCACGCGCATTCCCATGTTTGTCTCTTCAAAAAAGGGAGTGACGCGTGACGGCAACACGCCCACGCTGATGTTTGCTTATGGCGGATTCCTTGTCGATCTCACTCCGGCTTGGAACCCCGAATACGCCTGGTGGATGGAGCAAGGTGGTTTCTACGCGCAGCCCAATCTCCGGGGAGGCGGTGAATACGGTGAAAAGTGGCACCAGGCCGGAATGTTTGAACACAAGCAGAATGTCTTCGACGACTTTTTCGCCGCGACCCAGTATCTTTTCGACGAGAAGTACACCTCGCCCTCGCGTCTCGCCATTCGCGGACGCTCCAACGGCGGCCTGCTCATGGGCGTCGCCATGACCCAGCATCCGGAGATGTTTGGCGCGATCTGGTGCGGCTATCCGCTCCTCGACATGATCCGCTTCCAGAAATTCCTTGTCGGCAAGTGGTGGACCGCCGAATATGGGTCCTCCGATAATCCCGATCAGTTCCCTTACCTGCTGAAATATTCGCCGTATCAGAACGTGAAACCCGGCACGAAGTTTCCAGCGATCATGTTCAACACCGGCGACAGCGATACGCGCGTCGCCCCGCTTCACGCGCGCAAGATGACCGCCCTCGTCCAGGCCGATAACGCCGGCGACCGCCCCATCCTCTTGCATTACCAGACATTCAGCGGACACAGCTCCGGCGTCTCCATTACCCAATCCATCAACGACACTGCCGATGAGCTGGCTTTCTTATGGAACGAAGTGAGCGGCTCACCGTAGCCGCTCGCTGATCGCCAGTTTTGGCGATTCACATGCCGGATAAATCGATATAGCATCTCGCAGAGAATCGCTGTGTACGCAAAATCCCTTACGGCCACGCGGCCGTACGTAGGTCTTGAACCGATTGAGCACACAAACTCCGGCGCCGCCCGCTGTACGCACAAAGTTCGCAACGTTCCTCGGCAGCAAATGGTCGATAGTCCTCATCGCTTTGGTCATCCGCTTGGCCGTGGTCGGATTTCTCTACCCCGATCAAATGGACCCCAGCCGCAATCACTGGCATTTCGCCTTTGAAAACGGCAAAGTCGCCTACTCAATCGTTCAAGGTCACGGCTTCGGCAGCCCCTTATTTGAAGACACCGGGCCCAGCGCTTGGCAAACGCCCGTCTATCCCTACCTGATCGCCGGCGTCTTCGAAATTTTCGGAATCTACAGCAAAGCGTCTGCGCTGGTGTTGCTCTCGTTTCAATCTCTGATCTCGGCCTTAACGTGCCTTCCGGTATTTTTCGTCGCCCGCGAGACCTTCGGCGACCGTGTAGGGCTTTTCTCAGCGTGGGCCTGGGCTTTGTTTCCCCTCGCCATCTACTGGCAGGCCGAGCGCATTTGGCCCACTTGGCTGGCCACGCTCTTGCTCACCATCCTGTTTCTGATGACCCTGCACTTCGAACGCCCCGTCAGTTTCGGCGCATGGGTAGGTTACGGCGTGCTTTGGGGATTCACCGCACTCACCGAGCCGATTGTGCTCACCGTTTTGCCCATCATGCTCGGTTGGATCGGCATTCGCCTGCTCCAGCAGAAACAACGCTGGTTAGCGCCGCTCGCCGTCGTCTCGCTAGCCTTCTTTCTGTCCGTCTCGCCATGGTTCATCCGTAACTACGAGATTTTCCATCGCTTCATTCCCTTCCGCGATTCCATGGGACTCGAAATGCTCATCGGCAATAACGGAGACACTTCCTACTGGCTTCCCGCCGCTCTCGGCTCGTCTCTAACCCACAAAATCGGACCCTGGCATAACGAAGCTGAGTGGCAACGATTCAAGCAAGTCGGCGAACTCGCCTACATGGACGAGTGCAAAGCCAAAGCCGACGCCTTCATCCGCACCCATCACCGCTGGTACGCGATCGTCACCGTCCGCCGTTTCGTCTTCATCTGGACCCACTTCTGGAGCTTCAGCCCCTACTATCTCGCGCAGGAACCTGACGATCCCATCAACGTCGCCTTCAGCACACTCTTCACCCTGTTGACCTTCGTCGGCCTCTGGCGCGCCTTTCGAGTCAATAAACCCGTTGCCGTTCTCTATCTTTTGGTTTTATTGTTTTTTCCCGTCGTCTTCTATTTCACTCACGTGGAAGTTTACTTCCGCCGCCAAATCGATCCCCTCATGGTGGTCCTGTCGGTCTTCGGAGTGATGGGTTTCTGGCAAGCGAAAACCAAATCGGCGACACAACCCGATCCTCGATCCCTCCGAGCCCTGTTACTATGAAATGAAATCGAGAACAGCTATGAAATTTGGCGTCATAATTTTTCCCGGCTCGAATTGCGACCACGATGCCTTTTGGACCGCCGAGCACGTGGCCCACCAGAAAGCGACTTTCCTCTGGCACGACTCGCACGACCTTGAGAATTGCGACGTGATCATCGTCCCCGGAGGCTTCGCCTACGGTGACTATCTGCGCACTGGCGCCATCGCCAAGTTCTCACCCGTTATGGAATCCGTCCGCAAGTTCGCCGCCGGCGGCGGACTCGTCCTCGGCATCTGCAACGGCTTCCAGATTCTCTGCGAGTCGGGACTGCTGCCCGGCGCGCTCATGCGCAACATCGGTTTGAAATATGTCTGCAAGCCAGTGCACATACGAGTCGAAAACAACGAGACTCCATTCACCAACTCCTGCCGCAAGGGCGAAGTGCTGACCATCCCCATCGGCCACATGGAAGGCAACTATTTTTGCGATGAGCCGACACTCGCCGAACTGAAACGCGATAATCGGATCGTCTTCCGCTACGCGACCCAGCAAGGCGAAATCACTCCCGAAGCTAACCCCAACGGCTCGCTCGAAAATATAGCCGGAATCTGCAGTTCCGGAAGAAATGTCCTCGGCATGATGCCTCATCCCGAGCGCGCCGCTGAACCCGAACTGGGAGGCATCGACGGTTTCAAGATCTTCGAATCGCTAGTCGCCTCGCAAACAGCTCTGAGGTCTTAAATCCCCGCTATTAGCGGCCGGAAGCACCTTTCCGCTCATATGCTGGTTCGCGCTCGCGCCCCCGGTTATACCCATCCGTCAACTAGCGACATCCTCATGCTTGCCCTATCGCATGGGTGTATATTCAACGCCGAAGATTTAAAAGAAAATTTCTTGAGGGGAACCGAATCATGAGACGCGTCTTCCGTTTGGTAAGTGTCCGTGCCTTTTCTATTTTCGCGATTGCCGCACTTCTTCCCGCCCTCGCGGGATCTCAAAGCTCAGGCCCTCTTTCTCCGCAAGCTCTCATGAGCAAGCTCAAATGGCGTTCGGTCGGCCCGTACATCGGCGGCCGCGTGGTCACCGTCACTGGCGTTTCCGGAAACGCCAACCTCTTCTATGCAGGAGCCGTCGGCGGAGGCGTCTGGAAAAGCACGGATGAGGGGATCAAGTGGGAAAACATCACCGATGGTAAGCTGCCTGGGCCGAGTTCCAGCATCGGCGCCATCGCCGTTGCGCTCTCCGACCCGAACACGATCTACGTCGGCACTGGCGAAGCCGACATTCGCAGCGACGTAATCCCCGGCGACGGCGTCTACAAATCTACCGACGCCGGCAAAACCTGGCACTACGTCGGCCTGCGCGACACCCATTCGATCAGCACCGTCCTCATAGATCCGAAAGACGCCGACATTGTTTATGTGGCTTCAATGGGGCACGTGTTCGCTCCGAACGATCAAGGAGGCATCTTCAAATCTGCCGATGGCGGTAAATCGTGGCAGAAAATTCTCTTCGTTGATAACAACACCGGCGCGATCAGCCTGGTGATGGACCAGAGCCATCCCGACGTGATGTATGCCGCGATGTGGCAAGCGATCCGCATGCCCTGGGGACTTTCGAGCGGCGGTCCCGGCAGCGGCATTTACAAGACCACCGATGCGGGCGCCCACTGGACCAATATCACTCGCAATCCTGGTTTGCCGCAGGCCGTCCTCGGCCGCGTTGGCTTGTCCGTCTCTGCCAGCAAATCTGACACCGTCTACGCCATCATCCAGGCAAAAGACGGCGGCGTGTTTCGCTCCGATGACGCCGGCGCCACCTGGAAGCGCGTCAACGACGAAATGAAGTTGCGCCAACGCGCCTTCTATTACATGACCATCTACGTTGACCCCAAAGATCCCGACACGGTGTATGCGCCCGAAGTAGACGCGCTGTTTGTCTCACACGATGGCGGCAAATCATTCACCAAGCTGCGTACCCCCCACGGCGACAATCACGTGATTTGGATCAATCCGGAAGACACTCGAATTTTGCTCGAAGGCAACGACGGCGGCGCCACCGTCTCAACCGACGCCGGCAAGACCTGGAGCACCGAGCACAATCAGCCTACCGCCCAGTTCTATCACGTCAACCTCGACGACCAGTTTCCCTATCACATCTACGGCGCGCAGCAGGACGAAGGCTCTTTTGAAGGACCGAGCGCCAGCAGCGAGGGTACGATTCCGCTCGCCGCCTGGCAAAGCGTCGCCTACGGCGAAAGCACCTACACCGTGCCGCAACCGGGTGATCCCAAAATCACCTACGGCAGCGGCTACTACAGCATCTTCGTGAAATACGATCAGCGCACCGACCAATTCGAGAGCGTGAGTCCCTGGCCCAATTATCAGGAAGGCTCATCGTCGGGCGAACTCAAATACCGTTTTGGTTGGACTCATCCCATTCTGTTTTCACCGGCGAATCCCAAGGAACTGCTCATCTCCGCGCAGTATGTGTTCAAGAGCGATGACTATGGCAAGACTTGGAAGCGTATCTCCCCCGATCTCACTCGCAACCAGCCGAACACGGAGATTCCCAGCGGCGGTCCCGTCGATCTCGATCAGTCGGGAGCGGAAATTTATCCCCTGATTTCCGCGCTCGCCGTCTCGCCGCTTGATAACGATCTCATTTGGGCCGGCTCCGATGATGGTCTCGCTCACGTAACCACCGACGGCGGGAAAACTTGGCAGAAGATAACTCCTGAAGGTCTGCCCGAATCCTGGATCAGTTGCATCGAACCCTCTCACACCGACAAAGAAACTGCCTATCTCACCGCCCGTCGTTACATGTGGGACGATTTCCGCCCCTACGTCTATAAGACCACCGATTTAGGCAAGCATTGGACCGCCATTACTGCCGGCTTGCCGCAAGACGAATATGTCTTCGACATTCGCCAGGACCCCAACGATTCCAATCTGATTTTTCTCGGCACCGCCAGCACCGTGTATTTCAGCCTTGACGCGGGTGCCGAATGGCAACCGCTCACTCTTAACCTGCCGATCGCCCAGGTGCGCGACATCGCCATCAACACTCGCCAGGGAAACGTGGTCGTGGCCACTCATGGACGCTCATTCTGGGTGCTCGACAACCTGACGTTTCTCGAGCAGTTGACCAAGAATCCCGCCGTGCATTCCGATGCCGGTTTCTTGTTTGCTCCCGAGCCAGCCTGGCTCACCCATGATTTTGGTGCGCCCAGCGATGAGGAACGGCGTCCGCCCAGTTCCGGCGATAATCCGCCATTCGGTGCGACAGTCTTTTTCCACATTCCCCAGAACTACGACGGCAAGACTCCCGTAACCCTCGAATTCGCCGATGCCCAGGGCAAAGTGATTCGTACCTTCTCTCTGCACCTAGAGACAGAAGAACAGAAAAAAGAAAAACAGAAAGAAGAAAACGGCGCCGAGCAACCCGCCGATCATAAGGAAGCCGGGGCCGAAGTGGATCACAGCGCCGAACCAACCGATCAGCAGATTCGGGAACAGGAGGCGAAGATCACCGCCATTGAGCCGGGGATGAATCGCTTCCAGTGGAACCTGCGCTATCCCAACGCGGTTGAGATCACCGGCTACCACGCTCCCATCGCGGCGGGAGGCCTTGAAGATTCGGTTGAAGGTCCCGTCGTCGTGCCTGGCACATATTCAGTGGAACTCGATTACGGTGGTCAGAAAACCCAGCAGAAATTTGTCGTCACCCTCGATCCGCGTCTCCACGCCACATCACAGGATCTCGCAGCACATCTGGAACTGGACATGGACATTCATCGCGATCTCGACGCACTCGACAAAGACATTAACCAGGCGCTGGCCGCCCGCGACAAGCTGCAAAAGACTGTCTCATCGGGCACTCTGACCGAGGCGCAGGCCGCCAGCGCTCTAGCCGCTCTCAATCGTGACATCGACAGCGTCGCGCAGATGGCCATGAAGTCCAGCGAAGGCAGCCTGCTCTTTGAGACCAAACTGCGCGATCATCTCGCCTATCTCGCCTCCGACATTGACTTGTCCTACGAACGCCCAACGGAATCTCACTATGCGGTCTTCCGCGAACTCGACCAGCAAGCAAAAGAAGGAGAACAAAAACTCGAGGCCGGCATCGCCCAAGCCGACAAAGTAGCTCCGTGAGCGCGGCCAGCCAACTGCGCTGAAACTGAATCCGCAATCGAGGATCCCGGAGGCTGGCAGTGACTGACGACAAGCGAGCGAAAGAAACCGCCAGCACCGATGGGGTTACTCGCCGCGATTTTCTAAATTCCACACTGCTCGCCTCCGGCGCGATCCTCCTCGATCAGATCACGCCCGCTCAACTGCGGGCGCAAAGCACCGGGCAACCAGTCGACGACTTCACCGGTTACGGAGGCGTCGGCGACTACGCGAACTCCAATGGAAACACGCTCGCCGTCGTCAACGTTGGCCACGGCATTCGAGATGGCACCTTCGACAGCCTGACGAATGTCAGCGACACCGGCGAAATATTCGATTGTGTGATCGTGGGCGGGGGCATCAGCGGCCTCGCCGCAGCGCTGATCTTCCAGCGTGAAACCGCGCACCGGCTGAATTGCCTGGTGCTCGAAAACCATCCGATCTTTGGCGGTGAGGCGAAGCAGAACGACTTCGATGTTGAAGGCCAGCGCCTTTCGGCCCACCAGGGTTCGGCTGTCTTCTGGATCCCTTATCCATACAGCTTCATCGGCCGTTTTTACGACTCTATCGGACTGCGCGCGCCGCGGTTCGAGTATCAGAAATGGGGAAGTCGCGAGCCTGAAATGCCGCTCAGCAAAACGCCCTACGACATGCAGGGCGAAATGCCCAGGACTTATGGCTTTTACTTCGGCCAACAATTTGGACAGAAGCCCGGCACTTGGCTAATCGATCCCTGGGGCAAACAATTGAACGGAGCGCCAATCACGCCTCTGCAAAAGGCGGAACTCTTGAAATGGCGCGCCGCTCAAGCTCCCTATTTGCGGCCAAAGTATCACGGTGATCCCGTTTCACGGCATCTCGACACCATCACGCTCGAAGAGCACATGATGCAGCGCTTTGCTATCAGCCGTGACACAATCCGCACATTTTTGTCTCCTGTCGAAGGCGGTGGCTCTGGCATTGGACCCGATGCGCTTTCAGCTTACGCCGATTATGCCGCTGACCTGCTCCATCCACTGCCCGATGATGATGGCGATCAGATGTTCCCCGGTGGCAACTCGGGTATCGCGCGTCACATGGTAAAGACGCTCATACCGGATTCCATCACCGGCGCAAATACGATCGAAGGTGTCTATGGCGGCCGCGTTGACTTCGCTTCCCTCGATCGTCCAGGGCAACAAACGCGGATTCGTTTGAGCGCAACTGTCGTCGCAGTCCAGCACGAGGGAGAACCCACAAAGTCACAATTCGTCTCCGTCATCTACGCGAAAGACGGAAAGCTCTTCAAGGTAAGGGCCCGGTCGGCCGTTGTCGCCGGCGGATGCTGGACGGCGAAGCACATCGTGCGAGATCTTCCCGCCAAACATCATCAGGCTTACGATCAGTTCTATCGTTCTCCCTGCCTGATGGCGAATGTTGCCGTGCGCAACTGGCGCTTCCTTTATAAGATGGGAATCACCGGATGCCGCTGGTTCGAAGGTACAGGAAATTACACCGAGGTTCGCAAGTTGCCCATCTTCGGCGCGCCATCGCCGACTATCGGCCCCGATTCCCCCACCGTACTAACCCTTAAAATTCTCTACTCCTATCCCGGACTACCCACCAGAGAACAGGGCATCCGCGGGCGCTCCGAGATGATCAGTACTTCATTCAAACAGTATGAGCAACAGATTCGCGACCAATTTACTGACATGTTCTCTCGCTCTGGATTCGACGCGAAGCGAGACATCGCCGGAATCATTCTTAATCGCTGGGGACACGCCTATCTCAACCCGCAGCCAGGATTCTTTTTTGGCAAAGACGGCAAGCCCGCCCCGAGCGACATCCTCCGTGCGGCTCCCTTCGGACGCATCGCTTTCGCCAACACCGACCTCGCCGGCATCATGGACCACCGCACTTCGATCCTCGAGGCCAATCGTGCAGTCCGGCAGTTACTTGATCAGGTAATCACCCAAGACTCGCCGGCCTAGGAGTTATCAGGCATTTCTCTGTACGTCCGATGATTATCAAACCGCTTGTGTCATAGCTAACGATAGGGCTATGTCGCGATGGGATATCTAACGCCGATCTTGCGCGATCGAATTGGCTCCGGTTCGCTCCTCCGGAAGCATCCGCAGCTCATGCTTCATCCAATCCAGATTTGTACTGTTTGGAAATGCGGTCATGAACTCTCGCACCGTTTGGTAGAAAGCAAATCTCGTGCCCGGCGGAGCGGCCGCCCGCAGCTTTTCTTTGGCCGCCTTCGGCGTGTCGGTCTCGAAAATATTCTGCTGAAATCGAAATTTCTTTGCTTGAATCCTCGGCAGCCAGTCGATCGTCTCGAGCGTGGCCGCCTTTTTTAGAAATTCTGCCTTCATGTAGTTCGCTCGCTCATCCCCTGGCACAAATGGAGAGTCCGCAATCCAGATCGGCCAATCGCCCCAGGGATCGAGCACATCCAGCACTTTAATCCGGGGATCGACCGCCGAGGCCAAAATCGCAATCGTCGCCCCGGAACCTTGGCCGAACATACCGACCCGGCTCATGTCGAGATCCCCGCGAGCGCTTAAATAGTTCAATATCATCTGCACGTCGTGCGTCGTAGTGCCCAGACATTCTTGCAGATCGCTGAGAAACCACTCCTTCATCGGGCGGTCGTGATAGCGCGCCCCGGTAAGCGCCGAAGCAAATCCCACGGCGGCAAAACCGCCTTTGATTAACGCCTTCTGAAAGGTTTCGTTCTTGTAGGCATCCGTATCTGCCGGATAACCGTAAAGATTCAGAATCACCGGTGGATTCTTGACTCCTTTCGGTCTTATTAAATACACATCGAGCGGATCTCCCCATCGCCACTGCAGCCTGATCAATTCCACCGTGTAGTTACTGTGAGTATCGTCGACCATGCGAAGGGGCTGAACCGGCCTCAAATGGCTCCTGCTCAAAGCGGGTGTCGTCCAGTCCTCAGTCACCTTTTCAAAACGTCTGTCGCTCGGGTCGGCCAGAGGTGGCGAGGCCCGATCGAATTGAGCATGGCAGGCCGACAGCAGAGGTAAGAGCGAGACCAGAGTCACAAGCATTCTCATGAGTGCGGATGGCGCTTTGAACATCAATGTTCTCCCATTAAACTGTTCTTTGTCGAAAGAAACCGCGCCGGCCGCAACGCGAACATTCATTTCAGTATTATTCTTCGATCCTGGTATTTGAGATTGCGAACATGCAATCCCGCAAAGAAAGGGCAGGCCATGAAACTGGCCCGCCCCATGTTGTTTTCGTACACTGCACTTAGCTCAAGTTACGGTCTTAGTACTGGGCCTAAGTTCGTGCTGTCGGAGTTAGAACTCTGAATGAGCTGCGTCTGTTGTTCGGTCGTAACGCCGATTGTGGTCAGAATGATCGCTCCGCCCATATCGCCGCCTGCCTCTGGCGAATTCTTGGGAGCCTTTCCGAGAAGTGTGCCAGCTCCGTCCTTCTGTTGGTAGTGTGAACGCAGCAGTTTGGCGCCAAGGTCCTTGGTCCCAGCGACCGCCTTGTAGGGCACGTAATCGGGAACGAGATTTACAACACCCGCCTGTGCAGCTTTGGCAAGTGCCGCTACGTTGGTCGAAGCGGTTCCGGTGGCCACGAGGCGCAGGAGCGACCATGTGCGATAGGTGCCATTGCGGACATTCGGTAATGAGAACCCGTTCGCCCAGATGGCAGATTCCGGACATGGGAATGCCGCCCCGCAAGACGCCGGTAGATTGGCGGCAGCCGGTAACTCGCCAGCTACGGCGGGCTGTCCAGGATCGATCGTAGTGCCATAAGAGGCGAAAATAGGATCGACGCCATTTATCGTTATGTAGCCGTAATTGGAGTTATTGGCGAGGGTGCTCACGTTTCCGTAGCTGAAGAACGTGTAGGCAATGCCGTCGACTTGGTTCGGGAACGTACCGTCGCCGGAGTGCTGGACGCCCTTTGTTACTTCGCCAGCGCCGATTCCTCGATACCGCGTCCCCGCACCCGCCACACAAGTTCCCGCCTGCCCGGCGAGTGGGTTATTGTTACCCACATGCAGTTCTTGGCTCAGCCCCAGAACCGGATTTGGATAAACCGTGGGACGCCGCATTACCGTTGCTTCCGTCGTGTTGTATGTGCCCGACAGCGGCTCGCGCAGAAAGATGTTGATTCCTCCCGCTGGCAGACCAAACGCGCTAGCGTCGCAGTTTGTACCCGAGAACACCGTCTGCAGCTGGGTCTCAGTGGCATTCGTGAGATTGGTAAGCTGCCCTTTGTTGCGTTCGATCATAAACACCATCGGAGCTACGCCTACTGGCGTTACCGTGAACGCAGCGGGAAGAGTCGTGTTACTGATTGGGTCCTTGCCGCTGAGGTTGAAAGCTAGAACGTTAGCGGTAGCGGTACTGCCCGGGTAGCCGCTTTTGATCGGGGTGCCCTCGCCCTTGGATTGCGCCGTCGCGGCACTAAAAACCGGGCAAACGCCGGGCGCGTTGTTTGGGTTGTAGCCGAGGCCGTCAGTTCCGTCGCTGCTGGAACCGCCCTCCGTGCTGGCGCCGAGCGCCGAGTTTACACGGCACGCGGCGAATGCGGCATCTTCGGGACGTATATCCGTCGCCGCCGCCGTCACAAACAGACCGGTCGTGAGCGCAGCCTGAACGCTAGCTGGAAGACTCGTATCAGCGCCCCAAATAGCGGAGGCGATCTGCTGCGAACCCGCAGCCGAGAAAACAGAAGCAGCCGCGGTCACGGTGCATTTCGGTGCAGCGAAGTAGCAGCGGTCTCCGACAACGGAGTCCACTTTGTTGTATACCCACACGTTCGGATTCGGGGTAGCACTATCCCAAACCACCCACAGAGTGCCACCGTCGAAGTTGGAAGGTGTAACTCGGGTGTCGACCAAGTTAACCGCGTTCGAAGCGCTCGTCCAGTGATAAGTCTGGCCACCACCGCTAACGATGCTCGTTCCGCCATTGTATGCACCCACGCCCAGCGCCTGCCACAAGCCGGACGATCCTGATGCTATTACTTTGAAAGTTTGGGCTTGCACCTGCGGCACAACGCCCACCATCGCAGCCAACACCAGCACCGCGAAAATCGATTTCATACGCGCCATAATTGATTCCTTTCGCAAGGGTTCGAAGATTTTTGGTGAACGTGAGGCGGCGGCCACACGCAGAGAAATAGAGAAAAGCGAACACTTCTTCACTAACTTACTCAACTCCGTTTGCAAGCAAGGTCCCTCAAAACCATCCGCATTAGTGGACCATCTTGAATCCTTCAACTTCACGCGGCGAAGTCTGAATGTCAGGTCGGAATGTATTCCTTTGCTTCGAGCGAAAGGGTTAAGCGTCTGTAATAAATTCGTGAAAATCGCATAAACGCTTAAACCGTTCACTGATTTCAGCTTCATGGCCATCGCGCACAACAAGTATGTAGCGCAGTGCATTTTGACCTGCTCAGGTTCATCGCGAGCGATTTTAGATATCAACGAACAGAACGACCCTGCCAAACATACGCGGCACGGTGAATGAAGAAATCGCGTATGCAAGGCGGGTCGAGCATAGCGATGAGTTGTTACCGAAATGTGAAAACTCGACTATTACTTTGTTAAGAAACAATGAAACGCTCTTCTACGGCAAGGAAAACGGAACTGCAAAATTCACATTCGCTTAATCTTGGGCAAGGACCTGTCATATAAAATCCCCGCTTGCCTTTACCTCCTGCAAAGACTTTTCGTCCTGGAGCTACGAGTGTGAGATTTACGTTTCGCGATCTTTCTCGCGCATGCAAAATCCTCACTCTTTTGCTTTTCGGGTCATCGTTGTTCCTGCCGTTCAGTGCCGGTCAGGAGCCTCCCAAACCCGGCGATGGCGCGACGATCAACGGGACTGCTACGGACCAGACGCAGGCAGTCGTGCCCGACGCCAAGGCCACGCTGACAAGTGCAGCCGGTGAAAAACTTGAACTCCAAGTCAACGCCAAGGGCCAGTATTCCTTCACCAGCCTTAAGCCTGGCGTTTACACGCTCACGGTAACCGCTCCCAATTTCGCCGCCAAGGTCTTCGACAACATCACCTTGACTGCCGGACTCGAACTGACCCTCGATGCCTCTCTCGAGCCGGCTAGCGCGAAAACCGAAGTGAGCGTCGAGGGCGGCGGCGTTGGACAAGTGGAAACCGAGAGTGCCACCGTTTCCGGAACAATCACTCAAAAAGAAGTCGTATCGATCGGGCTCAATGGTCGTAACTTTACTCAACTCATCGCGCTGGCGCCCGGAGTAAGCAATCAGACCGGGCAGGACGAAGCAAAAGTGGGAGTAGTGGGCAGCGTGAAATATAGCGTCAACGGCGGACGCGTCGAGTACAACACCTTTGAAGTCGACGGCAGCGACGTACTTAACACCGGCTTGAACGGCGCTTCGAGCACTCTCATGGTCTATCCCAGCCTCGACGCTATCCAGGAGGTCAAAGTCCTGACGTCTAACTACGGCGCCCAGTATGGACGCACCGCCTCCGGAACTGTCCAGGTCACGACTAAGTCGGGAACTCCCAAATTTCACGGAAATCTCTACGACTTCGTCCGCAACGAAGCGTTCAACTCGCGCAACTTCTTCGACGTCGTCTACGCTCTTCCCCCCGCTCCCGGCCAGACCGTCGGCCCCACCATTGGCGATAAAGCTCCTCTTTATCGGCGTCAGGATTTTGGCGGAACTATCGGCGGTCCATTGACGATTCCGGGCTTTTACAACACGAAAAGAGATAAAACCTTTTTTTTCTTCTCCGAAGAATTTCGCCTCGAGAAAACTCCTACCGAATACAACCAGGCCGTACCCGGACTGAAAGAGCGCGGTCTCATTCTGACGCCTCAGGGAATCGAGCAGAACCTGCAGACGGAACCGAATGGAGTCGTTTATCAGGACTTCGACTTCAGTGACGTCTGCCCGCCGGACGGTGGCAACTTTGTCCGTTCCCAATATCCCGACTGTCCGGCTCTGCCCTCGACCGGCGGTCTCGTGGCGCTGAATCATTTGCAAGGAAATTCGGCGCCAGGAACGGTTGGCGTCGATAAGAATGCATTGGCGATCCTGAACTCACGACTGATTCCTCTGCCGAACGCACCCTATGGCTGTAACTTCAGTCTACCGAATCTAAACTCCGATCTGACGAACTTAGATCCGACCGATCCCAACCATTGCTATGACACCGCGGTTTCTCCGTCAACTTATTGGCGCGAAGAACTCCTTCGTCTCGATCACATACTAACCAACAACATCAAACTGTCCTTTCGCTACATTCACGACGCGTGGAACACAACCGTGTTGACTCCGCAGTGGGGTATTGTCCGCAACACCTTCCCCACCGCGCAGAACCGCTTCGTTGGGCCGGGCACAAGTCTGGTCGCTCGCATCACCGACACGATTTCGCCGACCGTGCTGAACGATCTGGTTGTGAGCTACGTGAATTCGAGTATTACTTTGACCGATCAGAATGGACCGGGTGGCGCGCAGTTCCAGCGTAATCCCATTCTTGATCAACCCCTCGTGACCGACCCATCGGCGCCCGGGCAATGCAACCCCGTTCTCAGCGTTGACCCCGTGACCGGAAATCCTCAATGCGCGATGGGCTACATCTTCAATAACGGCTTCGGCGGCAAGATGCCCGGAGTCCAGTTTCTCGGCACGAATGCGGCTTATGGCGGCCAGGGTTTCGCCGCCGATCCCGCCTATATGCCATGGGGCCATACGAATCCGACCTATGCCCTCCGGGACGATATCGGCAAGGCTGTGGGCAAACACACGCTGCAGTTCGGAGCACAATACGTGTACTCCCAACGCAATCAGACCAACAACGCAATCGGCGCTGCATCAGGTGACTTACAAGGCCTCCTGACCTACAGCAATCTCACCAACAGCACTGGCAACGCTTTTGCCGATTTCCTGCTTCAGTACACCGGTAAAAACGGGTTTGTCCAAAGCTTTACCCAGGACTCAGATCAGGGCCGTTACTATCAACGCTACCAGATTGCAGAGCCCTATTTTCAGGACGACTGGAAGATAACGAGTCGACTTACCTTAAATCTAGGCTTACGTGTGAGTCTGTTTGGTACTTACAGCGAGAAGAACCGTAACGCCTGGAATTGGGTCCCTTCACGCTTTCAATCAAATCTGTTTTCGGTCGATCCAGTCTATGGCGAGCTTCTGGACGGCGGCAGTACGGTCCCAGTCACGCAGTTAGTCCCCGGAGATCCGAGCGGCATTGTAAACGCCTTGGGTCTGGTTCGGTGCGGCCATAGCGGAACATCTGCGAGCTGCATGAAAGGACATCTGTTCAATCCGGCGCCACGGATTGGTTTTGCCTGGGATCCATGGGGCGACGGCAAAACATCGATCCGCGGCGGTTATGGCATCTTTTTTGAACATGGCACCAGTAACGAAGCCAACACCGGCTCGCTTGAGGCCAGCGCGCCCGTTGTACTGAGCATGACCCAACAGCTGCCCGTCAGTTATACGTGCATCGGCAACGTCGGATACGGCCCGGCCTTCGGCGGCAACAGCAATTGTACGAGCGCAGTCGGCGGCGCAAGTTCTGTTCCTCCCGTCAGTTCCGCATTCCCTCTCGACGTGACCTCCATCCCGACTAGCGCGGTCTGGCCCTACGCGCAGCAATGGAGTTTCGGCGTTCAGCGGGAATTGTCACGCGCGGTCGTCGTCAACCTTGCCTATGTCGGAAGCAAGGGCACTCATTTGACAATCGAGCGTCAGCTCAACCAGTTGCACCCGCTGCCGTTAAACGAAAATCCCTTCGGCCCCAACGAACCGCTCACGATCACCGACTGCACCGTTCCCGCGCCAGGGGTGGTCGGCCATCCGGGAGACGGTAACACTCCATTTCTGCTTGCCAACGGGACACAAATCACCCCGCAAAACCCCGCTTACATGTATCTGCAGGCGGCATGCACAAATCCATACATACCAAATGTCAATTCCCTCCCCGGACGCCCTTATCTCGGCCTGGGTAGAATCCTCTCGCTTGAGAATGTGGCGAACTCGACCTATCATGCCTTTCAAGCGACTCTACGCCATTCAAGCGGACCTCTAACTGCCGGTGTTTCGTACTCCTATAGCCATTCGATAGACGATGCATCCGACCGCAGCGATCCCGTTTTAGTCAACTCCTACGATCTGAGCGAAAACCGCGCCAGTTCGAATTTTGACGAGCGGCATCTGCTCAATATCAGCTATGTATATCAACTTCCGCTTCAGAATTTTCACCGTTTCTTCGACTGGGCTTACGAGCGCCCAAAAGACCCAAATGCATTTCCAGCACACTGCTGTTCAGCGCTCTCAAATCAGCTTCTTGCCGGCTGGGAGCTTTCGGGAGTAACTCTTATTCAGTCAGGCACGCCGTTCACGGTGATCAACAGTGCCGGCAATACCGGTATTTCTCTCACCGACAACGCCGGCGTTTCGAGCGGACTTGGTATCGCGGCTTCGTATCCCGATGTTATGAAAGATGTGCCATCGCCCGGCAACAACGCGCGAAGCTTTGGCCCGCTCATTGGAAACCCAGCTCAGTTTGTCGCCCCGCGCGGACTCACCTTCGGCAATGCAGGTCGTAACTTTCTTAATAATCCGGGTCGCACAAATTTCGATATTGCAGTTCTTAAGCACTTCAAAATACGCGAGGCCAGTCAACTTGAATTCCGTGCTGAGGCTTTTAATGTTTTTAATCATACGCAGTTTCGTATTTACGATCCCGATAACCCCGGAAGCAGCGGAAATAATGTTGTAAGTTGCTACGCCGGCCCGGTTTATTCCGCCGGGTTCAGAGGCAGCGGAGCTGACTGCGTCACGGGCGCTTCGTTCTTGCACCCGCTTGATGCCCATCGACCACGCACCATTCAGTTTGGGCTGAAGTTAGCTTTCTAAGGCTCGGACACTATGCAGACGTCAACTAAGCATCCCATGCCATTCCGGACAAATCGCCTGCAGCTCCGGCCACGGTCTTGCACAAGGTCCATGATTTGTCTGTGCCTTTTGCTCCTCTCTGCCGCAATCAGCCTTTCCTCATGCGGACGCGGTTCTTACTCCGGCGCCCCGCAGATTCCAATAACTCTTTCGGGCAACTGGCAGTTCACGATGGCTCCCCCGGCAGGTGGTTCGTTCCAAGGTGGTCTGCAGGGTGGATTTTTGCTGCAGAACAATGGCTCAGTAACCGGATCCGTGGCCTACGCCGTCTCGCTGCCAAACGCCTCGAACCCGTGCAACACCGGCTCAGCCGCGATTACCGGAACCATCAGTGGCGAAAACATACAAACCCTCACCGCGGTAGCTGGCACGCAAACCTTTACGCTGACCGGAACCCTGAGTTTCGACGGATCGACAATGGCCGGTACTTACTCGTCCACCGCCGGTACCGCCGCCAATGGCACCGTTTGCGGAACGGAACAAAATGGGCTGCAATGGAGTGCCGTCCTCGTACCACCACTCACCGGCTCGATCCAGGGAAGCTTTCACAGTACCGGCGGCTCTGCGGGACTCAACGAGCAAGACTTCCTCGTTTCTGGATCACTCACTCAGGCAGCGAATACCGGTACCAGCAGCGCGACTGTCACTGGCACACTCAGTTTTTTGAACCCGACCCTGGATTTGAGCGATTACCCATGTATCTCTACCGCGTCCATCCAAGGGCAGATCAGTGGAAGCTTAGTCACACTGCAAATGATCGGTCCTGATGGACCGAACATAGGTCAAATTGGTTCTGCCGCGAACTCAGATCTTCAACCCGCTAACTTTTACTCCACCCAAAACGGTGGTTTTCTGCAGGCGATCGGTGGACCATCCTACGCCGTCTATGCTGCAGCCTGCGGCGGCGGCAGCCTCACCAGCCCCGCAGACACTGGGAATATATGTCTTGCGGTAAACAGCACAACCGCTTGCCAGCAGCCGATCACGTTAACCCCGTCCGCTTTGATCTTCCCCACGCAAAACCAGGGAACAATGTCGATGCAGACCATCACATTGGCGAATAGCTCTAGCTCCACATTCAGCGACGTCACACTAACCCTGACAAATAGCACTGCACCCGGCAATTACACAGAGACTGACACCTGTGGCCCCGACGGGGTGCCTTCGCTAAGCGAGCCTTTCTATCTCTATTCGCAGCAGTCTTGCGTGATTACAATTACATTCACTCCGCAATGCGGAGCTCAGTGTCCTCCTGCACTGAACGCAACACTGACTGTTACAAATCCGGCGACCAATACGATCTATACTCTGCCTGTCACGGGTACCGCACTAAGTGACGGTACAGCTTCGACGCCTGACCCGAATCCCGCCCGAAACCACATATTGGAAGCGAGTCTCCCTTCGTTAATTCCGTCAGCCGATTCAGTAAGCCAAACGGAGATTACATCAACTAGTCGCAGCAACCAGAGCCCTCATGCAAAGATCAACTAATTATCCAAGCCGGCGCCAAATGAACCCTGAGCAGTGCAGACGGCCGCTTACCGCGTCTCGCACCATGACGATGACGCTGTGGATTCTTTTGCTCGCCGGCGTAGCGATGCTTTCGGCATGTGGAGGCGGGTCGTCCGCTGGATCGCAGAACTCTGCATCGCTTTCCGGTAACTGGCAGTTCACAGTGTCACCTCCGAACGACGGCTCGTTTCTCGGTGGCCTGCAGGGAGGTTTTCTGTTGCAGCAAAATGGTACGGTCACAGGAAGCGCAGGTTATTCTATCTTTTTGCCTCCCGCCCAACTCGGCGGCAACCCGACCATGTGTAACAGCGGCTCGGCGCCGATCACCGGAACGATCAGCGGGCAGACGGTAACCCTCACGGCGACCGCCGGTACCCAGACTTTTACTTTCACCGGAGCGCTGAGCGCTGACGGGTCGACTATGACTGGTACCTACGCGTCGACCGCGGGTACCGCCCCTGATGGTTCGGCTTGCGGAACAGCGCAGACGGGCCTGCAATGGACCGCGTCGTCCGTGCCCCCGATCACCGGTCCGATCCAGGGCAGCTTTCATAGCACCGGCACATTCAATAATCAGGACTTCCTCGTGTCAGGCTTACTTACTCAGGGCCAGAACATCGGAGCAAGTAACGCGACCGTGACGGGAACATTAACCTTTGTCAATCCGACTACACTTATCAGCAACTATCCTTGTTTTTCTACTGCATCCGTGAATGGCCAAATCAGCGGTAACACGGTCATTTTGCAGATCATCGGTACTGACGCTGCGAATAGTGGCTCCAATATCGGCCAGATCGGTGGGGTATCCAATTCGGGCGTCAATGCCGTTACAGTCGCTTCGACGCAAGGAGGATATGTTCTGCAAGATGCAGTCACACCCGGGTATGCCGTAATCAGCAAGGCCTGCCCCGGTGGCGGCGTCCTTACTAGCCCTGGCGATTCCGGGAATATATGTCTGTCGTTGAACGGCACAAACGCGTGCCAGCAACCCATCACATTGAGCCCAGCGTTCTTAACCTTCCCCAGTCAAACATTAGGCTCGGCGGCAAGCACGCAGACGATCACTGTGGAAAATAATTCCGCGTCCACCCTAAGCAACTTGACGTTGGCCTGGTCACTGTCCTCTAACAACGGATTTTCCTATAACTCATCCGGATCTTATAGTGACTTCAACGGCCTCCCGAATTTTCAGGAGCAAGATTCGTGCATCCCTACCGGCGAGACATTGCCGCCCGACACTACTGGACCGTCTTTCTCTCTCAGCCCCGGTCAGTCCTGCGTAGTGACGATTGCTTTTACGCCACAGGGAAGTTGCCCTTGGATTCCATTTGGCACTCCTCCAAGCATAGCCGGAGCTCCGCCCGACTATTGCCCGCTTTCTCTTGCGGCTGAGCTAACAGTGAACAACGTTCCGAGCCCCGATAATGACGATACCGACACGTCCTTCGCCGTTTCCATCACCGGCGCTGGACTCAGTGCCGTTCAATCTTCGGTTCCTGAACTTGATTTCGGTGCCGAGGAGGCGCTCAATCCTCCGGAAGCAAGCCTGCCGCAGTCACTCACCTTCATCAACCAGAGCACAAATCCGGTGCAGATTCTCGGTAACGCTCCTTCGCCTTGCACAAATCCACTGAAAGGTCCGCTCACTCTTATGCGGCCATTGAATGCCTCGGCCGGCGTTGCTGGTCTGCAAGTTGTTGGCAGCCAACCGAGCGTTAATAATGACATCACGGCTGACGGCGCCACCATCCAGTACAACTGCGACAGCGATTCACAGAGCGGACTGCCCAACTTCCAGATGTCCGCTGATACTTGCACCGGTACAACCCTTATGCCCCAGGCCTCGTGCAGCCTGCAGATCACCTATGTACCGCAGCCAGCCACCTTGCAGTCTAGCGGGCTAGATTACTTTTTGGAACTCAACACACTCCAATGCGGCGGCGGAGTTACATCAGACTGCGAAATCGATAGCGGCCGCTTTCCTGTGGAACTAACCGCCAATCCTACCAGTCCGCTGCGGATGTCACCGGCCGCAGGCCTTGATTTTGGGACGGTTTCCGTCGGTAAGTCGAGCGTCACGCAAGAGATAACGATTCTCAACGACCCCAACTTGGCGAGTCCCCAGACGATAACGTTTGTGGGCAAAGCAGTCGTTAGCGGAAGCTATTCTGAGACCGATAATTGCCCGTTTAGCCTCGCGCCTGGCGCCAGTTGCGTCATGGTCGTAACTTTCAAGCCCAAGGCCACGGGCTTCAATTCTGGCAAGATCACCATAAACTACACGCCGGAACCTACCGGCGAACCCCAAACCATACATTTGCGTGGTGCGGGGCAATAAGGTCGTGTTTGCCATGACACCATTGATCGCGGCACGCTACCAGATCGACAAGTAGATCGGAGTTAGTCATGATGCGGCAACTCAACTCAACATTGATTAATAGACGATGGATTCCTCTTCTTCTGCTGGCAATGATGAGCGCCGCCCTTGCGGGATGTGATGGCGGAAGCACATTCAACGTCCAGAACCCCCCGCCCCCGCCGTCGCAGAATGTCTCGATCGCCTTCCAGCCAGCGCCACCAACCTCTCTCCTGATTAACGGGATTACGAATCTTACGGCAGTCGTCAGCAACGACTCGACTGATTCCGGTGTAAGCTGGTCTTTGACCTGCGCAAACAAGGGCGACTGTGGCTCGCTTAGCGCCCCCCACACCGCAAGCGGTTCACCGGTAACCTACACGCCACCCATCGGCATTTCAGGAAACAGCCAGACAGTCGATATCGTGGCTTTTCCCACCGTCGCTCAACTCCAGAATGTCAACGTCGTCGCCCCCATCAATGTGATCGCTTTCGGCAATAACCTACAAGGCAGTTATGTCCTCCAGGCGCAAGGCGTAGACGCTAACGGCGGCCCCAACTACCAATTCGCTGGAGTAATTGTCCTTGACGGAAATGGGAACGTTACATCGGGTGAACAGACCATCAACTTTTTCGATTCCAACCCAAACATCAATGCGTATGTTTGTAAATCAGACGCCATCACCGGGGGCAGTTATTTTCTCGGGCCCGACGGACGCGGAACAATCACCATCAACACCGGCGACAACGACATCGGTGGCAACGGCATAGAGAGTTTTACGTTTGTCTATCTTTCCGCCACGCAAGGGTTGATTACTCAAATCGATTTTGCGCTGCGGGGCACGCCGACCGTCGACATTCCGGCCACCGGAGTAACAGCTTCCGGAACTATGGACCTGCAGACGTGGACGAATAACTCGCCGCCTTTATCGGATGGTTACGCCTTCGTGACAAGCGGCAGCGATTTTCTATCTGGTTCTCCCACGGCCTTGGGTGGCGTTTTCAACATCGACTCTATTAATAACATTTCGGGTAAAGGCAGCGTGGCCGATCAAAATCTTGCGGGCCTCGCCGTCGGCAATCAGAAGCTGTCCGGAACACTTTCCAATCCCGATTCATTCGGCGCCATCACGTTAGATCTTAATGTGCCTGGTTTTTCCTCGACGAATGCCTACCAATTCACCGGTTACCTCGTCGATAGCAGCCACATAAAGCTCATCGAAAGCGACAACACTTCTGCCGTCGGTATCGGATCGACCGCCGGAATCGCCATCGGCCAAGGATCCGCCACCGGCACTTTCACGTCGTTTTCCGGAACGTATGTCTTCGGCGTTCTCGGAGAAGACCTCACCGCCTATTTGCCGTCTACCTTGACCGCGGCTGGCTTGTTTACCGCGATTGATAACGGCGACGGCGATGGCGACCTGACGAATGGCTACACTGACACATTCCTGCAGGCATATTCGAACCCGGTAACCGGTTCAAGCGGCGATCAGATCAGTGGAACATTCAGCGGAACATATTCCGACGCTCCTGCCGGAACCGGCCGCGCCCGCTCCTTTTTTGGCAACGTGCAGCCTCATCCCGGCGGAGGATTTCATGCCGAATACATCTTTTATCAAACCGGCAACGGAAACCCGGCGCTGGTTCTGGCGTCCGCAAACAACGACCAGGCCACCCCCATATTCATTGGAACGGGAATCGCTTATCCGCAATCGACTTCTCTTACCTTCGGGGGAGACTACGGGTTTAGCTTCACCCAACAGAATGGCTCCGAAAACGACGGCACCGGCTGGATGACCACCGCCGCCGGCACTTTCAGTGGCAGCGCCGACAGCACTTCCGTCACGCCCAATGACACCATCGCATCCGACCACACCTTCGGCGGCACCTTCACCCCGCCACCGCCCGGTTGCTTTGTGGGAACTCTTTCCAATGGTAGCTTCGCTGCCAATTTTTCAACACCGGGAAGCGCGTTTAACAGCACTGCTTTTACGGCAGATTTTTATATCATCGATCTCTATCACGGTGTTTTCGTCGAAACCGACCTGATCACCGCGTCGTCGGGCCAGGTATCCTTCGGATACTACGCGCCGCAGAGTTTGCCCGTGGCTCCATGAATTCCGCCTGGGATCAAAAGAATCCTACTTGTAATTTTGGGCAGCGCTTCTGGCTAGATTTGGTAACAACAATTTTTCGAACTCTTCAAGCGGCACTGGTCCGCTGAACAGGAAACCCTGAAACGAATGGCAGCCCAACTGAGCCAGAAACTCTCGCTGTCCTTCCGTTTCCACACCCTCTGCAATAACCGACAAGCCCATCGCCCCGCTCAACGAAACAATGCTTTGCGCAATCGCGCTGCTGCTGGCATCCACCAGAATGTCCCGTACAAACTCCTGGTCGATCTTCAGCTGGTCCAGCGGCAAACGTCTCAGATACGCCAGCGAAGAGTACCCCATACCAAAATCGTCCAGTGCAAACCGCAAACCGTGAGACTTCAGCGCCGTCATTTTAACGATGACGTCCTCAAGATCTTCCACGAACATGCTCTCCGTGAGTTCCAGCTTCAGGTTTCGCGGATTAGCTCCCGTCCGCTCCAGCGTCGTGAGCACATTTTTCACAAAGTCCGCATTCAGCAATTGCCGCGCGCTGATGTTCACCGCAACCGTCAGATGAGCTGTATTTTTCCGAGCCGACCACGCCGCAATCTGTTTGCACGCGGTCTCCAGCACCCAATCCCCCAACGACAAAATCAATCCCGTTTGTTCGGCCAAAGGAATGAACTCGTCGGGCGCCAGCAATCCGCGCTTCGTATGCTTCCACCGTATGAGCGCCTCGGCTCCGATCAACGTGCCGCGATCCACTTGCGCCTGATAGTAAAGCTCGAAATCGTTCGTTTTGATCGCTTGCCGCAGATCTTCTTCCATCTCCGCGCGCGCGTTGACCGCAGCCTGCAACGCCGGAGCAAAGAAATGCATCGTATTGCGGCCCGCTGCCTTCGCCTGATACATCGCAATATCGGCCTGCTGCAAAACCTCATTCGTGCTGTCTTGCGGACTTCCAAACACAGTGATCCCGATGCTCGAACTGCTGCGGCATTCGCGTCCATCAAGCAGATAGGGCTCATGAATGGTGGCAAGAATCTTCTCGGCGACGGCCTTTGCCTGCGCCGCCGCATCTTCGGCCAGTTCGCTGAGGTCTTGCAGCAGAACCACGAACTCGTCTCCGCCCAACCGCGCAACCGTGTCGGTTTCGCGGATGCTGGTGATGATCCGCCGCGCGACCTCCTGCAGCAGCAGATCGCCGATGTGATGACCCAGCGTGTCGTTCAACGTCTTGAAATCGTCGAGATCAACGAAGAGCAGCGCTCGCTTGCGATTGCTGCGGATGCTGGCGGCCAACGTTTGCTGCAGCCGGTCCAGCAGCAACCGGCGGTTGGGCAAACCGGTCAGCGGATCAAAGAACGCGAGATTCCTGATCTCGTCATGCGCCGCCTTCAGTTGCTGCAGTTCGCGCTCCCTTCTTTCACCGCTTAACACCCGCAATCGCACTACAACCCCCGCCACTGCCAGGGGAGCGACTCCGCACATCCCCAGAAACCACCATGACGAATACCACGGAGTCAGGATTCTGAAGGCAAACTCCGCTTTTTGCTGGCTCCAGCCCCCGTCGCCATCCTGCGCCTCAACCTCCAGGCGATACGCTCCCGGCGCCAGTTCCGCAAACTGCAGTTCCCTTTGCGTCGTCTCCGTCCAGTTCGGGTTCGCGCCTTCGAGTTGATACCGAAACAGAGTGCGATTTTCGTTGGAAACATTCAACGCCGAGTAGCGCGCGACCAGCGAGTTTGCATGTCCACTAAAAGATGGGCTACTCTGCCCCGAAACATCCTTCCCTCCCACCAGCAGCTTGGTGAAAACAACCTCGATCGGCGCATTGGATGACGAATGCGGCTGCGGTTTGAACTCCGAGAGTCCTCCGCTCGTCCCGATCCACACCGTGCCGTCAGGCTCCTCGGCAAATCCATTCAAATCGCAGTCGTTCCAGGCCAAACCGTCGCTCGCGTCATAGTGGCTCCAGCGCGAACCGTCCCACATGTCCACGCCCCGCTCCGTGCCTGCCCACAAGCGTCCCGATCCATCGAATTCCAGAAAATATACAAGTCCGTTTGTGCCGGACCTCTGCACGCCTTTCTCAACTCCCAAACCATCTGCCCGCAGATGCACGCGATCGATACCACCTCCGTATCGGTATCCGATCCACATCTCCCCGTTTCGGCCCGCGCCAAGCGCGAGCACTTCCAGATTGCTTAATCCGTTAGCGCGCGTGAAATTCTTCCAGTGCCCGTTCACGTATGCGAAAAGTCCCCCGGCGCCACCCGCCCATACAGTGCCGTCGCTGCCTTCCGCCAGCGCCCAGATTCGCGTTGCTGGCAATTCCCCAACGCGCGAAAACTTTTGATATGGCGCCGTCGACACAAACAATCCCGCTTCCGCTGCCGCCCAAAGCCTATGCTCGCGATCGAAGCGCACCGTGTACGCTGATTTCCCCAAAAGGCCCTGCGCCTCGCGAAACCACTGCACCGCCCCCGTGCGCACATCAAAGCGCGCTGCCCCATTTGCCTCGGTACCAATCCACAGACCCCCGTTCGGAGCCGTGCGAACGCTGTGTACCGGAAACCGATCCAGTCCCGCAACCTTCTTCCACCGGATGCCTGACCCAATCCGCTCTCCCCGCAGCAACCCTCCCTCCGTGCCCACCCAGATTGTTCCGTCGGACTGCGGCAGAATCTCGTAGACGATGTCGCTCGCCAGACCGCTGGCCGTCGAGTAGCTCTTCCACTCCCGATACCCTCTCCACTGCGCGACTCCCCGGCCCGCCAATCCAATCCACAATGTGCGCTGCCGGTCCTCGAACACTGAATAAACAGCTCCACGAAGCCCCACGGACCGGTCGATCTTCTCCCACCCTTTTCCATTCCTGATCAGCAACCCATCCGGCGTCGGCAGCAGAAGTCGCCCGTCCGCATCTACACCGGGTATTCCGATCACCGTGCTTGGAATCAGAGCGGTCGGCCTTTGGAATTTGCTTTGGCCGGCAAGCATCACCAGCACCCCACCATTCTTCGCTCGCACCCATAGATTGCCCTCGTGATCTTTGCGGATGACCATCAACGAATGATCCGAAAGCCCGCTTTCCCCTCCGAACACTCGCGTCCCATCCCCATTCACCCGGCAGAGTTGGTGTCCGCATCCGTACCACAAAGTGTCGCCATCGACCAGAATCGCATCCACGCTCGCGTCCGACGTTGACGGCGCTCGCGGAAATCCGTGAACCGTAAATCCCTCCTGCCCCGGTTCCGATTCAAGTTCCATCAGCCCCAGTTCCGTGCCGACGAACGTGTGCCCCTTCCCATCCGACTGGATGCCTTGCGCCCAGCTGACTGTCTTGAAATTGACTGGAAGTTTTTCGAACCGGTTGCCGCGCAGCTGATAGAGCCCGAAATCCCCGCCGGACAGAAGAGATCCGTCCGGAGCCTCGCCAAACGCAGCGGCAGCGGAAATCGGAATTCCCTGCGCCGGCCCAAATGCCTCGAAGCGATCTCCGTCGTACCGGAAGATCCCGTTTTCCGTGCTCACCCAAATGAAGCCCGCGCGGTCTTCGTAGATTTGCCGCACCGCTAGATTGTTGAGGCCGTCGGCATTCCCAAAGGTGCGGAAACTGTATTCTTGGGCGCAAAGACACCCCGACGCCAGCACAAGGAAGGCAAGTGCGCGCACAATTTTCCGGAAGCCCACCTATCGATCCTATCGTCTATCTCATTCAATCCTTTAGCTTAATCCCTTTAGAACCTAACCGAAGTAACACCAGAAAGCTTCCACCCGAGCCCTGGTCAAACGCCATGCCCTTGGCAGATTGCTCATACGCCAGCGCGACTCTCAATATACCTGCCTCTTCGAGAGCTCTCCCGGCAATCGCTCGCGGCTGGTCGTCAAAGAGGATTTTGCCCCCTCCGAAAAATTCTTTGTCCAATTCGGCTCCCCTCGATCGACTATCCCATGAACAATGAACACGGAACAATGAACGACGCTCTAAACCATCAAGGAGAATGCTATGAAATATCTTTGCCTGGTCTTTTACGACGAGAAAAAACTGAACGCCCTATCGGAGCAGGAATCCCAAGCCCTGATCGACGAATCCCTCCAGTACGATGACACCCTGCGCCAGGGTGGACATTTTATCACTGCCAACGCCCTTCAGTCGGTTCACGCCGCTAGCACTCTGCGTGTCCGCAATGGAAAACTATCAGTCACAGATGGTCCTTTCGCCGAAACCAACGAGCAGATTGGCGGTTTCGTCCTGATCGAAGCACGCGACCTGAACGAAGCCATCCAACTGGCGTCGAAAATCCCGCCCGCCCGATTCGGAGGAATCGAAGTTCGACCGATCATGGAGTTAACCCACAGCGCCAAAAAGAATCCTCAATAACAACTCGTCAACAAAGCGCAACACGGCAGTCACGCCCCGGGCAAGCAAGCGTGACAAGGAGGAACACATGTGTCCAGCATGCATCTTGACAGCGGCAGCAATCGTCCTTGGCTCGACCTCCGTAGGCGGCCTAAGCGCATTCCTGCTCAGGAAGACGGTAGTTCGTGGCCAGATAGAAGTAGATGAGTCACGAAATTCATCGGAGAAGATCGCTTCAACCTCCACTCCGCATCGCGAACTCGCTCCCATGTGCCAACCGGAGCAATAACCGTTCCATCGCCCACGAACGAAAGAAGAAGCATTAAGAATAAGGAGAACTCATCATGACCACCGAAACCATCGAAACCGCCAATGTCGTTTCACCCGAAGCGTGGCTCATCGCCCGCAAGGAACTCCTCGCCCAGGAAAAGCAACTCACCCGCCAGCGAGACGCCGTCAACGCAGCCCGCCGCGCCCTGCCCTGGGTCAAAGTCGAAAAGAAATACGTCTTCGATACGCCCCAGGGAAAAATAACGTTGTCCGATCTTTTCGACGGCCGCGGCCAGCTCATCGTCTACCACTTCATGTGGAGGCGCGACCTCGGCAACGGCTGCACCGGCTGCTCTTTCCTCTCCGATCACATCGACGGCGCCAACCTTCATCTGCGCCATCACGACGTGACTCTGGTTGCCGTTTCTCGCGCGCCGCTCACCGTGCTCCAAACCTACAAACAGCGTATGGACTGGCATTTTCCGTGGGTTTCGTCGCTCGAAAGCGATTTCAATTTCGACTATCACGTCTCCTTCACTCCCGAGGAGTTGGCAAGCGGCGAGGTCTTCTACAACTACCGCATGACCAAGGCTTCCATTGAAGATCTTGCCGGCTTCAGCGTGTTCTATAAGTCCTCCGATGGCGAAATCTTTCACACCTATTCCTGCTACGGACGCGGCAATGAAGAAGTCTTGGGCGCGTATATGTACCTCGATATGACGCCCTTGGGACGCAACGAGACCGGTCCTTACCACAACATGGGCGATTGGGTTCGCCCTCACGATCAGTATGACGCCGGCGGCTCCGTCGATCCTCAAGGCGGATACAGCGCCGCGCCTTCCCAAACCGAATGTCAATGCCACGAGCCCGCCAAATAACCAGGATTGTGGCCATACGCTCCGTGCTTCCTGTCTCTCAGCCGGACAACGGCGGTAAACTGCCGATACTCGCCGAATCTGCGACGGCTTATGAATCAGGACCCCGCTGAATACGCGCGCGACACGCTCGACACGATTTATCGCAGCCAGTCGCGCCGCGTGCTCGCCACACTCATCCGGCTACTCGGAGATTTTGATCTGGCCGAGGAAGCTCTTCACGAAGCCGTCGCCGCCGCCATGGAACAGTGGCCCAGCGACGGTGTCCCCGCCAATCCCGCCGCATGGCTCGTCTCCACTGGCCGCTTCAAGGCCATCGACCGCATACGTCGTCGCACTCGCTTCGATGCTCCTCTCGATGACGCCGCCGAACAGCTTCAAACGGAAGCCTTCGACCCCGCCCTCTTCGACGACCAGATCGAAGATGACCGTCTGCGCCTGATCTTCACCTGTTGCCATCCGGCTCTGCCCCAGGAAGCTCAACTCGCCTTGACGCTCCGCGAAGTTTGCGGCCTCACCACTGAAGAGATCGCCCGCGCCTTCCTCGCCACCGCTGCCACCATCGCCAAACGGATCGTCCGCGCCAAAGCCAAGATTCGTGATGCCCGCATTCCCTACGAAGTGCCGTCGCACGCCGATCTTCCCGACCGCCTCGACTCCGTCCTTCAGGTCATTTATTTGATCTTTACCGAGGGATACTCCGCTTCGTCCGGCCCTGAACTCACAAGGACCGATCTCTCCGAAGAAGCAATCCGTCTTGCCCGCCTGCTCGTCAACCTGCTTCCCGAGCCCGAAGTTTTCGGACTGCTGGCGCTGATCCTGCTCCAGGATTCGCGCCGCGCCGCCCGTTCGTCGCCCAACGGCGAGCTCATCCTGCTTGAGCAGCAGGATCGTTCCCTGTGGAACCGGAATCTCATCCATGAAGGCAAAACTCTGGTCGAACGCGCACTCGCATCCCGCAGCTTCGGACCGTACACACTTCAGGCGGCAATCGCCGCTATCCATGCCGACGCGCCCGCTGCATCCGCCACCGACTGGCCGCAGATTGTCGCGCTCTACGACGTTCTCCTGCGCGCCAACCCGTCGCCCGTGATCGAACTCAACCGCGCGGTCGCAGTCGCCATGCGCGATGGCCCATCAGACGGCCTCGCTCTGATCGACGCTATTCTGCGGCGCGGCGATCTGCAGGATTACTATCTCGCGCATTCAGCCCGCGCCAACCTGTGCAAGCGCCTGGGAAAAACCGCGGAAGCCATCGCCGCCTACCAGCGTGCGCTGAGCCTCGCCCGCCAGGAACCAGCACGGCGATTTCTGCAAACGCGCCTGCGTGAATTAGTCGGTTGAGAAATCCATCCTTCGTCTTTCCCCGCCGCGCATATCGCGATCGAGGTGCAGTTTGCTTGCCATCTCGAGCAAGCCGCGCGCTGCGTCGCCTTCTCTGCGACGCAATAATCGCGCGTTTGGCTCGCACTCTTTTTTCAAACTGCGCCACTACCCCGCAGGCCTTGACGTTAGTCGCTATTTTGTTATAGTTACCCTCACATTTTCCCTGGCGCTCGATTGTCGGAAATCACCCGAGAGGAAGAAATCATGGCTGGTGCGCTTGCTCTTAGAAATGTCGCAACCGAGACCGAAGAACAGCCGGAGATCGGGCTGCGGGAACGTAAGAAGGCCCGTTTGCGGCAGCAGATCATCGATGTCTCCATCAGGTTGTTTCGCAAGCATGGATACGAAGCCACCCGTATTGACGACATCGTGCGCACACTCGAAATCAGTCAGCCCACTTTCTTTCGCTATTTTCCAACCAAAGACGCTGTGCTGCGCGAAGTCGGCGAACGCGGCTATGCCTGCATCTGTGAGAGGCTGCGTTCTGAGCTTTCCAGCAAAGCCGGAACCGCCGAGCGTTTGCGGCGTCTGTACATAACCATGGCTCAAGAGGTAGAAGCCGACCGCAAACTTTGGCAGGCCGTTGTGCTGTCCGGCGCCATGGATCCCGTGCGCTCCGCCGAGTTGCGCGGCCACGAGGAGGCTGCCGTCAGCCTGCTGCAGGAAATTCTGACCCAGGGCCAAAAGCGAGGCGATGTAACCCGCGCCTTCCCGGTTGTGCATCTTGCGGAGTTCATGGAAGGACTCTACAACACGGTCGTCCGGCAGTGGGCGGTGGATCTGACCGGCCCACACCGGCTGCGGGAACGTGTACAGAGCGCTGTCAACTTTTTCTTGCGCGGCATTCAGCCTTGATCTTTTCTGCATCGCGCCAGTACTTTCCCGCTTCGTGAGACATTACGTCCGACACACCGAAGACCAGAGGAGAACGATGAAGGCCGCGGTTTTGCACGAATTCACAACGTCGTTATCGCTTGAGGATGTGCCTCGTCCCGACACCGCCGCCGACGAGGTCTTGATCGAAGTGGAAGTCTGTGGTGTCTGTCATTCCGATTTGCATGTCGCGGATGGCGACTGGGTGCAACTGCGAAGCATCGTAAAAAAACCGGTGATCCTTGGCCACGAAATTGTCGGGCGCGTAGTGGAACGGGGCTCTGCCGTCACCGATATCCACATCGGAGAGCGGGTCGGCGTCCCGTGGGTGCAGTGGACATGCGGCCAATGTGATTTTTGCCGGGAGGGTAATGAAAATCTTTGCGCGCGGCAGCGCATCACTGGCGTCATGGTGGATGGCGGATATGCCGAATATGCGAAAGCTCCTGCCAGCCACGTGGTCAGGATTCCCGACGCGCTCGCATCCGAACAGGCCGCACCTCTTCTTTGTGCCGGAGTTACTGTTCACCGCGCCCTCAAACAGGCCCGCATCCGCGCCGGACAGCGATTGGCGGTTTTTGGCGTTGGAGGGCTCGGTCACATTGCTATCCAGATTGGCCGGGCCGTCGGAGCCGAAGTCACCGCTGTCGACATTTCGGACGAAAAGCTGGCGCTCGCTCAATCGCTTGGCGCCGTAAGAATGCTCAACGCAAACGCCACCGATGTGGCGAAAGAGTTGCGCCGCTCCGGCGGCGTTCACGTTGCCCTGGTTACATCAGCCTCCAAATCAGCCTATGACACTGCATTCTATGGAGTGCGGCCAACCGGAACGCTCCTCGTCGTGGGATTGCCCGCGAAGGACATTTCGTTTCCTCCAGTCCTCATGGCGGCCGGCGAAATTCAAATCAAGGCCTCCGCCGTTGGAACCCGGAAAGACTTGGCCGAAGTTTTAGCTATGGGAGCGGCAGGCACCGTCCATTGCCAAGTGGCCACACGTCCTCTTACGGAGGTGCAGGAGGTTCTCGGGCAACTGAGTCGCGGCGAGGTCTCAGGACGCATCGCGCTTCGCATGCACCCTTAACTCGGCAGCGACGCTCTCGAAAACGGTTTGGCGTTCTCTGGCGGGGCTGTATTGACGTTAGCGACTATAACATGATATTAACTCTCAGTTTTTGGCAACGCCTCACCGTAGAGAGGCCGTACTCGAAGTGGCGAAAGGCCGTGCGGAAGTGAATGTAAAGCAACTTTTCGATTTGACCGGCCGCGTGGCCATCATTTCCGGTGGCTCAATGGGGCTCGGTTTGCAGATGGCCGAGGGCTTGGCCGAAATGGGCGCCAATCTCGTGCTTTGCGCTCGCAAGCAAGAGCGCTGCGAAGAAGCAGCCCAGGCGCTGCGACGCTTTGGCGTCGAGACTCTTGCCTTGGGTTGCGATGTAAAAGACCGCGACGCGACTCGGCAAGTAGTAGAAGAGACGCTCGCGAAGTTCGGCCGCGTCGACATCCTGATCAATAACGCCGGCACGTCGTGGGGAGCTCCGGTCGAAGATATGACTCTCGAGCAATGGGACAAAGTTCTCTCCACTAACTTGACTGGCACCTTCTTGTTCTGTCAGGCGGTGGGCAAGGCCATGGCCGCACAAGGCGCCGGCAAGATCATCAACATCGCGTCCGTGGCCGGCTTGGGCGGGGCATCGGCTGAATTCCAGGCGATCGGCTACCATGCCAGCAAAGGCGGCGTGATCGCCTTCACCCGGGATCTAGCCTGCAAGTGGGCGCCGCGCAACATTCAAGTGAATGGCATTGCCCCCGGGTGGTTTCCGACCCACATGTCCGAGTGGATCATCGAGCACCGTAAAGCCTCTCTGCTCGAAAAGATTCCCCTCGGCCGCTTTGGCAGCGATCACGATCTGAAAGGTGCAGCCGTTTTTCTTGCCTCCGACGCTTCGGCGTACGTGACTGGGCACGTTTTGGTTGTCGATGGCGGCCAGACCGCCTGGTAATGAATCGTTATGAATATCCCGCTCACGCCAGTGCGATTTCTTCATTACTCTGAACAGCAGTTTGCTGCCAAGACTGCGGTCGTCTGCGGCGAACACCGCTTTACCTACGCCCAGTTTAGCGATCGCGTCGCTCGCCTGGCCGAATCCTTGCGCAGCGCCGGAGTAAAGCCGGGCGATCGCGTGGCCTTTCTCAGCCTCAATTGCCATCGGCTGCTCGAAGCCTATTTCGGAGTTCTCGAAGCGGGCGCCATTTTGCTTCCTCTCAACATCCGGCTCATCGCGCCCGAGCTTGCCTACATTCTCAATGATTCCGGAGCAACTGCATTATTCCTGGAACAAGAATTTGTCCCTCTGGTCGATTCCTTCCGGCGCGACCTGCAAACCGTCCACTCGTTCATTCAGCTCGACGGAACGCCGCAATCCGCATGGCTTTGCAGTCAAACCCACGAGCAAATGCTCGCCTCGGCTACTCCCTATCGACCGGACTTGATGGCCTTTGATGAAAATTCCGTCGCAGAAATCTTCTACACCAGCGGAACCAGCGCCAGCCCAAAAGGTGTGATGCTCACCCATCGCAACGTCTACCTGCACGCTATGTGCCTCGCCGTCTATCATCACGCGCGCTACGAGAACGTCATGATGCACACCATCCCTCTCTTTCACGCCAACGGTTGGGGAGCCGCTCACACCATCACTCTCGTCGGCGGAACGCACGTCATGCTTCCGCGCTTCCTGCCCGAAGAGGTTTTCCGTTTGGTGCAGCAAGAGCGAGTGAGCTCTTTGAGTCTGGTGCCGATCATGGCCATTGCTCTCGCAAATTCGCCGGCGCGTTCCAGGTACGACCTGAGCAGCGTGGAGTGGTCCGTGATCGGCGGCGCCGCGTCTTCTCCCACGCTGGTTCGTGAGGTCGAAGAAAAGCTCGGCTTCCATTGTTTTTCTGGATACGGTCTCACCGAGTGCGCGCCCTCGTTGGCCACCGCCGAACTGAAGCCAGACGTGCAGTGCACGTCCGAACAGAGGCATGAGCTCCAAGCCATGACCGGATATGCCTATCCCGGTTCTGAGCTTCGCATCGTTGACGCGGAAGACAACGATGTGCCCCGCGACGGCGTCACGGCCGGAGAAATCATCGCCCGCAGCGATGGTGTGATGAAAGGTTACTGGCAGCAACCCGAAGCCACGGCCGACGCTTTCCGCGGCGGATGGTTTCGCACCGGAGACATGGCAGTCATCGAGCAGAACGGATACATCCGGATCGTCGACCGCAAGAAAGACATCATCGTCAGCGGCGGAGAAAACATTTCGTCCCTCGACGTTGAAAAAGTGCTGGTGGCGCACCCCTATGTCTACGAAGCTGCCGTCATCCCCGTCAGCGATCAGAAATGGGGCGAAGTGCCCAAGGCAATAGTGGTCGCAAAGCCTGGATCCAAACTCGACGAAGCGGAACTCATCGAGTTCTGCCGCGCTCGTCTGGCTCACTATAAATGTCCGCAATCAATCGAGTTTTGCGAAAGCTTGCCCAAGACTGCTACCGGCAAGGTTTTGAAAAGAGAATTACGCAAGAAGTATCAGGCAGGAACTGTTCATGAATAACCTCGTAAAAGTCACTCGCGTTAACGATACCGGCAACGATATCGCCATCATCACCATCGACAACCCGCCCGTAAACGCCCTCAGTCCAGGCGTTCCCGAAGGAATTGGCGCGGCAATCGACGAGATGAATCGCGACCCGGCCGTCAAGGCAGCGGTCGTAATTGGTGCCGGCAGCACCTTCGTTGCCGGCGCCGACATCAAGGAATTCGGCAAGATGACTTCAGGCGGACCGCGCCGAAGCCTGCTTCCCCTCCTGCTTCATATCGAAGACAGCGCCAAGCCCGTCGTAATGGCGATTCACGGAACCGCCTTTGGAGGCGGACTGGAACTGGCCATGGCCGGCCACTATCGTGTCGCGTCGCCCGCCGCTCAAGTCGGCCAGCCGGAAGTAAAGTTGGGAATCATTCCCGGTGCCGCCGGAACCCAGCGCCTGCCTCGCCTCGTCGGCGTCGCCAAAGCCGTCGAGATGTGTGCCGAAGGTAAGCCGGTTTCTGCCCGCGATGCCGCCGCCCTCGGACTCATTGATCGTTTAATCGAAGGCGATCTGCTCTCCGGCGCCGTCGCTTTCGCTCGCGAAATCGCCGCCAAACCCGCACCCAAGACGCGCGAACGCAACGACAAACTGGGAACGCCCGCCGAAAACGCCGCCATCTTTGCGGCTGCGCGCGATGCCGTCCGAAAAAAACAGCGCGGCCTGATCGCTCCCCTGGCCGCGATTGATGCCATCGAATCGGCCACCAGACTGCCCTTCGAAGAAGGTTGCCAGGTCGAGGCCAAACTCTTTACCGATTGCCTTTTCTCCGATCAGTCGAAGGCGCTCATTCACGTTTTTTTTGGAGAGCGTGAGGTCGCAAAGATTCCAGACGTTCCCAGGGATACTCCGCTGATCCCCGTGAACCGTGTTGCCGTCGTCGGCGCCGGCACCATGGGAGGAGGCATCGCCATGGTCTTTGCCAACGCGGGCATTCCCGTGCTCCTCAAAGACGTCGACGAGACGGTGCTCAATCAGGGAATGGAGAAAATTCGGAAAAACTATGCCGGTTCGGTGCAGCGCGGCCGTTTCACCCAGGCCTTTGTCGACCAACGCCTGAATCTGATCACGCCCGTCCTCAACTACAGCACCTTTTCCGACGTAGACATGGTGGTCGAAGCCGTATTCGAGGGCATGGCGTTAAAGAAGACCGTCTTCGCCCACCTCGACCGCTCTTGTCGGCCGGGTGCGATTTTGGCGAGCAATACGTCCACGCTCAATATCGATGAAATCGCCGCCGTAACCTCCCGGCCTGAAGCGGTCATCGGCACGCACTTCTTCAGTCCCGCCAACGTAATGCGCCTTCTCGAGATCGTCCGCGGAAAAAAGTCCGCCAAAGAAGTGATTGCCACCTGCATGCAGCTCTCCAAGAAACTCGGCAAGATCGGAGTGCTCGTCGGCAATTGCCGCGGCTTCGTCGGCAACCGCATGTTTGGCCCCTATCGGCGCGAAGCGCAGTTCCTCGTCGAAGAAGGCGCGAACGTCGAAGCCGTGGACCAGGCGCTCGTCGAGTTCGGCAATGCCATGGGCCCGCTCGCCACCGGAGATCTCGCCGGCCTCGATGTAGGTTGGCGCATTCGCCAGGAGTATCGCCACCTCGAAAAGCCCGGCATTCGTCAACCCTTCGCCGAAGATCGGCTTTGTGAAATGGGCCGCTACGGCCAGAAGACTTTGAAAGGCTGGTATCAGTATGACCAGAACCGGCGTCCGGCCACCGATCCTGAGGTAACCGCCCTGGTCCGGAAGTGGAGCGTCGAGGCCGGAGTCCCGCAGCGCCAGATCTCGTCAGAAGAAATCGTCGATCGCTGCATCTATGCGCTGGTGAATGAGGGAGCACGCATTCTCGAAGAGGGATATGCGCTGCGTGCCGTTGACATCGACATCATCTATCTCAACGGTTATGGATTTCCCGCCTACCGCGGAGGTCCGATGTGGCACGCCGACACCGTCGGATTGCCCAAGGTCTACAAACGCATTTGTGAGTTTCATCAGCAGCATGGAGAACTCTGGGCGCCCGCTCCTCTGCTGCAACGTCTCGCCGAAGCGGGCAACACCTTTGCTCAGTTCGACAAGGAGCAGATCGCGGCGGCACAGCGTCCCGTCGATCGAACGCCGCAGGCGAGCGGGAACTAAACGGTGGGAAATAAACAATGAGTCGGATCATCCTCGCGCGCCATGGGCAAGCATCTTTACTCGATCGGGACTACGATAAGCTCTGCCCAAATGGTGCGACCCAAGCCAGGTTGCTGGGAGAGTATTGGGCGCAGCGCAAGCTGGTTTTTACGAGTGCCTATTCCGGCCCCCGTCTCCGCCAACAAGAAACGGCTCGCATCGTCGCCGAGGCCTATCGCCGCGCTGGACTCGATTTTCCCGATATCTCCGTCATGCCAGAATTTGACGAGTATCAAGCCGAAGCGGCGCTGCGTGAATGTCTTCCCCAACTCTTGCCGCTCAATGCCGAGATCAGAGATTTGCACCACGCCTACGAAACTTCAAAACAGTCCCCTGCTGCAAGCGGGAATGGCGATCGCCGCAAATTGTTTCAAAAGTTGTTTGAAGCCGTCATCGCCAAGTGGGTGGCGGGAGAAGTAACTGCCTCCGGTGTTGAATCATGGCATAACTTCAGTTTGCGAGTCGACCGTGGACTGTCACAAGTTGTCCGCGACACTCCTTCCGCAGCCGCCACCGTGATCTTCACTTCGGCCGGAACCATCGGTGCTGCGATGCGTCGGGCCCTGCACCTATCCGGCCCCGACATGCTGCAAGTGACTTGGATGTCGCGTAACGCAGCCTTCAGCGAATTCCTGGCCTCGGGTGAGCGCTTCACCCTGAGCACGTTCAACGCACACCCGCATCTCGACGGAGACGGCTTGCTTACATACCGCTAGCCGATACGGAAACTACGATGATGGCTGCACTTTGCGATCAAGCCGTGACGATCAGGACAGGCGAAGAGCTTGATATCACCCGTCTGCAGCCCTTTCTGCAAGAGCATTTCACCTACACTGGCCCCGTTTCGATCAGGCAATTTCCCGGCGGCCACTCCAACCTGACCTATCTCCTGCTATTGGGAAACCGCGAACTCGTTTTGCGTCGTCCGCCGTTCGGCAGCAAGGTTCGATCCGCGCACGACATGGCACGCGAGTACCGCGTCCTTTCAAAACTTCATCCCGTCTATCCACTCGCTCCGAAGGCCCTGCTCTATTGCGATGACCTCTCGATTCTGGGCGCGCCCTTCTACCTGATGGAGCCGATTCGCGGATTGATCATCCGTTCCGATCCCCCTTCGGGCATGCCTTTTCCGCCAGGGACAGCTCGGCGGCTGAGCGAAGCATTCATCGACAATCTCGCTTCCCTGCATGCCCTCGACTACGCCGCCATCGGCCTCGCGGATCTGGGTAAGCCGCAAGGCTATCTCGAACGCCAGGTGACCGGCTGGATCGAGCGTTACCACAATTCGAAAACGCACGACCTGCCCGAAGTTCAGCGCATCTCCGCGTGGCTCACCCAACGGATTCCTTCCAGTCGCGATACGGCGCTGATCCACAACGACTATAAGTACGACAACATCGTCCTCGATCCCGACGATTCCGCCTGCGACCGCACCACCATCATCGGCGTTCTCGATTGGGAGATGTGCACAATTGGCGACCCGCTCACCGACCTCGGAACCGCACTCGCCTACTGGACCGATCCCCAGGATCCGCCAGAACTCCAGGAGATTCGCAGTGCGCCAACCACATTGCCGGGCACGCTGACCCGCGGCCAACTCGTCGAACGCTATGCCGCCGCAACCGGCCGCGACGTCGGCGGCATGAATTTCTATCTCGCCTTCGCCCGCTTCAAAGTGGCTGTCATCATCCAGCAGATCTATTACCGCTACGCCCAGGGATTGACGCACGACGAACGCTTCCGAACCCTGCCCGCCAGAATCCATACCCTGTTGCGCGCCTCATGGCACTGCGCGGAAAGCGGAACGATATGAGCCCGCAATCACGGCCGTCAGCGCGGGTAATACCGCACCAGCCACTCCGCGACACAGCAGGGCTTGCCCGAAGATTCATGTTCGTGCTGGCTCTCGGCCTGAATCAGCTCGATGTGAATCAAAAAGACCGCGTCCACAAACGTCGCCGCTTCCTTCACCGACAGCAAACGGACGCGAGCGCGAACTTGCGACCCAGCTCGCACCGCCGCCGGAAAGCGCACTTTATTCAGCCCGTAATTGACCGTCATCCCCACCCCCGAGCCAATATGGATGGCCTGTTTCAGAAAATGACTCAGCAGCGACAGAGTCAGAAACCCGTGCCCCACCGTGCCGCCGAAGGGCGATTCACGCTCGGCGCGTTCAGTGTCCAGGTGAATCCATTGCCGGTCCTCGGTGGCGTCCGCGAATTTCTGGATTCGATCCTGCGTTACCGCGAACCAGTCGGTCGCCGGAAATTCGCGTCCTTCGCACTGTTTCAAAACACTCAGATTCTCAATCTCAAAAGGTGGCATAGGAGTTTGTCATGACGACATTAACAGACGTTTCGCGCAGAACAACCAAGGGGATGGCATTCCTGATCGAAGACTCGACGCCCCAGGACATTTTCACGCCCGAGGATCTTACCGAAGAACACCTCGCGGTCGGCCACATGGTCGACGAATTCTGGGCTAACGAAGTGGAGCCAAATCTCCCCGCGATCCGCGAAAAAAAACCGGGCGTCGCCATCGGTGTGCTCCGCAAATCGGTCGATCTCGGCCTCACCGCGATGGCCATTCCTGAGGAGTATGGCGGCATGGCCATGGATTTGCCCTCGCTCATGGTAACCGCCGAGCGCATGGGACGCGACGGCTCTTACGGTGGCTGGCACTCCGCCCACACCGGCATTGGCACGCTGCCCATCGTTTACTTTGGCAACCAGCAGCAGAAGCGTAAATATTTGCCGAAACTTGCCAAGGTCGAACTGCTCGCCGCCTACGCGCTCACCGAGCCGCTGGCCGGCTCCGATGCTCTGGCCGCCCGCACCCGCGCCGATCTTGCGCCCGATGGAAAACATTACATTCTCAACGGACAAAAAATGTGGATCACCAACGGCGGCGCCGCCGACCTGTTCACCGTGTTTGCCAAAGTAGGAGGCGAACAATTCACCGCCTTCCTCGTCGAGCGCGCCTTCCCCGGCGTCAGCAGCGGTGCTGAAGAACACAAGATGGGCATCACCGGAAGCTCCACAACCGCTGTGTACTTCGACAACGTTGCTGTGCCGGTCGAAAACGTACTCGGCGAAATCGGCCGCGGACACGTCATCGCCTTCAACATCCTCAATATCGGACGCCTCAAACTTGGTCCAGCTCTGGCCGGCGCCGCTAAGAATGTGCTCGCGATCTCCATCAAGTATGCCAAGCAGCGCAGGGCATTCGGTTCCGTGATCGCCGATTTCGGCGCGATTCAGCACAAACTCGCGGAGATGGCGATCCGCATTTTCGTGACCGAGTCCATGACTTGGCGCGTTGTGGGATTAATCGAAAATCAAATGCACGTCGCCTCTCGCGACTCAGCCAATTCCTCCGCCGACGGTCTGACACAGGAACTGAAAGCCATCGAGGAATTTGCCGCCGAATGCTCGATGGTCAAGGTCTATGCCGCCGAAATGCTTGATTACGTAGTTGACGAGGGAGTTCAAATCCACGGCGGTTATGGATATCACCAGGATTATGCAGTCGAGCGCGCTTATCGCGACTCGCGCATCAACCGCCTGTTCGAGGGCACAAGCGAAATCAATCGCCTTGTCATTACCGGCATGCCCTTGAAGCGCGCTGCCCGCGGCCTTTTACCTCTGTTCGAGGCAGCACGCGCTGTTCTGCAGCAGACCGAATCGCCCGCGGCAGCAGCCGTCAAGTCCGGCGACGCGGAGATGACCCTCGTCCATAACGCGAAAAAGATCGCCCTGCTCACGCTCGCGCTAGCCCATGAAAAACACGGCGCAAAACTCGAACAGCAGCAGGAGATCATCATGAATCTCTCCGACATCATCACGGAGGTCTTTGCCATGGAGTCGGCCCTGCTCCGCACTCGTAAGTTATCGGCGGCCGGTCGTGGCGCCAACGCTGCCGATGCCTGTTCCGTCTACTTGCGCGATGCCATCGCCAGGATCGAACTCTCATCCCGCACCATACTGAGCGCCTGCTTGCAGGACGCCGAACTCCGCGCAAATCTTTCCCGTATTCGCGTGTACGCAAGCTACGATCCGGTGAATTCCATCGCCCTGCGTCGCCAGATCGCCTCGCGCCTCTTGTCCAGCGAGCGCTACACAGTCTGATGTCGCAACCGGGTTTTAACCAGGGAGGTCACATGCAGCTCACCAATCATCGATTTTTATTGGCCGCGCGTCCGGTAGGAATGCCCAAGCCCAGCGACTGGACTTTCATCGAAGAGCCGGTCGCTGAGCCGAAGGATGGCGAACTGTTAGTCCAGGTGTTATACGTTTCCCTCGATCCCGCGATGCGCGGATGGATGAATGAAGCGCGTTCGTATACGCCGCCGATCGGTATCGGCGAATTAATGCGGGCGCTCGGACTGGGAATCGTTACCGCTTCGCGCAATCCTCACTTCGCCGCCGGAGATCACGTTTCCGGAGTGTTCGGAGTGCAGGAGTACGCACTGACCGACGGTAAGGGAGTCAGAAAAATCGACCCCAGAATCGCTCCTCTGCCAAAGCATCTGAGCGTCCTCGGAATGACCGGCATGACCGCCTACTTTGGTTTGCTCGATACCGGCCAGCCGAAGCCCGGGGACACCGTCGTCGTTTCAGCAGCCGCCGGAGCCGTCGGCTCCATCGCCGGGCAGATCGCCAGGATCAAGGATTGCCGCGTGATCGGCATTGCCGGCGGGCCCGATAAGTGCCGCTACATCGCGCAAGACCTGGGCTTCGACGCAGCCATCGACTATAAGTCGGAAAATGTGCGCAAGTCGCTCCGCAATCATTGTCCGGACGGCATCGACGTCTATTTCGACAACGTGGGTGGCACGATTCTCGAGGCCGCCCTCGCGAATCTGGCGCGCGGCGCTCGCATCGTCATCTGCGGCGCGATCTCGCAATACTGCAACACCGGCCCCACCGCAGGCCCCAGCAACTACATGTCTCTACTCACAAATCGCGCCATGATGAAGGGCATGCTGGTCATGGACTACTTTGATCGCTATCCGCAAGCCGGAGCGGAAATGGCCGCCTGGATGGCGGCAGGTAAATTGAAATCGCGCGAGGATATCGTAGAAGGCCTCGCCACCTTCCCCGAAACCCTGCTCAAGCTTTTCAAGGGCGAGAATCAAGGCAAACTCATCTTGCGAGTTGCCTAGGAGAAAACAAGCTCAAATGCCATTCGTCGATTGTCAGGGCACAAAAATCTATTGGGATGAGCGGGGCCAGGGACCGCCCCTCCTGCTGATCATGGGCCTCGCGTATCCATCAGCCCTCTGGCATCGCACGCGCCCAGTACTCGCCCAACACTACCGCACCATCGCCTTCGACAATCGGGGCGTGGGATTGAGCGACGTTCCTCCCGGCCCTTATTCGATCGCCACCATGGCCTCCGACGCGGCCGCCGTTCTCGATGCTGCCGGCGTCGACCGTGCCAACGTTTTCGGAGTTTCCATGGGCGGTATGATTGCTCAGGAATTCGCGTTGCAATATCCATCGCGAACCCTCTCGCTCATTCTCGGTTGCACTTCGCCCGGCGGACCCTCGGCCGTCCGCGCGGCAAGCAATGTCATCGACGTACTGTTCATGCGCGGCATGACCATCGAACAATCACGGCAAGCCATCCTCCCCTTCATTTATGACCGCTCCACTCCGCCCGAGAAGATCGACGAAGATCTCGCACTCCGTCGACGCTGGTTTGCCTCCCTCGAAGGTTACACCGCACAACTGCAAGCCATTCTTGCCTGGCAGAGCTACAGCAGACTCTCCCAAATTGCCGCGCCTGCCCTTGTCATCCACGGTAAGTCGGATGCGCTCGTGCCGCCTGAAAACGCTCAGCTGATCGCCGATCGAATTCCCGGCGCAAAACTCGTCATCCTCGATCACGCCAGCCACTTGTTTCTCACCGATCAGACCGAAACTGCCCATAAAGAAATACTCGATTTTCTTTCTTCCTAACCTTCACTTCCACCCCTTCATTCGCCATAAGAATTCCCCCGTCTTCTCACCGGCTCCCACCATGCCGCACCCTCCCAATCGAACATTCCCCGCAGGCATACATCATCATCAAAACAATTCATTTGAGGAATTTCCCGAACGCGGATACGCTCACGCCCATCATGAGGATGCAACGCCCTGAAGCGGCAGGAGCGTGGGGAGTTCTTCTTCGTCTCATTCAGCAGATTCCAATCAAACCGACAAATTCGACAACATTCCCGCTTGCGGCATTCCGCAGTTCGGGAGAATCTGTGCGAATCGATGTCGGCTGCGCTGATGTTTTCTTGTAACCAGGCAAGCCCGGTGGGAGGAAATATGGGTTTCGAAGCTGTCAACGTCGATGGCCGTGCGGTTTCACGACGCAGCACTCTTTACTGGAAGCGTGTGCCTCTACATTCCGCGCTCAAGTCGCTCGCATGTTTTCTTGCGTGTCTCATATTCACCGCTCCAATCGCTCACGCCCAGGGCGTCGGTACCTCTGGAGAAATCACCGGCACAGTCACCGACTCTTCCGGCGGCGTCTTGCTGAACGCGACCGTCACCATCGTAGATACACAGACCGGCTTGAAGCGCACCACCACGACCAACAACACCGGCCGCTTCCGGCTCCCCAGCCTGTCGCCCGCGACTTACGACGTCACCGCGCAAATGTCTGGGTTCGCAACCGAGATTCGCAAAGGGGTAATCGTCGCCATCGGACAAACCGTAATCTCCGATTTCAAACTGAAACCCTCAAAGGTCGCGACCGTGATCGAGGTAACCGACCAGCCCCCAGTCGTCGAAACAGAACGAGGAAGCCAGGCCGACCGCATCTCACAAACTTACATCGCTGACCTGCCGATCGACCGCCGCGACTATCTTACCTTCACCTTGCTCGCGCCCGGTGTCTCTGACGCCACTCGACTCGCCGGCGATCAGGATTTCAGAGTCAAGCAGACCCCGCAAAGTGGACTCTCTTTTTACGGTAGCAACGGCCGTGGAAACAGCATTACCGTCGACGGTGGTGAAACCTCGGGCGACAGCGGCGGCGTGCGACTCACCGTGAGCCAGGATGACGTCCAGGAATTCCAGATCAATCGCAGCAACTACGCGGCCGACCTCGGAGCAGCCACTGGCGCCTCGATCAATATCGTCACCAAATCCGGCACCAACGATCTTCATGGCACTCTCTATGGTTTCTTCCGCAACGATGTAATGGATGCGCGCGATCCATTTGCCTTCAGCTCGGCCCTCGCCCCAGACCCCACTTACTCCAATTTCGACACGACTTCAGTCGGCGCTCCCATCAAGAACTCGCTCAGTCGCCAGCAATACGGTGGCGCCATCGGCCTCCCCATCCAGAAAGACAAAACCTTCCTGTTTGCTACTTTCGAAGGCCTGCGCCAGAACGCCCAGAATTCCGTTCCTCTCCTAACGCAAAGTTCGATTTTCGCCGGTCCCTCGGTGACGGCAACCGCCAATCCCTTTGCACCGAGTGATCCGAGGTACGCGCAGCAGGCGATTGTGACCGCGCTCGCGCAGTCGACTAACCCTACTCCCATACCTTGCATCACCGGCGTGCCCGATTTGCCCTCACCCGAGTGTGCCTTTGCCCTCCAGAGCATTCTGGCAATAAACCCACTTCCCGGTTCTAACCCGTTTGTGTCTCCCATTCAGGCCGGATTAAACGCCTTCCTCGTCAGCCAATTTGAAAACCAAGGCGGGGTGTTTCCATACGACACACGCGAATACCTGACCTCGGGTCGTTTGGATCATCGCTTCAATCTGAACAACGAACTCTCCGTGACCTACCGATATGGGCATGATCTCGAGGAGTCGCCCGATGTCCAGTCCTTAACCGCGTTTTCGGCTGGCAGCTCAATCCACACATACGACAGCAATCTCCAAGCCGCCTGGTACCACCAATTTAATGCCGCCACGCAGAACGAGGCTCGCGCGCAATGGGATTACAACAGCTTCAATGTGATTCCGAACGCGCCAGGACAGGCGGGACTCCAGATTCCGGGTTTCATCAATAACCTCGGAACGAATATCTTCCTGCCCAACCTCACCATCCTGCGCCGCTACGAATTTGCCGATAATTTCACCATGATCCACGGACACCATACCTTTAAGTTCGGTGCCTACGAACTGCTCCGCGGCAATCACACCGAATCCCACACTTTTTTCCCAGGACGTTTTGTCTTCGGTTCGCTCCCCGGCGAAGCGCTCAGCCCTTGCTTTGCTCCCACCGGTACGAATCCTTGCACTGGAACAGCGACTCCCTCAGGCGTCAACATCAACTCTTTGCAAGCCGCTGGGTTGGGCTTGCCAGAAATTTATCAGCAGGGCTTCGGCGATCCCACCTATGGGAACTACTCGCGGCCTTTGACCGCCTTCTACGGGCAAGATTCCTGGCAGATGGCGTCCAACTTCACCGTGAACTATGGTCTGCGGTACGAACTCGATACCCAATTTCTGCCTCTAACCACCTACAAAAAGGATTTTGCTCCCAGAGTTTCCTTCGCCTGGGATCCCTTTAAGGATCACAAAACCGTGATCCGCGGCGGCTACGGAATTTTCTATGGCCCCGTCGACGTCCAGATCCCCGACGTCGATTTGAGCCTGGGTGTTGTCAACGCAAATCGATCTGCCGTCGAAAACAGCACCTCGGCCGGCCAGGTCGCAAACGTCACCGCCATCTGCGGAATCTCTCAGTTTGGATTCCCGATTATCCCTGGTACTGGCGCCAGTCCCTGCAACCGCGAAATTTCCATTTATGCGGATGGCTTCTCCGGCGTCCCAGCTTTGGGCATTGCCGGATCGGCAGCTATCTTCCAGACACTCTTCGGTCAAAACCTCATCCAGTGCACCACCCCGGCCGCGGGCAATCATGCCTGCATCACACCGGCGTCCGTGGCTCCGCTGGGCATCGACGTCACCAATAACGGTCCACTCTCGCCTCTGCAGGTTCTTTTCGTGAACCAGCCCGGCTATCGTCCTCCCATCGCGCAGCAGGCTTCCTTCGGAATCGAACGTGAGATCAGTCCTGGCTTCTCCATTTCTCTGAGCGGAATTTACACCCACACACAGAGGCTCCCCATCGCGCTCGATACCAATCTGTTGCCCGCGCCCTTCACGACCGTGACTCTGGCCAATGGTTCCACCGTCTCCTATCGCAATTGGAATACGAGTGCCGCGACCGATCCCCTCGGTGGAACTGAGGGCCTTCCCTGTGCGCCCGACCCCTATCTCTGCTTCGTGAATCCGCTGATTGTGCAGAACAACCAATACAGCTCTGAATCCTACGCGCTCTACGAGGGCGGCATCGCCGAGGTCAAGAAGCGTTTCCGTGACCATTTCACCTTGTTTGGTAATTACACCTTCAGCAAAGGCTTCGATACCTCCACCGATTACAACACCGACTACGGCCCGCAAGACCCGACGAACTTGAATTTGGATCGCGCCCTTTCTGAATTCGATCAGCGCCACAAACTCGTCGTCGCTGGCGTCTTCGACAGCCCCTGGAGACAAAGTATCTTGTCGGGTTTCCAGCTGGCTCCCATCTTCGAGGCCCACAGCGGGCATCCTTTTAATCTGCTGGCGGGAGGCGAAGTGAACGGCAACAATCACACCACCAATGAACGTCCTATCGGATCGCCGCGTGACACCGGCCTCGGCCCCGACTACATCGATTTCGACATGCGTTTGACCTGGCAGCACAAACTTGGCGAGCACTCCAACCTGCAGTTCACTGCTGAAGGATTCAACGTCGACAACCGTACAAACTATGCCGCCGTAAACAATGAAGTAAGCCCTCTCTTCGGATTCGAGCCCGGGTTCACTACCTTCAATGTGCGAGGGATGAAACCGGGATCGGCGCTTCAAGGTGGCGGCACGGCTACGCCCAGCACACCGTTGACGTTTACCTCAGCCTTTCCCAAGCGCCAGATTCAACTCGGCCTGCGCTTCAGCTTCTGAGGGGTTTCGCCGGGGCGGTGTGGACGACAGACGACTGGGATGAAAGTTTGGATCGACCAACTTGAGAACCGTGAGCTCGAGAACCGTCTTGACTCACGCTGAAGGCATGCTCTTGGATTTGTATTTTCTCAGTTCCAGCTTGGCGATCAATGCGCGATGCACTTCGTCGGGGCCGTCCGCGATCCGCAGCGTGCGAATCGTCGCAAAAAGTTCGGCCATTGGAAAATCCGCCGACACACCGGCTCCTCCATGCATCTGAATTGCCTGATCGATAATCTGTAGCGCAATGTTCGGCACCGCGACTTTAATCTGTGAAATTTCGCTGCGGGCTCCTTTGGTGCCAAATTCATCCAGCATCCACGCGGCCTTCAGCGTCAGCAGACGCGCCTGTTCCAGCATGAGGCGCGCGTTGGCAATCACGTCCCCATTCGCTCCCAGGTCGGCCAGCACCTTCCCAAACGCCACCCGATCAAGCGCGCGGCGGCACATTAGTTCCAGAGCCCGTTCCGCCGCTCCCAGCGTCCGCATGCAGTGATGGATCCGGCCCGGGCCCAGCCGGCCCTGTGCGATTTCGAATCCCCGTCCCGACCCCGCGATAATGTGATCGGCTGGCACGCGTACATTCGTGAAGCTCACCTCGCCATGCCCGAACGGCGAATCATAAGATCCAAACACCGGTACCATTCGCTCGATCTTCACTCCGCGACTTTCAAGCGGAACCAGCACCATCGAATGACGCTGATATTTCGGCGCCGAGCGATTTGTGATTCCCATGAAGATCAGCACCCGGCAATGCGGATGCCCCACTCCCGAACTCCACCATTTCCGCCCGTTGAGGGCAACTTCATCCCCCTCAATCAGCGCCGTCGCTTGCATGTTTGTGGCATCCGAAGACGCCACGTCGGGCTCCGTCATGCAGAATGCCGATCGGATCTCTCCCGCTAGCAGCGGCTTGAGCCAACGTTCCCGTTGTGCCGCCGAGCCATACTTCACCAGCACTTCCATGTTGCCCGTGTCCGGTGCGTTGCAGTTGAAAACCTCCGGCGCAATCGACGATCGTCCCATGATTTCCGCCAGCGGCGCATATTCCACGTTGGTCAGGCCTGCCCCATATTCCGATCCCGGCAAGAACAGATTCCACAACCCGGCCGCCCGCGCTTTTGCCTTCAAAACCTCCATCACTGGCGGTTGCTTCCATGCCCGCCAGTCCGGAACATTTTGCAATTGCGCCGAATACTCCCCCTCCGCCGGCAAAACATGCTCTTGCATAAACGCCGAAAGGCGCTCCACATAAGTCTTGGCTTTCGCTGACTGGGAGAAATCCATGGGTATTCACTTACCCCGCAGGCCCTCTAGCCTAGCCATTTCGGCAGAATTCTCCTAATGAATCCTACGAATCCTGTAATATATGCGGCGTGCATTTAAGTCAGGTCGACCTGAATCTCTTTGTGGTCCTTGAGGCGATCTATCGCGAGGGCAACATCACTCGCGCAGGGCAGCAGCTCAACCTCACCCAGCCGGCCATCAGCCACGCTCTGAAAAGGCTTCGCGATCTCCTGCAAGATCCGCTCTTTGTTCGCAAGGGACCGCACATGGTGCCCACCCCGTTCACTCGCAACATGATTGAAGAAGTGCGTCAGGCCCTCCAACTTCTGGAAACCAACCTTAGCGCCAGTCGCAACTTCGTTCCCGAAAACACCCGCCGTAATTTTCATCTCTCTTTATGGGAATACGCTGAGACCCTCATTCTTCCATCTTTAATGCAGCGCCTCACTCACGCCGCACCCGGCATGTCGATCACCACCTCGCGGGTCAAGCGCCGCGATCTGGAGACCGAACTAAGCAGCGGCGCCGTCGATCTCGCCATCGAAATCCCCATGACCATGAGCGATCGCATTCGCCACAAAAGCTTGCTGAACGAACCGTTTGTAGTCATGGCCCGCAAGAATCATCCGGCAATCACCAACAAACTTGACCTGGATACCTATCTCGCCCAGCGCCACGTTCAGGTTTCCTCCCGCCGCTACGGTCCGAGCCTGGTCGATATCGAACTCAATCGGAGAGGGCTCAACCGCCATGTATTTCTGCGCAGCCAGCATAACCACAGCGCCTGCCTGGTGGTCGGTCACACCGACATGCTGCTCACCTTACCCGAACGCCACGGTCGACTCCTCAATGCCGGCCTGCTCAACAAAGACGCGATGAACCACGTCTATCCCTTCCCGCTCGAAACGCCGCGTCTCGAAGCTCATTTGTATTGGCATGACAGCGTCGAGAATGATCCCGCAAATCGCTGGCTCCGCGAGGAGATCGAAAACGTGCTGGCGCCCAACCCCCAAGCACCGGAAACTCTCTGCCGCGCCGCCCGTGAACGCTCGCAGATCCCTAAGCGCCGCCCGTCCGCCACCGTCCCCCGCGTCCCTACTCGACAGGCGCCCCGATAGGCGTACACACCGGCGAATCGGGCTTGACACCAGCTTCTCGCCTTGCATACAGTCTGTGGGGTTCGACAGGTGCGACAAGGATACGAGCCATGAAACCGGTTGCAGCTTATCGCGCGCCCCATCCGGGAACCCAGCCGAATCATCTGCATCCGCCCTATGCGTCCTCCATTAAGCGTGCTCCCACCAAACCGCAAATCCCCATTCCCTACACCTTGTCCGAGGTCACCGGCCCGTCATTCGGACGCGAAGCCGTCGCGCCCAAAGCCAGCGATTTGACCATCGGCCACGCGGGCGAACCGCTCGGCGAGCGCATCATCGTCAGCGGCCGCGTCCTCGATGAAAACAGCCGCCCCCTCGCAAACACGGTTGTCGAAATCTGGCAGGCGAATGCCGCCGGCCGCTACCTGCACGAAGTCGATCAGCACAACGCTCCCCTCGATCCAAACTTCACCGGCTCCGGACAAGCCGTCACCGATTCCGAGGGCCGCTATCGCTTCGTCACCATCCGCCCCGGCGAATATCCTTGGCGCAATCACTACAACGCCTGGCGCGCCGCCCATATTCACTTTTCTCTTTTTGGCCCGGCATTCGCCACGCGCCTCATAACCCAGATGTACTTCCCCGGCGATCCGCTGATGCCGTTTGATCCAATCTTCAATTGCACCGCCGACGAAAAAGCGCGCAACCGGCTGGTCTCCGCATTCGATTGGGAAACAACTATGCCCGAGCACGCGCTCGGCTATCGCTTCGATATTATTTTGCGCGGACGCGAAGCCACTCCGATGGAGTGAAGAACGAGTAAGTAACGGAGGAGTAAATGAGTCTGCAGGCCACCACTTCGCAAACTGTCGGACCGTTTTTCAAAATCGGCCTGCAATGGCTCTATCTCGACAACCTCGTCGCCGAGGGTGTCTCCGGCGAGCGCGTCACCATTCAAGGACGCGTTTTCGATGGCGATAGCGTCCCCGTCCCCGACGCGATTCTCGAAATCTGGCAGGCCAACGCGCACGGCAGATACAACCACCCCGAAGACACTCAGAACAAGCCACTGGAGCCCGGTTTCAAAGGATTCGCCCGCGTGCCCGTCAACTCGCAAGGCTTGTTTCGCCTCGCCACCATCAAGCCCGGCCCCGTTCCCGGTCCCGGCGGCCGCGATCAAGCGCCTCATCTTCTTATTTCACTTTTCATGCGCGGAGTTCTTCGGCGTCTCGTCACCAGAATGTATTTTCCCGACGACGACCGCAATTCAACCGACCCAATCCTTAATCTGGTGGAACCAGCTAGGCGCTCGACTTTAGTTGCAAGGAAAACCGCCGGCGTCCCCGGCTCGCTCGAATGGAATGTTATCTTGCAAGGGCCGGACGAAACGGTATTCTTCGACATAGGATTGTGACTGGCCATTTCGAATCGGCCGGACTCTGACTCTGATTACGAGCACGCGGATTCTAACCGAGCATGACAGCCTTGCTAGACCCACTCTTCGGCTCAGCGGCGATGGTCGAAGTTTTCTCCGACGCCGCGCGCCTCCAGCACATGCTGGACTTCGAAGCCGCACTAGCCCGCGCCGAAGCAAGCTGCGGAGTGATTCCTTCCTCCGCCGTCCCAGCCATCACCTCAAAGTGCAAAGCGCAACTGCTCGACACAAAAGCAATCGCCGCCGCCACCGCCGCGTCGCTCAATCCCGCCATCCCTCTAGTCAAGCAGCTCACCGCCTTGGTCGCGAAAGACGATCCCGAAGCTGCTCGCTTCGTTCACTGGGGAGCGACCAGCCAGGACGCGAACGACACTGGTCTTATCCTGCAAGTAAAGCGCGCGCTCGACATCATCGATGCCGACCTCGCTTCTCTTCGTGAGGCTCTAGCCCAGCTCGCCCGCCAGCACCGCTCCACGCCGATTGCCGGCCGCACGCTCATGCAGCACGCCCTGCCCACAACTTTCGGAGTCAAAGTTGCCGCCTGGCTCGATGCCATGAATCGCCACCGCGATCGCCTCACGCAAACGCGTGAACGTGCGCTGGTCCTCCAGTTTGGCGGTGCAGTCGGAACCCTCGCCGCTCTCCACGACAAGGGGTTGCCGGTAGCCGAGGCCCTCGCAGCCGAACTCCATCTCCGCCTTCCCGCCATGCCGTGGCATACGCAGCGCGACCGAGTCGCAGAAGTGGCCACCACGCTCGGCCTCTGCACCGGCTCTCTAGGAAAAATCGCCCGCGATATTTCTCTCCACATGCAGACCGAGATTGCCGAAATTTTCGAGCCCGCAGCCAAAGGCCGCGGCGGATCCTCGACCATGCCGCACAAGCGCAACCCGGTCAGCGCCGCCATCGTCCTCTCCGCCGCAACCCGCGTTCCCGGCCTCGTCAGCACCATGCTGAGCGCGATGGTCCAGGAAGACGAGCGCGGCCTCGGCAATTGGCACGCCGAATGGGAGACCCTCCCCGAAATCTTCCGCCTCACCGCGGGAGCGCTTCATCAAATGGCAACAATCATTCCGCATCTCGAAGTCGACGCCGCCCGCATGAAGCGCAATCTCGATGCAACCCACGGACTGATTTTCGCCGAGGCTGTCTCCATCGCCCTCGCCGCCCACATCGGCAAAGCCGCCGCCCACACCTTGGTTGAAGCTGCAAGCCACGAGGCGATCGAGTCGGGAAAACATTTTCGCGAGGTGTTAGCTCAACATCCAACCGTAACGAAGCATCTCACAACCGAAGAGTTCGATCGTCTCTTCGTCGCCGAAAACTATCTGGGCGCAGCCGAAGAATTAGTAGATCGCGTCATCACCGGCAAAAGTAGTAAATAGTGGAGCGGCCACGACAACGAAATATTAAGGACCAAAGGGTAAACAACAGCCATGCCGTTTGCCGACCTCAGAGAACTCCGAACGCACTACGCCCTCACCGGAGACGCCCCGCCCGTTCTCATGTTCTCCAATTCTCTCGGCACCAATTTTTCCATGTGGGATCCGCAGATTCCCGCTCTGCAGTCGCACTTCCGCATTCTCCGCTATGACACTCGCGGCCACGGACAATCCTCCGTCCCTCCCGGCGACTGCACCATCGAACAACTCGGCCGCGACGTCACAAATCTGCTCGACGCTCTTCATCTCGACCGCGTGCATTTCTGCGGGCTCTCCATCGGCGGCATGATCGGCATGTGGCTAGGAATTCATGCGCCCAACCGCCTGCATCGCTTGGTGCTCTGCAACACCGCCGCCCGCATCGGCACCAAAGAAATGTGGAATGCCCGCATCGCCGCCGTTCGCGCCGACGGAACAAAATCCGTAGCTGCCTCCGTTGTCGAGCGCTGGTTTACGCCGCAGTTTCGCGCGTCGTTCCCCGACAAGGTCGCGCAGGCGCGGCAAATGATCGAGGATTCTCCGACCGAAGGTTATGCCGCGTGTTGCGCCGCCATCCGCGACATGGATCAGCGCGCCGCCATCGCCCAGATCAAAACTCCGACCCTCGTAATCTACGGTGGAAGCGACCCCGTCATTCCCGTCCCCGAGGCGCAATTTGTAGCCAACCAGATTTCAGGGGCGGTGCAACTCGAACTGCCCGCCGCTCACCTCTCCAATATCGAACAGCCCGGCGCATTCACTGAGGCAGTAAAAAGTTTTCTCTCCAAATGAAACACACACCACCAATCGGATCAGGAGTCACGACAATGGGTCACGACAATGGATAACGACAATGGATGACGCAACCCGCTATCAGCAGGGCATGAAAGTTCGTCGCGCCGTCCTCGGCGACGAACACGTCGATCGCGCCATCGCCGCGACCACCGCCTTCACCCGCGATTTTCAGGACTTCATCACTCGCAGCGCCTGGGGAGAGATCTGGACGCGCCCTGGCCTTCCCCGCCACACTCGCAGCCTGCTCACTCTCGCCATGATGGTTGCCCTGAATCGCGCCGAGGAATTCCGCATGCACGTGAAGGCCGCCTTCAATAATGGCGTCACCCGCGACGAAATCAAAGAAGTCCTGCTGCAATCGGCCATCTATTGCGGAGTCCCCGCGGCCAACTCCGCCTTTCACATCGCCGCCGAAGTCTTCAAAGAGATAGACGCAAATCCAATCATCACTCAGCCCAGAACAACAACTTCTGCAAAGAAACGAAGTAGTAAGAAAATAGAAATAACGAAGAGGAGACGGCCATGACCGAAGTACAACTTCTCATCGGCGATCGCGACACCGCTGCCGTCGGCGCAGCCACTTTTGTCCGGCAAAACCCAATCTCCGGCGAAGTCGCCACGCGCGCCGCCGCCGCCGGAACCGACGATGCTATCGCCGCCGCCGAAGCCGCGGCCGAGGCCTTCCCCGCCTGGTCCGCGCTCGGCCCTCACGAGCGCCGCAAGAAGCTTTTGCATGCCGCCGATTTGCTCGAAGCCCGCACGCCCGACTTCATCTCTGTCATGATGGACGAGATCGGCGCCACGGCCGGATGGGCCGGCTTCAACGTCTACCTCGCCGCCCAAATGCTGCGCGAAGCCGCGTCGATGACCACCCAGGTTTCCGGCGAGGTCATTCCCTCCGAAATTCCTGGCAGCCTCGCCTTCTCCATCCGTCAGCCGGTCGGCGTCGTTCTTGGCATCGCGCCCTGGAACGCTCCTGTCATTCTCGGAGTCCGCGCCATCGCCATCCCTCTCGCCTGCGGCAACACCGTCGTCCTCAAAGCCTCCGAAGTTTGTCCCGCGACCCATCGCCTCATCGGCACCGTCCTCCGCGATGCCGGCCTCGACCACGGAGTGGTCAACGTCCTCACTCACGACGCGGCCAGCGCTTCTGCCATCGTCGAAACTCTCATCGCCCATCGCGCCGTGCGCCGCATCAATTTCACCGGCTCAACCCGAGTTGGGAAACTCATTGCCGTCGCCGCCGCCCGACATCTCAAGCCGGTTCTTCTCGAACTCGGCGGCAAAGCTCCGCTCGTTATTCTCGATGATGCCGACCTCGACGCCGCCGCCGATGCCGCCGCCTTCGGAGCCTTCATGAATCAGGGACAAATCTGCATGTCGACCGAGCGCATCATCGTCGACGAAAAAGTGGCCGACGCTTTCGCTCAGAAATTTGTTGCCAAGGTGACAACTCTGCCGTGCGGCGATCCCCGAAAAGGTGAAGTCGTCTTCGGAGCCGTTGTCGGCATGCCCACCGTCGACCGCGTCCACGCCCTCGTCAAGGACGCCGAATCTCGCGGCGCAAAAGTTCTTCTCAGCGGCGAGCCGCAAGGCACAATCATGCCCGCCGTCATCGTCGACTACGTTACGCCCGAAATGCAGATCTTCCGCGAAGAATCCTTCGGCCCGTCCGTCTCCATCACCCGCTTCAAAACCGTCGACGAAGCCATCCGCCTCGCAAACGACACCGAATATGGACTCTCCGCCGCTGTCTTCGGACGCGACATCGCCCGCGCCGTCGAAGTCGCCAAGCGCATCGACTCCGGCATGTGCCACGTCAACGGCCCCACCGTTCACGACGAAGCGCAAATGCCCTTCGGAGGCGTGAAGGCCAGTGGCTACGGCCGTTTTGGAGGAAAAGCCGCCATCAACGAATTCACCGAACTGCGTTGGATCACCATCCAAACCACTCCGTGCCATTATCCTTTTTAGTTTTTACTGGAGATTAGTTTTTGCTGGAGCGACCGGCGCATCGCCCGCCCGTCCATGAAAGTGAGGTCGTACTCTTCACCCCGTGGCCATCTCATCGCGAACTCAGGTCGGAATCATCGGCGCCGGACCCGCCGGACTCGTGCTCTCGCATCTCCTCTATCTGCATGGCATCGACTCCGTCGTCCTCGAGAATCGCAGCCGCCAATACGCTGAGCAGCGCGTCCGCGCCGGCGTCCTTGAGCAAGGAACCGTCGACCTGCTTACCGAAATGGGCGCCGGCGATCGCCTGAAAGCCGAAGGCCTCGTCCACCACGGCATCGAACTCCGCTTCAAGCGACGCGGCCATCGCATTAATTTTCACGATCTCACCGGCGGCAAAGGAATCACCATCTACGCGCAGAACGAAGTGCTCAAAGATCTGAACAACGCGCGCGCTGCCACCGGAGGCCAGGTTTTATTTGAAGTTGAAAACGTCAGCGTCCACGATCTCAACCGCCCACACCCAAAGATCCGCTACCGCAAAGATGCCGGCGACCACGAACTCACCTGCGATTTCATTGCCGGATGCGACGGCTTCCACGGCATCTGCCGCCCCAGCATTCCGTCCGGCGTTCTCACCGAGTATGACCGCGTCTATCCCTTCGGCTGGCTCGGCATCCTCGCCGAAGCTCCTCCATCATCGGACGAACTGATCTACACCTATCACGACCGCGGCTTCGCCCTGCTCAGCATGCGCACCCCGCACATAAGCCGCCTCTACCTGCAATGCAAGCCCGATGAAAACATCGACCTTTGGAGCGACGACCAAATCTGGCACGAACTTCACACTCGTCTGGCTTCAGATGGATGGACGCTCATCGAAGGCTCAATTCTGCAAAAAGGTGTGACCGGCATGCGCAGCTTCGTAGTGGAGCCCATGCAATACGGCAACCTCTTTTTGGCCGGAGATTCCGCCCACATCGTTCCCCCCACCGGGGCCAAAGGATTGAACCTCGCCGTCGCCGACGTTCGCGTACTCGCGCGCGCTCTCGAAAAGTTTTATGACACCGGCAGCCGCGACCTGCTCAACACTTACTCCGAAACTTGCCTGCACCGCGTCTGGAAAGTCCAACGCTTCTCCTGGTGGATGACTTCCATGCTCCATCGTTTCCCCGACGAGAATCCCTTTGACCAGCGCCGTCAACTCGCCGACCTCGACTACGTAACCAGTTCCCGAGCCGCGTCACAAAGCCTGGCCGAAAATTACGTCGGCCTTCCTATGGAATAAATTCCCATCGCCCTAATGCACTCCCCGATCTGCTCCCGCCCAAAATTGTCTTCGTAGCGCCTTGCGATCAAACTTTCCCGCCGGAGTCTTCGGAATCTCCTCCACAAACTCCACCGACTTCGGAGACTTCATTCCGCCCAGCTTCACCTTGCAGTGCGCGATCAACTCTTCTTGCGTCAGCGATTCACCCTCCCTGATCACGACGAACGCCTTCACCGCTTCGCCCCACTTCTCGTCCGGAACGCCAATCACCGCGCACTCCTGCACCTGCGGCAGCGCCATAATGCCCGCCTCAACTTCCGCGCAGTAAACATTGAACCCGCCGCTGATTATCATGTCTTTCTTGCGATCGACGATATAAACATATCCATCTTCGTCGATGTAACCCACATCGCCCGTGTGGTGCCAGTCATGGCCGCGGATCGCCGCCGTCGCCTCCGGCAAATTGTGATAGCCCGCCGTAATCAGCGTGCCGCGCGCCACAATTTCTCCCGCCTGATTCGCAGGAAGAATATTTCCCGCATCATCCATGACGGCCACTCGAACCGATGCCGTCGCCCTTCCGCAACTGCGCAGCCGCTCCGGGTGATCCCCCGCCGCAGCCGCCGCCACCGTGCGCGCATCAAGAAATGTCAGCAGCATCGGCGCTTCGGTCTGTCCGTATGACTGGCACATGCAGGCGCCAAAAACTTCCACACCCTTCTTCAGTTTGTCCGGCGACACCGGAGATCCCGCCAGCAAAAATACGCGCAGGCTCGAGCAGTCGTACTTACCCACATCCGCATGCGCCAGCAGCGCATAAAACGCCGTCGGAGGAAGAAAAAGATGCGTCACCCGATGCCGCTCAATCGCCTGCAACACCTGCAACCCGTCAAATCCCGGTAACACAACGTTCGTTCCGCCCAGCGCAAACATTGTGAACGCCACCACCCCCGCCGCATGAGATAGCGGAGCGGTGCACAGGCAAACCGGCTCCGCCGCATCTCCCCTCCAATAATGGATGGCCATCTCCGTCATCGTGCCCCACGCCAGGTTGGTAACGCGCACCCCGCGCGCCGGCCCAGTCGTTCCGCCCGTCGGAACCAGCCCCATCATCTGCTCGAGATTGCCGTGCGCATCCGCCCAGTCTCGCTCATCATCATCCGTGCTTCCCCGCTCCATGAATTCCGCCAGCGACCGATTCTCCCCATCCGCTCCATCAATGCAAATCACGTGCCGCAGCGAACGTACCCGTCGGCGGATCTCCTCAACCTGCTCCCGAAAACGGCTGTGATAAAAAAGCCACGCCGTCTCCGAATAATTGAGGAACTCCACATTTGCATCCGCCGCATTGCGAAAATTGATCGGAACCCACGCCGCTCCCGCGCGCAAAATTCCCAGCATGCAAAACAAAACCGCCGCATGATTATGCGAGTAAATCGCCGCACGCTCCTCGGGTTTGACGCCGCAAGCCCGCATCCCGCGCGCAATCCGCTCGCTGCAGCGTCGCGTCTCGGCATACGAATACCGCCGCTCGCCATCGACGATTGCGATCCGCTCGCCATAAAGATCCGCGCTCTTGTCGAAATAATCAATCGCTCGCATAGCGTCCTAACGCCCAGTGGCGAAGTCCCGATAATCTTGTCATCTTCAATAATCTGGTTAACCCGACTTAATAGTCTTGTCATCCCGAGCAAAGCGAGGGATCTGCATCTTCCCTGCCTCGCACTCCGCCTGGCGATAACACGCCTCGCCCGCCCCTACATGATCATCTTCACCTTCGACAGCCCGTGCGTCTCCAGCACGCCCAGAATCTCCCGATGCCCAAACGCCTCCGCCGCCGACGCAAAGCCCACTTTCCTCAACGCGCCATGCACCAGGTTGTGCGCCGCGAACGCCTGTATCAGCGCCGTCTGCCGGTAGCAGCACGTGCCAAACACCACGCACTGCATCGCATCCGTGCTTCCCCGTCCCACAATCACATCGATCGTCCGATGCTCTCGCGGATTCTCCCGTGGCGGCGTCGCCCCCGTCACCGCATTCGCCATCTCGCCCAGCTTCTTTTCCTGTTCCGCCGCCGGCAGCGGACGTATCTGCTCCTCAAACAATTTCTCCGTCGCCGCCACACCTTCCATAATCTGCCGATCGAGCAATCCCCCAAACGATCGCACGTTCGCAATCTGCGGATGGTCCTTGTACCACACCGGATGCGGAAACCCTCCCCAAGCCAGCGCCAGCTGCGTCTGTATGCTCCCCGGCACAACCACGTCATACCGCGTCGCCCTCGGCCACTGCTTGTAAGCGTTCTGCTCAAGGTAATAAGCGTCTGTTTGAATCACCGCAAAAATAGTCTGCGTCGACCCAAACGTCGGATTCCCCTTGAACATCGTCAGCACTTCCAGCGTGTCAATGCCGCGATTGTTCTCCAGGCACATCCGAATCGCCGAATCGCTCACCGCCGACATGAACGCCGTCGCCGGAGCAGCCAGCAACCCGCGCTCGGCAAACTTGCCGCCCCATTTCTCCGCCACCGCGCGTATCCATGCCTGCTCTCCGCCAATATCCACATAGTGGCAGCCCGCATGTAACGCCGCTTCAATCACCCGAGGCCCGTTGTATATAAACGGTCCCGCGGTATTGCAGACGACCTTCGCGCCCGTAAACACGTTCGTCAGTTCTTCAACCGACCCTTGCGTCTCCACCACTTCATACTTCGCAGTCTCAATGCCGGGCACATTCCTCATCACCTCTTCAAGACGCGCCCGGCTCCGTCCCGCCGCAATAAACGGCACATTGTATTCCCGTAGAAATTCCGCAATGAGCCGCCCCGAAAATCCATTGGCGCCATAAATCACAACCGGATTCTTATCGCTCATTCAAACTCCTCACGCTTCAGCCGCCGCCGGAATGTGTATTTCAAACTGACCCCAAACTCCTTCCAAGCCGCGTCCGATTCAGGTATCCTTTGGGGACCGAGGGCCTATTCTAGGCAAAAGTATCTTTTTGGCTAGTAGGCACGTTTCGGTAACCAACACCCTGGGGTCTACCCGATGGATCACTCCAATTGCCCCGTAAAGCTGACCGCTTCCATCATCGGCGGAAAATGGAAACCGTCGCTTCTCTTTCATCTCGAAGGCCACACTCGCCGCTTTTGCGAATTGCAACGGCTCATCCCCGGCCTCACCAAAAAGATGCTCACCCAGCATCTGCGCGAACTCGAACGCGACGGCATCATCCGCCGCAAGGTCTATGCCGAAGTCCCGCCTCGCGTCGAGTATTCCCTCACCCGCCACGGTGAAAGTCTCAAACCAATTCTCAAATTGATGTCGGCATGGGGAACCCGCCATCGCTCCCGCTACGGACAGCCCGCCGTCATCCGCGCCCCCAAGCCCGAGGCACTAACTCCCACCGCTCCAATCGCTGTGCCCGGCACGCCGCTGAATCCCCCGCTGCCCCGCCTGGTCGCCGCCAGCGAAGACATTCTCGCCATCAAAACAGCTCTATGAGTCCTCGCAGCAAAGCCCTGCTCTCCGCCTACGACAACGTCTTCCTCCTTGACGGCGTCCGCACCCCGTTCATCGAATACAACACTGCTCTCGGCCTCGTCTCTCCCACCGACCTCGGAATCAAAGCCGCCCGCGAAATCTTCCGCCGCGCCGACATCCCACCCGCCGACGTCGATATCGTCGTCGCCGGAAACATGGCGCAAGCCTCGTTCGACGCCTACGTTCTGCCTCGCCACATCGGCCTCTACTCCGGCGTCCCCATCGATGTTCCTGCGCATCTCGTGCAGCGCGTCTGCGGAACCGGCGTCGAAGCCATCCTCCAGGCCGCCGACAACATCAAGCTCTCCAAAGCCAGCCTCGCTCTCGTCGTCGGCGCTGAATCCATGTCGCGCAACCCCATCGCCGCCTACACCCACCGCGCCGGATTTCGCATGGGCGAAGTCGAATTCAAAGATTTTCTGTGGGAAGCTCTCCTCGATCCCTGCCCCAATAAAACCATGGGCGGAACCGCCGAAACTTTGGCCAGGCAATACTCAATCACCCGCGAGGATGTCGATCAATTCGCCGCCGAAAGTTTCGCCCGCGCCATCGCCGCGCAAAAAAGCTGCTTCCTCAGCGGCGAAATCGCACTCCTCACCAGCGAAGTCTTCGAGCTCTCTGGATATTCACCGCGCGCCATCAAGCTGCCCCGCGGCATCGAGAAGTTAACCGAAGATACCCACGTCCGTCCCTCGCCGATCGGGGTTTTATCGAAGCTCAAGCCCGCCTTCGGAGGCGTGCAGACCGGCGGCAACAGCTCTGGAATCGTGGACGGCGCGGCCGCAACCCTGGTCGCTTCCGCCGAATACCTGCGGCAGCACAAGAAAAATCCCTTGGCTCGCATCGTTGCCGGAGCCGTCGTCGGCGTTCAGCCCGAGATCATGGGCATCGCGCCCGTCCCCGCCATTCAAACTCTTTTGGATTTCGCCGGCCTGACCCTCCCCGAGATCGATCGCTTCGAAATCAACGAAGCCTTCGGCGCCCAGGTCCTGGCCTGCCAGCGCCAACTCGACATCGATCGCAACCGGCTAAACGTCAATGGAGGCGCAATCGCCATCGGCCATCCCCTCGGAGCCACCGGCGTCCGCCTCGCGATCACTCTCGCCCGCGAACTCAAACGCTCCGGCTCCCGCTACGGCATAGCTTCCGCCTGCATAGGCGGCGGACAAGGCATAGCCCTTCTCATCGAGAACACCTTAACTACAAACTAGCGGAGAGACGAACTGCAAATCAGTAAGTGACGGCCGCCGCGCCCGTTCACGCCGTCCCGGCCCCCGCACTATAAATCCCGCCCAGAAACACATCCCCAATCTCCCGCGCCAGCACACTCGCATCTCCATCCACGTGCGGGTTATACCACGTGTAAATCCAGTTCATCATTCCAAACAGCGACAGCACCGCTACTCGCGAATTGAACTGCAGCCCCTTCGCCGCCTTCAGCGCCTCCACCAGATCGGCGCAACAGTGGTAGTACTGCCGCTTCAGGCCCGCAATCTCTTTGCCCAGATCTTCTTTCAGCACGTCATCCTCGTGCGACAGCACCCTCATCGACTTCGGACTCGCCAGAAAATACTCCAGGTGCGCCAAAATAAACGCCCGCACCCGCCGCTCCGGATCGCTCTCCTCTTTCAGCCGCTCCCGCACCAGCTCCATCACCGACTCAAACAGATGTTTCTGGATCACGTACAGCAACTTCTCCTTCGATTCGAAGTAATAATAAAGACCCGCCAGCGACATTCCGCTCGCCCGCGACAAATCCCGTATCGACGCCCCTTCATATCCTTTTTCGTAGAAAATTGCGGTCGCATGTTCTAGGATTTTCGCCAGTTGCCGGTCATACCGGCTGTCAGAGCTGGCAACGGTCGAGTCAGGCGCGGGTAATGTTGTCATAATGATCCGAGCGAACGTTCGTTATACGACGCCCCATCTTACGCATCATCCTTTATATGTAGCAAGACCCAAGCACCCCGACGCCTTATGCCAAACGACGAACGAGCAACGACCGACGACGCCATGATCCAGGGAATTCCGATTCAAGGAACCATGATGCACGATCCCCTCACGCTCTCTCACAGCCTCGAGCGTGCCGGACAATTCTTTCCCACCGCCGAAATCGTCTCCCGGCGTCCCGATCATTCTCTTCACCGTTACACCTACGCCGATCTCCACCGCCGCGCTCGCGCCCTCGCCGAAGCTCTGCAACTCGCCGGCCTCCGTCGCGGAGATCGCGTCGCCACCCTCATGTGGAACCACCACGCCCACCTCGAAGCCTACTTCGGCATCCCGATCTCCGGAGCCGTTCTGCATCCGCTCAACCTTCGCCTCGCACCCTCCGAAATCGCCTACATTGCCAACCACGCCCAAGACCGCTTTCTCATCGTCGATGACGTTCTCCTTCCCCTCTACGAAAAGCTGCGCGACTCCGTCCACTTCGAGCGCGTTATCGTCGTCCGCTGGTCCGCGTCACCCTCCGATCCCGCCTTCACCGACTATGAAGATTTTCTCCGCACCGCCTCCGGTAACTTTCGCTATCCCCGCCTCGACGAAAACGAAGCCGCCTGCATGTGCTACACCTCCGGCACCACCGGATTCCCCAAAGGCGTCGTCTATACCCACCGCTCCATCATGCTGCATTCATTTCTTCTTACCACCGTCGATAACTTCGGCATCTGCAATGCCGACGCCGTTCTCCCCATCGTCTCCATGTTTCACGTCAACGGCTGGGGACTCTCCTACGCCGCAACCCTCGTCGGCTCGAAACAGATTCTTCCCGGCCCGCATCTCAAGCCCGAAAGTCTCCTGGAGCTTTGCCAGAACGAGCAAGTCACCGTGGCCGCCGCCGTTCCCACCGTCTGGCACAGCATTCTCGAGCACCTCGACCAGAATCCCACCCGCTGGACGCTCCCGCCCATGCGCATTCTCATCGGTGGAGCCGCCCCATCGCTCTCGCTCATCCAGCGTCTCCACCGTCATGGCTGGAACATGACCCAGGGCTGGGGATTGACCGAGAGCAGTCCCCAGGCCACGACCTGCCAGCTCAAATCTCACATGCAGAATTGGTCTGAAGATGCGAAATGCGAAGTCAAAACGCAGGCCGGAATCCCCGTCCCCTTCGTCGAACGCAGAGTGGTCGCCGAACAACCCGACGGCCATCTGCACGAAGTTCCCTGGGACGGCAAAACCATGGGCGAGGTTCAACTCCGCGGCCCCTGGGTCGCCGCCAGTTACTACAACCTTCCCGCCGAAAACGATAAGTGGACCGCCGATGGATGGTTTCGCACCAGCGACGTCGGAACCGTGAACGCCGAAGGCTATCTCAAAATCGTCGACCGGACCAAAGATCTCATCAAATCCGGAGGCGAGTGGATCAGCTCCGTCGATCTAGAAAACGCCCTGGTAGCGCATCCGCAAATTCGCGAAGCCGCCGTCATCGCCGTCCCCCATCCCAAATGGCAGGAGCGTCCCGTGGCCATCATCGTCGCCCACGACGCAGCCACTCTCTCTCCCGAAACCCTGCGCGAATTTCTCTCCCCAAAATTTGCCAAGTGGCAGCTCCCCGACGCCTTCATCTTCGTGGAAGACTTGCCCCACACCTCCACCGGAAAACTCCTCAAAGCCGAACTAAGAAAAAGATTCCACAACTGGACCTGGGACCGCTGAACCAGCCGTCCTCGTCTTGAAGAAGCCTAGGTTTTTCTCTTGAAAGTCTTTACCGGTTTCGCGTTGAAAGGGGTTTCGCTTCGAAAGAAATTTTGCTTTGAAAGGGGTTTTGGTTTGAAAGGGCGCGGCTTCAGCCGCACCGCAAGAACCCTAAACCAATTTCCCGCTGCTTTGTGTGGAGCGGGCGCCCCGCCCGCAGCCTTTGACTTCGACTTCCCATCACCCAAACTTTCTAAAAGAAAAACGCCGCCCAGCTCAGGCGACAGAGCCGGACGGCAGAATAATCGGAGGTACCGCACACTCTAGCAATCCCGTGTTACCCACCGGTTAACCCAACTTTCGCAGTTGCGGACATTTTTCGGCTTTTTTGTGATGATCTTCGTGCTTAAGTCTTGCGTTTTCATCGTTGGCATTTGAAAAAGCGGCAGAGTGAAGACCAAGTACCTTCCTTTGGGGACGGAGATCTGGCACTCTGCGGTTGTCATGTTTCTGCGCAGCATCCACCGCAAAAAAGACGGCAAGGATCATCGCTACTTCAGCATCGTAGAAAACCATCGCCTCGCTTCCAACAAGACGGTGCAGCGAACCGTTGTCTATCTCGGCGAGATCAACGACGAACAGCAAGCGGCCTGGCGCAAGACGCTGTCGGTGTTCGATGAAGAGCAGCAAGAGTATGCCAACCTGAGTTTGTTTCCTGACGACCGCGAGATTCCCGTCGATGCCGTCGACAGTCTGCAGGTGAAAGTGAGCGGCCTCGAACTGCGGCGGCCTCGCGTTTTCGGGAGTTGCTGGTTGGCGTGCGAGTTGTGGCGGCAACTGGGCCTGCATGAGTTTTGGGACGCTCGCCTGGCGGGATCGCGAGAAGACGTGGCTTGGGAAAAAGTGTTGCAACTGCTGGTGGTGAATCGACTGCTGGATCCAGGCAGCGAGTTTCGCGTGCATCGGCAGTGGTATCTGAGCACGGCCATGGATGTACTGCTGGGAACGGATTTTGCTGTGGCCGAGAAGGATCGCTTGTATCGCTGTCTGGACCGGGTGCTGGAACATAAGCAGGAACTGTTTCTGTGGCTGCGCCAGAAGTGGGCCGATCTGTTTCACGCGGAATTCGAAGTGCTTCTCTACGACCTGACGAGCACGTACTTTGAAGGCGCGATGGAAGAGAACCCCAAGGCCAAGTACGGTCACAGTCGCGATCAACGGACGGACTGTTTACAGGTGGTGATTGCCTTGGTGATCACCACGGATGGTTTCCCGCTGGCCTACGAAGTGATGGATGGCAATACCAGTGATCGCGCCACGCTCCGCGGTTTTCTGGACAAGATCGAGAAGACTTATGGAAAAGCAAAACGGATGTGGGTGATGGACCGCGGCATTCCGAGCGAAGAGATTTTGCGGGAGATGCGGGATCCGGCACGCGAAATCTTCTATCTGGTCGGAACTCCGAAAGGCAAGATTCAACAGTACGAAAAGAAGTGGCTGGATCTGCCCTGGCAGAAGGTGCGAGAGTCGGTGGAGGTGAAACTGTTTGAGCAGGAAGGCGAACTCTATGTGTTGGCCAAGAGTGCAGGAAGACAAGCCAAAGAGACGGCCATGCGCCGCAAGCGTCTGGCCCGCTTATTCAGAAAGCTGCGGGCCATGCGCCGAAGCCTTCCTTCCCGCGACCAGTTGCTGATGCGCTTGGGTGCCGCGAAATCGGCAGCGGGCCGCGCTTTTCAGTTCGTGCACGTGCAAGTGCCCGGGGAAGACCAGGAGGTAACGCGGGAGACATTCCAGTTTCATGGGGACAAGAAAAAGCTCCAAGAAGCGGAATGGCGTGACGGACACTACTTGCTGCGCTCCAACCTGACCGCTGGAGATCCCAGCGTGCTGTGGGCGCGCTACGTGCAGCTGACGCAGATCGAATCGGTTTTTCGATCGCTCAAGAGCGACCTCGCCATACGCCCCATCTACCATCAATTGGAACATCGCGCCGACGCGCACATTCTGATCGCCTTTCTCGCCTACTGCTTGCAGATCACCCTCAAGCATCGCCTACTGCCGCACGCTCCGGGGTTGACGCCTACGGCGGTGCTCGAGAAGTTGGCAGAAATCCAAATGATCGACGTCTGGATTCCGACCGTCGATCAACGGTGGTTGATTCTGCCGCGCTACACCCAACCTTCCTCCGACACCAAGCTGCTCATCGAGAAGCTGCGACTGGAGTTGCCGAGCCAGCCGCCACCGCGCCTCACTGCGCAAAAAGAGAGTAACGAAATCGAGGTCGAGATCGCCCGTTAGTTGGCGCGTTTGTGGTGAAGACCTTTCGATAGCCTCAACTGATTCCAAAGCACTTAACCGGCCCAGAAGTGCCCAACTGCGAAAGATCGGCTAAGGTTGATGAACGAGGCGCGCGCAACATCGCAACGTTGATTGAGAGGGCGATCCCGCGCCTAGCTTTCAGCAGTCCTGGCTTTGCTAGGGACCTCATAGGGCAATTTAGTGGTGAACAAAGAAAGCGTATCGTGGACGCCTTCGCGTCGCAGGCACGACACCTCGGTAGTGGCGTATTTACGGGAGATCCAGACGACTACATGGCCCAGCGGCAAAAACAATTTGCCGATCAGGTGGCTGCTCTTCCGGACGAACCTGGTCTTGAGGAGCTCGCGAGGGCACTTCGCAGGTTCACGTAGTCGAAAAGAGCAGCATTCAAGATTGATACTGGCACACTCTTGTGTTACTTACTTTGCCAAAGTGAAGAGATGGAAAAGAAGGCCTAGCTAGCTCCACTCGAACCAATTGCGACAGGACGCACCGCTAGTCCCAGCCACTTTTGGGTATTGACGGATTTGCAAAGTCATGCCAGAGTGATAACTGAGATCTAGTAATGATACGCAAGCCCCATACCGATTGCTTCCCGACACCAGCCACGTTTACGTGGCAAGGAGCGGGCAAAGGTACGTTCATGTAACGGGGGCATATCAGCAGCGGATAGTCTTTCTGAGCCTCCGATACAAATCGGGGGCTTTTGCTTTTTACGGTGCAATTGACCGATGCGCAGAGAGGAGGCAGCGTCGTCTAACGGCCAGGATGCGGCTCTTTCAAGGCTGAGATGGGAGTTCGATTCTCCTCGCTGCTACCAAGTTATGAGCACACAAGTAATTGAACTCGAAGGATTTGAAATTGAGCTTGCATCGGACCTCTACTGCGACCGCGGTGGAGATCACCGCGAATTGGTGGATCGTGCGCGTACAGATCGTAGGAGACTTGGCCATAACGTCGATGAGTCAGCGGTGTTGTGTGTGCGGTGCATGAAAGCAGTCGCGCTGAAAGTGTGATGCCGGGTCGTCTAGTGGCAGGACCCTGGACTTTGAATCCGGGTACGGGCGTTCGAATCGCTCCCCGGCAGCCAGTTTGAAAAGTCAGCAAGGAGGAAGCTCATTGACGAGCAATGAAGAGGAATTCGAGGAGTGGTGAAGGCTACGGTTACTTCTCTTGGAAAGAAACATACCGTGTCCGCAGGTTCCCTCCTCTAGTTTGCGAGGTCATCCAACTGGCCAGGATAACCGGCTCTGACCCGGTTCATGCACGTTCGAATCGTGCCCTCGCAGCCAAGTTTAGAAAGTGGTCGCAGAGTCTAGCGGCAGGATACCTGACTGTCTATCAGGAGGGACGGGTTCAACTCCCGTTGCGACCGCCACGGGGGTGATGACCCGACGGGAAGGGCGCTCGTCTCCAAAACGAGTTCAAGCAGGTTCGAATCCTGTCACCCCTGCCAGATGTGACGTGGCGAGCATGGTATAGCGGCTGGTGCCTCGGGCCTCCAACCCGATGACGCGAGTTCAACTCTCGCTGCTCGCTCCATGATTTTGTAAAGGCGGAAGTCGTCTAGTGGCCAAGACGCGACGTTGCCAACGTCGAGAGCGCGGGTTCGAGTCCCGCCTTCCGCTCCAAGTTTGTGAGCATGTTCGAGGCGGTGTAGCCAAGACAGCGAGGCGTCTCCCTGCAAAGGAGATCATCGGGAGTGCAATTCTCCCCACCGCCTCCAGATTTGTTGCAGATGCTGGCGTAGCTCAGTAGGAAGAGCACGGGCCTCGTAAGTCCGTGATCGGCGTTCGAATCGCCGCGCCAGCTCCAAAAGTTTGCTGGTCTAGCACAGTGGGAGTGCAGAGAGCTTGTACCTCTCCGACGAGTGTTCGATTCACTCGACCAGCTCCAGATTTCGATGGCGGGATTGGCCGAATGGCTTAGGCACTGGATTGTGGCTCCAGTCACGAGAGTTCGATTCTCTCATCTCGCCCCAGATGGGCGGTTCGTATAAGGGGATTACCCACGGCCTGCAACCGTGAAATGCGAGTTCGAGTCTCGCACCGTCCACCAAGTTTGGCTCGGGAACTCGACGGCAGAGTGCTGGTCTGAAAAGCCAGTGGATACGGTTCAATTCCGTGCCGAGCCACCAGATTCGTGACGCAGGTGTTGACTGCAAGAAAGGAAAGACGATGACAGACGCAACTTACAACGTGATGATGCCGGACAAGGGTGTACCCATCAAGGCCTGGACCAAGGGTGTTCCGCTTGAGGACGCCGCACGCCAGCAGTTGCTGAATGTCGCGCAGTTGCCGTTTATCTACAAGTGGGTGGCGGCCATGCCGGACGTGCATTGGGGCATTGGCGCGACCGTGGGCAGCGTGATTCCAACTCGCGGCGCAATCATTCCCGCGGCGGTCGGTGTGGATATTGGCTGCGGCATGATGGCCGTACAGACTTCGCTGCACGCCAACAACCTGCCGGACAATCTGCACGGCATGCGCACGGCGATTGAGAAAGCGTGCCGCACGGACGTACCGACAACGGTGGTAAGAACGATCGCGGCGCTTGGTCGGATGCCCCTGCGCATCACGCGGAAGTGTGGGCGAAGATGGAGCCTGCGTATCAGGCGATCATCGACAAGTATCCGAAGCTGAACCATGTGCAGCGCATCAATCACCTGGGGACGCTGGGAACGGGGAACCATTTCATCGAGGTCTGCCTCGATGAGAACGAGAACGTCTGGTTCCTGCTGCACTCGGGATCGCGTGGCGTGGGCAATCGTTTCGGCACGTTTTTCATCGAGCTGGCCAAGAACGACATGCGCCAGTGGATGATCAACCTGCCGGATAAGGACCTCGCGTACCTGCCGCAGGGCACGGAGCACTTCGAGGACTACGTCCGCGCGGTGCACTGGGCACAGGACTATGCGCTAGCCAACCGCGAGCTGATGATGCGCAACTTGATCGCGGCCGTGCAGGGCTCGGGAGAAGTCCCGGCGTTCGAAGCCAATATGGAAGTCGTGAGCTGCCATCACAACTACGTGACCTGGGAGCACCACTACGGCGAGAACGTGCTCATCACGCGCAAGGGCGCAGTACGGGCGCGTGAGGGCGACATGGGGATTATTCCCGGCAGCATGGGAGCGCGTTCTTACATCGTGCGCGGCAAGGGCAATCCGGAGAGCTTCATGAGCTGTAGCCATGGAGCGGGACGCGCCATGTCGCGTACGGAAGCGAAGCGCCGGTTCACATTGGACGACCATGCCAAGGCGACGGCCGGCGTCGAGTGCCGTAAGGACGCGGATGTCATCGACGAAACGCCGATGGCGTACAAATCCATCGACGCGGTGATGGAAGCGCAGCGCGATTTGGTGGACGTGGTTCACACGTTGCGCCAGGTGGTATGCGTGAAGGGCTGAACAGGAGAGGGCTGCAAGGCCCTCTCTTCAGATCCGGGTGTAGGGTAGCGGCCACCCACATGTCTTGGGCACATGTCCACGCAGGTTCAACTCCTGCCACCCGGACCATTTCTATTCGTGTGCCGATTTGTGGCGCGGTAGTAGGGTAGGACAATACGAACGACTCATAAACGCAGGTGCAAACACTATGGAAATCACGAACCTGTCTGCTGAACCCCTGGGGAAACTCCATTCCTGGCTGCCTCACGATCTTCAGGCGGAACAGGTTGTTTTTCTTCCGGACGCCTGCCCCGGTAAGTCTCCGCTTCCCACCGGCACCGCTGTCCTGACTCGGCAGACGGACTGGCGTAAGTTCGCAGTGTCCGACTGCGGATGTGGGATGAGGCTCGTGCGATCCTCGGTGCAACCGAATGATCTTGATCAAGCTCGATGGGACAAAGTGGCCGATTCTCTTCGGGCAAACAAAGGAGCCTTGGGGGACCTGGGAGGCGGGAACCATTTCTTGGACGCGATAGTTCCATACGATGACGGTCCATTGCATTTTCTGATTCATACCGGGTCGAGGAACGAGTCAGGACATGTGGACGATCTAATCGACAAGCCTAGCCAGTTTGATCAGGAGTTTGAACGTGTCGTGAATTGGGCGGCGGACAACCGCGCGGCCATTAACGAGAGGCTTGATTTGGTGTTTGGGCCAACCGAAGTGCTTCTCGATCTGCCACACAACACATTTGAGCAGCTAGATCATGGCCGAGTGATCATTCGAAAAGGCTCTGTTCGACTTCTTCCCGGAGCTCTGTCGGTTCTCCCTTCGCACATGTCGGGAGATGTTGTTCTTGTACAGGCTAAGAAAAAGGTGCTGGAAATTCTGAGTTCCATGAGCCACGGGACGGGGCGGGCGATGTCGCGAAGCGACTGCAAGCCTCTCGCTGATGCCTATGACTTCGCAGGTTTGCGCAAGTCAATCATGATTCCATCTGGAGTGGAAGACGCATCGTTACGCACGGACGGTCCATTCGCTTATCGCGACTTGGACGAGTGCATGGTGCTGATCCAGGACTACGTTGATGTGGTTCTGAGGTTTGGAGTCATTGGGTATATGGGACACTTGTAGTCGCCACGCAAATGTTTTGGACGCATGTCCACGCAGGTTCAACTGCTGACACCGGACCATTTCTTGTAGTTTCGAGGCGGGACATGCGCGCCAAAGCTAAAGATTACGGACTCGTATAATTCGACCATGCTGCTCACGCTCACAACTACGCATAACCCGGCAACGGACCTGGGCTATCTCCTTCACAAGAACCCGGCGAAATTGCATTCGTTCGAGCTGTCGTTTGGGAAAGCACATGTTTTCTATCCGGAAGCGACCGCGGAAAGGTGCACGGCTGCCTTGTTGCTTGATGTCGATCCGATTGGACTGGTTCGTGGCAAGCGGGGTCAGCATGAGGGCGGAACTCTTGATCAGTATGTGAACGACCGGCCATATGTCCTCTCTTCTTTTCTTAGCGTCGCCATGGGTCGAGCTTTCGGGACAGCCATGTCTGGCCGTAGCAAGGGGAGGCAAGAACTGGCGGATCAAGCGATGCCGTTGACGGCAACCCTCACGGTCGTGGCTTGCCGCGCTGGTGAGGGGTTGATCCGCGAGCTATTCGAGCCCCTCGGGTACAGCGTAACTACCGAGCATCATCCGCTTGACCAGAAATTTCCAGAGTGGGGGGAGGGACCGTACTACTCAGTGACCCTGGCGGGAACTTTCCGCTTGCAGGATCTGCTCAATCATCTCTACGTGCTGGTGCCGGTGCTGGATGCTGAGAAGCACTATTGGATTGGCAAGGACGAGGTTGAGAAACTCTTGCGCAAAGGGGAAGGCTGGCTGGCGTCGCATCCACACAAAGAGGCGATCGTAAAGCGGTACCTTCCGCGCCAGAGGCAATTGGCAAGAGAGGCCCTCGCCAGGCTAGCGGAGGAAGACAACCCCGATCCTGACGCCACAGAAGAAGATCACTCTGAAGAAGAAACGAAGATGGAGGAGCCGATTCGGCTCTGGCAGCAGCGCATGGGAGCAGTGGTCGCTGTGCTTCGATCCGTCGAGGCGAAGCGCGTCCTAGATCTAGGCTGCGGCGAAGGGAAACTCCTGCGAGCCCTCTTAGATGAGAAGTCACTGACAGAGATCGTGGGTATGGATGTTTCGTACCGGAGTCTTGAAATTGCGAGCCAACGTCTGCGACTCGATCGGATGCCCACGAAACAGAGGGAGCGGCTGAAATTGATGCATGGTTCGCTGATGTATCGCGACAAGCGCCTGGCCGGGTACGACGCGGCCACGGTCGTGGAAGTCATCGAACATCTGGATGCACCCCGGCTGGCGGCATTCGAGCGTGTTCTTTTCGAAGCGGCACGTCCGAAAACGATCATCGTGACCACGCCCAACTGCGAGTACAACGTGAAGTTTGAAACCCTGCCCGCGGGAAAGTTTCGTCATAAAGATCACCGCTTCGAATGGACTCGGGAGCAATTCCAACAGTGGTCACTCCGCATCTCAGAGCGCTTTGGGTACGCAGTAAGGTTTCTGCCCGTAGGAGAAGAAGATCCCCAAGTCGGTGCGCCTACGCAAATGGGGGTCTTCAACTCTTGACTATAACGATTCCTGAACTTTCCCTGGTCGTTCTCATTGGTCCTTCCGGCTGTGGCAAGTCGAGTTTCGCTCGGGAGCACTTCAAATCTACAGAGGTTCTCTCTTCAGACTTCTGTCGCGGCCTTGTGTCAGACGACGAGAATTCCCAGGAGGCGACGAATGATGCATTCGATGTGTTGCACTACGTCGCTCGCAAAAGGCTTGCTGCTGGCCGGCTAACCGTGGTTGACGCGACAAACGTCCAGCCCGAAGCGCGCAAGCCGCTAGTGGCGCTCGCCCGCGAGTTTCATGTTTTGCCGGTGGCCATCGTTCTGAACTTGCCAGAGAAGGTCTGCCACGAACGCAATCAGAGTCGGCCCGACCGTCAGTTCGGCCCTCACGTCATCAGAAACCAATCCCAGCAACTGCGGCGTTCGCTTCGGGGGCTTGAACGCGAAGGCTTCCGTCATGTCTTCGTGTTGTCGAGTCCAGAGGAGGTCTCGTCGGTCACGATCGTGCGACAGCCGCTTTGGAACAACCTGAAACATGAGCACGGACCGTTCGACATCATCGGGGACGTACACGGTTGCTACGAAGAGTTGGCCGCTTTGCTCATTCAGCTCGGTTACCAGATCAACGAAGGACCGACAGCACCAAGTGTGACTCCGCCAGATGGTCGCAGAGCGATTTTCGTTGGTGATTTGGTTGATCGCGGACCCAAGATTCCAGAAGTTCTGCGCCTGGTCATGAAGATGGTTGAAGACGGTACGGCGTTCTGCGTTCCCGGAAATCATGACATGAAGTTGATGCGGAAACTGAAGGGACGCGATGTGCAGTTGACGCACGGATTGGCCGACTCCATTGAACAGCTCGATAAGGGGACTCCTGAATTCAAGCAGACAGTCATCAAGTTTCTCGACGACCTGGTCAGCCATCTACGTATTCGACGAAGGGAAACTCGTCGTGGCACACGCCGGCATGAGAGAGGAGATGCAGGGACGCGGCTCTGGCAAAGTGCGCGATTTTGCGCTCTATGGAGAGACCACCGGGGAGACGGATGAATACGGACTCCCAGTGCGCTACAACTGGGCGGCTGAGTATCGTGGCAAGGCGATGGTGGTTTATGGGCATACGCCGGTTGCCGAGCCGGAATGGCTGAACCGCACGATCAACATAGATACCGGGTGCGTGTTCGGCGGAAAATTGACTGCCCTGCGTTATCCCGAACGTGAACTGATGTCGGTGTCCGCTCTCCGAACCTATTACGAGTCGGCCAAGCCGTTCTTGTCCCAGGAGGAAATGGCACCAGCGCTGACTGCACAACAGCAACTGGATGACCTGCTCGACATAGAGGATGTCATTGGCAAGCGGATCATTAACACGCGGTTGCACCGCAACATCACGATTCGAGAAGAGAACGCGATCACAGCCCTGGAGGTTATGAGCCGATTTGCGGTAAATCCAAAGTGGCTTATCTACCTGCCGCCCACGATGTCTCCATGTGAGACCAGTAAACGTGACGGACTGCTCGAACATCCTGAAGAAGCCTTTGCCTACTACCTGCACGAGGGCATGCACAAGGTGGTCTGCCAGCAGAAGCACATGGGATCGCGAGCGGTAGTCGTCGTCTGTCGTGACGCCGATGCTGCGCGCAAACGGTTTGGAATTATGGAAGGCGAGGCCGGAGTCTGCTACACACGGACGGGACGGCGGTTCTTCAATGACGCGCCTCTGGAGTTGGAGTTTCTGGGAAAAGTCCGCAAGGCTGTAGAAGTGGCAGGCATTTGGGAAGAGCTGAAAACTGACTGGGTCTGCCTGGACTGCGAATTGATGCCATGGTCAGCCAAGGCACAAGAGTTGCTGCGCCAGCAATATGCTCCAACCGGAGCGGCGGCCCGAGCGGCCTTGCCTGCGGCCATTGCAGCGTTGAGAGCGGTCGCGGAGAATCCGGAAGTCGTGGTGCTGGCGGGACAATACCAACAGCGCAAGGAGGCCGCCGATCTGTATGTCGACGCATACCGGCGATACTGCTGGACGGTGCGTTCTCTAGCCGACCTGAAACTGGCGCCTTTCCACCTGCTTGCCAGCGAGGGTGCCGTTTACACCGCGAAAGATCACCTGTGGCACATGGCGACGCTTGCGCGAATGTGTCAGGCCGACACTGGTCTACTGCTCACAACACCGTTTCAAGTTGTGGACCTCACCGACAGGGCCGACCAGGATAGAGGAATCAAATGGTGGGAGGAGTTGACGGCAAGTGGTGGCGAAGGCATGGTTGTTAAGCCGTTGGAGTTTGTGGCGAAGGGCCGGAAGGGAATGGTACAACCCGCTGTGAAAGTCCGCGGACGAGAATACTTGCGGATCATCTATGGCCCGGAATACACGCTTCCCGAAAATTTGCTGCGGCTAAAGAGCAGAGGTCTGGGCGCAAAGCGGTCGCTAGCGCTTCGGGAGTTTGCTTTGGGATTGGAGGCGCTGGAGCGTTTCGTTCACCAAGAACCACTCCGCCGAGTTCACGAATGTGTATTCGGTGTGCTTGCCCTGGAGAGCGAGCCAGTTGACCCGAGACTATAGTCGACGCGGAAATGTTGGCGACCACCCACATGTCTTGGGCACATGTCCACGCAGGTTCAACTCCTGCCACCCGAACCAGTTGGCTTGTATGGAAAGCTGTGAATCAGGGCCTATAGCGTTGGGTCAGCAGGGCTTTTCTGTCGGAAATTAGCTGCATCATTTCTTCAAAAGCAAAAAGTGCATCATTCATAGCGATCGTCCGGCCGCCCGCCCTACCTTCGGGGCTATGCTTGAAAGCGTTGACTTCGTCGTAGACTGCCTCCCAATATTGGAATGATTTTGGGTTTACTTCTGTCATCCGTTCTTTTGCTGTAGTTGATCTCATCCGACCCCGTACAAGTTTTTTCATCTTTGCGTCAAGCATTCGCGGAATTCGGTCGAATGCGGCAGCCAGTCGCTGGATACCGGAATTGAAGTGGTAACCAGCAGTCCAAACGGCATCAAGAGGCTCGGTTTTGGAGACCTCAAGCGCATAGTTTGCCAGGTGAGGGCGATAGATCGCAACATACCGTGTAGAACGGTCTCTGAATCCAAGCTTGTGTGCCTGAACAAGTCCGTACAAGGCACCAAGAACGTAGTCGAAAGTGTCGGTAATCGCCGGATGATCTGGTAGCTCTACCAAGAGGTTGTGCAGCGACCGCCCGTATTCGTTTAACTGCTCAGCGATTTCCTTGGTCATTGTGGAGTTTTGCGGTACGGAGTCGAATCTTTCAGTGATTTGTGGCGATGCGGTGCTGTGTCCCTACTAGGATGTCTCTGTCGCATAAGCGAGAAATTCGTCATGCGGGCTTCGCTGCTCGTCCCAGCGGCGTCGATAACCTTCTGGTCTTCCACGGTGTTTACACACGGTAAGGCACAGCTGCCGTTTCGCCCGCGAGATACCGACGAAGAAAGCTGACCGCTCTTCATCTGCATTTCCCCAAAACGTTTCCGTTTCGACCCCCAATATAATAACCGTGTCGAATTCTAGACCTTTGCTTTTATGGATTGTCATGATCCGTACCGCTTTGTCTTCGGAGAACCGCGACAATGCTTGGACCGCGTCATCATCGAGTTCCAAGAGTTCGGCGATGCGATCGTGGGTCTGCTTGATAACTTCTTCTAGACGTCCCCCCGCTTCGTAATCTGCCGAGAGCGCTGCCAGAGAATGCTTGCCCATCAGCTCGATGAATTCATCCGCGACCGCTCGCAGCTCGGCAACACTTGACGCATCAAGAGCGCCTCGTCGTATCCGCCCGCGGCAATCATCCAGAAAGCGGTTCCAGCGAGCCCGGTGCTCGAACGCGGCATCCTCATCCGATCCAGTTGCCCGCAGCGCGTCCATAAGACGGCTGAAGGCGTCCGGGGCTCGATCGGCAGAAATGACCGTGAGAAAATCGACAATTAACCGCGCTGCCGGCTCGGCTGAGAGATCTTGCAACTGCTGTTCGTTGCGGAACGGAACATCGCGCTCGGCCAATGCGGCCATCAGCCGATCAGCATAAAGCTCAGGTTGTCGAGAAACGAGAATTGCGATTTCCGATGGTGGAAGCCCTTCTTCTTCGATCAGTAACTGGACTCTTTCAGCCAAGGCCTCTGCCTCTTCCTGGCTATCTTCATAGTCGAGAATGTCGATTGACCCACCCTCTCCCAGCAGTTCATCATCAGGCACAGCCGCTGGAGGGTCCATCACCTTTACCATCGCGTTCTGCATACGACGCAAGCGCGGCTGCGACCGAAAGTTTTGGTAAAGATTGAGGGGGCGAGCGCGGAAATCGGCGGCGAAAGTCTCGAAGATTCCTTCCAGGGCACCGGCCCATCCCATGATGCGTTGTTTAGTATCACCAACTGCAGTCAGCTGAATATTGGTGTCATGAAAGGCATAATGAACCAACTTGTATTGCTCTTTGGTGCAGTCTTGAAATTCGTCTAAGAAGACATGACTGTATGTTTGGCGTACCGCATTGCGCACGACATCACTGTCTTCTAGGATCTGGACAGCGAGGGGAACCAAGTCCTCGAATCTAATCTGCGTTCCTTGAATTCGAGCTGTTCCGATCGTGTAGCCGGGCAGAAGGGCATCTTGCCCGGTTAAGACTGGACGAAAACGGTCGATCAAACGTTTGGCAAAGGCGTGAAATGTGTGACTGTCTAATCGACTCGCTAATTCAGGGCCGCAGCGTCGGCGGACGCGATGTTTGAGGTTACGACTGGCGTCGACCTTGAAAGAAATGGCTAAGATACGTTGTGGGTAACGGCATCCTCCAGTGCGCAAAAGGAAATCGGCTCTCTGCGCGAGCATCTCCGTTTTACCGGCGCCTGGGCCTGCTGTCAAAGCCAAACTACGATCGCCCTCACGGGCAGCGATTAGGGCGTTCGGTTCCAGTTTGAGACCGTCCGCTGGTCGCCAATTCTCCGCCTTGATCATTCAGGGAGTTCTTTCAACTTGGCCTTCACATTCTTGAGGAGCCGATCGATTGAATCAGGCATGTTGTCCCTGAGATCCTCTTCGTCCAGTTCCGCTAGCGCATCCAGATGGGCCGCAGGTTTACTGTCGAGCTTGAAGCGTCGGTGATATGCGTCGAAGTGCTGCTGCTCTTCTTCACTGTATTGCGCTACATCGCCATGGCTCTTGCCGAGAACTGACACGACAGTTTCCTCGTCGGGGTCTTCGAGGTCGCCATCATCAATGCCGTACTCAGCAGGAAACCGTTGCAACATTGCAAAGTCGATATCCAACGGTGACGAGAAAAACACTCCCACCGACTCAAGGAACTTGATCCAATCCTTTCCTGATTTGGATGTCAACAGCGGCTTGTCTCCATCCCATTTTGGAAAGTCATTGAGATGCTGGGGGGTTAACTTACTGTCAATCGTCGGGAACTTGAGCAGTTGTTGGATGGCATACTTGACGCGCCCCCATCCACCCTGGTGCCGCCCGAGATCAAGGTCGAGCAAGGTCACTTGCGGGATGCCTAGGTCATGCAGCAGGCGCCAGAAGTGGTTTACGTGGCGACCGCCAAGAGGAACGACCGATATGGACATGTCATCGTCGGCCAAACCAATGGCCTCTAGCAGCCGTGGTAACACCACTTCCTCGCTATCGCCTTCGCCGAGAATGACGAGCCGTGAAAAATATAGCTCGGGAAAGGCCTGCACTGCCCTCACGCACGAACTTATGCGCCTTGTGGGAACCATCAGGCAGGATGATGGACTTAACCACAGTTTGGCGATCCTCATTGAGCCGCAGGTAGCGAATATTCTCTGGCGAAACTCTCCTGAGAAGGGACGGCGCATGGGTAGCTATGATCGCCTGAGCATCGCTGTGTTCCGAAAACTCAGTCAATGCGTTAATCACGCGTCCGATGTAGTGTGGTGACAAGCTGTTTTCTGGCTCCTCCATCGCAACGAGGCTAAATACCGCGGGTCGAAGCTTGTCTACATCGAAGGCATCGGACTTCTTTGCGAGGACGTCACGACCAATCGCCTGAAGGGACAGCACGAGTGATAAGTAAAGCAGCGATTTCTGACCGTCACTTAATCGCGAGAAGTGGACCTGTTCGGCGGAATGTCCCGAAGCGAACCCGACTGTGAGGTGGCGAAGCAGCTTTTCAATTTCACTGCATTCGAACGAAACGCGGGGCTCGATGTAATATGGGCCCCTGTGCATCACGCTCCAAAAAGCCGTCAGCTGATCGCCAATCTCCTCTACACCCGTGTTGCCAGCAAGCGCTTCGCTGATGCCCTGTGCGTGCTCGGAGATAGTCTCGCGTTCGCTTGTCCAGCTCGCAGAACGTAGAGCGCGCCCGAGTAGTGAACCGGCCGCGTAGGTAACGTGGTCGGCTGGATCTCGGCGAGCTGGTAGGTAGTGCACGTGGATAGTACTGCGGTCGTGCTTCGATACCGGGACAAGCTTGACTGGTTCGTCTTCTTCATCAACCTCCACCACGTAAGAGAGCGCTTCTTCGATGTCACCGTCGTCATCCAGCTCCGCCCGTAATCGAAAGCGTATTCGAGGAACGCCATCTGCGGTTGCGAGTTGCATGTGGGCGAAATAACCGGGGATCGTCGCATACTTGCCGTTGGACTTCTTAAGCTCGGGAAATTCAAACTGCGCTTCGATCCACAATGCAAGCGTATCGCTGTTTCCAGTGTCGAGGGGCGTCGTTGAAGTATGGAAGTCTGTCCGCCGAAGGTCTCGCTGTGAACGCTCGAAACCGAAGAGGCGAGTGAGGGCTTGGAGCACAGAGGTTTTGCCTGCTCCATTTGGCCCAAGCAGAAATGTCATTGGCTCAAGGCTAATGACCGTCGGTTCTTCTCCAAAGCACTGGAAGTTGCTGATCCGCAATTGGGTGAGCTTCATGTCTTGACTCCTGCCTTCCCTGTGGATCTCGACTCCATTTACTTGGCTGTCTTTAGAACCAGCAATAGGTGTACGTCGCGATGACCGACATGTCGGATGCCTTCCGACCATACGCCAATGCTATCGATCATGAAAGTTTGGTGCCAGCGGAGAGATTCGAACTCTCAAACACCTGTTTCTAAGACAGGCCGCTATTCCAGTTCGCGCACGCTGGCACTTGGTGCACAGGGGAGGATCTGAACCTCCGCGTCCCACTCGGGGAGACCGGGTTACAGCCGGTCCGTTTCGGCCGGGCTCACGCACCTGTGCAAACTTGGCGGAAGGTAGACGAATCGAACGCCCATCGCTCATCACGATGCCCCGGTTTTCAGGACCAGTCGCCGGCCATTCAGCAGTACCTTCCGCGTGGCGGAGAGTACGGGAGTTGAACCCGTTAGCCTCTTGCGAGAGCCCTTGTTTAGCAGACAAGTGCCTTACCGTCCGGCCCACTCTCCGTTGAATTGTCAAGGAACAACAGAATTCTGGTAGGCCCGGTGGGAGTTGAACCCACAAAAAGGCTGCTCTTGAGGCAGCTGCGTATGCCAGTTCCGCCACGGGCCTGAAGCTATAAATTGTGCAGGAGTTAATAACTCAGTCGGGATGGACTGAGTCGTAATGACGATCGAAATTGAAGCAGGCGCTTCACAAAATCAATTTAGCATGAAACTGTTGGTAGTGCACGCGTTTTTCGACGGCCAGCCTTGGAACGGCGGGCTATCCACGACTGATGCAGATTTGGCGCAGCAGGGGACGTTCCAGAAGAAGCCACTTCGTTTTCCAAAGAGACACCATCCCTAAGCCTTCGGCTTAGGTCGGTGCGATACGCCCGAGTTGATTCGGATGTTCTTCGCACAAGCTCGAACAGGGTTCGATCTCGTTCGGTCGGTGTCTGATTACCGTTCGAATGTGGAAATGACAAGGTCGCTGCTACCGCTTAAGGGGTTCTGTTCCTTCACTCAGGATCTTCAGATAACGTGAGTACCCAAAGACGCGGGCCCGGCGTTTTCCGGTGACCTCCTTGGCTATGCCGAGGCGAACCAGGTGATCGAAGGCAACCGTCACCGTTGGGATGGACAGTTTAAGCGCCTCGGCAACATCACCAATACCGACCAGTGGTTTCTTCTGCAGGTACTCATGAACACGCAATGCAGACGACGCAGCGCGCCCGATTGTTTGAATGCGATCTCGATCTTTTGCAAAGAGAGTCAGAATCTGTTTTGCAGCATCAGCGGCGGAGCGCGCCGTGATCTCCGTCCCTTCGAGAAAAAAAACCAGCCACTCTTCCCATGCACCGTCTGTTCGTACGCGCTGAAGCAGATCGTAGTAGCGGTCGCGGTTCGTTTTGAAGTACAGGCTGAGGTACAGAAGAGGCTCTCGCAACGCGCCCTTGGAGCAAAGCAAGAGTGTGATCAACAGACGCCCGAGTCTGCCATTGCCATCCAAGAAGGGATGAATGGTCTCAAACTGCACGTGAACCAATCCGGCCTCGACCAGAATGGGCAACTTGTGTTCTTCGTCGTGGAGAAAACGCTCAAGGTTGTCGAGACACTCCATCAACCGCTCTGGCGGAGGAGGAACAAATGCAGAATTGCCGGGACGCGTTCCGCCGACCCAGTTTTGAGAGCGCCGGAATTCGCCGGGAGTTCTGTTGGCCCCACGTCCGCCGCGCAACAGGATGGCGTGAATTTCGCGGATGAGTCGGAGAGATAGCGGAAAGCCGCCCGCGATCCGACGAAGCCCATGTTGCATCGCGGCGACGTAGTTGGAGACTTCTTCGACATCGTCAATCGGAACACTCGGTTCGGCGTCATTTTCAAACAGCAATAGATCCGAAAACGACGATTGCGTTCCTTCAATCTGGGACGACAGGAGTGCTTCTTTCTGGATATACAGGTACAGGAAGAATTTCGTGTCCGGAAGCAAGGTGGTGAGGCCATCGAGTCGGCCTAGCGCCTGGTTAGCACGGTCAAGATGCTGATACAGCCCCGTCAATTCCACAGGCGGATTAGGGGGCAGCCCTGGCGGGATAAAGGCCCGCACTGGTTCTCCAGTGACCGTTGTTGTCACGTAGGTCCCCATCCTCGACTTGTTTTCAGTGACCACTCGCATTATGAAGGGTTCCTTTAATAAGCACCTTGGCTGTTAAAGGATATGGCACTATGTCTTAATAAGCAAGCGGGGCCTGCTGGACACCTGGATCTTCGCACCATTCGCAGGTGCCGGTCTGGCCATAAGGAAGCAGACAGATTGGCGGAGGTTGGACTATCCGAGACTTGTCAAAGGTGCGGATTTGTCAATGAACGACTGGCACTGTTGAGAAATATGAACTGGCACTTCAAATTTCTCAACACTAGCGGATCTTCGAAAACTGAGTGCCTGAATCCGCTACTGAACGTTGAACCTTAACGGCAAGACAGCGGCATTGGCTTCTGGATTGTAATAGTCATAAAGAACCGACGGTGCGCTCATCGCGTTTATGCCAAAGCGAGGGCGGAAGACAAACTGGAACTTGCTTCCTCCCGCGCTCGGCCAGAGGTAAAACACAACTCTGTCTGGTTGTACTTCGTAGCCGTCGACGCCAGTCTGTTTGGCCTCTTCCAGCGATTCGCGATCGACTTCCACGCCCGGCGGCAATCCTATTTCCGCTATCATCATGCCGTAACCAGCGAATCCGACCCGCTCTGCTTCCACTCGACAAGCTATGGCTTCGCCAATTTTTGCCTCGTGGCGATCAAAATCCACTTTCAGTTTCAGCGCTCTTGTGTCCCCTGCCTTGAAGTTCTCAGTCTGAGTTGCTTCTGCTTGCGGCCAGGGAATGTAGTAACTCGTGATCACGTTCGTCTGCATGGCGCTATTGTCGCCCACTCGCTGGATGGCAACTTTATTGGTTCCCGTTATCAATTCCTTTCCGAAATCAAGCACTCTAGGGCCTACAAGCTCAGTCGCTTGAGGCAGTTTGATCTCCGCCAGTTTCGTGCCATTCACCACGACAGATGCGGAGTCGTCGCCAATCCCGTTTTTCCCAACAGGCATGGCGGCAATCATGGCCTCGATAACATTCTGGGTCGCTTGCGTGGAATACCAGCAAGCGTAGCGGTCCTTGTGCGTCAGCAGATATTGAAGACCGCGGTTGACCTGTTCTGTGAGCGCCGAATCACTTCCTAGCGATTCCAGTTTCGCAAGAGCTTCAACGGCAAGAGCGGTGGTCTCCAGCCGCCCGGCAGTGCCCCATCCGTAGAAAGGTGTGGTGTTGGCTTCCAGGTTCCAGTACGTGGTAGATCCTTCACTGTGGGCCAGCCGAGCCAGCAATTCGCGAGCATTCGCAATGTGCTCTTGCCGCTTCGCGCCAATCGCAGCCATAGCGTAGTTTCCAACCAGATACGGATCTTGCCATTCGCTGATTCGATCATCAAGATAAGAAAGGGCCCTTGCGACTGATGAATCGACCGTATCTCGTTCTTTTGCATCGGGCGATTTACTGGAAGTCGCCAAGGCACGTGTCACATACGCCGTCCTCATTGGATCGTCTACCTGGCCTTTTGTGGACCAGTCATATCGAGTCCAGGCTCCTGACGGCGCTTGCTGCGAGACAAGGTAAGATCGCGCTTTCGACATGATTTGAGGGTCGACTTCAACGAATTCACGCGCCCCATCCAGGAATCTGAGCACATATGCGGTCAATGCCACGTCTTGTGAAGTATTGCCCCAGTAGGAAAAGCCGCCGTTGGCTTGCTGCAAGGAGGGCAACAACGCGTAGGCGTCCTGCACGGACTTGAGCGCTCCCGCATATACTTGGGCGCGAGAATCTTTGGCGGCAGCATCGACACCTGCCTTGTTCAGCAACTGCAAAGCCTGGAGACTTACATACCCGATCGATGTAATCTGCTCGGCGCAGCCCGCTGGCCTCTTGGCGATGCCATTCATGGCGTCGAGAACGTGCGCAATGAGGTTCGGATAAATATGAAGTTCCGCATCGATAGAACCGGGAATTGCCGTGGGCGGGACTTGAATCTCAAGGGTTTGATTCTCGCCGGCGAGGAGTCGGCCCGTAGTAAACGAGATTTCCTGGCCGTCAGGATGGACTTGAACCTCGCGCTCCACTGCATCTCCGGTCTCGTCATTCCGCGCGGTTACTCGTTGTTTGCCAGGATTCGCTCGTGCTATTGCCTTGAATGTGAATACTCCATTTGCATCGGCTCCAGCCGCGACGGTGACGGTCTGCTGCGGCGGAGAGAGCATGGAAAACCATTCCTCTGATTTGAGTTCCGTCAGTAGCGTCTGCTGTTTGTCGGAGTAGTTGCGCAAGACCACCGGGAGGCTGATTTGATCACCTTCGGTAAGTACTTTGGGTGGATCGTGCTCGATGAAGAAAGGCTGGAAGGTCCGCAACTCCTTTTCTGCCACTCCGACCTGTCCGGCTTCGGTCGAAGCGACAACCGACATAGACCATGCCGTGATGTTGTCCGCCATCGGAAAGTCGAGGTGCGCCCGTCCTCGGTCGTCGGTGATAACCTCAGGTTTCCAGACTAGCGTTTCAGGGAAATACTTCCGGAGACGCGGCGTGAACAGCGGTTTTTCGGCAGATGCAGTTCCTTGTATGGTCTTAGCGACGGTACTGGCTACTTCTGCGGACTCCGTATTCAAGGTGACCGCTTGGGCGCTCACCTCAACAGCTTCGGATACGGTGCCGACGTGTAAGGTGGCATCCAGGTTCACCATTGAGCCCGGTTGTACCGGCACGCGGGTCACGGTGGTTTGCTGGAAACCGGCGGCATGGAACTCGACCTGGTACGTTCCGGCAGAAAGACTGGAGATCAAATAGCGTCCATTGCTATCTGTGGTTGTGGTTTCGCTCTGTCCATTCTGGAAAAGTACTGTCACTGTGGCATTCGCAACCACGGCAGCGCTCTGATCTGTGACCACTCCGGTGATTGCCCCCGAACCTGACGGAAGCGGTCCCTGTGTTATGGACGCTGGCTTCTTATTCAGGTCTTTGCTGGACTGTTCGGTTAGGACGCGGCTGAACTCGGCAACGTTGAACGCCTGTTCCGCTTGGTTCTCGGGGCCGTAGCTGGAAACCGCCAGGAAAGCCATTTCCTGGGTCACTGGCGTCACCTCAGTGACACGCTTTTCTTTAGCGGCGGTGTAATCGTAGTACGTGGAAACGTTCACGCGGTCCCAGTAGCGGCTTCGTTTTGAGAATGTGAAGTGGTATGGCCTCCCCCAGGGATCGAGTAAACGATCGCCCGAAATGTGTGCAATTGCGAGAAGCGGCTTGAGTTCGTCTTCTGTCTGCGGAAACTGTTTGGTCGCGGCAAAGTGTTCTGCTAACGCTCGCTCAATGTCCTCGGTCTCCCTGACGAAATAATGAACAGAGGATGTCCACTCCTGTACGTCGTCCCAAGACAGCTTCTGCTGAGAATCGAACAGGCCGTCCGGTCCGGCACTGGTTACGAATACCTTGAAGTATGGTCCAACTGTTTCGAAGGAAAACCGGTAGTGATGCCCCCACGGATCGAGCATCGTATCCGGATCAACGTCCTTCGTTTTCATCACCTGACGTAGAGTCGGATAATCGCGAATGTAGATGCCCGTCTTGTAGGGATATTCTCGCGCCATCTGGTCGATAATTTGGCCCGTCTTCCGGAAATACTGCCATTGCATGGAAGTCGCGTCGGCATCGTCGGCAGTTCCGGCCTTCTTATCCGGTCCATTGCTCTTGAACGTCAGCACGTCGACAGCGCCGCTCACAGAGTATTCGGGTCGGTACGTAAGACCCCACGGGTCGGTTATTTTTGCGAGATCAATGCCCTTGGCTGCCAAGATGGCATTTAACTCAGCATCATTCTTGGGGTATCGGGCTTCCTTGTCATAGGTCGCCTGTAGAGCTTCGCGTACCGGCTTCAGGGAATTTGTCATGAGTTCAGCGAAGACACTCCCGGCGCCCCGAGAGTAGTTCTCGCCGCCCGTTAACCTCACATTCCCGTACCACCAGTTGTATTGCGCCGAAGACATCAACGCTTCAGCAAGCAGTTGCAGATCTGCACTGAATGGCTCATTGGGATTGAGGCCCAATAAATCGCGGTACCCAATGCCTGCTATCTTTCCGATATAGTTTTCATCGAGATAATCGTAAATAGAAAACCCAGAAGGACGGCCAAACTCTTCGTCGCTACGCACGCGCTCAGCGACTGCACGATCGAAAACCAAGAGTCCCAAGTCGCTTTCGACGGGTTTTCCTTCTGGCGATCTGACGCTAAATTCTGCAGAAGCGGTTTCACCCGGACGATACGTGGTATGTGCCATTTTCACGCCGACTCTCAAATCCTGCAGCGCTGGATAAATGACATGGGTGGTCCCGCTGAGTGCGTAGTCATTTTGTTGTGGAGACTCCGTGAGCGCGAAGGCGGTAATTTCAACCTCTCCACTCAGCCGCGAATCGTACTCAACGCTCAGTTCCGCTTGTCCGTTTACCGGACGCACAACTCGTGAGGTGATCAGTCCGGCTGGCGTTGAGACATCGACAATCACATCGCGGACAGGACTGTTGGACTCAATTGTGATCGGCAGTGCGTCTCCTGGTCGGTACAGCACCTGTGTCGTGTTGACCCGTAAGTACGGGCGCTCGGGAGCTATCGTCCATTCTTCGGAACTCCGCCCTTGTCGACCTTTTTTATCCCTTCCCTCAAGCAACAGTAGTGCGTTTCGATAATGGTCGTTCTCGCGCGAATAGCTGTAGTAGTACCGATAAGTGTTTCGGGGAGTCACAAGAAACCGATCTCGGATGCGAGGCAGCGTGATCTTGCCAACCCCGAATCGGTTTGTGTGGAACGTGAGAACTTTGGATCGGCCACCCTGCCAGGGAGCCTTTTCAAATTCTCCCGCGTTGTTCGGTTCGGCAAAATACAGAGTTCCGCTCACCGAAGCGGGGGTTCCGTCGGCGTAGGAAGATGTCACATACAGACTGGGGTGTTTGTCGGGAGCGGACCAGGAATCGCCGCTTGTAACATAGAGTTGAATCGGCCTTTCAGTGAGGCGAATTCGAAAACGGCGTTGCTCGGTCCGTTTGGTCGAGAGATCCGTGACGTAAGCTGCAAATGTTAAGTCTTCATAGTGGGAGTAGTCTTCCGGATTGAAATCCTTGAAGTCATCCTGCAGGTCGACTTTCGCTTCGAACCTGCCCTCTTTGTCAAATGTACCTTCGATCGGATTGGATTCTTCCGTCACCCACTTCTGCTCTTTGAAGTCCCAATGACGATTCTGCTGATTCACCAGGCGGACGTTTGCGTTCCGAACTGGCTTCCCGAAGAGATAATCTGCGCTGATCGTAATCGTCGCGTCTTCGCCAGGGAGATAGTACTTGCGGTCCGGATCAGCCTTTACGGTAAAGGTCGGCAATTCGTAGCGGCTGACACGTACTGTGGCCCGTGCCTGTGGAGCGTCATAGTCGTCTTCTGAGCCCTTTAATGTTGCATGAACTTGGTAGTCCCCCAAACGAAGCTTCTGTGGAATGTCCCAATCCGCGCTCGCCACCCCAAAGCGCGAAGTCTTGATTGTCTCGTGAAACTGCTCGTCCCCATCTTCATCTTCGATCGTGACCACCAAGTCCTTACCTGCAAACGCCCGCTTGTCTGGCCCGAACGCGAGAACCCGCAGATGAGCCTGCTGTCCTGGTTGATACAGGGGCTTATCTGTCGTCAGCGTTAGCTTGCCCTTAGAACGCAGGTCAAAAGTGAGTTCAACGTCCTCACTATAGGGACCTCGTTTCGCCTCCGCCTTTACAGTCCCTTCGTCGGCCTGGATCTCTTTCGGGAGATCGAAGCTATAGACTGCGTATCCCGAATAGTCCGTGGTTACCGTGTGCTTTATTGCGTTGTCGTCATCGTCTCCCAACTCCAGTGTGAGGTCGACAGCAGTTCCATGTAGGGGCTTTCCATTGCTTGGGTCATCAACACGTATACGCACTGGAAACTTGTTTCCCGGCTTGGCCTTCGACGCTGCGGTCATGCGGACTTCGAAGACGCCAACCAGCACTCGGCTCAGTTGGACAAATCCTTCCACTGGCGCCACTCCGACTTCCGTTTGTTGGACAATCGAGTAGTGCAGCCGTCGCCAACCGAGACTCGAAGGAGAAATATTCACTAAGTAGTCCAAAGGCCACTCGACCTTTTCAACCGTGGTGCCCGGCTTTTCCTGAAACTTGCCCGTTACGAAAGACTCCACTTTGTTTTTTGAGTCCAGCAACTCAAGCCTGAAATCTCCGACGAGTGTTTCAGCCGATGTGTTGACAATCGGTAGTTCCAGAACCGGGTGGGAATTGAGTCGAAACTTAATTTGCTGCTCATCGACACGAAGTAAGGGCGGCGTTTGTCCGAAAGAGCGTGAAGCAAGAAGAACGAAAAGTAGCAGGACGCAAATCGCGTATGAAGTGCGCAAACAGGCCATGTGGTTCTCCGAATGCCCGCATAGTAGCAGAATTGACGACGGGGGTTAGTGATTTCGCGCAGCGATGGTAACCTCCGGAGTCAAAGTTCAGTGGCGATCTTTCCTCCGTTGCGGCATGACCTGGGACTGGGGCGATGTCTCTATTGGCACCTTCTCCAACGTAACGGTACCTGGCGTCGTCGGCGCTACTTCACGCACGCTGGCAAACCACGTCCCCAAGACGAACCCCAGCGCCAATGCGGCACTCGCAACAACTGGCAGCCATGTTGCCCAGATCTGCTTTTCCAGCCTGACGAGGAAGTCTTCCATCCTCTGAGCACGAATCGCCATGCTCTGCAGGAGGGAGTCATTAGCACTTCGTGTTCTAGCAACTATCCCGATGTCAGGGTGCGCCACTTCGCGGAGCACGTTCAACAATTGCTTCTGAACGGAATTCAATTCAGTGCAGGATTGCGAGAGAGCTGAGCATGTAGCCGGGAGACCTGATTGCTGAAAGGACTGCCGCAGACTTTCGCCCAACAGCTTTGCAATTCTGGGTGGGTCCAAGCCTGTTTCCAATTCCTTCGGTAGTTGCGCAACCCGTGACTCAATCCGTGACGTGTATGCTGCCATTCGCTTCTCGACTTCATCGACCTTAGATAGAGCATCTTCTAGAATCCTCTGCAAAGATTTTCGTTCTGCCGCGATGGCAGCGGGCGTTTCTCGCGTGAGTAGCGCGAGGATACCCATCGCCTCCAGTACGCGGAGCACCTCGTCGTTTGGGCTGAGGGTGCGAGTGTGCGCGATGACTCTGTAGTATTCCGTCTGCCGTTCAGGGGGCACTAGTCCTGCTAGTTCATCGAACAGAGTTTGGCTCTCGGACTCCGCTCCCGCCAGATTGATGACTTCCTGATCGGCGCTCATGGGAGGCAGATCTCCCGTGCCCGGTCGAACTCGGAGAAGAGACGCCGCCGGTAGCTTTCGGCACGCATCACGATCGAAGCACGCTTCAGTTCGTTGATGGAATTCTGCCTCGTAGCAACCTGGCCAAGGCGGACGCCGTGTTGCCGTGCAGGGTTCTCCAGTTCTGCTAAGCGAAATTCCATCCGAATCACGGTCGGCGACAGCGCTTCGCGGAAACGAATGGCTTGCTCAGCCGACTCCCAGTAGCTGAAGTCTGCTTGAGGACTTGTTGCATTCTGGACAATCAGATATTGCGCTCGACTCTGCAGTCGGTTCGCCCAGGCGAGGACACTCTCAACACTTGCCGGGTCTGACGTGACAACACCCACAGCGGTGAAACGTGCGCCGGTAGCCGCGACATCCTCATACATCGCGTCGAACCAGTCACTCGCTACTTGCCCCGAACCGGCGCCCATGTCGGCGAGGATGATCGCCGCGCCGGATTCGAGATGATCCACGAACGCGTCGAGACCGGCCGGCGTGTGAATATTCACCTTGGCCACTGAGCCGTTGAAGAAATGCTTAAGTGATCCCCGTGCCTTGTTCTCCGTATCGAGGTCGAGCAGCGTGAACGGAATCTCATTGGCTTCGAACCACTCAGCCAGGGCGACCATCAGGCCGGTTTTGCCAACTCCGCCTTTGCCACCCATAGTAAAAACGACTCGTTTGTTTTTTGGTTGTGTGTTCATCGCGATCCTCCTTGGCCGACGAGTTTCAACGGCTCGCTTTCTTCGAAGTGAAAGTGTTTGGGTTTTGCCCTCTGCTCGACTGGCTTTGCCTTGAGCGCTGCAATTCGGGAGGCAACGTCTTCGGGATTCATGCGGGCGGTAACGGGCGATTGCGGTTCGAGCGGTGGCAGTTCGTACTGCACCTGCTTTCGGTGCTTGGCACGTACCTTGATGAAGGAGTGAATCGTGCTGACTGCCACGTCGAGGCCAACACGCTCGCGAAGAATGCGAACGATGTCGCGATACGTGCAACCTTTGCGCCGCAACTGGCGAATCAGTTCGCGGTGAGTTTCGAGTTTGGAGCGAGGTGGTTTCTGCGGGATCGAATCCAGTAGGGAAAGAAGGGTCGGGTCCATGATTTTCAGGCTCCTTAGCACCTAGCCATCACAGTCCGTTAACAGTCCGATAACCCGTCTCCACAGTCCGATGAGTGCCCTAGAGCGCTATCCGTACCGTTTAATATCAATCAGTTACGAACTCTAGGACGACTTTCACGGCGGTAACACGGGTTCAAATCCCGTCGGGGACGCCAACCTTATCAACCACTTGCAAATCCCCTCCAGAATTTTGTAGGTCCGTTACGGTCCGATAAGCCGCGGTGCTTGGTTTTTCATCGTTTTTGTCGAGCAGCAAACTCACAACTCGGCTCCGCTTGTGGCTCTGGACTAAAGTTCTTCAAACAAACTCAGCCTAACCCACGACCAGCGCATCGAGCCGGTCACACCATAATGACTAAGTGGTAGACCCGATCGTCAAAATGGAAATAGAATTCCCTTGTCTTTCAACTTTTCAAATCGAGCGGCGACAAACCGGTAGAGCTGCGCTGGTCGTTGTCCACCTCTTCGATACTCCGGCAGAGGTTTCAGGATTTTCAGCAGAGAAAGTTTTCGCCGGAAGTTGCGCTTGTCGAGATTCTTTCCCAGAATCGCTTCATACACTTCCTGCAACTCCGTGAGCGTGAATTTCTCTGGAAGCAACTGAAAACCGACAGTCGTGTATTCCAGTTTGTTGCGGAGGCGCTCCAGTGCATAGTTCAGTATCCTGCCGTGGTCAAACGCTAGAGTTGGTAGTTGGTCCATCGCCCACCACTCGGCTTCGGCAGCATCGGTGCCCGCCCTTAGGGGACGGTCCGCCGAAATCAGGGCGAAGTACGCCACCGTGATCACGCGCCCCCTTGGATCTCTTCCCACATCTCCAAAGGAATAAAGTTGCTCCAGGTACACATCGGCGACTCCCGTTTCTTCTCGCAACTCCCGCAATGCCGCCTTATCCAAATCCTCGTCTTCGTGGACGAAACCACCTGGAATTGCGAACTGCCCCTGAAATGGAGCCGCGGCACGCTTCACCAACAGGACTCTGAGGGTCCCCGACTGGATCGTGAAGATTACGATGTCAACGGTAACTCGCATCGGCGATTCTCAGGATACGACAAGCCGGGCACTCTGTTCCGCGGCGCGCACATGAGCGATGGCTCCAGAGTTGAATTGCAGGAAGTCCGCTTCCATGCCGTCGCTGAAGATTACACCGTACGAAGGCATCCGGGATTCGATCGTAAGCTCTTCTCCATTTTGAAGGATGCCAGCAACGATACCTGCTTGCGAGTGGCGGCTGACGAATGGTTCACGCACAACAAAAAGAAGTCGTCGGTCTTCCCATGGCATGCGCACCGGCGTCACTGGAGGTCCTCCGCAGAAGCGCGAGACGCCGGCTGCCATGTTGAAGACTGACGAAACCCATCCTGTCGACCCTGCTCCCGTCGAGACCAGCACGCCGCTCGAAGACTGAAGCTCAGATTCTTGGCCGCATTTGATCTGATATAGCGCGGAAATGTGACTCCGGGCTCCTAGAAAGAAGTCGTTGAAGGCCAGCAACCGCTGCCCGTCGTCAAGTCTCACCTCCGCTAACGTTATGTCGCGAATCTTGGCTCGCTCCTCCATCACCTGCCCTACCGCCGCGCGCGCCTGGTTCGGCAGGAAGGGTAAGAGTATTCCGTCAAACCGGTCCGGCTCAGGATTCACCGCCACAATCGGCTGGGCCCCCACATACTTCGCGGTGTTCGCGACCAGTCCGTCCTGCCCGAGTGTCACCACGAGATCCTCTTTCTGAAAATGAAACATTGAAACCAGACTCCGGTCCACCGGTTGCTGCGGCAATTCGAAATCGAAGGACCGGCGGAGCGTCTCCAGCGCGAAGCGGTAGGCATCGTCCTCACGCTCATAGTCGGCAAAGTCCCCGCCCGCGTGCTCGATGTAGAACTTGGCCTGGGACCGCGTGTTGAAGCGCTCCACCAGTTCCTGCAACCTTGTCTTGCGGGTTACGATCACCAGTTTCTTGTACATGGCTATTTTCCTGCGGTGCCGATCCCTGTCGTTCCGATCAATGACTTCAGCAGGTCGGGCGAAACGTTCAGTTCGCCGATCTTCTGCGCATTCTCCGCCATTTCCTGAAATGCCATAGCAATCATGGCCTTGGGATCTGCGCCTCTTCCACCCAGCATCATCAGCGCCTTCCAGTCGAGATCGCGCAGAGGCTTCAGTATTTCGGTGAGCGCATAAGCGCGGACATCCGCGTCCTTGCGATCGTTTTCGACGCGACGGGAGACGAGTTGTAAACGCTTTTCTTCGACCGATATTTCAGCCGCCATCTGGGTTTCGCGAATTTCCCGTTTCTGTTGCTCTGCGGCGATCTCTGCCGCCAGCTGCGTCTCGCGAATTTGACGTTTCTTCTGTTCGACTGCAATTTCGGTGTCGAGTTCGCTTTCCTTGATCATCCGTTCGTTTTCGACGGCGGCGTTACGGCGCGCGTAGATTGCTTCGTCGGCACGGCCCTGCAGCGCCTCCCGCGCCTCCGCTTCAAGTGCCCTCGACATTTCTGGAGTGGGTTTGATATCCAGGATCGACAGCGCCAGAATTTCCAACCCCATGCTGGAGACTGCTTCCGACTCCTTGAGCTTTGCCTGTGCCTCCGCCACGATCAACTCCGAACTAACCAGCATCTCCTTGAGCGAGAGGCGTTGGGCAACGGCACGAGTCAACGATTGCAAAGTATGGACCAGACGTTCCGGCAATTTCTGTCGGTCGCGCGACTGGTCCGCAAAGTAAGACGTGTTCCGTTTGTCGATGGTGAAATCCAAGACGGATGCCAACCGCTTCGGGTCGGCGACCCGGTAAGTGAGTTGTCCCTGGATGGTGACGGACTGGAAATCTGCGGTCGTCTCCGGGAACACGAAAGGAACATCGGCGCTCGCCAGCGGGACCGCCACGATCGTGGAAGTGGGGGCCCAGTAGAAGAATGATAATCCGGCGCCTTCGCGCTTGATTTTGCCATGTTTGTACTGCAGAACGTAGGTTGTCGGCGGTACTTTCATGAAGCTGAGCATCGTGAGCACCTCCATTAGTGTCTTTATGACACTTACATTAGTGTCTAAAACACACTATGTCAAGGAGGTTTTAGACGCCTTCACAGCTCCCCGAAGAGATATGGTGACCGGTCTTTAGTAGTTGCAGGTAAAACGGTTGTTAAGGCATTTGCTTTCTTGCTGTTAAATTTGAGCGGACGGAACGCGATTGTAGTTGCACTTGTAGCGATTAGTTGCTATTCTAGTTGCAGTTGTAGCGAATGATTGGCGTGGTTGAGGGAGGGTGGGATGTCTACATTTCCGGTTTCGATTGCAGAGTCCGAAGAGGAACAAGTAAAGGAGTTGGCACAAATGATGATCCGACAGAGAGCCGCATTGGTCGGCCCGGATGACCACCGGCACGAAATTCCGGATTCCGTTTACCGCCTCCTGCTCAGCGTTCTGAAAATCATGCAAGAAGGTAAAGCAGTGTCGATTGTCCCGCAGATGCAAGAGCTCACCACACAGCGCGCTGCGAATCTCTTGGGAGTTTCACGCCAGTTTTTTGTTCGACTCCTCGATGATGAAAAACTCCCTTTCCATCGAGCTGGGACCCACCGGAGGGTATATTTGAAAGACGTTCTTGAATTCAGGAAGCGGCGAGATCAGCAGAGAAAAGGATCCATTGAGAGAATCGCCAAAGAAGAAGTTGCCCACGGAACGTACGACGATTTTCCCTTGCCCAAATAAGGGCGCCCAGTTCGACCGATGACAGCGGACTTTCCTGTTGTTCTCGATGCTTGCGTGCTCGTGCCAGCCTCCTTGCGCGACACGCTCCTCCGTTGCGCCGAGAGGCGAATGTTTCTCCCGCGTTGGTCGAACGAAATTCTGGACGAACTCCGGCGCACATTACTCGAAAAGCTCGGTCGTTCTCCTGAACAGGTTGACCACCTGCTGGCTGAACTCAACCGGCACTTCGCTGACGCCAGAGTCGAGGCCTTTGAGACTCTCGTTGCACTGATGACGAATGATCCGGGGGATCGTCACGTCATAGCAGCGGCCGTGAAATGCGGGGCCGAGGCCATCGTCACTTTCAACCTACGGCACTTTCCCGACACTGCGCTCGACAATTGGAATATCGAAGCTCAGCATCCAGATGAGTTTCTCGTTCACCTTTATCACTTGAATCCCGATCTCATCGTCAACATTCTGCACGAGCAAGCCGCGTTCATCGGTAGAACATTGGCACAACTCCTTGCTGTCCTCAGACAGGGAGTGCCGAATTTCGCGCAGCTAATTGCTGATTCAGTTGGCATCGCGGTCGATTGAAAGTGGGGATCGCAAGATTGAGTAATAGAAACCGAACCATCAGATTCCCCATGTGTTGACACCTAATTGTTGGTTAGAACTCACCACACCGAAATCGATGCCTCTCCCGTGCTACCATTCGCGTAAATCTTGTGCTCGACGGTTGACATATGCGATCTGCGCAACGCATTCGCTTGCTGGCCATTATCCTCGCCGCTATCTCGACGCATCTCCTCGCGAGTTCCGCACCTCTTCGGATCAACGAATCAGAGATGAGTGCAGTCATTTCCGAAAAGGAAATCGCTTTGATCGCACCCGTTTCGAACGAGTCCGAAACGGCCGTCTCCGGGATTCTTTACGTTGATCTCCTCGATCCCAAAGACGCGGTCGTAGCGTCATCCAAAACTACCGAGCGCCTCAAACCCGGTCGCAGTTTAATCAAGTTGTCCTTGCCACGACCGGCAATCCCCGTGGTGGGCGACAATGATCCGGCGCTCTGGTATCGCGTGAAGTACCGGCTTCTGTCGGATGACAAGCAAGCCACCAGTGGCGTGGTTGCCCTCGGGGCGATCGCCCCCGACATGTTCGAACTCCGCGTCGCGCACGCTGAAAAAGCCTTACCCGGCCAGTCTTATCAAGTGCGTGTACACGCGGCCAACCCGGTTACGCGTAAGCCAGTGAACGGCGTGGACGTTCGCGGCGAACTCGAATTCGATGCGGACGAAAATCGTGCAGTCATAGCCCACACTACAAACTCGTCTGGCGATGCTGTTCTTCTGTTCCATATTCCGGCAACAGTCACTGACGGTGGCTCAGTCAACATTGAAGCTCGGAAACGCGATCAAACGCGGAAGGAAGATTTTGACTTTGAGCTCGACCCGCGTGCTCGCATCATTATCAATACCGACAAGCTTCTCTATCAGCCGGGCCAATCACTACATGCCCGCGCGCTTGTGCTCAGTGTGGACAAGCGCGCCGTCGGTAAAGGTGCCATCGCGATTGTTTTTATAGAGGCGATTCGTAGCACCCGGAGGATCGCCGGTTAGAAGCGTGCCTGACAATAAGAAGATGTCGATCCATCCATCGTTGTCGTAATCGATGAAGGCACACCCGCAACCGGTAGCTTCGAGAATGTATTTCTTGCTTTCCACCTCGCCGTAGATCACGGGAGCTCGCAACCCTGCAGCCGACGCCACGTCCACAAAATGAGCGTAGAAAGGACGGCCTGATGCGGGCGGGCGGGGGAGAGGTGTGACGGTGCGGGCCGCAACCCCTTGAGCCAAGAGACGTGGCGTGGCCGCAAAGGCCGCTGAACCAAGAGAGAGTCGGACAAAATCTCGGCGGGTGGACTTCAATGCTGTTGCTCCTGCAATGCGGGCGATTTCTCCTCTGCGAGGTCAAATTGCCAGGCTCGGAGGGCAGCAGTAATGGCTCTTATTCGATCCCTGGAGGTGTGGGCGAGCAGAAAAAGTTGAGCGACGAAGGGGATGGCCAAAACACCAAGCCCCAGATGGGAGTGCATAGTTGTCATTATCTCTCGCTTCTCCAATGGTTGAAAACGCGGAGGAAAGAGAAATGTTCAGTTGCGGGTTTATCGCACTGCAGCTCTTGACGCGGTCCGGTTATTCGCCCCCTAAAAACGGCCGTTATGTATGAACAGTCTTGAGCAGGCGCGTCACGGCGAGCATGCTTGTTTCTCATTGACAACCGCAGGAAACGAAAGTAAAAGTAAGCATTCGTAATATAACGAACTTACCTTGATCTGAGGGTGTGATCACCCGTGAGGAGGAAAAACTTATGGCACGAATAACGCGGATTGGTTCGTTCAGGCGCATCGCGGAAAGCGCGATGTGCGTGATCGTCCTGATGCTGGCGCAGTCGGTTGCCGCACAGGTGGGAGCTACCTATTTTGTGTCGAAAGCGGGTAATGACGGCAATCCGGGGACGATCGGTTCGCCTTGGTCAACCATCCAGCATGCGGCGAATTCAGTCTCGGCAGGCGCCACGGTTTACGTATTCGGAGGAGTCTACAACGAGTCGGTAAACTTTCCCTCGTCGGGAACGGCGTCGGCGCCGATTACATTCGAGAGTTATCCGGGCGAGACCGCCGTGATCGACGGGACTGGGTTGAGCGTAAACGGTACGGAGGGTCTCATCAACATTGTGGGACGGAGCTATATCACCGTCAAAGGATTTGAGATCCGCCACTATACAACCACGAGCGAGAATGACGTTCCCACTGGCATATGGATCACGGGATCGGGCACGGGCATCCGAATTCTGAACAATCGCGTGCATGACATCACAACCAAGGTGGAGGCGAACGGCAACGCTTTCGGCATCTCTGTTTACGGGACATCGAAGATTCCGATTACGCAATTGGTCATCGGCGGCAACGAAGTCTACGACCTTAGAACCGGAGAAAGTGAATCGGTGAACGTGGATGGCAATGTGACTCATTTCAAGATTACCGATAATCTCGTTCACGATAATGACAATATCGGCATCGACGCGATCGGATATGAGGGCGTCGGTCCCGTCGGCCACGACGAGGCGATGTACGGGGAAATCAGCGGAAACACGATTTATAACATCAGCGGCATCACGAATCCGGGCGAGGGCTATGAGTACGATGCCGACGGACTCTATTGTGACGGATGTGCATATGTCACGTTCGAACGAAACGTGATCATGCAGGTCGACTATGGCATCGAGACGACCAGCGAAAATCAAGTCTGCCAATCGAATGGCACAGAGTGGTCCGGCCCAAACAACACCGGGACCGCGGCGAAAGGCAAGTTCCCGTGTTACGGCAGATATGCCACAGTGCGCAACAATATCTTCTACAACGCAAATGCCTGCGGCAACTCTATCGGCGGCTATGCGGCTGCATCCAAAAACGGCGGCCACAGCAATGGAGGAGGCAGCAGTTACCACGACGTTTTCGTCAACAACACTCTCTACAATAATTCGACTCAACCAGGCAACTATTCGGAGGGCGGCTCAACTGGCGAATTTCAGATTCAGTACCAGGTAGGCAGCGCTCAAGGAAACATCTACGAAAACAACGTTGTCTACGCAGGCGCGTACAACACGTGGATCTTCAGTTATGTTCCGTTTTCGAAGGCATATCCTGCGCCTCCAGCGACGCTCAATTGGAACCTATACAACTCGGACGCGGGTTACGAAGAAGGAACGACGATCTGGTGGGGCAATGTGAATAACTACAAGAGTTTTTTAAACTGGCAGAAGCGCAGCGGAGAAGACGCAAACTCTCTCAACACCGATCCCCTCTTCGTCGATCTCGGGGACTCACCTCCGAATTTTGATACCACCGCTTCGTCGCGGGCCGTGGGGGCTGGCAGCACCAGCCTATCGTGCAGCGTTGGATGGTGCGATCCAGACGGCAGCTCTCGCAACTCCATCTATGGGAACACCGACTTCATCGGGAATCCGCGAACAAACGGTTCGAGCATTGACATTGGCGCTTACCAAAACACGGGAGTTTCGGTCGCCAATTCATTGACCGTAAGCCTCAGCGCCGGAAAACACACCCTCAGACGAGGCGAGGAGACCACTTTGGAGGTTACGGTGCTGGCCAATCCTGGTGGCGGCGGTGTGCCGAGCGGCACGGTCGATTTCATGCTGGGGCCAACCTTGCTGAAAAAACGGCCGCTGCTGCCAATGAGCGCCACGGAATCTGAGGCAAGCCTGCCCCTCAGCGCGTCCCAGCTTGCGCAAGGAGCGAACGAGCTAACGGCCGTGTATTCGGGGAATTCGATCGCGCCGTGCTGTCCTGTATCAGGGCCGCCGGTTATGGTTTATGGAAGCTCAGCTTCTGCGCCCATCGTGGTGACAAAGAAGGGCTCGTAAAGTCTTGCCGAGAGAAACATGAGATTGGTGGGCGGGGATGCAGCAGAGATTTGGAATTCAGATCACGAACAGCCAGCTTTTTAGAGTTTTGGCGGTCTTTGCTCTCCTTGCTTCCCTTTTGGGTAGCGCAGCGATAGCGCATTCTCAGGAAGGTGCCTTGTCCCCGTTGCTTCCCGGGGTCGACTCGGGGAAAGCGGTCGCCGCGATCAACGGAACCGAGCTATCGATTGGTAACCACGCGTTTGAGGCCCAGTGGACCACGGAAAACGGCGAGTTCAAGTTCACGAAGTTCGAAGATCTTCTCGCTAAACAATCGTTGCCGGCTCCGGGCGAAGTGTTCGTGATTCGTCTAGCGGACGGTCGCGAATTCGCGGCCAATCGGATGTCGATCGTGTCTCCGCCAGTCTTAGAGGAGATCGCTGCGAATCCGAATGCGGCGCGGCTCTCGGAGAGGATCAGCGGCAAAAAGATTGTGGTCACGCTGCAGGCGCCGACCGAAGATATCCGCGTGGTATGGAGCGGAATTCTTCGCGACGGTTCGAATTATCTGCGGCAGGAGATTACGCTCCGGGCGACTGGTCAGAGTGTTCCGATTTCCGAGGTTCGCCTGATCGCGTGGAAGCTGCCCAACGCGAAAGTTGTCGGAACCGTCATGGGTTCGCCAGTCGTTGCAAATGGCGTTTTTGCGGGATTCGAGCACCCGCTTTCGAGATGCCGCGTTTCTGATGGAGTGGCGACCTGTTCACTCTTGCGGCAATTGCCTCTCTCCGCGGAGCATGAAGTGAAGTATTCGTCGGTCATTGGCGTGACTCCGCAGACGCAGTTACGCCGCGGCTTTCTCAACTACGTGGAGCGTGAACGAGCGCACCCGTATCGTACTTTTCTGCATTACAACTCCTGGTATGACCTTGGATATTTCGGAAGGTTTGGTGAAGCGGCCGCTCTTGATCGAGTAAATACATTCGGGACGGAACTGTATAAGCTTCGGGGAGTCACGCTGGATTCATTTCTCTTTGACGATGGATGGGATGATCCGAAGAAGCTTTGGCACTTCGACGCCGGATTCCCCGACGGGTTCACCGAAGTGACAAAGGCGGCGGCGAAATACGGCGCTGCGCCGGGAATTTGGATGTCTCCCTGGGGAGGTTATGGCAAGCCGCATGAAGAACGGATAAAGTACGGCAAAGAATTAGGCTTCGAGACGAACAAGAACGGGTTCGCGCTTTCAGGGCCGAAATATTATGGGTATTTCCATGACGTTTGCATGGAGATGATTCGCAGGTACGGAGTGAACCAGTTCAAGATTGACGGTACGGGAAACGCGAACCAGGTGATTCCCGGCAGCGAGTTCGATAGTGATTTTGATGCGGCCATAAGCTTGATCGAGGACATGCGCGCCGCCGAGCCTGGCATTTATATCAACCTCACTACCGGAACTTATCCTTCGCCATTTTGGCTTCGATATGCGGATTCAATCTGGAGAGGGGGTGAAGATCACAGCTTTGCGGGAGTAGGCTCATGGCGGCAGAAGTGGATTACTTATCGCGACGCTGATACATATGAACATGTAGTGATTGCTGGGCCGCTGTATCCACTGAATGCATTAATGCTACATGGCCTCATCTATGCGAGATATGCAAAGAATTTGAACACCGACCCCGGCCACGATTTCAGCGACGAGGTACACGATTATTTCGGCACAGGAACACAGTTGCAGGAGATGTATATCAGTCCTTCGCTTTTAACCAAAGAGGATTGGAATGCCATCGCAGAGGCCGCAAAGTGGTCGCGCCAGAACGCAAATGTTCTGCGCGATACGCACTGGGTCGGAGGAAATCCTGCGAAACTGCAGGTCTACGGGTGGGCTTCGTGGTCAGCAGAGAAAGCAATCCTTGTTCTAAGAAATCCAAGCGACAAGCCGCAGCGTTTCGCGCTGGACGTGGGACGGGCGTTTGAAATTCCGGAGGGGGCCCCCACGCAGTTCGAGGCGAAAAGCCCGTGGAGAAAAGATCGTTCCATGCAGCCACTGAGATTGAAGGCGGGCGCACCGTATGTATTCTCGCTGGCTCCGTTCGAAGTGTTAACGCTGGAAGCGATCCCGGCCATGCGGTGAGTTGGGGCATGTGCCACCGCCGCGCTTTCAATGATTGACGTAAATTGGTTGCAGGTTGATCGAGAGATTTGGTGGAGCTAGTCGGGCTCGAACCGACGACCTCATCGTTGCGAACGATGCGCTCTCCCAGCTGAGCTATAGCCCCGTGCGATGGCGGGTTTGCTTTCTGATTTTACCAGCCGTCGCGCGGTTTCGCCTACCGGTATGAAGTTGGGGCGATGTGTATATGCCACCGAAATTGAGCTCCTGAGTCAATTTCAACACATCAATCATTTGAGTCAATCGGTCGGTTGAAGCATCGAACCTTTGTTCGCCCGGAGTAATGAGCGACAGAAAACGAAGGCTATAATTCAACTGTGAGTTCTCTCAAGGTAAAACAAGTTGCCTCGGCGGACTTCCCTACCCGCTGGGGACATTTCCTGATTCATGGGTTTGCGACACGGGCATCGAGCGCGAGCGACGGGGTAAAAACCGAAGAAGCGGTGGCGCTGGTGATGGGCGAGGTGCACTCCGGCTCGCCGCTGGTCCGCATTCACTCGCAGTGCCTCACCGGCGACGTGTTTGGATCTCTGCGTTGCGATTGCCGCCAGCAACTGGAGATGGCGTTGTCGATGATTGCGGATGAGGGTGCGGGCGTCCTTATTTATGAACAGCAGGAGGGACGCGGGATCGGGTTGATGGCGAAACTGCAAGCTTATGCGCTCCAGGACAGCGGGCTCGATACGGTGGAGGCGAATGAGCGGCTTGGCTTTAAGGCAGACCAGCGCGAGTTCCTGATGCCGGTGGAGATTTTGAAGGCACTAGATATTCGGCGCGTGCGGTTGCTCTCGAATAATCCCGATAAGGTGGCTGCCCTTGAACGCGCTGGAATTCGGGTAACCGAGCGCGTGCCGTGCGAGGTTGCGCCGACTGAACATACCGAAGAATACTTAAAGACCAAGCAGGAAAAGTTGGGACACTTGTTCACGAGCCGGCACGGGCAGCATTAGATGCTAAGCGCAGCGGTCGCTGGCGAAAAGCTTCAGCGCTGCAGCAGCTTTTCTATTCCCTTTCGATTCTTTATTGGCAGTACCTGCAGGGCGACTCTCGCAAGCGTCGCGTAAACCTCACGCGCTTTGGAATTCTTTTTCAGAAGTCGCAGGTGCGTGGCCACTATCTCCGAATCTCCTCGAATCAAAGGTCCGCTGAATGACCGCGCTGGACCGAGGCGCGAGTAATTAGCCAGTGTCTGGCGAATGATGGGAAGGCTTTTTCGGCGGGCATCGTCGCGAGCGAACCCGGCCACACGTGCCGCTTCTTCGAGTGTCACAAGAAAAGCCAGAAAGAGCGGCGAGGTCATCGTCGCCCATGCGTGATAGGCCGCCTTGCGCTTGGCGGGCAATAGGAAACTCTGACCGCCTAATTGCCGGACGATGCGGCGCGCTACCTGAATCGCCGCAGCGTCGCCCTCCAGGGCAAACGGAACATCTTTCAATGAAGGATTCGCTCCGGCCACGAACGTCATCAGCGGATGCACCGACGCGATTGCGGCCCCCGCTTTTCGCAGCGGATCGAGTTCGCCACTGAGAAGGGCTCCGCTGGAATGGAAGGCGTAAAGGCATTTGTGCTTTTCGGCCGGTCTCAGACGGTCCGCCAACGCCGAGGCGGCGCGGCGAATCTCACGGTCGGGGACACAAAACCACAACAATTTGGCGTCCAGCACGGCAGAATTTGCCGTAACGGCGCGAGCGCCGACCTTAGCGGCCAGTTTTCGCGCTGTGCGAACAGATGCTTTCGAATCACGCGCAACAATCTCGGAAATGAGGAAACTGGCGCCGCGCAACGCTACGGCCAGAAACGTCGCAAGTCGTCCCGCGCCAATGATGGCAACGGAAGGTCCAGCGGTTCGATTGTCAATCGGTTTTCCCGTCAATCGTCCCTCGACTTTGCAGTAATCGGACTTGGGCTCAACGGCGCAGCATACCTTAATATTGTGTCATGGCGAAATTAGCAGAAAAGAAATCAGTAAAGACGAAGTCGGCGTTGGCCAGAGTACTATCCTCTCGCATCAGCTATCGGGGTCCGGTATTCAGCGTCACGACCGAAGAGGTAGAGGAACCCGGAGGCGTGCGGGCGCGACGTGACGTCGTAAGGCATTCGGGTTCGATTGTTGTACTTGCCGTCGAAGCAACGGGCAAAGTAGCCCGCAAGAACGAGTCTAGCATTCTTCTCGAACGCCAGTATCGCCACGCCGCTCAGTCGATGATGTGGGAGCTTCCAGCCGGACGCATCGACGACGGCGAAACAGCGCTCACAGCGGCGAAGCGGGAGTTGCTCGAGGAAACCGGCTACTCGGCTCGCCAATGGAAAAGAATTCTGCATTTTTATGTCAGCCCTGGCTTCCTCGACGAAACCATGACCATTTACATGGCTCGAGGACTTCGGCCGGGCCAGGCACAGCCCGAGGCGGACGAAAAGATAGCCGTTAGATTTGTCACCCTGTCAGAGGCATTAAAGATGGCGCTACATGGGCGAATCCGGGATGCCAAGACGATCTGCGGCATCCTGTGGCTGGCGCAGACGGCCCGTCCCATGTAGGCGGTCGTTTCGGCGAGCCTTCCCTGCCCCTGTGGGGAGACTACCGAAGGTATGTGACCTCAAGCCTGTTGAACCACATTAAAAGTGTCCCCGTGAAACCCCAGTAGAAGTGTCCCCTTTTAGAGTTCCTTCGGCGAGGAGGAACCGAGATTGGGGAGAACGGGATTGAGCAGGAAAGAACTGAGCGGAGTGGAAGTGATGGGGCGGGTGAAGGCGCACAGCTTGCGATTACGCGAAGCCGCAGAGTTGCTGGGGCTGAGTTATCGGCAGGCCAAGCGGATCTGGGCACGGTACCGGGCGGGAGGAGCGCAGGCGCTGCAGCATGGGAACTGCGGGCGCGTATCGAACCGGGCCTACCCAGCGAAGTTCCGGGCGGCAGTGCTGAAACAGGTGCAAGCCCGCTATGAGGATTTCGGTGCGACGCTGGCAGCCGAGCATCTGGCGAGCGATGACGGGCTGGAAGTACAGGCCGAGACGTTACGGCGGTGGATGAAAGAGGCCGGGCTGTGGCGGAGGCAACGGCGGCGAAAACCATACCGGCAGCGACGCCAAGCGAAGGAACACTTTGGCGAGTTAGTGCAGTTGGACGGCAGCTTTCACGAGTGGCTGGAAGAGCGGGGGCCGCGCGGCTGCCTGATGCACATGGTCGATGACGCGACGACCGAAGCGCTGGGATGGTTCTCCCAGGAAGAAACGATCTGGGCGGCGGCGGGCGTGTTGCGGCGCTGGATCGAGCGCTATGGCGTGCCGCAGACCTTGTCCACGGACTGGAAGAACGTCTACGTACGGCCGCCGAACGCCGAGGAGCGAGAGCGCGGAGAACCGGCCGTCACGCAGTTTGGGCGGATGTGCGCCAGACTGGGCATCCGGATTATCGCGGCCAGTTCGCCGCAAGCGAAAGGACGAGTGGAGCGGGCGCACGGCACCCATCAGGATCGGCTGGTGAAGAAACTGCGGCTGGCCGGGATCGCCAACTACGAGCAGGCCAATGCGTTTCTGGAGAAGCGTTATCTGGCGGAACACAATCGCCGTTACGCGCATCCAGCCGCGGCTCAGGCCGATTATCATCGCCACCGTCCGACGGCGCGGCAACTGGACGAAGTGTTCTGGCTGGAGGAAGAACGCGTGGTGAGCGAAGACTGGGTGGTGCGCTACAACAACCGACTGCTGCAACTGGAACGGCAAAGCCGGCACTGGGCTCCAGCCAAAAGCCGCGTGCTGGTGCGGGAAAACGAAGCCGGAGAAGTCGCGATTCACTATCGCGATCAGCGTGTGGGCTTCCGCGAGTGGAAGGCTTCTACAGCGCTGGGCGAGAGAAGGGGCGCTGCCCCTTCCCCCGCGCCCCCTTCCCCGAATCGACACCGGCCTGCACCTCCCACTCATCCCTGGAAACGAGGCTGGCAGAAAATGCGCACGCCAACTTACTCTTTAGCCTGGCAGTGAGGGGACATTTCTATTGTGCAGAACACGGGGACATCTATTGTGGTATGACATATGTGACCTCAAGCCTTGACAGCCCACCCGGGCGGCAGCACAATGCGTACACATTTTGCGAGGCCCCGGAATTGCGCCTTTTTGGGGGCAATCCGCAAGAAAGAGGGGGGCGCACGTGGAACGTTTGAAAGGCACCGTCAAGTGGTTCAACAACGCCAAGGGATATGGCTTCCTCGGCCGCGATGATGGACCGGATGTGTTCATTCACTACAGCTCAATCACCACTGAGGGCTACAAGAGTCTGCAAGAGGGCGACAAGGTGGAGTTTGAGATTGTGCAAGGACAGAAAGGGCCGCAAGCGGCCAATGTAACGAAGATCTCTTAACCGGAGATCGATTCGCACGCCGCTTTTGCGGGCCAACCTGTACGCTCAATATCAGGGGGAGTTTTGTCCTCTGAAGCCGGCCAACCGGCACCCCCGCTCTTCTTCAGCGTTACAATCATCCTCTTGGGTTAACGCTCTGGGTTGAAAAGTCTGCATGGACAACAAAGCCATTGCCACGCTTCTTTACGAGACTGCCGATCTTTTGGAGATCGACGGGCAAGACTCGTTTCGCATACGCTCCTATCGAAACGCCGCGCAGGCCATCGAAGCTTTGCCGCAACAAGTGGCGGATCTGATTTCGGAGCCGAAGAAGCTTCTAGAGGTGCCCGGCATTGGCAAAGGGATGCTGGCCAATCTGCAGATGCTTTTCAAGGATGGCCACATCGAAGCGCACACAGAGCTGCTGAAGAAGTATCGGCCGTCGATGCTGGAGCTGCTTAAGATTCAGGGACTCGGCCCAAAGACAATTTCGCTGATCTGGAGCGCATATCAGGTCTGCGACCTGGAAGGAGTGGAGAAACTGGCGCGCGAAGGCAAGATCCGCACGCTGCCGCGTTTGGGCGAGAAACACGAGCAGAAACTGCTTAAGGCGATCGAAGATTATCGCCGCATCGCGGGACGATTTTTGCTCGACACGGCCGAAGAGCTGGCCGAAAAGCTGGTGGAACACCTGCTGGCCGCGCCGGGAATTGAAAAAGTCACACCGGCCGGGTCGCTCCGCCGCGGGCGAGAAACGGTGGGCGACCTGGATATTCTCGTCACCGGCAAAGCCTGTATCGATGCGGAGCCGAGGCAGAAGATCATCGAATACCTGTTGCGCTTCCCCGGACTTATGGACGTAATCACGCAGGGCGAAAACAAGGTCAGCTTTCGGCATCGCAACGGCATGCAGGTCGATGTGCGTTTTCTACCTCCCGAATCCTTCGGGGCTGCCATGCAATATTTCACGGGTTCGAAGGCGCATAACGTGGCACTTCGCCAGCGCGCGCTGAAGATGGGTTTCACGCTCAACGAATACAGTCTGGCGACCCTCGAAGATGGGAGGCCGCTCGCGCGCAAGACTGAAGAAGAGATTTATGCCAAGCTGACACTTGACTTTATCCCTCCCGAGCTGCGCGAGAATTCAGGAGAGATCGAGGCCGCTGCGGCGCACACACTGCCAATCCTCCTGGGGCAAACTGACATTCGCGGCGACGTGCACATGCACACCGTGGAAACCGACGGCCGCAACACGATTGAAGAAATGGCGGAAGCGGCTAAGGAACGCGGCTACGAGTACATGGCCATTACGGATCACTCGAAGAATCTGGCGTTCGCGAACGGGCTTACCGACGAACGCGCGCTCGCGCACATTGAGAGAATCCGTGCGGTCGAAAAGAAGATTAAGGGCATTCGCATTTTCGCCGGAATCGAAGTCGACATTCTCGGCGATGGCTCGCTCGACCTTTCGGATTCGGTGCTTGAACAGATGGATATCGTCATCGCCAGCGTACACTCGCAATTCAATCAGGATCGTGCCACGATGACCGAGCGGCTTTTGAAGGCGATTGCCAATCCGAATACGTCGCTCCTTGGGCATCCCACCGGGCGCTTGCTGTTGCGACGCGATGCCTATCAATTTGATTTCGATGCTGTGCTCAAAGCGGCGGTGAAGCACAAGGTGGCGATGGAACTGAATTCGTATCCCGACCGGCTCGATTTAAGCGACGTTCACTTGCGCCTAGCCAAACAGCATGGGGTAAAGATCGTGATCAATACCGATTCGCACCACACTTCGCACATGGAAAAACTGCGCTACGGAGTCACACAGGCACGGCGCGCGTGGCTGACGAGAGATGACGTGCTGAATACCCTGCCTGCGCAGAAATTTGCCCTCGCCATGAAGCACGGGTGGTAGCCTGATAAAGACTTGGCGGTGGGCAACACAGGGAAACAATTTGCGCACATTTTCATCCCCACAGATGGCGGAAGGTTGCAATTTGCTTCACATCGGGCAAGGCGGGTTCCTCGTCTCTTGAGGTAAAATGATCATCAGTCATTGTTTTGAATCACTTACAAGCAGAGCATCGTCTGGATTCGGAAGGGGAATTGCTTCTTTGAGGTGTTCCATGTGACTGAGACGATCTCAGGCCGACGTAGCGGTCTTAACCTTTGTGGCTTCCGCCGACCATTCCCGGCGGTTTACCTGCAACCCCGGCAAGTAGCGTGACGAGCCACAGCACCAGGGCGAGCTTAGATAGAGCCCCCCAGTGACTTTGATTATCAGCGCAAATTTTAACTAGAACATCGGGAGGAACACTGCTTTGAATGCAACGACCAGCCACCTTATCGCCCCACATGGGGGAGAACTTATCCAGCTGCAAGTGCCGGCCGCGCGCGCCGCGGAGTTGAAAGCGCAATCGAAAGATTGGCCGTCATGGGATCTTACTGCCCGGCAACTTTGTGATCTGGAACTACTGATGAGTGGAGGCTTCTCGCCGCTGCGAGGGTTCATGAACTGCGCTGATTACGAGGGCGTTTGCCACGATATGCGGTTGGCGAATGGCACTCTGTGGCCGATGCCGATCACGCTTGACGTCAGCGAAGATTTTGCCAAGAAGCTGACGCCCGGCAGCAGCAAGATCGCGCTCCGCGATCCTGAAGGCGTCATGTTGGCCGCTCTGCACGTGGAAGATGTTTGGCAACCAGATCGTAAGGCGGAAGCCCAGGCCGTGTTTGGTTCGACCAGTGCCGCACATCCCGGCGCCGACTACGCCATCAACAAATCGAATCCCTGGTACGTGGGCGGAAAGATTGAAGAATTGCAACCGCCGTCTCATTACGATTTCCGCTCGCTGCGTTTGACTCCCGCCGATTTGCGGGCGGAATTCGGACGCCTAGGTTGGACCACCGTTGTGGCCTTCCAGACGCGAAATCCCATGCATCGCGCACACGTTGAGCTGACTATGCGCGCTGCCAGGCAAGTCGAGGCGAATTTGCTGATTCACCCCTCAGTGGGCATGACCAAGCCGGGTGACGTCGATTATTTTGTACGCACGCGCTGCTATCAACTATTGCTGGCGAAATATCCGCACGGCACGGTGGAACTCGCGATGCTCCCGCTGGCCATGCGAATGGGGGGACCGCGCGAGACTCTATGGCACGGATTGATTCGCAAGAATCACGGTTGCACCCACTTCATCGTGGGCCGCGACCACGCCGGACCCGGTAAAGACACGGACGGTAAACCATTTTACGGGCCCTATGACGCGCAGGAGCTGTTCAAGAAACATGAAAAAGAAATGGGCGTAACCATGGTTCCGTTCCAGATGATGGTGTATCTGCAGAATGAAGACCGTTACGTTCCGGCCGATGAAGTGCCGCAGGGAGCCAAGGTGCTTGACATTTCGGGTACGGAGTTGCGGCAGCGTCTTAATGAAGGCCGCGACATTCCCGTGTGGTTTACGTATCCGGAAGTTGTGCAGGAATTGCGCCGCAGCTATCCGCCACGTCACAAGCAGGGCGTCACCATCTTCTTTACCGGGCTTTCGGGATCGGGCAAGTCGACGATCGCCAACGCCCTGATCACCAAGTTCCTCGAGACGGGCGGACGTCCGGTTACGCTGCTTGACGGCGATCTGGTACGCAAGCACCTGTCGAGTGAACTCGGGTTCTCCAAAGAACATCGCGACATTAATATTCGCCGGATTGGCTATGTCGCGTCGGAAATCACCAAGAACGGAGGCATTGCAATATGCGCTCCGATTGCTCCTTATCAGGCCACACGCAAAGCGGTTCGGCAGATGATTGAGCCATTCGGAGGATTTATTCTGGTCCACGCGGCTACTCCGATTGAAGTGTGCGAACAGCGCGATCGAAAAGGGCTGTACGCTAAGGCTCGGGCCGGCATCGTAAAGGAGTTCACCGGCATCTCGGATCCGTATGAGGCGCCGACCGACGCCGAAGTGGTGATTGACACTGCCAAACTGAGTCCGGAGGAGGCGGCGCAGACCATTATTCTGCACCTCGAGCGTGAAGGCTTTGTGGGAGCCAACGGTAACGGGTAGAAAAGCGGTCCGCAGTTCTCAATTTTCGATTCTCTGATCCTTGACTTGGGTCTGCTTTACTGAGAAAGAGAATCGAGAGCTTATTAGATCGAAAGACGGCATGGAATTATTGCTCCTCAAGGTGCTGATCGGCTTCGTCGTGGGAACGCTGATCGGTTTGACGGGTTTGGGCGGCGGCGTATTGCTGTTGCCCATACTTATCTTTGGCCTGCGCGTTCCCGCCATTATTGCCGTCGGTACCGATGCGCTCTTTAACTTTTTCACCAAGATTCCCGCCAGCATCATGCACGTGCGCAAAGGCACGGTGCGGAAGAAGGTCGTTCTCGCGCTGGCCGTCGGGAGCGTCCCAGGCTCCTACCTCGGTGTTACCCTTCTTGTGCACTTGCGCCACGTCTACGGCAGCGGCGTCAATGACTTCATAAAGTCGGCGGTGGGATTACTGTTGGTCTTGATTCCGATGTTGCTGCTGTTTCAAGGGAGGATTGAAGAACATCTTGCCAAGCGCAACCCCACCATGAAGTCTTTCGCCGGTATGAGCGTAATTGGACTCGTCGGCGGATTCCTGGTCGGCATTACTTCAGTAGGATCGGGCAGCATCATCATGATGTTGCTTCTTTTGTTTTATTCATTCGCGCCAAAGATCATGGTCGGCACGGACATCGCCCACGCGGTGATTCTGACCGGTGTAGCCAGTCTGTTGCACTGGCGGGCCGGCAACGTCGATCCACAACTTGTCGTCTCGCTTCTGATCGGGTCGATCCCGGGAGGCATGCTGGGCTCCCATTTGAGCACACGAGTGCCTGTGCTATGGCTTAGAAGAATCCTATGTACGGTTCTGTTAATGACCGGCGCGCGTATGTTGTGGGCATGAACGGCAGGACACGGTTTCCAGGACGATGGTCAGTTGAGCAACGAATTGAGTCAAGAATGGCGTTGTGTGGCAGAGATTGTGTGGCAGAAACCATTACGGAGATTGAATGTCGCCCTCTTCGAATTCGCGGGAGATCCTAGAACGCATCCATGCCGGCCTCGAAGCGGCGCGGGACGTCCTCAACCGCTTTACTCCTGGTGCTATCGAGACCGAATACAAGGTGGGGCACGACCCCGTGACCGAAGCCGACCGAGCGGTCGACGATGTTCTGCGCAAGGAACTTCTTCGCCCGGGCGAAGGCTGGCTTTCAGAGGAAACGGTCGATGACTTCACACGGCTCGACAGAGAGCGTGTCTGGGTTGTCGATCCGCTCGACGGAACGCGCGAATTCGTGCAAGGCATTCCAGAGTTTTGCGTTTCGATTGCGATGGTTGAGAACGGGATTCCCATTGCCGGTGGCATCTGCAATCCGGCGACGGACGAACTCATTCTCGGATCTCGCGACACCGGCGTGACTTACAACGGCGCGCCCGCACAGCCGAGCCAGCGCAAAGACCTGCATGGCGCGCTCGTACTTGCCAGCCGCAGCGAAGTGAAGCGCGGCGAGTGGAAGCAATTTGAGGCCGCCGAGTTTAACATTCGTCCGATGGGCTCGGTCGCCTACAAACTCGGGTTGGTGGCGGCTGGCCGTGCCGATCTTACCTTCACGTTGGTTCCAAAAAATGAGTGGGACGTGGCCGCCGGCGCGGCTCTGGTTGAAAGTGCTGGAGGATGGGTTCTGAAGCTCGATAATTCCGCTTTGCGCTGCAATCAGAAAAATCCGCTGATCTCAGGTCTGCTGGCAGGCGGCCCATTTCTGCGCGATCCACTGCTTGCCATGCTCGACCGGCATTCGCAAACAGTCGGCACAGAAAAGCCGTCGTAATTTCAAAAGCATCATGTCTGCATCCGCCATCGTGTTCCTGATGTATCACGAGTTGGAACTCACTGGGCGGAAGCTTTGCCAGTCCGAGCCCGGTTACGTCCGCTACATTTTGCCAGTGGAAGGTTTTCGGAGCCAGATGTCTTGGCTGAAGCGAGAGGGCTGGCGCGGGCTGAACGTTAGCGAAGCACTTCGCTATCCTGCCGAGCCGAGTGTGTGCATCACGTTTGACGATGGCTGCGAGACTGACCTTCTCGCAGCGGCACCGGTGCTTCGCGAGTTCGGCTTCAATGCTACCTTCTATGCCACCGCCGGATTCCTAGGCACGCCCGGCTACCTCGATGCCCGTCAGGTCCGAGATCTCGATACACACGGTTTCCAGATCGGCTGTCATTCGATGACGCATCCCTATCTCTCTGACCTCACCGAAGCAGAATTGCGGCGCGAAATTGTCGATGCGAAACTCCAGATTGAAGCCATCGTCGAACATCCGATCGAACATTTTTCCTGTCCCGGAGGGCGCTACGACGCCCGCGCGCTGCAGATGGCGCGCGAGGCTGGATTCAAAACTGTTGCCAACAGTCAGTTTCGCGCGAACTCACCGGACACCGACCTCTACGAACTCGGCCGCGTAGCCATGTTGCGCGATCTGACCATAGAAGAGTTCAGCAATACGTGTCGCGGCCACGGATTGTGGAAGAAACGCATGCAACATCAAACGCGTCACGGGGTACAGCGCCTGTTGGGAAATACTGCCTACGATCGATTGCGCTCGTTCTTACTGGGAGAACCTCGCAAGTAACATCCCGACGGTTATTTTGGTAACGTCATCCCTTTCTTGCCCCTGTCGACCTTATTACTAGTCGCTCGATCGTCCAAACCGCACGTCCCGCGCCGGTTTTAAGGTGGCTTGTCGCGGAAACACTGGTGGACACTCACGCCCGCGAATCTGTACATGTCGATCTCTCATGTACTAATGCGTGCGGAATGAACTTCTGGTATCTGGGAACGCCGCATTCATCTCGATAGATTCAGCATGAGGACAATCGACTAGTCCCCCACTTCGTAAGGTCGAGGGCTCACATGGCTGGATCGTCGCTGGCGGTTAAGACAGAAGACGAACTCTTTAAATTTGATCGCAAATATCTTCCGGGGCTTTGGCAGAGTCTCGGCGTCGTGCTGCTTCTCTTGGCAGTGTGTGTGGTCGCCACGTCGTGTGGTGCGGCGCAAGCAGCCGTCACTGAGAACACGGTGCAGAAGAGCTTGAGCCTGTCCGGATCTCTTCCTGCCGGCGCGGTTCATCAACCTTACAATGCGGTGCTCGCAGTTGGCGGCGGAAACTCGCCCTACTATTTCTCGGTGAAAACGGGCACGCTGCCTCCGGGTATTAGCTTGAACCCGGTCACAGGCACATTAGCGGGGTCCCCGACCACGCCGGGCAACTACGTTTTCGAAATCAGCGTGACCGATTCTCCACGCCTTGAAGAGGGCAGCAAGAATTTCGCCGTTAGCATCGCCGGCGCCGGCAGTCAAGGTAATGTTCAGGTCAGCGTGACCCCAGCGAGTGCAACTTTAGTTGAGAACCAGAAAGAACAGTTCACCGCGACGGTGAGTGGAACGTCTAATACAGCAGTGACATGGACGGCTTCAACGGGGTCCATTAATGTCAATGGTCTTTATACCGCACCAACCGTTCAATCGCAAACTGAGGCTGTGGTAACCGCTACCAGCAGCGCCGAACCGACGAAGTCGGCGAGCGCAACAATTACGGTTGATCCGGTCAACAACCAAGCACCACAGATTACGACTGAAAGCCTTCCCCAAGCTCAGCAAGGGGCAATTTATAGTGTCGCTTTTTCCGCGACCGGCGGAACCACTCCTTATAGTTGGAGCATCTCCGGCGGTAATCCTCCTTCGGGAATCACTCTAAGTGCAAATGGTGATCTCACGGGAATACCGACCGCTGTCGGCACTTCCAGCTTTACAGTTATGGTCACCGATGCCAGCGGCAAGACAACAACCGGTAATTTCAGCGTCACCGTTACCGCGGGCAGCGGTTACGACGGTCCGGCCCAACTGCCGATTGCAACGGTCGCCAGCAGCATGGCGGATACACCCGCGCCGGGGTCAGTCATCACGGTAAATGCGGGCGGCAACCTGCAAACAGCACTCAATAACGCGCAGTGCGGTGACGTGATCCAGCTTCAGGCGGGCGCAACCTTTACCGGCCAGTTCACCGTGCCGGCGAAGAACTGCGACGTCAACCATTGGATCATCATCCGGACGAGCGCTCCCGACAGCGCTTTGCCGGCGGAAGGAGAGCGGGCCACGCCGTGCTATGCGGGAGTCGCATCTTTGCCGGGAAGGCCGCAATACGCGTGCAGCAATCCGACGAACGTCATGGCCAAAGTTCAGATTCAGACCCGCGGAGACGGGCCATTCCAACTTGCCAACGGCGCGAACTTCTACCGCTTTCTCGGTTTGGAAGTGACTCGTCCGGTTGGAACTCCGGGAACGGCGCGGCTGATCTCGGGGCAAGGTACGGCCGATCATATCGTGATCGATCGCTCCTGGCTGCACGGGCAGACACAGGACGAGACTCACGACGGCGTAAATCTGAACGGCATGACGAACGCCGCAGTCGTCGATTCCTACTTTAGCGATTTCCATTGCATCGCCGCAACGGGTGAGTGTATCGATTCACATGCGATCGCTGGCGGTACCAGCGACACGCAAGATGGTCCCTACAAGATCCAGGACAATTTCCTCGAAGCGTCCGGTGAGGCAGTAATGTTCGGCGGCGGAGCGGCAACGTTAACGCCCACCGACATCACGATCGCGGACAATCACTTCTGGAAGCCGTGGCAATGGATGAAGGGGAATACGCCATTTGTGGGCGGACCGAACGGCAATCCCTTTATCGTCAAGAATCACATGGAACTGAAGAACGCAGTTCGCGTGCTGGTTGAGGCCAATCTCATGGAAAACAGCTGGGGAGGCTTCAGCCAAACCGGCTACGGCATTTTGCTGACACCCAAGAATCAGCATTCTCAGAGTGGTCAGAACGTTTGCCCTCTGTGCCAGGTAACAGATGTAACAATTCGATATGTACACGTCGCCCACGCTGGAGGTGGTATCCAGATGGCGACTGTGCTATCTGGAAACGGTAGCGGCGGGGCGCCGGCGCTGGCGGGAACTCGCTGGAGCATTCACGACGTAGTGCTCGACGATCTCAGCACGAAGTACGTGGGTGGCGGGACGGCCTTTGAGATCATGAATGGATGGCCGAAGAATCCGCTCAATACCGTCACCATCAACCACGTGACTGCATTTCCGGACACTGACGGCCACATGATGATTACGGGAAACACGGTAAAAACGGCGCCCATGTATGGGTTGGTGTTCACCAACAACATGGCGGTTACAGCGCAGCATCCGGTATGGAACACGGGCGGTGGCAAGGATAGTTGCGCATACGAAGACGTGCCGGTCACCAGCATTAACAAGTGTTTTACTACCTATACGTTCGGCAACAACGGCCTGATTGCGACTCCACCGGCGTTTCCCCCGTCGACCTGGCCGTCGAACAACATGTTCCCGCAGACGGTCAATGACGTTCAATTCGTCAACTACAACAACGGCGACGGTGGAAATTACGAGTTGCAGTCGAGCAGTCCCTATAAGAACAAGGGCACTGACGGCAAGGATCTTGGCGCCGACATTGTCGGACTCAACCAGGCCCTAGCCAACGTCGAATAGGTTTTAGCTAGAGTGAAGTTTCCCTTTCCTAGGGTCCGCGGTTCGCCGCGGACCTTTTTCTTTCTGTAATTATTTTCTGTAATCATTGTCGATGAATTCTCGAGAAAATTCATGGTTTGTGAAGCGACCAACGAAAAAATTTCCATGACTTCGGTAACCCTTGTTTTCACAAGGGTTTCAAATGGATCGATCCGGCTCGCGTGATAAGATTTTTCAAGGTGCCCACGGCCAGCCTCAGCGATCGCAAACATGCTCCTGTCTTCGTGATGGGATGCCACCGTTCTGGGACGAATCTGCTCTACGACATGTTGCTATCTTCGGGCGGGTTTGCCATTTACCGCGGTTTCTTGCCGATTTACAAGATTCTGATTCCTCGTTTTGGTTCCATGGGGAATCGAGCAAATCGCGAGAAAATTTTGGCCACGTGGCTCCGCAGCAAGGGTTTTCGCCGTACCGGACTTGATGCCCACCAGTTGTCAGCGCGCATCCTGAACGAATGCCGCAGCGGCGGCGACTTTATTCGCATCGTGATGAATACGATTGCCGAAAACCAGCAGGTGCAGCGTTGGGCTGTTTACGATCCTGACAACGTGCTTCACGTGGAACGGGTCAAACGTGACATACCTAACGCCCTGTTTGTGCACATCATACGCGACGGACGCGACATTGCGCTTTCGCTTAAAAAGATGGGCGGCTTCACACCTCTGCCCTGGGATCGCGGCCAAACTGACAGCCTGGTGGCGACGTCACTATATTGGAAATGGATGGTTCACCAAGGTCGCGCGCATGGACGCAAGTTTCCTGCGGACTACATCGAGATTCGCTACGAGGATCTGGTCACGAGCCCACACGAGACGTTGGGGAGATTAGGCATATTCCTCGATCACGATTTGGAATACGACCGCATCCAGCGCACTGGCTTGGGCCGGTTATCGGAGACGAACTCTTCGTTTCGCGAAGAGGGCGGGAGAGGGAAACTCAATCCGTTGGGCCGATGGAAAGAGCGATTGGCGCAGACCGACGTCGCCGCGATTGAAGGAACGGTAGGTGATTGTCTCGAGGAAAACGGGTACGAACTGTCTTTGCCTGAATCCGAACGTCATTGCGGCATGAGGCAGTTAGGGATGCGCAGGATGTATCCCGCATTTCTGGGCGGCAAGCTATGGTTGAAGTTGCATACGCCAGTGGGAAGACTGGCCAACATGTCGGCGCTCGAACTCGAAGACGAACCAGTACAGATGGCGGAATCGGTCCGATCCTAATCGGTCCGATCCTAAGGACTGAGACAGATCATCATGAACCCGACAACAACAGCCTCGCGGATCGGATCGATGGGCAACGCGAATACCGTGGTCGATACTGAGCGGGCGGATCAGTCGAATATGTCTCGCGGCATTCGATCGAAGGCACCGGTATTTGTGCTGGGCTGCGGACGTTCGGGCACAAAGTTTCTGTACCACACGCTGCTCTCCGCTGGGGGATTCGCCGTTTATCACGCCGAGAGCAATGCCTTCAATCTGCTCGGGCTGCGCTTCGGCAATCTGGCCCACCGCAGAAATCGGCGTCAACTGCTAGACGAGTACTACACCAGTAAGCTGTTTCAGCGCACTGGACTCGAGCCCAAAGATATCGATGAGCGGGTAATGCAAGATTGCCGCAATGCCGGCGACTTCCTGCGCATTGTGATGGAAGCCATTGCCCGCAGGCAAGGTGCGGATCGATGGGCCGAATCGACGCCGCTCCACCTGCTCTATCTTCCGCTGATCAAGAAGTTGATTCCCGATGCGCTTGTGATCCATATTATCCGCGATGGTCGCGATGTTACTGCTTCATTACACCGCATCGGATGGATTCGTGCGCTGCCGTGGGATCGGGCGCGTGCGTTTCTCGTCCCGGCGATTTTCTGGCGATGGATTGTGAGCAAAGGGCGCCGCTACGGGCAGGCATTGGGCGGCGACTACATGGAAGTGCACTACGAGCAACTTGTGGAGAAACCGCGCGAGACGCTGGCGCGGATCGGTAAATTTGTTGACCACGATCTGGATTACGACCGAATTCAGCAAGTTGCATTGGGCTCGGTACACAACCCGAATTCGTCGTTTCGAGGCGACGGCAAAGAGACGGAAGCCGCCACGGTCGGCCGTTGGAAGCGCATGTTCACATTGGGGCAAGTCCGCGACATCGAGTCAAGCATCGGAAATCTGCTGGTCGAAACCGGGTATGAGGTTGAAACACCGCGTACAGAACTGCGTTCGTCATTGCCCGTGCGCTTCATGAATTTTCTGTATCCGTTATATTTCGACTTCAAACTTTGGCTGAAATCGGAAACTCCTCTGGCCCGCATCGCCGATCGGGGCAGAATGGGAATTGCGGAATCGGACCCGCGGCCAGATGCGACGCCGGGCGCGAAGACCAAAGACGAATAAGGCTGCAGAAAACGCGATGTGCTCTAAGCGTGATGCGCTCTTAGTGATGAAAACAATTTCCTTAACCTGGCAGCCGCATGGCGCGTTTCACCACGTGGGCTTTGTCGTGACCTCGATAGAGAATTCAGCGCAGGGGTTTGCGAGCGCCTTGCAGGCGGAGTGGGATGAACAGGTATTTCATGATCCCAAACAGGGAGTGCGTGTAACATTTTTGCAGAGCCGGCGTGAGGGTGACCCTCTCTGGGAACTGGTGGAACCCGCAGATGATCAATCCCCGGTTCATTCCTTTGCCGCCAAGGGGGGCGGACTGCACCACGTGTGCTATGTCGTCGACGATCTGGGGCAAGCTCTCGGCGATGCCCGTTCTCTCGGTGCTCTCATTGCGCGACAGCCGACACCGGCAGTCGCATTCGGCGGACGCCGCATTGCCTGGATTTACACTAAAAACCGTTTGCTGATTGAGTATCTGGAACACTGATTACAAACTTCTAATGGGGATCTCCGATTCGAATTCCAGTTCGACGCCTGGCGAACGCCATCCTGCGAACCTGCGGGCTGATGTTGATCACCTGATCGTCGAAGGCGCTTACGATCTCGCCGCGCGTCGCTTAGCCGGGCTTTGGCGGCGCGATCCCGCGTCGGGTACGGCGAGCTTTGTCACATCGAGGCTCGATGAGTTGCGCAAGAAGACTGGCGACAAACTCAGTCTTACCAAATTCAAGTTAGCGATTTTGCGGTCATTTACAGTCGAGCCGATTGTGCCACTCCTACGCGCGGAGGCGTTCGCCTACGGTGTCGATGTCGAAATCCACGTTGGCGATTTCAATACGTACGTGCAAGACCTGCTTGACGATGGAAGTTCGCTTTACCGCTTCGCGCCTAGTGCAGTTGTGCTCGCGGTGCGCGCGGATGAGGCTGCGCCCGAACTGTGGCGCAATTTCGCGGATCTGACGCCACAGGGGGCACAATCAGCCGCCGAGCGCGTGATTCACAGCTACGAGCAGTGGATCGGAGCGTTTCGAAAAAATAGCCATGCGGCACTGATTGTGCATGCCCTGGAGCGTCCGACGTTTCCGGGCTTCGGTGTTCTCGACGACCAATCTGAAACGGGACAGTGTGGATTGATTCGTCAGATCAATCGCGAGCTGCGCCGCGTTGCTTCAGGACTCCCCGGGGTGTATGTACTCGACTACGACGCGCTGGTGGCGCGTCACGGCAGCGCGCATTGGCACGATGAGCGCAAGTGGCTGACGGCGCGGCTTCCGATTTCGGCGAACCATCTTCTGGACATGGCGCGTGAGTGGATAAAGTTTATCGTGCCGCTGAGCGGTCGCATCGCCAAGGTTCTGGTCGTCGACCTGGACAACACGCTTTGGGGCGGCGTGATCGGCGAAGACGGAATGGCCGGCATCAAAGTCGGTCCAGAATATCCGGGCGTGGCATACCAGGCTCTCCATCGCGCGCTGCTCGATCTGTGGCGTAGAGGAATTCTTCTTGCTGTATGCAGCAAAAATAATCCTGACGACGCGATGGAGGCTCTGGAGAAGCATCCTGGGATGCTGGTACGTGCAAGACACTTCGCAGCGATGCGCATCAATTGGACCGATAAGGCGCAGAACCTCCGCGAAATTGCGCAGGAGCTGAATGTCGGTATCGATGCGCTAGCCTTCGTCGATGACAATCCGTTTGAGCGGGAGCAGGTGCGTGGTGCACTTCCAGACGTTATGGTCGTTGATCTGCCGAAGAGCCCGTTGGAGTACGCGGCCGCGGTCCGGAATTGTGCGGCCTTCGAGCGGCTGTCGCTTTCGTCCGAAGACAAACAGCGGACCGAGATGTATGCCGCGCAAAAACAGCGTAGTACTGCGGAGCAGAATTTTCAATCGAAAGAAGATTTCTTTCGTTACCTCGAGCAAGAAGCGGAACTCGAGCCTGTGTCTGAACTGAACTTGGCTCGCATCGTGCAACTGATGCAAAAGACCAATCAGTTCAACCTGACGACGCGGCGCTATACTGAGCCACAAATCGCAGAGATGGCGAAGAAGCCCGGGTGGCGCATATTTTCGATACGAGTGCGCGATCGTTTCGGCGATCATGGGTTGGTTGGGGTGGCGATTGCGCATGACGAAGGCGACCAGTGCGACATCGATACTTTTCTGCTGAGCTGCCGCGTTATTGGACGAACCGTCGAGACGGCGCTGCTCGCACATCTTGCCGAAAGTGCTGCCGAACGGGGTCGCAAGCAGCTGGTAGGATGGTTTCTGCCAACCAAGAAAAATGTTCCGGCGCGCGATTTCTACGAACAGCATGGATTCGAGCGGCAAGAAAGCAATGGCACCGGGTCGCTCTGGGCGCTCGATCTCAAGCGGTCCACGTTGCGCTGTCCCGAATGGATTAAGCTGAAGGCGAGCGGCTGATCACAACAACTGGTGCGGGAGGAAAAGATTGACGGCGAGCACGTTTGAGCAGGTGCGCGGTATTGCCAGCGATATTTTTGGAGTTCCGACGGGCAAGATCACGGACGAATCTTCGCCGGAAACGATTGAGAACTGGGATTCCATACAACATCTGAACCTGGTTCTCGCGATCGAGGAAAAATTTGGCGTGCAGCTCGAGCCCGAAGATATCGAGCAGATGAAGAATATTGGCGCAGTGGTGGCGCTGGTCGAAAAACTGCGATCCGCCGCTCGCTAAGTCTTTACTATTGTCATTTTTATCCTTCGCGAAGCGAAGACCCCATGCATTCTGGCGTAACAATGATTGCGTGGGTCCTTCGTTTACCATTATCGCAATATTTGTCTAAGGCTGATTCCGACCAGCCCCTGATTCATGGCCATCACCATACAGCCCTATCGCGCGGAACACGAGCCCGCGGTGTCGGAATTCAATCAGCGGCTCCGTCAGGCTGGCGCGGACGAGAACATGGTGTTTTATCGCTGGGCCGAGCCGCGCTGGTTGCCCGGGGTGACAAATTCCCGAATATACAACGATTTTTTTGTCGCGATTGACGATGGCGTCGTGCGCGGCGGTTACGCACTGAAAACTCAGGATTTCTTTTTTCCCGACGGACAGGTGCGCTCGATCGGCTACTACCATCACCCCCTGTCTGAGGGCGTCGTCAACAAGGCTCACGCAGTGGTTGGAACTTTGCTATTGCGCGACGCGATGCAGCGCGCACCGCTTCTTTATTGCCTCGGCATGGGCGGCTACGATAATCCTTTGCCGAAGATGCTGATTCGTCTGGGATGGGCCCATTGTCCGGTTCCATTCTTCTTTCGGGTCGTGAATCCTTCGCGTTTTCTGAGAAATATGCAGACTCTGCGCGGATCGACGCCGCGAAGGCTTCTGCTGAACCTAGCGGCCTACAGCGGCGCGGGATGGGTGGGGTCGAAACTATTTCAGGGATATCGCGCGCTGACGGCCCCACATTCGTCTGCGGCGGAGTGCAGTCAAGTTGCAAGCTTTGAATCGATCGATGTCGCTGCGAGCCTGCAAGCTCTTTGGGAGCAGACGCGCCAATCTCGCTCTTTCACGGCAGTACGTGATGCCGAAGCATTGAGCATTCTGTATCCTGCGGCGCAAACGCACTTCACGCGCATCGTGCTGACGCGTAATGGCGGCGTGATTGGGTGGGCCGTCGTCGGTGAGCGACGCAAAGACGCTAAATACGGCAACCTTCGGGTCGGTTCGGTGGTCGACTGCTTCGCGCTTCCAGGAGAATGGTTTTCGGTCGTACGCAGCGCAACTGAAACACTCGAGCGAGAGGGCTTTGACCTGATTCTGAGCAATCAGAGCCATCACGATTGGGGCGAGGCGTTCAAGGCTGCGGGTTATATGACAGGACCATCGAATTTTATTTTTGCGGCTTCAAAGAAGCTCGCCGAGGCGCTCGCGCCGTTTGAAGACATTCGGCCGCGAATGCATCTGACTCGAGCCGATGGAGATGGGCTGCCGGGCAATTTCTAGAGAGCGCAGGTTCCAACTACATTACTGGTTCGCATGAACAGTTTCGGATGGTTCCTTCTCGGCTTCGCTGGAGAGCTTATAGCCTAATTGCTTCATCAGGGGGCCCCAATGCGCCTCCATGTGCGCGACGGTCTTTTCGGGGAGAATCGCTCGCCATCCGCCGGATGATGCTTTGCGGACGAATGGCTTGTCGCTTCGCGTGTGGAATGTAGCCACCCATTTTTTTCCTTGGGTTTCCTCCATTTTTCGCATGTTGGCGGCAGAGCTTTGTTCGATGGCCTGATCGATTCGCTGCGGATCGGGCGTGAGCCCCATGAATCGCGCCACGCGCGCAAGTTCGCTCCGCTGATTTGCCTGCAGATCTTCGTAGCGCATCAGCAGGAAATTGTCGTGTCCCTGCCGCGTTGCCAGCCAGCTATTAACGTGGTCGGCCCACGAACCGATACGGCGCCAGAAATTGCCGTCCATCCAGAGGGGAACGAATTCCTCAATAGGACAACCGTCTGGAATGGAACGCAGCTTCATTTCCCAGTGATAATTGGAAATCGCTACATCGCGCGGATCGCGGACAATGTAGATGACACGCCGGTACCGAGCGTCGAAGCACTCATGGCTCTTGAGCACGCGGGGCCGAGGAAGACGGCGCAAAACCCAGTCAGAGGTCTTGTACATATCAGGAACAAGACGCTCAACGTTGAGGAAAGTAACCGGTTCGTTTGGGTTGACGAAATTGCCGACAAGGAAGCGCGTCCAGGTGTTGCCGGAACGAGGGTACGACGCAAGAAAGATGTCGTCTTCAAAGATAGTAATTTCGCGTTCGAGCAATGTGCGGCGAAACAGCACATCGCTAACCCGAGATAGATGCCGGAATGCCCTGCGAACGAGCAATGCCATCGATGCTTCCCCTTAATAATCCTATTCTTCCGCCGGAGTGCGTTCGGCGGCAGAACGATTGCCTTGCAGCCATCCAAGAAATCTTTGTTTGCGCGCAAACATGTTGCGCGCCTCATCGCGCAACTTTCCGACGATCTGATACCGGGACTTAGTAAACCACGGCACGCGATGCGGCTTGCATCCGTATTTTTCTTTATAGGCACCTTCGCCGCCCCAATCGAAGATCGTGATACCTCGCGTTTTCCAGTAGCGCATCGCATACCAGTGGCACGCCTCGTTGGGCCGGAGGTTCTGATAGGCCCGAAAACTCGCGTTACCCCAAAATTCTGCAAGCTGGTTGAAGCCAGGGTAAATTCCGCTGGCGATGCACTTCCCTTGCGGATCGCGCGCCCGAAGCAGTAAAACGTTGCCCGTCGGTTCGACATTGCGAACAAGCGCGCGGACTCGCTCGACAGAATAAGTGGGAACAAGAGACTGTTTGGCAAAAACGTCTTTGAGCTGCTCGTAATATTCGTCGGCGAATGCCAGGTCATGGGCCTCTTCAATCTTGAGGCCACTTTTTTCTGCTTTGCGGATGCATCTCCGGCACGCGCTCTCCATGCCGTTGAATATTTCTTCTTCTGAACACGTCAGATCGGTGCGGTAAGACGCGTAGTGTTCCGTCTTGAATCCAGTATTCTCGCCGTCTTCAAAGGTAAAGTTTGGATCAGAAACTTCGAGATGCAGACACTTGAGATCGTCCCACGCGAACTTTTCAAGGGCTTCAAGGGCCGAACGGCGAGGGACGCCCGGAGCGAGATTGAAACCCATATAAGGAGTCGTCCAACCGGGGAACGAGCTTCCCAGAACTTTCATGCCGAACTTTGAGAATGCGAGGCCGCTGAAATATCCGAAAACGTCATTTTTATCACGGAGTTCGGCCAGAACGGGCTGCGCATTCTGCGCCTCAGCGACGAATTGCAGCCATTCGCGCGTCTGAAAGACGGTGCGGTCAGCGAAACTATCGAGTCGCTTCCAGTCGGCCGACTTGAGTTCAATCGGATAAAACTTCATGCTTTTTGCCCGTACAGCTCCTTGAGGCGCTAGGATTGCCTCGCCCGTTCAGACGCGGCCGAATCCTCTCTGCGGAGAATATCCCGCAAGTCTCACCAGCAAATTCCTTCGTAACTTCGAACGCCTTGTGGCCGCCGCGCCTTATCGAGATGAATCAGATCAATCACAATCTGCTCTGGACGAAGATACTTTGCCAACTGATCTTTGCTTGCCGACTTGTTCCCCAGGATCACGACTTCGGCAGCGCTCAGCGTAGCTTCAAAGTCGGCAGAGAGCACCGATCCGATGTGTGGAATGACCTCTTCGATGTACTGTCGATTGGACCCAGCGAGGCGTCCCAGTGAGACATCCTCGTCCCAAACCTTCACCTCGAGGCCTTCACCCATCAACCGCTTAATCAACTGCACCTGCGGACTCTCCCGCAGATCGTCGGTACCGGCTTTGAAGCTCAGACCAAGTTGCGCAATTTTCTTTTTACCCGTGCTCAGCACCATTTCAAGGGCGCGATCGACGTGTTCGGCGTTGCTCGGCATGAGGGATTCGAGCAACGGCAACTTGAGATCGAGTTCCTTGGCTTTATAGGTGATGGCGCGCAAATCTTTCGGAAGGCACGAACCGCCGAAGGCGAAGCCCGGCGAAAGATATGCCGCCGAAATATTCAGCTTCGTGTCGCTGGTGAAGATCTTCGTGACTTCCTGCGCATCGACGCCGAGATGTTTGCACATCGTACCCATTTCGTTGGCAAAACCGACCTTCACTGCGTGATAGCAGTTGGAGAAATACTTAACCATTTCCGCGACGGGAATCGTCGTCTCGTACAACGTGCCGGGAGTGTTCTTGTAGAGTTCGCGCAGCGGGGCCAGATGGTTCGTGTCGCTCGCTCCAAGAATGGTGTAAGGCGGATTGAGGAAATCAGCGACCGCGCTGCCTTCCCGCATGAACTCGGGGTTATAGCAGACGGTGAAGTCCTGGCCGCATTTCTTGCCGCTTTCCTTTTCGAGGATCGGCAGCACAACCGTTTCCGTTGTTCCAGCCAGTACCGTGCTGCGCAGAACAAAAACGTGTGGCGATTTCTTCTGGCGGATGGCTGCGCCGATTTCCCGTGCAACACTCTCGATATGGCTCAGGTCGAGTTTGCCATTTTTCAGGCTCGGCGTTCCTACGCAGACAAACGAAACTTCAGAGTCCAGCACGGCGGCAGTGGCGTCGGTTGTCGCTCGCAGAAGGCCGGCGCGACGCGCTTCGGCGACCATTTCGGTCATCCGCGCTTCGATAATCGGGGTGCGGCCCGAATCCAACATTTCGACCTTGGGGCGGCTCACGTCGACGCCAATGACTTTATGGCCCATAGACGCGAAGCAGGCGGCCGAGACCGAGCCGACATATCCCAACCCAAAAACGCTGACGGACAAGCTCAAGCGAATTCTCCTAGTATCCGGTTTATTCGGGGCGAGGCACTATTCCCGCCTCAAACTATACCAACCCCTCATTAAGCGATAGCAAACGCCTCGCCATTGAGAAGTCAATCGTCCTCGGGAATTGGAGTTAACATTTTTAGTTTCAATCGCTTACAGGTGATACCAAAAAAGCGGTGAGAGTGCAGCTAAGGAGTTGGGCAAGAAGTGGACAACTATTTCCACCGTGTGGGAACTCGATGGGTCAAATTACCCTCAATTTCAATCATAAAACGCCCACCAGTTAGGGGCGGATCGGGATGGTGGCCGGGTCAGTATCAACAGTAACCGGTGTGTCGAGACTGGCGTTTTCAGCATGTAAGATAAAAGGAATCTGATGGCTTCTGGACGGCAGAGCAAGTTGGCCCGCATATCCCATATGAGCTGGGAGGAGGTACTGGTGCGCGCCGGGCAGGAATTCCACAAGCGAAGCGATCTGCTCATGTATCGGATGGGCGCGCGAAGTTCGACGGTTCGGATGAGCGCAACTCCGGCCAGACGACCCGGGCGATTCTTCTTTACTGCGGATGAGATATCAGATCGCGCGGGCTTATTAGGTAAACATCTGCCTGATGTCGCAGCTGAAATTCTGCGCGAAGCCGACGAGATCTGCGCCCATCGTTTTCGCCTGCTGGGCTATGAAAATCTCGACTACGGCAGCAGCAATCTCAAGGAGATCGACTGGCACCTCGATCGGGTTCATGGCAAGCGTGCACCGCTCGATCCGTGGTTCAAGATTCCTTTTCTTGATTTCGCGGTGGTCGGTGATCACAAGGTTACCTGGGAACTGAATCGGCACCAGCATCTTGTAATGCTGGCCAAGGCCTGGCTGCTGACCGGGAACGACCAGTATGTCCGCGAACTGGTGGCGCAGTGGCGAAGCTGGATTAAGGCAAATCCGTATCCGTTGGGGATCAACTGGGGGAGCTCACTCGAGATCGCCTTTCGCAGCCTGTCGTGGATCTGGGTGGACCAGTTGCTCGCCGAAACTCCGGCATACGCCGACTTGCGCTCAGATCTTCTGCCTGCGCTTGCCTTTCACGGACGCTACATCGAGCGTTATCTGTCCACTTATTTTTCTCCGAACACGCATTTGCTCGGGGAAGCGGTTGCGCTATTTTTCCTGGGTACTTTGTATCCGCAAATGCCGAGGGCCGCCCGCTGGAAGGAAACAGGATGGCGCATTGTGCTGGAAGAGGCTGAGCGGCAAGTGCGTCCCGATGGTGTTTATTTTGAGCAATCGCTCTACTACCACGTTTATGCGCTCGACTTTTTTTTGTATGCGCGGCTGCTGGCGACTCGAAATGGAATGCAGGTTCCGCGGTCTTATGACGCAGTATTGCAACGCATGTTGGATGTGATTGAGGCCCTCGGGCAAGCGGGTCCGGCGGAAGGCTTCGGCGACGATGATGGCGGGCGCGTGTTCAACCCACGGCGCAATCAGACCGAATACATGACCGATCCGTTGGCACTCGGTACGCTGACATACGGCAAGAAATTGTTTTCTGCGCAGCTGACTGAGGAAGCGATCTGGCTGTTTGGAAATCCGGCGGTCGAGGTGCTCTCGCAAGTGGGATCGAATGCTCCCGCGCATTCGTTCGCTTTTCCCGATGGCGGCCTTTATGTGTTGGCGGATGCGCAACCTTACGCGCTGACCATGGTTGTCGACGCCGGTCCGCAAGGCGTCGGCCGCTCGGGACATGGACACGCCGATGCTCTCAGTCTTCGGCTGACAATGGACGGAAAGCGCTGGCTAGTGGACTCCGGCAGCGGGGTCTATATTTCGAAAGATCCGACAGATCGGGACACGTTTCGAGGCACGGGCGCCCACAACACGATGCGCGTCGATGGAATGGATCAAGCCGTTGCAGATGGACCTTTTTCGTGGACGAACATTCCAACGACGGAGACCGAAGAGTGGGTCGTGGGGACAAGCTTCACGTACTTCGCAGGCAGTCACAATGGATATCGGCGGCTCGCTGATCCCGTAGTGCATCGGCGGCAGGTGCTGAAGATCGCCGGCGATCTGTGGTTGGTGCGTGACATTGCCGTCGGCCGAGCGGAACATGAACTCGAAATACGCTGGCACTTCGCTCCCGATCTCGAAGTTCAAGCTAGAGCTGGGCTAGTGGAGATATCGAGAGTGAGCGCTGCATCTTCCGACCCGCGGTTGAACCTGATCGTGCCCACAGACACTGTCTGGCAGACATCCACCGAAGTGAGCAGAACTCTGCTTTCTCCCGCTTACGGTGCGCTGCGACCCGCGCCGCTGGTGCGGTGCCATGCGCGAGTGGCGCTTCCCGCAGAAACGGCCACCGCGCTGGTGCCGCGCTCGGGCGCAACCCGGCTGGAATCGCCGGCTTTCGCACCACGATTCGCCAGCATGACTCTGGCGGGCGTGCAGGTCTACGAACTCGACTATCCCGACAAAAGTCACGGATTCTTTTTTAGACTCGGCGACGCGTCGTGGAGTTTCGGCCCTTGGTCCTCGGATGCTCGAGTGCTGTATTGTCGCATCGAAAATGAGAAACTCGCCCATCTTGTCCTGATCGGCGGAACGTATGTGGCGTGGCAGCAAAAGCCACTGATGAAGGTCGTTGGACCGTGCAGCTTTTTTGAGTGGCGTAAACAGGATTCGGTGATGAATGCGGCGCCGGGTGGGGTTTCCGTCACGCCGTTGTTTGAAGAGCTCACATCGAACCATATTTCGAACCGCAGCTCACACCCTAGTTCGAACCCCAGTTCGTCGACCTACGCGGAGAAACGCTGAATGTGCGGCATTGCTGGAGTTTTGGAATTCGGACGGGACGCGAGGGCAAACGCCGCGGCATTGCGCGAAATGTGCCGAGTGATCAGCCATCGCGGCCCCGACGACGAAGGTTTTTATACCGACGGCGCTGCCGGAATTGGCATGCGCCGGCTCAGCATTGTCGATGTGGCCGGAGGCCATCAGCCAATTTCCAATGAGGATGGCACGCTATGGATCGTCTTCAACGGCGAGATCTACAACCATCTTGCCCTGCGCGAGCAACTGATCGCGCGTGGGCATCGCTACGTCACGCACAGCGATACGGAGACGGTCATCCACCTGTTCGAAGAATATGGCGAGGATTGCGTGCAGCACCTGCGCGGCATGTTTGCTTTTGCGATCTGGGCTCGCAATACAAAAACTCTATTCATCGCTCGTGACCGCCTGGGTATAAAACCGCTGTACTACAAACTGACACCGGAACGTCTTCTGTTCGGCTCAGAAATTAAAGCGCTACTGGCACACGGTGGGATTCGTCCTGAGTTTAATCGTGCGGCGCTGCCAGAGTATCTTGCGTTTGGATATTTGTCGGGCGAAGAAAGCTTTTACTCCGGGATACGCAAGCTCCTGCCCGGACACACGATGACGATTGATACCAGGGGCAAGCCGGAGATCCGGCAATACTGGGATCTGGATGCATCGAAGGCACACGAATCACGAGATGAAAGTTATTACGTCCGGAGCTATCGCGAATTGCTGGAAGGCGCGGTCAATAGTCACCTGATGAGCGACGTGCCACTTGGCGTATTTCTGAGCGGTGGCGTAGATTCGAGCGCAGTAGCCGCGCTGATGACAAAATTGCGGCGCGAGCCGGTCGAAACGTTTTCAGTCGGTTACGCTGAGCAGACTTACAGCGAACTGCCGTTCGCGCGTGCGGTCTCAGAACACATTCACTCGCGACATCACGAAGTGCTGGTCAGCGAGCAGGATTTCTTTGGCGCTCTGCCACACTTGATCTGGCATGAAGACGAGCCTATCGTCTGGCCGTCAAGCATCTCGCTTTACTTTGTTGCCCGGCTCGCCCGCGAAAGAGTCACAGTTGTGCTGACGGGCGAGGGTGCCGATGAAACGCTGGCAGGCTACACGCGTTATGCCTTCACGCTGAAAAACGCCGCTATGGATCGCGCTTACCGCAGCGTGGTACCCAGTTTTCTGCGGCGCGGACTGCGCCATGGCGTTGCGACGTCTTCCCTGCTCGGCGCAACGCTGCGCCGCAAACTCGAACATACTTTTCTTGCCAAAGAGGGGAATTCGTGGCCCTCTTTTTACTTCGATAATTTCTTTTCTGCTTTTGGCGAAGCGGAGCAGTGCCGATTGCTCACCAGCGACTTCATGCGAGAAGCAGCGCCCGGCACGGCATACACGAATGTGCTCGATTACTGGAACGACTCCTCCGGCGAAATGCTGCAACGCCTGCTCTACACAGATATCAAGACATATCTTGTAGAGCTGCTGATGAAGCAAGACAATATGAGCATGGCCGCATCCATCGAAAGTCGCGTGCCGTTTCTCGATCATGTGCTAGTGGAATTTGCGACACGCATTCCGCGCGAAGTCCAAATCAAGGGACTGGCCGGAAAGAGGATCCTGAAGAAGGCTGTGGAGGATTTGCTTCCGCATTCGATTCTGTATCGGCCAAAGCTGGGATTTCCGACGCCGTGGAGCGGATGGCTGGCGGGGCCGCGACTCGAAACGATTCAGGCGATGCTGCTGGAACCGCGCAGCCTCAATCGCGGATACTTTCGCCGCGAAGCGATCGAGCAACTCTTCCACGAACATCGCGCGAAGCATCGTGATCATTACGACCGCATCTGGCGACTGCTCAATCTTGAACTGTGGCACCGCGTTTGCCTGGAGGGTGAATCGCATGACGAAGTAGGCGAACCCGCACTGAAGGTGGCATCGACCCAATAACATTTTTTCACCGCTCCGCCGCCGTTTCGCAACACCTGTGGTGCTATGCTCGTTATCTCAACCTATGCGAAGCCTTCGCTTGATCTGCCTGTTTGTCATTTTCAGTTCGCTTTGTGCGCTCGGCCAGCAACCGTTTCTCAGCGTTCAGCAATGGAACGTACTCCGAGATGAATCGAGCGGCGCCGCTCCTTACGAGAACCTGCGCTACTTGACGGGCCTGCATCGTGTTCCCGCAACGCCAGAATTTGACCAAGCGGCGCAATTCGTTTTGCAGCGTGCACGCGAGTATGGCCTTACCGATGCTCATGCCGAGCAGTTCCCCATTGACGGTAGCAAGCCTTACGGCCTAATGCGGTCATATCTGGCTTGGACGGTCGAAGACGCACGGTTGTGGGAAGTGCGTCCGCAGCACATTCTTCTTGGAGATTGGAAGACCGACCCCATACATCTCGCAGACTATAGTCATAGCGGCGATGTCGAAACAGAATTGGTCGACGTCGGCAACGGCGCCGCCGAGGCCGATTACACGGGCAAAGACGTTCGCGGCAAGATCGTTTTGGCCGACGGCGTTCTGGCGCGAGTGCAGGAATTGGCAGTCGCCGAGCACGGCGCCGCGGGCATCGTCAGCGACATGCCCAACCAGACCACCGCGTGGTCGGGTTTGGACACAACGATCGTTCGATGGGGCCATTTGGATGCGCGTCAACCGTCAGGCTTTGCCTTCATGGTTTCTCGCCAAACGGCTGAAGCGCTGCGCACGCGCCTGCGCAGCGGCGAGCCCATCTTGCTGAACGCGCACGTGAAAGCGACCGTCGGCCCCGGTCACTGGACGGTGGTGACTGCAACCATTCCAGGCACGAACTCCGCCGCCGGAGAAATTGTTTACAGTTGCCATCTCGATCACGAACGTCCGGGAGCAAATGACAACGGCAGCGGTTGCGTCACCATTCTTGAATCAGCACGCGTGCTAGCACATTTGATTGAATCGGGCCGTTTACCGCGTCCTGGGCGCACGCTGCGCTTCACCTGGGGACCTGAAGTTGAAGGAACGATGGCATTTCTCGCCTCCCATCCAGAGATCAGGCAGCAGCTCCGCGCCAACATTCACATGGACATGGTTGGCGGCGATCCATTTAAGAACAAATCTGTCTTTCACGTCACCGGGACGCCATGGTCGTTGCCGAGCTTTGTAACCGATATCGGCGCAGTGTTTCTCGATACGATTCGCGCCTCCGCCACCGGCTATGCCGAGGGAGATTTACCAGCCGACGAGGGCATCGTTGCAAATCGTGCCGGCGATCAAGGCACTCGCAACGAACTTATCGCCGACGTGACGCCTTATTCGAGCGGCAGCGACCACGATGACTACGACTCTTCGACCATTGCAGTTCCATCACTCTACTTGCGCGATTGGCCCGACATTTACATCCACACCGACCATGACAGCCTCGATCAAATCGATGCAACAAAGCTGCGGCGTATCGCCTTGCTGGGAGCCGCATCGGGATATGTCTACGCCTGCATGACGGCGCAACAACTGCCGACCGTGCTGCCGTCCCTTGCAGCCCAGGCAGAAACCCGTCTTGCACAGGGCTTTGGATCGGCGCAGCAGCTAGTAGACGACCCAAAACTCGAACCAGAAGTTGCCTGGTACGAGGCACGCAATCTTCTGAAGCAAACATTGTGGCGCGAACGCGCGACTCTTCATTCCCTGGTCGAATTTACAGGAGAGGCAGCGGATGCAGATGCGGACGAAGCCACAGCATTAGCGGATCAGGCTGCAGGATTCCAAAAGTGGATCGACGCGGAGGCCGAGCTGCGGGGAGCACGTGGAGCTCAACCTAGCGCACCGTGGGCTGGCTTTACGAATGCTGCGCGTGTGCCCATCCGAGTCGGCGAGTTCGGTCCGCTGACCTACCAGAATGATAACGTGCTTCTGGCACGCTTGGGTAAGGAGCGCTACGCGAAAATCAAGCTCATCAACAGCGAAGCTACGCAACTGCTGAATGTACGCGACCAGTCGGAGCTCTACGCTTACGAGATCGTCAACTTCGTCGATGGCCGGCGGACCGTCGGAGAAATACGCGACGCGGTGTCGGCCGAATACGGGCCTTTATCCGTAGAACTTGTCGCGGACTACCTCGAAGCTTGTGTTGAAGCCAAAGTAATTCAGTGGAAGTGAAAAGCCCGGTCTCGAACTAAAGGTGCGGACCTAGACGTCCAGGCGATTCGCGGCGGCCCGGAATCTTTGATCGTACGCTTCAGGCTGGGGAAATCTACATAAGCAAGCCCATACGCTGCAAGTACCCATCCGCCCACGCCTCTGACGCTGCTAAACACCCTTTGATCGATTGTAATTAGACAACAAGAGCAGTTGCAAAGCCGTCGCGACGGCACTAGAGTAGCGTGAAAGATGGTGTTGTCGAGCGCCAGATTGGGACCTATCGCAACATCGAAGCACGAATAGACGGAGAGGAAATAGGATTGAAGATTTCGCAAAAAGGACTTTACGCGTTGCAGGCGATCATGACGCTCGGGCGCCGCTATGGAACTGAGACGGTCAAGATTCGTGACATTGCCATCGACAGCGATCTACCCGAAAAATTTCTTGAGTTGATTCTGTTGGAACTCAAGAACGCGCGCATTGTGGAGAGCGTTCGAGGAGCAAAGGGAGGCTATCGGCTGCGGCGCGCTCCAGAAGAGATCAAACTCAGCGAAATCATCCGCCTGGTCGACGGGCCGCTTGCGCCTTTTGGGGATGCCGACCAACTCCGAAACCTCATCGTCACCGATCCCGACCACCGCGCGCTCTACGGCGTATTTTTGGAAGTCCGAGATGCCGCCGCCAAAATACTTGAAAGCACGACTGTTGCCGACATCGTCGGTGACGGCTCCAAATCGCGCAAGCGTCCGAGAAGTCCTAAGAAAACTAAGAAGCGTAGTTTGCTCTCCATCGTTCACAAGGGAGCGACGACCACATAAGGCACTAAGTCTAAAAATCTCGATTGAGGATCTCGAAGCTCACGCGAGAACAGCCTGATACTCGCCATAGGCGCCCTTGAAATCGGTGATTTCGTGAGTGCCTTCGAAGTGCCAAATCCGGGTCGCCACTTCGTCGATCAAATCCTCGTCGTGAGTGACCAGCAGCACCGTTCCCTGGTAGCGCTGCAGCGAGATATTGAGAGCATTGATCGATTCGAGATCGAGGTGGTTGGTCGGCTCGTCGAGCACGAGCACATTCGGTTTCAGCAGCATCAGTTTGCAGAAGAGTAAGCGCGCAGCTTCTCCGCCGGACAGTACATCGGTACGCTTCTCAGCGTCATCGCGCGGAAATAGCATTTGCCCAAGAATGCCGCGAATTTCCTCGGTCGAAGCCGAAGGGTCCCACTGATGAAGCCAGTCCAGAACTTTAATGCGCGGTTCGATCAACGCCTTATGATCCTGGGCAAAATATCCCACAGACGCTTCGTGCCCCCAGATAACTTTTCCGCCGTCTATAAACGGACCATCATATCCGCTCGTCTTCCGCAGTTCTGACTCCGTTGTTGTCGGCGAATTTGCAAGCAACGCGTTCACTAGAGTCGTTTTACCCGAGCCGTTTCGTCCCATGAGCGCGATTTTTTCGCCGCGCAGGACGCTCGCAGTAAAGGAAGAGATCACCTTCGTTTCGCCGTACGACTTCGTTAGCCCTTCAATTTCAAGAATGTGTTTGCCCGAGGGCCGTTTCTGCTCGAACTTCAAATACGGACGCTGGATGTTGGACTTCGCCAGTTCGGTAACTTGCAATCGCTCCACTTCCTTGCGCCGCGACTGTACCTGGCTTGATCTGGTTCCGGCGGCAAAACGAGCGATGAATTCGTTTAACTGAGAAATTTTCTTTTCGCGCTGCGCGTTTTGCGATTCGATTTGCGAGCGAATCTGCGTCTTCGCGATCACCATATCATCATAAGTGCCGGTGTAAGTGATGATGGTTTCGTAATCGATGTCGGCAATATGAGTGCAGACGCCATTCAGAAAATGTCGATCGTGCGAGATCACAATGAGCACGCCCTCATATAGATTCAGAAAATTCTTCAGCCAATGAATCGAGTCGAGATCCAAATGGTTGGTTGGTTCGTCGAGCAGCAGAGCTTGCGGATGTCCAAACAAAGCCTGCGCCAGCAACACACGCATTTTCTGGCCGCCCGGCAGCTCTGACATTTTCCGTTCGTGCATATCATCGGGAATGTCGAGGCCCTGCAGGAGAATCGCAGCGTCGCTTTCGGCCGTATAGCCATCTTCCTCGCCGACGATGCCCTCGAGTTCGCCCAGTCTCATGCCTTCGGCGTCAGTCATCTCATGTTTCGCATAAATCAATTCGCGCTCTTCGAGAGCCGCCCACAAGCGCCGGTTGCCGATGATGACGGCGTCGATCACGCGATGCTTATCGAAGGCAAATTGATCCTGGCTCAAGACGCCAAGTTTGCGGGGGCGCACGACGGTTCCCTTTTGCGGCTCAAGTTCGCCGGTCAGAAGCTTCATGAACGTTGATTTGCCCGCGCCATTGGGGCCGGTAAGGCCATAGCGTTTCCCCGGAACAAAGCCGGTAGAAACTTCGTCAAATAGAACTTTAGCGCCGTAGCGCATGGACACATTGCTGACTGAAATCATGATATTCAGGGAACTGCGGGAATCGATCCAATCGAAGAAAAACGCAGCTACTGCCATTAGGATATCATGAGCTTCCGCGTTCAAAGTCCGCGGAGTAACCAACCCCCGTAAAGGCCAAAACAGCATTCGCCGCCCGCTCCTCATGGGATTCGTGTTAACTCTTCCAAACTTCTATTCCCGACAATGGAGCATGATGAACGAATTTCGGCCTTCATTTCTCAATCTTCAGGAAATGGCACGCCAGGCGATGATGGGACGCGGTTTCGAACGTGATTTTCCGGCCGCCCGACAACAATTAACAGATATCAATACTCACCCGCCGCAACTAACGCAGCACGGCTTCATCGACTTTATTCGCGCTTTAGCGGCTGAAACATCTGTGATGGGGCTCACGGACTCAGCGGAACGAAATGTGATTAAACAGATGAGAGCGAATATCGATGGACGGCACAACTGGAGTCGACGCAGCCCTGGCAACCCTCCGGGCCGAGATGACGGATGTCATTCTGGGGACAGTTTTTCTATCCATCGGAGCGGCGGCCTGCGCCATTGGGGTGATCCGCTGGAACAGGGGTGTTCGTATTCTTATATGGTGGGGAATCTGGAGCGGGATGTATGGCTTGCAAACACTCGATCAGACACCGATCATTCTGGTGATTTTGCCGAAAGCCCTCAAGTCCGCCGCGCCCTACCTCAGTACTGGGATCATGTATCTGCTCCTGGTTTCCGCCTTGTTCGCCTGGCGTGAGCTGAGCCTTGGAAAAGTCAGACTCCTGATCGAGCTTGAAATTCTCGTGGGGTTGGCAATTGCTCTGCTCGGTGTCGGCACGTTCGTCGTCGGCGGACCCGACGATAGATGGATGTTCTACAACAACCTGCTGGCAGTTTTTGCCATGCTTGTGCTGTTAGCTATTGTGCTGGTTCCGAAGTTCGCCTCCAAGTTCCTCGTGATACCGAATCACCGGATTCTGGCTGCTGGCACCCTCATTTTTGCCGTTGAGGCCCTGTACACCAACTTATCAAGCGTGTTGCGCTATCGCACTCTACCGCTGGTTGCCCCGCTTGGATTTGCGGCCCTGCTGTTTTCCATGGGATATGTGGCCTTGGAGATCGTGTCAACCAACGACCGGCGTCTGTTCGCCATTGAAACTGAATTGGAGACTGCCCGGCAGATTCAGGCTTCCATACTTCCGGCGAGTACGCCCGAGGTTCAGAACCTCCGCATAGGCGCTTCGTACCAGCCGATGACCGCCGTCGCGGGCGATTTCTATCAATTCGTGCGAGTGGACAACTACCATCTGGGCATTCTTGTGGCAGATGTTTCTGGGCACGGCATTCCGGCAGCGCTTATTTCTTCAATGATCAAAGTGGCGATGCAATCCATAACCGGATTCGCCGATGATCCCGCCCGGGTGCTTGGCAGTTTGAATCACATTCTCTCTACGGAGTTGCGAGGTCAATTGACTTCCGCAGCTTACTTGTGGATCGATAGCGAAAAGCGCACAGCACGGTATTCAGCTGCGGGGCATCCACCATTGTTGTATTGGAGGGATGCCTCCGGCGAACTACAACGCATCGAGAGCAACGGCCTGCTGTTTGGAGTTGTGCCGGAGCAGGAATATCCCGTGCGCACTTTGGCAATTGAGTTTCGCGATCGCTTCCTGATCTATACCGACGGGCTGACCGAGCCTGAGAACGCTCGCGGTGAATCATTCGGAGACGGGCGGCTTGAACAAGTGGTGCGCGACAACCGATCGCAAACAGCCTCGGAGTTGACGCCGCAACTGCTGTCCGAACTCCGCAAGTGGCAGCCAGTTCCAACGAGTCAGCAGGACGACATCACACTGATTGTCGTCGATGTACTTTAAGTCGATGCGCTTTGCATAGTCGGACGCTGCTCAACCGTTCTTCTTTTCCAGCTCAGCCCAGCGCGTGTAGAGCGCATCGAGCGCCTGTTGTGCCGCGTCGAGCGCGACTTGTGCGCTTATCAGACGCGGAGCATCCGTCGCGTTGGCCGGATCTTCCAACTCTGCGCGTTTGATTTTCACTAACTGCTCCGCTTCTTCGAGTCGGTGTTCGATGGTCGCATATTCTCTCGCTTCCAGATACGAGAGTTTCTTCTTTGCCGTCGCCGACGACGTGGAACCGCCCGACCGCTGAGTGTTCGCTATAGTTATTGCCGCGTCGGATTCTGCCTCTGGCTCTGATCGCTGCGCCTGCCATTGCTCCCATTGTGCATAGTCGGCAAAAGTGTCAGCCTCGCCTCTTCCGTTCAATCCCAGGACGATTGTGGAGACGCGGTCGAGCATGTATCGGTCATGCGTCACCAGCACCAGCGAGCCGGGGAAATCGACCAGGCTTTCTTCCAGAATTTCGAGAGTGGGAATGTCGAGATCGTTGGTCGGTTCGTCGAGCAGAAGAATGTCGGCGGGCTGAAGCATTAGCTGCGCGATCAACACGCGTGCCCGTTCGCCTCCGGAAAGGCGCCCCACGGGCTGACTGAGTTGCTCGCCAGTGAAGAGAAATCTAGCGGCCCATCCGGCGACGTGAATTACGTGATCACGATAGACCACCGAATCGCCGTCGGGTGCAAGCGCTCGGCGAAGAGTTACGTCGGGATCGAGAGTACGCGTCTGATCGAAGTAGACGATGCGCAGCCAATCAGCGCTGCGTATTTCGCCTCCGGTCGGCGCAAGATCACCCTGTAACAGGCGCAATAGCGTCGTTTTACCGCTGCCATTCGGACCTACGAGACCTACGCGCATTCCAGCGGTGAGGACGAAGTTGAGACCTTGGAACAAAGTCCGCGATCCCATCGTGCACGTGACATCCCGCAATTCAATGAGTCGTTTAGTTTTGCGGTCGGTTGCGGAAAAATCGATCTGGGCCGTGGAAGCGCGGGTCCGCAAATTAAGATCGGCCAACTCCCCCATGAGTTTGCCCGCTTTACTGATACGGGCCTTCGATTTTTGTGTGCGCGCCTTCGCTCCCCGGCGAAGCCACTCGATCTCTCCGTGAACCAAATTCTCGAGTGCTTCCTGGCGCCGCGATTGCGCATGCAGAAATTCCTCCTTCTTCTCGAGGAACATGCTGTAGTTGCCTTTCACGCGGAGTGAACCGTTAGGATACACGCGATTGAGCTCGACCATGTCGGTCGTGACATTTTCAAGGAAATAACGGTCGTGGCTTACGATTACGCTCGCAAAGGCCGCTTGTTCCAGCAGATTTTCGAGCCACTCGATTCCGAGCAGGTCGAGATGATTGGTAGGCTCGTCAAGCAAAAGGATGTCGGGATGCTGTACCAACGCCTCAACGATCGCCAGACGTTTCTGCCATCCACCGGATAATTCGGTCGCCCGCGCATCGCGGTCTTCAAAACCCGCGCGGCCCAGAATCTCGGCAAAACGCCCGCCACGCTCGGAACTCGAAACGCCAGAGTGATCGAGAGCGGCTTCGATCACCGAACGCACCGTGGCTGCGGGTTCGAAGCGCGAATCTTGCTCGACATAGGCGAGACGCGTTCCCTTGCGGAGCGAGATATCTCCGCTGTCGGATTCAACCTGCCGAGCAAGAATTCTGAGTAGCGTTGATTTGCCGGACCCATTCGGGCCAATCAATCCGATGCGGTCTCCGTCAGAAATGGTGAACGAAACATTCTGAAAGAGCGGATTCGCCCCGAAGGATTTGCTTATTTCTTGTGCGTTGACGATGAGCGGCAATGAGGCGCAATCTCCACAATATCGATCTCCTCTGAGAGTACCAGCTATGAACGATCCGAGTTGACTCTACTGTGAGATTACCTTTTCCTTCAGGTCGTGTGCGGCTTGTGCGAGATTTTGCGGGCTGCCAAGATCACGCCAATAGTATTCGTCCGCGGGGAAGGCGAGGATTCTCTCTTGCTGCGCGGCGAGACGCATATACGAGGTGATGATTGAAAAAGCGCCCTTTTCGCTCAGCATTGCGAGAAGGCGCGGTGAAATGACGTGAATGCCGGAAAAGGCGAAAACCTTAGGTTTCGCGGCCTGTCGAACGAGTTCCGGCTCTTGATGGTTGCCAGACTGCCGGCCACACAACTGAAGCTGATCGTCGAACAACAAGTAACGCGAGGTTTTGCGATTCTGCACCGCCAAGGTGGCGAGAGCCCGGTTTTCCGTATGAAACTGCAGCATACGACCGAGATCAATCGTGCTGAGGACATCGACATTGTGCACGATGAACGGCTCTTCTCGTCGGGCAAAATCTTTGGCAGAATAAAAGAAATGTGAGGCCTTCTTCAGACCGCCACCCGTATCGAGTAGCTCATCCTCGCACGAGACTTCGATATGCATTCCGAATTGGTGATTCACTTCGAGGTAATCGACAATCATCCGGGCGAAGTGATGAACATTGATGATCACCTCGCTGACCCCGAACCTGCGCAGGCGCGAGAGCGTAATTTCGAGCAGAGTGTGGCCGTCGATTTCAACCAGCGCCTTCGGACAATCGGCGGTGAGAAAACCTAACCGCGTTCCGAGGCCGGCCGCCAAAATCATTGCCTTCATTGGATCGGCGTCCTCATGGAATCCGAGTTTTCATTGATTCAGTTGCTCCTGCTCGCGATGACGTATCACCACTTCCACTGCATCCGTCTCGCGCAAGTGCTTGGCCAATTGTTCGGCGAGGTAAACCGAGCGATGCTGCCCGCCAGTGCAACCAAACGACACCATCAGATGCTTGAACCCGCGCTGTTGATAGGCGTTCACGCTGGCATCCACCAAAGAGATAGCGCCGGCCAGGAACTGATGGACGCTCTCCTGCTGATTCAGATAGTCGATTACCGGCGCGTCTTTGCCAGTTAGCGCCTTGAATCGCTCTTCCCGTCCCGGATTCGGCAAGCTGCGGCCGTCGAAGACGAAGCCTCCACCGTTTCCGGTATCGTCTTGCGGAAGGCCTCGGTGAAATGAAAAGCTGAAAACCCGCACGGTCAACTTTTCCGTTTTCCCCATCACCGCTGAGAGGCCCTGCAACTTCTCAGACGCCACCATGCTTTTGAAGGCCCCCATCAGGGTAGGTAGTGCGATCGGTAGCTCCACGTTGTGAATCAGCCAGCGCAAGTTTCTCAGAGCGTACGGAACGCTTTGCAGAAAGTGCTCTTTGCGCTCGTAGAAGCCGCGGAATCCATAAGCACCCAGGGCCTGCATGATGCGAACGTAGACATAAGCGTAGTAAAACTGCATGAAGCCGGCCCGATCGAGGTCAAGGAAACCGGAGAGTCCATCGAGATAATGATTGAGCAGTTGCTGGCGAAGCTCGGGCGGCAGATCGGCCTTGGCATCATATAAAAGCGAAGCAATATCGTACTGCAGAGCGCCTTTGCGGCCGCCCTGATAATCGAGGAAAAAAGGCTGCCCATCACGCAACATGATGTTGCGCGATTGAAAGTCGCGATAGAGAAAAAAATCGCGGCTGGCGCTCAGCAGCAATTTCGTCAAGCGGCTGAAGTCAGTTTCGAGGGCCTGCTCACTAAACGGAATCCCTGCGAGCCGGAGAAAGTAATACTTGAAATAGTTCAAGTCCCATGCGATCGACTGCCGGTCGAAACTGGCGCGTGGATAACAAACCTTGTAGTTTAAATCGCGACCCGCTTCGACCTGAAAACGCGGCAATACCTGAACCACTCTGCGATAGGCCGCAAGCGCGTCAGCGCCGATGGTTGCGCCGTCGCGATGGTCGGAAAGAAACTCAAAAAGCGTGGTGTTGCCAAAATCTTCTTCTAGATAAGCGCCGTGATTCAGATCTTCGGCATAAATTTCAGGAACGGGCAGGCCATGGCGGCGAAAGTGCCGCGAAAATTCAAGGAAAGCGAGATTTTCTTCGCGCACATCGTACAAAATCCCGATCGCACTCAGTTCCCCGCTGCGGAGGCGGATAATCTTTCTGCCAGAACCGCCGAGTTGTCCCTGCAGCGGCTGCACCTGTTCGACCGGTGAGCGAAAATGTTGCTCAAAAAGTCTTCTCAGAACTTCCATGAATGCAATTTCCAGCGATTGGGGATTAGCGAGCCAAGTCGCAGCAACCCCCTAAGATAACATTGGCGTCGCTTCGCTGGCGTTCTTGGATGGCGTCGTGATCAGAAGAGCATGGATACACGGGTCGTGCACGACGCCAGAAGTAAACAGCAGTGCAACCTGTCGGTTGTGCTCTCTTAGTCGGCGGGCATCCCTTGCGCTTCGCGTTCCCAATTCTCCTGCTCCAATTGCGGGTTGTCAGCACCGCCATTCTCGCATCGCAGTTGGGCTTCGAGCGCCGTCAATTGGGCTTCGATATCCTGCTCGGCTTGGCGTTTGCGAATGACCTCCTCGCGATAGCGCCGCAGGAAATAGTCGATGGTCTCAACTCTGATTTTGATCGAACCCGAAGGCTTGTTCTCGTCGAGATCTTTGAAGCAGAAATACGGCGTACCCGACTGCTCGATAATGCCTTCAACTACGCCGTAGATCGGCGCATCGTGTCCGCATTTAAAACTGGATATCTCCAGCGCCACCAGATTGGGATGTCGCGCCGTGTACTTCGCGGCCCATACCTTGTGATTGGTGCTGCATGAATAGGAGTTCTTCCAGGCATCGCTGATATCGAGCGGGCTGCTGATAACACCGGAGCGCACCTCATCGCCAAATAAACGCTCAAGCAGGTCGTCATCGAGCGGCAGAGTGTTCTGCGAAAAGATGGGATAGCCCAGCTTTTGGAATTCGTCGAGGATCTCGTGATTCAAACCGGGATCGTGATGATAAGGCCGGCCCAACATGACGATGCCAATGCGGTCCTCGCGTTCCAGTTGATCAAGCGTCTGCCGCGCGCGGCTGCGAATACTGTCTTCATATTCCTTGAGGGAAGCAAATCCCGATTCCACCGCCCGATCATTTTCTTCCTGCGAGAGGCCCATGATCGGTTGCCACGCTTGCAGCATCTGGAAGGCGAAAAGCTTGCGGTCGGCGAAATTGAGCACCGGATCGACATATTTCACATTGTGCTCGGCGAAAACGTCGTTCTCCTTGGTAAACGCCGCTTTCACAGTTTCCGGCGTTGCGGTCACGGTCGGGCAGGCATTCGACCCCTGCAATTTCACCAGTGGAGTCGACAGGACGTCATACATTGGGAAAAAGATCACGTTCAGTGGCTTCTTGCGGTGCTTCTCCTGAATCAGGTTGTAGACGTGGGAAATTCCTATCTTCGCGGGGAAACAGGGATCGATGGCGCCGCGGCTGGCACCGGCACGATAGAGCTCTGAACTTGTGTAGTCCGAGTAAATGATGTTCTCGGGCTGCACTCCCAGGCTTTCAAAGTAAGCGTTGAACAGCGGCGCATAAGTGTAGATGTTCAGAACGCGCGGAATGCCGATGCGCAGTTTATTCCGATTCTGCATCAGAGCAACACGTTCTTTCGCCGATTTAGTCCACGCGCGACCCGGAACCGGATCAGCCACGCTCTTCACATTCGTTGGACGGAAGACCTCTTTCGACGCCATATCGACAAAATTCGGATGCTTATCGCGAATCTGGTCGAGTCCGGCTTTGATGTCCTTCATGTCGTTCAGGTCTTCCACTGTCCCCTTTTCGCAGGTCGCGATAATTAGACGCTGTTCGCCCTGCATGAGCGGAACTTTGGTGACCTTCTCGATCGGAACCATGTTCTTTACCGGCTCTGTCCTGATGTCGATAAAAGTACGCAGGCAGTTGTTCTTGCAGAAATAGCAGCGCGTAGCTTCGTTGCGCGTCGTCCGATATTCGATCTTCCGCACGGCCTCAAGACCAACAAAAGTCGTCCTTTGGCCGTTCTTCCACAAACGCAACGATTCCTGGGCGGCGCCGATTGCGCCCGATTCTCCACAATGTTCGTGGACGATGATCTCGGGTTGCTTGCCCGCCGCACGAAAGCTATTGCGGATGAAGTCAACCTCAGCCTTCACTACGGCCAGGTTATTTTGCGTTCCTCCTTGCAGAACAAAACGCGAGCCCAAGGCTGCAAGATTGGGGATGCTGGCAACATACAGAAAAACATTCTTTGGCAGCACGGTGGCGAGCCCGGCAAGAATTTCTTCCGCGCGCCAACCCTGGCGCTGAAAATTCACGATGTCCGATTGCATAAATACTGCGCAGCCGTAGCCGAACACCGGCATCGATTGTGCAGAGAACGCCAGATCCGCATATTGCTGTACGTTCAGACCGAAACCCTCAGCCGTCGATTGCAGGAAATATCCGTTGCCCGCCGAGCATTGGGTATTGAGCTTGAAATCCTTCACCCGGCCGTTGTGCAGAATGATGATCTTGATATCCTGCCCGCCCACGTCGACAATCACGTGGGGATCTTCGTAAAACTTCAGCGCCGATTCCGTGTGCGCAACGGTTTCGACAAGCGCCACATCGGCCTTGAGAACATCTTTCAAAATGTCCTTCGCATAGCCCGTCGTTGCCACGCCCAGAACTTCCAATTTGGCATTTTGCGCTTCGACCTGTCCGCGCAGATTCTCGAACATCTCCATCGTGTCTTGAATCGGATTGCCGTTCGAAAGCTGATAAGCCTTGCAGAGAATGTCGCCGTTTTCGTCGAGCAAAACGGCCTTCGTCGAGGTCGATCCGCCGTCTATTCCAATAAATCCAGCGACCGTACTGTTCTTTTGAAATACCGCGGGGGTGAATTTCTTGGGGCGATAGGCTTCTTTGAAGCGCTCGAACTCATCGAGATTATCGATGAGTCCCTTGCCGCCTGACTTTGCTTTCTCTTCCTGCCGTCCGTAGTCAATGTAATGAATCAGGCTATCGTATCCACGATAGCAACCGACGCAGTCGTCTTCGCTGCGCCCGAACTCGATCGCGCCGAGCGCCGCAAAATATTGTGCGTTTTGCGGAACCTTGATCAAGTCCTCGGGTTTCGCGCCCTCCGGAATCGCGACCTTTCGCTCCTGCCACATGCGCGGAATATTTGCCTGCCAAGCCTCGCGCATGCCACGAATAAAACTATTTGGGCCGCCGAGCAGCAAAACATGGGGCCGCAAAGTGTGGCCGCGCGTGAGGACGCTCAGATTTTGCAGCACGATCGCTTCAAATAACGACGCCATCAGCTCGTCCGGCGGCGTTCCGACTTTTTGCAGACCGTTGATATCGGTTTCGGCGAACACTCCGCACTTGCCCGCGACTTTGTGCAGCTTGATGCCTTGATACCTCTGTTCAGCCAGTTCCGCAGTCGGAATCTTCAGCTTGGCGTTGATTTTGTCGATGACCGCGCCCGTTCCCCCGGCGCACTTGTCATTCATCGAAGGAATTTTTTTCTTACGGCCGGTTTCTTCGTCATCTTTGAAGACGATGATCTTGGCGTCCTGTCCACCGAGTTCGATCACCGAATACACTTCGGGATGCAACTTCTCGACGGCCAGCGAAACGGCGGTGACTTCCTGCACGAACTTGGCGCCGATCTGGTCGCCAATCGCGCCGCCTCCTGAGCCCGTCATAAAGATACGGGTGTTGCGGGAATTAATGCCGGCTTCAGACTCCATCCGCTTCAGAAACTCCAGAGTCTTCTCGGGCTGTTTGGTCTCGTGACGCTGATAGTCCTGCCACACTACCTGGTCGCTGGCTGCATCAACGATCACGGCTTTCACCGTGGTCGAGCCCACGTCGAGCCCCACCAGGAATTTGGTGTGGTGATCGTGCGGCTTCGGTGCCAGTTTCGGTGCGGGAGTTTCCAGCGGAGCGATCTGAATCAGAGGCGAACCTTTGTGGTCGTGCATTTCTTCCTCTCTTGCTTTGGAAGAGCACGCTTTTCACGCGTGCCAATTTTTATCCTACAGTGACGTTGGTCGCAATAGAGTGACGGTGATCACGGCGCGGCGGAAAACCGCACCGCAGTCATCAGTCACCGCTCGCGGTGGCCGGCATCGCCACTGACACGCGTCCCCGTTTCCAGAACCGCGTATGCTTATCGATCCGATCGCTCACATGCAGAACAAATTGCGCCGCTGTTCCGGCAATTCCCTCGCGATGCGGCACGTGATAGAACGGCCGCTTCAGCTCGGGATGCTCGTCGATGTACTCGCGGATCTCGCTCATGCTCTTGCCTGTGGACTTCAGGCACTGCTCGAACTCCGTCTTCGCTTTTACCTTCGCCTCGCCAAGCGCCATCTGCACGCGGCTGTGCGCATTGACCTCGCCTTCGCCCGACGTTTCGATCGGAAGGAAGATCATGTCTTTGAATTTGTTGATCACGGCCGATTGCACTCCATCAGACTGCGAAGATGGCATGCATCCGAATGGTTTCAGCGCCAGCACCATATGGCAAAGTTTATGGACCGTGTAGTAAACATTCTTGCCCACTTCCAGATGTCCTTCGCCGCCACGTGCGAACTGGTTGTAGAAGGGGTGCGCCATCTCCGCCAATTCCGTCTGGGGCACAAGATGGTGGGTGATCCCTCCCATCTGATCGATCGTGCGATGGTAGAAGAAGTTCCACATACGCTCGCCGGCCCCAATTCCCCACAATTTCTTCCGCAGGCCGATGTAGTTGGCGAATTGTTTCTTGGCCTCGTACCACTCTGGATTTCGATGCGGACGATTCACAGGCCATTTCGCTTTGGCGTGCGCCTTCGCCTGGTACATGAGGTACGCAACCCAGGTCGCGATCGGCTCGACTAGCACTTGCGCGCCCTCACGCTCAAGGAAATCAAACATATGGAAGTTGCCGTCGCCTTCGGTGATCTGCGCCCAGAACTCGCCCGTGATTTTCACCAGCGGCTTCACGCGCGTGCGGTCCACTTCGATGGAATCCATCTTGTCGCGGGCCGAGCGTAAGGCATTGAGGTAATCCTTGCCCCACATGTGCTCATGCCATTTGCCAAACACGTTGAAGGTATTTCGAAGAACCTTGTTGTTCTTGAACTTTGGCTTGGCCCATTCTGGCGCTCGTTCTTCGATTTCAAATGAATCGCGATTCCTCAAGTCTTCGCATAAACCATCGACCGCCTCGCGGAACACCCGGTCGGCCTCGCCTTTGTTGGCCTCATATGGGCGAACCTGGTAGACGAGATCGTTGATCACGTCGCCCAGGTGCATGGCGTTCAGCATTCCAAAACCGAAATCGATGGTGAACTTCAGGCCCGGCTCGCCCGAAGCCGCCTTGATTCCATCGCTGTCCTTGAACAACAGCACACGGAAGCCGTCGAAGCCCGCATTCTTCAGTGCAAACCTGTACTCAGCCTCATACATGCCAAAGCGGCACGGGCCGCAGGAACCCGCAGTAAAGAAGACGAAGTTATCCAGAATCTGGCCGCGTGGCATTCCTTCTTTTTCTAGAAACTGGAGATACTGCACCAGATTGCCAACTGTGAAATACGTCGGATTGCACTGGCCGTTGTTTCCAAATTCTTTCCCAGTCTGGAAAGCGGCAACATTCGGCACCGGCAATTTCTCGCAACGATAGCCACAGCCCTGAAAAACCGCGCGAATCAAGTCTTCGTGCTTCCAGGTGAAGCCGCCAAACAGAATCGTGACGCGGTTACGTTCTTCGGCGGTGAACGCCCGCTCGACGGGACGATGGAATTGTTCGGGCGCGTCCAGTCCTGCAATCTTACGAAGGCGCAGGCGTTCTGCTTCCAGGCGCTTCTTGATTTCCGAGTCATTCTCAATCTGGATGAGATTGGTCGCCATAATTTCCTCCATCCGTGAATTGATGTAGCGATTGTATGCGTGATAGTCGTCTGGCCGGGTGATCACTGCTTGCCAGAAGCCGAGCGAGATCTACAAAAGGCAGGGCACGAGGGAAGGCTGGACGAGAAGTCCCCGTGATTACTTTCGAGCTGCCACTGAACAGCATCCGAACTCCAAAATGATTTGGTCAGGAGATTCGAAGTCTTACACCGGCGGAACTGCAGCGAGGAAGTTCCGTAGGCGCCGGATTTTGCAAATGTCCTTGAGATGCAGACGCTTCAGACCCAGTTGCATTTATTTCTGCATTCCCACTCAAGAACTGGATAGGCCCCACTCAGATATTTTTCTAGCAGAAATTGCTCCGCAGTTCAATAGATTGGGATGGAGACATTTGTCAGAGTTTGTAAAGTGTGATGTTGCGCGAGGAAAGGGAGAAACCGCTTTCAACTTCAACAATGACTACACGAAATGCCTGTAAAATTTTGAGCCAATAGAGAGTTGAACGCTCCACTTCAGAACCTGGGGTGCTGGGCCAATCTCCACGACCACATAAGGAAGGAGGTGGCCGTAAGGTCGATTCCCGGCTCGGTTGTGCTGTACGACTGCATGTTGTCCTGATACACAGCCCGCTGCGAAGCTTCGAACCTGCCGGCATTTCCGTTGAATTGTCTGAAGGTGTCGATTCCATTTGCCGGACACAGAATCATGCCATCAAGCAATCCCGAAGTCGCGTAGCCGGCCGGTCCTTCCGCAGCTGCACCCCACAGTACAGGCGTGCCTCCTGAAGTGCCATCGATCGCGCCCACTAAGTTCGCCACCTGGTGCTGAATGCAATTTGGAAATGTCGTTCCGTCTCCGACGATGAATGACGAGCCCCACGCGTTGGCACCTAGAATGTTGGCGAGCCACCTCTGCGAATACGTGTCGTAACTCTTCTTCTGAGTTAGGTAAAACGCTTCACTTGCCATCACCGATAATCCCGCGCCGTGCGAAGTCGTATCGCCGTAATTCCATTGATACCCGAAACTCCAGGGATCCTGCCCGGCTTGGCGGATGGCGTCGCCAACCTGGCGAAGAAGTTGTTGCCGAATGCTCGATTCCGAAACCGCCAAACCACTCGGATTCCCCGCCGTTTCCAGCGCCCGATATAGTTCGAAGTGAGCGAGACCGCTGACATCGTAAAGATTGAGTGTATCGGTGTCACCAGCATCGTAAATATTCCTGATGTAATTCCTCGCAAACTGTGCTGCCTGCTTCAAATAGTCGATCGGATTCGTATGCGGCAATCCATCGGGCCGGCTTGGGCCGTCGGCGGCTTGCAGGGCAAAATACAATTCCGTCGCGCCGAGTTCCATGTCATCTTCCCAAACATTTTCAGGATATCCGTCGAATGGAGCGACGGTCAGCAGGCAGTTCCCACATGTACCCGAGCCGACTGCCGGCGCGGGATCTGTATACGAGGTATCGGCCAAGGCGAAAATATCCTCGGCGTTCCTGAGGCACCTGTTCGCAAGAGCGCGGTCGGTTGAACGGTTGAGTTGGTAACAGAGCGCGAAGTCGGCCGCCAATCGGCCCGCCAGGTTCGGGCTGATTGGCGACCGCGCCGGGCCGGCCACATATACCGGCCGTCGACAGATAAAGAACGTCGTGTATGGATCACAAGGCCGGGGATCTCCGGGCTGTTCAAAATTGTCCGCAGCTTGCGGTAACGTCCAAATATCGTACTCGGTGATCAGGCAGTACGGTGTCGAATATGTTCCGCCGCATTCTCCCATCGCCGAACTGGGATCGCCTTCTCCGTAGTAATCCCAGTCTTGCGTGTTGTCCACCTGGTAATACAGCGTTTGTGTTTTGTCATTCCACATCTTCAATAGCCAGTTGATCCCAAAGCTCGCCTCGTCAGTGAAGTCGGACGACGTCGGCGCGCCCAAACCGCTGCTTCCCGCATACGAAACTGACCCGGGGGGCGAGGGAGGATTCATCGGAGCGTCGGGGCCCATTTGGTTTGGAAATTCGCGAATTCCGATCTCCATCAGCGCCGTCGCGTAGCTGGTGGTTTCGACATATTTCTCGTAGTCCCCGGCGTCCCACCAACCTCCAGCGGCATCAATGCTTGGAATCTCTGCCGACACCATCGGCGGCGTCGGCGGCACGTAGTCGATGAAGTCGTTGTCATCGAGTGGCGGCGTCTCGTAAACACGAGCGCTCTTGTCCTTCAAATGTCCCGGCTCTGTGCGCAGAGCGTTTGCGACAAAGTTTGGGCCATCGCGCTGGGTTTCATAGAAGAACAACGTGTTCAACAGAAGGCCGGGATAAAGCACGTCAGGAGAGTCAACCGCAAAACGCGGCGAAACCGCCGCCACCGCACCGGATACCGAGATCGTATAAAGGTCGCCTCCCGGAACATTGAAGTCCATTGCGTACACGTTGTAGCTGACTGTCTTGCTATGGCCCCAAATGCCTAGCAAACGGCCCACATGTCCCGCATATGTCGCCGCCCCCTTCGAGTTGACCACCCGGAAACTCGCTCCATTGACCGTAGCCCTAGTCATGAGATAAGCGCGAAAGGGCGCCTCACCCGTTTCGTAGCCAGCCTGATTGACGCGCACATACGCGGCTTCCGCTCGCGCGAGCCGATTGCTGGCCAGAATTGCAAGCGAGATTATCGCAACTGAAATGAGACGAAGCCGGATCAGAGGGTAGGAATCGGTGTGCGACATAGCTTCTTCCAGTGCGGTAATCGCCAGTATTAAATCCGTTTAATACAGCACAAAATAGTGCTCTCTTGTTCCTACAGTGTCAAGGGAAGAAGTCGCAGGTGTCATACCACAATAGAAATGTCCCCGTGTTCTGCACAATAGAAATGTCCCCTCACTGCCAGGCTAAAGAGTAAGTTGGCGTGCGCATTTTCTGCCAGCCTCGTTTCCAGGGATGAGTGGGAGGTGCAGGCCGGTGTCGATTCGGGGAAGGGGGCGCGGGGGAAGGGGCAGCGCCCCTTCTCTCGCCCAGCGCTGTAGAAGCCTTCCACTCGCGGAAGCCCACACGCTGATCGCGATAGTGAATCGCGACTTCTCCGGCTTCGTTTTCCCGCACCAGCACGCGGCTTTTGGCTGGAGCCCAGTGCCGGCTTTGCCGTTCCAGTTGCAGCAGTCGGTTGTTGTAGCGCACCACCCAGTCTTCGCTCACCACGCGTTCTTCCTCCAGCCAGAACACTTCGTCCAGTTGCCGCGCCGTCGGACGGTGGCGATGATAATCGGCCTGAGCCGCGGCTGGATGCGCGTAACGGCGATTGTGTTCCGCCAGATAACGCTTCTCCAGAAACGCATTGGCCTGCTCGTAGTTGGCGATCCCGGCCAGCCGCAGTTTCTTCACCAGCCGATCCTGATGGGTGCCGTGCGCCCGCTCCACTCGTCCTTTCGCTTGCGGCGAACTGGCCGCGATAATCCGGATGCCCAGTCTGGCGCACATCCGCCCAAACTGCGTGACGGCCGGTTCTCCGCGCTCTCGCTCCTCGGCGTTCGGCGGCCGTACGTAGACGTTCTTCCAGTCCGTGGACAAGGTCTGCGGCACGCCATAGCGCTCGATCCAGCGCCGCAACACGCCCGCCGCCGCCCAGATCGTTTCTTCCTGGGAGAACCATCCCAGCGCTTCGGTCGTCGCGTCATCGACCATGTGCATCAGGCAGCCGCGCGGCCCCCGCTCTTCCAGCCACTCGTGAAAGCTGCCGTCCAACTGCACTAACTCGCCAAAGTGTTCCTTCGCTTGGCGTCGCTGCCGGTATGGTTTTCGCCGCCGTTGCCTCCGCCACAGCCCGGCCTCTTTCATCCACCGCCGTAACGTCTCGGCCTGTACTTCCAGCCCGTCATCGCTCGCCAGATGCTCGGCTGCCAGCGTCGCACCGAAATCCTCATAGCGGGCTTGCACCTGTTTCAGCACTGCCGCCCGGAACTTCGCTGGGTAGGCCCGGTTCGATACGCGCCCGCAGTTCCCATGCTGCAGCGCCTGCGCTCCTCCCGCCCGGTACCGTGCCCAGATCCGCTTGGCCTGCCGATAACTCAGCCCCAGCAACTCTGCGGCTTCGCGTAATCGCAAGCTGTGCGCCTTCACCCGCCCCATCACTTCCACTCCGCTCAGTTCTTTCCTGCTCAATCCCGTTCTCCCCAATCTCGGTTCCTCCTCGCCGAAGGAACTCTAAAAGGGGACACTTCTACTGGGGTTTCACGGGGACACTTTTAATGTGGTTCAACAGGGGAAGAAGTCGCAGGTCCGGAAAACTGCGCTTTCCGCTTTGTGGATTTCGGTGAAGGCGGCGCGATTTAGCGTTTCGGGTGGTTGCCCAGGCTGCGCACGTAGTGGGTCAAGTCCCAGATTTGTTCGTCAGATAGGATTCTCGCAAATCCCGGCATTCCACTAAACCGTATCCCGTTCTTAACGACCCAAAACAATTCACGGTCAGACAGGTGCTGCACTTCAGGGGAACCCAAGTCCAAGACGCGCGGATACATCGACCCGCCGATCGGCGTGGCGTTGCGGCCGTCCTTGCCATGGCATGTTGCGCAGCCCATGCCAAACAACATCTCCCCATCGGAGCCGCTAGAGACGCTGTGGGCCGGCGCTGCCGGCACACTGTGCGCTCCCCGGCTTATGAACCACTCCTTTGCCTTGGTGGCAATTGCGGTTTCGAATGGTCCAGGTCGCGAGAGGGCGCTAATCGTGGTGTGCATCAATCCATAGGCCACTGCGGTCATGATCAGAATGACGATGATCACAACCACGAGACAGAGTTTATGACCCACTCTCGCCTCCAACCGCAGATTCTTGCGGATGGCTCAGATCAATTGTGCTCAAACGAAGCTCAATTACGGAGCGATTTCAATCTTGTCAACGTGAATCATTTTAGTGGAATGATTGAGCGTTCCTTCGATCTTCACTTTTTGACCAGCAAGTTCCTTGGCTCTGCTCTGGTCATCAAGTCCATAGGCGGTTTTTGCAGCTGAATCATAAAGAACGAGGGTGGCACCCGACTTCACGCACGCCAACGTGCAGTCCTTAGGCGTACTCGTACCCGTCAGCTTGTAGCCTTTCTCGTGATTACCCACCTTCCCGCAATAGCTGTCCATGATTTCGCCGGTGTAGGCTTTCTCCGCCAACGAAACAGTCGTGGCGAACAGCAACATTATGATAATGAACCCAAGCTTCTTCATCGAGGTCCTCCTTTTGAGGATGTGTTTCATAGCAGACAAGATCGAGACCGCCGGCCCTTCCATGATCTGCGCAACTGCTCTTCACTCTTTTGTGTCTTGCTTTGTGTCTTGCTATCCCATCCCAGCGCAGGGTGGGAATTTGGGCTAGATCAAAACACGAACAGCAAAGGATTAAACGAAAACCTCGCTCAATTATTGGAGTTCAGTGAACGCGTGGTATTAGATGAGACTTGTGGAAAATAGGTTGCCGTTTTTGCCGCTGGGTTAAAGCACGAGGTCAAGGCACGAGCACAGGAAATAACGTCCTGCGCGCTCATTTCGTAGTCGATCCGGAGGACTTCACGGGAATGATCTGGTCGGCGGTGTTCCAACCTCTGAGGGCGATCTGCGCCGCGCTCATTCCCGGCTTCGTGGCATACTCGATTTCGATCTCCTGGCTCTCACCGGGCAACAGCGACACATAATTATCCGTGTAGTACGCTGGCAGAATGCGCGAGCGATCGGCTGCATTCAAGAGGGTCAATTTGTTCGACAGAGAAACGACATTACCCGTATTTCGCAACTCGATTCGCACATGAACGTTGTCGCCCGCGCTAAACGACTTCGCGGTCAGCGACAGTGGTGCGCCGGGGAGATGATTCAGCGGCCGATACGATGCGCTGTCAGGCGCCAGCCAGTAGAGATTCTCCGAAACGGTCTCGCCCGACAAGTTCCGCAATTGTAATTTCACAAGCACAGTCTTGTCGGGCGCCAGAAGCGGCGCGAGATCCAGTTTGAACCCATCCGTTACCGTATCGGCGGCCGCGTCTTTCTTTTCTTCGTGATGAAGCAGAAGCTTGTTATCGAGCGAATAGACGTTGGCGGTGACCGTCAGCCTGGGAAGCGGATCGCGAGTGGTATTAATGATTGCAACGTTGTAGTTCGACAGATCGAGTTGCACATGCACCGGTTCGCAAGCCTTCTTCACTCCGTAAAAAGAAGATTGGGTATCGTAGTCGGAGGTCAGAATCTGCCAGGTGTTGCTGGGCCACGCCGGCTGTGTCATCCACAACATGCGGCCGCTGTTTGGAGACCAAAGGTGTGCGTTCATGCCTTCGAAAATCGCGCGATGATCCACATAGTCGAGCATCTGCGCCTTGCGGTCGAAATCCTCGAGGCTTGAGGGAGCCCCGAATTCCGCCTGCATCTCGGCCATGAATGGCGCCATATCTCCATTGCCGCTCTGATGCCAATCGTGATACGCCCAGTCATCGCTGATTGGCCACTGATCTTCTTTTGGAATCCATGCGCGGAAAGACTCGAGAGTAGAAAACGACGGCGTGCCCGTCTCCACTGAGAAGCCGTGATTCAGGGTGGTGTAGTAGAGCGCGGGATCCATGTACTTGTACGGTCCGCTGTGCTGCAATTCAATCTCATTCGAACTGGGCGAATAATAACGCGTTCCGTCCAGCGTCCGCACCAGTTCCGCCAGCCCCTGATTGATAATGGGCTGCGGTACGCCTTCATTGCGTCCGCACCACACCACAATCGACGGGTGATTGCGAAACCGCTCGATGGTGTCACGCGCATTCTTCAGAAATAGATCCGGATCCTCGGCTTCGACGTTATAGTTCTGCGTAGATTCCCAAAAATCGTTCCACACCATGAGACCGTATTCGTCGGCGAGGTCGTAGAAGACTTTCTCGGTGTTCTGTCCAACCCAGTTCCGGATGATATTCAAGTTGGCGTCCCGGTGCAGACGGAAATAGGGTTCCAGGCGCTCGCGCGAGACCCGCTTGCGAGAATCGTCCATACCCCAGTTCCCTCCACGACAGGCGATTCGCACGCCATTTACTTTGATGACGAGATAAGGAGAGGTTTTAGTGTCGTCGATCATCCGCACCGCTGGAGACGACTCGGCACCAGGTTCGAGCGAATATACCCACGACTTCCAACTCTTTTTCCAGTCCGGTGGAAACATCGGTGGAAATGGATCGGCGGGCGGAATTTCGCGGACGCCTTCGTGACGGATGTCGACGATCCGTTCTCCCTTCAAGCGCGCAGTGGTCGGTGAATGCTCCAAGCGTCGCAAATAGCCCGCACTATCGAGCAGGCTCAACTCATATGTGACTTCACGAATCCCGAAGCGCAGTCGTTTCGTGTCCGACTCGCTGCTTCCATCCGAGAAGCTCAACTGCAACGTATACAAGTCGGGCGCACCATAGCCGTTTGGCCACCAGAGACGAGGATGCTGCACCGTCAATTGCGAGAATTCGGACGGCGCCAACTTTACCGACGTTTTCCCGGGAGAGAGTGTTAGTGCCTTGGTGACAGTGATCCCGTCAAATGACGCTTTGAGGATTCCGTTGACCGGAGAGTTCGATAGATTCTCGAGCGGCACCGTAATTTCAACGTCGGCGCGGCTGGTATCAGGCAGGGGCAAGGAGGTGACGACTTGCGCATCGCCAATTTGGACTGCGTTGGTTGCGGTCAGTATTACTGGTTGCCAAATGCCGGTATCGCGATCACGAATTGCAGGAACCCAATCCCATCCCTCGGTCGCCACGAAGGTGGGACCGTCCAGACACATCATGCCGCCGTTTTCTCCCGGGCCACCCTTGATCGACTGTTCCTGCGGAATTCCCGGATGTGGCGGGGGAGAAACGCGGACCGCAAGAACATTGGTTCGATCGGCCTTCACCATGCCCGTTATGTCAAATATGCCCCGGATGAATGCTCCCTTAATTGAGCCTAGTGACTGTCCGTTCAGCCACACTATCGCCGCGTAGTTTATACCCTCAAAGGTGAGCCTCAGCCGTCGTCCGGCGGTCGACTTTGGGGCCCGGAACTCGACGCGATACCAGTAGTCCTGCTTGTTTAAACTTTCGGGAATCGCCAGATTATTCAACCCGTAATCGGGATCGGGATACACTCCCCGGTCGATCATGGTGGTCAGCGCGGTTCCGGGTACGGTCGCCGGCCACCAATCTTTGGGATGAAAGCCGGCTTGCGAGATCGTCGCACCGTCACCTGTAACTTTCGGCGCGGGGGTCATCATCCACCCGGCTGCCAAATTCCACCGGTTGGTGCCAGCAGCTTGAAGCGCCGGTTGCGCAGGAGCCGGATTTTTCGCGCTCGGACGCGAGACTTGAGCCTTACTGCGTGGCATGGTTGCCGGATCTTGTGGCGCCCGGTATCCCGCTTGCCCTCGCGTCTCCATCGGCCAGGGCTTTGCCCCTTCCTCGAATTCAATCAACGAAAAGTCTGGCGGATTTTCGAGGAGTCGCTTGAGTTCATCCGGCGATAACGCTCTTCGGAGCAAGGTTAGTGAGGCGATCGTCCCGCCAAAGTGCTGCCAGTTCGGCGCCGGCAAGAACATGGGAGCCATCTGCAGTGCAGGATCGACGCTTCCCAAATCGAGTTTGCCAACCGAGACCTGGTTGCCGTCAGCGTAAATCTGAAACTCTGCGCCATCGAAGGTCGCCGCGAGGAAATGCCATGTCCCTGGGGCAATGCGGGTAGATCCAGACAGGCTGTTGTCCTTGCCCATCCATAAAATCGCGTGCTCGCCGTCCAAGGCGAGATATCTTGAGAATTCTGCGGATGGATCTCCGATGCCGGCGACCAAGCTTGGCTTTTTCTGATCTTCCGCGGATTTCACCCAAGCGTATAGCGACCAGGGCGAATCGGCCCGTAATACTGAGTCATTGTTTACGAGGGGCTTTGTGAGGCCGTCTCCATCGGGAAGCAACACCGCATTGAACGGCCCATAAAAAGGTGGATCGTTCGTGACCACCATCTGCGAGAAGGTTTCAGTCGCCGCTGCCAGAAAGCAGAACGCGATCAGCGCAGCCTGAATGCTTCTTCGTAGGTTGTTTGGGAATCTCGGGAACATCTGTTCATGAACTCCTCGAGAATACTATCTGGACGTTCCTGTAAACTCCATGCGGATGCGCTGATCGGAATCGAGCCGGGGCAACACACCGATTCCAGCCGACCGAGAAGCAAGTGGGGAATGTTTAAGCGACGGAGACGTTGGAAGAGTTCTTGACCGTGGAATACTGCGCTCCCGAGAGTGTGACTGCGATGGTCATGCCTGTCTCATCCGATTCAACCATCAGTTGACCACCCAAGCCTCGCAGCCGCTCTCGCATTCCGGCAATGCCAACGCCCGTGCCGCTATCCGATTCGCGGACGCGCTGGAGTTGCTGTGCCGACAGACCGTGGCCGTTGTCGCTCACCTGCAGTTCTATTCTGGCGTCATCCCTAACGAATCGCACCGCGGCTGCTGTCGCCCCCGAGTGTCGATGAATGTTGGTCAAACTTTCTTGCAACACGCGAAACAGCGCTAATTCAACCGCCTCGGGAAGGCGCTCTACTCGTTCGGGCATCTCACAACTGACCTGAATGCCGCTCCGCTTCGTGAAGCCTTCGACGAACCATCGCGCCGCCGAGCCAAATCCAGCTTCGTCAAGAAGTGGGGGATGCAACAAATACGATGTGGTTCGTATCTCCTTCAGAGCTTCGTCCGTGAGAGCGCTCAGGTCATCCATCAGCCCATCGATCTGCGGGACGCTCGATTCCTCCTGTCGCAGCATGGCTAGACTCATCTTGATCGCAGCGAGCGTTTGTCCGGCAGTATCGTGCAGATCGCGGGCCATTCGACGGCGTTCTTCGTCCTGAATGGTCATCAGATGCACCGATAATCGACGCAACTGCTCCTCAGTTTCCTGGCGGACACTGACCTCGCGCTCTACTTTTGCGAGCGCGTTAGAAAGCTCCACCGTGCGCTCCCTCACTCGCTGTTCAAGCTGCTCGTGGGCCTCGTTCAGTCGAAGCTGTTTCCTGCGGTTTGCTTCCCCGAGAACGATCAGAACCGCGCATACAAGAACAAATCCCACGACATTCTGAATCTCGGGCTTGGTAACTACCAGAGAGTCGCGAGGGTCGATAAACCAGTAGAAGATCCCGAAAAAACCAACCAGAGCGCTTAAGATCGCCGGGCCCAAACCACACACCAGCGCGCAGAACGCCACTGCCATATACATGGTTGCGTAGAAGGAAACGTGGCCGAGGACAGGATCAAGAAGCCACCGAAGCACTACAGCCAGCCCCGCCGTTGCGATCGCAATCGTGTACCGTTGCGCTGTGCTTCGCGGTCGTAAAGGATGGAGAATCGCTAGTCCGCCAGCAAGCATTGGCTCCGTCATACCAGCGTCGACCCCCGAGGCATGTTCAAAGGAACACTTCCGTTATATCAAATTTGCTAGGTGTCCGCAGCAACCCCGAAGGCACGCTCCCGGTCTTTTCTACAGCATCGCAATGCGCTCCCAACCGCCAGGGTAGGTAATCACCAGACCGAGATCATCCACTACGATCTCGGCTGAGAATCCGGTATTGCTTTCATAGCGATAGGTGTTCTTGGCGAGCCGCGTGTAGCGTTGCGACAGAGGCTGAATCTCAAGCTCGGGAAACTTGACCCAGGCGACAATGATCGACTCACTCATCCCGATCGCAAGATCGAGACGTCTGATGGCGTGCGTATTCGTCGCAGGCGTTACTCCGAGATCCACATCGTCACAGCCACGCAAGGCGGGTAATTCCCGCCCCAGGCTCGTCCAGCGCCCGCGACTCTCCACACTCACGCTGAGGTTTTTTGTGTCATTACCGATTGTGCGGTCCACTTCAACGCGGTGGGTGAGCCAATTCTCATCGCAATGGATTGCGTAGTTTGCCAGCATGGGGCGCTGATCTTTTAGAACGCCGACAGCCGTGCCTTTCAACAGCCAGCCCTCGGCCGTTCGCCAGAGAGCGCAATAATCCGTGCCCTTGATGAGGAGGCTTTTCCAAACAACCGTACGCTTCAGATCGTCTGCCATTCTGAGTTGTCTTCGATTGCTCGACAAAATTGTACCGGTCGTTGCCAATGACAGATCATATCAAGGCGGCTGCCGAGAGCATCTTCTCCTCAGGAAGCCGATTGGTCGCTTGATATTCCGGCTTGACATGTATCTATATTTCTGCAATTATAGAAATATGAAATCCGCCGTTGCCACGCCAAGCACAGAGCAAGTGGCGAAATTCGCTGACATGCTCTCCGCAATGGGGACCGAACCGCGATTGCGGATCATGCAATTATTGCTTTCGGCGCACCCCGAAGGATTGGTCGCGGGCGAAATCCAGTCGGAGTTGGACATTCCCAATTCGACTCTTTCCCACCACCTCGAGAAACTCAAGAATGAAGCGTTGGTGAAGGTGCGTCGCGAGAGTACGTTCTTGCGTTATACCGCCAACACCGAAGCACTTCAGGAGTTGCTCCAGTTCCTCTACGCCGAATGCTGCACTCGCAACAAGGCGGTCAAACCGCAAAATATCGTTCAGCTTTGTAAGCAGGAGGGCCGACAATGAGCGGCACCGACATCAAGGACGTTGTGAAAGAAAAATATGGCCAGGCTGCTTTGCGCGTGAAGACGGGTGGAAGCAGTTGCTGCGGAGCAGCCGCCGCCAGCAGCTTCGGTTGCGATCCCATCACCTCTAATCTGTACGACTCCTCCCAGGCAGAACAGATCCCCGAAGAGGCGATGCTCGCTTCGCTAGGCTGCGGAAATCCGACGGCGTTGGCGAAGTTGAATCCAGGGGAGGTGGTCCTCGACCTCGGCTCGGGCGGCGGCGTGGATGTCCTGCTTTCCGCGAAGCGCGTTGGCCCCACCGGCAAAGCGTACGGTCTCGACATGACCGACGAGATGCTGGCGCTCGCCAACGAAAACAAGCGCAAAGCGGGAGCTGAAAATGTTGAGTTCCTGAAGGGCGAAATCGAACAGATCCCTTTGCCGGATCACTCGGTCGACGTGGTTATTTCCAACTGCGTAATCAACCTTTCGGCTGACAAAGACCGCGTATTGCGAGAAGCCTTTCGTGTGCTGAAGCCGGGCGGCCGCTTCGCGGTTTCCGATGTTGTGACCGAAGGAGAAATTTCACCAGAAATCCGCAAAAGCGTGCTTCTGTGGATCGGCTGCGTGGCCGGGGCGCTCGCAGAACGGGAGTATCGTAGCAAACTCGCGGCGGCGGGCTTCGAACAGATCGATATTGCGCCGACAAGGGTCTATCGCACGGAAGATGCCCGTCAGTTTCTTTCGGCGGAAGGCGTCGATGTCGATGCCATCGCCCCACAAGTGGACGGCAAGTTCCTGAGCGCGTTCATTCGAGCTGTCAAACCGGCAGACCCGCGCGCGAAAGCGTGTTGCGGGCCAAACTGCTGCGACTAGGAGCCGACGATTATGCAACGGCATTACAACGTTTTATTCCTATGCACGGGCAATTCGGCGCGCTCTATCATGGCCGAGGCGATTCTAAACTTCAAAGGTAGACCAAATTTCACCTCCTACAGCGCCGGCAGTCACCCGTCGGGAACGGTTCGCCCGGAGGCGCTGAAACAGCTCGAAATAGCGCACCTCCCGGCCAAAGGTCTGCGTAGCAAGGCATGGGATGAATTCTCTCTGCCCGGCTCTCCCCGTCTCGATTTCGTCTTCACTGTCTGCGACAATGCGGCGAAAGAGGTCTGTCCCGTATGGCCGGGACAGCCAATGACCGCCCATTGGGGCGTTCCCGATCCCGCGGCCGTTCAGGGCAGCGCATCCGAGGTCGAACGAGCGTTTCGCGAGACCTATTTCATTCTGGATCGCAGAATCAGCCTTTTTCTCTGCCTCCCATTACAGAGTCTCGACCGGCTTGCACTCAAGGGGGAACTGGACAACATCGGCAAGACAATGACACCGGTTGTCCAGGATTAGGCGCGTGGCTGGAACTCGAAGCGAAATGAGATTATGAATTTATCGGAACCTGCATTGAACTTGAAATTCATGCAGTGGAATCACTGGCTCTGAAGTCTTCGCTGAGCACAGCCATTTGAGGGCCTCGTAGAATCTTGGAGACTTTGTGGGGCTTCCTGAAAGCGGCTTCGAGCGATGGTTCCGGGTCGACTTGCAGTCAGCGAGACTTCGATTGGAACCACCATCGTCCTTGATTGATCTTTCAGTGGAGATCGCGCTTAAGGATGCGCAGTGATGAAAGCGCATCTTCAATGGCCTGTCGCTCAGTATGATCGTGAGAATTGCCATCTATGGCTCGCAGCCGATTGGAAATCGCCGTTTCCGCAGCGGCTATGCGTTCTCCCAATCTCGTTTGATCGACTTCGATTAGAGCTTGTTGATACAGTTTTTTCCACTCTGGGTATCGAGTACCCTCGTCCTTCTCCGTTTCATCAGTTGGAAGTTGCATGTTTTAAACTCGCTTTCCGTTCTTCGTGCAGCTATGGCGCCGACGGGGCGTCAATCTCTTGGTCAGAATTGGTGCGACTGTCCTAACGCTTCCATCGGCGTTGTCCTCGGAAACGTCCGCTCGGGCAATCTTCTTCACAAGCTCCAATGGAACCTGTTCAAAATGGGCCTTGGACTTCTGCATGGCGGTTCACCCCTTTTCTGATCTAAACAGTAGCAGCCCGGCAGTCGTACGGGTCATATTGTTAAGGGGACGAAAGATTCACTTATCTACCGCTAAACGTTTGAGCTAACCACACTTGGACGCGACTCGTTTTCAGGGGCTCGTTTGGATTGATGAGACTGCTGTGACTAACGTTTTTTTGCTTGGACGAATCGCGACCCTTGCATTACGATTACGTTCCGTTTAGTTTAACGCCAGGGTTTAGCAGATTAGTTAACCGTTTGTGGTTTAACGCAAGGAGGTCTTCGTGAGCCCACGATCTCAAAAAGTTCCCATGAATTTCAAGACAATGGCGCAGGTGGACGTCCCGCAAGGACGAAATGGAAAGCACAAACAGATCGTCGCCAAGATTCTGTCTGATCTGGATCAATTGAAAGGGGGCGCTGCGCTCAGAGTGCCCCTGGCTGAGCTAGCCGAAGGCAAAGAACGAGTACGCGCAGCGTTAAATCGTGCAACTCGCAAGGGGGGGCGCGACGTTGCCACGGCCACTGACGCAGATTTCCTGTACGTGTGGAATCAAAACCAATAGCGGCCACCGTCCCGGGTGGCATATGTCGCGATCCTGGGTTGGCAGCCGACGGATCAGCTATGGCGTTTTTGGAAGGTTGTAGTCCCTCTAAGAAGGCAATTTGCGGGGCACTCCGCAAGACGCGGGTCGAACGTGGGGATCTCTTTCAACTTGTCGATAGACAAGAAGTCAACTCCAGCCCGGTATTCTTTTGCGGTGCTCGCCGCTGTATTGGCTTGTTGCTCCGGTACATGCTTTCGCCTTTGCTCGGTGCGACCAACCCCTACCATACGTGGGGCGCGGTCGTTTTCTCAGCTTGGTATTGTGGCTTGGCCGATCCATTGTCACAACCCTCATCAGCGCCGTCGGGATTTGGAACTTCTTCCTCCCGAGCGTCGACGAGTTTAACCCTCGAGCTGTTGATTTTGGAATGACCGGCTTCTTGGCTCTTTCCGGTTTCATCATAGCTCTTGGAGAAACGAATCGGCTTCGAACTCCTGTTCGGCGCGCTGGCGTTCAGCAGCGTCCTCCTTTGATTGGGCCTTCGGTGGGTTTTCGTGGAATGCGGGAACGCATAGCGCAATTGGGTGGCGTACTGGAGATTCAATGGGACCTGAAAGGCACGTTGGTGGTCGCCACTCTTCCGCAGCGAAAAGCCGACTAATATCGCTGCAAGTGAAGAAGCTGCGTAGCGCTTGACGCCGGATGATTGCTCTGAAGTGAACTGAGTCGCGCGCAGTGGTCTAGCTCATTTAGCTGGCGAGCAGCAAGGCTACGGGAAATTTACCTAGTACCGTCGCAACATCCAACCTAATCTGGCCATCGATTGTCTGCAGAGGAACAGCCTCGCCCGTTAAGGCGTTTCGAAGACAAGACGGGACATCACGGTTGGGAAGCAATACTCGAGTATCCTGCCAAACCTGGGCGCCAATCGGCGCGCCGGCTGAATCTCCCAGCAGTGCGGAAACCAGGCGTGGGACGACAACGACCGCAGTCGCGGCCTCTGCTTTTCGTGAAAATGCGATTATGTTCTGAGCTTTCGCACCTTCAACAGCCAGCGCCGTGTATTCGCCATGGCTAAAAAGACTGGGATGGTGGCGCCTGAGACACAGAGTGCGCCAAATGACGTACATCTTCAGCCGGCCGTCTTGAGAAGAGCGCAAGAGATCCTCCGCCACCGACTCTTTTGGATCGCTCCAGCGGGATCGAATCGCGTCCAAAGCCTGCCGCCGAAAAGCATAGTCGACCGGCCGCCGGTTATCAGGATCAACCAGGCTCTGCGTCCACAGCTCATTCCCCTGATAGATGTCGGGGACGCCCGGGGAAGTAAGTTTCAGGATGGTTTGCGACAGACTGTTCCATACACCAAGTTCGGCGATGCGCTGCTGAAACGGAATGAAGTCCGCCAGGAATCGATTTTTTCCATCGGGATTTACGAGGACCCGAACAAAGGATGAAACCGCATTCTCATACTCCTCATTGCGGTTGATCCAACTGGTGTTCTCTTTCGCTTCACGGAGTGCTTTCAATATATAAGCCTCGATGCGTTCGCGAAGCCGCTTCCAGTCGTCCTCATCCACGACCGGCTGCGAAGGCCAGGCACCCAAAAGCGTTTGATAGAGAAGATATTCATCGTTGGGCGAAGGAGCAGGGCTGCCGTTCACTGAGCGCTTGTGGCTGCGGTTGAAGCGTCTCCAATCCCGCAGGTGGAGTGTCCACAAGCCCGGCATTTCTGAAAGGACGTTGATGCGGGCGCGAACATCCTCGGAGCGCTTAGAGTCATGGGTGCTGGTCGCGAGCATGGTGTGCGGCCAGTCGCGACAACGGCTCTGAGTGGCGGCATGGAACTCCGCCGGGGTGATGCCAAAACGGTGAAGATCAACGCCTACATCGTTCAGCGAGACCAGCCGATTGTAGCGATAGTAAGCGGTATCCTCAAGACCCTTGGCCATCACCGGACTGGCGAACTGCTGGAACTTCATCGCGAACTCGGTAACCGCACTCTGATAAGCGACGTCTTGGCCTTCTGCGATTCGCGTGGTGAGCACGGAAAAGATGAAATCGAGGATACTCGTATCGGCGGCTGGGCTTCGCAACTTCGCGGACGTAATCGCTTCACTGATATATTCCACGTCGCGCGGCGAGGCTCCAGAAGGAACTACGTAAGTACGGTAAACGGGGAAGCTTGCGACAACCTCAGTAAGAGCGTCGGCGAGACCGTTCAGGGTGAAATCGCAGGTGCGCCGCTTGGAAAGAGCGATCCGGCTGAGTTGGCTGGCTAATACATTCAGGTCGCTGGCCAGCGCAACCCGGATAATCAGCTTGCGGCATTCGTAAAAGAGACTGTCCACTTCATATTCGTCGTCGACGAAGCTGTGATAAATATCGTCGAAACGTTTTGAGGTGGCAGGATTCACAAACAATCCGTTCACCAGATTTGAAAAATCGTATCCCGTAGTCCCGTTGACGGGCCAGTTAGAGCGCAACTGCTCGGCGCCGGTGAGGATTTTTTCGACGACCAGATAAGAGAGCGGGCCTTCGGTGAGTCCGCGTTCTAACTGGTCTGGCGGAATGCCACGAGCGGCTGCGATGCCGCGATTCAGCCTCTCAAAATATTGCACCGGATCATATAAGCCATCCGGATGGTCGATGCGAAAACCGTCAATTTTTCCTTGGGCCATCAGATCGAGCACGAAGCGATGGGTTGCGTCGAAGACATTCTCATTTTCCATTCGCAGGCCAGCGAGGTCGTTGGTGTCGAAGAAGCGCCGGTAATTGATGTCGTCGGAGGCGACTGTCCAGCTGGCGAGGCGGAATGCCTGCGCCTTGATCAACTCATGGAGCGATTCAAAGCTAGCCGGATCTCCGACGTCTCCGTTGATCCGATTTACGGCATTGACGACTGCTCTGGCGATCGCCGGCGATCTGGCGCGCAACTCGGCCAACCGCCGTTTGTGAATTTCCTTATCGCGATTCCGCTCCGCCACCCTCTCAGGCGTGCTTTCATATCTCCCCGGCAAGTTCTTGAAGGCAGTGATCAGGCTCTGGAACTCCGGCAGTGCGGCGTCTGGATCGCTTTGGTCGGCCAGCTCCTCCGCGGCCCACTGAAGAATGCGGGGATATTCTTTCGGATCCAGCGGAAAACGATGGTTGCGATACCAGATGTCGAACTCGCCGCGCTCTTGATGAAAGACAACCTTCAATTCTCCGCTTTCAAGAACAGCGCCGTAGTGATCATGCAGTGCCGGCACCAGGACTTTGCCATCCAGCTCGTCTTTCAAAAAATGCCAATCGATGTCGAAAAATCCTGCGTAGGCGGACGCCTCTCCATTTTCCAGAACGTCCAGCCACCAGGCGTTGTCGCTTCCCATGATGCCCATGTGATTGGGCACGATGTCGAGGATGATTCCCATGCCGCGCTCCCGCAGCGCGTCGACCAGCAGGTTGAAATCTTCCGCCGTGCCGATTTCAGGATTGAAGGAGTTGTGATCGACGATGTCGTATCCGTGCATGCTGCCAGGGCGGGCTTTGAGGCACGGCGACAGGTAAAGATGGCTGATGCCAAGGTCGGCGAGGTAGGGAACGATCCCGGTGGCCTGCGCGAACGTGAACTCGCGATTCAGCTGCAGACGATAGGTTGCGCTCGGAATGGGATTGCTCGGCATCAGGGGCTCACCAACCACAGAGCCGACCAGGGGGGCAGAGTAGTATCTGCCCAATTCCCTTCGTCAATTTGTTCACTGGCGAAGATGACCTGTCCGTCTGGCCGCTTTAGGTCCGTCACCTCTGAATCGCCCAGGTTCGCGACGAGATTTAGGCAGGACCGATCGGCAAAGGTCCAATTGACGGCGAGTGCTCGCTTTGCCGGGAGTTGATACTCCGATTTCACCTGAACGCCTGACATAAGGCGCGGCACAATGTGCCGGCACCGAAGACGTAAAAGGCGCTGGTAGAACAAGTGCCACTGTTGATGCTCGGGTTGCTGAAGCTGGGTCCAGTCAAGTCGCGAAGCATCGAACGTTGCGGAGGAGTTGGGATCAGGAATCCGATTCCGTTGGGCCGCGTCAATGAACTGCGGAAACCGGGAGAATTCATTCCTGCGTCCGGCAGTCACGGCGTCCGCCAGATCTTTCTCAAAATCGCAGAAAAACAGAAACGGAGTTTTGGCGCCAAACTCCTCGCCCATAAACAGCAAAGGAGGAGAAGGCGCCAGCAGCAAAATCGCCATTGCGGCGCGCAGCGCGCGCGGATCGGCGAGAGTTACGATTCGCTCCCCGAAAGCCCGATTCCCAATCTGATCATGATTCTGCAGGAATGTTACAAAGGCGCCCGGCGGCAATCCGGCCGTGCGTTCGCCGCGCATCTCGCCTTTGCGGTAGGCAGAAGGTTCTCCCTGGTAAGCGAATCCCTGGGCCAAGCAGCGTCCGAGTTGTTCGACCGGGCATTCGGCGTAGTCCGAGTAATAACCGTCGTGCTCGCCGGTGAGGAGCACGTGCAGGGCGTGATGAATGTCGTCGTCCCACTGTGCGGTGAATAATTCCGGCCGGCCGGTTGATTGACGTTGCAAGTAGCGGGACTGATTCCGTTCATTTTCCAGGATCAGATGAACACGGCGCTCCGGCGAAATCGATTCATGCACTACCTCGGCGAGTTCCGCGAGAATGTTCGGATCCGAATCGTCAGCGATGGCATGGACGGCATCGAGCCGCAAGCCGTCGAAGTGATATTCCTCGAGCCAGTACAGCGCGTTGTGGATGAAGAAGTCTCGCACGGTGCGGCTCTGCGGGCCGTCGTAGTTCAACCCATTCCCCCAAGGAGTGCAATAGCGGTCGGTAAAGAACTGTGGGGCATAGCTGCATAAATAGTTTCCCTCGGGACCGAAGTGGTTGTAGACCACATCAAGCAGCATCATGATTCCCCGCTCATGCGCGCTCTGAATGAACTCCTTTAAATCATCGGGGCGACCATAGGCACTTTCCGGTGCGAACGGGAAGACGCCGTCGTAGCCCCAGTTGCGGAGGCCTGGAAAGTCGGAGACCGGCATCAGCTCAATGGCAGTGACGCCGAGCTCCGCGAGGTAGTCGAGGCGTTCGTGAGCGGAAGCACAACTTCCTTCGCGAGTGAATGTCCCGATGTGCAATTCATAAATAATTGCTTCTTCCCAAGGACGGCCCCGCCACAGATTGTCGTGCCACTCGAAGCCGCCCGGTGGGATGACCTGGCTGGGCCCATGCACATCCTGCGGCTGGAATCGAGAGGCTGGATCCGGAACCTGCTGCTCTCCATCGATGCGAAACCAGTAGAGGTCCGCAGAGCCAGCCTGGTCTGTAATCAACTCGAACCAGCCATCGTCGGCCGCGTGCATTGCCAGCGGTGCCGATGTCCGCTCCACGAAAACATCGACGCTGCGGGCGGACGGGGCCCAGAGACGAAAGCGGACGCTGCCATCGTCCCGGCATTCCGCGCCGAAGGGCATGTCATGACGACGCTTCAATCGACTCTTCTTTCTTGCCGTTTGCTCCCCGACGCTCCATCAGCACGACCATCGAGCGGGCATGCAAGGGGTAGGCCTTGCCGGCCTCAGGAGTTTCCGCGGAATGCAAGCCGCTCTCGCGTGAAGTATCCATCCAGGCGGACCACTGCGAACTGGCGGGCAAAGCGGGCAGAGTAAATTCGATGTCCTCATGGTGCGAATTCAACAGTACTAGAAAGTTTTCATCGCCTAGTTTCCGGCCGCGTTCATCAGTCTCATCCAGGCCCTGGCCGGAAAGAAACATTCCCACACAGCGAACAGAGGCATCGCGCCACTGATCTTCGTTCATCTCGGTACCAGCCGGGTCGAGCCAGAGCACATCCTTCACATCGGCGCCCTCAACGGGCCGGCCCTGAAAGAATCTCCGGCGATGGAATATCGGATGACGTTTACGCAAGTTGATAATTCGGTGAACGAAGGCCAGAAGATCGCGGTCGGCGGTTTGCAAGACCCAACTCAACCAGCTGATCGGATTGTCCTGGCAGTACGCGTTGTTGTTCCCCGTCTGTGTGTGGCCAATCTCGTCTCCCGCATAAATCATCGGGATCCCCTGTGACAGCAGCAACGTGGCGAGCAGGTTCCTTTTTTGCTTGGCGCGCAAAGCCAAAATGTTCGGATCGTCAGTAGGACCCTCCGCGCCGCAGTTCCAACTTCGATTGTCATTGTTCCCATCCCGGTTCTCTTCCCCGTTTGCCTCGTTGTGCTTTTCGTTGAAGCTGACCAGGTCTTGCAAAGTGAAGCCGTCGTGCGCGGTGATGAAATTGATGCTGGCATAGGGCCGTCGTCCACTGTGGGCATAGAGATCGCTTGACCCCGTAATCCGATAGGCCAGTTCGCTCACGCCACCATCGCCTTTCCAGTATGAGCGGACCGTGTCGCGGTAACGGTCGTTCCATTCAGTCCAGCCAACGGGAAAGTTTCCGACTTGATAGCCGCCTTCGCCGAGGTCCCACGGTTCTGCAATGAGCTTGACCTGTGACAACACTGGGTCCTGATGGATGATGTCGAGGAACGCTCCCAGGCGATTGACCTCATGCAACTCGCGCGCAAGCGTGGCCGCGAGATCAAAGCGAAAGCCATCCACATGCATTTCCAGCACCCAATAGCGAAGGCTGTCCATAATCAGTTGCAGCACGCGCGGATGCTGCATGTTCAGTGTGTTGCCGGTGCCAGTGTAATCCTTGTAGTAGCGCTGATTGTCCGCCACCAAGCGGTAATAGGCGACATTGTCGATACCCTTCAAAGAAAGCGTCGGACCCACATGATTCCCTTCTGCCGTGTGGTTGTAGACGACGTCAAGAATCACTTCGAGTCCAACCGAGTGCAGGGTCTTGACCGCTGTCTTGAATTCATTGATGGAGTCGGTCGCCAGATATCGTGGCTCGAGCGCAAGAAACCCGATGGAGTTGTATCCCCAGTAGTTGCGCAGACCGCGCTCCACCAATTGCCGATCATCGACGAAGCTATGCACGGGCATCAATTCAATCGATGTCACCCCCAGCCGCGTCAGGTAATCGATGACCGGGGCCGTGGCCAGTCCGGCATAGGTACCGCGCAAGTGAGGAGGTACATCGGGATGGCAGACGGTGAACCCTTTTACATGAAGTTCATAAATCACGGTTTTGTGCCATGGAATGCGAGGCGGCGCGTCCGCTCCCCAGGTAAAGGCCGAGTCGATCACTCGATTCTTGGGCATTCCCGCGGCGTTATCGCGCCGGTCGAAGGAGAGATCTTCCTGCTTATTGCCGACTTTGTATCCGAAATGAGAGTCGCTCCAACGAATCGAACCCTGCACTTGCTTGCCGTAAGGATCGAGCAGCAACTTGTGGTGGTTGAAACGATGTCCCTGCTGCGGAGCGTAGGGGCCGTAGACTCGATATCCGTAAAGCTGGCCCGGGCGGACCTCCGGTAAGTACCCATGCCAGACCATGTCCGTCTGTTCGGGAAGCAAGACGCGAAGGGTTTCCCGCTTCCCCGAAGGGTCGAACAGGCACAATTCAACTTTCTCTGCGTGCTCTGAGTAAAGGGCAAAGTTGACACCTTCGCCATCCCAAACCGAGCCGAGAGGATAGGGCTTTCCCGGCCAGACAATTGGTTGCGCTTGATTTAGCATTCAATTTCGATTCCAGATTTCTGGATCGCCCCAGGAGACAAAAGTGAGACTGGGGAAAGATGATAACGACCCGCCTGCTCCGGCACAAATACAGCGCGATATGTATGGCCGTGGGAGAAGAATGGGATGAGGTTGGAAGGTTGGCACACTCGGCTCAATTTGAATCGGTTAGTTTCATCTACCGTATTCACCTGATAGGAGTGGCGAGGGTTCGATACTATGGTGGTTAGATCTTTGAATTCTTAGTACAGAGATTGACCTGAGCGGAGTATCGAACCCCATGTCCGGCGGCGCTACGGTTCTTTATCCGAATGTCCACAGCTGGCGCGCCCTCTACCGCGCGGCTCTCTTCGAAACTGATCGCACAAAATTGCCGGAGAGGATCTCAAACGCGGAGCACGCAATAGTGGTCCGGGGACGGCAATTATTCGGTTCGTGCACCGATGACATGGAAGACCAGGCGCTAGATGACGCGTTGTATGGGCTACGCGCGCTGGAAAGCTGCCTGGGTCTCAACACGACCGCAGCGTAGATCACGTTTCCTTGCATCTGATTTCTTCGCGCGTTTAATTCCGCCGGAAAGGAGGTCTTTGGCTTTTTGCAGTTCTGCACGTCGCTTAGGGGCTAATCCGCGACCCGCTCGATTCATGAAGTACGTGAGCATCCGCAGTCCGGAGCCAGGCCCTTTTGGAGAAACTTCCTTGGACGCAAGAGCGCGGGCGATAGTGGCGGCATTCTTCGCAAATAATCCCGGCGGCGGATGGGTGGAATCGGTCTTGACGCTGGACACCCATCTTTTCGCGGTTCGTCTCGCCATAGGCCTCCTTTGCCCAAAGCGCTTAAACCTCGCGGGCAGCCCCGGGCCGTCACCAGGAATAGTAATGAGTGCACGGTGTCTACTCGCGCATCCGAGCATGCAACTCAGACGCTCGGGTTTGATGCTTGCTGTTCGATAAGGGTCACCGGCAACCTCCGCTATCGTTGGGTCCAGCAAGGCTGTCTTACGCAGACCACGAAATCGCACTGCGAACGATTGGGATGATCATCGCTCCAGTCGGCTCACTCCCAACAATTGCTAGTCTTTGAAGCCCGCAAACTCTGCCACGTGGCGACACTGACCACATTCAGCGTGGGCGGCCGCTGGAAGCCGCCCGATCTTCTATGCTGGATGCCTTTCCCGCACAAGTGATTTATTTCCATGTTGCAGAAGAAGCCTGAAGGCGAGCCCGTGCGTAATCAGTAAGAGCGGAACAATAAGAGTCGGGATGAAGTACGTGGCTCCCAACTGCCCCGCCAACAGCCCTGCGTGATTGGCCTGATAGAAGGCGTTCAGCAGATCGGCTGTGCCCCATAGATTGAACGCCCACGCAATGATAATGCCCGGCGCACGCGGCAACGATAGTAGCGAGAGCAGCGCCAGAGTCGCCGCTATGAGGTCGCCGTAGGCCGCCGAATGCGCGAATGCAGATGGCAGAGCGGGCGACACAACACCTGGGACCAGGAATGCCAACCCGATGAAGCGGAAACTATGCAGGACGAGCAGAGGCTGCAACGCTTCGGCTCGTTGCCGGAGTCGAAGCTCCGGCCAGATGTAGCGGGCGGCGACGATTCCCCAAGCTATGAAACTGAATGCGATGCTTACAAAAAAGCAGAGTTGCGATGGCATATGCTTCTCCTTGCTGGAATTCCAGCGATTGTTATGACATGCGTCATCTATCAGCCTGCGGTTGCTAGTCCTCGTTTTCATAGGATGATGTATATAATCCTATAGATTCGCATTTTTCTTTTCACTCTTAGCAAGACGGTGAGGTTGCACCTTAGGATGATTCGCGGCATCCTATTTACCCATGCGTTATAAACCTGGGCACAAAGCGGCAATCCACCAGAAGATAGTGAAAGACGCTTCCGCGCGTGTTCGCGCCGAGGGCCTGAACGGCGCGGCCGTTGCCGCTGTGATGCGGGACACCGGCCTGACTCACGGAGGCTTTTACAAGCATTTCGAGAGCAAGGGCGAGTTGGTAATTGAGTCGTTGAAAGAAAGCTTCCGAGACATCATCGACACACTCGCTCGTGCCGCTGAACGGTCGTCCCCTGGAGAGGCGTGGAAGGCAATTGTGAAAACTTATCTGCGCCCGGAAATGTGCGACCATCCCGAGCACGGGTGCCCGCTGGCGACGCTTGGGCCCGAGTTGGCGCGGGTAGACAAGAGGATGAACCCTCAGATTGTGGCGGAACTCGTGAACTACAAGAGACGCATGCAGCCGTTCATGCCTGGCCGGCGAGCCGCGGACAAAGAGCGCGCTTTCTTTGCGATCTTTTCGACGATGATCGGGGCAGTTGAAATTGCTCGCCTGCTACCCGATCGCGCGACGCGAGAAAAAGTATTGTCAAGCACGAGAGATTTTCTATTGAGTAGCTTCTGACCTCCTCAGTCATGACATCCAAAGCCAACGCACCTGGCACGAAGCCCGATTGCACGGCCCCTCCCGCGGCATAGCTTCGCAAGTTGAGCACTGCGTTTTTATCGAAGCTGATCGGTCGTCCTGTCTTTCCGCTCCCTGGTTTCAGAAATACGCGGTTTGGCTTCTCCGGTCGAACTCGGAAGCATCGATAGGGGCGGCGTACTTCCTCATGTTCTGGGCGGGCAGCCTGGGCCGCCTTCTGTTTCAGAATCTGGTCAAGCTCGGCTGATTCCATCAGGCTAGATGCCATAGTTCATGCCGCGAAGCGCGTCTTTGTAGGCTTCACGCGCTTCCTTGGCTTTGGATTGTGCGTCATGCTCCCTGAGGTGTGCGGCATCCCAGTGCTCCATTGCGATCATCGAATGGTCAGGAGTGGCTAGTGCTTCTTCGGCGCGAATGGAGTCAACCCATTCCTCGACGGCCTTTTTGTAGTCAATGCGCAATTGGTCGATATCTTCTTTGCTCATGGCCACCGAAGATTAATGCCAGCCCGCGGCCCGGTCAATTGGACGGGACGAATTTAATGAGAAATTAACGCAAAACTGGGTCGCCCCTGCGCGACCACAGCCGGCGTGTGGGACTTCGGTCGCCAAGGCACGAGCCATCCTAAAATCGGTGGGTAATCCACCCCGATGGTTCCGAGAGGTCCACAGCAGTAGGAAAGCCCCAGCAATCCTCTAAGTTGAAGACTGGATCAGCTCAGCTCATATCTGTGCGATAGCGTCGATCTGACATTCCGGTATTTCAAGATATGGGATTTTTTATGACTTCCTTATTTCCTGCCTCTAAGATTGCCGCTATTCCTGCCCGGAGAACATTACAGGCTCCGGCGGTGAGAGTGCGCAGTGTTTTTGATGTTGTTTCCTGAGTTCACAAAGCGCTACTCGGGAGATCGCAAGGCCTGAGGGTTATTCAAGATCTCGAAAGCAAATCGCCGGGTCAGGGTCGTGAAGAAGGGCTATACGCGGCGAGTCCAGGCACCGGCATCCTTCTGCCTTCATTGGACGGGCGACGAACGGGCTACATTCAAAGACGCTCCGCACGCTGCGACCACTTTTGGAATTGGGTTTGTTGATATTCCGATCACGGCGGCACGGCGCGCGCCGATCTGACTGACGTTCTTCTGGCCCAAAGCAATTCATGGGAAGGCCGTGACTACATGTCGAGATTGAACAATAGAAATGGACCTCCGGTTTCTCCAAGATGTCATCCAAGAAATGGCGGAGCTCGAGATTCGCGATGGGTCAGGTTGGGTTTTTCTAGAAATCGCCATGCAAACTGATTCCAGCGTTCTACGGGATTCGGTACTGGCACAGCCCATTTCCCACTTGTTCCTTCTCGTGGGAATTGTGATGGCCGCGATCCTTTTGTTGGTTACGGTGCTGGTCCTCTACGCCAGCATCCGCTACCGGCATAGCGTGGCAAACGAGCTTCCCCGGCAAGAGTTTGGCCGCACGTGGTTGGAAATTCTTTGGACGGCCGGTCCCATCGTGATTCTCGTTTTCATCTTCGCGGCCACGATCCAGGCGATGAAGGATTCGGACCCGGGATTCGATCCAAATCGGCAGCCTGACCTGGTGATCGTGGCACATCAATGGTGGTGGGAGGCCCGCTATACAGATACTCACGTCATAGCCGCCAATGAAATACATGTGCCCGTAGGCAAACGTTTATTCGTGCGCCTGGAATCTGCGGACGTAATTCACGATTGGTGGGTGCCCCAACTGGGAAGAAAGATGGATGCCATACCGGGCCACCCGAATTTTCTCTGGATTGAAGCCGATTCTCCCGGCCTCTATTCGGGAACTTGCGCCGAATATTGTGGCGCCGAGCACGCCTGGATGCGCATTGGCGTGATTGCTGAGGCGGAGCCGGCATTCGAGCAATGGTCACGCCACCAGCTCGAAGAACCGTCACAGCCACCTCCGGGGGGCGACGCCGCCCGCGGAGACGAACTCTTCCAGCAAATGACGTGTGGCAACTGTCATACCATCGCAGGCACGTTGGCCCAAGGCAAGATAGGACCTGATCTGACTCACGTCGGCGGCCGCTCCACATTGGCAGCCGGACGTTTCCGAAATACTCCAGCGAACCTTGCCCGCTGGTTGGCCGATCCGCAGGCCATAAAGCCAGGCTCGCACATGCCAAACTTCCAGCTCACAGATTCGCAAGTTCAGCAGCTGACTTCCTATTTGGAGACATTGCAATGAGCGATGTCCCATATATGCCGCATGTTCCGCCTGCGGTAGACCGAATAGGTAGGGCCGCCGAAGAAGAGCCAACGGGACTGCTGGGCTGGGTGGCTACCGTTGACCACAAGAGAATTGGCATCCTGTATGTACTGACGAGTCTGCTGTTCTTCGGAGTGGGCGGCATTGAAGCACTCCTGATGCGGATCCAGCTCGCACGTCCGAACAACGCGTTTCTCTCTCCGAGCGCGTACGACCAGATCTTCACCATGCACGGCACAACCATGATTTTCTTGGTCGCCATGCCCGCGCTTACGGGAATGGCAAACTATCTGGTCCCGCTCATGATCGGAGCGAAGGACGTGGCGTTTCCTCGGCTGAACGCATTCAGTTTCTGGCTGCTGGCCTTTGGAGGGCTGTTCCTCTACTTCAGCTTTATTGCCGGCGGGGCCCCTGCTGCGGGATGGTTCAACTACGCCCCGCTCAGCGAACAACCGTATTCGTCAACTCCGGGAGTGGACTATTACGCGATCGGTCTGTTTGTGTTGGGAATGGGTTCTATCGCTGCAGCCATCAACCTGATTGTTACCATCTCCGGCTTTCGCGCGGTTGGCTTAACTATACGGCGCCTTCCGTTATTTGTCTGGATGGTCTTGGTCACGCAGGTGCTCATTCTGTTGGCACTGCCTGCTCTTAATGCTTCACTTGCCATGTTGCTTATCGATCGTCTGATGGGCGGACACTTCTTCGTAGCCGATACGGGAGGTTCCGCGCTTCTCTGGCAACATTTTTTCTGGGCCTTCGGCCATCCCGAGGTTTACATCGTCGTGCTCCCGGCTTTCGGAATGATTTCAGAAGTCATTCCCGTATTCTCCCGCAAGGTCATCTACGGCTACGAGTTCGTGGCCGCGTCCACCGTGGCCATTGCGTTGTTGAGCTTCTTAGTGTGGGCGCATCACATGTTCGCCGTTGGCTTGGGTCATTCGATCGATGTTGTATTCGCCGTCGGAAGCATGCTGATTGCCGTGCCTACGGGCGTAAAGATTTTCAACTGGATTGCGACCATGTGGGGGGGATCGATCCGATTTACAGCCGCAATGCTTTTCGCCACAGGATTTCTGGTGATGTTTACCATCGGAGGCTTGAGCGGCATTTCCTTCGCGGCGTTTCCAATCGATTGGCAGGTCACGGACACCTACTATCTGGTGGCGCACATTCACTATGTCCTGTTCGGAGGCACGGTTTTCGCAATCTTTGCGGGAGTCTACTACTGGTTTCCAAAAATGAGCGGCCGGATGCTCTCGGAAAGACTCGGAAAAATTCATTTCTGGTTGTTGCTCGTGGGTTTCAACGTGACGTTCATGGTGCAGCATTTCCTGGGTCTGATTGGCATGCCGCGTCGAGTATTTACCTATCCGGATTTGCCCGGGTGGGCAGCTCTCAATATGACTTCCACGATTGGGGCGGTAATTATGGGGATCGCCGTGGCTATCTTTTTGTGGAACTTGATGCTCAGCCTGGTTGCTGGGGAGCCTGCGGGAAATAATCCCTGGGGCGCGTGGACGCTCGAATGGGCAACGACCTCGCCTCCTCCGTCACACAACTTCGACCTCTTACCTCCGATACGCAGCCGACGCCCCCTTTGGGACCTTGCGCACCCGGAGAATCCGGACTGGAAACATGGACGCTGAAGGAACAGTAGAACGCTTTGTGACGGTCGACACATATCAGTTGGCCGTGACTCTTTTTCTGATCTCCGAAGGGGCGTTCTTCGCTTTTTTGATTATTGCGTATGTGTATTTTCATGGTTCGATGACATCTGGTCCCAACGCGAGCAACAGTCTGAATCCCCTCCGAACCGGCATTTACAGTGTGTTTCTGCTCGCCAGCAGCTTCACCGTGCGAACGGCGGAGCATAGATTCAGCAGCGGCCGTCGTCGCGCTTTTGCTGGCTGGCTTCTTACAACAATCCTGCTCGGCACTGTTTTCCTCGTCGGCCAAGCGAGGGAATATTTCAATCTGTATCGAAATGACGTGACCGTGAGCCGAAACGTCTTCGGAACTTCGTTCTTCACGCTGACTGGATTTCACGGGCTGCACGTTTTGCTGGGATTGCTGGCCCTATGCATTCTGTTCGCGCTGGCGCTCGCCGGAGAGTTCGAGACTGGCGAATCCGACGCGATCCGAGTCGTTGCCCTCTACTGGCATTTCGTCGACTGGATTTGGGTGGTGATTTTTTTCGTCGTTTACGTCTGGGCTCTTTTCTGAGGTTTTGGTATGAGCGCTTGGCAGCTATTCTCGTCTGGTTGGGACTGGGAACCATCCGTGGTCGCAGGATGCGCCCTGCTCTTGCTGTCCTATTTAGCCGCCCTCCGATTTCGCTTTCCGGCCAGAGCACTCTCGTTTGCGGCCGGAGTTTCAGTCTTGCTCCTGGCGCTCGTTTCACCTATCGACACGTTGGGCGACGCATATCTTTTCAGCGCGCATATGGTGCAGCACATACTCCTCATTCTTGTAGTTCCACCGTTGCTGATTATAGGTATCCCTCGAGAGCTGTCCGACCGACTGATGCGACATTCGCTACCCCTGAGAACCGAACGTATCTTAAGCAAACCTCTGCTGGCATGGACTCTGGGTGTGGGAACCATGTGGATCTGGCATTGGCCTCCGCTTTACAACGCCACGCTATCGCATGAAGGGATCCACATTGCCGAGCATCTGATGTTCTTGATCACAGCCACGATTTTCTGGTGGCCGGTGATTGGCCCCGTAGAGAGGTCGCACCTTTCGCCCCTTGCTGCTGTCATTTACCTGTTTAGCGCCTGCGCGGCGCACACGGTGCTCGCAATCCTGATTACCTTCGCGCCGGTCGGAACCTATCCCGCCTATCTGCAACCGTCTGACACTCTCGACATCCTCCCGCTTCTTCGTAAGCAGTGGGGACTCACTCCCGGTGTCGATCAGCAATTGGGAGGGCTCCTGATGTGGGTACCGGTGTGCTTGATCTACTTAGGCTTTATTGTCGCGACGATGATTCGCTGGTATTCGGTTCCCAATACCGACAGAAATACAAGCCCGGCACTGAACCTGATTACTACAACAGCTATGGAGTAAACGCATGACAAGTAACAACAACTGGAAAGACTCCGTACCGGCAAGCACTGAGTCTCCGGCGGTTGTGTGGACCCCGCCGCGATCGCAAGTCATTCCTCGCGCCACCTACAGTCCTGCAGTCATGGCATTGGCGATCGTCTGTCTACTGTGGGGATTGCTGACTTCGTACCTAATTTCTCTGCTAGGGCTCGTTCTTCTTGCCCTATCTCTAACAGGCTGGATCGGAGAGCTTCGCCATGAGCGTCAATGATGAAACGCGAGGTGCCAAATCATCCGCAGCCAGCGAAAAACAGCAGCAGGGACTAGACCGCCGTCGCTTTCTACATCGGTTGAGTCTCGCTCTTACAGGGTTGGCGGGAGTGCTAGGTCTATGACCGTATGGAGATGTATATCTGTAGATACTCGTGGAAAGAGCAGAAGAGCGGCATAGTGCAGGCATGCGAGCCTACCATCGGGTGCATGTCCAGCTAACCAAGAAGGATCGTAAGCAGATCGCCGGGATGTTGAACAAGGGGTGGGAATCGGCGCGGGTGTTGCGGCGGGCCGTGATCCTGCGGGAACTCGGCCAGGGGCAGACGGCCGGGCAGGTAGCCCGCCATGTGGGTGTAGCCTCCAAGACGGTGCGGGCCATTGCCCGGCGCTACGAGGAGGAAGGGCTGGAGTCGGCCTTGTACGAAAAGCCGCGTCCGGGCCAGCAACGAGTGCTGGACGCGGGCCAGAGTCAGCGCATCATCGCCCTGGTGTGCGGCCCGCCGCCGGAAGGCAGGGCGCGGTGGAGTGTGCGACTCATCGCCCAGGAAGCGGTGAAGCGGAAGTTGGCACGGCGGGTGGGCCGGGAAACGATCCGCATCCTGCTCCAGAGCCATGACCTGAAGCCGTGGCGGGAAAAAAATGTGGTGCGTGGCGGAACTGGACCCGGAGTATCTCGGGCGCATGGAAGACGTGCTGGCCTTGTATGAGAAGCCGCTCTCGGAGGCGGAACCGGTGGTGTGTATCGATGAAAAGCCGGTGGTCCTGCATGCCGATCTCCGCCCCTCCAGGCCGATGCATCCGGGACAAGTTCTGCGGCGCGACTGCGAGTACGAACGCCGCGGCACGGCCAACGCATTTTGCGGAGTGGAGCCTAAGGCGGGACGGCATTATCCGCGGGTGACTCCGGACCGTTCCTCGCCCGAGTTTGCCGATTATCTGCTGGAGATCGCGGAACATTATCCGGCCGCCGACACCATTCATCTGGTCATGGACAATCTGAGTTCGCACACCCGCAAGGCTGTGGTGGAGCGGTACGGCGAGAAGGCGGGAGGCTGGCTGTGGGACCGGTTCCGGGTCCACTACACACCGAAGCACGGAAGCTGGCTGAATCAGGCGGAAATCGAAATCAGCCTGTTCTCCCGGCAGTGCCTAGGACGGCGAAGAATCCCATCGCTGGGCGATCTGCAGCGGGAAGCCAGGGCCTGGGGTCGGAGAATGAATCGTAATCGGGTCACCATCGACTGGCGCTTTACCCGCAAAAAGGCACGCTTGAAGTTCGGTTACAGAAGAAACCAGATTATGCGGTCACAGACCTAGTTGGGGTCCCAGTGGTTGGATTCTTGATTTCACCTTTGCTGCGACAGGTACCGCGGGTCTGGCGGCAGGTTGGAGCCCTCGGTGATTTCAAGGAAGGGGATGTCGTCGAAGTGACTTTCGAGGACAGCTCAGCGCTTCCATGGGCGGGGCTGACGGAGAAGACAGCCGCCTGGTTATACCGCAAGGGGGGTGAAAATTTCGTGGCCTATTCCGTGAATTGCAGCCACCTGGGATGTCCCGTCCGCTGGGAAGCTAGTGCGCAGCTCTTCATGTGTCCGTGCCACGGAGGAGTGTATTACAAAGATGGCCAGGTCGCCGCTGGCCCGCCGCCTCGAGGCCTTACACAATACCCCGTACGCATTCAGGATGGAAACGTGGAAATACTTACGAGCGAGGCTCCGATCACCTAGCCACTTCCCTTCATGCAGACGCTGAGAAAACTTTGGCAGTGGTTTGACGATCGTACGGGCGCCTCGGCAGTTTGGAGGGCCACGGCCGAACATCTGGTCCCGCCAAATACCGGGTGGTGGTATGTCTTTGGCAGCGCAACGCTGGTTGCCTTCATCATCCAAGTCGCCACCGGAATCGCACTAGCCACGATCTATGTTCCATCCACCGCCGACGCATACCACACTCTTCAGTTTATTGGTCACGGGGCGACCTTAGGCCACCTACTACGTGGGCTGCACTACTTCGGCGCATCCGCGATGGTGCTTTTCGTCGGGATACACGTGACTAGAACATTCCTTATGGCCGCTTACAAGTATCCCCGGGAAATGAGCTGGCTCAGCGGCTCGGCGTTGCTTTTGCTCGTGGTAGGCATGGGCTTTACCGGGCAACTTTTGCGTTGGGATCAGGTCGCTGTCTGGTCCGTGTATATCGCCGCAGAACAAGCCGGGCGTGTGCCCTTTGTGGGCAAGACGCTGGCACATTTTATTATCGCCGGCGACACGGTCGGGGGCGCAACTCTCAGTCGCTTCTATGCCTTTCACGTCTTCTTTATTCCCATGCTGATTTTTGGCTCCATCGGCCTGCATTTGTACCTGGTGATTCGTAACGGAATTTCCGAGCCTCCGCTGAAAGGGCGCCCCGTCGACCCGAAAACTTATCGCAAATGGTATGAGGACATGCTGAAGCGGGAGGGGCGTCCGTTTTGGCCCTATGCCGCCTGGCGCGACATAGTATTCGCCGTAGCCATGATCGTTGTTCTTTTGGTGTTGGCTTGGACTGTAGGTGCGCCACAACTAGCCAAGCCACCCGATCCGACGATCCTGGTCGCCGAGCCCAGACCCGATTGGTATTTGCTCTGGTACTTTGCCCTACTGGCGTTGATTCCTGCTCGCCTGGAAAACTACGTCATCGTACTCGGGCCCTGGTGTTTGTGATGTTTTTAGTTTTGCCCCCGCTGATCGCAAACAAGGGGGAACGCAGCGCGTCGCGCCGCCCCTGGGCGATCGGGATGGTGCTCGCATGCTGGATGCTGATCGCCACCCTTTGGATCCAGGGGCGGCGTTCGCCCTGGTCTCCCGATTTCACCGCACCTTCTTTACCCGCGACAGTCGTCGGCGCCGCGGGCGGATCGGTCTTTGAGGGCGCACAACTGTTTCACTCCAAGGGCTGCGAGTACTGCCACTCCATTTCCGGATACGGCGGGCATCGCGGTCCCGATCTCACCAATGTTGGAGACAAGCTCACGAATGATCAAATCATCATCCGGATCATGAACGGCGGCACCAACATGCCGGCCTTTGGAAGCACGCTCAACAGGCAAGAGCTGAATTACATTGTGAGTTTTCTCGCTTCTCGCAAGTCTCAACAACGTCCATGACACCAGGAGGAGAATGCGGGAGAAGCACTATTTTCAATCGACTCTCAAAGCGTTCGGGTCTACTGATATCTCATTCCAAGCGCATTAATCAGGTAGGAGAGAGGAGTATTCCAGCAGGTTTGAAGAAAGTCAGGCTGCCGGATCGATCAATTCCTGCGCCGCCAGCGACTCCTCTGACAAGACTCGCACTCGACGACGTTTTGTCAGAAAACCAAGTCCCCATTGCAGCAACACGAAGAGGCGATTGGCAAATCCAATAAGAAAGTAAATATGCACGACTGCCCAGAGGACCCATGCCGGAAAGCCAGCAAATTTTGCAAACCGCAAGTCGGCTACTGCGTAAGTTCGACCGACGATGGCGAGATCACCCTTATCCCAATACCAAAAAGGCTTCGGTTGTGGAAACCCCGCCACACGGCGCCGGATGACGTCTGCGACGTACTTACCTTCCTGTATAGCAGGTTGAGCTACCCCGGGCACGAGCATCGGTGCCGGCGCTTTGATGCCAAATAAGTTTCGGACCGGAGCAACGAGATGAGCGGTGTCGCCGATTGCAAACACTTCTGGATGATCACGTACCGACAAATCCGGTTCCACCATGATCTTCCCTGCCCGGTCGGTTTCCGCAGCTAACCATCGCCCCGCCGGAGAGGCAACGACACCGGCTCCCCACAGTACGGTGCCGGCCGGAACTCTCTGTCCGCCGACGATAATTCCATCGGAATCCACACTTGTAACGCGAGCGTTGGTGAAAACCTCGACGCCTAAGCTCTCCAAGTGCAGTTGCGCTTTGCGGGAAAGAACCTCGGGATATGTGGGTAGAATGCGAGGCCCCGCCTCATATAAAAGAATCCGAGCTGTTTTGGGATCTATATGCCGAAAGTCATGCGCCAAAGCCATGCGCGACATTTCGGCGAGCGTGCTCGCCATCTCGACGCCGACTGTCCCGGCGCCCACGAGTGCAAAGGTCAGGAGGCGACGAATTTCCTCAATCGGGGCCGCTTTCTGCGCTCCGGGTGTCGAAGCGATTGCGTCAGCTCGCTCGAACGCGAGCAAGATTTTGCTTCGAATCACGTCGGCATCATCGAGTGATTCGAGGCCCGGTGCGAATCGACGCCATTCGTCGTGCCCAAAATAGTTGTACTGAACGCCAGTCGCCAGGATGAGGAAGTCACACGTTAAGTCTCTGTGCTTCAGATGAACGATGCGTTGGTTCGGGTTGATGCCTGTGACTTCATCGAGCAAGACATCAGTATTTTGCTGATGGCTGAGGATTGAACGCAAAGGCCCTGAAATCTCATCGTCCGAAAGCAATCCCGTGGCAACCTGGTAACGCATGGGGCGAAAGAGATGATAGTTCCGTTTATCAATCAGCGTTACGCGAACCGCAACACCACGTAAAGCACGAGCCGCGGAGAGTCCTCCGAAACCACCACCGACGATGATCACATTCGGCATCATCAAACCTGACCTTCAAACACATTCCATGGGATGAGTCACGACATTGCTTGGATTCCCGAAACTCCCGCAGCAACTTCTTCGAAGCTTACTGTGACGCCGCACGCCAGCGCGGAGTAGATTCAATTTTTCAGGTCCGCATGGCAAATCATGCAGGCTGCGCTCCGCATGTGGTCAGTACTCGCCATAAATTCTGGTTAGTTTCAAGTTATGAATCCGTGAAAAGTTGGTCGCGAGGATGACCGTTGGCTAGCGGCGGTGGAGCACCGGGATCCGTAAAGTCCTTCGTCCAGTGCCAATTCTTTATTTCTGGCATGTCTTCGAGTTGCTCGCGAATGTAGACGTGATGCTCATAAAGCTTGCGGTTGAACATGTCAATTACATCCGAGACCTTCGACCGCAATCGGGGAACATATTTGAGCGCATCCATCGCCAGATGGAACCGGCTGAGTTTGTTGAGAACCACCATGTCAAACGGGGTGGTCGTCGTTCCTTTATCGATGAAGCCGCGCACATGAAAACGGCTCTCGTTGGAACGACCGTGAACGATGCTGTGAATGGCCCAACGGTAGCCATGAAAGGCAAAAATCACCGGTGCGTCCGGCGTGAAGAGAGCTTCGAAAGAGATATTGTCCATGCCGTGGGGGTGGTCATCGGGACTCGCCAGAACACCGAGGTCCACGAGATTGACGACGCGAACCTTGATCCCGGGGACGAACTTCTGGAGGAGCCAAGAGGTGGCAACGATCTCGAGTGTAGGGACATCGCCGGCGCAAGCCAGGACTACATCGGGTTCCGTGTCGCCGTCATTCGAACAGAACTCCCACTTCGACGCGCCTCGCGAGCAATGAGCCAGAGCCTCGTCCATGTTCAGCCATTGCAGCTCCGGTTGTTTTCCGCAGGTAACGATGTTGACATAATTGCGACTGCGCAAACAGTGGTCCATTACGCTCAGCAGGCAGTTCGCGTCTGGCGGGTAGTAGATACGGATGATTTCGCTGCGTCGTGCGAGAGCGTTGGCCACGAACCCAGGCGCCTGGTGGGTAAAGCCATTGTGGTCGTTGCGCCAGGCATGAGTGGTAAGGAAAACATTCAACGAAGAAATCGGTTTGCGCCAGGGCAACTCGATACACTGTTCCAGCCACTTCGCGTGCTGGGTCACCATAGAATCGACGACTTGGGCGAACGCCTCATAGGATGAAAACACACCGTGACGTCCCGTCAGCAGGTAGCCTTCAAGCCACCCTTCGCAGCAATGCTCACTCAGCACTTCCATGACTCGCCCGTCTGGGCTGACATGGTCATCGATCGGAATGATTTCGGCAAGGCTACAGCGGTCGCTGGCTTCGAAAACAGCATTGAGCCGGTTGGAGTTGGTTTCGTCCGGACAAAAGAAGCGGAAACTCCTCGAATTCATCTTGGTGGCGTCTCGAAGAAATTCACCCAGCTTGCGAGGCGCTTCGGCCAAAACCTGTCCAGGGCCGGGTACATCGAGCGCATAATTCGTGAAGTCCGGGAGATCGAGATCAATGAGCAAGTGTCCACCATTGACATGCGGATTAGCTCCCATCCGACGTTCCCCAGTAGGCGCCAGCAATGCCAACTCTGAAAGCAGACGTCCTTCAAGGTCAAAGAGCTTGTCCGGTTGATAGCTCTTCATCCACGCTTCCAGCAGTTTTAGGTGCTCAGGATTCCCCTTGACATTGGCCAGCGGAACCTGGTGTGCGCGGAACGTTCCCTCGATCGGAACTCCATCCACTTCCTTCGGACCCGTCCACCCTTTCGGAGTGCGCAGAATAATCATCGGCCACGCGGGTCGTTGCGTCACTCCCTCCTGTCGTGCTCTCCGCTGGATTTCGAGGATCTCCGCGTAGCATTCATCCAGAGTCTGGGCAAATGACTGATGCGCTGCAGCTGGATCGTCACCTTCCACAAAGCGAGGTGCATAGCCGTGACCTCGATAGAGCTCAGTGAGTTCTTCATCGGGGGTGCGCGCTTCGACCGTTGGTCCGGAGATTTTGTACCCGTTCATGTGAAGAATGGGCAGTACACAGCCGTCGCGCTTCGGATTGAGGAACTTGACACCTTTCCAGCTGCCTTCAAGCGGACATGTCTCCGCCTCACCGTCACCAATTACACAAGCTACGATCAGTTCAGGATTGTCGAAGACGGCGCCAAATGCATGCAGCAGAGAGTAGCCAAGTTCCCCTCCTTCATGGATCGAGTTCGGCACATGCGGGCCGCAGTGGCTGGATACTCCTCCCGGAGTGGAGAACTGGCGAAATAACAGACGCATGCCGTTTGCATCTTGAGTGATTTCTGGATGGACCTCAGAGTATGTCCCTTCCAGGTATGAGTGGGCGTTCAAGGACGGGCCGCCATGGCCTGGTCCCGAGATATAAATAACGTGTGCACCATGCTCCTCGATCAGCCGATTCAAGTGAACGTAAATGAAATTCTGTCCCGCCGAGGTGCCCCAGTGTCCCAACAGGCGGGGCTTGATATGTTCAGGCTTCAGTGGTTCCCGAAGGATTCTGGAACAAATAGATTTGGCCGACCGTCAAATAATTCGCGGCTTGCCAGTAGCGATGCATTTTGTCCAGCATCTCTGGCGAAAGCGGTCCCTTGGTCTGGATTTGCTTCGCCGGCGCTGATTTCTTTCTTTCCACCGCACTCGAAATGGCAGCATCGAATTCGAAGGCTATCGCCTCATCCGGCTCGGTCAATGTGCGGGCACTCACGCTATGTAGATCACTTTGTTCCGCCTGTGGCTCTTTCGAGGTTTGTCCGATCGTGTTCAAAGCTTTCGCCTGCATAGGTATCTCCTACTAAGTACGGATTACTACAATTCTTAAGAGGTGGCCGCGACGCCGTGTCTACGCAGCCAGCTCATCTTTCCCAGCCATCCCTCGCCGTGAGGGCTGAAAACCTTGTAAGCCGCCAGCTTTATACGATCATTCACAAGGAACCATGCCAGCGCGTATCCCCAAACTATGATCGCCCAATGCCAGCCGAGCGGCGCCATAAAAACGCCGTAGACAGCGATCAGAGTTGCCAGCAGCTGAGTGCTGATCACCGCTACCAGGAGGATCGGCGCCGGCGCTCCCTGCCTGGAACTCTTCCCAGAAACCAACACCGGCATTTATTAGAAGTAATGCCAGGATGATGAAAAAATCTTGCCCGTGATGAAGCAACGCTGAAAGAATCGCTGCAACCTCAATCATCCAGGGGATCGGGCCCCAGAAATACGCGAGGAATTTTTTTATGGGGTTGACTTTTTCTTCGGGCAGTTCATTCAAACCATACTGCTTAAGCCGGACTTGCGCTTCCGCGCTGCTAAGTCCCTGTCCGGATATGTCTAACCGCGACTTGACGACCTCGAGTGGAAGATTTTCCAGCCGGCCATCGGAATCCTGTTGCGGGAGAACTTTTGCGGGGTGGCCCATATGAATTGCATCCTTTGTTCATTCGATGCGTTTACATTCTCCGGGTTTGCCGCTGGTTGCGGTCTATTGGGTGAAGAGCTTTTTTCGATCCGGGAAAAATCGGCGTCGGCCAGCACGCAGTCGATTGGCGTCGTGCACCGCGCGACGCGAAACAAAGATTCCAATGCTGCGGCTCCACGGATCCAAGAGCGTGACGCTGAGAGTCGTGCCAATGATTCTGCCTCTGCGTGCCTCGAGTCACCTTGCCAAGCGATATCGAGCAATATGCAAGCAGTACTTCCTCCGGCATTTAAGATGCATCATGGCAAGGTCGAGCGCCATTGGACTTTGGTATCGGTGAAAGAATCAGCGAGGATGATATTCACTCGGCGAAAGCCCCGTTATCAAAAGCGGGTTCAGACCTTGAGGCGGAACATTCACGTCCCGTTTAACACCCGCGGTGGAAATTCTTTCGGGCGCGCGTCCGTCGGAGACTCACCTGCCGTGAATCGGGCGTGGCGCAAAACGTTTTACTCGCGCATGCGCTTTGAACCACAGTGGCCTCTGTAATAAGGCCACCGTGGTAAGTGTATGGGGCGAATTGCGCTGACTTCCTGAACGACCCCTGCCGGCTCACGCCATGCGCGCCACTTCGGTCGAGGGCTCGTAGCTGTCGATTTGCTCCGCGCCCGACGTCTTCAACATGTCGCGGGCTTTTGCTACTTCGTCGGCGGTTCCGTGGGCGACAAGAACGAACTTGCCGGCTTTGATCGAGGTCTCGTATTTTACGACGCTGTTTTTGGGAATGCCGAGGCTGTAGAGACCTGCACCCAGGGCACTGAGCCCTCCCACAACGACTGCTCCTTCCAGTGCCGCGACGATCCAGGAGACAATGGAGCCGGCAGCAACGACGGGCCCGATGCCTGGGATGATTAAGAACGCCGCACCGAAGAGCAGACCCAGAGCCCGCCCCAAAATGCGCCCCATTTGCCCCAGTATTTCATTCTGTCGCCAGTGTTATAGAAACCGACGACATCCGCTTCCGTTTGATAGTCGCGGCCGACGACGGCCAGTTTCTTGATGTCAAACCCACCACCCTTCAATTCCTTGATAGCATTTTCTGCTGCGGAGTTTTGGCTGAAAATTGCAACGACCGAATTTTGGTCCTGTCTTGGCATGTTATTCATCGTTCATCTCCTCTTCTTACATTCAGAATTTATTTTTGCCCATGCGATTTCGATTCGCATCAGTTAAGGCCAAGACCCTGTGTGATAAGCAGGGCCCTCGACAGGTCGACACGAGTTCTGGCGCGATATGCCCAGACGGAGAAGCGTTGAAACTTGGGCGCTACAATTCCAGGTGAAAATGTCTCGCCACGTTGGTTCTTGCAGCCATTCGCCACACGGCGATGTTTTCGGCTATCTTCAAAGCAGGTTTGGGAAAAATCACCCGTTGCCCATTAAGCCAGAAGCAAGGGACCGAGTCCATTGGACAAAGGTATTGGCAACACCAAAGTCCAATGGTGCTCAATTTTCAACGATTGCATGCTTGTGGGCATCTAATGCGGGTGAAAACGAAGCAGGATTATCACGTTGCGCATAAGAGTTCGATGGCTGAACTGGCGATGAAACAGAATGAATCCGGCACTCTGGAGGCACCCTTTGAGGAGGGTGAGATTCAAGCGGGAGATCCCCTGCCTATTGGGGGTGCATGTCAATACGGAGACGGAGTTAATTTCGTTTTGTTCAGCCGCCACGCGACCCGTGTTCGCCTGGAGTTCTATCGAAATGCTGACGATTCGTCTCCCACCAAGATCATTGATTTGGATCCGGCGCGTCATCGCACTGGTGACCTGTGGCATGTGTGGCTGCGGGGCATTCCCGAGGGTCAACTGTACGGCTATCGCGTCGAAGGACCTTATCAACCGGAACAAGGCCATCGCTTCAACCCACATAAGTTGCTTCTGGATCCGTTTGCAAGGGCAATTGCCGGCATCAAAGATTGGGACTTTGCAGCCGCCCGTGGCTACGATTCGTCTAGCAGCCTGAATGACTTGAGCATTTCAACCGTCGATAATGCGGGCACCACGCCGAAATGCATCTTTACTAACGACCATTTCGACTGGGAGATGGATACCGCTCCGAAGCATTCCGCCACTGATACGGTGATCTATGAGACGCATGTACGCGGATTCACAATCCATCCCAGTTCGAGAGTGGCGCATCCCGGGACCTTCATAGGCTTAACCGAAAAAATCCCGTACCTCCAAGACCTGGGGGTGACAGCAATTGAATTAATGCCTGTGCTCGAATTCAACGAAAATGAATCGAACCGGCTCAATCCTATAACTCGGGAGAAACTCAAGAACTACTGGGGCTACAATCCGGTCGCGTTCTTTGCTCCAAAGCAATCTTACAGCGTTGCGGGACCGCATCCGCAGCAGACCTTGGAATTCCGAGAAATGGTCAAGGTCTTTCACCGCGCCGGCATCGAAGTCATCCTGGATATCGTGTTGAACCACACAGCGGAAGGAGATGAACTGGGACCCACGATCTCCCTGCGCGGCATTGAGAACTCGATCTTCTATATGTTGCAAGAGAACGACCGCCGGTACTACAAGGACTTTACTGGCGTAGGCAATACGCTGAACGCAAATCATCCTGTCGTAAGGCAGTTCGTCATGGGTGTGCTTCGCCACTGGGTCATGCGCATGCACGTTGATGGTTTCCGCTTCGATCTGGCTTCTGTCTTGGGTCGAGATGAACATGGAAACGTTCTCCGCAACGCGCCGCTTCTCGAAGACATTGCCGAAGATCCCATCCTGCGCGACGTGAAAATTATCGCGGAAGCCTGGGACGCAGGCGGCGCCTATCAAGTGGGGAGTTTTTCCACACGGCGTTGGATGGAATGGAATGGTCGTTTTCGTGACGATGTACGCCGCTTCTGGATTGGCGACGCGGGGATGATGGGATTGTTTGCCAATCGGATCTGTGGAAGCTCGGATTTGTATCAAGAGTCCGGCAAGGGACCTGGAAGCAGCTTAAACTTCGTAACTTCTCATGACGGGTTCACACTGAACGATTTGGTCAGCTACAAGCAGAAGCACAATGACGAAAATGGCGATCACAACCGTGATGGAAGCGATGCCAATTACAGTGACAATTGCGGAGTGGAAGGGCCAAGCGATGATCCGGCCGTCGAGGCAATGCGCAACCGGCTGATCAAGACGTTCCTCTTGACCCTGTTTATTTCTAAAGGAGTTCCAATGCTGCTGGGAGGCGATGAGTTTCGGCGAAGTCAGCGCGGCAACAATAACGCGTATTGCCAGGATAACGAGGTGAGCTGGTTTGACTGGAGCCTGGTGGAGAAACACAAAGAGATTCAGCGCTTCACTCGAGGAATGATCGCGCTCCGTCGAGCCCATCCTGTTTTGCGAAGAGAAGTTTTCTACGCTGACGGCGACATACGATGGTTCGCGCCACACGGCGCCACTCCCGACTGGGCCGACCCGCGGCAGAAGTCCTTTGCGTGTCGGATTCTGGGGCAGACGGAACCCGACTTGTTCCTGATGTTTAACGCCGATACCGGACCGGTTGATTTTTCGATCCCTGCGTTGCCGGCCGGGAAGATCTGGCGCTTGGCGGTCGATACTTCCAGAACCGCTCCCGACGATCTCTTCGAGGCTGACAAAGAGCCAACCATCCAGGGCCAGATCAACTTTCGGGTCGAACCCAGATCGAGTGCAATTCTCTTAACCGACGACGGCGAACTGCCAGGCGAAAACTAGCTCCGTTGCCATTGGACGACGGCAGCGAAGTAACGTCCAGCAGTATCCCAGACGCGCGATAACCGCCAGGAAAAGGCACCCGGCTAACACTGTCGACGCTCATGCTGGCAGATTCAAATCGGGATCAGAGTAATGGTGCGACATAGACTTTTTCGCCCCTGCTAGCGGCCCGCGTTCGTAGGCCTGATTAAATCAGACGCATAAATGCGAAGCAATCGGACGATGGTATCGTCGATATTCCCGAGGACAGGACCAACATGGACATTGCCTAGAGAGGCATTCAAACATCAGCGTTACGCACCAAGTGCCTGTCGCGACACCAGACGCTCCGACAGCTTGGCTGCTATTTCTTCCGTGCAATCGAGGTATCTTCCTTACTGGCCCGCTTGTTCCACCCGTGGAAACGCGACAAATCTCCCGCATTCCAAGCCTCGCGGAGTCCGGGGACGCTCAGATCCCAGTCTGGGCGGATTTCACTCGTCACAGCGCGCAGATCGTGCCAAAGATCGACAACCGATGGACGGCCCCAGAACCAATAGCCGTTATAGATGCTGTAGATCACGAGGCCCGGCTTGAGCACGAGCGTGTGCGGGATCATCGGATTATGCTCGGGGTCGGTGTACTCCTGGATGTCGAGATCCTTCTGAACCGTTCGGGCGGGGTCCGAAAGGAAGGTCCACTCGGCTCCGACGGACGCACGGAATTCCTGCAGAGTATGGTGATCGTCGGTGGCGATCGTGGCAATCTGCGTGTACGCGACCGCGATCTTGGGGTAGAACGCGGCGAGTTCTAAATGCTGCTGGTGCTCCTTCGGACAATAGTGGCCGCGCGCCAGCGTAAGGATTAGCGGATCGTCGCCCTGAAGCTCGCTGAGCTTGCGTAGCGTATCGGTGTGATCGGGCAGCTCGTAGTCGGGGAAAATGCCTCCGGGCACAATATCAGAACGCATGATTGGACTCCTCCCGTTTCTCTCAAAAATCTTCCCCTAAAGATCCAGAGTGACACCCGCGTTTGGCTGAGAACAGCATACAAGCACGTTCCCCGGAGCGGGCTTCTCCAGCGGCTCAGGGTTGTAAGTAATCGATCCGCCAATCAGACCAGTCATGCAGGTGTGACAGACTCCAGTCCGACACGACCATCTGACCGGAACGTCGCACGCTTCCGCCAGCTCAAGCAAACTCGCGAATTTCGGATCCCAAGCGGCAGTAATCGCGCTGCGCGCGAATGAGACTGGAGGGCCAGAGCCGGGCGGCCCTGCTGGCAGGTGAGGAGTGTGCTCAACCTGCGCCATACCGGGCGTAATAGCCTCGAGAGAGCCGAAGATTTCTGTGTGCACGTTCTCGGCGAGCACGCCCCAGTTTCGCAGCCCGTCGCGCACATCCTGCAGGAATGAAGACGGGCCACACAGATAGAAGTCACTATTTGGTGGCACTCCGATTCTCCCCAGCAGAGCAGTGTCAATGTGCCCGGAAGCATCGAAATCGGTCCCGACTCGGTCGGTTGTCGCGGGTCTGCTGTACACGATGTATCCTCGTCCGCGAGAAAGCTGCTTTAGAAGTGAACGCGATTCTTCTGCAAATGGATGCTCGAGGCGATTGCGGGCTCCATATATCCACCAGATCTCTTGTTGTGATTTTTCGGCAGCGAGTGCGTGCAGCATCGAGATTACAGGCGTTGCGCCCACTCCGGCGCTCAGCAGGACCACAGGTTTTTGGCTGGGACGCAGAGTAAAGCTTCCTCGCGGCGCGCTAACATCCAATAGATCGCCTTCTTGCGCACGGTTGCACAGAAATGAACTTCCAATGCCGTTTAATTCGCTCTTGACGCTGATGCGGAGATGATCGGCTGCCGGCAGATCGGACAACGAATAGCTCCGAAGAACCGGCGGTTTGCCTGGATCCTTGTCCGGATCAATGAGCAGCCGCAACACAACAAATTGACCCGCCTGGAAGAGAGGAAGAGGCCTCGCATCGATCGGCGCCAGAACAAAGGAAGTTACGTTATCGCTTTCCTTATAGATACGTGCGATTCGCATTTGTCGAAATCCGGGCCATGCTGGCGGTTGTTCCTCATAGGCGAGTCCCGGATTCCCCTCCGCAGTTTTGGGGCTCAGGTCTTGCTGGAGCATTGCCTGAAACGAACTCTGCCAGCCCTTGCTGAGTGCAGGAATCCGCAACGCGCGTTGCAGTTGCTCGCTGGATTGGCCAGGCAAATACAGGAGGGCGTCGACGTCGACCACACTGAATCGCTCCGGACCGTCAGCAATTTTTACAATGTCATCGCCAGCCCCAACTTCTCCTTCCTGCAACACGCGAAAGTAGAATCCTGGTCTGTGATGTTCGACGAGCAGGGCGGGCATATGAGGTTCATTCATTCGAATGCCGACGCGGTAGCACGTTACGCGTGGCTGCGTTACTTCAAATATCGCATCACCGATGCGGTATCGATCGCCGATGCAGACCTCGTTATCAAGAAGTCCCTCAACGGTGAAGTTTTCTCCGAACTGGCCGAAAGTAAAATCGTTGCGGGCCAGAAAGCTCTCCCAGTAATGGTACGAGTCCATCTGATAAACAAAAACGGCGCGCTGCTCCCCGCCGTGGCCGGCGAGATCGGCTTGCGCATCACCATCGATGTCGAGCTTGCGCGCCATTCGCCGTCCCGTAACCGGAGATTTCCAGACAGCGGTTCGGACAGTCTTACCGTTCCATGTCACGTCGCGCGGAAGACCGACATTTACCGCAAGCAATCTGGGCATTCATACCTCTTCGACGTGCAGCGTTTGGCTGGAGTCCTTTTATCTTTTACCAACGACGAGCCGGAGCGGCACCATCGACGTGGAGAATCTCTCCGCTCACGTGACCTGCCTGTGCCAGGTAAAGAACGGCATCGACAACATCTTTCACCGTCGCCTTTTTCATAGCCGGCGGCGACGTCGAGTCGTTGGGATCATCGCGGTGCATTGGTGTATCCACCTCGCCGGGAGCCACGGCATTGAAGCGGATGCCGTCTTTGGCATACTCGATTGCGAGATTCTGGGTTGCTGAATTCAACCCGCCCTTCGTCATCATCGAAATCGAGCCATTCTCGCCGGCGATTGGCCGATCCGCAAGCGCCGCGGTGATGCTCACAACGCATCCCGATTTTTGCTTCAGCATTTCTTTTACAGTGCGCTGCGTGATGTAGAAGAATCCCAGCAAATTGATCGACACAAGGGCGTTGAAGTCGTCGGTAGTGAAGTCGGTGAAAGGCCTGGATAGGAATATGCCAGCGTTATTCACCAAAACATCGACGGTTCTGAAGTTGTTGATTGCCGCTTCAACGGCCTGGGCAGCAGTTTGCTGCTTACCGATATCGCCATCGAGGAGAACCAAGCTGCCTGAGCTAGTGAACGTTCGACTGGGGTCGAGAGAGGTGGCGACGACGTTATAACCTTCCTGCAGACACCGCTCGACTAGATCAGTGCCAATACCCCCTGATGCTCCGGTTATGATTGCTGTTTTCTTGCCCGACATAAATACGCCTTTCGCCTTAAGGGGTCGAACCCAATACACAACCGGGTTGCCGACGCTCTCAAAACGGCTTCATCCCGACCGCCGCGCTGCGAACCCATGGCGTGAAGAGCCGGAAGATTCTTGCACTGCGGCGATCTGATCTCCGCGATGCTGCGCGACGGCTAGCCGATTTGCCAGTCTTGCGGAGGCCGCGATCGTCACCGCCCGCCAATTTCGGTTTGTTGATCGAGGTGGGCTAGCCGTTAACTCGGACTCGTCGAGCCAGTCCTCCGCCGAGAGTTTGGCCTCTTCGGGACCAAAGAGTTGGGTCACAGCGCCGATGAACGCGAATAACTCACGCTCCGCAATGTCCATTTCGGCAGCGTAATTCGAATTGCAAAACTGTTCCCGGGAGTTCATGGAATGCGCCTCTACTTTTTCTCTACAGTCTGCGACGACAAATCCTAACGTTGACCACGATTTTTCTCCTTTCTTTCCCGTAGTGCGCAGTCCGATTGAATCGGGCGACATGAAGGGATGAGACCAGAAGTCTGGTAGGCGAACAATTGGACGATGGTATCGTCGATACTTTGGTATCGGCTCTGCGCCACCGTTCTCGGCACGACTGGCGATCGAAAGGTACCTCGCGCGTATTTTTGGCGAAAGGTTGGGGCGAGTGTCGAACCCCGAATGACCTCGATCTCCCTTTCGGTTTAGAATTTCCAGGACGAACAACCTCGTATAAAGTTCGCAAAGCATGACCACTGAAAGACAAGGTGTACGAACCATCGACCCGCTAGACCTTCGGAATCTTATCGAAGCGATGACGGGATTGGTGGCGTGTGCATTGCCTGACGGCTCCGTTGAGTTAGTGAACCGCGCGTGGCAGGAGTATACGGGTTGCTCATTACAACAATTGAGCGGATGGGTCTGGCAAAGCGCGATGCACCCAGATGATGTTGCCAGGTTCATTGATGAATTAACCATAGCTTTGGCCGACACAAAACCCTTCCAGAGTGAGGCACGTATCCGGCGGGCTGACGGCCGATACCACTGGTTCCTGATCAGAAAGGCTCTAGCGGTCACCCCAACCCACGGCCGCGAATCATTCCTGCGTACGTTGATCGCTTGCGAGGACATTGAAGAACGTAAAGAGGCCGAGGCTAAGCTGCAACAGAGCGAGGCGCTTCTGCTGGCGTTTTTTGAAAACAGCCCAAACCTGGCTTTTGTGAAAGATCCGCAGAGCCGGTACCTCTATGCCAACAAGGAGTTTAAGAAAGCCTTTCGCATCTCGGACGAAGTCAGAGGCAAGACCGATGATGAGCTTTTTTCAGCGGAACAGGCCGCTGCCTTTCAGGCTCTTGATTGGCAGGTGTTAGAGGCCGGCCGGCCGATGAAATTCGAAGATGTGGCGCTCTACGAGGATGGACTGCACACCAGGATTGTCCAGAAGTTTCCCTTGTTCGATGGGGAAGGCGAAATCTACGCCATCGGCGGCGTGGTTACCGATATTACTGAACGTAAGCGGGAAGAATCCGCCCTCCGCTACAGCGAAGAGAACTATCGCCTCGTGGTCGAAACGGCCCCTGATGCCGTGATCAGCATCGACGAGAACGGTGCAATTCTGTTTGCAAATCCTGCCACTGTGAGAGTCTTTGGTTATGATCCGACGGAGTTGATCGGGAAGCCGTTGACCGTACTAATGCCGGAATTCCTGCGGAAATTGCACGAGAAAGGATTCAGCCGCTATTTGGCTACCGGCCAGCGGCACATCAACTGGCAAGGCACTGAACTGACCGCGCTGCGCCAGAATGGCCAAGAATTCCCCGTGGAAATCTCGTTTGGGGAACTATCTAGAGATGGGCATAAGATGTTTACCGGCTTTATCCGCGATATTAGCGAAAGAAAGCAGGCAGAGGAAATTCGAGCAGCGCACGCTCTCCAGATCGCTGTCCGCGCTGACGTGAGCATGGCGTTCGGTAAGGAAAAAAGTTTGAAAGCGATCTTGGGTGAGTGCACCAAAGCCATTGTGTGCCATCTTGGTGCAGCATTTGCGAGGATATGGACCCTGAGTGACGATGGAAAGATGTTGGAGTTGCAGGCAAGTGCAGGCATGTACACACATCTCGACGGTCCTCACAGCCGGATTCCGATGGGACAATTCAAAATTGGGATGATTGCACAAGAACGAAAACCGCATCTGACCAATGATGTCCTCAATGATCCTCAAATCAGTGACAGAGCGTGGGCGGAGAAAGAAGGGATGGCTAGCTTCGCTGGCTACCCACTGAACGTCGGAGACCGCACGATCGGCGTGCTGGCCATGTTTTCTCGAAATCCGGTCACACCAGAAACAACAGAGACACTGGCGTCTGGTGCGGACTTGATCGCTCAGGGAATTGAACGAAAATATGCGGAGGAGAGGCTGCGTGATAGCGAGCGCAGCCTACGCCAACTGACTGAGACCATTCCCCAAATGCTTTGGAGCGCCGAAGCAGAGGGCGCAATTGATTACTGTAACCAGCGCGTGTTTGACTACACAGGATTATCCCCAGAGCAGGTCCGAGGGGCAGGCTGGATGAAGTCTGTTCATCAGGATGACATTGAGAAGATGGAGGAGACGTGGAGGGCCGCGGTTTCAACCGGAGAGCCCTTTCAGTATGAGTTCCGCGGCCGGCGGGCGGCGGACAACGCATATCGTTGGTGTATTTCCAGCGCCCTGCCTTTACGTGACCAGGAAGGTCGCGTCATCAAATGGTTCGGGAGCGTCGTGGATATGCATGATTGGAAGGAAGCACTACAGGCATTGCAGATGACGCAAGCGGAGCTTGCTCGGATGTCGCGGCTGACAACCATGGGCGAGCTGGCAGCGTCAATCGCGCATGAAGTCAATCAACCGCTTACCGCTGTAACCAACAACAGCAACGCGTGCCTGAGATTGCTGGCCGCTGGTAACCTCCAACCTGAGGTTTTGCGTCGGGTTCTCGAGGAAATCGTTGCTGATGGGACTCGAGCGAGCGCTGTTGTGGCTCAAATCCGCGGATTCATAAAGAAAGAACCCGCCGCAAAGAGCAAGCTGGACATAAACGGCGTGATTCAAGAGGTGCTCACTTTAGCTGACCGCGAGCTACATGAAAATCGGGTTCTGCTCGAACGCCAATTGACGCAGGCTCTCCCCCTGGTGTTAGCGGACCGGGTTCAGATGCAGCAGGTTCTGCTGAACTTGATTATGAATGGAATTGAAGCTATGACTGCGGTCACAAATCGACCGCGTTCACTGTGCATGCAGTCCCGGGTTGACGAGTCTGGGGACGTACTGGTTGCGGTACGCGACTCCGGCACGGGTCTTAGCTCGGAAGCACATCGCCTCTTCACTCCTTTCTTTACAACCAAAGCGCATGGTATGGGGCTGGGTTTGTCCATTAGTCGCTCCCTTGTTGAAAATCATGGAGGTCGGCTCTGGGCAGCGCCCAACGTTCCTTATGGTGCTGTTTTTTACTTCACTCTGCCGGAATCCGGCGCGAGTCCCTCATGACTGGCGCCCCGGTCGTTTTTGTCGTGGATGACGACCCGTCGGTACGCTCGTCGCTCAAGTTTCTCTTAAGCACCGTGGGGCTGCAGGTTGAGAGCTTTGACTCGGCCGATAGCTTCCTGCACAAGAAACTGCCAGATGTGCCCAGTTGCCTGGTGCTGGACGTCAGATTACCCGGACTGAGTGGGCTAGATTTTCAGCGCGAGCTGGCGGCGAAAAAGATTCGTATTCCGATCGTTTTTCTAACCGGCCACGGTGATATTCCGATGAGTGTTCGGGCCATGAAAGCCGGTGCCGTCGAATTCCTCACGAAGCCCTTCCGCGACCAGGATTTGCTGGATGCTGTTCGTATTGCCCTGGAGCGAGATCGCAGGAGGCTTGAACAGGAGAAAGAAGTAACAGACGTCCAACGGCGCTTCGACTCGTTAACCGCTCGCGAGCAACAGGTGATCGCCATGCTTGTCTCGGGCATGCTCAATAAACAGATTGCGGCTCAACTCGGTACCGCGGAAAGTACAGTGAAAGTGCAGCGTAGCCGCGCGATGGAGAAGATGCACGCGGAATCCCTCGTCGACCTGGTGCGGATGGTCGAAAAGCTCCAAGGCACCTCCGAAAAAGCCTCGTAAGCGAAAGTTTACCTGCATCATCTTTTTTAGGACCTGGATCTACCAACGCCCAATAGATTCTTTCTCCCTCTTCGAATACTTTCAGCTCAGTGAGGAGTTCAGAGTGACAGAGAATCTGATCTCGGTAGTTGACGACGATGAGGCAGTTCGTCGGACGACCCTACTACTCATTGAGTCCTTTGGCTTTCGAGCTGCGGCTTTTGAATCTGCCGAAACTTTCCTGAGGTCAGGCCATTTGCACGATACCTCGTGTCTCATCGTTGACGTGCAGATGCCGGGTATGAATGGGTTACAGCTTCAGAGCCACCTCGCTGCCGCGGGCTGCGGCATTCCTATCATCTTCATCACCGCTTACGAGAGCAACGATTCCCGTCGGCGGGCTATGCAAGCGGGCGCTGCCGCCTTCCTGGGCAAGCCTTTTAGCGACGAGCAACTTCTTCAAACCATTCGTGCAACCTTACAGTTCTCCCAGCGAGACGATTGCTGAGGGCAAATTGAGGAGTGAAATATGAGTTTAACGCATGCACTTTGCCATGAATTGGGGGCACCAGCTAGGTTGGACCTAAGACCGATCGTCTTCGTTGTCGACGATGACATCTCTGTGCGCGAATCGCTGGAATTATTGATCCATTGCGAAGGGTGGCGGCCCGAGACGTTCGCTTCCCCGCAAGAATTCCTTGCCCGTCCACGTGCGCTCCTTCCGAGCTGCCTGGTCCTTGATTTTTCTCTTCCAGGACTCAATGGTCTCGAACTGCAGAAGCGTGTCGCTGTCGAACGGAGCGACATGCCGGTCATCTTCATCACTGGCTATGTGGACGTACCTATAACGGTGCAAGCCATGAAAGCAGGAGCTGTCGAATTCCTTACCAAACCATTCAGTGATGGCGTGCTGGTGTGCGCCATCCGCTCAGCGCTCGAACGCAGCCGCATCGCTCTAATTCGTGAGGCAGAGATACGGGTGCTCCGGGACCGATGCGCCTCACTTTCGCGTCGCGAACGGCAGGTTATGGCGCTGGTTGTCTCCGGCCTGTTGAACAAACAGATCGGTGGGGAACTGGGTATCAGCGAAATCACGGTGAAGGCGCACCGCGGCAAGGTAATGCAGAAGATGAGAGCCGATTCTCTTGCCGACCTGGTGAGAATGGCCGCCGAGCTCCGGCCGACACCAGCAGCGATGGCTGCGGCCTAATCGTTATATTCACGGCGGTAATAATCCGCGAAGACGGCGAATTCGTAGACGCCGTCCGGCCGAAAGCCGCAGAGAGTGTGACGGCTATTGCTAACGATCGAGCTTTCGAATGTTGCGACCGGATCGATGGAGGTGAGAACGTGGCCGACTCTGCCAAATCGCATGATGTTCCACTGGACGGTTCAGTCCCAACCGCCTCTTTGGAATCGATCCTCTGCACGGAGGAGTTGCAACGCCGCCCATCGCGTCCGGCCGATTATGAAAAGGAGAACCAGGCGCTCGTGAAGCTGGTGAGCGCGCTAGCCGATTCGCCGACTACCATATTGCAGACGCTGGCTGAAACGATCCTAGATATTACGCAATGTGACTCCGCTGGCCTCAGCCTGCTGACAAAGGACGGCAAAACGCCGGACGTTCGCGGCCGAAGGTTCTATTGGCCAGCCATCGCCGGCATGTGGAATCCCCACGTCGGAGGTGGAACCCCGCGCAATTTCGGGCCTTGCGGAGACGTACTCGATCAAAATTGTATGCTGCTGTTCACCCACTTCGAAGGGCGTTATCCCTATTTGACGCCAGTGAATCCGGCAGCCGAAGAGTGCCTGCTGGTCCCGTTTTACGTAGACGGCAAGGCGGTAGGAACCATATGGGGAATCATGCATGGCGACCGCCGCAAGTTCGATGCGGAAGATAACCGAGTCATGGCCTCTCTGGGGAAATTTGCTTCTTCCGCGTATCAAGCGCTGATACAGATAGAAAACCTCAAAATTCAGGTGGCCGAGCGCGAAGGGGCAGAAGCAGAAGTTCGTGAACTGGCGCGAGGGTTGGAAGCGAAGGTCCGACGTCTGGTCGAGGCCAATGTTGTGGGAATAGTCATGTGGAATGTCCACGGTGCAATCACTGGAGCCAACGAAGCATTTCTCCGCATGGTGCGATACGACCGCGAAGATCTCGCCTCCGGTCGCCTACGCTGGGCGGACCTCACACCGGCCGAATGGCGTGGCCATGCCGAACAGGCGGTAGCTGATTTGAAGGCGACCGGCATCTTTAAACCCTTCGAGAAGGAGTACTTCCGGAAAGATGGCAGCCGAGTGCCTGTACTTCTCGGCGGCGCACTCTTCGAAGGAGATGGGAACGAAGGTCTCGCTTTCGTGCTCGATCTGAGCGAACAAAAGCGAACCGAGAGCGCTTTGCGGCGCAGCGAGGCATTCCTGGCGGAAGGTCAACGTCTCGGTCAAATCGGCAGCTTTTGCTGGCGCGTGGCGACGGACGAGATCACGTGGTCAGCGGAGCTATATCGCATCTACGAGCTTGAGATTGGCGTGCCCGTAACGCTCGAACTGATCCGTAGCCGAGTCCATCCGGAGGACGTCACTTTGATCGAGAAAATGAGGATGGTGGACCAGGCACGAGAGGGCGGTGACGACTTTGAATGGCAGTACCGCTTGCTGATGCCGGACCATTCGATCAAGTACATGCATGCTGTCGCTCATGCGAGCCGGGAACAGGGTGGTCAGCTGGAATACATCGCCTCGGTTCAGGATGTCACAGCGCGGAGACTGGCGGAAGAGGCACGCGACAAGGCTCGATCGGAACTTGCACATGTGGCTAGGGTGATGAGCCTCGGAACGCTGACGGCGTCTATCGCACACGAACTCAACCAACCGCTGTCCGGCATTGTCACGAACGCCAGCACCTGTATGCGAATGCTGGCTACTGATCCTCCAAACGTCGAGGGGGCTCGCGAGACCGCGCGGCGCGCGATTCGCGATGGCAACCGTGCCTCTGAGGTGATCACTCGATTGCGCGCGCTCTATAGCAAGAAGGACCCCTTGCCCGAGTCAGTGGATCTGAATGAGGCCACACGAGAGGTGATTGCGCTGTCCTTAAGTGAACTTCAGAGAAGCCAGGTGACCCTGCGGCTTGAACTTGCCGACGACCTTCCTCCGGTCACAGGCGATCGTGTGCAGCTTCAGCAAGTCATTCTGAACCTCCTTCTGAACGCCTCAGACGCGATGAGCGGCGTGGACGACCGTCCGCGTCAGTTGGTGATTAGGACCGAACGAGAAGACGATCGTGCGCGACTGACCGTGCAAGATGTGGGCGTGGGCATCGAACCTCGCGGGGTGGAAAAGCTGTTCGAACCGTTCTACACAACTAAGCATGGCGGTATGGGAATCGGGCTGTCGGTCAGTCGGTCCATTGTCGAGAGTCATCATGGTCGTCTGTGGGCGACATTGAATGATGGTCCGGGAGCAAGCTTCTCGTTCTCGATACCTGAGGCAGTCGAGGGGTTGACTGGCACGGACGGGCATCGAACCACTCAGACGAATGGCCTGACAACTGCAGCTTGAAAAGTTATTAGCAGTCAAAACACTCCAATTGAGTGCTAGGCGGTGACGACCAATCCGGCCAGAGTATCGCTGTCAAACCTGAGAGAGTTTCAGAGATTCGATTCGGCCGTAAAGAAACGAAACGGGTTCGATTACCGCGCTTAAGGAAATGAACGTGCCGATAACGTCAATCGATACTAAAGTCCAATAGACTCGCACTATTACGGGGCGCATGCTCGCGTCCTGGGGCGTGAACAACCTGTGATGATCAGGCATCCACTCGTATCCGTTGTCGATGACGATGAATCCGTGCGCGAGTCGCTGCCCAACCTGGTTAGGGAGTTCGGGTATTCGGCTCAGGCGTTCTCCTCGGCGGAGGCGTTCCTCGCATCCGATTACGTCGACCAGACGAGATGTCTCATCCTCGATGTCTCCATGCCTCCAGGGATGTCGGGACCGGATCTCCAACAGGAATTGTCCCGACGCGGGCGAAAGATTCCGATCATCTTCATCACCGCTCAAGGAGATGAAACTATCCGTCCACGCCTGCTCGAACAGGGTGCCATCGAATGCCTGCTCAAGCCATTCAGCGATACCGCTCTGCTTGAGGCCGTTAATTCGGCACTGCATCCGAAGTGAGAGTTCCGGTTTTGTTGATTGTGGGGAATAAATGAATGCGACGTGCAAGTTTGCGGGTCGATTGGGGTCGTCGCGCGTGGCAGTCTCAACGTCAATCGCATTCGTTGGTTCCGACTATATTTCGGTTCGCAACTACCGGGGGCACGCAAGCGTTAGGGTGCACCAACTGCGACTGTCTTTCCGTTTCCCTCTGACCGCAAAACCGACCCCTTTGAGAAGCCTTCGAATGCCCTGATCCGGGAACTCATCACCATTGGACGAACGTATCGACCCATAAAAGGATGGATTGGACATATGGGAACCGAGCGGGGATTAGCCCCGCGGGACCCAATACCAAGGTATGGCCAATACCATCGTCCAATTGATTCGCCGGAGCACCTCGGGTGTAATCGCTCCATGGCAGCTGATTCGGTCGGAAGAGCAACATTTATGGGAGCCCGCTGCACGACTCGCCGAAAGTCACGGCGAAACCCATGGGACCTGAGAACGCGCGCGCGGAGCGCCCAGTGCGACACCCTGCCCCGGGCCATCATGAAAGGGCCATGATTATGAATGCATTACGAAACGTGTTGACTCGTTTGCAACAACAAGGCGTGGCGCTGGGCCATTTCAATATTGCCGATCTGGTGCTGCTAAAGGCAGTTGTCGCAGCCGCCGTTGAGGTCGGAGCTCCGGTAATCGTTGGCGCGTCGGAAGGAGAGCGAGACTTTTTGGGAACATATGAACTCGCAGCGCTTGTGAAAGTCGTGCGCGAGGAGCATGAAGTCCCAATTTTCCTAAACGCAGATCATACGCATTCACTGGCGAAAGCAGTGGAGGCGGCGAGGGCAGGATTCGATGCAGTCGTAATTGATTTTTCCGCGTTGCCCTTTGACGAGAACGTTTCTCGCACGAAGGAAACTGTTGATGCTATTAAGGCGATCAACCCCACAATCCTCGCGGAGGGAGAGATAGGCGACATCGGAACCGGCTCTGAAATCCACGAAACCGTTCCCAATGATTTCCGGAACCTCACCACACCTGAGGAAGCGCGACAATTCGTCGACTCCACTGGAATCGACGTCCTTGCCCCTGCGGTCGGCAACATGCACGGCATGCTGAAAAGCATGGTCCAAGGGAAAACCAAAAAGCACTTGAAAATCGAGAGAATTGCCCAGATCAAGAAGGCAACTGGAGTCTTTCTAACCCTGCACGGCGGGTCGGGAACAGATGATGAAGATTTCGTACGTGCGATTGCTGCTGGAATCAACATTATCCACATCAATACCGAACTGCGGGTCGCCTGGCGCCGGTCCCTGGAAGGCAGTCTGACCAGTCAACCGAACGAAGTTGTGCCATATAAGATCCTGCCGGCGGTCGTAGAGTCCGTGAAGCGAGTCGTGAGTTCACGCCTGAAACTGTTCAATGGTCAACTGACATCCGAAGAAATGCATTTATCAGCTGTGCGATGAGCGACTCACTCACGAACTTTAGGGGAACAAATGACAGACACCGCGCTCGCCTTCTAAACGAATATTCAGGAAAGGATGGCAACCACATGCCGGAAGCAACCTGGGAACCTCAGGAAAAACACGGACGTCTGACGACGCAGAGCGACTTACCCGACAGCGTCTACGCGTTTCCGAAGCAGCGAAAAGAACCACTGACCGACGCGCAACATGTACGTAACGCGGTTGCGCGATTCGATCAAGTCATCGACGTCTCTGATGCCGAGCGGGCGTTGGCGTTCGCGAACATCGAGAAAGCCGCAAAGTACTACAACGTCAACCTTGCGGAAACGTCGTGGCACGATCTGGGCATTCATCCTCAAAAGAAATAGAGGAGAGGCGGTCGCTGTCAAAGCCGCTGTGACGCGCGAACGCCGCTGAGAATCCACTGGTCGAGCGCTGGAATCGGTGTGTCGCTTGTCACTAGATCATTTTGCCACGGCCTGTCCCCGCGGCTCCCATCTTCGGGTTTCGGGATTCCACCGAGTCGGCGACCAATTCTAGCTTCGCTCATCTAAGTGGTGTTAGTGACTGTTAGCCACCGTACAAAGGAGATGGAATATGAAAGCAATTGTTGTCCACCAATATGGCGGTCCTGAAGTACTTAAGTTCGAGGAATACCCTGATCCAGTTCCGGGCCCGGGAGAGGTGCTGGTGCGGGTTGCCGCCTCGAGCGTGAATCCAATCGACTATAAGCGGCGTGCCGGATTAACAAAGGATTTTTATCCCATCAAGTTCCCGGGCCTCATAGGAGTCGATGTGGCGGGGACGGTGGTCAAGATTGGGCCGGGAGTGGAAGGCTTTTCCGTGGGCGACCAAGTGTTCGCTATGGCGGACAATACTTACGCCGAACTTTGTGTTGTGAAAGCCGCTGTTCTGGCGAAGGTTCCTAAGGGGCTTGATTTGATCCAAGCGGCGGCGCTGCCGCTGGTGACGACGACTGGCAACCAGCTCATTTCCGCTACCGGGGTCAAAGCGGGCCAAACGGTTCTCGTCGTAGGCGCTGCTGGAAATGTCGGGCGTTCGGCCGTTTTCACCGCTAAGCAACGGGGAGCAACCGTGATTGCAGGGGTGTTGAAGAGCCAGATGGATGAAGCGAAGACCATCGGCGCGGATCAGTTGGTCGCAACCGATGATGACAACGCGATTGCGAGTCTTCCGATGCTCGATGTCGTCGCGGATACAGTCAACGGCAAGACTGCTGAAAAACTGATTGCCAAGGTCAAGCCGGGAGGGGTGTTTGCATCGGTTGTCGAGGCACCGCAGAACGCCGCGAAGTACCCATCTGTAAAGGTGGTGCACGTATTCTCGAAATTCGATAGGAAAACGCTCGAGTTCATGGCTGCGGCGGTCCGAGATGGCAAACTGGTGATTCCGATCAGCCGCAAGCTTCCACTCAGCGAGGCGGCAGAAGCTCAAGCAGCGGCAGAAAAGGGCGGCGTCGGAAAGGTCTTGCTAGTGGCTTGACATTTCTTGCGCGCGGAGCGCAGGAAGGGGAATCGGAAATGAAGAAAGATCGGCGCGGAATCAACCCGGCTTCGAAGCCGAGTGGCGATGGGTGTGTGGAATGCCTGGCGTCACCGAACGGTTGGTGGTTTCACCTCCGCCGGTGTGCGGAGTGTGGACATATCGGATGCTGCGACAGTTCTCCGAGTCAGCATGCATCAAAGCACGCGGCGGCAACAGGGCATCCGATCATTGCCAGCTTTGAGCCGGGTGAGGACTGGTTCTACGATTACGAGAAGCGGGGAATGATCAAAGGTGTGAAATTGCTTCCGCCGCATGCGCATCCCGAAAGTCAGCCCGCTCCCGGACCCGCGGGAAGGGTGCCAGCCAACTGGGAATCGCTTCTACACTAGCCGCGGCAACAGGAGGCACCGCATGAATCTGCCTGACGCGCCGATAGCGCACGAGGGCTTCTTCGCAACTTACTTCTTCACCGTTGCCTCATCACATCGGCCAATATAGTCAAATCCCTCGACTGGTTCAACAACCACAGTTAATTCGGCAAGCGATAAACAGGAGGACGCTCGAAGCTTCCTGAACACCGCCGGCAGAAATATACAACCGATACCATCGTCTGATTGTTCAAAGCCCATCCTTCTGCTTTGATAACGTCGAACCGCAGGTTCAACCAGAATCCGCATCTCGGAAACGTCTTTGAAGATAGCTTTCTAACCTCTCGGAGGAACATCATGTCACGCAACACAGCAGAAATCGCCGTCGACGCACCGCTCAAGTCGAATCCTCTGGATGTCATCCCAGACGAAATGCCATTCGATGTGCCCTATGGACGCCCAATTTCACTCGAGCAAGCCGAGGCGGTTATTCAAGCCGCCGTGGCCGAGGCCAGGAAGCGGGATTGGAAAATGAACATAGCAGTAGCGGATTCCGGTGGTAACTTGGTTGCCTTCCAACGAATGGACGGCGCGATGCTCGCCTCCATTCTGATTGCGCAACACAAGGCGCGAGCAGCCGTGACCTTCCGGCGGCCGACGAAGGTCTTCGAGGATGGCATCAACCTTATGCATCTCAACTATCTGCTCGCGTTCGACGGTGTCATTGCGTCTCGGGGCGGCATTCCCCTGATCGACCAGGGCGATATGATCGGCGCAATCGGTGTTTCGGGAGGCACGGATTCCCAGGACGAAGTCGTGAGCAAGGCAGGGGCGGCGGTAATTAATAAAGTCCCGGAGAGGATCAAATGATAGAGGTCTCGAGCGAGCCGTTTTCTCCATTCGAATCGAAACTTGTATAATCTGGCACTACTAAAATCATCGTTGTTTGGGCGAACCAGTCCTGCCGAACCGACTGTGATTTTGATCCGCAATTAGTAAAGGGGTGCCAGTGAACTATTCACGTCTCGCGCTGGCGGCGCTTGGTGGCACGGTCGCGTATTTTGCCTTTGGTTTTTTGTTGTTTTGGCTGGTGCCAGCTCTTATCAATGAAGCCCGCAAATACCCGGCCGTATTCCGACCTAAGGAAAAAATGATGACTGTTATGCCCATTGGAATGGTCGCGACTTTGATAGCGATCCTGGTCGTCGCGATAATTTTCGCAATGGTACATCAGGGCGGATCGGGCACTGCGGAAGGCGCGCGCTTCGGCGTTCTGATTGGCATTTTCGTGGTTTGCGGATTTGTGCTGCACAACTACGTCAACCTGAACATCGGGCTGAAACTCGCTCTGGGACAGGCTGTAGCTTACTTCGTCCAGTGGACGATCGTCGGAATCGTCATCGGTCTTATTTACAAACCCCTCGCTACACAATGATCGTGAATATATCTGTTGTTTTGCGTCCGAAGACTTGATTGTGATTTTTAGCGGTATAATCCGCCGATGCAACGAATACCCTGGAGCACAATTGCGCTTGGCTCGCTGTTACTCATCTCGGCCGGCTCGATAGGAGGACAGGAAGTGAAATCTCCGCAACCTGCAAAGTCGAAGGCGCCTGTCAAAGTGGAGCAGCGCGGGCGCATCCTTGGAATCGGCGGTATCTTCTTCAAATCCGCTAATCGTGATCAGACGCGCGAATGGTATGCGAAACATCTTGGACTCGCTGACAAAGGCCAAGGCGCAATGCTTCCGTGGCGCGAACATGACGACCCGCAAAAGGAACACGTTACCGTTTGGACTGTTTTTTCCAACTCCACTGACTATTTCGCTCCCGGCCAACCATTCATGATCAACTACATCGTGGACGATATGGATGCTTTGCTCGACCGCTTGAAACAAGAGGGAGTAAAGATCGACCCCAAACGAATGGATGAATCCTACGGCCGCTTTGCGTGGATCTATGACCTCGATGGAAATAAGATTGAGCTCTGGCAGCCGCTGCCTGAAAAGCCCTGAAGGCCTTCCACTGCACTAACTCAATCGAAAAAAAACGAGAGAGTCTGCGCCTCAATCAGTCCTTAGCCTCAATTAGTACACGACATACTTTTAGCGCCCGGAGGTCCGCATGCTTTGGCTATACGAATCTTTCTTTCCCGTGGTCTGGATCGGTTTTGTTGTCTACTGGCAGATCAAAGCTGCGGATACCAAAGCGACCCAGCGTCTCGAGCCCGCAGGCTCGCGCATCTTCCGCGTCCTCACCTTCCTGATCGCGATCGCTTTACTCTCGATCCCTCGCATCCCGTTGCCGTGGCTTTACGTCCATCTCTGGCCGTCTGGTTATTGGCCATTCTGGCTGGGGGCCTCCCTCACCGTCGCTGGCCTTCTCTTCGCCGTTTGGGCGCGCGAGCACCTGGGCAGCAACTGGAGCCGCTCCGTCACCATTAAGCAGGGCCACGAGCTGATCACGACCGGTCCCTATGCCGTGGTCCGTCACCCGATCTACACCGGCATTCTGACCGGGTTTCTTGGCATGGCCATTGCAATCTCCCAAGTGCGCGGTTTCCTTGTTTTCGTCCTCATCTTCTTCGCGCTCTGGGTCAAGCTCCGCATCGAGGAGAAATGGATGCGCTCCCAGTTTGGGGAGACATATGCCACCTATGCCCGACAGACTGCCGCCGTGGTGCCCTACCTCCTCTGATCGCCTGCGGCGCGAAAGCCCTGAGGGCCTGCCACCGCAGTTACTCAATCGGTTTTCTGTAGCTTTTCCGCAGCTATGGACCGATCACCCCGGCAGCTTGCCGGCGAGCCAGTAATTGACACTGAACCTTCCCGGACCGGAGCAGATCAGCCAGATAAAAAAGAGCACGTACAGGACTTCCGGAAGATAGAGGAAATCGTCGAGCCAGTTGAGAGGCGAAAGTCCTTTGGGCAAAGTGGAAACCGCGCTCGTCAGGGTGGCGACAATCATATCGATCGCCAAAGCCACACTGGCAGGGCTCGAGAGAAACCCCACGGCCACCAGAGATCCGCAGACGAATTCGACTCCCGCCACGAAATAGGCCGTCTGGTGGGGGAACGGGACGTTGGCCTTAACGAGCGTGTCATAAACAGGCTTCGTGCCGCCGGCGACAAACAATTTGTTTGCTCCGGAGATGGCGAAGAACAGCCCGATCGAAACCCGCACCAGCAGGACGGCATATTGTTCCAAATCGCTGCTACCCAGCAACGCAAACTGGACCAATCGTTTCCAATCCATCATCGTTCCTCCATCGCAAATGGCGGTGGCGTTAGCGAATCTCCGCGCCTCGAGATTATTTGTCCATCCGTTCTACCCATTGAGCGCGAAATGCCGGAGCTGGGAATGGATCCGCAAAGTACTGTGTTTCCCGCGCAACCTTGTCGCCCCTGAACTCCATGATGCTCACGGTGTAAGACGGCTTGCCGTCATAGGTCAGAATCAATTCGGTGACCCAAAGATCACCGCTGCCTATGATTCGCCGGACAGTAAACCGCTTTTTGTTCGGCTGACTAGCGCGTTGGTCCTGTATATTTCGTCGACCCCGGGTTCGTTCGCCTGACTGCGGATAGTCCAGCACCGCGTCCTCGTGATAGATGAGGTGCTCGGTTTCAAAATCGCAGGCATCGGACGCCGCCCAATGCTGATCCAGCGCCGCACGGATCTCTTGATCTCGCACCCCAGAACTCGGCTCCGTCTTTTGTTTATCGTTCTTTTGCTGATCGTTCATCTTGAGTCTCCGATTTGACAATAAGCGATTGCCCTGGCGGAATCGGAGTGTAGAAAAGTCGGGGACAAGAAAATTCGGGGACATCCATGATAAGTAAAAGTCAAGAGGAGACGGAGGTCTCCGAGCGCTCAGAAGAGAAGGCTCTCGAAGCGGAGATGAGGCGGTTAGGTTAGCGAACAGCCAGCGATCGTTCAGCGCGGCCAAAGCAGCAGCTTGGCCAGACATCCATTTGCGGGAACCGAGCGCGAGCCCGGTCCACGAAGTATGAGTTAGGGTTTTCCGGCCAGCCTCGATACAGACGGTAAGGAGCATCGGGAGTCGAGACTCCTCTGCCCAGTCCCCAAGTTGGCGAGGAACGGCCGGACGATCGCCGCTGAGTTCAAAGTTTTCCCTTCTTAGGCAGCCTTTTGGGTTGGCTCTTCCAAAGGCACGCGCAGTTGAAAGGGCTGACGGCTTTTGTCGACGGCCAGCAGATAGGTGACGAGTTTGCGCGCCACGGCCAGGGTGGCGCGGTTGCGATGTCCACGCTCCAACTCGCGGGCATGCAGCGCCGCCAGTTGCGGATTCCACCGCGGGGCCAGCTTGGCGGCCTCGATCAGTGTGGTTTGCAGCCAGTGGTTGCGCTGTTTCGAGATCGGTCCGCGTTGCTGCTTGCCGGCCGAGGACTTCAAGGCGGCGGTCAGTCCGCAGTAACTCATGGCATCGGAGCCAGAGCGAAAGCGGTGCGGATCGCCGACCTCCAGGGCCCAGGTCAGAGCGGTAATTTCTCCGACCGCTGGAATCGTCATCAGTCGTTCGACGCGTTCTGCCAGTTCGGGATCGGCGAGTAACTCGCGGACCAACCGCTTCTGCGTGCTCTCGAACATCTCCAGCGCGCCGCGGCTCAAACGCAGCAGATCGATTACCGATTCCGGCACCTCCTCGAGATCTTCCAGCAGACTGGCGAAGTATTTCTTGCGGTGTAACTTCTCCTTCACGTAGAGGGCGCCAGTTTCCATCAGCAGCCCGGCCATCTTGTTCTTCATGCGCACCGCTTCGCTCACCACCAGGCTGCGATAGCGCAGCAGGCGGCGCAGTTCGCGAATCCGCGGCGGAGCCACATAGCAGGCCGGCAGTAGGTTGCAGCGCACCAGGTCGGCGATGGTGCGCGCGTCGATGGTATCGCTCTTCTTCTTGCCCGCGCTGATGGCTTTCATCTTGGCCGGATGCGCCATCTCCAATTGCTCGCCGTAGGGTTTCAGCGTGTCGTAGATCCAAGCGCTGAACAGGGTTGCTTCCATCGCTCCACGCCACGGTTGCGGACGGACTGAGGCCCATTGCCGCAAGACCTCGCGTTGCGCCAGCACCCTGCCTTCTTCCACGATCTCGCCCGCAGCGGTCTTGACGCAGAAACTGATGGCTTTTTTGTGAATGTCGAATCCGATATAGTGAAGGCTGTTCATAGGGTTCTCCGAGTGCGCTTTCTGAGCTGGCGCTTTCCTCGCCACTCTCAGCATCGTAGCCGCTTCGAGAACCCTTCTTCATTTCACTTATGCATTCATACAGACAGGACGTTTCCCTAATTTTCTTTCCGCGGAAACCGCGAACGTGCCGTCCCCGAATTTGCCCCCAAGTTTTCCCCATAAGTTTCGATTTCGAATGGCGAGCGAGCAGCAGGGACGCGCTATCCAGCCGTCGAACTGCCCCACTCAAGCCAAAAGACGGCTTGAATGGGCCACCCGCCTCTTAAGCGACTCGCTTCTTCGCCCCCTCGAGTGCCGGTAGAAGAAGTTTCACAAGCGCTTGATCAGAGAACGGATTCTGACCTGAGATCAGCTCGCGATCTTGAAGCACGTAGCTCGACCATGGAACGAGCACACTTACGTCACCGCCCGCCGTACGCAACGCGAAGTCCGGGTAGAACAGCACCTTGCCGCCAATCTCAAGCGGTTCCCGCTGCTGCTCTTCCGCTGTCGAAAAGATAGTCATCTTATATCCAGCGTAGATCCAACCCTTAGCCATCGCCTGCGCTCCAGCGGCATCGCCCGCCGACAGCGCGGCGACCACCTCCTTCGAATTCGGAAGAGCCGAGAGAAGCGAAATCGGGCCATGACAGAGCACTGCCGTCGGCTTGGATGTTGCATGAAAGTGTCTCATCACGGTGCCAGCGTCGGGATCATCGAGAAGATCGATCATCGGCCCATGGCCGCCGGGGACGAAAACAGCGTCATATTGATCCAGGCCCGATGCGATGACATCCGCGATGCGGGTTGGATCTCTGAGCCCAGCCAGGCCGTCGCGGAACAACATATAGTCCTGAAGCTTGGCCGCGTCCCCGCCGAAGAAATCTGCGACCTCTGAATGCACATCCACTTGGGGCGCGTTGCCTTTCGGGTTGGCGAAGGTGATTTCGTAGCCCTCCTTCATCAGGGCTCGAACCGGAACCGTCAGCTCGTTGAGGTAGTAGCCAGCGCCCTTGTAGACCTTGCCATCTTTCAAGGGCAAGCCACGACCGCTCGAGACCAGTACCAGGACTTTTCCTTTTGTTGCCATTTTGTTCTCCTTTTTGAAATCGAATTCTGTACTCCTGAATATGAGCTAGCTCATCGTCCGCGGCTTCCTCCAAAGTGCGTAAGAACCGGCTACCGCCGTTGATGTGAGTTATGCCCCCGGGAATCCGAACATCAACCACGACTGATTCGCTACCCAATCCGGATACAGCGCCGTCATCTGATCGAACAGTTCCTTGTCGGACTTCGCGGTTTTCTGCAATCGATCGAAATCCTGCAGGTAACGCTTGGTCTCTTGGATTGTCGAGGGAGAATCGGGCGCGCCAGTCTTTTTGTGACCGGCGACAACCATCGTCGGATTGAGCGCCGCTAACCGGTCGAGCGCCGTGATCCAATTCTTGCGGCTCTCGGGAGTGGTGTCTCCGACGTATATGCGGCATTGGTTGTACACAACGTCGCCCGCGACGACCAGGCCAATCGATGGAACGTATAGAGACGTCGAATCGGGACTATCGGTGCGGCCCTGCTCGATGATGCGCAATTCCTGGCCCTCGAGAGTGAACGTGTCGCGGTCATAAGGCTGAGGTGGAACCAACTTGGTGGGCACTTGCCCAGGGAACATACTGCGGGCTAGCCGCTCCACGGTGGGAGTGAACGACATCTGCATGGCGTTCAGCGCCGCGGGCGTCGCGATCGCCCGAGCGCCCGGGAAACGGTCGAGCAGAATGCTCAGACCGTAGAAGTGGTCGAAATGGGCATGCGTTATATAGATGGTCTCCAGGTTGCGATTGTGCAGAGCGATCCAATCCGCAAGCGCCTCGGCCTCAGCTATTGTCCCCATTGCGTCCACCAGCACCGCGTCATACTCGCCGAAGATTAAAGTCGACGTGATCGGGTCAAACGCGAGCGCTTCGCCGAAGGGCTTTGGCCGCTCGCCGACCATAGCTTTTCCCGGGGCCGTAAAAACGTTCACGCTTAGTGCGTTCGGCCCAGCCGTGCCCGATGCGACGGGCGCGGTCCCTCGCGTGGTCTCTTTCAGTTCGTTTGTGCCCACAATTTGTTGCTCCTTTCCATGTCAGAGCAAGTGGCTGTTCAAAGCAAAATTGGCAGAAGCGCGCCGACGAATCCGTTGGACGAACGTATCGATCAGCACGACGAACGTATCGTTCAAGAAACAAAAGGCTAGCTCGACACTGCAGCCCGAAAGGCCTCGGGAGAACATCCGCAACCGTTTAAATCCGAATCCCCTCCCGGCCCGCGCGCTAACCGTATTTAAGATCGGTGCTCTGTCCGACTTCGATGATGTAGCCGTCAGGATCGCGGATGTAGCAGCGTATCTCGCCGTACTTGGGTATGGGCGGCGTGATGAACTCGGCCCCTCGACTTTTCCATAATTTGTAGCACGCTTGAATATCCGCAACGCGGAAATTCATAAAGCTGTTGATGTGATTCGGGTCGGGGACGCTGAGCGTTACCGTCGGCTTATCCGGGGTCGGCCCGCCGCCGACGTTCAGAATCATCCAGATATTCGCCAGCTGAAGGTACGGAGGCGCGTTGCCGTCACCCATGGTCAGAATACGAGCGCCGAAGACCTTTTCGTAGTAGCGAGCCGATCGCTCGAGGTCGGCGACGGTGAGAAAACACGCGACGCTGATCCCCTCGTGCGGGGGCATCTCATAGCTCTTCTGATCAATTTGTACCGCGTTCATTGATGACTCCTTTTGTACGCCGTTCATTGATGGCTCCTTTCGATATGGTGCTCATTGCAAATAGGATGTCCCGAGTCCCGCTCGCAATTCATAAAAAATCGACCGACGCGGGCTAGCGCAGAAGCGATTCCCAATTGGCTGGAACCACGTCGAGCGCCGACCTAGAGCGCGATTTGGCCCAGGTAGTATCCGAGCCGATTTTCGACATCCCCCGGTTTGTGGAAGCCGCGCGCCATCAGCTGTTTGATCCCATCCTGTGCGGCAGGTCGACCGAGCGAGGCGATGCACGCATCCCACCCCGCGCCGAGTTCGACGTCCGGCGGCAGGCTGGTGTCGACGAGGCGTTTGGTCTGGGCAATCGCCCATTTGTCGAACCTGGCGATCCGCGTCGCGAGCGCCTCTACAAACGCATCGAGCTCGGCGTCGGGCAGGGCGCGGTTAATGTAACCGTAGGCCTCGGCCTGGTCTGCTCTGATGTCTTCCGAGCTCAAGAGCACTTCAAGGGCGCGGTTTCGGCCGATGAGCCGCGGAAGCCGAGCCATGGGTCCTCCGCCGGCGACCATACCCACGCCCACCTCCCATTGCGAGATGATGCCCTCTCGCGGCTGGCAAAACTCATGTCGCAGGCCAGCGTGATCTCGCTGCCATTACCCGTGGCACGCCCGCGGATGAGGGCGATGGAGGCGACTGGCAACCGGGTCAGACGGACGAGAAAATCCGGCCAGGGCGGCAAGCCCGTGGGACCCTCCGGCAGTGAGGTCAGGTCTTCAATCTTGGCCGTGAAATCGGAGTGATTGAGAAAGTAGTCGTCGACTGCGCTCTCGAAGACCACAACCCTGACCTGCTCGTCGTTCTCGAGAGCTTTGATGACTTCCTGGAACTGCTTGACCATTTCCGGGCCCATCACGTTGATCGGCGGATTGTCGATCGTGACGCGCCAATAGGCGGGCGACCGTCGGCTCACGCGAATCTGTGCGGATTTCGTTGCTGCGTTCATCTGTGTGAGTTTCGCAGGCGCCTTCACAGTTGCCATGGATTTTCCTCCGTATTAGTCAGTCTTGGAAACGAGTTGATTCGAGCCGACGATGGCCCCGGCGTTTGTAGTTGATCCGTCGCAGCAAATCCACATATATAGCCGACGGCAATCTCAAGAATTTAGAACCTCAATCCAAAATCGGCGCTCGGGTGACGCAAACCACCCGGCAGCGCGTAACTGTAATCATTCAGCCAGAACAAACTTGGCCGCGCAATTGGACGATAGTATCGCCCATGCTTTCGTATCGACTGCAGTGTCTTCAAGCCCGATGCATATTCGGCTTTCCCCTATCCAGATAGTCCCTAAATCCGGGGTTGCTCGGGCAGCGCCTGGAAACGGTTGCCGCAGTGGACCCAACGATTGTTTACGGCAGCACTGAGGGCCGCTGGCGTGCGCTTGAGTCTAGCCTTCGGGAGAGATGCAAGGCGCGCCCTGATTGGACTGGCCGATCTGTGCAAGGTGCTTGAGTGGGAACGATTGCGCTTTGGAACGCTGGAGAAACCGCCTCGGGCATGGTTCACCTTCAAAAACAATTTTCAACACTGGGCTGGAGAAACTGTTCAAAATTGCTCACACCGCTCCCAGCCTTAAACGGCACCGCTTATTGAACGCCCAGCGCCGCAGACTTCTTCGTAGGTCTGGCCGAGTCGCTCACCGTCATACGCGTACATGGCTCCCGGAGTTGGATTGTTTGACGTATACCCGTCGTTATAGCTCTTCCCCGTGAGCCGGTTCAGCGCGTCATACCACTGTCAACTTTGTCAGTTGTGGTCGTTACCGAGAACCACTACCCTACTCGTTCCGTCGATTGCTTTGCCGGCGCGAACGCGATTAGCGCAGCGCCCACGATAATAAGCGCAGGTATGCCGCCCAACAAGTCCGCGTTCGCTTGGGTTTTGGAATGCCAGTACTGCCATAATCGCGGCGTGGGCAAAGCTCGACCATACCGTGAATGCGATCAGGCTGCGATTCGCCGATGGGTCACGGGCTGCCAGCAGCAAGAAAATGCCAAGCGTGACATGAACACTCAGCATCATTGCCAATGCAGGCTCTTGCCGCACCTTCCAAGTTGCCCTAACGTGACTCGGGAAGAAACCACTGTTCGGTTTCCGCGCAGCCCGAGTCCCGCCTCGGATTTCACGACACGACTGACACTATGCCAGTATGCGTTGGGGAGCGGCCATATACGCCAATCGGGGGGTTCGTATAACGCTTCGACCGTGGTTGAGTGGCTAAAGGCCGAAGCCCACGGCGACAAGAAACTCGCCGATCTTTTTGAGCGGCGTTTCCTTCCGGAGTTTCGTCCCGCTTTTGATGCTTGGAAGAAGACTGACCCACTCGACAATCCCGGAAGAGGCTGCCAAGTTGAATGACCAAGCCGCGGAAGTCTTCGAGCGAGGTACCCGAGCCCGGCAAAACTCCCACCAGTACGTGCGAATAACCGTGACGCTGGCAACTGCGCTGCTGCTGATCGCGATCAGCCAGCGTTTTAAGACTCGTGGTGCGCGATTTGGGCTGCTGGTGATCGCAATGCTCATCCTGTGCTCTCCACTTTGCCACAGCCTTACACTGCCCCGAGCTTAAAGCGACCTGATTTCGTCAGCTATTTTTCACAGACGATTCGCATTTGAGCGCTGCGCGAAAATACACCTCTGGGAACGTACTAGCAGTTTTGCCGGTGGTACGAATCAGAAATCCATCAGAACTCCACTATCACGATTTGCACCGCATTCGGCACTACGATAGTCTGGATTAACCAAGGAAGATATGTCTTGCAGATCGTGCGGGTCGGGAAATCAGACAAAGTTCGCCGCAGAAATGAGCATCCACACTCTCGGACTAGAGAATGTGGATAAACCGGCGGTTTGGGTATTTCCCAGCCTTCTGGCCTGCATGGATTGCGGCTTTGCAGAACTCACAATTGCACAAAATGAATTGCGTCTGCTAGGCAAAGGTCCTGCCAATGACGTTGAGGCAACTGGATAGTCAGGAGAAAGTAGATACGATTTCGTTCGCTTTAGAAGAACTCTCGCTGGGCCTGACACCTAATAATTCCCTGTCACAACTACCAGTAGACAACAACTGACCCCGGAATAGCCTCACAGGAGGAAGGCAATTTGCTTCCCTCTTGAGAAGGCCCGTCCGGAGGAAAGGTTTTATCGTGGCCCCGTTACGCGTGTTGATCGCCGATGATAACAAGCTATTCCTCGCCGAACTTCGGGCACGACTTGGCAAAGTGTTCCAGATTGTCGGGGCTGTCGAAGACGGTCAACAAGCGATTGATGCTGCACTTCGGCTTGATCCTGACGTGTTGGTACTGGATATTGCGATGCCTGTCACGAATGGATTCCAGGCTGCGGCACAGCTGCGGCACTCGAAGTGTAGGACCAAAATCTTGATCCTATCCACTTACGAGGACGCCGACTTCATCCAAACTGCATTTTCCTCAGGTGCCAGCGCTTATGTCACCAAGCGGCATTTCGCAACCGACCTCGTGATAGCTATTCGCGAGGTCGTTCGTGGGAACACGTTCATATCCCCGTCACTGCGCCAGCCAGAAAGCTAAGCGGCAATCATGTGGTTCCTGAGAGCGTATTTGACTAGTTCGGCGTTGTTTTTTGCGCCCAGTATCTTCTGTATGCGGTACTTGTGATAAGCAACCGTCCGGGGCATCATGTTGAGGATGTCGCCGACTTCTTTCATCACTTTGCCTTCGGCCAGCAACTGCAGCACTTCACGCTGACGACCGGTAAGGCGTTCGTCTTCGTTGACGAACCTTTTGTGTTCCCAGCGCAAGCAATCGATCGTGTCTCGCGACAGGCCGCGCGAGAGATACGATTTACCCCGTAAGACTTGGCGAACCGCCAGCACCATTTCCGCCGCGGCACAGGTCTTCAGAAGGTAGCCTGATGCTCCGCGGGCGAAGGCTACAGCGGCTACTTCTGGGTCGGGATTCATGGTCAAATAGACAATCTTGACGGCGGGAAGCATTTCTTTCACACGCTGCCCCGCGTCCAAACCATTCAGAGCGGGCATGGCGACGTCGACGACGATCACATCCGGCTTCAGTTTGCTGGCTTCACGCACTAGCGCGCGACCGTCGTTTACTACTGCCACCACCTCAAATTCGGTTTCGAGAAGCTGTTTACACAACTCCGCCACCAGAGTATGGTCGTCGGCAATCAGAATGCGGTACCGGCTGGTCATCGTTATATTCTCCTCAGTAGACAGGCACATCCTCGGGAGATGTACGTTGAAAGGTAGTCTTTGCGGTTATGTTGTTTGGCCAGCGCGATTCTCGCTACTGTCAAAACTAACAGTCGCCAAGGCTGCGAAAGCGGAGTAACCGCCAGTCGGATCTGCGATTTTCTGTGCTCCTTACCCGGCTGCACCAATTGAATCGCGTCCCGAGCTGAGAGGCACGCAAGCGTGGATCGTGGTACCACGCTGGGGTTGCGATTCAATTGAAAGCATTCCGTTCAGTAGCTTCAGCCGCTCCTCCATGCTGATGAGGCCAAGTCCTCGGCTCGCCTTCGCGGCTTCTCTGTCAAATCCTGCTCCGGAGTCGCGAACTGTGAGATGAATCTCATCCGACGTTCCCCACAATCGCACTTCGAAACGCCGCACCCCACTGTGTTTCGCCGAATTGTGCAGGGCTTCTTGCAGAACTCGGAAGAAGCAAAGAGCAGTTTCTGGCGGCACAGGGCTTCGCAGATCGGGGGTTTGGAAGTCAATCTCGACTTTCTGCTGCTCGCCGAACTCTTGGCAGAAGCCTCTCATGGCAGCGGAAACTCCCAGATATTGCAGTTTTGCCGAATGCAACTCGTGCGACAAGGTCTGGAGACCAGTCGCTATCTCTGACGTCTGCTCCCAGAGTTCGCCCAAGTGGATACCGACTTCAGCGGGTAGATTGGGAGAGTTTCGCTGGAGTTGCTCAAGTCCGTTGGCCAACAGGGCAAGACGTTGACAGGTGTCGTCGTGAAGCTCCCTAGCGATCCGGGCACGCTCCTTTTCCTGAGACTCGATCAACTTGCGGTTCACGCTTGCAACGGCCTCTTCCGCGCGTTTGCGCCCAGTGATGTCGAGCAGCGCGACAACCGCCCCAACAAGCTCCTGCCCTCTCCGCTGGGGATATGACCAGAGTTCAACCGAAAAGCTCGTACCATTTGCTCTCCACAGCACTTCGTCGTCGACGTGGAGTCTCTCGCCCGCTCGGATTGCCCGAGAGATAGGGCACTCCTCGATGGGAAATAACGTCCCATCTACACGAGTGTGATGGGTCAGATGATGCATATTCTTTCCGAGCAGGTCATCAAAGCGTTCATACCCAAAAGTGTGAAGGCCGGCCGGGTTGCAGAACGTGCAGCGCCCTTCAAGGTCGACTCCGTAAATCCCTTCGCCGGTCGAGTCGAGAATTAGCCGGAGTTTGTCTTCGCTGTCGCGCACAGCGCGCTGGCTTTGTTTACGCTCCTCCACAACGACGGCGAGAACCATGAAAGGCGCTGCAACGAAGAGTAGAAATGCCTGTACCGACGGTACATTATGAGCCGAACCCGGTCCGACGAAGGGGCCGCGTCCTTGGACCGCACTCCAGATCGCCAGAAAGGCCACAGCAATCGCAACACTACTGACACCAGTTGTTCCGAAGCGCAAAGCCGCCCAAAGAAAAAAGGGCACGATAGTCAGCACAGGTGCGATGATTGTCGAGGGGGTAACAAAGCTGAAATACCCCAGAACAGCCAAACCAGCCAGTAGCGCTAACCCTTCAAGGTAACGAGAAAGCGACGCGCGTGCCCACTCCGATCTCTTGCTAACCAAACCCAAAATGGCTGGCATCAGCATAAGGTACCCTAGCGACTGTGACAAAAAGGCAATTCGCCAACTTCTCCAATAATCTCCGTGTGCGGTGAGGGCACCGAAAAAAGCTCCGGCAAATGGCGCGAGGAACACGGCGAAGAAAGAATACTTAGCCAGAGCCTTCACGTTGTCTAGCTGAGGCACACTGCCAAAGCATACCGACGAAAATGAGAAACAAAAAGAAAAACTCGCTGCAGATCACTTTTTCAGCAGCCTGCTAGTACTACTGTGTTATAAAAAGGGAGTTCCACAAAAAGGACAGCCCGAGAGTTGCCGGAGCAGAACTCTGGCGATGGTTTGACGGAGTGTGGCCATCGACCATGGATTATGCCGCGCCACGCGTGGCGGGCGAGCCCCGAGGGCGGAGTTTGGGCGGCATTTTGGAGACGGGTAAGTCCATTTCACCGGCGCGAGCGGAGGGGGAAAAACGGCTCCGTTCGGCTACCAGGAACCCATAGGCCGCGATGCAGAGGGTCGCGTGATGGTGAAAGCCGCGCCAGCCTCGCCCTTCATAGTGACCCAATCCGAGTTCTTGCTTCAGTTCTTCGTAGTCGCGCTCGATGATCCAGCGATGCTTGGCCAAGCGCACCAGATCGGGAAGCTTAGTGGAGGCGGGCAAGGTGGATAACCAGTACTTGGTGGGTTCTGATTCTTCCTTCGGCCACTCCACTAAGAGCCACTCTTCCGAACGTGGTTTACTGCGCCAGTAATCACGATGCGCGGGACGAACCTGGAGGGCAGCGAAACGGGAAGCAAGTTGATGCCGGGTTCCTTCTCGCCAACTCACTTCTCTCCACATCCTGGGCGGCAGGGTGAGGGCCAACTCTTTCACGGAAATCGGAGCATGTCGCGGAGCGCGTCGTAGAAGCTTGGGTGGACGTCCGTTTCCTTTCCACTTCCGCTTGGGCAGCGGTGCCTGGCCTGGTTTCCACACGCTCACCGACGACTGGATACCCACTACGTACAGCAAACCTAATGCGGTGATGCCATCGCGAAATCCGGTGTCGTTGCCATAGGCGGCATCCGCCAGTACCGGACCTGAGGGGATCTCTCGCTCCAGAGCAGTGCCAATTTGTTGCACAGCAATTTCCGGCTTGGTCTGGAAACGGGCGACTACCGCGAACGCATCACCGAGGATTCGCCGCTGGTGGAGTACGTCCGGCGATGGATCGGCATGGCGACGATGAACAATGCCGGGCGCTGGGCGCGGGCGGGGGAAATCTACGCCGACCTCCAAAAGGTATACGGGCAGGACTTCACAAAAATGTGGAGGAGCAGCGCAGTGTTCGGCAAGAGGCTCAAGGAGAACAAAACCGCCCTGCGCGTGCTCGGCGTGGAGGTGAAACCGCTGCATGGCAACCTGCTGTACAAGTTCGAGCCTTCGCCAGAGCAGATGGAACGCTGCCGGGATGCGTGGAACGACTCAGCCCCTTCCCGCTATCTCGGCGACGATGCTCTTGGTGTTCCCGACCCCAAGGACGTGCTCGACTAGAGGTGGGGCAAGGGTGGAGCACGAGGTGGAGCAGAGGGTGGGGCAATTCTGTTGAATCTAAAGGCTCAGGTGGGGCAGGTGGGGCATTCTGTCAGGAAAGTTTATATACGAGAAATTTCCAAAGCATGCGTGGCTACGGAGGCGTTGTCTATATAGAAATAACAATAGGAAAGTTGCCCCACCTGCCCCACCCGCCACACCCCGTGCCCTATTGTGTAAAATGGCATCACTGATCCGCGAATTGGCTCCCCACCTTTCTTCTAAAATCTTCCCAAGACAGGGTACTGAAATGAACCAGATGACTCGACAGGAAATCCTAGACGCCATGTTGCCGCTTAACGACCCGCAGAACGCGCCTCGGCGTCTTCAATGGTTGATCGAATTGGGCTATCAGATGACCATATCCGCTCGCGCTGGCTACCCGACCGTGGAAAACAAAATCGAACACCTTGTAGCGTTCAACGAGTTGCAGCATCAGCTTTACAACCAAATGCTGCATTGCCAGACAAACGACGAGTGGTACAAGGTCGAGGTGTTATTGGAAAACCTTAGGAAGTACGCTGTAGCGGCAGGAGTAGCTGGCGACTTCGGCTGGGCTGTACACACTTCACTCAGATCACTGACCAAGCAGTAGCGAGTTCAAAAGCCTACTCCGTCGATTACCGTACAATGAATTCAATGCTCACGGTTGGGTCGGAAGGTCTCTACGAGTGGTTAGTCTCGGACCGCCAATTCGACCTCGTGCAAATCTGCCCGGAAATCGTGGTGGGGAAATACGTCGCCATCACGTCTATTGATAGCGGCCCGCTTGCACCTACCGACGAGGAGTCGGCGGCTGGTTGGGAGATTCGGGCGAAAATTGCGTACAGCGTTCTTTGAGTCGATCACATATGCGCCCTCGGGTTTTTTTGTCGCCGGCGTTGACCTTCGGGCCTAGCTGGCGCTGATGACGACGACGACTGGCAACCGTGACCCACGCCGCGGGGGGAACAATGCCTGACACCGGTCCTCACCACTCTCACAGAGCTAAAGCAGCGGGCACTGCCCTGCCTCTCCACTCGCTCTAGTCCCCTCTCATTATCAATTGGCGGCCTTTGGTTGTCAGTTCGACAATCCGCGACGGTCGCGACGGATGCCCCGCTTTAAGGACCAAATGCCGTCGCTGATCCAGGAACTGCTCGAATAGCTTGGCGGGAGCGCCCCACAGCATGCCGACCATTGGGGCGAGAATGAAGATGCCCTTTTCGCCACGCCGAACGAAGCGGCCAAGCGAGTTCCAAGTGCGGAGTCCTGCAACGTTGGTGGCGTCGGGCTTCCTGCACCTTATACCCTTTAGTGCCTGCGGCGCTTTGATGACGAGAAGCTCGTTCTCAGGATCAAGCCGCAGAGAATTGCAATTGAGTGTTAATCCGCTAGAGTGGAGGTCATGCTTTCGGCATTCTCAGAGTTCGGCTACCCTTAAATTCTCCTGCATTCCACCTAGCCAAAATCTGCATCGACTCTTCGAATCGCTGCCTCTGCGCGAGATGTTCTAGTAACCCAATCGATTGATTTCGTTCTGGCCGGGAATGTTGGTAGCGTGGACCACATCTGCCTTTCTTGGGTCCAAAATAGCGTTCCGCGCTATCTTCACAATCTCCGATAATCGAAAAGCGACACTAGTCATTTGCAGCGGAGTGTGGGGCCGCGCTCTAAAGCGAAGCGAGCAAGACCAGGTCCTATCTCGACACAATAAGATAAATATGATACAACGTAACAGGATAACAATAGTACAGCGCAATAGTATAAATACAGAGCAGCACAATCGGATAATAGAAACACGAAGTCGCGAAACCGGCCATGGCCAGACCCCCTGAAAAACTCGCGCAGTCCCTCGAAATCCTGCGGAACCTCCAGACCGCAGAAGGGGCGAGTGCGATCCGGGCGCGCGACCTGTCGCGCACGCACAGGGAGCGCCTCCTGCGCAACGGCTTCCTGCAGGAAGTCATCAAGGGCTGGTATATCCCGAGCCGCCCGGACGAAGTGAAGGGCGAGAGCACGGCCTGGTACGCATCGTTCTGGCGTTTCTGCGGCGCGTATCTGGAAGCGCGTTTCGGCGTTCGGTGGTGCCTTTCACCGGAACAATCGCTTTCGCTTCATGCCGGCAACTGGACCGTGCCCGGCCAGCTCGCAGCGCGGTCGCCGCGCGCGGGCAACAAGGTCACCAAACTTCCGCATGGCACGTCCCTGCTGGAGCTTCGCATAGGGCTGCCGGGTGTGGCGGACCGGAAGGAAGAGGCAGGCCTGCGGCTGTTCTCGGTGGAGTCTGCCCTGATTGCGTGCTCCCCCAACTATTTTTCGAACAACGCGACGGATGTCCGCGCGGTATTGCCGATGATCCGGGACGCCTCCGGCCTTCTCCGCCGGCTCCTTGAGGGCGGTCACACGGTGATCGCTGGACGTTTGGCCGGGGCCTTCCGCAACACCGGCCGCGACCGCATCGCGGACGATATCGTGAAAACGATGACGGCAGCCGGCTACGCCGTTCGAGAGAACGATCCCTTCACGGACAAGCCGTCACTGGTCATCGGGGCCCGCGAAACCTCTCCTTACGTAAACAGGCTGCGGCTGCTCTGGCAGAAAATGCGAGAGCCGGTCGTCGAACGCTTCCCGAAAGCGCCGGGCCCGCCCCGCAATATCGACGCGTACCTCAAGCGCGTCAACGACGCCTATGTCACAGACGCTTATCATTCGCTGTCGATCGAGGGCTACCGAGTCACTCCCGCTCTCATCGAACGCGTCCGCAGCGGCACGTGGAATCCGGAAGCTGACGAGGGCGACCGCGAACAGCGGAACGCCATGGCGGCGCGGGGCTACTGGCAGGCCTTTCAGGCTGTGCAGAAAAGTCTCAGTAAGATTCTGAAGGGCGGAAATCCGGGAGAGGTCGCCGACGCGGACCACGGCACGTGGTACCGGGAGCTGTTCGCGCCGAGCGTCACCGTCGGCCTCCTGAAGTCCGGCGATCTGGCGGGCTATCGCAATGGCCAGGTCTATATCCGCAAGTCGATGCATGTGCCGCTGAACCGGGACGCGGTGAGGGACGCCATGCCTGCGTTCTTCGACCTTCTGCGCGAAGAACCACATCCGGCTGTCCGCGTGGTGCTCGGGCATTTCATTTTCGTCTATATCCATCCTTATATGGATGGCAACGGCCGCGTCGGGCGCTTCCTGATGAACACGATGATGGCGTCGGGCGGATATCCGTGGACGATCATTCCGGTAACCGACCGCAACGCCTACGTGAACGCTCTCGAAAAAGCGAGTGTCGGCGAGGATATTGCGCCCTTCGCGGACTTTCTCGCGGGGCTGGTGAAAAAGCGACTGGCGGGCGAGCCGTTGCCAGCGGTGCCGAATGCTTCGTCCGTTGACGAGCGCTAAAATCTACTCCACGAAATGTTCGGCTGCATAAGCAGTCTACCGGGAGGACCAATGGCGGAGACGTTCGAAGCATACCGAACTCGAGTCCTAAGCTATCTCGGCGATGAGGAGCCCATCGGTGTCCAACGAGCCACCCCATCGCAGCTCGATCAGCGTCTGCGCGATGTCGCGCCCGAGGAGTTGATCCGGCGTCCTGCGCCTGAAAAGTGGTCAATCGCCGAGATCGTAGCGCATTTGGCGGACGCGGAGCTGGCCATGGGGTGGCGATTGCGAAACATGCTGGCGAATCCGGGCGTGGCCTTAACGTGGTGGGATCAGGCCGTATGGGCGGAGCGCTTGGGTTACGCGCAGCAAGAGGCGAGCCTTTCGGCGGGGGTCTTTCGGGCGCTGCGCGAGAGCAACCTGCGACTGTTGCAGTCGGTCCCGCGCGCACGGTGGGTGGAGTGTTATGGGGTCCACGAGGTACGCGGACGGCAAACGGTCGAGGAGTTCGTCCGCTTGGAAGCGGCACACGACTTGAACCATCTTCGGCAGATCGACCGCATCTTGGGTGGGCGCATGTAGTGGTAGCCGTTTTGCTGCCAACGCCTCGGGCGAGCGCACTCAGAGCCATACCGGCCTCTGTCAATATAGTTCCATAATAGAACTATATTGACAGGTTATGATT
>CAVUUK010000014.1:0-5934 GCA_963744625.1 uncultured Acidobacteriaceae bacterium
GATAGTCGAGAAACTGCGTGGACTGCGGCCTGCCGGCAACACGCCAGTCGTCGTAATTCAGCAAGCGGCGGAAGAATGTGAATTGTCCTTGTTGATTTAAGATCTCGATTTGCATGAAATCCGCGAGCTGCCGAGCGAATGCCTGCACGCTCTGGTCGAGCCGTTGAAGATCGTGCTCAATATGCGTGCGCAACAGCGTCTTCATGCTGTCGTTGGTGAACTGCACTTTTAGTTCGCCAACGGCGCCCGCTGGATCGCGCAAGATTCGAGCGAGCGCCGCGCCGACGCCGGTCTTCGACCGGGCGCCTTCGAGCAGGATGCAGTAGAAGATTTCAACCTGATAGAGATGGTCCCGCTTCGCTTCAAAGAACTTCCGTCGCTGGTCGATCGCCGCTTCGACAATCGGGTCGTCATATTTTGCGAACGGTATGTCGGGGCGGTTCGATTTGAAGAGGTATTGGTAAACATGGAAGCCTGGGCCAAAGGCTTTGAGTGCCGCCTCCAACCGCTTCACCGCATACTCCTGTTGCGAGCGGTCCAGACTTTCGTAGTCCACGCCGGGAACGCTGAGAACCATGCCTAGATCGCCGCTTTTGGTAAGGAAGGCCGTCTCGTTCCAGAAGCCGTAGAGGTTGATGTGGTCGTTGAGAGCCGCACTCTCTTTCCACGGCTTGATGACTTTATCGAGACGCAGCATCACACTACCTCCACGCGGGGAACTTGCTGCTTCGCGGCGTCATAGCGCAGCTTGTAGCGTTCGGACTTTGCGAGGATGCGGAGGAATGCCGGATCGCTGTTCGTTACCCAATGGCCGAAGGCAAAGCCGCCAATGAAGACGGCGATACCCGCGAGGATGGAGTTGAAGAGATTGAAGGCCCCCACGGCGCTCACACAGACGAAGTAGAAGAGCGTCCGCTCAACGCCCAAATAGGTGAGGGGCTTATGCAGGCTCTTGAAGACTCGATTTGTGCGACGCTTCTGCTGTGGTTTGTCGGGCATAACTCCCTCGTCTAAGCAGCGGATTGAAGGTGCTGGAAGGGCGCTATACGCCCCAGAGCCAACTCAAGACATTCACTGCCATAACGGCAATGCCCGTTCCGGCGGCGACGCCGGCGAGCGCCTTTTTCGCGCCGGGTTCGCCGTGCGCGAATCCGTAGCCGCCGATCACGATTGCAACCAGACTTGCAACCTTCGCGATGGTGCCGGTGAAAAGACCTTGGATGGCGTTAAACCCGGTGTCGAACGGCGAGCCCTGCGCCAACGCGGCGACGGGCATAAGAAGAAGCATGGCGAGGAGAGCAGCCGTTGGACGCGCCCACTTCGACCCGACTAGGCGATGGATTCGGGGAATCAGATCAACTTGCAACCAACTTGGCATTTGCACCTCCCGCAGCACGTCGAATCGGCTGCTTCTGGCGCAAACCTAACCACACTCAACGAACAAGTCCAATGAATGTTCGGCGGACAGCTATTCCTGGCAGGAATAGCTGGGGAAAATTGGAATGATTGGGTGTTTGCACCGCCGTGCTTGGACCAGGGCCTACATAGCTCCCTGTTTGCCGACCATCCTACCGAAGTCTAACGAGGCTGTAAGATGATCTTGATTTGAATTTAGAGGGAGCACACGGATGAGCATCATGCAGCAATCCAGCAAAGCTCAGGACCGCACACTCGGTGCCTGGTTTAATCAGATCGATCAGGGATCAGTGAAGCTGCCACGATTTCAGCGGTTCGAGGCATGGGATCGGGGAAGGATTACGAGCTTTTTAAACACCATCATCAGCAATCTTCCGGTCGGAGTTACCCTTGTGCTGGAGGTTGCCGGGCCTGAAAAGTTTGTCTCCCGCTACATCGTTAGCGCCGATCGAACAACCGGAACTGTAACCCAGAATCTCCTGGATGGGCAGCAGCGGCTGACAGCCTTCTGGCGAGCAATGCATGACAATTATGAGTGGGAAACCTTCTTTGTGTACCTGCCCCAATTCGACAGCAGTGCTGAAGTGTCAGGTGGAGAAGTGGAGGTGCGCTGTGTGCCGCGGTGGGTCAACAAGAACAAGCTGCGTATGCCCCGCTGGGCGGAGGAACCCGCCAAGTGCTTCGAGCGGGGCCTGGTACCGATTGCGCTGCTCCGGCCGGGAGATCTCGCGGTCGATATTGATAAATGGCTCAGCGCAGCCACCAAGCCACTGGAGCCGAACGAGGCTGAAGCCGATGCCTTCAAGAAGCTAAGAGCCTACTCAGATCTGAAAGACAAGATCAAGGGAGAGATCACGACACTTCGGGAGCGCGTTACCCATTTCAACCTTCCGTATCTGTCACTTCCTGCCGACACAAACAAGGCTGTCGCGCTGCAGGTGTTCATTAACATGAACACCAACAGCCAGCCACTGTCGCTCTACGACATTATCGTTGCAGAGGTGGAGAGCGTTGTCGGGACCTCGCTACACGACTTGCAGGCCACTCTCAACGAGCATTCCCCAAGCGCAGGGCACTACGGAGATCTCTCGGACCTGATTCTCTCAACTTCGGCATTGCTGCAGGACAAGACGCCGAACGCCCGGGGGAGCATCGAGATGGACAAGGGGCTGATGTTGAAAAACTGGGCGAGGCTAGAACGTGGATTGGACCGTATGGCGAGGTTCCTCGCGATCCAGGGAGTGTATGACGAGGCGCGACTTCCCACAAACGCGGTGCTCCCAGTGATAGCGGCTTGCTACGACTTAATCCCGGAGACGGGCGACTTCTTAGGCAAAGGCGAGAAGCTCCTACAGCAGTATTTGTGGTCGTCTTTCTTCACAGACAGATATGAAAACACGGCCGCTTCCCGTGCCTACGCAGACTTCAAGGCTCTGAAGGCGCTCTTGCTCAAGCAGTCTTACTCCGACGATGAGTTAGCCACGGTTCCGGTTCTCAACAGAAAAGAATTCGCCCTTGCCGATGTTGACTCGCTGCTCGGCGCTGGGTGGCCGAAGCAGGTCGGGATTAGCGCACGCGGAATCCTGGCGGTGACGACTTACCTCGGGGCTTTAGATTTTGCCGACAACAAGCCGGCGTCCTTCGAAAGCAATCAGAAACGAGAGTATCACCACATTTTCCCTGACGCCCTGCTGACGGACGCGAAGATCGACAGCTACCTTGCCCTCAACTGCGCATTCATTACATGGAAGACAAACCGTATCATTGGGCGCAAGGATCCTCTCGAATACTTGCAGGATCGCGTCGAATGGGCCGGCGAAGAGTCGGTCAGGGAACGAATGAAGTCGCACCTCATCGATTTCGATCTTCTGGCGAAGGCGAGTTATAAGGGACTAGGAGGCGAAGGATTGGCCGCTAAATTGAAGCCGGACTTTGAGGGGTTTCTGCGTGCCAGAGCGAAGCTCGTCCACACCGCTGTCACGGCGCTTGCCCAAGGCAAGACCATTACCGTCGGATCGCTCCAAGCGATGTCGAACGTTGCGGATTCCCTCTAACCACGTACCGAAGAAATGCAAGAGCGGTGACTTGCGGTATCGTGTACGATGCTGGGTGCTTTTTCTCGATCCATCCCGGCGAATCTATGGGATACTGTGGTCGCTATGCGATGTCCGTGGGATTCGAGAGCGAAAAGCATTTTCGTACAATAAACGTACAATGGATCGGGCAATGGGGCCTTTTTAGCCGTTGTGGCAGTTCCTAGAATCAATAAGTTACGTGTTATCAATACCCTGAATAGTTCGACTCCCGCCGCCTCCACCAATAAAACCTACGAAAAATAAGGTAATTATTAAATGAACCGAACCTCCAAGATCGTTGAAGGTGAACCTTTACAGGCCCCTCACCGACGACGAGCGGTTGATCCGCGAACCGGGTTCAGATCCTCGCGACATTAAGGTGTGGATTTGCGGGGCGCAGTCACTTCCTGTTCCAATCCATCCGATTCCTTCAATTTCGCCTGAACCGCAACTAGGATGGACCCAGCCAGACATCGATTGCGGAGAACGTCGAACTCCCGGTGTGCCTGCGGCATGACGCGCGCGCGAAATACTGAACTGATTCGGCACAGAGTTCTCGGGACTTTTCAGTTTTAAAAGCTCAGACAAGGAACTTCTGGCGCGAGCTGCTTGTATAGTGAGCCTATGAAACTTCCCTACCTTGCTCCGTTTCTGATTTGTCTTGCAACCGTTGTTGCAGCGCAGACACCTCCGGAGGCGGCCAGCAAATATACCGCAGCGCATCGAGCGGAACTCGTTCGGCAGTTCAGTGAATTCCTGTCGATACCGAACGTTGCCGCCGATCCGGCAAACCTGAAACGCAATGCTGACTTGCTTGTCGCGGAGCTCCATAAACGCGGTGTCGATTCCCGGCTGCTCTCTCTGCCTGGCGCGCCTGCGGTGGTCTTCGGGCGGATCGACGTGCCGGGTTCGCAACACACGATTGTCTTCTATGCGCACTACGACGGGCAGCCGGTCACGCCATCGGAATGGGATGGCGGTTTGCCTTTCACTCCGATCGTGCGGGAAGTAAACGGCGAGCAGCGCATCTACGCCCGGTCGGCGGGCGATGATAAGGCGGCCATCTTCGCGCAGCTTACGGCGCTCGATGCGCTGAAGGCGGCCGGGGTCCCGCTGCAGGCGAATCTTCGTTTCTTGTGGGAGGGTGAGGAGGAAGCGGGGTCACCGCACCTGGAGCAGATCCTCACTGCCAACCGCAATCTGGTCCACGGCGACGTGTGGCTGGTATGCGACGGACCGGTCGATCAGAGCGGCCGGCAGACCGTGGTCTTTGGAGCTCGAGGCGATGCGCATTTGGAAATTACAGTTTATGGGCCGCATCATGGGTTGCATAGCGGCCACTATGGAAACTGGGCGCCGAACCCGGCCATGATGCTCGCGCAGTTGCTCGCTGGGATGAAAGACGAAGACGGCCACGTTCTAGTGCCACATTTCTACGATGGAATCGAGCCGCTCTCGGCGGCTGAAAAAGAAGCGCTAGCCCGTGCTCCGGTGAACGACCGGATGCTGATGAATGCTTTTTGGCTGGGACACGTGGACGGTGGCGGCGCGCATCTGCTTGAGCTGATCAACCAACCTTCGCTGAACATCAACGGGCTCTCCTCAGGCCAAACCGGAGCTAGCGCCGCCAACGTCATTCCTCCCACGGCGACCGCCGATTTGGACCTACGCCTGGTCGTCGGGATCGACTGGCGGGCGCAGCAGCAACGCGTCGTTGACTACATTCAGTCCCGGGGCTACTTCATCGTGGGCCGCGAACCGTCGCAGCGAATTCTCCTGGAGCATCCTCGCGTTGCGATGGCGGTGCGCGATGAGGCGGGCTACAATGCCGTGCGCACCCCGATGGATCTACCGATTGCACGGGATGTGATTGCGGCAGTGAAGAGCGCGCGGAAAGACGTAGTGCTGCTGCCCACCATGGGAGGCAGCGTGCCGCTGGGAGCGATGGAACGCGCCGCGCAAACCCGCACCATCACGGTCCCCATCGCCAATTACGATGACAATCAGCATGCCGCCAATGAGAACCTGCGCCTGCAGAATCTGTGGGACGGGGTGGAAACGATGGCTGCGCTGCTCGATATGAAGTAATGATGAAGGGCTCGTCACGCAAACATTTTAAGTTGACTCATCCTTCTTGCTGATCTGTTCCGCCGCGATTTGAAACCCGGTGTTTGCCGCCGGAACGCCTGCGTACACGGCTGTTTGCAGAAGTACTTCTTTCAAATCGCATAATTCGAGATCACTGGCCAAACCAGCTCGCAGGTGGAGCGTGAACTCTTCCCACCTCCCGAGCGATGCGGTTATCGCCAGCACCAGCAGCCGTCGCGTCCGCCGGTCCAGTTCAGGACGAGACCAGATTGTTCCCCAAGCGTAACGGGTTATCAACTCTTGAAAATCGCGGGTAAATTCTGTTGTCGCAGCGATTGCCTGTCGACATGTGCAT
>CAVUUK010000015.1:0-335990 GCA_963744625.1 uncultured Acidobacteriaceae bacterium
CGTCAAGGGCAATATCGTCCACGAGGGGCGGATGAGTCTCCCCTCAGGAGTAGATGAACCATGCCCCAGCCAATCGTGATGAAAAAACCAGCCATGCCTCAGCTCGTCAACACGCGCAAGGCCGCTGAGATTCTCGGACGCTCAGCAGCAACATTGAAACGATGGCGCGCCGAGGGAGTCGGGCCGAATTGGATAGAACTGCAAGGTCGGGTTAGTTATGATGTGAATGTTCTTTTGGAATACATCCAGAAGAACACACGAGTTGCTTCCGTGCGGGCTGCAATGGAGGAAGCTCGTGAAGCTGTTTAAGAAAGCGAAGTCCAAGTTTTACTGGTATGACTTCACGGTGCGCGGACAGCGCTACCGTGGGTCAACCAACGAAACAAAAGCGGCCAGGGCGGCAAAGGTTGCTGGTCTGAAACTCGCTCATGTGGTCGAGGATACAGATCCGCTTCCCCAAAAAGCTCCTGTGTTGCTGGAGTTTTCCCGGCGCTTCCTGGAATGGCTCGACAAGGTCAGACTGGAAGACAAAACCAAAACCTATTACCGCGATGGTTGGCGGCTCCTAAAGACGACGACCATCGTTGACATGCGATTGGATCAGATCACCAGAGATGTTAGCGAAACGTTGAGGTTCTCAGGCGCGTCCTCGAATGCCAATTGCGCGCTGCGAACGTTAAGAAGGATGCTGCACAAGGCAGAGGAGTGGAGGCTGATTCGCCACGCTCCGAAACTGAAACTGATGAAGGAATACGGACGTTCACTCAGACTTGACGATGAAGCGGAAAAGAAATTGTTGGCGGGCGCTGCTGCCTGCAAATGGCGGAAACGTAGCCTTCAACTTTTTCGGGACATCGTCATCTTGATGCGCGATACCGGCATGAGAAACGAGAGAGAACTTTACCGGATGCGCATTGAGAACCTAGATTGGGAGGCCCGAGTGATCTTCGTCCCCGACAGCAAAACCGAGGACGGACGTAGAAGCGTGCCAATGAGCAATCGCGCTTTCGACATTCTGCAAACACGATGTGGCACGAAGCGCGAAGGCTGGGTTTTTCCTTCCAAACGCGCACAGTCTGCTCACCTCACTACAATGGCGAAGAGATTTCGCGAAGCTAGGGTCAAAGCTGGGCTTCCCGAAGAACTTGTCCTCTATTGTGGACGGCATGATTACGGCACTCGGATTCTGAAGAGAACCGGAAACCTGGCTGCCGTCATGAGAACCATGGGCCACAAGGATGTGAAGACTGCCATGCAGTATCAGCATCCAGAACTAGAGATCGTGCGCGCAGCGCTCGATCAAGACACAGCAGTAGAGAAACGGGCGTAGCCGGATTGAGTCACGGCACACTTTACGGCACACCCCAAACATCAACTCCGGTAAGTGATTGAAAAGATGGTGAGCGCGGTAGGAATCGAACCTACAACCTACTGATTAAGAGTCAATCCTCGGTATCGCCCTAATCCTTCGTTTCAACATTCTTTATCAACGACTTACCGAATTGATGTTTTTACGGTGTGCCGTAAAGTGTGCCGTAACCTTTATTACTGTGTCCTAGCCATAGCGGAGCCGCCAGACTGATTCAGAGCTTGGCGAACAACCTCAACTTCGGGATGCTGATACCGCATGGCAGTTTTCACATCTTTGTGGCCCATCGTGAGCATGACTGCCTTCAAGTTGCCGGTTTGCTTCAAAACCCTAGTGCCGTAGTCGTGTCTGCCGCAATAGAGAACCAACTCTTCCGGAAGGCCAGCTTTTTCCCTGGCCTCACGAAAGCGATTCGCCATCGTGGTGAGATGACCCGCCCGAGAACGCTTCGAGGGAAATACCCATCCGTCACGTCTGCCTGCGCAACGTGCCCGGAGCAGGTCTAGCGCTCGGTCGCTTATCGGGACAGTCCGCCTTCCGTCAGGAGTCTTGCTATCGGGAACAAAGACGACTCGATTGTTCCAATCGACATTCTCGATGCGCATCCGGTAAAGCTCTCTTTCGTTCCGCATTCCCGTATCTCGCATCAAGATGACGATGTCTCGAAAAAGGAGGAAACCACGTTTCCGCCACTTGCAAGTCGCGGCGGCGGAGAGCAATTCCCTTTCTACAGTATCGTCCAACCTAGACGACCGGCCATACTCCTTCACCAGCCTGAATTTGGGAACGCTCCGAACCAGTTCCCACTCTTCTGCCTTGTGAAGCATTCGACGCAGAGTCCGAAGAGCGCAATTCGTATTGGAGGCAGACCCCTCGAACCGCAGCGCTTCAACGTCATCTTTCTTGATTTGGTTCAGCCTCATTCCCGCTACCCGAGCCTTCGTCAACAACCGCCAGCCACTCCCGTAATACAGTTTTGTCTTGCTCTCAAGATTTGCGTTGTCAACCCACTCCAGAAAGCGCCGCGAGAAATCCCGCAGCGTCGGAGCCTTCCTGTCCAGTGGGTCGCTGCCTTCTAGTGCCAGTACCAGTTTCAGACCAGCAATTTTTGCTGCCCTGGTTGAATTCGATTCCTTGGTCGAACCACGATAGCGTTGGCCGCGTACCGTGAAGTCGTACCAATAAAAGTGAGACTTTGATTTCTTAAACAGCTTCACGAGCTTCCTCCATTGCAGCCCGCACGGAAGCAACTCGCGTGTTCTTCTGGATGTACTCCAAAAGAACATTCACATCATAACTAACCCGACCTTGCAGTTCTATCCAATTCGGCCCGACTCCCTCAGCGCGCCAGCGCTTTAAGGTTGCCGCTGAGCGTCCAAGAATCTCCGCAGCGTTGCGGGTGTTAACGAGATGAGGCATGGCTGGTTTTTTCATCGCGATGGGCTGGGACATGTTTCACCTACTCCTCACCAAAGTCCCGTACTCCTCACTCACGCCTTGCCTTGAAAGCGGGAAGAGGCAGCGGGCCTCGGGCTACGACAATGCACTTGACAGTAGCGCACTTGTAGACTTAGAGTCAATATGTATCGTTACATTATTTCTAACGGTAATGGAAAAATTCACTTTATGACAGAGACAGAGAAAACAGCACCGACGCAGCAACCCGTGATCTCCATTCGCATCTCCGATGCCCTGCGCTCCCGGCTTGACAAGCTGAGAGAAATCATGGCCCTCAAGACGGGTGGCCCCGTGTCCACATCGGAGGCGGCAAAGCAGCTGCTTGAGTCCGCCCGAGATGACCGTCTGGAGTTGGTCAATCTGCTCTTGGAGCCGACCGAATCCTTGCTGCGTATTCGCGGCAAGGCCGATGCCAGACTCTCGCTTTCGCAGGCGGAATGGACGATGGTGGCCCACTACTGCGCGCTGGGCGCGGAGTCATTTGCGAACACTGCCCAAGGCCAGATTTCCTTCGAGTCCCTGGCCGAAATCCTGGAGGCATTCCTTGCGGCTTATGCCGTGCTGCGCCGGTCGAAGGATTCCCCGCTGGACTTCCTGTACCTGATGACGCTTCCGGGGGACAAACAGGCCGAAGCAAAGGCTGAGGACGTTGGCAGCGACGACGTACGCCGGGTGGTGAATCACACCATTCAAATGCTGAGGAGCCAAGCCCAAAAGCGGCGCAAACCGATCCTCGCCGTGCGCAATCTCTACACACTTCTTGACCAAGAGAAGTTCTCGAATGTCGAGAAGCTGAACGAGGCGCTCTGGCCGCACTGGTCAGCCCTGTGGAAGGTGTGTGCGCGCGGCCACTATTTCCTTCATCGCAAGCCCCTGCGCGAGAAGCAGCCAGCGGAGACCGAGGACGAGGATTTTGAACTGGCGGTGCAACTGGCATTGCCCTCGTTCGAGGAAGGCGGATACCACCTCGATTTGGTGCGAGAAGAGGGGAACGATTTCTCTCCGCGCTTGCAGTTTCCGGGAGAGCTTAGCCCGAGCTATCCGGTGGTGGGATGCCCGAGGATTGCGGAGTTCCGAAGGATGCTGGAAGAGCTGGATTTGGCGCGGGATCTGTGCCAATGGAAAGGCCACTATTTCTACGCGCACACGGCGATCTTAGACAACGAGGAACGGGGCGTGTACTTCTTTGCGCGGGAGAACGGAATCGCTTTCAGATTTCCGGTGAAACACTGGCAGTCGATCCGCAATCTGTTTCGGCGCGCATGGCAGGCCCCCGAAGTGATTCATACATGGGAGGCGCAGGTGCTGGAATATGGCGAGCTGTAAGAGAGGCGACGCTTTGCGCCGGAATGTAGGCACGAAGCGAAATTCTGAGCACGCTATGCGGGTGTGGGGAGTGACAACGCTGCTTTGCAGCGGGAGAAAAGTGGACACGACACCCCCAAACGGGAACTGCGGAGCGCCGGATTGGCGGTTTGATGTTTACGCAGGTTAACGTTCACGGTATCAGCAGATTGGATCAGTTAGTGAAAATGTTCGTGGTAGGAAGCGATAACTGGATTTTGCGACAAAGTGCTTCTGGCGTCGATCCGGTAAACGCGTTGAAGCGCAAGGACTTTCTGTAAACCAGCATTTCGCCGCTTGACGGCGGCAGAACAGGACGCGGTATGAGCAACAAGGCGGCTTCCTCAAGGAGTATTCGTCGCATTCAACCCGCCCCTCAGTCCAGTCTGCCATTTGGCGAAGAGGCGAAGTCCGGATTCCGCACAAAAACAGCCGCCACGCGGTTGACAACAGAGGAACTTTCCGAGATCGAAACTGCAGCCGAAAGCGCGGGGCAATCGCCTTCCGAATGGCTACGCACGACCGCTTTGCACGCCGCGCGGCAGCGTCCCGGCGACCCTGCGGAACTGGTGTTGGCCGAGGTTTGGGCATTACGTTATGCCCTCCTGAATCTCTTCCATGCTGGCGCTCAAGCAGCATCGGAAGGCAGACAAATGTTGCCCGATTCCATCCTCAAAATCCGCGACGAAGCCGATACGCGCAAGCTCCAACAGGCTCGCAAATTGCTCGACGATTTTCTCGCGCCGCAGGGCATGGGACCAGGACGGAAACCATGAATGACCTGCCGTTTCCTAGGCGTTTTCCGTGGCTTCCTGCGTTGGCAATACTGGCCTTTTCCGGGTCGTTGTTTCTGTGTAATTGGCTGGTCTGGACGCCCATGCAACGCTACTACCTTGGAAGCTATTTGAAGTGCGCCTTGTTTGGTACGGACGCGGCTGCGGGCACCGAAGTCCGATGGTTGTACAAGACCGCACCGCACAAGCAACAGGAATTGGCTACGGATGCCGACGTGGTTCCGGCAACTGCGGGCGACGACCATGGAATTCCGATGCAGCTTTCGCCGGCGGCGCGGCAGGCCGGTTGGAGCGGCCTGCTACAGGGACCGGAGGAATGGCTCCAAACCGTCAGACTCCAACCGTTTCTTGAGGCGCAGTTCTATGACAGAAAGAGCTTCTGGCGATTGCTGTTGACGCCGCTGCTGTGGGGAGCGGCGATGTTCTTTTCTCTACTGGCGGGAGGAAGTATATTGCGGGGCCTGAACGCCTATGACGAGGGGGATTTGGAGAGGATCAAATGGGGCGAACGTCCGACAAGTTGGCCGCAGAGATGGAGAAAAAAGATCGGCAGAACGCGATTCGTCCTGCCGGGATTTGCGAGGCGGAAGATCGCAGGCGTTGCGCCAAAACCAGCATCACCATCGCCAGTCAGCGCTCCCGCCGACTCGCTGAAAAAGCCGATCCAGCCGGTGCTCCCGATCTTCGGTGCGACCATCGCTGCCGCCAACGACAGGCCCAAAGAGCGATTTGCCTCGAAGGAGATGAAGAGAATCGAATGAGAGGAAATCTGCCGAGAATGTGTTTCTGCCTCATTCATGATTAGCGCGGTGACGGTTCTCCGCACAGTTGAGGAGCGCTTATGCTGACGATCTCGAAACCGCTGTCAGCCAGTCAGGCGCGAACGTACCATGCGCGGGAGTTTGCCTCGCAGCGAGCAGAACTATTGGAGCCGCGACCAGCAAGGCCATAGCGAATGGCAGGGCAGGCTGACCGAGCAGTGGGGCTTACAAGGTGCAGTCGGCTCCGAACACTTCGCACGGCTGACCGAAGGCCAGCATCCGCACACCGAAGCGCAGCTCGTTCGCCATCAGGTTTCCAAAACCTATGAAGGAAAATTCGGCAAGGAAGTGACGAGCGTCGAGCATCGCGCCGGTTGGGATGCCACGTTCTCCGCGCCGAAGTCGGTTTCTCTCACTGCGCTTGTCGGCGGCGATGAGCGGGTGCGAGAGGCGCATCGGGAGAGCGTCCGCGTGGCGCTTCGGCGAGCTTGGAGCGGTACACGCAGGCGCGAATCGGCAACGTCCACGCGCCGGAGACAACAGGCAAATTCATTGCCGCTACCTTTGAGCACGACACCGCGCGGCCTGTCGATGGCTACGCCGCGCCGCAGCTCCATACCCATGCTGTGATCTTCAACGTCACCGAGCGCGACAACGGCCAGACACGCGCCTTACAGCCGCAGGAGCTATTCGCGTCGCAACGCTACGCCACCAGCGTTTACCGTTCCGAGCTGGCGATGCGGTTGGAAGGGCTGGGCTATGAACTGGAGCGCGGCAAGCATGGACAGCCGGAGATCAAGGGCTATACGAAAGAGTATCTGGAGGCCTCCAGCCCGCGCCGGGAGCAGATCAAAGACCATCTGCGGGAGCAAGGGATTGACGGAGCGGCAGCCGCGCAGGTCGCAGCCCACCGTACGCGCGACCGCAAGGAACTGCTATCGCCGGAAGAAGTGTTAGAGCGGCACCGCGAGTTGGCCGCGCAGTACGGACATCAGGCCGACAGAATCGTGGCGCAGGCGCGGGAGCATGGACAACAACGACAGCGGCACGTCCACGAGCCCGACCAGGCGGCGCAGCGGGCCGTGACCTATGCCCGCGATCATGTGTTCGAGCGGTCGGCGGTCGCGGACCGGCGCGACATTCTGGAAGCGGCGCTCAACCGCGGCATGGGGCAAACGACATCTGCTCAGGTGCGGCAGGAGTTCGAGCGCCGAGTGCAGGCGGGCGAGTTCCGCGCCGTCGAGCGCGTTGGGGCGGGCCAGCAGTACACAACCGCCGCGATGCTGCGCATGGAGCGCGAGACCATCGCCCACATGCAGGAAGGCAACCGGCGCGGCTACAGCGATCCGATGCTGGTCTCCGGGAAGAATTCGTATCGAAACCGAAGACCGGCACCCGGAGCTGAATGCGGGGCAGCGCCAGGCGGTCGATAAGATATTTCTCTCCCGCGAGCAGATCGTGGGTTTGGATGGAGTCGCAGGCGCGGGCAAGACGACGACGCTGGCCGTGGTGCGCGAGGGCGCGGAGTGGGACGGGTACAAGGTGGAAGGCTTTGCGCCCACGTCCCGCGCGGCGCAAACGCTGGCCGATGCCGGCATCGAGACCATGACCTTGCAGGCGCATCTTGCCCGAGGCCAGCGCGTGGATACGGGAGAGCACCGGCTTTATGTGGTGGACGAGAGTTCGCTTGCGTCCACCAAACAGATGCACGAGTTTGTGGGTCGCCTGCATCCGAACGATCGCGTTCTGTTGGTGGGCGACACGCGCCAGCATGAATCCGTCGAAGCCGGCCGCATTTTCGCGCAGCTCCAGGACGCGGGCATGAAGACGGTGAAGTTGGAAGAGATCGTGCGCCAGAAAGACCCGGAGCTGAAACAGGCGGTCGAACAACTAGCGCGCGGCCAGGTGGGAGAGGCCGTTGCCGGGTTAGAGCGGCAGGGCCGCATTCATGAGGTCAAAGGCCATGAGGAACGCATTGCGGCGATCGCGAAGGAGTATGCGAAGTCGCCTGAGAGGACGCTGGTCGTCTCACCCGACAACCGTTCCCGCGCGGAGATCAACCAGGCGATCCACACTGAATTGCAGGCGAAGGGTCTTATCGGCAAGGAAGAGCATCGCACCCAGGTACTTGTGCCGCGTCAGGATCTCACCGGAGCGGAGCGCACCTGGGCCGAGCGGTACAACGTGGGCGATGTGCTGCGTTACAGCCGCAGCTCGCAAGAAACCGGCATCGGAAAAGGCGAATACGCCCGCGTGAAGAGCGTCGATGCTCCCAGCAACCGGCTGACCGTGGAGCTGAAGGACGGCACGGAGAAGAGCTACGATCCACGGCGGCAGCAGGGTGTCTCCGTCTATCGGGACGAGGAGCGGGCGTTCTCCACCGGAGACAGGGTGCAGCTCACCGCGCCCTTGCGCGAGCTGACGGCGGCGAACCGTGAGCTGGGAACGGTGCAGGGTATCGGCCAGGACGGGCCGCTGAGTCTGAAGATGGACGGAGGCCGCGAGCTGCAGCTCGATCCGCGTCTGCATCCGCATCTCGATCATGGCTATGCGGTCACGAGTCATTCCAGCCAGGGGCAGACGGCGGACCGCGTGTTGATCCACGTCGATACCGAACTGGGAGCGAAAGACCTGCTCAACAATCGCATGGTCTATGTTACCGTTTCGCGCGGCGCTTACGATGCGCAGCTGTTCACTAACGACCGCGAGAAGCTGGGCGCGGCGCTCGGCCATGATGTTTCGCACCGTAGCGCCCATGCGCCGGAGGTGAAGCAGGAGCAGGCATCACAGCAGGCAATTGCGCCGCAGCGAGAGATCGGGCCACGGCACGAACAGGGGCCGGGCTTCGGAATTAGTATGTAGTCCCTACCTGCCCGGGATGATGAGAGCAAAAATCTTTCAACTATTCCGGGGCAGGGAGGAGAAACAAACAAATGCGGCGACTGACCTTGGGTTTATCAAGTGCAGTGGTCACATCTCGATGTGCGCGGTTAATCACGAACAGCCGCAACGCCTACCAATGGGCTTCCTGCGTTGAATGCCGGGCATTCTGAGCAGCCCGGCTGAGAATCACCTGGCGGACTAGTTGCCAGGATGATTTTTCTGCATGTGACGTTCCAACTTTATTTTCAACTTGCACCAAATTCAGTGCAGGAGCATTCCGGGTTATTGGGTATATGTACTCAGGAGGAAAGAAACATGAACCATAAACAGCAAACAGCGTTAATCAACCTGAAGGCGGCCGTTGAGGCAGCCGGTAAGACGATCAGCGAGCCCACAGAAGAGGGCAGGCTGGTGGCCGTTACGATGAACGGCACGAAGGCGACGATCGGGACCGGCGGTGGGTTCGGCATACCGGCGGTCAAGACGTACCCGAGGGCCGACCTGGCGACGATGGTCAAGGCGGACGAACTGGAGAAGAATCAGACGGCGCGGATGGTGGCGAAGAGCGCCGCCGCGCAGGTGGTAGGAATTTCTGCGGAGCGCGAAAACGCCGATCTGGCCCCCATCACACTAGAAGACTTACTCCAAGCCTCTGAGAAAATTCGCTCGTTCGAAAAGAGGGGAAGTTTCTATGATCTGGCGCTGGGACTAGTTCGGGCTGGTCACGAGGTTGAAGGGTGCATTTTGTTTCTGGCGACCTTCAATTCTCGTCGTTTCACAGTTGCGGCGAGCGACTTCGATATTGATGGACTCAAGAATCTCTTGTGCTGCGAACTACGCAGCGATTTCGAGATCCTTGCGCGATACAGCATTCGGGATATCGACTTAAATGAACACGGCAGTCGTATCGAAATGGTGTTCAACCGGCTTGCAAAAATCAAGGGCGTAGAGTGCACCGGGGCGGCGAAGCTGATGCACTTGAAATGCCCAGAACTTATTGTGATGTGGGATTTGTCCACCCGTGGTGGAAAAGACGAGAAACTTTACGAAGGCATCCCTTGCGTATCTTCGAGAAAATGGTCTTTCCGTAAATACGGCGAGAACGGCAAGGAATACGTGAGGTTTCTTTCCGACCAGAAACAGCTTTGCTACCTTCCGGATAATCCGACCGGTTCTAGGACCCTCGCGAAAGCCCTCGATGAGTTTTATTTCGTTGAGATTACTCTCCCGATTCAAGAAAAGGAGAAGGCCATCGCCGCCGCGAAACAACTCCGCGACGCACGGTACGCCATCATGAAAATCGCACCGCGTTCCCAGTCAGACGCAATGACATTGATAGAACTAAAGAAGATTGCAAATGTAACCGGGAAAGTGGCGCAGCGCGCTGTAGAATCCCTCATCACCGAAGGCGAAGTTGAGGTTACGTGTGTGGGGCGGAAAGGCGATGCCAAGCGCTACTGGCTCTCGGCTGGTTCACACGAAAAGAAGGCAAGCGACCGGTAGCGACCATTGGATGACGGCTTTGGCCGATTTACGGGCCAAAGACTACACCCAAAATCGCGGGATGGCCAACGTCCATCTACGCGGCGCTGACCGCGCCACTGCTGAGAACATTTCGGCCTAGCCTACGCAGGAGGGTATAATCATGCGTTCCTTTCCTCCCCCAGCCCCCAGTGCGGTAGGTACGTAAATGAAATCAAAGAAGGCCCTGAATGAAAGGCGCGTGCTCTGATGAGACGTGCTCTGTACGTGCCGCTAATCCTTGCCTTTACGGTTAGCGTGTTCGCACAAACGGCAACCAAGACGCCCGACTCCACGGCAAAACCTATATCCGGGTATATGCGACGGACCGGGCTTTCCTACCTTGAGCAAATCGACGACTTTCAGCGCGAATGCGACGGATTGAAAGACACGTGCTCGGCGGCTTTGGACAACTGGCCCCGAATATTTGAAGCGATGGAAGATCGGATAACCATCACCCTTAGTGAATCAAAGCGTTCGGCAGGGGATCAGCCATTCTTTGAGTTGTTAAAACACGCAAAAGAGTCAGAGATGTGGTCATTCCGGCTTGCTTTCCTACTCCAAGATCAAAAGAAAAGCTATACCACAAAAAAGACGTTGGACAGGTGGTTGGAGACAGCCAGCACCTGTAAACTCCTTGCCCACCGCATCGCGCTAGACGGTATCTATAATGCCAGCGCCGATGTATGCGCGATCGAATACAAGCAAATCGAAGAGTGCCGATCACGTCACCAAGGCTCGGACGGCTTCTATTGGGACGGTGTTTGTCATACTGATGCCGAGGTTGATGCTGCTAACCAAGCCGAGCTGGCTAAGCCGGATGTACAAGGTGCTGCCGAGAGAAAACAATTTGCCCAAGCAGCCCAAGAACACTTCATCAAAAGGATTCCTTCCCTTAACATTACGACTGAAGGCCCCGATGCGACTATTTTTGTGTGGCACAGAACTGGCGTCACCAACGCTACCTGCCAGCAGTTTTTTACCGAGGCAATGGCACCAACTTTGCACAAATATGCTTTCAGTCAATTTGTTTGTACGGATGGGAACGCAAGATTTACGTTTGATCTTCCCAAGTAATCAATGGAGGGATCTAACCGTGCCAACCTTATTTCTGAGCGCCCCGAAGGGAAAGACTCAGGCAGGAACCCACCGCAGGGACTTCTACACTATTCTTACCAACGGCATCGGCCCGGACTACGCAATATATTCCAGCCTAATCGGACAGGTCTATTCTGGGATGAAGGTGGTGGTGTTCGACAGAGATCGAGGGCTACAGGCAGAGGGCGTGGTGGCGAGCTACACTGCAACAACCACGGCTGGCAACCACGTTCAGCGGTATGACGTACACATCCACAATCTGACACAAGTGCCGTACACGAGCCCTCCGCAGGTTAACAGATGCGGCGTCGCAGTCGCATGAACAGTCCCCCACTGTGCTCCGGGGCGCTCACATCTTGGCCTTATCAATGTCGTCTTCCAAACTCGCCTCACGGCAATGGTCGCACAGCCCATCGTCACCTGCGATCCTCGTGCATCCGAGAGGATGATTACATCGTTTCGACTTGCATTGGCAAACCTAGTTATCGTCATTGCTCATAAGTGCCATGCGTGTTTACTCCAGTTCATTTGTTCTTACATTCCTTAGCTGCTGCATCCATTTTCTTTAGTGCTGCATCCAGCCTTTTGTAATCCGGGTTCTGCATTTTGCCCTCTAGCACCCAAAAAGTAGCATGTGTACCCATTCTTATAATCTTGTCTATGTAGGAGGTGACCTTTTGACCAGCAAGATCTTTGTCTCGCTGAGTCGCACATTTGTTGGGATGTATGGCAACTTCACAAGCATACATGAACCTTGGAACTCCGGAGTGTAGGAATGCTTCCGCTCTATCTGCTTCTTCCTTTAGGCTGGGCTTCCGCGTGCAGTAGCCAAACGTGTCTTCATCCATCGTCTGGATTTCATAACCAGATCCACATCTAGCCAGATCTTGTGCTGCTGCACTCATCGTTACCAACGCCACAAGAACTGCTGTCTTTAACATATTCATCGTGTCCTCCATGACGCGCTTTCTAGCACCGCACCCGACATCACCGCTGACTGGCAGATTTACCCGGCCCGGAAACGCCTGCCAGCGTGTTTCCAGCAATTCAGAATGGACAAAATAAGGCCAGAGTGGTTCAACAAAAAAACTCAAAGCTGGGAACTGGTGCCCTAGTCACCGTGCTTTAACGACTTCTTTTTTCATCGTTTTCCCCGTTCCGCGTTCTACTTCATCGCAGCTTTCTTGCTCTGTGAGAACATTACGACCGATCCGATCAGGGCAACCCAAGCCATAATCGCTGCCAGCCCATCCTGTCGTTCCAGATCGTCGTCACGTTGGATTTCCGCGACCGCAGTACCAGAACCAGCACCAAAAAGCATACCTCTCCATCGTGCTTGGTGGTTTACGTTCTGATAGAAATCCGCCGCTGCCCACAAGCCCAAAACGATTGCGAGTACTAACGAAAGAACTGCTCCGGCTTTCATTTATGTTTGACCTCCTTTAGAGAGATACATCGCAACGCACAGGTTCTCTGCACGTGCGAGCCTTAAACCCCTCTTCGGAAAACCAGCCCTCTGGGCAACTTGATCTTGCCGGGTTATCGTCTGTGTTCATACCCCCACTGCCAGAGGGCATGGTCGAGAGTACGCAAAGCTATCTGGAACTGTTGCGCCAATTGGCGACATTTCCGCAGGTATGCGAGGTAATAATCGACCTTGTTGGTCGGCCCGTCTGTGACGCCAAGAGATTTCAGAGCATAGATATCGATGATGGTGTATTTCTCAGGATTAACAGTCGTCAGAATCGCGGATGCGACGGGGACGCCTACTCCGTGCAGTCTGTCTAGGATTTCTATCGCTGACCGCTCAGTATCGGCCTCGATTGCCGAGCGGAGTGCATGATGAATGTCGGTGTCGGTATTCTGATCGAGATATGACATTACACGTGTGAGATGTACTCCCTCCATCTTCCACGCGACGATCACGTTCAAATTGTCCCGACCGTAATTCCCGCTGGCGATGTTGCTACCCGCTTGGAATGCCTTGTCCTGATCGACGTTGGTCAACCGCCGAGACACAAGATCGTCTATTTCCGAGGGCTGAAATTGAAGCACGAAATTGTACGGATCAGCATTCTTCGACAGTTTGTCCGCACACGCGCTGGTCACCCGCACTTTGCCTTGGAGGCTCCGCTGAGGGATGTCTCGCCGGTTTTTGTCGAGCACAGTACCGTGCTGCAAGTACGCAACAAACGACTCGGGCGTGTGTTTCTGACTGTGCAGGAAGGGCTTGTGTGGGTTGCCTCGGCTCAGCAAGTCGGCTGCGATTGCGGGTAGGAACCGCCCCGAGAGCAGACGATTGGCATAGGTGGGACAGTCGGGCAGTCCGGTGTCATGTACCTTACCTGAAGGCTTCACGAACACATGTGCGCCATTCACACGGAAAACGGCATAATTGCCATCGTCGGCAAGTGGCGTTACTTGGTCGAGTGAGAGTGGTGCGTGAGATTGTGGCCCGCGTAGGCGGTTGATCTCGGAGCGGATAAAGTTATAGGTCGCTATTTGTGCTGCATTCGGCATGTTGTTATTCGACTTCTCGGGAAATCGCGAAACGTGGACTGCTAGCGCAGTAGCGTGTCATTTCTGAGCATGACACGCACCATTGTCCCAACTGAAACCCGCGCTCTCGCACCCGGTTTGTGTCCGCCACGAACGCGCCTCTTCCTCGCGGTCCGCTGGAGTCAGGGCCGTCTGGGGATGTGCCTTTCCTTTTGATTTGTCAGGAGAAACAAGTCCTTGGTTCGGTTTTAGACCCGCAGTCTCAAGGGCAGCTTGTAAGCCGTCGATATAAAAAGTCATCACGGCGCTATCGTAGCGGGCACACCCAAACTCAACCGCCAATACTTTATGTCTCTTCAGACTTGAAAAAAAAGTTTGCTGCGAAAATGGAAATATCCCGCGATGGTCATCCGAGATGCCCCAAGTTTCAACGAGAAATTTATCATCATCAAACCTCAGCCGTACACGCCTTTTATGGTGAGTAAATTCGTCCTCTCCTCCTTCCACCCAACAGGGAGAGGTGACAAAAACACCGGCATTGCTCCCGCCACATAGTTTTCCATTCTCGAAACAAAGAACCAAGCTGCTTCCAGTTGTCCCCGTGCTCAACATTTGGGTTTTTGTTCCGTCGATTGGACTGATTTCCGGTTTTTGGATATCCCAAGCGCCTATATCCGGTTTTTGTTCCTGTGGGACTGGTTTAGCATTTTCAATTTGAACGGTAGGAGGAGGGGATGAGTTGCATCCGGCGAGCAAAATAATGGATAGGAAAACGCCTGCCGCGAACTTTGGGTTGAGCTTCATGTTCGCACCCCTGCACCCGGGTTTGGGGAGAAAGAAACGCTCAATCATACGCTGCTGCGTCTCAGGATGGCCGGAGTTTCACCGCATGCAGCCCGCTGGCTATGCGTGGCGGCTGTTGGTGACCATCGCACATCCCACGAGCGGGCGTGGTCGTGTTCGCCGGGTCGCCATGGGAATTCCCGAATCTTGTTCTTGAGGTCGAGCGGCCCGCTTCACGAGCATCGATCCGGATTCCAATTGAATCCGCCCCGTGCTCGCCTCTGCCGAACATCTGAACTTTCCCGTTGGCAAGGGCAATTCGTATTTCGACACTTCAAGTCGGTGTCAACTATGGGGCCGAGGTGCCCCGTCCTGCGGCTCTTTGCCAAATCCAGATTGGCGTCGTCTCGTGCCTTTTGCCCTGCCCACAATTCTGTCGCGAGCGCCGCTGCGATTATGGGAGTCGGATATCTGGGCGGATGATAGGTGCGGACGGCGGGTATGCTTATTAAGCCGTCGGAATAGACCATCAGCGTAACTCCATCTACGTCCGCGAAAAGAATGCCACGGCTTTCGGGGCTATGGCTTTCCTTCCAATCCATCACCGCGTTTCCGCCACGCTTCTTTACCTCTATTTCAAACTCTTTAATCCTGTCGCCTTGTTGGCTGGTCACGCGGACCTTCCTTGCTGACCTTCGTCCTCCGTTGCCAGTGGCGACCTCTTAAAGCCTATCCGCTCCGAACCGGCTTTCTGCGGTTCGGTGAAGGTCCGTTCAATGTTGTCGACCTGAATTTTTGGCATCCGTGGCGGGACGCCTAGGAAACGGAGATTCTCAGGCGTTCCATCCACATGTCGAACCGCTATTCCTTGCGCCCGAGCTACGTATCGAGGCCACGCGGTATACAGCTCATTTAGGCAAGCGGCCATTTGCTGATCGTCGGGTTGGCGGCAGCCACTGAACCAAAATATTGCCGGTTGTTTGGACTGCGGCAGTTGCACCTGCATCCGGGGGCTAAAGTACGCCAGGGCATGAATGTTCGAAAATAAAGGCTCTCCGCTTTTGTGCTTCTTCTGGAGAATGCGTGTCAACAAAAACCAGACGTCGTTCGGCTGGAGATCCTCATTGCCGTCACTGGCCACCCACAAGAGGCCCTTGGCACCCGGCATGTTGAGAATCTCTTTAGTGCTCTTGATCTGACTATTAGCATCCCCAACGACATGTCTTTGCAGCGGGCTTGCCATCACGTTAAATATGTCCTCCTGGCACTCCGGCGCGAGGCGTTTGCTCTCGACTCGGGTTGTGCCAAAAACCCGCAAACGACCGTCCCGATGCCAGTCCCCCATGCGGTCTCCCAGTTTTCTGCGGAAGGGGTCACCGAAGCTCTCGGTCTGGAGTGTCTTGAGCTCTGCGATAACGTTGTGGCGTCGAAACAGATAGTCCGCGCTCGAAGGTGGGCTGTCATTGCCAACGAGTTCGGAAATCAATTCCCCGCCGATACCCTTTACAAAGGGATCGACAATCGACTGGAGTGGCGTTGTTCGCTTCATGCCGGACCCTGCACCGTTACTTTGCATCTTCCATTCTACAATGCCGTCCCACAAAGGGTAAGATTCGACACATGCGCGAACGCCAATAAAACCGGGCCTTCCGACGTTTCAAATCTCCGTCTCAGATTCCTATCTGCTCGTATTCGTCGAGCGAGGTTCCATCGTTGTGCCGGTCATAGAGTTTCGTGGTGCGGGGTGAGCAATGGTTCACCGGCGGGGGCCGTTCCTGCCCGCCGCTTCGCCGTGATTTTGCCCACCGCAGTGCTGTGCCGGAGGTGAAGCAGGAGCAAGTAATTGCGCCGTAGCGGGAGATCGGGCCACGGCAGGAGCAGGGGCCGGGGATCAGTCTTTGTTGCTCTTCACGGCAACAATACCCTCTCGACGCGCGCTCCGGCCCGGCACGCCCGTCGCCACGGTGAAACTGCGGCAACGGATCGTGCAAGCCCTCCGCTCTCATTTGTCCGCCGCTGGCAGTATCACGAATGCGGACGATAAATCATGTCCGCAAAGCACCGCCTACGCTGGCCCTTGCAACACCGGGGGGCCAACTCCGGCGATGCGGTCAAAACCAGGGTAGGGAAGGTTGGATGGAGAAGGGTTGACTTCGCTCTGCTGGCCCTTTCCCAAAACCCAAATGCTCGCGCGTGCTTGCTCCGACCAATCTCCGGCTAAGTCCGCCAAGGTGCTCAAGGTTTTCGGGCCGCGACATCAGCTCGGATCACATTCAAGTAGTCGCCGGCGGATTCGAGCGCTTGCTCGGCATCATGGTGAGAAACAAACCCGGTGTCATCATAAAGGGCCATATTGCGCTTCCGGCGGAGACGATCAAAGACGGTCAGCAGACCGGCATGTTTCTTGTCGATGCGCGACCGCACAAAATCGATGATGGCGATGTGGTGCCCAGGCTGACTTCTCGCACGGAATCCATGGCTAAACATGAACCCGAGGGAAGCTTTCAGCATTGCTTCGTAGGCTTGCTGAAGACAAGCTTCCTCGTCAAAAGCGAGAATTTTGCGGGCCGAGGCGCAGCTTCTTGTCCGCGCTCGTGAGGAAGCGTTCGATCTGCGCCCAGTCAACGACGTGTGGTTTTAGCTTCTTCATCTGTACCTATGAGCGGAATACGCTTATTGTGCCAGACGTCTTCCAGAAAAGCATCCTTTCGAGCACGGCGCGACTCGAATTCCTTCGGCGTAAGAACCGTGTAGTTGATTTCGCGTCCGAGTTGCCGCTCAAGCCTTTGCACGGCTTGTGCTACAACATCCTCACGCGGGGAGCCAATCACGAGCACGTCTATATCGCTGGCAGCGTCCTGCTGGTTGCTTGCAAATGAGCCGTACAAGTATGCCTTGTCTATTCCCTCAATTCTTTTGAGGGATTGCGCGATCACGGGAGCCGCACCAATAGTTCTCGCAACGATCTTGCGCACTTCTGCAAAAAGCGGATACTCCCGGTTCAGTTGAAAATACTTCTGGCGGCCACTCATTTCCGACGCGAATAGACCCTCGCGCTCCAGGCGTCCCAACTCTTTCGACAGGTTAGACGGATCGATGCCCAGCCGCTTCGCCAAGTCCCGCAGATGGTGGCGGGCTGTCGGGTTCGTAAAATAATAGGCCAGCAAATGCTGGCGTGCCTTGGAGCGCAGGTCAAACATGTGGTATTAGTCTACCACACATGTGGTAATAGTTTACAACATTAAAAGTCGTGATTTCATGCGGATAACTTCCGCCCGCAATCGGCGGAGGATGGAAGGCTACATTTAGGTGCTGCCCCTACCCGTCAGCACAACGATGCCGGTCGGGACCTCGCGACAGGCAGGTGTGCCGTAAGTGTGCCGTGCGCTTCGGAACGGAGTGCGCTAACGTGCGCCTTTTCAATACCGCGTCAAAAGTGCTTCCGTGCGGGCTTAGTTGAGGTAAGTGATTGAAAAGATGGTGAGCGCGGTAGGAATCGAACCTACAACCTACTGATTAAGAGTCAGTTGCTCTGCCAATTGAGCTACGCGCCCGCTGGGGTGGCAAGGTAGGGACAAACATGGATTATACCATCCACTTTGGCGCGGACTAGGCCGAGGCTTCCTGGTTTTGCTCGGTTGTGGCTGAACTCGAACGCGCGGCTATGGGCTCGCGCGCGGACGGTTTGCGAATCGGGAGAACCTCCGCGACCGGCGCTCGGCGCTCGACTTTTCCAATGATCGGATGATCGGTGCCGCCGGGCACGGACAAGGACACAAAACGGTTGTCGTTTCGCAAGCGTTCGATCAATTGGAGTTCCCGCGGGCGCAGTACCTGCTGCGGCAAGGAGAGGAAATTACGGAAGGTCCACAGGAGATACGCGCGCTGGAGGAAATTTGGCTGCACGTATCGCGGTCCGATCGGCGTGTCGAGTTCAAGAACGCCGTCGGTAAGTTTTTCGATCCACATGTGCCGTCCACCTGGAACAGACGCCCAATTCCGTCTGTTACTAGAGCGGGACATTATTGCACCAGGGACGGGGCATTGGGAAGCGATCTTTTTAAGGTTGAGAAAATCTTGTTGGACTTCGCCGTTTCGAGTTGAGATAGGGGAGGCACAACGCGCTTCTAAACGAGGCCTGGAAGGCTGTAAAAACCAGCTCAAATGATCTCTGGCAGCAAGGCCACGCGGTCGAGGGTAGCGGCGATGCCCCGCCGTTTGCCATCCGAGGTCTCGACGCGGACGACCGAAGCCTCGCAGAGGGTCCATCCGCCGGAGCCCAAGCCGAGATCGGGCGGCAGCATGATGACCAATTCCAGTTTCGAGCCCGGCTTCATTTCCGAATCGGAATAAAGGAAGATGCCGGACGAGCTGAGGTCGCGCGTCAAGCCCTCGTGCTCGGCACCGTCATGACGCACCTTTACCGGGACATGAACCGGGATTCGTTGGCGTGAACGCCGTTCAGAGGTCGAAGTTTTCTCGGTCATACGGTGTAGAAGTGTATCGCAGTTGCGGCGATCGGTAAGGCGCCATATCGTACGGTGCGTGTTACCAACGGAAACTCCTCTCGCACAGTTGCGAGAGGAGTCGACGAGAATCAAGACGCAAAAAGTTAGAAATTGAATTTGACGCCCAACTGAATGCCGCGGGGAGCGCCTCCGCCGATGAAGGGGTTACCGATGCCGACATCGCCGGTAGCGGTGATGACGCCCGTGCCCGTTCCGGTGGCATTACCAACCTCGCGACCGTTTACAACCTGATAACCGTGGACGAGCGGATCAGCGATGAAAGCCGGCAGGAAGGGATTGGCGAAATTGGGATGATTGGGAAGATTGAAGAAATCGGCGCGGAACTGCATGTTTACGCGCTCGGTGATAGCGGTGGTTTTGTAGATGGCGAAATTCCACTCCTTGAAGGATGGGCCGCGCAGAGAGTCGCGTCCTTCATTGCCGAAGTGGCGAGTGCCGGGCACGCAATCTTGCGCACTGCCCGTTGGTCCGGTGTAACCAGTTTGAGTGGCATCGGTCACAAAAACCGTCAGCTGACAGGGCAGCGCATACGAGCTGAGGTCGACGAAATTTAAAGGATCGTTTGGATGATAGTGAATCGGACCGACTACATCCGGACGATCGAAGCCGTTTCCGCTGCCGCTGAAATCGTCCTCAAAGTTGTAGTTGAATTGGAACGGCTGGCCGTCTTGCATGGTGAGCACGCTATTCAGGCCCCAGCCGTTTTTCAATTTTTGCCAATCGCCACCCATCTTGGGAAGATCGTAAGCGAGGTTCCAAGTGGCGCGACGGGGAATATTGAAATTCGAAGGTGCATATTCGAGGTAGGGACGAGTGCTGTCGTTGGGTTGAGCTGCGTTCGGCTCGAAGTCTTCGCCGTCACTGGAATTGTCCATGGAACGCGACCAAACGAAGTTGAAAATGGAGGTAAGACCGTGCCAACTGTTCAGGCGGAAACTGGTCTGGAGGGCGTTGTAGTTCGATTTACCGGTTGAGTTTTCCTGCAAGATGTAAAAGGCGCCATAGGGATTATCGCCGTAGTTGCGCGGAACGCCGTAACTTGGAATGCAGGCAAAACCAGGGCTTGCGGGACCGCCGCCTGGGTAGCAGGGATAGAGATTCGTTCCGACTTGGTATTGATTGGCCTGCGCGTAAGAGGTGTCGTAGGCAGTAATCTGAGCCTGGCCGGGCTGGCTGATATCGAAGAAGCGCCAGAGGCGATGGCCCTGGGATCCGACGTAGCTTATCTGCAACACGGCTTTGCTCGAAATCTGCTGCTGGATGTTGAGGTTGTAGTTCTCCATGTAGGGCATTTTGATATTGCGGTCGAATCCGAAAGCATCGCATTCGTAGCAGGGGCTGGTGGGCGTGAATACAGGGCTTCCGGAGACGATTTGTCCGCCGACCGCACCGTTGTAAAGGATCGGAGCGGGGCCGATGTTGTTATAGGCAGGGCCGGGATCGAAGTAAGGCGAATAAGGCAGGTGGCCCATCACCATGTCTTGCGAGAAAGCGTCGTAGAACATTCCGAAGCCGGTGCGGACTACGGTCTTACCATTTCCCGTGACGTCCCACGCGAGGCTGAGGCGGGGAGCGAAATCTTTCTTGTCAGGGTTGTAGAGACTGCTCAGACCGGGCTGGCCAACCTGGGTGAGAGTGAAAGTGTCGTCAGTGGCGTCGAGATTGGTGATGTTGCTGAGCAGGTTATTTTTCTCCCCCACGACTCCGAAATAATCCCATCGCATGCCGTAGGTGAAAGTCAGCCGTGGGGTCAGGCGGAAGCTGTCTTGAGCATAGAAGCCAAAGTTGTTCTCGTAGGTATGGCGCGTGGAATCGCCGAAGTACTGGAAACCGCCATCGACGTCCCCAGCCAGAAAATCTTCGATGGGATTGCCGGTAGCGGTGCCGTCGAAACTTAATCTTCCGCGGAAGTACTTATCGAAAAACTGCTGCACGGTGGTACGGTGGAAACTGAAACCAAACTTGACGCTGTGCTTGTTGATCTTCCATGAAAAATTGTCGAGAACCTGATCATTGCTATCAACACGGTGACGCGGGACGCTGCTGGTCGATCCGAGTTGCGAAACGCCACTCACCAGAATGATAGGCAGACCCTGATCATTGAGGCCCCCACTGCAATCGGCGACGGTGGTTGCATCGCAGAGGCCGATGGAGCTGGGGTTGAAGTTCTGGTCGGCGGGGAAGAATCCTTCAGCAAAACGGTTCCAGCCGAAGCGGAGCTCGTTGACTTTGTTGGAACCGATGGTGCGCGTGTAAGAGAGCGAGACGAGCTGCACGCGCGTGGGCGTGAACGTGTTGAATCCCGGAAGCTGGCCGCCGCTAGCGGTCAGGGCCAAGGGAAACGACTGGATGCTGTCACCGAAAAAGTAACGTCCGGTAAGGGTGTTGTTGGTGTTGATGCTGTGGTCGACCTTGGCGATGAAGCTGGTCAAGTCATTGTATGACGGGGAGACGACGGAGGCGGTGCCGGGCTGATACAAAGCACCTTTTAGCAAGTTTGGAGCAGGCCATGGATTTCGAGCCAGCAAGGCCGCGATTACCGGATTTGTGGCATCGCTTGGTTGCAACGATCCGTCGGCTGCGCTCCCCGTCGGCACGGCGGCGATAGTGACAACTCCCACTGGCTCTCGCTGGCCTTCATAATCGACGTAAAAGAAAGTCCGGTCTTTGATGATCGGTCCGCCCAGGGATGCGCCGAATTGATTGTTGTGGAAAGGCGCCTTGGGCTGGCTGGAAGGATTGAAATAATTTCGCGCATCGAGCGCGTTGTTGCGGAAATATTCTGCGGCGGTTCCATGGAGGGCGTTGGTGCCGCTCTTGGTCACAATGTTTACGACCGCGCCCGCGTTGCGGCCGTACTCTGGCTCGAAGTTGGAGAGCACGTTGACTTCGGCCACGGCATCGATGGGAAGGATGGTGGAGGGAGTACCGAAGACGCCGGCCTGATTGATGGCCGGATCGTTACGGTAGCCATCGTTCATGTCGGTGCCGTCGAGCAAATAATTGTTGGAGCGGCCGCGAGCGCCGTTCATGGAGAATTCGCCGAACGAGCCCGGGGAGTCGGAAATTTCGTCGGGAGAGCCGGCGACTCCGGGATTGAGGTAGATGAGTTTGGTGTAGTCGCGTCCGTTGACCGGCATGTTCTGGACGGTCTGTGCGGTGATGACGCCGCCGAGTTCATTCGAGGTCGTCTCAACCAGGGGCAACTCATCAGCAGAAACTTCGATACGGGCGGAGACCTCGCCGGTTTTAAGGGCGGCATCGACGCGGCGCTCGGTAGCGACATCGACGGTGACCGCGGTCGCGACAAATGTCTGGAAGCCTGGCTGCGTGATGGTCACCGAGTAGGTACCGATGGGTAACTCAGGCACGGAATAACTGCCATCGGCGCTGGTGGTGGTGGTGCGTTCGAGTCCGGTGGCTACGTTGCGCACTTTCACGGACGCTCCCGCGACGACGGCGCCGGAGGGGTCGGTCACGGAGCCGAGAATCGTTCCACGAAAGGTTTGGCCGACGAGCACGGATGTTGAGAGCAGAACGAACACCGCCAATGAACGCAGATTCATTTAGGGTCTCCTTAAGTTGCTGACGCCGGATCGGTCACGATGATCGAGAGCAAACGCAGTTCCACTGTGGGTTGCGATCAAGATCGGCGAATTATAAACGAGAGGACGCAAAAGAACAGTGACGAACCTCATAGAAATAGTTGATAGGACGGATTATCGGCGGAAAAAGCAATCCAAACGCGATCACATCCGGTCGCGATTAATGAGAAGACTAAAGACGTGCCGTCACGTGGTGGCGGACGCGGCATAATGAGCCACTGGAAATGGTCAGGGCGTCTACGAATTCACGGATTACGAATCCATCAATTATATGAATCTATGAATTACAGGAAAAGAAGAGGGAGATTCTAGAAACTGAAAGCCACGCCGCCGCGGACAGAGCGCGGCGATTGCACGAGATAAAGAGTTCGTCCGTCGCGGCCCATCACAGGCACATAGCCCTCGGCAAGAAGATTGCGCAAATCCATGAGAATGTCCATGTGTCCGGCGAGAAAGCTGGCCGGAATCGGTTGACGGACGCAGAGATTCAGGTAGGGCTCGGACTGGCCCGGCGAAGTATCAAATTCGTCGACAGGAGTAAGGGTTGCGGGGCCAGTGTAACGGTAGGAGGCAATCCAATGCGTTTTGGCCTTAGGCAGGACGCCGCTAAACTTTGCGGCGACAGCCTGGCGGCGCTCCGAGTGAATCCAAGCTCGCGCATCCTGGAGTTGAACGTCGGGGTGCGACAAATCGAGCACGCCTCCGTAAGAATAATCGAGAGTGGCGGTCAAATCGGAAGCCAGCTTCCGCTGTAACACCAATCGCATTCCTCGTGTCGCGAAATCGTTCCCCTGGTAGCTGAAAGTGCCAGAGTAGATATCGGGAAGCACGTTTCCTGAATCGCCGGTTACTTCGCCTACGCCCGTGAGCATGGGATTGACTACGCCGTCGGAAAAGAAGGCGACCTGCATGTTGTTTTTGCCGATCCGATGGGAAAGCGAGACTTCCTGGTGATGGGCTACCTCGACCGCGGGAGTGAAGTTGCTGATGCTCATGCGGGGGGCGGTTTGGCTCAGGTCAGACGAAGGCGAATCCAATGCATCCTGGTCACCCAAACGATCCTCGACTCCCGTATTCGGAACTGAGCTTGTGTATTGATATTCCAGCACGGTGTTTGGGGAGAGGTGGAAGTCGGCTGATCCGAAAGGCCGGAAGGTGTGCACGCGGCCCATGAACTGGATGATTTGGAATTCGCTGCCAAGCTTCATCTCTAGCTTATCGCCGAAAACAACGCGATCGGAGCTGGTGGCTGACAGGGCCTGCAGCGAATCGCCGGGCATGGCGCTGCCGTCTGATGAATTCAGACGGAGGGCGGTAATCGCCATCGAAGGCTCGAACATGCCGTTGAAGCGGTTGGTGTAGGTGGTTCGAACAACCACGGAGGGAACGTCCTGCCCATCGGAATCATAGCCGACATTGCCATTCAGTTGCAGGGTGCCGCTGGACAGCAGCGAACGCTGCATCGCGAAGCCCGCGGTCATGTCAGAGGAATTTCCGAACCCTTGGCCGGGTGACCCAGCCAGCAGTGACACGCTGCGCTTCAAGTCGGGGTCTCCGCTCTCCACCACGGTGGTGCCGTCCGGGAGGACTCGCAGGATGGGCCGGTTGGCAACCGAGCGCAACGTCCACTTCCAATCATCGTTGTCATTGGGGGTCAGGGATGGGACCAGTTGAATGGCTTCGAAGAGCGTGGTCAGAGTGATATTGACCATCAATTTGGAGCCGCCGCGAAGGCCGACTTTTTCGCGCAGCGAAGGCAGGAAAGACGGGGCGCTGACCTTGACGCTATAAGTTCCGGGCAGCAGGTGTGAAACGGAATAGAATCCTCGGTCGTCGGTGAAGACCTTCACGGCCTGAACAGCCGAACCGAGTATTTCGACGGCCGCACCCATCTGCGGCACGCCGCCCCGATCGCGAACATATCCTGAAATCGCAGCCAAGGTATGAGGCGAGGGAGTTCCGCACCATGCGGGAGCAGCCAAGCTCATGACCATTACTACAAAGCCGAGCTTTCGGAGCATTCTGCCAACCACCTCTGGGAAACCAGGCAACCGCTTACTCGACGGCAAAGGTTGCCGTCGGATCGACCGTTTGCTTGGAAAGGTTGTCGTTCACCTTGATCTCGATCTTGTACAGACCCGGCTGCAAGTTTGCAGCCGACAGCGTTTTCTCGAGCGTCACCTGATCGCCCACATTACCCATCGTGTCTGTCGACTCTACGGTGTGGATGACCGCCCGGTTCTTGGCGTCGGTCACATTGTACGTGATTGTGGCCGAAGGCTTATGAGTTTTTTCATCGACGCTAAGATTGTAAACCTGCATCCAGAAATTCAGCTTCTGATCACGCTTGAAGAGAATGGGCTTGCCGTCGGAGGGTGCCACGCGGGGACGGACCTTGGTGGTTCCGATCACGAAATTACCGGTGCCCACGTTCTTGGTTGCGACCGGTTCCATCTGGTCGGCGATGATGAGAGTTGAGTTGCTCAACTTGTCTTCGCTAAAGTCGGGAATCTGGATGGCGCGACTCCACGTTCCGGTGCGGTCGCCATTCACGTCTTTCACGACGACGTCGAGGCGGTAGCGATTTTGGCTGATGCGCAGCGGCAGGGCCTTCCAGTAGACCGAGGCGTTGTCAGCGGTCTTGGGAAGCAGTTCGGCGGGGACGTCGACCTGCACGGTGTCTTCAAAGGTTTGCGCGATTTTGCCGGTGAGAGTGGTTACGCGGCCAAAGATGTTGACGGTGCCGCGCTCGACGCCGTCCTTGTTCTGGAAGGTGATATCGCGGTTCTTGATCTGAATGGTGACTGGGACCAGCACGGTATCGCTGGTGACCTTCACGAAGTCAGCCCGCACATCGAAGGGCATGAGATTCATGCTGATCTTGTGAGTGACGACTTCCTCAAGATCTTTGAACTTGACCGGAGGAGCTTGCTGCAGTTTGGCAAACTGCTCCAGGCGGTCGAATTCTTTGGTTTGCAGATCATTGTTGAATGGGGAAGCGCCCAACTGCTCAATGCCGTTGCCGCCGGTGAAACGGTTGGCTTTCTGACTCATCCCCAGTTGCTCGTAGAGGGTAAGGCCGGCATTCGGAGTGTACTTCAGGGCATCTTTTTCCGAGCGGTCCATGGTCATGTGGTAGTCGCCGCACATGCAGGAATCCACGAACTCGATGATGACCTCCTGGCCGATACCCTCGATATAACGGTAGCGCCAATCCTCAAACGGGAAAGTCGATGTCTCGCCGCCACCCTCTTCCATGGGACGTTCGTAGCTGCCGCCGGAGGGATGGGAGTCAATTTCGTCGGGAGGGCCAAAGACGATATAAATCCGGCCACGGTCGGTTTTCCATCCGGGAATGCCGGCGGCGAAGTGCTCGTTGGCGTAGGCGATGCGACGGTAGTGCTCTTCCTTGAACTCGTTCTCTTCAGTGTCGGGGGTAGGATCGCGGCGTTGCCAGAAGGCCTCAATGAACTGGTCGCGTTCTTCGTCGTTCGAAAGCTGCATGAACGCGGATCGTTCCTGATCGGTGATGATCCAGCGAACATCCTCGTCGAGCCACTTGCGGTAGGTCTTGCTCAACTCGATCTTGAGGGCCTTGGCGTTGGCTTTCTTCTGTTTTTCCGGGATTGGACGCTTCAGGGGGTCGATCTGGCTTCCCTGGGCAGCCGTGCCATTGTCTTTGGCGTCCTTCGAGTCTTTGTCGTCCTGTGCCAGGGAGATGGTGGCAAAACCGAGTGCCATCATGCCTACCAGCAAACCCACCGAGCAATGATTTCGAAACCTTACGGAAAACATAGAGGGGCCTACCTCAACGAGAGACTTCTGCCTTGTAATTCTATGTTCATTGGATACAACATGGCAAGAAGAAGGTGGCCTGCGAGGGCAAAGATTTCTGAAACATGGTTGTCCTTTAAATCCCTAAGAATCCATATTTTGCAACTGGAATTACGGCCAGCCAGGGCTTGAGCAAGAACTTGCGGTTACTGCGCTAGCCGAATCGTCGACACGATATAATGAGGTAGATCTGCGCTGGCCTGCACTAGAGCAACTGGCGGGACAGCGAGCGAGGTGTTTTCGCGAGGTACACTGGAACTTTTCCCCTTGTCTGAGCGTAACTGTTGATGCGCAACCACGGTGCGTTTTCGCCGCTCTATAACCAGAACCCTGAAGCTAATTTGGAAATCACTTCCGAGAACAACGGTAAGGTGCAGGCCGAGACGAGGGAAGTCGGGAAATCGGATCTATTGGCTGGTGTGGCTTAGACTCATAAATAGGACTGCTGGAAACGCTTCGTCATGAAGACCTGGAAGAAAGTATTGATCGGGGTGGGCGCGTCTCTGCTGCTCGTCATCATTGTGGCGGTCACGGTTTACCAGAGCCGGAAGAATCTGGTTACGGTGCAGACCGGCAAGGTGCAAAGGGAGAGTCTGGCGTCGGTGGTCAGCGCGTCGGGCGAAATCAAGCCTAAAACGTACGTGAACATCGGCGCCAACGCTTTCGGCAAGATCGTCAAGCTGCATGTAAAAGAAGGCGACCACGTGAAGAAGGGGCAGTTGCTGGCGCAACTCGAGAATGTACAGTCCTCGGCCGATGTCAACGCGATGCGTGCGTCTCTGCAGGCGGCTGAAACTGACGACATTGCTTCAGCCGCGGCGTTGAACACGGCACTCGCGGATCTGAATCGCGCCAAGTCAGACCAGGAACATGCGAAGCTTGACTGGGATCGGGCGCAAGGCTTGTATAACGCCGCCCTGATTGCCAAACAGGATTTCGATGTGAAGAAAGCTGCATGGGAGTCGGCCGTCGCCGGGAGGGAGGAAGCCGACGCTAAAGTGGCGCAAGCGCGGGCGGAGAAGGATTCGGCAGACAAGCACATAGCACAAAATCGGGCGAACCTGACGCGAGTTTCGGATGTACTGCAAAAGACCCTGTACGTGGCGCCTTTCGACGGAATCATTACCAACCTGCCGGTACGCGAAGGGGAAACGGTGGTGATCGGGATCCAGAATTCGCCGGGCAGCACGCTCATGACGATTGCGGACATGTCTGTAATCACGTCAGAGGTTAAGGTGGACGAGACCGACATTATCAACGTGCATCTCGGCCAGCCGGCGGAGGTAACGATTGATGCGATTCCGCGAAGGATTTTCCATGGCGTGGTGACCGAGATTGGGGACAACGCGATTGTGCGGTCGACTGGTGTCGCTACGTCAGAGGCGACTACGACCAGCGAGGAAGCAAAAGATTTCAAAGTGGTGGTGACGCTTACCGATCCGCCGTCAGATTTGCGGCCCGGGCTTTCCTCAACCGCCAAGATAACGACGGCGACGCGCAACAACGCGCTGAGCGTCCCCATCCAGGCATTGACGGTGCGCAGCCGAGCGGACTTAGCGCCGAAGAATCTCGGAAAAGGGGCGGTAGAGGCGGCCAACAGTCCTCCGATAGACGCATCAAAACTGAAGGAAGAAGTGCAGGGCGTTTTTGTGATCCGCAATAAGAAAGCGGAATTTGTTCCGGTCGATACTGGCATCAGCGGTACGACGAATATCGAGGTCGTCAAGGGGTTGCAAGAGGGTGACGAAGTGATCACGGGCAGTTACAAGGTTTTGCGTACCGTGAAGCCGGGAACGAGTGTCAAAATAGATAACTCGGTGCCGAAAAAAGAGGATGAAAGTTAGCAGGGCGGCGATGTCAGGCCGGTCTCACTTGGCGGCAAGAAAAGCGGCAGACCACTTGTCTATGAAAAGGGATCAATCAAAAACGCGTCTAACTTCTGGCAAGTTAGTACGTCGAAGATAGAACGGTCAGAGGAGCGTACGTGTCCGAGTCCGATCGGGAGAAGGAGAGCAAGATGGCAACTGCGGAGATACTGCCAATCGATAGGCCGGCTAATTGGTCTGCACCCAATTCGTACATGATCTCGACCGAGGACCTGTGGAAGACATACGACATGGGCTCGGAGCAGGTGCACGCGCTACGCGGCATCAACCTGCGGATTCAGCGCAACGAATACGTTGCCATTATGGGCCCGTCGGGTTCCGGGAAATCGACGCTGATGAACTTGATTGGCTGTCTCGATTCGCCTTCGAAGGGGCAGTACTGGCTCAATGGACAATTGGTGAGCGAACTTGATGACGACGAATTGGCGCGCATACGGAACAAGGAAATCGGATTCGTATTCCAAACCTTCAATCTACTGGCGCGCGCGACATCTTTGCACAATGTCGAGCTGCCGCTGATCTATGCAGGTGTTCCTTCGGAAGAACGCACCGAGCGGGCAAAAGCGGCGTTGACGTCGGTGGGCATGGAATCGCGCATGAACCACAAGCCGAACGAACTTTCAGGAGGACAGCGTCAGCGCGTCGCCATCGCTCGAGCGCTGGTGAACAAACCAGCGATTATCCTGGCTGACGAACCAACGGGAAACCTCGACTCGCAAACCGGCAACGAAATCATGGCATTATTCGATCGCCTGCATGCGGAGGGGAACACCATCGTGCTGGTAACCCATGAACACGACATCGCTGAATACGCCCACCGGATCATCTACATCAAAGACGGCGTGGTTGCGAAGGACGAATCGAAGCGGTAGGCGCGCGCGACGCTCTCGCGTCGCTGCGGTTATTGTGGCAGCGTGGACGGGGTGCCGACTTTCTCCAGATCCTGATTGGAGAGCGTGTTGGTTTCTCCCGCCACGAAGAAGTTGTGGTCGTAAAGATTGCGGTACATGCGGCCCGCGAGTTCCGCCGCCTTGGGTCCGAACGTGGGACGCCCACCCTGTAAGAAAATAACCGTCACAATGCGTCCAATGTCGGTATTGGCGTAAGAAGCGAACCATCCGAACCGCGTGCCATCGTGCGAGCAGGTTCCGGTCTTGCCCAGGATGGATTCCTCGTTGAAGTTCACGCGGAGGCTGCGCGCGGTTCCGTAATTGACGGCGCCGGCCATGCCATCGGAGAGTTCAGGAATCAGCGGTTTGATATCAAGACGACGCTTGATGCGAGGTTGAAAGTTGGCAACTTGTTCTGGTGTGGTCGGATGCTGCAGGTAGTAAAGCGTACCGCCGTTTGAGATCGCCGTGACCAAAGCGCCGAGTTGCAGCGGAGTCATCGAGATGCCTTCGCCGAACGAACACATTTTGCCGACACCGCCCAGTTTGGGGGAAATCTCCTGCTCGGGATAGGTTCCCAGTTGCTCGTCAGGGATGTGGTAGCCGGCAAGTTCGCCAAGGCCGAACTGATGAGCGTAGTACTGAACTTTCTCGAAGCCGAGCTTGCGTCCAACAGCTTCGAAGTAAGCATTGTTGGAGTGAGCCAGCGCCTCGGTGAGATTCATGTGGGCGCGGCCACCGAGCGAAACGCGGGTTTCCTCGTCGATCACGCCTTCGCTAAGCGCGGCGAGAGCGACGGAAAGTTTAATGGTCGAGCATGGTTGCGCGCCGCTAGAAAGCGCGAGCTTCTGATTGACCATGGCAAGAATGCGTCCGCTGGTTGGCTCGATCGCGACCACGGTGCCGTTCATATTGCCCAAGGCGTCAATCGCGGCCTGGCGGACAACCGGGTCTTCGCCGCCCGTGATGTCGCCGTCAGTAATGTCGGAGGCAAACGAACTGGTGTGGAAACGCTCGTAATAATGATGGCGGTGAGTGGTAATGCCAGTGCGATGCACGGAAGCGTAGCGGGAGCGCGCGACGCGGCTCCGCGCCAAAGTTCTCATGCGCCTTCTGGCGCGTTGATTCTCGGTAACCCGGTGAGTTTTTGAATGCGGAGTAAGCGTGCGTGGGTTGACACTGGCAGCGATACCATTTGCTTCCAGCAATATCGCCAGTCCCAGGAAAAATGCTAGACGAAGAAAACAGGCCCTGAACTTCACTTAACCATCCCCGGTCGTACTCGGCCGATCTGTCGCTTAGTCTATTTGCCGGCCTAGTTCCATTTAAGATGCAAGAGTCTCGCCAAATGACCCCACCGGTGGCACATCTCCTGCAACTGTCCGATAGTAGGCGATTTGCGTAGCTGGGTGCAATCTTAAAGTGTGCAGATGTGGAGCGCTGAATCTGGTCGATAACTAGCTGAATAAACTGCATTTAATCTGCTTTCGCAAGTTGGACACGAACCTTGGTAACCTGATCGGGTTGTTACCTCGAAAGGGTGCGCCGAGTGTGAATCACTTTGCACATCTCCGACGAGAGGGCGGCGGGAATTCGGGGAGCGATTTTCGAGGACCATCCAGATAAGTGTTGCCGCGTGGAGAGCCCCGCTGCAATGGTTTTTCTGATATTTTCAGACGGCATGTTCCTCGGTAATTTTGCGGAGGTTGTGTCTTGCGAACTTTGTTCGTAATTTTCTTGTTCTCGGCATCCCTGCTCGTCCCTCTTTTTCTCTTTGCGCATTCTGCCGGGCAGACGCTTGAAGCGCGGCGCGCCGAACTGAATCGTTTGCTCGCGGACGAGTGGGAGTACACGCTCCGCACGCAGCCGGAACTTGCCACGCAGGTTGGAGACGATCGTTACAACGACCGGCTCAGCGATTTTTCAGATAAGGCAATTGCCGATGATCTGGAACACACACGGCAGGCGCTGGCACGTTTCGAAGCGATCGATGTTACCGGATTTCCGGAGCAGGAAAAATTCAACCAAGAACTGATGCTGCGCAGTCTGCGCGAGACGCTGGAGTCGGCCCGCTTCAAAGACTGGGAGATGCCCGCAACACAATTCGGCGGCATCCATCTCGGGTACGCTTCGCTTCCTTTCGATTCTCCGTTTCGCAATGTAAAAGATTACGAGGACTATCTGTCGCGGCTGCACCAGATTCCGCGGGTGCTTGAGCAGGCGATGGGACACATGCGCGACGGATTGCGCGACCATTTAATGCCGCCGAAATATCTGCTCGAGAAGGTCTCAGGCCAGGCGCAGGCCATTGCGGACGATTCACTTGACAAGAGTCCGTTTACGGAACCATTGCACAAATTTCCTAGTTCGATTTCGGAAGCGGACCGGAAGGGATTGAGCGAGCAGATCGACGCTGCGGTGAAGAACGAGGTCGCGCCGGTCTATGCGAAGTTCGCGAAATTCGTGCGCGAAGATTACGCTCCGTACGGGCGTCTCGATCCAGGCGAGTGGGCGCTGCCGGATGGCGATGCGCGGTATCGTTTCGCCGTTCGCCACCAGACGACGAGTGACCTAACGCCGGAGCAGATCCACGAACTTGGCGTCAAGAGCGTTGCGGAAATCGAAACTCAGATGCTGGTGATCGCCAAGGCACAAGGATTTAACGATTTGAAATCGTTCAATCAGCACATCATGCAGGATCCGAAGTTGCATGGGAAGTCGGGCCAGCAATTGCTAGAGCTCTACACTCACTATCGCGATCAGATGTATACCAAACTGCCGGAACTTTTCGGCCGCCTGCCGAAGAACAAGCTGGACGTCGTACCCATGGAGTCATTTCGCGCGGCATCGGCTCCCCCGGCCGATTATTCGATTGGCGCGGGAGACGGCTCGCGTCCGGGACGAATTAATGTCAATGAATATGCGCCCGAGAAGCGGCTGTTGCTCAATGTGGAAGCGATCGCGTACCACGAAGGCGTCCCCGGGCATCATCTGCAGTTTTCGATTGCGCAGGAGCTCACTGGGCTGCCTCCATTTCGCAAATTCGATCTCGACCTGAATGCGTATACGGAAGGCTGGGCGTTCTACGCGGAACGGTTGGGGAAAGAAGTGGGTTTTTATCAGGATCCCTACAGTGACTACGGCCGCCTGCAAAATGAAATATGGCGCTCGGTGCGCTGGGTTGTGGATACGGGCGTTCACTCGCAGCATTGGACGCGCCAGCAGATGGTCGACTACTTCCACGAACACACGGCGATGGACGACGAGAACATCAATACTGAAGTGGATCGCTACATCGCGTGGCCGGCGCAGGCGCTTTCGTACAAGATGGGGCAGACGAAGATTCTGGAGTTACGGGCGCGGGCGCAAAAAGAGTTAGGTCCGAAATTCGATATTCGCACCTTTCACGACGCGGTGCTCGATTCAGGCCCTCTGCCGCTTGACATGCTGGAAACGAAGATCGACGGGTGGATTGCGGCGCAGAAATAGTCTGCCGGTCTGAAACATTTGACCGGTTCGCGGCGGTTCCTTACCATTCCCTGCAAGCCCTGCTTCGTCTCGAACCGTCATGATTCCAAAACACCTGTCGCACTATCGCGTGCTTGAGAAGATCGGCAGCGGAGGGATGGGTGTCGTCTATCGGGCCCAGGATGAAACGCTAGACCGTGATGTGGCGCTGAAGGTTCTGCCGACGGGGATGCTGTCCGATGAGAGTGCGCGACGCCGGTTCCGGCGAGAAGCGTTGTCACTGGCCAAACTCAACCATCCTAATATCGGCGGCATATACGAGTTTGGCAGCGAAGCCGGAGTGGACTTCCTGGCGATGGAATTGGTCTCGGGTCTCACGCTCGAGGCGCGCCTTTGCGGGGGACCGCTGGAGCAAAGCGAGGTGTTACGCCATGGAGCGCAATTGGCCGACGGGCTCGAAGCTGCGCACCAGCAAGGCATCCTGCACCGCGATTTGAAACCATCGAACCTTCGCATCAACAAAGAGGGTCGACTCAAGATTCTCGATTTTGGTCTAGCCGAGTGGACCAATCCCGAAGGCGACTCCGATCCGACCGTTACCAACATGAAAGTCAGCGGGACGGTGGCATACATGTCGCCCGAGCAGTTGCGCGGAAAGAATGCTGACGTACGCAGTGACCTCTATGCGGCTGGCGCGGTGCTGTATGAGATGGCGACGGGTAAACATCCATACGCGGAGACCTCGGGCCCGCAGCTGATCGCGCAGATTCTTGACCAAGCACCGTTACGTCCGACATCGCGCAACCGGCGGATTTCACCGGCGCTGGAAGCAATTATTTTGAAGGCGCTTGACCACGATCCGAATCTTCGCTACCAGTCGGCGCAGGAGTTGCGCATCGATCTCGAGCGACTGGCCAGCGGCACCGGAACGGTCGCGATTCGCCCAAAACCGGTTTGGCCGTGGATAGTCGCGGCTGCAGTTTTAGTGCTGGCGGGCATACTGGCGTGGAATCTTGAAGGGATTCGCGCGCGGATGGCGCGATCCCACGCCATCGTATCCATGAGCCACGGGCGGCGCGCGATTGCGGTCATGGGATTCCGCAATCTTTCTGGACGGCCCGATGAAGCTTGGCTTTCGACCGCGTTGGCGGAGATGCTGAGCACGGAGCTTTCGAGCAGCGGGCAGTTGCGCACGCTGCCCGGGGAGAACATCGCGCGCATGAAGCTTGACCTGGCGTTGCCGGACTCTGAAAGTTACGCGTCCGACACTTTGAGCCGCATTCGGAAGCATTCAGGAACTGACCTGGTTGTTCTCGGTTCGTACCTTGCTATGGGGAAGGAAAATGGCGATCAGTTGCGGGTCGATTTTCGTGTGCAAGACACGGTGAGCGGCGAGACGCTTGCCTCGGTTTCGGAGACAGGAACGGAGCCGGAACTGCTTGATCTGGTGGCGCGGACCGGAAGCCGGTTGCGCGGGGCTCTGGGCATTCAAACCAGCGCTGGAGAAGCTTCGTCGATCGATGCCTCGTTGCCCTCGGGCAGCGAAGCGGCGCGTTTATATGCGGAGGGGTTGTCGAAGTTGCGCGTATTCGAGGCACTGGCCGCGAAAGCATTGCTGGAAAAGGCCGTCGCGCTCGATCCGAAACATGCCTTGAGCCATGCTGCTCTGTCGGACGCACTGACCACTCTCGGCGATGAATCGCTGGCGCGTGAGGAGGCGCAGAAGGCACTTGATCTGTCCGCCAATTTATCTCGCGAAGATCGTTTCATCATTGAGGGCAGGCTTAGGGAAGTGACGCGAGATTGGCCAAAGGCGATCGAGACATATCGAACGCTGTGGCAATTCTTCCCGGACAATCCGGAATACGCGCTTCGGCTGGCGGCAGCGCAAACGGCAGGTGGTAAAGGCCAAGACGCGCTGGGGACACTTGCAGAACTGAGAAAATCGAGCGGAGGAACCGGCGAGGATCCGCGGGTTGATATAGCGGAATCGAGGGCGCAAGACGCGCTGGGCAGCTTCGAGCCGTCATTGGCGTCGGCACAACGAGCCATTCAGATTGGACAGAGTCAGGGGGCTCGTCTGATTGTGGCGCAAGCGAAAATCGAGGAGGGGTGGGCCTTCGAGCGTCTGGGTAAATCGGAGAAATCCGAATCCTCGTTCCGGGAAGCGCACGAGCTGTTTTCGGCGGCGGGTGATCGTCGCGGAGCGGCAGTTGCGACATTGCTGCAAGGAAATGTTTTTTATGATCGAGGGGATTTTGCAGGGGCGATCAAGGCATTTGAGGAATCTCTCCAGACATTCCGCGAGATGGGAGACCTGCGCGATTCGGCTCGAGCGCTCAACAGCCTGGGCAATGTCGACAGTGACGCGGGGAAATTTGCCGAAGCACGGAATTATTACGAGCAGACCCTCAAGATTGATCGAGAAACTGAGGAGAAAAGTGGAATCGCTGGGGCGCTCGGGAATCTCGCCAACGTATACGACGGCATGGGGGATCTGCAGAATGCCAGGAAAATGAATGAACAGGGGCTAGCGGCTTTTCGCGAAATCGGAGATCAGCGGGGCACCGCGAGCACTCTGGGAAACCTTTGCAACGTTCTGGTCGAAATGGGGGAACTCACTGAAGCCCGCCAAAGGTGTGATGAGGGACTAAAAATACAAAAGGAGACGGGATATCGGCGAGGGCAAGCGTATGCGGCAAGCAACATGGCGGATCTATTGACGATCACCGGCGATTTACCCGGGGCACGGAAGATGGCCGAAGAGGGGCTGGCCATCCGCGAAGAACTGGGAGAGAGCATCAACACGGCTTTCTCGCAGCAGCAGATGGGGTTGATTGCGCTTAGCGAATCGCATGCGGCGGAAGCGGAAGGCTATCTGAGAAAGTCCGTTCTCGTTTTTCAGAAGGCAGACATACGGGACAACATCGTGTCCGTGCAGGCTCTGCTGGTGCGCGCTTTGGTTGAGCAAGGCAAGCCGGCGGAAGCCGCGCAGTTGCTGGCGAGCCTGATGCCGATGGCCGAGAGTCGGCCTTCTTATCCTCCGCGTTTTGACGCCGCACTGGCGGCGGCACGGGTTGACTCGGCAAACGGAAAGTTTGCCGAGGCGATCCGGAAGACGCAAGAGGTGCGGCGACAAGCAAGCCGGTATGGGTATGTGGGGTATCAACTGGAAGCTCGACTGCTCGAAGCGCGCGCACTGGCGAAATGGGGAAAGAGCGGCCAGGCCCGCGCGTCAGCCAGCGAACTTCAGAAGGACGCGCAAGCCAGAGGCTACAAGCTGATCGAATCCGAAGCGGCACGATAGTAGACAGGCTCGTTCCGCTTGGCTCGGGGCGATGGATGATTTAGCCCGTTTATTGCGCAGTTTCTGCTGATTCGCGATAAGTCCCGAATTTTTTGGCCACTGGTTTCAGTGTCGGATAAAACTGAACGAAAGTATGTTCAACGGCGGCGTGCTGATCGTGACAGCTCCAACAGGCTTGTTTGGGATTGGCAGCGGCTGATTTGTTGTCTTCATCGAAACTGAAGTAGGCCCACTTATCGGGAAAATGAGATGCGTCTTTCACCTCGACTCCGATGCCCATCCAATCGGTCTGATAGTGTCCGGCTTTGTTGATCGAGCCTTTGCTGGTCGATCCTCGATCCTCCACTACGAACATCGTCTTATCCGGCCATTGGCCAGATTTAAGGAACTCCTGATAGGCCCATTGGGGCGCGAAGACGTTGGTGAACATCTCGTGTCCAGGTTGCGAGCTATAGCTCATGCCGAGGCCCGAGGAAAGGAATATCCACTCGCGGTAATCGGCGGGGCGGAGAAGTTGATTGTCGCCAGTGTACTGTGGCAACCTGGGCGCGGGATCGGGTGAAGCGGCCAAAAGAACGGTGGCGGCCAGCGCGACGACCAGCAGAGACGCGGGGATCGGACTGCGCATAAAGATCTCCTGTTATCACTTCGACAGATTCACTGCGCTCGACTTGCCTCTGCCGACTTGCCCGGCAGACGCGGAGCCAGCGCGTAGTAAAGCTGCACGATCACAATGAAGGCGATGCTCCAGCGGGTGCTGATAACGCAGAGCAGGGCACCGAAGGCGTAAAGCGCCTGGGCAATGGTAATACGGCGGCAGACGGCGGCGGGCACTTCGGGAGGGATGTCGTTCTTCAGGAGGCCCGATCGCGTGGCGCATCCCCAACTGATGTACAGGGCGAGACCGAGGAACAGGATATTCAGCCAATACGCAATCAGTGCGATGCGATAGGCGGTGAATTCGGCCAGCAACGCGGTCGAAAAGGGCATGATGGTGACGAAAAACAGGAACGCGATGTGAATCCAGGAGAGACGAATATTGGAGCGTTCCAGGTGGTTAAGCTGGGTCTGCTGACCGACCCAAAAGATTCCCAGCGTCATGAAACTCATCATGTACATGATGAGCCGCGGGGAAAGCGCCATCAGGCCGTGCCATAGGTCGTGCTCGTTGTGCACAGCTTCGAGCGCAGGCACACGCAGATCAAGCACCAGCAAGGTCATGGCGAAGGCAAAAATGCCGTCGCTGAGGGCCGCGAGGCGCTCGACGTTTTGCCCGGCAATCCGATTGTAGGACGCGGTCATATGGCTCCAACGGGAAACAGATGAAGAGCACTCCGCTTATGCTGCTCACATCTTACGTTGCCACATGCTGGCGCGGCCTAGCCGGCCAGAGCGCCAAAGAGCCAGTTCCCAAGATAAGGCGTACTGCCCGCTGGTGCGCCTAGATTGCCTCGTTGCGTTTGCGGAGAAATGCCGGAACGTCGAGATCCTCCGCCTGGTAAGTAGGCGCGGGTGAGCGCATGGTGTCGAGCGAGATCACTTCCGCTGCGTGTGATGCGCCGCCCACCGCTGCATCCTGAAAAGCTACCGGCACGGTGGCGGGTTCGAAAGACGGCTCGGGGACAAAGACCGGCTCGGGCTCGACCACCGGTTCGGGTTCATCAAAATGGTTGTGTTGGTGCGAGACGTGGCGCGAAGCCTCGCGCGCAACAATTACCGGATCAAATGTGTCCAGGCGTCGCGGATGCCGCATTTCGGCTTCTCTGAAGCCGGTGGCGATTACGGTGATCTTGACCGTGTCTTTCATTTTTTCGTCGAGAACGGCGCCGAAGATGATGTTGGCGTCTTCATGAGCCGCGCCCTGAATGATGGTGCAAGCTTGCTGCACTTCGGCGAGCTTGAGCGAACTCGATCCGGTGATGTTGATGAGAATGCCCCGAGCGCCATCAATCGCTCCCGCTTCGAGCAGCGGCGAGGCAATGGCACGCTGTGCCGCTTCCACCGTGCGATGTTCACCGGCTGCGGTGGCTGTACCCATCACCGCGTAACCCATGCCCGCCATGATCGCCTTCACGTCGGCAAAGTCGCGGTTGATGATGCCGGGGATGGTGATAATGTCGGAGATCCCCTGCACGCCTTGGCGGAGGATGTCATCGGCGATACGGAACGATTCGAAGAATCCGGTGTTTTCAGCAACGGCCAGCAACTTCTCGTTGGGGATGACGATGGTGGTGTCGACCGACTCCATCAGCTCTGAGATGCCGCGCTCGGCCTGCTGCATGCGGCGTTTGCCTTCAAAGGCAAAAGGCTTGGTCACGACGGCAACGGTAAGCGCGCCCATCTCGCTGGCGAGCGAGGCGATGATCGGCGCTGCACCGGTGCCAGTGCCGCCGCCGAGTCCGGCGGTGACAAAGACCATGTCGGCGCCTTCCATAGCTTCGATGATTTTGTCCGAATCCTCGAGGGCGGCTTTGCGCCCGATTTCGGGGTTGGCGCCGGCGCCGAGTCCGTTGGTCAACTTCACGCCCAGTTGAATCTTGGTGGCGGCGCGCGACATACGGAGAGCCTGCAGGTCGGTGTTGGCGACGATGAATTCGATGTGTTCCATGCCCGAGTCAATCATGCGATTGACCGCATTGTTGCCGCCGCCGCCGACGCCGATCACTTTGATGCGAGCGTCGTTGCGGGCTTCTTCGTTAAAGCAGATGCGGAGTCCGTTATCTTCAGTCATGCGTCACCTCGGTAAATTCAATTCTCAGTTGCTAGTTCCCAGTTCTCAGAAAGATCAGTTACCCCCCGTCAGGCACCCTTCCGCGCAAACAACGCTTTCATGCGCGAACCAAACGTGGGTTCCTGCAACCCGCGGGCAAGCCTTGCGCGATGGCCGTAATATGCCATGCCTAAAACCGTGGCAAATTCGGGCTCGGCCAGAAACGACGGCATCTTTGCCATTGGCATGGGCCAGGCAAGACGCGCGGCTTTTCGCAATACCGATTCCGCGACGTCGAGGATGCCGGGAAGCCGCGAAGCGCCACCGCTCAGCACGAATCCGGCGACGCAATGCTCAAGTACGCCGGCATGGCGCAGGTTGTCGCGCAGTAACTCGAAAAGTTCACGGGCGCGCGGTTCGAGAATTTCGCCCGCCATTCGTTGCGACATCATGCGCGAAGGGCGATCTCCGACCGATGGAACTTCGACTTCGTTGCCCTCGGGAATGAGCGTCGGAACGGCATTGCCAAAATTTTTCTTCAGCGTCTCAGCGTCGGCCAGCCCGGTGCACATGCCAACAGAAAGATCGCTGGTGAAGTGATCGCCGCCGATGGGAATGACGGCGCTGTGCGCGACCGCGCCCTGCTGAAAGACGATCAGATCGCACGATCCCGCGCCGAGATCGACAAGGCAGACTCCTAGCTCGCGCTCGTCTGAGCGTAAGACGGAGTCGGCGCACGCCAGCGGTTCAAAGATCGTGTCGTCGACATGAACCCCGGCCCGATTCACAGCGGTCACGAGATTCTGCGTCGCGCTTGAGGATGCGGTCACGATGTGGACGCGCACTTCGAGACGCGTAGCCATCATGCCCGTGGGATCCTGCACTCCGGGCTGATCGTCAAGAATGAACTCCTGCGGCAGCAAGTGGAGGATCTCGCGATCGGCGGGTAGGGGCACGCTGCGCGCCTTGTCGACGGCCAAGCGAATCTCTTCGCGGGCAATTTCGCGCGCGCGGGCGCCAAAACCGATGCCGCCATGACTATTCATCCCGCGGATGTGCGCGCCGGCAATTCCGACCAGAGCGTGCTCAATCGGAACGCCGGCAACGTCTTCCGCGTGCTCAACCGCTTTCTGAATGCTGCTGACCGCCTTATCGAGCTCAGTAATGACGCCTTTGCGCAGTCCGCGCGATTCGCTGATTCCGTGGCCGCGGTAGCGCAGACCGTTCTCGCTCACTTCAGCCACCAGCACGGAAGTCTTGGCGCTTCCTACGTCGATCGCGGTGATGAAATTGGGCTCGTGATTCGGCATGATGATCGCTAGTGCTGCGGAGTCTCCTTGGGTATTCCGGGGTTCGGTTTCTTCTGCCCGCCGGCGGTTGGAGCGGACGGGGAAGACACGGCCGGATGCGGCGTTATGTTGTTTTTGGCGACGGCGACCGGCGGGTTTTCCCTCGCCTTCAAAGCTCTCGGGTTCGCTGACACCTGCTTCACCGGGTGTTGTTGAACCGGTGGGTGCTTAACTTGTGATTGCTTCGCCGGATGCGGTTTCGCCGCGGATGCTCTGGCCGGGGAACGATGAGCCGCGGCCTTCGCGGGCGGTTTCGCTTTTAGTTTCACGTTTTTCTTTGCGGGAGCGGGCGCGCCGGGGCGAGTCACATACTTTTCGTAGTTGACGATGGCCGCGGTCTTTACTCCCGCGGCCACGGCTGCTTTGGCTGCCGCGGGCGTCAAGGCCGGTTGCCGCGCCATGCCCTCGAGATCGGGATTCACGATGATCTGGCCGTCGTAGCGCAAGTCCACCGAATCAAGCTTGTCAAACTGCTGGCGCCACTGCTCTACGTGCGTCTCATAAGTCTTGTAGCGTTGCAAATAATTTCCCGAGCCAAGATGCACCAGCACTTCGCCGTTGGCGTCTGCCGCGATCACTTTCACGTCTTCGGGATCGCTGATATCGACTTCGCTCAGCTCCCGGGAATAATGCGCGCCGGTGGAATCGAGGTCGCGAACCAGGGCGTTGTAGTTTTTCATCCGCGCCGCGCGCACGGAGAGCGGTTCTCCAGCATTCATGCCCGTGATCACGGCAAACGAATACTTATGTTTGCTGCCCGGAGACAGTTCCATCAAGGTGCCACCGGCGTCGATCAGCGAAATATGCGATCCGATGCGGACGAAGGCAACTGGGGTGCGTTCGTGAATCTCAATGCGCAGGCGATTTGGGACAAAACGCATCACGCTAGCCGATTCCACCCACGGAATCTGTTCCAGTTGCTGCTGGCGCTGAGCGAGTGGGACGAAGAAAATGTTGCGGCCAATGTCTCCGCCCATTACTTCCATGATTTGCGAGTGGGTAACGTGCTCGGCGCCGACAAGCTCAATCTGATCGCTCGAATCGATGCGGAATCGCCATGAGTGCTTGCCGTAATCGTAGAGGCCAGTAGCAGCGGTTGCGAGAATCGCGAGAATTACGAGGGCTGCGGCGCCCCACATCAAACGGTGGGCAGTTTTCTTCGGAAGCGATCCACGACGGACTGAGATTCGCTTTTGTCCGCGCAGGAATGGCGATTCCTGTTCGGCTTTGAGATCGACGAGCCGAGTGTCGTCGAAGGGCTCGCGCTCGTGAGCCTGGTGTGAGGAAACTTCGCGGGGAAGCGGGTACAACTCTTCCTGTACGGCGGTAGAACTTGATTTCCGCGCCACTCTTTCGAGTCAGTTGTCGACAGAAAACCGCTGAGCAAAAATACTATAACCGGTTTTTGGGAATTGAGACAGTGCCAAGTTGATTCAAGAAATAAATTCGTTCACCACGTAGATTCGGAAGATAACGCGTTATCGATAGCAATACGTATGCCCTGCTTTGGACACAACACCATCACGCCGCGATTGGCCCAGTCTGCTAATCGAACCTGCGAACGAACGCGCCATTGCGTCCGCTCGATCTGTGCCCGCTGAATTTCAGTCTGGGCGCGAATCATGTCGGCTTGCGCGCGGACGTGGTCGCGAAGTTGGTCGCGCACAAGTTCGGCCTCATCCCGCGCCTGCTCTTGAAGCATTTCGCCTTGGTCGCGCACGGCCTCTGCCGCAGCGGTTGACGCCCCACGGCTGTTAATGTTGACTCCGCGATCGATGGCCAGCAATTTCGCGAGAGCAAGCGTGTGCTCGGCGTGCGTCGTGATCCTGCACAGTGCTGAACCGGCGAAATCGGCGGCTCGATGCAGCGGAACGAAGCTTCCGTGGTGATATTCGCTATTCAGCGCCAGGGCGAAAACTCCGAGGGCGATCCAGTAAGCGGCTTTGTTCGTATTCATCGCTAATCCCCCACCGTATGAACGTTGGACGAATGACAGCAAAAAAGGTCAACTAGACAATTTGGAAGGTAATAAATTGGCAGGAAAGCCTGCTTCGCAGATGACTCATGCAGTGGAGCAGCCTAGTTCCCCGGTGGACTGGCGGTCTTGACAGCCATTTCTTTGGGCTCCAAGCTCTGCAGAATCATCGGTCCCAGCTGAGAAACGCTGCCAGCTCCGAGCGTCAGCACCATGTCGCCGGGCCGAGCGACCCCGGTCACAGTCGCGATGGCGTCGGCAACCGACGGCGCGTAGGTAATGCCATGCTTGCCGGACCCAATAATGCGGCCGGCAAGAACTTCGGCGGTGATGCCCTCGATTGGTTTCTCGCTGGCGGGATAAATGTCGAGTAAGCAGACGGTGTCTGCATCGGTGAAGGCGGTTGCAAATTCGTCCATCAAATCGCGGGTGCGAGTAAACCTATGGGGCTGGAAGATGACGTGCACGCGTTCGAATCCGCACTGCCGGGCAGCAGCGAGGGTGGCGCGAATCTCGGTCGGATGGTGGCCGTAATCATCAATTACGCTGACACCTGCAGCGGCGCCTTTGAGCTGAAAGCGACGATCGACGCCACGAAAGCCGTCGAGCGCGGAACGAATCTTCTCGGCAGGAATGTCGAGGGCGGTGCCGACCGCAATCGCGGCGGTCGCATTCAGGACGTTGTGCGCGCCCGGCACGTGCAGCGTGAACTGGCCGAGATCTTTCTCTTTGTAGGTTACTTCGAAGCGGGCGAGAGCGCGGTGTTGGGCGGCGAGTTGCCGAGAGACGCTCTGCGACGAGTTCGCGCGAATGTGGAAATCCGACCCCTCGGCGGTTCCGTAGGTGGTCACGCGCCGATGCACACGGGTCAATAGGCGGCGCAGCACTACATCGTCATTGCACCCGATGACGATACCGTAAAAGGGCACGCGCTCCATGAATTCGAGAAATGTTCGACGCACGTCGCGCATATCGCGATAGCAATCCATGTGCTCGCGGTCAATGTTGGTGACTACCGACAGAATCGGAGAGAGCTTGAGAAACGAACGGTCGCTCTCGTCAGCCTCAGCGACCAAGTATTGCGACTTGCCCAAGCGCGCGTTCGAGCCCATGGCGTCGACGCGCCCGCCGACGACAACGGTAGGATCAAGCCCCCCTGCGGCGAGCACTGCCGCGACCATTGAAGTTGTCGTGGTCTTCCCGTGCATGCCGGCAATGGCGATGCCGTATTTCAGGCGCATCAACTCGGCCAGCATTTCGGCGCGTTGAATCACCGGAATATGGAGGCGGCGGGCTTCGACAACTTCAGGATTGCCGACGGCAATCGCGGAACTCGTGACCACAACATCGGCGCCAGCGATGTTGCTTGCCCCGTGCCCTTCATAGGCGACGGCGCCCAAGGTGACCAGTCGCTGTGTGACTGCTGAAGATCTGAGGTCGGAGCCGGAAATCTGATATCCGAGATTCAGCAACACCTCGGCGATGCCGCTCATGCCGATGCCGCCGATTCCGACGAAATGAATGCGCTGAATTTTTGCAAACATGAAAAATTGGTTTTTGGTCTACCGATCGTCTAGCGATCAATCGTGATCATAGAACATGAAAGCGCGGAGAAGGCAAAGCGCGGCGAGAAAATTGGTTGTTTATCAGTGTTTCTCCGAGTTCGTCCGCGGACTCGAGCAGTTAAGCTTTGCCACTGCGATCTCAATGTAACGCTGAATTAATCTGAACTCTGAACGGCGAGCCCCCGCACCATCTCGGCAATTTCCTCGACGGCGTGTGGATGCGCGAGAGATTTGGCTGTCATGGACATGCTCCGCAACCGCGCGACATCGCAGATCAACGCGGCGATGGTGTCGACCAGATAAGCCGCGCCGAGATTACTTTCTTCAACTACAACGGCCGCTCCCGCGCGTTCGAGGGCGCGCGCATTCACGTTCTGATGGTCGTCGGCCGCGGCCGGAAAAGGCACAAAAATTGCCGCCTTTCCTGCCGCGGTAATTTCGCCGACCGTGCTAGCGCCTGAGCGGCAAACCAGCAAATCAGAGCGACTGAAGGTGCCGGGCATGTCGTCAATAAATTTGTGGACTTCGCCAGAAATTCCCGACTGCTGGTAAGCCGCTAGCACGCGGTCGTAGTCGCGCTGCCCGGTCTGATGAATGATGTGAATGCCCGGAATCCTTGCGCGCAATCCTTTTAAAGATTCGATCATCGCCTGATTGATAGCGCGGGCGCCCTGGCTGCCTCCAAAAACGAGCAACGTAGGAGAGCCGCCGGTTAGCCCAGGAGAAGACGGAGGAATAGTAAAGAAGGCCGAGCGCACCGGCACGCCCGTAACCTTGCAGTGGGGAAAATACCGGCAGGTTTCTTCAAAGTGCACGGCCGCGGCCGAAACCCAGCGCGAAATCATACGATTGGCAAATCCGGGGACGACGTTCGGCTCGAAAGCCAGCGTCGGAAGGCGCCGGCGAATTGCCGCGACCATGGCCGGTCCCGAGGCATAGCCCCCCACTCCGATGACGACCTCGGGATCGAATTCCGTAAGCATCCGCGAGGAAGCTCCTATCGCGCGCGGCAAGTCAAACATCGTCTTCACGCGGGTCATCAGGCTGACATTTTTCAGAGCGCCGACTTGAATAAGTTCCAGCGGGAATCCCGCCGCCGGTACGAGTCGAGTTTCGATCCCGCGAGCCGTGCCGATAAAAAGAACATCGGCGGCAAACTGCTTTTTGAGTTGTTGGGCAATCGCGAGGGCGGGAATTACGTGTCCACCCGTCCCCCCGCCGGCAATGATAATGCGCATGATGGTTGTGTCGTGAACGCGATCTTCTAATAGTCAGCCATTATGATTTAGCGATCCTACATTAAGCTGTTTTACTCAGTTGTCTTACTTAGTCATCTTTATTTAGTAACCTTACTTCGCCAACTCTGCGTATTTCTCTCTCGCGTCCCGGAACATCGAGAGCACCGCCTGCTTTTCTGTGTCCGTGTTCCAGGCAGTGTTGCTCCGAGCGGCCGCAATCAGGCGATCAACCCACGCCACGAAATAAGCCGCATCGGCTGCGTTACGCACCGGCGCACCCGCAACGCTAACATAGGCCGGGCTGGTCGTAGCATAAGGATAGAGATCGAGAATGGGATATTCCGCTTTATCGCTGAAAGCGCGCAGAACACACCACCCGCTAGCGTCGAGCGGAATCGAACCCTGGGCGTGGGCTGACCTGCGATCGCCCTCAAGAGTAATCTCACGGGCCACTTTGCCGTTGCAAACGATTTGCAGATGATCGACGGGAACAATCGATTTCAACTCTGCCGAGAACGGGACCTCCTGTTTCTTGTCGAGCCGGACTTCGCCGCCAATCTCTTGCCCACCGAGGGAAAACCGGAGCAGCGGCCCATTCGTCGCAAACGTATGCCCCGCCTTGATTGCGGCCAGCCAAGGATCAATCGTCAGCGGCCCCGATTTTACTTCGGCGTAGACACGATTTAACCCAATGGGTCCGCGCAAGGAGGCGTAATTTCCCATGAAATCCGTGCCCGCCGCCGTCGGCAATCGGAATCCGCAATTCAGCAGCTTGTACCACACTGCCGCTGTCGACTTATGATCGGAAAAGCCGAGCACCTCGATGTAATCGACCTTGCCGAGCGCTACATCCGCCGGTAACTCAGCGGTAAGTGAAACATCCCTAAACGGATCGGGGAAGCTATCGAAAGGGTGAACATATCCGACGAGAGCGCCTTGCTGATGCGCCATGTCGGCGACGTTTCCATTTGCCGGATAAAGGCTCGCCGCCGCTGTATTCGGATAGGCTGCATACCCCGGTAGAATGATGTTACTGGTCAGATGCAGTAATCCCAGATGTCCCCAGTAACTCGTGTGAAACTCCTGGCCATGTAGTAATAAGTGATCGGCGGTCGATGCCGGATCAAGTTGTGGAGAAAAATAGCTTATGTCAGGAACGCGTTGTTCCTTGTTAACGATGAGATCTTCGACAATGGCCAAATTCTCGGCCGCCGCTTGTTGTACAAGGTGGGCGGGAGTATTGCGATAGGCGCCACCATAATTCATGTGCACGTGGACGTCGCCGCTCACCCACTTTGAATTCGCGTCCATTTCGCCGAGCGGCACTATGCGCACCGTGAGTTCCGCGGTGCTATTGGCCTTTACCTCGATCTTATGCTGCTCAAAATGATTTTCGAATCCGCGCATTACGTCCACCTCGACACTTCCCGCCGGCACCGTGAACCGCGACTCGCCGGTGGTATCAAAATAGTGCGCCTCAAACAGACGTTCCGAGCGAATAAAGCTGTCGTCGGCATGCATCCATGCACCGTCGGGGGCGTAGGCAAGTCCGTCGGCCGCCGTAACGAAAACCCGCGCCGCGACTGGAGTTCCGTGTTCATCCACAACGTGCAGAGAAACGTTCCCCATGGGTTTGAGATATTGGCGGTCGCGTGCGACGATTTCGGTCTGCTCTCCGCCCGGAATCGTTTGCACCCACAGCGATGTATTTCCAGTTCGATTCGAGATGAAGGCAATTCTCGATCCGTCGGGGGACCAGCGAGGATTCACATTATCAAAATCGCCGTAGGAAATCGGAAACGCATCGCCGCCCGCCGCGGGCATGACCCAGAGTTGATGCCAGGCGCGTCCGAGATAGGACGCATACACCATGCGCTTGCCGTCGGGAGAAAAGTCTGGACGAGCCTTCCAGTTCGTCTCTTCGTAATGGATTTCGTGGGCCTCGGCGCCGGGTTCTGCTTTCATCGTCCAGAAGCCGCCGGTGCCATGAATGTGGCCGCGATTGGAGATGAACAGGATCTCAGAGCCATCTCGACTCCATACCGGACTGATCTCATGATCCACCTGGCTGTAGTAATAACGAGGTAGTGAACTGACATTTTCGGGGGTGAGTTGCCGCACGCCGGTGAGTGATCCGTTGTCGAAGCTGCCGATAAAGATATGAAAGTGTCCTTTATAAGATGTCGACACAAAGGCGAGGCGCTTTCCGTCAGGTGAAAATCGCGGTTCCACATTTACCGCGCCTTCGGAGGTCATCTTCTGCGTTCGCCCATCCCGCATATCCAGCGACCAGAGTTCGATCGCGTCATGATCGTAGCGCGCAAAAATAATCCAGCGTCCATCGGGCGACCAATCGGGCTGATAGTCGTAGCCGGGCCCTGCTGTAAGCTGTTCGGCCGTGGCGCTGCGAAGTTCCTGCTTCCACAACGAACCGGCCATTGAATATACGAGAATGTAGGAGTCGGGGGACCACGCCACAGCGCTTGGACCGGTGGTCAACTGCGGCAGATACATTTCCCTGTAATAATAGGGATGCGGTAAGTCAATCTGCTTGAGCACCGGGTCGCGCTGCGCGAAACAGGAAACACAAGCGACCAGAAACAGGCAAGCGAGCTGGAACTTTGGCACAGGCCCTCCCCATGCAGAAATCTTGGCCAAATCACTTATGACGTCCGAGTGCATAAGAGACGAAACTTGAACACGATTTATTCCGCGACGCGTTCTCTGCGTGCCCACAACCAATTGATTAAGGCGGCCGCGACAGTTGCTGCCAGGATCACCGACTTACTAAAATCCACCTGTGTCGCCAAGACGACGGTAATGCCGACTCCCAGCACCGCGAACAGCGGACCACCAGGAAGCCGGAAGCGCGTAGCCGACGGGTGTTTTCGCCGCAAGGCGATCAACGCCGCGCAAACGACCGCATAATAGAACAACCGGGCAACCACCGACAGCGTCACATTCCAGGCGAAACTCCCGGCGATTGCCAAACCCCAGACGGCCGCGGCAAAGAACAGAATCGAAAACCAGGGCGTGTGAAATCTGGGAGTCACCGCGGCGAATACACGCGGCAGGTCTCCGCTCTTGGCGAGCGCGAAGGTAACGCGTGGCATTCCGAGCAATTTGGCGCTCAGGTAGCCGTAAACCGAAATCAGTGCGCCGATCGCAATCAATCTTGCTCCACTTTGGCCCATGCTTACGCGGGCAACCTCAGACAGTGGACGGTCGGTGGTCGCTCCCGGACCGAGCACTCCCACCACCACCCATTGCACCAGAGCATAAACCACGGTGCAGGTGATGAGAGCGACAAACAGGGCAAAGGCAGCGTCATGGGCCGGATTCTTAGCTTCGCTCATCGGCGCCAATGACGATTCAAATCCGCCGTAAGCGAAGATCAACAGTACCATCGCCTGCATCCAGACACCTGCCCCCACTGGCCGCGTCGCGCCCCAGGGCACTGGATGGACGATTGTCACCGCGGCTCCCGCCGATATCACCATAAGCAAGGGCAAAAGTTTAGCTACGGTGAAGGCGTTGCTGACCGCGGCGCCTTGCCGAGCGCCCAAAAGGTTGACGAGCGCCAACAATCCGACGAGCAATGTCAGGATCACAAACCGCGGCCACGGTTGCTTCGCCAGCGGCCAGAATTCCGCAAGATAGATAACAAACAAATTCGCATTTGCGGCCGGGGCTGCCGTCTGGGCGAGGTAAAGCATCCAGCCGACCAGAATTCCCATAAGGCGTCCGAAAGCGGCGCGCGCATATAAGTACGGGCCGCCCGCTTCCGAAAATTGCGAGGCCACTTCAGCAAAGCAGGCCATGATTACGCCCATCGCAACCCCGGCGATCAACACGGCCAGAACGCTGCGTTTGCCGAGAAGCGCGGCCACGGTGGCAGGCAACCCAAAAATTCCGCTGCCGATAATCGAATTCACCGCCAGTGCGGCCAAGCTCCAACGGCCGATGGCCCGCACCAGGCCAGTTTGCGGTGATGTCATTGCGAACCGTTTGTACCACACCCGACGCGTTCATTGGATTAAACTTCTTGGGGTTAAACTCGGCGGGCTGTAATCCGGCTCGAGGTAGGCGATTCGAACATTCCGGGGGCGTACGAAGGCTGTGGCTGCATCCATCTCTGACATCCGGCTCTTGCTCAAAGTCAAATCGTTGCCTAAGTCAGCCGACTCCCGGCGGGTCTTCATCACGGGAGGAACCGGCTACATCGGCAGCGCACTGATCCCTATTTTGCTGGAGCGCGACCATAGGGTTCGCGTACTGGTCCGGCCGGGGTCGAAAGCCAAGCTGCCCGCGGCCTGCGAGGTAGTTTCGGGCGACGCGCTCGATGCCAACACCTATCGGCAACTCGTCCGTCCGGCGGACACCTTTATTCATCTGGTTGGCGCTCCCCGGTCGAGTCAGGCGCAGCTGGCCGAGTTGCGTGCCGTTGATCTCGCCGCAACCCGGGAGGCAACATCGGTTTGCGCTGAGCTGGGCATGCGCCATTTCATCTATCTGAGCGTGGCTCAATCCGCTCCGATGGGTATGAGGAAGAACTACATCGCGGTGCGCGCGGAGTGCGAACAATCAATTCAGCAACAGCGTCTGAATTCCACGATCCTCCGGCCATGGTACGTCCTGGGGCCGGGGCAAAATTGGCCTTACATTCTGGCGCCTATCTACAAGATGTGTGAATGGCTGCCTTTGACTCGTCCGGCGGCTGAGAGGCTCGGGCTGGTTACCCTTGACCAGTTGGTTCTCGCATTGATTGAGGCCGTGGAATCACCCGCGCAGGGCAGAAGAATCGTCGGAGTGCCCGAAATTCGTTCCGCCGGGCTGAACCTTTCGAATCGAGTAACCGCGAAGACCGCATGAAATCGCCTGCCCAGTGCGGATTTTGACCGAAAGTAACTTCAATTACCGAAGCTCATGCACACGGGGAACCTTTTCTCGCGCGCGCTAAGGTGCGATCTTGATTGCGACGCACTAATCAGCAAGGTTTGGTGGGAACGGAAAGGACCTTATGGATCGCGAAAATCGGGAAAGCATGGAAGACATTCACCTCCGCATTTTGCGCGTCACAGACGATCTGCGTGTCATACAGCGCGAACTTAACTGTGCGGCGATGCAGGCGCCCACGGACCCCGAGTTGATGGAGGCGCTGGCTGATGCGCCGGAGATGGAATCCATACAGGTGCTGAAATCCGCGCTCGACCAGATGCGCCATTTTCTGTGGTTCTACATGCAGGTTGTCACCAGTGATTCTGAGATGGGCGAGAAATTCCGCCAAACCCTCCGCCAGGAGATCCCGATGCGCGCCCCTGAAATCGAGCAGCAGTTCCAAAGCGCTACTGACGCCATCATGCTGCGCTATCTGGCCGACAGCAAATTCCGCAAGCCCAACTAAGGCGTTTCAGAGGTTGGTAAATTGAGCTGATGGCATTGTATTCTCGGGACGTGCGACGTTCGTCCGCGTCCGCGTCTCGCCGGTCTCCGACTCCTGGATTATTTCTAGGGCTGATCGTCACTTTGGCAGCGGTGGTTGCCTACTCCGGATACATCACGCGGCAGATCTCGGGCCTGCGCGAATTGCAGAACAATCTGGTGGACCGCAACCGCAAAGATTCCCTGCAATTGCTTCGCATCCAGAACGACCTGAATTCGCTGGCGCTGGCGATGCGCGACATGCTCGATAATGATGAGCCCTATCCGCTGACGGCGTGGTCAGCACAGTTTCAGCGCGTGCGAACGGATTTGGACGACGCGCTGGGGCGCGAACAGCAGGTAGCCCCCGTCAATCGCACTCCCGACCAGAAACAATACCTCGAGAATTCGGTCGCGCAATTCTGGGACGCGGTCGATCGCACATTTGCGCTGGCACGTGATCCCAACCAAACGGAGGCGCGGACGCAGATACGCATTTCGCTGCGCGCCCGTCAGGAAGCTCTGAGCACGGCAGTCTCGCGATTGCTGGTGCAAAACAATGAAAGCGAAGAACAGGCGGCGATGCGCATCGGACAAATTTATGATCGTGTGCAGCGGCAAGTCTATCTTTTCCTGACGGCGATCCTGATTGCCATTCTCTTTACAAGTCTTTATCTGATCCGCTCGAACCGGCGGCTGTTTGCACAACTCGCGGCGCTCTCGGAACAGCGCAGCGAGCTGGCGCAGAAGCTGATTTCAACGCAGGAATCTACTTTGCGCCATATCTCGCGTGAATTGCACGACGAATTCGGGCAGATCTTAACGGCTGTAGGAGCGATGCTGACGCGGGCGGGCAATCAAGCCCCGGAAGGATCGGAGCTGCGCGCTGAACTGCGCGAAGTCTGTGAAATCACGCAAGGCACGCTCGACAAAGTGCGCAGCCTGTCGCAGGCTTTGCATCCCGTGATGCTCGAGGAAACCGGACTGGAGAGCACGCTCGACTGGTATTTGCCGGTGGTGGAAAGGCAGGCGGGGATTCACGTATTCTATGAGAAATCGGGTGAAGCCTTTCCGGTCGACGGCAATGCCGCTATTCATGTCTATCGAGTGGTGCAGGAAGCGCTCAATAACCTGACACGGCATTCGGGAGCCCGTGAAGCGTGGGTGCGTCTGCGATTTCTGCCGCAGGCTTTGGAAGTCGAGGTGGAAGATCACGGCAAGGGGTTTGATGCGCGGGCTGCCAAGCAGGGGATCGGACTGGTCGCAATGCGCGAACGCGCGGAGTTGATGGGGGGCGTGGTCGAGTTCTTGCAGCCCGCGCAAAGTGGAAACGGAAGAGGAACAGTGGTTCGATTACGAGTGCCAAGAGAGAAGCTGGATTCGCATGCCGGATAAAATTTCAGTTTTGCTGGTTGACGACCATGCCCTGGTGCGCCGAGGATTCCGCCGCATTCTGGAAGACGAAACGGATATAAGCGTGGTGGGGGAAGCGGGCGACGGGCTTGAAGCAGTGAAACTCGCCGATGAACTTCATCCGAACGTGATTGTGATGGATTGCGCCATGCCCGGGATGAACGGACTGGAGGCGACACGGCAGATTCTGGGCAAGCATCCGGAGGCTCTGGTGATTATGCTCAGCATGCATCCGGAAGAGACTCTAGTGCGGCAGGCGCTCGATGCTGGTGCGCGAGGCTATGTTCTCAAAAATGCGGTCGATCTCGAACTGGGCGTGGCCGTCCGCCGAGTGCTAAATGGCGAAACCGTGCTTGACTCCCAACTCAAACGCCCCGCCACGCTGCGTGGCAAACGACATGCTGGTCTTACCCCCCGCGAACTCGAAGTCCTACAAATGATCGTCGAGGGAAAATCGAACAAGGAAATTGCGTCGGTGCTCGAACTGAGCGCCAACACGGTCGCGGTTCATCGCGCGAATATGATGGACACCCTGGGGGCCCACAAGACCGCCGAATTGGTCGTGTACGCGATCCGCAACGGTTTGGTCGATCTTCCGTGAAAGATCGTGCGGTGAATCGCCGGTCGTTCCTCTGGGGGATGGCGGGCCTGGCGACGACCTCGATGTCAGGGCTCGTCTTAGACGCTTTTGGAGCTCCTGCGTCCCGCGATCCGGGTTTTCGGCTAGTGGATGTGACCAGCCTGGCTGGAGTTCATTTCCGACACAACAGCGGCGCCTTCGGTGGAAAACTACTGCCGGAAACTCTGGGCGCCGGTTGCGCGTTCCTCGACTACGACCGCGACGGCTGGCAAGACATTCTGCTGGTAAACGGCGTCGATTGGCCGGGACACAAACACCAACGCAGCACCATGAAGCTCTATCGCAATAATCGCAACGGAACGTTCAGCGACGTGACGCGCAGCGCCGGGCTCGACGTGGAGATGTATGGCATGGGCGTGGCGATTGGCGATTACAACAACGACGGTTTCCCCGACATTGTGATTACGTGCGTCGGTCAGAACCGGCTTTTCAGGAACACCGGTAAGGGAACCTTCGTTGATGTTACTAAGACAAGCGGGTTGGCGGGGCGGCACGCGATGAGCACGTCCGCATTATGGTTTGATTTCGATCGTGACGGGTTGCTTGACTTGTTTGTCTGCAACTATGTCAAGTGGTCTCCCGAGGACGATGTATTTTGCAGCCTCGATGGCAAGCACAAATCGTATTGCACTCCCGAAGCGTATCGCGGAGAGACCTGCTGGCTTTTTCGCAATCGCGGCAACGGAACTTTTGAAGATGTGACGGCGACCAGCGGAATTTTCGACAGCAGTTCGAAGTCGCTGGGTGTGGCCATGCTCGACTACGATCACGACGGCTGGCCCGATTTGCTGGTGACGAACGACACGCAGCCGAATAAGCTTTACCGAAATCAGCGCAACGGTACTTTTAAAGATATCGCCGTGGAAGCGGGCATTGCGTTTTCCGCGGAGGGTCGAGCCCGCGCCGGCATGGGCGTGGACGTAGCTGACTTCGACAATTCGGGGAATCCGGGAGTGGCCATCACAAATTTCGATAACGAGATGACCGGGCTGTACCGGCTTTCGAGCGGCGGGAATTATGTGGACGTGGCGATGCAGAGCGGAGTCGGGCCCGCTTCGAAAGATAAGCTGGGATTCGGATGCGTGTTTCTCGATGCCAACCTGGATGGCGCGCTCGATTTGGCGGTCGTGAACGGACATATTGACGATACAGTGCGCAACGTCAGCGGCGTCGGATATGCGCAACCACCGCAACTTTTTCTGAACGGCGGGAAGGGAACGTTTGTTGATGTCGCCGATCAAGTCGGCGGCGGTTTCAGTCAGCCAAAGGTCGGGCGCGGGCTTGCTTACGCCGATTTCGATCGGGATGGCGATATGGATGTGCTCATGACGACGAACAACGGTCCGGCCTATCTGTACCGAAACGACCAAACCGCCGGAAACCAAAGCATACGGTTTCGCCTGGTGGGAACCAAATCGAATCGAGATGCCATTGGAGCTTCGGTGACGATTTATCACGAGGCATGGAATGGGATCTCGAGCCAGTCGCGTCTGGTGAAAGGCGGATCGAGCTACCTATCGCAATCGGAATTGCCCGTGACCTTCGGGTTGGGAAAGCGCGACAGGATCGATCGTCTGGTGATCGAATGGCCGAGCGGAAAAACGGAAGAATACAAGAATCTCGCGGCCGGGCGGGCATATGAATGCGTGGAAGGGAAGACCATCACGGCAGGGGCTGGTTTCTAGGTGAGTTTGGTGGAGGAGCTGCTGCTGATGCTGACCTGGGTGAGGCTGAACTGAAAGGGCAGAGATGAGAAATCTGATTCTTAGTAGTGGTTTAACCATGATGCTTTTTGTCGCGCTGGGCGCGGGACCAGCGCGTCCGAACACGCCTGAGGCTTTAAAAGCGCCTGCGAACGAAGAAGTAATTCTGGCGACGCATGGAACTGGCGTGCAGATCTATGTTTGCCGAGCAGACATGGGGCAGAATCCGGCTTGGGTGCTGAAGGCGCCGGATGCGAATCTGACCGATGAGGCCGGGAACAAGGTCATACACCACTTCGCCGGACCGACGTGGAAGGATGTCGACGGAAGCGTAGTGACGGGTAAGGTCATCACCAAACTGGATGCGCCGGACCACGACGCGGTCCCGTGGCTGCTGCTTTCGGCGGCTAGTCATACTGGCGAGGGAATCTTAGCGCGCGTCACGACCATTCAACGAATCCACACGCATGGCGGCCTGCCGCCAAAGGCGGGCGAGTGCAACGCATCGTCGAATGGTAGGGAGGTGAGAAGCGCCTACTCGACCGAGTATTATTTCTACACGTCCCGGAAGGAATAGAACGCGGGAATCACGATCCCGCATAGAGTTGAAAAGGCGCCCAGTAAAACGGATTGCGGAATCTGCCGTTCCGTAACAATGATAGTTTGGCGTCGCGGAGAGCGACGTCCGGCTTTGCTCCATTATTCAATTCATCGTAGAACTTATCCATAAGCTGCTCGGTAGAAACGTCTGTCGCTTCCCACAGAGCGGCGACGACGTTATGTGCGCCGGCTCTGAGGAAAGCCCAGGAAAGCCCGACCAGTCCTTCACCGGCATAGGTGCGTTCGCCGGCGCTATAGCACGCTGAAATAGTGACCAGGTCGGCGTGCAAGGGGTGACGAATGATGTCGCGGGCGTAGAGCTTAAAAGATTCGGATTCGGAAGTGGTCGGGGTCTGCACTGGGCCGGCTTTCGACAAAGTTTGGACGGTTGGCGGCGTCCTCGAAAGAACAATTGCCGAGTCGAGCGGACTCAGGCGGTTGGCCGTTCCGTGCGCGACAAAATGGATGTAGGAAAACTGCTCTGGATCGCTGTCCAGATATGCAGCCGGAGTAGCCTGATCGCGCGCAAATACTCGTTCTTCGTTTGCAGGAAAATGTCTGGCTACACTTTCCATCTGAGCGGCGGCCTTGGGGAGTTCAGGATACTGGTCGTTCGGAGCGACGCTGTTCCCGACCAGAAGCAGGCGGTGACCGCGCTTGCCTACGGCTGCGTCGGCACGCCATGCGCTCAGGACTCGCAATGAACTGGCATCGGCGACGGTGGCGTCTTCAATCCAGTAGTGCAGCGCCGCTTCGGGGAGGCCGGCTTCGGTCAAAGACGATTCGGACGGTTTACGCTCGGGGACGAGAAGCGTTTCGAAATTCAGGTTGTTCAGGCTGCCATCCGGAACAATAAATACCTTTTCGTTTTTCTTAAACAACGTTTGCGCCGGCGCAACCAGCGTGCGGTAAAGCGATTGGCCGTCGGGATCGGCGGCTTGAAGAACGTCCTGCGGGCCGCCAAGGGTCCTGCTATATCGTTGCACGGATGCGTCGATTTCGGGTCCAGGAGGAAGCGTGAACAAGCTGGTTTTCTGTGGCGTAACCGCCCACAAATACGACTGCGTACCCCCTAGCCAATAGAAGAGAACGGTGCCGCCAACTCGCCGCGCAATTTGCTGCGGGTTCAGCGGCGGAGGGCCGGCATAGGGCCGGTTGGCGAGCAGTCCCAATCCTTCGGCTAAAGTGCGAGCGCGGCTGTAGTCGGCCCAACGCAGAGCTTCGCCGGTCTTTCCACGCGAAACGAGAAAGTGAATGTAATCGTCGTAGATGCGCGACGCATTATTTGAGAATGGCAACTTCGAATCGTTACGCCGCAACGAGGATCGCGCCGCTTCGAAGGTCGCCAGAGCCGTCCGATATTCATGATCGGCGGCGTCCGCGCGATTCTCGTCTTCATACAATCGCGCAAGTGCGTGCTCCGAGCGCAGTCTCAACGATGCGTTCGCGGTCTTGTCCTGATCGACCTCGCGAAATATGCGTTCGGCCTGCGCTTCATCGTGCGAGTGGGCAGCAATCAATCCCTCGACCAGGAGCGGATAGAGTTCATCGAGGCGATTGTTGTCAGCACGTGCGATGGCAATGGCTTGGTCCGCGTACTTGTTCGCCTCCTCCAGATTCCCCTCCGCGACCTCAACGAGAGCCAACGCCCGCAGCGCGTTGTAGATACTTTCCTTGCCGCCGATCTTGGTGGCGAGGCCGAGTGCTTTCAGGTACGACTGTTTGGCGCGAGCGAGATCGCCTAGGCCCGCATAGACGTATCCGGCATTCGTGATCCAAGACAACTGATCGGCAACGTCGCCGACGTGATTCGCACCCTTCTCGGCGGCAAGGGACAGCTCCAGCGACTTTTCAGAGTCGCCGAGATTGTAATAGGCCCAGCCGAGGTTGCCGAGAGCCGCTTGCGCCTCGCCTTCTGCCCCCAAGATCGTTGCAGCCTGATATGCAGCATTGGTCCAATCGATTGCCTCGTCAAAGCGCCCTTCCCGCAGCGAGATCAAGCCCAAATTGAGGAGGGCGGTCTCCTCGAGGAAATGATCGTCGTGGGCGTGAGCGAATCTTAATGATTGTCCGTACAGCTGCCCTGCGGCCTCAATCTGACCGTGTTGTACAGCCAAGCTGCCGCGGGCCCGGATGACATCGCCGCATGTCGCTTCCGAGGATACTTGGCACATCTGGGTGGCCTGCTCGAGCTCTTCCTCGGCCTGAGGGAATTGGTGCAGGTGGGCATGGGCGGCGCCTTCGATCGCAAGGATTTCTATGAGTAAATCCTTGTTGTCGGGTCGGGCCGGTGGGGAGCCAAGGGTCGTCAGCGCCTGCGCATACATCCCTTGCCACAGGAGAGATTCTGCTTCCAGTATCCTGAACCTCCAAGCCCATTCCGGGCTCGAGTTATTGAACCGCAGGTATTCTCGGTTGGCTTCCTCTTGGCTTTGTCTCAGATCGCCGTGCGCAAAGTCCCCGTAGGCGTGATCGAAGGAAGCCTGCGGGCTCTCCCGTGAACAGGCTAGCCCGCAGAGGAGGATTAGAAAGGAGAGGATTGCAGCTACGGCTTTGTGTCGCCGTTGCTCGATCCGCTCGGGACGGTCAAACTTTGAACGCCTCCCGGACCGCCATTTACATCGACCAACGCCATGTGGAATGCACGGTCCACCGTTAGCTTGGCCAAAGACACTCTGCCAAAGCCAGGCACTTCGACGATAATGGCCGAACGACGTGCCCGGCGCAGCCCCCTCCACATTGGTGACTAACGAGCATTGAACCTTGCCTGCCTGCCCTATTGCGGCAGAGTCATGGTACTGCGCACGCGCCCAATCGGGAAGCCCCGGCAGGTTATTGATCCGTTCGTTCTGCTGAGAAACACGGTCGAGGAATCCGGCGTCCTGAAGATAAGGCTTGTCGTCGTCGGGCTTGGGATCGCAGATTCCGAGGTCGAATACAGGTTCAATCGCGCGTCCGGCAATTCGCAGGTTCTCGAACCGTGTTCCGAGGAAGGAAACAGAAGGCACATAACCCACCAAAGGATGTTCGATCGAGAGTTGTAGGAACGCGAGATCGGCTGTGACGGTGTCATGCACATTTAAGCCAGTGACGAGCGCGGTCGCCAGCGTCACCCAGCCGTAGCCGACTTTGGAGCTGCGGGTTCCGGCCACGTGCATATACGCCGATTTGAAGGAGACGCCATCTCCCGACCGGTAGCTTTCGAGGAATTGGGAGCGGAAACCACCCTCATCAGGCAATCGGATGAGGCCCTGGTTCCCAAGGTCGTTCATCAGTGGATGCCCAGCATCCGAGCGTAAGATTTGCGCGTGAGCGTGAAAGGTGTGAGTTCGAGTGGTGCCGCCTGCCTGTACCGGCAGCCCGGCGGCTGGCGTCTCCCCAAGTATGCTGCTCTCAACTCTTGCAAAACATCCGAGGGGAGCATCGCCGCCAAACTGGACAACGCGCCGAGATTGACCAACTGGTTGAAAAACTGTCTGCGATCGGAGCCCATGGGAATTGTCTCCTTTTGAGGCTCAGTTGAGCCTGGCGGGGATCTCATCCCGGAATAACTCCACATGCAATAACAGTTCGGTGCCTTCATGCGTGCCGCACTAACTGGCTGGGTAATACCTACAGTCAGCTCTCGCGTTACGGATGAGTTACGCCGTTGGACGAAGCCCCGCCGCCGTCTGCCGTCCCACCAACCGGGCAGCCCAGCTTCATGCGCAGCATGTTCAGCGTGAAGTAGTTGCTGTCGCTGGGAGTTGGCGACGACCCGTCTGGCGCGTGCGAAAAGCCGCCACCATGGCTGGGACCGATGCCGACTTCGAGTTCGGCCAAAGCCACCGTTCCAAAGTTCGGGATAAAGATGAGGTTCCCGAAGGTTCTGACGCCGGGAATCGGAATCGGCCCGATGCTTTTGACCAGTGAGCATTGCAGCTTAGAGTAGCCGTTTCGCTCGCCTTGCGCATCCCCGTTGGCGCGTTTCTTGAGATCGTCGATATAGGCGATCTCGGCACCGTACTTGTTGGCGAGGCCTTCGGGAAGGTCCTTGGCATCGGCGACGCCGTCCAGTTGCCGCCCGACACGATCGAGAAAGGCGCGCTCTTGCAGATAGGATCGGTCATCTTCGGGCTTGCTGCCGCAAATGCCGAGATCGAGTTGCACCTCGACGGGATATCCGCCGATCCGCAGATTCTCGAAACGCGTGCCCAGGAACGTCACTTTGGGCACGTGGCCGTTCGTCATCGGATGTTCGGTCGAAACCTGGGCCACCACGCGATCTACGGTAATGATGTCGACGACATTAAATCCCTCAAGCACCGCGGTTGACAGCGTGACCCAGCCAGCGTGATCGTTGCCGAAGATATCTGTTTTGTGTTGGACATGGGTGCCGACAACGCGAGTGTGTCCCTTTTTAAAGGAGATCAACCCCTCGATATTCGTCTCGCCGACGGATTGAGTGATGAGGGTTTCGCGGCGAGTATTCTCAAGGACAACGCGGCCATAAGGCTCAATCGGCTGTTTGATGGGATGTTCCAGGTGGCCGGTGAAGATGTGGGCTTCCGCATGGTAGATGTGTGATCGTTCGAGGACTGGGCCGGGCGATTTCGGACTGGCGGACATGTGGTTGATTCCTCCCGTTTGAGGTTACTTCTGGATCTTCACTTCTCGACCTTCACTTCTGAATCTGCAATTCGAATGATGCCCGACCGACTTCCTTGCTATCACCTGCCGCGGTAACTCCACGAACGACCAAGATGTAATTTCCTGCTTCGCGGTTTGCGCCCGGAATCTGGAGCGGCCACTGATCCTGCCCAGACGTGGCCGGAATGGTGAGCGACCATTGCAGCTTGCCGGCAGGATTATATAACTCCGCGGTGTAATGAGAGTAGCTGCCATCGGGAGGGATCCTGACGAAAAGCAGGAAGCCTTCGCCCGAACGAGCCGTAACCACCGGACCGCCCGAGCCGTAAGTGCCAACATTCACGGGCGCCCACGGCAGGACCTGAGGGTTGTTGAGCGCCTGCTCGAGATGCGGGTAGGTCACCAGATTCTGATATCCGATTACGGCCAGGAGTAAAGCCAGTACCGGTACGACAACAGCGGGGCGCAACGAGGCACGCAAGCCGGCAAGCCACCCCGGTTTGACTGGGAGGGGAGCGGCGGCAGGCACGGTAGAGACCACCGGTTCAGATTTTTCCGCCAGCACAATTTTGCTCTGCGCGACAAACAGGGCACCGGCACGAACGTCGCGGGCACACTCCTGGCAGTCAAAAAAATGCTCCTCGAATTCGTCCCGAGCGGCGGGATCAAGCTCGTTGAGCAGATATCTTTCCGTGATTTTTTGACGAACCACTGCGTCGTGGTCCATTGAATGCCCCCTCATATATCTACATAGTGCGTCGGCACGCTTGGCCGTTGCACAGACTTCACGCCGGAGTAAACTCCGGCGAATCATTATTTGTCAGATACAAAGACTTGAACGATTTCTTGGCCCGATGCAGCAATACCCGCAGATACTCGCGATCGACACCGAAATCGCGGCACACCTCGTCCTTGTCACGCTCTTCGAGGAAAACCTCGCGCATGAGCCGACGGTCGCGTTCGGGAAGCTGCTCGAGGATTTCACGCACCTTGTTTTCCGTTTCTTTGGCGACCAGAGAACCCAGCACGTCGGTTGACGGAGCGGGAAGGTCTCTCGATTCGTCAGCGTCATCATCGTCCAAAGAGCCGTGGCGCGTGGTCGCGCGATAATGTTCCAGTAACACGTTGTTGCAAACCGAATTTACGAAGGATCCCAGGCGCTCGGGGTGCAGGATTTTGCCCTCGCGGAGAGCGACAAAAAATCGGGCAAAGGTTTCCTGACGAACATCCTCGATGGCGTCGCGCGAGGGCAGCCGCGAACGCAACTTTATGTGGATCAGCTCGCTGAAATACTTTCCGAAATGTTCCTGGGTGCAGAAGTCCCCTGCCCGCAGCCGCTCTACATAAGACTCGTCAAAGGAGTGGAATTCCAAGAACATACCCCGGGGGTCGGGAAGTGGCAGACAGTTTAGCACCTGGGGCGGCGTAGTGCGGGTGTTTTTGGGTACTAGAGTGAGTAGGGGAGCCGAGGAGCGTTTTAGAGCTGTGTGGCCGCGGCGGCGGCGTCCGGTGGGCGAAATGGGGCGGGCGGCATGCACAGGGAAGAGTGAATCTCCTGTAAATTTTGTCCTGGTATTTTGGGACGAACGAACTGACCGGTTCCGTCTGGAGAAGAAGATCACAAAGCGCCGGAGCCGCTTCCCCGTCGGCTCCGGCACTTTACTGGATTCCAACGGGAGTTTCCCGCTTGGAGTCCCAAACTGTGGGTCATCGCCGCACTGCGCGATGCATTCCACTACTCGGATAGTGCGGAAACGGCGGGAAACGTTTCATACGGATTTTTATCGTGTACGGATTCAGGGAGAATCGAGGAGTTCATTACTCCCAAAACGGCGCGAGATGACAACGGGAGAAAAGTGAATTAAGCTCTAGTTTCAGTCATCTACCACTTGGCCGGGATGGCGGAACTGGCAGACGCAGCGGACTCAAAATCCGCCGGGCTTCGGCCCTTGGGGGTTCGACTCCCCCTCCCGGCACCAGCACTTTTGGAGTCAATAGGTTACCGTCGTTACCTAGTACTTCCCTAGTATTTTGGGATACGTTCCAAGGGCGGAAAGGAACCGCCCATGAACAGACGAGTTTCCGTCTGGAAGTACGTGCGCCTCAAGAACGGACGATGGAGATACTGCAAGCCCGCCCTCGCGAAGAACGGAAAGATCAGACCTGATTGGGTGATCGTCAAGGGCAAGGCGGAACATCATCCTGAGGGGAACTTCTACGTCCATCGTTACGACAACGGAAGAGAGATTTGGAGGAAGATCGGCGAGAGCGCCCAAGAAGCAGTCGATGCTGCGTCCACTCTGCTTAAAACTTCCGGTCGTCGTCCACCGCCCTCATGCGGCGGATCAAATCCCGCTGCATCGGCGTCAACTCGTCGAAGTCGAGTTGGGGGCTTCCGAGTGATCTTTTTCCCAGTTGGGCGTGCAGGTATGCTGCGGTTTTATCCTCTTCACGATGCGGCGAAGTTCATCCTGCCAGACAGCGATGTAGTTATGGCGCTTCGGCACATAGAACAAACAGTGCGCTCCATGCCACTTCGGTCATCATACGCCCGGTGTCTTAACCAAGATCGATCTCAATCCTGAGGCCGTGGCTCTCGGTGACTGCTTGAAGAAGCTCCACGACGAGTTGAAGCTGGACAACCCCTGATTTGCCCTGCCACAGGGCTCGCCACGGTGGTCCAAAAGGCTTCCTGCACCTATGAAACGCCCCAGCCGACCCAAACCCCTCCGGGCAGTCAAATCCACTCCCAATCGACTTACGGGCTCTTCAAGGTGTACTTCGAGAAGAGGAAATCCATGTCATCTCCGACGCCATAGCCAAACTCATGGCCGATGACCCGCACACGATCTAACCGGGTCATAACGTCGTCAAGGCGCTCGACCGATAGTGCGTTCGCGATCTTAAGGGCCTGTTCGAACATGCGCACCAGTGCATCGAAGAATCCCTCATCATCGGTGCAAATGTCGCTGCAGAACCCTGCGGCTTGCTCGCAGTAGAACACCATCAACTCGGCCAGTCCCTCGGGATCGCCAACCGCCTTCTTGTAATCAGAGATGGCACGCTTGGCTTGGGAGACAGAGGTGTCCTGATTCCGGAGCACGTCAGGCCAAAGCCACCGATCAATGATCTTCTTGTACGGTTCCAGCACGTCCTCGCCCAAGCCAAAGCGGGCATGAAGAAACGTCTGATTATCCTTGTGCGCACTGTAGAGGCTCTGGATCAAGCCTAGCAATGCTGTCCGGTCAAAATCCGCGAGTTTTTCTTTGACATCTGTCCACGAGGGTTGCGATTTCGGCTTAGGTTAGGCCATACACTCCACGATTCTACCCATGCGAGCCAAAACACCGGAAATCTGGCTCGTGACGATTCACCCAAGCCCCAGCCCTCCGTGCGAAAATGAATCCCCTCACATGAATGCCGCAATCCCAGAACGCAGACCCGTGACCGAAGAAATCTCCGGGCTGATCGAGCGTGTCACGTTCCACAACGACGACAGCGGCTTCTGTGTCCTGCGAGTCAAAGCACGCGGGCAGCGGGATGACACAACGGTCATAGGCTCGCTGCCTTCGGTGACGGCAGGGGAATGGTTGAGCGCGGACGGCTGGTGGGTCAGGGACAAGGAACACGGGCTGCAATTCAAGGCGACGACCATGAAGACCGTGCCGCCGACCACCGCCGAGGGGATCGAACGGTATCTCGGCAGCGGCTTGGTCAAGGGCATCGGGCCGATTCTCGCGAAGAAGCTAGTCGGGCGGTTCGGAGCCGAGGTTCTCGCCGTGATCGAGAACCGAGCCGCCGAACTGCAAACGGTCGATGGCATCGGCCCCAAACGCCGGGAGCGGATCGCGCACGCTTGGCAGGAGGCAAAGCAAGTCCGCGAAATCATGCTGTTCCTGCACAGCCACGGCGTGAGCACGAGCCGGGCGGTGCGAATCTTCAAGACCTACGGCGAGCAGGCAATCGAGAAGGTGCGGAGCAATCCGTACATGCTGGCGAAGGACATCTACGGGATCGGCTTCGCCACCGCCGACCAGATCGCGCAGAAGGTCGGGATTCCGAGAGACTCGCTCAATCGGGCACGGGCGGGCATCGACCACGTGCTGCTGGAAGCGACTTCGGACGGACATTGCGCTTTGCCTCTGGAGAAACTCAAGCTGGCGGCAGTGAAGCTGCTGGAGGTGCCGGAAGGTACAGTCGAGCAGGCGTTGTCGCAGATGCTAACGGGCGGCTCCCTGCTGCTGGAGGAGATCGAAGGCGAGCCCCTGATCTTCCTGCCGCACCTCAGGAGGGCAGAAGAGGGCATCGCGGCAAGGATCAAGAGCCTAGCGGAAGCGGAGTTGATCTATCCGCCGATTGATTTCGAGAAGGCGGTCGCGTGGTGCGAGCAACGGACTCGGAAAACGCTCGCCCCTAGCCAGCGCGAGGCGCTGAAGACGGTTCTCGGAAACCGGGTCGTAGTCATCACCGGAGGACCGGGCGTGGGCAAGACGACGCTAGTGAACTCGATCCTGATGATCCTGCGGGCCAAGGGCGTCAAGTGCCTGCTGTGCGCCCCAACTGGACGGGCGGCGAAGCGGCTCACGGAGACCACGGGCATGGAAGCGAAGACGATCCACCGCCTGCTGGAAATTGATCCCGCAACTGGGCGGTTCAGCAGAAACGAATCGAACACGCTCGCCTGCGGTCTTCTGGTCGTTGACGAAACCTCGATGGTGGACGTGCCGCTGATGCACTCGCTGGTGCGGGCTCTCCCGAATCGTACCGGATTGGTTCTGGTCGGGGACGTGGACCAGCTTCCGTCCGTGGGACCGGGCACGGTGCTTGGAGACTTGATCGAAAGCGGCGGCGTGCCAGTCGTTCGCCTCACCGAAGTGTTCAGGCAAGCGGCGGACAGCCATATCATCACCAACGCACACCGCATCCGCCGAGGGCAGATGCCCGATATGCGGGGAGCCGACCCGAGTTCCGACTTCCACTTCGTCGAGCGTGACGACCCGGAGAAGATCGTGGCAACGCTGGTCAAGCTGGTGCAGGAGAGAATTCCAGAACGCTTTCGTCTCGACCCGATCCGCGACGTTCAGGTTCTTTGCCCAATGAACCGTGGATCGCTCGGTGTGCGCGAACTGAACACAGCCTTGCAGAAGGTATTGAACCCCACCCATCCCGGTCAACCCTTTGTCGAGCGATTCGGATGGCGATTCCAGATAGGCGACAAGGTGATCCAGACGGAGAACGACTACGACAAGGACGTGTTCAACGGCGACGTGGGGATCGTCGAGCGAATCGATGCCGTCGAGCAGCAGGTCGCCGTGCGCTTCGACGAGAGGCTGGTCAAGTACGACTTCGGGGAATTGGACGAGATTTCGCTGGCTTACGCGATCACGATCCACAAGTCGCAGGGATCGGAGTTCCCGGCAGTGGTGATCCCTCTTGCGACTCAGCACTACATGCTGCTGCAACGCAACCTGATCTACACGGGGATCACGCGGGGCAAGCGGCTGCTCGTGCTGATCGGGCAGAAGAAGGCGTTGGGCATCGCGGTCCGCAATGACCGTCCACAAAGGCGATATTCGGGGTTGCTGGCGAGTCTGAAGGGCAAGAGGAGCACAGAGGGAAGTGCTGTCGAATCGTAGACCGCCAGCCAATCGAGGGTGGTATCGTAAACGGTTATTGGCGATACTCCGAGACTCCCAGTGCGGACTTTCACCCAGAACGAGCCGCTGACCGACGCCGAACTTGGCCACCTCGGGGACTTCCTCAAAAGCTGCAAGGGCGGCAGGGCGATGAACGTCGAGGCGCTCGACGGATTCTTCGCCGCCCTGATCGCGGGACCCGAGACCGTTATGCCAAGCGAATACTACAGGGAGGTCTTCGGCGGCGAGATGTCGGACGCCTGCGAGTTCACGAGCCTCGACGAAGCCAATGAAATTCTGGGATTGATGATGCGGCATTGGAACGACATCGCCGGGACGCTGTTCAAGGGCGAGGTCTACGTACCGCTGCTGCTGGAGGACGAGGACGGCACGGCGCAGGGCAACGACTGGGCTCGTGGCTTCATGCGGGGCACGGGCATGCGTCACGACGGCTGGGCTGAGCTTGTCAACGACGAGGAGCACGGCGGGTGCCTGATCCCGATGATGATGCTGTGCCACGAGCACGACGAAGACCCGGAGATGCGCCCCAAGCCGATCAACCCAGAGAAGCGCGAAGAAGTTATCGTGCACATGGCGGCTGGGCTGTTGGGGGCGTATCGGTATTTCCGCTCGCACCGACAGGTCAGTCCCAGTAACCACACGATTGAACCACGGCGCGGCACTCCGAAGGTCGGGCGGAACGACCCGTGCCCCTGTGGCTCGGGGAAGAAATACAAGAAATGCTGCGGCGGGGCGACGGTGAACTGAGCGTCCTGTGAGATGCGAGCGTCAATCTGCGTATTGGCGCATCTGCTCGATGCAGGCTTGGCACCAGCGCGTGCCTCGCTCACGTCTGTTCTCGTGGCATTCTTCGCACAATTCCCATTCGTCCAATACGCCCGCCTCAGCTTTGTGACGCCCAGCAATGCGTAGCTCAAGGAAAGCTTCGCGGCGTTGGGCTGCTGTCCATTCTCTGACGGGCTTTTTCTCACGTGCTTCTCGGCGGTGTCGAGTTTCTGCATCAGATTGCGAAATAGCTGTACTACGTGAGTTCATTTTCATCTCCCACCACCTACTAGGAAACAGGTAGTCGAGTTTTGCCTTCACGCAGGGTCGGCGCTGGCGTGCCCTTGAGGGATGAATCTATCCTAGGATTTCCTAGCCGATCTTTCGCAGTTGGGCACTTCTGGGCCGGTTAAGTGCTTTGGAATCAGTTGAGGCTATCGAAAGGTCTTCACCACAAACGCGCCAACTAACGGGCGATCTCGACCTCGATTTCGTTACTCTCTTTTTGCGCAGTGAGGCGCGGTGGCGGCTGGCTCGGCAACTCCAGTCGCAGCTTCTCGATGAGCAGCTTGGTGTCGGAGGAAGGTTGGGTGTAGCGCGGCAGAATCAACCACCGTTGATCGACGGTCGGAATCCAGACGTCGATCATTTGGATTTCTGCCAACTTCTCGAGCACCGCCGTAGGCGTCAACCCCGGAGCGTGCGGCAGTAGGCGATGCTTGAGGGTGATCTGCAAGCAGTAGGCGAGAAAGGCGATCAGAATGTGCGCGTCGGCGCGATGTTCCAATTGATGGTAGATGGGGCGTATGGCGAGGTCGCTCTTGAGCGATCGAAAAACCGATTCGATCTGCGTCAGCTGCACGTAGCGCGCCCACAGCACGCTGGGATCTCCAGCGGTCAGGTTGGAGCGCAGCAAGTAGTGTCCGTCACGCCATTCCGCTTCTTGGAGCTTTTTCTTGTCCCCATGAAACTGGAATGTCTCCCGCGTTACCTCCTGGTCTTCCCCGGGCACTTGCACGTGCACGAACTGAAAAGCGCGGCCCGCTGCCGATTTCGCGGCACCCAAGCGCATCAGCAACTGGTCGCGGGAAGGAAGGCTTCGGCGCATGGCCCGCAGCTTTCTGAATAAGCGGGCCAGACGCTTGCGGCGCATGGCCGTCTCTTTGGCTTGTCTTCCTGCACTCTTGGCCAACACATAGAGTTCGCCTTCCTGCTCAAACAGTTTCACCTCCACCGACTCTCGCACCTTCTGCCAGGGCAGATCCAGCCACTTCTTTTCGTACTGTTGAATCTTGCCTTTCGGAGTTCCGACCAGATAGAAGATTTCGCGTGCCGGATCCCGCATCTCCCGCAAAATCTCTTCGCTCGGAATGCCGCGGTCCATCACCCACATCCGTTTTGCTTTTCCATAAGTCTTCTCGATCTTGTCCAGAAAACCGCGGAGCGTGGCGCGATCACTGGTATTGCCATCCATCACTTCGTAGGCCAGCGGGAAACCATCCGTGGTGATCACCAAGGCAATCACCACCTGTAAACAGTCCGTCCGTTGATCGCGACTGTGACCGTACTTGGCCTTGGGGTTCTCTTCCATCGCGCCTTCAAAGTACGTGCTCGTCAGGTCGTAGAGAAGCACTTCGAATTCCGCGTGAAACAGATCGGCCCACTTCTGGCGCAGCCACAGAAACAGTTCCTGCTTATGTTCCAGCACCCGGTCCAGACAGCGATACAAGCGATCCTTCTCGGCCACAGCAAAATCCGTTCCCAGCAGTACATCCATGGCCGTGCTCAGATACCACTGCCGATGCACGCGAAACTCGCTGCCTGGATCCAGCAGTCGATTCACCACCAGCAGTTGCAACACTTTTTCCCAAGCCACGTCTTCTCGCGATCCCGCCAGGCGAGCGTCCCAAAACTCATGCAGGCCCAGTTGCCGCCACAACTCGCACGCCAACCAGCAACTCCCGAAAACGCGAGGCCGCCGCAGTTCGAGGCCGCTCACTTTCACCTGCAGACTGTCGACGGCATCGACGGGAATCTCGCGGTCGTCAGGAAACAAACTCAGGTTGGCATACTCTTGCTGCTCTTCATCGAACACCGACAGCGTCTTGCGCCAGGCCGCTTGCTGTTCGTCGTTGATCTCGCCGAGATAGACAACGGTTCGCTGCACCGTCTTGTTGGAAGCGAGGCGATGGTTTTCTACGATGCTGAAGTAGCGATGATCCTTGCCGTCTTTTTTGCGGTGGATGCTGCGCAGAAACATGACAACCGCAGAGTGCCAGATCTCCGTCCCCAAAGGAAGGTACTTGGTCTTCACTCTGCCGCTTTTTCAAATGCCAACGATGAAAACGCAAGACTTAAGCACGAAGATCATCACAAAAAAGCCGAAAAATGTCCGCAACTGCGAAAGTTGGGCTAGTAAAACATGTGCCGAAATCGCCCCAGATCACCCGAAATTGTCCCGACGCCGTTTTCGAGGAGTTTGGAGGAACGAGCCGCAAGCCCGCATCAGCATTGAAGTTTCCCAACATTGATGGTATTTTCAAGTCGCCCTTGGAATGGGAGGATTCGATTCCCCCTCCCGGCACCAGCGTTAATTAGCTTATGCTTTAACACCTTGGCGCATTAGCGTGGGGAGCTCTTGCACCGAGGTCTGCTGGCGACGTGACCAATTTCGTGACTAATATCGACTGCGGCCTTTTCGAGCGCCTTCTCCCTCTGTTGCAGACATCCGCATAGCGTCCACCATGTCGGTGCGGCTGACGATCGCTTAGCGCTCGAACACTGAGCGGATTTTCAATCCGCCGATCTTCATAATCACTGTCTCGGGGATTCCGGCGCGCCGGAGGTTACGCGCTGCGGTTCTCCGCAGATCGTGGGAGATAATCTCCGTGTACTTGGAGCGCTTCGTCTTGCGCTGTTTGCAGCGCTTGCCACTCACCTTCGGTGCGGAACGATTCGCGCAGATGATGTTTCCTACGCCAGCGCGGACACAGGAGTTTTCCCATGTGGTATGGAAATCGCGGACGGGTTTTCCTCTCTTATGAGTGAACACAAAATCGTTCGCGCTTGCCTGTCACGCTAAGCACAGAGCAGCGTGCAGACCGCATCGTCATTACCACTTCACGGCCCTCGGTGTTCTTCGTGGTTCCGGGTTCCAGGCGGATCGTGCGCTGCAAGAGATCGGCCTGACTGACACGCATTTCCAGTAGTTCCGACACTCGCCAGCCGTAGTCCGTCGCATTCCACCAGTGCACGAAACCACAATTCGGAGCCTTCCACCAACTTGCGGTACTGAGCATCCTCCAAAAAGCCCTTGCGGACGTTGTTTTCCTTCAGTTTGGGGAAGGCTCGCATCCGTAAAACCTTGGCCGGCGTTGCTTGTTGTCCAAGGTGAAACATCCACTTAAACGCCGCAAGTTCGCGGTTCACTGTCGCATTTGCGGCCCCCTGTCGCTGCCTAGCGTCCACGTGCCGATCAGTTCGCTCGTCACGTCAACGGCTCTCAAAACGCCAAAGAACGGTTTTAGATGACTGTTCCAGCGTGTGTCTGCATCCTCAAGGCTCTTGCGTCCATTGATCCGATACTCGCGGATGAAATCGTCGGCCAGTTCCTCCACCTGGACCTGGGCGTCGATTGGCCCGAACTCCCGTTCGACCGATGCCGCGGCGTTCTCAATTGCATTTGCATCGGCAACATCGAGGGGAAGCACCAGACAACCTCATTCTTATTCTTCAAATCACCACCAGCCCTTCAGACCGTTCTTTCACCGAGCTGAGTTCCCTCACCTGATCGGAGATTGTCGTCAGGGCAATTTTTTTACGGTTCGGTTCTCCACGTGCCAACGATTCGGTGAATTGCAAAGCCTGGTCAGCTTTAACCTCGGATTGGAGACGAACTTTGGTGAATCGGTAGTTGCCATAGCTCTGATGCAATCTGAATCGAGCCGGTCCACCGGATCAGAGCTTTTTCTTTCGGACCGAACGAGCCTGGAACAGCCGATGGTTGTATGCGTTCGATGGTGCCGATCGGCCGGCCGTGAATATAGCGCACAGGGGTCAGTCGCCGGCTTTCATCATTCGGAGCGTCGCCAGTTGTTCATCCCGCTTGGCGTTCGGTTTGTCGATTGCTGCCGTGGTTCCGTAATACGTCATGAGGTTCTGTTTCGTGCTGGCCGGGATGACGCGGTCCGGTTTCGAAGTGAGGCGCTCGAGCAATTGCGCATAGGTGGCGTCGGCGAGCGGATATTCTCCTCGCTTTACGTGATTTCCGGTATCGAGGTCGATGTTGGCCAACTTCACTTCATCTCCGGTGTCGTCGAGCTTGCGCAGCATGTCGCGAAAAATATCCACCGCGTGATTCACGCTGCTCTGGTACATCTCGTAGGTTTGCGGGTCCGGAATCTTGATGGCTAGGTCTGAAGCAGACCCGATCTTCGGGACAACGAACACCAGAACCGCGAGCAGATGCGCCTTGACTCCCGGTCCCTTCTGTTTCCACTTTCCTTCATGAGTGGTTCTGGCCAGTCGCTCACGAAAAACACGGTCCGTTTCGGAATCGACATGCGGCGGAAATTGGTGCCGATGCAACACTACTTCCGCCTCAGCAAAAGCCGGGATGAAACTGCGCACCGAGGTCCGGTAGCTGCGCAGAGCGGGATGGGCTCGTCCCAGCACTTCGTGGATGTCGAACCCGTAGGTCTTCTGGAAAGCCTCTTCGAGAAACTTGCGCGGAACTTTGAAACCGATATGGCGCAGATAGGCCCCGGAGGGGAAATCGGCATCGGAGAGTTCGGCGATGTCGAAGGCGAACTCGGTTCGGATATGGCCGTGCGGGCTTTCGTCGTAGGTGACCGAAGGCCCGAAGGCCTTTGCGAGCTTGGGAAACTCAACTGCGGTTGCGAGATTGACCGCTTCGGAGTGGCCGATGGAATCTCCGACGTAGTGCGACAAGGCGCCAATGGCAAATGCGTACTCATCGAGCGAACGTGCATTGCTCAGGAGCCATGCGACAAAGTCGCCGCTGCGTACGTAGTGGGTCAGATTGCTAAAAAACTGCTTGCCGAAGGGGTAATAGCCCATGTCCTGCACGGCTGAGCCGCCATAGGCATAGGCGTGCGCTTCACGCAGTTGTTCCTCGGTTGCTCCGGGAAATTTTGCTAACAACAGCGGCCGGATGGAATCAACCCAGGCCAGGTCAATCAGTTCTTCATGGGTGAGAACCGAGTAGGCCTGCGAGTTCGGCGCAGAGAAAGTGATGGCACAGAACAAAAGCGCGACCACGCGTGAGGTAAAGTATCGTTCGTAACGCTTACGGACGTGAAAGAAGCGGGCTGTGCCACTCTTCGGCTGCTTCCAAGATCGCGAATCTTGCATCAACTGGGCTTCGATGCTCGCGGGCCGGAGAGCGTTGCAGGCGTCAACTGTGATGCTTGAAATATTGCACGGCAGGCTCGTGAGCCTCGGCCGATTTGCGCGTATCGAATGTTCCGAGATTGCGGCGTTTTCCGGTCTTGGGATTTTTTTTGCGTGAGTACAGCCGGTACTGTCCCGATTTTAGTTTTCGAATCATTTCGATCTCCGGGTGCGGTCTCGCACTCCTTTTCTAGACCTTGCATGTGCCCCTGTACGGGGGGACCAGATGCTCCCACGACCAAGGACGGCTTCCGAGTCGGTCAAACTGCAAAGGCCCGGCGAGAGCCGCCGTGTGCAGTCACTCCTCAATGGACGAAGGACGAGGTCAGGGGAGCTCAGGAGCAAACTACCGTCTCCAGTCTAGAGAGCGCCGGGAAACGGAGGAATCGGTGAAACTCTCTAAAGTTTGGGTTGGCATCACGGAGAGCGAAATGACTGCGACCCTAGGCAGCGGGAACTTCACAGGACGCTGACCTAAAACTGCGGCGTTTGAGTTATCGCTCAAGTTGTCGCTGCATGCTTCCGGACTTCGATGACAGATCTGTAAGGTTACCGTCCCGGTTATCCGGTGGAAATCTACCGCGTGCACTGGATAGACCGGGAAATGGAGTGCGGATACCGTCTGTTGGGCGAGCAAATTGTTCGCCTTTTTTCGAAGCTTACTCGAATCAACTGGAGGAAACGCTATGTACACCATTTTGGTCGTGATCTTGATTCTGCTGTTGCTTGGGGCCTTACCGACATGGCCCTATAGCCAAGGATGGGGATATTATCCCAGCGGAGGATTGGGCTTGATCCTTGTGATTTTGGTTGTTCTCATGCTGGTGCGGGCATAATCGTATATGCAAAAAAACTCCGCGTTCAGTGCTGGCATGCATCCTGAACGCGGAGGCGGGTAGTAAAAAACTCAGGCTGCGCTGATTTTCCTTGGTGACTTGCCGCGGCCCTCGCTGGCGACCGACTTGCCCGCCGCATGCACGTTGATCTCTTCAGCGAGCCCAGTCAGTTTTTGATCAGCTTCCTTTTCCTCAGCAAGCGTCTGTTGGAGGAGTTTGCCGGCCTCTTCGTCTTCCAGGAGAGTTGCAAATGTGCGTGCTGTGCCATATCCGGCTATCTCGTAGTGTTCAACACGCTGTGCCGAGGCGATAATGGCCGCGTCGCGAACCTCAGGTTCGTTGACCTTGCCGACCAAATCACTTCCTTCATCGAGCACACCTGCGATTCCCTTGCACTTTTCACCCTTAGCTTTTTGTCCGAGCGTTGTGAATATGTTTTCCAGGCGCGTCGCCTGGACCGTGGTGACGTCGAGATGCTCTGTCAATGCTTGTTTTAGCTCGACGGATGTGGCCGCGTTAATCATTTCGGGCAACGCCTTGATGATCTGGTGCTCAGCGTCATACAGATCTCTGAGTTGTTCGACATAAAGCTCCTGCAATGAATTCACTTTCATGTTTCGTCTCCGTTTTATGAGTTGTAAGTGGCGGGTTTGACCACGGAATAGGCGATTGCCGGCGTGATCACTTATGCTGCTTTTCTCGTGCGAGCGGCTTTTACCGCCGCGTCGTTTCGAGCGTGGGCACCTCGTTTTGCGGCACTCCTTTTCGCCTGGCGTGAGATGGCCTGGTGGCTGGCCGCAGATTTCGGTTTTTGTTTTAACGCCCCCGAAACTGCTCGCGAGCGGGTGCGCGACTTCTTATGTGATGGATTTTTCCCTGCTGCGGAATCCCGTTCAGCCTTCTTTCGCAAGGAAGTGGGCCCTTTCGGCGGGCCAAGTTTCACTCCGGCACGTCGTGCCTTGGAAAGACCAATGGCGACGGCCTGTTGAGGAGAAGCCGCACGTGCTTGCCTTCCCGAATGATGGATCTCTTCGCGTACGAATTCTCCCGCCTGTGTGGATGGTGATTTCCCTTCGCGAGCATCTTCTCGCGCGCGTTCCAGCGTTTCGCGTTCCGGCATGGGCCGACTCCTCGAATTCAGGTATCGAACTGTTTGTTACGGGTGTTTCAATTGAATGCAAGTATCTGGCTGTTGGTTATGGGCTTTCAATCCCGCGTTCGCTGTAGATCCAGACTCATCCGGATGTATGCGATGCGACTCGGCTTACCTTAGCGACTCACCGAGCCACTGTCCCACGCCGCGCAGTGGTTCGACATAGTCGCACACGATCTTCGTTGCCCCCAGGATCGGCATCGCCAAAATCAGTCCAATCGGTCCCCAGATCCAGACCCAGAACAGAAGCGAGAGGCTTACTCCGAGGGGATTGAGTTGCAGGCGCTTTCCGACAAATTTCGGATAGAGCACGTTCATGGTAACCACGTGGATCCCAACGAGCGCAATGATCAGTACGAAGACCCCGGTCCGGTTGAGGCTGTCGAGACCTGCGGCAAGCGGAGGTAACAAGGATGCGAACACTCCGAGGTACGGGACGAGACCGATGAATCCGCTGAGCGCGCCGATAAAGTAAAAGTACTTGATTCCCAGGAACCAGAAGATCAAGGTGCAAAGCAGAGAGTTCAACAAACCGATGAGTACGTTGGCGACGATGTAAGTGCGAACCATTGCGGAAATCGTGCCGATCGTTCGATGCGCCAACAACCGATGTTCCTTGGGGAAAAGTCGTACCGTGGCCATGTGGGTGTGATCTTTGAGCGCCAGCATGAAATAAACGAGAAATGGCACGAAGCCCATGGTCACCGATAGGTCCAGGATGGTTTCGCCGTTTCTCGAAATCAGTCCAGCGATACCTGGGACCTGCTCGATTTTGACTGGCACCGCCCGTGGCTCATTCTTGGGGGATTCGACGATGGATCGGGCCTGATCAGCGACCCGGTCCACGCGAAATCGAATGTCGCCTATTGTGTTACGGATTCGCACGGTATAAGCGGGAAGTTGATCGGTGAACTGGATCGCACTGTCGCAAGAATAGAATGCCAGGGCGCCAAACAGGGCAAGTGCTGACAGCACCACAATGAGAGCTCCGAAGCCCCGGGAAATGCGAAACCGTGCCAGCCATTTCACAGGTGGTTCAAACACATATGCCAATAAGACGGAAACCATCGCCGTCACGAGAACAAACTTCAGCAAGTAAATCAACCCGATGACTGCGATCGCTGCAACTACAATCTGTGCAACCGTGCCGGCCTTAATAGACGCCTGCAGAACCTCAGCTTCTTCGACCATTTCTTCAGGAACGAGAACAGGGGCGACAGGCTCAATCGCGGGATTTGGCATATCTGCTGAAATCGGACGGCCTCGATTGCGATTTTGCGGGGTGGCGCCCGAGCGGTCCATACCGATCTTCCGTTAGCTTGCTTCGGAACAAACCCCATATCGTGGGACTTTAGGACTTATGGCGATCCACATCTTCTGCCGAAACGTCGTAGGACTGGGCTTCCGCAGCGTCGCTCGCGATGACCGTCTTCCCGCAAGAATTATGCAAATAGATGACACGGCGTTGACAACCTGCCGAACGCTCCGCCACTAGCATTCGATTGCGAGCCGGAACAAGAAAGCATCCTCCGGTGTCATGCGCTCCGCGATTTATTCGCTTTCGACTCCGGCTCGCACAATTCAAGGAGGACTTTGTATGCAGCATCACAAGATCGCTTTCACGATTTGTTTCGGCGTCGCGCTCATGTTGGCGTCGGGGACGGCCTTCGCGCAGTACCATCTCATCAATCTGGATTCGAACCAGGCAAAGACGGCAAAGTACATGGATCCCCTGCAGGTCAATGGGTGGGGACTCGCGCGCAGCTCCGGCAGTCCCTTCTGGGTCAGCGACCAGGGGGCGGGTTGGTCGACAATCTACAATGGACAGGGTGTCAAGCAAGGCCTGGAGGTATTGATTCCGTCCGCTTCGGCCGGCCCGGGCCAGCCAACGGGAATTATTTTCAACGGGTCCGGAAAATTTCTCGTGCAGGGATGGTCATCGCTTTTCATTTTCGCGACTCTAGACGGGACAATTAGCGGATGGGCGCCGCAGTCCAATCCCAACCAGGCGATCATCGCCGTGAATAACTCGGCGACGGGAGCGATGTACACGGGGTTGGCGATTTCGAGCGGGTCGTCGGGAAATTTTCTGTATGCCGCCGATCTGGCCAATAACAAAGTCGATGTCTACGACGGAAACTTCAACCTGGTGACCTCGTTCACCGACAGCACGCTACCGGCCGGCTACGCGCCGTTCGGCATTCAGGACATCAACGGCCTGGTGTACGTGGCTTTTGCCCAGGCGGATGAGGCTCCGGGAGGCTATATCGATGTCTTCCGGGAGGACGGGACATTTGTAAAGACGCTGGCGCAGGGACCGCCATTGAATCAGCCCTGGGGTCTCGCGGTAGCGCCTACAAATTTCGGGCCGCTGAGCAACACTCTGCTCGTCTCAAACAACACCAACAGCGGCACCATCAACGCTTTTAATCTGCAAAGCGGTCAGTTCGTCGGTACCGTCAAAGACACCAACGGCAAAACGATCGTTGTCAACCAGCTCTGGGGAATTGAGTTTGGCGGAGGAGCGAGTGGCAACGGCCGGACCAATCAGCTCTTCTTCACCGCTGGTCCGTATGGAAATCTGGCGGGTACATTCGGGGTGATCGATTTCAAATAATCGCAAGCGGTCGAGGACCTGGATAGAAATGAATATGCAAAAGAAATGAACAGGGAGGAACGTCTTGCGAAGGCCACCGGAAAGCAGGTGGCCTTTTTTGTATCCCTTCAAATTGTCTAGCGTTGCTGCTCGTAAACGGAGTTATTGGGCGTGGGATCGTCGTAGTCGCGGCCATATTTGTTCTTGTGCACCATGGTTTGCTGATTGGCTTGCAGAACTCGAATTACCCCCAAAGAGATGGCGCCCGCGGCAATCGTGATCTCGCGCGCTGGCGGAGGTGTGCTTTCCGGACCCATGCCCTCACTCCAGATGTGCAACAGGTAGCGCCCGTAGGGAACACCCGCCAGTACGATGTGCCCGTTGGCGTCGGAAACGGTATACAGCGGTGTGGCCATGGTAAGAACGACCGCGCTCATCTCGGGGTGAATATTGCAGAAAATATAGCTGATTCCCGGACGGTCGAATCGCACCGTTCGAGTGGTGCCCGCCTCGTACAGACCGAGATCAAAACGCTTTCCCTCGAAAAGTGAAAAAACGTTATGAAAAAAAGGATCGCGATTGGGAAACTCCACCACGGACCCGGCCGGGATCACCAGGATGTGGGGCTCAAAACTCTTGTCCTTTTGCACCAGTCGCGGGATCTGCGCAGGGTTCGCTGGAGCGTCTGTGGACGCGCCGAGCATGGGCGCCGCGGCGGCGCTTCTGATGCCTCCGGCAATCGGCGTCAGCCACACAACCGTGCCGGGGATCGACTTGTGTCGCGACCTGCCCGCGCCGGCCACCTGGACGCGTGCTCGCAGCGTCGCGCGGTCCGCAGTTGCCTGCGCGTGCAATCCGGACGCGGCGGCACACAACATCGCAATCCAAATCAGGATTCTTCTACCGCTCATCGTCGCTCGCTCACCCAACATCGCTCATTCACCCAACATGGCTCACTTACCCGCTCACGGCTTTTGGCCCGTCTGAAACCGACGGTGCCGCGGCTTCTTCATCGTTCTTCCATTCGTTAGAAAAGAACACCCATCATCAAATTAAGCTGCCCGGCGCTGTTCCCGCCGTCGGTCAGCGAATACGTTGTCAGGCGTCGATACTCAACCGAAAACAGGAGGTCCGATCGTGGACGGTAGATCATGTTCACGAAGCTTCCGCGATTTCTCGCCAGCGTCGCATCTCCGTACGACACGGGATATTGGAAGTACTTCAGATCGCTGGCATAGGGATTATCGATGCCAAACGCGGCATTGAACTCCCATTTACTCGCAGGGCGGTATTTCAATTGGGCCCAGCCACCGATCGTGTTCAACGGTTGCACTTCCGTGCCGGCCAGTGTCGGATCGCCATTAAATAAGACGCTTTGTCCAAACGCGCCGTACAGTCCACCGATGGCGCGTCCACGATAAAACTCTCCGCTCAACGAAAACTGAGGACTGAGCGGCAGTTCAAAGTCCGTCATTCCGGCCCAGCCATCCACGTTACGATTGAATCCATAATCCTGCCGGGAGTAGTAGCCTCCGGCGCCCACCCGCAACTGTTGTCCGAAAACATTCCGCGTCCACGCCATGTGTGTGCCGTAGCCCGGTTGACGCGAGGCTTCCCCGGGGCCGGCTTGCCGGTCATAACTCGAGCCTGACGCAGTGGCGGGCACTTCTCCGGCCTGGGGATCAAGAATCCCTCCCTGGAACGTGACGCTCGAGTCGTCGCCCAAAGTCACTCGGTGCTCCACCCGTATCTGCGGCACCCACGCCCACAGGTTCCCCGACTCAGAAAGAGCCGGAATCGCGAGCGAAGCGAACGACGTCGGTGAATTTGGCGAGAAGAAAATCGCATCTTGCCCAACCACAAGCGAGGTGTTTGTCCAATCCATTCGCATGGTGCCGGCCCGCAACCGCATCAACCCGAAGTCGACCCCGTTTGGAGCGTAGGCGAAACCTCCACCCAGGTCGAGTTGCAAATCCGCCTTGGTCTTCGCACCCGCAACCGTGGGGCCGAATACTTCGAAGCCGATCTCCGACTGCCGCAACGTCGCTCCAAAGCTGCCTCCGGAATCTCCCGGCGGCGTGGCATAGGCGACCGAGGGAATATCAATGCTGTCTACTGCCCCTCGATTGCTGAAGAGATTCATCAAAACAATGCCTGAGAGGCGCACGCGGTATTTCGATGCGCTTTCCACTTTTGTCTGATACTGATCGTCGACCTTGCCACTCAGCAGTTGGTACTCCTCTTCGAGGCTGGCCACACGTTCGCTCTTTCTCTGATCCTCCTGATTGTTCTGATCATTGCCCGTTGTTTGATTTGTGATGGCGCGGTTCGGCGCGGGAGTTTGCAATGCCTCCAGCGCATTTCCCGCCGTCACGGGATTTGCAACCACGGGCTTAGACAATGCTTCCAGCAACTCGGGTTTCCGTTGTGCAGTTTCTGCTCGTACTTGGTCGAGTTCACGGCGCAATTCCGTCGTTTCCGAACGGGCACGCTCCGAATCAGAACGTAATCCAGCGACTGCCACCTGCAACTCGCGAACTTGTTCGCGTAACTGCCGAATTGAGTCACTTAGTGAGTCCGTTGCCAACTCGCTCACGGAAGCGCTCGATTCGGCGGATGCCTGACGAGATGCCGCCGGCATGCGGTTAACGGCATCTTGCGCCGCGCTCGATGTGGACCATGTGATCACGGCGATCAGCACGCCCAATGGCAAAACTGCGAACCAGTTTCTGACACTCCTGCGCATGTTGCCTCCCAGCTCTTTCGGAACCTGCAATCCCCATCTCAATTCCGTACCGGTGCGCCGCTAAGGCGAGCAGCCGAATTTCCGTCGATATTTTGCTCGATACGCCGGGAGAGTCCAATCGCGAGACTGCCGTTTACGTCGCATGACGGCTTGCCAAAACATTTTCGGCCGAAGGAGTCAAGGGAATGGTGAGTCGGAATGTCGTTCCCAATGACGACGACTGCTCTACGGCGACGTCGCCGCCGTGGTCCTGCAGAATCTTCTGCACTACCGTCAATCCCATCCCGGTTCCATTTTCCTTGCCGTGGCTGGCAAAGGGCTCGAACAGACGCTCTCGCATCGCCTCGGCGATTCCAGAACCGTTATCCCCGATACGAATCTCCAGATTCTCGCCGATGCGCCGCATCCGGATGTCAATTTTCCCCGAGTCAGGCGGCACCGCTTCGCACGCATTCAAGAGCAGGTTCAGCAAGGCGCGCTCCAGTTTCTTGAAATCGAACCAGCCCTCGGTCGATCCTTCACCGGAAATACGAATCCGCGTGCGTTGAAACTCGGGATGCGCCATCACGCCCTGCACCGCACGATCGACCGCCGAGCGAACATCGCCGTAACTGGGGCGCAATGACTCTCGCGTGCGCGAGAACTCCAGCAGCGACTCGATCAAGTCGGTCATTTGCGTTACGGCAATTCGTATTTCGGCGTAAAGATCTTCGCGCTGCTCCGGCGTCAGGTTGGTCTCGCAAAGGAATTCCGAGTTTGCAACGACCGCTGCGAGTGAATGCCGCAGATCGTGCGAGATCGAGCTTGCCATTCGCCCAATCGTCGCCAGGCGTTCGGCGTCGAGCAGTTCTCGCTGGGTTTTCTGCAGATGGTTTCGCATACGGTCGAAGGTTGCTGTTACCTCGGCAACTTCGTCACCACCCCGCGCCTGCAGCGGGTACGCGTAATCGCCCTGCTCCAGCGCCCGCACACCCGCGACCAGATTTTCCAGCGGACGTGTAAAGGTGTGCGAGATCAGAAAAACCAGTAGGCTCCCTGCCAGCACAGCGGTCAGCCCCAGCGCGAGCAGCAACTCGTTCAGGCTTTTCAAGAATGCGGTCGCTTGGTCGAACGACTTCAAGACCCACAGACTCAGCGTTGGTGCGCCCGGGCTGGCAAATCCACAGCCGTGACGAGGAATCGTTCCTCACCCAGACGGATCTGATCCCCTTGTGGCGGACCACCGGCGACCGTTCTCGCGGAAATGCGCGCCAACTCCGATTCCTGCGCGGCGTTCAAAGTGCTCCGTGTGATCGAATCTCCATAGCGAAACGCCACTTCGCTCGCCGCGACACGGCTCAGGTCCCGCGTAAAGCGATCGTCGATTTCATAACCAAGCAGCAGATATCCCAGAACCTGATGCCCGCTCGCCGGGCCAAAATAAATATCCTGCAGGAAAACTTCGTAGAGGTGTCCTTCGACGTCCCACCAGTGCCGCGTCTCTGCGCGCGAAACCACTTGCGGGAAAAAGTTCTGCCCCTCGTGCACCGTAATCTCAGGAGGATCCGCTTGCAGCGCCATCACCTTCCCGGAAGAATCGGCCAGCAGCAGCAGGTCCGCACCCGAAAGTTGCCATAATTCCCGCGACGCGTCCTGTATGGTCGCCGGATCGTGCGTAGTCATCAACGCCCGTACATTGGGGAGATCGGCCAGGAGCGCCGCCGAACGCTCAAGCGTGACCTCGCGCTGTTTTTGAAAGTTGTGAAATGCGGAAACGGAATTCTCGAGGTCATGCTGGATGCCAAGGCGCACCTCCCGCTGAACGCTGTCTCGCACTACGAGGAGGGTAGTGATGGTCAAGGCGGCGGAAACCGTTACCATCGAGAATAGGAACTTGGTCCGCAACCGAAGTGCGCCCATGGCGGGTCTCCCTATATGGTTCTGCACCTTCCGCCCGGGTGTTCTGCGCAGGCGTCCGTCGCTACAGATATGTTCACGGTGTCGGGATTCACTACGGCACAAACTTGTAACCGGAACTGTGCACCGTGCGGAAATGCAAAGGTCTGGCCGGGTCCCGCTCCAGTTTCTGCCGCAGCCTGAGAATGTGATTATCCACAGTCCGCGTGCTTGGATAATTCTGATATCCCCAGACGTGATTCAGCAGTTCCTCCCGCGATAGGACCCGCTCCGCATTCTGGATCATGAACTTCAGGACTTTGAATTCCTGTGAGGTCAATTGCACGGCATTCCCATCTCGCGATAATTCCATCTTGGCGAAATCGACCTTTATGTCGGCGAATTCAAACGTCTCCGTCCGCGGAATCCGCGTCGAGCGCCGCATAGCGGTGCGCACCCGCGCCAGAAGCTCTCGCGGACTGAAGGGCTTGGTCACATAATCGTGCGCGCCCAACTCCAGCAGTAGCACTTTGTCGGTCACTTCCGTCTTCGCGCTCAGAACGATGATTGGCAGCGAGGGCGCGGCCTGGCTGATTTCGCGGCACACATCCTGCCCGGGCGTCCCCGGCAAACTCAAATCGAGCACAAGAACGGACGGCGTTGCCGCCCGAAACATTTCCAGACCGAGTGTTCCGTTCCCGGCAATATCCACCGCATAGCCTTCCGCCGCAAACAAGCGTTGCAGAGCTTTTTGTACGGCGCGATCGTCCTCGATAGCCAGAACTCGTTCCGAGCCAGCCGGAACCGTGTCCATCGTAGTCGTCGAAGATATGCTTTTGTCCACGACCCCTCCGCCGTAATTGCCATGAATCATATCCTTAAACTCTAGCGTGATATCGGGTGAATCACACATTTTGGCGAACAATGTGACATCGATTTGACAATTTGTTGACAATTGCCAGACCGCCGGGTCGCGCAGTTCGTCCGCACCATCAACTCACATAACCGAGATGAAGCGAGCGCCGCAAGCACGCAATGGAATGCGCTATCCTACCGGCGGAAGGATACCCATGAAGAACGGTTTAGTTGCGCATGCGCTCGCGATAGCGATCGCTAGTCTCAGTATCGCGGCAGCATTCCCCTGTGTGGCACAAATGGCGGCACAACGCGAAATCGATACGACCCCAATCAAGCCAGAGGTGGTCGGCTTTTCGAGCCAGCGGCTGGAACGCTTGCACGCCTTGATCCAACAGGAAATCGACCAAAAGCAATTGGCGGGCGCTGTCACAATTCTGGCGCGGCACGGCAAGATTGTGGACTATCGCACTTACGGTAAGCGCGACCTTACCACCGGTGCGCCGATGACCAAGGATGTGATTTTCCGCGACTACTCGATGACGAAACCGGTCACCGGTGTGGCCATGATGATTCTTTACGAAGAAGGCAAATGGCTCCCGGCCGACCCGATTGCGAAATACATTCCGGAGTTTGCCCATCTGAAGGTGTTCAAAGGCGTGGACTCCGAGGGCAAGATGATTCTTGCCGACCCCGAACACGCGCCCACCATGCGGGAACTTATGTCGCATTCGGCCGGTTTTTCCTATGGCAGCGGGCACACCGTGGTGGATGCGATGTATCACGATCAGAAGGTGATGCAGTCGGCGAACCTACAAGAGATGATCGATAAGCTGGCCACGATTCCGCTGAACTACGAGCCCGGCAAAGCCTGGGTTTACAGCGCGTCGATGGACGTCGAGGGATACATCATCGAAAAGCTCTCAGGCCAGACGCTGCCGGATTTCATGCGCGAGCGCATCTTTCTGCCGCTCGGCATCAAGGATGCAGGCTTCTACGTTGCGGCGGAGAAGCGTTCACGGTTCGCAACCAATTACCGTGACGATGCGCAAGGCCAGCTGGTTATGACTGACGCCGGTAGTCCTCCGACGGATTACACGGCCGAACCAACGATGCCCTCGGGCGGTGGTGGCCTGGTCTCAACGGCGGTAGATTACTACCGCTTTGCACAGATGCTCGGTAATGGCGGAGAGCTCGAAGGCACGCGTATTCTCGCTCCCGCCACGGTCAAACTGATGACGTCGAACCATCTGCCGGCGAACCTGCTGACTGGAGAATTCGGCATCGGCCAGCACATCATGCGTCCGGGCTTCGGCTATGGCTTCAATTGCGCGGTGGTGTTCGATCCGCCTGAGGCCAACCTGCCTGACGGCAAGGGCACTTTCTTTTGGGATGGCGCGGCCGGGACGTGGTTTTGGGTGGATCCCACCAACGATATCATCTTTGTGGCGATGATTCAGCGCATGACCAGTCACGACAACCACAGCCTGCTATATCGCAGCCACTCCACTGTTTATCAGGCGCTGGTCGACCCTTCGAAATAGGAAATACTGGAAAACAGCCCGTTCTTGGAGGACCGACGACCGCCGAGTCTGATGACGAATCAGAAGACGCTTTCTTAGAACTGCGATTTTGCCGAGAACCGAGAAAGCTCTAAGAGAACCGAACTTTTACGTCCGGGCCTTTGTCGAGGTGGATACTCTCGATGAATCGGACTCGGCCAGTTTTTAAGGTCAGAATCACGGAGGAGGTTCGCGTTCCCTCTCCGAAGAAGCGGACGCCTTTCAGAAGCGCGCCTTCGGTGACGCCAGTTGCGGCAAAGATCAACTGTTTACCTGGGGCTAGGTCTTCGGCTTCGTAGATTCGTTTGCCGTCTCTAATACCCATCTTGGCGATGCGTTCTTCGAGTTCGGGCTTGTCGATTACGAGGCGGCCTTGCATGTATCCGTTGAGGCAGCGGATGGCAGCTGCGGTGATGACACCTTCGGGCGCGCCGCCTGATCCCATGACGGCGTGGACGCCGGTTCCGACGACGGCAGCGGCGATGCCGGCGGACAGATCGCCGTCGCCGATCAGCTTAATGCGCGCGCCGGCTTTGCGAATGTCGGCGATCAGCTTCTCGTGCCGAGGACGGTCGAGCACCATGATTACCAAGTCTTCGACGCCGCGACGCATGCGGCGGGCGATATTTTTCAGGTTGACGTGTACGGGCGCGTCGAGTTCGACGGCATTTTTGCAGGACGGGCCGACGACAATTTTTTCCATGTAGCAATCGGGAGCGTGGAGCAATCCGCCTTTTTCGGCGGCGGCGAGAACGGTGATCGATCCGGGAGCGCCGGTGGCACATAGATTCGTGCCTTCGAGCGGATCGACGGCGATGTCGACATGAGGGACTTCGCGTCCGTCAGGATACTTGCCGCCGACCTGCTCGCCGATGTAGAGCATGGGAGCGTCGTCGCGTTCACCTTCGCCGATGACTATGGTGCCGTGCATGGGGATGGTGTCCATGGTCTTGCGCATGGACTCGGTGGCGACCTGGTCGCTGAGCGGACGATCGCCCTGACCCATGGTGCGGGCGGATTCGATGGCGGCGTTCTCGACGACGCGGAGGAATTCGAGCGCCAGATCACTTTCAAGGTTTTCGCCGAAGTTCTTAGCTTGCGGTTCGTGACGCGTTTGAGTTTCCATCGAGTGCCTCCACGGAAATGCGACTTTGGAATATATCCCGTTCGGGCAAGAGATGGAAGGGCAGGCGTCACAGTTGCCTCGTTTTTATGGCGAGGCGATCTTGTCCGCGAAATGGACGGGCGGAGGCACGAAAGCCACGCGACGGCGTAAGATGCCGGTCGAGCAGGCAGGATGGTGGAGTGGTTCGCGGAAACCGTCTGCTAATCTTCCCTTTATGACGACTGACCGCAAGGAACCAACGTACGTATTCTCGGAAAAGCAGGTAGCCGATAAGAGTGAACTCGCGCGGCGTTTTCTGGACAGTCGCTCACGCCTGAACGAAAACGTCGACAAGGCGGACAATCTCCTACTGAAACGCTTCTATAACCTGGACCACAACGTTTACCTGGAAGGCGTGCTGCCGGCGAAACACAAGGAGCTGATGGGATTGGTCGCGTCAGCTGCTTTGCGTTGCGACGATTGCATCTCGTACCACGTGATTCAGTCCTATCGTCTGGGCGTGACGCGGGCCGAGCAGGAGGAAGCGATCAATGTGGCGCTGGTGGTGGCCGGAAGCATCGTGATTCCGCATGTGCGGAGAGCGTATGAACTGCTGAGCGAGCTGTATTCGGGCTGAGGGTGCCCTTCTGGAGGAGCTCGGGATTATTACGTGAACCTCTAGCCTAGTACTACTGTGTTATAAAAAGGGAGTTCCACAAAAAGGACAGCCCGAGAGTTGCCGGAGCAGAACTCTGGCGATGGTTTGACGGAGTGTGGCCATCGACCATGGATTATGCCGCGCCACGCGTGGCGGGCGAGCCCCGAGGGCGGAGTTTGGGCGGCATTTTGGAGACGGGTAAGTCCATTTCACCGGCGCGAGCGGAGGGGGAAAAACGGCTCCGTTCGGCTACCAGGAACCCATAGGCCGCGATGCAGAGGGTCGCGTGATGGTGAAAGCCGCGCCAGCCTCGCCCTTCATAGTGACCCAATCCGAGTTCTTGCTTCAGTTCTTCGTAGTCGCGCTCGATGATCCAGCGATGCTTGGCCAAGCGCACCAGATCGGGAAGCTTAGTGGAGGCGGGCAAGGTGGATAACCAGTACTTGGTGGGTTCTGATTCTTCCTTCGGCCACTCCACTAAGAGCCACTCTTCCGAACGTGGTTTACTGCGCCAGTAATCACGATGCGCGGGACGAACCTGGAGGGCAGCGAAACGGGAAGCAAGTTGATGCCGGGTTCCTTCTCGCCAACTCACTTCTCTCCACATCCTGGGCGGCAGGGTGAGGGCCAACTCTTTCACGGAAATCGGAGCATGTCGCGGAGCGCGTCGTAGAAGCTTGGGTGGACGTCCGTTTCCTTTCCACTTCCGCTTGGGCAGCGGTGCCTGGCCTGGTTTCCACACGCTCACCGACGACTGGATACCCACTACGTACAGCAAACCTAATGCGGTGATGCCATCGCGAAATCCGGTGTCGTTGCCATAGGCGGCATCCGCCAGTACCGGACCTGAGGGGATCTCTCGCTCCAGAGCAGTGCCAATTTGTTGCACAGCAATTTCCGGCTTGGTCTGGAAACCGATTTCCGGCGGTACCCCTGTGGCCTTTCTCCCCTGCTTGTCCTGGACCCACACTTCCGGTAAGTACAGACGCCAGGCGACGGGCAGACTCGCTTCCCCCGTACTGACCGACAAACTCACACCTACCCGACAGTTCTCTTGCTTGCCTACCTGTCCACAGTACTGTCGCGTGACCCCTACCGAATGCCTTCCTTTCTTCACCAACCCCGTGTCATCGACCACCCAAGCGACGATCGGTCCCTGCCTCTGCATGGCGGGCAGCGCATATTGCCGTACCGCTTCCAGCATGTCTTCGTCATTCCAGGGAGCATGGGCTACGACATGATGTAACGACTGATGGGTCTGGCGCACGTTGTCGGGACAGAGGCGGGCCGCCATCGGTTCCACACTCTTGCGTTCGCCAGGAAGAAGCAAGCCCGTGCAATAGGACTTCAGAGGGACAACCCGATCCAAGTGCCCCGCGGCATGCGCCAGGCGATCCAAGTAAGCCGCGAAGCGTTTTTGCTGGGCGCCTGGCGCTACAGAGTTGGCGCTCATGACCCGCAACTTATCATGAGCAAATGCTAGACCAACAAATCTTTCAGCAAAAAGTATTCAGTTTATAACACAGTAGTACTAGCAGGCTGCTGAAAAACCACTCCTAATCCACAGCCTTGTGTGATACGAGAAGGCATGCGCGGAACCGATCAGCAGCAGAGTCATATCTTTAGTTATTTGTCGCCGGAGGAGCGGGTGCGGAAGGATCATCCGCTGCGCGCCATCCGGGCCATGGTGGACGAAGTACTCCAGCAGTTGTCGCGGCGGTTTGATGCGATGTACGCTCGGGTCGGGCGTCCGTCGATTCCGCCGGAACAACTGTTGCGAGCGCAGTTGCTGCAGATGCTGTACTCGATTCGCAGCGAACGGCTGCTGATGGAAGAGATCGACTATAGCATGCTGTTCCGTTGGTTTATCGGATTGAGCTTGGACGATCAGGTCTGGGACGCGACTGTGTTCACCAAGAACCGTGATCGCCTGCTGGAAGCCGACGGCGCCAAGGAATTTCTGGCGCATGTGGTGGCGCAGGCGCGAGCCAAGGGCCTGGCTTCGGACGAGCATTTCACGGTTGACGGCACGTTGCTGGAGGCCTGGGCAGGAGCGAAGAGTTTTCAGCCGAAGGACAAGAAACAGCAGCCGCCGGACGATCCCGGAAATCCCACGGTGAACTTTCGCGGCGAGCGGCGGTCGAATGAGACGCACGCATCGAAGACCGATCCGGAGTCGCTGTTGGCGCGCAAAGGCGAGGGCAAGGAGTCGAAGTTGAGTTACAACGGGAACTTGCTGGTGGAGAATCGCAACGGACTGATCGTGGATGCGGAAGTGTTTCAGGCCAACGGCACAGCGGAGCGCGACGCCGCGCTGTGGATGCTGGAGAAGATTCCGGGAACGAAGCCGGTGACCGTGGGCGGAGACAAAGGGTTCGACACGCGCGACTTCGTGAAAGAGTGCCGGAATCTGCGGGTGACGCCGCATGTAGCGCAAAATCATGCGCGGCCAGGCGGCAGCGCGATTGACGGCCGTACCACGCGGCACGCGGGCTACGCCGTGAGCCAAAGAAAGCGGAAGCGAATCGAAGAGTGCTTCGGCTGGCTGAAGACGATCGCGTTGATGCGCAAGCTGCGCCATCGCGGAGTATGCCGAGTGGATTGGATCTTCAACTTCGCCTGCGCCGCTTACAATCTGGTGCGTATGCGGAACTTGGCCGCCGCAGTTCCAGCGGTGTAAGTTGTGGCCGAAGTGTGTCCGGTAGAGCCTGGAATTAGACTCCGGGACAACCAAAACACCGAGAATCAGATCCTTCAACATCGCGAAAGGCGAACAACAGAAAGAAAAACACGCTGCGAATCAATTTTTCAGTAGCCTGCTAGAACGCGTCAATCCCCGTCACGCTCGCGCCGATGATCAGGCCGTGGATGTCGTGGGTGCCTTCGTAGGTTTTCACGCTTTCGAGGTTCATCAGGTGCCGCATTATCGGATAGTCGTCAGCCACGCCGTTGGCGCCAAGAATATCGCGGGACATGCGGGCACATTCGAGCGCCATCCAGACGTTGTTTCGCTTGGCCATCGAGATGTGCTGATGCTGTACTTTACCGGAGTCTTTGAGGCGGCCGACTTGCAGGACGAGCAACTGGGCTTTGCTGATTTCGCTGATCATCCAGGCGAGTTTTTCCTGTATCAACTGATGCGAGGCAATGGGCTGGTCGCGGAATTGTTTTCGCAGTAATGAGTATTGCAGGGCGCAATCGTAACAGGCCATGGCTGCGCCGACCGCGCCCCATGCGATTCCGTAACGCGCCTGGTTCAGGCACATCAGGGGAGATTTCAGGCCGCCGGTTCCGGGCAGAAGATTCGATTCGGGGATGTGGACGTCTTGCAGCGACAGGCCGGACGTAACCGAAGCACGCAGCGACCACTTGCCATGAATGTCGTCGGCCTTGAATCCGGCCCGGTCGGTCTCGACCAGGAAGCCGCGGATTTTGTTTCCTTCGTCTTCGACCTTGGCCCAGATTACGGCGACGTCGGCGATGGTGCCGGAGGTGATCCACATTTTTTCGCCGTTCAGCACGTATTCTTTTCCGACCTTGCGAGCGCGCGTTCTCATGCCGCCGGGATTCGAGCCGAAGCCCGGTTCGGTCAATCCGAAACAGCCGAGTTTTTCGCCTTTTTGCATTGCGGGCAGCCAGGTGTTTTTTTGCTCGTCTGTGCCGAAGGTGTAGATCGGATACATCACCAGGGCTGATTGCACGCTGACGAATGAGCGCACGCCGGAATCTCCGCGTTCGAGTTCCTGGGTGACGAGTCCGTATTCGACGTTCGACATGCCGGCGCAGCCGTAGCCGTTGAGGGACGCGCCAAAGAAGCCGAGATCGGCCATGGGCTTTACGAGTTCGCGCGGGAAGCGGCCGGCGCGGTTGCACTCCTCGATGATGGGGACGAGATTCTCTTCGATGAACTTGCGCGCCGTGTCGCGGACGAGGCGTTCATCATCATTGAGCAAGGTGTCGAAGTCTATGAAATCGACACCGCGAAATTTAATAGCTGGCATAAAGTCTCTCCCGCAAAACGCCGGCAGGCAGCAAATGGGAAACTATTCAAGCTAGCAGAGGGGCGGGGAAGTCAGCAACGGCAGCAGTTCCGAGCGAATACCAAAGTTCTTAAGCACGAAGGCCAAGAAGGCTCACTGCGGCCTGAAGCTTCTTGGAATCTTTCGTGGTTCCGAAGGCATTTTGGGCCATGATGCGGTGCACCATCGCTCCTCGCCATGAAATGTTTGGTCCTCTAATCTTTTTTGACTACAGACACGGTTTCGGGGCAGCCGATAACATGGCGCAACCTAAGGGGTGCAGGTTTTGTCGGTGCCTGCGGGGTCTGCCATGGCATCCATCAGAATTTCTTTGAATCGTGCGCTCGCGCTGTTGATCGGGTTTTTGGTCATATCCGCGGCGTATCTTTACGCGTTCCCCGAGGCGAATGTTCTCTACGCGGGAGTTGTGCTGCTGCACGTTGCTACCGGAGTTGTAGCGTCGGTCCTTCTGTTGCTGTGGCTAGTGCGGTCGTGGCGACAGAGCGAGGCGCTGGTTCGGGTTGGGATGGTTGTTCTTTTCCTGGGAGCGATTCCAGGATTGGTGCTGATTTACACGGGAGCGCTGCGCGCGGACTGGTCGCTGGTTTATGTTCATCTTGGATTGAGCTTTGCTGGCGCGGGACTGATCGCTGCGGCACGTCTGGGTAGTTTCGGATGGGTGCGACACCATGCTGTTCTTCGCGCCACGGTTGTGCTGGCAGTGCTGGTTGGGCTGGCACCCGTTGCGCGTTATCTGCGCGAGACTCGGTGGGACCGGCATGCGCGCATTGAAAATCCCGCGATGCCGCCGAGCGCGATGAGCGGCGAAGGAGACGGACAGAATGGGCCATTTTTCCCTAGTTCGGCGCAGGTTTATGGCGGCGAAAAGATTCCCAGCCAGTTTTTCATGGAGTCGGATTCGTGCAAGCGCTGTCACGAGGATATTTACAACGAGTGGTACAGCTCAGCCCACCATTTTTCCTCCTTCAACAATCAGTGGTATCGCAAGGCGGTCGAGTACATGCAGGACACGGTCGGGACGAAGCCTTCGAAATGGTGCGGCGGATGCCACGATCCGGCGGTACTTTACAGCGGCAAGATGGACACACCGATCAAGCAGATCGTGCACACCCCGGCGGCACAAGCGGGGCTGGGCTGTATGATGTGCCACTCCATTGCCGCGGTGAAAAGCACGATGGGGCAGGCTGATTTTTATCTTGAGTATCCCAAGCTTCACGAGTTGGCGGCGAGTAAGAATCCGCTGGTGCGCGCTCTGCACGATTTTACGGTGAAACTGAATCCGGAACCGCACCGGCGTGTGTTCCTGAAGCCATTCATGAAGCAGCAGACGGCGGAGTTCTGCTCGACCTGCCATAAGGTGCATCTGGATGCGCCGGTGAATCACTACCGCTGGGTTCGCGGATTCAACGAATATGACAACTGGCAGGCGAGCGGTGTATCGGGCCAGGGCGCGCGCTCGTTCTACTACCCGCCGAAGCCACAGCAGTGCGCCGATTGCCACATGCCGCTGACGCGTTCGAATGACATGGGCAATGTCGACGGCGAGATTCATTCTCATCGCTTCATCGCGGCCAATACCGCGTTGCCGACAGCCAACGACGACCAGGCGCAGTTGAAAGCGACGGAAGACTTCCTGACGAGCGGAGTGGTGACGGTGGATATTTTCGCGCTGTCGCGGGCGACTGCTCCGTTGAAAGCGGGAGCAGCCATGCAACGCGAGCTGTCAACAACCTTCGCGGTGGGCGAGGAAGCGGAAACAAAGATCACGCCGAGTTTGAATGCCGAGACTGCGCCGGTGACCGCTCCGCTCGACCGTGTGCATCCTGCGGTGCGCCGCGGGGACACGGTTCGCGTGGATGTCGTGGTGCGCACCAAGAGGGTGGGACATTTCTTTCCGGGAGGGACGGTCGACGCCTACGATACATGGCTCGAATTAAAAGGCGTCGACGACAAAGGGCAGACGATTTTCTGGAGCGGGATGGTTGAGGACAACGGCAAAGGTCCGGTGGAAAAGGGGGCGCATTTTTATCGATCGCTGCAGGTGGACGCGCACGGCAATCCGATCAACAAGCGCAATGCCTGGGCGACGCGTGCTGTCGTGTACGTGCATCTCATCCCGCCCGGAGCGGCTGACACGGTGCATTTCCGGATGAAGATTCCGGAGAAGACGGGAAACAAAATTACATTGACCGCGCGCCTGTGCTATCGCAAGTTCGCGTGGTGGAACACGCAGTTTGCATTTGTCGGCGTGCGCGACAGCGATGTGCCAAAACCTGATCTGGCGGCAGCATTGGACGGCGAACCACTGGTGACGCCGAGCTACGACGATGCAAAGATGACCTTCATGGGCCCGCTGCAGGGGCTTTCCGCGAAAGAGCAGAAAATTCCGGATCTGCCGATTGTGGCCATGGCGAAAAGCGAAGTCGCGCTGGACGTTTTACCGGCGAATGCCCCGTTGCCGCAGCCGAAAGTCAAGATTGAGAAAGAGGACTGGCAACGCTGGAACGATTACGGCATTGGGTTGTTGTTGCAGGGCGACCTGAAGGGGGCGCAGGGCGCGTTTGAGAAGGTTACCGAGGCCGATCCGCAGAATCCAGATGGGTGGGTGAATATCGGGCGGGCTGCCTTGCAGGAGGGCGACGTCGCTCGCGCTCGCACAGTGCTCGAGAAGGCGCTGGCGCTCAGTCCCAACCTGGCGCGCACTCACTTTTTCTATGCAGGAGTTTTGCGGCAGGAAGGGAATTACGATGCGGCGGCGCAAAATTTGACGACGGTTCTGGCGCAATATCCGCGTGACCGCGTGGCATTAAATAATCTGGGGCGCATATTTTTTCTTGAACGACGGTACGTCGATGCCGTGAAGGTGTTGCAGCGGGTGCTGGCAGTCGATCCGGAGGATTTGGAGGCGCACTACAACCTCATGCTTTGCTACAACGGTCTTGGGGAAGAAAAGCTGTCGAAGGAACATCAGGAGCGTTACCTGCGTTTCAAGGCCGATGAAGCTTCGCAGGCGATTACGGGTCCGTATCGCAGGCTGAATCCTGAGGATAATAACGAGCGGCAGAGCATCCACGAGCATGTATCGGTTCCGTTGCCAATTCTGGGCAATGCGCCGGCCAAGAGCCTGACCGCAAAAGCGGGCAGACATCGCTCGCGCGTCGTCGCTCAAGCGGGGAGGGATGCGCCCGCTCGTCAGGCTGATCTTCGGGCTGAGCGTCGGGCCGGGCTGAGCTTGGCGGCTGGCGGAGGCACGACGGCTTCTGGAGCGCAAAGGTGATGCGCTCCCTTTGCAAGGATTGGCCGCGGCTGGCGCGATGGTGCGTATTGCCTTTGCTGATTGCGATCAGCCTTTGCGCGGCGGCGCAAACTGTTACCTTCCGCGACATCACCGCTCAGGCTGGCATCCACTTCGTGCACAACAACGGAGCGTTCGGGAAAAAATGGTTGCCGGAAACCATGGGCCCGGGCTGCGCGTTCATCGATTACGACAACGACGGCTTTCCCGATATTTTGCTCGTCAACGGCCAGGACTGGCCGGGACATCCGAAACAAGGCGCGACCACGCTGAAGCTCTATCACAACAACCATAACGGCACGTTCACTGATGTGACGCGCAAGGCGGGGCTTGCGATTTCGTTGTTCGGCCTCGGTGTTGCTGTGGGCGACTATGACAACGACGGCTATGACGACATTTTCGTCACTGCCGTCGGACAAAATCATCTCTTCCACAACAACGGCAATGGAACTTTCACGGATGTTACCAAGGCGGCGGGATTGTGGGGGCCGAACGAGTTTTCGACGGGCGCGGCATGGGTGGATTACGATCGCGACGGCAAGCTCGATCTGGTGGTGGCGAATTATGTGCAGTGGTCCGAGAAAACGGATCTCTACTGCACGCTCGATGGCTCGCACAAATCGTACTGCACCCCTGAGTCGTACAAGGGAACGTCCGCGCGGCTGTGGCACAACCTCGGCAACGGCAAGTTTGAAGATGTGACAAAGAAAGCTGGATTGTACGATCCGACGTCGAAGGGGCTGGGGATTGCGATTGTCGATTACAACAACGACGGATGGCCCGACATCCTGATCGCGAACGACACCGAGCCCAACAAGCTCTACCTGAACAAGAAAAACGGCACTTTTGAAGAGCGTGCGGTTTCGGCCGGCATCGGCTTTAGCGAAGATGGGATTGCACGCGCGGGAATGGGCGTCGATTCGGTGGATTACGATCGATCGGGCAGCGCCAGCCTGATCATTACGAACTTTGCCAACCAGATGCTGGCGCTCTACCACAACGAAGGCAATGGCTTGTTTGTGGATGAAGCTCCGCGATCGGAGGTGGGGCGGGCGACGCTCGTCACTCTGGGCTTTGGCTGTTTCTTCTTCGACTATGACAACGACGGCTGGCAGGATATTTTTGTCGCGGACGGGCACATCGAGGACCAGATCGAACTGGTGCAGAAGCGGGTTACTTATGCGGAGCCTCCGCACCTGTTTCGCAATCTGGGGAACGGCAAGTTTGAAGAAGTCACCGACAAGGTCACGGAGAAAGGGCCGAACGGGTTCGACGCTCCGAAGGTGGCGCGCGGCGCGGCGTATGCGGACATCAATAATGATGGAGCGCTCGACATCCTGGTCACGACCAACAACGGGCCGGCGCATCTTTATCTCAATGAGGGCGGCAGGAATCGGAGCCTGCGCGCGAAGCTTGTGGGAACGAAATCCAACCGCGACGGCATCGGGGCGGTGGTTCGGGTGGCGGCGGGGGCGGATAAGCAGTGGCTCACGATGAAGACGGGCTCCAGCTATCTTTCGCAAAGCGAACTGGTGCTGACCTTCGGCCTAGGATCGAAAACGAAGGCCGACGCGGTTGAAGTCGACTGGCCGAGCGGGCAGGTGGACAAACTCTCGAACATCGCGGCCGGGCAGACGGTCACGATTCAGGAAGCGAAGGGCGTGATCGCGACGCGGAGGTACGGGACTAGGTAGGCTTTTTGCGCCGCGACGATGCGTGGCCGTCGCCGCTCCGACAAGTCGGTTCATCCCGCGAATTCCAACTTTCTCGCCGGTACTCGGATAGAATCATTTCCGAAACCCTGGTTTCCTATTCCAAGATTTCTACGCATTTCTATTCAATGACCAAGACGCTCGGCATCGCTCTCCTCTCTGTTTTTCTCCTTGGATTACTGGTGGCAGTTCTTGGCGCGGACGCTCCGAATGCTCAGGAAGCGGCTCGGCTTAACAACATTGGCGTGGCGTACATGAACCAGCAGCTATTCGCGAAAGCGTTGAAGTCGTTTGAAGCGGCGGCGGCCGATGATCCGGCGCTGGAGGTAACGACGGTGAATCGCGGAGTGGCGCTGCTTAACCTGCAACGGGTGGACGAAGCGAAGGCGCTGCTGGAAGAGGCTGTGAAAGAGAATCCGAAGGATGCGCATGCGTGGTACAACCTCGGCCTTTATTACAAAAATTCGGCAGACGCGGGCTCGGCGGTCGACGCGTTTCGCCGGGTGACGGAAATTGACCCGAGCGATGCCGACACATGGTACTTCCTCGGAGCGACGGATGCGCAACTCAAGCAGTTTCCTGAGGCGATCGCTGCTTTTGAGCAGGCGCTAAAGCTTGATCCGCATCACGCCTCCGCGCAGTTTGGATTGGCGCGGGCGTATCAGCAATCGGGACAAACTGACTCGGCCCACGATGCGATGAAGAAGTTTCAGTACATCACGCAGAGCAAGTTGGGCGCGCCGATAAGTCTGGTATATGGGGAGCAGGGAAAATATTCACGGGCGGAAGATTCTCCGATGGCGGTGGAGAAAGTGGGAGCGGAGATTCCGGTCAGGTTTGTGGATGTGACGAAAGAGGCGGGACTCGGTTCACGGCAAGCATCCGCTCCGGAGGTAAGTCCGAGCTTTGGACCGGGTGCCTGTTTTCTAGACTACGATGGCGACGGACTGCTAGATCTTTTTGTCGCGGATAACGGATCATATGGCGGGATGTCTCTGTATCACGACCTAGGGCACGGGAGATTCGAGGACGTGACCAGGACAGCCGGACTTGACCCGAACCTGCGCGCGACTGGGTGTACCGCCGGCGACTACGACAACGACGGGTCGACAGATCTGGTTCTCAGTTTTATTGGCCATCTGATGCTTTTGCACAATGAGAAGAACGGGACGTTTAAGGACGTCACGCAATCGGCGAAGATAGAAACAGATGGGCCCAACGCAGGCCTCGCTTTCGTGGACTATGACCACGATGGCGATCTAGACCTTTTTGTAGCCCAAGTCCCCGACTATGAACCGCACATTCCTCGTCCGGTGCACGTATTGCAGTGGCCAGAACCAACTCCAAGAACGAATTCAGTTTGGCGCAACAACGGCAATGGCACCTTTACCAACGTTACGGCTTCAATTGGGCTTAAGGGGCTGAATCCCGTTCTAGCGGCGATCGGCACCGACTATAACAATGACCGTGCTGTCGACCTGCTTCTATCGGGCAAGCCTCCAGTGATTTTCGAAAATCCCCGGGAGGGTGCGTTTAGAAGTGTCCCATGGACTAATGGGGTACCAGGGCCTGCCGTCGGCGTTGCTGTCCTCGATTTCAACCATGACGGCTGGATGGACTTCGCCTTTACACATTGGGGTGCACCTGGCATAAGCCTTTGGCAGAACAATCAAGGCAAAACCTTCGAACAAGTCCCACTACCAAAAGTGAATTGGGCGCGCGCTTACGGCGTCGTCCCCATCGATTACGACAATGACGGATGGGTTGATCTTGCGGCTGTTGGCGAGACCAAAGATGGGCGCGGCGAGGTTCGGCTGTTTCGCAATCTGGGGCCGGATGGATGGAAAGATGTCACGGCCGACGTTGGACTCGACAAGATTCAACTCAAAGAGCCGCGCGGTCTCATTGCAGGAGACTATGACAATGATGGCGCGGTCGATCTGCTAATTACGCAGAATCACGGGCCGGCTGTGCTGCTCAGGAATGAAGGCGGCAGCAAAAACAATTCGCTGCGGCTGGCGCTCAAGGGATTGAACGACAACAAGAGCGCGATCGGGACGAAGGTGGAAGTTTTCTCGGATGGCATTCGGCAGAAGTTTGAAGTTTATGGATCGTCCGGCTACCTGGGGCAGAACTCGCCTTATCTGACGATTGGTCTCGGACAGGCGAAACAAGCGGATGTGGTCCGCCTGCTGTGGCCAACGGGCGTGCTACAGGATGAGATCGAAGTTGCGGCGAACAAGATGCAGAACATACAGGAACTTGATAGGCGCGGGAGTTCATGCCCCACGCTTTTCGCGTGGGATGGCCACGAATATAAGTTGGTCGGCGATATGCTTGGCGCGGGCGTTGTCGGGCACTGGATTGCAGCGGCGAATGGAAAAGTCGAGCGCAATGTCGCGCGTCCGACTGAAGCGATCAAGATCGACCGCGACTCGCTGCATGAAAAAGACGGGAAGTTGAGTTTCCGATTCATGGAGCCGCTCGAAGAATCGGTTTATCTCGACCAGGCGAAGTTGCTGGCGGTTGATCATCCTGCCGGGTTTGACGTTTATCCCTACGAATATTTTGCGAGCAATCCGCCTTATCCGGCGTTCAAGGTTGTGTTCAGCCGTGACGCGCGTCCGCCGGCCGGGGCATGGGACGAGCATGGGCGCGACGTGCTGCCTGACTTGCTGGCGCATCGGTATTTTGGCGACTTCAAGGTGCTTTCGTTCCAGGGATTCACGGAGCCGCACAGCCTGGAGTTGGATCTGGGCGAAGCGTATCGAGGAGGTCCGCTGTGGTTGCTGATGCATGGCGAGATTCAATACTTTTCGGCGACGAGCATGTACGCAGCCGATCAAGCGCACCTGCGGCCATTCGCTCCGTACGTTGAGGCGCTGGTGGGTGATGGAACCTCAACTGGAAATGCGGCGAAGGGGAAATGGGTGCGGGTTGTGGATGACATGGGATTTCCAGCGGGCGGTGCGCGAACGATGACGGCCGATCTGAGTGGCAAACTTCCGCTGGGCACGCGGCGGATTCGCATCACGACGAACCTGCAGATCTATTGGGACAACATACTGATCAGCCGGACGAACCAGAATCAGAGCGTGCGGCTGACCTCGGTGCCACTGGCGAATGCGCAGCTTAGCTTCCACGGTTTCCCGCTGAAGATTGAAGACAAGCCTCCGGGGAACGTGAAATACATCTACGAAAAAACGAGCGCCACCGGGCCGTACACGCGGCCGGCGGGCGCGTACACGCGGTATGGCGACGTGCGGGCATTGCTCGAATCGACGGACGACAAGTTTGTCGTCTTTGGATCGGGGGATGAAGTGGCACTTGATTTCGATCCGGCAAAGTTGCCGGATCTGCCGCGCGGATGGGTGCGCGATTATTTCTTCGTTGCCAATGGATACGAAAAAGACATGGATTTTTACGCCTACGACGGAGATACGGTAGATCCGCTGCCATTTCACGATATGCGGACTTACCCGTATCCGGAGCAAAGTTTTCCCTCCGATGTGGAGCATGTGAACTATCTGCTTGAATACAACACAAGGTTCATGTCGGGGCATGAGGCGAGTGGATACTCGTTTCAGTATCCGAAGTAGTGGGATATCGCAGAGACTAACGCCAGCTGCGGAGTTGACCGTCAGAAGGAGGAACCAGCAAGGGTTCGTGATGGGCATTGCTGGCGTGCTCGTTGATGGCGGTTGCGGCCTGGGTGCGGAGGTTGCCTGCCTTTGGATTGAAATCGAGTGTGCTGACGCTGTGGGAGCAATGCGTACAGGTGAACTTCATGCCGCCCTTGATGCGCTCGATGCGGTAGGCTTTCACTGTCTAAATTGTAATTGTTCTGCGCGCGGAGGGGATGACTCTTTAGTAGGGCAGCGAAGGTAACGCGATCGCTGCCCCCTTGTCGACGTTATTTGGCCAGGCGGTTGTACTTCTTCAGCACTTCGCGCAGGCGGTCGTGGGGCAGAGCGATGGCAGTGTGGCCGTCAATGCCGGTCATGGTTTCGGCGGCGACCATGGAATTCACGATGGCTTCTTCGGTGGCTTGAACGGTGGCTAGGAACAAGGGATCGAGGCTGTCATTGGGCAACATTTTGAGGTCGCGGACTCCTTTGGTGGATGCGGCTCCCGGATTTGCGGTGGAGAAGGCGACGAAGATATCGCCAGAGCCGTCACCGGAGTAGCTGCCGTCGCGGCCCAATCCAAGAGAGGCTTTGCGCGCCATGCGCCGCAGTTGGGTGGGGATGAGGGGTGCGTCAGTGGCGACGACGATGATGATGGAGCCTACGTCTTCTCCGTAGGCGGGATGCTCGGGGATCTCTTTGCCTACGGGGACGCCGGCGATGCGTAGTTGGTCGCGGCGTCCGTAATTGCACTGGACGAGAACGCCGACGGTGTAACCGCCATCTTTCGCATCGAGAACGCGCGAGGAGGTTCCGATGCCTCCTTTAAATTCGTTACAGATCATGCCGGTTCCACCGCCGACATTGCCTTCTTCGACAGGACCGCCATGCGCCGTGTCGAGCGCGTGGAAGGCATCCTCGGGCTTCACGTGGAATCCGTTAATGTCATTGAGCCAGCCGTCCCAGGTTTCGGCGACCACGGGTAGAGACCACCAATAGCCCTCCATATCGGGCTCGCCGCGTTTTACTTTCCAGGCGATGACGGCGTCGCGTACGACGCCTACGCTGTGGGTGTTGGTGATCATGATGGGGCCGTCGAGAAATCCCGAGTCTTCGAGCCAGGTTGTGCCGGTCATTTCGCCGTTTCCGTTGAGCGTGAACCAGCCGGCGAAGACGGAGTCGTTGGCATTTCCGCGGGGACGGATCGCAGTGACACCGGTGCGGACGGGACCCTTGCCGACGATCAATTTGCCGCTGCCCGAGATGAGCGTGGTGTGTCCAACTTCGACGCCTTTGACATCGGTGATGGCGTTGTACTGGCCGGGAGCGCCGTCAAAGGGAACACCGAGGTCGCGCGCGCGAGGCTTGGCTTGAGCTGCGGCAAGAGCGCCGATGAAGAGAGGAGTCGAGAGAAATGGAAGGATCAGCACAACCGGGAACGGGAAGTTTCGAAGTTGCATCATAGGAGTTTAGTCGAGCAGGTAGATTGAACCCGGCGGAAGTATAAAGCATCGGGAGCATTGGTTTAGAATCCTGCTAGCAAAAGTAGGCGCGGTCGGAATGTCAGGAGATGACATGGAAAACTGGAAACGAGCGGTGATTGCGGGATCGACGGGAACGGCGGTCCTGCTGCTTCTCAAAGGAAGACGTCCAGCAGCGGTACTGGCAGGAAGCGTGGGATTGGCCGTGCTGGCGTCGGAATATCCGAATCAGTTTGCGCGGATTCGCGAGGAGTTGCCTTCGTATGTCCGGCAGGGGACGCGGTTTCTGGATCTGGCGATCAAGATCGGAGGCAAGATCGACGAATTGGCGGAAAAGCGAACGGCGAGGGCGTTTGAGGAGTTGGGAGAGTACTAGAGGCTGTGCCGCTTTCGAAAAACGACTTGCCGCTGTTCTACTCGATTCCGAGTTGTTTGCGGGCTTCGGGGCTCAGGCGTTCAGGCGTCCATGCGGGTTCCCATACCACGTTCACGTTCGCGTTGCGGACACCGGGCAACTGCTCGACACGTGATTTGACCTGAGCGCTGATGTTAACGTGTTCGGGACAACCTTGAGCGGTGAGGGTCATGTCGACGGTGACATCCTGCTGGCCTTCGGGGACTTCGTCGAAGCGGATGTTGTAGATCAGGCCGAGATCGACGATGTTGACGGGAATCTCGGGATCGTAGCACTGCTTGAGAGCATTTAAAACGTCATCCTGGGCGATGGGCATGTATTTCCTTTGTGGTAAGAGAGCTGGATTTATATCAAGTGTCCTGGGTCATATTCTATAGCGATCTTTGTTGCCGTGGCCATCGACTGGCGCCGAGCATTGCTAGGTTCGGACAGCTGACGGCGCTGTACCAACGCGAGCAACGCTTGCAGAATTAGGGCCTGTACCACGCAACAGAGATAGTTCTTAGATCATGGCACTCGATCCTGAGCTTCAGAAAAAACTGCAGATCTTTATGGTGGTGGCGATCCTGCTGGCGGGCGGGCGCGCGGCATATATCGTCTACGAACGTCACGAGGCGATGAGGACCGACACCAAGCCCAAGCAGGAAACGGCACTGAATGCTGATTATTACGTCACGCCGAAGAAGTTGTATCCGTACGATCTGAAATCGGCGCAGAAGTTGACCGAGCAGCCGGTGTGGGTAAAGTTGGGATATGAACTTACTTACTATCCATACAATCGAGAGCGCCACAAAACAGATTTCGCGCACGAGGCGGGAACGCTGCCGCCATTGCAGAAGCTGACGATTCACGATGTGGTCATGGATGTTTCTCCGAAGGCTGAAGGAGTGAAGCAGGTGATGGCGGTGTTTCCGCTGGACGGCAAGAAGTACGCGGTTCCGATTGGTGCCGAGAAGGATGGGGATTTCAAGATCAGGTCCGACGATATGTTCTTCATCGAAGATCCGCACGATCTTTATAAGCACTGGCCGGCGGAGGTGTGGCAGAAGATCGACGCGCACCAGGTGCAGTCGGGGATGAGCGAGTTGCAGGCGAGCTTCGCGATCGGAGTGGGGATTCCGGAAGGCTCTGGGGATTACGGTTCAAGAACTCTGGATTATCCGAATGGCGGCAATCCCATCGCGGTTGCCTTTGAAAACGACAAGGCGGTTCAGATCAAGCCAGGCGCGAGGGCGCAATAGGCTACAATTCCGGGCATGAAACGATGGGCCGGAATTCCTGTAGTCTCCTTTCTTTTTTTGTTTTTCCTCTTCAATTTGTCGTCACTTAGTTTTGCGGCGCCGCGCACTCTGCGCGTGGATTACTACCACACTGGAAATTCACACGATGAATGGTTCAGCAGAGATCGAGTTGTGCTGGAGCCGCTCGAATGGCCGGGGAATTTGAGCAAAACGATTGACGATAGCGAGCTGGGAAATTTTTTGTTCGAGGTGCACGATCGAGCGACGGGGAAGTTGCTTTACTCGCGTGGATTTAATTCCGTGTTTGGAGAGTGGAGGGAGACGGAAGAGGCGCTGCATGCAAATCGAACGTTTTCAGAATCGTTGCGTTTCCCTTGTCCTGAGGCGCCGGTTGATATCTTGCTGAAAGAACGCACGGAGGGCGGACTGCACGCGGATTGGAAAGAGGTCTGGAAGACGGCGGTCGATCCGAAAGACAAGTTTGTGGACCGGTCGCGTCCGCCGTCACCGGGGCCGCTTGTGGAATTGCAGAAGATGGGCAATCCGGCGGGCAAAGTGGATTTGCTGGTGCTGGGCGATGGTTACATGGCGGCCGAGCGCGGGAAGTTCGAGAAGGATGCGCGTCGCTTCATGGGCGCGCTGTTTTCAACGTCGCCGTTTCACGAGCACCAGAGCGAGTTCAATGTTTGGGGATTGTGCCCGGCGGCCGAGGAGTCGGGAGTGTCGCGGCCGTCGACGGGAATTTACCGGCGATCCCCGCTAGGCACTTCGTATGACACGTTCGATAGCGAGCGGTATGTGTTGACGATGGAGAACCGGACATTGCGGGATGTGGCTTCGTTCGCACCGTATGAGTTCATCGAAATTCTGGTGAATGGGAAGACATATGGTGGGGGCGGAATTTTCAATCTGTATGCAACGGTCGCGATCGATAGCGTGTGGGCGAACTATGTGGGAGTGCACGAATTCGGACACGAGTTCGCGGGGTTGGCGGATGAGTACTACACGTCGGATGTGGCGTACCTTCCGGCTGAGAAGGCGGAGCCGTGGGAGCCGAATGTGACGGCATTGCTTGACCCTTCGAATTTGAAGTGGAAGGATCTGGTTACGCCCGGAACGCCGATTCCTACCCCGTGGGATCAGGAAGAGTTTGACCGATTTGAGCACGACATCCAGCAGCAACGCAGGGCGCTGCGGGCGGCGGGACGTCCGGAGGCGGAGCTGGATGAGTTATTTCGCAAAGAGCGCGAGAAGGAGGATGCGATGCTCGGAGCGCAGAAGTATGCGGGGGAGGTTGGAGCGTTTGAAGGGGCGAATTATGAGGCGAAGGGATATTACCGTCCAGAAGTGGACTGCATTATGTTCACGCGGTACAACAAATTTTGCGCAGTGTGCCGACGGACGATCGAGCGAGTGATTGGGATGTATACGTAGCGCTGTTACGGCCGAGGGCAGAGGACGTCGAGAACAATTCAGATTTTCCGGCCGAGAGGTCATTGGTCATAGGTCATTGGTTTCGCTCAGGAGGACAATTTTGCTTGGTGAACGCGAGACACGAGACGGGCGCGAACGAAATCGACGACTTCTGAAGTGACATATTTCGGGGGGTGGATCGCGAAAGTGGGACGGTCGATTACGGGCTTTAGCGAAATATTCTTCCACGCCGGGTGGATAGAATTGTCGACGGAATGCAGCAGGATGGCGTCGGCGCGATCCAGAAAAGTTTGCGCCGATGGTTTGAAGTCGGCGGTCTGCGGATCGAGTACGGTTAGATAGAGATCCGGTTTCAGATAGCGCAGGATGCTGTTCGATTCGATGATGGCGTTTTTGGTATCGGCCAGGATCTTACGGATTTTCGGCATGGCTTCGGCTAGGTGGCCTTGCTGAGTGCGAATCCACCACGAGTGATCGGCTCCGGCGAGCAAGAAGCGTGAAGTGTCGGAGTCGCCGCTGCGGTCTTTTTCTTTTGAGACGGCCAGGGAGTGGTCGGCGGTGACGCAGTCGCAGGCTTCTCCGTTGGCGGAACAGATGCCGTGTCCGTATTGGGTAATTTTGAGTGCGGTCCAGTGATAGTCCTGTAGCGCTGCGATCAGGCCGACGACTACGCTGGTCTTGCCGACGCTGCGGGTGTGTCCGCCGATGACTAGGATGGGCATGGTCAGTTCTCAGTTCGCTTTGGATGCTTAGGGACTGGTTTGCATTGAAAATTAATTTGGGTCTGACTTTCTCTTGGCGGACCTCGAGAGGAACGCCAATTCCTTTAGGTACTCTTTCACGGGTCGAGCGGGGGTGCCCCAGAAAACGACGCCTTTTCCGCGCAAAACTTTCTTGGGGAGGATGCCGCCTTGGCCTCCTATCATGGCTCCGGCTTCTACTCGGGCGTGATCGCCTATGCCCACTTGTCCGCCCATAATTACGTTGTCTTCGATGGTGACACTGCCGGAGAGGCCGGTTTGAGCGGCGATGATGACGTTTTCTCCTATTTGGCAGTTGTGGCCGATGTGGACGAGGTTGTCGATTTTTGCGCCCCGGCAGATTCTGGTTTCGTCGAGGGCTCCGCGGTCGATGGTGGAGTTAGCTCCGATATCTACGTCGTCTTCGATTATCAGGCGGCCGATTTGGGGAGATTGCTCGTAGCGTCCCGTTGTTGCATCGCGCGCGTAACCGAAGCCTTCGCTGCCTAAGACGGCTCCGGATTGAACTACTATGCAGTCACCTAGAGTTGTTCCGGGATAGATGGTGACGTTAGCGTCGATGCGACAGTGCGCGCCGATGGTCGCGTTATCGCCGATTACTGTGCCTGGGCCGATGGTGGTTTCGTCTCCTATTTTTACTTGCTCGCCTAGAAGGGCTCGCGGACCGATCGATACGTTCTTGCCGATCTTTGCAGATGAGGCGATCGTGGCGTTGGGATCGACGGCGCGGTTGTGATCGGGATCGCGGAGGAGTCTGGCGGCTCGGGCGAAGGTAAGGCGCGGCTGCGCGGAGATGAGCAGCGGCTTGGTGCCGCCGGCGGCGAAGTTTCCAGCGGCGAAATCACCGACGATCACGGCGGCTGCTCGAGAGCCGAGAGCGGCATCCAGATATTGTGGGTCCTCCACGAAGATCAAACTTTCACTCATGGCGGATTGCGGGCTGGAGACGGTGCTAACGACAATAGAGGCGTCTCCCAGAAGATGGCAGCTGAGCTTCTCGGCTAGTTCACGCAGGGTTTGCTTCATGGATGTCTATTGTCGCTTTAGGGGGCGGGTATGCACAACGCAGAAGCTAGGGGCGATCGCGGCGGGGCCGAGTTGTGCTCGGCTCATGGGCGAAATACCTCTCCAGACGTAAGCCGTCCGTCAGTAGAGCGGGGATTCGCCTGGCGGGCGAGTTTTCCAGCGGCGGTGGACCCAGAGCCACTGGTCAGGATAGCGGCGCACGAAGTCTTCGATGACATTGGTGAATTTGGCGGTGTTTTCTACTATGTCGGCTTCATTGTCGCTGGTGCGGATTAATTCGACGGCGGGATCGAAGCGGAGAATGTATTTGCGGAGCTTCGAATCCCATACGGTGAAGCCGGGAACGACGGCGGCATCGGTGCGGAGGGCAATGCGAGCGAGGCCGCTGGCGGTGCAGGCGGGAATGCCGAAGAAATCCACGAAGACGCCTTGCGGCGGGGTCATGTTGGTATCCATGAGGATGCCGACAGTTTCGCCGGCGCGCATGGCGGAGAGCAGTCCGCGCACGAAATCGTCTTTGTCGACCGTGCGATTCCCGTGCATGGTGCGATAGCGCTGAAGGAGCGCGTCGATGTAGGGATTGTCGAGCGAACGCATGACGATCGACAGCGGATGTCCCTGAAGGGAATGCGCGAAGGCGGAGAGCTCCCAGGCTCCGAGATGTCCGGTGAGAAACAGAACGCCTTTGCCGCGAGCGTATGCTCGTTCGAAGTTCTCGAAGCCTTCATAGACGACGGTGCGCGAAACGTTTTCGTGCGTGTAGCGAGGGAAGAGACAGACTTCGGCGAGTTGGCGTCCCAGGGAGATGAACTCGCCGCGCAGCAAACGGCGGCGATCGCGTGGAGACATTTCAGGGAAGGCGATCGACAGGTTGCGCAGGCCGACACGACGCAGACGCGGGTGAACGGCGTAGATGGCTAATCCCAGGGTCACTCCGATGGCGCGCGATACGGGGCGAGGGAGGGTGCCGAGGAGTTTTATCCAGGGCCAGACTAGAGCGTATTCAAGGCGTTCGCGCAATGGAGGTAGTTCTCAAGCCCGGTTCTCGGTTCAAAGTCGAGACGCGAAAAATCTTTCTGAGAACTGAGAACCGGGAACTGAGAACTTTACTTTGACGCTTCCTGGGCCCACTTGGCAAGACTGCTCAAGAAGGGATAAGCGCCCTTGGGAGCCTCGATTGCTCCGGTAAGAGAGGTTTTGAACGGCACCATGTGGCCGTAGAATTCGCGGGTGCTGTCTTTGTCTTGCTTGATCATGGCGCCGGAGAGTTCGAGTCCGGCGAAAAGGCCGCGGGAGCGGGCGTAGGTGAGAACCTCGGCGCGCATCTTCCAGTCGGTGTCGGCAGCGGCGTGACGACCGACAGGGCCGGCGGCGGCGCTGGCATCACCACCCAGCTTGAATTTGCTGGAGAGCAGGTTATCCATGCCGTTCTTGTTCATGATGAGCATGACGAGGTCGCTCGCCTGGCCTCCGATTTGCAAGCCGAAACTGCCACCGCCGATGGTGAAGAAAGCGGGCGCGCTCCAGCCTTTGGGAGTGCGGCAGCTAGCGACGCCTTTGCCATAACGGCCGCCGAAGACGAAGCCTCCGTTAAGCAGGGAAGGGACTACGGCCACGCATTCGGCCGATCCCAGGACTTCTTCGGGGATACGGTTATCAGGAGCGCCCTGGATTTCATCAAGCACAGTGCCGGCGGCTTGGACACGGCTCACGGCCTTGTTGTCATCATCTTCGTCGGCGGAAAGAATTTGGGTCAGGAAACAGGCAAAAACCAGCAGAACGAGGAATTTTCGCATCAAGCCTCACTTGGGAGATCGAATATCGATTTCTATGGTCGTGTTTGCTATCTATTGTTTGCCATCTATGATTCTATTCGATGCGAAGCGCGGAGCGGGGGATACCGGGGGAGTGATTAGCGTGAGTCGGGTCCCGGGTAGTTTTTATCTCTGACGGGGCTCAGGGGGTCGGCGGTTTCGGGGCAGGGAGAACGCCAATGCGCTACGTTGCGGATAAAGAGGACTCGGAAGCTAGATTAGAGCGAAGCGCTGGATTAAGTTAGCGGGTGTTTCCTGGGCAAAAAAATGCGGGGTTGAAATCGGCGACCCTAATCTCCGTCTCCAACCCCGTCTCCCAGGTTCTGTGGTAGGTGAGGCGAGTATGGGGCAGGTGGGAAAAGGGAACAAGATTACGAGGGTCACTGTACTTCGGTAACCGGCGTGTTGCGGCACCTTAATTGAGCTCTTGCATCACGTCAATGTGATCCCACGATCAGGCCGGAATGACGATCTTCATCGGGAACTTTGCCACGCAGAAGCTCGTATGGAGAAGATACATGGGGAAGACTTTTCTGGTTCTGGCGGTGGTGATGATAGCGGTGGTTTCGTGGGCTCAATCGGATGCACGCCCGCAGATTCTTGTTCTCGGGACGTATCACATGTCGAACCCGGGAGACGATATGTACAACATGCAACCCGACGATGTCCTATCGCCGAAACGCCAGCGGGAAATCGCCCAACTGATCGAAGTTTTGAAAAGATTTCATCCGACTAAGATTGCGATTGAAGCCGATATCGGGAGCCAGCGAGTGGAGAAGGAGTATTCCAACTACCTCGCGGGAAACTACGCGCTGTCGCGTAACGAGATCGATCAAATCGGATACCGGCTGGCCAAGGAGCTTGGCCATCACGCCATCTACCCGGTCGACGAGGAGGGCGATTTCCCGATGCAGCGGGTAGTCAATTACGCCAAGGCCAACGGCCGCGCCGAGAAGCTCGACGGCATCACTGCGGGCTGGGGCACAATGGTGAAGGAGGAAGACGAGTTCTTGCGAGCGCACACTGTGCTCGAGATGTTGGAGTACATGAATTCCGATCCGAGGGTGGCAAAAGACGTAGCCTTGTATTACGCCATCGCGCCCTACGGAGACCCTTCTGACTATGCAGGGCCGGATCTACTGGCAGCCTGGTATCAGAGAAACATTCGCATTTATAGCAATATCGCCAAGCTGGTCGAATCTCCGAGTGACAGGATTCTCGTGATCTACGGGGCTGGCCACCTCGGATGGTTACGGCAGGACGTCGCCAGTGATGCGACGGTTAAGCTAAGCAAGCTAGCCGACTTAACCGGGCAGCGATAGGTGACCGTTCGGCTCTGAACCGATTGGCTACTTTGCCGTCACCAGCGAATGCGTGATGGCGTGGACTGACAGCGCGATGCGGTTCTGCACTCCTACTTTGCGCATCAACTTCGCTACGTGAGCTTTTACCGTGCGCTCCTCGATGCCCAGGGCTGAGCCGATTTCTTTGTTCGAGCGGCCCGCTACCAGCATCTCAAGAACTTCTTTCTCACGGTCGGTGAAGGTGATGCGGCCGGCGGGGAAGATGCGGCCGGGGGATGCGCTGACGCGCTCGATGAAAGTGGAGAGCACGCGGCGCGGAGCCCAGACGGAACCCTGATGGACGATGCGCAGAGCCTGTATAAATTCAGCCGGCGAGGCGGCTTCGTCGACGTAGCCTTTGGCGCCGGCGGCGATGGCTTTCAGGACGCTTTCGTCGTCCATACCGGAGCCGGTCACAATGATGCGGAGGTCGGGGCGAATGGCTTTCATGCTTGCCATGATGTCGTAGAGGTTCTGGCCGCTGCGATTGCCAAGGAGGACCAGATCGATGCCCTGCAGTTGGCCAAGATCGGCCAGCGAGGCGGAGACCAGTTCCAGATCAGGTTCGGTATCAAAGAGGGCCCGGAATCCCACAAATCGCAGTGGATCGCTCTCCACTACGGCAATACGTATGAGCGGCTTTCTGGCGACGGCAGCTTTCATCAAGGTTTCCCTGTTAGGATTGCTTCCTGTTAAAGCTTGCCTGAACCGGCCGGGAATTGAAACGATTGGTGATCGAGACAAATTACGGGGGTAACCCCCGAAAACGGGCATCCCAAGGAGGTTTTACCGTGAAGGGAAGGTGCGTACGACGGTATTGTGCGGCGATCCTGGCGATTGGCATGTTGGGAACGGGTTTGGCGTGGGCGCAGGCGGCGGGGACTTATCAGCCGAAGTTTCCGGGCGATCCGGCGCGCTCTGAATCAGAGGCGGAGGCGCTCGGCTATATGCGCGTGGTGCTCCGTGCGGAGCGGGAATATAAAAAACGCCATGACAAGTATGCAGATTCGCTGCAGGCTTTGGCGGGGACGGCATCATTCACGAAGCGCATGGCGGAGAGCACGGATCGCGGGGATTACACGGTCGGATTCCGTCTGCACAAGGATGGTTTTGTGCTGACCATGACGCCGAACCACATGGACAGCGAACATCGGTCGTTCTATGCGGAAGAAGATGGAGTGATTCATGCGGACGATCAGAAGGCAGCGGATGCCGATTCTCCCAAGGTGAAGTAATTAGGGATGGTCGTGCGGAGAGCAGCGATTCGATACTGCTGCGCATCTCATCTTTCGCGGTTTACCCGGGGTAAACGACGCGCAACCATAACAAGCCGATGGCCAGCGTGACCACAGTGACGGGAACGCCGATTTTCATGTAATCCAGAAAACTGACGTGACTTTCGCGCCGGGCTTTTTCGACGACGATGATGTTCGCCACCGAGCCGGTGATGGTGAGATTGCCAGCCAGCGTGCTCGACATGGCCAGGAGAAGCCAGGCTGTGTGCGCGTCGTGAAACTGCGGGACCAGGCCCTTGAGCAGCATCACGGTTGGAACGTTGCTGGCGATGTTCGACAGCAGTGTGACCATGGTGGCGAAGATTACGGAATTGTGCAGATTCAGTCGCTCCGCTACATCCAGTAATTCATGTGTGATGCCTGCCTGTTGGGCTCCGCCCAGAATCAGGAACAATCCTAGAAATAAAACGAGGAGAGACCAGTCGACATCGCCGTAGATGGCTTTGGGCGAGTGATGGCGCTGAACAAGCAGCAGAGCTCCTCCGATGGCAGCGACCAGTGGCGGAGGATAACCGAGGAGGAAGCCGAACAGCACACCCAGCGTCACGGTGACTGGCCAGGCAGGATGGATTTCGCTTTCCGGCCCGCCTTTTAGTGCTTGGAGATCGGGCGGCTGTGCCTCGCCGCTTTCGTGACGCAAGTAAATCCAGTAGATGAACGCCCAATCCACCAACAGACCGAGGAGAGCGACGGGGCCGAGGTGCGCGGTGAAATCGCGATAGGAGATGCCTGATATGGAACCGATGAGGATGTTCTGGGGATTGCCGGTGATGGTGGCGGTGCTGCCGATGTTCGACGCGGTTGCGAGTGCGAGCAAGTAAGGCAGCGGTTTGACGCGCATCCGTTTGCAGATGTCAAGGACGAGCGGGGCCATGACCAGGCAGACGACGTCATTTACGAGGAATGCGGAGAGAATTCCGCTGGTGAAGACGACACCGGGCAGCAGGGATCGGGGACGCAGGTGTTCGATCACGAGGTGCGCGATCCATTCAAAGAAACCGGCGAGATGAAGAGTAGCGGCGATAAGCATCATCGAGAAGAGCAGGACAATGGTGGAGAAGTCGATGCTTTCGATGGCCTGCGACGGAGAGAGCGCGCCCACGGCAAACATCGCGACTGCGCCGATTACGGCCATGGCGGTGCGGTCGATCTTTGTACCCGGCAGGCGACCGACGGCGAAGACGAGATAGCTGGCGAGGAAAATCAGCCATGCGAGAATCGTAGCGGGCATGGTCATTGATCAGGTGTCCTCATGGTAGTTCGCCACTGCGACATCGGCCATTTTATTGGAACACATTAAGCATTCGTCATCTGGCGGGGAACGCTATTTTGGGCCGTCTGACTTCGAATCGGACGTTGCCTCGTCGCGGTCGCTGCGAGCTGGTGCAGGCTGTACGGTATGAACCTGATCGGCGATGCGGCGAACCGGGAACGGATCGCTGTCGGCACTCTGTCGGCGCAGTTCCTTTACGATGTTTTCGTGGTCGTTGGCGCCGTAGTCGCGGGCGAAGCGGGTAAGAGCCTGGGTCAGGATGTCGTGGTGATGGACTTTTTCCAAACCGGGTTCGCGGGTGACGTTCAGCCACAGACGGTGAAGAAGGACGACATCTTCGTTCTTCATGGTGGGGGTGTGCGGACCGACGCGGAAGGTATCGACCATGCCGTCGGGGCGCACGATTTGCAGCAGGAACTGCTGTTTGGGCTCGGGAATGGCTTCCCATGCACTGCCGAGGGCAAAGGCCTGTTCGGCGGTGGTCATCTTGCTGGAGAGTCCAGCGACGACGGCGGAGGATTCGAGGTTGTGAGCCGTCTGTGCGATGGCTGACCAGGGATCGCGGGCCGGAACGACGAGCAGAGAGATCTTCTTGCCAAAGCCTTCGGCAACCGAGACAGCGCGCGTGAAGAGCGTCTGCTCGTAGTCACTGAAAATTTGTTCGGTGGCAAGACCGTAAGCGGCAGTTCCAAACTGGCTGATGCGCGCGGTCATGACGACGACGTCCTGCTCACGGGTATCGGTGCGCTCCAGCACCCAGCGGAGGTGGTTGAGCGTGTTGTAGTCGCGGACGGGCACGAGCACGTTGCCGGGGCGGATGCCGACGGTTTCACGCTCGACGCTTTCCGCCTGCTGCAGTTGAAACTGCTCTTTCATCTGCGCGATGCTGTGCGCGTGTTTGCGGCGGTTCACTTTTTCGGAAAAGGTGAAGATGGAAAAGAAGACTACGGAGAAAATCAGACCGCTGACGGTGGCCACGGATTTGGTGAAGAGATTTACGATCGCGGTGGAGAGCAAAACCAAGCCGACGGAGGCCAATCCGACGGGAATCTCGACGCCGAAGATGTGAAAGTTGGGCGGCACTTTCCATTGGCGTATTCCTTTATAGCGGTAGCGCAAGACGAGCATGGAGATGGTCTTGAACACGAAACTCCACACGACGCCGAACGCGTATGCTTCGCCGAGTGTGTAGATGTTGCCCCAACTGACAATGATGGTGAAGAGTTGAAGTCCCACGATCAGGTTGATGATGCGGTACGTGGTGCCGTATTTTTTGTGCGGACGACGGAACCAGTCGGCTAGGACGCCATCTTCGGACACACGGTTGAGAACGCCATTCGAGCCGACAATGGCCGTGTTGACAGCGCCCGAAAGAATCAGGAATCCGACGACGACCACGAAGGCGCGGAAGGCGAGGCGAAGGATTTGCGGGCCGACCATGTTCATGGCGAGTCCGGCGATGAGGTTGTCGCTGTAGACCTTCATGCGGACGTTGTCGGGGATGAGCATGACCGCGAGCAGGGAGACGACTCCGGTGAAGACGAAGCTGTAGACGCCGATGATGATGGCCGTGCGCTTCAGGTTCTTCAGCTTCGGGTGCGCGAGTTCGCGGTAGACCTGGGCCAGGGATTCTTCGCCGCTCATGGCGAGAACAGAGTGGCCAAATCCGATGATGAGCCCGAGAACGCCGAACATGTGCGGCAGGTTGCTGTGCTTCCAGAAGCCGAGGGATTCGTCGCTGTAGTGGATGTTGGCAAGGGTGGGAAATGGTGGCAGATGTCCGCCGACCTTGAGCAGAGTGAATGCAGACCAACCGAGCAGCATCACGACCATGACGGTCGTGATCTGCATAACCCAGAGAGCTTTTTCGCTGGACTCTTCGATGCCCTTGATGTTCTCCCACCAGAAATAGAGAGTGACTGCTACGGCAAAGACGACGGAGGTCGCATTGACGCCGACCTGGGGCGTGCCGTGAAAGAGATGGTGAATGGCGGAAGGAATCCAGCCGTGAGCATCGGCGATGCTGATGGTGTCGTTGATGAGGCCAGCGATGTATTGTCCCGCGGATACGCCAGAGACCGGTCCGGTAAGGATGTAGTCGAACATCAGCGCCGAGACGCTGAGCTTGGCGAGAGTGCCACCGAGGGCTTCTTTGACCACACGGTAAACGCCGCCGCGAACGAACATCGAGCAGCTTTCGACGTAAACGGCGCGAACGGCGAAAGCGAAGAGCATGACCGCCAGCACAAACCAGGGGGCGCTCTTGCCGATCGCCTGTTCGGCGATTCCGCCGGCATAGAAGGCGGAAGAACCGAGGTCGTTGAGAATGACGGCTGCCGCTCTCCAGTAGGAAATGAAGGTGAGCATCACCGAGGTCGCGACCACAATGCGAACCCGGTTGTTTCCGGTTGGAGGTGCGTTCGATGTCGAAGACATGCAGCGAAAACCCTAGTGGGTAGTGTTGTCCTTCCTGTCCAATAAGGTCCCGATATCTTCGATACCGGTGAGCAGCAGCACAACTGCCGATCCGGCCCAACCGGCCACGAACATGAACTCCAGAATTTTTACGAATATTACGCTCAGACTCATAAACAGGTTATGTTATCTGATTGGTGCGGAATTGGGCGGCAGATTTATTGGCGTGCGCCGACTGGGATCCAAATCGTGTTTGCTATCCTGATGCGTGCTTAAAATTCACCGAAGCACCTGGGGGCTGACGCTGGCGTCGGCTGCCCTGCAGATTTTGATCTTCCCGCTGCCAGGACTGAACTGGCTGGCGTGGGTAGCGGTTGCGCCACTCCTGGTCGCGATCTTGCGGGCGCGCGTACCGCAGACACTGCAACTGGACGGTCATTCGCATCTGCTGCCGGCGACGCCGTGGCAGGGATTTGCGCTCGGCTATGCTTGCGGGATTTGCTGGTTTGCGGGGACTTGCTACTGGATCTTCGACACTATGCACCGTTATGGGGGCTTGCCGCTTCCGCTTGCGCTGCTGGCGCTGATCTTGTTCTGCCTGTATGTGGGGCTTTACCACGCCCTATTCGGGCTACTGCTGGCGTGGGTTGCGGGGGCGAAAACTATCGGATCAAATGATCTCTCGGCCGCGTTTATACGGCGCGCTCTGGCGTCGGCTCCATTTCTATGGGTAGCGGTGGAACTGGCGCGCACGCGGATTACGGCATTTCCGTGGGAGCTTCTGGGATATTCGCAGACGGGAAATTTTGGGCTGACGCGGATAGCGACTCTGACCGGCGTTTACGGACTTTCATTTGAAATCGTGCTGGTGAACAGTGTATTCGCGGCGGCGTTTCTGGCTCCGAAGGAGCGGCGGAAGTGGCTGTTGACGGCGGCGTGCGGTGCGGCGGTAGTTCTTCAGGTGGGGGAGTTGCTGGCACCGCCTCGGGTTCCGACAGATCACGCCGCGGTTCTGGTGCAGCCGGATATTCCGATTCTTGAAGGGGCGATGTGGACGAAGGCCTATTTCCAGGGGACGCTGCAGGATCTGAGCACGGTGAGTTTGCAGACTGCCAAGGAAAAGCCGGACCAGCACGTCGACTTGATAGTTTGGCCGGAGTCTCCTTCGCCGTTTTATACTAGCGACCCCTCGTTTCGAGATGCGGTGAGCGCGCTGGCGCAGCATTCAGACGCGTGGGTGCTGGCGGGGTCGATCGGAACTACACCGGCGACACAGAACGGTAGGGAGGGCTCCGAGATTTTCAATTCCGCCGCCCTGGTGAGTCCGCAGGGCGAGTGGGTGGAACGCTACGACAAGGTGCATCTGGTGCCGTTTGGGGAATATTTGCCGTTTCCGAGGCTGTTTGCTTTTGCGGGAGGGCTGACGAAGGAAGTGGGCGAGTTTCAGCGCGGTAGTTCGAGAAAACCGCTTGATGCCGGAGGCGAGCGGCTGGGCGTTTTCATTTGCTATGAATCGATCTTTCCCGATGAAGTTCGACAAGGACCGTTGCAGGGCGCGGATGTTTTGGTGAATATTTCGAACGACGGCTGGTATGGCGATAGCGGCGCGTGGAAGCAGCATCTGCAGCAGACGCGGATGCGGGCGATCGAAAATGATCGCTGGCTGCTGGCGGCGACGAATACGGGAATGACGGCATCGATCGATCCCTATGGAAGGATCGCGGCGTCGAGGCCGCGCAAGGTACGGACGGCGCTGAACGCGCCGTATTCGCTGATTTCGGGAACCACGTTCTACACGCGGCATGGAGATTGGTTCGCATATGTGTGTGCGATAATTTCAGTGGGACCGCTGGTGATCAGGCGATGGTCGTCGGTTGTTAGTCGTTAGCAAGGACTCGCGAACGACGAACGACCACCGACCAAAGGACGTTACAACAAAGCAAACTGAGTGATAAGCAATGTTAGATGAACTGGAACAGCAATACACTTCTTTAAAGACCAAGGTTCACGACCTGCGGGAGTATCTTTGACGCCGGTAAGCTGCGCCAGCAGTTTGCCGCAATCGAAAAGCAGGCATCAGATCCCAATCTGTGGTCGAATCCTGAAAAATCTCAGCAGGTAATGCGCGAGCGGAAGCGCCTGGAGAGCATGTTATCGCTGGAAGGCGACTTAGCGCGCCGGACCGACGACATCGCAACCTATTTCGACTTGGCCGGCGAAGGGGAGAACGTAGCCGCTGACTTGCAGCGCGATTTGGAATCTCTACGTGAACTGGTGGATCGCGTCGAAACCGAGACGCTGCTTTCGGGCGAGAATGACAGCCTGAATGCGATAGTGACCATACATCCGGGCGCCGGTGGGACTGAGTCGCAGGATTGGGCGGAGATGCTGTTGCGCATGTATCTGCGCTGGGCCGAGCGACAGGGATTCAAGACCGAGATGTACGACTACCAGCCGGGTGAAGAGGCGGGAATCAAGTCGGCGACTTTTTCGGTGATCGGGCAGTATGCCTTCGGATATTTGACGAGCGAGATTGGCGTGCATCGGTTGGTGCGGATTTCGCCGTTCGATCAGGCGAAGCGGCGGCATACATCGTTTGCCAGCGTGTATGTCTCTCCGGAGATTGATGACAGCATCGAGGTCAACATCAAGCCCGACGATATTCGCATTGACACTTACCGCTCGAGCGGCAAGGGCGGCCAGCATGTGAATACGACCGACTCGGCGGTTCGGATTACGCATATTCCCACGGGCCTGGTGGCTGCCTGCCAGAATGAACGATCGCAGCACAAGAACAAAGACAAGGCGATGAGCATGCTGCGCTCGAAACTCTACGAATACGAACTGGAAAAGAAGCGTGAGGTCACGAAGAAGATCGAAGATTCGAAACTGGACATCGATTTCGGTTCGCAGATTCGTTCGTACGTCTTGCAGCCATATCGGATGATCAAGGATCACCGGACGAAGCTGGAGGTCGGGGACGTGGACCGCGTTCTGGATGGCGATCTTCGGCCGTTCCTGCAAGCTTATTTGCGGATGCGGCGGGGAGAAAAGAAGACGTAAATACTCTGATGAAAGTGAAAGGGAAAACCTCTTTGCATTCTCCAAGTCTCCGTCCGCCAAAACTGGGTCCTCGCCTCCATCGGGCTTTTCGCTATGCCGCCAAAAAACATGACGGGCAGACGCGGAAACAAACGGCGGTGCCTTATCTTTCGCATCTGATGGCGGTTGCGTCGCTGGTGCTGGAGGCGGGCGGCGACGAAGACATGGCGATTGCGGCGCTGCTCCATGACGTGGTTGAAGATTGTGGTGGAATGCCGAGGCTGCGCGAGATCCGCAGGCTGTTTGGACCGCGGGTCGCGAAGATCGTGGAGGGTTGCACGGATTCATTCGGCGAACCAAAACCGGATTGGGTGGAACGAAAAAAAGATTATCTGCGCGAAGTGAAACACGCCGACGTGGAAACGCGGCTGGTGTCTGCATCGGACAAGCTGCATAACGTGCGCACGATTTTGGCGGATTACCGGCGAGAGGGGGAAGCGATCTGGGTGCGGTTCTCGGGAAAGAAGGATGGCACGCTCTGGTACTATCGCGCGCTGAGCGACGAATACGAGCGCCGAACTCCGAACCGCAACACGCGCGAGCTCGCGCTTGCGGTCGCCGCACTGGAACATGAGGTGCGGAAGGAATCGCGGACGTCGAAGAAGTCAATCAGGAATAACACAGCGAGGAAGTCAAGGAAGAGCAAGACAGTCAATTCACGGAGATGATCGATGCCCCGAATGGTTGACATGATCCGTAATTCGCAGGTTCCGTCGAACCTGATGCAATCGGCATCACGTGGAGCTTTGTCGGTCCCGGCTGACGAGATGATTGAAATTCTCGTCTATCTGGCGCTGCACAATAAATTGTTTGCGGAGCGGGCACGATTGACGCTGGCGGGATGGGATGAAAAGGCGAGCTTGGTTGTGGCCGCCGATCCAAAGACGAGCAGCGAGGTACTGGGATATTTCATTTCTCCGGAGAATCTGAGGCCTTGTCTGCTGCCGGCGCTGGCGGAGAATCCGTCGGTGAGTGAAGAGTCGCTGGATGCGATTGCGGTTTCGGGTACGCGTTCGATCGTAGAAGCTCTGCTAACTAGCAGGCGAGTGATGGGCTCACCGAAGCTCTTGCAGGCTCTTCAGTCGAATGCCACTCTTCAACCGAAGGAACTGTCCGAGATTGGAAAGAAGCTGGCCGCTTTCGAAACGTCGCCAACAGCGGATTCGTCCGAAGCCGATACGCCCGACCATCTCGTTGAAGGCGCCGTTGCGAAATATATGGAAGAAAATGCAGCGGAGCTTGCGGCCGAACAAAACACGCCATTTCAGCCCATTGGAATGGCGATCGAAGGGGTGGGCGGTGTGGCGGCGGGTGAAGTTGGGCCACAAGCCGCTCCTGCGGCGGCCAGTGAAAACAATGACGCGGCCGAAATCGCAGTGGAGAGATTAGCGACAGCCGCAGCGGGAAAGACAGCGGCAGCCTTAGCGGCTATTCGTGCAAAGAAGAATTCACCTGTCGGCCATGCGGAGACGCGTGACAGCGCGCTGCAAAAAATTGCCAAGCTCGACATTACGGGGCGGATCGCGCTGGCGATGCGCGGCAACAAGGAGGAACGGTCGATTCTTATCCGCGATTCCACGAAGTTGGTATCGCTGGCGGTGCTCGACTCGCCTAAAGTCTCTGACGGCGAGGTGGAGAAGTTCGCCCTGCAAAAGAATGTGCTGGAGGCGGTATTGCGCGCGATCCCGATGAAGCGGAAGTTTGCGAAGAATTACAACATTATGCGGAACTTGGTCTACAACCCGCGCACGCCGCTCGATCTTTCGTTAGGACTGATGAAAAATCTGCTGGTGCATGACCTGAAAAATCTGTCGGCGAATAAGGAAGTTTCGGACACGGTACGCAAGCTGGCGCTGCGCATGTTCAAACAGAAGATCGAAAAGAAAGGCTGAGGATTTTTTTGGCGGAATCCGACCCGATTTACGACCTTTTGTCGCGGGCTAAGACGATTGCGGTAGTGGGATTGTCGGACAGTCCGTTGCGGCCTAGTCACGGGGTTTCGGCGTACATGCAGGAGGCAGGATACAGGATTATTCCGGTGAATCCGAATATCGCCGAGGCGCTAGGGGAAGAGGCGTATCCGTCGCTGCTTGAGGTGCCGCCCGAACTGCGAGAAAAAATTGATTTTGTGGATGTGTTTCGCCGTCCCGAATATGTGGATAAGATCGTGGACCAGGCGATACGGTTGAAGATCCGGGCGATCTGGCTGCAGGAAGACGTGATCAACGAACGCGCGGCCGAGAAGGCGCGCAAGTCAGGAATGTTTGTGGTGATGGACCGGTGTGTTTTGAAAGAGCACCGGGCAAGGTTCCGCTAGGGCTGCTGCTCACCTAAACGCACTGGTTCGGGGCTGATTAGTTGGAGCGTGATTCCGTCTCGCGTGCCTTGACCAAGATCACGGTTGCATCGTCACGCAGTCCGGTTCCATTTGTGAATCTCCTTACATCGGCGAGCAGACTTTCGGGGCTGACGTCTGCTGAGAGCATTTGTGCAAGAAGGCGCTCTGCGCCGTAGTCTTCGCCGGAGTCGAGGTCAGCCTCGGTGATTCCGTCGGAATAAAACACGATGCGCGAATGCTCCCCGAGGCGCACTTCCGCCTCCGAGAATTTACTGGCGGAAATGCCGAGCGGCAAGCCATGTTCATGATTGATCCAGCGATGTCCTGAGGGCTCGACGAGCAGGGGCGAGAGATGACCGGCATTCGCGATCCGGAGAGTTCGGCTGGAGGGATCCAGTTCGGCATAGACCATGGTGACGAAGCGGCCGCTGGGCAGATCGTCAACCATCATGTTGTTAAGACGCGTCAGGACTTCGGCGGGTCCAGACCCGGTCTGCGCCAGAGAGCGCAGCATGCCGCGTGTAGCAGACATCAGAAGGGCGGCGGCAGTGCCCTTGCCCGAGACGTCGGCGAGAACGAGGCCCCAGCGGCCGTCGCGCAACGGAATGAAGTCATACCAATCGCCGCCGACCGAGCCTGCGGGAATCGAAAGCCCGGATACTGAAAATCCCGGGATCAACGGAGAGCTGCGCGGCAACAGAGCTTGCTGCATGGCGTGAGCTTCTTCGGCCTCGCGGCTCATGCGCTCGCGCCGTTCACGCTCGTCGGCGAAGCGCTGAGCGTTGTGAACAGCGACGGCGACGTGGGCGCACAATCCCTGGAGCAGGCGGAGTTGATCGGGGCAGAATGCGTCGAGTTCGCAATGGGACGCCGTAAAAACCCCCACAAGGTCGCCTTCACGCTGAAGCGGAATGGCGACTTCGGAACGGGTATCGGGCTCGCAGGCCATGTAGAAAGGATCCCGGGTGACGTCGGGAGCGTAGTGCATTTTGCGGGTTGCCGCGACGTGTCCGACCATTCCGGCGCCCAATGGGATGCGATGCCCCTTGCCATGGACAGTGCAGCCGCGAACGCCGGCGAGTACGAATTCCGGTTGCTCGGGGTCGCGGAGAAACAGATTGATTTCGACGCAGCCCAGCGAGGCGGCAACTTCGTCCACAATGCGGGGGATGAGTTCTTCGATATCGAGGGTCGAGGTGATACGCTGGGCGAATTTCTGCAGGCGCACCAACTCCGCAAGCTTCGCCTCGGGTGTTTCGGGGGCAGGCACGCTGGGAAAGCCGAAATCTGTGAGCGGGCTGGTGGCCACGACAAACCCTCCTGCAGTGGATTACATCTGCAGTATGAGATTGCAAAAATCAGTGTTCAGATTCTCTTTTTGTGGGCTTTATCGCCGTATTTGAAGCACGATTTGGGCTCGGGTGTTTGAGCCGCTTGATCTCTTCAAGACGCTCGCGAATCCGCTTTTCTACGCCTTCGCTGGTCGGACGGTAGTAGACGCGATCGCGCAGATTGTCGGGAAGGCACTGCATGTCAGCGACTTTGGATTCCGTATCGTGGGCGTATTGATAGTTCTTGCCATAACCAAGGCCTTTCATCAGAGAGGTGGGAGCATTGCGCAGGTGCAGCGGAACGGGATCGGCGGAGGTTTGCTCCACATCCTGCTGAACCGCGCCATAGGCGGTGTAAAGCGCATTCGATTTCGGCGCCGCGGAAAGGTAGACGACGGCTTGCGCGAGGGCGAGATTGCCTTCGGGCATGCCGATAAAATCTACGGCGTCGCGCGCGGCCATGCAAAGGGCGAGCGCGCTCGGTTCGGCGAGACCGATATCTTCGACGGCCATGCGGACGACGCGGCGCGCGATGTAGAGCGGATCCTCGCCTGCCTCGATCATGCGGCCCAGCCAGTAAAGCGCGGCGTCGGGATCGCTGTTGCGGACGGATTTGTGGAGGGCAGAGATGAGGTTGTAGTGCTCCTCGCCGGATTTGTCATAAAGCAGAACGCGTTTCTGGAGGGCCTCACGCACGACCGCATCTGAAATCGTAGTGATACCGGCTTCCTGGGTGAGCGAAGCGGCTACTTCGAGCGCATTGTAGGCGCTGCGCGCGTCTCCGCTGGAATAGGACGCGATCTTCGTGAGGACCTCATCGGTCGCCGAGAGATGCATTTGGCCGAGTCCGCGTTCGGAGTCGGAGAGAGCGCGCTTCAGGAGGCTGACGATCTGCTCTTCCGTGAGTTGCTGCAGGACGTAGACGCGGCAGCGCGACAGCAGCGCGCCATTGATTTCGAACGAGGGATTTTCGGTGGTGGCACCGATAAGGCGGATGCTGCCTTTTTCGACATGGGGCAGGAAGGCGTCCTGCTGCGCCTTGTTGAAACGATGAATTTCGTCGACGAAGACGATGGTGCGCGTGCCGTACTGGCGGGCGCGATCGGCATCCGCCATGACCTGTTTGATTTCCTTGATGCCGGAGAGTACGGCGGAAAACTCGATGAAGTCGGCCTTGGTGATGCGGGCGATGATCTTCGCGAGCGTCGTTTTACCGGTGCCGGGAGGGCCCCAAAAAATCATGGAGGTGGGATCATCGCGCTCGATCTGCACCCGTAGCGGTTTTCCCGGGCCGACCAAGTGTTCTTGTCCAACGAATTCATCGAGGGTGCGCGGGCGCATCCGGTCGGCTAGAGGACGGGTGCCCGGCGAACTGGATTCCTCCGGCGGGATGGACTGGAACAGGTTCATAGGATCATTTCATCACAGAGACACAGAGAAACCGCGAAAGTCAAAACTCTAGCTTTGGTTTTTCTCTGCGCCGCTTTGCGTTCGCTGTGAGCATTATCATTTCCAGTTTTTCGCCGCTTCGTATAGGACGATGCTGGCGGCTACTCCGGCGTTGAGCGATTCGATCTGGGCGGCTTGAGGGATCACGATTGTTTCATCCATCTGGTGCATGATCTCGCGCGGCAGGCCTGCACCTTCGTTGCCGATGAAGATCGCGAGGGGAAGAGTCCAGGAGATTTGGGGTAACGGAGTTCCATGATGTGGTGACGTTGCCAGCAGGCGGACGCCCCGTTTTCGTAACAACGCGAGCAATTCTGCGGATGCGATCCGCGAGAATGGCAGACGGAAGATGGAACCGGCCGATCCGCGGAGAACTTTTGAATTGTAGGGACTGACGGTTCCTTCGGTCAGAAAAATTCCGGCAGCAGCGAAGGCTTCGCAGGAGCGCAGGACCGTGCCGAGATTGCCGGGATCTTGCAAGCCGGCGGCCACGACCAGCGGGCCATTGCTCGAGCGGTCGAGCAATTGGGTGGTGGAAGCGGGCGGCAGGTTCAGCAACGCTGCCACTCCCTGCGGCGCGTCGCTCGGCACGATCGATTTGAAGAGCGCGCTTGGCAGGATAAGGGTTTCGGTGCCGGCGTTGATCCGGGGCAGAAGTTTTTCGGCGAGAGGGCGCACCGATTCGCTGAAGAAGACGCTTTCAAGATGGAGCCCGCTGCGCAAAGCTTCTTCAAGCAACTTGATGCCGTCGATGGCGCATTCGCCCTGCGGAGTCAGTTCGGCGCGACGGAAGGCTTGGCGCAAATCTTTCAACCGCTGGTTGTGGCGGCCGGTGATGGGGCGCAGACGGCTGGCCTGAGTGGGAGCGCGCGCGGCCTTCACGTCTTGCTTCATAGGTTGGTTCCAAAGACACGATGTATGGTACATTTCATTGTTTACGCCGACAATCGGGAAGGGACCAGAGTGCGCGCGGAAATCCTGAAAATTCATGCCGTAGCACCCGAAAGTTCGTTGATCAAGTATGCCGCCGAGCAAATTCAGGCCGGGCATGTGTTGGGGATGCCAACAGACACTTTTTATGGTTTAGCTGCGGATCCCTTTAATTTGCGCGCGGTAGAGCGCGTGTACGAGATTAAGTCTCGTCTACGGCACAAGCCGCTTTCGCTGCTGATTGAAAACGTGGACCAGGCGGAGGAATTTGCGCGTCCGTTGCCGGATGACTTTCATTTGCTGGCGCGGCGGTTCTGGCCGGGTCCGTTGACGATGATTGTGCCGGCGGCGTCGCATTTGCCGCTGAAGGTAACGGCGAATACTGGGAACGTAGCGTTGCGCGTGCCGGCGGCCGAGATTCCGATCGCAGTGGTGCGAGCGGCGAAGATTCCGATTACGGCGACCTCCGCCAACTTAAGCGGCGCGGCCGAGTGCACAACCGCCGAGCAGGTGCAGGAGCAGTTGCAGAGCCGCATCTCAATGATCGTGGATGGGGGGAAATCTCCCCGGACAATTTCGTCGACGATCGTGCACTTCAGGGAAGACGGAACCTGGCAGATTCTGCGTGAAGGTGCGATCGCTTCGAAGGATATTGTCGAAGCGTTGTCGTGAGATGGGCGCGGATCACAATCTAACTATTCCTGAAAAATCTTTCTGGCTGCGTCCGTGGTTGCTGGCATTGCTCGTGGCCGTGGGAGCCCTATTGTTATTTTTGGGGGTTACTGGGTCGCGCATCGTAGGCGCGGCGAGTGAAACGCCCGCGAAAAAAGCCGATGTAATCGCGGTATTTGGGGCGGCCGAGTATGCAGGTCATCCTTCGCCGGTGTATCGGGCGCGGCTCGACCACGCTTACGAACTATTTGAAAGCGGGCTGGCTCCGATGGTAATCACGACCGGCGGATCAGGGCAGGATCCGGATTTCAGCGAAGGCGGTGTCGGGCGAGATTATCTATTGCGACGCGGAGTTCCGGAGCAGGCTCTGATCGCGGAGACGCAGGGATCGGATACGGCGCAGTCGGCGGAGCGAGTGGCGAACATCATGCGCGCAAATGGGATGCGCACTTGTATTGCGGTGAGCGACGCATATCACGTGTTCCGCATTCGAGCCTTGCTGGAACATGAAGGCGTGCAGGTGGAGTTAGCACCGAGGCCGGAATCGCGTCCACGGTCACTTTCAGAGCGGTTTATCGCGGTGATGCGCGAGGCTACCAGCTACCTGGCTTGGAAAGCCGGTTTGCCGTAGAAAGCGGGCGCGATTTCTAGTTTGCGAATCGGGTTGGCCGCGATCTTCACTTTTTCCACAATCCCAATTCCCTGCAATTCTAATTATTTCCTACCAACCCATCTTGTCGCGAAGGTTGGTGATATGCCCCACGTGATGACGTCCGTGCCAGGAGTAGAGCGCGAGATTTTTTTCGAGCGACATTGGGCCCAGTTCGGGATGCCGGAAGGTGCGTTTCCACTCCGCATCGGTGAACTGCCGGAGCATTAGCATCCAGCGCTGGTGAAGTGAGTCCAGCAAAGCAAGGGAAACGTCGATGGGCGCGCTCTTGGCCTCGGGCAGTTCGGCCCAGATGTTCTCCATGTAGGGCTTAACCGTGGGTTCGTCTTCGGTCAACGCCAGCTTGAAGCGGATGTAGGAGTTCATGTGGCTGTCGGGGACATGATGGGCGACCTGACGCAGGGTCCAGCCACCATCACGGTATGGCGTATCCAATTGCTGGTCCGAAAGCCCGCGCAGCGCGGCGCGCAAGCGAGCGGGTGTCTGCTCGATATCGTTCAGACATTGCTGTTTCTGATCTGCCGTTAGCGGGCCAGTATAGGAAAATTTACCGATGGGATAACGCGGGTCGGACATCTAGCTTTCCTCCAAAGAGGTAGATGATGCCGGAGTGAAATGAGCTGCAGAAAATGGCGAACGGTTTTTTTCGAACCTTAGTGGATCATGGCGAGAATGCGGACCTGGGTTTCGCCCGGACTCATGTCTTTGGCGGGAGCGACGATGACCAGCGAGCCAGTCGCGGGTAGCGAGGCCAGGGGTGAGGTGCCTTCCAATACGTAGCTGCCGTGAAGGGCGATCTGTTGTGCCAGTTTGCGGTCGAGCGCAAGATTCACTTGTGTCTCGACGGCAAAGCCGATGGTGGAGCGAGCGTCCATGAGGAACTCGACCGCGTCGCGGGCGATGGGGAATGAGGTGTCGGCCGTGTCGCTTGTCGATGCGCTGGCCGGACGAGCGCGGCGGACGGCCACGACGGCTCCCGGCGGAATCATGCCATGGCTCGATTCCCATGCTGCGATATCGTCGAGAGAAATCTCCAAGTGACCCGGGACGGTTGCCTTCAAATCCAGAATTACCAGCGGAGCGACGAGCCGTTCTGGCGGGATTTGACCGGCGGTCCAAGTTCCGGGAATCAGAGCGGCTGGCGCAATGATTCGAGTTTTCGACCGAGTGGCTGCGGCATGTGGCGTCGGGTTGGTAGTGCCATCGGTCAGATCTGCCACGTGGGAATAGCGATCATGCGAGGTAAGACCGGGCCGCCGATCGGCAAACAGGAGGATGGCGAGTACGAGAGCGTAAGCGATAATGAAACTGCGAGTGCGCATGTAAACCCTGGCAGAGAATTAGGACTGTGCCGCATATTGAGTGCCTATATTGTCGCGCTAAGCGGCGCCGACTTCAATCTACGTTTGTACATGAACTCCTGATTGCCTTGAGATGGTTGCCGTCTAAGCGGCGTGAGTCTGACCGGGAACGCCCGTATTCACTCTGGAAACTTTCGTTTTCGATTCGGTGTCCCGGGTGGCTTTGGCGCAGTTAGAATATAGTCACCTTGTTAGTAGCCTTTCCCGGTCGAAGATAATCGCCGCGCCAGATTCGGATTGCGGCGTCCGTGTCTGGTTGGCTGGCACAGAGGATTGCAGGAACCGAGGAGTGATGTTCGGCCGCGAAGAAAAAGTTTCCGCCTTCCGCCTCACCGCAGTGCAGTACGTAATCGTGTTCATTTTTCTGCTTCTGGCGTATGGGTTATGGAAGCTGCAGGTAATGCAAAGCGGCAAGTACGCGCAGTTGGCGGAGCAGAATCGCATTCGCAATGTGCCGATCCTTGCCCCGCGCGGCAAGATTCTCGATCGCGAAGGCCGCATTATCGTTGACAACTACCCTTCGTTTTCGGCGCTACTGCTGCGCGATTCTTCGCGCGATCTGAACGCTGATCCCGATGCGATCGCCAAGGGATTGCACTTGAATCCTGACGAGGTGCGGCAGCGCATCAGGCACTTCTCGTCGATGCCGCAATATCAACCTATCTTTCTCAAGGATGACATTACCCCGGACGAACTGGCATTCATCGAAGCGCACAAGAACGAGCTTCCTGAACTGGAGACGATCATGGCGCACCGGCGGCTGTATCCGCGCAACGGATTTATGGCGCACCTGATCGGCTACGTGGGGGAAGTGACCGAGGACATGTTGAATCAGCCGGAGTTCGAACTCTATAACCCGGGCGATGTGGTCGGGGTGAGCGGAGTCGAGAAGCAATATAACAGCATTCTTATGGGGAAGAACGGGTCGCGGCGCGCGATCGTCAACAGCCGCGGGCGGGAAGTGGGACGGCTGGATGAAACGCCGGCGGAACCGGGCAGGCAGCTCAAGCTGACCATCGATCTGGACCTGCAAATTGCGGCGGAAGAGGCGATTGAGGGAAAGAATGGCGCGATCGTGGCGATGGATCCGCACACGGGCGAAATTTTGGCGATGGTGAGCCGGCCGACATTCGATCCTAATGATTTCGCGGTGAAGATTTCGCGGGAGGAATGGAACAAGCTGGTCGACGATCCGGATAAGCCGCTGCTGAACCGGGCGATTCAGGCTCAGCTCGCACCGGGTTCAACCTTCAAGATCATCATGGCGACCGCGGGATGGCAGGAAGGGATTGCCCAGAAACTTATTGTGCATTGTACGGGCGGTGCTGTGTTCTATGGACGGCGTTTTGGGTGCTGGGTGAAGACCGGCCACGGCGAGGTCGATCTTCCCAAAGCGATCTATCAATCCTGCGACGTTTTCTTTTACACGCTGGCGGAAAAACTTGGCATCGATCGGATCGCAAAATACGCCACTATGCTGGGACTGGGGCAGAAGACAGGAATTGACCTGCCGAACGAAGTGAGCGGAGTGATGCCGTCGGAAGAATGGAAGATCCGGAACTTCAAACAGAAGTGGTTTGCGGGAGAGACGATTTCGGTGGGCATCGGGCAAGGCGCGGTGGCGGTGACGCCCGTACAACTGATGCGCGCCATCGCCGCCATTTCAATGGATGGGCGAATGGTTGTGCCGCACGTGATCAATCCTACGAACCTGCCGCCGGGGTTTGTGCAGACTACGCACTACAACGAAGTGACAACTATTCCTATCGATCCGGCGGGATGGACCACCATCACGGACGCCATGGGACGCGTTCTGCTGCCGGGAGGGACGGCGCCTTCGGCGCATGTTCCGGGAATTGACATCGCCGGCAAGACCGGGTCGGCGCAGATTGTGTCGCTGGCCTTGCGCGCGAAACACAAAAACAACGAGGAATTCGCGCAGAATGGATGGTTTGTAGGATTCACACCGCGGCGCAATCCGGACGTCATTGTGTGCGTCTTGTTCGAGGGCGGCGAGCACGGCAAATTAGCGGCGCGCATTGCGACCCAGGTGATCAAAGCCTACGTCGATAAGCAGCGGCGGCAGCCTACGAAGATGGCGTCAGCTTCCAGCAAAGTGGAAATCGGGGCTCTTTGGACAGACCCGGACGGCGGGGAGGGTGCTGACGAGAACGGGGATCATCTGCAGGGCGCTCGCTTCCTGATTGATGTTGGGCATAAGCGCGCTCCGCTGGCGACGGCCGCGCCGGGACTGCACTGACCGGAACTTCTCTTCGAATCCCCAACCCTCAAGCGATCGTGATAGGTTTGGTTCCAGAATGAAGAGCGCAGGCCAACTGGCTCTGAATACCGCGTCGGTGCGTGGAGCGACGTATGCTGACGCGCGCGTGGTGTCGATTCGCAACCGGTCGCTGACCACCAAGAACGGACGGGTGGGACATGCGTCGGAGTCGGAATCGCTCGGCATCGGGGTGCGCGTTATAGCGGACGGCGCGTGGGGTTTTGCGGCGTCGGCGGACGTGGGCCGCGCGGCGGTCGAACGCGTAGCGGCGCGGGCGGTGGAGATTGCGCGAGCCTCGGCGAACGTCAAGCGCGAGGACGTTCAACTTGCTCCCGAACCCCCGGCGGTAGCCGAGTGGACGACGCCTTTCAAAGTCGATCCGTTCACGACGTCGGTTGAGCAGAATCTCGATCTGCTGCTCAAGGTTGATGCGGAGATGCGCGCGGTTGCGGGGGTCACGCTGGCTGAGACCGCCATGAATTTCCAGCGCGAGGAGTCGTGGTTTCTTTCCTCCGAGGGCGCTGATATTCACCAGACAAAGTATTCGACGGGCGCGGGATATACCGCCTATGCGTTTGCCGGCTCGGAGATTCAGAAGCGATCGTATCCGAACTCTTTTGGCGGGCAATGGCAAAATCGCGGCTACGAATTGATCGCGGAGATGAAGTTGCTGGAAAACGCCCGCCGTGTGGGCGAAGAGGCGGTCGCGCTGCACCGCGCGGAGCAATGTCCGGAGGGCAAGGGAACGATTATTCTGGATAGCTCGCAACTGGGTTTGCAGATTCACGAATCGATCGGACATCCGATTGAATTGGATCGCGTGCTGGGGATGGAGGCGAATTTCGCTGGCACATCATTTCTTACTCTCGAAAAACTTGGGCATCTTCGTTATGGCAGCGAACTGGTGAACGCAGTGGCGGATGCCCGTCAGGAGCACGGGCCTGGCCTCGGAACCTTCGCTTATGACGACGAAGGCGTGGCGGCGCAGTCGACGCCGATTATTACGAATGGGCGCTTCACGGGATATTTGAGTTCGCGCGAGACGGCGCATACGATTGGCGCCGCGCGATCGGGCGGAACGCTTCGCGCCGAAGGTTGGAACCGGCTGCCTATGATCCGCATGACCAATGTCAGCATTCTCCCCGGGGAGAGGCCGCTTAGCTTGGAGCAGCTCATTGCTGCGACCGACGATGGCATTTACATGGAGACGAATAAGTCGTGGTCGATTGACGACAAGCGTTATAACTTTCAGTTCGGATGCGAGATCGGGTGGGAGATCAAGCATGGCAAACGGGTGCGTATGCTGAAAAATCCGTCGTACTCGGGGATCACCACGGAGTTCTGGAATTCGATGGACGCAATCTGCTCCCGGGAGGACTGGACGCTGTGGGGCACTCCGAATTGCGGTAAGGGACAGCCGCAGCAGGTGGTGGGAACAGGGCATGGGGCAAGTCCGGCGCGATTTCGCAATATACGCGTGGGGTCGGCGTACAAAGGCAGCTAGTTCAGAAGACGGCTCACGCCGAGACACCGAGAACAGCATAAAGAATGCTTACGCAAGAACAAGCCGCTGCCATTTTTGAACGCATTCGCCGGTTCTCGTCCGCCGACGAGGTCGAAACTATCTTTACCAGCTCCCGCTTTGCGCTGACTCGCTTTGCCAATAACACTATTCATCAGAATGTGGTGGAAGAGAATTCCGTTGTTTCGATTCGCACGAGTTTTGGCGGACGAACGGCGCGCGCCACCGCGAATCAATTCGATGATGACTGCTTGCGACGCGCGGTGTCTGCTTCGGAAAGCCTTGCGAAAGTGCAGGCGCGGGATCCAGATCTGCTACCTATGCCGGATAGCCGGGAGGCCGATGGAATGGGTGGGACGGACCTCGTTCAGCCGACTCGGTTTTACGAGGAGACCGCGGCGATTTCTCCGGCGGATCGCGCTGAGGTGGTCAGGAACATCGTGGCGGCTGCCGACAAACATAAGCTGACCACGGCAGGCATTTACTCGGCTTCGGAATCGCAAGAGCGAATTTTCAACTCCCGCGGCTTGGTGAAGTGGCATAAGCAGACGCTGGCCGAGATTTCCATCACGATGCTGGGCGGCGATTCTTCGGGCTGGCAGAAATCGAATTCGCCGGATGTGCGTAACCTCGATCCTGCGCAGCTGGCAGAGACAGCTGCGCGAAAGGCGGTGGATTCGGCCCGTCCACGGGAAATTGCGCCGGGGAAGTACACCGTGATTCTTGAACCGGCGGCGGTGCTCGATATTGTGGGGTTCATGTTCTGGGACTACAGTGGCGTGGCGATTCTCGATCAACGATCGTTTCTGAATGATCGAATTGGGATACAACTGTTCGGTGAGAACGTTAATATCTGCGATGACGTTGCCCATCCGCTGCAGGCAGGTGCGCCGTTCGATGGCGAAGGCATGCGGCGCGAGCGCGTGCCATTGGTCGAAAGCGGAGTGGTGAAGCGCGTGGTATATGCGCGATCCACGGTACCGAAGATGAAGAATTCGGAGTATGCCGGGAAGGTTGGGACAGTTGCAGCGACGGGCCATGGTTTTCCGTTGCCGAACGAGATTGGCGAAATGCCGATGAACATTGTTTTCGCGACGCCAGAAAATCCGCAGAGTGTCGAACAGATGATCGCCACGACGGAGTTGGGCGTGCTGGTCACGCGGCTGTGGTACATACGGGAAGTGGATCCGTACGAGAAGATAGTTACGGGAATGACGCGCGACGGGACCTTTCTGGTGGAGAATGGGAGGATTCAGTCTGGCTCGCGCAATTTCCGCTTCAATCAGAGCCTGATCTCAATGCTGTCGAATGTGGAGGCGATGAGTGTGCCGGTTCGTGCTTGCGGAGAGGAATCGTTCGACATGGTGGTTCCGGCGATGAAGGTGCGCGAGTTTAATTTCACGGAAGTAACGAAGTTCTAAAAATAGCGTTCGCGTTGCAATTCACCCCGCCATCAATAATCCCGCCCAGGCTTCCATCAGTAAGCTAAATGCATGTGCCCTCCGCGCGTTTGTGAAGCGCGCACGAAACCTCTGCTACGCCCCTAAGTCCCTGTACCACTGGCACTTCGCCGCTTTTGTTCCATGACTTCCGTAACTTTGCTTTGTATGTGCTGGGGTGTACTCTCGCCCTGAAATGTGCACATGCTCAACGGGAGTGGTGCACGGCACGAACCGGAAGGAAGGTCGTCGCAAACGTGTCTGAGACCACCAAGGGAAGTGTTGTTGAATCCGGGAAGAATCGAAAGGGCTATACGGACGTACAAGGCGCGCCGCGCTTTCCCATCAAATTGCCCGTGGCATTGAAGTCGACGATCAATCAGCCCGGAATCCTGAGCCCAGCTGTCACAGAAAAGGCGATCGAAACCGAAAACATTTCCGCGAATGGTGTCCTGTTCCGCATGGATGCGGATGTGCCCGTAGGTTCTGCGGTCGATTTTACGATTTCGCTTCCGGCTGATGTTGTGGGTGCGGAGGCCGATGTGCAAGTAGATTGCCGCGGAAGGGTCGTGCGCAGTTTTGCCGATGGCGGCCGACGCGGGGTCGGCGTGGTGATTGACGAGTATCGTTTCGAGCGCAAGTAGTTGTGCGGTCGGCCGCGGAAGTTCGGCCGCGGGTTTGTTTGCGAGCAGTTTTGTTTTAGCAGGTTTTAGAAAGACTGGCGCGCGATAAGTGCGCCGGGCATTAGGCGAAAAGGGGACGGATGGGCAGCACTTCGGTCAGCATCGAGCCAGGCGAAGGCTTTCAGCCTGACGACGGCAAAGGCGCGATCCGCGTAATTGTTGCGGATACGCAGGCCATTTTCCGTGCCGGGCTGCGCAAGATATTTGCTCTCGAGGACGACATACGGGTTGTCGGCCAGGCCGAAAGCCTCGACCAGACGATTACGGCGATCCAGAAATTTTCCGCCGACATTGTGATCTTCGAAGCGGCACTCGCGCCGAATCCTGCTGATGCGATTTCAGATTTACTTCGGCAAAGTACGACTTGCCGCTTGGTTGTGGTTCTGCAGGAGCCCGATCAGGAAATGACGCTGGAATTGTTTCGGCGCGGCGCGCATTCGATCGTTTCGCGCGAAGTTGAACCGGAGATGCTGGTGGATTGCTTGCGCAAGGTTTTCCAGGGAGAACCGTGGCTTGAAAGCCGCGCAGTGGGGTGGGTGATGCAGGCATATCGTGCGCAAGGCCTGCGTCCCGCTGGGTCGCGCCCCAAAGTTTCGCTTACGCCGAAAGAGTCGCTCATCGTTTCCTGCGTCACGCAGGGGATGAAAAACAAAGAGATTGCGCTCAGGGTCGGCACGACCGAGCAGGTGGTGAAGAATTATCTCCGCAAGGTATACGACAAACTGGGAGTCGCCGACCGACTGGAGCTCGCGCTGTATTGTCTGAATCATCGCGTGGTTGACGGGGTTGGTCAGGCGACGCCGTCTACACCGGCAACCAACGGACACGCGCCAGCCGATCCCGAAACACCTAACACCGCCGCCGCTGCTGCTTCAGGTTCCCACTCCTGATTCTTCTCTTCTAGTACAATTCTCTGTCGCAGACGAATCGCCAGGTGATGGCGGCGAGTCGGAGACAATTTTAGATTGTTGACGGCGGACCGCAACCTACTTTCCGTCACATAGATTCTGCAGTATAGAGGGACGAGAGAAAGGGCAAATCATGAAAGGCGACCCAAAAATCATTGCCATTCTGAACGAAGTTCTAAAAGCCGAGCTCACTGCCATTAACCAATATTTTCTGCACGCCGAGATGTGCGAAAACTGGGGCTATCAGCGGATGGCAAAACAGATCCGCAAAGAGTCGATCGAAGAAATGCAGCATGCCGAGATTCTGATGGAACGCATTCTGTACCTCGACGGCGCTCCCAACATGACCGACTATTTCAAGATCAATATCGGCCAAACTGTGAAGCAGCAGCTGGAAAACGACCTGCAACTGGAATACACCGCCGTGAAGCGCCTGAACGACGGGATCAAGGCGGGCGTTGCTGCTGGCGACAACGGATCACGGGAACTGATGGAGAAGATACTGCTCGACGAAGAGCACCACATCGACTGGCTGGAAGGCCAACTGCACGCGATCGAAGAGATGACCTACGAGAATTATCTGGCTCAACAACTGCACAAGGCCGAAGAAAGCTAGGAACAGCGGGATCGGCAAGACCAGCGAGTCGTGATTGTTGTCCGGCGCGCCAGTGGTTATTCCAAAAAGAGAGCTAGAGCGAGGACCCTTTCGCCAGGGGCCGCACTGTTAGAATCGACAGCAAGTCGTAGGCAGAGCCGGAGAGATGGCCGAGTGGCTGAAGGCGCACGCTTGGAAAGCGTGTTTAGGGGAAACTCTAACGTGGGTTCGAATCCCACTCTCTCCGCCAGTTTTAAAGGACTTAGCTGGGGTTGCGTGCTGTTTACTCCAGGCCTGCAGTTTTGCGTTGCGCTTCTGCCGTCTCGTCGGTCACCACGTTCCCCGCACACGTTCATGCTCGTCCAAATGTCCGCGTGCCGCATAAGCTTTTGCTGAACAGCTACGGCTCCGCGGTTTTCTCACCCGTTTGGTAGCGCCCTTGATCGTACCAGACTCGAAGCGGGCCTCATTGCCATGAATGAGGCGCTAAAGTCTTTGGCAGAGCGCGATATCAAAGCGCGCCGAGTCAACCCTTTTGCTGGCCTCAGACCGAGTAACCGGCCAGTGAGCCCAGTGCTCGGTCCTGACCTGGGTCCGCAATGCGGCGACCTCAGCGTCCACAAGCGAGTACCCGTGCTTACGATTCCCGCCACCGCAATCGATCCCGGTCTTTTGAATCGTTGTTCGGAGTGCCGGACGTAATCAGGAGGCCAAAGGCCTGTTCGGGGTCGGTCTCGAAATGCTTGCGTGGACAGCGGTTGCACGAGGGCGACGGAAACAAGTGCGCCAGTTGTCATCGCACCGACGTCGGAATTGATTTGGCAATCGCTCTCTGACATTTCTGGAAGCTTTCGAGGGATTCGCGACATCAGATGAAATATTGTGGCGTCTGCATCGTCTACACAATAGTGGCTGCTGACCTTAAGGCCTGAAAGTTAACTTTGGGGCCGGCCGAGGAGTTTATGAGCACTTTGTCCGCGACCCTCTCCGAGGAATACACGCAACGTTACGAGGCGTTGCTGCGTGCTACCAATTCCATCGGCACATGCTGCGATTGTGATAGCGCTGCGGACATGCTCATCCGTGCGCTGCGCGAAGTCGTTAGCTTTGATTACCTGCAACTGGTGACTTTTGACAACGACACCACGAGCGTTGCATGGCATTTGCTTTATTCGAACGGTGCGCGGCAAAATCTGCATTCGACAGATGTTGTTGTGCAGGGCACTCCAATGGTCTGGGTTCATGAGTCTCAACAGCCTCTTGTCACCGCCGATTGGACTGAGGAAGCCCGGTTTCCCGAGCACGCTGAATTCCTGAATGAATTAGGTATTGCGGCTACCTGCGTCTTGCCACTGGCGAGGGGACAACGTCGTCTGGGCGTTTTGAGCGTAGGGACGGCGCATAGGGATGCCTATGCCGACGACGAGGTCCGCTTTCTCGGTATAGTCGCGGACCAGATTGCGCTGGCGATCGATGCCGCGGTGAACTTCTATTTGTCACGGCAGGCCGAGGATCGGTTGAAACTGATCCTTGAAGTTACCAACCAGGTCGTCTCCAAGTTGAATTTTCAAGAGCTGTTGCAGGCAATTTCAGCCAGCGTTCGCCAAGTGATGCACTGCGATGCCGCTGCGATTATGCTGCCCACGCCTGACGGTTTGCACTTGCGCAAGCAAGCGCTCGACTTCCCGGAAAGCAAGGGGTTGTTCACAGAAGATAATCTGATTCCCATCGCGGGCACAGAGATCGGCGAAACTTTTCGCAACGGAAAACCTTGGGTGATAAATCGACTCGAGGCACGGGACGTGTCCCCTGACTTCTTTGCCAAAGCGTCGGGGGAAGGGATGAAGTCGTTTTGCCAAGTTGCTCTTGTAAGCCGGGATCGTTCACTCGGCGTTCTCTCGGTGGCAAGCCGCGAAGAGAGCGCCTTCGGCCCAGAGGATTTGTCTTTCTTGTCGCAGGTGGCGCGGCAAGTGGCAATCGGCGTGGAGAACGCTCTGGCCTACAGCGAAATCGCTGATCTCAAAGATAAGCTGGCTCAGGAAAAACTCTATTTGGAAGACGAAATCCGTGGCGAGATGGACTTTGAAGGAATCGTAGGAATTGTGGGGCAGAGCTCGGCTCTGCGGCATGTTTTGAACCTCGTGGAAAACGTGGCTCCCAGCGACTCGACTGTATTGCTTCTCGGTGAAACCGGCACCGGGAAGGAACTCATTGCGCGCGCGATTCATGAACGCAGCCGGCGTAAAGAGCGGACGTTCGTAAAACTCAACTGCGCCGCGATTCCCACGGGCTTGCTTGAGAGCGAACTCTTTGGGCATGAACGAGGCGCCTTCACCGGCGCGATCGCACAGAAGATTGGCCGCCTCGAGCTAGCCGATCAGGGCTCGCTTTTTCTGGATGAAGTCGGAGACATTCCGATCGAGATCCAGCCGAAACTCCTGCGAGCCTTGCAGGAACGTGAGTTTGAACGACTGGGCAGCACGCGAACCAAGAAGGTCGATGTGCGGCTGGTAGCGGCGACAAATCGCGACCTCGAAAAAATGATGGAGAATCGCGAATTTCGCAGTGACTTGTACTACCGGCTGAACGTGTTTCCCATCCGCATCCCGCCTCTGCGCGAGCGCCCGGAAGATATTCCGTTGCTAGTCCGCTACTTTACCCAGAGGTACGGCCGTCTGATGAACAAGCAGATCGAATCAATTCCCGCCTCGGCTATGAAGAAACTTTCGAGCTGGCATTGGCCAGGGAACATTCGTGAGCTTGAAAATTTCATCGAGCGCTCCGTGATCCTTACCCACGGTACGGCGCTGCAAGCTCCGATTGCCGAACTGGGCAACAACGGCAAGACCGCTCCCGTGGCTGGAACACGCGAGGCCAATGAACGCGAGGAGATCGTCCGCATCTTGAAAACAACCAACGGACGAGTAGCGGGAGACGACGGCGCTGCCGCCCGCATGGGCCTGAAGCGCACGACCCTGATCGCGCGCATGAAGAAGCTTGGCATTGACCCTCGAAGAGTAGCGCTCTGAATACTCTTCATTCCTAGCTCAGCCTCATCACCAGTCTTTCGAGCCCCTTCGGAACGTACTGTTGTTTCTTCCACCCTCGACAACTGTCAATTTTGATTTTGACATTCGTTGACAGAATGCTGCCCCGATTTCCCTCTCATCAATCATTTCAATACCTTGCGGCCATACAGCTTTGGCAGGCGTCTTGCGCTACCTAAGTTCGTTGCGAGATGACCATGTTCAAGATTTCTACAGTCGAAACGCAGTCGCACCGGAGATTGGTGGTGGAAGGCGCCCTCGTCGGACCCTGGATCTCCGAGCTGTGCACTGCATGGAGGAACGCGAGCCGGGACCTGAACGGACGCAAACTGCGGGTCGACTTGCGGAGTCTTACCGTGCTCAGCCGCGAAGGAGAAGAGGCAATCCTCGATCTGATGCGGCAGGGCGCAAAGTTTTCCAGCGGTGGCATTTGCACGAAATACATGATGAAGCGGCTGGCGCGGGAATACCAAATCAAGCTGCGACAAACGGGTAACCGAACCGATATTGGAACAGAGAAAGCGTTACGGAGCTGAACATGCCTAAGACAAAGCAAACTACGAAATTTACGCTGTACACCAGCAACAGTGACTTCTGTGAAGTCTTTCAGGAAAACATGAACACCCTGTACCTGTTGTCATTCCTGTTGACCGCCGATCGTGAAAAGGCTGAGCAGTGCTTTGTTTCAGGCCTTGAAGACTCCGTAGAAGGCAGCCCGGTATTCAAGGAATGGACGCGGTCGTGGGCGCGGCGGGCGATCATCCGGAATGCGATTCGAATCATTAACCCGCGGGCGAAGACGACCGATGTTCCGGACTCCGCTGCAGTCACGAAGAGCGACGAACCGCTCCTCACCGGCCAGCACGCTGGTATCGCGGCCGTTCTCGCGCTCGAGCCGTTCGAGCGGTTTGTGTACGTGATGACGGTTCTTGAACGTTATTCCGACCACGAGTGTTCAATTCTTTTGGGCTGCCCGCGGCGTGACGTGCCTGGCGCGCGAATTCGTGCTGTGCTGCGACTTGGCGGCACAATGGCGGCGCACTCCACCCAGCTTGCGTCTTCGGACTCGCAAAATTCGAAACGGCAACAGGGCCTCGGTTCTCTATTGGAGCTGCTGTTGGGTCCACGGTTGGCAACTTCCGCTTAAGTTGACACCTTTTCAAACAAGGATGGCGAATATGACGGCAAAGGATATTTTCAACTTCAGATGGAGATGGCTTGGGCCTGCTGCACTGCTGCTCGCACTGATTGCAACGGGCTGCAGCCGAAGCAATGTTCAAGCAGCTGCGCCTGCCATGCCGCCACCACTGGTAACGGTAGTCAGGGCCACGGCGCAAGACGTACCAAAATATCTGGACGAAATCGGCCACAACGCGGCCTTCGAGTCGGTGACGGTGACGCCGCAGGTCGGTGGACGAATCGTCGAACGGCATTTTCAAGATGGCGAGAACCTGAAGAAAGGGCAGTTGCTCTTCGTCATCGACCCTCGCCCCTTTAAAGCGCAGCTCGATGCAGCACAGGCTAGCGTCGCCCAGGCAAAGGCTGCGCTCGATCTCGCCAGGATACAATTCGCCCGCGACGAGGAAGTCATAGGAGACCACGCGATCTCGAAGCAAGACTACGACACGAAGAAAAATGCCGTCGATGTGGATCAGGCGCTCGTGGAATCCGCCGAGGCAGCTCTCGAAACCGCGCAGCTGAACCTCGAATACTGCTACATCCACTCTCCCATCGATGGCAGGGCCGGGGCGCGTTTGGTGGACGTGGGCAATGTCGTGCAGGCAAACACCTCGTCGCTCCTCTCGATTCAACGCCTCGATCCAATCTATGCCGATTTCACCATCACCGAGAGTGATCTTCCGGAGGTTCAACGCCAGATGTCGCATGGCGTGCTGGAGGCGGCCGTACGGTTACCGTCCGACCCTGAGAACGCCGCTCGACCTGGTCGCGTCGAGTTCCTTGACAACTCAGTGCAGAACGGCACCGGCACAGTCAATCTGCGGGCGACTTTGACCAACCGCCAACATCATTTCTGGCCGGGCCAGTTCGTGGACGTAAAACTGGTTCTCGCCACAGAGAAGGCGGCTGTGCTGATTCCGAATCAAGCGGCGCAAATCAGTCAAAAAGGTCCGTTCGTCTACGTGGTGAAGTCGGGCGACACGGCCGAACTCCGGCCGGTGAAATTGGGGCAGCGCCAAGGCGACGACGTGGTTGTGACGGAAGGACTCACTGCCAACGAACGCGTGGTAGTTGCGGGCCAAATGCTGGTTCGACCCGGTGGCAAGGTTCGAGTTGATTCCACTAATGGCGAAGTTTCGCACGCTGGCACCGAGGCTGGCAGTGCAAACGGAGGTTAGTCATGAACCCATCAGAGATTTTTATTCGCCGTCCGGTAATGACCATCGCGCTGACCGTCTCCGTCATTTTGTTTGGCTTGGTGGCTTATTTTCGTTTGCCAGTCAGCGATCTGCCGGCGGTAGATTATCCCGTCATCCAGGTGCAGGTGAGCTATCCGGGAGCCACTCCAGAGACGATGGCCAACAATGTGGCCACGCCTCTGGAACGCCAGTTCATGCAGATTCCCGGTCTGGAGCTAGTGACCTCTAATAATGGCCAGGGGAACTCGAGCTTCGTTCTGCAGTTTGATCTGTCGAAGAGTCTCGATGGCGCGGCGACCGACGTGCAAGCGGCCATCACGCGAGCTCAGGCACAGCTTCCCGTCGATCTGCCAAGCCCGCCCACCTTCACCAAGACAAATCCGAACGACCAACCGATCGAATATATTGCGTTGGTCAGCAACACGGTCACGGAAGGCCAACTCTACGACTACGCCAACACTCAAGTGGGCGAGCGTCTCAGCATATTGCCCGGCGTGAGCCAGGTTGCAATCTACGGCACGCAATCGGCGATACGGATCAAAGCCGATCCGTCGGCGATGGCGATTCGCAATATCACGCTGGAAGACCTGACTGCGGCGATCAAGAACGGAACAGCCTACACCGGCGCAGGCCAGTTTGACGGGCCGCATCGCAGCTTCCTGCTCCAGCCGCAAGGACAATTGGCCACCGCTGACGAATACAACAACCTCATCGTAGGGCAAAGCGGCGGCGCACCCGTGTACCTGAAAGATGTTGCCAAAGCCAAAGAAGGCGTTCAGGATGAGCGCATCGACATGCGCTTCTGGGTGCGGGGATATCCGCAGCCCGGCGCGACCGTGGTGGTCGCGGTTTTCCGGCGGGCCGGTGCGAATGCAGTTGCCGTAGCGAGGTCCGTAAATGAGTTGCTTCCCACGATTCAAACTCAACTCCCAACTTCCGTTCTGCTGGTCCCGGCCTATGACCGCTCGCTCACGATTGTAGGTGGCATAAAAGATGTGCAGACGACGCTCTACATAGCCTTCGTGCTGGTCGTGATGGTTATTTTTGTCTTCCTCGGCCGCGCCACCGACACTCTGATTCCGGCCGTTGCGCTGCCTCTGTCTTTGCTGCTGACCTTCATCGCCATGAGCGTTCTCGGCTACAGCCTCGACAACCTTTCGCTCATGGCCCTGACGCTGGCCATCGGATTCCTGGTTGATGACGCCATCGTATTTCTGGAAAACACCGTCCGTCTGATGGAGGAAGGACAGAGTGCCTTCGACGCTTCGCTAAACTCGGCCAAGGAAATCAGTTTCACCATTCTGGCCATGACGCTTTCGCTGGCCGCGGTCTTCATCCCGCTGGTGTTCATGAGTGGACTCATGGGACGAATCTTCCGCGAGTTCTCGCTCACCATTGTGATTTCGATTCTGGCCAGCGGAATCGTCTCGCTCACGCTCACTCCGTTGATGACCTCGAGGCTGCTCAGTAATCGCGGCGCAGGCAGCAAGAAGACGTGGATGGAGAGCGTTTTCGGCGCATTCGAGCATCGCGTGCTGGACGTTTACGGTCGATCGTTGTGGTTCTTTCTGCGCCATAGATGGATCTCGGCCGTTACCTGGGCGATCTGCCTCGCCGGTACTGCATATCTCTTTTATGTTGTCCCGAAATCATTCCTGCCTGTGGGGGACAGTTCGTTCATCCGCGGCATTTTAGTGGCGCAAGAGGGATCCTCACCTGATCAGATGCTCGCCTACCAGACGCAAGCGGAAAAGATCATGAAGGCGAATCCCGCCGTGCGCAGCACTTTCACCATGAGTGGCAACGGATCGTTCATGGGATCGAATCAGGCGTTCTTAATTGCGTTCTTGAAGCCGCCGTCCCGGCGCCCCCCGATCGCGCAGGTGGCTGGACAGTTGATGGGCGCGATCGCGAATTCAGTTCCCGGCGCGGTCGCATTTCTGCAGCCTAACCCTGCGCTGGAAATCAGCACGGGCGCCACCGCTAACACGCAGGGGCAGTTCGCCTACGCGATGTCAGGAATCGACCCCGCCGAGGTATACAACACCGCCGCCAGGATGATGGCGAAGATGCACGAATATCCCGGCTTCCTGTTCGTGAATTCGGACCTCTACAATCACACCCCCGACTTGCAGGTTGACATTTTGCGGGAGCAAGCCAAGCTCTACGGCGTATCAGAGACCCGGATTCTCACGCTTCTGCACGACGCCTACTCAGAGAACTACAGCTATCTGATCAAGAAGCCAACCAATCAGTACCAGGTGATTCTCGAAGTCGCGAATGACGAACGCTCCGCACCTGAAGACCTTGGCAAACTCTACATCAAGAGTGACGACGGTCAGAGGATGATTCCTCTCAGTGCGGTCACCAGTTGGCACCCGGTTATCGGTCCGCAGGCTGTCAATCATATTAATCAATTCACCAGCGTAACCATGTTCTTCAATCTGAAGCCTGGGTATGCCATTGGGCCGGCAACTCAGTTTGTGGAGAACAGCGCGAAACAGATTCTTCCTCCGGACATCGTTGGCGCATTACAGGGCGAGGCGCTCACGTTTCGCAACACCGTCTCCGACCTGGCTGTGCTGATGCTGGTGGCTGTGTTTGTCATGTACGTGATCCTCGCAATCCTTTACGAGAGTTATCTGCACCCGATCACCGTGCTGTCGTCTTTGCCGGTTGCGTTGCTCGGGGGATTGCTCACGCTGTGGCTGTTCGGCGCAGAAGCGTCGCTATACGCCTACATTGGCATGTTCATGCTGATGGGCATCGTAAAGAAAAACGGGATCATGATCGTTGATTTCGCGGAACAGCGGGTGCGCCAGGGAATAGCGGATGATCAGGCGATTCACGATGCCAGCATGGAGCGCTTCCGCCCCATCATGATGACGACGATGGCAGCCTTGCTCGGCGCCATGCCGATTGCCCTCGGATACGGCGCGGACGGCGATTCACGCCGCCCGCTGGGCATGGTGGTGGTTGGCGGTCTCATCGTCTCGCAGTTCATAACGTTATTCGTGACGCCGGCAATCTACCTTTATCTCGAAGAATTCCAAGAAAAAGTGTTGGACCGGTTTTCTTTCTTTCGCTCGACACGCAAAAGAGGGCCCAAGGAGATCCCGGCTTACGCGCTGCAACCAAGCGCCGGAGACTAATCCCATGACTCAAACTCTGAAACGAACTTATTTCTCGTTTGCACTTTTTCTGGCTATGGTCGGGCTCAGCGCTTGCGCCGTTGGCCCCAACTATAAGCGCCCGGCGGTGGATGTGCCCGGTATATATCGAGGATCAGCCGACACGGTGCCAGCGAATCCAGTCGCCACACCGCAGCATGGACAATCAGAACATGTCGACGGCGACCACGCCGGCGCGTCCTTGGGCGATGAAAAATGGTGGGAGGTTTTTCAGGACCCTGAACTGCAGAGCCTGATTCGAATCGCACTCAAAAATAACTATGACGTTCGGATTGCGGCAACCCGGGTTTTAGAGGCGCAGGCGCAGCTCGGAATCACGCGCGCCGATCAGCTTCCTTCGTTGGGTGTCGGCGGTAACATCGCGAGCCAGCAAAGTCCCCAGATCGGCCCCATTCCGGCTTACGAGGTGACTCAGGGACAAGTCACAGCGTCCGCCGCCTATAACTTCGATTTTTGGGGAAAGTATCGCCGTGCCACCGAAGCAGCGAGAGCAACTCTGCTCGCTAACAAATGGGCGCAAGAGGAAGTCAAGGCCACTCTCGTCGCCAATCTTGCAACCGCTTATTTTCAGCTCCGAGAACTGGATCTCGAATTAGAAATCTCCAAGCGGACCTTCAGTTCGCGCAGTGATTCTCTGCACCTGACGCAAACGCTCGAGCAACACGGAATCGACTCGCTCTTGGATGTCCGCCAGTCGGAGCAGTTGGTATACACGGCCGCCACAGAGATTCCGGATTTCGAAAGGCAGATCGCGGAACAGGAGAACGCCATCAGCATACTTCTCGGCAACAATCCCGGAGACGTTCCTCGCGGGCTGAAACTGACCGAGGAACCGCACGCGCCCGAAGTTCCAGCCGGGATTCCCTCCTCTCTGCTGGAGCGTCGTCCCGACATTCGGGAAGCGGAACAGAATCTGATTGCCGCGAACGCGCAGATCGGAGTAGCGCGGGCAGCCTATTTTCCCCAGATCTCACTCACCGGAAGTGCCGGCTTCGAGAGTCCGGCGCTTTCCGACCTGTTCACCGGCCCGGCCGGAATATGGACCTTGGCTGCGTCCGTTACTCAGCCCATATTCGAGGGAGGAAGGCTCAAGTCGAACGTTCGTCTGGCTCAGGCACAACGGGAGCAGATGCTTTTGACCTACGAACAAACAATTCAGGGAGCGTTTCGAGACGTCTCGGATGGACTGGTTGCCTACCGCAAGAATCAGGAATTCACGATTCAGCAGGAACATCTGGTCGAGTCAGCCCAAGATGCTGCACGGTTATCGGAAGTGCGCTTCAAGGCAGGGACGACCGACTACCTGGAAGTGCTTACCAATGAGACGAATGCTTTCTCCTCCGAGCTAGGACTCGCGCAGGCACAGGCAAATGAACTGATTGCGCTTGTGCAGCTTTATCAAGCCCTAGGCGGCGGTTGGCAACAATAGGACGTGGCCGGGCCGGTTAGAAGGACTTTTTCTGCGCCCAGGGCAGGCGCGCTAACAGTCTGCGCTACTCCTCGACGAGAAACGTTTTCCGCAGCAACCCGGGGCAAACACCATCTTCAGAGTTCCATGGAAAGAATCCGCTGGAAGGCTATCGACAGTTGACGTTCCTTAGCGGCCACCGTCACTTCCTCAATCTCCCGCGGAAAGTTCCAGCTTGCCTGGCACGGGATGGAAAATTGGATCATCCGGGGCCCATGGCTTGGTGCAGCGCTTCTCGCGCGCGTACAGATCAAGATTCGGCCGCAGCTGCCGGGCGAGGGTGACTTTTCCCAAACTTTCCAATTGCTGAATGATGGCTTGTTGATAGTAGGCGGCTTCTTTGAAGCGGCCAACTGCGGCAAGAGCCATGGCGAGTGTAACGCCTTCTTCGAAAGCATCTCCCTGCTGATTCTCTATGAGCGATTGAACGATGCGAAGGCCTCGACTCTCCTCACGAACGGTGGGGTCCGGCGCTGCCACGAGCAGCCGGGCAAGCGCATTCGCGATGTCTGGATCGTCAGGAAATGCGGCTGATGCTTCTTCCAGCACTTTGCGTCCTCGCGCATAGGAACCCGCGTGGATCAATGCCATCGCTTGCATCAATCGGGCAAATCGATTCTTCGGATCGAGCTCTGCCACAATTGCATATTCCCGGCTCGCATCCTCATCTCTTCCCTGGCGCATGAGGAGATTCGCGAGCTGGAAATGAGTCGCCACAAGCCCGGGGTCCAATTTGCTAGCTTCACGAAAATGCTCGATCGCCGCTTCTTCCTTCCCGGTGTGAATGAGTAATATCCCCATGCTGTAATGAGTCGGAGCACTATTTGGGTCCAGCCGCATGGCACGTTCGTACTCTTGAATCGCCTCGGTGAGATTTCCTGACTTGGCCAGGGCGATGCCGAGGTACCGGTGCGCAATGGCGTCGTTCGGATCGAGACGAATCATCTCGCGATACGCGGCGCATGCGTCACTGAAACGGCCCTCGTGCATCGCTTTGCTCGCACGCTCCAGTAAGCCCGTTTTTCCTTGTTTCAGCAGATTGATCTGATCCAATAAGGGGTCTTTGACCGTAGGTTCGGCATCGCCCCGCGCCTGCAGCTCCTTCTGCATCTGATCGGCGTCACCAAGGCCTCGATATGCCATGGCAAGCTGGTAGTGAAGGCTGGACGCTTGAGGCTCTCGCGCGAGAGCTTGCTTGAAGTATTTCAAGGCGGAGGAATAATCATGCTCAACCAGGGCGGTCTTGCCCAGTCCCATCAGAGCCGCCGCCGCTGGACCCGGTTGAGCCATCGATTTGAGGAACCAGGATTTGGCTAAATCCGTGTGATTCGCGCTGAGTTCCACGTTCCCCAGACGAAGCAATACATAGGGATCCTTCGGCCGAATGGCCTGAGCTCGCTGGTAGGAACGCACAGCAGAATCGTTGTCGCCGATTCTCTGCTCAAGATATCCCGCGTAATAGTGCCAGCGGAATGACTGAGCGTCCAATTTCGCGGCATTTTCATACGATACTCGCGCGGCGTCATCGAAACCGTAGGCCTGATAAACCTGCCCCAGCGCTCCATAAGATTCTCCGCGTTGCACCGACGAGGAACCGGAGCGAGCCAAAGTGTCGCCCAGCGCCTTTTGCGCGTCTCGAATTTGCTGTTGAACGCTGGCATCAGCAGTCGCGAAATCAGGTTGCGGAACTTCAGCCAGATCCGTGGGATTGCGCTCCGTTTTGGAAGCCGCCTCCTTTTCCTGCGACGCAAAGGCAGCGTCGTAGCTCGGCGCGCTGAGGACAAGCAGAATCAAAACGGCCCCGGGAAAATTCATCCTCATGATTGAGACTTAGTTCCGCTGCCTTCGCGCAGCGTCGTGTACTTGCGCAAGGGCAGGCCAGTCCACTCCTCCACAAGGCCGCTTATCCAGTGCGCCTGCACCTTGGTTATTTCCGCAGCATCGCCCAATCCGAACAGAACTCTCGGATCGCTTGACGAGCAATAACTGCCGTCGCTGTGAACTCTCCGCCAAAGCGTAGGGGCGTTGTGGCGGAAAACGGCCACACGCGTCCCGAGCATGTCGCGGTGATATTTGTCTCCGACCATGCGGAATCCGATCCAAGGTTTTTGGTGGCCCACATTATTTACGAGCAAACGCGCGGGGCCACAATTATTGGAAAGCACGACGTCGATGTCGCCGTCGTTGTCAATATCGCCAAACGCCGCGCCGCGCCCCACTTCCATGAGCGAGAACGCTTCACCCGCGCGACCGGTGACGTTCTCAAACTGTGTTTTCCCGTTGTTATGGAAGAGAAGATTCGTCTGCGCCAGCGGGTAGATTCTACCTTGCCGCGCCTCTTCTTCGATCAGCGTGACACCGCCATTCACCATCAGCAAATCCAGATAACCGTCGTTATCATAATCCAGCATGCTCACCCCAAATCCGGTGTAGCGCCGGGTTGCCAGAGCGATGCCGCTTTCAAACGACCGATCCTCGAACCACCCCTTACCGTTATTCTCGAACAGATATGCGTACTGGCCGGAGAGATTTGTGACGACAAGGTCTTCGTTGCCGTTGCCAAACAGATCCCCCGCGTCGATACCCATGCTCGATTGCGGACCGCCATCTCGATTGAGCGCGCAGCCGGCCATGAGAGCCTCGTTCTTGAAGGTTCCGTCATGCTGGTTTGTCCACAGCTGGTTGGGACGCATGTCATCGCTCACGAAAATATCAGGCCATCCATCGCCGTTGAAGTCGGCACACAGGACGCCCAAGGCACCGTAAAACTCGCCGCCGATTCCCGAACGCGCCGACACATCCTCAAAAGTGCCGTCACGGCGGTTGCGGAAAAGGCGGTTCGGCAATGTCTTGAAAGCTAAAGGTCCGCAGTAGTCGGTCGCACCACTGGGTGCGAGGCACTTCTTCAGCTCCGTAAACCGGAAGTCGACGTAATTGGTAACGAATAGATCTAACCAGCCATCGCGGTCATAATCCACAAAAGACGCACTGCAACTCCAACCGAGAACATCGGTTCCACTTTCAGCCGTGACGTCCGTGAATGTCCCGTTACCATTGTTTCGCCACAATTGATTGTGGCCAAAATTTGTCAGATATAGATCCACCCACCCGTCGTTGTTGAAATCCGCCGCCGCGACACCCATTCCGTATCCAACCGCCCTGATGCCACTCTCCTCTGTAACATCCACGAACTTAAGCGTGACGCTGCCGTCGGCGTGGCGGACAGAGTCATTGCGGTAGAGCCGGCCCCGCAGTGGCAATTGGGGCTGAAAGATTGTCTTGCGTTCGTCCTGATTCGGGCCAAGCATCGATCCCTGGACGAGGAAGATGTCGAGATCGCCGTCGTTATCGTAGTCGAAGAGCGCAACCCCCGATCCCATGACTTCCGGGTAATAGTGCGCGCCAGTCATCCCGTTGAAATGAACGAAATCGATTCCCGCTTCCTTGGCTCGATCGGTGAAGATCTCCTTGGTGGACCCCGAGTATCCATGTCGCACGGAAGCGCTGAGCCCAGCAGCGATTCCGGCTTTTACGAAGTCACGCCGGCTGATTCGATTCATCGGTGTTTCTTCAGAGTATCAAACAATAAGGAGTGGAGCTTGGGCTGATTCGATAATCGCGTGGTGTTCCGCGGAAGCGGAAGGGCCGCTCATGTCAAACTAGCCCAAAGTTTGTCATGCTACATTTACGGCAATGCGTTCTGAGATCGTGCGGGCCGTGGAACTCCTCCGGCGCGGTGACGACACCGCGTTGGAGCAGGCTCTGGCTCTACTTCAAAACACAGTGTTTTCCTTCAGCATGCGCGTTTGCGGACAGCGCCAGGATGCGGAAGACACCATGCAAGAAGTGCTGCTCAAGTCGGTTCCGCAATTGCCGAAGTTCGACAGTCCCAAGGCCCTTGTGGTGTGGCTCTATAAAGTGGCGAAGAACCGATGCCTGATGACCCGGCGTCGGAGCAAGTTCGCTCCTCATGCGGAGCTTTCTCTTGAAGAACTCATGCCGGATCGAAAGGAACTTGAGCAGCTGAGGAACGACGGGAGCATCAACCCTGAGACGTTTACCATCCGCAGTGAAGAAGCGGGACGGTTGCGAGAGGCCATTCAGCGGCTGCCGCCAAAATACCGCATTGTTTTGGTGCTGCGCGATATGGAAGGGCTCGCTGACGAAGAAGTGGCCGAGATCACCGGGCTACGGTCTGGAACAGTGCGGGTTCGTCTACATCGTGCGAGGTTGTTTGTCCGGAAGGAATTGGTGAAAGGGTTGAAACCACGCCCCGCAAGGGTGGCCGTCGCTTCGCCGGCGTCTTCTCAAGACAAGCCACGCGACGAACAGCTCAGACCCGCCCGCTGCAAGGCTATGTTCGCTGAACTCTCGAACTATCTCGACGAACAGTTGGATGATTCGCTTTGTGAAGAACTGGAGCGGCACATGGGCGGTTGCGACCCCTGCAAAGCGTTCTTTTCCACGCTCGAAGCGACCATTGATCGGTGCCGAACCTTCCCGGCGGAAAGCCCTTCGAGTGCGAAAGCTGTCCGGCTCCGCAAGCGACTCATGAAGAATTACGAACAGGCCCTCGCGGTGGTCAGACCAAAGGTGTAGCCCTCCTCAAGGGCTGCAGGCTCCCGGCCGATTTTCTCTGTAACAAAACCCAACTTCCTGCATTTATTCGTGTGCTTGGTCGAGAGAACTAAGCAGGAGGCAATCATGATCACGGCCAAAGTCGAACTGACTCAACCACTTAAGCAGCAGCGCCAATTTGTGGCCCAGACCGGAAGCGGCCATCATCTGTTATTGGACGATGCAGCCGGGGGCACCGGCCCGAAGCCGATCGAACTGGTCGCCGCCGGATTGGCCGGGTGCACCGCGTTCGACGTTGTCACCGTTCTCCGCCAGAAGTATCACCAAAAAGTTACCGGTTACGAAGTGCGGGTCGAAGCCGATCAGGCAGAACGCCCGCCCCAGGTGTTCACGACGGTACGGATCCACCATGTGGTAACCGGTTTTGAACTTGACGTGGCGGCACTGGCGGTGGCAATCCGTCTCTCCGAGGAAAAATATTGCTCGGTGGGTGCCATGGTGCAGAAGACGGCGAGTTTTCACACGACTTACGAAATCGTTGAAGACAAGAATGAGTGGGCGAAGCCGAACCAGACTGCGGGAGTGCAAGGTTGAGAGCCTCGTTCAAAAAAGCCTGGTTCAAAAAAGTGTGGCTCAAAGTGGTTCTAAGCGTTGCCATGCCGTTTCTGTCTTTTGTATCGGCTTGGGCGCAGCAAGAGGCCCAGCCTTCGTCTCTTACTCTGCAGCAGGCAGTGACCATCGCCCTGGAGAAGAATCCCGTACGCAAGGCCGCGATCGCAGACACAAAGGTTGCCTCAGCCGGAGTTCGCGAGGCACGCTCGTTCCTCATGCCTCGCTTAAGTTTTTCTGAAACAGCAACCCGGGGCGATGATCCGGTTTACGTGTTTGGCAGCAAGCTGCAGCAGCAACGTTTCACCACGGCCGACTTTGCACTGAACGAACTGAACACACCGAGGCCCTTTGGCAATTTCGCCACACGGTTTGGTGGAACCTGGAATCTCTTCGACTCATTCGCCAGCTGGCACGGCATTAATCGGGCAAAACAAATGAGTGAAGCTGCGGGATACCAACTGAACCGCACCGATCAGGAGATTGTCTTCGGCGTGATCAGCTCCTACTACGCCGTTCTGTTGGCAGCCAAGGAACTGGAAGTTGCCGAGCAATCGGCCAAAACTGCCAACTCGATTATGGACCGTAGCCAGGCGAGATTTGATAGCGGGCTGACTGTCGAGTCCGATCTGCTGACAGCGAAGGTTCGCAGGGCAGCGCGACAACAGGAAGCGATCCGGGCCAGGAACACTCTGGAAGTGGCGCGGGCTGAGCTGAACACCGCGATGGGTATGCCGCTTGATTCTCCGTTCCAGGTTACGGAAGCGTTGGCCGAGCGTACCCTTCCCGCCTTAATGCTCACAGAGATCGAGAAGCAGGCGCTCATGGATCGGCCTGACTTGAAGCGACTTTCGTCCGAAGAACAGGCACAGCGGCAGAGCGTGTCGATCGCTAAGTCGTCATTTGGCCCGCGGGTAAACGCCTTTGCGGGCTGGGAAATGGATAACCCTACGTTCGTCGCCGGAGGCGGGGGCAACAACTGGCTGGGCGGTGTCGAGGTGCAATTCGACATCTTTCAAGGCGGCGCCAAACGGGCCGAACTCTCCCGGCAGCGAGCCCTCGAAGAGAAGGTTGTCGCGATGAAGCAGGGAGCTAGCGATGCAGTCCGCCTCGAAGTCAGGCGCGCCTACTACGAGATGGACGCCAACCGCCAGCAGATCGAAGTGGCCCGAGCGTCAATCGCCGAGGCGCAGGAGAGTCTGCGCATTAACCAGGACCGCTATGACAGCGGACTGACCACGATCACCGATTTATTAGCCGCTGAAGATGCGGCGCGCCGCAGCCAGACCGACTACTGGGAGGCGGTATATCGCTTTCAGACCAGTTACGCCAACCTGCAATTGGCGAGCGGCACTTTGAATGCGCACTCTCCCGTGGTGATGCCATGAATCGTAAGAATGCAGAACTCAGACTTTTTCTTTTAGTACTGCTCGCCGTTATTAACTTCGCCAGCTGCTCGAGTCAGGACACGCGCACCGCTCCGTCGCCGGAAACCGTCCGGAACATTCCCGTGCTTGCTGCGCAGCAGGCCAACGTGCCCGATTTGCTGGAAGCTGTGGGCACGGTACGTGCCGCGCAAACTAGTGACGCCGCCAGCCAAATGATGGGGAACATCGTCGAGATCCGGGCTCACGAAGGAGATCACGTGCAACGCGGTCAGATCCTGGCGGTAATCGACGACTCCGAGCCGCGAGCCGTAGTCGACCGCGCGACCGCAGCCGATCTTGCCGCCCAACAACTACTGGTTGCAGCGGAGTCAGACCTTGTCCTCGCGGAATCAACGCTGAAGCGTTACCAAACTCTCTTCGAAAAGAAATCGGTGAGTCCGCAGGAGTTCGACGAAGTGAAAGCCCGTCAACAATCGGCTGTCGCGCATCGCGATATGGCAAAGGCAGGTCAAGCCCAGGCGCGGGCAGCATTGAGCGAGGCGCGCACATCTCTGGATCACACGCGGATTCGGGCGCCGTTCGAGGGTGTGGTAACGGAAAAGAAAGCGGATTCCGGCACGTTAGCTTCGCCCGGCATGCCAATCTTCACGGTCGAAGATGTGCGCCACTATCGACTGGAGGCCACCGTCAATGAGAACGATCTCCAGTATGTACGAGTAGGACAGCAGGTCTCGGTGGTAATCGATGCTCTCGGCAACTCGGACCTGAATGGCAAGGTAGGGCAAATCGTCCCGGCCGCTGACGCCGCGAGTCGCACATTCCTGGTGAAGATCGAGTTGCCCGCAGACACACGACTACGCTCAGGACTGTTCGGGCGCGCCCAGTTTTCTCGTGGCGACCGGCAAGCGCTGTTGATTCCGCGCTCGGCGGTAGTCGAACGCGGTCAATTGGAGGGCATTTATGTGCTGGATCAAAACAAGGTTGCCAGCTTGCGCTATATCACTTTGGGAAAGCCTTCCGGGGTTGAAGTCGAAGTGCTGGCGGGACTGCAGGCGGGCGAGCAGGTTGTGACCAAACCGGGTGCGATCGACCTGAATGGCAAACGCGTCGAGGCTAAGTAATGGCAGACAAAGAGTCCAAGTCGAAGATTTCCCCTTCGCAGCCTTTGGGTCTGGCCGGTCGCATCGCCCACACTTTCATTGACTCGAAGCTGACGCCGCTGGTGATCGTCGCGGCGCTTGTTCTTGGCGTTTTCAGCATTCTCAAGACTCCGCGGGAAGAAGAGCCCCAGATCGTCGTGCCCATGCTCGACGTTTTTGTGCGGATGCCGGGCGCATCGGCTGACGAAGTGGCACAGCGTGTCAGCCTTCCCATGGAGAAGTTGCTGCGCGAAGTGCCGGGCGTCGAATACATCTACTCGATCAGTCATCCCGGCGTGAGCATGCTGGTCGTGCGTTTCTACGTTGGCACCAAAGAAGAAGATGCGATCGTACAGACCTACAACAAGCTCTATTCCAACTTTGACCGTATTCCCCCCGGCGTCTCGCAACCGATCATAAAGGTCCGTTCGATTGACGACGTGCCCATCATGGCCCTGACGTTGTGGGGGAAAGACTACGATTCGTATCGCCTGCGCCAAATTGCGGGTGAGCTGGAAAATTCACTGAAGCCGCTCAACGACGTTTCTGAGACAAAGATCATCGGCGGGCAGCCGAGGCAAGTACGAGTCGTTCTCAACACGCAACGGCTAGCGGCTTACAGCCTTACGCCGGGCGTGATCGTGAAGCAGTTGCAGAACGCAAACCGCCGTGGCCAAGCCGGCAGCTTTGCACTCGACAATCGAGAGTTTCAGGTCGAAGCCGGAACTTTTTTCACGAGTCTCGACGATCTACGTCAGGTCGTCGTTGGGATTCACGCCGGACGCCCCGTCTACTTGCGTGACGTAGCGGAGAAGTTGGAGGACGGTCCCGCCGAAGCAAACACCTACGTGCTGTTTGCCAATGCTCGCGGTAGCCCAGCGGGCGCGGAATATCCCGCGGTAACCATCACGCTTTCGAAGCGCAAAGGTACGAACGCCACCGACATTTCCGAGCGCGTGCTGGACAAAATCAGTGCCCTTCACGGTTACATGCTTCCCAGCGACCTGAACGTTGCGGTCACGCGCAATTACGGCGAGACGGCGAAGGACAAATCCGACGAACTCCTCAAACACCTGCTGATCGCAACGCTGTCGGTTACATTGCTCATCGCATTGGCACTGGGCTGGCGCGAATCAGGAGTTGTTCTTCTGGCGGTACCGGTCACGCTCGCCCTCACGCTCGCCGTCTTCTATCTGTACGGTTACACCCTGAACCGGGTCACATTGTTTGCGCTGATCTTCTCCATCGGCATCCTGGTCGACGACGCCATTGTCGTTGTCGAGAACATCGTGCGCCATTTCCGTTTGCCGGAAAGCCGAGGGCGTTCCTTATCGGAAGTCGCGGTCGAAGCGGTCGACGAAGTTGGCAATCCTACGATTCTGGCTACCTTTGCCGTCATCGGCGCCATCTTGCCCATGGCCTTGGTGCGCGGCTTGATGGGTCCGTACATGCGCCCAATTCCAGTGGGGGCGTCCGCGGCCATGTTGTTTTCGCTGATGGTGGCCTTCGTCGTTTCCCCGTGGGCAGCGCTGAGGTTGCTAAGGAAATATGCGGGCGATAGCGATCGTTCTGGGGACGAGATCGAAGGCTGGACCACTCGTTTGTACCGCCGGATGATGAACCCGCTCATCCACGATGTGCGTCGTCGCTGGATGTTTCTCGGTGGTGTCGTGGTCCTGCTGCTGGCCGCGGTCGCGTTTGTCCCATTGAAGTGGGTGCGCGTGAAAATGTTGCCCTTCGACAACAAGAGCGAGTTCCAGGTCATCATCGACATGCCTGACGGCACGCCACTCGAACAAACGACTCGGGTGGCGCAGGCATTGGGGCAATATCTCGGCCAGCAGCCCGAGGTTGTCAATTATCAGATCTATGCCGGGACCTCTGGCCCTTACAACTTCAACGGTCTGGTGCGCCATTACTTCCTGCGCAATCAGCCCAATCAGGCCGATATCCAGGTGAATCTGCTCTCGCGACACGATCGCAAGGCACAGAGTCACGAGATTGCACGACGATTGCGGCCAGAATTGGACAAGATCGCCGGGCCCTTCGGTGCGCGCATCAAGATCGCTGAAGTCCCGCCCGGTCCGCCCGTGCTTCAAACTCTAGTGGCTGAAGTGTACGGACCTCACTATAAGGCGCAGATTGATCTGGCGGCGCAGATCAAGAAGGTTTTTCAGCAGACGCCCGGTGTCGTGGATGTCGACTGGTACGTAGAAGATCCGCAAATTAAGTACGACATGAAAGTGGATCTTGACAAAGCAGCACTCCACGGCATCTCGCCCGCCGATGTGACACGAACGCTGCAGGTGGCGCTCGGCGGCGCCAATGCTGGCCTACTCCACGATCCCCATTCACGCGAGGACATTCCGATTGAAGTGCAATTGTCGCGCCCCGATCGCTCTGGAATCGAGGACCTTCGTGAAGTCAAGCTCCCGACCCCTTCCGGTGAAGAGATCGCCCTTCAGGAAGTCACCCAGCTGCAGCAAACGACGATCGATACCAGTGTGTATCGCAAGAATCTGCAACCCGTCGTCTACGTGACCGGAGACGTAGCGGGCGGAGAAGAGAGCCCTGTTTACGCCATCATGAAGATGAGCGAAGCCATCGACAAGATCAAAGCGCCAGATGGCTACGGGGTTAAGCAATACAAGGGCACGACCATGCCCGAGCGCGCCGGCCACTTCTCTATGAAGTGGGATGGTGAGTGGCACATTACGATAGAAGTTTTCCGCGATCTGGGACTCGCCTTTGCCGCTGTCCTGGTCTTGATCTACGTGCTGGTCGTGGGTTGGTTCCGCTCGTTCGTCACTCCGCTGGTCATCATGGCGCCGATTCCGCTCACGCTTGTCGGCATTCTGCCCGCACATGCTCTGATGGGAGCTTTTTTCACTGCAACTTCGATGATTGGCTTCATCGCCGGGGCGGGCATCATCGTCCGCAATTCCATCATCCTCGTGGATTTCATCGAACTACGCCGTTCCCAGGGAATGTCGGTGGAGGATGCCGTCGTTGACGCTGGGGCGGTGCGCTTCCGGCCGATGCTGCTCACCGCGGCTGCAGTCGTGGTGGGAGCGAGCGTGATCCTGTTCGATCCGATTTTTCAGGGCTTGGCATTGTCCTTAATGGCGGGAGAGGTTGCGTCAACCGTGCTTTCGCGAATGGCGGTTCCGGTTCTGTACTACCTCTCTCAAAGGGGACACACTTTTCCGCCCATGCATCCGCATTCACCGCAAAATGTTACTGAATGCGAAACACCCCAATGCGAAATTGCGTAGGCCCAACTTGTCTTGAAGGGGAACTGCTATCACCGTAGAACGCACACTTCGTTTGATCGCTGGCAGCCTTATTCTGGTGTCCCTGGCACTCGGGCACTACGTAAGCCCGTACTGGTATCTGTTCACCGCTTTTGTTGGGCTAAATCTTTTTCAGTCTGGATTCACGAACTGGTGCCCGATGATGACGATACTGCGTAAACTGGGAGTAAGAAGTTAGGAGAAAGTGAACATGCCCGACTGGGTTTGGGGAGTGGCATTCTTTGCTGCCTATTTGGTCTTAACGCAATGGCTGCTGCCAAAACTCGGCGTTCCTACATGAAGGAGCCAGGGTTGCGCCGAGTCTCGGCGCAAAATTTTCGGAGGCCGACACTCCCGAGAACAATGACGACGCTGCGCGGTTCGAGCGAGGTTGCATGTGCCGATTCTTTATTAGGCCGCGTCTTTACCAACGCGCTCGCGTTATTCTGCTGTAACCTCCGGGACGGCCGTACATCCAATGGCAAGAACACGAAAAACCGCATAAGATATCGGCTCCTTCTCTTGGCGTGAAAAACTGATACGGAATTTATTCGTGGAGGTTTACGATGACAGCGAACCCAAGCCCTTCACAGAATTTCCCCGGCCAACCGTCCGCGGCAAATGGGCTGGCAATCGTTCGTCTCACGATTGGGGCAATGTTCGTATGGGTCTTCTTCGAAAATCTGGGAAAGGGCCTCTACACACCGACGGGTTACGCGGGCCTGATCCAGTATTACATCAAGGCGGGCCACTCGCCGGCGGCGTGGAAGGCGGTGATGGGCTTGGCGGCGAGTCATGCCGCGATGGCCGCTCCCATGCAGGCGATCACCGAGATATCGCTGGGGATCCTGCTGGTTGTCGGGCTGCTGACTCGGCCGGCCGCCTTTATAGCGTTTCTTTATCTGGGCAGCCTCTGGGTGTCAGAGTGGGGCACGGCGTGGATTTGGGAGCTGCTGGTTCCGGTGCTCGCATCGCTTGCGCTGGCGGTGGGGCGAGGCGGTCGAACGTGGGGCGTCGATGCCTTGCTGGCGCGGCGGCGGCCGGCGTCACGATGGTGGTGACATGGGCCTATTGATTTGGGCCTGTTGATTCGAGCCTGGTGATCCGAGCGAAGATCAAGTGCGAGTGTCGATCGTCATTCCTACCCACAATGAAGCACAATCGATCGGCCGCGTCCTGGCTGATCTCCCGACAAATATTGTGACCGAGGTGCTGGTTGTAGACAGCAACTCAACCGACGGGACTCGCGAGATCGCTGCGAAGATGGGAGCGCGCGTGCTCGAGGAACCTCGGCGGGGATACGGTCGAGCGTGTTTGACTGGGCTCGCGAGTGCAAACAATCCTGACGTTGTGGTGTTTCTTGATGGCGACTACAGCGATCGGCCGGCTGAGTTGCCGCTTCTCCTGGCCCCGATCATTGAAGGACGTGGCGATATCACGCTGGGCTCGCGGCTGGGGAAGCAGCGGGTTCGTGGTGCGCTGCCTTGGCACGCCGCATTTGGCAACCACCTGGCGGCGTTCCTGATCAGAATTTTGTATGGTGTGAAGATAACCGACCTGGGACCGTTCCGCGCAGGGCGAGCGGATGTGCTGCGCCGGCTTGAGCTGGAGGAGATGACCTACGGCTGGGCGGTTGAAATGATTCTGAAGGGTGCGATCGGAGGATTCCGCATCGTGGAGGTGCCGGTGAGTTATTATCCGCGCATCGGGAAGTCGAAGATCAGCGGAACGCTGGAGGGAACGGCGGGAGCGGGGTGGTTCATTCTCTCACTGATCGTGCGATATTATTTTCGGGGTAGAAACGCCGGCACAAAGCGCTCTGCGTAGGGCTGCGTCAGCCCATGCCCCTTGAATCTCACGTCGTATATTATTGCCCCAACAATCTATGAAATCTTCAGGTGAGCGTTCGTCAGGCACCGACCGTGTGCTGGTCATCATGGCGAAAGCACCCAGGCCGGGCGCGGTGAAAACCCGGCTAGCTTCCAGCCTTTCTCCTGAGGATGTGACTGCTTTCTATTGCTGTCTTCTCCATGACACGCTGGCGCTGGCCCGGTCACTGAAATTGGAGGGCGTCGAAGTTGCGATCATGTGTCCGGACTCGGACGTAAATGAGTTGACACGGTTGGCGGGCAGCGAAGTGAGCGTAGTTGCGCAGAATGGGCAAGGCCTCGCGGCGGGACTGACCTCGGTATTTGCTCACTTCACGGCAACGGGCCGGCAACGCGTCGTGGCGTTCAACAGCGACAGTCCTCATCTGCCGGCTTCGGTTCTTGAGAACGCGTTCGAGGCGCTCGGCAGACACGACGTGGTGGTGGGACCGACGCATGATGGCGGCTATTATCTGGTGGGGGCCAAGGCTGCCCATCTGGCACTTTTCGATGGCGACGGCATGGGCACGAAGAGCGCGCTTGAGACGCTGCTGGCGCGGGCGCGCGGACTGCAGCTTTCCGTCGGCTATACGGATCCGTTCTACGACATCGATGTGGAGACCGACTTAAGCCGGCTTGCCGAGGAATTGCGGATGGCTCCGGCGAGAGCGCCACGAACGGCAGCGTGGCTTAAAAAATGGGAGCTTGCGTCGGGGCGATCTCGGACGGGCACGGGAGACTTGTGAGGCTGACGCCATCCCGCAGAGTGTACGGGCTCGGCGCCATCTTGCTGGTGACGCTGACGATCTGCGCACGCAAGTTCGACGGCCTGGGGGAACCGTCCTTCCTTATTCTGCTGGGGATTGCCGGCATCGTCTACCTGCTCGCCATTCGTGAATTCTTTTCCGCTACGAGATTTCCGCGCCGCGTCATGTTCGTGGGGCTCGCGTTGGCGGCTGTGTGGCATCTCGCGTTTCTGGTGAAGACGCCGGGTGCCGATGACGATATTCATCGATACCTTTGGGATGGGCGCGTGCAACGGCTGGGCTATAACCCTTATGTTGCGGTGCCGAGCGATCCGGCGCTGGCGGGGTTGCACACGTCGGAGACGCGCACGCTCAACAACCCGGATTTACCGAGCCCTTATCCGGCGGGCGCTGAGCTGTTCTTCCGCGCGGTAACGGCGATTCATGAGTCGATTCTTGCGCTGAAAGTGGCGTTTGTGATTTGCGATGTGGCGATCGTTCTCGTTCTGTTCGACGTCTTGCGCCGTGGCGGGCAAGGCGAGCACTGGATTCTGGCTTATGCGTGGAACCCCCTGTTGGCAACCGAAGTGGCGGGCAGCGGTCACATCGATATTGTGGGCGCGCTGCTGCTGTTGGTGTCATTCGCCGCGCTGGGACGGCGCTGGCGTACGGTGGCGGCGTTGGCATTTGGGCTGGCTGTCGCCGTGAAATTGCTGCCGATTGTGCTGTTGCCGCTCTACTGGAAGCGGATTCGTATACGCGACGGGGCGCTGGCAGCGGTCGTGGCCGGACTCCTGTATGTGCCATTTTTAAGCCATGAGCGGATTCCGATCGGTTCGCTGGGGACGTATGTGCGGATTTTCCGCTTTAATGATCCGGTGTTTGCGATGATAGAGCGAGTGACTCCTCTACAGCTTGTGGTTGGGTTGGCAGTGCTGGCCGGCTTTCTAACCGCGATCTGGATGAGAAGAAAGTCGCAGGCCTCGTCAGCGCGGGAATGGTCTGCGGAGGCATTTGCCTGGCCGATGGCAGCATCGCTTTTATGCGCGCCGGTGATATATCCGTGGTATCTGCTCTGGCTGTTGCCGTTCGTGCGCTCGGCCACTACGGTGCCGATCATCATCTGGACAGTGAGCATTCTCCCTACCTATTATGTTTGGCATCTGCGCACGCTGGGGCGTCCCTGGATAGTTCCGGGGTGGGTTCTCTTCCTGGAGTACGGATCGGTGGCAATCGCCGGCGCGGCTGTCGCGTGCCGCCGGTTCAAACGACCGGCGGTACCGGAACGCTCAGAGCAGGGGTGAGGCGATTCCTGCATCCGTTAGCCTTTGGCTTTCATCCTACACAGCGTCTGTTTGAAATCCACAGAGGAGCGACCTACATGATGAGTTCGAACCGTGTAACGATGATCCGTGTTCTGGCTATCGGGGTGCTGTTTCTTCCTGCAATCTCGTGGGCGCAGAATCGCCCGCCTATTCTCGAACAGATTGCCAAAACCTATGGTCTGGATTCGTTTGGGCAAATCGATGCGATCCGCTACACATGGAACGGGGAAATCACCGGTCTCTTCAAACTTTCTCGCACGTGGGAGTGGGAGCCGAAGACCGGCAAGGTCTCTTATGAAGGGAAGGATAAAGACGGCAAACCGGTGAAGGTGATGTACCTGCGCTCGGAACTTAGCAGCCAATCGGACATTGTGAAAAATCAAGTCGATCCCGGTTTCACTAATGATAATTATTGGCTTCTGTTCCCCCTCCATGCTTACTGGGACACCAGCGCGACGGTAACTGACGAGGGCATGAAAAAACTGCCGGTGGGCAATGGCTCGGCCACCCTGGTCACAGTGAAATATGCCCCGGAGGTCGGCGGCTACACCCCCGGCGACACATGGGACCTCTACGTCGGCAAAGACTATCGCGTCGAGTATCTTGTCTTCCACCATGGCGGGGACAAGAAACCGAGCCTCGTCAAGGCGACGTGGGCGGGCTACAAGAAGGCCGGTCCTCTGCTCATCTCAACGGAACACCGCGGGACGGCAGACGGTAAGCCGCTGCACATCTTCATTACGGGCGTGGCCGTCAAGCTCGCGGGATCCGATGCCTGGGTGGAAGCGAAATAAGACGCGAGTTCCTATCGAGCGATCACGACCGTCGTGCAGGAACTGCTCAGTTTAGGAAGATCGCGGGCCGGCGCCATGCGGACCTCGAGTTTCGGAAGTTCCCCGCGAATGATCGGACAGTAGTAGTCCGGTTCCAGCAGCGCGCCCTGGAGGCGTCGACGTCCGGCACAGCCACCATGGCATGAGTCACGGAACTCGCACGGCTGGCAAGCGTCCGGAAGAGTGCGAGCTTGGCTGAAGGGCGCGGAGTCGAGAATGCCGATCCCCATCGAGATCAACTCCGCCAGCGGCTCGCCCGCTCCCGGCCAATAAACGCAGGGCTGCGTTGTGGCGCGCGGCGTTATCCTTACTGTGCTTACGCCGCATCCTCCCCGCTGCGGCGGAAGTCCCGCCATCGCGCGAACCAGCAGCTCACCGATGGCGATGACGTCGGTTTCGGCAAAGAGACTCCGGAAGCCCTCCCAATATTCTTCATAGGACAAAGCATAGACGTCCGATCGCACGGCCTGGTACACGTTCACGCGCAAGGGAGCGTTGAACCGCTTAGCCACTCGAGCGACCTCGGCCAGACGCAGATAGTTCGACTTCATCATGACCGCGATGATGGTGACGGGCACACCCCGCTTCACGCAACGTTCCGCCTGCCGGTGGATCAGCGCCCAATTGCCGGGCCCGCGCTGCGCGTCCTGCTCGGCTTCGGTCGGGTAATCGAGAGAAAATTCGATGTCATGAAAGGCGCGCAATTCATCGTCTTCCAACACGGCAACACTATGGCCGTTGGAAGTGAGCGTAAGCTTGACTGGCCTTGAGCGCAGGTACGCCAGGATCGCTCTAAAGTCTGGATGCATGCCGTTCTCGCCAGTGCCCAAATTGACAGAGCGGACGGGCAATCGTTCCATGACAGACTTCACTTGATCAAGAGAGAGGCGATCGGTGCGGGTTGGATCTCGGTAGCAGAACGCGCAGGCGAGGTTGCACTCATTCGTAAGCCCGAGTCCGAGCGAAATTGTGGCGTCGGGCGCATTCTCGGTGGATGGGAGGGATGGGGGATTGTCGGCGACGTCATCCATTTGACTATTCTCCATCAACCATCAAGGCAGACGCGCGATGCATTGTGTGTAGCGCGCGACTGCCGCATATTCCGTGCGCGTGCCCAGTTTGCGCTCCAGTTCGAAAATTCGCTGATACTCCGCGCTGCGAGAAATTTTTGACGGCAGGTAATCCGCAAGAACGCGCACACCCCGCTCAGCAATCACTTCGAGCGAAGCGGATTTCAACATGGCTTGCAGGCTATCGGGTGCAAATAGTCGTACACGGCCTCCGTACAAAGACTCTTGTGCCCAGTCAGCCGTGAGGGTTTTTTCGGCAGCCGCTAAGTCGCCTGCCTGGATCGCGGCCTTGAATAATTCGCCGGCCCGGTTTCGCACCAGCACTGACAGTATCGCTAACGAATCGCGCAAGGCGCGAGCAGCGGCAGACAAAACGGAAGTTGGGTCGTCGAAAAATTCAAGTACGTTGTGGCAAAGAATCACATCAAACGACGCCGCGGGAAATAAATCCGCTAACCGCATAGCGTCGCCATGTTGCAGAACTAAGTTGCCGGAAATTCCTGCTTTCTCCACGGTACGTTTTGCGATATCCAGCATTGCCGAAGACGAATCGAGGATCGTGACATTCATGCCAAGGCGTGCCAGGCGAACGGCGGCCGCTCCTGTGCCGCAACCGATATCCAGCGCATGCAACGCGTCTTTGGCTTGCCGCACGCAGATAAAATCCTGCAGATTGGCGAAGGCTAAGTCGGAGCGCAACCGGCCCTCGGGTGTTTTGAGGTAGTCGGCATATTCCTGCGCACCGCTTTGGAATCGTTCGCCGTCGGCTTTGGCGGGCACGTTCATGAGACACTCAACGAAGTCGTGCCGTGCTGGCAGCCCCTGGTGGTGCGATGATTTCATGTGTCCAGAGTTTCGTGTCCACGATTTGTCTCATCCGTTCGCAGAATTATAGTCCCAAGACTATGGCCTTCACTTTGAAGCCAAACGGCCTCGATGAGCCACTTTTATCTTCCGAGCGGTGTTTGAAGGCCAAACACTTTTGAGATCAAGCATCTTTATCAAGATGACGTCCATCGCCCGGATGCCCTAATGTAAGAGAAGAGGGATTGTTCGAATATGCCAGACGAGAAGCGGCAGTATCGGTCAGCAGCGTGGTTCGGGAAGACCGACAAAGACGGTTTCGTGCATCGCAGCTGGATGCGCAATCAGGGGTTGCCAGACCACGTGTTTGACGGACGTCCGGTCGTTGGGATCTGCAACACATGGTCGGAGTTGACGCCCTGCAACGCACATTTTCGGCAGATTGCCGAGCACGTCAAGCGCGGCGTGTGGGAAGCGGGAGGATTACCTCTCGAGTTTCCGGTGATGTCGCTTGGTGAGACCAACATACGTCCTACGGCGATGCTATTCCGGAATCTGGTCAGCATGGACGTCGAAGAGTCAATTCGCGCAAACCCAATTGACGGTGTCGTGCTCTTGTGCGGATGTGACAAGACCACGCCGTCGCTGGTTATGGGAGCGGCGAGTTGCAATGTGCCAGCACTGGTGGTTTCCGGCGGACCGATGCTCAACGGCAAATACCACGGTCGCGACATTGGTTCGGGCACGGCGGTTTGGCATTTCGACGAAGAACTGAAAGCAGGTACGCTAAGCGCGGGAGACTTCACGGAAGCCGAAGCCTGCATGTCTCGCTCGGCGGGCCATTGCATGACCATGGGAACGGCATCGACGATGGCTTGCATGGTCGAAGCGCTCGGTCTTGCGCTGCCACAAAATGCGGCGATCCCCGCTGTTGACTCTCGGCGTTATGTTCTCGCGCACCAAGCGGGACGGCGGATTGTGGAGATGGTCCGCGATGACGTGCGCATTGCGCAGATTCTCACGCGCAAAGCATTTGAAAACGCGATCGTGGTGAACGGCGCGGTTGGCGGATCGACCAATGCGGTGATTCACCTGCTCGCAATCGCGGGGCGCGTTGGCCTGAAAGTTACACTTGACGATTGGGATCGCTTCGGCAGGGAAGTTCCGACGCTGCTCGACTTGATGCCGTCGGGCCGCTTTCTCATGGAGGACTTCTACTATGCGGGCGGACTTCCGGCGGTGATTCGCGCGCTTGCGCAGCGCAACCTGATCCATCGCGATGCGCTCACCGTCAATGGCAAAACCATCTGGGAAAATTGCGAGAACGCTCCGAACTGGAATTCGGAGGTCATTCGTTCGTTGGAAAAACCCCTGGTGGAACATGGAGGAATCGCGGTGCTGCGCGGCAACTTGGCGCCAGATGGGGCGGTGCTCAAGCCGTCGGCGGCTTCGCCGCATCTGATGCGCCATCGTGGCCGGGCGATCGTCTTCGAAAATATCGAGCACTATAAAGAACGCATCGACAGTTTCGAACTGGACGTCGACGAGAATTCTGTTCTCGTGCTAAAGAATTGCGGTCCGAAGGGCTACCCGGGCATGGCCGAAGTGGGGAATATGGCATTACCCGCGAAACTTTTGAAACGCGGAATCACCGACATGGTGCGCATTTCGGATGCGCGCATGAGCGGGACCGCCTACGGGACGGTCGTTTTGCACGTTTGTCCTGAAGCGGCGGTTGGCGGAAATCTTGCTCTAATGCGCGACGGCGATTTTGTGGAAATCGATGTTGAGTCCCGCCGTATCCACCTCGATGTTTCGCAAGAAGAACTGGACAGGCGCCGGACGAAGTGGCGGCCTCCAGTAGCCTCGATGAAGGGTGGCTATCAACAGCTCTATGTGGAGCGCGTGATGCAAGCGAATACGGGTGCCGATCTCGATTTCCTGACTGGCTGTCGCGGCGATGAAATTCCACGCGAGTCGCACTGATGGCTGAGGCGACCCTCGCAAAACGAGCGCATGAGAGACTGCGGATTCTTTTGTTTCTTTTCCTTGTAGTGCAGGCAGTCGACCGCCGATAATTCCGAAGGAGTTCAAATGCAAAATCTATCGATGCCGCGCGCGCTCACGATTGTTCTTGTTGTCACTGCCGCCGGTCTGGCAGTGTCTTTTTGGGCCGCTCGGGCGGCCGCGCAAATCTACTCGGGCAGCGCGCCCTCGGTGATATTTCCTGTTTATCAGGCGACGTCTTTGTCTAGTTCGCAAGTAATCAGTCCAGAGGATCTGGTCAAAATTCTTCGGTCCCCGAAAGGCGAAAAGCCTCTCTTGCTTCAAGTCGGGTCCCGTGTTCTTTACGAAGAAGCGCATATCCCGGGCTCCGAGTACCTGGGGCCTGCTTCAAGCGAGATTGGCATACAGAAACTGCGTAAGCGCATGGAAGCTTTCCCGCGCCAAAAGTTCGTCGTTCTTTATTGTGGCTGCTGTCCGTGGAGCCACTGTCCCAACGTCAAGCCCGCGGACGACGCACTACGTGCGATGGGCTTCACCAATGTTAAGGTCCTATATATTGCGAACAACTTCGGTGCGGATTGGGTCGACAAGGGCTATCCCGTGGCCAAGGGCGACTAAAGCGCACGCTTCCCGTTGAGGTCGAAATATTGAAGAGGATTCTTGTCGGCGGTCTGGCGCTGATCTTAATCGTCGCGGGATTCTTTGTCCTCACCCGTCATCGCAGATTTTCTTCAGGGAAAACGCCCGGAGAGGCTACTAGACGATCGCTTGCTCCTGACTTTTCGCTTCCAGATCTAAGCGGACAGAAACTCACTCTTTCATCCTACCGGGGCAAGGTGGTACTTCTGGATTTCTGGGCCACCTGGTGCGATCCATGCCGGGACGAGATTCCCCGTTTCGTCGACCTGCAAAATAAATATGGCGCACAGGGACTGCAGATCATTGGCGTTTCCATGGACGATGGACCCGAACCCGTGCGCGAGTTTTATCAGCGCTACAAGATGAACTATCCGGTTGTGATGGGCGATGCAAAGACTGGCGAACTTTATGGTGGGATTCTCGGATTGCCGATCGCGTTCCTGATCGGGCGCGATGGCCGGATCATCAAGAAGCATATCGGCGCAACCAATATCTCCATTCTCGAAACGGAAATCACAGATCTGCTGCACGAACAAGCCAGCTCCGGCTAGCCTTTCCTATAGCGGCGATAGCTCGTCGTCGTTTTCCTGCTTCTTCTCGCGAGTGATCCTTTTTTCGAGGAAGCGCTGGGCCAGATCCCGGCCTCCCATGCCGAATGCGATTGCCAAGCCGAGCATCAGAGCGCCAAAGGCGATTCCAAAGGCGACCAGCATGGTCTGTTGCGCCAACCCGAGTTCTTCAAAAACAATCGAGAATACGAAAACAATGATGATGCTGCGGACGCCGAGACTCAAAAGACGCGGAGATGGCGTGTTCGCGTTCACCGCGGCCAGCAGAGTCGCGCGCGAAAAGAAGCTAGCCGCCAGAAGTCCGAAGAACAGGATGAATAGGGCCACAAACAGGCGGGGCAAGAAAAGAAAAAACCTGGAAACCTGTTCCTGTAGACCAAGAATGCCGAGTGCGTTTACACCCAGCAGGATAAACCCGAGCCACGCCACCCAGAAGGTGAATCGGCTGACTATTTCCGTTGCGGAAGGCAGTGATACCTTGGTGAGCAATTGAGACGCGCCCGCGTTTTCTGAGAGCTTGTCGAACTTAACGAGCCGCAGAATGCTGCGCAAAACCGCCTTTATCACATAGGCGATCGCCCATCCGGCCGCCGCCAGAATCAGCATCACGATGAAACGGGGGAGAAGGTGCGCGAACCCTCTGGCCATCTCGTGCAGCGCCTCACTTAATTCGCTGACAATCATTTCCCGCATAGTAGCCTCACTCTCTAACTTCCCACATTTGCAGTAGATAAGGTTTCAATCGCTCAAACTCGAGGCACAAACCTTCGATATTGTTCTCCACGTCCTCGGCGGAGGTGTTACGGTTCTCCGTCAGGAATGTGAATACCCTCCCCCGAAAAAGCGGCGCCAAGGCTTGAATGATGTGATCGCGGTTGATCACAGATTTCCGATAGGAAGCGGCAAACTCATAAACGGTCTTCACCCACAGCTCTGCCGGATACTGAAACTTCTCTTCGGGTAAGTTGGCGATGCGCTGGAGTTCCGCAAGAGTGGCGGAAGAGAGAATTGACTGAAAGATGGACTCAAGTTCAACAACGCCAGTCGAGAACATCTCACGCAACCGTTTTCGATTGACTCGTAGGGGATCCAGGAAAACTTCATGGTCGGGACCCGTTGTCGGAATTGGCGCGGAGCCGCTGATTACGCTCCAGACCGAAAAGTCGGCTTCCAATCCGGAAAAAAGCGCGCCCACCGTTTCTCGCAGTGCGGGCACAAGATCGGCAGCATGTCGCTCTACATGAATCCTTTCTCCCAGGAACGACTGGCAGACATGGTATTTTCCCGTGATTGCCGCGAGGGCGAATCGTAGTTCTACACCTGCGCCGCTGGTTTCATCGTTCCAGACGTTTTGACCAAGGAATTGGCTTCCTAAGCGTCCGGAGAATCCGAATTCAGGTGAATACGCTTCGCGAATTCTTACTCCGTAGAGTGCGCGAATCATCGGATAGAGCAAATTCGTTATGAGTAATCCTTCGAACTTGTGTCTGCGATACGTCGGGGTCACAAGATCGCAGCCGTCGCGATAAACCGGGCCTAGAAGTTTGAAGAGCCATTCAGGTTCAATGTTCGTGGATGCGGGTGAGATCACCACGCAGGCTTTGGCGCGGAGAAGTTCGGCGGCAGCCAGGATGGTTCGCATGGCCCTACCTCGTGCCGGACTGCTGGCGTATCTCGTGCTTATCGAATGCAGAGTGCGGAGCGCAGTTAGATTCGAGGCAGGGCGCACGTCGTCAATGGAAACGCCAGTGATCAGTTGGGGAGTGCCATCCCGCGATCCCCCATCGGCGTTTATGATCACGGCCCGCTCCCAGGGAAATCCTCGCAGGATGCCGCTCTGAATCGTGTGGACGATCGACCCGACGGTCCTGGCGTTATTGTGCGTCGGCAACCCGACAAGGATGTCGACCTCACCGACATTGATCAGTTGGCGAAGAAAATCATCGGTAAGAAAGCTGTCCTCCGCCAATTTCGTCTCCCTTTGAAGGTGCCGCGTCACATGGCGGATCGACCGTATGTGATCTCACTCTTCGTATTGTTTTGTTCTTTTAGAATCGTCGGAGCCGGAACCAGTAAAACTGATACGGTCCCATGGTCAGCAGATAAGGAGCCTCCCCCACGCGGGGGAACATGTTCCCGCCAAACATCTCAATCGGGATATTGCCCTTGTATCGTCGCAGATCCAGTTCCACCGCTTGCGCGGAGCTCGATAGATTATTCACCACCAGGACCGTCGCATTGTCCAGTTGCCGCACGTAGGCCAGAATTCTGTGATTCGCCGGATACAAGAATTCAATCGATCCCCGTCCGAAGACCGCAGTGGATCCGCGGACACTTATGATGCGTTGCATCCAATTCACCAGCGAGTGTCCGGTAGTCTTTTGGGCCAACACGTTCACCGCCGGATAGCCGTACACCGGATCGTGGATCAGTGGAGCATACAGTTGCTCCGGCGCTGCCGTGGAAAAGCCGCCATTCCATCCCCCGGTCCACTGCATCGGAGTCCGAACTCCGTTGCGGTCGCCCAGGTTAATGTTATCGCCCATGCCAATTTCGTCGCCATAATAGATGATGGGAGTGCCGGGTAAGGACATCAGCATTCCGTTCATTAATTCGATCCGCCTGCGGTCATTGTCCAGCAAAGGAGCGAGCCGGCGTCGAATCCCAAGATTTAGCCGCATCGTCTTGTTCTCGGCGTATGAGTAATACATGTAATCCCGTTCCATGTCGGTGACCATTTCCAGAGTCAGCTCGTCATGGTTGCGTAAAAACAAAGACCATTGGCACGACCGCGGGATTTCGGGGGTCTGGTGCAGAATTTCCGTGATGGGCTTGCGGTCTTCCAGCTTGAGTCCCATGAACATCCGCGGCATCAACGGAAAATGAAACGCCATGTGGAATTCGTCTCCGTCTCCGAAATATGGACGAAGATCGGCAGGCCATTGATTGGCCTCCGCCAGAAGCAGCCTGCCGGGAAAGTGTTGATCGAGTTTTTGCCGCAAGTCCTTCAGGACATGATGAGTCTCCGGCAAATTTTCGCAGTTTGTGCCTTCACGCTCGACTAGGTACGGCACCGCGTCGAGCCGGAAGCCATCAACCCCCATTTCGAGCCAGAACTTCATCACATTCCACATCTGTTCCCGAACCGCGGGATTGTCGTAATTCAGATCGGGCTGGTGACTGAAGAAGCGATGCCAGTAGAACGATTTTGAAATCGGGTCCCATGCCCAGTTGGACTTTTCCGCATCGAGGAAGATGACGCGCGTTCCCTTGTAGCGTGTGTCAGTGTCGCTCCAGACATACCAATCGCGCCGCGGATTATCCGGTGAACTTCGCGACTCTTGAAACCACGGGTGCTGATCGGAGGTGTGATTCAACACTAGTTCGATGATGACCCGGATTCCTCGCTCGTGGGCAGATTCCAGCAGCTTTCGGAAGTCATCGAGCGTCCCGTAACTCGAATGGACCGTGTTGTAATCGGCGATGTCGTAACCGTCGTCACGGAGGGGCGAGGGGAAAAACGGCATGAGCCACATTGCGCTGATTCCCAGTCCCTGAAGGTAGTCAAGCTTCTCCTCAAGCCCTTGAAAATCGCCGATACCATCTGCGTTGCTATCGTAGAAAGTGCGAACGTGAACCTGATAAATGATCGCGTCCTTGTACCAAAGCGCATCGCGATTCAGCGGCAAACCGGTTCCTCCTTAACGAGTTTCTGAACATCGCCAGAGGACAGACAACAGAGCGAAGAATCGTTAAACATAGTCGTATTCTACCGGCGGGATCGTCAGATTATTCGAAGCCGGTGGATCATTTGGAACCGGAAACGCTACGGCAGAAAACAGGTCATCTCGCAACGAGGTCCGCGAAGACAAACTGGTCGCGGACCACGGTCTCTCCGACCGCAATCGGAAGGGCTGCATTGAGCATGGGCCCAGCATAGACAAAGGAATGAAATTCCCCGCGTTCGCCGCAGGGATCCACTTCGGGCGGCAGGGCCGAAAGCAGCGCTTCGTCGAACTCACGGCCGGCAAATGACCGGTCGAGTTTTGTGGTATCAACGCAGGCCAGCTTAGCTCGTACACCCGACGCGATCATCTCATGTGCCAAGGCGCGAGTTGGCATCCCCCACACCGGGAACACGGGCTCTAACCCAGTGTCTTTCAGTTGCCGTTCGCGGTAAGCGCGCACGTCTTGCAGGAACAAATCGCCAAATGCCACTCCCTCGATCCCCTCGGCTAGCGCCTTGGCGCAGGTCTGAGCCATGAGCGCCTCGTATTGTTCGTTCGAACACGGCCACGGCAACGGCACGGCCCACAGGGCCAGCCCGGCAGCCGCAGCCTGTCGCTCGACAAGATCCCGACGGACGGCGTGCATGGCGACGCGGTCTGCCACTTCGTTAAAAGTGGTGAGCAGCCCGACAACCTCATGCTCGGTGCGCTGGCGAAGGACCTGGAGGCTCCAGGCGCTGTCTTTGCCGCTGCTCCAGGATAAGAGAATGCGCTTCATCGTTCATTGCCCCCGAAGATGGTAAATTTGGATGCGCCTTGCATCGCAGAACGAAAACCAATATGAAATTGACGAGATCATGCACATTCCTGATGGTTACCTAAGCCCGTCGACCTGTGCAACTCTATATCTGTTCACGGCTTCGGTCTGGTATGCAGCGTTAAAGCGTATCAAAAGAGTTCTCGCCACACGCGCCATACCGCTGATCTCGGTGTTCGCGGCATTCTGCTTTGTCGTCATGATGTTCAACGTGCCCCTGCCTGGCGGAACGACCGCTCATGCCGTCGGAGTTGGCATCGCCACGATTGTTCTCGGACCGTGGAGTTCGATTCTTGCCATTTCCATCGCTCTCGCCATTCAGGCGCTGTTTTTCGGCGATGGAGGAATTACCACCCTCGGGGCGAACTGCTTCAATATGGCGATTGTCGGGTCATTCACAGCCTACGTTGTTTACAGAATGGTCGCGGGGAACTCGAATGTGAAGTCTCGCCAGAGGGTGCTGGCGGCGGCGGTTGCCGGTTATGCCGCCATCAATGCTTCGGCTTTGGTCACCGCGTTCGAGCTTGGCATCCAACCCATGCTTTTTCACGACGCCGGCGGGACCCCGCTCTACGCGCCTTATCCGTTGCACGTGACCGTTCCGGCAATGATGATCGGACACCTGACATTTGCCGGATTGGCCGAAGCAGTGATAACGGCTGGAATGGTTTCGTACCTGCAGCGCGCTGACTTGGGTCTACTGCGAGGAGTCGGCAATCTGGTCCAGACCCAGACGCCGATCGCGGCCGACGAGGGCGCTGCACGCTCATCCGGGCGACTCTGGTGGATCGTAGCACTGCTGATGTTTCTTGCGCCCCTGGGCATATTGGCGGCAGGCACCGCCTGGGGAGAATGGTCTTCCGCAGACCTGGCAAATCCTCACATGCGGAAACAGATCGAAGCCGCATCGGGGAACCACGCGCCTCCGTCTTCGGTTCCTGCCGGACTCAAAAGCCTGTCTGCTCTGTGGACGGCGCCGTTCCCCGGCTATGCGCCAAGGTTCGTCAAGAGCCCGGCCTTCGGGTATTTTCTCTCGGCAATGTTTGGGGTGGGCGTCGTCGTCCTGGCTTCGCTGCTCGCCAGAGTATTTGCTCGAAAATGGCCCATAAGAAAGCTGGGGTCATGAGCCGGCATTCTTTTATAGGGTCGACGCTGCACGGCTTCACGACGGCGTTGTCGAAGGCCCTCCAATCAGAACGTGCCGCCGCCAAGCCAGGATTGTTGCAACTGCTTGATCCGCGCGTCAGGGTCATCGGAATCCTTGCTCTGGTCGTTTCGGTGATCTTATGTCGACGGCTCGCGGCCATTGCCGCAATTTTTGTTATTGCTGTCGCGTTGGCGATCGCTTCCCGAGTGAGCTTGAGGTCCCTCGCAAAGCGAGTCTGGCTCGTGGTTTTGGGCTTCTCGGGAGTGATTGCCCTCCCCGCGTTGTTCGTCGTTCCGGGCAAGTCACTCTGGACCGTATCGGCGCTGCATCTTTCTGTCTCCATTCAAGGCGCGAGAGCGGCTGCATTGCTCGTCCTGCGGGTGGAAACAGCGGCTACTTTGACCACCGTACTGGTGCTTTCGACACCATGGACACACATTTTGAAGGCGCTCCGCTCGCTGCACCTTCCTGCCGAAGTCGTCACCATGCTGGCAATGACTTACCGCTACGTGTTCTTGTTGATCGAAACGGCCAACCAGATGTTCGAGTCAAGACAGAGCCGAACTGTTGGGGTATTAAGCGGTGCTCAGCGGCGCAAAGTGACGTCCCGAACTGCTGGAGTGCTGCTCAGCAAGAGCATCGAACTCAGCCAAGAGGTCTATCTGGCAATGTTGTCGAGAGGTTTTCGGGGAGAAGTCCGTCTTTTGACTGAGTTCCGGTTGAGAGCGCGCGATTACGCCGGCCTGACTCTGTTTCTTTTTGCCGGCGGCCTGGCCGTTTGGATCGGGAGGTAAGAAACAAATTGGCGCCAGTTTTCGAAGTGCAAGACATCAGCTTCTTTTACGAAGCGATCCCCGCGATCCGGAGTCTCACCCTTCGCATCAATGAAGGTGAGCGAGTTGCCTTGGTTGGCGCCAATGGTTCTGGCAAATCTACGCTCTTGCGGATTCTGGATGCGCTCTACTTCCCGTCCTCCGGTTCGGTCACATTCAAGGGGCAGGCACTTAGTGAAAAAGAGCTTAGGCAGGAGGTTTTCTTTCTGAACTTCCGCAGGAGCGTTGCTCTCGTCTTCCAGAATGCGGACGTCCAATTGTTCAACCCGACCGTATTCGATGAGGTCGCCTACGGCCCCTTACAGCTGCAATGGAGCAAGGAAAAGGTAATCGGACGTGTGGATGAGACGCTGCACCTCATGTCAATTTCGCACCTGAGAGATCGCTCCCCATACCGGCTCTCCGGCGGCGAAAAGAAGCGGGTCGCCTTGGCTTCGGTCCTTGTCCTCGACCCAGAAGTGCTGCTTCTCGATGAGCCCACGGCGACCCTTGACCCTAAGAGCCAAAGTCAGCTCATTGACCTTATTCAACAGTGGAAGGGCACGGCAAAGACCGTGATCACGGCTACCCACCAACTGGAGATTACTGAAGACATTGCTGATCGCGTTCTAGTCCTCGAGGCCGGCAACATCATCGCCGAAGGGACTCCTTCAGAGATTCTCTCGAACCGTGACCTGCTTCTTAGGGCGAACCTTACCCATGCTCATCGTCATTCCCACGGCGGTATTATGCATTCACACCCTCACCTTCACGGCCATTCGCGCCATGAACACGAGCGCTGAGTCTGCCGCCGCGCAGATTCGAGCATCCTACTGAACTCAACGCCTCAATGTTACATCTTCGGGGGAGGTACGAATCGATACCCGACCCATGGTTCGGTAAGAAGATATTTCGGATTGTGGGCATCTTCTTCGATTTTGTTTCGCAGCTGATTAATGAATACCCGCAAATACTCTACCTCGTCACCGTGGTCCGGACCCCACACCGCCTGCAACAATCTGCGATGCGGGAGAATCTGACCGGCGTGTGAAGTCATATAGCGAAGCAGGTCAAACTCCTTCGGGGTCAGGTGCTCCTCTCGATCTGGCGTTGTCACGCGGTGCGTCTCGAAGTCAATTGATACCTTTTCCAAAATCAGAACTTGCGACTGGTTGTTGGTTTTCATGCCCCGTCTCGTAACCGCATGGATCCGGGCGATCAACTCCTGAATGCCGAAGGGTTTGCTCACGTAATCGTCAGCACCGGCTTCCAGAGCTGACACTTTGTCTTTTTCGGACCTCCGAACGGAAACAACGATGATCGGTATTTCAGAGATAGCGCGAATTGCGCGGCAGGTTTTGATCCCGTCCAGACCCGGTAAATTCAAGTCCAAGAGGACAAAATCACTGTCCTCCGTGCTCAGCTTCTGTAATGCTTCCTCGCCTGACCCTGCTTCGGCAACCTCATACCCGTTAGCGACCAAAGTGGCCCGCATAACCCGCCGCATCTGGGGTTCATCATCGATGAGCAATATCTTGTGGATTGTCATGCGACAACCTGTTTTCTGCGCCCACTGCACATTTCTGGAACTCACGCTCCCCACAACGCCTGAAGACCCTGAGTGATAGCGGGTATTGTATCCGCCAACAAAGCGTTCGGCAACGGTGGATGCCTTGCAATTCCGGGCCCTGACTCAAGAGAAGCATCGACCTCCGCTGGGTCCCTCTCCTCGGAATGCGGCATCTTTGCACGCGACTTCGACTAAAGGTCATGGATTATTCCAAAAGTGTCGGAACTTGACGCTTGCTCTCCGAAGTGCCTGATGTAGCGTGAAATGCGGGATCGAATCACAGCGGAAATGTGCGCGCGGTGGTATGTCTCGCGGTCAATGACTGGTGGAGCGTCAAGGACGATTTCCAGGTCATGCGGCGAGAAGACGCCTCGCGATCTCGCGTATTGATGAGGGCGAAAATGATCTCAGCATCGAAGCATTTGAGTCGGTTGGCTTTGGTTGTATTCTTGGTTCTGGGGACGTTGCAATCGGCTTACGCGCTACCGGCATTTGCGCGGAAGTATGGGTTGCGATGTTCGGCGTGTCATGAGAGTTGGCCGATGTTGAATTACTTTGGCCAGAAGTTCAAGGACAACGGGTATCAGCTGATGAACGACCGGGATTCGCCGATCTGGCAGAATCCGGGATATTGGCCGGTGACGTTCCGCATCACGCCGATCTGGCACCGGGTGTCGACCAACAAGGTGCAGGTGGACAACAGCAATGGTCCGGGAGCTGGGGAAGCGAAGATCACGACATCAGGGTTTGACCTGAGCGGGTTGGACTTCCACACGGGCGGCACGCTGGAGAAGAACTTCTCGTTCTATGTGCTGCCATCATCGGATCCGACGGCGAGCTTCCACTTCGAAACCGTGATGGCCCGGATCGATAACATCGCGGGCAGTACGTGGTTCAACGTGAAGCTGGGCAAGTTCGAACTGGACAACCTGCTGTCGGAGAAGCGCATTCTGACGCTGACCGGCAATGGGGGAATTTACCAGCTGTATCACTTCATACCGGCGGGAGATGGCAACATCTTCGGGCAGATGGGCGACAACCAGCTGGGGTTGGAGTTGATGGGACACTCCTACAACGACCGGACGCGATACTCAGTGGCGTTGCTGAGTTCGAACGACGGCAGCGTGGAGTTGCCGTACGGGGAAGAGTCGTATTCGACGTTCATTACGGGTAGCCAGGCGTTTGATGCGGGCAAGGCTGGAGTGGAGCGGGTTGGCTTCTACGTGATGGCGGGCGAAGCGCCGACGAGCTATCTGACGAACTTCGGGGCGCCGATTGGCGGTTCGGGAACGCAGAACAAGGGGTACAACCGGGAAGGCTTTGTCGGGCAGTTCTACTTCGGGCAGCACGTGGATCTGCAGGTGGTAACGCAGCACGGATCGGATAGCGCGTGGTTCGGGCAAGGCTACGGGGACTACATCGACGGCTATGTAAATAACCCGACGGCGACCTGTCCGAGCGCGGCGGGGCCGGTGCCGTGCAACAACACGCCGGGGACGGTGCTGGCGGCGGGAGCACGGAGTCCGAGCTGGAACGGAGTTTTGTTCGAGCCGCACTACGTGGTGAGTCCGCAGATGATCCTGATTGGGAGATACGAGACGATCCGGATGTCGCAACAATCGACGCCGGGGACGCCGTCGAATCTGGGGAACATCTCGACCTACACGCTGGGATATCGCTACAACCCGTTCATGACGAGCCGGGCGGGCTGGGCGTATCACCTGGAATACAACTGGTTCCATCAGGACGGGACGTCGCCGGTTACGGGAACGAACCTGACGAGCAGCGAGTTGCTGACGGGAATTGACTTCGACTTTTAGAGAGGAACAGCCATGCGAAAACAAACATTCTTGCAGTGTTCGATGCTGATGAGCGCGGCTGCCATCCTCGCGCTCACCGTGCTGACCGTGCCCGCAGGGGCGCAACTCACAACCTTTCAGCAGGAGCAATGGCTGAACACGCCGGCGGTGACCAGTCACATCGGCAACATCACGGGGGATGCGAAGGCGGCGGCGGTGCCGTATCGCAGATACTGTGCGGGATGTCATGGGGACATGGGAGACGGGAACGGAGAGAACGCGCAGTGGTTAGATCCGAAGCCGCGTGATTTCCAGTTGGCGATCTTCAAGTGCCGGTCGACGCCGACGGGGACATTGCCGACGGACGAAGATCTTTTCAATACGATTGCGCGCGGACTGGACCGTTCGAACATGCCGCCGTGGAGCACGTTTACGAAGCAGGAGCGAGCGGATCTGGTGGCGTGGATCAAGCATTATTCACCGCGCTGGCAGACGGAGAAGCCGGGAACGCCGATTCAGGTTCCACCGGAGCCGGAGATTACGGCGGAACGGATCAAGGCGGGGCGCGAGGTATTTGCCAAGGCGGAATGCTGGAAGTGCCACGGCGTGCAGGGAATGGCGAACGGACCGTCGGCGGCAACACTTACCGATGATCAGAACCGGCCGATTCTACCCTTTAACTTTACGGAGGGCGCGCGTCCGAAGTGCGGCGACACGGATCGAGCCATTTACACGATCTTCATGACGGGACTGGATGGGACGCCGATGCCGTCGTTCTCGGACAACATCAAGCCAGATGAGGCGTGGGACCTGGTGTTCTATCTGCGGACGCTAATGTCACAGAAGAGTCCGGAGAAAGAGATTGCCAAGAAGCTCGGTCTGAAACCGGTCAACCCGAACGCGCAATGAGCAGTGAATTGTTTACTGAATTCTTGAATGGAGAGATAGGGCGAGGAGAATTAGATGAGAAATCAATACAGAATAACAGCGACCGCCTTTGCGCTGGTTGCGGCTTCATTTGTTTTGTTTCACGCAAGCCCCAGTGTTCATGCAGCAGCGACCGGCAAGATCACAGGTACGGTAAAGCTTGAGGGAGCTGCTCCGCATATGAGAGGGATCGATATGTCAAAGGATCCCTATTGCACGAAATATCACGCCAACAGCCCTGCCCATCTCGAACTGGTTGTCGTGGGCAACAACGGAGGCTTGGAGAACGTTGTCCTCTATCTTTCCGAAGGTCTTTCAGGGAGCGAGGAGAACGTGAAGTCTTCGAATGTCCCCGTGTTCGACCAAAAGGGTTGCATGTATGTTCCGCATGTGCTGGCGATGGATGCCGGAGAGCAGTTCAAAGTGATTACCAGCGACCAAACCACCCATAACATCCATCCTGAGCCGAATCCCTTGGCCGGAAATATTCCGTGGAATCGGTCACAGCCTCCCGGAGCGGCGCCCATCATCACGAGTTGGAAGGCTGAAGAAGTTGCCATCCCGGTAAAGTGCAACATACATCCGTGGATGCACGGCTACTTTGTCGTTGTTAAGGGCCCTTATGCGACCACCGATGATAGCGGTTCCTACACCATTGAGAATGTGCCTCCCGGGAACTACACAGTAACTGCATGGCAAGAAACCTACGGCAAGCAGACTGCAAAAGTGACCGTTGCGGAGGGCAAACCTGCGACCGCGGATTTTACCTATAAAGCGAAGTAAAGTGCGAGGGTCAATTCGTTTCTAGATATAACGGTCGGTAACTTAGTGTTAGTTATCCGCAGCCGCTGGAAGTTTACACACGTTGCAAGTTGAGGCGTTATGGCGAAATTGTTGGCGGTGACGATTGTAATAATTGCGATTGCGTCGGCGATTCCAGTCGTGATGCATATCTGGGAGCCGCCAGCGGACATATCCACCCATGGACATGCCATCGATGAGCAGATCGCGGAGACGATGGCCGAGGCGGGCCTGTCTTTCCTGGCTGCGCAGTTCGTGCTTGCTGGTTTCATCTGGAAATTCGCGGGACGCGGACGCGAAAGCAAGCTCGGAAGATTTCCGGGCGGCGCAACCGGGCTGGTGCTGGCGGCGTTTTTGCTTGTCGGGACGGAGGTGATCGCCCTCGGAGTCTTGGGCAGCAAGGCCTGGGGCACCGTTTACTTTACGCCACCCGCAGCGAATGCGGTGCAGGTTCAGGTCCAGGCAGGTCAATTCGCGTTTTACTTTCGTTACCCTGGACCGGACGGCAAGTTCGGCCCCATCCACCCTGACATGATCAGTGAGGCCACGGAAAATTTCTTCGGGCTTGATACGCAAAATGACCCTGCGTCGAAAGACGATATCGTAACCGCGGAAATGGCAATTCCCGTAAACCGCGAAGTACATCTGCTGATGCACTCGAAAGACCTCGGCCATTCGTTCTATGTGCCGGCACTTCGTATCCAGCAGGATTTTGTTCCTGGACTCGACTTGTCTTTGCACTTTACTGCAACCAAGATCGGCAAGTACGAGATCGTCTGCACGCAGCTCTGCGGATTAGGACACTACAACATGAAGGCGTACCTCGAAGTCATGTCGCAGGACGACTTCGACAACTATCTGAAGAAAGAAGCGGCGATGCAGTAACAGGTCATCATGGCCTTACCACGAACGGGATAACTTCTCTGAGGTGATCACATGCATGACACGCCAGCACATGCGGCAGCGCATCACGGTCCTCCGCAGACCTTTATCCGGAAACATATCTTCAGTCTCGACCACAAGGTGATCGGCAAGCAGTACTTCGGGCTCGGTTTGGTCGCCGTCTTCGTCGGGATGGTGCTTTCCTGGTTGATGCGCCTGCACTTGGGGTGGACGAATTTACCCATACCTGGTCTGCAATTATTGTCCCACACGGGAGCCCCGGGCGGCGTAATGACCCCCGAGTACTATCTGCAATTGATGACCATGCACGCCACCATCATGGTCTTTTTTGTGCTCACGGTTGCGCCGTTCGCCGCGTTCGGGAACTTCTTTCTACCCATCCAGGTTGGCGCCGAGGACATGCCGTTTCCGACGTTCAATATGATGTCCTTCTGGGTCACGTTTGTGGCGTTCTGTATTTTGATCTCGTCCTTCTTCCTGAGCGACGGTCCGCCGCTATCGGGCTGGACTGCCTATGCTCCGCTCAGCGCTGTCGGCTCGGTGGCGGGCCCCGGACAAGGTCTTGGCCAGATACTCTGGGCCGCATCGATCGGCGTTTTTTGCATCGGTCAGTTATTGGGCTCATTAAACTTCATCCCTACAACGCTCGATATGCGCGCGAAAGGGATGAGCCTGATGCGTTTGCCGCTGACGGCGTGGGCTTGGTTTATTACCTCCTGCATGGGCCTGACGGCGTTCGCGGTGTTGTTGCCAGCGTGTATTCTTCTGATTCTCGATCACGTGGCAGGCACCAGTTTCTTCATACCTTCGGGTCTCGTGATTAGTGATCAGTTACAGCCACACGCTGGTGGCTCAACCCTTCTTTGGCAACATCTGTTCTGGTTCTTTGGACATCCGGAGGTTTACATCGCGATCGTTCCCGGGATGGGGATTGTCTCTCACATTTTGATCACCAGCATGAGAAAGCCATTGCTTAGCCATAAAGTGATCATCGGGAGCATGTTGTCGATCGCTTTCCTCAGTTACATGGTTTACGGGCATCATATGTTTGTCAGCGGGATGAATCCCTTCTCGTCGTTGGTTTTCTCGTTTCCGACCCTGATCATCACCATTCCGGCGACGATCATCGTGTTGATTTGGATAGGAAGCCTCTATGGGTCGAGGCTGCGAATTACAACGGCATCGCTGTTTGCCCTTGGCTTTATCTCGATGTTCGTGACGGGTGGTGTAAGTGGTTTCTTCCTGGCGCAGCCATCGATTGACATCATGCTCCATGCCACTTACTTTGTGGTCGGTCATTTCCATTTTGTTATGGCGGTGGCTGCGATTTTCGGTATCTTTGCCGGCACATACTTCTGGTTCCCAAAGATGTTTGGCAGAATGATGGACGAGAGACTGGGAAAACTTCATTTCTGGCTTACGTTCGTTGGTGTCTATTGTATCTTCATGCCATTCCACTATCTGGGAATCGCGGGCAACGTTCGCCGCTATCAGGCTTTTGTCGACGACTACACCATGCACCTGATCCCCGTTCACCGCTTTATCACAGTGGCCGCGCTGTTCACTGGGGCGGTTCAACTCATCTTCCTCTACAACTTGATCCATAGCCGTTTCTGGGGGAAAGAAGCGCCGCAGAATCCCTGGGAGGGAACGTCGCTCGAATGGTCGGTACCCTCTCCTCCACCGTGGAACAACTTCGGCGACAAACTGCCGGTCGTTTATCACGATCCATACCAGTACGGCGTGCAGAGTTCGACGGGAACCGACTATGTTATGCAGGATTCTCCCGACGAGGCGAAGCCTGAAGCAGCGAAGGCATAGTTAGCCACGCGGTCAGCGAGTCTTAGGATGGCTGCACAGAAAAGTTGAGCATATATGGCAACTACAGTACATGAACCACCCCGGGCTCCCCGTTTACCTGAACTGAGTCATTCTGGCGGCGGTAACGGAAGAACCCCGTCATTCCGTGACGGGAGCTTGCGCGCCCTTGAAGATGGATCTCCCCCGCCATCCTCCACCGCCGTCTGGGTAGCCATCGCCGCGATTTCAATGATGTTCGCTGCCTTTACTAGTGCGATGGTTGTCCGTCAGGGCGCGGCCATGGACTGGCAACACCTGGCCCTTCCCCATATTCTTTATCTCAACACGCTGGTGCTGTTGGCGAGCAGTATTACTCTTGAGATGTCGCGTCGCCGATTCTCCACCGCCGGGCGCGTTTTAGCGACGGAAAACGGTCGTCCTGCTCTTTGGCTGTACGCAACCTTGGGTCTCGGAATACTCTTTGTTGCCGGTCAATATATCGCGTGGCGTGAGTTGAGCGCGCGCGGAGTCTACTTAGCCACCAATCCCAGTAGCTCGTTTTTCTACGTGCTGACGGCAACCCACGCGATCCACGTGCTGGGCGGTCTTGGCGCTCTGATTTATCTCATCAGTAAGGTCAGGAGATCCATTCTGCGACGCAGTACGATGGATGCGGCGTCGCTCTATTGGCATTTCATGGATGCTCTTTGGGTTTATCTGCTGGTATTACTGTGGGTAAAGATGTAATCAGTCTGGCGTAACTGCTTTCAATGATGGGAGGAACTGTGGACCAGGCTCATTTGGCTATGGAAGGACATTCGACAGCATTGGTGGAAGAATCTCCGTTTGCGGTTCCATCGAAGAAACTGGCGATGTGGCTGTTTCTGATCGCAGACGCGGCTACGTTCGCGGCCTGCCTTTTGGCGTATGGCTTTTTGCGAAACGGCACACCAAGCTGGCCAAGACCTTTCCACAGCATCACCAACGTGGCGCTGATGACCTTTATTCTCATTACCAGCAGCTTGACCATGCTGCTTGGAGTGCGCGCGGCCAAATTGGGTGACAAGTCGGGGACTCTGCTATGGATGTTCATCACTGCAGCGTGCGGGGCTCTGTTCGCTCTTTTGCACATCCGCGAGTGGCTGGGCTTGATCGGTGAGGGCATGACCCTCTTCAAGAATCCGTGGGGCACGGGGATCTTTGGCGCATCCTTTTTCAGTATTACCGGGTTGCACTTGCTGCACGTCACCGGCGGGGTGGTCGCTCTCATTGCAGTGGCTGTGCGATACAAAGGTGGTCGTTACAATGCGGATGACATCGAAGTCACGGGCTTGTACTGGCACTTTGTCGATCTGGTGTGGATGTTTGTCGTGCCGCTCGTCTATCTGTTGAATCTTTCGCACTGAGTTGGAAAAGGAGCAATGCCTATGACGTCCGCCGAACAGGAAAAAGGTGCGGTTGGCAAATATTTTGGCGCATATCTCTGCATACTCGCCTTGGCCACTTTGCAGTTCTTTATCGCTTATTCAAACCTTGAACCATCACAGATGCTCGTGCGCATGCTGTTTGTGGCAATTGTAGAGGCGGCGGTCGGTGTCCTTTTCTTCATGCATCTTTGGGTCGAAAAGCGCAGATTCACTGTGTTCGTACTACTCTTTACCATATTAGTGATTCTTGGGATGCAGTACGGATGGACGGACAGTTTCAGGTTACTCACTTGTGGTGGAAAATGCTCGTGAATCCCCGAACAAAGGCGCGCAGACCCTCGCTCCGCTTAGTTGCCATGTCGGTGGCATCGCTGATTTTGTTGATGGCGGCGATCCCGGCCTTTGGCCAGGGCTGCGCGCTTTGTTACACGCAGGCTGCTGCCTCGGGGGCGCGCATGATCGCCGCCCTGCGCAGCGGAATTTTGATTCTCGTGATCCCGCCAATGTTCCTGTCGGTTGGCGTTATCGTGCTCGCGTATAAAAGACGCAACCAATTCAGGGGGTGCGGCCTGGACAAATCAGTCTACCTTACACATAGAACCAGTCTACCTGTACCCCGGCAGCATGCGACTGGCCAGCGCAGTCGATTGATCGGTGACGTCCGCTAGATAACTGCGAAATACAATGTCGACACTTCAGGCGATCTCACCTCCCGAATCATGTAAGGCGTTCACGGCAAAGCTGCGTGATTACTACACACTTACCAAACCGGAAGTGAATCTTTTGATTCTGATGACTACCTCGGCCGGATATGTGCTTGGCTCTACCGGCTCTGTCAGAATCGCCGGACTTATAAACACGATCATGGGCACACTTCTGGTTGCCAGCGGCACAGCGACTCTCAATCAGTTCATGGAGCGCGTGTACGACGGCCGAATGCGGCGCACGTCGAACCGCCCGTTGCCGGCCGGACGACTGGAGGCGCGCGAGGCGTTTTGGTTCGGGATACTTCTGAGCATTGCCGGCGGGTTGTACTTGCTTCTCACGGTGAATGCGCTTTCATCGCTCCTCGCCGTCTCGACCCTCCTCAGCTATCTGTTGGTCTATACACCCCTCAAGAGGAAGACGCATCTTTGCACGTTGCTCGGTGCGATACCTGGAGGAATGCCGATTCTGATCGGATGGACCGGTGCGTCAGGGCGCCTGAACCTACAGGCGGCAATGCTATTCGGCGTTCTCTTTCTCTGGCAGTTCCCGCATTTTCTTGCCATCGCGATGATGTATCGCGAGGACTACGAACGAGCCGGATACAAAATGCTCCCTGCCTCCGATCCCGCTGCGCGTTTTACTCGAGCCGAAATCGTAGGCTTCACCATCGCGCTGATCGCTCTTACCGCGACATGCACTTCGGTTACCGGTGGAGGCGTCGGGTATTTGATCGGAATCATCGCTCTCGGTGCGTTCCTTCTGTACCACAGTGTCAGACTCGCTATCTACGGGTCGAGACCGGCCGCCAGCCGTCTCCTCCATGCCTCCGTAATTTATCTTCCTGCAGTCCTTGCCGTACTTACGATCCATAAGTGGTAAGGTTCTGCAGCTGATTTTCAACTTACCGGATAAGTCACGAGAAAAGTTTCAGGGGCAAGTGTTCCGTATGGGTTGGCCTGAAAAGCGCCCTTTGATCCAGGCAATCTGCCCCGCAACCGATCCTCCGATCACATCAGCAGCCTCGAGCCCAGGATACCTCTCGAAATCAACCCGATCCTTTTGGTGGCACATGCGATTGACGACCTGCGCGGCCATCGAGGCATCAGCCACTGGATCTTCGCCGCTTATCACCATGAGCGGCGTGCGCGCGTGGCTCAAGCCCAGAACATTTCGTTGTAAAAATCTGCCGACATACGGATCGCTCTCCCAGCTTGCCTTCAGCATATCGCCGAGCGGAGGCGCATGGTCGTCCTCGCGGAGAGAACACGTCGAGCCGATTTCCCGGTATCGGGCGAGCGCTTTCTCCTTCAGAATGTCATCTACGTGGAACTCTGGATACACCGTCTCGATCCCATAGGCCAGCGCAGCAAAACTATCCTTCCACAGTCCCCGGCTCGGGCGGTAGAGGGTCGACTTCAAGTCGATGGCACCCGAGATGGCAACGCTTCCAAGGAAATTGGGGTCGTTCTCGTGCGACTCGATTTCGGCAAGCGCCAAAACGGCGGCGCCGCCCTCGGCATCTCCCATTGCGACCCATCGCAGCCCAAGTTGCGGCAACGCAGCTCGCGCGGCCGGGACCGAATACATCACGTCGCTTGCGTTTGAGCCAACATCGACATAGGCATTACGGAACACGGTGCCCAATCCCAGATAATCGGTCGCAACGATGGCGTAGCCGAGATTGACATACATGCCGAGAAACGGTCCGCTATGCAAGTTGCTCATCAGTGAAGGAGCGCAAGTCCTCGCGATGCCAAGAAATTTATGCGCCCACGCGATAACGGGCCAGCCACCAGCAGGCGGCGTTCCATCAGGAGTCAAGACCACACCCGACGCAGCTACGTCCTGTCCATTGGCCGCAACGGAGTGGTAAAGAATCCGCATTGCAGAGACCCCCGCGGGCAAATAGTAGTCGGAAAACGGCTCCGACCGGATCAGTTCTCCGGGCTTGCCCGCTGAGAATGGAACGGGGGTGTCATAAAACTTTGTCAGCGGAAGTTGACCACGAGGCGAGGACTCCGTTGCCCGGCCTTCAGCATGTCGGCCGCCCAACGTATTCGTGCCTCCGTGCGCGCCAGTTGAAGCTAGGCAAATTACGATGACCGCGAAGCGAAGAAGTTTCGGCATGACTGGCTGACTCACAACTGCTGACCCACAACTGAAGACTAGCGTTCGTCCACGATTCTAATCCCCTCGCGCAGCGGCCGGATCACGCGCAGTGAATAACGTCGGAACTTGACGGCAACCAGAAAAACGGGACCGTCATCCAAGTGCAATACCTTTGGTAAGAGCGTGGTACGCCTGTCAGACCGTATAGCTATCAGGCGCTTTGGTCTAACCTTTCGACACCGGGGGGACCTTTCATGCCAACCATAAATCGCCCTAATATCCATGTTTTTCTTATACATACGGCCATAAGCCGATCTTGAGGTTTCCTTTATGACTTCCTTATCTATTAACTCTAGAGTCGTACCGGTGGGGACGGTCGGGGGATCGTCGTACTTGAGTTCACCTCGCGATGATTCGGGGCCGCTCGAAAATCCTAGTACTCAGTGAACTGAGTTGTCGTCGGCCATAACGTTGTCGGCCATACCAGGTTGGCTGAAGGAGATCAAGCATGTCAGGCGAACTTCTGTTGAACTCTTGGAAGGAAATTGCATGTTTCGTGGGGCGAAGCGAGCGCACAGTTCAACGATGGGAGAAGCAGTTTGGATTTCCCGTTCGACGGCCTGCAGGGAAGACTAGGAGTGCAGTGATCGCCTTGCCTTCCGAAATCCAAGGCTGGTCCAAAAGCGCTCCGATGACAGTTGAGGATGTGGGGCTGTCGCAATCCGAACAGCCCAAAAAAAACACGTCTAAGCTGGAGCAAGATACGATTCCCACCCTGTTGTGCATTGATGGTCACCCCGAAGGTCTTGCCGTCAGGAAGGTGCTGCTTGAGGCAGTAGGCTACCGGGTACTGACAGCGCCCAACGGCAGGGCGGGACTCCACATTTTTGAGAAGAACCGCGTGGACCTCGTCGTTCTGGATTATTCAATGCCCGGTCTCGACGGGGAAGCGGTTGCTCGCATGCTCCACGAATGCAAGCCTCGTGTACCCATTTTGCTCTTGTCCGGAGCCATAAAGAACATCCCTGGGCGAGTATTGAAACTAATGGACAATTTCATCCAAAAGGGGCAACCCACGGGAGTATTGCTGTCGGCCATCAGCGAGTTGTGTGCCGCGGGGTCGACAACGGACGCTGTTGATGGCGAACCTCAACTTGATCTGGACTCTCAGGGTGAACCTGCCGCCTGAAATTGTAAGAGAAAGCTAATCGACGAAAATCGGTACCCGAGCTCGCTATTGCAAGTGCTGCACCAGCGAAACGATGCTGTCGAAATCGCCGCGTTCAGCTACGGCCTTGACATCGACCGGGGGAATGTTGTGCCAGCGGGAAGGATTGTCAACCGTGAGGACAACCAAAGTTGATGGGCTGATCCGCTTGATGTACTCGGCTATGTTCTCTTGATCGACATGTAGCAGATCCAAGTCGAGGATTACAACTTTTGGATTTCGCTCAGCCGTCATGGCTAAGCACTCTGCCGCTGATTCAGTGACTAGAACGGAAAAACCCTCGCGCGTAAGCCTTTGTGCCAACTCCCTCAGGCGTTTGAGGGAGACATCCGCACATAACACGGTCCAGTCGTGTCGCATCTGTGGCATGGGTCGGCAGAACCCCCGCTTGGGTGCGATCCTTCACAGCGCAGCGTGCGACTCTCAGAGAAGGCCTTTGCTTCTGTCACCGTCAACTACGGACTGGGACAATGCGGGCCTGCGCTTAACCTCACAGACCCTCTAGTGAGAAGTGGACATTAGTTCGGGTCCAACAGGGTCGCGCTACCCAAAGGCCAGACTACGCCAACCCTCTACGACAGCAAGCGTCAAATACCGACAGCGGCTTTGAGTCGAGCGCCCGACATTTTCCGTGTGGGCTCAGGGATTAGCATGGGCAGGCGCTGGCTCGTCTTTCAGTCGCGAAGATCCAGGTACAGCGGCCGGCCTTGAGATCTCAAGGTTGGTATGATGAATGGCCACGGGGTGAGGTCTATGCGCCGAATCAATGGATTTGGCGGTGCCATTGCTATTGTCACCGCCGTCGTGGCCGCCTGTCATTACTTGCCCCATATCCATCTTTCGACTCCGTGTGTGCTCTTGTTGCTCTCGGTTTTGATGATTGCCAGTCGATGGGGATTTTGGGAAGGGGTCTTGGCCACTGTCGTTGGGGATCTCCTTCTGGCCTATTTCTTCATACCGCCTAAGAGATCCTGGTCCATTGAGTCTCCCGAGTACTGGGTTGTGTTCTTTGCTTTTCTTGCTGTTGGCATCGCAACCGCTCACCTGGCGGCGCGAGCCAAGCGCCTGACCGTGGAGGCAACCGACCGGACTCGAGAATTGGAACGCCTCGACGCGTGGATGCGAAGTCTATCGGTTGAGGGTCGCCGCGAAAATGTATTGGCTCAGTCGCTTGATTCGTTGACACGCGCTTTTTGCCTGGAAGCCGCTGCCTTCTACGATCCCGCGACAGAGAATGTCATTCGTTCAGGGTCAAACAAAGACGCTCTGCCGTTGGATCAGCTTCGCCGTGCGACCGCGCTCGACCGCAGTCTTTGTGTCGACAGAGCGTCCAGTTCACTCTTTACCTCGATTCATATAGACGGCCAGGCAACCGCGAGCTTCGGCGTTCGCGGCGGCGACATTTCACAACCGACGTTCCGAACGATTGCTGAACGTCTGGAGTCCGGGCTGGAAAAGAGCCTTGCGCTCGAGAGATCCACGAAGGCTGAGGCCGCTCGTCGCAGCCAGGAACTTAAATCGGCCGTCCTAGACTCGCTGATTCATGAAGTCAAGACTCCGCTCAGTGTCATTAAAACAGCTGTGAGTTCGCTGTTGTCTTCCGATTGGGAAGCCGCGCGCGCCCTCGAACTGTTGGACATCGTCGACGAGCAGGTCGACCGCCTGGATGCTTCTGTGGACGAAGTGTTTTGGACAGCCTATATCGAAGCGGGCACACTCGAACCCGCCAGAGAAACTCAGGATGCCCGCCGTTTGGTCGAGGCTGTTCTCAAGGAACTCGAGCCGCAACTGAGTTCCCGGCCTCTGAAAGTCGACATTACCGACGTGTCTCCATCGGCAGAATTCGACTTTCAGATGATTAAGGGGGTACTCAAGGAGTTGCTCAAGAACGCTCTAAAATATTCGCCGCCTGGTTCTTCATTGGCGATTTCGGCGCGGCAATCGGGAGACGAAGTAATCTTTGGCGTGACCGATTCGGGGATTGGCGTCAAGCCCGGGGAGCGGACCCGAATCTTCGACAAACACTATCGTGGCGATGTAGCGCCCGCGGGCACCGGCTTGGGATTGGCCATCGCCAAGACGATTGTTGAAGCGCACGGGGGGCGGATTGGTGTCGCTCCTCATCCCGACACTGGGAGCACATTCTATTTTTCTCTCCCGGTATCCCGGCGAGACAATTAATCCTCTTCTATCGTTATCAACGCTTGTCTTATCAACGACTGCTCCCTCGCCTCCTCAACGGTTTCCGTTCTTTATGCCTTCCTTATGTCCAAACGATAGCATTGTGCGATGTAAAGCCGTCTTCCGGCGAATGGTGGACTCTTTAGCAGCCTCCCCGCGCTAATAGTTGCTCGTGCCTTTGTTCGCGGAAGCGAAGCATTTCATTGGTCGATACCCACTTCCCGTAGCTGTTTATATCTCCGGATCGTGCCTTATGTGCGGCCACAAAATACTGGTGGTGGACGACGAACCGCAGATGCGGCGCGTGCTGCGAAGCGGATTAAACGCTCGTGGCTATGAGGTCGTCGAAGCCCAATCTGGCGAAGAAGCGTTAACGAAAGTGGACGTGGAACGCTTTGACGTGGTCCTTCTTGATCTGAACCTCCCGGGCATCGGTGGAATTGAAACGTGTCGAAGCATTCGCTCATGCTCCGAAGTCCCGGTCATCGTCGTTTCGATCAGAGGTTCCCAAAAAGATAAGTCAGCGGCACTGGCAGCCGGGGCCAGCGGCTATGTAACCAAACCCTTTGGAATAGAGCAGCTGCTTGAACGCATTTGGGCAACGTGCGGGACACAGCTTACTGAGATGAACAACCCCAAGGATGATTCGAATATTGAATAGCCAGCCCGGGTGGGCCAATTCTGCGCTCGCCCGGGCAAACCAAGGGTTGCGTTAAGCAGCTCGTCCGGCGACGATCTTGAGGCCGCTGGATGTGTGGACGTCGAAGGTACGGACTGTCGGTTCGCTTCCAAGCAGATGCCGTAGCATTTCAGCGATGTTCTTGTATTGTTCGCGTTGATATCGTTCGGCATCATCCTTCGTCTTCCAAAAGCTTAGCGCGAGGACTCGGTCCGGCTCTACGTTTGACACGAGCAGCATCTCGTCTACAAAGCCGTTTTGCGCTTTGAGGATGGGCACCGCTTTTTCGTTGATTGTGTTGGACAATTCTTTTGATTTTCCAGGCTTGCTCGATAATTCAACAACCCGAGTAAACATCGTCAGCTCCTTTCGCAGGCTGAAAAGTTGAAGGGAAGTCCCACCGCGAAGTGCGGCGGGCTTATTTTGGTTAGTTCAAAAGCGCGTCTGGGCCCAGATATTCAGATGGTGCTGCTTGTGTAACGCGGCTAGCGGCGTCGTCTCCAAATATTTTTCCTTGGACCGGGCCTTCGTTCAGTGTTGTCGCAAGCCGCTGTTCTTCGTTGACGTTTCTGTCGAAGTATCTATCTTAGCCGGTGAGATGAGGCGTCCGAGCGAGCGGTTGTCTGCTTCGACAAATCAAACGCATTACTTTCCGAAAAGTCGTTCGTGCAAATGGCCAATGAATCTAATCCTATGGGACACTAAAGACGTTTGCGATTTTCTCATGCTGCGATCCAGTTTCGTTCTCGCCGTTCAACTGTTGCCATGCGTCGCGCTCGTCCTGCTCGGATGGGGCTTCCGAGATTTGCCCGCGTTCTTTCTGAACTCCGCTCGCTGCGGATTGATGGCCCTGGTTCTCACTGGGGCGGTCGCCGCTGTTCTGCTCGGCTTAGATCTTCATCCGTTGCGAAGGGGCTCAACGCCGGTCGGAACCGAGAGCGCACAACTGACCATTCTCTTATTGCTGTCCTTTTCGCTGTTGTGGTTTTTGCCATTTGCGGATCACCGACGGATTCTGACTTTTAAAGAGGATTACTTGCGTTGGGTCGGTCTCGCATTTTGCTGCTTCGGACTTGGCGTTCGCGTCCTGGCGCTCAAGGCTCTGGGCAGGCATTTCAGCGCTTATGTCACGCTGCAGCCAAATCATCAACTGGTGCGGCACGGCATTTACGCTTGGATCCGGCATCCGCTCTATCTGAGCCTGCTGTCACTGCCCACCGGAATTGCATTGGTATTTGACAGCTTTCTGGCTCTGCCGATCCTGCTGCTGGCGGCAATGTTCGTTCTGGATCGTATACGGAAAGAGGAACATTTGCTCGCCGATCACTTCGGTGCAAAGTTCAATGATTACAAGCGCAGGACGCGGAAACTGATTCCTTTCGTTCTCTAAGACAAATGCAAAGCCTTTCCTTGGTTAACCTTCCGCAAAGGAGGACTGAGCATTGCAACTGCAAGCCTCCGTTTCGCATCTCTTGTCCCAGGAGCTTTGTTCCTGCTCCTAGGTAGGAGACTGTAGATGAGATTCACAAGATATTTAGCGCTTGTAGGCGCTTTGTCGATCCTGTTGCCGGTTTGTGCGTTCGCAGGGAACAAGAACGAGCGTTCGGTCAACATCACTGATTCGGTGCAAGTAGGCGGCACGCAACTGAAGCCGGGTAATTACAAAGTAGAGTGGGAGAATGCCGGCCCCGCGGTGCAAGTGACGTTTCTTCAGCACGGTAAAACTGTAGCCACCGCGCCGGCCACATTGAAGACAAATGATTCCCAAGTCACGCAAGACGACATCGTCGTCTCGACCCGCTCTCAGCATAAGGTGCTGAGCGAGATTGACTTTAGCCATCAGAAGGAAGCGCTCATCTTCGGATAACAGCAAAGCGGCGGACAGCACCAGAGCAGCTGAAAGGTAACGCAAGGTTATTTCATGTGTGACCACCGCCGCGACAGGGCGGATCGCGCGAATATTCGGGCAGACACTTCTATGAGCGCTCTACGAGTCTCGACCGAGAAGCGTCGACCGCAAAAGAGACTTGATCCGTCAACCTGGCTCGGTTGACGGTGCGGACTGGGGCACCGGAACGAAATGAATCCCCCGGTGTTTCATGCGTCGCTACATTGCTGTCAGCAAGTCACTTCACTGACAATCACAGATCACAGACAGGATTTCGATCCAGGTCTGAAAATTAGGTCGGAAATCACTTCGAAAAATAAAAATAAGAATAAAAATGAAAATATAGACCGGCTCGGACCGCCCAGTGCACGGTCGGCTCCAAACTGGGCCAGGAGACTAAAAGACCAAGATGGAACCTTTCCGCTTTCATGTTTTCGTCTGCACGCAGCAGAAACCAGAAGGTGTCGCTTCTTGCCCGTCCCATGGTTCATTCGCTGTGCTCAACGCGTTCGATCATGAGATTCAGCAGCGCGGCCTCGTCGACGATGTGCAACTTACCACCTGCGGCTGCATGGGACTGTGCGACGAAGGTCCGGTACTGGTCGTCTATCCGGAAGGCGCGTGGTACCCGCACGTACAACCGTCGGATGTATCTGAGATCGTCGAGGCGCATCTGCGCAATGGCAAGCCCGTCGAACGTCTTGCATGGAACGATGCTCCCGCCATGAAGGCCATGGCGATCGAGCATGGAGAAAAGTACCGTGCCGCGATGGCCGCTCGCGACAAAGCAGGAACGTTGCCCGATCACCTCGACCAGATGATTCGCGGCTACATGCCGAGCCGCTGCATACTTACGGCGCTTGAACTCGACATCTTTACCGCCGTCGGAGATGGCGCCACTGCTGCGCAGGTCGCGGCCAGCGTCCATGCGGACACCCGCGCCGCAGGCATGTTGCTAAATGCCCTCGTCGCCCTCGGCCTGATGCTGAAGAGCGGCGACGATTACAAGAACACGCCTGAGTCCGCGCGCTTCTTCGTTCAGAGTTCCAAAGACAATCACCGTAACGGACTGCTGCACACCGCCAACATCTGGCATCGCTGGAGCACGCTGACCGACGCCGTGCGTCGCGGGACGCGTGTCCCCATGGATCGCCAGACCGACGGCCATACTGCTCGCGACGATAATCCCGAATGGACGCACAACTTCATCGCCGGCATGCAACGCAACGCCAAAGGCCGCGCCCCAATTGTGGTGCAGGCTCTTGGCATCTCGGGCGTTCGTCGGCTCCTCGATCTAGGCGGTGGCTCGGGCGCATATTCCATCGCCTTCGCAAAGGCGAGTCCTGACGTGCAATGCCAGATCATCGATCTTCCCGAAGTCCTGCCGCTTACGGACGGGTACGTCAGCCAGGCCGGCGTGTCGTCACAAGTCCATCTTCGTGCTGGCGACATGCTCCAGGACGATTTCGGCTCGGGCTACGACATCATCATGCTCAATGCAATCTGCCACATGTTCTCAGAGCAGCAGAATCGCGGTATCTTCCGCCAAGCCCATCAGGCTCTCGCCCCGAACGGCCGCCTTGTCGTGCAAGACTTCATTCTCAATCCTGAAAAAACCGGACCCCTGCATGCAGCTTTGTTTTCGTTGAACATGCTGGTAGGCACTGAAACCGGCGCCAGTTATAGCGAGTATGAATACACGGAGTGGATGAAGGCTGCCGGTTTTGCCGAGATACGCCGGATTCAACTGCCCGGGCCGAGCGACCTGATTGTTGGACGGTCAAAATAGATCGGCTTGAAATAGATCAAAAGGACCGCTATTGCCTAAATCCTGTTTCTCTTCACAACAGCAAAAGCGGTCTTTTGCAGATCACGCTGCCCTTCATTACCAATCCAAACATTACCGATTCAAACTGGCCGCGGATCTTTACCGACCCTGATCTTTAAGGATTCTGGTCTTTGGCATCATCCGTCGATTCGGTCGCTCCCGGCATCACCTTGAGCGGGGCCGAACGCTGCTCTTCAAGTTCAGGATGCGGCAAGGGCTTGCGCGGCAACATCCCGTCGCGCATGGCTGTGTTGTATACGAAGATGGCTTCTACCGTCGCCGCCTGCGCCAAGTCGCCGGGTTGCAAGCGTTCGTATGTGTCCATGTTCGAGTGATGCGTGCGCGAACCGTAGTCCATGCGGTCCTGTATGAACTGGAAGCCCGGGACCCCGACCGCATCAAACGATTCGTGATCTGTGCCACCGGTGTTGCGCATGGTGATGGTCGTGACGCCGAGATCTTTCAGCGGCTCCATCCACTGCGCGAAGATTGGCGCTTCGGCTGCATTCTGCTGCAAATAAATTCCCAGGATTTTGCCTGTGCCGTTGTCCACATTGAAATAGGCGGAAATTTTCGATTGCTCGGGTTTCAGTTCGATCGGACCTGCGGGCTTGCGCAGGAAATCGGGTACCTGCAACTGATCGGGCGCGGTCGAAAGCGGCACGTATCCGAAGTGCTGCTTCACGTAGCCGACTGAACCAAAAAGTCCCTGCTCTTCTCCCGTCCAAAGACCAATGCGGATGGTGCGCCGTGGTTTGACTTGCAGAGTGTTGAGTATGCGCATGACTTCCATCGCGACCACCGTGCCCGCGCCATTGTCGGTGGCGCCCGTTCCCGATGCCCACGAGTCAAGATGCCCCCCAACCATCACGACCTCATCCTTCAGCTTGGGATCGGTGCCGGGAATTTCGGCGATCGTGTCGAAGCCATGCTCATGGTCGCCAAAGTACTTTACGTCTACGTTCATTTCAATGCTGACCGGCACATTCGCTTTGAGCAGACGATAAACGCGTCCGTAATTCTCGATCGCCATCACTACCACCGGCAGAGGATCGGCGTGATCGCGCTTATAGGTGAACCATCCAAGTCCGCCGTCATCGAAAATCGTGCCGCCCGAGCCGCCGTTGTCGCGCCCGTCGCGGCTGGGCAGAATCACCGCAACCGCATGCTCCGCGGCAAGAAACTTTCCCGTCTTCTCCAGCAGCGTCATCCGCTTTATATAGTCCCGAAGCCGGTCCGAAATAGACTTCGGTTTTTCCAGAGGGAACTCGGCAATCTTCTCGAGATCCTTGTCATCCAGTCGCGTGAATAGCGGCTTATCTACCGGATTGACCTCGCGCATGTCTCCGAGTAGAACGATTTTTCCCGCCAGCTTGCCCTTGTACTTGTCGAAATCCTTTTCATCCGTGATATGCACCCAAATGGCTTGGCCGGTAACTGCGCCGTTCGTGGAGGGCGACCATGGTGCAGCTTGCGCAATGAAAACGGCTGTGTCAGGAGATGCCATTCGCACCCATGTGTTCAGTTGCTGCCACCCCATCCCGAACTCGCCCCAATCTTCGAGGTGCGCATTACTGCATCCCATGGCGGCTAGCTGTTCGCGCGTCCACTCGTTGGCCTTGTGCAGGTTGGGCGATCCCGTAAGGCGCGGGCCAATGCCATCCGCCAAGGCCGACGCGTAGTCCATCACGTGCGAATGCATCAGTCCTTCGTCGCGGATACGCTGGTACATCGCGTAATCGATATTCTCTTTTGCGGGCTGCGGTAGTTCGTATGACGGCTTCTCGACGTCAGGCGCGGCCGCTTTGTTCTTTGCAGCGGCAGAGACCGGCAAAGCTAGAACCAAACAGAAAAACAGCGCAAGTCTCACCTGGAGAAATTTTTCAAATCGCACGTATCGTCCCCCTCGGTAAAAGTCCCACAGCAGGGTAGCAGATTAGGGGGTAAGCACATAACGCGAACGCCGAAGATCGTCGGTAGTGATGCAGGCGGGCCGTCATCCCCTGAGTAAGCTGCTTTTTGCGCAGCGCGGCGCCCGGGTAAGCGGCTTCATTGTCTAGACTTGTAAATGGTGCAACCCGGTATCGGGGAGTAGAATCAGATTAAATAAGAAGCGCGCCCCCGGGCTCTCCGCTCCAAGCTGCGCTCCCGCGTTGGCAGGGAGGTACAGACAATGAGCACATTCACTATTCGTAGGTCTCTCATCGCATTTGCCGCTTCGTTCGGTCTCGCGCTCATTCCAGTGTCTGCACTCGCACAGCATGGCGGCGGCGGCCACGGCGGAGGTGGTTTCCACGGCGGTGGTGGAGGTTTCGGTGGTGGAGGCTTCCACGGCGGCGGGGGCTTCGATGGAGGTGGCCGTTCCTTCGGCGGAGGGGGATACGAAGGCGGTTTTCGCGGCGGTTCCGGTTACGGCGGGCGTTCTTATGGCGGCTACGGCGCGTCGCGGGGCATGGCGGGGCGCAGTGAAGGATTCGCAGGCAGCCGTTCAGGTTTTGATTCCGCTCGCAATTCGAACATTCGTCCCGCGGTCAATGATGGCCGCTGGCATTCCTTCGGCAACGGCGCAAGCTCCGCGCGAAGCGCTTCGAGTTTCGGTCAAGGACGTTCCGCAGGCTCTGCCGGTTCAGCTCAATATGCACGTAACACCGGAATTGCCGACGGCGCCTGGCATTCATTTGGCGGGTCGAGATTTGGCGGATCGAGGAGCGCAGGTTTTGGAGGCGCGAGAGTGACTCCCGGCTTCGGCGGTCGAGGCGGTTGGCCCGGCTACGGTTGGGGTTGGGGCCGCGGATATGGCGGTTGGGCAGGCTGGGGCTGGGGAGGCTGGGGTTGGGGATTCGGCATCGGATGGCCTTACTGGGGAGGTTTCTGGGGACCCTACTGGGGATACGCGTGGAGTCCATGGTGGTACGGACCTTATTGGTATTCGCCGTGGCCTGCTTACAGCTACTATCCAAGTTACTGGTATGACAACCCGCCGCCATACAACACAGATTCATTGAATGGCGCGGGTCCGCAGAACGATCAAGGCGCTGCCAACTCGGGTGACTACAGCCCTAACTACGGTGTAACTTACGGCAATCAGTTCGATGACAATAGTGGCGCGACCCTGAACGACAATGGCGGTTTCGGCGAGAACGGACCTTCACCGCAGCCCGAATCTGTGCCGGCCACTCCGGCTCCGGAGACGCAGCCGGTTGCAGCGGCTGGCATGACCAGCGTGGTTTAAGCGTCCCGCTTAAGACTCAGGCGAGCTTCTTGCGCGAGTTCGCTCCTCGTCGTCCCGCAAACGTGTGCCAGTTACTTCCTGACTAAATCGCGCTGTTTAACGGGGCGAACGATAACCGGCGGCCGATCAACCGTCGAGCCAACCTCCGAGCCATGCCCAACATCTAGCATCCGGGCGACTCGATGCGGCTCAGCAAGTTTAGGGATTCGTATGTTGGCGCGGAAGGGCCTTCTGGCCGTTCTTCTCCTAGGATATCCGTGGGTGTCGAGCGGTCAGAATCCGCAGCTCGAGACCAAGAACGGCCGTCAATTTGCCACCGTAACCTTTTCTTGGGTGCGCTGGACCGCAAGTCCGCCCTACTATTCCATTGCCATCGATTCCGCGGGGAACGCCACCTATCAATCAGCGCCGCAATCGCTTGAGAAGACGGGCGATCCATATACCATAGAATTTGTGGCCTCCGCCCCCGTTCGCGACAGAATCTTCGGTATCGTGCAACAACTGAACTTCTTGAACCTTCCTTCCAAAAACAGCAGCACTCTTGTCGCAACCAGACGCGCAACCAGAAGCATCAAGACGCTCGCCTTCCGAGAGGGAGACACCGACAACCAAATTACCTACGAGTCTTCGACCAATCCGCGTATTCGGCAACTCACGGTCTTGTTTGAGAACATCTCCAACACCATGGAATTCGGACGTCGTTTGGCTGATATCCGCCTGCACGAGAACCAAAGCGGTGAGAATCAGCGAATGAAAACTGAGCTGAAGCGAATGCAGTCGATGGCTCAGCAAGGTCGCTTGGGAGATTTGCCCGTCATCGCTCCGGTTCTAAATCAGATTGCCTCGGATACATCTGCTTCCAACGTTGTTCGCCGCCGGGCGCAAGCGATCCTCGCCTACCAGGTAGCGCAGACCCAATAGCGCAATTTCCATGCTTCGTTGCCTGGCCGTCAGCAACCTCTAGTCCCGTTTTGTTCTCCAATCAATGGCTTTGCCTCTGGGAGCGGGTGTGACGTGGCGAGTTTGATGTGGCGGGGCTGGCGCTTACCTCATCCAAGGAACCGTCGATCGAGGTAACCATGAAATCTCAGATCAAAATTGGAACAGTATTTGGAGTCGAGCTCGGACTGCACTACAGCTGGCTTGTCATTGCATTCCTCATCAGTTTTTCGCTGGCCAGCCAGTTTCATGCTGTAAATCCTGACTGGAGCGATACCCTCGTTTGGACCACCGCCATTCTTACAGGCGCGCTTTTTTTTGCGTGTTTGTTCGCCCACGAGTTGTCGCATGCGCTCGTGGCGAAAGCTCGCGGACTTCCCATCCACAAAATCACATTGTTCCTGCTGGGCGGAGTCGCTCAAATCGAAAGAGAGCCTGCCGATCCCAAAACCGAGTTCTGGATGGCCGTTGTCGGACCCGTCACTAGCGCAGTTTTGGGGTTCCTTTTGTTGGGATTCGCCGATGCATTGGGCTGGGTTCCGAAGACGTCTCCCGTCACACCTGGCACGGCGCTGCTGGTCTGGCTCGGCTACATCAACCTGGCTTTAGCCGCATTCAATTTGATTCCAGGCTTTCCTTTGGACGGTGGCCGAATTTTGCGAGCTATTCTGTGGTGGAGCATGGGGAGTGTCGAGCGATCAACGCGTGCGGCAGCTCGCGTGGGGCAAGTAATCGCCGTGCTTTTCATTACTTTCGGGATTTTTGAGTTCTTCACAGGAGCCGGACTAGGAGGAATCTGGCTCGCCTTTATCGGATGGTTCCTGTTGCAGGCCGCCAGCGCTACCTACATGCAGCTGCAAACCGGAACGCTTCTTGGTGGTTTGCAGGTGAAAGATTTGATGTCGACCGACTATGGGACCGTCGGACCGAACATGTCATTACAGGAATTCGTAAACGAGCAGTTGATGCGTACCGGACAACGCTGCTTTCTGGTCAAGGAAAACGGCCAGATGCTTGGACTCATCACCTCGAACGAGATTCGCAAAGTGGATCCGAAGAGTTGGCCGTTCACGCGAGTCGGTGACGTAATGCGCGAGAATAATGAGATTCATTTCGTCTCGCCCGACATGCCCGCACTGGAGGCTCTCGAAACGATGGGTCGTGAAAATGTGAACCAGCTTCCCGTGCGCTCGAATGATGGGATTGCCGGCATCATAAGCCGTGCCCACGTGCTGCAGGTGTTGCAATCGCGCTCCGAACTGTCTGACTTTACGAATCTGCCCCGAGCTGCTTAGGTGCCCGCACGATGGCATCTCACGACATATGTAGTTTACGTGCGCTCGTCCGGTATAAAGCCAACTGCCTGTGCGGAAAATGAATCTCTAATAGTGATGAATGTTGAGGAGAAATTACATGGGACGGTTGATTGAGATGCGCCATTCGGTGGCGATCTTTCTGGGAGTCTGTATTTTATTGGGCGGCGCCGCGCTGGGTGTCGGTCTGACTTCATGGGCGGGTCACCCCGTCTTTGGCGCGTCTCACGGAATCCCCCTGTACATCAGCCAGGCTTCCGGTTCGGAAACAGCGCCTGCGCCAAACGCGTCCGGATTCGCACCCATTCTCAAACCCGCTCTCCCGACCGTCGTGAGTATCACCTCCTCACGAATGGTGAAGACTCCGCAAATGCCGTTTTTTAACGATCCCTTCTTTCAGCAGTTCTTTGGGCGACAACTCCAAAGCGCTCCTCAGCAACAGCGGGAGTGGGGCTTGGGGTCGGGCGTCATCATTAGTCCTGACGGCTATATTTTGACCAACAATCACGTCGTCGAAAAGGCTAGCGACATAAAGGTCACGCTGGCGGACAAACGGCAATTTCCCGGCAAGGTCATTGGTACCGATCCGCAAACCGACATCGCGGTAGTGAAAATTGCCGCCACCGGATTGCCGACCATCACCTTGGGGGACTCCTCAAAACTTCAGGTCGGCGATTATGCGTTCGCTATCGGTAATCCGTTCGGCGTTGGCGAGACTGCAACCATGGGCATTATCAGCGCCACCGGCCGCAACGGTCTCTCCATCGAAGACTACGAAGACTTCATTCAAACCGACGCGGCCATCAATCCCGGCAACTCGGGCGGCGCGCTGCTGAACGCGCGCGGTGAACTGATCGGCATCAACACGGCTATTCTTTCAGGTCAATCGGGCGGCAACGAAGGCATCGGCTTTGCCATCCCCATCAACATGGCGAAGTATGTCATGGATCAGATTCTGAAGCACGGCAAGGTTGTGCGCGGTTACATCGGCGTAGGCATTCAGGAAGTCACACCCGATCTCGCCAAGGCCTTCAATGTTCCCGCCGAAAAAGGAGCGTTGGTCGGCAATGTGGATCCCGGCAGTTCCGGCGCCAAAGCGGGTCTACAACGCGGTGACGTTATTGAAGAACTGAATGGTGAACCGGTCACCGGTCCGAATGACCTCCGTCTCAAGATTGGAACCATGACTCCAGGAACCACCATTCATCTAAAAGTCGACCACAACGGCGAGTCACGCGACGTCACCTTAACGCTCGGCGAAGCACCCTCATCGAAGGGGGCTAATAATTCCTCCGGTAGCGCGGCCGAAAGCCCGATGCGAGGCGTCCAGGTGCAGGATCTTACTCCCGACATTCGCCAGCAGCTTGGCCTCAAGCCTGACGTGAAAGGTGTCGTAGTTACCAGTGTTCCGGACACGTCTCCCGCTGCCGACGCAGGAATTCAACAAGGTGATGTGATTGAGCAGATCAATCGGCAGCCTGTGGATTCGGTCTCGGAATATGAGCAACTAATCCGTCAGGCCGGGAAACAGACGTTGGTTTTGTTAATCAATCGACGAGGACAAACGACATTCATGGTGGTGGAACCCGAGTAGCCGAAGTCTGGCGACTCGGGCGCCCAACTGTCCACGCTGCCATGGGATGTCGTTGCCCTAGGTCTCGGCATTCATACAATGGCGGGACCACCGGCTCGCGTGATCAGCACGCACCCGTCTACAACTCCCCAAACGCGACGATACTGTTGTTAGTACCGACATACAGCTTGCCGTTCGCCACAACAAGGTTGGCAAAGTGCGGAAGCGAAGGAAGTGCGTCGCGGCCATTGGGAGCTTGCGAACTGGCATACAGTACCTGGAGGGTTAGCGCGTCATATGCGGTCAGCGTTGAACCGTTGAGTTGCCACAATAGGCCCCCAGACGTCCCATTCGCTGAAATCACCGGCGAATGCCCATTGTCTGCCTGCTTCGATTTTGCGAAGGCGGTCTTCGCCAATTTGCCGCTCTTTAACGACAAACCCGCGATCGGCGATCCCGCGCCCGAAGAATAAATGGCGTTGTTCCAGTAAACCAATGCGCCGGTTTCAGGTGCGAATGACGGCAACTCTTCCACAATCTGCGTGTCGGTCTGCGTGCACGTTTTACAGAAGTGCCCCATATTGTCGCGATTCAGAAGGTAAATCGTACCTTCTTTCCCGACCGCGGCCGACAGATGCGGATATTTTCCCGTCTGATCTGGCAGCACCAGCACCGGTTCGCTCATGTCCATGTCGTGTTCGTCAAGGTACAGTTCGTCAAAGGGCGTGAACCAGTCCGCTAGTTGCAGTGCGCTGCCGGCCTGCGACAACTTGAAGACAGACTCTCCAAAGTTGACCCCCGACTTGAAGTATCCATCCGCAGTCGCGCCGTAAATATAGCCGTCGCTGTCGGAAGAAAGTCCTCCACCACGTTGCCAAATCGCAGCCGCCGAACGTCCCGGTTCCACATCGAAAGCGCCTTGGGGCTCCAGAGTGGATGCGCTATAGGACAACACCCATCCCTCTTCCTGGTCCCCGCGGCAACCATTCGACCCAAAAGCAATGTAAAGGTCGCCATTTTCCAGCAGCAGCGCGGGACGGTTCACCTGCATTGCGTCCGCGAAAACATAGGCTTTTCCCGCCAGCTGATAACTTGCTGAGATCACGACCGGACTACCCGTTTTCTCCAAGCCTGTTGCCACATCCAGCGCGTGTAACCGATGCACAAATTTCGAATTCTCGTACGTTTTCGCCACCACGTAGAGTGTCCCTGACGCAGCATCGATAACCGGCGTTGAAAGGATTCCCACTTGCGTCCACTGGGTTGTTCCTGCACACCCCTGCAACGCAACCGGAACCGCAGTCACACCCTTCTTCAAGAAACTGGTATGCCACAGCGGATTCGCGTTCTTTCCTGTCGCGCTGTCGGCGTCGAATGCATACACGCTGTCATTCATCGTTGCCGCATAGATGACGTTATGTACGCCCAACTTTGGAATCGTTACCGCTGGCAAATAGAGCGCTTGTCCGATTACCGACCCATCCACCGTTTGCGTGAAAAGCTTTCCGAATTGGTCGCTATTTACGTCTTGCGGAGTCAGAATCGTTTCGTTTGGATTCGCCCCCGAGCGCATGTTGTCGTAATGCCACGTCGTCACCGCGACCTGCGCCTGGCTTACAGTCATTCCCGCAAAAACCAAAAGCAGAACAAAAAAGATCGCGCGCGTGCGCACACCCGTGCTAATCATGAATGCTCCCCGACAAAAGATTGAATTGAACCCCTACCGTTCTTTGAAAACGCCCCTGGGCCGTAGTCGCGATTCGAATTGCTCGCTCACAACAACAGCACGACCTAGTTGGTCGAAAGCATACCGAGTGGTCCTGAACCCGGTCAAACTCGATAGGGCCGGTTTACCAATCGAACTATGCAAGTCATTGCAAGTGCTCTGCATTCCAGTGCAGTGTTCAACAAAAATTAGCAAATTCAACCTGCCGCTCCCGGCCAAAGTTGTCTCCCCGGAACAGGTCTAAAAACAGTTATCGTTTCATTGCCCCAAGACGGTTAAAATGGCAGAATTCCAAATGCAGTTGGAGGCTGGTATGAAACCAAGGCATGCGTATTGTGCTGAGGCACTGTTGTGTGTGGCTTTGTTCGCTCTGGTTTCGAGTGTGTCGGCGCAGCAAACCACGGCGCGGCGCCATATCGGCGCTCCCCAGGATTGGTCCGATAGCCACATCGTCTTCAGTCGCGATGCGCTGGCCAAGCATCCCGATCTGATTTATCGCGAACCGCGCGTTTTGCATCAGTTGATGCAGCGTTGGCATGTTCCGAATTACGGTGCCTTTCAAGCCGCCGAGAATCTCGTGTCTGCCGAAAGCACTTCTCCTCTCGGCCGAGATTGGCAGGTGAAACCCTTGGGAGGTGGTCTCAACGAAAATATGTTTCCGGCGAAGTTCACCTTCGATCCCGGAGCTCCGCCCAGTTGTACCAACGACTATGTCGTGGTTGGACTCACAGCCGCCGGCAGCGCCACCAAGGCCAACCTCGTGGCCTTCAACAATCTCTACGTCAACCCCACTGGCATGGGGGAATATTGCTCCGGTACCGCCCCGAATGTGATGTTCGCCTATAACATCACCACTGCTACTGGGGGCAAGATAGTAACCGATCCCATCATATCTGAGGATGGAACGAAGATCGGGTTCGTGGAAAGTGGCGGCCCGAACGGAGCCATCTTTCATGTTTTGACCTGGACCGCGGGGCAGGGAAACATCGGTGCGCCGGCCACTCCCACTTCGATGGTTTCAATACCTTTTTCAGGTGTTAACAGCACTACGTCGTCGCCTTGGATTGATTACGGCTCGGATACGGTCTACTTGGGCTCGAATGACGGTTCGATTTATCGATTTACCGGTGTCTTCAAGGGCACTCCTGCGCTTTCCGGAAGTCCTTGGCCAGTCAAGGTCTCCAAGAATCTCCATCTGTCTCCTCCCGTTCTGGATTCAGTACTGCATCTTCTGTTGGTCGGTGCCCCGAACGGAAATCTGTACGCGATCGACCCTGCCTCGGCCTCCATCGTCGGAACGATCGCCGTAGGCGCGGCCACATATACGAACCCCGGCATAATAGCCACCCCGATTGTTGATATCACTAACGGAACGACCTTCGTGGTCAGCTCGAACAACGGCACTTCCGCAGTCCTCGAACAAGTCAATACATCTGCTTTTCAAGCGATGGCAACAGCCACCATTGGCCAAGGATCCGCCGGCGCGACTGCGGTCACCATTTATCAGCCAGCCTTGGACAACAATTACTACAACAATCCCTCGACCGGGCTGATTCATGTCTGCGGAACGGGCCTCACCGATACCACACCTTGGCACTACGCTTTCGGTTTCACCGGCCCCATGATGAATGAGACGCCCGCAGCCGGATACCCTGTGCAGCTCTCCACTACGGCTGGCGATGCATGCTCAGGATGGACGGAGTTCTTCAACCCCAACATTGGCGCCAGTCCCGGAACTGATTTCTTCTTCTTCGGCCTAACCAACGACTGTACGTTTATTGGCGGTACAGCGACCGCCGGTTGCGTGGTCGAGATTAGCAATAATAACGGCACGATAAATACCATCACCGCGCCGATAGCTGGTGGCCCCACAGGAATTGTGGTCGATAACTACAGTAATGATCTAGAAGCCTCCAGTATCTATTTCGTCGCCAACAACGCAAATATCGCCTATAAATTTACGCAGAACGGCCTGCAATAGAAGCGATCGTTAGCTGGACTAAACTCTGTCTACGAGCCTGCTCTTCCACGGCCTCTATGGGGTGCAGCCTCGCGCTGCCATGTCTGAACTCGTTCCAATTCCGTTCGACTCCTTCGCAATGAATTGCACCGACACTTGGAAAACGGGCAGGTAAAAGCATCTAATATATTGAAAATGAATAAGATATATCCGCCCGCGCCTGGCAGGAGAATTGCCTCCTCCAATACGGATGCAATGTCTCTGGCCAAGCATGAGGATCCTGATCGCCCACACGAAGACCGCCTTGTTTCTGGCCGTCCTCGGCAGTGCTCCCGCCTGGTGTTCCGTGACCGCTCCGCCCGATCCTAGTCCGCCGGTAATCCCACTCGCTCAGCTCGAAAAAACTCTGCACGTCGTCCCCGAACATATCTCTGAGTTCGCTCCCGTTTCAGCGCCCCCGCTGGCATTGCCGCGATGTGGGAAGGTTCGTCCGCCCGAGGCCTTGCTCACTCCCGACCCAATGCTTCAAGCGCATGATGACGACCTCAATGTGAGCGTCAGCTTCATCGTCGGTGCGGATGGACACGTGCACAGCGCCTTCATCCTCGAAAGCAGCGGCCCCGTCGAAGACCAGATCGTGTTGCGCGCAATCCGTTTCTGGCGCTATCGTCCCGCGCTCTGCAACGGCGTTCCCACGGATTCCGAGGCAAAGGTAAGATTCAGCATCCGCTAGCACTCGAATTCTCCTACAATGACACTAACGAGGCTGCCGTGACCGACCATCCGATTCCTCCCAATGAAGACGAAGAAGATGAAGAAAACGACGTTGCTGAAGGCCCCGTTGGCGGCAAGGAGGTCGAGGAGTTCTTTCAGCGGCTCCCCGGCAGTTTTCGCTGGCCAAAGCCCAATGCCGAGGCCGTCGCCGCTGCCGTAGAGGTGATCCAGCGAATGTCCGGCGGCAACGCCGCGGCCGACGATCTCGCTGCGGCGGGAGAGCCCGACGATCCTGGCGATACTTGCTCGGCCTGCGGAGGTTCTCTGCCGGCTGGCGCTCGCTTTTGCGTCTGGTGCGGAATCCCGAACGCTGCTACACCCGCGGAAGCGGCAGTCCCATCGACCGGAGCCCAGCACCACGTCCACCATCACTACCATCATCTCGTTGCTAACCATCGAGCCGCGTCTGCCGCATCTTCTGCCGAACCCGAATCATCCGTGCCTCGCGGACGCGCTCCCGGTTCGCCCGGCACCTCGCCCGGCGGCCGCGCCGAAACCGGCGCACGCCAGGTTGTGCAGGACTGGGCGCAGGCCTGTAACACCAAGCACATCGACGACCTGCTCGAACTCTACGCCGCTGACGCCACTCTCATCCGTTCGAATATTCCACCAGTCCGCAGCCTGCCCGCGATCCGCGAATTTCTAATCTCGTTGCTTGAAGCCGGATTGGGCGATGTGGAGATGGAATCGTTGCGCCTCGAAATCATGGGTGATATCGCTCTCGATCTCGGCCGTTGCAAAATGCTCGTGCCCGTCGCCATGGGCAAACGGCGCGAAGAGCGCGGGAAATATCTTGTTGTCCTGGTTCGTCAGCCAGCTGGCACGTGGAAGATCCTGGCGGATTCCTGGTCTTCCGATCAGCCCGTCGGCCCCGTGCATGCGCCTGCTGCAGTAAAGACGAGCGAGCCAATCCTCGACAACCGCAAACCCCGCTAAGGCAAATAAGCACGGCAATAACATGCTCGGCAAAATAAAAACCCCGATCCTCGTGGATCGGGGTCGAGTGTTAGCGTTCTTCCTCTAATTATTGACCGGCCGTGCGCACCGTAGACATCTGCCGGTAGCCTAAGGTTTCCACGTCTCGGAACATGGGGGTTCCGGGTGGCAGACCGGCGGGATTTTCGAAGTCCAAATCGAAAACGTCGTTTCGCGTTGGCGGACTATAGACGGTGGTACAGCACTTGTACACTCCGGTCGCATAAGTCGAGTAGTACAAGCTCACGATCGAGCCCTTGTAGTTGAAGCTTTGTCCACCCCAATTCTCGAGGTAACGCAGAAAGTTATGCACGCCTCCATCGGTGCCGAAATCGTTGGCCGCCCCCCAGGTCGGCTGCGGGAAATTGATGTTTTTTCCGCCCGCAATTGCCACCCGATAGTAGGTGGTGGTGGCATTTCGGTTGCCTGGGGTAGTGACCGTACCGTCGCCGCCAATACCCATGCTGGTCAAATCGCTCCAGTTGTTTGAGAGGAACGTGACCGCGTCGGCAATCACTGCCGCCGATGAGTGTCCAGCTACGTCGACGGGCGTCGAATTCCAGGTCGTGTCGGCCGAGCTGGTGTTGTAATCGCCCATGATGTACACCGGATTCTCCGACGCCACCGAAAAGCCGCCGGGATCCGCAACCGTTCCAACCGGGCTCAAGGGCACGTTGCCAAGATAACCATCTACCAGCCTTAAGACGTGGCGCGCGCCACTCACCCAGCTCTTACGTCCAGTTGTGCTGCAGCTCGTGATTCGCGGGCTGAACGGATTGGGCGCCACCAGACTGGCAAGGTTGATCTGGGTCCTCTGATTGACTGTACCGTTGTACTGGCCCAATCCCAGGTTCAACGCGCCAAAGTTGTCCAGCACTCCGTTCTGATTGACGTCCTCGGGAGAAAGACTTCGGCCGGACGGGATCGGTTCCAGCGTTCCGTTGGGAGTACCGGCGGTAACGCTAGCATTCACGACATCCTCCAAACCCGCGTCCCCGCTTATCGTGCCCGCCGTGCTCGGCGGTACCACGTTCGGGTTCGGCAGCATACCCCGACGATCGGAGAAATACAGCACGTATCCGTTCTGCGTAAGATAATCCACACTGCTTCCGCTGGTTCCAATCGAGCCTGCCAGCCAGCGTTTCAGGTTGCCCACATCGATTTCCACAGCATTCATCATGCCGTTAGTGGCGCAGCTATTGGTCGTAACGGCGTTATCGCGAACCTCGCCTTCGCGAACATCGTAGAAATTAATTGGATACCAGTTGTACATGCTGATGCTTTGCGCCGTCGTCGAAGTGGTGGTCACTCCGAACCAGGGGCTGGTGCTCGTCGTGTCAGGCTGAACCTCCGGAGGTAGAGGATTCTTCCACACGGTACAGACACCATGTGAAGTCGTCGTACAGGATGGAGCAATACCGACTTGGTCGACCGCGCCGTTCCCATTGCGGTCCGCCGGCTCTTGCAGCAGCAAAATTGCATTCGGATTGACTGGGTTCGGAGTTGGTGTGAAATCAGCCGAAGACGCGGGCGTGCCGCCTCCCGACTGCGTAGGCGGTTTCAAGCCCCGTGCCCATCCCAGCCCCAGCCACTCGTTGGTCACGTTGTGCCAGTTCCCCGAAGCGTCCTTATATTCCACATACAGGTAGCCATCAAGCAAGTTCCAGGTTGCCGTTCCAGCCGCCATCGCGGTTGCATTACTTGTGATGTCCGTCGAACCCACGGAGTAATACGGATAGGCCGGCGCGGTCGTCGGACAGCCCGGGGGGGCAGAAGAAACGGCGGCCGGTGTGCAAAGGTTAATCGTCGGCGTAGCAGTTGCGCTCGTCCCCGACATCACTGGCGCGCCCGTCGGCGACAGCGTCACGTCAGCGGAGGGCGGCGCGGTGGGGGAAATCGGCCAGTCTGCCGCAAGAGTAGATTTGGTACTCGCCGTGGGGCAGTTTGTGCCGGCGCACGCGGTCTCATCCGGAAACGCGTTCGACGCCGCAGCGAAGTACATGTTATACGAGCCGCTCCCCAATGTTGGCAGCCCGGTCGGAAGCGATGTGATCGTGATGCCATAGGGATTGGTGGACGTCCCGCCCGTCGCCGTTGCCTGGGTAGGCGTGATGTTTGCCAATCGGACAGCTCCGGTCGGCAGTTCACTCGGGTTGTCGCTCAGCAGCACGTGAATCTGCGCCAGGTTATATTCCCGGGATTCGGTAAGCGCCGGGGTGTCGCCCGAAGTTGGCCGGCGAATGATCTGGTAAGGCAATGTCGTACCCGACACGAAGGGCATGCTAAGAAGTTTGGCGCCGGTTCCCTGGGTCGTCGAACTTCCATAATTCCCGTTGATGATGTAGTAATCGCTGGTCGTCTTCGAAAATGTGTTCCAAGCGCTGGTGTTGTAATTCGCTCCCGACTGCGCCGTAGCGCTCCCCGCTCCCGTCACGCTGCCATCCCCGTCACTAGAACTATTCGGAGCCGTCATGGCCGTGCAGTTTGTAGTCGATGTGCTGCAGCCGTTGTTGGTGGTCGGAATATCAACTGTGCCGTTATAGTTTGTGGCTGCCGTATACCCGTTCGCCAACTGCGTCCGCACTACGTTGCCATATGCTTCCAGTTTGTTGTGAAAAGTCAGTGTGCTGCCTGGGCCAACGAACGGATACAAGTCCCCGTTGGTGTGCACCGGGCCGACCACGTCAAAATTCGGACCGCTGAAAAAGGAGAGATCGCTCTCCGAGAAAACGCCGAACTGGAACACCGGAATCAGTGCCACCTGCGCGCTTCGCGTCATGCTGACTTCCTGCCCACCCGGCAAGGCCGCCGTCGCCAGCATGTCTACCGGGACGATCTGCGCCCACAAGCCCTGATTCGGTCCAGAACTGATCTGCCCCCACACCGCAGTCGGAGTACCAGAGCATCCCGACCCAGGCTGTACCGAATACTGCGTCCATGTCACTCCCACCATCACGGGTTCGTTACTTGCGCTGCCCACTCCGCAGATTTGGGCAGCCGTGGGCGCCTGCGCGTTCTGAAACACCGCGCTCAGGTCGGAGGCCATTTTTTCGATGCCACCCTCAGCAGCGTGGAACGCAATATTATTCTGCAGATCGGTCCCGCCCACCTTGCTTTCGGTGCTCACCATCATGATCATGCCGATGGCGATCCCCGACAACAGCAACAACATCAGCAAGGACGCAATCAGCGTGAATCCGTCACTGCGCCGGCTCGCCTTTTTCATACGGTAAGTGCTCATGGTGTCGCTCCCCATCACTTTGCTCGTCATCGCCCTACTCGCCCTCGTCATCCCCGCCCTAGTTGGGATATTCGTTGCTGTACGTCAGATTTCGCGCGCTTACTGATGTCTGCAAATCCAGCCTCTGATACCCGTTCCCCTGCCCGAACTGCGAACCCATCAGCGTGCTGTCGATGGCCATGTTCAGAATGTTGATCTTCGTGATCTGGTCCGGAAGCAGTCCATTCGAAGCGGTATCGTTGGCGTCGCCAGAACCAGGGTTGGGTTGGTTGATCGCCGGCGTCGAGGTGGCGTCGTTGTATAGGTCGTAACTGAACTTCAGATAAACAATGTTTTCCGCTACCGGTACCGGAGAATGTCCGCTGATCTGCCGCATCAGTCGTGGCGGGTTGACCGTGTTGTCGATGTAATACGTGATCACCAGAATGCGCACCGGGGAAGTTCCCGTGGCATTCGCGGCCACCCCGTTCAGGTAGTACGGACTGACCGTCTGGTTCATCTTCAGCACATCGCCGTTAGCGAATGGGACGGTGTAGGTGTTTGCGCTGGTCAGAGTGACCGGACCTGTCACCTCACCCACAACCTCCGTTCCATTCAGGTTCATCATCACCAGATCGCCCGGCGTCAAACCAGCCACCGTGTCGTTCACTGCCTGCGGAGAGGCCACTCCCGTTGGCAGACATCCCGGAGTCGGCCAAGGCGTCGGAGACGCGGCTGGCGCGAAGGTTACAACCCCTGTGGACTTGAGTGTCGCCGTGTAGCAGTTCAAGTAGAAAGCGGAGTCGGTGTACACCACCGTGACCACGTCCGTCGCTCCCTGGCTGACGTTGAGTGTTGGTCCCTTGTCGTATCCCGGGAGCAGCCCATACAGATAGGGCGTGGCGCCTTGCTTCGGATATGTCCCCGCGCCGCCATTGATGTAGCACTTCAATGTCTGATCGCATCCATATTGCGGAGTGCTCGTGGACGGCAGCGCGATGGCCACGTCATTGCCCAATCCCGCGCCGGCCATGCTCAGGTCCCGCGTCAGGATGTTGGAAGCGGCGCGAAAGTCCTGCTGCATCTCCGCCCGCTGTGTAACCGTCCATGTGCTGGCCACGCCTTGGCTGTAGATCTGCACCGCCGCTCCCAGCACAATCGTTCCCAGGGCCATGGAGACCACCATCTCCAGCAAGCTGAATCCACTCTCGCGTTTTGTTGGGCGATCGCTCATAACTCCCTCTTACTGGAACTCTGAAATGTAGGAATTCAGAATGTACGTTTTCGGCAGCTTCGCCTGCGACGTCGCATACTGCACCGTGATGGTCACGCTGCGCAATGTGGCGATGAGGTTGCCGCTCGAGTCATACAGCGGAGAAATCAGAATCGTCCGCTGGTAGCCGGTCAAAGGAATAAATGTGTCGTCCGCTGTTTGAAAGACCCCGTCTGGTCCGGGGTCTTGCAGCGTTTGCTCGCCGGCCGCCGCATCGTCCGCCGTTCCATAGATTCCATCCACCCCTGCGTTGTAGATATTGTTCGCTCCGGTTAAGAAAATGCCGCAACTGGAGGCGCCACTGATCGGACAATTCGTCGAGCCCACGTTCTGGATTTGATCCCAGTTGATCTGCGACGTGTTGCGCGCGGTCACGAGACTTTCATACGATTCGTTCGCCAGCTGCTTGGCGATCATGTCTTCCTGCGACGTCTGCGTCGAAGCCAGCGCCAGCCCGAACACACCCAGCAGGCTCACCATTCCCACCGTCAGCACGGCCATCGATATCAGAACTTCAAGCAAAGAAAATCCGGCTTCCGTCTTCATCCGCGGTCGTCTGTTCCGGTCACGCCTGATCATTGCCGCACCCATTGATAGCCTCCCCCGGTCTTGGGATAGAGCCGCCAGCCTCGCACACGGCCCGTTCCGCCCCAGAGCGTCACCGCCCGCGAGCTCAGTATTTCTCCATTACGCGCGATATAGACCACCCCGCCATCCCAACTCCCTGCGCAATTACCGGCTCCGCCCTCCGCGTCTTGCGCCGATCCGTCTGGGCAGAAGTAAACCGTCGTTTGTCCTCCCGTGGCACCGTTCGCGGTGTAGCCGAAGTCAATTGCTCTGGCGCCCGACCCGTAGCCGTCCGGAGCCGGGACTGAAGTCAGTGCCGATTGCGCGAGAAACGCGACATCCGTCGGCAGATTGTAGGTGACGCTGTTCTGCTCCCCTGTAAATCCGCTCACCAGCGTCGGAGCCACCGTGATCGTGTTTGTGCTCGCAGTAGATGTAAAGGTCACCGAATACGAAGTACGCTGCGACACTGCGTTATCGCGCCCCTGGCGCAACGCCGCCAGCGTCGTGTTATACGCGTTGGTTACGCGCTGCTGCTTCAACACGGGTATCAGACTCATGAAAGTAATCGACGCCATGACGATGATGAGTGCCACCACCGTCAGCATTTCGATCAGGCTGAATCCGCTCTCCCGGTGTTGGCCGCGCCGGGCGCGGTTTTCCACGCTTCTCATAAACATGTGCCGTTCCCCGTGGTGCTCGCTGCGTCTAACATTTTTCCAAAGACAGTCGTATAGCCCGAAACACGAAAACCCAATAACTCCGGCGACCCTGCGCGGATCGTTGATTCGACACTATGGTCCGACTAACTCGATGTTAGGAACTGTCTCCTAACACGTCAAAGTACCGGGGTACACCGGCCCTTCGTACATTGTCTTTTCGTAAGGTAATATCGGGAGAGTTACCACCGGTGCCGCCGCGTCTTTCGTTGCGAAGTTCTTTTTCTCCTGCGCCTCGCAATTGCTGCATGTTACGAATCGGACCCGCAATTTTGCAGTTCGAGCAATCGTCCTCGAACGTCCCGTCAGAGTATCTCCCTCCCACGGAACGCGAAAGATAACTAAAGATATATTCAGAGGTGACTGGGGCGTAGATGACGGTTCCAGAAACTTAACTCAAAGCGGACAGACCGGGTGAAAATCGTTGGAAACAAAGTGAAGGTTGTATTTCTTCTGTGACATAGGTAACTTGTCGCTGCTGCCAACCCTCTCGTACCATGCTTTCACTATGGACTTACGCGCCCTCGTGGTGTGCCCCGATCAGGATTCGGCCAATCTGCTCACGGTCATCCTGTCGGAGCTGGGAATAGCGGCCGAGTCCACGCCCTCCATCACCCGCGGTCTAGAGTTGCTCGACGGCCAGCATTTTGACGCGATCGTACTTGACTATCGCGCCGATCGAGGTTCCGAGGAGTTCCTCGCCCGCTTGCGTCAGTCGGCTAAGAACCGCACCAGTATGCTGGTGGCTATCGTCGACAGCGAATTCAACGCGCGTCCCGTGTTCGGGCTTGGCGCCAACTTCGTTCTCTATCGACCGCTCTCCTCCGAACGCACCCGCATTAGCCTGCGCGCCGCTCGCGGCCTGATTCGCCGTGAACGCCGCCGCGCGCCGCGCGTTCCGCTCCATTCGAAGGCCAATGTCGCCTACCCCGGAGCTCCCGAACTGAATGCCGTTCTGGGCGACCTCAGCGACGGCGGAACATCGATCCAAACCCCCAACCGGCTCCCTCCCGCCTGCAAGGTCTATTTTGAATTCGAGTTGCCCGGCCAGCACCAACTGGTCCGCCTGTCGGGAGAGGTTGCCTGGCAGGATGCCAGTGGTCGCACCGGAATTCGCTTCCTCGATGTGCCGCAGTCTTCGCGCCGCCTCATACAAACGTGGTTACAGCAGAAGAGTGTGAACTCGGCCAGCGGACTTTCAGCCCCACCCGCGAAAGATTGTTCCTCCGGCGCTCCGTCATCTGCCACCCCGCCGCCGCGCGACCCTGATATACCAAAGTCTGAACGCAAAGGCGTCAGCTCGCTTTCCAGCGCGGGCAACCGCCGGGGAGAGCGGCGTTTTGCCTGCAAAATCGGAGCCGAGGTCTATCGTCTCGGCACCAGCGTCCCCAATCGTTGCAGTCTTTCCGACATCAGCGAAGGCGGTTGCTATGTCGAAATGCCGTCCCCGCTTTCCGGCCAATCGGGCGTGGAGATTCTGGTTCGCACCCTCGACACAAAATTAAGAATTCGCGGCCAGGTGCTGGTCACCCATCCTGGTTTCGGCATGGGCGTGCGCTTCATGTTTCGCGATTCCGCCGAGCGCGAAGAAATCCTTCGTCTGCTCGCAATTCTCTCCGCCGGCCCCACTCTCGACGAACAACCTCGGTAAGTTCCCTTTCCCGAAACTCCGAAGCAGCGGCATTTCCCATCAAACTCTGGCGTACGAGATGTATTTCGGATACGTCCAGAAGTGATCTGGGAGGTTCCACTGGACGTCATTACTATTTATCTGGCTTACGGAGGTCCCATGGACCAGGCATTTCAATGGAACGCCATGTACAGCGTCAAAATCGATGCGATGGATACGCTAGCACAAGCGGCTCTTCGAAATCATACGAGAACTCTACACAGCCATGCGTTCTGGCCATGGCAAAGACGTCGCTGCCGATGTTCTGCGTCGCCTGGTCGACTACACGGTTCAGCACTTCACCGCCGAAGAAAAGCTGATGGCCAACAACGGCTATCCAAGCCTCGCCGTGCACCAGGCGGAACAACGGGCCTTAACGGATAAGGTTCTGGCATCCAAGCAGGATTTCGAAGCGGGCATCGTCAGCATAACCCCCGAATTGATGAGCTTCCTGCAGAAGTGGCTCACAAACCATATCCAGAAAGTCGATCAAAAATACAGTGAGTTTTTGAATGCGCGCGGTGTGCGCTAGGGCAGGACTTCCAGCGCGGACAACTGGCTGCGATTCTTTAACTTTTCTAACTTTTCAAAGACCGGTAGGCCCCGATTGGCGGACTCCGGCCGACGCTCGTTCCCGCGCCTTTTCCGACACCGCCCGCCGAAAGTATTCCAGTGAAAGCTTGAGCCCGCTCTCCAAATCAACTTTCGGCTCCCATTCCAGCAGTCGCTTGGCTTTCGAAATATCCGGCCGCCGCTGTTTCGGATCGTCCTGCGGCAACGATTCGAACTTGATCTGGCTCGCGGATCCCGTGGTCGCGATCACTTTCTGCGCGCACTCCAGAATGGTGAACTCGGTCGGATTTCCGATATTCACCGGCAGATGTTCCGATGATCGCGACAGGCGCAGAATTCCATCCACTTCGTCGCTCACATAGCAGAAACTGCGCGTCTGGCTGCCGTCGCCATACACCGTAAGATTTTCTCCCCGCAGCGCCTGCCACATAAAATTCGGAATCACCCTTCCATCATTGATCTGCATCCGTGGCCCGTAGGTGTTGAAGATGCGTAGAAGCCGTGTGTTGACATTATGATAACGGTGATACGCGGCCGTCACTGCCTCCGAAAACCGCTTGGCCTCGTCATATACCGATCGCGGCCCAATCGGATTTACATTTCCCCAATAGGACTCGGTCTGCGGATGCACCATCGGATCTCCGTAGCATTCCGATGTCGAGGCCATCATGAATTTCGCGTTGCACCGCCGCGCCGTCTCCAACGCTTCGAATGTCCCATACGATCCCACGCGCAAAGTGGCGATTCCGTGTTCAGCATAATCAACCGGGCTTGCCGGACTGGCAAAGTGAAAGACATAATCCAGCGCACCCCACTCACCGGGCTCGCAAACATCTTTTTCGACGAATTCAAATCGCGAATCATTTCGCAGATGCTCAATGTTTGTCAGCCGGCCGGTTAACAGATTATCGGCCGCGATCACCGCGTAACCCTCGCCCAGCAGTGCATCGCACAAGTGCGAGCCCAGAAAGCCCGCCCCACCGGTTACCAGCGCTCGTTGCGTCTTCATCAACTCAGGCGCGCTCCTTCTTTCTCTGACGCGCACCGGTCGTCAACTCTTCAGTCAACGCCGACGGACGCCCCACACTGTAATAAGAAAAGCCATGCTCCACCATCACCGCCGGATCATACAGATTCCGTCCATCCAGCACGATGGGATACTTCACCAGTGAGCGCAGACGTTCCAGATCAAGCGATGCAAACTCTTCCCACTCCGTCAGGATCAGTAGTGCATCCACGCCCGCCGCTGCTTCGTACGCATCGTTGGCAAATTCCACGCTCGACGCGAGAACCTCCTTGGCTCGCTCCATTGCCGCCGGATCATAGGCACAGACGCGGCAACCCTCGCGGAGTAATTCCTGTACCAGCATGATCGCCGGAGACTCCCGAATATCATCCGTCCCGCCCTTGAATGCCAAACCCAGGACGCCCAATCGTTTGCCCCGTAGCGTCCACAGTACGCTCCGCACTTTGCGCAGAAACCGATGCCGTTGTTCCTCATTGATACGAATCACTTCTTCCAGCAGCCGAAAGTCATATCCGCTCTCTTTCGCGACCGCGCGAAACGCCATCAGGTCTTTCGGAAAGCATGACCCGCCATACCCGATTCCAGGATTCAGGAATCTCGGCCCAATGCGCGAGTCCGTCCCAATCCCGTCACATACCTGCTGCACATTTGCTCCGACCGACTCGCAGATCGACGCCACGGCGTTCACAAAGGAAATTTTCATGGCCAAAAATGCATTGGAAGCGTGTTTGATCAGCTCCGCGCTCTTCGTGCTCGTAATGATGAGCCGCGGCGGAACCTTGGCCGCTTCCGGTTGCGGAATCGCATCCCCGCGCCCGTAATACCACCCGCTGGTCAGCGGACTGTAGAGTTCGCGCATCACAGCCGCCGACCTTTCGTTCTCGACTCCAACCACGATCCGGTCGGGATAAAGAAAATCCGTGACCGCGGTGCCTTCGCGCAGAAATTCCGGATTCGAAGCCACATCAAAAGCTGCTGGGTCGGCACCATTCCTCATAATAATGGTGCGGATCCACTGGCTCGTGTACACCGGAACCGTGCTCTTCTCCACCACCACCTTGTATCCGTCCACGCCACCGGAGATCTCCCGCGCCACCGACTCCACATACGAAAGGTCGGCGTCACCGTTCTCCGTCGGCGGCGTTCCGACCGCAATAAACACCGCGTTACTCTCACGCGTGGCCGCCTGCAGGTCGCCGGAAAACTTGATTCGCTCACCACGATGCCGTACCAGCAGCTCAGGGAGAAATTTCTCGTGGATCGGCACCTCGCCATCTCTGAGCGCCGCCAGTTTCTTCTCGTCGTTATCCACCAGGACAACCGCATGTCCCAGGTCCGCAAAACATGCTCCTGTTACCAACCCCACATACCCGGAACCGACCACGGCGATCTGCATAGCGAGCCTTCTCCTCGATTTTTCAATTTGCACTGCCGGCTCGTCGGTGTGCAGTTGCTCTAACTGTAGCAGTCTTTTTATCTCTGGCAGGCTCTCCAAAGTCATCTCGCGACCACTGGGATCAAGAACGGGAAATTAAATCTCACAAAAACATATGACTCCCGTCCCTTGAACTCGTCTGAGACCTCCCCGCGAACTTCGTTCGCTTTGCAGGTGTGCCGGTTGCGCTGAGACAACCAAAAAGCCCGTTGATCGTTGCTTGGGGATCGTTACGCAGGTCCGATTGCGTGAGCGTCGGGTGCCCCCCCAAAAGCGCAACCTGTGCAAAACTTTGCGCCCCGCCCCGAATGGGCATTGTAAATCGACCATCGGCCAGTGTATAAAACCTGATAATTGCTAGAGTTTCCCTATCGTATGACTGTGTAGCGGATACCTTCCCCGGTGTTCGAAGTGCTATTTAACCAGTTCACCCCCGTGGTTTGTGGTTTGGAGGCAATACTTGGAGGCAATACGATGATGTGCCAATTTCTGTCTCGACCCTTCACGATTCGTTCCGCATCTTCCCGGCCTATGAATCGCTCGACGGTGAAACGATCCATCCGCGGCGCGACCCTTGTGCGCGATCTCTGTCTGAGCCTCCTCATCGTTTGCACGGCTTTCCTGTCATTCTCGTTTGCTCAGGTATCGGTTTTAACGAGTCATCTCGATAACAGCCGCGACAACGCCAACACCAATGAAACTCTGCTCACACCCGCCAACGTCAACAAGAATAGCTTTGGACGTCTTTTCAGCTTTCCTCTTGACTACGTCGTCTTAGCGCAGCCTCTCTATGTGCCGAACGTCACCATTCCCGGTCAAGGAGTGCACAACGTCGTTTACGTTGCCACCCAGGCCGATTCAGTCTATGCGATTGATGCCGATACCGGCGCTCAGCTCTGGTACGCCAGCATGCTCTACGGTGGCACGACCGCCAGCGGCAAATATCTCCCGTGCGGCACCGGCCCTGGCTTCGACCAGGAAGGTATCCCCGGAACCCCGGTTATCGATCCCAATACCAACACGATGTATCTCGTAGCTAAAACGGTTTTGAATGGCACCGTGCGTCATCATCTTCACGCGATCGACATCACCACCGGCTTTGACAGACCGGGAAGTCCCGTCCTGATCCAGGCCCAAAGCACCAGCTACAAAGGAAACGTCACGGTCTTTAACAGCCTCCACCAGAAGAACCGTCCGGGCCTCTTATTGCTCAACGGCGTTCTGTATCTCGGTTTCGGATCAAATTCCTGCAACGATGGCAACAGCGGCTGGGTCCTCTCTTACGACGAAAGCACGCTGTCGCAGGTGGGTGTCTTCAACACCTCGCCCGATTACGGACTTACTTCGATCTGGCAGGCGGGCACAGGTATCGCCGCTGACGAAAATGGCAACCTATTGTTTGAGACCGCGGAATCGGGCGAGTATGACTACGATGTGCCTCAAGGAGGGCAGACTTACTGCAACAGTGTGGTGAAACTTGCTCCGGATCTTAGCGTCGGCGATTATTTCACGCCATACAGCGTCGCTTTCCTCAACAGCAACGATCTCGACCTGAGTTCCACCGGAATAGTCGTTCTTCCGGTGCAGGATGGTCCCTATCCTCACGAAGTCATTGCCGCCGGCAAGCAGGGTTTCGTCTATGTTCTAAACGGCGACAACCTCGGTATGTACTCGGTCAACGATGAGAACGTTCTTCAGGAGTTCCCTTTGATTCCCGGAGAAACCGACAGCACCGTCAAAGACGTTCTATTCGGCGCTCCCGCCTACTGGAACAATAACGTCTACTTCGCTCCCAACGGCTCTCCCGTACTGTCTTTCCCGTTATCGGGCGGATTGCTCGGCACTCCCGTCCAATCAAAACAGCAATATGCCGGCAGCCATTCTCCATCGATCTCCGCCAACGGCACCGCCAACGGCATCCTGTGGGTTCTCACCGGCCAACTCGTTGCATTTGACGCCACTTCCCTGGAAATGATTTACAGCACGAGTCAAGCTCCCAACGAACGCGACAAATTGCCGCCGATTGGACACTTCGTGACCCAGACCGTTGCCAACGGCAAGGTCTATGTAGCGACTCAGAAGAGTCTCGAAGTCTATGGTCTCTTTCACGCCGCCTCCATCACCGGAGGTAACAACCAGAGTGCTACCGTCGCCACCGCGCTGCCCGCGCCTATTCAGGTACAAATTTCGAACCCGTATAACGGAGAGCCCGACGCCGGTGTGACCGTCAATTTCAGTGATGGAGGTAAGGGTGGCTCGTTCAATCCGGCCTCTGCCGTCACGAACTCCAGCGGAATCGCGTCCACTACCTACACCGTTCCCAAGAAATCCGGGACCTATACCCTGACTGTCTCCGGTACCGGCTTCGGGAATGCCACCGTTACAGCCACCGCAACCGCGGGAGCCGCGATCAAGATCATCGCGTTTGGCGGAGCCAAACAGACTGGTGTGGCCGGGAGCCAAATAGCCAATCCGCTCGTCGCTCAGGCGCAGGATGCCGACAAGAACGGCGTCGCCGGCATAACCATCAATTTCACCGCCAACAAAGGTGGCGTTCCTAATCCGTCTTCTTTGGTCACCGATGTGAATGGAAAGGCGAGCACCATTCTTCAATTGCCCACGACCGTCGGTACGATTACCGTCACTGCCAGTTCCGCCGGCTTTAAGAATGTTTCCTTCGTCGAGTACTCCGTTGCCGGACCCGCGGCCAACATCGCCATCACCAGCGGCAACAACCAGTCAGCTCCTGCCGGAACGCAATTGCCTCAACCCCTCACTGTGCTGGTCACCGACCAGTACGGCAACCCCATCTCGGGCAACAGTGTTACCTTTTCTGACGGCGGCGTTGGCGGCTCGTTCTCCAACCCGAATCCCGTCTTAACCGTCACCAACGGAACTGCAACTCAGCTCTATACGCTCCCAACGTCGCCAAAAACCGTCACGATCACCGCCACGCCGCCGGAATAGCCGCCCCGGCCGTCTTTACAGAAACCGGGCACTAACTTGGCCCCTTGTGTTGCAATGGATTGGGCGGGAGGATCGCAACACGCGGTCCTCCTGAGGCCAAACCCGAGCCATGTCCGAGCCGCGCGGCGCAAACCTAAACCAGCCAAACCAGACGTTTTTTGCGAGCTGCGACAAACCGATCCAAGGCCCAAATCCCTCACCCCAATTGACTTCCCGCCCATTTCGCGGGAAACTCCCCTTTGAGCCTGCTTTCCCCCGCTAAACCGCAGGCTGCCGGAACAAAACTATGTTCCCGCAACCTATGTCGAGGCCTGACTTCCGTACTCCTGACGTCCGCTCTGAAGATCGCCCTGACGATGCGCATCCTGACGCGACCGTTACCCTTGAACAGCACCTGCTCGCCGGTTTTCCGCCCGACCTCGCCCTCGATCTAGTCCTTAATGAACTCGTGGTCCGAGCCGCCGAGGCCACTCACGCCAGCGCCGCCGCCCTCGCTCTGATCCGCGGCGACGAGATGGTCTGCCGCGCTGCCACCGGGCATCTCGCCCCCGACCTTGGTGTTCCCATCAACACTCATGACGGCCTCTCCGGAGCTTGTCTCGAAACCCGTCAGCCACAGCTTTCTGTCGATACCGAGTTCGACCCGCGCGTCGATCCCATCATTTCTCGCCGCCTCGGTATTCGCTCCATCCTCATTGTTCCCGTTTTCGACGGTAGCAATAAAAATGCTCAGTTCACTGGAATCCTCGAAGTGTTTTCTTCGTCCCCGGCTGCCTTTTCCAACAACGACCAGAAACTGCTCGAAGATTTCGCCGATGAGTGCGTTCGCATTCGCCAGGCCGCAATTGAACTAAGTCAACGGAAGCCCGCGGCCGTTCCCAAGGATCTGTCTGCCAACGACGTCCCTCCGCATGATCTCGTCCCCACGGACCCTGCCTCCGGTGACCTCACCGCGAAAGATGTTGTTAAAGATGTTGTCCCGCCGGAACCGGGTTCGTTTGAGTTACTTTCACCCCTACTTTCACCCAAAGACACGCTGCCCGAAGTGGCGACAGTTGTTCCTCTACGCCGTCCCAAGTACGAATCCTGGGCTTTAGTTTTGGGAGCCCTAACCATTCTCGCTACCATCACCGTAAGTTTCATGATTGGTTACCGCATCGGATGGCTTCGCCCCGCTCCGCGTCTTCAGACTTCTCCCATCCAGGCTGGAGCGGAACCACAATCGCCCGAAACAACTGCGCCGCAGCAAACAAATCCGCCGTCGTCCGAAAGAGCTTTAGGGAAGCGAGCGTCGCAAAGACGAGCGTCAGAAAAATCGTCGGTGAACACGAGCAAGCGGAAGTCTCCTACCGAAACCTCATCGGAAGACGAGTTAGTCGTCTACGAAAAAGGCAAGGTAATCTTCCGCATGGAAAAGCCCGCTCCCAGTGCCACTCCATCGGCGGTTAGTCAGAGTAATCCTCCAGCAACGATCCCCGATACCACGAAGCCAGAAAGTGATGCAATCGTGGAAGCCTCATCAACCACAAGAATTGACGCCGCACCAGCCGGGCCCGTCCGGCTCTCGCCTGCGCAAGCCGAAAGCCGCCTGCTGAGTCGGACCGAACCGCACTATCCTCCCGAAGCCTTAGCCGCCCATCGAGCCGGAAGCGTAGTTCTCGAAGTCCACGTAGCCGAAGATGGCACGGTTTCCAGCGTCCGTACTCTAACTGGAGACCCGATCCTGGCGGCGGCCGCCGCCGAGGCCGTTCGCAATTGGCGCTACCAACCCTATCGCCAGCATGACCGCCCCACCCAGTTCGAGACCGATGTAACCCTCAGCTTTTCGTTGCCCAACTGACGCCATGGTTACGTCCGTCCGCGGTTTATTTCATCGGAATCGCTTTGGCTTCCGTGTCGAGCCCCGCTTTGCCTGACATTCCCATCCTTCCGGCGACATCTTCCGCGATCCGTATATGGTCTTGCAGCGTCGGCAGCGTCTGTTCTGCAAAGTCCTTTACTGCCTTATCTTGACCGTGCTCGATCTCCTGTTCAAACTCCGCGATTACTTGCTTGTGGCCCTGCAATTCGTCGCGCAAATAAGCCTCATTCAGCGTGGGGTCCGAAAGCTTTTGCAACTCATCTTGCTGCTTGCGATCGGCCGCGCTCGGTGCGCTGGGCAACGTAATCCCGTAGTTGTTCGCCAGAGTTGCTAGTTCGTGGTTGGCTTGGGTGTGGTCTTTTATCATCCGGCCCGTAAACTGCTGCACACCCGGGTCGGTGGACTTCTTTCCCACCATCTTTGCCGTGTCGATCTCCGCCAGATTGGCTTCGGCGGTATTGATTATGAAAGTTCGATCAACAGCGCTGAGCACGTCCTTTTGAGATTTGTCCGCAGGCTTTGGCTGCGCGAAAAGAATTCCACCCAGCAAGAGTCCTGAGACCAAGAGCCATGAGCAGACCACAATGGTCGTCCAGTTTGTACGCATAGGAACCTCCCAGAAGCTGCTGACTTTGAACCGGATTGGAGAATCCCGCCGCGCACCCGCGCGCTTCTGGTCAGAACCCTGCAGCCTGGTTCGTCCCGTTTAGCAGCTTCGGGTATTAGAGATCGCAACTACAATTTAGGGATGCCTGAGTGAGATGATTCTCTTTGAACGCAGCTCAGAACGCCGCGCAGGCTGATACGAAATTCGACCTACTCCATATCGATTATCTACCCTATGAGTATCTGAGCTACGAGAACGCCAGTTCCTTGGCCCGCTGCACCGCCTTCACCACCGCCTTGATTAAAGTCACGCGCAGCTTGCCTTCTTCCAGTTCCATGATGCCGTCAATCGTGCATCCCGCCGGAGTTGTGACCGCGTCCTTCAACAGCGCCGGATGATCCCCAGTTTCCAACACCACTCGTGCCGCACCCATCGTGGTTTGCGCCGCCAATAAAGTAGCAACATCACGAGGCAGTCCTACCTTCACACCCGCCTCCGCCAGCGATTCCAAAATGATGTAGATATAAGCTGGACCGCTAGCCGACAACCCCGTGACCGCGTCCATATGTTTTTCGTCGACTGCCACTGTCCGCCCCACCGCGTCGAAAAATTTCGTCGCCGTTTCCAGATGTTGCTTCGACGCGAACTTTCCCTTGCATAGCGCCGTCATGCCCGCGCCCAGCACGCAAGGAGTGTTTGGCATAGCCCGCACTACCGGAACTTCCTTCTCCAGCGCCCGTTCAATCATCTCTGTGGGAACCGATGCTGCCACCGAAATCACCAGTTGCCTCGCGCTCAAATGCGCCCGGATCTCCCGCGCCACGTCGGCCACTACCTGCGGTTTCACGCAAACGAAAATAATGTCCGCGTCCTTCACCGCCTCCGCGTTGTCGGTTCCCGCATGTACCTTCAATTTCTCCTTCAGCATGCGGGCGCGCTCCGCGTGTGCCACCGTCGCCCACGTCTGCCCGGGAGACAACAACCCATCGCGCAAGAAAGATTGCAGCAGAATCGCTCCCATCTTCCCCGCGCCCAAAACCGCAACTTTCTTTTTGGAACTCAAACTTGAATTGTGTGCCATAGGAAACTCTCCACAAACAGTTTTCCCAACAATAGGTAATCAGTAAGCAATCAGATTACACGATCCAGCCGTTCTGCCCGGGCAGGATTCCAATGTTTAAATGTTTCGGTGATGAAATGACTCAATGCTTCAACGTCGCGGCTGGCACCATCTTCAATATCTCACGCCCGATCGGCAACGAGGCCGTCGCCGCCGGCGAAGGCACATTCAGCACATGCAAGAACCTCTCCCGCGCCACAAACCTGAAATCATCCACCAGCGTACCATCCGGCGCTACCGCCTGCGCCCGTACTCCAGAGCCGCCCGGTGTCATATCTTCCATCCGTATCTCTGGCACCAGACGCTGGCACGAGCGCACAAACTCCCGTTTCCGCAGCGATCGCCGAAACTCCGCCAACCCATTTCTCCAGTGCGCTCGCGCCATCGCGCGAAATCCCGAATGCAAGAATACTTCCATCGTCTCGCCGAAATCGAAATCGCGAAACCGATACCCCTCGCGCCGGAAGGCCAGAACCGCATTCGGCCCCGCATCCACATGCCCGTGAATTCGTCGTGTGAAGTGCACCCCGAGAAACGGATACTGCGGATCTGGCACCGGATAAATCAATCCCCGCACCAACCCCTTTCGCGCCGGAGCCAAATCGTAATACTCCCCGCGAAACGGCACCAGCATCATCCCGGGATCATCTCCCGCCATCCGCGCCACACGATCGCTATACAAGCCGGCACAATTCACCACATAGCACGCGGAAAAATCCCCCGCGCGGGTCCGCACGACAACCTCGTCTCGCGAACGCGCGAATCCCACCACTCCGGCGCCCGTCTTTAGCTCCGCACCATGCCCCATCGCAATTTCGGCATACTTCGCCGTCACTGCCGCATAATCCGTAATCCCCGTCGACGGCACGTGCAGCGCGCGTACACCTCCAACATGCGGCTCGAACTCAAGCATCTCCTCGCGACTTAGTAACCGCAATCCCGAGAGTCCGTTCGCCACGCCGCGCGCCAGCAGATCGTCCAGGCGCTCCTCTTCCTCGGAACTCGTAGCCACAATCAACTTCCCGCAGACCTCATGCGGAATCCGATGCCGTGCGCAGAACTCCACCATCTCCCGCGCTCCCGCCACACAAAGCCGCGCCTTCAGCGATCCCGCCTTGTAATAAACTCCGCTATGGATTACCCCGCTGTTGTGACCCGTTTGGTGCCGAGCCACACCGGCCTCTTTCTCCAGCACCACGACACGTAAGTGAGGGAACTGTTCCGTCACTTGCATCGCGAACGAAAGCCCCACAATTCCTCCCCCAATCACCGCAATGTCATAGATCATAGGTTCAAGCTCATGTGGTGCGGATGCACCTGTCCGCGATCTCGTACTCTCGTTTCGGGACAGCGTCCTCGCCCGTCCAAGCCGTGCAAATCACGACGGCCCAGGCGAGCATTGATCCTACCTCACGCGCCGCCGCATTACCGTGACGCAAGAAACAGCAAACTGCGACGCCGGAAAAAAGGCGCGGACATGATCTCCGCGCCCACTGCCAAAGTTCTCTCGGCGTCCACTGCGTCTCGGTGGTAAAGTGCCCGGCTGCGAATTCCTACTTCACGACCAGCGTAACCACATCCCCGTGTGCTGCCCCGCCTGCAGCCGCGGCCGTCACAGTAATCTGCGACGTTCCTACAGCCGTCGGTGCCGCAATCGTCACAAACGCCGAGCCCGCCCCTCCCGTTGCTGCCGTTGCCGTCACTGTCACTGTCGCCGGGTTCGGCACCGCTGCTGGAGACGTGTACATCCCGGTTCCATCCACCGTCCCATTCGCGTTCCCGCCTGTCACCGCCCACGTCACGCTCTGATTCGCCGCGAATTGTTGCTGTGCGGTCCCCGCAGGCCAGGAGTTACCCGCTTCATTGGCAAACAAAGTCGCCAACCCCGGATTCACCGTCACCGCTTGCGTCGTCGTTGTACCACCGGCTACTCCGCCGCAGGAGAGCATGGCAAGGATCACAACAGCGGCAAAGACGCCCGCGATCACACCGAAAAGACGCAACTTGCCTGACCTTTTTCCCCCAGCCCCGACAATCCCTATCATCATCACCCAAGCCAGCGTGAAGAAAGACAAAGCACTGGGTCGCGTGCTCGCGCGCAGACCGTGGTCAGTAGTTCGAATCATGCCAGCAGAACGACGGACATGCTCGCCCATCCCACTTTGGCAGTCGGTGGGCAAGTTCGGCCCACAAGTCCAAATTGTCAGCGTGATTACAGTCGTAGGTGCCCCAGCCGCAATCGTACTACTCGGACTGAATACACAGTTCGTCAGCGCCGGCAAGCCCGAGCAGGATAGAGTCACTGCCGAGCTAAACACCCCACCTCCAACTGGAGCCGCCGAAAACGTGTAGCTGGCAGACTGCCCGGCCAGCACGGAGATCGAGGCGCTTCCTGTATTCGTCCAGGCAACATCCGTTCCCACCGTCAATGTCTCGGTCGCAGTGGCATGGGTAAGAGTCCCGTCCGTTCCTTGGATCGCAAAGTTAAATGCACCCGCGGTATCATTTCCCAGCGTGACTGTAAACTGTGTGCCCGCAGCGGTCGCTGCCACAGTTGAAGGTGTGATCCCGCAGGTTGCTGGAGCTCCTGCCAAGCACGTCAACGTCACGTTACCGCCGTATCCGTTCAGCGCTTTGACGGTCCCATTCCACGTCACATTTTGATTTACTACCGTCGTGTTCGGAGTTGCCGTCACCGCAATCGCAAAGTCTGGAGTCGGCGCCGTTACTGTCAGGCTGAAAGTCTGCGTCTTGGCTGAGGGTGCGCCCACCGTCATCGCCGCAAGCGTCACCAGCACCGGCCCTCCCGCCGGAGTCGTCGCGCCCGCCGTCACCGTCAACGTAACCGCCACTGGCGTAGAAGACGTCGGACTCACCGAACTGGCTGGTGAGAACACGCAAGCCGCTCCCGCTGGCAATCCCGTCGGACAGCTGAGCGTAACCGTTCCGGCAAAGCTCCCCGCCGCCGTTACCTCGAACGTGCTCGCTGCCGATGTCCCACCCTGCCCTACGCTCAACGAATTCGGACTCGGTGCCGTCAAATTGAAATCCACCACATGCAGTGTGACCGTTGCGTCGCGCATAATCTCGTTCGGATCCGTTCCCACTGCATGCGCATTAAAAGTGTAGTCGCCCACGAGTCCGCCCGCTGTCAGCGTGTAAGTCGCAGTCGGAGTTTCCTGAGCTGGCTGCAACGTGCACGTACTCGGCAGTGTGCCCGTACAACTCAAATTCACCGGATTTGCATATCCCGCTTCTGCCGTCAGTATCCCATTAAAGACACCGGTCTGAGTCGGAAACACAGTTTGCGGCGTATTTGAAATCACATTCGTAAAATTTGGCGACGTTGCCAACGCATAGTTCCAGATACCGCGGCCATAGGTCGATGCCACCAGAGTTTTCGTGCCCGCATCGGGATTAAACATCTGCAGCGCCGTTACCGGAGCATTTGGCAGATACCCCGATACGCCCGTTCCCGGCGCGGGTCCAACCTCCATCCAACCAGCCGTCGTCGTCGAACTGGCAAAAACGCCGACGTCCGTTCCCGCATAAATCTGTCCCGCCGCGGAATCCACCAGCAACGCGTTCACCGGAGCATCCGGCAGCTCCGTCGATCCGGCTCCAGTCCAGTCAGTCCAAGTCGCCCCCGTGTTCGTCGTCTTCCATACGTGCGACGTCGGATACGACGGCGTGCTGAATCCCATGATCCCCACATACGCCGTTTGTCCCGTGGCATCCGACGCATCTATCGCAACCGCCGCTATCGCATATCCCTGCGGATTGATATTCGCGGTCACGCTCGTCATCAAACTGACGCCCGCGTTGGTCGTGACCCAAACCTCCCCGCCAGGAGATCCACTCATCGGCCCATAGCCGTTCGTCACCGCATACACTACCGCAGAATTGCCGTTCGCCTTGGGACCGCCCGCCGCCAGCGCAGTCACCAGATTGATCTCATTGCCCGTGCACACGCCCGCTCCTAGCGTGTCGAAGTCATTGCTCAGTTCCAGCGGAGCGGTTCCACTCGTACTGATCCTCCACACCCGGCAAGTCCCCACCAGCATCTCGCTCGTATTCTGCGGATCGAGAATATACGGAGTATAGAAAGCGCCCTGATCCCCGCCCAGATTGTTTGATCCGACGACTTGCGTAAACCCGGAATCGTTGCACGCTGTCCCCAACTCACACTTCACAATCGTTACGTAAGGATTCGACGCGAACCACTCGTCGGTGTTCGTGGGACTGATGGCATTGAATCCTCCATCGCCCCCCAGCGCGTTTTGCCACGTGCTGCTGCTGGTTGCTGTGCTGGTTTTCGGAGACCCGTTATCCTGTGTCCCACCGAGCAGAATATCGGCGTTCGTGGGATGCACCGACACGGAAACGAACTCGGTCATCGATCCGAGAGTCTGGCTCAGACTGTCGAATTGATTTGTCCCCGTGCAGCTCCCGGTAGTTAATCCGGAGTAGCCATCGAGCGTGCGGCTGATTCCACCGTCATGCGCGAAGTAGCCGGGCGATTTTCCACTCGCCACCAGAAACGCCAACCCGTGCTGATCTGGATGCACGTGCGCCGGCGCCCCTAGCGGGCTGCATCCATAGACATGCGTCAGATTGATCCAGTCGCCTTGCGTGCACGTCGTACCCCCCGTCAACGTACATTTATAGAGATTGATCGCACCCGCATACAAATCCGTTCCCGTTCCATCCGCGATTGCCGCCAGTTCCAGATCGTAATAACCTTGCTCCACCCCGCAGCCGCTGTTGCCCGGACCAAACGCATCATCTCCGCAGTTCGTGATGCCATTGTCCAGAATCTGCATCCAAGTGCCGCCGCCATTTTTCGAGAGCCAGATGCCCTCGTCGACCGGACTGGGATTCCCATCGCCATCGGGTTGCACATCGACAATCCACACATACATCTCGTTTCGCCCCGGTACCACCGCGAATTCGCCGCGATAAATCAGGCATGTGCTCGCGTTCGAACTCGCTGGACAATTCGCCGCTGCCATCCCCGCGGTCGGCTGCGTGGTCAAGCGCGTGAAGTGCTGCCCGTCGGTCGATGAGTACATCCCGTGCCGCCGTATAAAAGCATAGAGAGTCCCACCCGCCTGGTTGGCGTCGAAGATAACGTCCGTGGCCGACGCTGGAACCGCGCCGTCCGACAAGATCACCCGGTTCCACGTCTGTCCCCCGTCTTGAGAAAAGTAAAGTCCGCGCGCCGTCGAATTCCCATCCTCTTCCAGCCCAAGGTCTAGTCCGTTGTCTCCAGCCGTGGCTGCCACCGCCAGGTTGGGATTAACCGTGCTGAATGCGATCTTGCTGAACCCAACTCCAAGAAACGATTGTCCGGTCCCTGCGCTCTGGATTTGCGTCCATGTCGAGCCCGCATTCGCCGACCGCAGAATTCCCAGCCCATAATAAGAATCGCCCGAGCTGTTTGTCTCGCCCGTCCCAACCAGAATGACGTTGCTGTTTCCCGGCTCCAACGCAATCGCTCCCACCGCTAGCGTAGGCTGCTCGTCGATCAGAGCCTGCCAGATAACCGACCCGGGATTCGAGCTCAAACTGCCCGCATTTGTCGACCTCCAAAGCCCGCCATAAGCGCCGCCTAGAAGTACCGTGTTTCCGCTGGTATCCGCGGGATCGATTACCACCGATGTAGCGCGCCCCGAAACCCAGTTGTAATTCTGCTCACCATCGCCGGTCGCATCCGACGCCAGCGGAGCCGGCCCCACCGGCAACCAAGGTGTCGAACTCACTTGCGGAACGACTGCCCCACCCGCGCCTCTTGCAGGGAGTTGGTTTCCGGAGGAAGCTGCGTAAGCCGCCGCGCGCCAGGCTCTCATAGCCATCTTCTGCCGATAAGCCCGAAAGCGCAGTCCTGCCGCAGATTCGCCACCCGGCACCGTTCGCCCGCGTTGGTTCCAGTTCCACTCCAAATCATCCCGCAATTCAGAACGGTTCCCATCGCTCTCGCCACGCGATGACGGTGAGTGGATTGTTTTCCGATCCGATTCCTGCGCGGCAGCATTTCCGATCATGCCGGGGAACGAAGTGAACGCGAGACAACAACCGAGAAGAAAGACAAGCAGAAAACGATAGCGCAAACGACGGATAGCCATAAATTGAAACGCCACCGTGCGCCGGTAAAAACAACGCACCGTAGAGTTTCAACGATTAAAAGAAGATTTCCACGTCCACGAAAGTCCCCCCATCCTTGGTAGCCAATTTTCCGAAGATGCGGCGGTCGGTCGAAAGCCGCCCACATCCGCTATACTAACAATGCATGTCCGTGATCAAAAACATCGAAGCCATCGCCCAGGGGATGACCATCACCTTCAAGGAGATGTTTCAACCGTCAATCGTCGAAAATTATCCCGATGGTCCTGGCCCGACAAAAGGCGCGGTGTTTCAGGAACGTTACCGGGGGATGCACGTTCTGCAACGCGATGAAAACGGCCTGGAAAAGTGTGTGGCCTGCTTCCTGTGCGCCGCCGCCTGTCCGGCCAATTGCATCTACATCGAGGCTGCGGAAAACACGGAAGAAAAGCGGGTTTCGGGCGCCGAGCGTTACGCCCGTGTCTACAACATCGACTATAATCGATGTATCTTTTGCGGGTATTGTGTGGAAGCTTGCCCCACCGACGCGATCACGCACGGCCACGGATTCGAGCTCGCCACTTTTAACGCAAGCAACCTGGTTTATCGCAAAGAACAAATGCTGGCTCCGGCTCCCGCGCATATGGGAGCCAATCAGGTGTTTGCGCAATCAGAGCTCGATTCGGGCGGCGTAAAGGGGAGCTAGCCAAGTTCAAGATTTTTGCCAAACGCCGGTCCCCGAGGGACCGGCGTTGTTGTATAGAACCGGTCCTCACTTCCCCGTTCTCAGTCAAATCCCTGAGGACGTGAAACTGGGAACTGAGAGCTGAGAGCCGAGAACTGATTGTCCGACTTTCTCCAACTCGTGAAAGAACGCGTGGTCGTCTACGACGGCGCCATGGGGACGAACATCCAGAAGCGGAATCCTACCTTGGACGACTACTGGGGCAAGGAAAACTGCAGCGAGGTGCTCGTTCTGAGCCGCCCCGATATTATCCGCGATATCCATGCGGACTTTTTTCGAGTGGGCTGCGACGTTGTCGAAACGAACACTTTCGGCGGGACGAGCCTGGTTCTAGGCGAATTCGATCTCCGTGACAAGGTTCACGAGATTAACCTGAAGGCCGCGCACCTGGCGAGAGAAGTCGCCGAGCAATTTTCCACCAAAGACAAGCCGCGCTTCGTTGCCGGATCGATGGGCCCAACCACGAAATTGCCCTCCTTGGGGCATATCGGTTGGGACGCCATGGTCGCTTCCTACGAGGAGCAGGCGCTGGCTTTGATCGAAGGTGGAGTCGATGTCCTTCTCATCGAGACCTGCCAGGATCTGTTACAGGCGAAGATTGCCACCGTCGCCGTAATCGAGGCCCTGCGCAAATCTGGTAAGCGTCTGCCCGTGCAGGTGCAAGTCACGCTGCAAGAATCCGGCACCATGCTCCTCGGCACCGAAATCGGAGCCGCGCTGACTGCTCTCGAACCGTACGACATCGACATCATCGGGCTCAACTGCGCCACCGGTCCGGCCGAGATGAACGAAGCCGTTCGGTACCTTGGCCTCAATTCCACCAAGCACATCTCGGTGTTGCCAAATGCCGGCCTGCCCCAAAACGTTGGCGGCCACGCCGTGTACAAGCTGGCTCCGAAAGATCTCGCCGACTATCACCAACACTTCGTAAAGGATTACGGAGTACGAATCGTCGGCGGCTGTTGCGGCACGAGTCCTGAGCATCTGAAAGCCGTGGTAGATGCAGTTTCGGGAGTCGAACCGGCCAGCCGCGACGTAAAGCCAGTAGGCGCGGCTTCGAGCGCCTACACCTCGGTCCCACTGGATCTCGAACCTAAACCGCTGATCGTCGCCGAGGAAATGAACACGACCACACGCGTCGATCATTTTCGCAAGCTGGTGCAGGCCAAAAAGTATGACGACATCCTGACCCTGGCCAAGAAACTGGCCAACGAAGGTTCGCACATGCTCGATCTATGCTGCGCCATCGTGGGCGAGGACGAAAAGGGCTACATCTCAGCCATCCTCGAAAAAATCGCTACCCGTGTGCCCGCGCCGATCCTCATCGATAGCACCGAAGCCGACGTCGTCGACGAAGCCCTGAAGCGTATTCCGGGCAAGGCCATCATCAATTCCATCAATCTCGAAGATGGCGAGAAGCGCACCTCCAAAGTATTGCCCATGGCCAAGCGCTATGGCGCGGGAGTGATCGCGCTCACCATCGATGAAGACGGCATGGCGCTCACCGCTGACAAAAAAGTGGCGATCGCCCATCGCATCTTCGATCTGGCCACGCAAAAGTATGGCATCCGTCCCGTCGACTTGCTTTTCGACACGCTTACCCTGCCGATCTCCACTGGGCAGGAAGAATACCGCACCGCCGGCATGGAAACTCTGGCCGCCGTCAAACGCATTCGCCAGGAATTGCCCGAAGTGAAGACCGTGCTCGGCGTAAGCAACATCAGCTTCGGTCTTGATGCCTATCCGAGGCGCGTCCTGAACTCGGTGTTTCTGCATGAAGCTGTCGATAACGGCCTCGACGTAGCCATCGTCAACTACACGAAGATTTATCCGCTCTACAAGATTCCACAAGAAGAAGTGGAACTGGCCCGCAAGCTGATCTATCAGGACCGCTCCAACGGCGACCCGCTCCAGGTCTACATGCAGCATTTCGCGGGAGTGAAAGGCAAGGCGCAAGCCCAAACTACCGCGCACGTCGCGACCCTATCGATCGAAGACAAGCTGAAGTATGCCATCATCAATGGAGAAAAATCAGTAGGCGAAGGCAACTCCAAGCGCACGCTTGAAGAATTGCTCGAAGAGGCTCTCGACGAACACAAATACACGCCGCTCGACCTGATCAACACTGTGCTCCTCGATGGCATGAAGACGGTAGGCGATCTCTTCGGAGCCCGCAAAATGCAATTGCCCTCAGTCCTCGATTCCGCTGGAGTGATGAAAGCCGCGGTAGCCTATCTCGAACCGAAGATGGAGAAGAAAACCGGCTCGCAGCAAAAAGGCACAATCGTACTCGCCACGGTAAAAGGCGACGTGCACGATATCGGCAAGAATCTGGTCGACATCATCTTGTCGAACAACGGATACAAAGTCGTGAACCTGGGCATCAAGCAGCCGGGCGATACCATCATTCACTCCGCGCAAGAGCACCGCGCCGATGCCATCGGCCTGAGCGGATTGCTGGTGAAGTCGACGCTTGAGATGAAGTATGTCATCCAGGAACTCGAGCGCCAGAAGCTCACCTACCCCGTGATCTGCGGAGGCGCAGCCCTCACCCGCAAATATGTGGAAGATGACCTGCGCCGCGAATACTCCAATGCTGTCTTCTATGGTGAAGATGCTTTCGCCGGCCTCCACGTAATGGAAGACCTGGCCTCGGAAGACGGCAAGCGCGAAGCCCGCCTGCAAGATGGCCGCACCGTGAAGGAATACGCAAAAGCCGCGGTGGTTGATGAAGAAATCGGTCCTGTCTTCGCCGAGCGCAGCGCCGTGGTAACCGACGCCCCAAACATTCCCGCCCCGCCATTCTGGGGTGTAAGAGTTGTGAAGGATTACGACCTTCGCGAACTTTTCAACTACATCAATGACACCGCGCTCTTCAAAAACCAGTGGCAATTAAAAACCGCGTCGCAGGAAGACTACGCCCGCCTGGTAGAAGAAAAATACCGTCCAATCAAGAAAAAGTTAGAAGAAGACGTGATCGCCGCCGGATGGTTCGAGCCCAAAGTGGTCTACGGATATTTTCCCGCCCAGGCTGACGGCAACGATATAGTCGTATACGATCCCGCTCAGACGCGGCAAAGTTCCGCCTCAACACATCCCAAAGAACTCCTCCGCTTTACCTTCCCTCGCCAAAAAGAAGGCCGTCGGCTCTGCATCTCCGACTTCTTCGCTGCTCGATCATCTGGCAAGATGGACGTTCTGGGCCTCTCGCTGGTAACCATTGGCCCGAAAGCGTCCGTGGAAACTCAGCGCCTTTTCGAAGCCGGGGAATATACCCGCTATCTCTATCTCCACGGTCTGAGCGTGGAAACCGCCGAAGCGCTGGCCGAGTTTCATCATAAGAAGATGCGCGAAGAGTTAGGCATCGCCGCCGAAGACTCTCCCCACATTCGCGATCTCTTCCACCAGAAGTATCGCGGATCGCGCTATTCGTTCGGCTACCCCGCCTGCCCCAATCTCGAAGACCAGACCAAGCTCTTCGCCCTCCTGAAGCCCGAAGAAAACGTAGGGGTGCGCCTGACTACCGGCTTTCTGCTCGAACCTGAACAAAGCACCTCGGCCATCGTGGTGCATCATCCCGGAGCGAAGTATTTTGTGGTGTAGGAAAAGTAGTGTTGAAAAAGTCGATAGCGGCATTACTATGTTAAAAAGTCACCGGCTTCAGGAGGCCTTGTGAGCAAGACTACATCCGACATCCCATCCAACAGCGATCGACGGACTTTTCTTAAAGCTGGCGGAATCATGACCGCCGCTGCTATCGGGTCAGCCACTTTTCCGGAAGTGTTAAACGCTCAACCGGGCGTGCCTTCCAATCCGGCGACATCGAGCGCAATGCCAACCCGAAATCTTGGAAAAACCGGCTATAAAGTCGGCATCTTCAGCTTGGGAGGCCAAGCTGCTCTCGAGAAAGCCAATAACGAAGCCATTGCGGTCCCTGTCATCGAAAGAGCTCTCGATCTCGGCGTGAATTACATTGACACGTCTTCAATTTATGGTGGCCCCGAGCGTTGGAGTGAGCAATACGTCGGCAAGGTCATGAAACATCGCCGCAACGAAGCATTTCTAGCCACCAAAACAAAAGAGCGGACCCGCGATGGCTCGATGCGCATGATCGAGACCTCGCTCAAACTGCTGCAGACCGATCATGTCGACCTCTGGCAACTCCACGACATCGGGACAATGACCGATATCAACGAGATCTTTGCCAAAGACGGAGCCATGGAGGCGCTGCTTCAGGCGCGCGACCAGAAAATTGTGCGCTACCTGGGTATTACCGGACACTACCGGCCAGACGCGCTGATCGAAGCCATCCACCGCCATCCGTTTGACACGATTTTGGTGGCCGTCAACGCCGCCGACTCGCATCACTACAGTTTCTCCGAGCATCTCCTGCCGCTGGCCGTCGAAAAACAGATGGGGATTATCGGAATGAAGGTGCCGGCGCGCGGGCGCATTCTTTCCTCGTGGACGCCGCCCCCGATCGAAGAACAGAAACACATGTGGGAGGGTATGGTGTTGGCGCCTACGCCCGGAACGCTGGATATGCGCCAGGCAATGTACTACTCTCTGTCCCTGCCGGTCAGTACCGTCATCATTGGTTGCGATTCGATTCCCCAGCTCGAGCAGAACGTGCAACTGGCGCGCGACTTCACTCCGCTCAGCCAGGAACAGATGGCGACGCTCAGCGAGAAGGCGCAGCCTGTATCAAAGCAGTCATTGTTCTTTCGCTTCTACGATCGAGCATAGGAGTTGTGTGCCGCGGCATCGACCATTTTGAGGTGAACTGTTCCGAGAAGGTCCAAGGCGTAGCGCCGGGTTCCAGGGCTGCGAATATTTCGGAATATTTCCATGTTCGGAAGCTAGTCTGACACTTCTCAGAACTACGTTCACCTTTCAAACTTTATTCGTGACCCACGCAAAACTGGTTTCCGCGGTAGTGCAATGGTTGCGGCGGTATCGCTGCGGCGTGGTGCTGAGCGAACAGGCCTGCATCAGCGGCGAGATGCCGGACGCGATTGGGTGGAAGAAGGCATGTCATTCGGTGCTGGTCGAGGGTAAAGTTTCGCGCTCAGACTTTCTGGCCGATCGCGAAAAACCTTTCCGCCAGAAGCCGGAGCTTGGCGTTGGGTGCGAGCGCTACTACATCGCCCCCCGCGGCCTGATACGCATCGACGAACTTCCCGCGGGCTGGGGATTGCTCGAGATAAACGGACGTCAGATCGACAAGGTGAAGATGTCCGCGAAGAATCTGCGTTCCGCGGAGGGGTTCGCCAATGAGATGAATCTCCTGTTGGCAAGTCTGCGGCGCGTGGAGGTCCGCATCGAGCCGGAGAGCATTACCGATTTCCTCAAGTGGAAAAACCGTCTCGCCCACTACAACCGTGGCGCACTCCCATTGGGACTGGTAGCCGAGAACGAGGAAGCCAACGAATTCTTGATGCGAACGGCTGGAGACTGAGATTCCGCGAGCGCCAAACCGCGGAAGCATTCACTGGGCTGGAACCGCGGCGGTACCCCGTCCGGAGTCGTCAAAGGGCCGTATCGCTCGATGTTTCCTGAAGCGATGGCATTATAGAAATGTTATGATTTCGAATGTAAACAGCCAAAAAGCCGGTAGTCCGGCGAAAAGCCGAGTTCCAGTCGCTTGGGGAAAGTCTGTTCTTTGAGGTGAATGTTAATAATGGCCAACGGGACCCCGGTGGAACCTGAAGATAAACGGCTGCCTCATAAAAGCCAAACCAAGAAACGTTATGCGAAGCCCTCATTCCGGTTCGAACGCGTGTTTGAGACCCAGGCGCTCAGTTGCGGGAAAGTTCATAGCCATGGAACCCCCTGCAAGCTGAACCCTAAAGCTTCCTAGCTGCATCACGGCGACGCCGAACCGGTTCCGAGCTCAGCCCACCCCTCCCTACTGCAGCGCGCCCTGCGTCAGCTTCACCGCTGAATAGCCGTTGTATGTCAGAGCGACGGCCAGCACAACCACAACATTGTCTGTGGTTCCCGAAGCGACACCGGGCAAAGTGAGGCTCTTCACTGTCTTGCTGGAGTTGAGCGCGAACGTGTACCCGTAGAGATCGAACGTCCGGTTGTCCTTTGTCCCGTTGTAGACGTTGCGATACGCCGTGGTCTTCGCAATCGATTCACCCGTGTAAGTTTGCGGCGTGTACCAGTCGCTTACGCTCTGTGTAAACGTGGTGGTTGTGTTATCGGTGTAGGTCACAATGAACTTCTGCGATGTCAGGTTGCCGTTCACCGCGTTGCCCAGAATTTCCAATGTGCTGTACTGACCCGTAGGGAGCGTGATAGTCGTGTTCTGCCACGCGTCCAGACTATTCGCGGGGCCCAAGGGGAAAGTGGTGCCGTTCCACGTTACCGAAGTCCCGAGCTCAGTGGACGAGTAAGCATTGCCATCGTCATCCAGGCCGCCCGTCTGTGGGAACGTCGAGCCGTCCGTGTAGATTCCATATACGTTGTAACCAACGCCGGCGACATTGGTAGCCACAGTACCCGTTTCTTCGGTCGAGAAATAAACGTTCTCCGCCTGTGCTGCCGTCGTGGCGTTATCGGCCGACATGCCACTCGTGCCCCCGAGATACCCCGTAGCCGTCGCCGTGGGCGTGGTCGCGCTGGTCGGCCGGCTGTTTACGTTCCACATGGTGACGATGTCGGATCCGCTGGTGGCGGCTGGTTGCCCCATGCCAACAAAGATTCGATCATTCGTCCCGTCATAAAATTCGGTGATCGGCGAGCAGACTCCGCTACTAGTTCCGCCCCCATTAACATTTCTGTTATTGGACATGGCGGGCGTCGTGTTCGCCAACCCGGTCGCGGGGCTGAAACTGATCGCAAAAAGATCTTGCGCCGTTGCTGTCGTGTCGGTGCCGCAACTATATAGCGTGGACGCGGCATTCGCCGGCCCGTAGGTGTAGTAGTTGTTATCGAAGGCTCCATAGAACAGAATGCGACTGGCATTGGTACTTCTGCCGCCGAGCGGAACACGGGTAGGAGTAGCCAAGCCGGTGGTTAACTGCGTCACCGAAGTGGCACCGGTCGTGTCGTCGGTTGAGAACACATAGATGTAGTTGTTAAACGCGTCCAGCAGCGGTCCCGGCCCGGTCTGGTAATTGTAGCTGAGCCCATACGTGTGAGACCCCTTGAGCGCGAAGTTTGGCGTTGGCGTTGACGCATTCACGAGATACGCATAGATCGTTTCAGAATCGGTGATGAAGACTTCTTTCAGCAGCGGATCATAGACTGGGCCGCTCATGGCCGAGCTAGGTGCTGCTTCGAAAGTCGTATTCACGGGGACGCAGAAATCGACGGACGGAGCACTTGTCGTGCTGAAAATATCCTTAATGTGGTAAAGAAGCCCGTTGTTCGCGCTGATAAAGCCACTGTCACTGGGGTAATCAACGTAAAGGTCGGAATGGCCGTTTGCGGCGATATATGCACTTGTGCACCCCGGATACGTCGAGGCGGTATATGGGATGGCATCATCGCATGACGAGCCGGCGGGACTGCAGGATCCACTGGAAAACGTGCCGGTGACGGCAACCGGGGAAGTGGCACTGCCGCCTTGATTGGCGGCCCAGGTCGTAATGTGCAGGAACGAAGTCGTAGCAGTCCGGTTTTCAATCCAGGCTACCTTTGTTCCATCGAGCGAAACGACGGGCGACAACGGCGAACCGCCCGATCCAATCGCATAGGAAAACAGAAACGACGGACCGGTGCCTGAGCAATAGCCGGTGCCGGAGGTGTTGGTGTACATATTCGTCAGGCCAACCAGATTGGCCTGCGTGCCAACCGACGCGCCCGCATTAATCGTATAGACGATAAAATCGCCAGCGACCGGAGGCGTAGCCGTCAAGTTGCTGCAAGTCGGCGTCGAATAGTTATAGGTATAGACTGCCGGCGTTTCGCCAATGGCCATGCCAGCCGTTGGTCCCAGGGAAATGTTCCAGTCAACCTTCGAGCGGTTCAGTTTGAGCGCTGGAACCGGGCGGTCCTTGATCGGGCCCCAGGGACCCAGCGGCTGAAACTCCTGCGGCCCGCCGCGAGACGTATCTACGTTCAATCCCGCGTCGCTTGCCCCAGCTTCGTTCAGCCCCTCATTCGCGGGCTGTAGTTGGGTGCGGTGTGCTCTCGCATAATGCACACGAAGGCTATTCAGAAAACGCGGATCGTCGCGCAGCCGGAGCATGTCTTCCACTGAGCCATTCCGAGTGTAGATGACGTGCCGGTTGCTCCAATCCGCCGGGCCACCAAATTGCGGCGTTGCCGAGGCAGGGACGGGCAGCGCCTCTTGCGCGGGCACCGCGCCCGTGAACATCAAAAGCGTACCGACGCAAAAGACGAGCGGTTGTGCGAACCGGAAGACACGGCCCATAGACTCCATCCTCATTAAAGATGTTGAATTCAGGCACATTATACGAGGAGGGTCCCCCTACAGCTAGTGACCTTTGGTAACCCGGCCGATGCTCCCCAGAATGGGGGACGGCCACATGATTTGCCCGCCCAATACGTGGCAATCGCTACATCTCCCGACGCCCTTCCATCGCCTTCAGCATGGTAACTTCGTCGGTATATTCGATATCGCTTCCTACCGGAATCCCCATTGCAATGCGAGTCACCCGTAACCCCTGCCGCTTGAGTTGCTGCGCAAGATAGGTGGCCGTGGCCTCGCCCTCGACCGTGGGATTCGTGGCGAGGATGACTTCTTCGATCTCTCCCCGGCCAACTCGAGCCATTAAATTCGCAATGCGCAGCTGATCGGGGCCTACTCCGTGCAATGGCGAGAGCGAGCCGTGCAGCACATGGTAGACACCGTTGAAATGGCGTGTCTTTTCAACCGCTGCGATGTTGGTGGGTTCCTCGACCACGCACACCAGCTTTTGATTTCGAGTGGCGCTTGCACAGTATTCGCAGGGATCGACGTCGGTGATGTTGTTGCAGATCGAGCAGAGATGGAGCTTGGCCTTGACGTCGCGAACGGCCGTCGCGAGAGCTTCGGCGTCATCTTCGCTCGAACGCAGGATGTGAAACGCGAGGCGCTGCGCGCTCTTGCTGCCGACACCGGGTAATTTCTTGAGTTCATCGATGAGCCGCGTCATCGGTTCGGCGAATTTGGACATGCGATTCCTGTGATTTCGTAATCGGGCAACGTTGTAATTTGAGAACCGACCGGAAAGCGTAAATTACTAGACTACAAAATTCCCCCGAGACCGCCTCCGAGGCCGCCGAGCATTCCGCCCACGCTCGATTGCATTGCCTGATCGACTTTACGGCCCGCTTCATTGACCGCGGCCATTACGAGATCCTGCAGCATCTCGACATCGCCCGCTTTCACTGCCTCGGGATCGATGATGATGCCGAGAACCTGTTTGCGGCCATCCATCTTGACCGTCACCGTCCCGCCGCCGGCCGAGGCTTCGACCACGGTCTGCTCCATTTTTTTCTGCAGCGCCTCGTACTGCTGCTTCGCCTGCGACATGAGTTCCTGCAAGTTGAATCCAGACATAAGAACCTTTTCACTGCTGAGTATGCCGAGAGAGCAAGATCAAAAATTTCTATCCTTCAAGCGAGCTCTTCGCGTATTCGGCTTGTAGCTTAGTGTTTCTCCCGATAATCGATCACGGTGCGGATTTCCGCTCCAAATTTTTCTTTCATCCGCTGCACGATCGGATCTTGTTCGGCGCGGCTGCGAGCGGTTCCATTCAACGCCCGGCGCGGCGCGGGCGTCGCTTGCGGCGCACCGCCGGGTTCTACCTGCACTTTGATTGGCCTGCCAGCAAGACCGCTGGCCGCGGCGCTGGCGATGCGGCGCGCTTCGTTGGTAAACGACATTTCAATCATCGTGTTTGAGGCCGCCACTTTCGCTGTCAGCGAGTTTCCTGCCAGTATCCACTCCGCGGTTTCAACCAGTGAGACAAGCATGGGTTGATCGCCGAGCGCGTTGAGAACTCCATCACGCAGACTCTGGGCGCTGACACCGACGCTGACCCCCAGCTTCGCTTCGGCTCTCGTTGCATCGCGAGCGACTGGATTTAGTTCGGGTTCCGGCCGTAACTCAACAACGGGCGCAGCCGAACCCATGATGACGACGTTGGCGCTCGATCCACCACTTGCGGTGGTCATTCCGCTGATGCCGCCGGATGAATCTACTTTTGGGCTGCCCTTGCGCGCCGAATCAGCGGCGAATGGCGAGACTGAAGTCGACCGCGCCGGGGTAATCGGTTCGGGGCGGCGAACCTCCGCTGATGCCGCCACGTTCTTCACCATACCTGATCGCGGCGTGCCCGCAGCAATGGGCATTACATCGCTCAACAGTTGTTCGATGGGCAGCAGACGCTGCGCATGCGCCATCTTCAATAGCCCGAGTTCAAGATGGAAGCGCTGTTCCTGGCGATAGCCAAGTTCCGCGTGAGTGCGCAGCATGATCTGCAGATGTCGTGCGAGTTCCTCTTCCGTGAACAACCCGGCAATGCGGTCCGCGCGGGCCCGCTCGTCGGAGGAAATCTGCAGCAAGGCGGAATCCTTGCCGGCGATCTTGGCCACCGTCACGTTTCGCAGAAAGCGCACCATTTGGCGTGCGAAGTGAGTCGGGCTGTGACCTTCTCCGATGAGTTCGTCAACCAGCACTAGAATCTTTTCACTGGAACTTTCGGCGACCGCTTGCATTACGGTTTCAAGCGCCGCCGCGGGCGCGGAACCGATCAGGCTGCGGACCGAGTCGAGCGTCAGATGGTCGGAGGTAGACGCAATCGCCTGGTCGAGAATCGACAGCGCATCGCGCAGGGAGCCGTCGCCCGCCTCCGCCAGCAAAGCCAGGGCATCGTCGTCCGCCGGGATATTTTCTTTCGTCACGATGTCGCGAAGCTGGCCCATGATGTCTTCGAACTTCACGGCACGAAAACTGAAGTGCTGGCAGCGCGACCGTATGGTCTGAGGAATGTCCTCAGGCTGGGTCGTCGCCATCATAAAAATGACGTGTCCGGGAGGCTCCTCCAGCGTTTTAAGCAGGGCATTGAACGCCGCATCGGTGATCTGGTGGGCTTCGTCGAGAATGTAGATCTTGAAGCGGTCGCGCGCCGGGCGGTAGCGGGCGGCTTCGCGTAGTTCGCGGATTTCGTCGATCCCACGATTGGTGGCGGCGTCGATTTCGATAACGTCGACCGAGTTGCCGGCGCGAATCTCGGTGCACGAATCGCAGATTCCGCAAGGCTCGATGGGCGGCTTGCCGGTGGTTTCATTTGTCGAGCGGCAATTCAGGGCCATCGCCAAAATACGCGCCACCGTGGTCTTGCCGATGCCGCGGTGTCCGCTGAAGATATAGCCGTGGGCGATGCGTTCCTGCGCCAGAGCATTTTGCAGGGTGTGAGTGACATGTTCCTGGCCGATCACATCGGAGAATTTCTGCGGCCGGTATTTGCGTGCCAGGACCTGATAGCTCATGCGAAACCATGATTATACAGTTTCGCGCGGCGTGACTTTAGGCGGAAGCTTTGAGACTTCCACCGGTTGTGAGTCGGTGCCGGCCAGCCTCTACTAGCTCATCGGCTTGCGCAGAGAGGTCGGGAAGGGTAGGCTCATGAGCTGAGTTTTATCGCAAAATTTGGAGAGAGCGCCTATGCAATTGAGAATGAGCACACGATCGTTGGATGGCGTGCTGGTGGTGGATTGCAGTGGCCGCCTTGTGTTCGGCGAAGAATCAGCCAGTTTGCGCGACACGGTCAAGAAGCTGCTGGCTCAGAATCCGAAGGTGGTGCTGAATCTGCGCGAAGTGAATTTCCTTGATAGCGGCGGGCTCGGCACTCTGGTTTCGTTGTACACGACTGCACGCAATGCCGGCGGAGCAGTGAAGCTGGCGAGCCTCAGCCAGCGTGTGGGCGATCTTCTTCAGCTGACTAAGCTGCTTACGATTTTCGAAGTGTTCGACGACGAAGACAAAGCGGTCAAGTCTTTCGGGGCCGCGGCGTAAGTGCAAACCCGATTTCGAACCACCCTTGTATGAAACGATGAATGTCTGAACCGCTGAATAAGATGTTAGCGGCCCCCCTACGGATTCGGATTCGGCGGAGTTTGCGAGTCGAGGTCGTCCAATTCCAACGGAGAAAACGAGAGCGCGTTGGCCCCGGGAGAGACGTCCACCAGAACCAGAGTACGAATCGCTCCCTGATACGGCGTATAGAGTTGATTGATAAGTTGAGTTTTGCTTCCGGATTTCGTCACGATCATCATGACTTGTGCATAGCCACTGTTCGCCGTGTTAAGGGGGATATAAATGCTCCCCTGTCCGAATTCGAGGGCCGAAACGATCGGATCAGCTTGCGTGATATCGATGCCCGGCGCCACCAGATAAATATCGACGCTCGCGGGCGCGCTGGGTGCAGCATCGATTACGCGCACCTCCACTTGGCCGGATAATGGAGCCGTGTTGTTGTCCGGGAAGACAACCATGCTTGGAGCCGAGAACAGTCCCGTTAGCACTATCGTCGATTGCGAGCCTCCCACAAACTCCACTGGCGTGCTGCTGATGACCGCCGTGGTTGTGCCGGTTTGAAACACCTCGATCGGATCGCTTCCCGTCGAAACCGAGGTGTATCCCGCTGCGGGAGCGACCACCCCGAAACCCACGTTCGTAAACGCATTTTTCCCGTTTACCGAGATGTCAAGACCAGCCGGCGCATTAGGGATGGTCTGGACCACCCTATACTCGGCGCTGCTCGAGCTTGAACCGCAACCGGCCTCAAACGCGCAGAGCGCGATAATCGCCAGAACAAGCGGCAGAATCTTGCACAAACGAAACATACCTATTCTCCCCGAAGGCAGGGTCAGCGTGAGCCGACGCGCGTGCAAACGCGTCTATCGTAACCTTTGGATTCGGGCGCTAATGTGAATTTTGTGTGACTATGAGCGGTCTTCGAACAACCAGCCGGCGCCAAGATCTGGCTGCAATGCATCGACAAAGCCGCTGCGCCGGTCTTTCGAAGGAGATGCCGCTAATTGAGAGGCGTTAATTGAGATCGTGCAACACTAGCGGAGTTTGCGACATTCCACTCGTGCCGCCTGGATTGTCCAGGAGCACGTAGGTGGTAATCGATCCCACTGGCGCCGGTGCGCTCTGGGTGATAAATGGCACCTTGGTGAGATTGGCGGTGATGATCACCGAATATCCACCCGCAAGATACGGGACGGGCTGGTAGGCGCTTGCCTGCGCATTGCCGAGTCCAGTAATCGCTGGCGTGTAGTTGGCGAGGTCTGCTCCCGGAGGAACCAGATACACATCTACCCCGCCTTTCGGTGAGTTAATCGAGGCGTTGATTACGCGGAACTCCACATCATTTAAGGTCGGCGCCAGGTTGTTGTCGGCTACCAGCAACGGAAGGCTGTTATTCAACGCCAGACCGACCGCAACCAGCGTGTATTGCGTGAACGAGTTCAGCGTAATGATGCCGCCAGGAGCGACGGGATTGCTGCGTGTCCCAGTCGCAAATCCCTGGATCGGATAAGTACCCGAATTCACCATGGTGTAGCTCGCGGGACTGGTATCCGGCATCACCGCGCCGAAGGGCATATTGGTAATCGCCTTCGTTCCGTTGAAATAGATATCCAGCGGGGGGCTGTCAGACACCGCATTGATCACCCGAATCTGAGCCTGATTCGATATCGCGCAGCTAATGGTCACAAGACTCGCGGCTGCCACGGCCAAAGTGAGGGTAAGGATTTTTGCCAAGCGAAACATCTTTAGATTTCTTCTCCGAAAGGCAGTTTGGCGGCCAGTAGAAAGTTTTGTCAACAGCTTGTTAAATGCTTTCGCCTAACCTGGCGGAAAACCAGCCCCCTCATTCTGTCAAGGTTGCAACGCGGGCGCGCCGTGCCTCTACTATTTCAGGTCGGTCCACACCTATTTCAGGTCAGTCCATACCAGTGGATTCGCCGATACCCCACCACCGTCTTGTGGGGGAAGATCCATGATCACCATCGTGGTAATCGAGCCAGTGCTCAATGACGTTAAGGGATGACTAAAATACTCCAAAATGCTCCCATTTGGAGTGACCACCACATCATAGCCCGTGCTCGCGTAAGCAAGCGTTTGATAGCTGCTCTGTCCCAGCAGCACACCAGAGATCGTTGGCTTCGTCTGAGTCGTAATTTGCGTGCCCGGCGGAACGATATAAACATTAAAGCCGCCCTGTGGAGTGTAGGATGACCCGTCGATAATGCGAATTTCGATGTTGCCCGAGGTCGGCGGGTTATTGTTGTCGGTGATAACGTAAACCGTGGGTGCGGTGGGGCCTGAGCCGCTGAGAAATCCGGCCATGAGCAGCGTGTACTGCGTCGAAGCACTTATGTTCGCGGTAACCGGGCTGAAGGCTTGGTTCGTGGTGCCCGTGTCTAACACGGTGATCGTGTCAGTGCCCGGAGGTACGCTCTGGTAGGCGGGCGCGGCGGGCAGAACCTGGCCAAAATTCATGGCGGTGAATATCTTGTCGTTGTCAAATTCAATATCCACGCCTCCCGGAGGGCCGTTGGAGATGGCATGGACGAACCGAATCTCCGAATTCCCGGTGTTGCCGCAACCGGTGGTAAACACGGCAAATGCGGACAACGCGATGATTAGAAGCAGGCCTTTTGGCAAGCGAACCATACTATTCTCCCAGGCAGTTTTATTGGCGGGTAAGAACATGGGATGCGTCCAGGCATATCCCGAGTTTTACCGGTCCATGTAAATGTGTATATTGGCGAGTCTAGGTTAACACGAGAGCTGGCGAATACTGATCTGTGAGACGGCAATCGAACTCAAAGCGTGTATCGAAGGGGATATCGAACCAGAGATCCCAATCGACCGCGAAAACAACCCCGGCGAACCCCGGCGTCGACGACCGTACACTCGACGATCGTAAACTAAACGACCGCCGCGCCCGCGTGGTCCGCTGCATTCGTGCGTTGCCGGCGGAAACCGTGTCGAGCTATGGAGCGATTGCACGCGCTGCCGGTTGGCCCGGCGCCGCCCGGCAAGTGGTCCGGATTCTCCGAGAGGTTCCGGGATTGCCTTGGCATCGTGTCGTCGGCTCAGGCGGCGCTATCAAGCTCCAAGGCGAGAATGCCGCCGAACAGAAATTCCGCCTGCGAATGGAAGGAGTGACATTTCGCGGCGCGCGTGTCGATATGAAGACTCACGAATTCCGCTTCTCAAAGCCGAAGCGCTAAGTCATTGAATCATTTAGACATTGAGTCATTTAATTCCAAGAACCGATCCGATTGCCTCAATGATTCAATGACTCACTGACTCAATGATTCAATGACTCCGTCCCCGGCAGCTTTCCCTCCAGCAACTCATAGAGCCCGTTGGCGGGGCAGCGCAATCCGATATAGAAAGCTCCAAACAACGCATAGACGGCGCTTACGTGATCGAATCTCATTTCGTAGATGAGTTTCTTGAAGACCAGTGGATCGTCGGCGAAAAGGTCGACGCCCCACTCCCAGTCGTCGAATCCTATTGATCCCGTGATGATCTGTTTCACTTCTCCGGCATAGCGACGCCCGACCAAACCGTGTTCGTTCATCTGTCGCTGGCGTTCTTCCATGGGGAGCGTGTACCAGTTCTTCTCTTCGCCTCGTCGCCGGTCCATGGGATAAAAACAGATATAGCGATTTGGCGGCATCTGCGGAAACAGGCGTGGTTTCATCGCTTCCTTCTGCCGCGCGATGGTTTCCGCAATGATTTGCTTCCATTCTTCCGAGTGGGGCTCGACCCCGCGGTCGGCCAGCGCTTTGTAGGTCTTGAGCGAAGATTCATACAAACCAAGCTCAATCACAGACAAATACGAAGTCGCGGGCTCGAAAAAGTCATGCAGTCGAAGTCGTGCCAGATCGAGTTCGGCCTGATTGAGTTGATCGAAGGTTTCACGGAAGTGGACCAGCATCAGGTCGCCCTTGTGTCCAAGTAACGAGAAGAGCGCCGATTGCCCATCAGACTTCGATTCCATCGCGGCCAGCAGGGCCGCGGCTTCCGCGGCAATCTCGCGACGCGCGGTTTCGGGGAGCGCGCGCCAGGCTGTCCAGCGGAAACGCATCATCTGGTGAAGCGTGGCGTAACCTTCGATGGTCAGCGGCACAGCTGGCAGTTCGCGTGCAGCGATGGGCAGAGTTGCGGGATGCGTTGGATTCATGGACTTATTGTATTGAATCATTGAAGCATTGAGACATTCAATCATTGAGTCATCGAAGGTCAACTCTTTGGGAGTTCAATGATTCAATGCCTCAATGATTCAATGTCAGAATGATTGAATGCCCCACCCCGGGTATCGTGGCTGCCACGGGGCGTGGATTGCTCCATGGTGCGGCGGTATGCTACAAGCAGCTATATGCGCAAATGGATGAGCGAGCGTTTGAAGCGCCGCAAAAAAGCCGGAGAAGGCTCCACAAAGGAAGCTAATAAGGCGCTTGAGCCCTTGCAGCCGAGATTTTACGATAACGAGCCCCTCGCACCCGCCGCCGCGAATTCCGAGGTTTCCCCTGTGCCTGAGGCAGTCGAGCCGCAACCCGCTGCCAAAGCGGAGCCATACCACCCAGATGAACCCCTCTCGGCAGCGCCTCCTTCCACCGCCGCTGAGGCTAGACCGCGGCCGTCTCGCCGTCGTCGCAACCGTGGAGGTCGTGGGAAACCTCGTCCGCGGCCACCAATAGCTGCGCCCCCCGTCATAGAAACATCCGAGCCCTCCGCCGAGTTGCCGGTTGCCGAACCTGAGGTTGCCGCGAATTTGCCCACCGAAATCCCGCCTGCCCAAGCCGCGCCAGCTCCGGCGCGGGCCAGCAAGGGGACGGTGGTGCTGGCGATCGGTTTGCCGGGTTCGGGCAAAAGTTCGTGGTTCAAGCGGCACAACATCCATCCGTTATCGAGCGACCTCTTGCGCGAACTTCTTTTCGATGACGCGCAAGAGCAGCGCTTCCAGGACCTTGTGTTTTCTAACCTGCGATCCATGTTGAAGGCGCGCCTGATCGCCCGCCGTCCCATGAACTATGTGGATGCAACCAACCTCACGCCTCACGACCGACATAGCTGGATCAAGTTGGCGAAGGATTATGGGTACGACGTGCAGGGCTTGTTCTTCGACGTCCCGCTGGAAGTTTGCATGGAACGCCACCAGCGCCGGGGACGCGTTGTCCCGGAAGAGATCATGCGCAAGATGGCAGGGAAGTTAAAGCCTCCAACCTTTGACGAGGGCTTCTCGAAAATTACCGTAGTCCGCGTGAAGCAGAAAGAAGCGCCAGCTGGATAGAGGCGCGTGATCCCCATTTTTACCGAAACTAACGGCCAAACGACGAGCGACCGATGACAAGCGACTGACCCTTACCCCTTTAGATACGGCAGCAGCTCTCGAAATGCCGCTGCACCCGACGACCGCAGCAGTTCATAGATCATCATCTCGGTCGACGAAAGAATCGCGCCCGCGGCGCGCATCCGATCCAGTCCAATGCGCCAGTTCAACTCGGTTCGCGAACTGACCGCGTCCGAAGCGACGTGCACCAGATAACCCTCCCGCAGCGCCCCCATCGCCGTTTGCATCACGCAGATGTGGGTTTCCATGCCGCAAAGCAGCACAGTTGTGCGGTGGCCGGGCAAACGCTTCAGCAATGAACAAAAAACATCGCTGCCAAAGCAGGAGAACATCAGCTTGTCGATAGGCGGTGTGTCGGGCAACAGAGACGCGATATCCGCCACCGTTTTGCCTAGACCCTTCGCATACTGCGTCGTAACCAACGCCGGGATTTTCAGAATTCCTGCCAACCGAATCAGTAACTGAACGTTGCGCACCAGCCGTTCTTTTTCCCAGATCGGGGGCAGCAGTTTCTCCTGCATGTCGACCACGATGAGAGCGCATTGCTCGGCCTCGAGCTGACGCCGCGCCATTTCGGCGTAATCGGCTGCGGCGGCGATACCGGCTCCTACGAAGGTTTCAGCGGCTGGCATAGGGGCTCCTTCGGACGCTGCTTGAGATTCTAGCGCGACTCTCAGGCGATTGTTACTGACCTGTCTTGAAACACTTCGGCCGTTACTTTGTGCCCGTAGAGGTTGACGATTTTCTGAGTCCTTCTGTGGACCGCCTGCAATCTGAGGGCAGAGTGTTTTGCAGTCCCCGCAAAATCATTTAGAATTCTCGCAGAGCCCGGTCGTTCAACGGTAGGACTGCAGCCTCTGGAGCTGCGTATCGGGGTTCGAATCCCTGCCGGGCTGCCATCTTCCTACCGCGTCGTTCACCTGCAGCTTCTTAATTCACGGGCGCCGTGGACGGATCGCTCAGTGCCAGCAGTTTGCCCATGGGAAAATCCTCTTCGCTGATAGGGATTTCGGGCTGGGGATTCACGATTGTCAGAACATTGCCGCTGACAATTCCCTGGATGAATAACCGGTCGCATTCGATTGCGATGACCCTGTATTGCTCGTCGAAGATCGACATCTTCCTCGCCATGCACCATTGGATGCCTAAACTTCCGCCGGCGTGCGCCATGAGCAGTTACTCACAATGATCCACTTACAGATCTACTCACCGATCGACTCAAAATGATCGACGAACTTGGCCTCGGGAGGTGTCAAACTTGACAATGCCATCGAGCGAGCCTAGCATAGATAGTAAAGAGGCAGAGGTTTCTTTACTCCTCCAGTACCGCTGAGTTTGCCCATCTGAGATTGTCCCTCTTCGGTCCTGAGGAGGGACGTGAATTCGTGACACGACCTGTTCGCTGGGATCTTTCCGACGCCAAACCCAAGCTAGCGCTCGTGTTAGCAGCGATCCAAAAGATCGAAGGAACTGGAAGGAATCATGAAAAATATCAAATTTGTCGTCAAATTGAACCGCGGCGGCGCGCATGCGCCGCAATACGTGCTGCGCGTGGATAAAACGCCTATCCAGACGACCACAAATCGCAAGCTCGCCCTCGTGATGGGTAGATTCACGGCAGAAGACGCCGTGAAATCCATGCAAAATTCCCACTGCACACCCGAGTTGGTATCTGTCCGGGTTGGCGCCTAGCACTCTGTAATCGCGCCTGATTTCAGATGAGACGCCCGGGACTGATAAGCATCCAGAAAATCTACCGTAGAGAAACCGTACGCCGCCTATGCAAAAACGCACCTGTCCGGAATGTGGTGGGGAGTTGGTCTTAGCGGTGCGCGCAAACCAACCTCAGGTTGACGGGGAGACGCCAAGTCTAGTCTCCAGTTCGTTCACGAGTTGGAGATGCGGTACCTGCGGCAGCAGCTTTAGCGCGGCGCAACTTCGCGAAGGCAAACGCCAACGGTCGAAAATCCCCGAACACGTGTAATAGTCTTGGCCGTTCGCTAAGACCTGTTAGCCATTTGGCTTGGCCTCTAGTCTCCCGACGGCATCAGTTCGTCAGACGCCTCCCAGCCAGCTGCCATCTGCGGGGGCTGAAGCCCCGACTCACCGAAAGATCTGCTCGTGTCACCGTTGCCGCGAGTCGACTTCTCGAGCATGTCGACGACGTCGGTGAACTGCGCTTCCTCCGTGGAACCCTCCAGCGCCCTTGTTGACGTTGTGCCGCTGGTGATAACTTGCTGCACCGCGTCGAAATAACCAGTGCCCACGAACCGCTGGTGCTTTACCGCTTCATACCCGGCCTGCTGTTCACGCAGGAATTCCTTCTCTTGCAGTCGAGAATACGCGGTCATTCCTGACCGTTTATATCCGCGCGCCAGTTCGAACATCGCAAGGTTGAGGGCGTGGAACCCCGCCAGCGTGATGAACTGGAACTTGTATCCCACCAGCGCCAATTTCTGTTGGAATGCGGCGATGATGGCATCGTCTAGATTCTTCTTCCAGTTGAACGACGGCGAACAGTTATACGCGAGCAATTTTCCGGGATAAGCCTTATGTACAGCTCTTGCGAATTCCCGCGCCTCTTCCAGATCGGGCTTCGATGTTTCGCACCAGAGAATGTCCGCGTAGGGCGCGTAGGCGATCGCGCGCGCAATCGCCGCTTTCAGTCCGCCTTTGAATCCGTAAAAGCCTTCCACCGTGCGCTCTCCCGTAAGGAATTCGCGGTCGCGCGGATCGATGTCGCTGGTCAACAAATTCGCGCTGTCTGCGTCGGTTCTCGCCATAATCAGCGTCGGCACTCCCATCACATCGGCGGCAAGCCGGGCAGCGACCAGTTTCTGGATGGCTTCGGTGGTTGGCACCAGAACTTTGCCCCCCATATGTCCGCATTTTTTGGCGGATGAAAGCTGGTCTTCAAAATGGACACACGCCGCACCGGCTTCAATCATGGCCTTCATCAACTCGAAGGCGTTGAGGTTGCCGCCGAAGCCGGCTTCAGCATCGGCGATGAGGGGAGGGAACCAGTCAATCCCAGGGCTGTTGCCCTCAGCATGGTGAATCTGGTCGGCGCGCTGCAGCGCCTGGTTGACGCGCCGCACCACATTCGGCACGCTGTCGGCGGGATACAGACTTTGATCGGGATACATCTGCCCGGCATCATTGGCGTCCGCCGCTACTTGCCATCCGCTTATATAGACGGCCTTCAATCCCGCCTTTGCCTGCTGCACGGCTTGGTTGCCGGTCATAGCGCCCAACGCAGCGACGTAGGGCTGGGCCTTGTCGTTTAACAGGCTCCACAGTTGTTCGGCGCCGCGTCGGGCCAGGGTGTGCTCGATCTGTAACGAGCCGCCGAGACGCTTGACATCATCTTGCGTATAAGGACGCGTGATGCCGCGCCATCGAGGGCTGTTTTGCCATGCGCCCGTGTGCCCGTTGCCGTTGTTAGTGTTCGCAGTTGTCATTTCGTTCACCCCACCCCAAAGTCGCTGTCTGATCGCAGTAGACCTCGATTGCGCCCTTCAGACAAATCGTCCTGTCCGCCCAGACCCACTGGTCCGAAATGACCCAGTGCGTGCGACTTGCGGCGGGAACTGACTATGATATTGACTATGAATGCCATGACTTTTATCGAGAATTCTCCGCGGAACACCGTCGATCCGGGCGAGACACCGAATCAGAAACAGACCGGCATCCTGACCGCCGAAGCCAACGCCTTTCTGCTGAAACTGGCCGGCCGCTTCGAAGGCCGGCGCCAGGAATTGCTCGCCCGCCGGCGGCGCGTACAACAGGAAATCGACAACGGAAAATTCCCGGATTTTCTGCCCGAGACTGCCGGGATCCGGCGTAGCGATTGGAAAGTGGCGCCGATTCCCCACGACTTGCGCGACCGACGCGTGGAAATTACCGGGCCGGTCGATCGCAAGATGATCATTAACGCCTTGAATTCAGGCGCCAACGTTTTCATGGCCGATTTTGAAGATTCCAATTCACCGACCTGGAACAACAACATCGAAGGCCAGCACAATCTGCGTGACGCGGTTCGCGGAACAATTCGATACGAGAGTCCCGAAGGTAAGCAATATCAACTCGGGCCAAACCCGGCCACGCTACTGGTTCGTCCGCGTGGATGGCATTTGGATGAAGCCCATTTTCTCGTCGAGGGGAAGCCCATCTCGGCGTCGCTCTTTGATTTTGGGCTCTACTTCTTTCATAACGCGGCGGCCTTGCTGCACAAGGGTTCGGGCCCTTATTTCTATCTTCCGAAAATGGAGAGCCATCTCGAGGCGCGCCTTTGGAACGATGTCTTCTGTTTCGCTCAGGACGAACTTGCCATCGCGCGCGGCTCCATTCGCGCCACCGTCTTGATCGAAACGATTCTGGCGGCCTTTGAGATGGATGAGATTCTTTACGAACTGCGCGACCATTCCGCCGGGCTGAACTGCGGTCGCTGGGACTATATTTTTAGCTTCATCAAGAAATTCCGCGCGCATCCGGAATTTGTCCTGCCCGATCGCTCCCAGGTCACCATGGAAGTCCCTTTCCTGAGTGCCTACGTCGATCTGTTGATTCAAACCTGCCACCGGCGCGGCATTCACGCCATGGGCGGAATGGCCGCCCAGATTCCGATTCGCAACGACGCGGCGGCCAACGAACAAGCGCTGGACAAAGTACGCCGCGACAAACTTCGTGAAGTAAAGGCCGGCCATGATGGCACGTGGGTCGCCCACCCCGGCCTTGTTCCGGTGGCGAAAGAAATCTTCGACCAATACATGCCCGAGCCCAATCAGATTGATTCGAAGCGCAGCACCCGAATCGTCCGCGCCCCAGATCTGCTGGCAGTGCCGAAGGGCGATATCACCGAGGAAGGATTGCGTTGGAATATCGACGTCGGATTGCAATACCTGCATTCGTGGCTGAAGGGTTCGGGGTGCGTTCCGATCTACAACCTGATGGAAGACGCCGCCACCGCGGAAATTTGCCGCGCCCAGATATGGCAGTGGGTAAGGCACGGTGCCCATCTGAAGGATGGTCCTCCTGTAACAGAAACCATGGTCAAGCAGATGATCCATCAGCGAGTCGCTGAACTCGCCGGCCCCTCCGGCGGCGATGAAAAGCTGCGGCAGGCGGCCAAAGTGCTCGAAGACCTGACAACCAACCGCGAGTTTACGGAGTTTCTCACGCTTGCCAGTTACGACTTATTGGATTAAAACGTCAGTGCATGTGCGCGCGCAGAATCCCCGCTAGCCTGCCGATTGACCCGGGCTTTCTTTCGCAGTTACGAGGTCATGTGGCGGCGCGTGAGATCGCGCGCGGGCTTGCCTGTCTCCAATCACATCAGGAATTGATCGCCAGGATCGAACCGTCCCAGGAAAATGCCTCCCGTCTCCTCACCCAGCTTGCCATCTGGACCGATATCGGCTTCAACGCCCCGCCGCTGAAGGGGCTTTTGCGGCGCTTTGAATCCGTGGAATCCGGATCGCGCTCGAAGCTTCCCATCGGCGACTACATCTGCCTGCGCATGGCCGCGGGGATGGCCGCGATGGCCGAAGAGGCGATGGAGGCGGCAATCGGCCATTTTGATTTCGTCCTCAGCCTGGCCGAAGAACTGGATGACCGTTTTCTGCTCGCCATCGCCTATTACTGGAAAGGCCGCTGCCTCCGTCGGCGAGGTGAGTACGACGAGGCCCTGATCTATACCGGTAAAGGCCGCGACCTCGCTCTTGGAATGGGTCACGTTCGCATGGCCGCCGTGATGCAGGTGCTCGAGAGCTGGATTTTATTTCAGCAGGGCAAATGGAAAGAAGCCTTGCGCGTTTCGCAAGTTGCGGAGAACGCGTTGCGCGAAACTGACGACTATGTGACGCTCGGCAATATTCAATCCTTCTATGGCCGCATGGCCCGCCGCGAGGGGCGCTTCGACAAAGCCATCGAGTATTTCGAGAATGCCATACGCTACTACGGCAAACGAGATCCCCGCCATCCGAACCTCGCTCGATCGCAGGCGAATATGGCGCTCGCCAAGCGCGGCATCGCTTTGCAACTGCAGAAGCGAATCGACCGCGACGTCCAAAAGCGCCGGAAAGGCTCGGCTGCAACCAAACCGAACGCGGCCAGCCATGACTATCGCGACCGATTGACTGAACTGCGCCGCGAAGCGCTTGAGCATCTCGACGCCGCCCGCGCGATTTACGACCAGCGCCCCAGTCACCACGGCGCCGGCACCGTCTATCTGAATGCCGCCTACATCCACCTCGACAGCGGAGATTTTCAGCGGGCCGGGGAAGACGCCGCTTCTGCATACGACGTGGCGGAGCAGAAGCAGGACTACATTCTGATGGGCCGTGCACGCATTTTGCAGTGCATGATTGAAAATGCCATGGTCGAAGAAGAAATCGGCGAGGGTGCTGATCCCGGCAGCCATGCGCGCCGCGCGCTCGAATGCAGCCAGGAGGCGATTGATCTGGCGAAGCACACGCAACATCACCTGCTGCTTGCAAACGCCCACGTCTGGCAGGGACTCACACAGTGCAATTCGTTTTTTGACAATCCGGAAGCGGCTCGCGAATCGTATGATTTGGCGCGGGTCTCTTATGGCACGAACCAGCCCGACAATAATATGTTGCAGGATCTCCAGAGCCTGGGCGCGAAAATTCTTCGCAAGGGAAATGTGCATCCTGCCCTGAAGGCCTGGTCGCAGGGAGCGGTGGGCGAGAAGACATTCCGCCAAATCAGCGAAGAATTTGCGGAAATCGTGATTCCGCGTGTGTGGGAGCGCGAGGGGCGCAAAGTGTCGCGCGTCGCCGCCCGGCTCTCAATCTCTCCCAAGAAAGTGCGGCGAATACTGGCGCGAGTCGGAAGGAGAAAACGGCGTTAAGGCACGAACGCAATCGGACGGTTTTACCGCGCCGCTGCCGGCTCGTCAAACCCCGGGTTTGCATCGCCTGTATAGACAAGCAAACTACTAGAGTTTGTGGTCTGTACCTTGAGCCCGGTCTCGTCGTGACCGGCAAATTCCACCGAATCCAAAGAACCAAAACGCCAAAACGAAGAATCAAAAGCTCTATGAAAATCGCAAAAGATGTGACGGAACTGATTGGCCACACGCCCCTCGTACGGTTGAACCGGGTTACTGAAGGTGCTGTGGCTGAAGTCGTAGCCAAGATGGAGAGCCGGAACCCACTGGCCAGCGTGAAAGATCGCATCGGGGTCAGCATGATTGCCGAGGCCGAGCGCACCGGCCGTATTCAGCCTGGCAAAACCGTCCTGATCGAGCCGACCAGCGGCAACACCGGAATCGCCCTTGCCTTCGTCGCCGCCGTGAAAGGCTACAAGCTCATCCTCACCATGCCCGAGACAATGAGTTTGGAGCGGCGCGTGTTGCTTCTCGCTTTGGGCGCGCAGATTGTCCTGACGCCCGGGCCTCGGGGAATGAAGGGGGCGATTCTGAAGGCCGAGGAGTTGTTGTCTTCCACCCCGAATTCCTACATGCTGCAGCAATTCGATAATCCGGCGAATCCCAAGATTCACCTCGAAACCACCGGTCCTGAGATTTGGGAGGATACGGATGGACGCGTCGATTTCTTGGTCTCCGGTGTTGGCACCGGAGGAACGATTACCGGCGTCTCCGAATACATCAAGCCAAAGAAACCGTCCTTCAAGGCTGTCGCCGTCGAGCCCGCCGATAGCCCCGTCCTGTCGGGCGGAAAGCCGGGTCCGCACAAGATTCAGGGTATCGGGGCCGGTTTTGTCCCGAGTATCTTGCGCCGCGATCTGATTGACGAGGTGATCACCGTCAGCAATGAAGATTCCATCAACATGGCGCGGCGTCTTCCGCTCGAGGAAGGTTTATTGGTCGGTATCTCCTCGGGTGCCGCGGTGGTCGCCGCTTTGCAGGTCGCTCGGCGTGCCGAAAATAAAGGGAAATTGATCGTTGTGGTGCTTCCTTCGTTTGGCGAGCGCTACCTCAGTAGTATTCTCTTCGAAGGACTCCGGAACGAGGCGCTGCTGATTCCGACCGCCCAAATTCCGGCCTGATCTTTCATGCCGCACCTGCTGTCGCTAATCCGCGAGGACGTTGCCACCGTGCTCGAGCGCGATCCGGCCGCTAAGTCGCGTCTTGAAGTCTATCTTTGTTACTCCGGCCTGCACGCGGTCTGGTTCTATCGCATAAATCACTGGCTGTGGAACCACGGCTTTTTTCTGCTGGCACGTTGGTTATCGCAGGTCGCGCGCCTGCTTACCGCAGTCGAAATCCATCCCGGTGCGCAGATAGGCCGGCGTTTGTTCGTCGATCACGGCATGGGAGTAGTCATCGGCGAGACTGCCATCGTGGGCGAAGATGTCACCCTGTATCAGGGGGTCACGCTCGGTGGAACCGGCAAGGAACGCGGCAAGCGGCATCCCACTCTTCTCGACAATGTCGTCGTTGGAGGTGGAGCGAAAATCCTCGGCAACATCACCGTCGGACGCAATTGCCGCATTGGCGCCGGATCGGTCGTGCTGCGAAACGTGCCTGACGATTCCACCGTCGTCGGCGTGCCCGGCCATATCATCTTTCGCGAGGGCAAACGCGTGGTGATTACCGACCCCAAGCAGATCAACGACCCGCTCTCAGAGGCCTTGGCCGCTGTCGCATCGGAAGTCAACAAACTGGCCGAACGCGTTCGTCATTTGGAAGGAGCAGGTGGACCCGAGCCGCTTTCCGAATCCATGCAACGAATCATCGAAGACGTCGACTATCAGATATAGTTTCGCTCCGCAAATGTTTCAGAAATCCCCGACGGCCGCTTAAGAGCTAACCGCTGCCTTCTTGAAATGTTCCAGAATCGCCTCGGCCTGCGGCTTGGTAACGACTGCCGACAACGCGGCCACGTCGGCCTGCTTCACCGCTTGCAGGCTGCCGAAATGTTCGAGCAGCCGTCGCGTGGTGGATTCTCCCACCCCCGGAATCTCTCTCAGCTCCGTAGCCCGGTCGCGAATCTGCCGCCGCTTGCGATGGAAGGTCACCGCAAAGCGATGCGCCTCATCGCGAATCTGCTGCACCAGATGCAAGACGGGCGAATGATGATCGAGAACCACCGGTTCATCTTCCTGCCCATAAACATAGATAATCTCCTCCCGCTTCGCGATGGCTGCCAGCGGTTGGTTAATGATTTCGAGAGCGTCGAGCGCCTCCGCCGCCGCGTGCAGCTGGCCCAAGCCTCCATCAATCAGCACAAGACTTGGCATGGTTCTCTTTTCTTCGCATAGGCGTTTGTAGCGTCGTGTGACCACCTCGCGTATCGACGCGAAATCATCCACGCCTTCCACCGTCTTGATGATGAATTTGCGGTAATCCGATTTCTTCATCTTGCCGTCTTCCCACACCACCATCGACGCCACCGTCTCCGCTCCCTGAATGTGGCTGATATCGAAGCACTCAATTCGCTTGGGGAGTTCCGGCAGACCCAGCGCATCTTGCAGCGCCTCCTGAATCGCCCGCGCATTCGGCTTCAGCACGCGGAAACGCTGATCATAAGATTGCTTCGCGTTTGTCCCGGCTAAATCGATCAACTCGCGTTTGTCTCCACGCTGCGCAACCGTGATATGAACTCGCGTGGCCCGGCTGCCATCGCCGGCTCGTTGCTCGCTCAGAACTTCTTCGAGCTCTTCGCGGTCCTCAAAATCCACGGGCACGTATATATTTCTCGGAACATACGGTTGCGCCAGATAGATCTGTTTCAGCAAGGCAGAGAAAAATTCTCCCGGATGGAACTCCTGTGCCGCGCCCTGGTTCTGCGTCTCGCCCGCGTCTGGCGCCCGCTCCCCGAATTCCGGCAGATCCTCCCAGAAAAATTCCCGGCGGTCCAAAACCTTCCCCCCTCGCATGTGGAACAGATTGACCGCCAGCATCTGATTCTCATAGTGATAGCCAAAAACATCGGCATCATCGCCCTCTACCGAAGCGATGCGCTGCTTCTCCTGCAACTGCTCCACCGTTGAGATCAGGTCGCGATAGCGGGCTGCGCGCTCGAACTCCCGCTCCTCGGCGGCTTCCGACATCCGCTCGCGCAGCGATTTCACCAGGTCAGTCTGCCGCCCTTCGAGAAAAAGTTTCACGTCGCGTACCGCTTCCGCGTAAATGTCAGGAGTGGTCAGATCTTTCACGCACGGTCCGAGACAGCGCTTGATGTAGTACTGCAGACAGGGCCGCGGATGATAACGATTCAGATCGACCTTGCATGAGGGAATCAAAAAGTGGCGGTGAATCAGGTCGACGATGCGATACGCCAGATTGGTAGGGAAGTAAGGCCCATAGTAAACGCTGCCATCCTTGCGCAAGCGCCGCGTTACGTACACGCGCGGATAACGCTCTCCCAGCGTGAGCTTCACATAAGGATACGTCTTGTCGTCACGCAGCAGAATGTTGAAGCGCGGCTTTTTCTGTTTGATGAGGTTATTTTCAAGAGCCAGCGCCTCCCTGTTATTGGCCACAACGATGTAATCGACGTCGACCGCCTCGCGGACCAGCGTCCCCGTCTTCGCGTCCTCCCATCGTCCTTCGTGGAAGTACGAAGAGACGCGCGAGCGCAAATTCTTCGCCTTGCCCACATAAATGACCTCGTCTTCGGCATTCTTGTAGAGATAAACGCCGGGCGACGTGGGGATGCTACGGATTTTCTCGGAAAGATCCATGAGAATTCGTCGATGACACTATGATAAAAGAGAGACGCGAAGGATTCACTGCAATGCGAAAAACGAAGCAGCCGCAACACAGGTTTCTCAAGTACGCAAGCGTGTCGCCGGACTTGTCTTCGCGCCGAGGTTTTGAAACAGGTCCTGACTGGCCGATCGAAAAACCGCCAAGTCGGAGAGCACGGCGAAAGAACAGCAATGACAACATCTTTGGGATGGATTCCGTATATCCTCAGCCGCTCCATCCCTTTACGAACTCGATCAGACTTCGCAGCGCGATTCCCGATGGCCCCTTGGCGATCCACGGTTTGTTTTCTTCCATCCATGCCGTGCCCGCGATGTCGAGATGAATCCAGGGAGTGTCTTCCGCAAATTCCTTCAGAAACATCGCCGCAAAAATTGCCCCGCCGTACCTGCTTCCGGCGTTCACCATGTCGGCAATATTTGACTTGATCAGTTCCTTGTATTCTTCGTCGAGCGGCAATCGCCACATTTTTTCGCCCGCTTCCCGGTTGGCTTTGGCGAAGCGTTCGTACAATTGATCGTCGCTGGCGAAGATTCCGGCATTGACATAGCCGAGAGCCACCACCACCGCGCCAGTCAGCGTCGCGGCGTCAACCAGATGCGTGCAGCCGAGTTGCCGCGCATAGGCAAGGCCATCGGCCAGGATCAGCCGTCCTTCCGCATCGGTGTTGATAATTTCGATCGACTTGCCCGACATCGCAATCTGCACGTCTCCCGGCTTCTGCGCTTTGCCGGACGGCATATTCTCCGTTGCGCAAATAACCGCCGTGACTTTTACCTGCGGCTTCAGCAGGGCGATAGCCCGCATCACGCCGATCATGGTGGCCGCTCCGGCCATGTCGTACTTCATTTTTTCCATGCCGTCCGCAGGCTTGATCGAGATGCCGCCCGTGTCGAACGTGACGCCCTTGCCCACCAGGCCAAGATGCACATCTTTGGCCGCGCCCGCCGGGTCGTACCGCAGCACGATCAGCGCCGGAGGTTCGTCCGATCCCTGCGCAACTCCCCAGAATGCTCCCATCTTCAGCTGCCGTATCTTGTCGCCGTCGAGCACTTCGCACTTGAGCCCAACTTCGGCTGCCATTTTCTTCGCCCGCTCGGCCAAAATAGTCGGCGTCATGCGGTTCGACGGCTCATTCACGAGATCGCGGGTGAAGTTCTGCGATTCAGCCACGATGCGTCCAGTTTGCAGCGCGTTTTCGAGCGCCTTTGTGTCGCCGGGCACGACGATGGTGATGGCGTCGATTTTGTCTTTGTCCTTATCCTTGCGATCGCTCTTGTAATAGCCGGGATCAAAGTCGCCGACGAAGGCGCCTTCGACAGTGGCGCGCACCGCGTCGCCAGCCGCAACTCCTTTTTCTGACATAACTTTTTCAGGCACAACAAAAGCGAAGCTCTTGACGCTCTTTGCCTTCAGCGTCCGCACCGCCGCGCCGGCCAGCTTCCGCAGTTCCGCGGCGGAAAAACTGCCTGCCTTGCCGCCTCCCAGCAGCAACAGGCGTTTCGCCTTCAGCCCCGCTGGATTATGAAGAAGAGTGGTTTCAAACGGCTTGGCGCTGGCTTCGCCACTTGCAATCACATCCTTGGCCGCCTCGCGCACGGCGGCGTCAGTCGATTCGACCGACGGCGAAGGCTTGTCTTTTTCACCTCTGTCGAGCGTTACCACGACCAGGCAATCGGTTTCCATTTGAGACGGAGCAGAGGAGGATAGGTTCGTATTCATGATGGAGTTTCTTCAGTATCCACGGTGGGAGGGGAAATGCGCAACTCAGCTGCAGGGTATTTCGCCGTAAGGTTTGACCTCAGATCTATCTAATTCACCGTCCCGACGCCGCTCAGCGTCGCGGTTGCCGGGCTGCCGCCGCCATTGTTGGATATGTTGATCTTCCCGTTCCGCGTCCCTCTCTTGACCGGGTCAAACGTCACACTCAGCGAGCAACTGCTTTCCGCAGCCAGTGGACTCACGCAGGTGTTGTTCGAGATGCTGTAGTCAGCCGGTGTCACCGTGATCGCATTCAGATTCACCGCTGCCCCGCTCACGTTCGAAATTGTCACCGTCTGCGGCGCCGTCGGCTGTCCCTCCGGCTCAGAACCGAAGTTAAGCGCAGCAGGCGATAGCGCAATCGACATGCCGGTTCCCGTCAGCGTCACTTTCTGCGGATTGTTGGCCGCATCGTCGGTCAGTTGCAATATTCCGGGTCGGTTGTTCTTCGCGGTTGGCGTAAAGCCGACCGTGATCGAGCAATTGTTCCCGGCCGGAACCTGGCTTCCGCAAGTGTTGGACTGCACCGCATAATCGCCCGTCGTCGCCAGATTCGAAAGGATCAGAGTCGCGTTTCCAGTATTGGTCAGGGTGACTGCCAAATCAGCCGTCTGGCCCATCGGCGTCTTTGGAAAAGTCATCTTGGCCGCGGAGAGCGACGCCGTCGGTCCTCCCGAACCATCATTGCCGCAGTTGGGAAAGATAACGCTGGCAATGCGAGTGTTCCAGTTGAAGCTGCCCGTCGACGGAATGTACTCCTGCGTATACCAGAACGTGCAGTCATCCACTGGATCGACGCTCATCGAACTGTAGTCGCCCCACCGGCTCTGGCCACCCGTCTGCGAGCCCGATCCCGTCATGATCAGCTGTTCGCCCTCCATCGTTCCCGGCGCATCAGCGGCAACCCGTCCCGCAAAGTAAATCGAAGGGTAGACCGATTTGCTCGAGACGCTGTACCCGAGCAGCATATCTCCCGACTGATCCGTGGCAACGCTGCCCATCCAACGCGTGCTTGAATCGGGACTGAATGTCCCTTGCTGGAAGACAGTCGGCGTTCCGTTGGGATCTCGGATCTCATACCATCGAATTCCCGTAGTGATCGAATGATTGAAGGTCAGCGCCTCCGTCCCATCCGCAAATTGCCGATAAGCAAGCCGATACATCGGGCGATCGCCAAGCGCGTCGAGCCGTTGCGTGGTGCCCGGTTGTTGCACGCAAGAGCGGAAACAGCGCGCCGTAAACGTCGCAACCGGAATCACCGTCGGCCCCGTGAACGTCGAGTTTGTCGGCGTATTGAAATCCACATGAAAGCTCCAGAGCTGAATCACGTTCTTGCCGAAGTTCATGTAGAACGCAGGCTCTCCCGTCGTCGGCGGAATCGTTCCATCCATATCCGACGGCAGCAGGCTGGCCACCGTCGATGGCTGCTGAAAGCAAACAATTGCTGCGCTATCCCCCGCCAGCATCGCGTCGCGGTCGAGCGCGCAGGCGTTCGCGCCAATGAAAGCAGTGCCGTTCTCGAAAACGTTGAATGACATGTAATACGCATCCGGCCACACGCCCAGTTTCGGATAGTCCGAGTAATTCGTATCGCCAAACGAAAACGCGTATCGGTTGTATGTTCCCGTCGCATCGCTGGTAGTCGAGACCGCTACGCACTGCGTGTACGGAAGTGTGCTGATCGAAAACTGCGTCAATATCCATCGATTCGCGATTTTGTCGTATTGCACAATCGGATCGCCATCGTTATTGTTTTCGCATCCTCCTCCAAAACCGTGCCAAAGCGCGTTGCCTTCAGTCGGTCCGGCAATCAGCGCGCCCGTCGCCTTGTCGAACACGGCGAACTCCGCATTCACCCATTGCACATACTGCGTTGCCCCCACCGCTCCATTGGTGTCGGGCGGAGAATATTCGAGAAGAAATCCGTATTCTCCCTGGCCCAGTCCCTCAATATTCATCCCCAGATTCGCGGCCACCGGAGGCCCGTATGCTTTCTGCGCAGCCACGTCCGGCTCGAGTAACTCTGGAGCGTTGACGGTTGGCGCCGTGGGCAGGATTTTCAGCACGCGCGGCGAAAAACGGTAGGGTTGTGCAGGCGTCAGCTGATCGAGTTCGGCCAGGGGAGCCGAGACGTCGTGCTTTTCTTCATGAATTACGCGTACCGTCTCCTGCGCGAGGGCGCGAGTCGGGAAACCGGCGGCTCCAAAGAAGACGAAGCCGCAGAAAACGACTGCCAGTAGCGGCCTATCGCCCAACGGCGCAAACCGTCCAAGCCGGGCTGGGGCAATGCCGCGAGTCATAATCCGAAAAGAGGGTGCGAAGGGGAAGGTTACAGTCGAGCTAGTATATCCCGGTTTTTGCGGCGAAGAGCGCAATTTAGGAGATCTTTAACCGTCAGGATTTGCACGCGGGATTCCAAGTGACGCCGTCAAGACGCGCGGGGTATCGCACGCCACCCTTCGAAGCCGCAATCATTTGCGCATTCGTCTCACGCGTTCCCACGGCAGCATCTCGACCCCCAAACACCCTCAGGCCCGGTTTCTTCCTCTGGAAATGGCCTCGCGGGCTTCTTTATCGGCGGTCCGTCGGCGTTCAGTCTCCCGTTTATCCCATAACTGTTTGCCCTTCGCCAGCGCGAGTTCTACCTTGATCTTGCCATTCTTGAAATACATGCGCGTGGGGATCAGCGTTAGTCCCTTTTGATTGGTCTTGCCAATCAGTTTGCGAATTTCCTCTTTGTGGACTAAAAGTTTCCGGGTCCGCAGCGCCGCGTGATTGCTATAGTTACCGTACTCATAAGGGCTGATATGGCAGTTGAGCAGCCAGAGTTCTCCGTCCTTGATCAGGCCGTAGGCGTCCTTGAGATTGGTTTTCCCCGTCCTTACCGACTTCACTTCGGTTCCCGTCAATACAACTCCAGCCTCGAATTTTTCGAGCAAGAAGTAGTTGTGGCTCGCGTTCCTATTTACGGCGGCATCCTTTTCGCCCGAAGCCGTGGGCTGACGGCGAGGATTCTTCTCTCGATTGGGTTGGGTTTGGTGGGTAGTCTGCTTCGCCATGGGACTGAAATCAAAGTAACACGAGGGCTAGGATCACTTCCCAGTCCTCAGATAGGCAGAATATCTGCGCCGACCGGAAACCAGAACTGGTTCGTCCCAAGGGTACAGGTACTAATGAGTGTAAACATCGGCCCTCCAAGCACTTCGGGTGCCAGTTCCAGCGATGCTATAATCCGGTTTTCCGTTACTTTTTGTGCATGAAGGCCCACGCAAGGCCTGTTTTATTTGGTTTTGCGGTGGTTCGATAAGGCTTCGATCGATGTCTGGCGGGGCCCTCCGCCGATGAGAGAGATTTTCATGAGGATTGTTTGATGAGACGTCTGATCCGTCCGGCTGTGTCTGGTCTGCTGTTGCTGCTCTGTCTCGGACTTCCTGTTATTGCCAAGAAAGTCGATAACGCCAAGGCGTTTTACGAGAAGGGCGCCGAGGCCGAAGCGCGGCAGAACTACGAGCAGGCCTTCAACTTCTACAAGCAAGCCTTCAATCTGAAACCGAAAGATTTGAAATATCGCACCGCCTTCGAGCGCACGCGCTTCTACGCCGGTGCCGAGGAGGTGCATGAAGGGCAGCTGTTGCGCAACGCCGGCAAGCTGAACGAAGCCCTCGTCGAATTCCAGAAGGCCTTGGACACCGATCCTTCTTCCTTCATCGCCCAACAGGAATTGAAGCGTACCGAGCAGATGATCAAGGAGGCGGCGAATCCGCGTCCGCAGGCCTTGGGCCCGAATTTATTGCAACAACGCTTGAAAGAGGCCTTGGGGCCAGTGGAACTGGCTCCCATCTCGAATGTCCCCATCACTCTGAAGGTCACCGAAAAATCGAACGTCATCTACGAAACGGTTGGCAAACTCGCCGGAATCAATGTGCTCTTCGATCCCGATTACACCCCGCGCCAGGTGCGTATCGAATTGAATGGAGTCACCCTCGACCAGGCGCTGGAGACGATCTCACTCGAAACGAAAACCTTTTGGCGTCCCGTAACACCCAATACCATATTTGTGGCGCAAGACAATCCTGCAAAGCGGAAAGAGCTGGAACAAAACGTCATCAAAACTTTTTATCTTTCTAATCTTTCTCAGCCCACCGAATTGCAGGACGTTGTGAACGCGATGCGCACCATTCTTGAGGTCAGCCGGATCCAGCAATTGCCTTCCGAGGGAGCGATCGTCGTGCGCGGCACTCCCGACCAGGTGACCCTCGCGCAGAAGTTGGTCGATGACCTCGACAAGGCGAAGCCGGAAGTAATGATCGACGTCGCCGTCATGCAGGTCAGCCGCGACAAGTCTCACACCCTCGGAATCAATCCTCCCACCAGCCTAACGGTGCAGCTGCAAAACAACCTCAACACCTCGACCACCACCGGCACAACCGGAAGTGGCACCACCGGGACGGTCACGTCGACTTCCGGATCGACCGGCCTCAGCCTGAATCAGATCGCCAATCTCAACGCCACCGATTTCCAGGTGACGATTCCTCAGGCTTCCGCCTCCGCCTTGATGGCCGATAATGACACCAAGGTCATTCAGAATCCTCAGATCCGCGCCCTCGACGGCCAGAAGGCTACTTTAAAGATCGGCGAACGCGTGCCCGTCGCTACCGGATCATTCCAGCCCGGCATTGGCGGTGTCGGTATCAACCCCCTGGTTAACACTCAGTTCCAATACCTCGATGTAGGCGTCAATATCGACATTACACCCCGCGTCCATGCCGACGGAGAAGTTACTCTCAAGCTCTCAATGGATGTCTCGGAAGTGGACTCCTACGTGAGCATTGGCGGCATCAGCCAGCCGGTCATCGGACAGCGCAAAATCGAACACGATATCCGTTTGAAAGATGGCGAGGTCAGCGTCCTCGGCGGCATGATGGAAGATTCGAAGACGAAGTCTCTGACTGGAATTCCGGGCCTCGCCTCGATCCCAATCTTCAAATACCTTTTCGCGCAGGAAACGGCCGACCACACCCAGGAAGAACTCATATTCGTTCTCACCCCGCACATCATTCGCGCGCCCGAATATACAGCTAGCAGTGAAGAGATGCTCGATGTCGGTACCGCGAACGCCCTGGAGTTGAGACTCGCAAATACCAAACCTGCCGCGCCCGCGCCTCAGGCTGCCGTCCCCGCTTCTCCGGTCGCTCCGCCAATGGTTCCCCAACAACCTCCTGCCCAGGGTCCAGCGGTTCCAAGCGCCGCTCCCACCGGTACCGGATCATTCCTGTTTGATCCGCCCTCTCTGAACGAAGTCAAGGGCTCGACCTTTACGGTGAACGTCATGATCTCGGGCGGCCAGAATGTCTATTCCGTGCCCGTGCAACTCAATTACGATCCCAACAAACTGCAACTCGTCAATGTATCGAACGGCGGATTCCTGTCCCAAGATGGGCAACCCGTGGCGTTGGTGCATCGTGACGATCCTTTGACGGGTACGCTGCAGGTTACCGCCACCCGTCCGCCCGGCGCCCCCGGCGTTTCGGGTCAGGGTGCCGTCGTGACCCTCACCTTCATGGCCAAGGCATCCGGCCAGTCGGCTCTCACCATTACTCGCGGCGGAGCGCGCGACCCTGCCATGCAGCCCATCGCCATGAGTGGAGCGCAGGCCGCGATCACGGTTCAGTAGGTGTTATGGTCCACTCGACACATTTGGAGAAGGCAGGCATCGTGATTCGCCGCCGCCAACATGGTTTCACGCTGATCGAGTTGATCGTCGCGACCGCGATCATGGTCATTTTGGTAGGAGCCGCGGTTCCCGTCGCTAGAAACGTAGTCTATCGCGAGCGCGAGCACGAGTTGCGCTATGACCTGTGGATGATGCGCGACGCCATCGATCGCTACAAAGACGCAGCCGATCGCGGCGCCTTTCAGACCAAGGTCGGAAGCGATAACTACCCCCCTGATCTCGATACCCTGGTCAACGGAGTCGATGTTGGGGGCAAGAAGCTCAAATTTCTGCGCCGGATTCCGGTTGATCCCATGACCAAACAGGATTGGGGAATGCGCTCTACCCAGGACGATAAAGATTCGGATTCCTGGGGCGGCCAGAACGTGTTCGACATTTACACCAAGTCCGACGGCACGGCTTTGGACGGCACCAAGTACAAGGACTGGTAAATAAGGACTGGTAAATAGAAACGGTTTGATTTAGGCACGGCCAGATAGGGACCAGATTCAGATAGGGACTAGATAAGGATCGGTAAATGCAGTTCAGCTTCACAGCACGAAATCATCGGTTTCGCGATCGCGGGTTCACGCTGATCGAGATGGTCGTCGTCATCACCCTGATCCTTATCCTTATCTCGATCGCGCTGCCGATGTACAACCGGAGCATCGTTCGTGCCAAGGAAGCCCGGCTTCATCAGGATCTCGCCACTCTGAACAAGGCCATTCAGGAGTATTCGCTCGACAAAAAGAAAGCGCCGCAATCGCTTGATGATCTGGTGCCCGGATACGTCCAGTTCATCCCGAACGATATCACCGGTGCTAATACCTGGCAGACCGACGCCGAAGATCCGGAAGATGCCTGGGATCCGAACCAGACTGGCATCAAGAGCGTGCATAGCGGGTCGAATGAGGTTTCAACCGACGGACGCCCCTATTCGGCGTGGGACCATTGAATCGTGAAACAGGCCAAGACTAGGACCAGGACCGGGACTAGGACGATGACCGGCAGCGCCTGCAGATCCGATCGCGGATTCACCATGATCGAGATGATGGTCGTGATCACGATCCTTCTCATCATGCTGGGGATGGCCATGCCTCTCTACAGCCATGCCATCACGGAGCAGAAAGAGGAGAATCTCCGGCAGAATCTCGAAACCCTGAACAACATGATCTACGAGTATGCCCAAGACAAGCAAAAGGCCCCGCAGTCGTTGCAGGATTTGGTGACGGCCGGTTATATGCCGAGCATTCCTGAGGACATCACCGGCAGCGTCGATACCTGGGTTCCCGAGGAGAGCGACGACACCATCATGACGCTCGAGCAGAAAGACACAGGCGGCGTCATCGGCGTCCACAGCGGATCGGACCAGATCGGCAGCGACGGCACTCCGTACTCAAAATGGTAGATCGGATTGAGTTCATCCTCCCCTCGGATCACCAGAATCCATTCCAAACCGCAATGCGCTTTACGATCAATTCGAAAAGATCTTCCTGAGGCCTAAGACCCAGAACTGTGACCTGAGCCCTGCCTTTCTGCTACTTTATCCTTATCCGCAATTTTGAAATGATTTCTGGAGGTGAATGTGAATTCTCTCAATCGGTTGCAGCCCCTGGCGCTGCTCGTGATGCGGTTCGTTCTGGGGGCCATCATGATCGCACACGGCTATCACAAGGTTTTCGGCGGATTCCATCACCACATGGACATGGTCGGCTCGCTCGGCCTTCCTCGTTGGATGGCTTATCTTTCCACCGGAACGGAATTCTTCGGCGGCATCGCCATCGTGCTCGGCTTATTCACTCGCTTCTTCTCTCTCGCCTTCTTCATCGAAATGACCGTCGCAATCTGGAAGGTCCACTTCAAGAACGGCCTCACTGGCCCAATGGGCTACGAGTTTCCCATGGCCCTGATGGCTATCGCCTTCGGGCTCATCTGCTTCGGCGGAGGCCCCTGGGGGTTGACCTTTAGCGGCAGATCAGGCGGGTCGAAGGCAAAGAAGTAGAGTTCTTCTGCCTAGGTATGCAGCCATAAATATGGTAGAATCAATTTTGTATGCGAACCACCGTGGATATTCCCGATCCCCTCTACCGCGACCTCAAGAGCAAGGCGGCCGAGGAAGGCCGGAGCGTGAAGGAACTGATTCTTCGCGGCGTCGAAATCGAACTGCAGTTAAAGCCTGCCCGCCGTCGTCGCCCCGTCTCTTTGCCGTTGGTTCGCTCTACACAGCCCGGAACGGTTGCGCTCGACAATGCCAAGATCTTCGAGATTATTCCTTTTCCCTGATGTGAACGTATGGATTGCCCTTACGGCTGAGAGGCATTTCCATCACGCCATTGCTGCGCATTGGTTTTCGAAACTTGATGAGGACTCGCATCTCGCTTTCTGCCGTATCACACAACTTAGCTTGCTGCGGTTGCTCACAACCGAAGTTGTGATGGGACCCGAGATAATGACTCAGTCCGAAGCATGGCATACCTATGACCGGTGGCTTGACGACCCGCGCGTTGTTTTCCTGGATGAGCCAACTGGGCTGGAACAGGCGTTCCGTTCCTACTCTCGGCGACGAAGTCCCGCGCCCAAGGAATGGGCTGACGCTTATCTGCTGGCATTCGCCGCCGCGTCTGGCTTGAAACTCGTTTCCTTCGATCAAGCGCTTCGCGGCAAAGCGAAAAATCCACTCCTGCTCAATGCTTAGTCTATTGCTGCCCTGATCTTCAGAATTCCGCTAACTCCTTCATCGCCCGGAACAGGTCGCTCGCCTGCGGCAGAATCGCGTTCTCCAGGATCGGCTGATAGGCAACGAACGTATCCGTCGCCGCAACCCGCTTCACCGGCGCATCAAGCTGATGGAAAAGTTGGTCTGCGATGCGGGCCGCGATTTCAGCGCCGTATCCCCAGCTGAGCGAGTCTTCGTAGGCAATCAACGCGCGATTGGTTTTCTTCACCGAAGCGGCAATCGCATCCCAATCGAACGGATTCAACGAGCGCAGATCAATCAGTTCCACGCTTACGTGATGTTCCCGCTCGAGTTTTTGCGCCGCTTGAAGCGCCCGCGGAACAACTGCTCCATAAGTGATGACGGTAAGATCCTTCCCGGGCTGAACTATCTTCGCTTTTCCAAACGGAATCATGTAGTCAGGGCCCGGATACGGCGCCCGTCCGTAGGTTTCGCGGTATAGGCGTTTGTGTTCCAGAAACAGCACCGGATCGTCGCACCGGATCGCCGTTCGCAGCAGTCCCGCCGCGTCCAGCGCGTTCGACGGAAACACCACCCGCAATCCCGGAATGTGCGTGAAAATACTCTCGCCGCATTGCGAGTGGTAAATCGCGCCGCCCGTCAAATAGCCGCCAATCGCCACCCGAATCACCAGCGGCGCCGAGAACGCGTTGTTCGATCGCCAGCGGATCACCGGCAGTTCGTCGCGCAGTTGCATCATCGCCGGCCATATGTAATCGAAAAACTGAATCTCGACCACCGGCTTCAATCCCCGCGTCGCCATGCCCGTCGCGCGCCCCACGATGTTCGCTTCCGCAATTGGAGAATTGAACACGCGATCGGGCCCGAACTGAACTTGCAAGCCCGCCGTCAGTTTGAAAACTCCGCCTTTGCCCTTGACCAGCTTCTGCTTCAGATATTCTTCGCGGCTGCAATCGGCCACATCTTCGCCGAAGATAACGATGCGCTCATCGCGCCGCATCTCGTCGCGCAGCGCGGTGTTGATCAGGTCCGCCATCGTCTTGTTTTGGGTCGTCGTGCGTTTGCCGTCCCCGGCCGTCTCGGGAGCGGCCAACGCCGGTTGCGTTTCAAATGCCGCCGAGGTGGGATCGAGATTCGGCGAATACACGTAGTTGTAAATTGTTTCCGGCTGCGGAAACGCCGCTCCCAGAGCCCTATCCGCGTCAGCCTGAAGCTGTTCTTCGATTTCCTTCTCGATCTTGTTGATGCCTTTTTCGTCCAGTATCCCGTCCCGCAGCAAGAACATCTGCAGGCAGTGGACAGGATCGCGAGCCGCGTCTGCCTGCCGTTCCGAATCAGGCCGATAAAGGCGCTCGTCATCAGACAACGAATGCGAATAGGGACGAATGACGTGCGCATGAACGAATGCCGGACCGTGCCCTCCCCGGCAGTGCTCGCTCGCGCGCTGAAACGCGGCATACCCGGCGAAAGGATCGGTGCCGTCAATTTCTTCGAAATGGAAGTTCGGGAAGCCCGACACTAAGCGCGAAATATTGCCGCCCGCCGTCTGCACCTCAACCGGCACGGAAATCGCATACTGATTATCTTGCACACAGAAAATCACCGGCAGCCGGCGATTCGAAGCTGTGTTCAGCGCTTCCCAGAATTCGCCTTCACTTGTCGTGCCGTCGCCGAGCGAAACATAAGTGATTTCATCGCCCTGAAACTTGACGTCTTTGAATTGCCGGTAATCCCCATCGCCTTTCTTTGCCGCCCCCGGATGGTTCGCTAAATAGCGTCCCGCCTCCGCGCAGCCCACTGCTTGCAGAATCTGCGTTCCCGTCGGCGAAGACTGCGTAACGATGTTCAGCCGCGGATAAGCCCAATGCGACGGCATCTGCCGACCACCAGAACTGGGATCGTCAGCCGCTCCTACCCCCTGCAGCAACATCTCATAGGGTGTCGCCCCCAGCGCAAGGCATAGCGCGCGATCGCGATAATACGGATAAAACCAATCGTACCCGGCTTTCAACGTGAACCCGGCCGCAACCCCGATCGCTTCGTGTCCCGCCCCCGAGATCTGAAAGAAAATCTTCTGCTGCCGCTTCAGCATGATCTCGCGGTCGTCCACACGGCGCGACGTGAACATGATGCGATACGCATCGATCAGTTGTTCGCTGGTTAAGCCCTGGTAAGTGTGGGCCCCGTTTGCAATGTTGGATTCGTTCAGCTTGGGATCGACTTTTGTCGTGGCCATGCCGCCCTTTTCACCCCACAGAGTTTGAGCCCGCATCATTGTAAATCAGCTTTCCCCTCCCAGCCCGCAGTTTTCAACCCGATCCCCAAGTCCCGGTTTCTGACCCTCCGCAAGCATCCAGCAACTTCGTGACCATTCACGCTCTACCCCTCACCCTTTTCTGAGAACCGAGAACTGTTCTCCCCCAATCGTTTATTCTGAACACTCATGATCCGCTTCGTGCGCCCCTTCGATCCGCATCGCATCCGCTTGCTCGTATTTGATCTCGACGGCACGCTGATCGATTCGCGCCTTGATTTGATTCATTCCGTCAATGCGATGTTGCGCCATATCGGACGCCCCGAACTGGCCGGCGACGTAATCGCAAGCTATGTCGGCGATGGCGCTCCCACGCTTGTCGGCCGCTCGCTCGGCGACACCGACGACGAGGCCTTGCTGCGAACCGCTTTGGAATATTTTCTCGGTTATTACCGGCTGCACAAACTCGATCACACCACCGTTTATGCCGGCATCCCCGAATTGCTCTCGAGCGTGGCCAACTCCTCAAACGGATTGCATCGATCCATGGCGGTTCTGACCAACAAGCCCGTCAACCCCTCGCGCGATATCGTCCGCGCCCTCGGGCTCGGAGATTTCTTCCTGTGCGTATATGGCGGCAACAGCTTTTCCACCAAAAAGCCCGACCCGCTGGGAGTGCGCACCATCCTCCACGAAACCGGCGTCGCTCCAGATGAAGCGCTGATGGTAGGAGATTCTTCGATCGACGTTTTGACCGGACGCAACGCTGGTTTATGGACCTGCGGCGTAACCTACGGCTTCGCTCCCCACGCCCTCGATGATGTTCCTCCTGACGTGCTCATCGACAGCCCTCTCGATCTCGAAGAATTGTTGCGCTAGTGTCTCTGCAAATTGTCTAGAAAAGTAAATTTGCAGCCTAAATTCGCATTTTGGCATCTTTCCTATCGGAGGCCTCAAGCATATGCACATGCAGAGGAGGTTCCGGTTCATGAGCATTTTTAGAAACAGCGCAGTTCCTGTCGTGCTTCAATTGGGCAAGCAGGGTTTGGCGTTCCTGTTATCGATAACGCTGCTGTTTGCGACTTTGCCCCAAGGCCTGTCGGCGCAAACCGACCAGGCGCCACCGCCCCCCAGCACCGAAGCTGCGGCGCCAACTTACGAGCCGCAAACTCCTGAGCAGTTACAGCGCCTCGTCGCTCCCATCGCTCTTTATCCCGATTCGCTGGTTGCGCAGATTCTAGCCGCATCCACCTTCCCCGAAGAAGTTGTCGAGGCCGATCGATGGCTGCAGGCGAATCCCGATCTCAAAGGCCAGGCTCTGGCCGATGCCGTAAATCAGCAGCCGTGGGATCCCAGCGTCAAGGCGCTCACCGCCTTTCCCAGCGTCCTCGGAAACATGGATAAGAATCTTTCCTGGACGTCATCTCTCGGCGACGCTTACTACAACCAGCAACAGGACGTCATGGATGCCATCCAGGTGATGCGCAAGAAAGCACAGCAAGCCGGCACTCTAAAGACCACGCCGCAGCAGGTTGTCACCGACCAAGACTCAACCATCGAGATTCAGCCGGCTGACCCCAACGTCGTTTATGTTCCGGCCTATGATCCCTGGCTCTGTTACGGATATCCCATCGTGGCTTGGCCCGGCTGGTATCCCTATCCCGGAATCTGGTTCGGTGGCCCGTATCTCTCCTTCGGAATCGGTTTCGGAATCGGCTGGTTCGGCGGTTTCGGATGGGGATGGGGTCATTGGGGATTCGATTGGCATCACCACTATGTGTTGTACAACCGCGGCCGATACTACTCGCGAAGCCCAGTCTTCTATAACCGGAATAACTTCTACCACGGCGGAGTCGCCCGCGGTGGAGTCTACAACCATCCCGGTGCCACCGCGCGGCCCTTCAACGGAAACACCCGGGCGGCCCGAGGATACGCCGAACCCAGCGGCGAGAGCGGAATGCATTCCGATGCGTTCAGTCACATCGACCGTGGCGGCCAGGCCAGAAGCTTCTCGTCACGCGGACGAGAGAGCTTTGGCGGCGGATTCTCCCGTGGCGGAGGAGGCGCGCGCGGAGGAGGCGGTCATGGTGGGGGCCGTCGCTAATCGCTGCCGTCGCCAACCGGCAGTCGCTAAGCAAGGTTTGCCAGAAGAAAAGTTTGCTGCGTTCTCCCGTCCGAGAAACGTAGCCTGAAAATTTGGAGATGGAGATGAGCCATATGCACCCTGTGAGGCTAGACGTCAACAGATCCTACTCTGCTAGTCTTTCCAAAATAGCTGCGGTTGCTGTTCTTTTCACCGTCTGTTTTTCCGGTCATTCGTTCGCGCAGCAACATGGCCAGAAGACCTTTTCATCTGCCCAAGCCGCGGCCAGCGCACTGGTTGCGGCCGCGAAGAATAACGATGAAAACGCGATGATCGAGATCCTCGGACCAGAGGGCAAAAAGATTGTCTCCTCCGGGGATGACACCGAGGATGCCAACCACCGCGCTGATTTCGTTAAGAAATACGAGCAGATGCATCGTCTGGTCACCGAACCCGATGGCACCACCGTCTTGTATATCGGAGCTGAAAACTGGCCGACGCCCATCCCCATCGTCAAGAAGGGCAATTCGTGGTATTTCGACACCGCCGCCGGCGAAAAAGAAGTGCTCTACCGCCGCGTTGGCCGCAATGAAATGTCGGCGATCCGCGTTTGTCAGGAATTGGTTGCGGCCGAAAAGGAATACTCCGCCCAATACAAATATTACGCGCTCAAGATCTACAGCGACGATGACCAGCACGACGGTCTCTATTGGAAAGCTACCGAGGGCGCTCCTCAAAGCCCGATCGGGCCGCTGGTGGCCTTGGCCGTTTCCGAGGGATACGCGGAAGGCCGCGATAACCCTCCGACTCCTTACCGTGGCTACTATTTCCACGTCCTGACGGCTCAGGGAAAAGATGCTCCTGGCGGTGCCAAGAACTACGTTGTGGACGGTAAAATGACCGCAGGCTTCGCCTTCGTGGCCTATCCGGCCGAGTACCGCTCCTCTGGCGTGATGACCTTCATCGTGAACGAGGATGGTACCGTCTACCAGAAAGATCTCGGCAAAAAGACCGACGCCATCGCCAAGAAGATGAAGGAATACAACCCAGCACCCGACTGGCAAAAAGCTCAAAATCAGCAGGAGACCGCTCAGGAACAGGCAGCCAAGCCCTAGCTCGAGGCGACAGGAAGCCGACTTGCAGAAGGCTCCTTGCCATCGCAGGAAGTTGCCTGCACAATGGGTTAGCTTGCGCGAAACTTCGTGAGCTGGCAAAATCGGCGTGCAATCCGGCTTGAAAATCTTCGGTTCCCCGAACAAATGTCAACAAACGGATCTTCCCAGGATCACCCTCAGCACCTTTTACATTCCAGCGATGCCCATTACCGCCTTCTCTTTGAGAACAGCATCGACGGGATTCTTCTTACCTCGCCAGATGGCAGAATTCTAGACGCCAATTCCAGCGCCTGCCATATTTTAGGTCGCACGCGCGAGCAAATCGTCTCCTCCAAACGAGAAGATATCGTCGATCCTTCCGATCCTACGCTCGCTCGTTTGATCGAAGAGCGCAAACGCACCGGCAAAGCGTACGGTGAGCTGATAGCCCGGCAACTCGACGGATCGACATTTCCCATCGAGGTATCTTCGGTTGTTTTTCCCGATAGTCGCGGCAACCAGTTTACGTGGATGATTTTGCGAGACATCAGCCGTAGAAGACGCGCTCAGGCCGAACGCGAGCTCCTCATCGCAGAACTTCAGGAAGCACTCAGCAAAGTGAAGTTACTGAGCGGCTTGTTATCGATTTGCGCATCTTGCAAAAAGATCCATAACGAGGACGGCGAGTGGGAGTTTCTGGAAACCTACATCCGTAGCCGATCGGCAGCTGATTTCAGCCACGGCCTGTGTCCCGAGTGTCTAAAAAAACTCTATCCCGAATCATCCTTGGGCTGAACCCGAGGTCTCCTTCCATTTCCCCCCATTTACCGCCCGCGCCACGATTCATTTAGACTGCATGACAAATGGCCAATTACAATCACACGAATCCCGCATTTACTCCGGCCGAACTCCGCCAACTGCGCGCCTTGAAGACTCCGCATGGAATTCAGCGCGCCCTCGACGATATGCCTTACCACCTCGCCGACACCGCTTGGTCTCCGCGCCGCGTGCTCCGTGAAAATACATCGCACTGCTATGAAGGAGCGCTTTTCGCGGCCGCGGCCTTGCGCGTCATCGGATATCCTCCGTTGATTCTCGACCTGGAAGCCGAGCACGACACCGATCACGTGATTGCCATCTATCGCAATCCCACTGATGGACACTGGGGCGCCGTCGCCAAGTCGAATTACACCGGATGCCGTTATCGCGAACCGGTCTATCGGTCGCTGCGCGAGTTGGCCCTCAGCTACTTCGACACCTATTTCAATCTCCGCGGCGAGCGCACTCTGCGCACCTTTTCCCGCCCCGTCAACCTGCGCCGATTCGATGCTCTCCATTGGATGACCACCGAGCAGCCCGTGTGGTTCGTAGCCGAGTATCTGCTGACCATCTCCCACTATCCGCTGATAACGCGTGCCCAGTCCAAGCGCCTGCATCGCCTCGACGGACGCTCATTTCGCGCCGGATGCTTGGAACGTGCGGAGAAGTAACATGAAGCAAATTTCTTTTCCTTCGCTGATCGAACGTCGAAGCATCGATATTAGATAACCATCGATATGCGTCGCAGCCTGATCATAATCGCGTTGCTTCTTCTGACGGCAACCTCCGCACTTGCTCAAGAACAGACTAGTCCCTCCGCCCCTGCTCCGGCGCCCGTCGATCTCAAGCCCGATGCCAGTGGAGCCGTCCCCCCAGGGCAGATCCGCGAACTGCTCCGCCGCGCCGAAGAAAAGGACATCGAAAACGACAAGCAGCTGCGTGATTACACCTACATCGAACACGTCGAAAGACGTGAACTTGACGATCACGGCGAGGTCAAGAAAACCGAAACCTCGACCTCTGAGATTCTGGAAATCTACGGCGAACCCGTCGAACGCATGACCGCGAAAGATGGCAAGTCTCTGTCCCCCGGCGAGGCAAAGAAAGAAGACGAGAAGATTCAGAAGATCATCGACAAACGCAAGAACGAATCGGAAGACGATCGCCGCAAGCGCCTGGCAAAAGAAGAGAAAGACCGCGAGGAGGATCGCAAATTCGTCCTCGAGATCGCTGACGCGTTCAACTTCCGCTTAATCGGCTCCGAAGTGCTCGACGGACGCGATACCTGGGTCCTCGAAGGCGACCCTCGCCCCGGCTATCAGCCCAAAAGCCGCAACGCCAAACTGCTTACCAAATTCAAGGGCCGTGTCTGGATCGATAAAGCCGACGAGCAGTGGGTGAAGCTCGACGTTACCGCCATCGACACCATATCGGTCGGCTTCGTGCTCGCAAGAATCCACAAGGGAACCCGCGTCGTCATCGAACTGACCCGCGTAAACAATGAAGTCTGGCTCCCGAAATACGTCCAGCTGCATCTCGACGCACGCGTCGCGCTCTTCAAGACCTTCGACGATGATGTCGAACAGACCTACAGCAATTACAAGAAATTCCGCGCGCAAACAAAAATCACCGTATTAGGCCAGGAGGATCACCAGTAACGGTCGGAAAAGGGCCACCGTTCCCTACTCCATCCGATACTCGATCTTGATTCCCCGGCGCTCGATCTCTTCAAGAAAAGTTTCGGCGGGAACGTCTCGCTCCTGCAGAACTGCGCCCCGTTTATTCACCGGTCCCATGCACATCATCTGCAGGACGATCGATGCCGGAAACGCCGTCGTCAGCATCATGGCGCTCATATCGCTTTTTGGATCATAGTGATCGACCATCGTGAAGTTCGCTACCCGGCCTTTCAACTTCCCGCCCAGCAGCCCGCGTACTCCCGGCGCTTTGATCGATTCGTGAGCCTCCAGTCGCATGATGCAGACATCCGGCCCTTTCCCCGCGAATTTCCCTTCGAACACCTTCGACATCAGCGCGCGTGGCGCCACTTCTACATCGCCCACGCGCATTTTCTCGCTCGAAAACAAACCGAGTTCCTTCAATTCGCAAAGCAGATCGTAGTGCCCCGGATAGCGCAGGGTTTTTTCGAAGCATTCACCTACCCGTCCGTTTCAGGCAAAGTCGAAGTCCCGCCCGAAGTCTGAAACGCCACCAGCGGCGCGAAACCCTCCATGTGAAATTCCTCGGGCTCGGTCAGCGCCTCAATGGTGGTCAACTTGCCTCTGCGCAGAATGCGCGCCGGCTCCACGTATTCGTTGATCAGCCCTTCAACCGAGAACACAAGCTGATGATGAAACGGAGGCATCGGCCTCTCTGGCAGGCCGCCAACGTACAACTTGAGCGCATCCGCGCGCCCACCCAGTCGTCGTACCAGTTCACCGCCGAGAATCGAAGCCATCCCCGGCGACAGGCCGCAATCGGGCGCCAGCGCTACGCCTTTCTTCTCGGCCTGCTTGGCGAGCGCCAGTTCCTGACGCACCACCGTGTTGTTGCCGCCTAGATCGGCGAAGTGGCATCCCACGCTGACCGCCGCCTTCGCCAGGCCGAGGTTCAACCGATACGGAACCGCCGAAAGCGCGCCATCGTGCCCCTTCATCAGCAGCGCCGCTTCTTTTTCCTTTGCTGCATCGAGTCCAACCGCCCGCACCTTCTTGTTCCCTGCAATCCGGTTGACGCGTGCCGCGACATCTTTTGCGCGCCGTACATCGTTGTCCGCGAGTGTGACCGCATCGACGTGATCCTGCCGCGCCATATCGTACGCAGCCGCCGAACCCATCATGCCCGAACCAATCACGAGCAGTTTCATGAGCGCTCCTTAAACTTGATCTTGCGATTCAAAAAACAGATCAGGCTAAAGGAATTTGTTCAAATCAGAAGTGACGTGGCTCACTCAGCGCCGCAAACTGCGCGCTGTGATCCTCAAAATGCAAGCCGAAAACGCACGAAAATCACCCGAATCTCGCATCGAAGAAACAGAATGTGTCGCCGCATTTTCAGCAACTTGCGCGCCCGTGCAAGTACTTCCGTACCGTCTCTAGTACCTTAGTTACTCCAACTCGTGTGACCGGTGCCCAACTTGCACGATACCTACTACATATAGAATTGCAACCTGCATGTGCACAATAGGTAGATACACGCTGCAACTCCGTTTTTCCCCAAATCCAGAAAACACCCATAAAACCCAATAAAACCGTGAGATTCGCTTGGAGAGGCCCTCCCTTCCGGTTGAGATATGCTCAGCACACGAAAATACACACGAAACGCGTAGGGATGAAACGCTAATGGCCGACTCGCGAGAAGTGATGAACATTCGCCAAGCCTCCCAGTATCTGGGGGTGAGTCCGGACACTTTATACAAGTACGTGAACGAACAAAAAATTCCGGCGTTCAAGTTGGGCAATCGCTGGCGCTTCAAAAAATCGAAGCTCGATCAGTGGATGGAAGAGCAGTCGATGGAAATCGAACCGCGCGGCAAAAAGAAAGTCAAGGCAGCCGTGAAGGCTGCCGGAACTCCGTAAACGAACTTCCGTAAAAGAAGGGCGGGCACATGTTAGGAATGGGATCGAAAACGATAGTGGGTCTGGATGTGGGCTCCTCGAGCATCAAGGCCGTCGAGCTCAAGAAGACGCGCGCGGGAATCGAAGTGGCGCACCTCGGCTTGGAGCCGATCGCGCCCGACATCGTTGTCGATTCCATGATCGTCGACTCGGGCACGGTCTCCGCCGCCATTGCCAAGCTCTTTACCGATACCCAGATCAAATCCAAGTCGGTGGCCACGGCCGTCAGCGGACACTCCGTCATCGTCAAGAAAATCTCGCTGCCCTCCATGAGCGACCAGGAGCTGGCCGAAACCATTCAGAAGGAAGCCGCGCAGCATATCCCCTTCGATCTCGCGGATGTGAACCTCGACTACCAGATTCTTTCCGATGACGCGACCAGCCCGACCATGGATGTGCTCCTCGTCGCCGTCAAGAAAGACAAGATCCTGAACTACACCAACGTACTCTCGATGGCCGGCAAGACTCCGGCTATCGTGGATATCGATGCCCTCGCATTGCAGAACTGCTACGAGTTTAACTACGAGCCCGCTCCCACGCAGGTCGTCGCTTTACTCAACCTGGGTGCGAGCGTGATGAATATCAATATCGTCAAAGGCACGACGCCGCTGTTCCCCCGCGACGTTTCGGTCGGCGGCCATCAGTACACGGATTCGTTGCAGAAGGAACTCGATCTCAGTTTCGATGACGCCGAATCGCTGAAACTCGGCCGCAAGGTTGGCACAACGCATGACGACGCGAAGACGCCCATCCTGCAGCAGGTGACCGAAATCATCGTGCTCGAAATTCAGAAGACTTTCGACTTCTTCCGCGCCAGCGCCGCGGGCGAGCACATCGAGAAGATCTATCTGGCCGGCGGTTCGGCCAAGGTTCCGGGCCTGGTCGAGGCATTGCGCCAGGAGTTTTCCATGCCGGTTGAGTTGTTTAACCCGTTTCAGAAGGTGCTGGCTCCGGCGGAAGGCGCCGGCGCCGAACTGGTCGAACAGAACGCCGGCCAGTTAGCAGTGGCCGTAGGCTTGGCCCTGAGGAGCTTTGAAAAGCTATGATCCGAATCAATCTGCTGGGTGGTGCGAAACCGAAAGGCAAGAAAGGTCCTGCCATCAGTATGCCGAGTTTCGATCTCGGCAACCTGGGCGGTCCGCTGGTTCAGATAACTGCCGTGTTGCTGATCGCGGGCGCCGTCAATGCGGGCTACTGGTATCAGCTCGACCGGGAAAAGAAATCTATTGAAGTGCAAGCCCGGCTGGCTGAACAAAAGAATCGCGAACTCGCCGACATCAAGGTTCGTTACATGGAGCGCCAACGGCAAGCCGATGCTTACAAGCGGCGCGTCGACGTGATTGACCAGCTCCGCGCGAACCAAACCGGCCCGCTCAACCTTCTCGCCATGATCGGAGACACGGTCAACGGCACCGAGGCGGTCTGGCTCAATAGCATGAAGGACCAGGGCGCGAGCGTGGCTATCGATGGTACGGCCCTGAGCAGCGATGCCGTCGCCAACCTCATCTCCAATCTGCAGAAGACCGGCTTCTTCCGCAACATTGAAATCAAGGAAAGTTATCAGGACGAGACGATCAAAGATATGCAGGCGTTCCAGTTCACGCTGACCTGCGAAAAGGCGAAGTCGTAAAGGCGGAACCGACTATGAATCTTGGCGAACTAACAGGTGTGAAGCTGCTGGGCATACTGATACTGGTGGCGGTCGTCGCGAGCGGCGGTCTTTACTACACCGTCTATAAATCGCAGCACGACCAGAATGATGCGGCGAAAATCAAGCTGCAGGCCAAACTCCGCGAAAACGCTGAACTCGAAGCCTATCGCCCAAAACTGGCCGACATCGAGCGTCAGGTCGCCAGCTTGAAGCAGCAGCTCGAAATCGAGCGGCGCATCGTGCCCGACGATAAAGAGGTCGACAACTTCATGCGCATGGTCGACGCCGAGGCGCGCAAGGCCGGAGTCGAAATCCGCCGCTATACCGCTCGCCCGGTCGTCTCCAAAGAGTTCTATAGCGAAGTGCCCTTCGAGGTGGAGTTCGACGGTCCCTACTACTCCATGCTCGGGTTCTTCGACCGCCTGGGCAAGCTTGAGCGCATCGTCAACGTTTCGAACCTGCTCGTCGCCTCGACCCACAAGCCATCGGACGCGAAGGCGAAGCATGTCTACCAGTACGCGCCTAACGAGAGTGTTGTCGCGACTTGCTTGACCACCACGTATTTCAGTCATGACCTGGATCCTGCGCCTGCGCCTGCGCCGGCCAGCAAGCCCGGAAAACCGGGGAAGAAGTAGGAGGACAGGATGAAGCCGACCGTCACAATTCTCGTTTGCGTGCTGGCCGCGGGCTTGGCCTCGGCTCAGAATCCCAGGATTATCCAGGACACGCGCGCCACCATGAATTCGGTGAGCAATCACGAAACCGCCGCCTCCAACCAGGCTCTGGGGATTTCTCAGTCGACCAGACGCGCGCCTGTGGCGCCTCCGAGATCTTCTTCGCCATCGTTGTCCGTCCACGCCACGACCCATCCCATGCATGCCCGGCACCATGAAGGCCCAAGGAAACATCTAGGGGCGGTCGCAGTAGTAGGCGGCACGGCAGCGCAACCCGCCGTCATGCTTCCCAAAGATAACCCGCCGGCCGAAGCCGGCAACGGCGTCCAGGAAACGGCGGAAGGCGAGACCGCCAGCGAAGACCAGGTAGTTCCGGATAGCAAATATGCCGCCAATGGCCGCCGTGATCCTTTCCTCAGTCCTGTTGTTAACCATACGAGCGGGTCGGGCTGCAATACGGGCAAGAAGTGCCTCGAAATCGGAGCTATCAATTTGCGCGGGGTGGTGCACTCCGACAGCGGCTTCATCGCCGTCGTCAGCAATGGACTGAACAAAGCGTACTTTCTGCGCGAGAACGATCCGGTGTTTAACGGCTATGTCGTGAAAATCACCGGCGACTCGATCGTGTTCCAGGAAACACTGCAAGACCGGTTGGGCAAGAGCTTTACCCGGGAAGTGATCAAGAAAATTACGACTCCGGCGGTCTAGGCCTGGAGAAAGATTTCGAAGAAGCACATGGGGGCGAAACGGCCCCGCATGGGGAGATAGGGAAATGCGAAAGCAACTGCTGGGTCTCTTGGTTCCGCTGCTCGCGTTCGTCGTCATAACGAACGCAGTCGCGGCTGACACGACGGGCAAGGGAGTGGCCCCGAGCGCTGCATTGCAGAAGCTCGAGGTCGCCCATGGCCAGGCCGGGTTACGAGTCGAGTTCAAGGCGAAGGGCTCATTGGCCCCTCGCATGACCACGCTCGATTCTCCGGCGCGCATCGTCGTCGACTTTCCCAACACCGTGATGGCGACGGCCGAGAGCCGCATCACCGTTGGCCGGGACGGCGTGAAAGACGTCCGCATCGGTATGAGCGGACAAGTGCCGCCGACCACCCGCGTGGTCGTCGACCTCGCCAACCGCGACCTTGCTGAAAACAGCCAGCATGAACTCGTGGCATCTCCCGACGGCAGCTTCGTGTTGAACATTCATGATGCTGCGGTTGCCCATCGCCAAGTCGCGCCGGCCGTAAATTCGGTGGCCGCGATAGCGCCGCCGCAAGTGGCGCTGGCCACGGCTCCGGCTCCTTTGGCTCCGGCAATTTCAGCTCCCGCGACGGCTCCAGCCGCCGGCACCGAGAAGGCGACCGACTATGCCTTCATCGAGCCGAAATTTACCCACAAGGCTGACACGACCGATGTCCCGGCCGCCAAGGCCGAGGAAGCGGCCAGCCGCTTTGCCGACAAGACCGCTGCGCAACTGGTCGCCACCAATGCCAACGCGGCCATGGGCCAGGCCATTCAACCGGCCGTGAATCTCGCCGCCGAGCAGAAAATCCAGATGGAACAGAAGCCGGCAAAGACTGGGCCCAAATACACAGGCGAGCCGATCTCGGTAAATCTTAAAGATGTCGACCTGAAAGATTTCTTCCGCCTCATTCACGAGATCAGCGGATTGAACGTCGTCCTCGATCCCATGGTTCACGGTACCCTGACCATCGTGCTCGACGATGTGCCGTGGGATCAGGCGCTCGACATCGTCCTCAAGAATAATGACCTTTCCCGCCAGCTCGACGGCAACGTCCTTCGCATCGCCACCGTCGAAACCTTGCGGAAAGAAGCGGAAAACCGGCGCGCTGAGATTGACGCCGAGGCCCAGGCGGTTGACAAAGTCACCATCACCCGCTTCCTCAGCTACGCGCACGCCAAAGACCTCATCCTGCCGCTCAAGAAATTCCTGAGTCAGCGCGGCAACATCGTCGCCGACGAACGCACCAACGCGGTCATCGTCGACGACATTCCAAGCGTTCTGCCCCAGATTGACCGCATCCTCCAGCAGATGGACCGCAAAACGCAGGAAGTCGAGATCGAGGCCCGCGTCGTGGCCGCGACGCGTAATTTCGCTCGCGACATCGGCACCCAAATCGGACTCGGCTGGGGTAACGGCACCACCGGCGTCGGTGGCGTGAATTCCGTTGGCGTCTCGCCGATCACCGCTGGCTCGCAGGTAAACAATCCCTTGTATCCCGTTGTCGGCACTCCGTCATCTGGAACCCAGGTTCCTCTGTTTTCGAACCTTGGCTCTACCGGCCCGACCAGCGGTCTGCAATTCATAAACGCCACCAACAATATGCGGATCGACGTGATCCTCACGGCGGCGGAGTCTCGCGGCCTTTTGAAGGTTCTGTCTCGTCCGCGCGTAGTCACGCAGAACAACATTCAAGCGGTGGTAAAGCAGGGTGTGCGAGTGCCGGTTGTAACGGCGGCACAGTTGAATGGTCCTCCGACGGTTACCTACGTCGACGCGTTCCTCCGTCTCACCGTCACTCCGCAGATCACGTCGGAAGGCACCATCTTCCTCAACGTCGATGTGGAGAACACGCTGCCTGACTTCGGCAACGAAGTCTTGGGCAACCCAACCCTCGATACGCAACAGGCCACCACTCAGGTGCTCGTCACCGATGGCGGTACGGTGGTGATCGGCGGCATCATTCAAACGCAGAACTCGTTGAGCGTCTCGCAGGTGCCCCTGCTCGGTGACATCCCGTACCTTGGCAACCTGTTCAAGCATCGCGTGGTCACTAGCTCTGACCAGGAACTGATCTTCTTCATTACTCCGCGCATCATTCAAACCTAAGCGCGAAGTTAACCTAGCCAACGCCGCCGGCTTTCTCGGAGAACCCGCCGAGAGACCGGCGGTTTTGCTTTTTTCAAGGTCTTCAAAAGACTGCCGGATATAAGATCGTATTTAACAAATTCGCCTGCCTCCGCGAAGATATTGAAGAGTTCTTGCATTTCCTAAAGATTATGTTATAAGTTCTCTGCTCCAGTTCCATAGAGCAGGAGATACTACCATGAAGTGCACGTTTGCTCTTTCTTTCGTCGTTTTCAGCCTGCTGACTTTCGCAGCTCTGGGTCAGACCACCACATCCATGGGAGGGTACTGCGATACCGTGTCGACCTTCAATGCGCCGTTCGTACTGGATGGGCTTGGACAAAGTTCCACGCACGGTTGCACCTACCTCGCATTTTCGCCCGGCGCAACGCATCCCAGTGCACTGCTCGGAACCCTTGTGAGACAGAACGGCACACTTGAGAATCTGTACGTTAAACAATTTGAGCTAAACAGCGCCGCTATGGGAGGAACAGTTAGTATCTGGGTGAGCCCTAAAACGGGCGGGGCCGCCGTGCAAACTCCGATCACATGTACACCGTCCTTCTACACGAGCGCCTTTTACACGTGTCACAATACTTCGAGCACCTACTCTGTCGTAGCCGGCGATCGCGTTATGGCAGTCGCCACGCCGCCCAGCGAACAATATATGAGTCCTCTTACAGCCACAATCGACCTTGCCACCACAGCTACGACGACAACCCCGACCCTCGGCTGGTGCGGCAGTAACTCCTATGCATCTGCCTTCATTTTGTTCGGGATGGGACAAACTTCGGATTCGGATTGTGTTTGGGGACCCGGAACGCCAGTCCAGCCGTACTTTGGACAGGTCCTAACCAAGACAGGAACGTTGAAGAACTTATATGTAAAGCAGGAGCAAATCCCCGCGCAGCCATATGCTTTCGGGGGCACCGTGAATGTGTGGGTAAACCCTAAGACCGGGACTTCTCCCATAGAGACGTCAATTTCATGCTCACTACCTACGAGTGGATATCAACTTGTTACTTGCAGCAATACGACGTCTACATATAGCGTACAGAGCGGCGACCAGATTATCGTAATAGTAACGCCAAGCACAGGAGTTAGCCCAATCGCGGCGACCATCGACGAGCAATAAGACCCCTAATCTCAACCTGACGTCCACGAACTGCCCGTCCTACCTAACCTCGGTTCGGGCGGGCTTGCTCGTGTCCGCTGGCGCCAGGCGTCCCTCGCCTTCCTCCGAAGGCGGCGACCCCTCTGTTACTCTCCTGCCCATGGGCGCCATCGCCACGGATCACGCCGGACGCCTGCGCCGTCTTCGCTCTGAACTCGCAGAGAACGCGCTCGATTCCCTCCTCGTCACCCATCTTCCCAATGTCCGCTATCTCTGCGGATTCACCGGCAGCGCCGCCGCTTTGCTCGTCTTCCATCAAGACTCAATCCTCTTCACTGACGGACGCTACCGCACCCAGGCCCACGAAGAAGTCAGCGCCGCCAGGATTGCGATTGCAAAAACATCTCCGCTGCTGGCAGCCGCGGAATACCTAGCCGCCCCGCGAAAGAGCTTGCCAACCGTCGGCATCGAACCTGAATCAATCACCGCCGGCATGCGCGATCGTCTCCAGTCCATGCTGAAGAAAAAGCTCCGCCTGCGTTCCGCGCCCCCTCTGATCGAACGCGCCCGCATGGTGAAAGATGCTGCCGAGATCCTCTGCATCCGCCGCGCCGTCGAACTCGGTGCCACTCTTTTCCCGATCGCCTGTAAGAAAATTCGGCCCAGCGCGACTGAACTCGAAGTCGCCGCCGCCATGGAATACGCAGCTCGTTGCGCCGGTGCCGAGGGCATGTCGTTTCCCACCATCCTCGCCTCCGGGCCTCGTTCAGCAATTATCCACGGACGCGCCTCAACCGCTCGCATCCCCCGCCGTGGGTTCGTCGTCTGCGACTTTGGTGTTATACTCGCCGGTTATTGTTCAGATCGTACTCGCACCGTACACGTCGGGCTGCCCTCGAACGAAGCTCGGGAACTGTATGAGTGCGTTCTGGAAGCGCAATTGGCAGCAATCGCGGCCGTCCGTCCGGGAGTCACCTGCGCTGAAGTCGATGGCGCCGCGAGGCGTGTGCTGCGCAAGCACAAACTGGCCCGTTATTTCACGCATTCGACCGGCCATGGTTTAGGATTAGAGATTCACGAGGCGCCCAGGCTGGCGGCTGGTCAGGGCCAGAGACTTGAACCCGGAATGGTGGTTACTATCGAACCCGGAGCGTATGTCCCCGGCAAGTGGGGCGTGCGAATCGAAGACGTGGTAGTAGTGACCTCTTCAGGGTGCGAACCCCTGACGCCCACGGATAAAGAACTGGCTGTGATGTAGCAGTCACTGAAACTTAAAGACTGAGATTTAGAGAAAGAAAGAGTGTGGGGACGGGGCTCTGTGCCGTCCGGTGGAGCAATGCTTCGCCGCCCCACCTGAGACGAGACCAAAGCGGAACCCGCCGTATACATGAATCAAAAAGAGCTGAAAGAACTCATCGAGTTCCTCATAGAAAAAGACATTGCCGAGTTTGAACTGGAGCGCGGCGATGTCAAAGTAAAGATCAAGCGCGCCGCCGAACCGCCACCCGCGCCCTTGCCTGACTCGCGTTATATCGCGATTCACTCCACGCCCGTTGCCGTTCCCCCGGCCGCGGCTGGGCCGTCCGCGCACGTCGATGCGGCTTCCCATGCCATTACGCCCGCGCCCGAGGAGAACGTCCACATTGTGAAGTCGCCGATCGTGGGCACGTTCTACGAATCGCCTTCGCCCGGATCTCCGCCCTTCGTCAAAGTCGGCGACACCCTGGAAGTGGGCCAGGTCTTGTGCATCGTCGAAGCGATGAAGCTTATGAACGAAATTGAATGCGACGTGGCCGGAGAATTGCTCAAAAAGCTCGTCGCCAACGGCCAGCCCATCGAGTACGGCCAGGAACTGTTCGCCGTCCGGCCGGCCAAATGATGCGGGTACGCTCGAGTCAACTCCCCGGGCGGATCTCGGGAAGATTATCCCAGGCATATTGTCCCAGGCAGGTCATTCCAGGCAGATGATGTTCAAGAAAATTCTGGTGGCGAATCGCGGCGAGATTGCCCTGCGCGTAATTTGCGCCTGCAAGGAGCTCGGCATCCGCTCCGTCGCCATCTACAGCGAGGCCGACCGCAATTCCCTGCACGTGCGTTTTGCCGACGAAGCCATCTGCATCGGACCTCCGCAACTGGCCCTGAGTTATCTCAACATTCCGGCGGTGATCAGCGCCGCTGAGATCGCCAACGTCGACGCCATCCATCCCGGCTACGGCTTGCTCTCCGAAAACGCCAATTTCGCCGAGGTCTGTCGCGCCTGCCACATCAAGTTCATCGGACCCCCGCCCGATGTCATCCGCCTGATGGGCGAAAAAGAAAAAGCCCGCGCCGCCATGAAGCAGCACGGCGTGCCCATTCTTCCCGGTTCCGATGGCATAGTCGCCTCCGAAGCGGAAGCGCTGGAATGGGCCCGCAAAGTTGAATTTCCGGTCATCCTCAAAGCCACTGCTGGCGGCGGCGGCCGCGGTATGCGCATCGTTCGCAACGAAGAGGAATTGCCCGGCCTCTACCGCCAGGCGCAATCCGAAGCCGCGGCCGCCTTCGGCAACGGAGACCTCTATCTCGAACGCTATGTCGAGCATCCGCGCCACATCGAATTTCAGGTGCTCGGCGACGAGCACGGCAGCGTAATCAGCCTCGGAGAGCGCGAGTGCTCCATTCAGCGCCGCCATCAGAAGCTGCTCGAAGAGTCGCCATCGGTCCGCGTAACCCCCGAGCTCCGCAAGGAAATCGGAGAAATCCTGAGCAAAACGCTCAGCCAGGTCGGCTACCACAACGCCGGTACCATCGAATTTCTCATGGACCAACAGAGTCGTCTCTACTTCATCGAGATGAATACGCGCATCCAGGTCGAACATCCCGTGACCGAGATGGTCACCGACGTTGATCTGGTCAAGAGTCAGATCATGATCGCTGCCGGCGAAAAGCTGGCCGATGTATTGCAAGGTCCCATCATTCATCGCGGACACGCGATCGAATGCCGCATCAACGCCGAGCATCCCGAGAAGTTCACCCCCTCAGCCGGCAAAATCACCACCTTCAATCCTCCGGGAGGCACCGGCGTCCGCATCGACACCGCCGCCTACGCCGAAGGCACGATCCCTCCTTATTATGATTCGCTGATAGCGAAGCTGGTGGTCCGCGGCAAAGATCGCAGCGAAGCCATCTCGCGCATGAGCCGCGCCCTCGAAATGTTTATCGTGGAAGGAATCTACACCACCATCCCCCTGCATCGCCGCATCCTGGCCGACCCCGACTTCCGCGCCGGCAACTTCGACACCAGCTTCATCGAGAGATTTCTGGCGAAAGGGAAGTAGCTTGATGATGAGATCGCGATTTTAGGTCAATTTGCAGATGGGAGTTTTCTTGAATTGCCTTCCCGGCACCGGTGACGGACGGCAGCGTCTACCGCTTGTGGCCCGGTGCGGCAGCCAGCAATACGACTCGAGCAAAGAGGCCGGTGGTGTCACCGGAATTTGTTTTGTCTTTTCCGTACCCTACGGCAAAGGTCACGGTGTCGTTGGCTTTCAATTCAACCTGTCCTGAATAGCTCGCCGTCGGGTTCGCCCCCTGCACCTTGTGAAAGGCTGGGTCGCCGCCGTAACCGTCGATATCGGCGTCGAATAGAGACATGGCATTGTGCAGCACATGGACGTCGGTCGTTGATAATCCGTAGTGGATGCCCTCAAATTGGGCACTTACCTTGTAGGTTCCAGCGACAGGCGCCACGAACCGCACCAGGCTGTACTGACCGCTATTGCTGCCTTCCATGGCGATCTCGCCGGGACGCACGGCCCATCCTTTGCAGCCCACTTTGGGCTCTTTGGCAGTGTTGTAAGCAACGTACGGATAATAGCCCGGACCCGGTCCGTTATTCGCGGCGGGGTGCCAGAAACCAATTGAACCCGTGGAGTCACATTGCATGTCGACTCGATCAGATCGCATGTCGAGGCGAAACTGATCGGGCGCCAAAGAATTAGTGGCAGAATACCCGTACTGCCAAACCTTGTTGGGATTGTCGCGAAAAGAGAACTCAGCGGACAGGTCGAATGTTGCCGGCGCCTGTGCCAACTGAGCGAATATTATGAGAATCGTTGCGGCAAGACTCATACTGATTCCTCCAGAAGTTTCCGGCTGCTAGCGATCATGGTCCAGCAACGAGTGGCTTTCCGGCTCGACAGGACCGAAACCCCGGCAAAAAGAGTTTCGTAACATTATATGTCAACAATAGTGTTGACATATGTACTGCAGAATCTAGCGCAGCCTGGTGGCCGGGTGCCCTAGGTTCGCACCGCCTTTTTGGCGCTATCCTGGGCACCGCTGCTGCACCGTCTGGAGGATGGACCGAAAGTGGATAGAGAAGAAACATAAGCACGTGTGGAGCGGACATTCTTGTCCGCTGTCTTTGACCTAAAACCTTTCTTCTTACGGGCCGGATTGTGCCGGCAAAAAGCTTTAACAATTAGGAGCCGGATATACCATAATCAACCAGTAAACACTCTCCAAAATGCCTCTCCCCCGCCTCTACCCAATCCTCGACCCCAGTTGTTTCGCGAACGACGACGCCATGTTCGCCGCCGCCGATGCGCTGGCCGCCGCCGGTTGCACTCTTCTCCAATACCGCAACAAGTCCGGCAACGTGCACCAAATGCTCGACCAGGCCCGCGAACTCAGATCGCACCTCAGCCCCACCATCAAGCTCATCATGAACGACCGCGCCGATCTCTGCCTCGCCGCCGCTTTCGACGGCCTCCACGTCGGCCAGGACGATCTCTCTCCCGACTCCGCCAGGCGCATTATCGGTCCCACTCGCCTGCTCGGAGTGTCCACCCACAATCCCGAACAGCTCACGGAAGCCGATAAAACAACCGCTGACTACCTCGCCATCGGACCCGTCTTCGACACCACCAGCAAAGCCAACCCTGATCCCGTCGTAGGACTCGCCGGTGTTCGCCGTGCCCGCGAACTAACTCGCAAGCCCCTAGTCGCAATCGGCGGCATCACCCGCGCCAACGCCCGTTCCGTCATCGATGCCGGAGCCGACGCCGTAGCCGTGATATCCGACTTGATACGGGATCCCAGTAAATCGGCAGAAGAATTTTTGCGGGCTCTAGGGTAAAGTGTAATTCGTTAAATTTGTCATCCCGAGCGACCGGCTCCATGAGTTGTTGTCATCCCGAGCGGAGCGAGGGATCTGCAGTGGAGGGTTTGTCATTTCGAGCGAAGTGAGGGATCTGCAGTGGAGGGTTTGTCATTTCGAGCGAAGTGAGGGATCTGCAGTGAAGGGGTTTGTCATCCCGAACGAAGTGAGGGATCTGCAGTTCGCTCATAGCGAACATTTTTTGCAACGCGATTCACGAGGAGGTTCGTGAGTACCAAGGTTCAACCGCCAGCTCCCATCGCACCCGTCAGCGATTGGGAGCGTCACACTCATCAGGATAAAGAGCTCGTCAAAGGTCTCGGCCTCACCAGCGCCACCATGCTGGTCATGGGATCGATGATCGGCTCCGGCATCTTCATCGTCTCCGCCGAAATTTCCCGCGAAGTCGCCTCGCCCGCTCTCCTCATCGGCGCCTGGCTCATCACCGGTTTTTTGACCATCGTCGGCGCGCTTACCTACGGCGAACTCGCCGCCATGATGCCCCGCGCCGGCGGCCAATATGTCTATCTCCGCGAATCCCTCGGCCCGCTCTGGGGATTTCTCTACGGCTGGACTCTATTCCTCGTGATTCAAACCGGCACAATCGCCGCCGTAGGCGTGGCTTTCGGCAAATTCCTCGGCATCTTCTGGCCCGCCATCTCCTCCACGCATTGGATCATCCATCTCTGGACCGTCCCGAAGTTCGCCATCGGCCCCATGACGCTCGGCGGCATGGATGTTGGGTTGAACACGCAGAACCTCGTCGCCATTCTGATCGTGATCGTGCTCTCCATCATCAATATCTTCGGCGTCAAGACCGGCGCTTTCATCCAGAACATCTTCACCGGCGCAAAAGTTGCCGCCCTGCTCGGCCTCGTCCTCTTCGGAATTTTTCTCGGCCGCAACGCGAGAGCGATCGCCGCCAATTTCGGCGCAAACTTCTGGCACAATGCCGGTGTAGGCACTTTGCATGACCTCGGCGGAGGCGTGATCGTCTCCACCCTCACCGTCCTCGCCATCGCGCAGGTCGGATCGCTCTTCTCCGCCGATGCCTGGAACAACGTTACCTTCACCGCCGGCGAGGTCAAGAATCCCAGCCGCAATCTCCCGCTGTCGCTCGCCCTCGGCACCGGCGTGGTCATCGCGTTATATGTTGCCTGCAACTTTATTTATCTCAGCACGCTGCCGCTCCTCGGCAGTCCCACCGGAACCACGCTGCTCGAGCGCGGCATCCAATTCGCCCGTGAAGATCGTGTCGCCACCGCCGTCATGACCCAGATGTTCGGCTCCGCTGGCGGAGGCCTCATGGCCATCGCCATCATGGTTTCCGGCTTCGGCTGCTGCAACGGGCTGATTCTCTCCGGTGCCCGTGTCTACTACGCCATGGCCAAAGACGGCCTGTTTTTTCGCAACGTCGCCAAACTGCATCCCACCTATAAGACGCCAGTCATTTCTCTGATGGTGCAGATGGTTTGGACCTGTGTGCTCTGCATCTCGGGCAGCTACGGCCAGCTACTCGACTACATTATTTTTGCGGTGCTCGTGTTCTACATCCTCACCATCTTCGGACTCTTCGTTTTGCGCCGCACCCATCCCGAAGCCGAACGTCCGTACAAGGCCGTCGGATACCCCGTTCTGCCCGCCATCTATATCGTGATGGCTTTGTTTATTGACGTGGTATTGTTACGCTACAAACCGCAATACACCTGGCCGGGATTATTCATCGTCCTGCTGGGCATTCCGGTGTACTACATCTGGCGCCCGCGAACCCAGACGACTTCGGTCTAATTGATAGGAGACACGCTACGGATGACTGACCTTTTTGCGAAAAAGCCGCTTGAGCAGCTCATGGAGGAGGCGCGGGAGACCGGCTCGCACAGTTTGAAGCGCACGTTGGGCGTATTTCAGCTGACCGCGCTCGGCGTCGGAGCGGTGATTGGAGCTGGAATCTTCGTCCTCGCCGGATTGGGAGCTCACTATGCCGGCCCGGGACTGATGCTCTCCTTTGTGCTCTCCGGGTTGGGCTGCGCTTTCGCAGCTCTATGCTACGCGGAGTTCGCGGCGATGATTCCGTTGGCGGGCAGCGCCTACACCTACGCGTACGCCACCCTGGGCGAGATCTTTGCCTGGATTATCGGCTGGGATCTCACGCTCGAATACGCCATGGGCGCGAGCACAGTATCCTCCGGCTGGTCCAACCACTTTATCGAACTCCTTGATATTTTCCACATCAGGATGCCATTGTGGCTCGCCTACGATCATTGGACCGGAATCAGCGAGGCGGAGAAAATAGTCGCGCGCCAGATGGCGCAGGCCTCCGATTCCACCCTCGTGCCCGGTACCCAGGCTTTTCTTAACAAAATAACCGACATCATGGCAGCGCAATCGCCCGAGCTGGTGCATAGAGCTCATATTCTTTTGAACGCCCCGCATCTGTTCGGATATGAAATCGGCATCAACGTGCCTGCCTTCGTAATCGCGCTGGTGATCACGGCGATTCTGGTCGTAGGCATCAAAGAAAGCGCCCGCTTCAATGCCACCATCGTCACCATCAAGGTTGGAGTTGTTCTCTTTATCATTGGGCTGGGCATCCGCTACATCAACGTCAGCAACTGGGGATCGGACTGGGCTAGTTTCGCGCCTTTCGGTTTCTCCGGTATCGGCGCCGGAGCCGCTTACATCTTCTTCGCCTACATCGGATTCGATGCCGTCTCTACTACCGCTCAGGAGGCAAAGAATCCCCAGCGTGATCTTCCCATCGGCATCATCGCTTCTCTTCTGGTCTGCACCGTCCTGTATATCGCGGTCGCTGCCGTTCTGACCGGCATGGTCCCGTGGAGAGAGGTCAACATCGAAGCGCCGCTTGCGCGCGCTTTCCTCGATCGCGGCCTTATCGGCGCGTCCCACATCATTACCCTGGGCGCGCTCGCCGGTCTCACCAGCGTGATGCTCGTCATGCTTCTTGGGCAGACTCGCGTGTTGTATTCGATGGCCAACGACGGGCTTCTGCCCAAGAAATTCTTTGCCGACATTCACGAGCGTTTCCGGACGCCCTGGAAGAACACGATGCTCGTCGGTTTGCTGGCCGCAATCGTTGGCAGCCTGACCCCGATCGACGATATCGGAAAAATGGTGAACATCGGAACCCTGCTCGCTTTTGTGATCGTCTGTATCGCGGTCATGGCCCTCCGCCACACCAATCCCGGTCAGCCTCGTCCTTTCCGGACGCCGTGGGTGCCGTTTGTTCCAGTCATGGGTATCATTTTCAATGGCTACATGATGTACAAGCTCGGCTGGGTGAACTGGGCGCGGCTGATCATCTGGCTCATCATCGGCTTGGTTGTCTACTTCACCTACAGCCGGAAACATAGCCGTGTGCAGGCCGCATTGGAAGGTCGCGAGCTGCCGAAAGAAGTTCTTCAGTAGAGATGTGCCGAAAATCGTCTCCCAGCATTTAGTATTTCCGCGAGCCGGATACGCCTGTCCCGCCGCGAGTTACTCTTCCTGCGTCTTCCGCGCAATCGCCGTCACCAGCCGCCGCGGCGCGAAGCGCACCCCCTGCGCCAGCAGCCAATTCTTCACTCCCGAAATCACCACCGGCTTTCCCGCCACGAACGCGCGATAACCGTCCTCGGCAACCGTCCGCGCGTCCATCGATCCAAACTTCAGCAGCTTCATGCCCGTCGCATTCGCCCGCTTGTGGAACTCCGTAGCCGTCGCTCCCGGACACAGGCACGTAACCGTAACTCCCGTCCCCTGAAGTTCATTCGCCAATGCCTCCGACAAATGCAGGACGTACGCCTTGGTGGCGAAATACACAGCCATCAATGGCCCCGGCTGAAACGCTGCGGTAGACGCCACGTTCAGGATCCCTTCACTTTTCCGCTCCGTCTTCGCCCTCTCGATCATCGCCGGAAGATACAGCCGCGTCAGATGCGTGAGCGCCGTCACGTTAAGCTGAATCTGCCGCAGACATTCCTCCAGATCGTTCTCGGCGAACAGCCCATACTGTCCAAAACCTGCGTTGTTCACTAGCACATCGACATCGATATCGGCGCGCGTCGTCTGATCGAGCACATACGCGGGTGCTCCCGGCTCACTCAAGTCAGCCGCAAGAATCAGCGACCGTGTGCCGTTCGCCTTCTCCAGTTCAGCCGCCAGTTGCCGCAGTTTGTCGGCGCTGCGCGCAACCAGAACCAGGTTGTAGCCCTCGCCCGCAAAAATGCGCGCAAATTCCAACCCGATGCCAAACGACGCGTCGGTAATGAGAGCAGTTTTGCGGTCAGCCATGAAATTCCCGAAGTTCAAACTAAGCAGAACAAAACATCGACAACAACAGCGCTCCGCCACAATGCTGGGCTAACGAACAAAGGCGGGTCCGAAGACTCGCCTCCGCGCTTCGAAACAATCAAAAGCTACACGTGGGCGAGCGCCGGTTCCACCTCGTAGATCGAATACCACGAAGTTGCGGCTTTCAGTTTGCCGTTGACGTTGTTGATGTTCTTCACGCCCTCGGTCTCCAGCCATTTCCGGAACGCTGCCGCGCCCTGTTTCGCGTAAATCGGAATCCCATCCTTCCACGTCGCGCGTCCGCACAGCACACCATTGAACTTCACGCCCGATTCTCCCGCCAGTTCAAGCGTCTCGCTAAACTCCGCATTGCTCACGCCCGCCGAAAGATAGATGAACGGCTTCGTAGCCACATTTGCCGCCGTGTGGAACAGTTCAATCGCTTCTTTCTTCGTATACGCCTTTGTCCCGCCAAATGATTTCGTCCCTTCGACGAACTTCATGTTCACCGGCACTTCCACCTTGAGCACGTCGACTCCATAGCGCGGCTTGCTGAACTCACGCATGCTCTCCGTGACAATGTGCGGTTTCTTCTTCGCGTAATCCAGACCTTTTTCGTCCGCGCTTTCTTCATATCCGACAAACTCAAGAAAGAAAGGAATGTCATTGGCGCGGCACTCGTCGCCGATCCGCTCCACCCATGCATGTTTCCTCTCGTTTACGTCCTTCGGATCATCCGGCGTGTAATAAAGTAGAATCTTCACGCAATCCGCACCCGCTTCTTTCAGTCGCCGCGCCGACCACAGATCAAGCAGGTCCGGCAACCGTCCCGGCCCCGTCTTGTCATAGCCCGTCTTTTCGTACGCCAGCAAAAGCCCGGCGTTCTTGGCGCGCCGCTTCGAAGCCGGTAACCCCCACTCCGGATCGAGCAGAATCGCGCTGGCATGTGGCGTCAGCACCTCGCTTACCAGAATCTTGAACTCTTCCATCATCTCGTCTGAGACGGGCGAGCCTTTTTCCTTGGCCAGCGACTTCTGCAGCGAGCCGCGCTGGTCCATGGCAGCCGCGGCAATCACGCCGCGTTCATTCGATACAGCCTTCATGCCGGCGAGTTTGCCGGGAGTAAGTTTCATAAATCCTCCTAATTAGTGCGGATAGCAACCAGCAATTCTAAACCACGCACCCACCCCTGAACATAAACAGTTTCCCGCAAAAGGACGCGTCCCACCATGGCCAGCACGACTCTTCCAGCCTTGTCATCCCCATAACACTTGTCATCCCGAACGAGCCGTAGATTTGTCATCTCGAACTGCCCATAAGACTTGTCATCCCGAGCGAAGCGAGGGATCTGCAGTTAACGCTTTATCATCCGAGCAAAGCTCTGCGGTTCCCCGCAAAATGCCCATTCCTCTCTCCCCGACTACTGCCGCAGAGCCAGCATCCCCAGCAGCGACTGCTGCTTCGCAATCAGCGACCGTACGCCCTGCCGAGCCAGCGTCATCATCTTCGCCAGTTGTGCGTCATCAAACACCTGATGCTCGGCCGTCGCCTGCAATTCGACAATCTTGTTGCCCGCCGTCATCACGAAGTTCATATCCACATCAGCCCGCGAATCCTCCTCATAATTCAGGTCGAGGAGCGCTTCGCCATCCACAATACCCACGCTGATCGCCGCCACAAAATCCCTGATCGGAGCTGCTGTCAGCGTTCCCGCATCGACCAGCCGTTGCATCGCCAGCCCGAGCGCCACAAACGCTCCCGTGATCGAAGCCGTGCGCGTCCCACCGTCCGCCTGGATCACGTCGCAGTCGATCCATATCGTGCGTTCGCCGAGCCGCTTCAAGTCAGCCACCGCGCGTAGCGACCGTCCAATCAGCCTCTGAATCTCCTGCGTGCGTCCGCTCTGCTTTCCCTTGGCCGCCTCTCGCGCCGACCGGGTCAAAGTTGATCGTGGAAGCATTCCATATTCCCCAGAAATCCATCCCTTGCCCGAGTTGCGCAAGAACGGAGGCACTGTCTCTTCGATCGACGCCGTGCAAATGACGCGCGTGTTCCCCATCTCAATCAACGCCGATCCCTCGGCCGTGGAGATAAAGTCGGGAACGATGTTAACCGGACGTATCTGATCAGGACTGCGGTTATCGCTGCGAAAGATCATCGGACTGAAATTCTAACAGTCGGGGCCGTCCTATCCTTGTAACTCATGTCGGCCGAGGGCCACCTTTCGCGCTTTTCGAAAGGTGGGATACCACTGCGCGTCATTCTTGGGTTTTTCGCAAGCTCATTCTGCCGCGCAGGCACCCCTCCCGGCTTGCTTTGCCTTTGCTCCGGAATCCGCCGCCTCCCTGATATGGTGTGACCCTGTCAACATCTTCGAATCGTTGGGGTGGTTTTTGCATTTGTCTTTTCGAGGACAGGATCAGCAGCAGCCGAGGCAGGTAATGGCGACGATTGATCAAGCTGATATTCGCGGGTCGGAACCGCATAATCATGATCCGTCGGGAGCTGCCTCTGACTAAGTGCGCGAATCCGGCTAGGCCTGTCGCATAGGGAAGCCGAGGATTCTCCTTCGTGCTTGCTCCGGCTGCGGCTGACCCTGTCCTCGAATTGGAGAGCGTTGTTCATTGGTTGAATCGTTTTTGCTTTTTCCTTATTCGGAAAGTCTTTGCTTTTGTTCTTTCGGTTCCCCTCATGCCGCCAGTTGTAGTTTGCAGGACGCTTCGGCCTTGATCCCGATGGCCCAGATGAAGCCCAACAGCTCGCGTGCGACTGCCGTCATGGTCTTTCTCTGCTCCTTGCCTCGAGCCATCAGCGTCATGTAGCGCTTGTGCAGGCGGTTCTGTGCTTTCCATGCAATCTCGGTAATTTCTGCCGGAAGTCCTTCCTGTCGCTTGCGCAACCGGGCTCCGATTGCAGGCCGGTGTCGATAGCTCCAGGCCGATTCGACCACGATGCGTCTGAGGTGCGCGTTACCTGACTTGGTAATGCCGCCTCTTCGAATACGCTCGCCGCTGGAGTCTTCGCTGGGAAAGGCTCCGCTATACCCCATCAGATCCCGCGCGCGCTCGAAGCGGGAGGTGATGTTGCCCAGCTCGACAGCAATCGTGACTGCCGAGATATGCGCAATACCGCGCAATGCCTGTAAACCGCGAACCTCATCCTGCATCGGCACGGGAGCCAGCTGAATCACTTCCACAATCGACTGCTCCAACCGCTTGACTCGTTCTTCCATGTGCTGAACTTCGTTCAGACAATCGAGCAACGTGGCCTCCCGCGCCGGATGTGTGTAGCGCACCTGCTGGACCCACTCCACGTAACGTTCCGTCCACGCCTTCACTCCCAACGGACGACGCTGGCCCGTACGGAGCAGGAACTTGGTCAGCCGATGCTTCGCGCGCAGCTGATCCTGCTTGGCTGCCTCCCGTTGCCGGACAAGATCGCGTAAGGCTTCCGATGCCTCATCCGGCACCCACACTGCGGTCAGATCGCCGGAGCGGTGACTCCGTGCCAGCTTCAAAGCGTCCCGCCGGTCGGTCTTCACCTTGTCCCCAGGCTTTTTCGGAACCAGCGACGGCGCCACCACATCGCACTTGACTCCCAACTGCGTCAGCTGCCAGTAAAGTACGAACCCCGTCGGGCCCGCTTCATAGCAGGCCCGCAGATGCTCGACCGGTCCAAGTTTCCTGATCAACTTGCGGATCGACTCTTCGCGGTTGGCAATCGTTTCCAGGCTGCGAACCTCTCCATCCGCCTCTGCTACTGCCACGGTTATCGTTTCGGCATGGACATCCAAACCCAAAAATCGTAACTTCCCTATCATGACCGGTTCCCTCCGCTTGTGGCTCTGGACTAAAGTTCTTCAAACAAACTCAGCCTAACCCACGACCAGCGCATCGAGCCGGTCACACCATAATGACTAACCGACTCAGCGAAAATAACGAGCGATCCGTATCATGGTCGAAGTGTGTCCGTCCCAGGACGGCTCCCAATCCCGACCTCACAAAGGCCGGAGCTCTTTGACAACCCAAACCGAGCATCCCAAGTCAGAATCGACCAATTTTACTAACTCCTTATTCCGGAATACTTTACGAATAACCCCTTTAGACCCAAAGACCTGGAAGGATTTTCCAGCTAAGATCATGATTCTAAAAGAGCGGCAAGAGAAAAAATTTTGGACACCACGATAGAGTAATCGAACAGTAAGCAGCAATCGCGAATTAAGTCATTATGTTTGAATACTTTACATATAAGTTATTATTCTTGAATACTTTGCAAAGTACCCCTCCAAGTCTATGATTCTAAATAGTCAAAAATAGGGGTAGGTAGGGGGTACCTGGTGCACCTACTGACTGCTGGCCTGTTCCACGGCCGCCACATCGAACGACTGTGTCAGATCCACGTGTCCCGCCAGCGTGTCCCGCGGCTTGCCTTCGACCAGGATGTTCACCCGCTGAATTCCCGGAACATTCATGGCCAGCGTTTCCACCAGCGAATCCACCGTCAGCTGTTCGCTGAGAATGCCTGAAAGATGCTCGTCGGCGAACACGGCGTTCAGATCGATGACCGCCGCTCCCGGATCGACCAGGTAAATGCTGCGGATGTCGGACCCCGCCGCCAAAGGATGCGCCGCTCCCGGCCGCTGGTATATCCGAAGCAGCGCCCGCAACAACTCCTCGGCTCGTTGCTGGCGTCCTCCCGGAAGCGGAATCTGTGCCGACTGCGCGCGCAGCATCCCTGCCGCATCATCAGCCACGTAGAGAGTGACCGTTTCGGTCGGTCCCGATGCCGGAGGCGCAACCGGCGACGCATCCGCCGCCAGAGACGCAACCTCCACCGCGCGCCGCTGCATGTGGCGAAGATAGACGCCCATCGATATAACGGCCGCCAGCAGCACCGCAACGGCAATCAGCAAATAACGAGGAATCATGATCGCACCTCGCGGCACAGTCGCTTGATCGGGCCATTGGGCGATCTGAACTCCGTTCTAGAATTTGAATCACCCGATGATCCCATGAATCGATGCCCCGATCGTCTCGTCATAACCCACGCGTTGCGGTGAGGAGCTTCATGGTTGCACTCCCAGTCGGTCGCGGAGCGAGACCACTGCATCGGCAATCGCCGCCGCCGCTCGCTGCTGATAATTGGCTGAAGTCACGTCCGAGATGCCATTCGGTCCCGGCGCAAGCTCGACCGCGACAGCCGGCATGAAGACATTATTCAGCGGTCGCAAGGACGCCGAGAATCCTCGCGCCGGAAAATCTTTGCCTTGCAGGCTGGTGACGATCGCCGCCGCCACCATTTTGCTGATGGGCAAAGCCGGCGCTTGCGCCGCATTCCAGGGATGAAAGACTCCGTTGCTCGGATCTTCCACCGGAAGCAAAGCGGTATAGACACGAGCCCCGTTCCCTTGCGAAGCAGCGTGCAGGCTGATGTAGATGGCAGCGTGTGCGGTATTGGCCGCCGCAGCGCGTTGGTCGATAGTCAAAGTCGTGTCGCTGTCGCGCAGCATGAGAACCGCGAAGCCGCGAATATTGAGTTCATGCCTCAGCAGGCGCGCAAAGCCTAGCGTGACGTCTTTTTCGGCCAGCGTGTCGGTCAAGGCCGCACCACGTTCGTCGCCGCCGTGCGCGGCATCGACGACGGCGATCATGCGATGCGCGACGCTGTTATTGCCGCCGCCCGGACTATTCGCGGCTGGCTGACTGGGCGAGGAAGGCTGTTGGCCGCCGCCGTTCGGCGCGGCGGGCGATCCATTCGTGACCGTTGCCGGCGCGACTGCCGAGACGGTGATCGTCCGCCGATCGTTGCCGAAAGTGGCCATCAGCGGCTCGTTGGCGGCTATGTCCAATTCGGCATCACCGTTGTCTTCGGAGTAGCTGGCTTGCTGGATGATCTTGTTATCGAAGGAAATCGACTGGCTTCCGGGAGAGACGACCGCATCGCGTTTAAAGACCATCCGAAGCCGGCCCGGTTCGGTGGAGATGGTCGGATCGACGGGCGCGCTGAAATTGACCTCCAACCGCGCAGGGTTGGTTGGGTCGAGCTGGAAGCTGATCTGTATCCCGACGCCGCCAATGAATAAGCGGCGGCCGCCCTCGTGCCAGTTGACTTGCGTTCCCAGAAACCGCGGCAGCAGCATGCCGAGCGAAGCGAGAGGGACTAATCCGCGCGAGTTTTCGATGAGGAACGGTGCCGAGAAATCGAAAGCGCGGCCGTGAATCATGGCTCGCGTCTTGCCGGCCACGAACTCAGCGTCGATCGCGTTGTAACGAAGTTTCAACGAGCGGCCGTTGGCCTCGCTGCTGACGCGGCCAAGCGGCTCGAGAAGTTCGAGCAGGCCAACGTACTCGTGGCCCGCTCGTTCGAGCACGGGAAGCGCATAGATTGCAACCGGAGAATAGACGGAGATCTGCTTTTCGTTCGCGGAAGGCGCCGCGGACAGAAGCGTCAAAACCACCAGCAGGGCGGCCAGAATCTTTTTCGTCAAAATCTCGTTCGTTGCGATGAAGGGCACTTGCTAAAACCTGGTTTGCGGTTTCCACTTCTCGGTTCTCAGCAAACTGCAATCCGGTGAGAATCGGGAAAGATGAACCGGGAACTCCAATTTGCTACTCCAGAGCATAAATCGTCAGCCCGCTTAGCAGCTTGGGGTAGAAATCGGTGGACTTCTGCGGCAACACTTCGCCGGCAAAGGCAATATTGCGGACCTGCTCGATGCACACCGGATTCATCAGGAACGCCGCTTGCGCCTTTCCGCTTTGTACCTGCGCGAGCGCATCGGAGGCTTCGCGCGCGTACGAGACATGTTCTTGATTGCGGATGGCTTCGTCGGAGATATTCAGAACTCCCTCGAGCAGGCACTTATGCAATTGCACCACGTCGAGCGCTTGTTGGCGCAGAGCAAGTTTGCCAAACAGGCTCGTGCCGATCGACTTCGGCGTATGCAGAAGGAATGCGCGGCCGGCGGTCGCAACGAGCAAGGCCGTTCCCGCGTGGCCGGCATTACGCAGGATGGCCGTGGCGCGAGCAGCATCGATATCAGCATCGACCTCCTCGACGTTGAAGAACTTGCGCGCGTCGGCTTGAAATTGCGCCGCGGTAAAGTGCGGCAGTCCGAAAACGAGGCGGTGCGTGGGAAGAATGACCAGGCCGGGGCAGTCCATATCGACGAAGGTCATCATGACCGAGTCGTAAGGGGTCGGAATGCCCGATCCGGTTTCGGCTGCGCCGCGACGTTCATTGCGATATGCGAGGGCAGTCTCGTAGCGGTGATGGCCGTCGGCGATGATCAGCTTCTTGTCGCGCATCTTCTCTTGAACCGAGGCGATGAGCGCGGCATCCGAGATCCTCCAGACGCGGTGCACGACTTCGTATTCGTCGGTGACTTCGATCTCTGGGGATTTACCAGCGGCCGAGTCGAGCAGGGCATCAACTTTGCCCGATCCGCCGTAGAGCATGAAGATCTGGCCGAAATGGGCTCGATTTGCGCGCAGCAGGTCTAGCCGGTCCGCCTTTGGTTTGGCCAGGGTTTGTTCGTGGCGGAAGACGACCTGGGCGGAATAGTCCTCGATGCGGCCGAGAGCGATGAAGCCGCGCCGCTCGGATTGCGCGTCGCTTCCCGGGATTCGGAACGTCTGGGAATAGCAGTAGATAGAACGTTCGCGATCGCGCCGCAAGATGCCCGTCTGGCGCCAGTTCTGGAAGGATTCTGCGGCCCGTGTATATACGTTTTCAGACTCTCCATCCTCGGGAAAGCGCTTGCCGAGGATGATCCGCACCAGATTGTAGGGGCTGGCCTGATAGTAGCGCTCCTGCATCGCAGAGGTGATTTTGTCGTAGGGTTGGGTCACAACCTGGGGGACGGGAACGCGTTCGGGATCATAGCGCCAGGCCCGGAATGGGGAAATCATTGCCATAAAGCGCGAAGGCAGAATTGTAGCAGGGGCGAGAGCGGTCTCGCCTGAGACGAAAAGGGAGAAAAAATATGCGCACAAACCCAACCACCTTTTATCATTCCTCGGAATCTAAGGCTCCGCCAGCGAAAAGGTGACAACACTTTTTCAAGAATGTGCTAGTATCCGGCTCAGTAGAGCTTGCTGTGGGCCGCCCTTTTGGGACTGGACGTCCTTCCCTGAAAGCGCGGGTTTGTGGGGCCTATGCGGTACGGCAAACAGTTCTCGGCTCCGTTCTGCTTCGCGGTACTTCTGCTGGTTGCTGTGTGCAGTGTCCTCCCGGTTGTCGCTCAGTCTTCCGTTGAAGACGTCCACATCGTTCCGCGCGTCATGCCGCCGGCGCCGAAGGATCTTGACATCAATCCGGCGTTGGTGACGCACACCAAGCCCCTCAAAGTAGACGTCGACATGGTGCTCGTGCCAGTGACCATTACCGATCCGATGAACCGGCTCGTTACCGGCCTTGACCGCGACAATTTCAATCTTTTCGAGGACAAAGAACGGCAGGAGATCAAGAGTTTTTCCAGCGAAGACGCTCCGGTATCGATTGGGGTGATCTTTGACATGAGCGGAAGCATGGGCAGCAAGATCGAGCGCGCCCGCGAAGCGGTGATTGAGTTTTTCAAGACAGCGAATCCGCAAGACGAGTTCTTCATGATTACCTTCGCCGACAAGCCCGAGCAGATTTGCGATTTCACCAACTCGGTGGATGAAATCCAGAGCCGGCTTCTTTATACGATTCCCAAGGGCCGAACGGCGCTGCTGGATGCGATTTACCTGGGCATCACGAAGATGCGCGAGGCGAAGTATCCGAAGAAAGCGCTGCTCATTATTTCCGATGGCGGCGACAACCATAGTCGCTATACCGAGGGCGAAATCAAATCGATGGTAAAAGAAGCTGACGTTCTCATCTACGCCATCGGCATCTACGATCATTATTTCCCGACCGAGGAAGAACGGCTGGGACCTGCCTTGCTCAGCGATATCACGGAACTGACCGGTGGAAGGGCGTTTACCATCGATAACCCGAACGACCTGGCGGATGTTTCGACAAAAATTGGGATCGAGTTGCGCAACCAATACGTGATCGGATACCGTCCTAAGAATCCAGTGCGGGATGGCAAATGGCGTAAGATAAAGGTGAAACTCTTACCGCCAAAAGGCTTGCCGCCGCTCCGGGTCTACGCTAAGACGGGTTATTATGCGCCGACGGAATAAAGTTTCTCTGCCGATCCTCTTTCTTCTAACAATGCTCTTGGCAGTCGGGTGTGTGGCGCAAACGGGAACGCCGAATCAAGCGGCTTCAGTAGCAGCGGCTGGTTCTCCGCCGGCGACCCCGACCGTCCCCGCGAACTCTGCGAGTGCTCAAGCTCCGGACGATGCCGACAATGGCGTCTTTGTCTTCCGCAAGCAGGTTGATGAGGTGGTGCTTCACGCCACGGTCGTTGACGACAAGCAACACATTGTCACCAACCTCAACAAAGGCGACTTCACCGTTTTTGAGGATGGACATCCGCAAACCATCACCTCGTTCCGGCACGAAGATATTCCGGTCGCGATGGGCATCGTCGTCGACAACTCGGGCTCGATGCGTGAGAAGCGCCAGAAGGTGAATGACGCGGCTCTGAATCTCATGCGCGCGTCGAATTCCGACGATGAGGTTTTCATCGTCAATTTCAACGACGAGTACTACCTCGACCAGGATTTCACCTCGAATATCGCCAAACTCAAAGAAGGGCTGGAGAAAATCGAGGCTCGCGGGGGAACTGCTCTTTACGATGCCGTTGTAGCCTCGGCGGATCATTTGAAGAAAGAGGCAAAGCTGGAGAAGAAAGTCATTTTTGTGGTGACCGACGGCGACGACAACGAGAGCTCCGAGACGCTCGAGCAGGCGGTACGGCGACTGCAGGGTGACGGCGGGCCCACGATTTACTCCATTGGCCTGATGGAGGGCGAAGATCATCCAAAGCACGCGAAACGGGCGCTGCAGATCATGTCCGACAGGACGGGCGGGATTGCGTTTTTCCCGAAAACGCTGGATGAAGTGGATGCCATCAGCCGCACTGTGGCGCACGATATCCGAACTCAATACACGATTGGATACAAGCCGTCGACGCCGAAAAACCAGGGCGGCTATCGTCAAGTGAAAGTGGAAGCCCGTTCGCAACTCTACCATAAACTCACCGTCCGTACGAAGAGTGGGTACTACGCCACGCCAGAGACTGCGTCGGTGGAGCAATAGAGATCTTCCCGGCGATCGATAATTGGTGAATGGACGAGCAGGAACACCGGGGCTGACGGAAGTGGGTTGGGATTTCTGGTTACCAGATTGCAGAATTACACAATCCTTGCATTGACGCTGCGCCTGCTGGTTCCTTACTCTGGAGTGTGCCTTCCATCATTGCAAACTCACGCCTGCGGATCAGCGACGATATATCGAAGCTTGTCGGTGAAACGCCGATGCTGCAGTTGAAGAGGCTGCCTCCCGCGGGATCAGCCGATGTTTTCGTCAAGCTTGAGTACCTCAACCCCGGCGGCAGCTTGAAAGATCGCGCCGCGATTGGCTTAATCGAGCAGGCCGAACGCGAGAGCAAGTTGAAACCAGGCGGCACGGTCATTGAAGCCACCGCGGGGAATACGGGAATCGGCCTGGCACTCATCGGCGTGAGCCGCGGGTATAAGGTGCGTTTGTTCGTGCCCGAGAAATTCTCAGAGGAGAAGGTCATCATCATGCGGGCCCTGGGCGCGGAAGTGACCCGCACTCCCGAGGCCGAGGGCATGCAAGGCGCGATCCAGCGCGCGAAGGACTTGCTGGCATCTGATCCAGGGGCGTTTCTGGCCGCGCAGTTTGACAATCCCGCCAACACGGATTATCACTACGAAACTACCGCACGAGAAATCTTTGAACAGATGGATGGTCGCATTGACGCGATCACCGTCGGTTGCGGAACGGCGGGAACATTCAGTGGAGTTGCGCGTTTTCTAAAAGAGCGGATCGCCCAGGTTCATGCAGTAGCAGTCGAGACGCAGGGATCGATTCTCGGTGGCGGAAAGCCGGGTCCGCATAAGGTGGAAGGGATTGGCAACACTTTCATTCCAGGGAATTTTGACCGTTCGGTTTGCGATGAAGTGATGATGGTGACGGACGACCAGGCTTTTGGGATGGTGAAAGAGTTGGCGGCGCGCGAGGGCGTGCTCGGAGGGTCGAGTTCCGGCGCCAACGTCTACGCGGCGCTCGAAATCGCAAAGCGGCTTGGAGCAGGGAAGCGTGTGGTCACGCTGATTCCAGACTCGGCCGAGCGATATTTGTCGAAGAAAATTTTTGAAGGCGGGATATAAAAGCGCATTGGGGTTGGCTCGCGTCGATTCGGTGAGTGTGCGGCTCTCAGCAAGACACGGCGAGCCGTGTGTCTACTAATCTCAAGCTAAACTCATATAGGAGATCCCTTTGACCTCTAAAGCGTCGGGCTTTGCGACCCGTGCCATCCACGTCGGACAAGAGCCCGATCCTCTGACGGGTGCTGTCAGCGCGCCGATCTACCCGACGTCCACTTACGTGCAGGAAGAGATCGGAAAAAACAAAGGTTACGAATATGCGCGTGTCTCGAATCCGACCCGCGACCGGTTGGAAATGAACCTGGCGGCGCTTGAAGGCGGAACGGCAGCGCGCGTGTTTGGCAGCGGGATGGCGGCGATCAATGCCATCGTGACCACGCTCAAAGCGGGAGATCACATCATCGCCGGGCACAATCTTTACGGCGGGACTCCGCGGCTGTTCAATCAGGTCTTCACTCATTTCGGGCTGACGTTTAGTTACGTTGATACCTCCGACGCCGGGAGTGTTGAGCGGGCGTTTCAGAAGAACACTCGGCTGATTTTTCTGGAGACGCCGACCAACCCGCTGATGCAGCTCTGCGATCTGCGCGCGATTAGCGAACTGAGCCACCGGCATGGCGTCGAGGTGGTCGTCGATAACACTTTCATGTCGCCCTATTTTCAGCGTCCGATCGAATTTGGCGCCGACATGGTGGTCCATTCGACCACGAAATTTCTGAACGGACACAGCGATGGATTAGGCGGAGTCGTGGTTTGCACCAAGCCAGAGCAGGCGGAAAAGCTGGCGTTTCTTCAGAAGGCAGCGGGCGCGATTCTTTCGCCCTTCGAGTGTTGGCTGATTCTTCGGGGCGTCAAGACTTTGGCGGTTCGCATGTTGCAGCACGACTGCAATGGCCGCAAGGTTGCCGAGTATCTTGCGAAGCACAAAAAAGTACATAAGGTGTTTTATCCCGGATTGGCGGACCATCCACAGCACGAACTGGCCAGGCGGCAGATGGCAGGCTTTGGATCGATGATTGCTTTTGAAACGGGATCACTGGCGAACGCGAACAAGATGCTGCGCAAGGTTCGGGTATGCTCGCTGGCGGAGTCGCTCGGCGGCGTCGAGACTTTGATTTCGCATCCAGCAACGATGACTCATGCGGCTTTAGGCGATGACGGGCGGCGGAAGATCGGCATTACGGATGGGCTCGTCCGTATCTCGGTTGGTATCGAGGATGTGGGCGATATTATCGGGGATCTCGATCAGGCGCTGGAGGCGATTTAAATCTCGCCGCCTGACGAGGCAAGCTTTTATCGTCGCACGAATTCCGCTTCCCTCTTTTTCTGTGAACGGATGTCTGAAGAAACAAATTCCCGCGAGTGGAACGCTGCCGAATACCATCGCGTGTCAGCGCCGCAATTTCAGTGGGGACAGCGCGTTCTGAGCCAACTTCGGCTGCGGGGCGACGAATGTCTGCTGGATGCCGGCTGCGGCAGTGGGAAACTGACGCGAATTCTGCTGACGAACCTTCCGTGCGGCCGTGTCGTAGGACTCGATCTTTCGCGCAACATGGTGCTCCACGCGCGGCAGAATCTTACGCCGGATTTTGGCGATTGTGCCGAATTTGTCGCCGGTGATCTCGCGGCGCTTCCCTTCCGAAACTGTTTTGATGGAATCTTCAGCACTGCATCATTTCACTGGGTGCTTGACCACTATGCGTTGTTTCGCAATTTATATGACGCGTTGCGTCCCAGTGGCTGGCTGCATGCGCAATGCGGCGGTGGTCCGAATCTTGATCGGCTGCGCCGGCGAGTGCGGGCGCTCGCGCAGACCTCCGAGTTTTCGAACTGGCTGGGAGCCTTCCCCGAGCCGTGGTTTTTCTCTGACGCTGATAGCGCAGCCGCTCGTCTTCGCGATGCCGGTTTCGAGAACGTCGAGACGGGACTGGAGCAGGCGAACTTTACCGCGCCCAGTGATCGGGAGTTTGCTGAGTACTTGCGAACGTTTGTGTTGCATCGGCACCTTGAGCTTTTGCCGACCGAACTGCTTCGTACGGCGTTCATCCGTCAACTCGTAGATGCCGCCACAAGTGATGAGCCGCCGTGGACACTCGATTATTGGCGACTCAATCTTCGTGCGCGCAAGCCAGAGTAAGCTGCAACAAGGCGATTCGGTTAGCGCACTGACTGCCCAAGCCAGTCGAGGTATGCAGGGCTTCCATCTTCGATAGCGATTTCGATACATTCGGGAAGTTCGTAGGAATGCAGCTTACCCAGAGCTTCGCGCAGATCGGAAAAAACGCCCGCCGTTGTCTTGATCACGAGCAGCCACTCGGTTGTCGACTCTATCTTGCCTTGCCAGCGATACACAGATTCGATTTGAGGGACGATGTTGACGCAGGCTGCGAGCCGGTGTTCGACCAGCGAGTGCGCAATCGAACGTGCTTCTTCGAGCGAAGTGCAGGTGGTGAGAACGAGCCGTTTGTCGGTCATATAAAATCGAAGATTCGAGTTTCACTCGAAGCATACGAGGGAGCTGATGGTGACGCAAATCAAGTTTGGCACTTCGGGGTGGCGAGCGGTGATGGCGGAGGATTTTACTTTTACCAACGTCAGTCGGGCGGTACACGGAATCGCGCGCTATGTATCGTCGCAGAAATCGAAGGCGCCGAAGGTGATTGTGGGGCGCGATCCGCGATTTCTGGGCGAAAGCTTCTGCGGAATAGCTGCTGAAATTTTATCGAGCTACAGAATCATGCCACTGGTTATCGCGGAACCTGCTCCCACGCCCGCGATTTCGTATGCGGTGATCCAGTCAAAAGCCGACGGGGCGATTAATTTCACGGCGTCACACAATCCGCCGGAATATAACGGGATCAAGTTCTCGACGCCGGATGGAGCGCCAGCGCTTCCTGAGGTGACGAAGGCGATTGAGGCCGCGATTGGGGAGTTCGATGCCAATCCGGAGGCACCGCATGCTGCGCGAGGCGAATTGCAGTCAATCGATCCGCGACGCATGTATCTCTCCCGCTTGCGCGAGATCGTCGATCTTGATGCGATCAAGAAGGCGGACATCAAGATTGCGTTTGATCCGATGTGGGGCTCTGCGCGCGGATATTCAGATGCGTTGTTGCGTGAGTGCGGGGTGACGGTCGCCACTGTGCATGATACGCGCGATGTGCTCTTTGGCGGACATGCGCCCGAGCCGGACGATCACCTGCTGGACGACTTGCGGGTGAAGATGCGCGAGATTGGAGCATCAATTGGCATCGCAACCGATGGCGATGCGGATCGCTTTGGGATTGTCGATGAAGACGGCACCTTCATGCAGCCGAACTACATCATCGCTTTGCTGTTTGATTATCTGGTCGAGAGCCGGGGATGGAAAAACGGAGTCGGCAAATCGGTTGCGACTACGAATCTCATCAACGCGCTTGCCGAAAAACATGGAATCGAACTGTACGAGACACCGGTGGGGTTCAAATATATCGGCGAGCTGATCAAGCGGGACAAAATTCTAATCGGAGGTGAAGAAAGCGCGGGGCTCTCGATCCGCAAGCATGTTCCCGAGAAAGACGGCGTGCTGGCCGGCCTACTTTGCTGCGAGATGGTCGCCCGGCGAGGCGCATCCCCGGGCAAACAACTGGCCAACCTATTTGCTAAAGTTGGTTCCTTTTATCCATTGCGGGAGAACTTCCGCTTGACGCCGGAAGTAAAAGAGAAGTTTACTGAAAAGTTACGTAGCGATCCGGGCGAGTTTCATGGCACCAAAGTTGCACAGGCGGTGAGAACGGACGGACTCAAACTCGTACTCGCCGACGGATCGTGGGTATGCTACCGGCTTTCGGGGACGGAACCAGTAGTGCGCGTATACAGCGAAGCGCGCAGCAGGGAAGGCCTCGCGAAATTAAGCGAGGCGGCGAAAGCATGGATCTTCGATTAGGACCGCCGTCGCGAGTACGCATCCTTCCACGGGGCGAGGAAGGCCTGCGCGCAGCGATCGACCAGGCGATGGGTCAGGCGAGGGAACAAGCTCCGAAAGCGGAGGCCGTCGCGGCGCGGTGGGTAGAACGGACACGTCCGGTATGGTCGTGGCTCGCGTTGGAGTGGCGTCGGCTGGGAACCGCGGCTGCACTTCTGCTGATTATGGGGTTGTTGCTGCACGCGATGTTTGGGGCCAACGGCATGGTGGTCTATCGGCAGAAGCGGGCGGAGATGAAGGCGCTGCAGAGCCAAGTCGACCAACTGCAAAAGGAAAATAGCGAGTACGCGGATCAGATCAGGTCGCTGAAATCTGACCCGGCGGCGATCGAGAAAGAAGCGCGTGAGCAGTTGCACTACACGCGGCCGGGAGAAGTGGTCTACGTCGCTCCCGATCCTCCGCAGAAACCCGCTACGGGGAATGCCAAGAACGGTAAGTAGCGGTCGGCTTTGCTACTGAGCGAAAACCACGTGGGCGCTGTCGAGCTTACACCTTGGATCGGGCGGCGCGCTCGATTCAGGTGTGTGTCGTTTGCGAAGTGACTTCCACCAATGCAGCAATGGCTTTATCTGGGCTTCGTACGGCTTCAGACTTTTCTGGTCCAGAAACTCCATATTCTGGAAGTTGTCATCTCGGGCCACGCTTATCGTGTAGGGATGGGTATCCTGCATGACCAGCGGCGGAACAGTTCGCGGAACCTTGAGGTCGCGAAAGGCCTCGCTGTCGATTATCGCGACCAAATCGTTCCAGTCATTCTCAGAGAGTTGACCCTCGTAAACCTTGCGGTCCGTCCTCTCGCCTTGTCGAATGTCCGCTTGCTCGGAATGAAAATGGTGGTCGGCGAACACAAGCGTGCAGTACTGTGGGGACGACATAACCCCCGGCTCGACTTCGTTGATGAATATCTTGAGAGTGGGATGGACCGGGAGTTGGCCGGAGCTCGCGGCTGCTGTGAATTCAAACCCCAGCATAAGGAGAAATGCGATTGGTCGTGTCATGGTTAGCCGAGGTTCATCGGTGCACAGTATCGTGGCTTCGCGTCCTTGAAGTCAGACTTGTTTTTCTTTTCAAGGCCCTCGAACCACTCCAGAAGAGGATTTAGTGTCTTTTGGAACGGCGCCCCGTTGTCAAGGTAGGTATCCATTCCATTGGTTACGCCACCAAATTCGCTCGCGCCCATTTTCAGGCGCTCCTTAATCGTGGTTATGCTTTGCACCGTTCCCGCACGATCGATCTGGGCATCTATGCTCTCAACCTCGCGGAGGGTCGCGTTGTTGGGCATCTCGGGCGCTTTTGGCGTGACGATTTTCTTGAGATTGTCATCATCGAGTATTGACTTCAGGTGCTGAAGATCGTTGGCGTCCAAGGTGCCTTCGGCGGTCTTGATTTTGGGCTTCCCCAACGTTGGTTCTTCCCGTTTCTCGATGACAAATTTGCCGTCGCCATAGACCACCAGGCACGCAAGCGAACTGGGGTAACTGAACACGTCTCCGGACTTGCCGTAGGTGATGCCAGTCATACCCTGGCCGTGCACGACATTCGTATCAAGATTCAGATCGGCTTTCGAACTTTGCAGCTTGAGGAGCGGTGTTGCGGATTCCTGGGCAAAAGTCGCCGCTGCCAATAGCAGAAGGCCGAGAACGAGTGGGAGCGTCGATGATTTTCGGTGGCGAAACACTTTTAGATCCCTCCTGCCGGGGTTAACGCATTGCCCGACATCATATACCGGAATCGACGTGAGCTGCAGGCAGGCTTGGCGGTTCTTGTGGTAGAGTTCAGAGATCGCATCACTGTGTGGGAAATCCAAGGAGGCTGACATGCGAAAACTTCTCGTGTTGTTTCTTGCGTGCGCGTTCATTCTGCTGATGGCTTCGGTGTCATTTGCCGGCAATGCACAAACTGTGAACGGATGGGTTAGCGATTCAAAATGCGGCGTCAAAGGCGCAAATGCCGCGGCGGAAGCATGTACGAAGAAGTGCATTGCAGCCGGTGCGGACCCGGTCATCGTGACTGATAACGACCAGAAAGTTTTGACCGTGGAGAATCCCGATTCCCTTAAAGAGCACTATGGACATCATGTTGCCGTGACGGGACACATTGATGGCGACAAGATCCACGTGGACAGCGTCAAGATGCTTTAGGACGAGCTAGTCCAATCAAAACAGATCGGGCGGCCTTCTGGGGCCGCCTATGTTTTTGCATGAAGCTATTTCTAGCGCACGACGCCTTCGAGCGGCGAGCTGGCGGTTGCATAAAGTTTTCGCGGCATGCGCCCGGCCATGTAGGCTTGCCGCCCTGCCAGGACGGCGTGCTTCATGGCTTCGGCCATCAGCACCGGTTCCTGAGCGCCGGCGATTCCGGTGTTCATGAGCACGGCGTCATAGCCTAGCTCCATTGCGATCGCCGCGTCGGAAGCTGTGCCTACTCCCGCATCCACGATTAGCGGAACGCCGGTGATCATCTCGCGCAGAATTTGTAGGTTGGCAGTGTTCTGAATTCCAAGCCCACTGCCGATCGGCGCGCCCAGAGGCATCACCGCCGAGGCTCCTGCGTCGACCAGCCGTTTGGCGACGACGATGTCATCTGAAGTATAGGCGAGCACCGTGAATCCTTCTTTTGCTAGCACACGCGTAGCCTCGAGCGTGGCGTGCACATCGGGATAGAGCGTCGCCTGATCTCCGATAACTTCCAGCTTGATCCAGTCGGAAAGTCCGACCTCTCGCGCCAGGCGAGCGGTGCGGATCGTGTCGTCGGCAGTGTAGCAGCCGGCGGTATTCGGCAGGAGAAAGTATTTTGTCGTATCGATGTAATCGAGCAGAGACTCTTTGCTGCGGTCGAGATTCACACGGCGCACCGCGACCGTCACCATGTCGGCGCCGCTTGCCTCCAGTGCGCGTGCAGTTTCCTGAAACGATTTGTATTTGCCGGTCCCCACGATCAAGCGGGAACGGAATTGCTTGCCAGCGATAATCAATGAGTCCGTCATGAGCATATTGTACGGCGATGGAGCGCGGGAAGCATCCATTTGCGGTTGCTCGCGAAATCAGCTTCCAGCGGCTTCAGCCCTCGCGTACATATCATCGATCAAGGTGCGATAGCGTTCTTCGATGCCACGCCGGCGCACTTTGAAGGTGTGGGTGAGGGTTCCATCAGCTGCTGAAAGTTCTTCTGGGACGACGAGCACACGCTTCAGTTTTTCGAAGCGAGCGAGGTTCTGGTTCAGGTCTTCGATGATGCCTTCATAAAGAGCCTGCACCTTGACGTTAGCGACGAGGGTTTCCCGCGAATCGAAATCGATCTGGTTGGCGCGCGCCCAATCTTCGAGAGCAGGGAAGTGTGGCGCGACGAGCACGGCGGGAAACTTCCGGCGGTCGCCGAAGACGACCGCAGTTCCGATGAGCGGATTCAGCTTCAGGGAATTTTCGATTGGCTGGGGCGCGATGAACTTGCCGCCGGAAGTCTTGATCAGATCTTTTTTGCGATCGGTGATGGAAAGATATCCATCGGCGTCTAAGTTTCCGATGTCGCCGGTCTTGAACCAGCCGTCTACAAACACGGCTTGCGTCTCTTCAGGACGATTCCAATAACCGTTGAAGATCGAAGGACCACGAGCGAGAACTTCGCCATCATCGGCAATCCGCACTTCTACGTTGGGCAGCGGCTTGCCGACGGTTCCCAGTTTGTTATTGGCGGGAGTATTCACGGCGATCACGGGAGAAGTTTCGGTGAGGCCGTAGCCTTCGTGGATGGGAATGCCAATATCGGCGTACCATTCAGCCAATTCGCGCCCGAGCGGCGCGCCTCCGGAGATGAACTCTTCGGCCTTTCCGCCCATTCCTCCGCGTACTTTTGAGAAGACCAGACGATTCGCGACTTTCCAAGAGGGCGAGGCGGGCTGGATTCCGGCCAGAGTTTCGGCACGGTGAGTCCGCCCTACGGAAAGCGCCCAATGATAAATCGCGTTTTTTGGAAAGCCGGTGGTTTTAAGGACCACCTGCTGGCGAATCTTCTCGTACACACGCGGCACGGCGACAAAGATCTCGGGCTGAACTTCGGTCAAAGTCTGCGCCAGCTGCGAGATGTCGGAGCAGTATGCCAACGTTACGCCGCGGTGGAGCAAGGCGAAATCCACGTGACGCGCGGTGACATGTGAGAGAGGCAAAAAAGAGACGCTGACTTCTTCTTTCGTGCCAAAAGAGAAGGCCTCCATCGAACATGCGATGTTTGACGCCATGTTGCGGTGCGTCAGCATCGCACCTTTCGGTGTTCCCGTCGTTCCGGACGTATAAATAATGGTCGCCAGGTTCCGGGGCTGGACGGAATGCGAACGGGTGTCGAACTCCGGATCGGAATCGGTCGGGCCATGAAGCATCAGCGGTTGCATGTGGACGGCGTGCGCAGTTTCAACGGCATCCATTACGAGGATTCGCTCTACCGGCGTGTGGCGCTGGATGGTGAGCACCTTTTCAAGTTGGTTTTTCGTAGAGACAGCGATCACGCGCGCGCCAGAGTCATTGAGGATGTAAGAAGTCTGCTCGGCTGTCTGCGTGGCATAAATTGGAACGGTTACCGCGCCGAGGGAAAGCACTGCGAAATCGGTAATCGTCCACTCGGGACGATTTTCGCTGAGGATGGCGACGCGATCGCCCCGTCCGATACCATAGGCCTCAAGCGCGCGCGCCACGCCCACCACGCCGCGATAAACCTCTGAGGAAGAGATTGGCACCCAGCCCACAGCGCCTTTTTGCAGCATGACGCGCGGGCGGCGGCTCTCGCGAACTGCAAACAGAATGTCGTTTAAAGTCTGAAGACTCATCCGATCCGATCAAGGTCGTGCCGTATGGTACAGAGCCATTGTACGCAGTGATCAAAATTCGCAGAAGGATTTCGGTGTTGCACGCAGAGACGCCGGGCGCTTTGACCGTTCGCCGCTTGCAAGGTAGGCTGGGAGCATCTCTGCGAAGGAGTTCTTCATGAAACGAAGGGGTGTTTCGACCATGTTGGGGGTCTGCCTGCTCGGGGCGGCGATTGTGTGCCCGCAGTTGAAAGCGCAAGAGAACAAACCTGAGCCAGCACCGATGAAGTTGAAAGTCGGTGATGTCGCTCCCGACTTCAAACTGCAGTATTTCGACGGCAGTGACCTGAAAGACGTTTCGCTGAGCCAGTATCGTGGCAAGAGCAACGTCGTCGTGGCTTTCTACATCTTCGCATTTACCGGCGGTTGAACGGCACAAATGAAGGCCTTCCAGAAGAATTTGAAGCAACTGGAAGCCACCGACACCCAGGTTCTGGGTGTAAGCATGGACAGCCCCTTCGCCAACAAAGCTTTCGCCGACCAGATCGGCGTCACCTTCCCGCTGCTGAGTGACTGGGGAGGAGACGTTACTCGCGAATATGGCGTGTATGTAGACAAATACAAAGCCGCGCGGCGAGTCAATTTCCTGATTGGGAAGGACGGGAGAATTCTGGAGGAGCAGGTGGACCGGGACGCGATCGATCCTAAAAAGATCGTGGATGCGTGCGAACGCAGAAAAGTGAACCGCTGAAGCCGGCGTTGCCCAACGAGACTAACCTAGCTTCACCACGCTGTGTTATTCTTTGTCTGCGGGGTGGAGCAGTCTGGTAGCTCGTTGGGCTCATAACCCAAAGGTCGGTGGTTCAAATCCACCCCCCGCAACCAACGCAATCATAGAGTTACGGGCCATTGGGCACTTGCAGCAACTGTCCAAAACTGTCCAATAAGGGGAACTGACACACAGTTCCCCTTATTTATTGAATGGAGACCTCTTGATTCGCAGGTCTTTGCAAGAGGCGTTGCACGATTGGGCGATTGGCTTTGCGCTTGGCCAAGGCCGAGGCATTGCCGTACTGGTCCATTGTGGTTGAGACGTGCGCGTGTCGCATGAGTTTCTGCTGTACGCCCACGGGCGCTCCGGTCTCGTCCAGCCAAGCACGATATGTGTGACGGAACGTGTGAAACCCGATCCTGCCAAGTCCCAATTTCAGACCTGTAGGAACCAGGTAGTCGTTGCGCATCGAGTCGGCATGATACGGTCGACCCGTCACCGGGCTCGGGAAAAGCCAGTGCTCTTCGGTTTCGAGACAGAGCGCTTGCCATTTGTTGAGTTCGAGGATAAAGCCCCGTTCGATTGGAACCTCGTCCTGCGAATACTCCGTCTTCAACTTGTTGAGCCGCTTTCCGACCGCTGATCGTTGAACCAGAACCACCGATCGCTTGAAATCGAAATCCGTCCAGCGCAAACCTAGGATTTCGCTGATTCGCAATCCGAAACACAGGCCAATTAGTACGATGGTTCGAAAGGGCTGAACCAGCGCGTCGAGCATTTGCCAAGCATCCTTTACCTGAAGAACACGAGGACGCTTCTTGCGCTTGCTGATGCCCTTCACTTCGACCAAGTCCATGGGGTTTCGTTCCACATTTAGCAATTCCCAAAGCATCGCCTTGTCGAAAAGACGATACATCAGGGACCGAATATGTCCCTTGTACTTGGGCGAGAGGACGAGCTTGCGAAGCCAATCCTGCACCAAAGCGGGCCGAACGTCTTCGAGACAGACGTCGCCCCACTTGGGTCGGATGTGTTGGCAAATCATACTTCGGTAGGAGGCTAGAGTATTGTGAGTGATTTGTTCGGCATCCTCTTCCTGTTTCTGATCGAGCAGGAAACGGTCGAGGATGCCACAGAAGAGAACCGGTTCTCGGCGCAACATCCCATCGTTGATCATCAGCCGCATGCCTTCTGCTGCTTTCAAGGCGTGGGCCTCCGTCTTGTACTTTTCGACGGTTCCGACGGTGAACCCTCTTCTGGTCCTGCGACCGTCTGAAGTCGGTTCCCACCAACGATAGAGCCATACGTCCGGTCCTGTTACGCGTTTGTTGATCTCAACACTACCGTACTGATACCGCGTTCGCTTAGCCAATGTAATCTCCTTGGGGTTGGCGACGCGGGTGGCTGCCTGAGATTACCTGAGAACGAAGCCAATGGTCTAGCTCCGAGAGATAGAAATGCCAGCGCTTCCGACATGTCCCAACCGGATGCGCGGGAAGCGAGCCCTCACGAGCTTTGCGGAGCACCGTTTTCGGATGAAGGTTGAGGAAACGTGCGGCGTATTGTTGGTTGACGGGTGCTTCCCGAATTGAAGAGACGGCGGAAGAGTCAAGGCGTGCCACGTCATCGGTGGTGAGAGGTTGATTGCGAGAGATGGTCATGGGAATTTCGCTCCTTTGTGGTTTGGAATTCGGGCCTGGGTAGGCCAGAAAAAAACATTCGTTTCATAAATGGCGAGGGGGAGCGGAGAGAGGCGCTGTCAATCTCCGGAGCGAAGCGGAGCCCTGGAGCGGGTTACAGCGGAAGGGGCGCGGAAGCGAGCACGGCGCGGGTTGGGGGTAAGCGCCGCGCGGAGCTGCACAAGCGGGATTGACAGAAGGAGCCGAACGGAGCTCTAGACTGCGCCATGAAACGAATGTGGAATGGTAGGAAGATCAGCCAAAGGCTGCACCGAAGAACTGGGGATTCTGAATTGAAAACGGCTTCTCCGTGAGATCAAGAATGCGGCGGGTGAATACCAACCGGGAAGGTGTAGGGACTAGGCGGGCCGCACCTAAGCTTCGGATTTTGCGGAGGAGGTGAAGGGATAGTCCAGACCGCAAACCTGGCGTGAGCTCTCGAAGGCGAAACGTCCGGGCGGCGAAAGCCGTAGACGGTATGAAAATCCGCAGAGCTTAAACGGCCCATGAGGGTTCAAGTCCCTACGCCCGCACCACCTTGTTGGGCAGCAGAAGAGCCGGCAAGCGTGACGAATTTTACAGACGGTGTCTGCAAAATGTTGTCTTAACGCCCACACTCTCGGCGAAATCCATAGACGCATGCATCTAGACAGTACACATACATAAAGAGTTATAGCATTATACGCATGAAACGTTTATAAAATAGCTGACGTTTTATGGTGGGAGGAGTACCTAACGTTCGAGGATCAGAGAGAATGCGGACCAGGACGCTTGACCAGTTGAAGCGACATCTCCGTCCTGGACGTGTGTACCGCCGAGAAGACCTTCTGCCTTGGTCCCACAGTATTGATCGACACCTCAAAGAACTTACTGTCGACGGAACCCTCCAGAAGCTCCGTACCGGCTTGTACTACAGCCCTCGTAAGTTTGAATTTGGAGAGGCTCCCGCGGACGAGCGCGAGTTGGTGAAAGCGTTCTTGAAGACAGACCGTTTTGTTGTGACCTCCCCGAATGCCTACAACCAGTTGGGACTTGGGACGACGCAACTCTACAACAAACGGGTTGTCTACAATCAGAAACGTCACGGGACATTTCCGCTCGGCAATCGGATGGTCACCTTCGAGCGCCGTCTGAATGTTCCGAAACAACTCTCTCCCGAGTTTCTGCTAGTCGATCTTGTTAATGAACTAGGTGATCTTGCGGATGATCGGGGCGCCGTTCTTTCCCGCGTTCGCGAAAAAGCCAAAGAGATGGACCCGAGAAAGCTTTCACGGGCAGTTTCTCTCTACGGCAAATATTCCACACAGAAAAAGTTTCAGAAGATGCTGCACCATGCCTGACTCTTTTCTACACGGGCGGGGAGATCGCCGATTTTCAATCGCCTGATGATTCTTGTTGTCTATTATTGCGGAGAAGCCGTTCTTCGCGAAAGAGGATCCAATCAGACTTCCTTGAGCCACAACGATCTGGTGGATATCGAAGGGGATGGAGAGCATCGCTCGTGACAAACCGGATTATCACGTACTGGGAACGACGCCAAAGGGCATCCCGAGTAACGGATAGGATTTTGCTTGGGTGATGCGGGGAGGGCAACTCAGGTGGATTTGGCAAACCAATTTTTCACAGCGCTCCACAGGCCCCGTTTCGGCGCAGCGACTTCAGGAGCGGTGGCGGCGGGGGCTCTTTCGCTGGCGGCGACTTCAAAATAATTCTCCTTGGCGTCGTGATCATAGCTCCGCCCACGTTCGATCTGCTCGCGCGACCATTTCGGAGCCCATTTGACCCGGTTTTTCCGGATGTAGTAATGGGACTGGCACGGAAAGCTCCAATTGCCAATCGACGGGTCGAGCGAAACGGTCTTGCCGTCAAAACTGAGCGTCCAGTCGGTGGGACGTATTGGGGTTACGACCTTATTTCCGCATCCGCATACACAAAGATGAGACGCTGTTGCGAAGCGTATCGAGATGTAAACCGTCCTCTGCTCTAGTTCATCAGGAATGAACTCAACAAATTCGTGCTTGAGGACGATCTCCGGCGTCATTACGGGCGATCCTCGTTAATGAGCAGGTTGGTGTCAATGCTGAATTGACTGTGTTGCTCAGATTTGAGGTCGCGATAAAAACCGAACAGCTTCTTCCATTTGATGACGGCGAGCGCGGCGTTCATGGCGTTAAGATCAGCAATCTGGATATTGCGGTTGTATTCATCGTCACCAGGTCCGTCCTCGAAAGATACCCGCTCGCGGAAATGATCGCGCTTCTGCGCCGTGCTGGTCGTGATTCTCAGCATCCCGCCAAGCGCTTCATCAGTTACCTGGATGCCCATGCCGACATCGGTGAAGGGAACATGAAACTCTTCGAGTTTCTCGACTATCAGCCTCTTGGGCCTGTTTTTATCTAAACATACGAAGACGAAATCCATGCCGCGCAGTTCCTCAACATTCCCGGCATCGAGATAGACAGGGTGGTCGACGATGCCGCGGCGCATCTTGGCGTAGATGTTCTTGAGGTGAACTACTTTGGCTACCCGTGCTCTCAATTCATCGCCCGAGGGGGCGCCGGGCGAGCGGAACGCATTATGCTGGAAAAACGTATCTCCATCATAGAGATGAATCTGCCTGACTGGCGTTTTCGCAACCAGATCCAGGACGTAGGAGCCCGTTCCACCGAGGCCTATGATGGCAACCTTGCTCAGCGCGAGCTTCTTGGTGACAGCTACTATTCCAGCCCGGCTGGAGGCGGTGTCGATGTAGTTGAACGGCTCGTCATCGTCGGCATCAGGGACGATCAGCGGATGAGTTTTAGCCGTCGCGTTGGGATCGATTCTCTGCCCTGGTCCCGACAGGATGGCGACGTACGTCGTGACCTGAGCGTGATAGTCAGGATAGGCGTCACCAGGCTTGGGTTTAGCCGAAAAAGTGTGGTCGATAGTCACTCCCTCGGCTAAAGACTGTGAGCCACTGCCTGCCCGTATCTTCTCGATAGCTGCGCCATCCTCGGTGCACGGATACTCGCCCGAGAAATAGGCGACGTGAGTATCGGGCTTGCCCGTCTCATCGTCTGCGAGCACGAGCTTAATGGCGAGGATTCCGCGCTTGACCTGCTTTTGCGCATTGACGTAGGGCACATCATTCACCAGCAGGCAGCCGGAGCGGACTTCCAAGTCGTAGCCCTCATCGCGCAGTTTCTTCAGGTCCGCGCTACGATTTATCGGTCGCTGTGACATTGAATATCATTCCGTTCTTCACCTTGACGCTTTGGCCCTCTTTCATCGAGCCCTGCGGATTGACGCGCGGGCCATCCTCGTAAGACACGGTGTACAGGATGTTCGTGCCTGGCGGCGGAGTCGGGAAAGCCAGCTTGACGATATCGTCGAAGGTTTGGGTTTTCATCGTAACGACCTTCTTCTGGCCATTCACGATGATGGTGAATTTCCGCGCCTGTGCGGAGCCGCTGTGAAAGTGCTCATCCTCGCGCAGGTGGATCGGCTCATCGTCATTTTCAACGACGGGGTCTTCTTTGTCGCCCTTGAGTTCGCGGAAAAGATCGTAACTCGGCTGGACCTTCCCGAGATTGTAGAGTGCCTCGCCCGTGGTCGGATTCGGCGATTCATACGGCTTCTGATCGATGTGAATACGAACTTCGTGTTTGCGGTTTTCCATTTTTTGCTCCGTTGGTTATAAAGCGCATTGATTCAGGGACAGCAAGTTGTCGTTCCAATCGCCGTCGGCGTGTGTGCGAACGTATGGAGCGCGCCCTGCCGGACGAACGACGCCCACTTCCGAGCGCTTCCGGTTATAGGGATCGACGACAAAGAACGTGTTCGTGCCGGCGTCGATGCTGCGGATGACATCTTCGCGCGTCCATTTCCATCCCACCTGCGGATTGCCCAAGTGCGTGATGTGTTCGTGGGGGCTCTGAGGGTGCGGCTTGGTGATGCAGGTCACTTGAACGTCAGCCATATCGTGTTTCCTTTCCTGCGCTGGCGTATCGGCTTCATTAACATAATACCACAATCAGCCGATTTGAGTAGTTCTAACTCAAAAAAAAGTGCGTGTCACAATATTTCTGCAGTTCGGGCGCCCGAGTCGGCCAGGATACCCTTCTTGAGCAATCGGACACGCGCCGCATCTTTCGACGTTTGAAACTCGGCAGCAACCCGTGCAACGAGCTTTTGCCCGGCATCCGTGCCCACAGCCAGATTCTTGTATTCGAGATCGTTCTCGGCTCGAAATATCTGGACCGTGGCGATCAGGGCACCGATCGGCATCAGGATGGCTCCGCAGGCATATCCAGCCTGCCATTCCATCCAATCCGTCTCGGCCGCGTTGACGATGCTTGCCCGGTTACACTTGTTGACTTGCCTTTTGGGTTCCGTTGGGAACAGCGATCCGGATTGAACTTGAGTGTCAAACATGAATTGGTGAAAGTAAACGTGCCCAAATTCATGGGTTAACGTCGTGCGCAGCCGGTTCTCCATGTTAGCCGCGCTGAGGCTATTCGCAATGCTCACCAAAGGCCGTGCGCCCGGTCTGAATTCTGTAACGCCTTCCACTTCGCCTTCCTCATGAGAAAGGTCAGCGCAGGAGTCCAAATCTGCCCTTTCCTCAATCAGGACGGTAAGGTCGTCCGTTCGGATCGGAAATTCTACCTTCCCGTACTTTTTGCTTAGGAACTTACGAACGAGGCGTTCGCACTGGGCGTCGATTTCCTCTGGCTGCAAGTGCGGACGCCGTGCGAATCTGCCTGTTTTATCTTGAACCCATTTCATGGCTGTTTTTTCACCGCTTTCCGAAAAGCTTTGAACGCTTCTTCAACACGCTGAGGTTGACTGGTTGCCATCTTCATCAAGTCGTTCGAAATCGTTCCAGCCGCCAGGCACAATAGATCCTTCGACACCCTCAGCACGTCGGCAATCTGTCCGATCAAAAACTCGGATGGGGGGTTCCGCCGGTCGCGTTCAACGTCGTTCAAATATTGCGCCGAAATCGGTTGGCCGTCTTCCTTCTTCACCTTGGAAGCCAGTTCTTTCTGGCTCATGCCGATGCCTCTGCGGGCCTCGGCGACCATAGTGCCGAATGTTTTCATGTCGGAATATTATGATCAGCTGATTTGAGAAGCAAGCGCTTTCGGTGCCGGCATGATTCGTGCTGGCTTTATTCTTGCTCCTTAGGCGCGCTTGGAAACGGGCAAACTCCTCACCGGTCCAAGAAAACGTCTAATGACTCGTGAAATGACAGCTGGGCCTACCTCAAGCTCGCACTCCCACAGCGTCAGGATGCCCCAGCCCAGCGACTTCAAGGCCGCCTGAGACAAAGCGTCCCGTTCCTGATTTCTTGCGAGCTTTGGTGCCCAGTATTCGCGGCGCGTGCCTGGCAACCGCCCTTCCCCGCATCCTTTGTGTTGATGCCAAAAACAGCCGTGCACGAAAATCACCTTCCGCCGACCGGGAAAAACGAGATCCGGCTTGCCCGGAAGATCTTTTCGATGAAGGCGGAAGCGGTAACCGAGACGATGGACGAGACTTCTTAAAACGATTTCAGGACCACTGTTTTTCGACCGGATTTGCCGCATGTTGGCGCTGCGGCGCTCTGGGCTGAGGTTATCCACGGCTGCATCCTAGAACCGGTGAACCTAGATCAGCCTGGGCCGGTTTCATCTTTCTCAGCCTTCGTCTCCCAGAGACGCCAAGAGTTTATCCTTATCCGGCTTCCCAAGTTTCTTGTCGTCCTTTATGTTCTTGCGAACTTGTAACATAGCGGCGGCGTCGAGATCCGGTTCGACCGACTTCAAGACATACTGATCGTCATCGGCGACCTTCTTCCATTCGACCTGAAATCCCAAATCGCGGAGATCTCTGACGCGGCGTTCAGTGTGCGTCTGATCCGCGGTAAGGACTCTCAGCTTCGAAGATCGCACCGGATTTCCGACATGCTGCGCTAAGTATTGAAGGAGAATCGGTTGAACGGACTTGTATCCATGGACAACCAAGTATTTCTCCGGAGTGCGCGTGCCAAACACTGCGGCCATTTGCTCCTCGATCCGCTTGCGCGTTGTCTCTAGTAAACTGTCACCACGAAGAAGATAGTGCTGGGCCACAAGGCAAAACTGGTTTGCAAGCGACCGACGCGCTTCGAGATATCCCTCAAGCAGGCGTTCAAATTCAACCTCAGACCTGTCGATCTGGCTTCGAACCAGTTCTGTAAAAAGTTCCAAGTCCTCTAACGACTTCCTGAGTTCGGCAGAGACGGTCATTCACGCACCCCCGGCAAAGACGGCGGAAACTTCAGAACGCTCACATCCTCTCCAGCAGCTTCGACAGCTGCGACATCTTCCAGCCATTGCCGGAGGAATGACTCGGTCTCCGGATCATCTTCCCCTACCCGCCGGAACGCCACCTTGTTAGGCAGATGGACCCTCACCGATCCGCTCCGCGCGCCCTCGTCAGCAGCCTCAAGCTTATCTTTAAGATCAAGACCTGCGGCGAACCGGCGAATATCTGACACGAAGTCGAGGACGATGACTTTCTCCTTGCCTGGAGCCAGCCTCAATCCGCGCCCAAGCTGCTGTATGAAAATTCTGCGGCTGTGTGTCACCCGCTGAAAAACGATAATGTTGACGTCTGGAACGTCCACACCTTCGTTGAAAATATCCACCGCACAAACGACATCAACCGTTCCATCATGAAAATCTGACAGAATCCGGTTGCGCTCATAAGGTGCCATTGCTTTGCCTGCGACCGCCTGAGAATAGATCGCCGCAGCTGAGCAGAACCCCAGCCCATTAATTTTGTCCCGCATTGTAAGGGCGTGATCGATAGTCCCGCAGAACACGATTGCACGCGGCTTCTTCTGCTCTTTCCACGCCGCTTGCAATGCGTATACGACCGCGTCGTCCCATTGGTTGATGAAAAGAGTCCGGTTGATTGCTCGTGGTGAGAACCGTCGGCCTTTCAATTCGCCCAGGGCCTCCCAATTGATGTTATCTGTAAACATCCGGTAATCGACATTGGTAAGAAAGCCTTTGCGTAGTCCGGCGACCAGATCGACGCATACAAGCGGTTCCCCGAAATATTCTTGAAGATCGGCGTCATCTGGGCGCCAGGGGGTCGCGGTGAGGCCAATCAGAAACGGGCCTCCGACCTGACCGGCGCGCAGCTCCTGGAGAACAGTCTGATACATCATCGCGCCAGCGTGGTGGCACTCATCTACGAGCACTACTTCGAAGGGCGGCAGTTCTCCGTTCCGGTTTACGTGTTCGTAGACTGAGTCTAGACACGCAAACACGCATGAAGCCTTTGCCAAGTCAGTCGGCGCGGGACGCTCATAGCCGTTCCAAATGACGGTGCTCTGGCTTGCTTTCAGAAAGGGCCAAAAAGACCGCTCCAACTGATAGATCAACTCGTTTGAATGCGCGAGCACAAGAAGCGAACGAATAGGTGATGCGGCATGTATACGCCGCAGAGCTTCCGCTGCGACGAACGTCTTGCCAAGCCCCGTCGCCAAAACCACGAGCGCCTTACGGATATGGCCCTCTGAATAGACGCGAAGCAATGAGCGGATGGCGTCTTCCTGGTAGTCGCGGGCTTCATACGCTGCTGACGGTACCGGATAGGTATCCGTGAGCCGTTGGGCGCGGTCAACCAGAATGGTCCGGTCCCAAAGCTGAACGGGAATCCCGGTGCTCATAAGCGCGCGCTGTTGCTCGCGGACGCCGTCTTGGAACCCGTTGAGAGCGACCACGACAGGGACTTGGGCGCGGTAAGCTCTCATTGCTTCAAGAGTCCGGTCAATAACCTCCGGCCCGACGCGTGCCTTCCAATGCTTAACTTGAAACAACCAGCGCTTGGAAGTGCGATGTGCGAGCACATCAGCACCTCCATCACTGGTCTGGCCAACGATCCGCAAACCTTCAAAGCCTTCGTGCAACAGCAAGCGGCATACGACGCGTTCGAACGCTTGCCACGTGAGCGAGTCGATGTTGTCTTTGCTGATGAACAACGGTTACCCCAGTCCCTGAAGTAAAAAATCGACCGATGCCCTCGCACGCTGGCTAATGAGGCTTTCAGGCATGTCGTAGTTGAGGAACCCAGCACAGTCTTCCAGACAGTTCATGTGCTTCGCGACAATCCTGGCCTGGGCTTCCCGCAGGACCGGTTCTGGCAGGTCGGTGATACCGCTATATGCCATGTTCCAAACGCCGCCATCAAAAAACACGGCCGGCAGTTTGCGAAATATCTCGACGACTGTTTCCTCGTCGACATATGGCAAGTACTCGCCAGTTGATTTCATCTGACCTAGCTTACTTATGTCCAAATTGCGCCCGAGCATTCGGGAAACCATGATCTTTTTCTGCGCCTCAGAGAGATCGTCGAAAATGTCCTCAGCTTTGTCCTTTGTGAGGGTTGGTAACCGCCCGCGAATGGCCTCGAATAGATGCCGGATGTCCTCTTTAATATCGTCGGCGCTGTCTTCAAGCGTATCAGCCCAACGCTTTTGCAATATGAGCCAAGTTAGATTGGAAACGCTATGCGCTGCGGAGTTTTGCTGGCTCAAAAGCCTGCGATTAGTTTCGTATAGGTACTGCGCCACCTCAGCCGCGATCATCGGTTCAGCGCGCATCCGGTAGGTGCGGAAAAGCGGATGACTCTTGTCGATGAAAATCTCCACTTGCTCTCCTTTGAAGGCGAGCAGCGGAACTCTTGGACCATGCCATGAGGTTTCGATGGGTACGCGCGTCACGAAGGAAACCACGTCGATTGGTGAACTGTGACTTCCATCCGTCAGCGTTACCGAACAACCCGGCAAGGATAGGTCGTCATCTTTATCGGCGTTCTGGGTGAGGTAGGACTTTGACGCCGGATGTTCGGTACCGCGTGGCTTCGTGCAGCGGCGGCATGTTTCCGCTTCGGCTGGGTTGCCTTCGCCACAGACCTCGCACTTCCACGGCTCCTCTATTTCCGGAACCTGCGATGTGCCACAATATCCGCACGTCACGGCGGATTTTGCAATTGTCTTCGCGCAGGCGGGATTGAGGCAAGTCTTTCCGATCAAAACGTTACCGCAAACCTGACACTGTTCCTGCTCTTTGAGATTCTGTGCTTGGCACGCCGGACAGTCAACCAACTCAGGAAGAGGTCGCTGATCAGCTTGCTCGACCAGCTTCCACCATTCCGCGTCATCGTAAAATCCGGGTTGCTTTGACCGGAACTTTTCGTAATATTCTCTCTCGACCTCGCGGCTGACGCGTTTGGGCTTGTCCGACTCGGCGTCCCAATAGCCCATATACATATCGGTCTTACCGGGGGTGCGGACTTTGCGATATCCCTGATACAGCTTGAAAACCGGACTCTGATTGCTGTCCGCTCCAGGCTGGGTCGGTTGCAGCGAACTGTCGCCCCGCAGGAAAAATACTGCCCTCTGCCATTCAGGGCTGCTACGCTGGAAGTCTTGCTTGAGGAAATCGACAGGAACATGGTTGAGGTGTACTTCCCCCACTATTCGGCCATAGATGCTGTCGATCGGATAGTCCTTAAGCATCTTTTTGAGTTCATCGGTGAAATCGAAGAAAGCGCTTTTTTCTGCGATCCGGATGGCCCGGCCATTGCGAATGAGGTCGACGCCGAATTCGTTGGCGTCATCGAAACGCTGAATGCCTACCCATCCCCGAATCCTCTCTTCAAGAGTCGAGAACGACGCCGATCCGCAGGTCGGACACTCGCTCTCGCCGTCCGGGATCAAGTCATTGCAAATGGAACAGCGGTTTTGGTTGCCAACAACGTTATTGAAGTTAAATACCGCCGGTATATGTCCCAGACCCCTTCTCTCCAGGCTCCGTGAGCTATGCCAAACGCAGTGTTCGAACGGTTCACAGGCGTCACCGTTTATGAGAATCCGTACCTTTTCCTGAGTCAATATCGTGGCATAGCGCCGGCCGATCTGGCGTCGTATCTCGTTCTTGCCGTAGCTGACCAGCTTCCTGACGAATCCGCTATTCGGATTGCCTTCGGGCCACCAGCCTCGCACTTCAACAACAGTGCCATGCGAAAATTCCGCTGGCTTCCCGATATGATTGACAGGGACTTTATAGCTGCGTTGTTCCTGCAATGCGATTAGATCAACAACAACTTCAATAGCGTCGTTGTCCTCTTTCCTGGCCGTCAAAAATCGTGTCGCGCGGCCAAGCTTGCCGCTTGAGATATTAAAACCCATGCCAAACAGTCCCAAGCTGTCGTACGGCCTGTTGCCCGAGTACCCAGCGCGCAAAGCCTTTTCCGCGAGATCAGCCGTGAGACCAGGACCGTTGTCACGGACCCGCACGGCCCCTTCTCCCCTAGCAATCTCAGCCACGCCCGGCAATTCCACCACTACAAGGGGGAAGTCGATTGGTGCGCCTTGCAGTTTGGCAACGTGAAACGAGTCAATCGCGTTGTCTATGAGCTCGCACAGTGCATCAAGTGGTTGGAGTGGAGTGTGGGTAAGCGCAATGAGAACTTTCGGATCTGGGGTAAGATCAAATTCGGTCATTCGTTTTCCTTGTTCACTTCACAATCCTCAAGCGTGCGGCTGACGTGAGGCACTTCGCGAGCTGCAGCGCAACCGCATATGCGACAGGTGGGGGAAATGCGTTACCGACTTGCCGGTAAGCGTTAGTCTTGCGGCCCTCGAATGTCCAATCGTCAGGGAAGCCCTGCAGTTTGGCAACCATCGGAACTGTGAGGCGAGGCATACCAACAAAATCCCTGGCTGGTGGTTCATCGACGATGCCATGCGCATCGACTCCAAGGGCTGCCCAAGCTCGCTTCGCCCGCGTTGGACCAAGGTCCGGTCCACCGTGTTTCTTACTACCGCCCACAATCGTCGGAGCGATTTCACTGGCCCGTTCCCTCCAAAGCTTTGCGCCGCGCCAGCCACGGGAAGAGAGCTGATCATAGAGCACTTCACCCACGGTCTGAGGCGGATCTTGCAGTGGTTCAGGCCAACAAAAGTGCTCAGCATAGGGGTTCAGCACAGCGACGAACACCACGCGCGGGCGCAGCTGGGGCACGCCAAAGTCCGAAGCATTAAGCAGCCTCCAGTCCGTCGTATAACCGAGCGTCTTAAGAGTGCCGGCAATGTAGGTGCGGTAATCTTCAAAAACCGCATCAAGGAATCCCCGGACATTCTCAATCATCACGGCGCGTGGGCGAATTTGATCAACTATGTTGATCGCTGCTGGAAAGAGATTGCGGTCGTCTTTCTCCCCCAGCTGACCACCAGCTCTTGAAAAAGGAGGACAGGGCAGGCCTCCGGAGACAATGTCGACTCCGCGAAAGGTGGACACATCCGTAAGAAGAGTCAGGTCCTTTTCGATGACGTTCCATTCAGGGCGGTTCCGCCGCAGCGTAGCACAGGCGTGTTTATCAATCTCGATCAGGCCCGCGTGGGCGATGCCAGCCTGCTCCAGGCCTAAAGCCTGGCCGCCTGCTCCGGCGCACAATTCCAGAGTTGTAAGCAATTGCATATTTGGGGTTATTGTAGCCGACCCGTACAAGAGGCGGTCGCATTTATCATTGCACAGCGCGCGAATCGTCTCGCGGGCAGAGCTAGAAATCCCTTATTGGCTCGATATACTAAGGTGAGAACCAGCGTATCCAACTAGGATTCTTTTTGTCCCAGGAAAATCAAAGAAGTGAATGCGGGTATCTCCTCTCTTCAGGTGCCATTCAAAAAGCCGAGAATGCCCATCTGGACACTGAAACGTGCGTTCGGAACCGTACATATTCAATGTGGATTGACTTTCGCCAGAGGCATTGGACAAGCAGTGAATATCAAAGTTATCGGTATCCCACGAATCACAATAATTCTGCAAATCTCGGAGCCCGCGCATGACGGCTCTGAAGCGAGGCTCGTTCCCTCTAAGAATCTTGATTTGATCCTCGACGGAGTCACAGAAATCGAGACTTGGGAAGAGCGCAGGTTTTTGATTCCAAAGTTCGAGCCCATTTGCAGGCGGAGGAGGCTGCCTTTGAGCTAGCCATTCCGCGTGGGCGTCCAAATGAATGGCTCGACAGGCATGCGGCAGATTATGGATTCGGGTTTGGAGATTGTCAGCCTCGATCCAATATTTTTCGAGGTTGATCGAAGCAACGTTCCATTGTTCGCTAGACCACAAACTGACCGCGAGCCCATCCACAGCAAATGCTACAAACAATCCTTGTGCATTTTGGCCAACACACTTGTATTCAACATCGCCGCATTCGAGTTCGTCCAGAAGGACGCAATCAGAGTAGTTGCTCCGCCTGTCCACGAGGGTCTTCATTCGCAGGCGTTGTTCGCGGTCTCCAGATCTGGCTTCCATAAGCCAGCGCCCGATAGAGTACCCTTCGTACACTTGAAGTTGAAGAAAGTGGGCCGGAGTTACGAGAACTTTCTGTCCCCTGATTCGCTGATCGATGAGAACCGTCGACAGCTCTTGCAGAATAGATTGGGCACGAGCTAAGCTTGGAGCCATTTGAATGGCCGACAATTCGTTGAACACCAGGAATGCGGTCATTCTCAACTACCGCCAAGCAGCTGATCTAAGCTTCGCTCCATCTCATCGAAGAACCCATCGGGCCATTCCGATACGCGACCGTTCTCGTTGATGTTCAATAAGGTTAAAGAAGGTGATTTTCCACCTCGCTCCCACTTGCTGTGATAGAGCGCCACTCGTGACGGATCGGCTTTTCGTCCATGGACCGCTAATCGAATTCCGTTTAGAACGTGATCGCTATGTGTTTCTATCAAGATTTGAATGCCAACCGTGGATGCCAACGAGAGAAGTTCCCCCATCTTCACTTGGCCGCGCGGATGAAGATGCGCTTCTGGGTTCTCGATGATCACCAAACTTCCGGGGTGCGCCGAGAGAACAGAGACAACGATAGGCAACGCGTATGTGATACCAAAGCCGACATTAGTGGGGCGATATTCCGAGCTCGCAACCTGGTGTCCAAGAGAGTAGGCAACGCCAAATGTAATCAAATCCATCTCAGAGTAGCGCTTTAAGTTCAAGCGTACTCCTGGGCTTATTTCGGTCATCCACGCCTCTACTTGCGACTGGAGTGTGTTTGACGTTGCCATCGGATGGCGCAACCCAACCAAGTCAATAATTTCCGAACCAAATAGAGAAAGAAAATGCACCGCAAACTCGCCACTAGACCCAATTTGATGGTGATGCCGGACTTCGTAGTCTGACATCCCGAAAGAGGTACGTGGTCCAATGCGCTCGGCGCGAAGGTACTGAAATTCATCTCGGAATAAGCTGGTCCTCCAGATCTCGCCCGTTACTTCAGAGCCGATTACTGCCAACACGTCGCTTGCTTCACGATAGGCAAATCGGAGATTCAAACTCGCGGGAAGGTCGTCTTTCAATTCAAACGCTATTTCGTCGCTATCAGCTTCCTCAAACAAAGCGTCTTTGGCAGTCCCTAGCTGCGCCAATTTTCCGTTTAGAGTCAGACCGACATTGGGCAAGAGGTTCTCAAGAAACGACTGCCTCAATAACAGGAGAGCCTGGATGATGGTCGATTTTCCGGAACTGTTTAGGCCAGCCAGTAAAGTAAGCGGCCTGAAGATAACCTCTTGATCCTCGAAACATTTGAAATTCGTCAACTGGATCGATTGGATCATTGGAGTGTCTCCTGGATGATCTCCTCGATCCTCGAAAATCGCAGCCGAACCTTTCTGGGATCCCCGGTACCATAGGTAATCGCAGCTTCAAAATTACTGTCCTCTAGCAGTGCAAGAAAACATTCGCGCAAGTCCGCACTCTTAGCTTCGAGTCGCTGGACATCAACGGGAGACAACGACTCGACACTCGCCGCCCACACTTCAAACAGCGCTCGATTCACCGGAGAGCGTCTAGGGTTCCCTCGCTTCTGTTTCCGAAAGGCCAAATCGCCAAATAAACGATAGCAGTCAACCATTGCTTTTCTAAACCGCGCGTCCAGAAGTTGTAAGTCCGGAGCCGGGAGCTCGTTCAGCTCAATCATGCACTGGTTAAGAAAAGCATCAAGATTCTTTGATCTGTAATCCTTATACGAGGTTCTCATGAAGGCCAATAACCTCAAAATGCACTCCCGATCGCCCATACGGTCATCACGAATTCCTTCGTTCGTAGCAGTTCGAAACTCAGCACTTTCGGCGAGGTCCTGGAGTAACGAACTCGCTGGTCCTTGATGCAGGGCATGTCGAATCTCCTGGCTCGAAAGAGGCAATCCACCTGTGTTGATTCGCTTAAAAATATTAAACTTAACTTCGGGTGGCGTGTTCTCCTGAATTAAGAACACCGTCACTTGCGTTTCCATGATTCGTCTCTGGAGATTTCGTGGCAGCTGTTCGAACTTTTTCCCTTCACACTCGCTAAGAAACTCCAGGCCGTCGAGCACGAGCGTCTTGTCGATCACGAAGCTTTTCAGCGTCGATAGCCGTTGCAGGCCATCCACGACGAGCCATTTGCTTTCGTCTCCGCCGTCCATATAGAAGGCAGGTAGCGGAATTCGGATCAGCAGCGACTCTATTAACTGACTCTTCGCCTTTTTGCTCCAGATTCCACCCTTGCGCTGAAAGCCAGGAGTGAGATCAATCTCTCTATTTCGAATTCGATCCATGAGCAGAGAGATCACCATCGGCTTAGTGTCCACGCGAATACGTGCGGGATCAAACGGTTCCGTTATTTCGAAACCGGTTCCTGCATCATCCTCAGGTTCTTCTTCGAGACCAGTACCGCCAACCTCCCCCAGTTCCTCTCCGTCAAAGTCCTCTGTCCTATTAGGAGTGTCCACCGGCCGATGAATCTTGGATTTATCGATATCCTCGTGGTTTCCATCGACAACTCCGTCTTCCGAGGAAATATGCTCTATTGTCTGCGGCTCCCCTAAGGCAGCACGTCCGACGCTTGTCAGGCCAGTACTCCACACGAAACGAGACGGCCACCCACGCCGGCCCTCGACAAACTGCCCAAGTCCTTGATCCTGCATTTTTCGAAAGAGATCTATAATCTCGCGTCGTCGAAAGTTGTGACCGTCCGCTCTAAGGCGGACTAGTATGCGGTCAACTTTCGTCTCCGACTGATCCCGCTCGCGTCGAGCGACATGGTCAAAAAAAGCTTTGGCGACCGTATTGTCTCTGTAGAATTGCCGAAGAGCGTCGACATCCGGCGTTTGGGAATCCATTTCGTATCTCCAACCAAGAAAACGCAAGAACTAGCGATTTTAACTGTTAACTCCCTTTTAGGTAAGGAATCTTGGATTTCCCCATTTCTGGTGGGATCTCGGCGGTGTGACGAATCGGCTACGACCGAAGTCCTTTGGCATCAAGGCGAAAAGAATCCCACCGCTCCGCCGTTTTCTCCGACGCGTGAAATCATTGACCTGGCAACGACCGTCTGTCGATTAATCGACTATGCCATCGGCCCTGCGCTGCTAATTCTTGTACTTGACTGCTGCGTGCTGACCTCCCATTCCTAACAGTCATCTGTCATTCTCAAGCGGAAAGCTACGCTGTCTTTTTCCACTTCGACCTCTCCCGGGTGGGCGCCGCTTGGCCGCGGCTCGGACGGGCGTTTCGGACTGCGCCGGTTTCGCGCCAAACTAACCCCAACCCCGTTTGGCACTCACCGCGCTTTCACTCACGCCCTGCCACCCTCCTTCGGTCTCCGTTCTGTCCCTTTCGCCGTTTCCGTCTTGTTTCTTCCCGCTGCCGCTCAAGTGAAGGAAGAAACAAGCCAAAAACGGCAGAAAGATGGGATGAGAAGGCGCCAGCGGTGCTGTGGTAGAACGCTGGCTAGGAGGATTCCCAATGGCAAAGAACGGAACGTTGGCTAAGATCCAGGAGTTGCAACCGAGCTTTCAGACGACAACAGAGCAGATTACGATTGGGATCGATCTCGGAGATCGTTTCAGCCACTGCTGTGTGCTGGGACCTGATGGAAAGATACTGACCGAGGGCCGTCTGCGATCTACGCCCGAGACGATGGCCCGTCATTTTCAAGATCTTCCACCTTCGCGTATTGCGATCGAGGTGGGGACTCACTCGCGGTGGGTGAGTCAGCTGCTTGGGCAGTGGGGTCACGAGGTAATCGTGGCTAATCCACGCAATCTTCGAATGATTGCGGACAGCATTCGTAAGTCGGACCAAGTCGATGCTCACATGCTTGCCAGGCTCGCACGTGTCGATCCGAAACTGCTCTCTCCGATCGTGCATCGCAAACAGGAAACCTATCCTGACCTCATCCAGCTGAAAGCCCGCGATCTCTTGGTCAAAAACAGAACACGACTCATGAATGCCGTGCGCGGCGTTCTCAAGTCCACCGGATTGCGTGTGCCTCCCTCCGGAACATCATGCTTTCCCAGCAAGGCAGCCACATGCATTCCTGACGAGTTGAAGCCGAGCTTGACCCCTTTGCTGGAAACGATTTCACATCTCAACAAGCAAATCTATTCATTGGACAAGGCGATTGAGAGCACGGCGCAAAATCGCTACCCAGAGACGAATCGGCTTCGTCAGATTAGTGGCGTAGGATCCATCACAGCGCTTCAGTACGTTCTTACTATCGGAGACCCCGGCCGGTTCGCTCATTCCAGAGATGTACCTGCATATCTCGGGCTGACACCACGTCGCCACCAATCCGGCCCGGTCGAGCAACAACTCAGAATCAGCAAGGCCGGCAACAAACAGCTACGCTCCTTGCTGGTTCAGTGTGCGCAATATCTGCTGGGACGTTTTGGCCCGGACAGCGACCTCAAACGTTGGGGCACTCGCATGTTCGAGCGGGGCGGGAAAAATAGTAAGAAACGAGCCATTGTGGCCGTAGCCCGCAAACTGGCTGTTCTTCTCCACCGGCTGTGGGTTACCGGAGATACGTACCATCCTCTTTATAACGTCGCAATCCCATGATGTCTTGAGGTCTCTCAACGTTGCCGACGTGGGAGTAGGCCGTCCCAAAGGACTTACGTTTCATGACGCTGCGAACCAGGAGGAATTTGTAGAAGGATACCGTGTTCACGGTGACTGCGTGTTTTTTCCCGGGCCTTCGAGGCCGACAGAAAGATTGCAGCACCAACCTGATACTGAGAACCCCAATGTGCACCCGGCCTCTTCAAGAGCCGACTAAGTGCGAATGGAAGCGTGGCGATCAGTTAAACACGGAATGACCCTACTCACGCTGATACCAGCATTCAATGGCCATGGCCTGCTAAGCCTTAGCGAATCGAGATCAGAAGACCGCCGCTTACGCCGAGTGAGTGTTCACGCCCCGGCCCGAACTTGTACTCGTAGCTCGGTTCGAGATACCAACCGAATCTATGCTTTTTGGCTGGCCAAAACATAAAGTCCGGAGCAACTTCAGCACCGACTGAGTTCATCTTGACGCCGTATGCGTTCGAATGAATCCACTCCGGGCCAATCCCCAACATGAACTCCATTTTGTCGGAAATAGTCCAGGGCTTCTTGAACAGAAAATCGACGCTCCATTCCGTCGAGTGACGCCTAAAAAGTGGCGTAACGCCCGCTTCGAGTTCCAGCCAATTCTCTATAGGCGTTACCTCGACAGCGACTGTGGGGCCGAAGCTCGATTGACCATCTGTGAGACTGTGGTCGGCTGCTGCTCCCAGCTCAAGCACAGCCTTACCCTCCTTCTCAACTGACTGCGTAAACGAGCGTCCTGAACAAATGAACGCAAATGCTATGACCAGCACCGGGCCGTAGGCTCTCACCATGCTCTCTTCCTCGCAGCAATCTCCAGGCTGGGTACCCCCACTCGCGGAGTTCAACATTCTTTCACATCCTGGAGTTTCGTAGATGAAACTGCGATCTAGATTTCGTTGAACCAAGCTGAGAACGCGGTTTGTGGACGTGCCATAATGCACCAATGGCCTCCACGTCTGCGATTTCAGCGCAACACATAATGCGGCGCATCCATCGCATTCAAACAATCACGATCGCTTGGATGACCATCGAGGCCGCAATATCACTGATCTCAGCCTGGAAAGCCCAGAGTCCGGCCCTTCTCGCATTCGGAGGGGATAGCGCAATCGAACTGCTCTCTGCTATGGCTGTTCTATGGCGATTTAGGGTGCACGTCGAACCTGAAAAAGCAGAAAAGCGCGCTGCCCGCATCGCAGGCGTTCTACTGTTCTTGCTCTCAGCATATGTCCTCGTAGCTTCGATACTGACCCTCCTCGGCTACGCCGAGCCAAAACCGACCTACCTCGGAATCGGGATTTTGATCGCGGCTCTTCTCATCATGCCGTGGCTGGCCAAGGAAAAGCGCAAACTCTCCTCAGCCACCAGCAGCGCGGCATTGAGAGCAGACGCCGCCCAATCGTCGTTGTGTGCATATTTCTCGTTAATTGCCCTCGTGGGGCTGGGAATCGATGCCCTTTGGCACATTCGGTGGGCGGACCCAATCGCAGCTCTAGTAATCACGCCGTTGATTATCTGGGAAGGCCGAGAGGCAATCCGCGGCAAGTCCTGCGACTGTTGCTGACCCCTCTTCCCACCCAAGCCAAGCGGACTCGTCTTGCACGGTTCCCAACTCTTAAAACCCGAAGACCCTGCCTTCGTTTGCGGAAAAACGATGCAGACGGGCGAGGAACCCGTCAAGGTTGCCCTTCGGCTCGCTTCGCTCGACCTGTGACTGAACCCTCGCCCGTCTGCTAAAGCCCTCTCCGCTATGAAACGAAGGCACACAATCGAAGCGCAAAACCAAAAACTTCGGTTGACATCACAGCGCCTTCTCATGGAAGGGAAAAAACATGAAATTAGAAGAAGTCAACAAACGAACCAAAGAGGCCGTCGATTTCCTCGTCGCTGCGCTGGAGTCCGGTCAGAGTGAAGTTCTTACCGCATATCTCGGAGCAATGGCCAAGTTTCGCAACTACAGCTTCGGCAACATCATGCTCATTGCGCGGCAGAAGCCAGATGCTACTCACGTTGCCGGATACCGCACTTGGACTTCGCTTGGCCGCTTCGTCCGGCGTGGCGAAAAAGGCATTTTCATTCTCGCTCCAATGGTTGGACGACGAAGCACGAAGGATGTATCGACCGACGAACGAAGTGAAGACGTAACAACTGAGGGTCAGCGAACGCTGTACGGCTTCCGGGCCGTCTACGTTTTTGACATCAGCCAGACTGAAGGCAAAGAACTCCCGACACTGACCGAAGTCAATGGCGACGTGAGCGAATACCGCGAACGCCTGTTCAAGTTCGTGGAAGCTCAGAGCGTCGAGCTTAGCTTCTCCGAGCAAATTGCTCCCGCAAAGGGTCTGTCGCATGGCGGGAAGATTACGCTCTTATCCGGGATGCAGCCTGCCGAGGAGTTTTCCACGCTTGTGCATGAGATCGCCCACGAAATGCTACACCGCGGCGAACGTCGAACGGTGACCACGAAGCAAGTCCGCGAAACCGAGGCCGAAGCCGTGGCCTTTGTGGTTTGCCAATCGGTCGGGCTTCAGAACGGGACCGCATCCCAGGATTATGTTGTCTTCGTACTTATGTGACGCTCGACGGCAGAAGACTCGTAAACAGCGTGGATCATCCGAGTCGAACGTCACATAACTCAATCAGAGTTGGTCCAAGAAGGTACACTCTCGGCCTGGGCACAGCAGTCCGTGCGGATCCTTGTTCCTCCAGGATTCATCACGCCCTTTCAGGCCATGGTGAACCGACCGCAAGATTTTGTCTGCCGCGCTGAGTTTTGCTCGAAGGTAAGGCAGGAAAAGAAGGGCGGCCTGCACATATTCACCTATGGCGGGGACAGCGCTACGGCGCCAGAACCCGTCCTGCAGCTCCGCTCGGAGCAAGCGACCGTCGTGATTGACGGCACAGATCGAAAGAAGTCGGATCGATTGTGATAGATCGCCATCGCACTAGTCATCAGGTCGGGAGCTCTTTTATCAACAGCCATGTTGTCCAAAAAGGCTGGTAACCTCCGAAATCGAGTTGAGGGACGAAGTTAGACTGTCTTTGCCGCATGGGTGTAGAGCGAGCCTATGCCTGCTTCGCTCCATCTGATGCGCTCCGATAATTAACATTGCGTTTACTTATGTTGTCTTCAAATCTCTGGACATTAGTAAGGAAGCAGTGATTTCTCCGGAAGACCACATAATTGCGAAGACAACATAATCAGCGTTATGTTGGGCTTCACATAACCAGGACTACATCCAGCTTTGGCACGGAGACGCCAACCTCCTACGCGAGAGCTTGGAAGCCGTTCAACAAACCGCTGCCGTAATCCTCGGGGGCATTGCCCCCGAGCCAGCGGCACTCGCGGCCGCCGCATAACACTCCAACACCTGCGCTGTTTGAGTGTAAGCGTTTGACCAACACACCTGTTCGAGGGTGAGCGTCCGAGGAAAAGAGTAGTGGCCCCTGGGATAAGTTTGGGCGGAGCCCTGAAGCCCGGCCCGAGCGGCATCTGGCTTGGAGGTGGCGTGAATCCAGATCAGGCTCTTTTGTGGAACGCGGGAACCGATAACATGCATAAGTTGTGATTCTCTTCCTTAGTCAGCTCCGATGGTCCGGGATCGTATGGACGATCTGAGGAAACCTCAGATCTGCACGAGATCCTTCAAGACCAACTTGACTGGGCGGCGATTCTCCCCCGACCCGATCACGAGGCTCAGAGTTGTACCCACCGGTTGACGAAACAGGTCGTTGAGCGCTTCTAATTTCATCTCGGTGGTATCCTGCCCGTCGACGGACAGAACAACGTCGCCTATCTTAATCCCGGCGGCTATAGCGGGACTCGACGAATCAAGCTCGTTTACAACCCAATTCTTACCCTCTCGCTTCAGATGAAGTCCGGTCCGATTGTAGGGATCGTCGGCCCCGTACAGGTGGTTTTTCTCGAAGATAATCTGCTGGCGCCGATAATCGAAGGTCAGGTTGAATTGTTTCAGGATGCCGAGCCCGATGTTTCCCGAGACATAACGGTTGGCGTCGAAGCCGCCCTTTTGTTGCGACAAGTATGTAAGCGGCTTCATTACTTCCAACACTGCTCTTCCATCCGCACCGAACAGCGACACCCGCCCGACGCGAGCCATTACCCCATGCGTGTCTCCGACCGCCTTGCCGCCATATGGAATCGTCGCATGATAGCGCTCGTAAAGACCGTAGCGCGTGGCAAAGGGAGCTATGAGAAGAAGCGATCCATTATCGCCGGTGTCAATGGCAAAGGCCCCCGCAATACCGTCCACCGCGCCGTAGACTTCCGGCTGGTTATCCTGGAAATGAAATGGAACGATGGAACCGGCGCCTTGATAAATAAAACGATCGAGAGGCGTCAGCGTGAGCAGCATTTTATCGAAATCCAGATGAACCGCGAACCGTTGCAGAATCTCCGATCCGACAAGAATCATCTCTGGCTTATCCTCATAGAAACCGAAGACACTTGCGGGTTGCCGTGTGAGGCGCACGTCGCCGATCTCAAGTGTCTCCACTATGGCGCGACCGGAGATGACCGAACCTTCTCCTCCGCCGTAGGCTTTGTGCTGATACACGTCCTCCAGTTTCAATTGGGAGGCAACCGCCGGCTGTAGCACCAAACCTGATCCCGAATCGAAGTCAGCCCAGTAGGGCCCTTGACCATTGAGCCTGACCGGCACCAGCACGATGTTGTTTTCCACTCGGAAAGGAACGGTCGTCGAACTCTTGCCGTGTTCAACCTCAAAATCCGGCGCGGGGAGAGCCGGCAACGCGAACTCGTCATCCGATAACAACGGATTCACCGTGACGGACTCGACAGTTTCTACATCCCAGTCGTCGCTATCGAGCCGACCGCGTCGTATGGTGAAGGGGAACTTGACGCCCTCGACCTTGCGATAGTCGGAGTACCTGGTGACCGAGACCTTTTCAGCCTCCTGCTCAACCACGCGATCGATGAGGTGCGTGGCTCGATCCACCCAAAAACTGAATGGACGGCCGCCCTCCGGCGTGATGGTCACGACTTCGAAGGTGCGGCCTTCTTCCTGCTGGATACCATCGTCCTGCATGGTGGCCGGTCTACGCTCTGGAAACCAGTAGGCCAGCGATACCTGGTACGCGGCGTTCGTCGCCCCCAGTTGCGCATCCTCGTCGCCGAACGTGTAGCTCAGCCCGCCATAGATCTGTATCCATGGCGATACGCCGTCGAACCCAGCCCCTTGTGTGCCGAAGACCGATTGGGCGTGCACGACGTACCGTCCCGTGCGGACATCATCCCACTCCTCCCTTGATCGGGTCATCCCTCCGGCAATCTCCTTGCCGCGAATGCGGAGAGAACGGATGTTATTCCATGCGTCTCCTCCAGTGGCAGCTTTCACACTTGCGAGGAGAGTAGGCGCATCCTCCGCTCTAGCAACGGCAACGCTTGCAATCTGCGAGAACGCCAGAATCAAACCTAGAGAAATTCCCCGCTTCCACATTTAATCCGGGCTCTCCTTTTTTGGTTCAAGAACAGCATTGATCCTATATCCATCCCGCTGTTCGCCGAAAGTGTGAAACGGGAACGCTCGACTAAAGCTCACAGCGACGTTGACTCCGTTAAGTCTAGTATTTCCCGAGACCGTTGTGAGTTAATTGTAATGGTGTAGAAGCGACACCAGAGCGCATAGTCCATGCAAAAGGAGTTAGTTCAGGGAGTCGTTGGATCGGGACATCGGCGAGGCCGGGGAGAACCGCAGCCAGATAGCCGCGCACTGGGAGTTTCAGTCTCCGGCAGCTTTCCACCACCGAAAGGATGGCCGCGATCTTCGGCCCCGCCTGCGAGCTTCCAATGTGGATCCAATTCTTTCGACCAAGAGTTACGGGACGCATCGAGTTCTCCGCCAGGTTATTGCTCAACTCCAGTTCGGGATATTCCAGGAAGCGCGTGAGCTTGTCCCACAGGGTGAGCGTGTAGTTGCAGGCCTTGGCCAGCGCGCCTCCAGGCAGTGCCATGGAGCGGGCGGCTTCGATCTGCTTCCGGATCCCATCCAGCAGCGGTTGCGATTGTTGCTGACGCAGAGTATGGCGTGCCTCCAGGCTCAGTGCTTGGCGGCGGGCCTCGGCGTCGATGGCAAACAGCTCATCAATCCGCGCTACGATCGCGGTCGCCACCGGATCTTGGGGATTTAACTGCACTGCCTCGGAAAAGTATCGTTCCGAATGCGACCAGCACCCCGCGTGAACAATCTTCGGCCCTCCGATCTGATCGTAGGCCGCATAGCCGTCTGTCTGCAGAAGACCTTCGAACTGCCCCAGAAACTGCTTCGGTCCATCTCGTCCTCGGCCCAAACGGAAGTCGAACACCACCGTTCCTCCCGGTCGACTGTACTGCCACAGATATGCTTGATGGTTCTTCCCGCGGCCCTCATGCATCTGCACGTCTACCGGGGTCTCGTCAGCTTGGATGTAAGTTCCGCCGATCAACTCTCGCCTCATGGCCGAGACCATGGGGATCAGCAACTCGCCCACTTTCAGAACCCAACCGTCCAGCGTCGCCCGGCTGAGTTCCAAGCCCGTGTCCCGTTCCAGAATCGCACTCTGTCGGTAGAGTGGAGTGTGGTCGCAATACTTGCTGACGACCGTGTCGATCACGATCTGATCACTGGCCAGGCACTTCTCGATGATCCGTGGGGGCAGCGGTGCCGAAACCACTCCTTGTTCCTCGCACGACTTACAAGCACGCTTCTCGCGTTTGCTGACCAGCACGAAATACTTCGCCGGCTCCATGTCCAACTGGGAGCTTTCCTCGTAGCCGATCACTGTCGTTGGTTTCCCACAGCCTTGGCACACGCATTGCTCCGGCGTACAAGCCAAGATCCGCTCTACACGCGGAAGGTTGGCTGGCAGTTCCTGCCGTCCCGGATGCTGGCGCTTCGTCTTAGCCGCGGATGGCAGCGCTGGACGCTCGCTCTCCGCCTGGACTTCCACACTGCTGACTCCGGGCTCCAGTTCCAGCAACTCCAGTTGTGCATCAGAGAGCTTTTCGCTGCCTGGACCATACTTCGCGATGCGGACCAGCCGCAGTCGTTCCTCCAGTACGCGGATCTTCAGTTCCGCATACTGCAGCTTGTTCTGATACGAAAGGACCGTGTTCTGAAGATGGCTGAACTGATCGCTCACCGCTGCAAACAGCGGCCCGGCAAGTTGCCGCTTCAGTTGTTCGATCAGCTCAAGCTCGGAAGGAGTCGAAAAAGTTGCGGCCGTGGACCCCGACGATGGATGAGCCGCCTCACTCACGATGAGTTCTTAGATAAACGGAAGGGCTTGTGGATTACAAGTGTTTTATGCGGCAGCATCTCCTTCGGCGTTTACTTTGCGGTACCACCGTTTGCTTTTCGTTTTCGCCAGGTCGATTCCACCCAATAATAAGGACAGTTCTTCGTGACTCAAAACTATCTTGCCTTGCGCATCGCCGGACTGCGGCCAACTGAAGCACCCTTTGGGTAATCGTTTCGCGCACACCCAGAGTCCTGTTCCGTCCCAGACTAAGACCTTCAATCGATTACGCTGCGTGTTACAAAACAAAAACAGGTGTCCACTTAGAGGCTCGCACAACAATCGGTCGCGCACCAGACCATACAGGCCCTCGAAGCCCTTGCGCATGTCCGTGGCACCTGCGGCCAGATAGATCCGTGTAGCTGGGCCCAATCCAAACACGGATTACACCCGCTCCATGGCACTCACCAGGCGCTCGAAGGTGTGCACATCAAACTCGCGCTGCACTTCGATCCGGCGCCCGCCCGGCAAAACTACGGCCAGCCCGCAACTCGCTTGGTGCTCCGCCCGCGGTTTCCTGATGGCCAATTCCACTGCCACCAACTTGCCGTCTGCGGAAGCGCTTCTCGTCTTCCTCTTCCACCGGCGCTTCTTCAGATGGCGATCCAGCGTGCTGAAGCTCAAACCTCGACTCTGGCAAAACGCGCTCCGCCTCATACCGCTGCTCACAAACTCCGCCACTAACTGGCGAACCTCAGCTCGTGTCCGTCGTCTCCGCGCCGCTATCTGCTGTTCTCCGTTCATCCATCCAACTTAAACACAGACTCTACTTATCGAACAGGTGCGTTGCTCGGACGCT
>CAVUUK010000016.1:0-306458 GCA_963744625.1 uncultured Acidobacteriaceae bacterium
TCGAAGGGCTAAATATAACGAACAAACAGTCAAGAGGAGAAACATGGAATGGATGAAGCCGGAGTTCGAGGAAATCAGTTTGAACTGCGAGATCAACTCGTACGCAAACGCAGAATTATATCGCGCATGCTTTGGCCAAATGCGAGACGGTCTGCGACTGCATATCAGGTCCTAGCTTTTATTAGAGAAAAAGGAGAAATCATGAGCAACGAAACGAAGAAAGCAACGGAGAATACGGCAGTGACTGATTCGCCTACAGGCCCTTGGGATTCAGCTTTGGACACGCTGCGGGAATGGGAGCCGGCATTTGCCGAGCTTTGTTTCAGGATGAGCACCAATCCATGGACCCACTCCGTTCTCCGCAAGTTTATCGAGTTGGTCCAGCGTTAGCTTGCATCCGCCTGCACCAACCTCAACGCAGAGGGAACGCGGCACCACATCGGGCCGCACTCGAAGCGGGTGCCGACGCCGCGACGAGGTTTTGTTCGTCCTCAAGTGCGGATCGGTCTTGTCCATTCATTCGTGCAGTCAGGCCGCTCCCATCGTCCTGGAAGAAGCAAAGGCTGCCAACCTCCAGTTGACTCCGCGAGCCAACACGGAGCCGACGCCGGCGTGTGATGCCATGCGCAAGATCGGCCAATGGAACACGGCGTGGGATCGATTCTTCGAACTCGATCCGGTATTTACCGACGAATTCATGGCGATGGGGGCTGCTGTTTACAAGAGTGGAATCATGACGCCCAAGGAAGTCGAACTCCTCAGCATCGCCCTCGATGCTTCGGTCACGCACATGTATGCACCGGGCACGCGCCGGCACATCAAGAACGCGCTCAAGGCCGGGGCGACTTTGGACGAGATCATGGAAGTGCTGAAGCTCTGCGTCGTTCAAGGAGTTCAGACTTTCAATCTGGGCCTGCCGATCCTGGCGGAGGAACTGGAACACCATTCATCAAATAAGAAGGTCGCGTAATTTATGGCGAACTATGTAGAGGTCGCGAGGCTAGAACAGTTTCCTCCTGGCAGAGGTACGGTTGTCACGATCGAGGGCAAGGACATCGCACTCTTCAACGTCGATGGAACGGTCTACGCGATCGACGATGGTTGCCTTCACCACGGAGTATCGCTTGGAACCTCGGAGTGCGACGGCAAGATCGTCACCTGCCGAGGGCACGGCTGGAAGTATGACGTGACCACCGGGAGCACGCTGAATGTTCCTGGATACGGGGTCGCCGCCTATCCGGTGAAAGTTGTCGACGGAAAGATCATGGTCGCAACGGATGAAAAACTGAATCCGGCTGCCTGAAAAGAGATGGCCGGTGTGTTGCGACGTTTCGCTGCACCGGCGATGGTGGAAACATGGAAGAGTACCTCAGACGAGTATTCGAAGAGCTGGTTGGACGCGTCCACGGACCGTTGACGCTTCGGCTCATCCTCCAACCGACAACAGCTGCCGTTCTGGCGATCCGCTCCGCCATAAGAGACGCGCGGGAAGGTCGTCCCGCATATGGTTGGGCGCTCATGACCGATCCCGTTCATCGGCGCGCGATGTTGCGAGAAGGCTGGAAAGAGGTGGCAAAGGTCTTTGTCGCGGCCGTGATCATCGATTTGATCTATGAAGTTATCGTTTTTCACAGGATCTATCCGGGGCAATCCCTGATCGTCGCGGCGGTCCTAGCCTTGCTGCCCTATCCGTTGATCCGAGGTTCGGTCAACCGTATCCTGAGGCTCCGATTCCAAGGCAGGAAGGCAGCAGAGCCGGACGATGCACCGCCCCAAGAACCCGCAGCCTAGCCACATCCCCGGAAGGATTCGTGATCGAATGCCCGACCTGGCCGTAAAGCGCACAACCACCCTCGATACCTCGACGCGATTGGCATTTGATCGTACTCGCGTCGCCTACGACCGCACAATAATGGCGTGGATCAGAACGGCGACCTCGCTTATCACTTTCGGTTTCGGCATCTACAAGTTCTTTCAACTCGAACTGGGGCGAGGGCGGCAAGACGATCGTCTGATCGGAACGCGCGGATTCTCCGTGATAATGGTGGGCACTGGCTTGTTGGCGCTCATCCTTGGTACCCACGAACATTGGCAAAATATGCGGGCGCTAAGAGAGGAAGATCCTGATATGCCACGCTCGCGAGCCGGAGTAATCGCGATGCTCATTTCGATCCTAGGAGTGCTGGCATTCATCGCCATGATCTTCCGGCAGTAGATAAGAGCGATTCCGGGCATTCTTTTTCAAGGCCTTCGGCCCGCAAGATCGCCCCGGATCACGTTCAAGTAGTCGCGGGCGGATTCGAGAGCTTGCTTAGCGTCATGGTGAGAAACAAATCCGGTGTCATCATAAAGGGCTGCATTGCGCTTCCGGCGAAGACGATCAAAGACGACCAGGAGCACAGCATGTTTCTTGTCGATGCGCGACCGCACGAAATCGATGATGGCGATGTGGTGGCCAGGCTGACTTCTCGCACGGAATCCATGGCTGAACATGAACCCCAGCGAAGCTTTGAGCATTGCTTCGTAGGCTTGCTGAAGGCAAGCCTCTTCGTCAAAAGCGAAAATTTTGTGAGCCGAGGCGAGCTTCTTGTCCGCACTCGCGAGGAAACGGTCGATTTGTACCCAGTCAACCCCGTGCGGCTTTAGCTTCTTCATTCGGACCTACGAGCGAAACACGCTTATTGTTCCAGACGTTTTCCAGAAACGCATCCTTTCGAGCGCGGCGCGACTCCAATTCCTTCGGCGTTAGCACGGTGTAGTTGATCTCGCGACCTAGTCGCCGCTCAAGCCTTCCCATGGCCTGTGCTAAATCTCTCTCGCGCGGGGACCCGATCACGAGGACGTCTATATCGCTGGCAGCGTCTTGCTGGTTGCTTGCAAACGAGCCGTAAAGATAAGCCTCGTCTATTCCCTCAATTCGCCTGAGGGACTGCGCGATCAGCGGTGCCGCACCGATCGTTTTTGCAACGATCTTGCGCACTTCATTAAAAAGCGGATACTCGCGGTTCAGTTGAAAATACTTTTGGCGGCCACTCATTTCGGACCGAAATAAACGCTCACTTTCCAGGCGTCCTAACTCTTTCGACAGATTCGACGGATCGATGCTCAACCTCTCGGCCAAGTCCCGCAAGTGGTGACGGGCCGTCGGGTTTGTGAAGTAATAAGCCAGCAGCTGCTGGCGCGCCTTAGAGCGAAGGTCAAGCATGTGGTACAAGCATACCACATGTGTGGTAATAACTGACAACGGTAAAGCGGACGAAAAACAGGAGGCTAAACGAGGGACTACAGTGCGTTTCTTGCAGCAACTTACAGGTGCTTAGGTGTCATCCGTGCGCATGTAACCAGTTTCCCTTTGAACTCATAACCCGAAAGGTGTGGGTTCCGGAAATTCTGAGCCATTAATTCCGGAAATTCTGAGCCGTTCCGGTTGGGAAGGCAAGGCCTGGTCCAAGTTTAGATGACGCGTGCGGCCCGAGGGTCCGTCAAGGTGGACGTAGCGTCCCCGTTCCAGAACTCGATCCAGGATGGCGGCCGCCAGGTCCTCGTCGTGCAACACCCTTCCCCACTCGCTGAGCGGCTTATTGGTGGTAAAGATCAACGGTCGTTTTCTCAGGTGGCGATGGTTGACGACATGAAACAAGACATTGGCGGCATCGGGACCATAAGTTAAGTAACCAACTTCATCGACGACCAAAACGTGAGGATGCGTATAAGTTAGCAAGGATTCCTGCAAGCATCCCTTCTTGCTAGCATTGGAAAGCTCTTCCACGAGTTCTGCGGCAGTGGTGCACAAAGTCTCAAAGCCATTCTGGATAGCGCGATAGCCGATGGCGACGGCCAGGTGAGTTCTTCCGCGGCCGGTCTTGCCGTAGAGAATCAGCGAGCGCCCTTCCGTAACGAAATCCGGTCCCAGGTAGGAACCGAGCAGGGATTGACGCAGTGTCGTCTGCAGACTGAAGTCGAACTCATCAATGGTCTTGAAGAAGGGAAAGTGAGCCTGACGGGTACAACGCTGCAGTCGGGTTTGCTTGCGATGGGCCACTTCTTCGGCCAGCAGAAGAGCAAGAAAATCACGATAGCTCCAGTTTTCGTTCTCGGCTCGATCGGCCACGTCTTGGTAGATACGACGGGTGTGCGCCAGGTTCAACCGTCGGAACAGAGGTTCCAGCTGCCCTTCGGCAAGCTGCGGCTTGTTTGAGGTCGATTCTGAATTGGGATTACTTGAATTCTTACTCATCCTTGCCTCCGTGGTGACATATATCTTGCATGCTTGAGAACAGGTCTTTTCCTCCCGCGCCCATGCTTTCGCCGCGGTCCTCGCCGTCAAGGGTGCGCTCTCGCCGCGCCAGAAAAACGGCGCGCCCTTGACCGCTGCGGGCCGCCGCGACCGGCTCCGCTAGGGAGGAAAAGCAAAAACAAAAAGACCTCACAGAGTTTTCTTTGTAAGCAGGGTTTTCTTCTTGTTTTGCATTGTTTTGCGCCTGGGTTTCGTTTTCCACCAGAAAATGTTGCGCCAGGATCGCCTACCAACGACGATCTCCAACTCGCTCGACCCCTAGCATCCCCCATTCTGTCCGTTTTCATTGCACCCCCTGCGGAAAGGTCAACCCGGGTTGGAGTGTAAGCGTCCGAGCAACGCACCTGTTCGATAAGTAGAGTCTGTGTTTAAGTTGGATGGATGAACGGAGAACAGCAGATAGCGGCGCGGAGACGACGGACACGAGCTGAGGTTCGCCAGTTAGTGGCGGAGTTTGTGAGCAGCGGTATGAGGCGGAGCGCGTTTTGCCAGAGTCGAGGTTTGAGCTTCAGCACGCTGGATCGCCATCTGAAGAAGCGCCGGTGGAAGAGGAAGACGAGAAGCGCTTCCGCAGACGGCAAGTTGGTGGCAGTGGAATTGGCCATCAGGAAACCGCGGGCGGAGCACCAAGCGAGTTGCGGGCTGGCCGTAGTTTTGCCGGGCGGGCGCCGGATCGAAGTGCAGCGCGAGTTTGATGTGCACACCTTCGAGCGCCTGGTGAGTGCCATGGAGCGGGTGTAATCCGTGTTTGGATTGGGCCCAGCTACACGGATCTATCTGGCCGCAGGTGCCACGGACATGCGCAAGGGCTTCGAGGGCCTGTATGGTCTGGTGCGCGACCGATTGTTGTGCGAGCCTCTAAGTGGACACCTGTTTTTGTTTTGTAACACGCAGCGTAATCGATTGAAGGTCTTAGTCTGGGACGGAACAGGACTCTGGGTGTGCGCGAAACGATTACCCAAAGGGTGCTTCAGTTGGCCGCAGTCCGGCGATGCGCAAGGCAAGATAGTTTTGAGTCACGAAGAACTGTCCTTATTATTGGGTGGAATCGACCTGGCGAAAACGAAAAGCAAACGGTGTGTACCGCAAAGTAAACGCCGAAGGAGATGCTGCCGCATAAAACACTTGTAATCCACAAGCCCTTCCGTTTATCTAAGAACTCATCGTGAGTGAGGCGGCTCATCCATCGTCGGGGTCCACGGCCGCAACTTTTTCGACTCCTTCCGAGCTTGAGCTGATCGAACAACTGAAGCGGCAACTTGCCGGGCCGCTGTTTGCAGCGGTGAGCGATCAGTTCAGCCATCTTCAGAACACGGTCCTTTCGTATCAGAACAAGCTGCAGTATGCGGAACTGAAGATCCGCGTACTGGAGGAACGACTGCGGCTGGTCCGCATCGCGAAGTATGGTCCAGGCAGCGAAAAGCTCTCTGATGCACAACTGGAGTTGCTGGAACTGGAGCCCGGAGTCAGCAGTGTGGAAGTCCAGGCGGAGAGCGAGCGTCCAGCGCTGCCATCCGCGGCTAAGACGAAGCGCCAGCATCCGGGACGGCAGGAACTGCCAGCCAACCTTCCGCGTGTAGAGCGGATCTTGGCTTGTACGCCGGAGCAATGCGTGTGCCAAGGCTGTGGGAAACCAACGACAGTGATCGGCTACGAGGAAAGCTCCCAGTTGGACATGGAGCCGGCGAAGTATTTCGTGCTGGTCAGCAAACGCGAGAAGCGTGCTTGTAAGTCGTGCGAGGAACAAGGAGTGGTTTCGGCACCGCTGCCCCCACGGATCATCGAGAAGTGCCTGGCCAGTGATCAGATCGTGATCGACACGGTCGTCAGCAAGTATTGCGACCACACTCCACTCTACCGACAGAGTGCGATTCTGGAACGGGACACGGGCTTGGAACTCAGCCGGGCGACGCTGGACGGTTGGGTTCTGAAAGTGGGCGAGTTGCTGATCCCCATGGTCTCGGCCATGAGGCGAGAGTTGATCGGCGGAACTTACATCCAAGCTGACGAGACCCCGGTAGACGTGCAGATGCATGAGGGCCGCGGGAAGAACCATCAAGCATATCTGTGGCAGTACAGTCGACCGGGAGGAACGGTGGTGTTCGACTTCCGTTTGGGCCGAGGACGAGATGGACCGAAGCAGTTTCTGGGGCAGTTCGAAGGTCTTCTGCAGACAGACGGCTATGCGGCCTACGATCAGATCGGAGGGCCGAAGATTGTTCACGCGGGGTGCTGGTCGCATTCGGAACGATACTTTTCCGAGGCAGTGCAGTTAAATCCCCAAGATCCGGTGGCGACCGCGATCGTAGCGCGGATTGATGAGCTGTTTGCCATCGACGCCGAGGCCCGCCGCCAAGCACTGAGCCTGGAGGCACGCCATACTCTGCGTCAGCAACAATCGCAACCGCTGCTGGATGGGATCCGGAAGCAGATCGAAGCCGCCCGCTCCATGGCACTGCCTGGAGGCGCGCTGGCCAAGGCCTGCAACTACACGCTCACCCTGTGGGACAAGCTCACGCGCTTCCTGGAATATCCCGAACTGGAGTTGAGCAATAACCTGGCGGAGAACTCGATGCGTCCCGTAACTCTTGGTCGAAAGAATTGGATCCACATTGGAAGCTCGCAGGCGGGGCCGAAGATCGCGGCCATCCTTTCGGTGGTGGAAAGCTGCCGGAGACTGAAACTCCCAGTGCGCGGCTATCTGGCTGCGGTTCTCCCCGGCCTCGCCGATGTCCCGATCCAACGACTCCCTGAACTAACTCCTTTTGCATGGACTATGCGCTCTGGTGTCGCTTCTACACCATTACAATTAACTCACAACGGTCTCGGGAAATACTAGACTTAACGGAGTCAACGTCGCTGTGAGCTTTAGTCGAGCGTTCCCGTTTCACACTTTCGGCGAACAGCGGGATGGATATAGGATCAATGCTGTTCTTGAACCAAAAAAGGAGAGCCCGGATTAAATGTGGAAGCGGGGAATTTCTCTAGGTTTGATTCTGGCGTTCTCGCAGATTGCAAGCGTTGCCGTTGCTAGAGCGGAGGATGCGCCTACTCTCCTCGCAAGTGTGAAAGCTGCCACTGGAGGAGACGCATGGAATAACATCCGTTCTCTCCGCATTCGCGGCAAGGAGATTGCCGGAGGGATGACCCGATCAAGGGAGGAGTGGGATGATGTCCGCACGGGACGGTACGTCGTGCACGCCCAATCGGTCTTCGGCACACAAGGGGCTGGGTTCGACGGCGTATCGCCATGGATACAGATCTATGGCGGGCTGAGCTACACGTTCGGCGACGAGGATGCGCAACTGGGGGCGACGAACGCCGCGTACCAGGTATCGCTGGCCTACTGGTTTCCAGAGCGTAGACCGGCCACCATGCAGGACGATGGTATCCAGCAGGAAGAAGGCCGCACCTTCGAAGTCGTGACCATCACGCCGGAGGGCGGCCGTCCATTCAGTTTTTGGGTGGATCGAGCCACGCACCTCATCGATCGCGTGGTTGAGCAGGAGGCTGAAAAGGTCTCGGTCACCAGGTACTCCGACTATCGCAAGGTCGAGGGCGTCAAGTTCCCCTTCACCATACGACGCGGTCGGCTCGATAGCGAGGACTGGGATGTAGAAACTGTCGAGTCCGTCACGGTGAATCCGTTGTTATCGGATGACGAGTTCGCGTTGCCGGCTCTCCCCGCGCCGGATTTTGAGGTTGAACACGGCAAGAGTTCGACGACCGTTCCTTTCCGAGTGGAAAACAACATCGTGCTGGTGCCGGTCAGGCTCAATGGTCAAGGGCCCTACTGGGCTGACTTCGATTCGGGATCAGGTTTGGTGCTACAGCCGGCGGTTGCCTCCCAATTGAAACTGGAGGACGTGTATCAGCACAAAGCCTACGGCGGAGGAGAAGGTTCGGTCATCTCCGGTCGCGCCATAGTGGAGACACTTGAGATCGGCGACGTGCGCCTCACACGGCAACCCGCAAGTGTCTTCGGTTTCTATGAGGATAAGCCAGAGATGATTCTTGTCGGATCGGAGATTCTGCAACGGTTCGCGGTTCATCTGGATTTCGATAAAATGCTGCTCACGCTGACGCCTCTCGATCGTTTTATTTATCAAGGCGCCGGTTCCATCGTTCCATTTCATTTCCAGGATAACCAGCCGGAAGTCTACGGCGCGGTGGACGGTATTGCGGGGGCCTTTGCCATTGACACCGGCGATAATGGATCGCTTCTTCTCATAGCTCCCTTTGCCACGCGCTACGGTCTTTACGAGCGCTATCATGCGACGATTCCATATGGCGGCAAGGCGGTCGGAGACACGCATGGGGTAATGGCTCGCGTCGGGCGGGTGTCGCTGTTCGGTGCGGATGGAAGAGCAGTGTTGGAAGTAATGAAGCCGCTTACATACTTGTCGCAACAAAAGGGCGGCTTCGACGCCAACCGTTATGTCTCGGGAAACATCGGGCTCGGCATCCTGAAACAATTCAACCTGACCTTCGATTATCGGCGCCAGCAGATTATCTTCGAGAAAAACCACCTGTACGGGGCCGACGATCCCTACAATCGGACCGGACTTCATCTGAAGCGAGAGGGTAAGAATTGGGTTGTAAACGAGCTTGATTCGTCGAGTCCCGCTATAGCCGCCGGGATTAAGATAGGCGACGTTGTTCTGTCCGTCGACGGGCAGGATACCACCGAGATGAAATTAGAAGCGCTCAACGACCTGTTTCGTCAACCGGTGGGTACAACTCTGAGCCTCGTGATCGGGTCGGGGGAGAATCGCCGCCCAGTCAAGTTGGTCTTGAAGGATCTCGTGCAGATCTGAGGTTTCCTCAGATCGTCCATACGATCCCGGACCATCGGAGCTGACTAAGGAAGAGAATCACAACTTATGCATGTTATCGGTTCCCGCGTTCCACAAAAGAGCCTGATCTGGATTCACGCCACCTCCAAGCCAGATGCCGCTCGGGCCGGGCTTCAGGGCTCCGCCCAAACTTATCCCAGGGGCCACTACTCTTTTCCTCGGACGCTCACCCTCGAACAGGTGTGTTGGTCAAACGCTTACAGTTGAAAATACTTTTGGCGGCCACTCATTTCCGAGCGAAATAGACCTTCGCTTTCTAGGCGTCCCAACTCTTTGGACAGGTTAGACGGATCGATGCTCAACCGCGACGCCAGGTCCCGCAGATGGTGGCGGGCCGTCGGGTTTGTGAAGTAATAAGCCAGCAGTTGCTGGCGCGCCTTAGAGCGAAAATCAAGCATGTGGTAGAAGCATACCACATGTGTGGTAATAACTGACAACGGTAAAAATGAGGAGCTCATTCGCGTTCAACAAACCAGAACGTACTGAATCCTATGTGGACTCCTAATTTCTATCTAGTCCAATGGCTTCAACTGGCGAAGCATCCCCAAGCTGATAAACCTGATCTTCCTCTTCGTTTTCGTTAACCTCGTCTCGCCCGTGAACGGAATTGTCCTAAGTATCCCCGGCCTGTGCCGCACTGAGAACTTGCCAAAACTGTTCAGCTTCATCGTGAACCCGTTCGTGCCCAGATTGTTGAGCAAAGTGTGCTCGATGCACGAGATCACGGTGTTGACAATGTGCTCTGCTTCTTTCTTGGTGGGCAAATTCAAAGCCTGCTGAACTCTCCCGGCCAACTCGTCCCGACCCATTCGTAAGCTCTCTCGCATGAAGTCCAACTCCTTTCGAAAGAGGTGTTTCACATGCTGAATACTGCGATTGTCACCAATCAACCCACTTTCCCGATGAATTGTTTCGCCGAAAGAAAGCCGTATAAAACTGACCCGTTCACGTTGATCGATGGCCGCTACGTCGGGCACGACGGATTCGTCGTCCCGAAGGACTTCGACGAGTTCCACCAACGGTTTCCACATCACATCTCGAACTGGGTGAAGAGGCACACCGACAAGCGTTTTGGCGAAAGCGACCTCTCGGAGTCAATTGACCAATTGGCAGTGGCAGTCAAACCATGAACGGTTGACACGGTTGGCCGGAATCGGGCAAGTGGCACATTATCGCCGTGTACACCTAAGAAGGCCATGAAAGCCTTACAATATGGGGGCAAGCTGAGGGGGTAGTGAGCCGCCCGTCGTAGCGTAGCATTGCTCCGGGCGGCTCTTTGCGTTTGACGAGAACCCTTGAAGCCAGCTGGTTGCCTCATTCCTCCGCCCTCTAATAGTGTCCTCCCGCCGCTGCAAGACGCTAGGAATTCGTTTTATTGTGAATGTATTTCGGCATACCATACTGGGTATGGTATATTAGGGCGACACGAAGAAACCTATGAGCCACACAATCAACGACAAACAGAAGCTCCTCCTGAGAGCTAAGCGCATTCAGGGGCAGGTGGAAGCTCTGGTGCGAACCCTGAGCGAAGAGCGCGACTGCTCGGAGGTTCTTCAAGTGATGAGCGCAGCGAGAGGGGCCATGAACAGCTTGATGGCTGAACTTCTGGAAGGCCACATTCGGAGCCACGTTCTCAACGGAAAACAGAAACCGACTTCACAGCAGGTAGTGGCCGCTGATGAAGTGATCGACATGGTCAAGTCGTACCTGAAATAGGTTGGGACCCACGGAAGGGACATTCACATGAGTGCTCCGAATTTGATCGAAAGAAACCCTCAATACAGGCCTTCTCACGACGACGCTAACCGTCCGGAACCGAAACAGCCAACGACTTCAGAACATTCCGAACACGACCATCCATTCGAGTGGTCTGAGATCGTTCGGATTGCTTTTGTGGCGTTGGCTGCGGCTGCGGTCTGGTTTCGGCTTTGGGAGCCATTTCCGCACGTCAGCGTGATCGGCATCGCGGCTGCTCTCATCGGACCACTCGGCCCGGCGGGCAATAGTTCCGGATGGAGGTTTCGCAGCCAAGCTAGGGTGTTGTTCTTGAGTTCCTCCGCGAGTTTCACCATCGCTTCCAATTCCTGATCTGACACGGCACCTGCAACGTCATAAACCGATTTGTTCCTCTTATTGTTGAACGTCTTGAATCTTTGAGTGACCTTCGGGTTGGCTTTTATGGTGAGTTCGAGAGATTCGATTGTTTTTACGTGGTGACCCGCTTGGGTAACGGTGCGAAGACCGGAGGCGCGGAGCGCCGTCGTCGCGATGCAGAGCGCGGCGTTGAAAGCAGCGATAAATCGAAGGTCGGTCGAAACAGCTTCGACCTTTGAATCCGCAAGGCTACGATCCACAATTCCCAGAAGATCCTTGATCTCACCTGTGCTGGTCGGCTCCCGCCTTAGCCAACCGTACTCCACCCACTTTTCTAAGCTCATCCTCGTCTCCTAGCAAAAATTCCTTTTGGCCTTTGAGCACGGCGGTCAAAAAATGATTCCCGCTCGCAAGTTTCGACTTGAATTCCTCGACGGAATACACGGTCGGGTTGATAGGGCGGCCGATGTTTTTCTCCACTGTAGAGAGCCGTGAAAGAATCTCGTCAAGTGTGGCCTTCCCAACAACTATTAGATCAACATCACTCTGTGCCGTTTCTTCCTCGCGTGCGACGGATCCGTACACAAATGCCACAAGGACTCGCTTCGCCAAAGGATGCAATGCCGATCGCAAGACGCTAAAGATGCCAATTGTCTTGTTCACCAGAGCCTGCATCTCTCGAAATATGGGGGCGTGTCGGTTCGCCTGATAGAAAACTTGGCTGCCGAGTGAACTGCGAATGATAAGACCCACTTTCGAGAGGTTTTCAAGCTCTCGTTGAACCGCGCCAACGCTGGCATCTACTTCGCGTGCAATTTGGCGTGTGTAGAATGATTGATCGGCCCTGCCATAGAGCAGGGCGAGGATAGCGCCCCGCGTGCGTCCGAACAGAAGGTCCCCGAGACCGTTGCGTGTACTCATTCCGAGAACAATTGTACTCAGGATGAGAACGCATTTCAAGGGTTAGCTTCGATTCGCTTATCCTCTTTAAGTGTTCTCGTTTAATGGTTCGGCCGACGCTTAGGCGAACATCGGCGCTGGTCACAGAATGGTCACAGATCAAGCTAGGCTCTTCAAGGTCGCAGGGATAGGAAGTAACTTTTTACGCGCGTTTTCAGTTGCGGAGCCAGAGCCAACTGAAGCCATGCCCACATACCATCGTGTTCTATGCGCATTACGACGGCCAGCCGGTTACTCCGTCGGAGTGGGAGGGTGGTTCACCTTTCACACCCGTGATCCGTGAGGTCGATGGCGAGCCGAGCATCTACGCCAGGTCAGCCGGGGATGACAAGGCGGCGATCTTTGCCCAGTTGACGGCGCTCGATGCACTGCGAGCAGCCAAAATTTCGTTGCGGGCAAACGTACGCTTCGTATGGGAGGGTGAGGAAGAGGCGGGGTCTCCGCACTTGGAGCAGATTCTCGATGCCAATCGGGACTTGGTCCATGGCGACGTCTGGCTGGTATGCGATGGACCGATCGATCAGAGCGGAAAACAGACCGTTGTCTTCGGGGCGCTGAGGCGACGCCCACCTCGAGATCACTGTCTATGGTCCGCATCACGGCCTGCACAGTGGTCATTATGGGAACTGGGCTCCGAATCCGGCAATGATGCTGGCACAATTGCTAGCCGGGATGAAGGATGAAGAAGGCCATGTGCTGGTGCCGCACTTCTATGACGGCATTGTGCCCCTCACGAAAACTGAGAACGAAGCGCTAGCCCGAGCTCCGGTCAACGACCAAATGCTCATGCGCTCTTTTTGGCTCGGGCATGTCGACGGATACGGCAGGCATCTTCTCGACCTATTGAGTATTGAATAATATAGTGACATTCTGAAGATCCTATGCTACTCTGCGGTCATGGGAAACCCGGCGGGAGTGCGGCGAGATTTTAAGAAGTTGGAGGAGCGGCGGCTGTTGGGAGCTCGACTGTTGCGGCAAGGAGTACATCTGGCAGAGGTAGCGCGGCAGGTGGGAGTGCATCGGCAGTCGGTGAGTCGATGGGCGGCACAGTTGCAGCGAGGTGGAGTGCGAGCGCTGAAGAAGGGGCACGCTGGGCGCAGAGCCCGCTTACGGCCCGAGGATCTGCGGCGCATCGAGAAGAGACTGAAGCGCGGGCCGGAGGCCTTAGGCTACGAAACCAGCCTGTGGACTTCGTGGCGCGTGGCTGATCTGATCGAGCAGGAATGTGGGGTGAAGTACCACCCCTCGCAGGCCTGGCGGATTTTGCGGCAACTGGGTTGGAGCTGCCAGCGTCCGGTAGGACGGGCGCTGGAACGGGACGAAGAAAAGATCCGGCAGTGGAAACAGCAGCGCTGGCCGGAGATTAAAAAAAAGCCCAAAACGAGCGGCGAACTATCGTCTTCATCGACGAAAGCGGACTAAGCGAGCGCCCACACCGCTGCCGGACCTGGGCGCCACGGGGACAGACGCCAGTGCTGCACTATCACTTCAACTGGAAGATGCTGTCGGCGATGGCGGGAGTGACGTGGTGGAATTTCTACTTCCGCTTGTTTCCGGGGGCGATCCGCAGCCCGCAGATCATCGAGTTTCTGGAGCACCTGCTGCGCCACATTCCCGGCAAGCTGCTGATCGTCTGGGACGGATTGCCGGGCCATCGCAGCCGCGCCACCTGGGAGTTCATCCGTGGGCAGCGCGGGCGCTTGTGGGTGGAGTTTCTTCCCGGCTATGCGCCGGAACTGAATCCGGTCGAGTACCTGTGGTCGCACTGGAAGCAACACGAACTGCCCAACTTCTGTCCGCAGAACTTTGGGCAATTGAGCCAATATGCTCGCCAAGCGCTCCGCCGGATGCGCAAACGGCCTACCTTGGTGATTGCCTTCTGGCGGCAGGCAGAACTGTTTCCGTTGTAACTATATTATGCAATCCTCAATAATCAACCAGCCCTCTTTGAACATTAATGGAATCTCTTCCGGCCAAACCGGGGCCCAAGCCGCGAACGTCATTCCGCCAACCGCGACGGCCGACTTGGACCTTCGGCTCGTGGTCGGTATCGATTGGCGTGAGCAGCAGCAGCGAGTGATGGACTATATTCGGTCGCGCGGATATTTCATCGTCGAAGCGGAGCCCTCACGCGAGATTCTTCTTGGGCATGCGAAGGTTGCATTCGTAGTGCGTGACCGCGCTGGGTACAACGCTGTCCGTACTCCGATGGACTTACCGATTGCACAGGAAGTGATTGGAGCAGTAGAAAGTGCTCGGGGCGAAGTGGTGCTCTTGCCGACGATGGGCGGGAGTGTTCCCTTGGGAGCGATGGAGCGCGCTGCGCAAACGCGCACGATTACCGTGCCGATCGCCAACTACGACGACAATCAACACGCCGCAAACGAAAACCTTCGTCTGCAGAATCTGTGGAATGGCGTAGAAACTATGGCCGCCCTGCTGGAGATGGAGAAGTAAGAGCGCTATGCCGATCCATCTGCCAGGAAGACGGACGCTCGATCGACACTGTTCCAACGATACTGTTCCAATTCGCCGGTTGCCGCCAAAATTGGATGAAAGGCATAAACGGGCGTGCGCGGAATGAAAAAATTTCCAAAGTCAATCCTGCTGTTTCTCTTCACCGGCATTGTTTGCCTGGCACAGCATGTCCCATACCTGGGCGTCTTCTTGATGGTTTTCGGCGCCCCGCTTTGGTCGGTCGTCACCATCAATCTTGGTTTTCTTCTGATGGTCAAAGAGGCGTGGGATGGGACCTTGCCGCGCGCAGTGGTGGTGCTGCCGCTCTTGTACTTTTCCATTTACGCGGGGATCACGATCGCCGGCCACAGGCAATTATCCCGGTTGCGCCAGGAGATCGCTCAAAACAACCAGGCGATGCATGTTGCTTTTGATCCGAAGCAGAACGATCTGGTGGTTGAAACCAAGGTGGTGAAAGGTTCGACGTCACCGCTCGGAAATGTCCCGGAAGAACTGGTAGAAGCCTACGATATCCCGGTCGCATATGGAGACAATGGAAATCCCCGAGTCGCGTCGCATGTGTCGTACCGCGTTGTGGCAAAAAAAACGTGCGATGCGATCCGACAAAGTGATCCGAATGTCGTCACTCTCTCCTTTCAGGAAAACGGCGCGTTTAACTTCAATCTTTGCCTGTTGCGACAACCCGAGGATCCAAAGAAGCCGGTTCTGACCGTCGCGGTGGAAGAGGCCGTAGAAACTCAAGACTGGGTGCTGCCCACCAAGGTATCGGCCATCAGGCTGACCTACGCGAGCAACCAGTCATTCACACTGAAGGGCGGTACTGCGGCGCCATTCACGTGGTTTCCGGCGCCGGTGATCGGCTGCGCGCTCGACTCTGCCGCTCCCCAATGGCGTTGCTTCGCTGAATTTGCACGCGATGCCTACGCGCCTCTGACGAGCAAGAATAGTCATGACCTCGGCCACAATGCCAATACCGCTGCGATTGCCGCCGCGTTGGGATTGGTCGCGATGCCGGCATCGAGCCGCATCGATGAGACCGCGAGTGATCCGGCGGCGGCGCAGAACCTGCAGTTATATCAGGAGAAGGAACACGACAACGAACTCAAACGCTTCCACGATCTGGTGACGGATTTAGCGCTGCCCGACTGGCAGTTTCCGTATTTATTGCAGCATCCGGAATTAACCGCGGCCGACGCGCCGGCGATGGTTCAGGCACTTCAGCGGGCCGAAGAAGTCACAACCACGACACGGGGCGGCCGCGAGCACAACGTTCTCAAATACCACAACAACAATATCCGGTTCGTGTTGTCGGAAATGATCGTTCGCTTACCGGAGGACGCGTATGCACCCTTAGCGCCTCAGTTAGTGGAGGCTGCCCGCGCCGACGCCAACAATACCGAATCGGGGGTCGGCTGGTCGCTGCAGTCACAAGCCCCGGCTTTTATGATGAGACTGGGGGATGCGGCTCCCGCGGAGATGGCGGAGTTGTTCGCGGCAACGCTCCAGGCGGAGCACGTGCCCCGTGATGCGCAAACCACGGCAGTGCTCGGATTGTGCCGGGCGGGGGCGGAATATGCGCCAAAGGTCAAAGACGACCTGCTGCGGCTGTTCGCGTCAACCAGTCGCTACAACGGTGGATCCATGTATCTGCACCCAGCACTTTATTTGACGTTGCTGCGGATGGGAATGAAAGATGCGGTCGTGAACGATCCAACCGAGGGCCGGAGAGACCGTATCTTTCAGTGGTATCAGGATAAATTTGCGACCGTCACACCCCAGTCGCCAAAAGAAGTATGCGTCGCGGTCCGCTGAAAGTATCTCGCTCGGCCTGATTATAACAATTATCGATTAGTGTCGTGTCCTATGAGGGACCGCATTATTACCTCAGGAGCAATTGCAATAGAAATGGTCTCAGCGTGCGCATCAGACTATGTCGGCTATTCTTTGGAATGCGTTTGGCGTTCGTATGGTATGTACACTGGTTCCCAGATATTCGCTTGCAATTCATGATTCAGGGCGTCTTCGTTGGCGACCTGCGCCTGGTCGTCCTGGATTGCCTGCCTACCTACGGCGTGCGCGATCGAACGGCTTAGCTGACGAGAATCCGAAAGCGACGGTAGAAGGTTGGCGTTCTCATCTTGTTGTGTGGGCACGAGGCGGGCCAATTCCTTTGCTGCGGCCATGATCATCGTATCGGTGACGCGTTTGGCTTTGGAGGCGATGATTCCGAGAGCAAGCCCGGGAAATATGTAGGAATTGTTCGGCTGGTCGATGCGAGCCTTCTTCCCCCAAACAGTCACCGGTTCGAAGGGACTCCCGGTGCCGATGAGCGCACGTCCTTCGGTCCAATCCAGTAAGTCCTGGGGAGTTGCCTCGCTGCGTGACGTGGGATTCGATAAGGGGAAAATGATGGGCCGAGGTGTGTGCCTGGCCATTTCGCGCACTACATCTTCGGAGAAGGCGCCCGCTTGACCAGAAACTCCGATGAGGACTGAAGGTTTAGCGTGACGGATCACATCCAGCAATGCGATCTCTCCGTTCGGTCGTCTCCAACTTTGTACTTCCTGCTCTTTGCGCGCGTAGGGCAGTTGCTCGGGCCGCACGTCTTTGCCATGTTCCGTGAGCAGGCCGTAACGATCGATCGCGTAGAAGCGATCGCGAACTGCGGGTCCGGGGACGCCTTTTTCCCGCATAAACTGCGCTAACAGATTGGCGATACCTATGCCCGCGGTTCCGAAACCTAGGACAGCGATCTTCTGTTGCTCCAGTGGTATGCCAGTGACGTTGATCGCCGAAAGAAGAGTCGCGGTGGCTACGGCCGCGGTGCCTTGAATATCGTCGTTAAAAGTGCAGAGTTGGTCTTTGTAGCGAGCGAGAAGCCGAGCGGCGTTTGTTCCGGCGAAGTCTTCCCATTGCAAAAGGACGTGCGGCCAGCGCTTCTTGACGCTGTTTACAAAAATATCCACGAAGGCATCGTAATCCGCGCCGCGCACGCGATGATGCCGCCACCCGATGTAAATCGGACTGTTTAGCCGGTCTTCATTGTCCGTTCCCACATCGAGCAGAATCGGAAGGCAATGTTCCGGATAAATGCCGCCGAGCGCGGTGTAAAGGGCCATCTTGCCGATGGGGATGCCCATGCCTCCCGCACCCTGATCGCCAAGTCCGAGAATTCGTTCCCCATCGCTGACCACGATGCATTTGACGCCGTCGTAACGGGAATGGCTCAGAATCTGATCGATGCGATCTTTATTCGGATAGCTGAGAAACAGACCTCGCGGTTTTCTCCATATCTCGCTGAAGCGCTGGCAACCTTCGCCCACGGTTGGCGTGTATACAAGAGGGAGCATCTCCTCGATATTGCGCAGCACGAGAGCATAGAACAGCGTCTCGTTCGTATCCTGCAGGTCGCGGAGAAAACTGTACTTATTAAAAGAGCTGGCTTGAGTGCGCAACGCCTGAATGCGGCGCTCAATCTGGTCTTCAAGAGTCCCCACGTGTGGAGGCAGTAAACCGTGCAGGCCAAAGACATCGCGTTCGCGGTCTGAGAAGGCTGTGCCTTTATTAAGGCGCGGAGAATTGATCAGGTTAAATCCCGAGAGAGAAATCTGGCAGGTTCTGATGGTCGCGGGCCGCGGAAATTGCTCGTTCATTTCCATTCCATAGTAAATCCGGATTGCCGATTTCCCCATTCCACTGTCCAGTTTGCCCACGGGTCAGGCTCAGAAAGCGAACTTCGCGCCGAGTTGGATTAGACGCGGAGCGGCCGCGCTGACGACCTGTCCAAAATGGGGATCGTTCACTTCTCCATCGACCGCGGCGGCGCCATAGAACTGGGCGTGATTGAATACGTTGAATGCCTCGAGACGGAACTGAAAAGACTTTGATTCTGTTACTTTCAAAACCTTTGTCAGGGTCAGGTCAAAATTGCTGATTCCGGGCCCATAGAAAAATCGGCGGGGAACGTTTCCCAATTGACCAAGCGTCTCGGTGGTGAAGGCTGCGGGCGTGTTATTGAACGCGGGACGTCCGTTTCTCGGATCGGTATTGATGTCGAGTGGAGCTCCGTGATATTGCGGCGTATCCAGCAAATAATTGTTGACGCCGTTGCCGAGTGTTCCGAGCAGCGAGTTATCGGAATCGTCTAATAGAGTCACGGGCAGGCCGGTGCTGAAGCGGGCAGTGCCAGCGATGCTCCATCCATCAGTCAGGAGATTCGTACGGCTGGAAAGCAGATCAAACGGAAGATTCACTTTGAAGCTGCCTACGAAGTTGTGCCGCATATCCCATGCCGAAATCGCACGAGTCGCTGCCTGGTTCAATGGATTCAACTGTTCGCCCAGATTCGAACCTTGATCGATGGATTTGCTATAGGTGTACCCAAGCAGGAAGTTGGATCTTCTTCCGACGAAGCGCAGATTGGTCTCGAGAGCGTTGTAACTCGAATTCTCAATCGTTTTTTGCCAGGTATCCTCCTGGTAGTTAGGGCCGATGCCGTCGCGCGTTCCGTGATAGACATGGCCGCTAGCGCTGGTGATGACGGCATCTTCGCCAAAAGGACCACAGGTGGAACTGCCGGGCGCAACTTCGCTGGGCTGACTCAGGCTGAGGCAAAGAGCCTGGTTGCTGGGGTTGTTGGACACGACTGCGAGAATGTGGTGTCCCTCATTTCCCACATAACTCATGGTGAGCAGAGTGTTGGGGGTAAGCTGCCGCTCGAATGAAAACATGTGGTTCTCGGTGTAGGGAACTGCATTGCGATAGTAAAAAGAAACGTCAGCGGAGATGGGGATTACGCTGGCAAAACTCTGGGTGTCAGGATTACCGGCCGAGATATTGTGCGGAGGAAAAGTTAGTGGGAACGGATTGGTGTTCTTCACGCCGTTCGCGGCGTTGATGAAGGGAGTCGAGAACAGCGGTGGCTCGGGAGTGAGGTAGTTATCACCAAATGGTGGGACACCATACATGACCCCGGCCGATAGTCCGGGGAACGCGGCATAGAATATGCCGTAGCTCGCGCGAATGCTGCTCTTGCCGCTATCTCCAAAGACTTTCTTCAGAAGTCCATGATCGAAACTCGGCGCACATGCGAGACCGATGCGCGGGGAGAAGTTGTTTGTCTTCGACGGCGAAATTGTGCTCGGAATTCCCGGATCGCCGGGAACCACCAAGTCGCCGGGCAATCCTGGATAAAGGACCGACTGCCTTCCCGGAATGATGGTCTGAAGATTGTTGTATTTCTCCCAGAAGGGCATGATGTAATCCCAGCGCAGCCCGACGTTGATGGTCAAATCGCGGCGCACTCGCCAGCTGTCTTGCGCAAACAATCCCACGTATCGATTCCGCAAATAGAAAGGCTGGCCGGAGGATTGGGTGAAATTGCTGGGCACGCCGATCAGGAAATCGGCAAAGGCAGAGCCGGTTTCAGTTCCGTCGATGTTGAACGTTCCGTTGAAGGTGGCGTTCGGATGCTCGTTCACCTGGTCCCAATGAAGCTGGCCGCCAAGTTTTAACGTGTGGGTTCCGATCATCCTTGAAAGCGTCTCACTCAAATACAGAGTGTTGTTGACCTGCGTTTCATTGGTGATGGGAACCCCCATTACAAAAGAAGGGAAAACAATATTCTCGACGCCTTCAAATTGCGGCGCCTGCACCAAGAATCCACCGTCCACCGTCCTGGTCGAGAAGCCTTGTGCCGCCTGGCTGACTCCGAGGGTACCCTTTGGCTGCCCAATTACGTTGGCATTACGAAGATACCCAACGTGAAACTCGTTGACTGTGCCGGTTCCGAAAACCTTTGTGTCGCTGAGGCTGAGGAGTTGGGCGCGGCCGAAGGTCATCGCGTCGAAACCGGGTACGCTTGCTCCGCCTTGCTCTCCCGGATATGGATTGTCGAGGCGGTAATCGTCAAAGAAGTAGTAGGCAGAGAGCTGACCCCATTCGCCGGCGTTGGCGTCGATTCGTCCGGAAGATTTATCGTCGCGCACGGTTTGCGGATAAGCCGAAGTGGAAAATTGATCGATGCCGTTGTTGGGCGAAGGAATATACTGCAACAGCGCCAGGGCTGGCGCGGACCACGCGTTCGTGGGAATCACCGCGTTCGGGAAAACGCAAGAGGAAGTCGTCGCGCAACCCGCTGTGTAGTACGGTTCACCGGCGGAGACCGTGTAACTGAGTTTTTGGGAAAGGATGCCGGCTAACGATGAACCGCTCACAGTGGTGGGGATCGTATTTCCGCTGACGTCCGTGGTTGCGAATGAGGTGGCTTGGTCGTAGAGATTGCCGGCGTGATCTTCTACGGATGGGACCGAGATATTGCCCGTTTCGACACCTTCGTGGGTTCGTGTGCCCTGATAATCCGCAAAGAAATAGATCTTGCCGTGCTTGATTGGGCCGCCAAGAGTGCCGCCAAACTGATTTTGGCGGAAGACGGGCCGGTTTCGATCGAAGTAGCCGCGGGCATCCAACGCGGTGTTGCGTAGAAACTCGAATGCGTTGCCGTGGAAGGAGTCAGTGCCCGACTTGGTGATGACAGTCACCATGCCGCCGTTGTAGTTACCGTACTCGGGATCGAAATTGTTGGTCAGAACACGGAATTCATCGATCGAATCCAAGTTCGCCACGACGGATGTGCCTCCATTCATGTGCTCCTGCGCGTCAATTCCGTCAACCAGGAAACCGTTCGACGATTCCCGCTGTCCATCAATCGACAAGTTTCCCGGATTCAAATCGCCCGATGGCAATAGACCTCCCGTCACACCTGCCATGATCACCGAGTTCGGAAGCATGGTTGAGATGGGGGAAACTCCAGGCTGGATCGGGAGAAGATCGGTATAGCTCCGTCCGTTCAAGGGCAGGGCTGTCATTTGGGAGCTGGTTACGAGTTCGCCAAGATGAGTTGCCACGGTATCCACCTGTGTCTCAACCGCTGCCTCGCCGGCTTCCACAGTTACAGTCTCTGATCGCCGTGCCAAGGTGAGCACGGCATCCACGTTGAGCGCAGCGTCGGTATCGATTGGCAAGTTCGCCTTGGTCTGCGTCATGAACCCGGCGGCTTCAATCGTCAGGTAGTAATGACCGACGGGGAGAATCGGAAACGAATAGAATCCCTGCTCGTTTGTAACCGCTTTATATTCCGACTGAAGAGCGGTGTTGACCAGCGTAAGGGTCGCATACGGGACAACCGCGCCGCTCGGATCTTTCACCGTACCTGAGACGCTACCGCTGGCCGCGGCAAACAGTGTAACCGAGATACAGATGAAAGCTGCCACGGCGCCGGCGCGAGCCAGCAGGGAAGCAATCCGGACCTCGATCTGGGGTATAAGCAAGACGGTTGAATTGGGAGGAATGATTCGCGGGTTGCGGTAACAATTGCGGATTTTAGTGAAGATCGGCATAGGCATGAATATGAAATTGAATTTCATTTTCATAATGCCTTCCTGTGGAATCGCCGCGCTGTGATTCCGATCACATCCCAATGTGCGCCGGCCCGCAAGGTTGCTTGGTTTTTCGATGTTACGTTGCTACCATTCGTGCTACGGCTGTGTATAACACGAATGCAACAATCGTGCTACACAAAAACCAGATCGGCGACGCTTTTGCGGCGTTTTCGTGCGGTGACCTGGGACTTTCCCCGTTTCCGGGGTGAGAGATTCCCCGGTAGCGGGATCAACGGTGCGAGTGAGAACGTGGGTGGGGATGGTCCAAGATGGTTTCGGGAGAACTCATGACGAGCCGGCCATGCTGTACTCCCTTTGTACTGATAAGTCGGTCGGCCAGTTTCTGGACATCTCTCGACTTGCCGCGAAGAACGACAACCTCTAAACAGTTTTTATGATCGAGATGCGCATGCAGGGTGGAGATGACAATCGCGTGCGACTCGTGCTGGAGGTCGGCAAGCTTTTCCGGCAGCAGACGAGTGTGATGATCGTAAATGAGGGTAACCGTACCCACGACCAGCGCGCTTCCGGTGACAACCGCCGAGCCGACGAGTCGATCACGAATCAGATCACGGAAGGCCTCGGAGCGGTTTTCGTAACCTTTGTCGGTTATGAATGAATCGAATCGCTCGAGCAGTTCAGAATCGATCGACACCCCGATGCGGCTGAGATTTGCCATGAAATCCTCGCTGAGTGAGCGTTAAATTTGTCGTAGCACAAACACTAGAAAGTGTAGCACTACCAGCGTAAGCATCAAATCTGCGTTGAATCTGACCCTTCGCGTTCGCAAAGAGAGCTTACGCGGAAGCGCCCATTCGGACTGGAAGAACGCACGAGTGAGGGGCTGCTAAAAAACGTGTCCCAATTCGAAAAACCACTTCTTGTGGCCGGTGTCTCCAACGCTGGCGCCGACGAAAAGCGGTCCGAGGGCGGTGTCTGCGACAATGCCGGCACTCACGTCGTTGGGAAAGCCGCTTTCGTTGGGGGAGTTGTACATTTTGCCAAATTCATAGGCCCCGACGGCAAAAACCGATTTTCCCACCAGCGGCGGCAGAGTCAGAAGATTGTGCAGATAGCCGAGGCGAAAATCATAGTACTGATTGCCGAAGAGCTCGTTCGTCCCATAGGCGCTCAGCCGTCCCGGACCTCCAAGGAAGAACTGCGGCACGCCTATGTTGGTGTAACCGAAACTTGTACCACCTTCGCCGGCGGCAAACAGGGAGGCCGACTGACTCACCGGATGAAAATAGTCGGCCTTCGCTTGCATCAACGGAAACGCCGATGTCGCACCCGGATTGGTATCGTACCAACGAAATGTTCCCTCAAGGCTGGACCCACTACGGGGAATGACAGGATCATCACGATGATCGCTCAGGAAGTGCAGCCGCAGGTCACCCAAACGTCCCGAATAGGAAAAGAAATCGGGGGTTCCCAAGCGCAAGTTAGCCGAGTAATAGCCGACTTCGTAGCCGACACGAAGCTCGGTGAAGCGGCTAAAGCCATATCCCAGGTCTCCGCCAATATCGGCCCGGCCGATCCGGTAGTCAGCCACCGGATTGCTTTTGAAGAAAATCTTGAAGGCGGAGTCGGTGGCGTTGCCGCGGGGAGCAAGGAACCACTTCGACATAGCGGTAATGGGTTTGTACAGCTCACTTTGCACTCCATAGGTATTGCCAAACTCCAGTTTGGATCGCCACTCGGAGCGATAGCCGGCAACGTCCATATAGGTGAGTTGGGTCAGCTGTGTAAAGGTGACGTCGTTACTTTCCGAGCCATCCACGGCAAAGCCCATTCGAAGGGTAGGCGGCGCGTAACTCATTTCGTGCATGGTTACGATCAGGCCGCTCTGTCCGTCGCGATTTGCCAAGCGGTAGTCCGCAGAATCATATTTGCCGATACCAGTCAGACGGGTCAATAAGTGGTCCATCGTCTTGGTGTCGATCGGCTTTCCGACTGCCGTCTGCAGGAAGTCCTGCAAGTGTTGCGCCGATTTCGGGTTCGTGCCCTGCACCTGCACAAACTGGGGAACGGGAACTTTTGTCTTTTCCCGTTCCTGTCTCGTTCGCAAATAGTCCTGCCAGGATGCGTCGTTCAACGAATACGGCGCGAGCACCTTTCGCTTATCCTCGGCGGCCTTCTGGCCGAGCTGGATGATGGTCTGGGCCTTGGCATAGTCCATCGAGTTATAGGCGCGCAGATCGACTTTCACCACCAGGTCGGCGTCGGCTAAGCCCCGAATCTCGTTCTCGTGGATCACCACGTCAATGGACCGTCCGAGCACCCGGAATAGCGATTGAATCTCTTGCGGGTTAGCCGGGGCGACCTCGAGATGGACCGCAATGACAACATCAGCGCCCATTTTGCGGACTACGTCCGTCGGCAGGTTGCCGAGCAAACCACCATCGACGTAGATCTTGCCGTCATCACGAACCGGGGCGAAGACGCCGGGAATGGACATGGTGGAACGAAGTGCCTGCTGGAGAGAGCCGGAAGAGAAAACCGCTTCTTTTCCGGAGACCAACTCGGTTGCAACGCACCGGAAAGGAATGGGCAGGTCGTCGAACGATTCGAGCCTGGAATAGGGGAGGGTCTGACGATCAATCAGCAGGCTAATGTCGCGTCCGGCGTTCAGCGCCGAGGGAGCGGAGAGACCATGCTCGAGACCAAAGATGATTGAATTCTGGAACTCGCGGGCGTCCTCTTTTCGGCGGTAGGACAAATCGCGATACGGAGTTTCTCCTCCGATGATAACGTCCCAGTTCTGTTCCTTGACCAAGTCTTCTAGTTCTTTCGGACTCTTTCCCGTAGCGTATAAACCCGCGACCAGTCCGCCCATGCTTGTTCCCGCGATGTAATCAATCGGGATGTGATGGTCTTCAAACCATTGCAGAACACCAATGTGCGCCAGTCCGAGCGCGCCTCCCCCTTCGAGCGCGACACCGATCTTGAGCCTAGGCTGAGTAGAACTGTTCTGGGCAAGGGTTTGAGGCGTGTCCGACTGCGGTCCTGAAGAATCTTGCCCGCGGACGGGCGAGGCGACTGCAGCGGAGAGAGCCAGGAATAAACATGCTCGAAATGAGCGATGATGACGCATGGGCGACCTCCCCGATTGATGTGAGAGCTGAAGCTGGCACACTTTGGCAGGTAAATCAAGCCAAGGGTATCCGGCTAGCGCCCGTGCAAGGACTGAGAAAGGCTTAGAAGATTTTGCGGTCGCATGCGAATGACGCCGCTGCGCGGACTGTCAATGTCCGCGATGAGAAAAAAAGAGATAGATGCGAGAAGAGGCAGTTCGGAGCGAGAGATGCGTGGGTTCTCTGAAGCGCCAGTTATCGCACGTTCGGCTTTAACCGGTCAAAGTCGAATGCGAGCGCCGAGGTGCCCTTGACGGTTGCAAATCATGCCCGAGAGATGGGTGTGCCGTGCTTGGCTGATGCGATGTATCCTGAATGTGAGAGTCAAGACAGAGTCCGCGGGTCTTGCATAAGGGCATTGGCAAGACGCTTTCGTGGGCCAGTCGGCTCACACAGCTGCAAAGTCCGTCGTCATGCCACATTCCGGCGAAACGCGAGAGAAAGCATTTGTGTTCGATCCGCTCGCGAGCCGTATCGTTTTCGTTCTGTGGATGGCCGCGTGATCAGGGAGAACGAACCGCGGCTGCTGGGCGAGGCGGTAGTTCTTGGCGTGGTGGGCGCTTTGGCCGCCCAACTGTTCACGTGGGCGCTGCGAATCTGCACTCATTTCTTCTTGATCCGGTTGGCGGGCTATCATCCTCCGGCGCTGCCCGAACACGGAGGCGTCGTCCTCCAAGTCATCGGACGTCACGGCCTTTGGCTCGTCCCGGTGGCAACGACTCTGGGTGGGTTGCTCTCCGGACTCCTGGTCTATAACTTCGCGCCCGAGGCGGAGGGCCACGGAACCGACACGGTAGTGAAGGCCTTCCATCGCGCTGGCGGTTTTATTCGCGCACGAGTTGCCCCACTGAAGCTGGTGGCATCGGCGATCACGATTGGGTCGGGCGGCTCGGCGGGCCGTGAAGGTCCGACTGCGCTGATCGGAGCGGGCGTCGGATCGATCTATGCCACGCTCACACATCGCTCGGACGAACAGCGGCGAGTACTGGTTCTGGCGGGCATGGCTGCCGGCCTTTCTGCAATCTTCCGTTCTCCAATCGGATCCGCGTTCTTCGCCATTGAAGTGCTCTATGGCAGCATGGAATTCGAAGCCGACGCGCTTCTCCACACGATGCTGGCCGCAATAGTCGCCTATGCGGTAAATGGGCTGTTCGTAGGGTGGCAACCTTTGTTTTACTTCCCGACAATCGGGGAGAATCTCCACCCTTTGGACTACCTTTGGTTTGGCGTACTGGGAATCGCGGGAGGATTGATCGCCACGCTTTTGCCGGTTGTGTTCTATCGGCTGCGTGATGCGTTTCGAGCTCTGCCGACCCCGCGGGCTTTGAACCCAGCGATCGGTGGTCTGGGGGTCGGCCTGATCGCGCTGAAATTCCCGCAAGTCCTCGGAGGAGGATACGGCTGGATACAGGAAGCTATCGATGGCAAGCTGGTTCTGAAGCTTCTGTTGATCCTTATCTTCCTAAAGATCATTGCGTTTGCGTTCACTGTTTCGTCGGGCGGATCGGGCGGAGTTTTTGCGCCCACTCTGTTCGTGGGAGCGATGGTCGGGGGAGTTCTTGCCTCGGTCTTTCACCTGCCTGCGGCGATGTTTGTGGTGGTGGGGATGGCTGCGACATTCGGTGCCGCTGCCCGAGTGCCCATCGCGTCACTGATGATGGTGACGGAAATGACGGGCGGTTATCAACTGCTCGCGCCGGCAGCCTTTGCCGTCCTGTTGAGCTATGTCGTGCAGACGCAGTTGTCCACACACCTCAAATACAACAGCCTGTACGAAGCGCAGGTTCCAGGACGTGCACAGTCTCCTTCTCGCTATGTCGAAAATGTTGAGTTAGCGCTCAGACTTCTCGGGACACGCCAGATTCCAAGGACGGTGAAAGTCAGTCACCTGGACCTGGTCGCTCTGCTGGATTCAGGAATACCGATACAAATGCCTGGCCGGAAGCAACTGCATGTGGGGGTTCTGCGACCCGAGAGCGCTCTAGTCGGAAAAACGGTTCAATCGTGTCATGAACCGGCCGACGACGGTTTCGAGATCATCGCCATTTTGCGGGCTGGGGATGTGGTGCTTCCCAAGCCGGACTCGGTACTACAGGAAAATGACCGTCTTCTGATCATTGGTTCAAGCAAAACACGAAGTCGAATTGCCGAGCATCTGGCTCCGGTGGAGGCCGGCAAGAGACCGCCGTCCGATGGATCTTTAGTTTGAGACAGTCAGGCGCTGGGTCGCCGGACCGGTGCGCCACAGCGCCGATCACCGAGGATTCCAGGCGCTTCGAAACTGCTGTAATGTCGAGCAATTTGCGATCGGCCGTCAATTGTTGTGAGCGCTCTGAAAAGGGACATCGCATTTAACAAGATCGCAATGCGCTCTTTATGCATCCTTTATATCGCCTTCCTAGAATCGCTATTGATAGGCAGCCTGTGAGAGAAAGTTATGAAAGTCAGTCCTTCTGCAGGAAAGCCAGCCGAGGAATCGATGCTGGTGAGCGTACCCAGACTCATTACTGCGTACTACACGGAGATACCCGACCCTTCCGTACAGGAACAACGAGTTGCCTTCGGGACTTCAGGACATCGCGGGTCCGCATTCGACAAGGCTTTCAACGAGCAGCACATACTAGCAATCAGCCAGGCTATTTGTCTCTACCGGCAGCAAAACAGGATCGACGGCCCGCTGTTTCTCGGCATGGACACGCACGCCCTTTCCGTGCCGGCTCTGGCCAGCGCGCTTGAGGTCCTGGGGGCGAACGGGGTCGAAGTCATGTTGGCGGAGGGCGACGAATACACGCCAACTCCGGTTATTTCGCACGCGATTCTTACCTACAACCGCCGCCGCAAAACCGGACTCGCCGACGGTATCGTCATTACCCCGTCCCATAATCCGCCGCGTGATGGGGGATTCAAATACAATCCGCCGAACGGCGGACCGGCGGAAACGACGGTCACCTCCTGGATAGAGGCGAAGGCAAACGAGTTTCTCGAGAAAGGCCTGCTCGGTGTGAAGAGAATTCCTTTCGAGAAGGCGCTCCGAGCCTCCAACACGCACCGGCACGATTATCTCAACCCGTACGTTGCCGATCTCGCCAATGTGATCGACATGGATGCCATTCGGGAGGCGAAGATCAGCCTCGGCGTGGATCCTCTTGGCGGTGCTGGGGTGCACTACTGGCGACCGATTGCTGAGCGCTACGGGTTGAATCTCACCGTAGTGAACGAGACGGTTGATCCAACCTTCCGTTTTATGACCGTGGATTGGGATGGCCAGATTCGCATGGATCCATCGTCACCGTACGCCATGCAGCGGCTGATCGCCTTGAAGGATCGCTTCGCGATCGCTTTCGCCTGCGACACCGACCATGATCGGCACGGGATTGTCACGAAAAGCTCGGGGCTGCTTCCACCGAATCACTATCTTTCAGTGGCTATCTTCTACCTCTTTCAACACCGGCCGAGATGGCGTAAAGAAGCGGCGATCGGAAAGACAGTGGTGAGCAGTCAGATGATTGATCGGGTGACCGCGAAACTTGGGCGCAAGCTTTACGAGGTACCGGTTGGCTTCAAGTGGTTTGTGGATGGCTTGCTCGATGGCACACTTGGTTTCGGCGGTGAGGAGAGCGCGGGAGCGTCGTTCCTCCGCCAGGACGGCAGCGTATGGACGACGGACAAAGACGGGATCGTCCCCGCACTGCTAGCGGCGGAGATCACCGCGCGGATGAACCGCGATCCCGGCGAAATTTATAGTGAACTCACGCGCCAATTTGGAGAGCCAGTTTACGACCGCGTGGAGGCGCCAGCGACACCAGAACAAAAAGAGATTCTCGCAAAGCTCTCGCCGCAGCAAGTACGGTCCACAGATTTGGCGGGAGAAAAAGTAGAGGCCATCCTCACCCAGGCTCCAGGCAATGGAGCTTCCATCGGCGGGTTGAAAGTGCGGGCGGAGAGCGGGTGGTTCGCGGCACGGCCATCGGGGACTGAGAACATCTATAAGATCTACGCGGAAAGCTTCCGTGGACAGGATCATCTGCGCAGGATCCTGGACGAAGCCCAGTCAATCGTCAGCGATGCGCTGGCGGTGTCGAGTGCGAAGGAGAGATGATGAGCAACCAAAGCCGGGTCAGTCATCCCATCTACAACCTTCTGCCCACCAAAATTGAGGGATTCGATTTCCTGGCGGAACTCGCTTTGGATCTTCGTTGGTATTGGAATCACGCTACCGATGAAGTGTGGCGGCAGCTCGATCCCGAACTGTGGGAAGTCACGCACAATCCGTGGGTCGTTCTGCAGACAGTCTCGCGCGACCGGATCAAGCAACTGCTGGCTGATCCCGTTTTCCGAAAGAATCTAGATGGCTTCGTCGAAGCCAGCCGGCGGTCGGCAGAAGCGCCGGCGTGGTTTCAGCAGAATCATTCCGAAACGCCGCTGACCTGCGCTGCGTACTTCAGCATGGAATTCATGCTGAGCGAAGCGCTACCGATCTACTCGGGCGGACTGGGCAACGTGGCCGGGGATCAACTTAAGGCGGCGAGTGGTCTGGGTGTGCCAGTGGTGGGCGTGGGACTGCTTTACGAGCAAGGTTATTTTCGCCAGGTAATCGGCAAAGACGGAGAGCAGCAGGCTCTCTACCCGTACAACGATCCCGGGCAATTGCCTATCACACCGCTACGCCAACCGAGCGGTGAGTGGTTGCGGTTGGAGGTCGCATTGCCGGGATACTCGGTCTGGTTGCGCGCATGGCAAGTCAAGGTCGGCAGAGTGAAGCTCTACTTACTGGACAGCAACGACGCGATGAACTTCCCCGCTCATCGGGGAATCACCAGCGAGCTTTATGGGGGCGGACCCGAGTTGCGGCTCAAGCAGGAACTGCTGCTTGGGATCGGGGGATGGCGGTTGTTGCGCGCGCTCGGGATCGAACCGGAGGTCTGTCACTTGAATGAGGGGCATGCGGCATTCGCCGTCTTGGAACGTGCCCGCAGCTTTATGGAAGAGACAGGTCAGCCGTTCGAGGTCGCCCTGGCGGTCACACGAGCGGGGAATCTCTTTACCACCCACACGGCGGTGGCCGCTGGCTTTGACCGATTCGCGCCCGCTCTTATGGAGCAATATCTCAGAGGGTATGCCGAAAAGAAGCTTGGCATTGCATTCGACGATTTGCTGGCTCTTGGCCGCCAGAATCCGACTGACTCCTCCGAGAGTTTCAACATGGCATATCTGGCCATCCATGGAAGCAGATCGGCGAACGGAGTGAGCCGCTTGCACGGGAAGGTGAGCCGTCGTCTATTTTTGCCTTTGTTTCCCCGTTGGCCGGAGGACGAAGTCCCAATCGGACATGTGACCAACGGAGTTCATATGCCCACTTGGGACTCGGCTCCAGCCGACGATTTGTGGACGGCAGCCTGTGGCAAGGCGCGTTGGCTGGGAGCGACGGAAAAGCTGGAACAGGGCATTCGAAAGGTCTCGGACGCGGTGCTCTGGAATTTTCGCACGGCTGCCTGCAATTCGCTGGTCGAATATGCTCGCGAACGATTGTCGCGGCAGCTCGCTGCCTCAGGCTCGCCAGATGAGGAAGTCGATCGAGCCAAGCACGTTTTTGATCCCAATATGCTGACGCTTGGTTTTGCGCGACGTTTTGCGACCTATAAGAGACCGAACCTGCTGCTGCACGATAGCGAGCGGCTGCTTCGCATCCTGACGAATCCTCGGCGTCCGGTGCAACTCATCATTGCCGGAAAGGCGCATCCCGCGGACCAAGCGGGGCAGGCCTTGGTTCAGCAATGGGTGCAATTCATCCGGCGGCCGGAGGTGCGGCCGCACGCGGTTTTTCTCAGTGACTATGACATGCTTCTGACCGAGCATCTGGTGCAGGGAGTAGATGTCTGGATCAACACACCGCGGCGTCCCTGGGAGGCTTGCGGGACCAGCGGCATGAAGGTGCTGGTCAACGGAGGTATCAATCTCTCGGAGTTAGATGGCTGGTGGGCGGAAGCTTACACGCCTGATGTGGGATGGGCGTTAGGGGATGGAAAGGAGCATGACGACGATCCTGCTTGGGACGCGGCCGAGGCCGATGCGCTTTACAACTTGCTCGAGAGCGAGGTAATCCCGGAGTTTTATACCCGAGACGGGAACGGAATTCCGACCGCGTGGGTCAAGCGAATGCGAGAAAGCATGGCGCGGCTGACACCTTACTTCTCCGCGAGCCGCGCCGTTCGTGAATACACCGAAGAACATTACCTTCCAGCTGCGGGCGCGTACCGGGAGCGCGCAGCGAACAAAGGCGCGAGGGGCAGGGAATTGGTCGAGTGGCAGCATGAAGTCGATCAGAAGTGGGGTGCGGTGCGTTTCGGAGATGTGCGCGTCGAAACCACTGCGGATCACCACGTGTTTGAAGTCGAAATCTTTCTAAACGATCTCGGCAAGAACGCGGTACAAGTTGAACTTTATGCGAACGGAATCAATGGCGGCAATCCGGTGCGGCAGGAAATGCAGTGGGACAAACTGCTGTCTGGCGCGTCCTACGGCAGCGTTTACCGTGTAACGGTACCTGCTGGACGCCCGGCTCGAGACTACACGCCGCGAGTGATGCCTCACTGCGATGGCGTCGCCGTCCCACTGGAAGATGCTCGAATCCTGTGGCAACGGTGACGAGAAATGTGAGTATGATCAGCTCTTCATTTCCATTCAAAGCTCTGGGTCAGCCCGCCGATGCTTACGTCGAACATGCCAGGCTCGAGGACGCGCTGGTTTGAGATGCCGATGAACGAAAGATCGTCAGGCGTAAGCTCGAATGAAATGCGCCGCTCCTCGCTGCTGCGCAAATCGACTTTTGCGAAGCGCTTCAGACGTTTGAGCGGTGGTGTGATGCTTGCAAATCTTTTCGAAAGATAGAGCTCGACGACTTCCTTGCCCTCGCGGTCGCCCGTGTTCTTAACGTTCACAGCGACTTGAACCGTTCCCTTCCCGGAAGCAATCGCGGGAGACACACGCAGATCCGAATATGTGAACGTGGTGTAGCTCAGGCCGGAACCGAATTCGAACTGCGGTGTGGCGAGCATCTGCCCGTCCTGAGTATCCGATCCGCTAAAGAACTTGTGATCGTAAGTGAACAGCCGGTTCGCCCAGCGGGGATATGTGATCGGCAATTTGCCGCTGGGATTCACATCACCAAAGAGAATATCGGCGATGGCTTGTCCGCCTTCGTTGCCGGGGTTGTAGGCCATGAGAATTCCGCTCGCGTCATCGACGATTGGGCGAATGATGCGCGGTCGTCCCTCGGCCAAAACCAGAATAACCGGCTTTTTCGTGGCTTCGAGTTGGCGCACGAGGTCAAGTTGCGCATCGGGCAAGCTAAGAACTGCGATATTTCCGGGCGTTTCCGCGTAGGACCATTCGCCGATGCACGCAAGAATCACGTCGGTGTCCGCAGCGGCGGCGACGGCCTTGGCGACGTCGATCTTCTTGTCGAAGGTCGTGCCCGGCACATAGGTGACACTTGCCGCGCCAATCTTGTCTTGGATCGCTTTCAACATCGTCGGCCGATCCTTCGGGTACAAGCTTTCTACGCCGCCCTGCCAGGTGTAGGTCCAGCCGTTATCCAATGGAATCATCGAATCGGCGTCTGGCCCGGTAACGAGGACGTGCGCGGTTTTCGAGAGCGGCAGGAGGTGGTTGCGGTTTTTGAGAAGCGTGATACTTTCACGCGCTGCTTCTAAATTGACCTGGCGCGACGCAGCTGAGCCAATCTCGGTCGGCGCAGTGGCACCGCGCATAGGATCGTCAAACAGACCGAGCTGAAACTTCAAAGTCAAAATGTTCCACACCGCATCGTCGATGCGGCTCACGGGAACCTCGCCTTGCTGCACGAGCTGCAACAGAAGATCACTGAAACTGTAGCTGCTGGGAACCATGCTCATATCGATGCCCGCGCCGATGGCGATGCCGGTAGCATCTTTTTCGGTTGGAGCAATGTGATGCACGAGCACCAGATTCTTGATGTCTCCCCAGTCGGAGACGACAAGCCCTCGAAAACCAAGCTCGCCGCGCAAGACATCAGTCAGCAAATACTTGTTGGCGTGGCCGGGGATTCCATTGATCTCGCTTGAATTGACCATCACCGTGTGGCCCCCGGCTTTCACAGCCGCAGCAAACGGGGGCAGGTAGTATTCGCGCAACTCTCGCTCGGGAATCAGAGCTGGACTTCGATCCCCACCGTTTGTGGGATCGCTGTAGCCAATGTAGTGCTTGAGCGAGGCGGCAACGCTTGTTGGATCCGAAAGGTTCGTTCCCTCGTAACCCCGGACCGCAGCAACGCCCATGACCGTTGCGAGGTAAGTGTCTTCGCCGAACGTTTCATAGAGACGCGGCCACAGAGGCTGACGGCCGAGACCAAGAACCGGAGAAAATACCCATGGGACAGCGGCCTTTCGCGTCTCCGCGGCAGAGATTCGGCTGCCTTGCAACATCAGCTCGGGATTCCACGTGGCGGCCATGCCAAGCGGCTGCGGGAAGATGGTGGTGCCTTGCACGTAGTTCGCGCCGTGAATGCTATCGAGTCCGTATAGCACAGGAACTTTGAGCCGCGTGTTCTGCGCATAGTCTTGAATCGCACGTATGATTTCCTGCCATTTCGATGCCGGCAGTGCTTCCAGGTTGACGTTAAGGATCGACCCGACGCCATAGCCAACGATTGCCTTGTGGAGCTTGGCGGGATCAATACGAATATTCTGATCCATTCCGTCCGTGACCATGCTTAACTCAAGCTGCGTCATCTGTCCGACTTTCTCTTTGAGCGTCATCTCGCGAAGGAGCTTGTTCACTTTGGCTGAGAATTCGGTTGGAGGAGGCCCGGCCGGCGCCATGTGCTGCATCAGGAAGGTTTGGCTGTCGACGACTTCTGGCGGGACGTCGTTTTGTGTGCGCGCCGGAAAAGTCAGGAGGCCAGAAACTGCCAAGGCTAAGACGATTTTGTAGAGGCGTTTGCTAGATTTAAACACAGTTCTCCTCATGACAGAAAATCTTATACCTGACCAAGGAACTGCGGCAGAATTGGTCACCAAAATCCGTAGCGTCAAAGGGGCCAAGTATCCGGTTTACTTGAGAAACGCTTCCCATTTCCTGGCTGCGGGATCGATTTGGTTGGAGCACGACGAAGCGGAACGTCGAAGAACTGTGCTCGGGACACTCGATCCGGCTGTCGATGCGCAAGGCTCGCATCGTCAGAAGTAGCCTTTCACCCCCGAGCCTGAAGAGAGAGTTTCAATAGCGAGACGTTACGCGCGATGATTGCTGTTACCCGCGATACTATGCCGTGAAGATTTTAAGGGAGTGACCTTGCCCGAGACGGGGTATGGCGTCAATAATGTGGGAAAAGTGATTGAGGCTACTGTTTGGTGACGGCCGCTAGCGGGACTTCGTCTGGCACCGATTTCAATCGGCTCAAGGCTGCGACCGGTCGCGCAAACGGAATGGGGCTGTCTTTGCTGTAGGCGCGCAGCAAGTGATAGGTGATGAGCAATTGGGTGAGGGCCAGCGGATCGCTATGTCGGACTTCGCTGCCGTCGTTGTAGTCGCCGAACTGATCGGCGCGCAAGGAACGCAGATCGGGAAGATGCTTCCAGATCGCCTGTTCCAATTCAGTGGTCTGTTCGCGGCTTACGTTGCCGTCGATCTCAAGAAACTCTACCGGCCGGCCGCAATCGCGTCCGAGTTCAAGCCGAATGCCCGCCGCTTGGCCGTGTACCAGATAAGTGAGATCCGGATGCGGGATGGTGGGACGCAACACAAGATGCACGTTCAAATGTCCGTCGGCCTGATCCGATCCCACGCCGCTTTCCGGATGAAAGCGCACGACAATATCGGCGAATTCACGCTGCGGACGGATAAAGTCCCTTGAATCAGGCTCGCGCCGATCCATTTCGTTCAACACCTGCTCGGGCGTGTAACCGCGCTTGGTGGTATCGCGCTTGATTTTCCAGAGGCGCCTCATATCCTCGGGAGGATCGAGAAAAACCTTGACGTCGTAGAATTGCCGCATTGCGGCAGTGTGAAATCCGAGCAACCCCTCGACTATGACAAACTCGCGTGGCTCGACGTACTCGGGCCGAACCAGCGAGCCGGTGCTGTGATCGTAGACGGGCTTCAGCATGGGCTGACCGTAGTGCGCACGTTCCAAGTGCAATTCCAGAATGTCGAGAAAGTTGCAATCGGGATGCAGCGGAGTGATGTTCATGCGAGCCCGCTCGGCGCGGTCGAACTTGTGATAGTCGTCGGCACAGACGTGAGTCACGCGCTCCGGTCCGAGGAGCCTGGTCAATCCTCGCGTGATAGTTGTTTTGCCGGCGGCGCTATCCCCGACGATTCCCAGCAGGATTGGTCTCCGCTTCATCGCTCCTCTTTTCGATTGCTCTTGGCGGGCAACGATGGCGTGGCGCCGGCTGCGCCCGGTGTAGTTTCTTCGTCCAGCCCTCCTTGAAAAACGCGGCTCTGCCGCACGTCGATTGCGGCGATGCGGACTAATTGCTCTTTGCTGACGCAGCCGCCCTCATCGACGAGTCGGCTGGCCTGACGAAGTTTCATACGGTCGATGGCGTTGCGCACGCTGCGGGCATTGGCAAATTGGGGCTGCCTTGTCCGCAACTCGAGATATTCGACGAATGCCTGACGCGCTTCATCGTCAAAGCGATAGTTTTGCTCGCGCAGCATCGATTCGGCTATTGTCGTCAACTCCCCCAGCGTGTAATCAGGGAAGCTGATGTGATGCGCCACGCGAGAGCGAAACCCGGGATTATATTGAAAGAAAGTAGCCATGCGATCCTGATAACCAGCAAGAATCACCACCAAGTCTTCGCGCTGATTTTCCATGGCCTGCAGCAGCATCTCCACCGCTTCCTGGCCGTAATCGCGCTCGTTTTCCGGCCGGTAGAGATAATACGCTTCATCGATGAAGAGCACTCCTCCCATAGCTTTCTTTAGAATCTCCTTTGTCTTGGGAGCGGTGTGGCCGACGTATTGGCCGACGAGATCATCGCGCGTCGCGACCACCAAATGGCCACGGCGCAGATAGCCGAGGTGGTGCAGTACCTTGGCCATGCGCATCGCGACGGTCGTCTTGCCAGTACCCGGATGTCCGGTAAACGACATGTGCAGCGTCGGACGATCCGTGGACAATCCAAGTTTTTCTCGCAGACGAGTTACCAACAAGAGCGACGCCACGCGCCGGATGTAGGCTTTCACCGGCTGTAGGCCGACCAGTTCGCGGTCGAGTTCATCGAGAATTTCGTTGAGGTTCGAATCCCGATGCGCCGCGCCAATATCGACGGAGGTTTCCTCGGGCTCAAGGACGGGCCCTGCATCGACAACGGATTCAGTGTCCAGTTTTTGCATGGAATCGCTCTCGCGTTCTAGTTGACCGACCCGGCCTTTGAACGAATGGTGTACTGGATGCGGCGATCCTGCGTCTCAGTGCGCTCCAAATAAAATCCGGGCTCGACTTCGGGCCGCTGCACGATGAAACTCAGCATCGTCGTTTGGCGGCCTTTGGTGCGGTCATAGCCATTCAACTTGATGTAGTGGTGCGGGAAGGCCTTCCGGCATGCGTCGAGCGACTCCATCGCTTCGTTGAGGTCTCGCACGTCGAACATCGGAAGCCCCCACATCTCCCAATAAGAATTGCGCGGATGGGGATCATCCGTGTGCTCGATGGAGAACGCCCAGCCGTTATCGAAGCAATAACGCACCTGCGCCTTCACCTGGTCGTCGGTGAAGTCGGGCAAATAAGAAAAAGTTCCCTGTGTGATTCGCATCCGTTTTCTCCGTTTGATATTCCCAGCTCGTTCTACGCCGGCTCATAAGTGTGGTTCATGCAACCGTAACCGTGGCTACCGCGTCGGGCACGTCGGTCGACTCGAAGTCGAAAGTGACATCCTTCCAGATGTCCAGCGCCTTGCGCAGTTCCGGAGACCAGCGAGCGGCGTCGTTCAGAATGTCAGGCCCCTCGTTGAGAAAATCCCGGCCTTCGTTGCGGGCCTGGATCATTGCTTCCACGGCTACGCGGTTTGCGGTCGCGCCTTGAGCGATTCCGTCGGGATGGCCAATTGTGCCGCCTCCAAACTGCAGGACGACATCTTCGCCAAGGAGGTAGAGCAATTGATGCATCTGCCCTGCGTGAATGCCTCCAGAAGCGACGGGCATAACCGCCGGAAGCGATGCCCAGTCCTGCTCGAAATAAAGTCCCTGCGACAGGTCGGCATCGAGCTTGTTCGAACGCAACGTGTTGTAATAGCCGCGAATGGCGTTGGGATCGCCCTCGAGTTTGCCGACCACCGTGCCCGCGTGAATGTGGTCGACCCCGGCCATGCGCATCCATTTCGCAATCACGCGGAAGTTCACTCCGTGCGTTTTCTGGCGCGTGTAGGTTCCGTGCCCGGCACGATGCAGGTGAAGAATCACGCCATTGCGGCGCGCCCACTTGGCCATGGACTGAATCGCCGTGTAGCCGATGGTCAGATCGACCATCACGATCACGGTTCCCAGCTCTTTGGCGAAATCGGCGCGTTCGTACATTTCCTCCATGGTGCCTGCTGTGACGTTCAAGTAATGCCCTTTGATCTCGCCGGCTGCGGCGGTGGCACGGTTTACCGCTTCCATGCAAAACAAATAGCGGTCGCGCCAGCGCATGAAAGGCTGGCTGTTGATGTTTTCATCGTCTTTCGTGAAGTCGAGTCCACCGCGCAGCGCTTCGTAGACCACGCGCCCGTAGTTACGGGCAGAAAGGCCAAGCTTCGGTTTCACGGTGGCGCCTAGCAGCGGCCGCCCAAATTTATTCAGGTACTCGCGCTCCATCACGATGCCGTGTGCCGGACCCTGAAAGGTTTTCACGTAGTGAGGAGGAATCCGCATATCTTCGAGGCGCAGGGATCTGAGCGCCTTGAAGCCGAAGACGTTGCCGATGATTGAAGAGGTCAGGTTGGCAATCGAGCCCTCTTCGAAGAGATCAATATCGTAGGCGATGTACGCGATGTACTGATCGGTGCCGGGGACGGGATCTACGCGGTAACACTTCGCCTGATAATTCTCGTAGGGTGTTAGACGATCGGTCCAGACAACCGTCCACGTGGCTGTCGAAGATTCGCCGGCAACCGCGGCGGCCGCTTCGATAGGGTCTACGCCCCCTTGCGGCACCAGACGGAACGCGCACAGAATATCGGTGGCCTTCGGTTCGTAGTCGGCGTCGTAGTAGCCCATTTCTGCATAGGGCGTGATGCCCGCGGCCCATCGGCTTTTCTTCTTACCTGAATTGTTGTTACCAGCCATCGCTATCTCTCCCAAAAGTTGCCAGGTTTCTTTCGCCGTGACGACCAGTGTGTGAAAAGCCCGGTTGTGCAACCGGACTGGTTGGCCCGGCCGCATCCTTTGCTTATGTGTTTATTTTTCAGACGTGTGTTTCGTGCGTCTAACAGTTTCCCAATATCCGCGACGAGGTTCGACGTCGTTCCGGCTGGTCCGCCGGTTGTCACCGCCCTTTAATATTGATATGGCAATTCCTGTTCCAACGAGGCCGCGAGTTCGGAAGAGGGCGACATGAATTCCATAAGTGGTTGCCGTTTCTACTGGTTGGAGGGAGGGATGGAAGCGGGGCGCGAGCACTCGTATTTTCCTTAATTTGCCCTAGAGTGACGTATATGTCTCACTGTAAGACAATACGAGATTACGTAACACTATGCAAAGATTGGAACTTATATGTATATCCGAAATAGAGATATATGTGACACACTATTGAGTCTTATATGTCTCACTTCCCGTGTGAGAGGGACGAGCGGAGATCTTATGCTTGGCCAACAAGCGGTGGAAAGTGCGTCGAGGGATTTTCGCCAAATTCGCGGCCTTCGATACGTTGCCATCGGCCTGGAGCAGATAGCTTGATAGCGCTTCCCGTTCGAAGCGCGCAATCGCGTGCGCCTTACTGGGCATGAACCCCATTTGCGGCCGGAGGGACACGACGTCCTGCACGTGAAGCGGAAGATGCTCGGCTTCGACAACCGACGACGAGGTTAAGACAACGGCCCGTTCAATGATGTTTTCGAGTTCACGAAGATTGCCAGGCCAGGAATAGTTCTTCAGCAGCGCGAGTGCTTGTGGAGCAATGGTGCCTACTTTTTTGTTGACCTTGGCCCGGGCCCGCAGCAAAAAGTATTCCGCGAGAAACGGAATGTCTTCAATCCGCTCGCGCAGCGGGGGCAGAGTGATCGAGAAGGTGTTGATCCGGTAGAACAGATCTTCGCGAAACGCGCCTTCGCGAATCGCGGTTTCCAGATCGCGGTTGGTGGCAGCGACAATTCGCACGGACACCTTTCGCGTCTGCATGTCGCCTACGGCCCGAATTTCGCCGGTTTGGAGCGTGCGAAGAAATTTGGCCTGAATCTCTAGCGACATGTCGCCGATTTCGTCGAGGAACATCGTGCCGCCATTTGCCTTCTCGAACAATCCCTTACTGTCGTTATAAGCGCCGGTAAAAGCGCCACGCCGGTAGCCAAACAATTCGCTTTCGAGGAGAGCGGGAGACAGTGCGGTGCAGTTCAGTGTCACCAGAGGATGGCTGCTGCGCGTGCTGTTGCGGTGGATGGCTCGCGCCACGAGTTCCTTGCCGGTGCCACTCTCGCCGCGGATCAAGACGGTGGTGGGTGTGGGCGCAACCTTGGAAATCAGCCCTGAGATTTCCCGCATTTTCACATTATTACCGATGATGAATTCGCCTTCGGCGCGAGCTTCGAGTTCGCGCAGGGCCAGCTGATATTGATCGTGGAGAGAATCCGCCTGGGTTTTACTCCCTGCAAATTCCGCGATGAAATGGGCTGTCTTGCCACCAACCACTTCTGTTCCGTGGGGGCGAAGACGATAAACGTCGCGAGCAACATCCGGATCGCCGGTTACATCGATGATGAGGTCGGCAGCGTCGGCTCTAAGGAATTTTCTGTAATTCGTGGCCACAGGTAAACCGAGTTCCCGGGCGAGCACGATGCCGGGAGCGCCTTCGTCTTTGTCGGCGACTCCGATGATCTCGATGTCGGGGTCGTTATGGAACAACTCCACCAGGGCTCTTCCGCCGCGACCGGCTCCGATGAGAATGATTCGCGTCATGGTTGAAATCGAGAATCCCGTGCCAGGCGCGTATTCTACCGTATCTTTAATCTTTGTCGTTATCGGGCCGATCGTGCCTTAGAGCGAGGCATCCGCTTCGTCACTCTCCGCACGCCCGACCAGATTGAATTCCAGCGGTATGTTGAAGTTCAAGAGAGAAACATCGCCGTTCTGCAGGCGGATCTCACTCAGTCCCGCGTTGACAATCTTCGAAAACGCAGTCCGGTATTTGGAGAGCGTTATACCGAGCAATTGACAGAGAGCGAGGCGGATCACGGTGTTGTGGGTCACGACGAGAACGCGGCCGCGGGGATGCGTCCGCGCAACCTCTTTGAAACACTCGGTGGCTCGACGAGCAACATCTCGCGGATCCTCGCCGTCGGGCATGTGATAGGAGACAGGGTCTTCTTGAAAGGCCTCGTACGCTTCTGGAAATGATCGCTTCATTTCGGCTTCGGTCAGTCCTTCACCTCGGCCGAAGTCAATCTCTCTTAGCCTGGAGTCAACGTGGGCTGCGATGCCTGACACGCGTTCCGAAGGCGCCGCCGTCTCTCTGGCTCTCAGCAAGGGCGACGTCCAGATGGCGGCGAGGTCGACCGATGATACCCAGCTGGCTAGTTTCTCCGCCTGTTCACGGCCACGCAGGCTGAGAGGGATATCAGTGCTGCCAGCATAACGGTTCTCAGCGTTCCAGATAGTTTCGCCGTGGCGAACGAGCACGAGCCGTGTCACCTTACGTGGTCCTCCTTTCGCATCTATCGAAGAGCCGGTTGGAACGAGCAGCCCAGTTCTCCGCCCGTCAGAACCCGGATGTTCTTCCGGCGCACGATGGCGTTCACTTATACCTGGAGGACGTCGCCATCGCGCGCAACCATCTGGTAGAGCACCGGGCTCACGATACGGCCCAGGAATAGCCTCGAGATGAGTCCCGCGACAATGACGATCGCAAACGGTTTCTGTGAGTCCGAACCGACGCCGGTGGAAAGCGCCGCGGGCAAGAGCCCCAGGCAGGCGACCAGCGCCGTCATCATGATTGGCCGCAGCCGAATCAGAGAGCCCTCGAGCGTGGCTTGGCGGATGCCTTGCCCTTCGAGACGGAGCTTATTGATGTAGGAAACATCGATGATTGCGGTCTCAGCCGAGACGCCCATGAGCACGAGCAGGCCTAGAACAGAAGAGACGCTGAAGGGCGTGTGCGTGAGCTTGAGCGCCAACAGCGCGCCGACCGGTTCGGTCATCACCACACCGATGACGACGGTGACGGGGAACTTGAAATTGCCGTAGAGCGCGAAGAGGATGACAAATATGAGGAGAACCGCGAGCGGGCCGACCACCGCGAACTGGCTTCTCGCGGCCAGGTATTCGCTGTATTCGCCGCCCCAGTCAAGCCGGTATCCCTGCGGGAGTTTGACCGAAGCCTGCACGGCCTTCTGGGCCTGGTCCACAGCACGCGCCAGGTCGCGCCCTTCGATGCTGAATTGCACTCCGATGTAACGCGAATTATTTTCGCGATAGATGAACGATGCTCCGTTTCCCTGACGAATCGTGGCCAACTGGGAGATGGGAACCTGCTGCCCGGAGGGAGTCGGCACCAGCAGATTGCCGATGGCGTGCTCGGTTGAGCGGTATTGGGGCTTCATACGGACGACCAAATCAAACAACTGCTCGCCCTGGATTACCTGCGTGGCCGCCTGACCGCCTACCGCAGCCTGGATCACTCCTTCGACATCGGAGACATTAATGCCGTAACGCGCGATTTTTTCGCGGTTCACGTCGATCTGCACGCTAGGCTGACCCAGTTCGCGCACGACGGTGAGTTCGGTGAAGCCCGGCACTTGCTGCAGCACACGTTTGATCTGGACGGCTTTGTGTTCGAGAACCTGCAGATCTGGCCCGAAGATTTTTACCGCCAGGGCGCTCTTCAAGCCGGTGAGCGCCTCATCCACGGCGTCTTCAGCCGGCTGCGTGAAGTTGAAAATCACTCCAGGATACGCTTCCACCTTTTTCTGAATGTCCCTGGTCAGTTCGGCCTTGTTGTGGATCGGTCCCCGCTTCCAGGCTGCGTCCTTATAAGGCTTCAGCCCAACATAGAACTCGCAGTTGAAGAATCCCGTGGGATCGGTGCCATCGTCGGGGCGGGCCAACTCTGAGGCGACCTCGGTAACCATCGGATAAGCCATCAGAATCTTACGAATCTGCGGAGCGAACTTAGCTGCCTCCTCGAAAGAGATGGTGTAAGGCATGGTGGCGCGGACCCACATGGCTCCTTCGTCGAGGTGGGGCATGAACTCGCCACCGATGAAAGGAATCAGAAGAAGCGAGAGGCCGAAAATGACGCTGGCCGCGATCATCGTAAGAATTGGGCGGTCCAGGCACCAGCGGAGCTCGGTCGCATACTCGTCCTTGAGCCAGTCGTAGGCGCGGTTGGCTTTTTCCTTCACGCCGTGCGTAAACCAGTAGGAAGCGAGCACCGGAACTAATGTAAGGGTGAAGATGAGCGAGCCAAGCAGCGCCCATGACATGGTTTCCGCCATCGGATGGAAGAGCTTGCCCGACGGCCCGCTGAGAGCGTAGATGGGAATGTAACCGGCAAGGATGACCGCGATGGAGTAAAAAATAGGACGGTCGACGTCGTGGGCCGCCGCGATGATGACATCGTGAAGTTTGTACTCCTGCCCGTGGAGAGCGGCCAGCTCACGGTAGATGTTTTCCATCATCACCACCGTGCCGTCAATGATGATTCCGAAATCAATGGCCCCGATAGAAAGCAAATTGGCCGGGATGCCGCGCGAGTGCAGAAAAATGAAAGAAAATAAGAGGCTCAGTGGAATGGTCAAAGCGACAATGATAGCCGCGCGCACGCTGACCAGGAAGAAGATCAGGACGATCAAGACCAGGCCCATGCCCAGCAGCAGGTTATGTTCCACCGTCTCGATGGTAAGCTGGACCAGGTCACTACGATCGTAGTAGGGCCTGACCTTCACGTCAGGCGGCAGGAGATCGCGATTGATCTCCTTGGTCTTCTCTTCCACTCGTTTGAGAACGTTCTGCGTCTGCTCGCCGGTAAGCATGAGGATGACGCCTTCGACCCGGTCGTCGTCGTTCTGGAAGCCGAATTCTCCGAGGCGGGGAGCGTGGCCGATCGTGACTTCGCCGATGTCGCGGATGCGCACCGGGATTCCGTTGTTGCTGCCGACGACGATGTCGCCGATGTCTTCGGTCTCCTTCACCAGACCCAGTCCGCGCACGTAGAAGAATTGTGAGCCTTGGGAGTAGAAGCCGCCGCCGGCATTGGCGTTGTTGGCGGCCAGGGCATTGAGCACCTGCGGCAAGGAAACGTGGTAGCTGTAGATTTTGGCGGGATCGAGCAGCACCTGATATTGCATCACGGTGCCGCCGAAGCCGGAATCGTCGGCCACGCCCGGCACCGACTTGTAGGCCCGCTCAATCACCCAGTCCTCGTAGGTCTTTAGCTCTTGCGGCGTGCGGTCTGGGCTTTCGATCACGTAGCGATAGACGAGATTCGACGGGCTCGACAGTGGCGCCAGGCTGCCGGTCACGCCGGGAGGCAGAGTGGCCGTGGAGAGGCGTTCGAACGCGACTTGGCGGGCGAAGTAGTTGTCGGTACTGTCTTCGAACGTCATGATGACGTCCGACAAGCCATACAGCGAAATCGAGCGCATGAACACCATGTGAGGCACGCCGTTCATCTGCAACTCGATGGGCAGGGTCACCAATCGCTCGACCTCTTCGGCCGCGTGGCCCGGCCATTGGGTGATGACTTCAACCAGCGGAGGCGAAAGATCGGGGTAAGCGTCGACGGGCATCTGCTGAAAAGAGACGGATCCCACCACGACGACGAGCACGGCCAGCATCAGGATCAGGAAACGTTGACGGAGGGCAAATCTAACGATGTGGTGAATCATCTCCGCTTTCGTCCCTTTCAGTGCTGAAGTGAATTCTGGAATTGCAGGAAAAGGCTGCCATCGCCGACAACGTGATCATTCACATGCAAGCCTGTGATGATTTGCGTTTTGCCGGCCTGAGTTTGACCCAGAGTGACGTCGCGGCGCGCGAATTCTCTTCGCCCGGTCTGCAGATAGACGTAGGGCATGTTTTCTTCATCACGCAGCACAGAGGAGTTGGGAACGAACAGCGCGTCGGGAATCAAGCCGGCCTGGACTTCCGCAGTTACGTACATTTCCTTCTTGAGGCGCTCGCCGGGATTGGGGGCCTCGATTCGGGCCTGAAGAGTGCGCGTGTTGGGGTCGAGAGCGGGAGAAATGTATTCAATCTTGCCACGCTCCACGCCGGGATAGGATTCATTCTCAATCGTGACCGGGTTGCCAACATGTACGTAGGCGACGTCGTTCTGGTAAATGTTGACAAGAATCCACACCGAACTCATGTCTGACAGAGTGAAACACTGCGTAGCGCCGGCCGCCAGCAATTGGCCCGGCGAGCACTCGCGATCGACAACCTCGCCCGCGACCGGCGAGTACAGCGGGATTTCGGAGGACGGGGGCTTGCTGACGATTGTTTCCGGATCGGCGATGCCGAGGACGCGGATGGCATCAGCGCTGGACTCGAAGTCGGCCCGCGCCTGGTTGCGGTTCGATTCAGCCTGCTCCAGGTCAGACTGGGCAATCGCCTGATGCGCATAGAGGTCGTGCGCGCGGGCGTAGAACTTGTCAGCGAGCTGGAAGGCATCGCGCGCCTTGAGGTAAGAGGCGCGCAGCAGAGAATAGTCTGGGCTGGCAATGTAAAGAAGCGGCTGGCCGGCGCGCACATGCTCGCCCTGCACCGCCACGACGCGACTCACGGGTCCGCCGACCTGCGTAATCACCGGAGTAGTTTTAAAGTCGTTGTACTCGACCGCGCCGGTCAAGCGGAGTATCCGGGCCAGCGGACCCTGTTCGACGGTCACGATCTGGATGTGCGACATCTGGTCGGCGGGGAGCGAGAACAGCTCGGCTTTGGACTTGGCGCTTTCCGCTGTCGAGAACGAGGTCATATTATCAGCCTGTTCTCCCTCTCGTCCGCAACCCGCAACGATCGTGATGATCGCCGATAGTGCGGCAAGCGCGGCCAATCGGGGCCAGCGAATCGGGCAGACGTTCATGGCAGGTTCCTCGTTCCCACCGCCTCTTTGAGTTCCTCCAGGGCGGTCATATAAGAGGCCAGCGCCTGCCGATAGGCGAGTTCCACGGCTCGGTAGCTGCGCTCGGCATCGAGAAAATCCAACAGGCTGGCGGCGCCGCGTTTATACGCATATTCGCTGATGTCACGTGAATCCAGGGCCTGCTTGCGGTAGCCGGAAGTATACAGTTGCACCACTTCGTCATTGCTCTTCAGGGCCTCGTAGGCGTTCGAGACGTCGGAGAGAACTGTATCGCTGGCTGCTTGCTGCTGTTCCTGCGCCTGGGTGAGAGCGTAAGTGGTGCGCGCGATTTCTCCCTGGTTACGATCGAAGATCGGCAACGCAAAATTGACAAACAGCGAAGCTGTGTTCTCCCCGGAAACATGGGTAAAGTCGTAGGTGCCATTTACGTCGACCTTGGCGTTCGCTTTCGCCAGCAGAATCTGGCTTTGCGCAGCGGTTATGCCCAAATCCGCGGCCCGGAAGTCAGGACGATTGCGCATAGCTTTCATCTGCAAGTCTTCGAGGTTGGCCTTGAGAGGCTCGTAAGCAAGGTCGCCAACCACGTCGAAATCGGCCGGTACCGCGTCGTAGCCGAGAAACTCCCGCAGTCCGACCAGGGCCTGCACCTTCGCCAAACGGGCGGCGGAGACGTCGGTCTGAAACTGCAGAAGCTGGAGCTTGATCTTAAGATAGTCGCCTTCACTGATCGAACCCGCCTTGAGTTGCGCCGCGCTGATATCGACCGTCTGCTGGAAACTCTTCAAATCTTGGAGCGCAAACCGAAGAGTGGACTCGGCCAACAATACGCTGACGAACTGCTGTCCAACGTTAAAAGCCAGGGTTCGTTCGGCATCGGTGACTTGCGCACGAGTGACGGAGGTTTGATCGCGCGCGGCTTGCAGGCGGCGTTGCCGCTTGTGACCGCGTTCAAAAAGGTACCCAATCCCAACATCGAACTGTTGCGTCTCGTTCAGATTGTTGCCGGAAAAATCTTGCGGACTGAAAAACGGAATGAACTGGCTATCTGCTCCGAAGGTCGGATTGGGGCGCAAGTTGGCGGTGATCTCCTGTGCCTGATTCTGAAGAATGAGAGTTCGCGCGGCTTTTATGGAATGATTGTGAGCCAGCGCAAGATCAATAGCCTGATCGAGACTGATCAGCGTCGTGTTTTGCCCGCTGCCTGACCCCACTAGCAGCAGCAACATCGCGGTCGTAGCGAGTGTCCGAAAATACGTGGGTCGAATAAGGGTTGAGATCAAAGCGCGCTTACTGCAGCAAAAGAGGTCTCGCACGGATGCCTCACCTAACGAGCATCTGCGCCAAGTCCGCCGTCCGCATCATCCTCCCAGGGTAAGACTGCGACTCAAAGCTCAATGGATGTATTCTAATTCACAATCACAATTCGGGTTGGTGGGGCCACGAGTGAAGGGATTGGGGCTGGGATGTGAATGGTGCTCGGATCAAAACTTACACAATACCTGCTATAAGGGGCCAATGCGCCTAGACGATTGGGCTCCACGGCCCGCGCACATCAAGTGGCTCCTCGATTCCGATCCGGCAATCCGTTGGCAGGTCATGAAGGACCTCACCGGTGAAACTCCCAACATGATTGCAGCCGAGCGATCTCGAGTCGCAACCGAAGGCTGGGGAGCCCAACTTCTTGCTCGCCAATCTTCCGCGGGCCACTGGGGTGACGGTCCGCGCGGGTGGAGAGATGATTTGCCGAAAGAGGATCGAGGCTTGCTTATTGCCATGTATAGTCTCGTCGTCTTGATGGTCCTCGGCCTCGACCCCGCCAGCAAGCAGGCTCGCAAAATGATCGACCGCGTCGACAAGGGGCTCGTATTTGAGCGGCTCAACGACCGGTCTTTCCTTGATGGCGAAACGGAGCCCTGCATCAACGGCAGAATTCTCGGCATCGGCGCATATTTCAAACAGCGAAACCACGCGCTGGCCGGTCGACTCGTGAGCGAGCAGTTGGCAGATGGCGGCTGGAATTGCGAAGCACCCGTAAGCCGGCGTTCTTCATTCCATACGACCATCTGCGTGCTCGAAGGACTGCTCGAATACGAACGAGCAGGGCGCAAATCAGCGGCCGTCACGAAGGCTCGCAAGCGGGCGGAAAATTATCTACTCGAGCGACAGATGTTCCGATCGCTTCGAACCGGCAAAATCATCAACAAACGCTGGTGCCGTTTCTCATTCCCGACGTTTTGGCACTACGACGTCTTGCGCGGACTCGATTATTTGAGGAATGCAGGAATCAAACCTGACAATCGCGTCCGTGACGCGATCGAAATCGTGATTGAGCGCCGCCATCAGAACGGCCGCTGGCCGCTCAATCTCCTGCATCCTGAATATATTCCGTTGGAGATAGAGACGGATGTAGGCAGCGCAAGCCGCTGGAACACGCTGCGCGCTCTTCGAGTCCTACGTTGGTACAAGAATTCAGCGCGTTAGTCGTAACCTTTCTGCTCGCAGCAGCAACCGAAAGCAGAAGTCTTGACAAAATCTCACATTAGACATAGTCTAAAAACCTAGTGGATGCCGAGGCGATTAAACGATCCTTCGACGGCAGCGGGTTGCGCTGCACTCCGCAGCGCTACGCCGTAATGGCATTCTTGCTGGAACACAACCGGCATCCCACGGCTGCGGAAATCTCCGAAGCGGTAAATCGCGTTGACCCGCGCTCTTCAAGGGCCACGACCTATAACAATCTGCGGGACTTGGTGAAGGCGGGCTTGGTGCGTGAAGTGGCCATCGAAGGCCGCGCTGCGCGCTTCGATGCCAAGGGCATGCAGCATCACCACTTCATCTGCGACCGCTGCGGCAATGTTGAGGATATTAAATGGTATGACGTGCCCAGGCCTGACCCGGGCTCCCTCGGTAAGCGGGTTCTTCGCGAATGCGAACTCATCTTCCGAGGACTCTGCACGAAGTGCGCTCCGCGGCGCGCTTCCCGTTGACTCTGGAGATGTGTGGATACTTTTAGACAATCAATCAACAAACGCGTAGGCAGCCAATTGTACGAACCGTAGTCTGACGGCTCGTAAATCATCACAGTTTTGAACTCATTCAAAGGAAAAACAAAATGGAAAATCCGACGCATATGGAAAACACGCTAGCCTCTTCTTCGGGGACCGTTTCGCCTGAAGTTCAGGACAAAAACAAGTCAGCCGAATCCAAGTGCCCATTCCACGACGGAGCCTCCGCTCTCACGAACCGCGACTGGTGGCCGAATCAGGTGGACCTTCAAATTCTCCACCAGCACTCGAGCCTGTCGAATCCGATGGGCGAGGAATTCGACTACGCCGAGGAATTCAAGAGTTTTGATCTGAATGCTGTGATCAAAGACCTTCGTGCGCTCATGACCGACTCGCAGGACTGGTGGCCGGCCGACTTTGGGCACTACGGAGGGCTGTTCATCCGGATGGCGTGGCACAGCGCAGGCACGTACCGCATTGGCGATGGCCGCGGCGGCGCGGGAGCGGGGCAACAGCGATTCGCACCGCTCAATAGCTGGCCCGACAACGTAAACCTCGACAAAGCGCGGCGGCTGTTGTGGCCGATCAAGCAGAAATATGGCCGGAAGATTTCGTGGGCTGACTTGATGATTCTCGCCGGCAACGTCGCCCTCGAGGACATGGGATTCAAGACCTTCGGCTTCGGTGGCGGGCGCGAAGATGTGTGGGAGCCCGAAGAACTGAACTGGGGTCCCGAAGGCACCTGGCTGGCCGACGAACGCTACAGCGGTGACCGGGATCTTTCGAATCCGCTTGCTGCCGTGCAAATGGGCCTGATTTACGTGAATCCTGAAGGGCCGAACGGCAAGCCGGATCCCGTCGCGGCAGCCAGGGACATTCGCGAAACATTTCACCGCATGGCCATGAATGACGAAGAAACGGTCGCTCTGATTGCCGGCGGGCATACGTTCGGCAAGACCCACGGTGCCGCGGTTCCCGCTGATTACGTCGGTCCGGAACCTGAAGGCGCCGACATCGAGGAACAGGGTTTGGGATGGAAGAATAAATTTGGTAAAGGTTGTGGCGCTGACGCGATCGGCAGCGGACTGGAAGTTACCTGGACCCAGACGCCAACCAAGTGGAGCAATAACTTCTTCACCAACCTGTTCAGCTACGAGTGGGAACTGACGAAAAGCCCGGCCGGCGCTCATCAGTGGACGCCGAAAAATGGCGCAGGAAAGGGTACAGTGCCAGATGCGCACGATCCCTCGAAGCGTCACGCGCCGACCATGCTGACCACGGACCTCTCTTTGCGTTTCGATCCTGCTTACGAAAAGATCTCACGACGCTTCTACGAGCATCCGGATCAGTTCGCAGACGCGTTTGCCCGGGCGTGGTTCAAGCTCACGCACCGCGACATGGGTCCTATCGCGCGTTATCTTGGGCCGCTCGTTCCGAAGGAGCAGCTGCCTTGGCAAGACCCGATCCCGGCCGCGAATCATCCGTTAATCGCGGAGCAGGACGCCGCTGCGCTGAAAGCGAAGATCTTTGCGTCCGGCCTGTCCGTTTCCCAATTGGTCTCGACGGCGTGGGCGTCGGCTTCGACCTTCCGCGGTTCTGACAAACGTGGCGGAGCGAACGGCGCGCGGATTCGGCTTGCGCCGCAAAAGGACTGGGAAGTCAACCAACCGGCCGAACTGGCGAAGGTACTGAAGAAGCTGGAAGCGATCCAAAAGGAGTTTAACGCTTCGCATTCTGGCGGAAAGAAGGTGTCGCTGGCTGACCTGATTGTTCTTGGCGGCGATGTGGCGATTGAGAAAGCCGCGAAGGACGACGGGTACGATGTGAAAATCCCGTTCACGCCGGGGCGTATGGACGCGTCGCAAGAGCAAACCGACGTCGAATCGTTCGAGCCGCTCGAACCGAAAGCGGACGGGTTCCGGAACTATATCAACGGCAAGCAGCGGCTATCGCCTGAGGAACTGTTGGTGGATAAGGCGCAATTGCTGAAGCTGACGGCTCCTGAGATGACTGTACTCGTTGGGGGCCTGCGCGTTCTGGGGGCTAATGTAGGGAAGTCAAAGCACGGCGTCTTCACCAAGCGGCCAGAGACGCTGACAAATGACTTCTTTGTCAGCCTGCTCGACATGAGCACGCAATGGCAGCCGTCTACCGAGTCCAATGGCTCTGGCACCGTCTACGAAGGACGCGACCGGAAGACGAACCAGGTCAAGTGGACCGGCACTCGGGTCGACCTGATCTTCGGTTCGCACTCCCAATTGCGCGCCCTCGCAGAGGTCTACGGAAGTTCCGACGCGAAGGAGAAGTTTGTGAAAGACTTCGTGGCGGCCTGGACCAAGGTGATGGACAGCGACCGTTTCGACATTGCCTGATCGTGTGGAGAACCGTTTTCGGGGGCTTCTTGAGCGCCGTGCGAGCTGTGATCTGGTGATCAGGGACGGATCGGCGCGGCGCAGGCCCTCGGAGCGGAACATTTAGGATCTGCGAATCACGTCTGCTTTTGTGCAGTGGCAGCGGTCGGCGCTCCCTTGCGGCGTTCGTCGAGATCGTTGGCGATGGATTGGTTCTTTTCGCGAGTCAGCGGATAGAAGAACAGGCAAGCTGCGGCGGCGAAGAAAAACAGGCCGGCGTAAATGCTCGCCGCAAGAAGAATGCCCGTCTGTGTCCGCACGGTTTGTACGGCAGCTTCGGATACCAAGCCGTAGGCCGACAGCAGCCATCCGGCAACGGCGCCACCCAGGGCCAGTCCCGCCCACAACGCAAAGACGACGCCGGCAGTCACAGTGCCGGTAGCGCGGCGCCTCGTCTTCCATTCGCCATAATCGGCGACGTCGCCCATCATCGCCCACAGGATTGGGCCCGACAATCCGAACGAGAACTGCCGAAGGACTTCCGTGCCAATGATGACGTAAGTTGCGTGCGGCGGAATCACGTAGAGCGCCACGTTGAAAATGCCAGTCAGGATCATGCTCGCGATGAACAGCTTACGTTTGCCGACTCGGACGGAGACGGCGGTCGAGAAGGCCACGCCCACGAGCAGTGCAGCCAGGCCGAAGCCGTTAAACCAAGCGAAAAGGTTCACATCACCGGCTACAAACCGGAAGTAGGGCAGCATGACATTGCCGCGCACCAGGATCGCGGTGAAGTAGAACAGCGTGACCAGAAATAGAGCGATCCACGGCCGGTTATTCAACAGATCCGAGAGGTCCTGCCCGAGCGAGGTCTGCTGCTGCGGATCCGGCTGGATGCGCTCTTTGGCAGCGAAGAACGAGATGATGAAGAAGACCACGCTGAGGACTGACAGCAATCCCATCGTGAGCTGATAGCCTCGCGCGTCATTGCCGCGGCCAAAGAATTTGACCATCGGAATAGCCAGGCTCGCGACGACGAATCCGGCGCTGTTTGCCGCGATCTGGCGATACGACGAGATGCTGGTGCGCTCGTCGGGATCCTGGGTCATTACGGCCGTCAACGACGCGTAGGGCACGTTGTTGACGGTGTAAATCACGCGCAAAAGGATATACGTAACCCAGGCATAGATGATCTTGCCGCCCGAGCTTAGCTGTGGTGTCGTGAATGTCAGCACGCTAATGATCCCGAAGGGCACGGCTGTCCAGAGCAGCCAGGGACGAAACTTACCCCACTTGCTTGTGGTCCGGTCGGCGATCATTCCCATTACCGGGTTGAAACACGCGACTCCCAGCCCGACGACCAGGAAGAGAGTCCCAGCCTGGGCCGCGGTCAGACCGAAAGTATGGGTGTAGAAATCCAGTTGCAGGGCCAGCATCGCCTGGAAGATAAAGTTGGCGGCCATGTCGCCGAGGGCGTAGCCAGTCTTTTCTCCAACCGAAAGTTTCTGAATCATGGGAGCCTCGTTATGCTCTGCAGCCCGTTTTATTTGGTTATGGTAAGCGTCAACTTCGTCAGGTCTTCGTCACGCGACGAGTTGCCAATCATAATGAAGAACTCTCCCGGCTCGACAAGGTATTTCATATTCACGCCGTAGAAGGCGAGCAAGTCGGGCGTGATGTCGAAGGGAACCGTCTTATTTTCGCCGGGACGCAGCGTGACCTTATGAAAACCTTTCAGCTCCTTCACCGGACGTGTGACTGAGCTGACAACATCGCGGATGTACATCTGCACAACTTCGGCACCCTCGCGTTTGCCGGTGTTCGTTACGTCGGCTATCACACGCGTCGAACCATTGACTCGAATCGTTTTCTTCCCGAGTCGAACGTTGCTGATCGCAAACGTCGTATAGCTCAGGCCGTAACCGAAAGCGTAAAGTGGGGAGACGTCGTCAAAGAGATATCCTCGGCGGGCTGACGGTTTGTAGTTATAGAACACAGGCAGATGTCCCGCCGAACGCGGAATCGTGATTGGCAACTTGCCGCTGGGGTTCACGTCACCGAACAACACGTCGGCAACGGCGTGACCGTTCTCTTGTCCCAGATACCAGCACTCAAAGATCACAGGGACATTCTGTACCAGATAATTGATGGAGAGTGGGCGTCCGTTATAAAGAAGAGCGACGACCGGTTTGCCCGTCGCCAGCATCGCCCGGACCAGTTCCTCCTGCCTTCCGATCAAGTCAAGACTGGCGCGGTCGCCCATGTGGTTCAGACCCCAGGCTTCGCGCGACGTTTGTTCGTTTCCGCCGATTGCCAGAATAATCACATCGGCCTGCTTCGCCACTTCGACCGCTTCGGCAATCTGCTTTCGGTCCTCTTCAGGATCGCTCGGAACAACGGCATCCTGATTCCAGTTGCCGCCGATCGTGATTTTGCAGCCTTCGCTGTAAATCACCTCGGCGTGACTGCCGACTCGCGCCCTGATGCCTTCGAACACGGTCACTTCATGTTTGGGAACACCGCTATAACCGCCCAGCAGAGTGCGATTTGCGTTCGGACCGATGACTGCAATCGTCCGATACTTGCTCAAATCGAGCGGAGCCAGTCCGTCTTCGTTCTTCAAAAGTGTTATGACCTCGCAAGCAGACTGACGGGCAAGCTGGCGATGATCGTCGCAACCAACGATGCGCTCGGCTTCCGCCGGATCCACGTAGGGATCATCAAACAGGCCCAATTTGAATTTCCATAAGAGCATCGGCGCAACAAGTTTGTCGAGTTGTGATTCTTTCAGGATTCGCTTCTTTACCAGTTCGACCAGGTGCAAGTAGCAGTCGGGATCGGGCAATTCGATGTTCACGCCCGCTTCCACTGCCAGTCTGCAGGATTCCTTCTTGTCTGCCGCGACAAAGTGTCCGTGAGTGTCAGGACGATAACCGAGTTCCCAGATCGCGAAGTAATCGGAGACGGTGTATCCCTTGAAACCAAATTCCGTGCGAAGTACATCGCGCAGGAGCCACTTGTTCGCATGAGAAGGCACGCCGTCCACTTCGTTATAAGAAGGCATCACGCTGATGGCGCCAGCTTTTTGCAGCGCTTCCTTGAATGAATAGAGAAAAGTCTCGCGGAGCAGACGTAGCGAAACATTGGCTGGGGCGCAATTCATGCCCGACTCAGGTTGGCCATGTCCGACGAAATGCTTCAAGGTGGCAATGAGGTGCGTTTTGTCGCGGAAGGTGGCGTCGCCCTGGAAGCCTCGAACTGCTGCAATTCCCATGCGTGAAACCAGGAATGGATCTTCGCCGTATGTTTCTTCGACGCGCCCCCAGCGCGGGTCGCGGGACACGTCTACAACGGGCGTGAGGGCTTGGTGAGCGCCCCGCGATCGGGCTTCGAGCGCGGTCACGGTGAAGATTGATTTGACCAGGTCTGTGTTGAAAGTCGCGCCCAGAGCGATCGGCTGCGGGAAACTGGTTCCACCGACGGCGGCGTGCCCGTGCAGGCATTCCTCATGGAAAACCACCGGAATTCCCAACCTTGTGTTCTCGATAAAGAACTTTTGGATCGCATTGGTAGTTTCCGCCATTTGGCTGGGCCCAAGCCCCTTGCCGGCGTCGCTTGGACGTCCGATCTGTCCCAGTCCGTGGCCATCTTTGAAGGACTCGTTGGCTTTCGCAGAGTCGAAGTTGCCGTCGGCATCCACGAGTGTCTTCGGCTTCTGTTGCCAAATGCAGAGCATCTGGCCAGCTTTTTCCTCCAGGGTCATGCGGGACAGAAGGTCTTGCGCTCGCCTTTCCGCGGACAGTGCAGGATTGCGGTATGGCAAGACGCTCGATTTGCGCGCACGACGCTTGTTCGAAGCGGATTTAGCGCTTGTCGTCCTCACGCTTTTATTTCGGGCCACGATAGGTCCTCCCAGGGTAAGTTGCGTCTCTCATTCAAAACAAAGAAATTCTAGAGACACAGGATAGCTGTGCCTGAAACACTCAGTTCGAAGGACGCAATATACTATGGCGTCACGAATGTGCAATGTAACACGTGTCAGCCTCCGTTTCGATTCCGGACGGCGCGAAACTGGGTTTATATCGCGACGGAGTGTCGGAAAAATTGGAGTAGCCTCAAATGACCGTATCAACGCTTGGTTCGCAGCTCGGCCGTCATGTGTTTGGAGTGGCGACTTTGGCCTCTGGCCTTATCATGCTGGCGTGGCACGACTACAACGGCTGGCATCACGGTCGTTACATTGTCTATGCGGCCGCGGCTGCCCAGATCCTGGGCGGCGCCGTGATTCAGGTACCTCGGATCGCGAAAACGGGCGCATCCATCCTTGGTGCGGCTTATATTGTCTTCGCCTTACTGTGCGTGCCAGCAATCGTCGCCCAACCGCAGATCTACAATAGCTGGGGCAACTTCTTCGAGCAGTTCTCTCTCGTGAGCGGAGCGGCGATCGTTTTTGAGCGATTGTCATCGGTGTGGGCGCCGGAGAAGCTTCATCGGATCGGCCGCATTCTTTTGGGCATCTGCGCGGCTTCCTTCGCCCTCGAACAGGCATTTTATCTTGGCGCTACGGCCAGTCTTGTCCCGAAGTGGGTTCCGTCAAGTCAGATGTTTTGGGCGGTAACGACTACTGTTTTGTTCGCCCTGGCGGCTGTTGCTCTGCTTGCGAATCGAATGGCGCTTCTCGCGGCTCGCCTGTTGACAGTGATGGTCGTGAGCTTTGGGCTACTCGTATGGATACCAATGGTTCTTTTGCATCCCCACAGTCATGCGAGTTGGAGCGAAACTGCGGAAACCTTCGCGATTGCCGGAGCAGCGTGGATTCTCGCTGATCTCCTCGGCGAGTAGGGCACCGCCGGACCTGCGCGAGTTTCTCTCTGGTCCTTTAAGACAAAGCGAGAAAACTAGCTCCGGCGTTGAAGGAGAAACTTCCTCACGGCCGGGTCCTCGGCGAGACCAATCGCGCGGTCGAAGGCAGCCGCAGCCTCAGATGTCTTTCAAGCAAGCAGAGGAGAATTGTTGTACTCGCTCGGATGGGCCTTTAGTTACTGAGGAATCGGGGCAGATTTCAAGGTCTTAAAGGCGGAGCGATTTTGGCTGAGATAATCGGCCACAATCCAGGCTGCTCCCGCGATCGAAAGATTCTCGGCGTTGCCGGCCCAATTGATCATCTTATGAGGATCGGCAAACGGCGCTGGCAACCATACCACCAAACCGAAGCCGACGATCATTGCTGTCAGCAGGCGAGATGCGAGAAGCGCTGAACGTCCGGAAAGTAACGCGATGGCCGCGAGGGCAAAGGCAACCGTCGTGGTGATCGCCCAGAACATTTGTCCCGGAGGAATCCACTTGGGAACGAACGCCGCCGTTCCGGAGAGATAAAACAGCTGTTCGAGAGTGAAGGAAACAACGCAGATTCCGAAAGATATATACCCGACGCGAGCCGCCTTGGCGGCGGGTTCCGAATCGCTCCGACGAAATGACGCATAAATGATGAGCGCGCCCGCGACCTGAGAGAATTGCTCGAAAAAGTTGCCCCAGCGGTCATAAACCAGTGGTTCCGCAGCGATTCGCGGTAACCAGAGCAGCGCAAATACAAGATAGATGGCGCCGAGAGCAAAAGCGCCGCCTCGTGCCGTTCGCGGCCATTGGATCGCTACGCCCGCCATGAGCTCGATTGTCGCCGCAATATAAACGAGAATCTCGCGTTGAGGAATATTCCCCAGCGCCTGGATCTGTTGCCACGTATTGAAGTCGCGCCAGAAGAAGGTGAGAACGCCAAAAAGGATGGCGGCCAAACCGAAAACGTGACGTCCGAGATAGATTTTCATCATCTCATCCTAAATACTCGGCTTATTGTGCTCTATCCTCGTTGGTGTGACCAGAGCGTTGCACTTCAACTGCGGCAGCGTGCGGATCAATCGTCCGCCGAATTGATGTCGCGCGCTGGCCGATCCGCATTCCGGGGAGCGAATTCGGTCAGAGCACTGGGTGGTTGCCGAACGGCAGGGACAAGTGGCGGCAAAGAACATGCTAGGCAATCGAGAACGATTCGACGCCGTGCCATTTTTTTGGAGCCAGCACTACGACGTCGCCATTAACTATGTGGGGCATGCCGAGCATTGGGATTCGGTCGAGATGGACGGCGATCTTAATGCTCGGGATTGTGCTGTGTCCTATAAGCGCGGCGGACGGACTCTCGCTCTTGCAACGATCTCGCGGAATGTGCAACGAGGCTGCGATGGAGGCCGGCAAACTCTGAACCGATCTATGTCGCTTCGACCCGGGTCCGATCAGCTAGGCAAAGAGTTTCCTCGCGGTTCTATTCTTTGAAGACCAGCGGAGGTCCACTGACTCGCGTTGCTTTGAGCTGGACGGTCACTTCGACGCGGTCGGCGATAGTGACAAAGGGAATACCATGAGTCATCCCGTAGTCCTTGCGGTCGAAGGCCATTGTCCCTGCAATATCACCCGAGCCAGACCCCCGTGTTCCCGTAACGGTAAATTTCAATGTTTCGGGCTTAGACACCCCACGAATGGTAAACGTCCCGGGCAAATCAAAGGTGTTCGGTCCGGTCTGCACAACCTTGTCAGAGTGAAAGGTGATCAAGGGATTCTGCTTGACGTCGAAGAAGTCTTTGCTCTTGAGCTTGCCATCCTTCATGCCGCTTCCGGTGTGCACGCTGTCGGCCTGAATTTTGATGTCCAAGACCCCTGTCGAGACATCGGTAGACGCGAAAGTGAGAGTGGAGTCCCACTTTTCGAAAGTACCGACCAGCGCCACCGACGCCTTAACGCTGAACTTAATCGTGCTTTGTCCTGGCGTAATCGTAAAAACGGGAATCTGGTCCTGGCCGGGTGACGCCATTGCGGCGGACATTACAAGGCAGAAGACAGCTAAACGTACGCTGCTGAGAATGCGATTTTCAGACATGAGCTCCCCCCAAAAAGTTCCCGTTCCTCCGCGCAAAAAACGCCTTGAACAGACGCTGCACCGATAGGAAGCAAGATCAGAGATTGGACGTTAGTCGTTGTATTGGATACTGGCAAAACTGACAGGCCTTTGGAATTCCAAGCGCTCGACTCTCGACGTCCCATTGTTTTCGGCAGGAATCGACAATAGCGAGATGAAATGTCCGCGGGGATTTACGATGCGGCGAGCAAAAAATCGTGGGTGTGCATGCCAGAGCCTATCGTGCCTTTCTGGCTTTTTCAACGTGTGACCGCAACTGAGCGGCGCATACGGCCGGTCGCGATTCGGCGGCGGCGGTTTGCGACAGCAGATATCTTTGCCGCCGCTTGGGAACTAGTGGAGCTAGCTGAAGAAATAAGGCATGGCAGAAAACCCACACTACAAAGAACCGCTACAACTCTTAAACGAATTTGACGTCGAATATTTGATCGTCGGCGGCTTTGCGGTCATGAAGTACGGCGAGCCGCGCTATGCGAAAGACCTCGACGTGTGGGTGTTCAACTCCGCGCAGAACTCAGCTAGGCTGGTGAAAGCGCTGAAGAAATTCGGTGCTCCCTCGAACCTATGGAATCACCGCACAGACATTCACAGAGAAACAAGTCGTCTATCAGATAGGAGTTGCTCCGGTGCGAATTGATATTCTGACCGAAATTACAGCCGTCAAGTTCCCCGATGCATGGAAAAAGAGGGTCGCCAGCACTTTCTTCGGTGTTCCAGTGCATTTCATTTCCCTGATGACCTCCTCACCAATAAACAAGCCCTAGGCCGTCCCAGCGACCTCAAAGATGCGAACCATCCCTAACGAGCTTTGTAAACGGGAGATTCGGTCCTTTTGCATACCCTCAGCCTCGATCGAGTCGAGCGCGCTGTAATGAGGATGCAACATCAAAACCCTTCCTGGTGTCATCCTTGCCAAGCGTGCGAGTTAGACCGAAGAGGAGTCTGAGTCTCGCGTCAGTTCGTCTTTCCCTTCGCGGGAGGAGCCAGCGCGACGGCAGCCTCGGCCGTGAGCAGCAGAAACGTGAAGGTCTCCTGCAGATACAGACGGACAGCGGCATCGTTATGGCTAAGATAGCCGATCGAAACGTCCTGGCCGATATGGAGTTCGAAATCGCCGCCACGCGTGGTCAGCACGAAAGCGCCGGCAATGGCCGGTGCCCAGATAATCTGATCGTTGACCAACCGCTTGACGTGCTCGAGCACGGTGTATCCGTGGTCGCTTGTCTCGGCGAGTGCGGTGTAGGCGTCAGCGCCAAGCAACACGGAGTAAGGACCGTTGACGCCAACCAGACGCAACCGGCTCAGGCCGTGGGCAATGGCTTCCGGATACTCGCGCACATCGCTCGGGAGCGTCGCAATCGGATTGCTGGTTCCCTTGCGGATGCCTTCGATGCCGGAGGCGGCGTAGCCTTCAAAGATGGCGCCGTCCTCGGCAAAGGCGATCTGTCGCGCGGCGTCTTTAGCCGGCTGCCAATTTGAGTCGTTCGCGCCGCGATCGACGTCGTCGATCGCCTGCCGATCCAGTTCGAAGGGAACACGAAGTTCGACCAGCGCCTTCACATCGCGCTGTTGTGCGAGGATGCCCTTCGCTGGAGCGGTGATTGTCCGCACGTGGCCGGTGCCGACGGCGGAAAGACCGGTGCCGCTCGGGCCTTTCACGTCGACGACGCGCCGTCCGGCGAGGTAGCGCTTGAGCGTGCGCGATGTCTCCTCTTCGATTTGAACCCACGCTGAATCGGAAATGGGGGCAAGTTCACGATGGAGATTATTCATGTCGGATGTCTCCTTTGAGGGAACCGATGTTGAGCGAACCCTCGTTCGCCGATGAAGTAGATGAGGAAGTTTCGGCCACTGCCGGCGATTCCGCAACCGCAACCTGAACTGCAATAGCCTGGTCATCAGCAACGTTCTCAAGAAAAGTTGCCGACGGCACGAAGAACAGGTTCCCGGTGACGGCGCGGCTGAAGTCGAGCAGTCGGTCGTAGTTGCCGGGGGGACGGCCGACGAACATATTTTCGAGCATCTGCTCGATGGTGAGAGGAGAACGGCTGTAGCCAATGAAATAGGTGCCAAATTCGCCGTGCGCGGGGCGCCCGAAAGGCATGTTGTCGCGCAAGATCTTGATCTCTTTGCCATTCTCAACGATCGTAGTGAGAGCGTTGTGCGCTGACGTCGGCTTGACGGAATCGTCTAGTTCAATGTCGGACAGTTTGCTGCGGCCGATGATGCGCTCTTGCGCCTCGGTGGAAAGCTTGTTCCATGCGTCAAGATCGTGGAGATATTTCTGAACGATGACGTAGCTTCCACCGGTAAACGCGGCATCCTCTTCGCCGACGAGCACCGCGTCGATCGCTGCCTGGCCTCTGGGATTTTCTGTCCCGTCAACGAAGCCAATCAGATCGCGATCGTCAAAGTAACGGAAACCCTGCACTTCGTCCACCGGCGAAACGGCAGTTCCGAGACGCGCCATGAACTGCGTGGCCAGCTCGAAACATAGATCCATACGCTTGGCCCGTATGTGGAATAGCAAGTCACCCGGCGTGGAGACCGCATGGCGCGTTCCAGCGCGAATCTCCCGAAACGGATGCAGCTCTGCCGGCCTCGACGGACCGAAAAGTCCGTCCCACGCCTCGGACCCAAATCCCACGACGCAGGAAAGGCCGCCTTCCAGATCGCGAAATTCGACAGCGCGCAGCAGCGCGGCGACGTCTCCGCAGAACGAACGCAGAGTGGAGCGATTGTCCGAGCCGGGGTTGAGAGTCGCGACCAGGAAGATCGCTGCTCGGGTGAGCGGCGCGGCTACGGGCTGCGCGAGGGCAGGCAATCCGTCTGCCGCTTCGGGCACGGTCGTCGGATCGGGCTTCATCGGGTGTCGTCTTGATCGCGTTCGAAGGTTCGGACCGCAAGCTTACCATTGCCCGCCGACAAACGTCCAACTACCTCAGCGCGTTTTGCTGTTTCGCAATACTCGCGGTTCACTTCACTGGTCAATCCGCCCTCTTGTTTTCACACTCTTCGTTCGGCTGCAGAAACGGGAACCCGAAAGAGGTTCGGTATGTCCGGCCACAAAAAACAAGATCCCCAGGGCCAATTTAGGAATCAGAAGAAATACGCCGCTGATCTCAAGTCAGGTCCGGCGCATATCCGTTCACCGGCATTCGCTCGGAATTGTTTTTGTTCAAGCAGTTGGAACCCATACAACGTCGCGTTGGAAGTAAACTAGGGCCATAGGGACCAAGTAAAAACACCACTAAACGTAAGGAGGAGGAAACCATGGCGTCGACGGCAGTCTCCACACTCGGTTCCGGAAAATCCATCATCTGGGCAATTCTGCTCATTGCTTTCGGGGTCCTGGCGATTGCGCTTCCCTTCGCCACGTCCTGGGGAGTGATTGTGGTCATTGCTTGGCTAATTGTTTTCAGCGGCGGGTTCCAGTTTATCCATGCCTTCCAGTCAAAAGGTATCGGAAGTGTTGTTTGGAAACTGCTGGTGGCGATCGTGTATCTGATTGTGGGGCTCTATTTTCTGCTGCACCCCATATTGGGAGTGGCTGCATTCACGTTGGCGCTGGCAATCTTTTTTGTTGCCGAGGGCTTGCTGGATTTGGTGGCTTACTTCCAGAATCGCAGCGCGCTAGGGTCAGGCTGGATTCTTTTCGACGGTATCGTCACCTTGATTCTCGGTGTGATGGTTTGGCGGCAATGGCCGTCCAGTTCACTATGGGTGATCGGGACGTTGGTGGGTATCAGCATGATTCTCACCGGCACCACGCGTCTAATGCTGAGCGTCGCGGCCAGGCGTTTGGAGCGCGGCACTGCATAAACACCCGCGCTAATTGCTCAAGCAACAGATTAAATCGTGAGTGAAGGTGGACTAAGCCTGTCGACTCATAACGAGGGGTTGGCAGCATGTGCTGGCTCGCGACGTATGGCCGCGCTACCAGCCGCCGCCCCCTCCGCCCCCACCGCCGCCACCGGATCCTCCTCCGCCACCGCTGCTTGATCCGGGCGCCGATGAGGAGGAAGAAATGGCGCCAGAGAATGATCCACTCAGCGAACTGGCGAAACCCGCGGCTCCCAGTGCGCCGAAGTCAGAACCCGCATACCAGGCTGGCGAATAGCCGGCAGAATTGGATCCCTGAGTTTGCGCGGCTTGGCCGAGCACTCCAGAGAACTTTTCTGCCCAAGCCTGCTCCACATCCAGTGCAAGAGCATAGGGCAGGTACTTCTCGAAGACTGCGGGAGTTTGGTCTGGCGGTGTGACGCGATTCATCCGGTCACCGTCGACCGCGCCGAGAAACATCTTGAAACCCTCAATTTTATCGAGTACGCCGCGGTCGGCGCTGGTCGGCGCTTTCAATAGCTGGTGGAAAATGACGTGCAGAATGACGGTCATCACCAGAACCACCGTGATGAATACAGAGGTGGCCACGGTCAACAACACAAGCCCTAAAATCTCCCCCAGAAGGAATGGAATCGAAAACAAAGTCCTGGACGTAGCGCTCGCGGCGAGCCCTGCCTTGAGATGGCCTCCGACCCAGGCCGATTTCCACAAGTGGGCGATGTTCTGCAGCATCCCGTAGACGGCGATGCTCCAGCCGCTGAGCCACACGCACATGAATCCGGCCATCGCCATTTTGTCCTGACCTTTCGCGGCCACAATTGCCAGCAACATGACCACCGAAAACACGATGGCCGGGATCATGTAACGGCTGTTGGTCACGAAATAGATTTTCTGCTCGGCCGTCTTGAGCCATGCCTTCAGTGCGGCCATCGCGGCGCTGATCGCGACATGGTTTTCGTTCTTCAGATCGATCTGCTCACGGCCATCTTCGAAAAGCTTATTGCCTGCGGCCCTCTCTTCGGGTGTGAGCGTTTGGCCGTCCGCTTGAGTACGGGACAGGGTGTACAACCCAGAGCCCTCGTCGATCTTCAAAAAGCCTTTTACCGCCATGTCGAGTACGGCCGCCGTAAAGGCCTTGTCGTCGTATCCCATGCGAACGAGGTAACGCATTGCCGAGGGCGAGAATCCAGGAGGAGGCTCATAGAGCGGCATGATCGTGCCCGCACTAGGACCGCGACCCACGCGCATCCAGACAAGGACGTAGTAAAGAAGGATCAGCAACAATCCGCCGGTTGCGATCATTGCGTCCATGTTGTCGTGGGCGAAGTAGCGGAGCGTCTGTCCCGTGGTCGGCGGACTGAAATAGCCCTTTGGCCACTCCAGAAGAATGGTCAAGCCTTCGCGGGGCCCGAGCGGATGTGCGGAGTTGAATAAGAAACTGTTGGCAAAGACAGGTCTCGAAGTAAAATCCTGCGCCACCGAACCATTCGGACCGGTGTAACCACCGACGTGTACTTCGCTCCGCGAGAGCTTCGGCGGAAGAGTCACGATGGCGGAAGCGTGATCGATGGGAAAAATCCAGCCATTGCCGGTAACGTTCCAGAAGAGCTCGTCGTGATCCTCAAAAAAACCGAGTTGGCGGTTGGTCGTGTAGGTGATCGAGTAGGTATGCTCGCCGGGCGACACAATGGAGTTGTTCCGGCCCAGGTAGATGCGCACGCCGTTGCCGTAGTTTTCGACGCGCGACTCTTCCGGGGCGCCGTCACGGCTAGCCGCCACCAAGGCAAAGCCAACTACGTAGCGGTTTCCCAACCGATCGGTGTAGCGGGAAGGGAAGTCACGATAGATGCCGTGGCGAATCCGGTTTCCGGTGCTTACCACGCGAATCGTCTCGCGGACGAGCATCGTACCGTCGTCCTGGACCTTGATGTCGGAGTGGTAAAAGCGAATGCTCTCCGTCTGCGCTACCGCGATCGACGCGATCAAAACCGCGCAGGCTATGCGGAGAAGGTGGCGGACCTGAGTAAGGGGCGCCTGGTTTTTCGGTGTGCGTGATCCGATTGACGCGTCTCTCACTTTGAGTTTGCGAAACCGACCTTCCGTAAGTTGGGAACTTGCGTCTTCGCTGCACGACTACAGCGCGTGCGGAGCATACATCGTTTGCTTCGCTCTCGAGCGTCGATTCTCGGGAGTCAATCTTGCCCACTTGATCCTAAGCAGCCGCGCTTAAACGCACCACTATAAGTGAAACTGGTCATTATAATAAGGTTACTTCCGGACGAGCCCTCCTGGTTGCCCGATACCCAAGAATCTCCCCCTACAATTCCTAAGAACGGCAGCCATGTGCAATTGACGCGCTTACCAGCCACTATGCCCGAGAACAAGCAAAACGCGAACCGCGGGGCGGCCGTTTGGATATATCGCCCATGGCTGGACTTAGTCGTGGGGTGCGGCGCATGGTCGGTTCCTTTATTACTGCTCGCCTATTTCTCCTCTGCTGCCAGCACACTTACGTGGTCGGTCCTTTTCTACGTTCTTGCATTGTTCTTCAATTATCCGCACTACATGGCGACCATTTATCGTGCGTACCATACGAAGGAGGATTTTGAAAAATACAGGATCTTTACTGTCCACATTACGTTGCTAGTGGTGCTCACTGTAATCCTTTCGCATTTCTGGATTCGTTCTCTGCCTTGGATTTTCACCATCTATCTCACTGCCAGCCCGTGGCACTATAGCGGACAGAACTATGGCCTATTCATGATGTTCGCGCGCCGGGCTGGAGCCGAGCCCTCGACCCTTGAGCGGCGCGCTCTTTATGGCGCGTTCCTGATTTCATACGGAGTCCTGCTACTGAGCTTGCACACCGGACCTTCTGGCGATCCTCTGTTCGTCTCGCTCAACATACCGGCGGCGATAAGCTCGCGAGCCCAGATTACGCTTGCGATCGCATTCGTAGCTTGCTCCGTTTTTGGTCTGTCGCGGCTCATCGCCCAGGCAAGCTTCCGCAGAATGATCCCATCGCTTACCCTTTTTTCTACGCAGTGCGTCTGGTTCCTGGTACCCAGCCTGCTTTCGCTCCTCGAACGATTCCAGGTTCCGCAGAGCCGCTATAGCACGGGAATTTTTGCCGTGATGCACTCCGCGCAATATCTTTGGATCACCAGTTACTACGCAAAGCGCGAAGCAGCGGCCAAACCAGACAGGCCTTGGCGCCCCTTCTCTTATTTCGCGATTCTTGTCGCTGGGGGCATTGCACTCTTCATCCCCGGACCTTGGCTTTCAAGCCTGGTATTCCATTTCGATTTCACGCGGAGTTTCCTGCTCTTCACCGCGCTGGTGAACATCCACCACTTCATTCTCGACGGAGCGATCTGGAAATTACGCGACGGCCGAATCGCCGCCTTGCTCGTCAATTCACGCGCGCAGATCTCGCAGAGTAGGCTTGCTGAAGGTGCACGTGGGGCAGGGAACAGAACGATGACGGCATTACGCTGGCTGGCGGGGCCGAACTCGACCGCACGCGCTCTGCGAGTTGGAGCAGCTTCAATGTTGTTAGTTTGGGGCTGTGTTGATCAAGTGCATTATTACTTCGCCCTGCACAGCAGCAATCTGGCTGATTTGCAGCGCGCGGCTTTACTTGCTCCCTACGACACCCCGCTGGAGGTGCACCTCGCGCGCCTCGCACTCGAGAAAGGCAACCCGCAAGACTCCGTCGCTGCCTGGCAAATCGCGATCGAGGCCAACCCGGCCGATCCGGCTCCGCGCGACGCGTGGCTCAAATACTTGACCCGGCAGAAACGGCTCGAGGAGGCATATCAACTCACCGGCAGTTGGCTCAAACTCGCACCCCGGGACACAGCTCTGCTGGTAAATCATGGCATCCTTGCACAGCAGTTCGGACATGCGGACGAAGCCGAACTGAGCTGGCAGAGGGCTCTCTCGCTCGATCCTTCGCAGGCCGATGCCGACCTTTATTTAGCCGCGGCGTTGCAGAAGCAAGGCAATCTCGAAGATGCCATCGTTCACTACGAAGCCTTCCTCACGAAGATGGCGCAACGACCTAAATCTGACCCCCCATCGGCGGAGACGCTCATCAGCGCAGCGCTGAATCTGGCCGACTGCAACGCCCGGGCCAACCACCCCGACTTTGCATTATTGGATTACAAAATGGCGCGCACCCTCGCGGCTCAAACCGGGGAACGGAACTTAGAGAGCTTTGCCGATATGGCGGAGGCATCCCTGCGAGCGAAACTTGGCGACACCAGCAAAACACTACCGCTCTATCAAAGCGCTCTGCAGCTCGATGCCGGACTCGACGATCCCCACAGTGAGGCTGTCGATTGGTACCAGTATGCGTTGTTCTTGCGAAGCGCAGGTTTCCCCTCACGTTTTGTGTATGCATGTTTGCTGAAGTCCCAGTCCTTGTTGTCCTCCGATTCGAACCGTCAGGACATAGCTGAAGTGAGCCGAGTCCGGCAGGAATTGGAGCGACAGCTTGGTTCTCAGACTTCCGCAATCAATCATAATCTGGAGCCCACCTTGCGCGAGGCTCTTGCACTAAAGCGTTAGCGATGAAATCTCGGACGCGCGACGCCAAACTTCAGCACCTTGCGATCAGGTTGCGCGGTTCCCATCGTCATTTGCCCGGACTTCATTTCAATTTCAGCACGGGCCAGACGAGCATCGAGTTCGATCCCCACATAACGCATCTCTCACGACTTCGTGATGATAGCAGCCAGTTCCTTCCTTGCTGGGATCTGGGCAGCGGGGTGGGCAAGATATCTTTCGGAGGTCTCAACGCGCGCTGCGCGGGCCCGATCCATAATTGTCGCGAGCAAAGAGACAGCTAACACGCAGAGATGTAGGGGGCCTTTACTATCATTGACCATACGGAGGCAGCGTCAACGGCGCCGACAATCGGAAGCTCAGTGCCGACTCAGCCGGGATTTCAATCTGCTGGTTCCCAGTCGCTGCTCCTCCTACCAATCCGGCCCCACCCCCCACCAGCGCACCAATGGCTGCTCCTCTACCACCGCCGGCAATCCCGCCGATTAGTGCACCCCCAGCGGCCCCGCCGCCAGTTGTTTTGGCGGTCCTCTTGCCTTTCCCTTGGACTGTGTTGTTCAGCACGTCAGTCTTGATGTAATAGGTTTGCCCCCTTACGGTGATACTCGTGAGCGCGAGGGAGAGTTCGCCTTCACCCTTGACCTTGCCCTTTGCTTTGGCCGTCACCACTGTGCCAGCGACCGTTGCTCGGGCAGGGATCGCCGTTACACCTCCAACACTGACCGGTTGCGCCAACGTGGCGAGAAAGGTTTGGCCCGTTTGGCTGGTCTTGGAGCTAAGCGCCTGGCCCACTCTGACCGTAAGAACTGTTCCCGCAGGCACAATAATGGGCTGCGGCGGAGGTGGTGGCGGTGTCATCGGTTCGGCCGCCTGTTCGGCAGCAGGCTCGACCGTGATCTGATCATCCACGGTTGCCACTCCCGGCTCTTCCTGGGCGATCTGTTCCACTTTCTTTTGGACTGCCGGGGTCTTGACCTTGCCGGCCAGTGTAACTTTGCCCTCCTTGGCGACAACGGTGACTTGGGAGTCCTTTGTGTCTGGATCAGCGGCAAGCTTGGTCTCAACATCCTTTGTAATGGCATCGTCACTGGGTTTCGATTTTGAGCACGCGACCGACAGCCCAAGTAAGGCGGCCAGAAGAACAATTGAAATAGACTTCGTGGGTACGCGCATAGTTGCTCCTAAGTTTGGTGTGACTTGGGCTTGGTGAGCCAATCTGCCTTGGGTGCGGACTACTCCACCGACAAAACAGTCTATAGCATCGTGCCGAGTCGGCCACTGGCAAAACTGACAGCACGGAATCGTCTGAGCCTCCTGGGTTTTGCTCGGAGGAATGTGGTTGACGAAGGAAAGCGCGCTCTCACTTCCATGTGAGCCGTGACTTGGCGGTCTCACGGTTTTCTTTGTACGCGCAGCTTTGACCCACTACACTTGGACGGATAGAACTATGAGCAAGAGCCTGCCAGTGATACTTCGCCACGCTATGTATAACCTGCGTGGCGGCTTCTTGATTCGACCGCTCACCATTGCGCTGGCGCTGGGTTGTGCAGGTGCATTCCTTTCCTGGTTGGAAGAGGAATTTCCGGTCACCAGCGCCTGGCTGCCCACGGTCCTATTCCCGTCGCACGCGGATCCGCAAGTCGCTCAGGTCATTCTGGCGTGTATCGCCGGCTCCATCATGACCGTGGTGTCCATCGTGTTCGCCATCCTGTTAATGACGCTAACGCTGGCGTCGATGCAGTTCTCCCCGCGCATCATCGTCAGCTTTTCCAGGGACCGCGTGACGCAATGGACGCTGGGTATCTTCCTCGGCACCTTCTTGTACTGCATGGCGGCGCTTCCGGCTGCGCGCTCGCTTCCTCACCCCTTCGCGCCGGTGGGGACCGTACTGGGCGCGATGCTGCTGGCACTGGCTTGTGTCGGCTTGTTGCTTTTTTTCATCCATCACATCTCGCAGGCCATCAGCGTGAATCACATCGTCAACAGAATCGCAGACGAAACGGAAGCTGTCATCGATGAAATTATGCCCTCGCCGCACCGACTCGACCGCCTGGAGGATGCTGAACCGCTGCGACCCAATCCGAGTGAGGTGGCGGTTCTGAGCAGCGATTCCGGCTATATCCGTTTCGTCGACATGCGACGTTTAGTCGCTTTGGCAAAGCATTATCACGTCACGATCCGCGTGCTGCGTCGGGTCGGCCACTTCGTTCCAGCGGGAATTCCGCTGATGATGGTCTCAAAGGGGAACCGCCTGTCCCCCGAAGGGACCAGCGAACTGCTTGCCGCATTCGACATTGGCCCGACCAGAACGTTACAGCAGGACGTGGAATTTGGCGTTCTGCAGATTGTCGATGTGGCGCTGAAGGCGATCTCGCCCGCCGTCAACGACCCGACCACCGCCATTAACTGCATCGATCAGTTGAGCCGCATTCTGATCCGTTTCGCGTCTCGACGCCCGCCCGAGGATCTGCTCTACGATCCACCAGGCATTGTTCGCGCCAGCATGGGATGGATCCACTTCGGGCGCCTTCTGGAGGCAGCCTTGGAGCAGATCCGCATGTATTCGAAGACGGACGTGGCCGTCAGCTTGCGGCTGCTGCGAGCCCTCGGAGATATCGCTGCCTCGACGCCCGATCCGGAGTTCCGCCGGATCCTCGTCGAGCAGGGAATGCGGACTGTGGCAGGCTGCGCCGAAAGGCTCGGCGACGAAGAGCTGAGAGAATTGCGAACTCGCCAGGCCGCGCTGGAGAACTTGATGGCCATCTCGCGGCCGTAGATTACAGAGGGGCCGTGCAAATGAGACCAAGCAGATTCTTATCAGCAATTCGAGAGTATTCCAGGGGACAGGACCGGCCTATTTGATTGGCCGCGAACCTGTGATGAGGATGTCCACAAGTCTTCTGGCACTTTGCTGCCACTCAGGGCCGGAGGCCACGTGGGAGACGCCAATAAGGGCCCGAAGCAGATCGAATGGCTCCAGATCTCCACGAATGTCGCGGTTCTTGATGGCGCGCTTCACCAGCAAATCAATAGCTCCCTGGATCTGACTGCGTGAACCTTCGTACAGCTTCGAAGGCCCCCCGACGAGCGTATTCACCGCAGGAGCGATGATCTGCTTGGTCGCGATGTAGTCGACGAAGAGCAACATCCATGCTCGCAGGGCGTCGATGGGAGGAAGGCTTTCAGAGAATTTCTTCTCGGCCGCGGCCAGTTTTTCTACTTCAGTCCGATAGACCGCTTCGATCAATGCATCGCGTGTAGGAAAGTGGCGGTACAGAGTTCCCGCTCCAACCCCCGCCTCTTTGGCGATGTCGTCGAGGCTCGCGTTCGCGCCAGATCGGGTAAACGCCTCCTTTGCTACCTCCAGAATGCGTTCGCGGTTCCGCAGCGCGTCGGTGCGAGGTTTCCGCGAGGCAGTTTTCCGGCTCTTGGTCGGCATAAAAAAGTTGCAACCGGAGACACTCTCCGGTTATCTTATCTACTGATTCGGAGACACTCTCCGTTTTAGCCAGAACGCGGCGGCCTGTCAATAGCAGTTAGTTGGGACTCCACTTCAAGAGGGGAAACATGAATCCACTCGCTCAATATAAAACGTCGAAGAATTCCAATCCTTCGTGCGCCGACCTCATGACGACGGCCGAGGGGGAGTTGTCAGCATTCTTCCACGCCGTTACCCGGTTGTTCGGGTCAGAACAGGCGGAAATCTCCGCCGAGGACTGGCTGCAGGAGTTGATCGAGACCGATGATCTGCCCGCTTCCACCCGCGAATGGCGATTGATCACGGCGAAGGTTTCGACTCGGCTCGCAAGTCGAGTGGGCGCTTCGTCCCTGTCGACATCCTTTTGAACCACAAACTGTTTAGGAGGAAAAGAACATGCGTGTTTTTGTTATTGGAGCTACGGGCTTTATTGGTACGGCAGTCGTCCGAGAATTGATTGAAGCAGGTCATCAGGTGCTCGGACTCGCGCGCTCCGATGCGGGCGCCAAGTCGCTGGTCCTGGCGGGCGCTAATGTAAAAGTCCATCGGGGCGATCTCGAGGATCTGGAAAGCCTTCGGAGTGGCGCTGCCGCCTCGGATGCGGTGATCCACACCGCCTTTATCCACGACTTCTCGAAGTTCGAAGCTAATTGTGAGATCGACAGGCGCGCCATCGAGGCTCTCGGCGCCGTGTTGGCGGGCTCGGAGCGTCCCTTGATCGTCACCTCCGGGACCGGGGTCGTCTTCACGCCGGGCCGCCTCTCAACCGAGGAAGATGCGCCCAAGTCTCCCATACCTCGAGTGTCGGAGCAGGCAGGAGCTGCGGTGGCGGCGAAGGGCGTGTGCGTTTTGTCGATGCGACTTCCGCAGGTCCACGACCCAGTCAAGCAGGGGCTGATCACCTACATGATCGCTGTGGCCCGTGAGAAGGGTGTCTCGGCGTATGTCGGCGAAGGACTCAACCGTTGGCCCGCTGTGCACGTACTCGATGCCGCCCGTCTCTACCGGCTGGCGCTCGAGAAGGGGGTTGCGGGAGCCCGTTATAACGCGGTCGCAGAAGAGGGCGTGCCGCTACGTGAAATCGCTGAGGCAATCGGCCGGGGCCTCAACATACCGCTGGTGTCGATTTCCCCCGAGAAGGCAAGCGATCACTTCGGTTGGCTCGGGCTCTTCGTGAGTGCCGACGTTCCGGCTTCCAGCGCCCTGACGCAGCAACGACTAGGATGGCACCCAACCGGTCCGGGACTCATAGCTGATCTGAACGCAATGAATTTCGAATCAGCGGATGCCGTCGCTTCGCGTGGCTGACGCGAACCGTGTTTCTCAACTGTGACATCGAATAGGTCAGTACCAAGGAGATAGAAAATGTCGAGCACACTTGCAGCAACTTCTTTTGGAGCAACTTCGACCACGGACGAAGTTTTATCGGGCGTAAATCTGAAGGGCAAACGGATTCTCGTAACCGGCGTTTCGGCCGGCCTCGGCGTGGAGACGGCGCGCTCCCTGGCAGCGCACGGCGCTCAGGTTGTAGGCGCGGCGCGGGATTTGAACAAAGCTAAAGCTGCAACCGAGCAAGTGAGAAAAGACGCTGCGGCCAATGGCGGAAGCCTCGAATTAGTTGAACTTGATCTTGCCAACCTGAAAAGCGTGCGTGCCTGCGCCGACAAACTGCTGGCCAAGGGAGAAAAGTTCGACGTGGTCATCACCAATGCCGGAGTGATGGCCACCCCGTTCGGCCACACCGCCGATGGCTTCGAAACGCAGTTCGGTACGAATCACCTCGGCCACTTCGTCCTGGTCAACCGGATTGCATCTCTTATTCGCGATGGCGGACGCCTCATCAGCTTGGCTTCCTCCGGCCATCGCTTCGCGAATGTAGACCTGGACGATCCCAACTTTGAGCACACCGCGTATGAGCCCTTCGTTGCCTATGGCCGATCGAAAACAGCGAATATTCTCTTCGCGGTCGCATTCGACAAACGGCATCGGGGTCGTGGCGTACGCGCGGCTGCCGTGCATCCGGGAGGCATTCAGACCGAGTTGGGTCGATATATGGACCCCGCTTGGATCCCAAAGATGATTGAGCAACTGAACCAGGAGTTAGCAGCCGAGGGCAAATCGGGCTTCCAGTGGAAGACTATTCCTCAGGGCGCCGCGACTACGGTGTGGGCGGGCGTAGTGGCTCCGGCTGACGAAATCGGTGGGCGATATTGCGAGAACTGCCACGTTGGTCGCATCGTGCCCGACGAAGTGACCATCAGCGCCATCAGCGAAGGCGTACGTGGATACGCCCTCGATGCGAAAAATGCCGAGGCGCTCTGGAAGAAAAGTGAAGAGATGGTGCGAGAGACTTTTTAGCTTTCCTCGTTACCAGCAACGAACAATTCAAGCGGAACGCAAGAAGGAGACTATGCATAACAAACGCGTCGCGCTGATCACCGGGGCCAATCAAGGAGTCGGACTCCAGGTTGCGAAGGAACTCGTGGCGAACGGCCTCACGGTGCTGGTCGGGTCGCGCAACTTTGAGCGATGAACAGGTCCATCTCGATGGCAGCCTCCCTCTGCATGGCACGTCAATGATATGCACAGCAACAGGGACATTCACACCGAGCGTGGAACGATAAAACCGGAAAACAGATGGAAAACTCTTGCGGCATGACAGGGACTTGTCAAGAAGGGAAAGGTAGCCGAGTGGCAGGGCGTATTGCGACAACGAGCCGCTCAGAGAAAAGATGAGAGCGCTGCATAGGAGGTTGGCCTTCGTGCTGCGCTGGGCTAGACTTACTCGCTAGTGACAGGTTAAAGACGATCAATTCAAAAATATTCCGCCGTGTTGCGCGCAAAATGAGTCCGCACTATGTGGGAGCGTGGAAAGGAATCTGTATGGAGTTAGAAGAGCTCGATGGTTGCCGTATGGCCCGCGGGAGACGTAAGTCCACGGTCCCGCGTAACTAACGTACCTCCGATCTTCTCTGCAAGCACGATGTAGGACGCATCATAGGCCGAAAAATTATGACGCAGCTGCCAAACCCGAGGTACAAGCACAAAATGGGGATAGCGATTAACGCGGAGATCGAGCAAGTCGCGGACCGCTTCGTTGGCACGGTGTGCCGAGATCACTCCCTGCCGTGAAAGACGTCGCAACACTTGGGTGACCTCTAGATCCAGGAGATGCGGCGCATGTAGGGTTTCGTTGCGCGAGTAGATTCGGTTCTCTATGCGTTGCCCCACAGGTGTCTGGAGAAGCCAGTCCACCGCGGCAGACGCATCCAAGACGATCACCGCGCCTCACGCTCTTCCCGAACCAGGAGGGCAGAATCGATCTCCGCCGAGACCGGATCACGTTTATGCAGACGCTCTCGCAGTTCTGCGAGAGTAGGTCTCTCCGCGATTTCTTTGATCTCCGCTAACAGATAATCCGAAAGCGACATGCCGGCAGTAGCCGCACGAGCTTTTAGGCTTCGGTGCAGAGCGTCCGGCACGTTGCGAAGCTGAATCATCTTTGACATGTTCAAAGCATAGTTTCATGTGCACCACATGTCAATTGGTTTAGGCAAACGATGTCATACCACGGTAGAAATGTCTCCGTTTTGTCCACAGTAGAAATGTCCCCTGGTTAAGGTGTGGGAATAGAAAGAAGCCCGGGATGCTTTTTTCTTGGTTAGGGGTCATCTCTCGATCAATGCGCGCCGTTTCCCTTGCTATGATTTCCCCGTCGCCAAGTGCAACGATCACCTAGGGCGTGCGTCTATCTTGGGGTTGATTGCTCCCGCATTCGGTTCAGCTGCGCGGATTCTGCGAGGTCGACGAGCAACCATGAAGTGATCCCAAGGTAAGAGTGGCCGACTACTCACGAACTGGCTTGAATTGCGAAACAAAAATGGGATCAGCTTCCTCTCGCCATTCAATTCGGATTACTATTACCAGGTCCGGCTGTTATCAGTGCTCAGCGCAGTCTTTACATGCTTCCATCTGAGGCATAAACAGACGTTCTGAAGCCGAAGAACAGAGGGAGCAAGAATGGTCAGGAGACCGGTCCTGAAGGTACTGATTGCGGTGGCGGTATTGCTGGCTGCCGCGTCGGCTGGAGCGGAAGAGGTCGGACCAGGTTACGACATCGAAATGGGCCGCATGATTCCGATGCGAGACGGCGTCCAGCTCGAAGCCTGGATTTTCAAACCCTCCCAACTAAAGGTCAAAGCGCCGGCAGTGCTGACCCTGACTCAGTACGACATTGATGGTGGCCGCCGTGGCAATGTCGCCGCTTACACCCGGCGCGGTTATGTATTCCTGCAGGTGTACGTGCGTGGCCGCGGCCGCTCCGGCGGCGTGAAGAGCGACAATCTAGGTCTGCAGGTTGGGCGCGACGGCTACGACGTGGTGGAGTGGATCGCGGCCCAGCCCTGGAGTGATGGACATGTCGTGATGTTCGGTGGTTCGTTCGTCGGCATGACGCAATGGCGCACCGCTGCCCAGCACCCGCCCCACCTTGCCACCATCGCGCCTTATGTGCCGATCTATCCGGGATGGGATGTGCCCAACACGAACGGAATTCCGCAGGCATGGTCGGCGGTAATCATGGGCTACACATCGGGCCGCTCGCTGAATACGGGGTTTATTGCCAACCAAAGCTACTGGGCGGGGAAGATGCTCGAACAGTACGCTGGCTATCGTCCCTTCCGGGAACTGGACGACGCCATGGGGATTGCTCAGGACGACTGGTGGATGATTGACGAGCGCGGCCAAAAGCTCTCATTCATGAAAATGTGGCTTGACCACGTAGGCGATGAGTCCTTCAATCTTGCGGCGGAACCCAAGGCCGAAGACTATGCTCGCATGGATTTCCCGGTGCTAACCGCAACCGGCTACTTCGATGACGACCAGCCCGGAGCGTTGCGCTACTATCGAGGCCACGTTAATCACGCTCCGGCAGCAGTCGTGAGCCAGCATTATCTCGTGATCGGTCCCTGGGACCATGGTGGCACGCAGAAACCGACTAAAGAGATCGAAGGTTTAGCCATACCCGACGCCGCCGTCATTGACATGGACGCGCTGCACGCTGACTGGTACGACTGGGTTCTCGGGCGTGGGTCCAAGCCTGCATTTCTGCATGACCGGGTCGCATACTTCATGATGGGTGCAGACGAGTGGCGATACGCCAGGACCCTGGAAGCGGCATCCTCGGGAAAGGATTTGACCTTGTTCTTGTCCGCCCCGGAAGGAACGCCGAAAGACCTATTCCACTCTGGCTCGCTTTCGCAAAGCCCGACTGGCCAGGAACCACCCGCGATGGTTGTGGATGATCCACACGAACTACCCGAACTCGAAGTCGCCAAGTACGCTGAAAAAGAGGATCTGAAGAGCCAGTTTCGCGGTTTCCAGAAGCGAGCGATCAGCTTTCACTCCGAACCCTTTGAGCGGGATACTGAAGTAGCGGGGCAGATGCGTCTGAAGTTACTGGTGGAGGCTGACGCGCCCGATTTTGATCTGTGGGCTCAGGTATTGATGGTTCTGCCGGACGGTTCCACGCTCAGGCTCGGCGAAGACATCCGGCGCGCCCGATTCCGTAACAGCCCGTTCAGGCAGGAGCTGTTGAAGCCGAGTCAAATCGTGGAGATACCCTTCGAGTTTTACTGGATGGCGCGAAGGATTCCAGCGGGCGCACGGTTACGGCTCACCATCGCACCGCTTAATTCGCCCAACTTCCAAAAGAACTACAACACCGGTGGCAGGATTGGCTACGAGAAGCCGGAGGACATTCGCGTTGCGCACATCAAGGTCTTCCACGATGCCGAACACGCGAGTGAATTGATCCTGCCGCTCGCGGCATCTGTTCCCCCATCTAGAGGCCAATGACATGCCTGTAAAACGATCGTCGGTTTCGCGATCTCAAGAAGTTCTGGATGCCACTCCCGTAGGGCGCGAGTGCTGTTCTTTTGTTCATTGGCGAGCTTTATCTGCTCTAGAGTAAAGCCCGCCGAGTTGCTTGGCGGGACCGAACGGTTTCTGCTCCAAGCGGGGCTAATTCTTTTTTATTTTTCACCCGTCGAAATCACGCTACCCTACCCGTCATCAATATAGAGGGCCGGGTAACGGATAAGTTGCTACCGAGGAGGTAAACAATGTGTCCGTTCTGTTTGGCAACCATGGGATTGGTCGTCGCCGGGGTGGTTTCTACCGGCAGCCTGACAGCATTGGCTGTGAAGGTTTCTCGCAAAAAGAACGCAGCAGAACCAATCGTTCCAAATCTGAATAACGAGGAGAAGTGAAAATGTCGACGAACAAATATGGAGACAAGGAACAGGAGAAAGGGCATCTCGCGATGAAGACACCCCCGATCGTGTCGCAGCAGGAGTGGGAGGCCCGGCGGCAGCAGCTTCTCGTAAAGGAGAAGGCCTTGACACGCTCCCGTGATGCGCTGGCCGCCGAGCGTCGACGGATGCCGTGGATGGAGGTGGAGAAGAAGTATGAGTTCGACGGGCCCAGCGGTAAGGTTAGCCTCATCGACCTGTTTGAGGGCCGCAGTCAGTTGATCGTCTATCGCGCCTTTTTCGAGCCGGGGGTATTCGGATGGCCCGAACACGCCTGCCGCGGCTGCTCCCTGGGCGCCGATCAGGTCGCGCACCTGGCCCATCTGAACGCTCGCGACACAACTCTCGCCTGGGCCTCACGCGCGCCGCAGGCGGACATCGCGCGCCTGAAGGCTCGGATGGGTTGGGAGATGCCGTGGTACACCATGACCGACAGCTTCGACGTGGACTTCGGCGTGGACCAGTGGCACGGCCACAACGTGTTCTTCCGTGACGGCCAGCGGGTGTTCCGCACATACTTCATCAACAACCGCGGCGACGAGGCGATGGGCAGCACATGGAGCTACCTCGACATCACGCCGCTCGGCCGTCAGGAGACTTGGGAGGACTCGCCAGAGGGTTACCCCCAGACCCCGCCCTACAAGTGGTGGAACTGGCACGACAACTACGACGCCGAAGCCTCGCCAAACCCGAAGTGGGTGGACATCATCACTGATCCTCAAGGAGCCGCCATTCGAAGGCGCGACGAAGAGGCGAAAGCGAGCTAAAAGAAGGGCGCCACTTCGCCGCCTTTGCTGGCGCTCGCAAGCTTCAGCAGCACGCTCGTCCGATCACTAAGGGCAAATGGTGGAATACTTAGGGATGAATGGAACTGTTCGGCCCGCGACCAACGGGCAGCCGCCGACGAGTCGATGAGACCGATACGCGGGCCACGCGAGGTCAGGCTGACAACTGTTACGCCACGTGGCGATATCGGCACAGCCAACTAGGCCGCCGGATGCTCGCCCATTCGCTGAATGGCCAGCAGAGTTAGGTCATCGAATGGTGGGCCGTCGATAAAGGTGCGCAGATCGCTCAGGCAACTCGCAATTAGCTCGGCAGGCCGCTTTGCAGCTGCCTGACGCACCACATGCGAGACGCGATCCACGCCGTATTCGTCGTCTGCCCGACGCGCTTCCGATAGGCCATCGGTGTAGAGGAACAGCATGTCGCCGATTTCCAAGTGTAGTCGCGTGGCCGAGAAATCGACTTCGTGAAACATCCCCAATGGTAAACCCGTGGATTCAACGCGTAACACACCACCGCGCCCGACGATGATCGCGGGTAAGTGGCCGGCGTTATGAATTTCCATCTCTCCGGTGGGCTTAGCCAATCCGCACACCAGAGTCGCGTACTGTCCGGCTAGCGCGCTCTGACAGAACACGCGATTCGCCTGGGTGACCACCTGGCCAAGCGGCAAGGCCATTCCAGTCAGGCTGCGGAATAAGGCGTGGAGCTGCGCCATCAGCATGGATGCGGCCACCCCCTTGCCGGAGACATCGCCTAGCACAAAGAAGAGCTGCCCATCGGACGGGATCAAGTCGCAGTAGTCGCCGCTGACGGCACCAAGCGGGGCGTAATAATAGCTTGTCTCCCAGCCGCCTGCCTGAAGGTTCACTTGTGGCAATAGATTGCGTTGCACCTGGGAGGCCAGATCGAGGTCACGTTGCAGCGCAGCCCGTTGTGACTCGCTCAGGTGGTCGAGGCAGTAGCACACCAGCGGGTCGGCCAGCAGCCGGTCCCGTTCTATGGTTTCGTGGCACTCCTGGCAAAGGCCATAGCTACCCTTGGCCATTCGCTCCAGCGCCGAATCCACTTCGTGCAGAAGACCAGTCAAGCCGGTTTTCTGCGGTGCGAGCGCAATCGCCGCTTGCAAACGGCGCTTGCGCTCCTCCAGTTGGCTGTGCAGAAAAGCTACCTCTAGCGTGGCCATGATAATCTCCGGCGCTTGGGTGATCTCTGGTTGGATTGCAGTTCTCAGTGCCAAGTCGCAATTTCACGCCTCAAATCAATACATTGGCTTACGCACGCGTACTCACGGGTTCGGGAGAATGCCTGCTCGCAGACATGGACCCCTCGCCCTTGGATATCAGGTGAATGAACACGTCACCACTGCAACCTCCATGCACGTAATGATTGCGAAGAAGAAGCCGTGAGCACGTCATTTCTCTCCGGAGGAAATACGTTCTGAAAACGTAAATTGTCGCCTGTGTTCAACTGGCAGAGTCACACTAATGCGTTGAGTGCCAAGCCTAGACTTCCTCGACCAGTGCTTTCATTGCAAGGCTTTCGGGAGTGTCGAGTTTTGCCAGTCCGTCGATTACGCCGTTTCGATCGCTCTCAGTTCGGTTCTGGCTCACCTTCCACTTGCCCTCAAGCTTCTGGATCGGCAGCTCCAGACCGACAATTCCCTTCAATTGCGATCGGATGAAGTCTTCTGGCGCATCGCTCACTTTCCACGGAACGGGCGATCCTGCCTCGTGGATGTTGGTCAGCTTCTCCACGTTGGTCAAAAGCCATTGGTCATCCTGGATCACCTTCAGAGGCCCGTAGGCATGCACGACGACGTAATTCCACGTCGGCACTTCTTTACCGTGCTCCTTTGTTCCGGGATACCACGTGGGTGTGATGTAGTGTTGATGGCCAGCAAAGATCGCGAGCGCATCCACCGTGGGCACGAAATCCCGCCACTGCGTGTTGGCACGTGAGATGTGACCCTTCAGGACGCCGAATTGCGAGCCCTCATTTTCCAGGATCATCGGAATATGTGAGGCAAAAAGGCCGGAAGCTCCCAAGGTAACGAGCGTTGCGAGCGGGCGGGAAACAATCAGCGAGTGCATCACCGAGACGCGTTTCTCTTCGTTGTGCCGGGGAATATACATTCGGGGTACCGGCTACATCTTAACCCATAGAGGATTGACAACGACTCAGCTTCGCCGACGCTTACGGAAGGCTGCGTTGAGGCAGTGTTCGCGGTAGTATTTCCCGCAGGCACACAAATTATCGGAGCATGGCAAGTAGCGAGCAAGGACGAGTCGGCGACTGTCGGATTCTGGTGCGCGCGGATGCGCCCCGATTCAATCGCAATACGTCTAGAGATGCACCAGACCGCGCTGGATCGCGGTAACCACAGCTTGGGTGCGGTCCTCGACATTCAGACGCATGAGAATGGCGCTGACGTGACTCTTCACGGTGGCCTCGGTGATGCCGAGCAGGTGAGCGATGTCTTTGTTGCTCTTGCCCGCGACGAGCAGATTCAGGACCTCGAGTTCGCGGGCGCTTAAGTCTGAATCAGGCATGCGCGAGGCGAGAGCGTGAGCCACGGGCGGCGGCAGGAAGCGTCCTCCGGCGTGAACACGCTGCAGCGCCTGGACGAGCATCTGATAGGGCATTCCTTTAATGATGTAGCCATGAGCGCCCGCTTCAAGAGCACGATGAATGTCTTCATCACCCTCGTAGGTGGTGACGACGATGAAGCGTGCGCCGGGGAACTTGGCGCGGATCGCCGCAATCGTGGCGACACCGCTCATGCCCGGCAGTTTCAGATCCATCAGTGTGACGTCAGGCTTGCACTGGGGGAAAAGGCGGATGGCTTCTTCTCCCGTTTCAGCCTGAGCGACAACGGTCATATCCGAGCGAGCATTGACGATGGCGGTTATGCCGACGCGCAGGAGCGGATGGTCATCGACGACCATCACCTTCATCTTGTCGACAGGATTCACCGCGTGATCTCCGGAACTTCATTCTGATGCGAGCCTGACGGCTTGCGCGGCACCTCGATAACGAGATCCGTTCCGCGGCCAATGCGGCTGTTGACGACAAGCTTTCCGCCGATGCGTTCGACACGCTCGCGCATGCCGATGAGGCCATAATGCCCGGCGGATGAAACAGCGGATGATGCGGCAGCTGTCGTGAAATCGAAACCCGAACCGTCGTCACTAATCTTCACTTCGCAAGACTGTTCGCCAAAGCAGACGTCAAGCTGCACGCGGCGAGGTTGTCCGTGACGCACGGCGTTGTATAAAGCCTCTCGGGCGACCATCAGAATATCGTGCACAGTGGACTGATCGAAACCAAAGGGCTTGCCGACGACGCAGAAATCGACGGGGATTCCGAATTCGTGACTGACCTGCTGGGTCATTCCCTTGAGCTGAGGAGTGAGACTGGCGACTAAGCCCGAGTTGCGACGGAGGTTCCAAACCGCCTGCCGGGCTTCGTCGATGGTCGATCGAATCTGGGCGCGGGCGTATTCAAGGAGATCGTGGCCGTTGTTGCCGCCTGCGTTGCCGATGCTCGATTGAGCTTCAAGCAAGGCGGAGACGCCGACGCATCCCTGAATGAGCGTGTCGTGCATTTCGCGCGCGAGTCGATTGCGCTCGTCGAGAACGGCCTGAAAGCGAGCGCGCAGCTGACCAAGCCGCACCTGATAGATGGCGAAGACGGTGCTGGCTGCGAGCAGCAGGCAGAGCGCGAGAAACCAAAACGTGCGATAAAAGTGCGGTTCCTGCACGATTTCCAATGATGTTTCCGAAATCTGGGCGGGATTGTTTATCTCGTAGGCGGCAACGCGAAAGTGATATCGGCCGGGTGGAAGATTGGTGTAGTACGCGATCCGGCTCGCCGAGGCTTCGCTCCAGTTCTTGTCGAAGCCGTCGAGGATGTAGCGGAAGTTGATGCGCTCCTGCGAGCGAAGAAGAACAACGCCGTAGTGGAGTTCGAGTTTGGCGGTGGCCGGCGTCAGAGAGATGCGCTTCCCGGATGGCGCCTCCAGGCCGTCGACGAGCACGCGATCGATGACGACGGGGGCAGGATTCGATGGCGCGGGTTGATCGGTCGAAACACGGACCGGTCCCTTGCTGCTGGGAAACCAGACCTCTCCCTGACTGGTGAGAACGCCGGCGGGCTTTTCGCCGCCGCACATCTGGATCGTCTCGAGACCTTCGGAAATACCATACAGCGTGACCGGCACGCGGCGCGTGGGATCATTGATGACCATCTCAAGATCGCGGCGATTCATTACTGAAATGCCATCGGGTCCGCTCACCCAGAGCTTGCCATTGTGATCTTCGACCAGTTCGTAGATGCTGTTGCTAGCCAGGCCCTGCGCGACGGTGTAGTGGGTAAGTTTGGCGGACTGCCAGCGGTACAGGCCTCCGGTCCGTGTTCCAAACCAGAGCGCGCCTTCGGGATCCTGGTGGATGGCCCAGACTTTTTCTTCCTGCAGGGCGCGGACGGCATCATCGGTCTGGAATTTATCGTCATGCAGGCGGCTGACGCCGCGGTCGGTGCCGATCCAAATGTCTCCGTTGCGATCCTGCAAAATGGAGCGCGTGCTGAAGTAGCACAGGCCGTCCTTCATCTGGTAGTTGGTGAAGCGGTTTCTGGTCCAGCGGGAAACGCCTTCGTCGGTGGTGATCCAGACGCTGCCATCGCGGCTCTGCAGGAAGGCGCGCACGAAGTTATTGACCAAGCCCTCGCGGGTTGTGTAATGGATGAGGCGTTTGCCGGCTTGGTGGTAGACACCGCCGCCGTCGGTTCCAATCCAGAGGGTGCCTTCGCGGTCGCGAAAGACGTTGCGCACGCGGACGCGTCCCAAGGCGGGGAAGCGGTAGGGTCTGGCTTCCCCCTTTTCGAAGCGAAACAGGTTGGCGGCAGCAATCCAGACGTCGCCGTCGACGTCCTGATAAACCGTTTCCGCGTCTGAATCGGAGGCATCGGGCAAGGCGACGGTCCTCACGGGAGTCTTGCTAAGGCGCAGCATTCCCGCTTGGGTTCCAACCCATATATTGTTTTCGATGTCTTCGTACAAACTGAGAACGGTGTTGCTGGGCAGTTTGGAAGGCGCGGTAATCTCGGAAAACTGACCCTGGCTATAAATTTGAAGGCCGCGGCCGATGGTGCCGATCCACAAACGGCCGTCGGAAGTCTCACGAAGAAGCCGCACGGTTACGTTGAAGCGATCGACCTTGCGAAAGCGCAGGGTATTTGCGGGGCCGGGCAACATGCGCTGCAGTCCTGAGACGGTACCGACCCAAATCGTTCCGTCTGCGGTTTCAAGAATGCATTTCACACGGTTCTGGCTGGCTTCGCCTTGCAGGTGATATTCGGTTGCGGAAGCGCCGTCAATGCGCAGGAGTTTCGATCCACCGATCCACAGATGGCCGCTGCGATCTCGATAGATGGAGTGGACGGCGATTCGCGGGATGTCGCCTTGGCCGTCGATGCGCTCGAGGTGATCGCCCGACAGGCGAAATAAGCCGTCGTCGGTGCCGATCCAAATCTGGCCGTTGGAATCTTCCTCAATGCTGCGGACAAAGGGGTTGGTCAATCCGTCGGCGGCGGAAAAGAAGCGGAACACGCCGCCGCGATAGCGGATGAGGCCGCCGCCTTCGCTGCCGATCCAAAGCGAGTTATCGCGAGAGACCGTAAGGCAGAAGATGTTGTTGTCGCGGAAAGCGGGCGTGCTTTCGCGATCATAGAGGACGAAGCTGGCTCCATCGAAGCGAAGTAATCCACCGGTTGTGCCGATCCAGAGGTAATGGTCGGCAGTCTGAGCAAAAGCCTGAACAATCTGTTCGGGCAACCCATCCTGCATCTGCCATTTGCGTTCGGTGTAGGAATCGAGCGCGGAGGAAGGAGGGTTCGAAGAAGCCCTGAGGACGGGAACGGCGAAAGCAAGCAGCGCGAAGGTAATGACGGTCCGGAGCAATTCTAGGGCCCCCCCGCAATTTACGGTCCAATGGAGCGTGCCGAGGTCTGCGGAACGATATGAAATTTATCACAGTCGGATGATGGGCCGAGAAGGCGGCGATATGCGATATCGGGAGGCTATTAAAAGATAATGTTCGGCTCCTACTTTCGTCGGATTCGCAAATTTTAGCTTGGGCATAACATTTGTGGCGGTTCGAACGTGTGCATACGTGCGTCACGAAATCACTTTCTGACCGATAACTTACGGCGAAGGTGAGCCAGAGACGCAAACATGGAGAACGCAAAATGAAGAGCACCACGATCGTGATCTTCCGCCAAACCCTGATCGCAATGCTGTTGGCATTTGTTGGGTGCGTGGCCGTTCCGGCGCGGGCGCAAGTCGGACAAGCGACCTTAACGGGCACCGTCGAGGATATGTCGGGCGCGGTGATTACGGGCGCGAACGTTACGCTGACCGACACGACGAACCAGACGCAAAAGACCGCGGTGAGCGATTCACACGGTTTTTTCGCCTTCTCCAATCTGCCGGCGGCGACTTATGACGTGAAGTTCGACAAGCAGGGATTTGCGGAACTCAGACGCAACATCGTCTTGCACATTGCCGACCACGTGGAGATTCCCAACATCCGGATGGCGGTAAGCGGGGTGAAGGAGTCGATGACAGTCACGGCCGAGGGGGCGTCGGTTACGCCCGACTCGACGGGAGAAATTTCCTACACGCTCACGTCAAAGCAGGTGCAAAATCTGGACATCGAGGGACGTAATGCGATTGAGCTGCTCGGACTGGTACCGGGGGCTGCCGATTCGGGCAACTTCAACACCGACACATACAGCGGCCAAACGGCGGGCTTCACGCAGAACGCGAGCGCATACAGCGTGAACGGAAACCGTTTCGACCTGACCCAAATCGTGAGCGACGGGGCAACCGTCACCGACATCAATACCGCGGGCTCAGCCGCCGTAACGCCCAACGTGGAGATGATCCAGGAAGTGAAGGTGGTGACGACGGCATTTTCTTCGGAAAATCCGAGCGGGCCGATCGTGATGGAGACGGAAACAAAATCAGGCGGCAAAGACTTTCACGGTGAAGTTTATGGCACGGTGCGCAATCACGCGTTGAACGACACGGACTGGAGGGTAAAGAGCCTGGGGCTGCCGAAACCGGATGACGCCTATTACTACATGGGCGCGAATATTGGCGGGCCGGTGCTGATTCCGGGAACCGGCTTCAACGAGAGCCGGAACAAACTGTTCTTCTTTGCCGCGTACGAAAAGGCGCTGCAGTACGTTCAGGACCCAACCCTTGACATCAGGGAGGCAGTGACCCCGACTTCCGCGATGCGTACGGGAGATTTCAGCGACGCGTCGTACCTGGCCAACTTCAACAACACCGCTTACTATGCGAGCACGACGCCGTGCGACAATCCGGGGAACAACACTAGCCTGTGCACAAGCCCGACGAGCGGCATTATCAATCCCGGCTCCATCGATCCGAACGGGCAGGTGCTGATCAACGCGCTGCCCTTGCCGAATGCTGATCCGACTAAGACGGGCGGCTACAACCTGGTAACGAGCGTGGTGACCTTTCAGCCGCGTGATCAGGAAAATCTGAAGCTCGACTACAACGTCAGCAACGCGAATCGTCTTTCAGTCCGCTACAACCACGAACACGAGTCGGTGCCCTTCCCTTTTGGCTACTATGACAACTACACGCAGAATGCTTTTCCGGGCGACCAGATCAACCGGAACTCATCGAACTCAATCGTCGGTAATCTGGCGACTTCGTTCACGCCCACGCTCATCAACCAACTGACATTCGCCTACACGCGCCTGAACTTCCTCACCTATCTGGAGGATCCGGACGCGCTCTCGCGCTCGGCGCTGGGGTACACGGCGCCGGATCTGTATGACGACGGCTCCAACATCATTCCCAACGTTCAACCCAATTATGGCAATGGGTCCTATGCCTCGATCTACCTGGTGGGTGGCAGCTATCCGACGACCAATGCACCGCAACAGATTTACGTGGTTAACGAAAACATCAGCAAGATTTTGGGCGCCCACTTTTTCAAGGCAGGAGTTTATTTCGCTCACCAGCAGTTCGGGCTTCTGACGCAGGGTCCGGAAAACAGCACGATTCAAACCGGCGACTATGGATATTCCTACAACACAGGGAATGTTTACGCCGACCTGCTTACAGGGCAGATCGCCGGTTACGCGCAGAGCACGTCGAACTTTGTGGCGAATATGAGGGAGAAGCGCACCGATTTCTTCGTGCAGGACCAATGGAGGGTGGTGCCGCGCTTCAGCTTCAATTACGGAGTGCGGGTGAACCACATCGGCTCGTGGTACGACACGGGCGGCCGGATCGTGGTTTTCGATCCGAGCCTGTATGACCCGAACGGCACCTATGCGGAATCTCCCGGACTGGTGACGCACGCCACGACTCCGAACATCCCGATCAGCGGAAGCCGCCCACAAGGATTCCAAGTCGCACCGGCGGGGGGATTCGCATGGGATTTCATGGGGACGGGCAATACTATTCTGCGCGGCGGTTTTTCGATGAACTATTACATTGATCCAGGAACGAATGGATTCTCCGGAGTGCAATCGCCACCGAACGAAACATTTACGACTTTCTATGGCCTGACGACAATCTCGAATATTCCAAACATTAACACCTATCTGCCGTTAGGTTCGTACGGGATTGCGGACATCAACGATCATCGTTTGCCGGTGACCTACTCGTACTCGTTCGCGGTGGCGCAGGCGTTTGCGCATGCGATTCACGTCGAGATGGCGTACGCGGGAAATGCCTCGCGCAATTTAACGGGCTATGCCACGACGAACGCGGTTCCCGAAGGGTGCATTTACGAGTACGACTCTTATGAAGGCTACGGGACGGGGTCGTATAACGACACGCTGTGCCGGCCTTATTCGCTGCTGGGGGGACTGAGCACGGTCACGCACAATCTCAGCTCCTATTACAACTCGGCGCAGGTCACTGCCTCGAAGCAGACGGGGCCGGTCAATTTCTGGGCTACCTATACGTTTGCCAAGGGTTTGGCGTACAACTGCGAGAATCCTTTTGACGAGCGGCGCTGCTACGGGCCGACTCCTTTTGACCGCAGCCAAAACTTGAACATCTCGTATCTGATCAAGCTGCCGAACGTGAGCTCAAAGTATCTGGGCAATAACAAAGTGCTCAATGGAATTCTCGACGACTGGCAGTTTACCGGCATCGAACAGTTTGCATCCGGCACGCCCCTTGACTTCACCGCTGCGGCATCGGCCAACGGCAACACGGGCGATGAATATGACGGCATCCACAACCGGACCATCAATTTCTACAGCACTGGCTCCGCTGACCTGAGCAATCGGAATACGGTCGGGACGCCGGACGAGCAGGCGGTTCCAACGCTGGTTTGCGATCCCACGATGGGGCGAAAGAGTGGCCAGTATTTCAATGCCGCGTGTTTCCAGGCGCCACAGGAAGGCACGGAGCAGACTGGCCCCAGCATCGGGACGTACCGGATACCGTATATCCACGGGCCGCGCTACGAGCGCGACGATATCGGACTCTACAAGGCGTTCAAGATCAACGAAAGCAGGAGCATACAGTTTCGCGCCCAGGCGTTCAACATCACCAACCATCCGCTGAATGCTTTCTTGCCTTACGACGCGAACTTGTACCTGCACTATCCGGATTATGGAAGTCTGCCGACTAACGCGGCGACGGCCGGTTTCACGGAAAGCAAGCTAGGCGCACGGACGATTCAGTTAGCGATGAAGTTTTACTTCTGAGGCGCTGAGGCCGGCACGAACGGCGTCAGCGTTTGGTTGAGGGATCGAAGACGGTGATCACCGGCAAGACATTGTCCTGGCTATCGAAGAAGCTGCGCGAACTGATCGGGCTTGGCGGAACGGCAGGCTCCCACCAGAAGATTCCTTTGCCGAGTCCGCCGGGCGTTTCTCTTACGATTTGATTCACCGCTGCGAGAAATTGTTTCTGGCCTTCCGGCGATTCCGGAAATGGCGCGCCTTTTTTCTTGATGTATTCAGTCGGCTTCCAGTTATAGGCGGTTTCGACCACGAAGATATCTTTCTTATATCTTGCGGCTGTGAACCGCAGGTTGTCTTTCAGCTTGTTCAGGCTGCCGTGCCACCATGGGTAATACGACAGGCCAATTACGTCGTAGGGCACGTGATAGGAATCGAGCTTCTCGAAGAAGTATTGGGTTCCTTGTTGATCTCCGCCTCGGTCGATATGAATCATGATACGGGGATGGGGAGCGTCGCCCGCACCGGTGGCTACTCCGGCGATTGCGGCTTTGAGCAGGGCGGCGAAATTGTCCCAGTGATCGGGCAAACGGCCGTCGGGCCAGAGCATCCCCGCGGTGATCTCATTGCCCACCTGCACCATGTCGGGAAGGACGCCCGCGGAGCGAAAAGCTGCGACGGTATCTCGTGTGTACGCGAAGACCTCTTTTACCAGTTGATCGTTTTTCATGCCCGCCCATGCCTTCGGCGTGAATTGCTTTGAGGGATCCGCCCATGTGTCTGAGTAATGGAAATCGAGCAAGAAGTGGAAGCCGAGTTTCTTCGCGGCCTGAGCCGAGCCGATGGTGTAGTCGAGATTGTTGGGAAGATCGGTGGGCGCGTGGAAGATCCTGAGCCGGACCCAGTTGTAGCCGTGGGCCTTCAGCATGAGCAGAACCGGGGTGGGAACTCCGTTTTCCTTGAAAACGATCCCCTGCTGCTCAGCCTCGCGGGCAAAAGAAACATCAGCGCCAATGGCGTAGTCCTGCGCGCCGGTGGCGGTCGAAGCCATGGCCGAAGCAATGAGGAGTGCGAGGATGCCGATCAGAAAGCGGATTCTATTGCGTGGGCGCAGGCGTCCCTCCAACACCTTTCACCGCAGCCGGGGCGGCGGTTCCTTCGACTCGATCTGGCTTCGATTCCAGTCAACGGAATTTTCCGTGGCAATCAAGCCGATAGGACTCACCAATGTAAGATGCAACCGCAAACCGGCCGTCTCGGCGAGAGGTTGCAGTTTACCCACGATGGTTTGGGCCTGGGACAGATCGGGCATGGATTGGGAGCCGCTGGCGATCATTTTGTTATTTTCGTCGCGCACATCCCATTCGAGCCGGTAATCGTGGAGCGGGAAGGAGGGCAACTGCTGGCTCGGATTGGCCTGAACGGTGGCAGTAAATGTTGTGGGCGCACCGTTTGCGCTCGGTGCCCAATGGCCTTGGAGCGACGCGGGAGCGTTCATTTCCTTCCACACATAATAAGAAGGACGCCGCTGGCGGTATTCATCGACCACGCCGTGGTCGACGTAACCTTCTTCGAGGCCGGGACGCAGGTTGCGGCGCGACTTGTAGTCCTGATAGCACCAGAAGATTGCGCCCGCGATCCAGTCGCGGCGCGCCAGTTCGGGCATCTGATCCTGGATGATTTTCACGCGCATGCGGTCGGCATCTTGGGCATCTTTGGCGAAAATGCCGGGCAAACCAAATTCAGAGATGATGAACATCTTCCCGGGAAACAGGCGGTTTACCTTGTCCAATGATTCTGACAGGGCGGTGGCGGGACCATGCCAGCTGCCAAAGTATTCGTTCATCATGACGAAGTCGGCATCGTTGGCAGCGGAGTCTTCGGGGCGCTGCAACTTCGTCAGATTATCGTCCGCGTAACTAACGAAGCGGCCGGGATCGAGCTGGCGAATATAGTCGCGCATGGCGCGGAAGTAGGCGATTCCGCTGGGAGTTTCGGTGTCGCTCTCGTTGCAGACACTCCAGGCAAAGATGCTGGGATGATTCCCGGCCTGCTCGATCATCTCGCGCATCTGCTGCTTGGCGAGAGCGAGGACTTTGGGGTTGCTCATCTGGGCTTCGCTGAATTGCCACACGGGAATCTCGGGGATGAGCAAAATGCCGTGACGGTCCGCGTAATCGAGAATGAAGGGATTCTGCGGGTAATGCACGGGGCGTGTCAGCGTAACCTGGAGCGCCTTCATGTCGTCATAGTCATAGAGCATAGTGCCGCGGGTTTCGGCGAGACCTTCCCAAACGGAATCCTCATGCCGCGTGATGCCGGTGAGGCGCACACGCTCGCCGTTGATGAACAGGTGGCGATCGCGAATTTCGATGGTGCGCACGCCGAAGGTGTCGCTTTGTTCGTCGAGGAGTCTCCCAGCGGAATCGGTAACCCGCACCACCATGCGATAGAGGTTGGGGTGATCGATGCTCCAGAGCTGTGGCGTGGGCAAAGCGAGAGGGACGGGGAACGTATGGGTTCCGGGGTCGACGAGGAGGGCGCGGTCTTCACTGGCGGCGGGTTCGTTATTGGGGCCAAAAGCAGTGATACGGACGCCGAGGCGCTCGGCTTTTTTGAAGCGGCTTTCGAGAATGATCTGGTCTTCGACGGTGGCGCCGGTGGGATGGACCTGGCATCGAATGCGCTGGCGGTTGATCTGCACCGACCCTGAAAGCGTAAGAGAGACGTCGCGAACGATGCCTCCATAATCCCACCAGTCGTACCACATGGGTTTGGCGGGGGAACCGCGCATGGCGAAACCGGGAATGGTCCATTCGGTCATGCGATTGTCGACTTCGACCGCAAGATAATTCGTGCCGCGCAGATAGCGGGTGATGTCGAGCGAGTACGCGGTATAACCGCCCTCGTGTTCGCCGACTTCGGTTCCGTTCACCCAAACTCGCGCGGCGTAGAAAGTGGCGCCGAAGTGCAGTTTGACATCGAGGTTCGAGGACTGCATAGGCAGTTCAAAGGTGCGGAAATACCAGGCTTTGCCGAGGTAATCGTCGTATTTCCCCATGTTCCAGGTATGGGGCAGATTGACGGATTCGGTATCGGCGGGCAGTTTCCTTTGCCATCCCGCGGTCGCACCGATTTCGGTGGGGTCGATGCGAAAAAGCCAATCGGCGTTGAGATCAACCGACGTGGCGGCGAGAACAGGAGCGCAAAAAATGAGGGAAAGAATCGCGCCCCGAAAAACGCTGTTCATGAAGTCCCTTTAAATGCGAGTGGAGTCGTCAGATGCGACCCGTTTTGATCGGCACTCGACTCGGATTCAGCGAAGATATTACTACCCCGCAGGGGCTTATGAATCCGACGAAAGTAGTAGTGGCGAGGCGGGATCTTTGTCACCGGGTGTGATTGACGGGATGAAAGGTTGGAGTAGCGATTTGAAGCGACGGCTCAAGCGCAATTTTTCGCTCTCCTGCTCAAAGAGTTTCTGCGGATCAGTTGACGTCTTAAGTGCGTAGCGGAGGTATGACGACCGCATAAGCCAGAGGGCACGGCCGAGGTCTTGTTCATTTTCATTGCGCATGCGAAATGTGGTCCAGCCTGAGTCGGGAGCCCAGTGATGCTCCTCAGCGAGACCGTCTGCCAACAGTGCATCGCGTACTGAACGCGGGAAGGGTAAGTCAAAGATCCCATTCCTATGGGCGTGCCCGACTTCGGCGCTTCCGCAACGGAATTCCAAGCCTCCAAAGCTACGGATGAACCGATATATTTGACCACGCGGAAACTTCCTCTTGGAACTTCTTCGGGTTGTTCATCGTCCAGGCCACATCGCCCCTTTTTTCCGATGATCGGGGAGGATCGCCCGATTTAGCGAATGCTCTGTTGCTGGCCGTCTTAGAATGGAGAGGAGGATCAAGCCATGAAAATCAACGTGAAAGCTCTCGCTGTGGCATCCGCAATCCTGTGGGGGTTGGCGATGCTGGGCATGGGTCTGGCGAACTTGATCTGGAGCGGCTATGGTCAGCAGTTCCTTCAGACAATGGCTTCGGTCTACGTCGGCTACCACGCGACTCGCAGCATCGCGGAGATCATCGTTGGGACTCTCTACGGAGCAGTCGATGGCCTCATCGGTCGCGCCGTCTTCGCTTGGCTCTACAATCAGTTTGCTAAGCCCGGCGTCTGAGCGTCAAAGGATTCCGCTGAGGCCCAGACCTCTGCATCGCCAGATCGGGCAACGCACGGCAGTTGAAGGGAGCCATCTTGAAAATTGGGTTCCTCCATCTCATCAGCGCGTTTATGGTTGGAGCGCTGCCGCTGGTAGCGCAGTCATCCGGGAGTTCCACTTTGCCAACAGATGCGCAAATTCGCGACCTGCTCGTCGAGCGTATTGACAAGCAGCATCAGAGCGTCGGAATCGTTGTAGGCGTGATTGACTCGACCGGTCGCAGGATCATCTCCTACGGCAAAATTGACGCGGGCGACAACAGGGCTGTGGATGGCGACACGATCTTCGAGATCGGTTCCGTCACCAAGGTCTTTACGTCGCTGCTCCTCGCAGACATGGTGCAGCGGGGAGAGGTCGCGCTCACGGATCCGGTCGCGAAATACTTGCCCGCCGGTGTGAAACTGCCAGAGCGCAACGGACGGCAGACCACCTTGGAGGATTTGGCGACCCACACATCTGGTCTCCCACGTTTGCCTTCAAACCTAAACCCTAAAGATGCTGCGAATCCCTACGCCGATTACTCGGTCGAGCAGCTTTACCAATTCCTGTCAGGCTACCAGCTAACCCGTGACATCGGCTCGAAGTACGAATATTCGAACCTGGGCGGTGGCTTGCTCGGACACGTGCTTGCACGCCACGCAGGGATGGATTACGAGAAGTTGGTGCGCTCTCGGATTTGCGACCCGCTGGGAATGCGGAGCACTGGCATTATGTTGACCGACGAGATGAAGACCCGGTTCGCAGTCGGTCACAACGCTGCCTTGCAACGAGTAGCTTATTGGGATTTACCGACCCTCGCTGGCGCGGGCGCGCTGCGCTCCACAGCCAACGACATGTTGACCTTTGTTGCCGCCAATCTCGGTTATGTGAAAACCCCGCTCGCGCCCGCTATGGCCGCGATGCTTGCGGTTCGTCGTCCAACGGGTGTTCCAGGACTGGAGGTCGGTCTGGCGTGGCATATCTTGACCCGCGATGGTCATGAAATTGTTTGGCACAACGGCGGCACGGGTGGATTTAGATCATTCATTGGTTTCGAGCGTAAGACCGGGGCAGGTGTAGTTGTCCTTTCGAATGCCGAAACGCCCGCAGGAGTTGATGACATCGGACAACACTTGCTAAATTCCAATGCTCCACTCCGGCAGCCCCCGGCAGAACATAAGCAGGTCGCTGTTGATCCGAAGGTTTTTGACGGCTACGTTGGGCAGTATCAACTCGCACCGAATTTTGTGATGACAATAACGCGCGATGGAGCGCAATTCTTCGTACAGGCTACGGGGCAGCCCAAGCTGGAGATTTTCCCGGAGAGTGACCGCGACTACTTTTTGAAGGCCGTGGACGCGCAGATCACTTTCGAAACTGACAGTCAGGGGCGCGCCACGGGGCTGGTGCTGCATCAGAACGGGAAGAACCAAACAGCGAAGCGAATCGGGCCGTGAATTTGTAGCGCGCCCCTGCGATCTCGCGGCCAGCGAGATTCTCGTTACGAAGGTAAATTGACCCTGGTTAACGCCGCTGCCATCATCCTCAGTGCGCTTCCGGGCTGATCGTCTTGCCCTGCGAACATCTGCGCGTTGGGAGATACTTTCATGCGGGTTTTGTCTCGTTGTCTCACCGGGGCTTTTTTTCTTTTCATCCTCGTGGCGCTCGGTCTTGCTCAGGTACAAAAGAACGAAATTAAGATTGGATTTTCTATCAAGGCTATGAATGGCGAGCGTTGGCAGACCGACCTCGATGAGTTTCAGCAGCGCGCACACGAACTCGGAGGTGCGGTCATTACCCGCTTCGCCAATGGCGACGATGACCTGCAGTTTCGCCAGATCAAGGAACTGCTCAAGGGCGGCATCGATGTCCTGGTGTTTCTGCCGCACGATACCAGCAAGGCTGGGCGCATTGTGCAAGCCGCGCACGCGAAGCACGTCCCGGTAATCAGCTATGACCGCCTGGCCAGTGCTCCGGTTGATCTCTTCGTGGGATTCGACCTCTTCTCGGTCGGACGCGAGCAAGCGCAAAGCCTGGTGGATCGCGCGCCCAAAGGTGACTACCTGTTGTTGGGAGGTTCACCGCTTGACGCCAACTCGAAAATCGTCCGTGCCGGACAGATGAAGGTTCTGCAGCCCTTCATCGAGCGCGGCGACATCCATGTCCTTGCCGATTTCTGGGTACCGGACTGGAGTCCTACCGAGGCTTACATTATGGTCACGGAAGTATTGAGAAAGCTCAAGGCTGCTCCCACGGCGATTGTAGCCTCGAATGACGCGCTCGCCGGCAGCGCCATCCAGGCCCTCGAAGACAAGGGTTGGTCTGGTAGCGCACTCGTATCAGGTCAGGACGCAGATCTTGCCGCCATCGAGGGAATCTTCGATGGTTCTCAACTGATGACCGTCTATAAGCCCGTTGGAAATGAAGCGCGTGCCGCAGCTGAAGCGGCGATAAAACTCGCGCGACACGAAGACGTGGGAAGCCGGGCAGAAGTACCGAACGGCAGGCTGATGACAAGAGCTATTCTGCTGACACCGATCTGTGTCACCCAGGAAAACGCGAAGCAGACGGTGCTCAAAGATGGATTTCAGAATCTGGAAGTCGTCAAGCAAGGCCTGCCGAAAGACAAGCAAGCACTGTTGGACAAACCATAAGAGAAGGATGGTTGACGCTATCAGGCGTGGCTGATTGAAAAAGTCAGGCGATGACAGTCATTGACGCCGCAAGAGGATGTCGAGCGTTTAAAAGCCTGCCCGGCGGATCAAACACGAGAATTTTTTGTGGCGTTCTACGCTACTTCTTCGATGCTTGTCGAACAGGTCGCATGACCACATTCGCAAGCGATCTCAACATCACCCGATCCGGCGTCGCTGCAAGATTCGCTACAGTATTTTTTGCCACTCTCCACCGCACAAGTACAGGGAATGTGGGCACAGGTTTTTTGCTCAGGTGTTGTCATAAGTCTTTGCTCCAATCGCCAGTATAGATGAAGTCTCTGCCCTTGTCGTTGGTACCGAACCAGACAATATTCTTGTGCTCATGGTGCATCTCGGCCGATTGACGACAAGAGCGTCACTCGGCGAAAAAATGGTGTTACGTAAACGGTCAAACTCCGGCTGAGCCGCCGCCAACTGTCGGTTTCGGCCTTCCTTCGCCGTGGCGAAGTTCCTCGCGGATCATTCCGAGCAAAACCCACAGTACAGAAGCGCTCACCGGTCCTAGGAATAATCCCAGGAAGCCAAAAGCACGGACGCCTCCAAGGATCGAAAACACCAACACCAATGGATGCAGTCCGACCTTCCCACCTACTACCCAGGACCGGACGACATTGTCGGCCGTACTGACCACGGTGACTCCCCACACAAGAACGAATATGCCCTTCCAAATCGCTCCTGCAAAAATCAGGTAGAGCCCGGCGGGAACCCACACCAGGGCAGTACCAACTACGGGCACGATGGAGGCAAACGCAGCACAGAGTCCGAGCAAGAGGCTAGACTGCAATCCGACGATTGCTAGCGCGACGCCGGTTAAGACGCCTTGCGCCACTCCCACGGAAACGATGCCGTACACGTTGGCGACAATGGTGTCGGATATATTGCCGAACAACTTTGTTGCCTGTCCCGGTGCCAGCGGGATGATCTCCTCCGCCTGGTGAACCCAGCCGCGACCATCTCTGAAAAGGAAGAAGACAACCACGAGTGTTATTAGGGCTTCAACAATGAGGCTCACAAAATTGCTGAGGATCGAGGCTCCGGACCCCAAGACCCAAACGCCAACCTGCTGCACGTGAGAAGTAACCGCACCACGGATGTCATACTTTGAAACGTCGACCCAACGCCCAAGCAGCTTCAGACCGCGTTCCGCCATGGTTGTCAGGAACAAGGCAAACCCACCCTGCTCGGAGCTCTGACGCAGCAGGTATTGGGCCGCAGTGACGGCCTCCTTTGCGACCAAAACGACCATGATGAAAACTGGCACCCCAAAGAGAAAGAGCAGCGCCAGAATGGATAGCAGTGAGGCCTTTCCAGGCTTACCGTTCGTCCATCCCAAAATTCTTTGGTAGGCGGGGTAAAAGACCACGGCGAGGATAATTGCCGCGGTAAATGGGTATAAAAAGGGCCGCGTGATCACGAACGCGAATCCCGACACAACAAGGGTCAGGATTCCCAGGAACCAAAGAGTCGTCCGCTTGCTATACGTGCTCTCCATATTTTCGCGAGATTCAGCAGAGCGTAGTCGCTTTCTCGGATCATTAGTACTGTGCGAACTGACAGTGCTTCCGCTCGGTGCCTTACTAGCTAATAGCTCTCTGTGCCAGCCGCATCACAAAGCCTATCGAATCCCTCTAGAATCAGAAGCAGAGAGGCCCCAAAAATGAAAAGTCTCCTGCACATGGTATTGGTGGTGTGTCTGGCAGCAACTGCGTGGGGGACAGAGAATGCCACGAAGGCTCAAAGTCGCGTAACAGCGGCCGGCACAATTCTGCAAGAGATCCAGGCCTCCCCGGATCAGGGGATTCCAGAAAGGTTACTGGCGTCAGCTGCGTGCGTAGCGGTAGTGCCGTCCATGTTAAATGGCGGCTTCGTTCTTGGCCTGCGTTATGGACGCGGGGTTGTCACCTGCCGCACAACCAAGGGCTGGAGTGCACCCGCCTTCTTCGTCGTAGAGGGAGGAAGTTTCGGCTTGCAGTTCGGGGGGCAAGCTGTGGATGTGATTATGCTGATCATGAACGACAACGGCATGACGGAACTGCTTTCCAGCAAATTTAAGCTAGGCGCACAGGCAAGCGTAGCCGCCGGTCCAGTGGGGCGGCAGACCGCAGCCGAAACGGACTGGAAGATGCGCGCCGAGGTGTTGAGCTATTCCCGTTCTCGGGGAGTCTTCGCCGGAGCCACGCTGGAGCACGGCACCATCAAACAGGATAAGGACAGCACACGGGCATTCTACGGACGCATGGTACCTTTCAAGACTTCCCTCAGGGGTGTAATCGACGCGCCCTCGAACACCTACCGATTTCTTTCTCCTTTAGCCACTTGGGCTCGTGCTGCGGCAGAAAAATAGGATTGCTCGCTTCCGACATCCCGTTCACACCTGACAAAAACATCTCTTCGGCCCGGCAGGTGAGCGGCTTATCGGGGCCCTCTCCGATGCAGACCGGCTAGTTGGAAGATAGCGGGAGATCGATGATTCCGGCTGGCGAAGCGGCCGGGAGCGCGAGGTCGAAAAATCTTGCGTTTGTCGCCTCTGCTGCCGCTGGCTCATTTTCCCACAAACTTTCTGGAACTATTCTCCTGTTCGCAACGAACACAATATATATAAAGGTCACTGCATCGAACCTGAAGAGACATGGAAATCCCCCTCGAGCTCTCGACTCGCTCTGACGCTGAATTATTGCGACTCGCGGTAGCTGGAGAAGAACAAGCGTTCTTGCTACTGTATGGAAGGCTGAAAACCGGGATTTTTCGCTATGCGTTCTATATGACCAGCTCGAAGGTGAACGCGGAGGAAGTGACGCAGGAAGTTTTCATTACCCTATTGAAAGAATCGCACAACTATCGGCAGGATCGCGGCGGTCTCGCCGCCTTCGCCTTTGGCATCGCGCGCAATTTTGTGCGGAGAATCGAGCGGCGCGAGCGGCGCTACGAGGCGCTCCCAGAAGACACCACCCTCGTGACATTGTCTGGCAAACTCATTTCCGAATCTGATGCGCTGCCCGCGCAGATGATCCGTACTGAACTCGTCGAGGGCGTGCAGGCTGCGGTGGCTTCGCTGCCCGATCACTATCGTCAGGTTGTCGTGCTCTGCGATCTGTGTGAGTTTTCGTATGTCGAAGCCGCTTCCCGCTTGCATTGCGCGGTAGGAACAATCCGATCTCGCCTGAGTCGAGCGCACGCTCTTTTAGCGGAAAAATTACGGCCGCTCCGCAGCCCGCATCCGGAGATCGGAGCGGTTGGCCCGGAAGGATGCCTTATATGACCTGCCACGAACTTCGCCTACATTTTGAGGATCCCTTGCGCATGGATGCCAAGTTCCCCGGTGAGGCAGAGCATCTCGCCCACTGCACAGAGTGCGCCCGCTTCGTCCAAGCGCGCCACGAACTCGGAGCCGGGCTGCGTCTCGTTCGCGAGTCAGCCCCAGAACCTTCTGCGGTGCTCGAGGCCGCGGTTCTCGCGAACTACCAGCGACAGATCACTGGCGATCCACCGCTCGCACGGTCGAGGACACGTAGGTTCACGGTAGTCTGCTTTACCGCGGCTACAGCCGCAGTGCTGGCTCTTGCGGCCGTTCTTTTTCTTCATCCTGCGCGGAGACTGGAGACTTCGAACTTAAAGATAGAGTCGGCGCAGCCGCCAATGGAGCAGCCGGCTACCGCCGAGAAAGTCGCGAACAGAGTTCCTTGGACAAACGCTGCTTCCTCTTCCAAAACGCGACTGCGTTCCCCTCGACAACCCCGACGATCTGCTCAACTGGCGACCACGAAGAGTCCAGCTTCCGAAGATTTTCGCAGTTTGATGTACTGTGACGCGCTCAGTTGTGGAGGAGCCATGCAACTGATCCGCGTGCAATTGCCATCTTCGGCGGCTGCATTCGAGCTAGCTGCAGCGTCATCCGACGGCGCGATTTATGCGGACGTGCTGGTTGGCTCAGACGGGATCGCCCGCGCGATTCGCGTCGTGCGGTGAAAACTTTCTGTTTACAGGAGGATCTATGAAGTGCCTTAAGCTCGCCGCTTTGGTCTCAATCGCGATCCTGGCGCTGAGCGCAACTATGTTCGCGCAGGGAGCGCAGGAATCCGGCGCAGTCGCGGTATCTGCCACGATGCCTCCGCCTAGGCCCATGCTCGGCGTGCACCTGGAAGACAACATGGATGTTGCTCCGGTCAAAGGCGCGCCGTTCTGCGCCGTCGTTACCACCGAGCACACACAGTCCTTCGCCGACGGCAACCGCATTCACACCGTTGAGAATTCAAACATCTGCCGTGATAGCGAAGGCCGCACTCGCCGCGAAGCCAGCCTGAACCTTCTCGGAGCCGGTCCGCAGGCCTCAGCTTCCAAGTTGATCACGATTGTCGATCCGGTCGCAGGTGTGCGCTACATGCTCGACAGCGAAAACAAAGTTGCCCATAAGATGACCCTTCCGCCGCCCGGTAGCGCTCCTGACCGAGGTCTGCCAAAAGGCGGAGAAGTGTTCATTATGCGGAGTGCGGGCGGCGCCGCAGGACAGACGTTTTCCACCAATATGGTGTACCGAAAAGCAGGGCAGGATTCCAGCGAACCCGCGCCCAACACCGAAAACCTTGGCGATCAGACAATCAATGGCATTCACGCCACTGGCACGCGCATAAGCACCACCATTCCGAGCGGAAAGATGGGAAACGACAAGCCGATTGTCGTCACCTCTGAGCGCTGGTACTCCCCCGATCTGAAAGCGACAGTGATGACCAAGCACGATGACCCTTGGGCCGGAGAATTGGAGACGCAATTCACCAACGTCAACACTGCCGAGCCGGATCCGTCATTGTTCACGGTTCCCAACGATTACAAGATCGTCGACGACAAAGACGGGCCAGTCACCATTCGCATGATTGGCCCCGCTCCACCGGCAAAATGAGGGTCAGCACCAAAGCCTCTCGTGTTTTTCGACCACCGACTCAGACGCACCAACCCGCTTAATTGGTTCTGTGACGGTGCGTGCTCATTCTTCGCCCATTTTTCTGATGAGCACTTCCATCCCAAAGCGCCAATTCTTCTCTAATCCCTTCACCGCGGCTTCTATGTCGTGTTTCTTCAAGTCACCGATGATCGCGTTGTGCTGAGCAACCGATTCCAGAAGCAGCCGAGTGTCGGCCATGTAAACCATCTCATAGCGACGTATGCCAAGCCGCAATGCTGAAACTGTTTCGAGCAGCCGTCGGTTTTGTGATTGGCTTGTTAGCGACTCATGCCACCGACTATCAAGATCAAGAGCCCGTTGCGACTTGTGCGCCTTGGCGAGTTTCGTGTTGATGCGAGCCAGTTCTGGAACGAGTACATGGGCGCAACAGGCGCTGGACCGGAGCGCTAGTCCCTCCAATGTCCAAATCATGGGATAGATCTCCCTAACCTCGCGGGCGGACAAGCTCTCGACCGAGAATCCGCGCCGCTCGTCCGAGCAAACGAAGCCTTCTTGTTCCAATTGCAGCAATGCTTCTCGCAGTGGTGTGCGGCTCACTTTCAGCCGTGCGGCCAACTGGGACTCGTTGACGGCTTCTCCAGGCTGCAGTTCACCGGCAACAATCCGATGCAACAGAATTGCGCGAAGGCTCTCTCGTAAACGACTGGATTCCGTCGGCGGAGCAACTTTCAGCTTCGATTTCATAGGATTCGGGTGACCCACGATAGCAGTTGGTCCCGCATCGCGTAGCCTCCTGTAATACAGGGGCGAGCACGCCTACGCAAGCGGTTAACAAGACACGGACGGATAGTCTAGCCAAGATGACTTATCACTGCGAGATATTGTATACAAATCTGAGTAACCGGTATACGATACTCAGAATATTTTTCCCGGTGGTGTGTCATGTTTGAGGTGCTTCCGAAACGATTTCATCGGCCCGACGAAGTCGGTCCATCCGCGTGGCTCGCATGCCAAAAAATAGCCTGCCGTCATCTCCTTGCTATCGCCACACTGGCGGCGTTTCTCCCCACCGTGGCCCGCGCCGCTGATACGGTTGGCGACTGCCGGATCGGCGCCTACCGGCTGACCGACGGGAGCGTGGTCGACATCGGCCCGTCGGATGACGACGCTCTGCGATGGCGCCGTTTCGACGGAACCACCGGAAAGCTGCACAAGAAAGCCGACGGAAGCTGGAGCAGCACTCTAGGCTTCACCGACAAACCGGATGGCAGGACGGTGACCTTCTCCGACTGCTCGAAAGGCGACATCTCCTTCAACGGTATCAACGGCCACCGCATCGCCTTCGATGTGACTGATACCACGTTCGAAGGCGACGGTGTCAAACTCGTCGGCCGGCTGATGCTGCCCAAGAGCGGCGGCCAAAGAGCGATCGTGGTGCTAATTCACGGCTCGGAAACGGACTCCGCCCGTGATTGGTACCCTCTGCAGCGGCTCCTTCCCGCGGAAGGGGTGGGCGCGTTCGTCTACGACAAGCGCGGCACCGGCGGCTCGGGCGGCAAATACTCCCAGGATTTCAGACTGTTGGCCAATGACGCGGTAGCGGCGATGCGCGAGGCGCGGCGACTGGCCGGCGCGCGAGAGGGTCGGATCGGCTATTTCGGTGGCAGCGAAGGCGGATGGGTTGCCCCGCTGGCAGCTACGCGCGCTCCGGTCGACTTCGTTATTGTGGCATACGGCCTAGCCGTCTCTGTAATCGAGGAGGACCGGGAGGAGGTCGCGCTCGAGATGCGCTTAAAGGGACACACCCCTGAAGAGATCGCCAAGGCAGAAGAGATAGCCGAAGCCGCTGAAGCAGTGTTCGAGAGCGGTTTCACCAAAGGTTTCGAACGCTTTGACGAAGTGCGAGCGAAGTACCGCAACGAACCCTGGTACAAAGACGTCCACGGCAATTACACCTACTTTATCTTGCCCTACAGCGGGGCCGAGCTGCGTGAGAAGGCCAATGCGGCCCTCGGTGCGGCGCTGGGCGGACAGTTGAAGGCATTCAATTTCGCTGAAATGGGCACGCCTTTCCGCTACGACCCCATGCCAACGCTTAGTGCAATCAAGGTTCCGCAGCTTTGGATATTAGGAGAAGATGATCTCGAGGCGCCATGCGCCCCGACCGCCCGCCGGATCAAACTGCTAATTGCGCAAAGCCATCCGATTACCCTGGCAATTTTTCCCCATGCGGAACACGGTATCTATGAGTTTGTGACTAAACCGGACGGCGAGCGGGACGATACGCGCAATGCCGATGGCTATTTCGCCATGCTTCGCGACTTCGCCCGCGACGGCCGGCTCAAGGGATCTTACGGCGCCAGCGTTGTAACGTCACACGAATGAACGACGCGCACGCCACCCCCGTGAGTAGAGCGCCAGCCATACTCTTTTGTTGATTCAGTCCTTCCGAAGGCCGACGATCATCGGCCGTCAGTCCCACTTGTTGGGGAAGGGCTGGTTGACTGAATATGAGGTTCGGCTCTCGGCTCCGGCTTCCCTGAATTGGCACGCAGCACGCACACCAGGAACACACCTGGTCAAGAAACCGACGTCCAGTCTTCAATCGCTAATCTGGAGACCCGTTCAAACTCGCGCGTATTGTGCGTGACCAGTGTTAGTCCCAAGCTGCGAGCGTGTGCCGCAATGAACAAATCATTGCTGCCGATCATCGTCCCCAATTTCCTTAAGTGCGCGCGAATCTGCGCATAATGCGAAGACGCTTTATCGGGGAACTCCAGAACTTCGACATAATTCAGAAAGGCGTTCAGTGCCGTCTGATCCTGCTTTCGCCGAGGAGAAACTTCGACGCCATAGAGCAATTCGGACTTCGTGATTACAGAGACGCAAACATCGCTGACGGGAACCTTTTGGAGGCGTTTCAAAACGAGGTCATTTGACCGTTTCATCACATAGGAACAAATATTGGTGTCCAACATGTAGCGCAGCATTACTCTTCGCGCTCCTGCACGGGCAGATCTTCAACTTCTTCCATGAAGCCAGCCGAAGCAACAGGCGCCTCAGTAAGATAGGAAGTCCAATCAAAGGGTCGAGACGACAGCACGACTTCGCTCCCCTCCTTTCGAATGAACACCTCTTGCGTCCGAAACTGAAACTCCTTGGGTAGGCGGACCGCTTGACTGCGGTTATTCATGAAGATCTTCGCCTTGCGCTGCATATGCTGCTCCTTTGGCAACGGCATATACACCAGCATATGCCATGCGATTTGAGAACGCTAGTCGTTCCCTGAATAGGACTCCGGCCCTCTTGCCACAATTCAGAATGGCTCCTTTGCGAAGCTGAGCAGTCTCACCGATTTGACACGCACAGTCCCAATCAAGTTCTCAGGAATCGAAGAGAAGCCGTCTAACCTCCCAGTTCGCCGACGATACGGCCGATGACTGCGGTTCGGGGCGAGTACCTCGCCAGCGCCGGCGTTAAGGCCCTTGGTGCGGTGTCGCTGAATTCCGACTCCAACAGGAGGGAGTTTTCCAAGAATCGACGGCCGCTTGCAAGCGAAACGAATAGAATTGCAAAGTCATGGCCGCTTTCGCGAGTCGTGCCCAGTCTGCACCGCCTCGCATTCAGTCAGTGGATGCTCTGCGCGGCGCCATCATGATGTTGATGGCGATCGATCATATTCGCGACTACGTGGCCCGCAGCGCCCAGCAGTTCTTGCCGACGGACCTGACGCGCACAACTCCTGCCATTTTTTTTACCCGCTGGATCACGCATTTTTGTGCGCCGGTTTTCATGCTTACGGCCGGGCTGGGCGCATATTTCTGGATGACGCGCGGGCATCACTCAAAAGGCGAGCTATCGCGGCTGCTGATTAGTCGTGGTATTTGGCTGATCGTCCTTGAAGTGACGATACTGCGGCTGATCATGTTTTCGCAGATAAGCTACATGGCGAATCCTGTAATCCTAATCATCCTCTGGGCGATCGGGCTTTCCATGATCGCGTTGGCCGCTCTGATTTATCTTCCAATGCGGGTTCTTATGGGCGTTAGCGTCGCGATTATCGCGCTGCACAATTTGCTCGACGCTGTTCCGGCTGAGCGCTTCGGGCGGGCGGCGTGGATTTGGGACATTCTGTATCAGCGAGGTGTTATCACCTTGGACGGCATCAAGTTCAGGCCCGCATATCCGGTGCTGCCCTGGATCGGCGTGATGGCTGGTGGGTGTTGCCTGGGCATGGTGTTTGATTGGGATGCTGATCGCCGCCGCCGTGTTCTGGTGCGGATAGGGCTGGCGCTTACTGCAGCATTCGTTGTGGTGCGCGCCATTAATGTGTATGGCGATCCTGCCCGTTGGACTCATCAGGTGTCGCCAGTTTTCACGTTGCTCTCTTTTCTCAATGTCACAAAATATCCGCCATCACTTGACTTTCTGTTGATGACACTCGGTCCGGCAATGGTCGTCATGGCCTGGCTGGAAAAATTTCACTTTCGATTCACCAATCCGCTGATCATTTTCGGGCGTGTGCCGTTCTTCTACTATGGGGCGCACTTGCTTTTGGCTCATCTGATTGCGATTGGAATGAACTTGGTGCGCTACGGCGCAAAGCCATTCCTGCTGATTGCGCCGCCTTCGATGGGAGGCCCGAGCGGACTTTTTCCGGTTGGCTACGGGTTCCGGCTTTGGACGGTGTATGCGGTCTGGGTTGTGGTACTGCTGCTTCTCTATCCGGCATGTCTTTGGTTTGCGCGACTCAAACAACGTCGGCATGATTGGTGGCTGACCTATTTGTGATTCTTGTGGAGGAAAGGCGGTAAGCCCTCCAGTTGTCAGCAGCCTCGGAGTCTGGAACGCGCGCGGGAGACGTGTTATTCGGGAATAACCGGAGCGGTCGACTTATCAGCCATAAGTCGGCATTTCCACAAATCAATTTCGAAGGAGAATTCTCAGGAGCTATTACGCTAAATGGCATAACTCCGAGTAGCGTAATCTGCGACCGCGAATCTTCGACACACAACTCGCCTACAAGCCTACAAGCACTGGACGACCACTAATCCCGCTTCGAATCGTATTGCCCCCCGGCAACGGCACGCTCGACGATCTGTTCCAATGCTTCTCTGGCGGAAGCGTACTCCTTTCCGGAAATTGATCCGCGTATCCTGTCACTTTCAAGTCGAAACAGCTCCTCTTTCAGGGCGTCGAGCAAAGTTGTGGGCTGAACAGCAAGCGAGATGCTACGTCCACGAATGGCATTGGTATACACCTTGCGCGCTCGCCAAGCTATAAATGTGCATGACGCCAAAAGAGCACAACATAAGAGCAGTGATTGTGGCGAAGGCCACAACCGCGAATTTCCGAAGTCCCAGTTGGTGTGTCCGGATAAAGGTGGGGCTTGGTGATCCGACCCAGACATGGCTAATTTCGGAAGAACAGGTAGCTGCGCGGGTGCCTTTGTCTGATTTTGGAGCCGCGGAAAATCGCCCGCCCCAAATATCGTGAACGTCGGCCCCTGCCCAACCATGATTTGACCAACAGCTTGGACTTGATAATTACTGGCACCCGTTCTGAGGATCTGAAACTCCGACGAGGGGGACGAAAACTTCATGCTCGTCGGAATCATTACTGCCAACTGCTGCAGCAGATAAGCGTGCCATGTCCGAAAGGTGGCGTAGCCGTTGTATGGCAGGTCATAGTTGAAGGCGAACTTCGTTGCACCCGGCAGCAAAGGGAAGTTCACCGCGTAGTGCCCTCGCTTTCCGGGTACTGGTACCGCAGAACCATCACGCCAATTTTTCCCGGGCCCGCCGCTAATACAGAATCGAGCTTCGCATTTGCTGGCACATAAACCTCAAGAGTGGTCTCACTGGACCGCGTGAGGGGCGGGCTGGATGAATTGACGATTTCGAACATATCGGAGACGTGGAGCGACTTCCCTATTGTCCCGGCGCGCAAGATCTCTATCGTCCCGCTAATTCCGGGTACGTGGTCAGCTACGTCGAAGACTGCAATGGTCATCACACCGCCAACCGACGGTCTTTGATCGTAGTTAACGTTCTGGTGTTTGACGCGCACCAGATAAGGTTTGTCATCGTGTCGCATTTTCAGCCAAAATGCACCGCGGGCGTCCGTTCTCGCGTGCTCCTCCTCCTGCATTCCTTGATCAAGCCGGATTAGGATCACCTCGTCGCCAGCAGCCGGCTGGCGCCGGCTCTCGTTGCGTACCGAGCCCGTGATTGTGTTCAACGCAAGTGCGGGTGGGGCAAAATACATGAGCAGCGCAATCCACAAGATTGAAGGCATGATTTCCCTTTCTGTGCAGACGAGCCGCGAGACGAAGGTTCGCTATTGCACTGATCGCGCCGCGCGTTGTGCAGTTGGGTGCGGGGCACGCCCAAACAAGATTCCAGTTTCCACCTCTGCTGGCTTCCCATCGATGGCGTATGGTCTGAACTTCCATTGCTCCAGCGCGTCGGTGATTGCCTTCGCCTGATCGGGAAAGGCACTGATCAGGTGAATGTGTTTTACCTTGCCTTCTTTATCGATGATGATCCTGACCGGAGCCGGATTGAACCGACGCTCGGCAAAAACCGGATCAACCCGCGCGATCACGTTTTCATCTCGTACGTAATCCTTGATGCAAACAGGGAAGGACCCTCCACCGTCTGCTGGTGTGGCGTCGACCTCTGTTGGCAATTTCATTCTGTTGAGGTCCAGCATCAAGCGGTCCAGCAACTTAGTATCGCGGCTGGTCAGCACAAGCTGAAGCACGTGGCAACGGACTTGGATTGCCAGAACATACCAATGCAGCTCCGCTACTGGGGACCAATATGCAAAGAAGCTAAAAGACCGGCCCGCCACCTCGGTTAACTTGGGTGCCGTCTCTATTCTGTAGTCCGCCTGCAAATGATCTTTTGTGTATTCGGTAAGTTCCAGAGCGTTTACCGCGGGCAGGGGCGCGAAAAACATGTCCTGAGCAGTAATCAACATACTCGCTGAAGCAGGTCCGTCTTTCATTGTCGGAGGACCGATTTGAGCGAGCACGTAACGACCACTTTCGGAAGGGGGTGGACCTTCGTATTCCTGAGTCCAATCTTGGGGTAACGTATAGGTAATTCCAAAGTACGGATCACTGAAGACATCTCGATCGATGGTCGCCGCTTCGGGCACCGGAGTCACGGAATCACTGGCACTCGACCACGCGCCCGTCACCAGGATGGCTCCCTTCGGAACCTTCGTGATTGATTGCTGGTTATAGGAGAAGTTTCCGTCGCTCTTCGGAGTGCTCTGGGGACTCGCAGCCTGTCCTTCAGCTATTGACGAGATGGATAAGACCAGGGGAAACAGGGAATGCAACGGGAAGTTCATATTGTCCTTCGAATGAAAACAATTTCAGGCGGGTGGGCCCGGATCGTTGACCGCAGTCACTGCTAGAAGCACTCTAAGGCTGACGAGACTCAGAGCATCTCGTCAGCCACACCCACAACAGTTACAGCGAGCGAAGAAAGTCCAGCACTTCTTGCTGCTTAGCGGTGGTGAGTTTGTTGAAGTTGTTGATCACCGTGGTAGCTTCGCTCTTGCCGCTCTTGTGATCTTCGATCGCGGTATACAAATCAGTGGTCCGGCCATCGTGCAGCAGGAAGATTCGTTGTCCCAAGCCCCATAACGGGGCCGTGCGGAACTGGTCGCCACCAGCGCTGCCTTGCGAAACATTATCAGCAAGACGAGTGCCCATGTTATGGATCTCAAGATCCGAATACGCATTCACCTGGACGTTGCTCAGTGCCGGGGCGAAGTTCGAGACTTGCGTCGTGCCAGAACTCGGGTTGTGACAGGTGGCGCAGCCAATCGAGCTAAACAAACTACTGCCGGCGGCGATCGAACTGGCAGGGACCTGGGATCCGTTTAGCATTACTGAACCTGTCGGTGGAGGAGCCAGGAAACGCGTGAAATTGGCAAATGCCGAGACATCATCCAGTACTGCGGCATTCGTTGTCTGAGTCGGATTCGACGTGTCTTCCGGATAGCCGGTTCCGGTGAGGTTCAAACAATTCGACGGGAGTCCGGCAGCTTGTTCTTCTTCCGGCAACGGCTTGTCCTGGGGAAATAACTCATTGCTCACTCCCATCTCCACGTTATAGGCCTCACCCGCGAAGATGTGCAGCGACTTGTTCTGGGCCTTCCAGCCGAAACGCGTGATCGTCCCGTCGTTGCCGCTGCGGTTAAAAGTGCCGGCAATGCCCAGCGTGTTGGCGAGATTCTTCGCCTGATTGCCCAACAGTGTCGAATCGTCCAGGTTCTCGATCAAGCCGGCGCCAAAGAGTGGCGTGGGAATGCGGAAAATGAGATCGTTCGCTGCCAGATAGGCCGCGAAGTCCGGCTGCGACAAGGTGCAACCACCGGCATCCGAACGGCCTGTAACCGTGAACAGGTCTTCCACTCCGCCATTGGGAGCTTTGGTGTTGACGGCTCCCGAGGAGTTAAGAAAAAAAGGAGCCCGCACCTCAAGCGTTGGACCGTTGGCTGTGATGAAGGACGGCATGGTGTCGTTGGGCGCGACGCCGCTGCTGATGAACAGAAATTGTGGATTCACAGCAGCGCCCGATCCGCCGACCGCGGGTTGCGCGTGACACGAACTGCACTGAGTGGCATTAAAACGCGGACCGAGACCGTTGTTCGCGGAGTTGGAAACCGCTTCCACCTCTTGAAAACGGCTGAGGCCGTCGTTAAAAAACGCCGTGAAACCATTCGGGTCGCTCGGCGGGTTGATGATGGTTGCGCCGGTTCCCCGGCTGGCGCTCTGAACTCCCGGATCGGTTTGAGCGGATGCTGGGCCGGCGACGAGGACCACCGCCAAAGACAGAGATGTGATTCTCAATTTAGACACGACTGCCTCCTGATTGTTCGGTGAAATGGGTGGTACAGTCGGAATGGCGCAAGTAAAGCCTGCTGCTATCCGGTAACGGGCGCTGGGAGCCGGGTTTCAGCGTGCGGAGTTTTTTAGCTCGGTATTCGCTACATAGCAAGCAAAATCGCTGGTGGTGCCAAACCTGGATCAGAGCGGTGCGGGACGCTTGTCCTGACCCGCTTTGTTTTCTTTTTGCTACGGACGATTCCAGACGAGGCGCATTACATTAGTCATAAGGACTAAGCCCATTCGAACCGATGTTCCGAAAACCGAACATCGATGAGAGTGCGAGTGGTAATTGTCGGCGTGGAGCCCACCGGTTTTGAGTCAAGGAACCACTACCGCTCTGCGTGGATAACAATCGCTATTTTGTGTTCAACGTAGGTACCCACTCGATGCACCTGCCGCAACATTCCTTGGGTGTTGAATGAGGAGCCGTTCGAAAAAGGTAAGAAGTTACTTGCGATTACCAACCCATCTGCCGCATCCTCTCAAGAATGAGCGCGCTGTAGTTATTCATGCGTTCGGGCCGTCGCTTCAGGGGAGCCGGCAGAATCGCGGCGAGCCGAGCCGCTTGTTGCCGGTCGATATTTCGGGCCGCGATTCCGTCGTAGTAACGACACGCCGATTCTGCACCATAGATACCCGGGCCCCATTCAACCACGTTGAGATAGATCTCCAGAATGCGCCGCTTGCCGAGAACGAATTCGGCAATCGGCACCAGCGTGAATTCCGCACCCTTGCGGAGGACAGAGCGACCCGTTCCGAAAAACAGGTTCTTTACGAGTTGCTGCGTAATGGTGGACGCTCCGCGAGTGCGACCGCCTTCCAAATCGCCTTCGGCAGCGATTTGGATCTGGTGCCAATCAAACCCATGGTGCTGGTAGAAGCGTGCGTCCTCCGCGGCGACAACAGCATGCTGGAGATCCGGCGAGATTTGGCTGAGCGGGATGAATTTATAGCGTTCGCGATACGGAGTGTGGTGAATCCAAGCCTGTATGCGGCGCTGGATGTGCACCGCGGTTGACGGTGGGTCGATCCACCGGGCGGCCACAAGGATCAGGGCGGCAAGCGACCAAACAAGCACCACACCGATGACAAGCCATCGGACAAAGAGTCGGAAAAGACCTTTGCGAAGTGGGATCTTGGTGTGTGTGTCCGTCTTTTCAGTCACATTTTAGAATACTAGGACATTACGAGTGGATCGGTTAGGTCTGGCGTAGTCTAAGAACCCGCGCGCGCCGAGAAACAACGTGCACAAGAACCGGGAGAACTCCTGCGCGTTTTGCTCGAAAAAAGCACAAGTCGGTGTGTGTCTGTTAACTGGTTTCCAATGCACCGTCAGGCGCCTCCCGTGGTAGACCCTGAACTCAAAGCCCACTTTCTCTGAGCAGCGCAGGAGCCCGAAAGTTCCGCTATTGGTCCACTGAGATCACGGTCACAGACTTCGGCTCAAGTTTCAGAGATAACTTGCCTCTTTCAACCTTCGCCAAGATGGGCTTTGGCACGACGGTCTTGGGCGCATCGAAGGTATTGACGCTGTCCACTTTGGGCGCTGTCAGAGTTTCGCCCGATGCCGATTTAGCTGTAATGCCAGTCAGGCTTGCCTCGATTTCGGTCGACTGAGTTGGATCAAGATTCGTGATCTCCAGCCACAATTTGCCGTTCGCGTCTTTCGCCGCGATGGCATCTACTCGCGGCAAGGTGATGTCGTTGTGCGTGTAAGTGCCGGCGTCGAGGCTGACTGGAACAAACGTGGCGTCCTGGAACGGCACGTACATCTTGAAGACGTAATAGGTGGGGGTCAGCACCATTTTTTCCTTATCGGTCATGATCATGGATTGCAGCACGTTGACCATCTGGGCGATGTTCGCCATGCGCACGCGGTCGGCGTGTCGGGCAAAGATGTTCAGGTTCAGCGCGGCGAGAATCGCGTCGCGCAGGCTGTTCTGTTGAACCAGGAACCCCGGATTGCTGCCGGGTAACGGCGCGTACCAGCCTCCCCATTCGTCTACGATGAGCGCAACCTTCTTGTCGGGGTCGTATTTGTCCATGATCGCCGACTGCTCATTAATAAGAGCATCCATCTGCAGAGTGGATTTGAGAATCTCGCTGTATTCAGTCTCTCCGAATCCCACAGACTTATAGGAGGGAGGCCACTTCACGACCGTGTAGTTGTGCATGGAAAGGCCGTCGATGTCACAGCTCCATGTGTGGTGCTGATAGGCCTTCATGATGGTTTCAGTCCATTCGGTCCAGCGGGGTCCGTCGCCGCCGGGGCCCACGGCGATCTTCAACATCTGCTGTTTTTCCTGCTGTGTCGGATTGAAGTTCCTGACGAAGTGGCTGTAGATCTTAAGCTGGCTGAGATAATAGTCGGGCGTCATGTTTCCGCCGCAATCCCAGCTTTCGTTCCCGATGCCAAGGTAGCCGACCTTATAGGGAGCGGGGTGACCATTTGCAGCGCGCTCCTTTTCGAGGGTCGTCGGCAGCGCGGTGGTCGTGTACTCCAGCCACTCGGCCGCCTCCCGCGGAGTTCCGGAGCCCACGTTGACCGAGATGTAAGCCTCGGCGCCGATCTGGTCGACGAAGTCCATGAATTCGTGGGTTCCGAACGTGTTCGGCTCGATCACGCCGCCCCAATTCGGATTGAGCGTGACCACTCGCTGCGGGCCGATCCCGTTACGCCAGTGGTACTCGTCGGCAAAGCAGCCACCGGGCCAGCGAACATTGGGCACCTTGAGAGCTTTAAGCGCGGCAACGACATCGTTGCGAATGCCACGAGTATTCGGGATTGGGGAGTCCGGGCCAACCCAAATGCCTCCGTAAACGCCGTGGCCAAGATGCTCCGCGAACTGGCCAAAGATATTGCGGTCGATCTTCACTCCGGCCTTGGTCACATCGACAGACAATTCGACTTTCTGCGCCTTAGCGAAAGGCGCGGTCGCACCCATCGCCGTCATAGTGAAAGCAAAAAGAAGCACGCGGGAGACTGATGGGCTGACGTGAATCTGAGCCATGGACAGCAGGATAGAACAACGATTGAGAATTGAGTTTCCAGTGGAAGAGATTCTAATTGCCCGCACTACGGACAGAGCGCCATTTCGGGATCCTGCTGTCGCTCCCGATTTAGAACAGAATTTGATGAACATTATCGGGTCTCCAGAACTGCGGGAACCTGGGTTGAGCGGTGATGCGAAGATGTTAGCCCGCTTGGCGACAAAACACGCCAAAGGAAATCGTTCGCAGAATGCCGCATCAGCGTTGCTGATTGTAAATAAACCTATGTTCCCGAACAAATGTTTGGGCAATAACGACCAGCGAATCGCCGAATGGCACTCAGGCATCGAAACAGACATCAGAGGTACGCATTCACCAGTTCCATCTATCCGTAAAAGGAAGCCTTTATGGATCTTCGAACTCTCGGCACTAACGGTCCGCAAGTCTCAGCTCTGGGTCTGGGTTGTATGGCGATGTCTGATGTATATGGCCCTGCTGATGAAACTGAAAGTATTGCCACCATTCGGGCTGCGATCGATGCAGGCATCAACCTGCTCGATACCGGCGACTTCTACGGCATGGGCCACAACGAAATGCTGGTCCGAAAGGCAATCGAAGGACGCCGCGACAAGGTTTTTATCGCAGTCAAATTTGGCGCCCTACGCGGCCCGGACGGATCATTCCAAGGACTCGACATCCGGCCAATCGCAGTCAAGAATTTTCTCGCTTATAGCCTGCGACGTCTCGGAACCGACTACATCGATCTCTATCAGCCTTGCCGGGTCGACGCTAACGTCGCCATTGAGGATACGATCGGCGCCATTGCCGATCTCGTGAAGACTGGCTACGTGCGTTATGTCGGCATCTCGGAAGCAGGAACTGACAGCCTTCGCAGGGCTTATGCCACGCACCCTCTGGCTGCTCTGCAGATTGAGTATTCCATCGTAACCCGGGGAATCGAGCCGGAGATTCTACCTGCCGCCCGCGAATTGGGCATGAGCGTGACAGCCTATGGTGTCCTTTCGCGCGGGTTGCTGAGCGGGTCGCGTCCTACGGGACCGGGCGATTTCCGCGCTTACTTACCTCGTTTCACCGGAGAAAACTATCAGAAGAATCAGAAGCTGTTCGCCACTCTTCGAGACCTAGCCACCGGGAAAAATGCGACGCCAGCCCAGATCGCGATTGCCTGGGTGTTGTCGCGTGGTAGCGATATCGTTCCACTGGTGGGCGCTCGCCGCCGCTCGCAACTCCAAGATGCTCTGGGCGCACTCGAACTAAAGCTCACGCCGCAAGAATTCGCGGAACTCGAAAAGACAATTCCCCCCGACGCCGTCGCCGGCACGCGCTACGACGAGAATCAAATGCGCTGGCTGGATAGCGAAAGGAAGGCCAGTTAACCGTTTGGAAGACTCAGTGCCTACTGGTATCGCAAACCGGGCTCGCATTGCTGCGCTCTCGCGCATTCATAGGTTCTCCTGGATGAAGCGTGGACTGTGGTGGACGTCAAGTTGTATCAGCGGCGAATCGCCAACGGCTTTGAAACTGTGGACCTCGCCGGCCTTGATGACAAAGATGTCTCCAGCGCCACCTTCGAAGGTCTTGCCGTCCACTGTCCACACTCCGCGGCCTTCGCGGATGAACTGGATCTCGTCATAAGGATGTCGATGCGGTCCCGGTCCCGAACCTGGTTTCCCGTGGAATAGGAACACCGAAATACTGGTGTCGCCGTGCTCAGCTCCGACAAACTCATGCGAACTCCCAACAAAAGGCAGGTTCTCTTGTCGCACGCGATGCATCTCGATCGTCCTCCTGGCAGAATTGGATGAGTTTGGCTTCGGTCAGGCTTCGGCGATGCTAAAGCAACTGGCTTGCCAGTGACATTGCAACGAAATAACGTTCACCGAAGCTAGCGACCCAGGCCTTCAAGTGCAATCGCGAGTTCCCGAACTCCACGACGGATTTCTCTATTGTCTAAAGCCGCGAATCCCAACTGCAGACCCTCGGGAACTCTGCCACCTTGGCTGTAGCGACTGATGGGAGTGACATCAACCTGGCGCTTGGCCGCGGCATCAGCCGCCGATTCGCCACTGATGCCCTGGGACAGCCATCCGACGGTCTGCAACCCGGCTTCGACGTCTGAGATTTCCAGCAAGCCGGACAGCCTAGAACGCGACTCTTGCAACAGGATCGATAGTCTTTCCGCATAGATCTCCCGCATGCGTCGCACATGACGGCCGAAATGCCCCTCGCGCATGAACTCGCTGAGCGCAAGCTGTTCCAAAAGGGGTGCATGCCGAACGGTGAGAGACAGGGCCGCTTCGAAATGAGACAGCAGTCCGGGAGGGATTACCGCGTAGCCAAGACGGAGAGCGGGAAACAATACTTTGCTGAAACTTCCCGCATACAGAACCAACCCATGGTCATCGAGCCCTTGCAAAGCTGGAATCGGCCGTCCGGAATAGCGGTACTCGCTGTCATAGTCGTCTTCGAAGATCACGGCGCCCGCATTGTTGGCCCACTCCAGAAGTTGTAATCGGCGAGCCAGGTTCATCGTGGCTCCGATCGGGAATTGATGTCCCGGAGTGACGTAAATCAGCCGGACTTGGCGCGCTGGAAGATGCCGCACATCGATGCCCTCTTGAGTAACTTTGACTGGCTGGATCTTTGCTCCGTTGGCCCGAAATGCCGAGACCGCGCCAGGGTAGCTGGGGTCCTCGATGCACACGCGATCACCTGGGTTGAGCAGGAGTCTGGCCGCCAGGTCGATCGCTTCCTGCACTCCGGAGATGATTGCAACTTTTTCCGGCGTGCATCGTACGCCTCGTGACCGGCTCAAGTATTCCGCTATCGCTTGGCGCAGCGGGACGTGCCCCAAGGGGTCGCATCCCATCAGATTACGTGTCGACATTTTGCGCAGGCAGTGCAGCGTGACCTTTGTCCAGAGATCGGCGGGAAATAGATCCAGCGCTGGAAGGTTGCTGCGAAAGGCGCGGATCGGACGATTCTCATAGCCGGAAAAAAGGCTTGCCCGGCGAGTGTAGTCGGAGATTCTTAACCGACGTTTTCGCTGTGGCCTTGGCTTTTTGTCCGATTCCGAAGTGACGTGCAGCATCCGCTCCGGCAGCATCCTGGTGACGAACGTTCCTGAGCCCACGTTGCCTTCGATGTAACCTTCCGACCCCAGCTGATCGAAGGCATTGACGATCGTGCCGCGTGCCAGCCCGTACTGACGAGCGAGATCGCGAGTAGCAGGTAACCGTGTACCCGGACGCAGGCGGCCGCGGAGGATCTCAGAGCGCACAGCCTCATACAACCATTGATAGGCGGGAACACGGGTATTCCGGTGCGGAAGCGCCAATTCGTAGGATGAGGATTTCTTGGACATGATAATGGTATAGCAAGCTTAATATAAATGGACCTTTCAATACGGTCCATTGTCTTCTAGGGTGATGCCAGTGGAAGCACACTCATGCGACAAACGAAAAAGTTCGCTGGCATGGCTATCATGCTGGGTCCAAAAAAAACCGAATGGTGGTTGTTTGCTGTTCCGGGTCTGATTTGGGGAGCGTCGTTTCTATTCATTGACGAGGCGATGCGAGCGGTTGGGCCCTGCGGGCTCACCTTTGTTCGGATCTTAATTGGCTTCGTGACACTATCTCTGTTTCCGTCAGCCCGAAAAGCCATTTCGCGTTCAGACTGGGCGGGAATTGTCTGGCTTGGGGTGTTTTGGCTGGCGTTCCCGCTGACGATGTTTCCGTTCGCCGAACGACATGTGACGTCGGCGCTCACGGGAATGCTGAACGGCGCTAATCCTCTATTCACAGCCATCGTGGCATCGGTCGTTGCGCGACGTTCGCCGTCGCGCCGCGTGATGGCTGGCATAGGCGTTGGCATGGGCGGAGCAATCTTGATGGCAATTCCCGGGATGGACACCGGTCAGAGCAGCGCCACTGCTGTCGGAATGATCGTGGCGGCACTCGTGTCTTACGGAATCGCGCTCAATGTTGCGAGTCCCTTGCAGCAACGCAACGGGGCATTGCCGGTCATATGGCGGGCGCAGATGGTTGCTTTGCTGCTGACCGCCCCGCTGGGATTGTCCGACGTGCTGGCGGCCCATTGGAGATTGTGGCCCGTGCTTGCGCTGCTGGCCTTAGGCGCCTTGGGCACCGGAGTAGCGCACGTTGTCATGTCGGTTGCGGCGGGCAGGCTCGGTGCGACACGCGCCTCTGCCACGACTTTTCTTATCCCAGGAGTGGCCCTTGTATTGGGCATATTTGTGCGTCACGAAAGTGTGGCGCTGGTGTCTGTTCTCGGAAGTGCTGTGTGCATTGCCGGAGCATGCCTGATGCGCCGCGCTAGAAGTTCAGAAGACGCGCACAACAGCAGCAATCGCGTGAACCAACGAAACCATTTGAAGAACACCGAACTGCAAGAGTGTGAGCAAGGAGGGTAATGATGAAAGCCGTTGACAAGATCATCTTTCACAGCGCGGTACTTCTGAGTGGAGTTTTGGCGGTGACCTGGTCTGTTTCGGGTCAAGAACTTTCGAAGAGGCCGGAAAAACCCAAAGAACGAGCGCGACTGCTGTTCCAGCGAGAATTGCCCAAGCTGGATAGCAAGCATTTGAAGGTGACCCTGGTCGAGGTCAATTACGGTCCGGGTGAAGCATCTGCGCCGCATTCGCATCCGTGCGCCGTATTCGGCTATGTCGTTTCCGGCGAGCTGCGGACTCAGGTCAAAGGCGAGCCAGAAATGATCTACGGGGCGGGTGGGACCTTCTATGAGGCTCCTAACAGCATTCATCTTGTCTCGGCGAATGCCAGCACGATGGAACCGGCGAAGCTGCTGGCGTATATGATCTGCGACCAAGATGCCCCGCTCACCGTAGATCTGCCCAAAACCGCGCGCCAGAAAGGATCTGCACAATGAACCAGCACGCACACATTGCCTCGACGGGGGCGCTTACCGCAACCGGCCAGAAACTCCGCGCGATGAATTGGGAAAAGGCTGGCGTTCTCTACGCTCGCATCGCCGTCGGCTCGGCCTTCCTCTCAGCCGTAGCGGGACGTTTTGGTCTTTGGCATGGGACGATTGATCTGAAGTATTTCTCGAGTTTCCTGGAATATGCGCGGGAAGTGCTGGCATTCATGCCGTCGGCCAGCGTTCCATACATGGCGTGGGCGGCCACGATCTGCGAAGCGTCTCTTGGAATCCTGCTGCTCCTGGGACTATGGCCACGCTGGGTCTCGCTGGCCAGTGCTTGTTTGCTGGCGATGTTTGGCACGTCGATGGCGATCTCGCAAGGCCTGAAGTCGCCTCTATGGGACTATTCGGTCTACTCGGCTTCCAGCGCGGCTATTCTGCTCGCGTTACACGCTTTCAGACAGCACCGTGAAGCTATGCAATAACTCTTCCGAAGGGGAATCTCATGAAACGCAAGTGGCACCGCATGTTAATCATCGTTGCCGTTACCTACATCACTTTCCACTCTGCAGGTCTGCGTTCGCAGACAGCGACGGATAAGGAACTGCTGCGTGCCCGGGAGAACGTGTGGCGGGCCTGGTTTGCCGGCGACACCAAAACCTTGAAAGAACTCGTGCCGCCCGGGACCATAGTCATGAGCGGCGGCGAGAAAGAATGGAAGCATCAGAACGATGTACTGCGCTCTTCAGCCGAGTTCCACTCCAAAGGCGGAAAGCTGATTCGGCTGGAATTTCCTCGAACCGAAATTCAGCGATTCGGTGATGTAGTCGTCGTCTGGAGTACCTATGTATTGGAAACTGAGGTTGAGGGCAAACGATCATCAGCTTCGAGCCGAGTCACGGAGATCTTTGTGTACCAGCACGGCCACTGGACGAATCCGGGTTGGCATACCGACAAAGAGAATGAGCAAACAGGGTCGCCAGCAAAAGATCCGCACCCGGAATTGAATCACTAAGCCACTGTACGCGGGATTCGAGATTTTGGCCGAAAGCCTGCGAGCACTAACGGCGAGATCAAGGCGGTAATGGCCTTCGCTGTCAACCGCGGCACCGCCCGGCGGAAGAAATATTGCCATCCGACGGACGGGGCAACGCGGCACCTTGCTACTGGCTGAAGGCTACGCCGCTGAACGCCGCAACGTCCACCGCGCTTGAGGTGGCCACTTGGGTCAAGTCGCCGTATCTATCGATGGAAAAGACGGCAACAGACGCGCTGCCATCGGCGCTATAGATCACCGCGAGCCACTTGCCATCGGGGGAGACCGCGAGATCAGTCGGCGATCCTAGCACCGGCACCGATTTGTAGAACACTCCACCCTGGCTGTCGCTGAAAAAGACACTGATCGCCTGCCCCGGCGAATTCCCCGTATACCAGATGTTGCCCGCACCCTTGGCTACCCAGCAGGGCGCATTCACGGGATATGAAGGTGTCGGGCCAGGAACCGCATTCAGTGTTCGGTTCACGTCCACAATGGCAAAGCTGTCAGGACTGTGCGCCGGAGTGAAGCCCAGCACGTTGCCCCAGAACGCTTCTCCGAGAGGCACCATGTCTGCATTGTTCGGCAGAGGGATTGGAATGCTCGTGCCATTCAACACGCCGCCTTCCGGCGTGAGCGGAAGTTGCAAAAGAGATCCCGAACTCAACGTGACAGCCGCCCAGTTGTCGCCAACCGCAATCTGCGCGGCCGAGGGATCGGAAAGGCTCACGACCGTACCATCCACGGTTCCCGACGGCCAAGCGTGGCTCTCGGCGCAATTCGCACCCACAACGAACAGGTGGTCGCTCGTCAATGCGACAGAGTCGGGATTTTCGCATTCAGGCGCCAGCGGGATTGTCGACGCGATTGCGATTGCATCATTCTCCCGCAGCAACTGGCTTACGGTATTGGATCCGTAGTTCGCAACAGCACCAAGATCCCCTTTGAACTGCACGATCCCCGCATTGGTACTCGCGCCGCCCTTTCCGCCGGTCATTAGCATCTGCGCCAACTCGAGCGAGTGAGCTCCTTTGGTGTTGAGCTTGAAGACAACAACGGCGTTCCCACTTGCATTATTCGTGCTTGTGATCACCAGCGGGCTGCGCACGTGCTGGCCCTGTACCGCAATCGCACTGGTAAGAATCAGCGCGACCGGCACAAAACCGGCACGCCACAAACGAAGCTTCATTAGGCAATGTTTGTTCATCGTAATCTCCTGTGAGTTTGGGATAAAGTTGTTCCGCGCGGCGAGCATGGGAGTGGTTCCCGGCAGGGGCGCGTTCACAGATGGAATTCGCTTTCAGCTCGCGGAAAGTTACGGCCCCATGCGCAATCGCACAAAATAAAATGCTGCTGAATTCTTTCGTCTCCGCCGTAACTTTTCAGCGCAATCTGTCGAATGTTATTATTTGGGGCTGCACGGGGCCGCTGGGCAGACGCGGCGAATGTGGCTGGGGATTTGCGCGGAGGCGCTGACGTCGGCGAAGATTCAGATTAGACCTTCCATCGCATGCACTCCGGCGAAAATCTCGAGATGTTGATGGTCCGCTATCGGCAGGGCGATTTCGCCGCAGCCACGATTCTCATCGAACGCATGAGTCCGCACCTGCACCGGTTTTTCCTTGCAAACTCGATGAGCCGCACTGATGCCGATGACCTGCTGCAGGAAACCTGGTTGCGGATTCACAAAGTGCGCCACACCTATCGCCCCAGCGAGCCGGCTTTGCCGTGGTTCTACGCGATTGCCCGGCACATTCGCGTTGACCACTATCGAAAGTCCATCCGCGCCGCAGCCGGCGAAAGGGAGTTGGAGGAAATGTCGAAAGGGGCCTCGTCGGCTCTGCACCAAGCCGACGAGCTAGAGGCATTGTTGGCACCGCTTCCTGAGAGCCAGCGCGAGGTGATTGCTATGTTGAAGGTGGAAGGTATGTCACTTGAGGAAGTCGCGCGGGCTACGTCGTCGACCGTGGGATCGGTGAAGCAAAAGGTGCACCGCGGCTATAAGAAGTTGCGGGAAACGATTGGCGCCACGGGCCCGGGAAAATGGCGGAGCGGAGGACTCGCGTGAAAGACGAAGAGATTGACGACGTCCTGAAAAACGCCGCGCAGGCTCCGCAGGAGCTCGATCCGCTTTTCCTCGAGCGCATTGGCGACTCAATCAAGCAGTCGGCGCGCCCCGTGCGACCGTTGCCGCCTGTGTGGCTGATGGCCGCGGGTCTCGTTCTTGTCTGCGCGGCTGTTTCCCTCGCCGGTGCAGCGCGCACCGGCTTCTTTGGAGTTGCAAAGATGAATTTCCTGGAGCGCTCGCTCGTCTTCCCAGCGCTCGGCCTCCTCGCCTGTTTCGCAGCCGTCAGCTTCGTCCATCAGATGATTCCGGCGAGCCGGCTTCGCGTCTCTCCCGGTGCGCTGCTGGCCCTCAGCAGTGTCGGGCTGCTGGCCGTGTTCGCCCAGTTATTCCGCGACTATCACACCGACCATTTCTTTTCGGCCGGCATCGCATGTCTGCTCACCGGTCTTCTCCACTCACTCCCCGCCGGATTGCTTAGCTGGGTGATGCTTCGCCGCGGATTCGCGGTCAACCCACGCCTCCGCGGGACTGGTCGCTGGCACGCTGGGCGGGTTGGCCGGTTTGGGTATGCTCGAACTGCATTGTCCGAACTTCCAGGCCGCGCACATCCTCGTTTGGCATACCGCCGTGGTTCCGGTCAGCGCTGCGCTCGGCGCATTGCTCGGTTGGCGGCTTCGTTTTCGCGTGCGTTCAGTTGGTCGCTAGCTCAAGCCACCTAGTCATCGTCTGCACGTCTTGATCAGCCCGCGTCGATTTACGGGTCGCGAACGGCGCTAGAATGAATGGGCCATGCGAACACTCGTTTCCATGCTAGTCCTTGCTCTCCTGCTTGTTGCCTGTGCGCACGCGAAAAATGAAAAATTAGAAAAGGCGCCCAACTTTGCTGGCGATGCGCAATGGATTGACACTGGAACTGCCGGAAAGAATGTCCCGCACTCGATCAAGGGTTATCGAGGGCGCGTTCTGCTGATCGATTTCTGGGAGTACACCTGCATCAACTGCATTCGTGACTTCAGCGTGCTGAAGCGCTGGTATGCCAAATATCACTCCTATGGTTTCGATATTGTGGGCGTGCACTATGGCGAATTTGCAATCGGCTTCAGCGTCGATAACGTTCGCGACGCGGCCAAGCGCTTTCAATTGCCCTGGCCTGTAGTCGCCGACACCCACGGCTCAATCTGGAACGCTTACCATTCCGATGTTTGGCCGAATCGATATCTCATTGATCAACAGGGCGACATCGTGTTGCACGTCGAGGGCGAGGGAAACAACCGCCCGATGGAGGAAAAGATTCGTGAGTTGCTTGCAACTGCCCATCCCGAGATCACTCAGATTCCGCTCGATCCTCCGGAAAACACCTTTGCTCCTTTGTGCGGAGTGTGCACGGACGAAACCTATATTGGGGATTGGTTCGGACGCGGAGCCATCGCCAATCCGAGCGGTTACAAAAACGACGGCGAACCCACGACTTTTCATGCCGACGGCGAGCCCACAGACGGCAAGGTCATGCTCTCTGGGCGCTGGATCACGCAACAGGATGGCGTAACTTCCGACGACAAGCGCGGCACTGCGCAACTACGTTACCACGCCCGCTCGGTCTATGCGGTTCTCAGTGTTGCCAATCCGAAGAAACCCGTGCGCGTCTACCTGCTTCAGGACGGCAAGCCGATCGATCAGAGCGAAGCAGGGGTCGATGTCCAGTTCGACACGGAGGGATCGTATCTCGAGGTGAGCACTCCGCGAATGTATTACCTCGTGAAAAATGCGAACTTTGGTTCGCACCTGCTCGCGCTCGAACCGCAGCGCGCGGACTTCGTGTTGCATTCGTTCACCTACGGCAACAATTGCCAGCAGGACTTCGAACAGAAGTAAATGGGACCGCTGGCTAGAGCCGTTTGATTGTAGCGAACCAGGCCGGGGCGCCGTGGTCATCGTGGTATCTGGTCTGAATTCGGTCCGGCTCGATGGCAGCGACATCCCATCCGTTGCGGGGGTTGAAGGCCGTTCTGAGCTCTTCCTGACTGACAGGGTGGGGGCCAGTGTCGGGACCGTCGTCACTGAAGCACAACACATACAGAGTTCCATCGTGTTCGGTCACCGACGCTAGACTCGCTATGTATTGTGTTCGCTCGTCTCCGTCGAAGGTGTGGAACAGTCCGCAGTCCAGGACCGTCTCAAACGTGCGCCTCAAGTGCTCCAGGTGGAAGGCGTCAGCCGCGGCGAACTCGACCTCGATTCCACGGTCGGCGGCTTTCCGCCGTGCGATCGCCAGTGCCGTTTCGGCCACATCAACACCCAGAACCGACAAACCCAGCGAGGCGACGTGGAGAGCGTTCTCGCCGGTCCCGCAGCCCGCATCGAGCAGAGCCCCGGCGAATCTGCCTTGGGATGCCAAACGTACAACTGCTGGCTGCGGCTGGCCAATATCCCAAGGCGCAGGGCCGTCGTGGTACGACGCGTCCCAAGGTAGTCCCGACCGGCGTTCGTGACTGGTCGGGTGCCGACCACCGAACCGATCGTCAGCGAGGGTTCCCGATTGCTCCGTCATCTTCGTCCCCTCCCTTTACTGGTCTTACCGCTTATAGGCAGCGCGGCGGTCCACAGGTCTTGACCACTATTCGCGCCTTAACTGGCGAGACCAGCGATTTCAAAACCCCATGGGGAAGATGAGCGTAACGGGCATCCGGACGCTCACCAGCCTCCTCTCATTCCCCTGAAGCCGATTCGCTGCCGCTGGCTTTCCAATTGGGTTAGTTTGCTTTGCTGGTCGGGAGTGAGCGTCTTGTAGAATGCGGCTTTCGCGTTTGCTTGGATTGAGATTTCCTGCGCTACAAGGTTGCCAATTGTCGTGCTGACTTGGCTGATGGTCGCGGTATCGTCGTTCTGCACCGCGGTGGCGAGATTCTGGTGTGCAGTTTTCATTTGACTATGAAGCCCCGAAGCAGTTGTCGCCGCATTGGTGAAAATCGTCGTGGCCTGTTGTTGCTGCTCAGATGTCAGAGACAAGACCGTCGTCAAGTAGCTGACTCGATGTTGAGCAATAGTCGCCGGACTCGGCGGAGTGTGCGTGGTTTGCGTTTGAGCAGAAAGTAGCGTCGTGGCGCATGCCACCGTGAACAGCAGAGTTACTATCGCAGTCTTCCTCATGGATCCGTCCTCCTTAAATTATTGAAACACGCTCCGCGTGCACTGGCGATAAAAAGTCAGTAAAGTTTGGTAAAAAAGTGTTAGGCGGCGAAAGCGCCATTCTGAACAAAGCGAGGGGGGTGATTCTAAAGATCAATGTGGCATAGCAACTGCCGATTGAAGCCGAAGATGGCCCGGTGAGAAGAATCCTTCTAATATAAGAAACTGCCGATAACGGTTCAGCGGGGTAGCTGGAAGTAGTGGCGAATTTCGATGGACAGAAGAACATTCTTAAGACGGTCAGGGATGGCGGCGCTGGCTCCCCTGTGGGCGCGCGAGCTATGGGGAGCAGAAAAGAATCTTGCGTTCGATGCGGGAACTGCGGACGTGCGGAATGCGACGCCCGTCAGCCCGGCAGTTCAGCGGCGGCGGCCGTCGGATGCGAATTGGCCGTCGCAGGCAGCGTGGAAAAGGCTGAATGATGAAGTCGACGGAAATTTGATTCCGGTGGAGTTTCCGATTGAGGCTTGTCTCAGAGACACGGCAAGCGCGGGCTGCCAGAGTCTGTCCAACAATATTCACAACCCCTATTACATCGGAGACCAGCCTGGCTTGACGCAAACTTTGGGATGGGTGGACGCGTGGGTGAGCAAACCCAGCGTTTACGCCGTGGCGGCGCGCAATGCAGACCACATCGCGGCGGCGGTGAACTTCGCGCGAGAGAATGACTTGCGGCTGGTGGTAAAGGGCGGCGGCCACAGTTATCAGGGAACCTCGAACGCGCCGGATTCGCTGCTGGTGTGGACGCGGCACATGCACGACATCACGATGCACGAAACATTCGTTCCAGAAGGATCCAAGAGCAGGCATACCCCACAACGCGCGGTAACGGTCGGCTCCGGGGCGATCTGGATGCAAGCCTATGACGCGGTGACGACGAAAGGCGGCCTGTATGTGCAAGGCGGCGGGTGCACTACGGTAGGTGTGGCTGGCCTGGTTCAGAGCGGAGGCTTCGGAAGTTTTTCGAAGCATTATGGCACCGCGGCGGCGGGATTGTTGGAAGCGGAAGTGGTCACCGCGGATGGAAAAGTGCGCGTCGCGAATGCATGCACGAACCCAGACTTGTTTTGGGCCCTGAAGGGCGGAGGAGGAGGAACATTCGGCGCAGTGAGCAAAGCGACGCTGCGCCTACGGGAACTGCCCGAATTTTGGGGCGCAGCGATTCTTACGGTGAAGGCCGCGTCGGATGAAGCGTTTCGGCGTTTGCTGCGGTATTTCGTCGACTTCTATCGAGAGCATCTTTTCAATGATCACTGGGGGGAGCATGCGCGCCTGGCAAGCGACAACGTGCTCGACTTGTTGATGGTTTGCCACGATTTGAGTACGGAGGACGTAAAAAAGATATGGCAACCCTTTCTGGATTGGGTAGCACGCTCGTCGGCCCTTTACACAATCGAGCGACAACCGATTCTGGGCAGTATGCCGGCTCGGCATTGGTGGGATGTGGAGTGGAGGAAACAGAACCATCAAGCAGTTTTTAATTTGGACGCGCGGCCAGGAGCGAGTTCAAACAACGCGTGGTGGACGGGAGACGCGGGGCAAGTGGCGTGGTTCCTTTATGGATACGAATCGTTGTGGATGCCGGCGTCTCTGCTCGAAGATGACTCGCGGGAGCGGCTCGCCCATGCGCTATTTGCTGGTTCGCGTTACAAAGATATCGAGTTGCATTTCAACAAAGGGTTGGCGGGAGGGCCGAATGAAGCAATCGAGGCGGCACGCGACACGGCAACGAACCCCGCAGTACTGAATGCCTTTGCGCTCGCCATCGTCGGTGACGCGGGCGGCGGATATCCCGGCGTGCGCGGTCATGAGCCGGACGTTGAGGCCGGACGAAAATCCCGGCGAGAGATCCACAAGTGCGTGAATGAGTTGCGCGCGATCGTGCCCGGTGACGGAGCGTACGTTTCGGAGAGCAATTTTTTTCAGGAGAACTGGCAGCAAGCGTACTGGGGAAGCAATTACACGCGGCTGGCGTCGGTGAAAAGGAAATACGATCCGACAGGATTGTTCTTCGTGCATAACGGCGTGGGCTCGGAAGAGTGGAGCGAGGACGGGTTTGTGAAGAGAAGAGTTAAGTCCTGAGCCTGCGGGTTCGCCCACAACCCCCTGGGTCCAGGAGGGCCAGAGTGATTGTGCCTCTACCAAGGCAGGTGGCGTCAATCAAGAGCGTCCCCGGCGCCTTCCTGCCGGCAAGGCTCAGCGTCAAGACGAAAGTAGTCCCACTAGCTAACTCGGTGCGGTGCTGAGGATTCTGTGATAATCGGCGTCGGTCTTTCGGATCTATCGGGCAGATTGAAAATCGAACCATTCTCTGGGGCATCGGGAGGGTCGTCTGGGAGCGTCTCAGTTATGTAGCAAAGACAGCCTTGATACCTGCGAGTTCGATTACGTCACCTGCCTCGAGTTGTTTTTGTCCGCCCTCGACCACGATGTCATTCACCCTGATCTTCACCGCGTTTTCGGAAGCGGCGATGAAGTAGCCATCCTCGGCTCTGTAAATCAAGGCCGCGACGCGGGGAGCGAACCAGCGCTTTAGCCGAATGCCGGCCATCCTCGAGTTTCCGATCAGCGTCAGTTTACTGGTCAGTACGTAGCGCTGCTGGTTAGTTCGGCCTTTGACGATGGTCAGGGTGCCAATGGTCTGATGTACGACGGTGGTTTTGACTGGCGACTGGCTTTGAGCAATGCCGATTTGCCGGACCACAACCGAGCCGGCGGAGGCTGCGGCTGCTTTTGTTAGCATTTCTTTCGCTTTTGCCGTGTCCAACACAACGGTGCGATCGAGTTGTGGCGGCTTCGGCAGTTGTCCGACGATATCGAGAGTTCCATACGGCGCGGCGACCGGACGTACCTCGTCACGAAATTCGAGCGTGTGCTTACCGATAGTCGCGTTGTCTCCATCCGTCAGTATCGCCTTGCTGATGCGTTGACCATTGACGTATGTGCCATTAAAGCTCTCAACGTCTTCGATCACGTAGTGATCGCCTTCCGCATAGACCTTGGCATGATGCCCAGAGACAGCAGGATTGTCGATACGAAAGACGTTGTCTGGCTGACGGCCAATGGTGACTGTGCCGCCGGAAAGTAAGAGCTCTTGTAAGACTCGGTCTTCAAATTTGAGAAACAGCTCGGCCATGGCACGGCTCCAATATGCGTGATCTGTGAAAGCAGTTGTGGTAGTGGAGAGCGAGCATTCCTTGGCGCTGCCACTCGACGATCAGCTTCCATTCTGCGCCTGAAAACCCAGAAGGGAAGAGTACCAAGGTACCCGCTTTCCGTTTTGCCTCCCTGTGAATCCACCATCACCGGGCGAGACTAACGGACTCGAGGCAACGATCGTGTAACGTGCAAAGATCACTTGGAGAATAATTTTTCTAAACGGTCGCAGCAAGGTTAAGCAAATTCTGATAAGCGTTGAATGCCATCGATTCACCGGTTAGAGCTTAGCCTCGGCCGACAACGGCAGATTGAACTGATCCCGCAGAAACCTGACTGCCTCGTCTCGCCCTGGAGATGCGCCTTGAGGAGTTGCGTTCAAGTACAGCACATACAATTCCGCGGCTCCGTCAGTGTCGCCTTGTTGCGCCAGGGTTTCCGCTGCCTGCAAAACCGCCGCCGGCAGTTCCGCTGCTTTTTCTCGCACCTCTTTGACCAAAGCATTCCGGGATTCAATTTCAAGGTCTATCAGAAATTGCGCTCCATCAGGCTCTACGCCTTGGTCGGTGATTCCTTCGGTATCTTCGGGTTTGACGTCTTGCAAGACAACCGTCGTGGTGTGTTTGTCCTTATGCACATCGGCAGGCTGGCCGATCAGATTACCGGCCCGATTGCGGAACTGGAATTCGATCTCCACCGAGGCCGTCAGCTCAATGGTCTTCTTTGTGTAGTGGTAAGGCTCAACCACGGTTTCCACGCGGCTTTGCTCTGTGGTCTCCGACTTCTGTCGCAACTCGTCGACGCTGTTCTGTGCCTGCCGCACTGCGTCATCGGCGTCTGCGATGATTTGTTTCTTCTTGTGTTGGGCTTGAACATCAGACAGTACCTGTTGTGCCGAGCTGAGCTGCTGCTGAGCGGATTCATAGTCGCTTTCAATTTGCAGCCAAGCTGGACTCTTCGTCACGTGCGTGCCCGCACGGTATTTTGATTCGGGCGCTTCCATGTTTGTTTTCTTGATCACGCGATGTTCGAGAACCTGTCCGACGATCGTGAAATTGGGCCGCTGGGGCTCCTCAACCTCCGAGGGATTCCGCACAGTTGCAATCGGCAGCCCAGAGGAATCGAGACCGCTAGTGATCGCGTCTGCAAGCTCGTCGGCGAAACCGTGGCTATCATGACGAGAAGTCTGATCGCGAACCACAATGCCGACTGAGAGTTGGGCTTGCCGTTGATAGATTGGTTCGTAACGAACCATCTGATCTTTGAGACTGTCGAGATTAGTGACTCCGTAACGCGCCGCCTCTTTCAGGTAAAGCCATCCAACTGCCGCCCCGGAATCGGAGGGTTTCTGGAGATATCGATTGGCTTGGTCGAGGTAGTAGGCGCTGATCTTGGCGGAGAGGAAGTCGCGTTTAACGGTGATCGCCGGGTCGTCCGCCAGAGAACTGGCGCGATCCCACAGAACATAAGCTTCCAGAACTGCATTCTCGTCGGTCTGGTTTTTGATCGGAATGTGCGATTCCTGGAGTTTCTGTGCGCGCTGCACGGCGGCGCCGATATAGTCATGCGATAACGCTGCGAGCTGCGACGTTACCAGGGCGCGCTGTTTCTCCGGTAAGTCGGCGAGTACGTTATAGGCCTCAACAAACCGGTTCTTCTGCGCGTAGTCGTCGCTCTCGACAACAGCGGCGTTTGCCGCCAGCTGATTGCGTTGGGCCTCGAGTTGAGCGGCAGCGTTGTCGGCTGCTGCCTGGACATCCTTGCGATCAGGCCGGAGAGCCGCAGCTTCGCCAAACTCCGCGATTGCTCTTTCCCAGTCCTGATGAGCCGCCAGTCTTTGTCCGTTATCGTAGTGATATTTGAACGCGGTATTGATCACAGCATCCACGCGGGGCATTTCGGAAGCGAATGCAACATAGGGACCCAGCGAGTTGACAGCCTGGTCGTAACGCGACTCTAACAACAACACCTGCGCGTTCACGATGGTTCTTTCCAGTTTCCGCTGCTCGGTGGCAATCTCGCGCTGGAGGCTAATCAAAGGAGCATAGTCTGGCCGGACTTCCAACAGGCGTTCTACGTGGAGCCTGGCAGCAGACAGTTGCCAATACCCAGGCGTGTGGTCTTTCAGGGCTTTTCGGTACGCCTCGAGGCGTGCTTGATCAGGGTGCGCCAGGTTGTCCAATTCGCGCCCTATGTCGCCCATTAACTGCGCAGCAGGTTTGTAGTCGGGAGACGACTGGCCAGCGATTTGTGTCTCCAAGTATGCCTGTCGCAGGATGGCGAGGTCTTGTTTCTTGGCGCCGCTCGAACTTCGATACTGCGCAAAGGACGCTTCGGCTGCCTGCTGATGGAATCCAGCGATGGCATTTTGAGCGGAAGCTCGGCGAGCGGAAGACGGATAGCGCGTCGAGAAATCCTCCCAGTCTCTGAGAGTGTTCGCTCGTTGCGCCCGCAAGAAATCAGCAAGTTCAACGTCCGGAGCGTCGATAAACACCAGTTGCACACCAGTCTTGAATTCTGGGATCACTGTATCGCGAGGTGACGAAGAGACAGGCGTACCGCGAATCATGGCGTGTTCAGCCGCCGCCGCTGGCGTGAGATCAACGCCCCGTTCGAATTTCAGATTGCTGGGGAGAACACAGACAGACTTGCCATTTGCGGTTAGCGTGAGTACACCGTCTGCGCCGCGCTGAAGCGAGCTAGAGCCCGCCAGGGACACGCGTTGGAGTCCGTTATAAGTATTCTTGTCGAGCCTCGAAACCCCGTCACAGCTGCGGACTTCGATCTTTCCATTCAGTGATGCTTCCGTGATCTGTACATACGCCGCTCCCTGGGGGCCATCGAACAAAACCACCGCGGTCAGGGACGCATCTTTGGCGTAAGTCGTGATCGCTGTTCCACCCACGAGAGCAGCGACGAGAACAACCGCGACGCAGCAGCGTTCGAGACGAGAAATCTCGCTCGGCCGCTTCGAAGGGCAGGGGGAAAGAATCGGCTTCCACGACTTCATAAAGGCCCGCAAGGATACATTTTCTCGCGAGAGGGAACGAGTGAAAGAAGATAGATCGCCCAATCAAAACTAAAGTAAGTGGGAAGCAAAACTTGGCGGGGCTATGATTGAAGATGCGGCAAACAGACTCGAAAACTCGTGTGTTTGCGCGTATTTGCGATGACAGCCCATTAGAGATTTCCCATGGAATTGGCAAAGCCACCCAACAATCGGGATGAGCAGCGCGGATCTGCCGACGAACACCCCTCTGGCCACTTGCGTCCATCGAGTCGCACCAATCTCGCGACATTGAGCCGGTACCAGATTCAGGAAGAGTTAGGGCGCGGTGCTATGGGCGCCGTCTATAAAGCATTCGATCCCGTAATTGCTCGTACCGTCGCGCTCAAGACCATTCTGATCGACGATAATGCTCCTGATCGCGCCCAGATGATCGAGAGGCTCAAGCAGGAAGCCAAAGCAGCCGGCGGACTGGATCATCCCAATATCATTACCATCTATGACGTTGGCGAGGAGAACGGCGCCATCTATTTGAGCATGCAGTTTGTCAAAGGAACCACCCTGGCCGAGCTATTGGCTCATGTTGGTGTGCCTCCCCTCCCTACGCTCCTCTCCTGGGCTGACCAGATTTCAGCCGCCGTCGGTTTCGCACACGCCCGCGGCGTTATTCACCGCGATCTAAAACCGGCCAACCTCATGGTGACCGACGAAGGCGCCATCAAAGTTCTCGACTTCGGAATTGCGAAAATCGAGAACACGTGCCTCACGCAAACCGGGCTCGTGATCGGTACGCCTGGCTACATGGCTCCCGAGCAGATCACCGGCAAGAAAGTGGATCATCGCGCCGACATCTTCTCTCTGGGTGCCGTCTTCTATGAATTGATGACCCGCGAAAAGCCCTTTGCTGGCGATATCGCGACTGTCCTTTATAAGATCGTGAATGAGGATCCCGTCGCGCCTTCGCTCATCAACCCGGCGATTGCCGGCGGGATCGATGCCGTCATTCGGAAAGCCCTCGCCAAAGATCCCAGGGATCGATTCCAGACTTGCGAGGAAATGCGGCAGGCTTTCCAGGAGCAAGCCGTTCGCGCGCCGCTAGCCCAGCCCGCGACTGTTCCCGCAGAAAAGGTGGTCGCGAAGCCGCCGCGAATCCCGCCAAGCGCTCGGCGTCAAGTCAAGGCAACCCAACCGCGGATCTGGCCTCGTCTGATTCTGGGTTCTGCCCTCCTTTTCGTCGCAGCGGCGAGTTGGGCTCTGTACATCCGGTCGCAAACCGGCGCATTCCCTCCATTCGTTGCGAAACTCGAGAGCAAGATCGGAGCCCTGAGTTCAGGCAGCGGAAAGCTCAGTGAGTATTCCACTCAGGTTCCTAGCCGGGCTGCAGGTGAGCGCAGCTTCGCGCCCGCCCGTCCTCAGAGTCCAGGGACGCCGGACGCTCCAGCGGGCGCCTCACAAACGTCCGCAATTCCGGCGGCTTCGAGTCCCGCAGCCGCGCCAACCTTGCAGCCCGTCGTGGCGCAGTCGTCAAGCGATCATCTGGTCAGTGGCAGCGCACCGGTCTCAGGAGCACCGGCAACGTCTCCAGCGGTGCAGACGCCCCAGAAGCCTGTCGATCCATCCCGGGCTGCGTCACCTCAAACGGTTGAGTCGAGCGACCACAATCAACCTGCGGCTGACAATGCACCTGTCCAAGGCTCACTCAACTCGCCCTTTGCCCCCCGCGACGATGACAAGCAAACTACACCGCCGGCCGCGCCAAAGCCGCCTGCCCGAAAACGCGCTTGGGAATCGCCTTTGATGGTGGATGGTTTCAGCCGACAGGACATCCCAGACCTGCTTCGCCAGGCCGATTCCTCAACAGAGCGCGGCTATTATCGTCTGGCGCGTTACGAGTACGCACTTGTTTTAAAGCTCGATCGCAACAATGTCCAGGCGCGAGAAGGCCTACGCCGCTTGCCGGCCGCGTGGCAGTCGCGATGACAGTCAACCGGGAATGTCCTGATGTTCAGGCGAAGGCATGCTAGTTCGTCACAGCTCGTGCAGACGCTCGATCCGACAGTGAAGTCAAGTCGCAGTCCTGGATAGAATGACGATGACAGCGAGGACGACGACGGCTGCATACCACGAGCATGCCGCCGCATTCGAATGATTCGAAGCCGGCAAATGCCCGGCCTTCGTACTGGTCACTTAGATCTGCACTTGGTGCGGTGAGCCAGTAACTCCGACCGCCCGATCACAGTTCGCGGGTTCTTGAGTTTTGGCGGGTCAGAGATTCCCTCGACAGCAGCGGACGACTTCCACGGGCTCAGGCCGTACATCCGCGAATCACGCAGAACCTTTACTCCCTCACGCCACGCGGCAAGCATCCGCTTTCCAGTGTCCGGGGATGCCGGGAGATTACCCTGCCAGTCGAGGTTCTACCTTCTCCCATATGCCACAAACTGCATCACATAAGTATGGGCGAAAACCACACTTCCGCCGCTAATTCCGCAAGATGGGTTGGTGAGTTGGTAGGTGCCGTAATTCTTGCCGAAGGGATTTGGGGGTTGCTTGCTTCTGTCACCAGCAATGTACTGGTACCGCTGCTGGGTAGGGTGATGGGTGGAGACCTTCGGTCTCCGTCGTACCTCGGCAAAGGTGAGTTGAACATTCCAGCGCTATTCAACTCGTTTTTGGCGTGTTGCCTCGCAGGAATTGTATTTGTCCTGCTGCACGCGTGGTCAGAGAGGAAGCCAGCGTCTGCACGAGTCAAAATGGTGCGGGTGACCAAGAAGGTTTCGCAACCGGCTGCCAGACCGCTTTCCATCATGGCTCCTCCAGAGCCCGTTGCCACCCCGGCCCAAACAGCGGTGATTCCGCCGCCAGCACCACAGATTGCGCAGGCACCCGTCTCCGCTTCTCCGGTACCGACACCGCAGCAGTCGAAACCGACACCACCGCCGGTTGCAGCCCCAGCCAAGCCAGCGAAACTCCAGCCCCCCAAAGAGGTCTACTACAACCTTGTCGGGGAGCCCATTAATCCGACCGAGGGCAAATAATCGCAGCCCACGAAGATGCACTTCGGTGGCTCAGAGTGTTCGCGCAGAGTTGCCCCTCAAACCAATCGTGAGAGTGCGAGCCTGTGCAAAGGCTGCCGATACCCTGCAAAGTAGTGCACCTCTGGATCTATTATCGACGGTAATCCGTCGAATCAAAGTAGTCGAAGGTGCCCTTCGCAACCTCTGCCGGCAAAGGAGCGTAACCCATCGCAGAACATCTGTTCTGACCTGCCGTCAGTGCCCAGCGAACGAACTGGGTCAGAGCGTTCCTCTCATTCTTATTTTCAATCCCGTCAGGCAGTAGCAGCCACGTGTAGGGTGCAATCGGATATGCTCCCGTTCCGGGTGGGTTGGCGATCGATACGCGAAAATCTTGGCTCGCGGTGTCGGTTGTTGCCGCCGCCGCAGTCACGCTGGAAATGCTCGCCTTCACGAATTCGCCAGCCGAATTCCTGACGGCTCCAAAACTGAGCTCATGCTGAATCGCCTAAATGAATTCGACGTAGCCGCTTGCTCTGCCGAAAGGTCAGCTGCGAAGTATTCGTGAAATTGTGCCGGGCCGAGGTAAGTGAAACCGTCAGCTGTTTTCTTTATCGCGTTCGACTTACTGAGATCACTAGCGCATGTCGAGCACCCCTCTTGTTTATTAAGACATAATGCCATATCCTTTAATAGCACCAAAGCTTATTAAAGGAACCCTTCATAACGCGAATGGTCGCTGAAAACAAGTCGAGGCTGGGGACGTATGTCACAACGACCGTCACTGGAGAACCAGTGCGCGCGTTCATCCCGCCGGGGCTGCCGCCCAATCCGCCTGTGGAACTGGCGGGCCTCTACCAACATCTTGACCGCGCCAACCAAGCGTTGGGCCGACTTGATGGCCTGACCACCTTGCTCCCGGACACCAAGTTCTTCCTTTACCTGTATATCCAGAAGGAAGCGCTCTTGTCGTCCCAGATCGAGGGGACACAATCTTCGCTTTCGGATCTATTGCTGTTTGAAAGTGACGCGGAACCGAGCGTCCCGATTGACGATGTTGAGGAAGTCTCGAACTACGTCGCGGCGATGCAACATGGGCTTCGTCGGGTAGCAGGCGGATTCCCTCTCTCTCTCCGACTCATCCGGGAAATTCACGCCATCCTGTTGCGCGGCGTGCGTGGGGCCAACAGAACACCGGGCGAGTTCCGCAGGTCGCAAAACTGGGTCGGCGGAACTCGTCCCGGCAACGCCGCGTTTGTTCCGCCTCCGCCAGAGCGATTGATGGAGTGTCTCGACAGTCTTGAGCGCTTTCTCCACGACGAGAAACACAAGCTGCCCATCCTGGTCGAAGCCGGATTGATTCACGTGCAATTTGAGACGATCCACCCGTTTTTAGACGGCAACGGCAGACTCGGACGGCTGTTGATCACACTTCTACTTTGCTCCAAGGGTGCGCTGCGAGAGCCGCTCTTGTACCTCAGCTTGTACTTCAAAACGAACCGCGACCGGTACTACGACCTGCTTCAGCGTGTACGAACACACGGTGACTGGGAAGACTGGTTGGCCTTTTTTCTGGAAGGGACCGAGATCACGGCACGCTCTGCCGCCGACGCCGCGAAACAGATTCTGACTCTATTTGCGAAGGATCGAGATCGCATTCAGACAATCGGACGCGCGGCGTCTTCTGCGCTGCGTGTTCATGAGTACATGCAGAGGAAACCACTGGTGGGTATTGCCGCCGTTGCCGACGGCCTTAAGCTATCCATCCCCACCGTGACAGTTGCCTTGGACCACTTGGTTCGCCTCGGCGTAGCCAAGGAGATCACGGGAAAGCGCCGAGCCCGCGTCTTCGGATACTCACGTTATCTGAAGATCCTGAGTGAAGGGACAGAGCCCATTAAGCAGTAGCAACGAGCTTGTCATTCCGCGGATTCGAACAGTGATGAGACACGGAGCGAACGGGGTCGAACCGTTCGACCTCGTGCGATTGGGAGCGCCGCGATGAACGACACGTTTCTTCGAATCAGATATGCCCTGACGTTAGTGCGCTTCGCCGCCCCTGTTGAACCTCGCCCCCAAGCATCCTGGGTCTCTCATCTGACTCTGCGACTCAATAATTATGTGGCGCTGGTCTGCCAGGGCCGACCCTTTTTTGTGTGTGTCCGAGGCGGACGCCACATAAATCTCTGCACCAGATAAGAAGCGCAGCTAATGCACGGGGCGGCCAAGATACTTGCGAGCTTCCAGTCTGCCATCTACAAAACGTTTTGTAGATGACCACCTTGGGCATTGGTCGAGCATAGAACTAAGGCGCTCACTTCACGCTGTAGCGTGCCAACACTTCCGTACCGCGCAAGCGCACGCAACCGTCTATTTCTGAGAGGTATTCCAGAATGCGGTATTCCGTGGGCGAAAGGTCGAGAAACCGGCCCCGGCGACGAACCGTTAAGGCTGGCTGAATCCTTTTTGCGGAATCCTATCGTTCGGGGAAGGAGCGCAACCCGTTTCCATGGATAGCGGCGAAGTTGAGGCACGTGTCCGGTTCGGCGGTTACTTGTTTTGGACTGCGGCTTTGGCTGCAGGTAAGGAAATTGTGACCGAGTCAGGTTCTGTCCAGACAGCTTTGCTGCTGGTCATGTCGAGACGGTGCATCGTTATCTTTACGGTGCCACGTTCGACTTCAACCTGCAGGTAGTGGTAATTCACTTCCTTACTTTGGAAAGGATCGTCTTTGGCGCGCGCCGAGTGTCCTCCGCCAAATAACTTCATATCGGACGAGCTCGTGTAGGGAGGATGGTGAAGAACGATGAAGACGAAGTTGATGTCGCTCGGAAGACGATCCAGTTTCTGCGTGAGCCATTGTCCCTGCGGGCCGGAGGTCTCGTCCTGAGAGCTGTCTAGCGCCAGCAGCAGCGTGTTGCCGGCGCGAAGGGAATAGTAGCGGCTGTTTCTCAGGTCAGGGAAGCGCTCAAAATAATTGGCCAGCGCAACGTTTTCGTTGCCGTGAAGATCATGGTTGCCAAGTACGGGATACACCGGGATCTTCTTCTCCCGCCACACCGCGGTCTCCGCATCGGAAACCTTCCAGTCGTCCTTGTCGTAGCCGTTGTAGACGATGTCGCCGGTGAAGACAATAAACGCGGGACTGGTCTGGGCAATCGCCTGTACGAGCGCTTGACGCACGGTCGGATTCGCAGCTTCAGTGTCCTTGGGATCGTGAAAGCGGGAATCGCCGTAGGCGACGAAGTAGAACGGCGTGCTCACTCGCAGCTGCAGTTCCGCTGGTTCGGTTTGTGGCGACGCCTGCGAATGCGAGCGCGCGCAGGCTGCGCTGACAAGAAGGAGAGTGACAATTGGCAATCTTCGGAAAAGATTCATGGAGTGGCCCGCAAGGTCAGTTACCCACATTCAATTACCCACCACCAGCACTTCAAACTGTCCCGCTTCCGCCGTAGACAAGAAGAGATGGTGGGTTTGGGGGTCGAGCGCCATAGTCTTCGCTTTCGGTAATGTTTTCACTGTTTCGACAACAGAGTATTTGTCGGGACCGTCCTGGTGAATTACCGTCATCGTGCCTTCACCGTTGGAGTTGAAAATGAGCCGGGAGGCAGGATCGTATGCGGTAGTATCGACGTGATCGCCGATCGGGAGAGTGGTGATCACCTTTCCCGTATCAGAGTTCATCACCGCCATCACTTTGCTGCGGCAGCCGATGAACAAGCGCCGATTGGGCCGGTCCATGGCCGTACTGGAAGGCGACGCACAGGGCGCAGTCGGCCAGCGCTGCTCAACGTTCAGCGTGCGAGCGTTGATTTTCAAAACCAGGCTTTCGTCCTCCAGGTTATCGTAAACATATCCTGAACCGTCAGCCACCGCAAACTCGGGACCGCCGCCGAGATCAACCGTTCCCGCAACTTTTCCGTTCGCCGCCTGAATCGCGGTGGTGGGTCCGGATATCCATTTATACCCATTGTCACCCGATTGCTATCCAAGGGCAAAATATCCATTTACACGCGTTTATACCCATCTGCGGCTGTCTTCTTGAGCCCCGCCTCGCTGCAAACCGACAGGCCCACGCCGCTGAACACCTTTCAGACCGTCGCAGGCTTTTCGGGAAATATTTGTTTCGATTGTTTTTTGTGCATAACGGCGTGGGCTCGGAAGAGTGGGCGCGGGAACAGCGAAGAATCGGCGCGAGCAGGCCGCCTGACCGATGAAGCATTATTTCCGGTTGCCCGACCATCCATCGAAGTAGTTGAATGATAGTTGGAACTTTCAGCTACGATCTCCGTATGCTCAGGAGAGTTTTAGCTCGACGGGCGATTTCGCGCGGGCGTCAGAGGAAGGAATAAGGGGATGAGATGATGAGACGGATTGCAGAAGCGTCACCGCATCTCAAAGCTAGAATCGCCGGGCTTTTGTACTTGCTCATCTTCATCGCAGCCCCAAGGTGCTGCGACCGCCACGCCGGCGAAGATGATTATCACCCTCGCCTGCGATACCGGCGTGGCGCTCATCCTCTATGATTTGCTCAAGCCGGTAGGTAGGAGCCTCTCCCTGATTGCGGCGCTCTTCAGGCTCATCTTTGTCGCTGTTAGGGCCGTCAACTCACTGAGCTATTTCGACGCAGTGGTCCTCTTCCAGAATGCTCACTCCTCGGCCGCCTTCGACACCGGCTACGGCATCGCCATGGTGCCTTTCGGACTCCATTGGCTCCTGATCGGCTATCTCATTTTCGAGGCAATCTCCCTTCCTCGGATTCTGGGTGTCCTGTTAGTGCTGGCGGGCTTGGGCTATTTGACCTTCCTGTGGCCCCGGCTCGGAAGCCACCTATGCTTCCCCTACATTCTGATCCCCGGCATCGTCGGGGAAGGATCGCTGGTGCTATGGCTCGTCGTGATGGGCGTGAACGTTCAACAATGGAAGGATCAGGCCAACGGTGCGCGGGCAGATGGCGGGCCATCCGGAAGTTGAGAACAGCATCGATGGAGTAGAGATGCATGACCTCGTCGGGCGAAACGGAAGCGGCACTGCAGGGATGCAACCATGCTGAGGGATAACCTGGTGGGGCTCATCGAGCCGATGCTCTGCAGCGCGGGAGCCCAATCCTCTCGCGCTGTGCACCGCGAGAAAACGCCATCGGGCGATAGACCCCCATGCCTTGAAAATCCCCGCCCCGAAAAGGGGCGGAATCTCACACTTAAGGAGAACGTCCCTTCTCCATTTCAGGTTGAGCCAGGACACATCGACGGTGAAGCACCCGTCGGAACACGCTGACCAAATTCAAAGCAGCCCACTACCGAAATTTCCCAACGGTGCTATTTTTCACTATGCAACTGCTGCGCGAGGTAAGTGCCGATGCCCATTTCCTTGATGGAATGAAGCTGTGCGTCCAAGAAGTCCGCGTGCCCTTCTTCGTCCTTGAGCATCGTCTGAAATAAGTCGCCTGATCCGTTATCCCCAGCTTCGGCACAGACGTTGATAGCGGAGTTGTACTGACGCACGGCATCTTCCTCGTCCGTGAGGTCGCCTTCGAGTTGCTGTTGCACGTTAGCGCCGATCTTTGGAGTCAGCGCGACATCCACCTTTGGCGCGGCGTCCAAGAAAACGATGCGTTCGATCAGACCCTCGGCATGACCCATTTCCTCGATTGCGCGTCTCTTCAGGAAGTCTCCTATCCGCACGTAGCCCCAGTTCTCGCAGGTCTCCGACTGAACCATGTACTGAACGATTGCTGTCAATTCAGAAGAGAGCGCCGCGTTCAGTTGCTCGATCACCTTTTCATTGCCATGCATAGTATTGCCCTCCGACTTCCCCATTTTGCGATCTTAGACAACAGATACGATGTGATCCAGAGCACAGAGATGTGGCAGGCGGGCATCACGTCTTGCTTATGACAGTGAACCGGAGACGTAGAGGAGAAGGGAAGCCGGAGACGTTCGACTTTCTGGGCCTCACGCATATCAGCGGGAAGAAAATTCTAGGGCGATTCATGGTACGGCGCAAAACGGTCAGCAAACGCATACGAGGCAAAGTGCGAAAGATCCAGCAGATGGTTCGGATACGCATGCGCGATTCATTGCCCCAAACCGGAAGATGACTGCAGTCAGTCGTCCAAGGCCATTTCGATTACTACGCGATACCAGAAACCTCGCGAGCTTGGGGGCGTTCCGTGACCGGGTGTTGGCGCTGTGGCGGCGTACTCTGCGCCGCCGGAGCCAGCGACACCGTATCTCATGGACGCGCATCCTTGCATTGGCTTCGTGCTGGCTTCCTCAACCGAGCACGCTTCATCCCTTTCCGGGGGCACGCATTGCCACCATTCATCTGCGATAAGAACCGGATGCGCTAACGGAGCGCTCGTCCGGGTCCGAGGAGGCGGTCGTGAGCAATCACGATCCCTACTCCGACCGCCAACTATAGAGCTCCTTGCGCAATTCCCATGCGGATGCGCACACGCGATATCCTAGTGCACTCCTAAGTCGTCGTGCTGGTGGTATCGCTGCGAATCCAATTGTTGCTGCGGACTGTGTGGTCCAGCATTTCTGAATTGCCGACACGGCTATAGTCCGGTTGCGTATTGGTCAGTAGGGGGGTCTTCGAAAAGTTTTCGAGCTGGACTTCGAGCATATTGATCCAGGTGCGCTCGGCTGTTTGGTAATCAGGGAAAGGATTGTTGCCAAATGGCCAAGTGTGCCCTTCACCCCAAAAGCCATACATGAACGTATCGATATATTCGATGATCGGACTGCCATCGAACTCCGCTGCCAACAGGCCAACCAGTTCTTTGAATGCCTGCTGAAAAAAGGGGTGGTCATAGCGGGGCTGATAACGCGAATGCGGGTTTCGCAAATATCTTTGCGCGTCAGCACTGCTTTCCTGGTCGCTCAGGACCAGATCAACTTTCGGCACTTTGTCGAGGATAAAATCCGGGAGAGCCGCTTCGTGCGTGTAATCTGGAGCGCACATCTGAATTCGCAATCCGATCCGCTTGTTATTCTTCTTCGCCAATTCAAAGACAAGCTTCAGGTAATCGGGCATCTCCAGGCGTCCAGGGTGCGGCTGTACTTCCCTCCAGGTCGGACGGACATAAAGCTGCTGGCCTAAGGGGAATCTCACCAGGTCTTCGATGGCCTGGGGAATATTGTCGGACTTGATTTCCTCCGTGCCACTATCGGCCGTGATATAGGTGACCAATCCCTTACCATAGTTGGGCACGACTTCTTCCGAAGAAGTAGTGGTCATCACCACGTCGTCGGTGGGAATGACGGCATCAGGCGGGTATTGAGGGAACGGTCCCTGATTGAGGCGATCGGCCACCTGGGGACCGGAGCCGAAGTCGTATTTCCCCCAGTTGTGGGCGGGAACCCTCGCCTGCGCTTTACCTATTCCAAGTTCTGCAGCTGCCGCAACAACGACAGTACTTTTTATGAAATCTCTACGCTGCATCGGAATTATCTCCTGCTGTCCATTGCGATTGGCAGTGCCGCGTTTCTGAGCTCAAAAGTATTGACGTTGAATGCAGCACTTGATCCGGCATTTGCATCATAAAGTATCGACATTTTTCATTGGAGGGTACGAGTATGCCGAAGACTGCAGTTGGATTATTTGAGAATCCTAGACTCGTGGACGACGTGGTGCGCAAAATCGAAGCCTTGGGCTTTCCTCGGAAGGAGGTTCGCACCCTGGAGGAGGAGGCGAGCTTTGAAGTCACCGGAGTGATGAGCTTCCCGCGCCTCGAATTTGAAGACGACTTGATTCGCGAGCTGAACAGGATCGGAGCGACGAGTGCGGAGGCGCAAGCTTATGTTGAAGGCCTGCGGCATGGAGGTGCTTTGGTCTTCGCGACGGGTACGGATGAAAAGGTGCAGGCCGCCGCCGATATCATGAACCACCACGGCGCGTTGGAGATCGAAAAGACCAGTGGCGCGGAACCGGATTTGCCCTATCCGGCTCAGGAGAACATCAGCCCGAGCCACGATAGTCCGGTCCCGGCCGGCCGGGTTGGGCAACCGGTGGAGGGAGCAGGCCTGTTCGTCTGGTGATTGAGCGCGCGGTAAACTTGCGAGCTACGTGCGGTGATAACGCGCGAAACTCCTAGCCTGTTCCTTTTTCGGAAACCGGGCAGCTGACACAGCGAGGCCAGATTTCACTGCTATCGAAGCTGATGGCTTGGTGGGCGACGCCCGGGTCCCCGGAGCAGAAGAGCCGCCTCATTCAGGCGGCCCAAGTTACGTCCTCCTGCCGCTGTTGTTGTCAATTACGGCTTGATTGATAAAAAGGTGCCGGCCAATTCGTTGAGCCCGTTGCCGTTGCCCACGGTGACGAACAGCTCGTTGGTTGCTCCACTGGATGAGTTCCCGCCACCGAAAGCGATTCCCCAGAGGTTGTTGAGCACGACCTGCTTGCCTTTCTGATCCTTGATCGTGCCTACAAACTTGCCGGTATTAGGGTCGAACCCGTTGATAGTTCCGAACTCCGAGTTGTTTGAAATCAGCAAAGTATTGCTGAGCGGCCCAAAGTTGCTGGGCGCCAAGGCGATCCCCCAGGCTTGGTTCAGTGGTAGTCCCTTGATCAGTGTCTTCACCTTGACACCATTCTCCGTAAAGACGTCGACGTAACCGCCAGAGCCGTAGTTCGGTTTAGCGTAGGCGACGTAAACCATGCCATTGATGTCCTGAATGCCAAACGGTGAGAAGTTGGACGGGATCGACGGATCGTCGAACGACTTCACCAGCGTAAAGGTGCCGTCGTACATATCGATTACATTGTTGGCGTTGTCGAGTGCATAAAGGAAATTCCCCGAGGGATAATTGGTGATGGCCAAGCCCTGGTACAGCGCCCCGTTGGCCGAGTTGTCGACCACGATGATCGCTTGGTTGGCGTTCACGCCCGGCACATATGCGCTGATGGTGCCATCCAGCGTGTCAAAGAGGAAAGTCGATGGCATGCCCTGAACCTGGAAATCCGTCGATGATCCGTTGAAAACGATTCCGGTCGCTGTGCCCGGACCGTTTCCACCTTGCGCCGAGCCCAGTTCGCTTCCGGCTGTGGGAATCGAGATGCGAAGAGGTATTTGTCCTCCCGTTGCATTGTAGACGGTCACCCATCCCGTGTCGTTATCGGGAACGTACCAAGGCCCTGTGGCGCTATGGGCCAGTCCCCAAGGGTTGGCCAGCAGCGGATCGACGTGCACGTTTTTGGGTCCGTCGCCCCCAGGATTGACTAGGCCGAGTTGATTCGAATCTAAAATTGTGACCTGATATTGCGCTTGGGCCGGGGCCGAAAGCATGAGCAGAACAAGGCCGAGGCAAGCGGCGAGCGCGATCCTGCAAGCCTGCATAACCGTATCTCCTTTGCGAAGTCAGGAGCAGAGGAAGCGGGAAACCATTGGCGGAAATGACTGGTGCGGAACCTTCTCTGACCTGCTGGCAGGTGATTGTACACCTGTTCTTAGGCAAGACAGATACGACATTCAAAGCGAAGAGCGGGTATCGGAATACGTAGGCCATTGGATAATCGACTTCAAGAGTGCAAAGTTTTTCTCTTTTGTCAAATTTTTGCTTGACATCGTTTCGGAATGGGCTAAGCTTCCCGATTGTCAGTGCAACGGACTACTCTTCCTCAGTAGAAGGTGTACTGTCTCGGGGTTGTTGTTCACAATTGCGAACAAAACCTCCAGGAGGATCCCTTTGAAACTGAAAAGTTTGGCAGTAATCACCCTTCTTGCCGTTTGCTCGAGCTCGGCCTTGGCGCAGGCTTTCGGATTCCTTAACTACACCGGCGGCGTACAATATTGCAACTACGAAGTCGTACAGACCGGCGGGGCCGACAACTTCTATCTGAGTGGTATGGATGTTTTGGACGCTTGCGCTTCGTCCGCGAATTCGTACGCGACCATCGAAGGCACGGGGATCCGGGTTACCGCCCTGGACGTGGAGAGCACTGGATTGCAGCCGGGCATCGTCGGCCCCGGCCGTTACATTTATGCCGATGCAATCATGGATGCCTACGCGGGCACCTACACCGGCGAGCAGTGGCTCACGATCACAGCAACGTCGGTAAACTCCAAGAACAAGGCTGGCAGATGGAATTGGGATTCATTCCTCGGCTTCAGCGGATACGAGTTTCTTGGGAACTTTGGCTTCCTGACGGACAAACTTCCGGACAAAAGCTCGGAGGCCGTGAAGGCCGCAGGGACCACGTTCAAGGCGAGCGTGTCTGCGCTAAAAAAGGACAAATCCAGCCGCAGGACGACCCTGCAGTAACAATCCGATCCTGATGTTTTTCGTGGGCCACGCTGATTCCCCGCGTGGCCTTTTCTTATCAGACGGAGAGTCCACTCTAATCGGGGCAAGGAAATGATTCGATGGACCACGATGCTGTTGTTCGCGGGCTGCCTGATGCGGGCAGGGTTGTGGACAGGAGCAGCACAGGGACAGAATTCGCTGGGGCAAACTACAACGAAAGAACCAGCGGCGATGCAGGAGGCAGCGCCTGGGCAGGCGACACGGAAAGAATCAGTGCCGGGACACGGAGGCGAGACTGCATCTGCGAAATCGGGATTTCCGCTTGACGAGTTCACAGAATTTTCGGCGGTGATGGTGGGAAGTATGCAACCTTACGATGACCGGGAGGGTTATGTTTACAGATCCGGAAACCTGCTGAGGTCGGAAGGCCCGATGGAAAAAGGCTATTACATCACGGATTTGACACATGACATGACGTATGGACAGACGAAATTGGGATGCGTGAAGGTGGTGCATGCATATTTTCGCTCCTGGCCGTTCATCGCTTCGAGACCTGGCCACACCAGCGAGCGCGTGGTGGTTGGGAAAGAGACCGTGGACGGACGCGTGTGCCGAGTGGAGGATGTTACCGTGAGTGGAAAAGACCTTCCGGTAGCCACGAAGCTGAGATTCTGGGAGCCGGAAGAATGGAAGGGCTTCCCCATTAAGATCGAAGATCTGAATAGTAAAGGGAGCAGGGTGGTTCGATTCAAGGAAGTAGTCCTGGGCCCGCAGGATCCAACGCTTTTCATTTATCCGGAAGACTGTGGGCGCCTTCCCGAAGGGCCGACGAAGAAACCGGCAAGCAGTCCGCAACCATGATCCAGCGGTTCAGGGATGGCCGCGAGCCTGGGTCTCGATTTTTGGTCTGAGGAGTAATGTGTTCGGTGCGCGCGTGATTCGACGGTGGTTGTGTTTGGTGTGTTGGTGCGCGAGTACGGCCGCTGCTGGAACGCCCGTACCCAACATTTTGTTGATCACGCTCGACACGACGCGCGCGGACCGGATGGGGTTTCTGGGATCGAAGAGCGGGCTGACGCCAAACCTGGACGAACTGGCAGGGCACGCGGCCGTATTTACGCACGCCTATGCGCAGGCACCGCTGACTTCTCCTTCGCACGCGACCATCCTTACGGGAACTTATCCGCAGTTCCATCAGGTATACGACTTTCCCGATGTGCTGGCGGAGGATCTCCCCTATGCCCCGGCGATTCTACAATCTGGTGGATATCACACAGCGGCATTTATTGGGTCCATAGCTCTTGACCCTCATGGGGGCGCTCCCGGTTTTGACCGGGGGTTTGACACCTACGACGCGGGTTTCAGCACGGCAGCGTTCGATAAAGAAGAAGATCGCTACCGCACGGTTGAGCGCCGCGGCGCCGAGGTGGTGGAGCATGCTCTGACGTGGTTGACCTCCCATCCACAAGGTCCGTTCTTCATATGGGTACATCTTTATGACCCGCACGAGCCTTATGATCCGCCCGAACCCTACAAGAGCCGCTATGCGGCGGCGCCGTATGACGGAGAGATAGCGTACATGGATTCGGCGGTGGGGAAATTACTGCGAGAGTTGAAAGCGCGCGGGCTCTACGATGGAACAATGATCGCGGTGATGGCCGACCACGGGGAATCACTGGGAGCTCACGGGGAAAATAACCACGGGTTCTTTCTTTACGATGAGACCATCCACGTGCCGCTGGTGATCAAGCTGCCGCGGGCGGGCGCAGCGGAGAAGCGGATTGAGAATTGGGTAGAGCTGGTGGATGTGATGCCGACGCTGTTGCAGATTGCGGGGGCGGCGGTGCCGGCGGAAGTGCAGGGCAAATCACTGGTCGGACTGATGAAGGCGGGAGAGGCAGAAGCCACAGATTCCTGGCGCGACCGGCCAGCTTATGCGGAGACGGATTATCCTCACACCGCATTTGGATGGAGTGCACTGCAATCGCTGCGGACCGGAAAATACTTGTACATCCAGGCGCCGCGGCGGGAGCTCTATGACCAGACGGTGGACCCCGAAGCGGAGCACAATCTGGCAGCGACGTCGTCGGCGGTGGCCGATGCGCTGGGCGGCCAGCTGCGGGCAATCCGGGAAAAGACAACCAGCAAGCGGGCAGCACCCAAGCTGTCGGATGAAGAGGTTGCGGCCCTCGATCCAGCAGCGCAGGCTAAGCTCGCATCGCTTGGATACGTTACGTCGGGCAGCCACGTTTTCAAATCGTCAGACGAGGAGCCCGATCCGAAGGACAAGATTGGGACGATCAGAGCAATTCGACGCGTCAACGATCTGATGGCGGAAGAGCACTACTCGGAGGCGATTCCAGTTCTGCAGAAATTGATTGCTGAAAACCCGGAGATGCCCATGCCGTATTCCAAGCTGGGCGATTGCTACTTGAAGACGCACGAATTCGAGAAAGCAGAGCCAGTGTTTCGCAAGGCGGTGGCGTTGGACCCGAAGTTCACCGACGCCGAGATGGGGTTGGCCAAAACTTTGATGCGGCTTGGAGATATTGAGGAAGCGACCACTGTGCTCGAGAAGGTCACAGCCAGGGTGCCGAATCTGGCGGAGGCGCACCTTCTGCTACAGATTGCGTATGCCCGGAGCAACCGCGTGCCAGAGACGATCAGCGAATGTGAAAAAGTATTGAAGTTCTTTCCACGTAGCTACGGAACCTATCTGACTCTCGGGCAATTTCTGGCGAAGTCCGGGGACTTGGAGGGGGCGGTGCCGAAGCTTCAAGAGGCGGCTGCGCTGCGGCCCGAGATACCAGCGCCGCATTTGTATCTGGCCGATGTTTACACTAAGTTGGGGAAGCAGGCCGATGCGGAGAGCGAGCGGGCTGAGGCCGAGCGCCTGGCCGCGAATCCGATCCATCCGGCGAACGGCGCACCCGACCCGGGAAATCCCGTGCCGCAGGAGTGAGCCGGTCGGAATATTGTCGTTGCCTTCGTTCGGGAGCGATCTTGAGCCGCAGTGGTTCTGGTCATGCTCCCCCGGAATGGGAGTCATGGAGTCTGAAACATGTTTGTGATTCGTTGGCTGTTGTGTGTTGTGGGTCTGGCCGCGATCGCGCTGCCGCTCCAGAACCCGCCGGTTCAGCCTAACGGGAATCAGACCACTGGGGACAGCGCCTCCGCGACCCCGGCAGCGGGGAAGACGGCCGGCCGTTCCACTGCGCGAAAAACGCGCGGGCCGGAGAAGGCGCTTCCCAATATTGTGCTGATCACGCTCGACACGACGCGCGCGGACCGTATGGGGTTCATGGGATCGAGGCGCGGACTTACTCCGAACCTGGATGGGTTGGCGCGGCAGTCGGCGGTGTTCACACGGGCCTACGCGCAGGTTCCGCTAACCTCGCCTTCCCATGCGACGATTCTCACGGGGACCTATCCGCAGTACCATCACGTGCTCGATTTTCCGGATGTGCTAGGTGAGGACCTACCCTATGCGCCGGCGATTTTACAATCGCATGGATATCACACCGCAGCATTTGTCGCCTCCCTGGCTCTTGACCCGCACGGTGGCGCTCCCGGTTTTGACCGCGGATTTGACGTCTACAACGCCGGATACAGTTCAGCGAAGTTCTTGGCTGAAAGGGACCGGTACAACTCCATCGAGCGCCGGGGGGATGAAGTCGTGTCCCGGGCGATAACCTGGTTGAACCACAATCCCAAAGGTCCCTTCTTCATGTGGGTTCATCTTTATGACCCGCACGAGCCTTATGATCCGCCCGAACCCTACAAGAGCCGCTATGCGGCGGCGCCGTATGACGGAGAGATAGCGTACATGGATTCGGCGGTAGGGAAATTACTGCGGGAGTTGAAAACGCGCGGGCTCTTCGATGGAGCGATGATCGCGGTAATGGCCGATCACGGCGAGTCGCTGGGAGCTCACGGAGAGGATACGCACGGATTCTTTCTTTACGATGAGACCATCCACGTGCCGCTGGTGATTAAGCTGCCGCACGCGCGCGCAGCGGAGAAGCCGATCGGGGGTCAGACAAGCAAGGGTCAATCAATCAAGAATGGGCAGACCGAGGATCGACAGATCTACGGTCGGCGAATCGACGATCGCGTGGGCCTGGTGGACGTGATGCCGACGATGTTGCAGACGGCAGGAATTGCCGTACCGGCCGAGGTGCAAGGGGAATCGCTGCTGGAATTGATGACAACGACGACGAAAGGGGAAGCCGAGCAATCCGCGGCGGCTCCGAATTCCTGGCGCGACCGGGCGGCCTATGCGGAGTCGGATTATCCTCACATCGCTTTCGGATGGAGTGCGCTGCAGTCGCTGCGGACAGGAAAGTACTTGTATGTGCAGGCGCCGAAGCGGGAACTGTATGACCAGACGGTGGACCCAAAAGCGGAGCACAATCTAGCATCGACCTCGGTAGCGGTGGCCGACACGCTGGCGGGCCAGGTGCACGCATTCCTGGACAAGACAACCAGCAAACGGGAAGCGCCCAAGCTCTCCGACGAAGAGGTTGCGGCCCTCGATCCAGCACTGCAGCAGAAGCTGGCGTCGCTCGGATACGTAACGGGCGGCAGCCACATTGCCAAGCCTTCTGACGAGGGTGCCGACCCCAAGGACAAGATTGCGACGGCCAATACGATCCGAGACACTAATGCTCTTCTTGATAATGAGCACTACGCGGAGGCTGTTCCGATCCTGCAGAAGCTGATTGCCCAAGAATCAGACATGCCGATGCTCTATTTCAAGCTCGGCGGGGCCTATATGCACTTGCAGCAATACGACAAAGCGTCCCCGATGCTGAGCAAGGCGGTGGAGCTAGACCCGAAGTTCACCATGGCCGAATTGGACCTGGGCAAAACCTTGATGCGACTCGGAGATGTGCAGGCGGCAGCGACTGTGCTCGAGAGGTTGACCGCCAGGGTTCCGTATCTTATCGATGCACACCTCTTGCTAGAGATCGTTTACGCGCGAGCCAACCGGCCGGAGACGATCAGCGAATGTGAAAAGGTGCTGAAGATCATCCCTGAACAATACGGAACGTACCTGATTCTGGGGCGATATCTGGCGAAGTCTGGCGACCCTGAGGCGGCATTGCCGAAACTGGAGAAGGCGGCTGCGCTGCGACCCCAAAGAGCCGAGCCACATGTTGCTCTGGCCGAGGTTTACGATCAGTTGGGACGCAAAGAAGATGCCGCGCAGGAGCGGACCAAAGCCGATCGCCTGCAGCAATCTGCCCAAGAGTCAACCAGAGAAGAGTGAGTCAGGGAGTTTCCTCCGGAGACGGTTCACCGGGCTGTAATGCTAACGGGTTCGAGGTCGAGTACCGGATTTTGCCATATTTTCGAATGATGGACTTTTTCCCACGTCGCCAATTCTCCGGGTGTGTTTTTTGTTCGCGACGACTTTATGTGCAGAGGCGCGATGCACGAGCTGCCGCGAGAACGACGGCCCGATCAGTCGTCCGTTCTTGAAACGGCTGATAGATGCCTCCTTTCTCGACTCCCGCAGTGTGCTCGGAGTGTGCTTCCTCTTGCGATCCAATAAAGCCGGATTAAGAATGCTCTAGCCAACGTCTGGCTGCCCAAACTGGCGTCCGCTTACTTCAAATGCACCGGCCTTGCTGTCGCATTGACGTCGGATCGTAGTACTCGTACACACGCGATGCGAATCCCTGCGAACGGATCGGGTACTTTGCCCGCAGACGACTCTAGCAGAGGGGTAAGTCTGGGTTTGGAAAGTTACGACGACTGCTACTGCCGCAATGCGCGCGCCCCAGCATGCTTCGGCGCAGTCCGCCGCCGATGATGTTGCAGAAAATTGCTAGGCCACATGTACAGTATTGAGGTTGGGTCTTGCATGCGACGGTCACTCACCATTACGGCATTTCTGATCTTCATTGCGCCTCTGGTTCTTGCCGATTCGTTCCGCGCCGGAGCCGCACAATCGGTGATCACTCCGCAGCCGCTCAGCACTCACGCGGTGTACCTCGCCGGCTTCGGCCACAACCGTGTCGCTACTGGCGTCCACGACAATCTCTATGCGCGCTGCCTGGCCGTGGGTATCGCTCAGCAGACGCTGGTAATTTGTTCGGCCGATCTGATCGGCCTGTTTTATGACGACGTGCTTACCATCCGGAGGGCGTTTCAGCAGCAGACATCTCCGGCGTCGTTTCTGGTTGTGGCTTCAACGCACACACACGCCGGACCCGACACGCTCGGCCTCTACGGGCCCAAGCCGCTGCAGACGGGAATCGACGAGAAATACCTGGAGTGGGTAGACCAGCGGATCGCATCGACCGCCGCCGACGCCGTGCGCGCCATGCAACCTGCGCTACTGGAATTGGGGCGCGATGACCACCCGCTGCTTGGGTTGCTGCAAGGGGTGGACCGGCCTCCGACGGTGAAAGATCCGTTCCTCTTCGCGATGCGAGTGGTTTCGCGCTCCACCGGGCGTACGATCGCGACGGTGGTCAACTGGAGCGATCATCCCGAAGTCCTGGGGCGGAAGAACACGCAGATCACGTCCGATTACCCCCATTGGGTTCGTGACTATCTGGAGAAGCAATTGGGTGGCACAGCTCTGTTCTTTTCTGGCTCGATTGGAAAGGTCTCGCCGCTGGGCGATCAGGTCTCGCTGCTCGATCCGGAAACGAGCAAGATTGCCGAGGACGGGACCTGGCGCAAAGCGGAACTTCTGGGAACCGAAATCGGGCTACTTGCCGAACACGCACTGAAAAACGCCAAGCAAGTCAACCCCGATTCGCTCTCGATCCAGACCAAGATCGTGTTCGTGCCGATGCATAATTCGCACTTCCGGGTCGCCGAGGCCGCCGGTGTGTTTGTAGGACGGAAGCCGCTATACACAAATGGCAAACGCGATCCGGCTACAGAAACACGCGATTTACCGGACGTGGGAAGTGTGAAATATGCTACCGGCCACGACATTCAGACTGAAGTTGACTATATTCAACTACGCGCAGCTGGCAGCGCGGCGGCGGAGATCCTTACCATTCCAGGCGAAATCTATCCTGAGCTGGTCAATGGCGGCATAGCCCGCTATGTCGGAGCTGACTATCCGGAAGCGCCGCTCGAATCATTGCTCCGCGAGCATCTCCAGACGAAATATCAATTCATCTTCGGTCTGGGAAATGACGAGATCGGCTATCTAATCCCCAAGGCAGAATGGGACGAAGAACCACCATGGCTGAAGAACGCCGCGCGACCATGGTATGGCGAAATCAACTCAGTAGGACCGGATGCCGCCGGCGCAGTTCTGCGCGCTTTGGTCGAGCTAGTTCATCCCTGATGCGGGAAAATTCCGTGCCGTTCTTCGTATCGTCGAAATGTCGGCTCACACGACCGTTTAGCAGGACCGAAGATGAGTGGAAGATGTTACCCGATTCCCTACATTCCGGGCTAACTCACCAGCATTGAGTGTGATGGCGATTTGTGGTTTCCTCGGACGTCCTGATTTTTGGACTTTTTCGCAAAATATCAGGAAATCAGCGTCCGCGGGTACTGTTGACGCGCCGCTTGTGGAACATCCGACTCTCCCACTTCCTGGAACTCGAACTGGATGCTGCCGTTCTCAACCGTCCCCAGTAGATACCCCTCCCGCTCCGAACGATAAAAAAATCGTCCATCCAAAAACTTTTCTGAGGGAATTCTCCCCGAAACGTCGCCTATAGAGATGAGCAGTCCGTAAGTAGAAGCAGTCCGTAAGACAAATTCAGGACAGAAGAGGAACCGTCATGCACTCCACGCGCGCCCATTTCGCACGGATCACCGCCATCGCTGCCACTGTTGTTGCGTTCGTCTCGCTCAGCTTCGCGGCCAACCCGCTCAAGAATCCCTGGGGCCTTGCCCTCGATTCCAAGGGCGACCTCTACGTCGCCAACAGCGGAGCGAACAACATCCTGGTCTTTAGCCCGGGTGGCGCCTTGCAGAGTTCCGAAACCGTCACCGTCGGCATCAGTGTTCCCTCCGCTGTTGCCATCGATTCGTTTGGCAATCTCTGGGTCGCCAACCTCCTACCGGGCAACGGCAACGTCTCCGAGTACACAGGCGAAGCGCAAAACACCAGCGCTACCGTCACCCAAGACATTCTCGGTCCCGCTGCCATCACCTTCGATAATTTTAACAACCTCTACGTCGTTAATGACTACTCCTATCTCACGGTCTATGAGCCTACGAACCCCTTCACTGGGCCCTCGCAGTTGATTCAAAACGTCACGCCCAGCAACCCGATCTACGGTGTTTCGGTCGGAGCGGGCGCATTTTCCTGGGGCGGCGCCAACGGCACCTATTTCGAAGGCGCGACCTGCTTTCTGTCCCAGAACTGCTACGAGGCATTCGGCATGGGGTCTTCTGGCTTTGCCTTGGCGGCCACTCCGAACGGCACCGTCTACATCGCCAGCCTAAATCAGACGGTCAGCTCGAACTTTCCGCTTCCGGGGGGCCAGGGCGGGCAAAATCTCGACTTCCTTCTGCTTTCCTTCCAGCCATACGGGATTGCCGTCGATAGCACCCGGAATCGCATCTATCTCTCCGATTTCAATGACAACGAAATTTGGGTCTATTCCACGGAGGGAAAATTCATCAAAACCATAAAGTAACCGGGAACGAATAGAGAGATCGCCTGGGCACTAGCTCTGGCGGTAGAACTTCACACGGCATTTCGGACACCACGCTCGAGTGGAATCGACACGAAGCAGGTCCACCGGAGGAAATCTGGTGTTTGCGGTTTCAGAAGGGCGTTCGAAGGGTCCTTCCTGACAAAGGTCTCGGATGAAAGATGGGACTCACGATGCCCGTCGCGCCACCCGCGCCATGCGCGGAACGAGAATCAGAGCCAAGGCATACAGAAAGATTGAAACGGCCGTGGAGCCGGGGTGTCCGTGCTGCAAGTCTTCGAACAGCAATTTCGCGGTGACTAAAGCGAGCGTGCCGTAGGCGATCCATAGGAGCTCGTTCCGCTTCCAACGCGCGCCGCTGAAGGCTAGTGCAAGTGCAACCGCGCAGGTAATCAGTGTGCGTATCACGGCCACTTCCGCCGGGCTTGTGGCCATGCCGACCGTTGCCAGCCATACCAGAAGGGAAACGAGAAACGTGATGACCGCAGCGACCGCGAGGATCGCGGAAAGCAATTGCAGGAAGTGCTGGTTCCACTGCTCGGTGCGAAAGCGGCCTCCGACGGCATAACAAGCAACGGACGACGCGGCGACGATCCATATAATCCATCCGGGCGCGGCAGGAAATGTTCCTACCAGGGCGCGACCGGCGTAATCCAGCAGTCCAGATGTGTAGGCTGCGGCAGTGAGATATGCCAAGCCGTGGAATTCGAGTGTCACGCGAGAGGCGCGCACGCCCAAAACCGTAGCGACAATCGCGCCCATGCTCAAGCACAAGGCCAGCAGCGTCTGCGGAAGAATGAGGGCGCAGCCCGCCAGGAAGAGAGCTCCGCCCCATGTGGCGTAGACGTGGTAGTTCCGTTGTTCGGCCAAGCGATCGAAAGACGCGTAGGCAACTGCGTAACACGCTGCCGAGGAAAGTAAGCAGAACGCCCCAACCACCGTCGACCCGGCACTGCCTCCCAAACGCAAAACGCAAAACGCGGCCAGCAGGAATGCAATGACCGGTTCGACGATCTCAAAGAACCTTATTCTCTGTCGAAGCAGCGCCGTGCGCAGAACGATACTGACGCCATAAATCAAGAACAAACCGCACCCGAGCGCCAGCAACACCGGCGTCGCGATCGCTTTGTATTCCGATGGAGGGCCTTCCGGGCGCGTGTAAATGAAAAGCAGAATCCAAACGGCAAGATCGGCCGCCGCGGCCATTAATGGCCTGAGCAGGAGCCAGCGGTTGCGAAGGGCGGCCACCTCACTCGTCAACGCCATGAGGAGGAGCGCGAGAATGAAAGGCACAAGATCGCGCGTCGCGATCAACAAGGCGAGCGTTGTGACAACCACAGCGATGTTGGTGATCCAGACAACCGAAACCAGGCCGCGCTTCCAACCCAGCGCATATGCGGTCACAGCAAAGACGGTGAGAATCGCGGCGGCTCCTGCCGTTGGCAAGAACGCGAACCGCGTGGTCAGTTCCCAGAACATGGGCGCGAAGATCAACGCTGCGGTGGCGGTATAAACCGTGCTCGCCAGGCGGGCTTCGGTCGGAACTCGCGCAGCCCAGACAAGCCACGTTCCGGCATAGACAAGCGCCAGAACAACGACCACTAACTTTGGAAACGACCCCGATTCGGCCACTGCACGGAGCAGGTAAGCGCCCGCAATTCCAAGCATCGCCTTGCCCAGCACAGGGAACACTCCGCCGGCTTCGGCAAACGAGAAACCACTAGTTGGATGGGCGGCCACCCCGGCGGCTTGCGAGTGGGGGGTAGATGCTGCGGTCTGGGACGGATGTTCCAGGGCGGAGATTCGTTGTTCGAGGTTCTCAACGCGTGTCGCGAGCCGTGCTAAAGCGTCGGGATCGTCCATAATCTCCACCCGCTTCGAGGCTTGCAATCAATTAACTGTCGAACGTCTTGCGCGCACCCTGCTCGATAAGCCGGTGGCGCAAATTTAGTGCGCGGGTGCCGCGCCGGGAAGCGAGCCCGAAGTCTTCTCCGGCCAAGGAGGCAGGAGCTTCACCAACACCCACAAAATGAAGAATGGCAAAACGGTGAGCGCAATGGCGACGAGCAGTCCCTCGCGCGTGATCAGGCCCATCTTGTAAGTCGTGTATCCGAGGAAACTCTTCGAAAACAGCTGGCCTCCGATCACGACGTTCCAGCGCATGGCAAAAATACCGACGAGAGTCAGGCATCCGGCGAGCGAGTAAATGCGTTTACGGGCCGTTTCGCTGAGTTTCAATACCTGCGTCACGGCCAGAAGCACGATGGGAGTAATCGTGCCCAGCAAGATCTGGACCACAATGTGCGACACGTACAGCTTGGTATGAACCATAAAATCAAGACTGCGGAAGCTTTCGTCGGATTCGTAGATGCGGTGAATTAGATCCAGCATCTCCAAGCTGAAATCAATGATGAAGGTGTAGAACAGGTAGCGCGCCACGGTGTCGACGCAGCGCATATCGATTGTTTGTTTGCGAGCCCAGGTCAGAAACATATAGAGCAGCATCACGGTGGCGATTCCCGACACCATCGCAGAGAAGATGAACACGACCGGCATGAGCGGCGACGACCACCACGGATTCGCCTTGACCGAGCCAAAAATGAAGCCTACGTATCCGTGGAGCAGGAACGCCGAAGGGATACCGATAAGAGTGATCAGCCAGCCCAATCGCTCGTCAATCTTGAGTGCGCGCTCGCTGATGTTGCTTGAGCCGAGCGTCATCAGCCGGTAGACGAGGCGCTTCCACCCGGTGGTTGATTGCGACAAAAGGACGATGTCGCGCCGATAGTCGAGCCAGATTTCGACCAACAGGACCGCCATCAGATACCACAGATACACGAACCCAAACATGGCCATCGCCGACGATTTGTGGGGCGTCAAGTACATCTCGTACGAGCGTTCCGGATGCCCGAGGTGGAGTTGCAGCGGCATCGGCGCGACCAGCAGAAAAGCCAGGGCCGTCAGCAACGCGAGGCGATACGTCGGCTTTACCGCATCCACCTGAAAAACGCGCTCCAGCGACGCCAGAATAAACGCGCCGGCCACCAACCCCGTAATAAAAGGATAGAGGACGATGAGGACACTCCACTGGAGCTCCACTTCGTTCGGATACATGAAGCCTTCGACGCCAGTCATAACGGTCAGCAGTCTCCTTATCGCACCGAACCATCGAGGTCGTTGTAGAACACCTTGGCATGCGTCGCCATGTTGGGTTTCAAGACCTGGACGTTGTGGGTCTTCAGGAATTCGTGAATCGGATCGTTAGGATTCTTCAAATCCGCCAACTGACGAGCGCCGGTCGGGCACGCTTCGCAGCAGGCGGTGGTCAGTCCTTTTGTGATCCGGTGATAGCAAAGAGTGCACTTCTCCGCGGTCATGGTTTTCGGGTTGACGAACCGGCAACCATACGGGCAAGCCTGAACGCAGTAGCGGCAGCCGAGGCAATACGTCTTGTCCACCAGAACCACACCATCGGGGCTTATAAAGGTCGCGCCCACCGGACAAACTTGTGTGCACGGCGAATCTGCGCAATGGTTGCAGAGCTTCGGCACGAAAAAGTTTTTTCCGCCTTCTTCCTTGCTTGGAGGGAATCCCTTCTTGCCGCCGTCGGGAGAGTCTACGTGGGGATTTTCAATGTCGTAATCGGAGACGTGGTAGCGTTCGACCCAAGTGCGGAAGTATCCATCCGGCACATCGTTTTCAGCCTGGCATGCGCGCACACAGTTCCCGCATCCGATGCAATTGGGCAAGTCGATCAGCATGCCCCACCAGTGCTCCGACATTTGGTAATTGGGCGAAGCTTCAGGAGTCCCAGCGAGGACGTACTTCCATGCGACGGTGGCCGCGGGCAGCAGGAGCAGCATATGGCGCCGGGTAATCTTCATTTCGCTCCTCCGTCGTCGGTGATGGCCGGGCTGTGCGGTTGGTGGCAGCTGTCACACGCCAGTCCGTTCGAATGGTCGGCGGAAACGACTTGTGAGAACGTCTTTGGCTTGGCAATGTTCGCTTCGTGACATCGGACGCAAAGCACAGCCGTGTCGAGTTTGGCGGGCTGCACCGAACCCGGATCCTCGACGTGTTTCTCCTGTGGTCCGTGGCAGGCCTCGCAGTTGACGTGCACATGCTTGCCGCTCTTCTTCTTTTCGAAAACGTCCGTATGGCAGTCTTCGCAGGCCTGATGGCCAGCAAAGTTCACCGGTCGAGCAGCGATCTCGGCAATGGCATTTCCGCGGTAGTGACCGTATTCTCCGAAACTCTTTGGCACAAGCGACGCGCGTATGCCCAGGAACGCCAGGAAGCCAACCGCGAAAAGAGCAGCCACACGAAAGAGGTGCCCGCAATCTTTAAAGGCGTTCATAAGAACTGCCCTCTCATTTACTGCAGCCGGCTAACGAACTTCTGTGCGTTTGATCACAACTGGATGTGTTTTCGATTACAGGAGGGGTGTACCTGCGACTGCAGAAATGACGCTACCTACCCGTCATCCCTACAGAGGAGGCTTGATGGTCGAGTTGCCACTGAGGAGGTAAGCAATGTGTCCATTCTGTTTGGCAACCATGGGATTGGTCGTCGCCGGGGTTGGCCTAGCCTCCGCAACACAATGCCTGAACCCGCAGGCAACTCACCCCGCGCCGTCGGGTCCCAATGAATTCAAATCGCCTTACGAGATCTCATTGAACCGTTCCTATCACCGTTAGATCCAGCGGATCACCTCCACCCGAATAAGGCGAGGTGGCCAGTGGCGTGATCGCCCCGGTGTCTGCGTTGATGCTGTATCCCAGAATTTGGCTTCCGTTGGACAAATATAGGAATTTTCCGGAGGGATCGGTCACGATGCCGCGGGTTGACACACTCGCGGCGAAGGGAGAACCAGCGAGTTTCGTCAGGCCACCAGTCGTCGGATCAATCGAGTAACCTGAAATTGTGGTGTCGTTGTTCGTCATATATACGTACTTTCCCGCGGTGTCTGTCGTGATTCCCCAAGGTGCCGAGCCACCCGGAACTGCCGCACCTAACAGTTTCAAGGCGCCGGTGCTAGCAGTGATGCTGTATGCAACTGCGCCGCCGGGATCGCTGGACGAACCATTGGCCGAATAGACGAATTTTCCGGTCGGATCCACGGTCAACGAAGAAGGGTTGCCCACTCCGTTGGGAACTTCAAACGGCGACTCTTTTACCAGCTTTAGCGCACCGATCTTCGGATTGATCGTGAGCACAGAGATGCCAGGCGGCGGCGTCGAGCCTAAACAGCAATCATTTCCAACCAGCAGGAAGCGGCCCCTGGGGTCTACCGTCACCCAATCCGGTGCCTCAATCCCGGTGTAGGGAGATCCTGAAATCTTCGTAAGCACGCCGGAAGTCGCATTGATCTTGAAAGCTGAGATCGAGCTCGAATTGATGTTGGCCACGTGCAGGAATTGGCTGCTCTGATCGACCGCAAGCGAATACGGTGCATCGCCCACCGCAAACGGCGAGCCCGCAATCGCTGTGAGCGCGCCAGTCGTCGCATTGACGGTATAACCGGCCACGCTATCAAATGAACTGTCAGCGGAGTAAGCGAACTTACCGTTCGGTGTCACCACGACTTGCCTGGGATCGGTTCCGCTTCCAAAGGGAGAGCCCGTAATTGTGGTGAGTGCACCCGAACTGGCGTTGACCGAAAGTGTTGGCACTCCACCACTAAAATCCGCGACGTAGGCGAAGGTCGGCGTATAAGCAATGGCTTTTGTTCCCGCCGTAACCACCAAGGAAGCAGGCCCTTTTCTAGCCCGAAAAGGCCCCGGCACCTTTGTTAGCGACATAGAGGAATTTGCTACCCGGGTCGGTCGCGACTTCCCAAGGTGTTGTCTTGCTTGCCAACGGAGAGCCGGCGGCTGCGGTCAGACTGCCATTTGTTGCGTTCACCACAAAGGCTGAAACATTATTCGATTTGGAGTTTGCGACGTAGAGAAACTGTCCGTTGGGCGTGGCCGTCAGGCCTTCGGGCGCGGTACCAACCAGCACCCATCCATTTGCCCGCAGCTGAGCGGTCTCGGCGTTCACCGTAAGGATCGACCGTGTTGTCCGCGGAATTGGCTATGTAGGCGAACCGAGGTGTGACCTTGGCTTCCATGCACGGTATCAAAGTGATGGTTGAAAGAATGGACAGCAAAACCGCTCTCGTCACCCGAACCTTCTGTCTTGCGGAGCCGCCCATTCTAGAGGTTGTTGTCATTCTTGAAATGTTCATTTTGATACTCCTCCGGGTGCCGCTTTTACCTTGTTCCGCTGGCAAAGCCGCTCAGGCACCTACTCGATTTGCTGACGATCCAATTCAAGCTCCAATTTGACTTTTGCCACCGAAGTATCTCGTTGCCATCTGTTGGGTCCATTTGGGGCTCATTTTGTGGCCCGCTTCGATGTGCGCTCGAAAACGCGGACCGGTCAAATACTGATAGACCATTCGCTGCTCTTACGGGGAATTGGTCGTGTGGTTATACTCCGGGTATGAAGACGGCGATTTCCATCATCTCGTCAAGGTCGGGTCTTTGGTCCTTGCGAAGAAGAGTGCGACATCGGCAACGTCGTAATCGCCCGCACCCATGATTCGCTCGCGGAACCGGCCATAGTCGAGATTCGGGCCATCGCTGTCCCATAATTTGAGAACCGCCAGAGAGGGGATAATGTCGCGGTCAAGAACGCGGACCGCGATTTCCCAGTGACCAGTCAAGCCAAGATTTGTTTTAAATTATAAAAAGGCCCTAAAAAGTACAATTATGATATGCATACAAATCTAACGCTTTTCCAAGTCTAGGTGACGAGTCGCGTTATGGAGAAACTCGGAGGTTGAGGCATGTTCCCCTATATACCGCAGATTACGAATGGCTCCACCTACGCGGCCACGATATGGTACTTGACGGCATACTTCACGAGTTCCGCAGTGCTTTTTGCACCGAGTACTTCCATCATGCGGTACTTGTGATACGCAACCGTCCTGGGTGTCATGTGCAGGATATCGCCAACTTCCTTCATCACCTTGCCTTCGGCCAGCAACTGCAGCACTTCACGCTGCCTGTCAGTCAGGCGTTCCTCTTCGTTGATCAGTTTCTTGTGTCGCCACTGCAAGCAATCGATCGTATCGCGAGACAGCGTTTTCGAGAGATAGGTTTTGGCCCGCAACGCCATCCGAACGGCCAATACAATCTCGGCCGCCGCGCATGTCTTGAGCAAGTACCCGGAGGCTCCGCGCCGAAAGGCTTCGACGGCCAGGTCAGCGTCGGGATTCATGGTCAAATAGACGAGCTTGATCGCCGGGAACATCTCCTTCAGTTGCCGTCCCGCATCTAAACCATTCAGAATGGGCATGGCGATGTCGAGCACGATCACGTCCGGCTTCAGTTCGATGGCAGAGCGAATCAGGGCTCGACCGTCTCTGACGACTCCGACCACGTCAAATTCCGTTTCAAGAAGTCGCTTGCACAGTTCGGCCACGAGAGTGTGGTCATCCGCGATCACAATTCGGGAACGGTTGGTCATGGCTCTCCTTAAGAAACTCGACTCCATCGTGCTTAAGCTATCCGCGTCCCTCTTGCGAGCGCCGCCAATTCGTTTTCCGCGAGAGAAAAACAGGAAACTCCGCAATCCAAACAGACTACGATTTTCGGAAATAACAGAACGCCTAAATTTTCGAGATTCCCGACGCCGGGTAAATGAATATTCATCTCGGCAGAGAATTCCGACCGATTGCGAGATCCGCACGATTTACACCCCACAACACCCCCTGTTTCGCGAAGCGCGTGGGTGGGTTCAACAAGAATTCTTGCTCCCGAATTCATACGCCTCCTCCCTCCGCATTGGCCTCTACCTATATAAGACGGAAAACGGAGGGCAAAACTGCAAAGGTGGGAACGAAAAAATTGAACGAAGCGGGAGAAATCATCCCGGCGGAATAGCGATCGGTTCTAGGTTTTTCGCTAGTCCCGAGTGTAATCTGTTGAATCTGGGGAGGTTTGGATGGTTCTGCCTGCGAGCCACGAGGTTACCAGGCTGCTCAAGGCTTGGACTGCCGGAGACGAAAAGGCTCTGGAGAGGCTCACGCCTTTGGTCTACGAACAGTTGCATCGGGTGGCGAAGCACAACATGGCGGGACAACCGTCCGGACACGTCCTGCAAACGACCGCGCTTGTCAACGAGGTCTACTTGCAGCTAGTTGACTGCGGGCAAATGAATTGGCAGGATAGGGCGCATTTCTTGGCGGTGTCGGCTCAACTAATGCGCCGTATTCTGATCGATTTCGCCCGCTCCCGCGGCAGCCAGAAAAGAGGAGGAGGAGCGCTTCACTTGTCCTTGGACGAAGCGCCTTCAGTGTCAGATGAACCGGATCCAGATCTGCCGGCCCTGGACGAGGCATTGAAGGCATTGGCCATCGTGGACGAGCGGAAAAGCAAGGTTGTAGAACTGAGGTTCTTTGGCGGACTGAGCAACAAAGAGACCGCTGAAGTATTGAAGGTCTCGGTCGAAACAGTGATGCGAGACTGGAGGTTAGCAAAGATTTGGCTCCTGCGGGAGTTGAATGGGGGGAGTTAACGTGGAGCCCGAACTCTGGCGAAGAGTCGAAGAGTTGTGTCAGCAAGCCTTGGAAATGGATGAGAACGGCCGCGCGGAGTTCCTGGAGCGCTCCTGTGCTGGTGACGAAGCGCTGCGACACGAAGTCGAATCCCTGCTGGCTCATGAGAAAAACGCGGAGCGATTCATTGAATCTCCGGCCCTGGAAGTTGCGGGAAAAATTGCTGCCCGTGGGTATGAGCTCATGGAGAGCGAATCGAAACTGGTCGGCACTAAAGTTTCCCATTATCGTGTGCTGGAAAAACTCGGCAGCGGCGGCATGGGAGTGGTTTATAAAGCCGAGGATACTTTGCTCGGTCGCTTTGTCGCCCTCAAGTTCTTGCCCGATGATGTGGTCAAGGGTCCCCTGGCCCTGGCGCGCTTTCGGCGGGAAGCGCAGGCGGCGTCGGCTCTGAATCATCCCAACATCTGCACTATCCATGAGATCGGGCAGCAGGACGGACATCCGTTTCTGGTCATGGAATTTCTCGACGGCGTAACCCTGAAGCAACGCATTATCGAAAATCCTCTCGATATCGACACCTTGGTTGGGTTGGCCATTGAGATTGCCGACGCGCTGGACGCTGCCCATTCAGAAGGAATCATCCATCGCGACATCAAGCCCACGAATATTTTCATTACCAAGCGCGGCCACGCCAAGATTCTCGATTTCGGCCTCGCCAAAGTAATCGTTCTGGCCAGCACCGCCAGCCGGATTGCCGCGCAGGAGACGCAATCGCTGTCAGAATTTGATCGGCAACAACTTACCAACCCGGGGACGGCGATGGGAACGATCGCCTACATGTCGCCGGAACAAGCACGAGCCCGGGAACTGGACGCCCGCACTGACCTGTTCTCCTTTGGTGCCGTCTTGTATGAGATGGCGACGGGAGAGTTGCCCTTTCGTGGGGAAACGAGCGCGATTCTTTTCGATGCCATCCTGAACCGCGGTCCGGTCGCCCCGGTACGCTTCAATCCTGATATCCCTCCCGATCTGGAGCGGATTATCAACCGGGCTTTGGAGAAAGACAGGGAGTTGCGTTACCAGAGCGCGGCGGAGATGCGCTCCGAGTTGTTGCGGTTGAAGCGGGACACCGATACAGGGCGCTTTGCGGCCGCAAGTTCAGGAAGGGTCCCGGTGGTGCATGACAGCGGCTCGCACGCCCGGGCGCCAGAATCACTTCCGGTATCCGGTTCTTCGCCTGCATTCGGTCCGGCTCCAGCAGCGAGCGGGGTGAAATCTGTTGATGTCCCTGTAACCCACGGGAAACGTTGGAAGGTTTGGGTTCCCACCGCCGTGCTGGTGTCCGTCGGCTTGGTCGTTGGTGGTCTCTACCTGAGGCCGCATCGTGCAAAGCCCCTGACAGCGAAAGACACGATCGTGCTCGCCGACTTTACAAATACGACGGGCGACGCAGTCTTCGATGACACCCTGAAGCAAGGTTTGGAGGTTCAGATCGAACAATCGCCGTTTCTGAGCCTCATCTCCGAAAACCTCATCCGGCAGACTCTTCCCTTGATGGGCGACGCGCCCGATGCCCGAGTTACGCCGGCGATTGCTCGAGAACTTTGCCAAAGAACGGAAGCGGCCGCGGACCTCGAAGGTTCGATCGCAACTTTGGGGAGCGAATATGTTCTGGGCCTCAGGGCGACCAACTGCGGCAATGGCAGTTCCTTGGCCGACGTTCAGGTGACAGCCGACAGCAAAGAGCATGTCCTGAAAGCCCTCGATGAGGGCGCAACCCATCTGCGCGGGAAGCTTGGTGAATCGCTCAGCACGGTGCAAAGATACGATACGCCCGTGGAGCAGGCTACCACTCCATCCCTCGAAGCACTGGATGCCTACAGTTTGGGACTCAAGACAAAAGATATAAAGGGCGACGAGGCGGCGCTTCCTTTATTCGACCGAGCCGTTCGGCTCGACCCGAGTTTTGCCATGGCTTTCGCTTTGCTCGGGACGAGCTATTCGAATTTGGGGGAGAAGAACCGAGCGGCGGAGAATCTCGCGAAGGCCTACCAACTGCGGGAGCGGGTGAGCGAGAGAGAGAGGTTCTACATCGATTCGTACTATCAGGACCTGGTCCTCGGTGATCTGGATAAGGCAGTCCAGGTGTATCAACTATGGGCGCAGGTTTATCCGCGAGATGAACAACCGGTGGGCAACCTCGGTCTCCTTTATGGATATGTCGGACAATATGGAAAGGGCCTTGCGCAAGCGCTCGAGGCATCTCGCCTGCAGCCGGGAAGCGGTCTCAGATATGCCAACCTTGTCCAGAACTATCTTCACATGGGACGCCTCCAGGAAGCTCGATCCGTTGCTGAGGAGGCGCAGGCGAAAAAGCTGGATTCACCTTACCTGTGCTTTTATCTTTACCAGCTCGCCTTCTTGCAGAGTGATTCGGCAGGAAGGGCGCAGCAAGTAGCCTGGGCTGCTGGTAAACCGGGAGTCGAAGACATACTGCTTTCGGCCGAGGCCGATGCCGCCTCATACTCCGGCCGGTTGGGGAAGGCCCGCGAATTTTCCCGCCAAGCGGTTCTTTCGGCCGAACGAGCGGGAAAAAAGGAGACGGCGGCGGGCTATGAAGCCGATGCTGCGCTGAGAGAGGCCCTCTTCGGCAATGCGGCCGAGGCCAAGCGGCGAGCAGTTGCAGCGCTTGCGCTTTTGACGGACCGGGACGTGAAGTTTGGAGCGGGTCTAGCTCTGGCTTTGGCTGGAGATGGGCCCGAGGCGCAAAGGCTGGCGGAGGACTTAGGCAAGGGCTTCCCGGAGGATACGGTGGTGAAGTTCAACTACTTGCCAACGATTCGTGCCCAGCTTGCGATCAACCGTCGCGATTCTTCGAAGGCCATCGAAGCTCTTAACGTTGCCGCTCCGTTCGAGTTGGGGCAGCCGGGCGATTCTGCATTCACGCCCTCCCTATATCCAGTCTACGTGCGTGGAGAAGCATATCTGGCGGCACATCAGGGCAACGAAGCCGTTGCCGAGTTCCAAAAAATCCTCGACCATCGTGGAGTTGTGGTAAACGAACCCATCGGCGCGGTGGCATATATCGGCATTGCCAGAGCCTCCACACTGCAGGGCGACACTGCCAAGGCGAAGGCCGCCTACATCGATTTCCTTACGCTCTGGAAAAACGCTGACCCCGACATCCCCATCCTGAGAGAAGCCAAAGCGGAGTACGCGAAGCTGCAATAGCTCTTCTGAGAGACCAGTGATGATCGTGCGCGGAGTTTCGTCGAATCGCACCACGGCCACCACAACGTCGTGCGTCTCCCGAGCCTTCGCTTCTGTTAGGCCCACCTGCGCCTACTCCGGCTCGGTGAAGCTGCCGACCCGACACTGCTGACATTTGGGCGCAGAGGCAGGGCGATTCAACGATGATGACTAAGGAACTGACATCTCGGATAGAAGAACAGAAAGAACTGAAGGTAGAACGGTAGAACTTCTAAGGGCTAGACTTCGCGGCGATGTCAACCAGGCTGACTACGCCCAAGCCAACCTGGACTTCGACGCTGAGATTGAAGTCCTCGCATAAGAGCTAAATGCTTTGCGATCCCAGCGTAGAACGCTTGACCCTTTCCTGGCTTTTTCGAAGCTCATGCTGATGGATATTTCAGCCGCGTGGGAACGGGCCAGCGATGAGCAAAGAATACGTGTTCAAACTTTTCTTTTCCGAGAGGGGCTGGCGTACCACCAAGACCTGCATCTCCCGCTCCTGAGGCGAAGTAACCGTAGTCTTCACCACCGGCCAAATCCAACATCTTCAGAACTCGCCGGGGAACCAACGAGAAGAGCCGACTCGGGGCACGGTCTTTCCAGGTAGCACTCGGCATGCACGCTTTACTTCATTTTCGTCGGGTGAATTGCCTGCGCGCCTCAGACTGTTGAAATATCCCAATCTCTAACAATGTCGGCGAAGTCAAGCACTATTAACTGTTGACAAATCCCAATTGCGCTCAATGACTGCTGGCAAAACACGGTATTGCCTGTTTGACATCAGCCATCCCTCGATTGCATACAATAGCCGCATGAAAGTCTCAATGTCTGAGGTGATTGCCGTCAGGCGCTTGTCGCGGGAAGGTGAGCCGAATCGTGAAGTGTTGGTGAGTATAGGAAAGCCCGCAGAAGCTCCTGACAGCCAAGGGCAGTTCTATTGCCCCATTCAGACCGTTGGCCTCGGGTAGGACGGGTCTGTTTTTCGAGGGAACTTCCGGACGGCTTCATCGATGAAGGATTTCTTTCAGAAAGATGACATTTTGTTCATACAAGACTTATTTGCGCCTTCCCCTTTGAACTTGGAGTATATTCCGCCCGTTCCATCACCGCGGGCTGTTGGCAGTGTCGGCGGCCGCTCGAGGTTCACACGTTGCAAGTTGAGGCGTTATGGCGAAATTGTTGGCGGTGACGATTGTAATAATTGCGATTGCGTCGGCGATTCCAGTCGTGATGCATATCTGGGAGCCGCCAGCGGACATATCCACCCATGGACATGCCATCGATGAGCAGATCGCGGAGACGATGGCCGAGGCGGGCCTGTCTTTCCTGGCTGCGCAGTTCGTGCTTGCTGGTTTCATCTGGAAATTCGCGGGACGCGGACGCGAAAGCAAGCTCGGAAGATTTCCGGGCGGCGCAACCGGGCTGGTGCTGGCGGCGTTTTTGCTTGTCGGGACGGAGGTGATCGCCCTCGGAGTCTTGGGCAGCAAGGCCTGGGGCACCGTTTACTTTACGCCACCCGCAGCGAATGCGGTGCAGGTTCAGGTCCAGGCAGGTCAATTCGCGTTTTACTTTCGTTACCCTGGACCGGACGGCAAGTTCGGCCCCATCCACCCTGACATGATCAGTGAGGCCACGGAAAATTTCTTCGGGCTTGATACGCAAAATGACCCTGCGTCGAAAGACGATATCGTAACCGCGGAAATGGCAATTCCCGTAAACCGCGAAGTACATCTGCTGATGCACTCGAAAGACCTCGGCCATTCGTTCTATGTGCCGGCACTTCGTATCCAGCAGGATTTTGTTCCTGGACTCGACTTGTCTTTGCACTTTACTGCAACCAAGATCGGCAAGTACGAGATCGTCTGCACGCAGCTCTGCGGATTAGGACACTACAACATGAAGGCGTACCTCGAAGTCATGTCGCAGGACGACTTCGACAACTATCTGAAGAAAGAAGCGGCGATGCAGTAACAGGTCATCATGGCCTTACCACGAACGGGATAACTTCTCTGAGGTGATCACATGCATGACACGCCAGCACATGCGGCAGCGCATCACGGTCCTCCGCAGACCTTTATCCGGAAACATATCTTCAGTCTCGACCACAAGGTGATCGGCAAGCAGTACTTCGGGCTCGGTTTGGTCGCCGTCTTCGTCGGGATGGTGCTTTCCTGGTTGATGCGCCTGCACTTGGGGTGGACGAATTTACCCATACCTGGTCTGCAATTATTGTCCCACACGGGAGCCCCGGGCGGCGTAATGACCCCCGAGTACTATCTGCAATTGATGACCATGCACGCCACCATCATGGTCTTTTTTGTGCTCACGGTTGCGCCGTTCGCCGCGTTCGGGAACTTCTTTCTACCCATCCAGGTTGGCGCCGAGGACATGCCGTTTCCGACGTTCAATATGATGTCCTTCTGGGTCACGTTTGTGGCGTTCTGTATTTTGATCTCGTCCTTCTTCCTGAGCGACGGTCCGCCGCTATCGGGCTGGACTGCCTATGCTCCGCTCAGCGCTGTCGGCTCGGTGGCGGGCCCCGGACAAGGTCTTGGCCAGATACTCTGGGCCGCATCGATCGGCGTTTTTTGCATCGGTCAGTTATTGGGCTCATTAAACTTCATCCCTACAACGCTCGATATGCGCGCGAAAGGGATGAGCCTGATGCGTTTGCCGCTGACGGCGTGGGCTTGGTTTATTACCTCCTGCATGGGCCTGACGGCGTTCGCGGTGTTGTTGCCAGCGTGTATTCTTCTGATTCTCGATCACGTGGCAGGCACCAGTTTCTTCATACCTTCGGGTCTCGTGATTAGTGATCAGTTACAGCCACACGCTGGTGGCTCAACCCTTCTTTGGCAACATCTGTTCTGGTTCTTTGGACATCCGGAGGTTTACATCGCGATCGTTCCCGGGATGGGGATTGTCTCTCACATTTTGATCACCAGCATGAGAAAGCCATTGCTTAGCCATAAAGTGATCATCGGGAGCATGTTGTCGATCGCTTTCCTCAGTTACATGGTTTACGGGCATCATATGTTTGTCAGCGGGATGAATCCCTTCTCGTCGTTGGTTTTCTCGTTTCCGACCCTGATCATCACCATTCCGGCGACGATCATCGTGTTGATTTGGATAGGAAGCCTCTATGGGTCGAGGCTGCGAATTACAACGGCATCGCTGTTTGCCCTTGGCTTTATCTCGATGTTCGTGACGGGTGGTGTAAGTGGTTTCTTCCTGGCGCAGCCATCGATTGACATCATGCTCCATGCCACTTACTTTGTGGTCGGTCATTTCCATTTTGTTATGGCGGTGGCTGCGATTTTCGGTATCTTTGCCGGCACATACTTCTGGTTCCCAAAGATGTTTGGCAGAATGATGGACGAGAGACTGGGAAAACTTCATTTCTGGCTTACGTTCGTTGGTGTCTATTGTATCTTCATGCCATTCCACTATCTGGGAATCGCGGGCAACGTTCGCCGCTATCAGGCTTTTGTCGACGACTACACCATGCACCTGATCCCCGTTCACCGCTTTATCACAGTGGCCGCGCTGTTCACTGGGGCGGTTCAACTCATCTTCCTCTACAACTTGATCCATAGCCGTTTCTGGGGGAAAGAAGCGCCGCAGAATCCCTGGGAGGGAACGTCGCTCGAATGGTCGGTACCCTCTCCTCCACCGTGGAACAACTTCGGCGACAAACTGCCGGTCGTTTATCACGATCCATACCAGTACGGCGTGCAGAGTTCGACGGGAACCGACTATGTTATGCAGGATTCTCCCGACGAGGCGAAGCCTGAAGCAGCGAAGGCATAGTTAGCCACGCGGTCAGCGAGTCTTAGGATGGCTGCACAGAAAAGTTGAGCATATATGGCAACTACAGTACATGAACCACCCCGGGCTCCCCGTTTACCTGAACTGAGTCATTCTGGCGGCGGTAACGGAAGAACCCCGTCATTCCGTGACGGGAGCTTGCGCGCCCTTGAAGATGGATCTCCCCCGCCATCCTCCACCGCCGTCTGGGTAGCCATCGCCGCGATTTCAATGATGTTCGCTGCCTTTACTAGTGCGATGGTTGTCCGTCAGGGCGCGGCCATGGACTGGCAACACCTGGCCCTTCCCCATATTCTTTATCTCAACACGCTGGTGCTGTTGGCGAGCAGTATTACTCTTGAGATGTCGCGTCGCCGATTCTCCACCGCCGGGCGCGTTTTAGCGACGGAAAACGGTCGTCCTGCTCTTTGGCTGTACGCAACCTTGGGTCTCGGAATACTCTTTGTTGCCGGTCAATATATCGCGTGGCGTGAGTTGAGCGCGCGCGGAGTCTACTTAGCCACCAATCCCAGTAGCTCGTTTTTCTACGTGCTGACGGCAACCCACGCGATCCACGTGCTGGGCGGTCTTGGCGCTCTGATTTATCTCATCAGTAAGGTCAGGAGATCCATTCTGCGACGCAGTACGATGGATGCGGCGTCGCTCTATTGGCATTTCATGGATGCTCTTTGGGTTTATCTGCTGGTATTACTGTGGGTAAAGATGTAATCAGTCTGGCGTAACTGCTTTCAATGATGGGAGGAACTGTGGACCAGGCTCATTTGGCTATGGAAGGACATTCGACAGCATTGGTGGAAGAATCTCCGTTTGCGGTTCCATCGAAGAAACTGGCGATGTGGCTGTTTCTGATCGCAGACGCGGCTACGTTCGCGGCCTGCCTTTTGGCGTATGGCTTTTTGCGAAACGGCACACCAAGCTGGCCAAGACCTTTCCACAGCATCACCAACGTGGCGCTGATGACCTTTATTCTCATTACCAGCAGCTTGACCATGCTGCTTGGAGTGCGCGCGGCCAAATTGGGTGACAAGTCGGGGACTCTGCTATGGATGTTCATCACTGCAGCGTGCGGGGCTCTGTTCGCTCTTTTGCACATCCGCGAGTGGCTGGGCTTGATCGGTGAGGGCATGACCCTCTTCAAGAATCCGTGGGGCACGGGGATCTTTGGCGCATCCTTTTTCAGTATTACCGGGTTGCACTTGCTGCACGTCACCGGCGGGGTGGTCGCTCTCATTGCAGTGGCTGTGCGATACAAAGGTGGTCGTTACAATGCGGATGACATCGAAGTCACGGGCTTGTACTGGCACTTTGTCGATCTGGTGTGGATGTTTGTCGTGCCGCTCGTCTATCTGTTGAATCTTTCGCACTGAGTTGGAAAAGGAGCAATGCCTATGACGTCCGCCGAACAGGAAAAAGGTGCGGTTGGCAAATATTTTGGCGCATATCTCTGCATACTCGCCTTGGCCACTTTGCAGTTCTTTATCGCTTATTCAAACCTTGAACCATCACAGATGCTCGTGCGCATGCTGTTTGTGGCAATTGTAGAGGCGGCGGTCGGTGTCCTTTTCTTCATGCATCTTTGGGTCGAAAAGCGCAGATTCACTGTGTTCGTACTACTCTTTACCATATTAGTGATTCTTGGGATGCAGTACGGATGGACGGACAGTTTCAGGTTACTCACTTGTGGTGGAAAATGCTCGTGAATCCCCGAACAAAGGCGCGCAGACCCTCGCTCCGCTTAGTTGCCATGTCGGTGGCATCGCTGATTTTGTTGATGGCGGCGATCCCGGCCTTTGGCCAGGGCTGCGCGCTTTGTTACACGCAGGCTGCTGCCTCGGGGGCGCGCATGATCGCCGCCCTGCGCAGCGGAATTTTGATTCTCGTGATCCCGCCAATGTTCCTGTCGGTTGGCGTTATCGTGCTCGCGTATAAAAGACGCAACCAATTCAGGGGGTGCGGCCTGGACAAATCAGTCTACCTTACACATAGAACCAGTCTACCTGTACCCCGGCAGCATGCGACTGGCCAGCGCAGTCGATTGATCGGTGACGTCCGCTAGATAACTGCGAAATACAATGTCGACACTTCAGGCGATCTCACCTCCCGAATCATGTAAGGCGTTCACGGCAAAGCTGCGTGATTACTACACACTTACCAAACCGGAAGTGAATCTTTTGATTCTGATGACTACCTCGGCCGGATATGTGCTTGGCTCTACCGGCTCTGTCAGAATCGCCGGACTTATAAACACGATCATGGGCACACTTCTGGTTGCCAGCGGCACAGCGACTCTCAATCAGTTCATGGAGCGCGTGTACGACGGCCGAATGCGGCGCACGTCGAACCGCCCGTTGCCGGCCGGACGACTGGAGGCGCGCGAGGCGTTTTGGTTCGGGATACTTCTGAGCATTGCCGGCGGGTTGTACTTGCTTCTCACGGTGAATGCGCTTTCATCGCTCCTCGCCGTCTCGACCCTCCTCAGCTATCTGTTGGTCTATACACCCCTCAAGAGGAAGACGCATCTTTGCACGTTGCTCGGTGCGATACCTGGAGGAATGCCGATTCTGATCGGATGGACCGGTGCGTCAGGGCGCCTGAACCTACAGGCGGCAATGCTATTCGGCGTTCTCTTTCTCTGGCAGTTCCCGCATTTTCTTGCCATCGCGATGATGTATCGCGAGGACTACGAACGAGCCGGATACAAAATGCTCCCTGCCTCCGATCCCGCTGCGCGTTTTACTCGAGCCGAAATCGTAGGCTTCACCATCGCGCTGATCGCTCTTACCGCGACATGCACTTCGGTTACCGGTGGAGGCGTCGGGTATTTGATCGGAATCATCGCTCTCGGTGCGTTCCTTCTGTACCACAGTGTCAGACTCGCTATCTACGGGTCGAGACCGGCCGCCAGCCGTCTCCTCCATGCCTCCGTAATTTATCTTCCTGCAGTCCTTGTGATCATGGTTGCCTCTAAGAAGTGAAGTTAGGTTGCCATCTGGTTTTGCAAATCGCGTCTCAATGGAAATCATCATTTCGCTGTATTGCCACCACTCAACGAGCACGTCTTCCGCCTAACCTTGGCTCTTGGTGTGACCGTGGCACCACCACGTCGTGTCACGATGGCCACACCGAAATACGATATGTCCCGAACATTACTGTATGTTTTCCGGGAGATGACGATTTGTTCATCCACCGGAGCAATCACCGCATTCCCTCTTCACTGCCGGTATGATTTCATCGACGGACCGCGATCTCGGTCTGTGGTTGCAACCATTCTCTGTTCTTCCGACTTCATAGTAAGCAGGGTTTCTTTCGCATTTCTTGGGGCACCCGGTATTTGTTACCTCGCCCTGTGGTCCATGTGGCTTTTGGAGGAGCAGTTCTTCCACACGCAGAACAAGCGGGAGTTATTGGAATGCGACGAATCTTACTAGGGTGGGCAGCGATGGCGGCTGGCTTGTGCAGCAGTCTGAGTGTTGCCCAGACGCTGAGGCCGCGGCCTCCGGCGGGGACACCGCAGACCAGTAGTGCAGCGATGTCGCTGACGACGGCGGAAAAGGCGAAGGCCGCGCCGGTGATGATGCCGATGAGCGTGGCAGCTGGGACACCGATTAAGGTCGCACTGGATTCGGAGGTGCGGGTTCGCAGCGTGGGGCAGGCGATCCATGGCAAAACAACGGAGCCGGTGTATGCATTCGACAAGCTGCTGATTCAGGCGGGGACAGTGGTTGACGGAAAAGTCTCGGCAATCGATAGTGTGCCAGGGAAGACGCGGCTGCTGGATGCGACGGATGGGAATTTCTCGCCGGCGCGGCATGTGCATGTGCAGTTCGACGAGCTCGTGATGGCAGACGGGCGGCGTGTGGCGTTGCAAGCAGTGGCAGCGCCAGCCCCAGATGGAGTTCTGCGGTTTGTGTCGGCGAGTGAGACAGAGAGGAAAAATAAAGTGGATGCGGCAGGGGGGAAAGTGAGTGCGGCGCGGCAGGCGATCCACCAGCAGTGGAGCGAATTGCAGAAGCAGATCCACGAACCGGGAAAGATGCACAAGCTGAAACGGATCGCCCTGGCGCAGCTCCCCGTGCATGCGCAGTACATCGATGAGGGGACGAGTTTCAACGCGGACTTACTACAACCACTAGATTTTGGAACGGAGGCGGTGAAGCCGGAGGCCCTTACGAACATTGGAACAACGCCTCCGAATGGAAGCGTCGTGCATGCGCGGCTGGTGACCGCGCTGAGTTCTTCGACTGCCAAGAAGGGAGATCCGGTGGAGGCACTGATAACCGAACCTCTGGTGGTTTCGGATCATCTGATTTTGCCGGAGGGCAGCGTGATTAAAGGCTCAGTAGTGGAGGTGCACGCGGCGCGCCAGCTGGGACGCAACGGGCAGTTGCGAATCCTGTTCCGTGAGGTTGCGCCGCCGAACGGGCTGGAGCAGAAGGTCGAGACGAATCTCGAAGGTGTGGCCGTGGCAAAGGACGAGCACTTGAAGCTCGACGCCGAAGGTGGAGCTGAGGTGACGACGCCGCGGACTCGATATTTAATCACCGGAATCCAAGTGATGCTGGCAGCCTCACAGGCGTCTCCGGACCGGGATGCCGGCCAGGGAGGACAGAGCTTAGGTGAAGCGGGAGGCGGCGCGGCGAGCGGGGCCTCGGGGTTTAAGTTGGTCGGAATGATTGCGGGAATTGCTGCGCATTCGCGCATGGTGTCCGCCGGGTTTGGATCGTATGGAGCGGCGATGTCGATTTACTACCACTTTCTGGCCCGAGGGCGCGACGTGGTCTATCCGAAAGACATGGCCATGGCAATCGGGCTTGGAACTCGGGGCACCCAGTCAAATAATGCCGCAGGACCATCTGCACAGTAAGACCTGAGGTGCGGAAATCCGTGACCGACGCGGTTTTGCGTGTCCGGATGATGTGTCGTTTCTTACCGCTGGCAAGCAGCGTCCAGCGACAGCTAAGATTTCTGGCTCGATCCGGGGATGCAGAATGTGCCTGCGGTGTCCGATCTGCTGAGGCCATGCGTTGCTCGTCTGATGCGGCGCTAAGTGGCACTCTTCCACCATGTGATAAACGGTTGGTGTTGTTGCATTGCTTGCTGACGTTCCGTAGATACGTCAGTTATGTACCAAGGGCCACCCTCAAACAACGGGTTCTCCCCAAGCTCCTTGCCTTGGTCGTCGAATTTCAGCAAGCGAGGACGAAAGTAGTCTGACTTCATCCAAGCCGGAGTTCGATAATGTAGCCCATAGTAAGGTTTCACATACACTCGTGGCTTGAGACCGAGAGATTTCCAGACCGCGTGCGACCACATGATCTTCACCACCCTGCCAGCGAGACCGTAAACGCCCGCTTTCAGGTGAACGTCCTGACCAACCACCAGTGTCTTAGTGTCCATCGTTTCCTCCAGAACCTCGGGCTTACCGTGCCAGTGCAAACTCCTGACCAATCAACTGCTCAACTTGCGCCCACGACGATGATGCCCTGCGGTTTGCCGATCTCCATTTGAGAAACTCCAATCGTCAAAACGTGCTGGGGAAGCTTGACCTTGATGCTTTCAGCAGTTGCTTCTGGTTCTTGAGCGACCGTTCTGCTTCGAACAGGTTCGTTCCAATCCCGAAGCAGAAATCTGCGCCCGCGATTGTCGTAATACGACTGTCGAGAGCAACGACGGCGAATGGTTGCTGTTTCAAAATGTGCTGTGCCTTTGAGAGTTTGTGATTTAGCTCTTGGAATGAGTTTCCCCTGCAAAGAAACTCGTCGCCTTTGTCGTGGTAGGCGTCTACCTCAACACTCGTGAGCACTTCCGCCAAACGGTGGATGAGAATGTCCCCGGCAGAGTACCCGAACCCGTCATTCAGCGCCTTCAAACCGTTGACATCGCACATGGCTACCCACGGACTCGCCTCGCGCTCTTCAAACGCACGTCTGTTCGGCAACCCTGTTGTTTCGGAGACTAGCAACGCCTGCCCCATCTCCTCCGGTGACATCGCGGAGACTCGCTTGCGTCGTGCGTGATCGACTCTGCGCTCGGTCATGTGGCGACTCCTAGACTAGGCAGCCCGTGGCAGAAGTGATTTGCTCACCCCGCAACGGACAGCAGCAAAATTGTGACTTGCACCGGGTACTCAGGCGTCCTCAGGTTCGGAAGGGCGATCCTTTCTTCGGCTTGCGCCAGCAGTGCCATCCACAGCCGCAAACAAGCCAGCATCGCCTCGGCCGAGTAACCCTGCCAGCCGCGCGGTGTGCCTTTCCCCAATAACTGCCGCATCACCAGCGAGAGATTCAGCGCACCCACATGAATCAGCACCCGCTTGCGAACATTTTCCCGTCCCCGGAGGTACACGCGCCGCATCCCGCCAGTCTCATAGGCGTGTGCGAAGCTGCGTTCCAGCAACTCTCCGCGACGGCGGAGCAATTGTTTTCCGTGCTCGCCGTGAATGCGCCGCCGATTGCTGTACACCGCCTGCTGCGCTTCCGGCTTGTCTTGCCATCGCCGTCGTCCCCGATCCGGTTCCGAGATATACGTTCGTACTTCCGCTTCCCCGAGCGCCACCAGCGTGTCGTTGCTGTGATACCCCTTGTCCGCCACCGCTTCCACCGGCCCTTCCGCCTGCACGCGCTCGCCGACTTCTTCGTTGTTGGTCGCACACGCGACCTCCGCGAGATGTTCGCCCGCTTGCGGCAATGTCTCCAAAATCGTTTCCGTGTCGCCAGCGTCGCCCGTAGCCACCGTCACCGCCACCACCGCTCCCGTCTCCAGATCCACCGCATGCTCAGCCTTGTAAGCAAGGTGCGTGCGCCCATCTTTCATCTTGGTGATTCCCGCCTCCGGATCGTGCGGATTCACCCAATCGTCGTTCGATCCCTTCTTCGCCCGCTTGCGGTCCAGCTTCGCCAACTGCTCCCTGGTCGGCGTCGCGATCCCCGACTCCTCGGCCAGCCGCCGCAGAAACTCCTCGTAACCTTCGCCCGTGTCGCGCCGCATAATCGACCGCATGGCCGCGTTCGCCTCCAGCGTCGTGGCGTCGACACCAATCGTCTTGCCCTTCAACAATCCTTTCTCCGCCAGCAACTCCAGCACCCAGCCGAACACCGCCTCATGCGTCTCCACGTCGATCAACCGCCGCGTCCGCGAAATCGTCGAATGATCCGGCGGTTGCTCGCTCAACTCCAACTCCAGAAACCGCCGCAGCGCCAGCGAATCCGCCGCCCGCCACGCAATCCCACGCTCCCCGTCGATGCCTTCGAAATAGCCGATCAGCAGCAGGCGAAAGTACCGCCCCGGCGTCAACGACGGCCGACCCATCGTCTCCGCATAGAATCGCGCACACTCGCCTTCGACGAACTCGTCGAACCCCCGCTCGGCCAACAACTGGTTCAGACGCTCATAAAACGGATGCCCCGCAGTTCGTGGCAACTCCGTGTGCGCCACCCAGAACTCAGTCTGCTCTCGCCGCTGCTTGATTCTTTTCCCCATTGCCATGACCGCAGTGTACGAACCAACGCTGTGGATTCGTTCAACTTTCTTCCACCCGCGCATCCAGACTTTCACCACGGACTGCAAGGACATAGTTCTTTAGTGCATACATGCGATCAGGCACCTAATTAGTTATGTTTCGCTCCGGCGGTGGCAGCTTCCGGAGGGCCGACTTAAGATCGCTGTCAAAACTGTTCATCGTCTCCTTCCCGAACTCCTCTTCGACGGCGTCCTCCAGAAGCAAAAGGAGTGTGACTATTCTGAGACTGAACGGCTGATGTCGAAGCCACTCCCTCACTGCCTGGACGCTGGGGTCGGTCATCGCATCTCTCCTCGGCTCGCGGCAAGCGCCAAAGACGCATTACCTTCGAGAACCTTCACGCCTGCGGATTGTGTACTGATCCCTCTCAGAGCACCTTCCATCCAAAGCGTCTCCCCGCATCTCTCCAGTTTTGGTGTTGAAACTCACGAGTGAGCCACAGGCAGCGCACGTATTGCTATAACCAAACGACCCGCGAAGCCATTCGTTTGGGTAAAGCCTGTGCCCAAGATTCGACAGATGTCTGTTCACAATCTCCAGCTTCTGTAAGGCTTCGCGTAGCACCACGCGAGTGAATTCAGCCTCTTCCTCGGCGTTCGTCCCTTCGACAAGGAATGCTTTATCTGGGAGGCTAAGTGCGGAATTAGTCAACTCGTCCGCGATTCTCTCGAAAATGTCATCGTGATCGTTCTTATGCATCATTTAGTTGACCCCAATTAATTTTCCTGTGCAGCAAGCTTCACTCGGATTCGTTTTATTGCGGCTGCATATCTCCGTCCGGCAAGACCGCACTTCGCCATGATCTCGCCCTTGCTTAGACCATCCATCCAACCTCTGAGAACCAAGCTAGCTTCAGGGTCGTCCTCGAATATTGCGAGAATCCTGTCTTCCTCTGCCTTTTCCATCAGACGTTGATCTGTCGGCTCGAACAGTGAAGGCACGTTATCAAGCGGCGAATGTTCTTGTCCCTCCGAATCGCAAACTGCCAGTTCCGATATCAGATAGGTTTTCTGCGCCCTGCCTTGGCGCTTCCACACACTTGCTATGCTTCTCATCGCCCCCGCCAAGTGCTGCACGAACGGTATCTTTCTGTTCCAATGTCTGCCGTTTTGAGGGTCGCCAGCCCCGATCAAGCTTCGATGTAAAGCTTCCCCAAACAAGTCTTCCCAATTGCCACTTGCGGCACGTCCGAGAAGTCCAATCAGTGACTTGCCGAATTGCTGTAGCCTCAGCAACTCTGCGGAGGTCAGGGCATTGATCGCCCGATGTACTTCGATCGTCTCCAACAATGGCCGCAACTGGGAAATGCTGAGATCAACGAGAAGCGGGATGTCCATCGCTTCTGGCGGACGTGGAACGTCGCTGGCGCTTCGAAAAGAGATAGCTGCAACGATCATGCCCTGTGCTGAATTGATCGCACGTATGGCTAACGCAAGCTCGATTCCATTTGTCTGCGGCTCAATCGGGTCAATCTTAAGACCCTTATGTTGTGGCACGTAATAATTGATGAGCACGACGTTGAACGGTCCAAACTCCCGATACAAGCGGAACCCTTCTTCACTGCTGCAAGCTGTACGGACGGAATAGCCCTCCTCTTCCAAGTACCTTCGCAAGAAACTCGACAAACATTCCGCGTCCTCAACGAGCAGGGCTGACTTCGGCGAGCCAGCTAAACTTCGTGGTTGAGGGAAGGAGGATGGATCGGGTGGCTTTGGCGGTGCGTTGCCGATGAGGGAGGGTAAGTGCATTGTGACCTCTCCGTTCTAAGAAACTTCTAATGTCTATTTGCACCGGGCAGGCTGTGGTTTACTAGATTTCGCCGGGTTAGGGCATTACGAAGGTAATCGTCGATAGACCGGCGGCCCGAGTCTTAGCTCAAGTTCTTTCATGTCGAGACCCGGAGAGCATTGGGTATTGCTTTTAACTCTGGCAAAACCGTCGCCCGTCCATTTCAGGCAAGCCGGACATGGCAAAGATGGTCGGTCAACACATTCATGAGCAGGGTACCCATTGCGGTCAAGTGGACGAGTACAAGTGTTCCAGAATCCAGCAACATTCTGTGACGTGTAACAGAACACAGCGCCGCGCCGGAGAGTAGCATCAATCGCGGAAACCACGAGGGGATAATCGCGATCATCCGGATTTAGCCAACGAAGAAGGACGTTGCTGTCAATGAAGTATGGCGTGCCTGCGGTTTAGGCGCGATCCTCGTAGAAACTCTGGCGCGTGAAGCTCTCGGTGGGCAAATTCGGCAATCCCTCGGAACCTGCTGACAGAGCATGGAGCGTGGCATGAAATCCTTCCAAAATCAGATTCCCTTGAGGCACAGAGCGAGAAGCCAAAGCTTCCTGCAAGAGACGTTCCGCCACCTTTTCCAAAGATATGCCTTGGACACGAGCTTCCGCGACGAGTTGCGCCTCTATTTCCGCGTTGAGTTCGACCTGGATCGTCATTGTGTTTTGCCCCTACACAATAGATTAACCAGATTCTGGATCGAATGCTCGGTTCGGGTGGTGCCATTGTCGTTCTTCAATCCGAAGCGGAAAGCGGCGGTACCGGTATAGATGCGAATCGGCTCCGCTATCGACTACTGCGTAAACGTGTCGTAAACCCGCAGAAATTCTCCCGGTTTGAAGGTCACGAATTCCGGCGACGTGGCCACCGGCTCGCCGTTAATCTCGAGAATGTTATAGCTTGAGCCGAGCGCGTTCGCCTCCTTGTTCAAGTCCGCAGGGGAGATATCTTTCCACTTTCCGCTCGACAAACGGAGTTCCAGTGTTTTCAAGGCGGTAATAGTTTCCGCTGGCGTGAATTCGCAGTGACCGGCACGTTGAATGAAGGTTTGTTTCAACTCCGCGGTGTCTGCCGCCTCACCCACAACCTTCGCATACGCATTCTCTTCTTGCACCGGCACCAATCCGTCGCCGACGGTGTGCATGGTCAGCACGGGGATGGGCAACTGGCCGTTGTAGATAATGTAATCGGACAGATAAGTGAGTGCGGCCGGCGTCGCGGAGATTCGCGGCGCGGCGGCCAGCGCGGCCAGATCATCATTCAGGTTCAGCTTGGCGGCTTTATATAGCGCTTTCACTTCCGCATAATCGGCGGAGTTCTTCAATTGCGTTTCGTAATCTACGCCGTTGTTGAACGAAGGATTGCCCCCGGCTCGCGTTTCCAGGTCGGCGCGGAAGGCGAATACGAAAGCGAAGTCAACATTTTCCAGCCATTGAAACTGGTTGGCTTGCTGGTCGGTGTAGTCGGTTTTCGCCGGTTCCGGAGAAGTGGGATCGTACCAGCCCGGCACATCGGCCAGAGCCGCCGTCAACGCAATACGCGCCCGACCTTGGGCCGTGACTTGGGCCGCGACAAGAAACTGTTCCGCGTCGGTGTAATTCTGGGTTGGGTTAGAGATGTCGACCACTTGCAGAGCCCCGCCCGCGATCAGCGTGTTGAAGGCGAACTCGGCGTCGAGTCCCTCGTTCCAGGTTCCCACGCTGCCGCCTACGACCCCGCACATGGGAAGCGCGGCGTTGAAGCTGCTCGGGTACTCCTGCACCAGCGCGGCGGTGATCATGCCCCCGAGAGAGTGTCCCCAGGCGATGGTGGTGGTGGGAGTTCCGACGTCGGTCTGAAAAACCTGGAGCGTTGACATCTGATCGGGAATCGCCTGTTGCACGGCCCAGCCGGTCGAAGCGTAGGAGGAGCCGGCCAGCGCATATCCCGCGCCCAGCAGGTAGCCACCGGTGACCGAATCGCCCACATCTTCCGCAGGATTCGACCCTCCCGGATCGACATATCCGTGACTATAAAGAAGGAGGGTGCCGTTCCAGCTAGCCGGAACGTCGATGACATAGGTAGCGCCATCCTTCAGTTTCCCGGTAATGTGCTTTTGCGCCGCCGCGCTTCCGCACACCACGGCGAGCAGAAGGGCGGTCAGGGCAGACGAGAGTGCCAATTGAGAGATCTTCGACATGGGAACCTCCCGTTTTGTAGAGTGAAACCCCCGCGCTCGAGGGAGGGGAACGCGCGTGGCGGCTAACCCAAATCGACGGACATTATATGCCGGTTTTCGCGGGCTTGTCAACCGACACGTGCCTTCCTGTCGTTAGCACATCAAATGTCCGGTCGAATTAGCACGTGATATGTCCGCTTTTCCGGCGGAGGGTAGCAGACCATGCGCTGTCGGTTTTGTCAGTAGGCGAAGTGCGCCGACCAACCTAGACTTACCCCGTTGACTCAGAGTCGGCCCGCCTTGCGACCCGCTCGATAGCGCCTCGTTCGTCGATGATTGAAGATCAAACCGCGCCCGTGATGAAGAACGCTATCGTTCATACAGAATTCAGATACGCGCGGTTCAGGAACACAAATTTAAGGAGAAAACGCAATGAACTCAAGAACAGCACAAACAAAATGGTCGCTAGTGCTTGCAGTAGGGGTACTTTGTCTGGCCTCCACCTTTAGCATGACCGCACAGGTGCAGACCTCAACATCGACAACCGCTCACAAGGCTTCGGTGGTCACCAAGGTCGAGAAAGGCGAGATTGTTTACGTCTCAGGCAACAACGTCGTGGTCAAGATGGAAGATGGTTCCCTGCGTTATTTTGACAACGTACCGGACTCGGCGAAGATTACGGTCGACGGGAAGGAACTCGGAGTTCATGATTTGCAGGTGGGCATGAAGGTCGAGCGAACCATCACCACCCGGACTACTCCCAAGACGATTACCACGGTGAAGAGCGTTACGGGGAAGGTGTGGCATGTGAACCCACCCAGTTCCGTCATTCTGACGATGGAAGACGGCACGAACCAGCAATTCACGATTCCCAAGAATCAGAAATTCAATGTTGACGGACAAATGGTGGATGCCTGGGGCTTGAAAAAGGGAATGAAGATTTCGGCCACCAAAGTGGTGGAGGAGCCGGTCACGGTGGTTCAGCAAGAGATGAAGGCGACCGGCACGATGCCGCCGCCACCGCCAGCCGATGTTCCGATCTTGATCGTGGCAGTGCCCACGCCGCCCGCAGCCGTGGCTGAGGCCGTGCCCGCAGAGCTACCCAAGACGGGAAGCCCGTTGCCTTTGATTGGCTTCTTGGGCTTGTTATCGCTTGCTTCCGCGTTTGGCCTGAAAGTGGTCCGCACCAAGCTCGGGAACTAAGACTGAGTACCGGATCCGTCAGAGGTCTTGCTACCCTGACTGATCTTTTGTACCGAGCAGAATGTTACTGTAACGGCTTATTAGACACTTATTCGTAGTCGTCGTCGGGGGTGTGGGGATGTGGGAAACGCGGAGCGTTTCCATATCTCCACGCCCCTTTTGCTTGGCAAGATCGACCGACCCCGGGTTTTGGCTGGTACTGGCAATTGTGACAGTTTCCAAAAGGCCTTGTGACCTTCTCATATGATAAAGGCAGCGCGATATTCCCCATCACTTGTGCTGGCCCTAACTTTGACAAGGATGCACGAGATGAAAATGAGAGTCCTGTTCGCAGTAGTTTTGCTTTCGCTTGGCGTCTTTTCCAATGTCTCCGCCGCGCAAAGCCGTGAACCGAGCCTCGACTCCTACATCGAGTCGCTCCGAGCCGACTTGAGTGGAAACTTCGAGGGCGCATGGAAGCACACCGCCGAACCTAGAGCGCAGGAACGGGCGAACAGTTGCGCCAGTGCGAGATCGATACTGCTGGACCTTGTGGCATGGGATCGAGGCGGGCAGCATTTTGAAGTGCCGGTTTGTCAATTGCCGGATAGCCAAGCACTATTTTTCGTTTCGGGTATGGCGATCGATGCGGACGGCGCTCCGAATGCTTACAATCCGGATGACACGGGACTTGATGAATTGGCGAATGCTGGTGCGCCAGGCGATTGGAACGGCATCATTACTGATCGAGAAGGCAGTCCGTTGATTCAGCAAGAGAGCGATCCTTTCCCCGGTTACTACATCTCATGCACCTCCCTTTCAGACGAAACCAAGACGTTCATTGACCCAACTGGATATGTGGACGCATCGAAGATCCCTTATGTAGTGTTGCCCGACGACGTAGCGGACCGCGGAGCGGCGCGGTTGGGGGATTTCGCAGTCGTCATGAACCTCCGGAACGGCAAATCGTCCTTCGCAATCTATGCGGATATTGGGACTTTAGGTGAAGGCTCGGTCGCGCTGGCCGACGCCCTCGGGATCTGGTCCGATGCGCGTCACGGAGGTGCGTCTGACGGAATTCTGTATCTGTTGTTTCCCGGTTCCGGCAATCTGCGGCCACGGACGATCGGTGAAATCCAGAGCGAAGGCGAAAAGCTGCTGTCCTATTGGGGCGGAACGAAGAAGTTATCTTCTGCGCAGAAAGTGACGATCCTGCTGACCGCAGCGGAGAGTTTTAGGAGTGCTCCAAATGCACTGGATTGGATCGTTGACGAAAACAGACGTTAGCACACGATTCCGCCGTCAATTCGCCCTTTTTCCGGGGATTTTGAGTGCGATTGCTCGTCAACCGATGTTCTCACGGCTCATCAACAAACTCATCTAGCAGAATCGTCAGCACATCCCGGGTTCTCGGACTTATATCGAGCAGAGCAGCGGCATCGGTTAAGTTCATCCAAGGTTGCCGTTGCTGCTCTTGCTTATAGCAAGGAATGCGATGATGGCTCGGGGTCCTTGCCCCTTCTACCGAGTTCCATTTCATGCGTCCCCCTCAGCGTGTCTGTGGATGGTCGTCGGTTTCCAACCTTGTGCTTCAGGTCGCTGACTTCCTTCTCTGGTGCGCACTGTCAGTTTTGCCAGCTACACGGCCCTCGAAATAAGACTAGTCTTGTGAATGAGTGAGCAGTTCTTCTCCCTCTTCAGATCCCCTGAACTAAGTCAGCCCATCTGATGCACTCCCCTCTTAGCCAACTGCAGGCAACGTGGAGGTTGACATTGTTGACTGGCACGGTTTCCACTCGGTCGCCCTTGGCAGTGCTCCAAAGCAGTAACCGCAGCAGCGGGGTTTGTTCTTGAGCAAAATGAAGAGTTTGCAAAGTGGTGGAAACAATGGGTGAGGCAGCTTCAGCAAAGTCGGGCCAATACCAGTAAAACCACATTGACGTATGGAGAGCAAAACCCGCAGCCGGTCGCCGCTGGCTGATCCGGCTCACGAATGCGATTGCGGCTTGCCGCAGCGTTCTCTTCACCGTTTTTCCTGTGGGTCCGAGACGGACGCCACATAAATCTCTGCACGACATAAGAAGTGCAGGTCATGCGCGGTGAGGCCAAGATGCTTGCGAGGGTCCAGTCTGCCATCTACAAAACGTTTGGTAGATGACCACCTTGGCCATTGGTCGAGCATAGAACGAATCCTTCGAATCAAAGTTGTCGAAGGCGCTCTTCGCAACCTGTGCCGGCAAAGGTGCATACCGATCCCGATGGGTATGCCGCCATGCACAATCATTTCCGCCGGATTTGCGACTGAAGGAATTTGAGCTCGCCGTTCCCGGAGAATGATGTTTGTTTCGTGAACGAAGGCCAATTAGACGGTGCTGTGCAGCTTCACTGCCACCGTGATCTCGACTTTGCCGGCACCGGCGATAATCCTGTGAAAATTTATCGCTTCGATTTTCTCACTGGTAGTCGCCAACAATTGCCTCTGTGCGGTCTTGTGAGGGCTCTCTGGTGTGATCGGAAACGGCGGTCTTATGACCCGGCGGGCTCAAACCAGGCCACTGCACCTTTTCTGATTTCCGGCAGATCGAAGTGCGTGCTGCCGTTTTCGAAACGACCGATGATCGTGGTCTCGTCGCCGAGGAATGTTAAGAAGTGTCCCCGCACCTTGCCCGGCACGATTATCTCAGCATGGCTTTCGGGAGTCTGTACCGCGTTTTCTTTGGCACGCAGGCCCAGAAAATTAGCGAAAAACACGTGCGGTCGGCCGTCCACGGACGCGATTTGCGCAGCCACCATCGGCGATGCCTTTACTCGAATCTCACCCCGACCCAAGCTGTCCAGAAAATCCTTTTCACTATTTGGTGAGCAATCGTCGAAGTGACTTTCCGCCAATATCATGTAGCGGGCTCCCGGTGAGTCCGCTACGTGGATTATATTGGCTTGCCCCTGTAATTCTTCGCCCACGGCGCCAGTGGCAACGATCTTACCAATGCTCCCGGCATACTTTCGCAATGCAGCGGTCTCCTCTCTTGCGAGGATGCGAACATCCGGCAGAATCAAATTCTTGCCCCGGAAAGAACCGAGCGTTCTCGGCGTCACGATCTGATACTCGCGGTGGCTTTGCATCAGGAGCAACAGCGTACCTTGGTAGGAGCGAAGGAACTCTTTCGTAAAGTAGTTGCGCGTAGCCGGAGAAAAGTAGACGCCGACCGGATCAATCGCCGTTCGCGGACGATAGAACGTCTTCTCGTGCGCTGCGATCCATGCAAAAACTTGCTTCCGCGTGGCCAGATCGTTCGAGCCGGACATCACATGCGTTTTCGCATCCCACACATTCGCGCCCGCCATCACCTCTGACATAAACAGATTCTGCATCGCTTCGGAGGCACGAACCTTGGGGTCACCATCCCACGAATAATTCAAAATCCATGTTGCCTTGCCTTGGGCGAACGCGCGGAACGTCTGCATGCCGATCTGGTAACGAAACCAGTCGAACGGTGTTCGCGATGCCGCCATATGATCGCCGTTGCCAAATTCATACTCGTGCGCAACCGCATCGTTCACCGCGTACAGGCTGTAGACATCGGCTCCAACGCGAACCGCTTCTTCCTCAATGCCCGGGTAAATCTCCGGAATCGTTTTAATCTTAGGATTCACAGCCTTTGCCGTCTGGTCGATCTCCCGCATGAAATCGGTGAGTGATTGAATCCGAAAATCGACCCAGCGACGAAAATTTGGATCCGAAAAATCGCCCAGCTTCAAATCGCTCCGTGCGTCCAGTCCGGTTTGCTTATGGAAGGCTGCGACGGTCGCATCATCGAAGCTGGCCCAGGTGTCTTCCCAGCCATCGAAGTGCGTCATCCAGTATGGGATGTCGACGTAGATGCCGTCGATCCCAGTCGCTGCGATCTGACGCACGCGCTCCATGTAGATCTTTCGCCAAGCCGTCGCATAGGGGCTGATCCACACATCCTCGTCACCTTTCTTAATCCAGAAGGCGTCGCCGCCACCAAAGATGGCGGGCTCACCAGTGATCTTGCGTTGCAACCAATCCGGATGATCCTTGGCCACAGAGTGTGGCACTTGGTCGGCGTTGGCCGTGATGCACTCCAATCCCGCAATGTAAACGAACGCGTAGTTTCCCGCTCTGTGAGCGCGCTCAGCCACGGTGCGAATCGCGGCAAGTTTCTCCTCCGGATGCAGGAGGCTCTCGTAGCGACCGGGAATGTCGTTATCCACCTCGATCCCGAAGACATGGTCCTCGCTCGCTTCGCGGACAATTCTCTCCGCGTCGTCACGGACCAGCGACCACGCACCTATGCGGACATAATTTGTCCAGTTCTGGTTTGTCCAGTCTTGTTCCGCCCCACTCCGATTCGTCGCACCCGGATTCGCCGAACTCTGATCGCGAGCAACATTCTGTCCCGTCAAGCACACACTTAGACAAACCAATACCACCAGCACAACCGAGGCGCCTCCCTTTTGCATAGGTACTTTCCGATTACTGCCGGTGGTTCGTGATGTCGAACACCATCCCGGTATTGTTCAAACTAAGTGGCAAGACGTAACTGTCATAGGTTGTCTGTCCGGCGGCGTTCAAGGCGCGGATTTGAAAATTCAAAGCCTGCGTGCCGCCGAGACGTGTCGTGTCAAAGCTCGCGACCTGAACCTCGGTATCGACGATGTCGAACGCAGCGTCCGCGGCAACTTCTCTCCAGTTCCAATCCGTGCCCGTACCTGCGTACCGCCATAAACGAGCTGTGCTGCCGTCGGTTTCGAACAGGTATTCGGCGCCAACGGCAATGCCACCGCCGTTGTATCCGGTCTTTGCATTCTGATCGGTGTCGAGAAAGATCTGCCAATTCGCCGCGCCCCCACCATCCCAGCGAATCGAGGTGCGGCCCAGTAGTCGAGCACCGCGGGGATCGAACGAGTCCGGCCAGGCGCTGGCAAATGGAGCCTGCACGCCTTGGTGTTTCACCGCCGCCGTTTCCGCGGCCCAGAATTCCGGCGGACTGGCATAGGGATTGCCCGTCTCCTGCGTCAGGTAAACCCAACCAGCATTGCGTTGCTTCGCGAGGTCCAACGCCGTTTGGAGTTGGTCCGCGCCCATGCCATAGATGATGTGCCAGAAGCGGTCGGGCGGATATTTGTGTACCCAGGAAAAATCGACGTAATAATCCTGATAATTCGTCAGCCCCTGGTCTTCCCAGTTCATCAGGATGTTGGTGATCCCCATCCAGCAGTCGCTCGGACTGTAGGTGCCGGGATTCAGCACCGTGATCCGCGCACCCGCCTGCTCGCGCACATAGTTTGTGAGGGACTCGTAATACAGGAACTGGGTGGAGAAAAATTGGTTGGCGTCGTTGCAGTCGGTCGGTGCTTCATCGAAGAAGATGCCATCGACTAGGTAATTGCGATACACGGCATTGATCTTTCGCCGGACGATTTTCGGATCTCGCGCGCCATAGCCGGTGTAGGTATATCCGAGCACGAGGATGCCCTGTTTGCGGGCATCGCGGATCGCGTGATCCACGCTCGCATAGTATGTTTCGTCGTCTCCATTGTTGAGATTGACGATCATGATGCCGACTGCCTTGGCTCCTGGTTTCGCCCACGCCGCCCATTGCGTCGATCCTGGGTCCTGGTAGGATGGCACGCCAATCCGGGTTTGGCCCACGGCCATCACGGTTGTAAGAACCACTGCAAGAACCACGGCCGTACCAAGGACGAAGAAGCATCTGCCGAGCTTTGTGCGCCGCACGCTTGTCATGCCCAAACCTCTGTCCATTCTGAAGCAACCGCGCTCAGAATTCGAACCTCAATCCAAACTGGAAATACCGCGGCAACTCTCCTGCCGCGTCGCTCGAAATTGTGCCGAAGTAAGGATCTCCAACATCCGAAGTTGGTTGGCCGAAACGGGGATGATTGGTCAGGTTGAATATCTCCGCTCGCGCTTCGATCCTCATGCCTTCCTTCGGCACGAAAGACTTGTAAAGGTTGAGATCCACGTTGTGGATGCCATCGACGCGCAGTCCAGAAAAGTATCGTGGAGCATTGCCGGGGTTCTGGTCGCCCGGATCGCCAAAGCAGTTCGCATTAAGAAAAGCGGCCGGTGTCGCATTTGCGTAAGTCAAAGCAACTGCATTCATGCTCAGTCCAGTCTTGAGTTGAGAGCACAAGACATCCGGACGTTGGCTGCCGTTCGCCAAACGCGGACTGGCCATGGAGAGCGCCATGGGCTGGCCCGATTGTTCGGTGATCAGGGTAGCAATCGACCAGCCTCCGACCACGGCGTCGACAGCGCGGTTCATCTCGCCGCCAATCCATTGCTGACGGCCCACGGGCAGGTTTACGACTACAGCAAGAGCCAGACGCTGCGGCGTGTCGTTGGCGCTGATGCTGTGCTCTAGAAAAAGACGGTCCAGTTGTTGCGGAAGGCCGGCTCCAAGCGACCCCACCCAGTTGTTTCTACCCGCGGAGGAATCGTCGGTCGACTTTGACACCGTGTAACTGCCTTCGAAGCTGACGTGGTGCGTAGCCCGTTTCTCGAAACGAACCTGCATCGCGTTGTACCAGGAATTGGCTTCCTCCAACATCAAACCTTCGAAGTCTCCGGCAAATTGCGGGTAGGTATCCAGAAGATTTCCCAATGCGATAGTCGGGTTGCCGTAGTTCGAATCAGGTTGGTTGAAACAGGGAGCAGGAGGCGAAGGGACGCAGGGAGTGCTGAACATAGGGGAAAACGGGTTCGCCACCTGGGTCGCAAGAAGGTTACTCACGCAACCGGCGTTATCACAAGCTCCAATACCATTGCCTTGCGTTACGTCGTAGTTGTAGTGCGCAGCCTGTGAAACCTGCGCCAGCAAACTTGACGGAATGAAGTCGCGGTTGTTCGTGCCGGACCATGGGAGATGAGTGCTGCGGTTAGCCGAGTAGTCCACGCCGAGGACAATCTGGCTGGGGAGTTCGCGCTGAAATCCAATATTCCACTGGTAGATATTGGCATCTCGCGCCGAGGTTGTGCCGAGATCGTTGTTATTGACGTACCCCCAATTCGCGTACGGCCCGTAAATCGTGCCCTGAGGGCCAGTGAAGCCCCCGGGGAAGGGATTTTCCAGGGTCGCGGATTGAGTTGCAAAATTGTCATTGGTAAAAAACATGGTGGCGGTGGTGCGGAAAGCAGTTCCGGGATATTGGAAGTTCGTAGCTGGGCTCATTCCGAAATAAATGCCCGCCCCGCCGCGCACCACGGTCTTCGAATCGACCATGTAGGCGAAACCAAGTCTTGGTCCAAGGTCCTTGCGGTACACCGGAACGCTTCTCATGCTCGAGGTGGGGAACAGCGTCGTTCCGTACAGTTCCTCAGACGATGGAAAATTCACGCCGTACGGCTGGAGAGCGGCCTGGGCGCTGCTCACATTCAGATTGACGCCCGTGTCGGCGGTGAAATCACTGAATTCGATCCGATTGTGGCGTTCGTTATAAGGCGTGCTCCACTGGTAACGCAGGCCGAGATTCAACGTAAATCTCGAGTTTACTTTCCAGTCATCCTGAAAATAGAATCCGGTTTCTACCGACCGGTTCGCCACCGAGGGATAAACGGTCAACGCAGTGGGTTCCGACGGGTACGGGTTTATATTGTCGGCGTAACCAAAGAGAAGGCTGGCGAATGGATTCCCGGTCGGATTTCCGGACGCATCGGTATCGCTATTGGGAGTGGGTGAAGTCACGTAGTCGCTGAAGTTGAAGGAGCCTGTAGGATTCGGCGGCTGAAAGAAGTTATTGTAGAAAAGTCGTTGCTCCCCTCCGATTTTGATGAGGTGCGAGCCCCTGGAAATAATGAGCTGTGACGAATAACTGTACAGAGTATGTGCAAAGGTGGTGTTGATGCAGCACTGATCAAAGAGATCGGTCCAGGGCGAAAGGCCCACCATGTAAAAGGAAGGCATATTGTCCAGCCCATTGGCGTCCTGTAGCACGGAAGGCAATCCCTGAACGCCGCTTGGCAGCGAGGCGTTGAAGCTGGAGATTGAAGGAATACCGGCGGTTGATAGTTCATGCACACGGTCAACAGCCGCGTGGCTTGTCCAGACCATCCGTGGGCTGATGTTCCAGATGTATTCGAACGAGCCGTTTTGCGCGGTTGTTGGACCGTTGGCGATTCCGTCATTATCGAAGCTGTCCCCGAGGACTTCAGGGCTCGTATAGTTGCTCCAGCCGCGGCTGTAGCGGCCGTTAATGCGCTGATTGTCGTTGATCTGATGGTCTATCTTAATGTCGAACTGGTAATCCGGTGCACTGGCTGTGTTGGTGAAAACGAAGTTATTGAGTTCGTTGCCGTTGGTGGGCTGCGGGTAAAGATTGAGGACGGCCTGCCCGATGGGGTCGATCTCGTTCGCCGGGATGACGTTTAGCGGCCCGCTGTTCGCGACGCCGACCTGCAACCTCGACACGCACGGATTTCCGCAGGTCGTCGGGTCGTAGATATTATTCGCCGTCGCCGAGAAATCACCAGTTCGCTCCGCTAGGGTCGGCACCGTCGCGACGTAGCTGGCCGCAGAGATGCTGCGGACTTTCTCGAAATCCACGAAAAAGAATGTTTTGTTCTTCTTGATCGGGCCGCCGAGAGTAAAACCTCCTTGATCGCGCTTTGAATCAGGTTTGGGATTGGGCGCCGGGTTGAAGAAATCGCGGGCGTCCATTTGGGGACGCTGGAGAAAATACCAGCCGCTGCCATGGAAGGCGTTTGTTCCACTCTTCAGCGCCATGTTTACGACGGTGCCGCCGTTGTTGCCGAACTCCGCAGAGAAGCTGTTGTTCTCAACCTTGACCTCCTGCACGCTTTCAATCAATGGCTCGTAGTAGACGTTGGTGTTTCCGCCCTCACCCTGTTCGGGCGCGCTGATCAAAGCGCCATCCAACCGTACTTCAGCGGTGGCATTACGCTGCCCGTTGGAGACGAAATTGGTGCCCGAAGGGTAGTTATCCTGCGTTCCCGACCCTGCAACCTCGGTCACGCCCGCCGACAAGAACATCAGGGCGAAGAAGTCGCGATTAATCAGCGGGAGTTCCTTCACGTATTCGCTGGTGATGTCCGTGCCCAGCGTCGCGTTGTCCGTATCGAGCAGCGGAGCCGTGCTCGTTACATTGACCGTAGTCGATGTGCCGGCCATATCCAGCTTGAAGTTCAGCGACGATTCCTGATCAACCGCCAGAACCACGCCGGTCTTCTCCACGGCGCGAAAGCCGGTGGCCTCGACCTTCACGGCGTAGGTAGACGGGCGAAGTTCGGTGAAGAAATACTCACCTTTCTCGTCGGTGCGCGCGGACCTGACAATGTTGGTGCCCGCGTCGCGGATGGTCACCGTCGCATGAGCCACCAGCGCTCCCGAGGCATCGGAAACAATCCCCCGCAACTGCGCCCGATATGCGCCCTGGCCCCAAGCGGTCAACGCCAGACCTAGAATTGCGATGACCGAAACGAGGACGGTGGAATATAACCGAAGGCGGACCCGCCAACCTTCAGCTCCTGGAACTCGCATGGACAGCCTCCGGCAAGAGTCCAAAGACGGCGATATTTCGGATACTTGCGTTTTGTAACTTTTACTTTCGTTTGTGCTGCCCTGTCAAGCACAATAATTGACATTCAATCCGGCGATGGCCATTGGCTATTACTAGAGGTGGCACCTTATGGGGCCGGGATCGCACTGGACATGTCCTTGCATATCGGTTTACTGGTCCCCTTCTGGCGTTAAAGGAAGGCAAAGACGATTCCGTTTTGACGATCCTTCGCGGCAAACAGTTCGTTGTAGCCAACGATCAGGAGTAAGAAATCACGCGGCGGATCGGCGAAGAACTGAAAATGTTCTGACCGCAGCGCATAGGTCCGCCACTGCAGGGTCAGCGTGCCAAACAACGCGTGGCTGACGGGAGACGCGAGGCAAGTGGCGTGGTTTCTTTACGGATACGAATCGCTTTGGATGGGTGGAGCGCCTGTCCCCACCAATCGGACCACACGGGAACACCCGGACGAAGTCGGTACCAGTGCTCCACGCGGTGACCATGTCAATTGCAGGGTAAGAGCCCCGCCGGGGCAGCGGAATTTGTCGTTGATCCAGCAGCTCAGAATCAAGGACCGAAGTTGAACACCTACTGGATGTTACTCGCGGCAGCCGAGAATACGTTGTTCGCATTGCCGCCGATCAAACGGATGGCACCGATGACGATCACCAAAATTACGGCTAGCATCACGGCGTACTCAGCGATGTCCTGACCTACTTCGTCCGCCCACAGGCGGCGCAAGAGCTGAAACATAAGTCCCCCAGGTAGGGCTGCCCGACGGGGACGGGCAACCCAGGAATCGAATTTAGAATTGAAGTTATATCAGTTTCTGCGCAGTTGCTATCAGGGCCAAGGCATACAAAGATCGAAACGGCCGTCGACCCTGGGGGCCACAAGTACCCAGGGGCCTGATTTTTCGACACAAGGTGCGGCTGGAGCTCCAGTCAAGATGAGGGAATTGATGTCCGGGAGTGAATGCCAGTGACGGGACAGGATTGCCTAACTCGCACGGGTCGTCGCCTCGAGAAAGGTGCCAGCCTTGATTGGGATCGACGCGAAGCACGTCCATACGGGGAATCTGATAATCGTGGTGCCGCCGACAGACAAAGTGGGCTATTTGATCTTTGCTCCTCGAGTTTTTGTGTTGACACCCACCAATCGCTGGAGAAGAATTATCGCCGTTTAAGTTCTCCCCGACTCGTCCTATTTAATACTTCACCTCCGGGCCGGAATGAGTCGGTGCATGGCGGCTGTGAGTGCCCGTCGAGCGTGACTCGTACAAGAGTCCCCGCCGGAACCAGTCGCCCGAAACTGAACGAAAGGTAACTCGTCATCATGCCACGAAGGAGAGGCCGCATGTACTCCGCAAGGACCAAAAGTGAAACCGAAGGCAGATTAAACGCCGCTCTCACGCTGGCCGTGCTTTCTGCAATTATGCTGATTGCTGCTTGGCCAGCGCAGGCCCGAACTGAGACTGTGCTTCACAACTTCACCGGCGGCAGCGATGGCGGCTTTCCCTATGCAGGCCTCACCCCTGATGATGCCGGTAATTTCTTTGGCACAACTCCCTTCGGAGGTCTGCGAGATCGATACGACGGCCAGGGGATCGTATTCGAGCTGTCTCCAAACGGCAACGGAGGATGGAACGAAACTGTGCTTTACAGCTTCACCGGGGGGCGGATGGGGGATCCCCAGTTGGCCCTGTCTTGGTCGATAGCATGGGCAACCTTTACGGTACTGCGGCCGGCGGCGGCGCGAATGAGTACGGTGTCGTGTTCGAGCTCAGTCGTGAAGGAACAACGTGGACCGAAAGGGTCCTCTATAGCTTCGCCGGCGGGACGGACGGTCAAAATCCTCAAACCGGCCTGATCATGGACTCTGCAGGCAACCTTTACGGTACGACCTTGGGTTGCTGCGGCAGGCAATATGGAACGGTGTTCAAACAGGTGTGTTGGTCAAACGCTTACGCTCCATAGAAGCCTTTGTAGGTTTCCAGCTTTCTCCCCGTGCCGGACTCACCCAATTGGCGGGCCTTGGGCAGATCGGCCACTTCAATGCTGAGACCGATGATTCCTTCGTCATGATCGGATAGATAATTTGTAAGCAGGCCGCTCTTGTCGCTCGACTCCAGAAGCACGAGCACCCCCTGACCAGCCTTCACTTCCCGTCCGTGGGCATTGAGGAACTTCGCCTCGCGGGATTCACCACCTTCGAAGCCAGCATCGCGAAGCGTGCGTAACTGTGCTCCCGCGTCGTGCACGGCAAACCAAACCGCGTGAATGCCCGTAGCCGTGTTGGGATGATCCATCCGCCCCTCAGCGCGGGCTTTGTCCTTCCAAGCGGTGGAAAGGTATTCGATCAGGAAAATGGGTATGGTGAATCCCTCTTTGTTGGCTGCTGGCTTGTCAGCAGTGCTCACGTCATACCACATCGGGGGAGGCGGTGTGGTCTCACCTTCCTTCCTGATGCTGCCGGGGTCGGGGCCCGTCACGTCGAAGTTGTGAACTTTCAGGTAGTCCGCCGCAGCTTTGGCAGACGAAACGTCGATGCCAAGGAACATAGCGCCTTCGTGCTTTGTCACGAACTCAGCGACCTCCGAGGCGTCGCTGTGTGCGATAGACGTGCCTCCGTTGACAGAGAGCAGTTCCAAATAGCTGTTATTTTGGAGACTGACGCTGCAATTGGAAAGGCCCCCGGGAAAGTGTCCACCCTTGCTGACCTTGAAACCAAGCCGTTCGTAGTCGTGTTGGGCTTGGGCAAGGTCACGGACTCCAACACCGACGTGATCGACGCCCCACCCTTGCCCGATAAGAGTCTGGGCTGGAGCGGAAGTGGTCTGAGCGGATAACGTTACGGTAACGAGAAGACTCAACGACGCAAGACGAACGCGAATCGCCATATAACCTCCGCTTGTTGTGTGACATTCTACTCGTACCAAGTACCAGCGTTGACCTTGCCCCCGTGCCCACCTGACATGTCCTAGCCAGTGTCCGCGCCCTCCCAACCCGTAGGTCAAACGGTGTCCCATTACCGCATCCTCAGCAGGATCGGCGGCGGCGGGATGGGTGTGGTTTACGAGGCGGAAGACCTGAAGCTCGGTCGCCGCGTCGCCCTGAAGTTTCCTCCCGACGAACTCGCCAACGACGCGCAAGCCCTCAGCCGCTTCCAGCGAGAAGCCAAGGCTGCGTCCTCTCTGAACCATCCGAACATTTGCACGATCTACGAGATTGACGAAGCCCATGGGCGAACGAATGACCACGGCGGCGGCTATTGATCGATTAGTGCACCACTGCGTCATCCTGGAGCTGAACATCCCGAGCTACCGGATGGAGCAAGCCAAGAAGAATCGGGACACGGTGCCGGACGGCGGCGAAGTCAACTGAGGGGCGGCGGTCGGCCGCCCGTGGTGGCTGGCAGGCCCTCCGCTCCGCCCATGAGGGGCTCCGCTCCGGCCCTGCCAGCAACCACGACATCTCAGGCATGGATAAGGAGAAGAAGGAGAGCAAGAGTTAGCAGTATCCGTCGGGAACTCTAGTCGTCGTTGAAGGGAAAGAATAGTTGACACCGGACACGAGCAGCAGGTCGCGATCCGCTTCGACGACCGGGTGGTGAAATACGACTTCGGCGAACTGGACGAAGTGTCTCTCGCTTACGCGGTCACGATCCACAAGTCGCAGGGCTCGGAGTTCCTAGCAGTCGTGATCCCGCTTGCCACGCAACATTACATGCTGCTGCAGCGAAATTTGATCTACACGGGCATCACGCGGGGCAAGCGCCTGCTGGTGCTGATCGGGCAGAAAGGCACTCGGCATTGCCGTTCGCAATGATCGTCCGCAGCGGAGGCATTCGGGATTGCTTGCGAGTCTTTCGCGATCTGGCTTCTGAAGGCAAGAATGCTGAGACTTGACCTTAGCTCTTGGAAACTGTGTAATTTTGCTCGACCTTGAAAAAGGAGGACAAACGGTATGCCACACTTCGTATCGCTGCTTCGTTACACCCAGCAGGGGATGGCAAAGATCAAAGAAAGCCCTACGCGACTCGATGCCGCCAAGAAAGCCGCCGAGAAAGCAGGAGGGAAGATTCACAGTTGGTACTTGACGATGGGACAGTATGACGCCGTGCTAATTTCCGAGTTTCCCAATGATGAAGCTTGTGCCAAGTTTTCTCTGTCGGTGGGCGCACTGGGCAATGTGACGACAGAAACACTTAAAGCTTTCACCGAAGCTGAGTATCGGAAGATCATCGGCGGACTTTCTTGAGGACTGACAGACAGCCCCAGATTTAGCACATCGCTCGACAAAATCGGCGTGAAACCCGACGCAGCATTCCGACGGTCGGGCGGAACGATCCATGCGCCTGTTGTGCGGGGTGTCGGCACTGACGAGCGCAGGCGCAATCGTTTCCGATCCGGCTTGTACGCGGCTGCGCGGCTAGACAAGGTCTCGGTGCGCGGCCAGAGTGCGCGTCACGAAGGTTTGCTAATCGCCTTCGAGGGCGTTGGTCTCTCTGACAGATAGCCGCCCTTTAATGCTTTACGCCACTCGCTTCTTGTGGAGGAAGCGATTCAACACGGCGGCGGGAATCCTGAACACTCGATAGCGCCTCTTGGCGACGTGTGGGCACACCCAGATCAATAACACCGGGTTCGTTTTCGAATCGGCGCGAACAGTATCGAACAGTATCCCCGCTGACTTTGAGCATCTTGGCGACCTCGTCCACGGTGAAAAATTCTTGTTCTATCGTGGCGATTTTCCCTCGATACTCGCTTACGTCCGGTTCACGCTCTGTTGTTGTCGCAGATATCTTCCTTACTCGGAGTTGCAAGCTATCGCCGCGCTGTGAAGCAACTTCTGACGAGCGTAGTGCGGGAAATCTGCATGCTACGTTCTGTGGGAGCCGGGGAGCGGGTGACCGCCCCCGGCCACCCGGTGGCAACCCGCAAGGGTTGTCCCTACCGCGACCAGATATGGAGATTCACTCGGTCTGTGAGCGCGCCTGTTGCATCATTTCGACCAAGACTTTCCGAGTCTCTGCCGGATTGCTCACTTCTCGCAAGAATGCAATACGAGCGCCCCGCATACCATCCGGCGTCCGCAACCGGACCTGAAAACCAAGCCGATCGACTGTTGTCATGGTTGCTTCCGTTGACTCGATGTGAGAAAACCTCCGGGCAAGCAAGACGAGCGCATCTTTGTGGTCGGTGTTCATGTGCTGAATGATTTCGGACGTGGAGTCGGCCAGGGGATCGGGTTGGCTGCGGTCATAATCGGATGCAGATACCCAGCCCATCACGCCGAAACCGCCCACGTAATAAATATCCACCACATCCATGCCGTAAAAAGAAAAATCTTCGAAATCCACCCAATATTTGCTGTTGGCGTGACGCTCCAGGTACAGCTTGCGCACCTCAGTCGACTCGGTGTTCGGTACTGGAAGAACATTCCCCACCAGCGTGACCCTCGATGCGCCGAGCGGTTCGCCGTCGGTGTCTTCCTGGGTAACCAGCAAGCTGGCGCGGGCATCGGCCTGCAAGTTCTGCGTGTGCATGGCCATGGTGCTGATCAGAAAGATAGGATGGCCGTGTTCGTCCAACCCGTAGGGCATTACAGATCCAAACGGGAATCCAGGCTGTTTGCGCGACATAGTGGAAAGACTGCCGACACGGCCGAGATACATTAGCGTGCGCGCACGTTCGGCGAACGTGGGTTCGGGGGCTGGAGGCTGGTCACTCGCCGCGCCAGTGCCAGCGTGTTTTCTGATGGAGAGGGAAGTCATGATTGATACCTCCTGGAATATTAGATCGCTCTTCGAGGTTGTGCGCAGCGTTGCTGGGCATGGCCGATTATCGCCTCGTTGCGGTGCGCGCCGCGTCCAATCGAGCCGCGAGCGCGGCAAAGGGAGGCGTGGGACCGTTCCAGCGCAACTGATCCACGCTGTCGAAGAGCGCGATGTCGGTCCGAAGTGTGGCAAGAGTGCGAAAGAGTAGTGCACGCTCCCGCTCCCGGGAGAGAGTGCCTGCGAGGGCACCCGCGTTGGCGGCGTTCACACGCCATTCGCGACTATCCAAAGGGATGGATTCGAGATGGACAAACTTGGCTAGGATGGCAGCCGACGACTTCGCGCCCCAACCTGGAAGTCCCGGATAGCCGTCTGCCGCATCACCCACGAGTGCCAGATAGTCGGGAATCGATACCGGCGGGACGCCGAACTTCTTGATCACACCGGGCTCGTCCAAGGTGACGCGCGTCCGGCGATTCAGTTGGACGATCCGCGTGCCGCGCACACATTGGGCGAGATCCTTGTCCGGAGTGCAGATGAACACGCGTTCGACACGCGCATCTCGAGCGGCCGCAACCGCTGCCGCAGCAAGCGCGTCGTCCGCCTCGAATTCCTCCATCGGCCAGACGATAATGCCGGCTGCCAAGAGCACGTCTTCGAGCAGCGGGAATTGTGCCCACAAGTCCGGTTCGATGCCTTCACCAGTCTTGTAGCCCGGCCACAGTTTGTTGCGAAACGATTCGATAACGTGATCGGTCGCAACCGCGATGTGGGTGGCGCCGCCTTTGATCATGCCCAGAACCGAAGCGAGAACACCTCTTACCGCGGCGACCTCTCGCCCGTCCGAATCCTTCGCGGACGGCAGAGCGTAGTAGTGCCGGAAGAGTTCGTATGTGCCGTCGACTAGATGGATGTCCAGGGCGCAGCTCCAACACAAACCTATAGGACCGCTGCCGTCTCAATCAACTGAGATCAGAACCATGAGCAACGAGCCGGTCCAGTTTAAGAGTTTCTTGGTTCCTGGTGGTCGTGGCGGGCCTTTCTGTGAATCAACCTGTGGAGAAGCGGGGACAATTTATCCATTAGTCACCAAGCGTCAACAATTCAACGGATTGGATCCTTGGTGGGCACGCTCGTGAATTTCATACCTTTGCACTGAAAACGGGGCGTTGACAATTTTCCAGCAAGGTTGCTTCCGTCGACGGCTGAAAGGGTTGGCTTAAATAAAATTTTGCCGGTCCGAGGTAAGCTGAGTGATCAGTCCGGCGGGGCGACCTGAAGGACGGCCAGACCTGAAAAAACCGACGGCTCTGCGAGGGGCAGTTGGGGTTTGGGACCGCGAAAGCGGTGATCGCATCAAGGGCTGTGACGGTGCATGTCTCCACGCTGTAGGCTCCCTCGCAGGAGCGGATAGCTAGAGCATAACCAATGTCACAGCCTTTGCCTTTTCCTAGTGTTCTCCTCCTAACCTCGCAAAAGCGGCGCCCAGAAAATATCTTGCACCGAGATCTCCTGTTGACACTCACCGCTTTATTGCAGGCACTTTGTACAATACGGGACATGGCAGTGACGATCGAGATGCAAAATACGGGTAACTCACGAGCGCGTAGGGAGATTCTTGCCGGTGTCGAACATGTGCTGAGTGATGTGGCGGGAGAGTGGCGGGTGTCAATTGTCGGGTCTCGTGCAGATGATAACTGGGAAATGAAAGTGGAGGGACCTCGGGGATTCGAGCGCTCGTACACGTTGGTTGGCAAAGCGGGAGAGCACCAGCCTGAGGCAATACGGAACGTGCTTATTAAGCTGTTGCCCGCAAGCACGCGATGATCTACGAAGTTGGTTCGCGTTGCCCTGCCGCCGAAGCAGATATCGCAGGACTTAGCTGGATCAGTTCTTCGAGACGATGGAATCAGCGATGAAGAAGATTCCAAATTCGAGTCGCAATCTCAGCGAGCACATTTTGCGAGCGTTGAACAAGATCAGGAAACCAAGCACTGCTGGCGAAATCACCGAATTGCTCAATCGCGACCTGGACCTTGAGGGCCGTTCTTTTCAGGCAAAGGACATCGCGGAATGGTTGCGAAACTCCGATGACACAGCGTTGACACTGTATTGGTTAAGGGATCGTCCCCGAAAGTAAAGAAAGGATTATCCCCTTACTTACCTGGCCGCCATACTCGATGACGCTGTTGGACTTGGCCCTCACGGGCCGACCGAAATTGCGCCGTGGTCATTATTATTATTATTGCGCCTTCGGTGCAGAACTGACTGATTCCCTCATCCTCGGCGTCTACCTGACCTATGACGGATTCAAGTCGAGAGCAGATTAGCCAGTTTCTCAGCGAGGCTCGGAAGCGAGGATGCTTGCCGGTTCGAGTACGCATTGTCCCGATTCACTTCGCATACCAATCGGAATGCGGCGACCAGCGGGCGCACGACGAAAATTGGGTTGAAGTCCATCGGTGGAGGCAAGCGGGACACACTCCTCCCGTATCGAATGTGTTCCACTCATTGCCGCACGTGCGGAACCATTTTTCTTGCTTGCGGGGCGACCGGCCGCAGAATGGGCAGCGGATGCTCGGGCCTGATGAATCGAGGCTTTTCTCTTCGTCGAGTGTGCGTCCAAAACCACCGACGATTTGGCACGTGGTTCACGAGAGTCCAACTGCACAGATGGAGATTATGGCCGATCAGGTGGATACCCATTCCGAGAAGAAAGGTGCAAAAAAGAGCGCCCCAGACTCCGTTTTAGAGTCATGAGACGCCCGTTGAACAGCCCTCCCCCGAAGTCTGCTCAATTCCAACTTAGTCTCTGTTCCCCAACTCGTGAATAGCTCCTCCGTGCCAAATTGGCGCACTGCCGGGCCAGTCACTCCGAATAACCGTCGTCGGTCGTGTCGTCATCCTCGTCCTCTTGCTCGCGGTCGCCTTCGTCTTCCTCTTCCTCCTCTTCTTCGTCGGGTTCTTGTCGAAGGATGACGTCGGCACGTACCGACCGATCAGGAGGGTCTGAGTCGGGGCACGCTGAATGTATTCTGCTCATGCCCAATGGTACGCCTCGGTACCCTTGGCAAACGCGGGCATTCCCAATACTCAGCGAGAAAAACTGCTCGAACGAGAACGCCACAGAAGAAGGGCTAATCACGCCGTATCATCGACCAGTGACATCAATTATCTCAATGCTGGGACACTTGGGTGGGATTGGGGTGTTCATTCTTGCCACCCTTGATAGCTCTGTGCTACCCACTCTCGGCGGAGTTGACGCGCTCACAATAGTCTTGGCCTCTCTACACCCAGAGCGATGGCCCTATTACGCTACGTGCAGCACAGCAGGTTCGATCTGCGGGGCTTCAGTCGCTTACCGCCTGTCGCGTCTTGGAATCCTCCATCGACGCATTGAGGGAGCAGTATTCGACAGAGTCACAGCATTCTTGCATCGTTTTGGAAGCCTTTCTCTGTCGCTCGCCGCATTCCTTCCGCCACCATTTCCGACTTCCGCCTTTGTAGTCGGCGCTGGCGTGACGCGCTATCCTTTCAATTTGTTTGTGCTGTCTTTCGGTGTGGGACGAGTGTGCCGCTTTGCTCTACTGGCTTACCTCGCATCTGTTTTAGGCAGGCGGTTCGTGACAAGTATGTGGTCGGCGCGCACGCTGGTGCTTGTAGCGGCTTTTGGCGTTGCGCTGGTGTGCATCGGGTTGCTGGCGTGGCTTGTCTTCAGGAAATCCGAACCGCATACGCCCTTCGGTTTGTAGCTCTATTTCTTCGACCCCCGCCGCATCGAACTTCGAAATGTACTTCGTCACCATTTTCGCGCTGTACTTCTCGCGGAACTTTTCTCGACCACAGATTTCACAACCTTGGCATCGGCCACGGGATCGGCGACGCTTGCTCTCAACGCCCGCCCAGTTGTCCGTCGCCTCGACCAGCGCGACGCTGCCGACCCTCGCCGCAATTTGACAACGGTTGCGCAGAAGCCTAGCCTTGTAATTGAGCAAGCTACCTCTCCTTACTCTTTCAGGTCCTCTGAACTAAGTCAGCCCATCTGAAGTTTTTTCCTCTTAGATTTACCTCCAAGGAGGAACTACGTTATGACCCTATTGACCCGTTGGGAGCCTTTCCGTGAGTTCTCGACCATGCAAGACCGCATGAACCGCATGAACCGTCTTTTCCGTGAGTCGTATGGCCCCGAAGGCCCGGAAGAGGCGTTAACAACCACCAGCTTCGCACCGCCCGTGGACATCTACGAAGACGAGCACAACATTACGCTGAAGCTTGAAGTCCCCGGCATCGACGAAAAAGACATTGATGTCCGGGTCGAGAACACCACTCTCACCGTCCATGGCGAGCGCAAGATCGAGACGGAAGAGAAAGAAGAGAACTTCCGTCGCGTCGAGCGGCAATACGGAAGCTTCACCCGCACGTTCACGCTGCCCAGTTCCGTGGATCCGGCGCAAGTGAGCGCCCACTATGACAAGGGTGTGTTGAAGATCAAACTCGCAAAGAAGGCGGAAGCCAAGCCCAAGCAGATCAAGGTGAATGTTGGCAGCGAGAAGACGATCGAAGCCAAGGTTCAGGGCAAGGCCGCGTAAGAACAGTCACTAGAGAAACGGGAGGCGCTTGTGTGCCTCCTGTTTGTTGCTCCCGGTCTAAGCCTAGTATTCGCGCAGAGAACGGTTCCAGCCACCGGAAGCACAAGGTTGGACATTCGAATCGTTCATTCGGTCGTTTCGGGACTGCCAAGAAGGGTCGCTTTTATGAACGCAACCAGTATTTCCTTCGGTCTGCTTATTGTCCTCTTCATGATCCTGCTGCTCCACCGAATGCACAAGCTGAAACCACAGGTCGCCGGGTTTCGATCACAAAGAATTTGCCCATCTTGCGGATTGATCACGTCTCGATTAAAGGCAAGTTGCTTGGAGTGTGGCAAGCCCTTTACAGCGGTGGCGTACTCGACTTCAAAGAAATGAACCGCCTCTTGGCTCAGACTTCCGAGGAACTTTTCGTACAAGGACATTCGAGATGAAAAACATCAAATTTGTTGTCAAAGTAAATCGACGCGGCACTCGCGCCACCGAATATGCAAGCCCAACGATCATATTAAAAAGGAGTCTTGCAAAATGAAACATACAATCCCAGCAGCTATTCCACATCAAACACCAACAAAAGTGACGAGATCGACACCCGACCTTCAAGAGCAAATTCGCCTTCGTGCCTACGGACTGTACGAGCAACGCGGAACAGAGGGGCACGAAGTAGATGATTGGCTGCAAGCGGAGTCGGAAGTGACTCAACGGCAGGCGAAGACCGTGGTTGCATCACTTCCGCTCTAAAGGAACGAAAGCGCCGCAAAGACCGTCCGAGTCGTGGGGCGCAAGTTTTTCTGCGAGTAATAGCGCATCTGACGCGCGGCTCACAGATGTTGTGGGTCTTCTAGCACCGGGCGCTGCCGACTAATGAAAACCTTTGACCGGATCACTACTATCGTTGAGCGTGAGTGGCTCGCCGACATCATCGCGGGCACGAAGAAGATCGAAGATCGTCAGATTAAGCCGTACTGGACGAGGCGCTTCGCCAGCGTTTCTGTGCCGTTCGAACTGCGCCTGCTCAACGGGATGAATCCCGCAGTGCCGGAAGCCACGGTGCTGATCCATAGGATCACGAAGGATCGTCGGGCGGGCGAATACCAACTTCGCATCAGGAAGGTTCTAGGGTTCAAGCACTGGGACAACCAACGGCAGAAGCCGAAACGCTGACGACGATGCGCTGTCGCGCAAGAGAATTTGTTACTTACTCCTCGCCTCCAGTAGTTCACCTAACAGAAGATGGTGGAGAGAACTGCCGGCGCAAAAACGGGCGGCTAAAGAAATTCAATATTACGGCAACGCAGGCAATCTCCTATTTTAATTCAATCGCGCCGAGCGAATCGTTCGAAGCCCATTACCGTCTGCGGGCAAAGTACCCGATCCATGCGCAGGGATTCGCATCGCGTGTGTACGAGTGCTACGATCCGAACGTCCTTGCGACAGCAAGGCCGGTGCAGTTTGAAGTAGGCGGACGCTAGTTTGGGCAGCCAAACATTGACCAGAGCATTCTTAATCTGGCTTGATTCGGTCACTGGTCGTGAGCGCGTTTAGCGGGACCAATCGCCAGGCAGCACTCCCCAGTTTGGTCGCCACTCGCCAAGTGCTGCACCCTCGTTGCTCTGATCTGCAATTGGATGTATACACCGTATACCCTTGTGGTATACACTGTATACATGCTTGCCAGCCGCACTGCTCAACGCATCGCGAACACAGCTCGGCGGCTGCTCGATCGGGGGGGGGCCGAAGCCGTCACCATGCGTCGGGTCGCCAGCGCCGTGGGCATCACGGCCATGGCGGTGTATCGTCACTATCCTGGTCGCGACGGGCTCCTGAACGCCGTTGCCGACAAGGGTTTCGAAGAACTGGCGGCACACCTGGCAACCACGTCGTTCTCTGGCAGCCTTGAGGAGCGGCTCTCGAAGATGGCGGAGATCTATCTGGATCATGCTCTCGAGAACCCGCGCCTATTCGAACTTATGTTTCTGAGGCCCCGGCAGGGAGCCCGCAAATACCCTCGCGACTTCATGGCCGGCGCTTCGCCCACGGCCAACCTGATGGCCGAAGTGATCCGCGAAGGCATCCAGAAGGGGTATTTTCGGAAAGGCAATGCGTGGGAGATCGTGTTCGAAATGGGCGCACTCTCCCACGGCTTGATCATGCTCTTCCTCGGCGGACGCATGGCCGTGAGCAAAGAGGAGTTCCGCGCTTTCTATCAACGCGCGTTCTGGAGGTATCTCCATGGCATTTGCAACTAACTACCGTCGCGCGGGCGTGGCTTTGCTTGCGATCGCTGTGACGGGTGCGTTGGTATGGTTCGGCAAGGGACTGCATCCATATTGGCCGCTCCTGTGGCTTGCGCCGATCCCAGTGTTGCTGTTCGTGTCTCGCAGGGCATGGCCGAGTGCAGCGGTGACCGCGTTTCTCGCGTGGTTCGTCGGCAGCTTTAGTTTCTGGCGGTATCTTAACTTGCTTGGAATTCCGCCAGTGATCGTTGCGTTCAGTTTTGCTTTCGAGGCGGTTGTCTTCACGCTAGCGGTGCTGCTATTTCGGGCGCTGCTTCGCCGGGGGGCGCCCTGGAGCGCCCTTTTCGCTTTTCCGGCCGCATGGGTGACCTACGAATGGGTTCGAAACTTCGCGCTTCCGCATGGCACGGCCGGCAGTTTGGCGTACACGCAGTTGACCTTCCTACCATTCTTGCAGCTTGCATCCGTGACTGGTCCGTGGGGCATGAGCTTTCTGCTGCTGCTGTTTCCGGCTGCCGTTGCAATTGGCCTGCATCTGCGCCTCAATGCACCGAAGCAGGCGTTTCGTATTGCCGGTACCGGTCTCGGCGTTGTTGCCATCGTGCTGATTTTCGGAACAGTTCGTCTGGCCACGCCGGTGAAGGGTGGACGGGTAACGGTGGGGCTGATCGCATCCGATGAGCCGGGCAATGTCGACGTCGCGGAAGAGGGTGCCAAGACGGGGGAGTTGCTTCGTGCGTATGCGTCGCAAGCGGAGGAGCTTGCCGCTCGTGGCGCGCAAGTGATCGTGATCCCAGAAAAGCTGGGCGTCATGGTGAATCCCGATACGAAGAGCGTTGATGAGATCTTCCAGAAGGTCGCCGACACAACCGGAGCGACGATTGTTGCGGGGATGATCCACGTGTCGCCGCCGGCGAAATATAACGAGGCCCGGGTGTATGCGCCGGAAGCTCCGGTCCTGAGCTACGACAAGCACCATATGCTGCCGCCTTTCGAATCAAAGCTGACGCCGGGCACGACCCTGACGCTGATGCAGAAGCGTTCGGCAACCTGGGGAGTTGAGATCTGCAAGGACATGGATTTCACGCCTCTGTCGCGTCAATACGGGAGGAAGGGGGCGGGTCTGGTGCTGGTGCCCGGATGGGACTTCAACGTCGACCGCTGGTGGCATGGACACATCGCCGTCATGCGCGGGGTGGAAGACGGCTTCAGTGTTGTCCGCGCAGCCAAGGATGGTTACTTGACGGTGAGCGATGACCGCGGCCGGATTCTCGCCGAAATCCGCAGTGATTCCGCCGCCTTCGCAACCTTGCTCGCGGCTGTGCCCGTCGAGCATGACCGGACCGTTTACCTGTTCTTGGGCGATTGGTTTGCGTGGGTGTCGGTGGCCCTGCTTGTATTCGCGATGTCGCGGTTGCTGCTTGCGAAGTAATCCACACTGGATATGCTGGTCCCTACCGGGAGCAGTTGTGCAGCACGTGTGCAGCACGCCGATACTTCAACGCAGCTCCGCACTTATCCCTGTACCTCAAACCCGTTACACTGCATTTGCTATCGACCGTTGGGTGTGATTTCCCGGAAGCCCGTTTCTCAGCTCGCAAGCCGCAATCGGCGTATTGTTCGACGTTTCCTCCGACGGCAAGCGTCTGCTGGTCAACCACACCGAGGAAGGAGCCCCGGCTCCGCTGCAGTTGGTCAGGAACTGGCCTGCGGAGTTGAAGAAATAGTTTCCCAAATTCCAGGCTCACAGATAAATCTGAGTGGTCGGCGGCAAACCTCTTGCCACAGGAGTTAACGAAGACCGTCGGCCACGAAAAGGTTGGAGTTGATTCTGCGGACCACGTAGGCAAAGCGGGAACCATCGGGCGTCAAAAGAATCTCTTTGCTGCGCATTCCGGCTTTATCCGCGGGGGAAAAGCGAACCCACCGAGTGCGGACGCCCGTAGCCAGATTCAGGTTGTAAACCTCGGTGTCAGCTCCGGCCGGATCGGAAACGAATAGATTGTTTGAGTCACCGTGCCAGCCGAGGACCCGCTCAGCCGGACTCAACCCAGTAATTCCTTTGGCGTCGCCGCCATCGTTACCAATGGGCTGCAGCCAGGAATGATTTGTGTCGTCGGTTTCGATGCAGAACCGGCCATCTGGAGATGGCCCGGGGAAGAGCCGGAACCCGCTCGTGGGCAGGTGACGGCCCGGTTTTCCAAACTGATGTACCGCTCCGCCATCCACATCCTGCACGGCGCTTTCCGTCTCCTGGCCCGTCGCCGTGGTGCTGATCAACAGGCGTTTGCCATCAGGCAGGAAAGCCGCGCCCACATAATGGCGGCCGGGGGGCGCCTGCAACTTGCGGGAGTTGCCCACGCTCGTCGGAATGATGAGCAGGTTTTCCGGATGCGGTACGTCCACGGCAACCGCCGATTTGCCGTCGGGAGAAAGCCCTGCGCCGCTGCCTTCGCCAATCAGGACTGGGGGCGAGTCGTCGGCGCTCTGCAGGTAGAGCTGGTAACTGCTGCTCGTGTTTGTGTCGAAGCCATTCACCAGAAGCATGCTGCCATCGGGGGAAATCGCGCCGAGCCACCTGTGCATGACGCCGGAGAGTTCATGCAGGCGTCCAGATTTTGCTTCTCCGGTTCCGACCGACGTGGTGAACGCGACCGTGGTGAGCAAAATCCTGCCGTCTGAAGCGATGTCCTGAAGCTGAAGATAAATCGGTGCGCTGGCCACAACCCGAACTTTACCCTTGAGATTGACCGCGCATATCGGCCTTTCGGGTGTTCCCGACTCCACAGCAGTAGCGCTGAACCAAATCTCATCCCCCGAGGGAGACCACGCCAGCCCCTGCTCGCTGGAAAATTGCTCGGTCAAAACGCGGCGATGTCCCTGTAAGTCAATGACGGACACCCATCCCCGGTCGTCGCGCCGATCAGGGGATGGTCCAGAAAAGCGATCTGGCCTCCCGTAGGCGAGAATCGGAGATCGCTAATCCATCCTGACGATTCGTACAGCACCTTGCCGGGCGGATACTCCAGACGGCTTCCGTTGGTCACGCGCCGCGAGATCGCAAGATCCGAACCGTCCTTGTTCCAGTCGGCGTCAATCACGTCGTCGAGCAGTTCGCGTGTGGCGCCGCCCCCCAGCGGAACCCGCGCCAAGCGGCCGGAGGGCATCCAGGCATCGAAAGCTTGGTTCAACGAAACCGCCAGTTCGCCGGAGCGGGAGATGCTGAGCAAATCCGCTTTCACATTGAGCGGCTGCGACTGCAGTGTGTCCGTGCGTGTGGAGAACAGCGCCATGGGTTCGCCGTTGACGGATGCGCCGTACACCACCACGCCTCCCGGCGCGAAGCGGGCCATGCGGATATAGCTGGGGCGAAACGCAATCTGCGTGTAGGCGGCGGGCGTAACTGCCGGCCGCCGGTACAGCAACAAGTAGAGCGCCGCGAGGCCAAGGCCGAAGATCAGGATCGCGAGGGCCGCCATGACCCATTCAACTCGGATTTTTCTTGCCGGCACGACTGCGACCGAGACCGCTTGCGAAACGCCTGAGGTTGCGCTCAACGCTTCGATGGCAAAAGCCAGATCGCTGGCCGACTGGAAACGCCGCTCTGACTTTTTCTCTAGGCAACGCCGGATGATGCGGTCCATCCCCGGAGACACATGACCGCCCGAAGCAGACAGTTCCGGCACATCCTCTTTCAGGATGGCGTTCATGGTCTCGACCGAAGACTCGCCGCTGAACGCCCGCTTGCCCGAAACCATTTCGTAGAGAACAGCGCCGAAGCTGAAAATGTCGGAACGATGATCAACATTCTGCCCGCGCACCTGCTCCGGGGACATGTAGCCCACCGTTCCCATGACTGTGCCCGCAGTGGTCAGAGCGGGGACCGTCATGGTCGGCGATTCTTCCGCGCCAGATTCCGTCGGAGTCTGCTTGGCCAAACCTAAATCGAGAATCTTCACGCGGTCATCGCGAGTGATGAAAATGTTGTCCGGCTTCAGGTCGCGATGTACCACTCCTTTTTCGTGCGCAGCTGCGAGTCCCTTGGCTATTTCAAGGGCGTACTCGGTTGCCTTGCGGCGCGCCAGTGCCCCGGCCGCCAGCATCTCGCGCAGCGACTGCCCTTCCAGAAATTCCGAGACCAGATAGCGCACGTGGTTTTGCACGCCGATGTCCTGCTCGCCCACATCAAAGATGGCGAGAACGTTGGGATGGTTCAGAGTGCTGAGGATGCGGGCTTCGTGCTGAAAGCGGAGAAGGCGGTCGGGATCGCTCGAAACCGCCGCCGGCAGGATTTTGATGGCGACCGTGCGATCGAGCCGGGTATCGCGGGCGCGGTAGACTTCGCCCATGCCGCCGGCGCCCACCGGCGACTGAACTTCATAGGGTCCAAGCCTAGTGCCAGGGGTCAGCTGCATGCGTGCGTGCATTATAAGCGAAACAGTTTAACGGGCTGCTAGATGCAGGAGACTAACGCGAACTCGGAACTGTCCCCCCAAGAAGCAAAGTCAGCAAAGCCAAGGCGAAAGCACCCAGCAGCACGCCAGCGAGAGCCACGAAAACCTCGCAAAGAAACCAGAAGATCGGCGCGAGGAATGAAATCAGCCACGCAACCGGTGGGGACCAGATTGGGGTAAGCTCGAACCAGATGAACCCGACTACCAACAAGACGAACCAAGCAGCGAAGTTGGGTCTAGACTAGGCAGAGATTCCAATATCTCGCCCGACAGGCTCTCCGGGACGAGAGGATGCGAAATGCTCTGGCTGCTCACGGGATACGATCATCTTAGGCACGACGCGGAAGCAAGTCAATGCTACCGGGGTGGGATTTGGCCGACGGTTGCGGGTAGCTGCATAGACTCTTTCGCCTCCCGGCTACCTCCTCAAAACCGCTTCCCTCGGGGTCAATGGCACTTGCGGTAGAATCTCCGCCATCGTTGGAGGAGTACCTTGTGACAGTCTGGATAGAGCCTATAAATCCCGATTGCACTCCATTAAGCGGGAGTCGTTCGGAGGGTTTCGTGCATGAGATTTCCCTCCCATGCAATCATTTGCCGGTTCGCGGATCCCACACCGGAGTGCCCTTGGCGTCGCGGAACTGAACCGTGTCGGTATCCTTTTGGAGTTCTCGTGCGAGGATCACGTCCGCCCCGTCGTGCTTTACCTTAGAGCCTGTAACAGCAACCTGGTCACCCTTGTTGAAACTGATGCCCATCTCCTCCTCAAACGCTTGCGGGCACACATAGATGTGAATCTTGTCGTCGCCGTTCTTGATGACCAGTTCTACGAAATCTTTCCTGGTCCCCACAGAAAGCAGATTCACTTCGTCGATCAGTCCCTTGGTTTTCACCTCCGTCTGAAGGTCATACTTGGGCAGGGCATTCACTTCCGGTTGAGCCTTTTGTGAAAGCCCAGGCGTTACCCACAGAAGCGAAGACAACACGACTCGGAAAAGTATCTTGATACTTTGATATGGCTGGGTGGGGCGCTGCAGATCGAGTGACACTGGTCCTCCTCGTTGCCGCCCGAGAACTCAACGTACAGAGCGAAAGTGCCTCTCTACTTTTGGCACATCCCACGACAACACGTCCGCCGGTGCTCGGGTTGTTTTTGCTAACGATAAGGCCGTACTCAGTCGCTTACGAGGAAGACAGGAGAATCGTACACCCTAAACGAACGGATTGTTGGCGAAAAAATCGCGTTTACAGTGCGCCGGGCTAAACCGGCTTGAAGTAGAGGATGAAAGAGCCTTACAAGAAAGGAGTAGCGAACCACTTGGGCCTCGAGTCTTGCGCTGCTACCGCGAGGGACCCAGCGAAGCGTAGACAGAGGATAGGCGGGGTGGGTATTCAGCTCCGAAAAGATGCAATCCGGACGCCGACGCCTTTGTAATGCGCGGAAGGCAACATGAACAGGCGCGATAGCGCGAGCTCCTGCTCAGTCCGGCGTAGTCGAAGACCCCAGACACGCCTAGAAACTTCAAGCACGAGAACCGGGAGACCTCGGAGACACCTGCGGCTCAACCAGGCTGTAGGTCGGCGGGCGAAGGCCAGAGCCACAAGGCCCGCGTGTACGTCTACGAGGAGTCACACAGCGGCATAGTACCGATGAACCATTCGAACAAAGACGGGAAATTGTCGGCGGAGAGTGGGGAGGAAAGGCCGCTGATCAAGGAGAACGTTCGTCAACCCAACACGTCCCCGACACAGAGCAGGGAGCGCGTGTCCCAGGGGCTGGCGGGCGTGCGGAAAGCAGCGAGGGAAAATAAGGAGATGAAGTTCACCGCCTTGCTCCACCACCTGACTGTTGATCTGCTACGGGAAAGCTTTTACTCGCTTAAGAGAAAGGCCGCGCCCGGAGTGGACGGTGTCACTTGGCAGGAGTATGAAGACGGACTCGAGGATCGGCTGACCGATCTTCATGGCCGGGTTCATCGCGGAGCCTATCGAGCGATGCCCTCGAGAAGAGTGTTCATAGAGAAAGCAGATGGACGGCAACGTCCACTTGCGGTCCCGGCTATCGAAGACAAACTTGTCCAACATGCCGTGGTCACCATCCTCAACCAGATCTACGAGGAGGACTTTCTCGGCTTCTCTTACGGGTTTCGCCCGGGGCGCAGCCAGCATCAGGCGCTGGACGCGTTGTCGTACGCGCTCCTGAGGAAGAAGGTGAACTACGTTCTGGATGCCGACATTCGAGGATTTTTCGATAACCTCGACAAGAGTTGGCTGATCAAGTTCGTGGAGCATCGCGTCGCTGACCCCCGCATCCTACGGCTGATCCAGAAATGGCTCAACGCTGGGGTAATGGAGGAAGGCGAATGGTCGAACACGAAGACAGGTAGTCCGCAAGGTTCGGTGATTTCACCGCTTCTCGCGAATATCTACCTGCACTACACGTTCGATCTCTGGGTGGACATGTGGCGCAAGAAATGGGCACACGGCGAGGTTGTGGTCATCCGCTATGCGGATGATGTCATCTCGGGATTCCAGCATCAAGCGGACGCAGATCGTTTCTTGGAGAACTTACAAGAGCGGCTGGGAAAGTTCGGGCTGGAATTACACCCAGATAAGACGCGCCGGATCGAATTCGGCAGGTTTGCCGAAGAGAACCGGAGACGTAGAGGAGAAGGCAAGCCCGAGACATTCGACTTCCTTGGCTTCACGCACATCAGCGGGAAGAATAGGGTAGGGCGGTTTACGGTAAGGCGCAAGACGATCCGCAAACGCATGCGGGCGAAGCTGCAGGAGGTCAAGCAGCAGCTCCGTAAGCGTATGCACGATCCCGTGCGCCAAACCGGGCAATGGCTCAAGTCGATCATGCAGGGCCACTCCAACTACTATGCGGTACCGGGGAATCTCGATAGTCTCGGCGTATTCCGGGATCGGTTAATTGGGCAGTGGTGGCGTACACTTCGCCGCCGTAGCCAGAAACACCCGATCTCCTGGACGCGTATTCTCGCCCTGGCAGACCGATGGTTGCCTCAACCGCAAGTGCTCCATCCTTATCCTGCCGTTCGCTTTGCCGCCAGTCATCCGAGATAAGAACCGGATGCGCTAATCAGCGCCCGTCCGGGACCGTGCGGGGGGGTACCACGCTAAGTGGTATCCCTACCGCGATCTCAAAATCGCCCAATCGGGAAACAGACAGCGCAAAGTTGCGCCAACGGCTTTCGTCGCATTGCCGCTTCCCGGTTCCACAGCTTTGATGTGGCAATTTGTGAGCAAGGGGTACAAGAAAATCTAGTTATCCAGCGCAAAACCTATGGTGACGGCTGTCACAGCCACGCTGAAAGAAATCTGCCATTCTCCCACGAAAGCAATGGAGTTCCCGTATGGCAACGTCACCACTCTTGAGCGCTATCGGCAAACTCGCGATCGCTGGCGAGCAGGCTGGATTCACTGTCGAACAGATGATTGGGCTTCTCAATGCAGGGATCGACATCGAGACGCTAGTCCACATGATTACAGAACGGCTATCGCTCCAAGGCAGCACATCTCCCCTGGAAAGTCGGTTGAGTTCCTGCCGATGGATTATGTAGGTTTCGACAATGCTTCCTGACCCACCACCCGGATGGAACATGCTTCAGGAAATGGCACGCTCGGCGAAGACTGCCGAGGAACTCGATCGCATCATCAAGGAGATGAATAGAGTGCTTTGTCAGTTCGAGAAGCGTGAAAGCCCGAACCAGAAGTAAATTGATCTGCGTAGCAAACGAAATCGGTCGGTTGGACTTTAATTGACCAGCTCCTGAGTGCAGTCGCCCTTATTTCCACAGTTGAGCTGAAGACTCTTGCAGTGCAAACCACAGCTGTCGAAGTTTGGTCGCCTTCTCTGGGTCTATTCCGGGGTGCAGATCGGTTTCCTCCAGGAAATAGCGCCAACCCGCACATCGGTCTTCCTCGCTCTGACACCAATCAACCGAACGACCGCGAATGAAAACTCCGTTAAAGATTGAAATAGTCGGCACATCCAGTAGAAAGGTAACCAGAGATGTCTACCGGAGATCCAGGTCGCATTCTTGTTGCTGCTAGGCATCCCTATGTTTGAGCGTATGTAAAGAGAAGATCGACGATCGATTGCTCCGCCTGAACAATGCCCGCTACGTTGCCACTTCCTTCGATCACGATGTACTCATCTTCCACGTGCTCGTTGCCGCCGTGTCCCATCCCGCCACGCACGGCGGGGAGACCAAGCTTTCTCGTGTACTGCGCTTCCGGTGTTGAAGCAGGTGACCGCGGCCATACCGCAGGTTCCACGTGGTTCGCACGATAAATCGCGAGAAGTGACTGGACGAGCGGTTCATGCACGCTCGTTTGTGACCACTCGTCACCGCCGCCCATCGGGCGATACTCGAGATCCTCGAAACCGTGCTTCCGCAGGTGCTCTTCAACTAGCCTTTGCTGTGTTGCGATATCCTGATTGGGCACCAACCGGAAGTCGATTTTTGCGGTAGCCTTTTCCGGCACGATCGTGGCCGCTCCCGGACCGGTGTAGCCGGACCATATGCCATTGATGTTCATGGTAGTGTCGAACAAGAAATGGCGCATGGCCTCGGCATCGCTCCAGCCGTTGATCCACGACCGCGCATCCTTCTTCTGTTCTTCCAGAAGCCGGCTCCCAGATTGACGAATGAGCTGTTCCAGCATCGCTTCTTCCTCGTCGTTCTGGTTCCGGATTGCGTCGTAGAATCCCTCGATGAGAATGCGGTTGGTCTGTGGATCGTACATACTGCGCAAGGCATCGATTAATCGCCACGTCGGACTGTCAAGAATCGCTTTCGCGCCGCTGTGAATCGGTTGTTTCTGCGGACCTTTGCCCCACTTCGCGCCGGAAGCTTCCAACTCAAATTCGAGTATTCCTTTTACGCCCAAGAACATCGCAACGTGGCCTTCGATATCTTGAGTCGGTACCACGTTCAATTCTGCATTCGCTTTCTTGAGACGGGATGCATAACGGTCTAGTACCTGGTAAAAGTGCGGGGATCCCTGTTCCTCTTCGCCATCACAGGTAAACATGAGGTTCACTGGCAGCCGGTTGTTCACTGCCAGAATTGATTCACATGCGTTCAGGAAAAAACGATTGGGGCCCTTGTCATTCACCGCACCGCGGCCAACGATTACCTCAGGGAACGGAGGTTTTGGCATTCGGGTGGCGGAAAGTGGGTCTACGCTCCAGGCTTTCTTTTCCCATGGTTGCGTGTCATACATCATATAAATAACGATAGTCTTAGGTGCGCCTGCATCATGGTATGCCCAGACTCCTGGCAGACCACTCGTCGGAACAAGTTCCGCCTCTTTGCAGCCTATGGTCTGGAACGACTCGATCATCCGGTGAGCCATCTCGTTTATACCCATGTTCCAACTGCTGACCGAAGGCTGCCGCAGATCTGCCTGCACGTTGGCAATGTGCTTCTCCTTCTCGCGGGCGATGTGCTCGTGGATTTTACGGACGGTTGCCGAGTTTCGTACGTCGTCTGTCGCGTCCGGCATACCAAGGGAAGGAAGAGAATTTACCAGCGCGGCCCCAGCCGCGACCTTGCTGGTGAGAGACAGAAATTCCTTTCGCGTCAGGTTCATGAGTTTTTCGTTCCCCTCTGCTGCAGTGCCGAATAAGCATATTCTGCGATCGCCGAGTCCTGCACACCAACACCCGTCAGGTCGCAGACAGAAATCTGATCGTCATTGGATCGGCCTCTCCGAATTCCAATGGTCAGTTCGCCAAGTTCGACTACTCTCGCTCTAGGCAAAGTGGTTTGCTGCAATTCACCCAGACGGCGGCATTGTTCATACGAATCGCAAGCGACCATGTCTGCTTCCTCGAGGACACTGCTTTCGAGTTCTTTTTTGCCTGGTCCGTCCGAACCCATGGCAGTGATATGCAGTCCAGGATGCAAGTCCTGCGCCTTGATGAGCGGCTCCCGGGATGGCGTGGTCGTCACAACCAGGTCGCTCTGCTGCACCAGTTCTGAAACGGTGTTCGCTCGTCGAATGTCCGCGGAGACGGTCATCTGTATGTCCCTGATGAAGGTTTCCGTCGCGGCCGGGTTGCGCCCAAACACCAGAACTTTCTGGACCTCGCGTACCAGGGCGATCGCACGCAGCTGCCATCTCGCCTGGATCCCCGTCCCCACAATTCCCACGGTCGTGACCCGCGCCGGCGCCAAATGTTTCGCGGCTACCGCCCCCGCCAGCGCCGTCCGCAGATCGGTCAGGTATCCGTTGTCAGCAAACAGGGCAATGACCTGTCCGGTCCGTGAATCGAGGTAAAGAATCATTCCACTCGAAGTTGGAAGTCCCAGCCGCGCGTTCCCGTAAAATCCTGTGGCCACCTTAATCGCAAATCCCCTGCTTCCCCGTATATATGCGGTCTTGACGTGCACCTCACCCTGAACCTCATCATCGTCAATGTGCAGGCCAAGCGGAGCTGGCATGATCACTCGGCCATCGGCAAGAGCGCTGAATGCTTGCTCAATCACGTCGAGCGATTCAGGATTCAGTGTTGCCGCATCGGAGATTTCACGTTCTTCAAGAACTTGCCAAGCAGCCGACATGCGGTTCACTCTAACACCTTGTTGACTTGTTCAACAAGACTACATAGACTCATTTTTGCCATGGCTGCTAGCGACCTAATCACGGGACTTACCGCCCTTTCCCGCAGTAGTACAGTCGATCGGGTCGCGGAGCGCCTTCGTGATCTGCTCTTGTCCGGCGAGCTTGCCCCGGGCATGACGCTTCAGGAAATTCCACTTTCCAATGCCCTGGGCGTGTCCCGCAATACCTTGCGCGAAGCGGTTCGTACGTTGGTCGCGGAGGGCTTGCTTTCCCGGGCTCCCCACAAAGGCATTGTCGTTCCGAGCCTCACACTGGACGACGTAAACGAGTTGTTCGAGATTCGAGAGCTGCTCGAAGTGGCCGCATTGGAGAAAATCTGCGCTCAGGTAGACAAGGTGCTGCCCATGCTACAGGACAAAGTCGATGGCCTGCGGCGAGCAGTCGCAGCTCGCAAAGAACGCGACGTCATCGAAATGGACCTCGGTTTCCATCAAGCGCTTCTCAACGTGCTCCATAGCCCGCGCCTGCAACATTTTCACGCAGTTCTGATTTCCGAGTTGCGTCTTGCACTTGCGTTTCTTGATCGCAAGACGCGTGCCGGCTCGGTAGGCGAAATCGTAACCGAGCACCAGCACATAATGAATGCCCTCAAATCGGGCGACGTCGAAAAGAGCACAAAACTCCTGACCAGGCATCTGCACGACTCCAGAACTCGCCTGCTTCAGCTGCTTCAAGACAGGGATAAATCGAAAGTATGAGCCTCGCCCTACAACCTCCGGTCTTCGAGAAATTTGATGTGCGGCCCGTCATCAATGCCTGCGGGATTTATACGGACCTCGGGGGCAGCGTCTTTTCGCCTCGCGTCTGGCAGGCGATGCAGGAGATCAATCAAAGTTTCGTGCGCATGGTGGACCTTCTCGATCGCTCCGGTGAAATGCTCGCGTCCCTGCTTGGTGCGGAAGCTGCTCGCGTTGTACCTGGTGCTTCCGCGGCCATTACTCTGGGTACTGCCGCCTGCATTGCGGAACGAGATGGTCATGCCTGGGAACAACTTCCCGACACTTCAGGTTTGAGAAACGAAGTCGTCATCCAAAAAGCGCACCGCTACAAGTACGATCGCATGGTGCGCATTGCCGGTGGCCGGCTCGTTGAAGTGGGATCGGAAAACGGAGCCACATTGCCGGAACTTCAGGGTGCGTTTGGTCCCCAAACGGCAATGGTCCTCTTCCCGGCTCACCTGGAACGCAAATCCGGCACCATCCCCCTGTCCGACGTTAGTTCCGTCGCTCGCGGGCACAAGGTTCCCGTTTTTGTGGATGCCGCATACATGAACGATCCTCCGTCTCTGATGAGCACCTTCCTTCCGAGAGGGGCCGACCTTGTCTGTTTCAGCGCCAAGTACTTTTGGGGGCCGAACTCGAGCGGCTTTGTCGGCGGCCGTCGCGATCTCATCGAAGCAGTCGCCGGCATCGACTTCACCCGCTACGAGTCTGGGAGGTACTTAACCTTTGGCCGCCCCTGGAAGATGGATCGGCACACCATCGTGGCTACAGTTGCGGCTTTGGAAGAATGGCTCGCCATGGATCACCAAGCCCGCTGGGCTAATTATCGCGAAAAAGTCGCTGCCATGCGCAGTTTGCTCGCCGATATCCCCGGTATTCGGACCGAGCAAAAGTATTTCACCATGGATGAACGGCTTCTGGAGGATCCAGTCAACTGCATGATCCTGCAATTGCCCGGAGGCGCCGCGCAAGTTGAGCAAGTCAGCGCGGAGCTTCTCGCCGGCGATCCCTCCATCGCAACCGTAGTTTTGGATGACAAGCTGGTAGTGGCGGTGGATACCGTGCTCGCCAATCAGCACGAGCTCATGGTGACACGTTTGCAAGACATTCTTGGACAATGCTGATAGCTAAGCTCACCGGACGACCTCGCCTCACAAAACCTTTCATCGAATGGTTACTGAAATTGGAAGCGAATGGTCGGCAGTGCGGAAGTAACGGCTCGATGGGGTCTCCGGAAATCACAAGCCTGTTGTTGGACCCTAGTGGCCCCAGATCGCCCCTCGCAAAGCCTCTGAGAGATTGAAATTTGGAGTACCTACGAGCGACGCGACCGGGAGATTGTTAACGGGAGGCGGTAGCATCCTGCATTCGCAACGGAGCGGGCGATCTTGCGAGCGCAAGAAAAGTAGAGTCAAAGCGTGGAGGGGACTATACGCACTGAGGGGAAAATGCGACACCTCCACCACCAGAATCCCCGTCCGCCCGCCAGTTCGACAGTTGGAGGGCCAGGGCGCGACCGCTTAGGATGGCCAATTTGAAATCCAAGCAACCTTCCTCGATTCCACCGCGTCAAAACGGGCGCTCCAGAGGGTGCGAGGGAGGAATGCTTATGAAGCAAGTACAGTTCTCATAGGCAGCGTTTCTGTGCGGTGCTGTCTTCGAGATGATTTTGCCGACGCCGGCAAAGGATGCACGCCCAGCGGTGCAACTCTGCTGGCCGTAGAAATCGGTGAATGCAACACCCTCCCAGCCAATGCGGTCGATATTCGGAGTCGGGTAAGCCCGGCGATGGCCCACACGATAGGTCGTCTGCAGAACCGCTGAAGGCGTTTAGCTGGCGAGAACACGATTCTGATCGCCCGCACTCCGGGCTCCGACAGGTCGGCCACCTTGACACCATATTTCTGGCCGAGTTCTTTCATTGTGCGCATCAAGGATTTTTGGACAGCCTGCGCCGAGTTATTCATGCGGCAACACCTTCGACAGCCTGCCAGCCAATCCGGCCTCCTAGTTCACTAGCCGGAAGTCTACAGCCACAGTGGTCTCAACTGTCGCCGGTTGACCATCCACAAAATAGGGTTCATAGCGCCACCACCGCACTGCATCCATGGCTGCTTGCGACAATGCCTCGGGCCCGCTGACAAACTTCACTTGTGTCACCGCGCCTTCCAAACTCACGACGATATCCAGCATCACTGTGCCTTGCACTCCCGCCCGTCGGGCAAGCTCCGGATATTCGGGCATGACCTGGCGGATGATCTGTCGCCCCATTGCGTCGGCTGGCACTTTCAACGGTGGTTGCACCACCACGGTTTCTTTTGCCGGAAGCTGCGCTTCCAACTCCGCCCATCCTTCCTGCCAATGCCACCATCCGAGTACGGCCGCGATCACCGTTATGGAAATGGCGAACGCAACGATGCGCCGGATGCCGAACTTGCGTATTGAGTTTTCAGAGTTTCCGGAGTCTGGGGGCAACTTGGGTTTGGCTACCGCCTCTTCCAAGCTGGCGCCCTGCTGTGCAGCCAATAAAAGTTCGCCTTCGCGTCTCGTCCAGTAACGGACTATCGATTGCTGTTCGACGGGCAAACGGAGAAACTGGAGGCCAAAGCACCGTTCACGCTGATAGCGCACCACCGCCGTCGCCCGCACCGGCGAGCTCGTGTGCGGAACAAGAAACTCGACGCGGACGGACTCGCCGACGAGGAGTTGTGACGCTGGGACAACTCCCATTCCGCCATCACCTATCTCGAGGGTGCGTCCGGGGATATTGTTGGGGACGCCCGAGCGCAATACCGTGAGAGCCAAAGGTACCGTTAGTTTGTAGCGAGGGACACTCCGCGTGGACGCAGTTCCTTGCGAGAATGCCGGCATCATTCCTGTAGTCATCGTCCAGCTTCCCCTTGCCGGAAAACACAACCCGTCGTCCCCTGGGTGGATACGGACTGACACCTCGAAATGAAGCCGCTCTTCCTCATAACCAGCGAAATGGTATAGCTACGAGTCCAGCAGCACTGTTGATTCACCGGTTTCATATCGTTACCGTCAACAACGAGCGGGCGCCTTTTCCAGTTCGATCCGCAGACCGCAGAATGCAAGTCCAAAATGAAAACCCGAGCGATTGCATACGATACCAGCAACACGGATCGTCCTGCCCGGTGCTCGGAACTCGACTTCCATCAGCTCGCCGGGCTGCAGATTAACCCCAGCGTAGAGCCCCATGCCCGCGCGGCTTATCTTAGAAACCAACCCGGGCACAACTATGTTTGTGTTGCCGGGGACCGGGATGAAGACAGGTGTGTGCATAAGATATCGGAGGTATCGGCGAGTGTTGGTCGAGTCCATTTCGAGTCAGTGACATCAAACACAATCTACTTGAGCAAGCCGAAGTTCAGCAGGTATGCCGCAATGGCTAAACCGATCGTGAGCAGACCAATCACTCCAGCGAGCTTGAACCGCCAAAAGGCCCGCTCATTGTGCCGCGCCGACGCAGCGCGCAGTTTCTCAATCCAAGCCCGCTCGGATTTGTTCTGACTTGACCGCCAGACGAGCACTCCGAGGCGACGGTGATCGTCGGCCGCCAGCGAAACGAAACGGAAGGGCTGCAACCCATTGGTGACGGGGGGCAGCATCTCTGCTCCTCCGAGCACGGAGCCGGCATCGGTCAGGAACATCAACCTGACCCGCGATCCCTGGTCGACGGACTTAGAGAGCGAAAGCAGACCACCGGTGACAGAAATCACCTGAAGGTTGGCCCCGATGCGCTGGCCATTCGGAAATCGAAGCACGATCGGATTATTGCCGTCCAGATGAGCGCGGGGGCAGCGCCACGGCGGGCGAGATTCGGGGGAGTTGCTCATATTTAGGCATCAGTATGTGGCGGAGTGGTTACTAACAGAAGATTACCAACGTGCCGGACCGGTTGGTTACGAGCTTTGGGGCGCGGCGCCCTCGTTAGCACTCCACACCCCCACAGGACCGCGCGACCACCGACGCCCTATTTCCTGAAGTGACCGAAGAACAGGCACTAGCTAGCGCTGTGACCACGGGCAGAATAGCAAGGTAGAGAACCTGGTGATCAACTCCAGAAATTCCGGTTCAGTCGAAGTCGTACTAGAGAGACTCGGTGCTGGTCCACAACCCAGAGATAGGCCGGTGGTGTGATTGGGTCATTTCCCAGGGGATCACACCGTCCTTGATTTTTCAGCTGTATCTGTGCGAAATCCCGTTTTGCACCCCTCCGATGACGCAATTGCAATGCGTAATGTCCGCAAATCGGTGTCGTCCATGGCGATGAACCGGAACGGCTGTAATCCTATCGGTACGGCTGAATATGGACTGAGTAGTTCAGCCATGCCGAGTACTGGTCCGGCGTGGGTCCAGAACATCACTTCTACTACCGCTCCTGGACTAAGCGGCTTGAGAACTCGCAGCAAACCTCCCGTTATAGAAATGGTCTGAAGACGAGCTGAGGGGCGTTGCCCGTCTTCAAATCGGATCGTTGCTTGAGGCATGCCCGGAAGTCGAACGCGGAGAGCACGCCGCTTTGCGTGCGGTGGGGGGGAGGTCATGCCTAGAAGTATTTTACTGAGGGTATGCCTAACGCCAGATTACGAAGGAACCTGTACGTATTTTAATGCTCGGCGGAACAGAACGTTCACTATGGCAGCCGTTTCGAAAGTTGCACCGGTTCAGCCCGCGCAAGCGTACGGAAGCGTGGTTTTGTATTTCCTGTACCCTCGAGCAGTGAGTCGAATCACCCCCCGGACCTGTTCTTCCACGAACCCTTCATTCCTCAACTCCGCAACTGCCCCACGAGCCGAAGAGGAATCGAGGGTTTGCCTGGACAAGGTCACGAATTGATGTGGGTCCTCTTCATAGCCGAGGATGAGTGTGACAAGGAGGCCGTCCTGGATGTTTTGCCAACTCATGAAGCGATGTTACGTACATGAGCAGGCCCCCGCACTGGCCCTTCGGTGCCAGTCTGTGGTTACCTATGTTCATTCTGCATCTGTCCTCTCGCCGTTGGAAGATTCCCGGCATTGAGAGGCAGGACATAGAACAGTGTTATTGCTGCCAATAGGATCCATGAACGAGCGGTTCTGTTTGAAAGGTCACACGTGGATAATTCCGTTCTCGATGCGCACATGAATTCAGGGAAACGCTCGATGTCTTGCCTTAGGTGCGATCGCGGGAAAGCTGGGATTAGCCGGAGATTTCTGTTTCGTCTTCCGGCACGCGAGATGATAACACCAGAGGAGCTGCCGGCATGCGAAAGGCAGAATCACTTTTGGATGGTCGCTAGCCAGAAGTCATCCAGAAATGGGCTTATGGCGAGTTACTGAGGCAGTGTAGACACCGTGCCCCATCTTCTCGTCGGGCGCTTCCTGTCAGATGCCCGCATACCACGCGTAGCCACCATCAGAGCTAGCACCGCCCAGACCCTTGCCGAACGGTTTGAGGTTATCCGTCAGAGTCACGCGATTGATGTATTTCACGTTCTTATAGCCCAGCTGCCGCGGGACTCGCAGGCGCAAGGGGCCCCCGAACGGCACGGGAAGTTCGTTTCCGTTCATGCGGTGGGCGAGAAGCGTTTGTGGGTGCAACGCGTCCGCCATGTCGATGCTCTCCCACCAGTCAGGTTGGATTGAGCGGTATACAACGTAACGCACCTGGGGCAGCGCTCCAACACGGTCGAGGATGTAAGAGAGCGGCACCCCCGTCCATTCGGCGATATAAGTCCATCCTTCTTCGCAGCCAATCATGGTGATCTGCGTGCTCGTGGGAAAACTCTTGATTTCTGCCAGCGAGAACGAAGCCGGCCGCGCCGCCATCCCATCCACAGTCACCCGCCAGTCCACAAAACTGGCTGCCTGGAGGCGCTTGAATTCATCGCCCAACGGATCGACTTCATTAGCGAACGGATTCTTCGAAATCTCGGAGCGGGAAAGTTCACGGGCCATGGAATGGCGGGTCAAAAGTCGCTGCGCCGCGTAGGTCAATGTTTCCCCCAGGCCGTAAAGTCCTCCCGCGTCCGGCGGGATGAACCCATGATGCTGCGCGACTTTTGCAGCTACGGCAATACCAGATGCACCAGCCGCCACAGCCAAACCCGTGGTGACGAATTTGCGTCGAGATATATCGCTCATAACTTCACTCCGTTGGTGGGATGGCGCGGCCGGTGATCATGGCGCGCATGCGGCTTCGAAATCCCGCAACAAAGACCATCAGTACGTGAATCAACAAGAACAACACAAGGAATATCGTCACAAGGAAGTGCAGGCTGCGCGCCGTCTGCTGGCCTCCCAAGAGCTGAACGACCAGGGGGAATTCCGAGGTGAATCCGAACGACATAGCTAGCCCCGTCCAGATCATCAGCGGGAACAAGACGAAGATTACCACCAGATACGTCAGGCGCTGCAGCACGTTGTATGACCACGCCTCTTCGTTGCCGGGCCGCTCAAAGCGAAAATGTCGAACCAGCGAGCTGCCAAGCCTCTTAATGGAAAGGTCAGAAGCCGCGGGAAACAGATTGCGCCGGAAATGCCCTGCGAAGAAGCCGAACAGCGCGTAGAGCAAACCCGTCCCAACTGCAAGCCATGCCGCCTGAAAATGGAGATAGCGGCTCCAGCCGTTCTGATCAGGGAGCACGTACCCATAGCCGGTGGGAACGGTATCCCTGGAGGATGGCAAGTGCAGATTCAACCACGGGCGCATGTTCACGTTGCCGGTCTCACCCCAATAAAACCGTGGATGCGAAAGCACAATCTCTCCTCCGCTGACCAGCAGCGCGAGAAACGCGATCGTGGTGGCCCAATGGGTCAGGCGCACAAGCGCGGAGTGGCGCTTCCGGTGCGTGGCAGGCACTGCTGAACCGAGCTTGGCCGAAGAAGACAATTGGCGCGCACCACGACCAGCAATCGGCAGACTCGCATTCATATGGGGGTCCCCTTCCCCGATGCTCGGGATTCTACAGGAAGCGCACAATTTAGCGCACTCGAGGAAGGTGCAAGTAGAGTGCTCCACAGCCGGCAGCACGGAGAATCGATATTCGCTCGTCTACCTTGACGGCCCAACCGCAAGTAATGCCATTGCTATGCCTCATCAGTACCGACCAACGCGCTTGCGACCACCGAACTGGGAAGTGACTGCCAAGGCTCCAAGCGGAGGATCGGCAGTCTGAAGTAGTGGCGCGATCAGGACTCGAACCACTCGAACATGCACCTGGTTATTGGACCTAACGGCCCCAGATTGACGGGCGCAAAGTCTCTGAGAGATTGAAATATGGAGTACCTCCAGGCGACGCGACCGGAAGATTGTTACCGGGAGGCGGCAACGATCAAACGGAAGGCCCTGTGCTCCTTTTCTGCCGCCGACTTTCGCCCAGCGTTATCCGCACTTGCGGACCTAGTTCAGCACGACGTGTGGAGAGAGCCAATCGGTTTCCTGTCGATTCCTTAATGCCCAAAGTCTAGAATGATCGCTTGACGTGAGGGAATTCTCGCTATGGCCAGCCGAGCGTTCGGACAAGGTTCAATCGTTGGTCTACGATTGGGCCACTACCTGGTCGTCGAGAAGATTGGCGCCGGCGGCATGGGCGAAGTTTATCGCGCCAGAGATGAGCACCTCGACCGCGACGTAGCCATCAAGGTGCTGCCATCTAAGACGTTCTCCGACGATTCGGCGCGCAAGCATTTCCGTAAAGAAGCGCTAGCGCTGTCCAAGCTGAACCATCCTAACATCGCCACCATCCACGATTTTGATACGCAACAGGAGGTTGATTTTCTGGTGATGGAATGCGTGTCCGGGGTGACGCTGAGCGAGAAAATCGCGAATCACGCGCTGTCGGAAAAAGAGGCCACGCTTCTTGGTTTGCAGCTGGCCGAGGGACTGGCGGCAGCACACGAGCAAAACATCGTTCACCGCGACCTGAAGCCGAATAACTTGCGCCTGACCCCTGACGGTCGGCTGAAAATTTTGGACTTCGGGCTGGCAAAACTGGTTCAACCTACACCTCCGGCGGCGGAGGCAGATACCGAGAGCGAAACCCGGACCATCGTGGGGGCGTTACCCTACATGTCGCCGGAGCAACTACAGGGGCGGGTGTCGGATCGGCGCTCCGATATCTGGGCCGCGGGAACAGTGATCTACGAGATGGTGACGGGGCATCCCGCCTTTCACGAGAAGACCGACACCGCCACGGCGGGCGCCATCCTGCACAAGCCGGTGGCTCCACCGGGCCGCGTGACGCACGGACTGTCACCACACCTGGAAGACATCATCCTGAAGTGCCTGGAAAAAGAACCGGAGAATCGCTACCAGTCGGCGAAGGAACTGGCGGTGGACCTGAGGCGCTTGAGCTTGGCAAGTGCTGGCGCCTTGGTTCGAACCGCTGAACCAATATCACGAAGCATACTTGTCGGCCGGGCTCTAGCGGGCGTGGCGATTCTGTTGAGCATCGCCGCGTTGTTGGTTGCTATCAACACTGCGGGTTTGCGCGATCGCTGGCTGGGACGTGGTCGGCCGCCGCGGATCGGCTCGCTAGCGGTGCTGCCATTGGCGAATCTCTCCCGTGATCCCATGCAAGACTATTTCGCTGATGGCATGACCGAGGCGCTGATTACCGATTTGGCCCAGTCCACAGACCTCCGCGTGATATCACGGACGTCCGTAATGCGATACAAGGGAACCGAGAAGACGCTGCCAGAGATTGCGCGCGAATTGCACGTGGACGCCGTGGTGGAGGGGTCGATACAACGATCAGAAAACAGGGTAAGGATTACGGCGCAACTGATCCGGGCGGCCACCGACCAACACCTGTGGGCGGAGAGCTACGAGCGCGACCTCCAAGATATCCTGACCCTGCAGGATGAAGTGGCTTACGCCATTACGCAGCAGGTCGAGGGCAGGCTGAGTCAAAAGAACGAAGTACGCCGCGGGAGTCTCCGTCCAGTCAATCCCGAAGCCTATGAAGCTTATCTCAAAGGACGTTATTTCTGGAATAAGCGGGACCGCAATTCTTTGGAAAAAAGCCTCGGCTATTTCAACGAGGCCATAGCAAAGGATCCGAACTACGCGCTGGCCTATGCGGGATTGGCCGATGTCTATCTTGTTCTTGATCCTGATTGGGGCATCGCGTCAAACGAAATCAACGAGAAGGCAAAGGAAGCCGCACAGAAAGCATTGACAATTGACGATAGCCTCGCGGAAGCGCACACGTCTCTGGCGACCATTTATCACAACGAGTGGAATTGGCAAGGGGCTGAGCGCGAGTTCAAGCGAGCGATTGAGTTGAATCCGAGTTACGCGACCGCACATCACTGGTATTCCATCTACCTGGCTACAGTCGGTAGATTCGATGAAAGCGTAAAGGAGGCAACGAAAGCGTCCGAGTTGGACCCGCTGTCTCTGATCATCAGTGCCAGCTTGGGAAATCGGCTCAACGAGGCCCGACGCTATGAAGACGGCGCCAACCAATGCCGCAAAACCCTCGACATGGACCCAAACTTTGGCCTTGCCCATCTCTGTATTGGTATCTCGTATGTAAATGTGCGCCGGTTCAAAGAAGGTATTTCAGAATTGCAGAAGGGAACGGAGCTGCTTCCAGGAGATCCATATTCGATGGAGCAACTGGGCATCGCCTATGCTCTGTCAGGAGACCGCGCACGTGCCCGGGAAGTCCTGAGCAGGTTGCAAGATCCTTCCCAACCCCACCTTCCAGCCTACAGTATCGCTATGGTGTATGCCGGATTGGCCGATAAGGAGCAGACCGTATCCTGGCTCAATAGAGGCTACGAAGAAAAGAATGACGACATGATCTACATGAAGATTGAGCCGGCGTTAGATCCTTTTCGCTCCGATCCCCGCATTCAGGACTTGATTCGACACGTGGGTTTCCCACCCTAGATTGGGCCGAAATCATACGGTAAATCCGATTGACAATAAAGACTGATGCCCTTATCGTTCACGACACTGCGGATTATTGCCTAGTCTAAGCGTAGGAGTCAGTCCATGTCCGTTCGACAGAAGCCACCTAAGAAGTCGGTTAAACGCGTCGAACCCGAAGGCAACGCCAAAGTGAAGGAAAAACTGCGGCTCGTCGCCAAAGAAGTGAAGACGCTTGACGCCCACATTCAAGATCTGACCAAGCTAATCTCCCGAAGCCATTTTCGTTTGCTCTGAAGCGTCGGACCCTAACGCGTGAGGTTCGTCATGGTGGCATCTCCGGGAAGACTACGCCGCGCAGCCAGCGTCGTCTGCTACTGGCGTGACGGCAAGCTGATCTTCGAGAACTATCGCACTCACGTCCTGATCTCTGCCAATCCCATCGTCGTCTCGCTTCTAGACTGCTTCAATGAGTGGCGGACCGCCGCTCAGGCTTGCTCCTTCGCGTCTGACTTCACGACTTCGAGCGTGGGTTCTGTCTTGCGACAACTCACCCGGCGAGGATTCCTGGTTCAGGAAGGCTCAGTCGCGGCACTTGCAGACGCGAAATTTCTGGAATCGTGGTCACCGTGGCTTCCGGCCGGCGGATTGCTGCATTTCTCTACCAAGGACCTTCCATTTGTATCCGACTTGGGGAAATCTCGGCGCGCGTTATTAGATCGTGCGCGTTGTGAACCCGCACCGCCCGCAGTGAAACAATATCGGCACGCCACTTGCGTCGGGCTCCCAAGTCCGAATACGAAAGGTGAGTTCCCTCAAGTCTTGCTCGCACGGCGCACATGGCGCAGGTTCTCCGCGCGCCGCATGGATCTAGAAGATTTGAGTACATTGCTTTGGCTTACCTGTGGTGTGCAGTATTGGGTAAAGCTGCCAGGCTCAATCGGCCGCGTGGCGCTGAAGACTTCTCCGTCGGCGGGCGCGCGACACCCCCTGGAGGCATACTTGGCGGTTCTCCGAGTGCGCGGTCTGCCCCGCGGCTTGTACCACTATTCTCCCGACTCGCATTCGTTGCAATTACTGAGAACAGGCTGCAGCTCAAAACAGTTCGGGAGTTATCTGGCTGGACAGTCCTGGTATGGTTCCGCGAACGTTCTAATGTTCATGAGCGCCGTATTCGAGCGCAACCGGTGGAAGTATCCAGACCCAGCCGCGTATCGCACGGTGATTCTAGACGCCGGACACATGTGCCAGACGTTCTGCCTGACAGCGACCTGGCTCGGCCTTGCTCCATTCTGCACCATGGCGCTCGGCGAATCCAAAGTAGAGAAAGCCCTCGGTCTGGACGGAATCTCCGAGTCGGTAGTTTACGCGGCTGGTGTGGGCACGCGGCCGTCAGCAGACTGGGCTCCCTGGCCAGAGTATGGCATTCACCTAAAGAAGACGAGGAACCTCCCGGTTGGAAGTCGCGGATAACCGTTTATCGGTCGAACGAGCGGATGATCCGGACTTCCCATCATGCAAGGGCCGGCGGAGGTTGACGCGGGCGCGAATCGTTACGCCTCCGAACAACTGCAGGCTCGTTTTCTCAGTCAGTACGAGAGCGAAGTACCGATCTACTAAAGACTTCGAGGTCACCAACGACCTGCTTCGACATCACGAGGTTGTTTTTATCAGTCGCCCGGAGTCCAATTCCGCGTTGGCGCGCTGGTCGGAAAAGTTTGGACTCGACTACCAGGGCGCCGCTTTCAAAATGAATGGCAAGGTACATGCATCGGAACGAGAGGGGCTGATTCTCTCTATACGGAATCCTCTGGATGCCGCTCGCATGGTTCTAGTGATAGCCGGCAACGACGCTCTGAGCACCGTAAAGGCGCAAAAAGCGGATCTTCCGGCGGATGAGTATGTGATCCTCAGGGATGGAGAAGCTAACGAAAGGCTTCATCCAGAAAGCGAGAACACAGGTGGGAAATCACAGGTAGAAAACTGCACGGTACCAAATGAAAAAAGATGGTATGCCCGAATGGATTCGAACCATCGACCTCCTCCGTGTCAAGGTCCTCTTCAATGGTAACTGATTGACATTCAACGGCACTGGCAGCCACCTTTGGCGTTGCAAGGAACTCGCAGGAACTGTTAGCGGACCCTAATTGGACCCAGATATTAAAGCGCATTTCGTATTACTTCTGGAAAGCCCGCGAGAACGAAACCGCTCGCGGGGCAGGCGCTGCCGCATGGGTGAGGTCCGCGTTCCATAAGCCGACTACTAGGTGACAGATCGACCCGCTGTTTAGAACGTATCCCAGAACGTTGCGCACTGGTGAGCCGCGGCAAAGTTGAACTCGACTACCGGCGTCGGTGGTATCAAGGATTGGAACTGGTCGTTGGACCCGCTGTACGGAGACCAGACCGGCTCAACAGACGAGTTCGGGTCGCCTGTCTTTGCAAACTGCGTCCAATAACTGACCATCGCATCGGAGAGTCGCTTCTGTTTTGGTGAAAGCGAAACCTGCAGCCCAAAAACGTCGACGTCTTTGAATAGGTATTGAAGCTCGGAAGTATGATATGCGCCCAATGGAAACGTCAACAACCCGCCAAACGCAGATTGAGGTGGGGGTGCGTTCTCGTCGTTGAACTCATACGAATAGGTCGTCACGAAGTTCGACAGTAACAGATCCGCGTTCCGCGCCGGGCAGCTGAAAAGTCCGTCGGTACCTGAGGCACCCAAGGCCTCACCGCCAAAAGGGTAACTGGCGAACGGGTACAAGGCGAGGACGTCCGACGCCAGGCTCGATCCCCAAAGAGTATCAACAGCTGTATCGTACTCCGTCGAAGTCAGTATCGGATTCCCCACTAAGTCGTAATCAAGGGCCACAAACAACCGATATTCGTCATGATTGGTACCCGAAATCACCGGGACGTGATTGAATTCTCCGCTGACAAACGCCGCGCCGATCGTCTGTGTAAGCAGCCTTCCATCCACAAATGGATACACAGGAAATGGCTCCCCTGCGACGATCGTCGAGGCGGGCACCGCTCGCAGACACGAAGCTTTCTGGTTGGTGCATCCGACACTATCCGCAATCGCTGCCCCAGACGGTACACCTGCGCTTCCTGTCGTTTCTCCCTGCGCCAGACTAATAACGTAGGAAAAATAGTCTTGGAACTCCGCGTACGATCCGCTTTCCGCTATCGCCCCACTGAACAGGCCCGCCGCAATAGGAGATGCGAGATTGGCATAGACGCTTTGTCCGCCCGCAGACTCACCGAATATCGTGACTCGATGCGGATCACCGCCAAAGGCCGCGATGTTCCTCCGAACCCACTTGAGCGCGAATTGCTGATCCATCAACCCATAGTTGCCCTTGAGATGGCTTTCAGCATCGATCGCAGACTGAGCGAAAAATCCCAAATAACCTAGGCGGTAATTAATGGTGACGACGATCACCCCATTTTTCACGAGCCATTTGGGATTGTAAGCATCGCTGCTTCCATCGATGAGTCCGCCACCATGAATCCAAAACATCACCGGGAGTCCGGGTCCCCCGGCATTTCCCGAGGCCGACGGGGGGGTGAAGACGTTCAGAAATAGGCAATTCTCGCTGCCCCCTCCGGCTTGCGTGCACTCACTTCCGAATTGGGTCGCTTCAAGAAAACTTCCGGGGAAGGCTCCGTAACGCTTCGGCGGTCGCCATCGCAGATCTCCGACCGGCGAAGCCGCATACGGGATGCCGAGAAATGCATTCATGCCCTCCGTCCTGAAGCCGATCACGAGTCCGCTTTCCGTGAGCGCAATCGGACGCGCGTCGGCAGACGCGGCTGGCACCGCGCCCAGAATAACCACCCAGATAGCCGCCACCCCAAGCCAACGTTTGGAAGTCAGCCTACGAAGCATCCCCTTGTCGGTGTTCTGGCTGTTTTTCATGGCTGATTCCTCCATCAGAATTTCACGGCGCAAGGGTGAAGCTGAAGTTGCTAATTTCGTTTTGGACCCCCAAAACGGTTGGCAGCATATGCCTAATCAATATTCCCGTCAATGTGAAAACAAATTCATGTGAAAACAAATTCATCTTCAGCGAGGAACTTCTGCCCTCAGGGTCGTTGTTGCCAAATCGCGATAAGGCGCATTGACCTGCGAAAAAGCGAATGATGAGACGTTGGTCGTGCTCCAACGCGAAAAGGAGTTTCTTGTTGCCTCGCTGGAGAATGTTGCTTTGAATCATTCGATTCCACCGCAGGGTGAGCTAGAGGTTGAGCCACCGTAGATGACTCAGCAGAAGGGCAGTGACCATGTCGAATCTCAAGGACCGCTTGGAAGAGTTTAAGAAAACTTTCGAGTCCGGGGCTCCCCCTACAATGCAACGCCTGAAACCGGCGATGTCTTCCTGCGAAACTCCGTATACGACGGTACCGATTCTCGCCCACACGCAGGCACCCGCACACATCGCGCAGAGTTCGTGCGTGGTGTAGAGCACGAACTCCGTCAGGTAGCGGCCATAACCGCTCGATACGTATTTGAGCGTTTCCAACTCCACGTGCTTGATGCTAGATCCTGAAGTCTTCACCCGGTTCCCTGCGCTGGCAATGACGACTTCGCGACCGTCCGTTACGCGGGTGATGACAGCGCCGATGTCTGGAATACAAACAGAGAGTGAACCGTTGGCTTCCGAGCCTCAGAGATCGACCCGGCAAGTGATCTGGGCGTGATTAGATTTAATCTTCATGCTCCGCACTGGTGGAATCGGATTGGCGCGAAGAGCGTTGTGGAACGGCGAGAATGCTGGTACGTCGCGACTGGGTTTAGAAACACCCTCTTTGGTAACTTGTCCCGGCTAAGGCACACTCCCTAAGCTGAATCCGTGCAACTACGCTCCTTAATGCTCTGTCAGCAACCCGAAACCGTGGCGCTCGCCGTGCGTGCCTGTCGCGAGTTGGGAATCGAGTTGCATGATTGTTCCACCGCAAAAAGTGCAATGGAAAAGTTCACGCTGGAAAGGTTCCACGGAGTGATCGTTGACGATCAAGACGGGCCTAGCGCGGCGTTGTTATTGAAAGACCTTCGAGCATCTGCCAACGGCAAGAAATCTGTCATCATTGCGCTGGCAAAACGGATGCGGGTCTCGACGCCGTCTTTGGTGCTGGAACCCATCTTGTCATCTACAAGCCACTCACGCACGAAAAACTGCGAAACGGGCTACGGGCGATCCGCCCGTTGATGGGGAAGCAACAGCATCGAGGCTCACTGCGCGTCAAAGTGGATATTGCAGCGAACCTTACTGTTAACGACACGGAGAGCATTCCCGTCAAAATCCTAGACCTCAGCAGCGGGGGTGCAGCCTTGTCGCTTGTGCGTACCTGCCCCGCCGTTAAGTCCCTAAACCTAAGCTTTGCTCTTCCGGGAGAGGCTACCGTGATCACCACCGACGCCGAATTGGTCTGGAAGAACCTGTGGGGCAATTTGGGCATCGAATTTGTAAACGCAGACCCTACCTTCACTCAGTCGGTATCTGGGTGGATGAAAGCTCGCTCGGCTGCAAAGTAGGACGCCCCCAAAGATCGAAACCCGCACTGGTCCTCCAATGCGGAACTCTACCCCGGCGCAGCCTATTGAATCGAACTCGCCGCAGCGGAAAAGATATTATTCGCATTCGATCCCACCAATCGGATCGTGCCCACCACGATGACAAGAATCACCGCGAGCATGACCGCATATTCCGCGATGTCTTGTCCGTCCTCATCCACCCAGAGTCGACGCAGTTGTGTCATTTTGCACCCCCTGCATTCTTGAGTAGGTCAGAAGAATGAGAGCTATGAAAAGGGCTGACAGCTTGGCGCAGACAGTGGGCATCCTGAGAGAACGCGGCTGGCACTCCCCCGATTGCACGCGATTCTGCGCTCACGGTGAAGACATGTCGACTCAGGTGAGCCGTTTCGACACTCCTCTATGCCACACAAACTGCCGGATCAGGTTGTTCTCGGCAGAGGTCAAGGGGTATATTTCGGACTAATCAAGACAATCGGAACGAAATTTCCGTCTCCAACGGCTCGGAGATTTCACATGGCAACGTCGCACTCCCCACAATCCACAGATGGCAGCCAGTCCAGCAGGGATTGCGATGAAAGGGACGCGATCCTCTTGGAACGGGTGGCCGAGAAGCTTGTGCGGTTCGGACGGCAGGTGGGGGTGGCCCCGGAGGAGATGATCTCATTGCTCGACTCGGGGATCAGCATCCGCGAACTGCTGGTATTCCTAGCGTCGAAAACCTCAGGGACCGCCTAGATGAAGGGCATTGCCGATACGCTGACGGTCGTCCGCTGCCCATACTGTAGGGCTGGAATCGAGTCTCGCCCTCGCACGTCAGACCCTCAGCATTTGCTAGAGTGTCAAAATGGACGCTTTCTCCAAATCTTGGAGATGGGGTGATGTATTCACCGCTGTGTCGAGAAGTGCGCTCATGAACTGTCCTTGCGCCGCCAAGAACGTTCCGCTAATGTAGCCAGCAGCCAGTAAGACTGCCCCGACGAGCAAGCCGCAGAGCAAGTAAGACCAGTTGACTGGAGCGGGGCGAATGGGATCACTTGGGAGGCTCACGACCATGCCGCCGAGAATCACTGCGACGGCCAAAGCGAGTGCCCCCTGCTTTAACAAGTTCCCCAATCTGATAGTGGCTGCGGCCATGTCGTAGGCATTCTTGTAGCGACCCGCCAGCCGACCGAAATAGCCTCTTGCAGTTGCCGTTGCTGCTCCCATTGACCCTCCAAATTGCCCCATGCGATCGGTGCGAATGTCAACAGTATGCCGCCGCAAATCGCAAAGGGCACATTACGAGGGTAATGCAATACGCCCTCACACTGCCCGTTGGCAGCTAATGCCCGGAAGCACCTTGGGGTCTCTCTTTGGCGTCGTCGCATTTCAGTCCCTCTTGCGGGCGAAAAGGGCAAAGCGAGGACTGAACTCGGCTGCCCGCCTTAGGATGGAGAAGAGGATCCAAGCCATGAAAATCAGCATAAAGGGTTTGGCTTTGGCATCGGGAATCCTGTGGGGAGTGGTGATGCTGGTCATGGGTCTGGCGAACTTGATCTGGGGCGGCTATGGTCAGCAATTCCTCCAGACAATGTCGTCGGTCTACCTCGGCTACCATGCGACTCGCAGCATCGCAGAAGTCATCGTCGGCACTCTCTGCGGATTCGTGGACGGGCTTGTCGGCGGCGCTGTGTTCGCTTGGCTCTAGAATCAGTTTGCCAAGCCGAGCGTTTGAGTCGAACTCGGCTCAGTTTCGCGTTGCGCCAGTCACCCACGTCGATACCTGCCGAGAGGAATCTCGGCGCATTGCGCGAGGCAGCAAGCACCGAAAACGACGAGGAGGAACAGACCGGGATGAAGCGCTACGATTCCCAGTGCCGACACTGCCACGAAAACAGCCGCGAGGAGGAACAAGGGTGCGGTAATGTAGCAATGGGTTCGCCCGCACCGAGCCGCATTTGCTAGGCAGCCTACGCCCATCACGAGAAAAGCGGGCGTCCATAGCCAGACTCTCCCGTGACTCCAACTGTCGCCCACAATAACAAGGAGAATCGGCAAGTACCAGAAAAACGATGCCGCTTTCCCCCCGTCAGGTCTCTCGACTCACATTCTTGTGAGCCGCAGGGGTTGTTCATTTCAATCTCCTGCCTTCCCTGAAAATCCGGCAAGCCTTTTTTCGAGGAGAGCCACGCCGTGAACGCTTCATCGGCTGAGCTAAAGCGCTGGTGTGAGCACAACCGGAATCGGGTCTACGTTCCTGAGTGGCTGCTCGAAGCGTGGGGTATACAAGTCGATGGGATCTTCAGCGGGGCGGCTTAACCGCGACGTCAGCGGCAACGCGCTTCCAGTTCGGATCGGTTGAATGATTCTCACGGGGCTTGCGGCGGCGGTCGACTGGCAGCAGGTTCCCAAGTATCTCAGTCCAGACTCCGTTCTTCTACGGGTGCCGGTGCAACACATGCACAGCGATATCCGGCCAGAACTCCCGAAACACATTCGTCAGCACATCTCGCCCGATGGCCCATCCGTATTTCGAGGCTATGGCTCCCGCAGTTCGCGAGCCGCTAGGGTAGTACGCCAGAGAGATACCTTGCGCGATGCCCCTGCCCAGAATTTCCGAAGCGTTGAAACTGTTGTGCCCGTGATAATCGGGCGTGATCAAAATGCGAGAGGCTGCATAGATTCCGCGCTTCCAGATTCCGCCCTTGCCCAGCGCATAATAGCGCTCGTCCTGATGGAAGACGGTGGGCAGCGCGAAGATCACCCAGTAATTGCCATCGGCTTTGTCCACAAATCCGCGCCAATAATATCTTCCGTAGCCCGGCATACCCTGCCCAAGCTGCGGATGAGCGTCAGTCCATTCGGCAAACGCGGAAGTGATCCCCACAAAGATAAACGACGAGTAGTCGACGCTCTGCTTCGTAGCGATCACGAACGCCTGCTTTGGCGTGGGAGGTGGAGGGATGGTACCGGCGCTCACCGCCCGGAAATTGGGCATGATACCCAGAATGCGTTTCGGCTGTGGCGGTGGAGTATTCTGTGCGGCAGGCTTCGCGCTCTCGGACTGCTGCCCGGCTGCCTGTGTGTCACTGGGCTGCGTGTTTTGTCGTTCTGGGTCTGCAGCACTCCCTCCCGCCGCAGTAGTAGACGACGCCACGCCCGAATCCTGTGAATCCGTCAGCCCCGTAACCGAAGTGGCTTGCGCGAGCGAAAACCGCGCCCCGCCCCAGATCATTGCCCCTGTAAGAAACACTGCCCCTATACGGCGCAAAGTGCAGCCTCCATATCCTAAGCAAACCCCATCCTGAGTCCGATGCCTTATCGGGGGCATGAAGTGACCCGCACCCCGCGAAGAACCTCTCGCGCAGATTTCACACCAAGCCCGTTTGTGGACTCGGTGGATTCTCCCGCCTTTCCCCCAACCCGATACGGAATGCCTATTCTAAACCGACGCTCCGCGAGAGTCTCAGTCCGCATACCAGACCGAATGCACCGACCAACGGCTGCAAGAAAGGCACTGGGTTTCACACCGGTGCAGGTACTGGCCGCCAAGTCGGCGCTGAGAAGACCGCAGTCGGCGGCTTCGTATGCGAGTCGACGCACGGCGCCAAGGCGCAGATTAATGGTGCCGGGGGGCGAGTTGACGGGATTCAAGATGCGAGCGATAACGCAAGACCACGATCCTGTTGAAGGCCAAGCGCGGTTCCGAACAATGCCAGTCAACGAACTCATCGATGGCGTGACGTTAACCCCGCTTTGCCTCCATTGAGTTGAGGCTGTTCAACGCGGCGGCCTTGGCGTGTTCAACGTCGGGCAAGCGCAGGATCGACTTGGCACTGTTGCGTCTTGTTCCGGAACTGGGCCTCTGCTTCAGAGTAATGCCGCGACTGTAAGGTAAGGTTTGCCCGTCATCCGAAAATAATCGCGATGACTTTCGATAAGCCGACTTCCCGATATCGATGATCCCTAACGGAGTGAGAGTTCTAAGGAGCCGCGCCCCGGTATACCCGATGCACGACGAGGAGGTCGGATTGATCGAGGGAACAGAGTCGGGTTCTTTACTTATTCGTCAGTGCACGTCTGGCCGTTCTCCGCGCAGCACGTTTCTTTCCTTGCGCTTCGTCCCTCGACTGGATGGCATGCGCGTTGACGATTGCCCGAATTAGTCCTGGAAAGCGTTGCTCGAGTTCCGTGCAGCGCGAGGTGTTGTGGACTTCCACGCCGCGACGCTCACCACGGATCAGCCCCGCCTCTCTCAGTTCCCTAAAGTGCTGAGAGAGTGTGGACTTCGGGATCGTCTTTTCGCTGACTGTCAGAAACGTCGAGCAGTTCTGCGAGCACTCCTGCGACACGATGTCCGCATAAATTGCCACCCGCACCGGGTCGGACAAGGCGTGGAGAATTCCTTCTACCGTAATCTCCTCAATCGATGGGTGGAACAGAGGCCGCATGCTAATTAAGAGTAGTCATTCAAGAGAAAGGGTTCAATAGTTCTATTATCCAGAACTACTGAATCTTTTCAGGATCCAATTCCATCTACTCACTGGAAGCGAGTGCGGGGGCGGCCCAGCGCGATAGCCCCGGGATTCTCTGAGTTCAAAGGTGCCGAAAGAGACTCTCGCATTAATCCATCGCACGAATGAAGGGAGAACAGTCATGGGAAAGCTCGAAGGAAAAGTAGCAGTCATCACAGCAGCGACATCCGGCATGGCGCTGGCCACAGCCAAGCTCTTCGTCAAAGAGGGCGCATACGTCTTTATCACCGGACGCCGCAAGGATAAGCTCGATGAGGCGGTCAAGCTCATCGGCAAAAACGTCACCGGTGTGCAGGGCGACGCCAGTAACCTAGCCGACCTCGACCGCCTCTACGATACGGTGAAGCGCGAGAAGGGCAAGATCGACATCCTTTTCGCCAGCGCCGGACAGGGCGAGTTCGCCAAGCTCGAAGAAGTAACCGAAGAACACTTCGACAAAACCTTCGACCTGAACGTGCGCGGCACGCTCTTCACCGTGCAGAAGGCACTGCCTCTGTTCAACGACAACGGCTCCATCTTCTTGAACGGATCCATCGCCAGCATCAAGGGATTCCCGGCTTTTGGCGTCTACAGCGCCAGCAAGGCTGCGGTGCGCTCCTTCGCTCGCACATGGCTGCTAGAGCTCAAGGAACGAAGAATTCGAGTCAACATACTCAGCCCCGGCACCATCGACACGCCCCTCCTAGATCCACTCGGGCCAGACGCCAAGAAGTTCTTCGAATCTCTGATCCCGCGCGGCGAAATGGGACGCCCCGAAGAGATCGCGACCGTCGCGCTCTTCCTCGCCTCGAGCGATTCAAGTTTCGTCAACGGCATCGAACTCTTCGTCGACGGCGGCACGGCCCAGATCTAAGTCATCACAGGTGTGCAGATGCTATCGGCCGGTGGGACCGCACGTCGGCTTTTAGAACGCGGAAGTAATGCCTCCGGATTCGTCGCGATAAAGGCGCTTGTTGTCCGTTGTGCGATTGACGACGAGAAGCCGACTTCTCATTACTAATCTCGTGATGGCGAGACCGGATTACTTCCGGATTGCCGACAAACCAGGAGCTATCGTCTGTACTGTCCAGTTGTGAGGCAGGGCTAGAGGCTCGGCAGGTCGGACCGGAGGCGCTCTTCGCTGACGGGGTATCACGCATTGAGGGGATTTTGCTGCACCCTACTCGGTGCGGGCCGGCGTCACACGGCACCGCCGGGCGGACCTGCCCCATAAATAAAGAGTCCGAAACTGTAGACGGTTTTGTAGCTGCCCGAGCACCCGGACCGGGCCGGGTGCCACTGGCTATCAGCGGTTTGAATCGTAGATCGCTGCCCGGTCCATCGCGGGCTTGAGGGTCAGCGCGGTTACTCCTATCGCAATCCCGAGGAATGCGATCAGCGCGGCCAGGATCGTGTGCCCTTCGGCCACCCATACCGCCATGCTTATTGCCAGCGCGCCATTTGCCAGCCCGAACGCCCGAAGCCATGGCGCGAACTTTCGCGCCTCACTACGAAGGAATTCACTGTCCATACCGCCCGCAAGGAGCAAAACCCCGGCCATGATTGTTTGAATGGTGCTGCAGAATAAGATCGCGAAGAACAGCGCCAGGCTCCACCTTCCATTCGTCACGTTCTTGAATCGCCAGGCCAGATACACGAGCAATACACAGCGCAAACAGATCTTGATGTGCAGAATTTCCCAAAGCCGGTATGTTTTGGGGGCCGCCGATCCGAAGAGCTTCCGCACCAAGGCGGGCGGCTCTTCGGGTTTCGCGGTCTGTACTGAGTCCGAATCGCGGGCAGGAGTTTGGTCGCTGCCCTTTGAGGCCAGCGATCGCTTGCCGGACGCAGAATCATCCCTTAGCTCCTCCAGCGCCAGCTTGATATCATCTATGTGCTGCGTGCGGCGGTCCCGGTCCTTGCGCAGGCAGCGTAGGATGATCTTCTCGAACTCAGCTGGCAGATTCGGCGCGAGGGCGCCAGGTGGCGGCGGTTCCTTCTGCAGGATTGCCGAAATTGTGGACATTTTGGTTGCGCCTTCAAATGGCAGGCGGCCGGTGACCATTTCGTAGAGAACCGAGCCAAAAGAAAAAATATCGGAACGCGCATCCACCTTCCTGCCTTCGGCCTGCTCGGGTGACATATAGGCGACGGTGCCGATGATCGAGCCTTCTTCCGTCAGCGGGCCGTCCTCAGCGGTCATCGTCGCCGTGACGCCCTCGGAATCGACAGTCTTCTCGGTCAGCTTGGCCAGGCCGAAATCCAGCAATTTCACGCGGCCGTCCTCGTCGATAATAATGTTGGCCGGCTTGAGATCGCGGTGCACGATTCCGGCCGAGTGCGCGCGGGCCAGGGCGTCGGCGATCTGGATCGAATACTTCAGTGTGTCTCTCAAGGGTAGGTCGTTCGTGCCGATCAACTGGTGGAGCGTCTTGCCCGCCACGAGCTCCATGGCAATGAAATCCGTGCCCCCAGATGAGCTGATGTCGTATATGTGGATGATGTTGGGGTGATTCAGAGCTGATGCGGCCTTGGCTTCCTGCACGAAGCGGCGCTTGCGCTCGGGGCTGGCGGTAGCATCAGCGCGCAGGATTTTGATGGCTACGGGCCGGTCGAGATGAGTATCGAAGGCCCGGTAGACCACCCCCATGCCGCCCTCGCCGAGTGTTGCTTCAATCCGGTAGTGGCCCAGCGCCTGGCCGATCATCGGGTCCATATTAGGACCTCGTTCTCATGTTAGGACCAGTATAGACGTTGACCCTTGTTCTACCTGAGCGAAACGAAGTGCTCTTGTCCGAATAACGGGCAAGCCAGAAGTTACCGAGAAACGCCCTTATAGCAGATGGTACTTCGGCTCAACCCTACCAACCGGGGGATTGTGGACTCGCCCTCTCGGCTGTTGGCAGCGGTTCGGCGCTTCCGCATGGTCGATAACACAACCGGCAGTGCGTGGCGTCAGATTCGGGCCGGGCATCCCATCAGACTAGGCCGGAAGGATACACTACGATGTCCGAATGGCGCCTCGGGGAGAGGAACAGAGAACATGTCGCCTTCAGAGAAAGATCGGCTAGCGGCTGAGGCGATGCAATGCTGGGCCGATTTCCAGGAAGGCCTTTCCTCGGACAAGCGGAAATATCCCCTGCAACAGTTTCGAGCTTTTTGGGCGGTCACAAAACGCTACGCCGAGTTGACAAGGTCTGATCCTCGGATCCATCGGAGTGTCGCGGGTGCTGTTAATGGACTTGTCGATTTCCTCGAAGCGGAACGTAAGTGCGTTCCAGGCGACGTTCTTCGAGATGCTGAGCGCCTGGAGTGCCTCTTTTTTAGCGGGTATGACCCGCATTTCGAGGGAGATGAACCACCGGGCTTGTAAAGAGAGACGACGGAGCCTTCTACCGATGCGGGCTGCGGTTGTTGCCGAGTCACTCCTTTCGTCATTCGAGGTTCCTCGCCAACCGCATCACTTCAGTATTGCCGACTAATCGGGAGTTGGCTCGCGTTGCACCACAACCAAAAACACCACACCGACAATGGCAAACATTCGGAATGCCTCTTCCTGCCCATTCCACATTTTCGACTGCCACATCAGAAACCATTCGCCCCCGACATCGAGGAATGCCACCAACCACATCAGCAGGCTCGTCGTCAGCGCAATCACGGCGATGTCCAGCGCAGAGGCGAATTGTGCCCTGTCCGCACGATACGATTTCAGCAACCGAACACCAGCCCACCAGCATAAAAGCATAGTGACTGATTCCCAGGCGATGATGCCGATGTAGAAGACCGCATGTACTAGCGGCGAATTGACGGCGCGCCACATGAGGTGGTTCCCCGGAAGGGTTGAGTCCATCATCAGGACGTGGCGGACAAACTCATGGTTGGAGCCGTAATCCGTGATGTTGTTTAGGACCAGAATCGTGTAGAAAAGTGCGATTGCAAAAACGAGAACCGCTTTGGAAACGCGAAGCGCCATTACATGCCGCATAGGCTGTCGCACGCGGGAATTATATCTTCTCGGTGACTTACCGCGACCTTTCTTGGAGTGCGCACAAGTTCTGATTAACGAGCGACTCTGACGTAAGGCGATTAGTCATTATGGTGTGACCGGCTCGATGCGCTGGTCGTGGGTTAGGCTGAGTTTGTTTGAAGAACTTTAGTCCAGAGCCACAAGCGGAGGGAACCGGTCATGATAGGGAAGTTACGATTTTTGGGTTTGGATGTCCATGCCGAAACGATAACCGTGGCAGTAGCAGAGGCGGATGGAGAGGTTCGCAGCCTGGAAACGATTGCCAACCGCGAAGAGTCGATCCGCAAGTTGATCAGGAAACTTGGACCGGTCGAGCATCTGCGGGCCTGCTATGAAGCGGGCCCGACGGGGTTCGTACTTTACTGGCAGCTGACGCAGTTGGGAGTCAAGTGCGATGTGGTGGCGCCGTCGCTGGTTCCGAAAAAGCCTGGGGACAAGGTGAAGACCGACCGGCGGGACGCTTTGAAGCTGGCACGGAGTCACCGCTCCGGCGATCTGACCGCAGTGTGGGTGCCGGATGAGGCATCGGAAGCCTTACGCGATCTTGTCCGGCAACGGGAGGCAGCCAAGCAGGATCAGCTGCGCGCGAAGCATCGGCTGACCAAGTTCCTGCTCCGTACGGGCCAGCGTCGTCCGTTGGGAGTGAAGGCGTGGACGGAACGTTACGTGGAGTGGGTCCAGCAGGTGCGCTACACACATCCGGCGCGGGAGGCCACGTTGCTCGATTGTCTGAACGAAGTTCAGCACATGGAAGAACGAGTCAAGCGGTTGGAGCAGTCGATTGTGGAAGTGATTCAGCTGGCTCCCGTGCCGATGCAGGATGAGGTTCGCGGTTTACAGGCATTGCGCGGTATTGCGCATATCTCGGCAGTCACGATTGCTGTCGAGCTGGGCAACATCACCTCCCGCTTCGAGCGCGCGCGGGATCTGATGGGGTATAGCGGAGCCTTTCCCAGCGAAGACTCCAGCGGCGAGCGTATTCGAAGAGGCGGCATTACCAAGTCAGGTAACGCGCACCTCAGACGCATCGTGGTCGAATCGGCCTGGAGCTATCGACACCGGCCTGCAATCGGAGCCCGGTTGCGCAAGCGACAGGAAGGACTTCCGGCAGAAATTACCGAGATTGCATGGAAAGCACAGAACCGCCTGCACAAGCGCTACATGACGCTGATGGCTCGAGGCAAGGAGCAGAGAAAGACCATGACGGCAGTCGCACGCGAGCTGTTGGGCTTCATCTGGGCCATCGGGATCAAGGCCGAAGCGTCCTGCAAACTACAACTGGCGGCATGAGGGGAACCGAAAGAACAAAAGCAAAGACTTTCCGAATAAGGAAAAAGCAAAAACGATTCAACCAATGAACAACGCTCTCCAATTCGAGGACAGGGTCAGCCGCAGCCGGAGCAAGCACGAAGGAGAATCCTCGGCTTCCCTATGCGACAGGCCTAGCCGGATTCGCGCACTTAGTCAGAGGCAGCTCCCGACGGATCATGATTATGCGGTTCCGACCCGCGAATATCAGCTTGATCAATCGTCGCCATTACCTGCCTCGGCTGCTGCTGATCCTGTCCTCGAAAAGACAAATGCAAAAACCACCCCAACGATTCGAAGATGTTGACAGGGTCACACCATATCAGGCAAGGTTTGCCGACAACACACCCGGAATCCTCGCCTCCGTCGCAACGTGCTGCACGGGCTATAATTACGCCCACGGATGGACCTCACCCTTCGCAACCAACGAAATCGCGCCTTGCTCTCGCTTCTCATAGGCTGCGGCCTGCGGAGAGCTGAGCTTACAACCTTACGCTTAGAGGATCTTCAGCTTCGGGAAGGCCATTGGGTCATCGCTGACCTGAGAGGAAAAGGTGGCCACATCCGAACGATCCCCGTTCCGCAGTGGGTGAAGGAGGCGATCGACAGCTGGACTATCGGTGCCAGCATCACCTCAGGTCCGTTGCTACGGTGTATCAACAAAGCAGGCAGAATTTGGGGACACGGCTTTACGCCCAAGGTCATCTGGGCAATCGTGAAAGCTAACGCGAAAAGCTGTGGTCTGCCATCGGTGGCACCGCACGATTTGAGAAGAACCTGTGCGCGATTGTGTCACCAGGCAGGAGGTGAACTAGATCAGATTCAGTTCCTGCTCGGCCACGTTTCAATTCAGACGACGGAGCGATACCTCGGGTGCAAGCAGCGTTTTCAAGATGCGGTTAATGATCACATCGGCCTGGAGCCGGATGCGCCGTCGTGAGGAACAGATGTAAAAATTGGTATCCGCTGGCCGACTTCCCGTTACCAATACGCCTTGAACGAGTGCATTGGCGATTTATCACCTGTCGAGCCGCTTCCGTGGCATCTTCCGGAAACTGCGGAGACTGGGGTATGGGCGGAGGTGTTCTGCGTCGGCGCGCGTTTGTGCACCGAAGGCACGCACGTGTTCGCGGCTGACTGAGGGGCGACGCATACCCGACGTTGAAACCGGCTGTGGCTGCATCGTGACCCTCTGATTGTCATAAAAGAAGAACGCTATTTTGACCGCTTCTGCACCACTCTCCGCTTCCAGTGCGCTCCTCTAGAATTACTTTCCGACGTTTTCACAGCGAAACTCCTCGCTTCCACGGAATAAAATCGTCCTGGCCCAGCGACTCTGCCTTGGTCCGAATTTCGCCGCTCGCCGCCCGAACTATCAGCTCCAAAATTGTTTCTCCAATTTGCTCGATCGTCTGCTCCCCCGAAATGATGCTGCCGGTATCGATGTCAATAATGTCTTGCATGCGCTCCGCGAGTTCGGAATTAGTGGAGATCTTGAGCACGGGCGCAACCGGGTTGCCTGTGGGTGTGCCCAGCCCGGTCGTAAACAAGACCACATTCGCGCCGGCGCCCACCTGCGCGGTAACACATTCCACGTCGTTCCCCGGAGTGCATTGGAGATGTAATCCTGATCCCGAAGAGTACTCCGGATAATCAAGCACGCCGGTGACCGGAGATGTCCCTCCTTTTCGTGCCGCGCCCGCGGATTTCATGGCATCGGTCACGAGCCCGTCGCGGATGTTCCCCGGCGAAGGATTCATATCGAAGCCGGATTGAGCTGCTTTTGCCCGGGCCGCGTAATCGCGCATCAATTGAATGAACCGGTCAGCGACCTCCTTGTTCACACTGCGATCGATCAGTCCTTGCTCAACGCCGCAAAGTTCGGGAAATTCCGAAAGGATCGTCCTTCCCCCCAACATCGCGAGCATATCGGAGACATGGCCGATCGCCGGATTTGCCGAGATGCCGGAGAATCCATCCGATCCTCCGCACTTCAAACCGACGCATAGTTGTGAAAGCGGCGCCGGCGTCCGCTCGGACTTGTTCGCCTCCACCAATCCCAGGAAAGTCGCCTCAATTGCCCGCGAAAGCATCTTGAATTCAGATCCGCTCCGTTGCTGCTCAAATATTAAGAGTGGCTTGTGGAACGCCGGGTCGCGCTGGTTGACTTGTTCCCGCAGAATGCTCACCTGCGCGTTCTGGCAGCCCAGGCTTAGCACCGTCGCCCCCGCCACGTTGGGATGGTGAATATATCCCGCCAGCAAGCCGCAAAGATTGTTGGAGTCTTCACGAGTGCCGCCGCAGCCGCCCTCATGCATCAGAAACTTGACGCCGTCGACATTCGCAAAAACTCGATTCTCAAAAACCGCGCGCCCGGCCTGCTGCGGATTCTGTTCTGCCGCATGCTTCTCAATATCAGCCACCGCGCCTTGGCGGTAAAGCCTCACCAGTTCCGCCACCTGTTGCCGGTAGATCTTCGGCGGAGCCAGCCCAAGCTCTTCCTCGAAGGCCTGTTTCATTACATCGATGTTCCGGTTTTCACAGAACACCAGCGGCACCACCAACCAGTAGTTCCGCGTTCCAACCTGCCCATCCGCGCGCTCGTATCCGAAGAAACTTCGCTGCCGCCAGCGCTCCACGTTGGGTGGAACCCACTCGTACCCGCGTGACTTCTCGTGATACTCAGCCGCCTGGTGAGCGATATTGCGTGTGCTCAACGCTTCGCCCCTGCGAATCGCCTGGCGTGCTTTCCCCACCACCACGCCGTACATAATCACGTCGGTGCCCGCCGCAAGATCCTCGGTGGCAAACTTGTGTTTGGCGAATACGTCCGTGGCCAGAACGTAAGTTTGATCCGAGAAATTGATTCGTTCGCCGTGGCGAAAATTCTGCAGCGCCACCAGAACGTTGTCCCGCGGATCGAGTTTCAGCACTGTGTTTTCCATCCTGCTCTCGTCATCATTAATAAGGAGCATCCGCGCTTCCGTCAAGCGACGTCCGCGCTAGTGGGCCGCGGGATCCCAGCCATCGAAAAAAGTTTTGGTCGCAAACTGGGCGGCTTCGGCGGCCGTCAGAAATTTAGTGTGTGGATCGCGCTCTCCGTGATGCGCTCCGGGGCCGGTGGAGTTGTGTTCGGCGTAGTAGACCGTTTCCATCGAATGCGTCTCGCCGGGGTGCCACTCCCGCCAGCCCGCGGGAACGATGTGAGCGCCCATCTCGGTGTTGAGAAAAATAACTTTCGCATAAGGACGCCAGGGCCGTCCCAGCCAGACGTTCGCAACTCCGGGCGCCGCTGTCAGGACGCAGTGGTTAAAGACAAAGCCGCTGTCCTCGGTGGGATAGTGCTTGGCCTGTGCAGTGAGAAAGCCTTCGGAATGCGAAGTGCTGTGAATCTCGCAGTGGTCAAACACGGCTTTGCTGTCGCCGAAAATGAAGTCGACATTGCCCTCTATGTAGCAGTGAGTAAAATATTGCCGCGTGGGAGTGCAAGGCTCGCCGTCGGGAGTGCAGTTGCGGCTGCCCGCATAAAGCGTGTCCTGATTGCCAAGAAAGCGAACATTGCTGAACACGGCTTTGTCGCCAGTGACCAGCACCGCCAGCGCCTGCGAGCCGACTGGAACTTGATTGTGGGTTGCGTTCCAGTCGTTGGCGAAGGTGAGATTTTCGGCGCGAAAATTGTCTCCGCGGATCTCAGCGGTCGCTGAGTGCATTGTGCCGCCCGACGTGCCACCACTCTTATTGAAGACGATGATGGTCTTGGCAGCGTCCGGATCGCTGCCGCGGAGTTCTATGTTAGGCTTGTCGGCCATTATCGTTTCGCGATAGGTTCCGGGAGCAATCAGCAGCGTCGCGCCGCTGGCGGGTGCGGCGTCGAGCGCCCTCTGGATGGAGTAGAAATCTCCGGTGCCATCGGCGGCAACATACAGCGTGTTATCGGCAGGCGGAGCGGGAGTTGCCGATCGTGGAGCCGTCGGATTCGCGGGATAGTCGTCGAAACGCGCCTCGCACGCAAGCGGCGTGCCGGCGCTACTGCCGGGGAGTTGCGTCACGGTTACGTTTTCCCCGGCTGGAATAAGATTGCCGAGCCGCGGTCCAAGCGTAACCTCGGCATTCGCGGCGTCCATGTCGCGTGCCGTCAATCCATCGGCGAACACATTGTCGAACGTTACACCCAACTTGTGCTTCGCGTCATAGCCCTCCAGCGTAACAAGTCCCGGTGTCACCACATGCACATCTTTGAGCGTGATGTCGCGATAAACCGGCAGCAGTTCGCCGGGGAAGGTTGTGTAATGCGGCGAGAGAAAGATGGGGTTCCTGACATTGCGAATGCAAATGTCTTCATAGACAACGTCGTTGACAAGCCCGCCTCGGCTGGGGTCGCTCTTGATGCGAATTCCGTTGTCGGCGCCGTCAATCGTCAGGTCGTAAACGCGCACCGCATTTACGCCCCCGCTGGTTTCGCTGCCGATCGACATGCCGTGGCCGGAGTAGAAGTGATCGCGCGCGACGGTGATGTGCGAACTGGCGCCGCCCCGACCCGCTTTGATGGCCACGTCATCATCACCGGTGCGGATATAGGAGTGGACAATGGAGACATCGGTCGAAGAAGAGGGATCGATGCCGTCCGTGTTGCGCGCCGTAGCCGGCGTATCGATCTTCACGCCCCATGCGGTGAAGCCCTTCGTCTTCTCGACCGACACGTGAAAATTGGGAGAGTTGCGCAGCGTGATGCGATAAAGGATGAAGTCGTCCGACTCCCGGACCACGAGAATACGCGCGACGTTCTGCTTCAAGTCGTCGATCTTGGCGGTGTGCGCCAGGTCCCACCATGAGGTCTTTTGTCCCAGCAGCGTTGCGCCGCCGCGGCCGTCGATGGCGCCGTCGCCCATAATCGCGCTATGGGGCGCATGGTCGGCGAGGATAAACGGTTTGCACCCGTGGCCATTTCGATCGACCACGCCGCAACTGCCGCGGCTTACGTCGTAGTCGCGCGGATTGCGCGACGCGTAGAACACGGTGTTCGCGTCGATGAGCAGGGTAACGCCCGGTGCCAGATGAAATGGCGCAGCCAGAAAAACATTCCGCTCGCCCGCGCCGTGCAGTTCGACCGCTTTGCCGCCGCCGCACTCATCGATCGCCTTCTGGATTCGTTCCGTGTCCATGCGGCGTTCATCCGCGTCAGTCAGCAGGCCACGCGGAGCCGAGAGTCTAGCATCAAGCCTGGTGCAGACGGTTGGAATATGCGGCTCGACCACGGTCCGCCTGTCTTGCGCAAAAAGACTAACCGAAAATGCCAGGACGCAAAGGAGAAAGCGGACGGCGCGGGGCGGGGGAAATCGCTGCAGAGAAGATCGTTGGGCCACCGGAATATCCTTATTCGGACTCAGTGGTCATACCACATTTCAGAAAAATCAGTCAATAGAGGCCTATCCAAGCTCCTGCAATTCCTGGAATCCGGGGCGTTTTGGAGAATCTACAGGATTTGTGGTCAGACCACCGATTCGCCGTTTATCGGCTTTCTTCATTCGCTTGCGCTGGCGCGAGGCCATGCGCTCCTCGTCTTCCTGCGCATCTTTGGCGCGCTGGATATGGCGCTCCATCAGTCGGTACGCTTCCACGGGGTTTCGCTTCCGAATGGCGCGATAAATCTCGCGGTGCACGTCGGCCGAATCTCGAAGCGACCTGCTTAGACCCACGGTTTTGCGCCGGCCGTCGTAGAGTGCGGAGGTGATGGTCTCCATCAGCGAGGCCAGGATCGGATTGCCCGACGCTTCGGCGATGGTGCGATGAAAGCGTACATCGTGAATGAGATATTCCTCCGGATCGTCAATCGTGGCATACATCTCCGCGACCTCCTCGGCGAGCAGGGTGAAGTGTTCTTCTTTCCCTCGTTCCGCGGCCAGCGCCGCCATCTTGCTCTCCAGCAAAAGCCGCGCCTCGAACATTTGCCAGGATTTGAAACCATGCAGTGCGCCCAGCAGTCCGAGTGATGACTTGCCGATCTCCGGCGGGCCTTCGACGATAAATGTCCCCACTCCATGCCGCACCTTCATGATTCCCATGGCCGCCATGTATCCGATGCCGGTTCTCAGACTGGCGCGGCTGATCTTCAGCTTCTGCGCGAATTCGCGCTCCGGCGGAATCTTCTCCCCCGGCTTCAGCGTGCCATCTTCGATCATGGCGCGAATGTGGTTGACCACCTGCATCGTCAGGTGGGACTCAGAATCGTGCGTGGTTTGGCTTGGCCCCGGCTTCACAGCCCGACCTCCGGCCGAGTCGATATCGTCTCGCATGGCACCAGATTAACACCGAGCGTGGTATTTGCCGTCAGATTTTGTTGTCAGGTCATGAGTTCAGCCCTGATTGGGCGCTCATTCCCGCTTATTTGTCATTCACACTCCGGCAAATCGTGACCCATCGCTTCGGCCAACCGCGTCGGCGGGCTCTCCTTCCTTAGGTTCTTGGTATGCAATTTTAGACTTGACAAGTCTTCCCCCAAACCACTAACGTGTTCGAGCAGACAAAGTGGTCTGACCTCTTCGGCTCGCTCCATGCGAGCTTCAGGTTGTGAGGCACTCAAATGACCTTCAGCAACACTGAAATCAGGACCGTGTGTGTCCTGTTCGCTGCTCTCCTCCTGCTGTTTGCCCTACCCGCTTCCGCTCAACTTTCCGGTAAAGGCGAGATCGTGGGCACCGTCACCGACCCTGCCGGAGCCGTGGTTTCGGGCGCAACCGTGGTCGCCACATCGACCACCCGAGGCACCACGCTCACGACCAAAACAACCTCCGCCGGCGACTATACCCTATCTCCGCTTGACGCCGATACCTACACCGTCACCGTCACCGCCAAGGGCTTCAAGACGAGAACTCAGGCGGACGTAATCGTCAATGCGCTCGAGATTACGACAGTCAATATCAACTTGGTCCTTGGTACGGAGAGCGAGACCGTGACCGTCACTGAAGCTCCCCAACAACTACAGACCAGCAACGCCACCCTCGGCGCCACCATGGCCCAGGAAACCTACTCCGAATTGCCCATCGCCATGGGCGCCGGTGGTCAGCCCGACCAGCGCCGCGCCAGCGACTATGTTTTGCTGATGCCGGGCGTCCAGAACAACGAAACCAACAACAACCTCACCGACAACACCGGGCCCATCGACGGATCCGGCAGCAAAGGCGGCGCTTCCTCCGTTTATATCGAAGGCATCCCCTTCTTCAATGTTTCCCAGGAAGGCGACAATCGCTTCATCTGGTCCGCCATCTCAGTCGACGCCGTCAATGAATTGCAGGTCCAAACCTCCGGCTACCCCGCCATCTATGAAGGACAGGGCGTGCAGAACTTCGATCTCAAGCGCGGGACCAACAGGCTGCACGGCGCGATCTACGAATACTTCCGCAACACCGCGCTCGATACCTGGGGTTTCTACGCGCCAGCCCTCATCAACCCCGACACCGGTGCCGCCACCAAGCCCGCGGAGCACATGAACGAGTACGGCATCGTGCTCAGCGGCCCCGCCATCAAGAACAAGCTCTTCCTGTTCGGAAACTATGACGGTTACCGCTACGCCAAGGGCGTGATCCCGACCCTGCAGACCTATCCCACCATGGCGGAGAGGTCCGGAGATTTCAGCGCGCTCGGAGTCGACATCTTCGATCCCAGCACCGGCTCCAACGCAGCCACCCGCACCCAGTTCATGGGCTGCAATGGCACCACGCCCAATGTCATCTGCCCCACCGAGTTCTCCCAGGTCGCGTCGACCATCAACGACTTGTTGCCGCCCGCCAGCATGTATGCCAACCAGAACCCGACCAATAACTTCCTCGCCGGACTGCCCTTTGGTTTAAGCAACTACACGTCCACCGGCCGCGTCGACTATACCCTCAACGACAAGCATAGTATGTCGCTCATCATCGCCGCGGGCCGACAAGCCGCCGTCGGCGCGGCGGCACAAACGACCGCCGGCAGAAACAACGGCCCCCTGCCCTTTAACTACGGCCAGGGATACGCCCCGAAAACCTACACCGACATCTTCGAAGATACCTACGTTATCAACCCGCGCATGGTGAACCAGTTCAAATTCGGTTTTGCCCGATACAACAGCCCATCCTTCAATCTTGACAACAACCCTGCGTGGGCTGCGTCCACACTCGGCATCACCGGTATCCCTCCCGGTCAGGCTTCCACCTCCTTCCCTGAGGTTACTTTCGCCGGAACCGATGCGCCCACTCAATGGGGCGGCGACGTCGGAGGCAGGAAGATCTCCAACGCTTATTACGCGATCGACAATTACCAGTGGGAATTCGGCAAACACTCGCTCACCTTCGGCGCCCAGATCGCCTGGCTCCAGTACCAGTACACTCTCGATACTGGCGGCAGCAGTCCGTTGTTGCTTGCAACCGCTACTTCCGAGACCGCTGGCTACACCAGCGGAACAACCATCAACACCGGTGAAGGTCTGTCTTACGCCAGCTTCCTCGTCGGCCAGATCGATGCCGCCAGCCTGACGCAGAACTTAGTCCTCGAGACGGGCGCTCGCTTCCGTCCCATATCGCCCTACGTGCAGGACAATTGGAAGATACTTCCCAAGCTGACCCTCAATCTTGGCCTGCGTTACGACTTTTTCCCGACTTACAGGGAAGCCAACAACGTCCTCTCGTTTTTCAATCCCAACCTGACCAATGCCAGTGGAACCGAGGGCGTTCTCGAGTTTGCCGGCAGCGGTACCAACACTTGCAACTGCAGCACTCCGGTCAATAACTATCACAAGCAGTTCGGTCCCCGTCTCGGCCTCGCTTATCAGGCTTTTCCCAAGACTGTGTTCCGCGCCAGCTGGGGGGTTATGTACACGCATGGAAACGGGGTTGCCGGCAGCGCCATCTCTCAGAATGGAACTGGCGTTCTCGGCTTCCAGGCGTCGCCGAAGACAACTTCGTCCGCCGGCGTTGCTGAGTACGAACTGGACCAACCGTATCCTGCCTATACTGCTCCGGCCGGTGTTGCATCCGGACCCAACTACGCATTGGGATACTCGACGATCCACCCCTACACCGGCTCGCCCCAAAGTGTCGTCTATGGCGATCCCTACTATGGCGGTCGCGCGCCGCAGTACATCGACTATAACTTCGGCTTTCAGCAGCAGGTCACCAACAACCTTACCTTTGGCGTCAGCTACGTGGGATCGCAGGGTCACTTTGAAAGTCCCGATAGCAGTACCGCGCGCGGCGAGTGGATCAATCAGCTTTCGCCCCAGTACCTGTTCCTCGGCTCCATCCTCGGCACCGAAATCAAGAACCTGACCCCCACTCAGCTCTCCACCCTGGCGAGCGCGGGAATTACCCTACCCGCTAACTTCAGCACCTCGCAAACGGTGGCCGTGGCGCTCACGCCCTTCCCCAACTACAAGACCATAACCGACGCCTATGGCAACGTGGCCAACTCCAACTACAATTCTCTGCAGGTTACGGTCAACCAGCGCGCCTACAAAGGTTTGAACTTCATGTTCAATTACATCTGGTCGAAGGCCATCGACGACGGCGGAACCTTTCGCTCCGGCTACGCCATCCCCGCGGCTTATTCGACCGATGGCAAAGCCTGGAAGGTGGACCGCATCGAACGCGGTGTCTCGACCACCAACCAACCTCAGCACGTGATCGCCACCGGCGTCTGGTCGCTGCCCTTCGGCGCGCAGGGCCTCGGCAGCGGAAACAATATCGTTCGCGCCCTCGCCAGCAACTTCAAATTCTCCGGCATCCTGCAAATCTACTCCGGCTCGCCCCTCGCCATCACCGGCTCTTCCTGCCAGGTCAATCCCGCCGAGAACACCTGCAACCCGACCGTCGAACCCGGCTTCACCGGTCCCGGACGCATCAATGGCAAATGGGGCCAGGGCGCTACTCCAACCAGTTCCCCCAGCTATCTCAACGCGAACGCCTTTGTGCCCATCGCGACCCTCACCGCATCCGGTTCTCCCTACGCTTATACTTTCGGAGATGCGGCGCGCACGGCTCCCTTCGGCATGTACGGTCCGGGCAACTACGACATCGACATTAGTTTGCGCAGGAGCTTCGGCATCACCGAGCGTGCGCATATGACCTTCGAGGGTGATCTCTACAACGTCACCAATCACACCCAGTTTCTCGTAGGTGGCACCACTTTTGGCAGCACCAGTTTCGGCACCGTCAGTGGCCAGGCCAATAGCTCGCGCGATGCTCAGTTGTCGGTCCGGTTAGATTTCTAGCGAAGTGTGTCGTCGCCCAGGCGTAGAAACAGGTCGCAACCGGCAGACACTGTGTTTGCCGCGGTCAAGTTCAACATCGCACGAAATTGAGTCTGAAGTTCCTGAATCTGAGAGTCCTGATTCTGAAGATCCGAAGCAGATGAAGAATCGCCGCCAGTTTCTGCAGACCTCTTTGACCACCGCGGGCAGCCTGATGCTGGCCGGCGTGCCCCTGTCGCGGCGCGGCGTCCATCCCCCACTCGCATCGTTTTTGGGCAACTTCGCCGACTCGGCAGACCCCTGGCCTCAGGTTCCGGACATCCTGGCGCGCATAAAGCCCCCGGTCTTTCCCAATCGGGATTTCGAAATCTCAGCTTACGGCGCCGAAGGCGACAACCAGACAGATTGCACCGATGCCTTCATCAAGGCCATTGATGCCTGCCATGCCAGCGGCGGCGGCCGCGTGCTGGTTCCGCCGGGACAATACGTCACCGGCGCCATCGCTCTCAAGAGCAACGTGAATCTTCACCTCAGCCAGGGTGCTGCCATCCGCTTCAGCCGCGATACCACGAAATATCCCCTTGTCTTCACGCGCTGGGAAGGCACTGAACTGATGAACTACTCCCCGTTCATCTATGCCTTCGAGCAGGAGAACATTGGTATCAGCGGTAAAGGTACCATCGATGGCAACTGCGATTGCGAACATTGGTGGCCTTGGAAGGGCCGAACCAATTGCGGCTGGAAGACGGGAGACGCGAACCAGGAGAATGACCGCAATGGACTTTTCGACATGGCGGAACGCGGCGTTCCCGTGAACCAGCGCGTTTTCGGCGAAGGTCACTATCTGCGGCCGCAATTCATTCAGCCCTACCGTTGCCACAATGTGGTCATTGAAGATGTCACCTTGTTCAATTCACCGATGTGGCAAGTGCATCCTGTGCTCTGTTCGAATGTCACCGTCCGCGGACTCACCATCAGCAGTTTTGGTCCGAATACCGATGGCTGCGATCCCGAAAGCTGCAGCGATGTGCTCATCGAGAATTGCTTTTTCAACACCGGCGACGATTGCATTGCCATCAAGTCGGGCAGAAACGCCGATGGCCGCAGGGTGGCAACGCCTTCCCAGGACATTGTCATCCGCAATTGCAGGATGAAGGACGGTCATGGCGGCGTAACCGTGGGAAGCGAAATTTCCGGTGGCGTGCGCAACGTTTTCGCCGAAAATTGCCAAATGGATAGCCCCCACCTCGATATCGCGGTCCGCATCAAGAACAACGCCATGCGGGGTGGGCTCCTGGAGAACATCTATGCGCGAAACATCGACGTAGGCCAGGTCACGACGGCGGGATTCTCTATCGACTTTTTCTACGAGGAAGGAGAAGCGGGGAAATTCCTTCCCATCGTGCGCAACGTCGGAGTCCGCAATCTGAAGACGCGAAAAGCGCAGTACGCATTGTATCTCCGCGGTTTCAAGCATGCCCCGATTGAAGGCGTGCGGATTGTGGACTGCGACTTCGAGGGAGTGTCGAAGCCGGATGTAATTGAGAATGTAACCGGCTTTTCGCTTTACAACGTGAAGGAAAACGGAAAGCTTGTTGAGCCAATCACCACGGTTCAATCTTCCTGTTCCTTGAGCTCCGCATCCGTTTGACAGACAGGTACATGACATTCATCAACGAAGATTTCCTTTTGCAAAGCAAGACCGCCCGGCGCTTGTACCACGATCATGCCGTCCGGCAGCCCATCCTTGATTACCACTGCCACCTTTCTGCCAGAGACATTGCCGAGAATCGCCAGTTCCGCAACCTCCACGAGATCTGGCTCGAAGGCGATCACTACAAATGGCGAGCCATGCGCGCCAACGGCGTTCCCGAGCGCTACTGCACCGGCGATGCAGACCCCTACGACAAGTATTTCGCCTGGGCGGAAACCGTCCCGCATACTCTGCGCAATCCCTTATATCACTGGACCCACCTCGAACTGCAGCGATACTTTGGCATCGATTCACTGCTCAACGAGAAAACCGCCCGCAAAACCTGGGACCTGGCAAACGAACGGCTCGCCCATCGCGACTTGAGCGCGCAGGGAATTCTGGGGAATTTCCACGTTACCGTACTTTGCACGACCGACGATCCGGTCGACTCTCTGGCCAATCATGAACGAATTGCCTCGCAATGCCCCCATATTCGCGTCTTGCCCGGATTTCGTCCCGACAATGCGCTGCGGACGGAAGATCCCAATGCCTTCAATGCCTGGGTCGAAAAACTTGCCGCGCTATGCAATCTTGATGTGACACGTTTTGATCACCTGCTTCAGGCTCTGCGCAAACGTCACGACGATTTCCATCAGCGGGGTTGCCGCCTTTCCGATCATGGCTTGGATTTCTGCTATGCCGAGCCATGCACTGACCGGGAAGCCGAGCAGATCTTCGATAAGGTGCGCGGCGGCAGCCAGCCCACCTCCGCCGAATCGGCCAAGTTCGCCAGCTTTCTCATGCTCTTCTTTGGCCGTCTCGACGCCGAGAAAGGCTGGACGAAACAGTTGCATCTCGGCGCCTGTCGCAATACCAACACGCGCATGGTCAGAACCTTGGGGCCCGACACCGGATTCGATTCGATCGGCGATTGGCAGCAGGCCGGTCCTCTGCTCAAATATCTCGACCGGCTGCACCAGGACAACTGCCTGCCAAAAGTGATCGTCTACAATCTCAACCCGGCAGATGATTACGTTTTTGCCTCCATGATTGGCGACTTCCAGGATGGCAGCATGGCCGGCAAAATCCAGTTCGGCAGCGCCTGGTGGTTTCTCGACCAGAAAGAGGGCATCGAGTGGCAATTGAATGCGTTATCCACCTGCGGATTGTTGTCGCGATTCGTAGGCATGACCACCGACTCTCGGTCCTTCATGTCATTTCCCCGGCATGAGTATTTCCGCCGCGTTTTGTGCAACCTCCTCGGCAATGAAGTCGAAGCTGGGCTGCTACCCAATGACGAAGCCATGATCGGCGCTATGGTCGGAAATGTCTGCTACAACAATGCCGTTAATTATTTCGCTTTTCCTCCCGTACCCGTCGATGCGGGAGCGCCGGCCCAGGTTGCGGCATCATAAGGTGGCGACGCCATAACGCGCATATTTTTCCGCGGTGATGGCAAAGTCAATTTAAAAAGGAAGATCTTCCAGACGATGGGATATCCTGCACTCGACCTTTCCTCGAAGACGGCGGTGGTCATCGGTGGAACCTCGGGCATCGGCCTCACCCTTGCCACTGGCCTCGCACAAGCCGGGGCTGATGTTATTCCCACCGGCCGCCGCATGGAATTGGTCGAATCTGCCGCTGCGGCGGTTCGTAAACTGGGCCGCAAAACCCTCGTTCAGTCGTCCGATGTTACCGACAAATCCAGTTTGCAAGCTTTGCTTCATTCCGCCTGCGCCCAATTCGGCAAGGTCGATATTTTGGTCAACTGTGCCGGCCGCACCAAACGCACTCCAACGCTGGAGATGCCGGACAGCGAATGGAACGAGATCCTCGAAACCAATCTCACCGGCACGCTTCATGCTTGCCAGGTATTTGGAAGGAGGATGATTGAGCGGCAATCCGGGCGCATCATCAATATCGGCTCGCTCTCTTCGTTCCTGGGATTGCATGAAGTTGCCGCTTACGCCGCCAGCAAGTCCGCCGTCGCTTCTCTCACCCGATCCCTCGCCGTCGAATGGGCCTGCTACCGCGTTTGCGTGAATATGATCGTTCCCGGGGTTTTTCGCACCGACCTCAATGCGGCTCTGCTCGATGGCACGCCTCGCGGCCAGGAATTTCTGCTGCGTACGCCCATGGGCCGCTTCGGCGAACTCGAGGAACTCGTCGGCGCCGCTGTCTTTCTGGCGTCAGATGCAGCCAGCTTCGTCACCGGTCACCTGTTGGCTGTGGATGGCGGTTTCCTCGCCAGCGGCGTCAACCAATGAGAATGAGCATGAGAATAACCAGGATTGCCGTCTTAACCATGAGGAGCTTAACCATGAAGTGCTTAACGATGAGGAGCCTCAAACTCTGAACATCCAACCCCAACCCGAGTTTGAGAAGCCAGAATTTCAAAAGATGGTCTTTCGCAAAACCAATCGGCACCTTGGCCGCTACATTTCCGTGACGCCAGGCAACAGCGTCAACCAGCACCTGTCCTACGGCCGCATTATCCTGAATCGCCTTCAGCCCTCCATTTCGTTCACCAATGCCAAGCAGGAGACCGGACTCATCTGCTTGACAGGCTCCGCCACGGTGCGAATCGGGACTGCCAACTTCGACTTCGTGCAGTACGACTCCATCTATATTCCTCGCGAAAGTGAAGTCGAAGTCAGCACCGATGCCCAGGTGGACCTGGCCGAGTTCTCGGCCGACGTGGAGAATCACTACCCCCTGCAGTTCGTGCCCTATACCGATATTTCAATGGATCCATCGCTCAAGTTCACGGCAGGATCTCCCGGCCAGAGACGTCATCTCAACATCTGCCTCGGAAAAAACGTCCAGGCCGGCCGCCTGGTCGCCGGTTTCACCTTTTCGGAGCCCGGAAATTGGACGAGCTGGCCTCCTCACGAACATGCCCGGATGCTGGAAGAAATGTACGTCTATTTCAATATGCCTGCGCCGGCCTTCGGGCTGCAATTGGTATACACGGATACCGAGTATCCGGAACTGATCGTTCCCGTGCGTGACGGAGACGCCGTTCTCATGCCCAGCGGATATCATCCCAATGTTTCTGTTCCGGGGCACTCCATTGGTTTCCTCTGGGCGATGGCCGCGCACCGCGAAAAAGAAGACCGTCAGTTCGGCGTGGTCAACGTCCAGCCCGAATTCAGCCAGGGCGGTTCAGGTCTGGAGGCCAGTCGAAAGTAGTTCTTCCAGCAAGCGGTTTTACTCATTCTCATGGACACCTCATCTGTCTCTCCGAGGGCCGCAACAACGTCGATCACCGTCACGTCCGGAATGCGCACCATGGGCGAAAAAGTCGGCGGCTACCGCTGGAAGATTTGTGCTCTGCTCTTTTTTGCCACCACCATCAACTACATGGACCGCCAGGTGCTGGCGTTGCTCAAACCGGTGCTGCAGAACCCGGTCACCGGTATCGGGCTGACCGAAGTCAACTATGGATACATCGTCACCGCATTTTCCCTGGCTTATGCCCTGGGTCTGCTGGTGGTCGGCGGCTTCATCGACCGGGTCGGCACAAAACTGGGATACGCTGTCGCCGTCGCGGTCTGGGCCCTCGCTGCGGCAAGTCACTCCCTGGTGAGTTTCCCTCGTTTCGTGGCCGCCCTCAATGGAATATTGCACTCGCTCGCCACTGCCTTGGGAGTAAAGTGGCTGGTTGGCGTTTCCGGCGCGGTCGCCGGATTTGCCATTGCCCGCTTCGTTCTTGGTCTGGGCGAATCGGGTAACTTCCCGGCCTGCATCAAGACGGTCGCTGAGTGGTTTCCACAGAAGGAGCGTGCCCTCGCGACCGGCATCTTCAACTCTGGCGCCAACGTCGGCGCTCTGATTGCCCCGCTCGCCGTCCCCTGGATTGCGATTCATTTAGGCTGGCGCTGGGGTTTCCTCTTCACCGCACTTTTCAGCGCCACCTGGCTCGTATTCTGGTGGAAAATCTACCGTCGCCCCCAGGATCAGCGCAAAGTCTCGCCTACCGAACTAAACTACATCAACAGCGATCCGCCGGAACCCGCCATCCGCATTCCCTGGCCGCGTCTGTTCTCCAAGCGCCAAACCTGGGCCATTTTTCTCGGCAAAGTCCTCACCGATCCCGTCTGGTGGTTCTACCTCTATTGGGTTCCCGGATTCCTCACTCGACGCTACGGACTGCCCATCGGACGCATCGGATTGCCGCTGGTCGTGATCTACAACATGTCCGCCGTCGGCAGTATTTACGGCGGGTGGTTGCCCGGCAAATTCCTGAGCCTCGGTTGGACCGTCAACCGCGCCAGGAAAACGGCAATGTTGATTTACGCCGTCGCCGTGTTGCCGGTCGTCTTCATCGGCAGGATGCACGGAGTCTGGAGTGTGGTCGCGCTCTTAAGTCTGGCCACCGCAGCTCATCAGGCTTGGTCGGCAAACATGTTCACCCTGGCCTCCGACATGTTCCCCCGGCGCGCCGTTGCCTCCGTCGTCGGCATCGGCACCTTCGGCGCGGCTCTGCTCATGGCCTTCATCTCCACCTTAGTCGGATACGTTTTGAAATGGACCAACGGCAACTACGCGCCGTTGTTTGTTGCGTGCGGCACGGGATATCTTATCGCTCTGTTGATCATTCAAATGCTCGCTCCCAATTTGAAAATGGCGGAACTGGACTAGCGGAACTGGATTGGAAGAGGATGGTTCTCAACTCCTTCAACTTGAGCGGTAAGAACGCCTTGGTCACAGGTTCGCAAAAGGGCTTAGGCGCGGCCATCGCGATTGCGCTGGCTGAAGCTGGCGCCAATGTCGCCGTGCACGGCCGCTCGGCCGATCCCCACAACACCGCGGATTCGGTGCGCGCCTCCGGCGTAAAAGTGCTATCCCTCAGAGGTGACCTCGCGCATCCTGAAGTCTGCGAAGAAATCGTTGAGAAAACATTTCGCGATTTCGGCTCCATCGATATTTTGGTGAACAATGCCGGAATCATCCGCCGTGCCCCAGCCGCTGAGTACTCTTTGCAAGACTGGTCCGACGTCATCGAAGTCAACCTCAACAGCATGTTCCGGCTTTGCCGGGCGGCCGGCCGCTATATGTTAAAGCAGGGCAGCGGCAAGATCGTCAATATCGCCTCGGTGCTCTCGTTCCAGGGCGGAATCTTTGTTCCCGCCTATGCCGCTGCGAAAGGCGGAGTAGTTCAGCTCACCAAGGCCTTGGCCAACGAATGGGCATCCCACGCGATCAACGTCAACGCAATTGCCCCCGGCTACATGGTGACCGACAACACCGCCGCACTGCGCGCGGATGAAGCCCGCAACCGCGAGATCATCGAGCGTATTCCAGCCGGGCGCTGGGGCAACGCAGACGATCTTGCTGGAGCCGCCGTGTTTCTCGCGTCTTCGGCCAGCAATTATGTCCAAGGCCACGTTCTGGTGGTCGACGGCGGCTGGACGGCGCGATAAGGTAAGAAAAATGGCACTGACGCTAAAAGAGAAAGAATCATGCCGCTGGGATTTGATTAGCCTCGGCGAAGTCATGCTGCGCTTTGATCCCGGCGACCGCCGCATTTCCACCGCCCGCTCTTTTGAAGTCTCCGAGGGCGGAGGCGAATACAATGTCGCCCGCGGCCTCAAACGCTGTTTCGGCCTACACACCGCCATTGTCACCGCCTTTGCCGATAATCCGGTCGGCCGTTTGCTCCAGGACCTCATCTACCAGGGCGGAGTCGACCAGAGCCTGATTCGTTGGGTCGATTACGACGGGGTTGGCCGCACCGTCCGCAACGGGTTGAACTTCACCGAAAGAGGATTCGGCGTTCGTCCGGCCTTGGGGTGCTCCGATCGCGGCCACACTGCCGTTTCCCAGCTGAAAGCGGGCGACATCGATTGGGATGAGATTTTTGGCAAGCACGGCGCTCGCTGGTTCCATACTGGCGGCATCTTCTGTGCCCTTTCAGATACCACCCCCAATGTCGCCATCGAGGCGGCAAAAGCCGCTCGCCGTCACGGAACCATCGTCTCCTACGACCTGAACTATCGCGACTCTTTGTGGAAGGCGGTTGGTGGCAAAAAGCGGGCGCAGGAAGTAAACCGTCTTCTCGCTCCGTTGGTCGATGTGATGCTCGGAAACGAAGAAGATTTCTCCGCCGCCCTCGGCTTCGAAGTTAGCGATTTGGATGAACACCTCTCCAACCTTGAAACCGAAGCCTTCAAGAAGATGATTCAATCGGTGGTCAAAGAATTTCCCTTTCAGGTCGTGGCCACAACCCTGCGCAAGGCGAAAACCGCAACCATAAATGACTGGGGCGCGATCTGCTACAGCGACGGCTCTTTCTATGAGGCGAAGTATCGCGAGAACCTTGAGATCTTTGATCGCGTTGGCGGCGGAGACTCTTTCGCCAGCGGACTCATCTACGGTTTTCTCACCGGCCAGGGGCCGCAGTTGGCGGTCGAGTTCGGCGCCGCGCATGGCGCGCTTGCCATGACCACGCCCGGCGACACCACCATGGCGACCTTGAAGGAAGTAACCCAACTCATCCATGGAACCGGAGCGCGAATCGCGCGGTAACCGGAGAAATCCGCATGTCCATGCGAACGGCCAAGGTGAATGACTAATGACTAAAGACAAAGTCCGCAACCGCATCCTCGAAATCGGAATCGTGCCCGTCGTGCGCGCTGCCTCGCAGGAGGCCATGCACGCTGCCGAGGCCGTCTGTGCCGGCGGCATCCCCATCGTCGAAATCACCATGACCGCGCCCGGAGCGATCGACCTCATCGCCCAACTCGTCAAGACCATCGGGCAGGATGTGCTGGTTGGCGCTGGAACCGTCCTCGATGCCGACGCCGCTCAACGCTGCATCGATGCCGGCGCCGAATTTCTCGTCAGCCCGGGCTTTGACTTGCCGACCGTTCAGTTAGCCAGACAGCGCGGCAAACTCATCATGGCTGGGGCCCTCACTCCGACCGAAGTAATCGCAGCCTGGAAAGCGGGAAGTGACTTTGTCAAAATTTTCCCGTGCGGAACCGTCGGAGGCGCGAAATACATTAAGGCTCTGAAGGCCCCGTTGCCGCAAGTGCCCATGATTCCCACCGGAGGTGTAAACCTCACGACGGCAGCCGATTTCATTCATGCCGGTGCCGCCGCCCTGGGCATTGGTGGAGAACTGGTTTCCTCCGCCGCTTTGAAATCCGGAAACGTACACATCATCACCGAAGCTGCCCGGCAGTATGTCGCCATCGTCCGCGAAGCGCGGCAAGGGGCAAATGCTCATACAGACTGATCAGCGCATTCACTGACAGCCGATTCGAGGAGATCCTATCAACCCAGATTCCATCCAACCATGACAGACCACCGATATCCCGACTTCGTATTAGTCTCCTCCGCGGAGGCCGCAACCAAAACGCCCGAGCCCGGTCTGGTCCGTCGCGTCGGTGCCTATAACGACAAGCTTTTTCTAGCCGAACATCGCATGGAAAAGGATTGGGTCGGCGCGCGCCACAGCCATCCCCACGAGCAGATCGTCTACATCGTGAGCGGACATTTGCGGGTTACGGTTGGCGAAACCACCTTCGATGCTCGCGCCGGAGACAGCTTCGTCGTTCGTGGAGGCCTCGAGCACCAGGCATCTGCTCTAGCCGAGTCGCTGGTCATCGATGTCTTCACCCCGTGTCGTGAAGACTACATTTAGCGGCTTGTAGTGTAGTGCGTCATGCAGATTGACGATCAGTGCACTCGCTGCGGACATCGTGCCACCATCTCGTACAACAGCTGCCGCAATCGGCATTGCCCGAAGTGTCAGACCGGTGCCCGGGAACGCTGGATCGCGGGACGTCGCCGCGAACTGCTGCCCACGCCCTACGCCCATGTCGTCTTCACGCTGCCGCCGTAACTGGCTTCGTTAGCACTCCAGAACAAGAAAGTCATCTATGGGTTGCTGCTTCGGGCCAGCGCAGAAACTCTACTCGAAGTGGCGCGCAATCCCGCTCATCTCGGAGCCGAGATCGGCTTCTTCGGCGTGCTCCATACCTGGAACCAGAAACTCCAACTTCATCCCCATGTCCACTGTGTCGTTCCCGCCGGCAGACTCTCCCGCGATCACGCCCGCTGGATTCGCTCGCACCCACGCTTCTTTCTTCCCATCGCTGTACTCCGGCGCGTCTTTCGTGGCAAGTTCGTCGCGGCTCTTAGATCTGCTTTCCAGCGTGGCCAACTGCACCTGGCCGGAGAACTCGCACCGCTCACCCATCCCAAGTTCTTCGCGGCCTGGCTGCGTCCGCTCTTCCGCAAAGATTGGATCGTCTACTCCAAACCACCCTTCGGCGGACCCGAGTACGTGCTGCAGTATCTCGGCCGCTATACCCATCGCGTCGCCATCTCCAACCACAGACTGGTTTCATTCGACGACGGCCAGGTTACCTTTCGTTGGCGCGACTCCGCTCACAACAATGAGCAGAAGCTGATGTCGCTATCACGCGATGAGTTTCTCCGTCGCTTTCTCCTTCACTTGCTCCCCAAGGGCTTTGTCCGCATCCGCCACTTCGGCTTCCTCGCCAACCGAAGACGCGCTGCTCTGCTGCCACGGTGCTTCGCCGCTCTCCATGTGACTCCCCCGAAAAACGAATCGGAAACCTCAACCGCTACAGCGCACCCGCTGTGGCGCTGTCCCAAGTGCGGTGGACCGATGGCCGTTGTCGAACGATTCACAGCCCCACAACTCCAACTCCGTTCCCCACCGCTCCTGGCCACGGCTGCAAGAAATCACTCACCCACCCACCGCACTCTCGGCGCGCTTCAGAGCGTTTCGCCGAAGTCTGTCTCCATAGCCCCCAGACACCTTCTTCTTGTCCCTGCCTCGGCTCACTTCCGCCATCGACTCGTCTTTGCACAGGTGCGCCGGCTGCTACTTCAGCGGCCTTGACCACTCCACCTAACTTCAACCCCTATGCCTCACTCCATTCAATTTGCATAGGTCCCGCGTCCGCCGCGCCAGCGGCTTCCTTCTGACGGCTTTTTCGAACGCGACGCCTCACACTTTCTTTCAGCCTTGAGCACTATCCCGGCGTCGCGTCCGAAAAAGCACTAGCGTGATTCGGGAGGGAGTGTTAGGCACGGAATCGCAGATCGCTTCCGCTATGCCGACTTTGCACCACCGATCGGGCAGGTTGCGCGGCTGAAACTGAATTATCAAAGGTAAGGCACAGATTCTACGATAACCTTTAACGAAGAAGGCTCATTATGGATCGTCGCCAATTTGTAACTCGTTCCCTCGCCGCCGCAGCAGGCGCTGTGCTGCATCGCCACTATAGCTACGCCACTGCGCCACTCTCCGCAGAACAAATGCCCGGGTCGGTGCCCGATTCGTTAATACAGAAAGCGCGTTTTCCCGAAGGCTTTCTTTGGGGCACCGCCACAGCCTCCTACCAGGTAGAAGGCGCATGGAATGAGGACGGCAAGGGCGAATCTATATGGGACAGATTTACTCATACACCGGGGAAAGTAAGGGGTGGCGTAACAGGCGACGTTGCCTGCGATCAGTACCACCTCTATCCGCAAGACATCGCATTGGCCAAACGCCTCAACCAAAAGAGCTGCCGTTTTTCCATCTCCTGGCCGCGCATTCAGCCTGCCGGAACCGGCACCCCGAACATGAAGGGGATCGATCACTATAGCCGCCTCGTCGACGCTCTTCTTGCAGCTGGCATCCGGCCTTGGTGCACCCTGTATCACTGGGATCTTCCACAGGCACTCGAGGATCGGGGCGGCTGGCCCAACCGGGATCTGGCCAGCTACTTCGCGGACTATGCTGGCATTCTCGCCAAGCATCTCGGTGATCGAATCACGGTCTGGGCACCTTTTAACATGCCGTGGGCAATCGCCTTCATGGGCTATGCGGCGGGTGCCTTTCCGCCTTGCCGGACCAGCTTCAGCGATTTCTTGAAAGCAGCGCACACACTGGCTCTGGCTCAAGCAGAGGCGCTGCGTGCACTCAAAGCAGCATCTCCCAAGGCGATGGTGGGAAGCGCTTATGAGATGGCCCCCGCCTACCCGAAGACTGACTCAGACGATGATCGCGCGGCCGCCGCTCGCTACCATGCAATGAATAATGTTTTCTTTCTGGAGGCGGCCATGCATGGCCGTTACCCGAAAGCTTTCGTGGGAGAACCGCCCTATGACCTGATGGGCTTCAGGACGGGCGACGAAAGACTCCTCTATGCACCGTTGGATTGGGTGGGCTTTCACTACTACACGCGCCGTATTGTCTCGGATGCTAGCAAGGAGCAATTTCTCGGCGGCGGAAAGTTTAGCGGTACTGAGATTGAGAACAATTCACCGGGCGGGCGCGATCCTTATACGCGCTTCCGCGCCGCGATGCCCACAGAGGGTCCGCTTACCGACGCCGGTTTGGAAGTGTGGCCGCGCGGTATGTACGACCTAGTCACTCAGATCTCAACGGAGTACAACCACCCGATCATTGAAATCACCGAGAGTGGATGCGGTTATCTCGATGGCCCCAATGAAGAAGAACATGGTCGTATACCGGATGGGCGCCGAATCCAGTGGTACCGCGAAGTACTAGCGGAACTGGCGCGCGCGATCGCCGACGGAGCCCGGGTTCGCGCCTTTCATGCCTGGACCCTTCTCGACAACTTCCAGTGGGCGGAGGGTTATACCGAGCGCTATGGCTTGATCTATACGGACTTTCGCAACCAGAAGCGTACGATAAAAGATTCGGGACTTTGGTACGGTCGAGTTGCTGCCTCCAATCGGCTCAATGTGTGAGGCTGGTGGTCGAAGAACGAGCCAACCGCACGGGTTGGTACCGCCAAACGATCTCCTTGTCACTTTACTCTTGGTTTGTCGGCAAACCTTCCCTTGGGATTACTTCACGTTAGCCCGTTATCCAGGATGAGTTCCGCCGCAGGCCAAACGAAAGTTCTCTAAATTTCCGATTGCGCAGTGGGGCTCATTTCTTCAGTTCCGCGTCCCAGTTTGTGACCAGCACCAGCGGCGCCGTGCTCTCGGTGATGGAGTCCACCACGAGGAATCTGCCGTCGCGCGCGATGTCGTACGCTTCTGTGGAAATGGAGTGGCGAATGCCGACGGTAAACAACGGTTTGGCCGCGCCAATCTGCACTGCCTCCCCGGATGTCTGAATATCTACGGCCGTGAGTTTTCTGTAGGGATCGAGGTAATAGAGCGTTTTGCCGTCCTTGCTCCACACCGGCTGCACACCGCCGTCTTTCGAGACCTGATATTTGGCGCCGGGGTGCGGGAAGCGCGTGAGATAAACCTGGGCACGCCCGGATTGATTCGACTGGTAGGCGAGCCAGTCGTTGGCGTCGGGCTTGAGCCGGGCGTTGCTGCTGTCGGCCACCGGCTCCAACACGGTAAGAGGCTGCAGGCCAGACACAAGGGGGAACACTTTGAGCTCGGCGTCGGTGGTTAGCGCGCCGACTTTGGCCTCCTCGTACAGGAGCCACTTTCCGTCGCTGGTCACGTCCACGGGCAAGAGGTTGCGGTCGGACTTGATCAAAATGCGCTCGGGCTGCGAGCCGTCCGCTGCCACCATGCGCAGTTCGGTGCGCAAGTCCGGATTGAAAATGTCGAAGTAAAGAGTGCGACCATCGCCGACCAAACCGTAGCATCCACATACTCGTTGGCTGCGGAGGCTAAGCTGCGCGTGCCGCCGGCCAAGTCCCAGATCCAAAGCGAGGAGTTGCCGAACTGACCGATCACCGGCGTCGCGATCCGCGAGCCATCGGGAGAAATGCGGGTGGGGCCGTAGACGGTCGGTTCGGAGAGCTGGGAAAGCTCCTTGCCGGTGGCATCCATCCAAACGTGACGATCGCCGTTCGAGCCCGCGCCCGACTGGTAGAGCAGCATGCCCTGTGCCGAAACAGAAACAACAGACAGCGCGGTTATCTCGTCGGACGCAACCTTATCCACGACAGGTACGGGATCGCCGGAAGCCTTTCCGCTGGAAGCGTCAAACTTCCAGGCGAGCAGCGAGCCGTCGCGCACCGCCAGCAACCGTCCGGCGGCATACTGCGCGCCGTAGAATTTCCCCCGTAACACCAACTGGTCGCCGCCGTCGAGTGAACCGAGGTGAATCTCATTCTGATCAGCCGCGTTGCCGTAAGGGCTATGCAGAAACAGGAAATGCTTTCCGTCGGGCAGGAAGGAAGGCCAGCGGTCCGAGATAGTGCTGGACACCACCGAAACGCCCGTGACCACCTTGGGCTTTCCGCCGGCTGCGGAAACCTGGACGAGCGGCCCTCCGAACGAGGGCGCGAACACGATCACGTTGCCCCTACCCCACGAGCCGCCGCGGGCTTCCGGTGCGTCGCAGATCGGGGCGGGCGAGCCGCCGTTCAGATCTGTTCGCCACAGTTTGCCCTGCATGAAAAACGCCACCGCAGTCCCGTCGGGTGACCAGAAGGGAAAGTAGGCGTCGTCGGCGCCGCGCACAGGTGTGGCGTCGAGCCGGTCGAACGAACGCAGCCACAGCGAGTTCCGGCCGTCTTTCTGCGCGATGAACGCGAGATGCGTGCCGTCGGGAGACAACGCCGGGGCCCCGTTTCGGTAGAGCGTTTCGAAGCGGGTTCCTTCGGGTGGAAGAAGATTCACGCGCAGTACACGCCGCGCCGGCGCAGACCACAGCAGCGCCACCGTCAGCGCGATCACCGCGAGCGCGAGGACTGCGATTGCAGCCAGCCACAACGTGGGGCGCGGCTTCGAAGAAGGCAGGGCCGGCGCACCCGTCTGCGAACTGGAGGTCGCAATCCATGCCAGTTGCAGTTTGACGTCGTGCGCGGTCTGGATGCGCTCGTCAGGATTTTTCTCGAGACAGCTCCGCACTGTGTAGTCAAGGGCCGCCGGTGAAGTGGGCTGCACGTTCGCGAGCGGCTCGGGATCTTTTTCCAGGATTGCACTCATCACGCTTAGCTGGGTTTTGCCCTCGAAGGCGCGGCGTCCGGTGACCATTTCGTAGAGAACGCAGCCCAGACTGAAGACGTCGCTGCGGGCGTCGGAGTCTGCTCCCTGCAACACCTCCGGAGCCATGTATTGGAACGTCCCGACGATAGAACCTTTCTGGGTCAGCGGGGACGCAGCCGAGGTCAACGATGCGAGGTTCATGGTCGGCGTGGAGGGAGTGAACGCACCCAAAGCTTGCGAGGCATTCGGCAACTTCGGTTTTGCCAGCCCAAAATCCATCAGCTTGGCGCCAGCTTGTGTCAGCATGACGTTCGCTGGCTTCAGGTCGCGATGGATAATGCCTCGTTGATGCGCCTTCTCAAGAGCCTGCGCGATTTCTGTCGCAATCTTCAGAAGTTGATCGACTGGCAGCGGGCCTTTTTGCAGGCGGTCGGCCAGAGTCTGGCCCTCCAGATACTCCATGACCAGAAAATCCGTGTCGCCCTGAGTGCCGATGTCGTAGAGCGTGCAGATATTGACATGTTGCAGCGAGGAGATCGTCTTGGCTTCCCGCTCCAGGCGTTGTTTTAGTTCCGGATCAGAGGAAAGATGCGCCGGCAGAACCTTGATGGCGACCGTACGGTCAAGACGCGTGTCCACGGCTCGGTACACCTCACCCATGCCGCCGGCACCGAGCGGTGACTGGATTTCATAGGGTCCGAGCTTCGTGCCAGAGGTAAGGGCCATCCGTGCGTGGAATTATAGCCCTGAGCAAGCCGTCGCAGTAAGGCCGACGATTCTGGGTGGATTGTCGGCAATCGGGAGAGCGCCGGGATAAACCGGCATGTTGTAGGGGATGAAAGAGCCCTACAGGAAAGGAAAGCAGCGAATCCATCCTGGCCTTGAGTCTTGCGGGCGGCATCGCGAGGTGTCGCTTGAAGCGTAGACAAGGGTATCGGTGGGCCGGGCTATTGAGCTTCGAAAAGCCGAAGGACCAGGACGCCGACTCCGTTCCGGTAGGGAGGAAGGCAACACGGCAACCACGCCAGTCGCGAGTGGTTGTTCGGTCCTGCGTAGTCTGAGAACCTGGCACGCTGAGAAACAACAGGCACGTACGCCGATGATCTTGTGCTCGGCTTTCAACATCGAACAGAGGCTGAGCGATTTCTTCGAGAGTTTCGGGATCGATTGGCGAAGTTCGGTTTGGAGCTACACGCGGATAAGACACGACTGATCGAGTTCGGGCGGTTTGCCGCTCGAAACCGAAAGCAGCGTGGAGAGGGAAAACCTGAGACCTTCACATTTCTGGGCTTCACTCACTTCTGTGGGCGCATAAGCGACGAAGCTTTCATCGTCTGGTGGGTTACGGCGAAGAAGCGAATGGTCGCGAAGCTCAAAGCCATCAAGGCTGAGCTTCAACGCCGGAAGCATCATCGTACGACCGAGGTCGGTGCATGGCTTCGCAAGGTTGTGCTGGGCTACTACCAATACCATGCCGTTCCGAGTAACTCGACCCAGTTGCGCTTGACTCCCAAGCAGATCCAGATCGAACTGGACACGCGAAAGCTCGAAGCAATCCGTCGACGCGAGCGGCATAGTCCTGGCCCAGAGCCGCTGCGGCATCTCCGTTCATGGAGCAGTTCGCACTGGCCTTCTGCGCCGCGGCCGGAAGCACAGCAAGAACTATGAGAGCAAGACACATTGTATTTTTCATTTGTATCACTCCTAAAGCGGTAATGTTCGAACCGGATTTTCTGCTTTTCGTCTAGTAGGTAATCCAATCGCGCAGGACATCGGCAACTTTGCCGGCGCGAGTTCGCGATCCGCCGTTTTCATCGTTATCGGTCCCGCCGTCAACCTGAACCCAGAAGCCGCCGCCCGGCTCGGCGGCGATGCTGGTTAAAGTGGAGAAATTGACCTCAGTCGGTCCGAAACCATCGCGCTTCGCGTTGTAAGGCTCAGGACGAGCAGCACCAATAAGCCCGAAATCCTGGTAGGGGCGCTACGATATCGTTCGAAGTGATTCGTCTCAACACCTGTCGGCATTACTTACATTACTTACTTGACCATCTCTTTCCCTCCTCCCGTCAAAGCGTGGAGGGAATTATACGCACTGAGGGAAAATGCTACACCTCCACCACCACAGAATTAGAACCCTGAGGCCCGCCCGCTCGCGCGCTAGCGGAGCGTCGGAGAGAACAAGTGAGCGAGGCGCTAGTTTAGTTAGTTTGGCGCGTGGTTGGCGGGTGCGGCGCTAGCGCGGGGAAACCCGTGGGGCGCGCGTTTGCGGGACGGTTTTTCCCCGGACGGCTAAGAAAAAAGGTAGAGATGATTTTTCGGCGGGCGGGCGTCAATCAACATGTTCGCCCTCTCCAAACTCTCCGTCCGCAGCAAGAAGCACATCCCGCTCACCGGCCACCCAAACGTATAGGGTTGGCAGCAGGAAGACGCTCATCAAAAGGGCGGCGATGAGACCTCCTACGATTACGATGGCGAACGGGCGCTGGGAATCAGAGCCGATGGCGTGGGACAGAGCGGCTGGGAACAGTCCGAGAGTGGCTACCAGCATGGTCATCATGATGGGACGCAATCGCAGGACGGCGCCCTCGACCGCGGCGTCTTCGACGGAGAAGCGACGGGCTCGAAGCTGATTGATGTACTCGAGCATGATGACTCCGGTTTGCACGGATACTCCGAAGAGGGCCAGGAAGCCGACGCCGGTAGAAACGCTGAAATGGGTGCCAGTAACTAAAAGAGCAAATAGGCCGCCGACGGGTGCGATGGCAATATTTGCGACAATCAAAAGAGCCCATTTAAATGATTTGAACATCGTGTACAGGATTACGAAGATGAGGAGGATGGTGATCGGCAGTACGATCAGTAGCCGCTGGTTAGCCCTCTTCTGGCTCTCGTATTCGCCTTCCCAATCGATGCTGTAACCGGTCGGCAATTTAACTTGTTCATTGACTTTCTTGATCGCTTCCCCCACTGTACTGCCGAGGTCGCGACCTCGGACACTGTACTTGATGGCGACATAACGCCGATTACCCTCGCGATAAATTTCAGAGGCGCCATCGGTCACGCTGATCTTGCAGAGTTGCGCGAGCGACACACGTTCCCCGGAGGGCGCTAAGAGGCGTATATTCTCGATGGCTTCCTGAGTATCGCGATACTTTGGAAGATAGCGGAGCGTGAGGTCGTAGCGGGCTTCGCCTTTGAGAACCTGGGTGAGCGCGTTTCCGCCGACGGCGGTTTGAATGGCATCCTGCACATCGGCGACGTTGATCTGGTGGCGGGCGGCAGCCTCACGGTCTACGGTCACGTTCAGATTGGGCTGGCCGAGGACATGAAAGACTCCGAGGTCTTGAATGCCGTCGATGTGGCGCATGATGTCGTTGATTTCGTCGCTCTTTTCCTCAAGCACCTTCAGATCATCGCCGTAGATTTTCGTGGCCAACGCGCCCTTAACGCCGCTGACGGCCTCTTCCATGTTGTCTTCGATGGGCTGTGAGAAGCCCCAGACGACGCCAGGGATTTTGTCGAGTTCGCGCTGCATGGCGGCGATCAATTCGTCCTTGTTTTCGTGAAAGACAGGCCGCCACTGTTCCTTCGGCTTGAGGTCTACGAAGAATTCGGTATTAAAGAACCCAGTCGTGTCGGTCCCATCATCCGGTCGCCCCACTTGACTGGTACATTGTGGAACTTCAGGGAAGGAGCAGAGCACGATTCGCGCCTGGTTCGCGACTCGTATGCCTTCATCCGGGCCGGTGCTGGGTGCGAGCGTGCCACGGACCCAGAGAGCGCCTTCGTCGAGGTGCGGAAGAAATTCAGATCCGATGACGCCACTGAAGGCGAGATAGATTCCGATGGCCACCAGGAGTACGCACACGCCGACTGTGATCGCACGGTGGTGAATGGCCCAGCGAACGGCGATACGATAGCGCTCGATCACGAAATGCATGATGGGGTTGTGCCACTCCTGCGCGCCATTATGGAAGGCGAAACTCGCGAAAACGGGCGCAATCAGAATCGAGAAGAACAATGCCCCAAGCAGCGCGAAGGCCACCGTCCAGGCCATGGGATGGAAGAGCCGGCCCTCGACGCGCTCCAGCGTAAAGATTGGCAGGTAAGCAGTGATGATGATTGCGATAGCGAAGAATACCGGGCGCTGCACCTCGTGAGAAGCCTCGCTGATTCGTTCGCGCGCCGTCTTGATGCCGTTTTCGTGGCTCAAATGACGCACAATGTTTTCGATCATCACCACCGCGCCATCGACGACCATACCGAAATCCAACGCACCAAGAGACAGCAAGTTCGCGGGAATGTGTCTCAAATCCAAACAGATGCTCGCGAACAACAGCGAGAACGGAATCGTTGCCGCAACGATCAGAGCAGCACGCACATTGCCGAGGAATATAAAGAGTATGATCGATACCAGGATCATTCCTTCTGTTAGATTGTCGAGCACCGTGTGGCTGGTGAAGCGAACAAGATCGCTGCGATCGATGAAGGGAACTATCTTCACACCCCGTGGCAGGATGTGATCGTTTAATTCCTCCACCTTCTTGTGAATGCCTTGCAAGGCTGCATCTGCTGGCGCACCCTTCCGCAAGAGCACGATGCCTGACACTACGTCGTCGTTATCGATAATTTTCCCATCCTCGCGGTGAATCGATTTCGCGAACTGCCCGAGTCGAATCTTGGGACCTTGGGAAACAACCGCGATATCCTGCACTCTCAGCGGCGTGCCGTTCTTGGTTACGATGACTGTCTGTTCAATGTCCTGGACACTGTCGACCAGTCCGACGGAGCGTACGTTGATCTGCTGTAGACCCGCCTGTATGAAGCTTCCTCCGGCGTTCGCGTTGTTGTTCGTAAGTTGCTGCTCGACTTGGGCCAGGCTCAGGCCATAAGCAACCAGTTTGTTGGGGTCCACACGAACCTGATATTCGCGAGTCGGGCCACCGAAGCTGGCCACGTCGACAATGTCGGGTACCGCTTTAAAGCTTTTTTCGATGACCCAATCTTCAATCGACTTGAGCTCCATCGGGTCATATGCGGGATTGGTGCTGTGAAGGGTGAAGAAATAAATCTGGCCGACTGGGCTCCAATCCGTCCCCATTTGCGGCACTACGTTCGGAGGCAGAGTGACTTGACTCAGTCGCTCCAGAACGCGCTCTCGGTTCCAGTCGTTGTCTGATTCGTCGTCAAAGATCAGTTTTATGTCGGAGAGTCCGAAGAGCGAAAACGAACGCAAGTGAACGACGTGCGGGATGCCGTTCATGACAATTTCGAGCGGAATCGTGACTTGCTGTTCGATCTGTTCTGCCGAAATTCCCGGCCATTGTGTAATGATCTCGACGTAGTTGTCCGCCACGTCCGGATACGCCTCAATCGGAAGGTCGTGGAAAGCAACGATGCCACTTGCAAAGAGCAGCACGGCGAAACCCAACACTAGCAACCGGTTGTTGAGAGCAAAATCAACGACTCGGCGAATCATTGATTGCTCCAGATGTTTTGCAGTAAAAAGGCATTTCCGAATCGGCCTGCTCTCGTGGTCTAAGCCTTATGTATCCTTAAGTTTCGATTGACGGGAGACACTCAAACGGCTGTGCCACGAATATTTCGATTCCCGGAGCGCGCCGCCCTCGCCAATCGTCTGATTGACTCGCTTCAAACATCTGAGTCGCGGATCATTCCCAAGGGGAATGGTGTCCCGCGATTGCCGAACCGTTAATCTCTTTGGCAATCATTTGATTGGCTTAGAAATCAACAACATGTGGTGGGATAATCGCCGTTCAGTCGAAATCTATGTTGAACTTGGAATGGATCTGGGAAGCGGAGAACCGAACCGCCATTCTGCTCACGAGCGTTGGCATCGTGCTCGCAATCGCGGTTGTGGATTGGTGGACGAAGCCTTATGTCTCGCTGGGCTTTCTCTATTTGTTTCCCATTATGCTTGCCGCCGGGTTCGTTCCACGGTGGTCAATTGTTTTCATGGGTATCGCCTGTGCGCTTCTTAGCGAACGCTTCAGTAACCTTGACCCAGCAGATGCTCCCCTCCGCACCAGTTTTGAGGCACTGGCGCTGGTTGGCTCTGGGTTGTTTATCTCTGAGGTGCTGCGCAACCGCCGGTTGAGATTGGCATCCCAGGAGCGATTGCGCATTCTGGTGGAAACGAGTCCAGCCGCAATCGTCACGGTCGATGATCATGGCTTCGTCGAGCTAGCCAATCATGCCGCTACCGAACTCCTCTGCCCACGAAACGAAGATCTGATTGGACAGCCGATTGCTGCATTCTTGCCGGAACTACATCATGCCTTGCGGTGGGAAGAGGGACCACAGTTCAGAACTTCGATGCAATGCCGCGCGCATCGAGGCAATGGAGAATCCTTTCTGGCAGAGGTGTGGTTCTCTAGGGCCTGTTCACACTATCGCAAAGCCTCGATGATGAAGGCAAAGTAGATAAAGGCCAGAAACACAACGTCGAGTTTCTCGAAACGCGAAAAAATGCGGCGGAAGCCTTTCAGTCGCCGAAACAGGCGCTCGATCTGGTTCCGCTTCTTGTACAGTTCGCGATCGTAGTCCCAGGGTTCGCGCCGGTTGGATTTGGGTGGAACGACCGGAATCATGTTCAAATCCAGCACCAGTTGCCGGGTTTCGTCGCTTTCGTAGGCCCGGTCCATCACCAGCGGAACTTCGACTGGCAACGGACCGAGTTCCAGCAGTAACTGCCGCCCCACCGGCGCGTCGTGCGCTTCTCCGGGCGACAAGCAGAAGATTATTGCCGTTCGAGCATTTGCGGCAACCAGATGAATCTTGGTGTTCCATCCCCCGCGCGACTTCCCGATGGCTTGGGGTCCGTTTTTTTTAAAGCACCGGTTCCGTCGGGGTGCACTTTCACCGAGGTCGAGTCCAAACTGAAAGCCTCGATCTTGATGCGCAGAATCTGCTCTTGCTGCAACTTGGCAAACACCTGATCTAAGACACCTCTCTTGGCCCAACGATTCATGCGCACATAGATGCTGTGCCAGTTGCCGTATCGCTTGGGCAATCCGCGCCACTTACATCCGTGCTCGGCCACATAGAGGATGGCGTTAAGCAAGACCAAATTGTCATGACGCACATTGCCGCGCTGCACCGGCATGCAATCTTGAATTCGCTCATACTGCTCAACAGTAATCTCCATGCCATGCATCTTACCCGAAGATTGTTGACGTAGTGTGAACACGCCCTAGTTACAAAGAAGGGCTGACTCCCAAACTGGCCGCAATCATCGCGGATGTAACTGAAGAACGGAGCGTCTCGGCCGATTCGAGTCCGGCCAAGTCCGATCAACGAGAAAGAACTGCTTTGAACAATCGCGAATCGGAGGTGCTCAAACTTCTGGTTCAAGGTATGACCAACAAGGAAATAGCGTCGCGTTTAAACGTCTCCGAGAGCGTGGTCAAGAACACTCTCCAGCAATTATTCGCGAAGACCGAAGTGCGCACTCGTAGTCAACTGGTTCGGGTAGCCTTGGAATGCTATCGGGACCTCCTGTGACAGGTCGTTTGCTCGTCACCGAATCGAGCTTAATTCGTCGCTTCCGAGCCCTATTGTCGCAAGGCTGTTAGCACTTTGGTCAGCCCAGAGCTCCGCACGGGTTCTTTCCGACAGATTTTCTCTAGCGTATGCTGGTTGATCCCTCGGCGCATGAATTCCCGCTTGGGAGACGCTTCCCGAACCCTTGTGAACGCGCATATTGCCCAGCGCGGGAGATCAGTTCACAACGCAGCGAAAAGGCACTCATCAGACGAGCGGTAGTATAGCGGACATAAGGCGAACATGGAAATCGCGACGCACTAGAGGTCGCGAGGGATTTGGATAAAAAAATCGAGGATCTATTGCGGGAAGCCGCAGCGTGAGCACACTTGACATCACTGCGAAGTTTGAGGCTGGACTCAACGAGGTTAAGAATTGAGTAGGCATGAATCACACTCTGCGAAAATCTCCGCCTCGTCGAATCCAGTGTGGCACTTAAAGCCTAATCTGCGGCAGCATTCGTTGCGCCTTCTTTCGCTGCCACCAAGGCACCTGTTGCGGCCTGCTCGATAAGATGAGCGACGGCTTGAGGATGGGGCAGGAACACGGAGTGACTGCTTTTGACCGATTGTCAGCCAGATCGTCGCGGCCAGCGAAGAAACACCCTGTCTCGCGATGTCTCTGAAACTCGAAATGCCCGTGATTCGTGAACTTCTCAGCCGGGAAGAGATGCAGGTTGCTGAGTCCCCCTCCGACAGTCCCGCCATGGCGACCGGTGAAGCCACAGTGGAATTCCTCAACGCATGCTGCCGACTCATGGACCTGCTGAATTCTCCGCAGGACATCCCCATTCTGAGTGAACTGATTCAACGCGAGATCATTTACCGAATCCTTCGGGGACCGGAGGGCACACGCCTTCGGGCGATCGCAACACTGGGAGATCAGAGCCACAGGACGGCAAAAGCAATTGCGTGGATCAAGGCAAACTACGCGAAGCCGCTGCGTGTGGAAGATCTCGCACAAATCGCGGGCATGGGCCTGTCCACGCTGCACCATCATTTCCGGACGCTGACCGCTATGAGTCCTCTGCAGTACCAGAAGCAGATTCGGTTGCAGGCAGCGCGGGGACGCATGCTTGTCGATGGTCTGGACGCCGCCAGTGCGGCCTTCGAGGTTGGATACGAAAGCGCCAGCCAATTCAACCGCGAATACAGCCGTTTCTTCGGCCAACCACCCATGCGGGATATTCGGACTCTCCGCTCGCCGGGCGCTCTGCCGCTAGAGTCGGTCAGCAATCGGCATAGCGTTATCTGATCGTGTTGCTAACAAGCACGACATCGGCATGGCGAGTCTAAGCACGGTGAGTGACTGATGTCCTGGTATTCGCTTCTTTATAGTTTCTTCAGGCCGGAGTCATGCAATTGCAATCTGCGGGGCTGGCTTGCAGTTGAGGATCCACACCAGCCGTTTCAGGTTCTGCGCCGTGGCCGCCAACTAGAACTGCTTGCGTACGAAGCGCATCCGGCGCAGCCGCAGTCGACGTGGTCCGATGTAATTCTTCAGTTCCGCGAAGAGTGCTTCCACTTTCCGGCGAGCCCGTTGCGCGATTGCAAACCCTGGTGTCTGGGCGAGGGCATGGGCACGTTGCCGCGCTGACTCGCAGGCGTGGATAGCGATCGTCCGATACTTGCCTCGCGTGCAGCGGCCCTTCTGTGAGCACTCGCGACAGCGCTTCACCGTCGAATAATAAAGATGTGTGCGGTTGCGCGGATTGATGCCGACGTATTTCAGTAGTTTGCCTTCTGGGCAGATATAGCAGTTCTGCTCGGGCACGCAGGTGAACTGGTCAATGCCATAGAGATCCGTCGGCCCATTAGGATTTTCTTTCACCCGGATGTAAGCCGCGATGCCGCGCTCATCCAGCCAGTGCAATAGTTTGCCGTTGCCATAGGTGGTATCCGCCGCCAACGTCTGTGGCAGATAGCCGTAACGTTCGCGATAGCGTTCACACTTCAACGTGTGGAGTGCTGCCCGATATTTATAACTTTCGGGTTGCCCGATCTAGGCGTAATCCACAGTTGCAGGTTCATTGCTTGCGCCCGTGATCCACTGCAGGTGCTAGTCTGACGTAGTGACCGATGAACAACCGCGACATACAGGCGACTTGGAAGTATCACGATGACACGAAGCACTCGTACTGGAGTATTCGTAACAATCCTCACTTCATGGACTGGTCGAATCGGCCGCAGCCTTTCAAAATCTATCCGAAGATAGAGCCGCTTCCGCTGCCGCGCGACGTGCCGCAGACAGGTGTGGCCGCGCTCTCCGCGATCTCAGAGCTAGTGCCCTCATCGTGGGCCGATTCGGTCCCTGACCTTCAGGATCTGGCACGCATTCTCTATTTCTCGGCGGGGATTACCAAACAGCGCGCACATCCCGGCGGAGAAATCTACTTTCGCGCCGCAGCCTGCACCGGAGCCCTCTACGAGATCGAGCTGTACGTCGTGTCTGGCGACCTCGTGGGGCTGGATCCGGGCGTGTATCACTTCAATCCGGCGGATGTATCGCTAAGGCTTCTGCGAAAAGGTGATTTTCGCAAAAACCTGGCTCAGGCAACAGCGATGGAACCCGCGGTGGCTCAGGCCCCCGCGACCATCATCTGCACCGGAACATACTGGCGGAACGCCTGGAAGTATCAGGCGCGCACCTATCGCCATTTCGGTTGGGACAACGGCACCCTGCTGGCGAATATGCTGGCCGTTTCTGCGGCTTCGGGGCTGCCGGCCGAGATCGTGCTCGGGTTCGTGGACGGCGAGGTGAACCGCCTACTTGATTTCGATACGCGGCGCGAGGTTTCCTTGTGCCTCGTACCGATCGGGCGAAAATCGGGGAGTTCGTTGCCAGCGCTGAGAGAGGCTCCGGCGCTATGCCTGGAGACGATCCCACTTTCGGAGCGTGAGGTCGAGTATCCCACCATGCTTGAGATGCACGACGCGTCTTCGCTCGAGTCCGAAGAGGAAGTAGCTCAGTGGCGTGGGAAACACCCGGTCTTCCCATCTTCCCCTGCGGCAGCCGAGGCAGTTCGCCTCCAGCGACTGTCGGAAGAAGAACAACCGAAGGACACGATCGAGCAGGTGATCCTGCGCCGCGGCTCTACCCGAACGTTCGACAGCACCGCATCTATTACACTGGACCAACTCTCAACCATTGTCGATTGCGCCACGCGCGGTCTTCCGGCCGACTTCCTTGAGCCTCCCGGCACACAGCTCAACGATCTTTACCTGATCGTGCATTCGGTGCAGGGGCTCAAGTCGGGCGCTTACTTCTTCCGGCGTGACCGGAACACCCTGGAGCTTTTGAAGGAAGGGAAATTCCGCGCCGAGGCCCACCATCTTGGACTGGAGCAGGAGTTGCCGGCGGACGCCTGCGTGGACATCTTCTTTCTCGCCGATTTGAAACGCATCCTGGAAGGATACGGGAACCGTGGCTACCGGGCCGTCCAACTGGAGGCGGGCGCGATCGGTGGGAGGATGTACCTGGCTGCGTATGCCCAGCGCCTGGGTGGAACCGGGCTGACCTTCTTCGACGATGACGTGATTAACTTCTTTTCGCCCCACGCGAAAGGCAAGAGTGCCATCTTTCTTCTCGCGATTGGCGAGCCGCTGAAACACAAACCAGAGTAGGGCTTTAGAGAAGTTCGAAATCAGAGAAGGGCAGTCGTTGGAAGTCTTGGCGCGCCATTTGACGTCTAGTTGGAACCAAATGGGAACGACATTCAGCCGCCTGCCATTTCTCTCACGGGCTTGCTGGTTTTACGGGGCCTTGGGGGAGCCTTGGCTTCAAGGGTCTTCTCTCTGCCAACAGTCCTTGATCTGCTTGGGCTTGGCTTCGACCTTTTTGGCAAGGTTAATTTTCAGCACGCCCTTGTCATAGTGGGCGCTCACTTGCCCCGGATCTACCGAGCTGGGCAGGGTGAACGACCTGGTGAAGCTTCCGTATTGCCGCCGACAGCGCACTAAATAGAAATCAGGCACTTGCTGGGTTCATCCGGCGAGGGAAACTATTTTCGTCGCAACCAGCACCTCCAACACAGTTGCCGGCTACGAACGCTCCCTGATGTGGTGATGAGTGCTTCTGAGACGAGAGGATGTTGTCCCGCTGGCGAGTCAAGGCGGTCGCTCACGTTGTAGAGTTGCTGAACTTCGTGCAGGATCGCATTCGAATCCATGGGGTACGCGTTTTCCTGAGAACCTAAGAAGAGAAAACTTCAGATGGGCCGACTTGCTTCAGGAGACCCGAAAGAGCGGGAAGACTACTCGCTTAGTTGTCACCATAGCCTTCTGCACTGCGATTGTCGACCGGCACTGATTTCCGTTAGTGGTGCAGTTTGAAATCCCCAGGCCCTGGCCCCGTTCGGCCCGTTGTGGCAAGCTGCAGGCATGGCAAAAAAGCGTACAAAAGCCGATTCCTTGGGATGGACAGATCGAGAGTTTTCGTGCCTTGAGGCGATACTGGATCACAAGGGAGGGGTATCAGGGCGAACGCTGCCCCGGCGACTAAATGCCATTCAGAGAAGAAAGCCCCGACGCGAGCCGAGGCCAGAAGAACTTGCCGCATTTTCTTTCGTTCCGCCTCCCAGGGCTTGAGCAGGAGGCCGTGGCCAGGCATGTATTCTAGGGACAGACCGAGGGATACACAGGCCGTCCCCCTCGACTCCCGCTCCTTGCGTGCACAGATTCCGGTGTCATTCGTGCACGTTTTCTAGAAATGACTTGAGCTTGCGGGATCGGGAGGGGTGGCGCAGTTTGCGCAGAGCTTTGGCTTCGATCTGGCGAATGCGCTCGCGGGTAACAGCGAACTCTAGGCCAACCTCCTCCAGCGTGTGCTCCGAGCCGTCCTCCAGACCAAAGCGCATCTTCATGATCTTTTCCTCGCGCGGGGTCAGGGTGTGCAGCACGTGCGCGGTCCGTTCCTTCAGGCTCACGTTGATGACGGCCTCGGCCGGCGAGACCGAGACGCGGTCTGCGATGAAGTCACTGAGGTGGGAATCCCCCTCCTCGCCGATCGGCATCTCCAGCGAAATCGGTGCTTGCATGATCTTAAGGACCTTGCGCACTTTGGCCGCAGGAATGTCCATTTGCTTGCCAATCTCTGCCGACGTGGGTTCGCGGCCTAACGCTTGGACCAGTTGCCGCGAGATGCGAATCAGCTTGTTGACGATCTCGACCATGTGCACCGGGAGGCGGATGGTGCGCGCCTGGTCAGCAATTGCGCGGCTGATGGCCTGGCGAATCCACCACGTGGCGTAAGTGGAAAACTTGTAGCCGCGGCGGTAGTCGAACTTGTCCACTCCCTTCATCAGGCCGACGTTGCCCTCCTGGATCAGGTCCAGGAACTGCAGCCCGCGATTGGCATACTTCTTGGCGATGGAAACCACGAGCCGCAGGTTGGCCTCGATGAGCTCATGCTTGGCCTGCTCCCTGTCCATCTCACCTCGGATCATTTCGCGCTGGGTGCGGTGCAGCTCCTTAAAGGCCACTCCGGCATCGCACTCCAACTTTTCCAAGTCGGCGAGATGCCGCCGCTGGGTCTTGCGGTAATCTTTCTTGAGTTCTTCGCTGCACGTGCTCTCAATCTTCCTTTCCAGGTTGGTGACCTGCCGGTCGAGCGAGCGCATGATGTCCACGGTCTTATTCACCCGATCGCTCAGGCGTTCGCGCTCGAAGTTGGTGAAACCGAGGTTGCGGATGATGAGCGAAATCCGAACGATCTCGCGGCCCAGCCTGCATCGGCAGCGGCGGCATTCGCGTGCTTTCTTTTTTGCCGGGATAGTCGGTAGTCGTACCGCTAACTGACTCGCTCTTTTGTAATGCTTCTGCAACTCGTCGATGCGGTGCGTAGTGTCCGTGACGCGATTCTGCTGAACCTTCTCGGGGATCTCCTCCTCATCGAAGACGACAATTTCCTTGATCGAGCGTACGCCGCGCTTCAAATCCTCGCCGATGGCCAGAACCTCGCGGATCACAATAGGCGAGCGTGAAAGTGCCTTCAGCACGCGCCGCTGTCCGCGCTCGATGCGCTTGGCAATGTCCACTTCCCCTTCGCGGGTGAGCAGAGGGACTACGCCCATCTCGCGCAGGTAGATGCGGACCGGATCATCGGTCTGTTCAACAGCGCCGGGGGCCAAGTCGAGTCCGAGGTCCTCGCCGGGCTCCACTCCCTCCTCAAATTTTCTTTTCAGTACCGAGGAAGGTAGCTTGGGCTGGCGTTCAAGCACGTCAATGCCCAGCGTGCCGATGGTAGCAAGCACGTCGTCCAGATCCTCTGGAGAACGGACATCATTGGGAATCAGGTCATTCACCTCCACCTCTGTTGTAAGCGAGATACCCTTTTCCTTTCCGGCATCAATGAGTTTCATAACGTCGTCGAGAGCCAAACCGATCCGTTTCAGCGCCTTCTCGCGTGGAGCAAGAGGTGATTTGACAATAACTGAAGCTTCCGCCCGAGCTGTCGCGTTAAACCCCGGTTGAAGCCCGAAGGGGTTCACTTCTCATTTTCGCCGATACAGCTATGCGGCGGGGAGTTTCGTTTCAAGGTCCGCAAGAATTCTCAATTGCTGCGTTGCGAATTCTGTGTCGGCGAACCGCCCAATCGCATCGTTGATGACGTCTTGAACCCGCATATCAGGGCCAAGGAACTTCCGTGTTGCCACTGAGACGAGTCGGCACAACACGAAGCGATTCGGGATATTGGCCAAAGCCTTGTGTATACGATCAGAACGCATGATCGGTCCTTATTGTCGGGCGTTGGGTTGATGGCACCCTAGGCTCAGGCGGTCGGCTTGTCAAGTCCCTGTAGCCCGCGAACTGCATACGGGAGCCCTGCGCACCCGAGTCTCACCAAGATCGCAAAGCTGCTGCCGCCGAAGCGGTAGGACCACAACCCATCAAGCGAGCCTCGCTGAGGTCCACGGGACTCTCTTGCACCGGCGTGACCCTACTAAATGTACTTGAATCAGCAAATCTGGCAGGATAAGTGAGTGGGGATGAGCGGAGGGGCGATTGTGGAGTTTGGCTACACTGGACTTGTCCCCAAAATGAGTCCACCTGCACAACGCAGCGTGGCCTTCAGTAGCAAGTCTTGGCAGCGAGTTGAGTCTATAGTTTGCTGTTGCGGGCCAGCGAAGAAACGCTTCTGGAGGTGGCGCGAAACCCCACACATCTCGGGGCTGAGATCGGCTTCTTCAGCGTGCACCTCGGTCCGGGGATAGATCGCCTCAATGGCTTCCGTCGGCATCGGATGGAGTTAGTCCACCCGGCGCAATTCGCCAGATGGAACAGGCTAAGTGACTAATTGACTATCGCATTTACTTGGTGTACATAATGTATCGCTTGAATTGTGTACTTGGGCTTGGAATGGCGACAGCGACCACCAACCCGAGCCTTGAAGAAGAGACTCCGTCTGCCGGGGTTATAGTACCCCTCTGCCCGCCGGGGCAGACCGCTTCGAGTTCCTCCTCGGATCATCCTTCGGATTTCCAGCAAGAACCATCGCGGCGGAACAAGTTGCAGGCGTTACTGGCGTTCTTGGCGATGCACGAGCAGGTACGTCGGAGGAAAACCCTGCAAACTCGCGGGATCGAGGACGACGGAGCTATTCCCGAGGCCGAGCTTGAAGAGGGAGAGCAGTTCACTCTGGATGAGGTGCTTCAACTCGTCGCAGACAGAGCAACAGCTATCACTGGCGCTGACGGCCTGGCGATTGCGCTGGCGGAAAATAACGAAATTCTTTTGCGGGCGGCAGCGGGCACGGTTCGGCCCGACTTGGGCGCACGCATCGACCGCGATTCGGCCTTCTCCGGGGCCTGCTTCCGCACGGCCCAGATCGTGAGCTGCGACGACACTGAGACGGATGCACGGGTCAACCTGCATGCGTGCCGACGCTTGGGCGCACGCTCCATGGTCGCGGTCCCGCTGTGCGGGCGGAGGCGCGGGATTGGGGTGCTGCAAGCGTTTTCAGCACAGCCGTTCGGATTCAACGACAGCGATGTCCGCAACCTGAGCCTGCTGGCTGAATTGGTGCTGGGAGCGCTCACGCCGGAGGATGAGGACCGCTTTGCAGAGTCCGCGCAGGTCGCGGCAATGAAGTTGGAAGCGGCCTCGCTCACGCCGGAAACGGTACGCACTGGAATTGTGCCCGCACAGGTTGATTGGGTTGAATCGACTCAGGCTGCGCTTGTCATTGCCAGGAAGCTTCTGGAAGAAGTTACGTCCACAGAGGACGAGATCACACCCGCACCAACGGCGGCGATTCTGCACGAACCGGCGCTTGAACCGGAGGAGACGTCCTCCGAGTCCGAGCCGACTGTTGCTACCGAAACGTCCACTGAGCCCGATGGGGATTGCTTTACAGAGACTGCGCCGGTCGTGGCGACGAAGTTGGAAGCGGCGCCGAGCGAGCCAGAAGCCGTGCCTGTCGCTGAACCCGAGATGCCAGCCGAGGAACCGGATAGCGTGACCCGCCGCCCTAGCATGCGGGTTCTGCTGGTGTGCATTGTCATTGCCTCAGCTTTAGCGGGAGGAGTCTGGTGGAAGCTGAAGCCGTCGCAGATGGCCAACAAGATAGTGCAGACGGAAAAGATGGCACCGAAACCGATGGGCACCGCGGCGAAGGACCCGGCGGCCGCTCCATCCGCTGGGACGGCAGCGAATCCCGCCAATGTCAATCCGGGCGCGACTTCCAATGGAAGCCAGGCGACCAATTCACCTGGCAAGCCGCGGGAATTGTCGAAGTTTCCCATGGTCACCGGGATCCAGCACTGGTCGGCGGCGGATTCGAGTACGGTGGTTATCAATCTTGAAGACCAGGTGCAGTATGAAGCGCACCGCCTTGCCAATCCTGATCGCATCTATTTCGATCTGCACGATACGCAGATGGCTTCCAACCTTCCATGGAAACCAATCGAGGTGGGCGATGCACTGCTCAAACGCATCCGCGTGGCTCAGCCCGTGACCGGCATGACACGCATTGTGCTGGAGACGAAGGCCAATACAGATTTCTCGGTCAGCCTGAAGCCGAATCCCTACCGGCTGGTGGTCGAAGTGCGCAAGATCGGGGCAAGCCCCAAGGGCGCGGTGAATCGGTTCCCGAACGCGACCGAAGCGGAGAAAAACAAACTACCAATCCTGGTTCCGCCGCCGATGCAGGAGGAGGTGCAACTGCAGCGGCGTGTGCCCAAGATGCGCATCGTGGTCGATGCGGGCCACGGCGGTCGCGACCAGGGCACGGTGGGGCGCGACGGCTTACTCGAAAAAGACCTGGTGCTGGAGATTGGGCAGCGGCTGGGCAAGTTGCTCGAAAGTCGATTGGGAATGGACGTTATCTACACGCGGCGGGATGATAGCTATATTCCTCTAGACGAGCGCGCTAACATCGCCAATCGGGCGCAGGCCGATCTGTTCGTTTCCGTGCACGCCAACTACAGCGATCTTCCTTCGGCGCGCGGGGTGGAAACGTACTACACAGACTTCTTCCTAGTGCCGGCTTCGAAAGATGTGGATATGCGGCCACGCGCAGGTGACGCCAGAAATGCGGCGACAACGTTACTTTCGCCTGCAGTCTTGCAAGCGCGGGTTGAGCAGTCGCGAAGGCTGGCGGAGAGTGTGCAGCGCTCCCTGTACGGGACACTGTCGGCGCAGAATCCGGGTCTGCGCGATCGCGGCATCAAGGAAGCCAGCTTCGTGGTGCTGACAGAAAGTGCGATGCCAGGGATCCTGGCGGAAGTTTCGTTCGTCAGCAGCGCCACCGACGAGCAGAAATTGCGCAGCGATGGCTACCGCGAACAGGTCGCCGAAGCGCTGTACAAAGGCATTGCACGCTATGCCACTAGCTCCCACGGCATCAAGGTCGCGCGCGCGCAACGATAGTATGCAACCGCGAAAGCAGCAACTCGACACTCTCAGGGCGGGACACTTTGCTTCTGCCAAGGGGCATTCAAAGCGGGCCGGGTAGATCTGGCCTCGTTTCACGGCGACGAGGTAATATTTAGCGGAATTGCTGACCTGTGCGGCTCCCGGGTACGAATATCCTAGGCTAGGGAAGTCCGGAACACACAGTCCGAACACCGACAACAGATTCAAAGCCAGTGCCAAAGCAACCGACTCCAACGGTCTTTCAGGCGGATGAAGGTGATCGTTGGATGCTGCTGGGCGTAAGGCCGCTCATCTTCAAGGTTGATCCGGTTACCACGGGATCAGACACCCTTGTCGTGGGCACGGAGGAAATGCCACCGGGAAACAGAATTCCGACGCACAAGCACCTCTACGAGGACGAAGTCCTATTCGTCCACAAGGGCGCAGTGCGTGTCACATTGGCTGGTCGTCAGTACGACGCCGGAACGGGAGCTACGGTGTTCATTCCGCACGGAAACTGGAGCGGCGTCGAGAACGTTTCCAATGAGCCTGCGATGATTTTGTTCTTCTTCAACAAGCCCGCGTTTGAGCAATGCCTGCGAGCCGTTTCGTCGCGTCCGGGCGAGAAATTCACGATGCCCCCACCGGATAAAATGAAGGCTGTCGAAGAGCAATGTCATCAGGTGATGAAGGACTGAGTGTCCGTGGTTCGACGGTGAATGTCGGCAAGCAGCCCTACGAGCAAGTCACGGTTTTCCTGCTCGACCGCCCCGACGCAGTGGCGCAGCCGACCGTGGAATAGGTTTCGAGTCTCAACAATGCTCGCGGTGCGATATGATCCCTGCATGATCGCGGCTTCCTACAAACCCAAGAAGAAGTTTATGCAGTTGGCAATCGCGGAAGCCAAGCGTGCCCGTGACCGAGGCGATTATGCCATCGGCGCTGTCATCACCCGCGTAACGGGCGGACGCGAAGTAGTCATTGCCAGCGCGGGAAACCGGGTGAAGACTTCAGGATCAAGCATCAAGCATGTGGAGTTGGAAACGCTCAAATACGTATCGAGCGGTTACGGCCGCTACCTGACCGAATTCGTGCTCTACACCACCCACGAGCCTTGCGCGATGTGTGCGGGTGCCTGCGTCTGGGCGAGAATCGGTGCCGTCGTATACGGAGTCTCGCAGGAAGACATAGCCGCTTATGGTCGAGAACGCGGGACGGAAGAATACAAGTGGCGAGCGTGCCTCATTCCCTGCCGACTGATCTTCGAGAAGGGCAATCACCCTATACCCGTCATCGGCGGCTTTCTACGCGACGAATGTAAGAAACTATTCGGTTACAGGACCGGATTGAATCGCAGGCCAACATAAACCCTGACTGATTTATTCTGTTCCGGCCTTCTTTTCAGCGGGCAGCGCGGAATAATGAACATGAACTAAACACCAACTGTCGCGGTTCTTGCGATAAATCTGGGTTTCCATTCCACGGAATGAAACTGATGACCCTTCCTTTCTTCGCTTGGCTGAGAACTTCCAGTTGAACTCTGCCCAAGCCGCATCCGAGTACACTTGAACAGAAACTTCGCTGATTTGCAAATCCCGCACCGAATACATCTCGCCCATGTCATGGCGAGAAAAGCCCATTATTTGCTCCACACCGTGCCAGCGGCCTACGGGGGTGATAAGTGAGTCTCTCGGTGAGTCGCACCAGACGCGGATGCCAAAGTTGGGTCGGCTTGATCCGCCGCCTTCGCGTATGTGGAGATCAACTGCTTGATGTCGTCCTCATCCTTCCCGGCATTGGGATTGGTTGTTTGTGGCTTGTCTTGTGCGGAACAAACCGAGGCACCGAGCACGGCGGCGAGGCTGAGCAGCAGCAAAAGTCTAACCAAAAAGGGGTGATAGGGAGCGAACCTCATGCATCCTCCGATCTCTGAATTCATGAACGGTAATACCAATCCGAATGCGGCGACCATCGGCTGCACGATAGGCACTGGGTTGAAGTCCACTGTGGACGCAGACGTTGAATCGGGGCAATTGCGCTCACTGCATTCGGTCTTCTTCGCCGAGTGTTTGTCGGCTCTTCCCGATCACACGAACTTCCTTGCCACGGAGACCTGCATACTTTATCGCCATGCCGAGGAGTGCGTATTCGTCTTCTTGGTAGTCGGCGGCAAAGGCGTCTTGATGGAGCAAAACCAATTCTGTGTCATCCGCGCAGGTTTTCGCGAATTCAGGAAGTGCTTTTCTGATCATTGCGATCAGGCTAGACTCTCGCTGCATGCGTTCGTCATTGGTAATCATGCGAAGAGAATAGCCGATTCTGAGTCTGAGAGAGTTCTACACGCTCCGAACGCTAACGAGCGCTCGTCCGGGTCCGAGGAGGGGGTCGTGAGCAATCACGATTCCTACTCCGACCGCCGACCGCCCATATCGTTCCGGGTTGCCGACTATTCCGGACACAACTGTGAGATGCCGACCTGAAGCCTATTCTCGACGCAAACTCACAGCGGCAGGGCGCTGGGGAATCGAGTCTGGAAGTCGAGCAGTCCGGCCCATTCCGGTGTAATGGCGATACGCACCATCTCCTGAATCATTGAGCCTAATTGCTCGACCCATGCCTTACCTTGTTGGCCTCCAAAATAGCGTTCGGCGGCCATCGCATATTCCGGAACGATTCCGGTCACGGTTTGTAGCCGCGCTGTACCTCGTACCAAGAGCACCTTGTGTGGGAAATTATTGTCATCAATCGTGAGCGCCACTTTGGGATTCTTGCTGAGCGCCTTCAGCTTGGGCGCTTTCGGCGGACTGGCCAGCACAAACTCCCGCTCGTTCCAATGGAACCAGATGGGTACAACCCTGGGCGTACCGTCAGTCCAGACATAGGCCAGCCGGGCAGGAATGGTCGATTGCAGCAGCACCAGCGAAGCTGGATGTCGCAAGAGGTCAAGATCACCTTGTTTCACGGGCATCGGTCACATCCTTTGACTGCTAAGGTCCCTGTCGCACAGGACGTGTTCGGGTTCTCAGTCCGAACTCTCCATGCCGACCTCGCGAACAGGAAGAATTGTATACCCTCAAGAAAGACTGCACCTCATCGAGACGGCACCGCCGATAGCAAAATGTTCGCGACCTCGCTGGGACATTCGACATGACAGTCGTGGCCACTCTTCAGTTCGGCGACCTCCCAACCGGAAGAGCGAGCTTTTCCGGCAAACGGCTCGAAGAACGGCCTTGCCGGATATCCCTCCGCAACGCCAGCAACGAAGATGGCTGGAACGCTGGCCTTCCGATTAGCCGGAAGCTGAAGCGGCTCCTCAAAGCAACGCAGGCTGAAATCACACAGCCTCGCGCGCACGAAATCGCGTGCCTCGCCTGGCTTCAATCCCCAGAGATCAAGTTGCCCCTCGCCGCCCGGTAACCGCCAACCATCTCCCTGCTCTTGGGCAACCTTGCGGAAATGGGCGCCAATCCCAGAAGGAAGCATGTCCAGCACGCTTTGCCCATTTTCCGGAATGAAGCCATCCAGGAAAACTAGTTGCTGTATTTGAGTTGGGTTTGTCTCTACCACACCGCTGATGATCATGCCTGCGTAGCTGTGACCTACAAGGATCACTTGGTCCGGGAGCCTTGACAACTCGCGCGAGACGTCCTCTACGTGTTGGCGCAGCGTAATGTCGGGTGAAAGACGGTCTTGGTCTGTGCCAAGCCCACTGAGAACCGGTGTTATGACCCTATGGCCATGCTTTTCCAGCAAGGGCGTCAACAGGTCCCACGTACCGATCGACTGCCAGGCGCCGTGGACAAGGACGAACGTCGACACGAAGGCGAGTTTAACAGTTTGACACGTCTCGTGTCCTGAGTGGCCTTACGGGATGTTAGGATACTCACTCCCGAACCCGAGCGTCTCAAGAACCGATCCGCCACTCCCCGAGGAAAAATCACCGGAGATGGAAAGGGGTCTTCCCCGAGACGCTCAAGCGACTTTTGAGTTCAGTTTATTAATATCGAAGTCTTCTCCCTTCTTCCACAGTGTCAGCATAATGGCTGCAATCTTGCGTGCCAGCGTGAGGCGCACCATGGTGGGCTTGATCCTTTGGCGAGCGAGCGCTGGTAAATCTTCTGGAACGGTCCGGGCTTTACACTGGCCCGGGTGGCCGCGCCTTTAAACAGGCCTTTCAGATCATGGTTGTAATCCTTGTTCAAGCCGCGAATCGTCGCCTGTTTCTTGCGCCGCCGCGGTTGGCCTTTGACGAAGTGATATTCCCCGCTGTCGTGGGTTTCCAGCCCCAGTCCGCTGTAGGTCCACAGTTGGCGCTTGCTACGAAAACGACGCGGGGTCTGAATCAGCGCCACCGCTAAGGCAGAACGAATCGGTCCCAGCTACGGAATCTTCCGTAGCCTGGCAGTGATCGCATGTTTGCGACTCTCCGCCAGAAGTTCGCGACGCGCTTGTTGGCGCAAGTGCTGCAGCAGGTCTAGTTGCTGATAGAGTTGCTCGGCGCGACGGCGAGTTACGGCCTCGGGGATCTTGCCCAACCACTCACTGCGATGACGTCCGTAGTAGACGTCCCGGCCGGCACTGGGGATCGCCCAGCTACGATACAGAGCTTTCAGTCGATTCATCACACGGGAAAGATCTTTGACCACGGTGAGATAGCCAGAAGTTATCCAGAAACGGGCTTATGGCGAGTTACTGAGCCAGTGTAGATACCGTGCCCCATCTTCTCGCCGGGCGCGTCCTGTCAGATGCCCTCATACCACGCGTAGCCACCATCAGCGCTAGCACGGCCCAGACCCTTGCCGAACGGTTTGAGGTTATCCGTCAGAGTCACGCGATTGATATATTTCACGTTCTTATAGCCCAGCTGCCGCGGGACTCGCAGGCGCAAGGGACCTCCGAACGGCACAGGAAGTTCGTTTCCGTTCATGCGGTGATAGTTTCCGCATTGACTTGGGAGCCTCATACTCTGCGCGTGCGGTACCCGTTAGGGGCCGGGGCGAACGGTTCGGAACGACGGCTTCCGAGTGCTCGTCACAGCGGCAACTCGTTGACTGATCCCAAGTGCTTCCCCAAAGAGGACTTCGGGCCCGGAGCAATTCCGACGCCTCTGACTCGGGAAGAACTCGCTGAGCTCACTTGTTCCAGGTTTCTGTTCCCTCAGAAAGAAACGTCCTTGAGATTAAGAAAAAAGCGGCCGAGATGACCGCTCAGCGTTAAATCTACACAAAAGTCCGGACGAGCTTCCTCAAGTTCGCCCGGACCGATGATGAGCGCTCGTGCTACTGTCCTCCGAAGATCTTCTGCAGCGTGCCTACGGAGACGTGCGGCCAGCTGAAATTCAACTTCCCTCGATCCGAAACCGGGGGCTTCGAGCCAGCGGGCGCGGCGACCAAAACGGCCGGGAAGTTCAGGAAAACGAACTGTGCATATTGAAGTTGCATGAATTGCGTGCCACCTTTCTGCGTGACCTTTTCAATCCAGAAAGTGGCGAACACTAACGCGGAATCCGCATTCGTTTTCAGGAAAGGCAGGTTCTCGATCCCCCCTGAGGCATCCGCTGCGTCAACCAAGGTCGTGGGCCCCGGAGGCGGCGCTGGTCCTGCCGGCGGCTGCACGGTCGATGCAGTTTTGACGAAGTTGATCTTCGCGTGGGTGGAGATGTTGATCGCCACTCCCTCAAATGTGCAACCTTGCGCAACCTGCTGTTGAATGGTGTCTTGTAAGAGCGTGATTGGGTCATTGAGAAGCTGTTGCGTGATGGCGGCCGGAAGGGGTGTGGGCGGGTCGTCAAGAAACGGGGTTCGAGGATTGGTTGCGGAGGCCGCGTTCGTCAGTGTGTATTGCGTGAATCCACCAGCGGGCGCGGTAAGAAATTCTGAAGACCCGACGGCGTTGATTACGGGAGGCGGAGTGGCAGCAACAACGATAGGGGTCGTATTAAACGACGGAAAGATTGAACCGGCGGGAATAACACCCGGTGTCGTAGGAGCGCCGAGCGTCGGAGGCCCCTTAAATCTTTTAGCGAAGCCACCGGCCAGCAAGGCGTTGCCGTGTGGGATCGAACCCATGCGGGCGACGATTTGACTGTCAGCGGGAGGATTTTCTGCGGGATCGGTCGTGGGTCCATGAGTAACCCAAATGCCCGGCTCAATATGCAGCGCGCCTCCAGTGGTTGCGTCGCTGATCTTTTGTAGATAGGTCAAGCCGAACAGCTCGAGATCTGGCTGAAAAGTGCCCCGATTCGGGATGGAGGAAGAGATGGGAACAACCTCCAACATCTCGTCGGTTAAATTGAGCTCAAGGAATAGGTTGGCGGCCGGAATCGGCGGTGTGGCGCCCGGCAAACCAAAAAAAGGACGAGCTACGAGATTGAAGCCCGTTCCATGCCAGGTTCCGGCAAAGTCGGTCAGTAAGCCCAGGTTTTGCAGGATAGAGTTATTGTCTAACGCGCGTCGAATTGAGGGGATCATCTTGTTCACGGGTTGGCTCCTTCGAATGATGTAATGCTAGGTGTAGTTGCTTTCGCCAGCAGGGCCTTGTTCTTAAGAAGAGAGCAGTGTTCGTAAGTCTTTGTGCACGGACTTAGCTCTAAGAACGATATTCTTAGTATTCTCTTTTCATCGTGACGAACTGGCGGTTCGGACCTTACTTGGAAACTGGATGCATGCGGTAACGAGGAAATTCTGGCGCGGCCCCCCTTAGGCAATCGGTGAAACTAAAACCCAATCCATCTCCGCCGCTTATTCAATAGTGATGAGAACCTGTTTAACGTTTCACGGCGACGAGGCAATTCTTAGCGGAATTGCTGACCTGCGGCTCCCGGGTACGAATATCCTAGGCTAGGGAAGTCCGGAACAAAACGTGACAAGGGGTCCGCAACACTGAGACGTCCCTGCTCCTGTAACTGAAGGATGACCGCCGCCGTAAACGCTTTCGAGACTGACGCGACATGGAGGCGAGTCTCGGGAGAATTTGGAACCTGCAACTCGAAACTTGCCATGCCGTAGCTATGCCGAAACAACACCCGACCCCTGCGGGCCACGAGTACCGTGCCAGTGAAGTTGTGATTCGGGCCTTCTTGCGAAACGGTGCACTACACCCCAAAGCACGGCAGTTGGCTGAACCAGGCCGAGATCGCGATCAGCCTGTTTTTGAGGCAATGTCTGGGCGCCCGATCGAAGATCGAGTTTCTCTGCGGAGACAAACTCAGGCTTGGAGCCGTCGTATGAATCGTTCAGCGGCGTTCCAGCGTTGATTTAGGAGTTGGGGGATTGGGACCAGAACATAAGGCGCAGTTTTGCGAGTTTTTCGACGAACAGACAATTCGCTCACGAGTGCCGGTCCTAATCGGTCAACAAAGACTCGGCGAGCTTCCACGATTCCACCCTGGTAACTGGCACCCGAGTGGACGTTCGTAATTTGAAAGCACGTATCGCCCTGTAGTCAAATCAGTTTGCCCGCCACTTCACTAGGAAACATCGGCCCTTCCACGGACCGAAGTACCCGTCTGAAAGAAACCAAACCTGGCCGAAACTGGAGATGTGGAAACAGTGATGTCTCGGTTCAAAGCAACAATTCTCTGCATTGACGACCAGTGGAATGGGCTCATCGGCCGCAAGATGTTCCTCGAAAACAACGGCTATGAAGTCCTGGAGGCGACCGGCGGAGACGAAGGGATGAAGTTGTTCCTCTCGCATCCTGTGGACGCGGTGGTCATCGACTACCAGATGCCCGGGATGAACGGCGATGTGGTTGCCGCGAAGATGAAGCGCGTTAAGTCCCATGTCCCGATCATGCTGTTATCCGCCTACGGGCCGTTGCCGAAGAGGAAACTGGAGGCGGTAGATACGTTCCTCTCGAAATCCCAGCCGCCAAAGATTCTCTTATCCAAGCTTCAGGATCTGCTTAACCGTCGGCCCAGACCGTTCTTTAGCCGTTGGTTCGATACATGGAGAAGTCGCAATGAAGGGGTGAGGCAATGAGCTTGTTGAAGCGGTTTTTCGGACGAGGTTGCTCGCATCGGTTCAGCTGGCCACGCATTGACGCCGATGGCCGTCATTATCAGATATGCCCACTTTGTGGAACTGCTTACGAATATGACTGGAGAATGATGCGACGGACCGATCGATTGCTGGGGACGAACGGGCAAAACCCTCTCGCCTTGACGCGCACTCGATTACCGGGAACGGTCAATTGATGCCCTCACAACCCCTCAATGAGCTCTATAAAAAGCAGTCGATCGCGCCTTGGCCGCAGTCGCTGGTGCCAGAAATTTGTCGCGGCGTGGCAGTGCTTGAGAGACTTGGCGAGATTCGGTTCGGCGAGCTAAGGCCGACTTCCCACTGGTGCCTTTGCTCCCGGTAAAAAGCATGGCTCCGGTACTGGCGATCGCTGGCATGATGGCAAGAGCAGTCGATACGACAGCCCTTTGACCCCGTTGGGGAGATTTTCTAAACCTTTCGTCACCGGCCCGAACCGGATTCCATTTTCCAGCGAGGAGGGCAGCGATGACGGCAGGCAACAAGTTGTGGCGGAACCGGAAGGGAGCGGTCCGACGATCGAGTCCGAGGAACATCTGACGAGCCCCGGCAGTGCGTTGGGCACCGTCGTTTACATCTCACCGGAGCAGGTGCGAGGGAAGGAACTCGATGCACGCACGGATTTATTCAGGCGCGATGTTTGATTCGATCCTGAATCGAGCGCCTGTACCGCCAGTTCGAATCAACCCTAACACCCCGCCGAAGCTAGAGGAGATCGTCAACAAGGCTCTGGAAAAAGATCGCGACATTCGCTGCCAGTCTGCCGCAGAGTTGAGGGCTGATCTGAAGCGACTCAAAAGAGACACGGAATCAAGCAGGGTTACGGCTGTGGAAACCTCAATATCTCCAGTCGGTCGGAAGCGGAACCTTTGGCTGGTAGTCACGGCATTTCTCGTTGTCTCAGCAGGCCTCGCAAGCGGTCCTTATTACTGGCTTGCTCCCCAAACCTGTGCCGTTCCGGAAGACGGAAATCATTTTGTCGATGCGGTCTGAAAACTCTGGGATTCTTGCTCTCGTTGACACGTATGCAACTTTCTAGGACACCTTGCGGACTTGTTCGGTGCGGTGGGCCTCTGTCTTGGTGTCCTTCAGAATGCCACGCCCCGCCTGGTAGTAGGAATGCTGAATGCTGAAAAGTGTCATTTTCAAAATCGCAATCCTGCCACCGCAAGGCCGCACGTTCACCCCGGCGAGGCCCCAGTTGGACTGCAGCGCGGTCTCGTTTTCCAGCAGCCCGCCAACAACCACCAACCGGTGTAAAATCAAGAGTTGCGAATATCCGCGCCAACACTAGCCTTTGTCCGGAAAGGATCTGCTATGGCCACCATGGAAGCCCCACCCCGCCTGCAAGTTCGTCTTCACGAAGGTCCGTTCAAAAACGAGCCGTTTGTCGATTTCACCAAAGAAGAGAACGTGCGCAAAATGCGCTCCGCCATCGAAAAAGTGCGCGGACAACTCGGCCGCGAATACGACCTCATCATCGGCGGCAAGCGCGTCAAGACCTCTGACAAGATTCGTTCCATCAATCCCGCCAAGCCTTCGGAAGTAGTTGGCATTCACCAGAAAGCGGGCAAAGATCAGGTCGAACCCGCCGTACAGGCCGCCTGTCAAGCCTTCGGTCATTGGAGCCACACGACTGTCGAAGAGCGTGCGTCGCTTCTGTTTCGCGTCGCCGATGTGATGCGCGAGCGCAAGCTCGAATTCATGGCATGGCTGGTCTTTGAAGTCTCGAAGAATTGGCTCGAAGCCGATGCCGATATCTCCGAAACCATCGACTTCTGCGAATTTTATGCGCGCGAGGCGCTACGCTTTGCGAAGGCTGAGCCCCCGCTGCAACTGCCCGGAGAGCGCGACACCCTGACGTACATTCCGCTTGGTGTTGGCGCCGTGATTCCGCCGTGGAACTTTGCCTGCGCCATCATGGGCGGCATGACGTTGGCGTCGATCGTCAGCGGAAATACGGTCGTGCTGAAGCCGTCAAGCGATTCGCCCACGATTGCTGCGAAGTTCGTCGAACTGCTCGAAGAATGCGGCATGCCCGAAGGAGTCGTGAATTTCTGCCCCGGAGGCGGCGCAAGCTTTGGCGATGCGCTGGTCGCGCATCCGAAGATTCGCTACATCGCCTTCACCGGCTCGCGCGAAGTTGGATTGCACATCAATCAGACCGCCGCACAACAACAGAAGGGCCAGGTCTGGATCAAGCGCACGGTCCTCGAAATGGGCGGCAAAGACGCGATCATCGTCGATGCCGATGCCGACATTGACTCGGCCGTCGAAGGCGTCGCGCAGGCGGCGTTCGGCTTCCAGGGCCAGAAGTGTTCGGCTTGTTCGCGCGCCATTGTCGATGAGCGCATCTACGACAAGTTTATCGAGAAGCTCAAAGCGCGCACCGAAAAGATCACGATCGGCGATCCTACGCTCAATCCGAATATGGCAGCTGTTATAAACGAAGGCTCGATGAAAGATATTCTGCGTTACATCGAGATCGGCAAAAAAAATGGACGCCTGATTAGCGGCGGCGTGCGTGCAACTAGCGCCGGCGACGGATACTTCATCCAGCCGACGATCATTGCCGATATTCCCGCGAAGTCGACCCTCGAGCAGGAAGAAATTTTCGGGCCTGTGCTCGTGGTCATCAAGTCGCGCAATTTCGATCACGCTCTTGAGATCGCCAATGACACCGAGTTTGGACTGACCGGAGCGGTCTACTCCAGTTCGCGCGAGAAACTCGATCGCGCGGTGCGCGAGTTCCACGTTGGCAACCTGTATTTGAACCGCAAATGCACAGGGGCGATGGTGGGCGCGCATCCCTTCGGCGGCTTCAACATGTCAGGCACCGATTCGAAGTCCGGAGGGCCGGATTATCTCTACCTCTTCACACAAGCGAAGAGCGTCGGGGAAAAAATCGTGTAGGGACGAGGTTTGCCTCGTTTAGGGGAATCGTGTGAGCTGCGATAAGCCAAGTTTCTTCTTGGAGTTTCTCACGCTGTAAGATGTCAGATCTCCGCGATCGTTCTTACTTCGTCCCGCTGGCCAGATAGATTTCCGCCACATGGTCGGCAATGAGTGTGGGCTCGACCTGCTCAAGATTGGTCAGGACGACGATGGTAAGCTTGTCATCCACATACCGTGAGATGACAGTTTCGAAACCTTGCCATGCGCCTTCGTGTTCAACGACGTGATGGCCTTTCTTGTTCTCGATAAACCATCCGAAACCGTAGTCGCCTGAATTCGGTTGTCCATTATTTAGTTTGGCGACGGTCCACATCTGTTCGAGAGATGATCGTTTCAAGAGTTTTTCGGTATAAAGCGCGGCATCCCATTTCGCGAGATCGTCGATGGAGAAATACAGACTGCCGTCGGCGGTCGTGTTTACCGTCGGCGATACCCACTCCTGATTCTTCAAATTGCCTTTATACAGCCGATATCCCGCAGCGCGGTTGGGCACGATATCGGCTTCGCTGATGATGCGAGTCGTATTCATGGCGAGAGGCTGGAAAATTCGTTGGTGAAGAAAGTCTCCGTAGAATTCGCCGGTGACTTTATGAATCACGATGCCAAGAGTGAGATAGCCGAGATTGCTGTAACTCCAACTGGTGCCAGGCGGATATGCGAGAGGAATCTTCTCGACGATCTTGATCAACTCGGCCTCGGTATAATCCTTCCGCATGTCGAAATTCTTCGGATAGTCGGTGAATCCGGCGGTGTGACTGAGCAATTCGCGAACAGTGACGTTTTTCCAGGTCACGGGCGCATCGGGGAAATACTTGGTGAGTGGATCATCCAATCCGATCTTGCCTTCCTCGACTAGCATCATCACGGCCGTTGCAGTGAATTGCTTGCCTACAGAGCCAGATTGAAAGATCGTATCGGGTTTAACCGGTACCTGTAGTTCGACGTTGGCCATGCCATATCCTTTTGCGAGGATGACCTGTCCTCCGCGGGAGACCAGCAGAGCGAGTCCCGGAATATGCTGCTTCACCATCTCCGAGTCGATGTAACGGTCAACCGCGTTCGTTTGAGCGGTGGGCGCTGCGATTGCCGCGGAGCCCATCACCATCAGACCGAATACGGCCAAACAGAGAGGCTTTTGCTTGATTTTCATGTTGGCAGAATAAGCCATTGCCCCCGGGTAGGGTAGAGAAACAGCTACGAAGAGAAACTCTGAATCAGGGGACGGAGAAACTAAAAAGGCCGCCCGCACAGTCTGTTACGAAACACTTGGCGGCTCTTTTAAGCAATGAGAGAATGCCCTCGCGGAAGCGAGGGCATTTTTTATGGCCTATATCCGGGGTGAGGCGCGGGATCAGACGGCGATGTTTCCCGTGACCTTGGAAGAACTGATCCCATCCGATCACATCTGTCGAGTGATTGAGGCGTTCGTAGGTCGGCTGGACGTGGCCAAGCTCGGCTTTGAGCGTGCGGAGCCAGCCGAGACCGGGCGCCCTGGCTACGATCCACGAGATTTGCTGAAGTTATATTTGTATGGCTACTTGCAGCAGGTGCGGTCGTCGCGGCGACTCGAGGCGGAGTGCCAGCGCAACGTAGAAATGATGTGGCTGCTGGGCCGTTTGCGGCCGGACTACAAGTCGATCGCCGAGTTCCGTCGGATCCATAGCCAGTCGGTAACAGAAGCGGGAGCGGAGTTGGTGCGCTTTGCGCGCTCGGTGGGTCTGGTACGCGGCGAGACGGTGGCGGTAGATGGTTCAAAGTTCCGGGCGGTCAGCAGCGCCAAGAGCGTGCGAGAACGCGATGCGGTGAGGCACTACCTGGAGCAGATGGATGCCGCCGACGAGCGCGACGAAGTAGTGATCGACGCGAGCGCAGTGCAAGCGGCTCTGGAGAAACTGAAAAATGATCCCGAGCCGGAAGTGCGCTTCATGCGTGGACAGGGTCCGGCCTACAACGTGCAAACGGCGGTGGACGCCGAACACGCGCTGATCGTAGCGCACAAAGTAACCGATACAGCCGGGGATAATAGTCTTCTGCTGCCCATGGCCGAGGCGGCTCAAGTAGCGCAGGGCCATCCGGAATCGCTGCACGTGGTAGCCGACGCAGGTTACTCGAACGGCGAACAGGCTGAAGCGTGTGAAGCCAAGGGCATCGTGCCGCATGTGCCGGTGACGCGCGCGGTCAATAACCAGGGAGACGGCACGCTGTTTGACCGCAGCGAATTCCACTACGACGAACAGACCGACACCTTCTGCTGCCCGGCGAACCAGACCCTGGTCCGCAAACAGCTCTCGCGCAAGGATCGCGCCGTCTACTATGCCACCCAGCCTGAGATCTGCGGTGCTTGTGCCCTGAAGGTGCGATGCACTAACGGTAGGCATCGCCTGGTTTCTAGACATCTGCACGAAGATGCGTTCCGCCGAATGCAGCAAAGAGCAACGCCGGAAATGATGCGGTTACGGCGGTCGACAGTGGAGCATCCGTTCGCTTTCCTGAAGTACCGCATCTTTGGGCATCCGCGCTTCCTACTGCGCGGACTAAAGGGAGCGCAGACCGAAATCAGTCTGGCCGCGATGGTCTACAACCTGAAACGAATGCTGAACCTGATGGGCGGTGCTCGCCTAAAAGCGGCGCTGTCGTCCTAACCACCGCATTCCTTCGTAGCCGAAACCCGGAAAGCGAAAAAGCGATGTCCGGATCTCCCGAACACCGCTTCTTTCATCACTTAGGACCACCAGTTTCGTAACAGACTGCGCAGGCAGCCTTTTTAATCAACGCAAAAACCGTTCAGTTGCTGATCCCCGCACTCTGGGGCGGGAGCGGAATCGCAGCCGCTGCCGTCGCGGCCGCAGCTTCGTTCAGGATGCGATGATGAATCGTGAACAACGCGAGCTCCAGCCGGTCTGACACGCCAATTTTGTCGTAGACGTTGCGCAGGTAATTCTTGATTACCTGCTCGGTCGTGCCCAACTGCGTGGCGATTTCCTTGTTCTTGTAGCCCTGAACAATCAGCGCCACAATGCGCAGTTCCTTGGCCGTCAAACGGTCACGGACGCGCAGACCGACCATATCGTTTTCGGTCAACTCGCTCGGCACCGCCATGTCTTGCACCCAGCTCTCGCCGCGCGCAATCTTGCGGACGCAATCCACCAGTGCAGGACTGGTCACGTTGCGATAGACCACGCCATGAGCGCCCGCCGCCATGTAACGCTGCGCGCTCTCGCCGGTATCGGCAAGCACCACGACACGCGTCTTGTTCTTGTTGGCAGCCGATAGGACGGAGTTGAAATCGGAGTGGAATCCTCCGGCTATGATGAGCACAGCCGCGCGAAACTTGTCGAGCGCCATGAACATCTGCTCGGCAGTTTGCGCCTGGGCCACAATGCGCATTTCGTCTTCTACGGCCAGCACCTTGGCGATGCCAGCGCGAAAAATCGCCTGATTGTCGGCCAGAATAAGCTTCAGCATGGATCGCTCCCGATTAACTGTTGCGAACGAATTCGTAAGAATCGATTACGCAAGCAACGCCCCGGCTATCCCCGGAGTTAGCGCTTGCCTTGGGTTCATCGGTCCGCACAACGCGGCCGCGGCACTGAATCACTACATCGTCTTTGCCTCCGGTTACTTCCGGGGGCAGGGTGATCTCAAACTCTACGGGCGAGCCGACCTCAAGCGAAGCGTCGGCGCGGATGTAGACGCCGGCAGCGCTCAGATTGCCGGTCATCCCGCTCGCTTCACCGGCGGTGTCTTCCCCATGTATCTTGATCGGCAAATGCAGCGGAAACCTTTTCCCGGTACGCGCCTCGGACACGACTCCTCCTGTGCTGTCGCTCTGCGCTTCAACTAAAGCTAGAAAACCACGCAATTCCCAGCCCAAAGCCGGACGAGCAGCTAACGGCGTTATATCACGGAAAATACCCCAAAAGAAGCTCCGATTACCTTCGTAATCTGAGTAGGAACTAGGTACCTGCCCCGGTTCTGACGGTGCATTTCACCTGAATTTGGGTAGAAAACGCGCATATTCAATGCCCAAACTGGCGCATCTGCCCCGTCTTTGCCGGTCGCACACCGTCTTCCTGTGGTGAAATGTTTGACGGTGGAGGTAGCGTGGTTATCTTGCTGATGGGAGTCTCGGGCTCAGGGAAAACGACGGTCGGGCATCTTCTGGCGGTGCGACTCGGATGGGAATTTGCCGACGCTGACGATTACCATCCTGCCGCAAACGTTGAGAAAATGCGAAGCGGCATCCCGCTCACCGACGCCGATCGCGCCCCCTGGCTTGAGACTCTGCGCGCATTAATCGAGGGATGGATCGCGAGAGGAAAGAATGCGGTTCTGGCCTGTTCCGCATTGAAGCCGCATATCGAGAGAACTTGCGAGTCGGCCCAGAAGTACAGGCGGTTTATCTGAAAGGCACGTCAGAATTGCTCCGCCGGCGTTTGCACGAGCGTGTCGGGCACTTCATGACGGAACGGATGCTCGAGAGCCAGCTGGCAACGCTTGAAGAGCCACGCGATGCGGTCGCGGTTGAAGTTAACTGTTCCCCGCGGAGATCGTCAACGAGATTCGCGAGAGGTTAAAGCTGACGAAAAACTCCTGACCAACGAGACGCCGAGTGCGCCCAATAAGTCCGCGTCAACGACTCAGGCCCCGCAGCGATGCGGCTTTGTTTTGAATGGGCCTTAACAATACTCGTGCTTTGAACAATTGAGTGCACTCCTGATGTTCAGCGGACACCCAGAGGGCGTCGGGCGGCTGCGGTCAGAAGGTCTCCTTCCCCGCGGGACCGACACAAACTAATGCCATCAACTAGAATGGATTTCATGCTGACCTTCGATCAAATCCGACGGGAACTTAAAGCCATCCTGGACTTCGACCGTCTGTTCTTGACCACGAGGGCGCACTATCCGGAGGAACAAATTGGGTTTGAGTTGCGCGAGTTGCGCAAGAAGGAATTGCTCGGACTCGCCAAACTGCTAGCATCCAAGAACTAATCCCCAATGGCGCCAATTCGGTGGCTCGACTCGGCGCTGGTCGGAGGGTTCACATGCCGCGATGAAGCTTTCGGGGTGACTCGACGGAAAGGGCTCGAAGGGACAAGAATCGTGAATTGGACGCAGGAATCGATACTGGTAACGGGTGGAACGGGCGCGTTCGGTAAGAAGTTTGTGGAGATTATGCTGCGTGACTATCACCCTCAAAGGCTGGTGGTTTTCAGCCGGGACGAGTTGAAGCAGCATGAGATGAGAGCGTCGGGCTTCGATCATCCAAGCTTGCGGTATTTCATAGGAGACGTTCGGGACGTTGAGCGGCTCAAGCGCGCGCTTGCGGGCGTGACCGTGGTGGTGCACGCGGCCGCGCTAAAGCAAGTGCCGGCATGTGAGTACAACCCGTTCGAAGCGATCCAGACGAACATCATGGGCGGGCGCAACGTAATTGATGGAGCCATTGATCAGGGCGCTCGTCGCATTCTGGCGCTCAGCACCGACAAGGCGGTAAATCCGATCAGTCTGTACGGCGCTACCAAGCTGTGCGCGGAAAAAGTGTTTGTCCAGGCCAATGCTTATGGGGGCCCCAAAAATGCGCGATTCAGTTGTGCGCGATATGGGAACGTGGTGGGCAGCCGCGGCAGCGTAATCCCGGTTTTTCTGGAACAGCGGCGGCGTGGGAAGATCACGATCACCGATCCTCGAATGACACGATTCTGGTTGACTCGGGAACAAGGCGTAAAGTTTGTTATCCGCTGCCTGGAACAGATGCGCGGCGGCGAGATTTTTGTTCCCAAGATTCCCAGCATGCGACTGCTAGACCTGGCGGAGACGATCGCGCCCGGATGCGAGGTAGAGTATATCGGGATTCGACCCGGAGAGAAGTTGCATGAAGTGCTGGTCTCTGAAGACGAGTCACGGCAAACGCTTGAGACCGAAGACATGTACGTGATTCAGCCAGCGCACCCGTGGTGGAAATGCGAAAACTGGGCCAAAGCGACGTCACTTCCGGAAGGATTCCGCTATTCGAGCGACACGAACGAACGCTGGCTGACGCGGCGCGAACTGGAAGACCTGGTGACACCTGAAACCAGCGCGGCGGAGGCGGTTCAGGCCTCTGCCTAGGATGAGTGCTTTACCTAAGAAGCTGGAGGCACTTGCCATCCACGGGGGTCCGCGGGTGCGGGAGAAACTCTTGCCCTACGGGCGGCAGAGTCTTGACGAGGTGGACGTTCAAGCGGTGGTTGAGGTTTTGAAGTCGGACTGGTTGACAACGGGGCCGAAGATTGGCGAGTTCGAAGAGCGGTTTGCAGCGAGGGTTGGTGCGCGACACGCAGTCAGCTTCAGTTCGGGTACGGCCGCGTTACACGGTGCGGCGTTTGCCGCAGGATTGGGGCCCGGGGATGAGGCGATCACGACCCCCATGACGTTTTGCGCGACCGCCAACTGCATTTTGTACCAGGGCGCTACACCGGTGTTCGCCGATGTGTCAGCCGACACACTGAACCTTGATCCTCTGGAAGTTTCCACGAAACTCTCTACACGCACGAAAGCGATCATTGCGACCGATTATGCCGGACATCCCGGTGCGATCGATGAACTGGGGCAGCTGGCGACAACGCACGGAGCACTTCTGATTGAAGACGCCTGCCATGCACTGGGCGCCGAATTCAAGGGAAAGCGCGTCGGTAGCATCGCGGACATGACTGTCTTTAGTTTTCATCCGGTGAAGCACATGACAACGGGCGAAGGTGGTATGGTCGCGACGAATCATGCGCATCTGGCTCAGACTCTGCGACGCTTTCGCAATCATGGCATCAGCAGGGACGCACGGCACGAGTCCGGGCAGTGGTTTTACGAGATGGTACTGCTAGGCTTCAATTATAGGTTGACAGATATTGCCTGCGCGCTAGGACTATCACAGCTGGATAAACTGGGAGCGAACTTGGCACGCCGGAGGGAAATTGCGGCGCAGTACGCCGAGGCATTCCGGGATTTGCCGGCCATCATTCCCCCCGCGGTGCGCGACGGCATGGCTCCAGCGTGGCACCTATATCCAGTCCGGCTGAATCTGGAAATGCTGGCTGCGGGAAGAGGAGAAATCTTTCGAGCCCTGCGCCGGGAAAATATCGGCGTGAATGTTCACTACATTCCGGTGCATCAACATCCATACTACCGTGAGCGCTTCGAGTTCAGAGAAAGTTATCCGGTGGCCGAAGACGCCTATCAGCGGCTGATCAGCCTGCCCATGTTTCATTCCATGACGCCGCAGGATGTGGAAGACGTTATCCACGCGGTGTCTAAAGTGGTGACCCACTACGAAGCGAAAGGCGAGAGCTCTCATTGTGCTTGAAACCGGGTAATCAAGATGACTCGATGTCCCGAATTTCTGACCGGGACGGCACTGCACGATCCGCCAGCGATTGACAGACGCTGCCAGTGCGTGCGGAAACATGCAAGACAATGGCTGAACTAAGAACATTACGGGTGTACGGAGCAACATCTTGAAGGCGAGATGATTCAACCGGTATACAAGGTTCTCTGAACGCTAGAGCTGTTGAATTAAGAACGCCATTTGCGTACTCGGTAGGATGCAACTTCATTAGAGTCGAATGAAACCAGGTGTACTTTTGATTCGGGCCGATGCCAGTCTCATGATAGGAATTGGACACGTCATGCGCTGCCTGGCCCTAGCCCAAGCCTGGCAGAGCGCCGGCGGCATGGTAAGTCTCGCCGTGGCAGAGTTGCCGGCTGCGCTTTTGCCGCGTGTGGCTGCGGAGGGGATCTCGCTGAGCCGGATCCATGCAAGGCCCGGCGGCCGCGAGGATGCTGGTGAGACGGTTGCGCACGCCCGCCGACTGAGAGCCGATTGGGTCGTGATCGACGGCGATCGCTTCGGCAGTGATTTTTTGGGGACGGTTCGATCCGCCGGCTTTCGAGTACTGCTCATCGATGATTTCGCCAACCGGGAATCGTTTCCTGCTGATCTGATCGTGAATCCAAATCTTGACGAGGGTGGGGAGCCATATCGAGAACGAGGTGCGATCGCACCACTGTTGATGGGCCCGTCATACGTCTTGCTGCGCCGGGAGTTCCGGCAAAGGGCGGAAAAAAGAGAGATTCGCGAAACGGGCAATCGGATCCTGGTAACTCTTGGCGGAAGCGATCCGGAGAATCTCACGCCGAAAATTGCGAACGCTCTTGCGCACAGTTACGATCTCGACATTACGGTGATCGCGGGAGCTAGCTTCGATAAAGCAACCGAGCTACGAAAGCTGAACGCGAGCAATCTCCGAGTCGTATTCAATCCTCCAAACATTGCGCAGCTCATGAAGGACTGCGATCAGGCGATCATTGCCGCGGGTGGAACGCTCTGGGAGCTCCTTTCCATGGGGTGCGCGGTATTGAGCTATTCTAGAAATATTGTGCAAGCGCGCGTCGTGCAGGCTTTGTCCCATCGCGGCGTGGTCGTAGACATGGGTCAGACTTGCCACTTTGACGCGGCAAAGCTTTTGGCCTCGGTGAAAAAACTGGTCGATTCGCGTACGGGGCGTGAGCGCATGGCACAGCTGGGCCGTACGCTCGTTGACGGCTTGGGAACAACGCGGATCGTCGAAGCGGCACAGCAATCAGAAATACAATGAATGACCGTTGGCGTGCTTCCGTCGCATTTTCGAGACGTGACCAGCTTGTGCGGATGGGTGGCGCCTCTAAAGTCTTTGCATCTCCTGCGCGAAATTCCGGCCCGGACCCTAGCACGGAATCGAATAGAGCCGGAAGGGCTCCTGAAGTAACCCCAATGGTAAGAGGCGATTGACCGAGAAGGCCTTTCGGATTTACGATCACTCAGGTCATCTCCGAAGGGTGGAAATGCTAGCAATGATCAAGGCTCTACGCTCGAAGATCCTTAGCTGCGTCATGGTCGTGATTTTTTCGGCTGCCTTGTTTGCAGCGGACGAGCCAGCTGCCATGCTCTACAGCCATGGAACCGCATTGCTCAATGGCGACAGCGTCACAAGATCGTCGGCTATCTTTTCCGGCGACTTGGTACAAACGAGCGCAGACTCGGCCGCGAATATAAACGCTTTAGGCTCCATTGTCCTGGTTCATAATGCCTCGCTTGTGCAGTATGAAGGCAGCGCCGTTAATTTGGAGCACGGAAGTGTAAGCATATCGACCTCGAAATCGCTGATGACTCGCGCTGGCGACGTCACCGTATCACCGGCTTCCAGTGTTTGGACTGAATTTGAAGTTAGGGACGTGGATGGTACGGTCCAGATCGCGGCCAGAACGGGCGATCTGACCATCAGCGACGACACTGGGACTAGCACGCTGGCACAAGGTCAGGAGACCACTCGAGACGAATCGCAGTCGCAGGAGGACAATAATAAGAAGAAGAAAAAGAAAAAAGCAGCTGGAGCCGCTCCAGCTGCCGGAGTGGGGGGAGTCCTCAGCTCTCCCTGGGCAATTGGAATTGGCGGGGGCGCTATTGCCGGTGTGACAATATGGGTGTTACTCCAGAACGAGCCACCGGCGAGTCCAACCAAGTAGTCCGATAAACCAGGTGGGTCCAATGAAGTCCGAGCGCGGGGTTCGCGCGCGTCTTGACTGGGAATTCTACCGAGCCCAGGTGCAGTTTTCCACTAAAGAAAATCGTTCAATTGGCCGGGCTGCCGCGTACCTGCGGTGCGAAGCTGTCTGCTCCGTCAACCTCGTATTGTTGTGGAGGGCCAAACATTTTCGGCAGAACAAAATGCGGTCCTCCGGAAATCCTGGTATACGCTTCCGTTCAGAAGTGCCAGACAATGCCGGCGCCGGCGAAAATATTGTGTTGGCGGTCTCTTGACAGTGTTAACTTAGGTTGCGGCACACGCAAAGGGTAGGAATTGTGGTCGTCCGGCGGGGTCGCCGCATGCTAATCTTGTTTGAACAAAATTGCATCCCTCAATAATCCGGAGGAGAGATGTCGCCTAAACGTCTGGCAGTTCTAATTGTGCCAGTTTTAGTTCTCGTTTCCAGCGCGTGGGCGCAAGTAAATGAACTTTCCGTCACGGGGGGCCGAACTTTTGTCAGCACCCAGACGGATCAGAATCCGCCTCCGAACGTACCGAATCCCGCCATTCATTTTGGGAACGAGGAAAGCGTCGCATTCAATTATGGTCGCCTGCTCACAACCCATAAGATTTTCGGACTGTATGCGGAATTGCCAGTAGCGATCTATTTTCGGATGGACCTAAACGCCTTCGACACCCGGATCCCCAGGGACATCGGAGCGCTGTTCATGACTCCATCTGTGCGCTTGAACATTTTTCCGGGCGAGTCAGTGACCCCCTGGGTTAGCGCGGGCGGTGGCTATGGCCGCTTCCGGGAAGCCCCCCGTCTCCTTGGGATTGACGATTCTCCGAACCCCGGGCCAACCGGCACCAATAATGGCGTTCTTCAGTTCGGAACTGGATTGGATGTGTGGGTGTGGCATGGGTGGGGCGCGCGGCTCGAAGCGCGCGATTTCTACTCCGGAACCCCCGACTTGAACGTTGATACCGGGAGAAGCCGTCAACACAATTACTACGTAGGCGTCGGTGTCGTCCATCGCTTCTAGCTGGCGTCCGCGCGGTTTGGCGTTTTTCTGGACCGCGGTTCGGCGGCAGGGAAGTCCCGAAGCAGCTCGGGCTGGCTTTGCGCGTTGTCCACCGACTTCCCGAAACGTTCAAGCAAGGTGCGATGTTCCTGAGTGAAGCGAGTGGTCTTCCAGTCGAGACGTGCGAGGCAAAGCTAACTACAGTCCCTCCGCATACGTTGATGCAGAATTCAATTTGTCGGCTGGGCTGTCGGACAGAGTGCGGCGGCCTCCAATTCCTTCATTCCCGATGCCTCGAGACTGCCGCGACTCCGGATGACTCAGCTAGTGGGGAAGCCGCCAACCCGCAAAGCACATAAAAGAGCCCAGCATTCGCTGGGATCTGCAAATTGAAATCCACGAAACTATGGAGCAGAATTCCCGTACACCCAAGCAAAGCGGCGAGGGAGACCGCCCCATCCCATTGGAATTCCCACCGGTGAGAGGTCGGCAATCCGTATTGGTACAGGCGCACGAGAAACCAGAGCATCAGCCCGAAGCCGAGCAAGCCGGTCTCGACCAGCAGTTGCGCATAGTCGTTGTGCGCTTCATTTACGAATAGGTTCGTATAGAAGCTGCGGTAACTCGGATAGACCGTTGGGAAAGTTCCTAGCCCCCAGCCCCAAACCGGTCGCTTGGAAAACATTCGCAAGCTGTCCTTGGTGATATTCAGACGGATGCCAGGGCTGAGATCACCGAGCCGTCCGAGCACCTGCCCTTTGCCTAAAAAGATCAGCAGAGCCAAAATAAGTACGCACACTGCCATTGACCCCAGCGCTATGCGAGGGCTTCGTTTCTTCCCGAAAGTCAGGGCTGCGAACAGTACCATTTCGAGAACGAAAGCAAGCATGCCTCCCCGCGAGCCGGAAAGGAAAATCGTGCTCGCCATCAATACGGCGCAAGAGCAGATTAAGGCTCGCTTCCCCCCTCTCAGCAGATTTCCCATGCCGAGCACAAACGGAATCGGCACCAGCATTTCCATCAGGCCAGCATAGTGGTCGTGGTTGACGTAGCTTCCATAGATCGAGCCATGAAACTGTGGACTATGGACCCAGAAAATTTTGCCGTTGGAGGTCAAGTCCTGGGCGAGCGCAAAAAAGGCGTAACCGGCCCCGAAAACAATCATTACGAGGGCGAATATTTTGCGAGTGTCTTCCTCTCTGACGCATTCCGCTCCAACCAGCAGCAAAATTCCATAGCAGACATATTGAAGGGCTTCATATTCGGTAATGTACCCGTAGGCAGACCCGCGCATCACGATCTGCGCGACGATGAGCGCGAAAAAGAGAAATGCTGGCAGGTACAGAGGATTTTTCGACAACTTCAACTGCCTGGAAACGAGCTGATTTGCTGCCCAAACAACGAATAGAACTGCCGCACCCGCTTCCAAGGTGAAAGTCGACCACTCATATACTGCGCCGAACGCCAACACCGCGAAAATCAAAAGGGCGCATAGTCCGAGAACAAGTACCCAGTGCAGAATTCCTGACAGACGAACGAGCGGACGCTCCGATTCAATCGAATCGGTCGTATCGATAATCGCATACGATGATATTTTCAACGTCACCGATCCTTATTCGATTTCTCGACTAGTTTAAGATCATCAATCCAAAGCTTGCCTCGGATCAGAGGGTTCCCAGGCTGGCGGATGATTTTCAGCAATACCAGATTCGTGTTCGGTCCCGTGTGAAATCGTGCTTGCTGCAGACGCCAGGGATTGGTGTCTAGCAAATCATCGGTGAGAACGTAGGAAACATTGGTATACGCATCCATGACGGCAAAGCGCGGACCGCTGGCACTCTCGATGTCTTCGGTTTTGGATTCGGCGCTGAACTCATAGTCGGTGTTTGGTTTTACTGGGATGAACTGAAGGATTCCCGCATCGGCTGGATTTCGACCATCGAAGGTGATCGAGAGGGACCTTGTTCCGTTGAAAAAATCACTGGTGTCAATGGCCAGGGCTGCAAAGGGGCTCGATTCGTACCACCAGTCAAAGCCGCCGTTCAGCATGTTCTCCTCAAATCCACCATTTACGACCAGGTTCTCAGGAGAGGGAAGATAGGGCTGAAGGGAACGATCGACGCCGGCCAGTTGCTGCCAGGCAGTCTGGGCGGCTGCGACTTCCTGCTTGGCGATGAGAAAGCGAAAGTAGGGAAATGCCAGCTTCGTCGAAAACTTCTGGTCTAATGCGATCAGATGGTTCCAGACGTTTTCCGCGGCGGATACTTCCTGTTTGGAGATAAGCAAATGCAGAAACGAAAGGTACAGATCCGGCCTTCGCGGCAGCGCGCGATCGAGAATCTGATTCGAGTCTCCGGTTGCCCGCCAGCAGAGCGTAAGGGCTGAGGCGATTGTATCGGGGTCGGGGTCGTTTGCAAGTACTACGCGGAAATAACGCAGCGTCTTTTCTCGATTGCCCTGAACCAGGAAGAAGTTGGCGGCCTCCCAAGCGACGTGCGGGGTCGTTGGGTCAGCAACCACAGCCTGTTCAACACTCTGTTCTTGCTCGCTGGTGCGGCCCGCGATCTGGTATGCACCTGCTAAATCTAGCCAATATCGTGCTACGAACGGATTCAAGTGCACCGCAATCCGATAATTGGCAATCGCTTCATTCAGACTCATGCCCGACAACGCCAAATTTCGGCCCAACAAGTCACGATATTCAGCGTTCGATGGCTCCAGCTGGATTGCCCTTTTGAGATTCGGGGGGTCCGGGACCGCCGCCAAATCGGACGCTAGGTACGCCTGTCGAGCCCAGTGCAGATACAGCCCTATGGAGACCAAGCAAATCAGTGCAAAAAAAGAATTCCGAAGCGGGGAGCGCAATTCAATCTGCATCTGACCTAGGAACGCGTGATTGCGTTCAGAGCCGACGACTCGGCTGCGTGCGAATTACCCTGAGTCCTACTAAGAAACTTTGCTGGCAGCATCAGTTGTGGTCGTGATCCTGTCCGTCGGTGGGTCCTCCTCATAGTAGCTTTGTGCATATGTGCCACCATAATAGTGGTAGTAGCCGTCGGCGGAGCGGAGATTGAGAGCGTTCAGGACAATGCCCATAACCCTGGCATTGACCTGCAGCAGCAGTTCGGAAGCGCGCCGAAGGGCGGGTTTCGTGGTCTTTCCCGAGCGCGCGACCAGTATGACGCGGTCGGCATCAGGAGACAAGACTACTGCGTCGGTTACGGACAAGCACGGCGGTGTGTCGATTACGATGTGATCGAATTCGTTACGCCAGCGTGTGATGTATTCCTTCATGACCGTCGAACTGAGCAGTTCGACGGGCTGGGGCGGAATCGGACCGGCCGGCAGGATCCACAAGTTGGGAACTTGCTTAAAGGGCAGTAAGACATCTTCGAGCTTGTCGACTCCGCTTATCAGAGTGCTGAGACCGCCCCGAGCCTTTATGCCAAAGAGCTTCTCAATGCCGGGTCGACGAAGGTCTGCATCCAGCAGCAGAACGCGGCTTCCACGCTGCGCCAGAACCAAAGCGGAATTTGCACTGATCGTTGTTTTTCCTTCTTGCGGCAACGCGCTGGTGACAAGTATTACTTTGGGCGGCGCACCAAACGAGGAAAGGAGAATCGAAGTCCGGAGAGCGCGGTATGCTTCCGCGGCTTCCGATTTCGGGCGTACGTACGTGACCAGGTCGGGCCATTCTGTTTCTCCGTCGCCACGTGAAAGCGTTGTTAACCGTTTGCGCAAATGCCCGTTACGGGAAAGCTGTAACGGTATCGTCCCCAGTGCTGGCAGCATCGCGATCGCACTCACCTCATCCATATTCCTGATCGTTGTGTCGAGACTCTCGAGCACGAACGCAAGTCCAACACCTGCGCCAATGCCAAGCAGAAGACCGAGCATCAGGCTCCGGGGAATGTTCGGGGTGATTGGAGAAGTCGGAACTCGGGCCACGTCCACCACGCGGATATTGCTGGATCTTAGGCCGGCGCTAACGCCCGCTTCCTTGAGTCGCTGCAGAAGGTTGTCGTACAGCTGGCGATTCGACTCCGCATCGCGTTTAAGCACCGAGTACTCAATCCCGCTTTCGTTCAGCTTATTAGCCTCCTGCTTCTGCTGCTCAAACGCGGAGGTTAGCAACTGCTCTCGTTGAAGTGCCGCTAAATAGTCATCGCGGAGCCTCTCCTGCATTCTCTTTTCTTCTGTTGCTATTTCTGTGCGCACCTGTTTGAGCTGATTGTTCAGTTCGACAACCTTGGGGTATCCGGAACCAAATTGGGTTGTCAACAGAGCGTACTGGGTACCGAGGTCGGCCTCTTTTTCCCGCAACTTGCCGAGCAGCCCGGTTGAGCCCTCGGGTGATACTTTCGCGAGCAGGCTAGGGTCACCAGACATTGAAAACCTATAAACGGACTCCTTCTGGATGCGGTCGCTCTGGGCCTCAGTCAGCTCTTTGTTTAGGTCGTCCAGCTTGGCGGTTACGATATTCTGCTTGTCGTCGATCCCTAAAATACTGTGCTCTTGCTGGTAACGGACGAGTTTCTCCTCGGATGTCTGGACTTTCAACTGAAGATCGGCGAGTTCCGTCGAAAGCCACTCCGACGTCTGTGTGACCGACTCGTACTTCGTCCTAAAATTTTCCTCGATGAATGTTTTCACCAGGCCATTGACAATTTCGGTTGCTAGCCGAGGATCGGGATGTGTATAGCTAATTTGCACAAGCTGGGAATCTGGGATCAACTGAACGTTCAGGCCACCGCGAAAGGCGCCCAGCAGACCGGCGATCCTAGCCGGATCAGGCTCCATGCTCGAAAGGTGAATTGTGTTTTCGCTCGGCGCCGGGCCCTTCCCGACACCTGCAAACCGAGGGTCTTGGTCGAGGTGCATGCTCTCGATTACCTTCATGGCCAAGGCGTCGCTACGCAGAATTGCGGCTTGAGTTTCAAGCGCTACGTCCGTTCCATAGTATGCGTCTGGAGAACCACCCTCGAAATCCTTGAACCCCAAAGCGTTAGGATTCTCCGGAAATACGGCAACCTTCGATGTGGCCTGGTACAGCGGAGTCGTCCTAAGGGTCTTAAGAACGGAGAGCGCAAAAACTATAGCGAGAGTGGCCAGGATCCACCATTTCCGCTTTCGCAGAACTCGCCAGTAGTGGAACAGTGGGCTTTCTTCCTGAGCGAAGTATGGGTATAAGGATTGATTCCCGCGAACTGCCGACAATTCGATCGGTTCCAGTGCTTCCGACTCGCCGGAGTTGTTGCGTCTTGACTGCAATGCCATCATCAAACCCCGACGCCGGCAGCGGCATTCTCGCGCTCGTGAACCGACGTTGTCTAAGAATAGGCAAATTTTAACATCTTCTCTCCAATTCTTACCGTAAAGCTTTTGACATGAATCGACACGGGCGAGCCCCGGGATAGAGGTAACGATTCAGATCGTAGGGTGCATTTGTGCCCGTTATCAACCAGAACATCGGCTATGTGTGTTCGTCCTCAAGAAGCTATTGTCTTCGACCCCTCGTGAGCACTTCATTGCGAGTGGACCGAAGGATCTCCACTTGGGTTGCCATGGCTTCT
>CAVUUK010000017.1:0-93871 GCA_963744625.1 uncultured Acidobacteriaceae bacterium
GCGCTCTAACCAGCTGAGCTAACCGCCCGGTCGGTAGATGCCGATCCGCGATGGTGAAGACTGAAGACTAATGCCGAGGATACTGGACCGTTTGCCAGCTGGTCAAACTCGGAGAGCGTTCGATTGCTTTGCCGCATGTGATCAGCGCCCGGAAGATGGGGAGAACTCGCCGTGTCCCCACAGTACGGAACTTCTGTGGCGGCTGCTACACTTTCCGAGTGCGACATTTAATCGTCAACGCAGACGATTTTGGTTTGACCGCTGGAGTCAACCGGGCCATCGCGGAAACTCACAGCACAGGGGTCGTTTCGTCGACAACCCTGATGGCGAACGGCGCCGCATTCGAAGATGCCGTGGCCACCGCGCGATCCGCGCCGAATCTCTCCGTAGGATGCCACGTTGTTTTAGTGGACGGAAAACCCGTGTCGCCACCCGATACGGTGGATACATTGCTCGCGATTCGCAGCGCCGAGCCACAGAATTTCTACTCCAGCCTTTCGGCATTTGCTGCGCGCGCGATGCTGGGAGGGTTTGATCGTGACCAGTTGGTCGCGGAAATCACTGCGCAAATCAGAAAAATTCAAGCGGCGGGCCTCCGAGTGAGTCACCTCGACACGCATAAACACGCGCACGTTTTCCCCGAGATTCTTGGGGCATTGCTGCGGGCCGCCCGGATCTGCGGCGTGCCCGCCATTCGCAATCCAATCGTTCCCGTGAAAGCCCTGCCCACGAAGCAATTCAAGAAAAAGCGGCAGCTCTGGAAGCGCTATGGCCAGGTGCGCGTTCTGTATGCTTTCTCGGGACAATTTCACCAGCGCACCAAACGTGCTGGGTTGCTCACGCCAGATGGTGTGCTGGGCGTAATCGAGACTGGATCGGATGAGAAATCCGGCTTCGGTTCCCTGCTTCGCCAAACGCTCGCCGCCTTGCCCGAGGGAACGTGGGAATTAGTGTGCCATCCTGGCTACAATGACACGGATCTTGATGCTGTGCAGACACGCTTACGTGAGACTCGCGAGGAGGAACGACGCCTGCTGATTTCGGCAGAACTGCGTCAGTTTCTGGAGGAGCAAAAGATAAAGGTAGTAAGCTATGAGGAATTTGCGGAGAATGCCGCCGGGAAACGTCTTTGAATAGCAATCGGCAGGTGCCGAAAGTGGTGCTGCGCTCGTTACGTGGGTTGGCTCACTTTGCAATATCGCCGGATGATAGAGGGCGGTATCATCGCAACAGCCGGACTAGAGGATAAGGTATGGCTAACCATCAAACTGAACCCCGCCTCACCGTCGATCTGCCTGTGCGGATCTGGGGGATGAGTGCTGACGGTCGTCCCTTTTCCCAACATGCTCGGGCACAGAACATCAGCTCTGAAGGCGCACTGATCTCGGGCGTGGACAATGAACTGAAGGTCGGCGATGTGATCGGAGTGCAGTGCGAGGAGAAAAAGACCCGTTGCACTGTGGTTTGGGTGATGAACACCGGTCCAGTCAAGAAGAATCAGGTAGGAATCAAACTGGTTGCCGAACAGGAATGTCCCTGGAAGAGCTACCTGCCCATGGATGGCGCAACGGTGACCATTTCTGCCTCCAACCGGCGGCGCTGGTACCGGCACAAGATCTCGCTTCCGCTGGAAATTCGCGACGAACGTGTGAATGCGCCGAGCCGCATCAACGCGACCGATGTTAGCGGCAATGGATGCTACGTCGAGAACATGCTGCCGTTTCCGCTAGGAACCGTGTTACGCCTCGACTTCTGGCTCGATTCGGAGCACATCAAGATTACGGCGGTGGTGCGAACGTGCGATCCGGGCGTGGGCAACGGAATTGAATTCACCGGCATGCCTGCTGAAGCCAAGAACCGCATGCAGGCCTATCTGGATGCGATCGACCCGCAGCGTGGAGTTTCAAGCGCGAAGGCGGAATAGGATTATCGGGTCATTCCCTCATTATCTTCGCGCAAGTTACGCCGAAGGCTCTGCGTAGCGGGCGAGCACGATCGCGCGAATTAATCCACCCATCGTAAACTCGCGGGCTTCGATCGCAACCGGCATATGCAGTTCGCGTAGCGTCGCTGAAGTTACCGGACCGATCGAAGCAAACTGGACGTTCTTCAGCAAACCCGCACTAACCGAACGTGCGTTTGAATTGCCGACAAGTTCGGCAAAGTTCTTTGCCGTGGAGGAACTGGTGAAGGTCACGATGTGCGGGCGCCGAGACGCGTTTTGCATTAGAGCCAGCAGCCGCGCGCGCGATTTCTCGGGTACGACAGTCTCATAGGCCTCAACCACATCAACGTGAGCCCCGACCGAGCGCAACTCCTCGGGAATCACGTCACGCGCGACTTTGGCGCGTATCAGCACAACGCGCCTACCGTTTACTTTATCCCTCAGTCCTTTTACCACCGACTCGGCGACGTACTCCTCCGGAACCATTTTGACCTTCAATCCATGCTGCACGATCGCCTTCTTGGTCGCTGGTCCGATGGCAGCAATCTGCAGATGCTTGAGTTTGCCGCGCGTGATGCGAAGTTTCCGGAGGCGTTTCCACATCGCCTCGACGCCATTGGCGCTGGTGAGAATGAGCCAGTCATAGGTCTTGATATTTTTCAGAGCATCGTCGAGCGGCTGGTAGGACTGCGGCTTGCGAATCTCGATAAAGGGAATCTCGATTACCGCCGCGCCCAGACTGCGCAAGCTGGTGGAAAGGCTGCCAGCTTGATGGCGGGCGCGTCCGACTAGAATCCGGGTTCCGGCGAGGGGACGGTTTTCGTTGGGTTTCATTGGATCGGGTGTCAGATCTTAGGCCTTGGTCTCCGCTGCAGCGCCTGATTTCCACGGTTTTTACGCCTGAAAAGCTGCCTCACGGTTGTTGCGGCAGAGCAAAGCCTTCTCCGTAGACTTCTTCGAGAATAACATCGCCGCCGCGGCGAAGAAGAGTCTCGCCTACCTCCTCACCCAAGCGTATGGGATCGTCGCCTTCTCGCCTTTCGCGCAGGACTTTGGTTCCGTCGGGATGCGCAACCAGTCCGTTCAGTCGAATGCGTCCCGCCGATATTTCTGCGAAGGCTCCGATGGGAACCTGGCATCCACCGCCGAGTTTGTTGAGGAGCGAGCGCTCGCAGGTTGTGGTACCGCGGGCGGCAGCGTCGTCAAGAAAGGTGAGAAGCGCCCGCGTTGTGCTATCGCCGCGACGAATTTCGATCCCCAAGGCGCCTTGCCCGGCGGCTGGTGTCATCACTTCGGCAGGTATGATCTGGCGGACAAGTTGCGTCTTGCCCAGTCGATTCAGGCCGGCGGCAGCCAGAATGATGGCATCGTAGTCGCCGGATTCGAGCTTACGCAGGCGCGTATCGACATTGCCGCGAAGGGGATGAATCTGAAGATCGGGACGAAGCGCCTTCAATTGTGCTTGACGACGCAAGCTACTGGTACCAACATTTGCGCTTTGCGGCAGCGCTTCGATGCTCGCGAAATTGACCGAACAAAAAACGTCGCGTGGATTTTCCCGCGTCGTGATGGCTGCGATTTCGAAACCGGCAGCCAGTTCGGTGGGCAGATCCTTCAGGCTGTGCACTGCGAGGTCGACGCGACTCTCGGCGAGAGCTTCTTCGATCTCCTTGGTGAACATGCCCTTGGTGCCGACCTTGGCAAGAGCCACATCGGTGATTTTGTCGCCCGTGGTCTTGATGATCTCCAACTCGACGGTGTGGCCCTGGGCGCGCAGCAAATCGGAAATGTGATGGGCCTGCCAGAGCGCGAGTTGCGATCCGCGGGAGCCAATGCGCAAGCGCGCCATCAGCCTTGTACTCCTTTATCGGAGCTCGATTCGCGCAATGATTTCGCGGCGACAACTCTAGTTTCGTCGTCGCGCGAACCATCGTGCAAATTGAAGAGACGGCGCACCAAGTCGATGACGGTGGTTGATTCGGGATCGCGCGCGGCCGTTTTCAATGTGCTGATCGGAGTATGCATGATTTTGTTGACGATGCCACGAGTGAGCGCTTCGACGGCGAGTTCCTGATCGGTGGTCATCGAACCGAGGCGGCCACGAACGCGATCAATCTCGGCCTGGCGGATGGTTTCGAGGTGGTCCTGTAGGCTGACGATCGTGGGAACCACATCGAGGGTCTGCAGGCGAACGTGGAATTTGTCGACCTCGTTATTGACGATCGCCTCCGCTCGTTCCGCTTCTTTCTTACGGTCCGCGACGTGCGAACTGACGGCCTGCTGCAGATCGTCGATGTCGTAGACAAAAAGGCCATCGATTTTGTTCATCTCCGGATCGACGTCGCGCGGAACGGCGATATCGATGAAAAACATGGGCTTATTCTTGCGCAGCGCCATGAGCTTTTCGCCATGTTCGCGTTTGAAGATGAAATGTGGCGAGCCGGTCGACGTGATGACAATGTCTGCGCGATCGCAGGTGTCATAAAGGTGGCTGAACTCGATCGCCTGTCCGTCAAATTTTTGCGCCAGACGGATGGCACGGTCATAAGTGCGGTTGGCGACAAATAGAGACGCCGCACCGTGTGCCAGCAGATGGCGGGCCGCTAACTCGCTCATCTTGCCGGCACCGACGAGATAGACACTCTTGTCATTCAGGCTTCCAAAGATTTTCTTTGCCAGTTCGACGGCTACTGACGCGATTGACACCGAAGAAGATCCGACCGCAGTTTCAGTTCGAACGCGTTTGGCAACGGCAAAAGCGCGCGTGAGCAACTGATCGAGCTGCGCCCGTACGGCTCCAACGGCGCGAGCCGTGGCGTAGGCTTCTTTCACCTGTCCCAGAATCTGGGGCTCGCCAACAACCATCGAATCGAGGCTGGCGGCGACACGAAAAATGTGGCGAATCGCTTCGTCTTCGCGGAACTCATAGAGATGGCTTTCAAACTGAGCGAGATCGGTCTCAAAATACTCGCGCAGGAATTCGCGCAAGTCGCCGGTGCCGTTCTTCATGTTGGCAATGAATTCGACGCGATTACAGGTCGAAACAATCATGCCCTCAGCAACGGCAGGATGCTCCGAAAGCCGCTTACAGGCCTCGGGCAGCCGCGATTCGGGAACGGCCAGGCGCTCGCGCACCTCAACCGGCGCGGTCTTGTGATTGACGCCGATGAGTTGGAATCTCATGAGCTAATAAACCTGTGCATTCCGCTGAAGTAGTTGGCCACCCACGCGACAATCGCCGCGGCAAAGGCTGCGCTGGCCAGCAGAGCGGCACGGCGTCCGCGCCAGCCGGCATTCAGGCGGGTGAATACCATCAGCAGGTACACGACCCACATCAATATCGAGAGCAGAATCTTGGGATCGAGGAAATCAATGCGCCCGTAGGTGGATTCGGCAACCACGGAGCCCGCGATCAGGCCCAGCGTCATGAAGGGAAATCCCAGCATGAGCGAGCGGTATCCGATGTCGTCAATCACCTGGAGAGCGGGGAGCCGCGAGAACATTCCGCTCGAGCTCTTCGATTTCAACGCACGTTCTTGCAGAAGGTAGAGAATGCTAGCACCGAAACTGAGGAACAGGGCCGCGTATCCGGTAAAGATCATGAGGATATGCACGGCCAGCCAACCCTTTTTTACAACATCCGAAGAAAAAACCAGAGGTTGCTGACCGGTAGCGGCCACGAAGGTCAGCAGGAAAACCAGGGGAAAGATCACGATACCCGGGGTCGTCGTCTTGTACACCAAATACGCCAGCATGAAGACGACCATGATCAGGAAGGCCAACAGCGATTCCGAGTTGTGCACCGAGGCAGTGGCGAGTTGGCCGCTTTGCACGATGGCTTCCGTCAAGGAAACCAGATGAAAGACCATTCCGAGGTAAGAGGCATGGAGCGCGAGTTTGCTCAGGACCTCAGACGTGCGGGTGAGGGCCACCAGCGCGTAGAGCAGTCCCACGGCGTAACAAACGAGCGCAACCCGCAGCCAGATCAGGGTCATCATTAGTTTGGTGCATCAGTTTAGTGCTTGCTCAGGCCGGTTCGTTACGTCCCCACCCTGCCTGGGTGATTATAGTTTGCCGGAGGAGCGGCGTGGAGGAAACCAAGGCTGTCACACGGGTTTGTGACGTGCGTCACACACAGGAGACTGCACTCCTTATGATCGAAGAAGACGGCCATTCGGTCAGTTGCCAAGCCTACTCCACCCCTAACGCGGCCAACGATTCTTCGAGTGACTGCAAATCGATCTGCAGCTGCCGACCCCGCCCCTGCATATCTAGTAGTTCGTCAAAGGCTCGGAAAAGTCGCATCTTGACGGCGGCATATTGTTCGGAGTCGGCGAGCGCGCGCCGGTGGGATTCGACCCAGGCGGCTACGACTTGGCGCGGAAGGAAAACGCTGACGGCATACGTCAGCTTGCGATCGCCGGTAACGTCGAAGATATATTCGCTGGCGTCAGATGTAGCGGCAAGACGTTTTCCGACGAAATAATACTGGTAAACATAGCCTTGCGACCCGGTATAGATTTTGAGGCGGCGGATGGTCATGGGAAATCTGGTCGTCAGTCGTCCGTCGCTAGTCGCCAGAATCCAACTATCCGCGCACTTCGGACGACCAGCGGCTGACGACCGATGATTGGTTCTATATTTTCGCCTCGCGCAGACGCTTTACCGCAGTCTCGGAGGTCACGGGAGAATAATAAATCTCCTTGAAAGTGTAAGACCTCGCCTTGGCCTCGATGATGGGCAGAATTTCGATGTGCCAGTGATAATCGTCGTCGAGGGTCTTCCAGTATCCGAGCGTTGCCGAGGGATGCTGACTGTTGGGCGAGGTGTGAAGTACGAGGTGGAAACCTTCGGTCACGGTGCGAATGCGTTGCAGCGTACGGCGCAGCAATGCTGCCAGATCGGTCACGCTGCCGACTCGCGATGCGCCCGTACGCTCAAATGAAGATTCATGGCTGCGTGGCATAATCCAGGTTTCGTAGGGTACTCGCGGAGCGTAGGGGCAGAAGGCCGCGTAATCTCCGCGAATTTCGACGATACGCAGGTTCTGACGCTCCTCCTGCGCCAGGATGTCGCAGAAGACACAACGCTCTTTGGTCTCAAAATAGTCGCGTCCGGCGCGAAGCTCGTAAAGAACGCGCCGCGGCACGAATGTGGTCGCGGTCAGCTGCGACGTCGGATGCTCGAATTCCTGACCGGCACCTTCACCATGATTCTTGAAAATGCTGATGTACTTGAAGCGGCTGTCGCGTTTCAGGTCCTGCACCCGTTGCGCGGCCAGCCGGAGAAATTGTTCTACCTCGACGTCGCTGGCATTCCAGAGATGACCGTCGTGGCGCGGGTTTTCGATTAATACTTCGTGTGCACCCACAGATCCCATGCGGTCGTAGAGTCCATCGCCGCGACGGGCCGGTTCGCCTTCGATGTGGTAGAGCGCATGAGGATGAACGACCGAGCGCGCCGACCATGCGCTGCCATCCAAACCGGGCAGGTTAGCGATGACTTGGGCGGAGTCGGAAGAGCTACCGCAAAATGGGCAGGCTTGCGACCGTGACTGCGGCTCAATGACATCGTCGCCGGTGATTACCCACGAACGGGTAATTGGATCTTTGCGGAGTTCCATTGCAGTAAGAAGAACAAAAGAATTGGTAATTTGCAATTGGTGATTTGTAACTTGGGACATCCGGGCTAGATGGACCGGGCTTCGCGACCTGTTCGCGGGCAGACTTTAGAGGCCGCTCTTGGAGTCAATTGCAAATTGCACAATTACAAATTACAAATTATCAATCACCAATTCCTCCATGTCCGAGCCCTCGACGCCGTTGATGCGGCAGTATAGCGCGATAAAGAAGGAGCATCCCAATGCTCTGCTCTTCTTTCGGCTCGGGGATTTCTACGAGCTTTTTTTCGACGATGCGGTGCTGGCGGCCCGTGAGTTGCAAATCACGTTGACCTCGCGCAACAAAGAGAAAGGCCTGGCGATTCCGATGTGCGGCGTGCCTTACCACGCCGCCGAAGGATATATCGCAAAGCTGATTCGCCGGGGATTCAAGGTCGCGGTCTGCGAGCAAGTCGAAGATCCGCGCCTGGCAAAGAAGCTGGTGCGGCGCGAGGTGACGCGGGTTGTAACGCCGGGCACGGCGGCCGACTCGTCGTTGAACGCCGAGGAGAACAATTTTCTGGCTGCAGTGGCAACGGTGGGTGATCGGGTTGGATTCGCGGCGCTCGATCTCTCGACGGGCGACTTTCGGGCTACGGAATTTGTAGGAGAGCAGGCCGGGCGGCGCATTCAAGAAGAACTTGAACAACTCCGGCCAAAGGAAATGCTCTACGGCTCTTCGGCCCCTCTGCTTGATCGGGCAGCGACTGCAGTCCAGGCGCGGAATCCCGCTTCACCGGACCCTTCGATCCTTGTGAGTGCAGGCGGGGAGAACTATCGTCGACACGCGAGCGGCTCCTCCGAGAGCGGGTCCGTCGCGCGAATATCTACTTCAGGGTGGGCCGAGACTCCTTTGGACGACTGGATTTTTGCTCCCGATCACGCGATTCCGCTCGTCGAGAATCACTTTGGCGTCCTCTCATTGGAAGGCTTCGGGCTCGCTGGAAAACAGGCTGCCGCTTCGGCGGCGGGAGCGATTCTGTATTACATTCGCTCGACGCAACGCGGCTCGCTCGGTCATGTTGACCGTATCGGCTTCTACGAACGGCAAGATTGCCTTGTGCTTGATGCGGTCACGGTCCGCAACCTAGAGTTGATCGAACCGCTCTTTGCGGGAACCGACTCGGGTGTGACGTTGTTCCGCTGCATGGACGCAACCGTAACGCCGATGGGCAAGCGGCTGCTGCGGACGTGGATGCTGCGCCCGTCGTTAGATCGCGGTGAAATTGAGCGCAGGCTGGATGCGGTCGAGGCGCAGATTAAAGATTCAGTTCGGCGGGAAGAATTGCGGCGTGCGCTTGAGGGAATTCTCGACTTGGAACGACTGCTGAGCCGGGTCACGTTGGAGACAGCAAATCCGCGGGATGTGCTGGCGCTGGCGGCGTCGCTGGCCCGAATCCCTTCGGTACGAACGGTGTTGGCGGGTTTGCCCGCGGCGCGGGTTGCGACGCTGCGCGAAGCGATCGACGAACTCAGCGATTTGCGCGAGAGGATTGACCGGACCGTGGTTCCTGAGCCGCCGCTAACGCTCAGCGATGGCGGGGTCATTGCCGCTGGCGTCGACAAAGATCTGGACGAACTGCGCGACCTGAGCCGCAATTCAAAGCAGTATCTGGCGCAAGTCGAGACCCGCGAACGGGAGCGAACCGGCATTGGCTCGCTCAAAGTAAAGTTCAATTCGATTTTTGGCTATTACATTGAGATTTCAAAGGCTAATCTGCATCATGCGCCTGCGGACTACGAACGCAAACAAACACTGGTGAATGCCGAGCGGTTTACCACTCCCGAGCTCAAAGAATATGAGTCGAAAATTCTCGATGCTCAGGAGAAGATTGTCGAAATTGAACGACGGCTATTTGCCGAGCTCCGATCCGAGATTGCGGCGGAGGCCAAGCGCATACGGCAAACTGCGCTGGCGTTGGCCGAAGTCGACGTGCTTGGCTGCCTGGCGCACATTGCAGCACTAAGAAATTATTGCCGTCCGCGATTCGATGAATCCGAGCAGGTGGGCGATCTAGAGATTGTCGAGGGCCGGCATCCGGTGATCGAACTGCAGGAACTGGCGGCGGGGAGCGAACGCTTCGTTCCCAATGATTTGTTTCTTGACTCCTCGACGCAGAACATCGTGGTGCTGACCGGGCCCAACATGGGCGGCAAGAGCACATATCTTAGGCAGGCGGCGTTGATTGTGATCATGGCGCAGATGGGATCGTTTGTTCCGGCGCGATCGGTGCGGCTGAGCGTTGTCGACCGCGTATTCACACGCATCGGGGCGAGCGATAACGTGGCTCGCGGCCGTTCGACGTTCATGGTCGAAATGACGGAAACGGCCGCAATTCTCCACACCGCGACGGCGCGGTCGCTGATCCTGCTCGACGAAGTCGGGCGCGGCACCTCGACCTACGATGGCTTGGCGATCGCATGGGCGTCCGTCGAATACCTGCATGCGCGCGTGCGCGCGAAGACTTTGTTTGCCACTCACTATTTCGAGCTAACCGAGTTGGCGGAGCAATTGAGCGGGTTGAAGAATTATCACGTGTCCGTCAAAGAGACGGGCGGAAGCGTAGTTTTCTTGCGTCGGGTCGAACCGGGAGCGGCCGACCGCAGCTACGGAATTGAAGTCGCGAAACTGGCAGGATTGCCGAACGAAGTCGTGGTGCGCGCACGCGAGGTGCTGGCGGAGCATGAATCGTCCGAGCGTCGGCTATCGGATCATCTGACGCCCGGCTCGTCAACTGAGCCGGAGCGCCCTACGCAGTTGACGATTTTTACGCCTCTGTCGCAGCCGGTGCTGGAAAAACTTCGGGAAGTAGATTTGAACCGGCTGACACCGCTTGAGGCGCTAAACTTGCTGGCGGAGTTGAAGAAAGAAATTTGACCGCCGAGGCGAAGTGCGCCGAAAATCGCTGGTCAGTAGGCAGAACAGAGAATGAGCCAGAAGACTAGTTGGTGGCGTTGTTCGGAGATCACGGTCGACAGTAACTGGATCACGACGACCGGTATGGCTCTTCTTCTCGTTCTTGGTGGCGGTGCCCTGATCCACGAGATTCGCAATCTGCTTTCTGATGCCCTCGACAAGCCAATCTCGTTCTGCACGATTGTTTTGACTCCTTGTCTTTTTTTGGCAGCCCTCGGGGAGAAGAAAATATCCTTGAAAATTGCCTTTGTCCTCTGGGGAACTCGCGTAGCCGCCCGCGTCTCATCGAGTTGCCTTCATGATTATCCGGGTGTACAGCATTTCACCGCTGCCGGTGGATCCATAGCCAACCAAATTGCATTCACAATAATTCTCGTTGCTATTGTTCAATGGTTCAGATCCGTGGTTCGCTGGAATCGATCAGCTGAACAAGGGCTTGACTCCTGACTATTCCCATGAACATCGGCCAACTCCTCATCATCGGCTTTGACGGAACCGAGATGTCCCCGCGCCTCGCTTCCCTGCTCACGAAGATTCGGCCGGCGGGGGTGATTCTGTTTGCCCGCAATATCGCTGGAGCTGCGCAGACGCATACTCTCCTGCGGGAATGCCAGAAGTGCGTGGCAACGCCGCTTTTCACTTGCGTCGACCTCGAGGGCGGCACCGTGGACCGCTTCCGCAATGTGATCAGCTCCACGCCTTCTGCGGCGGAAGTTTTTGCGACTGGCAGGCGAGCGCTCTTTCGCAAGCATGGACGGGTGACCGGTACAAATTGCCGTACTTTGGGGTTCAACCTCGATTTTGCGCCAGTGCTCGATTTGGCGTTTGCAGCTTCGCGTCCGGTAATGAGTTCGCGGGCGGTATCGAACGATCCGAAGCAGGTGGTCGTTTACGCTCGCGAGTTTCTGCGTGGCCTAGGCGACTCTGGCGTGCTCGGCTGCGGCAAGCACTTTCCTGGGCTCGGAGAGGCTTCGCTCGATACGCATCATGATCTTCCCACTGTGGATAAACCGTTGCGCAAATTGTGGGAACAGGATCTGGTTCCGTATCGGCTCATGCGGCGGGAACTACCGATGGTGATGGTTTCCCACGCGGCATTTCCAGCGGTGACGCACGAACGCATTCCCGCGTCGCTGTCGAAGAAATGGATTACTCACATTCTGCGCAAGCGAATTGGCTACCGCGGCTTGATCTGTTCCGACGATCTGGAGATGGGTGGCGTGCTTGCCGCCGCGCCGATCGAACAGGCCGCGATCGAACAAGTAACGATCGGGCACATACGCGCCGGGGGTGATCTTGGACTGATCTGCCATCAGGAAGATTTCATTCTGCGGGCGAATGAGGCGCTGGTCCGCGAGGCAGAACGCGATCGCAAATTTGCTCGTCGCGTCCAGGAATCGGCACGGCGCGTGCTGGCGTTCAAGAAACGGGCGCTTTCTGTTCGCCGAACCTCGGCTCCTACCGCTGATCGAGTCAACAAAATGATTCGGCAGCTCTGGGAATTCTCCGAGGAGATCCGGCTGGCGACGCTTGCTTGCGAGGAACGCGCATGATTGTTGCGGGCGTGATGAGCGGGACATCGGCAGACGGAATCAATGTGGCGCTGGTGGAATTTTCGGCGCGTGGGCGAGGGCGCACGCACCACAGGCTGCTCGGTCACGGCGAGTTTCCGTTTCCCGCGCCGGTTCGTCGCACCATTCTCGAAATGATGAACGCAGAATTGGCACGTGTTGCAGACATCGCCCGGCTCAACTTTCTTCTCGGCGAACTTTACGCGGAAGCCGTAACAAAAACGGCTCGCAAATATCGCGCGAAAGTGACGCTGGTGGGGTGCCACGGCCAGACTCTCTATCACCAGGGGACGGCGGAGCGTTTTCTCGGACGGAAGCTCGCGGTAACTTGGCAGACGGGCGAAGGTGCGGTCATCGCCTCACGGCTGGGCGTGCCGGTGGTCTCCGATTTTCGTCCTGCCGACATGGCTGCGGACGGCAAGGGAGCTCCGCTCGTTCCCTTCCTCGACTATGTTCTGTATCGAGACGCGCGCATTGGACGAATTGCGCAGAACATCGGTGGAATAGCGAATCTGACCGCGATACCCGCGGGCGCGTCGGCTCTCGAAGTCGTAGCGTTTGATACCGGCCCGGGCAACATGGTGATTGATGCGGTGATGGAAAAGCTGTTTGGCAAACGCTTCGATCACAATGGCAAGACCGCCGCTTCGGGACGTGTACTGGACGGCGTCGTTGCAGACTTGCTGCGGGCACGCTTCTTCCGGCGGAAGCCCCCGCGAACGGCCGGGCGCGAAGAATTCGGACGCGAATACGTCGGTCTGTTTCTTCAGAGTTGCCGAGGCGCGAGCAAACCGGACGTGGTGGCGACGGCAACGGAGTTAACGGTGCGGTCGATTGCAGACGCGATCAAAAGATTTGTGTTGCCGCTGTTTGCATCTGATCGGAGACGCGGTTGCGAGATGATCGTCTCTGGAGGAGGCGCGAAGAACTCTACGCTGATCACGATGTTGCGAAAAGAACTCGAACCTTTGCAGATCGATCTGAGTTTCTCCGACGAGTTCGGTATCCCCGCTGAGGCGAAGGAGGCGGTGGCTTTTGCACACCTCGCGTTTGAGACGTGGCATCGACGCCCGAGTAATGTGCCATCGGCTACGGGAGCAAAGCGCCCTGCGATTTTGGGAAAGATCTCGTATGCATGAGGCGGTGCGGGAGTGGGTAGAAAGCAGACCGTTCGCATCGTTCAGGACGAGAGTTGTCTTGTTTTTGATCGGCGCTGGGCTGCTTCCGCTTCTTTCCTGCTCACATCCTCCTGGTCCCAACACTCTGGTGATGATTATTGAAAGCAGTCCAACGAATCTTGATCCGCGAGTGGGGCTTGACGCGCAGTCGGAGCGGATTGGCGAGCTTCTTTTCGACGCGCTGCTGACCCGCGATGAGCACTTAAACGTTCAGCCTGGACTGGCGGAGCGGTGGGAAGTTCCCGATCCATTAACATACATCTTCCACTTGCATCGGGGCGTGACATTTCATAATGGGCAGCCGCTCAGTTCTCGCGATGTAAAGTGGACATTTGACTCGCTCCTGCAAGGAAAAATTCGCAGCACAAAGTCCGCGGCGTACCGTTTTGTGGACCACATCGATGCGCCCGACGATTCGACGGTGATATTTCACCTCAAGGAGCCCGATTCGACCTTGCCATGGAATCTCTCGGAGGGCGCGATTGGAATCGTTCCGTATGGGTCGCTCGACGAGATCACGCGTAAGCCCATCGGAACCGGGCCTTTCAAATTCGTGAGCGCAGAACAAGACAAGGAGGTCATCGTTGAACGCAACGATAGCTACTGGGGAACAAAAGCGCGGCTTGCGAGAGTCCGTTTCACCGTAGTGCCGGACGCGACGACGCGGGCGCTGGAATTGCGCAAAGGGAGCGCCGATGCGGAGATCAATGCCCTGACTTCAGACACCATCGTGGCCCTCGAGCGCGAGCCGAATTTACAGGTTGAACGCGCACCGGGTACGGTACTTGCCTATCTCGCGTTTAACCTGCGCGATCCGATCTTGCGAGACGTTCGCGTCCGCCACGCCATTGCCTATGCGATCAACCGCGCTCCGCTTTTGCAATACATCTGGCGCGGTTTTGCTCAGCCAGCGCTCAGCATATTACCACCGCAGAGTTGGGCCTATGACCCGAACGTGGCGCTCTACCCACATGATGCCGAAAAAGCGCGCCAACTGCTCGACGCTGCCGGCTATCCCACTCACGAGGGGGTCCGGTTTCACATCACGATGAAGACTTCAACAGAAGAGTCGACGCGGCTGCTGGCCGCAGTTTTACAACAGCAACTGCGAGAGGTGGGCATTGTTCTCGATATTCGGACCTTTGAATTCGCCACATTTTTCACGGATGTAACGCGAGGAGCTTTTCAGCTTTATTCGCTGCGGTGGATCGGCGGAAATGAAGATCCGGACATCTTCGAGTACGCCTTCGACTCCAAGCGATTCCCTCCGCAAGGGGCAAACCGTGGCTTCTATTCGAATCCTCGAGTCGATAGCCTGATCGACCAAGCCCGCCGCGAGACCGGGCAGAATATACGCAAGCAGCAATACGCTGAAGTTCAGGAGATTCTGGCGCGAGACGTTCCATACATCAACCTTTGGTATTTCGATAATGTGCTGGTACACACGCGCCGCGTGCGCAACGTAACGCTGAACCCATCGGGGAATTACGACTTTCTAAAAACGGCTGAAATCGGCACCCAATAGCCGGTTTTCAGCGTGATAACATCGAGTCGTACGAACGACAACAGTGCCTGCAAATACTCTGAGACTTCATTTTGAAAATTCTTTTTATCGGTGATATTTTTGGCCGCCCTGGAAGGACGATCGTGAAGGATCGACTGCCTGAATTGCGCAGGCAGCACGCCCCCGATCTGGTCATTGCCAATTGCGAAAATGCGGCGGCGGGATTCGGGATTACTCCTCCCCTGGCCGAAGAACTCTTCGATTTGGGCATCGACGTGATGACCACTGGAAATCACGTATGGGACAAGCGCGAAATTATCGAATACTTCCAGATGGCGGATGGCAACCCGCACAGCCCTGCGCGGCGCTTGTTGCGGCCTGCAAATTTTCCGCAAAATCTGCCAGGCTGGGGCGTATACGAAGGCCAGAAAAACGGCCTCGCTTATGCGGTGATGAATCTTCAGGGGCGCGTGTTTATGGGATCGAGTGATGATCCATTCCGCTATGTTGATCGGCTCTTGGAGAAGGTCAAAGCCAAGGTCGTCTTTGTGGATTTCCATGCCGAGGCGAGTTCCGAAAAAGTCGCCTTTGGATGGTACCTTGACGGACGTGTGACTGCAGTTGTGGGGACTCACACGCACATTCCGACCGCGGACGAGACGGTCCTTCCGAAAGGGACTGCCTACATCACGGATGTGGGCATGACAGGGCCGTACGACAGCGTGATTGGGGTAAAAAAAGAGTTGGTGATTGACAGATTCTTGAGCGGGATGCCGGCGCGGTTTGAGGCGGCCAACGGCGACGTTCGCCTCTGCGCAGTGGTCGTCGAGTGCGATACTCAGTCAGGCCGCGCCACAGGGATGGAACGGTTGATGTTGCGGTGAATGCGAGTTTTACGCGACTTTTTACGCGGATCGGGACTCGTTACGAGTGTAGTTCCGAGGCCCGGATTTCACTTGCAAGACAGCGCGGGACGGGCATTCTATAGTAAATAACATGCGTTGGTTGCCAGCAGGATTTGCTTTGTTACTCGCCGGAGTGTGTCTGGCCGCAGACACTCCACCGGTTGCTGCGCCAAAGCTGTGTTCAAACACAACGGGCGCTCCTGCCTGTCCCGGTTCGCCAAAGGATCTGAAGGCTGCTCGCAAAGCTTTCTCACGCGGTCTCAAATTCGAAAAGTCGAAAAATCTGGATGAAGCGCTGTACGAGTTCGAGGATGCAGCTCGCCTGGTTCCTGAAAATGTAGAGTATGTGACGGCGCGCGAGGTTACACGGCAACATCTCGCCGGTATGCATTTGGAACGCGGAAACAGCGATCTGATGGAGCACCGGCCAGTCGAGGCGCTGGCGGAGTTCCGAACGGCGCTGAGCCTTGATCCGAAGAATGAATTCGCGATGCAGCGTATCAGTGACGCGCTTGGGCCCGCACCAGTGCACGCTGCGGCTCCGCCGCAACTGGTAGCCAGAGCTGACACGATTTCAGCTGAGCCGACCGCCGGACGTCACGACTTCAACTATCGCGGCGATTCGCGGGGCCTGATCACCGCGGTCGCTTCCAGTTACGGCATGACAGTTGTGTTCGATGATAGCTTCGCCAGCCGGCACGTGCGTTTTGAAATCGACAATGTTAATTTCGGAACCGCCATGCAGGCGGCTTCGGATGTCACCAAGAGCTTCAGCATCGCGCTCCAGCCGACCGTGCTCTTTGCTTGCGCCGATACGCCCGAGAACCATCGGCTCTATGACCGCATGGGCATGCGCTCGTTCTATATTCCAGGGGGGAATCCGGCTCCAGATCTGAATGAGTTGGTGAACTCACTGCGGACGCTCTTTGAGTTTAAGTTTGTAAGCCTCGACGCCGCATCGAGCACGATCACACTGCGCGGGCCGCAAGCATTGCTCGAGGCCGCAACCAAGTTCATGGGCGAGATGGACAACCCCCGGCCGGAAGTAATGCTCGATATAAAGGTCTTCCAGGTCGACCACACCTATGCGCGGAGCATAGGCCTGCATGTTCCAGACACTTTTAACCTTTTCAATATTCCTGCGTCCGCTCTTGAGGCTCTGGCGGGACAGAATATTCAACAACTGATCAACGAATTGATTGCGTCGGGTGGCATCAACCAAGCCGGTAATCAAACGATTGCCGCCCTTCTCGCACAGCTGCAGGGGCAAGCCAACTCGATCTTCAGCCAACCGCTCGCCACCTTCGGCGGCGGCCTAACGCTGATGGGACTTAGCCTCGATCAATTCTCTCCGATACTTTCCATGAACGAGAGTTCGGTGCGATCGATCGAGCACGTGCAATTGCGCGCTTCCCAGGACAAGGACGCCACCTTTAAGCTGGGCCAGCGCTATCCAATCCTCAACGCCAGCTTTGCGCCCATTTATAACAATGCGGCGATCGCACAGGTGGTCGGAAATCAGTCATACACGGCGCCATTCCCTTCTGTCAGTTACGAAGACATCGGACTTACCATCAAAGCGAAGCCGTCAGTACACAATAATCTGGATGTAGCCCTGGCGTTGCAAATCCAGTTTCGCACTTTGGGCGCAGTAAGCAGCAACGGCATTCCGCTCATCTTGAACCGCGAGTACGACGGGGGAATTTTAGTGAAGAATGGGGAGCCGGCTGTCGTGGCGGGAATGCTCACTCAGTCGGACGAAAAGAGCTTGAACGGTCTACCGGTCTTTTCCACGATTCCGGGTTTTGGTCTCCTGACCTCCCAACAATCCAAACAAGAAGAAGACGATGAACTGCTGGTTCTGATCACACCGCATGTGGTCCGCAGCCCGGAACGCGCGGAAGCTCCGGCGATTTGGTTGGGAAAATGATCAGAACGTTCATGGTTTCGGTTCTTACGGTTTCAGACAGCCACTGATCTATAACCGAATTATCAGTTCCCGGCTTTTCCCTGGCTCGCCTCAAAGTCCACGAGCTTTTTCAGCAGATCGACCGGCTCCCCGCCCGGCACATTGCGTCCATTGATAAAGAGAGTGGGAGTTCCGTTTACGCCAAGGGACTTCCCAAGAGCGATCGAGGCTTCGATTCTGGCCGTCGTTTCCGGTTTTACCGCGCAGGCGGCGATTTCGTCGCCGTTCACACCGGACGCGGTAGCAATGGCTTTCAATTTTTCATCGAGGTTCGACTCAGTAATATTGGTTTGCTCGTCGAACGTTCTCTGAATGAATTTCCACACGGCATCGTTCGAAACGCGGCCCACGCAATCAACATAGCCGGCCGCTTTTTGCGCCCAGTTGTGCCCGGGCAGCGGAAAGTTCTGGAAAATAAAGCGAGCATCCGGTTCCAGGGCCAGCAGTTGATCGAGCACCGGCGCAGCCTTCTGACAATGCGGACACTGCATATCGCTGAACTCGACGATGGTCACCTGCGCCTTAGCGGGCCCCTTGGAGGGTCCGTTTACACCTTTTTCCAGTTGCTTGCGAGCGTCCTCAAAAGGCTTCGCGCCGAACGGCAGAACCTCGCCGGTGATCGCATGTTTGCCATCGGAACTCACTAGCAATGCGTTCGCGTGCGAACCTTGCGCGTTGGTTAGAATCACCGAAACTACCGCCAATCCCGGCACTTCGGAGGGGCGAATGTCATCCACCTTCCAGGTGATTGTTGGATCGTATCCAAACATCTGAAATAGAAAAGAATTAACGGTGTCTTCGCTGGGAAGAACGGTTTCGGGCGTGTTGGCAGACGACGCGGGCGAGACCGGCTTGGCGCGAAGCGAGGGACGCGAAGCTTGCGTTTGGGCAAAAACAATTCCGGACAATAGAACGGCCGCGAGCAAAAGACGATACATGCTTTTCATAGTTGGGTTCGACTGGAACTCGATCTTTGGATCTGATTGTTACAAAAACCGGGACAGTTGTCATTTCTGAGTAGGACAAGGTTCAGCATTTAGATTTCTGTCTTGGCGGCGATCGGAAATCTTCGGCCGTAGCCAAATGCCTTGGCCGAGATCTTGATTCCCGGGGCCGCTTGCTGGCGTTTGTACTCACTGCGCTCGACCATGCGAATTACCCGCCGCACCAGCTCGGGATCAAAATCGTGAGCCTGCGCAATCTGTTCCGCCGAGCGGGAATCTTCGACGAAGTCTTCGAGAATCACATCGAGTACGTCGTAGGGCGGAAGCGAATCCGAATCCCTTTGATCGGGACGCAATTCGGCGGAGGGCGGCTTTTCGATAGTCTCCTCAGGAATTACTTTGCGCCGCGAGTTCACATAGGCGCTCAGACGATAGACGAGTGTCTTCGGTACATCAGAGATGACAGCCAGTCCGCCCACCATATCGCCATAAAGCGTACAGTAACCGACTGCCAATTCGCTCTTGTTGCCGGTCGAGAGCACCAGCGCGCCCAACTTGTTGGAAATGGACATCAGCAATAAACCGCGGGCGCGAGACTGAATATTTTCTTCGGTGACGTCAATCGGCAACCCGGCAAACACCGGCGCCAGCGTCTGGCGGGCGGCGTCGTAGATTTCGTTGATCGACAAGAGTTCCAATCGAATCTTGAGATTGCCGGCCAGTGCACGCGCGTCGTTAATCGACCCTTGCGAGGAGTACGGTCCGGGCATGCCGACTCCGATCACATTCTGCCCGCCAAGCGCATCGACGGCGATCGATGCGGTAAGGGCGGAGTCAATGCCTCCACTGAGCCCAACGATCGCCCGCTCGAAGCCGCATTTGTGGACATAATCTCGCGTGCCGAGAACCAGCGCTTCGTACGCGCTCGCTTCTTCGCCGGCAATCTGTGGGTGCATCTCGCCGCTCATCTGTTCAGGGTCAAAGTAGATGAGGTCTTCCTCGAAGGATTTCCCTTGCGCAATGACTTCGCCATCGGGCGCAATCACCAGGCTCGATCCGTCAAAAACTAGACTGTCGTTGCCGCCGACCTGGTTCACCATGGCGACCGGAACTTTCTGATTGCGTGCGATCGCCGTCAGCATGTCGCGTCGCAGTTCGCGCTTCCCCAGCCAGAATGGTGAAGCCGATATATTCAGGACAAAGGTACCGCCTGAGCGGACGAGTTCTTCGACCGGGTCAACCCGGTAGAGCCGGCGATTCCAGAAGCGCTTGTCATTCCACGCATCCTCACAGATCGTAAGTGCCATTCGATTTCCGCAAAAACTGAACAGTTGCTGGCTCTTGGCGGGAGCGAAGTTACGCATCTCGTCAAAGACGTCGTAGGTGGGTAGCAGCATCTTCGACTGGATAAACTCGATGCGCCCATCGCGCAACAGGGCAGCTGAATTCATCACCGTCTTGCCGGAGTCCGCTTCGGCTGGAGTCACCATGCCACAGATCACAGCAATTCCTTGGGTTTCGGCGGCGATTCTCTCGACGGTCGTGCGGTTCCTAGCCACAAACGAGGGTCTCTCGACAAGATCGCGCGGCGGGTACCCCGACACGGCGAGTTCCGGAAAAAGAATCAGGCCGGCGTCGGCCCTCTGCGCCCGACGGACGAACTCGATGATTTTGGCTGCGTTGCCAGAGAAGTCCCCGACGGTTGGGTTGATCTGGCCTAAGGCAATCTTCACGCTAATAGTGTAAAGGGGGACGACCGAAGGGGGTAATAGCAGTCAAGAGACGACCTGACAAACTTGATCCGGGAAATGAGGAGTCAAGGGTGTCGACGGTTCAGTCCGACGTCGGACTCGGCGACGAATCCCAATTAGGACCCGGGTCTCCGGGGCCAGCTGTGGGTACAGGAGCTGCGACCGGTGGCAGGCTCGAAGGATTGGCGGGATCGACTTGGGGCATTTCCTCTCCGGGACGCCGCAGCGTCGGAGCCGGGCCGGGCTGCTGTTCCTGTTTCTTGGCGACGGTTGATTCGCCTTGATCGACTTCCTTTGCGACACGCACAATTCTTCGGCCGTCCACAGTCATGGTCTCGACGCGCACAACCTCGTCTCCGACAAAGCGTACGAAATCAACATCTGCGGGTGGTGTGCCATAGATCCATTCTTCGTACTCAACTCCGTCCGCAGTTTCGCGGATTTTCTTGGGCGCGCGGCCCATGGCATAGATCACCATCTCGCGGTTCATTCCGACGAGGACGTGATGGTTCTTAATGGCATTCTTGATCTGGGGAGAAACTGTATCCAAATAGGCTTCGAGCATGGACTTGGAATCGAAATCGAAGACTGGCCGCAACAACTGTTTCAACTGCGGACCCGTCAACTCGGGAACGTAACCGTCGAAATAAAGATCTACATAAGAACCACGCGCGTTGGCGGAGGGATCGGATGGCGTAATCGGGGTTGAACTGGCGCCGGAAATCTGTATGCGCTGATACCACTTCTGCCTTTTGACAGGCCCACCGTTAATCTCGAAGCGAATATGGTCTTCCTTGATCGTCACATCGCTGATGCGAGCGCGATCGCCCGGCTTCACGGCAGGTCCCCAGAGCGCGATCAGCTGCTGCAAATCCTTGCCCGAGGGGGTTACGGTTCCGTCCTTGAGTTTCAATCCGGTCTTCCCCATGGGAAAGTTTGTTCGGATGTAGACCAGATCTTCTGAAAAGGCATGGATGATTTCTTCACGCGTTTCCTTGGAGATTCTGGGCGGCGGAGTATTTCCAGCAAACGCAAGCAAGGAGCAGAACAGCAGAATCGCCAATAGCCGACGACTACGGCAGTGAAAACTGAGGGACGGCATGCAGCACCCCGGGCCGACCGCACCATTATAGACCCAATACCAGCGTCAAATCAGTTGCGAGTTCTTAGAAGTTTGTGGCCTGTGTAGACCCAGCGATTTTCGAGGAAAGCGAGATCTGCGACCGCCAAGCTTGCCCGCGTCCTATAGACTGCCGTGACCGCGGTCTGAGTACTTCGGTAACGGACAGCTGTACTTTGAGCACCTGAGGTCATTCTGGTCGACCAACTTAAAATGGAGACAGGACGGACCAGCTCATCCCCGCGCTTGGGCCGACAGGACTGCCTTTTGCCGCTGAAGCTTCCTATTCCCGCGCGCATTCCGCTGCTGTACGTCATCCTTGGCGTGCTGCTCGCGATCAGCGTGCTCCCCATGTATTTCTACTCGGCGCAGATCGAGACGATGAACCGCGAGCGTCTGAAAACCAACGAAATGCTGCTGCAAAACACGGTCACTCGTTCGCTGGCCGACGACATTTCCCAGCACCAGGAAGCCCTGCACATCATGCTGGCGAATTTGTCATCGTCGATTCAAGTCATGATGCTGGCGAATCCGAGCGGAAGCGACCTCAGCAACCAGATGCTTCTGACGCCGGAACTGCGGGCCATGCTCGAAAATTTTGTTTCGTCGTCAAATGACATCGCCTATGCCACGCTACTGAATACCGATGCCAAAGGAGTTTCCGCCGGGCGCATTGAACCCGACGCCTTTCTGCAACGTGAACTGGAGCGCGCTTACGAAGCCGCGCGCGAAGGCCGCGTGTATGCCGGGCAGCCGCTCATGGTTGGGAGCGGCAAATTCGCTCGCACGGTGATCCTGGTCAGCTCGCCGATCATGTATGACAAGCGATTTCTCGGGATGATCGGCTCGGTCATGGATATGGACTACCTGATTCGCCGGCTGCAGCAGGTCAGCCTGAGCGGATTGATGCCTTACGTAGTTGACAGCCAGGGCCGCCTCGTCGCGGCGGCGACCCCGCAATACGCCACTGGACAGGATATGACTCATTTCGAGATCGTCCGAAGTTTTGTGGACGAAGGCTCGAAAGCCCAATTAGCGGCAACCCACGAATTTAGCGTCACCGACGGAAACACTACGACCGAGATGCTGGGGACGTACAGTCCGGTGACTTCTCTGGATTGGGCAGTAGTGGTGCAGAAGCCGCGAGAAGAGGCCTATCGCGGGATCTACGAAATGCAGCGCACAGCCCGCCTGCTGGCATGGCTCGCAGTGTTTGTGAGCGTAGGTCTCAGTATTTTTTCGGCACGAAGGATTACGAGTCCGCTGCAAGTACTGGCGCAATCCAGCCGGGCCATTGCGCGCGGCGATTTCTCGCAGCGCGTACACGTCAAAACGCGCACGGAAATCGGCGAATTGGCGACGACATTCAACACCATGTCGGAAGAACTCGAACAGTTCGTCGAAGACCTGAAGCGCGCCGCCGACGAAAACAAAAACCTGTTCATGGGCTCGATCCAGATGCTGGCCGGCGCGGTCGACGAAAAAGATCCCTACACTCGCGGCCATTCCGACCGCGTTACTAAATACTCCCTGATGATCGCGACTGAAATGGGACTCGATCCGGGTTTTCTGGAGATCCTGCGCGTTTCGGCGCAACTGCACGATGTGGGCAAGATCGGAATCGAAGACCGCATCCTGAAAAAACCGGGCGCTCTCACTCCAGAAGAGTTCGAAATCATGAAGACGCACACCACCAAGGGCGCGAACATCCTGCGCCCGGTGCCGCAGTTGCACGAGATGTTGCCTGGCATCGAATTGCATCACGAGGCGCTGAACGGGCGTGGATATCCGTATGGACTCAAGGGCGACGAAATTCCCCTGCTTGCGCGTGTGATTGCCGTCGGCGATACTTTTGACGCTCTCACTACCAACCGCCCATACCAGAAGGCGCACGATCCGGTAGAGGCTCTGCGCATCATTCAGAATCTTTCGGGACAGCGTCTTGACCCCAAGGCTGTCGCTGCGCTCCTGGCTGTATTTAAGCGGGGCGAGATTCATATTCAGAGACAACTGACGCAACCGGTTACGCTCGAATTGGCCGCGCCCGCAACCGCGCCGCCGACCCATCCCGTCGATCCCGTCACGATCGAAACCACGCGGACCTAAATTCTTATACGGAAACTCTCTTCTCTTCCGCCCTATATAATCGGGTTGGATAGCGCATGATTCAAACCCTTTTTGGCAGTCTGGACGAAGAGAAGAAGCCCAGTTTCATTGAGCGAATGAAGGAAGCCGTCTCGCGCACGCGCGAGAATCTGGCCGAGCGCATCGAGGACGTCGTCTCCATCGGCAAGGAGATCGATCGCTCCACGCTCGACGATCTGGAAGCGACACTGATCGGCGCCGACCTCGGCACCGCCACTACCCATGAAGTACTCGAGAAGTTGCGCGACAAAGCCGATCGAAAGCAGATCAAGGATGTGAATGAACTGAAGCGGCTATTGAAAGAAGAGTTGCTTGCGATTCTCAGTTCGAATGCTGCCCGACCCGTCACTGAGGTAAATGGTTCGCCGGAGGTGATCATGGTAGTTGGTGTGAACGGTGCCGGTAAAACGACGACCATTGGAAAATTGGCGCAGGCTTTTCGCGCGCAGGGAAAAACAGTCTTGATGTGCGCGGCGGATACCTTTCGCGCGGCAGCCATCGAACAGCTAGAGATTTGGGGCCAACGCACGGGAGCAGAAGTGATTAAGACGAAAGCCGGCGGGGATCCGTCCGCTGTGTTGTTCGACGCACTGCAGTCGGCTACGGCGCGGCGGACCGATTATGTAATCGTCGATACCGCCGGGCGATTGCACACCAAGCAGAATCTGATGCTCGAACTCGAAAAGATGAAGCGCACCGCGCAACGCATCGTACCGGGCGCGCCGCACGAGACGCTGCTCGTGATGGATGCCACGACTGGTCAGAACGGATTGCAACAGGCGCGGCAGTTCACGCAATCCTCAGGGGTCACGGGAATTGTGCTGACCAAGCTTGATGGCACTGCCAAAGGGGGCGTGGTCGTGGCAATCTCGCGCGAATTGGGGCTGCCGGTGCGATATGTGGGAGTGGGCGAAAAGGCAGGGGATTTGCTGCCGTTTGACGCCAAGGATTTTGTGGATTCGCTATTCTCGTGAGAACCCACTGCTCGGACACCGTGGCTGGGACGAAAGCATCCGATGGGTGTATGGTGGCAGCTGACGATTGTAGTCGTTGTGGCGTGGTTGGTTCTAGGCTTCGTGCGAAGCCTGTTCAAACCCAGGGAGCCGTCCGAATCAGCCAAAGATCCTTTGGCGGGCGTACGAGTGCCCAAGAGGCGCGGTCCGCAAGATCGATCTGGCGCAGTAGCATTGGCAGAGCCGGATGAAGAGGACGAAAATCGTACTTACCTGCCTCGCAATTTGTAACCGATTCTTTCTCCGTGTCTGCGTGCCTCCGTGGCCGGGCGTGGTGAAATCTTCGCTGATCTCATGACGACCGACGAACAACACATGCGTAGGGCACTCGACCTGGCGCGAGCGGGCACCGGCCTAGTGTCGCCGAATCCAGCAGTGGGCGCCGTGGTTGTGGATGCCTCCGGGCGCGAAGTTGGAACCGGCACTCACACCTATCAGGGCGTGAAGCACGCCGAAGTTCTTGCGATCGAGCAAGCCGGCCATAAAGCTCGAGGTGGAACTCTCTACCTCAATCTGGAACCCTGCTCACACCAGGGCCGCACCGGACCCTGCGCCGATGCGGCAATCGCAGCTGAAATTACTCGCGTAGTCTGCTCTATGGAAGATCCGAATCCGCGCGTGGCAGGACGAGGATTTGCGAAGCTACGCGCGGCCGGCCTCGCGGTCGACGTCGGATTGTTACAGGCGGAGGCCAGGAAACTGAACGAAGGGTTTGCCAAGTACATACGACGCGGCAAGCCGCTGGTCACATTGAAGTCCGCGATGACCCTTGACGGGAAGATTGCTGATGCCGCGAAGCCGGGCATGGAGCCGGGTTCCGCCGCGGCCCCAGCCGAGGGAGCGCCGCGCGGATATCACTGGATTACCGGAGAAATCGCGCGTGCGCATGTGCAGCAACTGCGCCACGAGAGCGACGCGATCATGGTGGGCGTCGGTACGGTCATGGCGGACGATCCCCTGCTGACCGACCGCAGCGGTCTGCCGCGGCGACGCAAACTGTTGCGCGTGATTCTGGATTCCTACTTGCGCGTTCCACTTGGATCGCGCGTGATTCAAACTGCCGACAATGACGTTCTGGTGCTCTGCTCCAATACCAATGTCGACGTACAGAGCCGGCGAGCGCTCGAAGCGAAAGGGATTCGCGTAGAACAATTATTCGCGGCCAAGGACGGGCGGCCCGACTTCGCCGCGATTGTACAAGGTTTGGGACAGATGGAGATTGCCAGCCTGCTTCTTGAAGGTGGAGCTCTGGTCAACGGTGCGGCGCTGGCTTCAGGCGAGGTAGACAAGGTTTTTCTGTATTACGCGCCCAAGATTCTTGGCGAGGGCGCGGTCCCTTTCATTACGGGTGAAGCATTGGGTACAAAGGCGATCTGCGTTCGCCGTTTCGAGTTGCATCGCTTTGGCGAAGACTTCGCAATTGAAGGATATCTTCGCGATCCATACTTGCCAGAGGCGTGACCGTACTGCGAGTCCCAGCTCTTCTGCGGTACGATTCTCGGCCGAGTTCCAAATGTTATCTTCGATAATGGCGGGCGAGGAAATCAGAGCTGAGTTTTTCGCGTTACGGAGCTACTTATTATGTTCACTGGAATCGTTGAGGAAGTAGGGAAGGTGATAAAGATCGAGCAGCGCGGTGAGAACCGCCGAATTACCGTCGAAGGCGCGAATACGCCGAAAGAATTGGGAACGGGCCATAGCGTCTCGGTCAGCGGCGTTTGCCTGACGGCGCTTGATATCAAGCCGAAATCCTTCTGCGCTGACTTGGCGCCGGAAACGTGGGTACGAACCTCATTCTCACGGATACAGGCGGGAGCGCTGGTGAACCTTGAGTTGCCGATGAAGGCCGATGGCCGATTCGGTGGCCACATCGTCCAAGGCCATGTGGATGGAGTTGGCGAACTGATTGGGCTCGAACGGATCGCCAATTCCGAGAATTGGTGGTTGCGTATTACGATCCCGCCCGAGATCGAGAAGTACACGGTATTCAAGGGCTCGATCTCCATTGAAGGCATCAGTCTCACCGTGGCCAAGCTCGAACTTAATCAGTGCACCATCGCGATCATTCCCCACACCGTCGAAATGACCAATTTGGGCTCGCTGAGACCGGGAGATCCGTTGAACCTGGAAGCGGATCTTATCGCCAAGTACGTTGAGAAGATGATGAAAGGCGAAGCCGCACAGAGTTCGATCACGGTTGAGGAATTGGTGCGGCAAGGATTCTAAGGCCAGTTCCCAGTTCTGGGTTCTGAGTTCTCAGTGAAACCCGTTGGAAAGCTGCGAAAAGCGGCCCAACAGAAGTTCTGTTTACGCTTCCAGTTTCAATTCGTCCAACTCGAGGAACTCGTGGATGATGGGCTCGTTTGATTTTTCCATGTCCTTGTAGGTTCCAAAGAAAATCGCTCGGCCTTCATGGAGAAAGACCAGACGATCGGCGAGTTTCTTGGCCAGGCGCATGTCGTGCGTGACCACGACCGAGGTCAGATGCAATTGCAGTTTGAGCCTCGCGATTAAATCGCCCAGCAGGTTACCCATCATCGGATCGACCATCGTGGTTGGTTCGTCATAGAGGACGCACTCCGGTTGCGCAGCGAGCGCACGCGCAATGGCTACCGACCGCTTCATCCCGGTTGAGAGATCGGAAGGCAGCAGATCGCGCATCTCTTTGACTCCAACCATTTCGAGCAGGCCATCTACTACCTGAAAAATCTGCTCTTCAGAAAGCTCCCCTTTCTCGCGCAGCGGAAAAGCGACATTCTCGCCAACCGTTAAGGAATCGAAGAGGGCGCCATTCTGGAACACCATGGTGACCTTTTTGCGAATCCCTTCGAGTTGTTCGTCGCTGTAGTCGGTTATGTCCTGGCTGGCGACGATGACGCGGCCGGAATCCGGCTTCAAGAAACCCATAATGGTGTGGAGTGATACTGACTTACCGACGCCACTGCGTCCGAGAATGCAGACCATCTCGCCGGGCATGACTTCGAAGCTAACGTCCTTCAAAACGACACGATCGCCGAATGCCTTGGATACGCCTTTAAACTCGATGTAGGGAGATAGTACCGGAGCAGCGCCCATGGCTATCAGAATGGCACGAGATGCCGCCGCCACTCAAGCACTCATAGAAACTGACACCGGCTGAAGACCAGTCGCTAGGGCGAACGGTGCTCGGCGGCCGCGATATCTTGCGGAGTGTTCACATTGAAAAAACTCCGCTCTGAGAAGCCCGCCTCTTCCAATTCGGATTCTTCGATGATCCGAATGGAGACTTTGGAGAACGCTGCATCAACCTTGTACTTCCCTGCTCGCAACGCGCGCTCGGCGACGGCCGAAAATTCACGTCGATATACCGCGCAGAGCGGTTGCAGTCCTTTGCCGCTGCGCGGCACCGTAATCACGGCATCGCCAGCTTCCGCCGCTGTAAAGAGAAACGCCAGGAGTTGTGGAGAGACGAAGGGCATGTCGACGGCGAGAATGAGGTTCAACTCGGCGTCAGAATGGGTAAGGGCAGCGTGAATTCCACCGAGAGGGCCGCACTCCGGAAACGTATCGGGCACAGCACGCTGATACCTCAATCCTGACTTCGATCCGGTTTCCGCCGAAGCATACTTCGTAAACTTGGCGGGGTCGCCAACGATGGCTACACGATCACAGACCGCGCCCATTGCGCCGAGCGCCCGATCGAGCAATGTTTCCCCGTCAAAATCGAGAAAAGCCTTGTCCGTGCCCATGCGTGAGCTTTTGCCGCCCGCGAGAATGAAGCCCATACGGGATGGTGCGCTGGCAACCATACGGAAAAGCATAAGGCTTGGCGCCGGATACACGAAAGTAACCTATCCAGAACCGCCGAGCCGTCGGAAGATGGGTGTGTCCGATTTGTACAGGGGCACCGGTCGTCATCATGCCGCAAAAACTGATGGATGTTCTCATGCTGGGACGCTGTTCACACGAATTTTCCTGGCCGCGCCGCGCGGCCAGCGGAGAGTATTACCAAGTCTGCCTGCTGTGCGCGACGGCATACCAATACGACTGGAAGACGATGCGTCGCGGAAACAAGGTCGATGAGCCGATCGCGGATCACACCACGGTCCGGCGTCGGTCAGGACAGAAGCAACCGACATGGATGCCGCGGGCCCGGCGCTTGCGGTCAAGCATCCCCGTGCGATATCGCGTGAAAAATCTGAGCACGTGGTACGAGGGTCAGATCCAGAACATCAGCCAGTCGGGTGTGTTGTTTTACGGACCCCAGCAACTGCCGGCCAACGCCTTAGTCGAATTGATTTTCGAAATGCCCGAGGAGATTTCCGGCCAAAAGAATAGCAACGTGTTGTGCCAGGGCAGGTTGATTAGAGTAAAGGATGCGATTGAAAATACCGAAGACGCGTTCGGGCTGGCCGCGTCCATCCTCGATTACAAATTTCTCCATCAAGACTAACCGCGATGCATTTAATGCGCTGTGTGTCAGGCGGTTTCCCCTGTCTTCCTTGCGACTCGTTTTCCATGTGAAGTCGTGCCCGTCTGCATCTAAACTAAGCATATCTAGTTTTGATTGGCCTTCACCCGCAGTCGTCGATCAAGAGTGCTATCGATCGGGAGTGCTTATGCGTTTCAGATTACGCAGACATTCTTTAGTGATTTTCCTGGCAGGCGCGATGGCCTTGTGCGTGGCATGTAGCAGAGCGCCGGATGGCAGCCATCTGACAAGCCAGATTCAATCAAAATTCAACGATGACTCGGGTCTGCATGGCAAGGCGATCACGGTGCAGATTTCGGGCGGGGTGGTCACCCTTTCTGGAACCGTCGACAATGAAACGCAACGTGTGGCCGCAGCTCGTTATGCGTCGACGGTCCCAGAGATCAAAGAAGTCGTGAACAACCTGGAAATTACCCCTGCAGCTCCTGTCGCCGCGAATGACGCAACGCAGGGCCCCCTGCCGCCTGAAAACCCTACGGCGACGACGTCGCCGGCCAAGACTTCATCGGCGAAGCCGGGTCCGAGTAGGCCACGACGCCAGACCGAGCCTGAGGCTGATTCGACAGACACGGCTTCGAACACACCTCCTCCCCCAGCTGAAGACAAGGGGACAGCGAATGCGAACCCTGACTCCGATCAGCAAGTTCCGCCAGCGCCGGCACCACAGCCGCCGTTGCCTCCGCCTCCAGTTCCGAGAAATGTGACGGTGCCCTCGGGAACAAACATTACAGTTCGGCTGCTCGATTCTATTGATTCAGAAAACGCGCAGTCCGGTCAAAGTTTCCGCGCGACACTGGACTCACCCTTGCCCACCGACGGAGACGCGATCATACCGGCGGGAGACGACGTAAAAGGCCATATCGTTGACGTGAAGAGCGCGGGAAAATTTGCCGGCCAAGCATTACTCGTGCTGCAAATCGATTCGATCTCAATCGGTGGCAAATCTTACAACATCGATTCAGATCCATATCGGCGCCAAGGCAGCAATCGCGCCACAAAAACTGCAGAGAAAGTGGGAGCGGGCGCGGTGCTTGGGGCTATCATCGGCGGCATAGCTGGCGGCGGAAAGGGCGCGGGAATCGGAGCCACCGCCGGTGGCGGCATCGGTGGCGGCGTGCAGGCCGCAAGCAAGGGTCAGTCGATTCAGCTCTCCTCTGAGACGGTGTTGAACTTCACATTGAACTCTCCGTTGACGGTTATGCTGACGGACAAGGTTCAGGAACCGGGCCGCCCAAAGTTGGACGTTCCGCAGTGAAGAAATGTATTTACGACAGCGTTTGTCACGTAAGAAGGCTTCTGCCGGTGTTGCTGGTTCCCATTTTGTTCCCGGTTGCTCCGGCAACCGACGGCTGCTAGAGTTTGTACGATATACGGTATTAACGACACTTTCCGGGCGTTGATCCAACCCGCTACAACCAACTGGATCCGTTAGCTTAGGAAATGTCTGGAATTGGGGCCAATCTGAATAGCTGGATCGCGCGGCATCGATATTCTGTGCTGGTGCAGTACGCTGGTGCTGCGCTCGCGGTGTGGGTTGCACTGAGTCTCGGCTCATTTTCTGATCTTCTGCACCGCCATCTGTTTGTGCTTCTGCTGGCCGCTGTGCTCTTTACCGCCCGTTTCCTTGGCTTTGGGCCCGCAGTTTTCTGTACGCTGGTTTCGACCGCCTGCCTTGATTTCTTCGGCGTCGCACCGTACTTCAGTTTCGCCGTTCGCACCGGAGCCGATTGGGAACGACTGATATCGTTTGTGGTCATTGGAGTATTCGCAGGCAGCATGGCGCGCCAGAAGACGTTGGCGGAATCACGCGCCGACCGCACGAGACGTGAGATGGCAGTCATCGTCGAGGACTCCTGCGACGCGATCTACAGCGCCCATCCCGACGGCACCATCGTGAGTTGGAATCGCGCCGCCGAGAATCTCTATGGTTACACCGCGGATGAGGCGGTCGGAGCGCCGGTACCACGACTGGCGCCTCCGGAACGCTACAACGAAGTGGAACGTAATCGCCAGATCATCAATAGCGGCGGACAAGTAGCTCCCTACCGCACCGAACGTATTCGGAAAGACGGCGCGCGCTGGCCAGTATTGTTGTCGATCTCGCCACTTCGAAATGCGCGCGGCAAAATTGTGGGCGCGTCGGCCATTGCTCGTGATATCTCTGCCGAGAAACAATCAGAGGAAGCGATCCGTCGCAGCGAAAAACTCGCAACGGCTGGGCGTTTAGCCGCATCCATCGCGCACGAGATTAACAATCCGCTCGAGGCCGTCGTCAATCTGCTTTATCTGGCACGTCGGGACTCCAGCCATTCTGAGGAGTATCTGACCATGGCCGAGCAGGAGGTTGGGCGTGTGGCGCGGTTGGCGCAACAAACGTTGGGATTCGTCCGCGATACCTCGTCCCCGGCTTCCATGGATCCGGTTGTCATCATGGACGAGATCTTGCAGTTGTATTCCCGGAAGCTGGAAAGCCGGAGGATCCGTGTGGTGCGACGCTATCGCGGCAGTCGCGAGATCAGCGGTTACTCCGGTGAGTTGCGGCAGTTGCTGTCGAATCTTCTGGTGAACGCGGTGGACGCGATGGCCGATCAAGGCTGCTTGCAGGTCCGCGTGGCCTTAGGCCGCGACTGGTCGAACGATCGTGAGGGTGTCCGCATCACCGTCGCGGACAATGGCAGCGGCATTCCCCGCAACCAATTGCGCCGGATCTTCGAACCTTTCTTCACCACCAAAAAAGACAGTGGGACCGGGCTCGGGTTATGGGTCTCGCGTGGCATCGTCCAGAGACACGGAGGTTCGATACGAGTAAGGAGCCGCGCCGATGGGCGGCCCACGGGCACGGTGTTTTCCATCTTCCTGCCTCAGCAACACGGAATTAGCCAAGTGGCGTAAGTAACTCCGTCCCTTTATCTGCAGCTACTTACGGCTGGCAAAGGTACAGTGACCTTCGTGCTTGGAAGGGCCCATCCCGAGCGGCTTATAATCATCCCAACTCCAAGACTCATGGGCACTTAGCCGACGTGGAACTTTTTCTTGCAGTTGCGATTTTCACCTATGGGCTGTGCTTTGGCAGCTTCCTGAACGTGTGCATCTACAGGTTGCCGCGAGGCAAGTCGGTCGTACGGCCGCGTTCGGCGTGTCCGCATTGCGGAGACCCGATTCCTCTTTACCACAACCTTCCTGTTCTGAGCTGGATGATTCTCCGTGCGAAATGCCGCGCATGCAAGGCGCCGATCTCACCACGCTATATCGTGATCGAACTGCTTACGGGGCTGCTCTTTCTGGGTTGTTTTCTCCAATTCGGTTTAACCTTGGCCGCGCTGAAATGTATTGTCCTGGGATACCTACTGCTCGGTCTGGTCTTTACTGACGCAGAAACAAAGCTTCTTCCGGATGCCTTGACCTTACCAGGCCTGGCGCTAGGAATTGCCTTCAGTCTCGTGGTCCCAGTGAATGACCTGGCATCGCACATTATGCCCGGACTGGTCTCGTCGACTGTGCGGAGCGAGATTCCGTGGCGCTTGTGGTCGTTGGCGGATTCATTGCTGGGAGCCACGGTTGGCGCGTCGTTTCTTTACGGCGCGGCTGCTATTTACCTGCGGGCGCGCGGCGTCGAAGGGATGGGATTCGGCGACGTGAAACTGATGGCAATGATCGGCGCATTTCTCGGGACGAAGCTGACCGTGCTAACCATTTTTGCGGCGTCGCTGACAGGTTCGATCTTCGGACTGAGCACGATTCTCGCCGTCTGGATTAAGCGCCTGCGCCGAATCGAGGCGCGGGCCGCGTCATCGCGCATTTCTTCAGGCGAGGCTCGGCGTCGCGCCTGGCACTCGGCACGGCTGGCGCTTCGTTATTACGAAATGCCGTTTGGCGTCTTTCTCGGCGGCATGGCTCTTTTGTCGTTCCTGTTCGGAAATCGCCTTTTGCACTGGTATTGGAGGGCGCTGTGAGGGTGCTGATGAACCCGCTGGCGCTGCGCGCAGGAATGCTATTGTTCGCCGCCGTCGCGTCTTTCGGAATGGGTCTATTCCTGATCCGCCGCGTGCGCAAGACCCTCGTGCCAGACCTGGAGCCACTTGATCGCTCGCCTTTGACGGTCGACGGGTTGCCCGTTCATGCCTATCAAGCGGTGATTCAACAACTGAAACAGCAAAAACATGAGCTCGCGACGCAGCAACTTTCAGAGCGCAGAAAGGCCAAGGCCTCCGATAGCCTGAGCTCAACCATCCTCTCCGATCTTTCTTGTGGCGTTCTGTTTCTCAACACAAGCGGTTTGGTGCGACAGGCGAATTCGGCGGCGCGCAAGCTACTCGGCTTCGCCTCGCCCATCGGACTGCATTCTTCCGATCTGTTTCGCACAGCCACGCTGCGCCCGCAGAGCGAGAGTTCAAATTCATCCGTGCAGCCGGCCGTCGAGCAGGCCCTCGCTCCGGCGCTGGCGGGGACTGCATCGGTTCGGGGACTGCTGCTGAGCTACATCACTCGCGAAGGAGAGAGCCGCATACTCGAACTAAGTGCGTCTCCGGTGCTGGCCGACGATGCCAGCCTTATGGGGACGACCCTGCTGCTTACCGACAAGACCGACATCGAACGCATTCGGCACGATCAAAAGAGGCATCAGGAAATCTCATCGGAATTAGCGCTCGGGTTACGCAACTCATTGACTACGATCGCGGGTTACGCGCAACAACTGGCGTGCAGCCGGGACGCGGAGTTAGCCCATCAGTTGGCCGACAGCATCGCCCACGAAGCGGCGCAGTTGGACCGGACGATTGGCAGCTTCCTGGCTGGCGCCCGTGCTGCCACAACAAGTTCTTGATATCAGCGAATGCAGGCTGCGATCCAATCGCGGGCTTGCGAAAGGATGATCACATGAAGCACACAAAACAGATGGCAATGGTGGCTCTGCTCAGTTTGGGGGTCAGTGGAGCGGCGGCTCAATCACTCGGCGACTACGCGAAAGCGGTTCGCAAGAACAAACCGCAGCCCAGTTCGACCGTGCGCTATTTCGATAATGACAATCTGCCCACGGACCAATCTTTGAGCGTCGTCGGTCCCGCGCCCACCGCGGAGGCGAAAACGGATGCCGTCGATCCGGCTGCGACTGCCGCCGACCGGCAAAAGACCGCCGACGAATGGAAGACCAAACTCGACGATGAACGGGGTAAGATCGCTTCCCTCAGCCACGAACTCGACCTCGAACAGCGTGAATATCGTCTAAAAGCAGCCGCCTTCTATGGCGACGCCGGTACCCGTCTTCGCGACGCTGGCGACTGGGATAAGCAAGAGGCTCAGTACAAGAGCGATATCGACGCCAAGCAGAAAGCGATCGACTCAGCCAAGCAGCAGCTGGATGACCTGCAGGGAGGGGCTCGCCAGGCTGGAGTTACAGAGAAGGAACAGGAGAGCGACAACACTACCGATTCCGGCAAGCCCGATAATCAGTAGACGTCGTCAGTCGTTCTTGCCTCGCCGCTGGGGTCAGGACTTCGCGATTCGTTCCCGAATCTGGCGGGCGTGATGTCGTCCATGGACCCAGTGAAACTTGCGCCACTGGTTGGCCGTTAGCGGTCCTAAGACTGGGTGGTCCATAATTTTGGCGCGAGCGCCAAACGTGCGTTCGCAGGCGTCTAGGCCGTCGTCCATCTTCTGCAGTTCGGCCGCAATGGCTGGCTGCACCTCGCCGCTCGGCATTCCTCTGGGAAGGGTACGTTCCGGTGCCTTGCGGCCTGCAGGGAAATATCCGAGCCCGACCAGCAGCAGAGTGCTCACACGATGTTTCAGCGTGGCAGCCGTGGCCAGCGGGGCGCCTGTTTCCAGGCATTTTTTCACTCCGCGATTGGTGTGTTTGTAGGTAAGGAAAAGATGCTCGAGAATCTGCCCAACGTTCCACGTACCGGGAATGTTCTTGGTCAAATCATCAGCACCGGCTCCCTCTGTTGCATCTTCGAGTTCCTTCCGCAAGCGTTCTAAATAGGAATTCATATCGCAGGTTCAGTACAATGATCCTAAAACAATGATCAGCGAAACGAGACCGGGCAGGAAATCATCGATGAGAATACTAGCGCTTGCGATTTTAGCAACAACACTGATGGCCGGATGTTCTTCGGAGCCGAGTAAACCCGCAACGTCAGAAACGCCGCAACCGAAGGCTCCCGAGGCGATCACCGGCAACAGCGCATTCTACAAGTGCTACATTTCAGCCCGAGGCTGGGCGCCGGACGCGCAACCTTACCGCGCCGAGTCGCAACTTACGGCAGGCTTCAAGGGCCACGACGGCAAAGGGGGAGAGTGGCTTGCCGGTTTTGCTTCGCTGGCGCAACACTCAATCCGGTCCTATACCTGGGACAATGGTGACATTTCTCATAGCGTAGAGGACACCTACAGCCCGACAAATTCGAGCACCCAAGTCTTCAACATCCAGTTTCTGAAAGTTGACACCGACAAGGCCTTCGACATCGCTCAACAGCATGGTGGGGCGAAATTGCTGGAAAAAGAACCGGACACGCCGGTGCTTTATGTTCTCGAGTGGAACCGCCAAACCAACGAACTCTTATGGCACGTGATCTACGGAACCGATCGCGAAACGGCAAAGCTGCGTGTCGCGGTCAACGCATCCACCGGAGAGTTTGCGCGGGTAGAAAAATAGAGTCCCAGAAATTTTCCTCTTCGGGCGGCCTTAGTCCGCTTTCGCCAGGCGCTCCAGTGATGAGCGCGCGTCTTTTGCTTTCGGCCCATCCGGCAAAATCTTCAGGTATTGTTCGAAATACTTCTTGGCGTCAGCTTTGTCTCCCATCTTTTCATGACACTCCGCTAGACGATAGGTAGCGCCCGCGTCGTTGTCTTTATAGTAGAGAGCTTCCTGGTAGCGATCGAGAGCGGCGCGATAATTCTTGCGCCTGAAGTAAAAGTCACCGACCTGAATATCCTTCATTGCTTTCATCGGGTCAAAGGGATGGAACTCCTGCACGCCCGAGGTGTTAGCTTTGGCGGTGCTGTCCGGAGCTTCGAGATCCGCAGTGGCAGCCTTGCTGTCTGGATGGTTCTTGGCGTCGTCCTTGGGCGGGCTGATATCGACTTTGGTGTCGCGGCTGGAGCTCTCGCCGGTATCCCGACCGGCAGTCTGGTTCGAAGAGCTCTGTGCCAGCGAAACTGCCGTCATCAGCGCAAGAAAAATAATCAGGTACTGGATGCGCACCACTTTATTGTATCGCTTCACGCAATGCGGGAAAAACCAAGCCGACAAAAATCAGGCCGCCCATAATCGCGACGGCCTGGTTTGGCAAAGTTCTCCGGGGAGGAAAAGAGAACGTCAGATTCACAGAGATGGCGGATTCGCATTCGCCGTCGGGTTTGCATTGCTGGCGGGTGCCTGCGCCGGGGTCGTTTCGGCCCCGGTATTGGTCATGAGGCGTATATCCACGCGGCGATTCTTGGCGCGACCCTCGGCTGTCTTGTTCGAGTCGACCGGTTTATCCTTGCCCAGTCCGATTAGGTAAATCTTGTAAGCTGGGACGCTCTTCTCGGCGGCCAGATATTGAATGACGGCATCTGCGCGGCGTTGGCTTAGGTCATAGTTGTAAGAAGAGCTGCCGATCGAATCGGTCGCGCCCTCTACGGTAATGATGTACCCCTTGGTAGTGGCGACGCTGGCGGCCAGCTGATCGATGGCTTCTTTGGCCTGCTTGGTCAGATTGTCCTTGTTGAATCCGAAATGTACCGACGTCTCCACGACCGGGCGATAGTTGTCGAGGTTAATAACCGTGTTCGTCAGCATGTCTACACGCTGAGCGGCCGTGTTCGCCGACAGTTGCGCCTTGTCGGCTTCGCTTCCCGCAGTAAGCGCCTTCTGGTCGGCTGCGGCGGCCTTGGCTTGAACGGCCTGAATTCCAGCTTGCGCGCGCTGATCGACGTCCTTGATGTCTTTCGTATTCTTGGCGGTCAGGTCGTCGAGTTCATTGGTCTTGTTGATGAGCGGCGTGGTTTGCTGACGGACATAGTTCTTGGTCGTACATCCCAGTGATGCGACCAGTGTCGCCGCCAGCATCAGGGTCAACGAGGTGCGATTCATAAGTTGAGGGCTCCTTGCCCAAAGATTACTCTTTTGAAATCTGTGTGAGGTCCTGGCAGAGTCTAATGCTGGACCCGCTTACCATCAAAGCACGGGACATGCCATTCTATTCCCGTAATAAAACCGAGTAAGTCATTGTATATCAGCGCGTTGCAATCCAACGCCAGGAAATCCTCGACTCTTCCCCAAGCAATCGCGATATGAACCGTAGAAATTTTATACTGTACCGTTCGCCGAAACTTAGTACTCCAAACGATTCAACCAACCCTCTCGTTCTTCCGAGAAGTATGTTGCTTCCTGATCCAGTGGAGTTGTCGATCCAGGTTCATTCGCTCACATCGTTTATTCGCTTACATAACCGGGGGGACGCTAATGCCCATCGCTGCGAGAACACGAATGAGTTCCCGGCGAACCACTGCCACGGTCGTCAGCAGAAACCTTTTGCGGGTCTCATCCGTTTCGCTCAAAATCGGATAGCGGTGATAGAAAGTGTTGAAAAGCTGCGCCAGCTGGAAGGCGTGCTTGGCGAGATAAGCCGGCTCGGTGGTCGCGATACATTGACTCACAATGTAAGAGGTCTTCGCGGCGGCCAGCCATAGTTCCCAAATATCGTCTGCCGCTTGGCCGTTGAGATACTTCGCAAAATCCTCCGTAGAAATCTCGCGAGCTACATCTCTGCAGAAAACATCCGGATCGAATCCGCCTTTCCGAAAGATGTTAGACGCCCGTACGATGGCATACTGCGCATATGGGCCGGTGTCGCCTTCAAAACTTAAGGCGTCCTCGAAATCGAAGGCGATTACCGACGGCTTGGTGAATTTGAGCATGAAATAGCGCAGGGCTCCGATGGCGATCTGCGTAGCGATGGTGGCACGTTCCGCCTCGCTCAACTCCGGATGTCGCGTGTCGACTTCCTTGCGGGCAGCGGCGACAAGGGCGTCGAGTAGGTCGTCGGCCTTCACGCCGAAGCCCTTGCGGCCAGAAACCTCAATCCATGGCCGGGCCTTGTCTTCCTGGCTAAGTTGGTAGCCCAGTTCGGCCGCACAGCGCGGAGTGAGCGCGACCATCTCATAGGAAAAATGCGTGTAGCGATCAGCGGCTTCGTCGTGGCCGAGTCCACGCAGGGCTTCGATCACTGTGTTCTGCGCTTCGGACTGCCGAGTATCAATGACGTTGTAGATCTCCCCTACGTCGCCGAAATGAGGATGGTCTTTCTCGCCATTAGTCGTCGAGATCCAGCAATTGTGAGCATTAGGATAATGAAAAAACTTGCGGTATCCGAAATCACGGCCAAGGAGGCCGAACTTCCACATGTGGTAGGCGATGTCTTTCCCGACGTATCCCACGGTGCCGTTGGAACGGACAATGACTTTCTGGTCTTCTTCCGTGATTTTGTCGTCCTTTGCGTCTTCCGCCGTTAAGGGCTTCGCCGCGGAAGTTCCAGCACGCCGCATCACCCAACAACCGTTGTTCTTGCCTTCAGTTTCATAGGTCAGTACCCCAGCATCTTTCAGCTTCGTGAAGGCCGCATCCCAAAAGTGCAAATGGAGGATTTCGCTCTCGCGCGGCAAAAAGTCGTATTCAATGTCGAGACGTTCCATGGTCTCGAGATGGCGCCTGAGCACCGCAATCGAAATCAGGTTGGCGATTGCCGCCGTCTCGTTATTCCCTTCCTCAATCGCGTGCAGCGTCGCGGACCGCGCCTCCAGATTCTCTTTGTCTTGCTCATACCAGTGGGATACGCGGGCATAGAGATCCCAGCACACGTAATCAAAGCGCGGTGCGGCGGCGAGCGCTTCGATCTCGGCGCGCGATTTCTTCTCGATATGCAGGAACCCAACCACCACGTCGGCAACTTGGACACCGGTATTGTCGATGTAGTTCTGGACGTCCACTTCCCTGCCCGCAAAACGCAATAGGCGGACGAAGGTATCGCCGAGAATGGCGTTGCGCAGGTGTCCGATGTGCGCCGCTTTATTGGGATTGATGCTCGAGTGCTCAACCAGCACTTTGCCGGCTGGAACGTCCGGCGAAGGCGCCTCGTCTGCGGCAAGCGACGCCGCCAATCCCGCGCGACTCACCCGCAAGTTGATATAGCCTCCGCCGGCTACCTCGAATTTGTCGAAGCCCGGAATCGCACCGATGCCGGCCACGATCTCTTCCGCAATTTTGCGCGGAGGTTTGCGCAGTTTTCGCGCCAGTTCGAAAGCAAGTGGCAGCGCGTATTCACCGAACTCGATCTTCGGGGGCTGTTCGACGACTATGTTTGTGATTTCAAGGTCGTAGGTCCGGCGCAGGAATTCGAGCAGATGCTCGACCAGTCGGCGTTCCAGATATCGGTACAAGGATCTCCTCGAGAATGTATTGCTAAACTATTGAAGGAACAGTGATTCTAACAAACTCGCAGCAGCCGGCGGGTTTGACGGAGCGGGGAGCGTTCCCTATGATCAAACTTCGGTCTCCAGTCGAGAGTTGTTGGTCGTCGTCGGTCGTTAGCCCGCAAGCCCGCCAGTGCAGCAATCTGCTGACTTCCGAACCGGTGCTGGCAGTGCTCGCCAACGACTAGCGATTAACGACTATCGACCGTTTCCTTAATCGACCGTTTCCTTATGCGTATAGCCTTCCTCGACTGTTTTTCAGGCATCAGCGGCGACATGTTTCTGGGCGCCCTGGTGGATGTTGGTGTCTCCGCGAGCCTTCTCGAAGACACGGTCGCGGCGCTCGGGGTCGGCGCCCGTGTAGAGCTTTCACGGGTCACCCGCGGCGGAATCGCGGCTACCAAGGCCGACGTTTACGCTCATGGTGAAAAAGATCTACCGCGGGAGGTTTTCCAGGCGCAAAGGAAGCACGATCACTCTCACGCCGATTCGCACGATCATGGACACGAACATCCACGCGAACAGCACCACCACCGGAAAAAACATTCGCGCGCCTGCAGCCTGAGCGAAATTCGCGAGATCATTGGGAAAGCACCAATCGACAGCACAGCGAAAGCAACTGCGATTCGAATCTTCGAAGCGCTGGGCGAGGCTGAGGCAGAAATTCACAATATGTCGATTGACCGGGTCCACTTTCACGAGGTCGGCGCTGTCGATGCCATAGTCGATATCGTCTGCGCCGCCGTAGGCGCGGAGTCGCTGGCGGTCGACGAATGGGTCTGCTCTCCGCTGAACGTGGGCGGTGGAAACGTCAAGTGTGCGCACGGAATTCTCCCCGTGCCAGCGCCGGCGACGCTTAAGTTGCTCCGGGATGCTCCGGTATATTCGTCGGGACCACAGGTCGAGTTGGTGACGCCTACAGGTGCGGCGATTGTGAAGTCGCTCGCGAACCGATTCGCATCCTTCCCTGCCATGAAAATCGAGAAGGCCGGATACGGAGCGGGCACGCGAGAGTTTTCGGACCATCCCAACCTGCTGCGACTGACGATCGGAGAGGCGGAAGCGATTGGTGCGAACGTGCCCCCAACTGCATCGAATGACATGATCACGGTGCTTGAGGCCAACCTCGATGATCTGAGCCCACAGATTCTGGCCTATGCTATGGAACGATTGCTGGCGGAAGGCGCGCTGGACGTGTTCAGTGTTCCGGTACAGATGAAGAAGAGCCGTCCCGGGGCATTGTTGACAGTGCTGGCCAAGACAGAAGATGCGAATCGTCTTACAGCGACGATTTTTGCTGAGACCACGACGTTGGGCGTGCGTCGACGAGAGGAGCGGCGACAAACGCTTCCGCGCCGATGGGAAACGGTGAACACGACGTGGGGGCCGGTGCGCATCAAGATTGCCAATATGAACGGCAGTGTCTCCAACTATGCGCCGGAATATGAAGATTGCCGGGCACTCGCTCAGACACATCGCGTCCCGCTTCGCACCATAATGCAGGGAGCGATTCAACAGTATCTAGGTACCGAACGAAAACCTTAGATTGAGATTACCTGTACAGAGCGCGGGAAGACGAGTACGCATATCAGCGCGGCCCGACCAAAATCATGAGCAAGAAGTTTTACATCACGACTCCCATTTACTACGTCAACGCGCGTCCGCATATCGGACACGCGTACACCACTATTGCCTGCGACACCATCGCGCGGCGTCACCGTATGCTGGGCGACGACACATGGTTTTTGACCGGCACCGACGAGCACGGGCAGAAGATCGAGCGCGCCGCCCAGGCTGCGGGCAAGACGCCGCAGCAGTTGACGGACGAAGTATCCGCGGAATTTCGTACTCTTTGGGAACGGATGGGGCTAACTCCCAACGATTTCATCCGTACGACTTCCGCTCGGCACAAGCAGGGCGTGCAGGCGCTGTGGCGGAGGATTCGCGACAACGGCTACATCTACAAGGGAATCTACACAGGTCAGTATTGCGTCTCGTGTGAATTGTATGTAGACGGCGTCGGCCCCGGCGATCCGTGTCCGGATTGCGGACGGCCGACGGAAACGGTTCATGAGGAGAACTATTACTTCAAGCTTTCAGCATTTCAGGATCAGTTAATACGGCTGTATACCGAGCAGCCTGACTTCATACGCCCCGAGACGCGGCGCAACGAGGTGCTCTCATTTGTGCGCGGCGGCCTGCGCGATCTTTCGATCAGCCGCTCCACGTTCTCGTGGGGAATCCCTGTACCGGGCGATCCAAAGCACGTAATTTACGTCTGGCTCGACGCGCTGGCGAATTACATTACTGCGCTCGGCTACGGCTCGAACGACACCACTAAATTCGACAAATACTGGCCGGCAGACGTGCACATGATCGGCAAGGAGATCGTGCGCTTCCATTGCGTTTACTGGCCCGCGTTTCTGCTGGCCGCTGGATTGCCGCTGCCTAAGGGGATCACGGCGCACGGCTGGCTGCTGTTTGAAGAGAGCAAGATGTCGAAGTCGCGCGGAAATATTGTGCGCGCCGAAACCATCGTCGATGTGCTGGGCGTCGATGCTCTTCGATACTTTCTTCTCCGCGAGGTCGTTTTTGGGCAGGACGGATCATTCAGCTTCGATGCGCTCGTGCAGCGCTACAACTCCGATCTGGCGAACGGGCTCGGCAATCTTGCCAGCCGCACCCTGACTATGATCAACCGTTACTTCAAGGGCGAGGTGCCGTATCCTTCGCACGCGGCGCATACCGAGTTCGATGCCGCGATCGAGGCGGCGGCGAACAAGGCGATATCCGACTACGGTGCGCTCTTTGACCAATATCAGTTTTCGCGCGCGCTTGAGACCGCATGGGCACTGGTTGCCGCCGTAGATAAATACATTGTTGAAAACGAGCCCTGGTCGTTGGGTGAAAAACAGGACGAAGAAAGCCGTTCGCGTCTGGCAACCGTGCTCTATACCAGCGCCGAAGCTCTGCGGATTGTTACTGCGCTCGCGTATCCGGTGATGCCTGACGCCACCGCGAAGATATGGACTCAGCTGGGTCTTGGAGACATTAAGAAGTTCGATCTCGCGCAATTGCATTGGGGAGAGCTTCGCTTGGGCACGAAACTGGGTGAGGTGCAGGCAGTATTTCCGCGGGCGGATAAATCGGCAGTCGAGAGGATGCAGAAAATGGAAGAACAAAACGGCGCGACGGGCACTTTGCCCGCGCAGCCGGGCGCCACGACGAAAACTGCGGCGCCAGGCGGCACGAGCGCTCCAGCCAAACCGGCAGCAGCGGTTCCGGATGGCAAAATCAGTATCGATGACTTCGCGAAAGTGGAATTGCGCGTAGCGCAGGTGAAGACCGCCGAGCGCGTGAAGGGCGCTGACAAACTGCTCCGTCTGGAAGTCGATCTGGGAACGGAAGTGCGCCAGTTGGTGGCGGGGATCGCCGAAGCCTATGCGCCGGAAACGTTAATTGGCCGCAAAGTGGTGATCGTGGCGAATCTCGCGCCCCGCAAGCTGCGCGGACTGGAATCAAACGGCATGATCGTGGCTGCTTCACCCGAGGGGGGCAAGCCTGTACTGGCAAGCTTTCTTGAAGATGTGCCGCTGGGCACGCGTCTGAAATAGCTGCCGAACCGGACTCGCGCTGGACGTCTTTTCCGCACTCGATCTCGCAACATGCTCATCGACTCGCACGCTCATCTCGAAGGTAATCGCTACGACGCTGATCGTGACGCTGTGCTGGCGCGTGCGAAACAGAATGGCATCGAAGAGTATCTCGCCATCGGAAACGGCGACGGGCCTGAAACTGCCGATTGTGGTATTCGACTGGCCGAGAAATATGATGGCTTTCCCGAGTATCCGCGCATCTGGGCGAGCGTCGGCGTTCATCCTCACGAAGCGAGCCTGGCGAACGAAGCAGCGGATGCTCAAATGCTGCGATGGGCGCGGCATCCTCGCGTGATCGCCTGGGGAGAAATCGGGCTCGATTATTTTTATGACCACTCGCCTCGAGAAATACAGAAGGCGGTTTTCCTGCGCCAGATGGAGCTGGCGCACGCGGCGAAGCTGCCGATCATTATTCACTGCCGACCCTCCGATAAAAGTGAAAACGCATGGGATGACTGTCTGGCGATGATCTCCGAACGCTGGAGCTCGAATGGGTTGGGCGGAGTCATGCATTGCTTCACGGGCAGCGTCGAACACGCACGGCGCTCTCTCGACCTCGGATTCATGATTTCTTTTGCCGGCAACATTACCTTTCCCAAAGCACAGCCGATTCGTGATGCGGCGCAAATGGTTCCGCTCGACCGGATGCTCATTGAAACCGATTCGCCATATTTAGCTCCGATTCCCTATCGCGGCCAGCGGAATGAACCGTCGTTCGTGAAAGAAGTCGCCCGGCAGGTCGGCGAACTGCGGAACCTGCCGGCGGAAGAAATCGGCGCGGTCACTGCACAGAACTTTTACAGGTTCTTCGGCCTGGACCAGCAAACTGCAGGTATCTCGACGCGCTCGGGATAGCAAAGCGAGCTTCAAGTCTACGCAGACAATGCCTCTTCTGGTACCCTCAGGAGTACATATTGGGGTGAGCATCCGTGGGTGCTTGCATGTCGAACTTAGATACCCCGCGACGACAATCTGGATATTTTAGAAGGCCAACATTGGCGAAGGCCGTTATAGACTTTGACGGGGAGTTTCGATGCCCGATAACAGTTTTGATATTGTCAGCAAAGTCGATCTCGCGGAAGTATCCAACGCCATCCAGCAGGCGATGAAGGAAGTGAGCACGCGTTTTGATCTGAAAGACTCGAAGTCGCAGATCGCGATGGAGGGCAGCGACGCCATCATGCTGCACTCGGCCGACGAATTCAAGATGAAGGCCGTGAACGATGTTCTTCAGGCCAAGCTGGTGAAACGGGGAGTGCCGCTGAAAGGCTTGACCTACGCGCCTCTTGAACCGGCGGCAGGCAGCACGGTGAAACAGAAAATCACCATCCAGCAAGGCATTCCGATTGAAAAGGCGCGTGAGATCGTGAAGCTGGTCAAGAATTCAAAGAAGAAGGCGCAAGCCTCGATTCAAGCCGACGTAGTGCGCATCAGCAGCAAGGATCGCGATACATTGCAGGAGATTATCGCGATGGTCAAGCAGCACGATTTCGGTATCGATCTGCAGTTCACGAATTATCGGAGCAATTAAGCCAATTGGGGTCGACGACGTCCATCAACGGGAAAGAGATTTTTGATCTTCTGCGCGACGACATTGTCGCGATCGAAGAAGAGTTCGGACGCGACGTGGTCTCGAACGTAGCGGCGATCACCGAAATCGGAGAGTATCTGCGCGTCGGTGGCGGCAAACGCATCCGTCCTGCGTTGCTGCTGCTTTCGGCCAAGCTCCTCGGCTATAAGGGCGTTGGCGCGGTGAAGCTTGCGACCGTGGTTGAGGTTATCCACACGGCTACGCTCGTCCACGACGACATCATTGATGAGGCCCAGATCCGGCGCGGGCGTCCCGCGGCCAACACGCAATGGGGTAATTCGATGTGTGTGCTGGCCGGTGATTGGCTCTATATGCAGGCCTTCAAGATCGCCGTGCAGGAGCGCAATTTCCGCATCCTCGACGTGCTCATCGAACTGACGCAACAGATGGTCGAAGGCGAGTTGTTACAGATGGAGAAACTTGGCCAGTTGATCTCTTTGCAGGAGCATCTCGATCTGATCTATCGCAAGACGGCGTGCCTGTTCTCGGTTTGCATGCGCGTCGGCGCCATTCTAGGCGGAGCGACCGAGCAACAGGAGGAGCGGCTTGGCCAATATGGACGCCAGCTTGGGTTGGCCTTCCAGATCGTGGACGATGTGCTTGATCTTACGGCTTCCGAGAGCGTGCTCGGCAAACCCGTTGCCAGCGATTTGCGGGAAGGCAAAGCTACCATGGCCGTAATTCACGCGCTTGAACGTTGCACAGCATCCGAGCGCCATCAGATTGAAACCATCCTGCACGACCGTGCGTTTAATGGCGTGACTCATGCCGAGATCCTCACCATCCTCAATCGCTATGGTTCCCTGGAATATGCCTCGAAAGAGGCTGCGCGCTATGCCGAATCCGCCCGGCAAGCGATCTGCATTTTTCCCGACTCGGAGATCAAGCGCGCGCTGTTGTGGGCCCCGGAGTTTGTAGTGGCGCGGGAAAAGTAATTTCTGGCTGCTCTTTAGCGGCTTATCGCGAGGCGCTTCGATTCTCCAGCAATTCCCGTCCTTTTAAGACGCCCGGCCTTACCACTGCTCCGCCGGTACCCCATGGAACCTGGGCGAGGTCGATTCAGAGCGTCATGGCTGATTGTTATACTAAGCAGGATCGCTCACCATGACCGACCTGCTCTCGTCGATTTCGCATCACGGGTACTTGTTCCTGGGCCTGATATGCCTGGCCGAAGCAATCGGCCTGCCGCTGCCCGGAGCGCTTGCCATCCTGACCGCCGGAGCGGTCGCTGCCTTTGGAGATCTGCACTTCTATCTCGTCTTTGGCGTCGCGCTTTTTGCCATGATCAGCGGTGACGTTTTTCTCTACTTCATGGGCAGAGTCAGCGGCTGGGCGCTTTTGGGCCTGCTGTGCCGGCTATCGGCCAATCCCGAGACTTGCATCCTGCGCTCGGCGGAATACTTCTATCGCCGCGGCAAACAGACGCTGCTCTTTGCCAAGTTCATCCCGGGCATCAATACAATGTCTCCGCCACTGGCCGGCAGCATGAAGATGAAGCTCGGCGATTTCTTGCGATATGATTGCGCCGGCGCGATTCTGTATGTGGGCGCCTACGCGCTGATCGGGTATCTGTTCAGCGACGCGCTGCGCGCTATCACCCGCGGATTGCGGTCCGCCGGTTTCGCGGCCGAGGTCATCTTCGCCATCGGACTCGGCGTCTACATCGTCTATCGGATATGGGTTTATCGCAAATATCGTCTGCTTGACGTGATTCCGCGGATACGGGTGGAAGAAGTTGCGCGACGGCTGACCGCCGAGGATGCCGGCAACATTCTCGTAGCCGACGTCCGCAGCCACGGCTACTACGATGCGGACGCGGAACGGATTGCTGGGTCGATTCGCATTGAACCCAACAACCTGATCGAAGAAGTGAAGCACCTGCCTAAGGATCGAGAGATTTATCTCTACTGTACTTGAGCGCGCGAAGCCACCAGCGCCCGTGTGGCGCGACAACTTCAGGATCTTGGGTTCAAGGTATTCGTCATCTCCGGCGGTCTGCGCGCATGGCGAAAGGCCGGCAATCCGGTGGAGCGCGTTCCGGACGACGATCTTGTCAAGCTGCCGACGTTCAGTTAAATCATCTCCTGAAACAACTCGGTGACTCATGTCCTTGGCAGAGTGATAGCAGTTTGTTATCGTGCCTTCATGGAGCGGAGTCTAGGTTTTTGCGCGGTCATTCTCGCGGCGGGCGAGTCATCGCGCATGGGGCGCGATAAGGCGCTGTTGCCTTGGCCCCCGCTGGGAAGTGGCTCGGCGGGCGACACATTTCTGTCGGCTGCCATACGGCTCTTCTTTTCACATGTAGACGAGGTCCTCGTGGTCGCGGGCAAGAACGAGGCTGCTCTGGCTCCGATCGTCTATGCCAATGGCGCGGCGCTCGTTGTGAATCCCGAGCCCGAGCGCGGGCAGTTCAGTTCGCTGCAGGTCGGCCTGCAGGAGGTCTTGAATCGCGGCCGCGATGCCGCCATGGTCACGCTGGTCGATCGTCCGCCGGTGCGTAACGAAACGCTGCGAGCTCTTGAATCCGCCTACGAACGAGCTACCGCGCACCGTAAGTGGGCGGTGATTCCCGAATACCAGGGCAAACACGGACATCCCATTCTGCTGGGGCGCGAGATGCTGACCGAGCTGCTAAAGGCTCCGGAGACCTCGAATGCGCGCGAGGTCGAACACGCGCATCAGGACGAGATTCAATATGTCGCGCTTGACGACCCGCTGGTTGCTATCAATGTGGATACTCCCGAACAATATGCTTCACTACCGTCAGTGCTTCTCCCGTCGAGTTAATTCCCCGCTAAGGCCTGATATTTCATGACGCATCTCACCGTTGCTCAAACCGAGTTTGTCGAAAGTGTACTCGATCTCAAACCGTTGGTTGCGGCATTCGATTGCGACGGCACTCTTTGGTCGGGCGATGCGGGCGAGGGGTTTTTCTCGTGGGAACTGCAGCACGGACTCGTGCCGGACGAAATCGTGCGCTGGGCACGGGCGCGCTATGCCGAATATAGGGCAGGCAAGGTTCCTGAGGACATCATGTGCGGAGAGATGGTCACGCTGCACTGCGGACTGCGTGAAGACGTGGTGCAGCAGGCTTGCGATGCCTATTTTCCCGAGGCGATCGGAGTCAACATCTTTCCCGAGATGCGGGAATTGGTCAGGCGGCTACGCGGCTCTGGATGCGACGTTTGGGCGGTTTCCTCGTCGTGCCAGTGGATCATACGATCTGGCATGCGCTTCTTCGGCATTCCGCAGAATCGAATTCTAGCGGCCGAAGCTGTGGTGGAACACGGGATCATTACAGATCGGCTGGTGCGTGTGCCGAGCGGGCCCGGCAAGGTAGAGGCTCTGCGGTCGGCGATTCAAGCACCTCCCGATTGCGCATTCGGCAACGCGATCTGGGACCGCGAGATGTTGGCCCTGGCGCGGCATGCATTTGCCATCAATGCTAATCAGAATCTGAGGGAGATCGCAGTCGCCAAAGGATGGACGGTCTATCAGCCGGAGACGAAGCGTACGGACGGCTAGCTCGAGCACGCGAGTGAACTTGAAATCGTCACCCGAAGCTTGCTACTTATTTTTTGCGCTTGCTTCAAGTTTGCGCACGGCTGCCATGGTAGCTGCGGAGGGGTCTTTGCGGTTGCTGTTTTTGGGGCGCCGCTTGGTTTTCGTGGTGTAGTGATTTTGAGCCATTCATGTCTCCTGCGTGGATGGCGGTTAGGGACGCCGGCCCTGATTTCTACGAAAACTGCTGTTGTTAGCTTACCGGAAAGTGCGCTAGGGTGTCCCGTAGAGTTGACGGTAGACCATGGCATTGCGCAGAATCGCCTGCACGTATTCGCGGGTCTCGGTGAAAGGGATGGACTCGACGAACTCCTGCGGATCGCGGTAATGGCCCTCGCCCAGCCAGTCGCCTACGCGGTCAGTGCCGGCGTTGTAGGCGGCCAGCGCGTATTCAAACTGCCCGTTGTATTTGTCGACCATGTCTTTGAAATAGCGGGTGCCAAGTTCGAGGTTGACGGTGGGGGTAAAGAGCTGTGGCGCACGGTATCCACGAAGTTTGACCTGCTTTGCGACGGTCTTGCCGGTCTTCGGTAGAAGCTGCATGAGACCCACGGCGTTGGCGCGGGAGAGAGCGGCGGCGTTGAATTCGGACTCCTGGCGGATGAGCGATGCGACCAGATAGGGATCGAGTCCGTTGAGGACTGAATACTTGCGCAGATCGCTCCAATACGCTTTCGGAAACAACGCCTCCCAGTATGGCCGAGGCAGGTCGGGGATATCGATCGCGAAGTAGTTGGGCGTCGTGCGCTTCATGATCTCAATGCCGCGATCGTAGCGTCCGCCATCCTGATAGACACGAGCCATTTCTGGCGGCGCCCAGCTTCCACCCTCTTCGGCGGCCGCGGCCTGCAACTCGCGCACGGCCATATCGGCCAAGCCTCCGTTGGAGAGAAGACGGGCGCGTTCGACCCTCAGATTATCGTCGGGAGGATCGGCTTCCGCAATTTTGCCTGTCGTCGGAAGCGGCGGGACGCGATCGAGCAGCGCAAAGTGCGGTGCCTCGGCTTCAGGCGCAGCGCCCGAGGTTTCCAAAGATTTCAGGCGTTCGCGGCCCAGTTCCGCATAGTAGTAGTAGTGGAAGCGCTCCGAGAGCTTCTGATAGAACGCCCTTGCCATGGCCGGGTTTCCGTCTTCCTCGGCAATGCGTGCGCGCCAGTACAAGGCGTTTGGAACTTCGCCGGAATCGGGATAAAGAGCGATTTGATCCTCGAAACCCTGGCGCGCCTGATCGGTTCTTCCCTGGCGGAAGGCTAGCCACGCGGCTTTCCAGTGCGCGTATGGCGCGCGCGCTCCATTCGGAAAACGCTCCTGCAACTCGCGGAAGTAGTCGATGGCGTGGTCGTAATCGCGCTTCAGCAGATACATATTGCCGGCCGACATCAGCGCTTGCTCGAGCCAGGGACTGGACGGACCGAACTCGCGTAGTTCGTTCAGCGTTTTCTGCACCGCTTCTTCGTCGTCGGTGGAGCGCTGGGTCTCGCTGAGCAGGTAGAGGCGCTCGGCTTCGGTGTCACCAGTTTGGGTCCCCATGGAGGTGAGAATCTTACGGGCGTCGTGGCTGCTGCCGCTCTTCTCGAGCGCACCGGCGAGGGCAAGCTGCATTTCCGGCCGGTCGGACGGGCTAACTTCTTCGACCAGATCCTGATAATCGTGAGCGGCGTCGCTATAGTGTTTGGCTTTGAACAGGAGTCCGGCGCGGGTGCGATGCTCGTCGACCGAGCCGGAGATTCCGAGTTTGCGCAACTCAGCTCCGGCGGAATCAGCCTCGGCACTGTTGGGGAGGTTAAAGTACACGTTGCGGAAGGCAGTGACGGCTTTCTGATTATCGCCGGCCGCTTCGTAAGCGCGGCCTAGGGCGAATTCGATGTCGCTGCGCACCGGCAGACGGTTCTTTTCGAGGAGCACGGCGGCTTCCTGGGAGCGGCCGTCATCGATCAAGACCTCGGCATACACAAGATCGGCATCACGAATGAGAAGCGAATCGGGAAAGTGGTGGCTGAAATCCGCAAGGGTGGATAGCGCCTCGGCGTCGCGGCCGGTTTTCAGGTAAGCATCGCCCAGATAGTAGGCAACGTAGTCTCCGAGCTCGCTGGCGCCCGCCTTGGCGCGGTTGAGCGGGTCGATGGCTTTGGCGTAGTCGTGATCGAGGGTGTGGGCATAGCCGACGACAAGCCAAGCGAGGGCTCCAGCATCGGCGTCGTCTTTCGCGTGATGGCGGGCGTAGGATTCGACTCCGGCATAGGCAGTGGGAGTGCGGTCTTGCAACAACTGCTGCGCCATGGGACGAAGGCTGGTGGAGGCGACGAAGGCCTGACGGACGCGCCGTACACGCGGAGACATTCTTCGGTGTCTTTTGCGGCTGCTGACGGCTACGGTTTTTCGTTGTGCGGCAGTGCGCTTAGCCGACTCGTTCTTCCTAACGGCAGACTTCTTCGGCTCTGATTTAGCTGTTTCGTGTTTTGCAAGTTTGTGTTCTTTGGATGTGTTTTCGGTGGTTGTTGAGGCCTGCGGCTGGGCAAGTGCTGACGGTGAAAGGCCAATCGAGAGCGGGAAAAAAATTCCAGCGAAAACTACTACTGCAAAACGGCGCACTTAAGTCCTACCTACTGCCGAAAGTTGGCACCCATAATGGAGGGGTCGTCTTCTGCGAGACTTCTTATTATTTCATGCTGAAAGTAATTGGCGGAAGCCGCAACCGTGTTCCCGTAACGCTTTTGGTACGTGGCGCGGCTTTTTTCGATAGTCTCTTTCAATCGGTCGTAGAGGTCTTTGTTTTTGCGACCTTCGGCAACTTTCGCCTGATTGTAGAGTTTGATCTCATCGACCAGGAGGCGGGCAAAGCGCTGCGCCTTGCGGTGAACGTCCTGATCTTCAGGCAACATCGAGGGGGCAGACTGCGCGGCGACATCGGCTTGGCCGACCGGCAACGACTCGGCTAGAGCTGGCTCCATTTCAACAACCGAGGAATGGGCTTCTGGAGTTGCATGGTAACCACCCATGACCGGAGCTTCCGCGGCGCTGGCCGCGTTCGTTGTGTTCTCTCCCGCAGAGGCGGCCGCGGCTTTGGCGTGGCCCGACGCAAACGCGGGAGCATGCGCAGCGAACGGATCGTTGAATGCCTGCGCAGCTTGTGCGGGCGGTTGATGGGAAACCGTCTCGGCTGACTGCGCACCGTGACCTTCGCCGTGCGCGGACGGCTCTTTCTGCGTTTGCTTGCGCAGCGAGTTGACTTCGAGCCATGCGCTGGTCGACATGACGAGGAGTTCGAGCGCGCCGACGTCGAGTACACCCTGGGCATCGGTTCCGCTATCGACGTAGACGAGAGCGGCAACTTTGTCTTTCAGAATTAAGGGCAGAATGCGGCCTTCGCCGCTAGCCGGTGTTCCGAATTCTCTCAGGAAACGTGCGTCGAGTTCGGAGACGGGTGCGGTTACGGCGACACGATCGACGATCGCGCGAACAACCGCGCGAGCGTTTTCGTCGAGCGCGAAATCCTTCATTGCGTCGCTCTTGGCGAAACCGCGTGCCTGCCATCCGGTGGCATGATTGCCTTTGACTACGAAAAGGCCCACGCGAGGGGCGTAGCGCGAACTGGTGTCGAGCAAGGCGCGGAGGATCTCCCGTTGGGAGGCACCCAACTGGATTTCGGCGACAGCGCGGGCGAGTTCCGCGGGGTCGGAGGCGGAAACCGCAACGTTAGAGGACGTGGACGTTTCACTTCCTGTCGCCTCATCGGGCCGCGGTTCGGCAATCTCTTGCATCACGCGACGAACAATTTCGGCACGCAGTTGGGCGGCGTGGCTCTCAAGAACCTGGCCCACGACTCGTTCCACAATCGGTTCAATCCAACCGCGCTTCTTCATTCGTGCTCCGAGCATTCGTATTCCGAGGAAAAACTCATCGGCGAAGCTCTGTTGGGGGAGAAGGAGTAAGCCTTCTAACCCCTGATTATACGGCCCGTTGCAGGCGATCTCGGGACACTTTGGTACCTGCCCTACTGGGTACCCTGATCAGAATTCCGGTCGCCCGGGCAATCGGCACACGAAAGAAGGGTTCCAGAATCGCGGCCAGCCCGCACAATCAAGTACAATAGCACTGGGGATTCAGCCAGGCAGTCGGAAAAATCTGCATCAAGTTACGAATGAGTACCATCCAACCCAACGTAGAGCAACCGGTCAGCGAAGAAATGCAGCTGGTCCGGCGCGCCAAACGCGGCGATGACCAGGCGTTTGAAGAATTGGTGCGGCGCTACGATCGCAATGTTTTCCGCATTGCGCAGCACATAACGCAGAACCGCGAGGACGCGGAAGATGTGGTACAGGAAGCGTTCCTCAAGGCGTATGGGAACCTGGCGAAATTCCAGGAACAGTCGAAGTTTTATACCTGGCTGGTGCGCATTGCGGTTAATGAAGCGCTGATGAAGTTGCGCCGGAGGAAGCCGGAGCGAACGGTTTCCCTGGACGAAGATGTAAAAACGGAAGATGACTCGCTTCCCCGTGAGGTTGCGGATTGGAGCCCCAATCCGGAGCAGATGTACAACCAGGCGGAGTTGCGGGACATTCTGACTCGCACGATTCAAGGATTGCCGTCGGGATTTAGAACGGTGTTCGTACTGCGGGACGTGGAGGGCTTGTCAACGGAAGAGACGGCCCAAGCCCTCGAGTTGAGCATCCCGGCGGTTAAGTCGCGTTTGCTGCGGGCGCGCTTGCAGTTGCGCGAGCGGTTGAACCGCTTCTTTCAGAAAAAGGCGAGTGGAGATGGCGACCAGTGAAGTGCTCTGAGTTCTTAAACGAATTAACCAACTACCTTGATGGTGCGCTGGACGCCCGGACTAAGTCCGAACTCGACGATCATTTGGCGTGGTGCCACAACTGCTACGTGGTGTGCGATACCACTCGCAAAACCATCGAAATTTATCGCGACTCCGAGCTGTACGAATTGCCGGACGATCTGCGGACGCGGCTGCGATCAGCGATCATGACAAAATGCGCAGCGCACAAGAAATCAGAATCGCAGAAGAGTTGAGCGCTGAATTCAGCGCCGACGAGTTTAGCATTTCCGCGGGTTCTTAGTTTTGGACGTTTTTTCACTCCTTTGATGGAACTCCCGCCTCGGACTTTAGTATTAGTCAAGATATGGTTTTTGGGATAGCAGGTTAGTAATTCTTCGTAAGTGCTTTACTCCCTTGTCGAACCCAGACACACCTGCTCCGACAATATGATCGCGAACCTTTTCTCGCCTGCAGGAATCCAAGTATGTAGCGCCGAGTTCGACCCTAGGGTGAAGCGAACGAGGCTGATTTATCGCTCTCAACTTGTGGGAGGTTTGCAATGCTTTCGAAGCTGATGAACGCGATGTTTGGCTGTCGGCATAGTCGTTACAGTTTTCCGATCACGGTACGCGCTGGTTCGCGCCGGTATCCAACGGCGCAGCGCACAGGCACTTATGTAGCGTGCCTGGATTGCGGAAAAGAGTTCCGCTATGACTGGCAGGAGATGAAGATCGTCGGATCGCACGCGAGAGAAGCCGCGCATTCCCTGGTCACCAAGCAAGCTGCGTAGGGGCTGAATAAACTGCCGGCGCGGTTTTCTGGCAGCGCGAATTGTACGTCTGCTCCCCTAACAAAAAACCGTGTCTTACCCCACTTTTACTCCTCAGATTTCTATATCGTGCTCCAGTTACAGATCGCGCCCTTGGGCGATGGTCCTGAGATTTTACTAACCCCCATGGGTCGCCCGGGCGCATAATTAAATCGACGCCGAACCGCAGAGCTTGCTTCGGCAGTCCCTCAGAAGCGTCCCCCACCTGCGGCTCGGGCAGGAGGTGTTTGTGCCTCTATCCATGCTTCGCGATTTTCTCGATCATAACCGCATTCAATACCTGGTGATCTCGCATTCGGTGGCCTACACGGCGCAGGGTATTGCCGCTCTTACTCACACCCCGGGAAAAGAACTGGCAAAAACTGTCGTAGTCATGATTGATGGTCGCCTGGCAATGGCGGTCGTGCCAGCTTCGTTTCGGGTGGATTTGTACCGTCTGAAAAAATATCTGGGAGCAGATTCAGTGGAACTGGCCAGCGAGTTGGAGTTTCGTGGACATTTTGCCGACTGCGAAACCGGATCCATGCCGCCATTTGGCAATCTTTATGGCATGGACGTGTTCGTGGACCAGGCGCTAGCCGAGGATAAGGAAATCGCCTTCAATGCGGGCTCGCATCGCGAGCTGGTGCGGATGAAGTTCGCCGATTTCCGTCGGCTGGTGAATCCCGCCGTCATCCCGCTGGCTGCGGGGAAAGTTCATACGCACGCAGCTTGAGCGGTACGCGGGCGGAGTCATTTTTCTGCAAGGCAGCCGCTGCCCGTGCAGGTTCAGGCAACGACTCAGGTCGCCTCCAGGCGAGCGCTTGTGTGGCGAAGATGGGTCTTTCTATTTTTTTCATACAATCTTCACAAATCGCTGTGTTAGATTTGCCCTTCTCAGAAGATCTCGAAAATTCCTGGAGGAAACTGAATTGGGCAAGGACATGGTCCCCAAGAAAATCTTCTTCACCAAAGGTGTGGGGAAACACCGGGAGCGCCTCACCTCTTTCGAACTTGCTTTGCGCGATGCCGGCATTGCGGCGCAAAACCTGGTCCGTGTCTCTTCCATCTTTCCGCCCAACTGCAAACTGGTGCCACGCTCGCAGGGGCTGAAATATCTGTCGCCGGGGGAAGTCGTATTCGCGGTAGTGGCGGAAAACTCCACGCACGAGCCGCACCGGTTGCTGGCATCTTCGATTGGCGTCGCGATTCCCGCGGATCGGAACACCTACGGATATCTGAGCGAGCACCACTCATTCGGCGAGACCGAAGACTCTGCCGGAGATTACGCAGAAGAACTCGCGGCTGAAATGTTGGCCACCACGCTGAATGTGGAGTTTGATTCCGATCGATCATGGGACGAGAAAAAAGAAATCTATCGGATCTCAAATAAGATCGTGCGGACTGCGAACGTAACGCAGTCGGCCGTGGGCGATAAACGCGGCCTGTGGACTACGGTGATAGCTTCGGCTGTGCTGATCTTTGACTGATTCTGACAGTCGGGATACGCGGTTTGCGCGTCTCTACCCTTCCGGGGCTTGGGCGATTGCTTTTTTGGCCGCTGGCTTCTTCTTTAGCCGCTCCAGCACAGCCGCCACAATCAATGGCAGGCCCACGCTAGCGTCAACAAATACCTCGCCAAACTTCCCGCCTTCCGCTGGAGGTACGAACTTGCCCCACGATACTGCCTCGCTATAGGGACTGCCGGAAAGGCCGCCCCAATAGACAGGTTCTGGGCAAATGCGCAGTCCGTAGTGGTAGCGCTTCAGCGGCAGCTCTTCCCCGCCCCGGCGATGGCGCAGTTCGATGAATGGCCCAAACTGCTGCGACCAATTGCGCGGAACTCCTCCGCCGATGGTGAAGATCCCCAGGCGCTTCTGGCTGAGCAGAGTTGCGGCGAAATATTCGAGATCTTCGAAGGGATCAAAACGGAATTTCGCGCTGCCTTTCTTGTCGCGTTCGCGATTGGTTAAGGCAAAATCCAGGCCTAACTCGGAATCGGAGAACGCCGGCACAAACACCGGCACATTTTTTTCGTAAGCCGACTTCAGGATGCCGCGCTGTCCTTTGGCGTGTTTTGCGAGATGAGCGCCGATGGCCCGATTCAACTTGTACGAGCACATCACTTCGTCTGAGTTCCAGCCGCCAAAGACGGCGGCCATGACGCGCTCCACGTCGTCGAGGTTCTGCTCGGGTTCGAGCGTGTCGTAAACGCGGTTATATCCGGCTTCATAAAGCTCTTCGTCGCTGAGATCGGGATTATGGCGGAAATGAGCGCGTCCCGTAGCTTCGACCAGCCCGTGCGCCATCAGCGCGCCGGTGGAAACGATGGCATTGACGATGCCCCGATCGATCAGCTCGGCAATCACCAGACCCTGTTTCGCAACCGTCATCGCGCCCGCCAGCGTCATGACGACGAAGCATTCCTCGTCGCGCGCCATCGCTTCGAGAACGTCAGCGGCTTCGCCGAGTTGGCGGCCGGTAAACGCGGTTCGCGCCATCGCACGAACCAGGCCGTCGATGGATTTGATTTTCTTGGGATCGAGCGGCTCGAGAGGAATCAGCCGGTCGGCGACGGGATCGTGCAGTTTGCGGTCGATGCCCGCTCCTTCCTCGTGATGGACATCCTCGTGCCTGTCATCGGGATGATGGCCGTGATTCGCGCCGTTTTTTTTCTTCAAGGAACAACCTCCAAAACGAAAATTGATTTTGATCGAAGAAACAATTTACTAGAAGTTAGGGGACGCCGCGAAGCGGCTTTCACATTGTCGTAACATTCACGGATGCCTGTGCGACGGTTTGATATCCTAGAGTTCGGCGCAAAAATCGTTCTGACGAGGCTGAGAGAGAAAACGTGCGAGAGAAATTCACGGTTGCGCTGATTCAGATGTCTTGCGGGCCGGAGCCTGCCGACAATCTGGCGAAGGCCCTGGATCGCGTTGCCGAAGCAGCACTAAATGGCGCGGACGTCGTCTGTCTGCCTGAATTATTTCAGACACAATATTTTTGCCAGCGCGAAGACACGGCCCTGTTTGATCTTGCGGAATCGATTCCAGGAGCGGGCACCGCGAAGCTAGCGGCCGCGGCCCAAAAGAATAATGTGGTTCTGATCGCATCTCTGTTTGAGAAGCGCGCACCGGGCCTATATCACAACACGGCGGCGATCTTCGATTCAGATGGCGCGCTTCGCGGCTCTTACCGAAAGATGCACATTCCGGATGATCCACTTTATTACGAAAAATTTTATTTCACCCCCGGCGATCTTGGCTTCAAGGCCTTTGACACGGCCGCGGGGCGTCTGGGCACACTGGTGTGCTGGGATCAGTGGTATCCCGAGGGCGCCCGGCTGACGGCATTGCAGGGCGCGAGCATTCTGTTTTATCCCACCGCCATTGGATGGCATCCTTCGGAGAAGGCTGAGTTTGGCATCGCGCAGCATGATGCGTGGCGAACGATTCAACGCGCGCACGCGATTGCGAACGGAGTTTATGTCGGCGTGGTGAATCGCGTGGGCTTCGAGACGGGCGATATTCGAGGAAACTTCGCGCCCGGCAAGGGGCTGGAATTTTGGGGTGGATCGTTTTTCTGCGATCCGTTCGGGCGCGTGCTGGCTGAAGGCTCGCATGACAAGGAAGAAATTCTGCTCGGCGAAGTCGATCTGCATCATTTGGAAGACATTCGCCGCAATTGGCCATTTCTGCGCGACCGCCGCATCGACAGTTACGCTCCCATCACCAACCGCATGATCGACGGGAAATAACAGGTCAACGACGAATCGGTCGAATAATAAGCGGACTAACAATGCCCAGGACATTTTCCGCACGCTCCAGGCTTCTCCCGGCCGCTCAGGGATACCGCATGCCCGCAGAGTGGGAGCCGCATGAGTCGACATGGCTCGCGTGGCCGCATTTTCGCGGGGATTGGCCGGGGAAGTTTGAGCCGATTCCGTGGGTGTATGCCGAGATCGTCCGCAATCTGGCGCGGCATGAGCGCGTCGATCTGATCGTGAATGACGCCAGTTGGGAGAAGCGCGCGCGAACGGTGCTCGAGAAGGCTGACGCGCTCTCCGAAAATGTTTGCTTTCATCATTGGAGCACTGATCGCGTGTGGACGCGCGATTCTGGATGCATTTTTCTCACGGCGCCGGCCAAGTCTGACGCCGGCCCGCTGGCGGTGCACTTTCAGTTCAATGCCTGGGCGAAGTATCCGAATTACAAGCTCGACGAGAAAGTCGGAGCACGCATAGCGAAGGCGGCCGGTGCGCGGATCGTGCAGCCGTTTTCTATGACGGCCTCTGACGAGAAGCGCCGCGTCGTGCTCGAAGGTGGATCGATCGACGTGAACGGCTGCGGCACGCTGATCACGACCGAAGAATGCTTGCTCTCGGCAACGCAGCAGCGCAATCCTTCGATGGATCGCTCGTCCTATGAACAAATGTTTGCCGACTATTTTGCAGTGCAATCGGTGATCTGGCTCGAAAGTGGAATCGCTGGAGACGATACGCATGGCCACGTGGATGACATTACCCGCTTCGTCGCTCCAAATTTTGTGCTTACGATGATCGATCAGAACGAGCAGAGTGAAAATTACGCGGCGCTCCATGCGAACCTCGGGCGGCTGAAAAATGCGCGCACGTCGGATGGGAACAGGCTCGATATCATCGAAATCCCAATGCCGCGGCCGGTTGTCTTCGAAAGCCGCCAATTGCCTGCCAGCTACGCAAATTTCTATATCGCCAACGAGTCAGTGCTGGTGCCGGTGTTCAACGATCCAAATGATCGGGTTGCACTAAATGTGCTGGCGGAGGTCTTCCCGACCCGCGAAATTGTGCCGATCTATTCGGGCGATCTGATTTGGGGATTTGGCGCGCTGCACTGCATGACGCAGCAGCAGCCGGCAGGCTGACAGTGGCAGTTGCGAAACTCCTAGGCGTCGTAGGTTCTTAATCGCGGGGACGCGGAGGAACACGCGGAAAAACTTCTTCCATCATTTACACTCTTAGCCGTGAACGCCGAGATCATTGCTGTCGGGTCCGAGTTGCTTACTCCACATCGCCAGGATACAAACTCACTTTACCTCACTGAAAAACTGAACGAACTGGGAGTTGAAGTGCGCTTCAAGTGCATCGTCGGCGACAACCGCGAAGACTTGACGGCGGCGACCAAACTGGCCATGCGGCGATCCGACATCATTATTTTTTCCGGCGGGCTCGGTCCGACGGAGGACGACCTGACGCGGGAATCGGTGGCCGATGCCCTGGGACTCAAACTGCAGCGCGATGCCCAGCTCATTGGGAAACTCGAAGAGCGCTTTGCCAAGCGCGGCATCAAAATGACTCCCAACAATTCTAAGCAGGCCGACGTCGTGAGCAGTGCCGCCATATTGCCGAATCCTGTCGGGACCGCACCTGGACAGTGGATTGCGGGGAAATATGACGGTCAGGAGAGGATATTGGTGCTGCTGCCCGGTCCTCCGCATGAACTGAAGGCTACGTTTGAGGCCGAAGGCATCACGAGGCTGCGCGCGCGGGTTCCCGTGCAGCATATCGCGACGCGCACTCTGAAGATGGCGCTGATGCCCGAATCGCAGGTGGATGCGCGGGTTGCGCCGATTTACAAGACTTTTACCGATGTCCAGACGACGATCTTGGCGGGCGCCGGGGAAATTCAGCTTCACTTGCGCTGCCGCAAAGATTCTCAGGCAGCGGCCGAGGCGCGCGTTGAGGAATTGGCTGGGAAGATCGAAGACGAACTGGGCGACGCAATTTTCTCGCGCAAAGGCGAGACCATCGAACAGATTGTCAGTTATCTGCTGCAGATGCGCAACATGACGTTGGCGGTCGCCGAATCCTGCACCGGCGGATTGCTGGCCGAGCGCATCACGTCGATCAGCGGTAGTTCCCGCTATTTTCTTGGCGGCGCGGTTGTTTATTCAAATGAATTGAAAACGCAATTTGCGAACGTTCCTAAGTCGCTGATCGATCGGCATGGAGCGGTCAGCCGTCAGGTGGCGGCGGCAATGGCGGAGGGCATACGTAAGCGCTGCCTCGCCAGCTATGGCGCCGGAATCACGGGAGTCGCTGGGCCCGGCGGCGGAACGGAGCAGAAGCCGGTGGGTCTGGTCTATGTAGCGCTTGCGGGCGAAGAAGGCACGCAGGTGGTGGAACGCAATTTCCCCGGCGACCGGCAACGGATACGCCAATTCTCTAGCCTGCAGGCTTTAGAAATGATCAGGCGGGCATTGCTGTGAGACTCAGAAGCTGTAAGACTCACAAACCGTAAGGACGCACGACGCGACCAGATGCGAATATTCATCGGCATCGACCTTGCCCCGGAGCTCCGCGCGCGTATCGACCGTTTGCTGGACGGTGTACAGGGTTTCGCGCCCGATGCGCGGTGGGTGCGCCCGGAGTCGCTGCACGTCACGTTGAAATTTATAGGCGAACAAAAACAGGAGCAGGTCGAGGCCATTGCCGAACGTTTGCAGCGGGTGGAGGGCGTGGTCTTCGAAGTCCGGCTGGCTGGATATGGATTCTTTCCTACTGCAAAGGCTCCGAGAGTATTTTGGATCGGAATTCACACCGGGGCAGAACTTGGCGAACTCGCCGAGAAGATCGACATGGCAGTCGCCGAACTTGGCATTCCGCGGGAAGATCGCACCTATAGTCCACATCTGACGCTGGCGCGGGCCGGTGGCCGATCGGGATCGCCCAAGTGGCGCAAGGGAGATAGCCCGAATGCGGTCTTCGCAGTTCTCGAAAAGCGGTTGACTGACATGGGGAAGCTCGATTTCGGCACGATGACGGCGCGCGAGTTTATTCTCTATCAAAGCCAGCTTTCGGCGGCAGGATCGAAGTACACAAAGCTAAAGCGGTTTCCGTTGCGACCGCTTGCGCCACAATCGTACGCAGAATGAAATTTGAACATGACTCTCTACATCATCGCCGGCGCGGTCAGCTACCTTCTCGGGTCGATTCCCTTTGGGTATCTGCTGGTCCGGATTTTCAAGGGCGAAGATGTGCGTGGCGGCGGCAGCGGAAATATCGGCGCTACGAACGTAGCGCGCAAATCTCCTGCGCTTGGCATTGCTACGCTTTTTCTCGACGCAGCCAAGGGGTTGGCTGCAGTTATATTGACGCGCAGTTTTGCAAATGCTCCTCGCCCCGAACTTGTGATGACTTTTGCTGCGCTCTTCGCGGTGGTTGGCCACCTCTTCCCTGTCTGGCTCAAGTTTCGCGGTGGCAAGGGAGTCGCCACCAGTCTTGGAGCTTTCGTATTGCTCACGCCTAAGTCGATCTTGTGCATGGTAGTGTTGTTTTTACTGATTGCGGTTGCATTTCGCTACGTTTCGCTCGGTTCGGTTGCCGTCGCTGCGGCTTTTCCTCTGTTGGCATGGGCGCTTCATGAATACACGGACTCACGACAACTTATTTTGATCATGTTGGTCTCGGCGCTCGTTATCTGGAGGCATCGGCAAAACATCGGCCGAATCGCCGCGGGAACGGAATCACAAATCGGCTCAAAGTCCGGGACAGCATCGGGCGCTTCGGGAGCAACGCGCTCATGAGCCGCGTTGCCATCATCGGGGCAGGCGCTTGGGGCACGGGCTTGTCGATCGTGCTCGGACGCAAGGGGCCAAACGATTTCAGGCACGAGATCCGGCTCTGGGCGAACGAACCTGAGGTCGTCGAAGGGATTGCGCGGAGCCGAATCAACCAACATTTTCTGCCTGGTTTCGCCCTGCCAGAATCAGTCACGGCAACCTGCAACCTAGATCATGCGCTAGAGGGCGCAGAGATCGTCGTCAGTGTGATGCCGTCGCAGCACTGTCGCGCATTGTTTGGACGCATGGCGCCGAGGCTGCGGTCGGAGACGCTTTTCGTCAGCTGCACCAAGGGTTTAGAAGACGGAACCTTGTTGCGCATGACGGAGGTGATTGGCGACGTGTTGCGCATCTGCAGATTCACGCCTCGCATTGCAGCGCTGAGCGGGCCGTCGTTTGCGAAAGAAGTCGCGCGCGGCGATCCGACGGCGGTGACGGTGGCGTCGGTGGACGGCGAGGTCACGCGCTCGGTGCAGAAGGCTTTCAACGATTCGCGCTTTCGCGTTTACACGAACGACGACGTGATCGGCGTGGAGCTGGGCGGCGCGCTGAAGAACATCATCGCCATCGCGGCGGGCGTCTGCGACGGCCTTGGGCTGGGGCATAATTCCGTGGCCGCGCTGATCACGCGAGGGCTGGCCGAAGTGGCCCGTCTTGTCGTGGCGTGTGGTGGCCGGCTAGAAACCATGGCGGGACTTGCCGGATTGGGTGATCTGGTTCTGACATGCACGGGAGATCTCTCGCGCAATCGCAGCGTCGGCGTAGAGTTGGGCAAAGGCCGCAAACTGGCCGACATTATCGCGGGCATGCACGGCGCGGTAGCCGAGGGCGTATTCACCACCAAAGCTGCGGTGGGCCTGGCGCGCAAGAAGAACGTCGAGATGCCGATTACGGAACAGATGTTCGCCATCCTCGACAATGGCAAGTCGCCGCAACAGGCGATCGAAGACCTGATGACGCGAGCGACGCGATCGGAAATTTAGTCGGCGCCGAGACCCCAGCCCAAATCGCGCGCGCCAAACGTCGTCCAACCCAGCTTTTATTCGCTCCGGCCCGCGACTTCCTGCGCCGCCGCCGTTTTTTGTTTGCTCAGAATTTCCGTTATCAGAAACAAATCGGTGAGCAGTGCGCGGAGATGAATCGAAGCATTCAGATTGTCGATTAGTTGTGAACCGATTTCAGGCTGCGCTAAAACCATCTCGATGGCGGCCAGAGAATCGCGCGCGTCACGATCGAGCACAGCGAAGAACGCAAGATATTTGTCGGTAGGCTCAATGCCTTCTTCTTTGACAACTCCGGCGCAGGTTTCTGCAAGTCCCGTCAGAGCTTTGACGGCATTCTGCAGGAAGTCACGAACCTGTCCGCCTGACTCGCTGCCGCGGTCGCTTGGCAGGCCTTGCGCGGCGTAGGCCAGCAGGAACTCGTAGCACTCCTCGACAGACTCACAACGCTTGCCGATGTCGTCCAGCACCGATTGCCCTCGCATCTTTCGCTTAAACTGTTCCGTCTATTCTATTGGCTACATTCTACTTCAACGTCGACGACGAGGAGGTTTCAACTACCCATCGTTCGGGATCGTGTTCTTTCAGATAGAAGTCGCGATCCATCCAGCCATAGATCATTGCTTTGGTAATGTCGCGCTTCTCGGGCCTGAGTCCGAAATAGACGTGCATCATGACCAGCGCGATCAATCCTACCCCCGCCAGACCGTGGAGAACATACATCAACCCCCAGGTCATGTCGCTGAACAGATACGGATTCCGTGGGAAAAAAATGGTTCGCACACGAAACATCATGAAGACGCCGGTAAAGATCACGGCAAGGCCGCTCAGCATAATGGCGCCATGGTAGAGCTTGTTCTCGAGCGGATACTTGGCGAATTTTCGCGGTGGCGGAGCGGATATTCCAAAGAATCTCCGCACTCTTCTCTTCGCGTCTTCGATGTCTGTTTTATCAGGCCAAATTGCCCAGAAATCGAGCCAGAACGAAGCGTGAATCACATGAAAGAGAATTGAAATAGTCAGGACCGTGCCGGCGATCCAATGATACGTGACCCAGTTAAACTGCACGCCCACCTTCGGAAGGAACGCGGTAAACAGCAGTGTGAACATGGACGCAGCCATGATCCAGTGAAACAGGCGCGCCACCAGCGAATGTCGTGGAACCTGTTTGGGAATTCTGGCAACAACCGTCGGAGTAATATCGCCGGCAAATTCCTTTTCCCGCGCGAAATAGTTGAGCCAGATGGCGTGAACGATTAGAAAGAGCAGTCCCACAATTAACGCGACCCAGATCAGGAACCATGCAATATGGATTGGGACTCTTTGTCCCCATGGGTTGGTCGCCCATTCTAGGATGCCCATGTGGCCTCCTGTACGCCGCCGATGGCGCGTTTCACCAAATTCCTCATGAGCGGGATCTTGTAGGCATTAAACTGCAATGGAACCGCTCCCTCGACGGCGATTTTGCCAGCCATCGCACCGGTTTCCGGGGTCCGCGGCTTGCCCCGCACCGCGTCTTCGACCGCCTTTAATCGTAGTGGACGCGCCGCGGCGGCGTTGACGGCGATTCGAATCCGTTCAATTCTGTCGCCTGAGGTCACCACCGCCGAAGCAACGTTCATAAGCGGAAAGTCCCATACGTTGCGATCGCGGATTTTTTCAAAATAAAATTGCGCGCCCGCCCACGTGGACGGAATGCGAATCGCGGTCAGCAGATCGCCCGGCCGCAGAATGTGCAGACGGGTAATGTCGATGTCGGGACCAACAAAATAATCTTCCGCATCAACCACGCGCTCACCCTCCGGCGTGCGGAGAACAAACTTGGCATCGAGCGCGATCAGCGCAGGAGCCGTATCCGAAGGATTCACCGCGACGCACCGCTCGGCGTGAAGAATCGCGTGCTCGCGGTTGCGGCCCTCAGGCGTATCGGCATAGCAAATATTGCCGCCCGCGCGGTAACACGGCCAACCGCTGCGGTAATACCAGCAACGTGTGTCTTGCGAAACATTGCCGCCGATTGTTCCCTGGTTGCGGATTTGCGGTGACGCAACCAATTCCGCGGCTTCCGCCAGCAGACCATATTTCTGCCGAATTTCCGCATGATTCACCACCTCGCTCAGCGTGGTCATGGCGCCAATTTCGATGCCGTCGCTCATAGAGCGCACTCCGCGCAACCCCTCGATGCCGCTCAGATCGACGACGACCTTCGGCTTTTTAATCCGGTCTTTGAGCCAGTCGAAGCTGTCGAGCCCTCCGGCCAGCACCCAGGCAGCGGAGCCGTGTTCCGCGAGCAACTTCTGCGCATCGGCGACAGACGCCGGCTGATACAGTTCGAAAGCGGGCATTACGTCTCGTATTACAGCCATCGCTACGCCTCACTCTCCATCAAATGTGCGCCATCAGCGGATGCTGCATCGGACGTCCTGCTTCGAACGAAGTCAGAATCGTGTCGGCATTCACCGGCGCACGCTGAAATATTTCGTCTCCCAGTGCATCCGAGAGCGCATTCAAGATTGACGCGCATCCGCCTGCGACCGGCGGCTCGCCAACACCGCGAGCGCCCACGGGCGTTTCCGGGTCCGGGATATCAAGCGCCGTCCATTGCATATCAACCGGCACGTCGAGAATGGTTGGCGGCTTGCTCTGGTAGAAACGCTTCGACAGCATCTCGCCGTAATGCGGATCGAACACCCACTTCTGGCCGATCGCGTGTCCAATGCCTAGCGTCGAGCGGCCAAGCACCTGCCCGCCAAGCGCGCGCGGATGAATCACCGTCCCAACATCGGCTGAAGCCAGGAAGTCCGTGATGTAATACTTGCCGGTTTCGACATCGACTTCGACCTCGGCGAAGCTGGCAACGTAAGAGAATGTTGAACCATCGCGCGGGTAATTGTCTTTCGCCGCCGCCACCAGACCCTGGCCTGCCAAGGCCGCCATTGATGCCTTGGTCAACTTGTGGACATCGGCCGGTGGTTCGTGACCATCATAAATTCCGCCCAGCTCGATCGCATATTTCGCGGCTTGAGCCAGGCTCATCCCAGCGCCACCGCCCTTGCGGAAGACGCGTTCATTGGCAACCTCGTATTGCTCGGGCTTGCCGCCCAGCTTCTTGGCCGCGATCTCTTGCAACTTTTTCTTCGCGTCCATCGCGGTCGCGTGTGCGGCTCGCGTCATGGCGTGAGTTGTCTGGCTGCCCCCTGAGACGCAAGTAAAAGGAAGATTCCTCGTCGTGTTGCCCCACACCACGTCGCATTTTTCCCACGGCACGCCCAGAACTTCCGCGCCGGCGCGGTGAACGTCAATCACTGACTCCGTGCCTAGGTTGCCGATTCCAGACTGGAAACTGATTCGACCGTCGGGCCTGATGACTAAAAGTCCGTCGAATCCGATCGTGCCGCCGACGTAACAGCTGAGCGAGACACCGACGCCGCGAATCTTTGTTCCGATTCTTTTAGGAGTGCGTGCAACTCTCTCACCCCATTTGAACTGCTCGGAGCCGCGATCGAGCGCTTCTTTGAGGAAGGCGCTGGTGGCGTGCGGCATCGTTCCCTGGACCGGCGGTCCGAAGGGCGCTTTGCCTTCGGGACAGTTGATACGGCGGATTGCCACCTGGTCGAGCCCCAGCTTGCGCGCGGCTTTCGCGATGATCGGTTCGATGATGACAATGCCCTGCAGTCCTCCAGGAGAGCTTTGCGCGCTGCGCGGCGGCGTGTTCGTCAAAACCGTCAATCCACGCCAGCGCATCGCCTGCGGCTGATAAAGCAGTGAGACGATGCGGCCGGATGACGGCGCATCGCCAACGGCATCGTAGGGACCGTTGTCGCAGATTACGAACATGTCTATCGCGGTGATGCGTCCGTATTTCGAGAAGCCGACTTTCATGCGGCCTTGAAAACTGGGCCGGGCGCGCCCGATGAACGTTTCTTCCTCACGGCTGATGCGCATCATCACCGGAGAATTCGTTTTCTTCGCCAGCAGCGCGGGAACGATCATCGTGACGCCGCCGGTGATCTTGCTGCCAAAACCGCCGCCGGTATACTCACTGATGAAAACAATTTTTTCGGGATCGATGTTTAGCCAGCGCGCAATAGCCGGCAAAGTCTGCGCGGTGCTTTGCGTGCCGGTATGGATGTAGACTTTGCCATTCTGCCAGTACGCCATCGCACTGCGCGTTTCTAGCGTCTGATGGCTGGTATCGGGCGTAACGAACGTCTCATCAAGAATGAGTGCCGCATTCTTGAAGCCCGAATCGACATCTCCGAACGACCATTCGTCGGGAGTGTTGCCCATGGGCAGACGCCCGAACTTCTCTTCTGCGAAGTCGGCTTCCGTCCATTTAAGCTCCGTGACCTCAGGTGCGCCATGCCCTTGTGAACCCCCCGCAGCGGGGCGATACCATATATTTCCATCCGTGCGCGGATTCGGGCCGCCGGGGCGGAGAGTCTGGAGCGGATCGGTAACGAATGGAAGCGGCTCAAAATCGATGTCGATTTTCTCGATGGCCTCGGCGGCGGTGAGTTCGTCAACCGCAGCCACGGCCAGGATCGGATCGCCTTGAAAAACCGGCTCCATGGTAAGGCCACGGTCACCCCACTTGCTCGCCTTGATCACGGTGCCGTTATCGGTAAGCGTGTCTGCGGGAGCGGGAAGATCGCGGGCCGTGAGCATCGCTTTCACGCCCGGCATCGCCAGCGCCCGCTCGGCATGAATTTGCTTTACCCGGGCATGGGGCATCGGACTGAGCAGCAACTTGCAGAAGAGCATTCCGTCGGCGCGAAAGTCTTCCGCATATTTCGCTTGGCCTGTCACCTTCGCGTGCAGATCGGGCGTCGGATAATCCTTGCCGATCAGTTTGTGGCCGATGCCGTACTCGCGCTCGCCGTTCGTGGAGGAAGTTTTTGCAGGCACGACAGCCTTTTTACGATCCGTTTTGCTCTCTGAGTTCTTATCGTCGTTATGCAAGGTTCGACCTCCGCAAGTTCTCGGCGCCGCGCATCATCGCGGTCAGAATCTTGTTGTAGTCCTGGCACCTGCACAGGCATCCCGAGATGCCGTTTGCCAACTCCTCACGGGTCGGAGTCGGATTTGTTCTGAGGAAACCGACCGTCGCCATGATGAACCCCGACATGCAGAAGGCGCACTGGAAGCCTTGTTCATCGATCACGCCCTGCTGCACCGGATGGAGCGTTCCGTCAGCCTTGGCCAGGCCTTCGATGGTCAGCACTTTGCGGCCGCGCACCGTGTGCGTCAGGACCGAACAGGAATAATGAGGAATGTCATCGATCAGGACCGTGCACGATCCACATTCGGCACGATCGCATCCCAATTTCGTGCCGGTCAGTCCCAGCTTGTAGCGCAGTGTCGAAGCCAGCGTCTCCTGCTTCATGACGTCGACGCGCCGTAGCTGACCGTTGACGCTTAACGTAAGCAAACGCTCGCCCACGCCGCTTGGGACAGGTTGTCCATGCAGCAGCGACGACGCGCGAAACAAGTACCCGGCGGACGACACGGCTACTCCACTCGTGATCACTCCTTTAATGAAGTTTCGTCTGGAGACAGCTTTCGGAGAGAGTTCAGTTGCTTTGGGATCCGGTTTGTCTGCCATGCTCAACAACCTCTAATCGTGCGCGCAATTGCAGTTAGGGTGATGAAGGAAATTAGATCCACTCCCGCTTATATGCTTTTCGATTCCCAAAAATATGATCGGGATTCCAAAATTTCCAACCTGCGCTCAGATCCTCAGTCGGGCAGCGTTTTCTCCGACGAGATGCTGAACGTTGCGCTCACGCCATCCTGGCTGCCAGCCGCCTGATTCGCCGCTGCCGTGGGCTGCCCGGCACCGATCCATGCCCTGACGGTGCCGCTCGCGATCTTATGTTTGCCGTCAGCATCGACAATGCCAAGATCGCGGCCGCTCAAGGTGAATGACACGGTCTTCATTTGTCCCCGGGCAAGATGAATCCTCTGGAAGCCGCGAAGCTCTTTCAGCGCCGCGCCCGGCACGCCCTGGTGCGTCAAGTAAAGCTGCACCACTTCGTCTGAATCCATCGAGCCGCGATTGGCAACGTCCGCCGAAATGGTCACCGCGTCATCGGCGGTGATCGATTCGCTGCTCACTTGCGGATGACTGTACTGAAAAATCGTGTAGCTCAAGCCATAGCCAAAGAGATAAAGCGGATCACTTGTGAAATAGCGATAGGTACGGTCGGCCATCGAGTAATCGTCGAAAGGCGGCAACTGATCGACGCTCTTATAGAAAGTAACCGGCAAACGGCCCGCGGGACTGAAATCGCCAGCCAGCCCCTCGGCCACCGCCGCACCGCCGGCTTCTCCGGGATACCAGGCTTCGAGAATCGCGCGCACTTGATCGTGATCGTTGGCCCAGTTCACCGACAGCGCGCTTCCGTTCGTCAACACCAGCACCACCGGCTTGCCTGCAGCGCAGACGCTTTCCAGCAATTGCTCTTGCGGAGTCGGCAGATCGAGGCTGGTGCGATCTCCGCCTGAAAAGCCTTCGGCCTTCACCTTCATCTCTTCGCCTTCTACGCGCGCTGAGAGTCCCACCACCATCACCACCAGGTCAGACGTGCGAGCCGCTCGCACGGCCTCGCTCTCTTCAAGTCCGGGCACGCCCCAAACCAATCTCGCCTCCGCCGAACGCAAGGTTTGAAAGTATTCGATTTTGATCGCGTACGCTTTGCCTTTTTCCAGGCGAATCGCCTTCGTCTGCGTGGTCGATGGCCGATGCCTCGTCCAGTCGTCAACCAGCGGTTGGCCATCGATCCAAACGCGATAGCCATCTTGTCCTGTGAATCCCACGATATAGTCGTCGGTTTTTGACGGCGCCAACACGCCCGTCCAGCGCACCGAATAATTCTTTGTCAGGTTCGGAGACACGCCATTGAATCCCCATACGAAGTTGACGTTCGCATCGGTGCGACGCATCACCGATTCGCCTTGCAGATTGATATTGTCGAAGTATTCTGCCTTCAGCCCATGGCGCTTCCGCGCCGCGCTCGTATAGAGCGCCGACGTGGGAATCGGCTTCACCACCGGCCCAATCAGTCCTGTCCCTTCCACGTAACGAATCGCTGAGTGCCGGAAGCGTTGGCGCACTCCCGCAAGGATCGTGACCGGAGCCGACGGCGTTCCGTTGTAATTCCCTTCCAGCGCATCGAGACTGTCGGCGTCTGGCCCGATGACAGCAATCCTCGCATAGGTTTTCTTTAGCGGGAGAAAATGATTCTCATTCTTCAGCAGCACCAACGATTCGCGAGCAGCCCGCAGCGCGAGTTCCCGATTAGCTGGCGTATCGTTGGCCGACGCGCCCAGCTTCGACCATGGAACCATCTCCGGCGGATCGAACATGCCGAGGCGAAAGCGCGCCGTTAGCGTTCTGGTAACGGCGGTGTCAATCACTGATTCCGGCAAGATCCCCTGATGCACCGCATTCAATGCCGCCGTGCGCTCCAGTTCCACGCGAGTCTGCGGAGAGCCGCAGATGAGATCGGTTCCGGCTTCGAGCGCCGCCGCCACGCCTTCTTCCTGTGTCGGCTTGTATTTGTGGTGCGCGCTGATGTCTTCAACCGCCGCGCAATCGGAGACCACGTAGCCGTTAAACTTCCAATCGTCGCGCAAGTGCTCCTGCAGCAGGACGTGGTTAGCGCATGCCGGCTGTCCGTTGACCGAGTTATAGGCGCACATCACCGAGTCCGCTTTTCCCTGCATTACCGTTACTCGAAACGCTGGCAGGTAGGTGTCTTCCATGTCGTGCCGTGAAACCGTGACGTCCACTTCGTGCCGCGTCGCTTCAGGACCGCTATGCACGGCAAAGTGCTTCGGCGTCGATACGGTTTTTAAATATCTCGGATCATCGCCCTGCAGACCTTTGACGAAGGCTAATCCCATGCGCGACGTCAGATACGGATCTTCGCCGTAGGTTTCTTGTCCCCGGCCCCAGCGCGGATCGCGAAAAATGTTGATATTCGGCGACCACACCGTCAGGCCCTTGTACCAGACGCTCGATCCGTCTTTGCCTTTGTCGGCATTGTATTTTGCCCGAAATTCAGTGCTGATGACGTCCGCTTCTTTGAACAGCAGCGCGTCGTCAAACGTTGCCGCCAGCCCGATCGCCTGTGGAAACACCGTCGCCACGCCGGCCCGCGCTACGCCGTGCAATCCCTCATTCCACCAGTTGTATTCGGGAATGCCCAGCCGCGGGACAGCATCCGAGGTGTGGCCCAATTGCGAAATCTTTTCTCCGAGCGTCATGCGCTGTTCCAGATCGCGCGCCCGCTCTTCGAAAGAAAGCTTCGTGTTCTTGTAGGCGGGAGTTGAATCGTTTTGCGCCGCCGAGAAGGTTGTCAAACTGGCCACCGCCAGCAACAAGAGGTGGGCCAACATCTTGTAGTTCATCGTTCCTCACAAGGTTGGAGCTTGCCCAATGCTCATCCGTCAATTGACGGGACCGGCCAACAGGAATGAAGAACAGCACGGTTTCGTGGCCGGCTGAAATTCCATCAGCTCCACGCGAATTCCATCCGGATCAAACAGATTGAATTGCCATTTTCCGTCGCGCCCAATCTGCGGAGGCGAATGCTTCACCGTCACGCGGTCGCCCGCATAGAGCAGCGTAACTGCTTTCTCCATGTTCGGCACGCCCAAAGAAAAATGATCGAGCACGCCCAGCGTGTCCAGCGACATCGTCGGCGGAATACCGGTTTTCTCCGGCCCCTTCACCAGCATGTATTCGAGCCAGTCGGTGCCGTCGGGCACCTGCTGCGATACCCAATCGGTCGCGCCATCTTTCATGCCGCCATGCCAGTAAGGCCTAAAGCCGAGCACGGTGCGGTAAAACGCGTCTTCGGCCGTTGCGTCGTGCACCATGTAGCCAATATGAATCATGTGGTTGCTCAACGGATTCGTCGGCACCGAAATCGGATGCGCCGGCGGTTGCACGAACTGCACGCGATTTCCTTCGGGATCGCTCACTTCGAAATATTGGCTTCCATCGCTTCCCTTCGTCACCGCGGGCGGAGTCTCGATGTCATGGGCCGCAAGATATTTTCGCAATGCTTCCGCGTTCGTCGTATTAAAGCCGGCATGATCCAGACGATTCACCGAGCTTGTGCCTGTCGGCAGCGGTAACACTTCGATGAACTGCACCGAGCTGAAGTAGTAACGAATTCCGGCAGCATTCTGCGGATCGATCGCCTTCATGCCGCCGAGGTCATGCACATAAAACTCTTCGGCTTTCGCTGCATCCGAGGTGTAGACGCTGAGGTGCGAGATGCTGGTGATTTTGGGCCGCTCCTGTCCCAGCGCGCTCCAGCTACAAATCAGAAATAAAAATAAAGAGAGAAGCGCCCCCAACCATCGCGCCGCCGTCCACGATTTCATCATTACTCTTCCTTCCGTTTCAACCGCTCATCTTCCGATCATTCGCCGCTACGCAATCGGCGCCCCCGCTGCTTTATAGATCGCCTCGATGGCAAGCATATCTTTGAGGCCCTCTTCGCCCGGCGATTCGGGCTCCTTGTTATTGCGGATGCAATCAGCGAAATGCTCCGCCTCATAGACGAACTGATACGGAAGCTTCCCGCCGCTGAGCTGGTCGACCAGCTGGCCGCCAACTTCTCCGCGCATGTGCAAACCCTCATAGCTGAAGGCCGGTTCGGCCGCGAGGTAACCGGTGTCGCCATTGATATTCAGGAAATTCGGCCCGCGCTGGCCATACGAACACCCGCACGAGGCGATGATTCCCGACGGAAACTTCATTGTCCATTCCATCGACTGCTCGACTTCGGTGAAGCGGCCGTCGCGGTCGCGCGTCGCCACCACCGCCGTGAACTCCGTGGGCTCTTCTTTAGCGAAATGGCGAATCGTGTTCAGCGGATAAATCCCCAAGTCAAGCAGCGCGCCACCGCCGCCCAGCTTTTTGGTAAGCCGCCACTCGCCCGCACGCATCTGTCCGGCGAAGCCGCCCTGAAAGGCTTCCACTGGACCGATCTTTCCCGACCAGATCGTCTGGAAGGTCTGTATCCACAGCGGATCATAGTGCACGCGATAGGCGATCATCAGTTTGACGTTGGCCTTGCGGCAGGCATCGATCATCTGCCGGCATTCGGCGCTCGAGATAGCCATCGGCTTTTCACACAGCACGTGCTTGCCCGCCTGCGCCGCCCGCACCGTGTACTCGCAATGCATGCTGTTGGGCAAACCGATGTAGACGGCGTCAATCTCTTTGTTGTCGCGGATGCTGTCGAACGTCCCGTACGTATAGATCGACGTCTTCGGAACGCCGTACATCGCCGAGTACCTCACACCCTTCGTGTCGGGATGGCCGGTCACGAGCCCTGTAATTTTCGCCGTCCGCGAATTCGCGCAGGCGCGCATGAAGATGTCTGAAATTCTTCCCAAGCCAACGGCCGCAAATCCAACCGGCTTCGATGAGCTGCTAATCGTTTGAGCATACGATGGCAAACACATCCAACCGAGCGACAAGCCGGAGAGCTTGGCAAATTGACGGCGGTCCATATTCCCGTACCTTATTCCTGCACCCTAGCTGAATACCTTATTCGGAGAGATGGAAGAAGTCGAGCCGCCGATTTGGCAGCGTGTCGAAATGCCGGGATTGGAATCGCGGCGGTTGGTGCCCGGAACCGGAATTGAACCGGTACGTCCTGTTAAGGACCCGGGATTTTAAGGCTGAAGTCTGCTCTATCCTGTTTACACACTACAAGCGGAAAAAAAATGCGACCACGAAGAGCGGGAAACTTGATGAGGAACTCGCGCGGATGAGTGAAATCGCCGAGCACATTGGCCCGAATTCGATCTTCCTCTTCAATGAATCATTCGCAGCGACGAACGAGCGAGAAAGCTCAGAGATCGCGACACTGATAGTGCGGCCCTTACTGGAAAAGGGGATGAAAGTCTTCTGCGTAACTCACTTGTGCGCATTTGCGCGGCGCTTCTTCAACGAGAAGGACAAAGGTGTTTTCCTGAGTGCCAAACGAGAAACGGATGGAAGGCGAACTTTCAAGGCGGCAGAAGGTGAGCCCCTACAGACCAGTTACGACCAAGATTTATACAACAAGGTATTTGGAATTGAGGATCAGACGGTTGTTGCCGGACCAACAACGAGCAGTTAATTCGAATCGGATTCACACCCGCTCGGTATTTACCTTTGTGGATTCGGTGAGCGCAGTCACTTCCTGTTCCAACCCATCCAAGCGATTCAATTCGGCCTGAACCGCAGGCTCGCCGTCTTCTTTTACTTTTCGGGCGCGCGCCAAGGCCTGTTCGGCAATCCGGCTTACCTCATGAAGCAGTTTGCGAATCTCAGTTTCTAACTCCCCTCGGCTCTCTTGAACGCGGTTGAGAACGTCGCTCTGCACGCGAGTGCTGTTGGTTTCGAGCAGCCTAGTGAGAAACTCTTGGGCCTGGTTCCGAATGATCCACCGGGCACCCCCCAAACCAAGAACCAGGTCGGCCAGCCAGCGCAGTGGTGAGGCAGGCTGCGCGACGTCTCTGAACTCGTAGAACGTGAATTCAGAGGGTACCCGAAAGCCGCGTTCGGGATCGAGAGCGTGGGGCATCCGCGCCAATTCGGGAATACCGGCGTTCGCAAGTTTCTTTAGAAACTCGTTGCTCATTTCTACGAACCGCAACGCAACGCGCCGATATTCACTCTCTGCCGCTTCCTGCTCGGGCTTCAGCCATGGCATGACATAACGCCCCGTCAATTCTTGCGCCTCGTGGAAAGTGCGCCGGCGATACGATGGACCGAGCCAGCCAGATATCGATTGCAGCGAAATGTCGAATTCCTTCTGCGCCTGCGGCAGTGCGCGTGTGAGAAATGTCTTATGACGATCGACGAACATGTCTGAAATATGCTGTTGTTCAGCCATGAAAAGATACCCGAGCTCCCTCATCGAACGCTCGGCATCGCAAATGGTCTTTTTCAATGCGGCGATGCGAGTTTCCGACTCTTCGATCGGCCGTTGAAGTGCCTCGCGCTCTTCCGAGATGATCACAAGAAGCTGCTCGCTGATCCGTTCGAGTCCACGTTCGCAGGCTGCCTGAATCAAACGACGGCCCGAGCCTTCGATCAAGTGGTTTAGAGAAGCGACCAGCTTCTCCCAGTCTCGTCCCGTTCCCCGATGTTCATGCTGTTCTGCCGCGCTGATCTCAAACAAAGGTCCGACAGAATGTTGGGTGAGTCGCTTTTCAAGCTGGCGTCGCGCGAAGGCCACCGCTTCGGCTCGCTCTGTGTCCGTGGTGCGATCCGCCTTGTTTACGGTGATAATGAGATCGTCGACGTGCTGCGCGACTGCTTCAACCAGTGCAAGCTCTTCTCCCGCTAACGGAGGATCCGCGCCGATCACGACCAGCGCCGCATCAATATGAGGAATAAAAGCCTGCGTCGCTGCCGTATTGCCGGTGAACACAGATCCCAACCCAGGCGTGTCGACGAAACACATGCCGGTCGCAAGCAGCGGACTCGGCACAAAGATTTCCAATGCCGCGACATGCTTCGCGTTCTCGGGGTTCTTCTCTTCGGACACGTACTCATCGACGCTCTTAACCGGAATGTCCGTCCAGCTGCCAGCGGCTTCAAAGCGCACCCGAGCGGCCGCATGGTTTCCGTAGCGCACGATCGTCGGCACGGTAGTAACCGGCACAACTCCAGTCGGGAGTACGCTGTTGCCTACCAGCGCATTCAGGACAGATGATTTGCCACGCTTGAACTGACCGATACAAGCAACGTAGAAGCGTCCCTCCGATACCCGTTCTGCCACGGACCGCGCATCGGCAGCGACTTGCTGGGCGTTGAACTGGTCGGCGAACTCCGCCAGCCGCATGAGTGCTGATTCTCCGTGAGAATTTCCGTGGGCCTCGTGGCGATCCTCGGGCGGGACTGATGCCAAACGCGCGGAAGCGGGCTTGTCAAGCAGCGATCTCCCTCTGGACTCTGTCGTCATAGATCGACCGTTACTGGTCTTGTTCCATCCTGTTGGCTAGGAAGCTGGAGAGCGCAGTCCTTCCTGGTGCACATAGCGGATTACTTCCACGTCAGACATTGCGATCAGTCCTTCATCCACCATTTCATCCAGGGCAGGAATAAGGGTGCTGATTTTTTCCCCCGTATCGATGACTGAAACCATGATGGGCCGATCGGAAGAGCGCAGCAGATGCTTTTTATGAATGAGAGTGCTGGCTCCGTAGCCCTCGATCCCGCGAAACACCGTGGCACCGGCGATATCGAGTTTCCGGCACTTGGCTACGATGGCCTCGTATAGTGGTTTGCCGTGCCACTTATCATCCTCGCCAAAATGGATACGCAACATTTTGGCTCTTCCTTCGAGTTTCATATTCGTGTCTCCTGGCGCCGCTCGGCGTTCTCATAATTATGCGTGTACTTGATGACATCCGCGTCGGATAGCACGACCAAACCCTGCTTCACCATTTGGTCCAGAATCGGCATAAAGGCCTTCAGTTTCTCTTCCGTATCAACCACAGACAGCAGGATAGGCCGATCATGGGAAAGGCTCAGCGCGGCGTCCTTGTGAATTCTGCGATTGGCGCCATAACCCAGAATCCCGCGGTAAACCGTTACGCCAGCAATGTCGTTGGATCGCAGACCATTGACGATGGCTTCGTACAACGGCTTGCCATTCCACTTGTCATTCTCGCCAATGTAGATGCGCATCATCTTGGCTTTGCCCTCACTCTTCAGGGCAGGCTTCGCAGCGGCAGGATGTTTTTGTTTCTTCTCGGCAGGTTTGACGATTGTGGTGTCGTGCATCTCAATCAGTCCGGCACCTACCATGGCTTGCAGTTTGGGTAGTAACTCTTCGACTTTCTCCGCAGTTTCGATGAACTCGATCTTGACAGGCAGATGGACCGCCAGGTCAACGAGACTGGTCGTTTGCATGTGATGATCTGCCCCAAATCCGGCAATGCCACGCGTCACGGTTGCGCCCGATACGCCATGGAAAAAGAGAAAATCCAGTACCGCTGCATAGGCAGCACTCCCGTGGTACCGCTGGTCCTCAGCTACGTAAATGCCGACCTTCTTCCCCGGCCCTGGTGTCAGCACATTTTCCTCCGTCGTTAGAGTCCTCTTTGACCCACCAAAAACTCAGCGGCACGACCTAAAAGGCCTCCGCCCTCGTGAATTCCCTGTTTTAGCTGTTCCAGGAAGCTTTCGAGTTCCTGCTGCAACTCGGCTCGATTTCGCTCTACGATTTCGTCAACCCGCGCTCGCAGGCGCAATGGGACAAATTCCTTCACCTTCCGGCCGTGCTCCAGACAAAGAGTGCCCTGACTCTTCATCCACTGCGCGAACATTGTCCCTTGAAGCTTCTGCGCTAGCTCACGCAAGCGAGTGACTTTCTCTTCCAGGACACGATGACACAAGGTGCATTCATCGCTGTTCACTTTCCCCACCAGGGGCGGCTTCAACATTTCTAAGAAGACGGTCGTGACGCTTTCCCCAGGCGTGGAGCGCGAAAGCTTCGCTCTGGATCGAGCGAGCGCCCAGCCGTGGAAATTACATACGCGTAGGTCTGATTGGGGCCGAGTTGTTTCCACCAATGTCCACTGAAAGTCTTTCAGGATCGCGCAAATTGGACATGTTCCCTTGGTGAAGGCCTGGCTTACATTAGCTCCTGCCATTGAAGCTTCCGCTTTCATGGGATCGCCCTCCCTGCCACAACGCCACCCCAGACGGCAACAAACCCAACGATCACGCTCAGGGCCACGTAAAGAAGTCCTAAGCCGATCTGGCCATCCTGGATCGTACGAAGAGTCTCATATTCGAAGCTGGAGAAGGTCGTGTAGCCTCCGATGAAGCCAATTGGGATTAGATATCGCCAGTTGGGACTCCAATGAGTTCTGGCCGTCAACAAAGCAAAGACCAGGCCGATCAGGAACGAACCGGTAATGTTGATCACGAGTGTCCCGTAGGGAAACCGCGTTCCCATTCTGGTGCCGATATAACTGCCCACGAAGAAGCGCAACATCGAACCTAGACAACCTCCCACACCCACCATCACGTATTTCAGCAAGTCGCCTCGTTCCTTTCTTTTTTAATTCACTTCAACAGACTCACGGGGCACTCAGGGAGCCGCGGTCGGCTCCGTTCGGGTGCCTACCAAGCCTTCCAGGTCGCGACGAATGGTGCCTTCCCCTTCGGCTGGCGACACGCGATCGCCCACCAACCTCTCTACCTGAGCACGGTAGCCGTTGGCATAAGCGTCAAATCGCCGTTGAATCTGACCCAAAGTTCTCTCCGACCAGTCATACAGCAAAGCGTGATAGGCGGATAAGCATTTCGTGAGTTGCCCCCCGATCATACCCGCCAGGCGCTTGCTCACCATCGATCTCGAAATATTTTCTCCGAGCAAGCCGAACATGAAAGGCCGGGTTAAGTGGATATCGAGTTCGCCTGGGTCAAAGGCTGGCATTTCTCGCACCACGCCGGCGAACTCCTGTTCTCCAGGCACGTCCTCGACCTCAAGCACCTTGGCAGTCGCGCGGAGAGTTTCATGGAGTTTGTAGGCCATTGCGTCCATACGCCGGCGAAGAGACTCGGTTTCTTCCTGAACCGTCCATGTCACTGCGCCGCGCACAATCCCCGGCACTGCGTCATCTTCGGCACCTTGCTTGGACCATGCCTCAACTACGGTGGCGGCCGCAAAGCGCAATGTCCGAGTACTTGAATATTCCAGGTCGTTCGCCACGCCACGCGCTATCTTCTTCATCTCCTCAAGACGGCCACTGGCGTGACGCAATTCAGCTTCGACGACACGCAGTTGTTCTACTTTCTTCGGTGAGATTTGATCCTTGCGGCGCAAGCGACTGCGCAAGGCCATCTCTATCGATTGGCGAAGCGCCCCCAGCTTGCGCCGGATCGAGCGCAGCTTCAATTCTTGACGCTGACTGTACAAGGGGGCGATGTCTTCTTCGAACCACTGAGCCACGAGATCTTTGCTTCCGGCCATCACGCTCACGGCGCGCACTGCCAGGTCCAGGTTCAACTCTTCTTTGATGTGATCCTTGACATATGCAATCACTCGCGAGCGATCTTCGAGGGTCAACAGATCCGCCTTGCTCAACAAGACCATGGCTGGAATTGCCGCGTCATAGAGAATCTGAATGGTTTGAAGATCGTCAGGAGTCAGGGTCGATCCGGCATCGATGAGAACAACGCCCAGATCGCACCGCGGCAAATAAGCGAGTGTTTCGGCGATTCCACGAGTCGCCAAAGATCCCAGCCCAGGAGTATCGACGAAGGCAATGCCTTCGCGAAGGCGAGGCGATGGGAGCTGAACCACGATTCTGATCACATGCTTCTCGTTCCCGCGATTGAGCTGCTCCGCCACAAACTCAGGCAAGTGCGCTATGTCGAACTCTTCGGGCGTCCGATTGGCGAACCAGACGTGGACCACGGGAGTTTCGCCGAACAGTAAGCGTGTCGGAACGGCGGTAATTGGAGTGACGCCCACAGGAAGCACATCGATCCCAAGCATCGCATTCAACAGAGACGACTTGCCCGAACTAACGCGTCCGAAAATGGCGATTTCGAAACTGTTGTCTTCCAGACGGTCCAGGATCATCGACAACGTGGACCGGAATTCGACAAGTCCGTGCTCGCTGATGACCGATTCCAGCTTCTTGAGAACCGCGATCTCGTCTCCAGTTTGTTCTAGCCTCTCCAAGCGTTCTTGCAGGTTTTCCCTTGAGCCGCGCATTAGATATTGATCGAGCTGTCGTACCAAACCCTGGAGTTCTCCGGCGATGCCATTCAGTTCGACCGCGGCTGCGGGAGGAACTTCTCCGTAGCCGCGCATGTATTCGGGTTTTAGTTCCTCGGTGGCGATGTCCACGAAAGTGAGATAGGAATGCAAAGACCGCGAAACGGGGATATCCGCGGGCGGGCGCTCAATTGCTTGACCATCGAGCACGCGAACTAGCTGCGAACGAATGCGCCCGATGTAGTCTTCGATCACTCGACGCTGGGCTGGACTCAGATCCGCGACGTATTGCGGAAAAGCTAACTTGGATGTTGAGATGTTTAGGGCGCTCTCCATCTCCGCCAGCAGCTTGTCAATGTGGCGGCAGGTCACGCTCAAGCGCCGCTCGTGATTCGAATTGAGCGAATTGGACCCGTTCGTCACCTGGCAACGCCCCCGTTCATGCGAAAGTCGATGTATAGCGGCGAGATCTTGATGTGTTCTTCAGAGCGGTACTTTGGACAAGCCGCCATATCGATCAATGCAATGATCGCTCCTGGATTCCCCCCGCTGAATTCCAGAACTTTGTCGACGAATTCGCTGATGTTCGCGCCCGACAGGCCTGAGCGCTTGATCCGCTCCCGGGCAAATTGCTCAGCGGTTGAGTTGTCAAAATTGCGGATTTCGCACTTCTGCGAACGGTCGCCATAAAGCGGCTGGAGAAAGCCCGTGTCTTCCATGTGGCTGGAACGCGCCACCGCGCTCACCGGTGTCGAGCCCCATCCCATGACTTCGCGAACGGCCGAGGCAAACGAGTACGAGGGTCGCTTGAGATGGTCGAGCACAATCGAGTACTCGCCTTCTCTCAGCGAATCCATCACAATTCCTTTCAGCGAGACTGCGGATTTAGCTGCGACCCCATCCTCATCGCGAAACACTTTGGAGGCGCGCGGGCTCTGCACTCGCAGCAGACTGCGCGCGAGACTGCGAAATACTACGTTGATCGTCGCCGAGTCTTCGCAATAGAGAACCGACCGAAACGGGGGCAACACGTTACGGAGCAGAAGTGTTTTGCCAACTCCCGATGGCCCGTAAATGAGAAATGAACGCCTCTTCGCCAGGAACTGGTGGATTCGCTGGCATTCCTCCTCACGATCGAAAATGAAATCCGGCATCATGGGTTCCGTTTGGGCCAGACTGCTTTTCGAGTTCTTTGCTCCGCTTCAAGAGGCGTACCCGCGTTGAGATCGCAATTGGGATCAGGGCCGTCCAGATTGAGGCCGTAACTCCAAAAGGTCGCTTATTTTGAGGAACCGTTGCCGGGGAATGACTCCGCGACAAGGATTCACTCGCTTGTCAGGAGTCATCAGCTGTCCCCGGCTAAGTGGTGGGAACAGCGGTTTCGGTGAACTCCTTCACCGTTGATAAGCATTTAAGTACAGCAAAGACGAGGGGAGAAGTCAACGGTTTTTGGTTTCTGTTCGTTCTTATCAAATCCAAAATGAACAGCCTCCGCGGTCAGAAAACATGATGCGTTTCCGACGTGGCACTTGCCGCATCCGATTCATCTGTGTTTGAATGATGGCGGCAATGGAGTTTGCCGCCCTGGTGTTCCAGGGTAAACTGCCGCAGCTGCTGGCGGCTGATGACTCCTCTCAAATCCTGAACCGACGTTTGGATCGAAGTTCGGTTCGTAAGGAACCTACGATGAGAGGAGTTTCTCGCCAAGTCCGAGGGATTCAAGTATTCACTCCAAACCATTCACTCCCCAATTGGGTGGACGCAGGAACTCGTCTTGAGCGGGCATTCGTTTCAGCCTCTGAAGTCCGGGGTCCACGATCATGATCGAGACCATCGGATATAACTTATTGCAAGTCCTCTTCGTTCTGGCCTTCGCGCCTTTGTATGCGGGCGTTCTTGCCCGCCTGAAGGAAATGGTACAAAGCAAGCGCGGCCCTTCTGTCGTGCAACCCTATCGGGATATTTGGAAGCTCTTTCACAAGGACCAAATCCTATCGCATCAGACGACGTGGATCTTTCGCGTCACTCCCTATCTGGTGTTTGTGATGCCGATCTTCGTCACCATTTTGATTCCGGTGCTGACCGACTACCCGCTGGTATTCGCATTTATGGGAGACATGCTAGCCGGAGGTTTTTTCCTGGGGCTCGCTGGATTTTTCGCCGCGCTTGCCGCGGTGGACACAGGAAATCCTTACGGGCCGATGGGAGCCAGTCGGACGCGCATGGTCGGTTTCCTCGCCGAGCCGGTATTCATGATTGTGTTCTTCACAGTCTCATTTGTCTCGCAATCGACGATCCCTTACATCGTGCAACAAAAATGGGTGGCGAACGCTGCCGCCTTCTTCTCGCCCGCGCACGTCCTGTTGCTGATCGCTTTTCTTATGCTGATTTTGGCCGAGGGAGGACGAATCCCTGTGGACAACCCTTCGGGCCACTTCGAACTGGCGATGATCGATGAATCGAAAGGTTTGGAATTTTCGGGTCGGGGCGCGGCGTTGATGAAATGGGGCGGCGAGATGAAGTTCCTCGTCCTGACATGCATCTTTCTGAATGTACTAGTTGCTCCGTGGGGCCTGGCTCACGGCCACGCCCTTGCGAATGTTCTTGCCGCGGTTCCACAAATCCTTTTCAAGATTCTTTTGTTTTCGCTGGTGTTGGTCGTGATTGAAACATCTCTCGCCAAGCTGCGGCTGTTCCGGATCAGCGAATTTCTGGGAGCAGCATTCATCATTTCGGTCGCAGCCATGGTGACGAGTATTTTTCCAGGAGGCTAAGGGATGTCGACGTCCATACCGGACGCCCTGAACACGCTAAGCGCGGGGTTGATCCTCATTTCTGCGTTCGCCATGGTAGCAACCCGGCAGGTGCAGGGAGTTCTGCGTTTTTTTGTGGCACAGTCTGTGCTCCTGGCCGCGTCATCATTTTTGCTCGCGTATAGCCGGATGTCGGTTCATCTTTGGGCACTCGGCGCGATTACGATCATCGGAAAGGTGCTGGCAATTCCATGGGTACTTCGGCGTCTTCTGCCCGCTGAATTTTATGAGAGGCGCGAAATCGCACAGGCAGTCAACATCCCAACCTCGTTGCTGCTGGCACTCATGCTCACAATAGTTGCTGAGTTTCTCATTGGTCCGATTGTGGCCACGACGCATGATCCAGTGATCCGCGTCAACTTGCCGATCGGCCTGGCGGGGATTCTTATTGGTGCGTATTCGCTGGTGGCGCGCCGGGAAGCGATTCCGCAACTCATCGGAATTCTCGCGATGGAAAATGGAGCCTTTTTCGCCGGCATTGCTATCGCCCCCGAGTTACCAATCATCGCCGAGCTTGCGGTTGCCGTTGACGTCGTTCTCATCGCCGTAGTGGTCGGATTGCTCACCCGCAACATTCGAGAAACTGTCGGGACCACCGAGGCTGCAGCGTTGGACAAACTCAAAGAGGAAGCGACCGCATGACGCTGATCGCAATCCTCGCGCTTCCTCTCCTGGCGGCGCTTCTGAGTTCGATTCGGCCTTTCCGCCTCTATGCCTCGGCCGTCACGATTGTGTCCACGTCGGCCTGCTTTGCGCTAGCAGTGTACGTTTCCGCTCAAGTGATCGAGCACGGGCGGGTTGTTGCCCTTCCGGGCTGGTTTGAAGCCGATGGCCTCAGTGCTCTCATGCTGGTACTGGTGAGCTTCGTCGTTGCGCTGGCATCAATTTTTGCCCATGGTTACATGCAGCATGGCCACGACGAGGGGCGTTTATGGTGGTTTTACGGAAACTATAACTTGCTGGCCTTCGCGTTGCTGGCTGTTCCATCGCTGGCAGAACCGAATCTTGTCTGGGTCGCAGTTGAACTCATTACACTTTTCAGCGTCCTGTTGGTCGGCTTCGATAACACCGCGAATGCGCTGGAAGCGGCTTGGAAGTTCGCGGTGCTTACGATTATGGGCGCGCCCATCGCATTGCTGGGATTTTTTCTACTGTTTTGGACGTACCGTTCCACCAGTGGCGGAGCCTGGGAAACTTGGGAAGGACTTCGCCTCGCAGCGGCTTCCATGGACCCAAGTCTTCTGAAACTGTCCTTTTTGCTCGTCTTCGTTGGTTTTGGGACCAAGACGGGCCTTGCGCCGATGCACACTTGGTTGCCGGACGCCCACAGCCAAGCTCCCACTCCGGTGTGCGCCGTTCTCTCCGGGGTAAAGACCACGGTCCCGCTCTATGTAATCCTGCGCTTCCTGTCGATTGTTCTGGCCTCTCCAGCGGCACGGGTTGGTAACTGGATGATCGCACTGGGTCTAGTCTCCGTCGGAATCGCCGCCTTTCTTTTGATCCAGGTCCGCGATTACAAGCGCATGTTCGCCTTCTCGACCGTCGAACATATGGGCATCATCCTGACTGCCGCGGGCATGGCAACCCAAGCGGCGGATTTTGGAGCGGTCTCGCAAATCCTCAATCATGCCATTACCAAGTCGCTTTGCTTCTATGTCGCCGGGGCCATGCTGCTGATCCTGAGCACGCGCGAGATTGCGTCGGTGCGCGGACTCTTTCGGGTTTCGCCTTTTGCTGGCGGGGCGCTCTTGCTCTCTTCCCTGGCTATCGCCGGCGCTCCTCCATTCCCGATTTTCTTGAGCGAACTTTCCATCCTCTCCGCCGGAGTTCAGGCTGGGCACAAACTTGTAGTTGCCGTGCTCGGTGTCTTGATTGTCATCGCCTTCGTGGCCATTCTGTCGCATGTCAACCGTATGGTGATGGGCGAACCGGCAGCACAAGTTTCGACCGGAGTACTGCCCGCAAGCTGCCGCTTCACCGTGTGGGTTGCTGCTGTGCCTGTGGTCTTGCTGGGGGTGTACGTTCCTGCCCCGGTTCACCATCTGCTGCAACTCGCGGCACAACAATTAGGGGGCCGCTGATGGGTGAACGCAGAATGACACTCACTGACTCCTCGATCGCGAACACGCAGAAAATCAACCCGCAAAGGTATGACGCGCAGAGTCTAGCCGCTGCAATCGAGCAACGTTTCGCATCGGCGGTTTCACCGTCGGCAAATGAAGAGAGCCGATTTGACCGTACGTTGATTGTGACTCAGCCCGAAGCTCTGCCTTCGCTGGCTCAATTTCTGTTTTGGGACGCCGGTTGCTCTTTTGGAGGACTGATTGTCGAGGAGCGCCAGGAATGGATTCTGCGCTACGTTTTCCGGATTCCCGGCGACGGCTGGATTCATTTCATTCTGCGTCTACCGCTGGCGACTCGAACGGTGCCGAGCATCAGCGCGCAGATTCACGCCGCCGACTGGTATGAGCGTGAAGCTGAGGATTTGTTCGGGCTTGAGTTTGAAGAGCATCCCCGGCTGGGAGACTTCATCCTCCATGACCAAGTCTGGCAAGAAGGGCTGGCTCCCATGCGCAAGGCATTCGATGCCGGGCAGACTCATCTCAAGAAGCGGCCGAAAGAAGACTGGCATCCGGTGCTGGTGGTTCAAGATCCCGGTGCGTTCGCCATGCCAGTCGGCCCTGTCTATGAGGGAGGCATCGGCGAGTCCGTCCATTTCCTGCTAGAGACAGTTGGCGAAGACGTGATCCGGGCTGTGCCACGGCTGTTTTACAACTATCGGGCGGTCGAGAAGATCGCGGAGGGAAAATCGGTTCTCGATGCCTTGTTGCTAGCCGAACGATTCTCGGCCAAATCCGCGTTCGCGCATTCGCTTGCCTACTGCCAAGCAGTGGAGAAGATCTTCGAGCAGCAAGTTCCTCTCCGCGCCCGTAGCCTGCGTGTGGCACTAGCTGAGTTAGAGCGACTCCGGCACCACGCCGGAGCAATCGCTGCCATTTGCCAGTCCACAGCGCTCACCGTCTCTGAGGCTCATGCGGCCATCGTCGAGGAACAGCTCCTGCGTGCCTCGTGCGCATTTGCCGGGCATCGGTATCTGTTCGGATTAAACACCCCTGGAGGACTGCGGCGCGATTTCGATGCGCAGAACTGCCGGAACCTGTTAGGAACTGTCGACACCACTTCGCGCCAACTGCAGAAACTGGAGGAGCGCCTTCGATACAGCAGCAGTTTCCTCGACCGCCTCGAAGATGTCGGCATTATTAGTCAAGAGAGCGCTCGCGACCTGGATCTTGTTGGCCCATTGGGGCGCGCATCCGGTCTCGCTCACGACTTGCGCCGCGCTTGTCCCTATGGCGGTTACGAACGCTACCGTTTCGAGGTGCCTTGCGAGAAAGAAGGAGATGGATTTGCCCGACTGCGCGTGCTTTTCTCCGAGGCGCAACAATCCGCGAAGCTCATTCACCAGGCAGTCGAGTCGTTGGAACCCGGAGAAATTTGCGCTCCGGTCACGCAACCTAGTGCCGGTGCAGCATCAGGATGGGTTGAGGCCCCCATCGGCGCGGCGATGCATTGGATAAGACTGGATCGCGAACAGAAGGTGGAACGTTACCGGATCTTATCTCCGTCTTTCCGCAATTGGCTGGGCCTTCATGTGGCGGTGGAGGACTTTGCATTTCAGGATTTTCCCATCATTTTGGCAACCTTTGGTTTGTCTGCATCAGAGTGCGATCGTTAGATCGTCATACATTGTTAGGAGCGGCAATCGATGAGCTCGTGGTTTTGGCACGGAGTACGAAGAGGCATTCAGACGACGCGCTATCCTGGCGCGCCGGAAACAGCCGCGGGCGTTTCACCGGGACGGCCCTTACCAACAACCTTTGCTTCCCCAGAGCAAGCATTCCAAGCTGCGTCAAACTGTCCCGTAGGTGCGATCTCTGCCAGCAAGAACATCGCGTCCGTTGATCTCAGGACTTGTGTATGGTGCCAGCGCTGCCACTTTGGCAGATTCGAATCTGCTCAACTGGGATGAAGGTTACGAATGGGCGCAGACGCCTGCCACAAAAAAGGATTATTCCGGCTTGCACAGCGCTTTTGGCCAGTCGCTCCACGTCATGGTGGTGGACGCGGGAGATTGCGGAGCCTGTCTGCACGAGGTCAAGCAATTGAACAATCCGTTGTACAACATGCACCGTCTGGGCATCTTTCTGACCGCTACTCCACGGACTGCCGATGTCCTGCTCGTAGTCGGGCCGGTCAGTGAGAACATGCGGGGGCCGCTGCTGAAGACCTATGAAGCGATGCCGGAGCCGAAGCGTGTTCTGGCTGTCGGAACTTGCGCCATCACAGGAGGTGTCTTCGGGAAGAGCTTCATGTCTGCCGGTGGCGTGGGTATGGTCCTTCCCGTCGATGTGGAAGTACTCGGCGATCCACCTCCGCCGCTTGCAATCTTGCACGGTCTGCTCGTCGTGGCAGGCAGAAAAAAGCCAACAACTGCTCCCACGCAGTCACGAGAGGAGGCCTGAGATGGCTGCGTATGCTGGCGCCGCTCTTTTGCTCTTTTTCGCTCTGTGCGCAACCGGGCTGATCCTGTCGTCGCTATTTCGCGGCAAGTATGCCTCGCTGGCCATCGCCTGGTTCGGGACACTCTGCTCCATTGTCCTCATGGCCGCCGCAGGTCTGCGTCTCGCGGCCGGAGTGGATTTCCAACTCAATCTTTGGACGCTCAACGGTTTCGGAACTCTGTCTCTTCACCTCGACGCACTGTCGGCGATTTTTCTCTTCGTAGCTGGCTTGGTTTATCTCTCCTGCTGTTTGTTTGCTCCGGACTACCTCTCCCGAGATGGGCACCCCGCTGGCCGCTACGGCTTGCTTCACTTCGCTTTGATGGCTTCCGTGGTTTTGATCCTCACTGCGGGCGACGTTCTCACCTTCCTGATCAGTTGGGAGTGCATGTCGATCTTGTGCTACCTGCTCGTCAACTACGAGCAAGGACCTGAAGGCGATTCGACCGCCGGCTACATCATGCTCGCCATGAGCGAGGCGGGATTCCTGGCGGTGGTCATCGCGTTTCTTATCGCTGGAAATGCAGCTGGGGGATATTCGTTTGGCGTCCTGCGGATGGGGGCTGCTCATTTGTCGGGTACGGCGACGTGGGGAGTGTTTCTTCTGGGCTTCCTCGGCTTTGGCGTCAAGGCGGGCCTGGTGCCGCTGAATTTCTGGTTGCCGAGATCGTACACGGCGGCTCCGCCCGTTTTCATCCCCGTGTTCGCGGGCGTGACTTTGAATCTGGGTTTCTATGGAATCCTGCGTCTGAACGCGGACCTGGTTCCCGGCCACGGCATTGGGCCGGGCCTGGTCGCTCTCGTCATCGGAGCCGTCACCGCGTTAGTGGGCATTCTGTATGCCACGACTGAGAACGACCTGAAGACCATGCTGGCCCATAGTTCCATCGAGAATGCCGGGATCATCGCGGCTGGGATCGGAGCCTTTCTGGTGTTCCGCAATTCCGGGAACGCAGTCCCGGCTGCCCTTGCGCTGATTGCCGCGCTTTATCACATGCTGAATCATTCGACATACAAGGCGCTGCTCTATCAGGGCGCTGGCCACATTGAAGCCGCGACCGGCACAAGAGACATGGATCGACTGGGCGGCCTGATCCGCTCTTTGCCGGCCCTGTCGATCGTATTCCTGGCTGGATGCCTCGCCATCGCGGCAGTTCCACCCTTTAATGGTTTTGTCAGTGAATGGTTAACCTTGCAGACCTTCCTGCGCAGCGCGCTGCTTCCATCGGCCGCAGTCAAAATCATCTTCGCCCTTTCCGGTGCCATCCTGGCGCTGACGGCCGCGTTGGCCGTCACTTGCTTCGTGAAGACCTACGCTATGAGCTTTCTGGGAACACCGCGCAGCAATTGGGAATCAAACGCCGAATTCGCGCGCAGGCCACGTTTTTCCCTGATACTTCTCGCGGTGGCTTGTGTTCTTCTCGGAGTGCTGCCGACTTATGTCATACCGGCTTTGAACCGCGCTGTGGAACCTCTGGCGGGGGCAAATGCGACCGCTTCGCTCGTTCCACCGTTCTTTACAGCTACGCAGGCGAACCAGCAGCTTCCGCCAGCCTTCCTCGCCGACTTTCATAACCTGGGAGCACAAACCGGAGCCCGATGGGTGCCCGGTCGCGGCCTCGTAATCCTGCTGCGAGGCGGAGAGCAAAATCCGGTGGTCTTCGCCATGTCTCCTTCCTACAGCGTCGTGGCGTTGACGATTCTGCTGCTGCTCGCGTGGTTTGTCACCAGCCGCCTCACTCGCCGTCGCTCGCTCGTCAAGAATGAAGTCTGGGCCGGTGGCATTCCAACTCTGCTGCCGGAAATGACCTATACGGCAACGGGATTTTCCAACCCCGTGCGCGTCGTATTCCAGGCGATTTTCCGCCCGAATATCGTCGAGGACACTCGCGAAACGGTGGCCGTGCATTTCCGGACGGCAATCCGGCGACGCCGCGACGAGACGCACCTGGTGGATCGCCTCTTCTTTCATCCCGTCGGAACGATCGTGAATTCTGTCGCGAGACTGCTGGCAGGAATGCACCATGGACGCCTGAATGCATACGTCGCGTACGTCTTAGGTTTTCTGATCTTGATTCTCGTTCTCTATCGCGTTGGTTGAGAAGCGACCCGGCTTTGGCCTCTCTATGTCGGTCGGACCGGTGCTTTGCCATGCTGCATACGGTTGGCAAGTTCCCGGCGCAGATGAGGCAACACCTTCGAGGGTACGGAGCTGGACTGGCTCAGGATCTTCAGGTCGGTGGTGGTAATGCTGGGCAGAAAAGCGAGGAGTCGTGGCAACGGCGTCTGTGAATTGCGCAAGAGCGCGAGTCGCACGCTGTAGATGTGCGACCACTTCGCATGATCGGCGATGGCAGTGACGATCCGTACTGGCAGCGCTACTCTAGCGAGGGCCTTGAGGACGTGCCCTTCGTTCAGCAACGGACTGTCGAGCACAGCGGGAAGGCTTTCGGGACTGCCATCGGTCAGCAAAGCTCCCATGATTCGGGGCGTACCCCGGCGGGCCAATGTCATTTTCTGCGCGGGCGGCAGTTGCGGCAGTTTTGCCAGCACCAGTTCCTCGGCCAAATGCCGCAGTGCGGGATTTCCCGAAGGAGAAAGGCTGAGGGCCACAAGATCATGGGTATAGAGTTCGCGCACCAGTCCCAAACCGAGGGTCTGGGGGATATTGTGATGAAATGCAAGCGCACGCTTTACGCGGTAACTGGTCGTCAGCTGCTTGTGGCTGGCGATTTCTTGCAGCAGGAGAGTCGGCAGATCCGCTCGTCCGAGGAGCAGGCAAAGATGCAGTTCTTCGAAATGCGGGTTCTCCAGCAAACCACGAAGGACTTCTTCGCGATGCTCGTGAATCAATGTGGGAAGCTGTTCCACCGGCGCATTGCGCGCTTGCTCCGGGGTGATTCCGGATTCCTGGTTCATGTCGCGAGGCTCCAAGTAGCTACACTCCTGTCTAGCCAATCAAGGAGAACTTTACAATCATGACATCTGCAATCCTAGATTTGGAACCGAAAGAAGTATGGAAGCACTTTGAAGCGCTGACGAAAATACCGCGCACTTGGCGGAGGAAAGACAACGATGTCGCATCCGTGGCATGACATCACAGCGGGAGGGAACCTGCCGAAGGAATTCAACTCGGTGGTGGAGATTCCGCTTGGTTCCAGTGTCAAATACGAGTTGGACAAGAAAACCGGTTTGATACGAATGGATCGCCTTCTCTACTCAGCTGTTTACTACCCAGCTAATTATGGATTCATCCCCCAAACATTGGCCGAAGATGACGACCCGTTGGATGTTCTCGTATTAGCGCAAGAAGCGGTTGCACCGCTGACAATCATACCCGCGCGGCCGATCGGATTGATGACCATGATGGACACGGGAAAGAAGGATCACAAGATCATCGCCGTGGCCACGAGCGATCCGGAATTCAACGCTTACCACGAAGCCAGCCAACTCCCACCACATCGTCTGCGGGTACTTCGTCGATTCTTCCAGGACTATAAGCAGCTTGAAAAGAAGCTCGTCGAAGTTGAGGAAATTGCTTCCGTCGAAATGGCCTATCCCGTAATCGAAGATGCGCTACACCGATACAGCAATCAGAGGCAACGGGGATTCTGGGGATAGACGGCGCTCCCAGAATTGTCGCTCGGCATCTCTCGCGTTCTTGGAAAGGCGTCGCGGCACAGATGTGTCTTGCACTTAAGGTTCTCACGGCGCCTTGCAAATCAGCGCAGTTCTCGCGATTGGGTGCGATATTAGGAGCCCTCACATAAGAAAGGGGACCAAACGGGGCCCGGTTAGAATGCGACTTTACCGCACTTTTTGTAAGTCGTTGAAAATATGGTGGATATCTAAGGAGTACAATGGAAGGGCAGCGTTCTAACCAACTGAACTACGTCCCCACTTTGTTTTCACCGGCTTAGCTGGAAACCCTTGATCTTCCTGTCTTTTCTTACTGTCAACCGCGTCGCCTGTGTCAACCGCTTCCACCCCATATAACCGAATTCCGGGGTTTTATCGACAGGAAACCGTAAGGAAGTACATCCCGATCCAGTTCCCGACGCAAGCCCTACGATCCGGAGCATCTGTCCATGCCCCGCGTGTAGATTGTAACAGACGATGGATTGATGCGTCAGGGCCTGAGCCCAAGACGGATCTCCAAATCGTGGATCTGTCCGCGACTGCGTTCTCTGCGCTGCCAGGATCTGCATACCAGGATTCGCAGTCTATACTCGCCTCGTGCACCAAGCATCACAACTCCGATACGCTGACATTCTGCAGAATCTCCGAGGCTTTGATGATTGGCTTCGACGACTTGGTGTACCGGTGCGACAAGCGGACCGCGCGCATCGCGCAATTCGTGTGCTGGAAAAAGCGGAGCGAGCCTTCCTGAACTGCACGAACCAAGCAGATGGCATCTCCAAATCGGATTACCTATTCGGTTTGACGGAGGCTCTGGAATTGCACGATGTGTATCTGGCATTCCGTGACTACCGGCCCCGACAGCTTTGCGAGCGATTGACAAGAGCGTTGAGTGGGCCCGCTCTGCCTGAATCCGAGACAGCTACCAGCCGCGACGGCCGAAACGTGATGTTCGAGCTGGCGCTCGGGGCCGAGTGGGCGCTCTGCGGGGCCGAAGTGGAACTCCTCGAGCCGGATCTGCTTCTTAAGGTGCCTGACAGGGGCTATCTGATAGCCTGCAAGCGGCCCGAACATGAGCACAGCATTAGAGCCGCAGTCAGGAGTGCAGCGAGCCAACTTCGATCAGCACTGCCGTCCGCTCCAAACAACTACTTCGGGATCATTGCTGTCTGCATCAGTCGAGTTCTAAATCGGGGCAATGCGTACTTCTCGGGCAGCTACGAACAGCTCAGCGGTCTTGTCAACATGTTGATGGGCAGACACCGAACGGACTGGCGCACAACTGAGTTTCACCCACGCAACATCGCCGTCCTCTTCTACGCCCATACTCCGGCCGACTGGGGGACCGGCTTGTTCCGGTTGAGCGCGGTACGAATCGGGCCAACTCTTCTGAAGGAGTCGGTCCATCAGAATCTCAGGGACGACATGACAAACTTGTATTCCAACTGCGGTCGTTGAAAACGCTGACGATTGAAGTTCCGACCGTCGGTTTATGTGCGATTTTCGAGCGTGAGAGACGCGATGCCCAAGAGAACGATGCCGTTAAACCCAGAGTTGGCAGCAGAAGCCAAGTGCATTGTCGCATTGGCGTTCCGCAATGGCCCGATCGAAGGTGTTCACGCGGGGAAAGAGTGCCCCGCTTGCACGGGAAAATCGGAATACTCGCACATAACGCAGGCCGAGATGAAGAACATCATGAAGAATGCGGTGGACACGGTCTATAAACTGCTTTGGATGAAAAAGAATGATCCAGAGCGGTACGCGGTGTCGATTGAACTCGGGAGTCGGTACACTCGGTCTTGGGATGACCCGAAACCCGTGTGAAGTACACGTCGTACGGGTTGTGATACTCTCTGAGCGGATCGAGCCCTGGGTTTGTTGCAAATGGAACGCGTCCCTTCTAACCGGGAATCAGGAGTGATCCGTATGTCGCGCCGCTGCTCGTTGCTTCTCGCCCTTGCACTTTTCTCACCTTTGTTCGCGTTCGCAGCCGATGGTTGTCCCGAAGTCGCTCCCTCGATGCAGAATAGCGCTTCCGGCGCTAGAACGCTGACCGTCGAGCTTTACCCTTTCGTGCCCAACTTCGGCGGTTTCAAGGACGAAGTGACAAGAAGATTCGCGCAGGCACACCCGGACATCCGTCTTGTCATCGTTGACTTGTCGGACAACTATTACGGGTCATTCTCAGATGCGTATGTGGGATGCGCGCAGGCCAATGTCTACGAACTGGACTCGGTATTCCTGCACGATTTCGCGATCAACAAGAAGATCCAGCCGCTGCCGCCCGCCGCCATGCTGCCGGACGACGGATTCCTGAAGAACGCGGTGGCGGGTGCTGTCGTAGGAGGCGTGCGCTATGGCTCGCCGCATTGGGTCTGCGGGAACTTTCTTTTCTTCGCGAAGTCCGATCAAAAGATGCAAGGATTGAAGACGATTCAAGATCTGAAGAAGGCGATCGGTGCACATCCCGCCTCGGGAGGCGGCCTCGCCGTAGACCTGATGGGAAAATCGACCCTGGGTGAGTTCTACCTGAACGCGGCCGTCGACCGTTATCCGGATTGGAACGATGTCGCCGCGCATGTCGGCGCGTTCGACAAGGGTCTGGAAAGTGATCTCGTTGCAATTCGCGACATCTGCGAACAAAAAACCTGCCGCGACTCGAATCAACACCAGACCGCGTTTTTTGCGGAACAGTTCGGCGCCAAGCGCGCTCGCGCCCTGATCGGTTATTCGGAAAGCCTAAACGGGGCGCTCAAACTGGCCACCGATAAAGGGAAATGCCCGACGGCCGCGGCGTGCCTAGTGGATTCCGACATCGACGTGGAGGAACTCCCCCTCGATTCGCATGCGCCCAAGGTGATGTCGTGGGTGGACTCCTTTGTTGTCGACAAGAAGTGCACAGACCAATGCCTTGCGGACGCGGCTGAATTCATCAGGTTCATGGACGATGACGATCTGTACATGTCGATCCTATTGCCACAGGATGGCGTGCCGGCGTACTTATTGCCAGCCAAGGCCAGCCTGTATTCTAGGCAGGACTTACTGAACCGTGCGCATTTGTATCCAAAGCTGAGATCGATTATTGAGGGCTCTGAAGTGCCGTCCGACCTGGGACTCAACGAAGAATTGCGCAACATCGGCCGTCGCATCGACAGCGACCTGTCGAAGCCCTAGCGAATCGGGGACTGCACAATCGAATCAGCACTTTCATGGAAGATGCGACCAAAATCCAGTTGCTCAGAGATGAGTACCTACTCCTGCAGAATTTCTACGAGGGCTTCGACACCAGAATAATAACGATCAAGGGATGGAGCGCCACGGTGGGGATGGCCGCTATCGGCGGCGGTTTTTACCAAACGCACTATCTGTGGCTGTTCGCTGCGGCAGCGTCGCTCATCTTCTGGTTGGTAGAGCGCTCTCTGGAAGTCTTTTCAGTACATGTACAGCCCGCGAATTCAGCAACTCGAAAAGGCATTCGCTTCCGGCGAATTTGCCGGCATCGCTCCCTTCCAGGTCTACACATCGTGGTTTGCCGCACTTCAGGAGCAAGGCTTCGGCATCTT
>CAVUUK010000018.1:0-78812 GCA_963744625.1 uncultured Acidobacteriaceae bacterium
AGTCGGGCGATTAGGTTGCCGGGTGAAGAAACCGCCCGCCATCCAGCATGACAAAGAGCGCAAGAGTCGCGAAAATACTTGTCCCACGCGGTTTTTAAGCTCGCGCGGCGTACCCGCTCCCAGCAGCTTGCGCAGAATCAGACTCAAGTTGAACGCTCCGACATGGACCAATTGCCGCTTCAGAATGTTCTCCCGCCCTCGCAGATGGCAGCGCCGCATCCCGCCCGTCTCGTAGCAGTGCGCGAAGCTGCGTTCGATCAACTCGCCGCGCCGTCGCAGTAAGCTCTTGCCGTACTCGCCCCGCACCCGTCGCCGGTTCTGGTACACCGCCTGCTGCTCTGCACGCTGGCCTTGCCAGTCGCGCCGCCCTTTCGGCTTCTTCTCCGGTATGTAACTGCGCACCTCGTAACTCTTCATCCGCTGGACCACCGCACTACTGTGGTAGCCCTTATCCGTCACCAGTTCTTCGATCCCCTGCAAATGGACCTTCGGTTTGTCCTGGGGCCGCGACTCGGCCTCGCGTCGGATCTGTTCTGCTATCTGCTCACCGGCCTCGCACAAGGTTTCATCCAGCGTGGTCGTGTCCCCCTGGTCGGCGGCCTGCAGCGTCACCGCCACAATGGCTCCCGTGTCCATGTCCACAGCGTGCTCCGCTTTGTGCGCCAAGTGGGTCCGCCCATCCTTCATCTTCGCTATCCGCGCGTCCCCGTCCGCCGGACTCTTCCATTCCTTGTTCGAGGTTCGCTTCTTGCGCTTCCGGTCCAACCGCACCAGGTCCTCGCGGCTCGGCGTGTCAATCCCGGACGCCTTCGCCAATCCTCGCAAGAACTCGTCGTAGGTCTGCCCAGTATCGCGCCGCACAATCGACCGCATCGCCGCATTCGCTTCCAAGGTGGTCGCATCGATGCCCATCCGCTGTCCCTTCAGCAATCCCCGTTCGGCCAACAATCCCAGCACCCACGCGAACACCTCGCGATGCCGATCGATGTCGATCAACCGCCGGGTCCGCGAGATCGTCGAGTGATCCGGGGTTTGCTCGTCCAGTCCAATCCCCAGAAACCGTCGTAGCGCCAGCGAATCCGCCAGCCGCCATGCGATCCCACGCTCGCTATCGATGCCCTCGAAATATCCGATCAGCAGTGCCCGAAAGTAAATCCCAGGTCGCCGCGATGGCCGTCCCAGCCGCGCGTGATAGAAACGGGCACACAATCCTTCCACCAACTCATCGAACCCTGCACCCTCCAGTAACTCATTCAACCGCTTATCGAAAGGATGCCCGGGCGCTACCGCCAACTCCGTATGCGCGATCCAGATGTCTTCTTGCTTCTCCCCGCCGCTCCTCTTGCTCATCGCCATGCGCGCATTCTACGAACTATCCCTGTGGATCACATCCGTTTTTCTTTCACGTACCCAGACTTGCACCACGGGCTGTTAGGGGTATATTTTGTGGTTAACATGGTTGGGTTATCAATACCAGCCTCTTAGCCATTTTATCGTGTTGAAGAGTTCGCTCTCGACTGGTTTCGTCCGCGGCAATCCCCGCCTGGCGACAGGAACGGGCCATATTGTCTAGTAGGGCACCAAGGCATTTGACCGAATGTGCGATCGTCCAATGGCGGTGCTACTATCACGCCTGTGAGCAAACAACCCGCTGGTTTCAGAAGGCGTAAGCTGTCGGCAGTAGTGAGGAAGGCGATCACGTCTTACTACACCGACAAAGAACAAACGGAGATCGCCAAGGCAGCCAAACTACAGAAGATCAGCCTAAGCAGCTTCGTGGCGTCTGCCGCTCTAAAGGAAGCTCGCCGGGTAATCCACTAGTAGCGTCCCTGTTTCTAAAGCCGCTTAAAGTACATCTTCCACAGTAGCACATCGATCTTTACATTTATACAGTATTATTGTAATGTATAGCTGTACATTACAGCTAAAAGGGGCCTGCATGATCACGACAAGAAGCTTGCTACGACAAAACAGACGATATGCAAAATTGCGCTGGGGAAGCGTCCTTGGGCGAATCACCATGGGGGCGCTCGAAAGCTTCACAGAAGAGTTTCAGTTTTCCGTCGCAAATGGCGACCTACTCCTCCTAGACGGTGGCTGGTATGTCACCCACTCCGGACTCACAAGCCTGGCACGCCGGAATCGGTGTGCGGGCATCAAGGTCCAGCCGGTTCAGTCTTTCTGCGAGCCGTCGGCGCAGCGCTGGGCATTCGAAGCCACGGTCTACAAGACCAAGACCTGCCGGGGCTTTGTGGGCTATGGCGACGCAGATCCCTCGAACGTTTCATGGCTCGTCCGTGGTGCCGAGATGCGCGTGGCTGAGACCCGAGCCGTCAATCGCGCCCTCCGCAAGGCCTACGGAATAGGTCTCTGCTCGGTCGAGGAGATCGGGTCATTCGCCGAGCCATCGCAATCCCCCCGCGGAACCAAAAAGATCTCGCCGCAACCTGCCAACGGGAATTATGGCGGCCCCAAGGTCCGCGACCGCCTCTGCCAGCTTATTCGGCAACATCAACTCGATCCCAACCTCGTCAAGGCCTACGCAACCGATTTCTGCGGAACCAAGACCCTTCGCGAAGCGACCCGCGAGCAGGTTGAGAACTTCGTCCAGCAACTGGCCGACTGGGCCGAGAAGGATCGCAATGCCCTCATCTGCCAGCTCAACAGCTATCTCAGCCAGAAGGAAGGTGTCGCATGAAACGCCAAATCACCGGCTTGCACGCCGCAGATCGCTGTGCTGCCGACCAGATCCCAGATGGGATCTTCCTCGTTCAGGTGCAACGCGTTTATTTTCGGCGGCAAGCGCAAAAACCCTATTACACGCTCAGCCTCGTCATCCTCGAGCCCAGCCGCTTTGCCAGCCATGTCATTTCCAGCCGCCTGTATTGCAACCCCAAAGCCTTGTGGAAGTTGAACTGGTTCCTGCGTGATTTCGGCTACGACACCGAAATGCTTGGCCGGGATGAGGTCGATGAAACTCAGCTCGTGGGCTTGAAGGGTGTGGTCAAGATCAGCCACATCTTTTTCAATGGCGCTTCCCTGCTCCGACTTGACGGCTTTGCGCCCGCTGCCCGCTGGGAGGAACTTTCGCCAGCCAATCTGGACGGTTCGCAGGTGGCCTGATGAACTACTCCTACAGCCAGATCAGCCAATACCTTAGCTGCCCGCGCCGTTACCGGCATCGCTACCTCGACGGTTGGCAAGAAAAAGACACTCGTGCCACCATGCTCTTTGGCCGAGCTTTCGAACAGGCCGTCGCCGCCCTGTTTCGCCGCGAAGATCCCACGGCTGTGTTGTTCGAGCAATGGGGCCTCTGCAAGGACATGGGCCTGACTTACTCCGGCAACGACACCTGGGACCGCATGCTGCAACAAGGTGTCCAGTTGCTCGAGCGCTTCGCTCAGGACAACCGTGTCCGTGTTCGCCGTCCTCGTTCGACCCAGCAGGTTCAGTTCAACAAGACGCTCGGTCCCGGTAACAACTTCGTCGCTTACGTTGATGCCATTGGCGAACTCGACGGCACACCGTGCGTTCTCGAATGGAAGACCTCTTCCGCACGATATCCTGAAGAGCCCCCTGGTATTTCCGCACTCGATCCCCAGCTGGTCTGCTACTCATGGATGACTGGCATCGACGAAGTCGCCCAAGTCGTGTTCGTGCGCAAGCGGCTGGTTGAAGTTCAGTACCTTCGTGCCACCATCTCTGACGAGCAACGGCAGGAGTTCGCAACTCTAGTCAACGACACAGTCCGACGGATCGAGTCCGGGCTCTTCCTACCGCATAGTGGCATTCGCTTTCCACAAAACCCTTGTACCACCTGTCCCTTTCTCGGAATCTGCCTCGACAAGCCTGATCTCGTCGAGGCCGGTCTGGTGCGTAAACCGGGAGTTGATCTTGGTCTGTTTGACGAACTTGTTTACTAAGTTTCCGCCAATGCCGCCGAAGCTCAATCGCAAGCGCGCACTGTTTGTCCTGACCAAGATCGACGAAATCCTGGCGTGGGAAAAGCAGAAAGATGCGGAGCGAGATACACGTTTTGTCGAACTGGGCAGGTATCTGTGCGAAGTGCGGGCCGGACAGTACTGGAGGCTGGAGAATCTGAAATCGTTTGATGAATTTCTGGAGAGGCGTTTTTCCGATTCGCGGCGGACAGCCTACTACCTTATGTCCATTCACGAACACTTGCCGCCACAGATCCGGCGGGACTTGAAGCAAGTGGGCTGGACGAAGGCGGCGGAGTTAGCCAAGGTCGCGCGTTCGGACGGGAAGGACTTCGATTGTGCAGCATGGATGCACAAAGCACGTTCCTTACCCCGTGATCGGTTCAAACGCGAGGTGGACCAGTACCTCACGGGCAAGGAGACCGAACCTACCGAGATCGTCTACTTCAAGTTCTACGAGAGCCAGATTCCGGTGATTGAGCAGGCGATCGAGACGGCAGCCCTGATGCTGGGCACGGACAAATCGCGCGGCTACTGCCTCGAGATGATCTGCGCCGACTTCCTGGCCGGAGCGTACCTGGATAGTGGAAACCCGGATATCCTGCTCAACTCGCTCTCACGCTATTACAAGTTCTTGCCCGGCGAACAGCAGCAGGCTTTCCTTGAAAATTTAGGCGAGAAGGTATCGTGACGGACCACAGCGTCAAAACGGTTCGCTGCGGCTTAATCAGGAACTGTACAAGCAAGCTGCAACTAGGCATCGGCGGCGTTCCCGGACATGCTATCTTTTAGTTTGGTGGATCGAGAAGTTGCAATATGTGCCTCAGTGTAGACGGACGGAGAAATGAAAACCTTCAAGCGAATCACTATTGACCCCAACCAAATGGGGGGCCTCCCGTGCATCCGAAGCCTGCGGATACCTGTTGCCACCGTTGTCGGTATGGTAAGCGAAGGCATGGCGGAAGCGGAAATCTTAATTGCTTATCCCGACCTTCAGGTCGAGGATGTTCGCGAAGCGCTCCGCTACGCAGCTGAGGCCGTCCGCGAGCGGGAACTTCCCGTCGTGGGTCGTTCTTGAAGTTCCTGGTTGACAACGCTTTGTCACCATTGATCGCGGAGGGCCTGCGATCCGCAGGCCACGACGCGATTCATATCCGCGACTACAACATGCAGAAGGCGACCGATCTTGAAGTTTTCGAACGCGCCGCAGAAGAAGATCGGATTCTAATTTCAGCCGATACGGATTTTGGCACCTTACTGGCTTTGCGCAACTAAGAAAAGCCATCCGTCATTCTGCTTCGGCGTGGACCCAAACGTCCCGCTGTTCAGTTGCGATTGCTGCTAGGGACGATGCCGGTGATGGAGGAACCTTTGAGCGCAGGCAGCATTGTCGTCGTCGAAGAAAAACGAATTCGGGTCCGGCGATTGCCTCTGGGAAGTTGACAATGCGAACGGGCGACGCTTCGATTGCACAACCTAGTAGCGAAAGCTCGACAACCTGCGTTAGAAGGCGTCCTGAAAATGATTCGCCCCAAAACTGCTCCTTTGCGGTTGGACCTTTTGTCTTACGAACGTCTGCGCCAGCAGATTCTGCGGCGCGATGGCTGGCGGTGTCAATCGTGCGGCACGATGTCGAATCTTGAGGTGCACCACAGCGAATTCCGCAGCCATTCGGGGAACGACACAGAAGAGAACTTGATCACGCTGTGCACCGCATGCCACGCCAAAGTTCATCATTCCGGCAATACAATTCATTGGGCGCGACCCAGGCGGAAATAATCAACAGCAGCACAATAATCTGCTTTCACGGTTTTTATCACCAAATGGTGTGAAGGGCGAAGATCGACACGCTCATGCGGATGCGGGCCTCCTACGACATCGCCCGAACCCGCAGGCGGGAGAAGCAAATCCATGTGTGGCGGATTCACCAGGGAGCCCCTGTTCACGCGTGAGGAAATCACCACGCGCGGAGGCGACCGACGTGATCTTGCCTCGCCTGGTTCACCCTCAGCTTCGAATTCTTCCATTTGGCCGGAAAAGGCAATTGTCATCTCTCGGCAATTGCAATTTTTCAGCACCGCGAGATGTTCTCGTTCGGCTACCCGGCTCTCCGCAGCTGTATTCTGTTCGGCGTCAAGATTGCTCAGCACGGCCGCTTCTTGGATCGTCATGTTGCGAGCAGCCGACGCGCTGCGATTCGCAGCGGCACCGGCATGGAGTGAAGATGTAATTTATGATCGGCGGTCAGTCAGACGGACACCAACTTGATACCGGCCGTCTGAGCAGCTTGCCGTAGCTTGTCGTCCAAGGTGGCGAAGGGAAGGCCTTTTCGAAGAGCAAGTTCCACGTAAGCCGCATCGTATTCCGTCAGATGGTGCTGGCGCGCAACAGACAGGACATGACTAAACGAGCAATCAGGCTCAATGGTCTCAACGGAGACAGGGAGTTGCACAATGCGACCAAGCAATGCCGTCACCTGCGCCATCGAAATACGCTTGCGGCGCTCAGCAACTAGCAAGGCATTCGCGACCTCCAGTGGCCAAATACCCGGCGCAACCCCTTCCGCTCCCATCGAAAGAAGATCCAAGATCCCGTCGGTAAACGTTGTGGACTCGTCTTCAAAACACCACGCAACTGCCACGGAGGCATCTATCACGAACTGCTTAGCGGCGGCCTTCATCAATCAGCTCTTTTATCGAGATTTTTTCCAGCGTTGCACCTTTTCGAACCTCCCGAATCCCGCGCGCAACTTCCCGAGGGTCTTCCCGCTCCCCGGGTCCAGCGGGAACCAACTTAGCAATCGGCACACCGCGTAGCGTGATTTGGATCACTTCCCCCTTGGACACCCTCCTCAGCAAGGCGTTGAGGTGCGTCTTAGCGTCAAAAGCTCCAACAGTGGTCATCAGTTCCTCTCAGATCTAGTTTATCAACTAGTATGTTATGACTGCAACTCGGATTCAAGCCATCGCTGTGCACAAACTTGGGGCTGCGTAGCCTGCTCCACTCACCCACCAATGCCGATGATAAAGGCCGCATCGGTTGCAGCCGAGGTCGGCAAAGATCGAATACAAATGGTAGGTCGAGAGCGTTTCGCACGGATGGCGGTGTCAATCCTGCGGCGAGATGGCAAATCTTGAGGTACACCGCAAGGCCTTCCGGAGCCGATTCAGAGGAAAGCCTGGTCAGGCCGTGTATGGGTTGCCACGCTAGAACGCATGGTTGCTGAGATGGACAACCACAAGCCTCACGTAAGCAAGTAGTTACTACCAGCCGAATTTTAACCTTGAACGATCAAAACGGTCGCAACTTATTGCGACAGTTGCAAAAAGTATCATCTTGACAACAGGTTGGGTGAGGGGTCAAATGTAAGTAGTTATAAGTGTCGCGGCACGAAACACTTAGGTACCCATCTCCCCCCTGAGGGCTTCTCTGTTGTCGCTGTTCGAGAGGGAGTTTGTAATGCAAAAAATGAATTGTAAGTGGTGGGTGTTATTGGTGGCTTTGCTTTGCCTGGCTCCGGCCAGTTTTGCCACTCAGGATCAAGGCGGCCTCCGGCGTGGCAACCCCAAGCCTCCGCGCGCTTTTCAACCGCAAATGGTTCCGGATGGCGGATCCTCTCTGGTCTACCTACTTGGCGCTGGCGTTACGTGTCTAGGCGCGATGCTCGTCCGTTCACGCCTCGCAAAACATAACGAACCGTAAACCGGAACGGCCTAAAAATAAATCGGCCCACGCTTGAATATATTTCAAGGCGTGGGCCTTTTGTATTGCTTCCGCAAGACTGTCTTATTCCGAACCCTCTAAGTTACCTTCCCTGAATACGCCCACCGCCCTTGAATCCACCGATCCCCGGACCTATCAGACGCCGGCAGGGCAATTCAAAACCCTCTTTTGAGGGCTAGATAAGGCACCAGTGCGATCTCAGCCAGGCCTGGAAGCGGGTCGTCATGGGTGAAAACCGCTTCCACATTACAGTTTTTCAAAGAGCGCAGATAACTCTTAAGATCGGTGTCGCCGGCTAGTAGCGCCACGACGGCCGCCGGAAGATCGGTCGTCATGCGCACCCATCCTATTCCTGGCTGACCTTTGCGGGAAGAAACGGGCAACCCAATTTGATCGGCATAGAGCATGTAGCAGAAATCAACCCCGGCGCGAGGTCCCAGGCTGTGATATCCCCAGGTGCGTGCGTTGACGTCTAGCAACTTGTATTGGCCGTCTCGCGGATCAAGCTTGTACTCGATTTCGACCAGCCCGTAGTAATCGCTGCCTCGTAAGAAACGTTCTGACAACTCTTCCAAGAGCGGAATGTCGACGGTTTCCACGTAGGTGCTGGATCTTCCAAATCGGAGTGGATGCTGGCGCCGGCGTCGCGCCACCATTTTGCCGATTGCTTCGCCCTTCGAGAAAAAAGCGCAGTAGGCGAATTGCTGCGTCCCTCCGCCAGGGATCAACTCCTGGACCATGATTTCGCCAGGGCCAACCAGTTCTGATGCTTTCCGAAATAGAATCTTCAATTCGGCATGACTGTTCGCACACCAAGCCTTCGCCTTCGTGGCATAGACAAAATGCTCTTTAATTGCAGGTTTAATCGCAAAGGGCGGAGCGAGACCATCGAGTACGGCGAGTTGATCGACACTTTCGAGATAGTATGTAGCCGGCGTGGGGATGCCAAGTTCTTTTGCTAAGCGGTATGTATTTCGTTTGTCCCATGCCCACTGAACACTGTTCCAAGCAGGCGTCGGCACGCGAAAGACCTTACTCAGTTGAGAACGATTGCGCGAGAAAGCGGCAACCAGTTCTTCCCTGGTCGGATAGAGGACCCAACCCTGCAAACCCAGTTTTGTTCCGACCTCGATCAATGCATCGACTGCGTTGCGTTCTTCGCGTAGGTTCTCACGTTTTACAAAATGGGTGCAGTATCTTGAAAAGTGGGAAATTGACAGCTCGTCATCCACAACACAGACCGGCACTCCATGGCGACCGAGGCTGCGAACGATACCGAGGCCCTGATAGTCTCCGCCGACGACCACCGCTCCAACGGTTGGTTCGGCCGAGGATGCGGGAACAGGACCGGGAAAGGGCTTGACTAAAACACTACTCATTAGGATGTTGTCGAATTTGCTTTCCTGTTAGCTATTTGTTTGCTGGCGGGTGATAGCGTGAACTAATTCTGTGGACGCGAACTCGGTCCCTGAAACGAATCCGACAATGGGTCCAAAACTCCAGGCGGCGGGCTTGCCTAGAAAATGCAGCCCCGGAACTGAACTTTCGAGACCCCGCTTGAGCAGCGGATAACCGTTTGTCGTCTTCAATTCTCGTAACAATGAAGGGGCCAAGAATGGGTAGCGCGAGACATCCACGCGAAAACCCGTTGCGAGTAATACATGATCGACAAGCCGCTCGGTGTTGTCATCAAGTTTTAGCCGAAGCTGGCTGCCCGACACCGCCGCTGACACGACCTTTCGCCCAAGCGTGATCTGTAGGCCCGCCAGTCGCGGGCGCAGCCAACCTGCCACCGCCGGCCGAATTGCCCTGTAGGCCGTTCGCTGCTGAAACCAACGGGGAAACTTATTGAACACGCGGGGAGCGGCCACCAAGCGGCTAATCCCAGCTGGACCGACGTCGCGATTCGAGTAAAGCATCTGAGATACGGGTCCGAGATGATGCAGTCGGGGATGCAGTCCTACCCAGTTTAGGGTTTTCCGTCGCGCGATCACTTCGGCTTCAATACCTGCTTCCTTAAGCAAAACTGCCGACTCAACAGCGCTCTGCCCACCACCGATTACGACTACGCTTTGACTCTTAAATTTCCTGAGATCGTTGTGCTCGCTCGAGTGCGATGCCAATGAAATGGGAACTCCCTCGAATTCCGCGGGGCGGCTGACAAAGTTGCTGATTCCAGCGGCTACAACGACGCGCCTTGATGTGAATGTCTCCCCGTTCTCCACGGTGATCTTGAATCCCACTGGGTTGGTCTCAACACTGCGAATGCGCCGCTGGTCGAGGTCTGGAATCGCCTGACGTTGGTACCACTGCCCGTAGCCAACAAACCGGGTTAGCGGGATCGGCCTCGATATATGATTACCATTTTGACGGCAATACTCGTCGAGGGTGAGCCGTTGCGTGGGGTCAGAGATGTGCGATGCTCCCCAGTTCGATCGCAGGCACATACCGCTGGGCATTTGGTTCTCCCAGAATGACATGGCTTCGCCGAACACCCGCGTTTCTACGCCTCCCGCGCGGAGATACGTGGCTGAGGAGAGGCCATAAGGGCCAGCACCGATGATCGTTACATTACAATCGATAGAGTTACCGCTCATCCTATTCCTCTCGTCCCTCTAGATCACCTCATGACTCTTGCCTATCACCCGCAGCGCTTAGCGACCAACACGTCGGAGCCCGATCTCCAAATAACCGCGCCAAAGGTATCTGAGGTTTGGTTTCGGAATCGCTGTTCCATATTCTTGCGAAGGTCGGGGCTAGTTCCGCGGCCTAACTTCCGTCAGGGTACCCGGTACGCAAACGGGCTTGTCATCTGCCGATCCTTCCACGGTGATGGCGAGCCGCCCTTCCTTTTCGCTTGCATATGCCACAGAGGCCTTCTCTTTTCCCAAACCTTCGATATGCCAACCGTGGGCGTCCTCAACTAACTGCAGTTCAGCCCGTTGCCGCCACCAACGATTCACTTCACCTGGAGTTGTTATCCAAACGTTTTTTCTTTCTCGCAATTGTGCCAGGTGACCTAGTAATTCCCGGTACACGGCAACTTCCCTGGGCTCCATAATGTAATCCGGGTGGACAATAAAGCTCATGAACCCGTGCTTTTCCATAATAAGCTTAATCTGCGATTTCCAGATTTCGATCGAGTAATCATTGAGAATGTTGAATAGCGTGTAATCCTGGATTGTGGTCACGGGAAGTTCCAATATATTTCCCAGAAAATATGGCATTACCGTACAGCAGCCACCGCGCTGGGGATCAAGCCGCGCAACATTCGGGACTGACATGTCATAAGAGAACTTCAACGCGTCATACCAAATCTGCTTGCGGTACAGAACTCCGGCCCGAAATCCGTCAGCTCTGTACTGTTTGCCGTAGGAATTGATCTTAGCGGCACGCTCCAGAAATTGAGCCTTATCCCTGTAGAGATGACCGTCGTGATTTAGATCATGGACAACGACCTCAAAGCCACGCTGACGAATCGACTGCAAGAACTCTGGGCTTACGTCGTATCGCTCCTCGGGAATAATCTGAAACGATGATTTGACACCGAACGAATCATCAATATCCATTAGTGTGGGACAGAAATCTCTGCCTGCTCTAGTTTCGACATCATGGGTCATAATGGCGCAGCTAGACCTGCCGTCGGGCCAGAACCAAATGAAAGGAATTCGTTCGACACGGCTTGCTCTTAAAGATAACAACATTAACTGCTCAAGTAGGTTGTCGACGGAACAATCCACCGGCCACCGCGGAAACGACAGCCTTTCCCAGTCTTTTAAATGAAATCTTTGCAGGTGCCTCCGTATGCCAACCCCAAGTGCGGGACGCAAAAGGTAGTATAGTTTTGCCGCAATCGACGACGATCCGTGCCGCCAATCGCCCACATAGACTTCTCTGTGGAGATTATCGATGATTTCCGATGGGTCGAATGGTAAGTAGGCGGCTCCGCCTTCGACCACAACATTGTCTATCGCATCTGGAAGGGCACCTCCGGGAAGCTGGGCCGGTTGACCGCCACGATAGGTTCCATAACAAGTAGCACCCGAGCCGAATTGGAAAAAACCACTCCCGACGGGAAGAGACTCTTTCGTTGCAAAACAAATATACCGGTCTGGACAACGATAATGCCTCGTTACGCAGTTATTCACTCTTGTTGGGGGCCCTTCTGGAAATTTACGGCTGTGGCCGGCGACGAGCCGGCCTATTTATCCTGCTTTGTTTGGGGTTACTTTTCGGAAGACCTCTCCGCCTCTCGCGCACTAGCCAGCATCGCAACTGGCGCCGAGCCGACTTCCGAAACTCGAACCGGAAAACGCCTCAGCGAGTTCTTTAGCGCTCGGACCGTGTTTAGCACTTTGGGGACCCGGCGTACTACAGAAACAGGAGCGCTCCTCATTTCAGAGATGTTGACGGGAATCTCTTCGATCGTCATACCAAGACGCCATGCAAGAAGGACAAACTCCGTCTGAAAAACCTCATCCGTTGTGAGTGCAGTCTGACATAAATTCTTGGCGCAACCCACCTCAACACTTTTTAGCCCGTGCGTGTCGGTTCCGGGATAGCCTATGAACATCCTGAGAAATACGAGGTTATATAAAGCGGTCAACGCGCGGCGCTTGATGGGACGCCGATCAACCGACTGGGGATGTCGTTTTGAACCCACGATCAGGTCCACTTTGCTGGTCTGAAACATTTGAATCGATTTCACAACAAAGGCCGGATCTAGGAAATCACATTCCAGGACAGAAAGATGTGTGCCCGTACTTTCTAACATTCCCCGCTTGATGGCCTCACCGTAACTTCCCCTCGGAAGCGTAAGGATTTTGATCAGCCTGGGGAAGCGTAGCTCGAGGCCGCGACAGACGTCGAGCGTGGCGTCAGTTGAGCCGTTTTCGACGATGATGATTTCTTTCAGAACCCCGGCAATCTGGACTCGGAGCGTTTCGACGAATCTGGTTACGTTTGCCTCAATGGTTGAAAATTCGTTATGGGCGGGGATAACTATGCTGTATTGCATGATGTGACCTCCAGAACGGCCGTTCTCGCGGATTCCATGGAGTCTTCCATACTGGTGTAATCCCATAAACCGTAGCGCCCGATGGGAAAGACATCATGTTTGTGCAAACGCTGCATGATTGAGCTGACCAATCGGTCCCGATCGATCGTGTGATGAACATACGCATGACGGATGACATGTGTAACTACGCATACGACGTCGCGGCTATCGATCCACCCAAGCTTTTCGAGCCAGTGCAATACATCTGGCTGGAGGTTTTTGACAAGGTCCACGCGATCGGCATCCTGCGGCGATACACCGACCTCTACATAGAGAGCGCTATAACCGGGAGAACACGCGCCTTTGCTGATGTTCGAGTAGAAACCTAGCCGGTAGAAAGGAATATCGCGATCGGGGATGTAAATCCAGTGCAGCTTTTGAAATTCAGGGCGCAGGCTTCCCCGCAATCCTATGTTGAAGCTGATGGTAGAACTGTGCGACAGCCCTTGAGCTGCCGCAACTAGTTCGTCGTCACCTGTAATCCGACACAAGTTCTTCAGAGGCATACTTGAGAAAATCACACTCCAACGGTAAGTCTCTCCTTTGGTAGTGACGATGGTCTTGGCTTTGAGGTCAACGGCCGCAACGTCTTGATTGACCGTGCAATTTTCGACACCCTTGCGGAGACCTTCCACAAGATGACTGATGCCGCCAGTTTTGGGATACCAAAAGTTCGCATTGTAACCGAGGGTAGTTCTAGAACCAGGGCGCATGCCTTTTCGAACCAGCTCTTCGTCGGGAGCTGGGAAAAAGCGCTTCACAGCGTGGTTTGATAGCCGGTCCAGCGAAATCGCCATGGTCTTTTCATTCTGCGGAATTAGGAAAAGATCGGCTAGGCGTTCGCCAAATCCGTTTACGATGTAATCTCGAAAGCTTACCTGCTTTTCATCGCCATTCCTCGGTCTGTTTTCATAGGACTGCACACACTCGGCGAGAATGGCGGGCGGCAGCTCGCCAAGATTGTATTGAATGGGAGCTGTAATTAACCTGCCTTCCACAAAGCAGCAAGATTTACGACTTACCTGAGTCCAGTCCTGATTGCTTAAGTCGGCATACGGAATGTCAGATGGTGTTGGATAGCGGCTAAGGTGCAGGAAGTGTCCGGTATAGTCGAAGCAAAACTCACCAACTTCGACGGTCCGAGTCAATCCTCCAAGCGTTGGGCAACGTTCCAGAAGGATGAAGCTCTGGCGTTGTTGTTGAAGGGTGCGCGCGGCGGTTAGGCCGGCGATGCCTCCACCAATTACGATTGCCGGAATTTCGGTCGAAGATCTCATATGAGTGTGAACATTGGGACAAGTGATAAATCACGGCTGAGATCGCACTTGACCTCGTCAGTTGGTCTTGTGGTCATGCGCCCGACGCTGTTGATAGCATTCTCGAATCTGGCCAACTACTGTCCAGAGCTTGATTTTGTTGGAAAATCGCCGGGCGGGATCGGCAGTGAATAACCATCGGACGGTCCACGCAACCAGCCTGCGCAAAAGATAAAGTGGTATGCCGGCAAAGAACCACCGGGTATCGGAGGGGACGCCGAATTGACGAAATTCTGCTCGAGCTTTGTCAAACCACCAAGTGAGCAAATATTTCTTCTGGATACGTTTTTCTGAGACTGCATGATAGACCACGGCAGACGGTTCGTAGCGCAATTGCTCTCCTGCCAGTAACAACCGATTGCCAAATTCGGTGTCCTCGCTGCGAATTTCGCTGCCCGGCCGGGGTCCCAAGTCCGTGCGGAAGCCATCGTATTTTTCAAATATCTTTTTTTGGAAAGCCATGTTCGTGCCGAAAGGAGGCTCCGTGAGCACTCCGGCTTGGGGACCCAGATCGAAAAGAGCAAGAGGAGCCAGCGCATAACGATCCTGGAGTGGAAACCAGCGTGGCGGCGAAAAGCTTAGCTCGGGAAGAATCCGCCCACCCGCGCCAACCCATTGACCGTTATGCAGACACGCGGTCAGATTCTGGAGCCAGGTCGGTTCGACGGTAACGTCATCATCCATGAAAGCCAAGATCTCGCCACGCGCATTCTTAATTCCCGTGGCGAGGGCGTGTGACTTTCCGGGTTGTGCTTCGAACAGGTAGCGAATCTGTGCCGGGTGTTGCCGACAGCATCCCTCGACGACATCGCGAGTCTTGTCGTTCGAGTTGTTGTCAACTACGAGGACTTCCCATCCCGTGGACTCAGGCAAAGTAGAAACAAGCACACTGGCAAGGGCCTTCGATAGGCTCTCGGAGCGATTATAGGTACAGAGGATGACGGTGATGTTCATGTTGTTGTCATCACGTCTGGAGTCCTTCAGCCTCAGCCGTCACATTCATGGCTCTGTTACCGAACTCGAAACAGTTACCCCGCTGGACGCGGGAATTGTGTACCTGAATGATCCAGAAAAGACAGCGACGGGCGGCTGCGGAGCCAGGTTTAGGCTAGCAGATGTGACCCATGGAGTCACCGAAGAGCCCATCTCTGTGCCCACAGAAAAAACCTGATTATGCACAGCCCATCCATTATTCACAACGACGATTGCCGCCCCGTTCACCGGAGACTTATAAGCCGAAACCAGTAATGTCGTGTTATTGGTCACTTCGACAACGCTCCATCCGAACTGTACGGATTTGGAGAAGTTTCCAAACGTATAAGCACGCTTGGCAATTCTTCCGCCAGGGCCGGCGAGACCTTCGTTGTCACTAAAGCCGTCCTGTCCCGAGAGCAACCAGTATTGCCATGAGTTCACCCGCGCGATGGTCAGCCAATTGTGAAGCATCGTCGCGTACGTTAAACCGCTCGCGATAGAGGCGTCGTACACATTAAAGTCACTCACCTCTGTCTGCCACTGATGCTGATCTGTGATGTTGTTATAGGAAAGTGAGGACACCTTACCGTTGTAGGCGTGGGCAGCCAGAATGCCAATATCTGACGCAACTTTGGGGTCGTTCATGGCGCTTGTGGCATAAGTATTCTCCCACGCCCCCGGCTCTGCGATCATGATTTTCGTAGAACGATATCCTGCGGCGGCCAGAGCAGCTGCAAGATAAGAAACGTAATCGTGAATCTGCCTCGGAGTCCAAGTGCATGACGGATAGCGCATACTTGCATCCGGCTCGTTTTGGACACTAATGGCATAGATTGGAATGCCATAAGTACCTGTCATCAAATCAACAAAGCTGGTCTGAATCGCTGCTAGCGCCGTAAAATTGGCGTTATTTTCGCCATTTTCCATCGCTCCGCCGGAAAAAAACCTTCTGTTAGACTTCATCGATGCTGGCGGGCTCCATTCTGAGGCCCACACCAATGCCCCACGAGTAACCGCAGCTTGAGCGTTCGCCAAGTCGCCGGCTGATACGGCCGCCCCCGACCCCACACTTACGCAGTTCAACGAGTCTTGATCAGTATTGCACTCGGCGGCATCGGGATAAACTTGCACGCGAATAAATTTCAGATGAATGCCGGCCCTAGTATAAAAGAAATCCATCTGGGCGGGAGTGAGCTTCGGCACATTGCCGCCTGAAGCCGCTCCGAACCCATCAATCATCTGCAGTGGCGAGGTCCAGTTAACGATAACTGGTCCCTTTGTAAAGATATATGCATAACATTGATAGACGACTGACCCGGACCAAGCAATAAGTGGAGTTATAACCAAGACCACCATGAGTCTTGGCATTTTGGTTCGGCATATTAGCAAAACGGCAAGCCAAGCGAGGAGCGCCAGCAGGAGCAGAAATGCCAAGCGCCGGGCACTGATGGCCAGCAAGATCCTGTCTAGAGTCCTCCAAGCAAATGACCCCAACAAGGTCTCGCGTATTTTGACATAGCAGTAATCCCGAGTATCTTCTAGTGTTGTACTAGATCGGAATGGAATCATCCCACGGACATGTTCAAAATACAAACAGCTCAGCAATGTCGCCAGAACAAGTTGGCCGACACCAATTATGAAAACAACTTGTTGGGACTTGCATTTTGTTTCCACTAGGATTGTAAAGAACCTAAATACAACGGAAACCAGAGCAAGGAGTTCACAGGGGAGGCCGTTGCAGGAAGATAACAGTGATGTTCATGATCGGGCCCAGTCTTGGTGAATCAGCCCCAACTTTTGTAACCACGGCCTTAGCGGGCGTCCCAAGACTTTGGGCCGTGTGCGCACGGCTTGCATCGCCGACTTGAAGCTCTCAGACAATTCTTTTCTTTTCCAGTGAAGACCCGCAATCGTGAGATGGAGGTCCGCAATTTGCCAATTCTCGATGTGATTCCAATGAGTGCGCAATAAATCCAGTGCATTGTCGAGCGCCGCCGACGTTTCCTCGGCCAAACCCATATGTCTTATCCAGGTTCGGGACTCAGAAAAGAATGTCCTTTCCTGTGTCGGCTCGTCGACACCGAGTGCAGCGAGTACTTCCGGCGTGATCGCTCTGATGGAGTCGAAACGGTCTACTTGTCCCGATGCCCTCATCGCGGCTGATTTTTGTGCCCCTAGAATTCCCAGCGTCTGTTGCTTTCTTTTTCGAAAGGACACCTGGTGAGGATGCATTCTGTAGTTGAGAACGACCTCCTCCAGGTTGGCACATTGGAAATGTTCGGTGACTCGCAACCAAAGGTCGTAATCCTCTGCCGGCGCGAAGGCGTTGCGATATCCACCGGCGCGGACGAAAGCCTCCTTTCGCACGAGAACGGTAGGTTGCCAGAAGGGACAGTGAACAGCCAACGACTTCCGAAGCCGTTTATCGTCGGTGGGGAGATGATCTGCGTAGAGAGGCCGCCCGTTCACGTTGATCCATTGAACAGCCCCGCCAAGAAGCCCGACGTTCGGATGGCTCTCCATGAACTCGACTTCGAGCTGAAGGCGCGGCGGCAACGCGACATCATCCGCATCCATCAACGCGATGTACCGTCCCCGCGCTAAGGCGCAAGCTGCGTTGCGTGCCTCTCCCAAACCACAATGGGGGATCTCATGCAGACACATACGGGAGTCTTTCTCGGCGTAACGCGCGATAATTTCTTCCGAAGAATCTGTCGATCCGTAGTCGACGATGATGAACTCAAAGTCGCGGAAGGTCTGACCGAGGATACTTTCGATCGCTTCCGCAAGAAAGCGATCGACATTGCACACGACCATCACGACAGATACTAAAGGTTCACGCATCTGTTTCAGCTAAATCAGCATACCTCTAAGATTCCGCGTGATTTCCAGCCCCTAGCTCCGACGCTGAGGGCGCACCACTTGGTCGGTTTCCATCCAATTCAGGAAAATATGCCATCTGCGTCTCCCCAGATTGAGGAGACCCTCACCTGCCCTAAACGGCAAACGCCGAAGAAGACCTTTCGCCGACTCACCGAATATCTTTACCTTCAGCGAGCGCTCATACCGTTCATTTTTCAGGTAGTCGGGCGAGTGCGCTAATTCTTCAAAGAATGCAACTTCGTCAGCGGTGGTGCGAGACCGTTCTTCGGCAGTCGGGCAATCAAAGAGCGGGTTGCCGTTTATCAGGAAGTTGCTGATGTGGTCGAGGGAATTATCTTTTCCGAAGGCGAGATCTTCTCGATCGCGATAGTTCGGCCTTACATCGAAGACGTCTAATACAGTAACGGCGGGAAACGGAAGTTCGAACGCAAAAATGTAGTAATAGGCCAGCCGGAAAGCTTCGCGTTGTATCTCTCTTTTTGGGGAGGAATGCAGGCATCTCTCCAGCAGATCGGGCAAAGCCTCTTTGGAGCGCAGGGTCAGAATCTGCGATCCATGCTCATACAGGGCCCTTGAGGCCAAGAGCACGGGCTTGCCCAGCATCGCCATCTCAAGGCCGATGGTCGAGCCGAAGGTTAGTCCGACATCTGCGTCCTCCGCCAGAGCATACGCGCTTACCGAGTCTTCGGGAAGCACGATTCGCACATTGGGAGGCAATGCCGAGTTCATCTGCTGATAAATGCGTAACTCGTCAACCGCTTTACCAATGTAATAATTGCCGCCCAGATTGGGATGTACTTTAACAACCAGCTCCACGTCATCCCGCAGGCCTACCCACTGGATCACGTCGCGCACCCAGGCCGCCTGCGACTCGTATGGGCCCTGCATAAGCGGATCACCCGCCACCTCGTCGGTTGAAGAGGTGAACAGAACCCAAAGGCGCTTATTTTGACCCAGATTCAGTTTTGTCTTCAGAGATGAATCTCCCCCAGACGACTTATTAAATGGAATCCAGGCAAGATTAGCGCCGTATCGACGCTGGACTAACCACTTCAAAGCAGCGGTCAGGCCCTCTCGATTCAGCGGGACCTCGCCCCAATCGCTCCAGAAGGCTTTGAACGGCTCCGGGCTCATGCAATGGGCGTTCGGTTTTACGTTGAGGTGCCCGCGGTTGTATTCAGCGCGTTCGTGGGTTAATAGGCGGATGCCGCGCTCGCGAAAAATCTCAAGCGCGACCCGGGTGATGGACTGACGGCCGTTGAACAAAAGCGCAGCGTCGATCGGATTAGCATCGAGATAGTTGCGAAGTCCGGTGGCGACAATCGCCGCGCTGAAAAGAAAGCCTCGATACACACTGACCACATGCCAGTTATTCAGATCAGGCGGATACTGCCGGAAGTACGAGATGACGGAGGAAAGGACCCACTGGCCGAGGGGCGACCCTTGGAATGATGCTTGGCGAAATTCGGCCGGCTTCAATTCCTGCGCCCATGCGAATGCGGCCGATTTTTCGGGTTGACTTACGAAGTCTCCCAGCCAGCGATAGGGAAACCCAAGCTCGGTGAGGTTGGATTTTGCGGCGGCCTGGCAGCGCTGGCAAAGATCAATGGGACGCGGATAATTCGTTTTGGAATCCCAATGCTGATCGCACTCCGGCAATAATCCATCGCAAAGGAGATACTGGACGGTCGCGCCCCGGACCTGACAAGCCTTCGCCATGGTCTCTTCATAGACGGTATGGTTTCTCCATATTGCGTACGGAGAAAATATCAGGATTCGCGACATAGGTATGATTCGGGCCGATCTGCTTTGGCTTGTTCTGATAAAGCCGAGCGAAATTGACCGGGCTCGGAACACAGAAGATCTTTGACATGCTGGTACGCGGCACGGCTCGCTTCCAACTGGCGGACAGCGGCTTGGAGCAGAGGGGGGCGCACGGCGTCCGCCGAATTCCACGCTCGCTCGATCGCGGCCGACAGAGTATAGGAAAAATCGGGCTCGTCTAGTTTGACGGTTGCGCAACCCACCCCGAAGAGATCCTCAAGTCCCTGGAATTTAGCTAGATAGTAAGGGGAGTTCGACAAACATACCACGGGAATGCCCTGGGCGAGGGCAAAGACGGCAGCGTGATAAGCCCCCGTCACCACGATTCTGCAACACGCTGTCTGTGCTATGAGCGCCTGCGGGGTGTCGAGCGACAGGCCTCCATCGGACTGGTCATCGAATCCCGTCAGAAGCTCCCGGATGGTTTCGTGATCGTGGGCATATTCGTGAAAGGCGATGGGAATCGGCAGAAGAGGCGCATTATGGCGCCGGGCAAATTCTTGTAAGACCGATCTGATTTTCGTGATGGCGTCGGCTTTCACGTCCGCATATGATGCGACCCGCAGGTTGATTCCAACCGCATTTCCGGGTTCGTGGACGCGGGCCGCATACGCAAGTTCAACCGCTTCGTCGCCGGTGGTCAGCACTCCAGCAGGAGAGACGCCGAGAGATTCGAGCAGCGACAATCCTCCCCGGGTACCTCGCAAGGTGATGAGAGCGACTTGAGGAAGGACGTCACTTGCTCTTGACAACACAATCGGATCGTTGAGCGGCCCCATTCCCTGCCCAAACATGACGACGGGTATGTCACGCTGAATGGCTGCTTCCATTGTGCCCAAAATCGAGAGGTTCCACTGCTGGCAGCTGTCGGCGAATCCGCCCGAACCGCAAACGACCAGCAAGTCGGAGTTGTTGACGGCTCCCATGATGATTTTGAAATCATCGCGGCGGCCATCCCTGTCGCGGAAACTCAGCCTCAGTCGAATGAAGTACTCAAGCAGGGCTGGCCAGCGCAGCCCGAGAGTTCTTTTGGAGGCAATCAGTTGTGCTGATGCCCACTTCGGCAAGAACTGGTGATAGCGTCCGAGCAGGACGTGATCGTCAACCCAGCAATCACAACCGGCACGGGGCAACGGTCTAGCCCCGGGGCAGTAGCGAGAGAGATGGGAGGGAGAATCGGTCAGGACCTCGATGCTGGCGTCCGGCCACAGGCTCAGCAAGCGGGCGACTGCCACTTGTAACATGGCGACGTCGCCCATGTTCTGGTATTCGGCAGCACCCGCATTCAAGGCCGTGGCGACGATGACACGCATTTTTACGAGATTCGAACCTTATGACACGAACCGGTTGAACACAAATATCCGCTACGAGGCGCGATTTATGCTACCGCAAATCTTGCAGGAGGGCTCCACGGAGTTTCCCGTACCGAGGCGTCGACCTCATAGCGCCGGTGGTGAAGCGACGCTGGAGTGACAAACGCCGAGGTGGCGAGAATGCGCGGCTTGGTCTTGGCGGTTCCTCCACGATGAAACCCGGCCGTATCGCAGAAAACTAGCGTGCCCGGCGGACCTTTGAGGATCACATGCTGCGACTCTGGAATTTGTCTTTCTACTTCGCCATCAGGCGGGTACGGTATTCCGAGCGGATCATTCCATTCGAACACATGCTCGTAGGGACCACCGCACTGGCTGCCTGCGAGGTACTCCATCGCTCCCGCGTCGGTGTCCACTTCGCTGAAATAGAGGAAGGTGCGAATTTTTCTGCGGTCCTCGGGGTCTCGATGCCAGCGCTGTGAAAGGATTCGCGTATCGGTGTTCAAGGGCAGCGTGTGCCACATGTCGAAGTAGATCAACTTTGACCACATGCCCAGATAGGAATTGACCACGTCCAAAACCAGGGAGTGGAGGCCAAGATTCAGTAGCGGGTTACTGGCCGTAATGAGCGGTTTGCGATCTTGAGGATACTTGGTAATGATGTAATGTTCGACGGCCCGAAAATCCTTCTTCTCGGCGAAATCCTGTTGGCGCTTTCTTATGACCGACTGAACCTCTTCACTGGCGCTGAACTCGGATACATATGCAGACAGCCTGCGCCACATTGCCGGATCTTGAAACAATTCGTCGAAGTGGCATGTGGCCACGCCGGCCGCGTTGAGTTCCCAAACCAAACGTTCTTGCAGCGCATTGAGCTGCGGACGCGACTTGCGGAACGAGCGGCTGCTGGCTGGATTCCGCGCCCAGCGCCAGTTCACGTCGTATTTGAGTCTCAGGAAGTTATCGTATTGTTGACGAATCAGACCACCACATGCCGGAAGTTCGGACATTCGGGTCAGTACTTTTGATCGCTCGATTCCCCACTTCATCGAGACCTCCCACAGATAACTCTAAGCTCCCGAGAGAGCCAGAGGTGATTTACTTGCTGCCGATCAGTTGAGGCTGACGGAAATCTACAGATCGATGTCATCATTTCGAACCGGGGGGTCGGTTCGGAGTGTCACGATTGCCCCTCCCACTGGAGTATCACTCTGGAGCGCCTGAATATTCGACAAGGCCGAGTTGCCGCAGTTCTTCTAGTACATCACGTGCGGACAACACTGAGATTCCACAAACGCGCGCAATCTCGGAGACAGACCTCGTCCCATCGATCAGAAACATAATATCAAAAAAAGCTCGGTTTCCTCGCGGATTTGTATAGGCATCGATATTTAAGCCGTAACGCGAGCAGAAGATCTCTCCTTGATACAAGTTTACTGGTACTTGGTCTCCCTCGATGGCATCGATCATTTTCAGTACCAGATCGCGGGATTCGGCGAGCCGGGCAGAGGAGGTTATTTCCGGGGTGTCGTGGCTGGAATGATATTCGGGAAAATAGCGCCAGCAACCTTTGTTGTCCTTTATTACGCGCGACAATGACAACATGGGCACGCGCACGCCGGGCGCGTTGAATTGCCGTTCGTCATTGCCGACCACGGTGCGGAAGGCACCGGTCCATCCGTCGGGATCGGAATCCTTAAGGACCTGTGTCAGGCATCGATCCACTTCGGTGTTGCCTGCATAGGAAAGCTGCAGGGCATGGGGATATTTCAAACCCAGCATTTCAAGGAAGAGCCCGCCTATCATCTTTGGAATAAGCTCTCCGTGGTGGCTCAAATAGGCTGCGGAGCCGATCGTTTCAGGAAGGATCAGAAAACGGTAGGTATAGCGCAGATTCTGTCGCTTCAGCAGTTCCTGGATCACCTTCAGGCCGACCACCACACCCGCCAGATCGTCATTAACCATCGCGGAATGGCAGAGATGTGCACATAGAACAAAGGTCAGCTCGCTTCTACCCGGAACAACTACTTCTCCTACTTTGAGTGTTCCATAGCTGATTTCCGATTTGATTACGACCCGATAACGATCATCCTGCAAGGAGTCTTTGAATTGCCTGCTGCAGCACAGGCCCCAGTCCCGCTCGTAGTATTTAAAGATAAAGGGGATGGCATTGGGTAATCCGGGATGCACGTGCAAGTGTTCGAAAAGCTCCTCACGCGAGACCTCACGATCGATTGGTAGTGAATAGGAAACGACGTGCAAGGGATTGTCCGCGTAAGAAAATAGGCGCCGCCCGTCGGGCGTTTCGAGCCAGGCTTCGCGGCAGGTCCACTTCTCCGGTATAAGCCAAGTCCAACACTCGGTTCCGGACGGATATTCGTGAACGGTCATCGGTACCTGGGTGGAGATGGCCCGTAGCGCCGCATCATATCCATCTGACACGATGTCGCGCGGTAATTGCCATAGCGCGGAGATCAGGTCTTCCATGGATGCGTTCTGCGGGAGCCGAATGTTGATTTCTTTCGCGCTGGTCCGGCCATTCTCGAGTCGGATTGGGTCAACCGCCGGGCCAAGGGCGGTGATCCACGGATCGCGCCCGATTTCGCGGCGAATTAAGTCGTTAAAGCCTCGACAATCGATCGACACAACTTCGCCCAGTCCGACTTCGGCGACGTGACAGAGGCCCTCGGATCGAGCCATTTTTTCGACACGAGTTCCGTCGGGGAGACCGTTTGCCACCTGGATAGGTACACTTGAAATCCATCCTTTTTTGCTCAGGTTGCCATTCTGCCCGGCGCGGCCGGTGAACAGCTTCTTGTACCTGAAGGGCACAGCAACTGCCTCTTCGACATAGTGAAGGAATGTTGCCTCCGCGAGACCGACGCCGATCCCGCATATCTTGCCCTTGGATTTCAAGAGACGTTCGTGCAGGCAATCTTTTCCATAGCTGGTGTTTGGCAGCCGGGTGAGAAGTTCCTCCGCCTTGGGCCCTAAACCGGCCACCGACAGGATTGGGTCGGCCGATCTAACGACGGCGGGCAGGGCGCGGAAATACTCGAGAAAATCAAGAGACGAACTCCATGCTCCCTGAACACTCGGCGTCGTTTGGAGGTCAAAGTCCTCATTTTTGAGAAAGGAAAAAGAAAATGCAGGGATCAGCATGGTGCCTTCGGGTCCGATCACCTCACGCATTGCCGAATAAAGCAGTTCGCAAACCCCATCTAGGGAGGCACCGCATTCCAACGCGCCCAAGGAGAGGTGAGAGACGTGAAAAAAAACGATGTCCCCCGGCCGGAGACCGATCCGCTTCAGGCCATTGACGAGATCGGTCCGGTTGTAATTTGTCTCGCCTACACCGGAGACCGCGGAGGTGTCCAGCACCTCGGTTTGCCGGTTCTCGCTTGCAGCGGTAGTTTTCACGTGTTCTTCGCCGTTTACCATTTCCAAGATTATGCAGGACGCGACTGTATAACTGCGAATCGTTCCTTGAGTCTCATAAATGGCCTCTCGAAATATTGATAGGAAAGATGGGCCAGAAATATCGAGAACAACAAGGCAATGCTATCGACGACGAACATTCTTACAGCCGAGTGCGGCGCCAGGGTGAGTGGCGAAGTAATCCATATCGCTAATTGCAGCATTCCCAAGTGAAATACGTACAAGCCGTAGGAAATCTTGCCGAGATAAATGAATGCACGAGGCATATCAGACATACCAAGAGCCGCCCAGAAAATTGCGACACACCCCGCAAGGCCACCAGCGTACTTAATATAAAGGCTTCTGCGGGTAACACCGGGGACAAAATCAGTGCCGACATATCCAAAATGTGCGGTAAGAAGGAGTACGACAAGCCCCGCGACCAGTAGCCCGGCTCGTATCATGCCGTTCATCTCGTCCGTCGACACTTTGCGGGTCACAAGAGCAATAATCGCTCCAGCTGCGAAGAAAAGGAACTCCACTGGCGTATCGTACCAAAGCAACCAGCCTTTCCGGAAAACACCCAAAGCCAAACGCCGGCAGAAGCTACGAAAAGAATGGACGCGATAAGCGCGAGCCTTTCACCACCGAATTTGATGATGGGTGGCCAAATGAAATAGAACTGCTCTTCAATGGATATGCTCCATAGGGCGCCCACCAAGGCACCTAAGCTAGGAGCGAGTTTGGTCCAGTTGGCCACAAAAAAAGTCATCACTACAATTGAGGTTCGAGTGACCCAGTATGTGTGCGGCGGTATCCTGGCAATGATGATGGCAGCCGCAAGTGCCGCATAGTAGAGCGGCCAGATTCGCAAAGCCCGGCGAATGAAAAAAAGACTCCAAGCAATGGTTTTCGTTTTGTCTCGCTCGCGGAGCAGCAACTCGGTGATCAGATATGCGCTGAGGAGGAAAAACATCGACAGTCCGAACCCTCCAGCAGAGCAGACGAACCAGAGCAAATGGCGGCCCGCAGGTCCGTGATGCAATAATACCGCCAAGAAAGCGAAGAACCTGAGTGCATCGAGTTCGGGTCGGTAAAAGCGTTTCGTGTTAGGAAGAGCGATGGATTCTACAGGGATAGCTTCGCGGATCTCTGTAGCGATGGCTTCGGTGCTCATCTTTCGGTTCGCGTTAAAACGAGGTTGCGGAATGGGTTTGATCGACGCTTTACGGAGACGTTCTCCGATGGGCGACGAAAAGTTCGGTGTTCATCGGCGCTATTACGCTTTGGACGTCCCAGCTTGGCCGCAAAGAATTAACGATTAACTGCTCCTCGTAATGATCGCTCCGTTGTTGGAGGTGCGAAAACACGAGCCAGATACGATTGCCGTGGGGATCGATCGACGCGAACAATTCAGGGATATAGTCATTCGGGTCTTTATGATATTTCCCGTACACAAAGCGATGGTCTTTCCCCTGCAAATAGAAATCGACCGCTTCTACTGCGTCGTGATTGACCCAGACTTGGTCGCTGGAAGTGCTCGATTTAGCCAATTCTCTCAGGATACTCAAGGTGTCTTCGTACTCCCCGTACGGTCGAACCCGGAGCATGCCGCGGTAACCAGAGAAAAAGATGAGGGCTAAAAAGGCGACGCTTACAATTGGCTGCCAGGATCCTTTGATCCGCTGTAGTAGGTATGCAATAACGACTCCCGCGAAGAGGATTAACCCAGGAGCCAAGAACAAACATTGACGAATTCCGCCATAAGGATAAAGCTTGAACACTGAAGCGCAGAACGTGATGGCAAAAGAAGTGAATACCAGCAACGTAAGAGGGTCGAATTTCCGTTTGCGAGCTTGCGCAACACAGAAGATGACGGCGGCAAGTACAAAACAAAGGGAGACCAGTTGCCCCGGAATAAAGAAACTCAATAGTCCCTTGGAGTTCGAGCCCAGATAACGGAAGAGGCTCATCGTTTTGGGGTCAAAATAGTTCGCCGCCAGATACCACTGGCCTTGCCCTGGGTGAAATTGGTAGCGAACGGTTAGAAAGAATGACAGTAGTCCCCCTGCTGCGAGAGAGGCAGATCCGATGATCAGATGAGATATTCTGAAACGAGTATCGTCCGCTAGCAGCAGGCGCAATACTACTGTGCTCAGGACGGCAGCGGCGAGCAAGACCAGCCCGTACTGGACGAGTGGTACAAGGAACAGGATCCCGTACAACAGAAATGGCTGACGGTTTCGAGACCCCGTGGCCTCCCACTTCAGAAGACAATAAATCAAGACCGTCGCGAATAGAACAGCGAGAGAGTATTCGCGCACTTCCTGCGCATAGCGGATTTGTGATGCCGAGACTGCGAGAATGGCAGCCGCGAAGAGCGCGGCATTCTGGCTCACTTTGGCGCGAACCATGGCCAGCATCATAAAGATGGCGAGAAGGCTCGCCAGCACCGAGGGCATACGTACTGCAACTGCGCTCTTTCCGACTTTCTCAACCAAATACAGAATGTAGGGATGCACGACTGGCGCGCTTCCCCGTGCCCGCTGCGCTTCCATCATGTGTGCCAAGGTGGTGCGAGAACTATTTGCAGTGAGCGCTTCATCAAACCACAGGCTGCGATGGCCCAGATGGTAAACACGCAATGCACCACCAATTACTATGATTAATAGCGCAGCGACCACAAAGAAGACTTCGCGAAAGGAAGTCTTCGGCACTTCGATGGAATCTGCGACGGGAGCGCTCATTAATTCGGACATCTAAGGTGATTTCTCTTTTAACCAGCCGTCAGCAGAGCGGAGACGACCCTGTCCTGCTCAGCCTCGGCGAGGCCAACCGAACAAGGGAGACTCAACGCCTGCCGAGCCAGTTTCTCGGCCACTGGCATGGTTACCATGTCTTTCGACGCATGGGCGGGAGACCGATGAATCGGCTGCCAGAGCGGGCGACACTGGATTTTTTTAGAAGCTAGAGAGCGCATCAACCGGCGTGAATCCATGCCGAACTTGTCGTCCTCGATCAGGACGGTGTACATCCAAAAAGTGTTCGCCGCCCACGGCGCGCTTCTCATCGTCACTACTCCAGGCACGTTCTGGAGTTTTTCGGCGTAGCGAGCGGCAATCTTCCGCTTGATGGCTACGTAGGCATCCAACTGTTCCATCTGCGCGCAACCGACTGCTGCAAGCAGATTGGTCAAGCGATAGTTGTAACCTACTTCCCCGTGAACATATTCGATCGGATCGTCCTTGGCCTGGGTGGTGAGATATTTGGCTTTCGTAGCCCATTCTTCGTTATCTGTGACGAGCATCCCACCGCCGCCCGTGGTGACGATCTTGTTGCCGTTAAAACTGAAACAAGCGATGTCGCCATGAGAGCCCAAACCACGACCTTTGTAAGTGGCACCCAAACCCTCAGTGGCGTCCTCGATCACTTTGAGACCGAATTTTTTCGCAACCGCCAGGATGGGATCGAGGTCTACCGGATGACCCAATATATGGACGGGAATGATGGCGGTGACGCGGCGTCCGGTGTGCCGGTTGTACAGCTTGCCATCACTCCAACGACAGTCCTTCTCCAGGAATTCCACGACCCGCTCAGCATCCATCTGCCAGTATGCGGGCTCGGCATCGATGAAAACGGGCCAGGCACCGACATAACGGATGGTATTCACCGGGGCGATAAATGTCAGAGTGGAAACAAGAACTTCATCTTCGGGCTGCACTCCAGCCACGATGAGCGCTATGTGCAGAGCCGATGTGCCATTCACCGTGGCTATGGCGTACTTCGTTCCCGCTTGCTGCGCCACCAGTTGCTCGAAGCGGTCTACGTAGGACCCTCCCGAGGAAACCCAGTTGGTATCGAGGCATTCCTTCACATAGCGCCATTCGTTACCTCGGATTTCGGGCACACTGAGGGGGATGAAGTCGTCGGCGGGCGGAGCACCAGGCGCGAATTTTTCAGTCAATTCCATTCAAGTGAGCAGACCGTGTTTCAAAAATCCATTTTCGAAGTTAAGACGATCTGAAAATTACTTCATGGGAAACGTCAATTGCGATATTTTTCGTCTCCAAAGTTCCTGACTACGTTTGCCCGCACCAGTCGCGCGATCTCTTCGACGCCTTGCGCGACGGTGTGAGTCGTTTTGAATCCCAGCTGATTCGTGATCCGTGCAAAAGAAACGCGGTAGTCGCGCGGATCCTCATTTTTGTGCACAAACTCGACTAAAGCTTCCGGCGCGTAGGGACGGATCAGATCGACCAGTTGTTGCTTTTGGAAATTCTGATCTGTCGCCCCGACATTAAAGACCCGGCCGGCAACAGTGGCGGGCGGTGAACTGAGAACCAGCTGGATTGCCCGAGCAGCATCGTGCACGTGCACGTAAGGTCGCCAGAATTGCTCGCCAAATACCGTAAGATGCTTCTTGGTCAACATTTCCATGGTGAATTCGTTCACGGTCAGGTCGAAGCGCATTCGCGGCGACACGCCGTAGACGGTTGAAAACCGCAGCGGCGTCGGACACCAGTCGTTGCCATTGGCGCTCTTTAAGAGGGCCATTTCTACGGCAACTTTTGTCTCCGCATAGAGAGACACGGGGCTCAAGTCAGACTCCTCGTCCACGTATTCACTGGCGTCTTTCATCTTGCCGTAATTACTGCACGTGGAGGCGAAAATGAATCGCCCGACCCCCGAGCGCTGGCTCTCCTCGATCAAAGCGAGCGACGCATCAAGATTGGTTGCGCGGGCCAGATCGGGCTTGCGGGCACAAGCCGGATCACCAACTATCGCCGCCAGATGAACGACCGCATCCCGCCCGGAAACCGCGGTTCGCACCGTCGCACGATCGCAGATGTCTCCGCGAACGAATTCAAATCCTGGATTGCACCAAACTCCGAGAAGTGATTCACCGCCATATGCCAATTGGTCCAGCACTCGTACTTGGTGCCCAGCCGCCAGCAACAGCGGAGTAAGAGTGGAACCCACGTAACCCGCGCCACCTGTAATGAGTATCTTCGTGTTAAATCCTCCCTCTCAGGACGTCTTCTTGCGCCTTCTGGTAATCCTCATGACGACCAACGTCAAGCCAATACTCCATAATCGGAAAGCCTACTACCGTCTGCCCAGCTTCAATCAATTTCTGCATCAGGTCGGTCATATCAAACGGCCGCCCTTCGGGAATGTAGTCACAGGCGGACGGTTCAAGCAGATAGGTTCCTGCATTGATGAAGAAGCTGAGGGAAGGTTTTTCCTGAAGCTTGGTGATCCGCACATCCTCGCACTCTACAACGCCGAATGGAACCTGCATCTCGTATTTGCGAACGCCGACGGTGAGCATTGCTTCATGCTTTTGGTGGTAAACCAGCATTTCCTGGAAAGGAACTCCAGTGAGAATGTCACCGTTGATCACCAGGAATGTGCCGTCGGGCCTTGTCATCTGCTTCAGTCCGCCTGCGGTACCCAGGGGCGAATCTTCCTTTAAATAGTTCAAATTGACCCCGAAACCGTCGCCATCGCCAAAATGGTTCACTATAGATTCCGGGAGATAGTGCGTGGTGAGGTTCACATGATGGATTCCAGAGCGGCGGAGCTGTTCAATGGTAAGTTCTAATAGAGGCCGGTCGCCTACCGGCAACATCGGTTTGGGCACGCTTTCGGTCAGCGGGAGCAGACGCTTCCCATACCCTCCCGCCATGATTACTGCTGAAAGATCCTGTCCCACATCGGTCACCAGATCTTTGCGTAACCAGAACTCCAACACGCGGTGCTCTGCATCCACAACAGGCAAATGGTGGATGTCATGCAGATTCATCAGACGCAGAGCCTCGGCTTTCGAAATGGGGCGCGTCGCCACGACTGGCTTTCGACTGGCAATCGTGATGCAAGGGGCGTCCAGGGATTTGCCCTGCAAAATGGCGCGTCGAATGTCACCGTCTGTCAACAAGCCGGAAAGGATCCGGCCGTTTTCGCACAGCACCAATGCTCCCGTGCCCGCCTTGTCCAGAAGGGCAACCGCATCGGAAATTGAAGTAGTTGGAGAAATGACGGTGCTTTCGAGACGTTTCTGCGCGGTTGCTTCGAATTCAATCTCTGCTCCAAGATCGGGGCGCAGAATGAGATCACAAAGTATTCCAGCTGCATCCACCACGGGCAATTGATTGATGTCGTGCCGGTTCATTAACCGGAGCGCCTCAGCGGAGGCAACCGGATGCAGGGCGACAATCGGTTCCAAATTAGAGATCGAGCGGCAGGGATCATCCAGCATCCAGGACTTAAGAATCGCCCGGCGAATGTCACCGTCCGTCAGAAGGCCGACAAGTTTTCTATCGCTGGAGCACAACACCAGCGCACCAGTCCCAGCTTCGTCAAGGCGCACCAAGGCCTCGCCAATGGAGGCATTCGGCGAGATGATGACGTTTTCAAGGCGTGATGCAGGCGCGGGACGAGTCATGTTCGGGAATTATGCGAGCGATTTAAGTTGATTCGACCGTCTGTTATCAGAACGGATTAGTCGGCTCCGACGAGCGACTTACAAACGCTTAGTCTTTCACGACGTAGACTCTGCGACCTCGAGAGTTTTGGGGCTTGACGCGAGCACAACCGATTGGGGAAGATTCCAGTGCTGTCTGAAGATCCTCTCTGTCGTCGGATGCATCACTGCTACAGTCGTGGTTCCGAAGGCATTGTTGGCCGCAACGCCAATAGCATTCACCGCAGACACAGGGAAGGTTTCTTCATCAAAGACGTACTGCCACCGGTGGTACGGCGTATCGATATCAAAGTTGTCGAAGTAATAGTTTCCTTCAACGGTTTTTAGTGCCAGCCAGGGCTGGGGACCGAAGGTAGGTGTCGCAGAATCCACTTTGAGAACGTGCGTAGAATCGTTGACTCGCTCCATCGTCAATTCAAGTTCGCAGGGAGGGAGGTATGGAACATCCAAGGCAGACCGCATTGCCGTGATGGCTTCAGAAAATAGAAAAGGCACCCCGGGAAAATCGCGACCAACCAGCTGGAGCAGTTCGCGAACAGCGTTGATGTCTGGACCCATGTTCCGGAAATCATGGTTCGTTATGGCAAGGATGACCGGTTTGCCTTCACTTGCCTCCTTGAAGGCTTGCCGCACATCTCGCTCGTCGAGCAGCCGGTAGCGCGTTCCGACGTTCAGACAGCGAGCGATCCATCGGCGGCAATTGCCGGGAACCTGATAGTCGTCGGCCGACGGATGATATGGCCGCCACGTGGCTGGCGCGCGGCGCCAATCGCCGAAACGGCCGCCTAACAAACCGAACTGGGCTCCATCGATCCCGTTGTCGACCATCGCCTGATTCGAAAAGTCGAACGGGATGTGCTGTTCGAGAAACCAATGGCTGTCAGGCCGGATGACGTGAAACCCCGGTCGGTGCGCGGCAGGGAACCAATGATGATCGATGATCCGCCGCGACAATATCTGATGCAAACTGTCAGAGGCCGACCACCAGTGAGTGGCGCAGCGATGGGCTTCGCGGCGGAACGAATGGGGATGATAGTGGAAATGCAACCCATCCCGCTTCGAACCGGTCTCGCGAATCTGACGTCGATAATGTTCAAAGACATTGTGGTATCCCATGTCTCTGCGCCGCGGATTCGAATCGTAATCGACATGGTCAACGCAGAACCAGTTATAGACCCAGCCCCCACCCGCAGAATCGCGAACCTGGATGCGAAACGATTCCCGCATCAGTTGGTCGAGCATCGCATCGACTTTATCCCAAGTGTCGTTATAGGCCAGCAGATGAGGATCCACCACCTTTTGAACGGCAGCTTCCAGCCCGCCCAAATTTACCGTTCCAGCCTGCAAGCGACGAAGCAAGTCGGCGCTCGGTTCCAAGTCGAGATGAAAGATCGAGCGCAGACGTTCGAAGGTCACATCCACCGACTCATACAGTGGTCCTTCGGTGTCGATACAGTGAACGATATAGACCGGTTTTTTCGTCACAGAATTCCGTACTACCGTGCCGCTATCGGCCTTTCCACTGATCTGGCCGGAACACCAACAACGGTGACTCCCTCCGGCACATTGTCGATGACCACTGCCCCGGCTCCAACGACGCTGCGGGCGCCAATCTTAACACCTTGGATAATGCTTGCGCCGGTTCCGATGTGTGCCCCTCTCCCGATTTGCACGTTTCCGGAAAGCGTAACGCCGGGTGCGACGTGCGCGTGCCCCTCGATCAGGCAGTCATGGTCGACACGGGATCCGGTGTTGATGATGGCATTTGCTCCCAAGCGGCTTCCCGGTTGCACGACAACTCCCGCCATGATCTGGACCCCATCGTCAATTTGGACATCGGGGGCGACGACGGCCGACGGATGAATCACGGTGTCAAAAATATATTGTCTCTTGCGGAATGTTTCATAGACCGTCTGGCGCAAAGCGGTCGAATCGATCGAACCGACGCCATTTACAAGCCGTACCTGGTCCGACGGATGAAGAAACACAACGCTGTCGTCGCCCAGGCGAGTGACACCCAATATCGGCGGTAGCGACGGTTTCACATCGACAAAACCGAGAACATTCCGATTCTGCAGAAGGAGTGTGCTAATCAAGACCTTGGCGTGGCCGCCTCCCCCAATGACAATCACTGGCACGTTCAAGGTGCGCTCCTTATCACTTACTGCAGATTGTTCCAATCAAGCACCTGGTCGGCGACAACGTCAGAGGCAAGCCGGCGACCGATAACATAGTTAATTTCGTTGGGTGCGATGCCGGTTCCGGGTCGCTTAGCGTCGAGATCGGCTTCGGTTAGCACGTGGCCCCGCTCTAATTTGCGCCTGGCGACGAGACTGCGGCGAAATTTCTTCCGCTTCTCCAGCTCAGCGGCGCTTACCGTGCGTCTATTTTCACCGAGCGCGATTTGGATATTCCTACCCTCTGTGACGATCGTTCGCATCTGCTCGGGGTTCGCCGAGATGGCGTGGTCCCATCCAGCCATATCTTGATCGAGAGTGAAATGCTTTTCGATGATGCACGCCCCGGTCGCGATGGCAGCGAGCGGAATCGCGGTGCCAAGAGTATGGTCGCTGAAACCTACGGGCACGTCGAATGCTTCTTGTAGAGTTGCCATATTCCGCAAATGAATTGTGTCGTATTCCGGGGGATAGATCGAGACGCAATGCAGCAAGACGATCTGCTCATTGCCCGCGGCGCGAACCGTTTCGACCGCTTGCTCAACTTCAGCCAGGGTTGCCATGCCAGTCGAAATCACCACTGGACGCTGCTTGCGAGCCACATATTTCAGTAGCGGCAGATGCACCACGTCCATCGAGGCAATTTTGAAAAATGGCACGTCCAGCTCTTCGAGGAGATCAACCTCAGGGACCGAGAATGGAGTCGAGCAAAAAGCAATGCCACGGACCTGGCAGTGGGCGTGAGCCTCACGATGCTGGTCGGTGGTTAACTGGTAAGCGGTCACCATCTCGCGCAACGAGCCGAAATGTTTTTTCTTGTCTGAATACTCGGTGTTGCGCTGGTATTCTTCTTCGGCGATGAGGGAGGTGTCGGTCCACGATTGGAACTTGACCGCATGGGCACCCGCTTCCGCCGCCGCATCAATCAGCTGGCGGCAAAGATTCATGTCGCCGTTGTGATTGGATCCCACCTCGGCAATGATGTACGGGGTATGGCCCGGTCCGATTTCTATATCTCCCAATTTAATCGTTTTCATATTTAAGATTGTTGCTAACTCCACATGTGCGCCAAGGCCGGATAGGCTACGCACGACCACCAAAGCGGCGGCGGTTGCAGGGCGTTGACCGCTTCGACGTACCGGTCTAATTGTGCCGGACGCAGCACAACCTGGCAGTAAAATTCCTCTATATTTTTGGCCACTCGCTTGAGTGCGGCGTAGCGGTCAGCCATAAACTCCCCGGCGGGGTCAGCTAGCACAAGCTCAAAGTGCCTTCGTACGAGTCCGGTGTCGGAAATGACCTGATCGCGGCTAAAGGGGGATCGCACTCGAGCCGTGTTAGCGGCATGCTGTCGATAATCCATTCGAGGCACATGATCAAAGGCAAGTTTGGCGCCTAGGAGCCAAGCCCGTGTCGCCAGATACCAGTCCACCAGAACCGCGTCGGCCGGAATCGGCAAACAACGCTTCAGAAGAGACGAACGATAGGCCGAGTTGGAGAAACCAAAAATATTGTTTCGCGGAAACACGCCTTCGAGTTCAAGCTGCGACGGCAGATCGAAGGTCACGTCGAGACTCTTCCCGTGCTGATCGACAAGGCGCAGCGCGCATCCGGCAAGATCGCTCCTCTGTAAGGCCGTGCGGGCTGCTGCAACACGCGAGGGATGGAGCAAATCGTCACTATCCACCAGCACTACTCCAGAGCAAGTTTCGACGATCCGGGCGAGCGCCTCTTGCCTGATCTGGGCTGGAGTAGCTCCCGAAGGAGCTATGACCCAGTTGGCGTCCGGATCGCAACCGATCAACTTCTGGACAGATTCGCTTCCCAGCTTATCCAAGCCTATCCAGAGCTGGAACTCTTGATCGGTCTGATTGCGGAACGAGCGATACCAATCGAACAGGTAACTCTCAACGCCGGGATAGACTGTGGTGTAGACAGCGAGCGCGTTTCGAAAGTCGGCCGACGTTTGTCATCCTCCATGGACACTGCCTTGACTATCCGTGGGTCTCGCTGTTTCCCGCTCGCGATGGTGTGAGCCTCAAAAGAACTTCAGCCATATCCCAATCTTCAAACGTATCAATGTCAATACCACGCTGCCAGGGGATTTCCCAGCCAGTCCGGTTCTCTATGTGGAACGTCTTGGTCCGCCGCAAGGTTCCGGTCCGGGCCCACCAGATGGCGCCGGTGGGACAAAAAATCTTTGGTAGGTCCTGGCTGCGCGCCGTCATTTGCTCTTTGAAAACCGGTTCCAATTCGTGTCGTTCATTTTGACGCATCGCCCACCACGGATTCTGCCAGCCATAGCGCACTACCGAGATCTGCGATTCAGCGGAAGTTTTTTCAAACTGGCCATGGCTTTCGCGGACGTCACTCGCCGTCCGCAATGGGCAACACGGCATCAACTGGGCAACTGACTTAAACTTGTCGCCTTCAGGGTCGAGCCGGAGCAGCGCGTCAGCTGTCGCTGAAGATACCGGCGTGAAATCATCCGCCAAGTTCTGGTCACGGAGAAAAGGAACTTCGGCTCCATACTGCCGGGCAACCTCGGCAATTTCTTGGCTGTCGGTGCTGACTACCACACGATCGAACAGTTCACACTCACGGGCCGCGGCAATGGTGTATGCAATGATAGGCTTGCCGGCCAGAGGCCTGATGTTCTTTCCCGGGATCCGTTTCGACCCGCCGCGCGCCGGAATGATCGCAATGATTGCTCCCGTCATCGGAGTTCGGCCGGTCTAAACGTAATGCCCGCGATCCTTCCTTACGGGGAGCGCCAGAGAAACTGGAGCAGTTCTCCCGTCGGGGAGACACCATTCATAAGGCACGACCACCGGGGTCGAGTTCGATGCTCGTGATACAAATTCTCCCTTGAAGCCGTACTCCGCAAGATCTGCCACGACGCTGAAATAGGCTACCTCCTGATAGTTGACTATAAAATCGTTGCCGTTTTTCGACCTTACAGACATTTTGACCGAGTAATTCTGTGGGAGGAGAGGCACGGACTTGAACCGGCAGGTAAGCTTCCCTCGGCCATCGAGGAATTCGGGGTGATTTCCATCTAGTAACATGTTTGCGGTGAAGCAGGAGCCGTTGACCCCCTGCACACCGAGGACGATGTAGGGCTGTTCCAATCGCTGTTGCGCATCGTAACTTATGTCGACGATCAGGTCTTCTCCGGGCCGAAACTGGTTGCTTTCCTCTCCGTGGCCGTTTCTTAGCACGACCCGCTGAATGGCCAATCCATAATCGGAATTCTCGCAGGAAAAAGATATGTCAGTTGTGCTGTTGAAATAGGCGTCAACAATTTCTTCAGCTTTTCCGTCCTTATGCAGACGGCCCGCTTTAAGCCAGATGCCCCTTTGACATAAAGTACGCACCGCGTCTGCATTATGGCTGACGAAGAGGACCGTCCTGCCACTTCGCGCAAAGCTTCCCATCTTGCCGAGACATTTCTTTTGAAAGGCTGCGTCGCCAACAGCCAGTACCTCATCGACGATCAGGATTTCCGGCTCAAGGTGGGCGGCCACGGCAAAAGCCAAGCGGACATACATTCCCGAGGAGTAGCGTTTGACGGGGGTATCGAGAAACTCTTCGATTCCCGAGAAGTCGACGATCTCGTCAAATCTGCGAATAATCTCAGCGCGCGTCATGCCCAGGATTGCACCATTAAGGAAGATGTTCTCGCGCCCCGTGAGTTCTTGATGAAATCCCGTGCCGACCTCGAGAAGGCTAGCGCTCCGTCCGTCGACGCAGATTCGGCCCTCAGTAGGAACGGTGATCCGGCTCAGGAGCTTCAATAGCGTGCTCTTGCCAGCGCCATTGCTGCCGATAATACCGACTACTTCACCTTCGTTGACTTCAAAAGAAACATCCTTTAGTGCCCAGAAGTCTTCTTTCTGCAGCTTTCTTCGCCGACTGGCCCGAAGCCAGGCGATTGGCGCGCGGATGGCTCCCTCAATGGCATGACGCATGGCGTCACCATTGGCTCGCTGATGGCCGATGATGTACCGTTTGCCGAGATTCTCGATGGTGATGGCGGGCTTAGACATGAAGATTTTCGTGGGAGATTCCTTCAGCCTCACTCATATCACATCGGCGAAAGTCTGTTCGGTCTTCCGGAAATACCAAATGCCTGACGCAATAAGGACAATCACCTCAACCACGGCAATCGCGATTCCCGGCCGATAAATGCCGTTTTGCGCGCCCAACAAACACCAGCGGAAACCGTCAATGATTCCCACCATCGGGTTGAGTGCGTATAGGAGGCGAAAACGCTCTGGCACGACGCTACTCTGGAATCCGACTGGCGAGATATACAGTCCGAACTGGACCAGAAATGGGACGATGAAACGGAAATCCCGATACTCTACCATGAGGGCGGCAATCCATAAACAGACTCCGAGTGCGGCACCGAACGCCAGCAACACGAAGAACGGCAGAAGGAATACTGCCGGGGGAGGCGAAAGGCGATACCAGATCATCAGTAAAACAACGAAGGCGCCGGAGATCAGAAAATCGACAAAACTCGTGATCACGCTGCTGACGATGATGACGAGCCGCGGGAAATATACCTTGGAAATAAGGTTGGAGTTCGTCACAAGGCTATTACCGCTTTCGGTCATGGTGGTGGAAAAAAACTGCCAGGGCAACATGCCGCAGAAAACCAGAAGCGGATACGGCCGTCCTCCGGAGGGCATCTTCCCGAGTTTTCCAAAGACCACGGTAAGCACGATCATCGTCAGGATTGGCCGGATGAGCGACCAACCCACTCCCACGACGGTTTGCTTGTAGCGGACGAGCAGATCGCGCCACGCGAGAAAGTAAAACAGTTCTCGATAGCGCCAGAGATCACGCCAATACTGGCGCTCGGTGTGGTCGGCTTCGATTACCAATTGATTCAGGCGTGGAATGTCGCTGTGTCCCGAGACGGATTTCGCACCGACGGAAGTCATCGATTTAGCTGCGATATGGCTCATAACGAGAAAAGTTTAAGAAAAAGGATACTTGCCTCGTGATTCGTTGATCGAACGAGAGGCTCTTCTAGTCAGGTTGAAGACGTTAAGTCCGAAACAACGGTTCTTACCTCGGAGGTCATTCGCGGCGAAGAGAATTTCTGAGCAACGAGTGTCATGGCCCGTGTAAATAGCGTTTGCACCTTCGAACTTCGGTAAATCGCTACGCCGATCGCCGTCCCGAGTGTATTCGTTATTATATCGGTCATGCCTGAGCTACGGGTTGGCAGGAATGCTTGTAAAAGCTCGATCGTAAGACTTGTAGCGAGCCCAAGGGCGACCGTTACCGCGCCCGGATACTTGGTTGTTCGAGTCAATAAGAGGCAAGCAACAATGCAGAAGCCAAAGGGAATAAATCCTGCAATATTTACGGCGACATCCTGCCAGTAGCTCCACGTCGGAGAGTACTCCTTCCACGGTGCAACCAAGAATCCAGGATGCAAAATAGAATAACGCGTTGGAATCGTTAGGTCGGTGGCCGAATCAACTTTATTATGCACTTCAGCGCCAGCACGCTCGTCGAACAAATACAACGCGGCCGCATCTCTCTCTAGTTCACCGACGGATTTTCGCTCTGCCATCCAACTCGCATAGTCTGCAGCAATTTGCGATGCTGTTCGCGGCGTTCGATACATTGCCAGCCCGAAAATGTTTCCAGCCCAGCTATCGTTGGCTCTCGGGGAGTTAGCTAGCACAATCCGCCCCGTCAAATCGTTCCACGCCATGGAGTGCGGGAACATCTGGGCCCGTACTCCATTGATGTAGACGGTCGTTTGCTGCCTACCCAAGTCGACCGCCAGGAAGACTGGTTTTTTCTCCTGAAGCACGCCGTGAAGGTAGAACAACGCGGTTCGCGCTACACCTTGGGGATCCACGTTATTCCGGCGAATGCCGAGGGCCTCTCCCTTCTGATGCAGCGAGAGAGGTTCACCGGGATGTGCCGATCCGTCGAAGGAAAGAATTGTGCTGCCACCGTTACTTTTGGCAGGTTCAAGCCAAATTTCCAGCGTCCCAGATGCCCCGGTTGAATCGGCAGCTCGAAACGTGCCGGAACTCACTGCGCTCCCGTGATGTCCAAACTCAAGTCCATTCTGGCTCTTCAACCAGTTCACACGGTTCGCCGGAACATGAAAGGGCCATAAACCGGCAGTCAGGATAATGACCACAACGCACAGGCAAAGAATACCGACAATCGTCCGGTGATTTGTTCCATAACAAACAGGGTTCAAGGCCTAAGTGCTCCAACGGTTTCACCCTCAGGATCGTGAGAATGTTTCGTCGCGTGGGAAAAGCCAGCTGCACCTGCGTCTCGTTTCAACAAAGTGATCAGTCACTCCCTAACCCATGTGCCGGTACATAACGCGGCCGGCCGTGGACAGAACCACGTCGGGAAGTGTAAAAACACTTTTCCAGTCTGCGAGAACCCCGAGGGCACTCTCCGCAGCTCCGCCTTCCTGATGTGTGTAGCGGTAATATGTCAACAACCTTCGCGTTGCACCAATTCGATCCTTGAATGCAATCAACCCTTTATTACTCCAGTCGGAACGCCCCAGGTCTATTTTCTCGACGCCAGATGCCTTGCTCTCCTCGATCAGCTTCCAGAAGAGAAACGGCATGCCACCGAGACTGTGGAAACGGGCGTCTGAGCCCGCGTATTTGAACACGGCGCAGGATCCATGCCGGAGGGACAGCATCGCTGCAATTGCAGAACCATTTTTTCGGGCGAGTCGAATCTGAAGCTTATCTCCCATACACTGGACGAGATTTCTAAACCAAGCCCGCGGCTGAGGCAGCACTCGGTGGCGTCTTCGCGACATGATCAGAAGCCGGTAAAATTCATCCACCAGTTTCCCCGAGTTGCCTACTTCATAAGTGAGTTGTTCTTTTTCCGCCCTCCGGATATTTCGTCGAAAGGAGTTCTGATGCATACGTCGGTAAATCTGCTCCAACGTCGGCGTAAGATCAAGTTCATGAAAGCAGTACCCGCTTTGAGGTTTCAACTCATGTCCCACATCTTGGTACGCACCAAGTGATCGGAGTTCCACATATCTGCATTGCCGACGGTCACATTCCGTTCGCAGCCAGCTCATGAATTCTAGCGGTTCGTGATCTTCGTCGAAGAGCGGGTCACAATGGTCGGCGAACGGAAGTGACACGAGACGAGTCCCGGTGATCCAGCTCGCGATGCGACATACGACAATTCCTTCGCTAAGCGCCTTGCCATCCGGACTGCCGGTCAGTACGAACGGTTTGTACTGATAGGTGCGAGTTAGTGCTTCGAGCCAACCACGTTGATGAAATACCGTTGCTCGGGGATGTCGAGCAACTAAATCATCCCAGCGGCGATCCGACAAAGGATCGATCGTGTATAGCTTCGCTAGACTCGTATCGTCTCTTTCTGACCTGATTGCCGGTACTGAGACTACGTGGGGCAAGATTCCCCGTCTTCAACTCTTCATATTGCCTACTGAATCTCGTTTCATGCGTCTAGTTGTCCGCCAAAACTTCTGAAATGGTGTTCGTGCGTCTTTTGCTGAAAGCCCTGTCGTAGGCGGCAAGTAGATTCTTAACAGAATGCTCCCAAGCCAATTCCTGGACAACCCTTCTCCGACCACATTCTCCCATTCTTTTTCTTTCTTCGGGGTGTTCGAGCAACCAGACGATCTTGGCGGAAAAATCCGTCACGAGATCATGATTATCGCTATAAAGAGACGCGTCACCGGCACTGAACTTGCCCTCCTTCAAGTCGAACTGCACGATGGGCTTGCCGAGCGCCATATATTCCATGATCTTGATCATGGTGGAAATGTCATTCATTTCGCACGGCTTGTCGGGGTTAACACAGACGTCGGCGGTCGAAAGAATATCTAACAGATCTTGTCCAGGGATCCTGCCAGTGAAGTTGACCGTATCGCCGAGTTCCTTGTCCTCCACCATCTTCCGCAGTCCCGCGAGTCCAGGCCCTCCGCCGACGCAGGTGAAGTGAATATCCAGGCGACCCGAGTTCTTGAGGTGTAGAGCGACATCCAGCAGAATGTCAAGACCTTCCTGGATACTCATGTTTCCGACATACCCTACGAGGTAGGGCTTTCCGTATTTCAAAGCAGGTTTGGGAGGAACAGCTTTGAAAGTTTCCAGATCGGGACCGTTCCGCACGACGAAGACGTCGGCCGGATCCTGGGCACCTCGCGTGATGGCAAGATCACGGTAGCTGTTGTTGGTGGCAATGACGACGTCGCTGAAACGATAAGTCAGTTTTTCAAGAAAAACCTGAGCCTTATATAGAAAATCCTTCCGATCATACTTTGAAAGATATAGCTCAGGATTCGCGTCGTGATGATCGAAGATGTACTTAACTCCAAACAACTTGAACGGCAGGGCTACCATGAAAATGTCATCGGGAGGATTACAACCCTGGACAACATGGAATCCGCGCCGCAGATAAATCCACCAAGCGTAGAGAGTCTCCCAAAACAGAGCCCAGCCGAACTCCCACAGATAGCCGAGGGCACTATTCCCCTCTTTCGGTGTTGGATGACGGTAAATATGAACGTCATTGAGAATTTCAAATCCTCGAGTGTAACCTTGGCCTCGGGGGCTCAATACTGTTACTTCATAACCGTTCTTTTGCAGCGTGAGAGCTTCCTTCCAAACGCGGTCGTCGAAAGGAACAGAAATGTTTTCTACAATAATCAGTACTTTTTTCTTCGTCGGCACGAGTGCATCTTTCTAGAGTAGTTTATAAAGGCCAGCAAGCGCAGAGAGCATGGTCGCCTGTCCCCAGTGCAGCGTGGGAGTCTTGTTCACCAGCCAGGGTGAATAACGGCGATAGTAGAAGTATCCCGTGCGATCCTGCATGTTAGCGATTGTCCATTGCGCAACTTTTAGCGCGAGGGGCAAGCTGTCAGGATCGCGGTCGTGGAAGAAAACAAGAGTGTCGATCGCTTGCGAACTGCACTGGATATCAATCGGCACGGTTTTGTGATCGTAGTACCTCGGTGTTCCATCAGAAAGAAAGAAAGTCTTCTTCCAATATTCGTATCCGCTCCTCATGTTCTGGCTGAAGCGCTCATCGCCAATGCTGTCGGCATAATACTTGAAGCAGTCGAGGACATATGCTGTATGAAAATTGTCGACCCAATGCAAATTCGCTTTTTCGCCGTAGTACCAGGATGAATCGGGTCTTTGATGCTGGGCGGTGTACTGAAGCGCTTTCTGGGCTGATTCGCGATAAGACTCGTCATGGGTGTGCGCATAAGTTCTCGCGAGTAGACTTGCTCCGAGCGTATTGGCGTTGTGAACCTGGCTGTTCATACCCGGAACATATGTGATGCAAACACCATTTCCGTCAGGAAAAGTCTGAAGGTCACGAAGAATGTGCCCGCAAGCACTAGTGGCAATTTGAAGATATTGAACTTCCCGAAAATGATCGTAAGCATCTAGAAAAGCGTGCCCGATCAGTGCGGTCCACACGACCGTGGGCACACCCTTCGGCAGATAAAAGCCGCGTGACTGATAATCGAAGTGATTGCCCCAACATGCCCCGCTGTAGCCCGGCGACCGGTTTTCCATCAACCATTGCAGAGCGAACCGAGCTTTTTCCGCCCATGCTTGGTCGCCGGTCGTTTCGTGAAGACGTATAAATCCGCGCGCCAGAAACCCCATACCTTTGCTGGAGTGTTCCCGCGTAACTCCTAACACAGGACGCAAGTTCAGTGGGAACCGTCTTACACCTTGCAAGAGCACGGTACGCAAAAGCTTGGTCTCGAGGGTTAGGGGACGCACGAATCGAGCGCTGAGACCGTCAAATGTATCGTAGCCGCGGTATTCGTTCTCCTCCAGCCAGCGAGAAAGTCGTTCGATCGACGCAAAGATCTCCGCCTTTAAAGAAACGTTCGCGCTCAGGACTGCGCCCGGCTCACTAACAGATGCCGTCGTACTAAGCATTCTTGCTCCTTCCTTCGACGATGCATACAAAATCTACCAGCGTTTGACCCTCGCGCAATCGGCGCGAGACTTCCTTGGCGAAGCGATCTTCAGCGCATGCCAGCGGTTAGGGATGACAACCCTGTGGCGCTCAGCCGGCTGTTGGAACTACCCAATCGAAGCCGACCCCGCATCGACCAAGTGTGCCAGCCGAAAGCGCGCGGAACCTTGCTAGATCCGCACACGAACGGAAGAGCTAACTCGGATTCAGTTGGATTTTCTAGAAGTGGGAGGCTGCCAAAACACTTTTACGGCGAGCGGGAGTCCAGAAATCGGCATAGTCTGCGATTGCCAAATTCCCACCCGCTTTCTTGTCAAACCTGACGCGCGCGTGGTTCGCTTTGCAATAGCTCGATCAGCGAAAGTTCCTTAACTCACAACTACAGTGAGGTTGGTAGGTGGAGCGGGGGCTTGACCGCTCGGATAGCACGTGCCGGCGTTAAAGTTATATGGGCTTCCCGCGCCACCAATTGATCCACCCATGACGTTGAAATAGCAATTCTGAGCCGGATTCGCCGCAGTGGTTGAATACACGTGGCCGCCAGGACCACTCCCGCCGGTTACATCCGGACCAATAGCAGGCCATGGAATAGTGCTTGTCCACCAACTAGGCTCGGTGTTCAGGTAAAGGCTGGTAGGCAATGTGTGTGAAACTGACCCGGACCAAGTTGTAGAGCCGCTAATGTTGCTGTACTCGCCGTGGAGGAATAGTGTGTTATAGGGGGTTAAGGATTCGCACGTGTAGCCATCGCTAACTGAACAACCTTGGTTCACTGAACCAGTTCCCCCAGTATCGCTCGTCACCCCATAGCCAAACGACATCCCGTAGTTGTTGGCGTCATAAGGACGACTGTTTGTCCCGCACGTCACCGGCCCGCACATGGCCACGACCCGATCGGTGCTGGCTTGCGGGGAACCGTAGGCTTGGAGCGATTGCTGAAAGGCAGACCCATGCACGCCACCCACGAAGTTGATGGAGCTTTCGTCAAAATCGGAGCTGATTGCCTTCGAGCCTTGAAACTCCCACCATCCGTTCACTCCGGCATTCCCGTATACGCCCAGCGGGGTGCAAACCACCGTTCCGCGCCCCGTGAGAGGTAGGCAGCCTGTAGTCGTTCCCACGGCCCAATTGCGAAAGAACGTATTATTCGCCGACGAACCCCAGATTCCATCCTGCCCAAACGTATCCGCCACATTGCCCTCAATCAGATTGAACTGAGGGTGCGCTCCGTGGAAATCGACGTCCTGGACAACATAGTTGGGTGTCGTGCTATCGAAATGAGCCGAGCTGTAGTTGTAAGCGATAACGTTGCCGGCCGCGCCCCACTCCATCATGAAGCCGACGTGTAGTCGCTCCACGATATTATTCTGGACGAGAAACCCAGAGGTCTTGTTGATCAGATCGACGTCGGAATCATAGGCCCCGGCCTGGTGAATGAACGCGTTCGAGAAATAACTGTTGACGATCTCGCCGAAATAGCTCCAATAGACATCAACCTGATCTCCATCCGTGTAATTACCTTCGACGCCAGAAAGCCAACAATAAGCACAGCCGCTCATCACAAAGTTCGTGTAGTTCCCCGACGTGTGCGTATTATTCGCGTAGACTTGCAGATTCTCGACTCCCGCGTACTTCGTCATCGACATGGGAGTTGCGTGTGGGGTCAGACTATAGGTCGTATAGAGGCCGGGCGAGATGGTGATTGTTGATCCTGAAACATTCTCAACTTCAACGATCTGTCCTTGAGTGCGAGAACCGTTGCTGGTCTCGTTGCCGTCGCACCAGGTACATGGACCTTCACTACCATTCTGACTTACGATCACGCCATCATTCAGATTGCTGATAACCAGGTAGCTGCCAGTGGAAATACCACTTGCGCTGCTTACCACAATGCTCGTCGAGCCTGCGGTTGCTCCGCTGGTGATGGATACGGCGTTCGAGAAATTTGGCGATGCCGTTCCTATCTCAATGGGAGGTCCGGAGGTTGTGCTGACTTTGAGAATCGTACTATTCGCCCCCTGCCCGCGCAGCGCGCAGTTAGAAGGAATGGACAAGTTACCGTTAATCGTGAAAGTGCCGGCAGCCAGCAGGACAAAATGGTTTGTGCCGCAAGAGTTTAATGCTGTCTGAATAGCCGACACCTGATTACTGCCAGTGGACGTGATTGTCGATCCGCTCTGCGTCCATGAAGCCGAAGGGATGCCGCCCGAGATTCCGACGTTGCTCCAGTTGATCGCGCAGGCGGTCGGCGAAGAACCTGTACAGGAACCAGTCCCAACAGAGTTTAGGATTCCGCTCCAAAGCTGAGCATAGGAACAAACAGAGAGGCCGAGCAAGATAAGGGGGAATAGAAACGGACGCTGGTGTCTCATTTTACCTCGCGAGCATTCGATTGGGCTCTCCTCCCCCGAGATCTTGAAAACCTCCAAACGACCGGCGATCATTAGGGACCGGAGACAGGCCAAAAAACCTGTTTGCTGGCCCCACGGATCTTCAGGGGAGTCTGGAATCACTGTATTCCCCCTCGGATAGGAAGCTCAAGACTCGAAGGTGCATCCAATTTCACCTTCTCTTATGACTTTCGGCCAATGTACTGTCGCGTTGATCGATGCAACTGAAAAAACTACCTTTCAAAGTCTGTCGCTCTCCACGGAGAGTTGAACGTTATTCGGAAGAGCCATAAGCTTTTTCATTCTTGCCAATACGGGACTGCCCAGTCTTTTGTGCTCATGCCGACCGTTCTGTCCCACCACTTGGCCGCCTTCCACCTCAGTTTCAGTAACACTTGTTGCCCATGCTTGGCGAGATGCCAACCGAAGATGGCCTTCATCCAAGAGTACTTCCAAGACAAAACGGGGGATTTCAATTGCCCGCCCAAATCGCGGGCCATTTCCTTGGCCTGTCGCACAATCTCCGCCTTTTCCGGGTAAAAATGGATCAAGGAGGTTTGCAAATATCTGAGGCAAGCAGTTCGCACCCGGTCGCTGTCCTCCAACGATCGGAGATACTTGATGTGCAATTGCATCGAGAGCCAGTGAGCCTCGATTCTTCGGTCCGACTGTCCGATGTGGCTCAAACCTCCGAACGCGATTCCGGGACCACGGTAGTACACCTTAGACTGAGGTACGAAGTGCACTCCTTCGCTGGCCAGCAGAACACGGCAAAAGTACTCACCGTCATCATCGCCCAACAGCCTCGTATCCCAAGGACCCGCAGCTTCAGTCAATTCCCGGCTGACCAGCCACGTGGCAGTCTGCATATAGATGTTGCGTTCCATCTTGCGCTGCAGCCACTCAGTGGGAGACAGGTCGCACCACAGCGCCGTTGGAATGAACTCTGCCCGGTAGGGGCGGTACATAAACAGACCCCACGCAGAAGAAAGCAGGGCCCGCTTGCTCACGCCCTGCCCCACAACCTGCATCTGCCGTGCAATCTTGTCCGGAGCCAGAAGATCGTCGGCGTCCAGCCACTGGATGTAATCCCCTTGGCTCAGCGCAAAGGCCTTGTTTCTGGCAATGGTGGCGCCCTGATTCTCCTGCGTCACTACCTGAACGCCTTCGGCCTCAAACTGCCGCGCAATGGCTAGGGTTTGATCACTCGAACCGTCGTCCACCACGATGATCTCTTTTCGCTTCCAAGTCTGCGCCAGGGCAGAGCGGAGAGTGTTCGCGATCGACTCTTCGGCGTTGTAAGCGGGTATCAGAATGGATACCAAAGGCTGCGGCCCATCTTGCACAGCTGGCGCAACCGTGACGCCGTAGTCGATCCGTGGCAGATGGTACCTTGTCTTTCCGAGTTTCCTGGCCTGTTTCACCAGATGTTGCAGTCGCCATAGCTCCCAGTACTGTCCTGCACGCTTTCGTAACCAGTTGCTCCGGGGCCGCCATGACCCTTCCATTAAATGAACACCCAGACTGCCGAACTGGTTCCAGTTGTTCACGTCACGCACGTCGTCGGGAAACATCACGGTAACTGTTCTTGCGAGCTCTTTGTTTTCGGCCAGAGTACGGGAAATTAATCCCGGGCCAGTGCTGTAAAAAATCCGGTAATCCCTTCGGGACAGGGGTGGGACGCCGCGTATTATTTGTTCGACCCACCCAGGGTCCTTTTGTGCCCGGATGCAATTCTCGATTACGGCCTCAAGAAAAGGGTGTTCGGGCGCCGCCCCGAACGCGTAGTTCCCAATATTCCAATCCATGTGATACCGCTCGCGTAACATCTTGCTGAACGTGAGACCTTCGAAGGGAAATACGCAACCGGAACTCAACAGCTCAGATAGTCCAGAGCTCAGGAGCACATCCAGGTCTAAATAGAAGCCGCCGTAGCGATAGACGGCCAGATATCTAAAAAAATCGAACCTCTGTATGGGGGCCCGGAAAGACCGAAAAACCTCCCGGTATTTCGGGGCCTCCTGGTCCATAAACTTCTGTACCTGCTCATCATCAAAAAAAAGATATTCGTAGTCTGGATTCAGCAATCTTGCATTCGCCATTCCGGCGCGGTTGAGCAAAGACTGCTGGCCACTCTTTCCGGTTTGGATAATTCGCCTTGGAATCCGATCGATGATTGGCTCGTCGACCCGTTCCTTCGGAATTAGTGTCTCCGTTGTGGCGAAGACATCGCAGGTACCAGAAGGCTCCATAGCGCTTCCCGAGGGGGAGCTATAAGCCGGATTCGCGGGCCGATTTCGTGAAATCATCTCTCGCACCAGTCCGGCAAACTGCCGCAGGGGCGCGGTTCCCCAGTGCAGAAGGATGACAGCACCGAGATAGAGAGAGCCAAAAAAGAGGGAAACCGTCACCACGCGACGGGCGGCCGCAAGCCAACTGGGATCGACGCCAACGAAGGAGCGCATGGCAGGCAGAAACAAAGCAGAAATGCCTCCTGCCAGCAGCGACGCTAATATGTATCTCCACACAGTCGCGATGATTGAGGAGATACCCAGCTTTATAGGTTGACCGGCATACCACAACGCGGGAAATGCGATAACCCAGTAGGAGACGACCCACGCTACGGCAATGCCTTCGGCGCCCCAATGCAGCCCAACCAGCAGAGATAGAGTCGTCACCACCAGATCGATCAGGCCCCAGCGAAACCACCGGTCCGCACGTCCGATCGAAAGGTGAATCCATATGTGGGTGCTGTAGAGCATCATGATTCCGATGCCCGGTCCGAACAGGACAAAAAGTCGTCCCGATTCTTCCCACTTCGGCCCCAATAAGACAAGAATCAGGTCTCTGCCGACCAAGGTCAGGTCGGCACCCAGCCCCATGCCGACAAACGCTGCAACCCCGATGGCGCTGAGCAGATATCGCCGATATTGCGCCCAATCACTCTGCAGTCGGCTCAGAGCGGATACGGCCACAATGGTCAGGTTCGTGGCGAGTTGATAGGTGGGCAGGGCGAACAGGTCATATGCCTTCTTGTAAAACCCAAGCGTGGCGGGTCCAAGTCGCCATCCCACCAAGAAATTGTCTAGATTATTGGTGAAGTAACCGGTGGAGAACCGTGCATAGGTGCTGATCGCGAAGCGGATCATCGCTCCGGTACCGACGTGCCGTCGCGGCAGGCTGGGAATCCACCTGCAACCCACCCAGCTTCCGATGCATACGCTGAGACACTGCGCGACAACGCCAACCACCAGGGCCCAGTATCCCCACCCAGCCCAAGCAAGCGCAATCGACGACACCACCAAGACAATCCGGCCAATGATGTCGTTTAAGGAGACCACAGAAAACCGCATCGCTCGCTTCAGCAGCGCCAGATGGAGGACCGATAGTCCGGTGATGAAGATGGTGAGCGAAACGCCCTCGGTCACCCCAGTGATCAGCGAGTCATGGTATAGGCGCGTCAACAACGGTCCGGCGGCCGCAAATCCGATGGCTAGAACAAGGCTGCCTCCAACATTGATCCAAAATAGGTTGCTGGCGAGGTACTGATCGATGACTTCCCGCTGCACAACTGCTTCGGTAATCCCATTCATTCCGAAATTCAGCAGCAAGAGGCTGAATGTGGTCACCATCGTCATGAGTCCGAAGTCCCGCGGGGCGAGCAATCGGGCCAGAACCACGGCGGCAACGATTTGAATGGCTAATCCGACGCCTCCGGAGAGTAGCGTGACGCCTACACTGCGCACGGCGGCCTGCCGCAAACCGCCTCCCGCAGGGGCAATCGGGCGGAACGCGCCCTGCTCGTCAAATGGCCTCAATCGCGTCCTCGTAAGCAGCATAACTATCGACTGGAACTCGTTCCGCCGATTCATGGCCAGATTTTGGTCGGTTCTTACGTCGTTGGATAGTCGGGACCGCAAGGATCGAAAGCAGAAATGCGAACCAAGCGACTGACATCATGCGAAAGCCTGCCTCTGTGAAACTAAAAATCAAGCCCACAACGAAGAATGCGAGCCGGATCGTGCCAATTTCACGGTCACGCCGAAACAGCGCAATCACATTGCGATACCCGGTCACGATCAAAACGGCTAGCAAGGACACGCCGACCCATCCCAAATTCAGATAAATCTCCAAATACCCGTTGTGCGCTTCCTGAATGCCTGGCTCGTTGATCAGGCGCCAGATTTCAGGGAGCCGCTCACCGGTCCAAAAACTCTCAAACCCGGCGCCCATCAGCGGGTTCTTCACAACTGAGATCGCTGCCGACCAAATGATGGTCCGACCGGTCAGAGTCGAGTCTCTGCCAATTGACCGAACCAGGTTTACTCCAGGAAGGAATACCGCACACAAGGCAAGCGTGATCGTGGCCGCTACGAGCCAGTGCACGGTTGCAGACTTGAGCTTTATCCGCCTGAGGTTGGTCAATACGATCAAGTTCCCGCCGAACATGAAGCAGGAGAACGAGGTCATGGAATCGGCGGTTAAGAATAGGTAAATTGCCATAAGAATGATGATGGCGTGGGGCACCATATGGCGATAACGGTCACGCCCCTTCCGCTGTCGCCAGGCCAGCATGAAACTCCAAACTGAACCCAGGCCTGCGACCAGGCACGTCTCGCCCAACAAGTTCTTGAACATTGTGACGCCACCATACTCTGGCAGCCAGTTCCATTCGTTGTAGCTCCTCCCGATGGTTGGGTAATACTTAATGAACAGCACGGAGAGCGGAAGCAGGATAAAAGCCATTCGGGCCAAGACTCGTCGTATTGAGGCCGACCGGTTCAAGTCCGTCAAGATCACCAGGACTGCCGCCAGATCCCCAATTGCTTTGGTCCAGCGCTTGAATGCAATAAAGGAATAATCGGACCAGAGAACACTAATAAGACAGTATGTGAAGAAAAGAAGTACCGGCGCATTGGCGCGCACAAATCTGCCTGTCTCCTGCCTCCGATGAATCAGCACCCCAATGGCGCACAGCAGCAGAATCCCAAAAATTGCCGCGTCGACCGGGCTGCCCTCAAGACCCTGCGAACTCACTGCCGAGCCTGGATCAAACCATAGCGACACCGGACGTGATCCGTTAATCAGCAGCCAAACTGTTGGGATCCAGAGAGCACTTGAGATACGCTCCTTGCGATCCCGATCGAGCCAGAAAAGGCCCAGGATCAAAGTAATGTAAACCGCGGTAGCAAGCTGCGGATTCATTGGGGATCAAGAAAAAGGCGGTGCAACAACTCGAGGGTTAGCAGTTTATGAATTTCGGTGGTGTAGTTATGGTCGCCTTTGCAGTGGCCAAGCACAATGGCCTCGAGCGCTTTCCGTTCGACATACGGCCGAGAAAGGCTGCGCGAATCGAGCAAGATTTGTTGCACGTAATCGGAGAGCTGATCTCTGTACCAAACCCGGAAATGGTAGAACTTGTGCCGGCCAAGGAATAAACGTTCGAGGCGCAGCGCAGAGAACGTATGATCGACCTTAGCGACCCACTGCGGCATGCCGTAGTCGTATGCATATTCCGCCTTGAAGGTGAATTCCAGCCATCCGCGCGACATGGCGGCCAGCAGTTCCATTTCAGAACCACCGAGTCCGCGATCGGTCCGAATCTTCCGCAATTTGGCGCTTCCATCCGCGATCAGACGCAGAGAAACGTCATTGCTCGTAAGAGATGATGCAGGGGCCCTATAGACTGTGCGCACGAAATCATTGTCGAGATAGGGCGAGCGCACGGCCACTTGCGTCTGCTCCAGTGTGAGCAGACTGTAATGGTGCCACGGCGCCTGACGGAATAGCGCGAACGAGAGCGGATGTCCGTCGAGCAGTCCAGCATAGGTCTCGCGCGCCTGCCTGACGTACGGCATAAACTCCGCCCGAAATAAACCGGGCATATGGTCGACCGGCTTAAACGCCCGCACTCTTCTGAGAACTTCCCCACCATAATTTCCCGTCATGCGGACGGGGCCGATTTTGCGAGCCTGTTCATTGACGTACAAATCGGGTGAATGCAACACATCCATGCATCCATCGGTCAGGTATACGGTGCGCTCCGCATAATGGGCAAAACGAGAGAGGAATTCCTCGCCGACCGGAATCAATTCATGCGATTGCCCACACGCTGCGGCTACCTTTCGCGCGATGCGAACGTCTTCACAATCGCGGAACATCCCCGCAAACGAATAGCACGGCAGAGAGCCGGGCGAAGGTTTCTGCCACGCCATGATCATGCGGCTGTCCAGGCCCCCGGTCAGCGACATGCCAATTCGTTCCGGACCGTCGAGGTATCGTGGCAGATTCCTTGAGAAAACGTCCTGGAGTTCCCGGTAGTAGGGCTCCGGCTCTAACGGAGCTTGCTCTTCCCACTCCGGCGCCGCGAAATACGTAGTCTTGCCCTGGAGTGAGCCGTCGCGAAAAATCCATTTCGAGCCAGCAGGTAGAACGTGAACGCCTTCGAAGAGTGTTCGGTTTTCTAACGCACAACCGCAGGAGACGAACTCTCCCAAACCGCGACCATCAGCCCGTCGGAGTTCGGGGCGAACCGCAAGGATGGCTTTGGCTTCGGCGGCAAAGTAAAAGGCTTCCTTTGACTCGTGATAGTAAATCCGCTGCATTCCATAACGGTCGTTGAAGAGCGTCGCCGTTCCACGGTTGCGATCGGCCAATAGCGCGTGGAATCTTCCGTTCAACGACGCCGGAAAGCCGGAGTCCTCCTCGGCGACGTGAACGAGATACGAAGCCCTGCTCTTACCGAGCACATGACCACGTTCCTTGAGGCGGCTGACAACCGTCGGCTCGGGAAACTCCTCGCCGGCAAAGACCAGAACGTTATCCCTGTGCTCGTTGTAGATCGGCATTTCATCGGAAAAGGAGTCCTTCCGCGCAACCCAACCTACATACACACCCAGCGATTCATCGATCCACGTCCCAGCTTCGTAGAACGCTTCGTGACGAAGCGCTTCCACCATCCGACGCAGTTCTTCTTCAGCCTGTTGACGCGGAATTTTAGTTATGAGTCCGACGATTCCGGGCATCGCGCTGTTCTAACGAGGCTCCGTTACGGACTGGAACTTGCGGTTGTACCAAGCCTCTCGGAGGTTGCGGATTTTGGCGGCCACTGGCTCTGGGATTTGCTCCACCAGCTTACGGTGCAAACCCAGACTGAATGCTGCTCGCCCGATGCCGGTCAAAGGAACATAGTAACGAGGAAGATCAACCCGTCCGAATCCGTTTATTTCTTTGAAATGGCTTAAGCTGCTGGCCTGCTTTTCTCCATAAGCGAAGTTCGAATACACCAGATAGGATATGTTTCGTTCGGCGCAAGAACGGACAGCTTGTGCAATCAGCGCATTTGTTGGCGCCTTGTCACGGTGCCGGTTCATTGACAAGATGTTCATCAGCCCTGCTTGGGTTCTCGTTTCATCGTGAACCAGTTTGATAAAGCCGATCAGATCCTCGCCCAGGAACGCTCCGATGAACACGCTGCTATCAAGGTAGGTGGCCTCGTCTCTATATACGGTTTGCATGTCTTTCCCGTAGTGGGGAAAGCGTCTCCCTTGGCGGGTAGGAGTTTCGTTGTAGATCTGCCAAATTCCTTTCACGAGAGTCTCGTCGAATGGTACCTCTCGGATAAGGACCCCTTTTTTTTCGGCTTGCCGGGCGCGGTTTCGTGGAAACGACTTAATCTGGTGGTTCCACCAGTGATCGAAGGTCGACACGGGCAATACCGCGAGATTGTCCCACTCCATTGGATAGGCGTATTTTCTTGAGGTTTCCGGTACCCTCTGCATGAACGTGAACAAGTCGATCCGCATTCCACAGTTTCGCAATCCCTCAAGCACGGGTTTGGGGTCGTCCAGGAAGTGATACTTTTCGGCATCGAGGCGCGCCACGCGGACTAGCAATCCCCGAACCTTTATGCTTCTACCGCAAATCTCAAGCATCATTAAGTAATTGCTCCCATCAACCCTGAGTGCTACTCCAAAACGCTCAAATCGCCTACGCACGAAGAGAAATGGCAATGCGCAAATGTTTCTCCACTAGCCGGCGATGTATTGCTCTTTCACAGGGTTGATCCCAACTAAAGCGAGAAGTTTGCCAAGGTGGTCACACAGCTTGACTAGGAGAGTCATGAATAGGTGATGTCCCGCAAGCAGCGCGAACGGAAGAGCGACCGCGTAAAGCGGCACCGCCACCAGCGATTTGGCGATATTGGCAGCGTCGCAGCTTGGTTGCAGGCGCGCGCTCGCGCCGCGCAGCAGCGCCTTTCTGAGCAGGTAACGTCTCTTCCAGCGCATGGGAGGAACCGTCTCGTAGACTACTGCGTCCGAGGACCAGATGAAGGTATTCCCTTGTTCCATTTTTCTCCGGAAAAAATCCTGATCCTCTCCGGCCCGGAATTGCGGACGAAACGGTGGTTCGTTTCCCTCCAACACCTTCCTTTTAAGCAGTACGTTGCCGGTGCGCGCTTCTCGCCACTGCACGATGGTCCCCGTGGGATTGATCCGGCGCTCATAGAAATGGCTTTTCGCGAGCCAACTGGGTGGGCGCTCATCGAAATGCCGTTTCACCGGTCCGAGCACGCCATCTACTGCATAACGCTCGCAAGTTGAGAGCATCGTCAACAACCAGTTTTTCTCGGGGAACTCATCGTCGTCGATGAAAGCGGCGAAGTCGCCTTCAACGTTCTCGACCGCCTTGTTCCGCGCCAGTGCAATGTTCTGCTGGGGCTCAACGCAGTAGCGAATTGGAATCTTCGAATGGGCGGCGAACTCGGCAACCAGCGGCTGGGCCGATCGCGCACCGTCATTGTCTGCGATCACGATCGAATATGTAAATTGGCCGACGGTCTCCTGCTGGGCGAGATGGTCAAGCAAACGCTTGAGGAGGTCAGGCCTCCGGTAGGTGCATACACAAACGGTGACATGTTTTGTTGTGGTGATCATCTGAAAAATTAAGGATGCTGCGCCTTGGGACGAAAGACAATCACAGTTGGGCGCCCCGGCGTATCGTATTGACGCTTCTCAAGAACATCGAATTCGGTCTCCATGATCTTAAGCATCGCAGCCGGCCTATGCTTCGCCTTGCTATCCACACTTTGCCGGCTCGTGGCGAACAACCTGACGATGAATACGCCTCCATCGTTCAAATATGCCGCGTAGCGATCCAAAGTGGACTTCACTTTACCGATGGGCACATGGTACATGGACTCGCGGAAGAGGATGACGTCGAACTGGCCGGTCGGAGTGTAGCTGAGAAAATCGGAGCATTCGAAGACATTCTTATCCTGGCGCCCGCAATCCTCACTCCGCTTCCTCGCTTTTGCCAAAGCTGTCTCAGATATGTCGACCCCTACATAGGTCCGATAGTTCCCATCCATTTCGGTCGCCGTATTGCCCGAACCACACCCGATGTCTAAAATCCGTCCATTCGCCGTATGTCTTTCAAGGTGGTTGTACACGCAATCTCCCACCGTGTTGTCGGCAAACGCCCACTTTTCTTCGAGGTACTCCTTATCCCAAAAGCGTTTCTTGATGCTTGATGGGCCGTAGCTCAGAAGGAACCCGCGCACGAATTGCAAACTTCGATCCACTATATACATTTCTAATCTCCACCTATTTGTCCGTACTGGACAAGTGTTAGCTCTTGGCTCGCGACAAACTATCTCAAGCTACGTTTTAGCAGCGATTTCCAACCGCACTCGAGGGAATCGCGGCTTGGAAGACTTAGCCTTTCAACCCCTGGCAATAAACTTTTTAAGACGCTGCAGCTGCTCGCGACGCGAGAACGTGACAACCTCAGGGGATACTGAGATCTTCGCCCTCCGGAGCATCGACCAGAAATAGCCCGCGCCCAGCGCCAGACCACCGAAAACTACGGGCGGATTCGTCATCTGATAAAACGTTCGAAATAGCTCCCAGGCGGGATGGTTTCCGAAGGAATAATCCTTGACTCCCAGTCTAAACTTGGCCTTGAGGGCGCCTTGTTCAGCCGTATTCATCACTCGGTGGTGAATGCACACCTTCTCTGTGAAGGTCCTTGTCTTCCAGCCTCGCATTCTCGCGGTAACGACCGCGATATGGTCGATGCCACCGCCTTTAACCGGGGTATATCCACCGATCGTTTCGTAGCATTCCCGCCTGAACAGCTGGCATCCGCCCCAGACATTCTCGACATTGGAAAAACGGTAGTCGTATTGTTGCGATCCTTCTCTGAAGGGCGATCCACCGACGCCGAGGGCCGGGTTCTCGGCAAACTTGCCTAGGAGATATTGAAAATGCTCCGGTTCAAAGGAGACGTCGGCATCGAGGTTGCCAATGACATCCGGGTTCGACTCCTTCGCTTTGTCATAACCGGTATTGAAGGCATGCACTTTCCCAGCAAAGTGCCGCTCCGCACGTTCGGGCATGCGAATGAGTTCGATCCATGGATTGTCGGCGCTATATCGGGTTACGATCTCGTCCGTGCCATCGGTTGAACCGTCACTCACGATGATCCACTTGACCGGAAGATATGTCTGAGCAACCATCGACTTGATCGTCTGCTCAATGTAGTGCGCTTCATTCCGCGCCGGCGTAATAAGAACGTAGGTGGGAGCGGTCAATATAGTGACACCTCTACTCGCACCTGAACCGGCGCTTGTATCCCATATCTTGTCAGCTGATAAGGCGAGTGCGGAATTAGCCATTCGCGAGGGTCGCGGTCATCTGTGGAGCGGCGGAGACGCCACCCATCCCAACATAGTGGAACCCGTGAGATGTGACCGCTTCACGGGACAGAGTATTGCGTCCGTCGACGATCAAGGATCTCTCGACAACGCTGCTGAGGCGTTTCCAATCGACTATTCGGAATTCTTCCCACTCAGTAAGAAGGACGACCGCTTCAGCACCTTTGGCCGCCTGGTAGACATCCTGGCAATAAGTGACTTCCGGAAGTTCTTTCCGGGCCTTGTCCATGGCCTCGGGATCGTACGCCTGAATGTGCGCTCCCTCGGCCTGCAGGCGTCGAATGATGGCAAGCGCGGGCGCGAACCGAATGTCATCCGTATTGGGTTTGAACGCCAGGCCCCAAACGCAGATCGTCTTGCCACGCAAGACCCAGAGCTCTTTCTTGATCTTCTCCACCAGAATATCGACGCGATTCCGGTTGATTCGCTCCACTTCCTTGAGCAGCTCGAAATCGCAGCCAAATTTTTCGGCGATTCGCACAAAGGCCTGGAGGTCTTTTGGAAAGCAGAAACCGCCGAAGCCGATTCCGGGCTGCAGGAATGAAGAACCGATGCGCGGATCGAGTCCGATGCCTTCGGCGACCTTGCTGATGTCCGCGCCCGCTGCCTCACACAGATCGGAAACCATATTGATGAAAGAAATCTTCATCGCCAGGAACGAGTTGGAGGCATGCTTAATGAGTTCGGACGAATTGGTGTCCGTAACCAGAAAGCGGGGCTGCTTCCGCTGCGGACATTTCGCGTGGATGGGGCAGACAATCTTCTGGTCAATCACCGGCTGGTAGATCTCTTGCAGGAGATCGGCGGCACGTTGCGATTCGACGCCCACAACGATGCGGTCCGGATGCAGAAAGTCCTCGACTGACGTCCCTTCACGCAGAAACTCAGGATTCGAGGCCACGTCATAATCCAGCTTCCGCGAGCTGTGCACGGTCAGGTGTTTGCGCAACTGCCCGCCGGTTTGCACCGGAACGGTGCTCTTTTCCACGATGAGCCGGTATCCCTCGGCACGTTTGGCGATCATGCGAGCAACCGCCTCGATTGCCGACAAGTCAGCATCGCCGTTGGCGAGTGGAGGCGTTCCCACGCAAATAAAAATTGCCTTGCCCCACTCGATGGCGTCCTCGGTCGAACCGAATCTCAAGCGTCCCGATTTTCGGCTTGCCGAGATGATCTCTTCGAGATAGGGCTCAAACAGTGGCATGCCGCCCGCTTGCAGCATTCGCAGTTTTTCCGGATCACTCTCGCTGCAAAAGACTTCGTGACCGATTTGCGCGAGGCAAGCTGCCGTAGTCAGACCTACGTAGCCGGCGCCTATCACTGAAATTTTCATTTTTGGTCCCCGTCCATATTAGTTGGAATCAAATGCAGAGACGTTCGCCTGACTTATGCCTTCTTTCCAACTGTCTCTAATTCAGGGAACTCCGTATTGTCCTTCGCCTTCGCCAGGAAGTCCCTTACTTCGTTCACTACTCGCCCCTGCTGATCTGCGGTGAGATGGGGGAACATGGGTAACGAAACGATTTCGCTGGCAATTTGTTCGGTGACGGGGAAGTCTCCAAGTTTGTAGCCCAAAGATTCGTAAGCTTTCTGCATGTGCAACGGGATGGGGTAGTGGATTCCCGTGCCGACGCCAGCATCTTTCAGGTGAGCCATCAGGCCTTCGCGATCAGCAACCCGTACGACGTAGAGGTGGTATACGGCACGCGACCACGACGGCTCGAATGGAATCTCAACCTCAGATGCACTTTTTTTGAACAGACTTTTGTATTCGGCCGCGCGTTCGCGACGGCGCTCGTTCCAGCCGGCCAGGTGCTTCAGTTTCACGCTCAGGATTCCGGTCTGAATCGAATCCAGCCGGCCGTTGTAGCCTTCGACGTCGTGATAATACTTCCTGGCTTGGCCATGGTCGCGCAACATCTTGCATGCTTTGGCAATCTTGGGATCGTTCGTCGTAATGGCACCACCCTCACCGCAGGCTCCCAGGTTCTTGCCGGGGTAGAAGCTGAAACCGGCGGCCCTGCCCATCGAACCAGCTTTGAGCCAGCGATTATGCTTGCGTGAGAAATACTCGGCCCCGTGGGCCTGGCAGGCATCTTCGATCACGATCAGGTGATAGCGCTCCGCCAATTCGAGAATGGCGTCCATATCGACCATCTGCCCGTAGAGATGCACGGGCACGATCGCCGTCACTGGGCGGCCGCTGCGCTTGCTGATCAATTGACCGTTTTTCTGCGTGCATTCTTTGTCAAGATAAGCATGCAGTTTGACCGGATCCATGTTGTATGTGCGCTCGTCGATATCGACAAACTCCGGCAGCGCTCCGGCTTGAGAGATTGCTTCCGTGGTGGCGATAAAAGTATGAGGGACCGTGGCTGCGACGTCGCCCGGTTTTACTCCAGCGGCAATCAGAGCGAAGCGGAGAGCGTCAGTGCCACTGTTAACGGCAACCGCATATTCGGCTTGGCAGAAGTTGGCAAACTCCTGCTCGAAATCCTCCACCATCGCACCGCCAATGAACCCGGCAGTGCGCAACGCCTTTTGAAAGACCGCTGTGAGTTCTTGTTCGAGTTCGATGTGCGGTGTAACCAGATCAAGAAAAGGAATGCCTTGTGACTGACTCATTTGATTGACTCCAGTATTAAATTTGACGGAAGATTTTTGCCGGGTTTCCGGCAACGATGGTATTAGGGGGGACATCTTTTGTAACAACCGCGCCTGCGCCTACGATGGCGTTTTCACCAACGCAGAGGTTCGCGAGAATGGTTGCGCCCGATCCGATGGAGGCGCCTTTTTTGATGACCGTTTTCTCTACCTTCCAGTCGGCCTCGGTCTGCAAGGCATCACCGGCGGTAGCGCGTGGGTAAGAATCGTTGATAAACATAACGCCATGACCGATAAAAACGTTGTCTTCGATGGTCACACCTTCGCAGATGAACGTGTGGCTCGAAATCTTGCAACGTTTGCCGACAGAAGCGTTCTTCTGGATCTCAACAAACGCGCCAATCTTGGTCTCATCGCCGATTTCACAGCCGTACAGGTTGATGAACTTGGAAAGTTTGACGTCGCGGCCGAGCTTTACGCTCGGCGCGATACTCAGGAATTCGTCCATAAGAGCTTCTGACATACCTTCGATGAAGTAAGATTGATGGCCCGGCAAGACGAACAACGCGGCAGACTTAGACGTAGACCAGTTCGCCGCGCTTGGCGAGCGACTTGCTTGCCGCTTCAAGCATGCGTACGACTTTCCATCCCGCGCAACCGTCGTTGAATGGTTTCTCGCTTTTCTTGATGCATTCCACGAAGTAGCCCAGTTCCAAATGCAGCGCTTCCACCTGTTCGACCTGCGGCGCCCACATGTCGCCAGAGCGGTAACTGACGAGCAGGTTGTAGACGCCTTCCTGACTCTTCACATCCACACCCTTGTCGTAAATCTTCAGCTTTTCATCTGCCTCGAGATCGTTCCAGACCAGCATCTTCTTTTCGCCGCCGATTAGCGTGGTTCGAACCTTGACCGGCGATATCCAGTTCACGTTGACGTGCGCAATCATCTTGTCCGGGTAATACGCAGTGATGAACGCAACATCTTCGTGCGTGTTGACGTGGGCTTGCCCCGTTGCCGAAATGGCTTCCGCGTCTTTGTGCAGCAGATGATTCATGATCGACAGATCGTGCGGCGCCAGATCCCAAATCACGTTGCAATCGTGCTGAAAAAGTCCGAGGTTCACGCGAGTTGAATCGTAGTAGTAAAGTTTACCGAGCGTTCCGTCCTTGAGGAGCTTCTGGATCTTGCGGACCGCACCGGTAAACAAGAAGGTATGGTCCACCATGATCTGCAGGTTTTTTTGCGCCGCGAGGTTGATTAGTTCTTCCCCTTGTGCCGCGGTGCTCGTGAAAGGCTTCTCTACAAACACGTGCTTGCCGTTTTCAAGCGCCGCTTTGGTCAATTCGTAGTGCGTCCATACCGGGGTGATGACCGCAACGGCATCCACGTCGGGTGACGTTGTCAGTTCCTGAGAGTCACTGTAGACCGGGATTCCGGGATGAGCTGCCTGTATGCGTTTGCGAGCCGCAGGCGTCTGGTCGCAAATTCCTACGACCTGGCACCCTTCCAATCCGCGCAGATTTCGCACGATATTCGGCCCCCAATAACCGTAGCCGATAACACCAAACCTAAGCATTGGAATTCACCTTATGAGAGTGCTGGTTATGACGAGTGATGAATGATTGGGGGATTGGGACAAGAAAGCGGTATTTCCACCGCGAATGTGCGGCACTGGTTGAACAACATGGGTTGAACAACAAATTTGAAAGGCTAACTAGCAAGCACCATCTCCGCTCATGACTGCTCTCGGCGTCTGTAAAAGAATCTTCAGGTCGAGCAGCGGAGAGCAATCGCGGGCATAACGCAAGTCAAGCCGCACCATGTCGTCAAACTGAACGCGGCTCCGGCCGTAGACCTGCCAGAGTCCGGTGATTCCCGGCTTCGCTTCGAGCAGGCGGCGGCGATGCCACGTGGCGTAGGCTTCCACTTCGTACGGCACCGGGGGGCGCGGCCCGACGAGCGACATTTCGCCACGGAGCACATTCATTAGCTGGGGCAATTCATCAAGGCTCGATCGGCGGAGAATCTTACCTACCGGCGTAACCCGCGGATCGTTGATCAGCTTGAAAACAGCCGTGCCGTCGCCATTGGTCGCTTTCTTTTCCGCCTGGCCGGCAATCAACTGCCGAACATATTCCTTATGCTCGCTCGAATCGTTGTTCATGTACATCGACCGGAATTTCAAGAATATAAAAGGCGTTCCGTGCTCGCCAATGCGTTTCTGCCGAAATAAGACGGGCCCCCGCGAGGTCAACTTGATGGCCGCAGCAATGATGAAAAATACGGGCGACAACATCGCCAGCAAAGACAGGCTCCCTAAAACGTCGATCAGGCGCTTCGTGGCGCGGCCCAGGCGGTTCGACTTTTCCCGTTTGGCAAGATCGGGGTACAAGGTTGGATTACTCGGCCGATCTGGATCCTGCGAGTCCCAATCATCGGGAAACACGTGGAACGAAAACTTGATCCGGCTGAACTGTTCGGTGTCAAGCTGGTCGCGCAGCACCGTGCCGATGCGCGAAAGGATTGTGCTGAGCACTGCGTTGTTGTCCAGAACGATCTCGGTAAACATGACTCCTACCACGGAGTTGGTCGTATACCAGCCGGTGACATCAGTTTCACGAGTGGCTCCCTGGAGCGCGGAGAGCATGTCCAACAGGACACGGCTTTGCCGGTCACCCGGCTGATTGCGGCCGGTGTCGATAAGCAAGAGCACGAACGGGCGCTGCGAGCGCTCGCTACGCCGTCGCTCGAGCGAAATCATCTTGTGAAATACATCTTCGCCGAGCACTTGGCTGGGCACTACGCGGTTTTGTGATGGCGAGCGCTCGGGAGAACGAGAGATAGAACCTGCAGGGCGGGATGCCACGGGTAACTCCTTAGCTGTGCCACAAGACATGCGAGTGGCATAGACCTGAAATTGATCGTTTCGGGGGAAGTTACAACCCTGGTGGGGGAACCAGGCTTACCTTGCTTGTCGATATAGCCGGTGCTGCTTCTTACTCGTTGTCGGCGGAAAGGGGCTCTTCGCCGGTCTGATCGGCTACCTGATGGTAGCGCGCATAATAGTATTTATGCTCGTCGCGACTACAACTATTCACAACCACGCCGAGCAAATTATTACGATCGAATGATTCCAAGGCCCGTTCAACGACATTTCTCTCGCTCACACCTTCGCGAATCACAACCAGAACCCCATCCGCCTGCTTCATCCAGAACGCGGTGTCAGCCACGGGAAGAACCGGAGGCGTATCAATAATAACCCAATCGAAGAATTCGCCGAGTCTCTCAAGCAACTCCGGAACACGTCCCGCTTGCATTAGCTCGAGCGGGTTCTCGGGGGCCCGACCAGCGGGAAGGAACCATAGACCCGAGCCATTGAGTTTATATACTACCTCAAAAAGTTGGCGTTCACCTCGCAAACACTCGCTCAGACCAGGCAAGGAACCATCAAATCCGAATCGAGCAGCCAGGGATGGACGACGCAAATCGCCGTCCAGAAGCAACGTCTTCAGAACCTTGCTGCGGGACTGATTGAGCGCCAGATTAGCCGCTACCAAGCTCTTCCCTTCTTCTGGAGCCGTGCCCGTCACCACGATCCGCTTCAGTCTTCGCCGCTCACGCAGGTGCCGCAGCTTCAAGCCCAATACGCGAAACTTCTCCGCCGGCAATCCGCCCTGATCCGTGAGACACACCAGCCTGGCGTCCGCTGCTGGTGATGGGAAGAGCGTCTTGGCCGAAGCAAAGGAATCGGGGGCACGCAATCCGGATTCGGTAGTTGCCGGCAATTCGGAGAGAACTTGCCTGCGCTCGATTTCCTGTTCGACCCCTTGCAGCAGATCCGCGACTGAGTCGGGGGGCTTCGGCAGGCTTCCGCCCGACCGCTCCGCCTCCGCTCGTTGTAGCGCTTCAAATATATAGCTCATGTGTAAGAAAGCTTTGGTCTATTGCAGCCGGCCCTTCGATCCGGCTCCCTGCATACGTTCACGCAGTTCAAGCAGCGTCTTCACCGCTAACAGGAGTTCGCGCTGTTCCACTTCTTCTGCCAACCGGCCGCCGCCGTTGCTCTTCGGATCCACGACGATAAGACCCAACCGTAAGTCGCGCGCCACGCCCTCAACGATTTCGGGCGTGATTGTCAATGCCTGCTTGGCATAGCCGGAGAGCAGAGCATTCTCGCAGATCGTATTAATCAGCCGCGGAATCCCCCGCGAGTGTCGGAACACACTCTCAATCGCAAGCGCGGTAAACACCTCGCCTGGAGCAGAGGCGCCCGCAATGCGAAGGCGGCGCGTCATGTACTCCCTGGTTTCGTTCAGACTAAGCGCATCGAGATGACAGCGTAGCGCAACGCGCTGTTTGAGTTGGCGAAGTTCATGTGAATCGAGTTTCTGATCGAGTTCCGGCTGGCCCGCTAGAACGATCTGGAGCAACTTTTGTTGCGACGTTTCGAGATTCGTTAGGAGCCGGATTTCCTCGAGTATTTCCTCCGAAAGCAGGTGCGCTTCGTCCACTACGAGAATCGTCGTCAATCCCCTCTGATATCTCTGCAGGAGGAAGCCGTTCAGGACGTGAATGAGCTCGTCTTTGGCCTTGCCCGCAACCTGCAGCCCGAAATCGAGAGCGATATACCGCATGAACTCCAGCGGCGAAAGCGTCGGATTAAAAATCAGCGCGAAGGCCACATCGCGGCGTTGCAGCAATCCCAGTAACGAGCGCAGGATGAGCGTCTTCCCCGTTCCCACTTCCCCGGTCAAAACCACGAATCCACGGTGCGCGGTCACTCCGTAATACAACGAGGCGAGCGCCTCGTTGTGTCGTTTCGTTGGAAACAGGAACGACGGGTCCGGCGTAATCTCGAATGGATTTCGTTGCAGGTTGTAGAAGCTCTTGTACATAACTTAGCCGCACAAATACGTTACTGCTGATCCTAACAGGATGAAGCCCACCATCACTACGGCTACAGCAGCCGCTATCCAGGCACTGTGTCGATGGGACGTCTGTTCTTCCGGACTCTCGATCGACGGGATCTCCGCGATCACATCGAAGGGTACCAATTGCTTGATTTCGCGTTCGCTGTAAATTTTTCCGCTTAACTTTTCCCTGCCGAAAGCGAGACCGGCGCCAAGGACAAAGCCCAAGGCTAGTCCCAGGCCACACAGTTGCAGACGGTTCGGCTTGTATGGCTTTACTGGAAGATTGGGTGGATCCAGCATGCTGAAATGCTCGGCCTGCTGCGTTTTCTCGAGGTCGGTCGACATTTCCGAATCGTTCTCTTTTTTGAGCAGTGCTTCATAATCGGCCTTGGACTGATCGTAGTCGCGAGTGACATCGGCGAACTGTTGCTCCATCACCGGAGCCGAATTCAGCCGCGCCTGGTATTCGTTAATCTTGTTCTGCTCGTCCTTGATCTCCGCCTGACGGTTCGTGATCTCGAGGCGGTTGGCCTTCAGCTGGCTCTCGAGTTCCAGCATCGGAGCGCTTTTGGTGTCGAGGGTAGCATCGGCCGCTGGGTCCGGGCTAGGCTTATTCGCGCCACTATTCATGTCGGCGACGATTCGTTGGCGGGTTGCTTCCATACGCGCGATCTGCTCCCTGGTCTTACGGACGTCGGGATACTTATCAGTGTAGTGAGAAGTTAGATCGGCCAGCTGCGCCCTCAGTTGGTCCAGCTGTTTGTCGATGTCAGCAAGACCGGCTGGCCCGTCGCCGCCCGCCTTCGTACTACGATCCATCGCCCGATATTGATTGACCAGCGATTCCAGATAAGTATTTTGCTGTTTCGCTCGATTGAGCGCGTCTTGGTTCGCTTGCACTTGATTTTGCAAACCGACCAGGATCTGCAGATTGCTCTGGGTCTGGGTTGGCAACTCACCGAGGTGCTGATCTTTGAAAACGCGCACTTTCGCCTCTTGTTGCGCGAGTTTTGCACGCGCCTGGTCGAGCTGATCTTGGAGAAAATTAGTCGTATTTTCGGAATTCTGTTGTCGTTGTTCCAGGTTTTCCGTGATGAAAAGATTCGCCAGTTCGGCGGTGGCCTTTTGCGCCATTTTCGGGTCGCGATTTGCGTAATAGATATTAAATGCCGAAAGCTTCTTGTCATCGCCATGTGACAGCTCGATTTCAATGTCCTTTCGCATCTGCTCTACCACTTCGTCCGGGCTCTCGTGTTTCCGCTCTTCGGCGTAAAGACCGAGGTTGTCAATGATGCGGAGCAGACGGGTGCGGCTCAAGATTTGCTGTGTAATGCTGTCCAGCTGCTGTTGTATGTCAATGTCGATGTTCGACGCCACAAATTTCTCAGGGACCGAAGGCTGCTCAACCAGAATGAGAGTCCCCGACCGATAAGTTGAAGGAACGAGCCAACTCACTCCCCATATCAGTGCCCAGCCGCAGAAGAAAGGTACAAGAAAGTGCCACCGGTGACGTCGCACGATACCCTTGATTTCGGTAAAATCAGGCAACTTCGTTGATTCTTGTAATTCTTCTTCCATGCCTACATTCCTAGAGGTTTTGCCCACTGGTACGAAAGCGTCACAAAAAATCGATTTTGACTCGCATTGAGCGACTGTGCGGTGCCAATCACTCCAAACTGATCTTGGATGTTATGGTTGTAGCCCATCCGAAGCCCGATACTCTTCCCGACGTTCCGCTCGAGCGAAATGCCCGTTGTCGTTACATTGATTGAACTCGCGCCGGTCGAAAAAACCGAGTCATTGGTTGAGTACAGAGCCGTAAAGGCAATCGCCCAGCCGGGAACCAGTTCGCGGCGAAAGTTGCCTTGAACGGATTGCAAATGGACCGCACCTAAAACACCGCCTCCGTCGCTCACGCTCCGTGTATATCGAGCGGTGACACTAGTGCGTTCCCCTTGCCAACCACCTTCCGCTCCTCCGCTTGTTGACCAACCGCTCGACCGCGTAAGTTGGGTCGCTCCGGTGGGCAAACTTTGGTTCCCCGAATATTGCGGACCGATGAAACCAGTCAGAGTCAATCGTTTCCAGAGGCTCAGGGTATTCACCACCATGAAGCTATGGACCAGCGTCTGGTCATCACCGGGATTGGACGTGATCCGCTGAAAACTGTAACTCAATCCGCTCCAGTCTTGGTGATAGACCCGATGAAGCCAGAAAGCGGAGCCTGACTCAGTTTGAGTATCGTTCAACTGGGTTCCCGGAGCTACGTTGGTAAAACTTAAATCGTAGAACGAGCCGCTGGCGCCAACCAGGTCGTTCAGCGCAAAATGATAATTCGTCTCTACCGTTGTCACGCTCGATCTCTGCGTGGCGAGCGGAGTGATCAGACTCGTGTTCGGGCCGCCCGAGCCGAGGATGAGCCCGTTTCCGGTCCCGGAGTCAAAAAGGCCGCTAGTAACCGAGAATAGCTCTGTGGCGCGAAGATTCACATGCGGGCTCAGGCGAAACTGCGAATCGAAATTCAGGTTTTGCGCGTACTGGTTCTGGGCCGTAATGTTCTGATTCACGGTCAGGCCACCGGCGTATCCAAGCGTCCAGCGTGTGCGCGACGTCGACTCCTCAATCGCTATGTTGGGAAAGATCGTTTCGCTGGTGTTGCTCTGCGCTCCGCTCGGAAGCAGCAATGGGTTGCTGTCGTAAAACATGCTCACATTCAACCCACCACGCAGGAAGTTTTCTCTCTTCAGCTCGGAAAGAAACGATGCAGATGTTCCCCTGCCTCCCAGGAACGACGGTATCTTGGGAAGATCGTCGTTATTTGTGTCGTCCGCGCTGCTTCCCGATTCCATGCCCACGATGCCTGACAGCGCGGGCGCGGGAGCTGTTCGGATCGTGCCATCATTAACAGAATTCTGCGTCGTCGGATCCTGTGTCTGGGTCGTTGTATCCTGGGTCGTTGTATCCTGGGTCGTGGGGGCCTGCGAAGACTGGTCCTGCGCCACCGAGAGAATCTGCAACCCAGCCACCATCCATCCGAGAATCAACCAGCGTCGAATGCTCATAGCCACAACTACGGAATCACGACCGTGTCACGCGGCTGCAGCCGGATATTCTGCTCTGGATTCTTGCCTTTGATCACTTCCTTGTAATTGAAAGGAAGCCGCGTCTGGGTGCCATCAGGATTCTGCCGCAAGACATAGATTGATTTCTGTTTGGCGAAGTCCTTGAACCCGCCCGCCATGGCGATGGCATCGAGAACCGTCGTCGAACCAGTCAGTAAATACGCCCCAGGCTTCGCGACCATCCCCAGAATGTTGATCTTCTGGCTCTTGCTGTCCTGGACGATCACCGTAACCTCAGGCTCGGAGATATAACTCTGCAGGCGCTTGGTGATTTCTTGCTCGAGTTGCAGAGGAGTTTGACCTCCCGCCACAAGTTCGCCGACCAGGGGCAGCGATATCTTCCCATCGGATCTCACCGGCACCGTACGCGTAATGTCTGGCTCTTTCCAAACACTAATTGCCAGGACATCGTCGGCGCCGATCACGTAGGAGGCGTCCGAATGCGGTCCATGCGCGCCTTGAGAAGGTTTTCCGTCCGATTGTTTTGGCGTTTGCTGAGGGGCCGCGGTTGCTGACGGTGTCGACGACTGCGAAGCGGCACGGGATTGCGCCGCTCCGACGGAGATTAGCGTCAGAAATATCAGAACCGGCATGATTCGATGGGTCGTCATGAATTGCATCATCGGCAATGCCTCTCCATTCATTTTTCGGTTTGGTCTCAGGTTGTTCAATGTTATCTGATTTGGTTGCGACTACCTCAACATCGCTACTACTTCGCTTGCCGCAGGCCGTCCGCGGCAAAAAGACGCCCATTCTCTGCTGGCGGAGCGAGATGGTATTCCTGGATCTTGTAGAGTAACGCTCGATAGCTGACATTTAATAGGCGGGCGGCCGCTTTGCGATTCCAGCGTGTTTCTTCGAGCGCTTGCGCGATCGCGCCGCGCTCGGTTTCGCCTTTCGCGTTCCTTACCAGCAACTTCAGAGAAGATTTCTCTTCGGATGCGTGCCCATTCAACGAATATGCGGATTTGCCGTGTCCATTCCCGTTCCCGTTCTCGCCCTTCTCGGCGTGGCCGTAATCGGGATGCGAGACCAACTCGTGCAATGCCGCTTCTTCGTCACCGTGCGCGAGGAAACGCTTGGCGAAGGTCTCCAATTCCCGCAGATTTCCGGGCCACGCATGCTGCTGGCATGCATCGAGCAGCGTGCTTGAAAAACGCGGAGCAGGAACGCCGTAGCGCCGGGTCAGACGGTTCATCAGATGCCCAAGCAAGAGCGGAATTTCCTCCTGACGATCACGCAGAGGCGGGACTCGCAATTCGAAGACGCTCAAGCGATAGAAAAGTTCTTCCTGAATCCTTTTCTCCGTGGCCGCCGACTGCAGATCGCCGCACGTAGCCGCGAGGATGCGGACGTCGGCTCGGATCGGATTCTGGCCGCCGCAGCGCACGAATTCCCCCGTTTCCAGCAGTTTCAAAAGCCGACGCTGCACAGCTTCTGGCATGGCGTCAAATTCGTCCAGCAAAATCGTTCCTTTGGCGCACTGCTCGATCTTTCCTGGCGTCGATTCGGGCCGCCCGCTGGCGGAATTATGTTCATAGCCGAATAACTCGTTTTCCAGCAGGTCCGAGGTGAGCGCCGCGCATTTGACGCGCATGAACTGGAAGCTCGACCGAATGGAGAGCGAATGGATGAGCTGCGCAGCGGTCGTCTTGCCGCTTCCGGGCTCCCCGGTAATCAGCACCGGCACGTCGGTTTGCGAGAGTAAGTCCGCTTGCGTACGCAGCCGGCGCGTTGCCGGGCTGGCCGCGATGAAATACAGCTCTTCGCTGATTCGCTCGATCTCTGGCTGATACATGGTTTCTGAGTAGCTAAACGGAAAGGTTGTCAGGAAAAATCGCTAGTCGCCGGGAAGAAAACTTGCTGATTCACTGGCCGGACGCTCGACTCTTGATTATTCAGACGGGCTCGATGTCGTACCCATCAATACGCACAGCCATCGAACGCTGAATCGCGTCGATCGAAATGATCAGGCTGTGGTCGCCGTTCTCGGAAACAAATACGCCCTCGACTCCGTCCATCGCCCCACCGCGTACGCGGACTCGCTGCCCCACCTTGAGAAAAGGATACGAACGCCACGGCGCGGTTTGCATCAGGACTTTCTGAATGCTCTCGATCTGTTCGTCGGGGATCGGCAAACTCGAACCATGCGTGCCGACAAATCCATGGACGCTATCGATCTGGTAGACGCGCATGCGGTCTTGCGAGTTTAGGACGCAGTGCACAAAGACGTAGCAGCTGAACAACGGCACTTCCACTTTCTTCTTGCGATCGCTCCAGCGATGGACTTCCATCGTCGTCGGCACATACGTCTCCATGCCTTGATCGCGCAATCTTCGCTCGATCGCTTTCTCGTGACGCGCTCGAGTGTGCAGCGCGTACCAGCGCTGTTCCTCCAGTGATACCGACGGGCTAGCCCCCAGGCTCACTTCAAAACTTTGACTGTCAAAACCGTGACCGGCACTCATAGCTTCGCCCTCTGGGTCCCATGGATGGGTCCGCCTGAAAATCACACGGGGAAACGCTCTCAACGTCTTACGGGGGAGAAAAGCACCAAGGAAAAACTTAGGGGAAGTTGCTTGTTGGTAAAAGTTAACGTCACTTGCAAGAGCGTGCAAGTGGTCGTAGTTCCTAGGACAAATCGACTCTATCCGGAGCGGGGCTAATTTTCTCATTACGAAGGTGGACGCCCCAGAGACACTATTCTCCGGCACAGCCGTGTTATAGACATTGGAAGGGCCCAAGCCGATGTCAATTTCACTGCTCATTGATTACTGGAATGTAAATCACATATATCGATGATTACATTATAGTTAGTGCAGGATTGGAGATGTTACCAAGTGGCAATTTCCGGTATTGTCACCGATCCGCGTATTTGCAATGTGTTGCACTCGACTCAGCGATCCACAGAGGCCGCGTGAAGAGTGCATTCTCTTGCATACGTTGCAGCTCAATTGCTTGCCCCACAGTGACTTTGGTGATAAAGTCGTCGCTGTACAGGGACGCTCTGTACGGTAGTAGTAAGAGGATTTCTGGCCGACTCTGCTGCTTTGCTACTCCCCCGCGTGTTGACCAGTGTTACGAACGGAGCTTTTCCGTTTCCCCCATCCGGTTCGTGCAGGTTTCATACATAAAGGAACTGATAAATAAGGAAGAGGAGAGCCGATGCCATCCCACGCGGAACAGGGCTCGGATTTCGTCAGCATCGTAGTTGCGGACGGAACGCGCATCCACACGCAACTTCTGGCGGACGCCTTGCGTAATGATCGCGGTTTGCAGGTTGTCGCCGCAGCCTCGAATTCCGAAGAACTTTTGGCCGCTGTCACTCGCGTACCTATCGACGTCGTGGTCATCAGTCACAATCTGGACGACCAGCCTGGACACGGCACCCAAGTGTTGCGGGAGATGCGCACGCTTCGACCCCAGATCAAGGGTGTCATTTTGCTAGACACCTCGAAACCCGAGGATGTCCTGGAATGCTTTCGCGCCGGCGCGAGAGGTATTTTCTCGAAGCAAGAACGGATTGAGAGCCTGTGCAAGTGCATACGCAGCGTCCATGAAGGCCAAGTCTGGGCGCGCAGCGTTGACCTTGATCATGCGCTTGATGCTCTCGCCAACTCGCCGCTTGTCCGCTCCACCAATCACAAGGGGATCGAACTGCTCTCGGCACGCGAACGCCAGGTGATCCAACACGTCGCGGGAGGGCTGTCGAATCGCGAAATCGCGACGGCTCTCAAGCTCAGTTCGCACACGGTCAAGAATTATCTGTTCCGCATCTTCGACAAGCTGGGCGTGTCGAGCCGCACCGAATTGCTTTATCTGACCATGAACAATTCGACGGCTTCACTAACGGGTGCTCAGCGAGAGAACACCGGATTCTCCGCGATCATCGAATCGGCCGAGGCCGGCGACCCGTCGGCACAGTTGCTTATGGCCGAACACTTCTCGAAGACCAGAGATTTAGAGCATACGACGGACGCACAGATCCCTGGGTTCCAACCAGCCTGCATCACCGCCTATATGTGGTACCTGCTGGCGGAGAAAACCGCCGTCCCCATGCTCGAACAGATTCGCCTCGGCAAGAAAACGCTTGGCCTGACGATGTCTCCGCAACAACTTGCGGAAGCCGAAAGCAGAGCTGCCGCCTGGCTGAGAAATTCCAAGAAACATTCCGGTTTTGCCGACGACAAGGGAGTGCAGGCCAGCGAACATCACAAGATGCGCGCAGGCGCCTGATAGTCGCTCCAGTTTCGCGAAATTGGCAGGGAATATTGTCCGCAACGGAATTTTGGCTGCTCGCAGTGCATCGAGCGCCGCCAACTGGACAAAGATGACCGCCTTGTCACACCCGGCTGACCTGGCGTAGATGCGCAGCTCGCCGTCAACTTCGCGGATCGCTGGTGTGAAAAGTGAACCACCCTTCCACTCCGACGGAGTAACCGGCTGGCCGCTGTAATGCGCATAGAACACGCAAAGGGCGAAGAATAGAATAACGTCTCCCGACCATCGCCTCACTATACCGTGTTCATATACGCTCGTGACGCATGAACGGGCGAGTTGGCTACTTCTTCTTTTTTATAGGAACGGCCCCATTTGCGTCTGATTCGACTGCAAGCCTTTCACGCGACAGCGAGATAGACGTATCGCAGTATGAAAAGCGCGGTCAGAATCCAGATCAATATCGTAATGTCTCGAAATTTGCCGATGGCGATTTTGACCACCGTGTAGGAAATCAGCCCCAAGCTGAGACCGGTGGCGATGCTAAAGGTCAAGGGAGTGGCGATCATCGTGATGAAGGACGGAATCGCCTCGCTGAGGTCGCTCCATTCGATGTGCGAAATGGACTGCGTCATCAGCGCACCGACCATAATCAGCGCAGGTGCGGTGGCGTAGGCTGGAATCGCGGTGGCGAGGGGTGAACAGAATGTGGCCAACAAAAAAAGTCCGGCAACAGCAACGTTGCTCAGGCCGGTACGCGCACCTGCCGCCACGCCCGCCACGCTCTCGATATAACTCGTGACTGTTGACGTGCCGGTCAACGAGCCGAATAGTGTGCCCACGGCGTCGGATACCAAAGCCCTGCCCACGCGAGGAATCTTGCCGTCTTTAACGAAACCCGCCTGCTCGCACACCCCGACCAGTGTGCCCACGTTGTCAAAAAGGTCAACGAAAAGGAATGCGAACAGGATTTCGAGAAATCCGAGATGGATTGCCCCTCGAAAATCCAGCTTCAAGAAAGTAGACGAAGGATGTGGAAAAGCCAGAATTGCGGTCGGCCAATGAGAAATGCCGCGCAGAATTCCTACCAGCGTAGTTCCCAGGATACCGATCAAGATTCCGCCATTGACCTTGCGCACCACGAGGACAAGAGTCAATGCAATTCCGAAGCAAGCGGTTTGCACTTCCTTATTGGAGAAGGACCCCAGGCCGACGAAAGTTGCGGGATTTGCGACCACGAGTTTGGCATTACGTAGACCGATAAAGGCGATGAACATTCCGATGCCTGTCGCGGTGGAGTGCTTCAGGCAATCAGGCATGCCGTTGACAATTTGTTCGCGCACACGGGTTACGGTCAGCAGCAGGAATAACGCGCCCGAAAAGAAAACAACCGCGAGAGCGGTCTGCCATGGAACATGCATGTTGAGGCAGACCGCGTAAGTGAAATAGGCGTTCAGCGACATCCCCGGCGCAAGCGCGATCGGGTAGTTGGCGTACAAGCCCATCACCAACGTGGCGGCCGCGGCCGAGATGCAAGTTGCGAATAGGACGCCTTCGGCCGGCATTCCCGCTTGCGCCAGGATCTGCGGATTCACGACGATGATGTATGCCATCGTCACGAATGTCGTCAGACCGCCCAGCATCTCCTGTTTGACGGTCGTTTGGTTCTCGGCGAGTTTGAAATAACGAGCTATCAAGTTGTCTTCCTTGCGGTTTCTCTCCAATGTAACTGCCAGAACCGGTCAAAAGAGATGAGTTGAATAAGCGTTCAATATAGGATCTTGCCTGGATGTTGCTCCCATTCTCGAAACGCCGTCAGCGCTTCCTCGCGCATCATCTGAATCATAGGAATCGCGCGACCTGCATGCGGCCGGGCGATTTCTCCATAGATCGCGGAATCGTCGAAGCCGATCTTGGCGGCGTCTTCGGCGAGATTGCCAAAATAGACTTTGTTGATCCGGGCCCAGTAGATGGCGCCCAGGCACATCGGGCAGGGTTCGCACGAACTATAGAGCTCACAATCGCGGAGTTCGAAACAGCGCAGCTTCTGGCAGGCCTCGCGAATGGCCGATATTTCAGCATGCGCCGTGGGATCGTTGATCGCACTCACCCGATTGACACCTTCGGCGACGACGGCGCCTTCTTTGACGACCACGCAACCGAAGGGGCCGCCGCGTCCCGAGCGAACATTTTCGAGGGAGAGTTGAATGGCGCGAGCCATGAAAGCGCTGTCCATGTGAAGCGTTTCCGTCATCGCGTAATCGTCAAGGGCTTGCCGATATCCGGCAATCTTGCACCTGCGCGCAAATCGGTCGTCATGGACTCTTTCGCAGTCGCTAGTTTGGAAAGCAAGTATAAGCGGAGGCGCCAGGTACGCAAACTTTTTCTCGCAATTCCCTACCTGGTGTCGCCAACGCCACCGACGAACCGCGACCGGTATCTGCGCCGCTCAGCTGCGCTCACAGGTTGAAAAAGCCAGAAAGGCACGATAGGCTCGGACATGGACGGCCACGCTTTTCTTTCTCACCGCATCGTCACCCCCGCTGGAATCCGATCGGGCGCGGTCTTAGTGCGCGAGGGGAGGATTGACCGCGTCGTTCCTGCCGACCAAATCCCCGGAAATTTCGTGGTGCACGACTTCGCGGAATCGGCGATCCTGCCCGGACTGGTTGATTCGCATTTGCACATCAACGATCCTGGCCGAAGCGAGTGGGAAGGATTTGAGAGCGCAACGCGGGCGGCGGCCGCGGGCGGTTATACGACCCTCGTCGACATGCCGCTCAACTGCTTGCCAGGAACAACGACTGTCGCTGCGCTTGCTCTGAAGCGCAAGGCCGCCGAGGGGCGATGCCGGGTTGATTGGCGGGCATGGGGAGGCGTCGTCAACGACAATCAGTCTGATATTGAAGGACTCGCTTTGGCGGGCGTCGCCGGTTTCAAGTGCTTTCTGATCCATCCCGGAATTAGTGGATTCACCATGGTGACCGAGGCGGAGCTCCGGGCCGCATTGCCTCACGTGGCGCGGACGGGTCTGCCGCTGCTGGTTCATGCCGAACTCCCCGGCCCTGTGGACGAAGCCACTCGGCGGTTGCGGGATGAGGATTGGAGCCGCTACTCGACCTATCTTCGATCGCGTCCGGAGGAGGCTGAGCTTTCGGCCATCCGGTTGCTGCTCTCACTGTGCCGCGAGTACCGGTTCCGATTACACATCGTGCATCTCTCGGCGGCCGCTGCGCTTGCCGAGCTTGGCGCCGCGCGAGCGGAAGGGCTTGCCGTCAGCGTCGAAACCTGTCCGCGCTATTTACATTTTTGCGCCGAAGAAATTTCAGATGGGGATACGTTGCGCAAGTGTGCTCCGCCGATTCGCTCGCGCGACAACCGCCAAGAATTGTGGCAGGGCTTGAGAAATGGAATCATCGACCTGGTTGCCACCGATCACTCCCCTTGCCCGGCCGGGATGAAGCACCTCGACGAAAGAAATTTCAAAACCGCGTGGGGAGGGATTGCCAGTCTTTCGTGGCGCTCCCCGTGATGTGGACTGAATCCAGCCGACGAGGCTTCAGTTTGATCGATCTTGCACGCTGGATGGCGGAGGCACCGACTAAACTGGCGGGGTGCAGCGGTCGCAAGGGCCGCATCGCAGAAGGGTATGATGCCGACTTCGCAATCTTCGAACCGGAAGCAGACTTCGTTGTGACCGAGGATCGGCTGTATTATCGGCACCCTCTGTCTCCGTATCTTGGGGAAACGCTGCGGGGCGTGGTAAAGCAACGTACGTGCGCGGGCAAATGGTGTTCAGCGGCGGGCAGTTTGCTCCGGAAGCGACAGGGAGGAGATCACCTGACAACTATCGCATGACAGAAGAACGCATCATCGGCAAGTCGGTACCGCGCAAGGAAGGCCGCGATAAAGTGACCGGCGCCGCGCGCTACATCGACGACATGAGCATGCCCGGGATGCTTTACGGTACCACCGTTCGTAGCCAGATTCCCCGCGGGACGATTCAAGAACATCTCTTTCGATCCGCAAGTCGACTGGAGCGAGTTTGTCATCATCACCGCAAAGGACATTCCGGGCAAGAACTGCGTTGCTTCGATCGACGACGATCAACCCTGCCTGGCGGATGGCAAGGTAGATCATGCCGAAGAACCGATCGTGCTGCTGGCCCATTCAGACCCGCATGTGCTGCGGAAGGCGGTCGACGCCGTATCCATCGAATACGATCCGCTGCCGGCGATTTTCACTATCGAAGAAAGCGAACGCATTGCGTGCAAATCATCTGGGGGCACCGACAATGTATTCAAGACGTTCTTGATCGCAAAGGGCGACGTCGACGGACTCTGGGCCAGAGCCGACTACATCGTCGAAGGCGAGTACACCACCGGCGCGCAGGAGCAGCTCTACATCGAGCAGAACGGGGTGATCGCCGTGGTTCGACGACGACGGCGGGAATCACCGTCTGGGGCTCGCTGCAGTGTCCTTATTACGTCCACAAGGCGATGATGGCGTTGTTCGATCTGCCGGCAGAGAAAAGTGCGCGTCGTGCAGGTTGAGACCGGGGGCGCTTTCGGCGGCAAGGAGGATTATCCCTCGATCATCGCCGGCCACGCGGCGCTTCCTCGCGAGGAAGTCCGGGCGGCCCGTGAAGATCATCTACGACCGCGTGGAAGACATGACGGCGACGACGAAGCGTCATCCGTCGCGCACGCGCCATCGGACCGCGGTGACCGACGACGGGAAGATTCTCGCGCTCGACATCGACTTCGCCATCGACGGCGGCGCGTACTCGACGTTGTCGTCGGTCGTTCTCTCGCGCGGGTCCATCCACGCCGGCGGGTCTACGACTCGCCGAACGTGCGCATTCGCGCGCGCGCCGTGGCGACGTACGCGCCGCCGCACGGAGCCTTTCGCGGCTTCGGCGCGCCGCAGAGTCTGTTTGCCATGGAGCGGCACATGGACCGCATCGCGCAAGTTGTGGGAGTTTCCCGCGGAAATTCGCCGCCGCAATTTCCTCAAGCCCGGGCAAACCACGATCACGGAACAAACGATCCGTGAGGAGATTGATCTCGGAAAACTTCTCGATCGCGCTCTCGCACTTTCGGACTACAACGCAAAGAAAGCTCGCTTTTCGCAAGAGAATACTCGGGCCTGACCAGAGGGAATCGGAATCGCCGCCTTTCTGCATGGCGCGGGCTTTACGGGTTCGGCGAGCGCTATCTCGCTTCCGTCGTCGGGGTGGAAGGCGGCGCTGACGGCAGCGTTTGCGTGCTGGTTTCAAGCACCGAGTTTGGGCAAGGCACGAACACCGTACTCTGCCAGATCGCGGCCGAAGCTCTGGATTTGCGCTACGACGATGTTGAATTGCGCAGGCGGATACGGATCGAAGTACCGAACAGTGGACCGACGGTCGCGTCGCGCACGGCCATGGTCGTTGGAAGTCTCGTTCGGTCGGCTGCCTGGGAGTCAAGCAAACACTGATTGCAAGCGGCACCTTGCGCAGTTCGCATTCACCGGAGGAATTTCGCTCCGCCTGCCGGACGTATATTGCCGCGCACGGCGAGTTGCGTTCCTTTGCGCACTACGAGGCTCCAGAGGGGGTTTTCTGGGATGATCAGAACTATCGTGGCGAAGCCTATGCTTCTTTTGCCTGGGCGATTTATGTTGCAGAAGTCGTCGTCGACCTTTCGACCTATAGTGCAAGGGTCGAGGATTTCGTGGCCTTGCAGGAAGTCGGGAGGGTTCTTCACCCGGTTCTCGCGAAGGGCCAGATCGCCGGCGGCGTCGCGCAGGGAATCGGATTTGCTTTGTACGAAAAGGTCGTCTGGAAACATGGACGCATGCAGAACGGACAGATGACAAATTACATCATGCCGGCTTCGGCCGACTTGCCGCCGATTCGGGTATTCTTCGAGGAGATGGGCAATGTCCACGGGGCATACGGCGCAAAAGGCATCGGCGAACTTCCGATCGATGGCCCGGCTCCGGCGATCGTGAATGCGATCGGGGGTGCTCTCGGCACTCGCTTCGCTTCCATTCCGCTCTTGCCGGAAGATATCTTCGAAGCAGTCTTGACGCATCCGGAGCAATAACCCCGATGATGACTGACTCTTCCGAGACTGCGGCAAATGCGAGATTTCCTTTACCGTAAACGGCAAAGCCCGAACCGTCCGCGTCTTTGCCATGGAACGCTTGCTGGATGTTCTGCGTCTCGATTCCGGTTTGACCGGCACGAAGGAAGGTTGTGGCGAGGGCGAGTGCGGGATCTTGCGCTGTTTTGATGAATGGCGAGTTGGTGAATAGCTGCCTCGTTCCGGCTCTTCAGGCGGAGGGCTCAAGTCTAACCACGATCGAAGGCCTCAGCGAAGGTCCGCAACTGAGCGCGCTGCAGGCGGCATTTTTGGAATGCGGTGGCGCGCAATGCGGCATCTGCACGCCGGGAATGATTTTGGCCAGTAGCCATCTGCTCGACCAGAAACCCGAGCCCACGCTCGAGGACATCCGCGAAGGGCTCTCGGGCAATCTCTGCCGTTGCACGGGTTATATGCAGACTCTCGACGCAGTCGCTGAGGCAGCCCGTCGCAGGAATTCCGCATGAGGTCCACTCCGGCTGACTATGAACTCGTTGCACCGGGCAAACTGCAGAAGGTCCTGTCGCTTCTCGGGAAGGAAGAGGGCCAATGGCTCCCGATAGCCGGAGGAACCGACGTGATCGTGCAGTACGCGGCGGGACGGCTTCCGGCGCGGAAACTAGTCAGTATTTGGAATCTGGCAGAACTGCGAGCCATCGAAGACTGCCCGGACGAAATCAGGATTGGCGCCGGGTGTACGTACACCGAACTGCGTCACAATGATGTGATCTCCCGTGAATTTCCGTTACTGGCGAGCGCGGCTAGTTGGACTGGGGGAATCGCAAACCAGAACCGTGGAACGCTCGGAGGCAACATCGTCAATGCCTCACCCGCGGCAGACTCGTTGCCGGCGCTCCTGGCATACGAGGCCAACTTGATTCTTGTTTCAGTTCGCGGGGAGCGCCAGGTGCCTTATCTCGGTTTCCACACGGGATATAAGAAGATGACGTTGGCACCCGACGAGTTGATTCGAGCGATTTGCATCCAGCGCCGGTTTTCAGGGTACCTTCATTACGCGCGCAAAGTGGGAGCGCGCAACTCTCAGGCCATCTCAAAGATCTGCATTGCGGCGTTGGGCCGGCTTCGCGATGGCACCATTAGCGGCGAGATTGAAGACGTTCGCATCGCCGTCGGCAGCGTGGCGCCGGTTCCGCTTCGTTTGACGTCGGTCGAACGGATGCTCAAGGGCATGCCCGCAAATAGAGAACTTGCTCACCTCGCAAGAAAGGCGGTGGCCGCTGCGATCCACCCGATCGATGACATTCGGTCGACGGCGAGATACCGTTCGGCGGTGGCTGGCAATCTGGTTGCGGAATTCATTGAGCGATTGGGAACAACTGGGAGCGGTACCAGGGCGACGGCATGAGTGAAGTGCTCACGCGCTGGAATTTTATTCCCATAGCGGAAGCGACGAATGAGATACTGCCGCGCTGTGGCTCGCGGGCCTGGGCAAAGGAGATGGCGAAGCGAGACCTCTCCCCACCAAGGAAAGACTGCTGTGGCGTCAGACGATGTTTGGCGGAGCTTGACCGAAGCGAACTGGCTGGAAGCGTTTCGAAGCCATCAGCGCATCGGCGAACCGCGCTCGCCTCAAGCGGTGCTGGGCCGGTC
>CAVUUK010000019.1:0-41202 GCA_963744625.1 uncultured Acidobacteriaceae bacterium
ACGGCTGCGAACCCGAAATTAAAAACAGAAAACTGAGCGCGGCCTGTGAGCATCTCTTGATTAGAGGTCAGATATGAACACAGCGGCCGATACGGAAAAAGATTTGAGCGCAGTTCCCCTCCTCAATGCCGTGTTTTGCGTTGATTGTGAAACCATCACCAACAGCCCGCATGATGCATGCACGGTTTGCGGGAGCCATTCCCTTATCAATCTTTTCCGGATAGTGGGAGGGACGCTGCGGAGCCAGAAGACACAGTTAGACGCAGACGGAGCGAAAACGGTCAAGTACAATCTGGAACTCATCGCCAAGGTGCGTGAAATTCCGGCCACCGAGTTGAGCCTTATTATCGAGTCGATGACCCGATTGGCACAGACAGGCAGGGCTGTGGAGTCGCTCCGAATCAACGTAGAAACTGTTTTCAATGCCGAAGGCGTGGGCAGAGCAGCATGAATGTGTCCCTCTCTTGTCCTCTTGACTTCAGCGTCAGCGATTGCTGATAATCCGCCCTGAATTCCTCCCCCCAACCGGAACCCAGCGCACTGGAGCAAGTTATCGGCTACCCGAATCAAGACGACCGAACGCCCGCGCCAGCATCATCGCCATCAGCAGGCTCCCTGCTCCAAACACAAGCACATCAAAGATACGGCGGATGTGAAACTCGCCGACATGACACACAAGAAAGTATCCAACCACTGCGTTGAAAGTGCCCCAGAGCACATTCACCAGCGGCGAGGACAGTCCGCGACCGGGCGGAGATGCGAACGGGGTTGGAAATGATCGTCCGGAAATGCCGCTAACGAAGTGCGGAACGGCATTGGCGAGGAAAGCGCCCGCGAAAAAATAGGCGACGTAGAAATACCAGTGCATTGCTCCTCCTTAGGTGCGGAATCGGTGAAGCAGGAAGGGAGCACCGAGCGGATGATAGCACGTAGGTCAATCCGAAATGAGCCCCCCTTGGCGAGTTGAGCCTTGACGAAGAAGTTCGTGCGGCGCGTCACAGACCTCGGCGACAGGCACTCCTATCTCAAGGAATTGTCACGGACGCCAAGAATCTTGGCTGAAAGGATCCGGTGGGGTTTCAGCATGAAACACAAATCTCCGTTTTTCCTCAGAGTCGCGCTGCCAGCAAGGAAGTGGGGAAAAAATTCAGCCATGTTTTGCCACACCACGAAAGCAATTTTTGAAGACGCCCAGCGAAAATCCGGGACGGCGACATGACGAAGACGATGAGCTTCGAATGGATTGTGAGAATTTCGAATTTTTGAGCGAGCTCACAAGGCGCCGCCAGCGAAACTATGTTGGTTCGATTATGTGCAATCCTCTAACCAGAGAAAAGTGCCGTTTGTTGAATGTGGCCACCTGCCTACCCCGTTCCAGGGCGGTTGCCGCCACGATTAGGTCGTAAGAACCGATCATTTTGCCGACCGACTGCAGCTCCGCCCAGATGCGCGCATGTTCATACGCCGTTTGTTCCGTGTAGGGAATAACCGGTAGCGCCGCCACAATGGTCTCGAGGTATTTTCGACGTTTGGACTTGTGCGGTTCGACCGCACGTTCCACCCCGTGCCAGAGCTCCGCTACTGTGATCGCCGCAACTTCAAACAAATCATTCGGCCGCGACGCCGTCCAGGTCGCGAAGTCAAAAGTACCCCTCTCCCCGCGAATGATGACATCGGCATCGAGAATTATCGCCATTTGTCCGCCGGCGGCTTGAGAGTCTTGCGTGCCGCTTGGACATCACGGCGCCACGCTTTGGCCTCGTCGTTCGATAATTCGGCTTCGACCAGCACCCGAGCCAGATCGCGGCCGGTGCAGACTTGCTGGCGGTCCGGCACCAAGCGGGCGAAAGGGGCTCCGTTCTTGAGGAGCACAAAGGTGATGTTTTGATAGTGGGCGCGGTTGACACAATCGGCGAAATTGCGCGCCGCCTCTGTCACGGTGATGATCGTTTTGGGCATAGAATCATATTATCATATTATATGATTCCCTGCAAAATGAGCCGGCGCATGCGTTTCACTGGGGTGGAAAAGGGGAAAAGGCCCAGTTATGCCGCAGTTGAACGGAAACTTCGAACTTTTTATCCCGGAGGATGTCGTCTACCACTCGCGGAGATGGAAAGCTATTTCCTTAACTCCGCTGACCAGTTGAGGACCAGGCTGAGCGGGGCTGGGGTCTCTTCGGTATTCATGTTGTTGGTTAGGAATTTCTTTCCATCGGGAAAGGCGTCGTAGCTGTCGGAGCCGCTGGTCGCTTTGTACGCGAATCCTCGTGGCAGCTTCAGCGAACGGGGAGCTTCTCTACCAACATGGGGCCGCGATTGGACCGCTGGTGCCGGGGGCGAGTTGACGGGATTCAAGATGAGAGCGATAACGACGATCCTGTTGAAGGCCAAGCGCGGTTCCGAACAATACCAGTCAACGAACTCATCGATGGCGTGACGATAACCCCGCTTTGCGTCCACTGAGTTGCGGCTGTTCAAAACCGCGGCCTAGGTCTATGACCGTATGGAGATGTATATCTGTAGATACTCGTGGAAAGAGCAGAAGAGCGGCATAGTGCAGGCATGCGAGCCTACCATCGGGTGCATGTCCAGCTAACCAAGAAGGATCGTAAGCAGATCGCCGGGATGTTGAACAAGGGGTGGGAATCGGCGCGGGTGCTGCGGCGGGCCGTGATCCTGCGGGAACTCGGCCAGGGGCAGACGGCCGGGCAGGTAGCCCGCCATGTGGGTGTAGCCTCCAAGACGGTGCGGGCCATTGCCCGGCGCTACGAGGAGGAAGGGCTGGAGTCGGCCTTGTACGAAAAGCCGCGTCCGGGCCAGCAACGAGTGCTGGACGCGGGCCAGAGTCAGCGCATCATCGCCCTGGTGTGCGGCCCGCCGCCGGAAGGCAGGGCGCGGTGGAGTGTGCGACTCATCGCCCAGGAAGCGGTGAAGCGGAAGTTGGCACGGCGGGTGGGCCGGGAAACGATCCGCATCCTGCTCCAGAGCCATGACCTGAAGCCGTGGCGGGAAAAAAATGTGGTGCGTGGCGGAACTGGACCCGGAGTATCTCGGGCGCATGGAAGACGTGCTGGCCTTGTATGAGAAGCCGCTCTCGGAGGCGGAACCGGTGGTGTGTATCGATAAAAAGCCGGTGGTCCTGCATGCCGATCTCCGCCCCTCCAGGCCGATGCATCCGGGACAAGTTCTGCGGCGCGACTGCGAGTACGAACGCCGCGGCACGGCCAACGCATTTTGCGGAGTGGAGCCTAAGGCGGGACGGCATTATCCGCGGGTGACTCCGGACCGTTCCTCGCCCGAGTTTGCCGATTATCTGCTGGAGATCGCGGAACATTATCCGGCCGCCGACCCCATTCATCTGGTCATGGACAATCTGAGTTCGCACACCCGCAAGGCTGTGGTGGAGCGGTACGGCGAGAAGGCGGGAGGCTGGCTGTGGGACCGGTTCCGGGTCCACTACACACCGAAGCACGGAAGCTGGCTGAATCAGGCGGAAATCGAAATCAGCCTGTTCTCCCGGCAGTGCCTAGGACGGCGAAGAATCCCATCGCTGGGCGATCTGCAGCGGGAAGCCAGGGCCTGGGGTCGGAGAATGAATCGTAATCGGGTCACCATCGACTGGCGCTTTACCCGCAAAAAGGCACGCTTGAAGTTCGGTTACAGAAGAAACCAGATTATGCGGTCACAGACCTAGGCGTGCTCAAGGTCGGGCAACCGAAGGACAGATTTGGCGCTACATCCGCAATTGCAAACGCGCCCGTGAACCTGCGAACGATGAGGAGGACACCTAGAGCAATCTGAATGGCGGTCGTGGCACCAGCGGGTAGGCCGATTTGCCCCCGCCGCCCACTCAGCCGGAAATGGCGACCTTTTCATAGATCTTCGCGATGCAGTGAACCACCCTCCGTGAATGTGGAGAACGACTGCGCCCGGCGGAGCTGCTTGCGGCCTGCACCACCACCCGGGAATACCACCCACGGTGCCGGCTTCAAAGGTCACGCCTGACGGAACAGCGACGCGCTCCATGATGGCGTCGAAAGCCACGCGCGCAGCAGTTTTTTGTAAGCGTCCCTTATTCGGTTCGACGATGGGGCGTATCACAGCCATCGCAGTCTTGTCTTCCGCGACGATGGGATGGAACACAGTTCCGGCAGGCCGTGAGAAACGCTTGCCCTCAAGAGTTGTCGCCATAAGTTTTCTCCTCCTCGCAAACCGTTCGAGACCATGCGCATGTAGTGAGGCTTCGGGATGTTTTGATGCGATGGAATTCTTCCCGGTGATCAAAAATCTTCTCGAAGCGTCATCTAGACGCGGTGCCACCATCGACTGGCAGGTCGATGCCAGTGATGAAGCTGCTCTCGTTGGAAGCGAGGAACACGGCTGCCGATGCAAGCTCATCGGCTGTTCCAAGTCGTCCCATCGGGATCATCTTCCGAAAGTACTCGCTTGTGCCCTCCGGCGATCCTTTAGAGCCAACATGGATCATGGGCGTATCGGTCGGTCCAGGGCTGATCACGTTCGCTCGGATGCCGCGACCGGCGAGCTCAGCGGTCCAACTCCGGACGAACGAGACTAACGCTGCTTTCGTCGCCGAGTACGCCCCGTAGCCCGGAATGCCCATCTGCCATGCCGCCGATCCAGAGAGGATGATCGATCCGTTGTCAGTCAGTAGCGGAAGCGCTTTTTGCACCGTAAAGTACACTCCGCGCGCATTCAGGTCGAACTGCTCATCAAACGTTTCTGGCGTCGATTCTGCGAGGCCATTTGCTGACTTCCGACAGCCCACACAAAAGTCGCAACTCGCTGGGCATTCCCAATTTTTGACCATCTAAAAACTGATACGAGCCGTGAACTCGAGAATCCGGGGGCCAGCGCCTTCTGCGGTCTGCACCGCGTTGATGGTTCCAAAACCGCTGGTCCCGACCTGCATGTTCGGGGGAGCAAGGTTCGGGTGATTGAAGAGGTTCGATGCCTCGATCCCGGCCTGCAGCTTCGCCTTTTCAGTAATGGGGATGGACTTGATCAACGACATGGACATGGCCTTCGTCCCTGGACCCACTACGCTGCCGACGCTAGCGTTACCAAAACGACCGATCGCATTGCAGTTTCCACCCTGAAGTCCTGGTATGGCAAACGCCTGGGAGTTGAGGTATTGCGGATAACCTCCACTCGTCGAGCCCTGCGGGGCATAAAGCGAGGCGCCTGGAACGATGTCCGCACGGGCCGATCCGGTGACCGTGATGATATTCGTGCCGGCCGAGTCACAGCTGGTTTGATATGGCGTGAGGAATGGCCCGGACTGAAAGATCAGCACGCCGCCCGTCTCCCAGCCGCCCACTACGGCATTCAGCGGTCCGCTGGCATTCCCTAGCACCTTTTTCCCCCTACCTAGAGGAAGATCGTAGAGAAAGGTGGTCAGAAAGCGGTGACGCCGGTCAAAGATCACGTTGCCATAGTCCAACCCGGGATTGAAGCGATCGGTGACGAAATTGGCAGGTTGCACGGGCAGCGCAGTTGGGTTTCCACCTCCTGCCGTCGAGAGGTCGCGCGTCCAAACATAGCTGCTTTCAAACTGCAGGCCGTTGCCGAAACGCTTATGAGCATCCGCGGTCAGGCTGTTGTAATTGCTTCGGGCGGCGTTGGTAACGCTCTCGATGATCGTCCAGTCCTGGAAGGGCCGGTTCGCCCCGGCGATTGCATAGCCTTGCGTATTTGCGGGTACCTGATTGAGGTCCTGCATCACTTCCAGGTTGCTGCCGTGGTTTCCGATGTAGGAGAGCCGGAAGCCGGTATCGAAACCAAGTTCACGTTCAAACGTCAGGTTCCACTGCTGGACACTCGGATCCTTGTAGTGGACGGGAAATGCGTAGTAAAAACTGGCGCCACCTGGTTCGGCTTGGTCGATGGGAGTTGGCCACGGAGCGGGGAATGAGATAACCGGAGTACCCGTATTATTGGGTCCGCTGTAGCCGTTGCCATAATAAGGGATATAACTCGTCGTGGTGGCCCATCCAGCGACTAGCGCAAACCCAAGAGGAGCTTCGATAAATCTGCCATAACCTCCACGGATTACGGTTTTGTCGTCGTGGAAGGGACGCCAAGCAAATCCAACGCGCGGACCGAAATCGTTCTTGTCAGTGAAGCGCAGAGCGGATGGAATTCCCGCTTGCGCCGCAGTCAGTAGGGGTGTATTCGGGACCGACCCGAGCAATCCGGGATCGGCCATGGCGACGGCTTGCTGATTCGGCACAACCAGAGCTGTCTGGTTGGGTTTACCCTCGTAGTCCGGCAAGAGCGCTCCGTTGTTGTACCCTGTATCGCGCATCGGAGGATGAAGTTCGTAGCGTAAACCCAAGTTCAACGTAAGGCTCGGCGTAACTTTCCAGTCGTCCTGCCCGAAGAAACCGTAGGCATAGCCCAATCCATTCATCTTGTCGTTGCTGATTAACGTAATCAGTTCGTAATCGGGATACCCGAGTAAGAATGAAGTGTAGGGGTCGCCGATCGTTGCCCCCACGGCGGAAGACTGACCGTCGAAGGCGTATTGTCCGGAGCGAATGCTTCCGAACGCGTTATCGTCGTGGTCGCTCAAGCGGCGCCAGTCAAATCCAAATTTAAAAGTGTGCTGGTGTTTGATCCAGGTGACATTGTCAGAAATCTCAATCGTATTGCTGATTTGCGTAGAGGGATTTGCTCCTCCGGTCTGCTGAAAGCCGCCATCGGCACCACCGAAAATGACGTTGGGAACTGCGCCATACGGGCTCACATTGGGAATACCCGTAAGCCCGAGTTGGTTGAGTATGTCCTGCGAGTTCACGTCCAGAGTCGTCGCCAGATGGTAGCGGCTGAAGCCGCCCCGGAGCTCATTCAACAGGGACGGTGTGATGGTAAAGTTGTGCGCCAGGGTTAGCGCCGTGTCATTCTCCGGCTGAGAAAACGGTCCCGTGGAGGGCGATCCGCCAACTTCCCAGAAAAACGGGTGATAAGGATCGGGTGCGGTCGTAACCGACCGCTTCTTATACGTCACACGCCCGAAGATCGACTGGTTTGTCGTGAGGTTTTCGTCGATGCGGGTGTCGAACTGATTGCTCGAGATCGGCGTCGGCATGTTTTGCGAATAATTGTTGGCGAAGCTGTCCACCCCTCCCGTGTTCGGACTAGGCATCAGGTACTGGAGGATATTCGCGGAGACCGGCGAGATAGGGACAGCATTGCACGGAATTTGAGTGCCGTCGTAATTGAAAATCGTTTTGCCCGGCCCGTAGGCATCGTTCAAGTAGGTACAAAGATTGCCGCTGCGCATGGCAAGCGACGGGACACTGGTAACGATGGGCGTCTCCAAGGGCAGACGCAGCCCTTCATAGCTGCCAAAAAAGAAAGTTCTGTCGCGGAAAATCGGCCCACCGGCGTAAGCACCAAAATTGTTCAATATCAGCTTCGGCTTGCCGGGCGCAAACGGGTTCCCTGCATCCACCGCATCGTTCTCGCCATTCCAGAACGCACCCCCGTGGAAGGCGTTGGTCCCGGATCTGGAGGTGGTCGTAATGTCAGCCACTCCGCTGAACTCGGCGTTATTGTTGGAGCCGCTGACCTTCATCTCCGAGATGGAGTTGAAGGAGGGAAACAGTTCGTTAATCGGCCCCGCGTATTCGATCGACATCGTGCTGATGCCATCGAGCGTGACGGCGGTGAGGGCCGAGGTCGTGCCTTGTATCACAAGGGTACTGCCATCGGTTTGCACCCCAGGTTGCGTGGTCAAAGTGGAAATGGGGCTTGTCGAACCAGTAGAACGCGAATAAATTGCGACCGGCAGATCGACGAGCTCCTGGCCGGTGCGGGTCGCTTGGATGTTCGACACATCGGTCGTGATCACGCCGATGTCCCCGCCTTCCACGTTCACGGTCTCCGCCGTGGTGCTGACTTTCACGGACGCGTCGACGCGCTTGGTTTCGCGCGCTTCCAGATGCAGATCGGAAATATTGACGGTGGAGAAACCCTTCGCCGCGACGGTCACTTTGTACTGTCCGGCTTCCAGGTTGAGGAAGGAATACGCCCCCGCGCTGTCGGTCGTGGTTCGACGCTCGATGGATGTGCCGGTATTGACGAGAGCCACATTCGCTCCTTTTACGAGAGCGCCGGACGCATCCTTCACCGTTCCGATGATGGCTCCAAAGGTCGATTGCCCCGAAGCAGGTAGACTTGAGGCGACGAGCGCCAAAGTGACCGACGCCAGGATCAGACGAGAAAACCTGGGCGCAAACATGGTCGAAAAGAACATGGATAACGAAAAGACCTTTGACCGCCTTATAGCCGACAGCAGGTGCATGCAGCGCCTCCGGACTCTTGGACAATTTTCACGATCGAAGACCGTTGTGCGATCCACGAAGCAAGCATCCATTCCACGATAGGGTGCTGGTTCAGTGCCGCAAACGATAATCCAACTTTTCCGGCAATTCGGTAGCGCTGTATACAAAGTAGCGCTGGATACACGAGTCGTGATCAGAATGCTCTACTCTCTACCTCTGTGAACGAAGGAAGTTCCGGTCGGGCGCGCACGTCTACAATGAGGGTTCTTCATTCCGTCGAACTCGATCGGTTCCTGGCTGAGGAGCAGGACGATTCATGAAGTTTTTTCTGGCAGTCATTGCCTTGACCGCTGTCATCCTCGCCGCCCTGACCGCCGAGGCGCAGGACACGGCCTTCGCTCCCGTGTGGGAACAGATTCCCGGTCCTGATTGCGCTCCGGTCATGCAATGGAATTCGCCGGGGAAGCCCCGGACTTGCACGCCAGCGCAAATCGCGGACTGGCTAGCGGACATCCGCCACTGGCGCATGGAACACCTTATTCGCATGGGCTATGACGGCTCGCAGTACGACCGCCCCGAGCTGAAGTGGACGCAATCGAGTTTTGTCCAACCGCAGATGATGGTTCATGACCGTTATTTCTACGATCCCGACACGCGCCACTACACCGTCGACCGCTATCTGGATGATCTGGTCAGCCGCTATGGAGGGATCGACAGCGTATTGATCTGGCATACCTATCCCAACATCGGCATTGACAGCCGGAGCCAGTATGATCTTTTTCGTGATCTGCCCGGCGGAGTGGAAGGCGTGCGCAAAATGGTCGCCGACTTTCACCGCCGCGGAGTTCGCGTCCTATTTCCTGTGATGGTGTGGGATCAGGGGACGCACTACGAAGGACTTCCTGACGCCGAGGCAATTGCGCGTGAACTCGCCTCGGTGGATGCTGACGGAATCAACGGCGACACCCAAGAAGGAATGCCGGCGTCGTTCCGCCGCGCATCGGACAAGATCGGGCATCCACTTGCGCTCGAACCGGAGGCGCCGCTCGCTGCCGATGAAATGCTCGCATACAACAACATGAGCTGGGGCTACTGGAATTATGGTTTTGTCCCTTCGGTGAGCCGCTACAAATGGCTGGAGTCGCGCCACATGGTGAACATGTGCGACCGCTGGTCCCACGATCATGTCGATGATCTGCAGCAAGCTTTTTTTAACGGTGTCGGATTTGAGAGTTGGGAGAATATCTGGGGAATCTGGAACCAGATGACGCCACGCGACGCCGAAGCACTCCGACGCACAGCGACGATCGAACGCGCGTTCAGCGCGCTTCTAATCAGCCCTGGTTGGATACCACATATTCCGACGGAACACTTCGGCGTTTATGCGAGCGAGTTTCCCACTCAAGACGAAACGCTGTGGACGGTGGTCAATCGCAACCATTATGAGGTTGACGGCCGTCAGTGGCTCGTCCCCTACCGCCAAGGTCACCAGTACTTTGATCTGTGGCACGGACTTGAGCTCAACCCAAAACGCGAGGGAGACCAATCGGTAATCGAGCTTACGTTGGAGCCGGATGGCTATGGCGCCGTACTCGAGACATCCAAAAATGATGATCTCGGACTGGCCAGGCTGCTGACGACGATGCGTAACCTCAGCCAGAAGGCATTGTCCAGCTTTTCGCGTGACTGGAAAGCGCTGCCGCAGAAAATCGTCGAGATCCAGCCGACGGCGACGCCCTCGCGCGAGCCGTCGGGCATGGTCAGGATCCCCCAGGGCGATTTTACGTTCCAGGTGACAGGCATTGAGATTGAGGGCATGAACGATGAAGGTGTCGATGTGCAGTATGCATGGGAACCATCCGCACGCCGTTACCACGCGCAGCGGATGCATATGAAATCGTTCTGGATCGATAAGTACCCCGTGACGAATGCCGATTTCAAGGCGTTTCTCGATGCCACCCACTACGAGCCCGCGGATGATCACAACTTTCTGAAAGACTGGAAGGATGGAACATATCCGGCAGGCTGGGAACAAAAGCCCGTGACCTGGGTATCACTGGAGGATGCGCGAGCATATGCCAAGTGGGCGGGCAAACGTCTTCCCCACGAATGGGAATGGCAATATGCCGCCCAGGGAACCGACGGCCGGGTGTATCCATGGGGAAATGACTGGGACGCCGATGCGGTTCCGAAACCGGACACCGGACGTGATATGGCGGCCGCCAGCGACGTTTCCTCGCATCCCAAAGGATCGAGTCCCTTTGGCGTGATGGATCTAGTCGGCAATGTTTGGCAATGGACGGACGAATACGTGGACGAACACACTCGTGCTGCCATTCTGCGCGGTGGCAGTCATTATCAGCCACAAGGTTCGCGCTGGTACTTCCCTCAGGCTTATAAGCTGTCGGAACACAGCAAGTACCTGTTGATGGCTCCGAGCCTCGACCGCTCCGGCGCGGTGGGATTTCGCTGCGTCATCGATACTGGCGAAACAAATCACGATTAGGATTGGATTTTCAATGACGCCAGGCAAACAGATTCGACTCAATCGGATCTTCGCGAGCGACGGGAAAACGGTGATTGCGGCCCTCGATCATGGGATCGCTGGTATTGCTCCTCTCGAAGGACTCTCGTCTCCGGACCGCCTGATCCAGTCCGTCATTGCCGCCCGTATCGATGCCGTGATCGCGACTCCAGGAATGGTTTCCGCCTTCAGCGGCCTTTTCGGCATGGCAGGTCTGATTCTTCGTGTCGATTGCGGGCCCACCGCCCTCACCGGTGATTGGTCACAAAACCGGCCGGCGCTCGCCGTAGAAGACGCGCTCCGGTTGGGCGCGGATGGGGTGATTGCGATGGGGATTGTGGGCGCGGAGGGTGAATCTTCCAGTATTCACGCCCTAGCTCAGCTTTCTGCCGAGTGCGAGCGCTCGGGCATGGTTCTGGTGGCAGAGATGTTGCCGCTGGGATTTTCCGCCGGAGATGTATCCGCGGATCAGATCGCGGTGGCGGCGCGTGTGGGAGCGGAACTGGGAGCCGACGTGATCAAGATACGATACAGCGGCAGCCGCGAGAGCTTCCGCGCGGTCGTCGCTTCTTGTTATCGGCCAGTGGTTGTCCTTGGTGGATCGCGGCAAGATCCTGAGCAGCTAATCACTTCTACTCGTGACGCGCTCGTGGCAGGCGCTAGGGGCGTGGCCGTTGGACGAAACATCTGGCAGGCCGCCGACCCCGGCCGGGTGGCGGCATCATTGGTCGAGGCCGTTCATGCTTGAAACGTGGCGGCGCGTCGGCCTGATTGTGAACCCCGTTGCCGGCAGCGGAGCACTCGATTCCCTGCTCGCTGCCCGCAGGGTGGTTGAGCGTTGCGGTGCGAAGGAGGTTCTAACCGGGCATGGCCCGACAGGGGAGAAAGCTCTCTCCGGCTGGCCGGGTTCTGTTTGCACCTGCGCTGTCGCAGAGACTACCGGAATCAGTCAGACCCGTGCATTGGCGAGGTGGATGATCGGACAGAAACTCGACGCGCTCGTTGTTGTCGGCGGCGATGGAACGCTTTCAGATGCGGCCCTGGAAGTGGGAAGCGCATTGCCTGTCGTCGGGGTTGGCACCGGCTCGACTAATGTCGGGCGGCTGATTACCTGTCGCGCAAGCCGGGTAGAGGAATTGAATTTTAGCGAACTCGAAACATGGAGGGTTGACGCGCTGCTTGCGTCCGTTAACGGTGACCTCACGGGAATAGCATTCAATGACGTCGTGATCGGCACCACCATCGTGGGCACGATTGACGGCCAACGCCGCGATCTGAGCGCAGCGGAACGGATTGCCGGCAGAAGTATCCCTACAACGCCTCGACCCATTGGAGATCGTGATAGCAAGGTGACCCGAGTCCAGGCGAGTGGTCAAGCACTGGTGGCGGAGGGAGAGAACGTTGGAACCGTCGTCGCGGGCTTTGCCGAGCCCGCCTTTTTCGGCAAAGCGATCACCGGAGGAATCTGTCTCGCGACGCTGGCTCATGTTCCTGCCGGGTGCCTGGTTTGTAGTCTGCCACTGGCACAAGTAGGCATGAGTGCGTCAAGGTTGTTGAGCGTTTCACCTTTCGTTTCAACCTATGTAAGCCTCTCGGAAGGAATCAGCGTCGCGGTGGAAAATGTGGCAGGCGATGCCGCTGTGTGTGTGGACGGGAATCCCATTCATCGGCTCAAGAAGTCCGATCGCGTTTCCATTTCTGTTCGCACCGGGGCAGTGATCGGAGTCCGTGCGAGCCGGGACCTGAGGTCGGCATGAAATCACTGAAGTACTACGGCCCGGGCTGGATCCAACTAGAAGACACGCCCGTGCCCAAAATCAAAAGCGGAGAAGTTCTCGTTGCCGTGGAGGCCTGTGGCATTTGTGCGACCGACGTAAAAACCTTCCTGGGCGGTCATCCAAAAATTAGGCCCGGATCAGGACTGGGACACGAAATTTCTGGAATCGTGGCGGAATCTCCCGATTCCAGTGTCTGGCGCCCCGGGACGCGAGTCACCGTCGCTCCCTATGTTCCTTGCGGATTATGCGACCAATGCAAGAAGGGCCGCTACAGCCTCTGCCCCAATCTGTTCAATCAACTCCTTGACCCGGGAGGTTTCAGCGAGTTCGTTCGCGTGCCCGAGCCTCTGGCGTCAAAAGGGATGATTGCCCTGCCAGAATCATTGGCATCGGATGCAAGCTGCTTCGCGGAACCGGTCGCGTGCTGCTTGCACGCGTTTTCGAGCATTCATGTGGTTGCGGGTGAATCGCTCGTGATTATCGGCGATGGCGTCATGGGCTTGCTGCAGGCGGAGATTGCACATCTTCTCGGCGCGAACCCAATCATGCTTAGCGGAATGACACCGGAGCGAATGGCGCTGGCGGAGGGCGTTGCCGATGTTGTGATTGACGCCCGCAACGAAGACGTGGGGGCGACGGTGATGCGCATGACTGGCGGCGAAGGAGCCGACAAGGTGATCGTATCGGTTGCCGTCGAAAACGCCGCCGAACTTGCGGTCAAACTTGTACGAAAAGGGGGAGCCATCAACCTCTTTGCCGGGATGCCGTCCGGTTCCACTCTCGCTCTCGACATGAACCGGATTCACTATGATGAAGTTCTGCTCACCGGTTCGTTCGGGTTCGGACCGGATGACTTTCGCACCGCAGTGGATCTCATCTCCAGCGGGAAACTGAATGTAACACGCCTCGTGACTTCCTCCGTGTCGCTCACTGAAGCGGTGAACGCGCTGGAGAAACTATCGCGCCAGGAAGGCCTGAAGACGATTGTCCACTGCCGTGACGGGGGCGGCGAATCCTGAGATGCTTCCACGACTGGAACAGATGATTGGTCGAGCGCTCAGTTCTCAAACCATGTTCTTGATCGGCATGGTGCTGACCGTCCCGATGACGCTAATGTTCGTGGGCGAGATATTCGACTATCAGGTCCGATTCTTCCCTCCTGGTATCGTCAAAATGCAGCGGCGATGGAATGCGAAGGCCGTCACCATGATGGCCATGACCGCGGCGCTTTCGGTGATCCTGCAAGCAGTCAGCGCGATTCTGGTATTGATCCCCGGATTTCTCACCTTTCGCGCCGATGCCATGGTGCGTTTTCCCTTTGGAGCAATTTTTGGCATGCCGGCCGTGTGGGGTGTTGCGATCGCAAACCTGCTTGGCGATGCGCTCACGGGATCTCTTTCCCCCGGCTCCGCCGCTGGCGCCCTCGTTTCCTGGTGGATGGCCTATCTGTTCTACCGTCTGTACCATGGGCCAGAAGATTACTGCATGTCGAGGAAAAGCGCCTGGGCGAAGTACTATGTGGTCGTTTTTCTCTGGTGCATCTTAGGCTCGTTCTATTTGTGCACCAACTTCAGCTACCTGCGGCTATTTCCCGATTCGCTCATCTGGACCGCGATTTTCCCGGCGGTGATCCTGACAACTTTCGTTGGCGGCCTGCTGGGGCCACTGGTCGCCCGCGTCGTCGGACCCGCCGCCGAGCGCTACGGATTGTCGCGCGACGAGATGGGGTACGAAGCCGAGAACCAATCAGTCCCCCGTATCGCCTGATTCGAATATGGATCCAATCATCCAAGTTCGCAGCCTGACTTATTCCTATCGGAGACAGCGAGGTCGTCCCACATTGCAGGGCATCGACCTCGAGATTGACGCCGGCGAGTTCATCGCGATTGCCGGGCGCGCGGGATCGGGTAAATCCACGTTGTGCTACACGCTCAATGGACTCATCCCGCACAGTTTTGGTGGGCGGATGGAGGGCGAGGTTGTCGTCTGCGGCCTGAATACGCGAACGGCCTCCGTTCCAGATCTCGCCCGCCACGTCGGATTCGTTTTGCAGAGCGCTGAGTCCCAACTGGTGGGACTCAGCGTCGAAGAAGACACCGCGTTCGGGCTCGAAAATATTGGGTTGCCGGGCGATGAAATCGCCCTCCGGGTCATCTCTGCACTTCGTGCCGTGCGTCTTCAAGATCATGCCCGCTCCTCCCCCTGGAAACTCTCGGGCGGCCAGAAACAGCGCCTGGCCATTGCCGCCGCGGTCGCGTTTCAGCCCCGCATATTGGTTCTTGATAATCCCACGGCCGAACTGGACCCGCTCGGCAAACAGGAGGTGATGGCGACGTTGGCACAGCTCAACCGCGAGAGCGGTGTCACCATCGTCATTGTGAATCAGGAATTGGAGGAGGTTCTGGCTTACGCCTCGCGTCTGGTGCTGATGGACCACGGCCGCATCATCAGGATGGGAAGTCCAGGCGAAGTCGTCAATTCGGCTGAGGAGATCATGGGGGTAGGAGTCAAACTCCCCGACGTCGCACAAGTCGCTTACCAACTGCGGGCCCGCGAACGCTGGAGCGGTCCTCTGCCCCTGAGCATCAACGATGCGCTGGTCCAAATGCGGAGCCTTGCATCATCGAAGCGATCCGGCCCTGTATCAATCTTTACCGCCAAAACCAGTTCCGAAGCTCTGATCGACGTGCAAGGCGCCTCCTTCGCATATCCGGACGGGACGCGCGTCGTTCACAATGTCAACCTCACCATCCGGCGCGGTGAGTTCGTCGCGCTCATGGGTCCCAACGGTGCCGGTAAGACAACGTTGGCAAAACACTTCAACGGATTGTTGGCGCCCACCGAGGGGCGTGTGCTGGTCGGCGGCAGCGACACCCGCGGTACCCGCGTGGCCGAACTGGCCCGGAAGGTGGGGTACGTCTTTCAGAATCCAGACCACCAGCTTTTCTCGCGGACCACGGCTGAGGAACTTGCCTTCGGACCGAAAAATCTGGGCTGGTCCAAGAATCGCATCGAGGACTCGGTCGAGCGAGCATTGGACCATGTAGGAGGGCGTCAACGAGGCGCGGAAGATCCGTATTTCATGGGGTTGGCGGAGCGCAAGCTGGTTGCCATCGCCTCCGTTCTGATCATGGAACCGGACGTGCTCGTGCTTGATGAGCCTGCGACTGGCGCTGATCATGAGGCATCCCTGCGCATCATGAATTATCTTTCTGCACTTCACCGGCAGGGTCTCACCATTGTGATCGTGACTCACGATGTTACGCTGGCTTCGAACTATGCCGACCGCATAATCGTGGTTCGCGAGGGCTCGGTCGCGCTCGATGGACCGCCCGATGAAGTCTTTAGAAAAGTCGCGGAACTGAAATTCTGCCTGGTGACGCCCCCGCAGGTAGCCGCACTCGCGCAGGCCCTCAATCCGGGTGCGTTCACCTGCCGGGTCGAAGAAATGGTGGAACAGTTGGGCGGAGCCTAGCCATGTCAACCCTGCCCGCCAACGTTCGCGCGGATGTGAGAGTCTCCGACCGGGGTGTCGATCCGCGAGTCAAGATTCTTTATCTGGCGTGGGTGTTCCTCACCGTCTCGGTGTTGACTCATCCGCTGATTCTGTCGCTGATCTTTCTTCTGACGGTTGGAGTCGCTTTGGCCAGCCGGCTCTCTCTTACGGCTTTGATCAAAGCGGGCCGTCTCGGGTGGTCTGTTGCCGGAGTTTCATGGTTGCTCTGGATTGTTTTTCTGCGCAGCCAGGGACCGGTGCTGTTTTCGCTCGGGATCTGGAACGTCACTGAGCCAGGCGTCTTCAATGGACTGTCGGTTGCTGCACGGATTGCCGCCATCCTGCTTGCTTTCCTCGTTGTGTTCAAGACAACTTCCACGCGCGAAGTGATGACTGCTCTTTACCGTTTGCGTGTTTCTGTTCCCTTCGCCATGGTGATTGGAATCACCTTGCGTCTGATTCCGCAGATGCAGGCCGAACACGCGACCATTCTGGAAGCACAGCGCTCGCGAGCGGTTGAGTTCGAGAAAGGAAATCTGTTTGCGCGTCTGCGCAAACATATCGCTTACATCATTCCTTTGGTTTTGCGCGCACTAAAGATCACCAGCGATCTAAGTCTGGCCATGGAGGCTCGTGCCTTCGATCCCTCCCAGCGGCGAACCTTCTCCCAAACGCTGCAGTTTAGCGTCTTCGATGTCTCGCTTCTTGTCCTGATGGGGTTAACCTTGGCCGCCGCCCTTGGCGCGCGATTGGCGGGTCTCGGTGGAATGCCGCTTCGCTGGTTGGCAAGAGTCTAGGCTGGGACCAGTAGCAGGTCTTGGCGCAACTCATCCCGGATACGGCGAAGCATCGCCTGCGGAGCCGCGGGCCGATTCTTTGCGCTCCGCGTCATGCTTCCCCCTGGGAAGACTATCGATCGTAGAGCCCTTTCCGTTTATTTCGGGGGAGCGTGGAAACGTTTCTTCAGCTCCTGCCAGCACCTGTAGTATTCATGCTGCCGTTGGCCAGTATTCAGGGCGAACTCTGTAGGCCGTGACACAAAACGAGTCTCGAACATAAAAGCAAGGGTGTCTTCAAGACGCTGCGGCTTGAGTTGTGCAGCGGTGGCTTTTTCGTAGGTTGCAGCGTCAGGCCCGTGGCCACTCATGCAATTGTGCAGGCTCGCTCCGCCAGGAACGAACCCTTCGGTCTTGGCATCGTACTCGCCCCGCACCAGTCCCATGAACTCGCTCATAAAATTGCGGTGATACCAGGGCGGTCGGAAGGTATGCTCCGCGACCATCCAGCGTGGCGGGAAGACGACAAAATCACAATTCGCGACGCCCGTAATCTCGGATGGCGAAGTAAGCACGGTATAAATGGATGGATCAGGATGGTCAAATGTGACCGTATTCATGCAGTTGAAACGCGACAGATCGTACTTATAAGGAGCAAGGTTTCCGTGCCAGGCCACAACATCGAGCGGCGAATGGTCGTACTCGGATTCCCACAGATCGCCACAAAACTTGGCTACAACCCGGAAGTCCCCCTCGAGGTCTTCGTAGGCTGCGCAGGGGCTCTCGAAATCCCTTGGGTTGGCCAGGCCGTTCGCCCCGATTGGACCCAGATCGGGCAACCGGAACATGGCCCCGTAGTTTTCGCAGACATAACCACGGACTTCAGCATCGAGCAGCAAGACTTGAAATTTTACGCCGCGCGGAATCAGGCAAATCTCGCCCGGTTGGACCTGAAGATGACCGAATTCCGTGCGCAGCAGAAGCGTTCCCGTTTGCGGGACAATGAGGAGTTCGCCATCCGCGTCGTAGAAAAACCGGTCCTTCATCGAGAGATTGGCGGCATACACGTGGATGGCCGCTCCAGAGTGAAAGTCGGTGCTGCCGTTGCCGGCAAGCGTGATCAGTCCTCCGACAAAATCTGTGGGCGAATCCGGTATTGGCAGGGGATCCCATCGCAACTGATTGGGTGATACCGGCGTTTCTTGGAAGGGGCTGCTGCGAATCAGATTCTTAGACGTAGGCTGGTAGGGCTTGTGCATCACGGAGGGACGGATGCGATACAACCAGGAACGGCGGTTCCATGCGCGCGGAGCGGTAAACGACGTTCCGTTGATCTGTTCTGCGTAGAGACCGAAAGATGCGCGCTGAGGAGAATTCTGTCCCACAGGAAGAGCGCCGCTGACGGCTTCCGTCGCGTGCTCGTTGCCAAATCCCGAGTAATATCGCAAGTGGTCTGCTGGATGCAAAGCAAGCTTCGAAGATGGGACGCTCATAGAGGGAAGGACCTCCGGTTTGGTGGATCGCGCCGAGCACCTATCTTCCCACTCGCCATACCTCAGCCTTGCAGCGCCTGCCACATTTCTCTGTCTCGCTCCGCCGTCCAGATCTTCGGATGCTTAATGCCACTCGCTTCGTCATAAGCGCGGCAAACATCGAACGGCAAGCAGTGCTCATAAATAAACACTTGGCCGAACGTGGGATCCATTTTCGAGCGCGTGTATTGGAACGTTTCTTTCAACGTCCTTCGTGCGGCGACCGATTCCTGGGCACAGGAAAACAGGATAGTCACAAAACTTTTGGTGTAATCCAGTCCGGCGTTGACCTGCCCCGGATTCTCCAGCGCCGGACCACGTCCAGGCACAAGTTTCTCCGCGCGCATAGCGCGCAGTTGTTCCAGGGTGTGAGGCCATTCCTCCAGTTGTGCGTCACCGGTGTAAGCGGCCGCCTGATATTCGACCAGATCGCCGGAAAACAAAATCCGTTGCTGCGGTAGCCACACGATGGTGTCTCCCTTGGTGTGTCCCGGACCGACATGAAGCACTTTTACTTCAAGCCGGCCCAGATACAGGGTAATTTCACTTTCAAAAGTGAGCGTCGGCCAGGTAAGACCTGGGATGGATTCCGCGGCTTGAAACAAGCGCGGGAAGCGCTCCATCTCGGACTGCATGTCTTGCGCTCCGCGTTCCACGATCATTTCGTAAGTGCCGCGGCTAGCAACGACCTGTTCGCAGCCTTCGCGGGTAAAAGCCGAAGCTCCCAGCACGCGGACAGCGTGATAGTGCGAGAGCACTACATGACGGATGGGTTTGTCCGTGATCTCACGGATTCGTGCAATCAAAGCGCGGGCCATCACCGGGGTCGCGGTCGCGTCGACGACCAGAACGCTGTCGTCGCCGATCACGACCCCGGAATTAGGGTCCCCCTCAGCGGTGTATGCATACGCATTCTCCGAAAGGCGAACGAAACTGATCTTCTTGGGCTGCAGATCCGCTCGGGACGCAAACTCAGTCATGAGTGTCTCTCCTCCATTTGGGAGTCGCCGGCGGCTTTTGATCGCAGATGACCGTAATGGCCCTCGTGATAGACCAGCAGTCGTTCGCATTCGTCCGGTCCGAGCATGTTTTTCACTCTGCCCAACACAATACGATGATCGCCACCAGGATAAGAGACTTCGAGTTCACAACGAAAGACTGCGTTGCAATGGTTGAGCCAGACAAAACCCTCCTCGTGAGAATACTCGAACTCCAGGTTCGTATCTTTGCGGCCTGCGAAATGCCGGGCGAGATTTTCCTGATCGGCGCCGAGAACATTCACGGTGAATCGTCCGACCCGTAGAATCGCGGCCCCAGAGTGGCTGTCATTGCGGACGCAAAACAGCAATAAGAGCGGATCCAGGCTGGCCGACGTAAGCGAGTTCACGGTAAGGCCGCGGATTTCGCCGCCCTCTTCGGCCAGCACGACCGCCACACCGGTCACAAAGCGCCCAAACAGACGCCGATAGAAAAGGGTTTGTTCCTTCAATCGCTCTGGCCTCGCTGCCCGCGTGATCAGTCGGGAAAGAAATCTGGTGACGAAACAACCGTGGTCAGAGATTACCGGAATTCGGATCGAGGCTCTGTATCCGCCGATACATGCGTCTACGGAGGATCCGGACTTCAGCCGGGACGCGAGGCTTTGACAAGAATATGGCCATCAATAATCTCGATTTGATCCTGTTCCCGCAGGGACCGCATGGCGCGTGTTACCGTGACCCGCGAAGTCCCGGTCATGGCACTGATCTGTTCGTGAGTCAAATGAGTAACGATCAGGCGGCCGCCAGCGTAATCGATCGCAAACATCTCCTGCAACCGGTGGAGCAGATCCATGATCCGGACCTCCGGCCGGCGCGAGGCCAGATGCTCAAGACGAACCGCCAGCACTCGTTGTTTCAGGCTTGTCACCCGCAGCAGCGCCGCGGCAAATTCGGGATGCTGCCTGAATACTTCTTGCATTTTGGCGGCATCGAACTCGATCGTTTCGGTGTCCTCAACCGCCACGGCGCTCGAGAACTTCGGGAGTTCGTCAAAGGCCGCTCCTTCTCCGAGCATGGTCTCCGGTCCCATGTACTCGAGCACCACCTCCACGCCATCGACGCGCACGATCGAAACCTGCGCCAAGCCGCTCAGGACGAGATAGAACTTCGTTGAAACCGTGCCCTGCTCATAGAGCATTTCATTCTTACGAAACTTTCGCCGGCGGCCGCAACTCGCCTGTTCGATGATCTTGTGAACAAGGCCGGAATCAATGCGCCATGTCCCCAGCAAACGTTTGGTTTTCGGTGTTTTTTGCACGACCTGCCAACTCTTCGCGAGATTGTTCGTTCGCGAAAACAGATTATCAGGACCTCTCGTATCTGGCGATACATAGCTCGAATGCCGTATCGGTCTAAAGTTTGCTAATCGCCGCAGGTTGTGGGGCGTTTTTCAGGAGAGCAAGGCAAGCCATGGCAGTTCTGTCAAATTCTGCGTCGGTCCCAACGGACGCCATCTCGCTCGGGGGGAAGGCTGCAGTTTTAGCAGACTGGCTCGTCGATCAGGCGCCGCGGGTCGAGATGGAGAAACGTATTCCGGAGGACGTTGCCGAGCGCCTAGCGGCGGCCGGTCTATTCCGCATGACGCAACCCCCTCGTTTCGGCGGACTCGGCTGCACTCCGCGCCAAGCGTGGGAAGCGGTATTCCAGATCGCTCGGGGATGCGCGTCCTGCGCATGGGTGATTGCTCTAAATGCAGCAAATGTACTCATGATCGGCAAATTTTCAGCTGAAGCACAACAAGAAGTCTTCGGCGGCAACGCCCCGACGATCGTTTCGATGCTTACCGGCGGCGTGGGCACGGGCGTCACTGCCGAGCGCGTTCCCGGAGGCATATCGCTCAGCGGCAACTGGCGCTACGCCTCCGGAATCGATGTTGCGTCCTGGGCGGGATTGTTGGTTTTACTTCCGCCAGAAAATGGTGCATCGCCGGAGTTGCACGTCGTGCTCGTGCCGCAGAGCGCATTTTCCATCGACCACGAAAGCTGGAATGTCATCGGAATGCGCGGCACAGGCAGTAAAGACATTCGTTTGAAACCAACCTTCGTGCCGGAACATCGATGGTTCGGTTGGAAGCAGCTTCAGGCTGGTCAAAAGCATCCCACCTGTCCAAACCAGGAAACGATCTACGACTATCCCTTGAACTCCGTGTTTGCCATGTCCGTCCTCGCTCCAACCTTGGGCGTAGCATCAGCCGTGGCAGAGGAGTTCTGCGCGGTCGTCAAGAAGCGAGTCAGCGGAGTCACTCAGCAGCGTCAGTGCGATGACAAAGTGTCGCAGATTGCGGTGGCACAAGGGGAAGCCACGATGGCGATTCTGCGTCAGATTTTGCTCGATGACTCCGACCATATCCTTGACCTGCTGGCCTCTGGGCAGACGCCGACGGAGCAGGAACGCGCCGCCATTCGTATGCGTATTGCGGTATCATCTCGTCTCGCCCTCGATGCTGCCCAGCGGATGTTCTCGGCGATGGGGGGCAACTTGCTGCCCACCAATAGCCGCGCGGAACGTTTATTCCGCGATTTTCATGCGATGAGTTCGCACTTGCTGTTGCAACCCGAGATGATCGGTGAAGCCTACGGGAGGCTCTTGCTCGGTTTGGAGCTTCCTCCGGGCGCGCGCCTCTGAAGAAATACAGAAGGAGAATATGGCTAAACAATCTCTTAATCCATCAAATCCGATCTTTGCTACCAAAGACGGTTCCACCATTTTTGCGAAATTTTCTTACTCGGCCGCGGTCCGCGCTGGCGATTTCATCTACGTAGCCGGTCAGATAGGTCTGAACCCCGACGGCAGCATGCCGCAGGACGATGAAACCCAAATCGTCAACGCTTTCGATCGGTTGAAGATTGTTCTCGAAGCAGCGGGCGCCTCGCTGGACGACGTCGTCGAATTGGTTACTTATCATGTCGGACTCCAGAAACATCTTGGCCACTTCGTCGAAATCAAGAGTCGCTATCTCAAGGCTCCGTTCCCGACGTGGACCATCCTAGAGATTGCCGGGTTGGCTCGACCTGGGCTGGTGATTGAGATCAAGGCTGTTGCTTACGCTCCGCGCTAGGCAGCTGCTCCTAACTTAAGGAACACTAGGGAGGAGAAAATGGCAACGACTCAATTGGCGCCTTCCGATTGGGTACTTAGTTATATCAACAAGTCTCGCCGTATGTTCATTGGTGGACGCTGGGTGGAAGCCCGGTCCGGGAAAACTCTGCCCGTCGTCAACCCTGCAACCGGCGAAGCAATCTGCGCGGTTCCCGCCGGCCAGGCTGATGACATCGACGCTGCCGTCACTGCCGCAAAATCCGCGCTGGAAGATGGCGGGTGGAAACGCCTGCGACCCGCCGATCGCGAGCGTCTCCTTTTCCGGTTGGCCGATGCTGTCGAATCTGATAGCGATCATCTCGCCGAGTTGGAATCTCTCGACAATGGCAAGACCGTCGGGATGGCGCGCGCGGTTGACGTTCCCTGTACTGTCGAGTTCCTTCGCTACATGGCCGGCTGGGCCACCAAGATTGAAGGCCGAACGCTTGATCTTTCCTTCCCCGCGCCACCGGGAAAGCGCATCACCGCCTATACGCGACGAGAACCGGTGGGCGTGGTCGGCGCAGTCATTCCCTGGAATTTCCCCTTGCTCATGGCCGCGTGGAAAATTGGCCCCGCACTGACCACAGGCTGCACGATCGTCTTAAAACCTGCCGAAGAAACTCCGCTCACAGCGTTACGCCTCGCAGAACTCGCCGAACAGGTCGGCTATCCACCGGGCGTGCTCAACGTCGTAACCGGAGAAGGAACCGAAGCCGGTGCGCCGCTGGCGGCTCACCAAGGAGTCAACAAACTTGCATTTACTGGCTCTACCGAAGTGGGAAAACTTGTTGGGCATGCGGCCGTCGAAAACATGACTCGGTTTTCCCTTGAACTGGGAGGGAAGTCGCCGGTGATCGTGCTCGATGATTTTGATCCTGACCTCGCCGCTGACGGAGCGGCACAGGCTATTTTTTTCAACCATGGCCAGGTCTGCACCGCAGGATCGCGACTTTTTGTGCAACGTAAAACGTTCGCCACCGTGATCGAGAAGGTGGCCGCCAAGGCTGAGCGAATCGTGTTGGGACCTGGCTTGGATCCAGCCACGCAGATGGGTCCTCTGGTTTCTGAACGCCAGCGAAATCGCGTGCGTCAATATATCCGGCGCGGATTGGAAGAAGGCGCAAAAACGATGGCTGGAGGTGTGGATTACGAGGGCCCGGGGTTCTTCGTCAAACCAACTGTGCTGATTGGAGCCGGCACGCGTGCAACGGTGTGCCAGGAGGAGATTTTTGGACCTGTCCTGGTGGCTACCGCCTACGACGATCTCAACGAGGTCGCAGCGCTGGCTAACGATACGCGTTATGGGCTTGGCGCCAGCGTCTGGTCAAACGATCTTTCCAAAGTGAACGAACTCGTACCCCGGTTAAAGGCTGGTACGGTCTGGGTCAATTGCCACAATGTGGTTGACCCGGCGATGCCCTTTGGAGGCTATAAACAATCGGGCATCGGGCGCGAGATGGGTCAGGTGGTAATTGACAGTTACACCGAATTGAAATCGGTCTGCATGCTCACCTAACGCCGGTGGGCGCCTTGCCGAGGCGTATGACTGACAGGAACGTTCCAGATCCTTGATCCGTCGGTCGGCGGCGCACGCGGCTCGCAGCGTCAGAAGTAGCTTTTCACCCGGAGCCCGAAGAGAGAGTTTAGAGATTGATATCAAAACAGTCTCGACATATCGATGCACGAGGAATCCACATCACTGCCGGTGGTGAAATCAGAACCACCTGTAAGTTCTCTGCGAATTGTTTTGACTGGGAATCGTTCCGTGGTTTTTCTTAAAGAAGCGATCGGATTTGTTCGTTGATCGCGGCCGGTAGATTTCAAAGAGAGAATGTGGGACGGGCCCGAGAGGGTCTTCAGGGCTTGGTTCTTGATAACCCCCGCGCGTCCTGGAGCCACCGCGGTTCCGAGAGCCGGTTGCGAAACGAACCCGAAGAGTGCTTTGTTTTCAGCGCCTCGTCGATGCCGTCGGGTCTGGAATCTTCCGTCTCTCCCAGTCGTCACATTGAGTGGCTTGTGGTAAAATAAACACTCGTCTGCGGTATTTGTTTTAGACCTGCCCGAATTGCTGTCTCCAAAGTGGTCCAGTTCGTTCTCAACGTGATTCCTCCCGATCTATCGGGAATCCCATTCACTCGAGGACGCATGCTCCATCGCAAATCTTCACCCCAATCGATTGCCGCCAACCGCGCGAATGCGCTGCTGAGTACGGGCCCGCGGTCCGCGCAAGGTAAGCGTCAGAGTGCTCTCAATTCCCTTAAACACGGCCTTCTCGCCGCGAAACCTGTTTTTCGCTGCGAAGAGGAAAGACTTCGTTTCGGAAAAATCCGGACTTCGATCCTTGTCGAGATTGCGCCAGTTGGCCCGGTCGAGATGCTCTTCGCTGAGGATGTCGCAAACCTGGCTTGGAAACTTATACTCACGACTGATTGGGAATTCCAAGAATGGGACCGAGTGACACGGTCAGGAAGAATACTCGGCCAGCTTCTCGATAATACAAATTTCTCAGTCGAGCTACGGACCGAGCTTGCCGATCACTGGTCGGTTCTGAATTTGGACGTCCGCGCATCCGACGACAAGACCGAGGCCGCGCGAAAAACGAATCATGGCACCCAGGTTTTCGGGGAAGACGCGGAGACGAGGTCTTCGGAGGGCCGCGTGAAGGGTGAATCCAAAAGCAAACCCGGCACCCGCGCGGTGGATTTGCGATTCACGCGCTCGCTGGAGTTGGCGAAGCGCTATCGGTCTCAAATCAGAGCTGAACTTTATCGCGCGATTGGCGAGTTGTGGAGCCTGCAGGAGGTTCGACAAGCGGAACCGGGTAAGTGGCCCAGCAAAAAGGTAGCGCGCACGCCATCGAATGGAAGAACCAACGCTTTGAATCCCCGGACTGGGAGAAGCGCATCGTGAGCTCGCCTGCAATCGCGCCGAGAAAACGCATCGCCAGTACCGGTGAAATCTTCGGCGACGGTTCGATGATCGAACTCGTCTCCGGTCCCTCGGAGACTGACGGACCTAGCCTGCTGTTCTGGGACGGAGACAGGCCAGTTATTGCGCCCCGCATCGAACACGGCGATTTCATTTATGAGGCGCTGGACCTACCTCCGAGTTTGTATCGGGCAATAAGACTTCCTTCCCATTGCGATGACTACGGCTCAGCGCGCGGCCTCTTCGCCTCGATCACCGATTTATTCAAACACCGCCTAGATCTTCCCGAGCGAGAGTCGGGTCTGCTGGCCTGCTTTACTATCGCCAGCTGGTTGGCTGACCGATTGCCGACAGCGCCACTACTGATGATTTCCGGACCCGAGCAGGAAATGGGAATTTACGTATTGGGGCTGCTTGAGTGCCTCTGTCGCCATCCGCTCATGTCGGCGGATGTTACCGCGGGCGCTCTCCGCTCGCTGCCGACGCAGTTCGGCTTCACCCTCCTTGTCTGTCAGGAGGGAACGAACTCTCGAATGGAGAGACTTTTCCGCGCGTCGCGTTTCCGCGGTGTGCACCTGCTGGGAAATCGAGGAAAGGTCATCGACCTCTATGGTCCGAAAGCGATTTTCTGTGGGAACGACGCAGTCGACCTGGGCGGCGGGGCGATCGAGGTCTCCGCGGCTCCCTCCCGGATGACGATTTCCTCCGCATTGGACCTGCGAGTTCAAGACGAAATCGCCGAACACTTCCAGCCCCGCCTTCTGATGTATCGTCTCAAGAATTGCGGAAAACTGCCCGAGTCTCCGGTCGAAGTATCGAGCTTCACTTTTGCCACGCAGCAACTAGCGCGCGCCATCGCGGCGTGCTTCCCCGACGATCCGGAATTGGCGCTCGAGGCGGTTGAGCTGCTTCGCCCGCAGGATGACGCGGTCCGCGGGCAAGGGTTGTGTGACGTGAACCGCGTGATCGTGGAAATTCTGTGGAGCATGATTCACGGTGGAACGCCCAAGGTGATGGTCGAAGCACTCGCCGCGGACGTGAACGCGCTTCTGCGATCGAGAGGAGAGATCCTCGCGTATAGATCGGAGGAAATCGGATGGAAGCTGCGCGGCTTAAATATTGCGCGCCACACCAGCAGTCGGGGGAGACAAATCACGCTGGGGAGGGAAACCAGTGAACGGGTGCATCGATTGGCCGAAGCGTACGGTTTGCCGCGCGAAGGTCGAGTCGATGTGCGCTGCCCGCACTGTGACAGGGGAGAACCGGTTCTTTCTAAATGACTTGTTGAGGTTCTGGTGGTTATGGGAGTAATTTAAAAGTTTTTTCATTTACGGCATTAGCCGGAGATAAAAAATGCCAATCAGGAAATCGAGGCTGACCAAAACCGAAGAAAAGGAATACCGCGACCGGCTCTCCCAGCTTGGGGAATTGGGGATTCCGATCGGGGACTGCGTTGCTGCTCCTCCCGAACCCGACTCACTTACCTTGGAGCAGACCCTGGAGCCTGGGAAAATTTACGAACTCCCATTGGCCGAGGTCGTAGTCGTCGTGCCGGTGAAGTTGACGGTTGTACGCTCGGGGACTTTAGTCACGGACGCGGTGATGGTTACACCGTGGGAGGAGACCCAACTCGATCTGGCGGATCCGGAGGAGATTTCAGATTATCAAAATGCAATCGGCTGGCGGATTTGTGACCCGCCCACAGTTCTGAACCGTTGGCTCGAACACAAAGTTCCTCTCCGTCTTCGGCAACTGGAAGGCGTGATCGTCGGGCACGGCCACGTCTCTGTTCCGGCCGAATGCCACGAGGATACACCTGTCGACGTGAAGTTGTTGCTGACGGACCGGGGCCGCGACCAATTCTCTTTCGAGTTTGTCGCGCGTTTGGATCGAAGCGCGATTCGCAAGTGTGAACAGCGACGGCGAGAATATCTTGCGTTCGCGCAATCGGCTGAACGAGAAAAAATGTTCGAGATCGAGAGAGGACAGCCTCGCGATCAAAGTGGTTCGCGAGAGAGAACCATCAAACGGCCACACGCGAGTGGACTTTTCAGTTGAGGCAGCCGTGACGAGCCCAAAGCGGTATCTCTCATCGATGCTTGCCGGTCTACCCATCCAGGCAGCGAATGGTTCAGCGAAGGCCGAACTCAAGCGGACCGCCCAGATGGCCCTTCGCCATATGGGTTACTGAGCCACGTTGTCGCCTTTACGCCCCGCCGATACGGGCCCTTTTGGGCCGCGCTCGCGTGCGGTAATCGTCTCGCCTCCGGTTGGCAGAAATGGTCGTTCTTTTTCTTTAATCGCTTGGTCTTATCAAATCGACGCCTGCATCCAATGACTAAACTGGCGTGGCCGCCAGGAACATCTCTTCAGGAGAATCGGAATGAATAGCCTTGACCTCATGTTGAAAACGCAACAAAGAGTCCGCTACCCCTGTGCCGTCGCTTCCGCAATCTCTGCAAACTTTGAAAGCGGTAATTATCGGCTGCGCCGATATGCGAGTTGATCCTGCTCACGTGCTTGGAATCAAGCCCGGTGAGGCCGTCGTAATGAGAAACATCGGCGGTCGAGTCACGCCAGGACTGCTGGAGGAGTTTCGGTCTTCTCGGACGAATCGGAGAGGTCGCCGGAACGATTCCGGGAGGAGGCGGGGAGTTTCACCTGATCGTACTTCATCATACGGATTGCGGCAGTACCCGTCTCGTGGGTGATCCAGCCATGCTTGCGCACTATTTTCAGATACCGGAAAGGGAAGTTGAGGCCAAGTCAGTCCGCGATCCACGCAAGTCAGTGGCGGTCGACGTTGCTGCACTCAGGGCGATTCCGGCATTGCCGGACGAGTGGCTCATCTCAGGCCTCGTTTATGACGTAGCGACCGGGCTTGTCGAGGTGGTCGTACCGGCAGCGCCAATTCGTGCCGCCAAAGCAGCCTGATGATAGAGACCGCGTAAGGCCGCAGGCGTCACCGGCGCAGGAATTGTGTGGTGTGGGTGTTCCAACTGACTCCGACGAGAGGTGACCGGAGCAATAGAAACTGTTAACTGCGAGCGTCACTGGCAAAAACAAGGCAAAACCCTTACCCAGAATGTGTTCCGCATCGAATGGACGATAGGTATCGGGAAACGCCCAAGCATCCAGGATTTTGTCTCCAGCCTAGGCGACTTCCGGAGACTAATCACTGCGCAAGACCCTGGACGCACGCGCATGCCGCAGGTCGTAAGGCTTTCGCGTCCATATGCCCAGGATCCAGCCGTCCTTCGTGACGGCATTCTCGTAAATGAGATGAACGCCGCGTACTCGAATTCTTCCCAACAAAGAAGCGCTCGGGGCCGCTGGGCGCTTTTAGTATTGGGTCTACTTCGATTCCTTAGTGATCGCGTCCGCAGCGTTGCCGGCCACGATCCAGCTCGCCGACCCAGCCACGACGGCTTCATCCTCAAACCATAGGAATCCGAAGTCATCGATGCACTCCGGAAAATCCGGCTTGATGATGATGTATCCCGGAATCACGGCACCCGGGATGTACGCATTGTCGGCGCGATTGTTGCTGTACGTCTTCGTCTTCGAGACTGTGCCGACTCCAGCTACATACGAAGTGCTAGATACCGGGTGCGTGCCGAGAATGTAGTTGACCGCGCGAAGTGTGTATTCGGGGCCCACGAGATCCGGAAATGTCTTATGGAGGAAATACATTCGGACCGCCATGTCCACCACGGCGCCCGATCCGCCCCAGGTGCCGAGGCTCGGGGGCACGCCAAACGGAGTCTCGTCCAGCCGCTTGTCCAAACCAGCCATGTATGTTTTTACCGCTTCGCGCATTTGATCTTTCGCGCTCGCGTCCAGATAAGGCAATGCCCGGACTGCGGTCCAACCACGTTGGTCCATCTGCTGCGGAGTGATCATCTGAGGGAACAACTCCTTCAGGCGGGACTTGTAGGGCTCGCCGCCATTTGTGGCGATGGTCAATTCCAGAGCCGCAGCCCAGTCCAGTGCTACGCCAGATCCGCCACGGCCGACGGTGGCTGGCGGAGCTGTTTGTGCGCTAGTGGTGCCATGCGTTTTCGCAGCGGCCGTGCTGCCCGATGGGCTACGACCGCCTCGATCGCCAGTGACCACACCCTGAGACGCAGCCAGCACACCACCTGCGGGAGCGCTTGCCGGAGCCCCTCTGTCTGAGCCGGGATTCGTCGGATATTGTTTTGGATCAGCCTTCGTGTCATTCCAAGCTTTGATCGCGGTCTCGAGGCAGTCTTTCGCTAACGCGTCGTCCCAGCCTTTGAGCACATCGGCCGCTGCAGCCAACGCCGCAATAGCATTCCACTGGAAGTACGGGTTGTTCGTAGTGAAGATCCAGCGATCGTCCGGCTTGCCGGAGTAGTCGCCCTTCACTTCGTTCGGGCCGAGCTTCGGGTCGTAGATGCGGCCGTCAGTTTTCGACGCTCCGTCGCCCACTTGTGTGTACTGGCGCAGATCTGGTTCGTGAGTGCCGCGGATGGCGTGGCCGATGTTATGGAACTGCGCCAGGATGAGCAGTGCGCCGTGCTTGACTTGCTGCACCGTATCCGGCACTCCATCGGGACGGTGCATCTCAACGTCACGCGCAACTTCATCCACCGTAAGCTCGTCGTACTTGAGATGGAATTCGCGATACGCCAGAGCGAGGCTCTGAATCACGCTCAGTTGCGCGGGCTCCTCGAGGTCGAAGTCGCCGGCGTCATACCAACCGCCCACGTTCATCCCAGGGATGTGATCGCCGCCTTTATATTTCCCGTCCGTTGCTGTCGCTTGGTTCCAGCCGTCGAATTGCTCGCCAACGACGGGCGCCATACGGCCATCATCCAGGTGCGAAGCGCCATGCCACATGCGGTAGCCTTCGCGAACGGAAACGTGATCCATCTGCGCTGCAAGGTGATGGTCGAGGCTGTCTTGCCAGATGTTCGCGTAAGCGTCCTTTGAAATGGGAAACGGCGCCGTGCGCTGGTCTGCGTACTCGATTACATAGAGACCGGGCTCATTGACAGGAGTGAAGTCGAATTTCGAGTAGACGTAGCGCAGCCACGGTGTTGAAGGCGTGATCGGGCCCTCGAACACCTGCTTGTACGATCCGTCTTCCATCAGGCGCAGCACTCGGGCCGTCTTCGGGGCGTTGTACTTCGGGTCGAGTTCGAGCACCGCCACCTTTGAGAAGCCGGGCGCATAACCGACCTGGCTGTGCGCGATCATCGGCGGCCGCGTCCAGTTCGGAATCACGTCCGGCCTGATGTGCCAGACGATGGCGCCGGTGGTCTTGCCCGAAGGGATCAGTGAACGCAACACGAACCAGCCGTTCTGCGCGCGGTCGCGTCCATCGAACAGCATGAGGTTGCCGTATCCGATTCTACATTTACGCGGGCCAGCGCGTCGTCGACCCCCAGGGTGATGCTCTTGCCCTCGGCGAAGGGCAGCGGCTGAGTGTATCCCTTGGCCTTATCCCAGTCCTCGAGGTAGTACGCCTTTTTCGGTTCATCAGGCAGGGGCAAAACCTTCGTCATCGGATCGTTAGGTGTACGCGGGAAGATGCCGGCTTTGGTTCCGTCCACCAGGTAAGCCTTGCCCATGTAGATCGAGGGCAGGAACTCCAGGTTGAACCCCGCCCGCCCCGCCAGTTTCTGCGGTAGCGGCTTGTCGAGATTGATGCTGACCTTAACGCCGCCTGGTTCCGCTGCCACTTCCAGGGTGTAACTGAAGTCGAACGTCGGGAAAGCAAGGTCGGCGGTGAGCCGGCTGTTCGCCTTATCGGCATTGCGACCTTTGAGAGTTGCCACCAGGTCCCACTGCTCCGGCGTCGGCATCAGGCGCACGTCGCCGTTGGTGGCGATGCGCTGGCCGTGGAGAATCATCTCCATGGCCGTGTTCTTTTGGTCCACAAAAACGGGATGGTACGTGCTGTCGTAGAGAAAAACGCTGAAACCTTGAGTATCGAGGTAATTCTTGTCGGTCACCTTCATGGCAAAATCGGCGCCGGACAGGCCACGGGCTGAGAGCAGGACCAAGAGGAGACAAACTCTGATTCGCGTAAACATAGATCGGGATTGATACTGCGCCTTCGCCCCAACATGATATGACATGCACACCGTCTTGGGTGCCGTTTGTTCCCCAGGCGCGGGGATTTCTGATCGTGGTAGCTAAATCATCCGATTGAATGGTACCGATAAACGCTAGTGCTGTATCGGACCCGCCCCGCACAACTTCCGGAGCCTCCCTGCCCGCTGACTATGGGGCGCATCCGATACAGCACTAGCGTTTCTGGATAACTTCCGGTTCGCCGACCTTCCGTCCGCAATCGTTGTATCTCTCCAACATGTTGCAGAAGCTATAATTGCGCCCACGGATGGTCCTCACCTCTGGCACGAAACTCGGTCCTTATGAAATCCAATTGCCCTTAGGTGCCGGTGGCATGGGCGAGGTGTATCGCGCCCGCGATACGAAGCTGAATCGCGACGTCGCCCTGAAAGTTCTGCCGGAAGTTCTCGCCCACGACCCCGAGCGCCTGAGCCGCTTTAAACGCGAAGCGCAGATACTCGCCGCGCTAAATCACAGCAATATTGCGACCATTTACGGTTTTCAGGAATCCGACGGCGTTTGCGCTCTGGCGATGGAATTGGTGGAAGGCCAGACGCTGGCGGAGGTCGTCGGGTCGGGGCATGGCGTGCCCCTGCAGGACGCGCTGCCCATGGCCAAGCAGATGGCTGACGCCCTCGAGTACGCGCACGAACGCGGAATTATCCACCGCGACCTCAAGCCCGTCAACATCAAAATCACACCGGAAGGCACGGTTAAAGTTCTGGATTTCGGACTGGCGAAGGCGCTCGGCGTGGACGCGCCGTCATCCTCGAACATCTCGAACTCGCCCACACTGACGGTTGCGGCAACGCAGGCCGGCATGATTGTTGGCACGGCGGCGTATATGGGTCCGGAGCAGGCGCGCGGGAAAACTGTGGACCGGCGCGCGGACATCTGGTCATTCGGCTGCGTGCTTTACGAAGTGCTCAGTGGTCGCAGGCCGTTTGAGGGCGAAACGGTCACAGACGTTCTGGCATCGGTGGTTAAGGTGGAACCCAATTGGAACGTGCTGCCCGGGCACACGCCGCCACGCATTCGCGAATTGACGCGCCGCTGCCTGACGAAAGATCTCAAGCAACGGTTGCAAGCCATCGGCGAAGCGCGGATTGTTATTGAAGAAACGATTGCGGGGGTGTCGGGGGGTGCCGTCCTTTCCTCTGTGGGATCTCCGGAACCCAGAGGGTTCCCTCATCGCATCCTGCCCTGGGCAATCGGGGGCCTGCTAGCGGCAGCGCTGATCACATTCGTGCTTCTATGGAATTTCGCCGTTTCCGCGCCTCAGCACTCTCCGGCTCTCTCCTATATTCCTCCGCCTCCGGGCAAAACGTTTCGCGACGTTGGTTTCAGCGCGGGTCCGGTCGCGGTTTCCCCAGACGGCACACAATTGGCATTTTCGGCCACGGACGAAAACGGCATTACCGGTCTTTATGTGCGGCCACTGGCTTCAGACCAGGCCCGGGATATTGCCGGCACGACAGACGGGGCAGCGCCCTTCTGGTCGCCAGACGGCGGCTCGCTTGGATTTTTCGCCGCTCAGAAGCTCAAGATAGTGAATCTCGCCAACGGGAACGTACAGGTTCTGGCCGATGCGTCCTGTCCGGACGATGGCGGCTCGTGGAGCCCAAGCGGGATCATTCTCTTTACTCCGAGTTGTGTCGGTCCGCTCCATGAAATTCCTTACTCGGGCGGAAACTCAACTGCTGCCACCAAGTTGGAGAGTGACGAAACGGGCCATGGGTCACCGGCCTTTCTTCCCGATGGCCGCCGTTTTCTTTATGGGTCGCACAACGTCGGAGATCCCATAGCAATCTGGGCTGGTTCAATTGGGTCGAACGAGCACATGCTTGTTCTCAAGGGAGCGAGATCCCCCAAGTTTGCCTTCGGTCATCTCCTGTTCATTCGGGACAGCCGTGTGTTCGCGCAGTCATTCGATCGCTCGACGGGCAAACTCGCGGGAGAGGCCACCGCTCTTGTAGACGCGCAGAGCTACTCGGTTTCGTCCGGCGGAGTTCTCGCCTACCAGGGAGGAACGCTACAGGGGCGTCTTCAGTGGTTCGACCGCAGCGGAAACTCGCTGGGCAGCGTGGGTCCGGTCGCCGTGTATGACTCCGTCAAAATTTCGCCCGACGGCAAGAATATCCTTGCAGAAGTGCAGGACCCGCAGTCGAACACAAGCGATTTATGGTCTTATCCCGCCTCGGGTGGTGTTGGGACTCGGCTGACATTTAGCCCTGGGATAAAGGAATTTGCGGTATGGTCGCCGGACGGAAAATACATCGCCTATACATGTCTGCCGGATGGCAAATCAGGAATCTGCCGCAAACCTGGGGACGGTTCTGGGACGGAGGAGCGGCTCGCTACTCTGGGTAGTGACAGCAGGGATGCCGCGCTCGTTGATTGGTCGCCGGACGGCCGCTATCTCTCTCTCAACGAGAAACTTGCAGGGGCATTGCGCACCGAGGATTTGATTTTTCCCCTCTTCGGAGACCGCAATTCATTTCCAGCGGCCGCAGTGGGCGCCGATCAGTATGACGGCAAGTTTTCTCCGGAGGGCAGATGGTTCGCCTATTTTTCCTATGAATCCGGACGGCCTGAAGTTTATGTCGTTCCCTTCCCAGGGCCGGGCGGCAAATTTCAGATCTCGCAAAACGGCGGGTGGAATGTGCAGTGGGACAAAAAAGGTCATCTTTATTTCCTGACCATGGGAAATCTCCTGATGCAGGCTGACCTGGCAACCAGTGGGGACTCCTTGCAGGTGAAAGCGCTCCATCCGCTGTTCCAGGCGACCCTTCCGAGCTTCCGCGACCCGTTTTTCGATGTGAGCGCCGATGGCAGCCGCTTCCTGGTGGTCACAAGCGCCGATCCTAATGCTTCCCGGTCTATCGGATTGCTCCTCAATTGGGAATCAAAGCTGAAAGGCAACGCAAGATAAAAAATCTTCTTGATTCAAAAGCGAATCGGTCCTATGAATAAGACCTTCCTCTTGGTTGTGTTATTGCCTTTGTCTGCATGGTTGCTGCGGGCGGAGACGATCCCAGGTTTGGGCACGGCCACATTTCCGACCTCAACCCACTCGGCAGCCGCGCAGAGCGAGTTCATGCGCGGTCTGTTGTTACTACACCTCTTTGAGTACCCCGACGCAGCCAAGTCGTTTGTTGCTGCCGAAAGAACCGACCCCGGATTTGCCATGGCGTATTGGGGAGAGGCGATGACCTTCAATCATGGAGTCTGGAACGAGGTCGATGTAAGCGCAGGTCAGACTGCGCTGGCCAAGTTCGGAGCCACTCCAGAAGAACGATCCCGCCGTATTGCCGATCCGCGTGAACGGGCCTATATGAGCGCGGTGGAAATTCTTTACTGCGGCAAGTCCGACAAGCACGAGCGTGACGCGCAGTATGCAACGGCGATGGAGCAGTTGGCCGTGGCTTATCCGAAGGACGACGAGGCACAGCTTTTTTATGCTCTGGCGTTGCTGGGAAAGAGCGAGGGTGTACGCGATGTACCAACGTATTTGAAGGCCGCGGAAATCGCGAAGATCGTTTTTGCGAGGAACCCGGACCATCCGGGCGCTGCCCACTACTGGATTCATGGGATGGACGACCCGCAGCATGCCGCAGGCGCGCTGGAAGCGGCGCGAGCGTTGTCCAAGATCGCGCCAGATGCGGGCCACGCGCAACATATGTGCTCGCACATCTTCATGGCGCTGGGCATGTGGGACGAAGTAGTACAGGCCAACGTTGCCGCAATGAGCGTGGTAAACCGCCAGAGAGCCGCAGCGGGAAAGCATCCCGGACATTGCGGCCACTACAACTACTGGCTGGAATACGGCTATCTGGAACAGGGGCGCTTTGGCGAAGCAGAAAAAGTGGTAGCCGGCTGCCGCGCGGAGGCAGCGGAAGCTGGCATGGCGGCGCGGGCGCGCGGTACGGTGGACCCTGATAACGCAAGTGTCAGCTCTTTTGCCGTGATGCGTAACCGGTACATCATTGACACCGGCCGCTGGAATGGCGAAGTTGCTGGCTGGAGCGTGGATCTGGGCGGCGCACAAATGCCGGAATTCAGTTATGTATTCGGCACTGGTTTTGCCGCGGCGGAACTTGGCGATGTGGCCGCGGCGCGAAAATCTCTCGCCTCGCTCGGTCAGCTTCTTGCGCAGCTACCGGCCCTTTTTGACCACGAGGGGCTCTCCGCTGACGATCCTGATCGTCGTGTGCCGGAGATTCAAAAGGCACAGATTGAGGCGGTCACTCTTTCGGCCGAGGGACACGGCGATCAGGCGCTCGCGATCCTGCAGCAAGCGGTTGCAAGCGGGAAGGACTTACCCTATGCGTTCGGCCCGCCATATCCTGGGAACCCTTCTGAAGAGCTTCTCGGAGAACTCCTATTGAAGGCGAATAAGGCTCCGCAGGCACGGGAAGCTTTTGCAGCCTCTCTGAAACGCGCTCCGAGAAGGGCCGAATCCTTGCTGGGGCTGGCGCGAGCCGAGAGCGCGATGGGAGACAAAGCGGCAGCGGCGAATAGCTACAGTGAACTTCTCCGAATTTGGAAAAATGCTGACCCGGGTTATGCACCAAAAGACGAGGCTCGGCGCTATGTCTCTTCCACGTCAGCTGGGAACGGTCAGACCGAAAAACGCCGGCTGGAACCTCGACTCTGGTCTAGAGATCGAGCATGATCCATGTTGGCGCGTGGTCGCTCGCGTTTTGCTGCCCACGCGCCCATCGGTCAACACCGCCGTCCATGAGTCGGACCGACAAATTCGGTGAGAGCAGAAAGTGATCGAGTCGCATGCCCTTGTCCTTCTGCCACCGTTCAAATTTGTAATCCCAGAATGTCCAGAGCGGCCCGTCCGGATGTAGCTTCCGCATGGCGTCGGTCCAGCCTTGAGCCAGCAAACGCGCAAAGGCCTGTCGGCTCTCGGGTTGGATTAACGCGTTGTTATCCAATGATCGAGTCGGATAGATGTCCTGCGGTGTCGGCACGACATTGTAGTCACCGGCCAGCACCACGGGTGCGCCGCTCGCCATGAGTTCGGCGGCGTGGGCAATCAGGCGGTCGAACCAGGCCAACTTGTAGTTGAATTTCGGTCCAGGCTGCGGATTCCCATTGGGGAGGTAGATGGAAGTGATCAGGACTCCCTGAACCGCCGCTTCAATGTAGCGAGCTTGATGATCTTCAGGATTTCCTGGCAAGCTTGTGCAGGTCAGCACGGGAACGTGGTTTCGCGCGAGAATGGCCACGCCGTTCCAGGAGCGCTCCCCTTGCCAGACTGCTTCATACCCGAGAGTTCGAAGGGCATTCACGGGAAAGGCTTCCTGCTCTGCCTTGAGCTCTTGGAGACTCACCAAGTCCGGTTCAGCTTTCGCTAACCAAGCCAGGAGGTTGTCGAGCCGCTTATTGATGTTGTTAATGTTGAGGGTGGCGACTTTCACCAAGCCCCTTTCTGTCCGTGAGCGGAGTTTCAGCGGATACGGCACGGCAATCCCCGGTGACCGTCCGAGCCAGTCGCCTTCTGGCGCTGAACAGCGCTACACACCCGGCAATGTGTATTGTGTGTTCATCGAAATGTGCCTTGAGCCCTGCCTCAAGATCGGACTGCTGGTCTGACAAATTGCTGAAAATTCCTTTTGCGTTGTAAATCTTCATCAGTTGTTTGGCCAGCGGATCGTGCGGCACACCTTCACCCAGGATCGTGGAGCCGAACAGTACGCCACCATCTCTTAATAAAGGCTTCACGTGCTCAAAGACGATGCTCTTGCTCGCCAAATTGCCAGGGAGGCAGTGCAAGAGATAGTTGAGCGCAATGGAATCAAATTCAGACATGCCGATATCGATGCCGTGAAGAGCGTTACCCATATAGCAGGACGGATTGTAGCGACGCAGGCGCTTTGCTGATTTTGCGAGGCTGTGAGGGTTTAAATCGAACAGTGCAATCTTCGGGGCGATCGACGGGAACCGGCATCTATCGAGAAAGTAACCAGTGCCCACACCGATATCCAGATGCTTATCGGACATATGCTGGTTGTAGAAATCCAGAAGCACATGCGAGGAACATTGCCAGACAAAAGAATTGGAAAGCGCCAAGACCGCCAGGTCGTATAACGCCAAAGCCAACGGCGTATAGACGGCGGCTCCTTTGTGAGCATCTGCGTCAGCTCCGTAGATGTTGGGTTCGCGATTCATCTTATCCGCACGTGGTTTCTAGCTGCGACGAAGGCTTCGAATTCCACCCGGCGAGTCGTTGCACAAAAAGCCCCTCAAGGCCTACGCATAGATCCCAGGCGCCTCATGTCCAAGCTTCTGCACGTACTCAACGTAAGACCCAGGATAAACAGTGGGATTGCGGTCGGTGCCGCTCTCACCGCCCAGTTCCAGCACACGTGAGCCGAGACCGCGAAGGAACATGCGGTCATGCGATACGAAAATCATGGTGCCTTCAAAATCCTTCAGGGCCTCCACCAGCATCTCCTTGGTAGCAAGATCCAGGTGATTGGTAGGCTCGTCGAGCACCAGAAAATTCGGCGGGTTGTGGAGCATGCGCGCTATCGCCAGTCGCGATTTTTCTCCGCCAGAGAGTGCGCGGATCTTCTTATCCGTGTCTTCGCCGGAGAACTGGAACGCTCCCGCCAGGTTCCGCAGCGAACCGATGCTGTCTTGGGGAAAATCTTGTTGCAACTGTTCGGCGACGGTGAGATCGGAATCGAGCACATCCAAAGACTGTTGCGCGAAGTAACCCATGTACAGGCTCGCGCCGAGCCGCACGCTTCCCGCATCTGGAGCGCTCGCCCCGGCAATCATCTTGAGCAGTGTGGTCTTGCCCGCGCCGTTTCTCCCCATGACGGCCCAGCGTTCTCCGCGTCGGATGGTCAAACTGAACCCGTCGTAAATCACTCGCGGGCCATAACTCTTGTGCAGATTCTCAAGCACAGCCACCTGTTCGCCAGATCGCGGAGGCACACGAAAATCAAACTTCACGACCTGCCGTTTTTTCGGTAGTTCGATCTTCTCGATCTTGTCCAGCGCCTTGATCCGGCTCTGCACCTGGGCCGCTTTGGCCGCGTGCGTCCTGAAACGATCGATGAAGCGCTGCTCCTTGGCAAGCATGGACTGCTGCCGGGCAAATGCTGCCTGCTGATTGCTCTCTCGGATTGCCCTTTCACGCTCGTAGAAGTCGTAGTCACCCGAGTACGTGATGATTTCGCCGCCGTCAATCTCTGCAATCTTTGAGACCAGACGATTCATGAACTCGCGGTCGTGCGAGGTCATCAGCAACGCGCCCGGAAACGACTTGAGAAACTGCTCCAGCCAGATGATGGATTCGATGTCGAGGTGGTTCGTCGGTTCGTCCATCAGCAACACGTCCGGCATTCCGAGCAGGACCCGTGCCAGCGCAACCCGCATTTTCCATCCGCCGGAGAGAGCCCCCACGTCGCCGTCAAGCTGATCGTCTTTAAACCCCAGACCGTGGAGCACTTCACGGGCCTGCGATTCGAGCGCGTAACCGCCCAAATGCTCGTACTCCTCCTGAACGTGACCGAAGCGATCAAGGATGCGGTCCATCTCATCAGCCTTGTCAGGATCGGACATCTCGTGCTGCAAGGCTTCGAGCTCGTGGTGCAGATCGCCGACGCGTCCGCTGCCTGCAATCGCTTCATCCAGCACCGAACGGCCCTGCATCTCCTCGACGTCCTGGCGAAAGTAGCCGATCGTCATTTTCTTGGGGACAGACACCGTGCCATCGTCGGGAGTTTCCTCGCCGACCACCATCCGGAAGAGCGTCGTCTTGCCCGCCCCGTTGGGACCGACCAGTCCGACCTTTTCGCCAGGATTCAACTGAAACGAAGCATCCACGAAGAGCAACTGTTTGCCATACTGCTTATTAATATTCGAGAAAGAGATCATTTTGAGAGGTCATTTAAACGAGCAACTCGCGCCACCGTGCCTCTACTAGTGTAGCGTGGGCCCATTCGACAGGCTCAGGGAAGGCATTGGATGGGCCACACGGCCCACAACTTAGAATTTTTCGGGGAATTCTCTCGCCGCCCTAAATACGGTTGCCACTTCAATCAACTCATCTTGAACCCGGTACACAACGCGAAAACGTCCAACAACGACTTCGCGAATGTCAGGTTCATCTCGCTCCGGCACAATACGTCCCGAGTGCGGGAACTGGATCAACTGCTCGACAGCAGAGAAGATTCGCGCGATGGTCAGACCTGCATAATGCTCAGAATCTTTGGCAATGTATTCGTGGATAGCGTCGAGATCGCGCAGCGATTGTGGCGACCATAGAATGCGCATTACAGCCCAAAGCGATGCTTGGCCTGATCGTGCGGAATGCCCTCCGACCTATCAAGCTCCGCCAATCCGGTTTCGACTTTGGCCAGAAATACGAGCTGTTCAATGGCATCGTCGATGGTGGCATTTGCCGGCATCGCCTGGAGAGCCTCGATAATGCGGTCGCGGGTAAATGGCTCCTGCACGGCTTAATTGTAAACACATTTCGCGGCCGGTGAAACTACATGCGTAACGACCGATACCCACAGTATTTCAAGCAGTTGCTCTTGCCGGCCAACGCTTGGCGCATTGGGGATCAGTGAACAGAACCCAGGGATCGCAGAATTCACACTTGACATCGACCAAGAATCCACTACCATACGGTTGTGGATAAATTAGGTACAACATTTGCGGCTTTGTCTGATCCAACCCGGCGGGCAATGATTGAACGACTCTCCCATGGGCCCGCCTCTGTGCATGGATTGACCGCACCGTTTGCCCTTTCGCAGCAGATGATTTCCAAACATATTGCCTACCTGGTGCGGGCGCGGATTGTGATCAAGACAAAGCGTGGACGAGAGAGTGTGTGCCGGCTCAGGCCGGCGGCGATCAAGACGGTCAGCGACTGGGCGGCCTATTATCGCCGGTTCTGGGAAGAGAGTTTCGACAAGCTGGATCTGGTTCTGAACGAAATGAAACGAACGGAGGTCAGAGATGACAAATAACACGGTGAACGAGACAGAGCGGATGGTTGTCACAAGAGTTTTTGATGCCCCACGCGAACTGGTTTGGAAGGCGTGGACAGACCCGAAATACGTGCTGCAGTGGTGGGGCCCGAAGGGTTTTACTGCGCCCGTTTGCGAGATGGATTTTCGCGTTGGCGGAAAATCTCTCTTATGCATGAAGACGCCGGATGGGCAGGAGTTCTGGAATGCGGTCGAATACCACGAGATTGTTCCCCAAGAGAAGATCGTTTCCTCCATGTACTTTTCGGACTCGAAGGGAAACAAGGTCGAGCCTGCGGAACTAGGCATAGAACATGAGGCCATAGACGGCGCGTACGATGTGACCATCTTTGAGGATCTCGGGAACGGCCGGACGAAACTCACCTTCATTGGAAATGAACCCATGGAGAGCGCGAAAAATAGCGGTCAATTGGAGGGCTGGAACCAGATACTCGATAAAGTTGCCGCAGTTATTGCCGGGCTAGCGCAGGCGAAATAAGAAGTTGGAGTTGATGATTGTCATGCGCGAGATGTGAACCTAAACAACGCTGAGTCCGTTCCGGGAACTAAGGTGGGCGGCGGAGGCGTAAAAGACCGGGGAGCAGACGAGACGTTAATACTCAGGTTAGCCCAAT
>CAVUUK010000020.1:0-168932 GCA_963744625.1 uncultured Acidobacteriaceae bacterium
GCCGCTGCCACATAGCGCCACTCCGCGTTCGACCTCTCCCGCGGCCACGGCCCTGGCCATTGGGATGATGAAATCGGGGTAGTCATCTGCGGGGTTCAATTGGTGTGCGCCGAAGTCCACGACCTCGTACCCCGCGCCGCGGAGCAACTCCGCCAACTGCTCTTTTAATGCGAACCCTCCATGGTCCGCGGCAATTCCCACGCGCATCATGGGTTCTCCTTAACCTGGCGAAGCACGTTATGCGCCTGCTTGCAGACATTTTCCAGGGTCAAACCGAGCGAGGAATCCGCTTGTGACTCCCAAAGTTAGCTGGTCTTGAAATAATGGGCGACCTTGTGGCCTGCTTCTTCCGAGTAGTACACGATTGCGTGGGCGGACTTTTTCGCTGCGTCCTCTGTTTCTTTCCCGGCATCTTCGGTTGCATGCTCGGTTAACCGGTAGGTTTGCTCGGTTCCATCGGCAATTTTGATCGTCATCGTCCGGGCGGCGCGGTCAAACTTGGTAATGGTGCCCTCGCTCGTCTTCAGTCCATGCTCGCCTATCAGATCGATCTCCTCAGCGGTCTCGTCTGCGCCCTGTTTTGTATAGTGCACAACGACCTGGGATCCTTCCTGAAGATCGCGTGCGGCCTCCTCAGCTCCCTTGTCGGTCTCCTTCCCGCCATGCACCACGGTTCGTTCCACGAGATGCATTGTGTGTTCGGTTCCATCAGAGGCCTTTACCATCAAGGTTTTCGCGGTACGATCAACTTTTGTGACAAGGCCTTCGACCGAGGCGGTCTTTTCTGTTGCACTGAGGATGCTTGCAAAACTGAAAAGCGAAATGCCGACAACAGCTACTGTTAAGATGCGACGGGATGTTCTGAAACTCATGATTGGCGCTCCTTCATTTTATGGCTTAAGCCGGAATTTCCGATTAAATCCAATATGGCATTGTCGCCACGATTCCGCGAAAATACAGATCAATAGTCCCCAGCGAATATGACAGCGCTCTAATAGAAAAACTGTTCCCTATTGATCAGGCTCACAGAGAGCCTCCTCGGGCGTGGTATCGTCTTGCGCATGGTCGCGCCGCCGATTGCCGCCGCGAGTCCTTTCAGCCACAGCTCGACGCTATGAATCGCCAGCTGACACCCCTCAGAAATTCGCGTGTAGGCGTTCAAAATGGCACAGACTCCTCTTTTGCCGTTACACGATGAACACGGAGATGCCCCCTTACCGCTCATCGATCTCTCTTTGACGGCGCCGGTAACTTCCCGTACCACAAGTGTCAAAGGCGGCTGGGTCAACCGGAACGGTCCCTCCGACCATAGAAAACCCCGGATGCCCGTTGGACCTGCGAAGAAGGCAAGGACCGGGTAACCGTTAAGAAATGACAGTCTGCCGGTTCCTGCGGTTAGTGGAGTGGAGAACGGCGGACATCCGTTGTCGAAGGCTGGAATACGCTCCGACAGATCCCGACTGATTTTACTTCTCGAACACTTTTTCGATCTGCCCGACTTTCTTCTGAACTTTGCCGGTGTTTTTTTCAGCGTTGCCGTCGGCCTGTAAGTTAGGATTATTCGTGACTTTGCCGAACGTCTCTTTGACTTTGCCTTTCACTTCATGAACAGTGCCTTTAATCTCATCCTTCGTACTTGAGTTCATCTGTTTTCTCCTTAGTAGTTGAATAACACGAGTCCTTGGATCCCCATGCCCAGGGGTTCCTTCCCGGATCCGAAAGCGTGTTTGTCCTTACAGTTTCAGCAATCTGTCAAAAAAAGAACGATAACGCTACAGGGCAAGCCGCAGGTCTTCAGTGGACACGTTGTCACCGCGGTCCCACTGCTTTTCCAAACCCGATCGCTCGTTGGCAGAACTCTCCACGAGTCGCTGCATCGCCGCAGCTACCATCTTGTCTGCTTCTTCGACCGTTCAGCGTGGTTCGTCCACGAAACCAGTTTGTACCTTGTTCCACTGCGATCGGAAATCCCCCATCTCCGATTCAAGAAAACAAGAACACAGGCTTTGACACTACAGCTGCTCTGTCCAGGTTTCCGTCTCTTTGACTTTCACAGCTTGGGTCCGTCGGCCTGCTTTTGCACAATGCTGTAGCTCGCCAGGTCTGCCGTCGTAAGCTCCTCGTCTTTTCTTCGGTTCAACCTTTACGCCACCTCTTTTCTTTCCACAATCGTTGGTACCTGCATCAGTTCCTCAATCACCCAGCGGTAATGGATCATCGCCGTTCTAAGCTCTTCGGTGGTTGTTTCGGCTTTCCCAACCCGCAGCGCAATCTCGTGTGCAGACCGGTAGTTCTCCACCACTCGGGGATGGTCCACAGAAACATCAGCGGCGCGTTGATTGAAATCGGATACGGGATAGCCGCGGACTTTCATTAAAGAGGACACCATGTCGTCAGCTTCTGCGACTGCCCCCTTTGGGGAGTCGATAAAGCGGGACTGTACGGACTCCCACTGTTTCGAAAAGCGCTCATACTCCACTGGGTCGAGATCGCGAATATTGAACTTTTCCACCCGCTTTTCGCGATCGGCTAATTTCGCTTCTGCTTTTCGTTCTGACCCTTGCTCCCGCACTGCCCGATCGTACTCGGGGCCAAATTTCTTCCGCAGGACCGCGGTCGAATTCCTGTGTTTTCCCATGTAAAGAACAGCAATTACTGCGGCGGCAACAATCACGACGGTAGCGACCGTCATGAGTACCCTCGGATCCATAAGATTTAGATTCATCGAAATCTCCCTGCACCTAACATTTTCACAAAGATAATTTTGTTCACGTCCCCCTGGCAGACGAGACTTGTGAAAGAACCAGTATCAAACTTTGGGCTTCGGAAAAACTGATCAGAATTGATCGTGTTGTGAATCAACCTTTTGTTCAGGCTGTTTTGGATAATTCTTCGGTCGATGATGAAACGCCACCGTGTCGCGGGACATACCGGTTTAGATCCAGTGCTTTCGCAGCAACCACACTTTGATGATCTGTGTCAGGCCCATGTAGCTGAGCAGCGTGAGCATAAGGATGGGCCAGTACAGCCGCGGCAGGTGCGTGAAGCCTAACGCAGAGGCCAAAGGGGAATACGGCAGCCACACGCCCAGAGCCATGATCGCTACTGTTGTGCCCGTCAGCGCCCAACTCGCACGGCTCTGCAGGAACGGAATTTTATTTGTACGAATGACATGGATGATGAGCGTCTGCGTCATCAACGACTCGACGAACCATCCGGTCTGAAAGAGGGACGCTCGGGATGGATCCCAGCAGTGGAAGAGGTAGAGCATGACGAAAAAGGTCGTATAGTCGAAAATCGAGCTGATAGGGCCGATAAAGAGAATGAACCGCTTGATTTCCCCGATGTTCCACGGGCGCGGACTGGCCACTTGCTGTTCGTCCACGGCGTCAGCTGGAATCGGTACCTGCGAGAAGTCATACAGCAGGTTGTTCGTCAGCACCTGGATTGGGGCCATCGGCAGGAAGGGGAGGAACGCGCTCGCTCCCAGCACGCTGAACATGTTCCCGAAGTTGGAACTCGCTCCCATCCGAATGTACTTAACGATGTTCGCGAAGACCTTGCGGCCTTCAATCACACCTCCTTCGAGCACCATCAGATCCTTCTCCAGCAAGATCAGGTCGGCTGACTCCTTGGCGATGTCCGTCGCGGTGTCGACCGAGATGCCAACATCCGCCGCTCGCAAGGCGGGAGCGTCATTGATGCCATCGCCCATGAATCCGACAACGTGCCCCTTGCTCCGCAGCACGCGAATGACCCGCTCTTTGTCCGCGGGAGAGAGCCGTGCAAAGAGCGTCGCCTTTTCCGCAGGCCCGGCCAGTTCGGCATCGGACATTTTCTGCACGTCGTCGCCCAGGAGCATGGGATCGGCCTGAAGGCCAACGTCCTTGCAGATCTTGCGGCTGATGAGATGGTTATCTCCAGTGAGGATTTTTACGGCTACGCCATGCTTGGCGAGAGCCGCAAGGGCAGGGCCGGCGGTGCTCTTGGGCGGGTCCAGGAATGCGACGTATCCTCTGAGTACGAGTTCGCTCTCGTCTGCCTTCGCGCAGATTTGCTTCCCGGGGAGTTCCTTCGAAGCCACTGCCAGCACGCGAAACCCGTCGTTGCTGAGGCTGTCGTATTCTGCTTTCAGCCCGACCATCCGATCGGTTTCCATCGGCGACAACTTCCCATCGAGTTCAAAATGCGAGCAGCGGTGAAATACGTCCTCCGGAGCGCCCTTAGTCAGCAGGATCGCCTTACCTTCCGGGTCCGCCACCAAGACCGACATCATGCGTCGCGTGAAATCGAATGGGAGCTCATCCAGCTTCGTGTACTTCTCGACCACCGCTTTCCCGTGGAAGTCAGTGCTGTCCAGAATCGCCCGATCGAGCAGGTTCTTGAGGCCGGTCTGGAAGTAGCTGATCAGGTATCCGGCCAGGAGCACGTCCTCGGTTTCGCGCCCAGCGACGTTGCAATGCCGCATGAGGACGACGCGGTCCTCGGTGAGGGTCCCCGTCTTGTCGGTGCACAACACGTCCATGGCTCCGAAGTTCTGGATGGAGTTCAGCCGCTTGACGATTACCTTCTTGCAGCTCATGGCGAGGGCCCCATTCGAGAGACAAACGGAGACGATCATCGGCAGCATCTCGGGAGTGAGCCCTACAGCCACAGCCAGTGCGAAGAAGAAGGCTCCCTTCCAATCGTGTTTGGTGAAACCGTTGATGAAAAAAACCAGAGGCACCATCACGGCCATGAATTGCATCATGAGCCACGTGAAGCGGTTCAGACCTTGGTCGAAGCTGGTCAGCGCTCGTTCCCCGGTGATCGAGCTGGCCATACTGCCCAGGTAGGTTTGTACGCCCGTCGTCACCACGACTGCTGTTGCCGTCCCGCTCTCAACGCTCGTCCCCATGAAGCATGTGTTCTTGAGTTCGGTGGGCGAGATCCCTTTTTCAGTTTCGGGGTCGTGGAACTTCTCGACCGGAAGCGACTCACCTGTGAGACTGCCTTGGCTAACGAAGACGTCTTTCGAGGACAGCAGCCGGACGTCGCCGGGAATCATATCGCCGGCTGCCAGTCTGACGATGTCACCCGGCACCAAGTCCCGGAGTGGTATCTCTCTCGCCGTGCCATCCCGAACGACGGTCGCGGTCACATGGATCATGGCCTTCAGTTTTTCTGCTGCAGAGTCCGCTCGCGCTTCCTGCCAGAAGCGGAGTCCCACGCTCAGCGCTACCATACCCAACATCACAGAGCCGGCGCGCGCGTCGCCCGTAAGAAACGAAATTGCCGACAGAGTCGAAAGCAGGATTACCAGAGGGTTGCGGATGATTTTCAGAACGCGGACGATCCAGCCTTGCTTCCGTTCTTGCGCGATCTCATTCGGACCAGTACTGCGCGCGCGTTCTTCGGCATCAGATTGGGCCAGGCCATTCAGAGAAGTTCGCAGGTCCCGCAACAACTGTTGGCTGTCTTTCCGGGCGGCATCGAGGACTGCTGGCGAAACCCGAATATTCTGGTTCTTCGTCTTGGTTAGGATCGGGCGCTCGTTCGGGCTGGCAGACGGCGGCGCAAGCTTACAATCTGGGACTCCAGCGGCGGCCAAGGCTCCTGTCGCATTATCCGCATTCGGTGTTGTCATCGTTCCCTGAATCGGGCTTATGGGAAAGCTTTCAAGCCATGGAATTAACCGACAGATTTTTCGTTATTGCTGGATCTGACTGCGACTTTCTTGATGAACCATTCCTGAGCGTTCATGCTGTGGGCATTGTCGCGATTGGAAGGCCGATCATAGGTTCCGTCGGGTTTCATATGGCGGGCTTTGACCATATCGGCAAGGTAGGTGGCGAGCACCCCATCACGGAGAAATCGCACCAACTTGGGGTCGCGCACCGGAAAGTCCACTTCCACTCTGCGATTAAGGTTGCGCGGCATCAGGTCGGCGCTACCCAGGTAAATCTCCTCTTGTCCAGCATTGCGAAAATAGAAAATGCGGCTGTGCTCAAGGAATCGTCCCACGATACTTGTGACCCGGATGTTTTCGCTGACACCAGCTATCCCGGGACGCAAGCAGCAGATCCCGCGCACCAGAAGATCCACCTGGACGCCGGCTTTTGAGGCCTCGTAAAAGAGTTGAATCATGGGCTTATCTACCAGGGCGTTCATCTTGAAGATAAGGTGGCCACGCTCGCCGTTGCGCTGATGCTCGATCTCGCGGCGGATGAGCCGCTCGAAGTTTTGCCTCATGTCCACAGGGGCTACCAGCAACTTGCGATAGTCGACCTTAGCGGAATAACCCGTTAAGTAATTAAACAAATCGGTACAGTCCGCGCCGATCGCTTCATCACAGGTGAACATTCCAATATCGGTATAGAGCTGAGCGGTAACACTGTTGTAGTTGCCGGTTGAAAGATGCACATAGCGGCGGATGGCATCGCCCTCGCGCCGCACTACCAAAGCGGTTTTACAATGCACTTTCAAACCCGGCAGACCGTAGACAACATGCACTCCGTCGCGCTCCAGAGCGCGGGCCCACTCAATATTGCTCTCTTCGTCAAAACGAGCCTTAAGTTCCACCAACGCGGCAACCTGCTTCCCCTCGCCGATGGCATCCAGGAGTGCCTCCACTACCCGAGAGTTACGGCCCACGCGGTAAAGTGTAATTTTGATGGCCAAAACCGCCGGGTCGCGGGCTGCTTGCTGCAGAAACGTCACCACCGGTTGAAAGGAATCGAACGGGAGGTGCAGAAGAATGTCTTGGCGCCGGATGGCGGCAAACATGTCTTCGCCTTCTTCCTCAGGCCGCAGTGCAGCCGGAACCGCCGGGAGGAAAGGCTTATCCTTCAACTCAGGCCGATCGATAGCCGAAAGATGTTTCAGGCGCGACAAGGCAATCGGCCGCCCCACCTGGTAAACATCGTCGGGATCGACTTCGAGGTTCTTCTGCAGGATTTCGAGAACTGCCGCTGGCATGTCGTCATTCACTTCCAGCCGGATCACATCCGCAAAACGCCGCTGCCAGACGCCCTCTTCAACGGACTCCATAAGATCGCCCGCCTCAAGTTCCTGGATCGCGCTGTCCGCGTCCCGAGTTACGTGAAAAGGATGGGCCTCAAGGATTTCCATTCCCGGAAACAGGCTTTGCAAATTGGCCACGATGACCTGCTCCAGCCACACCAGGTACTTTGACGCAGGTGCTTTCTTTTTCGTCGTCCCGCCTTCCTTGGCCGGAGTTACCGGTACGAGTTGCGGGAGGATATCCGGCACCTTGACCCGGGCGAAATGTTCAACGTCCTGCTGGTCGCGGATCAGAACAGCCAGATTCAGGCTGAGGTTTGAGATGTGCGGAAAAGGTCTGCCGGGATCGAATGCCAATGGAGTTAACGTAGGAAAGACAGTTTCGGAAAAATACCTGTTAACGTTCGTCTTTTGTACCGATGTCAGCTGAGAATAATCCACCACGCACAAGCCAGCCTTCCTTAGGGCCGGGGAGATTTGCCGGCTTAAACACTCGTGTGCGGCTTTGAACAGATCCGAAGTCTTTTCACGGATCGCGCTCAACTGTTGTTTGGGCGTCATACCATCGGGATCGCACTCGAGTACATTGCTCTCCACTTGCCGTTTAAGACCGGCTACCCGCACCATGAAAAACTCGTCTAGGTTTGAGCCCAGAATGGAGAGAAATTTCACTCGCTCAAGCAAGGGATTTTGCTCGTCTTGGGCCTCCTCCAGCACTCGCTTCTGGAAGGCGAGCAGGCTGAGTTCCCGGTTAATGTAGAGTTTTGAATCGTCCAGAGAAGAAGCGTCGCGCGAACCTGTCCGCTGAATTTCTTCTTGCCGTGGTTTGCCGGCGGGTCGCGAAACCCGGTGCTTCGTCTTGGTCGCGGGAGTGTGCTCGGCGGACATCGGATTCGTTACGAGTATACCGATTAACCGGACTGCCACCGATGTCGAGCGCAAACATCGAAGGCTATTGTTAAAGGGGGATTAATTCTCTTTCCTCAGTACGCAACTGTCTACTATTGCTCAGACCGACGGAATTGAGGATGAGAGAGTGATGCGTTGGATCTCTTAATCCAAGGAACTGGACCGGCTAGGTCGCGACCCACTCCCAAATGACAGAGGCTATTTATGAACCTTAATCTTCTCTCCGTTCCGTTCATCGCTACGATTATCCTAACGGGCTGCAACTCCGGGACACCGACGACCGCAGCCGCCCGCAATAACACTCAGCTTACCGCCGCCGGCAGTTCGTTCGTTGATCCCGTCATGACTCGCTGGGCCCAAGCCTATGGACAGGACCATCAGGGTTTGCAGATCAATTATCAATCGATTGGCAGCGGCGGAGGCATTGAGCAGCTCAAGAGCGGGACCGTGGACTTTGCCGCGTCCGACGCCGCACTCGATGACGAAAAGCTGAAGGAGATGCCTGCTCTGGTGCAGATCCCAGAGACCGCTGGACCGGTATGCATTACTTATAACTTGGAACAGCTCAAAGAGCCGCTGAAGCTGAGCGCGAAGACGCTCGCGGGTATCTATCTCGGCACGATCAAGAATTGGAACGATGCGGCAATCAAGAAGGACAATCCCGAAGTCAAGTCTTCCCGACCGAGGCATCGTTGTGGTGCATCGTACCGACGGCAGCGGCACCACGAACATCTTCACGACTTATCTTGCTGCCCTCAGCCCCAAATGGAAAAGCCAGGTCGGTCAAGGCCTCTCCGTAAGCTGGCCAATCGGACTTGGAGGCAAAGGGAGCGAGGGCGTAACGGGCGTGGTGAAGCAGACTCTCGGAGCAATCGGGTATGTGGAGCTGACTTTTGCCGAGGAGAACCATCTTCCAGTCGCGCAGGTCCAGAACTTGGCGGGCAAATACGTGAGCCCGACGGCTGCGGGAACGAGCGCTGCTATCGATGCGTTTTCCGGCGAGCTATCGAAAGACGTGCGCACGCCAATCGTCAATGCTCCGGCGTCGGCGCCGGATGCTTATCCCATCAGTGGCCTCACTTTCCTGCTTGTGCCAAAACAAGCAAAGGATGCCAACAAGGCAGCGGAGGTCAAGGGCTTCGTCCAGTACATCATCACGGGCGGGCAGGACCCTGCGGAGCAGTTGCATTATGCAAAGCTACCGGCGTCTCTGCAGCAGATCGATGAACAGCTCTTGCAGCAGGTACAGGGTGGATCATTGGGGAGCACTTCAGGATTCGGCGGGCTATCAGGTTCTTAGGGCCGGAGGCCTGAACGTGAGTATCTCTGGCACGTGTGTTTCATGGCGTGCTAAGGAACTTCGGCAGATTTTCTGCTGCGCGGCCCATCGAGCGGGCAAGGCTTAGTTTGGCGACGTTGTGGGAGAACACGCTGTTGATATAGTCAAGCTCAGCGCCCGCCAGCGCTTCCTGCGACTGAACCAGTTCTACACTGTCGGCCACGCCTGCCTCCACACGCTGCCGCGTGAGATCGAGAGTCTCCTTGGCGACCCGCGCATTCCTCTGCGCCACTTCCACCTCGCTGGTTGCCGCCTCTAAGTCGAGATAGACTTTTCGAATGTCTCCCTCTACTTGCAGTTTGAGATCTTCGAGTTCGGCACGTCTTTGCGTTAAAGTGGCGTCGGCTTGCTCGATGTCGCCCTCCGTTCGGCCACCCTCCCAAATTTGGAAGCGCAGTGTCCCAGTGACCGAGAACGTACCGTGAGACTGGGACGGATTGGTTCCGATCACTCCATAGTCGGCGTTCACCGCAAGAGAGGGCAGCCGTTCAGAACGTGCGCCAGATCGCGCGAGCTCGGCGGCCCGGACTTGAGCCGCCGCTGCCTTTAGATCCGGACGTTGCTCGAAGGCCTGTCTGAACGCCTCTTCCAGAGTAATCGGCGGCGCAGCCGAAAAAGGGACGTCGTCGGAAAGGTCGTACTGGTCATTGGGCGGCAAACCGGTCATCCGTGCCAGGTTGATCTTCTGCTTCGCAAGATCGTTCTGCAATGAAGTTACTCGCTGCTGTTGGGTAAGCGCTTGCACTTGGCTGCGATCGACATCGACCTGTGCCACCACTCCTACAGCTCGTTGCTGTGATGCTTGTTTATAAAGAGCGTTTGCTGTGTCGAGTTGAGCAAGAGCTGATTGCACTCTAGCCTTGTCGGCAATAACCAAAAGATAAGCTCCCCCAACGGCTAATACCACGAGATCGCGAGAATCCTGAGCCGAAAGTTGGTTTGCACGGAGGCTTTCATCGGCCGATTTGTAGTTTTTCCACGCGGTGAGATCCACTACGGTTTGCGTGAGACGCGCCCGCAAGTCGATGTAGTTATAGGGCCCCAAAACCGTCGGCAAATTGAATCCTGGAATCTTCTTCAGGCCCTCGGCTGCCAGGCTGGTCTGCTGGACGGTTTCGGCCAAGTCGCCGGTGAGGTTGGGGAGTAGTACGCTGCGTGCCACGCGCGTTTGCCCGTGTGCCTGACGTACGGCCTGAACGAATCCGACTGCTCCCAGATTGTACTCAAGGCCGCGGCGGATGGCGTCTCGCAAAGACAGCTTGCCGGCAAACGGCATGTTGGAAATGCCAGATGTACTTCCCGAGTAAGCCCCTTGAACTTGAACCGTGGGATTGAGTGTGTTGACTGTGTTCGATACCCCCGGCGTGGTTGACTGCGTGGCCGTCACCGAGCCGCTCTGTGCGGTCCGGCCTGACAGCGGCAACTGCGTGGCCTGCGCGCCTTGGGATTGCCCGGGCGGCGTCTGGGCCAACGCATTTCCGCCAGCGATGCACATACTGAGCAGGATCAATGTCGCACTTGTCTTCAGCGGTTTCGGTAGCGTGGCCAGTTTCTTCTTCCTCATGAGCAATGGACCGTGCCTTTCCATTCTTAACTAAGTTGCTTGCGAAAACGCCAGACGCTGAGCGAAACGAGGACGATGGTAAAAATCGACAACGCCAGGAAATTGGGCCACAGCGCAACGATCCCGCTTCCCTTGAGCATGCCGCCGCGGACGATGGTCGCGAAATGGTGAATGGGATTCAGAATCGTAAAGGGCTGCATCCATCGCGGCATCGCTTCGACAGGATTCAGCGCTCCCGAGAGCGAGGACAAAGGGGGGTTGATGAAAAAGGCAGTCAACTGCGCCTGCTGGGCGGACTTACTGAACGTTGCAATCACCGTGCCCAGACTGATCCCGGACAAAATGCACAACATGCCGCCAAATAAAACATAGGGCAAGCTGCCGTGAAACGGGATATGAAAAGCGATTTTGAGCGTCGCAACGCACATCAGCATCATTATGCAGAGCAAGACAAACAGCGGCACGATCTTGGCGATGATGATTTCAGACGTGCTGGCGGGAGACATGAGCAGTTGCTCCATCGTTCCAGTTTCGCGCTCTCTCACCATGGCCGCAGATGCAACCAACGAACTGTTCATAATCAGCAAGAGACCGAAAACACCGGTCACAATGAACCAGGAATCAATCAGGCCCGGGTTGTAGAGGAAAGCCGGCATCAGTTGCACTTGTCCCCGGCGACTGATCTCGGACGCAGCAACCTGCTTAAAGCTGGGATGAATGCCCATGCTCTGCAGCCCGGCATTGTAAGTTTGAATGATGCCTTCCGCGTAGGCTTGGCTGATGGTGGCGGTATTCGCGTTCGTGGCGTTTAGCAGGAACTGGACCGTGGTTGAATGACCGCGGTGCAAATCCCGCGCATAGTCGTAGGGGATGACCACTCCAGCGTCCACCTTGCCCTGACTGATTGATGCCCCGAGTTCGTCTACCGAAAAATAGTAGCCTCCAAGACGAAAGCTTTCGCTCTCGGTGAGGGTCGCGATTAACTCCCGGCTCTCCGGAGTCTTGCTGTCATCGACGACACCGAGGCGAACATTCGACACCGCCGCGCTCAACGCGAAGCCAAACAGCGTCAGTTGCAAAATGGGAGGAAGAATCAAAGAGATCATGAGACGACGATCGCGCCGGATCTGGTTGAACTCTTTGCCCACCAGTGCGCGGAACCGCTGATTGAAGACGTTTTGCAAGGGATTCGTCATTCGCTCACGCTTTGAGCTGCATTCGGCGCATGCTGAACCAGCCAACCCCATAGAAAACCGAGCCGATGATGCCGATGATCGTGACCTTCCACCAGTCGGCGAGCCAGCCACCACCTTGGAGGAGCGCATCCCGCACGACTTCGATGTAGTACCGGCCCCACATGAAATTCGAGATCCAACGCAATCCCACAGGGATGTTTTCGATGGGAAAAATCAGGCCGGAAAGCAGAAAGACCAGGAGGAAGCCGCCGAGGGCCACCACTTGCATCGCGGCGACCTGGCTCGGAATCGTCGTTCCCACCATGGTTCCAAAGGCCGCCACGCAGAACGTGTAGAGAATCGTGGCGACGATGAACGGGGTTGGATCGCCCGCCAGCCCCAAACCAAAATATGTAAAAAGAAGGATGAGCATGACTACGCACTCGGCGAGCGCGACTACCATAAAGGCAAGAATCTTTCCCAGCAGGAATTCGTGGGCGGAGATGCTGGACACATAAACTTGTAGGATGGTCTTCAGTTCACCCTCTTTTGCCATGGCGAGAGCCGCCAGCAAAGGAGGAAACATCGAAAGTCCCAGCACGAAAATTCCTGGACCGTAAAACTTCTTGGCGGAGAGTCCAGGGTTGTACCAGAGGCGGATGGCGGTTTGGACCAGCGCCAGTCCTTGGGTGCCAGCGATGCGTTGATTGTAGGCGCGCGTAATCTCGTTGGCGTAACCTGCCGTAAGCTTCGCGGTATTGGCGTCAGAGGCGTCCACCAGCAATTGAATGGGAGAATTTGCTCCGAGTGCCATGTCCCTTCCGAAATGGGGCGGAATGATGAACACCGCCCTGGCCGTGTTTGAACTGAGAGCCTCCTCGGGGCGTCGATCGATCGGCCAGGCAACGACATGGAGAGTGATGGAAGCACGAACCGTGTCTAGAAAATCACGCGAAGCGGGTGAATCGTCAAAGTCCTGCACGATGACGGGAAGATTGTTTACGGTCAACGAAAGAGACACGCTCATCAGGATCAACAAAACGAGGGGAAGCACCAGTGCGAGAGCCAGCGTCCGCCAGTCACGGCAGATCTGCGTCAGCTCTTTACGGGCTTGCGCAACTACACGTCGCATGGCATGCACTCCTTACGGCTCACTCTTCTGCTGAAACTTTTCCCTGCTGGCGCGCTTTTTCGATCACACTGATAAATACGTCTTCGAGCGAGAAGGGCTCTTCACGTGCGCTGATTACCTTGATTCCATTGCTTTCGAGCTTTTCGGTCGTGGTCCGTTTGCCTGCCTCAACATCTTCGTCGGTGACTACGTGGAGCCGATCGCCGAACAGGGAAACTCTCCAACGCTCGGTGTCACTCTTGAGCACGTCGGCGGCGTGCTGCGGCTGGTCGACGATGAATTCAAGTAAATGGCCGGTTTGCGCGCTCTTGATGCCGCTCGGAGTTCCTTGGGCCACCAGTTCTCCGCCGGCCATGAAGCCCAGGCGGTTGCATTGTTCCGATTCTTCGAGGTAATGCGTGGTCACAAGAATCGCCGTGCCTGCGTCGGCCAGGCGGTTGATCATCACCCAGAAAGCGCGCCGAGCCAGAGGATCGACCCCAGAGGTCGGCTCATCGAGAAAGAGCACGCTCGGTTCGTGCATGATGGCGGCGCCGAAGGCGACACGCTGCTTCCAGCCTCCCGGCAGACTGCCAGTGATCTGGTCTTCTTTCCCTTCGAGTCCCGAGAACGACACCACCCAGCGGATTTTCTCGTCGCGCTCGCTCGCGGGCACGCCGTAGACGCCGGCGAAAAAGCTGAGATTTTCCCGGATGGTCATATCGTTGTAGAGCGAGAACTTCTGCGACATGTAACCGATCTGCTGGCGAATGCTTTCCGAGCGCAGGTTGCCCTGCTCGCCGGCCAGCCGCATGCTTCCGCAGGTGGCCTCAAGCAGTCCGCACAGCATCCTGATCGTGGTTGTCTTGCCGGCGCCGTTTGCACCCAGAAGGCCGTAGATTTCTCCATAGGGAATCTCAAGAGTCACATTCTTGACGGCAGTAAACGCTCCGAACTGTTTCGTCAGATGGTCCGCTCCGACGGCAATCTGGCCGCGCAGGTTCGAGTGGTCGTGGTGCCCAGGAAACGGTGGATTCTTCGAGTCTTCGCCTAGACCTCGCAGGCCGGCGACGAACACGTTCTCAAGAGTGGGCTCATCAACGCGAACGTCGCTGACGTGCAGGCCGGCTTTGCTACAGAGTTCTTCAACGATTTGGCGCGCCTTGTCTGGATCATGGGCAAGGACGTCAAGACGATCACCAAAACGCTCCACGTCCATGATGTCTTGCTTCGGACCAGATACCTCGGACAACACGCGTTCGGCTCCGCTCAAATTGTCGACGCGGACTTCCAGTCGCTTGGCGCCCAGACTCTCTCGTAATTCGGCCGGAGTGCCGATTTGCTGGATCTCCCCTTTGTGAATGAGCGCGATCCGATGGCACCTTTCAGCCTCATCCATGTACGGCGTCGAAATCAGTATGGATAAGCCTTTGGCGGCCAGATGCGCCAGGGCGTCCCAAAACTCGCGCCGCGATACTGGGTCGACGCCGGTTGTCGGCTCATCGAGCACGAGCACGCGAGGTTGCGGCACCAAGGCGCAAGCCAGCGAAAGTTTCTGCTTCATTCCGCCGCTTAACTGCCCGGCCAGGCGGGTAGAGAATCGATCCATGTCGAACATCTGCAGATACTGGCGGCCTCGTTTCACGATGTCGTCGGATGCGACACGTCGCAAATCGCCGACGTAGCGAATGTTTTCGAGAACCGTAAGATCGGGGTACAAGCTGAATGCTTGCGTCAGATAACCTGTCTGGGAGCGCGCTTCGCGCGCCGGCTGGCCAAAAACCTCAGCCGATCCCGAACTCGCTTCCATGACCCCGGCGAGAATCTGAAACGTCGAGGTTTTTCCCGCACCATCTGGGCCGATCAAGCCGAAGATCTCGCCTTCGCCTACCTCAAAGGTGATTCCGCGAACGGCTTCTAGTTTGCCGTAGCTTTTCCAAAGCTCGCTAATTCGAATGGCACTCGTGTCCAATCCATCGGAGCCGGGTTTGGCGGAGCCCGGTTTGCAAGTTAGCGGAGTGGAAGTCGCGGCCGTCATTTGCGCTTTTCTTCGGGCCACTGATCGCCCACAACTAGGACTTCGCCGTCAGCCGGCATACCCGGTTTGGCATATCCCAGGGCTCCTTTCAGCTGCAGCTTTAGGCCGACGACTTGTTTCACACGATCGTCGCGGAAATAGGTGTTCTCGGGAGTGAACGTCGCCTGCGGGTCGATGCGCGAAACGTAAGCGTCGACCGGCTGCTTGGGATTCGAATCCAGATATACATGCGCAGCCTGGCCGACCTTGATCTTGCCGATCTGACCCTCGGGAACAAAACCTCGCAGGTACACCTTGCTGAGATCCAGCAAAGTGATCACCGGGGTTCCTGCGGTAATCACCTCTCCCGGTTCTGCCACGCGCGTTACGACCGTTCCGTCAAAAGGCGCCTTCACGGTCAGATCCTGATGATTTTCCCGCGCCTCAGTGAGCTGCGCCTGGGCCTGACCAATGCTCGCCATCGCGTCGGCAATAGTCGCCTGCTGCTGCGCCAGTTGCATGTTCACTCCGGCTACGCGGCGCTTGGCACCAGCCACAGCAGCTGCCTGTTGGTCCGCGGTTGACGCTGCCTGTTTTCCTTGACGTTCGGCCACGGCTCCCGATCGCGCCAGTCGCGTGTATGCCTCCTTGTCGAAGTTGGCAATGTCCTGGGCGGCTACCTGTTGGGCAACGTTCGCCTCTTCCTGTCGCAATTGTTCGTCGAGAACGGCAATCTGGTCTCGGGCGGACTTGGCCTTGGCTTGCGCTTGCTGAACTTGGGCTTGCGCTTGTTCTATGCGTGCTCTCAATTGCTCGTCGCCGAGCACGGCGATGATGTCTCCCGTGGATACACGGTCTCCCTCGCGCACACGGATTTCGAGAATACGGCCGCTCGTCTTGGGGGACACAGCCGAGTCGTCACCTTCGATTCGACCGCTGACCGGCACTATGTTTGCTGGTAGCGGAGGAACGTAGAAGAACAGTCTCCAAATACCAAATCCGACGGCCGCGAGAATCAGAATGACAACCACCGGAACGATGATTCGACGGGCCATCGAGTGGGGCGGCTTGGCCTCGGCCGGCGCGGGTTTTGGTTTTGCTTGACCAGGCTGCGCTATCGCTGGGGCAGATTGTAGGTTTGGTTGGGTTGGCTGACCTGCCACAGGCGCTGGTTGCGGTTTTGTTTGGGCTGGAAGCGCTGCGGCAGGAAGAGAGTGCGGGTTTGGCTGGAGTGGCTGCGCATTGGAGCCATTACTCCCCAAGGCGGCAATAGCTGCATCAAGAGTCTTGACTTCCTTCTGTGCGCGGTCCCGCTCTTGCTTCAATTGCTGGACTATTCCAGACACGCTCCCCACGACCGGCGCAGGAGGCGGTTTCGGTTGGTCGTGCGCCGGAAGTTCTTGGGGCGTCCCGATCACCCGCTGTTCGGTCATCTGTTACCTCAGCTCGTCTCGCACGGTAGCTTGCCGACACCAGGATTTGCTTGCCGTAGATATGCCAGCGAAAAGTCCCAGATATGCTCAGCGATCCGGTCCACCTGCTCCGGTGTCATTTCTAACCCCGGCCAAAGCTTCTCCAGTAGCGGGCCTGCCAAGACATAAACAAGAATTTGTCCCATCACGCTGTGTGCGCACAGTCGGGTCTTCTCATCCTTGGGAGGCAAATCGATGATGCCCCCGATCAGTTCGAGCAGTCGCTTGTAAATCGGCCGGGACACTTCATTGACCACTCGCGACAGTGCTGGTGTGGGCTGCACAAGTTCGTGCACTATGATTCGAAAGTGCCAGTCCGGTAAATGTGGCTCGGCCACGCTTTGTAGGCGAGCCCTGATGACCGCCCGTAAGATGTCCTCTGGAGGTGCATTCTGATCAAGCGCGCTGTTGATCGCATCCACCCGAGCCGCACGCACCGATTGCTGCAATACCTCTGTATACAGGCCTAATTTGTCGCCAAAGTGATAGTTGACCGCTGCGATATTGGCGCCCGAGCGCTTGACGATTTCCCGCACCGTAGTCGCGTGATAGCCGCGCTCGGCGAAGACGTGACCGGCAGCTTCAACCAGCTTCTCACGCGTTGAGACGGCAGCCCTGGGCGCGGACGCCTGATGCGTTTGCCTTCGACTTTGTTGCGACGGGAGCATGAAACAACAGTCTTAAACGACAGTCTGAAACATAAGTTTGAATCTCACCGAGGCTATCTTGCCAGATTCCTGATCCCGAAAGATGTTCACTGTTGCTCATAATCGTGAGAAACCCCGAGTGGATTCGATGAACCTGCCGGTTAGCTAATCTGCGAATCCAAAGGATTGGAAGGTGACAGCTAGCATTCGCATTTTTTCGGGGCAATGCGGATCTCGTCTGTGCTTGTGGGATTCTGGGCGTTCCTGCGACGGCTGCCAACGATTTTGGGCGGATGACAGGCAAGCCGAAGTGGAAGCCTGGCAAAGAAGTGAACTGACCGACGTGATCGCGAAGGTGGTCATCTACGAGGTTGCGCAATCAAAACCGAACTTCCGCGCCACTCCCAGATGATCTTTTTGAACCCCGGCAACCCTAGATTCCGCCAGCCATGCCATTTCTCCGGGATGCGGAACTGTAGAGTCGCGACAGCTATCGCCGCCGCGCCACAGAAGGGATGGTTCACTACGCCTTTACGCCTTTACTCTGGCAACCCGAATGTTGGCATTGGCAAGTTAGCTTTGTGCCGGCATTAGCGTCGGCACATGCGGTGCTGCAGTGTTTGCTGCCTTCCGCCGGTGCACAGTTGCAAGCGGGGTGTGCGCATTTCTTGGTCGGTGTCATTAAGGTTCTCCTTCAGGTTTCTGAATTGTGTGCTCCTGCTCCGCAACGCTCAGGACGGTGTCGTAAACACACTCTCCGGAAGCTAGGTCAGCATTGCATTGACGGCAGCAACAATCTGTTCCGTTTTGCTCATCGCCGGCATCCGATGTGCCGTAGATTCGCAATTGCGGCGAAGTCCCGACGCAAGTCGGCGGATCCTCGCCTCTAGATCCTCGGAGAACCCACATAATGAGGGCCGCTATTTTCACTTCAACTCTTCCTTCGCCCCAATCGTTCCTTCATGTCGAAGATGTTCCGCGTCCGCAACTCGAGCCGGGACACGTTCTACTGCGGGTCGTCGCCTGCGGAGTATGTCGCACTGACCTTCATATAGTCGAAGGAGACCTTCCGCCAATTCGGCCGCGCCTTATTCCCGGCCATCAAATCGTCGGAGAAGTGATCGAAGGCGAAACCCAGGACCTGCCGCTGGGAACGCGTGTTGGCGTTTCGTGGATGGGTGGCGTCGACGGCGATTGCTGGTACTGCCATCACGGCATGGAGAATCTCTGCGACAACCCTGTTTTCACCGGATATACGGTGGATGGCGGCTACGCTGAATACGTAGCGGCACGTTCAGATTTCACGTTCCCGCTGCCCAAAGGTCTGGATGATGAGCACGTCGCGCCCTTGCTGTGCGCGGGCATTATCGGCTTTCGCAGCTTAAGAGTGGCGGGGGTAGAGAAAGGTGAGCGAGTCGGACTCTTTGGTTTTGGCAGCTCCGCAAGTTTAGCAATCGCCATTCTGCGCTCGTGGAAATGCGAAGTTTACGTCGTAACCAGAGGCGAATCTCACCGAAAAACAGCCGCTTCCCTTGGGGCGACCTGGGTCGGTAAAGAAGATGAGAAGCCGCCCGTGGCGCTCGACCGGGCAATCACCTTCGCGCCCAGCGGAAAGGTAGTCGTGAGCGCCCTCGCTAGTTTGCGCAAGGGCGGTGTAGTGGCGATCAATGCCATTCACCTCGATCAGATGCCCGCCTTCGACTACGACAAACTGCTCTGGGGCGAGCGGCAGATCCGCAGCGTGGCGAATATGACACGCCAGGATGCCCGCGACTTTCTCCAGATCGCGCATGACCTCCGCATCCGTCCCAACGTTACGGTATTCGCCCTCGACGATGCGAATAAGGCGCTTGAAGCGGTCAAGAAAGAAACGGAGCAGGGATCAGCGGTGATTGTCCCTTAATCGAGGTTCGCTTTGGATCGGCTTCAACGCCCGGCCCGTCCAGTACAGCGCTATGCAGCTTGCATGTTGTGTAAAGTCTGAAAAGCTTTCAGCAATACTCGCGGATCGTGGCTCCCTTTATAGATTGCGGGTGGTTTCCGATCCAGCCCCAGCAAAGCGTAGACAGCGATGGCGGCAGAGCGGATCGAATACTCCACGGTGAATACAACGTCGTCCGGGATTTCGCAGAATTGTCCAACGAAGGCGAGATTCTTCGAGCCTTCCGGTACAACCTGCGGGCGATCGCCCTTGGATCGGCGCAGAAACTGGCTGGTGATGAAGGGCATCATGCATGGGATGCAGGTGCTGGTTTCAAGTATTTTCTTAGACTCTGCGTCGATGCGCAGGTGGCCCATGATCTCCATCATAATCTCCCGCCCGGAACACCCCGACATTGGCTGCTTCACGAAGTCGCCCAACTTATCGACGGAGAGACCGTACCCCCAGAACACATCGACGTCTGCGGGTTGCCCAATGAAATGCGGCTGGTGAGGCAATACGATCGACGCCAACCAACTCGACTCGGGGAAGGTAATGAGTCCGCCTTCGCCCGGAACGTTGCCGGTAAGATCGCCAATGAGCCGAAAGAAAGCCGGGTCGCGAAGAGTCGTGGTGAACGACACCCACTTGGATTCTTCGAGAAAGTCGCTGAAGTTGATCGGATGGCCGAACTGCGGCCGGTCGGCGGCGATCTTTTCCCACAGATCCCAGGAAGCACCCTCAGGTTTGCCCTCAGGAAGGGCGGGCGCAGAATCCATAGACCCGAGACTTGAAGCTTCGGTCATCGAACCGAGCGTAACGATTACCTTGTCTGTTGCGCCTATCTTAATTTCCTCCGCCCGGCCCTCTCGATCACAAATAATGCGCTCCACTGCGTAGCCCGCAGAATCGTCGCGGATGGCAAGATTGGTGACACGGGTGTTGAGTTGAAACTTAACGCCGCGTTCTTGCAGCCATTTCTGGAGAGGACGCACCATGGAATCGTACTGGTTATAAACCGTTCGCATAATGCCGGTAAGGGTGTTAAATCCCGACACCATATGAGTGAAGCGGACCAGATAGCGCTTGAATTCGACTGCGCTGTGCCAAGGTTGAAAAGCAAAAGTCGTACACCACATGAACCAGAAGTCTGTTTTAAAGAAAGACGGGCCGAACTGGTCCGCAATACTGGTCCGTCCCAGCAGTCCTTCCGGCTCAAGTTCCAAACGTTCGATGGTAAGAATATCTTTTTCGCTGAGGCCGAACGCAGGAGCGTCGATGCGATGTCCATTGCGAAACAGCCTCGATTTCGATGAGGTTTTCATCGTCTCATTCCAATCCAATATCTCCTTCGTAACCGTCTTGGTGGTGTCGAGGGTTGGGATGGACGAAAACAGATCGAAGGTGCATAGATACTTGCTCTCGATCATGCGCCCGCCGCGCATGGTATATCCGCCTTCGGAAGTGCCGGCAGCATCGAGGCTGCCGCCGACTTTGGCCGACTCTTCCAGGATTGTGATGTGATGGCCGGGAATGTCTCCATCACGAATCAGAAAGGCTGCGGCTGCGAGCGAGGCAATGCCGGCTCCAACCAGATAAATCGCTGCATTATCGTTAGAAACTCTGTCGTTCATGAGATGCCTGCTTTCGCCCATTGATTGGTCGCAACTCTTAAAGCTTTGGCGTCGAATAAATGGCTTCCTCCGCTTACTCTTCAACTTCTTCCCTGGCGGCCACAGCATCATCGGCAGTTTTGATTTCTTTGTTACTTCGCATGATTGCGGCGGGGGCGATCGTTCCATTTTCGCGTGCTTCCTTCTCCACGTTATCGCCCTCAATTTGCTCGTCAACCTCTTCCTCATCGGCCGCGGAATCGTCGTTTGCGGCCATCTGCTTGCTCAATCCGGACTCTGAGATGGTTACGGACCTTTGGACGTTCTTCATGATTGTTGACCTTTTTCCTTAGATTGGCCGAGCCCCCTGCCGTTTTTCGCCTCTAAGCGTACAGGTCGCGAGAACCGAGGCCACGCCAGGCTTCACCACCACCACGGGCCTCGTGTGCGACCTGAAGTCCCATTCTGTGATCAGGACAACTCCACCGTTAGCACGGCAGTGATATCGACTTCGTCCGATCTTTCGAGGCCAATTTTGTCGGGAGCGCTGTAGGAAACGAGCCTGGATTCGACGCGACCGGAATACACTTTATCTTTGACGATCCAGCGAACGTTGTCTCCCGCGACGGGAATCGGGGCCTGATCAGCTTCGCCAATTGTAAGTTCACTGATCACTCGCTCATCCTTTGACGATCGAAATATCTGCGTAACCTTCATCTTAGGCCTCTCTGTTCCCGCTGCCTGCGTTTTTCATTTCCAACCGATTTGCTTGTCAGCGCCGTCTCCGCTGCTCAACCGAAGGCGTTCTCCTGCCTGATGAAACACGCGAGCCCGACGTGCGGAGGCTGCCCGCATGGAACAAGACCTCTCGATCAAGAGCAATTTCGTTGTTATCCCGGTTGTTCGTGATCGGAGGCATGTTTGCATTCCTTTCCAAGTTAACCCTTCGCGCCCTTCATAGAGTCGCCGAACCACCCTGGCAATACTGATCAGAATTGATCAGCCTATCTAAGGCATGAGGCTTGAGACTTGATTTACCGACATCAAAACCAAATATCAATCAGGGCATCGGCAACTCCAAGAAGAGGAATCTTACCCATGAAAGCAGTCCTAGTGCGCGGCTACGGTGACGTGAACCAGTTGTCCTACGGTGATACACCTAACCTTAAGCCACGACCGGGAGAAGTGTTGGTCAGGATGGCGGCGACCAGCATCAACCCCATCGACTGGAAGCTCCGCCGTGGCGATCTGAAGGCGTTCATGCCTTTGCAGTTCCCGGCCATTCTAGGGCGTGACTTGGCCGGTGAAGTGGTTGGCCTGGGAGATGGAGTCAAAACCAGAAAGATTGGCGAGCGTGTCCTTGGCCTCGTAAATCATTCGTATGCAGAATACGTTCTGTGCAAGGCAGACGATCTGGCTCTCATTCCTTCGGGCCTTAGCTTTGAGCAGGCGGCAGCACTTCCACTGGTGGTCCTTACTGGAGCGCAACTCATCGAGAAAGGGATCAGGCCGAGATCCGGAGAAACAATATTGATCACTGGAGCCGTGGGGGGAGTCGGGCGCGCTGCTGTGCATGTCGCTCGACAACATGGAGCACATGTAATTGCAGGAGTGCGCTCCACGCAAACGAAAGAGGCGGAAGGGCTCGGCGCCGACAGAATACTGGCATTGGATAGCAAATCAGAAATCGCCAGCCTAAAGGAACTCGATGCCGTTGCCGATACAGTTGGACACGAGGTCATCGTTTCACTCATCCCACACATCAAAAAGAATGGGGTACTGGCAACCGTTCTAGGCAAGCCTGATGCGGCCAATGGGCGCGATCTCCGCGTTGAGGAAATTTTTGCGCAGCCCGATTCTTTAAGACTTGAACAACTCGCATACGACGTTGCGGCAGGCAAATTCTCGATTCCCATCCGGCGAGAATTCAAACTGTCAGATATCCGGCATGCGAGCCCGATGGCGGAAAAGGGCGGGATCGGGAAGGTCATACTGGTGGCTTGAGTCGGTTATCTATGCGAACGAGTGCATTCTTCCTTCTCGGAGTTGCTGTGGTCGTCGGCAAGATGGCCTTCGCGGGATCGAAGGGATCGCTGCAAACGGTCTCTCACGTCGATCTGACTCGTTACGTCCGCCGCTGGTATGAGATTGCGCGGTATCCCACGCGATTCGAAAAGGACTGCGCATCCGATGTGACCGCAACCTACACTGCTCTTTCCAGCGGCATGATCGAGGTTCTGAACGAATGTCGAAGAGCGGACGGCCAGGTGAAGAGGTCAAAGGGCACGGCTAGTGTCGTGGACAAGAAGACGAATGCCAAGCTCAAGGTCACATTCTTCTGGCCGTTCTCCGGCAATTACTGGATCATCGACTTGCCGCCCGATTACAGCTACGCGATCATCGGCGAGCCTAATCGGAAATACCTCTGGATACTCAGCCGTTCTTCTCAACTCACCGAATCAGTCTATGGACAAATCGTTACCCGCGTTCGCGAACTGGGGTACGATCCGTCCGGATTGACGAAAACCAGACAAAGCAGTCCATAGCCTCTCGCACCTTTGCGGGAAACAGGACAGCGGCGGCATGATCGGCCAAGTCCTTGAGCATGCTAGTAAACAATATCGAACGACACCGCACATCGCGCATCGGTTGGTTGCGCGCGGCAGTGTTAGGCGCGAACGACGGGATTCTCTCAACATCCAGTCTGGTCTTGGGTGTCGCAGCTGCACACGCGACTCACAGCAGCGTGGTGGTCGCAGGCGTCGCCGGCCTTGTGGCCGGGGCCATGTCGATGGCTGCGGGTGAGTACGTATCTGTCCACTCACAGGCAGACACCGAAAACGCCGACCTCCAACTGGAGCGTGCGGAGCTCAAAACCGACGACAAGGGCGAACATATTGAACTGGCGGCAATCTATGTCGCTCGCGGCCTCGACCCTGTGCTCGCGAAACAGGTCGCCCAACAGTTGATGGCCCACGACGCGATCGGCGCACATGCCCGCGACGAACTCGGCATCTCCGACGCTTCCCGCGCGCGTCCGATTCAGGCAGCGTTGGCATCGGCTTGCAGCTTCGCGGTTGGGGCAGTCATGCCTCTATTGGTCGCCAGCATGGCCTCGCGAACCATGGTTATACCGCTTGTCGCCGGTAGTTCGTTGATGTTCCTGGCGCTCCTAGGTGGCTTGGCAGCACACGCAGGTGGAGCTGGCGTGCTTGTTGGTGCCTTGCGCGTCACATTCTGGGGAGCTCTCGCGATGGCGGTGACCGCGGGAGTAGGGTCGCTATTTGGAGCACGTGCGTGAGACTTGCCCACCGAAGGTGCGATATCTCACGGAATCCAACGCAGTGGGAATGCGCGGTGGTCAATCTTGATCAGTTTCGTATCACTATCCGGAACATACTCGGTGAAGAACATTGTCGGATCGGACTACTTCGTCTGTGCCGCGATCACAAATTAAAAGGAGTTTGGCAATTATGGCAACGAAATTTACTCCACTGCATGACCGCATCCTGGTGCGCCGCGAAGAAGAACTGGGAACAACTCGCGGGGGCCTCATCATCCCTGACTCTGCGAAGGATAAACCACAGGAGGGCACGATTATCTCTGTGGGAAAGGGCAAGACCAACGAGGAAGGCAGATTGTTCCCACTCACTGTCAAAGAAGGCGACACCATTCTTTTCGGCAAATACTCCGGCACCGAGATCAAACTCGATGGCGAAGGCTTCCTCATCATGAAGGAAGAAGAGGTACTGGGGATCGTGACGGGTACGGCTAAGAAAGAAAGCGTCATCGCTCGCGAAACCGTCGGTGCTCGTAAGTAAGGATCGCAGTCTCCTGTTCTTGCCGCGACCGCAGGGTTTAGTTTGCGCGCGCGGCCACAAGAGAAGCCAGCTCCACCAGAAATAAACTCGCGGCCTCAGCGAAATCTGACGACATTACTTGCAAGGAGAAAGAATCATGGCAAAGCAAATCGTACACGGAGAAGAGTCGCGGCAGGCCATCTTGCGCGGTGTGAACTTGTTGGCGGACGCTGTGAAGGTTACTCTCGGCCCCAGGGGTCGGAACGTAGTCATCGAGAAGAAGTTCGGATCTCCCACTATCACCAAGGACGGCGTCACCGTTGCAAAAGAGATCGAACTGCAGGACGGCCTTGAGAACATAGGCGCCCAGATGGTCCGCGAGGTCGCCAGCAAAACTTCCGACGTTGCCGGTGACGGAACGACAACTGCCACCGTCTTGGCCCAGGCCATCTACCGTGAAGGCGTCCGGACCGTCGCGGCCGGCGCCAATCCGATGGCCATGAAGCGCGGGATCGAGAAAGCTATCGACGCGATTTGCGGCAACATTGATCCGAAGACCGGCGAGCGCAAGAACGGCGAACTCGACAAGTTCTCCAAGCCAGTCACCGGCGACATGATCGCCCAGGTCGGCAGTATCTCCGCCAATAACGACGAGACCATTGGCCATATCATCGCGGACGCCATGAAGAAGGTGGGCAAGGACGGCGTTATTACCGTGGAAGAGTCGAAGACCCTCGAAACTCAGCTCGAAGTTGTAGAAGGCATGCAGTTCGACCGCGGCTATCTCTCCCCTTATTTCGTCACTGATCCCGAGCGCATGGAAGTTGAATTCGAGAACGGCTACGTCCTCATCTACGAAAAAAAGATCAGTTCGATGAAGGACTTGCTGCCGCTGCTCGAACAGATCGCAAAGAGCGCCAAGCCGCTCGTCATCATCGCCGAAGACGTCGAGGGAGAAGCCCTTGCTACTCTGGTGGTCAATAAACTGCGTGGAACACTGCAAGTTGCGGCTGTGAAGGCTCCCGGCTTCGGCGACCGGCGCAAGGCCATGTTGCAGGACATCGCGACCCTCACCGGCGGAAAAGCCATCACCGAAGATCTCGGTATCATGCTGGAAAACGTGAAGATTGAAGATCTTGGACAGGCAAAAAAGATCACCATCGTCAAAGACACCACCACCATCATCGAAGGCAAAGGCAAGAAAGGTGACGTCGAGGGCCGCGTGAAGGAAATTCGCGGCCAGATTGAAAAGACGACGAGTGACTACGACCGCGAGAAACTGCAGGAGCGGTTAGCGAAACTCGTGGGTGGCGTAGCTGTGATTAAAGTGGGTGCGGCCACCGAGACCGAAATGAAAGAGACGAAAGCTCGCGTCGAAGACGCCATGCACGCGACTCGCGCTGCGGTGGAGGAAGGCATTGTCCCCGGCGGAGGAGTCGCTCTGGCGAGGTGTGCGACGGCTCTCAACAAGTTGAAACTGGAGGGTGACGAGCAGATCGGCATCAACATTGTGAAGCGCGCTCTGCAGGAACCGCTCCGCCAGATTGCCGAGAACGCCGGCGAAGAGGGCGCCATCGTGCTCGGCAAGGTGCTCGAATCGAAGGACCAGAACTTCGGCTACAACGCGTTGACGGCAGAGTACGAAGACTTGGTTAAAGCCGGGGTCCTCGACCCGACGAAAGTCGTGCGCACAGCTCTCACCAATGCCGGATCCATTGCGGCGCTCATGCTGACCACCGAAGCTCTAGTCGCCGACATTAAGGAAGAAACAACGGGAGCCCCGGCCGGCGGACGTGGTGGCATGGGCGATGGGTACTGAGACGGCACCACAAACATCCACAATCATTTGAAGCGTTCGGCAGTTCACTATTCTTTAGAGTCGTTGCAAGTTCAGGAGATCGCAATCATGGCTAAAACTATCGGAATTGATCTCGGTACTACGAATTCGGTTGTAGCGGTTATGGATGGAGGCGAAGCCAAGGTCATCCCCAACGAAGAAGGCAGCCGCACCACACCATCGGTCGTCGCTTTTACGAAGACTGGCGAGATTCTCGTCGGACAAGTCGCAAGGCGCCAGGCCACTACCAATCCCGAAAATACAATTTATTCGATCAAGCGCTTCATGGGACGCCGCCACAACGAAATTGGCGAAGAGTTGAAAATGGTGCCCTACAAAGTTGAGGCCGACGGCGACCATGTGGTGATTGTTGCCCAAGGCAAGAAATACACTCCGCCGCAGATCTCAGCCATGATTCTTCAGAAGCTCAAAAAAGCAGCGGAAGATTACCTGGGCGAAAAAGTGACCGAGGCAGTTATCACTGTCCCCGCATATTTCAATGACGCGCAACGACAGGCGACCAAAGATGCCGGCAAGATTGCCGGACTCGACGTGAAGCGCATTATCAACGAGCCTACGGCGGCTGCCCTTGCCTACGGCCTGGATAAGAAGAAGGACGAGACGATCGCTGTTTACGACTTTGGTGGCGGGACATTTGACATTTCCATTCTGCACGTCGGAGAAGGTCTTATCGAGGTTGCGGCCACGAACGGGGATACGCATCTTGGCGGCGACAATATCGACCAGCGGTTGGTCGATTGGTTGATTGATGAGTTCAGAAAGGATGAAGGTCTCGATCTGCGAGCCAAGGGCAACGAGATGGCGCTGCAGAGACTGCGGGATGCCGCCGAGCGTGCCAAGATCGAACTGTCTTCCACCATGGAGACCGAAATCAACCTGCCGTTCATCACGGCCGATGCCAACGGCCCCAAACATCTCGTCAAGAAACTGACGCGCGCAAAACTGGAGTCGATGGTTGAGGATCTTGTGCAGCGCTCCGTACCGCCCTGCAATCAGTGCATGAAGGATGGGAGTGTAGATATCGGCAAGATCAACGAAGTCGTACTCGTTGGGGGACAGACCCGCATGCCACGCATTCAGCGGCTGGTGAAGGAACTGTTCGGCAAAGAAGGCGACAAGAGCGTGAACCCCGATGAGGTGGTTGCTGTAGGAGCCGCGCTTCAGGGAGGTGTGCTTAAAGGCGAAGTGAAGGATCTTCTACTTCTCGATGTGACCCCACTTACACTGTCGATCGAGACCCAAGGCTCCGTATCGACGCCTATGATTCCACGCAATACGACGATTCCGACGCGCAAGACGGAAAAGTTTTCGACTGCCGCGGACAATCAGTCCTCGGTCGAAGTTCACGTTCTGCAGGGCGAGCGCACCATGGCAGACCAAAACCGGACACTTGGGAAGTTCCAGCTGAATGGGATTCCGCCCGCTCCACGTGGAGTGCCTCAGATCGAGGTCACATTCGACGTCGATGCAAACGGCATCCTTAACGTAGCCGCGAAAGACATGGCGACGGGCAAGGACCAGAAGATCACCATCACTTCGTCGTCGGGTTTAAGCAAACAGGACATCGAGCGTATGACAAAAGAAGCCGAGTCGCACGCAGCGGATGACAAAATCAGACGCGAACAGATCGAAGCGAAGAATCAACTGGACTCCACGGTTTACAACGTGGAGAAGATGCTGCACGATCACGGCGACAAGATTTCGGGCTCGGAACGCGGCGAGGTTGAAAACTCGCTCGCCGATGCCAAGAGGGTCATGGAGTCCGCGGACAAGCATCAAATGGACGAAGCTCGCGAGCGTCTGACGCAGGTATCGCACAAGCTTGCGGAGCAGATGTACAGCAAAGCACAACCGCAAAGCGCGTCTGGCGCTGGTCCGAGTGGCGGTGTCAATTCCGCAGCCGGTGGCCAGCCCAGTCAAGACGAGGGCGTGATTGACGCTGAGTACACAGACGTTGAGGAGAAGAAATCCGCCTAGTTCCGCGTGATTGTCATTGAGGATCGACTTGCGGCGTACGGTGAAGCGCTGGCCGCATTTCTTCGTCCTACTCTTCTTGCTTTTCTCCAACGCTTTGGTCGCATTTTGGGAGAAACATCAGGAGGGCAACGAGATGCGAGAATAGGGTTTTGTTGTCAGGTACGGAAGATGTCGTACGGTCGGCGTACCGCGGATATAGCCGGCCGTTCACACCATCCGACAAACTGGCCATGATTACTACTACAAGCCAGCCAGCTTCTAAGCATCAGCCCGATAAAACGGTCACGCCACTTCGCGCTCTGGCGGAACAGGCTTTTTCCCGAGCTGCGGGTGCCCCCTTAGTTCCTGGAAATAGGATGAGTGTCCTTCGGGACGCGACCGAAAATTATCCTGCCTGGCTGGAAGCGATCCGTTCAGCCGAGAGCAGAGTTCACTTCGAGAACTACATCATTCATTCTGACGACGTCGGCGAACAGTTTGCCGAAGCGCTGGCTACCCAAGCTCGTCGAGGCGTCCGGGTAAGACTGATCTACGACTGGTTAGGAGCACTGGGCGCAACATCCAGCCGGTTTTGGAACCCACTGCGTCAGGCAGGAGTGCAGGTTAGGTGCTGCAACCCACCGCATCTCGACAGCCCTCTGGGCTGGCTGAGTCGTGATCACCGCAAGATGCTTTCGGTCGACAGCCGGATCGCTTTCATCAGCGGCCTCTGTGTGGGTCGCCCGTGGCTGGGCGATCCAATCCATGGCATCGAACCCTGGCGTGACACAGGCGTTGTGATCGAGGGACCTGCCGTCGTCGATATCGAGCAGGCGTTTGAAACCATGTGGGCAACCCTCGGCTCGCCGATCCCCGAAGAAGAACTCCCTCACGAGAGAGGAGCCATTCCGGCGGCCGGGGACGTGGCGCTACGCGTCATGGCCAGCATGCCCACGATCGCCGGTGTTTACCGGTTGGATCAACTGATTGCCGCGATTGCCCGGCGTTCGATATGGCTGACAGATCCCTACTTCGTAGGAACAACGTCTTACGTGGAAGCCCTGAAGGCTGCGGCGAAGGATGGCGTGGATGTAAGGCTCCTGGTGCCACGGGCTAGCGATATTCCGATGATGCGTGCGGTGTCGCGAGCTGGGTTCCGCGGACTGTTGGAAGGAGGGGTACGGATATTTGAATGGACTGGTTCCATGGTGCATGCCAAGACGGCAGTCGCAGATGGCCGCTGGGCGCGGGTGGGTTCGACTAATCTCAACCTGGCCAGCTGGATGGGAAACTGGGAACTGGACGTGATCGCAGAGGACGAACCGTTTTCACAGAAGATGGAGAAGATGTATTTGCAGGACTTGGCCCATTCGATCGAGATTGTTCTGCGAGACAAGAACCGCGTACGCCCAGCAGTTGAGCGAACGGGGAACGGGCCTCCACAGAAAACCGCATCCGGAAGCGCCGGGCGTGCTGCCGCCGGAGTTCTTCGGATCGGCAACGCAGTGGGAGCGGCTATCACCAGTCATCGGGTTTTGGGCCCGGCTGAAGCCAGAATCATGTTTATCGTGGCCTGTTTGCTATTGCCACTGACGGTGGTCGCGATTCTCTGGCCTCGAGTGGTTGCGGTTCCGATAGCAGTATTGGGTGGGTGGTTGGCAATTTCGCTGCTCGTAAGAGCCTATCGGCTGCGTGCCAGGCGCAACTGATACCAGACTGATGGTTCCCCACGCTGGTCTATTTCTTGTATCGTTCGAAGTTCGGCGCTGTTCTCACGAGGAACGTCTGGGGCCGAAGTCAGCGCAAAGATCTTACCTACGATGGAGGAATGCAGCAGTGACCATTGCAATAATCCATGCTGTTCTCAGGGTTGCAGTCCGTTTCCGTTCGCTACAGGTCTGCGGAAGTGGGCTGATCCGCCACTATCAGCCCTTGGCCCAAAGTTGGTGTCAAATTTGGTGTCAAAACCGGCTATTTTTCCGGTTTTTTCCGGCATAGCCGATTTTTTGACCCTTTGCCGTCAATAACTTACACTTTCTACAGTTCCATGGCATGGAAGAGGTCGTCGGTTCGATCCCGACCAGGTCCACCAAATCTCTCCGACATTTTAGAAGAATTTACAAGTCGGTTGCCCCGCGTGTATCGTGAGGACCGCAATCTCCTTAATCTGGCCAGGAAACGCGAAAGGCCCGCAGCGGCTGCTCGGCGCTAACGGCTTGCTTCGTGAAAACAATATCGCAGCAAAGAACCTGCAATTCGTTATTTTGGGGAAGGGAAGCCAGTGGGCAACAAATACCGAATGGGCGACAGACACAAAGATGATAATGATAAAGACAAAAATAGAGATCATGAATTAGGGATGGACCGGGAGATTACCCGGCGCGATTTCCTCAACGGAATCAGCATTGCCGTGGGAACGTCTCTGATCCCAAACTCCAGTTGGCTTGACGCCTTCGATGTACCTCCGCCCGCGTTCGCTCCAGAGAAGGACCCCGGTTATTACCCTCCAGCGAAAACCGGCATGCGAGGCAGTCATGACGGTTCCTGGGAGGTGGCGCACGCGCTCCGCGATGGCAAGTCATGGCCTGATCCCGTCGATAGCGGCGAATCCTATGACCTGGTTATCGTAGGCGCCGGTATAAGCGGACTGGCGGCTGCTCACTTCTATCGCAAGTTTGCCGGAACACAATCCAGAATTCTGCTCCTCGACAACCACGACGATTTTGGCGGCCACGCCAAACGAAACGAGTTCCGCGCCGGAAAACGGCTCTTGCTCGGATACGGTGGCACACAGTCGATCGAAGCGCCCGGCAATTACAGCAAAGACTCGATCGGGTTGCTGAAAGAACTAGGAATCGAAGTACAGCGCTTCTACGAATACTACGACCAGAAATTGTTCAACTCGAGACACCTGGAAGAAGCCGTCTTCTTCGACAAGGAGACTTTTGGGACAGACCGCCTGATACACGAGAAAGGACTGCACTATTTCGGCGTCGAGTTTGGTATGGAAAACGTCGCGCAGATGCCAATCGCAGAGGCCGCCCGCAAAGACCTTCTTCGCCTGCAACACGCCAAAGTTGATTACATGCCCGATCTGACTCCGGAGCAGAAGAAAACCAAGCTGATCAAAACCAGCTACAAAGATTTCCTCCTGCAGTATGCCAAAGTCCATCCTGATGTGGTCAAAGTGTTCCAGACCTCGACCCACGATTTATATTGTGTTGGGATCGACGCCGTTTCAGCGTACGACTGCGCCCGCGAAGGCTTTCCCGGTTTTCAAGGAATGCAACTCCCCAAGAGCCACGAGGAAAATCCCGAGCAGGACGAGCCCTATATCTTCCATTTTCCCGACGGCAATGCTTCCATCGCCAGAATGCTGGTGCGATCACTGGTTCCCGGCGTCCTTCCCGGCGACACCATGGAGGATATCGTCACCGCTCGCGCCAATTATGCGAACCTCGACGATCCCTCATCGCCCATCCATATCCGCCTGAACAGCACCGCCGTGAAAGTCGCACACATCGGAGATCCGACGAGCGCCAAGGAAGTTGCTATCACCTACGTTCGTGGCGGGCAGGCCTATCGTGTCCGCGGCGCGAATTGCATCCTCGCCTGTTACAACATGATCATTCCTTATTTGTGCCCGGAGATGTCAACCAGGCAGAAAGAGGCCCTTGCCTATTGTGTGAAATTGCCTCTCGTCTACACGAATGTGCAAATCAGGAACTCGGAAGCGTTCCAGAAACTTGGCATCAGCGCGATCTACGCGCCAGGATCCTACTACAGCAACATCACGTTGGATTTCCCCGTCTCCATGGGGGCCTACCACTATCCCAGTTCACCGAGTGAATCCTGCTTGCTGCATTTGCTCCGCACCCCGTGCGAGCCAGGCCTCGACTGCAAGGATCAGTACCGGGCCGGACGTTTCGAACTTGTCACCACAACGTTTGCGACCTTCGAGCGGAATGTAAGAGAACAGATGGGTCGTATGCTCTCAGCCGGAGGTTTCGATCCAGCTCGCGACATCGAAGCCATCACCGTCAACCGTTGGCCTCACGGATATGCCTACGAATACAACGAGTTGTTCGAGCCTCTGAATCGGCCTGAGTCCGAACGTCCGTGCGTGATTGGCCGCCAGCCGTTCGGAAGAATCAAAATCGCTAATTCAGATGCCGATGGCCACGCCTACACCAATATCGCGATCGATCAGGGCTTGCGCGCAGTGCGCGAGATTGTCGGAACATAAGCCTGCGATGGTTTGAAATCTCTCCGCGGAATGGCGTATAGCTTGAACTCGGCGAACCGGTTTTTGGAAACGCCGTCGTCCAAGTTTTCCCGGATCATTCGTTCGAACTTCATTCCCGTCTTCCGCAGTACCCGCTCTGAACTCACGTTCTCAGGAGGGCAGCGGCCTTCGATCCGTGTGAAGCCGATCTCCCCCAACCCGAATTCCATGATTGCCCCAAGAGCCTCGGATGCCAATCCCTGTCCGCGATAATGCGTCGTGACGAAGTAGTTGACTTCTCCCGTTTTGCGATTCGAACTGATGCGACAAAAACCAGAGTTCCCCACCAGAATCCCAGTTTGTTTTAGAACTAATCCCCATGGCCCGATTCCCCAGCGAGCGTATTCACGGAAACAAAAATCGAGAAACTCTTGCGCATCATCCGCCGTGTACGCTGCTCCTGAATCCATCCGCCAACTCGTCAGGTGTTGCCCGTCATCCCTGCCGAATTCACGCAATAGCAAACGCTCCGTTTCGAGTACCCGCATCCTCATTTTCGGTGGCTCTTCACTTGGGGAACCAAGACGCCGGATTCGGTCTCGCAGGTTTGCCGCCGACCATCCCGAGAAGAAAGAGCCCATTTCACCCTTTAAAATCATGCACATTCATAGCGCCGAAACCGTTTATCAGGTGCCTTGCGCTCTCAAAAACCCTGCCACTCGCGCTTTACATGCAGTTTCGTCTTTGGCCACAAAGTAACATGGCAATCAAGATTCATGTTGTGATGGGGACTGAAGCTCGATACAGTGAGACAATCGTTTGGGGAGTCGTAGCCAGGGAATCCATGTTCATGCCTCATCCCAACCTGTGCGACGAAGTCAATCGGAATATCGTCCAGTCCGAAATCGAGGGAGGCGTATTCCTTGAAGATCTTCTGCCCGACACCGTACTGCAAATCCGCACCCAGCACCACTTCTACACCGCCCAACTTCTGGGCGAAGGTGCGGCGCTGATTTCGGGGCATCCACAATACTGTCCGCAACCCGTGCAGGTCATCATTGCCGGTTCGACTTGGGGCGGTTCCATGCTCAAGCTGCGGTTCATCGGTCGCGGAATGCAGATGGAATTTCATCATCCGGCCTATAGCAAGCCTATTATTACCTCTCCGATTCAGGAAATCTGTGAGCCGCGCAACTCGGGCCGGTATCATCGCAGCGCAGTTGGCCATACGCGCTGAATCTCTCCGCCCACAACAACCAGTCTCTTAGTAGAAGCGAATGTCCCGGTAGAAAATGCAGTGGGTTTTCAAGTACCAGCTCAGAATGAACACAACCAGCATCACCCCGGATGCCCAACAGAAGACCTGCACGGGAAGCGTGGTTCTGAGCGGCGGCGCGCCACTATGGGCTTTCGGCATCGCCTCGCGAAAAATCAGTCCACTTGTAAGAGAAATTCCCCCGGCGAGTGCCAATAAGCCAAGAGATTCGATGATCGTCTGCTGCAGATCGCTTGCCGGATCGAGAAACGCCGCGCAGAAGACGCCGTACAACGAAAGAATGCAGAGCACTAGCGTGACCGGCTTGGCAATCTCCACAAACATGCCTGAGACCCTCACACGGCAACAGTGTACCGCCATTTAGAGCTTCAGCGGATCGTTCGCGCGGTCACGCAAATGCCGCAAGCGTGCCGTGCGAAGGCTTCTGCATTATCATGAGCACCAGTAAGATCACCGCCGCAGTATGTATGTTCCTCTCCTAAAATGCTAGCCTGAAGACGGATGCGCGAACATTCCCGGAATTTCTTCGTTGGTATCGCCTTGGCTGTTCTTGCCTCGGCCCCGGCGCTATCGCGCGCGACGCCTCAACCGACGACCAACTGGACTGTCGTCAATCAACCCACCCACCTCGTGAACGGAAGCCCGGTGCTCTTCCGCGTTGTCACGCCAAAGCCGGTGCCCACGCTTTCGGGAAGCTGGCTTGGCCACGACATTGCATTCAGTTTCGATCCCAGTAAATCCGCCGATCACACATCATGGTTTGCCCTTGCGGGAGTGAGTCTTGAAACCAAGCCCGGAAACTACTCCATCCAACTTCATGCCGAGACTTCTTCGGGGCAGCCGCTCTCATTCGAAAAGAAGATTCGCGTGGAGCGTCAGCGCTATCCCCGTTTCCTGCTGAATGTTCCCGCCCGTTATACCGCACCCAGTCCCGAAGAGCAGCGCGAGATCGCAGAAGACAAGGAGATTAAAACCGAAACTTTTAAAACCGTTACCCCCGTCCGCGAATGGAAGGGATCGTTCACGCCTCCGGTGAATGCCGAAATCTCAGATGTCTTCGGAGTTGAGCGCGTCTTCAACGGGTCTGTGCAGAGCCGGCATGAAGGACTCGACTTCCGCGTGCCCGCTGGAACCGCCGTCGCGGCCGTGAATGATGGCCATGTGATCCTGGCGCGGCCGCTGTTCTTTGAAGGAAACTGCGTAGTCATCGATCATGGCCAAGGCTTGCTGTCTCTCTATCTGCATCTGTCGAAGTTTCTAATCAAAGAAGGAGACGACGTCAAGAAAGGCGAAGAAATCGGAATCAGTGGTGGCACCGGCCGCGCTACCGGTCCACACCTGCATCTCGCTGTTCGCTGGCAAGGAGTCTATCTGAATCCGCAGGTACTTTTGAAACTGAAACTGCCCTGAGAAACGCGGCCCGAACACGAGATTAGAAGCTAGAAGCCTGATATCCCGAAGCAGTCAGTGCATCCTCCGTGTCCCATACGCCGTCGCGGAAGGTAACGCTGCCGCCCGAGATTGCGGGAATGCGCTCGCCGGGAACGATGATGCCCACCAGATTCAGCGGATCGGCGGCAGAGATAACTACGCGCTCGGCATTCGGATTCGCTGGCATCTTGCGTTGTGCGCGCAACGATTCCACCGCCTCGGGAAGCGCGAACTGCTCGCCCAGAAATCCATCGACGAAGCGCCCGCCGCGAATCTCACCGCGATCTTCAAGACGTCGATAGCCGATCTGCAGTTCGCGCCACCGCGGCAGATTGGTTTCGCGCGCCAGCAAATCGCGAAAAACCACGCCGTAGCGCCGCAACAACATCCAGCAGCAGGATTCGACACTGCGATCGCGATCGGCGCCATCGGTGTGCAATAACGACCAGCGTCCAGGAGCGTGACGCGGGCGGCGCACCTTCCCCATCCCACTGCCCGAAGCGCTCTTCGGCGTCACCAGCGCGCGCAAGTTTTCGAATCCATCGGCAGTCACGAGTCCTGCTGCCACCAGTTCCCAGAGCCCGGTTTCCACTTCTGCCTTCAGACGGCCCGTTGCGCGCACCATGTCGGGAAAAAACAACGCCCCGCGCTGCTTCAAAAGCTCAAGCACCGCCTGCGCAACCGGACTCAAGAACGACGTAGCCGAATCTTCGGCTCCGGGATGATGCGCTCGCATCCAATCCGCATCTTCGCGGACAAAGAACGCAATCGGCGCCACTCGCGTGGGAATTACACGCCGCCGGTTCTCGCGGCCATTCGCGTCGGTGCCTACGGCCTCGAGCGTTGCCGGATGCGGCGACAGCCGTCCCCATCCCACCGCGCCTGCCAGGCAAAGCTGATCGAGATTTGCCGGATCATAATCAGAGATTCTGCGCGCCAGCACAAATCGTTCCCACGCGCTCGCCGGAATCTCAAAACCCTGTAACTGCCGGATCACCTCCAGCGTTCCGTGCTCGCCACGCACTTGCGTTCCCGGAGCGACATGCTGCCAGCGCAGTAGCCAGTTCATGAATTGCGACGCGGTCACTGGTGCAATCTGCTTGCGCAGAGTTGCGACCGTCAAACGATGAATTCGCGCCAGCAATCGCCGCTCGCACCACTCCGTTTCAGGTTCTACGCCTGACCTCGTATGCTCATCCGCCCGAACGATTGCAGCTCGCCCATCACCCTGCCGCGATTCAAGGGGTCTGAATCTGCCGCGCAGAATTGTTCCGCTGGCCTCGATGCGCAGCAAAGCTTTTTCAATCTCATTTGCAGGAAGCCCGAGCAACCCGCCGATCTCCGATGCCGTGGTAGGGCCGAGATGCGCGATCCATCCCTGCACCGCCGCGAGAATCGCATCATCGAAACTCGGCGTCGGGAGGTTGCTCGCCGAGTCTCCCGCTTGTCTGGTGACGGAGCCTAGCGCAGTCCCAATAGGATGGATTGCGCGGAACCATTCTTCCCGTTCCACGGCAACCCAAAAGCGTTTACCCGCAGCCTCCGCCACAAAGGCTCGATTCTCGGTTTGCAGCCGCTCGAAGAATTCACTCCAGCTGGCGGCCGTCGGTTCCTGCTGAGAAGTGGAAACCGGGAACTGAGAACGGTCATCGGGCAACATTACCAATGTATGCAGCACGTCATGTAGTTCATCGGCGTCACGCACATCCGGCCACGCCTCGCGTTTTACCTGCTCAATGGCAGCCGGATCGAGTGCGCCAACTTCCTCGAGCACTGACGCGGGCAATACGCGCCGCATCTCGACTGCGCGAGCGCGGCGTTCTTCGAGTGGCGCATCGTCCAGATACGCATACGGATTCGCATTGAGAATCTCGTGCGAAAACTGCGATGGCACGGGAGTATCAACCGCAAGGCAACGAATGCGTCCCGCCTCAATGCCGCGCAACACTTCGTTCAGGCCGTCAATATCCAGCGCCTCGGTGAGCACGTCTTTCATGACCTCGCGCACCAGTGGATGATCGGGAATCTTAATGTCACCTTCGATGTTCTCCTGGCAAGCCGCGACATCCGGAAATACCGACGCGAGCAAGTCATCCGACCTCATGCGCTGAATCTGCGGAGGAACTTTTTTCCCACCCTGAAACCGCAACAGCGCCAGCGCACGCGTCGCATCCCATCGCCAGCGTGTCGCAAAGATCGGCGAAGCCAGCGCCGCCTGTTCGAGAATCGGCGGCATCGTTTCCGAATGTAAGAACTGAAAAACATCGGCCAGGGGGAAACTGTGTTGCTCGGCAAGCGCGATGTTCAATCCGTTGTCGGTCGCCGCCGCCTGCAGTTCGAAGTTGAAGTCGCGGCAGAAACGCTTGCGGAGCGCCAGTCCCCAAGCCTTGTTGATGCGCCCGCCAAAGGGCGCGTGGATAATCAATTGCATCCCGCCGCCCTCGTCGAAGAAACGTTCGGCAATGATCGTCGTCTGCGTCGGCACATCGCCCAATACGGCGCGTCCATCGAGCGTGTATTGGATCAACTGTTCGGCGCCCGCTACATCGAGACCGCATTCCTCGCGCAGCCAAGTCACCGCCTCAGCAACCACCGGCAAATTTCGCCATCCTTCCACCGGAACCACGCCCGGCAGACGATCGCTGATCTCTTTACGCAACTCGCCCAACTGCGCCGAAAGTTCCTCGGTTCGAGCCGGAGCTTCTCCGCGCCAGAACGGCACGTTCGGCGGACTACCGTGTGCATCTTCAACCAGCATTCGTGACGACTTCGATTCCACGCGCCGAATCCGCCACGAGGTATTGCCGAGCAGCATGACGTCTCCAGCCATACTTTCGACGGCAAAATCCTCGTCGACCGTTCCCACCACGCCACCATCCGGTTCAGCTACGACCGTAAACAGGGAATTGTCCGGAATGGCGCCGCCACTGGTGATGGCTGCCAGGCGCGCCCCACGCCGCGCCCGTAGCTTGCGATTGATGCGGTCGTGATGCAGATAAGCTCCATATCGCCCGCGCTGCGAAGCAATGCCTTCCGACAACATCGCGAGCACTTCGTCAAACGTCTGCCGCGTAAGATTCCTGTAGGGATAGGAGCGTTTTACCAGCGCGAATAACTCATCCTCGTCCCACCCGTCGTTCGCCTTGGCCGCGCCTTCATCGCCAGACTTTTCGCCCGCAGCGGCGCTGCCCGAGGCCGCACAGCAGGCCACGATCTGTTGTGCCAGCACGTCGAGCGAAGCTTCGGGAAAAATCAGCCGGTCGAGTTCGCCGCGGCGAGTCGCACGCACCAGCACGGCGCATTCCGCGAGATCGTCGCGCGTGGTCACAAAGAATCGTCCCTTCGGAACTGCGCCTCGCCAGTGACCCGACCGCCCCACGCGCTGCAAAGCCACGGCAATCGAACGCGGCGAACTAATGTGGCAGACGAGATCCACCGTTCCCACATCAATGCCGAGTTCGAGCGAAGCGGTCGCGACCAGAACCCTTATCTGGCCTTCTTTGAGCTTGCGCTCGGCCTCCAAACGCAACTTGCGCGAGAGGCTGCCATGATGCGCGGCCACGTTCTCTTCACCCAGCCGCTCGCCAAGCTGGTGAGCAATCCGTTCGGCCAAACGGCGCGTATTGACGAACACCAGAGTCGAGCGATGTGCATTCACCAGTTGCACGATGCGCTCGTAGATCTCATCCCACATTTCGTTGGAGGCGACCGGGCCAAGTTCCGAAGCTGGAACCTCAACTCCAAGGTCGAGCTTGCGCTTATGCCCGACGTTGACGATCACCGGATCTGGCCGTCCATTTCCCGCCAGGAAGTGAGCGACTTCTTCGATCGGTTTCTGCGTGGCCGAAAGGCCGATGCGCACCGGCGGACGTTCAGTCAACGCTTCTAATCGTTCCAGCGAAAGCGAAAGATGCACGCCTCGCTTGTCGTCGGCCACAGCATGAATCTCGTCGACGATTACGGTCTCAACGTCGCGCAAGATAGCGCGGCTCTTCTCCGCCGTCAGCAGGATGTAAAACGACTCCGGCGTCGTCACCAGAATGTGCGGCGGCCGCTTTAGCATGGCGCGCCGGTCTTTCATCAACGTATCGCCCGTGCGTACGGCCGTGCGGATCTCCGGCATCAGCAGGCCACGATCACCTGCCATCTGCAGAATCTCCCCCAGCGGGACTTCAAGATTTTTCTGAACATCGTTGCCGAGTGCCTTCAGCGGCGACACGTAGAGGACTTCCGTTCGATCGCGCAGCTCGCCGGCGAGCGCCTTGCAGACCAGCCGGTTGATGCAGGCAAGGAAAGCGGCGAACGTTTTGCCCGATCCAGTCGGAGCCGAGATCAATGTAGTGTGCCCTGCGAGGATGTGTGGCCAGCCCTGCTCCTGCGGCTCAGTTGGTGTCGAGAACCGCGTGGTAAACCACTCCTGCACCAGCGGATGAGCCCAGGCAAGCGAAGGGGAGACTGCGTACGGCATGGGAGTGATTGTAGCGGGAATTCGCGGTTTCGTAAAATGTTCGCCTGCTAAGGCGGAGGCTGAGGCCGGATAACCGCTACTCCGCCTACTTTCAACCGTGCCATTGCGTGTCCCGTCGCTGGCCTCCTGCTAGAATTTCGGCGATGCCTAAATCTGCCGCTGCTCGCGCCCGCAAAATTAAACTCATCATCTTCGACGTCGACGGCGTTCTTACCGACGGTAAAATCTGGATATTTCCCGCACCCGGCGGGTTGCAGTCCGGAGTTCCTCAAAGTGTGTTCGAAAGGTCCACCCAGCATGGGCAGGGCGGTTTCGGACTCCAAAGCGCCAACCTGATCGAGGCCAAGGGCTTCCACGCCCACGATGGAACCGCCATTTCGCTGGCTCGCGCCGCGGGAATCAAAACCGGGATCATCACCAAGCGCATCTCTGAAACGGTTGCTCTGCGGGCGCGCGATTTGAAGATGGATCATGTATATCAGGGCATTCAGGACAAGGCATCGGTCTTTGCGCAGATTCTGGAAAAAGACGGCATCACGGCCGCGGAGGCCGCTTTCGTCGGCGACGACGTGATTGATCTGCCGGCAATGCGCAAAAGTGGTCTGGCAATCGCCGTCAAGAACGCGCGCCCCGAGGTCAAAGTTGAGGCTCATTGGGTTACATCGCACGCCGGTGGAGATGGCGCTGCGCGCGATGCAGTTGAATACATCCTCAAAGCGCAAGGGAAGTGGAGGAAAGCGGTTGAGGGATATATATCAGAGAGGGACTAAAGAGTCTTAATAGCGGGGCCGTTCTGCCACTGAAATTTGCCCGCCGGTTGCTTGCTTGGGGCGTGCTCGGGTTTGCAACCGGCGGGCTTTTGTTCTCCCTACTCACCCTGTTGTTTTCAGGAGCGTTGGTTCTGAAAACCCAGCCTCTCCAAGAAAGTTTCGAAACGTTCTCTTATTTTTTCTCTTTTTGCTAATCCATTTCCCGTCAGCAACTTAGTTATGCTCAGTCGGGAATGGCCGTCGGTTTTGCGGCCATCAATTCGGTGAAGCGCGGATCCTTCCTTAGCGTGCTGAACTCGTTGTCCTTGTAAACGTCATTGATGTTTTTATAGCCCTCTTCCAGAGCTTTCCTCAGATAATGCAGTGAGCGATCGTTTACGCCGTTTTCTGCATACAGCTTGGCCAGAACGTAATCATAGTGAGCCCTGTCCTCGGGCGAAGGTAGCTTTGCTTGAACCCCGGCATGCGAGCTTCGATCAAAGATGTCAGGATCGAGTTGCACCGCCTTGGCATAAGACCTGATCGCTTCCTCAAATTTTTTCCTGCTGAAGTATGCCGTACCCAGATTGCTGTAATAAGAAGCAGCGTCATTTTCCAGCGCGATCGCCTTTTCGTATTGCTTGATGGCTCCCTTGTAGTTATGCGTCGCGTAATAAGTGACGCCCAGATTGTTATAAGCATCGGCATGGCTGCGATCGGTCCTAATGGAGCGTTCGAAGCTTTTCTTGGCTTCTCTATACCGCTGCATCATGAGCTGGCAGATCCCGATCTTATTAAAGAGCGAAGCGGTGGCTTGCCCGCGTTGCAGAGCAGCGTCGTAGAAGTCCACCGCATCGAGAAAATTCTTCTCCGTGCGCAGTTCGTCCCCGCGCAATTCAAGATCAGCAGGGGTCGCCTCGCGAGCGGGCGGAGCTACGCGATGCAGCGGCGGAGGACCGACTTGCAATTGTTCAGAGTTTTGAGCTTTTAAGGGAAGAGCGAAAAGCGAGCAGAACAGAAGCGATACGAAACTGATGCGGACCCAGGACAGCATATCCCACCCCCGGCCGAACAGGATCGGTCTTGGACGACCGATCTTACTAACCCCATTTGCAACCAAGCTTACTGCGGCGGCGTGCCGTTGTCACTGCTTTTAGACGGCGCGGGCGCATTTTTGTCATTTTTCTGGGAGTCGTTGTCTCCCTTGAAGACGCCCACAATCTTGCCGAAAAAGCTTTTCTTTTTCTTGGCGTCGTTGTCTGATTGGACACCGGCCGCCGTCCCAGGGTTCCCGTTGGTGGTGGGAGGAGGGAGCGCTTTTTCCGAACTTCCGCCAAATATGCGGGAGAAGATCCCCTGAACCCCGCCTGTCTGGTCGCAGGTATCATGAGGTTCAGTACCCGATATGAAGGCGATCGTGTAATCATCGGGGCAGGTTGGCGTCGCCAGGCGATTGGTAATCTTATCGAGCTGCACGTCGACCACCCCTTCCGGCTGCGTAAAGGGTTTCACATCGGAATACTCCGGCAGCACAATCGCCTTCTTCATGAAATCGGTCCAAATGGGAGCTGCCGTCTGCGCGCCGCTCAGGCGAATGTCGCTGTAATCGTCATATCCAACCCACACAATGCAAAGCAGATTGCTGGTGTATCCCGCGAACCAGCCGTCGTGCGAAGTGCCGGTTTTTCCGGCCGCAGGCGCCGCAAATCCGCTGGTCCGCACCCCCGCCGCCGTGCCGAAATTCATCACCCCTTCGAGCATGTTGGTCATGACGTAGGCAATGCGCGGGTCCAGAACCTGTGTCTTTTCGGTTCCGAAATTCAGGATGACGTCCCCCTTCGAATTCCGCACCGAATTTACGAAAATTGGAGAAAGCCTCAGCCCGCCATTGGCAAAACTCGTGTATGCCGAAGTCATGTCGACGGGAGTGGCATCGTAGGCGCCCAGCGCCATCGCCGGAGTCGCCTTCACCGAGGTGATTCCGGCCGCCCGCGCGAGATCGGCCACCTTGTCATAACCCACTTCTTCCGCAACCTTCACGGTCGCATTGTTCAGCGAAAGCGCCAGCGCGTAGCGCAGCGTAACGTCGCCGTGGTACTCCTCTTTGTAGTTGCGCGGCTCATAGATCTGGTCGCCATAAGCAAACGTCGAAGGCTCATCGGTCACCGTCGAAGCCGGAGTGATCACGCTGGTCGAGCCGTCAATCGCCGTGTTCATCGCCGCCGCATAGACAAACGGTTTGAAGATTGATCCGGTAGGGCGCTTGGCAAGCGCGTGATTCAACTGGCTTGCGCCATAGTTGCGCCCGCCGACGAGCGCCTTGATCTCGCCAGTGTGCGGATCCATGGCCACCAGCGCCACCTGCGCCTGCGGACCCGGCGCGACCGTGGTTTCATACTTGTTCTTTCCGATCCTTACCCTCTTGGTGCGCAGCTTCGTGATCTGCGCGTCCACCACCTTAATGCCGCTCTCCACCGCCTGCGCAGCCGCGCGCTGCAAGCCCGGATTGAGTGTCGTATAGATGCGGTACTGCTGCTCGTTGACCTCGCGCTCATTCAGTTTGCTGACAATGATGTCGCGAACCATATCCACGAAATATGGTGCGTCGCTCGCCTCGACATTCGGCGGGGCCAGTTTCAGCGGCGTCGCCTTGGCCTGCTCTGCCTGCTTCCGCGTGATGTCCCCCGTCTCGACCATCGCATCGATCACCGTGTTGCGCCGGTCAAGCGCGCGGTCGGGATGGCGATATGGCGAGAGAAAGCTGGGTGCCTGGATCAATCCCGCCAGCAACGCGGCCTCTGGCAGTGAGATGTCTTTCAAGTCCTTGTTGAAGTATGATCGCGAGCCTTCCGCCAGGCCCGAAATTGTGAATGAACCGCGCTGTCCCAGATCGACCCGGTTGGCGTAAAACTCGAAAATCTGTTGCTTCGAAAATTTCTGCTCCAACTCGACCGCGATCAGCATTTCGATCAGCTTGCGCCGGAACGTCTTTTGCGGGCTCAGAAAGAACGCCCGCGACAGCTGCATGGTGATCGTTGAGCCGCCCTGCTGATGGCGCTGATGAGTGAAATCGATCCATGCAGCCTCGCCCAGCCGCATGAAATTCACGCCGTTGTGCTGGAAAAAGCGGCGGTCTTCGATCGATGTCACCGCCTCCACCATGATCTTAGGAATGTTGTCGTACTTTACAAGTTGCCGCTTTGACCGGTCTTCGGCATCGAATAGCGCAGTCAGCATCTGCGGCTCGAGCTCATAAGCTGCTAGTTCTCCGGCAGAATGGCTGCTGATGTCGGAAACCGCTCCATTAGTCACTGTGATCGTAGCCGGTTCCGGACTGTGATAAGACTCGGGTCCGGGCAAAACTTCAATCGAATTGCTATGCAGGCGATAGCTGCCCAGCGGAGATTCGCCCTCTTTTTCTCCATAGCCGGCGTGACGCAATTCCGACGCGATCTCCGAGACCGTTATCTTCGATCCCAGCTTCACCACCTGCGGAGCCGCGAAAATCGTTGCCGAACTCGCGAAGACCGGACCGCGGAAGCGCTGCTCGATGATCCGGTCGTACTTTACGTACCAGTAGGCAAAGAACCCGACCACTACGAGCGAGACCGTGAGAAAACTGATCAAGGCCACGCGAATGATTGGATCACGAGTGACTACTCCGCCCTTGCCTCGACTTTTGCCGCCCTGCGCGCCGCTTCGATTTGTCGGGATTTTCAGCTTAATGGCCATGGGTAGAGCTGTGCATCCTGGACAAAAGCAAGTCTCAGTCCGAACTGTTTTTGAGGTGTTACTGCTGATTCTAAATCACAACTCAACCCCATATTCATTTGGATGCGTGTCAAAGGATAGACGGGGTGTGGCGCTACACCCGGGAGAATCAGTGTGCTTCTGTCTTGTTGAGTAGGGGTGCGACCGGCCTCAGTGGGATTCGCGCCATCAAGCTGGAAACCAGCTCGAAAAGAGAGGCTGCGGCTGCAATTCTGCGTCAATGCTTCTAGAAAACGCCTTTATTGTCTGTCGACGGATGAAAATCGAGCACGGTGGAATATCCGGGCAAATCAAGTGGAACGGTGTAGTCGGCTTCAATGCTCAGCCTGCCAGTCCCGTAGCCACCCGAGCGCGAAACCTTCACCTGCTTAAGCGTGAGCGCAATGTCGTAATCGCGAGCCTCTTTGATGATGCTGTCACGTATGTCGTCTTCGGATCGCGAGCTGTAGGTGGACTGCAACGCTTCGTTCTTCATTGCATCTTGGAGCTCGTAGTTCGAAAAATACGGTGGAATGACTTTCATGCCCGCCAATCCCATCGCCGCGAAGATGGCCAGACCAAACAACAATTTCAAAGTTGCCATAACTAACACATCGCCAAATCGCCAGTTGCGAAATCCCCAATTGCGAGTTTTCCATCCTGCGCCGGCCCATTCCGCCGGTTAGCGTGCGGCCGGGCGCAGTTCCTGGAAATATTGCGTTATGGCAGAAATCTTAACGTCCTCCTTGTGCAGAGTCGAGCGCCGAACGACTTCGATGGTACCTTCGGTAACCTTCTTGCCGACATTGATTCGAAAAGGGATACCGACCAAATCCGCATCCTTGAACTTGACACCGGGCCGTTCATCGCGGTCGTCGAGCAAAACGTCGTATCCGGCCGCTCCGAGTTGCCGGGTGATGTCTTCAGAGGCGGCGCGGATTGCCTCATCTTTGGAGTTCGTCGACACCACGACCACCTCAAAGGGCGCAATCGACGGTGCGAGCCAGAATCCGTTTTCGTCGTTACTCTGCTCAACCGCCGCGGTCAGGATGCGCTCAATCCCGATCCCGTAGCTGCCCATAATCGGAGAGACTTCTTTGCCGTTATGGTCAAGCACGCGGGCGCCCATCGACTCCGAATACTTGTAGCCGAGCTTGAAGATGTGTCCGATCTCGACGGCGGTATCGATGCGAAGCGGCGAGCCGCAGTTTGGACAGGCTTCACCCGCGGTGACGCTGCGCAAATCAACATAAGCCGTCGGATGAAAGTTCTTTCCCGGCGTCAGGTGCTTAACGTGATAGTTCTCTTTGTTAGCACCACCAATCAGATTCGTGCGTCCTTCGAGCGCCTTGTCGACCAGCAAGATGGGCTTCAAGAAATCGTTCATGTCTTTTGCCCAATCAATGCCCAGAGGACCGAGATATCCGGCGGGCGATTTGAAGAGGTCGCGAATTTCTTCCTCTTGCATCGGACGCGTCTCTTTTCCCCCGACCGCCGTCGAGAGCTTCGCATCGTTCATCTGATGATCGCCGCGCATCAGGAGCACAACGGCGCGATGACTGGTCTTGCCTGTCTTCCTCTCTTCTTCGACGATCATCATCGCCAGCGTCTTGATCTTGTTCTTGGGCGACACACCCAGAAACCGCGCCACATCTTCAATCGTCTTCTGTCCTGGAGTGTGCACTTCGAGCGGCGCGCCATCGCCTTCGGGCTTCAGGTCTTCAACCGCATCCAGTTTCGAAGTTGCCTTCTCCATGTTCGCCGCGTAATTGCACTGCTCGCAGCTGGCGATCAGGTCTTCGCCCGCCGGAGTGCGCACCATAAACTCCTGCGACTTCGATCCGCCCATCGCGCCCGAGTGTGCGTCGATCACCATGTATTTCAGGCCGCAGCGATCGAAGATGCGGCAATAGGTGTCGTGATGCTTTTGGTAGGAAACGTCCAGCCCGGCAGCATCAATGTCGAACGAGTACGCATCTTTCATGATGAACTGGCGGACGCGCAGCAGTCCTGACTTTGGACGAGGCTCGTCGCGAAACTTGGTCTGAATCTGATACCAGATCTGCGGCAGCTGCTTGTAGCTGCGCAGTTCCTTGCGCGCAATGTCGGTCATGACCTCTTCGTGCGTCATACCCAGACACAAGTCGGCACCTTTGCGGTCCTTGAGGCGAAACATGTTCTCGCCCATCACCGTCCAGCGCCCGCTCTCTTCCCAAAGATCGCGCGGATTCAGCGCAGGCAGGTAGAACTCCTGCCCGATCTTGTCCATCTCCTCGCGGACGATGCTTATGATCTTCTGCGTGGTGCGATTGCCGAGGAAGAGGAACGAATAGATTCCCGCGCCGAGTTGACGGATGTATCCGGCGCGGACGAGCAGCTTGTGGCTAGCGACCTCAGCGTCGGCGGGAGCTTCGCGAAGCGTAGGGATGAAAAGTTGCGACCAGCGGTGCATGGTTATGTTTTCCAATCGAGAGAAAGTCTTTCTTAGAGAGAATCATCGATTGTAAATGACGAGGATTGTAAGCGACGGTGTTCGTGTGGGGATGGGCGTCTTGCCCGTCCAAGCCGAGCGCAAGCTCGGCAGCCGCAGTCCGTATCGAAGCGAGAGGCTGGCTCCGCTCCTTAATGCAGTTTTCCTGGCGGCGTTGTTGGCAGCAGGTTCCGGATTAACTATTCCTGGGCGGTCCCGGCGACTACGGTGTTGCCGTCGGTTTCGATCAACAGCAGTTCCTTGCCCTCGTTTACCACAACCGTATTGAAATTCGTCGTGGCCGATCCCGCAGGGGTAATCTGTGCCGTGCCCGTGCAGTCGGCATTCTCCGTGTACGTGCCCGTAACCGATGCCGTGGAAATCGCGCCCGCCACGCTGAAGGCTTCGGTGCCGGAAATGTTCCCCTTTCCGTCCAACTCCACCTGCCCGACAATCGCGTCTACGTCCGAGCTTGCCGTAAGGGTTCCCAGAAGGTTTGTGGCCAAGGTCAATTTTTTCCCGGTCAGTCCGCACGTGACCGTACCTTGAGCAAGGCCAAAGCCGGGTTGGGCAGTGCCGCTATCGGTCTGGAGCATCTGAAAGCCCTTGTGGCTGTCATCAAGAACAATGTTGTAATCCGCCGTCGAAAAATCCTCATTTTGGAGAGTGAATGAACCCGTGCAGTTTTTGGAGATCGAATACGTGCCAGTGAATGTCCCGGTCGAGACCGTTCCGTTGAGACTCATCGTAAACGATCCGTGGAGATTTCCCTGGCCATCGGCAATTGCCTGACCGACCACCGCTCTCATTCCTCCAATACCATCCGGCCTGCCATGAAAGTATCCATAAGCGCCATTGAGCGTCGCGTTTGAGCAGACCGCCGAGGCTGGCGTGGCCGCAAGGGCAGCAAACATGATGGATGCGAGCACGGCGGATCCAGACCGCAAAATAGACTTCCTAGTCACCCTTATGCGGAAAAGCATTTTGTTTACCCCCGAAGTTCCAAGCGTGCTCGAGTTCGCCTCTTGCGGAGGAATCGATTGAACACCAAGTGAGTGGCAAACCAAGCAACCCGGACGCTGGACTGGAAGGCATATTCGCCCCGCGGAACGCCCGTGTCAAGCTAAGGTCCTGTTAATGCAGTTCATCCATGTCCGGCTTCGGTACGCTGGGGGCGGTCCGCCCGAACTTCTTGGGCTTTGCCTGCGAACTGACCAGTAAACACCCCAAGGCGTCGGGAACCCCGATCCCTACACCTAGACCCTACCTTGACTTTACTTTACTGCTTCCTTCCAAGTGGTTGATTTAACGCAGGATGGCTGAAATCAGCCACTCCGATTTCCGAAACTTTTCCTGGGCATCCGCGTTCAAATGTGTAGGCGCTTCAGAAGAAACTGAAAAGCTGAAGGACCTCGGCTCCGGCGATACAAATCAACGAATCGCCGAGCGGAACACAAGGGAGGTTCACCATGAAGTACATGAGATATGCAGTGCTGGTTGCTCTTCTGGCTATGCCGCTTGCGTATTCGCAGGCTGCGGTCAACGTGGGAATAGGGATTGGCGTAGGTGGTCCGGTTGTGGCTGGCCCGCCCGTTTGCTCGTATGGATATTACCCGTATGCGCCATACGCTTGCGCGCCCTACGGATACTATGGTCCGAACTGGTTCGCGAATGGCATCTTTATCGGTGCGGGACCGTGGTACCACGGCTGGGGACATCCGTTCTATCCACGCCCCTACGCTCGCGGCTTTGTTGGGCCGCGCGGATTTGCAGGGCATGGGTTTGTAGGACGCGGTCCAGTGGTTGGGCATGGCTTTGAAGGCCACGGTCCGGTCGCGGCCTCGCGTGGTGGATTTCATGGTGGCGGGTTCCGCGGCGGACGGCGCTGATGGATGGTAGCGGAATCATTAGGTGATCGGACGCTTCGGGCCATTTGATGAGTCAGAGGCTTTCGAACTCCGACAACTCGATCATCCGATGGACGCGAGCGGCTGGCAGCAGAAAATCTGCCAGCCGTTTTTTCATGCTATGATCCTGCGCGTGCTTGGCGGACGCAGCAACGAACAGTGGGTCGCGCAATACAGCTCGAGCCATCAGCACCGTGTGAATCGCCTATGTCACACGCTCGGCATTCCGGCGATTCTGCTTTCGATCCCCATCTTTATTGCCAGTATTTTCTTGCACCGCCTATGGACCTACGCTCTGGCATTGTTTCTTATCGGATGGGCCTTCCAATTTATCGGGCACGCATTCGAAGGGAAGCGGCCTGAGTTCTTCCACGACTGGCGATTTTTGTTTGTCGGTGTGCGCTGGTGGTGGGCGAAGATTCACGGCAAAGCCTGAGCGCCGCGGTCTCGCGTCATTATGATTTGTGTTGAGAGCTGAGCGAAACGCGCGTGCGCTTTGCCGGGTCAGGCCGCCAGGCGCTTCAGAATTTCCTTGCCCAGTTTTTGTGCTTCGCCGAAAAATTTCTGATACTCGACAAAGATCCGGTTCAGTTCGAGCGACTGATCGGCGGTCAGCTTGTGGCGCAGCATCATATCGCGCACGTGAACGGGATTGGGCAAGGTTGCGTCTTCGGTCAGTTCTTCCAGAGCGGTCGATGGATTGTAGTGGTACATGCCGTTATTTTAGCTCCCCGGGAATTTCGCGGCCATTGGTGGCACGCCGCGGAGTTGAGCGATCGCGCAGCGGTTGCTAGTTCACTCCTTGGCGGGAGTCGGCGAGGCGGCCGATTTCTTCGCCGTGACACGTTTCACGTAACACTCGACGTGCACAGCATAGCCGTTCTCATCCGTGCAAGTATCCGCATGAAACGTCACGGGCTGGTTGCAGATAGCGCAAAGCACTTCAAGCCGGGGAAGGGAAGCCATCAAACGCCTTTCCGTGAGTGATTAAATATTAATTAAAGAGCGATTGGGAACAATGAACGGGTGATGCGAGAATCGTAACGCGAAAGTTAGACGGCTTGCAAGGGGCTGATTTTGCCGTACTTCCGCGTACATTGGCCCCCGGCAGTGAACGATTTTGGCGGAGGGATGAGAAGATTGGGCAGTTGGCGGGCAAGAAAAGGGGCGGCTCACGCCGCCCCTGAAAATCTCTGTTGAGTGAAGATGCGACCGCGTCTCCACTTCGCCTTGGCTATGTTCCTTCGTTCCAGCTCGCCAGATACTCTTCCTGCTCTGAGGTCAGGCGATCGATCTTGATGCCGAGCGACTCCAATTTCAATTTGGCTACGCGTTTGTCGAGTTCCACCGGAACCGTGTAGACCTTCTTTTCGAGCGATGCGTGGTTTTTCACCATGTAGTCACAGGAGAGAGCCTGGTCAGCGAAACTCATATCCATCACTGAAGCAGGATGACCTTCGGCGGCGGCGAGATTGATGAGGCGGCCTTCACCGAGCAGGTTGATGCGGCGCCCGTCTTTCAGCGTGTACTCGTCGACGAAGTTGCGCGTGGTGCGCTTCGAGGACGACAGCTTTTCGAGCGACGGGATATCGATTTCGACATTGAAGTGTCCCGAGTTCGAGATGATAGCGCCGTCTTTCATGTGTTCGAAGTGCTGCTTGGCAAGAACATTTTTGTTGCCAGTTACGGTGCAGAAGACGTCACCAAGTTTGGCGGCTTCTTCCATGGACATGACGCGGAAACCGTCCATGACGGCTTCGAGAGCTTTGGTCGGATCGACTTCGGTGACGATGACCTCGGCTCCAGCGCCGCGCGCACGGGAAGCTAGGCCGCGCCCGCACCAGCCGTAGCCGGCGACGACGAACTTCGCGCCGGCAAGCAGGAAGTTGGTGGCGCGGATGATGCCGTCGATGGTCGATTGTCCGGTGCCATAGCGATTGTCGAACAGGTGTTTGGTGTCGGCATCGTTAACGGCGACGATGGGATAACGCAACACGCCTTCCTTGGCCATGGCGCGCAGGCGGATGACGCCGGTGGTGGTTTCTTCGGTGCCGCCGATCACGCCCGCGAGTTCCGCGGTGCGTTTGGTGTGAAGGACGGAGACGAGATCGGCACCGTCGTCCATGGTGATCTGCGGCTTGTGGTCAAGAGCGGCCATGATGTGACTGTAGTAGGAATCGTTGTCCTCGCCTTTGATGGCGAAGACGGGGATGTTGTAATCGCGAACCAGGCTGGCGGCCACGTCATCCTGCGTGGAAAGCGGGTTGGACGCGCAGAGGGCGACGTCGGCGCCGCCGTCGCGAAGGCAGATCATGAGATTCGCGGTTTCGGCCGTTACGTGCAGGCAGGCGGAGATGCGAATGCCCTTGAGCGGCTGATTCTTGATGAATTCCTTGCGGATAATCTGCAGGACTTTCATCGACTGGTTTGCCCACTCGATACGTTTCTTCCCCAGATCGGCCAGTTCAAATCCTTTAACGTCGCTGCTAACTGATGTCGTAGCCATTTTTCTCCTCATCCCCGGTGACTCGAAAGTCAGAAATCAAATTGCAGAAGTGAAACCCCGCCTTGGATTTCGGTTTCGGACACGATGTTTGGCTTGGGTAATCAAGGTCAAAAATCGAAGTCGAATTGCTTGGATTCTTTATCTCTGCAATCTGCCTTCTGACTTTTGACTCTATTTTCTGGCTCCGGCCGGCTCCTGCTTGAGGCCAGCGTCGGCGGCCAGTTTGGCGGCCTTGTCGGTTGCTTCCCAGGTGAAATCGGGATCGTTACGACCGAAGTGTCCATAGGCTGCGGTCTTGCGATAGATCGGACGGCGCAGATTCAAAGTTTCGATGATCTCGCGCGGTTTGAGTTTGAAATTTGCGCGCACCAGATCTGGAATCAGTTTCGCATCCACCTTTTCGGTTCCGAAAGTATCCACCAGGACGCTGACGGGATCGGCAACACCGATGGCATAGGCAAGTTGGACTTCGCAGCGATCGGCCAATCCGGCAGCGACGATGTTCTTGGCAATGTACCGCGCCATGTAGGCGGCCGACCGGTCGACCTTGGTCGGATCTTTGCCGCTGAATGCGCCGCCACCGTGGCGTCCCATGCCGCCGTAGGTGTCGACGATGATCTTGCGTCCGGTAAGGCCGGAATCGCCCATCGGGCCGCCGATAACAAAGCGTCCGGTGGGATTGATGTGGTACTTGGTGTCCTCATCGAGCAGGTTGGCGGGAATTACGGTTTGAATGACGTGCTTCAGAATATCCGCGCGCAGTTCGTCGTTGCCGACGCTCTCAGAATGCTGCGTGGAAATAACGACCGCATCGACGCGCTTTACTTTGCGGTTGGCGTCATATTCAACCGTAACCTGCGATTTGCCGTCGGGACGCAAGTAAGGGCAAGTGCCATTCTTGCGAACTTCAGAAAGTTTTAAGGTGAGCTTGTGGGCGAGTGAGATCGGAAGGGGCATCAGTTCGGGAGTTTCGTTGCAGGCGTAGCCGAACATCATGCCCTGATCGCCGGCGCCACCGGTGTCGACGCCCATGGCGATATCGCCCGACTGTTTATTGATGCTGGAGATGACGGCGCAGGTGTTGGAGTCGAAGCCGTAGACGGCATTGTCGTAGCCGATGGATTGCACGACCCCGCGGACGAGGTTCTGAAAGTCGACGTAGGCTTTGGTGGTGATCTCGCCGGCGATCACGACCAGGCCGGTGCAGGTCAGGGTTTCACAGGCGACGCGGCTGGTCGGATCGTCACGCAGGCAGGCGTCGAGAATGGCATCGGAAATCTGGTCGGCGATCTTGTCCGGATGTCCCTCGGTTACAGACTCCGAGGTGAAAAGAAAACGATTGTTTGCTGGCAAGCTGATATCTCCTAAAGATGACTTCGAGCCTTCACGTCCGATTAGGGAGGCTTGCGGAGCTCAAGGCTCTTGACCGGGGTTTGGCTAAATCTTTCCTTAAAACGGTACCAGAGATGACCTGCGAAACGCAACGGGAATGGGAGGCGACGCGGGGTGTTGACATTGAGTGGGAGCTACGCGTATTGAACGGCGGAGCAGGCACGGTAAATGGAAGAAAAGAAAGAAGGAAAATTAGGCCGCGAGATCAGGGGTTGGTCGTCGGTTCGGGGGCGTTCGGGCGCTCTCCATCGGGGCCGAAGGTCACGGTCTTGACCTCGCCGTATTCTCCGATGGTGCTGAGCTTTTTGCCGTTGAACTGAAGGTCGACACCGCCGGCGTTTCCAAGCCTGACGATGAGCTCCTTTCGGCCGTGGAAAGCGCGCTCAGTGTCAGCGGGCAGAAGTTCAGACGCGACTGATTTGCCGTCGGAGGTGACGGAGATCCAGGATTCTTCCCGGGCCTGGATGAGGACGGTGAACTCGCCGGGCGCAGCTGGCGACAAATACTCGGAAGATTTAGAAGCGGTAATCCGCTCGGCGGCGGTTGACGAAAGCACACCGGCTGCTTCCTTGGATTTGGATGCTGCGCCAGACGCTTCCCCGGACGCTTCCGTTGATCCCGGGGCGGCCGCGCCGACGGACTGCGTAGCCTCGCTGGTAGTGGGCGGAACGGGCTGTGGTGCATGTTCGCGTCGATGATGGCTCCAAATCGAGAGTGCCAGAGCGATTACGAGCAGACCCGCGGCGAAGAGTCCCCAAGGCAGTTGGCGCTCTGAGGCGCGGGATTCCGGGCGGGCGGAGCGATCTTGATTTTCGCGTAGATTTTCGCGCACTGTCTGATCATGTTCATGCGCGGCGTCGGCGCGAGCTCCGGGCTCGGGCTGTACGGGCGGAGCGTCACCGGAGGCTTGCAGGTAGTCAGCTACGGTTTGATCCTCGTCGAGCCCGACGAAGCGGGAATAGGCGCGAACGAATCCCTTGTTGAAGATGCCGCCTGGAAGCTGGTTGAATTTGTCTTCTTCGAGCGCCTGCAACATGCGGGTGCCGATTTTGGTGGAGACGGATATCTGCTCGAGCGTGATTTTGCGTTTCTCACGCTCCTGTTTCAGTTTTTCGCCAAAGGATGGCAACCCTTGTCTCCCGCTTCGTTTGGTGGAGAACGAGATTTTACTCTGTCAAGAATTAAGATCATAGTCTCTGAGGGATCACGCCGGGAAGCGGGATCGCGCGAGATTCGGATAAACTGGCGTGAAGCCGACTGGGCGCGGGTTTTGGCGGCAAACGAAGCGGGTTGACGGGGGTGGTACAGGTTACCGACGTTCATTGCCCGCGAGCGCCGTGAAACCTATAATCTACTATCCAACTACTCGAACGAGGAGTGCATGTCGGAGGCAGCGGGCACATCCCCAATTCGCCTGTCGCAAGAGCTGACTATTTTTCACGATGTCGCCAAGGCGCTGACGTCGTCGCTCAATCTTGATTCCATTCTGCAGACAATCATGGAGAAAATGGCGGAATATTTCCGCCCCGACACCTGGTCGCTTCTGATGGTAGACGAGGAAAAAGACGAGCTCTATTTTGCCATTGCGGTGGGGGCCGCGGCCGACGTTTTGTCGAAGGTGCGTTTGAAGGTCGGCGAGGGAATTGCCGGCTGGGTGGCCAAGCATGGACAGGTGTTGATCGTTCCCGACGTGCAGAGGGATCCGCGGTTCTCGTCGCGTCTGGATGAGATGACGCGATTGCAGACGCGATCCGTAATCTGCGTACCCCTGCGCTCGAAACATCGCGTACTGGGAGTGATCCAACTGGTGAACGCGAATGCCCAGATGAGTGAACAGGAGATGTTCTTCCTGCAGGCGCTCTGCGATTACGCGGCAATTTCAATCGAGAACGCGCGAGCCGTCGAGAAGATTCAGGAACTGACTATCACCGACGATTGCACGGGGCTGTTCAACGCGCGCCATCTGCACAAGACGTTGGAGACCGAGGTCTATCGCTCGGCGCGTTTTGGATACCAATTCAGCGTCATCTTCATCGACCTCGATCATTTCAAGCAGGTCAACGATACGCACGGACATCTGGTGGGCAGCCGTTTGCTGGCGGAAGTTGGATACCTGGTCAAAGCGCAATTGCGCCTGATTGATTTTGCCTTCCGCTATGGAGGCGATGAGTTTGTGGTGTTGCTCCCACAAACCAGCAAAGACCAGGCGGTGGTGGTCGCAAAGCGTTTACAGGATTCGCTGCGTTCGGGGACTTTCTGCGCCGAGCAGGGGTTGAATCTGCATCTGCGCGCGAGCATGGGGCTGGCGACCTTTCCGCATGATGCGCAGACGCCGCACGACATCATCCGGCAGGCCGACGAGATGATGTACATGGTGAAGAACACGACGCGCGACAATATCGGGGTTGCCTCGCGCGGGCTGATGGAACAGTAGTTCCCCTTTCTAGAAAGTTTTCCTGACAAATTTTGTGTGGCGGATTCGCGACGGCTTGTTAAGGAGTGGCGTGGGCGGCGTCGAGCGATTTCCTGATTGCCTGCAATTCCTTCAGCACGCCGCGCAGGTTGCGCGTGTCGAGCGCATTCGCGCCATCGCTTTTCGCTTCTTTCGGATTGTCGTGGACTTCCATGAATACACCGTCGACGCCGGCAGCCACCGCCGCGCGTGAGAGAACGGGGATAAATTCGGGTTGGCCTCCGCTGACCGGGGGCTGATCTTCATCGCCATGCGAGGCTGAGGGCAGTTGCACGGAGTGGGTCGCGTCGAAAACCACGGGCGAGAACTTGCGCATGATAGCCAGCGAACGCATGTCCACAACCAGATTGTTGTACCCGAAACTTGAGCCGCGTTCGGTGATAAAGACCTGACCGTTGCCGGCATCGCGGCACTTGTCGGCGGCATGCTTCATGTCCCAGGGCGAGACGAACTGACCTTTTTTAATGTTGACGGGGCGGCCGCTGAGCGCTGCTGCGACAACCAGATCGGTCTGGCGGCAAAGAAATGCGGGAATCTGTAGAACGTCGACGACCTCGGCCACGGCGGCCACGTCTGAGACCTGATGGACGTCCGTCAGCACCGGAACGTGCACTTCGTCTTTGACTTTCTTTAGAACGCGCAGGCCTTCTTTCATGCCGGGTCCACGATAGCTGCGAATCGAGGTGCGGTTAGCCTTGTCGTAAGAAGCTTTGAAAATGAAGGGAAAATTCAGCGAGCGCGCCACGCCCTTGATGATCTCCGCCATGCGAAGAGCGTGATCTTCGCTTTCGATGACGCAGGGACCGGCGATGAGAAAGAGGTCGCCGGCGCCGACGCGAACATTATCGATTTGGAAAGATAAGGTCAAAATGATCGGATCAGTGAGGCGTTGAGTTTACTCATTGAATCATTTAGTCATCGACTCATTGCCAAGGCAACAAGTACCAAACCCCGCAATGATTCAATGACTCAATGCCTAAATGCCTTTCTCATCTCCGTCCTACTTTTTCTGGACGCAGGAACATTTCTACCTCGGCGGCATCTTTGTGTTCTTTTTTCTTCTGGCCGTGTTCATACGATGCGCCGATGAAGGCCTTGAATAATGGATGCGGCTCCAGCGGCTTTGATTTGAATTCAGGATGGAACTGGCATCCGATGAAATAAGGATGGCCCGGAATCTCGATCATCTCGACATACGTGCCGTCGGGAGTCGAACCGGAAATGCGCAGGCCCGCGGCAACCATGGGTTCTTCGTACTCGCGGTTGAATTCATAACGATGCCGGTGGCGCTCGCTGATTTCCGTTTGTCCGTAGACTTCGTAGGCCAGAGTGCCGGGTTCGATCTTGCATGGCCACGCGCCCAGGCGCATGGTGCCGCCGAGTTCTTCGACTCCTCGTAATTCGCGAAGCTTGTAAATGACGCGGTGCGGAGTGGCGGGGTCGAATTCGCTAGAGTTGGCGTCGGCTAATCCGCAGACGTTGCGCGCATATTCGATACACGCGGTCTGCATGCCGAGGCAAATTCCGAAATATGGAACATGTTTTTCGCGGGCGTACTGAATCGCCCGCAACATGCCTTCGATGCCGCGCTTGCCAAAGCCGCCGGGGACGAGCAATCCGTCGTACTCTTCGAGTTGCGCTTCGTACGATTTGTCGGTTTTATCGGCGGGTTCAAGACCCTCGGCCTCGATCCAGTTCACTTCAAGCTTCAGGTTGTGCGCCAATGCGCCGTGGACCAGAGCTTCTTTCAGCGATTTGTAGCTGTCTTCGTACTCGACGTACTTGCCGACGATGCCGATTTTCACGACATCTTTCGGGTTGTAGACGCGGTGCACCAGGTCGTTCCACTTGGACAGATCGCGCTCTTTCGCTTCGAGTTTCAGACGGCGCAGGACGAGCGTATCCACTTCTTCATGGGCGAACACGACCGGCACTTCGTAGATCGATGCGACGTCTTTCGCGGTGATTACGGCTTCTTCTTCCACGTTGCAGAAGAGTGCAATCTTTGACTTGATTTCTTTGGAGAGGAAGCGATCAGTGCGGCAGAGCAGGATGTCGGGCTGAATTCCTACGCTGAGCAGTTCTTTGACGGAATGCTGCGTGGGCTTGGTTTTCAGTTCCTGGGCGGCGGCGATAAACGGCACGAGCGTGACGTGGACAAAGAGCGTGTTATCGCGGCCTAATTCCTGGCGCATCTGGCGGATGGCTTCGATGAAGGGCAGGGACTCGATGTCGCCGACGGTGCCGCCGATTTCGATCAGCGCCACGTCGACATCCTGCGCGACTTTTTTTGCGGCGGCCTTGATTTCGTTGGTCACGTGCGGAATGACCTGCACGGTTTTACCGAGGTAATCGCCGCGCCGTTCCTTGGCGATGATTTGCTCGTAGAGGCGGCCCGTCGTCCAGTTATTATCGCGAGAGAGCTTGGCGTGGGTGAAGCGCTCGTAGTGGCCGAGATCCAGATCAGTTTCGGCGCCGTCATCGGTGACGAAAACCTCGCCGTGTTGAAAAGGCGACATTGTCCCGGGATCGACGTTCAGGTAGGGATCGAACTTCATCAGGTTGACTTTGAGGCCGCGGCTTTCGAGCAGGCATCCGATCGACGCTGCCGCGAGTCCCTTGCCCAATGAAGACACCACACCGCCGGTTACAAAGATGTACTTAGCCGACATCGATTCCTCGCTTTAATTTTGTCTGGAGAATTGTGCAGGCTGGGGTGCACGATCAATTATGGCAGAAGTTTTTAGGGAAGGGAATGTGGAAAAAACAGCTGGGAGCTATCGGATTTCAAGTATCAGCAAAGCGGATGTAAGGTTTGAAAGCGAACCACGATCGATAACAGTCCTCATCTGCTCACCTTGCTTCCGCTAAAATGTCCCATGGCTGACATTCCTCTTTGGAGCGATGGCGCTCCGGCCGCCCGTCTTGCCGAGTTGACGGCGGATACTGCCGATCCCGCGAAAGAACTTCCTCTGCGCCGCGATGTGCGTTCGCTCGGCATTCTGTTGGGGCGCGTTTTGGTCGAGCAGGAGGGCGAGGCGTTTCTTGACGTAGTAGAGCAGTTGCGGCGGCTGCTCATCCAGCAGCGCGAGGCGCCGTCGGCGGACGCGAAATCGGACCCTGACCTTGACCGCAATTTGATGACTCATGCCCGCGAGATCATCGGGCGCTTATCGGTGGAAGACGCTTATCGCGTGACTAAAGCCTTCGCCATTTATTTTGAACTCACCAATCTTGCTGAAACCAACCATCGCAAGCGCCGGCGCCGCGCCGCCCGCATACTTGCGGGCAAGACAGCCGTGGATGGGTCGTTTCGCGGCACGCTGATGCGCATGCGCTCGGCCGGAATCTCGGCGGACGCAATGTTGGCGGCGTTGCGGAAGGTGAAAGTAACGCCGGTATTCACGGCGCATCCGACGGAGATCTCGCGGCACACGATTCGGCTGAAGCGCGGCCGCATCGCCGGCTATCTGGAGCGGCTCGATCAATTGCCGCTTTCGCATTCCGACGCGCGCGATTACGAATCGCTGATTCTGGCGGAAATTACGGCGCTCTGGCAAACCGACGAGGTGCGGCTGAATAAGCCGACGGTGCGCGACGAGATTCACATGGGGCTCGATTATTTTCCGATGGTGCTGTTCGAAACTCTGCCGCGGCTTTTCGTAGAGCTCGAAGAAGCGCTGCGTGATGTCTACGATGTCGAGGTTCCGGAGTTACTTTGCTTCGGGTCGTTATCTTTTGGATCGTGGATTGGCGGCGACCGCGATGGCAATCCTTTTGTGACGGCAGCTTCCACACGTGAGGCGCTCGGCATGGCGCGCCACGTCATCATCGACCACTACATCGCCGAGACGATCCGTCTTATCGGGCAATTGAGCATGTCGACGAGGCGCATCGCCGTCTCAGACGCGCTCGCGCGGCGGGTTCGCGACTACGAGGAAAAACTGGGTGAAGAGCATTCGCGGTGGAAACAGATTACGGCGGCCGAAGTGTACCGACACTTCCTCGAGTTTCTGATCGCCCGTTTGCGTTTCAGCCGCGATTCGTCTGATCATGCGCACGCTTATAAATCGTCGCAACAATTTGAAGAGGATCTTGGCATCATCCGCGAAAGTCTGAATGCCAACCATGGTCACCGGCTGGCGGAGCTGGTCTCGCCTCTGCTGCTTAAGGTGCGGACCTTTGGTTTCCATCTGCACGCCCTCGATATACGGCAACATGCGCGGGTGCTCGCGGAGACGCTGACGGAGTTGGGGTCGGCGGTCAATTCGTCGGGAACGGGCACGCGGTTTCCACCTCAACTTTCGGCGGCCTCGGTCGAACTGCTGGAAACATTTCGCGCGATCGCGGAACTGAAGAAGACGCATTCGCCGAAAGCGATCCGCAATTTCGTGATCAGCAACACGCAGTCGGAGCAGGACATTTTCGCGGTGATACGTCTGGCTGCGCTGGGAGGAGTGTCGGCGGCGGCGAGTGATGGCGATCCCGGACTGATGCCCGTGCCTCTGTTCGAATCGATCGAGGCGCTGCGCTCGTCATCGGACATCATGCGGCGCGTCTGGCAGGCGCGCGAATATCAAACGGTGCTTGATTCCTGGGGACGTACCCACGAAGTGATGCTCGGCTACTCCGACTCGAATAAAGACGGAGGTATGCTCACCAGCACATGGGAGTTGCACAAGGCGCAGCACCGCCTGCACGAAGCGGCGCGCGATTGCGGAGTCCACCTGCGCCTGTTTCACGGCCGTGGCGGGACGGTTGGACGCGGCGGAGGTCCGACGCACGCTGCGATTCTTGCGCAGCCCGCCGGTGATTTTTCGGGAGCAATCCGCATTACCGAGCAAGGCGAGGTTCTGAGCTGGAAGTATGCCGATCCGGTGCTGGCCGAATGGAATCTGGAGATCATGATTGCCGCGTGTCTTGAAGCGGTTGCGATGCCAACGCATGCTTCGCCCGAGGCGCGGAAGCGATGGGGCGAGGCGATGGAATCGATGTCGGCCGACGCCTTTGCATTCTATCGCCGGCACATTGCGGAAAATTCCGAGGTGCTCGAATATTTTGAACAGGCTACACCGGTCAATGAACTCGAGCACGCGCGTATCGGCTCGCGCCCGGCGAGGCGCAGTGCGAATCGAAAACTCGATCTGAACGACCTGCGCGCCATTCCGTGGGTTTTTGGCTGGATGCAGAGCCGCCATGCCGTTCCCGCGTGGTTCGGAGTCGGGCACGCGCTGGAGCATTTTGCCGCGCGCGGCGCGGAAGAAGCTGAACTTCTGCGCGAGATGATGCGGGGCTTTCCGCTGTTCGCGAGCCTGATCCGCAGCGTGGAGATCGCCATGGCGAAGGCCGATTTTGCGATTGCCCGTCTTTATGCGGACCTCGTGACCGACACGGCGCTTCGCGATCGAGTCTTCGCCATGCTCTGCCAGGAATTTGAACGGACCCGGCGGGCAATTCTCTCCGTTACCGGTCAGCGCGAGTTGCTGGAAAAGAATCCGGTGCTGTTTCGCTCGGTACGGTTGCGGAATCCCTATGTCGATCCCCTCAGCCTGATTCAGGTCGATTTGCTGCGGCGGAAACGAGCAGCCGATTCTCCGATTGATCCCTCTCTCGACTATGCCATCGGCGCTACGATGAATGGAATCGCCGCTGGCCTGCACAATACGGGCTAAATGGAATTTGTCATGGGCAGTTTGTCATCGCCGGCGTATCGCCGCATCTAAGTTTTCAGAAGCAGCGAAATAGGCCGATAATGTTCTGCGGCGTGAATTTGGTGAATTCAAGACTCGGCAGGACGGGCTTTCTGGCGGCTATCGGGGTGGCCTTTTTTCTCTTTGACCAGATTTGCCTGATGCCAGTCTGGGCGCAGACTTCCCAACCTCATGCTTCCCAATCCCAAGCTTCCCAAACTCACGCTAAGACCGTCGATCCGCAGATCCGCCGGCTCATCCTGACGGACGGTTCTTACCAGTCAATTACCAAGTATGAGATTCACGGCGACCGCGTCCGCTATTACAGCTCTGAACGCGGCGAGTGGGAGGAAGTTCCGTATCCGCTGATCGACTGGGATGCGACCAGGAAGTTCGAGCAGGGACAGGTGAATGGCCAGGTTGCTCCGGAGGCAGCCGAACTCGACAAGGAGCTTGACGCTGAGCGCAAAGAAGAGCGAGCGCGCACTCCAGAGGTTGCGCCGGGATTGCATTTGCCGGACGAAGGCGGTGTCTTTCTGCTCGATACCTACCAGAATCAGCCGCAGCTAGCGGAACTGCAGCAATCGGGTAGCGACGTGGACAAGAATACGAAGACAAATGTTCTGCGGGCCGCGATCAATCCGCTGGCGGGAGCAAAGCAGACCATTGAAATTCCGGATGCGCATGCCAAGGTGCAATCGCACACCACGGTGCCTTCGTTCTACATCAACATTGACGCGGACCAGACCAATGCAGCTCAGAGCGCGCCCGCATCGGCCCAGCTTGCCCAAGGTCCGGTACTGGCGCCGACTGAGCGCTTCAAGATTATTCGAGTCCAGATCAAGGGGCAGAAACGGATTGCCGGCGCGGTCAAGGTTGCGGTCACAGGGAAAACCACGACCGACGAACGAATCGTTGCGTCCACCTTCACGACCATGACCGGCGGCTGGGTCAAGGTCACTCCCACGGAGCCTCTGGCGGAGGGCGAGTATGCCATCGCGGAGATGCTCGGAAAAGAAGGAATGAACCTCTATGTGTGGGATTTCGGCGTCAATCCCGCCGCGGCGGCCAACACGTTCACCTGGAAGCCTGACGCCCAGGGAGCGCAGCCGAAGACGGATGCGCCCGCAGATTTGCAGAAGCACAACCTACCATGAATTGACCGGGCGACCGCGGCGAAGTCAAACCTTTCCCGTTCGCTGCTGAATTCGCCTTTGAATCTGCTACCATTCCGGCGTCATCTCAATCACATCTATGCATTGGTGGGCATCGATTGTCGGCATTGTTCTGATCTTCGCCATCCTGATGGATGCGTTTGAGACCGTGGTATTGCCTCGGCGTATCAAGCGGACTCTTCGTATTGCGTCATTTTTCTACAAGAAATCCTGGCGCTTATGGACGCGCGTGGGAAGGCATATCAAGTCGGCGAACCGACGAGAGGGTTTCCTGGCATATTACGGGCCGCTGTCGCTCATCGTGCTACTGGGATTCTGGGCCTTCGGTTTGATTCTTGGGTTCGCCTGCGTGCAATACGGCCTGGGTGAACATGTATCGTTCGGCAATGAGAAGATCACGTTCGGGAAAGTGCTCTACTTAAGCGGGGAAACGTTTTTCACGCTGGGTTACGGGGATATTACTCCGAATAATTCCGCGGCTCGCGCGCTGGCCGTGCTCGAAGCGGGCATGGGCTTCGCGTTTCTGGCAGTCGTCGTCGGATATCTGCCGGTGATCTACAACTCGTTTGCCACACGAGAGATTGAAATTTCGCTGCTTGATGCGCGCGCCGGGTCGCCTCCCAGCGCGGCCGAATTTCTGGGCCGGCTGGGTTGCTGTCCCGAGCAAACGGTGCTCGACCAGATCTTTCGGGACTGGGAACACTGGTGCGCCGACTTGTTGTCGAGTCACATTTCGTATCCCGTGCTGGTGTTCTTCCGGTCGCAACACAGGAATCAATCATGGGTCAGCGCGCTGACGGTGATGCTTGACGTCACATCGCTCGTCATGACCGGAGTCGATGGCCTTCATCCCGACCAGGCGAAGTTGACCTTTGCCATGGCGCGGCACGCGGCGGTCGATCTGGCCCAGGTGGTGAACGCGCAATACAGTCCCCATGATGAGAATCGCCTGGCGCCGGAAGATCTGGCACGCTTGCGCTCTGATTTGGCCACGCACGGCGTGAGTCTGATCGATCACACGGACGCGCCGGAGCGGTTGGCCGAATTACGGATCCTCTATGAACCTTATCTTTACGCGCTCAGCCGCCGGCTTGTGATGCCGCTGCCCCAGTGGATCGACGCCGATCGCAAGAAAGATAACTGGCAGAGTGGGCCATGGGATCGCGCGATTCAGGCGCAAGCGCTGGTGCATCCGGGGCATGTGGTGGATGACCACTTCTGAATCCAACTTCTGAGTCATGGATATCGACCACCTGCCCGTTGCGCTCGGATGCTTCGCCTGGTTGTCGTCCGGCTTCGATGCTCGCTAGCTCTTGTGCGGGCCGGGTTTCACGTTCTGCTCGCCTTGGTTCTGCTTGCCCTGATTCTGCTCGTTCTTAGCGAGTTGTGGCATGACGTGGTCCAGGGCCTGAATGAGTTGCTCAACTAGTTCGAAGAGCCGCTTAGGATCTTTCTCTTCTGCTGCCAATGCGCAGAGTTTTCGCCAATTTGTTTCTTCAGTTGTCATAGCGATAGAGAGGGCAAGAAGATTGCCAAATTGCGAACTAGAAATGGTGCATTACCTGCCTTGCAAGTGACTGACAAAAAATGGCTTAGCGCTCCACCCGAGGGGCCGTTGGGAGGGACTGTACGAAGATATTTCACGACGCATTCCGCCAGCGAGGGTGTCATCGACCTATGGGCAACCTTTGATTCGGCGCGGGTATCTACTGAAGGCGTCGCAGATTGTGTGCGCCGCAGATCCCGTAATGCCGGCCTCAACCGATGCTCGAATTGAAGAACTCTGCGCCAGGATTCGAGCCTTGTGCCGCGAGCCCATCACCCCTGACGCCGAAACTCAACTAAGAAGATTCGCGCAAGAACTCCGCATCGCCATTGATGAACACGTGCGAAGGGCGAAGGTCTCTACAGAGCAAACAACCGTGATGGTTTCGCGTGATCCCGACAAAAAATAGCTCGTCCTGCTAACATTCCTCCTTCATGAAGCACGTGGGCGAAAATGTGGTGCGCATCGAGGCCGAGGCGTTGCGGGCCCTGGCGGACCGTCTGGCCGGGCCGATGTCTGCGGACTTCGAGCAGGCGCTCGATCTGATGTTTGACTGTCGCGGCCGTGTGGTCGTAACGGGGATGGGAAAAAGCGGGTTGATTGCCCGCAAGATCGCGGCCACGCTAAGTTCAACCGGTTCGCCCGCGCTTTACCTGCATCCGGTGGAGGCATTGCATGGCGATCTGGGAATGATTGTGCGTGGCGACGTTGTGCTTGCGCTTTCGGCCAGCGGCGAGACGGAAGAAATTCTGCAGTTGCTGGCGACGATCAAGCGGCTGCAGGTTCCGCTGATCAGCATGACGTGCGACTGTATGATTTGCGACGAAGTTCCCAAAAAGGCAGCATCCAGGACCACCCGCTCCGCACAGGGCTCAACGCTGGCGTCGGCGGCGGATGTGGCGCTGGATTGTTCGATCTCGCAGGAAGCTTGTTCGTTAGGCCTCGCTCCCACGGCTTCAACCACGACCATGCTCGCTCTGGGCGATGCCTTGGCGGTGGCGCTTTCTGAGAAACGCGGATTCAAGGAAGAAGATTTTGCAAATCTACATCCGGGCGGAAAGCTGGGCAAACGACTGGCGCGCGTGGAGGCCTTGATGCACTCCGGAGACGCGGTTCCGCGGGTAACTGCGCGAACGAAGATGCCTGACGTGATTTACGAAATGTCGCGTAAGAAATTGGGAATGACCGCGGTGGTCGAGGGCGACTTGCTCTTGGGAGTGATCAGCGACGGCGATCTGCGGCGGTTACTAGAACAGCGCGGCAAAGATGCGCTCGACCTGACGGCTGAGGCTTGCATGACGCGGACTCCGAAAACGATCGCTGCCCACGAGTTTGCCGCCACCGCGTTAGCACGCATGGAGGAGATGAAGATTACTTCTCTCGTCGTGGTCGAGGCGGTTGCGGATGACAAACATCGCCTGCTGGGTATCGTCCACCTGCATGATCTCTGGGGAACCGAGATGGTCTGAACGGAGATGGTTTAGACGGAGACGCTGGATTTCCGCGCCACGCTGTTCTCAGTGGCAGAAGCCTTGGAACTTAGGCGGAGGTGGCGTTGGGAACTCGTCAAACTCTCCTTCCCATCCGGTGCATCCGCGCCCATTGACGGCGCGAATTACGACCTGTTCCAGGTCGCGGGCTTTCGCCTTCGCTTGTCCAATCTGCTCGCTCGATAGATAGCCGCCATTGTTGAGTTCGCCGAGATCCGGACCTGCCGCTGCATAGCCCGCATCGGCCGCAACGGTGTACCAGACGTAAGCCGTGAAGCGATCTTGCGCAATCCCGCGTCCATCTCTTAACGCCCTGGCATAGAAATATTGCGCCTGGGGCAGGCCCTGATCGGCGGCAATTTTATAAAGAGCTGGAGCTTTGGTGTAATCCCGATCGGCCATGAGCCGTCCCAGGTAATAAGCGCCGAAAGGATTGTTCTGATCGGCGGCAATTTTCAGCAATTTTCGCGCTGCGTCAAGGTCGCGCGGCACTCCGTTACCGAGGAAGTAGAGTCGTCCGGCGAGCCAGCCGGCAAGCTGGTCGCCCTGTTGCGCCGCCTTGCGATACAAATCGAGGGCCTGACCGGGGTCGCGCGCCAGGAAGGTCCCGCTTTCGTAATAGTAACCAAGCGCGATCTGCGCCGGACCGTACCCGAGCTGCGCTGACTGCCGAAAAAGCTCAATTGCCTCAGAGTCATTTCGTGTTGGGCCAATGCCGGTGATGGCGTCCATTCCACGCTCATACAAACGTTGTGGCGAAGAACTCTGCGCTAAGGCAATCGTGCTCGAGAGCACGAGAATCAAAAACGGAATCGTTCGGCGCATCGATGGATTTCCTTTAGGGAAATAGTCGGGACAAGTATAGGAAACTGAGCATATGTATGTGGAGTTACGAAAGTTCGATGGCTGTATCGGCCCGTGAGAAGCCGGGCCAGCGAACCGGTCTGCCTGCTAGGCGTAGCGCTCGCGCACGAAATCGCCGATGGCGGCGTATGCGGTGGTGAGCGTCTTTTCGTCGGGCAGAAAAACGATGCGAAAATGCTTCGTGCCGGGGCGCTGGCCAAATCCGCATCCGTGAACAACCATCACCTGCTTCTGGCGAATCAGTTCGGTGACGAAGACATCGTCGCTTTCGGGAATGTCAATGCTGGGATACGCGTAAAAAGCTCCGCGAGGAGCTACGCAACTTACGCGCTCGGTTTGGCTGCACCATTTCATGGTGAGATCGCGGCGGCTCCGCAGCTTGCGCTTGACTTCGATCAGGTGATCCTGTGGACCTTCGAGCGCGGCCTTGATGGCATATTGCTCAGGATGGTTGGCGCAGAGGCGGGAACGCAACAGCTTGTTTACGCCTTCAAGATACGGCTTGATGGCAGCAGCTTCGCCGCTGGCAATGCCCCATCCGATGCGCCATCCGGGGGCAAGGTAATTTTTTGAGAGTCCGCCGAAGGTGATAACGGGAACATCGGGCGCGATGGCCGCCATGGCCACATGCGGATCGTCATCCTCCTTTTCCCCGCCAATGATGAGTTTGTCGTAGATCTCATCTGCAAAGATAATCAGGTTGTGGCGGCGCGCGAGTTCGGCAATCTGCTCGAGCATCTTGCGGCTGCAGACCGATCCGGTGGGATTGTTGGGATTGATCAACACAATTCCGCGCGTCCGCGGCGTGATTTTATTTTTAATGTCGTCGAGATCAGGCTGCCAGCCGTCCTCTTCATTCAAGTAATAGGTATTCAGTCCGACTTCCAGTTTTGCCAGGACCGCCGAATACAGCGGATAGTCGGGGCAGGGCGTCAGCAGATTGTCGCCCGGATTGAGCAGCGCAGTCAGGCAGATGTCGACGGTTTCACTGACGCCCGAAGTGATGAAGACATCCTGAATATTGGCAATGCCCTTGCGGGCCGCCTCCCCGCGAATGGCATCGAGCGCTGGCTTGATGCCCGACGATGGCGAATACCCGTTCTTGCCGTCGCGCATGGCCTTGTACACCGCTTCGATCATGTGGGCCGGCGTTTGAAAATCGAAAGTCAGCGGATCGCCGATGTTGAGCGGCAGAATCTTGTGTCCCTGGCAGGCAACTTCGTCGGCGACGCAGGCGAGGTCGCGGATCGCATAGCGGACATTTTCAATGCGGGCGGCGGGTGCGATTTCGCGAAGTTGAGTGATGGACATATTCAATTCAACCAAACAATCTACCGACGAGACGCCGAGAACTGCGGATCCCTCGCTCTGCTCGGGATGACAAACCTGAAAACCAAGAAGCTCAAAAAGAACTTCTCTCGATGCACTCTGCGTCTCGGCGGTAGATCACCTACTCCACCCGATCAATCTGCGCCTTTTGCAGCTTGTCGGAATAATCCACGTAGACAGCCTTCCACTCGGTATAGAAATCAATGGCCCCGATACCACCTTCGCGGTGGCCATTGCCGGTTGCCTTGGTGCCGCCGAAGGGCAAATGAACTTCGGCGCCGATCGTCGGAGCATTGATATATGTGATGCCCGCCTCGAGATCGCGCACAGCGGCGAATGCTTTGTTCACGTCTTTCGTATAGAGCGCCGACGACAATCCGTATTCGATGTTGTTGGCGATGGCGATCGCATCTTCGAGATCGTCGCACGGGATAATCGAAACCACCGGCCCGAAGATTTCTTCCTGGGCGATGCGCATCTTGGGATCGACATCGGTGAACACCGTCGGCTCAAGGAACCATCCATGCTGGTATTCGCCTTTGTCGAGCCGATTCCCTCCGGTCACAAGCTTGGCGCCTTCTTCTTTTCCGATCTCGATGTACTTGAGGTCAGTGTTGAGCTGATTTTCGTTGACCGCCGGCCCCATTTCGACGGTCTCATCAAGTCCATTGCCCACTTTAATCTTCTTGGCGCGGCCGACGAAGTGCTCGACGAACTCGCGGTAAACGCCTTTCTGCACGATGATGCGGCTGGTTGCGGTGCAACGCTGTCCGGTAGTGCCGAAGGCGCCCCAGAGCCCGCCTTCGATGGCCAGATCAAGGTTGGCGTCGTCAAGAACGATCATGGGATTCTTGCCCCCGAGTTCGAGTGAGCAGTGCTTGAAGCTCTTGGCTGCCGTGGCGCCCACAATTTTTCCGACCGCCGATGATCCCGTGAGCGAAATGGCGCGTACCGTTGGATTTTCGGTGAGCGGCGTGCCGACTTCGGTGCCAAAGCCAGTCACGATGTTGATGACCCCTTTCGGGATGCCGGCGTCGGTGAGCGCCTGCACCAGGTTAAACGTCGAGAGCGGAGTGTCCTGTGCCGGCTTGATGACGCATGTATTGCCGCACACAACTGCAGGCAGCAGCTTCCAGGATGAAATAGCCATGGGGAAATTCCAGGGCGTAATCATGCCGCAGACGCCAATCGGTTGCCGGACGGCCATGGCGAACTTGTTGGGCAGCTCCGAGGGCACGGTAGGGCCGAACAGGCGGCGGCCTTCGCCGGCGTTGTAGTAGGCGGCGTCGATGGCTTCCTGCACGTCGCCGCGAGTCTCTTTGAGTACTTTGCCCATTTCGCGAGTCATGTCGCGGGCATACTCTTCTTTGCGCTCGATCAGAATCTCAGCCGCACGAAAGACTATCTCAGCGCGGCGCGGCGCGGGCACCAGACGCCATTTGGCAAAGGCGCGCTTGGCGGCGTCGACGGCCCCGTCCACGTCTGCTTTATTCGACCGCTGGAAGATGGCGACGACCTCGCGTGTGTCGGCGGGGTTTCGGTCTTCGAAGGTCTGTCCGCTGACGGACTCGACCCACTCGCCATCGATGAAGTTCTTGAAAACTCGGGTTTTGGTCGTACTGCCGTCGATTACCGGCTTGGTCAGGGTATCGGTTGCCATAAGGGCCTCCTGGGAATATTGCCGAGAATATTGCCCGATGATCCATGCTAACAACCGGGGTCGAGACGGGCAAGCGAGGGATCGGCGCCCAACGCCCGGTACTGTATTGGGAGGTTGACAGTTGTGCGGGACCGAGGCGCCCCGCTTTTACCCTGTCGGCGGGGGAAATTCCGTTCGTCGATGGTTGCCTGAGCGGCAAGCGCCGGGCGGGTTATGCTTGGTCACTTTCGTAACCCTTATACCCCCTGACCCAAGTTTAATACCCATCCCACCGGAGATATGATGGTCACAGCACAATAGATATCCAGTATTCTCAAAGTTTTGAAATGAGGTTGGCAGAAGTTCGTGTCGAATAAAGCCAAGCCCGGAGTCTACGTCGCGTGGAAACAGGTGACGTATCGCAGTGTGATCATGACGTTGCTCGGCGTCCTGCTGATTTTTGGCGCTCTCATGCACGTCGCTTTTCCGAAACTCACCGACTCAACCGTGACGGCAGCCGAAAATCTCTCCTCGGCCGTGCTCGAAAAGGTTGCAGGACTTGCGCCTCCGTTGAAGGGGCCGTCGGCCGCAGTTGCGCAGCAGGCGCACTTCACCGCGCTCGACGGCACTGTCCGCGTCAGGAAAAGCAACGGCAATAGTTGGATCAATGCCGACTACAACGTTCCGCTCGAAAAAGGCGATGTGGTGCAGACCGGTTCCGAAGGCATCGCCAAGATCGTTTTCAATGACGGCACAAACTACACCGTGAAACAGGATTCGCTGATCGTGATCGAAGAAAACTCGGCCAACGACCAGCAGCAAACCAACGTATCCGTTGCGGTCACGACGGGCACGGTCGACTTGACCACAGCGACATACGTGCAAGGTTCGAAGTCGCAGGTGATCGTGGCGGGCGCGAAGGCTTCACTCGCTCCCGACTCTTCGGCCATGGTGCAGAACGATCCGAAGGATGATCAGCATGAGATTCTGGTGAAAAAGGGCAGTGGCCAGATCGAGCGCAATGGAGAAGTGGTTCGCTTGTCGAATTGGGAAAAGGTCAGTTTCCAAAACGACTCGAAAACCATGGCGAAGTCCACCGAGGTCGGCCCACCAACGCCGATTACACCCGGCAACATGATGCCGGTGTTCATCAACGAAGGAGAGAAGTCGAAAGAAGTGGAGTTTGGCTGGACGCCAATGACGAATGCCGCCGGATACCGGCTGCGGATTTCGCATAATCCGTATTTTTCGTCGCTGCTGCTTGACCGCAAGGTGAGCACACCCAGCGTGGTTGTGACCGGATTGCCGGTGGGTGTCTATTACTGGTCCATCCAGTCCTACGATGCGGCGGGCAAGGAATCGGTGGAAAGCGAAAAGAATCGCTTCACCGTCATTGTCAAGGAGAAAGAGAATGTCGAACTGTCACTCGACCTCGATCCGCTGATCCAACATGGGCACGTGATTGAAGTGACGGGGAAAACCGAACTGGGAGCCCGCGTGATGGTGAATGGCAGGGAAGTGCCGCTGGTGAGCGATGACGGCTCCTTCCACTATTTCACGCCGCCCCTTCCGAACGGAGAAAACGTGATTACCGTGACCGCGCAGAACTCAAAGGGCGGCGTGAACACGCATCAGGAGAAAGTGGTGATTCAGTAAGGCGTTCAGAGTTTACGACGATGTTCAGGATATCCGGACTGCCCGGCTGAACAACCGGGTCCCGGGATGATAACCAGTTCGGGTGAACATCGAAGTAGAATAGAAGAAACGTAAAAAGAAATAGCAGCGGAAAGCGACTCGTACGGAAACCGACGAAGGCCCAGGTTCCAGAGGCGAGGCGAATTTCCCGGGAGAGAGAAGTAACTGCCATGTCAAACAACGGTTTTCATAACGGCACGTCGCGCTCGCACAATTTGCGGTCCCTGTTCAGCATGTTCTCGAGCGACCTTGCCATTGACCTCGGGACGGCCAATACGCTGGTCTATGCGCGCGGCAAGGGGATCGTCGTGAACGAGCCCTCGATCGTCGCCCTCAATAAAAACACCAACGAGGTGGAGGCGGTCGGCAAAGAAGCCAAAGAGATGCTGGGCCGCACACCCGGCAACATCGTTGCGATCAAGCCGATGAAGGATGGCGTGATCGCCGACTTCAAAGTCACCGAGAAGATGTTGAACTACTTCATCCAGAAGGCGCACAACCGCAAGATGCTGGTGCATCCTCGCATCGTGATCGGCGTGCCTTCGGAAATTACGCAGGTGGAAAAGCGCGCGGTGATGGATTCCGCCTATCGCGCCAAGGCAAGCGAAGTTCATCTCGTCGAGCAAGCGATGGTGGCCGCCATCGGCGCCGGTTTGCCGATCACGGAACCGAGCGGCAACATGGTGGTTGATATCGGCGGCGGCACCACTGACATCGCAGTCATCTCTCTCAGCGGCATCGTCTATTCGCGTTCCGTCCGCATGGCCGGTAACCAGATGGATGAGGCCATCATGAATTACCTGAAGCGGAAATATAACTTGCTGGTGGGCGAGCGCACCGCCGAGCAGATCAAGATGGAAATCGGTTCCGCCTATCCGCTGGACAAACCGCTGACCATGGAAATCAAAGGCCGCAACCTGATCGAAGGCGTGCCCAAAACTATCACCGTAGACGACAGCGAAATCCGCGAGTCGCTCAGTGAATGCGTTTCGACCATTATGAATGCCATTCGTGTGGCGCTTGAACGTACGCCGCCGGAACTTTCCGCCGACATCAGCGACCGCGGCATCGTGCTGACCGGCGGCGGAGCGCTCATCAAGAACCTCGACAAGCGCATCCGCGAGGAAACGGGATTGCCGGTTTCAATCGCCGACGATCCGTTGTGCAGCGTCGTGCTCGGCACCGGCAAAATGCTCTCCGACTTCAAACTGCTGCGTAAGATTTCGATCGAGTAGGGTGACGAGCGAAAACTAAGTCCTTCCCCTTCGTTTTTGCTCGGGGTCGGGATGACAAATCCGAGGAATCAAGGACTCCGCACGAAGTAACACTCTCAGGGACGACAGGTTTACTGAGAACTGACAACTGAGAACTGAGAACAGGCGTTATGGATGTCCTCGGACGCTACCGCAATCTGATCGTGCTGGTGGGAGTGTTGTTCGCCCAGGTGCTGGGCTTGGCCGTGCAGGTCAAGCGAACCACCGACAGCGAGCCAACGCGCCTGATCCGCATATGGGCGGTAGGAGCGGTCACTCCTCTGGAGAAGGTTCTGGTGTGGACACAAACCTCGGCCGGCAATCTCTGGCATAACTACTTTTATCTGCGCGGGGTGCGTGCCGAAAACCGCACCCTCAAGGCCGAGATCGAGCAAATGCGGCTGGAACAGGTGCGCATAAGCCAGGATGCCGATCAGGCGCGGCGTCTGCAAGCCTTGCTTGCCTTCAAAGAACAATTCATCTCCAAGACGATGGCGGCGCAAGTGATCGGGGGAACGGGCAGCGAGTTATCGCGGTCGGTCTACATCGATAAGGGAGAAGGCGACGGTATCAAACCGGATATGGCAGTAATCAGCGCGGACGGCATCGTGGGCAAGGTGTTGCGCGTATACGGGTCCACGTCGCTGGTGCTTCTGATCGACGACCAGACCAGCGGAGTGGGAGCGATTCTCGACAAGTCGCGACTGCAGGGCATCGTGCGCGGCACGCCGTCGGGCGAAGTCGTGCTCGAAAAGGTGATGAGCGACGAAACCGTCTCTCCCGGAGAGCTGGTTCTTACCAGCGGCGGTGACGGCATTTTTCCCAAAGGCCTGCTGGTGGGACGTGTGACAAAAGTTTCTCCCGGCAGCGAACTCTTTCTCAACATTCGTGTCCGTCCGGCAGCAGACCTGCATCGCCTGGAGGAAGTGCTTGTCGTCACTAAAATTGATGAAAGGCAGGCCCAGCCCGATCAGGCCGGTTCCGAGCGCGCGATTGATATTCTGGCCAATCGGCTGCCCACGGTTCCTCCCAAGCCGGAAAATACCGAGAAAACCGAAACTCCCGACAGCTCCGAAACTGGAACCGCAAAACCAAAAGTTGCGGGATCAGGAATTGTTGGATCAGCCACCGGTTCCGATGCCAAACCCAAGACCGAAGCTGCGCAAGCTTCCGCGGGCGGAGCGGCCATCGCCTCGCCGCACTCCGCGACGAAATCAGCGACGATTCAACCAAAGAAGACCACATCTGGTTCCGCTTCGCCGACTGCTGTGGCTCGAGATGCAGGCGCCGTATCTTCAGCCCCAACGCAGCCCACTTCTGCGGCCCATTCGGCGAAGGCGCCGGCCAATAGCGTGACCGCGACTGGCGATCCCGCTGCGAAGGTCTCTTCCAAGCCCGTGAAACCGGCAGTCGAACCGAAAGCGCAACCCGCCACCGAGGATAGTCCGCACTAACGTGGCCATCACTTACACATCGGGAGAGCAGGTTGAGGTTTATCGCTTCAGTATTCCGGCGACGATTCTCATTCCGCTGACTGCCGTTTTCCTGCAAGCGTGGTTGCCGCTGCGCTTTCCTTTCTTCACGATCTTCGATCTTCCGCTGCTGGTAGTCATCGGTTTCGCGACGGCACGGCGCAATCCGCTGGCGGGGTTGGTCACGGGCGGCTTAATTGGCATTTTGCAAGATGCACTGACCCATCAGCCAATCGGACTCTACGGAATTTCGAAGACGGTAGTGGGATTCGGCGCGTCTTCGCTCGGCATCAAGCTTGACGTGGAAAATGCCGGCGCCCGCTTTCTGCTGACGATTTTCTTCTACGTGGTGCACGAGGTCGTCTACTTCATGATCGCGCGCGGTTTGATTGGATTGCACATGGCATGGAGTTGGCCGCATGAATTTCTGTCGGGTGCGGCCAACGCTTTGTTGGGCGTTTTCGTCTTCATGCTGCTCGACCGCGTCAAACAGAGAACCTAGATTCGCCAGATATGGAGGCGAGGCTGCGACCCTCCTCTCAGCCGCGTCCACAGTGCCGATTGGCGGGAGACGCGTCTCTCTAAGGGAGCCATGCAGGAAATGCGGTGATCCCATAAGCGAGCGCACCCGCAGCCAGCGTGGCGAAAAAATTCACTGTTTCGTTGCTCATCCACCCGCGGCGTTGTAGCGTTGCCCCGAGAAGGCTGTCAAAGAACATTCCAGCGAACCCGGCGGCGACTGGAATCCACAGCTGAGACCGAAGGATCATTCCTCCTGACACGGCGACCATTGCAATCAAGAGTCCCGCCGCCAGGCCTGCGACGGTTCCGGGAATAGTAATCCCGCCGTCAGTCCCGGCTGGCACGCGCTGCCACGTCGTAATCAGAAGTGCCTGCGACCGTCGGTATTGTCCGATTTCGCTGGCCACAGTATCGGTCGCCGCTTCCGCCAGAGCGGCAACTGCCGCGACCAGCCAGGCGCGATTTCCATTAAGGCTAAAAGCAAGCGAAGCCAGAGCGGCCGCGGCGAGATTAGCCATCACTTGCCACGCGCCGCGGCCTTCGCGCTGTTCGGCGACCCCGAGGGCAAGTTTGCGGCGATATCCCAAGCGAGTGGAGACCCAAGTCATGGCAAACAGCGCCGCCAATGCGACGAAAGCTGTGGGGCCGGCGCACGCGAAGAGCAGAAAGCAGGCCAGACCGCCCGCCAGGGCACCGGTTCGACTGACTCCACGCAGCAATCGCGCCAGCACCGCAAAAGCGAGCGTCACCGCCCCGGCGATTGCGAGGCGCTCTGGTGAGAACGCCCAAGCGTGAAGTAAATAGGAGTTCAGCATTTCTACAGGAGCTCCTCCGCCCGTCCGCCCTTCTTGCAGAATCTTATGCGATCGCTGCGCGTCAGCCCCCTAGAGGCCGGAGCTACGCTCGATAACACTATATCGGGTATCATCCGCAGGGCGAACGCTTCATGTAGTGCTTGACCTTTGGATTCGCCCCGTAATCTGGCAACGCAAGCCGATCGCCTTTAGGCTACACTTCTGTACGCTCGGCGGGGTTCTGGCATCTCAAACTTTTAGCGTGGACGCCCCCGAGCGCGTCATCAATGACGAGAACGAGCAAGCCTCGTCTCTACTTGAGGGAAAGCAATGGCGGCTTCAGTCTGGTCTGGATATCTTACGTTCGGATTAATCTCGATGCCGGTGCGTCTGTTCTCGGGCGCGCGCAGCAGCGGCATCTCGTTCAACCAGCTTCATTGCACCGATCACCATCGGGTAAAGCAGCAGCTGATTTGCCCGCTCGACAATCAGGTTCTTGAGCGCAGCGATATCGTCAAGGGTTACGAGTACCGCAAAGATGAATACGTGATCATCGATCCTGAAGAGATCAAAAAGATCGAGCCGAAAACCGCGAAAACGATGGAGATCCTCGAATTCGTGAAGACGAGTGAAGTCGACCCGGTCTACTTCGAGTCGTCCTATTACATGGTTCCCGACGAAGCCGGCCGGCGGCCGTACGCGCTCCTGACCAGGGCTCTCGACGAAAGCGAATACGTCGCCATCGCGAAACTAACCATGCACAACCGCGAATATACGGTGTTCCTGCGTCCGCATAAGGGCGGAATGATGTTGCACACCATGTACTACGCAGAAGAGGTGCGCGAGGTGGAGTTGTTTGGCGCGCCCGATGTGGAGATCAAAGACGCCGAAATCAAGGTTGCCCATCAACTGATCGAGGCGCTGGCCGGCGAGTGGGATCCGGAGAAATATCACGACACGTTCCAGGAAAACCTGAAGAAGCTGATCGAGACGAAATTGGAGGGCGGGGAAGTCCAAGCTGTTGAGCAACCGAAGAAGCTTGCCCCTGTCGTGGACCTGATGGCCGCGCTGAAGGAAAGCCTCGCACAAACGAAGAAGCCGTCCGCCTCGGAGAAAGTTGCGGAAATGCCAGCCAAAGATCAACCGAAGACACGCCGCGGGCGCGCCTAAACGCCGGCAAGCAAATCCGTCCCGATCCGCTTCTCACGAATGCGGTGCAAAAATCGCGATCGCTTGAAATCGCGCCGCCGATTTCCCCTCCGGACCCGGTTCCCGATACAATATCGGATTCCGCGTAGCACTCATTTTCTAGGGAGTTTGAATGAAGAGGTTTCTCTGGCTGGGGCTGGTGCTGTCTGTTTATATGATTTGCAGCGGGTGCGGCGAAAACTTTCGCCCGATTATCATCCCGAATCCGCCCACGTTTCCCAATCCATCGGCTGCCCATACCGTGATATCGATCAACGATAATCCGCCACCCCTCGGGCAAACGGAAATAGTGGTCGGGACCGCGATGGTACTCGATGTCTCCGGTGACACCGAGATAAGCATTGCCAACGTGGGGCTCGCCCCCGTGCACGCCGTGCAGCAAACTGCGACGCAATTGCTGGTAGCGAATCACTCCGTGACCGGCGCGATGTCTGATTCGTTGTCGAAGCTGACCTTCAACGGCCTCACCATCAACACCTCCACGACAATCGGTTTGCCGTCGGATTCGGCCCCGGACTTCGTCGCCGTTGCCCCAAATCAAACCACGGTCTATGTCGCTTTACTTAATACCAACACAGTCGCTGTTATAAGCACCGTTTCCAACACTCAGGTGAATACCATCGCTGTTGGAAGCCAGCCGGTCGCCGTAGCGGTTACGCCCGACAACACCAAGCTCTACGTGGCGAACCAGGGCGACAGCACGATCAACGGAATCAATACGGTTGACCTGTCGCAACGAGTCGGTTCGCCCGTGAGTACCTCGTCACCGCCCATCTGGTTGGTGCCCCGCACAGACAGCCAGGAAGTTTATGTGCTGGAGCAGAACGGTACGCTCGCCTGGCTCAATACCACATCGACCGCTGGTCCTGACAGTTTTGCGCAGTCGTCGATCAGCGTTCCGGGCGCCAAGATCCTGGTTTACGATCCCAATCTGAACCGGCTTTATATACCGGGCGGACAGCAGATGGCGATCGTAGATGTTTCTCAATCCGCGCCCAACTTGCTCGCGACCATTCCCGTTCCTCCATTCACCCTGCTCAATCTCGCTCCCGCGACCGCGACCGCGACTTCGGCTGCGGCTTTGCCCGACGGAACCCGCGCCTACGTCGGGTCTTATGCCGTGCTGCCGAGCCAATTCAATGTCACAAACGTCGCGGGCGACGGAACCACCGCAACATATGCCTACACCTTAACCGCGGGAGCGAACCTGACACCCGGAGTGACAGTTACCGTTACAGGCACGCAGCAGGACGGATTCGACGGAACTTTTCTCGTGAGTGGGATTGTGAGCGGCACTCAGGCTTGTCCGGGAACCTGTTTCCAGATACCCAACACCACCAACGTCCTCAACTCGACTCCCGTGTCGGCCACGGGCACCGGCAGTAACGTCTTTCCACAGGTGACGGTGGTGGACGCTGTCAGCAACACCGAGCAAAACACGATTGCCATTCCCGGTTTTCCGGATGCAACCAACCAAACTTACGCCAATGGTTTGTACTACGTTCCGGTGTGCGCGTCCACGCGTTTCCGCTTCATGATGGCAGCGGGCGGCGACAGTACACGGGCTTATCTCTCGAGTTGTGATGGAGGTGCGGTCAACGTCATCGATACTTCAAGCGAGACTTACGGCCTGAGTCTGGTAACTCCCGTCGGCGTGCGCTCCCCGATTCCGCCGAGCGCGCTGAATCCGCCGCAGAATCCGGTGTTTCTGCTGGCCGGGCCTTAGCGTTGGGTTGAAGGTAAGAGTTGGAGCCAAGAGGTGTTGAGTTCGGGCTAGGTTAGCTTGAGAGACCGTTTAACGCGAAGGAGCGCAAGGGCTAGCCGGCGACTGCGGCCCTTTCCACCGGCCGGCGGCGGTGATAGCGCAAAGCCACATTCATAAAGACGTTTCCACTCGCGGTATTGAAACCCATCACCAGAGCTTCAGTGTCTTCGCTGCTTTTGCTGCCCTGTTCGGCGGTGAGAAAAGCCGGTGGACGAACATGGAAGTGAAATCCCTGGTCGTTGAGGGTGGTGACAGCATTGCCGATGATCTGATTGGCGAGCTCGCAGACGGCCTCGCGCACCAGGTCTTCGTCAGCCTCGGAAACCTCGACGCCGGCCAGGCGGCTGGCGAGCTGAACCGCCGTTCCCAGGTCCACGTCGAAAATGATCCGCCCCTCGATCTCGCCCGCGAGCGTAACCTCGGCGGCAATCCCTTTGCGCCGGTACGCCTCTTCTTCCATGCTCAGGTTCTCGATGGAAATAGGCGATTGCAGCGCCTGCGCCAACACGGCGTCTGCCGAGTTAATGAAAGGCTGAATCAACTCCATCCGCATTGACTATGCTCCAGCTCCGGCGCCCCGCGCCGTCGTTCCGTCGTCACGCATCACGTACTTGATCACTTCATAGAGAACTTCCGGCTTTACCGGCTTCTGCACGAAGTGGCGGGCGCCGCGCTGCAAAGCGGCGACGATATTCTCCTGGTAGCCAACCGATGACACCATTACGATGCGGGCGCTCGGATGGTCGCGCACAATCTTCTCCGCCGCTTCAATGCCTTCCATCTGCGGCATGGTGATGTCCATCAGAACGATGTCAGGCGACAGCCGTTCGTACTCGCTGATAGCAGTGACTCCGTCGCCGGCCTCGCCGATCACCTGTCCGCCGAATGTTTCGACCATGCGGGCCAGGTTCTTGCGGGCAAATACGGAATCGTCCACGATCAGGTAGCGTACGGGCTGTCCGTCTTCGCTCCGTTTCACGGGCGCAAACTTTTCCATGGTACTCCTCCCCAACTATCACTTAATCACGTTCTACATACCTTCGGATAGATAACTCTAGTTACTTCCGGCACTGGTCGACCGCTTGACCTCGGAATGGTCCCCTCGGCCACGCTCCGGTGCACATTGCGCTTGCAAAATTCCAGGCAGATCCTGTAGATCCGCAACCCGTATCGCATAGCCCCGTTCGATGGCGGCTTTAGGCATGCCAAACACCACGCATGTTTGCTGGCTCTGTGCCACCGTGTATCCACCGGCCGTCCGGATCTCTCCCAGGCCGGTTGCTCCGTCTTCGCCCATGCCCGTCATCAATACGCCCATGGCCTGCGGGCCAAATTCGTGGGCCACGCTATGGAAAAGTACATCGACCGATGGGCGATGTCCGTTAACCGGCGCGTCTTCGCCGAGCACAGCGACGTTGCCGAGCGGCAACTTCTTCACTTTCATGTGCCGGTTTCCCGGGCAAATCAGCGCTCGTCCGGCAACCAGCAAATCACCTGATTGGGCTTCCTTGACTCGTATGGGGCAACACTCGTCGAGTCTCTTGGCAAAGAGTTCTGTGAACCCGTCGGGCATGTGCTGCACGACCAGGATGCTGCCTGAAAAATCCGCCGGCAGCTGCGAAAACAGAAATTGCAGCGCGTTCGGACCGCCCGTCGAAACGCCAATCGCGACAATATGCGTCGGCGCGATGGGCCGCAGCTTCGGAGGCAGTTCGCCTTCCTGCGTATCTCCGGGCAGGAATTGCGTCTGCACTCCGGCACTCTGCGCGGCCGCTCTGATCTTCTTGATCAACTCAGCCGCGATCTCGGGCATGCTGGCCGCAACATCCCGCGGCTTGGCGACGAAATCAAACGCGCCCAGCGCCAGAGCTTTGAGCGTGATCGATGCCCCAGCGGTGCTATGCGAACTGACCACGATCACCGGCAGCTTCCAGTGGCGCATGATCTGTTTCAGAGTATCGATGCCGTTCAGTCCGGGCATTTCGAGGTCGAGCGTCACCACATCCGGCGACAGATCCTCAATTTTCTTCAAGGCGAAATGGCCGTCCATCGCCGTGCCCACGACCTCGATCGTGCTGTCCTGCTCCAGGATGCGGGGAATCAGCTTGCGCATGAGAGCGGAATCGTCGACGACCAGCACACGGAGCGTTTTTCTCACGCCTGCCCCCCGGCCGTGCCGCGCGCCAGCACTCCGCCTGCCGTGCGCGTTGAAACGGCTGACAGCAGCCCCGTCATTCGTGACGCTCCGTTCGAGCGTCCGCGGGTGAATCGTTCCACCAGCGCGATCATGTTGAGAATGAGCACTACTCGGCCATCTCCGAGAATCGACGCGCCACTGACCAGATCGGTCGTGATCGACTGGTCGTCAAGCGCCTTGATCACCAGTTCGTCTTCGCCCTCCAGGCCATCAACCACGACTCCGAACTTGCGTTCGCCGCTGTTGATGACCAGCACGAAAATCTTGCGTCGCGCTGAATCCACTTCCACTGGAGGCTTCGCCCCCAGTCGCAAAAGCGGCAACACATCATTGCGCAACTGCAGCACATCGTAATGTTCCACCTGATGAATTTCTTCTTCCACCGTGCGCGCGATCTCGGCCACCGCGTTGAGCGGCAGGGCATAAAGACGCTGCTCCACGCGGAACATCAGCGCCCGTATGATGGCCAGCGTCAACGGCAGACGCAGTCGGAAAGTCGTCCCCTTCCCGCGCGCGGTCTCGATTTCCACTGTGCCCTTGAGACGCGCCAGCACGCTCTGCACCACATCCAACCCCACACCTCGACCCGAGAGCTCGGTGATCTCTTCCGCAGTAGAAAAACCCGGGCGCAGAATCAGCTCCAGACTTTCCGTCTCAGTCAGACGGGCCGCCTGCTCTGCATTCAGCAATCCCTGAGACAATGCGCGCTGCCGGACCTTATCCGCATCAATCCCTGCTCCGTCATCGGTGACTTCGATGACGACCTGGTTTCCCTGGTGATAGGCGCCGAGCCGCAGCGTGCCTTGCGGACGCTTGCCGGCGCGCACCCGTTCCTCCGCCGTCTCCAGCCCGTGTCCAATTGCATTTCGAACCAGGTGGGTTAGCGGTTCGGCAATCGCATCCAGAATGCTTTTGTCGAGATCCGTCTTGCCCCCGCGCACCGTCAGTTCGACTTCTTTCCTGCAATGCCGCCCCACATCCCGCACAATGCGCGGAAAACGCCGGAAGAGTTGGTCAACGGGAACCATGCGTATCTTCATGACCGAGTGTTGCAGGTCATTCAGAACGCGACCTTGAAACGCCATGGCGTCGGCGAACCTCCCCCGCAACACATCTTTCGGGAAGCGCTCGCCGAATTCCAGCAGTGTTTGCTGCAACATCGATTTCGCCAGAATCAGTTCTCCGACCAGATTGAGCACACTGTCGATCCGCTCCGCATCAACCCGCAGCAGATTATCGGGACCGCTGGAGACGATCGGCGCGACTGCGGATTCCGTAGTCGCTCCAACTTCGACGACGGCTGAAGTCACCTCGTCCGCCGGCGCCGCCATCTCCTCGTTGTCCGGCTCCGAGTCGCTCGCACGAACACCGACGGCGTCAGGACTTGGGGCGGAGACCGGGAGCGCATTCAACAGGGTTCTGGCGCTGAGGGCGGTGACCTTTGCGCCCAGAGTGATGGTCGGGATGCTGCACTTGACGCGAATTTGCTCCGCCGGCTTATCCGATGCCAGCGCCGCTTCGATGCGTGCGATCGGTTCGTGACCGCCTTCCAGCGGATACAGCGCCAGCACCTCGCCGAGCCCGCCCAGGGCCAATTGGATCATCTGGCGTCCTGCAATCGGCATCGCGCACTGCGGATCGATCTGCACGACTATGTGGTAAGTACGATTACCTTCGGCCAGTGCCTGGCTGATCGCCAGTTGCTCGTACTCTGACCAGGGGCAGTTTTTCGCGGCGACTTTCTTTTTCGTCTTGCCCGCTTTTTTCCCCATGCCCGCTGGTCCGGGATGGGCGAGACGGGCAATGTCGGCCCGCAAAGACTGTATGCTCGGAAGTTTTGTTTCCTTACGGTAGGCTTCAAGCAAGGCGGCAAAGACGTCCGCGGCGCGCAAGGCGATCTCCGGAACTAGAGCCGCCGCCGCGGTGTTCTCCAGTGCCAGCACGTCCTCGAACTCGTGTGCGAGTTCGCTAAGCTCACGGAAACCGCAAGCCGCCGAGTCGCCCTTCAAGGTATGCACGGTGCGGCGCAGACTGCGGGACGTTTCCGCGTTGCCCGGCGACTTTTCCAGCCGCATGGCTTCGTCGTTGAGCTTCTGGACAAGCTCCCCCGCGCTCTCGAAAAACAGCTGGCGGAGTTCGCTCATCCGATCCTCAGGGGGGAGGCTCACATCTTCACCTCGATGCGCTGGTAGGCCGTTCCACTATTGCGATGCACCATCTGAAATTTTTCGGTTAGCCCGAGCAGGCTTTCGGCGTGCCCGACAAACAGGTATCCGTTGGGATTCAGGCAGCGATAGAACTTTTCCACCAACCGCTTCTGCTCGGCTTCATCGAAGTACATCATCACGTTGCGGCAGAAAATAATGTCGTTGCGCTGCGGCAGGTATTCCGTCTTCAGGTTGTGAAAGTCGAAGTGCACGAGTTCCTTGACGTTCTTCTTGATCGCGTAGCGGTCCCCGACTTTGTCGAAGTAACGCAAACGGTAGCCATAATCGACCCCCGCCATCTGGTTCTCGCTATACGATCCCTCTTGCGCGGTGCGCAAAACCGAATAGTTGATGTCGCTGGCCAGGATCTCCACTCGCCAGGGCGCCGGCACGAGCGGCTTCGGAAGCGGCGATTCAAAGGGCAGGGGATTGCGCAGATAGTGATACGACAGGGCGTCGGCCACCTGCATCGCCATGGTGTAAGGTTCCTGTCCCGTCGAACAGCCGGCGCTCCAGATTCGCACGTTGTAGTCGCGGCGTTCCTGCTTGCGCCGCAGCAGGTCATCCATCACGTCTTTCTGAAACAGATCGAGCTGCGCTTTATTGCGGAAGAAGCTGGTCTCGTTCACCGTCAGGTTTTCCAGCAGGCGCGACAGCTCCTGTTTTCCCTGCTGGCTGATAAGCAGGCGATAGTAGCTGTAGAACGAGTCGAGCTGGCACTCTTTCAGACGGCGCTGCAAACGGTCCTGCAGAAACGGAGTGCGCCGATCGTCAAAGTGCATGCCGCACTCTTGATAGACCAGCGCCTGCAGGAGTTTCAATTCCGCGTCGGTGAGTGCGGGCGTCTCGCTTGTGCTCATGTGGGTTTGCTTGCTGTTTGCTACTTTCCTGCTGAAGCGCTCTTTGTTCCGCTGCCTGTCACTGTCGGCTGTGCCTTGTTCATGCCGGCCGCGGCCGGCTTTTCCGCTACTTTTTCCGTCAATCCTTCCTTGGCCATCTCGCGCGCAGCCAACACCTTGCTGATATCAAGCAGGATGATCAGCCGTCCCTGGTATTTGCCGAGGCCGGTCACGCAATCCAAACCGCCTTCCTGCATCATGGCGGGCGCCGGTTCGATCTCGCTTTCAGGGATTTTCAGAACCTCGGAGGCTGAGTCCACGATCATCCCCGCCAGCCGCCCGCGATGTTCGACGACGAGAATGCGGCTCCGCCGATCAAGTTCGACGGAGGGTTGACCCAACCGCTTCCGCAGATCGACCACTGAAACGATCTTCCCCCGCAGGTTAATGACCCCTTCAAGATAGTCGGGTGCATCGGGCACGGCGGTAATCTCAGGCACGCGCACGATCTCATGCAGAGAGGTGATGGGCACGCCATAGGTCTCGCGGCCCACACGAAAGCCAACAATATGTGTTTCCCGGCTCATGCTTGGAATCCCCTCAGTTCGACCCTGCCGTCGCGGTCCGGGCGGAGTTGCCGAATCCCGTCGCGCCGTCTTTTGCTTTTCCGTCCGACCGCAGCGAAAAGCGGTCCATCGACTCCAGCAAGCCGCGCGACATCTTCGACATCTGATCGGAGGAAGCGGCCAGTTCGGTCGAGCCTGACGTGGAGGACTGCACCAGTTCGCGCATGCGTTCCATGGCTTGCACAACCGCCTGCGCTCCCGACGCCTGTTCTTCGACCGCCGAGTTGATCTCGTGGGTGATTTCGTTGAGACGCGTGGTCGCCCGCGCAATCTGCGACGAGCCATGCGACTGCTCGTTGGTAGCTGCGCCGATTTCCTGGGCGAACTTGTAAACCTCTGTCACTACATTCGAAATCTTGCGCAAGGCTCCATTGAGTTCCTGCCCCAGATTCAGCCCTTCGTTCACGATCGTGGTGCTGTTTTCCATGTTCTGGACCGCTTTGCGCGCTTCTTTCTGGATGCTGGCGATCAGTTCGGAAATCTCCTTGGTCGATTGCGCGGACTTTTCGGCGAGCTTCCGGACTTCGTCCGCGACCACAGCGAATCCCAGGCCATGCTCGCCCGCGCGCGCCGCTTCGATGGCGGCATTCAACGCCAGCAGGTTGGTCTGTTCAGCCAGATCGTCGATTACTTCCACGATCTTGCCGATGTCGTCGGCCCGGCCGCCGAGCGCGTCGATAATCTCGCCCGAAGAACGGATGGTGGTGTTGATGCGGTTGAGGCCATCGGTCGCCTTTTCCATGGTGCCGATGCCGCTGTGAACTTCTTCGCGCGACCGATTCGAGATGTCCAGCAGAACCTTGGCGGTGTCGGCCACGCGCTGGATCGACGTAACCATCTGGTCGATGGAGGCTGAGGTCTCGCTGACGCTCGAAGCCTGTGTCTGCGTGCTCTTGACCATGTTCTGCACGTTTACGCTCATCTCGTGCATCGTGCTCGTCACTTCGTCGATCGCGGAAGAGGTTTGCAGACTGTTGCGGGCTGATTCATCGGAAGCGCTCGCTACCTGCGTGGAGGCGCTCGCCACCTGAGAAGCGGCGTCGCGTACGTTGCGCACCAGACCGCGCAGGCCCTCAACCATCCGGGTGAAGGCATTAGCCAGCGTGTCGTTGGCCGAGCGCGGACGCACATCGACTGCCAGATTCCCGCCGGCAATGGCTTCCGATACCGCCGCCATTTCCTTCAGGTACTTGACCATCGAGTCAAAGGTGCGGGCCAGTTGCCCGATCTCATCTTTGCCATGAACGTCGATGTTGTGTTCCAGATCTCCCGATTGGCCGATCTGCTCCGCCACGTGAATCAACCGCCCCAGAGGCCCGGTGATGCCGGCGGCGGTCCGGTAGGCAATCAGGCTGCCCAGGCCGAGTGCGAGCAGGGAACTGATCCATGCAAAGAAGATCGTGCCGGTCGCCGCCAACTCATCGGTGTGGCGCCGCTCATCCAATAGTTTCTGGTTCTGCTGGTCAACCTGATCGAGAACGTCGCTTGAACGCGACACCCATGAGTTCGGATCCTTTTGCAGATAGAAAATTTGTAATTCGGCGACCGTGGCATTGCCGCTGTCCACTGCCCGCCGTTTATCGGTCAAGGGATTTGCAAAATCGTTGGCCCAGGACTGCTCGAGCCCCTGCACTTTTTCAAGGTCGCTGCGCTGTTCTGGAGAATTCGCCAGATCCTGCGCTCGGCGAAGCGCGTCATTAAGGGAGCGTTCGCCATCGGTCATCTTATCCACGTCGCGCGTGTCGCCGCTAAGCAGGTAGTTTTGCAGATGAAGACGGTTCTGCATCATCTGGAACCGGACCGACGACGTCGCCTCAGTCATATCGATCGAACGCTGCGCCGCTGCTTTGGTTTCGTGCTCGCGATGCACCGCGAACAGATTGATGATCAGAAGCAGCAACACCGTTCCCAGAATGCCGCCGAAGCTGATGTACAGCTTTTTCCCGATATTCATGCTCCAACCTTCCTCACTCAGCGCTTTACGCCTTGACCGTTATTGCTGGCTGTCAAAACGGAATTCCACGATTCCGGTCGATTCTTGCGGAGCCGGCTCGAAACGCCACTTCTTCACCGCGTCTAGAGCTGCGGTGGCCAGCACGGGATGGCCGCCCATCAGCTTCGCGTCCTTCACCGTACCGGCCGGGGTGACGGTCACCAGAACCTTCACTACTCCAGTGATGTTCATACGTCTTGCCAGCTCCGGATACACCGGTGCTACCTTGCTCTTCACCGTTCGTTTGATTGCTTCCTGTCCCCATGTTTGAGTGCCGCCAATCCCAATCCATCCGCCTACCAGCAGTAGAACCACCGCGATCCCGCGGTTCAGGGCTTGCATGATCCGCATTCCTCCTCGTGCCGTGCTCTGCCTTATATTCGAGCAATCACCACGTCCGCCGATACCAAAAGTTCTTTCTTCGCATTACTTTGGTGATTATCTGTAAGGCGATGACGCAGCGATCTTTAGCTGCCGAATCGTCCGCCACCCGCACTTTTCGCTCGACTCGTCGCGATCTCTGATCAATCGCTCGGTTAAGATCACTTAACGAAGTTTGCACAATGAGACGGGCGTATCACTTTGGTGGCGTTTCACAAGTTGGCACCGCCCTCTCGTATTTCCTTGACTCAATTTGAGAATCAAGCGTAACTTTATAAGTAATCCAATTGTTTTCAATCGTTTAGCTAAAGCGATCGGTGGCCACTGAATAACTCTGGCGGAAATCCGGCGAGCGGCGAAGCGTCTCAGTCTGACGAGGCTTTTCAGAAGCTTCTCCTCGATCTTTCCCGGGCGGCATTTCAAAATACTGATCCGAGCCAACTCATTCGATCCTTCTGCTCGCTTACTCGCTCGTTCTTCCATGCGAGTGGCGCCTATTTCTGGAGTCGTTCCTCCGACGGCGAATTGGTGGGGGCCGAGGCTGATGCTGACGATTTCCAAGCCTTCCGCGGCATCCATCGGCGTCCCGGCGACACCTCAATTGCCATGGATGCGGTCCAGAAACGGCGCCCATTCTTTGTCAATCAACTGGATGCGTCACGTTTTCCGTGGATAGCCGCTTGCCACGCGCACGCCGCTCTGGCTGCTCCTCTGCTGGTATCCGGGGAAGTGGTCGGGGCCATCACCTTCCTGCACAGCGCGCCCCATGCAGCGTTTAATGACGACGATCTGGCGAAGGCCACAATTCTTGCCGCGCAGCTGGGCACCGCGCTCGAAGCGCTCCGATTGAACCAGCTCTCGCGCGAGGAACACCGCCGCGCCAGCATTCTGGTTGAGGTGGCTACCGCTCTTCATGGTCTTCCCGACACCGCATCGGTGATCGAGAGTGTGGCCGACCGGCTTCGCGCGCTGTTGCATTCTCCGGCCGTGCTGGTTTTCGTCCAGAACGAGAAACTTTTGCAACTACAGGCCGTTTCGACTGATGTTCCCAAACTCGCGCTTGCCATCCGCTCGCGTTTCGACCAGAACGAACTCCGGTCCGCACTCGAGATCGCCACCCGCGCCATCGCCGCCGGCGAGCGCATGACTGTCAGCATCGACGGCGCTTCTCATTTCGGCGAAAATTCGCCGCCTGGAGTTCTGATCGCCGCGCCTTTTCGCACCTCGCGCTCAAACGGTGCGGTTCTCGTCTATCCACGCCTCACACAGCCGTTCACACAGGAAGACAAGAACCTGGTCTCGGCCCTCGCCGGTTTTGGCGCGGTCGCGATCGCGAATGCCGAGCTGTACGGTATGGCGCGCGCGCAGGCGCACGAACTTCATGAAATCCTTGAGATTTCCTTTGAACTCGGTTCTGCCGGAAAGCTTGACGAGTTCATGCAGACTTCGGTTGTCCGCGCCGCCAGCTTTCTCGGCTTCAAGCGCTGCTTCATCGGATTGCTGGAAGACGCCAAATTCCGTATCCGTTGGGGGGTAGAGGACGGCGTAGCTCGTCCGCTGGATATTCCGCTCTACGATGGGGTTGCCACCCACACGCTCAAGAAGAAAAGCGTATTCGTGGCTGAAGACGCCTCCAAGACTCCCGGCGCAAATTTGGATTTTGTGGCCGAGTTCCACATCCGGCAACTGCTCGCAGTCCCCCTGCTCGGCTCGAACGGCGATCTGCTCGGGATGTTCGGTGTTCTCGACCGCATCGAGGCCGGACCCATCAACGACGAAGATGTGCGCCGCGCCCGCGCTTTAGCTGCGCAGGTTGCCATTGCTCTCGAACTCACGCGTAACCTGCATCAATCCGAGGAGCATCGCCGTCGCGCCGAGGCCCTTGTCACCATTGCGCTCGAACTGAACACGGTTCTGCATCTGCCCGAGTTCATGCGCAACTTCGCGCTGCGCTCCGCCGCGCTGCTCGGCGGGCGCTCCGTCGCTCTCAGTCTTTTCCAGACCGGGGAGACGGAGACGGTCATCATGTGTGGCGCCGCCGAAATCGAAGACAGGCCATTGATCCGCCGCTTCAGTCAAGCGCTCACGGCAGCGCTGCCGAAACATGCCGCCGATATCACCTTCGTTCCGGCCGTCGATGTCCTGGGAGCCGCTCTTGCCTCCAGCCTGGGGTGGATCGATTGCACACTGGTCCGGCTGACCGGCTCATCCGGAGAGTTGGTCGGCGTTCTTTGTCTCGCCGATCGCGGCGCTCCACCCGCCGCTGAAGATCATCAACTCTTGCGCGCCATCGCCGGACACGCCAGCATCGCCCTGGAAAATGCTTGCCTGTTCACTCGCATGCAGCAGGCAAACCGGCACTGGCTCGAAGTCTTTGACGCCATCAGCGACTTTATTGTCGTCCACGATGAGCAGCACAATATTCTCCGCGTGAATCGGTCGTTGGCCGATTTCATCGGGCTTGCTCCCGACCAGTTGATCGGCGTCAATATGCGCGCTCTCGATGCGCTCTCTGTCGGATCATCGCCCCATTCGTGTCCGTTCTGCCGCACTGGCGAGGGGCTTGACGAATATGTGCACCCCGTTCTCGAAAGCGCCTATCTGATTTCCACGTCGCGCATTCATGCTGCCAGCAGCGCTCAATTGCAGACCGTGCATGTGCTCAAAGACATCACTGACCGCCGCGAGGCCGAACGCCGATATCGCGAACTGTTCAACAACATTCAGGAGGGGATTTACGTCTCGACGCCCCAAGGCCGTTTTATCGAAGTCAACGACGCCATGGTGCGCATTCTCGGCTACAGCAGCCGCGACGAAGTCCTGCAGCTTGATATTCCCACACAGGTTTATTTTTCTCCGCAACGTCGCCAGGAACTCTCGGAACTGCTCCGGCAGGGTGGGGAAATGCGCAATCACGAGGAAGTTTTGCGGCGTAAGGACGGATCACCGGTCCACGTCTTCATGAACTGTTTTGCGCTGCGCGATCAGGCAGGCAATATTCTGCAACACCGCGGCCTGATGCTCGACGTTTCAGGCCTGCACCAATCGCAAACCGAACTGCAGAAAGAACGTGATTTCTCCGGCAAGATTCTGAGCCATACCCAAAGCCTGATTCTGGTCACCGACACCGAAGGCGTGATCAGCTATGCGAATCGCCGCTGGAGCGGTCTCGGCTTTCAGCAGTCGCAGATTCTCGGTCATCCCTTGCCAGATCTGTGCGCCCCCCCGCGCCGGGGCGCGCTGCGCGAAGCGTTAGCCTCGGTTGCCCGCGGTCAGCAGGTCGACAACTTCGATCTCCCTTTGGTGCGGGGCGATGGCGTTAGCGGACAGTTCTCGGTCAATCTCAGTCCGATCAGCGGCGAAGACGGCCGCGTCGCCAGCATCGTCGTCGTGATGACCGACGTGACCGACTCAGCCATTCTCCGCTCCAAACTGATGCACGCCGAGAAAATGGCCGCCGTCGGACAGCTCGTCTCTGGCGTCGCGCACGAGGTCAACAACCCGCTCACCGCCATTCTCGGATTTACCGATCTGCTGATGGAAAACCCCGAGCTCCCGGAAAGCGCCCGCCGCGATCTGCGCGTCATTCTGCAGGAGGCGCAACGCACCAAGCAGATCGTGCAGAACCTGCTCAGCTTTGCCCGGCAGATGCCGCCGCAGCGTCAGCCAGTTCAGCTCAATAACATCCTGCAGCGCACCGTCCACCTGCGGTCCTACGACTTCATCAGCCATGGCATTCAGGTGGTGGAGCGTCTCGACGAATCACTGCCCCAGGTCGTCGGAGATTCCCATCAGCTGCAGCAGGTGTTCCTCAATATTCTGAATAATGCCTACGATGCCGTCCGTGAAAGCGCGCGCGCCGCCCGCATCGAAGTCACGAGCGCGCGTGCCGGCTCGTTCGTCGAGATCTCCTTCCGCGATAATGGCATGGGAATTACCGATCCCGAAAAGATTTTTGATCCATTTTTCACCACCAAAGACGTTGGCAAGGGTACTGGTCTGGGCCTGAGCATTTGCTACGGAATTGTCCGCGAACATGGCGGAGAAATTGCCTGTCACAACAACCTGGACTCTGAAGGAGCGACCTTTATCGTCCGTCTGCCGGTGGCCACCGACACGGCATCCTTCGGAGCAGTTGCAGGAGTGCATCCCAAATGAACCAAACTGGAACGAAACCCGCTTGCGCCCCAGTGCTTCTCATCGAAGATGAGCCAGCGGTCATGGCGCTGGTCCGGGCCGTGCTCGAGGGCCACGGCTACACCGTCGTGCCCACCGAATCAGGTGCGGAAGCTTTGCGGCTGCTTGAGGGCGGCGATTTTCACGGCGTCGTCTCTGACATGCGCACTCCTGGAGGCGTTGACGGCGCACAGGTCTATGCCTGGATTGCCAGCAATCGTCCCGAACTTGCCTCGCGTCTGGTTTTTATCACCGGCGACGTCGCCAACGAGGAGACGGCGGCGACGCTGCGCCGCACCGGCGTGCCGTGCGTCGAAAAGCCATTTCGCGTCCACGATTTCATCACGGTGGTTGAACAGACCATGGGCAAGGCCGTTCCGTGACTAAACACTTATGAGCCAAGACTTCCGCGTACGCTTGTTGATTGTCGATGACGAGCAGACCATCCGACGCCTCTGCATCACCGTCGGTGAGTCGCTCGGCTTTTCCTGCCTCGAAGCCGAAAGTGGCGATGCCGCGATGGCGCTGCTCGAAGAGCAGCCCGTCCACATGGTGCTTACCGACATGGTCATGCCGCGTATGTCGGGCATCGAATTTCTCGAGCAGGTCAAACGCGCCCACCCGCGCATCGAAATCGCTGTCATGACCGGCCACGGATCTGTCGAAACAGCGGTACAGGCCATGAAGCTCGGGGCCTACGACTACATTTCCAAGCCTTTCGCGCCACTCGACGAGCTCCGGCTTTTTCTGCGCCGCATGGCCGACAAGGTTCGCCTCGTGGAAGAAAATCTCTATCTGCGGGAACGCTCTGAGACCGAGACCTCGCTCCACGGCATCATCGGAAATTCCGCGGGCATTCAGAATGTATTGCGGCTCATTTCGCGCCTGAAGGACACACGAACGCCCGTCCTGATCTCGGGAGAAAGCGGAACTGGCAAGGAACTGGTGGCGCGCGCCTTGCATTTCCGTGGAACCATGGCTAACCGCCCCTTCGTCGCTGTCGACTGCGGATCGCTCGTCCCCACGCTGATTGAAAGCGAGTTGTTCGGCTACGAAAAAGGAGCCTTCACCGGAGCCTTGCGTTCGAAGCAAGGTCTGCTGCAGTCCGCCGATACGGGAACGATTTTTCTCGACGAAGTGGGCGAACTGCCCCTCGAAATGCAGGCCAAGATCTTACGCTTTTTGCAGGAAAAGGAAGTGCGTCCAGTGGGCAGCAATCAGAAAGTCAAAGTGGATGTGCGCATCATGGCCGCCACCAACCGCGATCTCGACGCCGAATACAAGAAAGGAACCTTCCGCAAAGATCTGTTTTTCCGTCTGAATGTAGTCACCATTTTCTTGCCTCCGCTGCGCGATCGCCGGTCTGACATCCCGATATTGGCCGCGTTTTTTCTGGAGCGCCTGGCTCCCGGCCGCAGCCTTCAGGTCTCCAGCAACGCCATGAAAGCATTGCTGGCCTACGACTGGCCGGGCAACGTTCGCGAGCTCGAGAATTGCCTGGAACGTGCCGTGGCCCTGGGAGATGAGCGCATCATCGAAGTCGACGACCTGCCGCCTGCCGTTGCCAGCGCAGAGGTCGAAGCCGGCCCACTCAGCGCGCAGGAGTTCTCCGACCGCGCTGCCGACCTGCATGCCACCGACCTCGGGGATATCGAACGCGCCACCATCGAGCGCGTGTTCTCTCAAGTCAAGGGCGACAAGGCTCTTGCGGGTAAGATGTTAGGTATCAGCCGAGCGACGCTCTACCGCAAACTGAAGCGCTACAACATTGGAGCCCGCGAAGAAGCTCCGCGAGCCACTACGCTGCAATAGCAAAATGGGTAGCGAACTGAGACATTCGTTTCAATCTGAGACGCGGGTTCACTCTGCCTGATGTCCGGGCTGGATTCAGGCCACGTCTGAGTCGCCTAACCGCCAATCCTTTCTGCCACTTGTTCTTCGGGGCATGACCTTCAAGTTTTTGGTGGTGATCGTGCACGCCGATTACCGATCAAGCGGCACGAGTCTTCCGCGCAGCACTCTTCCAAACCGGGAAGAGGGGGGACTCGGGCTGCCCAGTTTCACGGAGTCGAGGTACACCGTGCCCAACCAGGCAACTGCTCGTGCTCTTGAACAAGACATCGTTGGCCGCTTGGCTCGTTTTTTTCCCGAAGCCATGCGAATGCGCATCCCCATCAAGCTCAGTCGCACACATAGCGACGGCAACGGGAAGGGCGACGTGCACGAAGGCGGAAGCGGTTTTTTTCAGGATACGGTGATCGAGTTCGGGACGCCGAACGAAATCCTTTTTGTGGTCGATCGTCCGCTGGAATTCGCCGACCGCGTGTTGGTCGAAAGCAAAGACGGCTCGCTGCACGCTGAAGGGTCGGTGGTCGCCGTGCAATATCATCCGGAACGGACCGTGGTTGCCGTCCGCTTCCTCAAAAATGTTCCCAACTGGATTGTGAAATCATGACAGCATCTACCCCATCTCCCGTGCCACCCTCATTTGAAGAACAGGCCGTTACACTTACGGCGCTGCAACCGATTTACGCGGCGCTGGTGCGCGAGTTTGTCATTGAGGTTCCCGCCTGCCCGATCAACGACGGAGTCTCGCCCGCGCCCGAATCGGTTCAGGGTGCCGGAGCCTGGTTTGGGCAGGTCGACGCCCAGATCCAAGTCCACCAGTTGCGCCAGTTTCTGCAGACCACGCCCTTAGCCAACGAAACCGTGCTGCGCCAACTTCTTGTGCATCACATGCACAAGACTTCCAAGTCGGCCAGCGACCGCGACAAGACCGATTTTCTCCTGGTTCAATATTTTTCCTTGTGTGCCCCCTCAGGTCTTGAAGACGCCGACCTCGATCTCGATTACGTCGCCCAGGTTCTCGAACCAGTGCTCGGACCGCAACAGCCGAAGCTTCCGGCATGGTTGAGTCCGCTCGAGACCATTCTGCAGTCGGCCGCGCGTTGCAAGCGGCTCAGCGAACTGCTGCATGGCGGTGTTCTCGAGCAGGGGCGCAAACTTAAAACTCAAAATGCGGCTCACTACTTCGAGCCCTCGGCCATGGTGGCCTTCACCCGTTTCAGCTTCATGATCCGGCGAATCTTCTTCCGGCTCATGCACGACGATCTCAACGCCATTCAGGATGGCCTCCGCGAATTGGAGCGCCGCGGCGTCGCCACCATCGATTGCCGCCGCGCCCAGTTCTCGGCCGAGGAACCGATCAGCCGTCTGCGCATGATCTGCCAATCCTGGAAGGTCATGTTCCACGCGGAGTATTCCTCGGGCCAGCCGCTGCGTATGCTGGTTGACCTGCGGGCCGCCGTCGACGACGCGCTCCAGAACGGAACACAGAAAAGTGCAGCGAAAGGTGCAGCCGCGTCGGCAAAGTCGGGCATGGCGACGAAGAAATAGTCTCCTGCGGAGACGGCTCACTCGCGTCTCCCTTTCCCCCGCCGAAACCCCATTGCAGAGCCAGAAACGAAGATGACGATTCCTCGCCCCACCGTCCTGATCCTCGCCAGCGATCCCGCCTTCGCGCGCGAGGTGACTCTTCATTGGCCTCAGCCACCGGCACATTGCGAGGAGCCGGAATTCATCGTGCTCGACGAAGGGTTTTCTCGCGGACTCGAAGGCAGTCAATACGATCTCGCCATCGCCGACGCGTCTTTTGTGGAAAAGAGTACGGACAAGAAAAAGCGGCGCCGCCTCAACAAGCGCCTGAACCAGGATCTGCGTCAGTCGCTGGTTGCCACTGGCAAACCCGCGCTCGTGATTCACTCCGATCCTTCGCGCGAACTCTATAACATTCAGGGAGATGTGATTGATCTGCGCCGCGCGCACGCGCTTTGGCCATCGATTGCAGGATTAGTTGGCTGCGAAATTCTGCGCCGCCGCTGGGCCGAATGCCGCGCCCGCAAGTCGGAAGCAAGCGCCACCGCTGCGCAAGCCGAAGCCACCCTGGGACGCTACATGGTCGAGATGCGCACCAACGTGAATAACGCGCTCACCACCGTTCTCGGGAACGCGGAACTTCTCTCGCACGAAGCAGGACTGCCGGCGAACGTGCAAGCGCAAGCCGATGCCATCCGCAACATGGCATTTCGCCTGAATGAAATCTTTCAGCGCTTCTCTTCGCTCGAAAAAGAACTGAACGTCGCTCACCGCATCTCAGGCGCGAAGGCCGCTGGCGCCGCTGCCGGCCGCAGCTAGGCCGACCAGCCTGAATTCAAGACTTATTTCTACGGGCGGACGAATCCGCTCACGCAAACAGGAATTCCTTGGTACGAAGGTCTTTGATCGTATCTCGCAGCTTGGCCGCTTTTTCGAACTCGAACCGCTTGGCGGCCTCTCGCATATCGCTTTCCAGCTTGGCAATGTAAGCGTCCAATTCCTCTTGCGATTTGAAGTCCGGGATGCCGTCGACATCGGACGAGGTCAGATCGGCGTAGTCGGCGCCCACAATCGATGCCAGCGTCATGTCGAGCGGACGAATGATCGATTCAGGCGTGATTCCGTTTTCTTCGTTGTAGGCCTGCTGGATGGCGCGGCGGCGGTTGGTCTCGTCCAACGCCTTTTTCATCGAGTCAGTCATGCGATCGGCGTAGAGAATTGCGCGCCCGTTGAGGTTGCGGGCGCAGCGTCCGATGGTCTGGATAAGCGAGCCGGCGGAGCGCAAGAAACCTTCCTTGTCCGCGTCGAGAATCGCCACCAGCGATACTTCCGGCAGGTCGAGGCCTTCACGCAGAAGATTGATGCCAATCAATACATCGAACTCGCCTTTGCGCAGATCGCGCAGAATCTTCACGCGCTCCAGCGTCTCGATTTCGGAGTGCATGTAGCGGCACTTCACGCCGACCTCGCTGTAATACTCGGCCAGATCCTCGGCCATGCGCTTGGTGAGAGTGGTCACGAGCACGCGCTCGTTACGGGAAACGCGGTCGCGGATCATGTGCAGCAGGTCGTCAATCTGTCCCTTCACCGGACGGATCTCCACCGGCGGGTCGATCAGTCCGGTCGGACGAATGATCTGCTCGACCACCACTCCGGCAGATTTAGTGAGTTCATAAGGCCCGGGCGTGGCGGAAACATAGATGATCTGGTTGGTGCGATGCTCGAACTCCTCAAAAGTCAGCGGACGATTATCGAGCGCCGAAGGCATGCGGAATCCGTACTCGACCAGTGTCTGCTTGCGCGAACGATCGCCATGATACATGCCGTGAAGCTGTGGCACCGTCTGGTGCGACTCGTCGATGAACATCAGAAAGTCGCGCGGAAAATAATCGAGCAAGGTCGGCGGCGGTTCGCCGGGCAGGCGTCCGGTGAAGTGCCGTGAGTAGTTTTCGATGCCATGGCAGTAACCCATGGCCTTGATCATCTCCAAGTCATACATCACGCGCTGATGGATGCGTTGCGCCTCGACCAGCCGCCCCTGCTTCTCAAGTTCCACTTCCCACCATGCCAACTCGGCCTTGATCGAGGCCACTGCCGATGCTCGCGTCTCTTCCTTCATCACATAGTGAGTTTTCGGATAAATCGGTAGGCGCATATAGCGCTGCTTGACGGTTCCAAACAACGGATCGATCTGTGAAAGAGATTCAACCTCGTCGCCGAACATCTCGACGCGATAAGCGTTGTCGTCGTAGGTAGGAAAGATTTCGATGACGTCTCCGCGCACACGGAACGTCCCCCGGCGGAAATCGCCTTCCGTCCGTTCGTAGAGAATATCGACCAGTTTGTGCGTGATGTCGGCGCGCTTGATCTTCTGTCCTTTTTCGAGGAAGAGCATCATTCCGTAGTAGGCCTCTGGCGAACCCAGGCCGTAAATGCAGCTGACAGATGCGACGATCAGGACATCGCGGCGTTCAAATAAGGAGCGAGTCGCCGACAAACGCAGCTTGTCGAGTTCGTCGTTGATTGTTGATTCCTTTTCAATGTAAAGATCGGCCGCGGGCACGTACGCTTCCGGCTGATAGAAGTCGTAATAGGAGACGAAGTACTCGACCGCATTGTGCGGGAAAAAGCTCTTGAACTCGTGATAGAGCTGCGCAGCCAGGGTTTTATTGTGGGCCATCACCAGCGAAGGACGGTTCGCGGCTTCAATGATTTTGGCGGCGGTGAAGGTCTTGCCCGACCCGGTCACTCCGAGCAGAACCTGATGTTGCTCGCGGTCGAAGACACCGCGAGTGAGTGCATCGATTGCTTGCGCCTGATCGCCTTGGGGTTTGTAGGAGCTGACTAGCTTGAAGTCCACAACTCATTATATGGGAGCGGCAAATGCCCCGGTGTCGATGCACTTCCGTGTAAATATGTACTTTGGAAGACGGTATATCGGCATTTTGTACTAAGCGTTTCCCCTTAGAGCCTGAGCAAAAACGCTGTAGGACTTGCTTCGCAACCTACTGAAATGACTTTGGTAATGTCTGTATTTCCAAGGAAAACGCTGTAGAAAATGAAATTTCATAATTAGTTAACACCAAAGGCCCAATTTGGCCGCGTGAATGCAAAACCAGACGCAAAGACCCGAATCCAGATGTGCTCGAACCTGGTTGAAAGGGCCACTTTACGGTGATCGGAGCGCGTCGGTTAGGTGCAGTGTCTTATGGAAGAGAAGTTCGACCAAGTAGGACCTCGGGAACGGCAGATTATTGACTTGCTGCTTCAGGGGTGCGACAACTCGGAAATTGCTCGCGACCTGAATATCGCCGAGCGAACTGTTAAGGCACATTTCAACCGCCTTTTTCTTAGGTTTGGAATCAAGGGCGGCATCAAGCGGGTTAAGCTCGCGACTTTGCTCTATAGGAGACAACTATGGTTGGAGAAACAGCAAACCACCGCGGGCCCAGCGAACGCGAACAACTCATCATTCAACGCGTAGCCCAGGGCTGCAAGAACCGGGAGATCGCCGATTCTCTGGGGACCACCGAGCACGTGGTGAAAAATTATCTGCGATTGATCTATGACAAACTGGGATTGTGGAACCGGGTCGAATTGGCGCTGTGGTATGAAGCGCGCCAGCACGAGCAGGTTTATCACGCCTAAGTTTGGTCAGTGAGATCGAATCAGCCCTGCTCCGCAGACAGATTCTGAAAATGCTTCCCCGGAAGATGCGGGCGAGGCCATTTTTGGAAGCTGCAGGAGCGGGGTTTTATTTTGCCCGCGCATCTCGCACTCCGCTTCCTTCAGCGGCATAATCATCGCTCCAGAATATCCTTGTACGCATTCAGCGCGACTTTCTTGGGTTGTCCCGGGCATTGTTGGAAGGCAAAACCATGGACAAGGGCAACTCGACCCGGAACATCGACGTCTTGCTGCCGGGGCAACCCATGTGAATTCGCCCATCCCGTCCGACGACAATACAACCGGTTGCGCCAGGTTCCCGCCAGTGATCTCGATGCGCGCCCCCGCGATGACCGCTCCAGGTGTCTTGGATAATTCCCGAAATCGTCTCGGCGTTCAGCTCAGTAAGGCAGCCGCCGCACACCCTCCATTGCAAAGTACAAAGACGGAAGGTATGCGGCGGCTGGATTCAGAACCGCACGGTTATTACTTCGTCACAACAAATGGCAAACCGCACCCACGCTGCCGCTGACGAAATCGGCCCCCGTGCTAATTCACGGTCTGAGTCAGCGAAGCGGAACTATCTTCAAAGCTCGCGCCGCCGGTGGAGGTCGCTGTCATTGTGTGCGTTCCCTCGGTTAGTTTCGAGGTGGTGTACGCCGCTGTTCCTCCGCTCAGGGTCACAGTCTTCAGAACGGAACCGTTATCCTCGAAGGTGACTTTGCCGGTGACTGTGCCGCCGAACTGCGCCGTAACCGTAGCCGTAAAGGTCACTGACTGGCCGACCTTCGACGGATTCAGCGAGGAGGCCAAAGTAGTCGTCGTATTGGCTTTGTCGACCACCTGGCTCAAGGGCGCCGACGTGCTGCTGTCGAAGTTCGAATCCCCGCTGTAGACTGCCTTGATAGAGCTTGTGCCCACCTTCAGCGCCGAGGTGGTAAAGCCGGCCGACCCGCCGCTCAAGGTTCCCGTTCCCAGTGTGGTCGAACCCTTGATAAACGAGACCGTTTCTCCGTCGGGAGGTGCGCCTTTGCTGGAACTGACGGTCGCGGTAAAGGTGACCGGCTCGTTATAAGCGGACGGGTTGGGCGAGGACGACAGAGTCGTAGTCGTCTTGGTCAGTATCAGCCCGATGACCTGAAAGGCGGGATTGCTGGCGAGGGCCCCGCTGGGCGTCGCTACTTTGACGGTTCCCGTGGTGGCACTACTGGGAACCGTGGTTGTGATTTCGGAGGCTGACACCACGGTGAAAGAGGCGGCTGCTCCATTGAAGGTTACGCTGGTCGCGCCGGTCAGATCTGTTCCCAAAATTGTGACCTTAGCGCCAATCTTGCCAAAGGCGGAACTTGTGGTCACGAATGGTTTGAGCCCGGTGGCCAGCTCGAAGACGGTGCCGCTATCCGCGCCCTCGCCATAAGAACCGCCATCGGCGGTCGTACCGTAGAAATTGCCGTTGGTGTCTTGTATGAGGCCGCCAATCGGCTCAAGGCCGTATGCGATGTTGTCAAAACTGAAGAGATCGCCCAGCGATCCGGCTGGCGTCATTTCGAAGACGCAACCGGCAACGCACGGTTCGCTATTTCCATCGCCTTTGCTGGCAGTGCCATAGAAGTTGCCGTCGTTGGCTTGAATCAACGGCGCGGTGAGAGTGGAGCCGTTATTGGCGAAACTGACCAAGGACGTAAATGCGCCTTTCGGAGTGATCTTAAAGATCGTGCCGCAGCCGGCGCCGCAGTCCTCCGAAGTGCCGCCGTACGCGGTCGTGCCGTAGAGGTTACCGTCACCGCCTTCGACCAATGAGGCCGAAGGATACTCGCCATCGGTGCAAGGACCAGAACCACGGTTCGGACAAAAGCTGTAAAGCGTGGTGAGCTTCCCGCCGGCCGTCATTTTGAAAACCGAGCCCAGGCCGTGGGCTCCGCCGCCGTAGGTTGTCCCGTAGAAATCTCCGCTGGAGACCTGGATGAGCGTGTTCGGAAGGACCCCGCTTCCAAACTCATACACGGTCGTGAACTTGCCCTCGGTGCTGATTTTGAAGATGCTGCTGTTAGTTGCGCCATAGAGGTAGCCGTTGGAGGCTTGCACCAAACCTGCGGTAGCATTGGAGCCGTAGGGAAGACTATAAATCGTCGTCAGCTCGCCCTCGGGCGTGAGCTTGAAGACCGTGCCGCCGTTGTTGGCGCCGCCGCTATAGGTGGTGCCGTAAAAATTGCCATCGCTGGCCTGGACCAGCGCGTCCGCGGGGTAGCTGCCGTCGGCGCAGTTTGCTTGCGAGCAAAAGCTGTAGACCACGCTGAGATCGCCTGACGGACTTATTTTAAAGACGTCGCCGTTGCCCCAGTCGACGCCGCCCACGTAAGTGGCGCCCCCATATTCAGTTGTTCCCCATAGATTACCGTCGGTGCCTTGAATCAGAGAAGCTTGCGGATTGCCGCCGTTCGATCCCGCAAAATTCGCCAAGGTGGTAAGGTCCTGCGCCGGCGAGGCGATCGCCGCTGCGGCACAGAATAGAGCAACCAGACAGGCGAGCGTCCACGGTCGCCGGAAGAATGCTGATCGCCGAACCTCGAATTGCATTTTGACCAGCGAAAAAGCTTTGCCCACTCGCAGCAGAGGTTGAACCCACATCATTTGTCGCATTTCATATCTCCTTGCGGACTTCACGTCGTAACACACTCACTGAAACCACGGGGGGTGCCGCGTGGACGTGTTTCACCGCCCGTCGGTGCACTATTTCCACGCTTCGCTTCCCCACATATCTGCTATACTTTCGTGCGTTTGCAGGCATTTCCCGCAGCCTGCGAGTGGCTGGGTATTCCGAGTGAATTTACCCTTCCACATCAACAAGACGTTCGTCGTATCTGACTTACGCTTCGACGTGCGTCACACGCGGGTCTAGTGATCGCCCTCCCTAGGAACCTCTAGTCCGTGGTCCTCGGCAAGAAGCTTTTGCCGCATGGCCCGCATAACCCCGGCACCCACACTCGGGGTACACATTTAGCTTGGCGCTCGCCGGCTGCACAAGCGGCAAGGCACGGCAAGGAGCGGCAACGAACGACAGCCGCCGATGAGAGTGTAAGTTCCATGTCTGTGGACCAGTCCTCGCGCGGCAAGATGATGCCAGAGAGAGTTGCCGGCAACCGGCTCGACTCGTGGAAGGCGATCGCCGAGTACCTCAGCCGGGATGTGCGCTCGGTCCAACGCTGGGAGCGAAGCCTGGGATTGCCCGTACACCGCGTTTCCGGGGAAAAGGGAGGCGTCGTCTTTGCCTTCACCGGAGAACTGGAGCGCTGGCTGCAGAGTCGTCCTAGAAATGGCAATTCCAATTCCAGTTCTAATTCCAACAATGGGCCGTATCCGCTGAACGATCCTCCGACCGAAGCCGAAACGACACCGGCGAGTCACGACCTTACCGCCAACCTTGCACCCGCGAAGCGCGACCGTCATTGGACAAAATACGCCGTCGCGATCGCAGCACTGCTGTTGATTGCTGCGGGCTCTTCATATGTCATGCGGCGGCCGTTGCGACGCTGGCTGTTCCCACGCGAGCATTCGTCTCGCGCGGCCAAGCCTGCTCCGGGCCGTGTCATGCTGGCCGTGTTGCCGTTCGTCAACCTCAGCGGCAATTCTTCGCAGGACTACTTTGCCGACGGACTTACCGAAGAGATGATCACCGACCTCGGATGCCTCAATCCGCGAGCTCTGGGCGTGATCGCGCGTACCTCGGCGATGAAATACAAGAACACGAATGAAGACATCGCCCAGATCGGCCGTGAGTTAGGCGTGAGCTACATTCTGGAAGGTAGCGTGCGCCGGGAAGGCGATCAGGTGCGCGTGTCGGCGCAGCTGATCCAGGTGAGCGACCAAACACACCTCTGGGCGCAGAGCTACGAACTGCGGGTAAAAGACATTCTTGACGTGCAGCGCGATGTGGCGGCAACCATCGCCGACAAGATCCAGATCAACCTCAAGGGACAGCGCCCGCAATTGGCGCATGTCCAGCTGACCAATCCCGAAGCCTACGACGATTACCTCCATGGACGCTATCTGTTGAGCCAACGAAACCAGGAGAGCTTTATAGCGGCAATCAAGTTCTTCAAACAGGCGGTGGCCGAAGATCCGAGCTTTGCATTGGGCTATGCGGGCCTGGCCGACAGTTACGTTCTGCTGACTCTCGTGAGCGGACCGCACCTCGAGCCCAATGCCAAAGCGGCGGCCCTCCGAGCGATTGCACTGAATGACAATCTGGCCGAGGCGCATACCTCGCTGGCTGCGGTCGATGTTCTCGAGTGGAACTGGCGCGCAGCCGAGAAGGAGTTTCGGCGTGCTCTGGCGATCAATCCGAATTACGCCCTGGCGCACCACTGGTATGGCAATCTCTATCTCTCACCGATGGGGCGTCATGAGGAAGCTATCGCGGAACTGAAGGAAGCGCAAACGCTCGATCCGCTATCGCTCATCATCAATACTGATCTGGGCTACGCCTACTTCTTTGCCGGCGAATACGACGCTGCCATTGCTCAATACCGAAAAGTTCTTGCCGTGGATCCTTCTTTCGTATCCGCGCACTGGGTGCTCGCGCAATATTACGATCAGAGAGGAATGTACGACTCGTGGGCCCAGGAAGCTGCGGAAGTTTGTGTACTCGACGGGAACACGGCATTGGCGCAGCAAATCAAGGCGACCTATGCGTCGGGAGGACGTAAGAAGCTGCTGGAATTCATGGCGAACCGAGGCCAAGGCGTAAAGTTTACCCTGGTCGAGTCAGCGGGCGCTGCGGCGGAACTCGGCCGCAAGGAAGAAGCGCTGCAAGATTTGGAACGTGCGTGTCGTCAGCGAAACTTCGAACTCCTGCGTCTGAAAGCCGACCCTGTCTGGAACAGTCTTCGTTCGGAACCGCGGTTTCAAAAAGTCGAACGCGATATGGGATCGGAATAACTGTGCCGAAGGGTCCGCTTTTTTGTCCTGCCCAGTTCGCTTCCGACAGACTTCGATCTGCCAGATTTATGGGCTGGGAGGCAGCGACTTCAGATAGGCGACCACCGCCTCGGCATCACTGCGATCCATGCGGAATTGTGGCATGGGCGCGCGCAGGTGATTGCCGTTCGTCCATATCCCGGTCGTCAGTAAGCGGATCATGTCGGCGTCGTCCGCCGGCGGAGTGCCTCCAATGCGCGGCGCGCTGAGCGGCCAATTCGGATCATGATTTACCGGCATCCATTGGATCGGCGCTCCTTGCAGCCAGCGCGAGCGGTCGGGATTTCCGTTGGCGTCGTGCGGTGTGTGGCACTGCCCGCACCTGGCGACGTCTTCAACCAGATATTTGCCACGGGCAATCTCGGACGAGGAAGCGGCGGTTTGAATCGGACGCTGCGCCTTGGCGTGGGCGTTGCTGGTCTGAGACATGGCCGGAGTGGATCCATACGAAACCAGGATGAGAGTAATGCCGGCAAAGAGAGACAAAGCAGCGGAGAGGAACAAGAAAAACCGTCGCCAGAATCTGGATTGTGCGGGCAAGGATTGCCAGAGCATGAACTGTCACCTTTAAGAAATTGTGTTTGTGATTTGATCTACTGTCCGCTGGACATTGTACGCTACGCGCTCCGAGCTTTTGAGCTTTCGTATGGGCCGCGTCGCTGTGCGGCTTCCTCGCTACTCGAACCGTTCGCCCAGCAGGAATATCAGCGCTTCAAGTGCGCTACTCGCAGGCGCTGCGGCCCGCGGGTTCGAAACGATCCATCTGTGCATCGCGTTGACTGGTGAAGCGGCCGTCCGCGCTTTTTCCGTACTGCTCTTCGCCCGGACAGTAATAAAGAGCCGTATGCGGATCGATCCATACTTGAAGCGTCGGGTCTCCCTGAAAGTGAGTCGCGGCCGGCGGAGCTTCCGCGATTCCGAGACCGACGAGCGCTCGATCCCAGAGACTGAGCGTGGGCCGGTGCGGCACGGCCGCAGCGGGCCATAATAACGCGAATGCGGCGACGAAAACAGCCAGTCCCAGATACAAGTCAGCGCGATGGAAACGCAGCGTAACCCGCAGATCCGCCAGCCGCTGTAGAAGCGAACTCGGCTCGCCAGAGCCAGCGACTGCGGCCGGAGATTCATCCGCGTCGACCCCGGTCATGGCCGCGTCAATAGTTGTCGCATCAGTTTCCGCATCACTGGTCGCCGGATCATGGGTCGCCGGAACACACGCGGTGGCGTCGAATGTCGCACGATCAAACGCGCTTCGATCAAACGTACTTCTCTCGAAATTGGCGGGGTCGACAGGTTCGAACCGCGGAGCCTCGACTGTACCCCGGTCGATCGCGTTGCCATTGGCTTTCGCATGGCCCGTAACCCGGTCGATGATCGTTGGATCGAAGGGTTCCACGTCGAGTATCGCCGCATCAAACGGGTAGTGACCGTCGCCTACCGGCAAGTGGCCCGCTGGTAATTGAAAAGACGAGACGCTGTAATCAGCATCGCCGACCGCGAAGACTTCGTTCTCTTTCGTGGGTTTGGCGCTGCTTTCGACGGCGTCGGCAGCGGGCTTGTCATCGATCGGCTGGGAGAATTCGGATTCGCCCCGACCTCGGCTGCGGACCTGCTCGGTTTGCTGCGCGGCCATCCCGTCTGTCTTTTGGGCCTTCGGCATACCGAGAAAGTTAGACGCAACCAGATCGGGCTTCGCCTTGGTTCGGCGGCGCTTGACGGGAGCGTCGGTGACCTTCTTTGGCGCCGCTCTGCGTACCTTTTCCCGGGCCTCGCCGTTCTCGGGAGAACGCTCCGGCCAGAGGCCCTGCTCTTGGCTCATCAGCCACATCGACGCCCAATTACGCTGTAAGCGCTCACCCGGACGGAACTCGTCCTGGCCGCAACTCTTGCAAGCCGCTCCTTCCGCAGTTTTCAAAGCACCGCAGTGCGGGCACAGAACCGTTGGTTCGGGTTCATGACTGGTTTCTTTTTCGATTTCTGGCTCGGCTTGGCGAGCCTGTCTTCGTCGATCGTTGTGTTCTTGGATGGTGAAGGCGGCAGACAATAAGCCCTGAAAGGATTGCTCATCCAGTGTCAGCCGCGTCAGGTTAGGCCGGCTCGAGGGCATGGCATTGGGGGGAGAAAAAATCCAGACTGATCCCATTGTAGTGCAAGACCGCCGGTCTGAAAACCAAAGAAAAAGTGGGCGGATCGGTACCATTTCCCGATTGCGGACCCCAATCCGGGAAGAATTCATGAAAACTGCTTAATCGAGCCCAAGGGAAAAACGAAGTTTCGCTCCTAACTCTATGGTTTCACACGGCATTGACAAACAGCGAACGTTTGGCGAAGGGTTTGCATACCATGGTAATGGGTCGCGACCCCAAGACTGAACTGAAGGAGCAGATTAAAACGCCCATGATCAACCTTAACGAAATCAAGATCACCCCGCGCGACCAGCAGGTCCTGCGCCTCCTGGTGCAGGGCTGCAGCAATAAAGAAATCGCCGGCCACCTAAACATCAGCCCGCGAACGGTGAAGCAGCATCTGCGCACATTGTTTCTGCGGGCGGGAATCAAAGAAGGCCGGAAGCGAGTGAAACTCGCTACCGCCATGTTTATCAAGGAGCAGGTGACACCATGCAACCCCGTGATCGGCTAACCGCCAAAGAGATACAAGTCGCGACCTTGGTCTGGCAGGGTCTTACGAACAAAGACATTGCAGGCGTGCTGCGCACCAGCGAGCAGGTGGTCAAAAACTATCTCCGCACCGCCTTTGACAAGCTGGGAGTCTGGACGCGACTCGAACTTGCGCTCTACGTGGCTGCGCACGGCGGAGCGAACTGGCACCTGCAACTTGGAAACGGCGCTCTGGTCACGACTGTTCCCTGGAGCGCGGGCATGCCCGAAGAAGGCTCTGCCTTTATCGACAACAAAGAAAAAGCGGTTGCAGCCGCCGCCTCCGGAGGAAATCCCTAGAAATTAACGTCACCGCATCGCTGTGCTATTTCCGGTTCAAACGTTGGCCGGCAGCAATCAGCTCTTGTCCTGCGAATTAATAGACTCCCGAATCAAATCTTCACAATGCCGCCGGATGGGCACAACTATTTCAGTTGCACCTCAACCCGGCGGCAACAAATTTCACATCCTCAAGATCGGCGCCGGTCACGCCAAATCGTTGATGCGCAGGGGTGCATAGTCTAAGCCTCTTGTTTTCAGCCTGGTAGTTCAGTAGCAGTCACCAGCGTGTCGACCCAGCAAAAGTTCGCAGACTGCGCACGCCCGGTAATCAAATTGCTCGATTACCCACGGAGTCGTATGCTCCGCCTCGTCTCGACCGGCCCTGGCGATCATTAGATTCCGGTTTTATTGATTCCACTTTATTCCCGGTTTCTCGATTCACCGGCTCGTCGCTTGATCAGTTCGGACGTAAACTGAGGTAGGATCGTGGCTTACAAGGACGTTTTCTGGATGGCTTGCGACTCGACCGAACAACTGCGAGCCGAATACGGGCCGTTTCACACCCGCGAAGAAGCAGAGATCGAAGCCCGCAAACTTGGGTTTGCCTACCTGCTGCGCTACGAACACATACTCGGTCCTGACGAAGAAATCGAAGAAGTCCGCTGCGTATTTCTCGAACTGCAGGATGTACAGCCTTCCACCCGCCCCGGCGTGATCTTTCACACGCGCTGCGCCAGTTGCGGCGAGGCGGCCGCGCACGGAAGAGCTTGGCAGGCCGAGGTTTGGGCTGATATCCACGAATTCGAGCATACCCGCCACAAAGTCAGGCTCTTCGAGCACTCTCGCGCAGAAGGTTTGAGAGAGATTGCCGACTGGCGCGGCCACGCCGCCTGACCATTCAAAAACTGGCAACGTCGCGCGCCCCTCTTGACCACCTCACTTCGAGTTTCCACTCCAATCCGATCTGGACACTTTGTGTATAGTTGTGTGCGCTGGCTGGTAGCACCGCGCGCAACGTATATCTCTGGCCAGTGATCTTTGATCCCATGGAAAGGGTGATCGAGTGAGAAGCTTTTCGCGGAATTACTTGGGCCTGCTGTTTCTTGCAACTCTCCTTTTGGTTCTGACGGTTTCGTCGCTTTGCGCGCAGGAAAGCTCCGGTGACCGGATTTTCTTCGACGCCAAGGTTTTTACCGGCAACCCACAGAATCCTTATGCCGCAGCGGTTGCGATTCGCGGGGACAAGATTATCGCCGTGGGCAGCTTGCCAGAAGTTGTGAAGGTGGCGTCCGCGAACGCCGAGCGCATTGATCTCGGGGGCAAGAGTCTTTTTCCCGGGTTCATCGACTCTCACAGCCACTCGATCGACGGAGGGCTCGGCCTGATCTCCGCCGACGCCAGCGAGAAGGTACAGAATCTCAACCAGCTCGCGCCTTTTGTGGCAGAGGCAAAAAAGACCGGCAGGGGTATGCGCGGCGATATCCTTGAGATTCTTGGATTGCCGCTCGAGTTCTGGTCGCACTGCGACATCCTCAACGCCGAATTCAGTACCGGCGCCTACGAGAAACAAAGCGTTCTTCTGCGCGGAATGGATGGACATACCGCGTGGGCGAATCATGCGCTGTTGCAGCGCTCCGGCATCACCCCTGATTTTCTGAAGAAGCTTTCTCCCCAGGAACGCAGTTACTACGGCGTGGACAGGGACATGCAGCCGAATGGCTTTCTGGTTGACGCGGGGACAGACAAGATCGAGCCGCTTTTGCCTCCGCCCACACCTGACAGGTTGTTGGCTGCCGGGCGCGCCGCGCTGCAGTACAACTACAGCCTGGGCATTACGGCGTGGCTCGATCCGCTGGCGACTGACGACGTGTTGCAGGCTTACAAACTGCTCGCCGATCACGGAGAGCTGACTTCAGAAGTGGTGGCGTTTCCGCGGGTGTTTGCAAAAGATCCGGCGGCGGAACTCGCCGGGGTACAGAAGACGCGCGCGGCTTACAAAAATGTGCCCAATCTGCACGTGACCGGGATCAAGGTATTCGCCGATGGAGTCGTCGAGTATCCCTCACAAACCGCTCACCTCACCAAGCCATACAAAAACACCGGGCGCAACGGAGATCTGCTGTTTGATCCGACGAAATTTGCTGAGCTCTGTATCGCGGCCGATAAGCAAGGGTTGATCGTTCACGTGCACGCCATCGGCGACGGTGCGGTCCAGGCCGCGCTGGATGGAATTGCAGCGGCACGAAAGGCGAATGGTAATTCCGGACTTCCGGACACGATTACCCATGAACAGTTTGTTCAACCCGAGGATTTCCCGCGCTTCCGCGAACTGGGCGTGGTGAGCGCATTGCAGCTTTTGTGGGCGGATGCGAGCGAGGACACGATCGAGATCGTGAAGCCGTATCTCGATTCCAGTATCTATCGCTGGCAATATCCCGCGCGGTCGATCCTCGACAACGGCGGAATCATTTCGGGTGCAAGCGACTGGCCCGTATCAAGCGCCAATGTTTTCTGGGCCATTTATCAGGCGGAGACGCGCCGCGGCCCTGAAGGAGTGCTCGACCCATCACAGGCAATGCCCCGCGAAGCGATGTTCTATGCCTACACGCGAAACTCAGCGCGGGCCATGAATCTCGATTCCATTGGAACCATCGCCCCCGGCAAACGCGCCGATCTGGTTTTGCTCGATCGCGACGTTTTGACCGTTTCTCCCGAGCAGATGCGCGACACCAAAGTGTTGTGGACGATGGTTGCCGGAAAAACCGTGTATCGCGCAAAATGAAAAACGGCGTTGACGGCGAGTACATTGCGGCAAACGTTTACCACCAGAACCCGCAGTGTTCCTCACCGTACACTGTCGCTGACCGCCGACGGACACCGCGATATCCCCTTAACGCGCCGACAGGCTGTACACCGTGACCGTGTGATAACGCTGTCCCGGTTTCAACTCGGTTGTCGGGAAGGCCGGGTGATTCGGAGAGTCAGGGAAGTGCTGCGTCTCCAGACACAAGGCCGTGCGTCTCCCATAGAGTTTTCCGCCCTTGCCCTTGACCGTTCCGTCCAGAAAGTTTCCGCTGTAGAACTGAACTCCCGGCTGATCCGTGAAAACTTTCAGCACACGCCCACTGCTCGGATCGTAGACTTCCGCCGCCTCCCGAAATTTCCCGCCATTATCGAGGACCCAGTTGTGGTCATATCCGTGCCCGAGATGAAGCTGCTCGTTATCGTCGTTGATCCGCGCTCCAACCGCCGTCGGCTTACGAAAATCAAAGGGAGTTCCCGCCACCGGCTTCAATTCACCGGTCGGTATCAACGTCGCATCCACTGGCGTGAAGCGCGATGCATGCAGAGTCAGCTGATCGTTCAGAATGTCGCCCTCGCCCGCCAGATTGAAATAAGAATGATTGGTGAGATTTACCACGGTATCTTTGTCGGTCGTCGCCGAATATTCGATGCGCAGGTCGCCCTTCACCAGCGTGTATCGCACCACCGCCGTCAAATTTCCGGGGAATCCGTTCTCGCCATCTTTACTTAGATAAGTCAGTTCCACTCCGTTCGTAATCGGCTTTGCTTTCCACACCACGTTATTAAAGCCGTGCGTTCCGCTATGCAAAGTGTTTTGGCCGTCATTCTGTGGCAGCGAATATTTCTTCCCGTCGAGCACGAAACTCCCATGCGCAATCCGATTCGCGTACCGCCCAATGATTGCCCCGAAAAACGCGTCCGAAGGCCCGTTAAAGTTGGATACGTAGCCATCAAGATCGTCGAATCCAAGCACCACGTCCGCCGTTTTGCCATTGCGATCCGGAGCTTTTAACGAGACCACGACTCCGCCGTAGGTCGCGATGCGAGCTTCAAACGGGCTGTCGCGCAGCGTATAAATCTCCACCGGAGTTCCATCCGGCATCTTTCCAAATAGTTGACTCGTCACCTTCGTCTTAACCTCCGCGGTCACGCTGATCGCCGCCAACAAAACGCCGCTGATCGCGATCGTCTGTAGAACTTTCTCAACCCTCATGATGGCTCCTGGCTCATTTTAACTTTGGCCCGCGGATGTTTTCGCCACTGCAATCAATGTCGGCAGAATGTCTTCCAGAGAATCGTTCCCTCGCTCGCCCAAAGCGAAATACAACTTGCTATAGAGGGGATACAACTCGCCGTAGACACGCTCTGCCGCTTCGTCGGGTACTAACGTCCGGTGGCTCGGACAAATCTTATCCTGCGCCTCGTCAATTGTCTTGAATACGCCGGCCGCCAGAAAAGCAAAAATCGCAGATCCCAGACTAACCACGCTCTTATTCGGAACCAGCACGGGACGACCCAGCACGTTTGCGTAAACCTGATTCAACACACTGTTTTTCTGCGGAATACCTCCTGCATTGATCACCCGCCTTATGCCCACGCCATGTTCCGCCATCCGATCCAGAATAACGCGCGTGTGGAAGGCAGTGCCCTCGATGGCGGCAAACAGTTCGTCCTGCGCGGTCGTCAGCAGGTTCCATCCTAGAGTCACACCGCGCAAATTCGGATTCACCAACACGGTACGGTCGCCGTTGTCCCGGGTCATGCGCAGCAATCCGGTTTGTCCCGCGTGGTAATTCTCCAGACCGAAGCTCAGCGTCTTTACGTCCGTGCCCGCGCGCGCCGCAATCGCCCCGAAAATGTCTCCCACCGCCGAAAGTCCCGCCTCAATTCCAGTACGCTGCGGATGCACGCTCCCCTGCACCACGCCGCAAACGCCCGGCACCAGATTGACCGACGGCGTAATGCCGATAATGCAAGTCGATGTTCCGATGACGTTCACGATGTCGTCGGTTCGGCAACCCGCGCCGATGGCGTCCCAGTGCGCGTCGAACGCTCCTACCGGAATCGGAATCCCAGCTTTGAGACCCAGTTTCTCAGCCCAGAACGGCGATAGCGTGCCGGCAATCTGATCCGAAGTGGCGAACTCACCTTCGAGGTTTTGGCGGACCCCTTTCAGCAGTGGATCGACCTTCATCAGAAAGCTCTCCGGAGGCAATCCGCCAAGCTGCGCGTTCCACAGCCATTTGTGGCCCATGGCGCAGATACTGCGCTTCACTTTTTTGGTATCACCGATGCCACAGAGCGTGGCCGCCACCATGTCGCAATGCTCGAACGCCGAGACAAATTCCGCTCGCTTCTCTGGATTATGCCGCAGCCAATGCAGCAGCTTCGAAAATCCCCACTCCGACGAGTACGCGCCGCCGCACCATTGAATCGCCTCCAGCCCCTCGCGCTGCGCTACTTCCGTGATCTCGGCCGCTTCGCCTTTCGCGCGATGATCGCACCACAGGTAGTACTCTCCCAGCGGCTGCATGTTCTTGCCGACGGGAATGACCGACGAGCCGGTGGTATCGAGTGCAATCGCCTGCACGTCGGCCCCCGGGATGCCGGCCTTGCCGAGCGCTTCGCGTGTCGCTGCCGCCAGCGCGCGCATGTGGTCGTCGTGCGATTGTGTGGCGTATTCCGAGTCTTCGCGCTTACGGTGTAGAGGATATTCGGCGGTGGCCGACGCGATCAGGCCGAGTTCGCTATCAACCAGCGAAACGCGAACACTCAACGTTCCGAAGTCGACTCCCGCTACGACCGCCATCAGCAGGCTCCGTGGTCGCGCCCGTGCCAGTAGATATCCCAGCCCATGTAGCGGGTCGTCGCTTCATGGACCGCCGCGGCAAACGTCGGCGATGCCGCCGAAAGATTGGCCGCAACGTGGTGTTCGAAACCGTTTTCGCAGATGTAGCGGAGCAGTTTCTGCATTTGTTCGATCTCGACTACGCCCGCTCCGCCGAAGGTATTGAGCGGATCATCGGTGAACCGCCCCTGGCCCACATATCCGCGCATCTTTCCCGCCGTGTCGTCCGTTGAAAAGCGCGCGAAACTCATCTTCTCCGGCTTGATCAATCCCACGCAGGTGCCGAACGTGTTTTCCTTGCCCACCGTGCCCGCGATGATCTCCTGGAAGTCCATCTTCACCGAGCGAAAGAAATGCTTGGGCAAATTCGAGCAGTGGAAGCAGACCGCCTTATTCGGATCCGATCCGTAATTGTTATTCCAATCCAGCAGTGCCGAGGGAGCTCCCGAAGCCAGCTGCAGGGCGTGCATTCCGAGCACACCGCAAATATCCACTTCGCACGCGCTGGAAAGCAGCTCGTTACTCATCATACTCATCACCGTACACGGCACCACGCCGAGGTTTTCTTCAATCGAAGTCCAGCACTGGACGGCGCTGATGGTGACTTCGGTCGCCGCCATCCACTGGTCGATAACCGCTCCGAGTTTTGCCATCTTCAATAACGCCGGTGCCGGCACGCTGCCCGAATCGACATACTTCTTGATCGCCGCCAGCTTTGCCTGTGTATGTTCGTCGTTGTCTTTCATTCGCTCAATCCGCCCCAGCACCTCCGAAAGATCAAGCGTCTCGATCGAAATACCCTGCGACTCCAGAATCTTCTCGCTGTAGCGTACGGTATTGAACGCCGCCGGTCGCGCGCCAATCGCGCCCACACGCAGGTTGCGAAATCCCTTTGCCACTCGGCATACCGCGGCAAACCACTCCAGATCTTTACCGAACTCAGGCGAGTCTGGATTTTCGGTGTGCAACGTGGTAATTGAGTACGGAATGCCGTACTGCCGAAGATTGTTGCAGGCCGACATCTTTCCGCAAAAGCTATCGCGACGGAACGCAATCGTCATTTTTTGCGGATCGTCCGGCGTCGCTTGAATCAGTACGGGCACTCGCAGATCGGCCAGCCGCAAGGTGTCGGCAATCGCCCGCTCTTCACCAAAATTGGGCAGCGTCACGATGACCCCATCGATGCGCTCACGATGGCGCTTGAACAGTTCGGCGCACCGCCGCGATTCTTCCCTCGTCTCTACCGCCCCGTACTTACTCTCTTCCGGGCTAAGAGCCACCACCTCAATACCCGCGCCCCCCAACGCGCGGAGCATCTCTTCCCGCCCACTCTTCGCCAAGTGATCGGGAAAAAATCCTCGATTGCCCACGATCAGACCCATTGTCATCGTTCTACCCGGCATAAGATTCCTTCCGCAAAACGCCAACTTCCGTATGAAGGCCCCGGCGCGATCTTGAGCGCCGGCCCAACCGCTCATCCTTTACTGCCATTGTCGCTCTGCCCGTAGTATGCGTTCTTGCCGTGCTTTCTCAGGTAATGCTTGTCGTGCAGGCGGCTTCCCACCGGTCGCGCCGCTGCATTGATGCCGAGCGTGAAATAGGCCATCCGCGCGATCGCTTCCAGAATGACCGCATTGTGAGCCGCCGTCCGGGCATCCTTGCCCCACGCAAATGGCCCGTGGTTGGCTACCAAGACTCCCGGCGTTGCCGACGGATCGGTTCGCTCCAGGCTGCGAACTATGGCATGGCCTGTGTTCTTTTCGTATTCTTCAGCAATTTCCGCATCGCTCATCTCTGAAGTTACTGGCACTTCGCCGTGGAAGTAGTCCGCGTGCGTAGTGCCGAAACATGGAATCGGTTTTCGGGCTTGCGCCCAGGCGGTGGCATATTCCGAGTGGGTGTGCGCAACGCCGCCAATTTCCGCGAACTGGTTATAGAGCACGAGATGCGTAGGGAGATCCGAAGAGGGTCTCAAGTGGCCGTCAACAATCTTGCCTGACAGGTCCGTCACCACCAGATGCTCCGGCCTGAGATCCTTGTAAGGCACCCCACTCGGTTTGATGACCACCAATCCCTCTTCGCGCGAAATGCCGCTGGCATTACCAAACGTGTACAGAACTAGACCGCGTCGTACCAGTTCGAGGTTCGCTTCCAGTACTTGCTCACGTAAACGTTCCAGCATAATTGGATGGGATCACTCCGGTGATTTCAAGTTATTTTCGAGCGCGAGATTTTCGACGGTTGGTACGGTCTCAGGAAAAATAGCGGTGGAGACTTTCGCTCTTCGCGCAATTTCGCGAATACACATCGGATTTGCTGGGAAATCACGCACTTACAGAACGGACTATCCTATCACAGCAAGACAAACACACTGCCGTTCTGTAGACTGCCCGGAAAACCCTTTCCGCCGTCTGCGCTAATCCGATCTTCGCTGATTCGAACTAGGGCTTCATCTTTGATGACGCCTGCGTGTTTTGCCCGCCCACTTCGGCGAGCAGCGTTTGATCCTGCTGCTGCAGTCCCGAAGACAACTTCGCATACGATAACTTTGCTGCCTCATCCTGCCCTTGCGTCACGATATATTCCACAAAGCTCTTGATCATCTGGGTCTTGGCTGCAGTCTTACCTTCTTTGGGCACGATCAGGAATGTCAGTCCTGCGATCGGATATGCGTCTTTTGCCGTCGCGGGCGGGTCTACAATCGGCGTCCGAACGTCCTTTGCCAGTTCCTCGCTGTAAGCCGCAATGGCTGCGGTTGTGCTATCGGCCGTGGGCTCAATCCACTTACCGGCCTTATTCTGGACGCGCACCACGGGCAGATTATTTTCTGTCGCGTACGCCAGTTCAACATAGCCGATGCCGCCGGGCGTTTGTTTGACCGCTCCCGTAACGCCTTCATTGCCCTTTCCTCCAATCCCAGCTGGCCAATCGACGGAAATGCCTTTGCCGACTTTTTTCTCCCACTGCGGACTAATCGCCGCCAAATACGTCGTGAAGATGTTCGTCGTGCCGCTGCCATCGGCGCGGTGGGCAACAACGATCGGGTCATTGGGAAGTTCGACCCCCGGATTATCTTTCTTGATCGCCGCGTCGCGCCATTTCGTAATCGTTCCCAGATAAATCCCCGCGATCGATTCCGCCGAAAGTCGCAACGGCGACTTCAACTCAGGCAGGTTGTAAGTGATGCACACCGGCCCGGCGCTTTCCGGGATCTGAACCAGAGCCGGCATCTCTTTCAGTTGCTCGTCATCCAGTGCGGCATCGGAAGCTCCAAAATCCACCAGCCCTTTTTTCAGTTGCTGGATCCCCCCTCCACTTCCGATCGATTGATAATTGATCTGCACTCCGGGGTGGGTCGATTGGAAGTCGGCGATCCACCGCGTCATTGCCGGATAAATAAACGTGCTGCCTGCGCCAATAATCTGAGTCGAATTCTGTTCGGACGATGTTTTTGATGAGTTACAGGCAACCAGCGTTAGAAGCCCGACGAGCGCAACCGCCAGATGCAGCAAACCAATGGTACGCAATCGATTCGGCATAGTCTCTCCTCCGGGTTTTTCGATGCCACTTCCGGTCGGCTCGTTTGTTAAAGTATTGTGAAACCACGATGTGAGAGTCTTAGGCCGCGAACGCCTTCCCGTCTTCATGTTTGCGGCCGATGCACTGAATAGAATGTAAATTAGATGAAATGACGCCAATTTACTGCAATGCTCTGCTCTTTGATCTCGATGGCGTGCTCATCGATTCCACTCCTGCGGTGGCGCGAGTCTGGCATCGCTGGGCTCTCGAGCACGGCCTCGATCCTGACAGCGTGGTTCAGATGGCCCACGGACGTCCCAGTCGCACCACCATTCGCGAGCTTCTTCCGAATTCCGACGTCGCGCTCGAAGACCGCGAAGTCGAACGTCGCGAGATCGAAGACCTCGATGGCGTCGTCCTACTCCCCGGCGCACGCCAGCTCCTCAGTGCTCTTCCTCCAAACCGCTGGACCATCGCCACCTCATGCACGCGCCCGCTGGCCGAGGTACGCTTGCGGGCCGCCGGTTTGCCAATTCCTGAAACCATGATTACCTCGAGCGATGTCAAGATCGGCAAGCCTGATCCCGAGCCCTACCAGAAAGCGGCTGCCAAACTCGGATTTCCCGCCTCCGAGTGCATCGTCGTCGAAGATGCTCCCGCGGGAGTTCACGCCGGCAAGGGTGCCGGCGCCCGCGTCATCGCCTTGCTCACCACCATGCCCCGCGCCAAGCTCGAAAACGCCGCCCCTGACTGGATAGTTCAAAACTGTGCCGATATCTCCGTCTCGACCGAGGGCAACAGTCTCCAACTAGCCCTCTTGCCCTGAAATCATCCGGCAATCACCTTTCTCATCTCCGCGCCACCAACCATTTGCACGCGCGCATCCCCTCAACTAGAATCCTCGGTTCCTCAGAAGTCGTCGCAAGTGTACGATTGATGCGAATCAGGCAGCTTCGAATCTTCTTGCGCGCGATACCTAATCGCTTGATAGGTAGGACCACGTGATCATCGGTGTACCGAAAGAAATCTATCCGGGAGATCGCCGGGTCGCGATCGTTCCGGCCGTTCTCCCAACGCTGACCAAAGCAGGTTTCGAAGTCCACATTCAATCGGGTGCCGGGGCCGATGCCGGCTATCCCGACGCGCTCTATGCCGACAAAGGCGCAAAGATCATTGCCGATCGCGCCGCGGTGTTTGCCGCCGCCGACATCATTGTGCAGATTCTCTGTTATGGCTCGAATGACATCACCGGCAAGCAGGACGTGCAGTTTTTTCGCCCCAACCAGATTCTTATCGGATTTCTGCGCCCCTTCGGCTCAAAAGATATAGTCGAGGAGATAGCGAAGAGCGGCGTAATCGCGTTTTCCGTGGAGTTGATGCCTCGCACCACGCGCGCCCAAAGCATGGACGCCCTCTCTTCGATGGGAACCGCCTGCGGATATAAGGCTGTTCTTCTGGCGGCCGACACCCAGCCGCGCATTTTCCCCATGCTCACCACCGCCGCGGGTACCATCACCCCAGCTCGAGTCTTCGTGATCGGAGCCGGTGTCGCGGGACTGCAAGCCATCGCCACTGCCCGCCGCCTCGGCGCCGTTATCTCCGCTTACGACCTGCGACCTGCGGCCAAAGAACAGGTCCAGAGCCTCGGCGGACGTTTTGTCGAACTGCCCATCGAAGCCAAAGACGCACAAGACGCTCGCGGATACGCCCGCGCCCAGGATGAAGACTTCTACCGGCGCCAGCGCGAATTGCTGGGAAAAGTTGTTCAGGAAAGTGACGTGGTCATCACCGCCGCTGTCATTCCGGGAAAGAAATCGCCGGTCCTGGTAACCGAAGAGATGGTAAAGGGAATGGCGCCCGGATCCGTCATCGTCGATCTCGCCGCCGAACGCGGCGGCAACTGCGAGATTACAGAAGCCGGCAAAACCGTGGTAAAACACGGCGTGACCATCATCGGAGCCATCAATTTAGCCGCTGGCGTTCCCTATCATGCGAGCATGATGTACGCCCGCAACATCACCGCTTTCCTGATGCACCTGATCAAAGATCAAAAGTTGAACTTGAACCTTGAAGATGAAATTGTGCGCGAGACCTTGCTGACCAACGGCGGTGAAATTGTGCAGCCACGGGTGCGTGAATTCTTTGGGTTGCCTGCGCTCACCAGACAGGGCTGACGAACGCTTGGCTTGCTGGTGGGTTGTGTGCAATGCAACAGAGAACGGCTCTTTAGTGCAAGCCCGGTAACGGTTGCACAGATGTTCGCGCACTGCCTCCGGCGGGTTTTTGCTGAATGACGTGGAACCGAGTACGAAACGAATGCAAAGGAACAATCATGCCAGCGGATTTCATCTCTAATCTCTACGTCTTCATCCTCGCGGGGTTCGTGGGGTTTGAAGTGATCAAACGTGTTTCTCCACTGCTCCACACTCCCTTGATGTCGCTGACCAACGCGCTCGACGCGATCGTGGTGGTAGCAGCCATCATCATAGCGGGGAGGCATGAGACGCGGCTCACTACGGTACTGGGTGCGATTGCGGTGGCGGCTTCGTTCAGCAATATGGTGGGCGGATTCCTGATTACCGACCGCATGCTGCGCATGTTTAAATCCGGCAGGTCGAAAAAATCATGACCGCGCTCGTGCTTCAGCAGTACCTCGATTTCGCCTACATTATCGCGGTCGTTCTCTTCATCCTTTCTCTCAGGTTTCTGAGTTCGCCGGCGAGTGCGCGCTGGGGTGTTCTGGCGGGCGAGATCGGCGCGGCGCTGGCGGTCATTGTCACGCTTTTTAACCCCGAACTGGTGCAGTACAAGTGGATCATTATCACCCTGATCATTGGCGCCGGAGTGGGCATCCCCCTGGGCCTGGTACAGATGACGGCCGTGCCGCAGCGAACCGCCTTGAGCCACGCTTTCGGCGCGCTTTCGGCAGCCATGATCGGTATCGCCGAATACTACGTGGGCACTGCGCCGGTCACGCGTTTTCAAATGGGCGAGATCGCGCTCGAAGTCATTATCGGATCACTCACCTTTACCGGCAGCGTGATTGCCGCAGGAAAGCTGCAGGAAATTCTGCCGCAGCGCCCTATCGTCTATCGTGGACAAAACCTCGTTAGCCTTTCCGTTCTCGCGGGGGCGCTCGGGCTGGCGGTTGCGCTAGTGGTAAATCCCGCGCACGCAATGCTGTTCCCAATCATGGTGATCGTGGCGCTGTTTTTTGGCGTGCTGCTCGTGACTCCCATTGGCGGCGCGGACATGCCGACGGTCATCTCGCTGCTGAATTCCTACGCCGGCTTTTCGGCTGCGCTGTTGGGATTTGTTCTCAATAGTAAAGTGCTGGTCGTGGCGGGCGCTCTCGATGGATCTTCCGGCTTCATTCTGTCCGTGATTATGTGCAAGGCCATGAATCGCTCCTTCACCAACGTGATGTTTGGAGCCTTTGGGCAGGTGCAGGCCTCCGCCGTGAGCGCGAAAGAAGAACGAGTCGTGCGCAGCGCTACGCCTGAAGAAGCCGCCGCCATCCTTTCCGCCGCGAACCGCGTCATCGTCGTTCCCGGATACGGCATGGCCGTCGCTCAGGCCCAGCACAAGGTTCGCGAACTCTACGACGCTCTCAGCAAGCGCGGTATCGACGTCCGCTTTGCCATTCACCCTGTCGCCGGGCGCATGCCCGGCCACATGAACGTCCTTCTTGCCGAGGCCGATATTCCCTACGACCGCCTTATCGAGATGGAAGAGATCAACGGCGATTTCCCGCAGACCGACGTAGCGCTCGTAATTGGCGCCAATGACGTCACCAATCCCGCCGCCCGCACCGACACTTCCAGCCCCATCTATGGAATGCCGATCCTCGACGTCGACAAGGCCCACACCGTCATGGTCATCAAGCGCAGCATGAACCCCGGCTTCGCGGGCATTGATAACCCGCTCTACTATCTCGATAACAACCTGATGCTGTTTGGAGACGCCAAGGCCTTTGTCGGCAGCATAGTGCGCGAACTAGCCGGCGGACACGGCTAGACTAAGCTTCTCATAAACGGTTTGTGGCAGCGAATTGCCTTAGGCCGGTGCAGCAATGCCCCGGCAAGATTTTGCCTGAGGTCGGTTCTAGGTCTATGACCGTATGGAGATGTATATCTGTAGATACTCGTGGAAAGAGCAGAAGAGCGGCATAGTGCAGGCATGCGAGCCTACCATCGGGTGCATGTCCAGCTAACCAAGAAGGATCGTAAGCAGATCGCCGGGATGTTGAACAAGGGGTGGGAATCGGCGCGGGTGTTGCGGCGGGCCGTGATCCTGCGGGAACTCGGCCAGGGGCAGACGGCCGGGCAGGTAGCCCGCCATGTGGGTGTAGCCTCCAAGACGGTGCGGGCCATTGCCCGGCGCTACGAGGAGGAAGGGCTGGAGTCGGCCTTGTACGAAAAGCCGCGTCCGGGCCAGCAACGAGTGCTGGACGCGGGCCAGAGTCAGCGCATCATCGCCCTGGTGTGCGGCCCGCCGCCGGAAGGCAGGGCGCGGTGGAGTGTGCGACTCATCGCCCAGGAAGCGGTGAAGCGGAAGTTGGCACGGCGGGTGGGCCGGGAAACGATCCGCATCCTGCTCCAGAGCCATGACCTGAAGCCGTGGCGGGAAAAAAATGTGGTGCGTGGCGGAACTGGACCCGGAGTATCTCGGGCGCATGGAAGACGTGCTGGCCTTGTATGAGAAGCCGCTCTCGGAGGCGGAACCGGTGGTGTGTATCGATGAAAAGCCGGTGGTCCTGCATGCCGATCTCCGCCCCTCCAGGCCGATGCATCCGGGACAAGTTCTGCGGCGCGACTGCGAGTACGAACGCCGCGGCACGGCCAACGCATTTTGCGGAGTGGAGCCTAAGGCGGGACGGCATTATCCGCGGGTGACTCCGGACCGTTCCTCGCCCGAGTTTGCCGATTATCTGCTGGAGATCGCGGAACATTATCCGGCCGCCGACACCATTCATCTGGTCATGGACAATCTGAGTTCGCACACCCGCAAGGCTGTGGTGGAGCGGTACGGCGAGAAGGCGGGAGGCTGGCTGTGGGACCGGTTCCGGGTCCACTACACACCGAAGCACGGAAGCTGGCTGAATCAGGCGGAAATCGAAATCAGCCTGTTCTCCCGGCAGTGCCTAGGACGGCGAAGAATCCCATCGCTGGGCGATCTGCAGCGGGAAGCCAGGGCCTGGGGTCGGAGAATGAATCGTAATCGGGTCACCATCGACTGGCGCTTTACCCGCAAAAAGGCACGCTTGAAGTTCGGTTACAGAAGAAACCAGATTATGCGGTCACAGACCTAGTGTCTGGAATTCTTCGGTAGATGCGGAAAACCTGGGACTACAAGACAAACATCAAATAGAAGACGATACTCCCATCCAGAAATCCGGCGGGCTTCAGTCCCGCGAGCGGGGATCTCGCGTCCACTGCTGCCCGCCCCACGTCTAGGCTGCTTTCTTCATCTGTCGGATCTTAGCCCAACGCGCCTTCTGTGCCAGAGAAATTCTCCGCCGACCCGCTGCTGACAGCACGCGCTTCGCGCGATGGGCCCCCCCGACGTGCGCGGTCGAGCCCGTACCTCGGGTTAGCTTTTCCAAAACCGAAATAGCCTCCCCAAGTTTTTGGACTTGGTTCTGAGCATCCCGGCGTTCCTCTCGGAGCCGGACAATTGCCTTTGCAATATTTGTCATGAAATACCCCCTCGGGTAACTACAGTCGGTCATTGTATTACTAACTCAACCTTCTGTGCACATTTTCTTGCAATAATTCCGATTACATCCAACTAGGTTGATCGAGGAATCATCAAATCGCGCGAGAAGATTCAGACACACGACGGCCCGAGGGCTAACGATAACGATAACGATGATGACCTGGGGATAACCATGGTGGCTGCACCGTGTGCCTACGAGCTTGCGCTTCCGCACGCACGCTTTTTCACGCAAATGTTCGCCACCTTGCGCAACCTCGCGGGCAGTTCACGCATCGGCGTGCAAATCGCGCGTAATTCGTTTACTCTCTTGAACACATTCAAAGCGTGTTGAGTCTTCATCGCACGTGTTTACCGCCATCCCGTTCTGGGTGGCGTGGGGGATTATCTGGAGTCCGCATTCAGCAGTTGCTGCGAGGAGACCATCATGATTCTCGGCATGTCAGCCGCGACCTTTACGCTCGTGCACGTACTGATCAGCCTGATCGGAATTGGCTCCGGCCTGGTCGTTGTCTACGGGTTTCTTACCCGAAAGCGCCTCGACGGCATCAATGCGATTTTTCTGCTCACCACGGTGCTAACCAGCGTGACGGGATTCTTTTTTCCGTTTCAACACCTGACTCCGGGCGGCAAGGTCGGTATCATCTCGCTGGTGTTACTCGCCATCGCCATGCCCGCGCGCTACCTGTTCCATATGGCTGGTGCTTGGCGGCCCACCTATGTCATCACGACCGCGATGGCGCTTTATCTCAACGTCTTCGTATTTGTAGTGCAGCTTTTCGAGAAAGTGCCCGCTCTGAAAGCTTCGGCCCCCACGCAGAAAGAGCCACCATTCCTGATCGCGCAGCTTACTGTTTTGTTGCTTTTTATCGTAATCACGACTCTTTCGGTCAAAAAATTCCGTCCCGAGCCGCGGAAAGCTTGACCATCCGCGAATCCCGCGCAACCGGCAGTTGTTTAGCCGCGTTGGACTTACATGTTGGAAGGATGTGCGCCTTATGTGCGAGGTGAGCACGCGCCACAGGCGGCAAACGCGTAGGCCGTCTTCTCGACGCCGACGCCCTTAATGGTCGAGGGTGCTTATCTCTAGGGCCTGTTCACACTATCGCAAAGCCTCGATGATGAAGGCAAAGTAGATAAAGGCCAGAAACACAACGTCGAGTTTCTCGAAACGCGAAAAAATGCGGCGGAAGCCTTTCAGTCGCCGAAACAGGCGCTCGATCTGGTTCCGCTTCTTGTACAGTTCGCGATCGTAGTCCCAGGGTTCGCGCCGGTTGGATTTGGGTGGAACGACCGGAATCATGTTCAAATCCAGCACCAGTTGCCGGGTTTCGTCGCTTTCGTAGGCCCGGTCCATCACCAGCGGAACTTCGACTGGCAACGGACCGAGTTCCAGCAGTAACTGCCGCCCCACCGGCGCGTCGTGCGCTTCTCCGGGCGACAAGCAGAAGATTATTGCCGTTCGAGCATTTGCGGCAACCAGATGAATCTTGGTGTTCCATCCCCCGCGCGACTTCCCGATGGCTTGGGGTCCGTTTTTTTTAAAGCACCGGTTCCGTCGGGGTGCACTTTCACCGAGGTCGAGTCCAAACTGAAAGCCTCGATCTTGATGCGCAGAATCTGCTCTTGCTGCAATTTGGCAAACACCTGATCTAAGACACCTCTCTTGGCCCAACGATTCATGCGCACATAGATGCTGTGCCAGTTGCCGTATCGCTTGGGCAATCCGCGCCACTTACATCCGTGCTCGGCCACATAGAGGATGGCGTTAAGCAAGACCAAATTGTCATGACGCACATTGCCGCGCTGCACCGGCATGCAATCTTGAATTCGCTCATACTGCTCAACAGTAATCTCCATGCCATGCATCTTACCCGAAGATTGTTGACGTAGTGTGAACACGCCCTAGTTAACCATCTTTACGCTGATTTGGTGCCGGCAATCGCCTGTTCGGCGGTTTGCAGATGGAATAACCTCTGCAACGCAGTGGTCATCTGTTCCTGCTCCACTTTCTCTGGAAGTTCCTTGAGTTCGCGCGCCAGGGATCCCGCGATCCTCTGTGTCATTCGGGACATGACTGCATTCAGCATTTCGTCCTGGTCCTTAGAGAACGGTCCGTTCTCTTGACGAAAGGATTCCAGCTCTTGCCGGCAAAACTCATCCAGGCGCAGGCGCAGCGCCACGATCGTCGGTACCACACGCTCCGCCATCAGCTTGCGGCGGAAACCTTGCGCCTCAGCGTGCAGAATCTTTTGTGCTTCGGCGGCGGCCACCGCTCGTTCGCCCGCATTATGGTCGGCCACGCTTTCAAGGTCGTCGAGATCGAAGAGGGAAATACTCTTGACCTCGCGCACTGCCGAATCGATATCACGCGGCATGGCAATGTCGACGATCACCAGCGGCCGATCTTTATCTTCGCGGCTTCTCCGCTCCCGAACCATCGCTTCCGCTTCTTCGCGGCTCAGAATCGTGTGCGTACACGATGTCGAACTGATGATGATGTCGGCCTCGGCCATGTGCTGCCAGCGCTCTTCAAACGGAAACGCCGCGCCGCCCAGCTTTGCCGCCAGTTCTGCCGCGTGCTCAAGCGTGCGGTTGATTACGCGAACCGATGTCGCTCCATGATTGAGCAGCCCGCGAGCTGACAACTCGCTCATTTTTCCCGCGTCCAGCAGAAGCACTTTCTTGTTTTCCAGCGTGCCAAGTGTCTGCCGCGCCAGTTCCACAGCCGCATACGGAATCGAAACCGCCGCGTTGCCAATGGCCGTCTCCGTCCGCACCCGCTTCGAGACCGTAAGCGCTTTCTGCAGTACAGCATCGAGGAATCGGCCCGTCGCCCCCATCTTCTGTGCCTGCTGCCAGGCGTCTTTTACTTGCGCAACTACCTGAGGCTCGCCCACCACCATCGAATCGAGGCTCGATGCGACGCGAAAAATGTGCAGTAGCGCCCCTTCATCGAGCAGCCGGTAGAAATGCTTCCACTCGCACAGCTTCAGCCCATATTCGGTGCCGAGCAGCCGCATCACCGAGTTGGCAGCCAGAGTGACGTCGGTCGCCCACATCCAGAACTCCGTGCGGTTGCACGTCGCCATGACGATCACTTCTTCGATGCCCTCGGCCCGCGACAATTGGACCAACGCCTCGCAACGACGCGTTTCGCTGATCCAGAACCGCTCGCGCACACCGACCGGGGCCGTACGATAGTTCAAGCCGACGACCATGAGTGACGGTTCCAAGGCAGATCTCCTGTAGATCACCTTTACGAAAGCACCCGTCGTGCCAAAGGGAATCGGCTGAAGATTAGGTCTTTACTATCAGTGGGTTAAATGGAGTTTCCCAGAAAGAGAACCGTTATCTTGGGCCCATATAGCGGGATATCACGCGGAACCCGGTGTGTTTTGGCCCCCAGCCGAGGGTTCGGCAGATAGGCCTGTGCGCAGGTAGAAAGCCGCTTTTCTACCGGCCATTATCATCATCGTCATCTTGCGGAGATGCCAGCAGCGGAAGACCTTAGCGCACCGCTTCCGCCGTCTTTGTGTCTTCTTCCTTCAAATCCTTACTATGCGGTTGATAAACGCAAAACGGCTCCTCATCCAGATAATCGCCCGTCGCCGCAAACGCCCGTGCGCGGCAACCCATGCAAATGTTGCGGAACTCGCAGCACCCGCATTTCCCCTTTAGATTATTCGTGTCGCGCAGCTGATTGAACACCACCGAGTTTTCCCAAATCTCGGCAAAACGCTCTTTCTTCAGATCGCCCGCCAGCGCCGGTAAATATCCGCAGGGATACACCTCGCCCTGATGCGAGATGAAACACACCGCCGTTCCCGCGAGACATCCCTTTGTCATGGCGTTCATGTCGGACGGATGCGATCCCGGATGTCCGACTGGCCGCCTATGTCCCTGCGGCTTCAACTCAATGCCCGTCGATCCGGGCATCGCCATCTCCGTCGGACCGATGCCAGCCGGACCCACGCCCGTCGAAACCGGTGTTGCTCCACGCTGTGCCGCCTGAGCCGCCGCTGTCTCCGACCGATGCTCCGCCACTCGCCGCTGTCGCACCACGCGGAAATAATGCGGCGCGCACGTCGCCTTCATTTCGATTCCACCTTCGAGCGAGCGATCATAAAACCAGTTCAGCATCTTCTCGTATTCTTCCGGAGGAACCATCTGTTCCGCCGCAATATCTACGCCGCAGCCCACCGGCACTAACAGGAAAGTGTGCAGCGCATCGGCTCCCAGTGACCGTGCCAGCTCCAGCACATCCGGAAGTTGGTGCGCATTGTGGCGCGCAATCGTCGTATTGATCTGCACCGACATGCCCAGATTTTTCAAATTGCGGAAGCCCGCAATCGCCGCATCGAATGCCCCCGGTATGCCGCGGAACGTATCGTGCGTCAGCGCATCAGATCCATCAAGGCTGATAGCCACTCGTTGCACGCCGCTGTCGACGATCATCCGTGCCACTTCCTTGCTGACCAGCGTTCCATTCGTCGCCAGCGCGACACGCAGGCCTTTTTCCGTCCCGTAACGCGCCAGCTGAAAAATATCGGAGCGGTAAAGCGGCTCGCCGCCGCTCAGCACCAGAATTGGATTCGAAACCTCTGCAATCTGATCGATGATGCCCCGTGCCGCCTGCGTCGATAAATCCGTCGGCGCGCTCAACTCCGTCGCCGTCGCGCGGCAATGGATGCAGCGCAGATTGCACCCTTTCGTCAGCTCCCAGAAAATCAATCGGGGTTTGTTTTTGTTGACTGTAACTGAATTGGAATGCTGTCCGTTGCCGTTTGCGGAAGCCATAACGTATCACTCCCTACTGGAACCGGGTTTTATTACCGACCCTTGGCGCAAAGATATCGACAGCAGGGAACTTCTCGCGGTGATAGTCATCACGGGAAATTGTGATCTCCATCACTAGACGTAAGTTATCTGGAATGTGTGCGATTGAGCAGAATGGCATCTTGCGCCGGCCAAACACGCGCCGCATTCCCATGCGAATCGGGCGCCCATCAGCCCCACGCACCCGTAAACGCGGCTAGTTGCGGTTCGCCAGTTCGCGTAGCGCGGGTGCGTTGCGGATCACGAGCGTTGAGCCCTTAGATTGCACGATTTGCCGCTTCTTCATCTCCGCGAACAGTCGTGTCACCGTCTCGCGTGATGTTCCGATCATCTGCGCGATTTCTTCGTGCGTGAGTCTCAGCTTCAGCCGCGGCTCGGCTTTCGCGGCGTCTCCGTTCTTTGAGCTCCACTCCAGAAGCAGCTTCGCCAGCTTCTCCGCAGCGGAGTGCGACAGTCCCAGCGCGCCCGCTTCCTTGCAGGCGTTGTGATATTTTTCGCTCAGCTGCTCGGCCACTTTGAAGCATGCCTCGACATCGTCTTTCAGAAATTTCAGGAAGTCGTCGCGCTTCACGAAATTGACTTGGCACGGATCGATCGTCTCCGCCGTCACCTCGTAGGGCTTGCCCGAGATGGTGGCGCTCAATCCCAGCACCTCGCCCGGTTCGGCTAGTTTCACGATCACTGTTCGTCCGCTCGGCGAATTGATTGACAGCTTGACGCTGCCTTTGCACAGCACGAAAATGCCCCGCGGCATCTGACCTTCGACAAACAGCACCGCCCCCTGCGGATACGCCGTCGCGTATTTGATGTTTTCAAAAGCTTGCAATGCGCCCGCCGGCAGGTCGCAGAAGATGCGGTCCGTGCGCAGCTTGCAGGTTATGCAACTTTCTACAATTTCCATTCCGTATGGGGAGAGCATGTAGCCTCCTATGCACTGCCTCCGGGTCACCTCGTCTGGACTCCGGCTGCTCATTGCAGTCCATGGCCCAATCGAGCAGACCTCGCTTGAGGTCAGTTTCGGTCTCGGAAGAACGCTTGGCTGTGCTGTGAAGCACGCCCCATTGTGATTTAGCTCACATCCTGCCTCCGCCGCGCCCGGCAGCGTTAACCAAAGTGGGTGAGCGACATCACAGCCCGATTTTCACGAAGAGAACATAGTTTGGAAGGACTATATGTGGCTCTGTGCCGCGAGAAATCTCCTCGCGGAAATTCACGCTTTCAGGAATCGGTGAGGAGGGCATATGGTGACAAAACAGCAAGCGCTCGACTACCACTTCGGAACACATCCGGGAAAAATCGAAGTCAATCCCACTAAACCTTGCCGCACAAAACGCGATCTCAGTTTGGCCTATACCCCTGGCGTCGCGGTTCCTTGTCTGGAAATTCACAATAATCCGCACGATGCCTTCAAATACACGGCGCGCGGCAACCTGGTGGCTGTCGTCAGCAACGGCACCGCCGTTCTCGGCCTGGGCGACATTGGCGCTCTCGCCGGCAAGCCGGTCATGGAAGGGAAGGCTGTTCTCTTCAAGCGCTTTGCCAACGTCGATGTCTTCGACATTGAAGTCAACTCCCACGATCCCGACGAAGTCATCAAGGTTTGTCAGCTCCTCGAGCCGACCTTCGGCGCTATCAACCTCGAAGACATCAAGGCACCCGAATGCTTCTACATCGAAGAGACTTTGAAAAAGACGATGAAGATCCCCGTCTTTCACGACGACCAGCATGGAACTGCGATCATCTCTGGCGCAGCTCTGCTCAACGCGCTCGAGATCGTCGGTAAGGACATCAGCAAGATCCGCGTCGTGGTGAACGGCGCTGGAGCCGCCGGCATTGCCTGTGCCGAACATTACGTCCGGCTGGGCGTCAAACGCGAAAACGTGATTCTGTGTGACACCAAGGGAATTGTCTACCAGCGCCGCACCCAGGGCATGAATCCCTACAAACAGCGCTTCGCCGCCGACACCAAACTCCGCACGTTGGCCGAGGCCATGATGAACGCCGACGTATTTCTGGGCTTGTCGGTGAAGGGTGCGATCACGCCCGACATGGTTCGTTCGATGGCCGCTAATCCCATCGTCTTTGCCATGGCAAACCCCGATCCCGAAATTACCTACGATGAGGCTAAAGCGACTCGTGACGACGTCGTCATGGCGACCGGACGCTCCGACTATCCCAATCAGGTAAATAACGTGCTCGGATTCCCGTTCATCTTCCGCGGCGCATTGGATGTCCATGCCACAACCATCAACGAAGAGATGAAGCTCGCAGCGACCCGCGCGCTCGCCGATCTTGCCAAAGAAGATGTGCCCGATTCAGTCTGCCGCGCTTACGGAGTTGCTCGTCTGAAGTTCGGTCCCGATTACCTGATCCCCAAGCCCTTCGATCCGCGCGTGCTGGTGTGGGAGTCTTCGGCCGTGGCGCGGGCTGCCATGGAGTCGGGAGTAGCCCAGGAACCGGTCAACATCGAAGAATATCGTGAGCGGCTCGAGCGTCATCTCGGCAAGGCCCACGAGATTTCTCGCATGATGATTCAAAAAGCGCAGGCGACGCCCAAGCAGGTTGTCTTCCCCGAAGGAGACAACGAAAAGATTCTGCGCGCCTGCCACTCCATCCTGGAAGAGAAGATCGCCAGTCCCATTCTGCTCGGCAATCCGTCGGTCATTCAGGCGAAAACGGCCGACCTTGGATTGGATCTGTCGCAAGCCCGCATCGTCGATCCCGCGTCATCACCGCGTCGCGAACGTTACATCCAGGAACTCTTCCGCCTGCGCCAGCGTCGCGGCGTTACACTCTCCGAGGCGCATACTCTAATCGACGACCGCAACATCTTTGCTTCCGCCGAAGATCTGGTGGAAATCGCCTTGTGCGCGGCGCAGGAGGCGCGTCGCTTCAACATCGTGCCCCGCGTTGCCATGCTCTCGTTCTCCAGCTTCGGCAGCACCAAGCATCCACTTTGCGACAAGGTACGCAAGGCCGTCGAACTGCTGCACAAAGCCGATCCAACCCTTATCGTGGATGGCGAGATCATGGCCGATGCCGCTGTCACTCCCGAAATTCTGGAGCAGACCTATCCGTTCAGTTCGCTGAAGGGCGGTGCTAACGTGCTCATCTTCCCCGATCTGGCATCCGCGAACATCGCCTGCAAGCTGCTCACGACCATTGGAGGATGCGAGACCCTGGGCCCGATCCTGATGGGAATGAATCGGCCGGTGCATCTGCTGCCGCGCGGCGCCGAAGCCGAAGAAATCGTAAAAATCGTCGCCATCGCCGTAGTGGACGCTCGCGAGAGCGAGCTACCCGCGATGACGCGGGATATGTCGAAGTCCCTGGTCCTGGCGGACTAAAAGGGGTTGTTCGGGAACGTGCACGCTGCGCTGACTTGACCCACATGATGAAGGCCGGCCGCGAGAAAAAGGGCACAACTGGGGGAGATTGTGCCCTGGCCGGCTCTGACGTCGTTCATGAGTTTTACTGTTCATGATTCTTACTGAGGTCCGTGTCTTCGCGTAACTGAGTGACCACGCCTGGCGAGCTCTGCGCCACATGCGTCGCTGACCCATCTGGTCATGGCTTTCTGGGAGCGAGCGGAATCGTTTCCCCTATAAATGTGTCTACGCGAACCCTCAATAATAGTTTGTAATCAGCTCCTGCCTCGTGAAGAGTCCTGCCAATTGCGGGAGGTAGGGTATGGCAACCCGCCGAAACTTTCTTGAAAAATCGACGCAATTGGCTGCTGGCGTACTCGCCGCTGGGGCCATTACGGCTTCCATCAGCGAGGCGCAGACTCTGCAACCTCAGGCACCCAGGAAGAAACTGCATCATTTTGATGAGGAGTTCCTGGGGGACCGACGAGCCGACCCGCGCATCCTTCGTCTTTTCCCACGGGCTCGCACTGGCCGACGCCGGGCATGACGTGCAGATATTTCTCACTCACGACGCTACGTACCTCATGCGCAAAGCGACGGTTGATGCGGTCAAACCCATCGGATGGCCTCCCCTGAGCGAGACTATGGCGAAGGTTGTGGCCAAACGCATCCCTATATTTTCTTGAGGAGCCTGTTCCCGGGCCCGTGGGGTCACGGAGGCGAACTTGAGCAATTGGAACGCGCAATGGGGCACGGTTCCGATCTACGTTTCCTTGGTGGAATGGGCCGACGACGTCATTAGTGAATGAAGCCGCGGATGCCGTCGGGAGACTTTTGAACGGCCCGGCTTCAGCCAGGCCGTTCTGAGCCTCGAACCCCCTGGACTTCAGCCCAGTTTTTAAAACGCTCAAGACAAAATTCTCAGCGTCTTACTTCGCCTGCAAGGTTTCGATGTAGTGAGTGAGGTTGGCCACGCGCTGCTGGACCTCGCCTTCGTGTCCGTTGCTCATGCTCCAGAACAGCTGTCCCCATACCGGCATATCCTTCGAGCCGTGAGCCGGGATGCCACCTTCGCCGCGTATCGCCGACGACACCTTCAGCGCCGGATATTTGCCGCCGTTATTTTTGCTCAACAAAGTGAGATCGGTGGGCGCAACCTTTAACGCGCTGGCCGCCGGGCCCTCGCCTTTGCCGTCGGCTCCGTGACAAACCGCGCAGTAGGCGGTATACATTTCTTTGCCCGATACAGGCGACGTTGCCTTGACCGGAACGTGCTTGATCGTCTTTTCTGGTTGGCCCTGCGTTTGATCCTGTGCCGCCATCATGAAGGCGCACATCGTCAGAGCGATAAACATCAGAATCAATTTTCGTATCGACATCGCACTCTCTCCTTTGACACCAATGACACCAAAACTCACTTGACTGTTTGCCGTCCGCTATTGCGTCGCGACTTTCCACTCCTTGCCCGTCCGCACCAGGCCAATCGTCGATCTGTTCTGATCCCCGTTGTAGAAGTCGGCTCCATACTTGTTGATCAGTGTTTGGCGGTCCCAGAGATCGAAGCCTTTCACCAGCGAACCGTCTGCGTCGAACACGTCGCCTAATTGGTTGGGCACCCACTTCCAGTTGTATTGCACGTTCGCCGCATTTGCTCCGACCATCTCGATGCTGGCAATACCAACGAACTGGCGTTTTGCCAGAGGAGCCTCATACAGCACGGTTCCATTTGCTTCTTTGGTTTTGGTGAGGCCGGTAAGATCGGTCAGCAGGTGCTCGCCGGCCGGCGTGAGTGTGACCCCCACGCTGCTGCCATGTCCCTTGGCCAGTTTTACGAGGCCCGCTTTTTCCAGCAATCGATAATTCGGATCGCTCGGCTTTTCATTCTCGCCCGGTTTCACGAGCCCCGTCCGGAAGTGGATCATGACCGGCCCTGCATCTTGTACGGCCGCCGTCGCGATCGCGCTCGCCTGCTGCGCGTTCAGCGGTGTCCTCTGACGGACTTGCAGCACTACGTAAATAGCCAGGCCGGCAATCACCGCTACCAGACACATCATGAGTACTAATGGCAAGAACGATGAGCGTCGTTCCATTTCTACTTCGGCTTCAAACATTGGCAGCCCCCTGATTGAACAGTCGAAATCCTCATCCAACTCTTCATTCTGGGTCGACGGCGTTCCCTATTGCTGTGATCAAGAGCACAACCGATTGTGTCGCGCCGCACGATGGGATCGGCACCTTCCGCCGCCCCTCAGTCCAGCATTTTTCACCGTGTGCGTGTCCTCACGTAGATCGGTGATGACTGTCACATCCCGAGGTACCCCGCAATCGGCATAATCACACACATATTTTGTGGCGCTGTTTCGCCACCTTGAGCGTGGAGTTTCCATGGCAAAAGGACGTGTTTCAATCGTCGTCGAGCGCTGTAAAGCCTGCGGCTTCTGTGTGGAGTTTTGTCCCTCTCACGTGCTCGCGCTTTCCTCCGCCTTCAATTCCAAGGGCTATCATCCACCGCACGTCGTGCATCCGGAAAAATGCAGTGGCTGCGATCTGTGCGGAATGTACTGCCCCGATTTCGCAATCTGTGCCAGCAAGCTCGATTCTCCCGCGACCGCCTCGAAGAGCGCGTCTGCCAAGAAGGTCGACTCCGCCAAGGGAGGTGGCAAATGAAGCCCGACACCGTAAAGGCTGACCCGCGTGGCGTTCTCACCGGCATCCATTTCATGGATGGCGATCACGCCTGCTGCGAAGGTGCATTGGCCGCCGGCAGCCGCTTTGCCGCCGGATATCCCATCACCCCCTCCACCGAAGTCGTCGAGCGCTTTGCCTCTCGCGTGCCGACCGTCGGCGGAACGTTTATCCAGATGGAAGACGAGCTCGCCGCCTCCATCGCCCTGCAAGGCGGCGTTTGGGGAGGAGCCAAGGCCTTCACCGTTACCTCTGGCCCCGGCTTTTCTCTCATGATGGAGCACATCGGCTATGCCGCCATGACCGAAACCCCGTGCGTCTTTGTCGACGTCCAGCGCGGCGGCCCATCCACCGGCCTGCCCACGCTCCCGGCCCAAGCCGACATGATGCAGGCAAAATGGGGCTCACACGGCGACTACGAAGTCATCGCTCTCTGCCCCAATTCTCCGCAGGAGTGCTTCGACCTCACCATCAAAGCCTTCAACCTCGCCGAAGAATATCGCGTGCCCGTCATGTTCATGATGGACGAAGTCGTCGGCCATATGACCGAGAAGGTCGTGATCCCGTCCGCCGACCAGATCGAAGTCGTACCGCGCCGCCACACTCACAAATCGGTCGAAGACTATCTCCCCTATGGCACTAACGGCGACCTCGTTCCTGAAATGGCTCACGCCGGCGATGGCTACAACTTCCATGTCACCGGCCTGACCCACGACGAGCGCGGCTATCCCAACATGACGTTGCCCGTGCAGGACAAGCTGGTCCGCCGCCTGCAACGCAAAATTCTCGACGCCGTCGACCGCATCGCCATGTTCGAGGAAGAACACCTAGAAGACGCCGACGTCGTGGTCATCTCCTACGGCATCACCTCTCGCGTCGCGCAACGCGCCATCGGAGTCGCCCGCGACCGCGGCCTGCGCGTCGGAAAACTGCGACTCATCACCGCCTGGCCATTTCCCGAGAAAAAAATTCGTGAACTCGCAAAGAAAGTAAAAGCCTTCGTCGTTCCCGAACTCAATCTCGGACAAATGGTGCGCGAAGTCGAGCGCGCCGCCGCTGGCGAGGCCAGAACCTTCCCCGTCTCGCACGCAGGCGGCGGAGTTCATAACCCCGAAGACATCCTCAAAGTGATAGTGGAGGCAAGTCGATGACTGACCATCTGAACGACGATTCCTTCGACACCGATCTTGCAAATAGCGATCTCGTCAACCTCGACCTCGCTCCCGTCGAGAATCCCGTCGAGCGCTTCTTGCGCGCCGATCGTATCCCTCACATCTGGTGCCCCGGCTGCGGCATCGGCACCACCGTGAATTCGTTTGCCCGCGCCCTCATCGATTCAAAAATCGATCTGGGATCGCTCGCCCTCGTCTCCGGTATCGGATGCACGGGCCGAGTCGCCGGCTACGTCAAGCTCGATTCTTTCCACACCACGCATGGACGCGCTATCCCGTTCGCCACCGGCCTTAAGCTGGCGAACCCGAAGCTGAACGTCGTTGTCTATTCCGGTGACGGTGACCTCTCGGCCATCGGCGGCAATCATCTGATTCACGCCGCGCGCCGCAACATCGACCTCAAGGTCATCTGCGTCAACAACCTTATCTATGCGATGACCGGAGGCCAGACCGCTCCCACCACGCCCGATCACTCGACCACCTCGACCAATCCTTACGGCGTGTTCGAGCCCTCATTCAATCTGCCGCACCTCGTCGAAGCCGCCGGCGCGGTCTACGTCGCGCGCTGGACCACTTTCCACGTCCGCCAGCTCTCGCGCGCCATCAGCGAAGCGTTTAACAAAAAAGGATTCTCTTTTATAGAAGTCATTTCGCCCTGCCCCACGCTGTACCAGCGCCGCAACAAGATGGGCGATGGCCTCGAGGCCATGAAGTTCTACAAAGAGAAGAGCAAGGTTAGACACGGCGCCCCAACCGCCGAAGTCGGACTCACCATGACCGGCGAGATCATCGTCGGCAAGTTCGTCGATCGCGATCGCCCCGATTACCAAACCATGATGCGCGCCCAGTTCCACCAATCGCTGGGAGAACGATACGTAGAACAAACGGAGATGGTATGCAGCTAACCGAAATCAGAATCGCAGGTTTTGGCGGCCAGGGAGTCATTCTCTCGGCCATCGTCCTCGGCAAGGCAGCTTCAATCTACCAGGGCGGATTCGCCACCATGACGCAGAACTTCGGCCCCGAAGCTCGCGGCGGCGCCTGTAGCGCGCAGCTCGTGCTCTCCGATTCGCCCGTGCTGTACCCCTACGTCACCCAGCCCGACATCATGGTCATCATGTCGCAGGAAGCCTACGTCCGCTTCGGCAACGAAGTGAAAGACGGCGGCATCCTCATCGTCGAACAGGACCTCGTCCGCGTCTCCGATCTTAAAAAGGAGATCCAGGTCTACAGCGTCCCCGCCACCCGCATCGCCGAAGAACTCGGCAAGCGCATGGTGTTGAATTCCGTCATGGTCGGCTTCTTCACCGCCGTCACCCGTGTGCTCGAGCCCGACGCCGTCCGCAAAGCGGTCGCCGATTCCGTTCCCGCCAGCTTCCGCGAACTCAACCTGAAGGCGTTCGACAAAGGGTTGGAGTACGGCATCGCTGCCTTAACCACTACCACAAGCCCCTCAGACGCCGTGCTGCAGGCGCAGTACCTGTCGGAGTAGGCCTTTCACCGTTGCATTCTTCAACTTGGGGTGTTGCGCGATTCATCAGTAACTGACAAACCTGCAACTTACTGATTCCAAGTCGCCAACTCCCTTTTCTGCTCGATCGCATTGAAAATACGGTCTTTGATCTGTCGCGATTGTCAGCATTCCGTCGTTGCCATTCTCATCGAAATTTTCCGGACCCAAAATTTGCTTCTCGCCTATCCGGCTCATTTCACGCCAACATCCACGTCCGCTACTAGCTTTTTCGCAACTCGCCGCGACATGGCATGGCGATTGCCTTTAGTAAAAGCGTGAGTGGCTCGCATAGACGGCCCTCCGACGAGGTGATTTATGACAGTCCTACTGGTTCTCTTCTTCTTCACGACCTTCTTGCTGATCGACCATTTCCGCACCCGTCATGCTCTGCAACCGGCGTTACAAGTAGCTCCTGCAAAGCAGGCGCCTGCCATGCTTCCACGATTGCAGCCGGCGTTAGTTGGCGGCTTCGCAGTCCCCGAAAATTTGCGCTATCACCCCGGCCACACGTGGGCGTTGAGCGAGTCTCCCAACTTGGTGCGGGTCGGCATGGATGATTTCGCCTCCAAGCTGACCGGCAAAGTCGAGAGCATCACGCTCCCGCAACGCGGCCAGTGGATTCGCCAGGGCCAGAAGATGTGCACTGTGCATCGTGACGGTTGCGCAGTCGATATGGTTTCGCCCATCGAGGGCAGCGTGTCTGACATCAACCAGTCGCTGATCAAAGATCCGAAGCTTGCTCTTAGCGATCCCTACGGCGAAGGCTGGCTGGTAACCGTGCAGGCTCCCGACGCCAAGACCAGTTTCCGCAACCTGCTCGGCGGCGCGCTCGCCCGCTGGTGGACAGAGGAATCCGCCAGCCGCCTGCAACGCCGCATGCCAATGGCCTTCGCCGGCGCCTTGGCCCAGGATGGTGGAGTCGCCGTAAACGATCTCTCCGCCCAGATCCCCGATCAGGAGTGGCTGCCCTTGGCCAAAGAGTTCTTCCTGTCATAAGTCAAACTCGCGGGCCGGCAAGGCGAAAGCCAAGTCGACGACCGCTTATAACCGGCCGCCCGGATCCAAGGCTCCAAGCCAGGACACCGGGCGGTCGGCCTTTTTGTGCGCAAGGCCTCAACGCGGAAATGGTGGGTGGCTGTGATTCTGTCAAGACGGTTTGCCCGGGAGAGCAGCCCGGCCCTGGGCGGAGCGTAACCGAGACTACCTTGCGGCGGAGATTGCCGAAGTCGAAGGGACAGCGTCGGGGAGACTCTCTGACCTTTTCCATGCTCGCAGGACGGGGTTGCAAATTCCTCGGCGGCGATTGGGCTTTGGTCCCGGTACAGGCTAAGGCTGACAGGTATTCCCGCTCCCGGCGGGGTGAAGACGGAGCGGCTTACTTCCCATCCAGCAGCGAGTGTCCCTTTTGCTGGACTGACTCCCACGAGGCGGTTTTCACCCTGCTGGATTGCACTTCCTGCAATCGGCGGGCGATTTCCTCTTGCCATACAACATCCACGTCCGGATCTTGGATTGCGTCGAGGCCCGGCAACAAATTGCCCGCCAGCTCGGCCCGCTCGTTTTCAGGGAGCGTTAGAGCTTTTTGCAGGAGCTGTCGGGCTTCGTGAGTCATGGACGGAATTATGCCGGACAGGAAAAAGCCCCGCTCTTGGGTATTGGAATAGCGAGCGGGGCTCCTGTTTTGCTGCCGAGCTTCGCTCGGCTGGACGGGCAGGAATGCCCGTTCCCACACGTTCTTAGTACATGTCACCCATGCCGCCGCCGTGTCCGCCGCCGGGCATTGGAGCTTCCTTCTTTTCAGGAATCTCCGCTACCAGGGCTTCGGTGGTCAGCATCAGTGCGGCGATCGAGCCGGCATTGGTGAGCGCGGTGCGCACAACCTTGGTCGGATCGAGCACGCCCGCCTTGACCAGGTCTTCGTACTCGCCGGTCAGAGCGTTGTAGCCGAAGTTGATGTCCTTCGACTCGTGCACCTTGCCAATGACGATTGCACCTTCTTCGCCGGCGTTCTCGGCGATCTGGCGCAAGGGCTCGGTGATGGCGCGCTTCACGATGTTGACACCGATCTGCTCGTCACCTTCCAGCTTCAATTTGTCGAGAGCCGCGGCGCAACGCGCCAGGGCGACGCCGCCGCCGGGGACAATGCCTTCCTCGACTGCCGCGCGGGTTGCGTGCATCGCGTCTTCGACACGGGCTTTCTTCTCTTTCATTTCGGTTTCGGTTGCGGCGCCGACTTTGATTACGGCCACGCCACCGACCAGCTTCGCCAACCGCTCCTGCAACTTCTCGCGGTCGTAGTCGCTGGTGGTCTTGTCGATCTGGCTGCGAATTTCCTTCACGCGGCCCTGGACGTCGCCGGGCTTACCTTTGCCTTCGACGATGGTGGTGTTGTCCTTATCGATGGTGACTTTCTTAGCCTGACCGAGATCGGAGAGCTGAACGTTCTCGAGCTTGATGCCGAGATCTTCGGTGATGGCCTTGCCGCCGGTGAGGATGGCAATGTCCTGCAGCATGGCCTTGCGGCGATCGCCAAAGCCGGGAGCCTTGACGGCCGAGACTTGGAGAGTGCCACGCAGCTTGTTGACGACGAGAGTGGCGAGCGCCTCGCCTTCGACGTCTTCAGCGATGATGAGGAGCGGCTTGCCGCCCTTGGCGATCTGCTCGAGCAAGGGGAGCAGGTCTTTCATCGAGCTGATTTTCTTTTCGTGGATCAGGATGTAGGCGTTCTCCTGAACGGATTCCATGCGCTCGGGATCGGTGACGAAATAAGGAGAGAGATAGCCGCGGTCGAATTGCATGCCTTCGACCACGTCGAGCTGGGTTTCGAGGGTCTTCGACTCTTCGACGGTGATGACGCCATCCTTGCCGACCTTTTTCATGGCTTCGGCAATGATTTTGCCAATCGTCTCGTCGTTGTTGGCGGAGATGGTGCCAACCTGAGCAATCATTTCTCCGGAGACCGGCTTGCTCAGCTTGTCGAGTTCGCCCTTCTCGTGGTTGCCTTCCTTGTCGAGCTTGCCGGTGATGAGAGTGACGGCTTTCTCGATGCCGCGCTTCATCGCCATGGGATTGGCTCCGGCAGCGACCGTCTTGACGCCTTCGCGGTAGATTGCCTGAGCGAGAACAGTTGCGGTGGTGGTGCCGTCGCCGGCGACGTCGGAGGTCTTGGAAGCGACTTCGCGGACCATCTGGGCTCCCATGTTCTCGAGCCCGTCTTTTAGTTCGATTTCCTTAGCGACGGTGACGCCGTCTTTGGTGATGGTGGGCGATCCGAATTTCTTTTCAATAACAACGTTGCGGCCCTTGGGGCCGAGAGTAACCTTCACAGCGTCAGCGAGTAAGTTGACGCCGCGGAGAATCGCCTGACGGGACTCTTCTCCATGAACAATTTGCTTAGCCATACTTTTTATCTCCTCAGTTTCGATTGCAGGACTGGCCTGCGGGATGTTGTCTAAATTAGTTCTCAGTTGTCAGGTGTCAGTTCCCGGTAAAAGCCCAATGGGCCGACGGTTTGTCTGAGGCTGAGACTTTCGACCTGCTTACGAGACGGGGCAAAGCCCCGTCACCACATGATCAATTTGTTACTTGCGCGATCCGACGGGCTCTTTCTTGGCGGCGCCGGTGAGGATGCCGAGTACTTCTTCTTCGCGCATGATGATGTAATCTTCACCATCGATCTTGATCTCGGTGCCGGAATACTTGCCGAAGAGGATGCGGTCGCCTTCTTTGACGTCGAGGGGACGGACCTTGCCTTCTTCGTTGATCTTGCCTTTGCCGGCGGAGATGACTTCGCCCTCCTGCGGCTTGTCTTTCGCGGAATCCGGAATGATGATTCCGCCACGGGTGGTATCAGCTTCTTCCACGCGCCGGACCAGGATGCGGTCATGGAGCGGGGTGAATTTGGTAGCCATAGTTGCGTACTCCTTTCAAGAGTTGTTTCTTGGATAGGTTGAATTCGAATTTTCGAGGTTGCCCTTAAAATCGGGCTGTTAGCACTTAAGCATCACGAGTGCTAATTATAGGAATATGAGCGAGAGGTTGTCAAGCGATTCGGCAGAAAATAATGTTAACTAACGTAGTATCAATCATATACATAAACACCGGCTGACGTGGATATTTCGACACCCGGGATAGAGGTTCGCAATGAGAGGGCCTTCTGTGGGCGCTAGAAAGTCCTTCTTGGTTTAGATCGCTGTGGTTGCTGCGGGAGCAAAGCCGGCTCCTGGCACGCGGACAGGAGTGTCAGCGCCATACGCACACAAATCGCCCAACTAGCGGCGCGTTTGCCGGTCATCCGTCTTCGGCGTCTTGAGGCGCATGCCGGGTTTGGGAATGAATGTTGCCAACATTGAAGTTTATGTCGAAAAGGGAACGAACCAACGTGGAACCACGCGTGCTGGGAAACGCTGCGCAATCCCCCCACATGCGTTGGTCTGGCCAGCCACGATCCCGATATTAGTGTTGCTCAATCGTGCTCGGCATCGCAGCGCATGTGCGCTTCTGAGAGGAGCTTGAAGAGAGCACTATGTCTGGATTGAGTTGCGTTGAGAACTGTCCCACTTGCGCGCTGCCGACCGCAGACTTTTTCTGCGAAGTATCGCAGGAAGCGCTCTCGGATTTCAACAAGATCAAGCACACGGCGATTTTTCCCGAACATACGGTGGTGCTGGTGGAAGGGCAGAATCCGTGCGGGCTTTTTGTGCTGTGCCAAGGGCGGGCGAAGCTGACGACCACTTCACGCGAGGGAAGAACGTTGATCGTGCGCATCGCCGAGCCGGGCGAGGCTCTGGGCCTGCATGCGGTGATGACGGGCGGTCCGTATGAATTAACGGTGGAGACGATGCAGCCCTCGCAGCTGAGTTTTGTGGGCCGCGACGACATGCTGCGTTTTCTGAAACGGCACCCTGACGCGGCGCTGGTGGCGACGCAGGATCTGGCGCGCGACTGTTCGGATGCGTACGGGGTGGTGCGATCAATCGGCTTGTCGCACTCGGTGACGGAACGATTCGCGCGATTCCTGCTGGATACGGCGGCCGATGGTGAGGCGGATGGCGGAACGGTTCGGGTGCGACTGGCGATGACGCACGAAGAGATTTCGCAGCTGATCGGGACCAGCCGCGAGACGGTAACGCGGTTGCTCTCAGACTTTCGAAGAAAAGAGATGGCCGAATTGAAGGGCGCGACCCTGATCATCCACAATCACCCGGCACTGAAGAACATGGTGCGGGCCTAATCGTTATGGCGGCCGCACTGCACGATTCGTTGCAGAATGGAAAAGATCGCGAGTAAGTGAGGTTGGCGCGAAATTCGTTACAGAAAACTGCTGATTACGACAGATTTTTATTTCCGCTCGAACACACTTATTAACTTGACTTCGTTTGGAAATGCGCTACTCTGCGACAGTCAGCGCAGGCCGCTAGCCTCCCCATAGAGCCTCACTGCGTTCCCTGATTCGCAATTCGTTCGAAAGTCCAAACTAAAACTTCCCAGGAGGATATCCCTCCAAACGCTGCCATGCTCGGCAGCAGCCTTGGGCAGTCTATGTCTGTTACGGGATTTCTTACTGGCCAACAATTTTCCCCCTATGGGGAAGGAGAGAAAAGTTATGCGGAACCAAAATTGGAAAGTCGTGAATCAAGCAATTGTAATGGCGGCAGCGGCGTTGTTAGTTGTGAATTTTACGGGCTTTGCCGCGGCGCAAAGCGAAGATGTGCACGCGGACTTCATGTCAGCACCGAAAGAAAGCACCAACGTCGCCGGCGTCAAGATTTTTACCGGCGCTCCGGCGGGCTTTAATCCGCTAACCGCAACCAACCATGAGTTGGCTGGTTACGGATTGCCGCAGCGTCCCGATCAAACGGCCGAACCCGAGGCTTATGCGCTCTGGGAACGAGCGATGCAGGCGGCAAAACATCGGGCTCCCGCGAAGCTGGACGTGAAACCGTATTCCAGCACGGCCATGAAAGCTGGTGGCCTGCAGGGCACGAACACCTCGACGACATCCTATAACTGGAGCGGGATGGCAGCGACTAACAAGGACAAGAGCTGGAACAAGAAGACGTCGTTTGACGCGGTGTATTCCGTGTTTAACGTACCCGTAGCTCAACCTCCGTTCGGCGCCTGCGGGGCCGGCATTACCGGGCCATTTTACGAAGTCAGCTGGAACGGCATCGACGGTTTTTCCAACGGTGACGTGGTGCAGGGTGGAAGCTTGTCGGCGGCAGATTGCTCTGGCGACACGTTGTACGAAGCTTGGGTGGAATGGTACCCAAGTTACTCGATCATCGGAGTGTTCTATGTCAATCCGGGAGACGACATCTATGTTGTGACTTATGGCTATCCTGGGACCAGCACTCAGTATGTTTTTGTCGAAGACTTTACCATGCAGGAGTATGGAACATACGAATTGCCGTGGCTTTCAGGACCGGGGCTGGTAGGCAGTAGCGCGGAATGGATCGTGGAGCGGCCGTGCTGCACAGGCAATGGCGATCCGCTGGCGCTGGCGAATACCATCTACGACTTTTTCAACTACGACTTCGCGTATGACGTAGCTGGAAAGGAGTTCAACGCGGGTGGGACGGCGACCACGAATTACAACATCAGCATGCTCACCGACAACGGTTCTACCATCATCGAGAGCGTGGGTGCTGGAACCGCCGGAGAACAGGGCCTGGAGAGCCTTTGGTTTTATGACGAGAACTGCGCTTACTCAGGAGGTTGCACGCCGTAGCCGGACGCTTACCATTTGAAAGCTTTGGTCTCAAGGCCCGCCCGTTTGGGGGCCTTTTTCTTTGAGGAGAACGTGGCTACGGCCCGTCGGTGGTTCGGTCAGAGTCGCGGCAGTCCGATATAATTCACAGCTTCTGATGGCGCTCACTCCGGGCACGAAACTAGGGCCGTACGAGATCCAATCCTTGCTCGGTTCAGGAGGCATGGGAGAGGTGTATCGGGCGCTGGATTCGCGGTTGAGCCGCGTGGTGGCGATCAAAGTGCTGCCTGCTTCTTACTCGGCGGATGCAGGCCGGTTGCAGCGCTTTGTGCAGGAGGCGCGCTCGGCGGCGGCGCTGAATCATCCCAACATTCTTTCGATCTTCGATATTGGAGAAGAGCGCGGCGCTCCTTACATTGTTTCTGAGTTGCTGGAAGGACAAACTTTGCGGGAACGGATTCGGAGCGGGCCGCTCCAGAGCCGCAAGGCGATTGATTACGGGCTGCAAGTGGCGCGGGGATTGGCGGCGGCGCATGAAAAGGGAATCGTGCATCGCGACCTGAAGCCGGAGAATTTATTCATTACCAGCGATGACCGGGTGAAGATTCTCGACTTCGGACTGGCGAAGCTGACGCGTCCTGAAACCGATTCGGCTCCCGATGCGGCTACCTTGCAGGTGAACACGGAACCCGGCCAGGTGATGGGAACGGCCGGATATATGTCGCCCGAGCAGGTGCGGGGAAAAGCGGCGGACCATCGGTCGGACATCTTCGCGTTTGGCGCGATTCTCTACGAAATGCTATCGGGACAGCGGGCGTTTCGCGGAGAAACGGCGGCCGAAACAATGAGTGCGATCCTGAAAGAGGAACCGGCTGAACTTTCGGAAACTGCGCGCAATGTGCCCCCGGCGATTGAACGGTTGGTGCGGCATTGCCTGGAGAAGAGTCCGGCGCAGCGCTTTCAGTCGGCGGGCGATTTGGCGTTCAACCTGGAAGCGCTCACGGATAGTTCGGTAGTTGGCTCGCCGGTTACGAAGACTGGCGCGCAGACGGCGGTTGGGCAGCCGGCGATCCCGGCCGAGACAACCGATGCGCACGAGAAGAATTTTGCGCCGAGCAAACTGAGGGAGCTGGCGGGGGCGTTGATTCTTTCGGCACTGATGGTCGGGATTGGGTGGTGGTGGGGACGAGGCAGCGCGCGCACAAGTTTGGCGGAATATCAGGCGGTCACGTTTCGCACGGGCTCGATCGGGAATGCACGGTTCACGCCGGACGGAAGCATCGTTTACAGCGCATCGTGGGATGGAGGGGAAAACCAGCTGTATATCGGGCGGACGGATGAACCAGGGGCGCGCGCGCTCGGCGTCAAGAATGCGGAGCTACTGGGGATCTCCAAGACGGGAGAGTTGGCGGTTCGGCTGAATAGCGTCAACGTCGGAGGATTTGAGGAGATCGGAACGCTGGCCCGGATTCAAATGAGTGGCGGAGCGCCGCGGGAGGTGCTCGACAATGTGCAGGACGCGGACTGGGCGGCCGATGGCGAGAACATGGCGGTGGTGCGTTATGTGCCGGAGAACGCACACTGGCGTTTGGAATATCCGATTGGCAAAGTGCTGTTCGATGGCACGAACTGGATCAGCCATGCGAGGCTGTCGCCGGACGGCAAGTGGATCGCGTTTGCGGATCATCAAAATGCCAACGGCGATGATGAGGGGGCGATCGCGGTGATTGCCGCGGACGGCAAGGACAATAAGGACAATAAAGAGAAGATACTTTCGCCGGGTTGGATCTCCGCGCAAGGGGTCGTCTGGTCGCCGTCGGGGAATGAAGTCTGGTTTACGGCGTCGAACAAAGGGAGCGCCTCAAATCCGCGGGCCGTGACGCTTTCGGGCAAATTGCGAACCATTACTAACGCGCCGGCCGGAATGTGGCTGGAAGACGTGAGGAACGGAGTGGTGCTGATGGTGACGCACCACCGGCGGATCGGGATCCTGGGCATGGCTCCGCGGGGAAAAAAGGAGCGTGAGCTGGGGTGGTTTGACTGGTCGGTGCTGAGCGATCTGACTCCAGATGGGAAAAAGATCTTGTTTGAGGAGGCAGGGGATGGCGGAGGGCCGGGCTACACCGTGTTTGTGCGCGACAGCGATGGATCGCCTCCAGTGCGGATTGGCGAAGGCGTTGGTTTAGCGATTTCTCCCGATGCCAAGTGGGTTATTACGCAGCCGGCGAAGGGCGGCCCGCTGACGCTGGTGCCGACGGGCGCGGGTGAGGCGAGACAGTTGACGCACGACAACGTGAGTTATCAGAAGGTGCGATGGCTGGCTGGGGGTAAGCAGTTGCTGGCGAGCGGAATTGAGTCCGGGCATGGCGCGCGCGATTATCTGATCGAGGCTAGCACGGGGAATTCAAGAGCGATTACCCCAGAGGGAGTGGTGGGGGTTTATCCGGCGGCAGATGGGCAAAGCACGGCTGTGCTGGGCGCGGATGGGAAATGGGGAATCTGGCCACTGAATGGGAGTGGTCTGCGGCTGATCCCGGGACTAAATTCCAATTATCGGGTGAGCGGCTGGTCGGCGGATGGCAGTTCCGTATTCGTCACTCCGATCGAGCAGCGGGATAAGACAGGGCGCGTTTATCGAGTGAATACGGTTACCGGCAAGATGGAGTTATCGAAGACATTCGGCGAAAGCTTGGCGGCCGGGATGGTAAGCATCGGCGGGTCGTATCTGCCGGCCGCAGACGGAGCATATGCCTATCGCTACATGCAGACGCTATCGCAGGTGTACGTGGTGAGGGGGATGAAATAGGCGTTTGGCTTTGGGCGCTTGATTGAAATTGGATATCTCATTGTGGCTTGTTTAAGGAGACGGGTTTTAAAATGGCTGTTATGAATAAGAGCTTTTCGATCACGATTCTGATGATCTTCGCCTTGGGGTTTGTCGTGGCTGGGATGGGACGGGCTATGCAGGGGCAGGACGACGATGAAGGGCCGATGTCACACTTGCGATTCCTGGTGGTGAAGGACTACAACGGCAAGCCGATTCGGAATGCGGCGGTCGTCCTGCATCCAGTTACCAAGAAGGGAAAACAGGCGATGGGCGGGTTGGAGTTGAAGACGGACAACGATGGCCGCACGAATATCGACGGGATTCCCTATGGGCCGTTGCGGGTGCAGGTACTGGCGGAAGGATTCAGGACGTTTGGCCAGGACTATGAAATCAACAAACCTGAATTGGAAATCATGGTGAAGCTGCAACGGCCGGTTCGGCAATATTCGACGATGGACGGGACTTCCGACACCAAGAAGCCTGATGACAAGAGCCAGCCAAACCAGAAACCGCAGCAATAAAAGGCGGAGGTCAAGTGAAATGAGACCAGAGATGAGGAAAAACTTCGCGATCGCACTGGCGGTAATCGTGCTCGGGTTCGGCTTGGGCGCGGTGGCGCGGGCCCAGGACGATCAAGGGCCGATGTCGAGCGTCGGTTTTGTAGTGCTGCGCGACACGGACGGAAAGCCGGTGAGGAATGCTCAGGTCGTATTGCATCCGCTGAAGAGCAAGGGTAAAGAGACGAATCCAGAGATGGAATTGAAGACGGATGGGGATGGGAAGGCGAGCATTGACGGGATTCCGTATGGTCCGTTGCGGGTGCAGGTGCTGGCACCGCATTTCCAGACGTTCGGACAGGATTACGAGATCGACAAGCCGCGCCTGGAGATTACGGTGAAATTAAAGCACCCGGGCGGGCAATACTCGATTTACGACAATCACTGAAACCAGCAGAACCCGCAATCGGGCGCTGGGCAGGGTGTTTCCGGGAGTAAGCGGACAAAAAAAATTACATTTACGGCAGTGACAGCGGGAGCCGGGCGTCTTACAATCAGCACCCATGGCATTACAAGAATTAACCGTCGAGCGGTATGAAGGAGTGGCGGACGATCAGCGGATCTTGCTGCTGCGCGGTCCGATCACGATGGAAACCGCGCCACAATTCGAGCGGGCGGTGCACCACGAACATGCCGAGACGATGATTCTAGATTTGACCGACGTCCCTTATATCGATTCGGTAGGATTAGGATCGCTGGTGGCGGCATATGTTTCGCATCAGAAAACGGGACGATGCCTGGTGCTGACCGGGATGAAGCCGCGCGTGCGCAAGATCATGGAAATCACCAAAGTGAACGATTTCTTCGTGACGTTTGGCACGACATGGGAAGCGGTGGAAGCGCTGGCGAACACCGGGACGGCCTAGGGCAAAACACACGCTGAACCTTCCTGAGCAGGGCCGCCGTGGGAGTTACGGCCGGCACCTTCCTGAATCCAAAGTCCGGGCGTACCATCTAACTCGCATTGTCCGCGGCTCCGCGTGTATGCCCTATGAATCTTCTTTACCGTTATTCCAGGGAGTACTGGAGACTGTTCGTGGTCGCGTTGTTGCTAGCCGCGACCAATCAGATTTTTTCTCTGCTTGATCCGCTGATTTTTCGGCACGTGATCGACAGTTACGCCACCAAGTATCACCAATACACGCAAGCGCAATTCATACGCGGCGCGGGATTGCTGCTGCTGGCAGCGGTAGGTGTGGCGTTTGTATCACGGGTGGCGAAGAATTTTCAGGACTACTTCGTGAATGTGATCGTGCAGCGCCTTGGGGCACGCATGTACTCAGACGGCATTCGGCACTCACTCGATCTGCCTTACCAGGTATTTGAAGACCAGCGGAGCGGCGAAACGCTGGGCAACTGCAAAAGGTTCGCAGCGATGTGGAGCGGTTTATCACCGCGGCGATCAACGTGATTTTCATTTCCGCGATTGGCATCGTTTTCGTCATGATTTATGCATTTCGCGTGCATTGGTCGATCGCGCCGGCGTTTCTGATCACGGTTCCGCTGCTCGGGATTATCAGTTCGGCCCTGAGCAAACGAATCAAAAAGATGCAGAAGACGATTGTGGCCGAGACGACGGCGCTGGCGGGGTCAACGACGGAGTCGCTGCGGAATATCGAATTGGTCAAGAGCCTGGGGCTTGCGCATCAGGAAGTGGGCCGGCTGAACGGGATCACCGACAAGATTCTCGGGCTCGAACTCAAGAAAGTGAAGTATCTGCGGAGCCTGAGTTTTATACAGGGGACGGCGGTCAATGCGTTGCGCACCAGCATTTTGTTTCTGATGCTGTATTTGATTTTCCGCCAGGAGATTACGGTCGGCCAGTTTTTTGCCCTGATGATTTATTCGTTTTTCATCTTCACGCCGTTACAGGAATTGGGAAACGTCATCAATATTTATCGTGAGACGGAAGTGTCGCTGCAGAATTTTCAGGAGGTGCTCGACACGCCGCGTGATCCGAAACCGGTCGATCCAGAGCCGGTTGACGAGTTGATGACGTTGCAGTTTGAGCGGGTGAGTTTTCAACATCAAAGTTCCGCGGCTCTGGCGCTGGACGAGATCAGTTTCAGCGCGGCGCGCGGAGATACGGTGGCTTTTGTCGGTCCGTCGGGAGCGGGGAAGTCGACGCTGGTGAAGTTGCTGGTCGGTTTGTATGCTCCGAAAGCGGGAGAAATTCTTTACAACGGGATTCCGTCGAATCGGGTGGACCTGGATCTGCTGCGGGAGAAGATTGGATTTGTGACACAAGATACGCAGTTGTTTTCGGGATCGATTCGCGAAAATCTGCTGTTTGTGAATCCCGAGGCGACCGATGTGGAATGCATGGAGGTTCTGGAGAAAGCGGCCGCCGACAGCCTGCTTTCGCGCGCGGACCGGGGGTTGGATACGCTGATTGGCGAAGGCGGCGTGAAGGTTTCGGGAGGCGAGAAGCAACGGCTGTCGATTGCGCGGGCGCTGTTGCGGCGTCCGCAATTGCTGGTGTTCGACGAAGCAACGTCTTCACTGGATTCGCTGACCGAAGAAGAGATCAGCCGGACGATTCGGGAGGTGGCGACGAATCACGAGGCGATCACGATTCTGATTGCGCACCGGCTTTCGACGGTGATGCATGCGGATCGAATCTATGTGCTGGAGCGCGGACGCATTGTCGAGTATGGGCGGCACGCGGAGTTACTGGAACAAAAAGGTCTGTACTACGCGATGTGGCGGCAGCAGGTGGGCGAACGCGAAGCGGTAAGCGCCGACTGAGCGTCCAGGTGAGATGTTTCGCGGGGGCGTGCCTGCGGCGAGACTAGCGATGAGAGGATTGCACATACTGATTCGCAGTGAGCCGCGGAAATCCCTGATAGTCGCATCGGCTTATTCAATCACGGCGGCTGCTTTACGTGACTACGGGAATATTACTGACTCCCCGGATGCCAAAGATTTTGCGGTAGCGGTCGATTTCTTCGGCGGTGCCGAGGGCTTTCGCATAGTTGTCTGACAATTTCACGGCGGGCTTGCCTTCGACTGTAGATACCTTGCAGATCAAGCTGATCGGGTCGAAATCGCTGCTGTCGGCGGGATCGCAGCCTCGGAAATCGTTGGTGAGCAGAGTTCCCCAACCGGCACTGAAACGAATGCGGCGTCCGGGCGTCCACTTGCTCGAATCGTTGAAGTCGGCTGCGCTGCGGAAATGATTCTTCACGGTCGCGGCCGTAATTTCGCCGGCGAGCACTCCTCCGAAATAGGCGTGCAGGCCCAGGATGTCATCGACATCGAGCGAGTCAGAAGCGATGATGCGCTTCTCGCGTGGATCGCGGCCGCGTGCTTTTAGCCAATCAATATATTCGTCGCCGCCGATGTAGGGATCTTTGCTGTCGATGCGCTGGCCGGTCCAGTCAGCTGTCCACTCGGGGGCATTTTCCAGAAATTGCGTGGTTCCGAAGGTGTCGGGCAGCATGATGCGGAGAGCTCCGTGGTAGGTCGACTGCCAGAGTTCAAGCACGCGATATTGGGAGGCTCGCAGGGCCTCGTCATCGGGAGCGAGCGCGGCCAGAACCATGGGGATCTCGTGTGCGTTGGTGCCGATGGCTTCGAGATCGTGCTTATGAGCGAGGAAGGCGTTCGAGGTTCCGGTAAAGGCGTTGCCAAGATTTGCCGCCATGGCGTTGACGACGTATTCCTGCCAGAGAAAGCTGTGACGGCGGCGGGTTCCGAAATCAGCTACGGCTAGGCCGGGGACACCGCGCAGGCGTTCAATTTTGCCCCAGAGCTTTGTTTTTGCGCGCGCGTAGAGGATGTCGAGGCCAAACTCGCGCAGTTTTTTCATGGCGGCACGGGTCTTCAGTTCGTCGAGGATGGAAAGCGCGTAGAGCTCCCACATCGTGGTCTCGGTCCACGGGCCATCGAACGAGAGCAGAAATTGGCCGTCTTTTATGGAGAGCTCGTAGTCGGACAAACGGAAATCGCGTTCGAGCCATTCGAGGAAGCGGGGCTCAAAGATGCCGCGGCGGCCGTAGAAGGTGTTGCCGGCGAGCCAGACAAGTTCTGACCGGCGGAAGCGCAGGCGCCGGGCGTGCTCCATCTGGTGCACGAGTTCCTCGCGGGAGAACATATCGGCGAGGCGCACCGATGTTGAGCGGTTGAAGAGGGAGAAGGAGACGTTGGTCTTCGGGTAATGTTTCCAGATGAACTGGAGCATCAGCAGTTTGTAAAAGTCGGTGTCGAGCAAAGACCGCGTCACCGGATCGAGTTCCCAGTTGTGGTTGTGCGCCCGCTCGGCGAAGTTGATGATCATCGGGTGCTCATCTCGCGCTCATCTCGCGTACTATCCTCTTTGACAGTGCCTGGAAAAGCAACAGTATGAACTAATGGAGAGCCTCTTTCGGCGCGGTTTGGCTTATTCTTAAGGGGAAACACGGTAGTATCGACCTTCCGCATGAGACTGCCTCGATCTTTCGACACCACACGAAGTTGTCCATCGTTATTGGTCGCGTTGAGTCAGGTTTACGGGTGGAGTGCATTTCCCGGACGCGCGCTGCACGCGCTGTTGCTGGCGATTCTGCCGGCGATGTTGCTGCTGCGCTCAACGCGCGAGGAAGTCTACAACGTCCTTTGGGCGCTGGTGTTCGGCTTTGCCACGCTGAATATTCTGAGCCTGGGGGCGCGCCGTTTTGAGCAGGAGAAGGCCGGGTTAAATTTCGGAGAGATTCTCGCCATCCTGGTGGTGCTGGTGTCGATCGTGCTGCTGGGGTGGGAGATGCTGTATCTGTTTGGCATCCTGCCGATTCGGCTCACGCCACGGTAAGGCGGATTGCGGTATGATCGCCAGTGGTGAAACGCCAATCCAATTTCCGTGAGCCCAGCTTTGACGTGACTTGCCCGTGCTGCGGCGCAGTGCTAAAGATCGACCCCGAAACGCGCGCTGTCATTACCCATACCGCGCCGGTGAAGCCGAAGACGTTTAATGACATGGAAGAAGCGGCGCGCGCCATGAAAGAGCAGGACAGCCGGCGCGATTCGATCTTCCGCCAGTCACTTGATGCGCAAAGGCATGCTTCGGAGCTGCTGGAGAAAAAGTTCCAGGAAGCGGTCAAGAAGGCCAAAGAAACGCCGGATACGGGGAAGCCGATTCGGGATTTCGATTTGGACTGAAAATTCCAGTTCTCAGTTCCCAGTGTTCAGTTCTCAGTAATACCTCAAAAACCTTTGTTTCAACTGACGATTGGAGCTGCTCATTTCCATGGCACCTCTTCTTTTAGGGCATCGCGGGGCGCGAGCTTTTCGGCAGATTCCTGAAAATACTTTGGATTCGTTTGCGCTTTGCCTGCGACATGGCTGCGACGGATTTGAGTTTGACGTGCGGCTTTCGGCCGACGGCGAAGCGGTCGTTTGCCACGATACCAGCATCGGCGGAATGGAGATCGCCTACGCGGTGGCGAAGAACTTGCCCGTGCCAACGCTCGAAGACGTGTTGCGGCAATTTGCGGAGCGCGCATTTCTGGATATTGAGTTGAAGGTTGCGGGTCTGGAGGCGGTGACGCTTGCCAAGTTGCGCAAGCATTCGCCGCGAAAAGGATATGTCGTGTCGTCCTTTCTGCCGGAGGTGCTGGCGGCGATGCTTGATTTGGATTCGGCCGTTCCACAGGGGCTGCTTTGCGAAAGTCGGGCGCAGCTTCGAGGCTGGCGGGAGGTGGCGACGGAGTGGGTGATTCCGCAGGCAGGGCTCGTGAATAGGGAGTTGGTCGAGGAGGTTCATGCGGCGGGGAAAAGGGTGATGGTCTGGACGGTGAATCGAGCCGCACAGATGCGCGAGCTGGCGGCGTGGGGCGTGGATGGGATTATTTCGGATGAGACGGAAGTGATGATGAGCACAGTAATTAATTAGGGACGGATTCCTCGAATCGCGAGAGAAGTTCAACAGCAATTGTTTTCGACTGCGTTCGCCAGTTCACGGAGATCAGGACGTTGCGAGGTTTCGTCCTCATTGCTCCCTCAACTCGCCTCATTTACATTGAACAGTCATGTCCACTACAGGCGAACGGTTCGAGCGGGCGGTTCAGATTATGGCGCGGTTGCGGGCTCCGGGGGGATGTCCCTGGGATCGCGAACAAACTTTTGACACGATCAAGCCGTACACGCTGGAAGAGGCTTATGAAGTGTTGGAAGCGATCGACAATCGCGATTGGCCGGAGCTGACCGGGGAATTGGGCGATCTCCTGTTGCAGGTGCTGTTTTATTCGCAGATGGCGAGCGAGGAAGGGCTTTTCTCGGTCGACGACGTGCTTGAGCGGCTTTCGAACAAACTGGTTGACCGGCATCCGCATGTGTTTGGCGATGTGAAGGCCGACACTCCGGCGGAGGTTTTGCGCAACTGGGAGGCGCTGAAGTCGCGGGAAAAAGACAAGAAGCGGCTGGCCGAGGCCGGTGCGGACGCGGCGCCAGAGTCCGGCGAATCGGGCAAATCTGGCGCGGCGCAAAGCGATTTGGCGGAATCGGTGCTGGCGGGCGTGTCGACGAAAATGCCCGCGCTGATGGAGTCGTACAAGCTCAGTTCGCGCGCGGCGCGGGTGGGGTTCGATTGGCCGGAGATGGAAGGCCTTTTCGCCAAGCTCGAAGAAGAAACCGCGGAGCTGCGCGAGGAGTTAAAGGCCGTGCCCGTGAACGGGCCGCCGGGGCATGGAGTCGCAGGGTCGGGGCAGCCGAAGATTCCGGCGAAGCTGCGCGAGCGTCTGGAAGACGAAGTTGGCGATTTGTTTTTCGTGCTGGTGAATATCGCGCGTTATCTGTCGCTCGATCCGGAGTCGGCGTTGCGCAAGACGAACCGTAAATTCAGACGCCGCTTTCAGTGGATGGAGGAGCGGCTGCGATCGAGCGGCCGAGCTCCGCAAGAGGCTTCGATGGATGAACTGGAAACACTATGGCAACAGGCGAAGCAACAGGAAAAGCCGGCGTGAGCGGCGCGGAGGCGCGAACGATGGCGCAGCAGGCGGGGTCGATTATCGTCCGCAAATGCGATGCGCTGGAGGAGATGCGGGCGTGCTTCGTGCTGCAGAAAGAAGTATGGAAATTTTCGGATGCTGACCTGATTCCGGTGCGGATGTTTGTGGTGGCAACGAAGATTGGCGGACATGTGATCGGGGCGTTTGATACGTCCGGTGAGAAGAGCGGCAAAAGCGAACTGGTCGGCTTCGCGCTGGCGATTCCGGGGATGCGGAACGGCCATTGCTATCTGCATTCGCACATGCTGGCGGTCAGACAGCAGTATCGCAATGGAGGTTTGGGACGCCGCATGAAACTGTCTCAGCGGGAGGATGCGCTGGCGCGGGGATTTGAGTTGATGGAGTGGACGTTCGATCCACTGGAGATCAAAAACGCATATTTAAATATCGAAAAGCTGGGCGCGATCACGCGGCGCTACAACGTGAATCAATATGGGATCACTTCGTCCCCGCTGCAAGGCGGGTTGCCGACCGACCGACTGGTGGCGGAGTGGTGGCTGAGGTCGAAGCGGGTCGAGGCTGTGCTGTCGGGAGCTCCGAGAGCCGAGTTTAAATGCCGTGCGCGCGTCGAGGTGCCCGCCGAAATCTATGAATGGAAGGCCGACGCGACGACGCGCGGGCGGGCGTTGGCTGTGCAGGAAAGGAATCGTGAGCAGTTGCAGCGGGCGTTTGCCGGGGGGATGACCGTGCTCGGTTACGAGCGCGACGAACGCGGAAATGGCCGGTTTCAGCTGGGGGAGTGGGACGAGGGCTGGCGGTATTAGTCTGCGCTGACAGGGCAAGGCAGTTTGGGCGCATAACTGCTTGCTCTGAGCTCTTCCGCGCCTCTATACTTGCGGGTCCCAAACCCAGATACAAATCAAGACAACGGGCTGAAGGTCTGGGCTCATCCATAACCCAACATGAAAATCGACTCGGTAACGCTGCGTGAAATTCAGATGCCGCTCGTGCATTTTTTTGAAACGAGCTTTGGACGCGTTTACAGTCGCCGCATCCTGCTGGTGAGTGTCGAAGCGGATGGCGTGCGCGGGTGGGGTGAGTGCGTCGCTGGTGAGGATCCATATTACAGTCCGGAATGGACGGAAACTGCGTGGCCAACGATTAAGAGTTACCTGGCGCCGCTGCTGATGCAGAGCGAGGTGGACGCGGGGCGAGATTGCGCGGCGCGGTTTGCGCGGGTCCGCGGCCATCGTATGTCGAAGGCGGCGCTGGAAAATGCCGTATGGGACGCGGAGGCGCGGCAGAAAAAGCAGCCACTCTGGAAATTGCTGGGAGGCATGCGGCGCGAAATCGCCTGCGGCGTTTCAATCGGCATTCAGGATTCGCCGGAGCAGCTTCTGGAGAAGATCGAAACCGAATTGGCGGCGGGATACCGGCGCATCAAGATCAAGGTGAAGCCCGGGTGGGATCTGAATGTGCTGGAGAAGATTCGATCGCGGTGGGCCGATATTGTTCTCAGCGTGGATGCGAATTCCGCTTACACGCTTGATCAGGTCGAGCACTTACGCAAGTTTGATTCTTTTAACCTGCTCATGATCGAACAGCCGTTATGGAACGATGAAATCTATCTGCACGCGCGGCTTCAGAAGGAGATGCGCACGGCGATTTGTCTGGACGAATCGATTCTGAATGCGCGCAACGCCGATTTTGCGGTTGAAATCGGCGCGTGCCGGATCATCAATATCAAGGTGGGGCGCGTCGGCGGGTTCAGCGAGGCGAAAAAAGTACACGACGTTACCGTGCGACACAACGTTCCGGTCTGGTGCGGCGGGATGCTCGAGTCGGGAGTGGGGCGCGGGCACAATATTGCGTTGTCGACGCTCGAGAATTTCCGCCTGCCGGGCGATGTCTCGGCATCGAAGCGCTATTGGAAAGAAGATATCATCGAGCCCGAAGTGGAAGTGCGCGCCGACGGAATGATTCCGGTCGGCGACGCGGTGGGAACGGGCTACGACGTGCGCGAAGATCTGGTGAGGAAGTTTACGGTGCGGGAAGAGACGTTTCGCGCTGGGAAGGCCTAGCGCTTTTCGCTCATTGCTTCGGCCGGAGGCTGCTGGCAGCAGGATTTATCAGCGGCCACCGGCGCAGATTCTTCGTTTTTCAGCAATTCGAATCCCTGGGCGAAGGTCAGGTTCGGGGGAACCTGTTTGAAGCCACTGAAAATTTCGGTTGAATTGATGTTGAGATTCTTAAACAGAAGAATCTTGCCGGTAAAGCTCAGGCTCATGCTTGAAATCTCCCAGAGATTGTCGCCCACTTCCTGCTGCTTCACGAGGAAGCGGCCGCCGGGATCGAGATGCCCGAGAATGCCCCAGCCGAAGGCGACCTCCTTAAAGAGCGTGCCGTCAATACAGGCGATGTGGTTGCGAGTGGGATCGATAAGGATGTAGCCCTGCATTCCGGCCAAGACTTCTTCGACGCGCGACGGCGGCTGGTAGCGAGGATTGGGGCGGAAATTCAATTTGATCAGGGTCGAGCCGGGCTTGCCGATGCCCTCAGAGCTAGGTACTTCGCCTGCATATTCAAATAAAAAGGCGTCGGGCAGAGCACGCGTGATGCGCAGCGAGCGGTCGGAGTTTTCCCGCTCCTGTTCGCGCTTCTTCTGGAGTTCTTCGGGATGGTCGATGAAGCGCTCGACGCGTGCTTCTTCATCGTGGCGCTGCGCCGCGGTCAGAGGCTGGCCGTTGTAGGCGATGATCAGGCCAGCCGTGGAGTCTTTGGTTTCCACATAAAGCTTTGTAGTCGAACCCTTGGGAGTGGTTTTTACGCCGCGAAATAAAAAATGAGCGCCGCCGCTGGTCGTCCTGAGCTCATTCTGCACCGCGGCGCGCACCAATTCCGCCAGATCATGATACGAAGACGTCGTGGCGGGTTGGCGGGCAAAAGCACAGCCGGCGAACAGCAGAATGCAGCCGACCGCACTGGCGGCGGTGCGCGAGCTCAAGCGGATTACAGCCATGAGGGGACTGGCCACGTTGGTCCTTGTGAAGCGATACTAGCAAACTGAAAGCGCCGCTGCGGCATATGTTGCGGCCGATACCGTAAGTTCATGATTGGGAATGATTTCCAGTTAGTGGTGTGAAGCCCGAAACCGGCGGATGATTTACAATCGGTTCATTCGCGGCGAACAGAGCGCGAGAGATGGAGGCCAAAAGCATGGATGCTCCGCAGACCGGAGAGTTCGCCCACATCGGCAAGTCGGTGGTGATCAAGGGAGAGCTGTCAGGCTCCGAGGACTTGTACGTAGATGGCAACGTAGAGGGCAAGATCGAGCTGCGCAACCACAGCCTGACCGTGGGACCGAACGGAAAAGTGAAGGCTGACGTCAGCGCCAAAGCGGTTGTGGTGCAGGGTAAGTTGGATGGCAGTATCAATGCTTCTGATCGCGTGGACTTGCGCAAGTCCGCGGTGGTGACGGGCGACGTGACCACGCAACGCATCGCCATCGAAGAAGGCGCGTTTCTAAAGGGGAAGGTTGATGTTCAGAAAGAGGCCGGCAGAGCGGCGTCTTCGTAGGCGCCCTGGGGACGGCTGGCGAATTTGCTTCGGCGTACTAGGCGAATGGGTGCGCTGGTCATGTGGACTGATTCATGGCGTCTGTTTCTGACAATGTAATGAAATTCTTTCGGAGCTCTTCGAACCAAACCTCGATCCCGGCAGCACCGCAGAAGCTAACCCGCCGATCGAGCGGCATGGGAGAAATTTCGCGGCTTCTCAATTCGCAGGAGGCGCTGTGCGTACTCGACATCGGATCGACCTCCGCCAATAACATACGATTTTTCACCGGCAAGGGGCACAAGAATTACAGTGAAGACCTGTTGCGATCGTCGCTCGACCCGTCGCTGCGCGTGAAAGATAGCTCGGGCAACATGGTTGTGGACGGCAAGAAGTTTCTCGATGAAAATCTGGTCTACGCGAATGCTCAATTCGACGTGGTGCTGTGCTGGAATCTGCCCGATTACATGGAAGAGAGCTTGGTGAAGCCGACGATCGACCGTCTGTGGTCGGTAATGAAGCCGGGAGGATTTCTGCTGGCATTCTTCCACACGCGCGACGCCGGTCCGGATTCGACCTGCTATCGCTATCACGTAACCGACAGCGACATGCTGGAGATGCAGGAGGTGAAATTCGCGCTGCCGGGACGTCCCGCGTCTGAAAAGCAATCTCCGCGACTGCAGCGTGTTTTTAACAACCGGCACATTGAAAATCTGTTTCGGGATTTCGCCTCGATCAAATTTTTCTTGGCCCGCGATGCGATTCGGGAAGTGCTGGTGGTGCGGTAAAAAAGCTTGAACCATGCGGCATCTCGGTTTTTCTTCGTGGAAGTCGGCGAGCCGGGTTCGCGCGGTTGCTCCATCTAAATCAACTTGTGCCCGCTTCTTTACAGTTCGGACACGTCTTGGCGTGCGTAAGGCGCGCTTTGTGGGCTTGCTGATATGCTTCCATCTCTTCTTTTTGGTGCTTGCGCTTTGCTTTGTCAGAGAGCCTGGGCTTGACCTCGTTGCGGAACAGAAATGAGGTCCAAAGCGCATGGGCATGGGTCTCGCGATCTTTAAGCCGTTTGAATATCGCGCATTCTGATTCTGGCATGATGTGATTCGATAATAGTCGAAAACCTTAGCCGTTTTCCCTGTTTTCGGCGAAGTCTTGCTAAGATGTAGAGTCAGGCATCGGTTCCGCGCGACGTTTTCCCGCCAACCCCGCCAGGTCCGGAAGGAAGCAACGGTAACGGGCTCTTTCGTGTGCAGTGGTTTACCGGTGCCTGACTTTTTCTGTCTGCTCCAGGTATGACCAAACGCCTCTATTACGACAATTCCACAATCCACGAATTTGATTCGGTGGTTGAAGAAGTCAGATCTGGGCCAGGCGAAGCGCGGCCGGCTGTCATTTTGCGCGAAACCGCGTTTTACCCTACCAGCGGCGGCCAAATCCACGACACGGGATGGCTGACGCTGAATGGCGCCGAGCGTCTGCGCGTCAGCGAGGTCGTCGATACCGAAGATGGAAGGGTCGTTCACTACCTCGATGCGCCGCTGCATTTACCGGCTCCGGGCGCGGCAATTCATGGCAGCATCGATGCCGAACGCCGCCGCGATCACATGCAGCAGCACACGGGGCAGCACGTTCTGTCGGCGGCGTTTATCGAGCTTTACGAGATGCCGACCGTTTCGTTTCATATGGGCGATGATTATTGCTCGATCGATCTGTCAACGCCCACAGTCAGCCCCGAGCAGCTCGTTGGGGCAGAAGAGCGGGCCAACGAGATCGTATTTGAGGACCGTCCCGTGCGGGTTCGCTATGTGACGCGGGAGGAAGCCGAAAAGCTTGGCTTGCGCAAACTGCCTCCGGCGGAGCGCGATGAGTTGCGGCTGGTTGAAATTGCGGACTTCGATCTTTCGGCTTGTGGCGGGACACACGTTGGCGCGAGCGGGCAGATTGGTTCGATCCTGCTGCGCAAGAGCGAAAAAGTGCGGCAGGGAACTCGGGTTGAATTTGTGTGCGGAGGTCGCGCCGTGCGCATGGCGCGGCACGATTACAGCGCACTCAGCGAAGCAGCTGCGCTATTTTCGGGGAGGCTTTGGGACGTGCCGGAGCAAATCCGCAAGGTTCTCGAAGAGAACAAGAGCACTCGCAAGCAAAGAGAAGAGGCGCTTTATCAGCTTGCCGAGCTGATGGCTGCGGCTGAACTCCATTCGCGAGCCGAGACTAATGGGCGAAAGATTGTGGTGCGCGCTTTCGCCGACCGCGACATTAACTTCGCAAAGCTTTTTGCCCAGAAAGTGACGCGAGTGGGGACGCCGGCGATCGCGCTGGTGGCGAGCAGCGTCGATCCGCCGGGGATAGTGTTCGCGCAGACTCCCGGCGGAGGGGCTGACATGGGCGCATTGCTCAAGCAAGTCTTATCGTCAGTGGGCGGGCGCGGCGGTGGCAGCCGCGATTTCGCGCAGGGCGGGATTCCGGCGGGCTCGACCAGCGACAGCAAGATGAACGTCGAGCAGCTATTGCGCCAGGCAGCGGATACAATCGGAGTCTGATCGTGCGCAAGTCATCTCCGGGTAGAATCTAGTCGATGCTGGAACCGCGGCTGATACTCGTCAATCTGCTCATCAAGCTAGGCGTGGCGGCGGCCTTGTCGAGCGCGCTGGTGCGTTCCAAAGAATTCAAGAGCCTGCTATTCAGCGAGCGCCGCGACACCCGCCACAAGATTTACCTGGCGCTGTGGATGGCGATTCCCATCGCGCTCGGCGTCTGGATACGATCGAGCGTCAAGACTTTTTTCGCCGGCGACCTCTCGCTCGAAACCGCGCTGCTGCTGGGTGTGATTGGTGGTCGTCTGGCGGGAGGGGTCGGGGGCGCGCTCTTGTCGCTGCCCGCTGTGTTGTATGGCGAGTGGGCGAGTTTACCATTGAATGTGTTTGCAGGAATCATTGCCGGACAGTTGCGGCGGGTTGCGCCCGAGCAGGAAGATATTTGGTCGTTCTCGCCCTTCATCGACCTCAGCCTCTATCGCTGGATCCGCCGTAATCTGCCACGACCGCGCGTATTCGACTGGCAAGTCGCTTTTTTTGTAACCATCGTCGGTTTGCGGTACCTGCAGACCGAAATATGGCGCATATGGCCCAACTCCGTCTTCAGCCTGGAAAGCCCGGGGTTGTGGGCGAGTGGCGGCACAACTCTCTACTCCTATTTCGTGGAGTGCTTGATCTACGGGGCCGTGGTCACGGTAGTGGGAATAGAGCTGAAGATCTTCAACAGCGTCCGCATACAGATCAAGCTCGAAGAGCAGGAGCGGCTGTTGCTGCAGGCGCGCATGGCGGCGTTGCAGAATCAGATCAATCCGCACTTTCTGTTCAACACACTAAATTCCATTTCGTCGCTCGTGCGCTTCGATCCTGATACCGCCCGTGAAATGATTCTGAAGCTCGCGACCATTCTGCGCCGACTACTGCACAGTGCGGATTCTTTCGTCACGCTGCGCGAGGAAGTTGAGTTCATCGATAACTATCTGGATATCGAAGTGGTGCGCTTTGGACGAGACAAGTTGCGCGTCATTAAAGATCTCGATCCAACGTCGCTGGAAGCGATGGTTCCGAGCATGTTGTTGCAGCCGCTGGTGGAAAACTGCATCAAGCACGGACTTGCGCCCAAAGTCGAAGGGGGCAGCATCACCTTGCGCAGCCGGCTGATCAAGTCGCGTCTGGTCGTCGAGGTAGAAGATGACGGCGTGGGCATGGGCGCGACGCATTTGCCCACGCAAGCCGATGGTTTTGGAGGCATAGGGATCGGGATGGCGAACGTTGCCGAGCGGCTGAAGGTTCTTTACGGCGATGCTGCCAGGATGATGATTGAAAACCGCGACGGGGGCGGCACGCTGATCCGGTTGCGGCTGCCTATTCTACCGAACCCGGAAGAGCTCATGACGACTTCGGCGATCGCTCCAATACCCTTCGGTAAAAGTCTTCGTAAAGCGGAATAATCTTGCTCGAACAATATTTTGCCTGAGCCGCGGCGCGCGCCCGTTTGCCCATCGCCCTTAGAGCCACCTCATCACTGAGCACTTCGACGGCGTATCCTGCCATCGTTTCCACGTCGCCCACATCGGCCAGGAATCCACTGACACCGTGCTCGATCACCTCGGGCACTCCTCCAGTGCGAGTGGCGATGGGAACGACTTCGCATGCCATACCTTCGAGCGCCGCGAGCCCGAATGATTCGAGTTCGCTGGGCATCAAGAGTACGTCTGAGAGAGCGAGTTTCTCGCGGATCTGATCCTGCTTCCCCAGAAAGAGCACCTGCTCGTGAATGCCTTTTTGCACTGCCAGCCACTCCGCCTGCGAACGGTCGGGGCCGTCCCCGATCAACAGGAGCTTGGAAGGGATTCTCTTGCGGACACGGTCAAAAATCTCGATGACATCGAGCACGCGCTTCACCGGACGAAAATTGGAAAGGTGGACGAGCAGGCGTTCTTCGTTCGAGGCATATTCCGTCCGCAGCTGCAACCATTCGGGCTTGCGCACGTACTCGTCGCAATTCACGAAGTTCGGAATGACCTCGATGTGATTCTTGATATCGAAAATATTAATGGTGCGGTTGCGCAAATACTGCGATACGGCGGTCACGCCGTCGCTCTTCTCGATCGAAAAACGGGTGATGGGAAGGTACGAGCGGTCGAGTCCGACTAGAGTGATATCTGTGCCGTGAAGAGTGGTCACGAAGGGGAGATTCCGGCGCGGCGGGGTCGCGGCTAGCATCTGTTTCGCCAGCATGGCACTCACGGAGTGCGGAATCGCGTAGTGCACGTGCAGCAGGTCGAGTTCATAGAGTTGCGATACTTCGGCCATCCGCGTCGCGAGCGCCAGATCGTAGGGGGGATATTCAAACAGCGGATAGCGTGTGACCTCGACCTCATGATAGTGAATGTTAGGTTCTGGACCGGTCAGACGAATGGGCTGCGAATAGGAGATGAAATGAATGTCGTGGCCCCGACGAGCGAGCTCAAGTCCGAGTTCGGTGGCGACAATTCCGCTGCCGCCGTAGGTCGGATAACAGGTTATTCCGATCTTCATGCGCCTCTCACAATATCATCATTGGATTCGCGGGAAGAGGCGGAGATGCAAAGGGCAAGACATCAGTTGCCCTCGCGTTTGACTATCAAACTGTGGCTACGTGGATTGGAAAAGCGAGCCGACGAAGTGCGACGCCTTGTCGGAGAGGTCAAGTATCGCATGTGGCGTTTGTATCTGGCAGGCTCGGCGCACTACTTTCAGAAAGGATGGCTCGGTTTGTGCCAAGCACTGCTGGTCAAGAACGACGACGGCCAAAACTGGCTCTCTTTGACCAGACAGCCGTGGTATTGCGCGACTTCGTCACGACTCGCTGCCGGTGACTGACGGCCAGATTCTTCGCGGCTGCCGGGTGTTGGTCCTAGTCCTTGCTCGGTTTTTTCGGAGTAAGATCGCAGGCTTGTTTCACGCGATCGAGATTCAGCCCGGCGGGAGAGAACTCGGCAATCTGACGCCCGCTTCGCGTCGGCAGCGCGACATTAAAGATCTGAGCGCCGATCAAGCCGCGAACCGTGCCTTTGTCCATGGAGAGAAAGTGGCCGCGCATCCAGTTCCAGCCTTTGAAATAGTGCACGTCGTCGACTCGAACCTGCACCTCCAACTGGGGTTGTCCCCAGAAGCCAGGGCGGTTTGGCGGAGGGAGTCTGACTCCAGGATTAAAGTCCCCCAGTTTGAGCTTGCCGTTATCGCAATAGAGGTTCACGCGTGGCTTGTAGTTGGGATCTTCGCGGAAATAGTTGTTCGATTGCAGTTCGAAACGGACTTTCTTAGCGCCGGTCATTGGATCGGTAGAGTGAAATTCCAGCCAGTTTCCGCCGGCGCTGACGCCGTCTGACTCACCCTGGTACGGACTCATTCTGTCGCTCTGGGCGAACATCACGGCCGCCGCGCCAAGTAAAAATGTCAATAGCATTGCCGACTCGGATCGAAATGCTCTACGAAGCAAGCGCGATACGTTCAAGGTTTCCTCCGCAAATCATACTGCTACATAGTATTGAACCCGGAAGGTTCGGAAAAGTTGTATGCGATGGTTCAAGGATAGCCATTCGCGGCGCCTGTCGCGGTTGCGTGTAGTTCTTTGTAAATGCCGCGGACGACAATCGTGTTAGCGTAGGCGCATAATCAAAACGGGGTTACCGAATCCTCTAATAGCACAACTAATCTCAAGGAGCCTTTTCGGTGAACGCTATCGAGCAAAACTGGCCTGCCTTGCCGCTGGAAGAATGGGAAAGCACGTATCGCACGGTCCACATGTGGACCCAGATTGTGGGAAAAATCCGTCTCGGGCTGACACCGCTTGAGAATCATTTCTGGAATGTCGCGCTCTACGTAAGTGCGCGAGGTTTAACTAGCTCGCCGATTCCATATCGCGGCCGCATGTTTGAAATCGAATTCGACTTCGCTGACCATCGCCTCAAGTTGCGAACATCGAACGGCAATCACGCGTTTGCGCTGGCACCAATGTCGGTTGCGGCGTTCTATCGAGAATTGTTTGCTTTGCTGCGGACAGCCAGCATTGACGTACACATCAACACGAAGCCGCAGGAAGTATCAAATCCGATTCCGCTTGATAAAGATGAAACTCACGCCTCTTACGATCCGGAATACGCAAACCGCCTGTGGCGCATTCTGCGGTCGACCGGGATTGTACTGGAGGAATTTCGCTCGCGCTTCATCGGCAAGTGCAGTCCCGTTCATTTTTTCTGGGGAAGCTTCGATCTATGCTGCACGCGTTTCAGCGGACGCCCGGCGCCGCCAAGAAAAGGCATCATCACGTCGGAATCCTATTCGCATGAATGCAGCAGCGTTGGTTGGTGGCCGGGCGGCGGAGACGTGGCGGGACCGGCATTCTACGCTTACATGGCTCCTGAACCTGGGGGCTACAACGAGCGTCCGGCGCGGCCGACAGCAGCGGCGTACCAAGGCAAGCTGCACGAGTTTTTGCTGATGTATGACGATGTGCGGCGCGCAAGCTCTCCGGGCGAGGAAATTTTGCAGTTCGCGCAGAGCACCTATGAAGCCGGAGCGAATCTTGCGAACTGGGACCGCGCGTCTCTCGAACGGAAAGCGGCGTCCTGAGGTCGAAAGCATAAAGTTGAAAAGCTGAGGTCCGAAAATTCGAACTGCGAAGCTCTGACCGCTATTCCACTCCAGCAATCGCGGCTTCGACTGAGTCGATGTCAGCGCCAAGGTCGCGGCCATCGGTGGCAGCGCCCGCTCCGGGAGAAACCTTCGAGCAACCCGGCCCTTTTGCGTGGCATAGCCGCGGATCTTTACTGACGCCGTCTTTTAGATCTCGGATGCCGGCCGCGGCGGGGGAGCCGACGCCAATATTTCCTTTGGGCAGCGATCCGCGTCCGCCGATCAGCATATTGTGATTGAACTGATAAGGGTCAAAACAGGCTTCGAGCACGGCTTCTCCACCTTCGTGCTGCGTGCGTGAGGCGCAGCTTTCAGGACCTCCGCCGGCGGACGCGAGCGATGGACGCCGGTCTCCGAGGGAGAACACGCTGTTGATCAAAGTGAAATTTGGAAGCTTCGGTCCCTTGTTGAGGATCGCCAGCAAACCTCCGGTGACAAAGGCGGTGACGTGGTTGATTTCGACATCGTGCACCGGCGGACCGGTGGAGACGAGAATGAGGAATGATCCGCCGCCTTTGTAATCCCGGTCGTGGAGATCGTCGGCAAACAGGTCGTGAATGCTGTAGCGGCCGCCATCGGCTGCGGCGCCACCGGTCTTAGCGAGCGCGTTGGCAATCTGCAGAACTCCGGCAACATTGCGAATGCGGTTGAAGCGAATCGTGACATCGTTCACGCGGCAAACGGCGCATTTATTGGATTGGCTCTTGGGAGTAAGCAGGAGGGAAAATCCCGTCTGGCTGAAGCCGCCCCACGCGTTCTCGAGCAAATTCGCTTCAAAAAGAAGGCGAACTCCGGTTTTCATCTCGAAGTTGTTCTTGACGATATAGGGATTGCCGGAAGAAGTGGGAGTATAGCCCGGTTCGCCCTCCTTCCAGATCATCGGCCGAAAGAGATGATTGCGGCGGATCTCGATGTCGGTGGGAACGATGGTGGCGGCGCTGCCCCCGAAGAGAATGTCTTCTCCAGAGGCCTCGATAAAATTGTTGTAGATCTTGAGCGTAGAGATAGGGTCATCGCCGCTACCGCCGCCGATTCCGGTAGCGTCTGTGCATTTTCCGGTGCGCGCGATGCAATTCAGTCCGCTGATGTAGGAGTTGACAACGGCAATCATTTTCGCGCCATGCACGATCCCTATGCCGTGGCCGACTTCGGCGCCGTCGGCGGGATGTAACCAGTTGCGATCGAAGATGACGTGGTCTGAGTGTTCAACGGTTACGATGCGAGCGATGTTGGCATCGGCGGGAGTGGTCCACTCGATCCCGATGAAGCGTATGTGATCGCCGACTGACGCGCCATCCGGACGCCGCACGACGATGGTAGCGAGCAATTTGGCCGGTCCGCCCGAGGGCTGAGCAAAAGCCGGACGGCCGGGCAGACTCGTGATTCCTGCCCACGCCGGGGAGATGCGCGTTCCCTCCGGTGGAAGCTTCGAGTCGGGTGTGTCGGTCCGAACCGTGATGTAGTGCTGATCATCGCAGTTTTTCGCGGGCAGATCTTTTATGTCGTAAGAAGCTCCGGCGGGTAAAAGCAGCGTGTCTCCGCACTTGGCGTCGGCGACGGCCGAGGCCAGATCAGACTTGGCGGGGACGCGAATCTGTTTTCCGGGCGACGGTGTTCCGTCGAGCGCGGTGTAGTAACACGCCTTCGGCAGTTCAGCGGGGCCGTCCTTGTCGCCAAACTGTGCGACGTTTCCCTTGCCGCAATAAGCATTTTCGCCCGTGGGAGGCGCGGCAGCGCGCGCAGGCAGCGGGGATCCGGCGACGAAGGCGAAAATCAGACAAACAACCAGCGAGAAAAAACTCGAGCGCGAGCGATTCACCGTGGAAAGAGAACTAGTACGAACAGAATTGCAAAACGAAAGAGCAAGCGGAGCCATTCTTCGGTTTCTCCTGTATCTGGTGTCCGGCGACAATCTTCGAATTGTCTAAGCATCTGTCGCACGCCCCGCGATGCCTCGGCGAGCGATGCGGATTGCCGCAAGCCCGCCAGTTTAGCGGATCATAGCACGGGCGCGACGCGGAAGAAGGGGCTGGGCGCGAGATCGAGATGTGTTTTGGAGGCCGGGAAGCGATGATTGGCGGCGCAGTACAGTAGAATTCAGGTATTCGATAGGTGTTAGCCCGGATGGCGAAACTGGCAGACGCACGGGAAGCGCTGACAGGTTTACGCCGATTCAGAGCGCGGATTTCGCGCTTTGGTCAGTCGTGAGTCGCGTCGAGTCGCACGTCCCCAATGAGCGGACGCGTGGCCCCGCCGATCGGGTTCCCCTTCCTCCGGCGCCGCCCAGTATCACGATCGCTGATCCCCGATCAGATCCAATCTCGCTGGCCTGGGCTTTGGGCCAGCTCAAGCATGGACGCTTTCGAGAAGGTTACTCCGCGCTCGTCCGCGTCGCTGGCAATCCACGTCGCATCGGTGGTTACGCGAAATTGTTGGTACCAGGCTCCGATCGCGGGCTGGCGGGACGGCCGATCGAGACAGCCCTCTCGCCCAATTGGACCGAGGGCGTCGCGATCTTTCGGGCGGCAGCACATCAAGATTTGGCACAAGTCTTTGTTCGATTCCTGGCGGAAACGCAGATGCTCACAGCCTCTGAAGGCCAACCGACAAACGAAACCGATCCTGCCGTCGCGAATCTAGTCGCCGATCTCTTAGGCGCGACGCTGGTGGACGCTCAAGATGAATTGTGGGCGGCCTGGGCGGCTTTGGAGCGAGCGGGTTATCCCGCGAAAGTGCTCAAGTGGATGACCGACCCACCCCCTTGGCCTCCCGCTTCGGTGGCGAAGATCCTGGGCCAACCTGGTGAGACTGCCATGACCCTGATCGAGACGCTGGCTCGCGAGATCGCGCCAGAGCCGTCGGTACGCGCGTGGCTGGTACGAAGCTGGCTCTCCCCTAAGCGGCTGGTCGACGACACGCTCCTGACCGAGCTTGCCCAAGCGGTCGACGGCCGGCTCTGTCGCGAGCCAAGGTTTCGCGACTGGCTCCGAGCCGAATGGACCGCCTGGGCACGACAACGCTATCGCAGAGTTGTGCGACTGGCTAGTTTCTAGCGGTAGAGCCTACAGCGCTTCGCGATCGGTTAGCCACGGGTGCGGAAGCACGGATGAAACACGGATCAGTGAAGAATTGGAATTACAATGCTTCATGTTCATCCGGATTCCGTTTCGCGTCGTCCCCCATTGAGAAGGGCGCAGGGGAGGTTGGAGAGACCTAGCAACTCGGAACTGGCGTTTACCCCAATGATTCGCGTAATCTTTGAAGGCTTGGTCAAGAGACATGGTTTGGTCGCCGCGGTTGACGGTGCCTCGTTGGAGCTCCGGCCGGGAGAGATGACGTACGTACTCGGTCCGCCCGGGGCGGGCAAGACGACGTTGGCACGGCTCCTGGCTGGTCTCGAAACACTCGATGACGGCGAGATCTATTTCGGAGACCGGATGGTCCAGTCGGTCCCGCCCGTTGATCGCCGCGTCGGCATGGTGTTCGAGGACCTTGGGCTTTGGCCGGGTCTGACGGTGTTCGAGAATGTCGGCTATCCGTTCAAGGCACAAAGGGTGGGCCGTGTGGAACGTCGTCGTCGCGTTGCTGAGGCAATGAATACGTTGCGCATCGACAGTCTCGCCGGACGATTTCCCGAGCAACTGACACCCACTCAAGGACTTCGAACGGCCTTGGCGAGAGCGCTCGTCACTCAACCCGAATTCTTGATTCTCGACCAACCCCTTGGTCTGCTCGACGACCGGGCGAGTCAGGAGTTTTGGGACGACCTGCGACGGATCCACGTGGAGGCTGAGGTGACGACGTTGGTTTTGACCGACGACCCGGCCGAGGCACTCGCCCTGGCTGACCGGCTGGCGGTTATTGACCTGGGCCGGATCATCCAGGTGGGTCCGCCTCGTGAGCTTTACAACCGGCCGGTGGACGTTTTCGTGGCACGGCTGCTCGGCCCCACCAACCTGCTGCAAGGCCAGGTCGAGAGCGACCGGATCGATCCGAGGGGCGAGGTGGTCGTTCGCACGCCCTTGGGCCGTTTGATCGGGCAGAGTCATCCCACGCTTCCGGCCCAGGGGTCATCGGTCACGATCTCGGTTCGTCCCGAAACCCTTTCGCTCGGACCGACGATTCCGGTGGGCTGGAACCGCTTCCCCGCGACGATCGAGCGGATGGTCTTTTGCGGTGAGCTCCGACAAATCCATGTGCGTGGACCCGGCGACTGGCCGGTCATCGTCTCAACGCTTCAAAATCAGTCGCAGACCCTTCGAGAAGGGCAGAGCCTCACGCTCGCGGTCGCGCCCGAACACGTCGTGGTCTTGCCGGGAAGTTCGCGGTCGGTACGAATCACACAGGGTGAGGCTTGAAATAGAGCTACACGTACGAATTTCACAAGAATGGCACGAAGTGGCAACTTTTGGCAACTTTTTGGACGTTCTCCGGTGCCAAACTCGCCATGCTCGCAGCCGACGGTGCAAAAGCGCAAGCTGCCAATCTGCTGGGTTTTATGTCGATGAACGTCACCTGTCTACGGCCTCCTACCGGCCCCACGAACTAGGCTCGTCGGAACACACCTCGAACCGTGCCATAAACCGCGCGCGTGTGGTATCGCCAGCCGCGAACTTGTCCTGACGGACAGAGACCGACACGTTCGCGTGTCGGGCTGGCTCGCGAGCGTTGTTCGGGTAATCGTATGGACGCGCCGGGAGGGGGAAAACATGTCACAGATAAACGAAACTCAATGGCACTGAATGGCCGTATTTGGCGACATTCTGGGAGGTTTTCGAGGTCAGCTCTCGCGACGTAAATTTGATGCGACGCCGGTTTTGCGTTCTGATCAGCGCGCCCGACGGACAGAGGCGGGACGCAAGGCGCGTGACTGCCAACATTCGGGCGTGAGGAACAAATGGAACAGGGAACTGGAATAAGCTTGTTATACGACGAGTTTTTCTGGGGTTACGGGGCCGAAGTCAGGCGGTATTGCCGCGAGTTCCGCTGGAACTCGACGTATAAGCGGAATTCTACGACCAGAGGAGTTTGCCGTGAAAGTAGCTCGCTTCCGAATCGTCTGGGGCATGGTTGGCATCGCCATCGCCGCACTCGACTTCGCTGTGATTCGGGCCATGCTCCGTTACCCGGAGATTGGCTTCTTCGTATTGGGCGCATTGCCGATGGTGAACGTTTTGGTAGTCGGCACCCTGGTCGCTCAACAGCGTCCCGGAAACCGCCCTTTCCTCTTGGGGTTCGCAGTGTCCGGGGCGATGGTTTTGGCCCTATTCGTCGCGTTGATGATTCTCGACCTGAATCAAGATGGACCAATATTCTACTATCTCAGCCTGTTGTACGTTCCCTTGGAGAAGGCAGTCGGGCGTGACCGGCCCTACGTTCGCATTCCACTTGAGTGCTCCGGCGTTGTGGGCATGCTCACCGTGCCGCAAGTGGCCTTCGCCCTGATTGGTGGCTTTCTCTCCCGCAGGTTCAAAATCACCATCACCCGACGCTAATGGGCCGCATCGGGGGCTTATTCCAATTTCCCGTTCCATTGCTACTCACGCCCCTCATTCACTGCGGTCAGTGACTGCCCAGGGTGCGCTCGCTGAACGGCGGCAGGGCCCGAAAGACGCTGGAAGAGCAGGTTGTTCGAACACGTATTTGGATTCTACGTGGTCGAAAAAGCATAATAGCGTTGGGTGCGGGGGACCGCCGTGCGCCCGCAAACAAGGAGGAGATGCCGACCGGGCCGAACGTTGCGGTCGGGGCCTACCCTTTGCAACCGCTCACGGAGTGCGCACTGCAGCTTCGTTATCTCTTCTGTCTACAGTCGTGTGTTTTTTGAATTTCGTATTTGCTCCTACGCGGTTTTTGCCTGAAATCCGATCGAAACATCTTGTCCAGAAAGGACTAAAAATCTTCCGAAGAATTCCAAAATAGTACCGTTGCGCGGACTCTAGGGGTGAGGCACGGGAATGTGTTCTCTTCCGGCGACGGCGCGGCAGCCGGCTCAATCCGCTTTCCTGTACGTCACGGGCTTCTGAAAGCACCAGCTTTGGTAAACTTGACGCTAGGCGCCATTCGTTGCCAACGGAAGATTGGTGCTACAGCCTATTGAGGAGGAGCAGATACCGGCTGAAGAAAGCGGGACGCACAAACGCAAGTGGATCAGTTGGAGTGAACGCAATGGCTAGCAAGACCGCGATTAAGTCGGCAAAGGTCGCCTCGCCAGGAGAGCTCGGCGATTCAAAGGCGGCGTCCAAGATCCGTTTCAGTGCCACACTATTGCGGCCCAAGGTGACCGGGAAGGCCGTCTCGTGGACCTTTCTGACCCTGCCAAAGGAAGCCAGTGCGAAGCTCCCCTCGCGAAGCATGACGTCAGTGGAAGGCACGTTCAATGGCTCGGCCTTTCAAGCCACGCTCGAGCCTGACGGTCAGGAGGCCACTGGCTCAAAGTCGACCGGAAAGACGCGAAGAGTCGGGGCGCGGAGGCGGGCGAAGTCGTCACGCTGGAAATCGCGCCGGTGGCAGAGGAGCCGGAACCCAAGGTGCCGGCAGATCTGCGGAAGGCTCTCGCGGCTGCCCCGCGGGGGCGCGGAAGTTGTGGTCGGACATCACGCCCATCGCGCGCCGAGATTGGATTCACTGGATCGTCTCCGCCAAGCAAGCAGAGACCCGCGTGCGTCGGATCAGTCGCTGCCTGCGACATGCTCGACAAAGGAAAGCGACGCCCGTGCTGCTTCGATCGGTCGGGGATGTATGACAAGAGCCTCAGTTGCCCCGTAGCCGACGACACGTCAAAGTGACACCAGGCGCTAGAGGGGGTGGCCCCGCGGTGATGCGCTACACGGGCTCGCGTCGCGACGGCGACCGTGATCAACGAGGATCAGCGCGGGATCGTCGGTCCGTTCCCGGTCCCGCCAGCTAGAGATAAGCGGAAACGGAACGACGATCCGGGACAGATGGGGAAAAGGCCACCGGCACTCCGTACATTCATCCAATCACACGATGTCGATCAATTATTGTGATCGGCGGTCAGTCAATTATCTTGACCGCTCTCATTACTACTTTCTCTCGAAAAGTGACTATCGATCCGGCAACACGAGGCGAAGCCCAGCACGACATCTCCGTCCCATGTCGCGGTGGGCGTGGGTTTCCAGCCTCGCTCGATTCTGCGTTCCAGCAATTCTGTCGCCGACGGTTGATAATCGAAGATGGCGACCGCCATCACCGCACCCAGTCAACTGGTCTCGAAAACGGCAAAGGATTCGGCCGTGACGCGAACAATCACGTCGTGGTGATACTCGTCTTGTACGATGACGTCGACGAACTCGGCCCGCGGCTGTCGGCTCAAGGACCATTCGATCACTTGCCTGAGCGACACGAAGTTGCGAGCTCGTCAAGAATCCGCTGCTGAGACATCGGTGATGGTTCTCCTTGGCCCCTGATCAATGGAACCAGCCGGCTGCATTCAACTGGAAACCTTGATCACGACTTTGCCGAAGGGGCGCCGCTCTCCAGGTAGGAAAGAGCCTCGGGTGCTCGCTCAAAGGGGAGAACACGGTCGATGATCGGCCGCATTTGACTGGTTTCGATCGCGCGGTTCATCGATTCGAACATCCCTTCGGGAGCCGACGAAGATTCCTTGCAGGCGAATGCCCTTCATCAGGATTCGCATCGGGTTGATCTCGCCGCCTCCACTCAGCACACCGATCAGCGTGATGGTGCCACCGAGCCGGACGAATCGGATCGATTTGGGAAGAGTCCCCGCGCCGCCGACCTCGACGATCTGGTCAACTCCCCGTCCATCGGTTAGATCGCCAGGGAACCGCTTGTCCCAATCGGGCGTCGTCC